>JABSOZ010000001.1 GCA_013215295.1 Colwellia sp.
GTTAAAGTAATAACAGCTTGATCTTTGCCTTCTAAACTTATTGCTAGTCCCTTAAGGTTCAACAATATTTCGATGATGTCTTCTTGCACACCTTCTTTACTAGTGTATTCATGTAATACACCGTCAATTTCCACTTCAGTTACAGCACTACCTGGCATTGAAGATAAAAGAATGCGGCGTAACGCATTACCTAAAGTATGACCAAAACCACGTTCTAATGGCTCTAACGTCACCTTAGATCTTGTTGGGCTAATGGTTTCAATACCAACCAATCGTGGTCTAAGGAATTCGGTTACAGTACCCTGCATATATGTCCTCTCTTAAAGTGCAACTTTACTTAGAGTAAAGTTCAACAATCAACTGTTCATTAATTTCGGCAGACAAGTCAGAACGATCTGGAACACGTTTAAAAACGCCTTCTAGTTTCTTGTTATCTACTTCAACCCAAAGTGGTTTCTCACGTTGTTCAGCTAATTCTAAAGCAGCAATGATACGTGCTTGAGTTTTAGACTTCTCACGAACAGAAACAGTATCTTCAGCTTTAACAGTGAAAGATGGAATATTAACTACTACGCCATTTACCACGATAGCCTTATGGCTAACTAATTGACGGGCTTCAGCACGAGTGCTTGCATAACCCATACGGTAAACTACGTTATCTAAACGAGTTTCTAAAAGCTGTAACAAGTTTTCACCTGTGTTGCCTTTTTGACGTGCCGCTTCTTTGTAGTAATTACTGAATTGTTTTTCAAGCACGCCGAAAATACGACGAACTTTTTGTTTTTCACGAAGTTGAACACCATAGTCTGATAAACGACCGCGACGGGCGCCATGTTGACCTGGTATTGTTTCGATTTTACATTTAGTGTCAATTGCTCTAACACCACTTTTAAGGAACAAATCTGTTCCTTCGCGGCGACAAAGTTTTAACTTAGGACCTAAATATCTAGCCATTTTCTTTCTCCAACTATCCTAAAAAGTGCGATTAAACGCGACGTTTCTTAGGAGGACGACAACCATTATGAGGAATAGGTGTTACGTCAGTAATGTTGGTGATTTTAAAACCAGCAGCATTTAAGGCACGGATAGCAGATTCACGACCTGGACCTGGACCTTTTACGAACACTTCAATATTCTTCAAACCAAACTCTTTTGCAACAGCGCCAGCGCGGTCTGCAGCTACTTGCGCAGCGAACGGAGTTGATTTACGTGAACCACGGAAACCTGAACCACCGGCAGTCGCCCAAGATAAAGCATTACCTTGACGGTCTGTAAGAGTCACGATTGTGTTGTTGAAAGAAGCATGGATATGAGCCATGCCATCAGCAACTTGTTTTTTTACGCGTTTACGCGTACGAACTGGTGTTTTAGCCATTGTCTAGTTCCTCTTACTTCTTAATTGGCTTACGAGGACCTTTACGGGTACGCGCATTTGTTTTAGTGCGTTGACCACGTAGAGGAAGACTGCGACGNTGGCGNATGCCACGGTAACAACCTAAATCCATAAGACGTTTAATNTTCATTGAAACTTCACGGCGTAAATCACCTTCTACGGTNNATTTATCCACTTCNGCACGTAGCAAATCAATNTTTGCTTCGTCNANTTCACTGATCTTNGTTGATTCNGCGATACCNGNNGCTGCACAAATTGCTTTNGCNCGNGTAGCTCCNATACCGTAAATCGCAGTAATGGCGATTACTGCATGCTTACGATCAGGGATGTTAATGCCAGCGATACGGGCCACTAAACACATCTCCTATTTAAGTTAAAATTAATCAAGTTGGAAAGCCCGTTAGGATACCCAACTTGTCTTCTTTTCTGCAAATCGAAGCGGCATTATACAGAATTCTCTGCACAATGCTACTTCTAAAAGATATTGCTGTTATCTTAGATAAATCTAAGATTAACCTTGTCTTTGTTTGTGCTTTGGTTCTACACAAAGAATGCGTACTACGCCTTTGCGTTTAACCACTTTACAATTACGACAAATCTTTTTTACGGATGCACGTACTTTCATTTTATACTCCGTTTACCTATTGAGTTAAGTCTTTCGACCTAGCCCTTTAAGTTAGCTTTCTTAAGCACATTGTCATATTGATGAGACATCATATGAGTTTGTACTTGTGCCATAAAGTCCATAATAACCACTACAATAATGAGTAATGATGTGCCACCGAAATAGAACTGTACGTCCCACGCGATGATCATGAACTGAGGTACCAAACAAATAAAGGTAATATACATCGCTCCCGCTAGGGTTAAACGTGTCATCACTTTATCTATATATTTAGACGTTTGCTCACCAGGACGGATCCCAGGAATAAACGCACCAGATTTTTTTAGGTTATCTGCTGTTTCACGCGGATTGAAAACAAGAGCCGTGTAAAAGAAACAGAAAAATATTATCGCCGCAGCAAGTAACATTACATACAGTGGCTGACCTGGAGAAATAGCAATAGATACTTCTTGTAAAAAGTCAGCAACCGCACCTTCACCTTGTCCAAACCAGCTCGCTAGAGTGCCTGGAAACAAGATAATACTTGATGCAAAGATAGGTGGTATAACACCAGCCATATTCACTTTTAGCGGTAAATGTGTGCTTTGAGCAGCAAAAACCTTACGGCCTTGCTGACGCTTAGCATAGTTAACAACAATACGTCGCTGACCACGTTCAACAAATACTACAAAAAATGTTACAGCGAATACTATGACACACATCAACAATAATACTAATGGGTGCAATTCACCTTGACGCGCCATCTCTGCTGTTTGAGCAACAGCTGAAGGCATGCCAGCAACAATACCTGCAAATATCAAGATTGAAATACCGTTACCAATACCGCGTTCTGTAATTTGTTCACCTAACCACATTAAAAACATGGTACCAGTTACTAAACTTACTACTGCAGCAAAGTAGAAACCAAAACCTGCGTCCATTACTAGACCCGGCATCATTCCTGGTAGACTTCTTGCAATTGCAATTGATTGTACTGTCGCTAGAACTAACGTGCCGTAGCGGGTGTATTGACTGATTTTACGTCGTCCAGCTTCACCTTCTTTTTTTAACTCTGCCATTGCCGGGTGCATAACCGTAAGCAATTGCATAATTATTGAAGCTGAGATGTACGGCATAATACCAAGTGCCAATACAGAGGCTCGCTCAAGAGCACCACCAGAGAACATGTTAAACATCTCTATTATGGTGCCCTTTTGTTGTTCAAACAACTGAGCTAATACAGCGGCGTCAATACCAGGGATTGGCACAAATGATCCTAAACGGAACACTATTAGTGCGCCGAGAACAAACCATAATCTTTGCTTTAGCTCAGACAAACCGCCTGCGCCTTTATTACTTTGTGAAGTAGCCATTCCTGGTGTAGCCATGCTGTACTATTCCTCGATTTTTCCGCCAGCAGCTTCAATAGCTGCACGTGCGCCTTTAGTAACACCTAAACCACGAACCGTAATTGGACGGTTAATTTCACCAGACAACATGATTTTTGCTGTTTTGATGTTACGTGTAATTAGGTTTGCGTCTTTAAGAGCAAAGATATCGACAACATCACCTGTGATGATGTTTAGTTCATGTAAACGTACTTCAGCGCGAACTAAAGACTTACGTGACGTGAAACCAAACTTAGGTAAACGTTGTTTCAATGGCATTTGACCACCTTCGAAACCTGGACGTACACTACCGCCAGAACGTGACTTCTGACCTTTGTGACCACGACCGCCTGTTTTACCAATGCCTGAACCAATACCGCGACCACATCGCTTCTTAGCTTTCTTTGCACCTGGTGCAGGAGATAAAGTATTTAAATGCATAATTAGTCCTCCACCTTAACCATATAAGATACTGTGTTAATCATACCGCGTACAGATGGAGTGTCTTCTAACTCTACTGTATGACGAATACGACGTAATCCAAGACCTCTTAATGTAGCTCTATGCTTCGGTAAACGACCGATAGAACTTTTCATTTGAGTTACTTTTACTGTTTTAGCCATGCTCAGTTACCCCAGTATGTCAGCAACGCTTTTGCCACGTTTAGCTGCAACAGCTTCAGGCGAATGCATATTCGCTAGAGCAGATACAGTAGCGCGAACTACGTTGATTGGGTTAGTAGAACCGTATGCTTTTGACAATACGTTCTGAACGCCTGCAACTTCAAGTACTGCACGCATCGCGCCACCGGCGATGATACCTGTACCTTCAGAAGCTGGTTGCATGTAAACTTTAGAACCAGAATGCTTGCCTTTAATGGCATGTTGAAGAGTAGTACCCTTCAAGTCAACGGTTACTAAGTTACGACGAGCTT
>JABSOZ010000010.1 GCA_013215295.1 Colwellia sp.
AACTGGAGCGCATTCTAGACATTTCTCGCTGGGCGTCAACTCTTTTTTGTCATTAATTTGAAATAAACATTCGTTCGGCTATTTAACGTACAGCCCGTGTTTTTATTGGGGTTTATTCGAACACATATGTTACTTTTTCATCAGTTACCTTTACCTGCCCTCTCTTTATATATTCAGCTATATTTATATTAACCTTCAGGTAATCGATAATTTTTCATCATTTACATCTTATTTGCTACTATAAAAGGACAAGTTCATCACCTAGTGACTAATATGAATAAAACTAACCTACGTATGTATAACAAGATCACACCAAGTTTAGGCAATAATGTCTATGTTGATCAAGCCGCTGTTCTTATCGGTGATATCACTTTAGGTGACGATGTCAGTATTTGGCCTTTAGTCGCCGCCAGAGGTGATGTAAATACAATAATCATTGGTGATCGCACTAATATCCAAGACGGTACTGTTTTACATGTAACGAGAAAAAGTTCCGTAAACCCTAATGGCAACCCTCTCGTTATTGGTAAAGATGTCACTGTAGGCCATAAGTGTATGTTACATGGTTGCAAGTTAGGTAATCGTATTCTTGTTGGAATGGGTGCAATCATTATGGATGGTGCTGTAATTGAAGATGATGTATTCATTGGTGCAGGTGCTTTAGTTCCTCCTCATAAAACATTAACAAGTGGTTACCTCTATGTAGGTAACCCTGTAAAACAGGTAAGGTTGTTAAAAGAGAGTGAGCAAAACTTTCTCAGTCAATCAGCAATTAATTATGTTGAACTTAAAAATGAGTACATTGCTCAATTATAAGCTCAGCTAAATATATACCAATTGAATTTTCCGGTTCGTTGGAGGCTCGTTATCTTCGAGCCATTCTTCTACTTGGCATTCAAAATCAAATTTTACTGCGTTAGTGAGTTCTATAATATCTTTTGCTTTAATAAAGATAGTTATACGTTCCCCCGAAACTAACCCAGTAAAGACGCACTCTCTCTTTTCATAATCAAATGACATATCATCATTAAAGATAATTTGTTGGTTCATGTTTAGCCCTCTTTTCTCAGTATATTCAATACAGGCGTTATTTCAGGTAAAACATTCCTCCATACTCTAAAGCTTTCTGCGGCTTGCCCTACTAACATACCTAAACCGTCTATGACTTTAATTGCGCCATGCTCTTTCGCCCATTTAAGAAATGGTGTTAGTTCTTTTCCATAGACCATATCGTAGCAAAGAGTATTAGCGACAAGTTCATTAGATATAGGCGGAATATTGCCAGATAAGCTTGCTGATGTTGCATTAATAATGAGATCAAACTTTTCATCATTTAAATCAGTAAAACCACAACTTGATAGCTTTTCGTTATTAAATTTAGTTATTAAGCTTTCAGCCTTAGCTATTGTTCTGTTGGCAATAACTATTGCTGCTGGTAATTGGGCTAACAAGGGCAATATAACTCCCTTCGCCGCACCTCCTGCTCCTAATAGTAGAATTCGACTATTTTTTAATTCTACATTGTTATTTAGGAGGTCTTGAACAAGTCCTTGTCCGTCAGTGTTATCTCCCCATATTTCTCCATTAACAAAACTCAAGGTGTTAACCGCACCAGCCAGTTGAGCACGTTCAGTTAGTTGATTGCATAGTGCCATCGCTTCTTCTTTAAAAGGCACAGTAACATTTGCGCCTTTCACACCTGTTTTAATACACCTTGCTATCGTTGCTGAAAACTCATTTAATTCTACATATTTACTCTGGTAATTAAGTTGCTGTTGAGTTTGATTTGCAAAAAGCTGATGAATAATGGGCGAACGAGATTGTTTGATTGGGTTACCAAAAACGAGATATTGATCCATGGAAGGTACTAAATAATAAGTTTGTACCTAAGATTATCGTAATAAGGGAATGATGAATATAAAAAAAGCAGTAACCTTTATATTAAAAGAGACTGCCTTATGAGGTTTAACATTTATAATTTATTAATGGATATGATTGAAGACTATTATTCCGCCAGCCAATCTTGTGGCACTAGATATGATGCTAACTCAGCTTCTTTAGTTGCTGGGTCGGGTTGGTAATTATATTCCCATCGAGCAAGAGGTGGCATAGACATTAATATAGACTCTGTTCGTCCACCTGATTGCAAACCAAATAAAGTGCCGCGATCGAATACCAAATTGAACTCAACATAACGACCACGACGATATAATTGAAATTGACGTTGTTGCTCTGAAAACTCGGTGTTTTTTCTCTTTTCTATTATAGGTACATAAGCATCAATAAAACCTTGGCCTACTGCTTTGATGTAATTTAAGCAGGTATCAAAATCCCATTGATTCAAATCATCAAAAAATAACCCACCAACACCGCGAGTTTCATCTCGGTGCTTCAAATAGAAATATTCATCACACCACTTCTTATGCTCGTCATAAACATTATCACCAAATGGCTGACAAAGAGACTTTGCTGTTTGATGCCAATGCACAACGTCTTCTTTCACTGGATAAAAAGGGGTTAAATCAAAACCACCACCAAACCACCAAACGGCTTCTTCACCTTCTTTTTCAGCAATAAAAAAACGGACGTTAGCATGGGAAGTAGGAATGTGAGGATTGTTCGGATGTATAACTAATGAAACACCACACGCACGCCAAGTTCTACCGGCAAGCTCAGGACGAAGTGCACTGGCTGAAGGTGGTAATTTATCTCCAGAAACCTCAGAAAAATTAACACCACCTTGCTCAATAACAATGCCATTAGTTAACACTCTTGTGCGTCCACCGCCACCTGCAGCACGAGTCCAATTATCTTCAACAAAGTTTCCACTTCCATCAGCCGTCTCTAATGCTGAACAAATATTGTCTTGTAGTGATTTTAAAAATTCAATCACTGTTTCTATATTTACTTGGCTCATACGCGAATGGTCTCTCCGGTCAGTGCATCAATTATTTTTGAAGGTTGAGTATAACCTAATGTTTTGCCTTTTATGATGAAATCAATTTCCTGAGAAAGTGTTTCTTCAACTTCTTGCCATGTTTTTGCTGGCTCCTGCCCTGATAAATTAGCACTCGTAGAAACAATAGGTTTATTGAGTTTATTGCAAAGCGCGACAACATCAGGTTGACTGGTAATTCGAACAGCTATCGTAGAAAACACTCCCGTTAGCAATTCATTAATATGAATGTTTTTTGGGACTAGTTGAGTGATACCATCAGGCCAACGGGACAATATGCTAATACGTTTGTCTTCGGGTATTTTATTATCGTCAATATAAGGCAGTAATTGGCTGTAATTTGCTGCAAGTAAAATCAAACCTTTCTCTGGCGCACGTTTTTTAATACTGAGTAGTTTTTCAATTGCTTGTGAATTATCAGGATCACAACCTAAACCAAATACGGCTTCAGTTGGATAAGCAATAATGCCGCCTTGATAATAAGCTTCTTCAGCAGAAGTCATCATATATGTACAAATGAAGAATAAAGGAGTTATTTGTGGATTATACGGCGTTTATCCCAGAGATTAAATAAGTGTTTTATATCACCCAAAAAATTTCACTTGGCGGAATAACAAAATGAGTGGTTATGAGAGACTTTTTAGTTTATTGCACTTAATGGGAATAGTTTACGCTGGTGATTTTATCTAATGGTATGATATTTTCCTTTTACTGCTTCACAAATTCACCAAGCTAAAATGTCTTTAGTCTGAAAATAAATATATACCATTATTCATAAACAAAACGTTCGTAAATGAGGGGCATAAAAAAACCAGCAGAACGCTGGTTTTTTCAAACAACAAATTAAGGTTTAGCTTAATTTTGCTTGCATTGCTTCATCTTTTGCAAGCAAAGCAACGGCATTAGCTGCACGCTCTTCTTTAACTTTTTCTGCAATTGATTGATCCGCAACACCTAAAATTTGTGCCGCTAAATAACCTGCGTTTTTCGCGCCAGCTTTACCAATTGCAACAGTAGCAACTGGAATTCCACCAGGCATCATAACGGTTGAAAGCAATGCGTCATGACCTTGTAATGGTCCATTATCAACGGGAACACCAATAACTGGACGAGTCGTCATTCCAGCAACAGCACCGGCTAAATGAGCGGCTAATCCAGCTGCACAGATAAAGACTTTACAGCCACGTTCTTCAGCATCTTTTACATAAGCTTTAGTAGCATCAGGAGTTCTATGTGCTGAACGAACACGTACTTCGTGTTCTATGCCGAATGATTTTAAAATACTGATAGTAGCTTGCATAACAGGGAGATCAGAATCTGAACCCATTAAAATTGCAACAAAAGTTGATGACATTTTGTCTCTCCAGAGGTTTAGTTAAATAATTGCGCGCATTATATCTCTTTACGCTTATAGGTGCATTTCTTTTCTGGACATATTATGACGTTACCACTGGCCATTTTTCGCTTCACTAAGATAGACCATTGACACTCTGGACATTTTTCTGCGATAGGAGGGTAATTAACCACGTACTTGCATTTAGGGTATTGCTCACAAGAATAGAATGTCTTGCCAAAGCGATTGCTACGTTCAATTAATTCACTTTGTTTACCCTTTTTTTGACATTGGGGGCAAGCAACACCTACATCTTCTTGAACACTCGTATCTTCGATGTGATGACAATCTGGATAATTAGAACAACCGATAAACATCCCATATCGGCCTTGTTTTACAGCGAGCTCGTTTTGACATTCGGGGCATTGAGTGCCCACTAAAATTTTATCTTCAACACGCTCATGTTCAACGACAGGACGCGTAAAATCACAAGCGGGGTATGAAACACAACCAAAAAACTTTCCTGACTTACTATTCTTTATAACAATTTCACTACCGCATTTTGGGCACACTTCATACGCTTTTTTTAGGGCATGTTCGTGCTGTGAAAATAAAGGTTTATCGGAATTGGGCATAATGCATTCACCAGATTATTGTTGAAGTCATTATGCCATGATTAGCGAGGGTTAAGTGAACTTTACCATTAACACTAATGTAATGGACCATCTTGCTCATCAAAAATCAGATCTTCCATTTGTGAGTATGCACTCTCTTTACCTGGCACATTAAATAACACCATGAGTACAACCCATTTCAGGTCATCAAGAGAAAAGAACTTAGTGTCTAATTCCATTACACGGTCAATCACCATTTCTCGAGTGGTAAAATCAAGTACATTGACTTGTTCTAAAAATAAAAGAAAACCTCGACATTCCACATCAAGTAATTGCATTTCATCATCAATATAAACACGAACTGAACGACGACCTACTCGTGTTAGATATGGGTAAGCTTCGGTGTCTTGCAGAGCGGCCAGCTTTTCTAACCAACTTAGCGCTTTATATATCTCGTCTTGATGAAAACCTGCACGGGTAAGTTCATCAGTTAATAACTCTTGATCCACCATAATCTCGGCTTCACTATGTATATAATTTTCAAATAGATACATCAGGATATCAAACATAATTGGCCCCTACTTTACTCTTAGATAACCTCCTGGAACCGTAGCAACCAGGCCTTTAAGCTCTAGAATTGTTAACCGAGTTAATACTACATCTATAGGTAGTTTACTTCGGGAAATCACAATATCTACGGGAGTGATTTCATAACCCACACTAGCTAACAATGAATCGTTAAACAAGTGTTGTTTTTGACTTTCTTCTAACGCTTGGTCTTTCTCTATGTTTATACTTAAGTTTAGACCAGTTTGCGGCAATAATTCTATTTCATCTACTATATCGGCAACATTATCGACAAGTTTAGCGCCTTGTTTAATGAGCCAATGACAACCTTTAGCCTGAAGGTTATTTATTGTACTGGGAATAGCAAACACTTCACGATTCTGTTCTATCGCACAACGTGCTGTGACTAAAGAGCCACTTTTAATAGTCGCTTCAACAACTAAAACGCCTAGACTTAAGCCGCTAATTATTCGATTACGTTTGGGGAAATACCCAGGTTTAGGCGGAGTACCTGGTGAAAATTCACTCACAATCGCTCCCTCATTATCGAGAATATTTTTTGCTAAGAGTCGATGTCTCGCTGGATACACCTGATCTAATCCCGTAGCGACAACAGCAATGGTTTTACCTTTAACTGATAAAGCACCTTTGTGGGCCGCACCGTCTATACCTAAAGCTAAACCGCTGGTAATAACTAATCCAACTTGTGCTAACTTTTGTGCAAATTCGAATGCATTATCTCGACCATTAATACTAGCATCTCGACTACCCACCATCGCAATTTGTTGTTGATTTAAAAGCGCTATATTCCCTTGTGCAAATAAAACAAGCGGCGGATCATAAATTTGCTTTAGGATAAGCGGATAACGGGAATCTGTAATAGGAATGATGGAACTGCCACATCGATGTGACGCGTCAATGATATTTGAAATTCTCAGCCAGTCAGGTGCCCTTATGGACGAGATTTGTTTTTGAGTAAGGTTCAGTGATGATAATTCTTGTGATGGATGAAAAATCTGCTCAACGCCAAAAAGCTCAACTAGGGTTAACTTTTTGTGGCTCGCTAGCCGTGGTACGAGTTTAAGCGCTAACCAATAATGACTCTCACTTCTCTCTTTATGCTCACAATACTGTGGAACTGTAGCATCGGATACTTGCTTTGTTGTCACTGTCTTCTCCTTAAGAACAGCTATTTTCTTTTGACTAAAGTAAAGTCTAATATTTAATCATTTACCAGTGGTGAGGTAATAATGTCATAGACTCTAAGTGGTTTACTTGAACGTAGTACCAAAGCTAAACTGACTTTTTGGTATACTTTAAAAACCATCATTTCTCCTACGACCTCTTCTGGCATCTTATAATCAGAATCATCAACGCTTGCCATGCGGTTCCAGCGAGAACCGCCTTGGCTATAAACTGGGCCATTACTCGTTTCAATAACGCCTGGGCTAGCACGTTTTACCGATACAACATCTCCTTGTTCAACAGCATGCTCAGCGCCAAGGTTTATCATCACAACTTCTAATTTTCCAAATTCTCTAAAACCGTTAGCACTATTTATAATCTGCCCACGTAATGACTTATTTACTGGTTTCAAAGTGAAGAAAGAGGGGTATTGTTGGTTTTCATTTACAGGCATAATAAAGTCACCTGAACGAATTTCTTGTTTTGTACCGTCAACATAAATCGTAGCTGGCACGTTATTTTCAAGATTTCCTGTGCGTAATACTTTACCCGTACCCACTACGCGAATGTTATATCCTAAAAACTCTTCCGTTTCAGGATCATATATTTCGTCTTTCTTTTGATAAATGCCGTAACCTTGCCCCAACTCTAATTCTTCATTCACATAGACATTAAAGCCATCAATACTTGATTTGTATCCTTCGTCGCTGCCTAAAACATAAGGAAGCTTTTCTATTTCATCTTCCGATAACACGCTGCCGTACAGAATATAAGGTGAAATAACGTCTAAAGGTAGACTTGAAATAGCAGATTGATCTTTTAACTGGACGCGCGCTCGAGGTGACCATTTAAGTTCAGGTTTACCACGAACTAGCATAGGATGCCCTTTTTCATCGAAAACTAAACGAAGTTCATCACCGGGGTAAATTAAATGTGGGTTATTAATATCAGGATTCAATCGCCACAACTTTGGCCATAACCAAGGTTGATTTAAGAATATTCCTGAAATATCCCACAAAGTATCGCCTTTTTTAACGATGTAAGATTTTGGGGCATTTTTATTTAAAGTTAATTCATCCGCATCAACAAATACTGAAAAAGATAAGCTGAGTATTAATAATAAACTACGTATTAGCATGATAGTGCGCCTATTAAACAGATATATTAAGCTTTTAGCCTAAACCACTATTATTAATTATATTTAATGGCTAAAATTGAAACATAACACTCAATGCGAATTTTCGCTAATTTTTTGAAGATTTATGACTATTTTAAACGTACTTAGATTTCCAGACGAACGCTTACGCACTAAAGCCGCGCCAGTAGAAGCTTTTAACAGTGATGTAAAACAAATTATCGACGACATGTTTGAAACCATGTATGACGAAAATGGTGTCGGTTTAGCCGCCACACAGGTCAATATTCATCAGCGTATTGTTGTCATTAATGTTACTGAAGATAAAGAACAAGCACTTGTTTTTATCAATCCAGAAATAATTAGCCATAGTGATAGCACAGAAATCAATGAAGAAGGTTGTTTATCTGTACCGGGGTGTTACGCAAAAGTTGACCGTTATACTGAAGTTACGGTTAAAGCCCTCGACCGTGAAGGTAAAGAATTCACTTTAGACGCAACAGAGCTACTCGCAATTTGTATTCAGCATGAAGTCGACCATTTAGATGGTAAGTTATTTGTTGATTATTTATCGCCATTAAAACGCCAGCGTATAAAGTCGAAATTAGAAAAAGAAGCCCGTTTAGCCAATAGTTAATTAACATCAATAGAATTCGGAATAAAAACTTGTCAAAAGCTCTTAAAATAATTTTTGCTGGCACGCCAGACTTTGCTGCACAGCACTTAACAGCGCTCATTAATTCTCATCATGATGTAGTCGCTGTTTACTGCCCTCCTGATAAACGCGCAGGACGTGGTAAAAAGCTGACGGCTTGTGCCACTAAAAATCTAGCAATAGCCCACGATATTATTGTTGAGCAACCCACTAATTTTAAAGACGCTGGCGATCAAGAAAAATTGGCCAGTTATAATGCTGACATTATGGTAGTCGTCGCTTATGGCTTATTGTTGCCAACGGTAATACTAGAAGCTCCGCGTTTAGGTTGTGTAAATGTTCACGGCTCAATATTGCCAAAATGGCGTGGTGCAGCTCCTATTCAACGTTCATTAGAAGCAGGAGACAAAGAAACCGGCGTTACTATTATGCAAATGGATAAAGGGTTAGATACCGGAGATATGATCGCCAAGGCGACATGTGACATTACACTTCAAGATACCAGCGCTTCACTTTATGAAAAGTTAGCTAACCTTGGGCCTGCGGCTTTACTCAGCACACTAGATTTAATGGCTGAAAATAAACATCACGCTGAACCTCAAGATAACAGTCTATCTACCTATGCGGCTAAATTGAATAAAGAAGAAGCAGAATTAAACTGGCAATTACCAGCAGCAGAATTACATCGTAAAATTCGAGCTTATATTCCATGGCCAGTTGCACAACTTACTTTTACTGATGAGAAGCAAACTGAACATCGTATTCGTGTTTGGCAAGCAAGCTATTCTGACGAAGCTCATGATTATATGCCGGGCACAATAATTTCAGCGAATAAAAATGGCATCACTGTTGCGACAGCTTCAGGTTCTCTTTGCCTAGAATCTTTACAATTACCGGGTAAAAAACCATTAGCCGTTCGTGATATTTTAAATGGCAAAGCTCTATGGTTTGCTGAAAAAAGCAATATCAATAGTGTTACTTCAAACAATTTGAGTGAAAAATAATGGCGACTAATATTAGAGCCCTAGCGGCAAGGTGTTGTTTTGCTGTTGTTGATAAAGGAAGAAGCCTTAGCGATGAGTTACCAAAAGCTCAAGCAAAAGTAGAAGGTAAAGATAAAGGCCTTTTACAGGAGCTTTGTTACGGTGTTTTAAGATACTTACCTGCACTTGAATATGACTTACGCCAACTCATGGATAAACCCTTAAAAGGTAAACAGCGTGTTGGTCATTTTTTAATTTTAGTCGGCATTTATCAAGTAAAGCATACACGTATTCCAGATCACGCCGCAGTGAGTGAAACGGTAGCCGCAACAAAACCTTTAAAGTGTGATTTTTTAAGAGGCTTAATTAATGGCGTACTGCGTAATATTCAACGTAATTTAGCCAAAGAAGGCGCTGATGAAGCGGCAGCAGACTTACCTGATGCGATAAAGTATTCACACCCCAGTTGGTTTATCAAAAAACTGCAACGTGCTTATCCGGATCAATGGCAAGAGATTCTTACCGCTAATTTAGAACGCCCGCCCATGTGGCTCAGGGTTAATCAAAAACATCATAATGTTACTGAATATTTAGCCTTATTAAGCCAAGAAGATATTTCTGTTGAGCTCGTTGATGAAAAATCATCGGCAATTAAGCTCGTTAACGCCATTGATGTTAATAAACTGCCTGGCTTTGCTGATGGTTGGATTTCAGTTCAAGATGGTGCTGCTCAACAAGCCGCGATTTTATTAAACACTCAAGCAGATGATATTGTACTTGATTGCTGTGCAGCGCCAGGTGGGAAGACTTGTCATATTCTTGAACTAACACCTGATTTAGGAAAAATGACTGCCATCGATATTGAAGAAAATCGTTTGATAAGAGTTGAAGAAAATTTAACTCGCCTTAACCTAACGGCTAAAGTAATAACCGCAGATGCTGCGTCACAAGAATGGTGGGATGGAGAACTTTACGATCGTATCCTTCTTGATGCTCCTTGTTCTGGTACCGGTGTCATTCGTCGTCATCCTGATATTAAGTGGTTAAGAAAAGCTGATGATATTGAAAAGCTCACTGTATTACAGCAACAGATATTAAATAACATTTGGTCTCTTTTGAAACCCGGTGGTACTTTGCTTTACGCAACTTGTAGTATTTTACCTGAAGAAAACATTCAGCAGATCCAACTGTTTTTATCTGAGAATAACAATGCTAAGTTAGTACAAATAACAAATGAGAAAACCGATATTGGCTGGCAAATCCTGCCAAATGAACAATCAATGGATGGTTTTTACTACGCTAAATTAGAAAAAGTAATCGTTAGTTAACTTATGAAAATAATTATTATTGGTGCAGGACAAGTGGGCGGAACATTAGCCGAGAACCTTGTAGGTGAACGTAACGATATCACTATAATTGATACCAACGCAGAAACGTTACATGAACTACAAGATAAAATGGACTTGCAAGTTGTTGTTGGTAACGGATCACACCCCGATATATTAAAGCAAGCAGGAGCTGAAGATGCAGAGTTAGTCATTGCGGTAAGCAGTGATGACGCAACGAATATGCTCGCCTGCCAAATTTGTTATACGCTATTTAATACGGCAAATAAAATAGCGCGGATCCGTTCATCACATATATTGCGCTATCAAGAACAATTATTTCAATCAAAAAACATTCCTGTAGATCACGTTATTGCACCGGAACAATTAGTTACCCGTGATATTGCACGTTTAATTGATTACCCAGGAGCATTACAAGTATTAGAGTTTGCACAAGGAAAGGTCAGCTTAGTCGCCGTAAAAGCTTATTATGGCGGTTTATTAGTAGGTCATGCCCTTTCAACTTTACGTGAACATATTCCTAATGTAGACACGCGTGTTGCCGCAATTTATCGTAACGGCAAACCCATTCGCCCTCTTGGCACTACAGTTATTGAAGCAGATGACGAAGTGTTTTTCATTGCAGCTACCATTCATATTCGAACAGTAATGAATGAATTACAAAAGCTCGAAGCACCTTACAAAAGAATCATGATTGCAGGCGGTGGTAACATAGGTGCCGGCCTAGCGAAAATATTAGAAAAAAATCACCAAGTTAAACTTATTGAACGTTCCCCAAAACGTGCTGAACATTTAGCATCAGAATTAAATGATACCTTAGTTTTTACCGGTGATTCTTCTGATCAAGAACTATTACTTGAAGAACATATTGACCAATTTGATGTTTTTATTGCCGTCACCAATGATGATGAAGCGAATATCATGTCATCACTGCTCGCGAAACGCTTAGGCGTACGTAAAGCCATGGTGCTTATTCAACGCAGTGCCTACATAGATTTAGTACATGGCAGCGAAATTGATATTGCCGTATCACCTCAACATGCCACTATTTCAGCCTTATTAACTCATGTACGTCGTGGTAGCATTGATAACGTATATAGTTTACGTGGCGGTGCTGCAGAAGCTATTGAGATTATTGCTAAAGGCGATGAAAAATCGTCTAAGGTGGTGGGTAAAACAATCCAGTCAATTAAATTACCTCCAGGTACAACCATAGGCGCAATCGTTCGACAAGAAGAAGTATTAATTGCGCACTCTAACACTACAATCAAGTCAGAAGATCACGTCATTCTTTTCTTAGTGAATAAGCGTTATATTTATGATGTAGAGAAACTGTTTCATGTAGATGCGCTGAATTTTTATTAAAAACAACTAGAGTCAATTCAAAAAAACCCAGAAATATCTGGGTTTTTTATTATCTATTTAATGATAGAAAATTTAACTTAAGAGCGCCAAAAAGCAGGTGTGAATAACACCAATAAAGTGAATATCTCTAAACGACCAAACAGCATAGCTACTATTAATACCCATTTACTGAAATCAGTAATATCGGCAAAATTTGCAGCAACAGCTCCTAAGCCTGGACCTAAGTTATTTAAACAAGCCGCAACAGCGGTAAAAGCCGTTAAGTCATCCATACCTGTAGCAAGAAGCAACAACATACAAATAATGAAAACCGCGGCATAAGCTGAGAAAAAACCCCATATAGCTTCAACGACACGATCAGGTAAAGCTTTACGACCTAACTTTATAGTAAACACCGCTCTGGGGTGAACGAGTCGATTTAATTCTCGCAATCCTTGTAAATACAAAAGTACAACTCGCACAACTTTCATGCCACCGCCAGTACTTCCCGCACAGCCCCCTATAAAACTTGCAAATATTAATAACATAGGCAGTAATGTTGGCCAATCTGCAAAGCTTGTGGTGGCAAAACCTGCAGTTGTACTAATTGAAACAGACTGAAACAGAGCTTGATCAAAGGCTTCGAAGCCATCTTCGTAAGTGCCTGTTGCTAACAAAACAACCAAACACACTAACATTAAGACAAACTGTATTGCAATAAAGACTTTAAATTCAGGATCATAAAAATAACTTCTTAATGATTTACTGTGCAGTACAGCAAAGTGAAGTGCAAAATTAACACCTGCGATTAATAAGAAAAACACACAAACAAAGTTAATTGCTGGGCTATTAAAATACCCCATACTCTCGGTATGTGTCGAATAACCACCAATAGCAATAGTAGAGAAAGCATGACAAATAGCATCAAAAGCAGACATACCTGCTACCCAATAACTCACTGCACAAGCAATGGTTAAAGATAGGTAGATGTACCACAAGTGTTTAGCCGTATCTGCAATACGCGGTGTCATTTTTGAATCTTTTACCGGACCGGGTGTTTCAGCCCGATAAAGTTGCATGCCACCAATGCCTAACATAGGTAAAACAGCTACCGCTAAAACGATTATCCCCATACCACCCAACCATTGTAATTGCTGGCGATACCAAAGTACGGAGTGAGGCAAACCATCAATTTCTTTAAGAATTGTGGCACCTGTAGTGGTTAAGCCAGAAAATGACTCAAAAAAAGCATCTGCTATAGATAAATTAGGGAATTCAAGCAATAAAAGCGGAACCGCTGAGAAACTTGCCAGTACAACCCAAAACAACACAACAATTAGAAAGCCCTCACGCGCACGTAAGTCACTTTTTTCATTTCTAAAAGGATACCAAGCAAGTAAACCTGCACATAAACAAAATAGAAAGGCAGTAAGAAAGGAAACACCACCACCATCACGGTAAAGTAGTGCAATTAAAGCAGGTGGCAGCATAGTGACACTAAGTAAAGCCACCAACAAACCAAGAATTCGAATGATATTTTTTATTTGCACGAGTTAATTTTTATTATTAAGTAAAGTCATCGACTACATGTTTTTTGATGATAAAGCATAAAGATAAACACTGCGACTTTAAATCACGTATTTCGTCTTAATTTATTCAGCTTACACGTTTGTTATATGATTCACGTTCCATATCAACTATTTCAACGCTGATTGAAACTGATTTAATTGCAAACGACTTAAGCTGACTTAACACTAATTCAGATAATTTTTGTCTTTGCGCTAAATTACGACCAGACAGAATTTTACAGCAGACATGAATAAACCTTTGTTGATGCTTTTTATCTTCACTTTCGCTGCCTGCATAAAAATAGGTGAAAGGTGTTGCTCTTACTTTAATATCATTCGATGAAAATAATGAAGACTTAACCGCTCCTGAAAAAACGGCAGACATAACGTCTTGAATATCTAATTCTTGAGTAAGATCTTCTGAATATTCGATTATACAGTGCGGCATCCAAGTGTCCTTTTATATGATGTTATGCGTTAGTCAATAGACCTAAGGTTCAATAATCCTGCAGAAAGTGTTTGCAGTTGCTGTTTAACTTTTGGTAATTGCTCTTCAGGCAAAGCGATAATCAATTCTACTTGCCCCGTAAAGTCTTGCTGAATAATTTCACCTTTAGCTTGTTCAACAAAATACAACACATCGTTTATTTGCCCGTAATCACACGTTAATTGTTTTTCTACCATAGGAACTTTAATGCTTGTTCCGAGTAATAATAGCGCTTGACGAACACTGCCACCATAAGCTCGTTGTAATCCGCCAGTACCAAGCTTAGTCCCGCCAAAATAGCGCACAACTATTGCACATAGTTCACCTACATCGCCTCCTTGTAAAACGGCCAACATGGGACGCCCTGCTGTACCAGAAGGCTCCCCATCATCAGAAGAACCATAACCTTGGCTATCATCTGGTCTTCCTGTGAGAAACGCAGAACAATGATGACTAGCTTGAGGATGTAATTTTCGACTCTGAGTTAACTGCTCTTTAGCCTCT
This sequence comes from Colwellia sp., assembly GCA_013215295.1. Lineage (GTDB taxonomy): Bacteria > Pseudomonadota > Gammaproteobacteria > Enterobacterales > Alteromonadaceae > Colwellia_A. Next base: position 14,678 of record JABSOZ010000010.1, read on the forward strand.
TCATGGCTTGAACAAGGGGAAATATAACAAATAAAACGACTACGGCTAACGATTGTTTCATCAACAATACTGTTAGCCGCTACTTTGTAAGGTTTGTTCATAAAGTTTAACGTCTGAGTATAAAGTCTTAAGGTTTATTTCAACTCTAATTCACGTGTCATATTTTCGTTATGCAACTGATGAACAATAATATTATCTTCAATGCGAATGCCACCAAATGGGCGCATAACGTCTATTTTTTCCCAATTAATCATATTGCTATTTTTTGAAGCTTTAAGATCAGCTAATAAAGAATCAATAAAATATAAACCCGGCTCTATAGTGAACACTTGATTCGTTTCAATAATACGGGAAGTTCGTAAAAAAGGATGTTGTTCCGGTGTATTGGCATGTGTGCCACGCTCATCAGCCATAAAACCGCCAACATCGTGAGTTTGTAGCCCTAAATGATGACCTAGGCCATGGGGAAAGAACGTGGAAATTATGCCTGTTTCAACAGCAGTATCAACATCAACATTAATAAAACCAAACTCATGCAAAACATTACCAATATCACGGTATGTTTCTATATGCAGATCTACATAACTTTTCCCTGGTTTTAAACCGTCTACAGCATTTAGCATTAACTTGTCCATGCGGGCAATTAATTCAGCAAACTTGTCACGCTTAAATGAATAAGTGCGTGTTATATCAGAAGCATAACCATGAAAATTTGCACCTGCATCAATCAAAAATGAACGATGTGCTTGTGGTACATCACGATCTAAAGCGGTGTAATGTAAAATAGAGGTATTAGCATTAAGTGCAACAATATTACCGTAAGGTGTTTCATCACTGGTGTGGTTTGTTGCTTTCAAATAAGCTTGTTGAATGTCAAATTCTGAAGAGCCTTGTAAGAAAGCGTTTTTCGCGGCTTTGTGACCGGTAACAGCAATAACATTAGATTTACGTAAACACTCCTGTTCGTATTGTGTTTTATAAGCGCGATGATAATGAAGGTAATTAAGTAAAGGCTCAGGATTTATATTTTTAAAACCCAATGCTTTAGCGACTTCGATGTGTTCGCCAATATAAGCAAAATCTGCTTTGTCGGATGGAAGAAGTTTTTCGACATCAGATGCTTTAGTCAGCACTTTGATATCAAAAAATTCATTCCAATATGTATCAGCTAATGGCGTAACTTTATGCCAGAAATCAACAGGTTGATAATAAATAAGTGTCGGTTTATCTTCACCATTAACAATCAACCAACAATTAGGAATGTTCACTAATGGCAACCACCATTTAAAATGAGGATTCACTTTAAATGGATATCCATAATCATCAAGAAACACTTTAATTTCTTGACCAGAATGAATTACTAAACCTTGAAGGTTCTCACGACTCAAAGCCGCTTTCGACTTTTTTTGAAGTTCGGTAATATGGGCTGGATAAAGCGTTGCTAATTTGATCATTAATCACTACTCTGAAATTTTTCCAACATCATATCACAATATACCCGTTCCACCTCAAGATACAAATTTCAGCAAGTCGAGAAAGGGTTAGCTACAAGGCATTGATTGACGAGAATAGTTATTCTGTTGTCGAAATCAATAACGTAGGAGATGACCCTTTATCGGCTTGCCCGTAGGGCGCTAAGGGTGAAAATAGTCCTGTGTTGCTCTACTTGATAAGGTTAGCACAGGGGTGTGGGTCATTAGGGTAACGCAGGACGCAGTTGCCGAGAATAACCATTATCTTCATAGTGCGCCTTGATCTAATTTCCTAGCTTAGCTCTGAAACTGCATATTGAGGTGGAACGGGTATATAAATAAATGTTAATTTACTGACCAATACTCATCTTTGATATTTGGTCAAAAAGTGATTTATTCTGCCCTACTTTCAATTGGTAAATTTCTTGATAAGCCAATACGCTTTTGACATATTCACGTGTTTCTTTATAAGGAATAGTTTCAATCCAAATATCGGCAGGCATTGACTTTAAACCTTTAAGCCAACTCTTAACTCGATAAGGTCCTGCATTATAAGCCGCTGTAGCTAATACTTGATTACCCTTATGTCGATCAAGTAAGCGTTTTAAATACTGGGTACCTAGTTTTATATTCTCATTTGCGTTCATTAAAAACTTATTAGTCACATTACGTTTGTGAAGTTGTTTAGCGGTTGCTGGCATAACTTGCATTAAACCTTTAGCACCTGCTGGCGAGTTAGCATCTGCCATAAATGAACTCTCTCTTCGTGCAATTGCAAATGCCCATGCAGGATTTATTTTGTAATTACTTGATGAATGAGTAATTTCGTCTTCGAAAGCTAATGGAAAACGCAAATCTACATCATTTAAATACCCTACTTTAGATAATGTAAATATTGCGCGGTCAAACCATTTTGCTTCATAAGCAATTCTTGATGCCACAAGTTTTTCTCGGTCATTTAATTGTGACAGCCAATAATTCCATTCTCGTCTTGCACTATGAAAACGTCCAATATGAAAAAATTCAAACGCTCTTTTCGCTGCTGGATTTTTCAACAGATCCATTTTTTCTGTATTTGTAATTTCTAAAGGTATATTTTGAAGGTTTACATTTTGTTGTATTGTACTTGCTGCGAGGAAACCATAATAATGACGTTTATCCGCTAACTTACTCAATACTTCATGTCCTAAAACTTTATCACCTGTTGCTAATAAGCTACGGCCATACCAATACTGCCATTGATTATTTTCATGTAACTTTTTTGGTAATGCAATTAGACTCTTTTTTATTTCTGGCCAATTTTGTCCTCTCAGTAAATCAGCCATTCGCCATTGCACTATATTCTTAGACTGTAGGTTTTCATCAACTTTAGCTAACCATTCTTTTGAATTTTTATGATCTTTACTGGCTAATGCAATAGCGAATTTCAAAACAATTTGTTGCAGCTGTGATTCAGTAAACGGTAGTACTTTTATAGCTTTACTGTATGTTTTCAATGCTTTTTTAGGGTCACGCCAAATCAAACGTTTTAATCCATAAGCCGCTATAGTCGCTTCTTTAGCTGACTTTTGTGGAAAACGATTCATCTTACTAATATAAGCAGGATCGCGGCGTACTTTATGCCACAATTTCCCTAAATATCTTTCTTTCTCTGGGAGTAATTTTGTTAAATAGGGGATAAGCGTATGTTTACCGCCATCCGCTGCTAAAGCTATTCGTTTCCATATAACGTCTTTTGTTCTATAACCTGCTTTTTGCCAACGGCTAAATAATGGATCACACACCTTAGGTTGCGACTTACCTACTAGCCATAATGATGTTAATTTGGGCAAAACTCTAGATTCTGCAACACCTGATTTTAATTGATACTGATAATATTGACAGGTCAATTCTACATTTGATGTCGAGATGAAAAAATTTTGAAACAATATCTGTTGATTCCGTTTAGCTAAGTATTTTAACCATTTTTTGCGTAACGGCCAATCAAGCGGTGACCCTTGATACTTTTGAAGAAATTGACTAATTTCCTCTGCATATGACAATTTCATCCCATAGATTAGTCGTTGCTGATCTAAATAAGGCTGTAACGGGTAATAATTTAATTGTTGATAAAGGGTTTGATACCTTGCCGTATTATGTTGCCAAATTTGTTTTTCGGCTTGTTGGAAAATTTTGCGGAATGATGTTTGATTAGCAATGGTTGATGTACTGATTAAACAGGTGATGAATATTGAGAAAAACCATATTAATGGAGAACGTAAACGAGACATACTGTTACCTTACTTAGATGAGAACTTAATGCTTTTGGAAATTTATCTATTTATCAAACCATCTTAATTTTTCACGCATTGCCTAACAAAGCAAGTGAAATCAAAGTTTCTATAACTGTTTATATAAAAAATAAACACTTCTTATATTTAGGTTACATTTCGTCACGAAATTGATAATATTTGTGTGATATTTTATCTAGTAATTACTTATGCGCACTCTGTCGACTTTATTATTATTGGTTCTTTTTAATCCTTTTCACGTTTGTGCAACTGAACATACTGTTGGATCACAAACAAATTATAATGCTGAACAAGATGCTAATATTGGTTATGGTATATTCTATCAGTACAAATTTTTAGAAAATATTGAGTTAGAATTTAAATATAGTCAAAGTGGGGAGTTAAAAGTAGTTGCTGATGAAAAGTTAATTTTCGGTGATTACCATAGTTTTTCTTCAGGTATTAATTTTATCAAGCAACGGAGCCCTAAATTATCTTTAAAGGTAGGTTTTGGATTAAATACCGTAACTTCCTCATCAAATAATTCTCTTGTTGAAGAAAACAGCATTGCGCCATACTTTCAAATATTAACAAATTATAAAATGAATGAAAGTTTATCTTTAACGTTAGGGCATAACACTCTATTTCATAACGATGCTATTGATACAAATCATTCCTTATTTATTTCTGTTAACTGGTTATTTGGTGCAACAGTAAATAGGTCTCTAATAAAATCTGCCGATGTGGTCCGCCCTATAGCCGTTAACCCAATCTTTACTCCTATAAAAACACCTTCAACGAGTAATATTATTGAAATAACTCCCCAATATATTCCTCAGTGGTATGTCCAAATTGGCGCTTATGAAAAATATATAAATGCTCAACATATGAATTCAGTCTTGTTAAAGAATCATTCATTAGTTTTATCCATACAATTACATAACGAACTTTACCGTGTATTGAGTCATGCTTTTTCTGACAAAAGAAACGCCGAGCAATACTTGGACTATTTACAGTCAAACTTTGAAATTACCGGTTTCGTAAATAAATTTTAGTGCTGATATCCAGTTTTAGTTTTTTTTGCTAAAATTACCTACTTTATTACCCTGCTGATTTAGTGACTATGAATAACAGCTCAGAAGATATTTTCAAAAATGCCGACCATGTTCTTAATGCTGTTGGCCTACGTTGTCCAGAACCCGTAATGATGGTGCGTAAATCTATACGTAAAATGGCTGAGCAAGAAACGTTACTTATTGAAGCTGATGATTCTTCAACTACCCGTGATATTCCGAGTTTCTGTCGGTTTATGGAGCACCAACTTATCGCTCAACAAACAGAACGAAAACCTTTTCTTTATTTGATCAAAAAAGGGAAAGCATAAAGCCTTCCCTTTTTTGTTAGCCCTAAGAGCTAACCTATATCTTTAACTTGTAATTATTGTAAAAGTGCAACATCTGCAATAGCAAAGAAACTATTTCTAATCTCATTCAATAACGTTAAGCGATTTGTTTTAACGGCTTCATCATCAGCCATAACCATTACGTTATCAAAAAAGTTATCAATAGGCGCTTTTAAACAAGCCAGTTCAGTTAACGCTGCTTGGTAATCTTTCGCTAACATCATCGGCGCTATGGTCGTCTTAACTTCATCAAAAGCTTTAGCTAATGCTTTTTCTTCAGCTTCGCTCGCTAACTCTGTTTTAAATTCAGGATAAAGTTCACCTTTGAATTTAGCTAAAATATTACCAACTCGTTTGTTTGCACCCGCTAATGTTACTGATTCTTCAAGTGACTTAAAGTGGCTTACCGCTTTAATACGCTTTTCAAAATCTAACGGAGCTGTTGAGGCATTTGCTAAAACCGCTTGAATAACATCAACTGATATACCTTGTTCTTGATAGTAAGCTCTAAAACGACCTAAAACGAAATCAACCACTTGGTTATTAACTTTCTCGTTTGAAAGCTTATCACTGTACAACTCGACGCTTTTTTCAATTAAGTCTTTGATATCTAATGGTAATTGTTTCTCGACAATAATGCGTATCAAGCCAATGGCTGCTCGACGAAGTGCAAATGGGTCTTTATCACCTTTAGGGGGTTGGTTAATACCAAATATACCCACTAAACTGTCAATTTTATCAGCAATTGCAACCGCACAGCCTATATTGCCTTCAGGTAAAGCATCACCTGCATAACGAGGTCTATATTGGTCTTCTAATGCTTGTGCTACTTCTGCTGCTTCGCCATCGTTCTGAGCGTAATACTTACCCATAGTACCTTGTACTTGTGGGAACTCTAAAACCATGTCTGACATTAAGTCTGTTTTACTTAATAAACCAGCTCGTGTCGCTTGCTCTGAGTTTTCGCCAATTTGCTCTGCGATCATTCCGCTTAATGAAGCAATACGTTCAGACTTCTCTTTCAATGTACCGAGTTGCTTTTGAAAAAGTACCGAAGATAAACTTTCTAAGCGTGACTCTAACGTTTTACTTTTATCTGTTTTAAAGAAGAACTCAGCATCAGCTAAACGTGGACGAATAACTTTTTCGTTCCCCTTAATGACTTGACTCGGATCTTTACTTTCAATATTTGTCACGAAAATAAACTTATTCATTAACTGACCATTTTTGTCATTTACTGGAAAGTATTTTTGATGATCTTTCATGGAGTAAATAAGTGGTTCAGCAGGAACATTTAGAAAGGCTTCATCAAAGCTACCAATTAATATAATTGGCCATTCCACTAATCCCGTAACTTCTTCTAATAAGCCAGCATCAATGAGGGCATCGCCATTCAATTGATCTGCGGCTTTATTAATCTGTTCTAAAATTAGCGCCTGTCTTTGTTCATAATCTACTTGAACAAATGCTGTCTTTAATTTTTCTTCGTATTCATCAGCATGCGTTAATGTTACCAAACCTTCATGATGAAAACGGTGACCTGTAACTACATTACTTGAAGTTACTTCTAATGTTTCCCCTGCAATGACTTTATTGCCAAACATTATTGTTAAGGTATGAACCGGACGAATAAATTGTGTACGAGTACTCCCCCAACGCATAGGCTTAGGGATAGGCAGTTTACTAACAGCAATATTAATCATTGCTGGAATTAACGCATCTACTGTTTTACCTGCTTGCGTAGCACGATGAAGTAACCATTCACCTTTATCTGTTTTTAAGCGTTGTGCTTCTTCTACATTAATACCATTAGAACGTGCCCAACCTTGTGCCGCTTTACTCGCATTACCTTCAGCATCAAAAGCTACATTTATTGCAGGCCCACGTTTTTCAATTTCTTTATCAGCTTGTTTTTCAACAAGTTTACTTACTTTAACAGCTAAACGACGCGGTGTAGCAAACCATTTAATATCTTCATAAGCTAAATCAGCATTGTCTAATTGGTCTTTTATTTGCTGGTAAAATGTAACGGCTAGAATTTTTAACGATTTTGGTGGTAACTCTTCAGTACCGAGCTCTATCAATAATGTTTCAGTGTTCATTATGACTTCTCCCCAGAGGTATTATTATTCTTACAAAGAGGAAAACCTAATTCTTCTCGCTTATCATAATAGGCCTGTGCACAAGCTTTTGATAATGTTCTTACTCTTAGTATATATCGTTGACGTTCAGTCACTGAAATGGCGTGACGTGCGTCTAATAAGTTAAAAGCATGTGATGCTTTCATTACTTGTTCATAAGCAGGTAATGCCAAACCAGCTTCAATTAACTTTTGGCTGTCTTTCTCACATTGATCAAAAGTATTAAACAAAGCATCGACGTCTGCGTATTCAAAATTGTAAGTTGATTGCTCTACCTCATTCTGATGAAATATATCACCGTATAATACTTTACCCATTGGACCATCAGCCCACACTAAGTCATAAATACTATCTACATTTTGAATATACATAGCTAAACGTTCTAGGCCATAGGTGATCTCACCTGTTACCGGTGTACACTCTAAGCCACCTACTTGTTGAAAGTAAGTAAACTGAGAAACTTCCATACCATTAAGCCAAATTTCCCAACCTAATCCCCAAGCACCTAAAGTAGGAGATTCCCAGTTGTCTTCAACAAAACGAATGTCATGCACGAGTGGATCAATGCCCAGTTCTTTTAAAGAATTTAGATACAACTCTTGGATGTTTATTGGAGAAGGCTTCAACATTACTTGAAATTGATAGTAATGTTGCAGACGATTTGGATTCTCACCATAACGTCCGTCTGTAGGACGTCGACAAGGTTGAACGAAAGCACTGCTCATTGGTTCTGGACCAATAGAACGCAAAAATGTCATAGGGTGGAATGTACCAGCACCTACTTCAAGATCTAAGGGTTGAACGATGACACAGCCTTGACGAGACCAGTAGTCTTGTAACTGAAAGATTAAACCTTGAAATGTTTTTATATTGAACGTACTCATAATTTTCCGATTCATTATTCGTGTTGTTTTTACCGATAACGGCTAATGAGATTAAGTATACCGACAGCTGTATTATTAGCCTAGTAACAAGTTAACAATATTTGAGTTTTTACTCTGTAATAGTTTAATTTCATTATTTACCGTATTGCTGAATGTTAAAATGCCCAGATTTGATGTCCGGGCATTTTTAATTTTATACGAGAAAGTAGAACTAAATGTCTAAGTTAGACACATTTAATGCATTTTCTTCAATGAATTTTCTGCGAGGTTCTACATGATCACCCATTAAAGTAGTGAACAATAGATCGGCTGCTATAGCATCTTCAATGGTTACTTGTAACATGCGACGTGTATCAGGGTCCATTGTAGTTTCCCACAACTGACTAGGGTTCATTTCACCCAATCCTTTATAACGTTGTATGTATTGACCACGTTTTGATTCAGCCATTAACCAATTAAGTGCTTCTTCAAACGTTGTTACTGGTTTGATTTTTTCACCACGTTTAGCAAAACCGCCTTCTTCAATTAAGCCATTAATAGCGGTATTCAAACCAAAAATATTTTCAAATTCCTTTGAATGAATAAATTCGTAACCACAATCATAAATATGGTCAATACCATGCTGGCGAACATTAAAACTAGGAAAGTAAATGTTTCTTTCCTGGTCATGTTTTATGTTTGCTGAGTAGATAGAACCATTGCCATCTTGGTTCTCTAACTGAGATATTAGATCATTAGTCCAAGCTTCAACTTTTGCTTTATCGTTAAAATCAGTTTTATCTATTTCTATGCTGTAAATCATTTTCTCTAATATATCAGCAGGAATTTGACGAGAAACACGTTTAATAATGTCATGTGTTTTACGGTATTGATTTACTAATTTTTCTAAAGCCAAACCAGAAATTGCAGGCGCTGATTCATTAACATAAATTTCAGCATTTTCTAATGCTAACGTTGTTAAATACTCAGTTAAACCTTCATCATCTTTTATGTATCTTTCTTGCTTACCTTTCTTCACTTTATAAAGTGGTGGCTGAGCAATAAAAATGTGACCACGTTCCATTATTTCTGGCATTTGACGATAAAAGAATGTCAGTAATAATGTACGTATGTGAGAACCATCGACATCAGCATCGGTCATTATAATGATACTGTGGTAACGAAGTTTCTCTGGGTTATATTCATCACGGCCAATACCACAACCTAGCGCTGTGATTAACGTACCTACTTCTTGTGATGATATCATTTTATCAAAACGTGCTTTTTCAACGTTAAGAATTTTACCTTTCAATGGTAATATTGCTTGGTTACGACGATTTCGTCCCTGCTTGGCTGAACCACCAGCAGAGTCTCCTTCCACAATATATAGTTCAGATAACGCCGGATCTTTTTCTTGGCAATCAGCTAACTTACCAGGTAAGCCTGCAATATCTAATGCTCCTTTACGACGTGTCATTTCACGTGCTTTACGAGCAGCTTCACGGGCTCTTGCTGCATCCACAATTTTCATAATTATAGTACGAGCAATTGAAGGTTTTTCTAATAAGTACTCACCTAGTTTTTCGCCCATCGCTTGCTCAACAGCTGTTTTAACTTCTGAAGAAACCAGCTTATCTTTAGTTTGTGATGAGAACTTAGGATCAGGTACCTTAACCGATATAACAGCAGTTAATCCTTCACGAGCATCATCACCTGATGCACTTGTTTCTGTGCTGCCGCCTTTCTTAGTTCTGTTTAGCCCTTCTTTTACCATGTAACTATTAAGTGTACGTGTTAATGCTGTACGAAAACCACTTAAATGTGCACCACCATCACGTTGGGGAATATTATTGGTAAAACAATGAATACTTTCTTGGAAACCATCATTCCACTGCATTGCCACTTCAACAATAATGCCATCTTCACGCGCTAAATCGAAATAGAATATTTCTTCATTAACGGGTGTTTTGTTGGTATTTAAGTATTCAACAAAGGCTTGAATACCACCATCAAACTTAAAGTGATCTTCTTTACCGGCTTCACGTTCATCAATCAAACGAATTGATATGCCTGAATTTAAGAAAGATAATTCACGAATACGTTTAACTAATAAGTCATAGTGAAATAAAACATCTGAAAAGGTATCTTCGCTAGGCCAGAAACGAACTTCAGTGCCTGTTTTATCACTCACACCAACTTCAGCTAAAGGAGCATCTGGTTCGCCTCCAGTATACATCTGTTCAAATAGTTTACCCGCTCGGCGAATATTCAGTTTTAACTTACGACTAAGCGCATTTACTACCGAAATACCAACACCATGAAGACCACCGGAAACTTTATAACCAGAATCTTCTCCACCAAACTTACCACCAGCATGAAGTACAGTCATTATAACTTCAGCAGCTGAAATCCCTTCTTCAGGGTGAATATCGGTAGGAATACCACGGCCATCATCTTTAACAGATACAGAACCATCCGTGTGTATTTTAACGACAATTTCTTTACAGTGACCCGCTAAAGCTTCATCGATAGAGTTATCTAAAACTTCAAATACCATATGATGCAAACCACTGCCATCATCCGTGTCACCAATGTACATTCCTGGTCTTTTACGTACAGCGTCAAGCCCTTTTAGAACTTTAATACTGTCTGAGCCGTATTCATTTTCTACTGTCATAGCGTATTGCCTATTTACCTATTGCTGAAATTTGTCCATGTTTCACGTGAAACATCTTATAATTATTATCAGTTGGAACCAATGGTTCTACTGCCGTTTTATCTATTGCCGTGATGATAACTTGGCAGTTTAATTTATTGATTGCATTGTTAAGTAAAGTTCGAGAATTTAAATCAAGCTCTGCACCTACATCGTCAATCAATAAAATTGGTTTTACTCGTTTAACTTTTTCAATCAATTTTGCTTGAGCGAAAGTTAAAGCCAGTAAAAACAACTTTTGTTGTCCTCGTGATAACTGGTTATCAATTACCACATTCCCTGTGAGAAATTTCACATCAAATTTTTGTGCCCCATAAAGGCTAAAACCTGATTTAACTTCTCGTTCTCTATTTTGTGCTAAAACATCCCCCAATGATTTTTTACTATTCCAACCTTGCATATAAGAAATAGAAATATCATCAGCTAAACTTGGCAACATTAACTCTAACCAAGGCCGGAGTTCTAATGACAATTCTTTAATATATTCATCACGTAATCTAGCTACTTTAACAGATGATTCGCAAAAAACATCAGTCCAATAATTAAGGGTTTGATGATCCACCTTATTACGTAGACAAGCGTTTCTCTGTTTAATGATTCTAGAAAACTCTTTCCAAGCATCTGAAAATGATTGTTTCACGTGAAACAATCCTAAATCTATAAAACGTCTTCTTTGTTTAGGTCCACCAAAAAAGAGTTTAAAACTTTCAGGTGTAATAACCTGCACTGCAATATTTTTTGCTAGTTGCGATAATTGCCGATGCTTTTCACCCGCAATTTTGATTTCAGTGATACCTGTCTGGAAATCTTTAGCCACACCAAGTTGTAATGCATTCGTATCTTTAGCACTGACAACAAATTTCGTTTTATTGTGGGTAACTAAATTTTCAACTTGCGATGTTCTAAATGACTTACCATGACCAAGATAAAAAATAGCTTCTAACAAACTACTTTTACCACTGCCATTGTCACCAATAATAAAGTTTATACTATCGTTAAATTCTACTGGATCTGAGGATAAATTTCGAAAGTCAAAAACAGTAAGTTTTTCTATACTCATTACAAGCGCATTGGCATAACAACATAAATAGCTTCGTTACTTTCAGCGCCTTCAATAACTACACTACTATTTGCATCAGCTAATGTAAATTTAACTATTGGCTCTTTAATCGCGTTTAGCACATCCAAAACATAATTAACGTTAAAGCCAATTTCAACTTCTTCATATGGAAAGTCAATTTCCAAAACTTCTTCTGCTTGTTCTTGTTCTGGATTGTTCGCCGTGATTTTTAACTCTTGTTTGGAAAAATTTAGGCGGACACCTTTAAATTTGTCATTAGATAAGATAGATGCACGGGATAGAAGTTGACGCAAATTATCTTTACTGGTGTTTAATACTTTATCACCATTACGTGGTAATACACGACGATAATCAGGAAAACGTCCATCAACCAATTTACTGGTAAATGAAAATTCATTATCAATGATACGTATATGATTTGAACCGAGAAAAACTTGAATATTTTCTTCTACAGGATCAAGTAAGCGGATAATTTCTAAAATACCTTTACGCGGAACAATCACTTGTCTTGAAGGTAATGTTAAACCATTAGCTGAAATTTTACATATAGCTAGACGATGTCCGTCTGTAGCAACTGATCGGATTTCATTACCTTCAGTTTCAATAGACATACCATTTAAATAATATCTAACATCTTGATTTGCCATAGAAAAATGAGTACTTTCTATTAAACGTAGTAAATCTGATTTAAACAATTTAAACTCTACATCACCTTTCCACTCTTCTATATTAGGAAAGTCTGTCGCAGGTAATGTAGATAAAGAATATTTACTTCTACCCGTACTAATTGTGATGGCTTCATTAGTTGATTCAAAAGATAGTAGTGAATCATCAGGTAAACTTTTACATATATCGAGAAGTTTTCTGGCAGGAATAGTAATTTTTCCGTCTTCACCCTGATTATCAACTTGGGTGTAAGAAACCATTTCAAGCTCTAAATCAGTAGCTGTTAAAGTAAGTGAATGCCCACTTACATCAAAAAGAATATTACTAAGAATAGGTAAAGTACTTTTACGTTCAACGGCACCAGAAACCAATAAAAGCGGTTTAAGTAATAATTCCCTATTTAATGAAAACTTCATTTATCTACCCATCTTTTTTATTTACTTATTATTATAACGAAAGCTATGACGAAAGTGTTCTAATTAAATTAGAATAATCTTCTTTAATATCATGCGACTCTTCGCGTAATGCTTTGATCTTTCGACATGCATGAAGAACGGTGGTGTGGTCACGCCCTCCATAAGCATCTCCGATTTCTGGCAAACTATGATTAGTTAACTCTTTAGATAATGCCATTGCAATTTGTCTAGGTCTAGCAACAGATCTATTTCTACGTTTAGAAAGTAAATCTGCAACTTTAATTTTGTAATATTCAGCAACTGTTCGTTGAATATTATCGATAGTAACTAACTTGTCTTGTAAGGCAAGTAAATCTCGTAAAGCTTCACGAACAAAATCAATTGTAATTGGTCTACCTGTAAAGTTAGCATTAGCGACAACACGATTCAATGCCCCTTCTAACTCACGAACATTAGAGCGTAAACGCTTGGCAATAAAAAATGCCACTTCGTCTGCTAAATTAATATTACTTTCTTCGGCTTTGCGTTTAAGAATAGCGACACGTGTTTCTAGTTCAGGAGGTTCAATAGCAATCGTTAATCCCCAACCAAAACGAGATTTAAGACGATCTTCAACATCAACTTCTTTTGGATAACGATCACTCGTTAATATAATTTGTTGATTACCTTCAAGCAAAGCATTAAATGTGTGAAAGAACTCTTCTTGAGTTCTGTCTTTACCTGCAAAAAATTGAATATCATCTATAAGTAATGCATCAACACTACGATAATATTGTTTAAACTTTTCCATGGCATTATTTTGTAATGCACGAACCATATCTTGAACAAAACGCTCTGAATGCATATAAGCAATTTTAGCATTAGGGTTATTTCTCAAAATACCATTACCAACAGCATGTAGCAGATGGGTTTTACCTAGACCTGTTCCACCATAAATAAATAAAGGATTATAAGCCGAACCTGGATTATCAGCTACTTGAGAAGCTGCAGCACGGGCTAATTGGTTTGATTTACCTTCTACAAAATTATCAAAAGTATATTTAACTCTTACATTCGTAGTTTTGGGTAAATTACTTTGAGGTTCAACCGATTTTTTAGTAGAGCTTGTAAATTGAGGAATAGTATTCACAATATTTTGTGAAGTACTTTTATTTGGAATACTGCCAACATCAAACCTAAGTAAAGGAGGATTAGCACTTTCTTGTAAAGTTACCAGTTCATTTATGCGATTAACATATTTATCACGAACCCAATCAAGAACAAATCGATTTGGTGCATATAAAGTCATGATATTATCGGCAACAACACATTGTAATGGACGGATCCACATACTAAATTGTTGTGCAGGTAACTCTTCTTGCAAGACTGAAAGGCATCGCTGCCAAAGTGTATGATCCAACCAAATGCTCCTGAAATCACCATACTTTTTGGTTTATCATTTTATCGTAAAAACGATGAATAAATATAAAGTAGGTAAATATGGTATTTTTATAATTAGTCTATTATCACCATAGTTATCCACAACTTCAATATTGACTTTGAGATAGTTAGCCTTTTGATGAAAATAAAATAAATAATACTCCGGATAACTAGATAAAATGGTATTTTTAGACTAATTAAGTGTTAAAACATTATTTACATATTATTTAGTTATTAGCCGTAATTATTACGCTTTTTATCAGGTAAAATATAATAATGTTATAAAACTGTGGATATAATTAATCCATCGCAAAGATCTATTAGGATCTTTTTAAAATAGATTGTTATAAACATTGACAATACCTACTACAAGCTATAAAATTCGGCCTCTTTTTTTAGAACCAGTGTGCTCAATACGGCTGTTTGCCAGGGCAACAACAACAGACGGATTAGCGTAATGAAAAGAACATTTCAACCTAGTATATTAAAGCGTAAACGCAACCACGGTTTCCGTGCACGTATGGCTACAAAAAACGGTCGTGCAGTAATTTCACGTCGTCGTGCGAAAGGCCGTAAAAGCCTTAGCGCATAATCTCTTTTTTAATCTTTAAATAAGAGATCAGTTAACTATCATGGTTAATTATGAATTTAATCGGGAGTCACGTTTACTGACTCCCGGTCACTTTCAATCTGTATTTTCTAAACCTCTTCGTTTCGGCTCTAGCCATATAACTATTCTTGTTAGTCCAAATTTAGATGAGCGTAATCGTTTAGGCTTAGCTATTGCTAAAAAACGCGTAAAATTAGCTGTTCAGCGAAATCGTATCAAACGTCAAATCCGAGAAAGTTTTCGACTCAATCAACATGACTTACCCAATATAGATATGGTAGTGATGGTGAAATCAGGTACTGATAAGTTAGAAAATTCCGAAATTAAAAAACAATTAGAAAAAATATGGCGAAAAATAATTCAACGCCACAACACCTAACAGTAGCTTTAGTAAAAGCTTACCAGCGCTGGCTTAGCCCTCTACTTGGCAACAACTGCCGATTCCATCCGAGTTGCTCTTATTATGCTATTGAAGCTATTAATCGCTTTGGTGTGTTAAAAGGTTGTTGGTTAGCAGGCAAACGTATACTAAAATGCCATCCATTAAACGCGGGGGGATTAGATCCCGTGCCACCATCAAAAAAAGAGAAATAATAAACTATGGAATCTCAACGCAGTTTTCTTTTTATTGCCCTTATGGTTGTTACTTATTTGCTATTCACTGAATATCAAAAAGATAATGCACCTGTAATTGATCAACCTGCAATAAGCCAAACAATAAATCAAGCAAATTCAACTGGTGGCGACTCTATTCCAGAGTCTTCAAGTTCAGCAATGCCAATAGCTACAATGAATAAGGCTAGTGAACAAGTAATCACGATTAATACTGATGTCCTCGTTATAAAAATAGACACAACTGGTGGGGATATTATTGATGCCAAGCTAGTGAAGTTCGATACTGAGCAAGGTAACGGTATTCCATTTACTGTAATGCAGAACGGCAACCGCAAATACATTGCACAAAGTGGCTTGATTGGTGCTCAAGGTATCGATAAAGCATCAGGACGTCCAATTTATCTAACAAGTAGTAACTCGTATACACAAACAGGTGAAGCTCCATTAGTTGTTGATTTACAATATACCGCTAAAAATGGCTTAAACGTTACTAAACGATTTACGTTCACAAAATCCGGTTATAGCGTAAATGTTGAGTACATTATAAATAACACAGCCACATCTGCAGCTAGTGTTCAAATGTACGCGCAATTAATTCAGTCAACCCTTGTAGAAAGTGGTAGTTCATTAATGCCTACTTACCGTGGTGCTGCATATTCGACAACTGAAGATCGGTATGAGAAATACGATTTTGATGATATCAAAGAGACTAAGTTAAACGTAACTACCGCTGGTGGTTGGGTTGCGATGTTAGAACATTATTTTGTGTCTGCGTGGGTACCAAGCCAAACAGCTGATAACCAAATATATTCAAGCTATTCTACAAACAACGAAGCTATTATTGGTTACAAATCTCCTGCGCTAACTATTCAACCAAATAGCCAAGCAACAACTTCAGCTATATTTTATGTTGGTCCGAAAGATCAATACGTACTAGACGAGATTGCACCGTACTTAGGTTTAACGATTGATTACGGATTTTTGTCGATGATCAGTAAACCACTCTTTTGGCTTTTACTTCAAATACAATCTTTGGTTACTAACTGGGGTTTTGCGATTATTGTAATTACCTTAGTTGTTAAGGGTGCTATGTATCCATTAACGAAAGCACAATACACTTCAATGGCTAAAATGCGTGAACTTGCCCCTAAAATGGCAAAGTTAAAAGAGCGCTTTGGTGATGACCGTCAAAAGATGTCACAAGCTACAATGGAAATGTACAAGAAAGAGAAAGTTAACCCTGCTGGTGGTTGTTTACCTATGATCATTCAAATGCCGATATTCTTGGCATTATATTGGGTCTTTTTAGAAAGTGTTGAATTACGTCACGCACCATTCTTTTTCTGGATAGAAGATCTATCGACGATGGATCCTTACTTTATTTTACCTGTATTTATGGGTGTAAGTATGTTCGTTATGCAAAAAATGCAACCGATGACGATACAAGATCCAATGCAACAGAAAATAATGCAATATATGCCAGTAGCATTTTCTATATTTATGGCTTGGTTCCCTTCAGGTTTAGTACTTTATTGGTTTGTCAGTAACATGATATCAATTGTACAAATGAAAATAATTTTCAGCGGTATTGAAAAAGCAAAATTAGCTAAAGCTAAAGATTAATTTCTAAAGTAAAAAATGTTAAAGGCGACCTATTGGGTCGCCTTTTTTATTTCTACGCAATAAATGTTTATAATAGCCCTGCTATCTTCTAGGAAATAATTATGACTGACGTTTTATATCAAAAAGAAACCATTGCAGCACAAGCCACAGCACCAGGTCGTGGCGGAGTTGGCATTATCAGAATATCGGGGCCAGAAGTTAAAAGTGTCGCTCAGGCAATTTTAGGAAGAATACCTGAAATTAGAAAAGCAGAATATTTACCTTTTAACGATGCAAACCAAAACGTATTAGACCAAGGTATTGCCATATATTTTAAAGCTCCCCACTCTTTTACCGGTGAAGATGTACTTGAACTACAAGGACATGGTGGTCCAGTAATTTTAGATATGATATTAAAAGAAATTTTAGCGCTTCCCAAAGTTCGCATGGCTAAACCCGGTGAATTTAGTGAGCAAGCATTTATCAACGACAAGTTGGATCTGACACAAGCAGAAGCTATTGCTGATTTAATAAATTCAAGTTCAGAGCAAGCCGCACGTTGTGCCTTACATTCGTTGCAGGGAGATTTTTCTAAATTAATAAATCAGCTGGTAGAAAGTACCATTCATTTAAGAATGTATGTTGAAGCTGCTATTGATTTTCCAGAAGAAGAAATAGATTTCCTTGCTGATGAAAAAGTTGTAAATGATCTTAAAAAGATTATTACACAAGTTGAAAAAGTTCAAAGCCAAGCACATCAAGGCAGTATTATTCGTGAAGGTATGCGGGTCGTTATCGCAGGACGTCCTAATGCGGGTAAATCTAGTCTATTAAACGCATTAAGCGGTAGAGAAGCAGCAATAGTAACAGATATAGCAGGAACGACACGAGACGTACTGTCAGAGCAAATTAATATTGATGGAATGCCACTGCATATTATTGATACAGCAGGTTTACGTGACAGTAACGATCAAGTTGAACAAATAGGCATTGAACGAGCCTGGAAAGAAATAAATCAAGCAGACAGAGTTCTGCTTATGGTGGATGCAAGTAATGATAACAGTGAAGATCCACAAAAATTATGGCCAGAGTTTTTTGCTAAATTACCGAAGAATATAGGCTTAACTGTTATTAAAAACAAAGCAGATGTAAAAGCAATAAGTACTGGTTTTTCAGAAAGTAATAATCTGCCTACCGTTACATTATCAGCAAAGAATGGTGATGGTATACCAGAGCTTAAAGAACACTTAAAGAGCATTATGGGTTATCAAGGCAGTACTGAAGGTGGCTTTATGGCAAGACGACGTCATTTAGCGGCATTAGAACAAGCACATCACCATTTAATTATCGGTTTAGATCAACTTGAATCGTATGTTGCAGGGGAAATTCTTGCTGAAGAATTACGTTTATGTCAAATAGAACTCAATAAAATAACCGGTGAATTTACTAGTGATGACTTATTAACTGAAATATTTTCGTCATTTTGTATTGGAAAATAACCCTGAATATATATAAATAAAGGAACAAAATGAGCTCATTTCAAATTATTGTGGGTAGCATGTTAGGTGGAACTGAGTATGTTGCAGAAGCCTGTGAAGAGACATTATTGGCATTAAAACACCAAACTACTCTCCATTTACAGCCTAGTTTTGAACAAATAAACAGCAATGATCAGACCTGGCTAATTTGTACGTCAACTCATGGCGCTGGTGACTTTCCAGACAACATTCAAAATTTTGTTGAAGATCTTAAAAATACCACTGTAGATCTATCCCCAGTTAACTTTATGATCATAGGAATAGGTGATTCCAACTATGACACTTTTTGCAAAGCAGCTACAAATTTAAAAAACATAATGTTATCAAAAGGCTGTAAAGAAAAAATCAGGATTAAAACACTAGATATGAGAGAAGAAATAGATCCAGAGGATCTCGCTCAGCAATGGTTAATAACAAATAAAGATCTTTTATAAAGATCTTACTCATAAGTTATCAACAAAAGTGTTAGTAAAAAATACCTTATGTGGATAAGTCTGGGTAAAACCTATTAATTTCTTATTATTATTCAGTGTATATAATTAGTATTTATTTCACTTGTGGATAACTCGCTGTTTTGATCATAGGTTTAAAACCCTTTGATCAAAGATTGATCACAAGGTTATGATCGAACTAATAAGTTGTTATATATAAGAAAAAAGTACTTATCAACAGAAAAAGGCTTTACTAATAAGTAATAGTAATAAGATCTCTTTAAAGATCTTATATATTATAAGAAGGATCACAGTCAGATCTTTTTAATCAATTGATCATTCCCCTCATCACAAAAAAGCGCTAAAATACGTTCCCTAATTTTTGAATAGCAAATTATTCAATAAATATTTTAAAGTTTAACCAAGGTCTAAAAATTATGTGGTATCAAGAATCTTATGACGTAATCGTAGTTGGTGGTGGTCATGCCGGAACAGAAGCATGTCTGGCAGCAGCACGCATGGGTTGTAAAACATTATTGTTGACACATAACATCGACACCCTAGGCCAAATGTCTTGTAATCCAGCCATTGGCGGAATTGGGAAAGGTCATTTGGTAAAAGAAATTGATGCCTTAGGTGGATTAATGGCAACGGCCACAGATCATGCTGCAATTCAATTTAGAACATTAAATGCCAGCAAAGGCCCCGCAGTTAGAGCGACTAGAGCTCAAGCTGATCGTATTTTGTATAGATCCTTTGTTAGAAATTATTTAGAGAACCAAGAAAACCTCACGATTTTTCAGCAACCATGTGATGATCTTATTTTAGAAAACAACATAATTGTTGGTGTTTCTACCCAGATGGGACTGAAATTTAAAGCTAAGTCAGTCGTTTTAACCGTTGGTACTTTTTTAGCGGGTCAAATTCATATAGGTTTGAACAATTACCAAGGTGGGAGAGCAGGCGATCCTTCTAGTGAAAACCTAGCGAAAAACCTACGAGATATGCCATTTCGTATTGACCGTTTAAAAACAGGTACACCGCCACGCTTAGACGCAAGAAGCCTTGATTTTTCCAAAATGGAACAACAACCTGGTGATGATCCTCGTCCGATCTTTTCATTTATGGGATCAAGAGATGATCATCCAGCACAAGTGCCTTGTTATATCACTCATACAAATGTAAATACCCATGATATTATTAGAAATGGTCTAGATAGATCCCCTATGTATACAGGTGTTATAGAGGGAATTGGTCCACGTTATTGTCCTTCAATAGAAGATAAGATCACTCGCTTTGCTGATAAAGATTCACATCAAATATTTGTTGAACCTGAAGGTTTAACAACACATGAAATTTATCCTAACGGTATTTCAACAAGTTTACCTTTTGATGTTCAGATGGCGATGGTTCGTTCAATTAACGGTTTTGAAAATGCACATATCACTCGACCGGGTTACGCTATTGAATATGATTATTTTGATCCTCGCGATTTAAAACAAACCTTAGAAAGTAAATTTGTAGAAAACTTGTATTTTGCAGGTCAAATTAATGGAACGACTGGTTACGAAGAAGCGGCTGCTCAAGGTTTATTAGCAGCCACGAATGCTGCTGCTCGTGTACAGGGCAAGGAAGAACTCATTTTAGGAAGAGATCAAGCATATATGGGGGTATTGGTTGACGATTTAGCAACATTAGGCACTAAAGAACCTTACCGTATGTTTACTTCTCGTGCTGAATACCGTTTATTGTTACGTGAAGACAATGCTGATATCCGTTTAACTGAAAAAGGTTATAAACTAGGTTTGGTTGATGAAGCACGTTGGAAAACATTTAATGAAAAAATGGAAATCGTTGAACTTGAACGTCAACGTTTGAAATCTACCTGGATCCAAAAAGATCACAAAGTCGTTGATCAAATTAATTCATTACTTAAATCTGATATCAGTCGAGAAAATAGTCTAGAAGATCTCGTACGCCGTCCTGAAGTACGTTATAAAGATTTAATGAAAATTGAAGGTATTGGTCCTGGAGTTAATCATAAACAAGCCGCTGAACAAATTGAAATTCAAATCAAGTATGCGGGTTACATTGATAGACAACTCGATGAGATATCAAAAAAGAAACGTCACGAAAATACACTTATACCCCTTGATTTTGATTTCACTCAAATATCAGGTTTATCAAATGAGGTTGTTGCAAAGTTAAGTGATTCACGCCCCGAGACTATTGGTAAAGCATCACGTATTTCTGGTATAACACCTGCTGCAATATCATTACTGCTGGTTTATCTTAAAAAACACGGTTTATTACGTAAAACTGCCTAATTAAATAAATTAAACGCGAAAAAATAAATGACACTTAAAACACAACTGACATTATTGATTGAGAAAAGCGAATTATCACTCACAGAAACCCAGATAGATTTATTAATTCAATATGTGGAATTATTAAATAAGTGGAACAAAGCATATAATTTAACGGCAGTTAGAGATACTACTGATATGTTAGTTAAACATATTATGGACAGTTTAATGGTAGGCGAAAAGCTTAAAGGACAATCTTTTATTGATGTTGGTACAGGAGCTGGATTACCAGGAATTCCATTATCTATTATGTATCCAGAAAGAAATTTTGTCCTACTTGATAGTTTAGGCAAAAGAATTACTTTTTTACGACAAGTGGTTTTTCAATTAAAACTCAAAAATGTAACACCCGTTTTATCAAGAGTTGAGAAATATCAACCAGAAGTATTATTTGACGGAGTACTCAGTAGAGCATTTGCATCACTTGAAGATATGGTCAATTGGTGTCAACATCTAATCGCTGATGAAACGGGACGTTTTTTTGCACTAAAAGGTCAATTTCCCCGCGAAGAAATAGAACAATTGCCAGAACATATAAAGTTTGTAGACAGTAGCGAAATAATCGTGCCTAATTTACAGGGCGAGCGCCATGTTATTGAACTAAAAAAAATAATAAAAAAATAAAATACTTTCGAGGTTATTGTGGGAAAAATCATTGCTGTTGCTAACCAAAAAGGTGGGGTTGGTAAAACGACTACATCAGTAAATTTGGCTGCCTCACTTGCAGCAACAAAAAGAAAAGTATTATTAATTGATTTAGATCCTCAAGGCAATAGCACAATGGCGAGTGGTATTGATAAATATAAAGTACATGCGACGAGCTACGAATTACTGGTTGAAGAGAAGCCATTCGATGAAGTTGTGTGCAGAGAAACATCAGGCCTTTATGATTTAATTGCGGCTAATTCAGATGTTACTGCGGCTGAAATTAAATTAATGCAGGTTTACTCACGGGAACAACGTTTAAAAACGGCTTTGGCTCCCGTTCGAGATAAATATGATTTTATTATTATTGACTGCCCTCCTTCATTAAACATGCTCACTGTAAATGCTATGACTGCGGCAGACTCTGTATTAGTTCCTATGCAATGCGAATATTATGCATTAGAAGGCTTAACGGCATTAATGGATACTGTTTCTCAATTAACCTCTGTAGTGAATGATAAATTACACATAGAAGGCATATTGCGTACGATGTACGACCCACGTAATCGATTAGCTAATGATGTATCTGAACAATTAAAACGTCATTTTGGTGATAAAGTTTACCGAACCGTGATCCCACGTAATGTCCGTTTAGCTGAAGCACCAAGTTTTGGAGCACCTGTAATGTATTATGATAAGTCATCGACAGGCGCTAAAGCGTATTTAGCACTTGCGGGTGAAATATTACGTAAAGCAGAACAGCATAAGCCTAAAGCTAAACTCCAAAAAACAATTGACTAACCATTTCGATAAATCCGAAGGAAAATTATGAGTCCAGCAAAACGAAGAGGCCTAGGTCGTGGCCTTGATGCATTATTATCATCAAATACAGAAATAGATGATGCGGCTCAGAGTAATTTAACTTCTGTTGATGACAGTGAATTACAATATTTGCCGATAGAACAGTTACAGCAAGGTAAATACCAACCTCGTAAAGACATGTCAGCAGAAGCATTAGACGATTTATCAAATTCAATTCGTTCTCAAGGTATTATTCAACCTATTGTCGTTCGAAATGTAGATGCCAATACTTATGAAATAATTGCAGGTGAACGTCGTTGGCGTGCTGCCCAATTAGCTGGAATAGATAAAATTCCTTGTATCATTAAAAATGTTGAGGATGAAGCTGCCATTGCTATTGCACTCATCGAAAACATACAACGTGAAGATCTAAATGCAATGGAAGAAGCCATAGCATTAGAGCGATTATTAACTGAATTT
This sequence comes from Colwellia sp., assembly GCA_013215295.1. Classification (GTDB taxonomy): domain Bacteria; phylum Pseudomonadota; class Gammaproteobacteria; order Enterobacterales; family Alteromonadaceae; genus Colwellia_A. The sequence goes on from JABSOZ010000010.1 coordinate 38,212, forward strand.
GAGTTAACACATCAAGAAGTCGCGAACGCGATTGGTAAATCTCGAACGGCTGTTTCAAATTTATTACGTTTAAATAAACTCAATGAAGACGTTAAAACATTACTTGAGCACGGTGACATAGAAATGGGTCATGCGCGTGCATTATTGGCATTAGAAGACGACATACAAAGTAATACAGCAAGAACAGTGGTTGCAAAAGATTTGACCGTACGTGAAACCGAAGCACTCATTAAAAAAATACAAGCACCGGAAAAGGTGATTGAAAATAAAGAAAAAGATCCGGATACTAAAAGTTTAGAACAAAATTTATCCGAAAAATTTGGCTCTCAGGTCACAATTGCCCATAACAAAAAGGGCAAAGGGAAATTGGTTATATCGTATACAAATCTAGAAGAGCTAGATGGAATAGTAGCCCGCTTTCATTCATTTTAGTCTACCCCATCATTTTATATAATATTTAGCACAAAAATAGGGCGTCAACTGCCCTCTTTTGTTGCATTAACAGCATAAGTAAGTATACTTGCGCTGACTTTTTAAAGTAAAGTTTTTACTTTAAATAAAGAATGAATTATACGAATATTTTCGTTGATATAAAACTCAGCTTTTAATCAAATATTTGATAGTTAATGAGTGTTAATTATTATTAATAATAAAAAACAAAAAAACACACTAACAAAAGCTGGACGTAAGATTGCTTGTCAACAGATAGGTTTCTCAATTGTCGTCGTATTAGTTTGTGCTTTAATAATCTATTTTGGTTGGGGATTATCCTACGCTATATCAGCATTAGCTGGTGGCGTTATTGCTATAATTCCTAATGGTATATTTGCCTATAAAGCATTCAAGTATGCGGGGGCTAAGTCGTCTAAATTAGTGGTGAGTTCCTTTTTTAGCGGCGTGAAATTAAAAATGCTAGTAACAGCAATACTTTTAGTTTTTGCTTTTAAATTATTGGTGATATTACCATTAGCATTTTTTGGAACATTTTGTTTAGTAATGGCATTACCATTACTAACGCCATTTTTATTTAAACTTTAATCATTAGGAATATTAATATGTCTGTTGCTGAATTAACCAGCCAAGAATATATTAAACACCATTTAACCAATTTGACTGTCGGTGAAGGTTTCTGGACCTTGCATTTAGATACTTTAGGTTGGTCGGTGTTTTTAGGCTTGGTTTTTCTTACCATCTTCCGTTCAGTGGCTAAAAAAGCTACTACCGGCGTACCTGGTAAATTACAATGTGCTGTTGAATTGATTGTCGGGTTTGTTGACGACAGTGTAAAAACTACTTTTCATGGTAAAAATGCCCTTATTGCTCCATTAGCGTTAACGATATTTGTATGGGTATTGTTAATGAATGCAATGGACTGGGTGCCAGTTGATTTGCTTCCATGGGTAATCAGCTTGGTTTCAGGTATTGAAATGTCTCATATTTATATGAAGCCGGTACCAACAACAGATGTAAACATGACGTCAGCTTTGGCTATAGGCGTCTTTATCTTAATTGTTTATTATTCAATTAAGGTAAAAGGTTTTAGCGGTTTTATGAAAGAACTTTATACCCAACCTTTTGGTCATTGGTCTTTATATCCACTTAACTTTTTTATTGAATTAGTTACCTTATTAGCTCGTCCTTTAGCATTATCTTTACGTTTATTCGGAAATTTATATGCGGGTGAGTTGATATTCTTACTGATTGCGACTCTTGGTTTATACCAATTGCCAGTACACTTTATATGGGCAGCTTTCCACTTGTTAGTTATCCCATTACAAGCGTTTATTTTTATGATGCTAACTATTGTTTATCTTAGTTTAGCCCATGAAGATCACTAATTAATTTTTAAACTTTTTAATTTTACTTTAAATATCGGAGATAAAAATGGAAAACGTAGGCTTAATGTATATTGCTGCGGCATTACTTATTGGTTTAGGTGCCCTTGGTACTGCTATTGGTTTTGGTTTGTTAGGTGGTAAGTTCTTAGAATCTGCTGCTCGTCAACCTGAATTAGCACCACAACTTCAAGTTAAAATGTTCATCGTAGCGGGTCTTATCGATGCTATCGCTATGATCGGTGTAGCGATGGGTCTATACATTTTATTCGTTCAAATTGGTTAATTTTTTAACTTTATTTATTACACGAATAATTTATAGGAGGTACACAAGTGAATATTAATGCAACAATAATTGGTGAATTAATCGCATTTGTAGTATTTGTAATTTTCTGCATGAAGTTTGTATGGCCACCAATTATGGCTGCCATCGAAGCTCGTCAAGCAATTATTGCTGACGGACTTGCTGCTTCTGACCGTGCTGCTAAAGATCTTGAGCTTGCTCAAGCTAAAGCGACGGAACAACTAAAAGATGCGAAATCACAAGCGGCTGGTATTATTGAAGCTGCGAAAAAACGTGAAGCGCAAATTGTTGAAGAAGCTGCAGGAAAAGCTGAAGCCGAAAAAGCTAAAATTTTAGCTTCCGGACATGCTGAAATAGAAACAGAACGTAACCAAGCTCGCGAAGAACTACGCCAACAAGTAGTTGTTTTAGCAATAGCTGGTGCCGAGAAAATTCTTGAGCGTTCAATCGATGCCGCTGCACATAGCGACATTTTAGATAAACTTGTAGCTGAACTTTAAGAGGGGAATGAGCTATGTCTGAATTGACAACCGTCGCTCGTCCCTACGCTAAAGCAGCGTTCGATTTTGCTGTTGAAGCTGATGCGATAGATAACTGGTTAGAAATGCTAGTTTTCGCTGCAGAAGTTTCAAAAGATGACACTATTAAAGGTTTCCTTTCTGGTGGTGCATCGGTTGTACAAGCACAAGACCTTTTTTTAAAAGTCTGTGGTGAACAACTTAACAGTGAAGGCCAAAATTTTATTAAAATTATGGCCGAGAATGAACGCCTGTCGGTGTTACCACAAATTGTTACCCAATTTGGCGAATTAAAAGCTGATTATGAGAAAACAGTTTTGGTCGATGTTACCTCTGCAGTTGAATTAACTGCGGATAAAATAACATCAATAAGCACCGCGCTTGAAAAGCGTTTGGATCGTAAAGTAAAGCTCAATTGTAAAGTTGATGCGAGTATTATGTCTGGTCTGGTGATTAAAGCCGGCGACATGGTTATCGATGGTTCAGTGAGAAATCAACTGAATCGTTTAGCAACAATAATGCAATCATAGCAATTAAGAGATAAGGGAACAGAGCATGCAACTGAATTCCACTGAAATCGCTGAACTGATCAAGAAAAGAATTGAACAGTTTAGTGTTGTCAGCGAAGCTCGTAATGAAGGTACTATCGTTTCTGTAACAGATGGTATTATTCGCATCCATGGTCTAGCAGATGTAATGCAAGGCGAGATGATCGAACTTCCTGGTAGCCGTTTTGCTATCGCGTTAAACCTTGATCGTGATTCGGTCGGTGCGGTAGTTATGGGTCCATATGCTGATTTAGCAGAAGGCGATAAAGTTAAAGGTACTGGCCGTATATTGGAAGTACCTGTAGGACGTGGTTTATTAGGCCGCGTTGTCAACACTCTAGGTGAGCCTATTGACGGTAAAGGAACAATCGAAAACGATGGTTTCTCTCCTGTTGAAGTAGTAGCACCGGGTGTAATCGAACGTAAGTCTGTTGACCAACCAGTACAAACGGGTATTAAGTCTATTGACTCAATGATCCCAATTGGACGTGGTCAACGTGAATTGATCATTGGTGACCGTCAAATCGGTAAGTCTGCAATTGCGCTAGATGCCATTATCAATCAGAAAGACACTGGCATTAAATGTATCTACGTAGCAATTGGCCAAAAGGCATCAACAGTTTCTAACGTAGTACGTAAGCTAGAAGAACATGGCGCATTATCAAACACTATTGTAGTTGTTGCATCAGCTTCTGAAGCTGCAGCATTACAATACTTAGCACCATACGCTGGTTGTTCAATGGGTGAATACTTCCGTGACCGCGGTGAAGATGCGTTGATCGTATATGATGATTTGTCTAAGCAAGCAGTTGCTTACCGTCAAATTTCATTACTACTTCGTCGTCCGCCAGGTCGTGAAGCATACCCAGGTGACGTTTTCTACCTTCACAGTCGTTTATTAGAACGTGCTGCTCGTGTAAACGAAGCGTATGTTGAAAAATTCACTAATGGTGAAGTGAAAGGTAAAACTGGTTCTTTAACCGCATTACCTATTATCGAAACACAAGCGGGCGATGTATCTGCATTCGTACCGACTAACGTAATTTCGATAACTGATGGTCAAATTTTCTTAGAAGCTGATTTGTTCAACTCAGGTATCCGTCCGGCAGTTAATGCTGGTTTATCGGTATCTCGTGTTGGTGGTGCAGCGCAAACTAAGATCATCAAGAAATTAGGTGGTGGTATTCGTTTAGCACTTGCTCAATACCGCGAATTAGCGGCATTCGCACAGTTCGCATCTGATTTAGATGAAGCAACTCGTGCTCAATTAGAACATGGTCAACGTGTTACTGAATTGATGAAGCAAAACCAATACAGCCCGTTATCGGTTGCTGAAACAGCCGTATCGTTATTTGCTGCTGAAAAAGGTTATTTAACTGATGTTGCGTTAAACAAAATCTGTGATTTTGAAGCGGCATTACATACCTTTATCAGCAATGATAGCGCTGAGTTGATGGCTAAAATCAACGAAACTGGTGCATACGATAAAGAAATCGAAGCAGGTTTAAATGCGGCACTTGAGAAATTCAAGTCTACGCAAACTTGGTAAGAACTTTTTATTCATAAGTAAAGTTTCGGAGATAAGTCATGGCCGGTGGTAAAGAGATAAAATCTAAGATCGCGAGTGTTAAAAACACTCAGAAGATCACTAGTGCTATGGAAATGGTTGCAGCCAGCAAAATGCGCAAAGCGCAGGAAGGCATGGCTGCTTCTCGTCCATACGCTGAGAATATACGAAACGTGATCGGTCATATCGCGCTTGGTAATTTAGAGTTCCGCCATCCTTATTTGGAAGAGCGTGAAATCAAGCGTGTTGGTTATATTGTTATATCAACAGACCGTGGTTTGTGTGGTGGTTTAAACATTAACTCGTTTAAACAAGTGTTGGCAGATGCTGCCAAATGGCAAGAGCAAGAATGTGAAGTTGATTTCGCTGTAGTGGGTTCTAAAGCTACGTCGTTCTTCAACAACATGGGCGCTAATGTTATCGCACAGGTTTCTGGTTTAGGCGACAGACCTTCAATTACTGATTTAGTCGGTAGTGTGAAAGTGATGTTAGATGCCTATGATAATGGTGACATTGACAGACTATTTATTGTTTACAATAAGTTTGTTAACACCATGACACAAACACCAACAATCGATCAACTTTTACCGTTACCGAAGTCAGACGATGAAGAAATTAAACATCGTTGGGATTACATCTACGAACCAGACGCACAAGCATTGCTTGAGCAGTTATTAGTTCGTTATGTTGAATCTCAAGTATATCAAGGCGTGGTTGAAAACCAAGCCTGTGAACAAGCCGCTCGTATGGTTGCAATGAAATCTGCAACTGATAACGCGGGTGACTTGATCGATGATTTACAATTGGTATACAACAAAGCGCGTCAAGCAAGTATTACTCAAGAATTGGGTGAAATTGTTGCTGGTGCATCTGCTGTATAACGGTAAAAGATTAGTTTTCGTTAAATTTAAATTTGAGGAATTAACATGAGTGCAGGTAAAGTCGTCCAAATTATTGGCGCAGTTGTGGATATCGAATTTCCACAAGATGCTGTACCTAAAGTATATGACGCATTAAAAGTAACCGAAGGTAAACTTTCAGGTTTAGTACTTGAAGTACAGCAACAACTTGGTGGCGGTGTAGTACGTACAATCGCTATGGGTAGTTCTGATGGTTTACAACGTGGTCTTAATGTAGAAAACACAGGTGAATCAATTCAAGTTCCCGTTGGTGTTGAGACCTTAGGTCGCATCATGAACGTCTTGGGTGAGCCTATTGATGAAGCTGGCCCTATTGGTGAAAAAACCCGTTGGTCTATTCACCGTGCAGCGCCTACTTTTGCAGAGCAATCAATTTCTAATGAATTATTAGAAACTGGTATCAAAGTAATCGACTTGATTTGTCCATTCGCTAAGGGTGGTAAAGTTGGTTTATTTGGTGGTGCTGGTGTTGGTAAGACCGTTAACATGATGGAACTTATCCGTAACATCGCTATCGAGCATAGCGGTTACTCAGTATTTGCTGGTGTTGGTGAGCGTACTCGTGAAGGTAACGATTTCTATCACGAGATGAACGACTCTAACGTACTTGATAAAGTATCGTTAGTTTACGGACAGATGAACGAGCCTCCAGGAAACCGTTTACGTGTTGCCTTTACTGGTTTAACTATGGCGGAAAAATTCCGTGATGAAGGTCGTGACGTATTATTCTTTGTTGATAATATTTACCGTTACACCTTAGCCGGTACTGAAGTATCAGCCTTGTTAGGTCGTATGCCTTCAGCGGTTGGTTATCAACCGACACTTGCTGAAGAAATGGGTATCTTACAAGAGCGTATTACCTCTACTAAGAAAGGTTCAATCACTTCAATTCAAGCGGTATACGTACCAGCGGATGATTTGACCGATCCAAGCCCTGCAACTACTTTTGCTCACTTAGATGCAACAGTTGTACTTTCGCGTTCAATTGCCGAGTTAGGTATATACCCTGCAATCGACCCGTTAGATTCTACTTCACGTCAACTTGATCCATTAGTAGTTGGCACAGCGCATTATGAAGTAGCACGTGGTGTACAGAACGTATTACAACGTTATAAAGAACTTAAAGATATCATCGCTATTTTAGGCATGGACGAGCTTTCTGAAGAAGATAAGCAAACCGTTTACCGTGCTCGTAAGATTCAGCGTTTCTTATCTCAGCCGTTCTTCGTTGCTGAAGTATTTACAGGTTCTCCAGGTAAGTATGTATCATTAAAAGATACTATCGCTGGTTTCACGGGCATTTTAGCTGGTGACTACGATGATTTACCTGAACAAGCATTCTACATGGTTGGTTCTATTGAAGAAGCCGTTGAGAAAGCTAAAAACATGTAATTTGCTTGGGTGTGTTAGTTCAACTTAAGTATTTACTTATTGATGAGCTAATCACCTACTTTAGGAGGTCAAAATGTCAGCAATGACGGTAAATCTAAATGTAGTAAGTGCCGAAGAGGAGTTATTCTCTGGACGCATTGAATCATTACAGATCACAGGTTCAGAAGGTGAACTAGGTATTATGCCTGGTCATGCACCTTTATTGACCTCACTAAAACCTGGTATGGCTCGTATTGTGAAATATGGCGGTGAGGAAGAGGTTATTTATCTTTCTGGTGGTATGTTAGAAGTTCAACCAAATAACGTTACGGTACTAGCTGATGTAGCTGTGCGTGCAGACGATTTAGATGAACAAGCAGTATTAGAAGCTAAACAACGTGCAGAAGAACACATGAACGCTCATGGCGGTGATGTTGATTTTGCAGAAGTTGCCGCTGAATTAGCGCGTGTAACTGCGCAATTACGCGTAATACAAGCGACTAAGAAAAAAGTCTAACTTTATAGACTAAGCACTAAGTTTTAGTGAAAAAAAAGCGACCTTAGGTCGCTTTTTTTATTGCTAAAAATTGGAAACTAAAAATTATTATTACAAGAAATTTTTAGTTCAGAATAGTAAGCCGTTGTCGTGCCTGTGCTATAGAAACTTCCACTACAAAAACGAGTTGATTCTCCTACAATAGAAGAGTTATTAGCTGATTGGTAATAAACACGCTCAACATAATGGCTAGGTGAGTATGCAGCGAAGGCTGATGTTGAAATAATAGTAGCTGCAGCTGCTATAATAAATTTAGATATTTTCATTTCAATTCCTTTTTTATAACGTAAATTTAATATCAAAAAGATAATACCTTTTCGACTTGTTAACACATGAATAACATATATGCATTAAATATACTTGTAAAGTTATAATTAATTAATTGTTAATTTTAGGTGAATTTTTACCTGTAAATATCTAACAAAATGAGTAGGAATGATAAAAGCATAGGTAAAATAGATTTCAACGAATAGCGATAGTTAATGTTATAAAACAAGGTTACAATATTTGTATTAAAAAATAAAACACCACATATAACGGATAATCTATGTCTCTTTCAGTTGTTATTCTTGCTGCGGGTAAAGGTACTCGCATGCGCTCATCTTTGCCTAAAGTTCTACATCGCGTTGCAGATATTCCTATGGTCAGTCATGTTATTGATGCCGCACGTCAATTGAATGCCGAAAATATATATATTGTCTATGGTTTCGGTGGCGAAGTACTAAAAGCAACCTTAACAGAAAATTGCAATAGCGATGATTTGACGTTTGTCGAGCAAAAGGAGCAATTGGGCACCGGTCATGCTGTAGATATGGCATCACCATTTTTGAAAGACGATGAGGATGTGTTAGTACTCTACGGTGATGTACCCTTAACTAAGGTTAGCACGTTACAAAAGTTACTCGCTGTTAAACCTGATAACGGTATGGGGTTATTAACAGTGAACTTGGCTAATCCAAACGGGTATGGGCGAATTGTTCGTAAAGATAATACGGTCGTAGGCATTATCGAGCAAAAAGATGCCTCACCAGAACAGTTATTAATTAACGAAGCAAATACTGGCATATTATTAGCCAATGGTAGTGACTTAAAACGTTGGTTAAGTGACTTGTCGAGCGATAACGCTCAAGGTGAATATTACTTAACAGATATTATTGCTGCTTGTCATAGCGAAGGGAAAGTTATTGCTACTGCACACCCTGAAACTGAAATTGAAGTTGAAGGTGCAAATAACCGAGTACAACTTGCTGCGCTAGAACGTGCTTTTCAATTACGCGAATCAGAAACATTGATGTTAGCTGGCGCTAGCTTACGCGATCCTAGTCGGATCGATATTCGCGGGAAAGTAACTATTGGACAAGAAGTTCAAATAGATATTAATTGTATATTTGAAGGCGAAGTCTTTTTAGCTAACGGCGTACAAATTGGTGCAAATTGTATTTTGAAAGACTGTGTTATTGGTGAAAATAGTATAATTAAGCCTAATAGTATTATAGAGCAGGCGGTAGTTGGGGATGAATGTTCAGTTGGTCCATTCGCCCGTTTACGTCCAGGCACGACAATGAATAAAGACTCTCATGTAGGTAATTTCGTTGAAATGAAAAAAACTACATTAGGTGAAGGAAGTAAAGCCGGCCACTTAGCCTACTTAGGTGATACCACTATAGGGAAGAAAGTTAATATAGGTGCTGGAACAATTACTTGTAATTATGATGGTATTAATAAGTTTCATACACGTATCGATGATGGCGCTTTTATCGGTTCTAATAGCTCATTAGTTGCTCCGGTATTTATTGGTGTTAATGCAACTATTGGGGCGGGTTCTGTTATTGCTAAAGATGTTGAAGCTGAAGAGTTGGCTGTAGCAAGGGGTAAACAAAGAAATATTTCATCATGGAAGAGGCCAATAAAAAAACCATAAATAGTTAAGTATTGAAAATCAAGAGGCGCTATCAGCGGCTCTTTTTTTATTTATGGATATTGAAAATATATAAACTAAAAAATATAGCAGTAAATAAATGCTCATTGGTTATATTGATTGTATAAAGAAAAGAGCATAAATAAGCGTAAAATAAATAATTATTGCCATAAAAGCATACTTTTGTTCTAATAGCTTAAGTTACTAAACGAAACTTATTGCGTAAGATAAGTATCGAAACAAAAGATAAATAAATCGCATGTCAAAAAGAAACACTCAACAACGTCGACACAATATTATTTCTGAGCTCAATCAGCATGGAGAAGTAAGTGTTGATAGCCTTGCAAAAAAGTTTGCTACATCAGAAGTTACTATCAGAAAAGATCTAGCAGCACTTGAAAATAGTGGTTTGTTGCTTAGACGCTACGGCGGAGCTATCCCTTTACCTAGAGATATTATTGAGCATAAATTTGAAAAAGTTTCGAAACGAAAGGTTTCAATTGCCAGTAAAGCAGCTACATTAATACGAGACCATAACCGTATAATTATTGATAGCGGTAGTACTACTTCAGCGTTAGTAAAAGAACTTAATAGCAAACAAGGTTTGATAGTAATGACTAATTCTTTAGCTATTGCTTCTGAGTTACATGCATTAGAAAATGAACCAACATTATTGATGACCGGTGGGACTTGGGATACACATTCAGAGTCGTTTCAAGGTCAGGTTGCTGAAAGTGTTCTTAGATCATATGACTTTGACCAGCTCTTTATCGGAGCAGATGGCATAGACATTGAACGCGGCACAACTACCTTTAATGAATTGTTAGGACTTAGCCGAGTAATGGCTGATGTTTCGCGTGAAGTTATAGTCTTAGTAGAGTCAGAAAAAATTAATCGTAAAATACCTAACGTCGAAATACCTTGGCAAAATATAGACATATTAATCACGGATGCTGATTTGTCTGATGAATTAAAAGCCAAACTTTTACAACAAGACGTTAATTTACTCATTGCAAAATAAAGGAAAAACTTATGTGTGGGATTGTAGGTGCAGTAGCACAACGTGATGTAGTTGATATCTTAGTTGAAGGTTTAAAACGGTTAGAATATCGTGGTTATGACTCCGCGGGTGTTGCTATTGTTGATAACGATAATCAATTAAATAGGGTACGTCGCCTAGGAAAAGTACAAGAGCTAGCAGACGCACTCACTATTACTCCATTGTCTGGCGGTACAGGTATTGCCCATACTCGTTGGGCCACTCATGGTGCGCCAAGCGAAGTAAACGCTCACCCACATATATCAAGTGAAAATATAGCCGTTGTCCATAATGGTATTATTGAAAATCATGATGAATTAAGAAAACGCTTAAAAGGTGTTGGCTACGAATTTGTTTCAGAAACAGATACCGAAGTTATTGCCCACTTAGTTCACTTCGAACTTAAAACATCGGAAACTTTACTTGAAGCTGTACAAAAAACAGTAAAGCAGCTTGATGGTGCTTATGGAACAGTAGTTCTTGATACAACAGATAAAAGCCGTGTAATAGTGGCTCGTTCTGGCAGTCCATTAGTTATAGGATATGGCGTCGGTGAAAACTTCATCGCCTCGGATATGATGGCATTATTACCCGTTACACGAAAATTTTCTTTTCTTGAAGAAGGTGATGTTGCTGAAGTGACTCGTTTCGAAGTAAACGTATTTGACGTAAATGGTACTTCGGTAAAACGTGAAGCGAAAGAGCAAGAGATCAACCAAGAAAGTGGCGACAAAGGTGAATATCGTCATTACATGCTAAAAGAAACATTTGAGCAACCAACAGCGATCCGAAATACCTTAGAAGGTCGTTTATCAGGTAATGTGCTTGATATGAATACCTTTGGTGAAGGTGCTGATGAAATATTTAAGGGCATTGACCATGTTCAAATTATTGCCTGCGGAACAAGTTATCACTCAGGCATGGTTGCTCGGTACTGGTTAGAATCTTTAGCGGGTGTTTCATGTAATATTGAGATTGCGAGTGAATTTAGATACCGTAAATCACATGTGCCGAAAAATGCCATGATCGTTACTATTTCTCAATCAGGTGAAACGGCTGATACACTTGCTGCTTTACGTTTGGCTAAAGAAATTGGCTATAAAGCAAGTTTAGTTATTTGTAATGTTGCCGGCTCATCGCTTGTACGTGAATCTGATTTAGCCTTTATGACTAAAGCTGGAGTAGAAATTGGTGTTGCTTCAACCAAAGCATTTACTACACAATTAGTGGGTCTGTTAATGATGACTTTAGCCATCGGCAAACATAATGGCATGGATGAGCTACTTCAGAATGAAATAGCAAGTTCATTAATGTCTTTACCTAGTAAATTGGAAGAAGTACTCGCACTTGCAAGTTCTATAGAAGGGCTAGCAGAAGACTTTGCAGATAAGCAACATGCCTTGTTTCTCGGTCGTGGTGACCAGTATCCAATCGCAATGGAAGGCGCGTTAAAGTTAAAAGAAATCTCATATATTCATGCTGAAGCCTATGCCGCTGGTGAATTAAAACATGGTCCATTAGCTTTAATCGATGCTGATATGCCTGTAATAGTTGTTGCTCCTAAAAATGACTTAATTGAGAAACTTAAATCAAACGTAGAAGAAGTACGTGCGCGTGGTGGATTGATGTATGTATTTGCTGACAGTGATGCAAACTTCTCCAGCGACGAAACGATGAAGGTTATTAATGTCCCCGTTTGTGATGATATAATTGCACCAATTGTTTATACCTTACCACTGCAGCTACTTTCGTATTATGTAGCAATAATTAAAGGTACTGATGTTGATCAGCCTCGAAATTTAGCAAAATCAGTGACGGTTGAATGATCTGAATCAACTAAAATCAATATTGTAAACGCCTCTAACTTTAGAGGCGTTTTTGTTTATTAGGCTAGAAATAAGTAAGTATTTACGAATAACATTTAGAAAACAGGATATTTTAAATATTCAGGATGTAAAGATAGAAAGCCACACCAAGTACTAAAATTTCGATAAGCATACCCTTTGTCTGTAGCGGTGTACCACTTTGATTGGCGTAATGCAGGTAAACGAAATTTAACTTTATAACCATCTATAGCAATGTAACATGCAAGACTTTCTGTTGTATTATTTTTGATTTTTACTTGAGCAAACCCATCAGCATTATAGCCATAAGTGGTTTTAGTTTTGGGCTTTGCATGCACAATATTTGTTATTGAAAATATAAATACTGTTAGAAATATGATTATGAGTAAGTTTTTCATTATATATTTAATTTATCTTTGAGTGAGAGAAAATCATTAGCTAGTTGATATTCTTTACAAAAGTATAGCTGAAATATTGTTTCTATTAAAAATTTATTAATAAAATTATTAAAAAGAGTATTATTTATTACAATGGCCATTGAAAGCACCCCCAAACGACACCATAACTATTTATAACAATATAAAAGCGCTAATAATTACAAATGAAAAGCGCATGCATTAAAGAGAAGTATTTTATTATGGCTAACGTCGTTCCAGTAAGAAAAGATTTACACCAAAACATTAAAGTTGCTAATAAACGCGGCTTAGAGCATATCGCAAATCAACATATTGCTCCTATTTCAGCTACAGAGTATGCAAAAGCAGCAAATAGTTTTCCTATCTTTTTGGTTAAACAACCTGAAGGAACTCGTTACCGTAGTATCGTAATGTTAGGTCTAGAATCGGGTGAAAACTTATTTTATAAAAATGAAATTTGGGAAGGCACATATTTACCACAAGGTATCGCAATGATGCCGTTTGGTTTGGGTGTAGATCCGGATAAAGAAAAAACACTAACTACATATATTGATCTTGACAATCAATATGTTGGTGAAGATAAAGAAAATGCTTTGTTTGATGCTGAAGGCAATGATACTGAGTTTTATAAAAATGTTCAGAATTCTTTAGGTCGTTTATTTGAAAATGAAAATATGACTGAAAAATTCATGGAAGAGCTTGTTGCAAATGATTTATTACAAGAATTAGAGCTTCACGTTAATTTCAGTACCGGTGAGAACAAAAAACTTGTTGGTTTATTTGGTATTGATGAGAAAAAACTTCAAGAACTGAGTGATGATAAAGTATTAGACTTTCATAAAAGAGGTCTCTTTATTCCAATTCATTCAATGTTAGGATCTATTGGCCAAATTAATCGTTTAGCACAGCTACGTAATTTAGCTGATAACGATCAGAAAGTAACAGGTATACAAATACAGTTTGCTAAAGAAACTGCTGAAGCGTAATCGCTCAATAGCTTCATAAAAGAGCCGAAAGGCTCTTTTTTTATATCTAAATAAACTGAATGATACATTCTCGTATATACTAGCTTTTTAAATTCCACTATTGAGAGTACTTGTGGCTATTCAACTTCCTTTTTCTCATTTAAGCCAATGGCAACAAATTGCTTTTTCTGCGGCATTATTAGAACGAATGATCCCTAATTACAAAATGTTTGCTGAACATGCCGAGTTTGGTGAATTTTCCGTATTACGTAATCAGTTAGCACTTATCTGGCAATGGCTTGATAAAAATAATCGCTGTAAAATTAATTACGATGCTCAAATTAACAAACTTGAACCACAAATTCCTGATCCTCAAGCGTTCGACTTTTTTGGTGTGTTTCCTGCTATTGATGCCACTATGGCTACCATGTCACTTTTACAAGCTATGCAAGATAAAGAAGTTCAAGGAGCAGAGATTGTTTCCCGATTATCAGAGAACAGTGTTAATTATTATGTTGAGTTGATTATTGCTGATCAACAAGAGCAAAATGATGACAGTGAAATTACAGATAAAGAAATTGAAAATCATCCCTTGATGGAATGGGAGTTTGATACTCAAAATGAGCTTTATTATGCATTAAAAGATTCTCCAGAAACGAAAGAAACTTGTGTAAAAATTAAAGCAATGGTTCTTGAAGAAGGTTTATCTAATCTAGGTATTGAAATCACTTAATCTATAGACATTTAATTATTTAAAAAACACCTTTAAAGATGCCTATTGATTTAAAGCTTAATTAATAGGCGTAATACATTCTTTACTCCTTAGTTAAAGTCCTAAAAAAATATTCTGACAAATACTAGCCCGATCATCTCTATTCAGTTACCTTGCTGGATATCTGAAAATAAATATAATAAAAAGTTAGGATTAAACATGAAATCAGCCCATGTTGTTTTGATAACAACTGCGTATCTATTTGCCTCGTTAGCTTTTGCCTTACCAACGAGTACCTTTGAACAAAAAAATAAAAATATTGAAAAATCGATAAGTAAAGCAATGGATGCTTTTCAAGTACCAGGAATGGCTGTTGCTATTGTTAAAAATAATAAAGTTGTGATGAGTAAAGGTTTTGGCTTAACGCAATACGGTACGAAGAATAAAGTTAATGGTGATACCTTATTTGGTATAGCATCAAATACCAAGGCAATGACCGCAGCGCTATTAGCAAATTTAGTCGATAAAGGTGAATTAACATGGCAAACCAAAGTCATTGATATTATTCCTGAGTTTCAAATGCCGAATGCTTATGTAACACGTGAATTTACAATCTTAGACTTATTATCACACAATAGTGGATTAGGTTTAGGTGCTGGCGATTTGATGATTTGGCCGGGTACGACATTGACCAATCAAGATATTATTAAAGGCTTAAAGCACTTACCTGAAGTTTCAAGTTTTCGCAGTGAGTTTGCTTATGACAATTTAATGTATGTTATTGCTGGCGAAATCATAGCTAAAGTTACAGGGAAAAGCTGGCAAGACAATATTAAGGATACTATTTTTCAGCCATTAGGTATGAACAAAACTAAAGCGAAATTTTCATTAATTTCAAAAAACAATAAAAATGTTGCACGTGCTCATGTACCGTTAGACGGCAAGTTAAATGTGGTTGGTGGAAACTTTTTAGAGCAATTTTCTTCCGCAGGGTCTGTAGCTTCAAGCGTGAACGATATGTCTTTATGGCTGAAAGCTCAGCTAAATGAAGGCGCATATGGTGATAATAAAAAACTGTTCAGTGAGCGTCAAAGTCATTATATGTGGCAAATGCGTACAATATTACCGGTATCTGCTGCCGCAACAGATAATAATAAAACGCATTTTTCTGGCTATGGTTTAGGTTGGTTTTTAAATGATTATCACGGAGTTAAATTAGTTCATCACAGTGGTGGTATCTTAGGAATGGTTTCTAAAGTTGTTTTAGTGCCAGAAGAAAACTTAGCGATGGTTATTTTAACTAACCAGCAATCAGGATACGCTTTTAATGCTATTTACCATCAAATTCTAAATGAATACTTAGAGCTGCCTGAAAAAGACTGGGTTGATTTCTATCATGATATGAGTAAAAAACGCAAAGCGGCAGAGAAAAATCGTTTAGCAGAAGCGGCAAGTAATGTTGATAAAAATTCACGACATTCTTTACCCCTAAAAGCTTACGCACAAACCTATACAGATAATTGGTATGGAGATATATCAATTAATTATGCTAATAACGCATTAAGCATGCAGTTTGGAAATACACCAGCATTACATGGCACGTTAAAGCACCATCAACATAATACTTTTATCGTGCGTTGGGACGACAGAACTTTAGAAGCTGATGCTTTTGTTAATTTTAATTTGAATCCTGACGGTTCAATTAACTATGCCACGATGAAAGCAGTCTCTCGTGCTACGGATTTTAGTTTTGACTTTCACGATTTAAAGCTTATCCCTAAAACGTAATACCTAAGAGATACAACGTTAAAAAAAGAGTATTAAATTTTGTAGATAAGACATACGTTTAGAATGAACATATGTCTTATCTAAAATACGATTTTATGTTTTTTGGTACAAACGATAAATAACTTGTCCAGCAACTTTTTCTTTCAATAACTTCCAGTTTAACGGAAGTTGTTGGTCATTATGTTCACTTTCCATCTCGATATAAATCAAAGCATTGTCAGCCAAGCTATTTTCATTTAATAACTGAGTTGTTTGTTCAATAAAACCTTTTCGAAAAGGTGGATCAAGAAACACAACATCAAATTTTTGAGTGTTACTCTTAATAAAAGATATAGCATCGCTATTTATAATTGAAATATTATCTGTTTTCAGTAATTGTTGATTTTCTTTCAATTGCCGAGCAGCAGCTTTATTTAGCTCAATTAAACTCACATGACTCGCCCCTCTGGATAAGGCTTCAAAGCCAAGTCCTCCAGAGCCAGCAAAGCAATCTAAACAATTACTGTCTTGAATAAATGGCATTAACCAATTAAAAACAGTCTCTTTCACTCTATCAGTGGTGGGTCTTAAACCTTCGGCCATTAATACTGGGAGTTTTCTGCCACGATGCAAACCAGCAATAATTCGAATACTGCCTTTATTACTTGGTTTTGCTGATTGTTTACGTTGTTTGCTCATATCTTACTCAGCTTTTGTTTTTTGTATTGTTTTTAGGTGCTACTATAGCGATGATTTTATCCTTGTTTAGTGAACTATTGCCATCAAAATGATGGTTCAGAGAAGAATTTATTGTTATGTCGAAGAAAAAAGGTATGTTTTCCTGGTTAGGTTTGGGACGTCAGCAAGAAGAAGCTGTTGAAAAAGTTACAGATACGGTTGCAGCATCAGAAGAAATGTTAGATGTTTCTGATGTGAAAGTTGATGAAATTCAAGAAGAAAAAGTTGTAATCGATGACGTTGTTGTCGAAACTATACTTGCAGAGCCAGAGCCAGAGCCAGCCGCCAAAGTGGGTTTTTTCTCTCGATTAAAACAAGGGTTGACTAAAACACGCGAAAATATTGGTGGTGGTATATTTAGTTTATTCAGCGGTAAAAAAATTGATGACGAGTTATTTGAAGAACTCGAAACCCATTTATTGCTGGCTGATGTTGGTATTGAAACGACAACTAAAATCATTAAATCACTAACAGAAAGTGCTTCTCGAAAGCAGCTTAAAAATGCTGAAGCCTTGTATGAATTGTTAAAAGATGAATTAAAGAAAATTATTGAACCCGCTAGCCAACCGTTAGTGATTAATAATGATTCTGGCCCTTTTGTTATTTTAATGGTTGGTGTAAACGGTGTAGGAAAAACCACAACCATAGGTAAACTAGCGAAAAAGTTTCAAGCTGAAGGTAAATCTGTAATGTTAGCCGCGGGTGACACATTCAGAGCCGCCGCTGTCGAACAATTACAAGTATGGGGTGAACGTAATGACATTCCTGTAATTGCTCAACATACTGGTGCAGACAGTGCTTCTGTGATCTTTGATGCTATTAGTGCAGCTAAAGCACGCGGTGTTGATGTACTCATTGCTGACACGGCTGGCCGATTACAGAACAAAAGCCACTTGATGGATGAGTTGAAAAAAGTGGTCCGAGTCATGAAAAAAATTGATGATAATGCACCCCATGAAGTGATGTTAACTCTCGATGCGGGCACTGGACAAAACGCATTAAGCCAAACAAAATTGTTCGATGAAGCCGTTGGTTTAACAGGGTTAACTTTAACCAAACTTGACGGAACGGCTAAAGGCGGTGTTGTTTTTGCTATTGCCGACAAAAATGCAATACCTATTAGGTATTTGGGTGTAGGTGAAGGAATAGATGATTTACGCCCGTTTAATGGCGATGACTTTATTGATGCATTGTTTACCCAAGAGACTTAAGGTTTTAGCGTGTAACTTTTTTTGATACCCGACTAAATTATGTAAAAAATAATAATAAACGTAAGAGTGTGGCTATTATATGATCCGTTTTAACAATGTCAGTAAAACCTACCCAGGAGGTTTTTTAGCACTTAAGAATGTCAGTTTTGAATTGGCATCGGGTGAAATGGCATTTTTAACAGGTCATTCAGGCGCAGGTAAAAGTACTCTCTTAAAGCTCATGAGCTTAATGGAGAAACCTACAAGCGGAAAAATTCAAATTAATGGCAGTGAAATATCGAATATCAAATATAAAGATATTCCTTATGCAAGACGCAAAATAGGCATGATTTTTCAAAACCATAATTTGCTCATGGATCGCACTATTTTTGATAATGTCGCCTTGCCACTCGTTATTGAAGGTTATAACCATAAAGAAATAAAAAAACGTGTTGAAGCCGCTTTAGATAAAGTACATTTAATCGATAAGTTACGCTGTTTTCCTAACATGCTTTCAGGTGGCGAACAGCAACGAGTAGGCATTGCACGAGCATTGGTGAATAAGCCCTTAATTCTTCTTGCTGATGAACCTACAGGAAATTTAGATCCAAAACTTTCTTTAGATATCATCCGTATGTTTGAAGAATTTAATGATTTTGGCGTTACGGTACTCATTGCCACACACGATCTTGGTCTAATAGCTAGAATGAAATACAGAACGCTAACGCTCAAGCAAGGCACAATGATTACTGATGGTATAATTGAAGGTTTGCAAGTTCGTGGTGAAAGTAATGAATGAACCTTCCGGCTTTAGTCACCCATCTCAAAAATTAACTTTTTTAGAAAAAGTAACCGCTCGTCTTATTCGTCATGTGCAACAAGCTGTAGGCAGTTTAGGTGATCTATGGCGTACGCCGTTTACCTCAATAATGACTGTTTTAGTTTTAGGTATTAGTTTGACCTTACCTGCCACGCTGCACTTATTTGTCAAGAATGCTAAAGCAATAAGTGAACAATGGGATACGGCCTCAGAAATTAGTTTATTTTTAAAACTATCTGTTAATGAAAAATCTGCGAGAAATTTAATACATCGTATTGAGCTTTACCCTGAAGTTTCTAAAGTTACATATATTTCTGCAAAACAAGCGCTAAAAGAATTTAAAGCATTATCAGGTTTTGGCCAAGCATTAGAATATTTGGATAAAAACCCGCTTCCAGCAACGTTATTAGTTACGCCAACAAAACGGGCTAGTCAAACACAGGCTGCGGGTGAGTTATTATTAAAATTAGAAAAAGAACGAGAGGTTCAGCAAGGTAAATTAGATCTTGAATGGTTAACTCGACTAGAAGCTATTGCAAAATTAATTGAAGATATTGTTGTTGGTATTGGCGCATTGCTGTGTTTATCAGTGGTACTTATTATTGGTAATACAATACGCTTGGCTATTTTAAATCAAAAAGATGCTATTGCAGTAATGAAGCTCGTCGGTGCAACGGATAGTTTTATTCAACGACCTTTTTTATATGCGGGCGCGTGGTATGGAATTTTAGGCGGTGTTGTATCTTGGATTTGTGTAGCTTTATTAGCGAGTTATTTCTCTGGAGCACTCTCTGAATTAACTGAGTTATACCATAGTAATTTTGTCATAAACGGCTTAAGCTTTTCAGAAGCGATGACACTGATACTGTTTGCAGTTGTACTTGGTCTATCTGGAAGTTATATATCAGTACGTAAACATATTCGCTCAATTGAACCCACAGCTGATTAATCAAACGCATTTAATACGGAGTTAAGTTTGACAAATTAACATTTCATCTGCCCAAGAGAGTGACTTATTATAGGCTTCAAAACAAATCTCACTATCTAAGGCGATTCTATTTGAGATGATTTCACTTTCTTTCCATAAACCATTTTCGATACTTTTAACCAATAACAGATAACTGCCTAGATCGCATTTTTCGTTTCTTAATGCTGACTTTATTGCTGCATGAATAGGTAAAACACTTAAAACTTGCTCTAGTTCATGATCTAAAATACCATCAATTAAGGATAATAATCCTGTCAAAAAAGCCTTAGGTGGATTTTCATTTTCAAAACGACAAAGCGCTATTTGTTCACAAAATTTAGCTCTAGCTAATGAAAGGCGCATAATTTCTGGATTTTTGTCTGAACTTAAATCAGAAAGAGCGAGCAAAGCGATAAACTTTTTTAACTCAACTTGACCGATATACGCAAGAGCATGTTTTAATGAAGTAATTTCCTGGCTGCTACCGTAGGTAGGGCTATTGATAAAACGTAATAATTTATAAGTTAAACCTGGGTCTACAGCAAATATTTCACTGATTTCAGTGATGTCTAAATCAATTTTACTTGCTTGGCTGATAAGCTCAAAAATATTTTTCTTTGACGTGGATATTTTTCGTTGTTTCATCATTTCAGGTTTTGCGAAAAAATAGCCTTGAAAAAGGGTAAATCCTAACATTTTTAATTTTTCAAATTGCTGTAAAGTTTCAACTTTTTCAGCTAGTAGTGTTACCTTTAATCCGTTAAGTTTTCTTACAAGTTTACTAATGGCTAAAATCGAAAACTCAAGCACATCGATCTTAATAATATCAACGATAGGGTAAAAAGCTTCCCATTTTTCATCAAAATCAAAATCGTCTAAAGCTAACTTATAGCCTTTGTCATGAAGTGACTTACAAGCTGAAAGTAATTCATCAGTGATAGGAACATCTTCTAAAATTTCTAACACAACGTTTTTAGGGTCTAAGGAACTTGGAAAATGAAAAATTAAGGCATCAGCATGAAAGTTAATATAAGCGGGCAAGTTGCCAGTGATTTTCTCTAAACCTAATGTTAAGTGGTTATTGGTAAGTATGTTTGATGTAGCTTGATTTGGGTCAATATCAGGAAAACTATTACTTTGACCATCGCGAAAGAGTAACTCGTAAGCTACAACTTGTTGTTCAATATTTAAAATTGGCTGACGAGCCACATATGAGTACAAATTATAACCCTCTTAAGTTTGTTTTTTAAACCAATGAAAGCTCAAAAGTAATGACTATACCCTTGTTAATTAAAGGTTAAGTCGTTGTTATACAATAGTTTAACTTTTACTTAGTTAATTCATAGTAACAAATACACACAAAATAAACAGATAAACTTGATAGACTGAGTTGTTTCGTCTTGTGTTGTAAGGTAATGTGTGATGAGTTACTCGCCTACACAGTTGATGTGTGCTATTATCGCGAACTTAGAAAATATTAGAAATATGAAAAGAGGGTTTTAAAATGAGTAAACCGATGCAATCAATGGCGCTAGTGGTTCCACGTAGCGGCAGTATCGAATCTTACATGCAGTCTGCTTATAGCATTCCAATGCTTACCGCACAGCGTGAGCATGAACTCGCCACTCGTTTATATTCAGAAAATGATTTACAAGCTGCACAAGAACTTATTATGTCGCATTTGCGTTTTGTCATTCACGTTGCGAAAGGTTACGCTGGTTATGGTTTACCGCAAGCTGACTTGATTCAAGAAGGCAATGTAGGTTTAATGAAAGCGGTTAAGCGCTTTAATCCTGAAGTTGGTGTTCGTTTAGTATCATTTGCTGTTCATTGGATCAAAGCCGAAATTCATGAGTTTGTTCTTCGCAATTGGCGCATTGTAAAAGTTGCAACGACAAAAGCTCAACGTAAATTGTTTTTTAATCTTCGTAAAAATAAAAAACGCTTAGGTTGGTTTAGTAATGATGAAATCAACAATGTTGCCGAAGCACTTGGCGTTACTCCTAAAGATGTTTTAGAGATGGAGTCGCGAATGAGTAATCAGGACCAAGCTTTTGAATTGTCATCTGACGATGTTGATAATTCAGCTGGTGGAGGTTATTCCCCTGCATTGTATCTTGAAGACCATCAATCAGACCTTGCTGTTCAAGTTGAAGATGAAAATTATTCTGCTCACGCTAATCAACGTTTATCTAATGCTTTAGTTATTCTTGATGAACGTAGCCAAGACATTATAAGAACACGTTGGTTAACAGAAGATAAAACTACGCTGCAAGATTTAGCAAATAAATATCATATATCAGCAGAACGTGTCAGACAGTTAGAAAAAAATGCCCTTAATAAACTTAAAGGCTCAATGGCTGCTTAGTTCTTATCCTTTAGAAAAAACCGACGAAAGTCGGTTTTTTTATGCCTGTATTTTGATGTTATAAGGCACTTTTGTTTGAAAAACAGTCAATATTCGATAAAAGTTTCAATTTGGCAATATTGATAACAATTGCACCACATTAAATAACGAACTTTCCATATTTTCTCAAGCATTATCTGGGCATCGACAAATTACTGTCTTTTATTAAAAACTAGATAAACATTCTTAGAGGAAAATAAATTTGAACTCAGTAAATAAATTAACGTGTGCGATAAAGCGCGCATTAGTGATTGGTGTTGCAAGTAGTGCAGTATTAACAACTACACATGTTTTTGCTTATGAAGAGGACAACAACTTTGAACGTATTGAAGTAACAGGTTCGCGTATTAACCGTACAGATGTTGAAACGGCAAGCCCGGTAACCGTAATATCTGCAGAATATATAATGCAAAGTGGTTATACATCAGTCGAAGAAATTTTATCAACACAACCTTCAGCTGCAGGCATGAGCCTAGGTTCTACTTCAAATAATGGTTCAGGTGGTTCAGCGACGGTTAACCTACGTGGTATGGGGACACAACGTACTTTAGTTTTGTTAAACGGTCGGAGAATGGTTTCCTCAGGAACTGGAGCAGACGCTTCAGTTGACTTAAATACTATTCCAGTGTCGATGATAAAATCTATTGAAATATTAAAAGATGGTGCATCAGCCGTTTATGGCTCAGATGCCATTGCTGGCGTAGTAAACATTATCACTAAAAAAGATTTTGAAGGGACTGAAATTACCGCAGATGGTAGCCAAACGGATAAAGGTGATGGTACAAGTAAAGGTTTCAGTATCTTGCACGGCAGAGAGTTTGCTGGGGGAAATTTAGTCGTTGGTATTCAATACTCTGACCGTGGAGAAGTGATGCAATCTGATCGTGATTTTGTTGAACCGGGGCAATCCTCTTTCATTCCAGAGGGATCATTGGGTGGAAAGGTACCGGACGGAAATGGTGGTTATAAAGACAGAGATACTTCTTATGATTATACCGCAGACAGTTATGCGCAAACGCCGAATAAATTATTAAGCCTATTTACAAGTTTTGATGCTGAACTCGATGCTGATACAGAATTAAATATAGATTTCATGTATACCCACCGTGAGTCAGATCAACAAATGGCGCCACAACCAGCCTCTATAATGTTAGATGTCTGTAGTAATGTCACGATTGAAGGAGCTGATTGTATTCAAGCGCCAAATGATCCTGACTTTGGCATTCCAGGGCAACCCTTAGATGAACTTGAATATCGTCGAAGAATGATAGATGCAGGTCCTAGAATTTATGAACAGGAAACAGACACTTACCGTGCTTCTATTGGTGTTAAGGGGTATTTAAAAAATGATTCAATGTGGGATGTTTCTGCAACATATGGTCGAAATGATTCTAAAGATAGTGTTCAAAATTCAATAAATGCAACCGCAATGGAGCAAAGCATTTATGATAACCCAGATTTGTGGTTTAACGATTGTAGTTCAGGTGCAAGCATAACTGATTGCCAAGGCATAGATAATGACTTCTTGGTGGGCGAAGGAATTACCTACACTGAAGAAAATGAAGGTGGAAACGAGCAGTTTATTTTAGCGGCAGGCTTTAGTGGTGTGACTGAAAGTGACATTGGATATGCCGTAGGTATTGAAAGTCGATATGAGAGTGGGTTTTATACCCCAGATGTATTAACACAGTCGGGAGATAGTACAGCAGCACAGCAATTTGCCACTGAAGGGGATTATTCTGTTCAGTCTATTTATGGCGAAATATCGATGCCGGTAACTGATGCATTCACAATAGAGGCTGCTACACGTTACGACGATTACTCAACATTTGGCGGTGCAACAACATGGAAGATAGGAGCTACATACCGATTCACTGAGGAATTTATGATCCGATCTGTTGCGGCTACAGGTTTTAGAGCCCCCAGTGTTAGTGAGTTATATGGTGGTGACTCTGGTTCTTACGATTATTTAGACGATCCATGGGGAAATGCAGAAGATTCTCAGTTATTAGTAAATTATACGAGTGATGCTGATTTACAAGCAGAGGAAAGTGAATCATTTACTTTCGGAGCGGTATGGGAGATAGGTGAAGGCTTATCAACAACAGTTGATTACTGGGCGTTTGAGATCACCAATGCGATCAGCCGTGTTAATGTTCAAAGCGAACTTGATAAGTGTGAAGCCGGTGACATGGTTGCGTGTAGCACTATTAATATCGATCCAACGCAAGCTCAGAATGGGAATTTATCTTCATTAACCTCTTCATTAACTAATATTGGATCACAAGAAACATCAGGTATTGATTGGAATATGAGTTACCGAGGTGACATATTCACTGTGACTTTAGATACTACTTATTTACTAGAATTTAAGGAAAATGGTATTTCTTATGAAGGAACAATCGACGGTAATATGGGGGGATATTCTAAGGTTAAAGCAAACTTTTCAGTAAATGCAGCCGTCACTGAAGATTTGAATTTATTATATAATGCACAATATATTAAAGGCATGGATGGTGATTATTATGATGAAAGTTTTTCAACTAATGACGTGATTTATCATAATGCTTCAGCTGCTTACCATGTGAATAATGATTGGCGAGTAACGGGTGGTGTTAAAAATATTTTTGATACTGAACCAGAAGAAGTATTAGGAGGTAATGATATGGGCACAGTCCCAAATATTTATGATGTTGTGGGCCGTACCTTTTTCTTAAGTACCTCTTATAAATTCTAATCATTTCATAATAAAAAGCGATGATAATCTCATCGCTCTTTATTATTAATTACGCTTAATCTAGCAATATTATGACTAAATTATAGTATTTACTAGATATTCCTCACCTAAATTGTATGAAAAACATACACATGATGTAAAGGGATAAACAATTCAAAGAAAGATACTAGCTAACTGATGTTAATTTGGTAGACTAACAGCTTAAAAATAATACTAATAACTAGATATGGAATCGCTTTGTTAAAGTCAAAGGCACAGGAAGATATTCTGGCATTACGTCAGCTTCCTAAGTTAAAGTCCTTACTTAAAAAGTATCGTCAGGTTAAAACCATGCAGTCGGGGTTGTTGCAATTGTCAGAATTGGCAAGCACAGTTACCGATATGGCCGCGTTTTATGCTGAGCTTAAAACAATAATTAAAACGTTATTAATTACTGATAGTTTTCATATCACCCTTATCAATTCTGAACAAAATCTTGAACTTGCTCATTGCCATAACCCAGTAGAAATTCGTTTACTTGATCATTTAAAAGTTGCTGATTGGCGAAAATGCTTAACAGGAATGGTTTTTGAAAATGAGAAGTCTATGCATTGCTCTGCCAAAGAGCGCATGGCACTTGCCAAATCAGGTGATATTTTTCTCTATGGGTCTTCATGTGTAGATTGGTTAGGTGTGCCACTTAGACGAGGCCATCAAGTTATTGGTGTTTTGGCATTACAAAGTTACGATGATAAACTTTATTTCGATGCACGTGATTGTCAGTTACTAGAGTTTATTGCTCTGCACTTAGTTACCGCTATTGACCGTGTTCGTAGTCGTGAATTATTAGAGCAGAGTATTTTACAGCGTACGCAAAAATTAACAGAAACTAATAAACAATTACAACTTGAAATTGCAGAGCGTCAAAAAGCGGTAAAAATGCATAAAGCGTTATTATCTATTTCGGAGATAACGGCTAACACACAAGAAATTGATTGCTTTTACCGTGCCATTCATACCGAAATAAATACGCTGTTACCTGCAAAAAACTTATATATTGCCCTCTTGGACAATAATGAAAATAATGACCAGTCCATCGTCACCTTTCCCTATTATGACGATGAAAAAGTATGTTCACCTCTCCCTCGAATGTTGGGTTATGGTCTTACAGAAATAGCAATAAAAGCTGCATCTCCAACCTTGATTTCTGAAGGAAAAGTAATTTCTTTATCTGAGCAAGGTGAAATTACCAAAGAGACATTAACGTTAAATTATCCAAAGAATAAAATGCCACAAGCATGGCTGGCTGCACCATTAATAGAAAATGGCAATATCTTTGGTATTTTAGCTATTCAACATTACCAAGATTCCCAAGCTTACCAACAGAATGATTTAAAGCTTATACGTTTTATTAGCGAGCATGTAGCTACCGCTATTTTGCGTAAACGTGCTCAAGTTTTAATTGAAGAAAATAATGAAAAACTAGAAAGAATAGTTAATCAAAGAACTCAAGAGTTACAGGCAAGTAACTTAAACTTGAGAATGCAAATAGATGAAAGAAGAAAAGCAGAAGCACAACTTTATTATGAAGCACATCACGATGCGTTAACTAAGCTGCCTAATAGAGCAATGTTTTCCGATAGATTGAGTTATGCTCTGAGACATTTGAAGCGACATCCTGATCAGCGTTTTACCGTGTTATTTATCGACTTAGATCGCTTTAAAATGATCAATGACACACTTGGACACCATGCAGGTGATGAGTTTCTAATAGAAATTGCATTAAGGCTACAAGACTGTGTTCGAGATAATGATATCTTGGCACGCTTAGGTGGTGATGAGTTTGTTATATTACTTGACTCTTTGCAGTCTCAAGATGATATTGAAGAAGTTGCCTCTCGTATTATAAGTGCCATTGCAAAGCCTTTCACTTTAGGTAGTCATACACTTTACTCTAATGCGAGTATAGGTATTGCACAATGTAGTAGCCATTATAAAGATTCTCATGAAATACTTCGTGATGCTGATGCAGCGATGTACCAAGCTAAAAACTTAGGTCGTGGCCGTTATGTGTTTTTCGATGAAAGCATGCGTGAGCAACTCATTGCGAGCATGACTTTAGAGCAAGAATTACGAGTTGCAATTAAAGAAAACCAATTTGAACTTCATTATCAACAAATTTCAAATTTAGCGCTTACAAACACTATCGGTTTTGAAGCATTATTACGCTGGAAACACCCTATTAAAGGGATTCTAACGCCAAGTGAATTTTTATATATGGCTGAAGAAACCGGCATGATATTAGATATCGAAGCTTGGGTGATTAAAGAAGTTAGTGAGCAATTGAAAAATTGGCAACAAAGTAAAGAGCATTATAATGCCTTTATTGGTATTAATTTATCTGGACGTCATTTAAACCAGGTAAACCAGCTGAATAAGCTGATCAAGCAAATTCAAGATGCTGAAATCGATCCACATCGTTTAATTCTAGAGTTCAATGAATCCGCCTTTGCTCAACAAGGTGATTTAGCACTGAAAAACTTGCGTCGATTAAAAGACTTTGGCGTAAAACTAGCCTTAGATGATTATGGTGCTGGTTCGTCGTCATTGAATTTCTTACACAGTTACCCTTTTGAATTTATCAAGCTTGATAGAAGTTTTGTTCGTACACTTAATACGAATGATAAAAATTTATCACTGGTGAAAGCTTTATATGAATTAGGCAGTAACTTTGGTTATCACCTAGTCGCTGAAGGTATAGAGTCTGAAGAAATGTTGAAGAAACTACAGGCTGTTGGTTGTGAGTTTGGTCAAGGTTATCATATTAGTCGACCTACAAAAATGCCTCGACTCATCAATGAAAATGAAGAAATAGTTAAAGTTAGCGCTTAACTTTTAGTACCCAATTCGTTATTTTTTACTGAAAAATCCTTCTATACGTAGTGCTATACCTGGAGTAGTAGTGTAATTTTCCCCTTTGGGAAACTCTAGAAAAGGTTCTATTTCAAAAAACAACCATTTTTGCAGAGCGTTAAATCGATAGCGATAACTGAGTGTATACTTCTCTGTAAAAAATCCATTTTCCCCATTACGCTCCCCTTCAACTTGTAAGCCAAATACCGAAGCGGTTGTTGAATCTATTTGTTTCAAGTTATAGAAACCGTGCTTCCAACGAATACCACTAAATGATTCAGAGCCACGAATACTATAATTAATTCTAAATTGAGAATTTTCATTATATTGATAATTGTACTCAAGAAACAATTTTGCACCTAAACCATCATCTAGATAATAAAAGATCGAAGGTTCAAGTTTAAAACCGTATTTTTCTTTATAAGTGTATAATTGGCGCTGGCGTACTTTTGCAAAAATATCTCCTCCAGAAATGCCAATTCGAGTATCTAACAAGGAATCAGTCTTTTTATTGACGACAAAACGTAATGCCGCTGCGAAGCTCTCCTCATTTATTTCTGGTCGAGAACTGGTTCCGTCGAGTGGCAGTTGGTTGTCTGCCATGTCATCTTCATCGGAAAGTATTAAACTCATTCTATCTTTAAAGTGCGGTAATTTTACTTTTAGACGAAATCGAGAATCGAACTCGGCCCAATCACGTGCTTTGGGTATCCAACCAAAACGAATTTTTGCTGTTGCTTTAGGCTCTATTTGTTGACTATCAATGTCGGTAAAAAAACTATCGAACCAAGTTGCAGATTGATAAACCGAATTAGCTATCGTGTTGTGTATTTCTTGGCTCCAATGCTCAGGCACAGGAGAAGGTGCAACATGCTTTTGGGTATGTTTTGTTGGTTTTTTGACTTGCTTTTCTGTATCACTATCCATGTTTT
The DNA here is from genome assembly GCA_013215295.1 of Colwellia sp. Taxonomy (GTDB): domain Bacteria; phylum Pseudomonadota; class Gammaproteobacteria; order Enterobacterales; family Alteromonadaceae; genus Colwellia_A. The sequence goes on from JABSOZ010000010.1 coordinate 67,175, forward strand.
GATCTTGTGTCGCATTACTTTGAAAAGTAGTGAATGTTATGCTGATCAACAAGAAGCAACTCAGGTTAATAAGGTGCTTTTTATACAAAGTTTGTCCTATCTGATTTTTTTGTCTATCAAAGGATGATTTTTCATATTAAAACTTTATAATGAATCTATTATAAATAATAGGAATTTATTATGGGAAATATGGGAATTTGGCAATTATTGATTGTTGCCGTTATTATAGTTTTGCTATTTGGAACAAAAAAATTACGTAATTTAGGTGGTGATTTAGGTTCAGCCGTGAAAGGTTTTAAAAATGCCATGACTGATAATAAAGATAAAGATAAAGATGAAACATCAGAAACGTCAGAAACGTCAGAAAATTTAGTTGATAAATCTACTGCTACTGATGAAAAAGTAACAACTAAAGAAAAAGATCAGGTTTAATTTATGTTTGATATTGGCTTTCTGGAGCTATTAGTTATTACTATCATTGGTTTGGTCGTTTTAGGTCCTGAACGTTTACCTGTTGCTATTCGAACGGTACGCGGTTGGATAAGTGGCGTACGTAAATTTAGTGACAGTGTAAAAACAGAACTTACGGAAGAGCTACGTATTCACGAATTGCATGCTAATTTAAAGAAAGCAGAGCAAGCAGATATGAAAAATTTATCACCTGAAATTGCTGAATCGCTCCAAACCTTAAAAGACGCAGCTGAAATGGTTAATCGTCCCTATCAACTTGATAAAGATAAAGAAACCGAAAAAGTGGCATTAGACAAGGTTACCGAAACTCAAGATGAGGTCGAAACAAATGCTGACATTCCATCTTCACCAGAAAATAGAATAAAAAATTAATGAGTCCTTCTCCAGCAAGCAGCTACACTTTATTTGATCATTTACTTGAATTACGCAGCCGATTATTAAACGTTGTGGTAGGCGTATTGATTGTCTTTTTTTGTTTGTTTTATTTCGCAAATGATATTTACGAATACGTGTCTAAGCCTTTAATGGATAATTTACCTGAAAGTGGGCAAATGATAGCAACAGATGTTGCGTCATCATTTTTTGCTCCTTTCAAGTTGACGATGGTCATTTCTATTTTTATTGCCATGCCTTTTATTCTTTACCAAATTTGGGCGTTTATTGCACCTGGCCTGTATAAAAATGAAAAACGGCTCGTTATTCCGTTAATGCTTGGCAGTACTTTATTGTTTTATGGTGGCATTGCGTTTGTTTATTACGTGGTTTTTCCTATTATATTCGCTTTTTTTACCTCAGTGGCACCTGAAGGGGTAAATATTGCTACGGACATCAGTAGTTATTTGGATTTTGTTTTAAAACTATTTTTTGCTTTTGGTATTGTTTTTGAAATACCCATTGTAATTATTTTGCTCTGTTGGACGGGTTTTACTGATCCTGATAGTTTACGAGCAAAAAGGCCGTATATTGTGGTTGGCGCGTTTGTCGTTGGCATGTTATTAACACCACCAGATATTATTTCACAAACTTTGTTGGCAATACCCATGTTGTTATTGTTTGAATTAGGTGTATTTATTGCTGCCATGTATCAGAAAAAAGACGATTCAGAAGAATCTTAACTCAATAAAGTCGGATAGCTAATGATAGATATTGGCGTAAATTTAACCAATGCTCGTTTTGATAAAGACCGTGATGAAATCATCATGCGTGCTCAATCAAAAGGGGTTAGTGCTATGTTGGTTACTGGAACGAATATTTGTGAAAGCCAAAAAGCTGTGCTGTTATCTACCCAATATCCGGATTTTCTTTATTCAACCGCGGGTGTTCATCCTCATGATGCCGATAATGTCAGCGACACCTATCTTGAAGAAATTAGAACATTAGCTGAAAATAAATCGGTAAAAGCGATTGGAGAATGCGGCTTAGATTTCAATCGTAATTTTTCAGCGCCGAAACAACAAGAAAAAGTGTTTTTAGAACAAATTTCTTTAGCTGCAGAATTACAATTACCACTTTTTCTTCATCAACGAGATGCTTTTTCTACGTGGTTTAAATTACTATCCCCTTATATAACATCGGTTCCTGCTATGGTTTCTCATTGTTTTACAGGGACGGAAGATGAATTAGAAAAATGTTTATCCGCTGGAATGTATATTGGTATCACCGGATGGGTGTGTGATGAACGTCGTGGAAAGTCATTGCAAGCGCTTATTCCTTCAATCCCTTTAGATCGTCTGATGATTGAAACAGATGCGCCGTACTTAACACCTAGAACCATTCGGCCTAAACCCAAAAGTAGTCGTAATGAGCCCAGTTATTTGCCTTATGTAATAGAAAAGCTAGCTGAATTATATCAGTGTGATATTCAAGATGTTATTAATGCCAGTAGCACTAACACACGGAAAGTTTTCAACTTAGGTGTTCATCAATGATCTCTCTATTTAGTCGTGCTACATCTTACCTTGCAATTGTCGGCGTTTTATCGGCTTTGATGGCTCTGCTAAACGTAGCTTTACAGTTTTCATGGTTAGCTTTATTGATATTTATATTGTCAATATTAATGCTTTTTTTAATTTTTAAACAAGAAAATCAAGTGAATAAAGTTGATATAGACAGTAGTGAAAATCAGCCCGATGAAGAAACTGATGAGTTAGAAAGTAAGGTGCAAGAGCGCACTTTAGAGCTAAATATTGCTTTACAGGAACTCGAAGAAGCGAATAAAGAGCTACAAGAAAAAAATACGTTAGATGAACTTACTGGCTTATACAATCGCCGTTTTTATGATCAAAAGATACAGGCCGAATTCCGTCGTAGTCGTCGTAACTTAACACCTTTAAGTTTAGTCGTCATTGATATCGATCATTTCAAAACAGTGAATGATAACTATGGTCATTTAGCGGGCGACGAATGCTTAGTAGCTGTGTCCGCCTGTATTAAAAGCTGTTTGCGCCGAAGTGCTGATATTAGTTGTCGCTACGGTGGCGAAGAGTTCTGTTTAATCTTACCTGAAACTGATAGTAATGGTGCATTAATCCTTGCGGAAGAATTAAGGGAAAGTATTGAGGTCTGTCAAATAAACTACAATAACATTGCCATAAAACTTACGATTAGTTGTGGTATCAGTACATACTTGCAACAAAAAAATGTAAAGCCAGAACATCTATTCGCTGCAGCAGATCAAGCCTTGTATAAAGCTAAAGATAATGGCCGTAATCAAATAATTCAACAAGACTTTGAAAGAGTCAGTGACAGTTAATCACTACTTTTTAGACTATATTTTATAGGAATATTTTTATGAATGATGCTTTTGGGCAATTTCCCGCCCGTAGAATGCGCAGAATGCGCCGTGATGATTTTTCCCGCCGCTTGATGTCAGAAAACCAATTAACAGTTAATGATTTAATTTATCCGGTATTTGTCCTTGATGGTGAAAATCAGCGCGAAGCTATTGCTTCTATGCCAGGCGTTGAACGTAAAAGTATTGATTTATTACTGGAGGAGGCTCAGGAATTAGTTGATTTAGGGATCCCTGCTATCGCTATTTTCCCTGTTACACCTGCCGATAAAAAGTCATTAATGGCTGAAGAAGCTTATAATCCTGAAGGTTTAGCGCAACGAACTGTTCGTGCTCTAAAAGCTAAATTTCCTGAATTAGGTGTGATCACTGATGTGGCTCTTGATCCCTTCACCACTCATGGTCAAGACGGCATTATTGGTGAAGGCAGCAAAGATGATGGTTATGTATTAAATGACATCACCAAAGAAATTCTAGTAAAACAAGCACTTTCTCATGCACAAGCGGGCGCTGATGTTGTTGCGCCTTCAGATATGATGGATGGTCGTGTCGGTGCTATTCGTGAAGCGTTAGAAAAACAGGGTTTTGTAAATACCCGTATTTTGGCTTATTCAGCAAAATACGCCTCAAACTATTATGGTCCATTTCGTGATGCAGTCGGTTCCGCGAGTAATATAAAAGGTGGTAATAAACATTCATATCAAATGGATCCTGCCAACAGTGATGAAGCAATGCATGAAGTTGCTCAAGACATTGCTGAAGGTGCAGATATGGTTATGGTTAAGCCGGGCATGCCTTATTTAGACATTGTTCGTCGTGTGAAAGACACCTTTCAAGTACCGACATACGCTTACCAAGTGAGTGGTGAATATGCGATGCACATGGCCGCGATTCAAAATGGTTGGTTAGCTGAAAAACCTTGTATTATGGAAGGATTATTAGCATTCAAGCGTGCAGGTGCCGACGGAATTTTAACCTACTTTGCCAAAACGGTAGCTTATTGGTTGAAAGAACAGTAATCCAATAAAAAGTTATATCTCCAAACGTCTTATTCTATTGGCTGACGAAGTTTAGCTGGTAGAATAAGTTGTCTACGTTTTCCCTAATCGAGCATGAATGCCCATTTACAAACAATCGCTATTCTCATTGCATAGTGCAGTATTGCTTTTCGCTATATCAGGACTTTTTGCTAAATGGCTCAATATGCCTGCAAGCCATATTGTTTTTGGACGTGCTACATTTGCAGCAATAGCCATCGCGCTCTTTGTCTTATTAATAAAAAAGCAGTCATTAAAAGTCGAAAAGTCACTACTGATCCCACTTGCTTTTACCGGATTGATTTTAGCTTTTCATTGGGGCAGTTTTTTTTATGCTATTCAGGTATCTAGCGTTGCAATTGGTTTGATCACTTTTGCAAGTTTCCCTGTTTTTGTCAGTTTTTTAGAGCCTTTACTTTTCAAGGAAAAGTTTCATTATCAAGCCTTAGTACAAGCGCTTCTGACAATCGTAGGTATTATGTTTATTTTGCCTTTAGGTAATTTAAGTACTGGAGATATTGAAGGGGTGGTATGGGGTATGGTCTCTGCAATGAGTTTTGCGTTATTAACCCTCTTAAATAGGAAATTTGTTGCTAAAACATCGGCTAAAAAAGTCGCTTTTTATCAAAATTCTTGTGCGAGTATATGTTTGCTACCTTTGATTTATTTATACCCGATCACCATTTCTTACCAGCAGTTGTCAGTACTCATCATTTTAGGCGTATTATTTACTGCCGTTGCACATACATTATTTAATCACTCATTGAAAATCGTTAAAGCTCAAACAGCGAGCATAGCGGTAAGTTTAGAGCCCATATACGGTTCGATTGCAGCGTATTTTCTCTTAGGTGAGCAAATCACATGGATGATGGTTATTGGCGGTAGTATTGTAATTTTTACCAATGTTTGGGCAACAAGAACAAACCACTAATTTTTCGATTTGTATTTATTAAACTTCACAATAAATATTCAATGACAAATTCAACTGAGCTAAATGGGCATTTTCCTGCAGTAGTTCATCTGCAATTAATGGATGCTGGGTCAGCCATGTTGTTGGTAAGCATAAATTAATAATATCATCTTCATCAATATTCCTAATTATAGCTGTTTGATAGTCAGGTAATGCATCGTCTATACGTCGTCGGCATAAAATCACAGCTAATCGTAATATGACCAGTAAATAGCTCGCTTCTTTGAAACTGAGTGCGGTTTGTTTTTTAAGTAAGGTTAAATCAATATCGCCTTTATATAACAACACCAGTGCAACTAATAACTGACGATCTACTTGATCAAAGCCAGGTAAGTCGGCATGTTGTAATATATAAGCACCGTGTCGTTGGTGTTGTTTAAACTCTAAGAGCAAACCCACTTCATGTAACTCACAAGCAGCATTGAGTAAAGCTAAACCATTTTCATTATCTAATGGCCAAGAATCTTTATAAGTGTGAAATAAACTTGTTGCTTGTTTCTTTATCCGCTTAGCGTGACGGCTATCGATATGAAATTTTTCTGTCAATGAATTAATGGTGCTTTGACGAATAGGGGGACCAATTATTTCAGGTAACATGCCATATAACAGACCTTCACGTAAAGCGCCGCTAGATAATTGTATTTTATGAATTGAAAAACTTTCAAAAAGGGCTGTTAAAATGGCTATACCACTGGCTATTACAGGAGAACGTTCACTTGAAAGGCCATCAATATTGATTTTATTCATCGTTTTACAATCGATTAGCTGTTGCTGAATTTTCTGTAAAAAGAGTAAATCAATGCCTGAATTTTGATGAGAAAAATTTTGAATTTCAACTAAAGCTTGCATAGTGCCTGAACCGCTCAATACTATTTGCCATCCAGTATTTTTATAACGTGCAACTAAAGGCGCGATAACGTTCTTAGCAGCATATATCGCTCGTGAGAAATTATCACGGGTTAATTTATCATCAGAAAAATAGTCGTTATTAAAAGTAACACAACCAATATCTAAACTTTCTACGTGTGAGGTAACAAATCCGTCGCCTAAAATAAGCTCTGTGCTCGCGCCACCAATATCAATAACAAAGCGCTGTTTGGCACCACAACTAGTATGTGCAACACCTAAATAAATATTTTTAGCTTCTTGTTTACCTGAGAGTAAGCTTATTTTTTTACCTAAAATTTTATTGGCTTGTGAGAGAAATTCATCACGATTAGTCGCAAGACGTAATGTTGCTGTTGCAACGATACGAACGTTCTCTTGGGGAATATCTTGTAGGCGTTCAGCAAAAAAACTTAAGCATTCAAGCCCACGAGCAATGGCTGTTTGACTGAGTATGTTCTGTGAATTTAAACCGGATGCTAAACGAACTTTACGTTTTACTTTGTCTACCACTTGGACACTATTTGCAAGCTGTCTGGTGATTAACATGTGAAAGCTGTTTGAGCCTAAATCGATCACCGCATAAAGAGGTGTTGAGATCTCAGTATGGGTGATCGTCATAGTATGCTAGTACCGACGTTGGTTGTTGCCACCGGTTCTACCGCGATTCTGTCCACCATTATTTGGCTTATGGCGACGAGGACGAGGTTTTGGTGTCGGGAAATCTGTTAATAACGCGTCTTGATCATATTTACTTACCGGTAAAGCATGCTCAATATAAGTTTCGATAGGAGGTAAGTTAAAAACATAACCTTCACAAGCAAAACTAATCGCATGCCCAGTTGCTCCAGCACGACCTGTACGGCCTATGCGATGTACATAATCTTCACAATCATCAGGTAAATCATAATTAAAAACATGACTTACGTTAGGAATATGCAAACCACGAGCTGCAACATCTGTTGCAACGAGTATGTCTAATTGACCAGCACTGAATTGCTCAAGAATTTTTAAACGTTTCTTTTGCGGAACATCGCCAGTTAATAAACCGACACGAATCTTGTCAATTTCTAAATGAGCATAAACTTTTTCACAAACATGTTTGGTGTTAGCAAAAATAATCGCTTTTTCTGGCCATTCTTCTTCAATCAATGTTTGTAATAAGCTCATTTTATCTTCGTTAGAAGGATAAAAAAGTTCTTCAGAAATACGGGTATTTGTTTTTTGTTCAGGCGCAATTTCAACACTTTCAGGTTCATTCATGTGTTCAAAAGCAAGCTCTTTAACGCGGAAAGATAAAGTAGCTGAAAATAACATACTCAAACGTTCTGTTGGCGCTGGCATACGATTAAACATATAACGGATGTCTTTAATAAAACCTAAATCGAACATACGATCTGCTTCATCAAGCACAACAACTTCAATATTGCTTAAGTTATATACACCTTGTTTCATGTAATCAAGTAAACGACCACAAGTACCAATAAGAATGTCAACACCCGCTTCAAGCTCTAGACGTTGGCTTTCATAACCTTCTCCGCCATAAACAACGCTTAAACGTAAACCTGTGCTTTTTGCCATTTCTTTAGCATCACGATGAATTTGTACCGCTAATTCACGTGTTGGTGCCATGATCAATGCACGAGGTTGATTATGCTTAGGATCTGGTTTTTGTAATAAGTGATGAAAGGTTGCAGCTAAAAAGGCAATTGTTTTACCTTCGCCAGTTTGTGCTTGGCCTGCAATATCAGTACCTTTCAATAGAATGGGCAAAGATTGCTCTTGAATTGCTGTACAATTCTCAAAGCCCATAGCGTCAAGACCTGCGACAACTTTTGCGTCGAGGTTAAGTTCAGAGAACTTAGTTTCAGTTAAGTGTGTTTTATTCATGCGCACAGCTTAACAGGTTATATAGTTAATAAAAAACGGTATCGAGAAAATGTATTCATTAATAATAATTTAATGGCATAAATAGCGAAGAGTTATAAGATCAAAGTTGGTAATTCATTATGATGCAGTTATAATCGTCAGCAATTGGCAAAACGCCACCATTTACCGGAGATAGAAATGAGCGATAGAATTGTTCAGTTAACAGATGACAGTTTCGATACTGACGTAATTACCGCCTCAGGCCTTATATTAGTTGATTTTTGGGCTGAGTGGTGTGGTCCTTGTAAAATGATTGCACCTTTATTAAATGACATTGCAGAAGAATATGCAGATCAAGTAACTGTTGGTAAATTAAATATTGACCAAAATTCAACTACTCCGCCTAAATACGGTATCCGTGGTATTCCTACGTTATTACTATTTAAAGATGGTGTAGTCGCTGATACGAAAGTTGGTGCATTATCTAAAACTCAATTGAAAGAGTTTATTGATAAAAACTTATAAGCTATCTAAAAAAGGTTCGTATATACGAACCTTTTTTGTATCTTAGTATAATATTTGACCGATAAAGCAGTAGATCAAAGTTTGATCCTTTACCTTGGTAAATTTTAGTGCTAAGTTTAGCTTTCTGATGAAGAACATTTCAAAAACCAAACTCCAATGTCAATTATGCCAACAGGCAAATCACTTCAACATAAAATAGTTTAAGAACCCCCCCTATGAATCTGATCGAACTTAAAGAAAAACCTATAAGCGAACTTGTGTCACTTGCCGCGTCTATGAAGCTAGATAACTTAGGCAGAAATCGTAAACAAGACATTATTTTTGCAATATTAAATGCCCATGCAGAAGGTGATAATGACATTTTTGGTGGCGGTGTTTTAGAAATTTTACAAGATGGCTTTGGTTTCTTACGTTCTTCTGATTCTTCATACTTAGCAGGACCCGATGATATTTATGTATCACCGAGTCAAATTCGTCGTTTTAGTATGCGTACTGGCGATACTATTCATGGAAAAATTCGTCCACCTAAAAAAGGTGAGCGTTACTTTGCATTATTAAAAGTCGCTGAAGTAAATTTTGACAAGCCTGAAAATGTTCGCAATAAAATATTATTTGAAAACTTAACACCAATTCATCCCGATGAACGTTTAATCATGGAACGTGGTAATGGTTCAACTGAAGATATTACTGCACGTGTTTTAGATTTAGCTTCTCCGATTGGTAAAGGGCAACGTGGTTTAATTGTTGCGCCGCCTAAAGCAGGTAAAACATTACTCCTACAAAACATTGCGCAAAGTATTGCTCATAATCACCCTGAAGCCGAGTTGATGGTTTTACTCATCGATGAACGTCCGGAAGAAGTTACTGAGATGCAACGCTTGGTAAAAGGTGAAGTTATTGCTTCGACATTTGATGAACCCGCCAATCGTCATGTTCAAGTTGCCGAAATGGTCATCGAAAAAGCAAAACGTTTAGTTGAACATAAAAAAGATGTGGTTATTTTATTAGATTCAATCACACGTTTAGCACGTGCTTATAATACGGTTATTCCATCATCAGGTAAGATCCTTACCGGTGGTGTTGATGCTAATGCGCTACATCGTCCAAAACGCTTTTTTGGTGCTGCACGTAATATCGAACATGGCGGTAGTTTAACCATTATCGCTACCGCTTTAGTAGAGACGGGTTCAAAAATGGACGAAGTTATTTACGAAGAATTTAAAGGTACCGGTAACATGGAATTACACCTTTCTCGTAAAGTGTCTGAAAAACGTGTTTTCCCTGCAATCAATATCAACCGTAGTGGTACACGTCGCGAAGAACTTATCACTAAACCAGCTGAGCTACAGAAAATGTGGATTTTGCGTAAAATCGTTCATGAAATGGATGAAGTTGGTGCCATTGAGTTCCTTATTGATAAATTAGCGATGACTAAAACCAATAACGAATTTTTTGATTCAATGAAACGTAAATAGTTTATTGGTCGCTCATTCACAGCCATGTGATTGCGACATACTGTACATCCTGTACATAACGCCAGCGTTAGCAATAACGTCTGGCGTTTTTGTTTAGAAAACTAAGCTAATAAGTGATTAACATTTATGAAATATAGTGACTTAAGAGACTTTATAAAACAGTTAGAAAAAATAGGCCAGCTCAAACGTATTTCTCAACCTATTTCTACTGACTTAACCATGACTGAAATCAGCGATCGTACGCTACGCGCTGAAGGTCCTGCACTGTTATTTGAAAATCCAACCGATAAAAACGGCGTGCCACACGGAATGCCGGTTTTAACCAACTTATTTGGTACACCTGATCGTGTAGCTCTCGCTATGGGACAAAAAGATGTTCATGCCTTGCGTGATGTCGGTAAATTATTGGCGATGTTGAAAGAGCCAGAACCGCCAAAAGGTTTTCGTGACGCGTTAAGTAAAATACCTGTTTATAAACAAGTATTAAATATGCCAGTCAAGGTCATTAAAAAACCTTTGTGCCAGCAAGAAGTTATTTCAGGTGAAGATGTCGATTTAACGAAATTACCCATTCAAAAGTGTTGGCCAGGCGATATTGCGCCATTAATCACTTGGGGGTTAACGGTAACTCGCGGCCCTCATAAAGAACGTCAAAATTTAGGTATTTATAGGCAACAATTAATCGGTAAAAATAAAATTATTATGCGTTGGTTATCACATCGTGGTGGTGCACTAGATTTTCAAGAGTTCAAACAAACAAATCCAGGTGAAAAATATCCTGTGTCTGTCGCTTTAGGCGCTGATCCTGCGACTATTTTAGGTGCAGTAACACCGGTTCCTGATTCGTTATCAGAATATGCTTTTGCCGGTTTATTACGTGGTGCGAAAACGGAAGTCGCAAAATGTATTAGCAACGATTTAGAAGTTCCTGCGACAGCAGAAATTATTCTTGAAGGTTACTTAGATCCAAATGAAGTCGCTCCCGAAGGGCCATATGGTGATCATACGGGTTATTATAATGAAGTAGATAGTTTCCCTGTGATGACAGTGACCCATATAACGCACCGTAAAGACCCTATTTATCACAGTACATATACCGGCCGTCCGCCCGATGAGCCTGCAATTTTAGGTGTGGCATTAAATGAAGTTTTTATACCAATTTTGCAGAAACAATTTCCTGAGATTCAAGATTTTTATTTGCCACCAGAAGGTTGTTCGTATCGTTTAGCCATTGTAACAATTAAAAAACAATATGCCGGACATGCAAAAACAGTAATGATGGGAGTTTGGTCGTTTTTACGCCAGTTCATGTATACTAAGTTCGTTATTGTTTGTGATGATGATATTAATGCGCGTGATTGGAAAGACGTGATTTGGGCAATGACCACACGAATGGATCCAAGCCGTGACACGGTATTAATTGAAAATACGCCAATAGACTATTTAGATTTTGCTTCTCCTGTTTCAGGTTTAGGCTCAAAAATGGGCTTAGATGCAACCAATAAATGGCCGGGTGAAACAAATCGCGAATGGGGTGAACCTATTGTGATGACGGAAGAAGTTAAAACGGATGTTGATAATATTTGGGATGAACTCAATATTTTTCCTGCATCTGATGAGAACAAATAAGTAACCTTAATATAATTAAGGGTCTGAATAATGAAAGGTTTAAAGAAATGAATAAAATTGAATGTCAGGTAGAATCACTAACATCACTGACAGAGTTTGTTTATAAAGTGCTATTAAAGCCAAGTAAGCAAATTGATTTTCAAGCGGGTCAATACTTAAATTTTGTCATGAGTGATGACGACAAGCGACCATTTTCAATAGCTAGTGCACCAAGTGCTGAATTGATTGAATTGCAAATAGGTGCATTTGGTGCAGATAGTTACCCAATGCAAGTTATCGAACACATAAAAGCTAACGGTACAGTGACAATTGAAATGCCATTAGGTGATGCTCAGTTGCGCACGGAAAGTGAAAGACCTTTATTGCTTTTAGCCGGTGGCACAGGGTTTTCTTATATCAAATCGATGTACGAATTTTTAGCTTCACAGCAATCATCACGTAAAGTTGTTGTTTACTGGGGATTACGTGAGTTAAGCGCTTGTTATGAATTAGAAAAAACTACTAAAATAATTAACAGTCTAGAAAATGGTGAGTTTCATGCGGTAGTCGAAACACCACATGATGACTGGCAAGGTCAAACAGGCATGGTACATAAAGCAGTTATGAAAGATATTAAAAATCTTGGAGATTACGATATTTATCTCGCCGGACGTTTTGATATGGTTGGTGCTGTACGAACAGACTTTTTAGCACAAGGTGCATTAGTAGAACATATGTTTGCTGACGCCTTTGCATATATATAATACCAAGTTGATTAATTATCTGCTCATTTTTAATGGTTAAAATGAAAAACTACAGCGTTATAAAATTTATAAGTACGTAAGTATGGATACTGCAGGTAGAGCGACGCAGGATGCCAAAGCCGAGAATAACTACTTACTAAATTGTATGCCTTGTATTTATCCATTTTCCCTCATGAAAAAGTAGATCGCCTAATTAATCAAATTGGCATAGTGTAAAATTAATAGATCGAAAAAAGCCATCTTACTGATGGCTTTTGTTATTAAAGAGGAAATATGATGAGTAAAAATAAAAAGGCTCAATTATTTGAAAATACGATGACGACCGATTTAGGTCGAGGGAAAATTAAAGACAACTTTTTTGCGGCGTTAGTCACATCTAAAGTTTATAAGTTACAAGTTGTTAAGGCTAAAAAAGGAAAAGGATCATTTAAGCGTAACAACAAGCATCAAGGTAAAGAACCTTATTTAATAGCTGCTTAACTCTGTAAAGCAATTATTAAATAGGGTTTTTCTGATGATTTTTTTTAGAATTGGTACGAATAAATATTTTAAAAGAGATGAACAATTTATCGTCCATAAGTTTTCTATTTCTCTGTCATCTTATTAATGTTTTGAGTATCAATATAAAAACCGCAGCTTGCCAGCCAAGTTGTTGCCGCTTCGTTATTGGTAAATACCTGCCGTTCATAAAATGCATCCGTATGGGGTATTAATCGTTCTAGCTGCATTTCTTTGACGGCATTAGGTGTGTATATATGGCAATCTTTAATACAGCCATTAATCTTAAACCATTCACAATGCTCTGCAATATGTTTGTCTATTTCGGGAACCCCTAATTCCCAGTCTTCAAATGAAGAAATAATAGCCCATTTTTTTCCTTTTAAAGGGGTTGCTTTAGTTTGGAATTCTGTAACATAAGCAATAATGGCTTCTTCGTTCCAGCAGCCAGAAAACCACTGAACAATAACATCTCCATAAACTTCAATTCTCCAATCACCATGAATATCAAACATAACAGACCTCTTTTATGTTTTTAATGTTAAAATTTCAACCTTGTTCACAACCCAAAAACAGTTTAATTGCTTTCTTTTAAGATACTTTGTGGGCTCGCGACAAGTATTTGATAAGGTAAAGGTTCTTCAAGTAAACTTTCGTCAACTTTAAATTCAATAAAACCGCTATTTGAAAAAAAGTTAGTCAGATCATCTGCCGATACTTTTAAGTTTTGCAAATCAGCGGCTTGATAGTAGGCTTTAATCGTTTCATCTTCACATTCATCGGCATCTAAAAAACTATGCATAGGCATGCTTAATACCGTAATAGACTGTACCTTTTCATGATGCTTAACAATCTCTTTAAGTAGATATTGGCCGACAGCTTGTTTACGGTATTCAGGAAGAACACTGATGGCTTCAAGTAATATATGTGTTTTAGCTTTTTTGGTATCAGGGGTAATATTTAATGCTTCACACAAATCTTTTGTTAGGTTTTGGCCCTTAAAGTAAAGATTAAGTGGAATTTCCCAGTCAGTCTCTTCATTAGACAATAAAGTATATGAACCCATAGCATCACGATGTTTATTAAGGGTGACTAGCTCAATTTCGGCTTTAGCAATAATCTCGCCTTTGTCGTTTTTTACATTAATTTCTTGGCAAATTTGCCAATCAAATGCACCTGCAATCTCAGGTTTTTTAAAGTCGACTGTTAAATTCATTATGCTTGATTTCCGTTATTTGTTTGTAGAACATTATGCGAGAGGCTGTCAATTTGAGCCACTACTTTATTTAATACTTGATTAGCTTTCTGGAAGTCGCCTTGCTGTTCGAGTACTTGAGAAAAAATCACTAAGTCAGTGGTGTCGTATTGCTGACCATCTAGGTTTACTAAGCTATTAAAGGCTTTTTCAGCCATTGGCAGATGCTGAGATTTCGCGGCTAAATTTGCTAAACAGCTTAACCATTTTCCACTATGTTGGTCATGATGTAAGTGCTTTTGCACGGCGCTAATTAATTCATCAGCAGCGGAAATTGGCAGTAAACGAATGTTTTGTAAAAACTTAACGTCAGCGCCTTTTTTTACCACAGGTAACAATATTTTATTCAGCGGCTCAGTAATTTTGTGCTCGGCTAATACTTGACAGTAAGCAAATAAAATTGCTTCACGTTGCTTGAGCTTTTTCGATAGTTTTTGCCAAAGTAGTGCTAACGCATCTTTGCTTTCTTGGCGCATTGTTTCACTGAAAGCACCATAAAAAGCGATTGCTTCCCATTGGGCTATTTTTTCATCGGTAATCGTTTTTTGTTTACGTGCTGAAACTAGCTGTTCAATAACATAACTAAAGCGCTTTTCTTGCAAACTTAATTCAATTTCTAAACCTAGCAAGCGTGCGTCATGGCCAACGTGCTTATGATGTTCATCAATAATGGTACGTGCTGGTGCAAAATCTTCTTGCACCATCAATAATTTAATAGTGACTAAGATTGACTCTAAACCTGCGGTTTTTATTGTATGGTCTTCTTGGGCCAATAGCCCTAAATAATGATTAGTATTTGAACGTAACGATTGCTTTGAAGATGCAGCTGCTGCTAATAAATAAGCTGTGCGAGGAAAGTTTGATGGCTCTGCTGCCTTTGCTAACAGGTGCTCTGCTTGTTGGTGGTCTTCAAGAATAAAAGCAGCAATACCACGATTTAAGTTTTTTAAACCACGACGACGACTAGCAAAAGCAATTTTATTCCAGCCACGAAAACCAAAACGCAAACTGCCACGAATAAACTTGAGTGAAAAAACGAGTACAACAAATATTACTGTAAGCATAATACAGGCGCTAACTACGGTTAGCTCAATAATTGAATCACCCATAGAAATTAAAATGTAACCCTTTTCGCTAATTATTGCTGGGCTAACAGCAATAACGACAAAAAAGGTTAATATTAAAAAAATCCATAATATTGTTCGTTTCATTATAAGGCCTCACTGGAAATTGTAAGCTCATCTTTTAGCTTGGATTCTAGTTTGACTTCAGGTGTTTCATTTTCAGGTTTTACAGTATTATTTTCTGGGTTTAATTTATCAATAATAGGCTTTAAAGGTTGGTCAGCGAGTACTTGTCGAAGTGCGTTGAGAGATGAAAGTGTTGATGGATAATCGTAACTCACAATTTCACTTTTTAGTTGCTCAATACCTTGAGAGAAGTTTTTGTTTTCTACCGCGCTCATGTCAAAGTATTGTTCTATCCAAAGTTGTATGTCGTTTAGATTTTGATTGTATAATTTTTGCTTTCTTTCACTCGCTGACCATTGTACTAATTGTAATTTAAGACTTAGATTTTCACGCAAGTTTTGTTGAAATTGTGGTGGCAATAATGCCTCTTCTTTACCACTTCTCTTATTTATCGTAATAAAACTGTCTGAAAAGTATCGCCATGTTTTAGCGATATTCTCTTTCCAATCGGCAATGTCTTCTGACAAATTCAATTCAACTTGTGTAACAAAGTTTTCAGGTATCAGTTCTGACTTGACGGGTAAATTATTAAGTTGTTTATTCATTGCCATTAACGTCAAAATGATATCTTCGTTGTCTATATTCGGCATTAACTTTAATTGTTCAATATCTTCACGAATTAACTGACGAATAGGTAGAAACGCTGGATCTTCTAGTTCCTTCAAACGCATATCAGCATCTTGCAACAAACCTATCGCTGCGCTCGTATCATGTTCTAACCACATAGTGCGAGTAGCAATACGTATAAGGTATTCGGCTTCGTGTAATAACCAATCACTCGGTTGATTTTGTGATAATCGTTCAACGGCTTTTTCAAGTTGGGTAATCTTAACTTGACTGTCTGTTCTTATTCTTTCGATATCCTTGGTTAAGCGATTGGAAAATGCAGTCTGTTGCTGAGCGAGTAATTGTGTAACTTTTTGCTCAATATTGGCTAGATTTTGCTGTGTTCTTTGGTCACTACTGGTTAAGCTTTCATGAGTTTGTTGTAACACTTCTTTCTTGATAGCCGCTTGTTGTTGCATATCCCAGTAATATAAACCACCAACGCCAGCACTTGCTGCTAATGCTATGATCAAAGAAAGCACGGCAGTCTTCGATAGTTTTTGTTTGTTTTTATTGATTGTCTCAGTATTTTTCGAGGAAGTAGACACTTTTTCAGGCGTTTTCATTGTTGATTTTTTCTCGTTGGCTGACGCTGTAGCTTTGTTAGTTACAGGCTGTTTTTTTTCATCACTTAGAGATTTTTTAGGAGCAGGTGTGAGTGAAATTGATGTGGAAAAACCTTGCTCTGACTTTTCTTCAGTCGCTTTATCTTCTGATTCTGAAGCTTTTGGCTCGTTTTGCTTTTTATCAGTCATTATTTTTTCCATGGTTATTGATAGCACCCATAATGGCTTGGTCATTCGCACCATTAGCATTAACGATATTGAGTAAGCCTAGTTGTTTTGCTCGTTCTGCAATACGCTCACTCGCTACAATCCATAAACAAGTATTTTTCCAGTCATCGTCTGAATTATTTATTAAGCGTACTATGTTGTCTAACAACGCGTTACTGGTCACTACAATACAATTTATCTGCTTATTTTTCCATTCCGGAACAGGATTTTGTACCAAAGGACGCCAAACCTTTTTATAACTTTCTAAATAGTGAACGTTTGCGCCACGCATGTTGAGTTGTTCGGCAAGGTGCTCTCTTCCGCCATTACCACGCACAATAATAACATCTTGTTGCTTTATGTTTTTTTCATCGAGGGCATTAAGCGTTAATAATCCTTCACTGGTATGAAGTTCAGGGGATATAGCATTAACACCTGAGCGGCTTAAAGCCGCCTTTGTTGCATTGCCTACCGCAATAATGGTTTTTTGTTGCCAATTTAATAAGTTAAAAGCGCGATGAGCAAATTCTACAGCGGCGACACTGACAAAAATAACTATCCCTTTTGGGTGTTTTTCAATGAGGATTTGAGTGGTGTTTTCATCAGCCAGCGGTTGATAATCGAACAAAGGATAACACCAAGCACTAATACCGATACTTTTTAACTGTTGTGCTAAAACACGCCCTGTATTTTCAGGACGTGTAATTAAAACGTGCGTATTACTGCTCTGCATATACCTGACGCAATATTTTATCCGCGCCTTTTTCAAGTAATTGATCGGCAAGTGTCGTGCCTAACTGCTCAGCATCACCAATAGCACCGGTAATTTCACTCTTGAGTATTTCACTACCGTCGGTTGCACCGACCAAACCGCGAATAAACATTTCACCATTTTCTTGAATAATAGCATAACTACCAATAGGCACCTGACAGCCGCCTTCTAATGCGCGATTCATTGCTCGTTCTGCTAGCACACGAATACGGGTCGTTTCACACCCTAATGGTGCGAGCAAAACTTTAAGTGCTTCATCGTTCGTTCTACATTCAATACCCACAGCGCCTTGACCATTTGCTGGAAGCATGACTTCTGGCTCAATGAATTCTTGAATGCGTTCAGGCATTTCTAAACGTATTAAACCCGCCGCAGCAAGAATAATCGCATCATATTCGCCGTTATCTAGTTTTTTCAAACGGGTATTTACGTTACCGCGTAAATCACGAATATCGAGATCTGGACGAAGTGCTTTAATTTGACATTGTCGACGTAAACTTGAGGTACCTACAATGGCACCTTGTGGAAGTTCGGCCAAACTTTTTATGGTATTAGAGACAAACGCGTCGCGAGGATCTTCACGTGGACAAATAACTGCTAGGCCTAAGCCTTCAGGAAATTCTACCGGTAAATCTTTCATTGAATGAACAGCGATGTCAGCGCGATCTTCTAACATGGCGACTTCAAGTTCTTTTACAAATAATCCTTTACCACCAATTTTAGCTAATGGCGTATCTAAAATTATATCGCCCTTAGTCGTCATAGGCACAAGTTCAACATTAAGACTTGGATGAAAATGTTCTAATTGTGCTTTTACATATTCAGCTTGCCATAAAGCGAGCGCGCTTTTACGTGTGGCAATGCGTACAGTTGCTGTGCTCATTTAAATTATCCTGCGGTGATGGTTATTTCGGTGTCGGCTTGAATACTGATAGCTTTTGATAAAAACTGCCAAAGTTCACCGCCACCACGTTTGTCTGTCCATTGGTTATTCTCGCACTGAAAATGATGACCATTAAATTTAGTTGCAACCCATATTTCATGTAAAGGTGCTTGCTTATTAATGATGACTTTACTGCCATTTTTAAAGGTCAATGTGAGCATGCCGCCAACACCTTCAAAATCAATGTCGGTACCACAATCTTCAACGGCTTCTTCTATTTGAAGAATAATTTCTTCGGCAAGTAAATTGTATTGGCTGTCGTTCATTAATGCTTCCTTTTCTAGTGCAATGAAATTTATTCATCTTTGCTAGCTATTTGTTGGTCATGAGATTATAAAACGTCTATCATGAGAAAAAAATCGAATAAATCAAGTATGCGTAAACAAAATTCAATTATTTTAGCGTGTTTTATTATATCAGTGCTTTTAAGCGGATGTGGAATTAAAGGTCCACTAATGCAAAAACCTGTTGAAGTAAAAACACAGATACCAACTGAACACGTTAAAAATGAGCAAAAACAGAACTCATCAGCAGAACCATCGCAGGAAAATTAATCGTGGATTTTTTCAATTACAAAAACTCATCACTTTATGCCGAAGACATAGCAGTTACAAAGCTTGTTGAACAACATGGTACACCTTTATATGTTTATTCTCGTGCAACGATTGAACGTCATTGGCATGCCTTTGATCAAGCTGCTGGCGATAAACCACACTTAGTGTGTTATGCGGTGAAGGCGAATAGTAATATTGCTGTTTTAAATGTCATGGCTCGATTAGGTAGTGGTTTTGATATTGTTTCAAAAGGTGAACTCGCACGAGTACTGCAAGCAGGTGGCGATGCGAGTAAAGTGGTATTTTCAGGGGTTGGTAAAAGATCAGATGAAATTACTTTCGCTTTAGAGAAAGGTATTTATTGTTTTAATGTAGAGTCAGCGGCTGAATTAACACGTATTCAGCAGGTTGCTAAACGTATGAATATGATTGCGCCAATTTCTTTAAGAGTAAATCCTGATGTAGATGCGGGTACACATCCATATATATCTACCGGCTTAAAAGAAAATAAATTCGGTATTAGCATTGATGATGCTTTTGAGTTGTATCAGCACGCCAGCGGTTTATCACATATTGCAGTGAATGGCATTGATTGTCATATCGGTTCCCAGCTAACAGAAGTTAAACCCTTTTTAGATGCGTTAGACCGTGTGTTAGCTCTCGTAGACCGTTTAGCGAAAATAGATATTACTTTATCTCATATTGATGTGGGAGGAGGATTGGGTGTTTGTTATGACGATGAAAAGCCACCACATCCAAAAGAATATGCAAAAGCGATTGCTGATAAGTTGGCTGATCGAGATATAACCCTGATTTACGAACCTGGTCGTGCCATTATGGCTAATGCAGGAATTTTGGTGACTGAAGTTGAGTTGCTAAAAACAAATCAAGATAGACATTTTGCAATTGTTGATGCAGCGATGAATGATTTAATTCGTCCGTCGTTATATCAAGCATGGCAAGCTATTATTGAAGTAGAAAAAAACGAAGCCACTAAAAAACAAACGTACGATATTGTTGGTCCTATTTGTGAAACGGGTGACTTTCTTGGCAAAGCACGTGAACTGCGTATTATTGAAGGCGATTTATTAGCTATTCGTTCATCGGGAGCATACGGATTCACCATGAGCTCGAATTATAATAGTCGCCCTAAAGCTGCAGAAATAATGGTAGATGGTGAAGAACATCATTTGATCCGTGCTCGAGAAACCATTGAGCAACTGTGGCAAGGCGAGTCTTTGTTACCAGAGTAATACCCGTTTCATTAAATAAGTGATCTATTTTATACGTAGGAAAAAACATCAAATACAAAGCATTTATTTTAATAACTAGTTGTTCTCATTGTTAAATAAATAACACAGTAGTTGATGGTTTTAACAAATAGAAATGATCACTTAATTAGTGATATTGGTATAAGTATAAAAATTGAATATGGGTAGTAAATGTTAGTTAATTTTTCAAAAATGCACGGTTTAGGTAACGACTTCCTCGTACTCGACAATGTCACACAAAATGTTTATTTGTCGAATGAACAAATAAAGCATTTGGCCCATCGAAATTTCGGTGTTGGCTTTGATCAAGTTTTAATTGTTGAACCGCCGTATGATCCTGATTTAGATTTTCATTACCGTATTTTTAATGCTGACGGTAGTGAAGTCGGTCAATGTGGCAATGGTGCGCGTTGTTTTGCTAAGTTTGTGCGTTTAAAAGGGTTAACGAACAAGAATAAAATTAAGGTCTCAACGCAGTCAGGTAAAATGACGTTATTTGTTGAACGTGATGGTAACGTTTCAGTGAATATGCCAACACCTAAGTTTGAACCTAGCCAAATTCCTTTCACAGCCCAAAAAGTAGAAGGTACTTATATTCTGCGTAGTGACGAAGAAACGGTATTATGTGGCGTTGTTTCATTAGGTAACCCGCATTGTGTTTTGACGGTTGACTCTATTATTGACGCGCCCGTTGCAACATTAGGGAAAGCGTTGTCGCATCACGAACGATTTCCTCAACAAGTGAATGTTGGTTTTATGGAAATTGTTTCCCCAGACTATATTAAACTTCGCGTTTATGAGCGCGGAACTGCTGAAACCTTGGCTTGTGGTAGTGGCGCTTGTGCAGCGGTAGTTATTGGACAAACACAAAATAAATTAGGCCGAGATGTTACCGTAGAATTACCTGGCGGTAAGTTAAAAGTATATTGGAAAGGACCAGGTAATTCTGTAAAGATGACCGGTCCAGCCGTACATGTATTTGACGGGCAATTGAATTTGTAAGTAAATTTTGACCGTGAATGCCGGTAAAACGAATGTATAGACAAAAATTTAGAAGTAGAGAAATAAATTGAGCGACTCAAAAAAAATACAGTTAGATGAATTAACGTTAACGGATGATCTCATTGTTGATTATTTACATGATAACCCTGAATTCTTTAATCGTAACCCGGAACTGACAAATAGCTTACGTTTGTCGGATCAGAACCGTGGTACGGTATCGTTAGTAGAAAGACAGCAAAGTCAGCAACGTCATAAAATTCATGGATTAGAAGAAGAAATCACCCAATTAATGGCGATTGCTAATCAGAATGAACAACTCTTTGCTTTATACAGTGATCTATATTTACGCTTATTAGATTGCAGCTCAGCTGATGAGTTACTCGATTGTTTGTATCAGGCAACGACAGAATTATTGTCGTTATCAGGCTTAAAAGTATGGTTAATAGAAAATACGGTGGTTGAACATTCAAGTATTGTGACAAACGACTGTGCTGGTGTAATGAATAATCGCTTATCCAAAGAAGACTACTACTTTGGCCGTTTACAAAAAAGTGAGCAAGAACTGATTTTTTCTCAACATCAAGAAGGCTCCGTGGTGTTAATTAAGCTCAACCACCTAGATGATGAGATAGGTTTTTTAGCGATAAGCAGTGCAGATGCCGATCATTTTGATCCCCGTATGGATACCCTATTACTTAGCCAATTTAGAAAACTTGTTGCGAAATTACTTTTTCAACAACTTTATAAATAACAGAGCTGATGAAGTTTTACCGTCGTTTAGAACCCTTTAAAGCGATTAGCTTTGATCTTGACGATACCTTGTACAGTAATTACCCGGTAATGATGGCAACGGATGCAAAAATGGTTGCCTACTTTTCTGAATTATTTTCAGTGAATACTACACTTATCAATAGCGTAAATAATAGCGTATTTAATTACCTCTTTTGGCAGCCGTTTCATCAGCAAGTGCTCAAAGAAAACCCTCAGTTAGTTCACCATGTAGGTGATATTCGTTTAGCCACCTATACGTTGGGAATGCAAGCATTGGGATTTTCTGATGGTGTTGCTGAACATGAAGCACAAAAAGCATTGGATTATTTCGTTCTACAACGAAGTGACTTTGTTGTACCAGAAGCCGTTCATCAATTATTGAAAAAGCTACAAAAAAAATATCCATTAGTGGCTATTAGTAATGGTAATGTAGATACCGACAAGATAGCGATTTCACAATATTTTCAGCATCGCTTTCATGCAGGTGATTTATTGACAACACCTCGAAATAATAATATACAATTTAGGCAGAAACCTCACACTGATATGTTTTATGCGGCTTGTGATAAGTTATTAATAAAACCTGAACAGTTATTACATGTGGGTGATTGTGGTCGTTCTGATATTCAAGGCGCTATTAATGCAGGTTGTCAAACGGCATGGATTTCTTGCTATGATGTTGGCAAACCGTTGACTGTTTTACCTCATATTGAATTATCTGATATTAGCGAACTTCATCACTTGTTATAATTTTATCTATACTTTACTTTCAACTTTTCTAAGGTTATTTTCCCGTTATGGACGTTTCTGAACTACTTGAATCACTCAATGAAAAACAACGTGATGTTGTTGCTGCACCACTGCAAAATATGTTGGTCTTGGCTGGCGCAGGTAGCGGTAAAACTCGCGTTTTAGTACAACGTATTGCTTGGTTAATGCAAGTTGAAAAGGCTTCATCACATAGTGTTTTAGCGGTTACTTTTACCAATAAAGCGGCCGCAGAAATGCGCGTACGTGTTGAAAAAACGGTTGAAGGTAATGTGCATGGCATGTGGATAGGGACTTTCCATGGTTTAGCTCATCGTTTACTTCGTATGCATTTTCAAGAAGCAAAATTACCACAAAACTTCCAAGTACTTGATTCTGATGATCAGCTTCGTTTAGTAAAACGCATCGTGCGTTCGTTAGGAATTGATGAGAAACGTTGGCCACCTAAACAAATGCAGTGGTATATCAATGGTAAAAAAGATGAAGGGATTCGCCCGCAACACATTGAAGTGTATGACGACCCAACGGAGCAAACCTTTGTTAAAGTGTATAGCGGTTATCAAGAAGCTTGTGATAGAGCGGGTTTAGTTGATTTTGCTGAACTATTACTACGAGCTCATGAACTCTGGTTAAATAACGCCGTATTACTTGCACATTACCAGCAACGCTTTAAACATATCTTGGTCGATGAATTTCAAGATACCAATGCTATTCAATATGCGTGGTTAACGATGTTAGGTAAAAAATCCAGTAAGGTGATGATTGTTGGCGATGACGATCAATCCATATATGGCTGGCGTGGTGCAAAAATTGAAAACATACAACGTTTCTTAAATGAATTCGATGAACCTCAAACCGTAAGATTAGAGCAAAATTACCGCTCAACCGCTAATATTCTAAATGCTGCGAATAAGCTCATTGCCAACAATAACAACCGTTTAGGAAAAAAATTGTGGACGGAAGATGAAGCGGGTGAAAAAATATCTATTTATAGCGCTTTTAATGAAATAGACGAAGCACGCTTTATAGCTGGTCGCATTACTGATTGGCGTAAAACAGGCAGCTTAGATGATGTTGCTATTTTATATCGCAGTAATGCACAATCACGTTTAATGGAAGAAGCATTATTACAAAGCCGCTTGCCCTATAGAATTTATGGCGGACAACGTTTCTTCGAACGTCTAGAAATTAAAGATGCGCTTGCTTATTTACGTTTATTAAATAACCGTGATGACGATGCGGCCTTTGAACGTATTATTAATACACCCACCCGTGGCATTGGTAACACTAGCCTTTCATTAATACGTGATGCAGCACGCAGTTTAGAAATGACCTTGTGGGAAGCTTGTCAATTTATGTTGAAAAATGATGAATTGAAAGGACGAAGTGCTAAAGTGATCCAGAATTTTGTCAGTGTTATTGACCAGCTTGAAGACGACTCTAGCCATTTAGATCTTGATCAGCAAGCCAACTATGTTATTCAGCATAGTGGGTTAAAAGCCATGTACCAAGCTGAAAAAGGTGAACGTGCGGAAGCAAGAATAGAAAACTTAAACGAGCTTGTTACTGCTTGCCAAACATTTGAGGCAGACCCAGAATTAATAGAAGAACAAACCAAGCTGACATCGTTTTTAACGCATGCGGCGTTAGAAGCTGGTGAGTCGCAAGCGGATGATTATGAGCCCGCTGTGCAACTTATGACGATGCACTCAGCGAAAGGATTAGAATTCCCATTAGTGTTTATCGCTGGTTTAGAAGAGGGTATGTTCCCATCACAAAAATCGGTAGAAGAAATCGGACGTTTAGAAGAAGAACGTCGTTTATGTTATGTCGGCATGACACGTGCGATGAATAAGCTATACTTGTGTCATGCAGAAAGTCGTAGACTTTACGGGCAAGAAAAATTTCATAAAGCCAGCCGTTTTCTACGTGAATTACCAGCAGAATGTACAGAAGAAATAAGACTGCAAAACCAAGTTAAACGACCTTCAACGAAAGGAAAGTTTTCTTCTACGTTTACGCTGGAGACGTTTAAGAATAGTGGGTTTAAATTAGGACAATCAGTTGTACATGCAAAATTTGGTGAAGGCGTGGTCTTGAATTATGAAGGTTCAGGCGCTCAGAGCCGTATTCAAGTAAATTTTGCAGATGTAGGTAGCAAATGGCTCGTTGTTGCCTATGCTAATTTACAAGCTATCGTTTAAGGTCACGTGAAAATGATTAATCTTTTCGTTTAATGCCATTATATTTATAAGGTTAAAAATTATATGTCAAAACAATTACTTGTAGTAGAAGACAGCAAGCCCATCGGTCGAGTTATTAGACAAATTGGCGAGGCATTGAATTATGAGGTAACTATTGCCACTACACTCGCTGAAGTGGAAAGTATTTTACAAACGAAGGATGATTTTTTTGTAGCGACTATCGATTACGCTTTACCTGATGCACCAAATGGTGAAGCGATAGGTTGTGTACTATCACATGGTATTCCCAGTGTCGTAATGACAGGCAAAATGGATGAAGCCACTCGACAGCAAATTCTTGCTCAACCGGTAGTTGATTATATCCCGAAAGAGAACAGCCAAGCCTTTCTCTATTTGAAACGCATATTACATTGGCAAATAACAAATAGTAGCACGGGTATTTTAGTAGTAGACGACTCTTCAGCGGCAAGAAATTATGTTTCTCAGCTTCTCAAACGTCGTAACTTTAGTGTTTACCGAGCAAATGATGGCGTGCAAGCTCTCGAGCGTTTGAAGCAACATAGCGACATTAAGTTGGTGATCACCGACCTTGAAATGCCGGTTATGGATGGCATTGAATTAACTAATGAAATTCGTAAAATTTATAATCGTGATCAATTATCTATTATTGGTATTTCTGGCGCGGATAACGGGATGCATTCTGCTCGTTTTATTAAAAATGGCGCGGATGATTTTCTTCGTAAACCATTTTGTCCAGAAGAGTTCTATTGTCGTATAACCCAAAATATTGAAAATTTAAACAATATTGAGCAAATACAGAAAGCCGCTAATACAGATTATTTAACGGACTTACCTAATAGACGTGCGTTTTTCACTAAAGCAGAGCAGCTTGTTCCGCAATATATTAAAAGAAATATGCCCTATTGTGTTGCTATGCTTGATATTGATTATTTCAAGAAAGTTAATGATACCTTTGGTCATGATGCAGGTGATCATGTTTTAAAAGTACTTGCCTTATATATGCGTAAACATTTAGGGTCTGGTTTACTTGCCCGTTTAGGAGGGGAAGAGTTTGCTGTAATTATGCATGGTACCGACGAAGATCAACTTTACACTAAATTAGATGATTTACGTCGTGATATCTCGGTATCTCAGGTATCACATGATGAGCAGCATATCGTTTTCACTGTAAGTATGGGAATGGTTTGTAATAGCAAAGAGGCCTTGGCGAAACAAATGAATCAAGCCGATACTGCTCTTTATAGTGCCAAAGAAAATGGTCGTAACCAAATATGCATATTTGGTGTTGATGACTAACTAACTATATTTTCGCTAAATACTCGTTTAACTTTTAGGTGTATTTTTTATACATAAAAAAGTAAAGTGGTTAGACTGTCATAAACGTAAGGTGCATTAAATGAATAAAACAAGAGTACTCATTCGCAAATCTTTGCTGATGTTTTTTTGTTTTGTTATTTGCACCTCTATTCCTATTTTTGCTCAGCAACTTGGTAGTGAACAAGTCAAAGTTGCTTTTATTTATAACTTCATTAAACACGTAAGTTGGAATGATGAAGCTAAAAATGATAAAAAACAATTTATTATCGGTGTTTATGGTGATGATGAATTTGCTGGTTTACTCAAGAATAAACTGTCGAAACGTGTAATCAAAAATAAAATAATCGTAGTCAAAATTATTCGAAATATTCAAGAAGGCAGAAAAACTGACTTGTTTTTCTCTGCTTCAAATAGAAATGTAGAAATTGCTAATATCGCTTCAACACTTAGAAGCAGTGATACACTTTTGATCACAGACAATAGTGCTGACAAACATAGTGTCATGATCAATTTGGTTAATGATCTTGAAAAGTCTGTTATTAGGTTTGAAGTGAATAAATCAAATATTGTTTTCGAAGGTTTAAAAATATCCACTGATTTATTAATGTTAGGAGGTACTGAACTTGATGTTGCAACCTTGTATCGAGAAACAGAAGTTGCATTACATGTCATTAGAACTCGTGAAATCACCCTAAATCAAAAGCTTATAGAACAACAAAATCAAATAACTTCAACGATAAATAAACTCGATGCTTTGAATAAAGACTTAACATTCCGAGAAGAAGTTGCAGGAAGACGTAAACAAGAGCTCAACGTTTTAAAAGATGATATAGAACAACAACAACGCTCTATAAAAGATAAAGAATTGCAGTTGGAAAAAGTAGCAACACAGTTAAAAGTAGCAAAAAACAATTTAGAGAGACAACAAAGTTCT
The DNA here is from genome assembly GCA_013215295.1 of Colwellia sp. Lineage (GTDB taxonomy): Bacteria > Pseudomonadota > Gammaproteobacteria > Enterobacterales > Alteromonadaceae > Colwellia_A. The sequence goes on from JABSOZ010000010.1 coordinate 94,509, forward strand.
GTAAATAACAAAGAGCAAGAGAATCTTGCTATGGCTGAAAAAATATCGACTAATAAAGATATATTACTGCAACAACAGCAACAAATAAGTGATCAAGGGGTTCAGTTAAATCAGAAAAATGAAGAGTTAGAGGAAAGAAAAGAACGAATAGATAAGCAACGTTTTTATCTTATTTTGATGGCTATTTTTATTACTTTGTTAGTGGTAATTTCTGGCTTAGTTGTTCTACTTTTTGTTAAAAATAGAAGAACTACAAGGAAATTAAGCCATACCCTCGAAAATTTACAAAAGATGCAGAAGCAATTAATCCAATCTGAAAAAATGGCATCATTGGGTACGTTAACCGCTGGTGTCGCGCATGAAATTAATACACCTCTCGGGATTGCTGTAACATCAACAAGCTCTGCTTTAGAAAGTACGCAAAAGATTCGTGAACATTTCGAACAAAATAAAATAACGCGCAGCGAAATGGAGAACTACTTTGATGGTATGGAAAAAGCGTCGAACTTAAATACTAATGCGTTAGAGCGCGTGATTGAATTGCTGAATAACTTTAAACAAGTGGCCGCTGACCAAATGGTTGGAGAAGAAAGAGAAATTGATTTAGTTCATTATATTGAAGAGGTTATGTCGACGCTTTCTGCTGAAATGAAACGCTTTAGAGTAAATTATCAATATAGTGGTGTAAGTGAATTTATAATTTCTACCATTCCTGGTGCTTTAGCGCAGGTATTAACCAACTTAGTCACTAATGCATTAAAGCATGCTTTTGAAGATAAAAACGTTGGTAACATTAGTATTGAATTATCGAAAACAAAAGATAATACAGCTATGATTGTATTTAAGGATGACGGACAGGGAATGACCCAACATGTTTTAGACAATATTTTTGAACCGTTTTTTACCACCAAAAGAAATTCCGGGGGTACCGGTTTAGGGATGAATATCGTTTACAATATCATTAGTCAAAAACTTCAAGGCACAATAAAAATAGAAAGTAAATTAGAGCAAGGTGCAAATTTTTATATTACTCTACCCTCGAAATTAACTTCTTAGCTGTTCATTGGAAGCTAATTTTCGTTTTTCTTTTCTTGATTTTAATGAGTCTACGCTATAAATAATCAATGCTAACCAAATAGCAGCAAAGGTAAATAACTTAGCAGGTTCTAATGCTTCTTGATAATAAAAGGTCGCTAAAAAAAACATAATACTAGGTCCAATGTATTGGAAAAAACCCAGTGTTGATAATGTTAATCTTTTTGCTGCAGCCGTAAAGCACAATAAAGGCGCTGTGGTAACAATACCTGCTGCGATTAATAACATGTTTAAATTTAAGTTATTTTCCAGCATGTTAGCCGTACTACTATCAACAAAGTAAATCCAATAGATAATGGCCAACGGTAACATCATACTAGATTCAACAAATAAGCCGACAAAAGAATCAATATGCATTTTTTTACGTAACAAACCGTAAATACCAAAGGTTCCAGCAAGTCCTAATGAAACAATCGGTAATGAACCTATCGCAACAAGTTGAATTAATACGCCAGATAAAGCCAACATAACGGCGAATTTCTGCATTTTACGTAAATGTTCACCTAAAAATATCACGCCTAAAGCAACACTGAATAATGGGTTGATAAAATAACCTAAACTGGCATCAAGCAAGTGATCATTATTAATTGCCCAAATGAATAAGAACCAATTTACTAATAAAAAAATTGCAGTTAACGCGAGCTTAGCCAACAATTTAGGTTGTTTGAGCGTATTGATAAGCACGCGATACCGTTTACTAATAACAACAATTAACAATAAGAGCAGGCTCGACCAAATGATACGATGAACCATAATTTCATCAGAGCTAACGTCAGCAATTAATTTAAAATATATAGGGGCTAAACCCCAAAGTACATAAGCGCTTATTGCGTTAATTACACCATTACGATCGTTGTTATTGGTTACAGTCATTATTGTCAGGAAACTTTAGCATCAAAAATAAAGAGGCAAATTATAGCACAATGAATTTCACCGCAATTTTTTACTTACGCTAAACTTAAACCTAATTATAAGATCTGATTGTTTTAGTAAAGATTAACCTACCAAGTATGTACCTGTACCAAAAGCAATGTGGTCACCTTTTTCATTATGCAATTCCATACGAGCTACTGCGACTTTATTTCCGCTGCGAATAATATGTGCGGTGGCAATAAATTCTTCACCTCTGCCAGGTCTAAGGTAATCTGTACGGAGATCTATTGTTCCTAAACAACTCAAGCTTTTCTGAATAGCTTCAGTTGTTTTATGCTCAAGTTGTTCAATCATATTTGCTGCAACGACAACACCACCTGCAAAATCAAGAGCAGATGCAGTCACGCCACCATGAAGTGTCTTTTGTAAAGGATTTCCCATTAATTTATCTTGCCATAAAAAACGGATTTCCGATGTTTTAGAATCAAATTTACTCACTTTAAGCCCAATGAGGTTATTAAAGGGAAGGTTGTTTGCCCAGAAATTAGCGAGTTGCTTAATTGTTTCTTCTTCATGTAAATTTGTTGGCATATGTTTATCACTTTTACTTAACTGGTCTGATGTCTAAGTAGTAGATTAGCACTTATTCTTTCAAAGCATTCAATAAATACTAAAATATTACTCTCGACTTTTTTATTGCTGAGGTAAAATAGGCGTAATTGTATTTTTAATAAAGTTTATTACGTTGCAAACAGCTCTTACTACAGTTTCACAACCACAGCTTGAAGATGCGTTAAAGCATCATTTTGGCTATCAAACTTTTCGCAGTGGTCAGCTAGAAATTATCCAGCAACTATTTCTTGGAAAAGATAGCCTAGTGCTGATGCCTACGGGTGGCGGAAAATCAATGTGCTATCAACTACCTGCTGTTTTATTGCCAGGGGTAACAATTGTTGTTTCACCTTTAATAGCGTTAATGAAAGACCAAGTTGATGGGTTAACTCGACAAGGTATTTCAGCCGCTTTTATAAATTCAAGCTTAGAACAAGAGACAATAAATGATATTTTACAGCGCTTATCTCGTGGCGAAATTAAGTTGTTGTACATAGCACCTGAACGTTTGAAAAACTATTATTTTATGCAAGGCTTATTGAGTATGCAGATAAGTTTATTTGCAATTGATGAAGCCCACTGTATTTCGCAATGGGGCCATGACTTTCGTCCAGCGTACACTCAACTCCATACCATCAAACAACGATTTCCTTCAGTCCCTGTAATGGCGTTAACAGCGACTGCTGATGTGACAACACGTAAAGATATTCTCCTCCAGCTAGGCTTGAATGATCCCTATATTCATCTAGACAGCTTTGATCGCCCTAATATCCGTTTTACCTTGGCAGATAAATATAAAGGTGACCATCAGGTATTACGTTACATCCAAAAGCGTGGTGATGACTGTGGCATTGTTTATTGTAATAGCCGTTGGCAAGTTGAAAAGTTATCAAAAATGTTAGCAGGTGCGGGTATTAATTGTTCGGCATATCATGCAGGCATGGAAACTGAAATGCGAAATATTGTTCAAGATGGCTTTGCCAAAGACAATATTCAGGTTGTTGTTGCAACTGTGGCTTTTGGTTTAGGTATTAATAAGTCAAATATTCGCTATGTTATTCATTTTGAGCCACCAAGAACATTGGAGTCTTATTATCAAGAAATTGGCCGAGGCGGACGGGATGGTTTACCAGCAGAAGCATTGTTTTTATATGATGAGAAAGATGTCGAACGTATTTCGAAACGTATTGCGGATGGGGATAATGAGGAAAGAGTTAATGTAGAGCAGCAAAGATTCCAAGCAATGAAAGGCTTTATTGAAGCCCAGACTTGTCGTCGACAAGTCGTGCTCAATTATTTTGCAGAATTTACCACGAAAAAATGTGGTAATTGTGATATTTGCTTAGACCCACCCAGCCAATTTGATGCCACCGAAGCAGCACAGAAAGTTTTATCATGCGTTTTTCGTATTCAACAAAAGGGTGATATTGAACACGTAGTACAAGTATTACGCGGTGAATTAACGGAAAATGTGAAGAAGTTGGAACATGATAAAGTCTCAACTTTTGCAATTGGTAAGAGTAAAACGCCAGGATATTGGTTTGCTATTATTCGGCAATTGATCCATTTAGGTTTTTTACAACAAGATATTTCTTTGCAGTCAGCATTATGTTTAACACAAGCATCTCGAACAGTTTTAAAGGGCGAAGAACCCTTAATGTTAGCCTCACCTAGGTTGCAGAAAGCCAGTTATTGGAAACAAGAAAAAACTGATAATCGCTATGATAGAGGGTTGTTTATGAAGTTGCGTAGTTTACGTAAAACTATTGCAGATACTGAAGATATTGCGCCTTTTATTGTGTTCAATGATGCTACATTGTCGGAGTTAGCTCGAGTTAAACCACAAACCTCTCAGCAAATGCTAAACATTAGTGGTATTGGTGACACTAAACTTGCACGTTATGGGCATGAATTTCTTGAAATGATCCAGCAGCATAATGCTTAAACAAAAAACGCTCAATTGAGCGTTTTTTAATATCAATTATTGATGAGAGTGTATCCAACAATAATTATTGTATTTATCTTAAGCTAGCGTAATAAGCCGCAATATTAGCGATATCTTCATCATTTAACATCATAGCCATAGGTGCCATTACTGGATCTTTACGCTTACCCGCTTTAAAGTCTTTCAATTGTTTAGCAATATAAGCTTCTTTTTGACCGGCAAGGTTTGGGTACATTGGAACAGCAGAAATACCAGCAATTCCATGACAGGCAGCACACATGCCCGTCTTAGCTTTACCCGCAGCAGCATCACCAGCAAAAACAGGAGATGCGAACATAAGCGAAGCAGCAACAGCTAAAGTAATTTTTTTCATAACTTATTTCTCTCTTAGTCGTAGGATTTTTTACACTACCCTGAGTATATGAGAAAAGAGTTAGGCTGTCGTTGATTTTTTTGAGCTAAGCATCAGCAATGCATAATTCTTTGATTTTTAGCAAATAATCCTCTAAAAGTCACTAATTATAATTTAAATTGTTTGTTTTTTGTACAGGATGTAGTTGTTGAACTATAGTTATATATTACTCTTAGGATCAAAAATTAGTGTAAATAGGAGATAAACAATTAAAGGACGAACATACATTAGTTTGATCCTAGGTCTTTCTAACTAAACACTACTTTTCTTTAAATGGAATAGGTAGTTATAGGAATTCCAAAAAATACAGCATGAAACTGCATAATAAAATTATAGTCATGCCTATTTCTGTAATGATAACAATTCTTATCATTAGTTTAGTCGGTATAGAGTTTCATTTAAAAGAAACCTTACGCGAACAACTTGAACAAGAGTTGCGAGTTTTTGCGTCTTTCGCTTCACCTTCACTAGCAAAAAAGTCACTTGATGTTAATGGTGAAATACTAACAGAGTATTTATCAAAAATAGCTATTCGTGTGGCTAAAATCTCTTCATCGCGTATAAGTTATATTAATACGAAGGGTAAGGTGCTTGCTGATTCTGATATTCATTTTACTGAAATACCAAATTTAGAGAATCATTTAGATCGTCCAGAAATTGCTGCCGCCTTGATTAATAATGAAGGTATCTCATATCGATACAGTCACACTCTAAAAAATAACATGGTGTATTTAGCACTTTATGATAAGAAGTCAAATCTTATAATAAGGGCATCTATGCACGCCGGAATTTACCAACAGACAATTTTCAATATGCGCTGGAGTTTTTTAGGCATTATTTTTGTTTCGCTTGTAGTTATGGTGTTTTTTGGCGTTTTAGCAATAAGTCTAATAAAAAAAGCGGTGAATAATGAGCGTGCTTTGCAAGAGCCACGTATCATTGCCAGGACAAGAGAGATCACTCTTATTCAAACCCTGACAACCATGCTGAACGCAGCATATACTTTAGATGATGCTGCAATTGTTTTATTGAATATAATGCCGAAACTATTACCTTCATTAAGTGGTGCTATTTTCCTACTTGATAAAGAGAATTCATTGGATGAGATAAGCCATTGGGGTGAGGATTGGCATAATGACATTGCCACCTTGACAAAAAACCGTTGGTTACAGCAAGCTGAAAATATAGATCATAAACCATTAAGTCGGCATTATATATCGGAACATAGTTACAGTTACGACCTTATGCATGAAGGAGAGTTTATTGGAATCTTACAGTTAGTTTCTGAAGATAAAATTATTGAGATTAAGTTTCAAAACTTAATCAAAAGTTTAGCTCCGCAATTGAGTAGTGCTATGGTAAATATTCAATTGAAAGATATTTTACGTGATCAGGCGATTAGAGATCCATTGACCGAGCTTTATAATCGTCGTTTTATGTTGGAAGCATTTGAACAAGCGCTGAATCGTGCGGAGAGACACAAAAGTTGTTTGGCCGTGTTAATGATTGATCTTGACCATTTTAAGAACTTTAATGACAGTTACGGCCATGAAGCTGGTGATAAAGTGTTAGTGATGGTGGCGAAACAATTTAAAATCAATTTACGTTTAGAAGATATAGCGTGTCGTTATGGTGGTGAAGAATTTTGCATTTTATGTCCTGATACCGGGGTTAGAGAAGCTCATGTATTAGCTGAAAAGTTGAGAAAATGTGTTGCAGAACAAAAAATCAAATATCAAGATAACTATTTAGAAAAAGTTACTTTATCTATTGGTATTTCTATTTATCCTAACCACGGAAACTCTAGTAATGAGTTAATCCAACAAGCAGATAAAGCATTATACAATGCAAAAGATCAGGGGCGAAATTGCACTGTCGTTACGCGGATTAAGGTGCCGTATTATCAAGAATGAATTATTGTTTTAGGGGGGAGTTAACTAACAAACTACGCGTCTTTTTTAAAATACTATTGGCGTTTTCTGCAACATTAAAATTTTCCACCTCAATAGATAATGTCATTTGAGGTAATCTGACACCAGACTTACTACTAACAAAACGAAGTTTTTCAACCCCCTGCATTATTTTATCGGCTATCTCTCTAGCACTACTTTTATCAACACCGGGTAATAAAAGTAAAAACTCATCACCACCAGAACGAATAGGTAAACCGCTGTCATCAACATAACTGCTCACTTTATTGGCTATTTTTGATAATAGAACATCGCTAATTAAGTGACCAAATTGTTTATTAATGGATGATAATTGGTCAACGCTCACGACAATCGCGGCCACTTGCTGGCTTGGATCTTCTGTTAACCATAAATCTAAATGTTTAGAGAGTGCTTTTCTGTTATACAGGCCGGTGAGAGGGTCCATATAAATTTCTTTACGTGCTTCTTTCAATTCAACTTGTAGTGCGAGTGTTTTTTTACGGGTTAATGCAATATGTTCAGCAAGTTTTTGTTGGTGTTGTTTAAACGTTTTCGATGCCTGATGTATGCTATTTGCAGCGGAAATTATTTTTTGTTTATCGTTAGATTGAAGTTGGGCAATATTACTATCTAGATTGGAGATAAGTTTATTAATACTTGCTGAAGATTTCTGACTGTTTTTTTCAACGTTCGTCACAACTTCATCAAGATCATCAATAATTTCATCTCTTAATTTACTTTGTCCTAAAATGAATTGTCGATAGTTCTCTTCAATAAAAAAATCATCGAGCTTTTTACCTAGGGCAAGTTGATTCTCAATAGCTGCATTTAACGGAAGATTCTTCTTATTAATATACTCATAACTAACGGCATAATTAATTGGGCTGACAGGTAAATGCCATAACAGTAATTTTTTCACCGCCATGTTCATTTTTAGCTCAGCTTGTTCTATGGAATCATGATATTTCATTGTTCCATCCCAATATATTCACCCTATTAAAAACCTGATAGACCATTTTCTAGTAAAAACAAGCAAAGTGCTACATATATTTATTTTTAAAGAAAAACAATAGTTTTACTATTAATTCTGATAATAGATGGAGGAGTCGAGATGAAATTAATACTTAAAAGAAGGGAAGACACGCAAAGTATACCGAAAGCTAACTGTTCAAAATAAAGACAAGCCCCCACTATATCTAAATTTGGCAGTTCCGCTATCTTAGGTTTCCCCTTAGACCGGTAACTTTGCGTCTCTAGCTTTCACTAGATTTGCCCTTTTCGAGTTTTAGAAACTCTAAAATCATTATAAGCGTTGAACTATGCTTGTAAACCTTTATTATGAATATTTATCGAACTTTAAGTTAAACCTATAAATAATCGATAAATTTATACTCTATGAATGCTAACCAAATAAAGGACTTTAGCTAATAATGCCTCATAAATTGCTGTTGATCCTTTGTTGTTTAATCGTTTCTACACATGCTTTTGCCAATGCAGTTTTAAACATTGAGCAAAACATTGAAAAAGTTGAACACTATTTTTTGCAAGAGTCTGAAAATCTTCCTTATGAAGATATTATTGCCTTGTCGATAAAAGTGCTGGGATCTCGTGAAAGCTACACGGTTCAGACCCTTGGAAAGACATTTGTTCTTCTTGCTGATATTGCAAGTAATAGAGGAGAAGATAATGAAGCTTTTCAGTTTGCTCAAGATGGCCTCTCTCTTCGTGGGCTTGACCCTTCAATAAAATTTAATTTGTTACTTAAATCGGCCAACGGTTATTATTTGAAAGAAAAGTACGAGCAAACTCAAAATCTGACAACTCGCGTTATTTTAATGGCAGATTCCCCGGAAGTTTTAAAATATCGTTTAATTGCGTTGAGTTTTCGAGCAATGACCTATGCTCTACAAAATGCAAATGATTTGGCGATGAATGATATTAAACAAGTTGATACCTTAATCAAGGCAAACCCTCAATATAGCGACCATCTTTGTCTTTTAGAGATATTAGCAACTGCTTATTATTATTTAGGTGACTCTCATACATCGCTAACAATGCAGAATAAGTTATTAACATTAAGATTTGATTTAGATAAATTAGCAAATGTTGATCAAACTTATCTGCACTTAGGTCGTGCATATTTTCAACTAAATTTACTTGATGATGCTTACAGTGCATATTGGGAAGCGAAAATGCACAGTAAAAATAAAAGTGCACCTATTCGTGTTGCTTACGCTGAATTAGGATTAGCAGAGGTATTACTCAAACAGAAAAATTTTCGAGCCTCACACAATAGGCTATTATCAGCAAGCGTGACCTTCAATGAAAAAAATTTAAATAAACCCTATTTAACCTCATTAATTTTATTGGCTGAGACGGCAAGCCTTTTTAATAATCAAGCGCTATATCAACATTACCTTCAACTTGCGGAGCTAAGCGCGAAAAACGTAAAGTTGTCAGAAAAGCAAAGTAAGTTACTACTCTTGCTCAGTGAGATGTATCAACTCAAGGGTGATTTTAAAAGTGCGCTGGTCCTTCATAAAAATTATCTTAAGCTCCTTCAGCAATTTCAGATAAAGTATGAACCATCTTTTATTATTAACGCCAACAATGCAGGAAGTGCAAATAATAGCAGTCGAAATTTTCTGCTAAATTTACCCGAGAAAAGTAAGCTGCAAAGCAAATTTCAAGAAAAATATATAGCTCAAAAAGAAATAATATACTTATTAATTCTTGTTGTTGTTCTCATGTCGGTTATGTTTGTTTTTTTCGGCTTGAGGCAAAGAACATTACGGTTAAATAAAGTGTACGATGAAATAGAACAGCCATTATCATATTTAGTTACCCCGGCTCAAACTAAAAAAAATTATCAGCACAATTATAAAATGGCAAGAAAGTATGACTATCCATTAGCTGTTGGTTATTTATCAGTGACCAATTGGCAAGAGCTAACGTTTCACTTCAATCCGAAAATCATGCTAGAAGTTTCAAAAACATTAGCCACTTTACTTAATGAATCAAAAGGTGAATTTGATGAAGCAGGTACAATAAACGATGGTGAGTATTTACTCTTAGGTCCTCATCAAACGGAAGATGAAATAGCGGAAAAATTAAATAGTTTAGCTGCTGCTATTAAGGTAAGATTCTTTGCTAATTTAGGGCATTATTCGGTTCAAATTGGTTATGCCTATGGTTTGCCAACGGCTCAAGATATTGATCCCTATATTTTTTTATCGCGCTTAAGTGAAACCACTAAAGTGTGATCGATTATTTTTATTATATTGATAGGTTTATATGATTTTTGTATTGTCCATCTCGGGTGTATTTATTGGATTAAGTATATATTTTTATTTTCGCGCTGAAGGGTTACAACGAGCCTTATTTAGTGCAAAAAAAGAGTCAATTAGTGCTAAAAAAGAAAACAAATATTATATAGACTCCATGGCGGTAATTGCCAAACGACATGAGGATTTTGTAAAGCATCGATTACAAATAATCAAGGATAGTGAGATTCTTGAACTTGAAACAATTGAAATAATTTCGCCACTCATTAATAACTATGCAGCTATTTTTATTGAGTGCTCGAAAGGTAAAGGAAAGCTGCAACCGATTGCGAAAAAGTGCTATGAAAGCTATGGTGATGAAGCTTTTAAAAAGCTAGTAGCCCATGTGACTAAACAAGAAGCAAACGTAAAGCGCATGTGGTCAAGTAATAATTTGAGTGGTTATATTTCTTTAATTGAAGCTTTGTTACTCACAAATACCAAGAAAAATGCTTAGGGTGCATTTTTCTTTTTAGACTCATATTTTAAAGTAACATAGATTAAAAATTTTGATTAAGGACGAATTATAATATCTGGAGTTGAATTCACTTCACCTTCATCATTAATGGTTGCTGCTTTACCATTACATTGTAAAATAGCCAAACTGCCATTATTACTATTTCTGATAAACGATAAGTCATATCCAAATTGTGTCATGCTACTTGCCGCAAATTTTTGCGCGAGTGAAAGTCTATCCCATAGTGATGCTTCTTCATGGGTAGGTTGTCTTCTTTCTAATAACACTTCTCTTTCTAATAAAGCTTCCATCTACATCTCTACTTTTTTAGTGTTAACTAACACATTTAGATTCATAATAGCTCGCATAGTATAAATTTTCAACAGTTTTTAATGTGTCGCTAAAAATATGAATTATAAATATACTAGAGGCTGAATTTTTTATAAGTGAGCGCTAAATATTATGAGTCAAGTGTTGGATGAATTATCTTCGTTATTGCAATTAGAAGTAATCGAACAAGGGATCTATCGTGGTCAAAGTCAAGATTTAGGTTTGCGAGCACTATTTGGCGGACAAGTTATGGGGCAAGCCGTTTCAGCCGCACAAGAAACAGTAGACTCTGAGCGTAATGTGCATTCTCTTCATTCTTATTTCTTACGCCCCGGCGATGCCAGTAAACCAGTGGTTTATGAAGTTGAAAATATTCGCGATGGTAAAAGTTTTAGCACCCGACGCGTTAAAGCTATTCAAAATGGCAAAGATATTTTCTATATGACCGCCTCTTTTCAACAACACGAAAAAGGTATTGAACATCAAGACCTCATGCCTGATGTACCTCAGCCAGAGGAATTGGCTTCTTATACGGATTATATTATTGAAAACCAAGATAAAATACCTGATGAAATGAGAGATAAATTTCTGGCAGAAAAACCAATAGAAATGCGCCCTGTTAAGCCTTATAACTGGCTAAATCCAGAAAAGACTGAAGCTAAATCACAATTGTGGATCAAAGCAAACGGCTCATTACCGGATGATTTACGTATTCATACATATATGTTGGCTTATACGTCTGATTTCCACTTTTTACCAACTGCTTTATATCCACATGGCTTAAGCCACTGGAAACCGAATCTGCAAATAGCGACTATTGATCATGCTATGTGGTTTCATCGTCCTTTTCGTTTTGACGATTGGTTGCTTTATGTGATGGACAGTCCTTCAGCAAGCGGTGGTCGAGGCTTAGTTAAAGGACAAATATTTAACCGTCAAGGACAACTTGTCGCGTCAACAATGCAAGAGGGCGTACTACGTCAACATTAGGGTAGTGAACCTTAGCTATTTTCTATGCCAATCGTGACCGGTAGGATGTTGAAAAATACGTAAATTGAAAATAGGCGCCATAGCAAATAAATGGTCAAAAATATCGGCTTGAATACCTTCATAATTCTGCCAATTTTGATCATTACTGAAACAGTACACTTCCAGTGGTAGGCCTGCTTCTGTTGCAGCTAATTGTCGAACCATGCAAGTCATGTTGTGGTGTATTTTTTCATGGTTATGTAAATAAGCTTCCATATAAGCTCGAAAGGTACCGACATTGGTTAATTGTCGGCTATTTACGTTATCATCTGACAAATTATTAGCTTGTAAACTAACTGTAATATCATCAGATTTCTGCTGTAAGTAATCTTTTAATAAACTAATTTCTTTTAGCTTTGCAACCTGTTCGTTTTGGTAAAATGAAATGCTGTTGATATCAATAATAATCGTACGTTTAATCCGTCGACCACCGGAGTTAAGCATACCTCGCCAGTTTCTAAATGAGCCATTAATTAAGGCATAAGTCGGAACGGTTGTTACCGTATTATCAAAGTTTTTCACTTTTACGGTATTTAAACCAATTTCAATTACGTCACCATCAGCGCCATAATTAGGTATTTCAATCCAATCACCAGGGGCAACCATTTTGTTAGCTGAAATTTGAATACTGGCGACTAAGCCTTTTATCGTATCTTGAAATACTAATAATAAAACGGCGGTTAATGCACCCAAACCACTGAGTAAATAAATAGGTGATTTATCTAAAATGAAGGATACCGCTAAGATTGTTGCGACAAGATAAATCACCAGCTTTATCACTTGGATCGTAGAACTTAAGGGAAGGTAACGTTCACGAGCCGTTCGCTGATATAAACTTCTGATCACATTTAGAACAGCACTGACTGATCGAGCAATTTGAAAGCAAAGCGCTACTTTAGCTATAACGATTAAAAATGTGCTGAGCATTGTTTCTGCGGGAAGAAAAATAGGCGTTAAAAAGAGCAATAAAAACAAGGGGATTAACAAGGCAAATCGAGAAAAAACATTATGGTCAAGTAAAAGATCATCCCAAGTGTTTTTTGTTCGTGAGACAATTTTATGAACAAAAACTAAAACCTGATGCTTCGCAAGATAATAACTTATTGAAGATATTATCAAAATAAGTAAACAGCCTACAATGAGGGCACTCATCGCTAAATAGTCTGGAGCAATACCTCGGTTATTTATCCATGTACTAATTAGTTCACTCATTTAAACACCTCTTTTACTTTTCAATGTTATTTCGAATAGTTGTCGTTTTTAAACTCTATCAGTTTTTGGTCCTTATCAAGCCAAAGTTGATTTACCCATTTTTGAAATTTAATTTTAAAGGCACGGTCGCTAACGTAATTTCCAACAAGTTCGTCCTCAATTCTAGAAACTTCAACGTTAACATTCACTTGTTTAATTTTACCTCTTAAAAAATCACTAAAAGTAGGGATCCCTCCAGGGTATTGAATAGTAATATTTACTATTTTATGCAAATTTCCCCCCATTGCTTCTAACACGAAGCCAATACCACCCGCTTTAGGTTTTAGTAAATGTTGAAAAGGTGAGTTTTGTTTATTATGTTTTTCATGAGTAAAGCGCGTACCTTCAATAAAATTCATAATACTGACAGGTTTATGCTTAAACTTAGCACAAGCTTTACGAGTCGTTTCAACGTCTTTACCTTTCAAATGAGGATTTTTTTTGATAAATGACGGGCTATAACGTTTCATAAATGGAAAGTCGAGTGCCCACCAAGCTAAGCCTAAAAAAGGCACGAAAATCAGTTCTTTCTTAAGGAAAAATTTTAAGAAAGGGATTTTTCCATGCATTATGCGTTGTAATATTACAATATCAACCCAGCTTTGATGATTACAAATCACTAAGTACCATTCTTTCATGGTGAGCTGATCTAAACCGGTAACATTTATTTGTGTTTTATTAAATAGTTTTTGAATTAACGTATTTACACCGACCCAATTGCTCGCCATTTGATCTAACAAATAGCTGAATATTGTTTGAGAAAATTTTAGAGGGATAATAGCTTTACAGAACGAAAAGACAATAATTGGAATTAACCAGAAAATTGTATTAATAGTATAAATAGTCAACGAAATAATGTGAATAAGCAGACTGGGTAAAAAATTCAACATAGAATATTTGCTCAATGAAACCAAAATAAATATATACCCGATCATAATCTGATTTGAAGTTATTTTCAGCAAAAACAGTGAAATAAATTAATAGTGATTAATCATAGTTTGAAAACGATTAACCATCAAGTTGCCAAAAACAGTATTAGTTGCGAGATTTTTATGCTGATAATCATTGAATAATTACATTTTAAAAGCTTCTATTGATATGTTTAAATGGGGTAAAAAGCATCATCTTGTTATTTCAGCCTAAGTAACTCGCTATATCTAAAGGTTTAATTGAGATAAACAACGAATTAAATCGATTTAAGAAGGCAACGGGCTAAAAATTACAAACTCTTATATATTATGGTAAAAAGTAGATGGTAAATTAGGCATATATCAAGGCATGCTAGTGTTTGGATCTTGTGGGGGAATATGGCTTTTTCACAACCAAGGACATAATGCGAAGTGAATAAAAAATTTTTATGATTGTTACGCAATGGCCTCAGCAAAGCCTGTAATTACAAGTGAAGGTTTTGTCTGAGCACTGAGCAGAAGCCTGAGCTAGTGCGCAATACTATAAATAAACAATTTAATAAATATCTTACCGGCGGAAATGACTACTTTTTGTTGGTTTTTGCTTGTTAACTCTTAACTTTAGCCTTTCAGGCCATTGCCCATTATGTTCACGTAAACAAGATTCCTCGCTATCTAAATGCACATTATGACGAACGTTTTTCAAGACTATACCGACTTTAAGTAACTGCTTTTGGATCACATCACGTAATACATCATCTAATTTATTCTCTTTGGCAGCAATAACTTCAGCATCAATATCAAAAATACAGGTCACGACTAAACTTGCCGGGAAATTGGTGTAATTAGCTCTGTGTGTTAACCAGTTAAAACCATCAATTTCATGTAAAAAATCTTCACAAGCTATAGTGAGCGCTTTACATACGTTATTATCGATTTTTTGAGTGGTCTTATTAAGTTTCATTGTTTATGTTTCAGCAATTTTTAGTGATGACAATTTTTTCATTAAATGCAGACCATTGATAGTAAATCATTAATGTTTTGCCTGAATAAAGCATTTTTCTGTGCACGAACAAAAATTAATTAGACGTTTAATAGAGTAGGCTCGCGGTTTAAATGAGTTAAAACATGAAGGGTAACAAGTAAGACATTTCTAGCTTGTATGTCTTTTACTTCCATCCATGGAGGTATTTTCACTTATATATAGTAGAGTGACGTTTTATTTTTAGCTACTAATATAAGAACAGCAATAATCAGTGATACTTTTAACCTTAATATCAAATTTAGCATTCGCATCTACATAAAACTGTTCACCACCTGAAATGGTTTGCCAAAGTGTTTCATTGGGTAATAATATTTCTACATCACCCGCCATAATTTCCATAAGCTCTTTTTCTTCAGTTGCAAAAGTATATTCACCGGGCATCATAATACCTAAGGTTTTAGTTGAACCGTCTGGTAACGTTACTTTTCTACTGGTTACTTTACCATCAAAGTAAATGTTCGCGGCCTTAGTTAAAGTAACATTCATCAATTCTGTCATTGTAATCTCTCTTTTAAGTTATCTGATTTAACTAAAATTTTTGCTTTATCTTTTAGCATAAAAAAAGCGATATTGGCTCCAGAAACCAATACCGCCACTTTGCAGCAAGCAAAAAACTATTTATATAAATAATTTGTCTGCAGTTTGTTACTTATCCGTCAGGAAAATTCAAATGAACTTATTACCTGACTTAAAGTATTCTCCCCCGAGATGACGCTGCAAAGCTGTTTATATACAATTTATGTCAGTTCAATTATTGGTTTGATTCCACAATCTTCTTCATGTCAGTCATATAACCACGTAGTTTTTTACCAATACTTTCAACGCCATGACTGCGAATTGTTTCGTTAACCTCAATCAAACGCACGTTGTCGACGCCATTTGAACTTTCTTTTAATCCTTCACCTAACTCTTCAAGCGACAACTTGCTTACATAATCAGCAAGTAAAGGTTGTGCAGCATGAGTGAATAGGTAGTTACCGTATTCAGCGGTATCAGAAATTACTACGTTCATTTCGTATAATTTATTACGTGCAATACAGTTAGCAATAAGTGGTGTTTCGTGAAGTGACTCGTAGTATGCAGACTCTTCAATGATGCCAGCAGCAACCATAGCTTCAAAGGCTAATTCAACACCGGCTTTCACCATAGCAACAACAAAAATTCCTTTGTCGTAGTATTCTTGTTCAGTAATTTCAATGTCACAATCAGCTGCTTTTTCAAAAGAAGATTCAGCCGTTTCTTCGCGCCATTTTAATAAGTTAACATCATCATTCGCCCAATCTTCCATCATAGTGGCAGAGAAGCGGCCTTCAATAATGTCGTCCATATGCTTTTCAAATAACGGACGTAAAATAACTTTTAATTCTTCAGACATATCAAACGCTTTTACTTTTGCAGGGTTTGATAAACGGTCCATCATGTTAGTGATGCCGCCGTGTTTTAAGCCTTCAGTCGTTGTTTCGATGCCGTATTGTAATAATTTACGTGCGTATGCTGCGTCCATACCTTGGGCAACTAACTGCTGATGTCCAAGCAATGCCGCTGTTTGTAACATGCCACATAAGATAGTTTGCTCGCCCATTAAATCAGACTTAACTTCTGCAATGAATGATGATTCAAGTACACCTGCACGATCTCCACCCGTTGCTGATGCGTAAGCCTTCGCAATTGCTAAGCCGTTACCTTGAGGGTCATTTTCTGGATGAACAGCAATAAGTGTTGGTACACCAAAACCGCGTTTGTATTCTTCACGTACTTCAGTACCTGGACATTTTGGCGCAACCATCACAACCGTAATGTCTGAACGAATTTGCATACCTTCTTCAACAATGTTGAAACCATGAGAGTAGGCTAACGTAGAACCCTGTTTCATGAATGGCATTACCGCAGTAACTGCTGAAGTATGTTGTTTGTCAGGCGTTAAATTTAAAACTAAATCAGCTTGTGGAATTAATTCTTCATAAGTGCCAACAGTAAAGCCATTTTCCGTGGCCCATTGCCAAGATTGGCGTTTTGAGGAAATTGCGGCTTCACGTAAAGCATAAGAAATATTTAATCCAGAGTCACGCATGTTTAAACCTTGGTTCAAACCTTGGGCACCACAACCAACAATAACAATGTTCCAGTCTTTGATGAAGTTACAGCCATCGCTGAATTCTTCACGTTGCATAAAACGACATTTGCCTAATTGGCCCAATTTTTCACGTAAACTTAAAGTATTAAAATAATTGCTCATGATCTGTCCTCGTTATCCCACATCTTGGTCAAGTATTATTCTGACTAGGCGATAAATTAAATGTGTTTGTCGGTAGTTCCGACGATGGAAGCATCATAGCGCAAGACTAATGTTGCTTAAAATGATATATTCGCAAGGTAGTGTTGCAAAAAATGCAACGTGGGTTTTGATAACAAGCTGAGAGTGAGTGATGGATTTTAAATCGTTGAGAATGTTTGTACATCTTACTCAGACCCTCCACTTCGGGAAAACCGCTGAAGCTAATCACGTCAGTACTTCGACGTTAAGTCGTGTTATTCAAAGGCTTGAAGAAGAAGTGGGTTGCTTACTCCTACATCGTGATAACCGAACGGTAGTACTTACCGAAGCGGGTTTCCTCTTACAAAAATATGCGGAACAGCAAATCGAACAGTGGCAGTTATTACAATTATCATTGAATCAAAAACAGGCTGAACTGCAAGGGAAGCTTCACATATATTGTTCTGTAACAGCAGCTTACAGTCATTTACCCGCATTGCTTGAGAGCTTTCGACATCAACATCCTTTAGTTGAAATAGTCTTAACCACAGGAGATGCGGCAGATGCTTTTGATCAAGTTCAACAGCAAGCTGTAGATTTTGCTATTGGGGTAAAACCAGAAAGTCTGTCACGTATGTTTTATTTTCAACACATTGCCAATGTACCTTTGGCCGTGATAGCACCAACAATGGCTTGTAGGGTTCATCAACAACTTCAAGAAAACATTGTTGCTTGGGCAAAAATACCGATCATATTGCCTGAACACGGTGCAGCACGTAAACGTTTTGAGTATTGGTATCGAAAAAAACAACAAGGAAAACCAAATATTTATGCCACAGTTTCAGGGCATGAAGCATTGGTCAGTATGGTTGCTTTGGGTTGTGGAGTGGGTATTGCCCCTAAGGTGGTTGTTGAAAATAGTCCTGTTAAAGACCGGGTCCAATATTTGAAAGATATTGGCGACATTGAACCTTTTGATTTGGGGATTTGTTGCTTAAACCAAAGTCGTGAAAAGACGTTAGTAAAAGCTTTTTTTGCAGCCATTGAATAGCCACAGCATCGGTATCAGAGAGTTGTCGCAGTAATCGGTTCTCTGCTCAGTGCTTGGGAGAAAAGTGTATTGATACTATGTTGGTTAAATAGCCACAGCATCGGTATCAGAGAGTTGTCGCAGTAATCGGTTCTATGCTCAGTGCTTGGGGAAAAAGTGTTTTGATAATATGTTGGTTAAATCGCCACCGCATCGGTTAAGTGCCTCAGTAGTCGGTCCATTGCTCGATATGACAATGCTTCGATGATATGTTCATGTTGAATGTTTTTCATATTACCCATGTCCGCTAGGGTACGAGCAATTTTCAAAATTTTATGATGAGCGCGCGTCGACAGGCCTAATTTTTCAACTGCGAGTTCTAGAAAATCATGTTCGTCAGTACTCAGTTGACAAAACTCACGTGTTTCAGCGCTCCCCAAATGAGCATTCGCCTTACCTTGACGCTTTAATTGTAACTCCCGACATAGGGCAACTCTTTCTTGTATTTGCGCTGATCTCTCATTTTGTTGTTCAGTATTCGCCCACATACCTTTTGGTAATCGGGTAACTTCAATTTGAATATCAATACGATCCAGAAAAGGCCCAGATAATCGATTCAAATAACGTAAAACTTGTTCAGGCGTGCTGCGATTATCATTGTAAAACCCTGTTGGACTTGGATTCATGGCGGCGACAAGTTGAAACTTAGCAGGAAACGTTTGTTTATACATTGCCCGTGAAATAGTGACCTCTGCAGACTCCATAGGTTCACGTAATACATCAAGCACTTTTCGTTCAAATTCTGGTAATTCATCAAGAAATAGCACGCCATTGTGCGCTAAAGAAATTTCACCGGCTTGTGGCTTGCTACCGCCACCAACCAGGGCTGCTGACGATGCAGTATGATGCGGAGCGCGAAAAGGACGAGTTAACCAAGATTGTTGATTGATTTTTTGATGACTAATCGAAGCAATAGCCGCAGCTTCTAGCGCTTCACTTTCACTCATTGGAGGTAATATTCCTGGTAAGCGACTAGCCAGCATGGTTTTCCCTGTTCCTGGGGGACCAATGAATAATAGATTGTGCGCGCCACTGGCGGCAATTTCTAAAGCACGTTTTGCCATAGGTTGCCCTATAACATCAGCAATGTCTTTACTGGTAGGTGTATGATAATGTTCTACTTCTTTGGTCGACACCAAAGGTAGGGGCACCTGTTTGAGAAAATGTGGATACAGTTGGTTCAGATGGTCAATTGCTAATATATCGGCTTGTTTGACCCAGCTTGCTTGTTCTGCATTTTGCTTTGGAATAACCAGTGTTCTCTTACTTTGCGCACAAGCCATTGCCATGGGGATCTCGCCAATAATTTCTCGTAATTCACCAGAAAGAGCGAGTTCACCGGCAAATTCATATTGATTCAAATCAGTCGCAGGTAATTGTTCAGAAGCGACGAGTATCCCGATAGCGATAGGTAAATCAAAGCGTCCCCCCTCTTTGGGTAAGTCTGCTGGCGCGAGATTTATCGTGATGCGTTTCGCGGGAAACTCAAAACCACAATTAATGATTGCACTGCGTACGCGGTCTTTCGATTCACGTACCGAAGTTTCAGGTAAACCCACAATATTAAATGCAGGTAAGCCATTGGCTAAATGCACTTCGACGGTGACAAGAGGCGATTCAAGCCCGACACGGGCTCGACTGTAAATACAAGCTAGGCTCATAGAAATCCATTTCATTAACAATCCAGTAACTTTAGTCTAGGCATAATTCTGCCAAAGTGTTAACGGTGTATATAACTAAATTTTTTTATTTGAGTTAAAAAAAGCTAATAAAAAAACTTGCACTTAATATTAGAGCTATGGTACTAATTTAAATA
Organism: Colwellia sp.; assembly: GCA_013215295.1. Taxonomy (GTDB): domain Bacteria; phylum Pseudomonadota; class Gammaproteobacteria; order Enterobacterales; family Alteromonadaceae; genus Colwellia_A. Next base: position 114,880 of record JABSOZ010000010.1, read on the forward strand.
GGCAGTAAAACAGCCAAAAAATTAAAAGTTTTTTATTTTTGTTTTTATAAAGACTCAAGGTAATTGAATAAACATGCAAACATTTAGCTCAGTGATTATTAACATTCTCGTCGTGGTGATTATTAAATCATCGCGGGTTGTTTGTTGAGCTAAGAAAAATTCAAGCTAAATACAAACCCCCGCTCTGAAAGGAACGGGGGTTTTTTTATACATGAATAATAAAATAACGAAGTTAACAGTACAGTGAAAAACTTTATATAAATAAATCATACAAATCAGTGGCAAAGGAGAAGGCTCAACCTAATTGTTATGCAAAACATATTCAGTTAGATGAGTTAAAAATAAGATGGCAAGTGAAAAGATACATACCGGTGGTTCATTACTTTTTAACGTACTTCAACAACATGGAGTTGAACATGTTTTTGGCTACCCCGGTGGCGCTATTATGCCAATTTATGATGCGCTTTATGATAGCGACGTCAAACATTTTTTGTGTCGTCATGAACAAGGTGCCGCATTTTCAGCCGTAGGATATGCAAGGGCTGCAGGTAAAGTAGGTGTTTGTTTTGCTACTTCAGGCCCCGGGGCTACGAATTTAATAACAGGCCTTGCTGATGCGCTTGCTGACTCTATTCCAATTGTTGCTATAACCGGACAAGTACCGACTTCTGTTATGGGATCTGATGCATTTCAGGAAATTGATATTTTTGGTTTGTCATTAGCGTGTACAAAACACTCTTTTCAGGTGACCGATATTAATGATCTTGAAAAGGTATTGCATCAAGCATTTGCTATAGCACTTGAAGGTAGACAAGGCCCTGTGCTTGTTGATATTCCAAAAGATATTCAAATTGCACACATTGTTAGCCAAGGTAATGTAGTTTCAACCTTGAAGAACAAGGTGAACTTACCTCCAGCTAACGTTGGCTCTGCAATTGCTATGCTTTGTCATGCTAAGCAACCTGTTTTATATGTGGGTGGCGGTGTTGGTATGGCAAATGCTGTTGATGAATTACGCAACTTTATTGATATAACTAATATACCGAGTGTTTCTACGTTAAAAGGTTTAGGAGCCATCGCACCTGAAGACGAAAATTATCTTGGTATGTTAGGCATGCATGGCACTAAAGCAGCAAACTTAGCCGTACAAAAAAGTGATTTGTTGGTTGTTGTTGGCGCACGTTTTGATGACCGAGTTACGGGAAAGTTAGATGATTTTGCGCCGAATGCAAAAGTAATTCATTTTGATATCGATCAGGCTGAAATTAATAAACGACGTGCGGCTGATTCCGCTATTTTAGGTGATTTAAAAACTAATCTTCCTGCTTTGGCAATTCCTTTAGACATAAAAGGCTGGCAGCAAGAATGTCAGAAAATGAAAGCTGATTTTGCTTGGGATTATAATCACCCCGGTAATACTATTTTCGCCCCTGCAGTATTAAAAGAAGTCAGTGATAAAATGCCTATCAACACCTGTGTTACTACCGATGTTGGACAACATCAAATGTGGGCAGCACAGCATATGTCATTTAATGATCCAAGCAATTTTCTTACAAGTGGTGGCATGGGAACAATGGGCTTTGGTTTACCAGCAGCAATTGGGGCGCAAGTGAGTCGTCCAACAGATTGTGTTATTGCTGTGTCCGGGGATGGCTCCATAATGATGAACATTCAGGAGTTAGCGACGATTAAGCGCTTTCAGTTACCGGTAAAAATTGTGCTTATTGATAATGCAAAATTAGGTATGGTTCGCCAATGGCAAGATCTTTTCTTTCAAGGGCGCTTAAGTGAGACAGATCTTTCTGACAATCCAGACTTTGTCATGCTTGCGAATGCCTTTGACATCAAAGCTAAGAAAATTGTTGCTAAAGAAGAAGTTTCTGCAGCGATTGAAGAAATGCTTGAGCATGACGGACCTTATTTATTACAAGTTAAAATAGATGCAGCAGATAATGTATGGCCGTTAGTACCACCAAACACAGCCAATGATAAAATGATGGAGAGTACATAAGATGAATCATTATCGATTAATAATAAAGGCTGATGATAAACAAGTGGTATTAGAACGTATTTTACAAGTTGCGCGCTACCGAGGTTTTTTAATCGAAGGTATTAACGCGCAGGTTAATACAGGAACAAATATTGGCACAATAGAGTTAATGGTTCGGAGTGAGCGACCTATTTCGTTTCTGGTCGATCAAATTAATAAATTAATAGACATCAAAGACGTCAAAGTAGACACCAATACGTCACAGTAAAATAACTCAGAACAAGCTATAATTAAGGTGCAACAAGCACCCATAAAAATTCAGAGTTGGCTGGGTAATTAAACTACGGTTAACTTGTTAAAAATATTATAAATTAGGAAAAAAAATGGCTAAAGTAAATGCAGAACTAATTTGGTTTAATGGTGAACTCATGCCGTGGCAAAATGCTACCGTACATGTAATGAGTCATGCTTTGCATTACGGTTCATCAGTGTTTGAAGGTATTCGTGCTTATGATACTCATAAAGGTACGTGTATTTTTCGTTTAGAAGAACATATCAAGCGTTTGTTTGATTCAGCAAAAATCTATCGTATGAATATACCTTTTTCTGAAGCAGAAATAGTCCAAGCGTGTAAAGATGCTGTTGCTAAGAATGGTTTAAATTCAGCATATTTACGTCCATTAGCCTTTTTAGGTGATATCGGTATGGGTTTACGTCCACCTATTGATGCTATTGCTGATGTAATGATTGCGGCATTTAGCTGGGAAGCGTATTTAGGCGCCGAAGCTGTTGAAAATGGCGTAGATGTTGGAGTATCAAGTTGGAACCGATTAGCACCGAACACTATGCCAACTGCAGCGAAAGCTGGCGGAAATTACCTTTCTTCACAGTTGATTTCAACAGAAGCAGCTCGTCATGGTTACGCTGAAGGTGTTGCCTTAGATGTGAATAATATGGTGAGTGAAGGTGCAGGTCAAAACTTGTTCTTGATTCGCAATGGTATTCTTTTTACGCCTCCTGGAGCTGCATCAATTTTACAAGGCTTAACCCGTGATACGGTGTTTTTCCTTGCGAAACAACTAGGTTATGAAGTTCGTGAAGAATCTATTTCTCGTGAATCTCTATATCTTGCTGACGAATTTTTTATGTGTGGAACTGCGACTGAAGTTGTGCCAGTAAAATCAGTGGACGGTATACCTGTTGGCAGTGGTTCTCGCGGGCCAATCACTAAAGCCTTACAAGAAGCTTTTTATGGTATTTTCGACGGCACGACAGAAATACCAGACAACTGGTTAGATCCTGTTAAATAGATTGCCTTTTGGCGCTAGTTCTTCGTTAGGAGTGCTCACCTATCTCTTTAAAGGGAATAGGCTCCGCACTCCTGCCTTGACCTAGCGGAAAAATTCAAATCTATTAATCAGAAAAGCTATAAATAAAACCCGTAAGGTTTTATTTTAAAAGCAAATTGAATAAAGATGCTTTTAAAATAAAAACCTCTCATAAATATTCATCAATATTATCAATCGGAATGTAAATATCATGCCTAAATTAAGATCTGCAACTTCTACTCAAGGCCGTAATATGGCTGGCGCTCGTGCTTTATGGCGCGCAACAGGAATGACTGATGACGATTTTGGCAAACCGATTATTGCCGTAGTTAATTCATTTACCCAGTTTGTTCCAGGTCATGTGCATTTAAAGGATATGGGGCAGTTAGTCGCTGGTGCCATTGAAAAAGCAGGTGGTGTTGCTAAAGAGTTTAATACCATCGCGGTTGATGACGGTATTGCGATGGGCCACAGCGGTATGCTTTATAGTTTACCATCGCGTGACCTTATTGCAGATTCAGTTGAATACATGATTAATGCCCATTGTGCAGATGCCATGGTATGTATTTCAAACTGTGACAAAATTACACCGGGCATGTTAATGGCGGCAATGCGTCTTAATATTCCCGTGATATTTGTTTCTGGTGGTCCAATGGAAGCAGGCAAAACTAAACTTTCAGACCAAATTATCAAACTTGATTTAGTTGATGCGATGATCCAAGGTGCTGATCCGAAAGTATCGGATGCGCAAAGCGACCAAGTTGAGCGTTCTGCGTGCCCTACGTGTGGTTCATGTTCTGGTATGTTTACCGCTAATTCAATGAACTGTTTAGCTGAAGCGTTAGGTTTAGCACAACCGGGTAACGGTTCAATGTTAGCTACCCATGCTGACCGTGAACATTTATTTCTAAACGCAGGCAAAGAAATTGTTAAATTAACTAAGCGTTACTATCAAGAAAACGATGAGTCAGCATTGCCACGCAATATCGCGAATAAAGAAGCGTTTGAAAATGCCACGTGTTTAGATATCGCCATGGGTGGTTCAACAAACACCGTATTGCATTTAATCGCTGCCGCTCAAGAAGCGGATATTGATTTTACCATGAAAGATATGGATCGTTTATCTAGGATTGTGCCGCAGTTATGTAAAGTTGCCCCTTCTACACCAAAATATCATATGGAAGATGTCCATCGCGCGGGTGGTGTATTTGCAATTTTAGGTGAATTAGCACGAGCTAACTTATTAACAACAGATATTAAAAATGTCTTAGGTTTAACACTTGATGAAATGTTAGAAAAATATGACATAACGTTAACTAAAGACCAAAGCGTAATCGACTTTTTCCGTGCAGGTCCTGCGGGCATTCGTACGGTTAAAGCATTCAGTCAGGATTGTCGTTGGGATACGGTTGATGACGATCGTGAAAACGGCTGTATTCGCTCACTTGAACATGCTTATTCACTTGAAGGTGGCTTAGCCGTATTAGCCGGTAACATTGCCCCAGACGGTTGTGTAGTTAAAACGGCTGGCGTGTCTGACGATAATTTAGTTTTTACTGGTCCTGCGCATGTATTTGAAAGCCAAGACGAATCAGTGTCTGCAATTTTAGCGGGCAAAGTAGTGGCTGGTGAAGTCGTTGTTATTCGTTACGAAGGTCCTAAAGGTGGTCCAGGCATGCAAGAAATGCTTTACCCAACCACTTATTTGAAATCGATGGGCTTAGGTAAAGCATGTGCGTTGTTAACTGATGGTCGCTTCTCTGGCGGTACGTCTGGTTTATCCATTGGTCATGTTTCTCCTGAAGCGGGCAGTGGCGGAACCATTGCTTTAGTAGAGCAAGGCGACATTATTCACATTGATATTCCTAATCGCGTTATTAAGTTAAATGTCAGTGATGAAATACTTGCTGAGCGTCGCGCAAAAATGGAAGCCAAAGGCAAAGATGCATGGAAACCACTTAATCGTGTTCGTCCAATTAGTTATGCTTTAAAAAACTACGCGATGTTAGCAACGAGTGCGGATAAAGGAGCGGTACGTAACCGTGAATTACTTGATGGAATTGTAGGTTAACAATAATGACTGAAGCTGAACAGCAAGCGTTAGTGCTTGCTAAAGCAACTCAAGAACAAGCGCTCGATTATTTGCGAAGAATATTATTAGCCCCTGTTTATGATGTTGCCGTTGAAACTGAATTAACGCCATTAACTAAGTTGTCAGCGCGTTTAGGCAATCAAATAACACTTAAACGTGAAGATCAGCAACCTGTTCATTCGTTCAAGTTACGTGGTGCTTATAATAAGTTAATCAATTTAACTGAAGAGCAATGTATTCATGGTGTAATTGCTGCCTCTGCTGGTAATCATGCGCAGGGGTTGGCACTTGCCGCGAATAAGCTTGGTATTAAAGCGACCATAGTCATGCCGATCACGACACCAGATATCAAGGTTGACAATGTTCGTCGTTTTGGCGCTGAAGTTCGTTTAGTAGGAAATAGTTTTAATGAAGCGCAAGTTGCATCGCAGCAATATGCGCAGGAAGAACAAAAAACAATTATTCATCCTTTTGACGATGTTGATGTAATTGCAGGACAAGGTACTGTAGCGAAAGAATTGCTACAACAACAGCCTAAATCAGATGTTGTTTTTATCCCTGTAGGCGGCGGTGGTCTTTTAGCGGGTATGGCGGTTTATTTAAAACAATTGCAGCCTAACATTAGAGTGATTGGCGTTGAGGCCGAAGATTCAGCTTGTTTAAAAGCGGCAATAGCGGCAGGTAAACCCGTCGATTTAGCACAAGTTGGCCTTTTTGCTGACGGTGTAGCCGTTAAGCGCATCGGTGAACATACTTTTAATTTAATCAAACATTATTGTGATGATGTGATCACGGTTTCTACCGATGAAATTTGTGCATCTATTAAAGATATTTTTGAACAAACGCGTGTTATTGCAGAACCTGCGGGCGCATTATCGTTAGCCGGCTTGCAAAAATACTGTAAAACTAGTCCCGGAAATGAGTCGTTAGTTGCCATTTTATCTGGCGCAAATATGAACTTTCATACCCTAAGATACATTTCAGAACGCTGTGAATTAGGGGAGCAAAAAGAAGCGGTACTCTCGGTGACTATTCCTGAAGAAAAAGGCAGTTTCAGAAAGTTTTGTCATACATTAGACGGACGTGTGATCACTGAATTTAATTATCGCTATGCGACTAAGGCCGACGGTAGCCATAAAAATGCGAATGTTTTTGTTGGCGTAAGAACGAGTGGAGAAAAAGATAAAGATCAGGTCCTTTCATTATTAGCGGCCAAAAATTATAAAACGACAGATCTAACCAATAATGAATTAGCTAAACTGCATGTTCGATATATGATCGGAGGTCAAAATTCATCTCCGACGCAAGAGCGTATTTTTCGCTTTCAGTTTCCTGAATACCCAGGGGCATTAGAAAAATTTCTAGATACTTTAGGCGAGCTTTGGAACATTACCTTATTCCATTACCGTAATCATGGCGCTGCATTCGGTCAAGTACTTGCTGGCTTTGAAGTGGAAAATGATGACCAATTAGCTTTTTTCAATCACTTAAAAGATTTAGGGTATGAATGGCAGGAAGAAACCGAAAATAAAGCCTACCAAGCGTTTTTGAATTAGTTAATATAGAAAGCTTGAATAACCCTTTATCGATCAAATACTAAAGCCACTTCATTGAAGTGGCTTTTTGCATTTTAAACTTTTCAATTACAGAAAAATTAGTTTACTCTATGACCATAATAATAATATGGATAATTTATGATGCAAGAAAACGAAGGAAGCAAATCCGAAATAACTTTACCTCTCCCGTTACAGCCTTTAGACAAAAACAAACGTATTGATGCGTTAGACATTTTGCGTGGCCTTGCGTTAGTCGGTATTTTATTGATGAATATCGAATGGTTTAACCGAGCAATTATCTCTTTAGGTGGACACGATACAACATTAACCGGCCTTGATCATGCTGCAGGCTGGTTGGTCCGTTGTTTTGTTGAAGGAAAATTTTATAAACTATTTGCACTCATTTTTGGTATGGGTTTCGCTGTTATGTTGTTGCGAGCCAAAAAAGTAGGTCGTCCTTTTGGTGCATGGTTCTCCCGTCGCATGTTTGTACTTTGGGTGATTGGTGTCGTCCATATGATATTTTTATGGGGCGGTGATATTTTACATGATTATGCTTTAGCAGGTTTTATTCTATTGGCTTGGGTTTCTAAGAAAAAAACGGATAACCCAAGATCTTATCTTAAATTAGCGTTAATTTGGCTAATGGTTCCTATTTTCTTAACAAGCTTTGTCGGCTTGATATTTGGCGGCGTATTAAATGATGCTAAATATCAGGAAATGTGGCAAAGCGACCTTGAGGTTTATACTATAGTTGAACAGCAGCTAGCCCTTGAAGTAGAACTTCCATTGATAACCTCTGTTGATGATAGTGATGAAGAGGCCTCGGAAGAGATTTCATTAGCAATGCCAACAGATGAAGAAATTAAAGCAACGACTATTGCTGATACTATAGCGCAACGTGAAGAATCACTAGCCGATATTGCTGAAGAAGATGCCGCCTTTATGCAAGACAGTTACTGGAAAGCAACGGAATATCGCCTTAGCTTTGCTGGTTTTATGATGATGTTTTCACCGATAATGTCGTTAGTCGTGTTAGTGCCTATTTTCATTCTTGGTTTTTGGTTAGTGGTCACTGAAAAAATAACCAAACACCAAGAGCATCAAACCTTTTTCAAATCGCTTGCACGTGTTGGTTTGATGGTTGGTATCCCCTTAAATATTGCTAGTCTGTTAATTATTCAGCATCCAGCCGCAAGTATTTCAGGCATATTGCAAGGTGTCGGACAAATGCTCTTTTACATGGCTCAGTATTTACTCTCAGCAGGGTATTTAGGTTTAGTTGTCTGTGCATTGAATAAACAGAAATGGCAGAAGTTTTTATCAGCATTTTCACCTATGGGACAAATGGCACTAACCAATTACCTGATGCACTCTGTGATCTTAACGAGTGTGTTTTATGGTTATGCGGGAGGTCAATACGGTGAAATATCAAGAGCACCGCAAATACTTATTGTGTTAGTTATTATTGTTTCGCAAATATTTTTCTCTAAATGGTGGTTAAGTCGTTACCGTTTTGGGCCCATGGAATGGTTATGGCGTAGTTTAACTTATAAAAAAATGCAGCCTATGAAGTTAAAAGCGTTGTAGATTAAACGGTGTTATCCAACAAAGTAAAAAGCAGCCATTGGCTGTTTTTTTGTCAGTAGTGTTTGGTAACTGGATTTATAACTAAATAGCGTTATATGATTTTAGTTCTATTGATTATGTAACGAGAGTTTACTTAGGGGCACGCTAAGCTATAGTTACTGATATAGAGAATAATGAGAGTTGGTTTCATCTATGTCAAAAAGATTACTCGTTGTTGAAGACAGTAAGTCAATTGCATTAGTGATTGAAAAAATGGCCGTTTCTTTAGGGTATGCTGTTTCCATCGCTCCAACCTTTGCTGTTGTAAAATTACTTCTCGCAAAGAAACACAATTTTTTCTTGGCAACGCTTGATTACGGTTTACCTGATGCTCCTAATGGAGAAGTTATTCCTTTCATTCTCCAGCACAATATTCCAAGTATAATTATGACAGGCAGGATAGATGACGCTACGCATAAAAAATTACTTAATCAGCCTATTATTGATTACATCACGAAAGAAAATGCACAGGCCTATCATTACTTATTAAGAATTCTTCATGGTCAACTTAATAACTCAAAAGTTGGTGTTTTAGTTGTCGATAGCTCGTTAGCATCAAGGAATCATGTTTGCCAATTATTAAAGCGAAGAAATTTTACCGTATATGATGTGGATGGTGGAATAAAAGCGGTTCAAATGCTCGAAGAAAAACCTGATATAAAAATAGTGATTACCGAACAAGATTTAACGGGGATGAGCGGATTAGAATTATTGCAAAAAATTAGAGCGAAACACCCTATTAATGAATTAATAATTATAGCCGTAGCAAGTTCAGAAAAGAGCTTTCAATCAGCACGCTTCATTAAAAATGGTGCGGATGACTTTTTAAGAAAACCTTTTTGCCCTGAAGAATTCTATTGCCGGGTCATGCAAAATATTGAAAAACTGCAATATATTGAGAAGTTAAAAAATGTTAATTAATTTGAGTTAATCTTTAAGCATAAAAAGCAGCCTTCAGCTGTTTTTTACATTTTTACACGCGAAAATAGACAGCCTTGTAAAATAACCTTATTAATACCACTATATTCAATCGTATTCTTAAATATTCATCTTTATATTACTATAGGAATAACCAAGAATAGGCTTGCTGTCGACGGCATTCCAACACTTAATTTATAAAGGAAAAGCAAATGACGCTTGGTGAACAATTAAAGAAGCTTAGAAATGATAAAGCATTAAGTCAGCCTGAATTGGCAAATATAGCAGGTATAGAGCAGTCGTATTTATCTAAATTAGAAAATGATAAATCGATGCCATCAAATGATATTTTTAGAAAGTTATTATCCGCTTTTGATTTATCTTTACCTGAATTTTTAGCGGTATTCGACAATGACTATGCAGAGACTCAACTTCGACAAATACCTGATATTGAACATTGGTTAAAACAGCAACAACAATCACAAATACTGAATCAACGTAGATATCTCTATATATGTAGTGCGTTGATTGTTTTTGCTATAACTATATTTTACGCAGGGCAAAGTAAAATATTATTTCCGGAGATGCAGTTTCAGTATTACTCTGAAGGTATTGTTTTAGCGGGAGAACCTAAAAATATTTTTGACGATTGGCAAATATTAATTCCGCGAGAAGATGTGAAAAACAAACTTTATTATAAAAAGAAAATGGAAATGACTCAGCGTAAAGATGAACATTTTCTCTTGTCAGAGACATTTCTAGGACAAAGTTATGTGGCAACTTATTCTGAAGGACTGAGGGTCTATGAATCTCGAGGTGAAAAAAAGATTGCTAGACCAATGAATGCTTGGTTAAGAATAGGAGGTGTATTCTTCTTTATTATGGGGATAATGGGCTTTGTTTTAGAAAGGCGGTTTTACAAAACTTAGCAAAGCTATTGACTAATGTTATTTGAAGTTATGGGATAACGTTAGTCAATAAATTGAATTACAACACGGCAAGTCATAAATTATGTACTATCATTTATAGCAATCAATTTGCGAATCGGTAATAGATATAAGAATTGAATTATTGTATCTTAATTACAAAGATTTATAAATTTAGGTTGAATTTTGTCTAAGCACTTGTTGGTGGTTGAAGATAGCGCTCCTATCGCTAAAGTGATTGAAAGCATAGGTCGCTCATTAGGGTATCAAGTAACAATTGCCAGCACATTATCGGAAGTACGTGCAATATTCGCTAAAAAGCATGATTTTTTTGTTGCCACTATAGATTATGGCTTACCAGACGCGAATGATGGTGAAGCTATACCTTATATTTTGCAGCACAAAATTCCCAGCATTGTGATGACCGGTCGTGTTGATGATCAAACACGTAAAAAAATTCTAAATTTACCAGTTATAGATTATATAACTAAAGAAAATTCTCAAGCATACCATTATTTACTTAGAGTCCTACATTACCAACTCACCAATGCTAATGTGACCGTATTAGTGGTGGACGACTCATTAACGGCGCGCAATAATATTTGCTTATTATTAAAGCGAAGAAACTTTAAAGTGTTGAGTGCTGATAATGGTGCAAGGGCTTTAAAAGTGTTAAATGATCACCCTGAAATAAAAATGGTGATCACTGATCAAGAAATGCCCGGTATGGACGGCATTGAATTGATACAGAACATTAGAAAAGACCATTTAAAAAACGAACTCATTATTATCGGTATTTCTGGCGCTAATAGAGGCTTTCAATCGGCTCGTTTTATAAAAAATGGTGCGGATGATTTTCTGAGAAAACCTTTTTGTCCTGAAGAATTCTATTGTCGCATAATGCAAAATATTGAAAAAATTCAGTATATTGATGAAGTAAAATTAGCTGAAAGCAAAGATTATTTAACATCATTATTTAATCGTCAGAATTTCCTAGAACAAGCAGAAAACATTCATAGTAACGTTTCTACTTCAAAATATTTAAATGTTTTGGCTATTATACGTATTGATCGATTCAAAGAGATCAATGAAAATATTAGTCATGAACTGGGTGATCATGTCATCATTGAACTCGCTAAGTTACTTTCCCTTCATTTTAAGAAAGATTTAATGTCTCGTTTTGGGGGCGCTGAGTTTGGTATTTTAATCAATGGTGAAGATGAAGAGTCCATTGAAAAACGAATAGAGCAGCTAAGGTTGGCGGTGCAAAAGCACACTACAATTGTGAAAAAAGTAGAGCATCAATTTACTGTGAGTATTGGCTCAACAATGATGAACGATGATGAGTCATTACAATATATTTTAAAAGAAGCAGACCGAGCGTTACACCAAGCAATTGAAAAAGGCGGTAATCAATGTGTGATTAAAGGTTTTATTGAGCTTGGCTAAAGGAATACCACTTTTAATTATAAGTAAATTAGGTGGCCGGAAACCTACTCATCATTTCGAGTTATTATTTACTAAATTGGCTTGAACTTAAGCTAATTTAGCTTCAATTTCTGCCAGTTTATTTTCTAACGCTGTAAGTTTTTCTCGTGTTTTTAATAATACTTGTGTCTGCACATCAAATTCTTCACGAGACACCACGTCAAGCTGTGATAATTTACGTTGTAAGACTACTTTGGTTTTTTCTTCAATATCGTTTGCTATATCTTTGAATTTAGTTGGAATAGCATCTGTTACTTGTTTTGCAATTTCTTCAATTTTTTTAGCGTTAAACATTATATTTGTCCATAGTTCACCAATTGATTCATTGTAATGCATTTAATGATTTTTCCAATGGTTAATTATCTATGCGATATTGGCCAAACAAGGTAAAATCAGCGCCCTGAAAATCTAATCATATAAAAACTGATCACTATGAAACTTAACCCCGGACAAAATGAAGCTGTAAAATATGTTACTGGCCCTTGTTTAGTATTAGCTGGCGCAGGTAGTGGTAAAACAGGGGTTATCTGTAAAAAAATTGCTTACCTTATTGAAAAGTGTGATTACAAAGCTCGTAATATTGCAGCCGTAACGTTCACCAATAAAGCTGCACGAGAAATGAAAGAACGTGTAGTTAAAATGATGGACAAAAGATTAACCCGAGGTTTAACGGTTTCCACTTTTCACTCACTTGGCCTTGATATTATTCGGAAAGAAATTAAAACCTTAGGCTATAAGCCCGGTTTTACATTATTTGATGATCAAGACACACTGTCTTTATTGAAAGAACTGACACATGAAGAGCTTGATGGCGATAAAGATTTGCTGAGTAAATTACAAAGCATGATTTCCAATTGGAAGAATGAATTGTTGTTGCCAGACGTAGCCATCAAAATGGCAAGTGATGCTGATACAATCATGTACGCAGAGTTTTATCAGTTGTATCAAAAACATATGAAAGCTTATAACGCGCTTGATTTTGATGATCTGATTTTAATTCCTACTTTGTTATTAAAAAACTTTCCAGAAGTCAAAGCGCGTTGGCAGAAAAAGATTCAGTATTTATTGGTTGATGAATACCAAGATACCAATGCCAGCCAATATGAATTAGTAAAATTATTAGCCGGAGAAAAAGGGCTTTTAACCGTGGTGGGTGACGATGATCAATCTATATATTCTTGGCGTGGCGCAAAGCCACAAAATTTAGTGTTACTCGGTCAAGACTTTCCTCAGTTAAAACTCATCAAGTTAGAGCAAAATTACCGTTCCAGTGGTCGTATTCTAAAGTGTGCTAATACGTTAATTGCCAATAATCCTCATGTTTATGACAAAACGTTATTTAGCGAACTGGCGTATGGCGTTGAGCTGCGAGTTATCCAAGCTAAAAATGAAGAGCATGAAATTGAGCGTGTTGTCGGCGAATTGATTGGTCATAAATTTTTAAATAAAAGTAAATTCAAAAATTATGCAATTTTATACCGTGGCAATCATCAATCTCGATTATTAGAAAAAGCCTTAATGCTTAATCGTATTCCTTATAAAATTAGTGGCGGAACTTCGTTTTTCTCACGTAGTGAAATTAAAGACATGATGGCGTTTTTACGTGTACTTGTGAATCCTGACGATGACAATGCCTTTTTAAGAATAGTAAACGTACCACGTAGAGAAATTGGGCCAACTACTTTAGAAAAGTTAGGTAATTACGCCAATATGCGCCAAATAAGTATGTTTGCCGCCAGTTTTGAATTAGGGCTTGAGCAGCATTTAACCGGACGAGGTTTAGTGCACGTGCAACGATTTACCCGATGGTTAGTCGAAACGGGTGATCATGCTGAGCGTGGCGATACCCCTGCGGTGCTTAGAGCGATGATCCGTGAAATAAATTATGAAGATTGGTTGTATGACACTTCCCCCAGCCCAAAAGCCGCAGAAATGCGTATGAAGAACGTTACTCAGCTTTTTAGTTGGGTAACTAATATGCTTGAGGGAGATGACGAAGAAGAGCCGATGTTATTGCCTGCCATTGTTACTCGTTTAACTTTGCGCGATATGATGGAACGTGGCGAAGATGAAGACGATGCTGACCAAGTTCAATTGATGACACTTCATGCTTCTAAAGGGCTAGAGTTTCCTTACGTATTTTTGATTGGTATGGAAGAAGGTTTGTTACCGCACCAAACAAGCATGGACGAAGGTAATGTTGAAGAAGAGCGCCGCTTAGCCTATGTGGGCATTACGCGTGCACAACGTGAATTGATATTTACTTACGCGAAAGAGCGTCGACAATATGGTGAAGTTTCTCGCACTGAAGCCAGCCGGTTTTTACATGAACTGCCCCAAGACGATTTAAGCTGGGAATTAAGTGAAACAAAAAAAAGCCAAGAGCATAAGGACAAAACGGCTAAAATGGGTGTCGCGAGTATGCGTGAAATGTTAAAGAATAAAAAAACCTAGTCACTTCAAATTGATGGGTCTAAACAAGTATCAATAATTTTTTTTAAGGTGAGTAAGCTAACAGGTTTTTGTAAAATGTGTTGAATGCCGATGTTATTTGTTGATTCCGCGTGTATCACTTCACTGGCCCCTGTCAATAGTATAATGGGTAAGGTTGGCACAAGCGCTAACAGGGCAATACTAAGTTCAGTGCCAGTCATGTTGGGCATCGTTTGATCAGTAATAACTAAATCAAAGGGTATATCGCTTTGTTCGAAGGCGGCTAAAGCAATAATCCCGTCTTCGCATATCGTTGAATTAAAACCATAATCATTTAAAAAATCTTGATAGAGTGATGTGATGAGCTCTTCATCATCAACAATTAAAATCTGCTTCCCTGACTTTATCATCATATTTTTTACCACGTTAATCGTCATTAATTTGCTAACTGATTATTATCGCTATACAGATTGTTATGGACCCTACTAGAATACTATATACGATTTTTTGCGTGTTTTTTTGATTTTGTTGTTTAATATCATTCAGCAACAAAACTTGCTGTTGCTGGGATTCTTTTCCTAGCTTTAAATAATCATAAACAAGATCAGGCATTTCAGGTAATTTTTCGTTCCAAAAAGGCAGGTTATCTTTTATCTTTTTGAATACAGCTTTCACGCCCATTTGTTCTTTCACCCAATTTTCTAAATAAGGTTTAGCGGTTTGCCATAAATCAAGCTGAGGGTAAAGTTGGCGGCCTAATCCTTCAATATAAAGTAAGGTTTTTTGTAATAAGACTAATTGAGGTTGCACTTCCATATTGAATTTTCGTGCGGTGTTAAATAAACTCACTAATACTTGGCCAAAAGATATTTCAGCTAATGGTTTGTTAAATATCGGCTCGCAAACGGTGCGAATGGCAAACTCGAATTCATCAACACTCGTATCAATGGGTACCCAGCCAGAATCAACATGAAGTTCAGCAACCTTACGGTAATCTCTATTAAAAAAGGCAACGAAGTTCTCAGCTAAATAACGTTTATCTTCACGGTTTAATGTGCCACAAATGCCAAAATCTATCGCTATCCATGTTGGATCTGCGGGGTTAGTGGCATCGACAAAAACATTACCTGGATGCATATCAGCATGAAAAAAACTGTCACGAAATACTTGCGTGAAAAATACCTCTACGCCGCGCTCGGCAAGTGATTTCATATCGACACCAAATTGTTGGAGAGTCTCTATTTCTCCCACTCCTATGCCATAAATACGTTCCATAACCATCAAGTTCGCATGGCTAAATTCACTGTAAACTTCAGGTACAAATAATATGTGGTCGCTTGCATTACCTTGCGAAAAGTTGTCTTTAAGTAACTTAGCGTTAGCCGCTTCGCGGTTTAGGTCAAGCTCGTCAATAATTGTTTTACGGTATTCATTCACGACTTCTTTCGGGCGTAATCGTTTACCGTCTGGTAAGAGTTTAGCGACTATGCCAGCGAAAAGTGACATCACTTTTACGTCAGCTAAAATTATGTCGGTAATGTTTGGGCGTAAAACCTTAAGGACAACTTCGTGAGACTGTCCGTCTAGTAATAAAGTGGCAGTATGCACTTGTGCAATTGACGCTGAAGCTAATGGTTGAGTATCAAAATCAGTAAAGTGTTGATTAAATACTTCTTCACCGATGGCCTCTAAAATAATTTTCTTGGCTAACTCGCCATCAAATGCAGGCACTTGATCTTGTAGCAGTGCTAGTTCACTTGCGAAGTCATCAGGAAGTAGGTCGCGCCGAGTTGAAAGCATTTGTCCAAACTTTACGAATACCGGGCCTAAAGATTCTATCGCTAATCGAAGGCGTATGGCAGAAGGCTTATCTTTATGTTTATTACGTAACCAAAATAAACTAAAACGAAAAAGTTTCGCGTACCAAGGCAACAGGTGGCTTGGGATCAGTTCATCAAGACCAAATTGAAGAAATGTTTTAATGATGCGATAAAGTCGAATACTGCTCACAATGTTCCTTGGGAATTAGGTTGAGGTTGGTGTACTGGTTTTTTCAGCAAGACGCTGAATACGCTCAGATATAATATCTGTCTGTCTAGACATCTCGAGTACTTGTTGACTAAAGCACTGTATTTGACTTGAAGTAACAACTAAGCGTTTCTCATGAACTAACCATTCGCTGGCGTCGGCTTGTATTTGTTGGGTAGCAAAATTGAACTTTTTCGCTAAATTTTTACCAAATTGAGATAATTTATACGTTGGGATATCACCAATGTGTTTAGCTATTTCGCTTTGCCAATCAATTTCTAATGACTCAGCAATATTTGCAAACAACTGAGCTACTTTTATATCCCCTTGCACATCAAGCTTTTCTTGTTTAATCAGTTCGGTAATTTGTTGTTCTTTCTTTAGTTCGAGTAAGGTTTTTGCACTCGTCTTAATCGTACAATCGCTGCGTTCCGTTAAGCTAGTCACTAACACTTTATTTTCATTAATTGAGAAACTTAATGGAAAACCAAGCTCAGTCAATAAAATGGTTAATGTTTTTTGCTCTAAAGCACTTAAAACATTATTACCGTTAATATTAAGTGCCAATGCTTGGTTAACAATAAACTCTACCGTTGAGCATAACGTTTGTTGGAACATTAACTGTGTGCTGATTTTGGTCACAATTAAAACTTATAGCCTTTATGCAGAGCAACGACGCCACCGGTTAAATTTTTGAAACTTGTTTGTTCAAAACCAGCCGTGTCCATCATGTCTTTTAATGTTTCTTGATCAGGGTGCATGCGAATTGATTCGGCTAAATATTGATAACTATCGCCATCTTTAGCAACTAATTCACCTATTTTGGGAAGAATGTTAAATGAGTAAAAATCGTAAGCCTTGCTGATAATCTCGTGCTCTGGTTTTGAAAATTCTAAGACTAATAAACGACCGCCTGGTTTTAACACGCGGTAAATTGAGCGTAGTGCCATATCTTTATCTGTCACGTTTCGCAAACCAAAAGCGATAGTAACTACATCAAAGGTATTATCTTCAAAGGGTAAATATTGAGCATTGGCTTGTACGTATTCAATATTTTGTACTAAGCCTTTATCTCGTAATTTATCTCGGCCAACATTAAGCATAGAACTGTTAATATCAGCAAGAATTACTTTACCTTCTCGGCCGACAAGTTGAGAAAATTTTGCGGTCAAATCGCCCGTTCCGCCAGCCAAATCAAGTACTTTGTTACCGGGGCGTACACCACTTGCGTCAATAGTGAATCGCTTCCATAAACGATGAATGCCAAAAGACATTAAATCATTCATTACATCATACTGTGCAGCGACAGAATGAAATACACTGGCAACTTTTGACTCTTTTTCGTTTTTGTCTACGGTTTGGTAGCCAAAATGCGTAGTGGTTTCACTAGAAGTGTTTGACTCATTTTCTTGATGATTATCTTGTTGCGCTGGCATCTAACATTCACTTATCACTAAAATTACTAACAGTTTACCGCATTTTTTATGAATTATTAACACTTGAAATCAAGTGAAGGTGTTTTTTATCAAACGTGCTGTATTCAATTCTTTTCAATATGCTGTGGCTAAACTTTATCCGTTAATTAATATGCGGTATTATGATTAACAATATTTTTACAGACGGCGATGTTATGAAATTTTATTTATTGGTAGTCATTCTTTTATTACAAGGATGTCAGCAAACCTCAGAGCAATTAATCACTCAAGATGTGAATAAAAAGGTTGTCAAAAATAAAATCATTTGTCAGCAATCAACGACGCCACCACTTAAAAACACTCAAAAATTAAAAGAGATGTTAATTGCCAACGGCAAAATTGATGCCTCATTATCCGATGAAGAAATAGATAAAGCAGTAAAAACGTATATCCGTAAGAAAAATGCGGCATTTAAAAATTGTAAAAAATAAGAATTCACCCGTAGGAAAACGCATGAAAATTTCATATTTATTAGGTCTGTTAGTTTTGAGCTGTAACTTACCTTTACAGGCAGAAAGTACTGATGAGTTTAAAAAACTTGTTAAAAACTCACCAACAGATGCTGGTGTTATCAATAAAGAACGCATCCTCTATTGGTTAGAAAAAAGAGGTGAGTTGTCCGCAAATGCAACTAATGAGCAAAAAAAGCGAGCATTTACTGATTATATTGCAAAAAAATCATTTGAACCTGCTGTGTTACCACCGGCCTTATCAAAAAAAGTTTCAGCGACTGAGCGTTTTAGCAGCCGTGAATTTCGTGAAAGCATGAGCTTTAATAGCGAGTTGAAAAAAACGCAAGTGGCACACTCTTTATTACAAAAATTACCTGCCGCTCAAGTAGAAACGACGGTTAATGTTTTAGCTATACTGGTCGACTTTAATGACCTAAAACATGATGATAATGGTTTAGAACCAAGTGATACTGGGATGTATTACCCGAGTTACCCAGTAGCTCATTATAATGATCTTTTATTTTCTTCTACTGGATTCGATAGTCCTTCTGGACAGAATGTTGAATCGGCTTTTCAATATTATCAACACGAATCAGGCCAACAATTCTTTTTTGCAGGACAAGTTAATGATTGGGTAACGGCGGCCAATGATGCGAGCTATTACGGTGCGAATGACGAAGAAACAGATAACGATAAAAATGTTAAGGAGCTTGTTATTGAGGCCGTGGCACTACTTGTTGCTAATGGGGTAAATTTAACTGAGTACGATAAAACAGATTTATTTGATTTTGACGGCGATGGCAATGTTAATGAACCAGATGGAGTTATTGACCATATTATGGTGTTTCATTCCAGTATAGGTGAAGAAGCAGGTGGGGGAGACTTAGCTGAAAATGCTATTTGGTCACATCGTAGCTTTGTTTTTAATGAAGCCGGTACTCAGGCAGCGTCTATTCCCGGTTCAGATATTAAAGCTTTTGGTTATACCATTAATCCTATTGATGCCGCTCCCGGTGTAGTTGTGCACGAATTCGGTCATGATTTAGGTTTACTTGATGAATATGATATTGATAGTAGTGATATCGGTGCACCTGTATCTGAATGGTCAGTAATGGCCTCTGGCTCCTGGTTAGGTAGTCCTGCCGGTACGCGTCCATCTGCCTTTAGTCCTTTAGCGAGAGATTATTTACAAGAACGCTATCAAGGTAATTGGATTAACCAACATGAAGTTGATTTTGATACGTTGAGCAACGAAAGTATTTCTTTAGTGAGTACGGTTGACCATACAGCGGTTAATCAAATCAAAGTGAATTTACCTCCAATACTATTAGACTTCCCTGCCGCTTATGCTGGTGAATATCAATTTTATTCAAATAAAGGTGACATGCTGGAAAATAATCTGTCATTTTCTGTCGATGTGCCAGCAGGCACTTCCACACTCTCTATGAAAGCGCGCTGGGAAATAGAGGAATATTACGATTACGTGCAAGTGTTGGTAAATAATGCAGCGATAAAAGGAAATCATACCGAAAATAATAACCCTTATTACCCTACCATTGGAGAATATATCAGTGGTAACTCAGCTGATATAATAGGTGCAGAAGGTGACTTGAAGTGGGTTGATTTAACCTTCGATCTCTCTAGCTTCGCCGGTCAAAGAATCACGATTAAAATGAATTATAAAACTGACCAAGCGGTAGGCGGATATGGTTTTGTAACCGATGAAATTAAAGTGACTAATGGTGAAAATACTATCACTACAATTGATGGTGAAACTGAAGGTCAGGTAATACTGGACGGTTTTAGCCGTTTATCTGATCGTATTGATGGTTTGCCTCATAACTACTACATACAATTACGCAGCCATACAAGTGTTGATAGCCATTTGAGACATGCGGGTTACGATGCAGGTGTTTTAGTTTGGTATCGTAATGATAATATTGCCGATAATAAGGTGGATGAGCATGCTGGAGAGTTATTTATAGGTGTGGTGGATGCAGATCAAAATCTCGTCAAATCATCAGATGGAAGCATCCGAAATTCATATTCTCAAATACACGATGCCGCTTTTAGTTTATATGATCAAAATGCATTTGATGGGGATGATCACAACGTAGCGTCTAGTTTTTTTAGCGATGCTGATGATTATACTTCACCAGAGCAAGCTGAATCAGGATTGATTTTACCAAAACTTGATTTTAGCATGAAGGTAGATTTACAAAGTTCTGATAGTACGTCTGGAACAGTAACACTTTCAAGTTCTAGCGAACCGTCTGATTTAACGGCGTCATTCACTCATTCAGCTAATGAATTGGTGGTGAACTTCACCTCAACGGTAGCAGGGGGTGATTCACAATACACTTATGATTGGGCCTTTGGCGATAATAATAACAATACGGTTCAAAACCCAGTTCACACTTATACTGAGGCTGGAAGTTATAACGTTGAGTTAACCGTTACTGATAGCACAGGCATTAGCATTAAAACTACCCGTAACGTTACTGTAAGCGTAACACCTGTAGTTGTTACGCCTACCCCAACACCAACTCCTTCGAAAGTAAAAAGATCGAGTGGAGGAGGAACAATAGGTTGTGTTTTTCTATTGGGACTATGTCTTGTGAGAGTTATGAGAAAATAACACTTAACCTTGAATATCATCGGGTGCTTATCTTTTTCTATAATGGAATTGGTATTAAGCATTCGAGAAGTGTTCACGATCTCCCATCCAACGCCCAATAATAGCTTGTGCATTTTGCGGGTATTTTTTCCAGATAAGGTAAGCGTGTTGTTGTACTTCTGGAATTAAGTGTGCGTCTCTCAATAAATCAGCTATTTTCAAATCAGCAAGACCCGTCTGCTTAGTACCTAACAACTCACCGGGTCCTCTTATTTCCAAATCCTTTTGCGCGATAACAAAACCATCATTACTTTCTCGTAATACCGCTAAGCGTTTGATTGCCGTTTTAGAGAGTGGGCTTTTATACATTAATACACAATGCGAGGCGACGGTGCCTCTACCTACACGACCACGTAATTGATGAAGTTGCGCTAAACCTAATCGCTCAGGATTTTCAATAACCATTAAGCTGGAATTGGGTACATCAACACCCACCTCAATAACAGTGGTAGCCACCAGTAAATCTAGATCACCCGCTTTAAATGCTTTCATCACTGCTTGTTTTTCAGCCGATTTCATTCGCCCATGAACGAGACCAATTTTCAATTCAGATAACTGTTCTTGTAAATAAACCGCTGTGTCTTCAGCCGCTTGGCATTGCAATACTTCAGATTCTTCAATTAACGTACATACCCAATATGCTTGTCGGTTGTCTTGTACACAACCCTTTCGAATACGTTCTACGACGTCATCTCGGCGTGTGTCGGGTAATGCAATGGTATTTATTGGCGTTCTCCCTGGGGGAAGTTCGTCAATCACAGAGGTATCTAAATCAGCATAAGCCGTCATCGCCAACGTGCGAGGGATCGGCGTTGCAGTCATGATCAATTGATGTGGATAATTACCTTCGAAGGCGCCTTTTTCTCTTAATGATAAGCGTTGATGAACGCCAAAACGATGCTGTTCATCAATGATGATAAGCGCTAATTTATGAAAAACAACTTGGTCTTGAAAGAGTGCATGCGTACCAACTATCATCTGCATGTTACCGTTTTCTATATGCTCTAAAGCGTGGCGTCTTGCTTTGGCTTTGGTTTTCCCTGCTAACCAGCCAACACTAATATCTAGTGGCTGAAACCAATTTTGGAAATTAATGGCATGCTGTTCAGCCAAAATTTCTGTTGGCGCCATTAAAGCAACTTGATAACCTTCACTGATGGCCGTAATGGCAGCGAGTGCGGCAACTAAGGTTTTTCCTGAGCCGACATCACCTTGAACTAAACGCATCATGGGTTGAGTTCGAGTTAAGTCTTGACGAATTTCTTTTACCACTCTCGCTTGAGCATTGGTAGGAGAAAAGGGTAATGATGCTAAAAATTTACCACTGAGCTCTTCTTTAGCGGTTAAAGATACAGATTTGTGAACATCGCTAGATTGGCGCAATTTCAGCATACTTAAATTGTGCGCAAGCAATTCTTCTTTTATTAGACGAAGTTGAGCAGGGTGCTTGCCTTCCTCTAATTGGATCACTGATGTATCAGGCGGTGGGCGATGAATAAGGGCTAAGGCTTCTGCTAGAGAATAGTTCTGTAAATTAAACTCATTAGGCAATAACTCTTCAACTTCACCTCGTTGCAATCTAATTAAGGCTTGTTCGGTTAAATTGCGTAATGTAATTTGTCGTAAGCCGTCGGTTGTTGGGTAAACAGGAGTCAGTGTTTCTTCAACGGCAGTTAACGGCTGATCTTCATCAAGTGGTTTATATTCAGGATGGATTATCTCAAAACCACGAGCACCGCGCTTAATTTCACCATAACAGCGAATGTTTACCCCGAGCGCTAAATTGTTTTTTTGTGCGGCGGTAAAACGGAAAAAACGTAGATTTACAGTGCCTGAACCGTCTTGAACCGTAACCAATAACATACGTCGTTTGCCATTAATTATTTGGCTGTCGATTATTTCGCCAATAATATTGGTAAAAACACCAGGGAAACAGTCACGTATAGAAGTTACACGTGTACGGTCTTCATAACGATTAGGTAAGTGAAAAAGTAAATCTTGTAATGAAATCAAGCCAATTTTTTCTAGCTTATCAGCCATGCTTGGGCCAACACCCTTTAGGCTGGTGATGGCTATTTGTGCAAGTTTTGCTAGCCCTTTTGACACTAAGCTTTAATCCTTTTAATCATTTACCAGGCCACATCAGCATAAAAGTTCAGCAGCGCTAGGTTAGTTGTCTAATGCTTTCCAAGCGGCTTGGGTCATTTGCATCTGCTCCCACCATGGTTCAGAGGCAATAATTTGTCCAGCTTCATCAATCGTCGGATAAGGTAAACCTTTACGTTTACATGCTTCGGCAAAGATAGGGTGTCCACCTTCGAATAAGAAACGCTGACGACGGTTTTCATCAATACGAGGCGTATCATACATTCCAGCTAATTGACGTTGGCGCTGTGCTTCATATAATACGACGGAACAAGCGACAGAAACATTTAACGACTGCACCATGCCAACCATAGGGATCATAATATCTTGGTCTGCCATTTCAAGCGCTACAGCTGAAGCACCGAATTTTTCTTGGCCTAAAATAATTGCTGTTGGTTTTGTGTAATCAATTTCACGAAAGTCGACGGCGCTATCAGAAAGATTAGTCACTAAAATCTGCATGCCTTGCTTTTTTAATGCATCAATCGCTTCTTCCGTCTTACTATAGTTATGAACATCAATCCAGTTTTGACTACCCGCAGCACTACCACCACGCACTTCCATTTCATCACTTTTCCATATGGCATGTACGTCACTAACGCCAATGGCATCAGCTGTACGAACAACTGCCGCCAAATTGTGCGATTTATGTACACCTTCCATACAAACTGTTAAATCTGGCTGGCGGTGATCGAGCATCATATTTATTCTTTCTAATCTTTCAGGAGTCATTACACTTCACATTTAAACTTTATGGTTCATTGTCTAAATAAATGTAAACAAATCACTTATAAAACATAAGCTCATTGTTTAAATTTATTTGACGGCTTCCCCTAAAATTTAACTGTTATGTGTAACACTTAAATTTAAGGAGGGGCTATATAATGTATAGCTTACAGTTCGATCTTATCCAACGTTAGACAATTCCATTACACCATCAATTTCAATTAATACGTCTTTCGGTAAACGAGAAACCTGCACTGCTGCACGTGCAGGATAAGGTTGCGAAAAATACTGACTCATCACTTCGTTTACCGTAGCGAAATTAGCTAAATCTATCATGAAAATATTTACTTTCACCATATCGTTAATATTGCCACCAGCAGCTTCACATACGGCAACTAAGTTTTTGAACACTTGGTGAGTTTGCTCGGCGAAATCTTCAGATACAACTGTCATCGTTGCTGGAATAAGTGGAATTTGGCCTGATAAATAAACAGTATTATTAACTTTTACTGCTTGGCTGTATGTGCCGATGGCACTAGGTGCATTGTTTGTGCTGATAATTGTTTTCATAATAACTTCCTACAAGGTAATTTTGTTAAAGATAATTGACTACTTGTTACGCACAACGCGCTGAACATCAATCATCACTTTAATTTTTCGAATAATATTAGCGAGATGAACTCGGTCACGACACGTTATTTCCATATCAATGACATATAAACCAGAATCTTTCTCACCAGAATTTAGCGTATGAACGTTTGATTCACAACGAGCGATAACATTGGTAAGTAGCGCTAAAGCACCTTGGTGGTTAATAATTTCAACACGTAACTTTGCAATAAAATCTCGGTCGATATCTTTATCCCATTTTACCGGGAATAACCCTCCTTGTTCATGACCTTTAATGTTTCTACAGCCTTGCTGATGAACCATTAAACCTTTACCTGGACTTAAATAGGCAAGAATGCTGTCTCCTGGGATTGGTCGACAACATTTACCGTAATTGACCAACATACCTTCAGTGCCTTTTATTGGCATTTTGGTTTTACTGTGAGTATCGGTTAAGTTATCTTCACTATTGTCGTCAGTAAATTCATCGGTTAATCGTCGAGCGATACCTATGCTTAATGCGTTACCTAAACCAATATTAACCATAAGTTCATCTAGGTTTTTATTACCTGTTTCTTTTACAACTTGATCAATTTTTTCTTGCTCAATATCTTCAATATCTAGCTTACCTAGCGCATGACTTAATAAACGTCGGCCTAAACTATAAGACTCAGTTTGTTCTTGTGAACGCAAATAAGTGCGAATTTGTAAACGTGCTTTAGAAGTAACCACAAAGTTTAGCCACGTTGCATTAGGACGAGCGGCAGAAGAGGTGACAACTTCAATCGTTTGGCCTGAATCGATAGCCCTACTAAGTGGATACGGTTTGCGATCGACTTTTACGCCAACACATGAATTACCTACATCAGTGTGAACAGCGTAAGCAAAATCAACAGCGGTAGCGCCCATCGGCAATTCAATGATACGTCCGTCAGGGGTGAAAACGTAAATTTCTTCTGGGAATAAATCTGATTTTACATTTTCAATAAATTCAAATGAACTACCGGCACTTTGCTGTAATTCTAATAAGCTTTGCATCCAACGGCGGGCTTTCATTTGTGCCGTTGTACCGCTATCGTCGCCGTCTTGCTTATACAGCCAATGAGCAGCGACACCTTTATCTGCCATTTGGTCCATATCTTGAGTACGAATTTGAATTTCTACTGGAATGCCATGTGGGCCAATCAGTGAAGTATGAAGCGATTGATAACCATTGGTTTTGGGAATGGCAATGTAATCTTTAAAGCGACTTTCAATCGGTTTGAATAAGTTATGAACTGCGCCAAGTGCTCGGTAACAGTTGTCAATTTTGTTTTCGACAATGACGCGAAAAGCATAAATGTCCATGACTTCATTAAACATCAACTCCTTATTCAACATTTTACGATAAATTGAATAAAGATGCTTTTCTCGGCCAATAACGTCAGCTTTTATGCCGCATTCGGCTAGTCGAGCGGCAATCTCTTCTTGAATGTTATTTACAATTTCTTTGCGATTGCCACGTGCCTGTTTTACCGCTGATTTAAGTGCGCGTGAACGCATAGGGTAAAGCGCTTCAAAACCTAAAACTTCTAACTCATTTTTTGTATCATGAATACCTAAACGATTGGCAATAGGTGCATAAATTTCGAGTGTTTCACGAGCAATACGTCTGCGCTTGTCAGGTCGTAAAGATTCAAGTGTACGCATATTGTGTGTGCGGTCGGCAAGTTTTATCAGAATAACGCGAATGTCTTGCACCATGGCAAGTATCATTTTACGGAAGTTTTCCGCTTGCATTTCTTCTTTATTATCAAACTTTAACTTATCAAGTTTACTGACCCCTTCAACTAATTCAGCAATGGTATAACCAAATAACTCAGCTAATTCGTCTTTAGTAACGGGAGTATCCTCGATAACATCATGCAATAATGCCGCCATCAAGGTTTCATGGTCAAGGTTCATTCGGGCTAAATTTAAAGCAACAGCTACCGGGTGAGTTATATAAGGTTCACCACTTGAACGCATTTGTCCTTCATGGGCTTCGCGCGCCACGAGGTATGCCTGTTTTAATAAGTCAATTTGTACTTTAGAAAGATAGCTTGAAACAAGTTCTTTTAATGGTTCAAAAAGGTACACGCATGACATCCTTGATGATTAGGCTGAGCGGAATTCTTACCGTCAGTCAGGGTTTTGAGTGATATTAACAGAATACGTTATTCGTTAATTACTGACAATAAAAAACGCGTGATCATTGCAGGAATGATGACGCGTTTGATATATCTAATCGCTAAAGGCGACTAAATAAATTATAACTGTGGGTGAGCGCCGCCAACAATAGCTGCTACTGCTGCAAGTTCTGCAGTATCTTGCTGAACCTGTGCGTGACGATCACTAACGTTCATTACTTCAGTTGTGATCAAACCAGCTTCAATTTCACGTAAAGCGATTACGGTTGGTTTATCATTTTCAGGATCAACCAAAGGTTCTTTACCACCCGTAGCAATTTGACGAGCACGACGAGATGCGATTAACACCAAATCAAAACGATTACCTACTTTTTCTACCGCACCTTCAACTGTAACGCGAGCCATTTGATCACTCCAACTTAATATTTTTAAAATAGTGCCATAGTTTACTGGCCTACAGGGGATTAAGCAAGATATAGATCAGCTTAGGGGCAATAACTCAGCGAAAATGCTAGTCTTTTAACAATTCGTTAAACATCAATTTGTGAGTAATAGATTGTTGGCTGCATTTTAAACGTTGGTTATTAACGATGGTTGTTAATTCACTAAGCGCTTGGCTGAAGTCGTTATTAACAATAACATAGTCAAATTCATTGTAGTGTGAACATTCTGTTTTTGCTTGTGCCATACGAGATTCAATGATTTTTTCGCTGTCTTGTCCACGCTTTCTGAGACGATTTTCTAGCTCTGCTTTTGAAGGCGGACTAATGAAAATAGTGGTTACCTCTGGTTTTTTCATTCGAACTTGTTGTGCACCTTGCCAATCTATATCAAGAAAAACATCAATACCTTGAGCTAACTGCAAATCAATCGCTGTTTCTGATGTGCCATAGTAGTTGCCAAATACTTCAGCGTGTTCATAAAATTCATTTTTTGTGATCTGTGCTTTAAACTTATCGACACTAATAAAGTGATAATGTTCGCCATCATTTTCACCTTGACGAGGATCTCTTGTGGTATGTGAAACAGAAACTTCCATAGAACGCGTTGATTCTTGAGATAACAATGCTTTGATCAAGCTTGATTTTCCTGCTCCACTTGGCGCGGAAAGAATAAATAGATTGCCGGGAGTTGTCACAATACTGCCTTTTAAGAAATGAATAGTGATAGAAGGTGCATTATAACGAATTGATAGTGTATTTCATCCTTAAAGTTCAAGTGTTGCTGGTTATATGTTTTCAGGGATGGCGATTAAAAAGCCAATTCGAATGAACTGGCTTTTGGTTTTTGATGTTCAACACTTGTTATAAGATCATCGAAAGTAATCGATAAATTTAGTTTTCCCAGTTGAGAATAACTTTTCCAGATTGACCTGAACGCATAATGTCAAATCCTTGCTGGAAATCATCAATATCAAAATGATGAGTAATGATGGGTGACAAATCTAAGCCTGACTGAATCAAACTTGCCATTTTATACCAAGTTTCAAACATTTCACGGCCATAAATGCCTTTAATGGTTAAACCTTTGAAGATAATTTGGCTCCAATCAATTGCCATGTCGTTACCGGGAATACCTAACATGGCAATTTTTCCGCCGTTGTTCATATTCTCTAACATTGAAGTGAAAGCCATTGGCACACCTGACATTTCCATGCCAACGTCAAAACCTTCGGTCATACCTAAGTCGGTCATTACATCGGTTAAACTTTCGTTACTGACATTAACCGCACGAGTAGCACCCATTTTTCGGGCTAAATCTAGGCGATATTCATTAATGTCTGTAATAACTACGTGGCGCGCACCAACATGTTTAGCCACCGCAGCAGCCATGATGCCAATAGGCCCAGCACCAGTTATAAGAACATCTTCACCCACTAAATCAAAAGATAATGCGGTATGAACAGCATTACCAAATGGGTCAAATATTGCCGCTAAATCATCAGAAATTTCATCGGGTAATTTAAACGCGTTGAAAGCAGGGATCACTAAGTATTCAGCAAATGAACCTGTCCGGTTAACACCTACACCAACGGTATTACGGCATAAATGCGTACGACCGCCACGACAGTTTCTACAGTGCCCACAGGTAATATGACCTTCACCTGATACTCGGTCACCTATATTAAACCCTTTGACTTCTTGCCCGATACCAACCACTTCTCCAGCATATTCGTGACCAACCACCATAGGAACAGGAATGGTTTTTTGCGCCCAATCATCCCAGTTATAAATATGGATGTCGGTGCCACAAATCGCCGTTTTCTTAATCTTAATTAATAAGTCGTTATGACCCACTGTCGGTTTTGCACTTTCGGTCATCCAAATGCCTGGTTCAGCTTTTAATTTTGCTAATGCTTTCATAAACTTTCCTTAGCGATTAATCGATAATATTCATTTCTTTGCCGATACGAATAAAGGCTGAAATGGCTTTATCAAGTTGCTCTTTGGTATGAGCCGCTGAAATTTGTGTGCGAATACGTGCTTGGCCTTTAGGGACTACTGGGAAAGAAAAGCCGATTACATAAATACCTTCCGTTAATAGCCGACTCGCCATTTCGCTCGCCACTTTTGCATCACCTAACATAACAGGTATTATTGCGTGATCAGCACCGGCACAGGTAAAACCTGCTGCTTCCATACTGGTACGGAAATAATGGGCATTATCTTTTAACGTTTTACGTAATTCGCCCCCCTCGGCCAGTAAATCAATCACGGTGATTGAAGCATTAACAATTGCGGGTGCTAATGAATTAGAAAACAAGTACGGACGTGAACGTTGGCGTAACCATTCAATGGTTTCTTTCTTACCTGAAGTGAAACCGCCTGAAGCGCCACCCATAGCTTTACCTAATGTACCGGTAATAATGTCTACTCGGCCCATAACTTCACAGTATTCGTGACTGCCGCGACCTTCTTCACCGACAAAACCTACAGCGTGAGAATCATCAATCATAACTAAGGCATTGTACTTGTCAGCTAAATCACAAACGGCTTTTAGGTTGGCGATAACGCCGTCCATTGAAAATACGCCGTCAGTTGCAATAAGTTTAAAACGAGCGCCTGCTGCATCGGCAGCTATTAGCTGTTGCTCTAAATCGCTAGCATCGTTATTGGCATAACGGTAACGCTTTGCTTTACATAAACGCACACCATCAATAATGGAAGCATGGTTTAAAGAGTCACTGATAATGGCATCTTCAGCAGTTAATAACGTTTCAAATAACCCGGCATTTGCGTCAAAACATGAAGAATAAAGAATGGTATCTTCCATACCTAAAAATGTACTTAATTTGCCTTCTAGCGTTTTGTGAATATCCTGCGTTCCACAAATGAATCGTACCGATGCCATACCAAAACCATGCTCGTCTAAGCCAGTTTTTGCTGCAGCGATAAGGCTAGGGTGATTTGCTAAGCCTAAGTAATTGTTTGCACAGAAATTAACAACCTCTTCGCCTGTTGCTACGGCAATGTTAGGTTGTTGTGCTGTGGTAATAATACGTTCGGCTTTATATAAACCGTCTTCTTTCACTTGCTCAATTTGATCATTTAAATGTGCGTAAAAATTTGCGTTGCTTGAAGAGTCGCTCACAACAATTCCTTATTAATAGTTTTGAATAATAATAGTATTATTATCCTAGACGAAGTTTGAAAAAAGTGACACTTGTTATAGTTATGAATATTAAATCGATCAAATTAACATAATAGCCTGTCAAATTGACTTTTTTTAGGTTCTAATTGTTTTTTGACTATTAACTAACGATGAATATGATCACTGAAAAAGATGAAGAACTACTGTCAATCTTACGCTGCAATGCACGGGCGAGTGTTTCTGATATTGCCAGAGCAACCGGGGTTTCTCGCACGGCAATACAGAATAGACTGACAAAATTAGAAAATAGCGGCGTGATAAAAGCTTACAGCATTGTTTTAGGCAGTGAGTACAGTAATAAGCTAATTACCTCTAATGTTTCGTTAAAGGTGAACCCAAATTTACGACAAAACATCTGTATTGCTTTGAGAAAGATTCACAGTATCAGCCATATTTATTCTATTAGCGGTGAGTACGATTTATTAGCGACAATTCAAGCGCAAACGTTAGAAAAGTTAAATGAAATTCTTAATTTGGTTTGTGCTTTAGAAGGAATAGAAAGGACAAATTCGTCGATTATTCTCGACACGGTTTTTGAAAAGTAAAAATTATTTAGGTTACTTCATTGTTCCACGAAGCCATATAGCGAGGTTTTGTGCTAAAAACTTATTCCGGCGTAATAAACTATGCCCTTGATTTACACCTTTAAAAACCTGTGTTGTAGAGCGGTTATCGCCATTCCAAGAAAATAATTCTTGAGCCGTTAAAAAACTATCGGCATGATGCGCAGAACTGACAAAATAAGCAGGAATATCAATTAAGTTTTTATATTGCTCTTTTTCCATATAATCCATAATTGGCGAAAGAATAACAAAGCTATTAACACGCATTTTATCAGCTATTTGTACGGCCTCACTTACTGCGCAACCACTTGCTACAATTGAAATCGGCTGTTCATTGCCTATTTTACTGCGTAAATAATTATAAGCGTAAAGCACATCTTTTTCCCAATATGAAGTGAGCATGGCGACTTCGGCTTGATAGCTAACAATGTTCTTTATTTTTAGTTTCAATGATTGATGAGAAAACTGTTCGGATGTACTTTCTCCATAACCTCTAAAATCAATAGCAAGCGCATTTATACCTTGTTCTGCTAATAATTCACCGAGTATAGAGTAGCTTTTGCTACTGTGGGAGCAGTCATGTAAAAGTAATACACCAGCGCCTAGGGTATCACCGGGATAAAAGTCTCCAGATAATGAAAAGTCATCATCAACCGTAAATCTAATTGATTCTGGAGATGTTGTTTCGATTATTGGCGTAATATTCAGCTGACTATTTGTGGGAGCTGAAGGTTCTTGTGCTGATAAAAAAGGCACAGTAAAAAGCAGACTAATTAAAGCGATTAATCGATTGTATAACCCCTTGTTGTAAATAAACTTACTCATTTTCTTTGGCTACTCTTTGATTCCATTCTTATAGTATAGACGATATCAAACTCCATTGGCTTTGGGTATTTTTATTGTTTGCTTTAATGGCTATACTGCGTTCATTATTAACTAAAGAGTTTTTTCTGTGCGCTATCAATTTTCCTTGATGTTATATCGACTTGTTTTTCTTTGTTTATTGCCCATTATTTGGTTGTTACTTCTCTTACGCTCAATAAAGCACAAAGCTTACAGGCAGCGTTTGAGCGAACGTTTTGGCCTTTTACCTCGGCATCTACAATCGGGCGGAATTATTGTTCATGCTGCTAGTGTCGGTGAAGTTATTGCACTTAAAAGTTTCATCACGCAATTGCTTGAAGCTAAACCTACAGAGGTTATAACGGTAACAACTTTCACGCCAACAGGCTCAGAACAGGTCAAAAAACTTTTTGGTGATCGTGTTCAACATTGTTATTTACCTCTTGATAGTACTTTCTGTGTTGCGGCATTTTTGAATAAATTGAAACCTCAAGCCATGGTATTTATGGAAACAGAGCTGTGGCCAAACTTAATCGCACAAAGTCGTGATCAAGGCATTAAGCTCTTATTAATTAATGGTCGCTTATCAAAAAAGTCAATGAATAGTTATCGTAAGCTTGCTTGGTTGATCACTCCCACCATTAATAGTTTTGATAAAGTATTGTGTCAAAGCCAAGTAAACTATGACAATTTTATCACCATGGGTGCTGATACACATCGTTGCAAAATATCAGGAAATGTAAAGTTTGATATTAGTGTTAATCAAACGGTAAAAGATAAACAGCAAGAGCTTGTTCGCTTTGTTGAAGGTGAAAGATTAAT
This sequence comes from Colwellia sp., assembly GCA_013215295.1. Classification (GTDB taxonomy): domain Bacteria; phylum Pseudomonadota; class Gammaproteobacteria; order Enterobacterales; family Alteromonadaceae; genus Colwellia_A. The sequence continues at coordinate 147,399 of JABSOZ010000010.1, forward strand.
TTGGGTTGTTGCCAGTACCCATAAAGGTGATGAAAAAATTGCTTTTGATGTTTTTGCTTTACTGCTAGAAATCTTTCCTCAACTATTATTAATTATTGTACCGCGCCATCCTGAACGTTTTAATGATGTAGCCGCGTTATGCAATGAGCGAGGGTATTCTATTATCCGTAGAAGTACTCAAGAAAAAGTGACGAGTGATAAACAAGTCTGGCTACTTGATACGTTAGGCGAATTGTTACCGACTTGTGCTTTAGCGAGCGTAGTTACCATGGGGGGAAGTTTTTCAGACATTGGCGGGCATAATCCACTAGAGCCTGCATTATTTAAAAAGCCCATTGTTGTCGGTCCTGATATGAGCAATTTTGTTGAAGTAATGCAGCAACTTATCGCAGAAAAAGGCATTGTTCAAATCGCGGATAAAGCGGGTTTGAATAATATCAATATTGCTGAAGATTTATCGCAAGCAATAAAAGCCATATTGTTGTCAGCAGAAACGCAGCAAGCACTCGGGGAAAGTGCCCACCGCGTTGTGACTCAGAATCAAGGCGCAAGTCAGCGTACCCTGAAACAATTATTGAAGTTACTTTAGTGTGTTAAATTTACTTTGGCATATTTTAGTTAAGTTGAGCTTCAAACGTTAAAAAAATACTGCCTATTTGATTGTCTGCTAATGCTGATTGAGGTGTGTTTTCTTGATGCTCAGCAATGAGTAAATATCGACCCGCATTTTTTGGCGTAAAAGTGATTTCGCCTTTTGCATTAGAGAGTAGTTTTAATGTTTGCGGGTCATTTCTGTAACGAACACCATCAGCCGTAATTTCGACAGAAACATTTTTTTGAACCTGCAGTTAAACTTGCGTCGTTCGTTAATACTTCGCCTAAAGTTGTTGCAAGCTGCTCTGTTATAACTGAATTTGGAATTACGGTGATCGACTGAGACGTTTCTAATAATGATATATCTCCGCGCATGGCACCATTGGCTTCATCCACGTTATAATCATTAAAGTAACTACTTTTCACTTCAATAATTTCAACGTCGGTATTATTACCAGAGCCTTCATTGGCACTTGATGAGAAAGGCGTTAAGCCAACGATAATTGCTAAGCACAAAGGTGAATACTTCATTGTTATTCCTAAGAGAAAATAGAGAGATAAATTAATTGCTGTAGATGCTAATCATTATCACTAACAATGGATAATTTGTATTTTTTAAAATGAAGGCAATGCTATTCAGAACACTGAGTTAGTTCGATTGATGTGATTAACTCGTGTTTATTCATGAGATTATTTATGGTTGAAAACGATGGGTATGCGAAGAGAGGCCTTACTAACATAATGTAAGGCCTGAGATCGAATTTTTATTTAGATGAAATAGGTTTTGAGTGAGATGTTAATTGACGATTAATTCTGGATAATTCTCTTCAATAAGAAGTAATAGTTTCTCTTTAACTTGCGTGAAAGTAATACCGTTCATTAAATCATTACCTTTTACGCGAATGCCCCAAGGTAAATGTTCAAGCTTCTGTTTGTATTGCTCTTGTGCAGTATGTTGATAGCAACTGACTACATAGTTTTGGTATAAATATGGCCCAGTGCGATGAGGATTGCTATGGGCATATAAACCAATGACAGGAGTGCCAACGGTTACCGCCATGTGTGCAGGCCCTGTATCGGGTGCAATTACCAGATGGGAAAGCTTAAGAACGGCAAGAAGTTGTTTTAAATTAGTGCTTCCCACTAAATTAATAATATTACATTTGCTGAAGCTGATGATTTCAGTAGCGAGTAATTTTTCTAATGTGGTAGGCCCACCGCAAATAACAACTTGAAAGCCTAGCTGCGTTAAATAATCAGCTGTTTTTGCATAACCTTCACAGTGCCAGTTTCTTTCGGCTTTACTTGCTGCTGGCGAAATAACCGCGACAGGTTTATCTGATTTTAATGAGAGTAATTCACTTGCCCAAAGCTCGTTTTCGTCACCAATAGGCATTTGCCAATGAGGACTTTCGGTGGGAACACCAATAGCTTCAGCAAACCCCATAAAACCATCAAGTACATGTGGTTCATGTTGGGGGGCAATTTTTCTATTGGTGAAAAGCCATTGGCCTTCTTTTGCGCGTTTACTATCAAAGCCAATTTTTATTTTTGCCTTAATACATAAGCTTGCCAAACTAGCACGCAAAGCTACTTGCATATGTAATAACACATCAAACTTTTGCTGTGAAAGTTCGGTGCGCAAATCTTTATAGCCTTTCAATCCCGCTTTTTTATCAAAAATGACAAATTTTACATTGGGTAATCCTTGTAATAAATTCGCTTCAACTTTGCCTATTACCCAGGTTATTTTAATTTTTGGGTAGTAACATTGAATTTGTTGCACCATAGCCACGGCATGGCAAACATCTCCGATAGCAGATAAACGTAATAAACATAAATTTTTTGGTGCTGTTAATTGACCCAGCATAAAGGAATCACCACAATAGAGCATATAAAGTATTGAATAGAGCCTATTATCTTGAACAAGTCAGCAATTGTAAAACCCTACCAAGAAAAAACTTATCAAGAGGGTAATGTTTATTGTCGCTATAACGGAAATGCGATGGATGATTTTTCTCCTGAAATGCTAAATAGTCAATATTGGCAAGATAAAAAGGCAATAACGGGTAGTGCTCAAGGGCGAGGTACAACGTGGTTTGTTCAGTATGACACGTTGAATTCAAAGTCAAAAAGTAATCAACAGTGGGTTTTACGTCATTATTTTCGGGGTGGATTAATTGGTAAAATTATTAATGATGAGTATTTTTTTACCGGACAAGAAAATACCCGTGCTGTACGGGAATACGAGCTTTTAAACATATTACAAGCACTAGAGTTACCGGCACCAAAACCAATTGCTTGTCGTGTGACTAAAAAAGGACTTTTGTATCAAGCCGATTTATTATCTTCACGTATCGAGAATGCCGAAGATTTGGTGGCAGCTTTATCAAAAGGTGAATTAACCGAGGACGTGTGGCGAGAAATCGGTAAGGTTATTCGTCGTTTTCATGATGCAGGTATTTATCACCATGATTTAAATAGTCATAATATTTTATTGGATAATAACAATAAAGTCTGGTTGATTGATTTCGACCGTGGTGACCAACGTACCGTTTCGTCAGCATGGCAACAAGTAAATATTTCAAGGCTACTGCGCTCTTTTGAGAAAGAAAAAAACAAACTAGCTGTTTTTCATTGGACAAAAGATCATTGGAATATGTTACTCGAAGGGTATTTACTCGTCAGTTAATGGTTAAGTCAATTTACGACCAAGTGCTTTAAGGTAGCGGTTCTTCCACTAATAGTTGCTTTTGAAAATCGCTTGGTGTGTAACCATATTCACTTTTAAAGCACTTACTAAAATAACTTTGAGAAGAAAAACCCGAATCAAAAGCCGTATTAATTGCACTTTGTCCTTGTGCTAACAATAAGCAGGCTTTCTCTAAACGAAAACGTCTTAAATAATCTGTAGGCGTAACACCTAAAACACTTTTAAGTTTTCTGAATAATTGTCTCTCACTCATCGCCATAGCCTTAGCTACAGTGTTAACCGTTGTTGAGGTGTCGGTATGTTGCTTTTCTAGCGTTTGATTTAACTTTTCTATAAAAACATCTTGTTTATTTATCTGTTCAACGGAAGCGGTATCGATAAGTTTATCTAAAAGACCTTGTTCGATATGAGGTGATTTTAACGCCTTTTGATTATTCCTTCTTTTAAGTAAATTTCTAATGGCCAGTAAATTTTCTATACGTATCTTCAATTCTTCAACATTGAAAGGTTTGGTTAAATATTCATCAACTTGGTGGTGCCACCCTTTTAGCTTACTTTCTAAATCATGTCGAGACGTCAGAAGAATAATGGGGATATGATTTGTTACTGAGTTTTCTCTTATTTTCTGAGTTGCTTGATAACCATCAAGTATTGGCATCATAATATCGCTAATAATTAAGTCTGGCACTTCGTTAATAGCAAGATTTACTCCTTCTAAACCATCGTAAGCACTGAGTACTATGTAATCATTAGCGAGACAGTCTGCCATATACTGATTCATATCAGGGTTATCTTCGATGATGAGAATTCTTATTTTTTCATCCTGTGCACTAGATAGAATGCTAGCACTGTCTTTTATAGGTGAAAGTGTTGTTTGCTGGGTCAAACTCATTAATTCCATTGCGACAATGTTGTCTATTTGTTCATTTTTCGGTTTTACATTGCTCTGTTGCTTCTCTTTACCTTCGTTAATAATCGGTAGTAAAACAGTGATTGTGGTGCCACTGCCTAATTCGCTGGTTAAGGAAATGCTGCCGCTGTGACTGATGATAAGCTCTTTGATTAAAGCCAACCCAATGCCTGCCCCTGTTATTTGCTCACTTTCTTTACTGAGAACTCTTTTGTATTTTTCAAAAACACTGTCGAGTTGGTTGCTCGGAATACCGATACCCGTATCAACAATTTGCAGATATAGTTCATTATTCAACGTACGTTTGGTTTCTAAAGTAATACTGCCGCCGTTAGGGGTGTATTTTATGGCGTTTGACAGTAAGTTTACGACTATTTTTTCTAGCGCATCATCCACCAATTCAAAGTCTATATCTTCGATATTAATTACTTGTAATTTAATGCCTTTTTCTAAAGCAAGATCGATAAAAGCATCAACAAGTTGTCTGATAATGTTGCCGGTATATTGCAGTGATTTTTGAGAAATAGCCTTCACGCGAAAAGTTTCTATATTGAGCAGTTGATCAACCATTCGAAGTAACCGATAGCCATTTCTTTTAATGATTTCAATTCTATTGAGTTGTTTATCTTCCATGCCAGAAGTGAGTAACTGTGAGCTTGTACCTAAAATAAGGGTAAGTGGGGTTCTAAACTCATGAGATAAATTAGCAAACTCTTCATTCTTTTGTTCAAGAAGCTTCTCAACTTTTTCTTTTTCTTGAGCGAGTTCTATCGTGCGACGTTGAACGGACCGTTCTAATTCATCAGCTTTGTTTCTAAGTGCCTGGGTCCGAAAATGAATAACTAAATAGATGAAGGTAAGTATCAGTAATAAATAGATAATTAAAGCAAATGTCGTTAACCACCAAGGGGGTAAAATAATAAGTGCAATGTTTGTCTCATCACCATCCCAAAGTCCGCTATTGCCCGTTACACGCACTTGAAATTGATATTCACCAGCAGGAATATTGGTATAATTTGCGGAAAGGTTTTCACGAGCCACATCACTCCACTGATCATATCCTGCTAGCCGATATTGATAGCTGAGTTTGTCGGTATTTAGGTAATTAATGTTTGCAAAATTAAATGCAAAATTGTTTTCTTTATGGGTTAACGTTAATTGCTGTGCGCTTATAATGTTTTCTTTTAATGGGCTTGTTTTCTTATCATTGCTGACTGCAACATTTTCACCATTAATTTTTAAACTGGTTAAGTATAATGACGAACTTTCATCTTTTTTGGTTAATGTATTGGTATTAATACGGTTAATACCGTTCATTCCTCCTAGCCATAGATCACCCGTTTTACTATCAAAAAAACTTCCTAAAGAGGAGTCGTTAGATTGCATACCGTCTTTTTCATAATAATTAGTAAAGGATGATGTGCTTTGGTTGAAGGTAGATAAACCATTATAAGTACCTATCCAAGGAATATTATTATTGTCCACTTGAATATCGAATACATCATTATCTGTTAAACCATCTTTGGCTTGATAATTTATATACTCACCTGTTTTTGGAAGAAATTTGAATATGCCATAACCTTTAGTGCCTAACCAAATATTTTGTTCATTATCTTGAGCCATTGTAACAATACGTAAACTTTTATTATTTGAAAGATAAGACTTTATTTGACCTGTTGACGGTTGGTAGGAAATGAGCCCAGAATAAGTAGTTCCAAGCCAAAGAGTCTCATCTATTTTCTCTATACTTTTTACAGTTACTTTATGGCGTTCAAGTTTTTTTGCTATATCTTTTCCAAATAATTCCAAGGTATTAAGTGATTGATTGTATTTAACTAAACCATGATCGACCATTCCTAATAAAAGATTATTGTCTTTATCAATTACAATATCCATTATTTTACCATGTTGGATTATCTGTTTTTTTTCAACATCCGAAAAGTTTAATTGGCTGAATTTTTCTGTTTGAGGATTGTACTTTATTAACCCTTCGTTGAAGCTAGCAATCCAAATATTCCCCTGTAGGTCCTCTTCAATATCCATAATTAATTGGAAAGCAATATTGGGTAAGTTAATATTTTTTTCATTAAATAGCTTACAAGTATTATTGGTTTGATTAATAAAATTTAATCCTTTTCCCTTTGCACCTAGCCACATATTATTATGTGAATCTAAGAGTAAAGCATGGTTTTCATTGCTCGCATTACACTCGGAATTATTATTTTTACGGCGATATAAATCAACGTAACTACTAGTGCTGTATGTCAGTTTATTAATACCTACTAACGTGCCCAGCCAAATGTTTCCGATATTATCTGAAAAAGCGCTAAAAACATTATTTGAATTCAGCTCAGAACCTTGATTTTGGCTGTTGTTGAGATGTATGATTTCTTTCGTTTTTGGGTCTATGATCATCAACCCATTAATTTTACTACCAATTATGAGGTTCTGGTTATGCGTGTATTTTACTGTATAAATAAGTGACGCGAGTAGCTTATCTGAAGAGTATAAAGATCCAATCGACCTGTTTTGATCAAACCTAATTAAACCTAAATTAGTACCAAGTAATAAATTGTCGTTTAATTTTAAAATACTATATATAGTTAATGATTTTTGATTATTGGAAGATAGATTCACTTTATGGTGAGTTATTCGTTTGTTTGTAAATGAATAACTACTTAATCCATTTTTTGTACCAATCCATAAGTTTTTGTCTGTGGCTTGATACAAACTTCGAATTTGATTACTCGATATTCTTAAGGGACTTTTTGCTGCTTTATGGAAATGCGAAACAGTGTTATTACCTGTTGAATTTCGTTCTACTTTGAACAAACCGTTATTTCTTGTGCCTACCCAAATGTTACTTCTGTTGTCTTCTAGTAAGTCTAATATTACCAAAGAAGAGTTTTTGTTTTCTAATTCAACTTTGTGGAACGTTTCACTCTTCTCGTCGTATTTCAACAAACGTTTATTTGTACCTACCCAAAGTTTATTATTACTATCGAGTAATAACGATTTTACCTCTAGTGGCGGGTTACCATTAATCGATTGAAGCGAGTATTTTTTGACGTTCAAACCATCGAAGCGAAACAGTCCAGTATTTGAGGCAAACCAAATAAAACCATGCGAATCTTGTGTAATAGCTTTAACACTTTGCTGTTCGCGAATTTTTGATGTGGTAAAGTTAATTACGTTGTAAGTCTTTTTTAGTGAACTGGCTAAAAGAACACTGCTGTTTAGCTGTAAAATACAAAACAATATTATACAAAGTTTTAACATGATATTAGGGTTATCCGAAATGGCTATTAATCATCCGGATCTTCTGTCGTTGGATCAGTAGCAATTGGATCCGTTTCATATTTCACATCATAATTTAGTTCCCTCTCTTTAATAACAGGCACTATGCTAATACAATTTTTATCACTGCTACAAAAGCTAATAACGTCAATTATACTAGGTAAAGTCACTTGTTCTTGAATGGGAGTATCTGCAAAGCTTATTGTGCTAATAAAAAAAGTGGCGAATAAAGAGTATTTAGCTATTTTCATTATAATTATCCTATTGTAGGAGCTTTATTTAAGCTGCCGAATTAAATTATTTATTATTATTTTTGATAAAATAGTTTTCTAAACTATATAGTACAAAAGTCTGATTACTTCTAACGTTTAACATTCTATATCTTTATTATTAACATTGCATATTTTAATAATCAACTTGTAAAGCTATCAGTGTCATTTGAATATTGACACAAAAACACAGGAATCAATTTATTACTAATATTAATTTTAACGGAGTGTGGTGAAAAAATGGGTGACATATTACATGATAATCAATTTAAAAAAGGTAGAAAATATTAAGTCAATATCCTGTAACGTTATTTAGGGATCGCGTCATAAAATATAAACTTAATATTTCTACCTAAAACTCTAGAGAGGCAAACAAAACTTCATCTCTGTATTAAGAATTAAAGTATGTAAACAATGAAACTATAATGAGATATTAAATAATTGGCTATCAATTTTAAGACAGGTGTTTGTATTTTTTCGCCAATTCTCCTATAAAACATAGTTTTTGTGCATATTTGTGCTTAAAAATATTCATTACTAAATTTGGCAGTATTTAACAATATTTTGGCAGGTTTATAGTAGCTATAAATAGGCAGTATTATTATATTTTAAGGAATAAATAAGCGATGTCTTTTTACGTAACTTTGTAAACTTATCATAAAGAGTGATTACACTATGCCTAAAACAATTATTGAATACTTACATCATCATGTAGCAATTAAACCTAATGATGTTGCATTTAGTTTCCTGCCTTCTAAAACAGAACCCTTGACTGAATTGACCTTTATAGAGTTTTGGTCAGAAGCTTTATCCGTAGCTAATTTTTTAAAAAGTAAAGTACAAACAGGGGATAAGGTCTTATTACTTTATCCACCGAATATTGACTATGTCGTTACTTTTTATGGTTGTCTTCTCGCTGGCGTTATTGCGGTACCGGCGCCTTTACCGAAAAATAATTCGACACAGGTTATTAATATAGTAAATGAATGTGATCCTGTGCTTGTATTAACGACATTAAGAGAAGTCACTGAAATTAAAACGTTCTGGAGTAAACAGAAAGATTTGATTAATCCGTTAAGTATTTTTACGTCGGATAATTCTGTGTCTCATTTAGGTGATCTTGATGCTTTGATTGAATTAGATCCAGAAGCGCCTGCTTTCATACATTATTTTTCTGATACAAAGTATATGAATAAAGGAATAACGTTAACTCACAATGATATTATTGAAAATGTGAAACATTTACCATTAATGTCTGCAGAAAAAACAGATGATATTTTTGTCGGATGGTTGCCATTCTTCAATGACATGGATTTGATTGCACTTTGCTCATGAAAGTAAAGTTTACGTTTTTTCAACAATATTGATGTGGTTTTAGGCCATATCAATATTTATTTTATTTACACTACGCGACCTCTGCAACTTCCAAGCAACGTTTACGATACATTGTACGCGCTTCTAAAAATTCAGGCATAGATGATTCAGTTATGTAAGGATGAATAATCACTAATATTTTCAATACACCTTCGTAAAAAACAGCATCTGTAATTTCAATGTTTTTGTTTTGGGTTTGATAGAAACTTAACCAGAAGGTGTTAACCAAACGCAAGATACTAACAATATCAGCCAAGTCTTCATCAGCAAACTTCATCATTCCAGTACTACGTAATGACAATAGCATTTCACTAACACGCGTTGCGATTGATGATTGAACATCAACATACTTCTCATGTAATAAAGGATTTTTTGCTAACAAGACAGGAAGGTTACTGTAGAAAAAGCGGAATTTCATTAATGCTTGAAAAACGGCATCCATATATAAAATAATTGTATCGAGAGGTTTTACATCAGGAGAAACAATAGGCACTGTTTCTAATAACAGGTTACGAGCATACTCTTCGTAGATGGAAAGAATGATGTCTTCTTTATTTCTAAAATGATAATACAAATTGCCCGGACTAATACTTAAATGCGCTGCAATATGATTTGTAGTTACGTTGCGCTCACCTTGATCATTGAAAAGCTCAATGCTGGCCTGAATAATTTTATCGCGGGTTTTCATTTTAGTCACTTCTGTTTTATGCCATTGTCTTATTTTCCATCATACTATCAATATTGAACTGACGGAAAGGCTTTTCGAGTAAATACTTTAACAAATTCGTGTTTGTAAGTTTCCATTCACTAAAAATAGCCTTTACAATGTTTATAAGTTTAAAGAGAAGATACAACTAATGACAATAAAAGCGATTTATCCTGGCACCTTTGATCCGGTAACTAACGGACATAGTGATTTAATTGAACGAGCGAGCTATTTATTTTCTGAGGTTATTGTTGGTGTTGCAGCAAGCCCAAGTAAGAAGCCTCGTTTTGATTTAGCGCAACGTGTGGCAATGATTGAAGAAGTGAGCCAACATCTCCCTAACATTACTGTGGTTGGGTTTAGTGGCCTATTAGTAGATTTTGCAAAAAATAATAATGCTAAGGTACTTATCCGCGGTTTGCGTGCCGTGTCTGATTTTGAATATGAGTTTCAATTAGCTAACATGAATAGGCGTTTATCACCTGAATTGGAAAGTGTTTTTTTAACGCCATCCGAAGGAAACTCCTTTATATCATCAACCTTAGTAAAAGAAGTCTCTTTACATAATGGTGATGTGAGCCAATTTGTACACCCTATTGTTAAGGCGGCTTTAACACAAAGTTCCTAACGTTTATTATTACTTAGGTTAACTTGATACAAAAAACAACAAAATTGTCTTATTATTAAACAATTAGCGTAGGGTTTGTACGTTACACTGTTCACATCTTATTTAATTTGATAAAAATGATTGAGAGACATGATGAAATTTACATTACTGATACTGTCGAGCTTAATTTTCATAACGGGCTGTTCACTTAATAACGGTTTGAGTGATAAAGAAAAAAATCTAGCTTTTCAAAATTACCTAACAATTAATAATATTGAGAATGTGAACAAAGTTACTACGTTCACCTTTCGAGGATGGAGTAGTCTGACGAATGATTATTTAATATTATCTTCCTCGCGCAAGCGTCAATATTTAATTGAACTTGCAGGGTTTTGTTCGGAAATATCTTGGGCAAACACACTTATTATCAACCGCTCAACAGGCGCCTCTTTGTATGCTCGATTTGACTCGGTTTCAACACCTAATGAACCTCGTATAAAGTGTATGATAAAAAGTATTTACCCAATCACTGAGCAGCAAAAAGATGAAATTAAAAAGCTGGCCAAACCAGAGAAAGAAAATTCAGCAGCGATAGGTGAACCTGAAAAAAATCAGCCAGATTCATAATGCATTGAATCTAAGTTCTACTTTGGGAATGAGCTTTATTCAGTTTGGCAGCACGGACAAAAGACCGAGCTGCGATTGGATTGCCTAACTTCTTCTAGAATGGTTTGGCAGGTTTTACATTTCTTTCCTGCCCGGCCGTAAACTAATAACTCTTGCGCAAAATATCCTGGGCGACCATCAGCTTGCGTAAAATCCTTTAATGTTGTACCCCCTTGAGCAATCGCGGCGGTTAACACTGTTTTGATAATATCCGTAAGTTGATCAAAGCGTGCTTCAGAAATGGTACAAGCTAATACTGTCGGTAAAATTCCAGCTTTAAACAGCGCTTCATTGGCATAAATATTACCAACACCGACAACAACTGGGTTTGACATAAGGAAGGTCTTTATGGGCACCTTTCTATTCTTTGCTTTATTAAATAAGTAACCATAAGAGAAATTTTCACTCAATGGCTCTGGCCCCAATTTACTTAATAACCCACGTTCGTCAATATCATCTTTAAACCATAAAACAGCACCGAAGCGTCGAGGATCATTCAAGCGTAATGCTTTACCGTGAGCGAAGACTAAATCGAAATGATCATGCTTAGCGACAGGGGTATTGTCATTTATCACTCGAATAGTACCTGACATGCCTAAATGCAAAACTAAAGTTCCATGTGAGAACTTGATCAATAAATATTTAGATCTGCGTTCAACTGTGTGAACGCTATGGCCAATCATGCTTTGCACGCTATCAGGAATAGGCCATCGTAACTTGGCATTACGGACAATGACCTGAGTGACGGTTTGCTTCAATATATGCGGGCTAATGCCTTGTCGGCAAACTTCTACTTCAGGTAACTCTGGCATAATAACTCTATACTTGATTCGTTTTTTAAAATTACAGTGTTAATGACTGCATACGATTAACAAAGGCTTGGGCAAAACGCGTTGCTGATTGTTCGTCCATATTAAAATACAATGAAGGTTCAATCAGTTCAGCCTCCATAAGCGCAAAACCTTGCTCACTACGCACAAAATCAACACGTGCATACAATGGCATGCCTATTTGTGCTTTAATGGCACTGAGCGTCTCTTCAGCATGATTTGTTAAACTTGTTTCAGGTGTTATTGCCGCTAAACGTCCACCGTGCTCTTCCTGTACACGAAAATCACTGTCTTTTGGTGTTTTCAAAATAGCGTGACTGTAAATACCATTGAAATAAAAGAGTGAAAACTCACCTTCATTAATGACACTTTCCATAAAAGGCTGTACTAAAAACTCGCTAGTTGAAAATGCTTTTTCAAGTTGCGGAAAAAATGTTTGATAATTTTCTTTGGTTAACCAAAAAGTATTATCAGCATTTGCACTTATACGAGGTTTGATGACTAATTGATCAACTTTTAATTCAGCAAAATATTGAAACACGTGTTCCTGAGATAAATTTTCACGCCAAAGCGTTTTAACAATTTTTATACCATGGCTTTCTAATTCACGTAGATATTTTTTATCAATATTCCATTCAACAGTTTTTAAGCTGTTTTCAAGATGAGCACTCGATTGTTCAATCTTATTTAGCACTTTTAAAAATGCAGAGGCGTCGTCTTGGTAATCCCATGGTGAGCGAATTATAACGGCAGCATAGTCATTCCAGTTCACATTTTCATCGCGCCATGAAACCATGTGCATCTGCCAACCTAAAGTGAGTAAAGGTTGTTCAAATAAGTTGTCGTATGCTTCGAAATCATCCAAGTTGTTCATGGTTAGAATAGCGCAGTGTTGTAATTTATTATTAGTCATTGGTATGATCTTCCTATAGTCGTCGTGGAATAAGGATAGTTTAGCTTGCTAATATTTCATTTGGAATGAGTTGTGAAAATATAACAAGAGGGAAAGTTAACCATCTTTTTTGTTTTTCATTAAAAATAAGAAATTCATTGTTAGTAATAAATAAATTGAGTAATTGTGCTTCTGCTTCGCCTGCCAACTCAACAGAAATGACTAAAGCCATTTGGCGATCAAGCCCGGGTGGCTCAGAAACGATATCACCTTCTGTCTCATGCCAAGTTAACATCATTTGATCTAGTGCTTGTCCTGATATTTTTGCTGGCGTTGCTCGCCACGTTCTTCCAATACGCTCAATAGATACTTGCTGATTAATCGCTAATGATAAAATAACGGCATGATCGGAAAATATAGTGTTCTGTTGGTCATCATTTGATGAGTATAGTTTTTTATTAGTGATGTTAATAACAATAATAAAAATCATCACTGAAAAGATGATGACATTGTTCCAACCTGTACGAGAAAGCTTCATGAAAATCTTCATTAATAAGTAATAGAATAACGATGATACTAAATTTTAGGCAATAAAAAACCCAGCAATTGCTGGGTTTTTCAAAACTAAAATTAAAATTACTTAATTTTAGCTTCTTTGTACATAACGTGCTGACGGATACGTGGATCAAATTTCTTGATCTCCATCTTTTCAGGCATAGTCTTTTTATTTTTATCTGTAGTATAAAAATGACCAGTACCGGCACTAGAAACTAAACGAATTTTATCGCGCATAATAATTTCCTCTAAAAGTAGTTGTTAAACTTTTCCGCCACGGGCACGAATGTCAGTTAATACTACATCAATACCTTTCTTATCGATAATACGCATTCCTTTCGGAGTTAAACGTAATTTAACGAAACGGTTTTCACTCTCAACCCAAAAACGGTGAGATTGAAGGTTTGGTAAAAAACGACGACGAGTCGCGTTTCTTGCATGTGAACGGTTGTTTCCAACCATTGGCACTTTGCCTGTTACTTGGCAAACTTTAGACATTCTGAGTACTCCAAAAATTAATTCCAGGTCGAACTATTATTCCTCAAGACCGTCGCCTCGAGATCCTGAAAAAGGTGGCATATTATAGTGAAACTGAAATATGAAAGCTAGTATTAATAATAAAAAACCATATATGAGTGCTATTCTCTTATTTTTCAGTGGATTAAGGTAAGTTTACTGACGGTTTTGATGGTATTTAGTACTATATTCGTGGGGTTATTAAACAAATAAAGAAAATATTGTTTTTAATTTATACCTGAATCGAGTAGTTTTTTGAGTTTATCGTGTTGCTCTTCATCACAAAGTTCGTTTATTAAAATACGAATAATATGAGATTTAGCTAAATTAGTATCTTTCGCGAGGTGTTGTAACTGATCAATAGCTTTTTCACTGAGTGTGAAAGTCGCATGACGAAAAGGTTTATGAGTCTTTGTTTTTTTACTGACTAATTGTTCTTTCGCTGCGATGATTGCTTGTTCGATACCAACGTTTTTAGTGACTGAGCTATTGACAATTTCAGGGTGTCCTAACGCATAGTTTTCCGCGTCAGCAATAAACTCATCAACAGTGAAATTCCTTTTTTTTTGATTTCCTTTTTTCGACTTTTTTAGATCAGTTAAACTCATGTGAGTTGTCCGGTTTCATTGCTAATAATTCTTCAGCTATCGCAGTCATTTCAAGTGCTGCTTTGCCCTGAGGATCTATTTCTAATACTGAAGAGCCTTGTTCTTCGCTATCATCATAAACATTACGATTAAAGGTTACCGCGTTTAATACGTTAATACCATATGAGTGACAGACTTCTTTAGCTTCTAAAATTCGTTTGGCTTGATTAGGTAATGAAGGGCATTGTGTGATCACAAAAGAAGCGAGCATTTTCGGATTAACCATTTTACACGTACTGAGCATGTCTTCCATGTGAGGAACTGTTTTTAAATCTCGGCGTTTAGGGCGAAGTGGAATAATAACATGGTCAGCAACCGACATCGCAGCACGTAGTGCTAAATTGTCTTGTCCACCACAATCGACAATAACATAATCATAATGTTGCATTAAACTGAGTAAATCGTTACGAATTTTACCGTATAATTGAATACAGTTTATCGCGGGTAAAGAGGGGTCTGTATTTCTGGCTTGTATCCAATCTGACGTTGTTCTTTGAGGGTCACAATCAACCATAAGTACTATAGCTTTTTTATCACGGGCAAAATAAACGGCTAAGTTTTGTGCCAAACAGCTCTTACCGCTACCACCTTTTTCACCACCAACTAAAATCATCATAATATAAAGTGTCCTTACCTCTTGTTGTAACATTAACGTCGAGAATTAATTATAGTGCAAATATTTTATTTTGCTTTATAAGTGTTTAAGCGTAATGCTAACTCAAAGTAACCATTGGGTTGTTCGATACAACGAATCACTTTGCCATGTAAATTTTGACTGTTTGGATTGGCAACCTT
Source organism: Colwellia sp. (assembly GCA_013215295.1). GTDB lineage: Bacteria > Pseudomonadota > Gammaproteobacteria > Enterobacterales > Alteromonadaceae > Colwellia_A. The sequence continues at coordinate 162,770 of JABSOZ010000010.1, forward strand.
GAAAACTACAGTAACTTCAGTTTGAAGTGGAATGCTATGGTCGCAATCTAACTTTAATCCGCCACGTGAAAAATCTAAGCAGGTAATTTTTCGTTGAAATTGTTGTTGTTGATCATTAACCCAAATAATATCAACAAGTTCTTTTTCCATATCTAAACGAAAAGACTGTCGTCGTTCACTTTCATTACCCTCAACTGACTCAGGCTCACTCATTTTATTCTCCTATTTTATCTAAATTAATTATAACTCACCGTGCTCAGCAAATGAGTAACATATATTACCAGCAACAATAATGTGGTCGAGCACTTGAATGTCAATTAAGCTTAGTGCTTGTTCTAATCTTTTGGTAATTTGTTTATCGGCTATGCTTGCTTCTGCAATACCTGAGGGGTGATTATGCGCCAGTATAACGGCAGATGCTTGTTGCTTTAATGCTTGCTCAACGACGACTCTTGGATAAACTGCTGCTGCGTTGATTGTGCCAAAAAATAATCGTTCAAATTTTAAAACTTTGTGCTGATTATCTAGAAACATGACCGCAAATACTTCTCGAGTTTCACCACGTAATTCGCTGGTTAAAAAGTCTCGTGTTCTTTGGGACGAGTCCAATGCAGTACCATGATGTAACTGTTCAGCCAGGTAACGTTTCGACATTTCTAAACAAGCTTGTAATTGCACATACTTTGCTATGCCTAAACCATGATGTTCACAGAACTCTTGTTCAGTCGCACGATAAATGGCAGCAATGCTGCCAAAACTGATTAAAAGCCGTTGAGCCAGTTCCACAACATGACAGCCTTTTACACCTGTACGTAAAAATATTGCCAGTAATTCTGCATCACTTAAACTGCTGGGTCCTTTGTGGAGTAACTTTTCCCTTGGTTTTTCATTATCTAGCCAATCTTTTAACATCATCGCATCCTTGCAAAGCCAATTTATAATTGTACAAATTAATGGTATCTTATCGCCACTTACCGTTATTAAGATTAGCAGTTTATGCAAATTCTACAGGGAAAAAAAATAGTTCTGGGTATTACGGGTGGCATTGCTGCTTATAAAACACCAGAATTAGTGCGTCGTTTAAAAGATCACGGCGCTGATGTTCGTGTGGTAATGACCGCAGCGGCGCAGGCTTTTATCACACCATTAACATTACAAGCCGTTTCTGCTAATGCCGTTTCTGATAGCTTGCTTGATACCCAAGCAGAATTAGCAATGGGACATATTGAATTAGCAAAATGGGCTGATTTCGTATTGATAGCACCTGCCACTGCCGATTCTATCGCACGTATTTCCTGTGGAATGGCGAATGACTTACTCACAACCATCTGTTTGGCAACAAGCGCACCAATTGCTATTGCTCCAGCGATGAATCAGCAAATGTGGCACGCTCAAATCACTCAAGAAAATATAAACAAACTTATCTCACGAAAAGTTGAGGTTTTTGGTCCAGGCTCTGGAGCACAGGCTTGTGGTGATGTTGGCTTAGGTAGAATGTTAGATGTTGATGAATTAGTGGCGCTTACTTGTGATTTTTTTCAACCCACTACAAAAGTTATTCAAACTGATTTATCAGGTCAAACGTGGGTTATTACAGCAGGGCCTACACGAGAAGCTATTGACCCCGTGCGCTATATCTCTAATCATAGTTCAGGAAAAATGGGATATGCCATCGCACGAGCGGCACAATTAGCGGGTGCCAAGGTGAAAATAATTTCTGGCCCAGTAAATATTCCAACCCCAGAAGGTTGTATGAAACTCTCAGTTGAAAGCGCTTTGCAAATGCATCAACAAGCACTTAAACTCGCAAAAAATGCGGATGTTTTTGTTGCGTGTGCAGCAGTTGCAGATTACCGGGTGGCAGAAATATCAACACAAAAAATCAAAAAATCAGCTGATGATATGCAAATTAATTTGGTGAAAAATCCTGATATTGTTGCTGATGTAGCTGCTTTATCATCAAAACCTTTTACTGTAGGATTTGCCGCAGAAACACAGAATGTTGAACATTATGCGTTAGACAAATTGAAAAGAAAAAATCTTGATATGATTGCTGCTAACAATGTGGCACTTTCAGGCCAAGGTTTTAACAGTGATGATAATGCATTAACGGTTTTTTCCAGTAAAACTAAAACTGATTTACCATTAGCATCAAAACGAATACTTGCAGAGCAATTAGTACAGTTAATTTCGCAACACTATATATAACAATAATAAGAGATGGATTTATGTCAGCAGCGCAAAAACCTAATCGTAAGCAACAAATTTTAGAATGTTTAGCAAAAATGCTAGAAACTTGTCCCGGTCAGCGAATAACTACCGCGAAGCTTGCCGCAGAAGTTGGTGTTTCAGAAGCTGCGCTTTATCGTCATTTCCCTTCTAAAGCACGTATGTTCGAAGGTTTAATTGATTTTATTGAGGAGTCAACTTTCTCACGAGTGAATTTAATTCTTAGTGATCACAAAGAAGCACTGGTGCGCTGTCATCATATTTTGCATGTGTTGTTGGTTTTCTCTGAACGTAATCCTGGTCTGTCTCGCATATTAGCCGGTGATGCATTAATGGGTGAAAATGAAAGATTACGTGCACGAGTTAATCAGTATTTCGAAAAGCTAGAATCTCAATTTAAACAAGTCTTACGTGAACGAAAATTACGTGAAGGCAAAAGTTTTAGCATTTCAGAACAAGCATTAGCGAATATCTTATGTGCGTTCGTTGAAGGAAAAATTAGCCAATACGTGCGTTCAGAGTTTTCCAAAAAACCGAGTGATGACTTCAATGAACAATGGCAATTTTTGATGGCCGGAAAATAGCAAACTGGCCAAAACATAACAAACAAAACAAACAAAACATCAAGTATAAAATTAAGGAACTTATGTGAGTAATTTATCACAACTTCAACCATCGGCTTTATGGCAGTTATTTGAAAAAATATGCAGTATCCCACACCCTTCAAAACATGAACAAAAAATATCTGCTTGGATCCAAGCTTGGGCACAAGAACAAGGTTTAGTCGTAAAAGAAGATGCAGTTGGTAATATTTTTATTAAGAAAGCAGCCACTGCAGGTATGGAAAATTGCCAAGGCGTTATTCTTCAAGCACACATGGATATGGTGCCGCAAAAAAATGCTGATACCGATCATGATTTCTTAACTGATCCGATAAAACCTTACATTATCGAAGAAACAGATGGGCAATGGGTGACGGCAGATGGCACAACGTTAGGCGCAGATAATGGTATTGGCTTATGTTCGGCTTTAGCTGTGCTAGCAAGCGATGATATTGCGCATGGCCCTTTAGAAGTTTTAGTGACCATAGATGAAGAAGCCGGAATGACAGGCGCTTTTGGCTTAGAAGCGGGCTGGTTAGACGGTGATATTTTAATTAACACCGACTCTGAGCAAGAAGGTGAAATATACATGGGTTGTGCAGGCGGTATTGATGCTGAAGCAACCTTTAAGTTGAAATTTGAAGATGTGCCAGAAAAGGTAACTTCTTTTACGCTTTCTATCTCAGGCTTAAAAGGCGGTCACTCTGGTGTCGATATACATACGGGGCGCGCCAATGCTAATAAACTTTTAGTACGCTTTTTACTCGAAGCGAGCCAACAGTTTGATTTGCGCTTAGTTGATTTAAATGGTGGTAGTTTACGTAATGCTATTCCACGAGAAGCTGACTCAAGTTTCGTTATTGCAACAAAAGATGTTGAAGCATTTAAAGTAAGTTTAGCTGATTATTTAGCGACCTTACGCGCGACATTAGGCCGTGTTGAAACCGACATTGAACTGTTACTTATTTCACCAGAAATTTTTGACGAATGTTGGAGTAGCGAAACACAAGCCACTATTTTGAATGCATTAAATGCTTGTCCAAATGGCGTTGTTCGCATGAGTGATGATATTGAAGGTATTGTAGAAACATCGCTTAACTTAGGCGTTATTCGCTGTAAAGGTCGTAACTTTGTTGCTATGTCGCTTATTCGCAGTTTACATGACGATGGCCGCTTAATGGTAGAGTCTATGGTGAAATCAGTTTTTGAATTGGCAGGTGCACAGGTTGAATTTTCTGGTGCTTACCCTGGTTGGAAGCCTGACACCAGTTCGAACATCATGAAAAACGTGCGAGATACTTATCAACAACTTTTTAATAAAGTGCCTGAAATCATGGTAATTCATGCAGGGTTAGAATGCGGTTTATTTAAAACCGCTTACCCCAATTGGGACATGGTATCGTTTGGGCCGACAATTAAATTTCCGCATTCACCTGATGAAAAAGTGAATATTGATGCTGTGGGTCTTTATTGGCAGTTACTGGTTGCCGTCTTAAAAAATATACCTGAAAAATCTCGCCTATAGTTTGATCAAATAGATTGTTATGTTGAATTTATTAAAGGGCACAAAATGGATGTGCCTAAATAAATTCAACAATGTCTTTTGAAATCAACATCAAAATTATGAAGTAATACATAATACCAATTTCATTAAGTTATTGCTCACTTGTACTGGTTAAAATACTCCACAGCCGCGTTGCTCTCAATCCCAATAGCCAGCTATTGGTCAATCTAGCGCCTTGCTCTGAAATGTTTTTCCTGCGCACAACAAGATCACAAACTTAATGAAAATGGTATAACTTGTTAGCCTAAGGTCTAATAAACATTTTCTTGCAAAAGGTTATACTAAAAAGTAATAACTATTAAGGTATTACATTATGTTCCAGCCAGAAAAAATAATAGTCGCTGACGATCATCCCTTATTCAGACAGGCGCTGTTAGCTGCGCTTAACGTTAAGTTTAATAAAACTCAGTGGTTAGAAGCACAGACAATAGAACAACTTGAACAACAACTCTCATCAAATACTGACAGCGATTTAGTCTTATTAGATTTGAATATTCCAGGGGCACATGGTTTTAATACCTTGATTCATGTACGTAATCATTTTCCACAAATACCGGTAGTCATGATTTCTGCGCATGAAGATAACGATACCATTCGTAAAGCAATGGAATATGGTGCAGCAGGTTTTGTACCAAAATCTACTCCGGTTGAAATGATTATTTATGCGATCCAACAAATATTAATGGGTGAAGTTTGGCTTCCTGAAAGCTTTGAAAAAGCGTGTAAAGGTGACGAAACAAATATTGCTGAACGTGTTGCCAGTTTGACCCAGCAGCAATATCGAATCTTAATGATGTTCGCACAAGGATTATTGAACAAACAGATTGCTTATGACCTCAATGTATCAGAAGCAACCATCAAGGCTCACGCAACTGCCATTTTTCGAAAATTGAATGTCCGCAATAGAACACAAGCCGTTATTGCTATTGCGCCACTTAACGTGTCCGAACCGACTCTCAACCACTAGAACAAAGATAATTCTTGATATTACTCTGAATAATTATCTTGTAACTTCTTTGCTAGCATAGCGCTCATCATTGCGCGAAGTGCTGCCGGTTTTACCAACTTTCTCATAAATCCGACATTAGCGTTCTGCGTTCTTTCTTCAATATCACTTTCAGTTGTCGCGGTAATTAAAATTGCTGGTATGAAATGATTTGCAGTTTCTCGAAGCTGTTTAGTCAGTGTTAAACCGTCTTGATTATTATTGAGTTGATAATCAACCAATAATATTTCAATGTCATTTTGATGATTGCTAAAAACTTCTTTAGCTTGTTCAAATGAGTCAGCTGACAGAACATTACAATGCCAAGCACCTAACAACTCAATCATGCCATTAAGCACATCAGGGTCATTGTCAATACACATGACTGTGACGTCTTTTAAGCCTATTTTTGCCACAGGCTTTTCAATTTCAATATTAAATTGACGATGAGCTTTGGTAATAGCGACGGTGAACTTGCAACCGTGGTGTTCTTTTGATTTTAAAGAGAGTGGGTGTCCTAACAACTGCGCTAAACTCTGTGTGATGTTAAGACCTAACCCAAGACCTCTACTTGCATGATTAGAATTGTTTTCTAATTGGGTAAATTGTTCGAAAACGATTTCTTGTTTTTCCAAAGGAATGCCGGGTCCGTTGTCTAATACTTGAATACTCACTTGTTTATTAACAATACGTGCCCCTAATAAAACTTTACCAGGGCTAGCATAACGAAATGCGTTACCGATTAAGTTTTGTAGAATACGGCGTAATAAGTTTCGGTCAGAAGTTATCCATGCTTTACAATAGACGACTCTAAATTCCACATCGTATTCTTCGGCGGATGCCGAGAACTCTTGTGCTAAATCTGTAAATAAATCGTTTATCGAAAACGTGGTGTAATGTGCAGTAATATTACCACTTTCGATACGCGCTATTTCACCTAAATCGGCAAGTAAGTCGTTAGCAACTTTTAAAGAATGATCTATGTTTTTAACTTGCCTGAGCTGACTTTCGCTTAAATTACCCTGACTACTCAATGCGGAAGTAAACAGTCTTGCTGCTTCTAGGGGTTGCATTAAGTCATGGCTACAGGCTTTCAAATATAAACTTTTCTTTATATGGGCTTGCTCTGCTTTTTTTCGTGCAATGTCTAAATCTTCATTTGTTTTTTCTAATTTTTTTGTTCGCTCAGTAATAATGGCTTCTAAATCAATATTGGTATCCTTTAATACTCGTTCGGCCTCTTTATAGGCGGTAACATCAGAAAACAACATCACGAAACCACCGCCAGGTAATGGGTTGCCTTGAATTCGAATAACTTGTCCATCCGGATGTTGACGTTCGGAGGTGTGAGGGCTGCCATTTCTTAAATAATCTAAGCGTTTTTCAACTTGCCGACTAATTTCGCCATCGCCACATAAACCTCGAGAGGCGTTGTAACGAATCAGGTGCTTTATCGGGCAACCTTTATAAACCAGCTCTTTAGGATAAGAAAACAAGTCGATATATTTTTTGTTCCATGCCACGAGTTTTAATTCATTATCAACAATAGAGATCCCTTCACTGGCATTTTCAATGGCACTTTGTAATAAATTTTGACTAAATTTTCGTTGCTGACTGGAAGCATCTTCAACCAACACGGCAATTTCATCGAGCGCAATATCACGTCCGTCTAACGCTGAAGATAATACTAAACGTGCTGATGAAGCGCCCATAACACTTGCCAGCGTATTTTCCGTATGCAGTAATAACTGTTGATTATAATCGTGTTGAGAAACTTCTTTTTTGACGATACCTTGCTGGAATTGCTTAAAGCTGATCTTTGCTTTTCCTTCACCGACAAACTTCGAGACTAGTACCTCTAGATCGCGTTCATCAACATGACGTTTTTTCTGTGAGCTTAACGGTTTAGGCGCCTGCCACTCTAGAAATAGTGAAGCTTGCACACGTTCCTGCACACTTTGACGGCTTATTTGTGATAATGCCCACATCACCAAAATATTTACAGTTAAACTAAGTAAGCTGACAGTGGTATTTGCCGAAAGGAAACTATCGGTAAAGGGTTGCTCATACAAACCAAATTGTGGAATAAAGTTGAGTAAAAACCAGAGTGAGAAACCAATTAGAATACCCGCATATACACCCGTTAAACTTGCTCTTCGCCAATAAAATGCGGCGACGAGAGCCGGGGTTAATTGTGCAAATGCGCCGAAAGCAATTTCTCCTAACGAACTTAGTGTATCTGGCGAGGTCATTAAAAATACGCCGTAACCGAGTAGAATAACTAAGAATACTAATACTTTTCGAATGTTGAGTAAGCGGAGTCGAAACTGATCAAAATCTGTGTTTTTAGTTTTGCTGGCGCGAAAAATATAAGGGAAAACTATTTCATTGCTCAACATTGTACTCAACGCGATAGAAGAAATAATGACCATGGAGCTAGCTGCAGAAATGGCGCCTAGGAAGGCAAACAGCGTTAACCATGTTTGATCATGATGCCAAGGTAAAAATAAAACATAAGCATCTGAAGGAACGCTATTACCTAACAACATTTGCCCTGCAATACCAAGGGGTGCTGCAAAAAGAGCAAAAACCAATAAATAAAGCGGGAATATTTTTCGGCTGAGCTTGGTATCTTTTGGGTCTTTAAGCTCAACGACCATTACTTGGAATTGTCGAGGTAACGATAAAAATGCTGCCATCACGATCACTAACATGGCTAACATTGACATCATATTAGGGAAATTAAGTTGTTGCTCAAGTTGTAAGTTTGCGCCTGACTTGTACCAAAGGTCCATGGGTGAATCAAAGACAAAAAAAGTCACGAAAACACCTACAGCAAGAAAGGCAAAAAGTTTGACTAACGATTCAAAAGCAATGGCGAGCATTACCCCAGGATGGCGTTCAGTAACATCAATATGACGAATGCCAAATATTACCGTAAAACCTGCCAGCACTAAGCTTGAAATGAGCCCAAATCGCCACGTCACTAGGCTTTGTTCTGCTTGCAGTTGTTGAAAAGAATAAACAATCGCTTTTAGCTGCAATGCGATATAAGGCATGGTGCCAATTAAAGCGACAATTGTAACCATAATGGCGAGGTTGTGGGATTTTCCGTACCGAGAAGCAAGTAAATCGGCGAGGGAAGTTAAATTTAATTTTAAACTGACACGTACAATTCGTTGAATAAAAGGCCAAGCAAAAACAAATAATAAAATAGGACCTAAATAAATAGGGATATGAGAAAGAAAGTTAGTAGACGCTTGGCCTGTCGTCCCTAAAAAACTCCAAGAGGTACAGTAAACACCTAGGGTGAGTGCGTAAATAATGCCCTGACTTTTACGGGCGATTTTATGACGATATTTATTTCCTAAAAATGCAATAAGAAAAAGTAGGCCAATATAACCAATACTTAATGCAGATAGTTGCCAGTTGGGAAACATAATACATCTCAATAGTTTTTATAGCTTCTACAATACCAAGGCTATCTACTTATTTAAACTAAAGTTATCAGGTAATCCAACGTCCATTTCAGACGGTTTATATTTTTGACATTGCACTTCGGTAATAATTATATATAATGTCGTTCGAATGGTGTTCGAATGAATTAACTGAAAGAGATTATTATGGCTCCAGCCCCGAAGTTTAGCCTTGAAGAACAAGAAAAACTAATTTTGTTTGCCGCGGTAACAGCGATAGAAAAAAGTACCTTATTGGATTTTTCTATGTCATCAATTGCTAAGTCAGCCGGTCTATCAATGGGATCTGTTTATAAGTACGTGCAATGCAAAGAAGATCTGCTGATTGCACTGGCTACAAATATGTATCAAGAAAAGCAAAGAGTATTTAGTCAAGTACTTGCTTTACCACTCACGACACCAGAGCGAATCATTGCTTTGAGTTTGCTGGATTTCACCAAAGTACAGATGTATAGCTTTGATGATCAGCTTGAAAGCATCGTGAACACTTGTTCGATTATGAAGCGCAGTTCTAAACGTTGGCTCGATTACATGTTCAACTGTTGCAAAGTGTGTGAAGACTCTTTTCAACTACTTTTAAAAACGGCTGTTGAGAGTGATGAATTGGGATCAAACCCTAGCGATCTGGAAGAAATAAATGTTGGCGCATGGTCTTTATCTGTAGGGTATTTTCAAACGGTACGGATACATCATGGCCGAAGTAATCAGCAAGAAAATGATGGCCAAGCGTGCGTATCATCTTTAGCGGTAAATAATGTGCACATTCTCAATCTTCAACGTTTTTTAAATTCATTTGATTTTAGAGATAAGTTGAAGAGTGAGGACATAGAAAAAGTATGTAAGAAGCTCGTGGAACTAGAACTTAGATAACAAGATTTTAAGCGAAAAAGCAAAATACAAAATTGAGATAAAGGAACAACTATGAAAATCCGTCAATGGACCATAACTATTATCATACTAGCAGCTGTTATCAGTGGCTTGTATGCATATAAGTTGTCATTGCAAGAATCAGCATCACAAGGCACAGAAATGTTTGAACCTTCAGCAACCGTAAATGCGACGGTAGCTGTACGAGTTGATTATCAAAAAACACTTAAAGTCAGCGGTGAAGTGCAAGCGTTTAAATCGTTGTCACTCCATAATGAACTTGCAGGGCAAATAATAAAACTTAATGCGAAGTCAGGTAGTTTAGCGAAAAAAGGCCAGATATTAGTAGAAATTGATCACCGCGATGAAGATGCACGTTTAATTGCCGCACAAGCGCAATTAACCTTAACAAAACAAACGCATCGTCGTTACCTTAAGTTAAAGAAAAACAACGAAATTAGTGATGAACTTGTTGATCAAGCCCAAGCATCGGTTGAGATAGCAAAATCAGAGGTAGCGATACTAGAAACAACTATTTCTAAGAAAAAACTACGTGCACCCTTCGAGGCTAAAGTCGGTATTCACAACCTTGAAATGGGACAATATCTAGACAATAACAGTAACGTGCTTAGTTTGATTGGTGTTAATGAATACACTTGGATCGATTTTCATTTACCACAAGTATATCGTGAGTTATCAGTGGGCTCGTTAGTAAAAGTCAAGCCAATGAATCAAGCGACTTCTTTTGATGCAATAATTATTGCGATTGATCCGCAGCTTGCACGTCAATCACGTAGTTTGAAATACCGCGCTCAAATAAAATCTTCATTATTAGCATTGAAGCCAAATACATTAGTAAGTGTTTACTCACCGATTGCAGCAAGTATTTCACTAATATCTGTACCTGATGTAGCGATCACTCGAGATCCATTAGGGAGTTATGTCTTTGTCCTAGAAAGTGAAGGTGAAGGCGCATACCGTGCTAAGCAGGTTAAAGTCATTTTAGGTGAGCGTAGTATTGATACCGTTATGGTGCTATCAGGCTTAGATGAAGGAGCACTTATTGCGACTAAGGGCGCATTTAAACTGTTTCCAGAAGTGAAAGTTTTTATTGCTGAGTCATTGGCGGCTAACACTGCTGATAAAAAGTAGGGGGTTACGATGAAACAAACTTCCAAACCAACTTCAAATAGCAAAGCTTCAGTGATGGATATTTTTGTCCGTCGTCCCGTGGTCGCTTTAGTTTTATCTATTATTATTTGCTTAGCCGGCCTTTGGTCTATTAGTAAGATCCCAGTCTTACAGTTTCCTAAAATAGAAAGCGCATCACTGGTTATCGATACGTTTTATATTGGTGCTTCAGCAGAAGTCGTGCAAGGTTTTGTGACTGAACCCATCGAACGTGCAGCCGCTACAGTTCCTGGTGTCGAGTATGTTGAATCAAAAACAACTTCTGGCAGCAGTAAAGTTACCGCGTGGCTAAACTTGAATGAAAACAGCACACTTGCCTTAGCTGAATTAACCGCTCGATTAAGTCAAATTCGCTATGAATTACCCGCTGGTTCTCAAGATCCGGTAGTTTCAGTAAGTCGTGCTGATCGTCCTTTTGCGGTGTTTTATTTAAACGTTAATGCAAACGGCAACGAATTATCAAAAGTTACCGATTATTTAACTCGACGAGTTAACCCCGTTTTAAATTCTATTGAAGGTGTGCAACGTGTTGGTATTGAAGGTGCGAGAACACCCGCGATGCGTATTTGGCTTAACACTGAAGCACTGACCGCTTTTAATTTAAGTGCTAAAGAGGTGTATCAAGCCTTAGCAAAAAACAACAGTATTGCTACTATGGGGTATGCCGAAAATAGCCGGCAGCGCATTGATATCGTTGCTAATAGCCAATTAACGTCAGTGAGTGAATTTGAGCAATTAGTGATCTCGAGTCATGATGGCGCTACGATTCATTTGAGAGATATTGCACGTATAGAATTAGCCGCTGAGGATGCTAGCGTTACGGCAAGGTTAAATGAAAATGACACGGTTTATATCTCAATTTGGCCATTACCTGGCGCTAATGAAATTGATATTGGTGATAGACTTTATGAGAAAATTGCTGAGCTGAACAAGACGCTTCCTCTCGGTATGTCAATTGATTTTGCCTTTGACGGTACACTTTACATGCGTGATGCGTTAAGTGAAATATTCATAACGCTCCTCGAAACTGTCGTCTTGGTTGGTTTAGTGGTGCTCTTATTAATGGGATCATTTAGAAGTGCAATGGTACCGTTAATTACCATACCAATTTCAATTCTCGGCGCAGTGGCTGCAATGTCGTTTATGGGTTTTTCGTTGAACTTATTAACCGTTTTAGCCATTGTATTATCGGTAGGTTTAGTTGTAGATGACGCTATCGTTGTTGTAGAAAATGTTGCACGATTAATGCGAAAAGGCTATTCAAAATTTGATGCCGCTTTAGAAAGTTCACGGCAGCTCTTAGTACCGATTATTTCAATGACCTTAACCCTTGCCGCTGTATATGCTCCGATTGGATTTTTATCAGGTTTAACGGGTGTTCTCTTTAAAGAATTTGCTTTCACCTTAGCGATTTCCGTCATTATTTCAGGCATTGTCGCGATTACTTTATCATCAGTAATGAGCGCTCATATCCTACCTAAAGGTGGAGAAGAAGGCTGGTTGACACGAAAAGTAAACAAACTATTCGATAACATTCAACATGCTTATGGAAAATTATTACAGCGTATTTTCAAATGGCAAGCACAAGTCTTTTTAATTGCTACTGTTGTGTCTTTACTTGCCGTGCCTTTTTATCTTCAATCTAAAAAAGAGCTAGCGCCTGTAGAAGATCAAGCTATGGTGATGTTTGTTGTTATGTCACCACCTGATTCATCATTAGAATATAACGTTAGTCAAATGGGGCCAGTGGTGGATACGCTACAAGAGATTGAAGGAGGCTTAAAAGTTTGGCAATTATTATTTACTTCTGGCGGCTTTGGTGGCTTAAAATTAGTCGGTGCTGACGATCGTGATTATTCAACACAAGAGCTTGTCCCCCAAATGTATGAGAAATTATCGATGATCCCTGGCTTGAATATGTTGCCTATATTGCCAGGCTCTTTACCCACCTCCGGACAATTTGAAATTGAAATGGTGGTTAAGTCTTCAGCATCGTATGCTGAAATGAAAAGTTATGCTGACCAACTCGTGGGAGCAGCTTTTGAGAGTGGCGACTTCCTTTTTGCAGATAGCGATTTGAAAATAGATTTACCACAAGTGGAATTGCAACTTGATCGCCAAAAAATAGCTGATCTTGGCATGAATGTTTCTGATATTAGTGACCAAATGGGCATTCTATTATCCAGTAACTTTGTTAATCGTTTTGATGCTAACGGGAAAGCGTATCGTGTTATCCCAATGGTTGATAATAATGTGCGGGGGAAAACTGAAGAAATTTTAGCACTTAATATTAAAATCCCTTCAGGGGAGTTAATTCCTGTTTCAGCTGTCGCGGATTTAAAATGGAAAACTGTCCCGCGTGATTTATCAACGTTTGCTCAACAAGCTTCGTTTAAAATCTATGGTGGTGTTGCCCCTGGCGTTAATAAAGAAAAAGCGCTTTCAACGTTAGAAAATGCAGCGAGAAATATATTACCGACAGGTTACAGTATTGATTATGCAGGTGAGTCACGTCAGCTTCGTAAAGAAGGCAGTACGTTAGTCATGGTATTAGGTGTTTCATTACTGATCGTGTTCTTAGTATTATCGGTGCAATTTAATAGTTTTAGAGACCCATTGGTTGTGCTCTTAGGTTGTGTACCTTTGGCGTTATCGGGAGCATTATTGTTACCGTATATTGAATTAACCACGATAAATATTTATTCGCAAATTGGTTTGATCACCTTAATAGGTTTGATTGCTAAAAATGGTATTTTGATTGTTGAGTTTGCTAATCATGCGCAAGAGCAAGGCGCAAATAAGTTAGCCGCTGTTACTGAGGCCGCAACAATACGTTTACGTCCAATATTAATGACTACCGCAGCAACTATATTAGGCCACTTTCCATTAGTGTTAGTGACCGGAGCAGGCGCTGAGGCAAGAAATAGTATTGGTATTATTCTTGTGGCAGGTATGTTTATTGGCACCATATTTACCTTGTTTGTTTTACCAAGCTTTTATCTACTGTTTGCAGAAAAAAGAGAGTCTTTGGTTGTTGATGAAGAGAGGTCGACAGCGATAAGCGGAACTTAAACCATAAGGTTTTCCTTATGGTTATAAATTTAAAGGGCATCACTTATTTAAGTGATGCCCTTTTGTTTTAAGTCAATAAACTATTATTCGCCACTATTTCGTTGTTCAGGTATATCACTAAAATACTGAACAAATTCCACTTCAAAACCATTAGGATCAAGAAAATATAAGTTAGCACGGTGCGGGTGTTCAGCTCCTTCTTTATGAACTTTAAAGCCAGCTTTAGCTAATCTTTCTTTCATTGCCGTTAAATTATTGGTAACAAAAGCAAAATGCGCTAAGCCCAATTGATGGCCCGATAAATCTCGACTTTCTCCAATGCCATCATCGTTAAAAGTAAGATATTGATAGTCGTCGCCAAAGTGTAACCAATTGCGCATCACGCCATACCACTCGGATTTACCTTTAGCTCTAATTTTCCAGTGAGGAAAAGCGGCTTGATAGAAAGTAAGTGTTTCTTGAATATCATTAACGACTAAATTTATGTGTTCAATGTGTAACATACGTATCCTTATTTATAGATGGAAATAGTGAAATTATTTTTCTTGCATCGTGGCGTTAAAAACCTGAAGTAGCTTGGCAAGAAATGAAGTTTTGTTTTCTTGCGTGTTTTTTTCATTATTCGTTTGATCTTCACTATTTATTTGAATGTGTCTCATGTTGGTCACGCCTTATTAATTGAAAGTGACATCACTATAAAACCTCAAGTTAAGTTGAGGTAAAGTGTTTTTTCCAATAAACTTGAAAATATATTTTGTGAATGGCGATTAAATGGAAAATGTGATGACTGATGAAGCTAATTTAACGATAGGAAAAGTTGCTAAACGCTGTGGCGTAAAAGTCTCTACGTTACATTTTTATGAAGAAAAAGAGCTGATACGTAGTTGGCGTAATCAAGGTAATCAACGACGATTTAAAAAAGACGTTTTACGCCGTGTTTCTGTGATTAAAGCCGCCCAAAAGGTGGGTATTAGTTTGGCTGATATTAAAAAGGCATTATCTACACTGCCCAATAATAGAACCCCTGACAAAAAGGATTGGGAAGCATTATCGACGACTTGGCGTGATGAATTAACGGCGAAAATTAATTATTTGGAAAAATTAAGAAACTCATTAAACGGTTGCATCGGTTGTGGT
Organism: Colwellia sp.; assembly: GCA_013215295.1. Lineage (GTDB taxonomy): Bacteria > Pseudomonadota > Gammaproteobacteria > Enterobacterales > Alteromonadaceae > Colwellia_A. The sequence goes on from JABSOZ010000010.1 coordinate 177,893, forward strand.
TGTTTATCAATGAATAATTGCCCGATATACAATGAGAATGATAAATTAGCGAGTGAAGGTTGTGGCGCTGTTCTCTTAGATAAACAGCGGGTGTGATGATGAAAAATGTTTGATATTCAGTAGCAACCTTTATTTTTTGCCATATATTTTCTAAAAATAAATATTTGTGGCTTCTAAATACTTGAAGCTATCGTATTTTAATACCAGAGACATTACTGAGTCGGTCCATGTAACGGTTATTCGCTTAAAGTGAGTTCAACCACTTCTTTTTTTGCGGAAATCCGGAGTGTCATCAAAACCATTGTCTGATTTATATCAGTTAAATAGTCGACATTGTTGGGTAAGTCTCCGATGATTTCAAATCGTTCCTCTTTAAGCGCATACGACCATAATTGAAGGTCATCATTGATACCATAAATGACATTGTCTTTTATCACGAATTGCTGCTTATAGCTTCCTTGACCATCCAATGCTTCAATAAGATTATCTTCAGCGGGACCTGGTTGCCAAAATCTGTCCATGCGATCCGTGTAAACTAATTGACCTTTCTCGCTTTTTTGCGCCCAATTAACTTTATTATCAATAATAATATGAGTCTCAGAGGTCGCTAAATTTAGCTCTGCCAACTTCAACACGCCTCTAATACGTACAAGTAACAAAGCGCTATTATTTTTACTATCCCATTGATAAAGTTGAACAACAGGATATTCCAATGGAAAGGATTTTTGCTTTGAATCGAGAAAAACCTGAGTGAGCGTTTTGTTGGCATTGACCAAAAGGCTTTTCCCATCTGCCGCCCAATCGATTCCTTGTATATAAGTATCCATAGGAAAGTGGGTAAGTTGTTGTGAACCTTTGCCGTTTGTTATCCAAAGTTGTGTTTCTCCTGAACGTCCAGATGCGTAGGCGATTAATTCACCATTGGGTTGCAATATGGCGTCGTCTTCACTGAGTATCGAGCGCTCTATAACTGAGAATTTGTTATGCTGATCACTTTGATTTTTATCTGGTTGTATTATTTCTGTCTTCTTTATCTGTGATAAGGGCATAGAAACGATGTCACTATCGTAATGCCCTTTAATGACCAACATGCGATTGCCATCGGGATGAAATATAGGCGTTCCCATTGATTCATCAAGCGGCAAGCTAATATTGGTGACTTCACCGTCATAAGATAATGTAAAAAGCTGTCGACCCGTGCTAAAAACGAGTTGATTTTTTATCGGCGAAAAATTGGGGGCAATAAGCCTAAATCTTGCTATTTCTTTCGGATAATTAATTCGATGACTCGATAAAATCTGCCCATCAGCTTTAAGCACTTCAATATAATAATGGCCATCAATATGAATACTGGTGAGTGCAATCAAATTGTCTGTAACCGAATAGTCATAGTCGATTATATTGCCTTCCTCGGGAGCATATAGGACTTGGCTTTTATTTTTACTTACCGAGTAACTGATTAACTTCCAACGATCTGAAAACTTCTGCAATAAAGCAATATTGTTATTATTTAACCATTTAGGATTTTGTATTTTTGAATTTTTACACTCCATCAATACCCTCGGAGACTGAGGCGACACAAGTGCCTTGTTAAAATCCAAGCTCATCAGTTTGTAACATTTTTTTACTGTGTCCGGCTTACTACAGCCGCCAGATTTAACAAATACCAGATTATTACCATCTTTGGAAAAACTATGGCTGCCGTAGGCATCTAAGTTCTTTGTAAGCTGGAACTCTTGCTGTGTTTTGGTATCTTTTGCCCAGATATTATTAGTACAAAATGTTTCTGAATATCGATGGAAAACAATGTACTGACCATCTGGCGAATAAATGCTAGCGAGTTCTTGGTTGTCTGTTGAGGTCAGTGCGCGTAACTTTCCAATGGAAAATGGCGAAGGTGGCTTGGGCGCGAAATACTGATACCCAATAAAACCCATAATCACTAGGCCAAAGATGATAACAATCAGGTTTAAACTAGCTTTAGAAGGTTTTGATTTTTCTGCTAAATGAGTTACTGCATTCGTGACAGTATGATTAGTGGCTTGAATATCACTATGAGCTTCATTATTAGTTTCACCATTTCCTACATTATCTCCTACACTAATAAGAATTTCGTCAACACCATTTTTCTGGGGGCTATCGAGCTTGGTTGATTCATCATTTGTAGCGTCGACATCATCATCATGCCATCGAACATCACACTCCAGACTATATCCTTGTTTAGCATGTGTCTTAATATAGATTTGGGCTTTACTATCGTCACCCAACGCTTTTCTTAGTTGCGCAATGCTTCTTTGTAATGTATTCGGAGTAACAACTGTGTTTGGCCAAATCTTAGAAAATAACTCGTCGTAACTAATAACCTTACCTTGATTTTGTGCAAGGTGGGTTAAAACAGCTAATGCTTTAGGAGCAATAGTTTGCGATTGCTCATGTTGAGTGATTTGATTTCTGGATAAGTCGACAAAAAAATCACCTATCCAATATTGTACAGACATAGAACCTCTTACCTGAACGAAAGTTGCTGATTAAAAATGAGAATGAGTAAAAATAATTATTTTAGCATAAACGTCTAAGGTAACCACACCTAAATGTAAAGATATAAGTTCATGATAATTAACAATTATACTGAGGTAGGCTTAAAGTCAGCGAAAATTCAGTAGCACGTCAGGTCTTTTAATTCAGATTCATGTAAATTTAGCGCCTCTACTATATTTAAAAAGAAACTTAAATGAAAGATAACGTTATACGAGAGATAAATTGATGAATATTGAGAAGCGTTTTACCCTAGTTCTTTTATTGTTACTGCCTTTTCTAACCGTTCAGGCGAGCGAGATAAAAAAGACGAGTGACTTTACATTATCAAAAATACAAGTCGTCCCTATCAAAGATACTCAGGCTGATAGACAGTATGAGTTGTATATTAAGCTACCTGAGGGCTACACAAATAATAAAGGAAAGGATAAAGATAAGCGTTATCCTGTCATCTACTTTACTGATGCTCTTTGGCATATTGAATTATTATCCGGCTCGGCTGAATATTTGATGGAAGACGCTATTTTGGTTGGTATTTCCTGGCAGAAAGACATAAACAAAGATTTAAAGAGAGACGTTGGAGTGTATGTCAGTCGATTTCGAGATTATTCAGTTATTCAGTCAAATACACCAGAACGTCAGGCAAAATATCAGTTTGGGCAAGCCAGTAATCATCTGGATTTTATCCGCAACGATGTGATTAAGATGATAGAAAAAAATTATCGAACCGACCCTAACAGGCGTACTTATTTTGGTTATTCCGCGGGTGGTTTATTTGGCGCTTATATATTAATGGCACAACCGGATACCTTTAAAAACTACATCTTGGGTAGCCCTGCGCTTAAAGGCGATATTCCTTTTCTTTCCAAGCTTGGAAAGAATGCCGCATTAAAAGTCAAAACCCTTAATACCAATGTTTTCATTACCTATGGCTCATTGGAAAAAGAGGCGGGTAAATATATTGAAGAGTTTATTACCCTGTTGAAAAATAAAAACGACAAGAGCTTATCTATAAAGCATCCAGTGATTGAGGGTAGCCATCAGTCAGCGTTTCCTTTGACAGGCGTAACCGGCATAACTTGGTTATCAAACTTGCAAAATAAAGAGAATAAATAATGAAAGCGATAGACATTTTCACTGTTACTTTTATAGCCCTGCTGCTTGCTATGCTAACGATGAGTAGTAAAAGCTATAGCCAAGATGAATTTCCAGTTCTGAAAGGCCCTTATATGGGACAAGAACCACCGGGCATGGTGGCTGAGCCGTTTGCACCGGGTATCATTTCCAAAAAAAGCTGGGATGGTGAAGGCGTATTTGGCCCCAGCATGAAAGAATTTTACTTCACCAAAAAAGGCGGGAAATACACACACCGAACCGTTATCGGCTTCCGGCAAGAAAATAATATTTGGGCTAAGTATTTAGAATTTCCGCGAAACGGTGAAACTGCGTTCTCGCCTGACGGCAAGCGATGGCATATGGCAGAAGGGTATAAAGACCGCATTGGCGATGGCTGGTCAGAACGTAAAAGCCTTGGGCAAATGTTTGACCGCAAAGACTGGGGCATAATGCGCCTGACAGTATCTGCCAAAGGCACCTATGTCTTTGACGATTATAAAAACAAGATGATCCGTATCTCAAGGCTCAAAAACGGAGAGCGCCAAGCGCCAAAAAAGATGGGGCCTGTGGTTAATACAGGAGAATGGACGGCCCATCCCTTTATCGCGGCAGACGAAAGCTACCTGATTTGGGATAGCGAACGGGAAGGCGGCTATGGGGGTAATGATCTTTATATTAGTTACCAACAAAAAGATGGATCATGGGGACCTGCGATCAATATGGGTGACAAAGTCAATTCCGATCGAGAGGATTTCTATCCAAGCGTCACCCCTGACGGCAAGTATATAATCTTTAACAGAAACGTAGCTGAAGGTAATACAGATATTTACTGGGTGGATGCACAGATTATTGAAACGCTCAGGCCAAAATTGTAAGCCGTATATTAAACTACTCCAGCGAAGAAATAGACGATGCGGTCCCATTGAAAAAGAGTGGACGCATTGTTTGTTTTTTTAATCGCAATCATAAAATTCAATCTCATTTGATCATTGGCAACATCAAAAATCATTCGCAATCAAACGAGTTGAATGAATGAACGAGAGCTAACTACGCTTGAACTTTAATTAATGGTTTGTGTATAAAATTCAGCAAAGTACTTGCCACCTTTGATTTCAATGATCAATCTTAGCTTGTAACTTTCGCCTTTGTTTTTAACTAAACTGCCGAGTGGTGTTTCACGTTTCCAATAATAAGGACTATCTTTCATCCCTAATGGAAATGCCGTTGCTTGGCTGTTTTTATCGACAAGAAATAATGCTGCTGTATCGATTGGAAAGGTAGAGTTGACAGTAGTAATGCCATTTTCATCCATCACATTTACTTCAAAGTCACCTGACTTTAAGATACATTTTTGATTGGTAACATCACAATGCCCAAATGGCACTAATTCAAAGGCTCGCGCTTGACTGGCACTATTTTCTTCCCATAAATCAGCTAATGCAAAACCGAGTATAGTTAGGATAGGCGCGACAATAATGGCTGTTTTAGTGTGTTTGTTCATAACGTTATCTCTTGGATTAACTCGGGCGTTTCGTCAGAATAAAAAGGCTAGATGAAATACCTAGCCTTTTCTTATTTTCTTATTTACTTATTTTGTGCGTTTATTTTATTAGATAATTCGCGATAAAATAGCTTTAATGGTCATGTGCTTCAGCTATGCCACCATGTGGCGTACGGAAGTTTTCAACCATTTGCTGAATATGCGCTGGCGCTGGACCTGTTACTTTTAATGCAGCGAACGCTACTGCGAAGTTAACCACGGCACCGACGACACCAAACGCATTAGGCGAAATACCAAAGAACCAGTTAGGACCCATGTCACCTAAGAACGAAGTCCCTGGGATAAACATAAAACCTTTGTGTTGGAATACATATAACATAGTTATCCCAATACCCGAACACATACCCCATACCGCTGCGGTACCGCTCATTTTCTTAGCAAATATACCCATCATTAACGCTGGGAATATTGACGATGCGGCTAAACCAAAGGCTAGTGCCACCGTGCCTGCGGCAAAGCCAGGCGGATTTAAACCGAGCCAACCAGCGACCATCACTGCTACTGTCATGACAATTCGACTGGCCAGTAACTCGTTTTTCTCTGATAAGTTAGGCGTTAATATCCCTTTCATTAAATCATGGGAAATAGAGGACGATATCGCTAATAGCAAGCCGGCTGCGGTAGATAATGCGGCAGCTAAACCACCCGCTGCAACTAAGGCAATGACCCAATTTGGTAAGTTTGCGATTGCAGGGTTAGCGAGAACCATAATGTCACGATCAACTTTAATCATTTCATTGGTCGCTTCATCTGCGGTGTACTGTATTTTGCCATCGCCATTCTTTTCTTCATACTTTAATAAACCGGTTTTCTCCCAGTCTTTAAACCACTGAGGACGCTCAGCATAAACTAGGTTTTGACCTGCTACGGGTTCAATGGTATTCATTAAGTTTAAACGAGCCATCGCGCCCACTGCCGGAGCAACCGTGTATAACAAAGCGATAAAAACTAAGGCGTAACCTGCTGATTGACGTGCTGCTTTTACTGAAGGTACAGTGAAGAAGCGCATAATAACGTGTGGTAATCCTGCAGTACCTATCATTAATGATAAGGTATAGGCGAACATGTTTACTGAGCCGCCCATGTTGTCTGTGGTGTACTCTTTAAAGCCTAAATCAGTTACGACCATGTCTAACTTATCAAGTAAGTAAATGCCACTGCCGTCGGCTAACGTAGAGCCTAAACCTAATTGTGGAATAGGGTTACCTGTTAGCTGCAGTGAAATGAATACGGCTGGAATGGTATAGGCAAAAATCAATACTACGTACTGAGCTATTTGCGTATAGGTAATGCCTTTCATACCGCCTAATACCGCATAAACCCAAACAACAAACATTCCGATGTAAAGACCATTGTCATACTCAACTTCTAAGAAACGAGAGAAAGCAACCCCAACACCTTTCATTTGGCCGATGATGTAAGTTAATGACGCGATGATTAAACAAGCAACCGCAACAATACGAGCCGTTTTAGAATAATAACGATCATAAATAAATTCAGGTACGGTAAACTTACCGTGTTTGCGTAGATAAGGGGCAAGTAGCATGGCTAATAATACATACCCGCCGGTCCAACCCATTAGGAAAACTGAACCACCATAACCTAAGAAAGAAATCATGCCCGCCATAGAAATGAATGACGCCGCACTCATCCAATCGGCGCCAATCGCCATGCCGTTTTGTAATGGCGTTATACCACCACCAGCCACATAAAATTCACTGGTTGAACCGGCACGGGCCCACCAAGCAATACCAAAATATACGGCGAAAGAACCGAATACCGCTATGTAGGTATAGAGTTTTAACTCATCCATTATGATTCCTCCACGTTATATTTTTTATCTAAGTCGTTCATTTTCTTGGTATACCAAAAAACTAAAGCAACGAAAGTGTAAATTGAACCTTGCTGTGCAAACCAGAAACCTAGCTTGTAACCACCGAGACGTATTTCATTTAACGGTTCGACTAATAGCAAACCAAAACCAAATGAAACCACGAACCAGATAACAAGACTTATAAATATTAGGCGCAAATTTTCTGACCAATATGACTGTTTATCTTCCATCATCCTCTCCTAGCAATTTAACTTATCCGGGTTATTACCTGTTAGATATGTGCCCAGTTATTATGTAAAGCGTTTATTATTTTTGTACGCTTGATTACTCACCTGTTTAACCTATTAAGGTAATAGTTACGCTTACTATTAATTCGAATCAGAGCTAATACAAAGATAGAAATTCATAGTGAAATTTAACTCTTATTGACACTAACAATGTTTTTCGAGTTGAGGTATTACACTTTAGTCTAGTTATACCCATCCCACTTCAAAATACAGGTTTCAGCAAGTCGAAGTGGAATAATACAATTATTGGCTAGGGAGCAGGAAAGGAGTGAATCCAAATAAGCATATCGTTATCTAGTCACTTATTTACAAGGTAGATTAAAGGTTGAACGGCTTCTGGAAAAGTTATTTTGCGGTATTTTTCAGCTTGAATTATTGTACTGAAAAATACCACGAGAAAACTTAATTGACCTACTTTAAATCTAAGGCAGGTTAACTTTTGACCTTGTCAATTGATGGAGACTTAGCGTTTTCCTTGATTATTTCAATATCAACTTTATCAATAAGCAATAATACATCCGCCAATTTTTTTCGTAAGTCGGCAGAAAGTTTATTAGGAAAGCTCGTTTTTTTAGTCACCGAAATTGACTCTCTCCGAATAACGATGTTGAGTAAATTTTTAATAGAGTCGTTATTTGATAAAGATAATGCAGGGAGCTTCTTTTCTACTGCTTGGTTAAAAACATCGTAAGATTCTTGTAATGCTTCTTTTGCCTGTTTTAGTCTAGCCATGTAACCACCTATTTTATTGTTGTTAGAGGCCCGTTGGTGCTTGATAAATCGGAACTTAATATACCAATAGGCAATATCTACAATAAATAGATTTGAAACTTTGTCTAGTGTTATTCGTGAGTAATTGAATACTAGGTGAAACTTTGGCTTTATAGTATTACCTTGAACCTATAATTAGCCTCAGTTTCATCCAATAATAACGGGTCTGATTATTTGACTTTATTTTTTAGAAAAGACAAATTCTTTTGGCGGTGTTGCACCCATTAAATGTTCGACAAAATAATCCCAACGCTTACGCATCATGTAAGGTTCACGAGCAAAGCCGTGGCTGCGATTTGGCAGCATTAGCATGTCGAAATCTTTATTGGCTTTAATTAACGCTTCAACCACAATCAAGGTATTGTAAGGGGTAACATTGGTATCCGTTGTACCATGAGCAATTAACAATTTACCTTTCAAACCGTCAACAGATAACTGGTTCGCTTGGCTGTCGTAGTTACTGGTGCCGTCTTCATTTTTTACTTCCATGCCATGGTATTTTTCGCCCCATTCGTCAGCATAGTTACGGTTGTCGTGATTACCTGCTTGCGATACTGCAACACTATAAAAGTCAGGGAAAGTGAGTAGAGCACGAGTTGACGCGAATCCACCGCCTGAATGCCCCCAAATACCGACACGAGTTGCATCAATCCAGCTATATTTTTTAGCTAATTGCTGAATGGCTGATACTTGATCAGGAATACCGCTGTCACCCATATTACCGTAATAAAATTCGTGGAACGACTTTGAACGACCCGGCGTACCTAAAGCGTCAATTTCAATAACAATGAAACCTAATTCAGCAATCGCTTGGTTGTCGCCACGAGAGCTACGGAAATGACGCCCGCGAATACTACCAACTTGTGGACCTGGATATAAATAATTAACAACTGGGTAAGACTTACTTGCGTCAAAATTTGTCGGTTTGTACATTAAACCGTAAATGTCATTTTCACCGTTTCTGTCTTTCACAATAAATTCAACCGGCGCTTTCCAACCAGAAGCTTTCAACTCGCTGATGTCCATCGTTTCTATGGTATATTCTTTTTTATTATTGATGCCACGAATCATGCTTTTTTCAGCGGTTGTAGGAGTTGCTATACGATCTAAAAAGTGTGTTCCTGCTTTGTTTAACGTAATGCGATGATGTTTTTTCTCTGGTGTTAATAAGGTTAAATCAGAGCCATCTTTGTTAACGCTGTAGAGGTAATGATAATAAGGATCGCTTCCTTCTTTACCTGCTCCGGTGAAAATAAGTTTACCAGTTGCTTGGTCAACGTGAAGCAATTCGATAACTGTCCACTCACCTTTGGTAATTTGTTGCTTTATTTTGCCAGTAGCTAAATCAACAAGGTATAAATGTCCCCAATTACTGCGCTGAGAAAACCAAATGGCTTCATTACTTTTCTCTAAGTACTTCCAACTAATGCCGCCAACACCTGATTCAAAAAAGCTCTTTTGCGTTTCTGACATAATAATTTTTACTTTGCCGGTTTTAGCATCAGCAATTTTTAACGTCGCTGTTTTGTGGTCTCGTGTTGAAGAAACAAAGGCAAAGGTTTTACTGTCGTCGGCCCAATCTATATCCAATAATTCGCCGCTACGGCCAGCTACATGGTCAGTGATTGTTGAACGATGAGCATCAGGAGCCATATCCAGAGGAATAACTTTTTTAGTCTCAACATCAATAACTACACGGTGAATCGCAAAAATATATTCATCACCGGGTAAGGGGTATTTCCATACATCAATTTTAGGATGACCAACAGCGGTTGAAACAATGCCCATTTCACCGACTTTTCGACCATCGTGTTTAAATGTTGTTAGTTTCTTTGAATCTGGCGCCCAAGTTACCACAGGAGAGTCACGACGCACCCAACCTGCATTATTTGTAGCATAGCCAAAATCTTTAATGCCATCAGTGGTTAACTGACTTTCTATATCTGTCGCTAAGTCACGTAACCATAGATTGTGGTCACGGATAAATACGGCTCGTTTACCGTCTGGCGATAAGTTTTCATTACGTTTCTTAGTAAGTTTATCTTCATGACATAAATAGTTACTTAAATCACATTGGTAAGTTTTAGTTTTTACTGAAATTTTGATGTTAGTAGCGGAAGTAAACTCTACTCGAGAGAAAGGAAGTTTATCGTGGTTTACTTCGCTTTCAGTTATACGAGCTAATGAGTCAGCGAGTTTTTTATGATCGAATGCGAGTGATTTACTTTGGTTGTTAATGTCAACTTTGAAAAATTGATTGCCGTTTTCTGTGTGGCTACGATAAACCAAAATGCCATTGTTTGACCATAAAGGGTAGTCAACAGTCCCAGTAACTAATTTGCTTGTATGGCTTGATAACTGTTGCTCTGCTTTTTTATAGTCGTCAACACTAAGTTGCTTAGCTGACAAAACTGCAGGTGTTAGTGCTGTAATAATTGCAACACTACCGGCAAGAATAAGAGACTTCCTCATCTAAATTTACCTTTTAAAATTATTAGTTATTTGCTTGAACATATCACAAGCAATATTGCTTTAACCCTAACACTTTCGTGTGTTCAGCGTGTTTTTTATCGTTAAATGTGCGGATTAATACGGTGAAATAATGGTAATTAACCGGAAGAAACCATCCGCTTTAGACTTATGTCTAATTCCTAAATATGAAATATCGCTTTAAGTTATATGCATAAAATAAAAATAAAACGATAAAAACAGCCAAAAGATCGTATCAGCAATTTTTCTGAGGCTAATATTCAACACATGGGGAAAGCAAAATGTTTAATAAGAGAAAATTTCTATTAGCAACAGGATTATTAGCACTGGCCAGCACTGCAAATGCGGCATACGAAATTAAATTAGATAACAACGATAGTATTACTTTCGGTGGTTATATAAAAGCCGATGTACGTTATATTGATGGCACTGTCGGCGCAACAGATTATTGGTACGGCGGTGGTTCAGCTTTAGAGGAAAGTATTTCTAATTTTGGTATTGCGGTCAATGAATCTCGCATTAATACTAAATACAAGCATGGTGATCTTACCGGCTTTATTGAAATGGATTTCTACGGCGATGCTGTTAAAGGTGGTGGTAATGAGATTATTTCTAATTCATCAAATCCACGTATTCGTCATGCTTTTATTAAGTACAAAAACCTATTAATAGGCGAAACTTGGTCAACATTCGTCAATACCAGTGCCCTTGCTGAAGCGGCAGATTTTGGTGGTCCATTGGTTGCAGCAGCCTTTATTCGTCAGGGACAAGTTCGCTACACTATGGGTAACTTTCAGGTGTCAGTTGAAAATCCTGAATCATACGGAGGTGAAAGCGGTAATGATTCAATGCCAGATGTTGTCGGTCGTTATAACATTAAAGGTGATTGGGGCAACGTGGCTATTGCCGTAGTGGCTAAGCAATTACAAACTGTTGGTGGTAATGAAGAGTCGGCAGTTGGTTATGGTCTTTCCGGCCGAATTAAAACCTTTGGTAAAGATGATTTTCGTTTTCAATTCCATGGCGGAGAAGTGGGGCGTTATGTAGGCGTTACCGCTTCAAAAGATTTAATTGCTGAAGAAGTTGAAGAGACAACTTCAATCAGTGTGGCTTACCGTCATTTCTGGTCTGAAGGCTTAAGAAGTACAGCATTTTACGGTAATACAACAACAGATGTCGCTGATTATGACCGCACACATTGGGGGGTGAATTTATTCAAAAATGTGACTAAGCAGTTATCGTTTGGTGTTGAAGTGGGAAATTTTGAAATGGCAGATAAAAATGTTGATTCTGACTACCTTCAATTCTCAGCAAAATACGTTTTATAAGGAATACAGAATTTTAAAAGTACGATTTTTAACACGTTCTTGCGTTAGTTGACCTCTGACCTCGAGGTTTTTTGGGGAAGCTTCTGCTTCCCCTTTTTTATGTACAGGATGTACGGTATGTCGTGGTGCCATGGATGGCAATGAACGACGAATGTACAGGATGTACGGTATGTCGTGGTGCCATGGATGGCAATGAACGACGAATGTACAGGATGTACGGTCATGACCGTTCTTAGGCATCCATGCCTTCTCGGTATTAGTGCTTCCTGCACGTCATTTTTGTTCCAGACAAATCATAAGTACCTGCATCCCTATCTCTTCTACACAAGTCAATTCTATGATCTAATGAATCATCAAAATTCATAGACTGTTTAATATGCATAATCAAACATCAGAAGAATGGGCCCACATAGTTTTTGGTAAAGCTGATTTAGGCGACCCTCGAAGAACTCGACGATTAACGCAGTTAGCAAATGATATGGCATCAAATGCAGGGTGTTCAATTGTAAAAGCCTCAGAGTCACCTGCAAAAATTGAAGCGGCCTACCGTTTTATTCGAAATGAACATATATGTCCTCAAGCGATTGCTGAGTCAGGATTTATGCAAACGAGCGACATCATAAAGCAATTACCTTTAGTTTTAGCTATCCAAGATACAACGGGATTAACATTCAAACATAGTGTCTGTGAGGAACTAGGTGATGTGAGTTGCGCCAATACATTGAAAAAACCTTCAAAAAGAAAAACAAGAACATTATATGCACACTCAACCTTAGCAATAGATGCACATAATGAGCATGTCATAGGTTTACTTGACCAATATTATTGGTTTAGGAAAACAAAAGTCAAAGGCACT
>JABSOZ010000011.1 GCA_013215295.1 Colwellia sp.
AACATCATGTACCTTGAACGCCCAGGTTGTAACTTATGTATGGGTAACCAAGAGAAAGCTGAACCAGGCGATACGGTTATTGCTACTTCTACACGTTTGTTCCAAGGTCGTGTAGTAGCAGATACTGCAGAGAAGAAAGGTGAATCATTATTGGGTTCAACGCCGCTAGTTGTGCTTTCAACTATGCTAGGTCGCTTCCCTACCCTTGCAGAGTACAAAAGTGCTGTAGAGGGTATTAACTTAACTAAGTTCACGCCACCGGCACATGAGATGAGCACTAAGTTCACTGGTACAGCAGTACCGATTAAGGTTATGTAATTCCGTATATAGAGTTCCTAACAAGGAACTCTATTTTAGTGGATAAATTGGAATAGATCATAGGGTTATTTGTTTTAGTTGAGCGAGGTTAAACTTGCAGTCAGCTAAAATAAATAACCTTTTTTTTAGCTTTTATATTTTAAGAGGACTTTTTAACCATTAAATTTATTACTAACAATCCAAATGAATAGCACTAAGTTATCAACTTTGACGGTTTCATTAATTACAAAATGTTTATTTCAGACTAGGGCATTCAATATTAGCTGAAAGTGAAGGCATCATTAAATTTGGTGAAAACTTTCGGTCATCAAACCTTTCAACACCTGTTAATACCTCAATGGTATAACCATAAGTGCCACAAATTTTATAAGATTGTCTCATCATAAAAGTAGCAAGCTCAGCAAAATGAGTGTCCGACTTTGGATTCACCTGTAAGTGATATTTATTCTCAGACAGCTTAGTTTGTTCAAACTGAATATTGTGATCAAAATCCCACTGTGGAGCACCATTTTCTGTTTCGATATTGCTACAAGCTGATGAAGCAAAACACATTGTAGCTAAAATAAGTGAGCGCATAATAAATCCTTTTGCAGAGAATAATTAACATTGTAAGACAAAAAACCAGCATAAATGCTGGTTTTAATGTTAAGCCGTGAAACGACTGATATTAAATCGTTTCATAACGATTTAATTACTTTCAAAAGTAATATTATCCACCCAAACAGCATCTTCACCACTACTTACGCTACCATCCTTTTGGTAACGAAACTCGATGGTATGCTGACCAGAAGATAATTCAGTTGAAAATGTCTGCCACTGTGAAGAAACACTATCAATAACCTCAATACCATCAACAATTAAATAGAAACGGTCACAACATGATTCAGAGCTGACTTTTACATCAAGACTCAGCGTTCCACCTGCGAAAATATTATGCCAAAAAATGCTGCTTGTTTGGTTGTCTTCAATATCCCCAGAACGAAGTGCATAATTTTCTTCTTCTCCAGATTCTGCAATATTTTCAATCAACCATTCGGCATCTGAGTTTTCATCATGGCTAAAGTCACGAGGGATTGTTGCCGAATCAAAAGTAATATCAATTTGACTTATTGATTCTGGTTTAGAGTTAATATCGTTTGGATCGGTCTCATAAATATTAATTTCATCACCATCACTGAACATATCACCATCGCTATCAGCAAGAAGTGGATCAGTTAAATGCTCAAGCACCTCAGCTCCATCCGTTAATCCGTCATTATCAGAGTCTGGATTTAACGGCTTGGTTAGATAAGTACTTACTTCTTCAAAATCAGTTAAACCATCCTCGTCAGTATCTTCAATATCTGGGAATGTCGATAATTCGAATTCTTCAAGGTTACTCAAACCATCACTATCTAGATCAGTTAATGCATCAGTTTCATCGTTATCATTAAGTCCATACCTTGCCTCCCACCACATTGGCATTCCATCACTATCATTATCAACAATTGGCACTTGAGCTACAAAATTACCAATAAAATCCTGACCTTGCAATTCAATAGAACTAAAATCACTATTAACGATGAGTATCTGCTGATTTCTATTTGTTAATATTAAACTACCTTGAGAATATACATTAATGTCGTAAAAAGAAGATGACACATTGTAGTCATAGAAATCATTCAACATTAATATCTCTCTTTCAACACCCTCAACATCATATTTTTTAATAACGCCATCCCATGACGCAGTAAATAAATTACCACTTTCATCAGCTGCAATAGCTCTAGCCTCACTAATGGTGAAACTGAGGATTAACTCCATCGTTTCTGGATCATATTTGTCCACTTGACGACCCGAAAGCGCATACAGCATATTATCTTGACCAAGCGTAATATCTATATATTCATCTCCGGAAAAGAATTCTGCAGAATTACTTTGTATATTAAACCGAACAATGCCTGAAGTATCGCTACCCGAATTGGCCATATCAGTGACGAAAATATAGTTATTGTAATGGGCAATACCACCATACGTGCCATTATTTACAATTCCCCAACCTTCAAAACTTTTGTGCTGCCAAGTTGCATGTATTGGGTTATAAATAGAAAGCGATGGAGAAGAAGTGCCATTAAACACAGCGATTCGGCCATCATCTAAAACAGTTAAATCTCTCGCATTTTGATTATCAAACATTGGAATATCAATTGATGTGATAAGTTCCTGTTCAAAGTTATAGAAATTTAGTTGTTGATTCCGAACCGTAACAGTCTGTACTTCTTTTTCGAACAAGCTCTGTAAAGGTGTTAATTGAACATTGTCTAAATACACACCACAACTTCCAGTGCGAATAGAAACTGTATGCCTACCTCTAGGTATAATAACTTTCTTTGCCTGCCAACTGTCCTCAACAATAAAGTGTTCACTAATCACTTCATCTATATAAACAGAAATATAATTGGTATATTGGCATGCGCTTTTCACCTCAAACGATAAATCATTGCCATTAAAAAAACCGTTGAAAGAAATAGCGGCTTGCCCAGAAGAAAATATACTATAGTCTCCGTCTGAGCTTTCTATATTACTTACCCCCCAACTACTTTCTAGCGTCTCATCAATAACCCAATCAACGGGTACAGTTCCATCTTCAAATGAAAAGGTTAATGTGTCTATAATTTCAGGAATTGACGTCTCGTCATTTGGATCGGTTTGCTCAGAGTACTCTTCAACATTAGTAATGCCGTCGTTGTCAGCATCTAGAAGCGCATCCTCATCATTGAGTAAATCAAAGCCTTGTGTAACTTCCCAAGCATCATCCATCCCATCATTATCACTATCACTGTTTAATGGATTAGATAAATAAACGTTCACCTCATCAGAGTCACTCAAACCATCATTATCAGTATCACCATTCGTCGGGTCTGTCGAATTTTGAAACTCTTCCAGATTAGTTAGTTCATCACTATCAGCATCGAGTGAAGCATCTGATGGGTCTTGACTATCCAGACCATATAAATCTTCCCACCAATCATCAATACCGTCTTCGTCAGTGTCGAAACCAAAATCAATTGCGGTTAACAAGCCATTTGTGCCGGCAATATAAAGCGCGCCTTCTGCCGATAAAGATATTTTTCCTGAAACAGGATAACTCCAGACTTGTTCATGGGTGTCTAAATCGATGGCATATGTGTTTATATTATCTTGAACAAATGCAAGATTTAGAGTTAAGACAATATTTCCTTGTATATCATTGTTATTTTGTGGACGCCAACGCCACAGTTCATCACCGGTAAATTGGTCTAAAACGGTTAATTCTCCAGACTTATTTGCATAAACCTTACCTAATGCTACAGAAGGAGTACCCATGAATCCGCTGTAGTAATCATCTGTTTCAATGCTCCAGATTTTATCTGCAGTTTGTGTATCAAAGGCAAATAAACCCATACCTGAAATGACTAATGCGGTATTATTTCCAGCTAATACGGGAGTAATGCAATTTATATTAAAGTCTTCGTTGGTTACAATTGCAGCTCCTGAAGACTTATCAGCGATAACGAAACCATTAGAAAAATAATATAGATGGTCGCTATCAACGGCGGGTGTCCAACCATCACATTGTTCTAAATCTTGAAACCACAACTCTTCTCCGGTTAATCCGTCAAACTTATAGCTGCCACCATATGTACCGCCAGCAACATATAAGTCACCATCAAAAGCAGTAGGCGCTTTATAGCGCTCCCATTGGTTTCCATAACTTTGAGCAAAAACATTATCACCATTAACCGCATTAACTGCATGAAGATAAGCACCATCATCTTCTCTTGTTTGAAAATAAACTTTGCCATCATTTAAAGCAGGAGCATTTATTGAATGTACTATTCCAAAACTTTTCTGCCAATTTATACTACCCGTTGCTGAATTAATCCCAAATATAAACTGCTCTCCATAATAACTATTACTAGTTACAAACACTTTGCCACCTGCGGCAACAACTGGGTTCAATTCGTATGTCGACGATAAAGCTACAGACCAACGTAAGGATAAATTTTCAGGGTCAATGTTAATAGCCGAAAATCCAGAATGGTCAGCATTGCCTTGATAACTATTCCACAATTTTGGCTCTGGAATATCATTACTATCATTCGGGTCAGTTTCTAAAAAGTACTCAATGTAATTTACATAACTGTCTTCATCGAAGTCTAATTCTCTGTCCGTATTTGATAATGGGTCAAATGCATAACTAACTTCCCAACCATCAGGCATTTGATCGCCATCAGTATCACGATTAAGTGGTTGTGTTAAATGAGTATGTACTTCGTCTCCATCATTTAAACCATCATTATCTGAATCAGCAACATTAGGGTTAGTTTGTTGAGTCATTTCATCAATATTGACTAAACCATCATTGTCAGCATCTTCATTAGCGTCATTAGTGTTGATATCAAGTTGATTGTTAACCTCATATAAATCAGATAAGCCGTCACCGTCGGTATCATTACTTAAAGGGTTGGAATGATACTCGTTAATTTCTTCGCTATCACTTAAACCATCATCATCAGAATCACTTAAAAGTGGGTCCGTGCCATGCTCATTAACTTCAACACCATCGCTTAAACCATCATGATCTGAATCACTTTCTAAAGGGGATGTTAAATAGGTATTAACTTCCTCCCCATCAAGTAAGCCATCGTCATCAGTATCAGCAACAATTGGGTTAGTTCTTACACTGAATTCTTCAAGATTAGTTAAACCATCTTCATCAGAATCTAAAGCAGCATCCGAGGCATTATTGTCATCTAAGTTATATAATGATTCCCACCATAAAGGTAAACCATCATTATCACCATCAACTATCCCAACAGGTGAAACATTCAATGAACCGTCCGATAACACGGTGATTAAATTCAGCTCTTCACCATTTGGCGTTAATGCTAATGGCGTACCTTCTATATCGATTTCAGCCCGTAAATTAAAGCCATCATATTGCCAAATTTTAAGGGTTGGTGACCAATCATTATTTTCGATAGAAACGATTAAATCGGCAATAGAGATGATATCGGTGGTTTGAAGACCAAGCTCTACGACAAGTGTTAAATCTTCAGCATCAAAAATAGAGCCACTGCCTAGGATGATATTATTACCATCTTCAGAAACTCGAACTGGGTGCGAAATATTTTGGCTGCTATGATAAGGAGATTCTCCTGAATCGGTAATATGCCCCAATATTTGATTAATAGTTTCGTAATGAAGATCATTTGGAGATGTTCCGTCTCTTAGGAAATACACACGTGAATTTTCTTCATTCCAAGCATAAGTGCTCGAATGTCGGTTCCAATCTTTACTATCCGTTATTTCACCGTCTTCATCCAAAATATAATGGGTATTCCATGCTCCATTTGCATTTTCAGCTAACAGGAAATTCCCAACAGCAACTAAACCTCTAACATCATCACCAATATTGGCAAACAATTTTTCTCTTAATTCATCTAAATCAAACCGAGTTATTGAGCCAGATTCGTAGCCAAGATAAAGTCGATTATGATCTGCAGAATACGTGAAAGTAAGAGGTGTTCCAAAGTCATGATAGATATTCGAAGGCATAACCAAAGGATTAGTAAATTGATTAGTTTCAGATGACCAACGATAAATTCTGTTATTAACCGAGCTTAGAAAGTAAATATTTCCAGCATCATCAGAAATTATTTTATCCGGTGTGAAAATAGGTTGAGTCGCTAAAAAGTCACAACCATTATCATTGCTATGACTCGCTAACCAGCATGCAGAATCAAGTGGAAACTCATCTAAAGTGAGATTATTTAATGATGCTGTAAAGCCTTCATTCCAGCTATCTGGGAAACCATCTTGGTCTGTATCTAAAGATGCTGAATTATCTAATGGAAAGGCATCTAATGTATTAATTATGCCGTCATTGTCAGTATCATCACTGGGTAAATAATCAATAAAATGAAGTGAATCATTGTTGTTTATTATTAATAACGCTCTACTGTTAAATGCTTTAACTTCTTGTAAATTACCTGAGAAATATTTAACTTCAACTAAGCGAAGATTTGAGTCTCTCCTTTTTAGTGTAATTTCTCCTTGATTTCCAGATTCTTGCAAGGTCACTAAGCTGCCATCGTCTAACCAAAAGGCATGCGAGAAATTTTCACCAATTGATGTTAGCCAAATTAAAGAGTCTGCACTAAATATATCGCCTTGGCCTAACAATACTTTGGTACCATCATTAGAAACAGTAATTGGTCCAGTTATGGGATAATCGCCGTGATATGGCGATTCAACGACATCAGTAAACTCTCCTGAGTCACTAACAGTGCGATAGTATAAATCATTAGGCGAAATACCCTCTCTAAAATGATAAAGACGATTATTAACTTTATTCCAAGCATTAGTCCTTGAAGAATCATAATAATTGTCACTTTCTCCTAACTGTTCTCCACGACTATTAAAAGTAACGTAAGTACCTACATACCCTCGACAATCAAGAACGATCAAAAAACTATCAGCATCAACCAAAGCATTTACACATTGATCAACCACAGAAAAATTAGTTAATGCAAAGTCTTCATTTAAATATTTCAATTCGCCATTATTGAAACCTAGGTACAAACGTTGATGGCCTTCATGAAAGATCATTGAAGTTACACTCTCAACTTGTTGAGTGTTTAGCACATGATTAGTTGTAGTATCAAAAGTAACAAGTGTTCCATCTTCTTGATAAAAATATACGACCTCATCACTAGAAGCAGCAATATAAGTAGACGAATTTTCAGCAAGAACATTTAAATAACAATCTTCCCCATTACCATCTTCTACAGCAAAACAAGTGGCATTATTTGGATAGAAATCAGCATTATCACCAACATTGTCACCATCAGTATCTAGCCATTCTGAAGCATCATAAGGAAAAGCATCGACATTATCATCATAACCATCGCCATCATCATCAGTATCAACATCATTGGCTAGGCCATCACCGTCAAAATCACCAGATACGTGCAAAGATATGGCCACATCAATATAAGTTTCAGCTTGTTCAATAATCGTAATTAAATCTTCAGCACTTACAATAAAATCACCAAAGATAATCTCACTGATATCATCTGTAGATTGATTAGCATCAATCGTTATTCCTCCTGCGGAAATAACTTGTTCTGTAATAATACGTTTAGCGTTTTGAATGTAGAATTGCAGATCACTTACAGAAAGCTCACCTGATTCAACGAGCATCACTTTGTCATTAATTAATGCTAAAAGTTGTTCCGAAAATGGAGACACAACGGCTCCTGCCAGAGTGTCATTCTCTATTTGGGTAATATCTAAGGGTGGTAAAGATAAAGTTAAAGGGGTCGTTGTAAAGTCTAACTCGGGACGAGAAATATCTTGGGCTTCGGCTCCAATATAAGCTCTGACAGGATACTTACTAAGCAGCGATAATTTTTCTATCGGTAAGACTAAAACATAACTGCCGGTTTCATCAGTTGTAGTTGAGATCTCATTTTCGTCAATAATTACATTTAAATTTTCATCGATGTAGACTATGGCTCCACTGATATAACCATCAATCACCTTGCCACGAACTTCAATTGCATCTTTAACAACTAATGAGATTGGAACCGAAATTTCATCGTTGCCATCATTAACAATAATGTTTAATTGATAAGAACCAGAATCGTCTAGATTTGGTTTGCCAACAAGGCTTGAAGTTTCCTCATCAAAACTTAGCCAATCGGGATGATTTTCTAATGTTACCGTCAAGTTATCCAAATCAGGATCTGACATAACTAAAGGAATAGAAATCAATTCACTTTCTAGTCGTTCAAATTCAGGTTGCTCAGCCAAGATAGGTAAGCGATTTATATTTATAACTTCAATAGAAAAAGCAGGGAATTTAGCGGTATTCGTTCCATCAGTTGCAGAGATTTTAATATTTGAATAAATGCCTGCTTGCTCGTAGTTTGGAGTTCCTACTAGTTGGCCCTTCGATGCATCAAAACTTGCCCATAAGGGTAAATTATCGATACTATAATTAATTGCATTGCCATTGAAATTTTGACTTGTAACCGTAAATAGATACTCAACATTTTCATTAACTGTTGAGGTTGGAGCTCCTGACAACAAAGCTTTAGGCGTTTCGGCTACTTTCGTTTCACCGCTACCGCCTCCTCCGCCACATGAAACGACAAATACTACGAAAGAAATGATTGATATTGATCGAAAATACCGTGATATAAACACAGACAAATCCCTTTGTTAAAAAAATGTAATCGTGGAGTTTAAAATAATTAAACTTATTAAACAACAGATTAAATGAAGTTTTAACTAGAAATGTCTTATTCAATATAATCAGTTTAACACTTGTATAACAATCTCGATAAATGAGCATAAAAAAAGCCAGCAAAATAGCTGGCTTTATAATTTATTTAAAAATATACATTATTTCTTTTTCTTTACCGCTTTTGCATTGGGTAAGTACCCTTAGTGAGGATTGTGGATAATAAACTAGGTTTAGATCATGGCATTGCGACATATCGTTCTTCTTGAACAGAGTAAACCAGCATTAATGCTGGTTTACTCGTTATATAGATACATCTCAATAAGTAACTGTCTAAACAATTTAGTTAGCGAACATCACTAAAATTTAACAAGCATAATGACTTAATCTAAATGTGCTTTTAAAAACGCACCTATTTTATCTAAAGCTTCAAGTCTATTATCTATTTGGTCCAAATGATGAGTACCGAACTTAAACTCAACATACTCCACAGCAAGATTTTCATCTTGAGCAGCACTATAGAAATCAGCAGATTGATTGACTCTTACACGAGTATCATAGCGCCCATGAAGCAATAAAATGGGTGCTTTAATCTTGTCGAGGTTATTGATTGCAGATAATTGCTTTAACTCAACAGCAATTTCGCTTTTCGTAGGGTCGCCAATAGTATTAACAATATGGGCACGCATACCACCTCCCCACTTATAATTTCTATCTGCCATCTCATATAAGTCACTTATACCAGCAATGCTCACTATACACTTAAATTGATTGGGTCGTTGAAAAGCAGCAGTAAGCGCAGCATAACCACCATAGCTCCAGCCCGCAAAACAAACATTATCTGAATCAGCCAGATCTTGCTCTTTTAGCCAATCAATTCCGTCATACACGTCTTGCTGCATGCGTTTTCCCCATTCATGATGTCCCGAAGCTTGAAATTTTGTTCCAAAACCTCCTGAACCACGATAGTTCACTTGCAGAACAGCATAACCTTGGGATGCAAAAAATTGCACAAAGGGATCAAAATATTGGTAATCTCTTACCCCGATAGGTCCACCATGAGGCCAAACAATCAGCGGTGGTTTTTTATTGCCTTTCGTTTGAGGTAAGGTTACATATCCTGATAATTTTTTTCCATCATTAGCCTTGAAACTTATAGGTAAAACATTCGGTAAAGCCTTGCCTTCTAAGTACGGGTATTGACTGAACCAAAGACCTGCTTTTTTAGCATTAATATCGAACCAGAAAAATTTACCTGGGCTATTATCTTTAGACGCTAAAATCAACATTTTACTCTTGTCTTTACTACGACTGTATATGCTCGTTTGGTATTGCTTAAAGCTTTTCTTTACTAATGCATAAATTGAGCTGTCTTCTTTCTCAAAATAGTGATCTTTTAAGAAATGTTCATAATATTGAACACCGACAACTTCACTCTTACTTTTATTATAAATCACACCATTAACATCATATTTATCATGTCCGTATAGCAATTCAGTATACTGACCTTTTTCAATATTATATTTCCACAACGCTTTCCGACCTGTTTCACGATCGCTAATAACATACAGGTCATTACCAAAAACTAAAATAGGATCAAAAGTTTCTCCGACAAAAGCTTTTCGTTTATGTAAAAGCTTCCATTCTGCATTTGCACCTTTGCGATGCCAAATGGTCCTAATATCTCTTTCTTCGCGGTTTTCCATTGTGCCATAGCCAAAAACAACTTCATCCTTTTCATTAGTCACCCAAGAATAAACATTAAATTTATTAACAAATAATTTTCTGAAAGTATTATCGAACACATTTACTTTATAAACAGCTTGCGCTTCATCTCGAAAATCATATGACTGAAGTAAAATGTGTTTGTCATCATCTTTAAGCAAAGAAACTACTCTGATGTTTCCAGCTCTCATGATTTCCCATGGCGCCATATCTCTAAGTGTTTTCTTTTTGAGCTCCACAAGTTCAGTACCATCGATATTTACTGAAAACACCCGATTCATTCTAAACCGTTCACCCGAGCTCTTTTCAGAATAACTAGCAGTCACTAATAATCGAGATGGATTGACCCAACTAATAGATTCTATCCTGTCTCGAGACTTCTTAAGTTGTACGATGGTTGAAAGTTCTACTGAAGCAAAATCACTAATGACAACAGAAGGTCCTTTAGGCGTATTAAAGATAGCCGCAATTTTTTCTCCATCAGGAGAAACGACAGGATTCTGGAGCATAGCTAAATGCCCAAATTCTTTATAGGTCAAGGCTTTTTTTTCTGCATGACTCAGAAAGGCTACGCTTAATAAGAGAAAGGTTATTATTATTTTTTTCATGACTGCATCCTAGCAACTGGTTAATTAGCTTAACTTTAAATTATCAATTTCATTGATAAAATTATTTAATTTATATTTTTACACATTTACTTACAAAATTACCAGAATTTTATACAGTTATTAATAAATTGTTAATTTATCGGTCATACAAATTGTTAAATGATAAAAATAAAATGTGCTAAAAATCATTTAAACGCACCGCACAATTATCGGACATAAAAAAACCAGCATAAATGCTGGTTTTATAGTTTACTTAAAAAAGAATAATTATTTCTTTTTCTTTACCGCTTTTGCATTGGGTAAATCAGTAATTGAACCTTCAAAAATTTCAGCCGCTAAGCCGATAGATTCGTTCAATGTTGGATGAGCATGAATCGTTAATGCTAAATCTTCAGCATCAGCGCCCATTTCAACCGCTAAACAGATTTCACCAAGCATTTCGCCAGCATTGATACCAACAATAGCACCACCAAGAACACGACCTGTTTCTTTTTCGAAGATCATCTTAGTTTTACCTTCAGTACGTGCAGAAGCAATAGCACGACCAGAAGCAGCCCAAGGGAAGTTAGCAATTTCAATGTTTAAACCTTGCTCTTTCGCTTCGCTTTCTGTAATACCAACCCAAGCCATTTCTGGATCAGTATAGGCAATTGAAGGAATACAACGTGGGTCAAACACATGTTTCTTACCTGAAATAACTTCAGCGGCACAATGTGCTTCATGTACGGCTTTATGAGCAAGCATAGGTTGACCAACAACATCACCAATCGCAAAGATATGTGGCACGTTAGTACGTAGTTCGTTAGTTACATTGATAAAACCACGCTCATCAACATTAACGCCAGCTTTGTCAGCAGCAACTAAGTGACCATTTGGCTTACGGCCAACAGCAACTAAAATCTTGTCGTAACGTACAGGCTCTGCTGGTGCTTTTTTACCTTCAAAAGTAACGTATAATCCGTCAACTTTTGCTTCAACAGCAACAACTTTAGTAGACAACATAATGTTGAATTTTTTCTT
Organism: Colwellia sp.; assembly: GCA_013215295.1. Classification (GTDB taxonomy): domain Bacteria; phylum Pseudomonadota; class Gammaproteobacteria; order Enterobacterales; family Alteromonadaceae; genus Colwellia_A. Next base: position 11,944 of record JABSOZ010000011.1, read on the forward strand.
GTTGTAGTTAGTGTAAATTTTAACAATGTCTTTATCAGCAGCAGGCACTAGTTGGTCAGCAAATTCAACAACTGAAACATTAGAACCTAACGCTTTGTAAACCGTACCCATTTCTAAACCGATAATACCGCCGCCAAGTACTAACATTTCACCAGGAACATCGTGAAGTTCTAAAGCACCTGTTGAATCAATAACACGAGGGTCATCATTTGGAATGAAAGGTAAATCAATTACAGAAGAACCTGCTGCGATAATAGCATTATCAAAAGTAACCGTAGTTTTCTGACCGTCATTGCCTTCAACTTCAATTGTTTTATCTGAAGTGAATTTTCCGTAACCGTAAACTGTAGTGACTTTACGCGCTTTAGACATACCACCTAAGCCGCCAGTAAGTTGAGCTACAACACTGTCTTTCCATTCACGGATTTTATCTAAATTGATTTCTGGCTTACCAAATGTAACGCCGTGAGATGCCATAGCAGCGGCATCATCAATAACTTTAGCAACATGAAGTAATGCTTTTGATGGGATACAGCCCACGTTTAAACAAACACCACCTAATGTTTTACGGCTTTCAACTAATACTACGTCTAAACCTAAATCTGCTGCACGAAATGCTGCAGAATACCCACCAGGGCCTGAACCTAATACCACTACTTGAGTTTTAATTTCGTTACTCATGCTTACCTCAAATTTAATTTTTATGATGATAAAACGTAAATACGAGCTTTATCATTTACTTGTTGTTTGTATATTTATAATTCTGTCGGCGATTTTACTCTTTGTTAATAAAAATCGCCAACTTTAAATCGACTGCATTTATATAAAATTTACAAAATCAATTGACGAATATCAGACATTACATTTGCTAAGTGCACAGTAAAGCGTGCTGCTAGTGCGCCGTCAATTACACGATGGTCGTATGACATTGATAATGGCAACATAAGTTTAGGCTCAAAATCTTTACCATTCCACTTAGGTTTCATTTCAGATTTAGAAACACCTAAAATAGCAACTTCTGGTGCATTAACGATTGGTGTAAATGCTGTACCACCAATACCACCTAAGCTTGAAATGGTAAAACAACCACCTTGCATGTCTGACGCTTTCAATTTGCCGTCACGTGCTTTCATACTAATTTCTAAAAGCTCACGAGATAACTGATGAATACCTTTTTGGTCAACGTCACGCACTACCGGAACAACTAAGCCGTTTGGTGTATCAACAGCAACGCCAATGTGAATGTACTTTTTAAGAATTAAACTTTCACCGTCTTCACTCAAACTTGAGTTAAACGCAGGGAATTCTCGTAACGCATCTGCCGCCGCTTTTAAAATAAACACTAAAGGGGTAATTTTAAAACCAAGCTTTTTCTTTTCACAAATAACGTTTTGTTCTTTACGGAACGCTTCAACATTAGTGATATCAGCTTCATCAAATTGAGTAACATGTGGAATAGTTACCCAGTTGCGATGTAAAAATGGACCTGATATTTTTTGAATACGTGTTAGCGGTTTAGTTTCGATTTCACCAAATTTAGAGAAATCGATAACTCGAGCGCTAACAACTTGCAAACCGCCTTCGCCGGCAGCAACAGAAGTACCTGCATTTGCTTTCGGGCGAGAAAGTTCGTATTTAACATAAGACTGTACATCTTCTTTTAAAATACGACCTTTGTTTCCCGTGCCTTTAACTTTGGTTAAATCAACACCATATTCACGTGCACTACGACGAATTGATGGCGAAGTATAAATACTTCCTGATGAAATCACTTTACCCGCTTGCGGATGATGTGGCACAGGTGCTGCTTTTGCAGCTGGTGCTGGTTTAGCTTTTGGTGCTTCAACAACTTTTTCAACTACTGGAGCAGAAACCACTTCAACCGGTGAGCCACTTGATGTTTCAAGTTTAATAACAATAGAGCCCTGCTTTACTTTACCACCAATTCTGACAAATACTTCTTTAACCGTACCTGCATGTGACGACGGAACATCCATAGTTGCTTTGTCTGTTTCTAAGGTGATCAAACCATCTTCTACTTCGATCACGTCACCAACATTCACCATGACATCAATAATTTCTACTTCGCCGTCTTCACCAATATCTGGAACCGCAATTTCAATAATTTCGCTTGTCGCTGAGACTGAAGCTACAGGAGCTTCGACAGCAACAGTCGCTTCAACAACAACTGCTACCTCTGCAGAAGCAGCTTCTTCAACACTTGCAGATGACGATGTCATTTCAGCAATAATATCACCTTCTTTAATTTTATCGCCAACACTCACCAACAATGCAGATAATTTACCGGCAAAAGGTGCAGGAATATCCATTGATGCTTTATCAGTTTCAACGGTAACAATACCTTCGTCTGCTTCAAGGTCATCACCAACAGCAAAACAAATTTCTATAATTTCAACTTCATCGCCACCAACATCAGGGACTAGAATTTTTTGACTATCTGACATAATAATTCTCCGAGCCTAATTAAGCGTAAAGTGGGTTAAGTTTTTCAGTGTCGATATCGAAACGTTTTATCGCTGTCGTAACGACTGAACGTTCAACATCACCACGATTAGCTAATTCGAATAACGCAGCAACAACAATATAAGCCGCATTCACTTCAAAGTGAGTACGTAAATTAGCGCGACTATCACTACGACCAAAACCATCTGTACCTAAACAACGGTATTCTGTGTTGATGTAAGCACGAACTTGCTCTGAATAGTTTTTAATGTAATCAGTTGCCGCAATTGCTGGACCGTTTTCTTTCGTGATAACAGAAGATATGTAGGCTTGTTTCTGCTCACTTTCTGGGTGAAGCATATTCCAACGGGCGACGTCTTGACCGTCACGTGTTAATTCATTAAATGAGGTTACCGAATAAACATCACTTGAAATACCGTAATCAGCACTTAAAATTTGCGCTGCTTCACGTACTTTTTCAAGGATAGTGCCTGAGCCCATTAACTGAACGTTAGCTTTCGCTTTTTTCGCGGCAACAGTTTCAAGCTTGTAAATACCTTTAATTATTTCATCATAAATGTCTTTATTATCTGGCAATGCTGGATGTTTATAGTTTTCGTTCATCAAAGTCATGTAGTAGAAAATATTTTCGTTATTTTCATACATACGACGTAAACCATCACGAACAATCACCGCAATCTCATAACCATACGTTGGATCGTATGTTACACAGTTAGGAATTAAACCCGCTTGAACATGTGAATGACCATCTTGATGTTGCAAACCTTCACCGTTCAAGGTTGTACGACCCGCAGTAGCACCTAACAAGAATCCTTTTGCTTGGCTATCGCCAGCGGCCCAGGCTAAATCGCCGACACGTTGGAAACCAAACATTGAGTAGTATATGTAAAACGGGATAGTCGTCGCATTACAGGTAGAGTAAGACGTACCCGCAGCAACCCAAGACGCCATAGCGCCTAATTCATTAATACCTTCTTGTAAAACCTGACCTTTTTTATCTTCACGATAATATGCAACTTGGTCAGCATCTTGTGGAATGTATTTTTGCCCTTCATTAGCATAGATACCAACTTGGCGGAATAAACCTTCCATACCAAAAGTACGCGCTTCATCTGGAATAATTGGCACAATACGTTTACCAATTTTTTTGTCTTTTAATAAGGCATTTAATACTCGAACAAAAGTCATCGTTGAAGAAACCTCACGATCACCCGAGCCTTTTAAGATGGCATCAAAAACTTTAAGTGGTGGAATTTCTAACGTTTCATCGGCTTCTACACGACGAGCAGGTAAAGAGCCGCCTAAAGCTTCACGACGAGCTTTCATGTACTTAAACTCTTCGCTGTCTTCAGAGAATCGATAGAAAGGTAAATCAGCAATTTCATCATCGCTAATTGGCATGTTAAAACGATCTCGGTAATGCTTAATCGCTTCTACGTCCATTTTCTTAACGTTATGAGCAATGTTTAACGCTTCACCTGAAGCACCTAAACCAAAACCTTTCACCGTTTTAGCTAAAATCACGGTAGGACGACCTTTAGTGTCCATCGCTTTTTTGTATGCGGCGTACACTTTAACAGGATCATGACCACCACGATTTAAGCGATAAATATCTTCGTCTGACATGTTAGCTACTAGTGCAGCTGTTTCAGGGTATTTATTAAAGAAATTTTCACGGGTGTACTTGCCACCTTTCGCTTTACAGTTTTGGTATTCACCATCAACCGTTTCTTCCATAAGCTGTAACAGTTTACCTGAAGTATCACGGGCAATTAATGCATCCCAGTATGAACCCCAAATAACTTTAACAACTTCCCAGCCAGCACCACGGAAAGTACCTTCAAGTTCTTGAATAATTTTGCCATTACCGCGAACTGGGCCATCTAAGCGCTGTAAGTTACAGTTAACAACAAATGTTAAGTTATCTAGTCCTTCACGCGAAGCTAAACCAATAGCACCTAATGATTCAGGCTCATCAGTTTCACCGTCACCTAAGTAACAGTAAACACGTTGAGCTGAACAGTCTTTAATACCACGATCGGTTAGATATTTAAGGAAACGTGCCGTGTAAATTGCTTGTAATGGACCTAAGCCCATTGAAACGGTAGGAAACTGCCAAAAGTCTTTCATCAAGTGTGGGTGTGGGTAAGAAGATAAACCTTTACCATCACACTCTTGACGGAAGTTATCCATTTGCGACTCAGTTAAGCGCCCTTCCATAAAAGCACGAGCATAAATACCCGGAGAGATATGGCCTTGAGCAAAAATAAAATCGCCCCCATCTTTTTCAGAAGCCGCTCTAAAGAAGTGGTTAAAACCAACATCATAAAGCATGGCTGAAGAAGCGAAACTACCAATATGGCCACCAAGGTCTAAATCTTTCTTAGATGCACGAAGAACTAATACTAAAGCATTCCAACGAATGGCAGCACGAATACGTGCTTCAATCGTTTGGTCGCCCGGCATATTAGGCTCTTGTCCAGGAGGAATAGTATTTACGTAAGCCGTTTTAGCTTCAAAAGGTAAATGGGTGCCACTACGACGAGCGCGGTCAATGAGTTTTTCTAAAATGAAATGTGCGCGATCTGGACCTTCATTTTCAAGAATAGAATCCATAGATTCTAACCATTCTTGTGTTTCCAATGAATCTAAATCAATCTTTGGGAGCTCAGACATAATTACTTAGTCTCCAATAGTTAGTATAAAGTTAAATTTCTGTGCTTAAAGATAGTCAACTTTCGCATTATTTCATGTAATGCTTGTCTTTAAAGTTATCGTTAAGCGGTTATTTTATAAATATTATTTTTCTTTTTAATATTCACTTCGTTGCATTCTGCGCATTGATCTTTCCATGCGACTATCTTCTTGTGACATTTTCAGTAAAATTTCTTCGATAAAAGCAAGGTGACGATGACTTGCCCCCCAAGCTTTTTGTGGCTGCCCACTAATAATCGCATCTAATAAGCGTTTTCTAAATTCAGCCATTTGCGCAAATATATCAGGACGCTTGGCTAACACTGTTAAATTTTGTTCTATATTATCAATCAATAAACTCGACATGCTGCGTGCTAAATGCAGCATCACTGCATTATGTGACGCTGCACATATTGCTAGATAAAAATCAAAAACCGCTTCGGCTTCTAAACGTAAATCGTTTTCTAATTGAGCATTGCCAATATTGTCATGCTTTTTTTGTATTTCAGCAAAATCACTTTCAGTACCGCGCATTGCCGCATAATATGACGACATACCTTCAATACCATGTCGAAATTCTAACAAATCAAATTGTGACTCATTACTTTGCGACATTAATTCAAATAAGGGGTCCGACAGCCCAGATAAGATCTGGTCACTCACAAAAGTGCCACCGCCTTGACGACGATTCACCAAACCTTTCGCTTCTAGCTTTTGAATCGCTTCGCGCAATGATGGACGAGACACATCAAATTGTTTTGCTAATTCTCGTTCTGGCGGTAATTTTTCACCCGCCTGCAAACTACCTTCAAGAATTAAGGCTTCTAATTGTCGTAATATTACATCCGACAACTTTGCTTGTTTAACCGGTTTTCGAATACCTGACAATGTCATAAATTAAAACTCGGTGTATATAATTATTGGCTTACAAGAAGATTGCATTAAAATTAATTAACTAAACCCATCAAATACAAGCACGAAAAACAAAGGTAAATTGGTCTTACCATTTGAAAAAGTGGTGTAAAAATACCAAAAAAATTAGATTTTGTAAAGAGAAGATAGTTCAGGTTGAGGGATTTTCCAAGTACTATTTTAGAGTTAGAGCTTCAAACAATCGTTTGAATTGGCAGTAATATTATTATGTAATTAAAGAAAAACTAACAAAAATGCATTTTATCGCTGAGATTATCACTCTAAAAATAAACCTGATGAGGTGAACTAGCAATGACTATTGTCTATGTCTTTTTGAAGTTTCTCTAATTCATTAAGTATCCCGATAAACTTATCCCCAAACTTTGTCACTTGATACTCAACACGTGGTGGTATTTCATTGAAGGCTTCTCGTTCAAGAATGCCAAATTCTATATTACGTTTTAAGCAAGCATTTAACACCTTGGTGGTTAAACCTTCAACACTCCTCACCATTTCACCTGGCCGATTAATGTCATTATTAAGTAAGTTATAGACCGTGAGCGACCATTTGCAGCCAACAATAGTTTCAACCATACGTGCAGATTTTTCAGGCGCTGATTTTCTTGAAAATTTAATTGTCTTATTATTCATAAAGATGTACCTAAAAGTACTTACTAAACCCTTTTGTACGTACTTGGACTAGTATTTAAGAAAGGATATTATAATGCCATTAACAGCTACTGTTATGTAGTCTTATTCTTTAAATTTCAATCGTTAAGGTAAAAAAATGCTCAACATGGATCTCACTAAAAAAGTATTCATTAATACAAAGCAACAAGCATGGGTGGCTAGTCCACACAAAGGTGTTTGGCGTAAACCTTTAGCCAGAGAAAATGCAGAAAAGGGTCATGCTACTAGCATAGTTAAATTTGAAGCTGGTGCTAGTTTTAATGAACACGATCATCCTTTGGGAGAAGAAATATTAGTGTTATCTGGGACCTTTTCTGACCACACAGGTGACTATCATGCCGGCACATACTTTCGTAATCCTGAAGGATTTAAACATGCACCTTTTAGTAAAGAAGGTTGTACTTTACTTGTAAAGCTTCATCAGTTCCAAATTGGCGATAATGAGCATGTTGTGATTGATACTAAAAATACCCTTTGGTCGTCAGGTATGGGTAATTTACAAGTTATGCCATTACACAATTATAAAGGGGAATCAACGGCTCTGGTAAAATGGCCTAAAGGAGAACGCTTTCAACCTCATCAACATTTTGGTGGAGAAGAGATTTTTGTTATTAGCGGAGAGTTCATTGATGAACACGGACGTTATCCTACAGAAAGCTGGTTAAGAAGCCCGCACATGAGCAGTCATCATCCTTATGTAGAAGAAGAGACCGTCATATTAGTTAAAGTGGGTCACTTACACGGTTAAGCATAGATGGCCTTGTGTTGGTCGTACTTTTTTAAATAAGAATAAAAAACCTCGTATTCCTACGAGGTTTTATTTATCTAAATGAAAGATTATTTTACACTAAATTAGTGAACTTCATCACCATTAATATCTAACAGAATAGGTTCTCCATACCCAAAATTCTTCATACGAGAAAGCTGAGTTTTAGCATCCCCAACGACTAAATAAATCATTGACTGTTCGTCGAAATATTTATCGATATTGCTGTGAATATTATCTAACTTCAAATCCGTTACATAATTTTGTTGTTGATCAATATAATTAACCGGTAAGTCAAACTTGCTCATATGAGTCAACATGCCCAGTAACTGATCTAAGGTTTCAAATTTACGAGAATTACCTTTGATGATCATATTCTGTGTGACGGCGAGATCTTCTTCGGTAAAGGTATTTTTGTATTGACCTATAAGATCTTTAAATATTTCTAAAGACTCTAAGGTCACATTAGTTCGCACTTGTGATGAAGCGATAAAAGGTGATTGGTAACTCGTGCCTCTAATATAAGAGTATGCTCCATAAGTGTAGCCTTTTTGGATACGTAATGTTTGCGCCAATCGACCGCTCATACCACCGCCTAAACGGTTATTAGCCACTTGTAGTGGATAAAAATCAACATCTTTCCCCGAGACAACTGGCTTACCTACCATAATGACTGACTGTTTAGCATCAGCAACATCAATGAAATAAAGCTGAGGTTTATGACGCTTTTTAATCATCGGCTGTTTAGGCAATTGAACCTTACCTCCACGCCAGCTACTGAGTGAAGCTAACGCTTTATTGACTTGGCTTTCGTTTACCGCACCTACCACATGAAAGCTCGCCATTTTCGGTGTGATGTTTGCTTTATAGTACTGTTTAACATCGTTAAGCGTTATATTTTCAACCGTTTTTTCAGTGCCACCTATTGGATTTCCAGCTAGATGCTTATTTGAATAAAGCAATTTACTGAAGGCGTTTCGCGCAATCGTATTAGCATTACCTTTCGCTTGTTTAATGCGTGTTAAACGTGTGCTTTTCAAACGGTGGAATTCACTTTCTTGCCACCTTGGCGTCAATAACATTTCACTCAACAAAACCATCGTCGCATCAAAGTTTTTAGCTAATGACTTACCTGAAATATTAATGAATTCTCTATTACTTGAAATACGTAAATCTGCTCCTAATAAACCAATAGCCTCTTCTAGTTCTTGAGGCGTCTTGGTTAACGTACCTTCATTCATTAACTGTGTCATCAATGTCGCAGTACCAATTTTGTCATACGAGTCTAATTGCTGACCTGCTTGAATAGTGAGATTGAAATTAACAATCGGTAATTCATTTTGTTCAATACCATAAACTTTCATTCCGTTACTTTGGCTATTTTGCCAAACATCAGGAACATTCAGCGTAGGTAATGCGGTCAATGCTGGTTCACTTCTATCATGAACTGTAGGTGTAATTTCAAATTTTATAGCATCATTTTCAACAAATTTTTCTTCTTTTCCTTGTTCAATCTTTTCTTCAACTACATTTGCTTTTTCAGAACCAGAAACAATTAAATCGATTTGGTCTTTTGGCACAAAACTGGTAATGATACTGTTTTTGTTTTTGATATACATTTGAAAAACACGTTTTACATCAGCCATACTTACCGCAGTGATATTAGCAATATCCTGTTTAATAAATTCAGGTGAACCTGCATATTCATTATATTCGCCCAGTTTTTGTGCTTTATCTAAAATACTTTCTATTTCATAATAAAAGGATGTTTCCTGCTCAGCTTTAATCTTAATAAGTTGTTGCAATGTAAAACCATTCTTTTCAAAATTCGCCAACGATTCTTCAATCGCTTGATGAATAACATCTAACTGAGTACCAACATTGCCTCGTACCAAAATAGTAAAAGTACCTGCGATTTCTTCAGAGTTGTTCCATGAATAAACGCCAGGTGCGAGTTTCTTCTCTTCGACAATCGTTTGATATAACGGCGCTTGTTTACCTGAAGACAATATTTCAGCCAGCGCATCCAACGCGTAAGAGTCTTTATGATATTGCTCAACTGTTGGAAAGGTTAAACGAATTTCAGGTAATTTTGCGAAGTTGTCTAAATGATAAAGTTTTTTAGTTTCCTTCAGCACAACCGGTTGTGGAGACATGGCATCCATTGCTTTACCGGCTTTAATTTCACCAAACCAACGTTTTACTTTTTCTTTCGTTTCTTCAAGTTCAAAATCGCCAGCTATCACCATTGTTACATTAGAAGGCACATAAAAGGTGCTATAAAACTCACGAACATCATCTAACGTTGCGGCCTGTAAGTCGGCTAAATCACCGATCACCGTCCAGTTATACGGATGTTCTTCTGGATACAATGCTTTTTTGATGACATGACCGGTATGTCCGTATGAACGATTATCTACGCGTTGGCGCTTTTCATTTTTTACTACCTGCTTTTCACGCTCTAACGTGCCTTGATCAACCGTATTGATCATAAAACCTAAACGATCAGAATCAATCCACAGTAGTTTGTCAAAAGCATCTTTAGGGACAACTTCATAATAAATAGTACCATCGCTCCACGTACCACCATTTCGACTTCCACCCAGTTCAGGAATAAGTTTTCGATTTGAGCCTTTTGGCACATTCTCAGAATCGTTAAACGACATATGTTCAAAAAAATGGGCAAAACCTGTGCGCCCTGGCTTTTCACGATTAGAGCCAACGTGCACGATAGTTGATATCGCGACAATAGGGTCAGACTTATCTTGGTGCAAAATAACTTTCAAACCGTTTTCTAACGTAAAGGAATCATAAACGAGGTTTAAATCACTCGTTGCTGATTTTTCAATACTGGCAGCATTGCTCGTGTTTTTTATTTTAGAGTCAGCCAACCCACAAGCACTTAATATCATGGTAGCGGTTAAAGTAAGTGCGAGTGTTTTATTGTTTTTAACAAAATTTATTATTTTTCTTATTTTCATTACGCTTTCCTTGGTCTATCACCTTGCTAAAAGATAAATAGAACTATTCATAAAATGACCCCATTAATCTATATGAAAATGACTAAAATGGGTATTAATTTACCTACATTCCCCGCCAGGCTTTATGTTTTTTTATTCCAGATGAAAGTAAAAGGGAGTCTATTTCAATGTTCCTTAGAACAATGCACAGCGAAAATAACCTAACAATGCATCAATGAATTTTCCGGTAATTATATCGCTACTATCAATCACTATTTTCAATAGTCCCAATATCGAGATAAGCACATTAACGATAGTTCCACTTCCGAAACTTTTACAAATCCCGCGTAAAAACAAAAACCTTAATCAATTGATATTAATAACAATATTATATTTGGTACAACATGTGCAATATTCATTTCATCTGAAAAATTATTGAGAATATAAATGGATATTGTACGTAGTAGTAATAAAAAACGTATTAACAAAAACACCCTAATAATTGTCATCTTCGCTATCGCGGCTATTGCTATGTTCTGGTCGGTGGTCAAGGGAAGTAGTACCGATTATGTTGCTGATAAAAACACTTTGTTAACCGCTCAAGTAGAACGAGGTGAATTATATATCTCGGTGCGTGGAACCGGTGTATTAGTACCGAAAGATATTCGTTGGATCGCCACGAATGTTTCTGGACGGGTTGAACGTATTCTTATTAAAGCCGGTGCACAGGTGAAAACTGGCGATTTACTGCTTGTGCTGAGTAATCCGCAATTAGAACAATCTTTAGAAGAAACGCGGTGGGAGCTTGAAGCACTTGAAGCTCAAACAAAAGCTCAAGAAGTTAACTTAGAGTCGCAACTGCTTGATCAAGAAGCCGCAGTTATCAACGAAAAACTAAATTATGAGCGAGCACTCCTCACCTTTAATGCACAAAAACGCTTACAAGCACAAGGCTCTACCTCTGTTTCGAAGATCAAACATGAAGAAGTTAAAATTGAAGTTGCTCAAAATAAACAACGCTGGGAACTTGAAATAAAACGCTTAGCAAAAACCAAAGAAAATATTGTCGCACAAAACATGGCATACCAAGCACAGCTTAATCGTATGCGAAAAATTCTTGCTCGCGCACAAACTCAAGTCGATAACCTTCATGTTTTAGCTTCTATGGACTCGGTAGTACAAGCCATGCCGATGGAGCTAGGCCAACAAGTGAATATGGGAACAAACTTAGCGCTACTTGCACGCACAGACGAGTTTATTGCCGAACTACGCGTTCCAGAAAAAATGATCCAAAGTGTCATGCTCGAGCAAACCGTCACCATTGATACCAGACACAGTAAAATAACCGGTGTTATAAAACGTATTGACCCTGCGGTAGTGAATGGCTCAGTACAAGTTGATGTGGAACTTACTGGTGACTTACCTGCTGAAGCCCGACCTGATTTAACCGTAGACGGTATTATCGACATTGCTCGAATTGCCAACACCCTTTACGTAAAGCGACCAATGTATGCAAAAGCGTCTAGCGACTCAGCTGTTTATCAATTAGACCACGAAAACGATTTGGCCAACCGCCGCCAGATAACTTACGGACAAATATCTACCCAGTATATTCAAATAAAGTCAGGCCTCAAGGCTGGCGATACCATCATAGTTTCAGACAGCTCCGATTGGGAGCAACACCAACAGATTCAAATAAATTAGGAGAGATTTATGAGTGAACAAACAAAAGCAAACAATGTGTTAGTCGAACTTAAAAATATCAACAAAATGTTCTTAACAGATGAAGTAGAAACACACGCACTAAATGGCATTAATTTAAGTATTAACAAAGGCGAATACTTGGCGATTACAGGACCTTCAGGTTGTGGTAAATCTACCTTATTGTCGCTACTTGGTTTACTCGATACCGCTAATGATGGCATGTACAAATTAGCGGGGCATGACGTGTCTAGCTTAAAGCGAGATGAACGTGCAAAGATCAGAAATTCAGAAATTGGTTTTATTTTTCAGTCTTTTAATCTCATCAGTGATTTAACCGTTGCCGAAAATGTTGAGTTACCGCTGACTTACCGTAAAGATTTAACCAAGCAACAACGAGCTAAAAATGTACAAGTAGCGCTTGAAGAAGTTGACATGGCACATCGTGCTAAACACTTCCCATCGCAATTGTCAGGTGGCCAACAACAGCGTGTTGCCATTGCTCGTGCTATTGCAGGTTCACCTTCGGTTATCTTAGCCGATGAACCTACAGGTAATTTAGATTCTAAGAATGCTGAAACGGTAATGTCTATTCTTGATAAATTGCATGCCAATGGCGCAACCATTTGTATGGTAACGCATGATCCTCGTTCTGCGGCTCGTTCAGAGCGTATCATTGAGGTTTTTGACGGAAAAATAGTTTCCGATCAATTTAACAACGACGTTACGGCAATTGCTGTTTAGCCCATCCCTTAATAAAAGATAAGGAAGTACAGATGTCTATAGGTATCGATGTAAAGTACGCGGCACGATTGTTGGTAAAAAAACCAGCATTTACCGCAACAACCGTATTTATAATTGCCATAGGGTTAGGGTTAACACTCTTCGCTTATTCATTGTTAAGTAGTTTGATTTTCAAACCTTTAACAATGAATACTAACCAACAATTTGTTACTATCGAAGGCGAGTATGATTACTCACATGCCTTTCGTAGAAGTGTTGATCCGTTTCATCTAAATCAGGCGGTTCAAGAAGTCGATGCAATTGACGACATTACTTTTCACGGCCCTGGTACTGCCTTGCTTAGCGGATTAGATACCAACGTAGGCACCAAAAAATTTAATGCAACCTTTGCAAAATGGAACTTCTTTGATGTCGCTGGTCAACAGCCTATTATGGGACGAGATTTTACCGAAGCAGACAATTTTGATGGTGCTGAGAAAGTAATAATGATCAGTTATGAAGTCTGGCAGAGTTACTTTAAAGGCATCAGCGATATTGTTGATAAAATGGTTAATGTTGATTCAGAACCTATGCGAATTATCGGCGTTATGCCAGAAAACTTCTCATTTCCCAGTCATGCGCAAACGTGGCTGTTGATGCCAGCTAACCAAATAAACCCGACTAAGCCTAGTCGCAACGGCGCCTTTGGCATTGCACGATTAAAAAACTCATCGAGTATTGAAAAACTCAATCAGGAGCTCAGTCACTACAATCAAAAAGCAATTGCTGAGTTGCCTGAAGAGTTTAACTGGCGCATGAGAAACAATAGCGGTATTTATTTGCAGGCGACAGCTTATAAGAAAGCGAACAGTGATGTACGTGAGTACTATTCTATTTTCATCTCTTTATTAGTCGTTGTTTTTCTTATCTTATTACTCGCTTGTATCAATGTTGGTAATTTATTATTGACTCGAGTAAACGAACGCTACAAAGAAATTGCGATACGAGTTGCCTTAGGTGTTCCTCGTCAACGCCTTATTTTTCAAATGCTTTGGGAGAGTATTTTCTTTTGTGCTATTGGTGCCTTTATCGCCTTCGTTTTAGCCTCTTGGGGCATAGAACTCACCAATGCAGCATTTACTCGTATGTTTGCCGTACAACAAAATCAACCCTTTTGGTGGACACTTTCTATAGATGCCGATGCCTTACTGGTACTTTTTGTCGCTATATTATTCATGATACTCATCACCGGCCTTATTCCTGCATGGCGTGCTCTCTCTGGTGATTTCAATTCAGTATTAAGAGATGGTACCCGTGGTGCTATGGGCAAAAAAGCTAGCCAAACTAACCAAGTCTTAGTGATATCAGAAATACTTTTATCTTGTATTGTATTGGTAATTGCCACCATATTGTTGACCACCAGTTATTTTGCCGACAAAGCTGACTATGGCGTTGATACCGACAAACGTATTACCGCCAGATTAGAACTCCCATTAGAGTATTACAATGTTCGTCGAGATACTGAGTTTGAAGCGGCAGATAACAAAAAGCGCAATGACTTTTATTATCAATTAAAAAGTCGACTAGAAGAATTACCCACCATAGAAGCGGTTGCCTACATGACCCAATTACCGGGCACTGGAGAAGGCACTAGTCACTTTGAAATTGAAGGAATGGAAGCTGAAGTTTATGACGAAAATCCGGTAAGTAATAATGAAGTTATTGGACGTGATTCTTGGCGTGCTGTGGGTATGCACATTATTCAAGGTCGAGATTTTGATGACCGTGATGCTGTTGTGGGTGCTAATAGCATGATAGTCAATGAGTCTATTGCCCGTGAACTATTCCCTGACGGACAAGCTGTTGGTTATAGAGTACGCCAAATAAGTTCGCGCGGCGAAGGCGACTGGCAGAATATCGTTGGTGTAGTTTCTGACAGTTACCATGGTTCAGCCATGGACACCTCAAGCGCTCAATATAATTCCTACCATTTAATGGATGCACGCAGTCGACAGTCGATTAACATTGCCATCCATTATAAGGGTAGTGAATTGCAAGCTAAGCAAACACTGTTTGACACATTAAATGCTACTGATGCCAATGTGGCTGCGTATCACATTCAAAGTTATCAGCAACTTATTCAGCATCCTATGATGTTAGTAACTACAGTAAGTAAAATATTTTTATTTTGTGGTGTAATGGCCGTGCTTTTAGCCGCCAGTGGTATTTACGCGGTGTCTGCTAATAGCATTACTCAAAAAACACAAGAAATTGGCGTTAGACGAGCGCTAGGCGCCACCGATTCGAATGTCATGAAGTTATTTCTCAGCCAAGCATTGATTCAATTAGCTATAGGTTTAGGCCTCGGCATCGTTTTATCGATGTGGGTAATAAAAGCGCTGCAGACAACTATGATTATCAATGACGTAAGTTATATTATTGGTCTCGTCGGTATGCCTTTGCTTATTATTGCTATAGTACTACTCGCGACCTTTATTCCTGCAAAGAAAGTCGTAGAAATGGAACCTAGCGAAGCACTACATCACGATTAAGGTTAACTTAAATGGGCATTAGACATTGTAAATACTGTGCTAATGCCCTTGTAGACTAGTGTAATCGACCCTAGCCTAGTATCATCTGAAGAATTATTGCTATATTTTTATTTGATTTTTGATTTTTGATTTTTGATTTTTGATTTTTATTATATGGATGCCCCAGCGTTTATGAAAGATTCTATTATTATCGCCGACGACGATCCGCAAATTGTCATTGCGCTAAAGTTATTACTACAAGCGGAAGGATATAAAGTAACGGCGGTGGACAACCCGAGTACATTACTCGAAAAGCTAAAAACGCAAGAGTATGCACTGGCATTAATTGATCTAAATTATCAAGCAGACACAACTTCAGGCGCTGAAGGTTTACAGCTGATAAGTAAGATTAAACAACTGGATGAACTATTACCTATTATCGTCATGACGGGTTATAGCAGTGTTGATATAGCGGTAGATGCGATGAAAAGAGGTGCAGCTGACTTTATTACTAAACCGTGGAAAAACGATCGTTTATTGGCAATTTTAAGTGCTCAAATTAAATTACGCCACAGTGAATTAAAAGGTCAAAAACTTCATCAACATAATACCCTGCTTCGTGATGAGCAACGTGCCTCACATAACAACTTAATTGCGCATTCTGCTAGCATGCAACAACTCCTTAGCCAAGTACGTAAACTCGCAAAAAGTGATATGAATATATTATTTACCGGCGAAAATGGCACGGGTAAAAGCTTATTGGCTGATTATCTGCATCAACATTCTGGTCGTCAACTTCAACCTTTTATTTCAGTGAATATGGGCGCTATTAGCGAAAGCCTCTTCGAGAGTGAAATGTTTGGCCATGTTAAAGGCGCGTTTACTGATGCTAAAAACCAGCGTATTGGCCGTTTTGAACTTGCAGATAATGGCACAGTTTTCTTAGACGAAATAGCGAATATTTCATTAACACAACAAGCAAAATTATTACGGGTACTCGAAGAAAAACAATTTGAAAAACTTGGCAGTTCCAAAACGCAACAAGTGAATGTTCGTGTAGTGTCCGCAACAAATTCCCCCCTCAATGAGTTAGTTGAAAACAAAGAATTTAGACAAGATTTACTCTATCGCCTTAATACCGTTGAAATACACATTCCGTCGTTACGAAGTCGCATTGAAGATATCGTTCCGTTAGCCGAAAATTTTTTAATGACTTACGCAAAAAAGTATCAATTGTCACCACCTTCATTTACACCCGAGGCGATAATTGCTTTAAAAGGCTATCAGTGGCCCGGTAACATCAGAGAACTTAATCATATGATTGAACGTGCTATATTTCTCTGCGCTGACGAAAAAATTACTGTTAACGATTTAGGCATAAGCCAGCAAAACAATGTTATTTCTAACAATGGCTTCGACTTTTCTTGTGCCACATTAGATGAGATTGAGTATAAGATTATCAACGAACGACTGGCCCTCTTTCAACAAAAACCCAATGAAACCGCAGAATCTTTAGGTTTGAGCCGTAGTGCTTATTATCGCCGTATCGAAAAATATAAATTATAGGGTTCGTCAAATATGATAATGAAATGGCGAGAATTAATGTTTGAAGATAAGTTACTTAGGGTCGCGTTGATTATTGCCCTAGTTCCTACCTTTTGTTTTTTTACTTTATTGTATTTCTTTGACATATCTTTATACCTGAAGATTCTTATTGTGTTTTTCACTTTGGTTGGCGAAATTTATGGCGCCTTTTTTATACGGGCTAAAGTCGTTTCTCAGCTACACACCTCAACAAACTTAATGGAAGCTATGATTGCCGGCGATTATTCTATGCGCGCTCGAGCACATAACGTTGACGGCGCTTTAGGCGAATTTAGCCTTTTAATTAATTCATTGGCTGAAACATTAACCCAACATCGATTGATCACCCGAGAACATCAAATTCTGTTAGGCACAATAACCAGTCAAATTGATGTCGCTATTATTGCTCTCAATAGTGATGACAAAATCACCTTAATGAATCCTGCTGCAGAAAAACTATTTCAATGCCGATTTGAACAACGCCAAGGTGCACCTATTAAGGTATTAGGCTTACAAGAAGTAGCACAAGGTTCTTTTCGTAAAGTAGTAGAATTTGAGTTAAAACATAATAAGAAAAAAGTCTATTTGCATACCGATGAATACTTTGACCATGGCATAAAACATCAACTTATTTTTATTACTGATATTCAACACTTATTGCAAGAAGAAGAACGACAAGCATGGCAACGATTATTAAGAGTACTTAGCCATGAAATAAACAACTCTCTTGCCCCTATTGCCTCAATCAGTGAAACCTTGTCCAATCTAGTGGCTAAAAAGATTGCACCTAGTGCAGAGAATATTCACCAAGAGGGTGACCATGAAAGTGATAGCAGCAATGACGAAAATTTAAATGAAAATCTGATCATGGGTTTGGGTGTTATAAAAGAATGCTCTCATTCACTCAATACCTTTATTGGGCAATACCAAGAGTTATATAAATTACCAAAACCTAATAAATCGCCCTTCTCGTTAACCAAACTACTTAATACCTGTGCGGGTTTATTTACAGATAATTCGATTGAATGCCCGAATAAAGACTTAACTCTTTATGCAGATCAAACTCAACTGCAGCAGGTATTAGTCAATTTATTAAAAAACGCCATTGATGCTCAACAAGACAATGCTCACGATACTATTATAATAAGATGGCAAGCCAGTGACGGCCAACTTGCCATAGAAATTATTGATAATGGAACGGGAATTAATAATATGGACAATATTTTTGTGCCATTCTACACCACTAAAAAACATGGCAGTGGTATAGGCTTAGTTTTAAGCAGGCAAATTATCACCAATCACAACGGTGAATTGTCGTTGAAAAACCGCTTAGATTCACAAGGTGTGATCGCTAAAATTTTATTGCCTCATGCCACCGATATGTAAAGGTAAAAGACGAGTATTATCTGTTGAACATAAATCATATAAAAATAATAGCGGCAACAACCTTTGCCCTTTTAGCCTTTGCGGCTAACTCAGTGTTATGTCGACTAGCATTGGGAGATAATACGATTGACCCAAGCAGCTTTACGATTATACGCCTCTTTTCTGGCATCATTATATTGATGGCTGTAATGCAATTAAAGGACAAATCATTTGATGAAAAATTGAAACCCAAGGGAAGCTGGTTAGCTGCAAGTATGTTATTTATTTATGCTATAGCTTTTTCATTTGGATATGTTTCATTGGATACCGGCACTGGCGCATTAATCCTCTTTGGTGCTGTTCAAATAACCATGATTATGGCGAGCCTAACTTCAGGCAATAAACTTCACTTTTCTGAATGGTTAGGGTTACTTATTGCTTTTTCAGGCTTTGTTTATTTAATTATTCCTGACTTAGTTACACCGTCATTTATCGGTTTCATTCTCATGACTATTTCAGGAATGGCCTGGGGGTTTTATACGCTTTTAGGGAGAACATCAAAAAACCCACTTAGTGACACCGCTTATAATTTCCTACGTACCTCCCCTTTCCTTTTAATCCTGATTTTATTTGGACTTAACGATATTCACCTAACGTATGTAGGAGTTATGTTAGCCGTATTGTCGGGTGCAATAGCTTCTGGAATAGGCTACTTTGTTTGGTATATCGCACTAAAAGGACTCTCTGTCACACAAGCTGCCGTTGTTCAGTTGTTCGTACCAATCATTGCGGCTACTGGAGGCGTTGTTTTTACCAACGAGCTTATTACTCTGCGCTTAATTGAGTCTTCAGCATTAGTCTTAGGGGGTATTTTAACGGTAATTTTGGGGAAATACTATTTTGTTCATTTAGCCTCAAAAAAGTAATTAATGGTTTAATTTGAACCGATCATTTTTTATTCGCTAGTTTTTTTTTATCGACAATTTTATTAAGATAACGATCAATATTACTTTTAGCGGCAGCCGTTAAACCTCCTTTTCCATGCTGATCTTTTAATAAGGACTCAACTTGGGAAAACAATTGATCTACATTCATTTCAGGCTTATTTTTTTGACTACCTAATTTATTTGAATTTCCAGCGACCTTATTATGATCGCCAAACAAGTTTAACCACGAATCACTCTGATGACCAAAATCCATTAATTTGTGAAAATAGCTTTTGGAAAGAGGTTTTCCGAATAAAATATCAACAAGACCACATATCATTGCTACTGGGCTTAAGAACAAATCACGAATGGCATCTATCGCTAATTTAATTTGAAAAATGAGCATGTCCCGAATCAATGACCAACGGGGTAAATCAGGTTCCTGCATCCATTTTCTCGCTTCAATATCTATAAATTTAGTTTTCCTATTAAAGCATTTTTTCACAGTGGAGTAAGCCTAAATATTACCCAATTTCTTATGTGTAATATATTTAAAGTGCAAATTAACTTAGACCTTAACTTAGACCTGAGCAACACGAAGCTAATAATAAAATCCACATATTGTGATCAGGAAAAATAAAAACGCTTATCCCAATATATATAATTAAAACTTCGGTTAATCACACCCCTTTCAATGTTTGATTATCACCAACTAATCTATTGAAAACAAACGAAATCATCAAAAAATCATCAGAAAATAGAGAAGACATCACCGCTTACATATTGTTATCTATTCGGCTTCCCGTAAAAATGCGTTTCTCCTCATTAATCAGGAACAAAGATGAAAAGAATTACATTGCAACAATCAAGTTTACGCTTATTAACCGCGCCTTCAATGACACAGGCCAATACCATTAATCAAAGACTAAAGTACGGTAATAGACGTGCCTATAGTTGCTACTAAAAGTTTATTTTCACATCTAAAATTATAAGTGGGGTTGGATAGAATGGACCGAAAAATTGAGAAGAAAATGTTTATCTCTTTAAAAAACAAATCAATGTTTAAAGTGCTAACGGCTGTTGTTTTCACGATTGTCATTAGCACTTACCTTATTGCCGCGCCCGAAGGACAGAGCCTGAAAATTGACATAAAAAGGTTGGTTGTCAGTGAGGTTAGAGAAGGAGAGTTTCAAGAGTTTTTACCCGTTAGGGGAACCATCTCGCCAAAAAGGGTGATCTATCTTGATGCTATTGAAGGTGGACGGGTCGAGCAGATATTCCTTGAAGAAGGGGTGATGCTAAAAGCCGGCGATAAAATTCTTGAATTAAGTAACTCTACTTTGCAACTTAATGTGCTGGCACGTGAAGCCGATGTGTCTGAACAGATTAACAATCTGCGTAATACCCGTTTGGCAATGGAACGTAGCCGATTAGCCAAGAAAACCGACTTAATCGAAATTGAATATCGGATCAAAGGTCTTAAAAGAAACTTAGGCAAGAGCAAAAACTTGCTAGCCAAAAATCTTATATCGCAAGATAGCTTTGATCAAATCAAAGACGAATTTGATTATTTTCACGCGCGTCGTGATGTGGTCAAAGAGAGTCAACTCAAAGAATTGGCGCTACAGGTGGAACAAATTAAACAACTCGAACTTACCGTAAAAATGTTGCAGAGCAATTTGGAGATCTCACGTAAAAGTTTGGACAACCTTAAATTGGTAGCCCCCATTGATGGCCAACTAACGTTTTTGGATGCTGAGTTGGGTGAATCCATGCCTGCTGGACAGCGTTTGGGGCAAATTGATGTGCTGAATAATTTCAAAGTCACTACTTTAGTTGATGAGTTCTATATCAACCGTGTGGCCAGAGACCAGATAGGTAGTTACACCTTGTCTGGTGAAAGTTTGCGATTGAGAGTAGTTAAAGTTTACCCCGGCGTGACCAATGGCCAATTTGAAGTTGATTGGACTTTTGTCGGTGAGCCGCCTAAAAAAATTCGCCGAGGTCAAACACTTCAGATCAGACTTGAGTTAGGTGATTCGAATAAATCTCTAGTCGTCGACACCGGGGGATTTTATCAGGATACCGGTGGTAGTTGGGCATTTGTCGTGGATGAAGATGGCAAAGGTGCGACCAAGCGCAAGGTCAGTTTTGGCAAACGTAATGCCGATGTGCTGGAAGTGTCGTCGGGATTAGTGATCGGCGAAAGGATTATTAGCTCCAGTTATGGGAACTATTCGAAAATGCATCGACTTGTTTTTCTGTAGCTAACCTAGTGGTGGCTTGAGTGTTCATTGAACTGAAGCCATTGTTATCTTCGTATTTTAGTCGATTGGCAAAGTGCAGAATGTGTTTGCCAACGAGTCAATATTACAAAAATTATTAGGAGTATTATAAAATGTTGAAATTTAAAAACCTTTGTAAGTTTTATCAGACAGACAGTGTTGAAACAGTGGCCATTGATAATATGAGCATAACCATTAACAAAGGCGAGTTCGTTTCTGTAATGGGTCCGTCTGGTTGTGGTAAATCAACTTTTCTTAACATTGTTGGCATGTTGGATAATCCAACCAGCGGTGAATATACGTTTCTTGACAAGGAAGTATCCAGTCTTAACGAAAGAGGCTTGGCAAACATTCGCAAACAACACTTGGGCTTCATTTTCCAGAGCTTCAACCTCATTGATGAATTGTCAGTTTGGGACAATATTGAATTGCCGTTGATTTATCAAAATGTGCCTGCCGCCGAGCGAAAGTCTAGGGTTACAGCGGTTTTGGCAAAAGTCGATATCGCTCATCGCGGCGAGCATATGCCACAACAATTATCGGGTGGTCAACAACAACGTGTTGCTGTTGCCAGAGCTTTAGTTTCAGAGCCGGAATTGATTCTTGCCGATGAACCCACCGGTAATCTCGATTCTAAAAATGGCCATGATGTCATGACATTGTTGCAAAAATTAAACGCCGAAGGTTCAACGATTGTCATGGTGACTCACTCCCAAGCCCATGCCCAATATGGCAGTCGTATCATTAATTTACTTGATGGCAAAATACTGAGTGATCACCAGATTGAAAGTGCAGATGAACTCCATCAGTTAAAGGTTCATGGCAAAGCTAGGGAGACTCAAAGTGTTTAGAAATTATTTAATGACAGCGCTGCGTAATTTTTTCAATAACCCGTTAAGCAGTATCATTAATTTGTTTGGCTTAATCATCGGCTTTACCTGTTTCATCTTGATTACTTTGTATATTAATTTTGAAACCAGTTATGACAAGGGGTTTAGTAAAGCAGATTCGATTTATCGCTTGGATCATATTCAAACATCTGCTGAGTTAGCAATTACGCCTTATATCATGGCTGAAACTTTTAAAGAAAAATTCACTGAAATTGACGCCTTTGTTCGTATTATTCAATGGAAAGAAACACTCAAACGTGAAAACAATGATGCATTTAATGAATTAACTTATTTTGCTGATGAAAATCTGTTTGAACTGTTCGACTTTCCTTTTGTTTCAGGGGATCCCCTGAGCGCTTTAAGTGCCCCGAGCAATATTGTTTTGAGCGAAGAGAAAGCAATAAAGCTCTTCGGTAACACCAATGTGCTGGGTCAGGTTTTGCGTATTCGCGGTCATGATTTTAAAGTGACAGGGGTGATTTCTTCAAATTTTGGGCCTTCCACTTTACCCCTGGATATTATTTTACCGCTTAAAGCGGCAGTCATTTTACGTCCTGGATTTGCCAAGGGCTTTACCACCACTTGGAATGGTGCTTCGGTCAGATCTTATGTGACGCTCAAGCCAGATACTGATGTTGAGAGCTTTACCCAACGGGCTAGCCAATATGCAGATGAACGTGGAAAAGTCACCTCACCAGACAGATCTTATGGTGTAAAGACCATAAGGTTACTCGACATTCACCTGCATGCCACCAGCCGTCGCGGGTTAATCCCCAATGGCAGTATCACCGCCGTTTATTCTTTTTCGGCCATTGCGGTATTAATTTTGTTCTTGGCGTGTATAAACTTCATGAATTTATCTACGGCCAGAGCCACCCAAAGAGCCAAAGAAGTTGGGGTCAGAAAATCTCTCGGTGCCTATAACAGTCAGTTAGTGGTGCAATTTATTGGCGAATCTGTCTTTTTTTCAACCATCTCATTTGTGTTCTCGTTGGCTTTAGTGACACTGCTGTTTCCTTATTTCATTAATTTACTGGGCGTTGATATGCCGTTTGTGCTGTTTGATGGCTTACTGGTAGTCGGCTTGTTGTTATTGGCTATCTTGGTGGGGGCGATTGCTGGTAGTTATCCTGCCTTTTACCTTTGTGCGTTCAAACCGGCATTGGTACTAAAAGGTAACGTCAGTCGTGGTAATTCAGGGATTATATTGCGTAAAAGTCTGGTTATACTGCAGTTCTCTATCGCTTCTGTGTTGATCATCGCCACTGCTGTTGTGTCTGCTCAAATGCAGTTGGCCAAAAGTATTGATCTGGGTTATGAGCGAAACAACCTGATTATTTTGAACAAAGTAGCTGAGTCTTTTGATGCGCTATCCAACCAATTATTGAGCAGCCCAGATATCGAGTCTGTGGTGATGTCTCACGTTGTACCTACGGAGGCGCCAAGAAGCACCACACTTACTCGCATGATTAATGAACAAGGCGAAGAAACCCGTGTTGATACGGACAACAACTTTGTCGGTTATGGTTTTTTCAAAACTTATGGGATTAAATTGATTTCAGGTAGAGTATTCAGCGAAGCGTTTGCCCAAGATATTTTTGTCGATAATGAAGACGAGGCACTCATCAAGGGTAATATCATTGTCACCGAGGAAATGGTCAGAGGTTTAGGGTTGACACCGCAAAATATTTTGGGTGTGTTTTTGTCAATGGGGTCCAGTAATTCAACGCAAAAGCACAAGGTTGTTGGTGTAGTGAACAGCAGTTATTACAAATCGATCCGTACGCCGATGAAGGCGATGGTTTATTATAACTACCTTAACAAAACAGCCGAATGGAAAATGCCAAGAACGACAGTTAAAATTAGGGATGGGGCACTGTTGAACGGTTTACGTCACATTGATCGCACTTGGAAACAAGTGAACCCAGGCATACCAATCAGTCGAACCTTCCTCGATGATAATTATAACGCTTTGTATCAAAATGAAGAAAAGCAATCGAATATGCTGAATGTATTTTCGGTGCTGGCCATTATGATCACATGCTTGGGCTTATTTGGTTTGGCTTCGTTTACTACACAGCGCAGAAACAAAGAAATTGGCATTCGCAAAGTGCTTGGTGCCAGTGTATGGCAAATTAGTCGTCTAATAACCGGTGAATTTACCCGTCTAGTTATTATTGCAAACGTTTTAGCATGGCCATTTGCCTATTACTTTATGAATGATTGGCTACAGTCTTTCGCCAATCGCATTGACTTGAACCCATTGATGTTTTTGCTTAGTGCGGTGCTAACCATAGCAGTATCGTGGTTAACCGTTGGCGGCTTAGCTTATAAAGCGGCAATGACAAAACCGGTCAATTCATTACGCTGTGAGTAATGACAGTTAGGCCAGTTGTTAGCACCGTTTTTGGTGAGTGCAACTGGCCTGTTTTTATATTCAGTCTCCTAAAAATAATCATTAAAGCAGTGCATCAATTCATTATAGATATTAAACTGAGTGACTTATAACCTTCCCTTGCAATGTATTTAGATACTTGAGCGGCTATTTCTCTTTCATCTTCAACAACTAAAACTTATATCATAATTCCATAACCCCTAGTACCTTCCAAGGATAATAGTAAGTTATGTAGCCTTCAGACGTCTATTGAAAAATATTATAAGCATGAATTTCAGTTCCCATACTTCACTAAACTGGGCTTCTAAGTTCATGGTTAATTTGATGCAATACACTTATCTAAATTGCCCTTTTCTTATGCTCAATTGCTCACCTAAAGATAATATGCCACATGAACAAAGAAAAAAGTGAGCAGTGCTTTTATCAAACCTACGACTAATTTTCATTGTTAATATAGTCATCATTCTGTAGTCGATTCCACATTTATTGCACATTGTTTTGTTAAAGTTTATGCATCGCTTTAGCAAAATAATCCAATAGAGGAATCTTACGATGGAAAAAATAACGATGAATTTAATAACCAAGCAACGCCGTGTAAATATGCATAATGATAAAAACAGTCTATTTAAAAATGTTGTTATCATCACCCCTTTAGTTTTTGCTCTTCAGGCTTGCGGTAGCTCAAGTGAAGATGATATAGACTCTACAGATAATACAGTTACGGAAACCATAACAGATACAACAACCGAAACGATTGACATTACTAATGTAATTTTTACTGAACGTAGTGGCGATTGCGCCGATTATACTAATACCTATGAAGCTGAAGTAACTGATATCACTAATGGTACAGGCTTTGAAGCCGATGTTGATATTTCCAGTGATGAGAGTACTTGTACATTAGTATCAAATGCCATTCCTAATCATGATTTTAATACCACCGGGCACTTTGCCAGTACGGTTTCTACTCAATCATTAAGCTACCAAATTGATCGTAATCCAACCTCTGCAGAAAATACCACAGCACTAAGCCAAGGTACCTCCAATGGTTTAATGTTAAACGGAGTGATTTTAGACTTACTTTCAGCAGGGTGTTATGACCCTAGTAGTTCAGATGCAAGTGACGGGAGTCAAGGTGATGATGAAGGAATAACACCCATTGGCTGTGCTGGTACTCATCCATGGTTAGCTGATCCTTTAGGTGTTTTTCATAAATTTGGTGCAGATGAACACAACGCACATACGCAACCCGATGGTGAATATCATTACCACGGTAGCCCAAATGCGATGTTTGATGATAATCCAGGGAGTGAAGGTTCACCTGTTATAGGGTTTGCTGCAGATGGTTTTCCTATTTATGGCAGTTATTTTTATGATGCTGCATCTGACACAGTACGTGAAGCTAAGTCTGGTTATACGTTAAAAGCCGCCCGAATTGCAGTCGATGGTTATGAAACACCTTCTGGTATTCCAGATGGTAAATACTTGAGCGATTGGGAGTTTACCAATACAGGCGATTTAGACGCTTGTAACGGCATGACTATAAATGGGCAATATGGATACTACGCGATTAATGAGTACCCATGGGTAATGAGTTGTTTTACTGGAACCGCTAATGCTTCCTTTAATAAATAATGAGATTAACTAATTGATTGTTCATAGTGGAATGAATATTTATTCTGATATTCATTCCTAATTACTCATGCTTAGGTAACCAAATTTAATAAATATGTTCACTAACGTAAAACGCAGAAATTGGTTGTTATACCTAGTCAAGATTATATTTATAACTTTGCTCATTCGCCCAGCTTTAGCACATCAAGCGGGTATTATTGACAGCCATATCAGCGTTAGACATACCACCGTTAACTGGGTGTATACTTTACCGAATGTGCAATTAGATACGCTTTATTTATCTAACTTCTTGCTTGATAACAACCAAAACAATGTAAAAACACTTACTCCATCACAAGCCTTACCTTATGTTATTAATAATCTTTATGTGTTTAATAATAATGATCGCTGCAGGATCGTTAAGGCAGATACAAATTATTTAGCAAAGATTAAATCAGCCCAGTTTTTTCTCACTTGGCGTTGTAAAAATATCTTAGACAATGTTTTATTGAGAGATAAAAATGCGATTTTACCTAACAGTACTGTTTCAATGGAAATGGAAGAAATTTCTTTTAGTTCCGAAGATGAATCTAAAAAAAGACAAAACTACAAAAACTTCACCCGATTAAGTATTGCAGGACAAAGTAAGAATTTCCTTTTCTCTAAAGACCAAATGAATCATAAAATACCGGTTGGTTCATTATTAAATTTATGGCAAAAAACGTTAGTTGATGATGTACTTAATGAGGGTATTTCGACTGAACTTAAACATGTGCTTTCCGTGATAAACGATAGAAATAATGCTCCCACAAATATGGTTAATAACAGTAACAACCAACTTTCAGCCAGTATCTTGCTTGATGAAAGTAAAAATTATAATGATTTTTGGCAAGCTAGACATTTCATCAATGTTGGTTTTGAGCACATCTTATTAGGCTTAGACCATGTATTATTTTTAATAGGACTTATGCTATTAATCACCAACGTTAGGCAACTCGTTCTTTTTGTTACTTGTTTCACTCTAGCCCATTCCGTTTCCCTTACGCTTTCGGTAATGGATGTTGTTAATGCCCCTATTTCAGTCATAGAAAGTCTCATTGCTTTAACCATTATTTATGTCGCAATAGAAAACATTTGGTTATTAAAAAAAGTTAAATCCGGAAAAAGTTTGAGTCAGTTATCTAGGTATCGCTGGCTGTTGATCTTAATCTTTGGCTTTATTCATGGTTTTGGTTTCTCCTTTATTTTAAAGCAAATAGGTCATGAAGAAGATTTATTAGCATCATTACTGTTTTTTAATCTAGGTGTTGAACTAGGTCAATTACTCATTGTACTACCCATGTTTTTAGGCCTAAGAAAATTTACTCAAATTATCATTAATGATCGTTCTTCAATCTCAACCAATCATAAACTAAGAATGGGGTTGAGCTATTTTAAATACTTGGTCTCTGTTATGACGGGGCTAATGGGTTATTATTGGTTTTTGTTGCGTAGCTTTTAGTAGGTCAATAAAAAATGATCTGATTATCAGATATTTTATAAACTTAATTTTCCGCAACCTCCTTATAATTTGTTTTCAGTAACGATAATGAGTGGCTTAAAATTATTTTTTGCGAAAAACGTTTGAAATTTTTCTGTTTTGTACATTTTCAAAAGCCCAGCCAACCCAGCAGCCCCAGATGGCGTTGTTGAAATATTATTTTCTTGAAGAATACGAGTAGCATCTATTGATTCTTTATCACTGATGGTTAAATAATCAACGTGTGCCTTTTCTAAAGCGTTAAAAGCGACTAATGAAGGTGCTTTACAGTCAAGTCTTCCCATAATTGATACATTACCTTCTACCGTAGTTGCAATGCCATTTCGGTGACTCGTTCGCAAACAAGGTGCAAATTCAGATTCGACAACAATAATTTCTGGTTGCTGCTGCCAATATTTTCTGATCATATATGCCATTGAGGCCGCAAGGCCACCCACGCCTGCCTGTATAAAAACATGTGATGGCCATTTTTTTATTTGAGTAAATTGTTCTCGAAGCTCATTTGCTATTACGGTATATCCTTCCATAACTAACGAGGGGGGATAGGTATAACCTTTCCAAGACCCATCTGCCAATAAAACACCATGACTAGAATTCGCATCTTTAATTGCAGCGTCGACACTTTCTTCGTATGTTTTACCTGATCGAACAACAACAGCACACTTTTCAATTAGACGTTTTTCAAATTCTTCAGGCACCTCCTCTGACAGATGTATGATTGCTTTTGCTCCAAATATTTTTGCACCACTCGCCACAGCAAGACCATGATTACCAGCACTCGCACAAATAAACGTGGTTGAACTGGAAAAGTGCTTGAATTCAATACTCGTATATTGTTCAAGGGTTAATTTTTTCCCTGTTACTGCTAACCATTTATCAGCTAATAGTGTGGCTACTGCATAAATACCACCCAATGCCTTAAAAGATCCTAAGCCCATTCTATGGCTCTCGTCTTTAATGAAAACATCTAACTGCGCAATCGATTTCAACTGTATAAGAGGAGATTTTTCATACATTGGACAAGCATTTAATAAGAGTTGGGGGTTAATATAATTAGGGTTAAATTCAGTCATTATCAGGCCTATATTTTAAGTTGATTATTTATCGAAAACGTTGGGATTAGGTGAATTTCATGAGTAATTGGCTTTTTCTTTTATCGTTACTGAAGACAAAGGTGCAGCGCAACAAAGATATGCCCAATTTTTAGGTGCTAAAGAAACAGGGGGAATAATGTTTTCAATCTCGCCTTCAATACGATAAAGGCATGAACGACATGCCCCACTTCGACAGTTAGCTGTAATAGAAATCCCATTTTGCTCAGCTGCGTTGAGCAAAGAGCCATGATCTGGCTGCCAAATAATGTTGGATGTTTCACCCGACGCATGTACAAAACTGATGGGCATTGACGTGGTTAACGAGGGTTCTTTATGGATAGGCTTTTTATAAATACCTTCTGCAATGGATTGCGGTGAATAAAACACATCTTGATGTATAACATCATTACTAACGCCTTTTTTATTAAGTGCTTCACGCATAGATTGACTAAAGCTTGGTGCCCCACATAGAAATACTTGAAGATTATCTAACGATAGATTTTTCGTTATGTTTGATATGTTTATACGACCACTTTTTATATGTGCAGTTTGCGTTAAATCATGCTCTTGAGTAACAAATAGAAAGGGAGTCACATTTTCTAACTGGCAAACATCTTCTAAAAGCTCTTGCCATAGAGCAGTGTCTTTCTCGTATCGTATACTGTGCGCCACATTAACTTTTGATGTGTAGGTAACATTTTTTAACGATGTTATTATTGATGTTGCCACCGTAATACCTATACCCGCAGTGATAATAAGCAATTCTTTTTGTGGCATTAAATATGGGCGCCAAGTCATAGAAGGGTCTACAAAGGGGCCACTCGCCAAAAGTGTATCACCTACTTGTAAACTTGAGTGAATCCATGGCGAAAACTTTGCTTGCCCCGTTTCTTTTTTAATACTAAGGCGTAAAAGCCCAGCATCACTCTTGTTCTTTGAAATAGTATAAGAACGTATTAACGGCCCATTTTCGCCTTGACCATGTAGTCGTAAATAGCTTGCCGGTTCAATATTACCCACCACATTAGTTAATGGGTCTTCGAACCAGAAACTTTCTACGTTGTGGCTTTCTTTGACTCTTTTAACTAATCGCATAAAGCGGGGCCATTGTTCTGGTCTTGGTGCTGTATTTGTTCTTGCTCCATCATTTATGGCATTTGGTGCAGGAGACAATATGCAAAGTTTGTCGCCTTTCTTTATTTTTCCGGCTTTTACTACTCTTGCATAAACACCGCAAAAAACATGTCCGTATTGACTCGATAAAAAGTGTGGAATATTAATATCTGATTCGCCAGTCGATGGATTAACTGATGTCGCTTTGCAGCGATCTATGGGTCTTAAAATCTCCAACTCAACACTACCAATACAAATTCGTTGTCCAATTAAAGAAAACTCAACCCAAGGTTTTTCTGTTTCAATGATCAAATTTCCACGAAACCGCTGAGGATCAAGATCAATCCCCGCAGTTTTGGCCATAGCGTTAACTGTGCTGATATTAATGATGGAGATATGCGCATCATTATGATCCCAATATGCGGTATGGTTGTTTGATTTCGATAACCCCACATCGTGATGATAAAACCATTCAGACAACTTATCTTTATGATTTGCGTGTTTATTAATGGAAACTTTTTCTCCGTTTGGATGAGTCAAATAAAGCGATTTTTCACAGTATTCAACATTATAGAGTGGTAAATCTTCATGCTGAGTCATACGTACAAATGCTTTGCAGGGTTGCCAGTCATGAGCCAAGTCTTGGGGGATTGAGCCATTTCTAATAGCCCAACGCCTATCATGTGGAATACCATTATGTTTATTCAGGTTTGTTTGAACAATCTCTTCACCACGAAACCCTTTGATTGGGTAACGCATGATACGTGATAGCTTACCGACTAGATTGTTCATACATTTTTTCCTTTGTGAATGACCATAAATTATCGTCTTCGCATGTTATATGTCTTGAGATACCGTGTATAAGTAGTTTATATTCAAGACGTGAACTTTATATGGCATTATTGAGGCTTTTATGAGTATTATTTTTCATTTTTTCAATAATTATGATCGGATCTGTTTATGGATATAACAATAGATAAGTTAGACCGTATTATCCTTGAACAATTACAACATAATGCTAGGTTAAGTCTTGAGGCTTTAGCGGATGCTTGTGGGCTGTCGTCAGCGTCGGTGCAACGTAGAGTGAAGCGTTTACGAGAAGCTAATATTATTGAAAACGAAGTTGTTGTTTTGAACCCAAGTGCTTTAGGTCAAAACATGACCTTTATTGTGATGGTTGAGTTGGAACGCGAACGTATTGATCAGCTGGATGCTTTTCGTCGAATTGTTAAAAAAGAGATTCAAGTTCAACAGTGTTATTACGTAACAGGTGAAGCCGATTTCACCTTAATTTGTACCGCACGAGACATGCTTGATTTTGAAGCGCTTACTCGACGTTTGTTTTTTGAAAACACAAATATCAGGCGCTTTAGAACATCGGTTGTGATGGAACGTACTAAAGTAGGACTAACGATATCAACAGCAGAAAACATCCGTGAATAAGGTTTAATTAAGCCTCACTAGATGACATTATTCATTTTTTATTAAGCCGTTTCATCGTTAATGGCATAACAATATAAGAAATAATAGGGACGATAATAGCAACGATTATACTTACTTGTAGCAGTTTATTTTCAGGTAAATAGGGTTGTAGCCATGCTGGAATAAAATAGACTAACGGGACCAAGGCTAAATAATTGATCAGTGCTATTAGGTGTTTATTAGGAGCTTTCATTAATCTTTCCTCACAAAAGTATCGTGAAGAGCAAATGCTCTGCACGATAAATAAAAGTTAAACGCTATTGCTGAACTTGGCTCGCTTGCAAAAAGCTATTGTATACCCAGCGATAGGAAGTGTGTTGCCCTAAAACGCCGCCAAGCTCCATGCCTTTTTCGCTGCGCCAGTCGTCCATAACTTCTGCTAATACCGACGCCCAAGTGGCTACTTTCACGCCGGCCTGTGTCATTCGATGAATGGAAGCTTCAGCAACCGCTTTATTCCAAGTACCTGAAGCATCTACGACCGCGTAAACATCATAGCCTTCCGCTACCGCTGATATCGCAGGAAACATCAAACAAACATCCGTTACGAGACCCGCCATTATTATTTTTTTACGACCCGTGGCTTCAATGGCTTTTTTGAACTCAGGGCTTTTCCATGCATTAATTTCCCCTGCTCGTTCAATGACTTCATCACCTAAAATATCGGTAATTTCTGGCATTATTGGTCCATTAGGTCCATCCGGCATACTCGCGGTAGTTATCGTCGGCATGCCGACAACTTTTGCCATTGAACATAAGCCTTTAATATTTTCTGTCATCAAGTGCGCATCTTGATCTCGACAACTGACCAGTAAACCTGTTTGATGATCAATCATTGCTAATACCGCATTATCTACTGTTAATGTTTCTGCAAACTTGTTCATTTTTTCTCTCCGCTTATTTCAGCTTAGTTCTGTTAATTTATACTGATTGACTAACAACAACGATTTCAACATTGTTATTGGCAGTGATTTTAGTTTTATAAGCACGTATCAGGTCACCATCCTCTGCACTAAAGGTACTGTTTTCATCGGAGAACTCAGCTGCTCCTTGGCTGACATAAGCCAAAACTTCTTTGTCATAGCTAATACTTTCACCCGAAGATAAACGTACTATTTCGATCACTGTTTGACTGTTAAAGGTTTTATCTTGATTCTTATTGCCGCCATAAATACGAGTAACGCCATTGGTTTTTAAGGTGTAGTGTTTATATCCAGCTCGCTGGCCTGATTCATCAGGTAAAACCCATAGCTGTAACATTCTATTTTTAGTACTGTCAGGGTTCACTTCGTTATGTGAGAAACCTTCTCCACCCGCACGTTGAACCTGTGCCTCACCTACATTCAAACTTTGCCCATGCTCCAAAGATCCTTCATGGCTCACCCGACCATTCATCATTATTGATATAACATCGATCTCTTTATGCGAGTGCATATGGGTTTGACCATGAGGATTAAACTGTGCATCTGCTAGGTAAACGAAGTTACCAATGCCATCGAAGGTATTTGGTGCTTTTCTGCTACCAAATACACGAAGGTCAGTGACTAAACGATGCTCAGTTAAGCCCGCAAAACCACCTAACGGTAACGATTTTTTACTCAATATATTCATGTTTTTCTCCAGCGATTAATGTTGTTCATTGCTTTATGCCAATAATAATAAGCGTAAAACATTGTTTGATAAATACGCCTTTGTTGATATGATAAATTCATTTTTGACAACAAAGAGCCTTCTTATGGAAAATGATTTAAATGACATGATGGTTTTTTTAGCGGTTGTTGAAACGGGGAGCTTTACCCTCGCGGCTGATAGGTTAGGCATTCCTAAAGCAAATGTTAGTCGAAAAGTTTCTCGATTAGAGCAACATCTTGATATTACTTTACTTGAACGTTCAACACGTTCTCAACATTTAACAGAAGCAGGAAAGCGTTATTTAGTTCACTGTAAACGTGTGCACGAAGAATTGGATTTAGCCACAGCCTCAATTTCAGAACTACAACATAGCTACAAGGGACATTTGAAAGTGGGGGCATCCGTTGCTACAGGGCAACAAATTTTAAAGCCAGCCTTAGCCAGCTTTATGCATCAATACCCTGAATTAACCGTGCAACTCAATTTAATTAATCGGCGAATTGATTTCATTGAAGAAGGATATGATGTTGTTATTCGTATAGGGCAATTAGTTGATTCATTGTTGATTGCTAAAAAACTCGGTACGGTTTCAAGAAGGATATTTGCTAGCCCTACCTATATTGCTAAACATGGAAAACCCAGTAGCGTAGAGCAATTAATTAAACATCAACTGCTTATCATGAATCCAATTAATAATGATCTAAAGTTGACACTCGTTTCCTCAACAGATGATGACTATATAATAAACTGTAAGCCACGCTTATTAGTTGATGATTTTTCGGTTCTGAAGCAGTCGATCGTCGATGGCTTAGGTATTGCGGTGTTACCAGAATATATGGGCCGCGAGGAAGTTTCATCTGGAAAATTAGTGAAGATATTACCCGACTGGGGTATGGCTGACGTTGACATCTATGCACTTTACCCGCGTAATCGAGCAAAAATACCAAAAGTAAAAGCATTCTTAAACTTTGTTACCAAACTATATACCAACGCATTAAAGTAAAAAAAAGGAAGCTGCGCTACCCCTGAATCAGTACCTGTAGGGAGTTAATTGAAAAAATTCATTTAATGCTGAAAAGGAAACCTTATAGTGAATTTACTGCCAGACAACTCTGTTGCATTGGAAATGAGTAATGTCCCATTATGCCAGTCCAATATTCGCTTCACGATGGCTAGCCCAATACCATGTCCCTTCACTTGATTTAAACTGTTTTCAGCTCTAAAAAATGGCTTTAGAATGTTTTCTCGCTGTGCTGTGGGAACACCATCACCATCATCTGAAATACTAATGATTATGTTACGATTCTCATGAGAAAGTTCAACTAAAACCTGACCCCGCCCGTAGTTAATCGCATTTTGTAAAAGGTTGTTCAATACCATAGTGATGTATTTATTATCTGCTAATACAAGTTTATTATTAGACAGGTTTATAAACGATAATTTTAAATTATTAGACTTTTTTCTTTTAATACAAGATTGAATAAGTTCAGCTATATTCACCGGAACTTTTTTAATTTCCACCATATTTTGCTCAAGACGAGCGTAATTGAGCAGTGTTTCCACCAGGGAGGTCATTTCATCGACATCATCCCCAAGTTGCAGCTCTAACTCTTGACGTAATTGTATATCTTCAACTTCTTGTAAAGTGTCAATACCAAACCTAATTCTAGCCAATGGTGTGCGTAAATCATGTGATACCGCCGTACTAAGCAATTTCACATCAGCAATGAGATTTTCAATCCGTTGTGCCATATTGTTAAATTCAACTTCAATATCATAAATATAAGAAAGGGAATTATGACTGATGCGTTTATCCAATTTTCCTTCACCAAATGCTCTTGCTGCGGATCTTAAAGATAACAACTGTTTTACTAACGGATATGCCCATAACAGGAATAATGATATAAGCACAAGATAGAAAGCGGTGGTCCAAAGGTAATGAGTTGAAGCGTTAGCGCTTTTGTTAAGCAAAGGTGCGCGCAAGATAAGAATTTCATCTTTAGCGGGTAAAAAATAGTGGTACGACAGGCTTTTACGGGTTTCTAACAGTACCGGAACTCCTCGTTTCATCTGTGCAAGTAGTGACTGAGGTAATGGTGATTCGTTTGCGGGTTGCAATATTAATGAATATTGGTTTATGTCTGGCCAATGAGACAAAAAAGCTTTGCTACTCGGCGATTTATCTGCCGTTTTCGCTAAATTATCACCTAGTTTCCTTAGAACGTCGATGGCATCAGGCGATGAATTTTCGGGAGAGTATTGTGCATAGGCTTGATCAAATAACCAACCTAGCCCGAGCGTTGCAACAACGGTAACCACTATTAATGAAGACTTTAGAATGCGCATATTTTACCAAGCGTCCTTCACTAATAAATACCCTTTTCCCCAAATCGTCTTAATCCGGTAGGGTTGATCAGTATTATCATTTAATTTTTTACGTAATTTTGAGATCCGTAAATCAATTGAGCGGTCAAAGCCATCATACTCATAGCCTTTTAAAAGCATCATTAATTCCGAACGTGCCACAATTTGCCCTGCACGCTCCGCTAAGATCCAAAGTAAATCAAATTCTTTAGTTGATATATTAATGATTTCATCATCAAGCACGACAGAACGTGCTTGTGCATCAATGATAAATTTTCCTAGGATGAGTTTAACGCTGTTGTCATTATTGGTATTATTTTCTAATACCTGTTCTTGCAGAGGCGTTGCTGCTTGACGCTTTAACCACTTGTCTATTCTCGCTAATAAAGCTCTTGCGCGTAAAGGTTTAGTTAAATAATCATCGGCCCCCGCATCCAGACCTAATACTTCATCTATTTCTTCATCTCTTGCTGTTACCATGATGATGGCGTTGGTAAAAGCAGGCCTTACCGCTTTACAGACATCGAAACCATCTAAGCCGGGCAACATGCCATCTAAAACAACAATGTCTGGGTTGTGCTTTTTAATATAATCAACCGCTAAATCGCCACGTCCTATCACCGTGACGGTAAAGTTTTTTAACACCAGATATTTCTTCATCCACTGAGCTAAACTTTCGTCATCTTCAACAATGAGAATATTTGCGATGAAATCACTAGTATGTTGCTGTTCAATGACTGTCATGATTAAAGTTAAAGCCTTGGCAATTTTTTCAGAAAAAGTGAAATGGCATATTCCACGTTTCCTGTTATAAAGTAAACGTTTGTCTTATAAATTATTTAACAATTCGTTCAATAAAATAGTTTCGGTAAGTGCTTCTGTTACCGAGTCACATCGAACTTCACCGCCGCAATTAAAGAAGGCAGTTATGCTAGTTTGACTGTCAGCAATATAAATATTCGTGGTTGAATAACCAAACTCAAGACCATTGTGATGATAAACGACTTGGTTTTTAATTGTCTCTTTAAATAGCCCTAGGCCATAGCTGCCGTTTTCGTCAGCTATCTCAAAAAAAGATCCGCCAATGTCCACTAAATGACTTTCACCAAAGAGTTGCTCTTTAACGTATTCACTGACATGTGCATCTTGGTCAACAATAAACTTTAATAACAAGGTCATATCTTCAACATTAGATCTAAGAGGCGCGTCGGCAACGCCGATATTTTCATACATAGGTTTGGTATTGAGGTCATATTCATCATTGCTAAAGTAACCAGAGATCATTTCGCCCTGTGACTTTTCATTTTCAACACCATTATAAATGGTTGAGTTCATGCCAAAGGGGATCAAAATTCGGTTCCGAATTGCTGAAGAATGATGCTCACCTAATACCTCATCTAATATAAGACCCACTAATAAATAACCAGTATTAGAATAATTAAACGCTTCACCCGGTAGGGAATATGCAGGGTAATTCAAGCCAAAAGGTAATACGTAACTGTCGGTTTTTAACGTCTCAGTATCCGTTAAAAGTGCGTGGATAAAATCATCATTTGTAGACTCATCTAAGTAATCATGAATACCGGAAGTGTGATTTAATAGCTGCCTAATGGTCATTTTTTCACTGTTTTCAATTTGAGCTAATATTTCATCAGAGAGCCAATTATCAATGGTATCGTCTAAACTAAGCAAGCCTTCTTCATCTAACATAACCGTTAACAGTGCGGTGATCTTTTTTCCAGCGCTGCCATTAGGCATAACATCATAAGTTTGCATAGGCGTTTGTGTTTCAATATCAGCTAGTCCGGCACTGCCTAAAAACTTAAAACCTGGTTTTTCCACCAATAATATAATACCCGGAACAATATCCGTAATAGCATTATCTATGGTCGCTTGATAGTTAAAGGCTGGTGGATCCACAGGTATTATCGGTTCATCTACTTGGGGATTTTTTTTGCCTCCACCACCACATGCAGCGAGTGACAAAATAATGGTAGATAATAATAATGATTTAAGGTTTTCTGATATAGCCATTTGTTCATTCCTTTTTTATAAATTTAGTCTTTGTCTAAAAATCTAAAGACATAATAAAGAACAGCCAAAACAATTGACGTACAAAATTATTTAAAAGTGTAGCGTTTTGTAGCCTACACATTTCGAAGGCGTTAGCCGAGGTAATTGGTCATTAAGCCTATGGCTAGCTATTCATCAAAAGACAAGGTAAGTAGAGGTTTTGCTTAAATAAAATAGCTATAGGAGTAACGTGGAAGCGTATTGAAAGTAAAGAGCCGTAATTTGTACTATAAACAATTAAAGGTGATTATTACTCGCAGTACAAATTAAGCATTGTTGATAGTAGTTTGTTTAAAAAACTCGCCAAGCGGAGTGTGACAATCGGCTTTTTTTATGTACCCAAGCCAACTCTAATACGGCACTGGCAATCACCTCGCCATTTTCGACGCCATCGCCCATTGATTTAAGTGTGAAGGTAACATCCTCCTCTATCACTAACTCTTTTGTAAAGTTCCCGCTTTTTTTCATGGCCCAACAGTCTAGTTTATTCTTTTGCAGTGAGGAATAAAGACAATATTCGCCAACAAGACTCACCTGCCAACTAATATCTACGGTGACAACACACTGTTGGCCTTGATGTAATGAAACACACTGATTTGGTTTTATTGTTAACTTAGGTAAAGTTGACGTCTCATTTGAATAGACCTTGATGCTCAACAGTAACAGTATAAACACTACAAAAAAGTGCTTAATTGAATTTTTGATTAAGGTTCGATTAAAATACATATTTCACCAAAACTGCGGCTTCTGAAATGGTGTTTCCATCAACAAGTGGGCTATCAGTAATACCACTTGGCAATAATGTGGTTCGGATAAAGCCTTCAAAAACCCAATCCGTAGTGATTGGATAATCGAAACCAACTTGGCCAGTATATTCAAAGCCAGACTTGCCTTGATAACTCGGCAAGCCATCAATTTCATTGGCCTGAGGGAATTCGCCTTCACTGATACCGTAGAAATAGTTAACAACATCTTCATTGCGATATTCAATACCAAGGGTGCTGTAAAAATTCCAATTATTGTATTGATAGTTTTGGCTTAACCAAGCAGAAGCATATAGCCCACTTTCAGGATCACCACTCGCTCCGGCAACAATAAATTTTAGATGAGTATTGTCAAAGTCTCCTAAAATACGTAGTCCAAGTTTCGAGTGACTCACCCTGCGGTTGACAAAACTGGATTTAGGCAGTTTATAGTCTAAATCCCTGTGATTCATGGCTAGTCGCAAATCATATGACCAATGTTCAGTATTAAGAAAATTATAACCAAGAGACAATACGGTATTTTGCTGTTTGGAGGTTCCATGAGGAAATTCAACAAAAAAACCGTACTTTTGGTAACGACCATTGATGAAAAGCTCTAAGCCTGAATCATTTTCGTTATCAAATATAAAGGGATCTGATTGATATCCTTGACCTATGCCTATATCAAAATACGAACCGTCTCTTATATTTTCAGTATTCTCTTTTTTTACCTCTTCGGCAGCCATTAAAGCTGAAGGGCTTAATATGCTCGCGATGAGTACGGGGATTGACAGTAACTTAGTAAAGGTTTTCACATGGTTTTCCAATAAATAATTTCTGAGTGAGAGGAATAATATAGAGTTCACCTTAAAATGACGTACATCATTGTACAAAAATGTAGTCAAATGTACTCCCTTTTTATCGCTTTTCCACAATAAAAAATTCAATCTAAATAGACGTTTATATAATTCTTGGAAAGAGAGTAACTGTATTTATCAGTTAGGTTCAACAGTGAGTTGTCATAAAATCAACCAGATGACTGTCAGAAACAATTTATAAGAACTTGAAATAAAACACTATCGCAGTGGTCTATTTTCTATATGAGCGGTTAATTTGACGAATGAATAGTCCATTCGTCTCTAATAACTAACAAATAATGCAACGTTTATAGACAAAAAGTTAAGCTCAAATAATTTACTCGTAAACCAGTGCCTCCCTGACGGGTAACTTCATAATTTTCCCCATAGGTATTAATGAGGCTAAGCTGGTGATTAACATCATTATCGGTAGTGATATTATAAAAATGAAGGGATCTATAGTTAAAGCAAACGGTGTTTTAATCAGTAATTCTCCAAGCCAATATGCTACCCCATAACTAAGGGGTAACGTTACGATACAAGCGACTAACCATGCAAAAAAAGCAATCATAACTGCTTCGCTTAAGATCATTTTGGCGAGTTCTTGATTAGAGGCACCAATCGCTTTTAAAATACCATTCTCACGTGTTCGCTCAATAATATTCGTTGTCATCGTTAAAATAATACCGTTGGATGCGATGAAAATAATAATGACGGTTAATAACAACATTAAGGAAAATATAATTTGAAAGTGACCTTCAACTACCTGAGCGCCATCCCATGCGGTAGAGGTGTAACTTAGTTTTATATTATTTTCCTTAGCACGTTGAACAACCCTTTTTTTGAGTTGTTTTAGCTCAGCTCTATTTTGAATTTTACTACTTAGAAATAAACCGTTTGCTTGGCTGGGGTGATTACTTAACAAACCACTGGTATAAATGCTTGCGGGACCAATATTTTGAACAACACCAAGAAGCGTGAACGTTTTTATCTGACCCGACATCTCAATATCTAACGACATTCCCACTTTAAGGTACGGCAAGTGGTCCATGACTAACTGGCTCACGACAACAGGGTTCGTCACCTCATTATTTGCCGCTTCGGTTGATTGTTCGCCAGTTGCAGGAAAGCTGGTACTAAACCATTTTCCTGCTATCAGCGGCAGATTAAGCATAGTTGAGTTGGGTTTGAGATCTGTCATGCTGACTGAGACTTTATGCGCTTTTGAATATCGACTGTTATTACTGATGACTTTGCTGTTATCTTCTACTTCATCAGGATCATCCTCTATAATAGCGGCGCTAGTCCGATTAAAACTTTCAGTATCAGTTATATCAGCAAGTTCATTAAATAAACCTGCTAGTACATCTTCTTGCATCGTCTGATTGAGTTTAATTTCCACAGCCCAGTTTTTGGCATGTCTTTCAACATTGATCACTTCTTTCATGGTGCGCGCAATATTAAATGAGGCCATGAGTAACGAAGCGGCGATCATTAATACGCCCGTGGTTAAGAGAAAACGGCCCTTTTGCCTTAGCGAATTTCGGATTGCCAAGCGGATCGGATGACTTTTGAAATTCAGGCTAAAAATAACCCGTTCAAATCTGCTCTGCTCATTAACTGGTTTGCCAGCGCTATATTCCAGTAGTGTTTCTCTGACTTTCATCTGACTGGCTTTTTTTATCGGTAAATAGGCACTCAGCATTGGGATGCCTATGCCCAATAAAATTTGCAGGGCTATTATCCAAAATGGCACTTGATAACTGGTGATATCAAAGTTCATCATTGGGCTTAAAGCATCAACATATCGATTACCCACCACGTAGGCCGCGGGTAAGCTGATGAGCAAACCGAGTAAGCCCAACAAAAGCACGCCACGATAATAAATCCCACTGATCTGCCTATTGTTAGCACCAATAGCTTTCATCACCCCTATTTGGCGTAACTGCTTACTTAACATGGCCGACATTAAATTAAACACTAAAACGGCGCTTAAAAAACAACATAAAACGGCAAATACCTTCTGGATCATAAACATGCCGCCGGTAATATTGGCGTGAGGATGCTCTCCGGGCGAAGCGACTTTATAACGTTTTACTGAGTAACCTTTGCCTTGTAACCACAGCTTGGTATTGACCGCTTGGCTGGTCATTTCATCTAAGGTAAGCTGCTGCTCACTCAGACTAATCTTCAGTTCATTATAGTAATTTTCAATCCCTACGTTATTTAAGCTCTCTTGTGAAATATAACCATAAACAACATTTTCCCACTCAGCTTGAGGCAAACCTACATCGTGAACGATGCCTGCCATTGTTAACTCGCCCGATAATCCTGATGAATTTTGGAGCTGTAATGAGTCTCCTCGTTCAGCACCTATCACCGACACAGCCTGTCTTTCGATTAATATCTGACCTTTTTGAGGCGGCCAACTTCCTTGATCGCTTTTCACCTTGTCTAATTTTATGTCTTTGTAGTCATTAAGCACAAAGAGTAAAAGCCTTTTCCAATCCCCTGTCGCGGTTTTAATTTCACCCGAGATAAGCCGTCTGGCATCTACTTCTTCAACCCAGTACTGCTGTTTTAATTCCGCTAACAAACCTTTTTCAAATTTTTCCATATAAAATGAAATGGCGGTTGGATTTGAACGTAAGTAATCTTGGGTCATCTCTCGTGACAAAATGGCATAACTGTTAAGAATGACACCTAAAGTAAAGGTACTGAGTGCTATTGATAACACCACTAATGCTGAACGACCTTTGCTTTGCCAAATGTCGCGCCAAGTCTTAATCCACATGCGATTAAATAATCTATCGAGGAGTCTGCGAGGAAATAGGTTAAGCACAATGCGTTACCTCAACTGATTTGATGTTTGAACGAATTTTGCCATCGCTAATATCAATAGTTTGATTGGAATACTTATGGCAATCACTGTCGTGGGACACCAAAATAATGGTTTTTCCCTGAGCGTTAAGCTCAGTAAATAAGTCAAAAATCGCTTTAGCGGTAACTGAGTCCAAATTACCTGTCGGCTCATCAGCAAGAATAATTGGCGGATCGTTGGCAAGGGCTCTGGCAATGGC
This sequence comes from Colwellia sp., assembly GCA_013215295.1. Classification (GTDB taxonomy): domain Bacteria; phylum Pseudomonadota; class Gammaproteobacteria; order Enterobacterales; family Alteromonadaceae; genus Colwellia_A. Next base: position 54,442 of record JABSOZ010000011.1, read on the forward strand.
TACTCGTTGTTTTTCACCTCCAGATAAAATTGAAGGAAACTGATCTGCCTTATCAATAATACCTACTTTGTCTAATAACGATCGAGCGCGATTAACCCTATCTTTGGCAGGAATCACTTTACAAAAATCCATCGCCAGCAGAATATTTTCTAACACGGTTAATGTCGGTATTAATTGAAAAAATTGAAAAACCAAACCGATATTATGTCCCCGCCAAGCATCCAATAAACTGGATTCCATCTGGGAAATATCAACATCATTAACGATAACTTGCCCTGATGTGGGCTGGTCAATACCCGACATCAGGTTTAGCAGTGTCGATTTTCCGCTACCAGATTTACCAATAATACTGACAAAGTCGCCTTTCTTGATCGTCAGGTTGACTCTGTCAACGGCATGAAATAACGTTTTATTGATCTGATAACTTTTTGATAATGCGGTGAGGCTAATACTATTACTCATTGAAAATTCCCATAATTGAATGCTCCATAGGGAGCTGACAAGCGGAATTATGGTGGGTATTAATTGATGATTCGCCTCAGCCGAGGCATTGAGACCTTTATTTTTGAAGAAGTTTCATGTTTTGACATTTAACCGAAAAAGAACAGCAGCTCATTATGTTATAAGCATGCTAATTTCCTTTTCTGTATTGAGTAGGTGTTTGCTGAGTTCTTTCCTTAAAAATACGATTGAAAGTGGCCTTCGAATTAAAACCCGCATCAAAAGCTATCGACAAAACTGATCGACTGGCATTTTCAGCTTTAAGAAGTTGCTGTTTAACTTCATCAACGCGGTAGCTATTGATAAAGTCATAGAAATTAGTACTCTCACTATGATTAATGACTTGGGAGAGATGATGGCTAGAGAGTCCTATTTTATCGGCTAACAAGTGCAAACTAAGTTCGGGCTCAACAAAGGGTTTATGAAGCATCATATACTTTTGAATTTGTGCATACGTTTCAGTCGCTTCTTGTTGACCGAGTCCCGATTTTTGATACTTAGTGTTGCTTGCTACTGATTCTGATATTGAATCGACAGGCACTCGAGCTGGCGGCACATTAGTTCGTTGCCCTGAAATAGCTGAATATAGTTCCGGTCGGCGTAGCGTTTTGTATACCATAAGATAAATAATACTCGCCAAAATAATAGTGAGGGACTTATTTACAGGTAAGTAGAATGAGGCATGGTTACTTAAATACAGCAGGGTTACGCCAGAATATCCGATCAACAGAATCAACAAAATCTGCTCTATCCAACTCTTATTAACTTTTTCAAGGCTAGAGCAAGAATGTTTCAGTTTTTCAGTGAATTTTCGACTTTGCCGATGACATAAAAGATAATAGACCCATAATTGAATATAAATTCCCATGGAAAGTGCGTTGGCAAGGTCGCGTATCTCACTTGAATAAATAGCGTCATTACCGGTACTAGAGACGAGCCAAGCAATAAAAAGTGTCACCAGTAAAAAGGGAATAACATGTAATAATTTAACAAAAGTTGTTAGGGCAACAAGATTCAATTTACTCAGGTATAAATATAATACCGGGCCAATAATTAACTGAAAAGGTTCAGGTAGGCCAAGAATTGATATTTGGTAGTTCAACTTAAACTTATGCAACAATGAATTAGCGATAACACTCAACAAAAGTGCAATAAAGATAAAAGCTAACTCTTTGTGAGAAGTGCGACTCGCTCTCAATATTACAACCGCCATAAGGCAAGCTACCATCACACTCGATGCGGTACCTACCATGTAGAAATGTTGAATGATATCTGGTGTCATATTTATGCTTAATGAGTGGTTATCAAGTTTACCAAAAGCTAGTGTTGTATATCTTTCGCCAAAATAATACAAATAAGTGTAGATTTCAATAGTCAAGCTTGCACTTTGATTACTCAAGTTGGTCAATTTTCTGAAAACCGTATTCAGTTTCGTGTACCAAAACTCACACCATTTAAAATAATTGACATAAATATTGAGTACAAAGTTTAACAGGCAAAAAATCAACGTGGTTTACGGGGCATTATCGACTTCTTTCGATAATGAATACCTACGTAATTATAGCTGCTTTTAAAAAAGTCCAATGAGAGTAGTTCTCAAGTGTCACCGACCCATTTATTCTTTATTCATCGGCCATGAAACTAATTTACCTAAAATAGGGTCTATACTATTAGTACCTCATTGTGGATGTTTGATTATGAGTTTACAACGTAATACATCAATGTTTAAAGGGAAGCATGTCGAAGGTTCGGGGAGTATTTTGGCAAACCTTGACGCCAAAGCAAGGAAATCTTTTGCCAATCGTGCCAACAATGCGGTTGCACGCAAAGTCGAACATGAAAAAGAGCTCGCCTTTGAAAAAGAAATGAGTAAATTAAGGCATCATAAATATGAACTCAAGCATCACCCTGTCATAATTAGGCAGCAACACCATTCATTACTCTATTGGTTTTTTAGCGCCAGTTACGCCGAAATATGGCAGCACTTATTCCCAAATAAAAATAAAAAAAATTAACCACACAATATACTTTTGATATTAATCAGCCGCCTGACATGGAAAAGTAATGATAAATTTAGTGCCGACACCGGGTGTGCTTTCGCAGCTAATATTACCTTTCAGTGTTTGATGCACTAAATTATAAACAATATGCAGGCCTAAACCACTGCCACCTTGCCCGCGTTTCGTGGTGAAAAACGGTTCAAATATTTTTTTCAAATCATCATCTGGTATTCCTTGACCAGAGTCTTGATAAATTAATGTCGCCATTTTATTGGTTTGTTTGATTGAAATAAAAATAGTTCCCGCTTGATTTTCAATAAAACCATGGATTAGTGAATTTAAAATGAAGTTGGTGATAATTTGGGTAATAGCGCTGGGAGAACTATAAATTTCGAAATCATTATCACGATCAAATTCTAAACTGATCGTCTGCTTTTTTAACTTTGCTGATAAGCTGGTAAGTACTTCATTACAGTATTTTTTTATTAAAAGGAGCCTTAAACAATCACTCGATTGATCAACGGCTACTTGCTTAAAGTTACCAATAAGCTCAGCAGCTCTTTTTAGGTTTGATACCATCAAAACAGAACTTTTTTCAGCCTCTTCGACAAAATGACTAAAGCTTTTTTTAGAAATCTTATTTTGATCGAACTGACTTTTTAATTCCATAGTCATATCAGACAAATAAGACGCAGCTGTTATACCAATACCGATAGGAGTATTTATTTCGTGAGCAATCCCCGCTACTAACCCACCAAGTGAGGCCATTTTCTTTGACTCTACTAATTGATTTTGGGTTTCAGTGAGCTGCTCAAAAGAGGTTTCTAATTCAGCCGTCCGTTTTTTAACACGTTCTTCTAAATGTTCTTTATGTTCAATTAATTCCACTTCTTGCTGTTTTTGATTACTAATATTAGTTAACGTTTCCACCATACCGCCAACCAAATTATCTTTATCGATGGCGGTTATTGATAACAAATACCACTGACCATTTTGTGGAAAAAAAACTTCTTCATTAGCTATGTTACTCCCTATTTTAATTGCTTGGCAAAAAGGTCAATATTGCTCGGTGTAATTTGTTGGATGAAAAAACGAGTGGATCGGTTGATGTATTACTTGTTCAAGATTTTTTCTTATTTGCCGTAATGCGGCTTGATTTATTTGTGCAATAACGGCTTGACTATCAACCCTGATCGCAGGGTGAGGAATCGCGTCATAACTATTAGAGCTAAGGGTGAGTAATTTCAATGGTTCTTGCAATGTGGTTTGGATAATGGCTTGGTAAATCATCCAAAATGATAAAAATTTAAAGACATGACCGACAATAAAAGCGATGCCACTAAAATTGGTGTACAGGGTAAAACATAACTCTGCGACTATGGTTAATGCCAATGAGCCTAGTAAAAATAAGAGGACGTTTTTTTCTAATAGGGCACGTTGTCGAATAAAAACAATAATGGTTGTTGTCAGCAAAGCCATTACAAAAAATTCAACATAAACTTTAAAATTTGACAGGCTTCCATCAACAAACATGATGGGTTGTGTCAACTGAAAAGAAGCCCAGCAGATAATGCTAACCAAGAAAATACTCACTATTACAGTTAATTTTATCGGCAATTTACGAGTAAGAAAAATCGATGAGGTTAATAATAAGGTGGCTTCGAATAGCCGACCATTAATCCAAAAGTGCAGGGTGATTTCACCATTAATAATGTTGAAAAATGGCATGCCCTTCACGGTGAATGCATGCATGGCATCGATCAATGAAATTGAAAAATAACCTATACCTAAATAAATCAAAAAATCGTTTTTTGCAAAGTGTTGAGTATTAAGCACAACAACCAACATTAATAAACCAACAAAAATGGAAAATAACTCAGCAAGGGTATGAAAAAGTAACACCCCATTATAAAAACGCGCAACGAGCAGTGCGACAATAATAATCAGTGGATAAGCAAGCATTTTTCCTACGCTGCTTTTATCTATCACCGCCACATTCAATCCTTCATTGGGGGCTAGCTAATTGTAATAACTATAGAAATAGATCGGTTAAAAAGCTATTTAATAATTAGACTGCGTTCAATCATATCAACCAGCTATTACTCGACAATATGCACCTGCATTGTTCTAACAACTTACGTCCATGTAAGAATCAATCAAGCGCCTGCTCTTGTTAATTTTTCCTGCGCAATGATTGATCACCTATTTATACGGAATGGTATTACTATCAAACTCAGCCGATAATTTTACGAACTTTTGGCATGATGCGTCGACTTACTGGGATTTTTGAACCATGGGTTAATGTGAGATATCCCGTACCTGAAGTATCTCGTTTTAAGTTCTTTACAAAACTTGTATTAACTAGATGTGATCGGTGTACACGCAAAAATGTTAGTGGTAGTTCATCTTCTAATTCAGTCAAGGTTGCATTGTGCAGCAATTTAGCACCACAAGATAAATTAATTTCAGTATAGCCATCTGCACTACTGCAATGCGAAATTTTCTCGGTCGAAATTTTTTCTATTTTACCCGCACTTCTTATAACAACATGAGTAGCAGTATCTCGCTCTATAGCCTGACTTAAGGTTAATTCAAGCCTATCGGCTCTTAGTTTCTCTAATAATCTCGCTTTAGATTCACGATTAAGAACAATGCCTTGTTCTATAAACAAGGCAAAAAGTAAAATCGCAATAAGGTAGAAAAATATAATATCCAAAAATAATAAGGGGGAAACAAAAAGTGCGACAACAAAACTTAATAAGCCAAGAAAAAACAAATTCGCTCTACGTTGCCCTCGATAGCTTAAGTATCCGGTATAGATAAGACTTAACGTTAAAGGGGTAATTATTGCTACTTGGGCTTTTTGATCATAATCATTGAATAATATAATTCCAACAAGGCAAGCGAATGAGATTGTGCTCATGGTCAGCCATATTCTTTTTACTTTAAAAGTACTTAGCACATAAAAAGAAACCGTCAAACCAAAACCCAGTGAGAATACAGTGATCAGTATTAACCTAATATCTTGTACGGGGTATGGATAAGCGACAAACCCTCGGTAGACTTCAGTTATGAGTTGTGCCGCGGCAAAAAATGAAATGACACTCAAGATACATTCACGTTTTCTTCTCTTGTTTAACAAGCCAGTAATCGCAAAATATATTCCCCCTAGAATAAAGACTCCTAGTAATAAAACTGAAGGCGAATAATGGATAAGTAAATTTTTTGTAATACTTCCAATCGGTCTAAAGTCTATAGACTGAAATGAACTGCCTATTTTTAGCCAATCATGGTGTGCAGATGCTCGAATTATTAGCTCATTACCTCCTTTGAGCAATAAAGGTTGTTTTAGCAATATTACACTATCTAAATTGCCAGGGACTTCATATTCTTTAGCATCACTAGGTGTACCGTTATGGCCTATATATTTCCCATTTATATAGAATTCAGCCGCCATTTTTGATGTTATATAAAGGGCTAAGACTTCATCATGAGGCGCTTGGACTTGTAGAGAAATGATAGCTAACTTAACCCATATATGAGTATTTCTCGGATTAATATCTTGCACTGCGGTGACCCAGCAGTCTGTTGATGTGAAATCAGGTATGACAGTTTGTCCTTTCTCCACAGGGCAAACCATAACCGAATCAGCAACACCGGTAATTTGAGCTCCCGCTTTTGCAAATGATATATTGAAAAAAAATAAACTCATAAGAAGAATAAAATAACGATGTTGGAAAAAGAGCTTTAACATTATCTATCCTTAGGGCTATTGCTAGTTGTTTAAAGCAAACCATTTAACAGAAATACATGACCGTTCATAGAGTTAGGCTTGCAATATCTCAAGACAAAAACACATACTAGCATGCTAACTATTTAATAAACTTAATATTTATAAATAAATCACACAACAAAACAAGCTAATTTATAAACTGATATATATTAATTGTTCTTATTCTATATATTCGTTTCACTAAAGTTCAGCTTTAACAAGGAGCCTAATTAGTATGTACAAGATAGTTGTTTTACTCTTCATTTCTCAAGTATTGTTGACCTCATGCTCTGAAAATAAACCCGACTTTCAAGCAGATGAATTAATCGGTGTATGGTCAGGGTTATTATTTCAAACTGAAACGGAATTTGATCAGATAAAGTTATTGCCTTTCAATCAACCTACAAAAATAATCCTTTATAAAAACGGCAAAGAATTTATTTATCCATTAACGTCAAGTGATGGTGTTCTAACCTTTAAAAATGATTCAGGCCTGAGGTTTGATGCAAGTTATTTTGGTGAAGAAAAAGTACTTCATGGCATGTTAACGCATAACCTTTGGGCGCAAAGTCTAAAATTTGAAAAGGAGAAAAACTATTGGTTTAGTAAAATTCGTAAACCTGAGTTTATCGATACTGACTATTTGGTTTATCTAGAATTCTATCTGGATGCTGCTGGAAAAATACAGGCAAAAATACAAAGTAATAAAGAAAATAGAGAAGATCATTTTATTATCCAACAGGTATCTTTTAATGCGAGTGATATCGACTTCAAAATAACCAATAGTCGTTTTGCAATTTCAGCCGTTTATGATTCAGCCAAGAAAAAAATCGACTTTAGTTATCAAAATCAAGGCGGTAAACGCAATATAGAATTAACCAAACTTAAGCAAGGCCAACTTTTAGGTTATATCCCAAGACTACCAAGCGATAAATATGAATACAAAACCCCAGATTCTCCTGATGGCATTGTTGAAGTAGCATCCTTAGAAGATGTAGGCCTCGATACTTCACTTGTGAAATTAATGGATGAAATGACTACCGATGAATACCTTCACCTGCACAGCATCATCATTACCAAGAATCGTAAACTGGTTTTTGAAGAGTATTTTCATGGCTATCACAGAGACTATCTACACGATATAAGATCAGCATTTAAACCTTTGGCAGGATTAGCCGTAGGTAAAGCTAAAATGATAAACAGTATGTTAAAGATAGATAATCCAATTTTAGATTATTATCCTCAATATAAAATTGAGGATCTTCAGAAGAAAAAAATTACTGTTTACCACGCATTAACCATGAGCAGTGGGTTACAGAATGAAAATGAAGATAAAATGCAAAGGGAATATACTGACTGGATAAAATATAAGCTTGATCACCCAATGGAGCATAAACCCGGAGATAAATACGTTTATTCTGATGGCGGCATAAATTTATTATCAGGGGTAATTCAGTCGACTACTCAGCAATATTTACCTTCTTTTATACAGCATAAATTAATGCTACCAATGGATATAGATAACTTTCAAATGCGAACATCTCCTGCTGGTAGAGGATATTTAGCGGGTCATTTTTATTTGCGACCTATTGATTTTACAAAATTTGGTTTGTTGATGCTAAATCAAGGACAGTGGAATGGAAAACAGCTCATTTCAACGTCATGGATCAAAGAGTCAACCTCACCAAAAGTCGATAAAGAGCATGGGTATTTCTGGAAATTGCATGAACGCGAAGTGGGCGGAAAAATTATGACGTCGATTGAAGCTTGGGGGAATGGTGGTCAGTTTCTCATTATCATTCCTGAAATTGACATGACTATAACGCTCACAGGGGGAAATTATAACGTGTACCCCGAGATGGAACGTGGTTTTAAACTGCTAGAGCAGTATGTTTTTCCAGCGGTAAAGTTATAGATTTACAGGAGAGCCTTAACGTAAAAATCAATCACTTTTTCTAGTTCAGGTGCTAGTTAATATTAAATAGAATGGTTATCTAGCAATTGGTTGATAACCTTTTATTCCTGATACCTTGCCCTATCACTGAATTTTTTGATGTGTTTCGGCAGGGATCAGCTTTTCATAATAACTGTCTTTTGGCATTTTTGGCGAAATGCCCGTTACTTGTCCATCGGGAGAGAAATGAAACAGCATGTGGGAAACGTCTGTACGTCCTTTAAGTTCAAACTTTTCAGGCGACAGAGGATTAAGCGCAAAATTAAATTTTCCTTCTTGCATTACAAACAAGAGACCATTGTTCACACTGACCTTGAGAAGGTTACCATCATTTGCTTGATATTGACCTTCGTAAGCTTGTAAGGCTTTGCTATCAATGACATAAGCTGAACGAAACTCTAACTCGATCAATTGTATAATATTATATTTGATCAACTCAGGTCTATCGCGATAGATAGGATAGATAGCTACGGCCTTTAACAATTCTTGATCCGCTGTCATGTCAGCAACGGACATACCTGCGCGATGTTTTTTACCGACTAAACGGGCAAAGTTACTTAAGGTTTCGCCTGCCAGTTTCAACTCTTCACGTTGACTAAACAGACGTAAATCTTTGTGTCCTGAAACGATTAACGTTTTATCGTTGGCCATATCATAGGCTTGGTTAAATCCATCTAGGTGACCTTGTACACCGTGATAACCTGTGTATACCAATTTGTTGGTACGAAAAGCATCGCCCAATAGCATCACATTACTATTTTCTAAATACACAATTGTTTGGCCATTATTATGCGCTAGTGTATGACGGGCAGTAAGCACTTCATCACCAAATGACATCGAAAATTTATCATCAAACAAAATTTCTGTGCTTGCTCGGGTGTATTTAAGTGCTTTATGGGCAATTAATTCAGCCCCTCGCTCTTTAAAATATTGATTGGCGTCATAGTGAAAGTAGTCTGAAGCCATGTTGAAAACATGAGTGACGGCTTTGCCTGTTAATTCTTTTATTTTTGCTTCCAGACTGGGTGCCACCGAGGACATCTGCGACGTAATCAATAGCACGCCTTTATCACCAACAATAATCGCGCTGTTAATAAATGACGTTTTGCTCCAGGCCACAGACAGCACATAAACCTGATCAGTGATTTTTTCAGCGGTTATGTCATATTGCTCAATTTTTGTTGGGGTTGCTGCTAGTACTGACAGTGATTGGGCTAATATCGCCACCAATAATATTAGATAAATTTTTTTCATCAGGGTGTTTTCTCCGTTAATTATTTATGAATTTCATTTTCATCATATTAGCTGAGCAACTCAATGTAGGGAGCCTGATAAAAAGCTGCAGAAAAGCTGATGGCATAAATATCAATAAGTTAAGTGGTTACTTTTCTGATTATTTATTATATGAACTCATGTTATTGGTGATCCCATTGAGCTATAAATGAGATTTATAAGTGATTGAAGGTTTTTGATAGCGTAAATATTTAGGATAGGTATACTGCGATTTTAGCTTTTATTAAGTTATCGCTTTTAGGGGAGGTTTAGTGATTGAGTTTTATGTCGGTAACTACCGCATTGATATGGCACGTTCACAAATTGTTGCCCAAGACGATATTCTTTCTATGGAGCCAAAAGTACTGCAGGTTTTACTCATTCTTGCGGAAAATCAAGGACAGGTCGTTCCCCATGATGTCATATTAAATAAAGTATGGCCTGGTTCTGTCGTCGGATCTAATGCTATTCAGCGTTGTATAGCTCAGTTACGAAAAGCCTTTAATGATGATGCAAAAACACAAAGCGTTATTTCAACCCATCCTAAAGTGGGTTACAGCTTGCTCACTGATGTTAATTGGCCGACCGAACTCGCAAACATCAATAACCAAGAAAAATCAGCAGAGCAAGAAACAGAGCACTCTTTAGTAAATAGCGTTTTTATTCCTAAGCATTGGATATTAATTTCAGCGGCAATATTAATCATTATTGCATTATTTACTTACCAAGAGCTCATGTCAGCAGACAAACTTAACATTGCTAAGCTCACTCCTTTAACAGCAACAGATAACAAAGAGCAACAGCCAAGTTATTCGCCTGATGGACGTTACATTGCCTTTCAGCGTTATGTCGGTAGTTGTGAAAATCAGCTGTGGGCAAAGGATACGCTAAATAACAAAGAGTACTTATTAACCGAAGAAGTCGGCATATATGGTACACCCAGTTGGTCACCAGATGGCTCCCAAATTGTATTTTCAAGTGTGACCCATTGTAGTAAACATCAGGTACTAGAAGGCTGCGAAGAGCTGAGGGCATTATCTTTTGGTCTGGCTAAATCGTCACCACAAGCGACCAGAGAAATACTTAGCTGTGAAAGTAAGGATTATCATTCACCTGTGTGGTTAGACAATGAAAGTATTGCATTTTTTAGCACTGAAGATGATCAAGACAAACTCTTAAAAATGTCACTAACCGACAATAAAATAAGCACACTTTATACTCCTCAAAAAGCATCTCTTTATTCGTTAGATTATTCAGGCCATTTAAATTTACTGGCTTTGTCACAATTTGATGCGGTGCATAATTTTAGTTTAGTGCTTGTTGACCCAGTAACAATTGAGACGACTATTACAGCGTTACAACCAGAAGAGATGCATAAGCACTATAAGTACTGGAGCTTAAGCTGGCATCCTAATCAAGAAAGCTTGATTACTTCTGCGGGAAAATCTCTTTATACAGTAGATCTCAACGGTCAGTTAACCGAGTACAACTTCCCAGCCATGCAAAATATCTATGGCCCGAGATATCATCCGCAAGCCCATAGCATAGTTGCGGCAATGGGGACGTTTGATCCTGATATTGGTCAATTAAACTGGAACAAAGTTGAAGGTTCACAAAAGCCAGTTAATATCGTTACAAAGCAGCAGATGCTTGCACGCAGCACGGTGAATGAACATGACGCAAAATATCAGCCTCAAGGCAACCAAATTGCTTTTATATCAAACAGAGGAGGCAGCAGCCAGATCTGGTTGTTAAACTCGGCTGAGACAAGCAGACCCCCAAATCAATTAAGTTATTTCCCTGCAGATAAAGAAGTAAACGCCTTTGTTTGGTCGCAGGATGGTAGCTTAATGATTGTTAACTCAGACAGGGGACTAACTTTACTCGATTTTAATGGTGAACTTACCCCAATAAAAATGCCTTTTGGTGTAGTTGATATCTATCACACCTTTGGTGAAAGCCAACTATTGCTTAAAGTTATTGAGAATAATCAATATGCGATCAAACTGTTCAACTTTGACAGTCACCATCTGGAAACCCTGTACATAGGCGTTAGTCAAAAAGCACTACTTACAGAGCAAGGTGATTTATTTGTAATTGATGATAAATTAGTGTTAAAGCAAATAGTTGATGATTCGTTATTACCGGTAGCAGGATTCAATGAAAGTAAATCTTTCTCGATATTTCAAGGTAAAAATAACAACATTTTAGTTACCGACAGCCATGGTAAGCTTTGGCAATTCAATGTGGATTCGTCCTTAAAATCCTTGTATTTAGCCTCCGAAGGACACATGGGGACGGTGAGTGACATCTTACTTAATAAGAAAACGCTACTGTTTTCAAAAATGGTATCCATTAAAAAAGAAATTGTGCTGCTTAACTAACTCTGCACAAACACATTTAAAATCTAATGCAAATATTTTTGGCGTTTTGACTTCGTTAGTTAGCTAAACTTCCCCATTACCCGTTGACCCCGAACCAATTCCTTAAAGAAATGCAAGATGTTGCGGTGTGTCTTAGCTGAACATAATGAATAAAATAGAGCGTGATAATTCGAGGTGTAACTTTTTTATTTGCAATCATTTGATAATAAAGGGGTTACCAAAATTATTGAGATGACCAATAAGTCAACTCAACATACCAAGACAATTACTCAAATAATTGAAAAATAAACTCATAAAGCCAGCAAATGAGTAATTCCCTTAATCACCCATTAACATCAGTAAATGTCAGTAAACTATTTGCCATTAGTTCTCTGTATATCTAATTTCTAATCGCTTCAAATATAGAACCGTTATGGTAATCGAGCATAACGCTAATACCGTGATACTGAGAATTGACACTAAAACTGAAGGCGGCGTAACAACAATAGCAAGGGGGCTGTTATTGAGTGGTATAGGTAATAATCCCTTTAAATAATGGATAACGCTGAAAAACTTTAGTGCTGGAGGAAGCACAAAGTGGATAAATTCCCATCCTGCAATAATTGCCACAGGGAACAAAGGATTACGAAAGATAAGTCCAGTTGCCATAAAAAGTGAACCATAGCCCAAACAGCCAAGCATCGTTATGCCGAGATAAGTAAACATTTGTGCCGGGGCAATGCTGGCGGTCATATCCGAAATTAATTGCGTCATGCCAAAAGGAATGTATAACAGCAGGTAACAAATAAGCGTTGTCAGACCAAATAAAGCCCAAGCCGATAATAAACCTGCCAAAAATTTTCCAAGAACAATCAATTCTCTTCGAACCGGCGAAAGCAAATAATAATGCATGCTACAGCCTAATATCTCTCCTCGAAACAAGGCAGTAAAGATGGCTGCACTGCCGAGAAAAACAACAGCGCCCAAAATAAATCCAGAATAAATAAAGCCGAAAATTCGTCGTGTTTTATCTATGCTGAAATCGGTACTGGTAAAATCACCATTTCTAAAGGCTAATGACAACAACAATATGATCGGAATTAAGGTTAATATATAGGCGATTAATGACCGTTTAGAAAAAAGCGTATTATTTATTTCAATCCGAACAATTGCACCTAACTGTCGAAGTAACAAGGCTGCATTATTATTCCCTGCTTTAACACTGGGTTCGTTGCTTGCATTGCTATTCGTGCTGATATTAGAAATATTCATGTTAGCCTCCTTAGTACTAGAAATGGCACTAGAATTGACACTTGAATTTGTCCTTGGATTAGTACTTGTTCTCGTGCATGAAAGATTAGTGTCATGATGCGACTTGCTCCCCAGCAATAAGATGGCGATAAATGGCTTCCACCGTTTGATCTGCTGGACCAATGGCGTCAACTTGCCAGTTTTGTGTTAATACTAAGGTATTAAATCCCAGAAAAAATTTATCGGCATTGCGGGTCAGAATAAACAAACCATGATCGTCTTTATGAATTTGAACTTCTAATACGTCTTCTATGGTAAACATTTTTGGGGCCATTTCCATGGCATGGTGACTGCGTATATAAATACGCATAGGTTCGCCTGTTTCCGTTGCTATACCGCTTGCGTCTCCGTCAGCGACGAGATAGCCACTATTAACCATGACCAAGTGATCAGCAATCAATTCAACTTCATGCAATATATGACTGGAAATAATAATACTTGCCCCGCCTGACGCTAATTCACGAAATAAGGCGATAACTTGAGTACGTGCCATGGGGTCTAAACCATTAAGCGGTTCATCTAAAATGATCACTTTCGGCTCATGGCAAATGGCTTGTGCTAACTTAATTCGTTGCCGCATGCCTTTGCTATATCCCCCAATGCGACGGTCAGCAACGTCAACAAGATCAACTTGCTGCAATGCCTTTAAGGTCGCCCTCGCGGCACTTGGCTTTGTATAGCCATGTAAAAGCAAGGTATTTTGGATAAATTGACGTCCTGTTACGCCCGACGGAAAAGAGTCGTATTGCGTACAATAACCAATTTGTCTAAAGAAAACTTCAGGCTGAGCAGGTGTTAGTCCGAGTACCTTAAGTGTACCGCTGTTAGGTCGCATTAAGCCTGCTATTAAGTTCATCAAGGTTGACTTGCCTGCACCATTAGGTCCAACCAAGCCGGTTATACCGGCACCTAACGAAAAGGAAATTCGGTTGACCCCCAGTACGTCGCCATAGAACTTAGAGACATTATCAACTACGATGCTAGGCAATGATTCGGCTGCGAGCTTATGCGCGGCGTTTAACTCAGTTGAACCTGCAGTGATGGTTTTAACTGTCATAGATTTACCTCAAAAGCCCGAATTTTACGTGCCAGCAACACGGTTGCTAACACCGTGACTGTAATGAAAAACAGATAAGACGCGGTGCTTGGCATACTGCTACTACTGCTAGTCACACCATATAAACCCGATACCATGACATCAAGTGAATCAATGAAACTAACTGTGCTGCCCTTCCAACCACCGTATATATTTTCTATGGCAGCACCCAGCGCTGAGCTGAGCCAAACAAATCCAAAGAAAAACAATCTTGCTAATGCTTTCCATTTAACCCAAGCCGACACGGCGAGTGATAACATCGATAAACAAATAATCCAGATCAGTGAAGAGACCACCGAAGCTAGTGGAATATGTAAATTGTTTAACAGCCAAGGTTGGTCGCCTAAATTGGCATGAAAGAGGATCAATAACCACGCAGGTATCCAGGTTATTAATGAGCCAAGGACCAATAAGACCAAGAGCTTGCCAAAAACATAATTGGTTTTATTGATAGGTCTTGAAAGATAAAGTGGTAAAGCATTATTACTGATATCGGGGGATATTAATGCCGGACCAACAAACATAACCAAGGTAAAAACCAACCACATTTGCGGTATCTGCATCCAATGAGCAAAAAAGTTGGCATCAACGGTGATAAGTTTATCCAGTGGTAGATTTAGTAAACTCAACATTTCCAAGTTATAGTTCATGTAGATCATGCACATCATAACCAGTGGAGGAATAAAACATAATACAAAAAATGCCGTAAACAATTTTGAACTAAATACATCTGCCAATGCATAGCGAAAGATTACCCAAGGCTGGCGTAGTGTTGACGATATCTGGCCATGAAACCCTTGATATGCATGTTGAAAAATAGCCATTTACGCATCCTCCATCGCACGTAAAAATATATCTTCTAACGAGTCACGTTTATAATCTAAGCTTCTGATCTGAACCTGCAATTGTTCGGCGGCCATATAAACGTCTCGTATCTCTATTTGTTGCGCTAATATCACTTTTAACCGTCTGCGATTAGTCAGTGCAACATCGCAGCCTAGGCTACGCAAAGCACTAACGAAGCGGTCTCTATCTCCTCGAACGTGCATCAGTAAAAATTTTCGATCACTGCGTCTTTCTTCTTCCAGATTGCAATAGATGGCAATTTTACCTTGTTTTAATACCAGTGCTTCGTCACAACACTCCTCCACATCTTTAAGTAAATGCGATGCCATGATAATTTTGGTTTCTCCGGCATCACGGATCTCTCTGATCAGTTGTAGCATGCGTGTTCGCGCTGGTGGATCTAAACCATTGGTGGGTTCATCTAAAAATAATAATTTTGGCCCATGGACGATAGCCTGTGCCAACTTGACTAATTGTTTCATGCCTAAAGAATAGGTATCTATTTTTCGGTATCTCGCTTCACCCAAGCCGACATAAAAGAAAACTTCATGCGCGCGCTCTAAGGCGTCACTTGGACTTAACCCTGACAACTCCCCCATTAAACGGACAAAACGAATGCCGGTCATACCGGTAATAAAAGCATCCCGCTCAGGCATATAACCAACCATATGTCTTACGCTATCGCTTTGGCTACTGACGTCGTAACCAAAAATTGAAGCGCTACCTGAACTTGGGCGATTAAAGCCAAGCAAAGTATTTAATAACGTGGTTTTACCCGCGCCATTAGGGCCAAGTAATCCAATGCAATTTCCCCTAACATTGGCCGTCAGCTTATCTAAGATGGGTCGACCAAAATTAACGGATAAATTTTGCAATTCAAAAACCGCGGGCTCTGTAACACTATCTGTGTTGCCACTTGCGCTAGGGTTAAAGGCAACTTTGTCAGTGTTTGTTTCAGCTACATGTTTATTTTTTTCATGACTAGAAACTTCCGATCCCACTTCGTCTATGTTCTCTGCTTGCTTTAAACGGTCTGATTCCATTAAAATTGTCTCTTTATTCTAGGGTCTGTTGACCCTTATTAGCTGACTTACTTTTAATTTCTCTTAATATTTTACTAGCCACATCACCATTCAGCCGTATCATCAATACTCACCTTTGTCGGCGTCGACTTAAGATGCTATTCAGCTGCGCCCTCAATTAGCGATTGCAAACTTAACAGCTGTGCGATGCTAAAAGGGAGATCGGCACTACCATTTTGTACAAGCCTAAAACCATTTGGCTTCACATTTACACTGTATAGTGATGATACATTTGAGTTTAAATTTTGTACAACTTCTTTTTGCTCTGCTGATAAATTTGTTGGAATTTTATCAACCAGATCAGCAACTAATTCACCGATACGGCTAAAGACAAGTGCGGAGAAGTCTAACTCGCCATTATTGGGCAATAACGATTGAAACTCGCTGTCTGTTAATAAACTCGCTGAGGTTTGATAATATTTAATGGCATTTTCAAGTTGCGCCATATTCGCAGCAGCAACCAAGTAACCATCAACATAAACATAAGACAGCTTTTGAAAGACACTCGAGTTACTTACCCCTTGGCTACTCAATTGGTAGGCGTTGAAGTCGCTAATCTGTGTTTTTGATATAAGTATGGAAGTCCCTTTGTTCTCAGCAGCCATTTTTTCATTGATGTATTCGATTATCTGTTCGATATTCTGTTGCAGCATATTTTCGTCATAAACTTCCAAAACTACTTTCCATGAAGGCACTGGCAATAACGGTCCGTCGAGTCCTAAGGCAAATTCACCGCCTAATGTTGCTAATACTTCTTGCTTCACTTGCTGCCATTTTTGGCTATCAAGAATGCTATCATGGCTAGTATTTTGTGTTTCATTTGTGCTTTCATTGGTCGTCGCACTGTTGTCTGTTGAGGATGCAAAATTTTCAATTATTTGTTTCATTTCTTCAATAATAATTGCGGGGTCTTTAAAGGCCGCCGCCGCTATCATGGTAGTATCAACAGAAAAGAACTCCATTGATGCCAAGGGTCCAGGAGCTGCTAACCAAGACATCATGCCTGTGCGCTCACCGTCGAATAACAACTCTGCCACTAGGGAAGTACGATCACCCGTTTGTCGTCTTTCCGCCGTTAAATATTGCGCTTTGTTTAATCCACTAACGGCTAATCCTTTATTTGAATCCACATTTTCTGAATCACTTACCTCTGTCATTATTTTAGCTAAATGCACAGCGCCAAGCATCTCAGTACCTTTTGAATAGGCATTGTTTAACAAAGTATGAAGACCACTTCCAACAAAGTCACTTGAACCTTGTGCCAAAATCGCCTGCATCTCTTTCATGGAGTCAGCACCTACGGTAGCTACCAGTAAGTCACCCATTAACCAAATTGATAACTCACCGGAAACTGCTTGTTCGGGATCATCAATAAGCGCAATTTTTATCTCATGCTGATTATCGTCGTCTCCAATACTTAAGGTTAACTGCTGCAAGTGTGCTTCTATATCAGCTACGGTAGTACCCGCATCAACTTCAGATAAGATAACCGGACTAAAGCGAAAATTATTATCTGCATTATTACCTGTACTGTTTAAAGAAATTGTCACCACAGTTTCATCACCAAGGAGGTCACCAAAATTAGCCAGACTTGCCATGATGGCATCTAACTGCTTGGTATCGGTCGGTAAATCGTCCCCCATACCCTCTAACGTATTAAAATGAGACTTAAACAAGTCATAAACTTCGGCTATTTTTTTAGGCGCATTGGGTACTGCTATGTAAGCAACGGTATTAATGGGTGAAAGATCAAGTAAACGGGTCGAATAACGTGGGCCCGTATCTATCACTGAATTGAAATCTTTTTTGAAGGCTGACAATGCACTAAGCATATGAATATATTTGTCGGCGTCTCGACTCCAGGATATTTCATCCGCAATTTTTAGGGCGACGGTATCATAGCGCGAGCTTATTTGGTCGCCGGGTAATAAACTTTCGCTTATGCCTTTTTGCAATACCTGAACTTCACCTTCAATAACGGCTACGCGAGAGCCCATGGTGCCATGAGCCACTTCGAAGATAGTTCCTGTAACAGATACCAACACTTCATTGGTTTTAACAACTAGCGTTCCTGAGCCTTGAGGTGAAGCTTCAACTAATATTTTCCCCCGCTCTACATCTATGCGATTACCTGAGCCACGTCGAACCACACTCAACTGCGTACGTTCATTCACTTCAACTCGTGACCCGTCATCAAGTACCAAAAGCGCACCACCGTTTATGGAAGTACGAATATTTTGGTGTCCATCAATCCAGACGCCTTCTTTTAATGGCGTTAACTGCCCCTGTTCAACAAGAAACAAATCCCCTTGTATCTCCTCTATCAGTACCAAATCAGATTGATCTAAAGACGGGAGTTTAGGTAAAATCATGAAAGCTGTAAACGCAATAACAACAAGTGCTGCACTGCGGATAAACCAGTTTGACATTGTTCGCTTTTGTGATTTTGTTTGATCCTGTGAATCGCTCTTATCACCTTTGAGGGCCGTTTCTGTCGTATTATTTCTAGCATTCGTTAGTGCACGACGTAATGGAATAGATCTTCTGCTCTCCTCTTCAAATAGTAACGTTTGCGCCGGAGAAAGTTGTTTTTGCAAATAATCGGGGATTGCCGCGATATAATCTTCAATTGAATCGAATTTCAACGAATTCGCTGGTGCGTGTTGCACTACAGTGGTATTCGCTGCATTTGTATTAGCAGCCTTGAGTAACTGCTTAACGCGATCACCAGCTGCGAGCATCTCTGCCTGTGGTGGAATATCGGCTTTGATGGATGCTACCGCTGCATCGATCAATTCATTGTTTTCATTACTGTTGTTAATGTCATCTTTCATAAATTATCTCCTGAAAATTCATTCAAAAATTTCTTCAATTGCTCGCGAGTTCTATGAAGCTCTACGGCGATACTCGCTGCTGACGTGTCCAGCATTATCGCAATATCAGCATTACTAAAAGCTTCAAAATAACGTAAAGCAAAAATTTCTGCTGCTCGTTGGTTTAAGCTTGATAACGCACTGCGCAATTGTTTACGTAATTCAGTTTGAAGCAAATCATTAGCCCCACTCAAACTCGCGGGCCCTGCTTGTTCATCGATATCTTCAAAATCAAGTATTTGTCTTCGTCCTTTACTACGAAGAATATCAAGACTGGCGTTAATGGCGGATCTGCACAAATAGTTTTTCGGATTGACTCCGGCAGGGTCATTACCATTGCCAGAACGCTTGAGCAAACCCAAAAAGACAGACTGCAACACATCTTCAGCGTCGTGTGTATTGCCAGAAATTCGATATGCAGCCAAATAAACACGCTCATGATGTTCGCGAAATAGCTTATCGACAAAAGCTGGACAGATTAAATCAAGTCCACCTGCTGCTTTGATATGCTGTTTTTTAATGTTGATAGATTCATTTCCCATACTAGTTAAACGATTTACATCTAGAGATATTAACAACTAAATAAAAATATTTTCTGATTTGGTAAAACTAGTGCCATTTGAATAGGGATGCGAGCTTAAGGATAAGTGATAATTTACGATGTTAATGGGTGAAATTAAGGTTAAATGTTTGCAGTAAGAGAAGTCTATTTGGATACATTGCTCCTTAATATACCGCTAGAAAAGTTTTGTCTGCGACTTAAAAATGAAAGTTAAAATATAGAATAAAAATAAATGGGGAATTTGAGATACTCACATACGAGGCTTTACATAACACCCAGTACTATTTTTGATAATGACAAATTGATAAGAAGGTATTTGAGCAAGCCGCTTGCTTTCCTTAATAGAAAACAAGCGGTTACTAAAATTAGTGAGCTGACACTATAAGTCAGCTTCCTCATACTTATAATGCTATGTTTTTCGTATCCCTACAGCTTTCTGTTATTTGCTACGCCGCCTATAAACTTAGACGATCTTTTTCTAGGTGATTGTAAACTCTTTAGGTAAATAAATTTAAATTTCGTGGGAATTTCTTAGGATTTAAATTTATAGTTCATTTTATTTGTTAGGGATTTTTATACATGCCTTCGCGCCTTTTTCATTAACCTTATTTACTAAGGTTAATTGCCCGCCATGCTGTTCTATAATGTTTCGACACAGCACTAAACCTATCCCTTGGCCATTTGTTTTTGTTGTATAAAAAGGTACAAATAAGTTTTCACTGTTTTGAATACCACTACCATTATCGCCAATTTCTATCATGGTAAAACCGGCTAGTTGATAACTGTGAAAACTTATGGTTATTTTCTCCCTCTCCTTGCTTTGCAAAACACTTGCTTGTTTTGCATTAGAAATAAGGTTTATTAACACCTGTTCAAACAATATTGGATCAGCGGTAATATGCGAAACTTCTAATGTAGTTTTAAACGCTAGGTCTGGGTGTAGCAAGCACATTTTTGAGAGTGAGATTTGTAGATCTATTTCCTTAAGATTAAGACTATAAATTTGTGTCATCTGACTATATTGTTGAACAAATTCAGTTAAATTTTGACTGCGTTCAACGATAACTTCAAGGGCTTCTTTTTGATCAGGAACTTGGCTAAATTGAGCCAATGTTTGTGCTAATGATTGAATCGGCGTTAAAGTATTTTTAATTTCATGACTTAATACCCTAACAACCTGCTGCCAAGACTGAGATTGCATCTTTCTCAATTCAGAACTGATATCAGTTAACATTAACAAGTGATGTTGTCCTGAGTGATCTTTAAAGCTGCTGGAACGAATTTTAAAACGTTGGGCTTGTTCTTTTTCATCAAAGCACCATTCGTTTTCAAATTGTGATAAACCGAAGGATTTAATCGGCATTAGGCGCACTAAACGCCAATCTTTGTTTAGCCAATTTGATAAAGCTTGATTACCGTAAACAAGCTTATTCTGTTCATTGATTAACAGTACCGGGCTGTCTAATTGCTTTATCAAGCTATGAACTAATATGTCTTTTTCGTCGAATAAGCGTTTTTTTTGTCTTAGCAGATGGGCAAGACTGCCTACCTCATGAAATAATTGCGCACTAACGCCTTGAGAAAAAACGGGAATGGTTTCAAAAGAGTAATCATCAACTTTAATTGACTCTAGTGACGTTAACAAACCAAAATATGGCTGTATTAGCTTGTTTTTTATTTTTTCACTGATAAATGCCAAAAAAGGTAAGATAAAAATAAAGGTTGTCACCACCAATAACAGCGACTGACTAATGAACCAAGTACTGAGTAACATTAGAAACAGTAGTATAAAATTAACGCTAAACAATACTCGATTAAGCCATTGTTCTAAACTTAATGCACTCATCGTTGGTAACTTATTGCTCTGTTCACTTTCCATTTCAGCTGAGTACCTTAAGGTAGTCTTTGGCACTGATTTTATATTTTTCTAAGCGACGATAAATAGCACTTTTACTTAATCCTAATAGTGCGGCCGCTTCATGGGTTTGCCCATGACATTGACTTAACGCTAGGTCGATTAACAGTCGTTCAGCAGCTTCAATGGTCATCAACGACAACCCCTGTTCTTTGTTTATAGACTGGATTGTTGACCTTTCATTATTTATATCATCTTGCTGGTAATTATCGTTTAACATCAGATTTTCTGCTTTGATGGCTACCTCTTTATGCATTAAAACGACACGTTCAAGTATATGGCTCAGTTCGCGCAAGTTACCTGGAAAGTCATAACGACATAATCGCTTGATGGCACAAGGTAATAAACTCATCAGTGGTTTGTCATACTGCAGACACAACTTAGTCAGCATAATTTCAGCAAGCTCGGGAATATCTGCAACTCGCTCTCGTAAAGCTGGAATGGTTAATTCTATGGTGTTTAACCTAAAGTAGAGATCTTGTCTAAAAAGTCCTTGATCAAACAAGTCCTTAAAATTGGCATTCGTTGCACTGATCAAACGAACATTCGCTTTTTGTGTAATGCTCGATCCTACCGGCTCGTATTCTCCTGATTCAAGCACCCTTAATAACTTTCCCTGTGAAGCGAGGGGAATATTAGCCACTTCATCAAGAAACAAGGTACCAGACTCTGCTAGCTCAAATCGTCCAATACGCGTTTGATGTGCACCGGTGAATGCGCCTTTAGTGTGACCAAACATTTCGCTTTCAAACAAGTCGCCTGGAATAGCCCCCATATTAACGCTAACTAATCCGGAGCTGTTAGGCTGGTCATGTTTTGAGCGTTGATTATATTTATGGTGAATATAATGGACTAGGGTACTTTTACCCGTGCCATTTTCACCGGTTAATAAAATTGTCGCCTTGGTTTGGGCAACCTCATCAAGTTGGCCTATTAATGTTTTCATCGCAGGAGAATGAGCAACAATCATTAATTGTTCTTCTATCTCAGCTTCATTTGTTTGTTGTAGTTTCTGATTTTGCTTTTGTAGTTCTTCCACTTTCAAACACTGTTTTATGACTTGTAATAACCTTTGATTGTTCCAAGGTTTTTCAATAAAGTCTTGTGCCCCGGCTTTAAGTGCCTTAACCACTAAATCAGCACTCGACCATGCAGTAATAGCCACAACAAGTAAATGCTCATTAAAAGCCATTATTTTTCGTAAACAATACAACCCCTCTTCACCTGATGTAGTATCAAGTGAAAAATTCATATCTAATAACACGAGATTAACCACTGCAGTTTCAAGTAAAGCTAAGCCGGTAACAGGGCTGTCTGCTTCAATGACCTCAAAACCAAAATTACTCAAAAAAAAGCGTGCGCTTAATCTGACTTCAGCATTATCGTCAATAATAAGTATTGTTTGTTTCTTTGTCATAATGATTTGATAGCTTAATATTGCTGCTTTTAATTAAAGATATTAGCATAAAGACAGCAATTTATTCAGTAACTTATAACCAACTCAGCTCTTATTATTCGTCTCTTAATGCTTTCACAGGGTCTTGCTTTACCATGCTTTTAACCGGGATAAAACAAGCAATAAATGAGAAGCCCAGTAATAAAAGTAAAGAAAGTATGATTTGAATGGCATCAGGTGAGCCTAAGTGTTCTATTTGATTCATGGCGACTTGATAAATTAGCACCGCAAATAAAAGGCTTGCACATAACCCTAGCATTACCGGTTTCAACGCATCTTTAAGCACTAAATTAATAATACGTTTACGTTTAGCGCCTAAGGCCATACGTACGCCTAATTCATAACGCCTCATTTGTGTTGAGTAACTGATCACGCCATATATACCAGTACAAGCAAGGATGAGGGCAAAAAGGCTTAAACCCGCGGCTAACCATGCCGTTAAACGGTATTGATAAAACATCGCTTGTGCGGCTTGTGCTAATGGCAAATAATCTTGAATACGCAAACTTTTATCAACGATGCGTAATTGTTCAAGCAAGGCTATTTTAGACATCGGCATATTAGGTTTTATTTTTAAATTTAGCGTCAATCGCCACCATGGCCTAGCTGGCAAATATAATTGTGGTCGGCTTTCTTCTGAGAGGTTGCCAATATAGTTCTCGGTAACGCCGATGATTAAATTAGCCTTACCATTGCTATTATAAATATACTGCCCAGCTACATCGACCTTATTAAATATCTTTAATGCACTGGCCTTACTTAAGATGATTACATTTTTTTGCTCAGTTATTTCTTCCAAGCTAAAGTTTCGCCCCGATAAAAGTGAAAGTTGCAGTGTATCTATGTAGCTTTCATCAATAGTATTAAACCTAAAACTGCCTAAACGTTTATTATTTTTATCATAGTAGGCCATGCCCCAAGGCCATTTTAAAATAGGAGCAGAAGTAGTAATTGCAACACTATCAACTTGAGGCAATTGGCTGAAATGCTGTTTAAGTTGACGTGCCAAAGTCGTCAGTTGTTGCGTACCTTGATAATTTTTACCGGCATCAATCCAGACACTGGTCACATTATCAACGTTTATACCTAAAGGCTTGTTAACGGTTTCCAAATTAGTTTGTAAAACCATAGAAGTGACTAACAACAAAAGTCCGGTAAGGGAGACTTGTGAGGCAATGAGCATTTTCCTTATTTTAGGAGAGACTTGCGCATTGGTACCTTTACCACTGGCAGATAATTGCTCTTTTAAAGCATCATATGACACAGCAAATTTACCAAAAAATGCTAATAATGCAGCTAATACAACAGAAATAATCAAACTAAATATTATTGTCGTGCTATCTAAACTCAGTTCATTAAGTCGGGGTAAAGCCTCTCCTGCAATTTCTCGCGTTAATACTAATAACCATGCAGCAATAACAAGCGCAAATATAGCGGCACTTATGGTTAAAAGTAAACTCTCAACAAAAAGTTTTTTAAATATGGCTTTGGGTTTAGCTCCTATGCAAGCGCAAATAGCGAGCAGCTGTTGTTTTTTACTAATATGAGATAAATATAAGTTAACCACATTGGCAAAAGCGATCAATAAAAGCACTAAAGATGCCGCAAAAATGACTAAGGTAATTTGAGCACTATCACCCTGTATTGACTCACTTAATTTCGTTAAATGTGCTTTTAATTCTGTATCTTCGTAATTTGTTGTATCTACACCTTCTTGTGTGAAATCCTTCAAGATCATTGAAAGTTGTTCAGCAACGCCAGCTAGACTCTGACCATCAGATAAACGAACCAAACTCAATAGACTAGAAGTTCCTCGACCAATACTTTCATTAAGACCACTATACTTAAAAGGTAAATAAACTTGACTTGCGTAAGAGGTAAAAGTATCAGGCTCTTTAAAACCTTGTGCAATAACACCAACGATTTTATATTGTTCATCGTTTACTTGCATACTTTGACCAATAACTTGTTTGCTGCCAGCAAAGTCAGTTTGCCAAAGCTGATAACTTATGACAGCTTCAGCTTTTGCCTCACTCAATGGCGCTTTATCATCGCTTTGGGAAAAAGCACCACCCAACTCAAAAGGTATACTTAACAAAGAAAATAATTCATTACTTAAAAAAAGCGTTGATATTACTGGTTCACTAGGGCTACTTACCAGTATACCGCTACCACTATTAATGATTGCAGAACTAATAAACTCTTTGCTTAATCTATGCATCCTTATTTGAGCGCCGATAATTTGACTACCAATATTATCTTTGCCATCCCTGAATTTGTTTTGCTCTAAAATGTATAACTGCTCAGCATTGGCATAAGGAAGTTCTTTAAATAAAATCAGTTGATTTAAATTAAATGCAGCAAATAAAGCCCCTAAAGTGATGGCTAAAGTAAACACTAAAGTGAAGACAAAAATAGGGGTTTTCTTCAAACCTGCAATACTGTGGATAATTTCATGTTTAAGCTTCATTAGCTCGCCTCCCCAACCATCATCACAGGTTCTGTGATCATTTCACCATCAAGTAAGTGCATTTGAGTGTCGGCAATTTCAGCGTACCGCGTATCATGGGTCACCATACAAATGGTCGTACCGGCTTTGTTTAAACTCTTCAATAAAGCCATAACTGCATCACCATTTTTTGAATCTAGGTTCCCGGTAGGTTCATCAACCAATAAAATAGCGGGCTTGCCGACAAGTGCACGGGCAATAGCAATACGCTGCTGTTGTCCGCCAGAAAGTTGGTTAGGGTTATGCTCTGCTCGGTGCCCCATATTAACTTGGGCTAGCGCGCTATGTACGGCTTCCTTAATTTCGGTTTCCGTTAACTCTTTAGCCCCGTTGTCGACTTCTCGATACCTTAAAACTAAAGCAATGTTTTCGAAAACACTCAGCTCATCAATCAAGTTAAATGACTGAAATATAAAACCAATACTTTTATTGCGTATTTCTGCTCGCATATCAACGCCTAATTGACTGACATCTTTTCCAACAATATGATAACTGCCTGTACTCGGGCTATCTAATAAGCCCATAATGGCGAGCAATGAGGATTTTCCACAGCCTGAAGGACCTGAAATAGAGACGAAATCACCTTTATAAATAGTTAAATCGACACTTCTTAACGCATGAGTTTCCATGTTATGGGTGCGAAAAACTTTGCCAATATTACTTAATTGCAAACAAATCTCTTTTTTATTTGCTGATTGATTGATTACGTTTTGAGTTGTATTTTTCAATTCTGTCATCATATTTACCTGTTTTTTGCTGATAATGCTAACATTTGCATTTAAAATTATTTAATTAATAAGACTTTAAAGTTTCTAAGTTCAAGTGACTTATTTGAAAGTGTTTACTTAAAATTATCGAATAATTTGAATATTTGCTTGTTCATAAAATTTATTCATATCGTTTAAAATAAATTGCTCGCCGTACTTTGCACCTGACTTTATCTCGATGTATTGACCATTCTTCACGCCGAATTCTAACCAGGTAACTTGCGCGCTACTTTCTTCGGCATCAACTTTAAATATTTTTAAACGAGAGTTTGCTGAGCTATTCACAGGAGACTTGATATACAATGCGTTTTCTAATCGGCCTAAGTTAACTTTTGCTTCAACCTTTAAGGATGGACGGGCATTTTTAGGTAATGGGCCAATTAATTCAATTTCTACTTCAACGTTACCGTCTCTTACCACCGGATCAATACGGGTAACTTTGCCCTGTGCAACCCCACCTCTGGTATCAATGCTTACTGACATTTCAGGTAACATTGCTTGTACATCTCGCTGGGGAATTTGCACTATTGCTAATAAATCGTTTGTTCCACCGACTAATGCTAATTGATGACCGATACTTACGCTTTGCCCTAGTTCAATCGGCAACGCTTGTAATACGCCATCAATGCCAGCCCTGACTAATAACCTTTGGAAATTATTTTCAGCGATTGTTAATAAGCTCGATTTTTCAGCAATGTATTCTGCTTGAATTTGCAATCCTTGCTGATGAATATCAAGCAATTGCTTTAAGCGTTTTTTAGAATTATCTAAACGACCTGCTAGCTTATTAACCTCTGCTTGTGTGGTCATTAAGTTAAGTTGTGTCACTATGCCCTGTTTAGCCAGCTTTGTTTCAGCAGCAAGCTTAGAACGAAAAACACCTAAATCTAGCTTTAGTTCTGCAATGCCATTGCTGGCTGACAAATTCTCTCGGGCTTGAGTTAACTTAAGTTGTTTTAATCGTCCATTTTCTGCATTAAGTGCCAACTGGGCTAAAATAACCGCCTGATCAATCTCTGGATTAGACATTTTTAAAATAATACTTGTAGGTGTTACCTTCGCGCCGGGTCTAAGGATAATTTCTTCTATTACAGCCGAATATGGAGCAGTAAGAAATCGTTGCACTTTAGACTCTAGTTGACCAAAACCTGTCACCGTTAACTCCAATGAGCCTTGCTGCACCTGTTCAATCCACAGTTGCTGAGATTCAACTTTGCTTTGTGCTACCGGTAAACTGAAAACCCAATAAATCAACATAAGTGCCAGTAGTCCTATCAATAAGGTTAGAGACCTCTTTTTAGATGATTTACTTTCTACTTCAACGTTAATATCCAATGTGACAACCCTTCTTTTCTCTAATTAACATAACGATTTAAATTAATGCATTTGAAACTTAACAGTTAGATTGCAAATCACAGACCAAAAATAACAACTTGATTTAAAAGGATTTTATAATAAGAAAACAAATAAGATCGGATAATTCCCGAAATCGAATAAAATAGAATTAATGATATCGGGAATTATCCCAAATAAATAAGGCTTATTCCTTACTGGGCGTAACTGGATATACTGAAGGGCTATCAATTTGGAGTATCTACATTTAGTCTCTATTTAATGTCCGCTTTGAAAGCTATTCATTAAAATAAAAGATATATTTTCAATTTATTAGTAAATATATAGTAAGAAATTTAACGGTAAAATAAAGTTGAATTTACTGGTGAATATAAAGAGAAATTAGAATGATGAAATTTGAGAATCACATACCATCCTGGGTACCATTTTTCAGAGTAACACTTGATAAGAAAAGGTTTTAGCAATCCGCTTGACTATTTATTAGATAATCAAGCGGTTACTAAAATTAGTGAGCTGACACTATAAGTCAGCTCAAACAAGTAATTTAACACACTGTTTTTAATGGCAATATTGACTTATATCGATTCAAACAGCTCTCATCCATAATGTCTTAAACTTTCCATAGAATACATCCAAAATAGTTTTCTTTTTAGGTATTCTAAAAGCTAAATATAATATATTAACTTTAATACATTCAACGTTAACCTTGAGCCTTTTTTTAATATGTGGACTTGCATCAGATAGCTTTCGGGTCATGTGCGAACATCTAAAAAATTAAGTTTCTTTTCAATCACAACCTTGTTAAAACCTTGATAAAACATATCATCGATAATTATTACTGGTAGCGCTTTATTTTTCAGGTTATCAAATGTTTTTCTAGCATGTTCATCTTTCTCGATATCATAATCAAGATACTCAACATTATTACTATTAAAGTAATGTTTTAACTCAATACAAGCTTCACACCAACCGACTGTATATATTACTATTGGAGATTCATCAGTGACTCCGAATACACTATAATTCCCTAATACGCCTTCACTTAATTCTATTGAATTATAGTCTTCTCTTTCTATTGGTTGTTCTCCCCAATACAAATGATTGGCAATAATTACCAAGAGTAGGAATCCTCCATAAAACGATATATTCTTCAACATTATCTGATTTCCTTTTCACACCTAATTTACAATTGTTATTTTATGAAATTCAACTTTTTGATCTTTGAACTTTTTCTTTAGTATATTGATAATTCTCTCTTGTTTTTCACAAGGTGGACATGGACCAATTTCTGGGCTAATCGTAATAAAAAATAATGTAAAGTTGCTATCATCAAACGTTGGTTCGAAGTCGATTAATCCAAACAAATCTTGCGTTATTTGAGCACTCCGCTTATGGACAGGCTTTTTTCTAAATTCATTCCTTAATCCCTGATCTAAAGAGTCACTTTGAAATGTCAATTCTCCTTGTTTATTAAACAAAAAGAGTTGCGGACCCTTTTTAGGAATATTGCTTTCAGTTTGCACCGAATATTCGAAATCTTTTGCCAATATAGACACGCTGTTAAAAGAAATAGCAATGTATAAAAGTATTATTAATTTTTTCATGTTTATCCTTAAATTTAAGTATTAAGAAAGCGAGAGCCAAGCAAATCTTAACTTTTGTTTGATGTGATAACCTAATGATATTGCAACTAATAAAAGTATACAGATACCTATTAAAGTTATTGCTGTTATGTTAAATAATGAAGTGCCCACCAATAATTTTTGTAATAAATCACTTTTAAGCGTAAATAAAGTCACCACCCCCATAATTATTGGAATAAATACAATAATGAAAAACAAATATTCTCGCCCAATGAGAGAACCAAGCTTTGCGCCTTCACAATAACGAAGTGCTAACTCCCTTGCGTTTTTATCGGTCAATTGTTTTATCGTACTAAAACAAAATACTATTGCGGCTATGAACATGAGAACCGTTGCAGTTAATGTCACTTTTAGAATAGCTAACCTAGGCTGATGCTCTTTTTCTATTAACTCAGACAAGGAAACGATATGAATCCCATTAAAACTAACATCTAACGTTTTGATTATTTTAGCGACTATTTTTGTCAATTTTATTGCAGAAATCTGTGACTCTATCACTAAGCCCTCAAAGCCTGTCAACGCGAATACAGGGCTATAAATAGTCGGTTCTATCTGAGTATCAGGGCCTGAAATGTAAATATTTTCAATAACACCTACAACACGATAGGCTGTTTTTTCACCATTCATGGTATTTACGTTCAGAAGTTGCGCATCAGCTAAGGTTTGATCGGTAAAATACCTATCCCATAAGGCCTGGTTTACCACAATGTTCATTGGTTTTAAGCTATCAACACTGTTGCCCAATAATATTTTTGTGCCTAATGTAGTGAAATAATCAGCCGATATGGTGTCTTCGGTGGTATTGCCGTGTGCTCCAGTACCTATAGATTCACCTGTTGTACTAAACCACTGGCTGTAACTGGTTTTTTCCGATAATGGTGGCATAGATGTAATAGCTGCTTGTTTTATTTCTGGATTTGACACTAATTGCTGTAATAATAACTGTGCTGTATTATTTGCTTGTAATATTTCTGATCTGATTTCAGGGAAATCAAAAGTAACCACAAAACGATTTTCATCGACAAAGCCTAAGTGGGTTTTAAAGATGGACCGTTGGTTTTCTAACAATAATAAACTGCTATACAATGCAATAGTCGTTAAGGATAGTAACAATGCAAGTAAGGTGTAGCTTTGCACTTTTTGACTAAAACTAGCACTTTGTCCTCGACCAAAAGTTGTTTTAATTAACTTTTCTTGAATCAAAAATACGATACTCATGAAAAAGAGTACACAGAAAAATAAATAAGAGATAATATTTAATAATTGACTGAAGTTTGTTCTCACTTCTTCCATACTCACTTGAGGCAAAAATAGTTGAACAAAATAATGACCAAGTGGCAAACAAAATATACAAAAAACAATAACTAACATTACGGTTAAAAACATATCCAAAAAACGTTGAACGAGTAGATTTACTTTACTCGCCCCACAAAATGCTCTTATTTTGTACTCTTGCTGCTTAGCAGCACATTCACCGCTATAAAAGTTGTTAAAAGCAATAAAACAAAATAACAGCAACAACCAAAATAATGTTTTGAGTAGGTATATTCTTTTACTGACCGTCAAATATTTTTGATTATTAACCCCTATCGCACGATTAATCAAAATATCACTTTCTTCTAACAGTAATGCCTCGTTTTGTAGGTAGAGAGTAATATCTTGAGTCAAAGAGTCGAACACCTGATTATTCCCTATTAAATAGCTATAAGTATCAGGCGTAATCGAGTAATCAACATCATCTAATAACTCTGGTAACTGCTTGTATGGCATAACAAAACTAGTTGTTTGGTGTTCTCTAAAGGAAATGAAATTTTCTGGCATAATAGCGACTATCGTCACTGTTTTATTGTTAATTTGTATTTTTTTACCAATAACATTTTTAGTTGTTTTTAAATGTTTTTTCCATTCAATATAACTAATCGCAGCAACAAGTTCTTGGCCTAGCTTTGGAAACTCCATTGACTCTAAAGAGCCCTGTAACGGTTTAATGTCTAGACTTTTAAAACCACCGGAAATAAAACTAATCAGTTTACTCTCTTTACTACTTTCGTTTCTTACTTCAAAAGATATACTTCGCTCATACACTGATTTAACAGGCCATTTATTCTCTATTTCTTGCGAAATGTAATAAGGCAAAGGCTGAGACTTACCCTCTTCGACTAAAACTGAATTACGGATGGGACTGTCTTTTGATAATCCTGCAAAATTGGCATCAAGATACGATGTTTCGATTAATTGAAAATTAATTAAGATACTAATAGGAAAAGCTAGAAAGAGAATCACTAATAAAAACGACAGATTATTAGTCATTTGTTTTAGCCAGTTTACTATTAAATCAACACACAATTTATAGGTCATATAGCGCCAAACCAATTAATCGTTTTTTATTAATCGATAAAATCAAACGCTACCCTGCCCTACAGTTTTGTGATTTCCCTCAGTATAAAGTTTGCCATCAAGTATTTGCCAAATACTTTTGGCTTTTTGAGCATAAGCATCGTCATGCGTGATAAGGCAAATAGTTTTACCTTGAATATTCAGACGCTCCAATAGATCAAAAACTTGCAAACTGTTTTTAGAGTCTAAGTTACCTGTTGGTTCATCAGCCAAAATAAGGGAAGGTTCATTAACTAATGCGCGCGCAATAGCGACTCTTTGTTGCTGTCCCCCTGAAAGTTGATCAGGAGATCTATCAATAAAGTCACCCATGTCAACTTGATGAAGTGCCTTTAAGACTTTATTTCGATATTGTGCACGTTTAACTTGCGGATTATATGTGAGGGGTAAGGCAACATTATCAAAGACACTTAATTGCGTTAATAAATTAAAGTTTTGAAAAATGAACCCTATCTCATGATTCTTAATTAATGATATCGACGATTGAGTTAAACGGGTTGTATTAGTCCCTAAGATAGAATAATTACCCTGGGTAGGTTGGTTAAGCAGCCCTAAAATCGAGAGTAATGTACTTTTCCCACTCCCTGATGTACCTACAATCGCAATGTAGTCACCTTGATTAATGGTCAAGTTTATGTTCTGTAAAACGTCAATTTTAGTTTTTGGATAGTGAAAATTTAATGAAGTCATTTCAATTAATGAAGGAGAGCTTTTTATTATATCACTCATTTAACTTTCCTCAGAAATTTCATATTCCATATCCTCACTCAAATGCTTTGGTAAAATGAATAATATGTCACCTTGTGAAACTTGTTCGCCTAAAAATAAGTACTGAGATGAACGCCCAACGAATTCTATATTAGTCTTTACTGCTTTACCGCCACGTTCTTTTTTATATATAACCCAATGCTCATAATCGTTGTAATTATTGGGAGCATTGATAAGTAAACGTGTTTTTTGTTGAGCTGTATTGATGACGGCTTCTATTGATTGATCGGTTTTTATCCATTGTGGTGGTGTGCCAATAAAAGCTATATAAATACTTACAGCCCCCTGACGGATAACCTTATCAATATGTTCAATTGTTCCACTTATTTCTCCATTAGGTGTAATAATGGTCGCCGATTGTTCTACTTGAATATGTGTTGTGGAATATTGAGGTATCTGAACTTTTGCAATCAATTTCGTTGTATCAACTAATTCAAATAGTAATTCCCCCTGATTCACCGCTTGACCTACGTTGCAGAGTACTTCGCTGATAATGCCGGTTACATTGGCCTGAATAGTTAATGCAGCAATACGGTCTTGTAGGAATTTCAATTGGTCGGTCGTTGTTGCTACTTTGGCGTCTAAGGCATCACGTTGTAATTGATAAATGTTGTTAAATAATATTATTTGTTGTTTCCAAAACTCGACATCAACCTTAACCTGTTCATAAGACATCTCGCTTTGTTTAAACTTTATTTTCGATAAGATCCCTTTTTTTGCCATCAAGCCATTGGCTTCAAACTCTAATTGTTCTTTTCTTACTGATGTTTTTGCTTTAGCTAAATTTGATTCAAGTTGATACCTTTTCATCAACAACTCATTTTTCTCTAGCTCTACTTCTGAGCGAATATTGATTAAATTATATTTAGCGGTATCTACTTCTTGTGCTAATGAGTAGTTGGTGATGATTGCGATCACATCTCCTTTTTGTATCGTTTGGCCTGCACGGACAAATAATTGACTAATTTGACCGTTATCTGTCGCAGCAAGTAAATTTTTAGTCCGGGGAATAATCGTACCAAGGCCACTTACCTTTGCCGTTTCACTAAGTGAATTAACAGCATAAGATTGATTAAATTCTTCGGGAAAATTTGCAACTTTTAATTGAACAACCCACCACAGAAAAATGAGGATAAATAATATGGCTGAAAGTAGCCCTGATTTTTGTTTATTTGTTAAAGGTTTTTTTTCTTGAATATAATGTTGCACTTATGATGTCCTAGAACTTCTGCTTTATTTTATTGCTTGTGGAGTTTTGAGTTGTTAAATGTTTTATGGATCAGGGTATTCACTACAAAGTGTAACAACATTACAACCACCTGGAACACAGTATGTTGTTGACTTACAGACTTTTTTAGCTGCATAAGCAGCCGTGGTACCGAATGCTAAAATAGCACATATTAATAATTTGGTAAATATTGATTTATTCTTATTATTCATAAATATATCCTTTTATTTTTGTTTGAAATTCATGAGTCCCTCACAAGTGCCGAAGAAAAATAACAACAACAAAACTCAAAGTCAACAATTAATACACACTTAATTAACATAAAATAAACATTAACTTAACATAATGTACAATTTATATTAATTTAACATTGGATGTCTTCTGAATAGGTCTATATTGTCAAATCATTAGAGTGTTTAAATCAGAAGTTAATCTTTCGATCTAATAAAGGCTAACATCCGCATGGTAAATTAGTCATCGTTTAGTATGACGGTATTGAACGATAAAAAACGACCGCTCTGAGGAAAAGAATAGCCTAACTAATTAATGATCTTCTTCAATAATTATCAATCAACTATAGGCTACGGATACCCACACTTATCGACTTACTTTACAATTGAGTACTATCCGTAGACCTTTGATACATAATTACAAATAGGATATTAATGAACTTTATTGAGTTAACGTTCATTGATAATGACAACAGATTAAGCAGCTGTATACCTTATTTTCTAACGAGGAATTTTAGTTATGATGCTCAGCTGTTGAAGGTTCCATGCCATTTTTCAGCCGATATAAGTACAAAAAAAGCCCCTACATTACTGTAGAGGCTTTTTCTTGAATTAAGTGAGCTGACACTATAAGCCGGGTTTTGTATCTCTTTCGAAAAAGAGTGACAATCATTCGTCTAGGCCTTAAATCGCTCTAAGGCTCAAGCAACCTACCCGGTTTCCACGCGAACCACGCTTATACTCTTTAAACTTACGTTCAAATAGTCATGAAACCCTATTTGGTCTTGCTCCGGGTGGAGTTTACCCTGCAATTACTGTTACCAGCAATCCGGTGCGCTCTTACCGCACCCTTTCAGCCTTACCTGTTCTTCCGAAGAAGTCATCGGCGGTCTTCTCTCTGCTGCACTTGTCGTCGGCTTACGCCGCCCAGGCGTTACCTGGCACCCTGTTCATTGGAGCCCGGACTTTCCTCCCCCCTATCCGTATATCTTCAGTTTACACATCTGATACAACGATAGAGCAGCGATTGTCTGGTCAACTCGCCGCGCATTTTACCTGAATTAAAATAAAACGCCAACGGTTATTAATCTGACTAAAAAAAACAAACTGCTATGAATACGTATGTAAACAATTGCGATCTATTTTCACAATTAGTTAACATGAAGTGCAGTTCAATTAACAACCAACTCTTTACTTTAAATAAGGTCACACGATGAAAACAAATATAATCGCTCAGCAGTGTGTAAAATATATACTCATTTTTTGTACACTTTCAATGGCGTCTTATAGCCAAGCAGATATTAACCCAAGTAACCTTGGAGCAAGCTACAGCGTTGATAAACAACAACTCAATTTTCGAATTTATTCAGCCAGTGCGACAAAAATAGAGCTTTATCTTTATGACCAAGCAACGGGCGCTGAAGAAGTTGCTCAATACTCACTAAGTAAAGACACTAATAATATTTGGTCCATATCTCTAGTCAACAGCAACTTAGACGCTAGCCTAAACGGCACCATTTATTATGGATATCGTGCTTGGGGAGCAAACTGGACATACGATTCGGCCTGGCAAAAAGGCAGTAACTTAGGTTTTATCAGTGATGTTGATGCTCTAGGTAACCGTTTTAATCCTAATAAATTACTCAGCGATCCTTATGCTAAAGAATTGAGTCACGATCATTTAACACCTCAGTGGAATGACGGCACTATTTACGCGTCTGGCCAGAACTACCGTAATATCGACAGTGGATCACAAGCACCCAAAGGTATTTTACTCAAAGATTCCAATCAATCTATCGGCATAAAACCAACTAGAGCATTAAAAGATGATGTTATTTATGAAGTAAATGTTCGTGGTTTAACTAAAAATGACCATGCAATTCCTGAACAATATCGTGGCACTTATCAAGGTGCTGCACTGAAAGCGGACTACTTAGCAGAATTAGGCATTACAGCTGTTGAATTTTTACCCGTGCAAGAAACACAAAACGATACCAATGATGTCGTCACATCAACCGATGGTGATAATTATTGGGGTTACATGACTTTAAATTACTTTGCCCCCGAACGCCGATATTCCAGTGATAAATCAGCTGGCGGCCCGACGAAAGAATTCAAAGCAATGGTTAAGGCTTTCCATGATAAAGGTATCAAAGTTTTTATTGATGTTGTTTACAATCATACGGGTGAAGGCGGTGCATGGGTAAATGGTGACTCGTCAACTTATAACCTTTATTCATGGCGCGGCTTAGATAATCCTACCTATTATTCTTTGACTAATGACAAGCAGCATTCATGGGACAACACGGGCGTTGGCGGGAATTACAATACGGTCAATCCTATCGCACAAAATCTGATTATTGATTCTTTAGATTATTGGCAAACAGAACTTGGCGTCGATGGTTTTCGCTTTGATCTAGCTTCGGTACTCGGCAATACCTGTGAGCATGGCTGTTTTAATTACGACAAGATGGCAGCTAATACGGCATTAAATCGTATTATTAATGAGTTTACTGAACGTCCAACATGGGGCGGACAAGGAACTGATTTTATTGCTGAACCTTGGGCGATTGGCGGAAACTCTTACCAAGTAGGTGGTTTTCCAGCGGGTTGGTCAGAATGGAATGGCCAATATCGCGATACTATCCGTAAAGATCAAAATCAAATGGGCACCGAAAACGTAACATTAGGTCAGCTGGCTAATGCGCTTACCGGGTCTGCTTCATTATTTCAAGACGATGGCAGAGCGCCGTGGAACTCCGTTAACTTTATGGTTTCTCACGATGGCTTTACCTTAAAAGACTTATATTCGTGTAACAGTAAAAATAACAATCAAGCCTGGCCGTTTGGTGCTTCAGATGGCGGCGAAAGTAGCAATCATAGCTGGGATCAAGGCTGGTATAATCAGGCGCAAGAACAGCGTAAAGCAGCGA
This sequence comes from Colwellia sp., assembly GCA_013215295.1. Lineage (GTDB taxonomy): Bacteria > Pseudomonadota > Gammaproteobacteria > Enterobacterales > Alteromonadaceae > Colwellia_A. The sequence continues at coordinate 91,273 of JABSOZ010000011.1, forward strand.
GAAATGGTTTCGCATTATTAATGCTTAGCGCTGGTACCCCAATGCTAACCGGTGGAGACGAATATTTACGTTCTATACAATGTAACAACAATCCTTACAACCTTGACTCAGTAGCTAACTGGTTAACCTATGACTGGGACACAGATCAAAACAACTTCAACAGTTTTGCGAAAGGTATGATTGAGTTCCGCAAAAATCATCCATCATTACGCCCTGCTAATTTTTATCAATCAACTGACACCAATGGCAATATTATGGAGCAACTACGCTGGTTCAAACCAGACGGTAATGTTCCCAATGGTGATTACTTCAATGATACAAATAACCATGCAATTGCCTACCGCATTGACAGCTCTGAATTTAGTGAACCAACAGCGGCAATATACGTGGCTTATAACGGTTGGTCTGGCAACGTTAACTTTACTTTACCTTGGCCAGGTGCAGGTAAAAACTGGTATCGAGTTACTGACACGTCAAACTGGAATGAAGGAACGAGTACAGTAAAAGCAGCAGGTACTGAAGACTTTATTGGTGGTGAATACACCTCTTATGGCCTTGGTGGTCGAGCCATACTGGTGTTAATCGCAAAATAAAAAAAGAATAATAAACGGAATGAATAGGAAGATATAAATGAACATGAAACATATACTCGCCGTCTCATTATTGGTTTTGGCTTTTAACAGCCAAGCCTCTTTAATAACAGTGGCAACAGATAACGCAAATAATTACGGTGACCAGTGGTCTGGCAATGGTGGAACAGGCTTTGATGACTGGCACTTCATCAGCGACAACGCCAGTGGCAGCGCGGGTGGTTTTCTTGCAAATAAAAGTACGCAACTCGACCTAAATCATATTGCGTCAAATCCCAGTGATAACGCTTGGGGAAGTTATGCAAATGGTGATGGCTTTAATCAGTTTGAAGCTTACCGAGGTTTTGCAGGAAACTCGCTAACACAATCAGGTGATACCTTTAACGTATCATTTGAACATGGCGGTATCAATCAAGGTGGCGCTGTTGGTTTTGTCTTAAGAAATCAGAATATTCATAATTCTATTGGCGATTATAATCAGCAAAGCCGCTTTGAATTTGGCTTTATCGGTGGTGGTCAGCATTACAGTATTTTTGATGGCCAAGGTGTTATTGATACTGGCATCAGTTATACCGACGCAGGACTTAATATAACATTCAGCCTTTTAAGCGCTGATTTATACCAGCTCGATATCTTCAATGCCTTTGATAATTCGTTTATCCAAAGTCGAAATGGCTCATTAATGGGAAGTGGCAATATAGACAGTGTTTCGTTATACAACCGAGATGCTGATATATCTAATGCCTATTTCAACAGCCTTTCGATTCAAACGAATCAGTCTGTTTCAGTACCTGAACCCAGTAGTTATTTATTAATAATAATGGCGTTAGCTTTATTGTCATTCTCTAAGCGTAATAAGCACAGCTAATCGCTCTTTATTGAATAGGTAATGCGTAAACCGAGCATAGGCAAATAACTGCTCGGTTTACTTCGTCGTCAACGCCTTCAAGGTGGTCATTTATTTTCAGGTTTTGCACCGAGAATTTATTTCAGCAGAGCATAAAGCACTAAAAGCGACATGAACACCATTAGTCCAACCAAAGCCTTCTTGTACATCATACTCTCCACCTCCTGCTTTATGGTTTTGCTGACATACATTATACTTTTCCATTATTTTTCCTGTCTGTTGAAAATATGTCTCCACCGTATTCAGCCAACGTTGCTGAATTGTTATTGCTAAGCATTTATTCTGATATTTTAATAACCCTTGTACCGTAAACCAATGCAGTGGCGCCCAGCCATTAGGTGAATCCCATTGTTGCCCACTTTCGATAACCGTCGTGACTAAACCACCTTGCTGTAAAAAGTCATTTTCAATCACTTCACTTACCTGCTTAGCTTGATTTGCATCAGCTAATTCAACAAATAAGGGTAAGACACCCGCTAAAGATTTGACTGAACTGTTAGATTTTTTATCGAGATCGTAGTCCATATAAAAGCCATCTTGCTCTGACCACATATACCGTTGTATTGCTGACTTTCGTGTTGTCGCATACTTTGTATAAACAAGGCTCGATGCTTCATCCCCAAGTGCTCCAAAATACTGAGCAAGTAACTTTTCTTGTTTGTACAACAGGCAATTTAAGTCAACCGGTAAAATACGAGTGGTACGAATTGACGCTAAAGAATGATCATCACCTAACCAACGAGCGCTAAAATCCCAACCAGACTCACAAGCGGCGCGGATATTACGATAAAAGGATTCAGCATCATCAAGGTTTGATTCATTAAGCAACTCAATGTCTTCACGATATGACTCAGGGCGAGGAGCAGCATTATCATCCCAATAGCGATTCAAAAAACTTCCGTCGGGCATTTTAATGACTCGTCCAGATTCAAACTTCTCATCTGAACCAAGCTCTTTTCCCTTCATCCAGAAGTTATATTCCGCTTCAATAGCAATAATATGCGTCGTTATAAATTTTTGTTTATTTTGTTGATAAGGTAAAAGTAAATCAACGAACAAAGCTAAAATAGGTGGCTGTGAACGAGAAAGATAATAACTTCTATTACCATTAGGAATGCAACCATAGCTTGATTGCAGATCTAAAAAATTACTCAACATTGATTCAGCTAAAGCAATATTTCCTGACTCAACTAAACCTAATGCCGTGAAATAACTGTCCCAGTAATAAATCTCTCTAAATCGACCACCTGGTACGATATAAGAATTTTTTAAAGGTAATAGAGATCCGATAATATTGGCATCAGCATTTTTCTTTAAAACAAGCCACAATGATTCGATATGTTCATCAATACTCGTTTTTTCGTTTTCTATTCGTATTTCTTGATGTTCAATAATGTCAAAATAACGTTCAACGAAATCTTTGAGGTTAAATGCAGAAGTCTTTGTTTTTTCAATTCGGTAACGTTGTAATATTTCTGTAAAAGAAGCCTTTTGAATAGCGTCAGTAAAAGTTTTACTGTCGGGAAACAAGCCACTCAGTTGTACTTCTTTGAATAATTCACTTTCAAAAAAATGTAAACTTTCTTGGGCTTGTTTGTTTAATAATTCGGTATTCATCATGGGATAACCTTGTTGTTATTTCTTTAAACAGCATGCTTGGCTGTAGCGACTTTAAAAAAATACAAACTAGCGACTAAAAGTCCCATAGGTATTAACGAAAGATAAAAGGCTTGTTGACCACCGAGTGCTTCAAAAGAATACCCGGTAATAACAGATCCCGTTGTACCGCCAAGTGCAGAAAAAACCACGATGAGTCCAGTCATAGATGAGTGTTTAGGCCGCGCTAAGCTACTTAGCATCACGGAATTTAATACTGGATAAATAGGCGCCATCATTAAACCAATTAATGGTAGAAGATATGCAACGGCTGGAGCATCAAAAACACTGGTCACTACATCTGTCATCGGCTCTTGCGTTAATGGCAACAGTAAGAGAATAATTAGTGCCATACCCGCTAAACAGATATTCAAAAAGGTATACCAATTTATGTACCTGAGTATCTGCCCTGCCAATAATCGACCTAATGCTAATGCAGCGGCAAAGATACTCGTCATTTGAACACTAATGTTGGTAGGTAAGCCTAAGACTTCACTATTAAAAGTAGGTAACCATGTGCCGATCCCTTGCTCAATTAATACATAAAGAAAAATAGAAATAACAAAAATCAGTACCAAACTTTGATAGCTCATTTTTACCATTTCAACAAAATCAGTAAATATACTGGTCGATGTCAAAGACTGTTCTGCTTTGCTAATTGAAGAAAAACTCACTAACACTAAGGTTAATAAAGCAATAACGCCAAGCACATAATAAACATTCATCCATTGGGTAGACTGTGCTGAATTGCCATCAATATAAAAACTGAATAACCAATAGCCCGATAAACTGCCCAGCATAAATATACCTTCTATGGTGTTGAGCAGTGAAGAATGAGATTTTACTGAATGTGTTAACTGACCAATAATTGAATAAACGGATATTTTTACTAATGCGAACGATACACCGATACAGGCGAATAGCAGTTTAATCACCACAAAGTTGCCAACAACAGGCGTTAAGAAACAGGCGACAGTGACTATGGCTAAACCCACTACCAGCGCAACTTTATAACCTATTCGTGGAATAACGGATGCCACAAAAAAAGAAACAAAAGCGATAGATAAATCTTTAAAACCTTCTAAAGAACTCGCTTGCGGTTTACTTATGTCAAAGCTATTTATTGACTGAAGAATAACAGTACCAACGCTATTAAGCAGAATAGCAAAAACGAAATAGCTGGCGGCAATTGCACTTATGGTAATAAAACGTGACATGAATAAACTCATTATTGGATAGTTAAGTTTAGTCTATAACCAAAAGCAAACAAATGCAAACGTTTGCATTTGTGTGCTAATAATAAGGATATTTTGCGATTACTAGATTGAACGCGTAGAGTTTCGCGCGATTAACTCGATATCCATAACAACCGACTTGGCTTTTTCCCCGTTAAACTGAGCTAATAGTTGTTCAACCATGATTTTAGCCGCCGATTTAGTATTTTGCTTAATGGTGGTCAGTGACGGGTGAAAAAGTTCAGCCATGGCAATATCATCGAACCCGACAATGCCAACATCATTAGGAATACTGATATAACGTTCTTTCAAGGCTTTTAAAGCCCCAAGTGCAACCATGTCACTTGATGCAACAATACCATCAAAATTTAATCCCTTTTCAAGAATTAAATCGCCAATTCTTTCGTAAGCCACTTTACTGGTAATGTCACAAGCTAATGTTAATTCATCACTAAAATTTATCTCATACTCTTTTAGCGCTCGGCCATAGCCCTTATAGCGTTCACTCATTTCTGCATGTTCAGGATCACCAAGAAATAAAATACGTTTGCAACCGGTATTTATTAAATGTTCAGTCGCTAAGTATCCGCCTAGTTCATTATTACTGCCTACAACCGCGTAGTTCGCGTGTGCTTTTGGATCGCCCCACACAACTAAAGGTGCATTAGATTCAGCCACCTTTTCAATTTTTTCGGTACTTTTACCCTGTCCAATAACAATAATGCCATCCGCACGACTGCTGCTGATAAAGTAATTAGCCCAATCTTGTGTAGCCATAAAAGAGTTAGACAAAAGTAATTCATAACCACTTTGATTAAGCGCTTGATTCAAGTCTCCCACGACCTTAAGCAAAAACGGGTCACTGATACTTTGATCGGTATTGTCAGTTAAGTTTAAAATTACCGCGACAACATTGGTTTTTTGCGTGCGCAAACGACTAGCCGCTCGGTTTAGGCTGAAATTATTTTCACTCGCTAAAGCTTGTAATTTTTCACGAGTTTCTTTTTTTATCAATGGGTTATCGTTCAAAGCCCTTGATACTGTTGACGTTGATACACCCGCTAGTTTAGCGAGTCCTGCCAAAGTAAGTTTGTTTTCGTTAGCCAATTCCGTTTATTTCCAATAATGAATAAAATATAAATGCCGAGCAAGTATTACATATCTAGCTAGTAATGCAATTGAAAGCACAAAAATGCAAACGTTTGCAAAAACAACTTGCAAACGTTTGCATTCATCTCTATATTAATTCTGGGGAAGGATATATCATAAATATAACTAACAACTAATATGGCACTGCTAATATTGGTGTAAGAGGGCAAAATACATGACTACTAACTTCAAACTATCTACCATTGCGATAGTTGTCGCATTAAGCTGTCAAGCAAGTTCAAGCTTTGCGGCAGAGAAAACGGAGAAAAAAAATAAAAACGCTAAAATTGAAACCATTGTTGTTACCGGCACTTTCAGTGGTAAAACAGTTGCTAAAGAAGAGGCTAGTTTTGCCATTAGTTCCTTCTCAGAAGATGACATAAAAAAATTAGCCCCCAAAAGTACGGCTGACTTATTTAAAGCAATTCCTGGTGTTTGGTCAGAAAGCTCTGGTGGCGTTTCCGGAGCAAATGTTTTCGTTCGTGGCTTCCCCGGTGGTGGAGATGCACCTTTTTTAACAGTACAGTTACAAGGTGCGCCAATATTTCCACCACCAACTCTTTCTTTTTTAGAAAACTCGACGCTATTTCGCCTAGATGAAACCATTGAATTTATGGAAGCACTTAGAGGTGGGCCAAACCCTGTTGTGTCAAATGGTCAACCGGGACTTACCACTAACTTTCTTCTAAAAGAAGGCTCAGAAGAGCAAGAAGGTTTAATCAAGTACTCTACTTCTGATTATGGTTTACAAAGAGTAGATGGTGTTATCAGTGGCAGTTTAGCTGACGATTTATTCTTTATGGTTGGCGGTTATGTAAAAAGTTCTCCTGGTATTAGAGATGCAGGCTTTAACGCCGAGGAAGGTCATCAATTTACGGTTAACATGACTAAAAAATTAGATAATGGCAAAATAAACCTTTATACGCGCCAAACAGATGATCATGGCGTTTGGTACTTACCTTCTCCTTTAAATGTAAATACGGTTGATAACCAATACACTCAAATAGGCACGAATAATCGCCAAGCGACTATCCAATATGGACCTGAAGGTAATAAAACAACTGAAACTATAGATTTTGGCAAAGGCCGTGGTTGGAATGGTTCAGTGTCTGGCGGTAGTATCAATTTGACACTCGATAACGGTTGGGACTTAGTTGACAGATTTATTTATACCAAAGGTGACGCCGATACTTATGGCCTAGTACCTAACGGTGATGCGACAGAATTATCAAGTGTTGCAGACAGTGGTGACACAGCATTTGGCGTAGTAACCGGTAAAGAATATGACGGTTCAACCATAGTGCAACAAATTGGTCGCTGGGTAGTAAAAAAAGAAATAGCAGCATTTACTAATGATTTAGCTTTAACAAAAACCTTTGATAAAGGCACATTTACTGCCGGTTATTATCACTCAACGTTCGAAGCCAAAGATTGGTGGGCACTCGGAAATCAGGCTTATCATGTGGTTGAATCTGGTGGTGAAATGTTAACGGGTATTGATTGTAATGATAATCAGGACAGCTGTGGCTGGAATTACGATATAAACAGTATTGGTGATGGTTCAACTGACGCCTTATATTTTGCTGCATCTTATGAACTTACCGATGCATTAACATTAGATGCAGGAGTTCGTAACGAAAATCATCAAATAGAATATACCGTTGATGAAGGCTTAGACGGCGCAATCACTAAATCTGTTTCCTATGATGAAACAGAACTTGCGTGGACAGTAGGTGCAAACTTAATGTTCACTAAAAAACAAGGGGTGTTTGCTCGCATCAGTGAAGGGAGTAAAATGCCATTTTTTGATGATTTTCGAGATAACTTTGATGCGTACCAAGGCGGAGAAGATTTAATTAAAGCGGTGAGTCAATTTGAACTTGGCTATAAGTTATCAACCGATAATTATGAACTTTACGCCACTGCATTCTTCAACGAAGTAAAAGGCGATACTTTTGTCGCTCAGCCAGGCGATCCTGCAGAGATCCTAACCAATGAAGCATACGGAGTAGAAGTAGATTTCAATTACTATACCGACAATGGCTTTTCAGTAAACTTGAACTCAACGGTACAAGAAACTGAAATTACTGAAAGTCCTAACAATCAAGGTAATGAAGCTCAAAGACAGCCTAGCTGGCAAATTCGTATGACGCCAAGCTATGACATTGAACTTTCAAACGGTATGGAAGCAACACTTTACGGCACATTATCAGCTGTGGGTGATCGTTTTGCGAATAATGAAAACACCGTGATACTAGAAGGTTACGAAAAAATTGACTTAGGCATGATCTTAAATATTTCAGACGAAGTGCAATTGCAAGTATCAGTGAGTAACTTAACGGATGAAAATGCAATAACTGAAGGTGATCCACGTGATTCTTTATCTTCAAATGGGCGTTATATTTTACCTAGAACGTTTGATTTGAGCGTTAGTTACCAGTTCTAATAGCGGTTAACATTATGTCTAAAGCCAGTTAACTTATTAACTGGCTTTTTAATATGTACCGACTGTTAGCTATTTATTCCAACGTAATACTCAGTTACTTCAGCGAAAGTGCTATTTCAGCGAAAGTGCTATTTCATACAAAGCATTTTTCTTCACGCCATAAATTTCAGCGGTAATTGCACATGCCTTTTTAGGTTTCATTTCTTCCAACAATAACTTCAAGGTATCAATCGCTTTTGCAGGTATAGCGTTGGGATCAATTTTATTACCTTCAATGATTAACACCATTTCACCTTTTAGCTGATTTGGATCTTCTTTTAACCAAGCCAATAAATTTTCAGCGGTATCTGAATGAACGGTCTCAAACGTTTTAGTTAATTCACGAGAAATAACTACCTGACGTTCACCTCCTAACACTTTTACAATATCTTCAACCGTATCAATAGCTCGACGTGGTGCATCATAGAACACCATAGTGCGTGGTTCTTCTAACAAATTAGCTAAGGTTGATTGTCTAGCGCCAGATTTTGAAGGAAGAAAACCTTCAAATGAAAAGCGGTCTGTTGGTAAACCCGCAACAGATAAAGCCGCAATGGCTGCGCAAGCCCCCGGTATAGGAGAAACAGGTAAATTCAGTTGGCGACAATGACGAACTAAATAAAAACCAGGATCACTGATCAAGGGTGTACCAGCATCTGACACCAGTGCTATGCTCTTCCCTTCTTGTAAAAGTGTTGCAACGTAATCTTGGCGTTGGCGTTCATTGTGGTCATGCAGTGATAATGTTTTATTTTTTATAGAATACGTCGATAATAATTTTTGAGTATGGCGAGTATCTTCACAGGCAATAATATCCACATGGGTTAACACATCTAGTGCACGTTGACTGATGTCAGTTAAATTCCCGATAGGTGTGGCGACAATGTAAAGTGTGCCTGATTCTACAAATACTGACGACATATTGAATACTTAAGTTGAGACTGATGAGAATGAAGTTTATTATAAAGCTAACTAATAAAGTACGGATTTATCGCTGGTGAGCCAAACTAATTTTTTGTTGTCTAATAAAAGACCTTTTTATCGCATAACTGCTCTCTGTTTTGTGGTTTTAATAACCTCTACACTTATGACCAGTTGTAGTACCTCGCAAAAATCATCGACCCAAAAAGTTACAGAGGTGCAAGTTAATAAGCCCTCAGCAACTTCAGGTAATGCAATAACGGCACAACAATTACTGTTGAGTGCTCAATCACAAGATTCACAAGCAGCCATAGCAACACTTACACAAGCAAGTGAGTTCCTCATTCTCGAAGAAAATTATAATCATGCGCTATGGTTATCGCAGCAAGTTGCCCAACTGTCAGAGAGTGAAGATCAAAAATATCGTTTAGCCTTAGTCAGTGCGCATAGTTTACTTAAAATAAATGAAGTTGAATTATCATTTCAACAACTAGAAATCGCGGATCAATATTCAGTAAACAGCAACATTGCCCATCAAGAAGAATATTACTATTTATTTTCTGAAGTACAACAAAGCAGAGCGCTAAAAATCAGTTCGCTTAATGCTAAATTACATTGGTTTGCACTTAGCCAGAAAACAAGCACTGATGACATTCATCAAATATGGCAAAACTTAAGCTTGCTCTCTACTTGGCAAGTTGGCCAATTAGCAGATTTGTCGCCACCTTACTTTAAAGGATGGCAGCAACTTTTGACCTACGCTCATAAGTTTGGTGGTGACAAGAATCGATTTAATCGTTACTTAACACAGTGGCAACGTAATTTTTCTTCCCATCCCGCCCAAGCTATTATTGAAACATTAAGAACGTCCGAGTTAGAAGCTAAGCAATTTATTGAAAATATTGCGATTATATTACCTCTATCAGGTAACCAAGCAAAAGCAGGAAAAGTTGCCCAACAAGGAATATTAGCCGCCTATAGTAATATTCCTGATAAAAATTTAACCTTCATTGATGCTGACACACTCGATTGGACAATGTTAAATGAACAACTGATTCAATCAGATAGCCATTTCGTTATAGGCCCATTACTTAAAGCCAATGTTGACAAGTATCTCTCGCTACCTGAAATCGTATTGCCTAGCTTATTACTTAACACCCCCGAAAAAGCGCAACGTAATAACTCACAAGTTATACTATCAATGCTTCCAGAAGATGAAGCTATACAAGCTGCTACTACATTAAGTCGCAAAAATTATCTTTCACCCGTTGTACTTAGCCATAAAGATACTGCCAGTAAAAGAATCGCGCAGGCATTTACTAAGCAATGGCAACTTATTAACGGCTATACACCAGAAGTGGTTTATTTCGACAAAGGTAAAAAAATGCAACAGCAGCTGAAGGCAAGTTTAGATGTTGACAGTAGCCAAGCGCGTATTACAGATTTAAAAATAAGACTTCTACAGAGTTTAAAAACAGAATCTCGAAATCGTAGAGACATAGATATGTTTTATTTAGTCGGTTCACCTGCAGAAACGAGATTATTAAAACCTTACATCGATGTGAACACTAGTCCATTTGCAACAATAATTCCTGTGTATGCCAGCTCTCGAAGTCATAGTACCAAACAAGATCCAAGTATCCTTAGCGACCTTCGTAATCTCGTTTTTACTGAAATGCCTTGGCTGTTAAATAGTCAACAGCAGAATACTCAATTAGCTAATTTAAGTAAGAGTCTATGGCCAAGTCGTAGTGATTCTTTACAGCGAATCTTTGCCATGGGTTACGACAGTTTATATTTAGTTGATAAGCTTCCTTCAATGCAACAACGACCTTATGTTCGTCATTATGGCCAAACCGGTATTTTGAAGTTGAATGATAATAATATACTCACACGAAGTTTATTATGGGGCATTTATCAAAAGGGCAAGGTGTCCGAAATTGCTATGGACTAAAAAGCCAACAACACGAGAAACAGGTAACGCGACTGAAACGTTTGCTGCTAACTATCTTGTGAAACAAGGTTTAATTATTCAAGACAAAAATATACATAGTCGAATGGGTGAAATTGACATTATCATGAAAGATGATGAAACTTTCGTCTTCATAGAGGTCAAATATCGCTCTTCTGCACGGTTCGGTGGTGCTATTTCAGCTATTTCCGAACAAAAACAACAAAAAATTAGGAAAACAGCCGCATTTTATCTGCAACAATGTGGTTTAAATGAATATAATACCTCATGTCGATTTGATGTTGTTGCCTTACAAGGTAATATAAACAATCTTGATATTACCTGGCTAAAAAATGCCTTCTAGAAAAAATAAACGGAGCTAAGTTCATTTATGTTAGAACGGATCAAAAGTAACTTTACCGAAAGTATCCAAACTAAAATTGCCGCCAGCGAATTATTAGCAGGCCCTATTGAGCACGCTGGTATGATAATGGTGCAAAGCTTGTTAGCAGGTAATAAAATACTTGCATGTGGTAACGGCGGTTCTGCGGCCGATGCACAGCATTTTTCTGCTGAGCTTTTAAATAGGTACGAAACTGAACGTCCCCCCTTACCGGCAATAGCCTTAACAACAGACACTTCAACAATTACTTCTATTGGTAATGATTATAACTTTGATGAAATTTTTTCAAAACAGGTGAGAGCATTAGGCAATAATGGTGATGTTTTACTGGCAATATCTACCAGTGGTAACTCTCGTAATGTTATAAAAGCAATTGAAGCCGCAGTATCAAGAGATATTCCTATCATTGCCCTTACGGGTGGCGATGGCGGAGATATCGCAGGTTTACTGGGTGAAAACGATGTAGAGATACGCGTTCCATCAGGACGTACTGCGCGAATTCAAGAAGTTCATTTAGTGGTTATACATTGTTTGTGCGATATTATTGATACCACTTTATTTCCTCAAGATGTGAGTTAATATGTCTTCTACAAAGTTATTAATTACCCTTAGCGCTGTTTTACTTCTACAAGGGTGTGTTGCTGCAGCTGTCATTACCATCATTGGCGGAGCATCTGCTGCTACCGATGAACGCAGTATTGGTACACAGTTGGATGACCAAAAAATTGAATTTGAAGCGTATGCGAAGCTTTCTCAGCACGAAGCCTTAAATGATAATGCTAATCTACAAGTGATCAGTGTTAACGGCAGTGTATTAGTTATAGGACAAGCGCCTAATACCTATTTACGTGACTTGGCGATCAAATCTATTAATGAAGTAAGTCTGATCATACAGTTACATAATCAAATTCGCATCAGCAATACGACTTCTATAACAACGAAAAGTCATGATATTTGGTTAACCTCAAAAGTTAAAACGGCTCTTTTTGGCAGTGACGTACTTGATGCTACTAATATTAAAGTCGTCACTGAAAATGGTGAAGTCTTTTTGATGGGCTTGGTCACTGAAACTCAAGCCAATGAAGCGGTAAACATTGCGCGTAATGTCAGTGGTGTTAATCGTGTCTTCAAAATTTTTGAGTACATTTAAAGCACTCAAAAATTAGATTAAAAAAAGCCTCACTAAATAATATTAGTGAGGCTTTTTTGTAACTCTACTCAGTCAAGGCTTCCCTCACACAATATAGCGGGGATAATATATTTACTTAATCACTTTTAAGCTAGGTTTACCTTTTGCTTTTAGTGCGCCTTTTTTGGGCGAAGACTTTTCAGTATTTCTATTACCTGACTCTACGCTTGATAACCCTATTGGCTTTTTAGTATTTCTATTATCTGACTCTACGCTTGATAACCCTATTGGCTTTACAGCGTTTGTTTCTTCGCTATCTTTAGGTTCAGGATGTTCAATAGCTAACGATGTACCTGCACCATTTTCTTTCGCGTAAATAGCGGCAATCGCACCGTATGGTACAACAATATGTTCAAGCTTACCGCCAAAACGAGCGCTAAGTTCAATTGCATTATCCGCAAGAGAAATAGAACCAACAGCTCCCATCGACACATTCAGAACAATCTGCCCATCAGTAACATAGGCCATTGGCACTAATACACCGTAAACATTAACATCTACAGCGATATATGGCGTAAGCTGATTATCAGAAATCCACTGATAAAAAGCCCTAACAATATAGGGCTTATTAGAAGTCATATCAGAAGACATCAGGCTAAAACATACCTAAACGTATTTCACGTTCATCTTCAGTTAATGATGCTTGAAATGATTCACGTTCGAATAATTTCAACATATAACCTTTGAATTCTTTAGAACCCTCGCCATCAAGCTCAATACCTAAAACAGGTAAACGCCATAACAATGGTGCTAAATAACAATCGACTAAGCTGAACTCTTCACTCATAAAATAAGGTGCTTCATTTAAAATTGGCGCAACACTTAATAAGCTTTCTTTAAGTTCTTGACGCGCTTTGCCAGCGGCATCTGCAGGACCATTTAAAATAATTTTTGCAAGGCTATACCAATCTTGCTCAACACGATGCATCATCAAACGGCTACGGCCACGTGATACAGGATATACTGGCATCAATGGTGGGTGTGGAAAACGCTCATCTAAATATTCAATAATAATTGACGCTTCGTATAATGCTAATTCACGATCAATTAATGTAGGCACTGTTCCATAGGGATTTAGGTCTAATAAATCTTCTGGTAAATTATCTAAATCAACTAAGTGAATATCTACGCCAACACCTTTTTCAGCGAGTACGATGCGTGTTTGATGACTATACATATCATCAGAGTGAGAATATAAATTCATCACTGAACGCTTGTTTGCTGCTACGGCCATAATGTCTCCAAAAACCTATAATAAAAAACTAATAAAGGGGGCCAAAGCCCCCAGAAATAAAACTCAGTACATTAACACTAACGGTTAATGTACATCTTTCCAATATTCAACTTTAAGTAAATAAGCAAAAATGAGGAAAATAAATAAGAAGCCTATAACCCAATAACCCATTGCTTGACGTTCAAGCTTACTTGGCTCAGCGGTATACTCTAAAAAGTTTGCTAAGTCACGGGCAAAAACATCATATTCTTCAGCAGTCATAGAACCGCCAGTTGCTTCACTTAGCTTACCATGTTCGTCCATAGTACGAACACCTTGTAAACTTTGTAAAACGTGTGGCATGCCAACGTCTTTGAATACAGTGTTATTAACGCCAAATGGACGGTTGGGATCAACGTAGAAAGAACGCAAGTAAGTGTATATCCAATCTGGACTACGCAAACGGGCTTCTAACGTTAAATCAGGTGGCGCGCTACCGAACCACTTAGCCGCTTCTTTAGCTGGCATAGTGTTGGTAATATGGTCACCTGATTTTTCACCGGTATACATGAAATTAGCTACACCGTCTGCTTCACTGATACCTAGATCAGCGAATGTACGGTTATAACGTTGGTACTGTAGTTGGTGACAACCTAAACAATAATTAATATATGATTTAAAACCGCTTTTAAGCGACTCTTTATCGGTTAAATCATTGCCTGCTTTGTCTAAATGAACACCACCACTAGAAGCCAGCGTTAACATTGGGACAAGCGCGAAAATTCCAAAAGTAAAAGCTCTAATAAGTTTTTTCATTATCCTGATACCCTCTCTGGAACTGGCTTGGTTTTCTCGTTCTTACTGTAGAACCAAATGGCTACAAAAAATCCGAAATACCCTAATGTAGCAACTCGGCCAATGTTATTCGCTAAATCTGTACCTGGCAGTGTACCTAAAATACCAAGTGCGATAAAACAGATAACAAATTGAGTTAGATTAATCATATGCGCTTTACTACGGAAACGTAGAGATTTAACAGTTCCTCGGTCAAACCAAGGTAGTGCAAATAATACGCCGATAGCAGCAAACATAGTGATCATACCCATCAACTTATCAGGTACAACACGTAGAATAGTGAAAAATGGTCCAAAGTACCAAACGGGTACAATATGTTCAGGAGTCTTTAAGTTATTAGCAGGTTCAAAATTCGGCGCCTCAATAAAGTAACCACCGCCTTCAGGAGCAAAAAACAATACCCAACAGAAAACAATTAAGAAAATAACAACCGCAACTAAATCTTTTACGGTGTAATAAGGATGGAACGGTATCGCATCAACAATATCGTACTTTTCTGAATACTGTTTGTGGAATGTAAATTTACTTAATTCCTCAGGTTTAATACTGCCTTTCTTCTTCTTAATGTCAGTGCCTTCAGGATTATTAGAACCCACTTCATGAAGTGCAAGAATATGTAAGAAAACTAAAATAACAAGAACAAGCGGCATTGCAATAACGTGTAATGCAAAAAAGCGATTTAATGTTGCACCAGAAATAACATAATCACCACGTATCCATAGTGTTAAGTCATCACCAATAATTGGAATCGCGCCAAACAGAGAAATAATAACCTGTGCGCCCCAGTAAGACATATTACCCCAAGGTAATAAGTAACCCATAAAGGCTTCAGCCATAAGTACTAAGAATATCAACATACCGAATATCCAAAGTAACTCACGAGGTTTTTGGTATGAACCGTACATCATGCCGC
This sequence comes from Colwellia sp., assembly GCA_013215295.1. GTDB lineage: Bacteria > Pseudomonadota > Gammaproteobacteria > Enterobacterales > Alteromonadaceae > Colwellia_A. The sequence continues at coordinate 106,740 of JABSOZ010000011.1, forward strand.
GGAACATATGCATATACACAACAATGAAGAACGCAGAAGCGCCTGTTGAGTGCATATAACGCAGTAACCAACCATAGTCTACATCACGCATAATGTATTCGATTGAAGCAAAGGCACCTTCACCAGTAGGCTCGTAACTCATTGTTAACCATATACCGGTAACAATTTGGTTAACTAACACTACAGAAGCTAAAATTCCGAAAACATACCAAAAGTTAAAATTCTTTGGTGCCGGATATTGTGCAGCATGCTTGTTCATCGCATCCATTAGCGGCAAACGTTTTTCTATCCAAGCCATAAAATTTGCAATCATTATGCTTCTCCTGGACTTATACCGATAAGCAATGTGCCATCAGTTGGGAAAGAGTGCTCTGGAACAACTAAATTAGTTGGAGCTGGTACACTTTGAAAAACGCGACCTGCCATATCAAATTTAGAACCGTGACATGGACAAAAGAAACCGTCTTTAACGCCTGAAACGTGTTGTTCGAAATCACCTTTATGGTGAGTAGGAGCACAACCTAGGTGAGTACAAACGCCTAATGCAACCAAAATCTCAGGATTAATTGATCGATATGCATTCGTTGCATAAACAGGTTGTTGTGGCTCTGTAGAGCCTGGGTCTTTCAATTGATCGTCATGTGCAGCTAAAGTAGACAAAATTTCTTCTGTTCTCCGAACGACATAAACAGGTTTTCCTCGCCATTCAGCGCGGATTAATTGACCAGGTTCTATTTTACTTACATTGACTTCAACCGGAGCACCAGCAGCTTTCGCTTTAGCACTAGGGTTCCAAGAACCAATGAAAGGCACAGCCAAACCGACAACACCAACACCGCCCACTACCGAAGTAGCTGCAGTTAAAAAGCGTCGACGGCCGTTATTCACGGGCGCATTGCTCATTCAAAATCTCCAAATAACATTGTTTCAAACAAATTCGAATTATTATTCTCACATCCTTTTACAAGCATGAGAGTAAATACTTTCCAATTGTTTGCCCAAACTTGCGACAAAAAATTTTTCTGATAATAAAGAAATACACACTTTTTTACAAGTAAAAAAAGAGAAACATCAGTTATATATCTATATTTTGATGACTTTATCAAATTCGTACTCAAGCTAAATACGAAAGATTATTATTTAGAAAAGTCTGATAAAAAAATAGCTTATATCTTCCTGTTTTATAAAAAAGGCTAAATGCTATCATTTGCCGTCTTTTCCGCACCTTCTAAAATATTTCTGTTGTCATGTCACCCAAAATATAATGTATGTAAGGCAAAATCCCTTTGATAGGTTATTTTTTTTATCTGCTCAATATTTTCTTGGTAGTCGTTCGGTTTGTTTATTACGTTTTATAATAAATGTATGTACTAGCGTAGAACAAAAACAACATTTTCACCTGTTTTTCTAAATTGCAGACATAAAAAAACCGACATAAAGTCGGTTTTTTGAAAACGTATAAGGTAAATATTAACGTTTTGAAAATTGTGGCTTTTTACGAGCCTTGTGTAAACCAACTTTCTTACGTTCAACTTTACGAGCATCACGAGTTACGAAACCAGCAGTACGTAGAGAACCACGTAAAGTTTCATCGAACTCCATTAATGCACGAGTAATACCGTGACGAATTGCGCCAGCTTGACCAGAAATACCACCACCAACTACAGTGATGTTAAAGTCAAACTTTTCTAACATTTCAACTAATTCTAATGGTTGACGAACAACCATACGAGCCGTAGGACGACTAAAGTATACAGAAATGTCACGCTTATTAATTGTAATTGCACCGTTACCAGCTTTCATGAACACACGAGCAGTTGAGCTCTTGCGACGACCAGTACCGTAATATTGATTATCAGCCATTGCTTAAAGCTCCAAAAGTTGTGGTTGTTGTGCAGTATGTTTGTGTTCAGTGCCAGCGTAAACTTTAAGCTTACGGAACATTTCACGACCTAAAGGACCTTTAGGTAACATACCTTTAACAGCGAATTCTAAAACACGTTCTGGAGCTTTTTCAATTAACTTTTCAAAGCTAATTTGCTTAAGACCGCCTGGGAATTCTGTATGCGAGTAGTAAATTTTACCCTTCGCTTTATTACCAGTTACTTTTACTTTCTCAGCATTGATAACAACGATGTAATCGCCAGTATCTACGTGAGGAGTATATTCTGCTTTATGCTTTCCGCGTAAACGGCTTGCAATTTCAGTAGCGATACGACCTAAAGTTTTATTTTCGGCGTCCACTAAGAACCATTCGCGTTGTACGCTTTCTGGTTTTGCTACAAAAGTTTTCATTAAAAAACCCAATATTTATTATGTTACTTTAAATGATGAATGTTAAGAATTAACATCACCGGTTAAAAAGACTACGCACTACCCCTTCGAGTATCGAGTCCATCGCCACTACTTTTCACAAAAGTCAAAAACAGTAGGCATTTGTAACGCAGGGAGCGCGGATTATACAGAAGTTATCTTCTAAGATCACCTGTAAATCACAAAAAACTGCACTTTATTTGAACTTTTATTCATTTAATAATAAATACCCATACAAATATTAAATAATTTAATTTACGGTAAATGCTCACTGGCAAGATAGTCATGGGATTGCATCTCTTGTAAACGACTTAAACAGCGTTTAAATTCAAAAACCAAACCACCGTGGCTATATAAATTTTCCATCTCCACTTCAGCTGAAATAATTAATTTCACATTACGCTCGTAGAACTCATCAACAAGCGCGATAACACGTCTGGTAGAATCATCAAGCTCAGCCGTCATTTGACTAACGTTGGCTAATAATACCGTGTGATATAAACGGCTTAATTCCATGTAGTCGGTTTGGCTACGAGCTGATTCACACAACACTGAAAAGTCGAAGTGCACGATGCCATCAGATTCTTCAATCGCAGGTAATACTCTGTTATTCACTTCAATATCAATCAACTTCTTCCCTGGTTCCACAGAGAGCTGATTAAAATATTGTGCTAAGTTTTTGCTGGCTTTCGCATCTAAAGGTGAATGATAAATCTCCGCTTGTTCTAATGTACGTAAGCGATAGTCTACCCCGCTGTCCACATTCACCACATCACAATACTGATTAATTAATTTGATCGCAGGTAAAAATCGCTCTCGTTGTAGACCATTACGATAAAGTTCATCAGGAATAATATTCGACGTTGCGACTAACGTGACATTATGAGCAAATAGCTCTTCAAATAGAGCTCCTAGGATCATCGCATCAGTAATGTCAGAGACAAAAAATTCATCAAAACAAATAATGCAGGTTTCATCCGCAAAACGTTTGGCAATTATTTTTAGTGGGTTTTCCTGGCCTGTTAAGGTTTTTAATTCTTGGTGAACACGGTGCATAAAACGATGAAAGTGAACACGCATTTTATTTTCAAAGGGTAGGCAATCATAAAAGGTGTCAACTAAATAGGTTTTGCCTCGCCCTACTCCACCCCAGAAATAAATGCCCTGAATGGTTTTAACTTCAGATTTAGCAATAATCCGCTTCCAGCGATTCAATACCTTTTTGAACCCTTCAGTAGGCAAAGGTTTATTTTGGAAGTCTTCATAAAGGCGTTGAAGGTTTAATACTGCATTTTTCTGTGCCTCATCATATAAAAAATCATCACGAGTTAAATCTTGGTTATACTTATCTAAAGGTGAAAGCTTGATCATTTTTTGGTCACTTATATTTTGATTCACTGAGTCTTTCAAAGACTAATGCGATATTTCCTTGAAATTTACACATTCGCAATCATATTGATTAGGTATGCGTGAATAGAAGCGCTATTATACAAAATAAGTTTATATATTTTTACTACTTTTTATCGAATATTACGAGGGTTTCACACTATGGATATCATTTTAGCAATTTTTCTTTTATTAGTTGGCGCTGCAATTGGCTTTATTGCTAGCCGTTTTTTATCTGCATCAGTTCAAGACAATCAAAAACTTAGTGAACAAGTCAGCAATAGTGAATCCGCTTTAGCACAATATAAACTTGATGTGACAGAACATTTAAATGATTCAACCATACTTTTAGAGAAAATGAATAGTACTTGCCAAACGGCAATGAAGCAGATGGAAAAAAGTACTCAACTATTACAACAAGCAACACCTGTAGATGTTGAAGGCATGCCATTTTTCTCGAAAGAAACTCAAGAGCAATTAGCCCAAACAGTGACATTACGTCATAACCGAGGCGAACGAAAAGATAAAGTAGCAATCACTGAGGCACCACTGGATTATTCAGGTGAAGCGAGTGGTATTTTTACAGACAAGAAACAAAGTGTTACAAACACAGAGTAAGACTATCTGGAACTAACAGGAAAAGCATAGGTCTTTAGTTAGGTATAAAAATTAAATTAATCATTATGTTTAGAGAAAGGTCATCTCATTTATGAAAAAACTGTCTGTTTTAGCAACAAGTATTTTGTTGTCCGGCACTATTGCCGTTGCGAGTTTGCCTGCACAAGCAAACCTACCTTATTCCGTTAATGGCCAACAGATGCCAAGTTTAGCTCCAATGCTAGAAAAGGTGACTCCCGGTGTTGTACTCATTTCTGTAACGGGTACTCATGTAGAGAAATCAAAAGTACCTGACGCCTTTAAATTTTTCTTTGGTAATCCAAATCAAAATAGAAACCAATCAAGAGAACGTGAATTTCGAGGTTTAGGTTCAGGTGTTATTATTGATGCCGACAAAGGCTACATTGTTACAAATAATCATGTAATTAATGAAGCGGATGAAATTTTAATAACCCTAAAAGACGGTCGTCAAATCAAAGCGAAGAAAATTGGCTCTGATGCAAGTAGTGATATCGCTTTACTACAAATAGACGCTGAAAATCTAACTGAAGTAGAACTTGGCGATTCAGATAATATCCGTGTCGGAGACTTTGCAGTAGCTATTGGCAGTCCTTTTGGTTTAGGACAAACAGTAACTTCGGGTATTATAAGCGCTTTAGGGCGTAGCGGATTAAACGCACAGAATTACGAAGACTTCATCCAAACCGATGCGGCTATTAATAGTGGTAACTCCGGTGGTGCGTTAATTGACTTGAATGGCAAGCTTATTGGTATTAATACCGCAATACTCGGTCCAAATGGCGGAAATGTCGGTATTGGTTTTGCTATCCCGAGTAACATGGTCGACAACTTAGTCAGACAAATTATTGAGTTTGGCGAAGTACGTCGCGGAGTACTTGGCGTGTTAGGCCGAAGCGTTAATGGTGAAATAGCGAAAGCTTTAGAGCTTGAGTCAAGCCAAGGTGGTTTTATCGAGCAGGTAGTCGCTGATTCAGCTGCTGATGAAGCAGGTATTGAAGCCGGAGACGTTATTACAAAAGTTAACGGTAAAATGGTGAAAACCTTTGCTGAAATTCGAGGTAAAATTGGATCGATTGGCGCAGGTAAAAATGTTCAGTTAACCGTAATCAAAAAAGATGGTTCTGAAAAGAATTATGACGTCACACTTAAGAAACAAGCAACAGCAAAAGTAGAAGCAGCGAGTATTCATAGAATGTTAGATGGCGCTGAACTTGAAAATAACGCTGATGCCTTAGGTATTGATATTAAATCAGTAGAAGATGATAGCCCTGCGGCGGCTATTGGTTTGCAAAGAGGTGATGTAATAAGCGGTATAAACCGCACACGTATCAAATCTATTGGTGAATTACGCAGCTATTTAAATGATAACAAAGGTGTTTTTGCACTCAATGTCGTAAGAGGCAATAGCACACTATTCTTAATGATCCGTTAATGCTATCAGCTAAACCATCAAACTAAACGAAAGGCTCTTTATGAGCCTTTTTTATGAGTAATTTTTTTCGAACTATAAGATTAAACCTGACCTATGCTATGCTAAGTCATATAAAACACTCATAATAAAAATTCATCTTGAAGATAATCAACTTAATAAAATATATTGTTCGTCCAGCCAGTTATGGTGTGATGATAGCCGTAGCTTTACTACTGTTAGTTCCTGAACTACGTATGAATACTTTGCAAGTGCTTCAAAGTAATCAACAGCAGCAACAGCCATTATCTTATGCAAAAGCTGTAAGTACCGCGAGTCCTGCAGTAGTTAACATTTATTCCGAAGAAATAAGTACTCGACCCGTTTACGGAACAAAAGGAAGAAGGCCAACTAATTTAGGCTCAGGCGTTATAATGGATGCCTCGGGTTACATTTTAACAAATTTCCATGTCGTTCAAAATGCAGATTTAATCACAGTTCTGCTACAAAATGGCCAATATTTCCCAGCTGAGTTAATAGGTTACGATACTTATACTGATTTAGCTGTACTCAAAGTAGAAGCAGCCAACCTACCAGTAATCCCACAAAGAGCAAACTTACATTCACTCGTTGGTGATGTGGTTTTAGCTATAGGTAACCCACTTAATTTAGGACAAACTGTTACTCAAGGTGTTATCAGCGCAACAGGTCGTAGCGGTTTAAGTGTAATTGATTATTTAGAACTTATTCAAATGGATGCAGCAATCAATGATGGAAATTCTGGCGGTGCACTAATAAATACCAACGGAGAACTTGTTGGTATTAATTCAAGAAAATTTACTGATAAAAGATTAAACATTCAAGGCATATTTTTTGCCGTACCTTATTCTCTCGCCCATAAAGTGATGAGAAAAATAATTACTAATGGTCGCGTTATTCGTGGTTACTTAGGCGTAAGTATCAACTCTTTTCAAAACACTTTGAAAGGTTTTACTATTTCTGCTGTTGAGGGTAATAGTCCTGCATTTAAAGCAGGATTAAAACCAGGGGATATTGTTTATAAGATCGATGATGTCGCGATAAATTCCTTTACACAGGCGCTAGATATTGTTGCAGAAACAAAACCTGGTACAACATTGCTTTTTAAATTAATAAGAAAGAAAGCGTTATTAGAAGTGTCTGTCACTATTTCTGAAAAGGCTAAAACTTAAACCACAGGAACTTAACTGATAAGTAACTTAACCTACCGGAAACTTAATAAGATAAGCTAAACCTTTACCCACTTGGCTTTTGACTGTTATTTTTCCTTTCAGGGACCCCGTTACTAAATTATAAACGAGATGGGTTCCTAACCCGCTGCCTCCTTCTCCTCTTTTAGTCGTGTAGAAGGGTTCAAAGAGCAATTTAAGTGCTTCATCATCAATACCTTTACCATCATCACGATATCTAATGATAATACTGGCATTTTTCTCGTAGACTTCAATGAGAATCTTACCTTTAGTCTTTTCATCAAAAGCATGATTTACCGAATTTAAAATTAAATTACTGAAAATTTGTGAGATTGCCCCTGCATTAACATTAATGAATAAGCGTGAATCACACTCAACATCAATCGTGATATTTGTTCTTTTTAATTTAGGTCTTAATGATAAGGTAATTTCATCAATATATTGCAGCACATTAATATTTCTTACTTCATTAGATGACTGATCCACGGCTACTTGTTTAAAGCTATTCACGAGTGATGCACCACGAAGAGTATTAGTGGAAAGAATGACCAGTACTTCTCCCATATCTTCAAAAAAATTCATCAAATTAACTTCAGTTAATGTCTTATCATCGATTGACTGCTTAATTATTTTATATTCTTCCTGTAAATGACTCACACCCGTTACACAAATCCCTAAAGGGGTATTAATTTCATGTGCAATTCCAGCAACAAGGCCACCTAAAGACGCCATTTTTTCTTTCTGAATCAATTCCTCTTGCGTTGCTTTCAACTGTTCAATGACATGATTTAAATCTTGATTTTTCTCCTCTAACAATCGATGTTGCTTAGCCATTTTTAATTGAGAATCTTTACGTTGCTGCGTATTCACCACAGTATCAATAGCGTTCGCAACATGTTGAGCCACAAAATTAAGCAGCATTAGGTCATTGTCATTATAGATAATATCTTTATCATAACTCTGAACGACAATCAGCCCATGCAAAACGTTAGCTGAAATCATCGGTGCCCCCATCCATGAAGTAAAATCTGCAGAGCCAAGTATTCCTTCTATTTCGCCTTGTGCTATAAGCACATTAATCTGACTTAAATCTAATAATTGAGGCATTCGGGTACGAATAACATAAGCACTAACGCCTTTTCCAATGGGTAGTTTTCGTCCCTTGAAGTGATTATCATCTTTCTCATCAATAAAGTAGGGGATCGTTAGGCTTAAATCTTCTTCACTGTATAAAGCAATGAAGAAATTTTTCGCATAGATGAGTTTATCAATAATACTATGAATTTGTTGGTAGAATAGATCGAGATCATTACTGTTATAATCTATTGAAGCGATCTTAAATAGCGCGTGTTGCAGTTTTTCAGATCGTTTTCTCTCTGCAAGTTCTTGCTCTAGTTGAAGGATGTATTCTTGGCTATCTAAAGTCTTAGACTTTGAATCAGCGCTATTTTCGGTGATAGACAATGGTATACCTCACTTAATATCTTTGCATTAAGTTTAGTAAAAAATTGAATTAAAGGAAGTGAATGTCGAAAGGTATTTTATATATAGAATTTCTACAGCATTTCAGCGATACACCACTGATTTCGACCATTATTTTTCGCTTGATATAACAAAGTGTCAGCTTCTTTCATGATATTAGCAACGACAGAATATTCTGAAGATTTAACAACAACAGCGCCAACACTTACCGTTAATTGTTCAGAAACACTGGAATATTCATGTTTAATCATTTTATCTTTTATAGATTGTGCAATATTACCTAGCATAATTTCAGCACCTGCTTTATCGCAATCAGGTAAAATAATGACAAATTCTTCACCGCCATAACGAGCAACAAAATCTCGTGGTCGTAAAAATATTTCACGTAGTGCTTGTCCAACTTGCCTTAGTGCAACATCTCCAGCACCATGACCATAATTATCATTATACGGCTTGAAAAAATCAATATCGAGAATGGCAACTAACAGCGATGTGTTTTCTTTGTTATTGGCGGCAACTTCGTCTTGTAAAACAACGTCCATTTTACGACGATTATTAACCCCTGTTAATGCGTCGATATGCGCAATTTCATCTAACATTTTTCGCTGACGTATTAATTCTAAATGCATAATAACGCGCGCAATAACAATGTTTGATTTAAAGGGTTTATAAATATAATCACAGCCCCCTAGATTAAAACCACGCTCTTCATCGTCATCATTCGCCAAACCAGTGATGAATATCACTGAGATATTCATCGTTTCAGGGTCATTCTTTAAAAATTCAATAACATCAAAACCAGACAGATCAGGCATAACCACATCTAATAAAATAAGATCTGGTATATGTTTTCGAGCAAGTTCTTTCGCTTGCTCACCGTTTTTGGCAAAAATTATTTTTGCTTGTTCTTGCAATAACTCTTTAAGCATTTTACGATTTATTTTGTCGTCATCAACAATCAAAATAATCTGTTCTAAGGTTTTCATTATTTCGTCATCAACTTTTTTCTTTTTAAATGAGTGTTAATCAAACCAAAAGTTGACTCTTCCCCCCTATTACGATTGTGTATGCTTACAATACAATTTTATTCTTTAATGCATCTATACTTTTTAATGCGCTAGCATATTCAATATCTTCAACAAGTTCGACAATATTATCAACAAGCTCTGTCATTCCACTACCCGTTGTAAACTCTACCAATTGTGGCAATAAATCTTCAACTTCTGCATCTTCTTGTTTGAGTAGTTCGATCATTGAATTGAGCAAAACGGTTATCAGCTCAACATTAATCTCTCTTGCTGGTTCTACACTAACCGATATTTCTGAATCATTCGCTGTTAATGTTGCTAAAGCGGACAATATTTTTTGATGCTCAGTGATCAATTGCTTCATCACGGGTAAACAATTTTCAGGTTGGTTTTTTACTTTTTCTTCAAATTCAGCCGATAATTCAGCTAAGCGGTAAGCGCCAATATAAGCCGCGTTTGATTTTAATGAATGAGCAAGTCTATATAATGTTTCAAAGTCTTTATCTTGATAAGCTTGCTCCATTTCGGTATGCAGCTCTCGAGTACTTTTATGAAAATCTACGACTAATTTTTCATAAATATGCTGACGACCACCCATTAGCGACAACGCTTTCTTCGTGTTTAAGCAGGTCAATTCAGCAATACGCTCCATTAACGGCTTTTCAGATTTTTCAATAGTAAGCTCAGGAATATCAGGCTTGAGTTCTTTAACCTGACCGTCATTATTTGTATCAGAGTGAGTTTGAACGCCATTAATTTTATCACTCAAATATCTAGCCATTAAGCTAAACAAAGCATTAGGATCAATCGGTTTAGTAAAGTATTCATTCATACCGACTTCTAAACATTTATTGAGCTCGTCTGGCATGGCATGAGCGGTCATTGCAATGATAGGTAGCTCTTTATATTTCTCTTGTTTTCTAATAACTTGTGTTGCCGTTACGCCATCCATTTCAGGCATTTGTATATCCATCAAGACGAGGTCATAATCTTTATTAGCTAACTTCTCTAAGGCAATTAGCCCATTGCCTGCAACATCAACGTTCGCTTTGGTATCTTCTAAAAATCCTAATACCACTTGTTGGTTCAATTCATTATCTTCAACCAATAATATATTCGTCGATGAAAAGTCCACTAAACTTGCATTCTTCATGCTGTAAAAATCTTCATCAGGGTCAATTTGTAACACGTCCATCATCGCTTCTAAAAGCAGACTCGCATTAACTGGCTTTTCCAAGAAAGCATCAATTCCGGCTGAATGCGCTAACGGCATTACATCACTCTTATCGAATGCTGTTACCATTAATACCGCTTTAACGTTATAAAGGTTTTTATCTTCTTGTATCGCTTTAGCAAAAGCAATACCGTCCATTTTAGGCATACGCCAGTCGGTAATAACTAAATCGTAAGATGTATCATTACTTTTCGCTGTTGAGAGCAATTGTAAGGCTGTTTCTGCATTCTCAACTGCGGTAATTTCACAATGAAACTCTTGCAACAATTCAGTCATAACACTTAAGCAAAGCTCATTATCATCAACTACTAGAACATTTAACCCTTTAATAGCATCAATATTTGTAAGTTCATTGACCGGTAAATCACTTACTTCACAAATGATATTAAAGCTAAATTTACTTCCTTCACCTAACGTACTCTCAACCCAAACTTCACCACCCATTAAACCACTCAGTTCTTTACAGATGGATAAACCTAAGCCGGTTCCACCAAATTTACGGGTAATAGTGCTATCTGCTTGAGTAAATGATTGAAAGAGGTTATTTATTGACGACTCTTCTAAACCGATGCCCGTATCACTGACACTGAACTCAAGGGTCAAATACTTATCGTCGTCATCCGTTAGCTGTTTTTCAGCCACGCCAATTTCTATCAGAATATGTCCTTCATTAGTAAACTTAATCGCATTGCTTATTAAATTCACCAGAATTTGTTGTAAACGTACGGGATCAGACTTGATGTGTTTTGGCACATCACTGTGCACTTTTACAATAAGCTCTAAATCTTTAGCATGAGCACGTAACGCACAAATATTGTTGGTTTTTCGAATTAAACCGCCCATATTCATCGTGACAGATTCTACCGTCATCTTACCGGCTTCTATTTTCGAGAAATCAAGAATATCGTTAATCAAGCTCAAAAGAGCTTGAGAAGCGTCTTGCGTTTTTCCAACTAAATCTTTTTGATTCGGATCTAAATCTGTTTTGAGGGTTAAATAACCTAAACCGATAATGGCATTCATTGGTGTGCGAATTTCATGGCTCATTTTAGCCAAAAACTCACCTTTCGCTTGCATAGCATGTTCAAGTTCAACGGTTCGCTCAGCCACTTTTTTCTCTAAGCTACGGTTAATGTCAAGTAGTGTTAAATGTGTTTCAACCCGCGATAATAATTCATGTTTTGAAATAGGTTTCGTTAAATAGTCGTTACCGCCTGCAGCAAAACTTTCAACCAAGTCAATCACTTGATTTTTAGCGGTTAAGAAAATAACCGGTAATTCGTTAACTGAATAGGTTTGACGAAGTTTTCTACATACTTGGTAACCTGAGACCTTCGGCATCATAATATCAAGTAAAATCAAATCAAACGGGCGCTCTCCTTCGGGTAACCCCTCACTCGCTTTATGAATAAAGGCTAAAGCTTGCTCACCACCACTGGCTTGAAATAATTGATAATCAAGCGGAAGTAAGTAGTTGTTGAGTACTTGGCGATTAATCGCGTCGTCATCAACAATCAATACTCTAAAATTACTATTATTTTTACGCGCAACTGAATCATATGAGGTTTTTTCCAGCTCATTATTTACAGGGAAATAATCTATGGTGTCATCTAACCCTTGTAAGCGAGACAGTTGTTGTTTGGCTTGCTCATTTTTAACATCAATCATAGTGGACAGTTCACTAAATCCACTTTCATCGCTGCCGTAAAGGGGCAACGTAAAACTAAAAGTACTGCCTTTATTAATTTTAGACCTTACTGTTATTTCACCACCATGTAATTCGACTAGCTGTTTAGATACCGCTAGACCTAACCCTGTACCACTTGCGCCGCGCGTTTCATCTGTGGAGATTTGCTCAAATGAATCAAAAATAGTTGATAGGTTTTCAGCCGCGATACCTATCCCTGTATCGGCAATATCAATACAAATGAATTGTTGTTCATCACTTTCGCTATTACCTACCAGTTGGGCAGAAAGTGCAATCGTGCCTGACTCGGTAAATTTAATCGCATTACCGATGATATTAAAAAGAATTTGCTGTAAGCGGTCTTCATCCGCTTTTATTGCGGGAAAGTCGCACGCAATATTGTTAATTAACACTAAGTCTTTGGTTTTTAATGACGCACGAGATAAGGTAAATACCACATCAATCATGCTGTTAATATCAATGGCCGTTGTGTTTATCTGTAAACCATGATTTTTTAACTTTGAAAAATCTAGAATATCATTAACCAAATTAGACAAACGTCTACCACTTGCTACTACCATGGATAGGTCACGATTCGCTTTATCAGGTAACTGCCCGGCGACACCGTCAATTAACGATTCAGCTAAGCCAATAATTCCGTTCAATGGTGTGCGTAACTCATGAGAGGTATTTGCTAGAAATTCATCTTTTAATTTATCAACACGTGTTAAACGTAAGTTAATCGCTTGCTCTTTTAAACGTCTATTATTCAGACGATAAATATAAGTAACCAACGACCCGACAAAGAGAATAAAATAGAAAGTAAACGCCCACCAAGAAAGCCAAGGCGCAGGTAATACGGTTACGTTTAGTGATTTTCCTTGTTCATTCCAATAACTATCGCCATTACTGGCTTTTACGCGAAAAACATAATCGCCTGCAGGTATATTAGTGTAGGTAGCTCTGCGGTTTTTTGCATCGGTATAAATCCAACCTTCGTCAAACCCCATAAGCATATAAGCATATTGATTATTCATCGGTTCCGAAAAATGTAATGCAGAGAACTCAAAAGTGATCAATTTTTCAAGGTGAGTTAATGTAAGCTTTGTTAGTTCATTAATCACAGAGTCGATCATAAATGGCTGTTCAGCTTTATTGTTACTTTTTTGAGATTTTCCCACCTCAACCGTTTCGTTGTGTACTAAAAAGTTAGTTAACACAACATTCGGTAGGATTGTATCGTCTTTAATATCTTGCGGGTAAAAATGGTTATAACCATTGGCTCCGCCAAAAAAGAACTCTCCCGATTTACTTTTATAATAAGACAATGAGGCAAATTCTTTTGATTGAAGGCCATCGGTCACATCATAATTTATAAAATGTTCTGTCGTTGGGTTAAAACGTGAAAGCCCACCATTAGTACTTAGCCATAAGTGGCCTTGTTCATCTTCTAAAATACCGTAAACAGTAGCATTAGCAAGCCCATGTTTTTCTTTATAATGGATAAATTTTTCAGTTGTCGGATCAAATTTATTCAAACCATTCGTGGTACCTATCCATAAATACCCGTTAGTAGATTGATGAATAACAGTAACAAATTGGTTACTAATAGCGTTTTCATTTTTAGCATCAAATTTGAAATGTGTAAAAGTATTGGTTTTAGGGTCAAACTTATTTAGCCCGTTGAACATAGTACCTATCCAGAGAACCTCGTTATCGTCTTGATGTATCGCCCATATCTTATCACCAGAAAGGGAATTGTCATTATTTGGGTCGTGCTTAAAGTGAGTAAATTTCTTAGTACGGGTATCAAATTTATTCAGTCCACCTCCCCACGTGCCTAACCATAAAGTATGTTCATTTTCCTGAAATATAGGCAATACAGCATTATGACTGATACTGGTAGGGTCATCAGGATTGTGCATAAACCGTGTAAATTCTTTGGTTTCAATATTAAAAAGGTTTAAACCTCCGCCAACGGTACCTACCCAAGCACCATTTTTGTCATCATCAATTAACCAAGTAACCCTATTGGCTCCTATGCTTTTATCGTTGGTCGGGTCATGCAAGTATTGCTGATATTCACCTGTCGTTTTGTCGAATACATTTAACCCAGACGCATAAGTAGAAATTAAGAGTTTATTACTTGAGTGCTCCAAAAGGCGCATAATAGATCTGCCTTTCAATGTATTGGTTTTTGATATATCTTCTTTGATATGGTTAAACTGTTCTCGAGATAAGTCATACTTATTAATGCCATTTACATATGTGCCGAGCCACACGTTATCTGAATTATCGACAATAATCGTTCTAACATCATTATTCGCTAGACTATCGGCATTGTTCTTATCTGCTTGAATATGTTCAACACTTTTACTTGATGTATTATATCGATAAACGCCATTATTCCTAGTCGTTATCCATAAGTCGCTTTTAGTGCGCCGTAAAAAAGAAGTGATCTGACTATCGGCTAATGCGTTAATTAATACTGATTGCTCGGTAATTAATCCACTTTTTTTATCATATAAATACAAGCCCTTTTCCGTACCTAACCATAAAGTATTAGTGTCGAACTCCATCAGACTAGTGATACTTTTTTCTTCTAAACCCAATTCGATAGGGCGAAGTAAATTCGACTTAACATCCAAAAAACTCAAACCACCTTTAGTACCTAACCATAAATTATCGTTAGTGCCTTTGATAATCACTTGAATGTTATTACGTAAAGCTTTATTCGTTTCGGTTTGGTGTGAGTAGCGAATAAAGCTTTCGCCATTAAATTTATTTAAGCCATCACTGGTGCCCACCCATAAGTTACCAAACTTATCGCTAGTTAACGCCTGTACAATATTGTTACTTAAACTATGACTTTGCTTTTCATCGTAAAAAAATGCGGTAAATGTTGCTGTTTTTTTATTAAACCTATTTAGCCCCCCTTGGGTTCCGAGCCATAAGGTTTCGTTGCTGTCTTCAGTAATGGATAAAATATTGTTATTAGACAAACTATCAAGCTTATCGCTATTATTGCGATACACTTTAAATTGATAACCGTCAAAGCGATTAAGGCCATCAGAAGTTCCTGCCCATATAAAGCCTTGTTTATCTTTATATAATACCTCTGCGGATAATTGCGATAAGCCTTGTTCTCGAGAAAAGTGCTCAAAACGATACTTAATAGTGTCTGCATAGCTATTTAGCGATGTTGCAAATAATAGAATGAGGGAAAATAATGGAATATAGCAGCGCATCTGTTTCTTCTTTTTGTGAATAACGGTTTATTTAAGCTGTATGTAGCTTAAATATAAATTGAGACATCAACAAGTTATAATTTAAATAACAACTTGACAAGAAATTCAATCAATTACTATGCTATTGGTACTTTATTTCAAATAATTGATATAGAGTAACGATGATAACACCTATAAATTTAAGGATAAAATATGTCTGATAATAAAAGTAATACTGAAGATCTTCATGAATGTGGCGCAATCAATAAAGATGATTTAAGTGCTGAGCATACTCAAGCTATTGAAAGTTTATCTAAAGAAGAAATTGAACAATTAAAAACGATTCACAAAAATGCAAATAAAGATCAAGATCAACCTGTTGGCATCATTGTTTAATTATTATGCAAAAATCATCCATTAGCTTATTTGAGCGACTATCTCGTAACTTATTGCTGATGAAGATGAAAGCGGGTGGAGTGAATAAAAAGTTCACTTCGCTCTCTTATTCTAAGCAAGTTTGTATTGAACAAGCGATTGTAAATTACAAAATTTCAACGACATCTACAGAGTTGATGAAAGAAGTTATTCGTTGTGCAAAATTACGTCCTGACGATCCTGTATCAACACCCCTAATTACTTATATGGAACATCATATTCCTGAAGAGCTTAATCACGACGAGTGGTGTTTGGAAGACCTTGAAGTACTTGGCGTATCTAGAGAGTCGGTCATTAATAAAATCCCTTCAACAAATTTAGCTGCTTTAATTGGTTCACAGTATTATTGGATCCGACATGCTCATCCAGTTGCTTTTATGGGATACTTAGCTTGTTTAGAAGTAAACCATCCAACAGTTGAATATGTGGAAACATTAATTGAAAAATCAGGTTTACCGGCTGAGGGCTTTAATAGTTTAATGCATCATGCCAAAGTCGATTTACACCATAAGCAAGATATTATTGATACGATTAACGCATTAGCATTAACTGAAGAGCAATATCAGTTGATGGAACTTAGCGCTTTTCAAACCTATCGTTATACCGCTTTAGTAATGGAAGATGTTTGTCGGGCTGCTCAAAATTAACAAAAAATGTCATAATTGCTTATATTTTATGATTATGACTAAAAGTCTTTATTAAGCATGACTTAATAAAGACTTTTTTATATGTTCAATCAATAATTGTTAACGTTACTATTTAAAATTTCAAATAACCTGCGGGATAGTCTTTCGCATCCGGTAGTGGCGGTGTTTGCCCTTTTAGTGCTAATGCTAAGTAGCAGTTGCTGAGCGATAACAATAACTTATTATTCACAAGTGTTTCTATCGCTTCGCTCACCGAAACATCATCACTGGGTAGTTCAAGATCAACTAATTTACTCACTAAGCGATTCTTTGATACTGGTTCTTCACAAAGTCGATAAATAGCCGCAGTTACTCCTGATAAGGTATGAGTAAAGTTAGTAGCTTCTTTACGTGTGTCAATAACTACGATGTTTTCACCTTGGTCACTCATATAAAGTAAAGATACTGAACCGCTGCTCCATTGAAGCGCCCATTCTGATATTTTTTCTTGCAATAGTTGGTGACCAGAAATTTGATGAACATTCTCAACACTTAAACTAAATACATCGACCTCTTTTGTAGACTTTTCATCAAAGAAATAAGCAATATTAAAAAGATCTTGCTCTACTAATGGGTATATATACTGATAGCTTTTTAATGGTTCGAGCGTTAAACCGTATTTATCAGGGTCTTTAAAATAAGGGCTAAAGCGGGGATAGCGAATTTTAATCAGTTCAAAGTGCGGAGGTTGTAAATGCATAATAAGTGGTAATATTTCTGCCATTTCATTATACCAATGCTCTTTCTCATTTGGCGCTCCACACAATACATTCCATGAAACTTTTACACCAAGATTTAAACACCATTTTAATGCAGAAACATTTTGAATAGCCGTTGCACCTTTTGCGACTAATTTTAAAAATTCATCATTAAGGCTTTCAAAACCAGGTTGTATCCATTTAACCCCAGCATCGGCAAGTTGTGCTATATGTTCTTTTTTCAAGTTCGATTTTGTTTCATAAAATATATTATATTTTTTCTCTTTACTTAGAGCGGGCAACACCGTTTTCATGTATTCCATCGGCAAAATATTATCAACAATTTCTAATTTATTAATTTTGTATTTTTGATGAAGTTCTTTAAATTCAGCTAAAACAGCCGATGATGATTTTGATCTATGGGTCATGCTCAAGCCATTTAAGCCGCAAAATGTACAATGTTTTTTAGCTCCCCACCAACAACCACGTGAGGTTTCAGCCAACAAACCTGGTTGAATATTTTCTGTTAACTCTAACTTGTTTATCGTATTGAAATAGCTGTCGTAAATTGGTGTGCCAACCTGAGCCATATCTTCAATATAACCACGAGGCGGTTTTGCTGATACATTATTTTGCGATAATAATAACTCATTATTTCTTTGGCAAATAAAACCATGGGGTAAATTATGTGCACCAATAAATTCATCACGCATCAACTTATCAATAAACTTACCTATTACGTCGTCGCATTCACCCGAAAATACATAATCAACCCAAGTGAAAGACTCGCTAATGGTTTGTCCCATAACGCCTTCGCAATTAGCCCCGCCCATCAATGTTATTACGTTATTATTTTTTTCCTTAATAATGCGTAATAACGCTAATGAAGCACAATTTTGTTGAAAGGTTGAGGTACAAGCAACAATTTTTGGTGATTGCTCTAGTATACGATTAGCGAGTTCATGGATATAATTTTCTGCTTCATTTCTAGTCGATAAGAGTTGTTGTTTTATCGTGTCTGATAGGTCAGAAAATAAAGTAAAGAATCCTTCGTCATTAAGCACTTTTTCAGGAAAAGCCACTCGAGAAAAGGTCCACTCTCCTATGAGGTGTTCAAAGAAAGACTTGTCTATTTGATCATAAAGCTCAAGACCAATTTTAGCCGAAAATTCAACATTGCCATATATAGTTTCAACTTGGTGGCCATGTTTATTAATATAGTTTTCAATAAGTCCTAACGCTAAAGAAGGACGAGTTATTGAAGAATACGGCATATTGATCAAGTAGATAGTTGATAGCATGTAAGAGAATGTCTTATTAATTTTAGTATAAATATATACTAACAAGTAAAGCTATTCTTCGCTGCTTTTTATCCTTTTATCTATAAAATTCAAAGCTTGCTACACGAGTATCGACCTATCATGATAAATATTGTATGTTGACCATCGTTATTAATTAACATAATAAAGAGAAGACATGGAAGCTTTACATAAAAGAACCCTTCAACCTGATTGTCATGACCATCGTGATCATCAGTTTTGCGATCATCATGGAGAAAAATCAGCTCACTACAATCATATTTCTTGTCCGATTAAAGTCAAAGAAAAAGTCGCTGAACATACTCTGCATGCTGTAGATTTACGAAAGAGTCTCACCTCTGAAATTATCAACCAAGGGTTACTCAATTCATGCTCTGCTTGTGCTATTGCGGTAGCGGCGGAACTTTATTTAGTAAAAGATAATCAGCCTTTTATTAATGAAAATATCAGTAATATTGATGCCTCACAAATGTTCGTTTACTACAACGAACGTGTGCTAGAAGACAAAGTCGATTTAAATGCCCCTGTGTTTATACGCGATGGCATAAAATCTTTATTTAAAAATGGCATTTGTTCCGAAGTGTCTTGGCCTTATCCTGAATCTACCTTACCCAAAAATCTTAGATCAATTATGGAGACGGGCACCATTGCAGAAATTACTGCAGCGGTAGAAAAAACGTTAAAAGATAATGAACCTGAGTTGCATGCGGCTATTTCTGAAAAACCCTCAGCAGCAGCGCTTACTCAAGCGAAAAAACACATCATCAATCGTTATTGTAAATTAACGCTAGATAACGGCTTAGCAGACTTAAAGCTATCTTTATCGAAAGATTTTCCTGTTATTTTTGGCATGATGGTGCCAAGAAGTTTTTATTCAACACCTGCAAGTGGCGTGTTTACGATGCCAAAACCTGATGAAATTAGGCTCGGTGGGCATGCATTACTCGCTGTTGGCTACGACGATGAAAAGCAGCATTTTATCGTTAGAAACTCATGGGGCGAAGAGTTTGGCGACAAAGGTTATTGTTATATCCCTTATGAATTTTTTACTGGAAAATATCAAACAAGCCAAACTGAGGATTCACAAGATAATGCCTTTAGTTTTTGGTGTTTAACTCACGAATAACGCAAGTGCCATTCATGAGTAAGTATTAGCTATTTGGTAAACCTTCAATCAACCAAGGGGAATATGATTGCCCCTTGGTGATTTACTGTAATATTGATAATCAGCATTCAGATTTTCAGGATAATGTCTGATGGGCGTTATCGCTGGCTTTGCTAAATAAAAACCTTGTGCGTAAACCATACCAAGCCTTGCGAGTAATTCAAATTCGTCGATGGTTTCAATGCCTTCAACAATAACCTGCGCTTGTGCTGATTGTGCTAAGTCAAAAATAGCGTTGAGAAATTTACGCTTAAAACTGTCTTGATGGCAATTTTCGACAAAGTATCGGTCAATTTTTACAATATCTGGGCGAAGTTGACTCCATAGTTTTAATCCTGAATAGCCAGCACCTAAATCATCAATAGCAACGTCGAAGCCAAATTGACGATATTTTGCCAGCGCTTCTCTAAGCATAGTGTCATTAGGTACGGGATACTTTTCGCTCAGCTCGATAACAATTTGATCGCAACTCAAACCGGCTTGTTGCACAAGTTTAATGGTTTCGCCCTGCGGATGATTTTTACTTAATAGTACTAAAGGGCTAATATTTAGAAATAATTTTCCCTGCAGTTTTAGTTCGGCAAAACGCGTGATGGCTTTATCACGACAAAGTATTTCTAACTCAGAAATTAAGTCGTACTTTGAAGCAAAGAAGAAAAGCTTATCGGGTGCATACAATTCCGAATTTTCAGGGCCACGCGTTAGCGCTTCATAACCTAAAATAGTTTTAGACTGTACGTTGAATATGGGTTGAAAAACGGTAGTTATCGCTTTGCTTGCTAATATTTCTAATAGTATATCTTTCACATCGTACTCCTTAAGCTATTCAGTGTAGGTGAATTTTATTGCAATTTTATGACAAGGTTTTTTCATTGGGTTGATTGATTTTTATCTTGAGCGATCAAATAAACACTTGAAAATAAACTCTATTTGTTTAACAAAAGTACAATTTGAATGTTTTTTTATGAATTAAATTAAAATCGTTACAATTATTAATTGCTTAAAGATCTCGCTTCAATATGATGTATTCATGAAAAGGTAATTGTATAAGTATGGGGCTTGAGTAATGACAGAGCATGTAGAAATAAAAAATACCATTAGTCGAATGGTAACCTCTGATTTTGGGCAATTATCGAGTGGTGAATCTACACAACTTTTTACGCTACAAAACAAGATAGGGACTCAGGTTAGTATTACTAATTTTGGCGCTATTATTACTTCAATAAAAACCCAAGATAACAAGGGTCTTTTAGCTGACATTGTTTTAGGTTATGACACCATTCAAAGTTACGAGCATGACCCTTATTATTTAGGCGCTATTATTGGCCGCTATGCTGGGAGAATTGATCAAGGTATTTTCAGCATTGAAGGTGAAGAATTTCAACTTACCTTAAATGCCCCTGACAGCCAATTACATGGTGGACAAAAAGCCCTCAACAAACAATTATGGCAAGCCAGAACATTTCAAGATGAAACGTCTTCAAGCGTTGAACTCATCTACACCAGCCCTGATGGTGAAGAAGGTTTTCCCGGCGCGGTTACCTTTAAAGTTTTATATACCTTGGATGACGATAACCAATTCACCCTTGAGTATTTCGCCAGCACCGATAAAAACACCATAGTGAATTTAACACAGCACAGTTATTTTAATTTAGCCGGCCATAACAGTGGCAATATTTTAGACCATCAGGTGTATATTAATGCCGACCATTTTTTGCCTATGTCTGAACGTGTATATCCCACCGATGAACAAAGGCCGGTTATAGGTACTGCTCATGACTTTACCAATCAAATAGATTTACGCACGCTAGGCGATGAAATAGACGGTGATGACCTGCAAATAAAGATTGGGTTAGGATATGACAATTATTGGCTATTAAACAAAAAATGTTTGAGCGGTGAAGTACTCGCAGCAAAGGCGTTTGAAAAAAACTCTGGCCGATGTATCAGTATATATTCAGACCAGCCTAGTTTGATTTTATATAGCGCTAATTATATTGACGGCAGCCAAAAAGGCAAAGACGACTGTTATTACCAAGCTCGCGCGGCACTTTGTTTAGAGACACAGCGAGCAAATAGTTTGCAGAAAGGCTGTGCTATCGACAATGTTTTATTAACACCTGAAGATGACTTTTACAGTAAAACTCGTTGGGTATTTTCTTGTGTTTAACCGATAAGTATTAGTTTTTTATGTTAGAACAAGCCATAAAAAAGGGTAACGATTGTTACCCTTTTTTATTTTTAATATTTTTATATAGCTAGTTATCCATCGTTCTAAACATCGAGAAGTTTTTTAATTTCTAGGGTGATATCGTCAATTCTACTGATATCTACTGGGGCAATAAATATTGTGTCGTCGCCAGCAAGTGTCCCTAAAATACCCGCTGGTTCACCTAAACTGTCTAACATTCTTGAGATTAATGGTGCGCCGCCAATACCTGTTTTCAAAATTATCTGCATATTGTTGTGCTTAACACTTACCACCACTGACTGAATTGACTGCTTTGATTTAGGTACCGCAAGTTCGTCTGGTAAAATATATACAACTTCGGTATTCGCATTGCGCATTTTAACGGCGCCAAGCTTTGACAACAAACGGGATATTTTCGCCTGCGACATATTTTTAAAACCTTGCTTATCAAGAGCATCTGCTAACTGACTTTGCGAACCGTAACATTGATCTTTCAATAGAGATTTGAATGCTAAAACTAATTCGGCTTCATTTTTTTTACGGCTAGAGATCATATGTTTGTCAGTACAGTGGTTAGAATAATTTTCATTTTAAGCGATTAACACTAAATTCACCTAGACAAATTTATAAAAAGTATTGTTAACCACTATAACCCCCTGTTAAAAGCAATATTCAGTTCATTAAAAGAAAGCTTGGATACCGGTTTGAGCACGACCAAGAATTAATGCATGTACGTCATGCGTGCCTTCATAGGTATTCACAGCTTCTAAATTCATCATGTGACGAATAACATGAAACTCGTCACTAATACCATTACCACCGTGCATATCTCTTGCATTTCGCGCTATTTCCAGTGCTTTACCACATGAATTACGTTTGACCAGAGAAATGGCTTCTGGCGATAACGTGCCCGCATCCATCAAACGTCCAACCTGTAAACAAGCAAATAAAGCGGTTGTAATGTCAGTTTGCATATCTGCTAATTTTTTCTGGATTAATTGTGTTGCGGCAAGTGGTTTACCAAACTGTTCACGGTCTAAAGTATATTGTCGAGCACCATGCCAACAAAATTCAGCGGCCCCTAATGCCCCCCATGCAATACCGTATCTTGCTTTATTCAAACAACCAAAAGGCCCAGACAGGCCTTTTACATTCGGCAGCATATTTTCTTTTGGAACAAGCACATTGTCCATCACGATTTCACCGGTAATTGATGCACGCAGCGAAAATTTACCCTCAATTTTTGGCGCCGATAATCCGGCCATGCCTTTTTCAAGAATAAAGCCACGAATAACGCCATTGAGTTTTGCCCATACAACAAAAATATCGGCAATAGGTGAGTTGGTGATCCACATTTTATTACCCGTTAAGCAGTATCCACCAGCAACTTCTTCAGCTTTAGTGGTTAAACTTCCAGGATCGGAACCAGAATTAGGTTCAGTTAAACCGAAACAACCAATATATTCTCCTGTTGCAAGTTTAGGTAAATATTTCATCCGCTGTTTTTCACTGCCATAAGCATAAATAGGATGCATAACCAATGAAGATTGCACACTCATGGCACTACGATAGCCACTATCAACTCGTTCAACTTCACGCGCAATTAAGCCATACGTAACATAATTAACACCAGAACAGCCGTATTTTTCTGGCAAGGTGCACCCTAATAAACCAAGCTCGCCTAATTCAGTCATTATGCTTGCATCGAACACTTCATTTCGGTTTGCCTCTAATATTCTCGGCATTAATTTTTCTTGGCAATACTGATGAGTCGTATCTCGGATCATCCGCTCTTCTTCGCTCAATAAAGACTCTAGTAATAAAGGGTCTTGCCAATTAAAGGAAGGACGTTGCTTTGATGATGCGTTTGACATGAAGTTAACCTAAGGGTAATTACAATTTATGGATAAAGCATAATAAACTTTTAAGCAAAGTTAAAATACTCTTTATCTTTGTTGCTTATAGTTAAAAATTATAGTTAAAAGCGCTAACCATTCATTTTCATTTCTCAAGCTTCGGTATTTTAGCGCTATCATTTTATCACTATGAGGGCGTTGAATGTAATTACTTACAATTTTTAAACATTTTACCCCCCTATATGTCTGACAAAATTTAGTTACATTTGATAACATTTAGTTATGTGAGTAATAATAATAATTTATCAAAAAATAATGAAAAAACATCACTCAAATAACCAGCAATTAATAGGTATCGAATAATGTTAAGAAATACCTTAATGACGTATAGAAGTCATTTCCTGTCAATATTTTTGGCATTTATATCAGTATCAGCTCATGCTGCAGATCCCCAACTTAAAAATGAAACCACTGTTTTTGACAAAACATTCAGCTGGCAGGCTATGGGCAGTATTTCAGGTGTTTATGAACAAGGTCCGATAAAAAATGATAACCAGTCAAGTTTTGGTAATTATCTAAATATTTCACTTTTGTTCGATGTTTACTATAAAGGCTTTTTTATTCAATCAAATCATCGTCGCTCCGAAGCAGTAACACTAGGCGGAGAAATAGGTTATGAACTTATTGTAGAAGACAACTGGGAACTAGATATTCTCCACAAAACTTATGTGCCCGGTTACAACCCTGAAGAAATAATAAAGAATAGCCATAACGACATACCGGTTTTAGAAGGTCTCGAAGAAAGAAATTTTGGTCAAGGTTTAGGTATACGTTATTCTCGTTTTTATGAGGATTCAATTTTATCGGTTGATTTAGCCGGACTGAGCACGAGTGGTTGGGTAGCTGATGTTTTTTATAGCCAGTTAGTGCCTTATAGAAACTGGGACATTTATCTCGGCGCAGGTTTTACTCATTATTCTCAAGGCGTTACTGATTACTTTGTTGGAGTAGATAAAAATGAAGTTTCTGACAATCGCTCTTTTTACGAACCCGGCAGTAGTTACAAAGCACAAGTAGAGGTTTTTGCGCGCCACCCTATTTCTAAAAAATGGTCATTCAGCGCGGGGATCACACAAAGCTATTATTCAACAGCCATTAAAAATAGCCCTATCATCGGTAAGCAACACTTAACTGAAGTGATGCTAGGGGTTCTTTATGTATTTTAACCTTAGCAATGGACATGCTAAAAAATGGTTAGTGTTAAGTTGTTTTCTTGTCAGTTTACAGCCTAGCTTGGCTGCGGAAATAACGAATAAAGTAAACCAATTAACGGTAACACCTTTGATTTTTTCTGCGCAACCAGCAAACTGTATTGCTTTGCGTCATGGAAGAACGTGTTATGCCAACGTTAAACTTAATTGGTCTAGTGATATTAAACAAGATTATTGTATCTACATAAAGCAGCCACAAACAGTAAGTGCTCCACTGAAAATGATACAATGCTGGAAGAACAGCAATGGCAATCAAATTATTTTCAATTTTGAGTCAAATGAAAAAATTGAATTCTTATTGATGTCATCAAAAAATAAACAAGTTATTGCAGAAACTGCAGTAGAAGTTAGCTGGGTGCACAAACCCACCGCAAGAAAGCGTCGCTGGCGTATATTTTAAATTCAGCCTCAAATGCTAAAAGGAAAAAAAAGATGACAAGTCGAATCTTACTCGTGGAAGACGATTTAACGTTAGCTGATTGGGTTTGTGAATATCTTCGCGAACAAAATTTTATTGTTGATCACGTAGCCCGTGGTGATTTAGTGATGGCTGCAATGGCCAAATTTGAACCACAATTGGTCTTACTCGATATTATGCTACCCGGTTTAAACGGTATTGAAGTCTGTCGGTTAATTCGTCAAGAAAGCCAACTACCGATTATTATGCTGACGGCAAGAGCAGATGAATTTGATGAAGTTATTGGCCTAGAAGCAGGTGCTAATGACTACGTGATAAAACCCGTTCGCCCACGCGCACTGCTCGCCCGAATTACCGGTGCGCTAAAACATAACGTACCAACTGAAGCGTCTAGACAAATCATTACGCACGGCTCACTCATTATTAATGGCGAAGCTAAAAGAGTCACTTATAAAAATGAGGAAGTTGAACTATCGACAAGTTTGTTTGCGTTTTTAACTTTTCTTGCCGAACATGCTGGAGAAGTCGTTGATCGAGACACGGTATTTAAAGCACTAAAAGGGCGCGAATACGACGGGCAAGATCGCCGTTTCGATGTCATGCTTTCAACGTTACGTAAAATATTTAATGACGATCCTCAAAAACCACAAAAGTTCAAAACTGTTTGGGGCAAAGGTTACTTATTCGTTGCCGACGCTTGGGCTGAGTAAACGTTATGAAGCGCTTATATATCAGTATGGTAGCTGCGGTATTAGGCGCATTATTCATCATAAATTGGGGCTTGGATAAACTTGTTGCTAAACAAGGTAATGAGCATGAAAATACTGAATTAGTTGTTTATCAAAAATTAGTTGATGGCTTTGAACAGCAATTATCAAACGTAAAAACGATTGATTTAATAGAAAAGACGAACCAGTTAGCACAATATTACCAAGTTAAGCTTTCCCTTGAAAGTACCGACAACATTGCGCTTCCCCAGTCTTTACTTGCACAACTTTCCCAGTCAGGAGGTTTACTTTTAGCCTCTAATGACGATGCTTACTTGTTGAGAAAAATAACCTTACACCCCGAAGCTTTGATACATTTGCAATTACCCCCAATGGCCTCGGAGAATGAACAAGAAAACCTGCTATTTACGCTGATTTTATATTTAGGCATTTGCGGGATCATATTGTTGTGGCTATTGCCATTAACACGCCGTCTATATTTACTCACTTTTTCTGCCGCAAAAATTGGCGCAGGCGATCTCTCAATTCGCGTACCTTTTAATCGTTTTTCTTATATAAACACACTAGAAAGCAGCTTTAATAATATGGCCGCACGTATAGAGAAACTGGTTGCAGATAATAAAATTCTTGCTCGAAGTATTTCACATGACATTCGTACACCTATGTCATGCTTGCGGTTTGGTGTTGAAGCTGCATTAGATTGTGATGACTTAACTAAGAAAAATACCTATCTTTCGCGTATGGAAATTGAGTTGACTCGCATGGAAGATATGACCACCGCATTTCTCGACTATGCAGGCATGGAGCGACAAAGTTTTCATTTGAAACCCGAATTAATCGACGTGAATAACTTAGTTGAAGTTGTTACTAACGACTGCCAGTCGTTAGCTGAGCAACATAATATTAAATTATCGTGTGAACTATTAGCGACAGAAAAACTCTATTCTTTAGATTTTCATTGGTGTTATCGTGCGGCACTAAACTTGGTAAGTAATGCGATTCAACATGCTGATTCACAAGTTATTTTATCGATAGACATCAACAATCAAGAATTTTCAATATCGGTAGAAGATGATGGTAAAGGGATCCCTAAAGATAAACGCGACGTTATATTCTCTCCGTTTATAAAACTCGACAGTTCACGTTCTCGCGAACAAGGTCACTTTGGCTTAGGTCTTGCGATCAGTGCTAAAGTAATGGATTGGCATAAAGGCACGATCAAAGCCGCTGCTGGCAATATGCTTCCAGGGGCTCGATTTAGTTTGTTATTTCCCGCTCAAACGAATACTGAAAATTTATCACTATAAGTATTTAGCCCTACTTCAACTATGCTTGTTTTTTATAAAGAGTGCATGAGCTCATTTTGCAGCGTATAAGTCTAGGAAGGTTTGTCTATATGCAAATGACTTGTGCGGTATCACGGCTATGTACATCAGCATAAATTACCTATAACTTAATTGAAGACATCAACTTAACGTGAAGATACGGAAAGCTTCAGCTTTAACTTCCTATATATATAACTTTCTATTAATATACCGACTGATTTTGTATCAAAGACTATCTTGTCTTTGAGTCTTTCAAATGCAAACACTAACAGTAAATAATTATGACTAAAGTTGTTGATAACGAAACTCTAAACCAAGTGTTAACACACTATGGATGTTCAATTGAAAATTGCACGGTATCTCCTTTAGGGAACGGCTTAATTAACGACACCTATTTAGTGAGTAATGAGCAGGCTAATTTTGTTTTACAGCGCATCAACAAAAACGTTTTCAAAAATCCAAAAGATGTTATTAATAATGCTGAATTGATTAACAAACATTTATTGTCAAAAAATCATAACAAGCTTTATTCGTTATCTCCAATATGGCAAATACCTACTATAGATGGTCAGCCATTGGTTATTGATACAAATAACCAATACTGGCGTGCGATTCATTACATCCCTAATTGTTTTAGTGTAGAAGAAGTTGAAACACCTGAGCAAGCTAAACAAGTAGGTTCAGCTTTTGCACAATTCACTTCTGCGTTGAGTGACTTCTCAGCAACATCATTAACAGAAACTATTCCTGATTTTCATAATTTGTCTAAACGCATGAATGATTTAAGAGCAGTTATCAAAGCTGATGCTCAAGGTCGTTTATCATCATGTCAGCAATTAGTTGATTATTGTTTTTCTGCGCAATCCTTTATTGATGAAGTAGATGAACTTACGCAACGACTGCCAATACAAGTCACTCATAACGATACTAAAATTAATAATTTATTATTTTGTGCTCAATCAAAACTGCCACTAGCCGTTATTGATTTAGATACTTGTATGCCCGGATATTTGATGCATGACTTTGGCGATATGGTGAGAACGTGTTGTTCAAACTTACCTGAAGATGGTACCGATTTACCTAATATGACAGTAAGATTCGATATTTACAGTGCATTATCGCAAGGTTACATTGAAGCTTTTGGGGATAGAATGTCAGAGCTTGAACAACAAAGTTTGGTTATTGGTGCACAATTATTACCGTTTATGCTCGGCGTTCGTTTTTTAACTGACTATCTAGACGGCGATAACTATTTTCATGTTAAACATGAAAATCATAATTTAGAACGGGCGAAAAATCAGCTTAACCTTTATCGTTTATTACATAAAGACCGTAACAAGTTGAATGAGATAGCAGCTGAATTTTCAGTAGCAGTAATATAAAGTCAATTCGTCATTAAAAATCTCTATGCAGCATCAATAAGTGAGCAGCACTCCAACTGAAGTTTGTCGCACCTTGAACTTGCCCAGTTTCAGGGTTGTAATTCTCTCTTATTGCACCATTACCCTTTAAGTTTTCTGCATTATTGATGAGCTTATTCAACAATAAATTTGCTTCTTTTTTATAACCGTAATTTTCCAGCGCAACTAAACCAAAATAGACTTGATCTAGCCAGACTCTTCCACGCCAGTAAATATTAGCATCGTAGGCAGGGTTTGATAACGCAGCTGTGCCTAAAGGCACTTTAGTATTAAACTCATTGGCATTAAGCATAACATTTTTCACTTTTTCAGCTTTATGCTTATCCGCTATTTTCCCCCACAAAGGGCTCCAACCTTCAGGACCTTTTCCTCTTGAAACTAATAACTCTCCATCACAAATACTTTGTTTTTCTGAATAAGTTTTAGTAATTTTTCTGTCGTAATAAAATCCCGTATCTTCATCAAAGAAACATTGGTTTATTGTTTTAATTAATTTTTCACTTGCTTGGCGATATTGATTAGCTGCGTTATTTTCCTTAAGTAAATCAGACATATTGGCGAGTAATAGTTTTTCATTTGCTAAATATGTATTTAACTCTACAGATTCTTGGTTAATTGAAAAACCTAACAGTTCACCTTTTGGTGATAAATTTTCATAGAACATCACTTGCCAATCTTTACGGGCTTTCTCAATGTTTCCTTGATAATTTTTCTCGGCATAGATTTTAAGCTGATTATCACTAATAAAACCAAATCGAGCAGCATTATCCATGCCTGATTCCCAAGCTGCACCATGCTGAGCGCCAATATCTAACGCACTATATCTACCGTCAACTAAAACATTTTGGTAAATGTTCATACCCGCACAGTGATACCATTTATCAGCATTTAATTTACATTGTTTAAGAAATCCCGTCCTGTTTTGAGCTTTTTCATATTGAACTTTAAAGGTAATATTACCTGCTTCGTCATTGTGATAACGATGTTTTGTTGCGCCATATTCAACTAAACCATTATTATTGTGATCACGATTTCGATACCACCACTGATGATAAGCTTTTAACTTAGGGAGCATTTCTTTAATAAACGCTAAATCATTCGTGGCTTTGTACACTTGCCATACCGCCCAACTTGCTAATGGTGGTTTGGTATTTCTTTCGTTCCAATTTCCGCCATCACCACCACGAACATCATCTTTGTTATAGAAAATAGCATCAATTAACATACCGTGATCTTGGGGCCTTACGGGGTCATCCCTTTTTATTTGATAATCAAACATTGCACGGATATTGTTCTTCGCTAATTCGCTATCAATAGTCGATAACGCTGCTGCATGCTTCCAACTATCCCAAGCCCAAACACCATTAAACCACCTTGCTGTAACAGACGGAGTTACGCTGTCATGCAGTAAATTTCCGGCAGAACTTCGCCAATTTCCTATTAACGTTTCGAGAGATTTTACAGCGATTTGAGTGGGCATTAGGGAATTTGATTTGTGATCAATATTTTCAAGATATTTGTGCCATCTCGCTTGAGTCTTCTCGATATATTGTGCAGGTTTAAGTAACATCTTTTCAATGATAAGTTTTTCATTATTCTTTTCACTTTCATCATGAAAATAGCTCTGAGTAGTAAACATGCTGAAAATGTTGTTTGCTTCAATCACAACCTCCTTCTCACTGATGTAACTGTGGCTAGATTGTTCTATTTGTGTAGATGTTTTTATTGAGCGTTTAATTTGATATTGAGAAGTTTTACTGGTTAATATATGCCAAGGCAGACGAGTTTCTGAAAAATGGATGGAAACGCCCTGTGGGTCACTTACTAACTTTCGACTCCAATGTGGTAAAGCTTCAATCACAGATTTTTGATCATCCCATTGTGACAACAACTTTCCTTGCCAACTCAATGTTAATGTCAGTCGTTTACCCATATTGTTTATTATATGTGTCTCAACTAGTGCCGTTCTATTGGAGGTATACCTCAGGATAAGTTTTACGGACAGTTCTTTAAAATCATAACGTTGAAATAAAAGCCCAGGTGAAGAGTATTGCGTATGTTTGGCTTTTGAAAAGTCTAATGTTCTTCTGCTTTGACCCATTTCATTAATCGATATTTTCAACTTCTCTAGTTTTTCTGCGATAAATAGACTGTATTCTTGAGCAATTATTAAGGGTCCCGTGAATGCACCTAATGCGCTATTTTCACTCGGTAATAAAAAGCCATGCCAAGCACCTAAATCAATAAATGGATTAAATTTTTGATTTTGAAAACTATCGTAGTCTTTATGACGTTTGGGGGTTCCGGTGCGATCAATAATATTATTAAAATGTGAGTTGTTTTTATCAGCATTAGTATCAACATTAGTATCAACATTAGTATCAACATTAGTATCAACATTAGCAAAGAGTAACAGCGGAACTAAGTACATGATAATAAGTGCATATTTTAAAAAGGTAATTTTATTCATTGTGTTACTTAAACTGCTATTTTGATTTTGAATACAATATACCAAAACTTATCAGTGATGACTATTCTAACTTTATTGTGATTGTATGTTTTTTACCCTACACTAACTTTCAAAATAATATAATAAGAATAAAATGGCTAAGAATAATCAATTCACTACGCTGTTTGTTAATTACACCACCAACATCAAGCGTTATATCAATAAAATGGTAAGCCCTGATGATAATGACATTATTCAAGAAACGTTTATTCGTTCACCTGAAGCTATTATCAAAGCACAAGCAAGCCATTGGATAAGTAAAATTAATCGAAGTCTCTCACAAGGTGAGACGCTAGCTTTGTATTTATGGTCAAAGAAAAGTAGTTTTCATCGCAATACATTATTCTCTTTAGCAACACGCTCAAATGACTTAAATGTGCTAAATGTATTAAGCGCCTTATACCCATTAGAAAATCCTAAATCACAAAAAAACACCTTGCTCGTTAAATATGCTATTGCAGCAAGTGTTACTGCTATTGTGCTGATTACAGGTAACATATTCATTAATATGACACCATTTCCTGATGCTAATAACGAAAAACAATTTATTGAAGTGAGAATGCTGCAGACAGAAATTGGTCAACAGACTCGTTTTTCACTCTCTGATGGGTCAAGAGTTAAACTCAACACGAATAGCATCGTCAAGGTGAGTTTTTCAAAAAACAACCGTCTGTTAACTCTCATAAAAGGTGAAGCTAACTTTAATGTTACTCAGGATAAAAGTAGACCCTTTACGGTAACCGCAGGTGAAAAATCATTTACGGCTTTAGGGACTATTTTTAATGTACAAAAATCATCAAATGAAAATATGGAGCTTGTTGTCACTGAAGGTCGTGTATTAATCACTAAATCCAACGAACCATTGCATAAAATAGCAAACATGCTAACTCATTTACCCAAAGAGGAATTGCCCGGTTTATTAGTAACATCGGGGGAAATTGCCACGATAGAAAATAACATTGAAACGTCAAATGAAAAAATATCATTTGAAAGAATTCAACGAGAGCTTGCTTGGCAACAAGGTATGTTAGTTTTTAGTGGTGAAACACTCGATGAAGCTTTAGCCGAGGTCAGTCGTTATACAACCACAAAATTTGAAATTAATGATGTTGAATTGTCTAACATAAAAGTGGCAGGCTATTACAAGGCGAACGATATCGACGGATTACTTACCTCTTTAAGTATTAACTTTAATATCCAATTCGAAAAAATAAACAATAACTCGATTCATTTGAGCTTGAATACCTCAAAATAAGTTTTCGATTGTTATATTTGACCTAATAGGTCTTTTATAAAATATAATAGAATAACTTCATTTAATAAGACTTAACTACAGATACAGATAACTCAAACTAACCATGCAAAAAACGAATAAATATCAGGAATAGTTTAACAATGAATAAAAGCACAACACTCAATGCCTTATTAGTTTCGCTAATACTGAGTGCATCAAGCCATACCGTGCTTGCACAAGAGCCCAATCAAGCAAACGAGCAAGAAGTTGAAATAATATCCGTGATAGGTAGTCGTGTTGCAGGTCGTTCTGTAGACGATTTACCCGTTCCCGTAGATATATTATCTGCAGAAGCTCTCGTTAATACCGGCCAAACGGAAGTGGGGAGGATGTTACAAGCCATAGCACCTTCTTTTAACTTTTCTAGTTCGTCAATTAGTGACGGAACTGATGCTTTACGCCCAGCGACATTACGTGGCTTAGGACCTGATCAAACGTTAGTGTTGATTAATGGAAAGCGACGTCATCAAGCGAGCTTAATTCACATTAATACGTCTGTGGGTCGAGGTACTGCTGGCACTGATATGAATGCGATTCCTGCGGCATCGATAAAGCGTATTGAAGTATTACGAGATGGTGCTGCCGCACAATATGGCTCTGATGCGATTGCGGGTGTTATCAATATTATTCTCAAAGATCAAAGTGAAGGCGGTATTTTTGCCGTTTCTTATGGCGAAAATTCTGAAGGTGATGGCGAAACCACGAATATTGATATCTCAAAAGGCTTTGCGTTAGGTGATAATGGTTTTGTAAATACCACTTTAAACATACGTGATAGAGGTTTCACAAATCGAGCGGGGTTGCATGGTTCATGTCAATTTTCAGGTTGTACACAACTTGATGATGGAAATTACCTCTTAGCAGATCCGCGAGAAGCAACAGCAACACGTGATACCTTTCGTATTGGTGATGCAGATTCCAACCAAATAGGGCTAACCATCAATACTGGATACGATTTAGCTGATGGGCATATATACGGCTTTATTACCTATTCGAGCCGAGATAATGAGTCTGCGGCGTTTTTTCGCCATAATGCAAATGACGGGGGTAATGCTCAACTTCAAGATGATGATGCTACGATTCCTAATGGTTTTTTACCTAAGATCAAGACTGAAATAAAAGACATTTCATACAATTTCGGTTATAAAACTGAGTTTAGTGATTATTCATCATTAGATTTGTCATACACTTACGGTGAAAATAACATTGATTATACCACCCGTAATACCATTAACTCATCATACGCAAATTCATTAATATACACCTCATCATTGACGGCAGATGAAATTCGACTATCGATTCCTCGTGAAGCTTTTGCTTACGGTTTAGCGCTTACTTTACAAACCCTTAATATTGATTACACCCAGGTTTTTGATTGGTTTTCTTTAGCCATAGGAACAGAATTTCGTAAAGATGAGTATACCGTTAAAGCAGGAGATGAATATTCATACCGAGATTATGATACCGATGGACTCGGCAATAGTTTATATGACACTGACCGAAGTGCTGGTACTCAAGGATTTGGGGGGACTGCTCCTTTACAATCGGTTAATGAATCACGTAACGTCATTTCTTTTTATATAGATACCGAATTTGAAGTTACTGATCGTCTGATCCTCACTGGCGCAATACGTTTTGATGACTATGATGGTTTTGGAGACAGCACTAATTTCAAACTTGCCGCTAATTGGTCAATGACTGATGACATATCAATACGTGGAGCTATGAGTACAGGTTTTAGGGCTCCCTCGATGCAGCAACTTTATACTGACAATATCAGTACTCAATTTCAAACGGCTCAAAATGGCGGAGACCAAATTGCAGTTCAGATAGGGACTTTCCGAAATGATAGTATTTTAGCCCAAGCAATAGGCATTCCTGAACTCAAAGAAGAAGAGTCGATTAACTTTAGTGTTGGCACTGTTGTACAAGTTACCAATAACATTAATTTAACGGTTGATTTTTACTCTATTGATATTAAAGATCGTATTGTTCTGAGTAATTCATTAGGTAAAGGGTTATCGTCAGCGCTTGATACCGCATTAACGTCTTCTGGTGCAGGTGCCGGGCAATTCTTTTTGAATGGTGCTGATACTGAAACGAGCGGTGTTGATATCATCACCACTTGGAATACAGAACTGATGTCAGGCGAATTAGCGCTAACATTAGCGGCAAACTTTACTGAAACTAGCGTTACCGATACTTATACGCCAGCAGATAGTGCGCTAGGTGGTATTCTGCCTGTGAATGTATTTTCTGAACAAGCAATTTCAATTATCGAAGAATGGCAACCTCAAGATCGGATCAGTTTTAGCGGCTTATATAAACTAGGTCTATTTACTGTAAATCTCGCTTTTAATCGTTATGGTGAATACACGGTTCTTGATGGTGAAAGACAAACGTATGGCGCAGAACTATTAACAGATTTACGGGTAAATTATCAGTTCAACGATGAACTTTCATTCAATTTTGGTGGCAATAACATCTTTGATGTTTACCCTGATAAAAATGAAATAGGTAACTCTCGCTCAGGCACTATTGTTAACGCAAGTGGTGATATTGTAGCTAGTAGCCCTGGTGTATTTACTTATTCACGACGTTCAGCTCCCTTTGGCTTCAATGGAGCATATTTCTATGCAGGTGTTGCCTATCAATTTTAGTTACAAATAAAGCCGTTCCAACAACAATCAATACAGCTAAAAAAAAAGCAAAGTGCGAGCACTTTGCTTTTATAACTTAGTATAATTCACCCGTATTTACACTTGGGCTTTATTTGAGCTATTTGTCAGGATCAATACCGTGCTTAATTTTTTCTATTCGCTCTTGATGTCTATGATGTGCTTTCAGTCCTGCAATTGAAAAAGCACCCACAATAGCAATAATAGGTATTAATAATGATAACGTCGCAGGATTAAGTAGCGTTTCTATCCATCCCATTTTTAAGTCCTTTCAAGGTAATTTATTTATGTTTTATACGTTACTCTTCGAAATAAGTGCCCCAACCGTCATAATCAACTTTACATTGCTGGGCTAACTCAAACATCTTTTTTGTTTCTTCGAAAATAATCTCTTCGTCAAGTGGTTGCTCAGTTATAATATCAAAAGCAAATACTTTGTCGCCATTCTCAAGTTCAGCTTCTTCAGGGTCTTCTATTTCTAAACCCATTTTAAAAGCGGAAATCGCTGCTTTTTCTAATACATTGAAATCAGAACTGGAAAAATGATGCTCAATCGTATGATGCACTTCTTCATTAGTGCCATCTTCTATAAGCGCATTAACCAAATTATTTGTATGGTCTTGCCATTGCTGCAATTCTTCGTCTTTCATCGTTATCTCAATTTATTTAATAGTCTTTTGTATTACTAACTCGTTGCCAGATTCTTTACTGAGCTCAGCAATCTTAACAAGCATCTTTTTGTGTGCATTATTAGCGACTTCTCTAATACTTTCTTTTTCATCGGTCTTAAAATATATTGGCTCTAATAACTCAATAATCAATTTACCATTGTTCCAACGGCCTAACTTTATTTTTTCATGAGAATTGCTTACACAAACAGGTATAATAGGCACATTGGCTTGTTGTGCCGTACGAAACGCCCCTGTTTTAAAAGGCAGCAAACCTTTACCATTACTTCGAGTTCCTTCTGGAAACAACCAAACAGATAACTCTTTTTCTGTGATTTTTTTTGCGGTTAACGCAATAGTATTAATAGCTTTACTTGAATTTGCACGGTCAATTAAAATGTTACCCGTTAACCAATACATTTGACCGAAAAAAGGGATCCATTTTAAACTCTTTTTCCCAACACTCACTGTAGAAGGCTGAACAGCCGCACTCACCGTAAAAATATCGTA
Organism: Colwellia sp.; assembly: GCA_013215295.1. Classification (GTDB taxonomy): domain Bacteria; phylum Pseudomonadota; class Gammaproteobacteria; order Enterobacterales; family Alteromonadaceae; genus Colwellia_A. Next base: position 143,545 of record JABSOZ010000011.1, read on the forward strand.
GCTATTTTGATGATTACAAATATAAACAGCCGGACCAATATCTTTAATACTATCAGGTATTCTCACTTCAATACCCAAGCCTAAAATCGTTGACACTTTACTCAGATAATGAGCTGTATGAAAAACATTATTACGATGGAATGGGCGTAAAATACTATAAATACAGGCGACACTACAAATAAAAACTAAAGCTAGTGTCATTAAAATAAAGCGAATGATAGTTAACAAATTTACATCCTAATGATTATATATTGGCGCAGTATACCCTATAGCTTCACGACTACAAAACACCCTTTCAAAAATACAAAAATACTCAGTTTATTAAAATGAGTAAGTAGCGCCAATTAATAACATGTTAGCAGAGTCGTCTACTGCAATTGGGCTATCAGCAATTTCATCCCCCACTGATGTTACAGTGACGGCGCCTATCAATGTCCATTTTTTATTGATGTTGTATGTACCTATTATGCCCGCAGTAACATTCATCGCAGCATCTTTATTACCATAGTAATATTCAACGAGATCTTCATCCCAGTTTTCAACTTTAACCGTTCCGGTTAACGTATATTGAGATGTAGCTAAAAAGGTATAGCTGGCCTGGGCATAAATTTTACCACCTTCAGAGCCTTTATCAGCTTTAGTATTATCACCGGTCCCAACTAAATAACCCGTTTCGGCAGAAAATAAACCTTTTCTATATTGAGCATTAATGCCGATTAATGTGGTGTTGTCACGGTCAAATAGTTGATAGTTCTTTGGTAGGTCTTCCTTATCGTATCCACCTTGTGTTGTTATAACACCGCCAATACGAAAACCTTGGTTGTTCTTATAAAACCAAGCACCTAAACGGTTCAGTCTGAAATAAAAGGTATCATTATAGCTAACGTTGATTAATGGTACGGCAATTGTTTCTGAGTCGTCTGCCCCTAGATATTCTGACTTATTAATCACACCTAGACCCACTTGCCCATGAAAACCATTTTTTGATTCGTTTCTTACATCGGGAACGCTATTCATACTATCGATAGTTGAACTAGCAAATACTGAAATACTGGTCAAACTCAATGCAAGAGCGGCATATTTTATCATTTCTTATCCTTACTTTTTATTTACAGATGCCGGCATTACCTAAATAATAAAGGCTTAAGCGACCGCTTAATAATTGATCATTAATCCACTGGGTATAACACTTATCGCGCTATTTGAATTTCTCTATATTTCATATATAGAATTTTTAAACGTTCATACTCGAAAGCTGAACCTGATGAATAATACCTAAACGGTAAATTTGCTCGAGTATCTATACTACTGAGCATCGATAGAAACAATTCTTCTTCTCCTGCCATACCCAGTTCATTAATTACCGCCTGAAAAGCTAACATATCTATTGCAGCTCCAGTCGCATCACGTAAGGAAGACGGACCTAATAAGGGTAAAACCAAATAAGGCCCAGCCTCAATACCCCACACACCTAATGTTTGACCAAAGTCTTCATTTTGTTCATCTAAGCCAATAGGTGTTGCTACATCAAAAAAGCCAAAAACCCCTACCGTTGTATTTACCGCAAAACGGCCAAAAGTTTCAGCAGCAACAGCAGGTTTAGCTTGTAAAAGAGCGTTAATGAAAACAGATATTTCGCCTAAATTACTAAAGAAGTTGTTAATACCTGTTTCTAGAATGTCAGGCGTTACAGCCTTATAACCAGCGACAACAGGTAATAGTACATATTCATCTGCTTTTGCATTAAAGTAATACATACGACGATTAAACCCTTCCCAAGGGTCATAATATTCATTGATAATAGCTTTTTCTGCATAGCCAGTAGGAAGCTTCACTCGAGGTGCTTCCGTATTATTTTCTAATTCAGGTACAGACGAGCAGGCAGTAAGGAGAGTAATCAATAAAATAGCCATGGTCCGTGTTAAGAGTTTATTAAACGACCTCATTATTTAGCTCCTTGAAATTGATTATTCATGTACTCAACAAAACTAATTCTGTCCATGTTGCCACAGTGTCCACCACGTGGGAATATTTTTGCCCTAGCACCAAAAACATCTGCTAAATATTCAACTTCTCCCTCAGCTAAAATAATATCATCTGCATTTGTCACTAAACTTATTTTGTCTGCGTTTCGTAAATAATTTTCTATATTTTTTAAACCAAGTTGTTCAATAAGCGCTTCTCTCGTTAAGTTTGGATTATTCTCTTGCTGCCAAGGAACAACGACTTTTTCAAAATATTGGCCAAAGGTTACAATATGAGATCTGTGCATAGAGTTTGTAACACTTTCAAACTTGCTAATCTCATGATTTTTATATATAAACCCACCAAGATTATAACTAACATCTAATGCAAACAACATATCTGATGACGACATTCTAAAGGATGCACCTATTAACAACTCTAACTCTTCATCCGTTAACTTTGCATCTTTAAATAGAGCGTAAATAGAACCAGGAGAAAATGCTGATGATTTTTGCGATGCATAACTCTGAGCGAAGGCTGAAAAAATATCGTCAAGCATTGCAGATGCAGCATCGCGACCACCTTCTTTTAGGTCTAAATAGCTATCAAGAATAGTCACTGAATTGTATAAACTTACCGGTGGATTAATCAACACTACTTTTTCGAAATTAAAGACTTTTTCGCTTTCATCTAATTTAGAAATATAAGCAGCATGAGCGCCTCCTAAGCTATAGCCCGTTAATGAAATGGTTGTTGCTGCTACATTATCTTCTAAGATGACTTGCTGATAAACTTTTTGCATTATCCCATAAAGATTTTTGGCATCTTGTGCCAATACCCCTGGAAAATCAGTGGTAGAATCTAAGTTAATAATAAAATTGGAATAAGTCGGCGAAGAAAGAGAAATGACATGATAGCCCTGTTGAAATAATGTTTTTTGCAGGCTGATCATCTTTGAACTTTGGTAACTCGCACCGGTTCCTGCAATCACAAAAGCTAATGGCGCCTTATCTTCTTGTTTTATTAGTGAATATTTCATTTTAGTGCTATACCAAAACACTTCAGGAATCGACGCTATTGCACGCAGTTCTATTTCTTTTTCAATCGTTGGGATGCTTTTAGGTAATATGGCTGCAGCTTCTTGGCAATAGCCTGTAACCGTTGCTTGGTAACGAGTGTATTCAATATCACAAGTGTATGCCTCTACTTTAAATTCAGGCTGATTTTTCGTGCTACATGCTGTTAGAAACAACATTATAAATATGCTAATAAGTCGCACTCGCTATCCTTAGTTTTTCAAAAATATTTTTTAGTATATTAAACATAACTATAACTGAAAGTTTATCTAGATGCTAAAATATAAAATCACCTAAAAACGTTATGTACTGCCAGTTCATTACTTTTTAACGTTGAACAAACTTCATTTTTCATACTTATTACTCGTATCAATTGATTGTAATTAATCATCCACTTTATTTCTTAGTTATATCAAGTAATAATCTACAAAAAGCAATCTATCTGCTAAAAAACACTTCTTTTATTTCAATATTTGCCTATAGTTAAAATTGTACTAATAGTGATTAAGCATAATAAAAAGTATTAACTATTTGGAATAGGTTATTTAATGAAAATATATTTAAAATGGATGTTATCACTTATATTTACATTAGGCATATTGTCTAACGCACAAGCTTATAACGACGAAGACATGAACAAGAAAGATATTGATGACTCCTTGATGAGTAATTGGGGTGATTCAGCATTAACTTTTAGTGCATTAGATAAAAGCTATGATTTAGAAGCATTAGGCTTTCCTATTGCCAGTGACAATATTGACCCATTCGCTCCCCCTTTGATAAATAAATCTGAAACTCACAAAATGCAGGTAATGTTTGATAATAAAAATTTCAGTGCCCAAAGTGGTTTTTCAAACAAAACAAATGATCAGGTCGATGAACGTGTATATTTTATTAAAGGCAGCTACAAAGTACTACAGAAAAACAACTTCAGCTTATTTGTAACGGCTAAAATAGAGTCTTTGAATGAACATTCCGTTTACCAGTTTTATAGTAACGACTTTGTTTCACACGATACATATTACTCTAACGTTAGTGGACCAAAATCCTACGCTAGATTTGAGATACTTGGACAGTATTCAATCAATAATAATTGGCACTTAACCGGAGGTGTAACATCTACTGCCCATGAGGGTTCATCTAATAGTCAGCCACTTTATGATATAAATAAAGAAAAAGTTGCGTTGTTTGGCACTACTTATATTTTCTAAATGTTAACCAGATTTTGCCAGTTTAACATGTAGATATGATTGATATAGGATGCTATTTATCATGTAACATTTTCAGTAAAACTCTATTTACTCCCCATTATCTATACTTTTTACTGTTTATCTTCTGAAAACCAATGAAGGCTCATCAGTTCACTAAATACTTTCTTCTCAATAACATTATAACTACACGGATTAAATTACCTACTTTTCACTTTAATGTGAAAAAAAAGCGCGGTCAAAAAAATTGAAAGCGCTTTATTTAATCATGTTGTTATTTTGTCTTATATTACATTTTTAGAACAAGTTTTCATCCATATCAAACAATGTATCACAACCAGCCTTGATAGAAGCAATGAGTGATAAACGACGTGGTAACAAACGTGCGAAATAATAACGCGCTGTTTTTATTTTACTTTGGTAAAATTCATCATCTGAACTCTCTTGAGCTAAAGATGTTTCAGCCATTTTTGCCCAAACGAATGCCATTGCCGTGTAACCAAACACGTGTAAATAATCGTTAGCAGATGCGCCCAACTCTTCAACATTGCCTTGTGCCGCAATAAGAACATGTTGAGTTAATTCAGCTAAATCAATATTTGCATCTTTTAAAGGTTGAATAAATTCTTGCATATTACTCGCGGATGTTTGCTCAATGTACGTATTCACTTCATCGATAAAGACCTGCATCAAAGCACCTTTACTCGCCGCTACTTTACGCGCTAATAAATCCATCGCTTGAATGCCATTGGTGCCTTCATATATTTGTGCAATACGAACATCGCGAACTAGTTGCTCTTGTCCCCATTCACGAATATAACCATGACCTCCAAATATTTGCTGCCCAGCAACGGTATTATCAAAACCTAAATCGGTGAAAAAGGCTTTAGCTAAAGGTGTCATTAGTGCTGACAAACTTTCACCCTTAGCTTTCAATTCACCTTCACCATAGGTTGCCATATCGAGTGTCATTGAAATGTAGGTAGACAACGCTCGTGAACCTTCAGTTAATGCTTTCATGTTCAATAACATACGGCGAACATCACCATGAACAATAATTGGGTCAGCTGGCTTTTCTGGATATTTAGCGCCCGAAAGTGAACGACCTTGTAAACGATCTTTAGCATATTCCAAAGCGTTTTGATAAGAACGTTCTGCCGCACTAATGCCTTGAATACCAACACCAATACGTTCAAAGTTCATCATGGTGAACATACAAGCTAGGCCTTTATTTTCTTCACCGACCAAATAACCTTTTGAGCCATCAAAGTTCAGTACACAAGTTGCTGATGCGTTAATCCCCATTTTATGCTCAATAGACCCACAAGTAACATTGTTGAAATCACCTAATGATTCATCTTCATTAACTTGAAATTTAGGCACTAAAAATAGTGAAATTCCACGTGGTCCTGCTGGAGCATCTGGTAATTTAGCAAGTACTAAATGTACTATATTTTCTGTTAAGTCATGCTCGCCAGCTGTAATAAATATTTTTGTACCTGTTACTGAAAAACTCCCATCTTCTTGAGGAACTGCTTTGGTATAAATCAATCCTAAATCAGTACCAGAATGAGGTTCAGTTAAACACATACTTGCCATCCAATCGCCTGAATACATGCGAGTTAAATAACGTTCTTTCAATGCATCAGTTGCATGCTTAGCAATTGATAAACCAGCGCCTGCAGTTAGTCCTGGATATAATGAGAAAGCAATATCAGCTGAACATAACATTTCTTCATGTAATGCGGTAATCACTTTAGGCATACCCATACCACCAAATTCAGGATCGCCGCCTAAGCCTGACCAACCACCATCAGCATACGTTCTGAAAGCTTCTTTATAACCGGGAGCGGTAGTTACTTTACCTTCATTAAAGGTTACGCCTATTTCATCGCCTTGACGTGAAAGTGGAGCAATCTCTTGCTCAGCTATTTTTGCACATTCTTGTAAAATGGCCTGTGCTGTTTCGCGATCAACATGCTCTGATAACGTAGGCATTGACTGCCACATTGCTTCCATTGAAAAAACATCATATAGCAAAAAATTCATATCTTTTAATGGTGCTTGATAATCAGCCACGGTATTCCCCTAATTTTTTTGTTACTTCAAATAACATTGTAATTTAACTTTTGAAACAATCATTTCAAACATGCGTTTGAATATAGCAAAATCTCCTTAAAAGTAAAGGAAGAACCACTAAATATTAGGTCATATATTGGTAATTGGTATGAAAAACAAAAGTGCGCTAATGTTATATTAGATAATATTATTACTAGTGATTTGATTATTCTCGATGACACGCCATATTTTAAATAAATTTTTTTACCTTACGCTTTTTCTTGCAACGCCTTTTTTGGCGTTTGCCGATCAACTTTCTTTTTCCAAAGTCGAAGTTGGTGACAATTATCGATTCAATTATCAATGGCTCGATCAACAAGGTGACACTCAAAAGATAAATTTTTTACTTTCTAAGCAAGCAATGTTTGACCGTTTTAGAAATTTCAAAACTTTTAAGCCTGGGATGGCACAATTCTCGGTGAATAATGCGCTACAAAAAAAATTACGTGCAGAACCAATTAGAGGTGTGATGATTGATTTCAAAAAAAATTCAAATAATGAAATTAGTATTCGAGGGAGAAGTAATAAGGCCGTCAATGACGCTCATGCAAAAATAAATGCGTTAAAAAAAATATTAAACCGTGAATATTTAGCTGACAATTATTATCAACAATTTGTCACGCATGACCAAATTAACGCAATAAAACCAGATCATGCCCGATTTGCGAATATTGCGAGTAAAGATTTAAAACCAGTAAAGCCTATAATTCTTGAAAAATTCTCCATACAAAACATCCGAAAAATTACGAGTTATATATTGGGATTTGTACAAAGTATTCCTTACTCTACTTTAGAGTCAAGAGTAACTGCTTCTGGTGCTGGTTTTAATCCGCCATTAAAACTCTTATGGGAAAACCAAGGAGATTGTGACAGTAAAGTAACCTTAACGGCTGCAATTTTTAGAACCTTAATGCCGCGCATAAAAATGATTTTAGTCTTTATTGATAATCACGCTTTAATCGGTATTGAAGCTCCTGTGCAAGCAGACGACCAAACAATCAATATTGATGGCATATCCTACGTACTCGCCGAACCCACTGGGCCGAGATTATTCAATTTAGGTGAGATAGCACAAGAATCTGAATTAGCCATAGGGAATGGGCATTACACCACAGAGTTATTCCATGCTAAAGCTAAGGCCCCAATAAAAACCGAAATAAAACCTGAACCTGAACCTGAACCTGAAAAACAAGACACAATACAAACTGATGAACAGCAATAGTTAGAGAAATTGCTAACCTTTAAACTGTGCATAATAGAAAATTGAACTAATTAAGCACATCCAATATATTTGAAAGTAGTAATTTAGCATTAACCGGTTTTGCCATGTGCTTATTCATACCTGCTGCAAAACTTCTTTCTTTGTCTTCTTGGCGAGCGTGAGCTGTCATAGCGATAATAGGTAAATTGGCAAATTCTTTTTGTTGGCGAATTTTTCTCGTTGCGGTTAATCCATCCATCACCGGCATTTGAATATCCATCAGTACAACTTCAATAGTTTGTTTTTTATCAGCGAGTATTTCTAGTGCTTTTTCACCATTACCTGCAATAATGACATTTGCATGCATAGTTTTTAATAACTCCTTAGCAACGAGTTGATTAACTAAGTTATCTTCAACCAATAAAACATTTATTCCTTTCAAATGATTAATTTCTTCGCTGATAATGCTCGGATCAATCAGTTTGTTATTAACCTCTTCCGTTACAACGTGTTTCGTTGTTATTGCTGTGAATAACTTACGAACAAAGCTTCGATAAAGCGGGTTTTCTAATAGAACATACGAAAGTTTCAATGCCTCAATACGCTCAATTATTTCACCCGAGATCCCTTTTGCCATGGGATAAATGATTGCCAAGATTAATTGGTTATTAAGGCAGCTTTGGTATATTTCTTCAGGTTCTTTATTAATACACTCTTCATCAATAATTAGAACAACTTGTTCGTTATTTTTGTACTTTTCAAGATCGGACAACGCTGTAATGTTTACATGATTTATTTGATACTTTGATAAGGAATTTATTAATGGCTTAGGTAATACTTGAGAGAAATCACATAAGGTTAGTATTGAATTTTCTTTCGGTGAATCAGCTTTAACAACAGTAAAAGGCAAGACAAAAGTAAAAGTAGCTCCCTCCCCTAATTCACTTTTAAATGATATTTCTCCGGATAACAGATTTACAATTTGCTGACAAATAGATAAGCCTAATCCCGAGCCTCCATATTCACGTGTCATCGACTCATCTGCTTGACGGAACGCCTCAAATAAGTGACTTTGCTTATCTTTAGCAATACCAATACCTGTATCAGCGACGATAAAGCGCACAAAAACTTGTGACTGTTCTAGATCATTTACCGCTAGGTATTCTGCTTTATTAGCTATTTCGACCCTAAGGGATATTTCACCTTGATGCGTAAACTTCATAGAATTATTTAGTAAGTTGGTGAGTACTTGAACTACTCGCATATCATCAGTCAATACAACATCTGGTACATCATAATCAATATTAATTGTCAGAGGTAATTGCTTCTCGCTGATCATACTTATATTAAGCTTGACCGCTTGGTCGACCATGTGATCAATACTAACTGGCTTTTTTACAATAGACATATTACCAGATTCAATCTTAGCTAAATCGAGCACCTCATCAACTAAATGTAACAATGAAACTGATGCTCCTTCTGCATTTAATAAGTGTTGTTTCTGCTCAACCGTTAAACGTGTTCGAGCTAATAAAAATAACATGCCTTTAATTGCGTTAATCGGGGTACGTATTTCATGACTCATATTTGCTAAAAACTGGCTTTTTGCTTGGTTAGCATGTTCTGCTTGGTTTTTTGCTTGCTCTAAAGCAATATTTGCTGAGTACTGGGCAGTTGCATCACGTACTAAATTAATAGTGCCCACTATTTCAGCGGTTTGACTATATAATTGTGTGCTAAAAACTTCATAAGTATTAGTAGGTGTTTCAACGACTTGTTCCAAACCTTGATCTGTTGGCCGAGTTAATGATGCTTCAGACATTGAAACGAGTGATCGCCCTAATTCATCATTGACCACTTCATTACTACACTTACCGACAAAATCTAATGATCCCATTTGAACAAAATTTTCAAATGCTTTGTTATAACCAATCATTTTTCCATCTAAATCATTAAAGATAATGTAATCAGGAATAGCATCCATAACCGAACGTAATAACGCATAATCACGTTGATGTTGTTCACTCTTGAGACGTAATGCTTGAGTCTTCTCATTGACGTGGCTATCAAGAATACTGTTTTGATCTTTCAACTGCTGTAGTAACGTTCGGTTTTGTCCAAATATATCTTCAACAATGTTAAACCAATGTAACCAATCTGCTGGAGGTTTAACCTTACCTGGGTCTCCTTGTGAACAATGTTCAATATGATTTATAAATTCTTTAGTGGGCTTCATGAATGTCTTGCGCGTTACTATATAAATAATACTCATAAACACAAAAAGGCCAATAAACAACAAAGTGAATATCACAATGAATCGATTTAAAATGGGTTCAGAAAAATCTTGGTATCGCTGATATTTCATTAAAACCCAGCCATTAATAGGTAATTGATATTTTTGAATAAGCCATGATCCAACGCGATAACTGTCCGGAAATTTGTTAATACTTTTGTTTGAATAATTTGCTAATTCTTTTGGCGCAATGTCTTGCCAAGTTAGCCGCGTTGACAAAACTTTATTATTTGCCGTTTTATGAACAAGTACATTATTTTTTTCATCAAGAAGCACTAACCCTTGTTTATTCTTTTCAATATTAGGAAGTCCTTGGCTTAAACTTGATAAACTAAAGTCCATTAGTATTGCGCCTGCTAGTTTTCTATTACGATAAACTGGAGTACCTAATGAAGAGCTCAAACCTTTCCCTGCGGAATCTAAATGAGGGGGTGACCAAAAGAAGTTGTTATCACCTGGCAGTAACGCTTTAATGCTATTTATATTATCGTTGTTTAAGTTTCGCTCAGAAAACCGCCAACTATTTTTTCCTATCCAGGGATAAAGACTCACAAACTTATTTAAAGACACGTAATAAAACCAATTCGATTCTTTTATGGTGTTTTTTGCAATAATAAAAGCGGGTGTTAACGCATTTGCCATCGCTAACTCTTGTTTTTGTAACTCATCAAAATCAGCAATCTGGCCGATTCCGGTGATATTGCCTCTGAAATGTTTACGGTGTGCAAATGAATCTCGACTATTTGTCTTTAAATAGTATTCATCACCATCCTGTTCAAGTGTTGGCGTTGTTGCAAGCAGTTCTTCAGGAAAAGAGAGATGATAATTTGCAAATGTTTTTAAACCCGCAATGCTTTTCAAGCCTAAAATAAGTGTATTTTCTAACTGTTTAGCTTGTATATTTAGCGTGCGGAGTTCTCGGGTTTGGTAGGCGTCTAACTCAGTAGAATATCGGTAAGAAGCGATTGAAACGGCAATGAGTGTTATAACAACAAATACAGCTAAAACAGAACGATTATAACGACTAAATACTTGTTCTTTAGAAGATTTATCAAACACGTTTACATCCTTATATTCATTCTAATAGTTTTTATTTTTCACAGTTCATGCATCTTACTGAAAATACGCTTTGATAACTAGTCTGTCGGTAAAGTCCTTCAATTATCATCCATAAAAAAGGCTCTAAAGCGAGCCTTTAAATCAACCATTATCCATCGAAATATTATAGGTTTTCCTCAGCAAATGAGGCTAACCGGCTCCTTACCACGCCACTTAAATTAATGGTCGAGCTACCGGAAAAATCTTTAAAACGCTCAACAATATAAGTTAACCCCGAAGTAACAGCGGTTAAATAATTACTATCAATTTGTGCCAAATTACCTGAACAAACCAGCTTAGTACCTTCGCCACAACGAGTGATAATAGTTTTCAACTGAGAGGCTGTTAAGTTTTGGCATTCGTCGAGTAGGACTAAGGAATTTTGAATACTGCGTCCACGCATGAAATTAACCGACTTAAATTGAATATTGGCTTTCTCCATAATGTAATCAAGACTACCGTTCATATTTTCATCTTGCTTATGCAATACTTCTAAAGAATCAGTAATAGCAGCTAACCAAGGTGCCATTTTCTCTTCTTCTGTCCCTGGTAAAAACCCGATAGACTCGGCGATTTCAGGCGTACTACGAGTGACAATAACTTTATCATAAAGGCCTCGTTCTATTACTTGTTCAAGCGCAGAAGCAAGTGCCAATAATGTTTTGCCACAACCGGCAGGCCCCGTTAAAATCACTAAATCAATAGTAGGATCAAGCAAAGCATCCATCGCCATACCTTGATAAATATTTTTAGGGTGAATACCCCATGCTTGTTTTGCCATTAAGCGTTCTTGGCTTAAGTCCATTATTTTGAGTTTTTCGTCATCCCACCCAGTTACTTTACCGGCAAAATGTTCGCCGTCATCGATAAGGTACTCATTCATATAGGCATTTGGTAGTACATCACGCTTTATGTAGTGAGTAGTATTTCGACCTTCAGTTTCACTTTCACAATCACTAACATTCTGCCAAAAGTCGCCTTCAAATTTATAATAGCCTTTCGTTAGAAATTTAATGTCATCAATGAGTTGGTCAGTGCGGTAATCTTCAACAAAGGCTAGGCCTGCTCCTTTCGCTTTTAAGCGCATATTAATGTCTTTAGTGACCAATACAACTTTAGAAGGGGCTTTTTTTTTCTGAATGTATAAGGCAGCGTTGATAATACGGTTATCATTTTCGTTGAACGATAAACAGCCTGCTTTTTGCTCTAGGGCATAATCGTTAAAAATAGATAAACAGCCACTTGGATGCTCATCATCATTTTGAGGTAATTTAACACCGGCGAGAACCTCTTCAGGGCTGGCATCAACAAGGGTATCTTCAAGGGCACGTATTGCTACGCGAGCATCGCGACTGACATCTTTCCGGCGATCTTTTATAGAGTCGAGCTCCTCGAGTACGGTCATAGGGACAACTACATCGTGTTCTTTAAAGGAGAGAAAAGCGAAAGGTTCGTGTAACAAAATATTTGTGTCTAATACGTAAATAATCTTTTCTGTATGCATACTAAGATCTCCGTTCTAAGTTAACCTGACACTGGTGATTAGTTAAGATAAGTATAGTTTCAATCTCCTACTATTCAAATGCTGACACAAAACCCGATCAGTGAATTTCCTCAATAACGCCAATATCTAATTTTCCAGAATAATAATTTCGCCCGAACAGCTAAATCAAACATGAATTAACAGGCTTTTCGGTATTATTTATTCTCGTGTAAACTTTATTGAATCCTTTTTTAAATTCTCTGCTTTTTTTAATGATCACAACTATGATTAACGTTATTATAGCGCCCTTTTTTAGTGCCTTAATGGGCGTGTTCTGTTGCACCATTTATTAATAATCGTGCAAATATTTAATTTTGGAGTTTTTTATATGGTTTTTTACCCTGGTCAACGATGGATAAGTGACGGAGAATCGGATCAAGGATTAGGTACAGTAATGACAGTTGAACACCGTTTTGTTTCAATTGTATTTACTGCCACAGGTGAATCTCGCCAATATGCCATAGCCAATGCGCCATTAACCCGCGTTATTTTCAACGAAGGTGACAGTATTCCTAGCCATGAAGGCTGGACGTTGACGGTTGAAAGTATTGAAGACATTGACAATTTACTGACTTACCATGGTAAACGCCAAGATACGGGTGAAGAAACCTCATTAAAAGAAGTCATGATTGACCACTTCATTAAATTCAATAAGCCCCACGATCGCCTACTCAATGGACAAGTTGATCGTCTCGACTGGTTTCGTTTACGTAAAGATAGTTTAAAACACCAACATACTCAGCAACAATCTCCGTTAATGGGCTTAAGTGGTGGCAGAGTAAGTTTAATTCCTCATCAATTATACATTGCTGAAGAAGTAGGTTGTAGATTTGCTCCTAGAGTATTACTCGCTGATGAAGTTGGCTTAGGTAAAACTATCGAAGCGGGTTTAATTATTCACCAGCAATTAGTAACAGGCCGCGCTAAGCGCATTTTAATTATTGTACCTGAGTCATTAATGCACCAATGGCTGGTAGAGATGTTACGCCGTTTTAATCTACATTTTAGTATTTTTGATAGTGAACGTTGCCAAGAAATTAAAAACTCAGAAGAAGATGTAAATCCATTTAGTTCTGAACAGTTGGTGTTAGTTAACTTAGATTTTGTGACGAAAAATCCAGAATGGTATGAAGAATTAATTAGCGAGGACTGGGATTTAATGGTTGTTGATGAAGCACACCATTTAAATTGGCATCAAGATAATCCAAGCATAGAATATTTATGCATTGAACAATTAGCCAAAACCATTCCAGGGGTTTTATTATTAACAGCCACTCCTGATCAACTCGGTCATGAAAGTCACTTTGCGCGTTTACGTTTACTCGACCCAGACCGATTTTTTGATTACCAAAAATTTACTGAAGAAGAAAGCCATTACACTGAAGTGGCGAATGCCGCCAATGCTTTAGTGGCTAAAAACACTTTATCCTTAGAACAGAAAACAACCCTCACGAAACTGTTAAAAGAGACAGATATCAGCCAACACTTAGAGAACCTTGATCTAAAAGCTGAAACTGATGTTGATCTTATTAAGCAAGACTCATCACGTGAGCAAGTACTTACACAACTCCTTGATCGTCACGGTACAGGTCGTATCCTTTTTAGAAACAGTAGAAACACGATAAAAGGTTTTCCAAAACGAGAGTTGCATCCTACACCTTTAGCCTTACCCGAAGCTTATCAAGATCAAATAAATGAGTTCTTATTATCTGACAGCAGTGAAAATTTAAAGGCCACATCACAGGCTAAACATATTTTTACACCTGAAATTATGTTTTCTTTAAATAGTCATGAAAGTTGGACAGACATTGATCCTCGTGTCGAATACTTAATTGAACTATTACAAACGCTTAAAAAAGAAAAGCTGCTTGTGATTTGTGCAAACGCGCAAACAGCCATGGATTTAGAAGCGGCATTAAGAGTCAGAGAAGGCATTCGAGCAGCCGTTTTCCATGAAGGCTTAAGTATTTTTGAGCGAGACAAAGCCGCAGCTTACTTTGCTCAAGACGAAGACAGCGCACAATGTTTATTATGTTCTGAAATTGGCAGTGAAGGTCGAAACTTTCAATTTGCACATCACTTAGTGTTATTTGATTTACCTAAAAACCCTGATCTATTAGAGCAGCGTATTGGCCGTTTAGACCGTATTGGACAAACACAAACTATACGTATACATGTTCCTTACTTTGCTGACTCTGCACAAGGCCTGTTATTTAACTGGTATCAAGATGGCCTAAATGCCTTTGAACATACTTGTATTACTGGACGTGCAATTTTTGATATTTTTGGCGAACAATTATTTGATTTAGCTTTAACAGAACAATGGCAGTCAGCTGCTGCTGGAAAATTGATTGACGATAGCCACACGAAACACTTAACACTAAAAGCTGATTTAGAATCAGGGCGAGACAAGTTATTGGAATTACGATCTTCTGGTCAAGGTCGTTCTCACCAATTAGTTAAAGAAATTTCAGCGCTAGATGATCAAATTGATTTACCACAGTTTATGTTTCAAATACTTGACGTTTTTGGTATTACTCAAGACGACAAGTCAGATAATGCGATTGCTTTACAGCCGAGTGAACATATGCTCTGTGGTAATTTCCCCTGTTTACCTGATGATGGCACTACCATTACTTTTAATCGAGATACTGCACTAGCCTGTGAAGATTATCAATTATTAACGTGGGATCATCCTATGGTGCGTGGTGCTATGGATTTAGTCCTTAGCGATCAAACAGGTAATTCCACTATTGGCTTATTAAAAAACCCTGCTTTACCTGCCGGTACATTTTTCATGGAATGTATTTTCACAATAGAAGCGACTGCGCCAAGCCATTTACAACTTGGACGATATTTACCGACTACACCAATTCGTGTATTGGTTGATAAAAATGGTAATGATTTGGCTGATAAAGTCAGTGAAAATGTTCTAGACCTGCAACTCGCTCCCGTGAAAAAACAAGTCGCCTTGCAATTAGTGAAAGCGTTGAAAGATCAAGTAACGCCTTTAGTAGCTAAAGCTGAAGCGCATGCTCAACCGCAAGTCGTTAATATTCAAGAAAAAGCGCTCGCAAATATGCACTCGACTTTAGATGCTGAATTCCAAAGATTAACGGCGCTAAAAACAATTAATCCAAGTGTTCGTCAACAAGAGTTAGATTTCATTCAATTGCAACAAAGTGAATTGAGTCACTACATTGACAAAGCACAGTTAAAGTTTGAAGCCGTACGTTTAATTGTGGTGAGCAACTAATAATGCCAACAAATCAAAAAAATCAAAAGCACCTGCAATCACAACAACAAGTTGTGCGAATGGTCCCAAACCCTGACTTTGTTTATTGCCCGCCAATGTCGCCTTATCTTGATATAATTTATAAAGATAATGATGTTGTTGTGCTTAATAAGCAAAGTGGCTTGCTGACCGTTTCAGGACGTTTACCCGCACATAAAGATTGTTTACAAAGCAGAGTCAATAAAGTTCTACCAACGGCAACCGTTGTTCACCGGCTGGACATGGCGACATCAGGTATATTGATCATGGCTCTGCATAAACCTGCACACGTAACGATTAGCCGAATGTTTCAGCAAAGAGAAACAAAGAAAAGCTATATCGCCCGTGTATATGGTCATATGAAAGATGATAACGGGTCAGTTGATCAACCGCTTATTTGTGACTGGCCAAATCGTCCACGACAAATGGTTGACCATGAACGAGGTAAACAATCACTCACACATTACAAGGTATTATCTCGCGATATTGATGACAACGCAGTACCAAGCACGTTAGTTGAGTTAACGCCGATAACGGGGCGGTCTCACCAATTGCGTGTTCATATGTTATTTTTGGGCCACCCTATTCTGGGTGACCGATTGTATTCACATGAAGCTGCAGTTACGGCAAGTTCGCGATTATTATTGCATGCACAAATGTTAGAATTAGCGCATCCGATGAATGAAGAAACACTCACCTTCAAAGAGCCTTGCCCTTTTGTTTAATAAAATCGTTTGATAACAAAACATTTTTTAGTAAAAAAAGTATAATTTCTGCCGATAACTTATTTATAATGAGTACACTAATAAATTATCGGTGAATTCTCCCGCTGCTATTTTCCTAAGGAACTTATGTTATTTCGCCATTTAGCTTCATTTATCATTTTGTGCTTATTAACCTTTAGCTCTATTTATAGTTATGCGGCTCCTTTTCAAGAAGAAACTGAGAAGAAAGAGCCAACTAAAGAAGAAGCCGAAAATAAAGCCGCAGAACCTAACAAAGTCGCAATTATTAAGCGTCCAGAAATTTTTGCTCCTGTTGATTCTCTTAAACAAAAAGAACAAGACCTCACGCATTACTTAAAAGCTGAAAAAGTCGTACCAATGCTAGCTGGCGCTAAAGACTTTATTACCATTATCAACGAGAACACGTCAAGTAATCAAAAAGGTGTCATGATATTGCTACCTGATTGGGAAATGACAGCAACAAGCAGCAAAGCATTAAATTACTTACAAAAAATGCTACCGAGCCAAGGTTGGACAACTATCGCTATTCAACCGCCAAGTAGACCCATAGGATACCCTTCAAGTGCATTGAACTTCTCTCAACAAGTTGAAGAAAACGGTAAGCTGTTGGCGCAATGCCAAGACAATATTACAGCGATGATGACTGCGGTAATGGAAAAAGCTAAAAATTACCCTGGTATATTTGTTGTAGTTTCTAAAGGGAGTCACGCCGTTTTACTTGCAAATTTATATAGCAATGGAAAATTAGAACCCCCCAGTGCAATGGTAATGCTCAGTGGATATATGAATACAGGGGCAGAAAGTCTTTCATTTGCTAAAACGCTAGCGACAAGCGAATTTCCTGTCTTAGACCTATTCTTATCAAGAGATCATCAGTTGGCTACAACAGATGCAAGCATTAGAAAAGCACAAGCCACTAAAGAGATGAAAGTGTATTACAGGCAAACCCAACTATACAATAATCAGATTGGTTTTTACCCTGAAAAAAAATTACTCAGATCTATCAATGGTTGGTTAAAATCTATTGGATGGTAAGCCTACAAATCATAAACGGTAGGTTCATAAATAATTAAACGTTAATCCCTTGAGCGAATAAAGACTAGCAAATAGCTAGTTAATATTACGAGCTTAGATTCCGAACTAATACCCTGAATTAATACCCTGAATTAATATGGTGAGCTAATTCATTTGCCCGTATATTAATATTAACTAAGAGAATAAAAAAAACCTGTTGAATGTATATATTCAACAGGTTTTTTAAATTTTATTTAATGGTGAGTATTTTAAAAAGAGGACTTACCAGTCATCAACGTTAAACACTTATAGTTTGAATTCTTGTACTGACTGTTGTAATTCTTCAGCTAGCTTAGCAACTTCATTACTTGATTGGGCCGTCTGTTGAGCACCCGCTGTTGTTTGTTCGGCGATAGCTACAATAGACTCTAAGTTCTCACTAATTTCATGTGCAACAACACTTTGCTCTTCAGCCGCAGACGCGATTTGCGTACTTTTGTCAAACGCTTCATGAACTGAATGAGTAAGAGTTTGAAGGGCTTTTTCAGCTTCTTCACTTTGCTCAACACAATTTGCTGCTTGTTTTTTACCTGTGTCCATAACACCAACAGCACGTTGAGCACCACTTTGTAGTACCTCAATCATATTCTGTATTTCTTGCGTTGACTCTTGTGTTCTACTTGCAAGCGTTCTTACTTCATCAGCAACAACCGCAAAACCACGACCTTGTTCACCCGCACGAGCAGCCTCGATAGCAGCATTCAATGCCAGTAAATTTGTTTGTTCCGCAATACCACGTATAACATCAAGTATTCCACCAATAGAGGCACTATCTTGCTGTAGTTTATTGATAACTTGAGAAGCTTCTTCAACTTCACTAGCCAGTAACCCAATGGTTTGACGATTACGCTCAGAGATAACCTTAATACGTTTAGCTTCGTCATCCGCTTGCTTAATTTCACTTAAAGTATCATTAGCACTTGCTAATACACTTTGTGAAGTACTGCTCATTTGAGTTGTTGCTGATGCTGCTTGCTCAACCTGCGAACGTTGCTCGGCAATAGCAGTAGTACTTTGTGCGGTTACCGCTGAAGTTTCTTCTGCGGCAGTGGCTAATTGTGTCGAACGACTCACAATACCTTGTATAAGGTTTCGCAAACTATCAATTAATAAATTACAGTTGCGCGACAATTCAGCAAATTCATCTTTGCCACTTTCATCTAATTTATGTGATAAATCACCAGAGGCAACAATATTCAACATTTTATTCACAAGGCTTAATGGTCGAGTAATACTAATAAGCGTAAAGTATGCAATAACAATGGCAGCTATAATTGAAAAAATCATAATCCCCCATGTTTGCGTAGTACCATCAGCAACTGACTCTTGAACAAGATCTCCAGCAGCTGAGGCTGATTTGTCTGCTAAGTTAACTTGTGTATCTAAAATTGCATTTGCTTTTTTGATGTTACTTTCAGCTGCAGCTAAGTTTTCTGTTGCTGTTTTCAACGCTAGAAGTTGATTATCTTTATGAACAAAAACACCATCATTCGAATTAATTAAATCGTCTAATTCACTTAATGCGACAGATAATTCATCAGCAACATCTTCACCGCCTCTATTAGACAGTTCAGAAATAATATCTTTAAATGAACTTTCCACTTCAATAAAACCATTAGATATTTGTTTACCCACTAAATCTGTTGACGCTAGATCAATTAATCCTCGATATTCAAGCGCTGAACTTACAACCCCATTGAGCAATGTCTCTATACTTTCACCTAAACTAACAGCGCGCTGCAATTTAGTTTCGGCTAAATCATGGTCTGCAAGGTCTAATAATAATGTTGCGGCGTCATCCGCTTTTTCTTCAAGGCTATCTATTTTATCGCTTAAAATAATTGCTTCATCGATACTCTTTTTTCGATTACTAAAAACAAGGCCTATTTCTTTTTCAAGGTCTTCATAAACAGAGTCTACTTTGCGTAAATTAGACAACAATGCGTTTTCATTTCGAACTACTGTCTTTAATTGCTTCAACTCTTGTGTGAAACCTTCTTTATTTTCATTGTAAGAAGTTAGGTTATCATTAAGTGGCGATAATTCAGTTTGATAGTAAGCACGAAGTGTAACGTTACCGATCTGTGTTAAAGTGTTAGCAAGTTTATTGCTGCCTTTTAACGTAGGGATTGCTACTTCACTCTGTTGGACTGTAGAGTCTTTGATTGTGCCTAAATTCAGTAAAGATATAACACTAGTTATTACCAGTAAAACTGCAATGATGGCGAAACCACCTATTATTTTCATTGCTACCGTAAAATTCATAAATATCACCGTGTAAATGTAGTATTGAGTATGTGTTTAAACTAAATGTACTGCTACTTCCTTGGATGCAGCTTTATATTTTCAAAGCAAACAATCATATATTTCTTATAATTATTATCGATTAGGTTATCGACTGATGTTCTGAAACATTAAGTTATAAAGTTGAGTATAACAAGCTTAATCTATTTTTCATCTTTAGTTATTGCTTTATCGTAAGTTTTTTAATTTTTGCATCATCTGTGTGAATGTTCTGTAAAAATTTTCTTATCAGACCATCTTAGTAAAGTTAAATGTCCTCCCCACACACACCCTGTATCAAGCGCATAAATATTTTTAGCTGAACAGTTTCCCATTAATGAAGCCCAATGACCAAATACCCAACTATAATCCGTGTCGCTATTAGAAAATTCAAACCAAGGTTTAATATGATCAGGGGCTTGCTCAATAGAAAGTTTACAGGAAAACTCTAATGATAGATCAAGTTGGCAATAGCGCATTCTGGTCAGTGAGTTAACAGTAAAGCGAAATTTTTCATGAGATGACTTAGCTGAAGACCATTGTTTAGGTTCTTCACCATACATCACCTTCAACCATTCATGTCTTAACGTTGAAGCTAAGCTCTTATTTACTTCGTTCGCTTGTTCAATTGCTTCTTCAGGAGTCCAAAAAGGAGGCAAACCGGCATGGCTCATGTAAACATTTTCATTGGGTAGTTTTTGAATCAGAGGTTGTTTTGCTAGCCAATCCATTAAATCGTTAATGTCTGAAGCAGCTAAAAGCTCATCAAAAAAATCAGAGGGTTTTGCTTTTTTTAATCCAGCGTGAATGGCTAATAAATGAAGATCGTGATTACCTAAAACAACTTTGGCACTATCGCCTAGTGCCCTAATGTATCTTAATGTTTTTAATGAGTCGGGGCCTCTGGCAACAAGATCTCCAGCGAGCCAAAGTTCATCTTTGTCTGGAGTAAAGGCAACTTGAGCAAGTAATGCCCGTAACTCGGAATAACAACCTTGAACATCTCCAACAAAATAAATGGCCATAAAGTTGAGTGTCGCTCTTAATTAAGAATTAAAGGCTGGGCTAGTCCGAAAACAGGTATTTCAACCTGTTGTAAGCTTTTATCTTCACTGAGCATTTGATAATGCCCCTGCATGGTTCCAACAGGTGTTTTTAAGATACAACCGCTAGTATAGGTAAAAGTTGTATCTGGCGATATTATTGGCTGTTTGCCAATAACACCTTCTCCTACAACGGTTGAAGTTTCATTATTTCCATCAGTAATCAACCAATACCGAGATAACAACTTAACAGATGTATAACTATTATTAGTGATACTAATGGTGTAACTGAAAACATAGTTTTTTTCATTTTTAATAAACTGAGCGGCAATAAACTCAGTTTGCACGTTTACCGAAATTTCATTTTCCATTTTAATAGGCTCTGCTGTATTTGACGGTAAGTTTACCTTCATAATTCAACCGGGTTATCTGTTAAGAAGTTGGCAAGTTTAATGTAATCGCTAACAGGTAAATTCTCAGCACGTAACGTTGCATCAATATCTAAATCCGCTAATTGTTCAACCGTAAATAATTTTTTAAAACTATTTCTTATGGTTTTTCTACGTTGATTAAATGCGGCTAAACAAACTTGGTTTAGTGAAGCAATATCTTTAACCGGATTTTTGATTTCAGCATGAGGGATTAATCGTACTATCGCAGAATCAACTTTAGGCGCTGGTTTGAATGCCTCAGGGCCAATTTGCATGACTGGAATAACCTGACATTGATACTGAGTCATAATTGAAAGTCGACCATACGCCTTACAATTCTCACTGGCAGCCATTCTTTGAACAACCTCTTTCTGCAACATGAAGTGCATATCTTTTACACAATCTTTGAAAGTAAGTAGATGAAAAATTAGTGGCGTTGAAATATTGTAAGGTAAATTTCCAAAGATTCTTAAAGGTTTCTCTTTTGTCGCTATTTCACTGAAATCGAATTTCAATGCATCCGCTTCATAAATGGTTAAGTTGGAAGCAATAAAAGGATGATGGCGTAAACGATGAGCAAGATCTCTGTCGAGTTCAACAACTGAAATGTCACCCGCTCGTTCAATGACGGGTTCGGTCAAAGCACCCAACCCAGGACCAATCTCAATGAGGTTTTCTCCTGGCTCTGGATCGATAGCATCAACAATTTTGCTGATAATACCTTCGTCATGTAAAAAATTTTGTCCGAAGCGTTTTTTAGCCTGATGGCCTAAATGGGTTTTATTATTCATGATTGATTATTTGCTAATTTAATTGCGGTGGTAATAGCTTCAATAAAACTTCCTGAATCAGCTGAGTTTGTTCCCGCTAATTCCAAGGCTGTTCCGTGATCTACAGAGGTTCTAATAAAGGGTAAACCTAACGTAATATTTACCGAAGATCCAAAGCCTTTATATTTCAGTACAGGCAGACCTTGATCGTGATACATAGTTAAAATTGCATCAGCATCACTTAAGTATTTCTCTTGAAATATTGTATCGGCTGGCAATGGACCTATGACCTTAATACCTTCAGCCTTTAGTTCATCTAAGGCTGGGATCATCACGTCTATTTCTTCTCGGCCTAAATGCCCATCTTCACCTGCATGAGGATTGATACCACAGACGTAGATTTTTGGTTCTTCTATGCCAAATTTATTAATGAGGTCGGTATTGAGAATGCGTGTTACTTTTTGTAATCGTTCTGCTGTTATCGCTTTAGCAACATAAGCTAAAGGGATATGTGTTGTGACCAATGCCACTCTTAAACCTTCTGTTGCTAACATCATGACGACATCAGAACAATTGGCTTGATTAGCAAAATATTCGGTATGACCGCTAAAAGCGATACCTGATTGATTGATTAAGCCTTTATGCACAGGACCCGTGACGACAGCGTCAATTTCACCAGAAATATTTTTTTCACTGGCGATTCTTAACGTTTCAATCACATAACTGCCGTTTTCAGCATTGAGCTCTCCAGGAATACAGACTTCAGCCATATCCACCGGAAGTATTGTCATGGTTCCTGCTTTGTGTGGTTTGGCATCCGTCTCACTATCATAATCAATGAGTGTTAATGGTAAGCCTAACATTTCAGCACGCTCTTGCATCAACTTCTTGCAGGCGACAACCACAAGTTCAACGGGCCAATCTTGTTGAGCGATGACAATCGTTAAATCTGGACCAATTCCCGCAGGTTCACCTGGAGTAATTGCAATGCGTTTTGTCATTATTTCCCATCTCGACTAAAGATTTCTATATAGGCTTCATCACGCAGTTCTTTAATCCAACGCGCACTTTCTAGTCCGAATTTTCTATTGAAAAGAATTCTGTGTGCCTTGTTTTCATTCATTTGTTTGGTCGCATCTAATGTTCTTCGACCGGTAAGTTGTACTATATGCCAACCAAATGATGTTCTAAAAGGTTTGGATACTTCATCGATTTTCAATTTAGCTAAAGCCGCTGAAAATATAGGGTCCCAGTTAGCTGGGTCAGCCCAACCTAGGTCACCACCATTAATAGCGCTAGGTCCTTCAGAGTGTGCTTTGGCTAAATCAGCAAAATCAGCTTCACCTGCGTTGAATTGATCCAAATAACCTTGTAATAAAACTTCAGCTTTGGCTTCACTTAAAATAACAGAAGGATTTATTAATATATGACGTGATTTAGACTCTTCCACTTCAACTATTTCACGACCACGAATATCTATAATTTTTACAATACTAAACCCTAAACCGGTACGAATAGGACCTAGGATGGATTCTTTCTTCTCTCCATCAATGATTGAGGAAAATAACGTCGGTAATTCATTTATATTCTTCCAACCTAAATCCCCCCCTTGTAAAGCATTCGCACCACCCGAAGAAGCAATAGCTATTTTTGTAAAATCACTTCCTTTATTGAGTAATTCGATAACTTTTTCAGCGCGAATTTTAGCTAAATTCAAATCTTCTTGTGTCGCATCCGTTGGAAACTCGATAAGTATGTGACCTAAACGGTATTCAACATCATTATTTGTTTGCTCTTTCATTGAAGAGATTAAATTGGCTATGTCTTGTGGTGAAATATAAATACGACGACGAACACTATTACGGCGAACCTCACCTGAAATAAGTTCGGTTCTTATTATTTCACGGTATTTGTCATAATTTGTCCCATCTTTAACAATATTTTGACGAAATTGTTCTAAAGTGAGCTTATCTTCTTTAGCCATATTAGTGATCGTTTCATCAAGCTGTGCATCACTTACTTGTACGCCCATACGCTCGCCAAGTTGAGTAATAATGCTATCGTTTATCAATTTGTCAACAACTTGAGTTCTTAGCGCTTTGTGTGATGGTAAACTTTGTCCTTTCAATGCCGCTTGTTCTTTAATCGTTGTTAATAAGTCTAATATCTCAGACTCTAAGACAACACCGCTATCTACAATAACGGCGACACGATCAAGTTCAACTTGTTGTGCTTGTACGGGGAAAAAAGAAGTGATCGCAAATGCGCTTGTTAAAAGTAAAAATTTCAATGATTTTTTCATGTATCGTCTATTTCTTCTATTTAATTATTGAGAAAGTAAGGGCGCTTGTAGCCAAATATACTTGAGTTGAACATATCTGTAATGTCTTTTGTTCTCATACTAAACCTTAGCATGAAACCACTGTCAAATTCATCGCGATTTTGATTATTACCCGTCGGTTCATCAAAGTTTGCAGTGATATGACGATGATAAGCAAAACTCAGTGACCAACAACAACTTTGGTACTGTAAACCAGCATAACTTTCTATGCTTCTATTTTGCTGTAAGTCTTGAGTTATTCGAGAAATAAATTGCCAATTTTTATTTATTCTTACACTGCCTCCCAAAGATAATTGTTCTAGTGTTATACCTGAGACATCACGAGTATATCGATGGTTCAATTGAATTGTTTGATTTTTACCAAAAAGATAGTCGACACTCGTTTGACTCTTGTTGGTGAAGTCATCTTCTGTATTATATTGAATGTCGCTACTAAACTGCCAATTTCTATTTATTCGGGCGTAAACCTCTAAAGCAAGAGCGGATACATCAGCCGCAATCCCCTGCTCCTCATCAATAGTAAAATTACTATCATTAAGGTAAACGATACGACCTAAACTTAATCGAAACTGTTCTTGGTTAGCGCTATCTAATAAACGACTTGTTACACCCCAAGAGTATTGGTTAGCTTGAGCAACTCGGTCTAGACCGCTAAAGCGTCGATCACGAAAGAGACCATTATAATCATCTTGAAGTGTTGTCGTATCGTAAACACCTATATTACTTTGATCTTTTTCAGGTATGTATAAATACTGTACTTGAGGCTCTAAGGTTTGTGTAAAACCATCGCCCCAAAAGCTTGCGAGTCGGTCAAAGTTAACCCCACCATGTATACGTGCTTTAGGTAAGGTTCTGCTCACGCTTTCTTCAAGCTCACTCCCTAAAGGAATATTATCTTGCTCATAATGAGTTTGTAATACTTTAAACTCAGAATTCAGAAACCATGCAGGTGTAACGATAGGGAAAGTAAAACCCGCTTCGACATGATAACGTTTCGCTGTCGGTAAAGTTTTGTCTGCGGTTTCAAAGTTGGTGATTTCAGAATACACATCAAATAAACCGTCCAAAAAATTAATTTTTTGATGGCTATTGAATTCAAGTTGAGCAAGCGCTTTATAGTTAACTTTATTGTCACCTAATACTTCAAAATCTTGCAATCTAACCTTGGCTTGCCAACTTTCAGCGAAATAAGCCAGTTCACCTGTTTGGTATAAATAGGCATCATTATCATTGTAATGTTGACTGCCAATATCTACTAAATAATTATCGTCACTTATCGTAGTGTAATCGATATAGAGTCTAAATTTTTCAGAAAATGTACCAATATGCTGCATCCGAAATAAATAGCGTGCATCGGTATTATTCTGTAGATCATTATCTTGGTTTAAATACTCAAGATCAAATTGCCCTTGTTGTTCTTCATGTAAGTAACGAAACTCTGTACTTAATAAGGTACCTCTTTTTGACATATATTTTGGAGTAAATGTCGCGTCCATATTGGGTGCAATATTCCAATAATATGGAATTGACGTGGTAAAGCCAGATTTGCTTGATTTATCAATTTCGGGGTATAAAAAGCCCGATTGTCTTTCGTCACCAATCGGAATTGTAAAATAAGGGAGGTACAAAACCGGCACATTAAATACAGAAAATCTGGCATGATAAGCTTCTAAATAGTTTTCATTTTTAGAAATGTTAATTTCACTGGCATTGAGTTGCCAATCAGGTGAAGAACCGTAACAAGTTGTGAAAGATGAATCAACTAATGACAGAGTCCCCTTTTTAGAGATAGCAATTTTTCCAGCACCTCCGTGCCCAGCCGTTCCGACAAGTTGATACTGAGTATTTATCAGTGTTGTCGCGTTGAGTGCATCGCTAATATTTAACTGTTCCGCAAAAATATCAATGCCTTTATTTTGGAAGTGAATATCTCCTTTGGCATTGATTGATGAGTTTTCTCTATTTAACTCGATCTCATTAGCAAGAATAGTCTGTTGGTTATTTAACAACATGACATTACCGGTAAATTTAGCTACTTTATTTTTATTAATACCCGAATGATCAGCCAAAATAGTAATTATTTTACTATTTTCAATTGATTGTGCCGCCATTAATTGAGGATAAATTGGAATAGGACATTGAGCCATATCATCAAAACTAGGAGTGTCTTGTTGAGCAAAACTATATTTAGCTATTGATAAACAAGAAATTATTAAAATTAAATAACGCGGAAATGACATTAAAAGTCCGAAAGATAAATGAATAAAGCAATATATATAAAAGCGAGCAACATTTTATACTCAAACACTTAGATAATATAGCAATTTTCTTTAGGGTGCTAATTCGGTATATTGGCGGTACTTGTGGGTATTGCTGTTTAATATGCCTAATAAAGATCACCGTTTAATAATTTACTTGAGGAATAGAAAACTTGCCAAGCTCTCGAATTAAAATGCTACATCAATGGTTGATTCAACATTTTACAGACGAAAACATTCAACTAACGCCACTGACTGGTGATGCCGGATTTCGTTGTTATTATCGTTTTTCCCACAACGGCACTTCGTTCATCGCTGTAGACGCGCCTGCGGAAAATTCGAACAACGATGCTTTTGTCTTTATGCAGGAAAGCCTAAGTAAGCAAAATATATTAGTACCTGAGATTGTTGCCGTTGATTTATCATTAGGCTTCTTTTGTTTAGCTGATTTTGGCGAAACACTGTTAGCTGATATTTTAACGTCAGAAAACATGGCAATAACTTATCAAACAGCCATTGAAATATTGCCCCTTATTCAATCAGCTTTATCTCACAGCACAACTAAACTACCTCATTATGATAACGCTTTTATTGAACTTGAACTCAATATTTTTCCTGAATGGTTATTAGCCGAGCACTTATCATTAACGTTAACCGATGATGAACAAAAACAATTGAAACACTGCTTTGCTATTCTGACTGAAAATATGATGAGTCAACCCCAAGTATTGATTCACCGCGATTACCATAGTAGAAATATTATGGTATTAGAAAACAAAGAATTAGGCATTATTGATTTTCAAGATGCTGTTATTGGCCCTATTACTTACGACATAGTTTCTTTATTACGCGACTGTTATCTAAAATGGCCAAATGAGAATGTCGCATTGTTATTAAACAACTACATTGATGCGGCGGTTAAACAGTATTCATTAACGCATATAACGCGCGAACAATGGCAGCGCTGGTTTGATTTAACAGGTGTACAACGACATATTAAAGCCAGTGGTATATTTGCTCGTCTACATCACCGCGATAATAAAAGCGGCTACTTAAATGATATTCCACTCACCCTTGATTACCTTGTTGAAGTAACTGAGAAATATCCAGAATTGTCCTTTATTCATCATCTTATATTGGATAAAGTGATTCCTGCGATGGAAGTATTAACAGTGAAAAATTTACAATGAAAGCAATGATTTTAGCAGCTGGGCGTGGAGAGCGCATGCGTCCACTCACTGACCATTGCCCGAAACCTTTACTAAAAGTTGCGGGTATTCCACTCATTGAGCACCATATTAATGCACTCGTTCAAAGTGGGATCACTGATATCATTATCAACTTTGCTTGGTTAGGTGAAATGATATCTTCCTATTTAGGTGATGGAAAAAAATTCGGGGTTAATATAATCTACAGCCCTGAAAATAATGGCGCACTTGAAACAGCTGGGGGGATCATTCAAGCTTTACCTTTACTAACTGAAAATAGTAATAACAATGAACCTTTCATGCTAATTAATGGTGATATTTTTACCGATTACCGCTTTGCAGAAATACCAATATTAGCCGATAACTGTTTAGCTCACATCTGCTTAGTGAGCAATCCTGATCATAATAAAAATGGCGACTTTATTTTTAATAACAATCAATTGAAGAATATTGAACCTATAGAAAATTCAAAGCTCAAAAGTGAATTCACTTACACATTTAGTGGAATCAGTATTTTTAGACCTGAATTTTTTATCGGTGAAAATACCGAACAAATATTAAAACTAGGTCCTATGATCAAAAAGGCAGTCAACCAAGGTAAGGTATCAGCTAATTTACTCGACTGTGCATGGACCGATGTTGGCACGCCAGAACGCTTAGCAAGTCTTAATCAATAAACAAATAAATAATACAAACAGGTAATATTAATAATGAGAATATGGGGAAAACTTTTAGGCTTTATATTTGGCTTCATGCTGAGTAAAAATTTTTTTGGTGCTCTAATAGGCATGTTTATTGGCCATACTTTTGATAAAGGCAGAGGTTTAGATTTTAGTAACTTTGCAGGTTCAAAGGGCTCTGAAAACGAACGTCAAACTGCGTTTTTTTATACCTCTTTTTCTGTAATGGGTTATATGGCCAAAGCTAATGGTTTAGTGTCTAAACATGAAATCCAATTTGCGAATGCTTATATGGATAAGTTATCGCTACAGGGTGAATTAAGACAACAAGCTCAGGACGCCTTTCGAGAAGGAAAAATGGCTGATTTCCCATTGAACGAATGCCTTGCTAAGTTTAAGCGAGCCTGTGGAAATCGTCATGATTTATTATTACTCTTTTTAGAAATTCAAATTCAAGTAGCTTTTGCAGATGGCACGCTAGACACCGATGAACGTCAAGCGTTGCATACCATTGCTCAACAGTTAGGCTTTTCAGCTAAAGAGTTAGATCAACTATTAGAAATGATCATCGCTGGTGCACAGTTTCATCAAGGACAATCAGGTAAAAGCTCTCAATCTCAATTAGACAATGCTCATAAAGTATTAGGTGTTACCACGGAGACTTCAGAAAGTGACATTAAAAAAGCTTACCGAAAATTAATGTCACAACATCACCCTGATAAGTTAGTTGCTAAAGGACTTCCCCCTGAAATGATGGAAGTTGCCAAGCAAAAAGCACAAGATATTCAAGGTGCGTATGAGTTGATAACTAAAAACAAATAACATGTTGTACATTATAGGTTTGGATACATTGATCGGAAAAAATTACGTACCCCAAATAAAAAACGCATTCTATTGAATGCGTTTTTTATTGATAAACAGTGATTAACTTCGCTCGTAAATACAGAAATCAAGGTCAAAAGCATTCTTTTCATTTGCACTTAATTTATCACTTTGAGTGAGCTGCCAATCTTTAACAGCATCATATTCAGGAAACTGCGTATCCCCTTCTATATTTGCTTTTATATGAGTAATGTATAGACGATTAGCAAAAGGTAAACAATGTGCGTAGATAGCGCCTCCACCAATCACCATAACTTCATCTACATCGCCAGCTAAGGTAAGTGCTTGTTCAATAGATGTAACACTATCTACACCATCAGCTTGGTAGTTTTCATCCCGTGAAATTACAATATTTTGTCTTCCCGGTAATGGTCGTCCAATAGACTCATAGGTTTTACGTCCCATGATAATCGGCTTACCCAAGGTTGTTTTTTTAAAGTAGGCTAAATCAGCGGGTAAGTGCCAAGGCATGTCATTGTCTTTACCAATAACACGATCATCAGCATGTGCGACAATCATAGAAAGTATGGGCATGGGTATTTACTCAAGGTAACAAAATTGAAATTTAAAGTATTATACGTGAGAGGCAGTAGTTTAGGGATATAAATTAAACGAAAAATTCATAAAAAAAACCGGTCAATAGACCGGTTTTAAACATTATTGCATGTGCTGCTATAAATTTTTAGCTAAAAACTTTTCAAGCTTTTCATACATTTCAATTCTATTTTCAACTTTTCTGAAACCATGTCCTTCATTATTTTTAACTAACCACTCATAAGGTTTTTCTAAAGCCTCAAGGCGCTCTTTAAGTAAATTAGCGTGTTCCATAACTACGCGAACATCACGACGGCCATGAATGATGAAAACAGGTGCTTTAATGTTTTGAACATGATCAATTGGTGACATACTTTTCATAAGTTCTTCATCTTCAGGATCACCAATTTGAATTTTCAATACATCTTTCAGTGGCTCCCAAGTCGTTGGCATTGAAGTAAACAACAATCCTACGTCAGTAACACCTACAACATTCACACCACACTTATATAAATCAGGTGTAAACGTTAAGCCAGCCATTGTTGCATAACCACCGTAACTTCCACCATAAATACAAACTCGGCTAGCATCTGCAACGCCAGTTTCGATAAAATGCTTCACAGTATCGGTGATATCGTTTTGCATTTCATGTCCCCACTTTCCACCATAACCTGCTTGCTCAAATTTACGTCCATATCCACCAGAACCCCGAAAATTAACTTGCACTACAGCATAACCACGACTTGCCAAAAACTGTGTGTCTGGGTTATATCCCCAACCATCACGAACGCCGAAAGGACCGCCGTGAGGGTTAATAATCAAAGGGATTTTTTTCCCATCGGTATTTTTAGGAATGGTAATATAGCCACGTAGCGTTAAGCCGTCACGACTCGTAAATTCGAAAGGTTTCATTGGAGATAGTTCTTTCTTATCAATTTTTGAAACTCGGTTACCGAATGGAATTATTTTCTTTTTTATCTCATCCCATAAATAATAAGTGCCTGGATCTGTATCGCTAGAAACAGTAATAACTCTTAATGTTTCATCATCATTCATACTTGATGTTCTGACGATTTTTCCTTTAAAAATTTTGGTAAGTTGCTGACTAAACCTTTTCTCTTTTGCGTCAAAATAAAATTGTTCAGGAAAATCATCAGAATAACTAACGCCAATAATTTTTTGCTGTTTACGTGAAGTCATTAAATTAGTGACATCTACCTTGTCATGACCATAAAGCATTTCGCCCATGACATCTGTTATAGGATCATATCTATAAATAGCCGCTTTATCTCGTCCTTTATTAGAAGAAACAAACATTTTTTTATTATCATAATCAAACATAATAGGCGTCATACGTTCATCTAATATATTAAATTCTCGTATAACTTTAAAATTTTCATCATCTTTTTCTTTATATAAAAATTTTCCTTTTAGCCCTTTAATCGCTACAGCCCCACGAACATCTCCATCATGATCTACTAACCAATCTTGAACATCACCAGGGTTTTTTGCTATCAACTCCATTGATGCATTTTTTTCTTGTCTATGGTTCCACTTTCTATCCACTCTCATTTTATATAAATCAGCGTGTTTAACATAACGCTTATTGTACTGCACGATTATATGATCAGGATCTTTCGGTAAGGTATGCACAACCGTCGCCATTACGGCACTTCTTTTAGAGAAACTCGCTTTAACTAATTCGATAATTTTAGGTTTTTTTGCACGTGTTACACTATACAAACTTAACGCTTCTTGCCCATTTGTTTGATCGACTGTAAAGACGATTCTGTCATCACTGGCCCAAAAATAGTTGCCAACATTATATTTTCTGAAACCTGTTAACACACTCATTTTTTCACGATTTTCTGTTTCTAAAATAACTATATTTAATCGGTCATGAACAGGCATTAACATTGCCATATACTTACCACTTGGAGATAATGTAACAGCGGTGTAGTCTGGTAAACTAAAAAAGTCAGTAGCAGAAGGTAATCCTTTATTAAACGCTAAAGAATTAAAACTGACTAACAGTATTGCGCATAACATCAATACATGATTAATTTTTCTCATAAAATGGTCCTTTTTATTTTTTTGTTTTTCAATATACAAATTAACAAGTACACGTTAAATGAATAACAAAAATAAATCTAGAAAATCACAATAAAATATAATCCAAATTTATACATTTATGTCACACATTGTAAACAAAACACTTTGGTGCATATAAATCCCTCCATCATAAAACTAAATATATAAAAAATTATACTTTTTTTTGTGACTATTCCACTGGATCTGCGAATCATTAGGTAATCAAATAAATTATTCCTAATATTGGAGAAAAAATGTTTATTAATCCAAAAACAATGGATAAAATCCAATCAATAAATTAGGGAGATAAAATGAATAAAACAAAAGAAATCGAATTCTCTCAACTAATGAATCAGCATAAAGGCATTATTTATAAAGTAGTTAACTCATATTGTCAGCATCAAGATGATCGCCAAGACTTAGCCCAAGAGATTTTAACGGCTATGTGGCTTGCCATTGATAAGTTCAACAATGAATTCAAATTCTCTACCTGGATGTATCGAATAGCATTGAACGTTGCTATTTCTTATTACCGAAAAGATAGCAAACGACAAGATAAGCCCAGTGTAGATGAAGAACAACTTATTAACATTGCAGATTTAACTACCGAAGAAGATAAAAGCGAAGAAATCAAACAATTGTATCGCTTTATTGGACAGCTCGACAAATTGAATAGAGCCATTATGATCCTTTATTTAGAAAGTGAATCTTATGAAAGCATTGCTAATAGTTTAGGGCTTAGCAGAACCAATGTAGCAACAAGAATTGGCCGTATCAAAGCAACATTAGCCGAACAATTTCAAGACTAGGAGTATTAATATGAACTTAGAAAACTTAAAAAACATTTGGGAAAAACAAGAGGATGTTTCAAATGCTTCAATTGAAATTAACCAGCCATTATTATTTTCTCTTGAAGTAAATCAGCAAATAGAAAAACTTCGAAATATGAAAATTGCCCGTATTGCTGAAAGTGCATTTTTTTTCGTGATCATTGTCTCATTGTGGCAGTATATCGTCAGTGACTTTGCTTTTTCAGCACCGACAATATCTGCAATGATATTAAATGTTTTTGCTATTATTGGTTTTGCAGGAAATATTGGGCAATTAGTGTTGATAACACAATTAGATTTTTCATCACCCGTCAAAGATTTACAGCGAAATATGTACCGTGTGTTTTCACATAAATTACAGGTAACACGGTTAGTCCTTTTATCAGTCCCCCTTTATATGGCTTATACATTTCTGGGTTTTGATGTGTTATTCAGTGTCGATTTATACCAATATTTAAGTGAAGATATGCTTGTGTTTTATGCCGTATCAACAGCCATTTTATTTCTTATTACTGCTTGGGCATTATCACAGTTAACCTACAAAAATATCACTACTCCTTGGGTGAAATGGACAATAGGTTATATTGTAGGTGAACAGTTAATTGATATGGCTGAGTTCTTAAGCAATGCTGAAACAACTTAACAGCGTATTTTTTCAATAAACGATAAGACCTACTTACAGCCTGAAAGAATAAATAGAAGGTTAAACGGATATGCAACTAATTCAACCGATGGAAACTCATCTTATTGAAATGATGAGTTGGTTTACCAATGAACAAGAACTTATGGATTGGTCAGGGCCAAACTTTAGGTATCCATTCGATCTATCGTCGTTCGTGGATGACCTAAAGCTAGGTACATTGCATTCATTTTCACTTGTTTCCAATGAATCTGATTTTTTAGCTTTTGGACAATATTATCAACGCTTGGGGAAATGTCATTTGGGTAGGTTAATCGTCAATCCAAACTTTCGAGGTAACGGCATAGCCGCAGAACTTATGCAACAAATAGGCAAGTTAGGTCTCAATGATTTAGCGGTAAAAGAATGTTCATTATTTGTATTAAAGCATAACACCCGCGCCATAAGATCCTATGAGAAGTTTGGCTTTTCGGTTGTTAACTATCCACAAGAGATGCCATTAGAAAATTGTTGGTATATGGTTAAGGCATAAACTTATAGACTAATTTTAAATGATATAAAGTAAAATTAAATTTTTACTATAAAAAAAGCTCAAGTAAATAATACTTGAGCTTTCTTAAACTAATCATGTTAATTAGTGACTATTTACGATATTCAACTTCAACGTCAAATTCGTCTTCATCCCAACTTTCATCACCCAATTCATCTTCAACTTCTGATATTGCTTCTTCGTGGTAGGTATCCCACTTGAATTCAACAGACTTATCTTCAGGTGTTTCCTCTTCTTCTGGAGGTAATCCTTCAATAAAGGTCATTACACCTTGCGTTAAGTCAGCAGTACCAAATTTATTGATGGCAGAAACACTTCGAACTTCGCCCGTCCAATTTAAACCAGCAACAATACTATCCGTTAGCTCTTTCGCTTCATCTTCTAGCATTAAATCAAGTTTGTTAAAAACTAACCAACGCGGCTTGTCGAAAAGCTTAGATGAATGTCGTTCTAATTCACTGATAATGGTTTTAGCGTTTTCTAGGGGATCAGAACCGTCTGCAGGCATTACATCAACAAGATGTAATAAAATTCGACAACGCTCTAAATGCTTAAGAAACTGCGTACCTAGGCCCGCGCCCTCTGCTGCGCCTTCAATCAAACCAGGGATATCAGCAATAACAAAACTACGTTGCGTGTCTAAACGTACAACACCTAAGTTAGGTGCTAACGTGGTAAACGGGTAATCTGCTACTTTAGGTCTCGCCGCTGAAACACTGCGTATTAACGTAGACTTTCCTGCATTAGGTAGACCTAACAAACCGACATCCGCTAATAATAATAGCTCAAGCTTTAGACTGCGAATTTCACCCGGAGTGCCATCAGTTTTTTGGCGAGGTGCACGATTGGTACTACTTTTGAAACGTGTATTACCTAAACCATGCCAGCCGCCTTTAGCAACAAGCATTTTTTGTTCGTTATGTGTTAAATCACCTAATTGTTCACCGGTGTCAACATCAACAGCACGTGTTCCAACAGGCACTTTCAAGATTAAATCATCTGAAGCTTTACCCGTACAGTCACGACTTTGACCATTTTGACCGCGCTTAGCACGATGAAAACGCTCGAAACGATAATCAATCAAAGTATTTAAGCTTTCGTCAGCCATTAAATAAACGTCACCGCCATCGCCGCCGTCGCCACCATTCGGTCCGCCGTATTCAATGTACTTTTCTTTTCGAAAACTTACACAACCGTTTCCGCCGTCACCGGCTTCAACTCTAATTTCAACTTCATCAACGAATTTCATGGTGCTTTGAAACACTCCAAGATTAAACTATTGTCTTATTATAAGTTATTTTTCACACTTACCAAAACAAAGTTATTTTTTATACAAAATTAATACCGTTTGGGTAATTAAGTTTACTTAATTCATTAAGAATAAATTTTCAAGAACAAGGTGCTTGATTGAGCAATAGCTGGCTATTGGGATTGAAAGCAACAAAATTATTGGATATTTAAGCTATTTGAAAATGCTCACTTAGTTAGTGCAATTGGTAAAAGATACTTTTTTGAATGAGTACCAAAAAAAAACCCTGCTTAAAGGCAGGGTCTTTATTAAGTTTGAGTAAAGTGACTAAGCAACGATACTTACAAACTTACGGCTTTTAGGACCTTTAACATCAAATTGTACTTTACCATCTGTTAAAGCAAATAATGTGTGGTCTTTACCAATACCCATGTTTGTTCCAGCGTGGAATTTAGTACCACGTTGACGAACAATAATGTTTCCAGCTAATACAGCTTCGCCACCAAAACGCTTAACACCAAGGCGTTTAGCTTCTGAATCGCGACCATTTCGTGTACTACCTGCAGCTTTCTTATGTGCCATTTTAAATCGCTCCTAATTAGCCGTTAATGCCAGTAATTTTCACTTCAGTGAACCATTGACGATGGCCCGCTTCTTTACGTGAATGCTTACGACGTTTAAATTTAACAATTTTAACTTTATCAGCGCGGCCTTGATTTACAATCTCAGCTACTACTTTGCTACCGGCAATGTAAGGCGCGCCTACATTAACTTCTTCGCCGTCAGCGATCATTAAAACGTTATCGAATTCTACTGTTGCACCAATTTCAAGCTCAAGCTTTTCAAGGCGAACTGTTTGTCCTTCAGTTACGCGGTGTTGTTTACCGCCACTTTGGAATACAGCGTACATACCTACTCCGTAAAGCGTCATTTTATTTAGACGCTAAATTTAAAAATATAGGGCGCGAATTCTACGCGAAGATTTTTGTTCAGGCAAGTCTAATTCACATCTATTTCCAAATATTTTTTTTATAATTAAACTAATACGCTACAGCCCTTTATTGCTAAATAATTTCGTGTAAACTCATGCCTCATAAAATATCTTCAACATAACAATAAAGGTAGCTGTAGCTTTCTATGGATATCAAAAACATACAAGCCCTCACTCAAAACGATATGACTGCGGTAAATGACCTTATTTATTCGCAAATAAATTCCGATGTAGCGTTAATCAATCAACTCGGTGTTTATATTGTAAATGCAGGCGGAAAACGCATGCGCCCCATGTTAACTGTTCTAGCCGCACGTGCTTTCGATTATCAAGGCGAAGAACACATTTCTATTGCCGCAATTATTGAATTTATTCACACAGCTACTTTATTACATGATGATGTAGTAGATGAATCAAATATGCGTCGTGGCCGTGAAACGGCTAATGCATTATTTGGTAATAGTGCTAGCGTGCTTGTAGGTGATTTCCTCTATACCCGTTCTTTTCAGATGATGACCAAACTGGGTAACATGAAAATAATGGATATTTTATCTGATGCGACAAATATTGTCGCTGAAGGTGAAGTATTACAGTTAATGAATTGTAATGACCCAGACACTACTGAAGAAAGTTATCTTGAAGTAATTTACTGTAAAACTGCAAAACTATTTGAAGCAGCCACCCGCTTGGCTGCCGTTATTGCTGGGCAAGATGAAGTCATTGAAAAAGCCATGCAAGAATATGGTAAATATTTAGGCACGGCTTTCCAGTTAGTTGACGATATTATGGATTACACCGCTGATGCAAAAGCGATGGGGAAAAACATCGGTGATGATTTAGCTGAAGGTAAACCTACCTTGCCATTACTGTACGCTATGCAGCATGGTAATGAACAACAAACAAAATTAATAAGAGATGCCATCGAGCACTGCAATGGAATGGACCATTTAGACGAAATACTGGCTGCAATGAAAGAAACAGGCTCTTTAGTGTATACACAAAAGAAAGCCGAACAAGAGGCTGACAAAGCCATTAACGCTTTAAACGTTTTACCTGAGTCAGAACACAAGCAAGCATTAATTAGTCTTGCTCATATTGCTGCAAATAGAACGGTGTAATTATGAAGACCCATCTTGGTTTTTTCTTTAATTTAATCGCTATATTGTTATTTATTCCGGGCATTTTCCTGCCAATGTTTTTTTTACAAATGGATGTTAACGCCAATATTAGTGGACCTGCACTTACCTCTGAATTGATAAACAAAGAACTTTCGTTATTAACCACCATTGAAGAGTTATGGCAAAACGATCGTTTATTAGTGTCAGGATTAATTTTTATCTTTTCAATCTGTATTCCATTACTAAAAGCATGTTTAGTTGCTTGGTCCTATTTTAAAAGAAATACGCAGATAGAAAGAAAGATCATCAACTTTGTTGGTGCTATCGGTAAATGGTCAATGGCTGACGTTTTTGTGGTGGCAATATTTCTAGCGGTGTTATCGACTAATCATGCGGAAACGGCCAACCAACAAACATTAAGTATTATGGGCTTTAAACTCAATATAATGATCAGCAGTGAAACGTTATCTTCTGTGGGACATGGGTTTTATTTCTTTACTGCCTATTGTTTACTTTCGTTGATAGGTACACAGTTAAGCCAAAGTGGCCTGAAGAAAAAATCTAGTTTAAACGATTAGAACCTTCAATTATTTACATAAAGATCTGTTAACCCGCTTTTCAAATATGTGTAAAAAGCGGGTTAACACACTCAAATTAATCCGCGCCAATGTTTTTTTGTAAAAAGGCTTCTAAGGACGTTAATACTTTCATACGGTGAGCCTCGATCTCCATATAATGATTCCCATTTTCTAGTTCAATATATTCGACTTCTTTTTTATAATCTTTCAACTCTTCATACATGTCTCGGCTATGCCTGACATCTACAACACGATCTTTATCACCATGGATTAATAACACGGGAATATTAATGTCCTTAGCAAAATTAACAGGGGAGTTTTGTTCAAGTACGTCAGAATCAGTTCCAAATTGTTTTTTTACGATTTCATTATTAGTAAATCGTCTGGCTTTGGAAACAATAAGCTCTAAATCTGAAACGCCTGCGAAGCTTGCTGCACATTTAAAGACATCTTGTTGTTTCACAGCAGCCATTAAAGCAGCATAACCACCATAACTTCCACCAAGAATACAGACTTTATTTTTATCTATGTCATACTCTTTTAGCATCCATTGTGCGGCATCAGCAAGGTCATCTTGCATTGCACCACCCCATTTTTGCACCGCTTCCATTTCAAACTTAAAACCGTAACCCGATGAACCTCGAAAATTTGGCTCTATAACGGTATAGCCTCTACTGGCAAAAAATTCAGTGAACCAATCAAAACCTGCATAGTTTCTTGCCATAGGTCCACCGTGGGGTAGAACTATTGCAGCTCTCGTATTTCTTACATTTGAATGGGGTAACGTAATGTATCCTTCAATTGAAACACCATCTCTCGCTTTGTATGAAATTTTATTTTTCCCTGATAATTTTTGTTGATAAAGCAATGGGTACTGCTCTAAAACAAAGGTCAAATCATTAATATCTCGGTCGCCAAAATAATAAGCACCGGGAGACTGACCACTACTTGTATACAGAATATATTTTCGCTCGTCAGCACTGAAACTAGATACATTGTTATAAGCGTCAGGCAATGCTTTATTTAGTGCTTTTTGGAATGCGCCATAGTCAGGGTCAAAAAATACTTTAGCATTGTCAGCTTCGCCATGATAAACGCCAATAACGTCATTTGTTTTTTTAGAATATATTAACGAACCTTCCACATCATATAGAGGATCATGAAAAATCAACTCTCTTGGTAAATCAGCTTTTGAAACATCAACTTTAAAAATGGCATATCGGCCTTCATAATCAGCACGAATATAAAGTTCATTAGGGTTCAATGCGAAACCTAAGGGTGAAATATCCGGAGCGTCAAAGATTTCATATTCCCAAATATTGCGCCATTCCTCTTTTTTAGTATCAAATAACCGATAAAATATTCTGGTTTCATCCCGGCCAAAACCTAACCTAAGGTTATGCTGTCGGTCAGTCATCCAATTATAAATATAACTCTTACCTTTATAGATACGTTGTCTTTTACGATTATTCGTTAGGTTTATTTTGTAGACATCCGGCTTATTCGCAATGTTTAAATCCAGCCCCATTAAAATATGGTTAGGATCATCAGGTAACATATCAATAATATTGTTTTGAAATTGCGGAGACCTGTCACCTTTCCTTAACTTAAATACTGAATCAAAACCTTCCGTACCATCAACCTTAACTTTAATTAACCTTGCTTCTGTATATTTTACCGACCTTTTTTGAACAGGGTAGTCAGCACTCACCAGTAAAAGGTCGTTATTGGCCCAAAGATACCAACCTATTTTAAATTTTTGATTATCAGTTCTAACAAGATATTTTGTTGTAGACTTTGCTAAATCGGTCACACCAATCATGGTATTCCCAGCAATATTACTGATAAAAGCGACTTTATTGCCATCAGGAGACAATTTAACTTGCTGTGTTCCAGGCAACTTTCCAAACGCTGCAATAGGTAAAACCTCAGCATTTACCTTAACCGTCAAAAAGAAAAAAATGAAAGATGAAAAACAAATAGAAATGAATGTTTTGGTTAAGCGGGGCATCCTTACCTCTAAGTAAAATTGATTTTATTTATATGAATTTATTTGTACATTAAGCGTGACATAAAATAAAGTCATTACTTAGTGTTTTTTCTTAAAAATTAACCATTTATTTATTTTTGACATAAAAAAACCGCTACTTGTTAAAAGTAGCGGCTTGATATCGATCGAAACATTCAACAAAATTAACCGTTAATGTAATCAATACCTTCTTTTATGTCAGCATTTAAAGTCGCTAACATATCAGCTTTTGCTTTTTCTTCAAATGCACTAAGTGCACCATAAGATAAAACTTCGCTTACGCCATTTACGCCTAAACGTACTGGTTGTGCGAAAAATTGTGCATCTTCGCCAGTGCCTTCAACGTAAGCGTAATCTACAACGTCTTCGCCTTGTAAACCTTTAACTAAAGACATACAAAAACGAGCTGCAGCAGCGCCCATTGATAAAGTAGCAGAACCGCCACCAGCTTTAGCATTAACAACTTCAGTACCCGCGTTTTGAATGCGAGGAGTTAACGTAGCAATCTCTTCATCAGAGAATGTCGTACCTTCAACTTGAGAAAGAAGTGGTAAAATTGTCGTACCAGAATGGCCGCCAATTACCGGAACTTTAACGTCAGCAACGTTTAAGCCTTTTAACTCAGCAACAAAAGCTTCAGAGCGAATAACATCTAGTGTAGTAATACCAAATACACGCGCTGCATCATAAGTACCGGCTTTTTTGAAGACTTCAGCAACAATTGGCACAGTGCCGTTTACTGGGTTAGTAATAATACCCACTAACGCTTTAGGACAGTTAGCAACAATGCCTTCTGCTAACGTTTTAATAATACCCGCATTTACTGCGAATAAATCAGCACGGTCCATACCAGGCTTGCGTGGCATGCCTGCAGGAATTAATACAATATCAGCACCTGTTAATGCTTCGCCTAATGCGTCAGCACCAAAACCTTCAACTTTAACCGCTGTAGGGATGTGTGATAAATCAACAGCAACACCTGGAACAACAGGTGCAACGTCATATAAAGATAGCTCAGAACCAGCTGGTAATTGAGTTTTTAATAATAAAGATAACGCTTGGCCAATACCGCCAGCAGCGCCTAAAACAGCAACTTTCATTGGATGTCTCCGGTAGTTAAAGAAAATTTGAGTAAATACGTAAATTTTTGTGCTGAAAAGATATAGCATCAGCCACTAAAAAACAATTAATATTAATCTATATATGGTATTAGGATACCGTATAATACTTTTTATGAAATAATACTTAGCGATTGTTAAGCGTTTAATATTAAAAAAGTGTAGTACAAAAAATAATAAAGAGTACCGATAAATTATGACAGGTTTACAAAAGCAAGAAGCACTAACACAAGCTTTTAAAGATTTATTAAAGCAAGAGCAATTTGGTTCTCAGGGCGATATTGTTGAGGCATTAAAAAAGCAAGGTTTTGATAATATTAGCCAGTCAAAAGTATCGCGTATGCTCAGTAAATATGGCGCTGTTCGCACCCGTAATGCTCGTCAAGAAATGGTTTATTGCTTACCTGCTGAATTAGGTGTCCCCACTGCAAAAAGCCCTTTACATCAACTAGTTATTGACATTGAATTCAATGAGGTCATGATTATTATTCGGACAAGTCCTGGAGCGGCACAGTTAATAGCTCGCTTACTTGATAGTTTAAGTAAGAGTGACGGTGTACTAGGAACGATTGCCGGTGATGACACTATTTTTATTGCGCCAACCCATGTTGATAAAATAGAAGAAACCATTGCTAAGTTAGAGTTACTCTTTTCAATAAACTTAAATTAACGTCGTATCTTGAACTTATCTTTGTCTACCCTCTATTTTCAATAAAGTTAAACATTGGCTCCTGAAAAGTTAATTGAGTACCAATTAAAATAACGGGCGAGTAACTCTTCATTATTTTTAATTAAATCTATACACCTAATTTAGTTAAAAAGTTCAAACTAGGTGCGAAGAATGACGCCCCTGTTTCTGCCTGTGTATATTTAAGCATATGATCAAAATGTCCATGAGCATCACTTTGGATCATTGCTTTTAACATCAATTCGAAAGGCTCTGGAGAACGACAATAAGAAACAAAAAACAATCCCTGTAACTTCATATCACCGTACGGCATACTTTGACGCACTATTTCAATCGCATTACCATCTTCATCTTTCAAATTAACGCGTTCAATATGTGATGTTGGCGGCTTATTTTCACTGGTATATTCTTCATTTTCAAGCTTGGTTCTAGCAAAAATATCTTCTTGATCTTTAACTTTTAGGCTATTCCATAAATTCAAATTATGGCGATAACGTTGAATGTGTAAATAACTGCCCGCAGCAAAGGTTTCACCTTCTTCATTAGCAATAAGTGCCACTTTACGGCGATGAGGACCTTGCGGGTTTTCTGTTCCGTCAACAAAACCGGTTAAATCACGGCCATCGAGAAACCTAAAGGCACGTACTTGCTCAACAAGTTCAACACTATTTGCTAATAATGCGCAAACTTTG
The DNA here is from genome assembly GCA_013215295.1 of Colwellia sp. Taxonomy (GTDB): domain Bacteria; phylum Pseudomonadota; class Gammaproteobacteria; order Enterobacterales; family Alteromonadaceae; genus Colwellia_A. The sequence goes on from JABSOZ010000011.1 coordinate 186,145, forward strand.
GTACTGACAATATGATTAACATCGGCACGGTCACTTCTAATTTCAATATAGAGATCATAACTGTCAGCCGGTGCAACACGGTCATCACACTCTATAGCTGAAAAAGATTTAAAATTAGGGGGTCTGGCATGTGGATAGAATTCATCCCAATAGTTAGCACCAATAGCGACTACACCCGCTAAATTTGATTCTGAAAAGCGGTCAGCGTATTTATCGAATAAAGCAGGTAATCTGGAAAGGGCTTGACGAATGTGGGCATTTTTATCATCTAGTACATTAAATAATAAATAATAACCGTGCAAACTTGGTTCTGCACATATACCAAATTGTTCTCTAGCCATCGAAATTTCCCAAAATTAAATGTCTGTTAATTTCTTAATTTTACACAGTTTTTTAAAATTCACAGTAACTCATTTGATTTATTAAAATATGTGTAAACTCTGTTGCTCTTTCACATCCATGTAATTGCACTATTGCCTGCATGCACGCAGATACATATAGTTTGTTTGGAACTAAAATCAAGACCGTTGACGTACAAGGATGTACTAATGCATTGAAAGACAGGATGTCTGAGAAAGGCCATCCTGAACATCGTCGTTCCTTGCCATCGACGTGCATGGAAGCACTAATGCAGTTAAGGCATGGATGCCTAAGAGCGGCCATGGCAACACGACATTGCCTGCAGGGATGCAGGTCTATCTCTTCTACACAAGTCAATTCTATGATCTAATGAATCATCAAAATTCATAGACTGTTTAATATGCATAATCAA
>JABSOZ010000012.1 GCA_013215295.1 Colwellia sp.
AGCTGAGATGATTGAGTCTGCTGAACTGTTAATATCAATTCAACAGACCAAACACTTGTGATCAAGAGACAGGGATGCAGGTACTTATGATTTGTCTGGAACTAAAATCATGACCGTTGACGTGCAAGGATGCACTAATGCCTTGAAAGACAGGATGTCTGAGAAAGGCCATCCTGAACATCGTCGTTCCTTGCCATCCATGGCAACACGACATACCGTTCATCCTGAACATCGTCGTTCCTTGCCATCCATGGCAACACGACATACCGTTCATCCTGAACATAAAAAACAGCCCTGAGGCTGTTTTTATTGTTCATTCTATGAATAAATAAAATACTGAACCGTATTAAGTAAACTCAGGATAGGCTTCCATACCACAATCTGACTTATCAACGCCTTCATATTCTTCTTCTTCAGTAACGCGAATACCCATGACTTTCTTAAGTACATACCAGACAACAAAACTTGCACTAAATACCCAAACAAATATAGTTGCAGCACCGATCAACTGGCCACTAAAGCTTGAAGCTGAGTTTGTAATAGGAACAAGTAATAAACCAAATAGACCTACTACGCCATGAACTGAGATAGCACCTACTGGGTCATCAATTTTAAGTTTATCTAGGCCAATAATTGACAATACAACGATGACACCTGCAATCATACCGAATAAGGTCGATTGAAGCGCTGTTGGTGTTGAGGGCTCTGCAGTAATCGCAACTAAGCCCGCTAATGCACCATTTAATGTCATGGTTAAATCAGCTTTCTTAAATAATATTTTAGCAAAAATCAATGCGGCTATTGCACCACCTGCTGCTGCTGCATTGGTATTTAAAAACACCATAGCAACTGAATGTGAACTGTTGATATCTGCAAGCTTTAATACTGAACCACCGTTAAAACCAAACCAGCCCATCCATAAAATAAACGTACCTAACGTAGCCATAGGCAAGTTAGCACCCGGAATTGCATTCACACGACCGTCAGCGCCATATTTACCTTTACGTGCACCTAGTAATAATACGCCTGCAAGTGCTGCTGATGCGCCGGCCATATGTACAATACCTGAACCAGCAAAGTCAGAGAAACCTAAGTCGCCTAAAGTGTATAAACCAAAGACTGCATCGCCGCCCCAAGTCCAGCTACCTTCAAGTGGATAGATTACTGCTGTTAAAGCAACCGTAAAAGCAAGGAATGCCCATAGTTTCATACGCTCAGCCACTGCACCGGATACAATAGACATTGCTGTTGCGACGAAAACAACTTGAAAGAAAAAGTCAGAAGCTTTCGAATAAATAGCGCCGCCGTTAAAACCATCTTCACGACCAGCAAACTCTTTTAAGACTGCATCAGCATCAACTGTTTCTATGCCAGATAAGAAAAAACCGCCACCGTACATAATTTCATAACCACACGCTAAATACATCATGCAGGCAATCGCATAAAGCGCGACATTTTTGGTCAAAATTTCTGTGGTATTTTTTGCACGAACTAAACCAGCTTCTAACATAGAGAAACCAGCAGCCATCCACATAACTAATGCACCACAAACTAAGAAATAGAAAGTGTCCATTGCATACTGTAACTGAAAAATATTTTGTTCCATGATTTACCCCTTAAATAGCTTCAACATCTTGCTCACCAGTACGAATACGCACAGCTTGCTGTAAGTCAAAAACAAATATTTTGCCGTCACCAATTTTTCCAGTGTGCGCAGACTCAGTAATAGCTTTAACTAAACGATCGACAACATCGTCATTTACAGCAATTTCAAGTTTTACTTTTGGTAGAAAATCAACTTGGTACTCTGCACCACGATATAATTCAGTATGACCTTTCTGACGACCGAATCCTTTAACTTCACTTACCGTCAAACCTTCCACACCAATTTCAGAAATAGCTTCTCTGACATCATCCAGCTTAAAAGGTTTTATTATTGCGTTAACCAATTTCATATATTCACCCCTATTTATAATTTGTTTATAACAATACAAATGTTATGCCAATGAATAAAAGTCATTACATTCAATTAGATAATGATATAAGAGGAAGTGATAATAATGTGACAGCACTAAATTGGTGCGTTAAAACTTTCAGATGAGAGTACTTGGTGCATGATATTTAAGATTTTGGATTACTAACAATCACCCCAATGTTGTTAGGTTTATTGTTTAATTTCCCACGATAGACATCAGCACACTTTACCGAGGTAAAACAAAGATGGTTTTGCTAATAAAATTTCAATATATTGAATTAATTCAATACACTTATTTTGCTGAGATCCCGCTTTTGTCAGATAAAAAATAAGTACGTCAGACAATTTCATTTAACTGTTACGTTAATTTTGTAGGTAGGTATTGGCAGGACGCATTGAGCCGAGTACAGTATATCGCGCAACTTTAATGTTCAGAAAGCTGAGTTAGCGCCAAACTGTAGGCTTTTTCAAATATATCATCACCTTTTGCATAAAAGTCTGAAGCTACGCCATCATTACCCCATGTTTCATTTGATATTGGGTGGCTAATAAGAGCGTAAGGCATTTTAAATGATAGTTTGTCACTTATTTTGACTGATTTCGTGAAGTAATCAAACCCCATTGTGTCCTCACCAACAATCACGGCTTTATCAAAGTGCTTTAGTGTATAGCCAAGAAACTCCCACTCACCGGCAACAAAAGATGAGTTAAGAATATATAAAGGAAATTTGTTCTTAAAATTATCAAAACCCTGAGTCTTTAAAGATAATAAGGTCGATAGGTGACTGTTAAATTTTACATTTCCTATAAGTGTATCGGCAGGAATAAAATAGCTAACCATTTGCTGCACTAATGATATCGGAACTTCATCTGCCGAACGTAAGTCGATAATCATTGCGTCAACATCAGATAGAAATTCAAATGCGTCTAAAATCACCTGATGTGCGCCATAAAAAATCACATCTCCAGTTATCCTCAAATAACCAATGTTGTTATCAAGAATTTCTACTTTTACAGCGCCATCAAGGGGGTTGTTTAATTCGGTATTATTAGCAGCCCAGTTAGCAGTAATTGTAGGTTTTTGTTGAATGATATCGAAACCAGTATCATGTGTTGCCTTAACTAAAATAGATCTAAGATCACGTCTAAATTGTTCTCTATTGTAATTGTTCTGAAAGCCAATCGTATTCAGTTTCGCAAGGAGTCTTTGGGCTAAGTGTTTTGTTTTTTCAGGGTAAAGGTATGTATTGTCCAACTCAAAGACAATATTTTGAATGACCAATCGTATTTCTGCTTGCGACATTACCAATTCGTTACTGATTGGTTGTTCCTGAGCGTGAAGTGAGTGAAAACTCACAATAATCATTAAGAAAATGAAAAAACTCTTCATATCAATGCCTTGTATTGAAGCTGTTACGTAATCTTAGGTAGATATTGTGTTATTTTTACTATTTTCAACTCGCTATAGTAAATATATAAATAGGGGCAGGTGCACTTTAACTTATGCAGCCAACAGCTGCGAATGACACTCAATGGCCAAGCCGCGTTTGCAATGGACGCATTAATCAACGTTTAGCTGAAAAAACAATGATGTAATGAACGAACGTCCGTTTTATGATCATACACTTGACGTTATCTAGACTTCTGGGTGAATATCAATCTGATGACTTAAAATTCGATTTAACTAGAGGGTAATCACCTCTAAGAAAGCAGCTTTTAAATTGGACAGCTTGTTGAAAAGATCTCACTACTAATATCTATTCACATTAGCCCAACAGTTTTTTATTCCTTCAATTCAGCGGATTACTCAAACAATACTAATGGCGAGTTTAGTCGGTTTTAAAATGTCGTACACGCCACTAATACACAAGTACACAAGTACACAAATGAAATTTTCTTTACATTTAATAATATGCTAATAATTAATAAAGCATGGATGCGCCAGGATTCAGTACAGCCAAGATACTCAAGCGTTCCATATCACAAAAGTCGCTCGCATCACGTAATAATTCTTTTTGTACCGCCAGAGAATCTAACTTTTCATCGGCGAGAACTGCTGATGGCTCATGGCTATTACATTCGTGATTTAGCGTCATCACACGTTTAGCAATGTAAAGTAATTTAGTTTCGTTGGTACTATGTTCAAATTCTTCATTATCTTGGTCGCGTATGGGTTCAATCAAACTATAAGGTAACTGCCATTTTTTCAATAATTCTGCAGAAACATCAGCATAACCAAAACCAAGAACTTGGAGTTGCTTTGTCCAAGGTAATTCATCCGAATTGACTTGCTTACATTCTTTTACTTTTTCAGGGAGGAATTGATGTACCACCAATTCTCCTAAATTGTGTAGTAAGCCCAAAATAAATAACCGTTCAGCATTTGGTACTCTTAATTTAGTCCCTAAAAATTTAATGGTTAACGCACAGTCAACACTACGCTCCCAAAAATCGTCTAAGTATTCAGGGTCTGCATTGAGCCTTTTGAAAGCATTAGTCGTGAAATAAGCAATAACTAAATTATAAACTTCTGTGATACCGATGATTAAAACGGCTTTTGAAATAGTATCTATTTTTCCGGGATAGTTGAAAAATGAACTGTTAGACAGCTTCAAAATAGTCGCAGCTAATGCAGGATCAAGTAAAATAACATCCGCAATATCATCAATGGTTGATGACTCATCATCAATTAATTCCTTAATACGGATAAAAGAGTCAGATAAAACAAATATTTCGCTTGCCTGATCGGCGTATTCAAAAGCATTCATGAAATAGATCCTAGGAATATATAGGGTTATTTATTAAGATAAATTATCCCCACATAGGTGGGGAATGTTACTATTTTGTAACAGATTAACATTTCACTTTCTATTTAAAATACAGGAGATTAGCAAATGGTCAATCTAATAATGAGTATAGTCACTATATTTGTAATTAGTGACTTTTTTATCATTTAAACGATATTAATCTTCAACCGTAAGGGCCACTTGGTAAGAACCAAATTTACGAATATTGATAACACCCTTATCGAAAATAAGGTATTGACCTTTAATTCCCTGCAAAAGTCCTGACACTTGTGGTGTTTTATCAAAATTAAAAGAGCCAATCTTTTCTAAGTATTGTTCGACAGGGAAATTCAAATTGACAACAGGCTCATCGAGTAATTCCACAGCATCTTCACCAAATCGTAGTTTTATTTCGTCTAACTGTGCTGAAATTTCAGGTAATAATTCTTGTGCTCTTGCTTTTAAATCAACGGCTTCACCTGATCCTTTTAGCATCGCTCGCCAATTTGTTTTATCGGCAATGAATTTAGCCAGTGCTATTTCAACTAAACCAGATTGTAAACGCGTACTTACCCTAAATAACGGTAAGGCTTGCGTTGCTCCTTGATCAATCCAGCGTGTGGGTATTTGTGTATGACGGGTGATACCTACTTTAATACCAGAGGTATTCGCTAAATAAACATAATGATTCACCATACAGTTTTTAACGCCCCACTCTGGCTCACGACACGTACCTTGCTCATGATGACAAGTTTCCGGTTTCATAATACACATGTCACATTGTGCTAGCTTTTGCATGCACGGATAACAAAACCCTTGTGAATAACTTTTCTTTGTAGATCTTCCACAATTGCGACAACCGATTTTACCTTGGTAATCTAACGTTATTGTCTTGCCAATTAATGCATTCATATCGATAGTCTGTTCGCCGATAGGTAATTGGTAATGAACAAGTCCGTTTTCATCTAATTGGGCTGTCATTTTACTCAAAGCACCAGCATCGTAATGGGTCATTTATTATCTCGATAATTTTCAAGGGGAAGTTTAAAGAGCATGGTATAAAACTCTGGAAATGACAGCCAGCTTTTTATCGATTTCAATGATAAAAATTGCGATACTCCCCTGATGACAGAAAAAACAACAACGCCTAAACCAAACTGGTTTGTTTATTACTTACGCTGTGCTGACAATAGTTTGTACGCAGGTGTTACTACAGATTTAATTCGTCGATTACATGAACATAATACCTGTAACAAAACAGGTGCTAAATATACGCGGGTTCGTCGCCCTGTGAAATTGGTCTACGCTGAAACGCAGGAAAACCGTCAACTTGCTTGTAAACGTGAATATCAGTTAAAGCAACTGACCAAAATAAAAAAAGAAACTTTAGTCCATAATTTCAACTTACTTACTTTCGAAAAAACACCCTAACAACACTGGTCTGCTCAGTGCCTTTTATTGAGATAATTGCGATTTATCAACTGGTAACTGCTAGTATGACGAGGTTTTCAAACAATAATTGTAGGTTGTATGTTTCTAGAAAGTTACTGTAATGTAATAGATAATAAAATTAGTTTTTCTCGTCAGCAAGGTAGCGATTTTGCTAAACAAGTTGCCGATGATTTCAATCCGCTACATGATGTCGATGCAAAGCGATTTTGCATTCCAGGCGATTTACTATTTTCATTAGTATTAGAAAAATCAGGTTTATCTCAGAACATGGGATTTACTTTTTCCGGTATGGTCTCCGATGGTATCGCGTTAACTTTTCCAGAAACGATAACGGGTTCAGCGAGTATTGTTGATGACAATGCTAAAGAATATATGAAAATAGAAGCTACGGGTGAGTGCACTACCAACAGCCAGTCTATAAATGCGCTGATCCGTGCTTATGTAGAGTTTTCTGGTCATACATTTCCGCATATTCTAGTTAAGTTAATGTTTGAAAATAATGTAATGATTAACCCTACACGCCCAATGGTGATGTACGAAAATATGTTTATCCACTTAGATAAACTTGATTTTTCCGACGTACAATTACAATTAACTGCACCCAGTTTAATTATTGAAGGTAAACGCGGAAAAGCAACATTACCTTTTGATTTAGTTGCCGATGGAAAAGTGATTGGTCATGGTAAGAAGCATATGCTTTTAAGCGGTTTAAGAGACTATGACCAAGCCACTATTGATACGCTTGTTAGTGATTATAATGAGACAAAAACGCAGTACTTAAAATAATATCTAATATCGCATGCTCATAAGAGCATGCTATTTTAAACTTACAATAACATCACTTTTCTCAAACGATAGCTGTTGATTTCTCCTGTCTTCTACACAAAATGCAAACTGCTTTGTAGTTTTTGGTCGTGAACATTTCTTAGGTTGCCGATAATACAGTAACCATGCTTGCAATTGTTTACCTTGATAACGAGACTTTATCACCACGGGTGCTGTCGTTTGAAAAGGCCTGACGCTTACCTTTGATATCGGTGTTAATGAGGTTGCAGTTAAACGCTGTTGCTTAGATATGGTATGTTTCTGTTGTTTCTTTTGATTTTTACTGCTGCGTGCCTTTTTTAAATGCCCTTGTGAACATTGCCACCATTTTTTTCTTGCTTTAGCTTCGAGCTTATTGAGGTTATTACCTCGCTTTAAACTATGTCCTTGTTTTTGTTGAGACTGAACATTACGTAACTTATCTAAATAAGCTTGGCATTGTTTTTTCTCCGCATAACTTACTTGCGTAATAACTAATGAGATACCAATAAAAATAATCTTAGAATACACTCCACACATAACGCTTCCTTGAATAAACACACAACATGTAACAGCTTAGTACATTTTATTAACATTACATTAGCAAATACAAAAACAAGATCTATACTTTTCCTATCTAAAATGAGCAAGGACGTTCTACATTGAACTCGATCACATCTAATATTTTGTATCTATTCATTTACTGCGTGCTTACTGTGCAATGTCAGGCTAAAGAAAGTCCCAAAATTCAACTTGCCACTGTCTATAGAGCAGATTTAAATAAACCCGTAAATATTGGCGAATATTTCATCAGTGAGAAACTTGATGGGATCCGAGGATTTTGGAATGGCAAAAATTTATATACCCGCGGAGGGAATCTTATTTATGCACCTGTCTGGTTTACCCAAAATTGGCCTAACGAATATATTGATGGCGAGCTATGGAGTAATCGAGGTGAATTTGAAAAAATCAGCAGCTGTGTCAGAAGGCACAAACCGGATAAACAACAAAAAACAAGTTGCTGGCTGAAAATACATTTCATGATGTTCGATTTACCAAAACATTTAGGCACTTTTAGCCAACGTATTAAACAGATGAATAATTTAGTAGAAATAACGAACAGCCCATATTTGTTGGCCATAAAACAAGAAAAAATAAGCTCAATAACCTTATTACATCAACGATTATCAAATATCGTTAAGATTGGCGGCGAAGGATTAATGCTTCATCATCAAGAAGCCCGTTACAAAGAAGGCAGAAGTAAGGATCTAATGAAATTAAAGCAACATGATGATGCCGAAGCTATTGTTATTGCTCATTTAGAAGGTAAGGGTAAATATAGAAATAAAATGGGTTCTTTAAAAGTAAAAATGTCATCAGGATTAATCTTTAAAATAGGCAGTGGTTTTACTGATAAACAACGTCAGAAACCACCTCCTATAGGCAGTACTGTTACCTTCAAATACATTGGCAAAACGGCTCGAGGTGTGCCAAAATTCGCTAGCTTTTTAAGAATTCGTCAACGACCACCGATGCAATAAAATGCACTAAACTTGCTACTACACCTAATTTAAAGAAGAGAATAATAATTAATGGAATTTCACTTATGGTTATCTTTTGTCGTCATTTGCATTATGGGTGCCTTATCTCCGGGTCCTAGTTTAGCATTAGTCATTAAAAACACCCTGGCAGGAGGTACATCACAAGGTTATGCCACCGCGATTAGCCATGGTTTAGGCGTTGCGATTTATGCAGCAATTACTGCAACAGGTATAGCCTTGATCATTGTTCAATCTCCTTTGATATTTAGTATTATTCAATATGCTGGCGCGGCATTTTTATTGTATTTAGGTATTAAATCATTATTAAGTAAAAAAGATAATGAAGTGTTTTCTGAAGATAACACTGGGAATAAGTCACAAGTAAACGGCTGGCGCGATGGATTTTTAATTGCTTTTTTGAATCCTAAACTCGCTATTTTCTTCTTAGCATTATTTAGTCAGTTTTTAGGGGAAGAGGCGAGCAGTGAACAAAAAATGATTATGACTGCGACAGTGGGCAGTATAGATGCTTTATGGTATTGCCTAGTAACGTTCACACTTTCACGTGGCAATATCATTGGTAAGTTACGAGAAAACAGCCATATTGTTGATAAAGTAACAGGCAGCTTCTTGATATTACTTGCTGCCCGTATTGTAATTAGTTAACCACTGCTTTCTCACATAGTTCCACATAGCGAAAATAAAGCACTTTTAAGCCCTTACCTGTTTCAGCTTCAACAAACACACGAGGGTTATCAATTCGATACTGATATTGACACTGCGGGCATTCTCTAGCAACTTCGGCTAATAAAAACTCCTCACTTAAATCAGGGGAGTTTAAACACAGTACCACATCACTATTATTTGCCATTAATTCAGGTAATCGTTTAATTATTTTTTTGTAATCACGCTGGATATTTACACTACCTTTTTGAAATGAAGGTGGATCGCAAATTAATAAATCGTAAGGACCATGTTTTTTAAGTCGATTATATGACTTAAAAATATCAACGCCTTCATATTTTACTTTATTGCCGTCTTGCTTATTAAGTTTATGGTTTTCACGACCTTTAGATAATGCGCCTTTACTCATATCTATATTAACGACTTTTTCCGCACCACCCGCTAAAGCAGCAACAGAAAAAGCACAGGTATAAGCAAACAGGTTTAAGACATTTCTTCCTTGGCTATTATTTTTCACCCAATTACGGCCATTACCCATATCAAGAAAAAGCCCAGAGTTTTGTGCTTTACCTAAGCTAATATGGTATTTCAAGCCATGCTCTTGCGCTCTTAGTTCCGTTATTGCTTCGCCCCATAACACTTCGCTAGGCGCAAATTTTCGACTACGGTACTGTACTTGAATAGATTGGCATTGTGGGAGCAGTTTTTGAATGTCAGCAACTTGCTTTTCCAACCAAGCCGCTTCGACTTCTTGGTAAAGCGTAATGAGCACAACAGGGGAGAACCAATCAAGATTAACATGCTCTAAACCTTGATAAGCATGACCTCGACCGTGAAATAGTCGCTGGCAATCTGTTAGGTTACTTGTCTGTTCAATACGTTTCAGAGAAGCTGTAAGGTATTCTTGAAGGTTTGGTGTCATAACTTTATATATTATAGAGAAAAATAAAGCCGCATAATAACAATTATGCGGCTTTACGTTAAGCACTTATACAAGTGCCATCCTGAATTTATTTTCAGACTTTTTATTATTTACACTAGAAACCAAAAAGACTATAGGCAAAGAATTTTTGCGCCACGGTATTTAAGAAAATACCTAAAACGATAACAGGAATAAAGGTACCTAACGAAAAGTTGATGTACTTCTCAACCCAAGAGCCTTTGTAGTTATCGTTACCAATAGCAAGTTCATCTGACAAGTTATGTTTCTTCCAACGATAACTTACAAAAATACATAATAAAAGGCCATTTAACGGTAAAATCGTATCGTAGAAAACATCGATAATCACATCAAAGAATGGCTTATTTTGTCCTGCATAGCTCGTAAAGTTACTGAAGTAATCAACCATACCATAAGAAACTAAAGCAAAAACAGTTAATAGTCCTGCCGTCATTAACAAGGTGATTAATGCTTTTTTACGGTTCTTTTTCTTTTCCGTAACCAGATAAGAGACGGGTACTTCAATAATAGAAACTAATGAGGTGATCGCAGCAAAAAATACTAACAAAAAGAAAAATAGTGCTATAGCACTTGCACCAAAATAACCAATAGAAACTTGTAATGCTAAAAATATTTTAGGCAAGAAAGTGAAAATTAATGAAATTCCACTATTACTTAATTGCTCTGGTTCTATATTCGGATCAAAAGAAAATATAGCGGGTAATATCATTAAACCAGCGGTAAACGCTACAGCGGTATCAGTAATAGCAACAAACTTAGCAGAACCAACAATATCTGTTTTGTTGTCGATATAAGATCCGTAGGTAATGAGTATGCCCATACCTAATGAAAGTGAAAAGAACGCTTGTGATAAAGCACTATTAATAACTGACGGCGTTAATTTTGAAATATCGGGAATTAAGAAAAACTTCACCCCTGCCATTGCATTTTCTAGGGTTAATACATAAATAACCATCAACACTAACATGAAAAAAAGTGTTGGCATTAATATCTTAGCCGCCTTCTCAATACCGTCTTTTACCCCTGCAACCAAAATAAAATAAACTATTGCACCTACAGCCACTAGGCCAGCAAATAAATACTCATTTTTGACAAAACCAGTAAAATAATCATTGGTCGCAAGTAAATCTAAGTTGCCTGAAAGGATCAAGGCTATATAACCAAAAATCCATACCGTTATAACCATATAAAATACTGTAATCATAAAAGGAGTCAGTACCCCTAAAATACCAGCAATACCCCAGCCTTTATTGCCGCCACTGAGTAGATTATAAGCACCAACAGGTTCTTTTTGTGTTTTACGGCCAACGGCCATTTCAGCAATCATTACCGGTAAACAAATTAAAAATACGAACACGGCGTACATAAGTAAAAATGCACCGCCACCGTTTTTAGCGGCGTTTACAGGAAAACCGACTAAGTTACCAATACCAACAGCAGAACCTGCTGCGGCTAAAATAAATCCGAGTTTAGAGCTAAATTGCTCTCTTGATGCGCTCATAAATGTCCTTAATTATTATTATTTGTAGGGCATATTTTGTACAGTTTATTAACTATACGAAAAAAGAATTGCCTGATGCTATCAGGGTTTATAATTAATGTCTTGTTTTAGCACGAAGGTATTAGTAATTAAGTGTATAAATATGGTTGCACTTAGAAAAACAGGATAAAATTATTTTAAAGATTATGAGGGATTTATTGAGTTGGGCATGGCTCCCTTCTATAGAGCCTTGCCTAACATGCTTTATTTTGATTTTGAAAAAAGTCCTCCGTTCATAATACAAAGAATATCTTCAGCTTCTTCTGAGGCAATATCAACACACTGAGCTAAATCTTCACTAGAGATATTTAAACTTTTGCACAAGCTTTCATCAACACTGTCATCGTAATTGAACTCATCAGGATGACTATCAACTAACGCTAATCGAGACGCTAAATAAAGCACTTTCACATCTTTATTAATTTGAATCATTTTAGCTTCATTGAAATGACGAATAGGCAGAATGATTTTTTCAGGTAATTGCCATATTTTTAGTAATTCAGCGGAGATATCAGTATAGGTAAAACCCAACGCTTGTTTTTGCAAAGCCCAAGGTAATTGTTCAGGGGAATATTGTTCACATTGTTGCGCAATTTCAGGTGTTATTTTCGCGACAATCAATTCACCAAAATTTTGTAAAAGTCCTGCAACGAAAAGTCGTTCAATATCACGGATCCCAGCTTTAATCGCCAAATTTTTAGTCGCTAAACCACAAAAGATACTCATTCGCCAAAAGCGCTTTAAATCAATCGCCTGATTGGAAAAATGTTTAAACGCCGTTGCTGCCACATCGACTAACATCATGTTATAGATAGCCTGTGTACCGATAATAGTAATAGCCCGTGAAATAGTACTGATTTCTCCAGGGAAGCTATAAATAGCACTGTTAGCGATTTGCAATAAACGAGAGGTCATCGAAGGGTCAATACTAATGACATTAGCAAAATCTGAAATAGCAGAATCTTCATTTTCCATTAATGCCTTTATTTTAAAGCAGGCATCAGGCAGGGCAAAAGAGCCATTGGCTTGTAAAGCGTACTTGTGAGCATCCATGTAATTATCAGTATTTTTATAAAGTCGTATTGATAGTGTAGCTTGTTGCTTAAAATCAGAAAACAAAAAACGCAGAGATTTTCATCACTGCGTTTTTATCATTTGAATTATTAGGGATTATTGAGCGAAAGTTTTGCCAAAAAAGTCGCCTTGATTCCACGTCGGACGCTTTTCACCATTGGCTATTTCTAAACCTATCATCATATTTACTTCAGCAAAACTTGCTGCAGCGTCATAACGAATAGGTAACGTGGTTTCATCACTATGTTGATGATAATGATTTTTGAAAAAATCACCAAACACTTCCTCGCCGTTTACATTAGGATCTTTAGATTGAAATCCCGTCATTAAGAATACTGAAGGTACACCCGCTTTCACAAAACTATAATGATCACTGCGTGTAAACAGTGCTTGCTGTGGCATTGGGTCGTCACTCAAAGACAAATTAATCTTTTTCGCTGCACTTGCTACGATAGGACCTAAACTTGAATGTGTTGAACCAAAAGCAATAATATCAGCAAACGGATATAAAATTAAAGGCATATCTAAATTAACATTAGCGACCATTTGCATAACAGGTACTGTTGGGTTGGTGGCGAAATAACTAGAACCGAGTAAACCTTTTTCCTCACCAGTAACAACAACGAATAAAATAGAACGTTTAGGTTTCTCAGGCATCGTTGATAATAAACGCGCGGTCTCTAATAAAATTGAAACACCTGACGCATTATCTAGCGCGCCATTATTAATTTTATCTTCTTCATCGCCATGACTGCTAACACCGATATGATCTAGATGTGCACTAAATACCACATATTCATCTTTTAATGTTGGGTCGCTTCCTTCAATTGCAGCAATTACGTTAGGGCTAGTAATTTCTTCATGACGACTTTTGTTTGCCATTTTAACAGTTGATTTCAAGGCGAAACCTTTAATAGCGACATTATTAGTATCATCGGCAAGCACATCTTCGAGTTTACGCTCTGCTCCTTCAAATAATGCATGGGCATGCTCAGCACTTAAATATGCTCCCCCTTTAATTTCAGGGTACTTGCCAAAAGGCATACCTTTTTTGTCTAACCAACTTAAACGTGGAGAATCTGCATATGATGCGCTTTTAGCAAAAGTGCGAACCGCATCACGTTTTGGGGTATGGATAGTGATAAAGCCTACTGCGCCATTTTTAGCTGCGTGCTTAATTTTCTCACCACCTGAACCAATATGTGCACCTTCTTCTGAAGGTAAATCATCAGGACGACCAGTTAACACAACAACTATTTTGCCTTCTACATCGATACCTTTGTAATCATCGTAACCAAAGTCTTCTGAAATAATACCGTAACCAACAAAAACAGTTTCAGCGGTAATAGTAGAGTTTGTGACTATACTGTCACCACTCATAATAAAAGCGTCTTTAAAGGCTAAATCAACAGTACCAGAAGCATTAGTAATAGAGAACTCTGCACTGTTCGCTTCTAAATAAGATTTTCTGAAAGTCACTTGTTGCTCAAAACCTTCAAGTTCCCCCATAGGTGTTAAACCTAGTTGTTTAAAGTATGATTTCACATAATTTGCCGCAATTTGATAACCTTCACTGCCGGTATCTCGGCCTAATAAGGCATCATCAGCTAAAAATTCTAGGTGTGCTCTAATATTATTTTCATTGACTTGTGGCGTTTTTTCGACCATCGGCGCTGCTGCTTGATCGTTTTGTCCACACGCAGATAAAAACGCAAGACTTAATAAACTTACACTGGCTATTAATTTAAATTTCATTGGCTTCTTCATATTATTAATTAAATTGTGGGGGATGCTTAATTACTACAGGCATATGGGTATCACTATAATCATTGTAAAAACAAATCTCTACTCTTCCCATAAAGTTATTTAAGGGCCTGAATATTAAAAAATAGGTACGCCTCTATCTGCTTTAACATTTTCAGTGACGACATAAGTATGTGTTTGTGAAACAGCGGGTAATTCAACTATCATACCTAGCACTTCACGATACGCCTCCATACTAGAAAAACGCAGTTTTAGTAAATAGTCAAACCCACCTGCAATCATATGACATTCAACCACTTCTTTTATTTTTACGACTTCGGTTTTGAACTTTTCAAATACATCACTGGTGGTTCTATCGAGTGTCACTTGAATAAATGCAGACATGCCATAGTTAAGTTTGATAGAGTTCAGAACAGCACGATAGCGCTCAATGTACCCTTCTTTTTCAAGACGTCTCACTCTTTCTAAACATGGGCTGGCGCTTAAATTAATTTTTTTAGCTAAGTCATTATTAGCAATTCGGCCATCTTTTTGAAGTGTGTCTAAAATTATTAAATCAATACGATCAAGTGTTCTAGGTTTAATTGAATTCATTATTAAGAACTTTTCATGAGTAAACTTTATTTTTGAATTATAAAGTACTTCAGATTTAAAAAATACACCAACACATTTTTAAGTAATTATATAAAAGTGTTCTAAATTTTTGACTGACTTTATCTATAATCCTTTTTAAATTTTCCAGAAATATGATCTATCTTCAAAAGAGTAGGTATAAAAAGAAAAAAGGAGTTATATCCAATGATATAACTCCTTTCATTACTTTTGCTAAAGATCACTTCAAGAAATAATTTTCAGCTTCGTTTGCTGGCATAGGCTTAGCATAATAATAACCTTGCCCGTACATACAAGCCATAGTTGTTAATAACTGTGCGTCAGCTAAGTTTTCAATACCTTCGCCCACAGTGCCCATTTGCAAGTTAGTTGCTAAATCTATAATCGTTTTTATGATTGCCTGATGATTATCATGCTCATGAACATTGTTAATAAAAGAACGATCTATTTTTAATACATCAATAGGAAAACGATGTAAGTAACTGAGGCTTGAATAACCGGTACCGAAATCATCGAGGAGAATTTTCACGCCTAGTGTTTTAAGTGCATTCATATTATCTAGCACTAAATCACTGTTTTCCAATAAGGCCCGTTCTGTTAATTCAACCCTTAATTGATTTGGTTTAATCCCCACACGTTGGATAATTTCCTCAATATCGGCTGGCAATGTAGTACTAAAAAAGTGGTCTCCGTATAAATTGCAGCTAACGTATAAATCATTTCGGCCAAAAGTTGTTTCCCATTCTTTTAACTGTTGGCAAGATTTTTCTAAAATAAGAAAATCAATGGCCATAACTAAGTTGGTTTCTTCAGCCAAAGGAATGAAGTCATTAGGAAAAACAAAACCACGTTTATCGTTCTTCCAACGAGCAAGGGCCTCAAAGCCCACAACTTTTTCATTTCTTAAATCAACAATTGGTTGGAAATAAGGTAAAAATTCACTTTTTTCTATACCTTCACGAATATCAGCTTCAAGTTCCAATGCATTTTGAACCTTTTTCTGCATGCTAGAGTCAAAAACTTCATAACGACCTTTTCCTTGATCTTTAGCATGATACATTGCGGTATCAGCATCACGAAGCATTGTGTCTGCATTGTCATAACGGTCATTATTTATTAAAACGCCAATACTTGTACCAATAAAAATACTTTGATTTTCAATAGTAAAAGGCGCTGCTAAAAAATCAGTTATTCGTTGAGCGATTTCATAAGCTTCATCATTAGAATCGAGGTCTTCAATCAAAATAACAAATTCATCTCCGCCAAAACGAGATACCGTGTCTTTGTCTCTCACCAGAACTTTCAGTTCTTTAGCAATTTCTTGTAAAAGTAAATCACCTGCGTGGTGGCCTAAACTATCATTAACCACTTTAAAACGATCAAGATCTAAAAATAATACGGCAAACTTCACATCTGCTTTTCGTTTATGGCAGGCAATTGCATGGTTCAATAAATTAATAAATAATGTACGGTTCGGTAAACCCGTTAATGTATCGTGCGAAGCCGTATGTTGTAATTGCTCTTCTACTTGTTTTCTTTGTTTGATCTCATCTTCTAAGGCTACAGTTCTTAGCTTTACTTGCTGCTCTAAAAGAACATGAGATTGTCGTTCAAATTCAAATAATTCACGGCGCTTAATGGCAGAAGATACATGCTGAGAAACAAACTTTAATAATTCAGCGTCTGGTTCAGTAAATGTTGTAGCTAAATTATAACTTTGTAAGACCATTGCTCCCAACACGACCCCTGAATGTATTAAGGGTACACCAAGCCAAGATTTAGTTTCTTCTTGAGGTTTCTTTGTTTTACCTTGCTCATATAAAGCATACATTTGCTGGTGATTAAGTAATTGCGTTTTACCAATGCGAATAATATATTCGGTGAAACCGTTGCCAAAAGTTCTCGGTTGATAATCTGCTTCTACATTGTCAGAGTTTTGATCTAAGTAATAAACAAAAGACAACTTATTAGATTTTTGATCATACTTGGCAATATAAAAATTTTGTGCATTTATTAACTGCCCTACGATGTTATGAACCATTGAATAAAACTTATCAATATGAAGCGTAGCATCGTTAGTTAATTCTGATATTTTAAACAGTGATTCTTGTAGAAGTTCTGACTTTTCTCGTTCTCTAATTTGCTGCATGAGTTCTCGGGTACGAGAGTTCACTGCATTTTGTAAACGTTCATGGTCTTGCAAGCGGATCATCGCTGTTACGATATGTTGAGCGGTAAATTCCATAAGCTCAAGATCGTCATATTGGTAACGAATTTCTTCAGTGTAACTTTGTACCGCCATCACTCCGATAACTACACCGTCATGGAGCAGAGGAACACCTAACCAATCAGTACCACTAGTGCCAACACGTTTAATGGAATTATTACTCTCCAGTTCAGCAATAATTTCAGGCGTCGCTAATAGTGGGCTAGCCGTTTGAATAACGTAGGATGTCATAGAGCCAGTATATGATTCAAGTGGAAATTTACCAACCGGAAAATCGTCTTCCTCATCAACACCATAAACGAACTCTAGCGTTAATAAGGTCTGATCATAAAGCACAATATAAAAATTATTAGCTCTCATAATTGATGCAATGGCTTGATGAACCTGACCATAAAACATCGTTAAGTCAGCACAATCATGTGACAACTGATTCAACTTAAAAAGTGCAGTATAACGATCTTCGAGTTTACGATATTTGTCGAGCAAAGAAATCGCTTCCTTTGCTAACACATTATCGTTCTCGTTCAATATATCAAGTTCGTTATTAAAAGGGTCTTTCATAAAATACATTCGAGATAAGTAGCTTAATTATTAATCATCATGACTATAACGGCGTTAAATATCCACTAGCTGAAAGAGAATATTAACAATTTTTTACATTATCACAATAAAGGAGCCAAAGGCTCCTTTATTTTTTGTTACTTAAATATGATGATATTACCTGTGATAAGGCTTACTTAAACGGTGTACTGATTCAATAAAGTGACCTGCGTGCTCTGGGTTCACATCAGGGTGAATACCGTGGCCTAAATTAAATACGTGTCCTGTACCGCCTTCACCAAAGCCAGCAAGTATTGTTGCTACTTCTTGTTCAATGCGAGGTAATGGCGCATAAAGCATCGACGGGTCCATATTTCCCTGAAGGGCAACTTTATCACCAATACGTGCTTTCGCATTTTCAATATCAATGGTCCAATCAAGCGCAACAGCATCACAACCAGTTGCTGCAATAGACTCTAACCACATGCCGCCATTTTTGGTAAATAAGGTTACGGGTACTTTACGGCCGTCGTTATGACGAGTTAAACCGTCAACAATCTTTGCCATATACTGTAATGAAAACTCATTATAGTCACGTGGAGACAAAACACCGCCCCATGTATCAAACACCATAACCGATTGCGCGCCTGCAGCAATTTGTGCATTCAAATAAGAAGTAACAGAATCAGCTAACTTGTCTAACAACAGATGTAATGTTTGTGGTTCAGCAAACATCATTTTTTTGATTTTGGTGAATGCTTTGGAACTACCACCTTCGATCATGTAAGTGGCCAATGTCCATGGACTGCCAGAAAAGCCAATAAGTGGCACTTCACCTTTCAATTCTTTACGAATAGTACGCACTGCGTTCATTACATATTGTAATTCAACTTCAGGATCAGGAATGCCAATTTTTTCTACATCAGCTTTACAAGTAATAGGACGTTCAAACTTAGGTCCTTCTCCTGTTTCAAAATATAAACCTAATCCCATTGCATCAGGAATAGTTAAAATATCACTAAAGAGAATGGCAGCGTCAAGTGGAAAACGGCGTAATGGTTGAATAGTCACTTCACAGGCAAGGTCGGCATCACGACATACCGACATAAAGTCGCCAGCGTTTTTGCGAACTTCACGGTATTCAGGTAAATAACGCCCTGCTTGTCTCATCATCCATACAGGCGTGTAATCTACAGGCTCACGCAAAAGTGCGCGTAAATAAGTATCGTTTTTTAATTCAGTCATTAAATGTCTTCCCGTTTTAATATGCACACATTCTAGCATCAGCTTTTTTTTGGGTCTATATTCTAAATCAATTCTTATAGGGAATAATTACGTCTTAAATATTCAATTATTAATAAGAGATAAAGTTATCATATACTTAAAATATGTCACTTTATATATTGTAACGAAAGTTACTTTATACGAAAAAACTCGTGGTATAAAAGCTCTATTAAAGTTGTTGCGTTAGCTTTTTGGCTTTGCTATAAATTGTCCCGCGTTAAAGAAAACCACAAAATAATAATAAAAAAAAAAGAAATAACTAAAAAGAAGCTAGTATAAACTAGACCTATAGCGAGCAATTCAAGCCTTACACTTTGTAAGGCTTTTTTATTGCCTGAAGAAATGTGCTACCGTTGATAGACCTTAATATTGATAGACCTTAATAAATGTAGGTTGCAAAGTTTCAACATGGATTATACTTTACTCAGAATTAACTCCCCCCTTTAAAAGCAAATCCCTCAGATGAATAATAAACTTATGAGAATAAATTCAAGCTAAAAGTAGAGTGAAGATGAACTTCATTTTTTGGACTATTTTATCTCTAGCTCTGTGGTTATAAAGCAGGAAAGAAAGGTGCAGAAAAAAGACACTCCCTTAGTGACAAAGTAAAAGAGTTCGCTATAAAGTTATATTTAGAAGGTGATTTTAAAAATCCCAATCAAGCAATAGACAGTATTTATCTCGATGTGATTGAATATGGAAAGTCTATAAATTTTATATTTTCCAATGAATTTCAAGCGCAGAAAACTATTTATAACTGGATACTTCCCTATAAATTCAAACCTACCAAATAAACTAATACCGTATTAATGACTTGGTATGGGTGGGCACCGCACAAGCGGGAGGGAACCAGTTCAAGTCATTAATTGGGTAAAACATTTAAAATAAACAATAATAAGTAGGTCATTATATTTTTACATTTAACCTACTTTTGTACGCAACATAACTCTTTGTCACGCTCCGAGTATGTGCGCATCCTAATCACAAAAGATATACAACTTCCTTAGCATCTAAGTACAATATTTTTTGATTGGTGATTAAATTTAGCAGTAAATCTTTATTTTATTTGATTCCACCATTGAATTCTTAACTATCCTTGACTCAGTGTCTTTTTAGACATTAAATCTCATTTATTTTTGATTCTGACATTGATTTCAAATAATACTTATATTATTGTATTTATTATTGCAATAAACGTGTTTTTCTTGGAGTGGAAGATGAATAACAATATAGATGCAGCTGTAGATATGCTAAAGAAAGCTCAAGACATGCTAAAAGATGCTTCAGTAGATATGAATAAATCGAAAAGTTTATTTAAGCTTGCTGAACTAGGTATTTATGTTGAGCGCTTTTGTGCGGATAACTTCTTACAGAAAAGAGATCTTTGCCTACTTGCTGGAATTTCATCAACAACGTTGACCAACACACTTAAAAATCCTGAGAAAGCGTCAATGTCCACTGTGCTGTCTATTGGTGAAATAGTAGGATTTGAACTACTTATAGGTCGTAAAAATGATTAAGCTAAATCGTGAAGGGTATGTTTACTGTAACGGAGCGTTTGCTGGGTTATTACAAGAATTCACAGATCTTAAAACTGAGAGTTACCGTTTTATATATGGTGCTAGTTATCTTACGAATGGTGCACCAATCGGTCACCGCTTTCCTTTGACAGACCAACCCTTTGAGTTCGACACATTGCCAACATTTTTTGCCAACCTCATATCTGAAGGATGGTTACGCACTCACCAAGCAAAAAAAGCAAGACTCGACAAAGCAGATTCATTTGGTTTGCTGTTAGCAAATGGTAAAGAGTTAATTGGTGCAATTTCAGTTATGCCAAGTGAAATAAAGGAATAACCATGGGATGCAAAGGTAGTTTAAAAGAGGTAAATGATAAAGATTTACAAAGTGGCTATTCAAAAGTCCACCTTAAATCTATGTACGGTATAACTAAGCCAGTAATCATTAGCGGTACGTCTGAAAGCTTTACTGACATGGTGATTGAACACACTGATGGAACATCTATATCGGGTGTTCAACGAAAGATGTTTATGACACTTGTTAAAGGTGTTTTAGTGCCGAGCAATCAAGGTGAATATATTGTAAAACCTACTCCCTATGGCTTGCCACAATTGTCTGAAAATGAACATGCCATCATGAAAATTGCGGAGCGAACAGGTTTCAATGTAGCTAAATGTTCGATTGCCCCATTTGAAAACGGCGAGCTTGCTTACGTTACTAAGCGTTTCGATTTAATCGATGATAAAAAAATAAAGATTTTTGTAGAAGATGGTGCAAGCATTTGTGATGTTCACCCGATGAATAAAGGTAGCGATGCACTTTCTTATGAAGACTCGATAAAGAAAATGGTAAAAGCGTGTGGTGGGGCGATTGCGCTATCTGTCTACGCAGTAAGACATGTACTCTTCTCCTATATTGTCGGCAATAATGACTTGCACCTTAAGAACTTCTCACTAAAAAGAGATCCAAAAAGTAAATCTAATATGATGGATGGGTTTACGCCTTTGTACGACATTTTGAGCGTAGCGCCTTACCCTGACTACGACAAAGAATACTTGTCATTATCTTTATTACACTCTGAAACAGATGGGAACTTTAGCGCAAGTTACGAGGCTTATGGCTACTATACGAAACATGACTTTATATTGTTGCTCGAATCTTTAGGCGTAAAGCCTGTCATTGGGGAAAGAATCATTTTAGATTTCGTAGCAAATGTTAGGAAAGTATCTCCATCAGTATTCGCGCTTTCGAATCTAAGCAAAGAAATGCAGGATACAATTATGACCCGCATTACAGATAGATGTGACGCAATTGAAAGAAATATAATTGTGCTGTAGTTAACACCAACAAACCCATTTCATAGGTTGGAAGAGTCCATACATTGTTGAAAAACTGACCATTATAGAAA
Source organism: Colwellia sp. (assembly GCA_013215295.1). Classification (GTDB taxonomy): domain Bacteria; phylum Pseudomonadota; class Gammaproteobacteria; order Enterobacterales; family Alteromonadaceae; genus Colwellia_A. The sequence continues at coordinate 22,174 of JABSOZ010000012.1, forward strand.
CAATAAGAAGTCAGTTTTCGCATCTAACTGATCGTTAGAATGAGCATTATTACTCGTAAGTTTAGATTATTTGGTGCAATGGTGACTGTATTAAAATTCAACCTTCTTATCTTTTAAGTTAGTTACCATTCAAACAACGCTGCAATTACTGGTTAAAAAAAACTCAACACCTATACTTTAGATGGATCAAATCTAACGTTGAGGTTCCTATGACTATTTCTAACCGACTTGACTCCTACTTAACCGCACAGAACATATCTTTTCAAGTTATTGAACATGACCACAGTGCAAGCTCTATTGGTAGCGCTATTACGGCGAAGATTCCATTGAACCAAATAGCTAAAGCTGTCATTTTAAAAGACCATGAAGATAGAAAATTGATGGCGGTATTACCCGCTAAAAATAAAATAAGCTTATCTGCAATTAATGATGAACTGATGGGTAGCTACACGTTACTTAAAGAAAAAGAAGTTTATCGCATGTTTAGTGACTGTGAAAATGGAGCTATTCCACCTGTTGGCGATGCTTTTAATATACATATGATATGCGACGAGTCATTAGATAAATTAGATTATGTTTATATTGAAGCTGGTGACCATCAAAAATTATTACGTATTAACCATGATAACTTTGAAATCATGACTGCAAAGAGTAAACACTTGCGTTTTAGTAGTGAAGTATTTCATTAATAATGTGTTTGTTGTGAACAAAATCATTTATTACTTCAAAGGCCTGATGCCTCATAGTTGGCATCAGTTAGCCTTTATCTAAAAATACTTTATAGCAGCTATAAGGTACTATCACACTCTATAAAGTACTTTCACACTGCTACACGCGGTTAAAACCTCAATAATAAAATTCATATTAACTCCGAAGTTTAATTTTCATTAATCAACGGAGTTCAACATGACTACAAGTTTATTAACCCCAAAACAAACCGCTGAAACTTTAGGCGTCACTATTGGCACATTAGCGGTTTGGCGTTGTACTGGTCGTTATCCCCTACCCTTTGTAAAAATTGGTCGTCGCGTTATGTATAAGTTTTCTGATATTGAAACTTATATAAATGCTCATGTTTATCAAAATACCATGCATGAGGTGTAATGATGAAAATACCAGAAACACAGTTTGGTTTATTTGGACTATTTTATCTCTAGCTCTGTTGCTCTAAAATAATTTATACTCACTTAAACATATATTTAAATGGACTTAACTTTAAAAGTGAAAAATAAGCATTCTATATTACTCTTTACAATTTTGGTGATTTTAGCGCTATCATTCATATTAAATAATGATGTCACTGAAGCACAGAAAGATTTAGTGAAATCTGACAGTCCTATAGAGTCACAAAAAGAAATAAAACATCAAAACAAAATGGATAGCTTTATTCTTCCGACCGCAGTTAAACCTTCCACTCTAGTATGTAAAAATTACCTATATGTTTATGAGGCGCATGAAACATGGCAAGCAGAAAACAAAGCTAAACTAAAAAAATTATTAATTTCCCTTGTTGATAAAGGATTAACAGGTGAAGAATTAGATCATGTTGCCTTTTTAACTCGAATTGGATCATCCAACGCCAAAGCTTTAATCGGACTTTATAATCTAACCAATACCGCTCTTCCAATAATTTCAGGTGTGAAAGGTGTTATTTTGGCTGAAGAGTATACTGCACGTGTTTATGGATATTTACTTGACCATAAAACAGATGTCATTATTAGTCTGGTTGAACAAGGTGTAATCAGTGGGAACTCTTATATAATTAGCGATAAGGGCCAACATTCCTTAATTGGCACTTTATTAATGAGCGACATATCTTTAATACAGAAAACTGATGCCATCAATCAACTTATTCATTTAAAAGTAGATATTACTTATCAAGATCTTATGATTGCTAGTCAATTAAATATTCCGATTGATCTTGTAGAGAAGCTCTGGTTTGCGAGTGAATTAAATGCCAGTTTTGTATTACCTTTGGGATCTGTAGATAAATCTTTAGCACAAATAGCACTTGAAAGTAAAAATATTGAATTATTAGACTTTTGGTTTACACAAGGCAGCGCCAGTGTCATAGAACCTTTTCAAACAACGTTACTCGATATATTTTCTTCAATGATGAATGAAAAAGAAAAGCCAGTTCAATTAGAGTTATTTCTGATATTAATGAAACATGGTTTATCAGCCAATAGTAAAAATACACAATATAAATTAAAAGCGTGGCTTGATGATGAATACTACAGCCAATTTCAAGACGTTATAGAAAAACCTGAAACTATGTCATTAGATATAGCTAACAAAACACACGTAGGTAACGCTATCAGAGAGATATTTTTTACCGTTCTACAGCCATTAATACAAATACAAGATTCACTTAATGTTCAGCACCCATGTTTCCAACCTGAGGCATTAAGGGTAATTAATAACATTTTTAAAACCACTCAAAACACCCAATATAAGCCTATAGATTTTCCTGAATTAAATAAAAGTGCTTCGGAAGTTATTACACAGAATTTATATTCTCAAGAAGAACTCCTCGCAATGGATGTGTATAACGCCAATGCTATTTTAGGAAAAGATAAATCGCTTGCTGCAAAATATTCTATTAGTAAATTACATTCCAAAAGAATAAAAATGTACTTGGAATCGGCTAAGGCTAAAGCATATACAGTCGAGGAGCTTGAAGATGAGCAAGAAGCTCTCAATTTAATTGAACTCGCTGAAAGTAGACAATGGCAAAAAGTTATAATGGAATTGACTGAAAATAAATACCCTACTGATATTATCAATTTTGTAATGGTTCATGCAGTGCTACAGAAAAAAAACATTGAACTTATACTTCAACTACATAAATTTAGTAGCACTTTTAGTACCGCCTTTATGCATGCTATTGTTAAGCGTAATGACGTAAATCTAGCAAGAGTATTAGTGAGTCATGGACTTAATTTCACACGAAGTAATAACGGAGTTAATGCTATTTATACTGCAGTTTTACATCGAAAAATGGCTATGTTGCGTTATTTAATTGACGAAGGGATCACAGTAAAACCGCTTGAATTTGGACTAGATCCTTTGGATATAGCATTACAAAATTTAACATTTTATCCCGCTAGTTTTAATTTTATTACTGTATTAATTGATGCCGGTGCTCCTATTGAACCCAGTCATAGAGAGATGACCTTCGAGTTTTCTCTGACCAATTTAGCACTCTATGTAAAACTTACCTCTAGGTTCCCTAAACTTAAAAGTGTTTAAATACTTAGAGAACACGTGTCTTAATGAGTTTAAATTAATTCACCATCTGCCTTGGCAATATTTAAAGTTTAAACATATTATCTAAATATTACGATCTTAAGGTGAATGTTACTAAAACAATACCGTGGTCTGTACTTTCGCCATCACGTTCAAAAATAGGATTAATGAGATGTCTATCGTAAGTATCATAACCGCTTACCTGATAGAGGCTGTCGTGATAACTGGCATCAAATTCACATGACAATAAAATATAATCGAGTACGGAATTACCCGCACCATAATAATGTGTTGGCTTACGTATTGGCTTTTCTACTAAACCAGTTTCACTGGCTTCATTAATTACAGCAACTTCAAACAAATTCCACGCGTCATTTAAGCAATACTTAGCAAGATAAGCATCACGGTCAATCGCAGAAACAAAACGTAGTGTGTTTGTCAGTAAGTGACTTAATACGCCGTCAGCTAGGCTATTATTAAAATCCCCCATTAATACCATAGGGTTACTTGTAGCTTCGCGTCGTTCAATCATATCGATCATTAATAAGGTCGCTTCACTACCTCGCTTTATAGTTGCCCCCCAACTACCTGCAACTTGCGCTTTAAAACTTTCAATAATCGTTTTTTCTGGTGAGCGAGCTTTATCTGACTCATCTAGTTCAATTATTGAACGTTTAGATTTGAAGTGCACAATATAACAGTCACAGTTACCCATGTGAGGTATTTCAACGGTAGCTCTAAGCACTTTTCGGCTGAAAGAAAAATTATTCGCTAAACCTAATGTTTCAGCAAGCTCAGTATTTGGCTTTACCGCTGCGACATCAACAATCGGATAACGTGAAGCAATGGCGACAACGGGGCTTCTATAAATAAAATCATCAATAACCTCTGGTTGATCAACCACTGCAAAATAATCATAACCTTGCGTGGCAACTAATTCTTTTAGCGATTCCGGGCTAAAAACCTCTTGAAAGCCAATAATGTCAGGTTGAAATTCTCGTAAATACTCAGCAATCCAGCGCTGTTTTTTTTTCCACTGTTCAGCACTATATATACGCTCAAAATCATAATAAGCATTAGGTGGCTCAAGATAATTAAACAAGTTGAAGGTAGCAATTTTAAGCTGAGTATTTGCCAATGCCCCCCCTTTTGTGAACTGTGTCTTGTTTATTGCTTTTGGGTCTTGCTGATTGATGGTGATAACTCGACTTAGATAGTTGGATTTTTTTAAAATAAACTTAGGCTGTGATTTTCTTTCTAATTTGACTAGCACACTCTGCTAATACAATTGCGCCAGCTGTTGATACGTTCAATGAATTACCCATACCAAACATGGGTATATGTATTTGGTGATGAGTTAATTTTAATGCGGCTTCACTCACGCCCTTACGTTCATTACCTAAGACTAAAACACAAGGTGATGGATAAGTAATATCTTTATAATCAACAGATTCATGGCATAACTCGACACCAAAAACAGTGTAACCTTTGTCGATTAATGTTTGTAAGCTTGACGTAGTGCTATCGCTATATTCAATGCAAACCCATTTAGCTTCATTTCGAGAGGCTTTTTTTAATTTCTTATCTGAAATCGTCAGCTCACCACAAACAATTATTTTTTCGATAGCAAAAGCATCCGCTAAACGAATAAAAGAACCAATATTATAACTATTAGTTACATTATCTAATACGACTATTAATGGCGTTTTGGGCTGATTTAAGTATACGTCTCGTGCCGGTTTATTTTCTCTAAGATCTTCTTTATTAAGCTGGATTTTTGAATGCATATTAGCGACTCTATTATGTGCTAATGAAATGGCATATTGGTCTTGGCCAAAAAACCAGTTCACTCTTTCATTTATATTATGTCTATTGTGACTAGACTAATGTTATCAATTTTAGGGGGTTACAACATTAACTTAAGGACGATTAAGCGCCACATATTGTGAAGTTGGACTGTAACCATCTCCGCCCATTTTACCAACCGAATCAATTAACGTTTGGTCTATGCCCTCTGCGCTATACAAGTCATCTCTAACATATACAAACTTTACATCTAAAAGAACAAGGGTTCCTCCGGTAGGTAAGTCTCCTAACGTAATGATTTCTCTCAAAGTACATTCGTAACGTACAGGGGACTCTTTGACCGAAACCGGAGTAACTGTATTACTCGTACAATGATCTAACTCTGCAAGGTCAAATTCACTCTCATCTGGGCTAATGCTATCGCTTGTTAGGTTCATTTTTTCGAGTAAGTGGCTGTTCACGATATTGACAACGCATTCGCCGGTTTCTTTTAAATTCTGCAGCGTATCTTTATCAATGCCACTTCTTTGTGTTACCTGTGTATAGAGAAGTACAGGTGGGTTACAACTTGCAACAGTAAAAAATGAATAAGGGGCAATGTTATCTGTCCCATTTTTTGAACGCGTACTGATCCATGCAATGGGTCTTGGTGTTACACCTCCATTCAAAAGTCGATATTTTTCTTGAACACTTAAATCCGAAACATTAAAGTTCATTGAACCCTTCCAACCACTCAGTAAAAGAATTAGAAACTTTTATCACTGTGCACATGTCGTGATTATAAAACCATACCGGACTGTCTTTTTGCTGTGTTGCACAATCAATAAGTTTGAAACAAAACATGTTGCCTTTGCAATCAGATGCGAACAATACATGCCCCTTTGGCATGCCGCTCATTTCATATAATTTTGAAAGTGAACATACATCATCTAAACTTAGAAAATCTTGTACTTCAGAGACATCGACACCTAAATCACAGATTTTTGTGAGTACATTAGGTGTATGAACCAAGCCATATGTCGATAGTAAATATTTGTAAGCGTCTGGTAAATAAGCATTCAGCTTTGATTCTACTTCTTCAATATCATTAAGTTTGATTGGTACCATAGCATTTTTGCCACCCCAATTTTTTACAAATAAATCAATGCTATTCATTAATAATACTCCAATATAGCGAACAATTTTTTAAAATGGTTATCGGTGTAATGTTATTTAGATGCATTTAGCACTAAAGATTTTTAACATATTTATCCAATAACGACAGGTACCCTTGATGAAAAATGTTCACATTATACTTCCGCAATTTTTCATGCACGATTAAATACGTCAGATTCTAACAGCTTACAAATACTATGGCTAAGATGACCATGTTTATTCATACACTTAGCATTTTAATGAATTAAAAAAAGCACCTAAAAAGGTGCTTTATATAGTTTGAACCTTTTATTAATAAAAGGTTAACTTACTTTTATACGCGTAATATTTGCGCCTAAGGCTTGTAACTTATCTTCAATGTTTTGGTAACCGCGATCAATATGATAGATACGATCAACTTGCGTTTCAGTTGTCGCGATTAATCCGGCAATCACCAAGCATGCTGATGCACGTAAATCAGTTGCCATAACTTGCGCGCCATTTAATGATTCAACACCACAAGAAATAGCCGTATTACCTTCAAGGCTAATATCAGCGCCCATACGTTGTAATTCAGGAATATGCATAAAACGATTTTCAAATATAGTTTCAGTCGTTGTAGCAGTACCTTCAGCAATTACGTTCAAAGTAACAAATTGCGCTTGCATATCCGTTGGGAAAGCAGGATGTGGCGCCGTACGAATATTGACAGCTTTAGGTCGCTTATTCATCGTTAGCTCGATCCAATCATCACCCATCGTGATTTGAGCACCTGATTCTTGAAGTTTACTTATTACGGCTTCTAATGCTTTAGGATCAGTATTTAGACATTTAACCTTGCCTTGCGTAACCGCTGCTGCAACTAAAAAAGTACCTGTTTCAATACGGTCTGGCATTACTCGATATTCTTTGCCAAATAATTCTGCAACACCTTCAATCTTTAATGTATCAGAGCCTGCCCCAGAAACTTTCGCACCCATTGCATTTAAGCAATTAGCCAAATCAACAATTTCAGGTTCACGCGCAGCATTTTCAATAGTGGTAATGCCTTCTGCTAACGCCGCTGCCATCATTAAGTTTTCAGTGCCAGTAACACTGACGGTATCCATAAAGATCGTTGCACCTTTCAATCGACCATTATTGCGAGCAATGATATAGCCATTTTCAACCTCTATATCTGCACCCATTAATTTTAAACCGTGAATATGCAGGTTCACAGGTCTTGCGCCTATTGCACAACCGCCTGGTAATGAAACTTCAGCATGGCCAAAACGCGCCAATAATGGCCCTAAAACCAAAATAGAAGCGCGCATCGTTTTAACTAATTCATACGAAGCACGACATTGTTCAATCGTACTGCCATCAATCACTAATTGATTATCACCTGACCAATGAACTTTAGCGCCTAATTGGCTTAATAGTTTAATGGTGGTTTCAATATCATTTAACTTAGGTACGTTACTAAAAGTAATAGGTGTTTTAGAGAGAATTGCTGACATTAATATAGGTAAAGCAGCGTTTTTAGCGCCTGAAATGGTCACTTCACCGTTAAGAGCCGTACCACCTGTTATTCTGAATGCGTCCAATAGAGTAATCTTATATAGTTAGGAAAATTTAAAGCGGAAGATTAAACATTTTTTCACGTTGCCAAACTGACGTTGTGAATGTTTTAATCGATACCGCATGAATTGCACCTGATTTGATCGTTTCAGCTAAAGGTGCATATATTGCCTGTTGTTTTTTTACTCGGCTTAATTCACCAAGAAAATCGGCAACAGCAATCACTTTACACTGTGATCCATCAAATGCAACATGTAACTCATCAAGTTCAATGGCATCGTTAAGTAATTTTTCTATATCTGAAACTTCCACATCTATCTCCGATTACTGATAAAGCTACTTATCAGTTTTTGGTAAAAACATATCAACACGACTTAACTGAGCTAACTTTATTAAATCTTTTGGTAAGTTATCAAAAGTTAATTGACAGCTTTTCTTAGCGCTTAATTCTAACATGGCTAATAACCATGCTAAACAAGCCGTGTCAACTTTTGAAATATTCGATAAATCAAAGATTACATTCCCTGACTTAATCAAACGCTTTGATTTTTTTTCGAATGAATTATCAATAGTTAATAACGTTAATTCTCCACTAAAAATAATTCGTGAATTTTTTTCAATAAAACTAATTGGCTTCACTTCAATTCCTAATTTTCACAGAAATAGCTTAATAACGCTACTTAAAAACGATTTCTTTATCGCTTTTTATTTTTAACATTTCAGTAACGTATGGCAAACCTTTCTGACGGATCAAGCCACTAAGTTCAGCTTGTTTACTGTCAAGTAGGCTCACACCTTCGGCCACCATATCGTAAGCTTTCCATTCGAGTGTTTTTTTATTTTTTCTTACACGAAACGAAATATCAATTGGCGGTCTATTTGGATCTATAACCGACGTTCTCACTGCAACTATTCTTGCTTTGCTAAAATTCTTCTCTGGTTCAAACTCAACTTCTTGCTGTTTATATAATGTAAAAACTTGTGCATATGAAGTCACTAAGTATTCTCTAAACACGGTAACAAAATCAGCTCGGCTTTGTTTAGTTGTTTGTTTATAGTTTTTAACACCGATGACTTTTAACGCAGCATAGCGATAATCAACATAAGGCATTAATTCTTCACGAACGATATTTTTCAGTATATCAGGCGTCTTTCTTATTTCAGTTTGCTCATCAGCAAAACGCTTAAAAGTCACTTTTGCCACTGTTTCTATCATGGCATAAGGATTTTTCTTATCGACAGCTTTTGCTGCCACGCTAAAACTACTAAATAAAGCTAGCGCTACTACTGCTGTAAATAATTTTTTTATCATGTTATTCTCCGTTTGCGAACCTAATCGTCACTTCCTTGACTGAATAAAAACTGTCCTATTAACTCTTCTAGTACTAAAGCAGGTTTAGTATCTTCAATATAATCACCCGCGATTAACGTTTCTACTGATTCATCAATAAAACCAGGTAATAAACCGATATATTGCTCGCCTAACAAACCTGCCGTTAAGATAGATACCGAGGTTGCTTCAGAAAAATTATTATATTGTGTATAGATATCGAGTGTGACAACAGGGGTATAATCTTCTGAATCAAGTGTAATACTACTGACACGCCCGACAACAACACCACCTACTTTTACTGCTGAGCGAACTTTTAAGCCACCGATATTATCAAACTTAGCATAAAGCTGATATGTCTCACTATTACCAGAAATACCGTTATTAGCCACAACTAGGGCAAGCATGAGTAGAGCCGCTATACCTAACGCAGCAAATAAACCTACCATTAATTCAACTTTCTTTGACAACATGTCTTTCACCAAACCTAAAAATAAAAATAAAAATTAACTAGCAAACATTAATGCCGTTAATACAAAATCTAAACCTAAAACCAATAACGATGACTGCACAACCGTTGAAGTCGTTGCTCTACTAATACCTTCAGACGTTGGCGTACAATCATAACCTTTATAAACGGCTATCCAAGTAACAACAAAAGCAAACGTAATAGATTTTATCACACCATTAAGAATATCTTTTTCAAAATCGACTTGGTCTTGCATTACCGACCAGAACGTTCCGCTATCAACACCTAGCCATTCAACACCGACAAGATGACCACCTAAAATACCTATCGCAGAAAAAATGGCTGCGAGTAAAGGTAAACTGATGAATCCTGCCCAAAACCGAGGAGCAATAATACGACGTAAAGGGTCTATTGCCATCATTTCTAAACTCGACAATTGTTCTGTTGCTTTCATTAAACCAATTTCAGCGGTTAATGCTGAACCTGCTCGCCCTGCAAATAACAGTGCGGCAACAACAGGTCCTAGTTCACGTAGTAATGATAACGCGACCATAGGGCCTAAACTCCCTTCGGCGCCATAACCTACTAATATAGTATAGCCTTGCAAAGAGATAACCATGCCAATAAACAAACCTGACACCATTACAATCATCAGAGAAAGTACACCTACGGCATATAACTGCTGCATCAATAAAGGAAATCCTTTACGTACATTAGGCACATGTAACAATGCAGAAACTAATAAAACAATCGCTCGGCCTAAACCAGAGACAGTATTAATAATACTTTGTCCTAAACTTAGTAAGCTATTCATTATAAAGGCTCCTTACCAAGTAATTCATCTTGATAAGATGCAGCAGGAAAATGAAATGGTACAGGGCCATCAGCTTCACCTTGAATAAATTGCTGGACCAGTGGCGATGTTTGCTGGCTTATTTCTGATGGCGTGCCTTGACCAATAATTTTTTTCTCTGCAATAATATAAATGTAATCAGCAATACTCATGACTTCAGTAACATCATGCGAAACAACAACTGACGTTAAACCGAGTGCTTCACTTAAGTCTTTGATCAAACGAACGATAACCCCCATGGAAATGGGATCTTGTCCCGCGAAAGGTTCATCATATAATATGAGTTCGGGATCTAAAGCGATTGCTCGAGCAAGAGCAACTCTGCGCGCCATTCCGCCAGAAAGTTCTCCGGGTGCTAAGTTTCGAGCACCCCGTAAGCCAACAGCTTCAAGTTTCATCAGTACCATTTTTTCAATTAGCGACTCTGACAGAGTGCTATGTTCACGCATTGGAAAAGCGATATTGTCATAAACACTCATATCGGTAAACAATGCGCCACTTTGGAACAACATGCTCATTCGCTTACGCACTTCATAGAGGGCACTGCGTGATAACGTTGGAATATTTTGTCCATCAAAAAGTATTTTTCCGGAGTTTGGCTTTAGTTGACCACCGATTAAACGTAATAAAGTAGTTTTACCGATACCACTTGGTCCCATTATCGCGGTAACTTTTCCTTTAGGGATCGACAAACTGATATCGTCATAGATAACTCTTTCATCGCGCTTGAATGTAAGGTTCTGTATATCGACCAAGTTTTCTAGCATAAGATTTTTGTAACGTCACTGTTTGTTATTATCGGATTTACAGGAATTTTACATGAGCAATCAAATAACGTCATTAAAATTGCGTTAAAAATGTAAATAAAAATCGTAAGAAAGCGTGTTAAAACGTAATAAAGTGTAAGTTTCCACTTTACGTGACATCTTTATACATTATAGTAGCGCTCAATTTGGTTAATTTTTAGCTTCTAAATATAAAAAAATGGACTTTTTAACATTTATTTATGCTGATTCGATTATTTGTCTTTGTTTTTCTTTCACAACCAGCGACAATTTACCCTCTCAATATAGGAGCCCTTAATGTTAATACAGATTCTAATTTTACTTGTTTCACTTGTTACTTTGGTATGGAGTGCCGATAAATTTGTTTTTGGTGCCTCATCTCTAGCAAGAAATTTTGGCATCTCACCTATGATTATCGGTTTAACTATTGTTGCTATGGGTTCATCAGCACCAGAAATGATGATAGCAGCCACCGCGTCTTTAGATGGAAACGCCAATTTAGCTATAGGTAATGCCATTGGTTCAAATATTGCCAACATCGCTTTAGTTTTAGGTATCACCGCATTATTTCAGCCACTGATGGTGTCTTCGTCTACGGTCAAACGTGAAATCCCTCTTATTCTTATTATAACGGCTTTAGCCTACTGGATGTTATCGGACAGTTATTTTGGCTTTAATGAGGGCTTAGCGTTAATGATTGGTTTCTTTGTCTATATTATCGCTTTACTCTTAATAACGTTAAAAACGACTAAAAACAACCCCGTTGTTGATCCTCTCATCATTGAAGCAGAACTAGAAGTGCCAGAAGCGGTGAGCAAACCTAGATCAATACTCTGGTTAGTTGTTGGTATGATTCTCTTACCAATGAGTGCTGTTTATTTAGTAGACTCCTCCGTTTTTATAGCGAAAGCATTTGGTATAAGCGATTTGGTTATTGGCTTAACGGTTGTCGCCATTGGCACAAGCTTACCGGAGCTTGCTGCAAGTATTATGAGTATAATTAAGAAAGAAGATGATTTGGCATTAGGCAGCATTATTGGCTCTAATATTTTTAATATATTTGCTGTACTCTCGCTTGCTGGCCTTATTTCGCCAGGAAAAATAGACTCTGATGCAGCCACTCGCGATGCGCCTTACATGTTAGGCGTTACCGTCTTATTATTTATTCTTTGTTTCACCCGTCGTGCTGGAAGTTTTCGTATTACCCGGGGAAAAGGTTTGTTATTGATCGGCGTTTTTGTGGCTTATCAATTATTACTTTTTAGCCAACTGAAGCAATAGTAAAAATCCGAAGTCGTTATTTTAATAAAAAATGAGCAGATGATGAAAAATTTCAAACAACTTGCATTGGACGTTATTCACATAGAACAACAAGCTGTTGCAGAGCTAAGCCAATACATTGATCAGAGTTTTGAAGATGCTTGCCAGTTAATGTTTAACTGCAAAGGTAGAGTTATAATTGTTGGTATGGGTAAATCAGGCCACATAGGTGGAAAAATTGCTGCAACACTCGCCAGCACGGGTACGCCATCATTTTTTGTTCATCCTGGCGAAGCAAGCCACGGTGACTTAGGTATGATAACTCATGATGATGTTGTACTCACGATTTCTCATTCAGGTGAAACAGGTGAAGTTTTAGCGATAGTACCCGTGATAAAGCGCATTGGCGCAAAACTTATTTCTATGACAGGAAAACCATCCTCAACCTTAGCAAAACTTGGCGATATCCACTTATGTGTTGCGGTATCACAAGAAGCTTGTCCGCTTGGTTTAGCACCAACTTCAAGTACAACTGCAACACTTGTAATGGGAGATGCTCTGGCTGTAGCCTTATTAAATGCTCGCGGATTTACCGCCGATGACTTCGCCCTTTCTCATCCTGGCGGTAGTTTGGGAAAACGTCTATTATTACGCCTTAGTGACATCATGCACAGTGGTGAGCGCTTACCTGTAGTTAAGACTCAAGCTAAAATTAAAGACGCATTAGTTGAAATGTCATTAAAAGGTTTAGGCATGACAGCAATAATTGATGAAAAAGGTCAATTACAAGGTTTGTTCACTGATGGCGATTTACGTCGTATTCTTGATGAACGTGTCGATATTCATAACGACACCATTGAGTCAGTGATGACTAAAGGTCCAACTGTTGCACATCAAGATATGCTCGCCGCAGAAGGTTTGAAAATCATGGAAGACAAAAAAATTAATGGCTTAATTATTGTTAACAACAATAATACCCCTATTGGTGCAATGAATATGCACGACATATTAAAATCAGGTGTTATCTAATATGAAAACATTATATGGCGAAATCACTGATACTGCATTTACTGCAATGAGAAGCATCAAACTGCTTATCTGTGATATTGATGGCGTTTTTTCTGATGGTCGTATTTATCTAGGTAACAACGGTGAAGAGTTAAAAGCTTTTCACACTAAAGATGGATATGGAATAAAAGCATTAGGCGCCAGTGGCGTTGATGTTGCTGTTATCACTGGGAGAACCTCAAATATTGTTGCAACACGCATGTCAGCGTTAAATGTAAAGTACATAGTGCAAGGCGAGGAAAATAAGTTACCCGCATTAAAGAAAATGGCAGAAAAATTAAATTTATCTATCGATGAAATTGCCTATATTGGTGATGACATGCCAGATCATGAATGTATCAACTATGTAGGCTTGGGCATTGCTGTACAAGACGCTCATCCAAGTATTTTATCTATCGCCAATTACACAACATTTAACCGTGGTGGCTTTGGTGCTGTTCGAGAAATTTGCGATTTAATTATGCTTAGCCAAAACACTTTAGCAAATGCTAGCGGCGCCAGTATATGAACCGACTCTATAGTTTAACCTTGGTGTTCTTTCTTATCGCCGGGTCTATTTATGGTATCATTGAGTGGCGAAATACCTCTGTACCACAAAGACAAACTATTGATAAAACCATCACTCCTGACTTTATCGCTGAGAATTTACATAGTAATGTTTATAAAAGTGAAGGAAGTTTAGCTTATGTTGTTGATGCACATCGAATGGAGCATTATCCTGAACTAAACATTACCAACTTTGAGTTTCCTCAATATACACTTCATCCAAAAAATAATGCTCCAGCATGGAAAGTCTCTGCAAATGAAGGCATATTGTATAACAACAACCGAGTAAAACTAGAAAATAATGTTCGCGTATTAGCAACGGATCCAAATAGCTTATTGCAAGAAGTCCAAGGAAAATACTTTGAACTTGATCTAAAAACTAATATCTTAAGTTCAGAACAAGAAGTTAAAATTATCGGTAAAGGATTTACCATCGACGGTAAGGGTTTAATTGTCGACTTAAACACCAACCAAATGACACTAACTAAACATGTGAAATCCATTTATGAAATTGTTAAAAAATAGCCTACTTTGCTTAATGTTATCAGGCACATTGCTTTCATCAGCTTTCGCTGAAAAATTTGATATATCTCAAAAAATTGAAATCGATGCATCAAGACAAGCGGCGGATCTTAAAAATAAAATTTTCAGCTATATCGACAACGTCGTTATCACCCAAGGTTCATTAATCATTCGTGCCGATATAGTACAAGTTCTGACTCAATCAGGAAGCGAAGAAAAAACCTATATTGCGAAAGGGAAACCCGCAACATTTGAGCAAATATTAGCTGACGGTACTCCGCTTAATTTGCAAGCAGATGAAATACGATACGAGCCTGGAAACCATTTGGTTATCATTTCAGGAAATGCATTATTGCAGCAAGAAGACAGTCAAGTCAGTGGTAGTAAAATCACTTACAATATAGATACTCAGTATGTAAATGCTGAGAGTAAAACTAATGAACGAACGAAGACAATTTTTCAGCCTAAAGAAAAAATAAAAGCGAAAATAACTGACGCCAGTAACTCAGGAAAAAAGTAATTTATGACCATTAGCAAACTGATGGCGATAGGCCTTGCCAAAGCATATAAAGGTAGGAAAGTCGTTAAGAATGTGAGCATGCAGGTTTCAGCCGGACAAGTAGTCGGTTTGCTCGGACCTAATGGCGCAGGGAAAACCACCTCTTTCTATATGATTGTAGGTTTAGTCGAAAGTGACAAAGGTAAAATCATCTTAAACGGTGAAGACCTCACATTAGCCCCCATGCATGAACGCGCAAGAAAAGGCATTGGATACTTGCCCCAAGAAGCCTCTATTTTTAGAAAACTTAGTGTTTACGATAATATCATGGCTATATTACAGACACGAAAAGAATTATCTGATGCTGAACGTGAAGAAAAATTAGAGCATTTAGTAGAAGAGTTTAACATTGGTCATATCAAAGATAATTTAGGCATGAGCTTATCTGGTGGGGAGCGCCGTCGAGTAGAGATTGCTCGAGCTTTAGCTGCGGAACCCAAGTTTATTTTACTAGATGAACCTTTTGCCGGTGTTGACCCAATTTCAGTAGGTGATATTAAAAAAATTATTCTACACTTAAAAGAACGTGGCATAGGCGTTTTAATTACCGACCATAATGTACGAGAAACACTCGATGTGTGTGAGCATGCCTATATAGTAAGCCATGGCGAACTTATTGCTGAAGGTAACTCAGATCAAATTCTTGCAAATCAACATGTAAGAGATGTATACCTTGGTGAACAATTCACGCTATAGTAGTCAATAAATAAAGAATGTCTTCGTATTTAACATAACGAAAATATTCTATTAAATTAATAGGAAGTTAATGACCTAAATGCGCCCTACTCTACAACTCCGCATAGGACAACAATTAACCATGACGCCACAATTGCAGCAAGCAATAAAATTGCTGCAATTATCGACGTTAGAGCTTCAACAAGAAATTCAAGAAGCCTTAGAAAGTAATCCGTTATTAGAAATGGAAGATTCTTCTAATAACGCTGAAGAAAAAAGTACTGATAATCTTGAAGATGCTCATACCTCTGGTACTGGCGATGTTAAAGAAACAACCATTTCTGATGGCAGCGAAGACTCTGCGCCTACCATAGATGAAATCACCACAACTGAAGCAATGGACAAAACAGATATCCCTGAAGAATTAAACATGGATACAACTTGGGATGACAATTACACGGCAGGATCCGCAAGTTCAAGTTCTGGCCCAGCCTCAGAAGATTATACCTACCAAGGTGAAACTAAAGACTCAATTCAAGATCACTTGCGCTGGCAAATGGAGTTAAGTCCATTTACTGAAACAGACCGTGCTATAGCCATGGCAATTATCGATGCCGTTGATGATGCCGGCTATTTGACTGTTACCAGTGAAGATATTTTAGAAAGTGTTGCCAATGAAGATGTTGAACTTGATGAAATTGAAGTAGTACTTAAACGTATTAATCTTTTTGATCCGATTGGTGTTGCCGCACGTTCAATTTCAGAATGTTTAATTATTCAACTCAACCAGTTTGACCCTACCACACCGTGGATAGAAGAGAGTAAAATGGTTTTACGTGACCATATTAACCTTTTAGGTAGTAGAGACTACCGAACGTTGATGCGTAAAACTCGACTTAAAGAAGATCAACTCCGTGAAGTAGTGCGTCTTATTCAAACACTTGATCCTAGACCGGGCGACAGTGTTATCAAAAGCGATGACCAATACGTTATTCCTGATGTTTCTGTGGAAAAGAAAAATGGTCGTTGGATCGTCGAACTAAACCCTGACACTGCTCCAAAACTTTCGGTAAATCAGCAATATGCTTCTATGACACGGTCAATGAAGTCATCAGCTGATACACAATTTATTCGCTCGAATTTGCAAGAAGCCAAGTGGTTTATTAAAAGCTTAGAAAGCCGAAATGATACATTACTCAAAGTTTCCAACTGTATTGTTCAACGACAGATTGGTTTTTTCGAACATGGTAATGAAGCAATGCGACCTATGGTTTTAAATGATATCGCAGAAGCTGTCGACATGCATGAATCAACTATTTCACGTGTAACCACACAAAAATATATGCACACTCCACGTGGTATTTTTGAACTGAAATTTTTCTTTTCAAGCCACGTTAGCACTGAAAATGGTGGCGAATGTTCATCAACCGCTATTCGTGCATTAATTAGAAAATTAGTGGCGGCTGAAATTCCAGCAAAACCACTAAGTGATAGTAAAATGGCTGATTTATTAGCCGATCAAGGGATAAATGTCGCTCGACGTACGATTGCAAAATATCGTGAGTCACTTTCTATTCCACCTTCTAATCAACGAAAAAGTTTACTTTAACGAAAAGATGAGGAATTAAGTTTATGCAAATTAACCTTTCTGGCCACCATGTTGAAATTACCGAAGCTTTACGAGAAAGCGTCAATACAAAGATGGAAAAATTGACCCGACATTTTGATCATATCAATAATGTTCATGTTGTGCTCACTGTTGAAAAATTAAATCAAATTGCTGAAGCGACAGTTCATGTCAACGGTACGGATTTACATGCGAAAGCACAAAATTCCGATATGTATTCCTCTATTGACAGTCTTGTTGGCAAACTTGATAAACAAATATTAAAATACAAAGGTAAAACGAATCAGCATTAGTGCTGTTTCACCTCTTTCCTCTAACCAAAGAATGTAAGTAGAATAATGAAGCTGCAAGATATTCTCACCCTTGATTGCACCCTTTGTGCTGTCAAGGGCACAAGCAAAAAAAAACTCCTTGAAATAATTAGCACAACTGCGGCAGATAAAATCGAAAATCTCGATACCCACCAATTATTTGAAAGTCTAATGGCCCGCGAAAAGGTAGGGTCTACAGGCATAGGTAATGGCATTGCCATTCCTCATGGTCGATTGTCAAATACCTCACAAGTTATTGCTGTTTTACTGACAAGTGAAAAAGCCGTTAAATTTGATGCAATAGACAACCGTAATGTAGATATTATTATTGCACTGTTTGTTCCTGAAGAGAGTTGCCAACAACATTTAGACACCTTGCAAAGTATTGCGCAAATATTTAGTGATAAAAAAATCGCAAAACAAGTAAGAAAGTGCAAAAATTCTCAAGAGCTTTTCAATATAATAAAACATGTTCCACGTTAATAAATCCAATTAAAAAGTTAGGGAAATTCAAATGAAACTCTTGATAGTTAGTGGTCGATCAGGGTCAGGTAAAAGTGTTGCATTACGTGTACTCGAAGATTTAGGCTACTACTGTGTAGATAATATTCCTGTGAATTTATTACCCGCATTGACACATACTGTTATTAATGATTATGACAATGTAGCCGTTAGCCTAGATGTACGTAATTTACCGAATGATCCAAATGACGTTTCAGAAATATTAGATTACCTCCCAAAAACGGTAGAACTTGATATTCTTTACCTAGATGCTGATGATTCTGATCTTATTAGACGCTTTAGTGAAACTCGTCGTTTGCATCCATTGATCAAACAAAACATTCCTCTTGATCAAGCTATCTCCTTAGAAAAAAAATTGCTTGAGCCCATTTCAACACGCGCTGGCTTGTACATAAATACTAGCCAGTTAACACCCCATCAATTGTCTGATTTGGTGCGAGAGCGAATTTTAGGAAAGACTTCTGCGTCAATGGTCGTCGTGTTTGAGTCATTCGGTTTTAAACATGGTGTACCCCAAGATGCAGATTATGTATTTGATGCGCGTTTTCTCCCTAACCCTTTTTGGGAAAAAGAATTAAAGGACTTCACGGGATTAGATCAACCCGTACAAGATTTTCTTGCTAGTCAGCCGATTGTCACCAAATTTATCTGGCAAATTAATAGTTTCATGATGACTTGGTTACCTCATTTAGAGCGAAATAATCGCAGCTATATAACCATCGCTATTGGCTGTACTGGCGGTAAACATAGATCTGTTTATATTGCTGAGTTATTGGCAAACAATCTACGCAAAGAACGAGATGATGTTCAGTCACATCACCGAGATATAAAAATAAAGAGTACTTAATAGTGATTAAAATATGGAAAAATATAATAAATTATTAACCATTAGCAATAAGCTTGGCTTGCACGCGCGTGCTGCAACTAAACTTGCTCAGTTAAGTCAAAAATTCAACGCTACCGTCACGATCAGTTTAGAAGGTAAAGAAGCTGATGCTAGCAGTATTATGGGATTGATGTTACTCGCAGGCGGCTTTGGCAAAACCGTTGAAATTATCACAAAAGGTGAAGATGCCCAGCAGGCACTCAGCGATGTTTGCCAGCTATTTTCTGATAAGTTTGATGAAGGTGAATAAGAAATAAATACTGAATTAAAAATTGAGTTAAGTTATTATTCATCAAGACATTTTAGCTCGAACAACTTAGCTAACATGAAATAACTATAATTTTCGTTTACTGCGGCACAGGAAAACTTTATGCCGGAAATTTCAGAGCAAAAACAAAACCATCAACGCCTGCAACAAGTCAATAAAGCACTTGGTAGCGGTATGTTTGTGCACGTTCGTAAATTACTACAGAATATGCCAGCTTATGATATTGCTTTGATCTTAGAGTCTTCTCACCCGAAAAGTCGTGCTGTATTATGGCAACTTATCGATGCTGATAGTCATGGTGAAGTACTAGAAGAACTAAATGAAGAAGTTCGAAAAGGTATTCTAAAAAATATCCGTCCTGAAAAATTAGCAGAAGTAGCTGAAGGAATGGATGTTGATGATTTAGCTGAAGTTTTACGTACTCTACCTGATAGTGTTTATCAGGAAGTATTAAGTGCTATGGACACGCAAGACAGAGGCAGAGTAGAAGCCGCTTTATCATTCGAAGAAGATACCGCTGGTGGTATCATGAATACGGATACCATAACAATTCGTCCAGATGTGACCGTTGATGTGGTATTACGCTATTTACGCCTGCGTGGAAACTTGCCTGAAGCTACCGATTCATTTTATGTTGTTGATCGTAAAAACCACTTTATTGGTGCTGTTTCTTTGGCAGCAATCATTACCGCCAAACCTGAAATTATAGTTTCCACCTTGATAAACAAAGATATTGAAGCGATTCAAGCGCATTTATCGGATAGTGACGTTGCACAGCTTTTTGAAAAATTTGATTGGTTTTCTGCCCCTGTTGTTGATGATAAAGGCCGATTACTTGGACGTATCACAATAGATGATGTAATCGATATTATCCGTGAAGATGCAGAACATTCAATGATGAGTATGGCTGGATTAGACGATGAAGCTGATACTTTTGCCCCTGTATTAAAAAGTACTCAACAGCGCTCTATTTGGCTAGGTGTTAATCTTATTACAGCACTTCTCGCTGTTGCTGTATCAAGCATGTTCGAAGGTATTTTAAGCCAACTCGCTATTCTAGCAATTTTAAATTCGTTAGTACCGAGTATGGGAGGTGTTGCAGGTAACCAAACATTAACGCTGGTTATTCGAGCTATCGCCCTTGGTCATGTTGGCGACTACAATGCGAGAATACTTTTGCAGAAAGAGCTTGCGGTGGGTTTTCTTAATGGCATTATTTGGGCGGTGTTAATTGCAACTGTCGTGGCTATTTGGCAACAAAATTTAATGCTCGGTGGCGTAATAGCCTTTGCGATGTTAATGAATTTAACCGCTGCCGGTGTCGCTGGAGTTGCGATACCTATATTTTTGAAACGAATAAACATTGATCCCGCTTTAGCAGGTAGTGTGATATTAACAACGATCACTGATGTGGTTGGGATATTTGCTTTCTTAGGTACAGCGACTTTACTACTAACTTAAACGCACTTAAAAATAAGCTAAACGTTAATTTAAGAGATCTTGAACACTATCAAGATCTCATTTATGTTTAGTTACTTTCAGTTATTATAATGCAATCAAAATTCAATTAACTACCGGCAACCTGCATTTCTTCAATGAGTAATGATCCCGTTAATATACTGCCACGTAAATCAACATCACTACCAACAGCAACTAAGCCTTTAAATATGTCCGATAAATTGCCTGCGATAGTCACTTCTGATACTGGGTAAGCGATTTCGCCATTTTCCACCCAAAAGCCAGCAGCGCCACGTGAATAATCACCATTCAAGATATTAACGCCTTGTCCCATTAATTCAGTGACTAGAAAACCAGTACCCAATGTCTTCAGCATTGCATCAAAGTCGCCACCTTTTGCAGAGCCTTTCGCATTAATTTGCCAATTATGAATGCCACCAGCATGTCCAGTTGTCGTTAACCCTAACTTACGTGCAGAATAACTTGTTAATAAATATGTTTCTAAACAACCATCAACAATAATCTCACGATCGACAGTTTTTACACCTTCACTATCGAAGGTAC
The DNA here is from genome assembly GCA_013215295.1 of Colwellia sp. GTDB lineage: Bacteria > Pseudomonadota > Gammaproteobacteria > Enterobacterales > Alteromonadaceae > Colwellia_A. The sequence goes on from JABSOZ010000012.1 coordinate 43,626, forward strand.
TACTCGCTAAACCTTTAAGAATATGTGGACGTTCACTAATATTTAAAAACTCAGGAAAAACTTGCTTACCAATCGAGTCCATTAAAAATGATGATTTACGATATAAGTTACCACCACTAATTGCGGCAATAAAATGGCCAAAAATACTATTGGCGATATCGGCACGAAACATTACAGGTACTTTCCCTGTAGGGAGCTTCTGAGCATTCAATCGAGATAGCGCTTCTTTTGAGGCTTGAATACCTATGGTAATGCCATTATCCATTAAATCAAAATCACGATTAACGGTATAAGCATAATCACGTTGCATATCATCACCTTCAGAGGCGATCATCACACAACTTAAACTATGGCGTGAACTCGGATAACCAACAATTTGCCCATTGGTATTTCCATACACTTTATAACCTTCAAAACTATCAAGCGAGGCACCGTCAGAATTAGTGATACGCTTATCATAAGCTAATGCACTATCTTCACATTCTTTTGCCAATTGAATAGCTTCATCAGTTGATAAGACTTTCGGATGGTATAAATCTAGATCGGCAGGTGACATTTCAAGCATGTTCTTATCAGCTAAACCGGAACAATCATCAACGGAAGTGTATTTAGCGATATTCACTGCTGCCTGAACAGTTTGTTTTAATGCAGCTTCAGATAAATCAGCGGTAGAAGCGCTTCCTTTCCTCCCTTGCTGATAAACAGTAATGCCTAATGCACCGTCATTAGTAAACTCAACCGTTTCTACTTCGCCTAAACGAGTGCCAACGCTTAAGCCTTGTTGACGGCTTATAGAGGCTTCAGCTGCGTCTGCGCCTAGCGATTTTGCTAAGTCGAGTACTTGCGCAACACGCTGCTCAACCTGCGATAATTGTTCTTTCATCGAATCTTTAGGGTTCATCGTTTGAGTCATAATTTATTGTTTTCTTCTATAAATGCGGAAATTAGAAAATATGCACTGTATACCATAAGCAGTTACGCGTATAATAGCGATAATTATCACTTTAATAACGAATATTATGCCCGAGTCTTCAAACGAGATCGATGAATTAGATGAAGAATTAAAAAGTAAATCTGAAGTAAAGCGCGAAATGATCCAATTGCAAATCTTTGGACAGAAGCTAATAGATTTATCTAAACATCAACGCAGTAAAATACCTTTTACTGAAGATATTAAAGACGCCTTAATTTTAGCTGATAAAATTAATAATAAGCATGAGGCATTACGTCGTCATGTTCGCCATTTAGCTAAAATATTATCTGAAACTGATTTAGAGCCCATTAAACATGCGCTTGATGTCATGGCCAATAAGCATCAGCAAGAAACAGCTAAGTTCATTAAACTTGAGAAAATGCGTGATAACACGATTGATCAAGGAAGTGATGCTATTGAAGCTTTACTTACTGAATATGCTTCTATGGAAAGGCAAAAATTACGACAGTTAGTGCGTCAAGCCTCAAAAGAAAAGAAAACAGAAAAGCTTGGTAAGTATTACAAAGAGTTGTTTGAATATTTAAAATTTCATACTAAAACAATAAACTAGTATATTTAATGTATAAAAAAACCTGCAACAGCAGGTTTTTTAATATAATTTTTTTGGATAATATCAAATAATTATTAATATCAGTGGCCAAATCAGTTTAGCTACTTAAAAAATATATTGAATAGTCAGCAAAAAAGTTAAAAGAATCTATTTACTTGCACGTGATACATATTCACCCGTACGAGTATCTACTTTCACTGTTTCGCCAATTTGAATAAATAACGGCACGCGAACAACAGCACCGGTATTTAAAGTTGCAGGTTTGCCACCTGTACCAGCAGTATCACCTTTTAATCCTGGATCTGTTTCTGTAACATCGAGCTCAACAAAATTAGGTGTTGTTACTGTGATGGGAGAACCATTCCATAAAGTAATGGTACAAACGTCGCCTTCTTTTAACCATTTAAGACTGTCTGCAACTGCTTTTTCATCAGCTGCAATTTGCTCAAAGGTTTCATTATTCATAAAATACCAGAATTCACCGTCAGCATATAAATATGCAAGTTCGGTTTCCAATACATCAGCGCCTTCGCAAGACTCGCCTGATTTAAAGGTTTTTTCTAAGACTTTATTAGAAATAAGTTTACGAATTTTTACGCGGTTAAAGGCTTGGCCTTTCCCAGGTTTTACTAATTCGTTTTCTAAAATATTACAAGGTTCGCCGTCAATCATTAATTTAAGGCCAGCCTTAAATTGGTTTGTACTAAAATTAGCCATATTAATGTTCTCTTATACTCAAACAGATAACGCAGAGATTTAAATTGAAATTAGAAATGCCGCAGATAATAACCCAAATCAGCGATCAATTGCACACTTCTTGGCAAAAAGAGTTAAGTAATGTTGTAACTGATCCCAAAAAACTTTTAGAAATGCTTGAAATTAACGACTCGGATTACTTGCAACACTTTTCAGCGCGAAAGTTATTTCCCGTGCGCGTGCCACAACCTTTTATCTCTCGAATGAAAAAAGGTGACTTTATTGATCCTTTGCTCATGCAGGTAATGCCATTATCTGATGAATATATTATGACGAATGGCTATTCGACCGACCCGCTAGAAGAACACGATACGGTTGCAGAAGGCTTATTACACAAATATAAGCATCGAGTATTGATGATTATAAAATCAGGCTGTGCTGTTAATTGCCGTTATTGTTTTCGTCGACATTTTCCTTACGATGAAAATAGCCCTAATAAAGTTCGTTGGCAAGCTGCTTTGAAATATATTTCAGATCATCCTGAAGTTAATGAAGTTATTTTCAGTGGTGGTGACCCTCTTATGGCAAACGATGAACATATTAAGTGGCTAGTTGAGCAGCTGGAGCCCATAAAACATATTACACGCCTGCGTATTCATACCCGTTTACCTATTGTGATCCCACAACGTATCACAACATCTCTAGTAAACATTTTGTCTCAAACTCGATTAAAAGCAACGATGGTTTTACATGTTAATCACCCCAATGAAATTGACGATAATGTTAAAAGTGCGATTGAAAAGTTACGTACAGCAAGAATTCCCTTATTTAATCAAAGTGTATTATTAAAAGGAATAAATGATGATGCTGACGTTTTATGCAAGTTAAGTGAAGTACTTTTTGACAGTGGTATTCAGCCTTACTACTTGCATATGTTTGACCCTGTACAAGGCGTTGCACATTTTGATGTTTGCGAAGATAAGGCAAAAATAATAGTACAAAAAATGATGGCTATACTACCTGGCTTTTTAATGCCTAAATTAGTAAGAGAAATTGCTGGAGAGGCTAACAAAACGCCAATCAATTTGGCATAATAGCGCTATTATCAAAACAATATTTAATATAGAGACACTATGAGTGAAACTGTCAGTAAGCAACTTATTGAAAATATTTCAATAATTTTAAAGAAATCATTAACCGCTGATGCAAACTTAGCCGAATTAAGAAAAAACAAACAAGCGGGTTTTGGAGCTATTTTTAAAGAAGATGCAGGTTTTAAGTGTTCTGAAAATACTTTTCAGCCGTATATTGAAGAGGTGGCAAACGATTTGATTTTTTGGCAAAAAACATCAGATCAACAAACGCTTATCGACACAGTTAAAAAAATAGAAAAACTTTTTACTGTTTTAGCTAATTTTGAAGACAGTGCTAACGTTAGCCATTAATATATATTAGCAAAGCATAAATAAAAAATGCAGCCAAATGGCTGCATTTTTATTGTGTTTGAATAAACCTAGGTATTGATATTTTCTTTAATTATGCCTTTAAACCACTTATCTAATAATCTTTTTTCATATCTCAATGATTGGTTCGGGTATCTCCTGCTACGATTATTTTTGAAATTTGTATCTCTTAAATTTTCTGTACCTTGAGTCACAAGTTCATTTTTTGAATTCAACACTTGATACTTAAATAAAATTCTCGGAGATTGTCTTTCGCCGATAACTCGGATATGACGGCTACTTTGAAAACTGACACCACCTGCAAGATCCAAATCATACACATTAACGTGTAATTTATACCCTTGAGGAAGCTTACTTTCTAATTTAATAAAATGTCTCTCAAGTTCAGACAGAGTATTTTCTACAAAATCAGCTTTCTTTTCATCGCCTTCATGCACATCAGAATATTTTTCAACATTTGACCAACGAACTTCGGCAGAGCCAGCAAAACTTATAGTAGATAGTGCTAACGCGACACATAAAGTAAACTTTGACATAATAATTGTTTTTTTCATTGTTTTTAATTCCTTATAAAACCATCATCTAAAATAGTCTTATTTGGGAATCACATCAAGAAAAAAATATTTTATCAACAATTACAATATTTCAAGCTTTTCAGAAAACCACTCATCGAGCAATATTTTTTCAAATTTTAATGATTGATTTGGGTATCTTGCATTTCTTCTTTCTTTGAAGTTAACATCTTTTAAACTCTCGGTGCCTTGTGTTACCAGTTGGTTTTTATCATTGATAACTTGGTATTTAAATAAAATTCTAGCTGATTGTCCTGCACCTATCACTCGTATCTGACGACTAGTTCTAAAATTAACACCGCCAGCAAGATCTAAGTCAAAAACGTTCACTCTTAATTTATAGCCATTCGGTAATTTATCTTCTAGCTTTGTAAAGTGTTTTTCCAACTCTTTAAATATTGCCTTTTTAAATTTCGCATCATTTTGATCTGCAGAATACATATCACTGTATTTATCAGGATTAGTCCAACGTACTTCTGCCGCAGAGACGGCATTAATTGCTGGGAATAATACACTTGCAACCAATATCAATTTAATAAATTTTTTCATGTTACGCTCCTTTTGAATGTAATTAAATACTAATCCAAAGAAGGTCGCTTAACAATTTTCCAATTGTATCATTATATTTAAATGTGTCTAAATCTTCATAAATCTAATATTACACTTTGCTTTTTAGTGGTAAATACGATATTTAAGAATTATCCCTATTCATAGACTTAACGTCATCATAAACGCTCAACAGTCTATTTCATCACATCATTAGAAAATGTGCTATCAAACCAATCATCAAGTAATTTTTTCTCATAGCCTAATGATTTATTTCTATACTTTGAACTGTTACCCATCATGAAATTCATATCTTTTAAATTCACATTGTCACTATGTATTACTGCTTGATCCGCATTCATTAATTTATATGAAAACTTTATCCGTGGAGAATAAATTTCTGTAATAACTCTTATATTGTGCATCCCGCCAGCATGTACATCGCCAGCTAAATCAACATCAAGAACTTCAATCTCAAGTAATTGAGATTCAGGTAATGCCTTAGCAAGTTTTAGCAAATGTTTTTCAAGTTCCTTGAATGTATTCTCTCGGAAGCGTTTTTTTCCTTGGTTACCAGAGTATATATCTCTATATTTCCCAGGTTCTGTCCAAGTTACTTTTACATCAGCTGCATGCGCTGAAGTGATTCCAAAAATCGTTGTACAGAGTCCTGAAAAAATCAATAAAGTGAGTAGTTGTTTGGTCATCTTTTATCCTTTAACTATTTAGTTCATTAATGTTTAAACCGCGTATTAGAGCCTATTAATTAAAAATATAACGTATTAATTTGTAATGCTCTTGAATACATTTGTATTTAACGTTATTTAAAAAACTGCGCTAAAATCATTTTTACCACATCTTCAGTACGTTCTTTTCTCTCAGCTGAACTAAAATTTTCTTGAACAAACCCTTGAACAGCTCCTCTCCAAACTCGTTGCTTACTATTAGCATCTTCTACATACATTAAAAAGCTTCCTTTTTCGAGTTTTGCATTTTCGCTTAAGCCTGGTGTAACACCAAATTTTTCACTGATATTTTCATCTGATAAATCTTTTGATAAAGCAACGCCAAAGCCAACATAGAAATCGACTGGAGTATTAATGTCTACTCTTTGGTAACCTTTTTGTGAAAATCCTTCTGAGATTGCATTAGCATAAAGTTGGTAAATAACGTCTATCTCCTGAGAATTTAAAGAGGCATCTTTTACATATTGAGGAGATAAAGAAAAAGTGCTACCAACCGGATATTTAGTAGGAAAGTCCCAGACGCTTGAAAGGGCTAACTGACTATCAGCTTTGGTCGTGGGTTTTATTACCTGCACACATGCTGAAAGCAAGAAGAGTGAAAATAACGATAGTATTAGTGTTGCTTTTTTCATTTTTCGTCCTGAAATAATAAATGAATACGAACTTATCCACTTATTTATATATTACCTAAACATATGAATATGTATAGAAAACTCAGACTTAATTCTGAAACAAATTGTACGAATGCTAAAGTCAGCAGTATTAATTTCAACAATAGTATCAACAATGAAAATTCCACTCACAACTGATTGATATTTAAGGTTATACCTAGATCGTACAACTAGGGATTTTAACCTAGTTAAAAAAATTTATGGTTATCAAATATAACTAAACTACTTTCTCATCGCAAAGTAGTATTCATAGGGTTCTTCAAGCATCGCTTTTTGAAATATTTGATTAATGGCAGTAAAGGTTTCTTTTGACATTGTATTGGCGATTGCAATGTAAATTGGTGTTGAATAACCATGAAAATATGAACAAGCTACTTCTTTATATAAAGGATTTTCTTGGTGATACACTTTAACTGGACTCGGATGATAAAAAGCATCCAGCCTCCCTCTTTGAGTCAATTCGACTCCTCTACTTGTTACATCTTCACCCTTTAAGGGGATCAGGTTTGCTTGAGAGTCGGTGAGTGCTGCAACTAATTGTGACCCCGCAGGAACACCGATGTTTAGTTTTTCAAATCGATGAGTTGCACTTAAAATTGGAATATAATTTTCTTTTTTAAAACAGAGCCCAGGAACAGTGTGAAATAATGGGAAAGATAGTGTTCTGACTGTTTCATGATTTGACGGAATAGAGGTAGGCATTAATACATCGACCCTGCCTTTAATTAATTCGGTGAAAGCTCTTTCTCGTGGTAATTTCACATAAACAACGTTGAAATCAGCCTGAAGAAACACCTCATTAATATACTGATATAGCGGACTGTCTTTATACTCTTCATGTAAAGCAATATGAGGAGGAAAATCAATAAAACCTACGGTTAACGTTTGAGATAATGATACAAATGAAAATAAACTTAAAACGCTCAAGCAATAAATTTTTTTTACTTTTTTAGCAAAAACCAAAAGGCCTCCTTAACTTTATTCCAGTACTGACTTTTCAATTGAAATACTGACTCCACCACCAAAATCATCGATTGTCCAATTTTCCATTTCGAAACCTGTTATATCAATGTTAGTCCATTCTGATCTTTTTTTACCTGCATTTAAAGGATTGTTATCTGGAATTCCATGACAAGCCAAACAATAGTGAGCCATAGGTAATGGTGTGAATTGACGAATAGCAGGTCTACCATTAAGTAGTGCATTTTCATCGTAATATATTTTGGGGTTGTTTTGTATTTTTTTCATAACACTACTTTCCCATGAATCAGGCCGATTCAGTTTATTTCTTATTTGCCCAGCCGTTCTAGTGAATTTTATTTTTAGACCCACTCCTTTCGTCGATAATTTTGCAGACAATTGAAAAGCAAACGTTGCGGGAATAATTCCTTTAAAGCCTATTTCATCATCATATAATAGCGCTTTATTATCATCCATGACTTCAACCATCGCTTGCAATAATACCGTTTTCACAAAGTGATCTTCCTTTGGAAACTCTTCATTATATTTTGCAAGGTAGGTCTGCTTAATATTATCAATAAAACGTTTGCCTAAAAGCTCTTTTTTATCAATATTTTTATCATTAATTATCGGTTGGCTTTTAAAAACATAGACCATTGAAGACATATACATTTTGGTTATATCGTTTATAAGACTTTTCATCTGAGCATCATTTGCATGCAAATTAAAACTAATAAGGTATATAGATGCAAATAAAAAACAGACAACCTTTAGGGCTATTTTTTTTATACTTGATAATGTCATACCGTTTACCTGAACTTTTAATATATGAATTTAACATGAGTTATTTATCCATCACAACATGAGTAACTCTATCTATTTCAATATCTAGTCAACTTACTAAATTATAACTATATCTACAACAAAGTAATAAGAAATCGTGTTCTCAGTTCAATAAGAAAATAGGATTCTCTTTGAATATAAATATAGCGGATGAACTAGGTTAACTTAATTCAATTATTTAACAAAAACAAACTAAAAAAATAAACATGGGCTTTCCACCTTTTCCATTATCAGTAAATGAATTTATGAGCGTGACTTCCATATTTACCAATTCTTTATCTCCTCAATAATGCCAGTTAAAATGTCATTTGTTATACAGTAGTATAATCACAATTGAAATTTGCTCGCCATTAAACTTAAAAAACCAAAATATTACTATTCGGGCTTTCGTTTAAATGTAAGGGGTATTTAATAAAAATCACAACATGCCGCTCATCTAATATCTATATATTTGTTTTAGCTGCACTTTAAACATGAGAATGACTTCGATGCTTCTATTCTCCACCATCTAACTGAGCGCTAAAAACAGCCCATTGAATTATAAAAAATCACCTGCCATAAACGGGTGTTTTAACGACAACATTAGCCAATGTTCTCGTTCGCTCGTGAGGCAGTGTAACTCATTATGCCTTTGGCATTTAAGTTCTAAATGGCAAATGTGAGACTAAAACTGTCGTTACTTACGAGTCAAAACTATCCCAACTAGCGGCCACTTAAAGACGAAAATTGACCTAGGGCTGAAAGAAAAACCAAGGGGTAAAACACTTAATTATGGAACTATTTTTTTGTGAGATATTTTGTGGGAATTCATCCAAGCAAGCCAACTTGAATACGTCTTAAATATGTTAAAGCATTCTGTTAGAATACTAGGCTATTGATTAAAGAATACCGAGACAGCATGTCAGAATTTAAAGAATTTTCACTTTTAGAGTCAATTATTGACCGCCTTAGTCTTAAAGGCTATAAACAGCCCACACCGATCCAAAAGGAATGTATTCCTGCGCTTATTAATGGGCATGATCTTCTTGGTATAGCGCAAACGGGAACAGGAAAAACTGCAGCCTTTTCATTGCCTATTATCAATAATTTTGCACGAAATAAAATAGATATCCAAGCTAAGAGCACCCGTTCGCTCATACTAACGCCCACGAGAGAGCTTGCCTCGCAAATAATGCAAAACATTGATGACTACTCTAATGGTTTAGGGCTTAAAACTAAGGTTGTTTATGGTGGAGTAGGAAGACAAGCTCAAGTTGATTCTATCGCACTTGGGCTTGATATTTTAGTGGCCACCCCTGGAAGGTTATTGGATTTAATTGAAACAGGCGATATAAATTTTAAGGCGTTAGAAGTATTTGTGTTAGATGAAGCAGATACAATGCTTGATATGGGGTTCTATAAGGATGTTCAGAGCATCATATCTAAACTGCCAAAGACCCGACAAACACTATTGTTTTCAGCTACTATGCCTGCTGAAATAGAGATACTTGCGACAGCAATATTAACGGATCCAACAAAAATTCAAATTACGGCTGAAACGGTTACTCTCGACTTGGTTAATCAAAGTGTATACCACCTTGAAAAAGCGAATAAAGTACCCTTGCTATTTAATCTCTTGGAAAAACCTGACTATGAAAAAGTGCTCATCTTTTGTAAAACAAAGTATGGCGCTGACATCATTGTTAAAGCACTCGAAAAATCATCAATAACTGCCGCTAGCCTTCATAGTGGTAAAACACAAGCAGTTAGGGAGGAAGCGTTACAAAACTTTAAAGATGCTAATTTAAGAGTATTAGTTGCTACTGATGTTGCTGCTCGTGGAATTGATGTTGATAATATTACTTTAGTCATTAACTATAACCTTCCTGAAGATCCAAGAAACTACATACACCGTATAGGACGGACTGCTCGTGCCGGTAAAAGTGGTATGGCCATTTCATTTGCTGTAGAAAATGATATGAGGCAATTAAATAATATTGAAAATAGCATAGGGCAAGTCATTCCTGTTGTTACAGAACAGCCTTTTCATAAAGAGTTTTCAAAAGCGCCTAAACAAGTTAAGAAAAAAGTAAATAAAACAAATAAAACAAATAGAACAAATAGAACAAGAAAAAAAAATAAATAAGGACAGACATAAGTTAACCAACTAATGGTTTCAGCTAGACGACAAATATCACCTCATCACACGATGCGTAGATGTGCCTTTCTTTAAGCTGAAGATAAGCACGCTGGGAAAGGTTATGAACATCGGTATGGTTGGGCTGCAGATAAACACCCTGTGTTAAGTGATGTTTTTGCGATTGATGTCTGTGCGTATGCGGTAATGAGTAATCACACCTATTTCATACTGATACGTGTCTCTAGCTAAAAGTATCTAATTTATAAATCCAAAGCCCACATTTATATGTGAGCTTTTTTGCGTAATAATTAGAGCTGTAAAGCGCTTATCTCATTGTTTTTAGTGAATTAGTTACATGAGAAATATTTAAGTACCCCAACTTAGCCTCTCGGTACAAAAAATATTGGTTAATCATTTGAATTTAAATAAATATATCATTTAACACGTCTGTTTAATAGCAGGATGAAATTCATGATTATTCCTATAATTCCAACAAGTTTAGACATAATTAAATCAAGTAGATCTGTGGAAATAATCTCCCCATCTTTCATACATTTTTTCTTGAAGTCGGAAGATTTCGCGATTAGATACCAAAACAAATGCTATTTAAACTGCCAAAGTGATCATAAATTTACACCCCTTCCCAGGCTGGCTTTGGCAATCTATAGTCCCATCGAGTTTATGGTTAACGATATTGAAAATAATATGTAAATCAAGGCCACAATGACCACTGCCTCGTTTGCTGGTATAAAAAGGGTCAAAGATAAACGCCAATTCGTCGGCCTGTATACCAATGCCGTCATCCTGTACTGTCAATATAACTTCGCTGTTCTTATTGCTGATATCGACAGTTAAGCGACCATCTGTACACCCCTCAAAACCATGCTCCAGCGCATTTTCGACCAGTACGCGAATGATAAATTCAAACGCACTACGGTAGGACTTTATGGTGACATGTTTGTCAAAGCTATAGATCAAATGATGGTTTTGTTCATTGATCTTATCGCGCATAGTATCTAAACAATTTGACACCTGACTCGTAAGTTCAAACTCACTTTTTTGGTCAAATTGATCCCCACTTATCAACTTAAAACTATCAACCAATTCACCTGCCCGGCGTAGGTTGGATCCCACTAAAGTAGAACCTCGATTGTAATCGGTAAAAAACTGAGAAAACGCCGATTTAGTCAAGTTGCCGCCAGTCATCAATGCAGCAAGATTTTCAACACTCCCGTCTATAGCTGAAATTGCTGTAATACAAACACCCAGCGGCGTATTTAACTCATGTGCTACACCGGCTACCATTTTCCCCAACCCTGCCTGCTTCTCACTTTCGACCAATTGCGCCTGAGTATCCTTGAGGTTCTCCATGGTTTGATAGACTTCTTGCGTTTTTTTCACTAATTGTTCTGTACGCTGTTTTACTAATATTTTTAATATTTTTTTACGCTGTTTGAGCTGCCTGACTCTGATTAAATATGCGCTGTAAAGCACTAATGCGATTAACAGCAAACTCAATAGTTTAAACCATAGCGTCTGATACCATTTGGGTATAACGGTAATATGCAACAAAGATTCTGCTTCAAACCACTGTTTATGCCGATTAGTGAAACGCACCTTTAACTCATAATCTCCAGGATCAAGATTGGTGTAATTGGCTATTCGATGTTTGCTGTCAACCCACTGGCTATCAAATCCCTCTAGCCAATATTGATAATCGACTAATTTGGGCGAAAACATGTCTAGGGCGGCAAACTCTACCGATAAACTGCGTTGTGAAGGTAATATCGATAAGTTCTTTTTACGGTCAATCGATGTGATTTGATTACCCAGTTTTATTTGGGTGATCACCAGGGGAGCCCGGTATGACCAGGGCTGATAATCTTCTGGCCGAAATATCAACAACCCCTTGGTACCACCAAACAGGAGTAACTCATTGACTGTTTTACTACCTGCGCCATGCCAAAATGGCGCAATACCGATACCATGTTGTTCACCATGATCGACGCCCAAATGATGGGTTTGTAGCTTAGTTGGGTCAAACATGGCATAGGGAGACCAAATACGCCCCTGGGCATCAGCATTGATATCGCTGCCAATACCGCTACTATTTTGATCATAACGTTGATTTGCCCTTACAAAAATGGGTGCTTGGTTGAGCTGGCTAGTCAAAAAATATAAATCATTGGGTGTTGATACCCATAACTGTTGATTTTCATCAATCAACAGCCCGGCAATAAAATAAGCCACTTTGCTGTCAGGGTTCAACCTCACCTTTTGCCAATCTGTTTCACCCGGTTGCAGCAGAAATAAGCCACTGACACTTGCCGCCCATAGTCGACCATCATGCTGTTGGACCACTTTATTGACCGCAAATGTCTCCATTTTTCCTTTGCTGCTTTTGAATCGTTGGGGTGTAGCAACTTTGCTTAAGACATCGACATAATAAAAGCCATTATAAGCACCGACCCATAGATTATTATTGTCGGCTTGTGAAATCGCGTAAATATTCAACGTTTCTAGACCCGCTATTTTGACCTTTTTTGGCCCCTCCTCAAAATAACGCATTAAACCATTAAACATAGTGCCAAGCCAAATGTCCCCATTAGTTGTTTGTTCAATCGATATCACGGTTTTGTCTGCAAATCCCGCTACGGGTCTAATTGTGTCACTACTTTTCTCCCAGCGGTCAATGCCTTTTCCCTCCAGACCCAGCCAAATGTCACGGTTATGCATTTGTTTAACCGCCAACACCTGAGGTCCGCTCAAACCTGTTGACTGTGACTGTTTATGACGCACTACACTGACGTAATTATTGACCGGGTTATAAAGATTAAGCCACTTACCCCAAGTCCCTATCCACAGTAATCCTGCAGGGTCAATCAGAAAGGAAGCGATGTTATTGGTATTTATACTGCTTTCGACCTGCTCGTCGTGGCGTATATTCTGTATCACCTTACCGTTTGATGCATCAACAACAATAATGCCCTGACCGTAAGTTGCCACCCATATTTGATTAGATTTGACCTTGAGCATCGAAAATACCCAGGGTTGTTTTTCATCCTCGCTCAGTTTAAATCGTTGCACCGAGTTATCGGGGTTTATCCGAGCAATACCATTTTTGACCGTGCCTAGCCAAATCGTACCATCCGTCATTTGCATCAAACTGGTGATCACTTGCGTCTCAAAAACACCGGTAACACCGGTATCTGACTTGAATTGCTTTAGGCCCGAGTCGAGTGTCGCCATCACATTAATACCTTCCCAGCTGCCAATCCACAATTGGCCTAAGTTATCGAATAATAACGTTCTCACATGATTATCATTGAGGCTATTGGGATCTTTGGGATCATGCTGGTAATGAATGAAGTTAGTGGTACCTTTGGCTAAGTAATCGAGCCCGTTACTGGTGCCTATCCACATGCCGCCTTGCTTGTCCTGACTAATTACAGCAATGCGGTTATTAACCAAACTGTTGCTAATCTTGTCATCATGAAAAAAATTGACAAATAACCCGGTAGATAAATCGAGTACACTTAAACCGCTAATAGACGTGCCAATGTAGAGCTTTTCATCATCGCTGACAAACAGCGCTTTAATATAATTACCGGGTAAGGAATTAGGGTCGTCAGGTTTGTGCTGAAACAATTTGAAAGTATAACCGTCGTAACGAACTAGACCACTTTGCGTACCTATCCATAGAAAGCCTGCGGAGTCATTAACTAGCGAAGTTATCACGCCGCTAGGCAATGTTTGGCTGTCACCAACAGCGGCAAAATACGGCTGGCCGAGATCAAAAATATCTGCCCGCACCCATTGACTGAAAGTACCAACTAAACACAGTAATAAAAAATAAAGAAAAGGCATTATCTCTCCTAATTATTTTTACATTATAGTACATTCCCTTGGTACAGCTACTAAACACCATTACCCAAATATCAATTGCGACCTCCGTAAAAAAGACAATCAATAACACCTTAAAATCAACAACTTGAAGCCAGACACTATCTTTAAAATAATTGAGATTAATTAAATACGCTGTTATTACAAAACTCTAGATTCTAAATAATCAATTTAGACATAGATACAGATAAAGAATATTGGTATAGACATAATAACGATGAGGTTCTGGTAACAAAAAATACTTCATTGAACTAACCATTTGTATTAAAACTATTAAATATAATAGATCACTAGGTGGATAGCAGACATGAACTGCTGGTGGATCGTAACGACAACTTATCACCTTGAATTCAAATGGTTAACGCAGACACTTAATATCTAGTAATTTTCTTATATATATAGGCTTTACCTATCCTAGGCTAACTAAAATTATCACGACAACATTATGTTTAATTGGCTTCAATATTAAAATATTAAAATATACATTCATAATAAACTACCTAATTTGATGTGATTAAATTAACTTAGCCTAAAATGAACCTCCATTAGACTTCAGTCGTCTTTAACATAACAACAAATAAAAACGGTGGATAAATGCATCAAGCACAACAAGAGTTACTGGTTCTTGAAGCACAAAGTGGAAATAAAAAAGCCTTTGAATGCTTGATCATCTTTTTCCATCCGCAGTTGATTAATTTTGCTTGTAGCTTATCAGGCAATCATGAGCTGGCTAAAGATGCCGTGCAGGACGTGTGGATCAGTATTAGTAAAAAATTAAGTAAACTCGAAGACCCTAGGGCGTTCAAAAGTTGGATTTTTCGTGCACTACGCTGGCGAGTATTGGATTTAATAAAAGCTAAGTCGTATCATTTTCAACCGATTGAAAATACAAACTTCAGCGTTGAACTTGACGAATCAGTCATTGAACGACTAGAGCTTCGAAAAATGATAGAAAAATTGCCAGATCGTGACCGCTCGGTAATTTATCTATTTTATCTGGTGGAACTGCCTTTGGCTGAAATTGCACAGGTAATGGAAATTCCGCTTGGTACGGTAAAGTCTCGATTAAATAGATCACGGGCTAGTTTACAACAACAGTTGCAATAATATTTCAAGATTTAAAACAACCTTCAGGAGGTTAATATGAACTTAGATGACAAAATCAAAGAAGCATTACACATGGATGCTAAAGAAGTAGAAATGATATTGAGCAAAGAAGATGGACTATTTAGTCAACTATTCGGGATATTCCGTGGCAGTATGATGATCTGGAATATATTTGGCTTGGTCTTAGCTGTAGTGACAGCGGTATTCATGTTCTGGAGTGGTTATCACTTTTTCATTAGTGAAAGCCTTGATGAACGCATATTTTGGGGAGTGTTATTATTAGCTTTCTGGACGGGTACCATGGGGATTAAAATTTGGTTCTGGTTGGAAATGAACCGTAATTCTACAAGTCGTGAGATAAAACGATTAGAACTTGCAGTGGCGCAACTGACGATCAAATTAAATCAAGACTAAACGGATTTCTTGGTGGTGTAGAGAAAAAGCACTGAATTAAATAGTGCTACACTGTTTTATTAGCGGGAAAATATCAGTTTTTATCTGAACTTAATGCCCCGTTCAGACTTTACATTAAAATTAGGTAAGGTCTGCTTTGTTAAGTTTTGTAGATGTCAGCCATCTATCAACAACTCGTTAGATGACGGCTGATGTCTATAAGGTTTTCAATGTGTAAACATTGATCAATGAATGAACATAGTATAAATAAGTAGTTAACAATAAAACTAGCCAGTTTAATTTTAATAAAGTTAAATAAATTTACTGAAGTATTATTTTTAAATGCCCTTAAAGTGTACCTGATCCATTTATTTTAAGAAGATTGTAGTCTTACTTTGCGAGAGACAATTACTGACTTAGTGTTTTATATCTTTATAATGCATTTACCTAGCTTCAGGTAAACGTTTTTTACATTTATCCCTATATTAATGCAATTTTTCTGGATTTAGCTTTTAATCAAGTGCGACTATTGGGTAAATTTACTACTGAAATAATAAATACTTTGTTTTAGAATACTACTTATTAAAAGGATAGTGTCTGTTGAGCCTATGTTTAATTAAAGAAATAGTGAGTAGTAATGCAAAATTGGTTTGAAATATTTTTATTTGTTTTTAATTTTACTTCAACCATCATGTTGGTCATGCTCATAGCCTTGGTCAATATTGGTTTAAGATGGTTACCCTCACGAAATAAAATCAGCCTGTTTTTATTATTGTTTCTGATCAACAACTTGGTCGGTTTCTTTTCTTTTTTCATCTCAAGAGATTTAAATTTCAAGATCTATGTTTGCACCTTGCCAATTGTTTTATTGCTGGGCCCATTGATGACCCGATTCACCGAATCGACCTTGTTAATGCAAAAAACCTCTGTATTAGATGCTAAGGCTATTATTCTATTTTTTACCGGTTTGGCGCTCATCCTGCCCTATGCCATTTATCCACATTCCGTCACTCAACTCCCTGATAATGAAAAGCCATGGTTGCTCGTTTTCGGCGTTAATGCCTTTGTTTTGTTATTTGTCGTAAACAGCAGTATGCATTTTTTAAAGATGATGATTAAGTTTTTCCGTGGCTCGCTATATTCAGTCGGCTATGATCAAAATACTTATAGCTGGTTAAAAGGAGTTTGGATTTCCATGACCTTCATTTGGCTCTCCTTAATGCATAACCTAATATCCGGGATCATCGAAATCCCTTGGGAAAAACTCAATGTTCCTTGGGCAGCAATAGAAATTATCACCAATATCCTTGAAATAGGGGTACTTTTTAGTTTGACTATATTAACGGTGCTCTATTGTAAAAAGCCACCTGAACAACCTGTAGTAGAACTGTGTGAAAATTCTGATAAATATGAAAAATCAGCCTTGTCTGAGAGTCAGGCGAAAGATATTCTTCAGTCGATTGATAAGGTCATGCAGAGCGATAGATTTTTCTTGGACAGTGCTCTAAATATTGAAAAGCTAGCCAATGCAATTAATTCGCCTTCGCAATATTTGTCACAAGCCATTAATCAATATCGAGCGATGAATTTCTATGAACTCATTGCTAATTATCGTATTGAATATGCTAAAGAACTATTGATAGCCGAGCCGAAAAAAAGTGTGATGACGGTTGCCATGGATGCAGGTTTTAATGCCAAAAGTACTTTTAACCAAACTTTTAAAAAAATTACGGGTTTAACACCTTCTGAGTTTAAAAAAAACCATCACCAAATTAACCAACTGAAAAATAACAACTAAATAAGTGTCCTGCCTTGCCGGCATAGTCGCATAACTAAAGTCATCATTCTAAAATAGCTGCTCTTATCAAATAAAAAGAGATTTGCAGTTTATGAAAATCCCTCAGCTATCATTAGCCGGTATTCTTTTAACCACAGGTATTTCCGCTTGTGGCTCAGGCTCGTCAAATACATCTAAGCCAGCCACTACTCTACCGGCAGCTCCCAGTGTAAACATCACAGCACAAACTACCATTAAGCGGCTGGATAATTTTGTATTAACGGCTACAGCATCTGATGTAAATAACGATATCAGCAACTATTTGTGGCAACAACTTGATGGGCCGGGCACAGTAACTTTGGCTGCCAACAATGCATTAACAACACCGGTCACTTTTCCTAAAGTGGTCGGTAAATATACTTTTCAATTAACAGTAAGTGATGCACAAAGTTTATCGACAAGCAAAAGCATTGAAGTCAATGTCACCAATACTGCCCTATTGAACTGGCAAGATTGCGATCTGTCAAATGTCGCAGGTAAACGACTGGGGGCTGATTGTTTACATCACAACGTGCCTTTAGAGTGGTCAACATCAGACTCAGATAAAATCGAAAACCTGGTTATTCGATATCTTGCGCCACAACAACCCGCTAAAGGCAAAGTTTGGTTACTAGATGGTGGGCCAGGCGGTAATTCACAGTGGGCGATGCAGCCTGAATATCAACAAATTTTCAATGCCGACGAATGGGACATTTATATTCCCATTCATCGTGGGGTTGAAGGTCCGACTAAACTGCATTGTAACAACGGCATTAACTTACCCACCAGCGAGTGTTTTAATGACTTGATGACGGAATATGACGGTAAATTGGCGGCATTTAATACCGAAAACGCCGCTTATGATCTGGCGGATATCATTGCACTGGCGAGTGAGACAGGCGAAAAGGACATCATCTTTGGCATTTCCTATGGCACCTTTTTAGCGCAAAAATATCTTCAGCAACAAGAGGCGGAAAGTGAGACAGCTCAAATTGATGGTTTGATCCTCGATGGCAGCACACCGTTAGATTTTCAGGCCATTGAAATGGCGGATAATTATGATCTTATCGGCGAGCGAGTATTACAAGTCTGCTATGAAAATGAATTCTGTCGCGCACAATTAGACGGCGATCCGTTAGCTTTTCTTGATCAGACCTTAGCAAAATTAGCACTGGGCGAATGTTTGATCGGGGGGGATGAAGAAAATATCCTTACCGTGAACATCGCAAAAACGTTAATAGATCTTGCACTAACAGACTTTAAAGATACTGTGCCGGGTATTATCAAAATGTTGAACCGTTGTAATAGCAATGACCAAAGCGCGTTTGGCCATGCGTATCAGTTATTTAATGAGCCCGATGAGGAAAGCAACTTAGCCTTTTCAGGTTATGATAATAAGCTTGTTCTGGCTAATGTACTCGTTACCAATATGCACAGACCTACCATGAGTAAATTTGAGTTTGAACAACACCTTAATACACTAAGATTTACTTCAGTAAATAGCCAGCCATTTTATAACGTTACCGAAGTTTGGCTATTAGATGCAAAACCCCTGAATTCGACCCTGCCAGCCACTTCAGTGCCGTTATTAATGATCCATGGCGGCCTAGATCCGCAAACGACCGACATCATGGCCGAGCAAGTATTCAATGATTATGCAGGTAACCAAAAAACGTTAGTGATCTTTCCTACTTTCGAACATGGGGTATTTTCGAAAGACCAAATAGCTAACCCAAACTGTGTCGCGAACATAATACAAGCTTTCATGTTACAGCCGGAGCAAAACGTCGACAGTCAATGTGCTGCCGATACCTTTCCCGTAGATGTCGCTGTGGAGAGCGATTATGTGCAATCTATTTTTGAAAATATATTTGGTATATCATCCCCTTGGTAAGCACCATATAATTTAATAGTGGCTCACTTTTGGCCTATGGATGTGCTTTTAGTGATTTTTCATGAAAATGACTGATTTGACGTCCTTGGATTTTAAATCAGACAATAAAAACACAAAGCACTGAAAAGTAACAAATAAACATATGTACGAACTTCTAAGCACAGTCGAATAGACTGGGTCACCACGCTAAAATGCTTGCTCTTATATAAAAAGAGCTTAGCTAATAAACGCTCTTTTGCTTCGATAACAAAAAAGGAAATAGGCATTGATAAAACGATTATTTTTAAGCTCTTTAACCATGGCATTAAGTGTGCCTGTTTTCGCCAGCGAGCCTGTTAAAGAAGAAAATATAGAGCGTATTTCTGTTACCGGTACTAGGCTCAAAGGCATCGATAGTGAAATATCATCGCCGGTAACGGTTATAACCAGAGAAGATATCGATGCCAGTGGCGCAACACGCTTGGCTGATGTACTGCGCTCAAGTACCGTGAATACTTATGGATCACGCAGAGAATCTGCAGGAGGCACCACTCAAGGGCAAGCAACGCTTAATTTGCGAGGCTTGGGTGAGCAGCGCACACTCATATTAATTAATGGTCGCCGAATCGCTAATTCTGCGGCAATACCTGATGCACAAAACATTAATTTGATTCCACTGTCGGCGATCGAACGAGTGGAAATTTTAAAAGATGGGGCTTCATCAATATACGGTGCAGACGCTGTGGGTGGTGTGGTTAATATTATTTTACGTAAAAATATTGATAGCCATCATATTAGTATGGCACGCACACAAGCCAGCATAAAAGGCGGTGATGAAAATTACTTCAGCCTTTATGGCGGCTTTACTAATAATTTCGGCAATATTACTTATTCCGCTGAGCATCAAAAGAAATCGCCGATATTTGCCAGAGATTTTACGCTTAGCAATGAAGGTCTGAGCCGTTATGGCTATCCCGGCAGTTATCGCATCAACAGCCTGCACCCAGAAACGGGACAGTCTATGACTAAAACTCTAGCTGACAGTCGCTGCCCACAAACGTTAAATCAAGATGAGTTTCCACAATCAAAGGTTGAAGGAGATTATTGTAAATACAATTTTGCCAATTTCGCCCAACTTTTGCCGTCATCCCAAAGCTATTCGGCAATGATCGATGGCCAGTGGCAATATGAGCGAGAAGTCTCTATTTTCGCTCACTTAGATTTAAGTACCAATAAAACAGTTGGCTCAGGAGCGCCAACGCCTAGTGCTGGTGGCTCGGTGTTTTTACCAACCATGCTTGCCAATAACCCCAATAATCCGACTCAAGATCAAACGATAGCATTCGATACTGACTTTGACGGTATTGATGATACATTTGTCGACGGCCCATTCGATTTGGATATTTTTTACCGAAATATTTATGGTGGTCTAAGAGAGTCTATGAATACTGATGAAATGCTTAACTTTTATGGTGGTATTTCAGGAACATTAGCTAATGACATGGATTATGAGATTGTTGCTTCTTATAATAGTAATCTCTCGAAATCATTATCTCGTGGCTTGATGAGAAGAGATTTATTACAAGCTGCCATTGATAACGGCAGTTATGATATTTTTGCGGTTAATCAAGCGACCGATGAAGCGCTTGGTCAAAGCTTCGCGATTGATTCGGCTTTTCAAGCTAAATTTGAAAATATTGGCAGCCGCTTTATTTTACACACCAATACCTTCGGTAAAGACGGTGCAGAGCATGATACGGTTTATGGTATGGAGTACGTTGAACATGACTATTCCAGTATTTTTCAGGATGAGTTTACTGATAACGTCATCGATGGTCGCAGTGGTGGTGGCAACGCGAAAGGCAAACGGGAAATTTTTTCAGCATTTGCCGAAACACAATACGATTTAAGCAAGGCACTTCAACTAAACTTTTCCGTTCGATATGATCAGTATAGTGATTTCGGATCCAGTCTTAACCCTAAGCTTGGTATTAGCTACCGCTATTCTCCCAATATTATTTATAGAATGTCTGTAGGTACCGGCTTCAGAGCACCCAGTCTATACGAATTATTTAGCCAAGCGAGTCAATCCTTTGCTTATGTCCGTGATTCAGTGAGATGTGAAGCTGCAGGTGATTTAGACCAAGATGGCACAAAGGATCAAGACCAGGATGTCACCACACTGACAGATAACCATCCTTGCCAAGCCGTGAATATCGAAACTGTGATCACGGGTAATAACAAATTGGAGGCAGAAAAATCCGGCTCACTGACGACAGGTTTTACCTATGAAGTGGCAAATGATACTCGTTTGCACATGAATTTTTACTATCAATATTTTAAGAATGAAATTAACTTATTACCCAATGACGAACTTATCAAACGGGAAGGACAGTTTGGCGAAACTAAACGTATTATTAGAGATGAGCAAGGTAACCTGATTCGATTATTAAATAGCTATGGCAATTTTTCTGGATCTAAAACAGCGGGTCTGGATATTGAATATGAACTCAGCTGGCAAACTCAATCGTATGGTGAATTTAAATGGTCAAATGAATTAAGCGCAGTGCTTTTCCATGATGTTGAAATAATTCCGGGGCAAGGATTTGATGATGTTAACGGTAACTTAGGTAATAGTGAAAGTCGGCTAAATACTTCATTGAGTTGGTATATAGGCGACTGGAAAACCTTGTTACGTTTTGACTTCACTCCACCGACAAAAGAAAATAACATTAAATTAAAGGCAGCGACATTAGCTAACTTACAGGTACGATATCAAATTAATCAACAAGCGAATGTCTCCTTTGCTGTGCTCAATTTGTTAGACAGCGAACCGCCGAATAATAGAGCTTTAGGCTGGCCTTATTATATGGCCGATACTTTATATGTCCAAGGCCGCACGCTTAATGTTAATTTTTCTTATACTTTTAATTAATCGGTAATGACAGGTGACTCTGGCAATCAATTTAATAAACCTCCTGTAAGTCCATAGAAAAATCAGGTGCTACAAGGGCAAATGTGTGGGCATATTAGAACCGAGTAATAACAAAGCCCTTAATACTATCACGCGCTCTGTAATGGACATTGCGTTGACTTTGAATTCTGATACTCCACATAAAGAAAGACGATCATAGTAATAGTGGCAATGATGGACGTGACAATTAAGATAGAAAGAAAGTCTTGCCAGCCGCCCTCTTTATTAGCAACGGCGCCACCGACAAAATCAAAAATCATGGCTCCAAAGTAAGCAAGTGCATCAATTAACCCCACTAATAAACCACAGTGCCTACCCCCAAAGCTGATAGAAAAAACACTCATCGGAATATAATAGGCGGGTGAAATGGCGAAACCGAAAGCAAAAATCAACCCTATGGTTAAGGCAAGCTCAAACCCAGCTTCAAATTCGACCGTGCCTAAATATCTTAAGCTTAACAAACAAAGGATAGCAACGACCAACGTTGACCCCATAACATAAATGAGTTTCTTTTTTGACACTTTATCAACTATAAATCCGCCAGTAAATACGGCAATCAGGCAACCCAGCGGGAAAGCAGAAGATGCCATTCCAGCCTGTGCTGGGGCTAAATCAAATGTTTGACTGAGGTAGATAGGAATAAACACTTGAAATTCAAATAATACCGCTAATGATGAAACGCCTAAACTTATCAACCAGAACCGGCGGCTTTTTATAAAGAAAAGAATGGCAGCAAACGTATCTGCTTGATGCAGCGGATGATCAGCTGGATTATCTAATATCGCCTCTATATTCTGCACAGGTTTTTCCGACAAATCACTGACATCATTCTTGGTGTTTTTAAAGAGTCTAGGTAAGATAATCGCGCAGAGTAGGGCAATTGCGGCGGCAATAAAAAACAAGCCTCGCCAAGAAATCACTAATAACAAACTGCTTAATAGAACCGTGGTGGCAACTGAGCTTATGCGGGAGCTGGTGGCGATGAAACCCCAAACTCGTCCATGCTTAGATGGACTAAACCAAACTCGAATAATATTAGCCATTGATGGCCAGCCTGCCGATTTAGCAAAAATGGTCAGAAAATAGAGGGCAAAAAAGGCAGTATTGCTGGATAAGGTACCAAAAACAAAAGTTGTTACTGCAGCAGCGCCGATAGCAAAAATAAAAACTTTACTACCGCCTAACTTATCCGCCAAAACACCATTGGTAAGCTTACCGATGAGGTTACCTGCGGTCCCCCAGCCTAAGATAGCACCAAAACTAGCGGTATCGAGTTGTAAGTTTGGATCAATTAACATCGCTGGACCAGCCACACCGACAACGGTTCGACAAAGCATCAGCATGGCATAACCGACACACATACTAATAACAATTCGAACTTCCAAACCGACATTCAGCGCTTTACCCATACTAAAACATTTCCTGATGATAGTTTCATAACGAGGGTTTATTAACTAATTAACAAGCCCTATTATTAAAGACATAATGGAGAACAACCATGTTGTTCATATTGAATCAAATAAATTAAGGTGTTTTTTGATGCAGATTAACCATGAATATTGGTAATAATTTCATCTTTAAAAGTTAACTCATCCCCTTGAAGGTATATTCTGATTAGATGAATTTTCATATCCTTTTCGCCTAAATTTTCATAAAACATAAACATGTTGGTATCATTTACAGCGTTACAAGATGACAGAGAGCCGTTTTTATATTGAATAAAGGAATGATCATTATATAAGTCAGTTGATTTCATTAATGATAATCTATGAGTATGACCACAAAAAACATGAGAAATTTTATGTTTTCTTACAAATTCAACGACACGTCTTGAGTTAAAAAGAGGATCTTCATCGGTATCTAAAATAGAATGATGATTGAGTAGTATAATTTTATCATACCTTAACTGCTCTAGTTTATGAGACATTGACCGTAAAATTTCTTTATCAATAAAACCATTGTCTTTATAGACCTCACTGGTATCAAGACAGACGACCAATAACGTTTCACCATTAATAACAATATTTTTAATAAAGTTAATATCGGTAAAATTCTCTTTAATGCCCGTAGTATATTGATCTAGAAATAATTTATTTTTAGTGCAGTTTATGGGTTCTAATGGATAAATAACATCACTGTTATCTATATATTGGCGAAAGAAATCTTGAGACTTCATATTTCGTTTATCATGATTGCCCGGAATTGAGATAACATGGCTACATTTTATTGACTTTAAAAATGCTCCTGCCGCCTTAAATTCAACCTCCAGAGCGTCGGTAGTATTATCTCCGGTATTGATCACCAGATCAGCCGCATAAGAATTTAATTTCTTTAATAATTTTGCGCTATTTCCCTGCCAGTGACGGGAACCAAAATGCATATCTGAAATATGTAATATATTCATTATTATTGCTGTAACTCATTTTATTCATTAAAAATTACACACATATTATCTACTAGAGTATCGCAAGTAAATTATCTATTGTCGGTATTAAACCTTTCTCTTTAAAGGTAGTATAAATCTGGTTTCCTTTACAGAAAAATATCGAAATTTTTCTTACTTAACCGCAATGTTCCAATTTTAAAACACTTGTAGTGGTGTATCCATAATCATCCAACCTGAAAATTATCAATATTTCAACCTTTTATCAATGTTGTTGCATAAAAACAAATGAATTAAGTAAGTGATTACGGGTATATACAGAGTATACAATGGTCGATGAAAGTCCATGACACTAATTTTATTGATCGCCGCCGTGTTATTTTTGTCAGCCATAATAATTTTTCTTTCATTAGTATTTGAATTAAATTCGGTTTACATAACGGGCTCTAATGCTCACAGACTTGCCATAAAATCTGTATCTCAAAGTACCCCTTACGCCTTAGAAAACTAAACATGTATGATTAAATCAGTAAGGTTCGTTTCCTCATGTCAGCACTTCAAACCGATAAGCTCTTTACTCCATTCGTTAAGAGTTTCACAATGGCAAACAAAAAGCCCGAATATTGCTATTCTGGCTTTATTTTAAATGGTTATTTATTAAATAGAGTAAAACTCTCTATTTATTACATCATGCCGCCCACACCAACATAACGAATTGAATTAAAAGCAAAATAAAATTATTTACTTTAAAACACCCGGTATTATACCCTTAATTTGTTGACGCTCAGTAATAACTGATTTATTGCCCATGAATTAAATTTAGCTTTTAAACTTTCAACAACTATAACTGACTATATTTATGAAGCATAGCGTGTGAAAATCGGTTTCAGACTGAACAAACCTACAACTTAAAATAAAAAAAATTGAATCATTAATGCCTAGTAAACGTTAATTTTTTCACATTGACGACGGTAGTTTTGAGTGAAATTAAGTACCCATCCTCAAAAGTGGGCATTAGCACCAGTTAAGGTTAGATAAAATAGAGTTAATACCCTAATTATCAACACTTTTCAATATGACAAATAAAAAACAGATCTAGCTATAACCTGCCATACTTTGACCATACTTTGACCATACTTAGAAATATTCATAGTTTTATTTTTACCCTTCAAAAGGTATTTATTTTCTCGGTGATTTATATGACTGGAACGAACAAAAAGAATAGCTTTCGCCAATTTTATCTAGCCATTGTGACTGTTTTATTAATTATTAGCGCACTGACCTATAACTATTCAGATCGAACTAAAGAAGAGCTTATTACAATTGGAATTTCTCGCTGGGGGAGTAATCCAGAATTTGGCTTGAGTGTCGAGGGGTTTAAACAGAGCTTGACTGAAAGTGGCTACATTGAAGGGAAAAATATAGAATATATAGTCAAAAACTCTGAAACCCAGTTAAATCAGCAGCGTCAAATCATTCAATCTTTTATCGATGCCAAAGTTGACCTAATATATTCGCTCACGACCCCTGGCACACTGATCGCAAAACAAATGACAGAAAAAATGGATCAGCCCATTCCAGTAGTATTTTCAATATGCACTTATCCGGTAGAGTCCAATCTTATCGCCTCTTTAAAGTCATCTAAAAATCATTTGGTAGGTACCCGTAATTTCGTACCTTTCTCACAACAGTATTATATTTTTGAAAGAATCTTTCCCCATACTAAAACCCTCGCAGTGGTTCATCGTGAAGGAGAGCCCAACTCGAGCAACCAATTTAAAATCGTTAAATCACTACTCGCTAAGCGTGACATCAATGTTATTGATATAGCGGCAGTCGACTTAGAAGATATTAAAAATCAACTTGAAACCAATAAAGGGCTGTTTGACTCCATATATTCGACTTGTGATACTTTAACCCACGCCGGTGGAGAAGAAATTATCGTCGAATTTAGCAAACGAAATCATATTCCCACTTTTGCCTGTAATAAAGAAGGAGTTCTAAAAGGACATTTGGTCGGTAATATCGGAGACTTTAAAAGCATTGCGAAAATATCGGGTGAAAAAGCCGCGCTGATCCTCAAAGGCGCCAAACCTGCTTGGTTAAGAACAGAATCACCAAGAGAAAACTATATCATTATTAACCAGAAAACCGCATCTGAGATCAATATTGTCATTCCACAAGACGTTTTAAATGATGCCAAAGAAATTATTACTGAGTAATCACAGTGACAATTAAACATAAATTATTAGTAGGATTTTTTCTGGTATTTATTTTAACGACGCTGGAAGCCTTTTGGGTTTATTCCCAATTACAAACTATGGCAGAGCCATTAGAAAAAAATATACCTGCGAGTATTGACGAGCTGAATCGTGCAACAGATTTGAATAATCAAGCACGTTTGATCCGTTACTATGACGAAATATTGACTCAAAGTGCCCGTAACTACGCTCTGACTCAAGAGAAACGTTGGTTACAGCGTTATTATGCCTTTGAACCTGAGTTAGATTTAGCGCTTAAACAAGCAATAGCAATCGGAGCACCACAAGACAAACAAATATTTGAAGACATTTCTCAAGCCAACATAAATCTGATTGCAATGGAGTACAAAGCCATTAAGCTAGTAAATGATGGAAAACCTACAGATGCCATTCAATTGATGATAAGTGGAAACTATGCATTGCAAAAAGATATCTATGGCGATGGATTAAATACTTATTTTTTACAGAGACAAGCGGGTCATGCACAGTCCATAGAATCCGCAACTGTCACCGTTAGATTAGCGGCACAAAATGCTCATGAAATTTTGCAAGAGACCTTACAGCAAGCTATTTTCCTAATATTACTCATTTTAGCTATTTTAATTATTATTGCTGTATTTATAACATTCCGCATTAGTAAACCACTGCAAAAACTGACAGAATACGCACTCAAAATTTCCCATGGAGACTTAACTCAAAAAGTGAGTGTTTCATCACACGATGAAATAGGAATTCTCGCCAATGCATTTCAAACAATGTCGAATGCTTTAAAAAAATCTTACGATAATCTTGAAGACAAAATTAGCCGAAGAACCCATGAACTAGAAAGTAAAAACATTGAATTGAAAAACATAATTGTCGAACGAAAGACATTGGAACACCAGCTACTTCAATCGCAAAAAATGGAATCATTAGGCACCCTCGCCGGAGGAATTGCACATGACTTTAACAATATACTCACGGCTATTTTAAGCAACGCCGAAATCGGATTATTAAAACTTTCCGATGATAATAGCGTTAGAAGATATTTTGAATCCATCACAGTATCCGGTGAACGAGCAGCTTTTTTAGTCAAACAAATACTCACCTTTAGCAGAATGGAAACCACCGAACTTGAAACCTTAGATTTATCAAAAATTATTTTAGAAGATCTAAAAATGGTGAGATCGGTAATCCCCTCTAATATTGAAATTAAAAAAGACATTCAAATGGGATGCCTTCCCATAATGGCCGACCGAACTCAACTCCATCAGATTTTGTTAAACGTTTGTACCAATGCTTATCACGCCATTACGCACGAAAGTGGCACCATAGAAATCAGTTTACAACAACCCAAAGAACTGCCAGATTATTTTCATGATAAAAATAAACCCTTTTTACGCCTAAAGATCAAAGATTCGGGGTGCGGTATGAGCCCTGATATTCAAAAAAATATTTTCGACCCTTTTTACACCACCAAACAACAAGGGCATGGAACCGGGCTGGGGTTGAGTGTAGTACATGGGTTAGTAAAAAAACATCATGGTAAGATTTTTGTTGATAGCGAAGAAGGGAAAGGAACAACTTTTACTATTTACTTTCCTGCAGTTGATGCTGTTGTGATTGAAATAAAACCACCCGTTAGTCACAGAAAAAAAGGGACTGGTTCAATTCTTATCGCTGAAGATGAAATTGAAATCGCGGCGTTATATCAAGAATATTTAGAAGGTTTAAATTATACCATCAAGGTGTGCCATAACGGCGCTGACGCCTTATCAATATTTAAACAAGCCCCAGACAAATATGATCTGGTTTTAACCGATTATGCCATGCCCAAAATGACAGGTTCGCAATTGATCCAAGAACTACATAAGATACGCCCCGAGCTGCCAGTAATTTTATGCTCGGGTTATAACGATAGCCTTGAGCTATCTGAATTGAATATCAATAAATGCCTGAAGAAGCCGTTAAATCTGGCTCAACTTCAAGATGCCATCAACCAGAGCTTGTAATATTGATACTCTCAATCATTACATCAGACTTAATTTCTAACAATCATTAGTTCACTGTGAAAAATCTACCCTCTCATTTTCTTTAGCCAATAAAGACTAATCTCTCACAAAACGAAGAGAACCAGCCTACATTTCTTTTGATTGGGGTTAGTGACTATTTAACGGTTAGCAGGAAGCTGATAAACGTTCACTCTTTGAACGTCAAAATGACGGCTTAACGATTGCCTTTTTTTATCATTACACGGAATGTAATTTGTGAAGTTAATAGTTTTGGTCACTTAAGATTTCTAGAGTATTTAACTTCAAAGGAAATAAATGAACGCAAAAAATGTCCATTACATAAAAGATTAGTATCGAAATGATGGAATGATGTTTTTATTCTATACGCTCAGCATGTTAGGGAGATTGAATGGCTAATATCAGATGCATGCTCCAAAGGATATGTTTCAGAAGCTAAAAAAATTGTTACGACTTTGTGAGGATAGGTTAGAAAACATTTAAATGAAAAGCAGATTAAAGATGCTCTCGCTTCTTCTGCCAATTTACGCGCTTTACTTAGAGATGTAGTGGGGTATTTTCCTAAAGCCATTTCTTAATACTTACTAGCATTCCTAAACCTAAGCCGCCAAAACGTCGAACCATCGACTTTAACTTGTAAAAACTGTGACATCAGACTTTTTGATCTGTGCCTTATCATCAGGACAGGATATATTCTTAACTTCTTCTATTGTTAATGCCATTAAAATCTCCTAAGCGGGGTATAAAAATGGGAGGGACGTATATAAAAACCACTAATTTAAAAACTAAATAAAAGTATGATACCCCTCATTAACAGCCAATAATTCTGGGAAGTAGTGATATATTATGGAATGACTTAGAAAGTGGAGTCAACAAAAAAGCCCGTGAACTATAAGCTTAGGGGCTTTTCTAGGAAGTACTAGTACTTGGGTAGTACGTTTACATCATGCCGCACATGTACGACTTATCTTTTTGTTTTTATTGAAATATATACATGGGAATTAATAGCGACACCCCACTTTATACTCCTGAAAATATAACACTTACGATAGATTATTGAATTTTGATGAAATTTCATCTTTTATTTAAAAGTCCATAATGTTTCATCATTTTAAAAAATAATTTACCATAAATACGTATTCCACTAAACATAACTACTCACATCCCTGCTATCAAACCACTATAACCTTAGCAAATTCACTCATTTAATTGTCAGTTCTTCCCACAAAATCGAAAAAATCAATCTCGAGTTAAAGGCAACTTGGAGCACAAGAGACTTAAAGCCAGAAGTGATACAGCCTAAAAATTTGACAGTTTGTGACAAGAGCGGACATACAGAGCAATAAAAAAGCACCTCCCAAACTGACAGATGCTTTTTGTTGATTATCGAAAACCTTGGGTTATTCTGTTTGATTGATGCATGGTTTATCCTTGTAGTCAAAGAAAACTAAGCTTCTTTCTCAATAAAAATTGATTCAATAGGCTGTTCAAAAAGACGTGCGATTTTAAATGCCAAAGGTAAACTGGGATCGTACTTGTCTTTTTCTATGGAGTTAATCGTTTGACGACTCACATCAAGCTTATTTGCAAGATCGGCCTGAGTCCAATCACGCTCTGCTCGTAGTACTTTTAGCCTATTTTTCATCTGTACTTTACCTGACCGTAAATGACAGAAGCCATATAACAAACAGTCATGATTAAAATAATATCTGAGGTTTCAGAGTCTTTGACGATTTGCGCTGTAGTAAGCAATGAATAAGTTATCGATGAAACAATAGTTGCACCCATCGAAAAAGCAAGCGCATCAAATTGAATTTTTCGTTGTAATTCATCCATAGCTTTTAATAGCTTTATGAACATAAAGATAACCACTATGCCAAGCATGGTATCAAAGGCGATAAGTAAATTGATTTGAAGGTCTGACGTAAACCATCCATAGAGAATTCCTTTGTCGATAAAAGTCATCAGGGCAATCCAAATAAATGTTGACGCGACAAAAGTCACACTTTTTTTCATTTGTTTTTGTTGCGATGTTGAAGCGGTTAATTCGCTCATATGTATAGACTCCTAGTCTTAATGTTAAACATGCTTTACATTATAGGCTGCACTCCTTACATGTCAAGCTTATCTTACATAAAGATAAATAAGCTTGATAAAATGTAGTGCTTACTTGGATAAATTGGGGGGTGTAAGCTAATGCTTCATTTAAAACTACCTGAGCTAGAAAATGATAAATGAGTAGTTCGAGTAGACGGCTAAAATGTGTATACGCTGATTCGAGATATTGGCAGGAACTTCCACTGTCACAAAGTACCCCAATTTCGTTAATGATTAAAAGTCTATAGATCTCACTTAGGGGCCGTTCGCGATATTTGAATTTAACGAAAAAAGATGAAAAACAACCAATAAGTCTCTTAATTCTGTTTCAGCTCAATAGCTCAAATGTGCCATAAGTGACCGTTGGGACTTTACATTCAAGATTCACTTTATCACAAAGTAGTCACATTAGTTGACCACTTCAATGGAGTAATTTCATCACTAAAGTAAAATCTTGTTTCAGCTATTATTAGTAAATCCATCTGAAAAAATCCGACTCAAAATTAACCCGAAACAAATACCGAGTGCAAGCCCTAAAGCGACTTCATTAAAAATTACTTGGCCAATAACGAGACCAATTCCACCACCAAGAATCAATCCAATTCCTGAATGTTTTTCATGTACTTTTTGCTCTTTTTTATCAATCATGTGTCTTTCCTATTAACTTATATTTAAATGTATAAAGAAACTTAATTAATGTTTCTCAAAGTAGCTTACTTATTCTTTCAAGCTTGTAATTGCAACACTTTAGTAATGTGAACCGATTAGTTGTTTAAACGGCTCACTGACGGGTTTCGATTGTGACTTGGTGGTTGTGGCTTAGTTAATATATGCACTCTTTTTGAGAGCATTTATTTTCGCTCCGCCTTGAAAGAAAGCCATTCGGTTAATTCGATTATCTGTATCACGCTGAAAAATCATCCGTGCGCCGAGCTTTTGATTAGCGAATTCAGTTAATGACAGAGCAGCCAAGGCTAACTTATGTTGACCTGTCGCTTGGGCGAATAATTTACCTTGCTCTGCGCTAATTGTGAGGATAAATCCCGGAGCGAGTTGATAATCACCGATATATTCGTTTATTAACTCAGGGTTCAATTCAATGATTATATCTGAATTGGCTTTTACTTTTTTTCTTGCCTTGTTCGCCTGCATCGCAAGTAGCTTGTCTAATTTATTGGCCATATAAGCCATTCCGATAGTGTTGACTGGGATACTACTATTTCCCAAGATAACAACGCCTACTTTTTTAGTATTATTAAAACCTATAAACGAAGCAAAACCACCTGTGCCACCACTATGCATGATAAATTCACCATTGGGAGAAGGCATTTTAATCCATGCGAGGCCTATTTTCATTTTCCCCATAAATACTGTTTCAAATTGATGTGTAAGTGCGACTGCCTTATTTAGATCTGAATCAATCATGCCCATTTGTAATTTAAGATATTTAATCATATCTTCGGCCGAAGATCTGATTGCTCCAGCTCCAGCTAATGCAGCGACATCCCAATAACTCGTTGGCTTACCCTCATGGTCATGACCAATTGCTACATTGTTAAGCGCTTCATTTTTAAATTTAATCACGGTATTGTGCATATTCAAAGGAACGAGAATTCGTTTTCTGATCATACTTTCATAATCAGTATTGGCAACCAATGTCAGTACATGACCAAGCAAACCCATACCTACGTTAGAATACTCAGCTTTTTCACCAATATCTCTTGTCAATTGGTAAGCAGACAAAAAGTGATAAAGGTCTTCTACTGAATAATCTACATAGGGATTACTTGGATCGGCTGGATCAAAATTACTTGGCATTCGGGATAAACCAGAAGTGTGAGTTGCAAGATGCCTCAAAGTGATATGCTTGCCACTTCGAACCGGCATGATTACCGAATCTGGCAAGTATTTGCTCACTCTATCATCCAAATTCACTTCCCCCTTAATGACCATGTCTGCCAAGACCAAACTAGTGAAGGTTTTACTAATGGAGCCAATTTCAAAAAGTGTTGTAGGAACAACAAGTTTGTTTTCTGTTAAATTCATATTTCCTCGCATTTCAAAGTGCTCTTGCTCCCCATGTAACAAGCCTATAACAATCCCAATACCGGTATTTTGCTGGTTGATTCGTTGATCTAGTATTTGTTTCAGTGCGTCAATATTTTTTGCTGAAATTTGACTACACGTTAAAACGACAAGCCCTATAAAAAGGTATTTAATTAAAAATAATTTTTTCATTGTGATCCCCTGTGCTAATTAAAATTTTGTCCAGCTAGCGCTGAACAGATTAAAGTAATTTTTTTCATTGTTTTATAGATCAATACAACTTGAGCTTTCTTGGTATTGAAAAATATCTTCAATGGTTAATTGAAATAATCGAGAAGCTTTGAAAGCAAGAGTCAAGCTAGGATCAAATTTACCTTTTTCTATGGCATTAACAGTTTGACACGAGACATCTAGTTCAACTGCTAAGTCCGCTTTAGTCCAATCCCGTTCGACACGAAGTACTTTTATACGATTTTTCATTTGTATCACGCCTCGCTAGTAAGAATGATTGCTTTCATTGATGTTAACTCTAATGAATACCAATCATAGATCTTCACGTAGTCCACCAATACCATCGGAACAGCCCAGGTAAACATCCAATACACATTTCGACTTTTATTTTTTGTATCACGCGAAGCTGATTTATTTCCATCGGTCATCATTTTTTTCATTGGAACACCTCCTTTGTCATAATGTAAAGCCTACTTGCCTTATTAAGGTAGTGCTCTCACAATAAAAAGTCAAGGGTGATTTACATTTAGTCTTTTGTGGTTGACATTATGTACAGCTCAGATAGCTGTTGGTAAGGTTTAATGAGTGATAAACAAGAAAGAAAAAATTCAATGATAAAATCAAAATGAGCAAAGCACTGACTAGTCGATTGGGTATATTTTGTTTCTGCCAATTCGTTAATCCATCAACGTCTGCTGATTCGCTGAACGGCCGGTCAGTTGACCGACTTAAAAGAGCCAGGAGCAGCCATGGGTTTTTAAGTTCTCAACAGCAGCTTTGTGCCTTGAGTAAAACAATAGCTAACGTCAGCAAGGGCATATTTTTAATATCTCACTTAATACCCTTAAAAATTTGAAAATTTATGAAATAAGAGAATATCGTCACTCTTGTGCATACATGCGCCCACAACATACTGTTCATCCTCGGCTCTATCTTCCATGCTTCGCCATACCTCCTAAATCCCTTTAGTCGTGAGCATAAAAAACCCCACCAAAGTGAGCTTTTTCAAGTAGTGCAAAATAGCTTATGACCATTTATGCGCAGGATAAATTATCTATAACACAGATCCCCCTTCCAGACGTAACCTAAGTACCTACATCCGTATAGGCAAGGCGCTTTGTTGCGACGTTTAGTGTTTTCTTTCAGCCAATAAAAAACCTACCGAAGTAGGTTTTATCAAAATATATTCAAAGCGTTTTTTGCTAATAAAGTTTGTTAGAGCAAGGCGTTGCGAGCGACGTTTAGTATTTCTTAAACGAGCAAAGCAATTACGTAGCTATAACACACTTTAACAAGAAAAATTTACATCATGCCGCCCATATACGAGTTATCTTTTTGTTTTTATTGGATTATCTACATGGGTAATATTTCGATACCCCACATTATCCCCCTAGGAACTTAGATCTCAGATTAACCATTTGAATTGTATTGAAATATAATATTTATTGAAAAGCCCATAATGTTTCATCATTTAAAAAATAATTTACCAAAAATACGTTTATCACTAAACCTAGCTACTCTCATCCCAGTCATCAAATCTCTATAACCAAGGTAAATTCACTCGTTTAATTGTCAATTCCACCAAAAACCGAGAAAAATAAATCTTGAGTTAATGGCAACTTTGAACACAATATAATCATTCAACCATAATTATCTATACTGTCAGTGTCTGATTATACTTTCCGCTATCTATAAGCGTACAACCCCCTAGTAGAAACCGAATCAATTGATTCGATTTCTACTAACCCCTTAACTAGGTAAGGTTTGTTATTACGTCAGATTTTTTTCTAATCAGCTCTGATAACAAATGTTGCAAATCTTCTTTGATAACATAAATACATGGCACTAAAACCAAGGTGATAAAAGTAGCATATAACACAGCAAAGCTCAGCGAAATCGCCATAGGTATGACCATTTGTGCTTGCAGGCTGGTTTCAAACATAATAGGGATCAAACCTAAAAACGTCGTCAACGAAGTCAGCACTATCGCTCTAAAACGTCCCTTTCCTGCTTGTATACTTGCTTCCTGCCCAGTGATACCTTTAGATTTCAACTGATTAACATAGTCACCTAGTACCAGAGAATCATTGACCACTACCCCGGCTGCCGCAATAACTCCAAAAAATGACATCATGCTTAAATCAAAGCCAAGCAGATAATGACCTAATATCGCCCCAGTTAATGAAAACGGGATCACCGACATGATAATTAACGGCTGGCCATAACTTTTTAACGGTAAAGCCAGCAGCAAGTAAACGGCTAATATTCCAGCGACCATAAACTGCATCATTTCGCTACCTTGTTTTGCTTGGTCTTCAAAGGCACCGCCTATTTTAGTGCTTACACTAGGAAAACGTTCAAGCACTTTAGGTAAGATTTCTTCATCAATCAAAGCGACTAACTCAGCAGCAGTCGTTTCACTGTCATCAAGGTTGCCAAATACACGTACCGTTCTAAATCCTGACTCGCGGTCGATTACACTTATACCTGGCTTTTCAATAAACTCGGCTAATTCCGAAACAGGAATTTTGCTACCATCGGCCAAGGTTAGTAGGGCATGATCAAGTTGTCCTTTCTGCTCTCTCATCACTTTGGGATATCTCACCATCACCCTAACTTCTTCACTGTCACGCACCATACGCTGCGCTTCTATACCATAAAAACTTTGTGCTATCTGGGTGGCAATACCTTCTGGGCTTAACCCCATTTCAAAGGCAATAGGTTTCAACTTGAGTTGCAGCTCTGTTGTGGCAGGATCTACCGTTGAGCCTAATTCATACAGACCCTTTACCTTAGCCAGTTCATTTAGCAACATGAGTCCTGCCTGATTAAGCTCAGCGAGATCTTTACTAAACAGTCGATAAGCAATATCACCATTATTGTTTTGTTGGCTAAGATCGGCACGAATATTAATGCTCTTCACGCCGGCAATTTCAGGCATATTATTGCGCCAGCGTCTGGCTAATTCAAAAGTGCCCATCGGACGTAAGTGCTCTTCTACTAGCGGTACAAGAATTCTACCCTTGGTATCATTATTTGCGTAAACAAAAATATCTCTTGCCATCGCTTGTCCCATTTCTTGTTTTATTTGCTGATCTACCTCGACAACCATTTTCTCTAAAGCCTTTAATGCCGACAAGGTTTGTTCTTGTGAGACATTTTTATTCATTTCAATCGATATAGCAGGATAATCGTGATCGACTTTTGGTGACATCACCACACGAACATTGCCAGAAATGATCAAAGATACCGCCAATACCAAAATAGAGATAAAAACAGCTAAGGTCGCATACCTATGGCGAATACATAAACTGATAAAATCTGTATATTGATTGGTTAAAAATGAACTTATTGCTCGATTAAAGCCATGACGCCAATGTTTATCAGGCAAGGGTTTTATTTTCGCATGAGCCAAATGGGCCGGAAGAATAAGCTTGGACTCAATTAAACTAAAAGCTAAGCACAAAATAACTACGCCAGCAATCGCTTGAAACATACTCGCCATTACCCCCGAAGAAAACATAAAGGGCACAAATACCACTATGGTAGTTAAGACACCAAAGGTTGCTGGCGTTGCCACTCGTTTAGCCCCTATGACAATATTTTCAACAGAATGCCCATACAATTCCGTTTCATTATGGGCACTTTCACCAATCACTATCGCATCATCGACCACGATGCCAAGCACCATAATAAACGCAAATAAGGAGACAACATTGATACTAATACCAAAAAAAGGCAATAACCAAAAACAGCCAAGGAAAGTCACAGGTAAACCTATCATTACCCAAAAGGCGAGTTTGGTTCTTAAAAATAATGCCAGAATAATAAAGACCAACAAACCACCCTGGATCATATTTTTTAGCATGGTATCTAAACGACCATCCAAGTAATAAGTCATATCCACTAATAGGTGTAACTGATAGCCTTGAGGCAACTTTTGGTTTTTAAAAGTAACATAGTCACGAACACTTTCGGCGACGTCTGTTATTGATTGTTCTTTACTGGCGTTAACCCGGATATAGGCGGCATTCTTGCCATTGAGGCGCATGTAATTTATACGCTCTTCAAAACCATCAATAACAGTGGCAACTTCGGCTAAATAAACTTTCTCACCACTGTCGCCAGTTAATACAGGTATTCTTTCAAAGGCTTTTTTTGAATAGGCTTTATTCTCGTAGCGCAAACTAATAATGCCATGTTCAGTTTTAATACGGCCTGCTGAAATGTTTTTTGAGTGCCGACCGATTGCTTGGCTAATATCTTTTATGGTTAAGCCGTATTCGCGCAGTAACTCAGGTTTAACTTCAATGCCAATTTCATAGGCTGGCATGGCATTAAAATCAACAAAGGTAATGTTTTTAAGCTGTAATAATTCTTCTTCTATTGTTCGGCCTAGGCGTTTTAACTTCAGGTCATTGTCCGAACCGGTTAAGATCAACTCTACAGCTGACTGTTTAATTTCACTTTTAGACACCACCAAAGGCTCCATGGCAGCTGGAAAACTTGCAATTGCATCTAGTTGCAACTTGATTTCATCTAAGCGCTGTAAAACATCTTGATCGCTTTCTAGTTCTACCGTAACTGAGCCGCCATTACGATATGCCTGAGAGCGCATCAATTTAACCCCATCGATAGCTTTCAGCCTTTGTTCTATTTTGAGCAAAATACTTTCTTCTATTTCTTGAGCGGCGGCACCAGGATAACTTGCCCGGATATTAACGGTATTAAATTCTGGTTGGGGAAACATTTGCCGTTGCATATTCATATAGCTCATCAATCCCATCACCAGGATGAAAGCCATTAATAAATTAGCAGCTACCGGATTATTAGCAAAATAGCCAATAAGACCAGCCTGACTATTTGGCTTCCCTAGGTCGTCTTGTTTTAGCAAACTTTTATCAGTCATCTATTTCCCCTCATCATTGAGCTTGCTCAGCTGAGCTAACAAGCTATGTTGGGAGCGAACTTTCATGCCTTTTTGTGGATATTCAGGTGTTTGACTGACGAGTACATCATCATCAGTTAAACCCGTAACAAAAACCACTTTTCCTTCAGTGCGAAGTACCGTTATAGTTTGTGGCTTTAAGCTAGAATCATTATCAAGTAACCAGACCTGATTATTATCAAGCTCGTCTTGGTCTAATAAATAGACTTGTGCTAATTGTTTGGCCTGCACATTTACTTCAACAAATTGACCAAATTTAAGCCTAGCTACTTTTCCTCTAATGCCATAAGGGTCTTGGATCACTACGATAATATGATTCATTCGTGTTTTACCATCAATGATGCCTAAGTCTCTATCAACTATTGCCGCCCTAAAGCCCTGTTCAAAACCTATCTGAGCTTCAAGACCATGAACATCTTTTGGTAAAAAGGGCATATCTTGTCTTGGTATCGGCAAGTGGACTTCTGCCGATTCAATGTTATAGATTTCTCCTAATTTATTACCTGAATTTGCCAGTTGACCAAGACCAACATTTTTTTCGATAACTAGTGCATCATATGGCGCGATCAGCTGAGTGCGTGCTAAATTTCGCTTGCTTTGACTTAATCTCGCTTGAGCCGATCTTACTGCCGCCTGAGCACTACGTAACTGAGGCTGATGCAAACCAAGGGCACTACGTTTATCTATGGCAACATTCTTGAGGTTTTCTTTAGCGACATTCGCTTTTGCTTTGCTTAGTTCCAGAGCGCTGATTGCATTCGCTAGTGCAGCTTCTGATTCAATCAACTGTGTTTGATAGTCTTCCGGTTCTATGGTCAGAATAATATCGCCTTTTTTGATAATGCCTCCGGCGATAAAACTGGCATGGATTTGATTAACTCGACCAGAAACTTGTAACGACAGTAGTGTTTTTTCTGTTGCTTGAACTTCTCCCCAAGTAATCAGGGTGACTTGGTGAGAAACCGCCTGTAAGACACGTGTTTCGACCAGAGGGATAACTTTACTACTGTTCTTTTTCTCTACTCCTTTTACGCTCGCCGACAAAATCCCCGAAGCTAACAATAATCCTCCACTAAGTATTAAGAAGGGAAGTAAGATTTTGAATGATATTTTCATAAGCTGAGCCCTGAAAATAAATAAACAGATTGAATTGCTCTCGGTAATTTTATGAATTTACTGACTTTCATACGCTTTTCTCCACGCAGCTAAAATTTACAAAAATTAAATAACGCGTTAAAGCGCAATTAATCAAACAACCTCTTCATATCAAGTTGTCTTGGAATGTAATTTCAACAGTTTATACCAGCGAAAGCGTCTGAATAGGACGAGTTGGATGT
The DNA here is from genome assembly GCA_013215295.1 of Colwellia sp. GTDB lineage: Bacteria > Pseudomonadota > Gammaproteobacteria > Enterobacterales > Alteromonadaceae > Colwellia_A. The sequence goes on from JABSOZ010000012.1 coordinate 83,164, forward strand.
GCGATTCGGACGAATCGCACAGTTTTTAAAGAGATTTACCTGATTAAATTGCCAATTGCTTGCGATATTGGCTAGGAGTTAATTTAACAAACTGCTTAAAAACGGCATTAAAGGTGCTTCTTGAAGAGAAACCTGCGCTCATGGCAAGGTCAAGTATCTTAATTTCATTATCATGTTTCATCTTTTCACAGATATAATTTATGCGGTATTCATTAACAAATTGGTAAAAGTTTTTCCCCTCGTGCTGGTTTAATACTTCAGATAAATGATGGGTACTGATGCCAACGATTTCTGCCAAACGAGTGAGTGTTAACTGATCATCCAGATAGGTCTGCTGCTCTTGCATATTTTGCCTGACGACCTTTAACAAGCTACTTCTGATACTCGGGTCTAATGCGCCAGAATTGGTAGCAGAGGTGGCATCATCAGCTATACTGCTAGTTTTAATACTCGCCTCAATTTTCGACTCAATAATAGCCACTTCTTCAGACAGTATTATATGAGTCGAAGCCAACGCCTCTTGAGCAATAGTCCTAGTATTAAATTGTGCAATCTGAAATAAGACTGGATTACGCCATTGGGCCATAGCGATGCTATAAATCAAGACAATAATCAGCACGTCACCTGTACTATAAAAAAGAAAAGGGTATTGCTCAGTCCCCATCATTTCTTTTAAGGACCATATGACCAGGGCTAAAATTAGCAATTTCCATAACCAAGAGAACATTTCAGGGTTAAAGTTTGACAATGTTTGTTTGGCTTTATTTTGAATGCGTCGCACCATAAACATACTCACGCCTAGATAAGCAAACGCCTGTATTGATATTATCGCGTCACCTATGTTTAAGCTTTTTAAATTTTCTGTGCCATGTAAAATGACATCGAGCTTTACTTCAGCTGATGATAAATAGAATTCAATATTGAGCAAATAACAAACCACTAATGGCAAGAGGTGCCATAGATCTTTCAGCGCAAAGGGGCGGTCAATAATCGCATGACGGCAATATAAATATAGAAGAGCACCAAAACTAGCAGGCAAAAACGCATGAAAGGCGATCAATGGCGAAAAAATATTTATTTCCCGTTCCAGGTATATAAATGGACCTAAAAAATTTAAAGCCAGCAGCAGACACAAAGTGCCCAATATGCGACTGGCAATAGATGTTTTAGCGCCAAGGATAAGTAGCGCCGCAAGTATCAGTCCCTGAAAAATACCTATTACGTGCAAATATTGCGTTAAAATCGACATAAATTCACTTTAACAGAATAGAGGATAAAGACACTAACAATAGTGTTAAGTATCTGATATTTGGTTAATAAGAGGAAGAGACTATTCATATTTACTGCGCTATCGACAAAAAGCATTTTGGCATAGGTTACTCTCAATCCATGAAAATCAAAATATTACGGTTAATTGCAGACCGAGTAGAATTTTTCAATAAATAACATAAAGAATTGAGGATATAATATGATTTATTCAAACTTAAGTCCCGTCCTATTTAATAAGCTCACAAAAATTCTATGTCTATGTATGATAAGAAACAATAAGGATGTTCATTAAAAAGTATTAGCATGTCTTCAATAAGAATAAACTATTCCAATTTAATTAAGTATGTGACCTGATTTTTCATGAGGAAAAACGGATAAATACAAGGCATAAAATTTAGTAAGTAGTTATTCGTTTTAACCATTAAAAATGAGCAGATATATAATCAACTTGGTATTACTCCTACTTCATTAATGCTTGAACGTAAGATGGAAACAGCAACTAGTACAAACAATAAAAGCCCAAATATTGCTATTTGGGCTTTTCTTTAAATGGTTAAAGCTACAGTAATAGAGTTAAAACTCTATTACATCATGCCGCCCATGCCACCCATACCGCCCATATCAGGCATAGCAGGAGCGCCAGCATCTTTCACTGGAGCGTCTGTGATCATAGCTTCAGTTGTTAGCATTAAGCCGGCTACAGAAGCAGCAAACTGTAATGCGCTACGTGTCACTTTAGTTGGGTCAAGAATACCCATTGCTAACATATCGCCGTAAGTAGAGTTACCTGCGTTGTAACCGAAGTTGCCTGTGCCGTTACGAACTTCGTTTAATACGACTGAAGGTTCGTCACCACAGTTGGCTACTATTTGACGAAGTGGTGCTTCCATTGCGCGAATAGCAACGTTAATACCGTGTGTTTGATCTTCATTAGAACCTTCAAGATTCTTGATTAGGTCAGCAGCGCGAATTAAAGCAACACCACCACCAGCAACAACACCTTCTTCTACTGCAGCGCGCGTTGCATGTAATGCATCTTCAACACGTGATTTTTTCTCTTTCATTTCAATTTCAGTTGCAGCGCCAATTTTAATTACCGCAACACCGCCCGCTAATTTAGCTAAACGTTCTTGTAATTTTTCTTTGTCGTAATCTGAAGATGAGTCTTCGATTTGACCGCGAATTTGACTAACGCGTCCTTGAATATCGGCTTCTTCACCAATTCCATCAATAATCGTTGTGTTATCTTTAGTGATAACAACACGTTTAGCTTGACCTAAATCTTCTAATGTCGCTTTTTCAAGTTCCATACCGATTTCTTCAGAAATTACCGTACCACCGGTTAATGTTGCGATGTCTTGTAACATTGCTTTACGACGGTCACCAAAACCAGGTGCTTTAACAGCAGCAACTTTAACGATGCCACGCATGTTGTTTACCACTAATGTTGCAAGTGCTTCGCCTTCAACATCTTCAGCAATAATTAATAACGGCTTACCCGCTTTAGCAACGCCTTCTAATGTAGAAAGTAATTCACGAATGTTGCCAACTTTTTTGTCTACTAATAAAATGAATGGGTTTTCTAATTCAACCGCTCCATTTTCTTGATTGTTGATGAAGTAAGGAGATAAATAACCGCGGTCAAACTGCATACCTTCAACAACGTCTAATTCGTCAGTTAATGCTTGGCCTTCTTCAACTGTAATTACGCCTTCAGTGCCTACTTTGTCCATTGCAGTTGCAATGATTTTACCAACAGTTTCGTCAGAGTTAGCAGAGATAGTACCTACTTGTTCAATCGCTTTGTTATCGCTACATTCTTGCGATAAACCTTTAAGTGCTTCAACAGCAGCGATAACTGCTTTGTCGATACCACGTTTAAGATCCATTGGATTCATGCCCGCTGCAATAGATTTCAAGCCTTCGTTAACAATAGCTTGTGCTAAAACAGTTGCTGTAGTTGTACCGTCACCGGCTTCATCATTGGCTTTAGAAGCAACTTCTTTCAGCATTTGAGCGCCCATGTTTTCGAATTTGTCTTCTAATTCGATTTCTTTCGCAACAGTAACACCATCTTTAGTGATGATTGGACCACCAAAAGATTTGTCTAATACGACGTTACGACCTTTTGGGCCTAATGTTACTTTTACAGCGTCAGCTAATACATTTACGCCACGTAGCATTTTTGCTCGTGCGTCATTACCAAATAATACGTCTTTTGCAGCCATGTTGTTTCTTCCTGTATTTTGTTAGTTTGCCGAACTAAATTTCGGCTCACAATAATTTATTCACTGTAAGTTGGGGCTTAGCCTAACGAATTCCTACAGTATATATAAAGTTATTAATAAAAATTCAATTACTCAACGATTGCCAAAATATCTGATTCAGAAAGAATCAATACTTCTTCGCCGTCAATTTTTTCAGTTTTTATGCCGTAGCCTTCACTGAAAATAACTTGGTCTCCAATTTTTACATCTAATGCTCGCACTTCACCATTGTCTAAAATGCGACCATTACCAACAGCAATAACTTCACCACGTGTTGACTTTTCTGCTGCACTACCCGTTAAAACGATACCACCCGCTGATTTTGATTCTGCTTCTTGACGTTTAATAATTACGCGATCATGTAATGGACGAATGCTCATTAATTTTTCTCCTGAGAGTTTTTTACTCTCAATAAATGTAAAATAAATAGGTTATAAAACTTTGTTGCAATTAAAGATGGGGCTAATTTAAAACTTCACAAGTCCCGATAAAATGTTTTTTATTCTTTCCGTTCAAATTCACCTTCAAGCGTTTCACCTCTGTGATGCTCAATAGGCTTTTCTTGAGAGGGTGGTTGTTCAAAGGGGCTTTGTGTAAATGCCTCTGATTGATGAGTATGTACCGAACTTTGGTAAGTAAAGCCTGCAGCTTTTTTATTCATCACGAGATGCGTCTGAACAGATTTTATCAATAAGCTACGAACATTGGGTATGAGTAGAGATAATCCAAAGAAGTCAGTAACAAAGCCAGGCGTCATCAATAATACGCCCGCAACAAGTAGCAATATTCCGGCAATAATTTCATCTGACGGCATTTCGCCTTGCGCCATTTTTGTTTGCACTGAATTTAAAGTGGCGATACCTTGTTGTTTAACATTTTTAGCGCCAAGCCAAGCCGTTATAATGACAATCGCTATAGTCGGCCAAACACCAAGCCATGCTCCTACGTTCATGAGAACCATAATCTCTATAATAGGAACAACAATAAAAAGTATAAATAAAAATCGAAACATTTTAAATCTCGCTAAAAAAATCATATTTAGTGAAACTAATATGGGGTTGAACAGGTCTTTTTCAAGCATCAACTAAATACAAAATAATTCATATGATGATAAATTATTAATTTCATTTAAAATGAAGTAAGTTTTTGTTAAGGAATCTTCGTTAATGTTTCAAATAATTATGTGCACATGCCCTGATATTGAAAGTGCAAAAATATTAGCAACACATTTAGTTCATGAAAAACACGCAGCTTGTGTCAATATTATACCTAACATTATTTCAGTGTATCGTTGGCAAGACGACATTGCATGTGACAATGAAGTACAGTTAGTTATAAAAACACATACGACTAAATTTAATGATGTAGCAGATGAAATAAAGCGTTTACATCGCTATGATACCCCAGAAATTATCGCCATGAATATCCAGCAAGGCGACAATGCATATTTGAACTGGATCACTGAGTCTTTAAAATAACTGTTATGAAAAAAATTGTATTACTTTTTTGGTTAGTATTAACCAGTATCTTTTTACAAGTACCCAATGCTCTAGCGCAAGAATCAATTTTTGATACTTCATCATCATCTTTATTCAGTAATGACGATGAATTTCTAACAGCTGACCAAGCATTTGAGTTTAATTTTCATCAAAAAGGTAAACAGTTAGAAATTAGCTTTGATATCGCTGAAGGGTATTATTTATATCGTCATCAGTTTACGTTCAGTGTTGAAAATGCAGAAATCATCCCGGTTGTACTGCCAATTGGCGAAGATCATGAAGATGAATTTTTTGGGGTCCAGCAAATATTTACCGAAAAACTCAACTTTGTTATTGAACTTGCCAAGGTTAATGACAATGCCAATATTAAAATACGTTATCAAGGCTGTGCTACGAAAGGGTTATGTTACCCGCCGAAAAAGAAAACAGTTGAACTATCTAAAATCAATGAAGTTACAGCCGCCTCAAATAATGTTTTAACCGCGCTATCAGCGCCTACTGAAACTTTTGAGAACACCAGCGAGCAGTATCAATTAGCTGATATGTTAAAAGGTGACAGTATTTGGCTGACACTCTTAGCCTTCTTTGTGGGTGGTTTGTTACTTTCATTTACCCCTTGCGTATTTCCAATGTACCCTATTCTGACAGGTATAATTGTTGGACAAGGCGATAAACTTTCTACAAAAAAAGCATTTCGCTTATCATTTTTTTATGTTCAAGGTATGGCGATTACCTATACGTTATTAGGTATTGTCGTTGCATTAGCGGGTGCACAATTCCAAGCAATGTTTCAACACCCTGCAGTATTAATTAGTTTAAGTGTGTTATTCATCTTTTTAGCACTGTCCATGTTTGGACTGTTTAATCTTGCGCTCCCAAGCAGCTGGCAAAACAAACTCAATAACATCAGTAACAGTCAAAAAGGTGGTTCTTACTTCGGTGTTGTTGTTATGGGTGCTATTTCTGGCTTAGTCGCCTCTCCATGTACTACAGCCCCATTAACAGGCGCTTTATTATATATTTCACAATCTGGTGATATTTGGCTAGGTGCCTCTGCGTTATACGCTTTAAGTATAGGTATGGGCGTGCCATTACTTATTTTAGGTAGTTCTGGTGGTAAATTATTACCAAAAGCAGGCACTTGGATGACAGTAATAAAGAATGTTTTTGGTTTATTGTTATTAGCCGTTCCCATCTTTTTAATGGAAAGGTTTTTACCCGAAATTGCAACGCAGGCAATGTGGGCAATCTTAGTATTATCAAGTGCGGGTTACTTTTATACTGTAAATCAAAAAACCCAAAATAACTTTTGGTTTGGTGTTAGAAGTATTGTGATATTTGTCATGATATTTTTTGGCGCTAATCAAGCCTACCAATTAGTCAGCCCTAGCCAGAAAATTTCATCAACTAATCAACAAGCGCTACAGCAGCACTTTAAAAAAGTAAAAACACTTGATGAATTATTAATGGCAGTGGAAAAGGCTAATTCGCAAGGCAAAACAGTGATGGTTGATTTATATGCCGACTGGTGTATAGCTTGTAAGGAGTTTGAAGAATATACTTTTAATACTCCACAAGTGCAAAAAGCGTTAAGTAATAGCTTATTAATACAAGTTGATATGAGTGAATTTGACTCTATTGATAATGCTGAGTTTGCAACGAAATATCAAGTGCTCGGCTTACCTTCGATCCTTTTCTTTAACCAACAAGGCAAAGAGTTAACAAAGCAACGTGTAACGGGTTTTATGGGAGCCGATGAGTTTGCCGTACATTTGCAGAACATTTTATAATACTTAAACGTTGATTATTATCACTTAACCTTTCTAACATTAGCGCAGTTTAACAAGGATACTCTCACGAGTTAAACTGCCGATGTTTTCCAGAAGCCATTAACAATTTTTGTATCAATAAATTCCATTAGTTGTGTTTCAGGAATAGGTTTAGAGAAGTAATAACCTTGAATCACATCACAGTCGTTTTCCGTTAAACTCCGTAACTGTGCACTAGTTTCCACGCCTTCAGCTATGACTTGTAAACCTAAATTCTTGACCATCGCAATTGTCGACATAATAATTTGATAATCGGCTCTGTTGTCTAACATACCAAAAACAAAACTCTTATCTATTTTAATAACGTCTACAGGCATTTTTTTCAAATATGCCAATGAAGAATAACCTGTCCCAAAGTCATCGATCGCAAAACTGAAACCGACATCTTTTAGGTCGTTCATCATTTCAATAGCACTATCAATATTTTTTACTAAGGTTTGTTCCGTAAGTTCAAGTTCAAAATGCGTAGCGTCAAGCGAAAATTCCTCAAGTAAATCGATTAAATAAGACGTTAAGTGAGTATCGGCAAACTGGCCTGCCGACAAATTTATCGCGATACGCACATCAACTAAACCTTTATCTATAAGCGTTTGACATATTTCAAAACAGCGCCTGATCACCCAGTAACCAAGTTCAATCATATGCGCTGAATTTTCTAAGATCGGAATGAAATCTTCAGGAGAAACCATTCCACGCTCAGGATGCTGCCAACGAAGTAAGGCTTCGAAACCGAATAATCTCTTTGTTTTCGCATCTAATTGGGGTTGCATACTCAAACTGAACTGATTTTTTGCTAAAGCTTGCCTAACTTCACTTTCCATCATGACCCGAAGCGCAACCTTTTTGTACATATCTTCATGATAAATATGATATTTAGCCCCGCCATCATCTTTGGCTTCATACATAGCAATATCTGCATGACTAATTAAATCTTCTGACTTGGTCATTCCTTCTGGGGCAAAAGCGATACCAATACTTGTGCTGACATAAAAAAGACTATTCTCTATTTTAATCGGTGCTTTGAACGCCTCTAGAATTTCCTCTGCAACTAGAACAGCTTCATTTTCATTATCTAAATGGCCTAATACAACAACAAATTCGTCACCACCAAAACGGCAAGCCATATCAACTTGTCTTATACTAGAACGTAAACGATTAGCCGCCTGAATTAATAACTTGTCGCCATCTGTATGACCATGACTATCATTCACTTTTTTGAAGTCATCAAGATCTAAAAATAAAACGGCGATTTGTCCGTCACTGCGTAAAACATTCATAAAGGCTTTTCGTAATTGATAATTCAACATATTACGATTAGGTAAGCCTGTTAATAAATCATACATTGCGATATTTTCGAGCTCTTTGGTTTTTTGCTCAACTTCAATATTTAATTGCTCAAGTTCAAAACTTAGCTCTGTTGCCGCATTTGCCAAAATATCCAATTCATCAATATATGTGCCTTTACGTTGAATTTTAGTTTGACGAAATTGATCAAATTGTTTTTTTGCTAGCAAAGGTAAAACATCAGACAATACCAATAAACGTTTTGTAAATGGACTAGCGACAAAATGAACAACAATCGCTAATGCAATAAGAATAACTAAGGCAAAAATCAAAAATTGCAATCGATTGTGTTCATAATTACGTGTAAAAGCGGTTACATCATCAATGAGTGCAAGGTAATAAAAACGTTCATTAATATTGGCTATAGGGATTAAATTAATAAGATAACTATTGTCATCCACTGAGACCTTTATTCCTTGGGTTTTTATGGTCTCACGAGTGACAACATCCTGACTTGAAAGAAACAATTCACTCACTAATTGAGTATTTGTTGAGGAAATAAATTTAGCATCTGAAAGCTTAATCGTTCCTTCATGTTTATTTGCAGTTAAAGAATCATCAAGATGAGAAAAACTGACCATGGCGACATCGCTTTCAAGTGATCTATTAATAGAAACGATCATATCCACCAAAGATACTGTCATCGCCACAACAGCCATATCGCCTTTTCCGTTTAATACCGGCACTGTTATCAATTGCACGCATTGCGCTTGGCAATACAATGAATGCTCAGGTTGTTGTAAGTTAAGTACGCTTTCGATGCTTGCCTGTACAAATGCAGGAATAGGACTAGATAAGTATAATTCTTCGTTCCTGTCAGAAACTAGCCAAACATTTTCAACATTTTGATTCATTTGCAGCGTATCGAATTGTGCAGAGAATTCTTGTGCTAACACATCAAAATTTTGCTGTTCTTTTAAACGGACAATATCAGCAAACGACTCTAGCCAAACGCGTAATGGTTTTCGCAGAACGTTATTCTGTACAGTAAATTGTGCATTACCTTTACGTAACGTATCACTTTGATATTGTATGAACTCTTGATTTAATCGCGATAAAGATAAATAAGAAAAAATAGCACTTAATAATAATAAAGCACCAACGACTAAAACTAATAATTTTACAGGAACACTAATAAATCTTTTTTTCATGACGATAACTCAGTTAAAACCAATACATCAATTGCACAGCCCACATATTCCATTGCTCTTTATTATTTATAGTGGGGTTTGGCAACACAATAGGATTAAGTCTGGCTGCACCTTCCATCCAGTGGTATTCAGCATTAACTCTTACATTATCTGCAAAGTTATAAGATAGGCCAACCATAGTATCATGCTGATAACCAAAATAATTTGGTACAATCCCGAAGTTACGTTCTTCTAATTTATAGCCATTTTTATCGTCTTTATCAGAATAAAATTTTTCATAACGGCCAATCAATGTGAGTTTATGATCAACCTTATAGGTAGTTTGAAAAGATCCCCCTTGCCCGAGATTATCTTGATTAAACTGGGGGGCATAGAAACCATCAGTTAAAAATCTTGTTTGTAAAAGTTCTGTGGTAAAACCCCAATTTTCGCCTTCATAAACGGCATTAAATGTATAAAACTGAAATACAAAATTTCCATCAACAAAAAAGTCTAACGTCTCTCCTTCATAATTAAACTCAGAATCTAATAAGGTTAAACCAAATTTCCACTGAGAAAACACGGGGCGCCAATAAACACTAGCCTGACTATCAAGGTCATGCTCTATGTTTCCTTGTGCTAATTTACTGAGAATAACTTCAGCATCATCACTATCAATTGGACTTTTACTACGACTGAAACTAAAATCGAATTCGCCATATTCATCATTATTATACGTTAACTTTAATGCTGCACCGTCACCACCTACCGCAATATCCCGGAATCCATCAAAATACGCACCTTGGGGTAAAATAATTGAAGGGCGTGCAAAAGGGATGTCACGTGTACTTGAGTGAAGCCAATGGGTATTTTTAATGCGTCCGACAAATAGATTCGCCTGCCACTTCTCTGAACTATATGCATTCCAATCCATTAAAAAATAGTCAACACGCAGTCCATCGTTATATCGATTACCCCCATTTAAATAGACAGCTTGTGCGGCAAAACGAAAATCATCTGCAAACTTATAAGATGTATTGAGTCCAATTTCAGTTAACTCTAACGAAAGCTCACCATCATTGTTTACAAAGTTACTGCCATTAACATCAATAACACCTTGAGCGACAAATCCATGAATTTTAAATGGCTCTGCTGAATGACCTTCTTGAGCTATCGTATTAAACGCAATTAATGCTGAAACGCATATTAATTTATAAATCATTTTATTCATCGATTTTAAGCAGATTGACATCACTTACCTCATCAATATTTTCAATATAACCAATAGCACCTGTTGTTGACTTAACAGCTTTGATTAATTCTTTTTCACTTGTGACAAGGGTTGGACCAACACCCATACCAGAGAATGTTAATTTGTCCCAAATCCGGTCTAGTTGATAAGGGAACAAACGAAGGGTTTCTTTACAGAATTTTTGATGAATTTCACTTGTACTCGACAACACAAAAATAGTAATTGGCACACCGTTTGCCCATCTTACTTGTCGCATAGAGTAAATACGGCGTAATTGAGTTGTTGTTATTGATGCTGTATCTGCAGTGATATTGGTAATAACCTCAACCGCATGGATTGCAGGACTGCCAAAAAGCATGACAAGAATCATTAACCTAAAGATAATTTGGCTGATAACTAAATCCTTGTTAATGAGAAATGAATAGTTATTTGTCTATTTAGCAAAGTACACAGCAACTATTGATCACTAGTTATTAAAGTACAAAGCAGCCTGCTTTCTTATATGTACCTGTATACAAAAACCGCTAAACCAATGAATTAACTAATAAATGTAGGTAAACATAGTGTAGTAAATTTTCACTAGAATACAAAATTTTATTATCAACATATCAATAAAAAATTAACAATAAGTGATCAGACCAGTATTTTGCTGCTATATTCTGCGAAAACACTATAATAATCGCCTAACAGCAGAAATTGTTCGATTTTGTTATTTTTTATTCCATCACTTAAGTTTTTATGTGATGATATTTGTTAATTTGCTATTTAATAGGTTTTTCTCAGACAATGCCCACAAAGTTTAAAGTTTTAGTGTTAAATGGCCCTAATTTAAATATGCTAGGGAAACGCGAGCCTGAAATTTATGGCGCACAATCGTTAACCGACATCATCAACAATTTAACCTTGCAAGCTTTACCTATGGGTATTGAGTTGAGTCATTTTCAATCAAATGCTGAACACCTATTGATAGAAAAAATACATGATGCTTATTGCGAAGTTGATTTTATTGTGATCAACCCTGCTGCATTCACTCATACTAGTATCGCAATACGTGATGCATTACTTTCTGTAGACATTCCATTTATCGAAGTTCATCTTTCAAATGTCCATGCTAGAGAATCATTTAGACATCATTCGTTTCTATCAGATAAAGCAATGGGTGTTATTTGTGGCTTAGGGGTAAACGGATATAAGTATGCATTAGAGTCAGCATATACATGGTTAACTGAGCATAAGAGTTAACTAAAAAACAACCAAGAATGGCTAGCATTTAGCGGTTCTATATAAACTAACATTACACATTGATAAAAAGGTATTCCAATGGATATTCGTAAAATAAAAAAATTAATTGAATTAGTACAAGAATCAGGAATTAATGAATTAGAAATTTCTGAAGGTGAAGAATCAGTACGCATCTGCCGCGGTAGTACAGTAGTACAAGCAGCACCTATGATGCATGCTGCACCTGTTGCCGCACCTGTTGCTGCACCTGTTGCCGCTGAAGTCGCTGCACCAGCAGCTATTACAGGCCATGTTGTTCGTTCACCTATGGTCGGCACTTTCTATGCTTCGGCATCGCCTGATTCACCCGCTTTTGTAGCCGTTGGTCAACATGTTAATGCTGGTGATACGTTATGTATCCTTGAAGCAATGAAAATGATGAACCAAATTGAAGCTGACAAATCTGGTGTTATTAAAGAAATTCTAGCGGGTAACGAAGACGCTATCGAATTTGACCAACCGCTATTCATCATTGAATAATCCCATATACATCAACGCATAAGGGTCATTCTATGTTAGATAAAGTTGTTATCGCCAACCGAGGCGAAATTGCACTAAGAATATTACGTGCATGTAAAGAGCTTGGTATTAAGACGGTTGCTGTTCATTCAACAGCCGACAGAAACTTAAAGCACGTATTATTAGCTGATGAAACCATCTGTATTGGTAAAGCATCTGCACCTGATAGTTACCTTAATATCCCTGCAATTATAACTGCAGCGGAAATAACTAATGCTGTAGCTATCCATCCTGGTTATGGATTTTTAGCTGAAAATGCTGATTTTGCTGAGCAAGTTGAAAAGTCTGGCTTTACCTTTATTGGTCCAAAAGCAGAAAGCATCCGTATCATGGGTGATAAAGTTCAGGCCATCAAAGCAATGAAAATTGCTGGCGTACCTTGTGTTCCAGGTTCTGATGGCCCACTAGATGACGATGAAGTAGCCAATAAAGCTCATGCTAAACGCATTGGTTATCCGATTATCATTAAAGCTGCTGGTGGCGGTGGTGGTCGTGGTATGCGTGTGGTGCGCAGCGAAGAAGAGTTAATAGAATCCATTGCTTTAACGAAAACAGAAGCCGGTACTATTTTCAAAAATGACATGGTTTACATGGAAAAATTCCTTGAAAACCCTCGTCATATTGAAATTCAAATCATGGCTGATGGCCAAGGTAGCGCTATTCACTTAGGTGAACGAGATTGTTCAATGCAACGTCGTCATCAAAAAGTCGTTGAAGAAGCGCCTGCACCAGGTATTACGCCTGAAATGCGCGCTAAAATTGGTGAGCGTTGCTGTAAGGCTTGTATCGACATTAACTACCGCGGTGCGGGTACTTTTGAATTTTTGTACGAAAACGGGGAATTTTATTTCATTGAAATGAATACCCGTATTCAAGTTGAACACCCTGTTACTGAAATGATCACTGGTGTAGATTTGATCAAGGAGCAATTACGTGTGGCTGCTGGTCAACCTTTGTCTTATACCCAAGCAGATATCAAAGTTGCCGGTCACTCGATTGAGTGTCGTATCAATGCTGAAGATCCTCGTACTTTTATTCCTTCACCGGGTAAAATTACCCGTTTCCATCCACCGGGTGGCTTAGGTGTTCGTTGGGATTCTCATATATACGCTGACTATTCTGTACCACCACATTATGACTCCATGATCGGCAAATTGATCACTTGGGGCGATAATCGTGACGTCGCCATGGCACGTATGCGTAATGCCTTAGCTGAATTAGTGATTGACGGTATTAAAACTAACATTGCTTTGCATCAAGATATTTTAAATGATCAAGGTTTTGTTAACGGTGGTGCTAATATCCATTACCTAGAAAAGAAATTAGCTGAAACTGAATAAATTACTTATGCTATTTTGAACATACTCCGTACTCTGCCATCCATGGCAACACGGAATACCGTTCATCCTGAACATAAGCCCTGCATCGCAGGGCTTTTTTATTTATAATAGAAAAAATTAAGAGTGTGACGTTAAAAAAACATGACTGAATTATTAGAAAAACCTTCTCAACCTGCCGACGATGACTGTTGTGGCGGTGGTGCTTGTAATCCTTGTGTATGGGACCATTTCTACGCAGAACGTAAAAAATGGCGTTTACAACAAGTTGAAATACAAGCTAAAGCTAAAGTAAAAACAGATAAAGAAACGAGTTAATAAAAATGCTAACAGAGTGAAATAACTTTTTTCACTAACTTGTTGATACCACTTGCCGCTTCAACAAGTGACGTCGCCAGCATATAGGCTGGTGTTGAAACTAACTTTCGTTCTTCATCAACAATAATATCGTCAACTTCACAATCAACATGCACTAAACCACGATTCATTAATGATGCTGCGATATCACGATCTTTCCCTATGGTGCCTTGAGCATTTTCACCAAAAACAAGTGGGATCATTGCGGGTGCAATACACATAAAACCGAGTGGTTTCTCCGCTTTAATAAAGCTTTGTGCCGCGGTAAGTACCTCAGCATTGATTTGATAGTTTTCCGCATCAAGGGCAAACGTACATAAATTTTTTGCTGCGCCAAAACCACCAGGGAAAATTAATGCATCAAACTCGTCTTGGTAAAGTTCCACGACATCTTCAATGTCACCGCGAGAAATACGCGCAGACTCTACCAAAACGTTACGCGTTTCGTCTGTTTTTACTTCACCCGTTAAATGGTTAATCACATGATGTTGATTAATATTAGGCGCGAAACAACGGTAAGTTGCACCTTGTTGTTCTATGGCTAATAACGTTAAAACACTTTCATGTATTTCACTGCCATCATAAACGCCACAACCTGATAAAATAATCGCTATTCTTTTCATATTAATCCTTAATTACTTTTCTTTGTGTCATGTTAGGTAATTGACATAATAAAACAACTACAATCGAACACCACATCAATAATGCAAACGGTACGGCACTACCGTCGTAAAAATACGCTAATATGGGACCGGCTAATGCGCCAATACCAAAACGTAATGTTCCTATTACCGCAGTTGCTGTACCCGCTTCTCGGGTAAATTCTTGCATAATGAGTGCATCAGCATTGACGGCGATCATTGATAAACTGCCCATTAACGGTAATACCGCGATCGCGGTATAAATTAACGAAAATTGTAAGAAGTTCACCACAACCAATAAAGATGAAAAACATAAAGCCACCATTAAGCCATACGCCAACATTCTTTTTGACCCTTTACGACTGACTAAACGAGTATTAATAAAATGGGCTGTCATCAATGCTAATACGTTGATAGCAAAAAGCAGACTAAATTCGAACTCAGATACTTTGAAGACCGTCAAATAAACAAAAGGGATTGCTGTAATATAAGCAAAAAAAGCTAATGAAACCACCATAGAACTGACTATATTCAGTTGCGATTTTTTATTTGAAAGTACTATTTTATATCGCTGTATAAAGCTCACTGGAGGCAAATTTTTCTCTCGCTTTACTTCAGGTAAAAAGCGATAAACTAACAGTAAAACAATAAAACTATAAGCCGCTAAACTAAAAAATATCAGCTCCCAACTGTGTAAAAGTAAAACCGCACCAATACCCGGCGCGATCATAGGCGCAATCATCATGATCATCGACACATAAGAAAAACCTTTTGCTGTATCTTTGCCATAACGCTCTTTTATCGTGCCAGGAACAACAACTGTTGCTGCACTGCTGATAAATGCTTGTAAAAATCTCAGCGATAAAAACTGTTCAATATTGGTTACAAAAGCTATTGCAACACTCATCACAATAAAACCAGAAATGCCCAGCATCACTAATTTTCTTCGACTGCGTTTGTCAGCTTGAGGTCCAAAAAATAATAAGCCTAATGCATAACCTAACAGATAAATACTTAAGCTATTCTGAATCATCGGCATATCAGTTGATAACTGCTCAGCCATTATGGGCATTGCCGGTAAGTACATATCAATTGCTAAGGGTGAAATAGCAATAATTGCTGCCAACAATGGCAGCAGCAGTTTTAACGATAGCTCTGCTTGTTCTGTGATTTTCAGATTATTCATGACTTTTCCGGATAATCGTGAACAAGCTTGCCAAGTTCCACAACCGCTTTATCTACTTTGTCACACCATTTCACACCATAACTGATTCGCATAAAGTTTTTGTATTTCCCTGTGGGGGAGAATATTTCACCGGGTGCAAAACTAACGCCTTTGGCAATAGCTTGAGTAAAAAATTGACTGGTATCCACATGAGATCGACAACGTATCCATAACACACTACCGCCACGAGGTTGTGATATACACACTTCTTTCGGAAAATTGTCTGCTATTAAAGCGCGCATTCTTTCACAGTTATAGCGTAAGGTTTTTCGTAGTACTTGCAGATGGCGGTCGTATTCCCCACTCATCAAGTAATCTGTCAAAGTCCATTGCTGTAACATAGGCGTTGAACAAGACTGTGCACGTTTAATGCGTTTTGCTTCCTCTTCAAATTTGCCCGGTAATAACCAACCTACCCGATAACCCGGCGCTGCCGTTTTTGAAAAAGACGAACAAGTAATGACTAAACCTTTATTAGAATACAATTGTGCTGGCACAGGACGTTTTTCAGTAAAATATAGATCACTGTACACTTCATCTTCAATCAGCGGAATATCATGTTCCTCTAATAAACTCACCATATTTTGACGTTGTTGGTCGGTCATCATAGAACCGAGTGGGTTAGATATAGCAGTTGAAAACAAACAAGCTTTGACAGGATGTTGCTTTATCACCTTAGCAAGTTCATCTACACACACACCATCTTCGGTACAAGTGTAAACTTCTAAGGCTTTCATACCTAGACTTTCAATTAATTCAATCAATCCAAAAAAACATGGCGATTCAACAGCGATAATATCGCCACGTTCGGCAACACACTGTAAAGCAATGGACAGCGCTTCTTGTGCACCATTGGTAATAATAATATCGTCATGATTAATCGCGACTCCTTGTTCTTGATAACGAAAAGCAAGATTGAGACGTAACTTAGGGTCGCCATTTACCGGTCCATAACTCACCGCTTTTTCAGCATTTTTACTTAACACGGAACGCATTAATCGAGCTAGAGCTTTATCTGGCGGGTGTGCATTAACAGGGTTAGATATCCCTAATGCCACAGTGTCAGGTAAATGCACCGCTTCATAAACTTGTTCAATAAGGCTTCGACAAGAAATTTCAACGGGCTCACAACATGCCCACTTAGCACGCATTGGCATTAATGTTCGCGCTTGTTTCGCTTTTAAATAATAGCCTGATTGTGGCCTTGCTGAAATGGTACCTTGACGCTCTAATTCCATATACGCTTGTTTAACTGTCGGTATACTGATCTCAAACTGTCGGCTTAATTTACGTAAACTCGGTAATTTATCACCCGCACGCAAAGCACCATTCTTTTCTTGCTGATCAACAAAGTCGATCACTTGTTGGTATAAAAACTCAGGTGCTGACTTATCTAAAAGACGCATAACTGTATAGGTTCCATTTTCATTTTTCTGTATATGTTATTAAAACAAAAAATGTATAAACTGTCTATTCAATAATTAAACAAAGTATTTGTTCAACACACTCAACTGAGGAATATCACATGACTTTCGTATACATACTAAAAAGAATCACTGAAAAATGGATTAATTTAATGGCTAAAAATAATTTAGCACAAGCGCTCGTTATGCAGGAGAGTCCAACAATTACGCTGTCGTTGATACCGCTAGATAAAACTACTGACAAAAAGGTTTGCTGTACTGAAAACTAAATAAAATAATTAACATCAGGCTTCATAACTGAAATGAAGCCTTTCATCCTCTCAATTGTAAGGAACAGCAATGAGCAATACTTTTTTATATGTGATCACTGTACTCATCTGGGGATCAACATGGATTGCAATTAATTATCAACTGGGTGATGTTCCTCCTGAAGCATCTATTATTTACCGGTTTGGCTTAGCTGCACTAATTTTGTTTGCATATTGCCGATTTAAAAAGCTTTCTCTTACCTTTAATATCAAGCAACACCTACAGTTTATGCTTTTTGGCTTAACGTTATTTGGTTGTAATTACTATTTTATATATTCAGCTCAGCAGCATATAAACTCTGCCCTTACCTCTATCGCTTTTTCAATGATTATGTTTTTCAATGTGATAAACGCCCGTATCTGGTTTAAAACTAAAATAACTCAACAAACTTATATTGGCGCTATTCTTGGTTTAATCGGTATTGTTGTTTTATTTTGGCCGCAAATTAACGATACAGATTTAGGTAAAGAAACGTTACTTGGTTTATCACTTTGTTTGATTGGAACACTATTAGCTTCTACGGGTAACATGGTTTCAATGAAAAACAAACTCTTGAACTTACCTATGATGCAAGCCAATGCTTGGGGTATGTTTTACGGCACTGTCATTATGACAATCGTTTTACTTGCTCAAGGGAAGTCATTTTCTTTTTCATATACTTTACCGTATATCAGTTCGTTACTTTATTTATCAATTTTCGGTTCAATTATCGCCTTTGCGGGTTACTTAACGCTCTTAAATAATATTGGTGCTCATAAAGCGTCTTACACTAGCGTTATGTTTCCAGCAGTAGCTGTAGTAATTTCAACACTTGTTGAAGGTTTCAGCTGGAATATTTATACCGTAGTCGGCTTGTTGATCATTGTTGCGGGTAATATTGTGGTATTAACCAAGCCCAGAAAAATAAATTTAACCGTTACCTCACAGCCTAAGCCTGATTTTTAATGCGCTTATGCTGAATATTCCTAATATGTAATCCATTAACCTTTCGTGCACTATTTTATAAATAATGGCACAACGGCGTAAGCTCCTTCCGGCTTACGCCGTTTTTATTTGTCAATTTACTTAAAACAAAGACATCTTTTTTTCGAAATGCTACTATTTTAAAATTAACGCTATTGCACCTTTTAATAAACACACTGTTTGCCAACAAGCTAAAACGCCTTTTTACCCTCCAAAAATTTGAGAATAATATGAAATTTGTCCATCCATTAGCGCTAGCATGTTTGTTTACTAGTTTAGTATTACTGATAACCTCTTGCTCTTTGCCACTACATCAAACGAAACAAAATACAAATAAAAGTATCGAGCCAACTGTTGCTTATACTTATCTTAAACAGTTAGTTTCACCTACAGAAGGCATTGGGGCTCGTGAAGCAGGGACCAAAGAAGAGAAAAAAACAGCAAGTTATATTAGGGCTAACTTTGAAAAATTCGGCTATCGCGTTTCTGAGCAAAACTTTTCATTTAATAGTAGAAAAATGGTCGGTGAGTCACAAAATATTATTGCCGAGTTGGGCGACCCAACAAAACCCACTATCATTCTGGGTGCCCATTACGATTCAACGGCAATGAAATCAGGGTCAATGGGAGCAACCGATAACGGCGCTGGTGTCGCGGCTATGTTAGCAATAGCTGAAGCCTTGGCAGATAAGATCCCTGAAAATTACAATATTCGCTTCATCGCTTTTGGCGCGGAAGAAATTGGCTTGCAAGGCTCAAATTATTACGTGGTTGATTTATTAGAAAACAAAAAACTCGGTAATATTGCAGCAATGATCAACTTTGATACCATTGCCGGTGGCGATAAAGTTTACGTTCACAGTGCACATTCAACACCGTATAAACGATGTAAAAGTGGAAAATACAACAGTGAACCATCAATACGTAATGCTTTGCTAACGGCTTCAATCAATATATTAGGTGAAAATAACAAATATGTTATTCACCCTGATTACGAAGGTTACCCAGAAGGTGTAACAGGCTCTTGGTCTGATCATGCAAGTTTTTCCTGCGCTGGTATCCCTATCGCTTATGTTGAATCAACTAATTTTGCCATTAATGGTAAGCATGGCTTTGATGGTTATTCTCAATCGACCACAGAACAATTATGGACTTGTTTTGATCAAGAAAACTCAACGGCTTGTGATAAAAAAGCAGAAAAAAATTGGGGAAATATTTGGCATACGAAATATGACACTTTAGAAAAACTTAATAACATATTCCCTGGTCGAGTCGAAAAGCAACTTGGCAATAATGTTAAGGTGTTAATTGAGTTATTATCTGATCCCGATAAATATTTACCCGTTAAATAAGTGCTAAAAATCTGTCAGTGGACTTTATTCAAACTAAGGCCACTGACAATACTCATTGATTAACCGCCAATCGGTGAACCTGGCGGCATTTTTATTTTTGACACTGGGTGAACCAATTTCCCCTGTTCAAGGCTATAGCCAATCTGCTCTTCTAATAACATAAACTGTGCAGATAAACGCTTATATTTCCTCGCATCGTAATGCTCGCCTAACCACGCTTTTAAATCACGTAAAGCAACATACACTTCAGATCTAACTTCAGTGACTAATTTTTTGTTATGCCAAAGTGATAATAAATGCTCGACAACTTGCTGATTTACACGTTGTTGCACTAACAAAGACATGCCTTTTTCAGCAGATTTTTTGATTGACTGCTTTATTAACATATCAATAAGTTCTTGTGCACTAGGAATATTATTATCCATCACTGATTGTTGCTGTAAACGTGCTAAACGCTGTTCATTCAACAGCAATGAAACGGTGTGTTTAGCGTTAGCTTCAGCTGCAGAAATGGGGTCAAAAGTGAGACCTGTATTGCCAATAAAACTTTCACGATTACGGTAATAACCATACGCTTTTGGTGGGATCAGTTTGATGATGTGTGCAGGTAACGTTAATACCTTTACATCTAACGTTGCTAAAAGAGCGTCTAAAGCTTTTCGTTGTTGTTTACCTGAAACAACTTTTAAGTGGCTTGATACATTTTTTTCTCTAAGCTGATAACTATAGTCGGTACCTGAAATTAATTTCGCGGCAGCTGTTACCTGAAAGCGATGAAAGTTATAAATAGGCACTAGCACTTCTTCGATTTCAGACAATGGTTGCCCCATAGGGATACTATTTAAACCAAAATCATTAAGTGCCTTTTCACGTACTTTTAATATTCTATTTAACTCATCAGCTGCATTTTCACCGTTGTCCCATAAATGCCCTGTACTATGTGCGCTTGACGAAGAACGGGCATCTGAGTCTGACATGTACTGCAAACCTTTCTGCTGCGCTGTCGCTATAACATTCGCTAAATACACTTCTTCTTGCTCAGCAGGCACATCAGCATAACCATAAGCAATGACCGACTTATCCCAACGACCAATATCTTTAGCGTAAGCATTTGATAAATCAATTTTGCCATTTTTTAAGGTAATTAATGGATGAGGATAATCCATTACTGACGATCTGTTATTGGCACTGGCGGCGAAATTATGGGCGATTCCTAAAGTATGCCCCACTTCATGAGCCGATAATTGACGGATACGCGCTAATGCCATTTCTTTCATTTCAGAGGTATCTGTCTCTTTTTCTTTGAAAGGAGAAGTTAAACCCAAAGCAATGAGATAATCTTGACGAACACGTAATGAGCCAAGGGTAACATGACCTTTTAGTATTTCTCCGGTTCTAGGATCAATAACTGACGAACCATAAGACCACCCTCTTGTTGCGCGATGCACCCACTGAATCACGTTATAACGAACATCCATTGGGTCAGCATTTACTGGTAACATCTTCACTTGAAAAGCATTTTTATAACCTATGGCTGAAAATGCTTGATCCCACCAACGTGCGCCTTCAAGTAAAGCGCTTTTTATTGGCTCAGGTACACCAGCATCTAGATAATAAATAATAGGTTCAACCGCTTCACTCAGCGCGAGACTTGCATCTTTCTTACTAAGGCGATGACGAGGAATACTGCGCTGAATTAAAGGCTGATCAATATCACTCGCGTAATCTGCATAGCTGTTAGACCAAAATCCACTGTAAGGGTGAAAAGCGCGGGATTGATAATTATCATCAGGTAATTTGATAAGGGAATGGTGTAAGTTCACGGTAACAGCTGTTGAGTCTGGTGTTACCGAGCGCAAATGCTCTCCAGCATCACTGCCTTTATAAGTAACCGTTGCTTCAAGTTCTGTATTATGAGGGAAGGCTTTACTTCGTTTGGCATAGATACCACTGCGACTGACATCAATACTGAACTTACCTTGTTTACGTTTTTTCAGCTTGGCTGATAATTGATGAATGTCAGATAAAAGAAAGGGTGTGTAATCAATTAATACTTTTTTTCCATCTTTACTCTGTGAAGCTACTTTGAAGCCCCAGATAATAGAACTCGCAAACGCTTCATTAACTGCCTGCCTTTCTAATGTATTGTCTGTATCAGCACGATAATAAGTATTTAATTGACGAAGAAAAACTTTCTTGCCCACTTTTTCAAAACGGACTAATCGGGTTTCACCAAGTTGACCTCTATCAAGACCAATATCATTAGAACCAACTCCCTGTGGTAAGCCACTTTGAAATAAGAAGTCTTGCTCAAATTGATTGATTTCTAGATAAATTTTACCATTTTCTTCATCATGGAAAAATGAAAAGTACCCTTTTTGGAATTTTTTACCTTCAACAAACTCACTATAGCTTTTAACTTCCTCACTAAACGCGGCTATTGAAAATGTACTACAAATAAATATTAAAAAGAAACGAAGCGTAAATTTCATGATTTTCCCTATTTTATTTTTGGATCCAGAAATATTTGTTCAAGTCAGTCAATTATTTTTGTTATAATTAGCGCGTAGGTAGCATTAATAGCTTTCATTGTTACCTTTCATAATAAAAGAATATAATGAATTAAAAATGCACCCGCTATGATCTGCTATTCAACGGCATTAATTAGCTAACAATTTTATGACTCTATTTTAAGAGTCTTACTCTAAATCAATTAGGTAACCCGATGCAACGACTAGCACCAGCTTTACGCGAAGATAATGTGCCATTAGACTTAATTTCCCTAATAAAAACCATCTTATCGGCGACAAAGGAAATATCATTCCGTGTCAGCCAAGCTCAACTAGGTGACATAATGGGCTCAACTTCGGATGAAAACATTCAAGGTGAAGTACAAAAGAAACTCGATGTAGTCGCAAACGATCTATTTAAAGATATTTTATTAGAATCAGGTTTTGTAAAAGCGATATCTTCTGAAGAAGAAGACACTTCGGTTGCTGGTGAAAAAGATGGCAAGTATCTTGTTTCTTTCGATCCACTTGATGGCAGCTCTAATATTGATATCAACTCATTAATTGGTACCATTTTTTCTATCCATGAAGCACCAAGCGACATGGACGCCAATGATCCCGAAATGTTTAAGCAAGCAGGTAACAAACAGATTTGTGCCGGTTATGTTTTATATGGTCCATCAACCATGTTGGTTATGACCACCGGAAGTGGCACGCATTTTTATGTATTAGACCGTACTCACGGAGACTACTTATTAGTTGAACGCAATGTACAAGTATCTGCTGATACTCAAGAATTTGCCATCAACATGTCGAACCAACGTTTCTGGAAACCAGAAATGCAAAATTATGTGAGTGATTTACTCGCTGGTGATACAGGTCCTCGTGGCAAAAACTTCAACATGCGCTGGATTGCTGCAATGGTGGGGGATATTCATCGTGTACTTTGTCGTGGTGGTATTTTTACTTATCCAGAAGATAGCAGAAACCCGAAACAACCCTACAAGCTACGTTTAATGTATGAAGCTAACCCGATGGCTTTTTTACTTGAACAAGCAGGTGCTTTAGCCGTGACTAGCGAAGGTCGCATTATGGATATAGAGCCAAGCAGTATTCATCAGCGTGTAGAAGTTATTATGGGTTCTAAAAACGAAGTAGAAGCCTGTTTGTCTTATTACAAATAAGTAGCCAACTTTCGATTCCTATTTTTATTCCCAAAAAGCTCAATTCGTTGAGCTTTTTTATTGGATAAAATTTATGACTAACAATCAACTTCTCTTGATTTTTAGCCCTTACATTTAGATGAATAGGCTTATTAGATTAATTTCTATGAGTTACTTTTCACTCAGTTAGCTCATTTAAATTTAATTTAGTGCCGAGAATGTGAGCTTTAACTTTTCACTTCAGTTGTTTATTTGCTAAAATATTGCCAATTTAAAACATTGCTTCAATATAAAACGCAAAGACGAGAAATTTTTATGCCTAATTACGCTGTTGGACACAAAACCCCTGATTCAGATTCCATCTGTTCAGCCATTGCCCTTTCCTATTTAAAAACTACGTTAGGTGAAGAAACCCTACCAGCACGTTTAGGTGAACTTTCACCAGAAACAATGTTTATTTTAGACAAGTTTGGCTTTGAACAACCTGAATTAAAAACAAGCTTTGCTGGAGAAGGCATTTACATTGTTGACCATTCTGATCGTATTCAAGGACCTGATGATATTGATGAAGCGACCATTCTAGGCATTATTGATCATCACAAATTAGGCGATATTACCACTTCTACACCGTTAGAAATTTGGGTTCGCCCTGTTGGTTGTACGAATACTATCATCAAAATGATGTATGACTTTTATGATGTAGACATTCCGAAAAATATTGCCGGTGCTATGTTGTGTGCCATTTTATCAGATACGGTTATTTTTAAATCGCCCACCTGTACTACCGCCGATTTAAAATGTGTTGAGGCGTTAGCTGAAATTGCAGGTATAGAGGATCCAAAAGCTTTGGGCATGGAAATGTTTGAAGTGAAATCAGCCGTATTAGGCACACCGATTCGTGATTTAGTATTACGTGATTTTAAAGACTTCAACATGCACGGTAACTTAGTCGGCATTGGTCAATTAGAAGTCCTCGACCTTGCTATTTTTGATGAAATGAAGCCAGAATTAGTTGTTGATATTGCAAAACTAAAAGCTGAAGGTAATCGTCATACGGTTTTATTATTACTAACAGATATTATGAAAGAAGGCTCTGAAATGTTAGTGATCAGTGACAAAGCTGATTTAACTGAAAAAGCTTATGGTATAGCAACTGTTGATGGTAAAGTTTGGTTAGATGGTGTATTAAGCCGTAAAAAACAAGTGGTTCCGCCACTTCAAGACTCTTTAGTTTAATTGTTTATACCCGTACCACTTCAAGATACAATTTCAGAGCTAAGCTAGGATATCAGACCAAGGCGCGTTACGCTGATAATGGTTATTCCCTTATCAAGTATCGCAACGCTGGATTGATGTTCTAGCTTAGCTCCCTACGGGCAAGGCGATAAAGGGTTATCTACTACTTTATTGATTTAGACAATAGAATGACTATTCTCTTCAATCAATGCCTTGTAGCTAACCCTTTCTCGACTTGCTGAAACCTGCATCTTAAAGTGGCACGGGTATATAGGTAAATAAAATGAAAATAAATAACTCTGTTCGACTAAGCTACCGATTAATGTCTGCTGACGATGCAGAGTTATTGTATCAGCTCGACCAAGATCCTGAGGTTATGCGTTTTATCACTGATGGAGAAGCATCTTCTCGTGAAAGCATCGATAATGTTTTAGTGCCTAGAATGCAGAAATACCTCAACCCTGATAAAGGTTGGGGATTATGGCAAGTTAATATCGCTGAAACAGCAGAATATATTGGCTGGATACTTGTAAGGCCGATGAACTTTTTCTCTGATGCACCCGAGTTCGACAATTTAGAACTCGGCTGGCGATTTTGTCGTTCATCTTGGGGCAAAGGCTTTGCCAGTGAAGCCGCTCGGCATGTTAAAGATGCTTTATCTGTAAACGCCGACAATAAGAAATTTTGCGCTATTGCTGATGAAAATAATGTAGGCTCAATTGGGGTCATGAAAAACATCGGTATGTCTTACGTTAAAACATACCTGCATATTGACCCGTTATTTGAATGCCACGTAGCTTACTATCAAATTAACAACTAAATTAACAACTAAATTAACTGGTTTAGCTTAATCGCTTAAGCAGCGGTATCAACAGCATTAACTTTTGCCAGTTGTTCAATTAGCTGTATTGGTTGATCAACATGGAGCCACAGTTTTGAAATATTTTCCGGGAACTGTCCCATCGTGGCTAAATACGTTTGCTCTTCACTAAAACACAATTCAATATTTGCTGTTTCTCCCTTACCTAACATTAACTGTTCTTTATTATCCGTTTTCTGAAATTCACCGTGATTCACCATCGCAATATCTTCAAGCTTAATCATAATAAAACTCATAAAAGCATTATTGATAATAAGCTTATCGCCCTGCAAATAAATACTATATTTTTTAGCGACTCGATGATTCGCGGTTACAAAA
This sequence comes from Colwellia sp., assembly GCA_013215295.1. Classification (GTDB taxonomy): domain Bacteria; phylum Pseudomonadota; class Gammaproteobacteria; order Enterobacterales; family Alteromonadaceae; genus Colwellia_A. The sequence goes on from JABSOZ010000012.1 coordinate 109,269, forward strand.
ATAACGGTATAAAACGAAAGACTTGCAATAATAAAAGCAGTAATTTCACTCCAATCAACTAATAAAATGTAACTTAAGCTTCCAACCAAAAAGCAAGCTGCAACTAACATTAACCAGTGGCTTGTTGCCATAGAACGTGTGACTAATTGGCATACTGCTTGGGTATGATTTCTGGTGAATTTAGGTATCGCATAGTACCAGCTAGCCGGTTCCCAAGACATCGGCAATGCCAATGCGAGCTTTTTCTCGTCATCTTGGTATTTTTCAACGGTATGAATTCTCGGATCACCTGATAACTTCCTTGCTTGCCATAACCCTTTAACGATCATCACCATCAGATAGAGTTCAAGGATCAGTAATATTCCCATAATGGGATAGCGAATATACATAATGAACTCAAAAAATACGGCGACATCTATAGGGAAACTATAACGCGCACAAAAACTGCTTAAAGAAAATATTATTATAATTTTCCATGCTTTTTGTTGTCCGGCTTTAATCACCCAAAACCAGTGCAGAATAGGTAATAGCACAAAGTAGCCTGCAACAGCTAATAACACGGGTATGAGTGATTGAATTGTACCGTTATAGTTAAGGTTTTCGGGTAAGAATTGAAAACCTAAAACATAAACGATGATTGCTACCGTTAAAAATTGAAGACGTTTCTTGATTGGAGTACGCATAAGATTCAGTGTTTATTGGTTGAGAATAGTTACCTAGTCTTGCTTTTTACGATTTTATTACAAAGGTGAGTAAATTAATTTCATCGTTCTTTGTTATCCATAAGCTTTAAACATCGTCATTCTTTCACATCGACTTACAGGGAAGTATTAATGCCGTGATGACATGGATGTCAAAAAGCGGTCATGTGATCATAACATTGCCTACATGGATGTAGGTACTTAGTTTTTGTCTGGAACAAAAAAACTGACGGTTGACGTGCAAGGATGCACTAATGCCTTGAAAGACAGGATGTCTGAGAAAGGCCATCCTGAACATCGTCATTCTTTCACATCGACGTACAGGGAAGTACTAATGCCGTGATGACATGGATGTCAAAAAGCGGTCATGTGATCATGACATACCGTTCATCCTGAACATAAAAAAACTCACCGAAGTGAGCTTTTTATTGTCTTGATAATACGCCGTTAAATTTTACAATTAAACGCGTTCAATTACCGTTGCAATACCTTGGCCTAAACCAATACACATCGTTGCTAAACCAATGTTTACATCTTGACCTTCCATAAGGTTCAATAAGGTACCTGTAATACGTGTTCCAGAACAACCTAATGGATGACCGAGCGCAATTGCACCACCGTTTAAGTTAATCATGTCTTCGGCACGGTCTTCTAAGCCTAAAGCTTTAACGCATGATAATGCTTGGGCAGCAAAGGCTTCGTTAAATTCAGCTAATTCAATATCAGCTAAAGATAAACCAGCACGCTTCAATGCCTTTTTCGTTGCAGGAACAGGACCAAAGCCCATGGTTGAAGGATCACAACCCGCAACAGCCATACCACGGATTTTAGCACGAGGTGTTAAACCAAGTTCTTTAGCACGATCAGCTGACATCACTAACATTGCTGAAGCGCCATCTGATAACGCTGAAGAAGTACCAGCAGTTACTGTACCGTTTACTGGATCAAATACTGGACGTAACCCGCCAAGCGTTTCAATGGTTGTATCAGGGCGAATAACTTCATCATGCTCAATAAGCGTTAATGCGCCCATTGCATCGTGGCCTTGAGTGGCCACAATTTCATTGTCCCAACGGCCAGCAAGTTGTGCTTCATAAGCTTTTCTGTGCGAACGAGCGCCAAATGCATCTTGTTGCTCACGGGTAATACCAAATTGTTTACCGAGTAATTCAGCCGTTAAGCCCATGTTACCGGCTGCACGAGAAATATACTTACTTAATGCCGGATCGAAATCGACATCATACATCATAGGAACATGTCCCATATGCTCAACACCACCAACGATGAATACATCACCTTGGCCACACATGATATTCGTTGTTGCATCATGCAAGGCTTGCATTGATGAACCACATAAACGGTTAACCGTTACTGCGCCAACTGTTTTTGGAATGTCCGTTAATAACTGCGCATTACGTGCAATGTTAAAACCCTGCTCTTTGGTTTGCTTAACGTTGCCCCAAATTATATCTTCAATTAATGAAGGGTCTAAATTAGGGTTACGTACTAATAATTGCTGCATTAGATGTGCTGATAAACCTTCAGCACGAATATGTCGAAAAACGCCAGCTTTAGAGCGTCCCATTGGTGTACGAATACAATCTACAATGACTACTTCTTTCATGATTTTCTCCTTAGCTTATGCTGTTTTAACGTTGTTAGTTTTTACATCAGTACTGAAATAAGATTTACCTGATTTAGCCATTTCGCGTAATCCGTCAGTTACCTGATAAATTTCACCTAAATGCGCATATTTGTCTGCCATAGCGATAAAGCTATCTAAACCTAAGGTTTCTAAATAACGAATTGCGCCGCCTCTAAATGGAGGAAAACCAATACCGTAAATTAGACCCATATCAGCTTCAGCTGCTGTATCTACAACGCCTTCTTCTAAACAGCGTACCACTTCATTCACCATAGGGATCATCAAGCGAGCAATAATTTCTTCACTACTAAATTCTTTTTTGTCCGAACAAGTGCTTGCAAATAATGCATAAGCATCAGCTGAAGCGTCTTTGGTAGGACGGCCTCTTTTGTCTTTACCGTAATCGTAAAAGCCTTTACCATTTTTCTGACCTAAACGCTGATTAGCATATAAAGTACTTACTGGGTCATGGTCAATTTTTTTCATACGTGTTGGAAAACCAGCAGACATAACACCCGTACAATGATCCGCAGTATCTACACCAACAACATCGAGTAAATAAGCTGGACCCATTGGCCAACCGAACTGTTTTTCCATAATTTTATCAACAGCAGCAAAGTCAACGCCTTCAAGCATTAACTGACTGAAACCAGCAAAGTATGGGAATAAAACACGGTTGATATAAAAACCAGGACAGTCGTTAACAACAATAGGTGATTTACCCATTTTAGCGGCGTAAGCAACAACCGCAGCAACAGTTTCTTCAGAGGTATCTTTGCCACGAATAACTTCAACCAATGGCATTTTGTTTACTGGGTTAAAGAAATGCATACCACAGAAGTTTTCTGGACGTTTAACGCTTTGCGCTAATAAGTCGATAGAAATCGTTGAGGTGTTCGACGTTAAAATAGCATCTTCATCAAGGTAACTTTCAACTTCAGCAAGCACCATGCCTTTCACTTTAGGGTTTTCAACAACCGCTTCAACAACAATATCTACACCTTTAACACTATCGTAGCTTAGTGTTGGGGTAATGTTATTTAACACACCGGCCATTTTCTTCGCGTTCATGCGACCGCGTTCAACTTGTTTCGTTAAAATGCCTGAAGCAGTGTTCAAGCCTAAATCTAGTGCCGCATCATTAATGTCTTTCATGATGATTGGCGTGCCTTTATAAGCAGACTGGTAAGCAATACCACCGCCCATAATACCAGCACCTAATACAGCCGCTTTGTTGACTTGTTTAGTTGCCATTTTGGCGGCTTTCTTTGCTTTGCCTTTAACAATTTGGTCTGCCATGAACAAACCAATTTGCGCGGTAGCAGCATCAGTTTTAGCCAGTTTTGCAAAATTAGCATTTTCAATAAGCATGGCTTCTGCTCGACCTAAAGAAGCTGCGGCTTCAATAGTTTTAACCATCATCATAGGTGCAGGGTAATGTTTACCTGCTTTAGCTGCGATCATACCTTTACACGTATTAAAGGTCATAATCGTTTCAACTGGACTAAGTTTTAACGGTTCAAGTTTCTGTTGACGTTTTGCTTGCCAATCTAATTTCCCCGCCATTGCTTGTTTAAGCATGTTCATCGCTGCTTCACGTAAATGCTCAGGTGCAACAACGGCATCGAGTAAACCTACGGCCATCGCTGGGGCAGGTTTAAATGCTTTGCCAGTAGACATCCACTCAACAGCGTTATCCGCACCAATAATTCGTGGTAAACGTACTGTGCCACCAAAACCAGGAATAAGACCTAATTTAACTTCAGGTAGACCAATAGAGCACGTTGTATCAGCAATTCGGTAGTCACAAGCTAAGCTCATTTCACAACCGCCACCTAAAGCAAAACCATTAAGCGCAACTACTGTTGGCAGGTTAATGTCTTCAAATGAATCAAAAATATCTGAACCACCTTTGATCCAAGGAACAAGTTCCTCTTCGGGTAATTTAAACATTTCTAAAAATTCAGTGATATCAGCACCAACTATAAAGTTAGATTTACCAGAAGTAACTAAAATACCTTTAGCTTCTGTACAACTGTTAATAGCAGCAACCACTTCGATGTATTCTTTGAACGTTTTCTGATCGAACTTATTCACTGAACCTTGAGCATCGAATTTAAATTCAACAATGCCGTCATCCAATAATTCGGCAGAAAGGTTTTGACCTTGAAATAACATGCCTAGTTTCCTCGTTTAATGGGATAAAAATAGGGGTCTGATATCAATTAAATACTAATTTAATGATCAGTTTTTATAATAATAGACGATTGAGTGTGCCTTGAAATAAAATTAAATGCAAATTATTTAAACAAGCGTTTTAATTATGCGTTTAATTTATTAAAACTTACAGGTTAAATTCTAGTGTTAGCCATAATGAGCGACTACCTTGGGGGATTAAAGAATTGTTAAATCCTTTACTACGCTGGGTAAAATCGTTTCCTGAGTCTGCAGCTTTTATGCCTGGCAGCATATTTTGATGATCGAATAAGTTTTTCACCTTCAAATTAATGCTGTAGTTTACATTCGTATAATTAACCGCAAGGTCAAAAATAACTCGCGAGCCTAATGCAATACCTTGCTTTGATAATGGATTCCGTGTGTAAAGTTCAGTTGGTGATGAGTAATTTCCTTTAATATTAATACCAATTTTATTATTTATCGGCAAATATACCGAAGCATTAATTTTGTGCGGAGCAATATCCCCTACTGAAGAATTTTCACTTACCCATGCAGAAGTGTCATGGCTATAACGACGATCAGTTTGCGGTTTAGTATAAGTATAATAAAAATTACCGGTGATTTTTTCTAGTGCATTAATGAAATGTGGATACTCAAATCGACCTCGGTATTCCGCGCCCCAAGTATTTCTAGTACCATCATTTATTGCGGACTCTCTGATTACATTGGTATATGAAGCAACGTAAACCGATAATTCATGTAACCAATGATCCTCTTGCTGCATCAAGATTAATTCTATATTTTGTGCTTCTTCTGGCAGTAAATCTAAATTTGATTGCCGTCCACTCCAACCGCCATAAAGTTGTTCAGCAGAAGGTTCTTGAAATGCTTCACCATAGATAAGTTTAATAACCGTTCTTTTATTTGCCAATTTATAAATACTTGCTAAACGCGGGCTAACCGAACTTCCCCAAATATTATTATCATCTAACCTTATTCCGAAATTAATGACCCATGGAAAGGCATCATAAATGCCTCCGCTATATAAACCTTTATCATTAAACTTTTGACGATTATTACTGGGTACTTCATTGAGTGGATAAGCGCTAAAGGTGTATTCACTGTCGCCACTATGAAAAATCCCGGCCCCTAAACCATAAGGTCCAAGGTCAGATGCTGGTGTTGTTGAGCTATACGAGCCTTGCCAATAACCAGGGATATCATAAGCTTTAGTAATATCACTTTTTTTATATCGCCAGCCGCTTAACACTCTCCAATGATTATTGACTTGGTACTCTGTGTCTTGTTTAAACTCAAAAGCTTCGCTCGTTGTATTCCAGTGAGTAAAACTCACAAAGGAATGTTGGCTCATATTGTCTCTAAAATCTGGTGCCGATTCTGCCCAATCGCCCCACACTCGATTATTACGATGCAGTGCAAAACTTTTTATGGAGAAATCTTTACTGACTTTTCCTTGATGCTCGAGGTAATACTGATTAGATTCTTGTTTCCATGAACTGTTTGTTTGTCCTCTATCTGCTGTGTACTGGGCACCGTAGCCCTCATCAACTTTCCAATGAATTAAGCCAAACTTCCAATTTTTATAATTAATGTCGGCAAGAACACCACGGTCCATGGTGGGATCAGCATAGTGATCCATTTTTGTTTTCGTACTTTCAAGATTACGTATTGGTCCCCAAATAGACGCATCTTGGTATAAGTCATTGCTTAGAAAACCCCAACGATTTGAAAAATCTTCTTCATCACTAGAAAACTTTCGCGCTGATAAACTATAGTGAAAATCATCAAAACGTCCGTTTGCGGATATTTCTATGCCTTTAGAATTCCACTGCCCTACCTCCGCCCTTGCCGTAAATTCATGTTGATCTTTAGTAAAATTATGAGCATTTTTAGTAATGATATTAATAATGCCCATAAAAGCATTAGGTCCATAACGAACGGATGCAGGCCCGTATAAGACTTCAATTCTGGCAATATTGGAGATTGGATACTGTCGGCTTACGACAGCAATTTGAGTCCATAGATGGTTATCAACAACACCATTAATCATGAAAAGTGTGCGACTTGAAGCTGGCGTTCGATAACCGCGTTGATAAAAAGTTAAATGCGTTGCACCACTTGTAACTACGCTGTCAAAGCTAGGTAGATCAGCAATAACATCGACTAAGTTACTATAGCCCTTTTGTTTAAAGTCCTTTTCTTCAATAACAATCATTGCCGCAGGTGCATCGGATAAAGACTCTTCAATACCACTAGCGGTCGTTACTTTGACATTCATTAATGAGCTCAATGAAAGCTGAAAGAGATCAGTTTCACCTTCTTCAAAGGCACACAATGAAAAACTTAAAAATAGGAAAAATATAAAATAAATTTTAAGGGCTAGCTTTTGCATACGACAACTCATAAATGGTCATGTTATGTACACATCTATTATAAAAATAGCTGTGTACATTAACTATAGCATTAAATCTGTTGCTTAATCATTTGTGAAAGGTGTTGGCTAATCACTTTGTAAAGCATCGATCGGGTTTAGTTTTGAAGCCTTAATTGCAGGATAAACACCAAAGGTTAATCCAACTAAAGCACAAATACTAAAAGACAATATAATAGCACTCGTTGACCAAGATACCGCCCATTCCGAATAGAGTGCGATAAGCTCTGATAGCGCTATACCGAAGAAAACCCCCAGAATACCTCCCATAATAGAAATAGTAAAACTCTCGGCAATAAACTGTAATCGAATATCTTTTTGTGTTGCGCCCACGGCACGTAACAAACCAATTTCCTTGGTGCGTTCTAATACCGTAGCAAGCATAATATTCATAATACCGATGCCGCCAACTAATAAAGAGATACCGGCAACACAAGACATAACAATATTAAATATTTGTTGTGTCTGCTTTTGCTGAGCTAATAATGCGGCTGGAATAACCAAGTTATAGTCATCGACTTCATTATGACGTCGGTCGAGCAAATGACTTACGGCTTTCGCTGCGCTAATAGGGTCAACACTGTCATCTAGTTTTAGTTTAATGCTGGTCACTTCACTCGCTAGTTTTTTACTCGCAAATTTATGTATGGCTGTTTTCAAAGGGATAAACACCTGACGTTGGTCACCACCCAGCTTTATACCTTGAAACTCCTGTTTCTTTAAAAAAGGTGCTTGTAAAACGCCCACAACTTTAAACCACAAGTGATTAATTTTAATATTTTTACCTATGGCGTTACCTTGTGGAAAAAGCTGTTTTGCAGTTGATGAGCCAAGTAATGCGACCTGAGAAAAATTTTGATCATCGCTTTTAGTCAGTAAACGCCCTTGTGCTAAATTGAATTTAGACAATTCAAAAAAACTTGCACTCACCCCTGTTGCTTCACCATCACTTTTTCCTTCGCCGCTGAAAATGCTATAAGTATCTATCAATTTCTGCGCACTAAACGCGGTAACAAATGGTAATGAACTCGCACTAACTTCACCATCTCTGATACTTAGCCCCGTAGAATGCTTACGTTGTTCTTGTAATTCTTTCTCTTCAAAAACTTTTCCTTCTATTATCAGATTATGCAGCCCCATGGAGTCGATCATTTTCATGGCTTCAGCTTCTGCACCTTCGCCAATATTAAGCATTGCGATAACAGCGCCCACTCCAAAAATCATGCCGAGTAACGTTAATAATGTACGTAACTTATGCTGAGCAAGTTCGGAAAAAGTATCCAAAAATATGGCTAAATATTTCATTAACTGTGCTCCTTGTTGGTTAATGCTATTTTTTGACCTTCTTTAAGCCCTGATAATATTTCAACATGGCTTAAACTTGCCTGACCTAATGTGACGGGTGTAGATGTATAGTTGCCATTTTCGTACACATAAACAAAAGACTGCTTTTCTTCTACAAATACACTTTGTAAGGGGACAATAATTTTTTTACTTGTCGCCATTATTTCAATATTCGCATGTAGCTTTCTTCCTGGTACAAATAGCCTTGTGTTTTGCTCAGCTAAAAGAACAATAACTTCAAAATATTTTTGTGGATCACCACGTTTTATTGATGTTGGGAATGGTGCAACCGTTTCAACTTTTCCTTTAAAAATTTTATCTGCATAAGCATACAATGAGAAGGTAACAGATTTATCAATAGCGAGATTTATCGCTTCACTTTCTAAAACAAATAACTTCACTTTCATGTTGCTGATGTCAGGTAATTCAGCAATTTTCTGTCCGGGCCATAAAGATTGACCCGCACGAGGTTTTTCACCACGCCAATTTGCTTTATAGGCAAGTAGACCATCGTGAGGTGCTTTAACCTCAAGTTTTGATAAACCATCGCTTAATTGCTTTAGTTTACTTTTACTCTGCGATCTTTTCATTTCTAACAAACCCATATCACCAGAAGAGCTAGCACTAAAACTATCGTTTTTCCAATAGAGATACTCTTCTTTAGAACCAAGATATTGCGTGTTTTGTAATGAATCTAATATTTCTAATTTTGAACGAATACGAACGTCTTCGATTGAGAATTTTTCGGCAAAACTTCTTTCTTTTCCAACCATGCCAATATCTTGGTTAATTGAATCAAGTTCTCTATTGAGCATACCTTTTTTTTCAATAATATCTTGTTCAGTGATCGACAATTCGTTTAGCCTATCCTTACTTTTAATCTCCATCGCTTCTCCGTCAAAACGGGCAATAACATCACCTTTTTTAACATGTGAAAATTCAGGCGCTAACCAAGAAATATTTTGTGGGCCTTGCCGACTAATAGGCGCACTGATCACTGTCGCTTTTGCAGCAAACAACTCTCCTTTTGCAGGTACGTTAACCGTGAAGTTTTGCTTAGTCACCTCGTATAATAACGGCGTGCTTTTTTCCCCTGAACAGCTTGCTATTGCTAGAAAAGACAAGCTAATGATTAATATTTTCTTCATTGGTTTTTGTTGTAAATATTTCATAAAGTCACTATATCTCCTTGTGACAAACCACTTTTAATGACCACTTTATCTCCAATAATATGGGCGATTTCAATAGTTTTATCGTGATCAGAAAAAGTACCTGCGATACGAACACTCACTTCGCCATTTTCTGATTTAACCGCTTGAGATGACAAAGTTAACGCGTTTTCAATGACTTTAGTAACCACTTCAATACGTGCAGTCATCCCTGGCCTTATAACGATATCATCAGGTTGTTCAAAAGAAATTATCGCATCAAAAACTCGCCGTTTATCTTGTGAAGATTTATCACGAAAAACGCGTCCTAATTCAACAATTTCTCCTTGCAGCACGATTTCCTGAGTACCGTCAATCATTATTTTAACGCGTTGACCGAGCTTTATTTTTCCACTGTCAGGTTCAGCAATCTGCGCTTTTAATTGCATTTGATCAATGACGGCAAGCTCAACGATCGGTTGACCAAACTGAACACTTTCACCAACGGCTGGCTTTTCTCCTTGCCAGTTTGCCCGATAAATAATCATGCCATCAATCGGCGCTTTAACTTTTAAACGCTCAATATCGACTTTAAAATCATCCACCTCAGCGGTTAATCGATTGACTTTACCTTTCGCTAACTTCAAATTTAACGCTTTATTATTTATATGAAATTTAAGCTTTTCTTTGGCTAAGAAAAGATCGTTTTCCGCAATGGTAAAGTCTATAACTGATTTTTGACGTTCATTTTTAGAACGGCTATTATCAATTATGTCAGCTCTTCGTTGTGCTTTTTCATATTCCATTTTTTTCTCTGCGACACCAAGAATAAGCTCTTGCTCTGATTCCGTTGCTCTAATTTCCTTATTTTCTAATTGTTTTTGAGCGCGTTCTAAATCGGCTTGTTTGTCGATTAGTCTGTCCATGACTTTTTTGCTATCGAAAGCGACGATAAGGTCGCCTTTTTTTACTCGAGTGTTCTCCGGGGTGAGCTGTTTTATTTGATACTGCCACATACGAGAAACTGATGGTGGAGCGATCATTGCCGTTTGTTTTGACTCCAATTCTCCACTAGCAGTAACCACTAATTGTACTTTCTCTAACTTCACAGTTTCGCTTGGAGCTTTTTCACAGGCAGCAAGTAATACTAATAATATGATGGCAAAATATTTATTCACTGATGTTTACTCCTGTAAACTCTAATTGAGCGCTCATGCCCGGTAATAACGTTAACGCCTCATCCATTGAAAAAGAGAAAACCGCTCGGTAATATACATCGTTGCCCCATTCTTTACGTTCTTCAGGTTGACTCGATATTTCTGTTAGCGTGGCAACTAGGTTATATTGTGGAAAAGCATCAAGTTTGAAATCTACATCAGTATTTAGGTGCATATGCTTATAGTCGACTTCGTGAACCCACGCTTCAATATACAAACCATTTACCGAAGGGATCTCTGCAATTCGCCATGACGGTTGCGCGGTCATACCAACAAACACTTTTTCACCATTCCATGGGTGTGTACCATAAAGTACCGGGCCGGTACGTTCTGCAACAACACTCATTTGTTTGAGTTTGTATTCATTGTATTTCAATTTATCCTGATGCTTCACAATTGAGATTTTTTGTTTAGTCAACGCGACATTATTGGCTACTTTAACTTGTTTTAAGTTTTCTAACGATTTTGCATTAGCAACAACTGCTTTTTCAAGATCCAGTTGATTTTTCTGATAATCATATTTACTTAAATGTTCAACCGAAATACTGGCATCAATCCGTGCTTTGTCGAGCAATAACGCCGTTCTCTTTTGCCCATAAGTTGCTTCTAAAAGTGAATGTTCGCCACTACTGCTAATACGAAATAACTCTTCATTGGCAGCAATTAAACTCACTTTTTCTTGCTCTATTTGGCTCTGAATTGAACCACTATCAAATACAACAACTAAATCTCCTTTCTTCGCAATATCACCTTCAGGTAATAACCACTGTACTTGTACTCGCCAATTATCTGTTTTAGGCGCGTAAAAGGTTTGGTTGTCACTTGCTTTAATTTGACCTGATAAAATTAAAGGTGTTTGCGCAAATACTTGGGTAAGCATGTTTATCGTAGATAGAGCGATGAGTAAAACTAATTTTTTATACATAAACGATCCTCTATTACTTCACCATCTTTCATACGGATCATTCTATCGGCATAAGCCGCAATATCTTCTTCATGTGTCACCATTACAATAGTTTGCCCTTGGTCATGTAAATCACAAAGCAAGTCCATAATTTCAAATGATGTTTTTGAATCTAAGTTTCCGGTAGGTTCATCGGCAAAAATTACTTCTGGTCGATTAACCAAAGCTCTAGCAATGGCAACACGTTGTCGCTGACCACCAGACATTTCAAAAGGTTTATGATGCCAGCGTGAAGACAACCCTACTTTTTCAAGCATTTCCAAACCACGCTTTTTTGCATCTTCTGGCTCTGCATCGCTATAACGTAACGGTAAAATAACATTATCTAATGCCGTTAAACGGGGTAATAAATGAAAAGTTTGGAAAATGAAGCCAATTTTTTGATTTCGAATTTTGGATAAACTTTCGTCATCAATATTCTTTATAGACTCGCCCGATAATAAATACTCTCCCGATGTAGGTGTATCAAGACATCCCAAAATACTCATTAAGGTTGATTTACCAGAGCCTGAAGTTCCCATTACCGCAACGAATTCATTATTTTCTATCGTTAATGAAACATTATTTAGCGCAATAACTTGTGTTTCACCTTCACCATAAATTCGACTGATGTTATCAATTTTGATCACTGACTACACTCCATGAAAATTAATCCTTATTAATGCTATTACTTTTACCCAATAAATAAAGGTAAAATAACCAGCGGAACAATATATCGCTTAAAATTTCAATCATAAACTTCTGAACTGTAATAATTTGTTTCAAGTATGACAAAGTTTTATAGTCCAAAATTATTGGAAAATGATGTCAATTAAAGAACGTATTAATAAGCCAGAAAATTTGTTACTCGCCATGGCATTTATTATGCCGTTAATTTTTAGTGTTTGGATGGTTTTACTTAATAATTTTGTTATTGAGAAAGCAAATTTTACCGGTAAAGAAATTGGCATTTTACAAAGTTTACGTGAAATACCGGGTTTTCTAGCATTTACTGTAATTTATGTATTACTGTTTATAAAAGAACAAAAGCTCGCCATTATTTCCTTAGCGGTTACTGCAGTAGGTGTAATAATAACGGGGTTTTTCCCTTCTGTGATAGGGCTGTATCTCACTACCATGATCATGTCAGTTGGCTTTCATTATTTTGAAACAGTGAACCAATCACTGACAATGCAATGGATTGATAAAGATAAAACAGCCCACTTTCTAGGACGTTTATTGTCGGTTAAATCGGCAGCGTCATTACTTGCTTTCAGTAGTATATGGGTGATGATGGAAAAATTTTCGTGGTCATATCAAAGTACCTATGCCCTCTTTGGAGGACTTGGACTTGCCCTCACGATTTGCTTAGCACTTTCATTCAAGCAATTTCCCGTTAAGGTTGAACAAGATAAACGCCTTATCTTACGTAAACGTTATTGGCTGTTCTACGCTCTAACCTTTTTTAGTGGTGCTAGGCGCCAAATATTCACAGTGTTTGCTGGTTTTTTGATGGTAGAAAAGTTTGGCTATAGCGTAGCTAATATTAGTGCATTATTTTTAATAAACTATGTGTTTAATTGGCTGTTTGCTGCAAAAATAGGAAAACTTATTGGTGTTATCGGTGAGCGGCGTGTACTCAAATTTGAATATGTAGGCTTGATTACTATATTTATTGCTTATGGATTTGTGGAAAATCCTACTATTGCTGCTGGTTTATATGTGATTGATCATTTATTTTTTGCGCTAGCAATTGCCATTAAAACGTACTTCCAAAAAATAGCAAAACCTGAAGATTTGGCTTCTAGTGCGGGGGTTAGTTTTTCCATCAATCATATTGCTGCCGTGGTTATTCCTGCCTTACTCGGCTTAGTTTGGATTTATAACGCATCTTGGGTTTTTTATATCGGGGCGGGGTTTTCTTTCTGTTCGTTGATTTTATCGCACTTTATTCCGTGTAATCCACGAGAAGGTATAGAGTTTAGGTATCAAGAAACATCATAAAAATTTATGTTATAAAAAAGCCGAGATATTATATCTCGGCTTCTTTTTATAAAATTAAACTAACGCTATTTACGTAACAATAATTATTAATAATTAATTATTGTTACGTAAGAACGTTAAGAACTCATCAGAAGGCATAGGTTTAGCATAAAAGAAACCTTGCACCTCATCACAGCCTTGAGCAATTAGATGCGCTTGCTGGGCTTCTTCTTCAATCCCTTCTGCAATAACTTTCAAATTCATCTGCTTGCCTAAATTAATAATGGTATCTGCAATTAATGATTGTCCCGGCTCTGCAATATTTGTAATAAAGGCACGATCAACTTTCAATCGATCAAGCGGTAATTTTTGTAAGTAACTCATCGATGAAAAACCGGTCCCAAAGTCATCAAGAGCAATGCTTATCCCTTCTTCTTTTAACCTTACCAGTGCGTCGATTACGACTTGAGGTTCATCCATTAAAATATTTTCGGTGATTTCTAACTCAAGTTTACTCGGCTTAACATCATGATTAATCGTTGCCTGAATAATGCTATTAACGAAGTTGTCACGTTTAAATTGAGGAATAGAAACATTCACTGAAATACCGACATGGTCAAATTCATTTTGTTCTAATACTTTAATTTGCTTACACGCTTGGTTAATAACCCAATCACCAATCTCTATAATTAAACCAGAATACTCTGCTAGCGGTATAAATACCGCAGGTGAAATGAACTTACCTTCGGCAGTGCGCCAGCGAAGTAGCGCTTCAGCTCCAATGACTTTACCAGTGACTAAGCTAAGCTGAGGTTGATACCAAAGTTCTAAACGATTGTCTGCGAAATCGGTGCGTAATTGCCTGATCATACCTAAACGCCAAAGCGTTTCATCTTCCATTTCTTGTTTATAATAAACAAAATTTTCGTGAGCACTTTTCTTGGCTAAGTTTAACGCGATGTTTATTTGATTAAGAACTTTTACCCCTTGTGAACCCGCACTCTTTTTTGAGCACAAGCCAAAACATGCTGTTACGGGTAAACATTGTTCACCTGCCGTAAATGAACGATGAAATAATGACATCAACGTTTCAGGATTTACGCAGTCTGCAGGTCCAATCACGCCAAAAACATCAGCGCCAACACGTGCAAACTGACAATCTTTGCCGAGTTCCTTCAATCTATCTGTAACAGCAAGAAGCAATTTATTACCTAAATCTTGCCCTAAACCATCATTAATATCACTAAAGTGATTTATATCAATTAGGGCTGCAACAAGCTCTGGTTCTTCTGATTGGCTAAAACGGTCAAGTAGGTTAACGAATTCTAAACGATTCGGTAATTCGGTCAGCCAATCACGATAAGCTGCATTACGTAATTTCTGAAACAAATGAACATTTTCATAACCGATAGCAACATTGGATAAAAACACTTCAATTAATTGCGCTTGAATTTCGGTTAGCTCTTGCTCAAGTTGAAGATAAATAACAGCACGATATCCACCACTCGCTAAATACAGCACAGAAAAATCACTGCCGTAATTATTTTTTTTCTGGGTAAAGCCACTACTAATTCGTTCTTGCAAAAGATGATCATCGATTGAAGATATTTTTTGATTGATTAATGCTTTGCTATGACCAATTTGCCCTAAAACATGCAAACTTAAATCATCAGTTCCTTCAATAATGCCCAGTCCTCGGGCACAAAAAACGCTCGACTGGCTTTCACTCAGTAGATTCAATTGAGTGAGTACACCTTCCGCATATTCGTGAATACTGTGTAATTCTAATAATTCAGCAGAAGCGCTAATAATTTTTTCTAAACCGATTCGGTTTTGATTAACAGAATGTATTTGTTGGTATGAACGAATTGCCGCATAAACCGTAGTAACTAATTTACGACGAGTGAGCTCTGTTTTAGTTTTGTAGTCATTAATATCATAATCTTTAATAACGCTTTCTTCAGGAGCATAACCTGGCTGGCCAGTTCTTAAGACAATACGTATGTCTTGTCTTTGTAATTTTTCTCGAATGTGTTTGACTACATTTAAACCGGCATCATCAGTTTCCATCACAACATCAAGTAATACCAAAACAATATCAAGGTGTTCTTCAATAAGCAGACATGCGTCTCGGCCAGAGTATGCATGGATATACTCTAAATTTTTACCTAATACGACAAGATCAGATAGTGCTAGCTGTGTAACAGAGTGTATTTCAGGATCATCATCAACAATCAGAACCTTCCACGTTTCACCATTACCATCAGTAAGAATCTCATCTTCATCACTATCATCGATAAATAAAAAATCGTCATTAGTATTTTCGGAAGCCTGCATATAACCCTCAATTAATCAGCAATAAAGCAACTGATTAAGATTTTTTGTTCATCACATTAAATTATGATTTTACTTCTAATTACCTTACATAATAAAAGTCGGTTGAAGAATATTCAACCTAGTTTTGCAATTAAATTCATAATTTCAGTTAGTTGTTGATTTAATGTTAAGTTTAGATGAATAAAGAGAAAATTGCTGATTTAAATTTTCCAGCGTATGCTAAGTAAAAACAGTAATAAAAATAATAGATTAGTTACGGAATTATTATGAAAGATATAAACGAACCTACTACTTCTGAAATAACGGTCAAGAATGAACCAAGTAAGAACGAAATAATAAAAACGGATACATCAACAACACAGAAGAGTGGAAATAAAAAAAACACGGGTATTTCTTCGCAAATGCAACTTTTAGGCTTAGCCAAAAATTTTGTACTTGATGGTGGTTTAATTTCCTCAGAGAAACAAATGCCTCTAGAAGATAGAACTCAAAAAAGAGCACGCGTCTCTGCATTACGAAAACAACAAAATCTTGAAACGATTATTCAAAAGTCATTGGAATATTGTTCAAGCACCGAAGTCTCAGATAAAGCTGATCCAGATTGGTTCATTATTTTCACCCAACTGGCCGAAGATGTTAGTAATCAAACGATGCAGAATTTATGGGCCAAAATTCTTGCCGGTGAAATATCTCAACCCGGTTCGTTTTCAACTAAAACGCTAAAAACTTTTCGTACGATGAATATTACAGACGCGAAGTTATTAGCAAAGGCTTGTAGTTTATCGGTATCAGATCAATCTAAAAAAAATATACGTATTATATCTGGTGCATACCAAACACCAAGTTTACTGAACTTTTTCAGTAAAAATAGAGAACAAAACATACAATTAAGTCAATTTTCATTAAGCTATGCTGACTTATTAATTTTGGCCGACAATCATTTAGTCTTTATTCAGGAAACAGAATCTAGTCCTTTGAATAAAAAAGAAAGTTTAAATTTTAGTTTTAATAATGCGCCATTAACACTGGAAGCAAAAAAATCGTCTTGTGTCTTGAAGTTTTACAAATTCACGCCGATAGGAAGTGAGTTAGCTTGTTTGATTAATGCAAATGGCGATAAAGAATATTTACAGCATTTGAGAAATGAATTGAGCGTAAACTTTTCTATTGTTGAGGGCTAATGTTTATTCGTTCAAATTGAACATGAAGGACAAACATTATTTATGCTTGTTCTTCATATTTCAAACGCTTAGCTTGAATAAAATTAAATACCGTCACCATCGGTATGCAAACCACACTCTCTAGCCATACCAGAAAAGCGAGTTTCACTTTCCTCCATACCTAAAGTTAATGGTCGTGTACTATGTGTGTCACCAACAGATACATAACCTTGGTCCCATAATGGATGATACGGTAAGTTATGCTTAGTGAGATATTCGTAAACATCTTTATTCGTCCAATCAATAATTGGATGTACTTTAAAGCGTCCTCGTAAAATACTCACTACAGGTAAGCTTTGACGATGCTCAGATTGTTGACGACGTACGCCAGAGAACCAAGTCGCTGCATTGAGTTCATCTAAACCACGCTCTAATGGTTCAACTTTATTACGGCGATTATAGGCTTTTAAAGAGGCTTCATCTTTCGCCCACTCTTCACCATATTTTGCTTGTTGCCATGCCGCACTTTCTGTTGAGCTATACACTTGTAAATTTAAGTTCAACCGTTCTGTAAGCTGCTCAATGAACTGATAGGTTTCAGGAAACAAATGCCCAGTATCTGTGATCAAAACAGGAATATTTGCATCAACCTGCGTCAACATATGCAACATCACCGCTGATTGAATACCAAAACTTGATGATAAAACAAATTTCGAGGGTAAATTTTCCATTGACCATTCAACGCGTTCAGTAGCAGTTTGCTTCTCTAATAACTCATTCCACTGATTCAGCCATGGTTTAGGTAAAGATGCAGGAAAGCGGTTATTAATCGGCGCTTTTATCTCTGCGATATTCGCACTGCTACCTATAATTTTAGTCATGAAAGTCTCGCTTACTGTTTTTCACTTCTGCGATAATACCGCTGCGGATAGTGAAGTCACCAAAGGCTTCGTTACTTGTGCGCTCTGTAGACCAACGCCCCACTAACGCATCCATTTCATCAAGAATATCTTGTTCGCTTAAGTTTTCTTTATACATTTTCGGGACACGCGTTCCGGCTAGGTTTCCGCCTAAATGCATATTGTATTTACCCGGGCCTTTACCGACTAAGCCAATTTCTGCCAACATTGCACGGCCACAACCGTTTGGACAACCCGTAACACGTAAAATAATACTTTCGTCGCTCACATTATGTTTGGCTAAAATGCCTTCAACATCAGTGACAAAACCCGGTAAATAACGCTCGGCTTCAGCCATCGCTAATGGACAGGTAGGAAATGCTACACAAGCCATTGAATCTTTACGTTGTTTTGAAACCGTGTCATTCATCAAACCATATTCACGAGCAATCGCTTCAATTTGTGCTTTATCTTCACTTGCCACACCCGCGACAATTAGGTTTTGGTTAGCAGTCATGCGGAAATCACCTTGGTGAATTTTCGCAATTTCAGCAACGCCTGACTTAAGGGGTTTGCCAGGAGTATCAAGTAAGCGGCCATTTTCAATAAATAATGCTAAGTGATGTTTACCATCAAAACCTTCAACCCAACCTATACGATCGCCACGTTCTGTGAATTCATAAGGTCGTGATGTTTCAAAGGTAATACCGGCACGTTTTTCAACTTCCGACTTAAATGTTTCTACACCCACACGGTCAAGTGTGTACTTAGTTTTTGCATTTTTACGGTTTACTCGGTTTCCCCAATCGCGCTGTGTTGTTACCACAGCTGTTGCAACATCTAAGGTCTTGGCTAAAGGCACATAACCAAAGTCGTCTGCTTTGCGAGGATACGTTGACTTATCGCCATGGGTCATCGCTAACCCACCGCCAACAAGTACGTTAAAACCGACTAATTTACCGTCTTTAGCAATCGCGATGAAATTCAGATCATTGGCGTGCACGTCAATATCATTTTGCGGTGGAATAACTACGGTGGTCTTGAATTTGCGCGGTAAGTAGTTACTGCCTAAAATTGGCTCTACCGTCTCTTTACCTTCAGGACCTTCAAGCTTTTCACCGTCTAACCAAATTTCTGCATAAGCACGAGTATTGGGTAGTAAATGCTCACTTATCTTAATCGCCCATTCATACGCTTCTTGATGAAGTTCAGATTCAATAGGATTAGAAGTACATAAGACATTACGATTAACATCGCCAGCAGTAGCAATAGAGTCGATGCCAATACTGTTTAATGTTTGATGCATTAATTTAATATTGGGTTTTAATACGCCATGAAACTGAAACGTTTGACGTGTCGTTAAACGAATACTGCCATAAGAGGTACTTTCTTGCGCAAATTTATCAATAGCTAACCACTGCTCTGGCTTGATGATACCGCCAGGCATACGAGCACGTAACATAACATTATGTAATGGTTCTAATTTTTGCTTACTACGCTCAGTTCTAATATCACGATCGTCTTGCTGGTACATACCGTGAGTTCTAATAATATGATAATTATCAGCAGTAAAACCACCCGTTGTTTGATCTTTTAAGTCATCAACGATAGTGCCACGTAAAAAATTACTTTCTGCTTTTAAGCGTTCGTTATCAGCTTGCTTACCTTCAACAATTAACGGGCCTGGACCTGTTAATACGGTTTCTTTATTTGTTGTCGTCATTAGTAAACATCCTTCTGGAAACGCTTAGCGTTACGTAATTCTTTTAAATAATCTTGTGCTTGTTCAGTGCTTAATTTGCCATGTTCCGAAATAATATCGACTAAAGCCAGTTCAACATCTTTTGCCATACGGCTCATGTCGCCACAAATATATAAATGTGCGCCGCGCTCTAACCAAGCAAAAATTTCGCTGGCTTTTTCACGTAACCTGTCTTGAACATATATTTTTTCTGCTTGGTCACGAGAGAAAGCTAAATCAAGATTGGTTAACAAGCCTGATTTTAAATAACCCTGCCATTCAACTTGGTATAAAAAGTCTTGTGTGAAGGTTTGATCACCAAAAAACAACCAGTTATCACCGCTTGCTGCTGTGGCTTCTCGCTCTTGCATGAATGCTCTAAAAGGAGCAATACCTGTACCTGGACCAATCATGATCACCGGCGTATCACCATTGGCAGGCAAACGGAAGTTATCATTGTGTTCAATGAAAACTTTAACCGTACCGCCTTCTTCTAAACGTTTACCTAAAAAGCTTGAAGCGCCGCCACTTCTTAATTGGTCGTTTTCATGGTATTCAACTAAACCAACCGTTAAGTGAACTTCTTCTTCCGCTTCCGCTTGGCTTGAAGCAATAGAATATAAACGCGGTGTAATTTTGCGCAGTGCATCAGCAAAGTCTTGCGCAGTTACTGTAGCCGAAGCGGCTTTAACCACATCTACAATTTGATGATTACCGGCATATTGACGTGCTGAGTTTTTATCTTCACTCAATGCCAATAAATCTTTGTCTTGTGACTGTTCAGCCCAAAAGCTAATAAAATTAACCGCTGTTTGGGTAATTTCTAATGTTGACGTTAAAGCCTCGGCAAAAGATAAACTTGTCCCAGCAATCTCAACTTTTTCATCAGCTGACAAGTTTAGTGCCGCAATAAGTTCAGTTACTAAGCTGGTGTCGTTTTCAAACCATACGCCTAAAGCGTCTCCGGCTTGATAAGTAATCCCTGATTCCGCTAAGTCAATTTCAATATGGCGAACATCTTTAGCCGAATCTCGACCCGTGATCTTCTGACTTAAGCTTAACTCTGCAGCATAAGGTGCTTGTTTAGTGTATTGTGCGCCAGCCACTAATGTCGCGCCTGCTGTTGGCATAGCAACAACATTCGTTGCAGTAGATTCACTACCTAACAAGGCTTTAGCTTTAGTGATAATAGTGTCTGACCATGCTGTTGCATCTGCGTCGTAATCAACGTCGCAATCTACCCGTGGTGTAATTTGTTTCGCGCCTAGCTTACTTAAAGACTCGTCAAAGTCCTTGCCTGTTTGACAGAAGAACTCATAGCTCGTATCGCCTAAGGCTAAAACACTATACTGTAAGTTTTCTAATTTAGGGGCTTTTTTCGAGGCTAAAAACTCGTGCAAGGCAATTGCATCATCAGGTGCTTCACCCTCGCCATTGGTACTGGCAACAATTAATAGGTGAGTAATATTCTTGATACTTTTTGGCTTAAAATCGCTCATGCTTTTTAAGTCAACGCTAAGACCTTGTGCTTGTGCTTGCGCGGCCAATGCTTTAGCAACACCTTTTGCATTCCCTGTTTGAGAGCCAAATAAAATGGTTAGGGTAGCAGCAGGAAGTGCAACAACTGATGGGCTAACGCTTAGCGATGCTCCTTCAGATTTTGCGGCTAAATAACCACTCGCCCATGCAAGTTGCAACGGGGAGTAACTACCAATAGAGTGTTGTAGTGATGTTAGTTGTTCTGCATCTAACATCGTTTTTTGTAAGTTTTGCTGGTTTGGCAACATAAGGTCAATTCGCCCATTTAGAAATAATAATTGAATAATAGACCTCCTTCATCTGGATGAAAAAGAATAGAAACGGCTTTTTTATTCCAAAATAGAATAAGGAGTATTTTCAGTCTTGAATTATTTTCAGTCTAAATTTTAAGATATTCTTTTTCTTGAAATTTATATAAGAGACGACCACACTTAGCGTAAGCTAAAAATAATAGATAAAATGATGGAAAAAGTAGACGCGATAATTATTGGTGCTGGTGTTGTTGGTTTAGCTATTGCAGCGAAACTTAGCCACAAACTCAAAAATGTGCTCGTTATTGACAAAAACACCAGTTTTGGCGAAGAAACCAGTAGCCGTAATAGTGAAGTCATACATGCCGGCATTTATTACCCACAGCACAGTTTAAAAGCCAAGTTATGCGTTCAAGGTAAAGAGAAGCTCTACCAATATTGTAAAGATCGAAATATTCCGCATCAACGCCTAGGAAAATTACTGGTTGCCCATGGCGAGGCGGAAGAACAATGTTTAGCGAAAACTATAAAACAAGCAGCGCTTAATCACGTTAATGATCTTACCTGGCTAACTGAGAGTGATCTTAAAAAGTCGAATCCAGAATTACATGCCACCGCTGCTTTACTTTCGCCTTCGACAGGCATAATTGATGCGCATAGTTATATGCAGGCACTATTGGCAGAAATTGAGTATAACAAGGGTCAGTTTGTTGGAAAGACCACGTTTGTTAAAGCAAATAAAGATAACTGTGGGTTTGTTGTTACCTTAAATAGTCAAGATGAAATCATGCAAGTACATTGTGATCATTTGATTAATGCAGGTGGACTACACAGCACTAACATTGCAGAAAATATTAATGATTTAGCAAAATCTCATATTCCAACGCTTTATTATTGTCGAGGTCATTATTTTTCTTATCAAGGAAAAAGCCCTTTTACACAACTTATTTATCCTGTACCTGAAGCACATGGTTTGGGTATTCATGCATCATTGGATATCGGCGGTCAATTAAAGTTTGGTCCTGACACACAATACATAAATGATATTGACTATGAAGTCTCTGACGCTCTAAAAGCGAAGTTTGTTACTGCAATTCAACGCTATTATCCTTCATTAGATACCGAACGCTTGCAACCTGCTTATTCTGGCATTCGCCCGAAATTAGAAGGACCTAAAGATGGTTTTAAAGATTTTGTCATTCAAAATGAAAAAGTGCATGGTTTGAAAGGATTAGTGAATTTGTTTGGTATTGACTCACCCGGTTTAACGTCTAGTTTAGCCATCGCTGAATATGTCAGTGAGCAACTGTCAATATAGGATCATATTTTGGATTTATTAGAAAAGATAAAAGCCAATTGCTTACACAATTGGCTTTTTAACAGAATAGTTATTACTGGTTAATGAGTGGTTATTTCTGCTGCTGGTGCTTTTTTAATTTCTAATAATTCAATTTCAAATTGTAATACAGAGTTACCAGGAATACGTCCCTGACTACCATTTGGTCCGTATGCCAAATCAGATGGAATAGTAAAAGTATACTTTGAACCCACTGACATTAACTGTACGCCTTCCGTCCAACCGCTGATTACACGGTTTAATGGAAATACTGCAGGCTTACCTGTGTCGTGTGAACTATCAAACTTTTCACCATTGGTGAAAGTACCTGTGTAATGAACGGTTACTGTATCCTGTGCACTCGGTTTTTCACCTTCACCTTCAGTTATAACAACATACTGAATACCTGACTCAGTAACTTTTACACCTTCTTTCTTAGCATTTTCATCTAAGAATTTTTGGCCTTCAGCAATAGCGGCTGCAGAATCAGCAACGGCTACTTCTTGTTGTTTTGCTTTCATTTCTTTATCAAGGTTCATTAATAAAGCTTGAACTTCTTCTTTTTCTATAACTGATTTTCCAGCAAGGCTATCGATGAATCCGCGGGTAATTAACGCTTGGTCAAGTGGTAAACCCAACTTTTCATGTTGCTCAAGATTCTTCTGCATGTACATACCAATAGAAGCACCTAAACTGTAAGCCTGTTTTTGCACTTCAGTTTCTAAAACAGGTGCAGTTTCAGTTGGATTTACTGCTTCTTGACAACCAAGCACTGACACAAGTGCAATAGCTAGCATAGTTGGCTTAAATAATTTCATTTCTTCTCCGTTAACGTAACTTAGTACCCAGTTGGAGAAACTCCCGCTAAGCCATTGATTAAATATTGTGTATTGTTAGACAATGCGGCTTATACTAACGATAAATTAACTAAGAAAAAAGTATTAATATTGTGAACATGTGTAATAACAAGCTAACACTGCTTTTCATCTGCCTACTCTCATTATTGAACATTGCTTGTCAACCAGCTGGCGACAAACCTATTCAGCGTTGGCAACATGCAAATGAAGGTGCCTATGCTGCTAATATTTCTAATGATGGTAAATACAGTGTCGTCTCTTCTATTCATCATGGTTTAAGTCTATGGGATCTAGAAACAAATGCCTTAAAATACAGTTGGTCACAACAACAAAACAGTAGCGATAATTTAGTATTATTAGCTGACATATCTAACAACAACAGCCATGCGCTTACGGCAAATCGTGAAGCTTTTTCTTTATGGAATATAAGCACAGGAGAATCAGAAGGTTATTGGAAAGTACGTGAATCTACGATTCGTGATATTGCTTTGTCTAACAACGGTGATTTTATTTTACTCGGTAAAAGTAATGGTACCGTGGTACATATAACAATGAGTAATGGTCGTCGTTTAGAGTTTTTAGGCCATCAAGAAAAAATTAATGCGGTTGATATGTTACCCAATGGTCGTATCGCAATTTCTGGCGGAAACGACTACGTTGCTTATATATGGGATACTCAAAGTGGACAGGTTGTTTATCGATTTAATCACCCTAGCCGTGTCACGATGGTGGCATTAGATCCTAAGGGGCGTTTTGCTTTCACTGCAGATAGTCAAAAATCATCAAATATTTGGGATTTAAAAACAGGTAAGCGCATCAGCCAATTACAATACTTTAACCGTCATGAGATTTTTAGCTCTGTTCAATTTTCAGATGACGGCACTAAATTACTCACAGGCGCACCTACTCGAAAAGTGAGTCTTTGGAGCATAGCAACCGGTGAGCGACTTGACAGTTGGCGAGTTACGCCAAAAGAAAGTATTCGTGCTGCGGGCGCGGTAGTGTATAGTGTCGCCTTTCGAGGAAAGAAACAAATAATCACTGAAAGTTCATCTGGCTACGCTGAACTTTGGCAGAGAAAATAGCGTTAGGTAATCCAAAATAATGACAACTGATATCTCCAAAACTATAATCAAATTACAAGAAAGTCTGGAAGCGCTAGAATCTCGTAATGCCTTTCAAGATGATATTATTGAGCAATTAAATAATGAACTAGCGGTTCATCAATCAGAAATTTCAGAGCTAAAATCACAGCTGACATTAATTGCCAACCGAGTTAAAGATAATACGCCGGGTCAAAATGAATCCCAAGATATAGAAGCACCACCGCCTCACTATTAATGATAAAGACGAATAGCACTGTGCTTTCCTGCATATATTACAGGTTGCACCCTATTCTTGTTTGAATATACCGATGACTTGTTCAAGCGGACGAACTTCCTTAACAACATGTTCTTCTGGCTGTGACATTCGATGTCCACAACTGACACAAGTCACGTTTTCAACATTGTTTTCTTTCGTTAATGCTAGAGTATCCATAGCATGACATTTTGGGCAAATAGCAGCAGCAATAAATCTTTTTTTCACGTTTTTCTATCTAAATAAAATTCAGTTGCACTATTTTACCTTGAATCTTGTTGATAGGAAAAGGACAATAACCATCTGAATTAAAATGAGTAACTCAAAAACATGATTATAGCCACCGACTTTAGCTTAGATAGAGGTGCTAAAAACCTCATAAAGACGTCAAGCTTTACCATTCATCCTAATCACAAAGTCGGCTTAGTTGGCGCTAATGGCTGTGGAAAATCTTCTTTATTTGCTGCTTTATTAGGTGAATTACAACCCGATAGAGGCGATATTAGTATGCCTGCAGGCTGGGATGTCTCGACAGTAAAACAAGAAACACCCGCGCTTGAAAAATCAGCGCTAGACTATGTAATGGATGGTGATAAAGAGTTTCGTCAACTAGAAGATAAACTTGAACAGGCTCGATTAAATGATGATGGCAATCAAGAAGCTTTAATTATTAATCACATTGATGCCATCAGTGGTTACAGTTTACCCGCACGTGCCAGTGAGTTATTACATGGTTTAGGTTTTTTACAAGAACAACTGGGAAATGCAGTTAAAGAATTTTCTGGTGGTTGGCGAATGCGCCTTAACTTGGCTCAAGCGTTGATCAGCCGTGCAGATTTATTATTACTCGATGAACCCACCAACCATTTAGATTTAGATGCAGTAATTTGGTTACAGCGCTGGTTAAAGCGATTTACCGGCACTTTAGTCCTTATATCACATGACCGAGACTTTCTTGATGATGTTATCAATCAAATTTTGCATATTGAACACCAAGAAGCAAAATTATACTCTGGTAATTATACCGCCTTTGAACGTCAGCGCGCAGAACACTTAGCCCAGCAAGATGCTCAATTTAACAGACAACAAAAAGAAGTGGCCCATTTAACCTCATTTGTCGATCGCTTTCGAGCAAAGGCCAGTAAAGCAAAACAAGCACAAAGTCGGTTAAAGCGTTTACAGAAATTACCTGACTTAGCACCTGCTCATGTCGACAGCCAATTTACCTTTAGTTTCAAAACACCAGATACCTTGCCTTATCCTTTATTAGCGTTAAAAGAAACGACCTGTGGCTATAATCAAGAAACTATTATTTTACGTGATGTTGGTTTAACACTTGTTCCGGGAAGCCGAATTGGCCTTCTAGGAAGAAATGGTGCGGGTAAATCTACGCTAATAAAATCATTGGCGGGTGATATCGCGTTAATTAATGGCGAACGCTATTGTGCGCAAGACTTAACAATCGGTTACTTTTCTCAGCATCAACTTGAGCAATTACACATGCCAAGTAGTGCTATTGAGCATATTGTACATGCAAGACCTGAAACCACTGAATTACAAGCGCGTAGCTTTTTAGGGAGCTTTGGCTTTACCGGTGATCAAGCGTTATCCCCTGTTGGTACGATGTCAGGTGGAGAGAAAGCTCGACTCGTCTTAGCATTAATTGTTAATGAAAAGCCTCAACTGTTATTGCTCGATGAACCCACTAACCATCTCGATTTAGAAATGCGCCAAGCACTCGTTTTTGCTTTACAAGATTTTGAAGGCGCGATTATTTTGATTGCCCATGATCGATTTTTATTGGAATCATGTGTTGATGAATTTTTCTTAGTGGCCAATGGTCATGTCAGTGAGTTTTCTGGTGACATCGACGATTATCAACAATGGTTGAATGAAGATAAAAAACAAACACTAAAAAATACAAAACCGATAAAATCTGCAGAAATAGTTGATAAAAAACAATTGCGCAAAGAACAGGCAGAGTTACGTAAAAAGGCATCACCTTTACGTAAGCAAGCAGATAAATACGAGAAAAAAGTACAACACTGGCAAATTGAATTAGCAGAAGTTGAAAGTATCTTAGCTGAAAGTGAAATATATCAGAGTGAACATAAATCACGTTTAGCAATGCTCATTAAGCAACAAGCCTCACTCAAAGCAGACATTGAAGAAAATGAAATGCATTGGCTTGAAATAGAAGAACAAATTGAAGAAATCATGTCAAAAGTATCTATATAAAAATTTAGGCATAAATTTTCAATTACTTGCTACACTTAGAAATAATACTATTATAATAATGAGAAAATAATTATGAAAAAAACAGCATTTATCCTTTTTTGCCTATCTATACTTAGTAGTGTTTCAAGCTTTGCCTTTCAAGGTGATCTTGACCAAGGTATTTATGAATTGAATCGCGGAGCTTTTAAAGCGGCAATTAATGAATTTGAACCCTTAGTGGCTCAAGAATATTCTCCTGCACAGTATCAAATGGCGCTCATTTATTTAAATGGTTACGGTATTAAAAAAAATCCCAACAAAGCATTTGAATTGTTGTCACTTTCCGCTTCACAAAACTACCCTGACGCCCTATTTAGTTTGTCTTTAATGTATTCCGAAGGTGAAATTGTTGACAAAGACTTAAAGACTGCTTTTGCTCTCATGGAAAGAGCGGCAAGAAAAAACTTAGTAGGTGCACAATTTAATCTTGGCGTAATGTATTTCAATGGTACAGGTACTTATAAAGACTATAAAAAAGCGGCTCGTTGGTATGAAACTGCTGCTAAACAAAATTACGCTTTAGCTCAATTTAATTTGGCTCTTTTGTACTTTGAAGGTTTAGGTGTCGAGAAAAGCATAGAAATGTCTTATGTTTGGAATATTATTTCGGCGAGCAATGGCTATGAAAATGCAGGGAAAAGTCGTGATATGGACGCTTTAAAGCTCAGTAATTTGCAAATAAGTGAAGCAAGAGGAAAAGCTAACAGACTGTATAAACAATTTCTTGAACAAGAAGAATTAAAAGCTAAGCGATAAAATCATCACGAAAACAATATCTAAAGGCTCTTCCTTTAAATTAGAGAATTATTGATCTACATCACATCCATAAAGAGACTCACCCTATAAAATGGCTATAACATAACGTTATAGCCATTTTTTTATAACTCATTTGCTTTTATGGAGTCTATTATGAATTTTTTCGATATGCTTATTAATGATCCTATAGTGATTTATTCTTTTACTGGTTGAGTTATTCTTTTAGGCATTGGTGTATTTTATATTTATTATTTTATTATTTTATTATTTTATTATTTTATTATTTTATTATTTTATTAAAAACGTTAATGAAAATAACTAATTAACATTAGACATGTCATAAACAAGTTCATCACTCACATTTATTGTACAAAAATTCACCAGGCAAAATAGTTTTTTGCTATACTAAGCACACTTGTCCATGATTATTGTGATGTATAACTATCACAATAATCATAAATATTAAGGTGCGCCTATGAACTTATCTATTAATCAATCTTCCCCTACACTCAGCTTTATTGAACGTCAAAATAAAGAACGCGAAGAAAAAGATGAAAAGTTAGCGTCGGGCAAAAAAATTAATAGTGCGGCTGATGATCCTGCAGGTTTACAAATATCTACTCGCTTAACTTCACAAATTAATGGCTACCAGCAAGAAAGTGCTAACGTCCAAGATCAAGTCAACACCAATAACGTTCAAGAAAGTGGACTAGGCGCTATTAATGAAAGCTTGCAAAGAGCAAATGTTTTGTCCATTCAATCAGGCAGCCCACTTAGTGATCCTACGGCAATTCAGGGTGAACTAGACCAACTCACTGAACAGATTAATGCAGTAGCTGGAGAAGTGTTAGGCGACCCTAACTTTCTCTCAGGATTGGATGCCAGTGACCCCTCAACAACTCAAGCAGCACTTGAAGATGCATTTGCCAGTGTTAATGAATCAGCAAGTGCATTAGGTGCTGAAACCAATGCGTTAAGTAGTCAGGTTTCTACTTATGAAACAGCACGCGTTAACGTCAGTGAATCACGATCACGAATAGAAGATACTGATTACGCTGCTGAGACATCGGATAAAGAACGCCTAAGTGTCATATTACAGTCTGCCATTATTAATAAAAAAGATGAAGAGTCTCGTAAAGGTCTACTCATTAATCAACTCGTTTGAAGCCATAACTAACTGTTAAACTTAAAGGCCTAGCCTTTATTTCCACCTGATAATATCTATTTTTTTTCAATTCACATACAATCAGACCATTAAAAAAACAACTGCAGATTTCTAATACTTTAAAATGTTTACTCAAAGTCAATTCATTCCCGCTTGGTGGCTAAAAAACGCTCATTGCCAGACTATTTTTGCCAAATTTTTAAGGTCTAAGAAACAGTTAACAACGAGCAACGAAACCGTAGAATTACCTGATGGGGATTTTATTGATTTAGCATGGACAGACATTCCTAAAGAAAATGAAAGCCGTCCTATTGTTGTCGTTCTACACGGCTTAGAAGGATCTGTTAATAGCCATTACGCTAAAGGAATGTTGAGTGCTATAAAAGAGAAAAATTGGCTTGGAGTACTCATGCACTTTAGAGGTTGTAGCGGCCGAATTAACAGAAAAGCCCGCTCTTATCATAGCGGAGACACTGAAGACATTAGCTACTTAAGCCAGTTCTTAAAACAGAAATATCCCAAACTGCCCATGACTATAATAGGGTTTTCTTTAGGTGGTAATGTTTTAGCACGTTATTTAGCGGAAGAGCCAGATAACCCTTATCAAGCGGCTTCAATTATTTGTGCACCTTTACATTTAGCAAGCTGTAGTAAACGGATCAACCAAGGGTTTTCACGTGTATATCAAAAATACTTAGTGGGCATGCTCAAAGACAGTGTTAAAGATAAAATAGACAGTAACTTACTTTCTGCACCTTTATCCCAAAAGCTTGCACATAAGTTAGCTGAAATTAAAACTATTTGGCAATTTGACCAACAGGTTACAGCCCCCATTAACGGTTTTGACAGCGCTGAAGATTATTATCATCAAGCAAGTGGCCGCTTTATTTTAGATAAAATCAAACAACCCTGCTTAATTATTCACTCAAATGACGATCCATTTTTATGTGATGAAAATACTCGTGACATTACCAGTATTCCCGAAAACATTTGTTTTGAAATTAGTAAGAAAGGTGGCCATGTCGGGTTCATTAGCGGTAATAACCCTTTAAAACCTAAATTTTGGCTAGAACATCGTGTGCCAAGCTTTTTGGAGAGTCATCTATGATCATCCCATATAAAGATCTACAGCCAGATACGTTAACCGGTATTATCAGAGAGTTTGTTTTACGTGAAGGCACTGAATACGGGGAAGATGATGTGCCTTTAGCCAATAAAGTCGCGCAAGTAAAGCAGCAACTCGCCAGTGGCAGTGCATTCTTAGTTTATTCTGAACTTCATGACACCGTAAATATTTTGCCCATTGACCAGTTTGATCAACAAGAAAATGAGCAAGAATAATTACGTTATAATTTAGACAATAACAAACACGCTATGCGTGTTTGTTATCCCATATTTTATTCAGTGAACGTTAAAACAAAACTCACTGGAACGCTAAAAGCAATACTAGGTAAACTTGCTAACGACTTTAATTTATTAACGCCTGCCACTAAAGCAAAGTCTTCCGCTTTAATAATGATTGGTTGCAATGTAGTTACAACGATGTTTTTTTCAGATAACTTTAACACCATCACTTTTACCGTTACCTCTTGCTGCTGACCATGTAAGTCTAGACTACCTTTAAGTAACATTTTTTTACTTGAACCTGAAGCTATTGCATCAATTTCATTTTGATTCAGTTGTACACTAAAATTCGCTTGTGCAAATTTAGCGGTTTCGAATAAGTACTCAGCCATACGTTGATCCCGTATGGCGATATTGGTGTCCACGCTACTCAAATCAATGGAAACATTGGCAAGTCCATTGTCAGTAATACCCCCTGAAAAATCTTTAAAATGATGATTTTCAGCAACAGTACCTTTTTTGATTGAAACAAAAGTTAAAGATGATTTGCTCGAATCAAGTTTCCAAGCACTATAAGCTGGAGCAGTTATTAAAATTGAGAGACTTAAAATAAAAATTGATAAAATGCGCATAAAACGTCCTGATAAAAGTGTATATAAAATTATGAGCGTCGAGCTCGGTGTGGTTTAACAATATCTTTCCAAGGGATATTACTCGTTCCTAAGGTCATAAAGTCTGGATTCATTAAACCTTCTCGTTGGTTGTAGGTTAACGGTAAAAATTCACTATCGATAATAGAACCACCCGCTTGTTCAATGATGCAATGACTTGCACCTGTATCCCACTCGCCCGTTGGTCCAATACGTAAATAGCAATCTGCACCGCCTTCAGCAATGATACAGTTTTTAAGTGAACAACTACCCAACGCGATATATTCAAAGGAGAAATCTTCAGTGTTGAGATATTGCCCCATTAAACTGAGTTCTTGTCGTCGGCTAATGGCTACTTTAATTTTTCGGCTGCCATCATATTCAGCAACATAAATTTGTCTGCTACTATGATCATTTTCCTTAAAAGCACCCAGATTGTTTTGGCCGTAATAAGTCAGCCGATGATCTGGCGCATGTATAACGCCAATACTAGGCCAACCATTTTCAACCAAGGCAATATTTACAGCAAAATCGCCACTGCCCTTAATAAACTCTCCTGTACCGTCAATGGGGTCAAGTAACCAATAGCGCGACCACTTCTTTCGCTCTGCAAGGGGCAATGTACCCACCTCTTCAGAAATAACAGGTATATCTGGCGTTAATCGTGAAAGCTCTTGCATCAATACATCGTTAGAAGCCAAATCAGCACTGGTTACAGGACTATTGTCTGCTTTCATTTCTGAAGTGTAATCACCGCTTTTATAATGTTTAGCAACTTCAATCCCTGCTTTTTTTGCACTCTCTATAGCAACGGCGAGTAATTTGTCACTGTTCATAGGCGTTCACTTAATTTTTCTGTCGAGGTTACATTAAAAGTTTTGTTATTTAAATCTTTCACTAGCATTAATGCCGCGATACTTCTTGCTTCATTAAAGTCAGGCTGTGCAAGTAAAGATTGATAGTCAGCAATTTTCCAAGCAACAATCTCTAACTCTTCTGGTTCATCACCGGGTAGTTTTTCAGTATACAAATGTTCCGCTAAATATATTTCCATTGAAGCTGAAAAAAATGCGGGTGCCATTGTTACTCGACGGACAAGAGTGAGCTTTTCAGCGCCATAACCTACTTCTTCTTTTAATTCGCGATTAGCCGCTTGTTCAGAACTTTCACCTTCATCAATAAGTCCTTTAGGGAAACCAAGCTCGTAGGTATGCGTGCCCGCACAATACTCTCTAACGAGTAATAAGGTTTCATGGTCTAACATAGGTACAATTAATACAGCGCCTCGGCCATAGCCTTGCATACGCTCATATTCTCGCTTTACGCCATTGCTAAAGGTGAGATCTATTTGTTCAATAGCAAACAAGCGACTTTTGGCGACTTGTTTACGGTGGGTTATTTCGGGGAGTGTTAGATTATTGCTCATGGTGCCAAAACCTAAGAGTAAAATTTTAATAATATAATTTTAGAATAGCACGTTAACTTTAGATATAATTAATAAATAATTGCTCAAAGGAAAATAAAAATGCTTAATTGGTCTAAAATTTCTACCGTACTTTTGGATATGGACGGCACAATTCTCGATTTACATTTTGATAATCATTTTTGGCAACATCATTTGCCTTTGCGATATAGTGAAGCCGCAGAAATTTCTCTTGAACAAGCGAAATCAGATTTGGCAAACCATTACGAAAAAGTTGCTGGAACCATTGATTGGTACTGTTTAGATTATTGGGCTGAACAAACAAAATTGCCCATTCAAGCATTGAAACGTGAAGTACAGCATTTAATAAGTTTGCGCAGTGATGCACATGACTTTATGTTGGCACTACGGGAGAGCGGTCGGGAAATAATTCTTGTTACAAATGCGCATCCTGATAGTTTGTCGCTTAAAATAGAACTGACTCAACTCGACAAGTATTTTGATGCCTTATATTCAACGCATGAATTTGGCGTGACGAAAGAATCACAACTATTATGGAAGCGTCTACAAGATAAACAAGGATTTGCGCTTGAGCACACCTTGTTTGTCGACGATAGTATTAATATTTTAGAATCGGCTGAACGCTATGGCATAGAACATTTATTAGCCGTAGAAAACCCTGACAGTCAAAAATCGACACGTATTATCAACAATTTTCCATCGACTTCAGATTTTAGAACATTAATAGATGAAATAAAGAAACACCCCGTTAGATAATGCCCGGTTCTTACTCATTCTGAATAGTAACATGGGAGGTTTTTACCTTCGTTGAATTAACGAAGGTAAACATACCGATTAAAAATTCAATCTATAACGGCCTTGTTTATCAGCCTTTCCTATAAACGGTAATATCGGTTTTATTTTTTCAGGAAAATTAGCTCCGGGTTTTAAAAAGCCATTTCCAGATACTTTTGTCATACTGCGTAAATATGCGGTGAACGTTAACCCGAGATCATTTTTAGGTGACATGATAAAAGTTAGCGCTCCTTTTTCGCAGGTTAAATTAGCGGATAAAGCACCAAGTTTTACTTTTTCAGACAACGCCGTTACCGCTGCTTTCTGCCATTTCAGAGAACCCTTCATTTGTTCACAAATAGGCTTGCCAACAATGAATTCATCAATGGATATATCAATAAAGTTATGGGCTTCTATGGGGATAGCTAAATTGAGCTTTTCTGCTATTTGATTCGCGGCTAAACTGATATCTAAATCGGTTATTTTTATTTGTTTGAGTAATTGACTCGCGGTTAACTTTCCTTCTGGCCCGTTAACTAATGCACCACCAAATTTTACCATTACCGTTGGGTCAAACATCAGTAGTGACAAGAAGCTCAATTCACTATTCACATTGTTAATTTCAACATCATTTATGCGCACTTGTTTTGCATAACTTTGCCACACCGTGCCTGAAAGTTCAGACACTTGGATATTCTTGGGTAAATTAACAAAACTTATCACCCAAGCCGCAGGCATAGTGGCAATTAAAAAAACTAAATAAACACTAAAAAAAACTGCTCCGTAAGCAAACCACTTTTTCATTAACCTTTTCCTAATTGTAAGCGACGAACTCTCACTACACCGTTGCGATCTGCTTTACTTAAGTCAATGCTCTTCACTAATAAACCTTCGTTGTTCGCTAAATATTCAAGCCAACTGAGTAATTGGGTAAATGGCACTTCGTCAATCCATACTTGTAAATCTTCACCTTGCGGCTGTAAACGAGCGAGCGAAATATTATTTCGACCTGCACTGCTGTTTACGATACTAGAAAGGCTACCGTTACTTCTAGTGGTTCGACCGCTTTTTTTCGACTGCTGATAACGCTGTGTGCTTTCTTGTACCCATGTATACAGTGCTTGTTGTCGAACGAGTTTTTGTTGTGTGGAATTTATGTTATTTACCAACGGCTGCCAAACCAGGCTGTAAAATAAAAATACCACTACAACAAAGCTCATAATAGCAACGAGTCGTTGCTCTGAGCTTTTTAATTGTTGCCACCAAGCTTTCATTAGCGTCCCTTTCTCTTGTTCGTTGATTTCTTAGTATCGCTACTGCTAATACTAAATGAGCCAGAAATTTGCTCACCTTGATTATTTTGCGCACCTATCGATACCGTTAAACCACTCTCTTCAAGCGCTATTTTAAACTTATCAAAGTACTGATAACTACTGGCAAGTGCTTGCATGCGTATTTCATTACGTTTGCCATCAAACTTCAACGTTTGAGGTTTTATATCTTGTACTAAGGCAAGTGCAGGCTGAACTTGAGTCAATATGGTTAAGAAGCTACTTTCACCACTTGAGCCGCCTACTTCTTTGAGCTTTTGTTTAAGTTGAGATCGTAAAGTTGATATTCTAACGCGTTTAGTTTTTGGGAACGCTTTTTTGTAGGTATTAATTATTTGCTGTTCTAATTGAGCTTGCTGGCTATTAAGTTGCACTAATTCAGCCCCTTTAATGCCAACATTAAGCAATAATGCAAAAGTGGCTATACCTGCCGCCCACAACCAACTTGTTAAAGCGGGAGATCGCTGTTCTTTGCTTTTAAATTCACCTTGCAGTAAGTTGAACTTTCCTGCGCTACCGCTATTAATGCTTGCGGCCAATAGTGCTAAGGGGAGTTCTTCTGGCATCGGATTAATGACAAGCTCAGCATTTGATTCTGGTAATGCTGAATACGCGTTCAATGAGAAATTTGCCGATTTCGTGTCGTCAACTTCTTCACTTTTTTGCGAGGAATTATCTGTCTCTTCAATATGAGCATCGCTTAGCGACTCACTTATTAATGGCCAAATATTTGTGTCTATCGTGATGCCTTGCCATTGTCCTTGACGAATCAGAATTTGCTCACCTAAAACAATTGCACTGCTAGTATTAGCTTCATCTGCCAAAGGCATGGCTAATACATCAGGGAGCATTCTTTTACAAAGAATATTAGCGTTATCTAACCACGCTTTCCAAAGTTCAAGCTGAGCATGTTCAACTACCGCAACAAAGCAGTTATCTTCACTGTCCGCGACTTTTATATCGCTATAAGCAAAAAATAAATCTTCAACGTCTTGCGCTAATTCATCTTCAAGCATATACGGTACCGCTAAGCGCATTGCTTTTGCAGATTTACTGGGTACCTTTAAGCTTTTCAAACTGATGTCACTCGCAGGAACAAACGTAATAACTTCACGTTGTTTCGCTTTTTCAGCAAGTTCCGCTAAAGCATTTGCGTGAGGAAGTTCACCACTCGCAATAATGCCTTCTTGGTCGTCACTGAAGATTAGCCAGTGCACCGCGTCATTCGCGTTACTGCCTAATCGAATATATAACTTTTCGGCCATTAATCTCGTCCTATGGTACGACTCACTACTGAGATATTATTATTACTTTCAACTTTCATTAAGGTACTTAAAGCGAAATAACTGTCATTAAAACTTGCAATGCTTTTCAATCTAAAATATTTACTATCAACCACAAACTGGTCTTTCATAACTTCGGTTATGTTGTTATGTTTTGCTATGTCTCGATGACTAAAAAATTCACTGATCTTTTCAAACCCATCTCCCTTTCTATCAGCTAAAGCATTTTCAGCATCTCTAGGAGGAATATCTAAGAAGACTTCTAAAAGCTTCACTTGTTCGGTGCTAATGGTATTTAAATTTATCTTATGTAAATCTGTATTGGGTAATACGCAAACAAACTTTTTCAATTGATTTATCACGGGTATGGTAAAATGTTCAATCAATCGTAATTCTGTAATACTTGCAAGGTAATGATTTGCCGGTAAATAAGGAAACTCTTTTGCTGCGTAATCATTATCTTCTGCGCCACCAGCGCTCTCGATAGCACTGTCTTTATCAAGCCAATCAACTAATGCATCCGTCATGGAATCGGCTTCAAAGTCAGTAACACCTTCAACATTCAATGAAAGGATCAACTGTTGAAAAGCCACTTGTATGGCTGGTTTACCAGAACCTGCAGGAATAGCGCTTCTATCGATTCTTAATGCGTTCAAATTAAAACAGGCTTGCATATCAAAAATTTCACCGGTTATTTGTCCAAAATCTACCGGGTAACTTGTTTCACCTTGTGCCCACATTTGCTCTAAATGGGTAACGTCTTGCTCATCTTTAAATGCTTCGATTAATATTGTTTTTGCAAAAGCTTCAGCACCCATTGCATACCAATAAGCTTGTTGATTTAAGCTAATATTGTTCGTACGTTGCATTTGCAATTGTAATCGCCCTGTCATTTGCGTAACAAGCACAGCAGCTAAGGCAACAATAAGTAACACTGTAATGAGGGCAACACCACGCACTTTTTTAGCAATGGTGAGGTCACTTTGGCAAGAGAGTTTATAATTTCTCATTAAGTATTCCCAAAGCAGACAAATTCAATATTACTTAACATTTTTATCACCTGCCACTAAAAATTCCCTACGGATCAAACCATAATCTTTCGTGATGAATTCTACAGCAATAGCTTGTGGTAAACTTTTCTCGATAATTGTTTTCTGCCATTTTTTATTATAAAAAAATTCGAAATTTAGTGTTTCAATTTCTGTGATCAAATTTCTTACTTTTGGTTCTTGTCCTTGTATAGCATCAACAAAGTTAAAGTGAAGTCGTTCAAATGTACCTTCATTTAACTGATAAGCCACTGACTGCATATTACTGCGCGGCAAGAGTAAACCCGGATTTGTCCAACCGTGTCTAACAAATGCTAAGGTACTTTCACTGTCTGAAAAACTATTATTGTCAGTATATAAAAAATCTTCCTGTGGTGCCTCGCCATTGAATCGAATGCTTCGTTTAGCGATTTGCAGTAAATCTCGTTCAATTAATAAAAAGCCACGTTGTAATTCATTTATTCGGTCGGTACGAATTTTTGATGATTCGTTACTTTTTATCACCGTATTAAAAATACTGAAACTGCTCATGCTGATCATTGAAAATATGGCAATGGCAATCAGTACTTCTAATAGCGTAAAACCTTTAGCCTTTGAATTTCTTAACGGTGCACACATTATGGCTGACTCTTGGAAACAAAGGTAACCAAACTAGTAATGGCTAACTCTTCATCTTCTTTTTGACGAATTTCAATAACAACAGAACGCATGTTTTTATTTTCTGTTTTAATGACTCTTTGCAACCAAAACCATTCTTGGCC
The DNA here is from genome assembly GCA_013215295.1 of Colwellia sp. Taxonomy (GTDB): domain Bacteria; phylum Pseudomonadota; class Gammaproteobacteria; order Enterobacterales; family Alteromonadaceae; genus Colwellia_A. Next base: position 147,193 of record JABSOZ010000012.1, read on the forward strand.
AGCCATTTCAACGGTGCCTTTTTTATTATTCTTTGGAGGCCATGTCGGGTCTAAAGTCACCTCAACCAACTGATTTGAGGCAACCCAATTTGCTAAAACTTTATTTTCTAGATGACTCAAATTTTTGATGTTATTGTCAGCTGCGCTTAATAATGCAATTCCTGCAATTGAAAAAATTGCCATAGCGAGCATCACTTCAATTAATGTGAAACCTGATAAAAGTCTTTTCATTGATTTATTCACCCGATTAATCATTAAAGCGTTATTCATCAAAGAGTGGCCCTTCAACGCTTAATGGTGTGGTGTATAGACCAGTGACTTTAAAGTGTAATTTTGCTTCGGTGTAATCATTTTCGACAATTTGAAAACGTAAACTAAACGGCGTTATTTCGCCACCGGAGAGTATATATATTTGTGGGATGAGTTTTTTTTCTTCTATATTATTTTCAGAATCCCTGTTTTCACTGAGTTCATCGTCAGGGTCTTTATTATCTTCTTGCAGTTCATTAAATAATTCTGTGTCAAATAGCTGAGGCTCTTCTATGGGTAAATCATCAAGTTGCAAAACCAGCTCAACACCCTCAGGCAATTCATAACGACTGAACAATTCATTTTCAGAAACATCTGTCCACTTCTCGCCATCGTAACCTAAATATTGATAACCGGTTTTATCAATCATCAAGCCTAATTCTATATTGTTTAACATACCGTATTCAGCGGCAATATTGAAAACACCTGCAAAACGTTTACTTGACATCTCAAGTGTTTCTTCGGCTTTGTCACCTGAAGCACTAAACTGAATAACAGAAACCATTAATCCAACAAGTACAATAACCAGCATCACTTCAATTAAAGTAAAACCGTTTCGGCGTGTTGTTTTTTTCGAATAATGGTTCATGATATTATTTCTGGGTTATACCTATTGGTAGTCGCCAAGATTCCAGTTACCGATATCGTCTTCTGTACCTTGCTCGCCATCAGGTCCCATGCTAAAAATATCGATATCACCATTTTCACCTGGGTTTAATAGTTGATATTCGTTGCCCCATGGATCAGCTGGTAAACGTTTAACGTAACCACCGTTTGGAAAACGACGTGGTAAAGGTTCAATATCCGTTTCTTCAACCAAAGCTTCTAACCCTTGTTCGGTATTTGGATATTTATAGTTATCCATTTTGTACATGGTTAGTGAAGTTTCCAAGCCATTTATATCTTGTACCGCTTTTTGAAGTTTCGCTGTATCCATGTTACCCATTAAATTTTGGACAACGACACTGCCTAATAAACCGATGACAACGACGACCACCATTACTTCAAGTAAGGTAAAACCTCGTTGTTTGTTTTTCGTGTTAATTGGTTGATTTACTTTGTTCATACTAACCTCCTACTAAGGTATTTAACTGAAGAATTGGCTGTAAAATAGCCATAACAATAAAAAGAACGACACCTGCCATCACAACCATCAATGCTGGCTCAAATGCTTTTAGCGATATATTCATTAACGCTTCAAACTCTCTGTCTTGGTTGTCTGCTGAGCGGCCAAGCATATGTTCTAACTTGCCACTTTTTTCACCACTGGCTATCATATGAAGCATCATCGGTGGAAATAATTTCGTTTGCTCTAAAGAAACACGTAAACTTGCTCCTTCACGTACTTTGTCAGCGGACTCTTTTACGCACTGTTTAATGTATAAATTTTCCAAAACCTCACCAGATATTTTCATGCTTTCTAGCAAAGGTACGGCACTGGCGGTAAGAATACTTAACGTTCGTGCAAAGCGAGCGGTATTAATACCGCGAATAATTTTTCCTACTCCCGGAAAGCTGATCACTTTTCGATGAAATTCAAATTTGAATTTCGGTTTTTTCATTAAATGGCTAAATCCAGCAATTATTAATATAATAAGTACAAGAATATAGAAGCCGTAATCTCTTAAGAAGTCACTGCTACTTATCAAAAACTGTGTAGAAGCTGGGAGGCTTGCTCCCATATGATCGAACTGTCCGACAATTTTTGGCACTACTGCCGTTAACAGTATTGAAATAACGCCAATAGCAACTACGGTCATAATAACTGGGTATATAAGCGCTTGAATGATTTGCGAACGCAACTGTTCACGTTGCTCTGTATAATCAGCTAAACGGTTTAATACCGTATCTAGAAAACCAGATTTTTCACCTGCCGCAACCATGGCACGATACAAACCACTAAAAATATATGGAAATTCAGCCATACTTTCAGCCAGACCATAACCTTCGGTGACTTTCGTACGCACCGCCATGATCATGCTTTTCATTGTATTTTTTTCACATTGCTCACCCACTGCAAGCAATGATTCTTCAATAGGCAAACCTGACTCTACTAAAGTTGCAAGTTGACGTGTAATTAACGCAAGCTCTGCAACTGATACTTTAGTTCGACCGGCAAATCGTGATTTATTTGCTGCTTCTTTAGTTTTTTGTAAGCTCGGTGTTACTTCCGTTGGCATTAAGCCTTTATCTCTTAACAAGCCACGCACTTGTCTCGGTGTATCTCCTTCGATAACACCCTTTACCGTTTTACCACGGCTGTTTACTGCTTGATAATCAAAAGCTGCCATAATAAAACTCTCGTTAATCTTCTTTTGTTACACGTAAAACTTCTTCGAGAGTCGTTTGACCCGTGATGACTTTGTCAAAACCATCTCGACGAATGCTTGGCGTATTTTTACGAATAAATTTTTCGATGGCTTGCTCGCCTTTACCGTTATGAATAAGTTCGCGAACTTTATCATCTACAACGATTAATTCATGAATACCCATACGGCCTTTGTAGCCTTTATTGTTACATTCGCTGCAACCTATAGCGCGATATATTTCATGTATATTGTCTTGTGCTAACTCGAGCAACTTAATCTCTTGCTCATCAGGTAAATGGCTTTCTTTACAATGTGGGCAAAGTGTTCTTACGAGTCGTTGAGCTAATACACCTAATAAACTTGACGATAATAAAAATGATTCAACACCCATATCTTCCATACGGGTTATTGCACCAGCGGCACTGTTCGTGTGCAATGTAGACATAACCAAATGACCGGTTAAACTTGCTTGCACGGCAATTTGTGCGGTTTCTAAATCTCGAATTTCACCTACCATAACTACATCAGGATCTTGACGAAGTATTGCACGCAAGCCACGAGCAAAGGTCATATCAACTTTAGTGTTAACCTGAGTTTGTCCAATACCTTCAATAGCGTACTCGATGGGGTCTTCAACAGTCAGTACGTTACGTTCTTTCGAATCAATTTGGCTTAAACCGGCATATAACGTGGTACTTTTACCAGAGCCCGTTGGACCTGTAACTAAAATAATGCCATGTGGTTTTTCGATGAGCTTAGAAAACTTTATACGATTTGCTAATGTCATGCCTAAATCTTCAAGATCAAGACGTACAGAATTTTTATCAAGTAAACGCAGAACTACACGTTCACCATGGCCAGTCGGCATTGTTGACACACGAACGTCTACTGCGCGTCCTGCAATACGTAAAGAGATACGACCGTCTTGAGGAATACGTTTTTCAGCGATATCAAGTTTCGCCATAACTTTAATACGAGAGACTAATAATGATGCAAGTTTACGGTTTGGTTTTAAAACTTCACGTAAGATGCCGTCAACTCGAAAACGAATTTGTAATGTGGTTTCAAATGTTTCAATGTGAATATCCGACGCATTTTCTTTTATCGCTTCACTCAACATTGCATTGATCAATTTGATGATGGGTGCATCATCTTCATTTTCAAGTAGATCTTCAGTTTCTGTCAATTCATCAGCGAGCGAATATAAGTCAACTTCGTTACCGATGTCTTCCATCATTTGCTGTGCTTCAGAAGAGTCTCGCTGGTATGAAATCGTCAACAACTGTTCAAATTCATCTAAAGAATGACACTCGATGTCAAACGTGGTTTTTAATACCCGGCGTACTTCTAATACGGCAGCGCTATTTACATTGTTCAAACAATGTAATGTGTATTGATCATCTTCTTTACTGATTAATACACTATGACGCTTAGCAAAACTAAAAGGTAAACGGCTGATCTCTATTCTTTTTATATCGCTATCTTGACCATTACCCGCAACATTAACACTGACCATGCTTTTGACTTCTTGATGAGTTTCAATATCAGCCATATTATTGTGCTTTTTGCTGAGAATTTGATGAATCATCATTCTCGCCATTTACGACAGGCGGTAATAAACTAGGCTCTTTTAACTTATTTTTATTCATGTATTCATCAAATGAAGGAGGTAAAGCAAGTTGGTCATTCCATTCTGGTAATAATGGCATTTTTTCATTGCTCATTAATGACAAACCTTCTTCTTGCTTATGTATTTCAATAGCACGAATATAGTTATACTTTTCTTTACTGATTTCATTCATCAATTTTCCATCACGGATAATCGTAGGGCGAATAAATACCATTAAGTTACGTTTACGTGTTGAGGTTGTTGTTGATTTAAACAAATGACCTATAAAGGGAATATCACCTAATAAAGGCACTTTTTGCACACTTTCTTGCACGTCTTCGTCTATCAAACCACCAAGCACTATTGTTGCGCCAGAATCAGCCATAACAACTGTTTTTATTTCACGTTTGTTGATAGAAATATCAACACCTGTAGCACCACTTACTGACGAAACTTCTTGCTCAATGGTTAATTGAACACCTGTTCCTTCATTTACTCGTGGGGTAACCGTGAGTTTTATACCGACTTCTTGGCGTTCTACTGTTTGGAATGGATTTCCATTACTGCTACCTGCGGTAGAACCTGTAAGAATTGGGATTTCTTGTCCAACAAGGAAATGCGCTTCTTCATTATCAAGTGTTGTAATACTGGGTGTTGCAAGAATATTAGAGTTAGTGTCATTACTCACTGCTTGTATTATTGCACCCCAACCATTTTGCATAATACCGAACATACCACCACTCACCGAACCCAATAATGTTGCAGCTAATGAATAATCGCCTTTAGTATCAGCTTGATCTGGATTAATGGTAACAGCACCACTTTCAGAAGTAACAGTAGAACCTTTTGTTCCTGGGGTTGATCGAGCGGCCTCTGCAGCTGCGGCCACTCCACTAATGGAAACAGGACCGTTATTGAACTGTGTAAAGCCTCCAGTGTCACTAAACCACTGCACACCTAAACTGACACCGTCGCTTTCAAAAACTTCAACAATAATTGCTTCAACAAGTACTTGTGCACGACGAACATCTAACTTACGAATAACGGCTTCAAGTGATCTAAGCATATCTTGTTGTGCTGTAATAACGAGCGTATTAGTATCTTCATGAGCATCAATGCTTATATTGCGTTTTTTGTTACGTCCCTTAGACGAGCTTTTTGTGCCCGAGCTTTCTGCTTCTATTGATTGACTAACACCTTCTAAAACCTTAACTAAGTCTTCAGCCGTTGCATATTTCAAATAATAAACACGTGTATTTCCATTTGTTTCTAATTCGCTATCTAAACGAGAAATCAACTTTGCAATACGAGCTCGAGCTTGGGACTCTCCACTCACGATGACGCTATTAGTGCGTTCATCTGCAACGATTTTTGGTATAAGAAAAGATGGAGTTCCGGCTTTACCTTTACTAGACTTATTCATCGCTTCAACAATACGCACCATTTCCGCTGCTGATGCATATTTCAATTTGATTATTTGTACGTCTTGGTCACCCGCTTTATCGACGCGTTCGATAATTTTTACTAATCGATTTACAACAGCCGCTGTGCCCGTAAGCATTATTACGTTTGCAGGGTCATAATTCACTACGTTACCACCACCTGCTTGATCTGAAAGCTGGCGAAGTAACGGCGTTAATTCGCGTACGGTTACATTTTTAACTTCAACAACACGGGTAACCATTTCATCGCCTACCCCTGGATTTTCATCACCGACAACAGGAATTGATGAGGTTTTTGCATCTTTGTTACGAATTATTTTTACAACATTGTTATCCATTTCAACCGCAGCAAAACCATAAACTTCAAGTACATTGAGAAAGACTTGGTAATATTGTTTTTCCGTAAGCTCATCTTGCGTGCGAAGATTAACTTTACCTCGAACATTTGGATCAACGATCATCGTCTTCTTGAGATTTTTACCAACTATGTAAATGAATTCGGCAATTTCTGTACCTTTGAAATTAGGAGAATACTTAGCGGCACTTGTGTTAGCACTAAATAATAAAGTATTCATCATTACAACAGTTAAACCTGTTGTTAATAAACGTTTATACCAAGGTGCGTTAAAACGCTTACGCAAGGGGGAATTCATCATAACTTAATTCTCAATTTTGATAAGTAAGGGCGTTAGCCGCCAATACTAAATAATATTTCGTTCAATTCGCCGTTACGATCAATTAACAACGATACTTCTTTGTCTTGTTTTAATGCGGCAAGAGCTTGTGCTGCTTCACTTGGTGCAGTTAAATCATATCCATTCATCTGAATGGCAACATCGCCAGGTTTTAGTCCTGAATTTTGGAAAAACTGTGATTTTTTACCTGGCATCAACCGATAACCGACAATTTTTCCATCTTTACGTTTTGGTGATATTTTTAAATAGTCTGTAATTTTACTCGGGTCGGAATTAATGTCTTCTTTAAATAATTTAGCACTCTTACTCAGCATTTTGTTTGTTCTTCGATCAAGCACATTAGGCGATGTTAACTTGTTATTTATCTGCTTTCTTTTTTTCTGAGTGAGAGAAGATCGATTTACTGTTTTAGGCTTAGTAATCTTAGCTGTTTCATTATAATCAAAGCCATCAAGCATGAGTGTTTCAAGTTTTCCGGCATGTTTTAAAATCACTCGGTCTCGAAACACACTATCAAGTACGGCACGCGTTCCAGTTATCGTTTCCCCTGGACTATAGGTATTTTGCTTTCCTGATTTTTCAATAACCGCTGCAGACGCTGTTTTATCATCACTTGCCACTACGCCTGCTAATGTTAAATTCAATTGTGTTTCAGGGACATTTTCAACTTCAGCAGTTTCAATAGCTTCTATTTCGTCTGTATATAAGCCAAATAAGTTCAATGTTTTTAAACCTGTTAGACTGATCGTAGCGGTTTTAGTGTTTTGCTTTGTAACTTTAACGGTAACATTCGATGATGCATGATATTGGCCACTAGGCGCTATAAACCAAGTAATTTGTGCAAGAACATAGGCAATATAAGTTAACAAAATAGCACTGATCACCTTAGCTATTTTTTGCTGAGGTAATTGTGATAAAAAGTCGACTGTACTGGAAAAGTTTGAAGGTAATTGCATGGTTATCTTTATAAAGATTAAAATTGGATTTTATTATTATCTTCTGATAATACTTGAGCTAGACGCTATCAACAAGAGTAGAGTGGCAAATGTTAATATTTATTAACAATTTATTTCCTGAATATGCAAACTAACATTGCCATTGCTGTTATTCATGGTCTTAAATAACTAGACTTTATACTATATTATGATATTTTCGCCGCGACACTTAGATATAGGAATATGACAAATCCATGAAACATAGTCAGCCTCCGACGGAAAACACGTCAATCCGCCTCGACAAATGGTTATGGGCCGCACGTTTTTATAAAACCCGTGCCATTGCTAAACAAATGATCGATGGTGGTAAAGTCTTCTATAATGGTCAACGTACAAAATCAGGAAAAGCTGTTTCTTTAGGTGATAAAATAACGCTTCGCCAAAGTTACGAAGAACGAGAAGTTATTGTCATTGCACTTGCAGATAAACGCCGAGATGCAGACTTTGCCCGTACACTTTTCCAAGAAACTGAAAGTAGTATTGCTACGCGAGAAAAAAATGCCTTTGCACGTAAACAAGGTACTTTACTAAGCCCAGCTAGTGACACTAAACCTGATAAAAAACAACGTAGAAAACTAATACAATTTAAAGAAAGGATGTAACTGTGACTGTTAAAACTGATGTTTTAAATCGCTACTTATTTGATGGTAAGCATGCACGTGGTGAGCTTGTACAATTAAGCAAAGTTTATCAAGAAATAATTGATTTACATGAATATCCTTCAGGCGTTCAAGCACTGTTAGGTGAATTAGTTGCCGCAACTTGTTTACTGACTGCTACTTTAAAGTTTCAAGGTGAGATCACCGTTCAATTACAAGGTGATGGACCTATTGGTTATATGTCAGTCAACGGGGATCATAATCAATCTATGCGTGGTATCGCTCGTTTAACTGAACCAACCGAGGGAAAAGGCTTAAGAGATTTAATGGGTAAAGGTACGATGGTAATTACTATTCGCCCTGAAAAAGGTGAAGCTTACCAGGGTGTTGTTGCACTTGACAAAGATAATTTAGCTGATTGTTTAGGACACTACTTTGAAGTTTCAGAGCAGATCCCGACAAAAATTTGGTTATTTAGTAAGGCTGATAATACTCAAGTAGCTGGAAGTTTAATACAACTACTCCCTGATGGTGATGACAAAGAACAACAGCAAAGTGATTTTGAACACTTATGCCAGTTAACCAATACCATTAAAGCAGAAGAAATTTTCTCTTTAGACGCTGAAACTTTACTGTACCGTTTGTATCACCAAGAAGATGTTCGTTTATTTGAACCTCAATCTGTTAATTATCAATGTAGCTGTTCAGAAGAGAAGTGCTTAACGGCTATTGCTCAAGTTGCACCCAGTGAATTGAAAAGTATTATTGAGGAACAAGGTTGCGTAACAATGACCTGTGATTATTGTTTAACAACTTATAAATTTGATGAAACAAAGATCGACGGTTTTATTAAAGACACCAAGCACTAATCTACATAAAATTAAGTTAGTGCTCAATATATTTACAATTAAATGTTCGTCTGTTAGCGTTCTTCCGTTAATGGACGACGAGTTTTTCCACTGTAGTCTATTTCCATTTCCACTCGCTGAAACTGTTTTGCTCGTTGAAGTAACTTATAATACTCAGAGAAGTTAGCATCATTCTCTGGCGTCAAACGATATGTGTTCTTTGCGATTTCATTAATTTCCGCCGTATTATCGAAGCGGGATAACTTTTCTACGCTATTTGTTATTACAACAAAAGTTCCTTTTACGATGCCAGACTGAGACATTAGAAAATTAAAGACTTTAGCTCCTTTGAGTAGTTCATCAGATTGTAATTCAAATTTTTTCTCATTAATCATTACGTTTTTGCTTTTACCCGTGTTTCTATTCCTGTCAATAACTTGTTTAGTCAGATCTTTTTCACCTTTTACAATTAGTTTATTCTCGCCAACTATCGTCTGCTTATCATTTTCTGCTTTTGCTGATACATCTTGTTCCAAAGAGGAAACCTCTTCGCTACTTACATGTTTTTCGATTACGCTTTCTTCTTCTTTTTTATCTGAACAAGCCGTTAACAGAACCGCACCAAGAACTATCACACTAAGGTTACGCATTTGTATTTCCCTTTTGTTTTATTACTTCAACCAAATTTTAGTTATAAAAAAAGCTGATTGAATAATCAATCAGCTTTCAATTCTAATAAGAGATATTACTTACGACGACGTAATAACGCTAAAGGTAATAACAAGAATGCTAATAAACCTGTTGAACCACCGCTAGAACTTTTCTTAACAGGAGTTGGTTCAGGTACATCGTTAACTGTTACAGTGAAACTCTGTGTAACCGTTGCAATGCCATCATTAACACTTGCTACAAACGTTAACTCTTCAGAACCAGATGCAAGAGTAGGAGCAGAGAAAGATACTGCTGCTGTATCGTCACCTGTCATTGTTACTGCAGTGCCAGCTGTTTGTTCCCAGCTGTAAGTTAATGTATCACCGTTTGGATCAGAAGCTTCAACACTCAAACTAACAGAGCCACCTTCATTAACAGACTGTTCTACTTCAGAAACAGCAGCTATGTAAGGTATGCGGTTATCACAAGCGTTAGTATCGCCAGCAACTAAATCTGAAAATACTGTTGATATAATGTTGCTAAATTGAACATTATCAATCGCCCAGCCATAATCACTTACATACGAATCAGTACTAACACGGAATCTTAGTTTAACTTCATTACCATTTAAAGCCGTACCAAAATCGACACGTTCCATGCTCCCGTATACACCAGCATCACTTACATTATAGCCAGTGAACACTGGACGTCCGGTTAATGCTTGAGCATCTTGAGCTTCAACTGTACCATTATAGCCAGAATCAAACCTTCCGCCCATTTCAGTAACATCTGTCCAGTCACCACCGTTTACGCTAATTTCGACAACACCACCATCCCAGCCACCTTCTAAGCCGTAAAAGTGCCAAAAGCTCATTTCAAAGTTACCGGCATATCCTACTTGAATTGCTTTAGTTTCCACTGCAACGTCGGTTTCAAAGCTGTGATTAGCTAGATGCATCGCTTGTGCACCTAAATCAGCACCAGATGATGCCGCAAAGAAAGGTATATTCCCTCTATCATATGACTGTGTTCCTACTGCCCATGCACCGCCAGTCATTACGTTTTCTGTCCAGTTAACAAATAATGAAATATCTTCCATTGTATCTGTTGATGAATTATCTACTAGAGCACTATCTTTAAAATCATAGTTAACGGTTGCAGTAAATGAGTATTCATTTGAAACATCATCTGCAAGATCAGGGAACGTTACTTTCAACTCGATTGAATCAGACATCATAGCTTCATTTAGTACGAGTTCAATCGGTGCACTAGTAGAAAATTCAGTTGGGTTTAAACTAGCAAAGGTAGTCATACCATCATTTGCTAAAGTAATATCATGATCACCAACAACTTCAATTTTGGCAACAACATCGGTATAAACTTCACTACCTCTATTTTGGATAGTAAAACTTACTGTACCTGTTTCACCTTTATCTAAAATGTTGTCATTAGAACAGTAACCAGAAGTTAAACCTTCATAGTTAGCGTTTAATGTATGCGAGGTAACAGCAAATTCAGAAAACTCAACTTCATATGACTCTACAACGCCAGTATGGTCTATAGAATTACGATCTGGAGATACTGCACCTAATCCCATGCCTCTTCGAGCAAATGCCGCTAAAATAAGAGTATAATCGGCTGGATCATTTGCGTAAGCTGCGGCAAGCACTGCATCACGTGCTTCAGTATATGTTGGTGCAACTGGTGTCATTTTATAACCACCAACCAAGTAACTTTTCATCAAACTTTGCGCTTCTGCAAAGGTATGACGTTCATCATTGATAAGTGCTACATATGAATCCCATAACATTGCTGCCCAAGGTTCGCCTGCATCATGAACTTCAGCTGTACCTGCTGGATATTCATATACGCCATTACCTAAGGTGACATTATCAAACGTCAATGGATTAATTTCCATATCTGTAGAGTACGGATAGTTACGAATACCTGTTTGGAAATTTGCAACATATGATGTAGCAGAATATGCAGTACCAAACATTTCATTACCTGCAATCAGCGCATCGTCAGCTGCAGACAATAACAATAATGCGTGGAAGTCACCCCAACCTTCGCCCATAGAACGGCCTTGGTTATTGCTTAAACCTGAACCATTACCAATTAAACGATTACTGATATAGTGACCCCATTCGTGAGCTACGATACCATTATCAAATGAACTACCTTTATATGGTTTGTTATTAAACATAGAGATGGTAACTTCTTCAGCAGCAGCTAATTTTGCGTAGATAGCTGCGCCTGTTGCAAAGTTAATACCCATGTTAGGAATGGTAACTGTATCGTCACTGCCACCCATTGATGGAGTAGCACCATCGTCAACATTGTTCACTACGATTACTGCAATCGCACCAGCATCTTGGGCATTTTTTACTTTTTCCGTGAAAAAACAAACACCGCGATCAATAATTGCTATATTTCCAGCTAATGCAGCACCGTTTGCTGCAGCATCACAACCATCGGTGATCACATCCATGGCGTCATCTATGCGAACTACGCTGCCTTCAATATTGAATTGACCTTTACCAAACGATGAGCGTTTTGAAACATCGGCTAGACCAATATCATCGTGAGATGTCACGGTAACACCGTAATCAGAGCCATTTACTGCATCTTTACTGTCAAATAAGTACATTTGCATACGTGGCGAACCACCATCAGCAGGAGTCGACATATTCGCATTATTGAAGCCAGAATTATCTTGAACTTCAGCACGAATTGCATCGCCTTCAATTCCACCACGCTCGTAGTTAAAGTTTTGAGCATTACCAGAAGCTTCATCAAAGCCGTGATCGTAAAAATCATCATGTAAATAGTTATTTAAATAAAATAAGTTAACTGTTGCCGCTTTTCTATTATGAATTGAGTTTTCGAGAAGATCCGTATCATATTTATAATCAAATGTATTAGCACTGGTTAATTCAGGGATAATGTCACCATTAGTGAATCCATCTGGTGCTATCGCATCTACATACGCTATTACATTGTTACCAACAGTTGTTGTTGCATCGTCCGCTAACCATGCATCACCGGTACTTATACCGGCTGATACTAATGAAACCATTGGAGCATCTAAATAAGCTGATGCGTCTGGAGTATCAGCACTAGCTGCAGGAATTACATTTCCATGAGGGCTATCCCAAGGGTTTTTAGTGTCTTCATCAGCGTATACACGGTAATTAAAGCTATCCGCATGGCTTGAAAGGTCATTTTTAAATAAAACTTTACCGTTATTAGCAGAGATAACATAGCTGAAATATTCTGAGTCAACACTGTCTGCTAATGCAGATTCCACTTCAACGTAATATGCAGGTACTAGTTTACCTTTTTGTTCAAAATAAACTTTCTTAGCACGAGGCTCGCCTAACATTTTTTCGCTATTTGAAACGTTAAATTTCGTGTATTTACCTGCAGTCTCTTTCTCAGAAAGAATAATATCGCTTGCGTCACCAGATAAATCATTAAAAGCAGCTTTAATTGCTTCAACAGGGCTGCCAAAAGCGTTTAAAGACAAATCACTTTTAATTCCCTGAGTTGACATCTTACTGGCTAAATAACCTGATGAAGCAACTAAGTTAAACTCAGCATCCATCATAATATTATATTCACGGTTAAAAACTTCTACACCGTTAACTTCTTGTTTATATTTCGCAATTTTTGCGCCTACACCTTTATCATGCACACTTGCTAATATGGCTTGTACACCTGATTTTTTTACAGTAGAAATACCTACAAGCTGATTTAAATAGAATTCTGAAGCGTAAGCAACTTGATGTTTCGCTGCGATAGCACCAACATTAGGCGCTGCATTATTAACTGCTGCCCACTGAAATGTGGTTTTACCAAGCTCTGCATCATATTGATTATGCATGCCACTTGCCGTTGCCACTTGATTACTTGTACTAGCTTGTGCAACTCTTTCAACCAAAAAGTTTTTAGTTGGCATGCTGTCATTATTAGCAGCAACACCTAAGGCTGTTGTAGCTAATGCAGAACCGACAAATGTGGCAATGATTGATTTATTAAATTTCATACTATTCCCTAACTATTTATATTTTTATTATTAACTCATATTATGATCATGAGTACTGAAACATTTCGATTTAACCCACATTGTGGGTAATGATGTAATTTATTACATTTATGTAACAATAAAGCAATCATTTATCCAAAAAAAGACAAACAAAAAGTAAAGCATACGTTACGTTAAAGTAACAAGTGATTATAAGATAACCACTTATTTAAAAGATGTTAATAAAACGTTGATTAGTCTCTGTAGCTCAACAAACCTTGCGTTTAGAATATATTGGATTAATGAAGTTTATAAATAAGGTGGTAGTGAAATTTATTCATGAGAGGTTTAAGGCAATGACATAGAAAGAGTTAATCATTCCTGTGTCACCAAACCTATATCTGAAAAATAAAAAAGACGTTGATTTTGTTAAATCAACGTCTTTTCTGTATTAATTGAAGCCTATATAACAGACTCTTTAAAGCATTAGAAATGTACAACTACGCCAGCGAAAACACCATTAAACTCAACATCGGTATATAAATCATCTATGTCTTCAAGTTCAAGTTTAACCGCTTTGTAACCAGCAGTTAAATTGACATCTACGGCTAAGTTGTCGATTAACTCATAACTTATGCCGACTTGATAATCGTATAATGTATGCCCATCAAATGATAATAAGTTACCATTTGCAAATAGATTTAAGTTCGTTCCTGGTAAACCGACAATCGTAGAAACATAAAGCATAGGTACTATTTGAGTTACAGCTATCGATGCATCTGTAGATGCCCCTTGAACTATGGATGAAACAGTTACATCTCCGTCGAAGTCACGCCCCGTTAAGCCAAAATCAAAAGAGAAAAGGCCATTATCAAAGACTTCGTAGTATAAGGTATAATCAACATAACGAAGATCAAACGTGGTTTCCACAGGAACTGTTGCATCAAAAGTTTCACCGTCAAATTCAAAACTTTCCGTCAACGTAGTAGAACCATTGGTATCTAATGTTGTAGAAGCAATTAACAAATTAGGAATAAATGGTAAAGGATGCTCTAAAGCAATGTAGAAAGAACCTTGTTCATTGTCTTGTAAATTAAAATCAACTAGGTTATTTTTTTCACCAAAAGTACCCGATGCTTCGTTACTCCATATTGACCCTCCAATATAAAGCCCTGCAAGGGTATCAGCCATTGCTGATGATGAGAGTAACCCCGTAACTAGTACTGCTAATGCTGTTTTTTTCATGTTCTTCCCTTTATTATCCCTGACTCAACAAGTCATTTAAATCAATAAGTGCTGCGTTTGCACGTGAAATATAATTTGCCATTACTAAAGAATGATTTGCTAATAAACCAAAACCATCTCCATTAAGAATCATTGGACTCCATATAGATTCTTGGCTAGCTTCAAGTTCTCGAATAATTTGTTGTACGCTTACTTTAGCATTTTTCTTCTCTAAAACATCATTAAAATCAATTTCTACAGCACGTAAAAAATGTAATAACGCCCAACATGCACCACGCGCTTCATAGAACTCATCATCAATATCCCACCAGCTAGTTTTTAACTCAACGCTAGCTTGACTATAAGTTGATTGCTGAGCAACACTATCGCCGGCTAAATCAGTGTTTAATTGTTCACGACCAACACTCGCACTTAGTCGTTGTGAGTAACTGCCTAAGCGTTTGTTAACTTCTTGGATCCAGTCACGTAAATTATCAGAACGAGCATAAAATTGTGCCGATTGACTGTTAACATCTGTTAACGCTTTACGATAAGCATATAATTCGTTGATCGCTTTATTATACTCGTTTTCCGAACTTGGCATCGCCCAACTTTTATGGTCAATATTATACTGAGGTTGAGCAATTTTTAAGTGATTATTTTCTATCGATTGTGACTGAGAGCGACTAAACTCTTGACGCATAACAAGCGCCATATCACGTGACATTTCTAGTGCCCCCAACTCCCAAGCTGGAATATTATCTAAAAACACAGAAGGCGGCAAAGCATCATTAGAAAGGTATCCACCGGGCTTATTTAATAATGTTTCAGTGACTCTAATTAATGCTGTCGTTGTTGTATAGCCGATAACAGGACTTACGCCATCAGCGGTAGCATCTTGAGTAACCTCCGCTCTAATATCAAACTGCTCTGGCTCAAAACTCCAATACACTCCTAGAAAATAAAAAGAGAGAATAATGGCAAAAAATATTGTCACAATGATTTTAATTGAAAACTTAGATGTCATACTGAACTCCTAATGATGATGCTGTTTTTTAGATTGTCTTTCTTGCTTAATACTTCGAACAGGAACAGTTATTACAAGGTCCTTTTGCTGCTTGAAATGCAATGTTAATGAAACTTTTTCTTCTGGTATTAAAGTGTTTTTTACATCAAATATCATTAAGTGATAGCCCATAGGCTGTAAAATCACTGTATTTCGTCCTTTGATAACAAGTTCTTCAACTTTTCTCATTTTCATCATACCATCACTCATCGTGTGCTGATGAATTTCGATTCTATCGGAGAACAAACCACTTACTCCGATTAAAGTCACAGTGTCATCATTCATATTCTCAATAGACATATATGCTGAAGACATACTCGTTCCCGGTATACTGGCTCTTAAATAAGGTGCTTTAATAATAATATCACTTTTATTTTCGCCCGCGAGGGTGTCCCCACTAATATTGAGTAATGTAAAAAATAATACAATTGCTATTAAACTCATTTTATTCATTTGTCGCTATACTTCCTTTTAGACTGAATACAGTTATCACATAAACATTGTAACTAAGCTGGAGCAAAATGGATAACTTAATTATGACTCATGAAAGTAATCATGTTTTCACCATAATTTTAAATGGGGCGAGTAAACAAAAACGTTTAGTAAAACTATCTATATCGAGTTATGTACCTGTTTATCATCAAACAAGCGAAAATCTAAACACCCGCGGTGCACTTATTTAAGGTGATAAAATTGGTTATTGCGACAATGACTTATATGATTTTCAGTAATAAAAAATAGAATCGACATAAACCTATTTAAAAACAATTGACTAAAAATAAATTGATATACTTCAACATCGATTATAAATCATCAAAAGTGTTGTTAATACCATTGTTCTATTACCAAATAAGTTAGTATTTAAAGTAAAATTGATGAAACAATATGTTCAAGCCGTCAGGTCAACAGTAGTTGCTAACGAAACTCTAGAAGTTAAGCGTTTATTGAAAACTGTTGAGTGAATGAATATTTTAGGTAAATTTTTATAAATAACATATTACAGAGAAATACGTAATTATTCGCATAATGAAATAGTCAGTAAACGTTTTTGACTATTTCATTTTTAAGCTATCTGTTTTTTATCACGAACCATTAACCAAATTACAAAAGCAATAAAAATCACAGGCCAAAATATACCAATCATCACCATAGCAAGCGTACCAAAGATCATCATACCAATAAATATCAACGAACCAAAGACACTCATAACGATTGCTAAAGCCAGAATAACGAGAATAACCATAATGATTGCTGAAACGCTAATTGCTTTTAATGGCTCTATTAGTTCTTCGCCTACGTATAGATCAACATTGAACATTTCTATAAAACTTATTCCTAATACATAAGTTAAAAATAATGTCGCAAAAATTGCTAACATCAATGATTTCATAAATGACATAGTGCCTCCCTACTTTTGTTTGTTCTTTCTAAATGTAAATTTATTCATCACATTTAGCCCAATTTAAAACTTCACGTTAACCTTTTGATGGAAGTAATATTGCCGCAACGACATAAGCCACACCAGTTGCTAAAGGAAAAATAATCAATGCACCTATAGCAGCAATGCGTATTACAATTCTTGGTAATTCGTAATGTTTCGCAATCCCTCCACAAACACCCGATAATTTTTTATGTACAACATCTTTCTTTAATGTTTTTTTCACTGAATACTCACGTTGATAGCTCATCATTAATTCCTCAATTCCAATCACTGTTTTTCAAAATAGCTAATAACCCTGCGCCTACAAAAAAAGTTAATACGGGAGTCAAACACATGATCATTATAAAATACTCACTTTCCAGTACCATGTGTTGCTCCTTAATTATTTTTGCAGTTTGCACTTAACCATTAACGACTTGTTTTTTTAACTCAGCTAATTCTTGTTCGATAGTTTCATCAGCTTCTAAGTCACGAAATTGACTATCGAGATCTTTATTAGCGGTAAAGTCATATGACTCTATTTCAGCTTCAACACGGTCAATTTTTTGTTGGTAGCGCTCAAATTTACTTATTGCATCATCAATGTTGTAAACAATAGCTCTTTCACGAACTTTTAAGCGTACTTCAGCTGACTGTTGACGAAGTGCAAAAGCTTCTTGCTTACGCTTTGCTTCTTGTAACTTGTCTTGTAAACGCTGGCTGTCTTCTTGAACTGCACTTAGAAATACTTCTACCTGCGCTAACTCATGTTGTAACTCACTAACTTGACTCACACATTTTTGTTTTTCACTTAGAGCAGATTTTGCTAGATCATCACGGCTCTTAGTAATCGCCAATGTTGCTTTTGCTTGCCAATTCTTAATACTTGTTTCTAACGACGCTATTTGACGCATCATAGTTTTCTTTTCAGCGATATTTTTTGCCGCAGTAGAGCGCACTTCAACCAAGGTTTCTTCCATTTCCTGAATGATCAATTTAACCATTTTCTCAGGGTCTTCGGCTTTATCTAACATATTGTTTAAGTTAGCGTTAATAATATCTGTAAAACGTGAAAACATGCCCATAATCCATTCTCCTACGCTAATGCGCTTCTATTAGTTTTATTAATTTGATTACTCGTTAGGAATTAGCTCAATGAGTTAACGCTTAACTTGCTACTATGTCTTCTATTACAAGTGACATGCCAACTAGTCAAAAGAAAATAACCCATTGATTACAAATGAAATTTAATAAGAGATGGTATTGCAAAAAAACAAAGACATAATATGTCAGACTATTTTTTGGTCAAATTAACAATTTTAATAGTTAATTTAACCAAATAAAAATTAGGAAGGAGTTTATTAAAATGCGGCACTCATTTATTCAGCAGTTATTACAGGAAGGTCTTGATCTGCCCCCCATTCACTCCAAGAACCGTCATACACTTTCAACTGTTGATAACCGCATATTTCAGCAGTTAACGCAAGAACACAAGCCGTTACACCGGAACCACAGCTCATAATCATCGGTTTATCTTGGGCATTTATTTTTTTAAATTTTTCTTTTAGTGTCTTTTTAGGAAGTAACAATCCATTTATCATCAAGTCACTAAAAGGGAGGTTCATTGAATGAGGGATATGTCCGCTTCGAATACCTTTACGTGGCTCTGCAACTTTTCCTTCAAAACGGCCACTTGCTCTTGCATCAACAATAATATTTTCGCTTGAATCAAGCTGTTTAAATATATCATCACTATTACAAAAATATTCTTTAGAAAATTTAGCTGTAAAGTTACCTATCTCATTTTGAGATGATTTAGCTGTTGAAACGGGGAAACCTGACTTAAACCAAGCGGGTAAACCACCATCAAGTACAGCTATATTTTTATGTCCCATAGATTTAAACATGTACCAAGCGCGTGCAGCTGAAAATAAGCCTTGATCATCATAGACAACAATTTGAGCATCGCTCGTAATACCTAAGGCATTAGCTTGCTGCTGAAAGTGTTCAGAATTTGGCATAGTATGTGGTAAAGGATTTGATAAATCGGAGAAGTTTTTGTTTAAATCGAATCGTTGGGCGTTTGGTAATGAAAAGTCAGGCCATTGCTTCTCTGGCTGATTCATTTGACCAACAGGAGGAATACTCGCATCGAGAATAATTAAATTTGTTAGTGGCTCTTCTGAGTCTTCAGTTGAAATTAAATCAGGAGTAGAAGTAGATAAAATTAGCTCATGCATCTGCTGGCATGATATTACTTGCTGATAAGTAGGTAGCATATTTAGCGTCATTCATTTTTGAATTAGGCTTAAAAAATAACTAATTAATCGGTATATGTACAGTTGATTAAGCATTAAATTTAGCAGAGTAAAGCAAATTCCCTGCTATTAATTTAATGTCTGCTTTTCAGTTAATAATTGCTCTCGGTTATTTTCTATCACACTTACAACCACTGACGCTCCCAATAAAAATATCGCAGGTAACATCAACAACGTAAAAATAAGCTCTAAACTAGGCATAATTAATTCCTTTACTCATCTTCAGATTGAATAGTATTGTTTGTATGAAAGCGTTGGCTTTTAGCAACCCTAGCAACTAAGACAAACGATTTTTTGTCTGCGGTTAAAGCCAATGCATTAAGATAATCTTGACTTTCAACTGTTGAGCTAAGAGCTAATTTCGTATTAAGTTGCTGCAAACCTTCTTCTGCTATCTGGCTAGCCGCATATTGAATATTTGCGGTGTTATCAGCAAAGCTGTTAAAGGACAATAAAGCGGTGGTTAATGTAGTAATAAGTAAAGTTTTCATTCTGTTCTCCAAGTTTTATAATAGGTAAGACGTAATATCTATTACAAAGGTTGTGCCAGAGATCAAAAAAATAGTTAAGTGGTTGATTTATAGATAAATTGATATTTCATCATTTTTATCATAAAAATTGAACTTAGGGTGAAAGAAGGTAAAAATGGTCAAAAAAACCAATTATTAAGTGTTGTGCCGATTAAGTGGTAAGTTATCGTTAAATTGTTCAATTATTAATATCCCGATTTAGGGATACTATTTCCCGAAATCGGAACACAAAATGAACATCTACTCGTCTGCAGGCATTGTAACTTTAGCAAATGCATCAAAAAGAACTTTACTTGTTGCCTCATTACCACTGCATTGCTCGCTTAAATGACGACGAAATTGTCTCGCGCCAGCCAAACCATTACACAAACCAAGCATATGACGAACAACATGCCAAGCCCGTCCTCCATTAGCTACAGTTGTATCAATATAACGAGCCATTGTTTCAATGATTTGTTCGCGAGACAAAATATCATTATTGGCTTGATAAATAGCATTATCCGCTTCTACTAACATATAAGGATTTTGATAAATTTCACGACCAATCATAACACCATCAATATGTTTCAAATGTTCATTAGCTTCTTCAAACGTTTTTATGCCACCGTTTATCGAAATTTCAATTTGAGGTAAATCTTTTTTGATTTGGTAAACACGGTCATAATCAAGTGGTGGAACTTCCCTATTTTGTTTAGGACTTAAACCGCTTAACCAAGCCTTTCTGGCGTGGATAATAAAATGTTTACAATCTGCTTGAGAGACTACATCAATAAAGTTATGCAAAAATTCATAACTGTCTTGATCATCAATACCTATGCGAGACTTTACCGTGACGGGAATATTAGCCGCAGCTTGCATTTCATTCACACATTCAGCGACTAATGCGGGTTCTGACATTAAACAAGCACCGAACCGACCATTTTGAACACGATCAGATGGACATCCTACATTGATGTTTATTTCATCATATCCATACTGTTCGGCCATTTTAGCGCACTCTGTCATCGCTTTAACATCACTACCACCAAGCTGTAACACGACAGGATGCTCTTCATTATTGAATGACAAATAATCACCCTTACCAAAGATAATTGCACCCGTAGTAACCATTTCAGTATAAAGGACAGTGTGTTTTGACATGACACGATAAAAGTAACGGCAATGTCGATCAGTCCAATCGAGCATGGGCGCAACAGAAAGTCGGTGATCTATGGGGTTAGCTGAGTTTAGCGGTTTTACTGGGATTGACACAAAAACACCTTATTAATATACTGTACATAATCACAGTGAATTACCGTGAATTACCTTGAGTTTCGATATGTAGTACCCCATATGTACCCCATAAAAAAGTAGGATTAATGATGGCATCTTTTACAATTGAAAAACGTACAAAGGCAAACGGTGACTTTTCTTATCGCTGTAAAATCGTTGTTAAACAAAAAAACGCAATTATACACCGAGAATCTAAAACATTCCGCAAAAAAGAACTTGCTCGTACATATGGAAGGAAGCGTGTACAAGAAATAGAAAATGACGAAATTGGTATTAAGAAAACGATACCTCTCAGCGCATTGTTAGATTTATATTTTGAAGATGTGCATTTATGGGAGAAAACAGGAAGAACTAAGCAATATGTTATCAAAATGCTTAGGGACTGTGACATAGCAAAAATACAAAGTAATAAACTGAAAACTAGCGATTTAATTGCACACTGTAAAATAAGACAGCTAGCAGGAGCAAAGCCTTCAACTGTTTATCATGATATTTGTTATTTACGTGCGGTAATGAAAAAAGCTTATCCAGTTTTTGATATTGAAGCCAACTGTTCCGTTTTTGAAGAAGCGATACCAACACTCATTGATATGGGTTTAATTGGTAAGAGTGACCGAAGAACGAGAAGACCAACACAACTTGAACTAGATAAATTGAAAGTTGGGCTAGAAATAAGGGAAAAGCAAAAGCCAAATGGACATGTAAGAATTCCTTATTTAGATATTTTGGATTTCAGTATTCTAACGTGTATGCGTATAGGTGAAGTTTGTAAGCTTAGATGGGACGATTTAAACCTAAAACATAAAACAATTATTGTTAGAGACAGAAAAGATCCTCGTAAAAAGGAAGGTAATCACATGATTGCTCCGCTATTGGGTGAATCTTTCAATATTGCCACTAAGCAACCTAAAACTGGTGAGCTAATTTTTCCCTATAATTCAAGAAGCGTTACCGCAGGTTTCCAACGAGTCAGGAATGATTTAGGAATAGAAGATTTACGTTATCATGATTTAAGGCGTGAAGGAGCAAGTCGACTGTTTGAGCAAGGCTACTCTATTGAAGAAGTAGCCCAAGTAACAGGTCATAGGAATTTAAATATTCTATGGCAAGTATATACGCAGTTATTCCCGCATAAGTTACATGATAAGTTCAAGTGATAAGACTAAGCTGAAGCTTTTAACTGGTCCAAAATTTGAATAGCGTCTCCAATATTGTCTTCTAAAGACTCAATAGAAACTATAGAAAATTCATCTTGAATATCATAATCCGCTTCACATCTAATTGATAAACAGGTTTTCATTAAAACGCCAAGTCTTATGTATTTCATTTTTTCGGGATGCGATAAATACCCCTGAATAAGAGTATTAGCCAACTGAGCGTGGGTTCCTCCTTTAGCGTCATACAAAGGGGTATCAATAAATTCTCTTATTGAATGAAACAAATAATAATATAATCTAGATGCCTTGTTTCTTATATCAAACTCTTCGCTTTCATTATTGATTAAGTTAGCAAATTTTCTGAAATCGTCCTTTAAAATCACTAAACTATTTCCCTTTCTAGCCTAAATATTACTTTTGAAGTGTCAACTTTATCGAACATAGATACCACAAGACTATCAATTACATTCCTTAATTTAGAAACATTTTCTCTTGAATCCTTGAGCTTCCACATCACATGAAACATAGATACACCATCTATATCTCTAGTAGAATATGAAGTACGAAAATCAGAATGGCCTAAGTGATCTCTTATCACTCCAATAACACTCTTAAATAAAAGAGGAAAAGTATTTTTATCAATACTGAGTTCATCAAAAATATCACTAATGGGTGAAATAGTTTTAAACTCTTTATTTACGTTATGTTTAAATAAATTATTTTCTGGAAATAATTTTTCAATTCGTTCCAATGTTTTCTTAGAATTGACAAAATCCAACACATCAACATATATAGTTAAAGCAGTAGATAAGCTTTTATAATCATGAGTATTCAAAAGAAAATTCGCCATTTCATAGGCTGAATCTTGCCTATCAACATTATTTAAAGAAATTGCATAAGCTTGAATAGTTGCTAAATCATTATCTATACGTTGCGCTTTCTGAAAATTCGAATGAATACCATTGATATCCTTCTTAATACAACAATACATCCCTAACAGAACATATCGTTCATAATCAGATTCAACTAGATCAATATCATTCTTTACAGATCTAAGTTGGATCTCATTTAATAAATCCATTTTAACTAAATCATTTAACTTTTCTGTTAATTCTGTGACAATTTTTTTTGGTTGAGCTGTCATATTATCCTTGACTCGATAATGTATCTAAAATTGCAATAACACATTATCGCAATAACACATTATCGCAGTTAGTATACGCATATATTATAAAAACAAATAGTACTTTTAAATCCAGTAATGATCAAAGATAGAAATACTTTACCCCCGTATTACTAGGCGGGGGTATAAAATCCCACCAGTTAGGTGGCTAAATACTACCCTTCGCTTTCATTTGATCTATCAGTTTTTTTATCTGGATATAAATCATCGTAAATATCATATGCGTCATTCTTTATTTTGACTAACAAAGTTAATAGGACGACTTCAGACACTAGAAATACAACCGCATACCAAGAACTAAACAAATTTAAAAATACATCCTTTGGATTTATGTAAGTATCATTAAATGATGCAGCGACAATTGTACTGATAGGAACTATTAAGATGATAACGAAAAAAGCGGTAAGTAAACTTGTGCTGATTTTTAATAATTGCTCTGCATGAACTTCTTTTGCTTTTCTACTTCGCTCTATTGTTTTCAAATGACAAAACCTTATGTTAGATAAATAACCCCAAAAAAGGTTAATAATAATTGGTTATAATAACTTCTCGATGAATATGTATGATGCTACATATCTAACAGATTACAAGAGGGAGATACTAATGAAGGAACCCAAGAACAATATTATGCGTATCAGAGTTTTTCATTATATTAAGCAGGTCATAAAATTCATCTAGCTCTTCTCTAGTGGCTGTTAAGGAAAGGGCTTTATCAGAGAGGATATTCATCCGTTCTATTTCTTCAGTAGTCATAAATAACATTCCTTGTGTATTTGTTAATGAATTGTAACGCAGACTATTGAGAAGTCAAAAAATCAGGTGCTTTAATTTCGCGGTTATTAAGACATGTTTTGCAGGACGGCAGTTTTCGATTGTAACTACCGATAGTTGCACGTTGTTGAGGATAGGAAATCAATTAACTTTCGTGCGGCCTTGACGTTATTCAGTGCTTCTTTTGTAAAAACACCCCTAACATCGCAAGCTAATTTGCTAACGTAGAAACAAAGAAGTTTCCGCTACGCTATATAAAACCAAAGATATTTATTACAGGCACCTTCCCGCTTGCGCGGGTCCCTTCCTGTAAAAATAGCATTAGTTTGATGAGGCTATTTGGTCAGCACCCGAAATAGAATGCGCGGGTGAATTACATGTTAAAAAATCAACATAATCAAAATATGAAACTTTAACAGAGCATTCAGTAAGTACTTTGACGGTATAACCTGCAAGGGCTAAATCTTTCGTTGAAATAGTAAAAATATGCTGACCATTTTGACGAGCACTAAAATAAACAATCTTGTAATGTAAGTCCTCAGCATAACCCGACACCGCTAAATCAACTTTATAAAAAGGATGAAAAGACTTACTTTTTTTGACCATTTCTTCATATTCATCAAACTGTGCTGGTTCATCTAAAGGCTTAATTAAGTTATTTTTAGACGTTCTGAAATTAGGATTTGCAGTCTGATTATGTGCAACTTGAGTTTTAGACTGCTCAATAATTTCATCTGGTAAAGAAGGTTTTTCAATGACTTTAGTTTCTATTTTCTGAGGAACGCTAGGCACCTTAACGTCATCAGCGCTAAAGATTAAAGACAAAAGCCATAATAGCATCAGTAAAAAAAAAAAGCCCATGCCCATAGCGCCACGCATTAAACCCGATTTCCACCACGGAATAACGTCAACGGTTGTCGCTTCAACAATAGAAGATTCAGACTTAGTGTGACTTTTATAAAAAGCAAAAACAAAAGATTCATATTCACGTTCGTCTGTATTGACCACCGTACTACTACAGCCCTCATGCACTTTGATAACATACTTATTGTCTTGTCCAGTAAAAGACTTTTTAATACAACGATAAACAAGCTGAACCATGTCTCGAATATCAGCATGAATTTTTTTGAAGTTTTGAGTGATTAATAACACATCAAAACCATAATGACGGTGCATCGATAAAAACTCTAAAACTTTAGTGATATCTAGACCTGAGCCTTTTTGCATTCTGCTAGGTAAAGATAAATGAGCTTCATCAATAACGAATAAAACGCCCTGTCCTTTTTCATTCTTCCAATCTTGATGCTCTAGCCAATCTTCAATTCTACTAAAGGGTTTCTGATTACCGTAATCATGAAAGTCATAAGTCACTAATACAATTAACGCTCTGACATCTTCACCAAAAACAGAAACAAAATGTTCAATATTTAAGGGTAAATTAGTAACAATCCTACGGCCTGATTTTATTGCTGGTATCACATGAGTTTTTACCGCTTCGTAACTTTTTCCGCCCCCTGGCTTTCCTGATATTCCATTAATCATATTAAGAGCCCCATCTTACAAACGGTATTAATTGAAGTAAAAATCGAATACCCAAACAAGTAACAATCATGCCCATGGCCTGAGAAACACCAAGTACATTCAAATAATAACCAGTTTCGGGCGGTATCATTGCAAAATACTTGGCTATATCTAAACCAGACATTAATTCACCAACACTATCGAGCAAGAGTTTTCCAACATTCATTAATTGCTCAAGCATCCAAATAAAGAGATCCTTTAACATATCCATTAATGACAACAGTAACCTGTAGGTGAAATCTACAAAATCGTTATAAGCCTCAGCCATCCAATCCAACATGATCTATCCCCCAAATAATATTTTGCGACAAGTAAAACCAGCCGTAACAAGAATGAAAATCTTTAATGCGGGCCAAATTCGTGGGTCTAAATTCAACGTAAAACAACCTAAATTCATATAAGTCCCAAAGTTCATACAAAAGGTCATATCAGGAGGAGAGCCACCAAAGCTAGGCTTAAATTGATTTAAGAATAAGTAAAATTCTGTGCCTTGAAATTCAGCTGTTTTACCTTCGAACATTCCCTCAATACCATCTTCATAAACACTTTCATAAAAGCCGGTTAGACCTTCAGTTGGTTGTTGTTGCCTTTCTACGCTTGTATTAGACATTGAATCATTAATGTCTTTAAGTTCATCAACAACAGGCTTTAAATCAATATCTACGGTAACAAGTCCTCCCGAGTTACCATCACCACCCCCACTCGTTCCACCATTAGTAGAGCCGCCAGTGTTGCTTGTTCCATTGGGTGTGTCCGTATCATTTTCATTATATATACCGTCACCGTCTTCATCTGGGTCTTCTGAATTAGGTATGCCATCACCGTCTATATCTGGGTCAATATAGTCAGGTACACCATCACTATCGTTGTCATTATCAAAACACGCATACACACCATTAACCGTACCGCACCCTTCTTGACAGTTACCATTTGCGTCACAAACATCTTCAGGGTTTTCAGGGCATACCATTCCATTTCCTCCCCAAGAAGAGCAATTATCGTCCTGACTTTGAGGAACATCAGCAGGAGTTCCATCGATAGCAGGTAAGTCATTATCAGAATAACAATCCCCTTCTAAATCCATGGCGTAAGCTTCTACTCCATTAAATTGAGTGGCATTATATTTACATTGAGAGCCATCAGCAGCCGCGTAACAACCAGTTGAGGTAGTAACAGGAATTGATAAAAATTCATCACCAGAATTAGCGTCGCATGAATCGTTTTGATTTAACTGGGCAGGATCAAAACATGAATCTATTTCACCATTGCCGCTACCATCTCTTGGGTATGTTGCATTTGGCTGTTCATCAGGTGGGCATTCAGCCTCTTGTACAGTAGCTTTAAAAGGTGTGTACAGCACAAAAGCTAAACTATTTAATTGGGCACCATTACATTGATTGCCACCATAATATCTCAAGGCAATTGAGTTATCTTCAACCCACTCTGAGCTATCAAGTTCACAACCGTACGGGAAGGTAGCATTAGCTTCCAAATATTCTTGAACATCAGGTTGGCACATTGAATACATCGTCGCTTGGTCAACATCTTGAGATTCAAGCGATTGAGTACTAATATCTTGAGTGCCATTAAATTGTGTCCTACAAGTCCATTTTGTATTAGTGGTCATTTTGGGGCTATGCGAATCTACATTTTCATTACTAAATAAATCATAGTAAGCAAGCGAAAAAAAAGGCGCTAACCCTAAAGTAAACGCCATGATTAGTTTATACATTGTTAACCCTTTTAAATTCCGTCTGTTGCAGCTTTGGCGCACATTGCACCGAACATCATTAAACAAACATAAAAAAGGGCTGATAAAATACCAGCCACAATTATTACCTATTTCCTAAACTGAACGAACAGCACGTTTACCAAGTACACCCGCTTTAAAAGCCATGTTAATAGCAATTGAAGCAACCATTATTGTTCCAACAGCAGCGGCAGCGGTCGTTAAGTCGATAGCAGCGAATACAGCATCCATAATATTTCTCTCTTATTTTAAGTTTTGGCAAAATTGCCTATCCACATAGTGAATTTTTTAAATTTGCTTTACTAATTTCCTAGCCATTCGGCCTTTAAAACCAATAAACCAAAATATTAAATAACCAGTCATTCCGAACATAAAAGAAGCGGAAGCCATTTCCCCAGTTATTGCAGTAAATTGTGAGTTTTGTTCTTCAAATACTTTTAAACGGGCATATTCAGCACTTGATAAAATGGCAACGTTTGAACAGTCCGTTTCTGAATTCATGGAATATGTTCTATAAATAATCCCATTAGACTCCCAGCTTCCACCAGCAGTTGCACATTCAGCAGCATTTGAACTCAATGAATAAAACAAGCCGATTAATAGAACCATCGATAATAAAAGGGATTTATAAGGCTTATTTTTCTTAATTGGGTCTAAAAAACGCATCTGTTTCTTACGTAAAAGAAACCAAACAGAGGTAAGTTTTTTGTTTATTTCTCTATCTGATTTCAATTTCATCATGACCCTTGCTTAAAAAGCGTCTTTAGCTTTTTTTGATGTGTCTATAATTTGAAAGCCAGAAACAATGTTGCGTGCTGGGTTTTCTGGGTCAGCATCTAAAATCAGATCAACAGGCGTTAAGAACGGACAACCATTTTTAAATTCAGCATATAAACCCACATCAAAAGCCATGTTGACTTCTTGTGTTTCAAAACCCGCCATTTGAATATTGTGCTGGTCACTAATGAAGTCTTTTGCTGTTCGTAAATAGGTCACGTTCGCGAACTGGTAAGGCTTTGGAGAGCCCGATTTATTCGATGTGCCTGAGCCAAGTTTTACGCTGGTAATAATGATATTTTTTAAAGTAGACATAGTAATTTCCTGTTTTCGTTTAGGTGGTTAGAGTTTGGTTTGCTAATTCGTTTTGTTGCCGTATTTGGTTCAAGTATTCCTCTTCGGTTATCGATATACATAGCCGTTGGGGAAGCCAAGCTTTGCTATAAGGTTCAGCAACACCTGATAAAAATTTATCGATTATTTCGCTGTCTTTCATGTCACATAAAACGCGCATCATGTTGATAGCTTTACGTGTCGAAATAACTTGGTTTTCGATAATGCGTTCAATACTCATACGTGCTTTTTTAATGGTGGTTTTAATCACGCTTTGTTCTTCATTTAAAAAGGATAAAGCTGGATAAGCACCTGCTAGATATTCACTGGGTTTTATCATGGCATCGAGCGGAATAATGCGTTGGCTTGAATGAAGCTCTAATTCCCAACGAACCCATTTATCGTTTGGGTCGCCCATCTGAATACCCTTTTCATAAACACGTAATAACTTGCCTGATTGCCTTGAGCCAACATATAAAGAGCGTCCCTTGTCAGGAATGAATTTGTATTGCTTCTTTAATTCACTTTCTACTTTTTTGTTTAAATGACCTGACTCGATATACATGTAAGAAGCAGGACGACCACCAGAGCAAAAGCCCCCCTGCTTTGCATATTTACGTGCAACATTAATCGAGCGCTTCCCTGCAAAATCATCATGAGCTAAATCGATACGCGTAATTTTGATAGCCGGTATGTTTTTAATTTCTTCATAAACACGTGCCATATCTAACGCATCACAACCAAGCCCCATAAAAGACACATAACAACCTAGGTTCTTTCCGCCCCATGCAATAATTCCAGCATGCTCTCCGTCAGCATAAAGATTGGCTGAATATTGATAATTGAATCGGCCTGTAGAATTAGCAACGACTGTCCACATGTAAGTTTCAGCGGTGAATACATGGTTTAAGCGACAGACGAAACGTTCAGCCTCACCACAACAAAGTACGTCTAATAAATCGACGCCAATATTCTCTAAAAGGTTATTTATCCGATCATCATATTTAACGGCAGTATCAACCTCTAATTCACCGTCTAACATTTCACGCAGTTCATAACGAGCCGCCACTTCATTGGAAGACAGATAAGACGTTTTAAGGGAAATGTCTTTATGACGTCTATCGTTATATTCACGGGTAATTTCAGTACAAGCCACTTTGTATCGGTTCAATACATCGTTGTATCCATTGGCATCAAAAGCCGCAACATTAAGTAAATCACTATCTTTCTTTGTTTTTAAGGTTTGTAAGTGTCTAGTTAATGCTGCGTTTTTTGAATTCGTGACAATTTCGCCTTTGACACATGCGCCAATTTTGGCAAGGTCTTTAATACGTAAAAGCTCTTTTGGTGACCATGTCAGTGACAACGCATCGACTTTGCAGGGTATGTTATTGGTCATTGAATACTCCTGAGTCATATAGGTCTTGAAAGTTGTCTTCGGTCACTTCAATCAAATTAAAGTCACCACCGTAGATAGGCTGTAAATAGGAAATCAATGACATTAAATTCGAGAAATGATGCACTTGGCCTTGATGCTGTATTGCAACATCGCCCCATGCTTCATTTTGAAAATAAATGTCTTTCATTGTTAATGATCCCAATTTAGTTAAATTGCCGTATTAATCTTTATTCGTTTTTTTCTTACCGATACGCGATACTTAAATGTAATGGCGTTAAAGGTTATGAACTTGTTTCCATTCGTTTTCGGCTTCTGCATACCGTTTGTCGATATAGTCAGCAAGGTCTTCAATTTTTATTAATGTAGGGCTACGTTCTGAATCTCGTAATTTGAATGTAGGAATTGGAAAATCGCACCCTTTAGCTTTTTGCTCTGCTGTTTTTGGCTTGATACCGAAGAACTCTTCACAAATGTTTTTCAGTTCAATTACTGGAGTTTGAAACCTAGCGAGCAATGCAAAATTTGTATTCATACAACACCTATGTAATTATTTACGGTTATGACAGTTCAAAACGACTTAAAGACAAATAACCGTCCCGTTTCGTCTCAAAATGATACTAAATCAGATTGAGACGCTTTGCAACACTATTTTTTATGAGAAGTGCTATGGAAGATTTCGACAAACAATTAGAAGTATTATTTAAAGCAACTAAAACCATAAAAATAAATGAGTTATCTAATGCTATAGATGTTTCTCCGAGCACAATAAGAACATGGAGAGGTAGAAATAAAATTCCTGAAAGTGCATTTAGGAAAGCAGAACAAATACGCCAAAGCGTCCCAGAAAACAAAACTGATAAACGTATTAACCTACCTTTTTATGAAGTTTCCGCATCAGCTGGTGATGGCTCACTAGTCGAAACAGAAGAACAAACTCACTTAATTAGTTTTGCACCAGAATGGTTAGATAAAGAAATAGGTGTAAACCCAAAAGCAGTTTTTTTGATGTTAGTTGAAGGTGACAGCATGTACCCAACATTAAAGAGCGGCGCCATGATTATGGTAAACCGAGATTTTAACGGGTTAAGTGATGGTATTTATGTGATGCGCCATGATCACAATTTATTAGTTAAAAGATTACAGCTATTACCGGGCGGTATTATCAAAGTAAAATCAGATAATAAAATGTATGACCCTTGGGTAATAAACAAAGATCACTTAAATGGTACGGATATCAAATTAATAGGCCGCGTAGTGTGGTCAGGTCAAAGAATGTAAACTTCGTTATCGTTTTATTAAATAATTTAACGATAAACGAATAAAGTAAAAATAAACATAAATAATTGATTGTAAACATAAAAACTTATGTTAAATTTGAATTAATATACTTTTGATAAAATAAATGGATTTTATATGCTTAAATTAGATGCAGCAATATTCGACCTAGATAACACCCTCTGTTTAACTGACTCTTTAGAAAAAATAAGGTGCAGTGGTAACCCGGCTTTATTAACTGATGAAGCTTTAGCTGGGGTATCATTGATTAAATGCATTCCTAAAGTTTTAAACGAGTTAAAAAAACAAGATGTTAAACTCGGTTTAGTAACAAATTCTCCTCGATGGTATGTTGAAATACTCCTTAAACATTTAAATCTTTCTGATTTTGAATCAATAATTACTCACACTGATGTCGGGCATGCAAATATAAAACCATCACCCGTAGGAATAAATAAAGCCATTGCTGAGCTTGGATTAAGTAATTCTCATAATATTATATATGTCGGTGATAATTATCGTGACTTTGTCGCGGCATATGCTGCGGGAGTGAAGCCGATTGCTCCTTCTTGGGGATCTAAAAAACCAATTACTCAAATGCCTGCGGCAGTACTTAGCTCTGATAGTTTAATAGATGACATCAATGATTTTGAACACATGTGCTTAATTGCCGATAGATGTGCTGAGTCTGCTAGTTTCAATATACCTAAAAAACACCTTTATTTTGCTCCTATGAATTTAGAAGGAAACGTCGTTGCACTAGATAGGGATCAAATTAGTTTAGTTACTTTTGGTAGATATTTTAGCCAAAAATCAGAACTAACAGCGAAGTACTTCGAAAAGCATAAGTTGTCTCAGCATATAGCCGAAAAAGAATCTAACCCAAGGTTTGTAGCTCCTGAGTACTGGGTTGACCTTTTTGGGCACGCCATAATTGAACTTGCCAAATTTTTTATCGATGAAGGAAGTCGTTTTGATATTATTACCGTGATTCCATCTAAAAAAGGAAAAAACCCTAGGTTAGAAAACCTATTAAAAAGAATAAAAAGAAAATCTTCTGTTTCTTCTACCTTTATCCCAGATTTATTTTATTTTGAAGATGATGCTAAAAGTCTGAAAACTCTAGGAGGAAAGGATAAAAGGGAAGCTGAAATAGCCAGAGTACTAAAAATTAATACTAAACATGTTGCTTTGTTACAGGGAAGTAAAGTACTAATAATAGATGATATCCTTACTACTGGTGCGACTTTTAGAGGTGCATTTAACCTGCTTTCAGAATATAAACCTACTAAAATTTTGGGTCTTTGCTTAGCAAAAACAGTTAATACAACACAAGATATTAAAGAATGTCCTGAATGTAACAGATCTATGCGATTAGCTAAAAATGGCAAAACCGGCATACATTTTTGGTCTTGTACTGGATTTTTTGAACAGCCCCAGTGTAAGAAAACCGCACCTATGAAAATAAAAGATTGTCCTAAATGTGGTGATATTATCTATACTAAACCTTATAGAACTGGTAATTTTTTAGCTTGTCAGGGCTACTATAATAAAGAAAATAAATGTGATTATACTGAGAATTTATAATGCTTAGATCTACTTCGGCTCAAACCGAAAAATTACTTGCTCTAAGCAAATTAAAAGGTATAGGTGCGAAAAAGCTGAGATCTTTATCTTTAGTTCCTAATTTTGAGGAATATGACCTTAATACTATAATTGAAAAGAATTTACCAAATGGATCATCATTTACTAAACCTGAAGTAAATGATGCGTTAACTTTTGCAAAAATTCAAATCGATAAAGCCGAATCCAATAAACACGTAATTATTTCTCCTTTTGATTCTCACTTTCCAAACAGCTTAAAAAGAATGCACGACTGTCCTAATATTTTATTTGTTGCAGGAAACGTTTCCGAACTAAATGGAAAGAATATTACTATTATTGGCACTAGAGAACCAAGTGAACATGGTATAGAAATAGCTAAACGAATTACCAAATGGTTTGCTGAACGTACATGGAATATAGTCAGCGGATTAGCTTATGGTATTGACAAATTAGCTCATGAACAATGTATCAGCTCCGGTTCTAAAACAATTGCTGTTATGGCTCAAGGATTAGAGAAGGTTTACCCTGCTAAACATAAGTATCTAACTGAAAGAATATTGGATAACGGAGGAACGCTGATAAGTGAATATGCATACGATTCATTTTCTGGTAAAGCAAACTTTGTTCAGCGGGATAGAATTCAATCAGGCCTTTCTGCCGGTGTCATTTTAATTCAATCCAACCTAAACGGAGGTAGTCTTCACGCATCCAGAAAATCTATCGAATATGAAAGAGCATTAATAGTCGCAGGACAGTCAAAAACAGATATTTCTTCATCAATTGATTGTATACAAGCAAACATGACTTTGCTAAATGGTTCAGATAAAGATGTGTTAAAAATACTAAAAATGAACTCTTTTAATCAAGAGCTTCTAATTAAGCTATTAAATGCGAATAATTTAATTCCAACAGAAAAAGTATTGATTGATATAAACAACGTTATTCGTGAGCCTTATCTAAATAGGGGGGGATTAAACTTTTGAACTATGCCCCTATAGTATCTTCAATCATACTTCTATAGTCGAGCAATATACTATCTTCTTCAACGCCACCATAAACACTAAGATTCAAGCACTCATCAAAAATATCTAATGCTTCTTCACTTAATTTATATCCAGAAAGTTTATAGGAATTGTGATGAGTCCCAATAGGTTGAATATGGTCTAACCTTAATATAGATTCTTCTCCTTTTACAAAAGGGAGATCATCCCACATAAATTGAGGGTATTCACAATGACGAACCCTTTCAACGAATGCAGGATTAAAACCTGATCTGTTAAGCTGTTTACAAACCCCATAATATGGAGCCACTAAAATAGTTGGTGCAGTTGATTTTTTTGGCATTCCTTTAATTATTGTTCTGTCTATTTTTGAGTTTTCTGTCGCAACAACAATACATGGCCGTTTCTTAGCCCTATATGCGGCCCAAACTTCATTATGATTTAATGTCATTGCGGCTACTGGTAAATCAGTCTTTTTTAGTGGTTGATCAACCTTAAGTGGTGTAACTTTTATATCTGCAAAATCATGGCAGTCTGCTCTAGTACGACCAATAGGCTCAAAACTAAAGGGAATTTGGTCTACATGTGGAAGAAATGCAAAAACTAAAGAGCCTCGACACAGTTCTCTATTATCTTGTTTTACCCACCATGGGCTAGGGGAAATAAGAGATTGAAGAGAGTCTTCAGGAAATGTCATTTTCTATTCCTTTTCGAGTTGTTGATTTCCAAACCTCAGTTGTAAATACAACTGTTTTATTTACCTCTTGAAACCCTTCTAATTCTGCTTTATCAAATAAAGAGATTGCTTCAAGGTATACGCCATCATACCTAGGCTTTGAAACTGGGCTTACCAAATTGGTACGTTTTTTCTTCTTTTCCTTGAAACTAGCTCTTAAACTAGTCATTTTTTGGTTTAGTAACTTTTTCTTTCTATTCGATATGTTTTCACTACGAAGAGGCACTACTGGAACATCTAACGTTTGCTTAACTACAGAAGAAAAATCTAAAACATCATCTGGAGCCGCGTTTAACATAGGCTTTGTTGAATATACATAATCCAGCAAGCTTGGGGTATCTTTAAGAAATCTATGAATATCATTTCTTAATGTTCGAGTGATTTCAGGAGGGATTTCTCGTTGTTTTTCAATAAGTAAATTTTTATCTCTTTTACTCCATCTATGCCAGTCATCATCACCGAAGTGACTTTCATATGCGGCACATTGAGCAGAAATATTTTGCAATGAGGATTTAATTCTTGAATGAACTACTTGAGACCAAGGTCCAAAATTATAAAACTTCCATGCGACACCCGTAAAGGATTCGCCATTATTTCTCCGAGCATATGCTAGATCAGCAAGGTAGACGTATTTTAACAAATGAATTGGACCAAGTTGCCTATCAAAATAAGCATCTTCTTCACCCGCAATCAATAAAGAATACTGAAGAATAAGATCAATTTTTTTCAAGACAAAAAACTCATTGGAAACCGTCCATAGTAAAGAATTCGAATAATATCATTTATTAAAATTGATATCTACATACCATAATTGCAAAAAACATTAGTATAGTTATTTACTGTACTCGCAGATATATTGTATTAAATAACTATAATA
This sequence comes from Colwellia sp., assembly GCA_013215295.1. Taxonomy (GTDB): domain Bacteria; phylum Pseudomonadota; class Gammaproteobacteria; order Enterobacterales; family Alteromonadaceae; genus Colwellia_A. Next base: position 182,952 of record JABSOZ010000012.1, read on the forward strand.
TTAAAGGAGAAGTACACCATACTGCTTTACAGGGCAGTATAAATGAGAGGGTCAGTACAATCGAGCATTTGAACATGTCAACTATTGCCACAGACTGTGTGAAAACTCAGAGCCTAAAATATTTATGAAACGCTATGTAAAATAAACAGTACTTTGACAACAAACTTACCTCAGAATTTAAGCTACAGAGCATTATCTTGGTAATATCGCCTCACTTTGCCAGTTAAAAATAGTTTTTACACAGCCTGGCCACTTAGGAGACCTTTTTTGGGTACTATAAATCCATATCAAAAAGACGGTTTTAGTGCCAAAAGCTGACATGGAAATTAGATAAAATGTAAGAACTAGTCATTAAGTATTATTCTAATGAACTCCCATTATTAAACCTCTACTTCCGAATTGGTCAGATTATAAATTAGGCTGGCTAATTAAATCAAGCACCTTAACAGGTGTTTTTTTATACTGGTAAAAAAGTGATAATGCACTATTGTTGGTCACCCCCCCTATAGGTAGCTAAGTCTATAATAAAACATCATATATTCTTATAAGGTGGTGAAAGACGGTGTAGTTTGATACAGTGGAATATTTTAAGTAAGGAGGATTTTAATTGAAGTGGCCAGCCATTAACAATCAAGGTAGGATGTACGATCTGGAACATATTTGGCCTCATGCAATAGATTTTTTCCACAATGATATAGCTGCTGTAATTCGTGTAACCTATGGGTTCCATGTATATACCGATGAAAAAGAAGATGGGGATGAGTTGATACACCGGTATGAAAGGCGATATTTTAGCCCTCAACGATACGAACTCAGCTTTCAACTACCTAGCTATATCGAAACTATGATCAACAATGGTAATGTTACGGTCTATCGTGCTTATAAAGGGCACGAGCAACTTTTCCATATGACAACTCTTGATTACGCGTTGTTTTTTACCTTACGTAAACCTCAGAATGAGGACAGCGTATTGAAGCTGCACTTAATCTCAGCTTATGAGGTTGAATCTTGGGGACGAAGCACCCTTCCTAGAGGTAAAAATTATCGCTGGTCATTTGTTCTTTACAGTAAGTTAACAGGTAAAAAACTAACTTAAAAATTAGGCATAAAAAAAGCGCGATTAAGCGCTTTTTTTATAATATACTAATCGGTCTAGTCTTTGGTTATCCTGCTCTCAGGCTAGGGGATAAAATTATCTTTTATCCGACATCAACACCCCTAAAAAGGTTCCGGTCTGTGCTGATAAAGTAAGTATAATATACTTTTACGCACCAAGTGGTCCGACCAGTTAGGTTTTTCATATTAAAGTGTTGATATAACGGATGATTTAGTTGGTATTTACACCAATACTTCCAATATATTGATACTTTCGCTAAATTTATTACCTCAAAACTTAGCGCTTCAAAAAGTCTTCTACTTTTGTTATTAGTTAAATAATCCCAAAAATGGAAGTTAAAAATGGGCTTAACTTAGCAAAGTGATCTTAAAGCGTTATCATTGTTATGTCCGGAGAACACCTTTACTTTCAGAAGACCTTGATTTTTTCAGATTGTTAAGTCAACTGTGCGCACTGAGCTGAAGTTACAATAGAGTGATAAACACGAAGTTATAATTGGAACAGAAGTACCCCAAAAGGGCTATAATTAAGTATATAAACTTGAAGGTATCCCTTTAGTCCCCCTATGAGTCTTACAGGGCAGTAAAAATGGGAGAGTCAGTCCAATCGAGCATAGGTGCACAGGATAACTTGTGTGATATCATAAGGTTAAATGTAAATCCGTTCAATGTAAAGAGGAATTAATCACTAAAAATAACGACTAATATATTGGTCAATTATACGGTTTGTTTTACTATTAAACAAAGAAAATCTAGCAGTTGAATTATGATAACTATTTCCACAAAGCGGTCTAAATTTACTAGTAAAAATCATCCAACGTAATGATCATTTTGATACGATATAGTCCTTTCAGTCTGAATAAACCTATAATTAGGGTGTTCAGATCATGTGCCTATTTCATACGAATATTGATACGATATCATTTCGATGGTTACCGCTTTACTTTCGATGTCATAGGGACGCCTTAGCTTAAAAACGAATACTCAGGGCTTGCCCATAAACGCTATCTATATCGCTTTCGAAAAGCTTTGGCATACATGCTGACAATAACAATTGGAGGTAATTATGACTAAGTTTTCAGTTTATATTGGTATTGATTGGGCAAATGATAAACACGATGTCTGCGTTCAAGTGGGTAATTCAAGTACACGAAAGTTTGAAGTAATTAAGCACTCACCTAAGTCGATCAACGAATGGATAAGCAGTCTTCATAAGCAATACAAAGGACAAATAGCTGTTGCTATTGAACTATCCAAAGGGCCTATAGTTTACGCACTTCAAAAGTTTGATTTTGTCACTATTCACCCAGTTAACACTTCAATGTTAGCTCAATACCGTAAAGCTTTTTCACCCACCGGTGCAAAAGACGACCCAACGGACGCAGAGCTTGCTTTGGATTTAATGCTGAGATATCCCAATAAAATTAA
>JABSOZ010000013.1 GCA_013215295.1 Colwellia sp.
TTATGCATATTAAACAGTCTATGAATTTTGATGATTCATTAGATCATAGAATTGACTTGTGTAGAAGAGATAGACCTACATCCATGTAGGCAATGTCGTGATGCCATAGAAGGCAAGGAACGACGAATGTTCAGGATGAACGGTCATGATTATCGTTCCAAACAAATCATAAGTACCTACATCCATGTAGGCAATGTCGTGATGTCATGGCAGCTCTTAGGCATCCATGCCTTCACTGCATTAGTGCTTCCATGCACGTCGATGGCAAGGAACGACGAATGTTCAATATGCACGGTCATGATTATTGTTCCAGACAATTCATAAGTACCTAAATCCATGTAGGCAATGTCGTGATGCCATGGCAGTTCCTAAGCATCCATGCCTTCGCTGCATTAGTGTTTCCATGCACGTCGAAGGCAAGAAACAACGAATTTTTTACGTTTCTAGCGTTTGTGACACTTAGCAAGCGTGATAAATTCGACTAATAGGTTAATCCCATTAACATTCTGTAATGTTAACGGCTAAACCTCCACGTGAGGTTTCTTTATATTTAGTCTTCATATCATTGCCAGTTTCCCACATAGTCTTTATAACTTTATCTAGTGGGACTTTGTGATTACCTGTACCACGTAAAGCCAAACGTGAAGCATTAATAGCTTTCACAGATCCCATAGCATTACGTTCAATACAAGGCACTTGTACTAAGCCACCAACGGGATCGCAAGTTAACCCTAAGTTATGTTCCATACCAATTTCTGCCGCGTTTTCTACTTTGTTTGGTGAACCACCCATTATTTCAGTTAAGGCACCGGCAGCCATAGAACAAGCTACACCCACTTCACCTTGACACCCAACTTCTGCTCCAGAAATAGAGGCATTAGTTTTATATAAAATACCAATAGCTGCAGCAGTTAACAAATAACGAACACAAGCATCTTCATCTACGGGTTTAACGAATTTATCGTAGTAGCATAATACCGCAGGAATAATACCTGCAGCACCATTTGTGGGGGCGGTAACTACGCGGCTACCCGCGGCATTTTCTTCATTCACCGCCATCGCAAATAAGTTTACCCAGTCCATTGCTATCAGTGGATCGTTATTACTTTCAACTGACAATGATTTATATAGCGCAGGAGCTCTGCGAGCAACTTTTAAGCCACCCGGTAAAATGCCTTCAGTCTTTATACCTCGATCAATACAATCTTTCATGGCTTGCCAAATATTGACTAATTGTGCTCTTATCGTTGCTTCATCGGCTAAACACTTTTCATTATTCATCATCAGCGTACTTATACTGATATTTTTCTCATTAGCTTCATTAATGAGTTCGGTCGCCGATGAAAAATGATGTGGGCGTTTGATATTATTGTGAAGAGATAAAGCTTTGTTTTTTTCTTGTTCGAAGTCTACAGCGTTAACAATAAAACCGCCGCCGATTGAATAATAGGTTTGTTCTAATAATAAAGTACTTTCTTCACCGGCTGATTCTGCATATGCGAATATAGTCATCGCATTAGAGTGAGCAGGTAATGTTTTACGACGATGATAAATAATGGCGTTATTTTTAGGAAATGAAACTAAGTTCTCACCGTTAAGTGATATCTGCTGACTATTTACAACGGTTTCTAATATTAAATCAATATCTTCTACGGCAATCGTATCAGGGTTTTCACCAGACAAACCTAGAATTACAGCTTTGCCCGTACCGTGACCGATACCTGTTTGACCTAATGAGCCAAAAAGTTCACATTTAACGCGCGTTGTATTGGCTAATTTATTCTCTTTTTTAAGTTGTTCAACAAATAACTTCGCAGCTTTCATTGGACCAACGGTGTGAGAACTTGATGGGCCAATGCCAATGGAAAACATATCAAATACACTAATCATACTAAAAACCTGAATTTATTTAGTTAAAAATATTAAAAGATGGAATTATCTTCGGTAATTGTAACTGAAAGCAATCACCATGAAAAACAAAACTAACTTAATTATAGGAGATATTTGAAAAGTATTTTAGATATTATGAGAGATGAATGGCCAAATCTTTAAGCATCACTGCTGTGGCACCCCATATATTATGATGCTCAAAGGGCATAAAATGAATTGAAAAAGGTTTACTGTGGCGCTCTATGTTTACGACATAATGATTATCAAAATCTAGAAAATGTTGTAAGGGTACGTGAAAGATTTCAGCGACTTCATTTTTATCTATAACGTAATTCTGTTTTTTATCAATAAAAGCAATGACTGGCGTTACGACATATCCGCTTATTGTTTCATAAGGGAGTAATTGACCGACGATATTTATGTTCTTACTATTTAGACCAATTTCTTCTTCTGCTTCTCTTATTGCAGCGCTAACAAAACCAGCGTCAGAATCCTCCATTTTCCCACCTGGAAAACTGATCTGTCCAGGGTGATGCTTTAAATGACTGGCTCGTTTAGTTAGCACAACAAATATTTGATCATTTATCTCCGTTAATGCAATTAAAACGGCTGCAGGCTTTAGAGCTGCATGATGTTGGTATTGGTGAAGTGAACTTTTTAGTGACGAAAATTGGAATTTTTGAAAAAAGTCATTCTTAGTCATTATAAATCCATCATTTAAGATATATCAATAGCATTAAGCGGTAAAAACTAAAGTGCTGATAACACAGGTAATATTTTATTTACTTTATCGAAAGTTTCTTGATATTCACAGTCTACCTTTGAATCTGCAACCACACCACCACCAGCCCAGCAATAGATGGTTTTATCTTTTGTGGCATGGTTCTTTTCACATAATAATGTGCGAATAGTGATGTTAGTATCCATATTTCCACATGCGGAAATATAGCCAATAGATCCGCAATAAATGCTGCGTTGATGCGGCTCTAATTCATCAATAATTTCCATAGCTCTTATTTTTGGTGCGCCGGTTATTGAACCACCGGGAAATGAAGCCGCTAATAAATCAGTCGCTTGATATTCATTCTTTAACTCTCCTTCAACGGTACTGACTAAGTGATGAACTGCTGGAAAACTTTCGATATCAAATAGCTTAGGTACTTTTACTGAACCTGGTACGCATACTTTACTGATGTCATTTCTCAGTAAATCAACAATCATTAAATTCTCAGCACGGTCTTTTTCTGAATGCTGCAAATTGAACGAGTTTTTCTTGTCAACGATTGAATCATTACTGCGTGGTTTGGTACCTTTGATGGGTTTACTTTGAACTCTAGTGCCTATTTTTTGTAAAAATCTTTCGGGAGATATGCTCAAAATACTCGAGTTTTCGAATCGTAAAAATGCTGAAAATGGTGCTTTATTGGTTTCACGGAGGGCACAATAAGCGTCGAATTCATTCCCCAGATAATTAGCACTGAAACGTTGTGCTAAATTAATTTGATAACAATCTCCAGACAATAAATAGTTTTGTATTTGTTGAAATTTTTCATCATAGTTGGCTTTACTCATGTTTGATTGCCAATCAGAGATTAATAAAAATTTTTCTTTTTCTCGTTCGCGGTCATTTGCTAAAGCTAACTGTTCATTGATATAAAGTGTTAACTTTTTTCGTTCTGGATCAGGGCAAACTAACCAGAACTGTTGCTCTTTATGATCAAATACTAATGCTTGTAAATATATGCCAATCGACATTTCAGCTAAATCAATATCTTGCGTCGTTTTATTCGGCAGTACTTCAAAGCGACGACCTAAGTCGTAAGAAAAATAACCAAGGCTACCGCCATTAAAAGGTAGGTGGCTAGTCGCAACTTGAATGTTATTGAAATATTGTTGCTGAATCTCTTTGACGAGGGTTAATGGATTCTCATTACTCACCTGTATTTTGTTTTCTTTCAACCACTTTATTTCTGTTTTATTACCGTATGTGGTGAGTGTTATTTCAGGCTGCCAAACCATAATGTCAAAATTGCTATCTACATGAGGCGTTGTCATTTCATTGCCACAGGAGTCAAGCCACATCGCCCAAGGTTGGTGATTAAAAGCAGAAAAGAGTGCTTTTACATCAATCGATTTTTCTACGGTGAAATGCTTTGCGGAAATAGTGAACATGACGGGTTTTACTCGATAATATTGTGGTAGCTCGTTAACAAGAAGGGTATGATATCTGCATATTTATAACTTTCAACCATTTTCAACTACCCTAGATTATGTGTAATTTCAGGTAAGTCGTAAATGTTGTTGAAATACATCTGTCGATCTGAATAAAAAGAGACCCTCATGGCTATCATTAAACAACAAGATTTAATTGAAAGTATTGCTGATGCATTACAATACATTTCTTATTATCATCCGTTAGATTTTATTCAAGCACTTGAAAAAGCATATCATAAAGAAGAAAGCACAGCAGCTAAAGACGCTATTGCCCAGATTTTAATAAACTCCAGAATGTCAGCACACGGTCAACGTCCTATTTGTCAAGATACAGGAATTGTTACTTGTTTCGTTAAAGTTGGAATGGAAGTTCAATGGGATAAAACAGACCTTACAATACAACAGATGGTTGATGAAGGTACACGTCGCGCTTATTTAAACCCTGACAACCCTTTACGTGCCTCTATCGTGAAAGACCCTGCAGGGGCTCGTATTAACACGAAAGATAATACGCCTTCGGTTGTACATATAGATATGGTTACTGGCGGCGGTATTGAAATTATGATCGCTGCAAAAGGTGGCGGCAGTGAAAATAAATCTAAAATGGTGATGTTAAACCCCAGTGATTCAATTGCTGATTGGGTTGTTAAAACATTACCCACTATGGGGGCAGGTTGGTGTCCTCCAGGCATGTTAGGTATTGGTATTGGTGGTACAGCAGAAAAAGCAGGGATCCTCGCTAAAGAAAGTTTAATGGACCCCGTAGATATTCAAGATCTCATTGATCGCGGTGCTGAAACAACCGAAGAAAAACTGCGTTTAGAAATTTTTGAACGTGTTAATAAATTAGGTATTGGTGCACAAGGCCTTGGTGGTTTAACAACTGTTGTTGATATTAAAATTATGTCAGTACCTACCCATGCTGCTTCAAAACCTGTAGTAATGATCCCAAACTGTGCAGCAACTCGTCATGTTCATTTTCACCTTGATGGCTCAGGTCCAGCGCATTTAACACCACCAAAATTAGAAGATTGGCCCGAAATCACTTGGGAAGTCGGTGATAATGTTCGACGTGTAAATGTTGATGACTTGAAAAAAGCTGATGTAAGTTCATGGAAAACAGGTGAAACAGTTTTACTCACGGGTACTATATTGACAGGACGTGATGCTGCGCATAAACGCATTCAAGACATGTTAGCTAAAGGTGAGAAATTACCCGTAGATTTCACAGATAAGTTTATTTATTACGTTGGCCCGGTTGACGCTATTGGTGATGAAGCTGTTGGTCCTGCAGGCCCAACAACTGCTACACGTATGGATAAGTTTACTGAAATGATGCTAGCGGAAACAGGTTTATTAGGCACAATAGGTAAAGCTGAGCGTGGCGCAGCCACCGTTGAAACCATTAAAAATCATAAATCTGTTTATCTAATGGCGGTTGGTGGTGCAGCTTACCTCGTATCAAAAGCAATTAAGAAAGCTAAAGTGGTTGCCTTTGCAGATATGGGAATGGAAGCTATCTATGAATTTGAAGTCGAAGATATGCCTGTAACCGTCGCTGTTGACAGTTTAGGTGAATCGGCTCATGTTACTGGCCCAGCAATTTGGAAAGCCAAAATTGAAGTGCAAGAGGCTAAATTAAAAAGTTAATGTAAATTTAGTTGGGTAAAAATATGGAAAGCGCCTCATGGCGCTTTTTTATTATCTACAATAATACGGGTATTTTCGTCTACACTTATAATACCTCGTTAAAATTAAGCATTACATAAAGTTAAATATGACTGTAGATAATCTAAGAACCGTTACTATTATTTATTATTGTGATAATTCACTTGAATTAATGCATTTCATTGGACAATTTCCTCAAAATGCCAGTGGACGGGTAATTATTTCGGAAAAATTCAAAGAAGAAAAATCAATAATAGCCGTTTGTGCTGGAGAAATAACTATTCTCAATAAAGTTGGGGATCGTATCCATTTGATTAATGATTATTAAATATCATCTCTTCATGATGAAAGGTAGATTAAGCTTAACCTGAGGAAAATTCTATGCTTTAATACTGATAATATTTACAGTGTTACTTGTGTGGTTCTATGCTTGCTATTGTACTTCCTGATTTTTTAGAAAAAATTCCTACCGAGCTATTTATTTTGCTCATTGCCATTTTATCGACATTCTGTTTTTTAATCAGTTTTTTTCAATTTTTTCAAATCAAAAAAATGTCACTACAATTGGTCTTTCAAAATGAAAATTTTCAGCTATTATCTGAAAAAATAGCGGTAAGTAGTGAAGTCTCAAATAATTATCAACAACAACTACAACAGCAATTAAACTTTAATCATCAACAATTGGCTAATCAACAAATAGAGCTAAAAGCTTATTTTGAACAACAAATATCTGACTTTAAAATAAAGCTATTGCACCAACATGCTGAACAAGGTGAAAAACAAACGTCAATTTTGCATGACAATAGTGAAAAGCTGAACAAAGCATTGCATGAACATCAAATAGCTTTTAACCAAAATCAATTGAAATCTGTAGACCAGCTTGTAGGACATCTAAATAAAGTCACGCAAGTCAGCCGTGAAGATTTAACTAAGTCATTACAAGCCTCGAGTGAACAAATGGCTAAACGCATTGACGGATTAACAGAGTCTACTGACAATCGCTTAAAAGAAATTAGTGGTCAAGTGGAAAAACGCTTAGCAGAAGGGTTTGATAAAACGACGAAAACTTTTAATGATATCTTACAGCGTTTAGCATTGATTGATGACGCACAGAAGAAAATTACTGAACTTTCGACAAACGTAGTGAGTCTTCAAGAAGTGCTAAGTGATAAACGATCACGTGGAGCATTTGGTGAAGTGCAGCTTAATAGCCTGATTCGTAACGTACTGCCAGAGCAACACTTTTCTTTACAGCATACTTTGTCAAATGGCAAAATTGCTGACTGTATTTTATTTCTACCTGAACCTACAGGTAATGTTGTTATCGACTCTAAGTTCCCGTTAGAGAACTATAAAAAAATGATGGACAATCAACTGGGTGAACACGACCGTAAAGCAGCTGAAAGGCAATTTAAGGCAGACATAAAGAAACATATTAATGATATAAGTGATAAATATTTAATAGAAAGAGAAACGGCAGATGGCGCTATTATGTTTATTCCTGCCGAGGCTATTTTTGCTGAAATTCATGCTCATCAAAGTGATTTAGTTGACTTTGCGAATAAAAAACGAGTTTGGCTGGCGTCGCCAACAACATTAATGGCCATTTTAACGACTTCCCGATCAGTATTAAAAGACGAAGCTACCCGAAAACAAATACATGTTATTCAAGCTCATTTATCACATTTATCTCAAGACTTTGGTCGTTTTAAAGCTCGCTTTGCGAACTTAGCAAAACATATTGACCAAGCGGCCAACGATGTAAAACAAATCCATACTTCTGCTGATAAAATATCGTCGCGTTTTGATAAAATAGAACAAGTAGACTTGAAAAAAGAATCAGATGAAGAAAGAAGTGAAATTGAAAACAGTGAATCAAAACCAGCTGCGTAAATATTACTTAATCAGTTATGTATTATTTTATATTCTTACAAGTAAGTTTTATATCCGTTAAGTCATAGGAGTTAATGTTGTTTCAAAGAATTAAAGGGCTAAAAACGCTGTTGTTCAGTTTGGCAGCTTTTGTTTTAGTTTATATTTTTGTCGTTAAAAGCCAAGCTTTTTGGTTAAAGCAGATGTCGATTATTGAACCCTTATTAATGGTACTTTTAGCGGTGGTGATTGTTTTTGCTAGTTACTTTAATCGAAGTCGATTAGCTTTCTTATCATTACTGTGGCTTTTCTATTATGGCAGTTTGTCTTTTTCACCTCCTTGGTCAAATTGGTTAGTACAACAAAGTGACTGGTTAACGATATTTGGTTGTTCATCTTTACTTATATTTTCATTGATAAAAGACCGTGGAGTGATATCTATTCATGGGGTTTATCGTTTGTTATTTATATCGTTAGCAGGCGTAATTGCATTCTTTTGGTTAGAGACTAGTGAATCAATTTATGCTTTTGTAAAAGTCTCATTAGGTATTGAACTGCTTCAACAAACTATTCGAGTAGAGTTACCTGTTGCATTATGTAGTCTTATTATTTTTTGGCGTGCGATTGTTAAAGCGGATTTAGTGATTTCAGCAACTTTTATTTCTTTTCTCGTTTGGGTGCTTCACCAGTATCAATTAACAAGCTTGCCGATAACGCTAACGATATTATTACTCAACTTGTACTATTTACTCGTCATCGTTATTGATGCGTATTCTCTCGCTTATCGTGATGATTTAACAGGTTTGCCATCGCGACGTGCATTGAACCAATTAGCACTATCTCTGGGGAGAAAATACACAGTGGCGATGCTAGACATCGACCACTTCAAAAAGTTTAATGATACCTATGGACATGATATTGGTGACCAAGTATTGAAATTGGTAGCGAAAAAAATTGGCGAGGTTAAAGGAGGAGGAAAAGCTTTTCGCTATGGTGGAGAAGAATTTACCATAGTATTTAAGCGAAAAAATATTGAGCAAGCTTTAGCTGAACTAGAAGCCGTGCGCCAAGCTATTCAAGACTATAAAATTGTTATTCGTCATCCTCAACGAAAAACAAAACAACAGAGAAGTGTTAAAAAAGGCAACAAGAACAGTGACTTTAAAACGGTAAGTGTCACAATATCAATAGGCGCTGCAGTTAGAGAAAACAAGCAAAGCTTTGAACAGGCATTAAAGTGTTCTGATCAAGCCTTATATAAAGCTAAGAAGAAAGGTCGAAACATTGTTAGTTTTTAAGGTTTCATTCAGGGGAGGTAAATTCTTATTGAAGGGTAATTTAAAATGCCGACTCTCAGTTGAGTAAGTCGGCATTTAGCATTGTTTAAAGCAAGAAACTTAATTCAATATTGCAACATTAACAAAAACGACTGTTAATAATAAAGGACAAACAAAACGTAAATAATTACCCCAAACCGGTAGCCACTTCCTTCCTTCTTGTAATGCTTTATCACGAAGCTTATTGCCGCGATTCCATAACCAACCCACAACGATAAAGTAAAACAAACAACTTAATGGCTGCATTATTGTCGTCAATAAACGAATAACTAAACCAAATAATTCATCAAAGAAAGCAATTAATAACATGCTGGCACAAAGTACAACAAAAGACACAAGCCAAGTTGCTTTTGAACGTGTTAAACCTTTGTCTTCCACTAAATATGAAACAGGCACTTCGGTAGATGAAATCGTTGACGTTAATGCGGCAATTGATAACAGTAAGAAAAAGCTAGTTGAAACAATTAACCCTACATCACCCATTGAATTGAATAGTGCAGGGAGGATATTAAAAATCAACTGACCTTCGCCAATAAGTTCGTTATTGACAAAAACTTCTAACCCTGCTTCTTGAGCAACAAATAGCGCAGGAATAATTAAGAGACCTGCCATAAATGCGATGCAGGTATCAAGTGCGGTAATTGATATTGCCAGCTTACCAATGTCCTTGTCTTTTTGCATGTATGAGCCATAAACCATCATGCCACCTACACCAATAGATAACGAAAAGAAGGCTTGTCCCATCGCCGATATTATTAATTTAGGGTTTGTGATTTGTGAGAAGTCTGGGATCAAATAGAGTGCTAAACCTTTCTCTGCGCCAGGTTGACGAAGAATATAAACAATTAAACAAAGCAACATTACCAGTAATAACGGCATTAAACGCGCCGACCATTTTTCAATGCCTGCATTTACACCTTGATGAATAATTGCAGCACCTAATAAAATGAATATAGGTGTAAATAATAAATTTCGTTCAGTGCTTGATGTTGCTAACCATTGTGAAATTTCCATTAAACCAGCTAACTCAGTAATTGCAGATAGCGCATGAGCAAGCATCCAACCTGCAACAATGGTGTAAAAGCTTAACATCATCATCGCACCACACAGACCGATTAATCCGGCGTATTTACCTACATTTGGCAAAGTGTCTTTGCATGCATCTCTTAAAGCGGCTACAGGATTTTTCTGCGCTTGGTTACCAATATAAATTTCGGCATATAAAGCGGGTAGGGCTAATAAAACAGTTACTAATAAATAAACGAATAAAAAAGCACCGCCACCATTATTTGCTGCTTGGGTTGGAAACCCCCAAATATTACCTAAACCAATAGCAGAGCCAGCGGCCGCTAAGACAAAGCCAATACGGGAATGAAAAGAGTCTCTTGTTGTAGTCATATATTATTGAATGCATATTATTTTTATTTGTTGATGAGCTTACCGAGTTCAGATCATTTAGCAACGATTTTTTAAAAATATGTTATTGGGATAATGTAAACACTGTAAACTTTAAAGCGAACAGTATTAGCAACTTGCTTTCAATAATATCATCCCAATATCTGTTAAAGTTTGATTAACCGTAAAGACCAAAGTTCAAGAGAAACGTTACTATGCTTCAATTTAAAATTATTCCAGTGACCAAATTTCAACAAAACTGTAGCTTATTTTGGTGTGACAAAACCAAACACGCTGTAGTTATTGATCCCGGAGGCGATCTTGATTTAATTTTAGCTGCCATAAGTGAACAAGGTTTAACCTTAAAGAAAGTTCTATTAACGCATGCCCACATTGACCATGCAGGAGCTACCAAGTTATTAGCAGAACATTTTAATGTGCCCATTGAAGGTCCACATAAAGAAGATCAGTTCTGGATTGATTTGATCCCTCAGCAGAAAGAAATGTTTGGTTTCTCAATGGCTGATACTTTTATGCCTGATCGTTGGTTAGACCAAGGTGATAAAGTTACTTTTGGTGACATTGAATTAGAAGTTTATTTTTGTCCAGGGCATACCCCAGGTCATGTGGTGTTTTTTCATCGAGGATCTCGACTTGCTCAAGTAGGGGATGTAATATTTAAAGGTTCAATAGGTCGAACAGACTTTCCACGAGGTGACCAAGCAACCTTGATTCATTCTATTCGTGAAAACTTATTCCCGCTTGGTAATGACGTAAGATTCATTCCGGGTCATGGTCCTATGAGCACCTTTGGTGAAGAACGTCGCAATAATCCTTATGTTAGCGATAACGCACATTAGTCTAAATTTTTAGAGACCCTTTTTATGAGTTCTTTTATTATACGCGCACAAGGACATTTGAAAAAAATAGATTCAAGTCCTTTGTTCCAATGGTCAATCATTGCCGTTATTATCATCTCAGCACTACTTATTGGCGCTAAAACCCATGACTTACCTCCTCAAGCTATTCGAATACTCGCTTTTTTAGACAATGCCATTACCGTGTTTTTTGTGATTGAATTAACCATACGTTTTATGGCATACCCTAATAAAAAGCAGTTTTTCAAAAGTGGTTGGAATATTTTTGATACATTAATCGTTGTCGGTAGTTTGATACCAACTGGCGGTTCAGGTGTATTGTTAGCACGTTTGTTAAGAGTTTTTCGTGTTCTTCGTTTAGTTTCCATGGTGCCTGAGCTAAGATTGCTCATCAACGCTTTAATTAAAGCTATACCCCGTATGGGATATATTGCACTGCTCATGTTTGTCATCTTTTATATTTATGCTGCTGTCGGCAGTATGTTTTTTCATCATATAAATGAGGTGTTATGGGGAGATGTTTCAATTTCTATGTTAACACTCTTTCGTATTGCTACCTTCGAAGACTGGACAGACGTAATGTACGAAACTATGGCTGTTCATCCGCTTAGTTGGATTTATTATTTAACCTTCATTTTCTTAACCGCGTTTATATTTTTGAACATGATGGTAGGAACTATATTAGAAGTGATGAGTGAAGAGCATGAAAACTTTAGAGCTGAACAACATGGTGAAACTGGTGAAGGTGGAGAACCCGCTAGCCGAGCACAAATTGAAAAACTGGAGAATGAATTGGCTGAAATTAAAGCTATTCTCATCGAAAAAATAAACCGTTAGCTATAATATTTTTACCGTTTAAACATCACTTGTGGGATTTGAGTAAATAAGATGTTATAAAAGTAAAAATCATATTTAATTCAAGTATTTTGGATGCGTTAATGATTGCTTTTAAGCGAATTATTTACCTATATATTATTGTCGTTCAAGCCTTATTTTTTTCGTCAGCAATTTCTGCTGCTGATAAAGGCGAAGTAGTTAATAGTGTCGACAATATAATAAATAAAATACGGCAATTAAAAGATACCAAGGATGATCAGCAAGCCGTTGATGATTCGATAGCACTATTGAGTCGTTCAGATTTAACGCTTCAACAAACGATTGCAATTCTAAAAATACAAGAGAGCCGTTATTATCAGCTGAGTGAACTTAGCTTTGCATTAATGACGGCTAAACGTGTTAAGTTTTTGGCGTCTGAAAATAATTTTAAATTAATTGAAGCTGATGCTGATAAAACTATTGGCATTTATCATTATTTAAAGGGTGAACCTAAACAAGCAGTTGAAGCTTATCAACAATCACTGGCATTCTATACAAATTCAACCAATGAACCTCTTAAACTTGCTAATTTATACAATAACATTGCTTTAGCTTATATTAAGTTAGGCGCTATTAGAAGTAGTATAGATAACTTCCAGCAGGCTAAAACGCTTTATCAAAACTTTGGCACTAAGGCGGATCAAATCGATATTCGCTATAATATTGCGGGTTTATATTTACGTCTAAAGCGTTACGATGTAGCTATAGAACAATATCTAAATGTTATTGAAGAGCTCTCCAAAACCGAAGACAAGCAAACGTTAGCTAAAGCCAGAGGGGAATTAGGGACTACTTATAAGTATTCAGGAGAGCACAATAAAGGTTTGAGTTTGTTGCTACAAGCAATAGCCTATTTTGAAAATACGGGAGATGAATACCACTTAGCCGCATTCAGTCATAATATTGCAGGACTGTACAATATGATGAATCAGCCGTTAAATGCCATGAAACATGCGAGTACTGCAATAACTATTGGTAAGGCTGCTGACCATCAAGGAGCATATTCAGGAGGGTTATCTGCTCTAGCTGAAGCACAATTTTCTTTAGGTTTTATTGAAAAAGCATATGAGAACCTCCTTTTATCTGATGTTGTCGCCCATAAAAATGATCACCAAGAACAAATCAGTAATAACATGGGGATATTGGCTTTAATATATTCAGCACAAAATAAGCAAGGAGCTGCTTTTAAAACTCACCAGGATTATATAAAAAGATCAAGGAAGCTTGCTAATAATGAGCTTAATAGTCAGTTGGCAAACATTGAGTCCGAAAAATTAAAGCAACAAGTTAAGCAGTTAACACAAAATGAAAAACTTCAACAATTACAAATAGCTCAAGCGGAACAACAGCGTATTTTTAGCTTGGCGGTCGCCGCTTTTATTATTGTGTTAATTTTATTCGTATTTAATCGTAATATTGAGCGTCGTTCAAAGTTGAAGTTGTCAAAAAGAGTTAAAAATCGGACACAAGAATTAGAATTATTAACCAGTGAATTAGTTAAAGCTAATGCAATTAAGAGCCAATTTTTAGCCAATATGAGTCACGAAATCCGCACGCCATTAACATCGATCATTGGTCAAGCGGAGGCTATTACTAATGGCGATGTAGATGAAGAAAATTTATACAAAGAAGTCGAAATCATTCATGGAAATAGTTTACATTTATTAGAGCTTATTAATAATATTTTAGATTTAAGTAAAGTTGAAGCCAATAAATTAGAATTGGAATTAGTTGAACAAGACTTACAATTAATTTTGCATGATCTTGCTAACCTCTTTAAAAAATTAGCTAAAGCTAAAGGGCTACATTTTCAAATAATTCATACTTTACCCAGCTCATTTTTATTCACCTTTGATAGTTTTCGATTAAAACAAATTCTAATAAATTTATGTTCAAATGCAATTAAATTTACCAATAAAGGGTCAGTAACACTCAATGTTTCGGTAAAAAATTCTGCATTAACTATGGCTGTTACCGACACAGGTATTGGCATGAGTGAAACTCAGATGCAGCAAGTGTTTACAAGTTTTACTCAAGGTGATAGTAGCATTAGTCGACGCTTCGGAGGCTCAGGTTTAGGTTTGTGTTTATCGGAACAATTAGCAAAATTAATGTCAGGTAAGATATCGGTAACAAGTGTGTTAAATCAAGGGAGTGTATTTACGTTGGTCTTGCCATGTCAGCAAGTCAGCATGAGTCAATTAATTGATGTTTCGCCAATCGACATTGTTGCATCGACATTTGTTCCTGTAGAACAAGAGACTAATTTTAGAGGTCAAATTGTACTCGCTGATGACCATGATGATAATCGTCGCTTAATCGCACGTCTATTAACATCATTAGGCTTAGATGTTTTATGCGCGAGTAATGGGCGAGAGGCGATAGAACTCT
Source organism: Colwellia sp. (assembly GCA_013215295.1). Classification (GTDB taxonomy): domain Bacteria; phylum Pseudomonadota; class Gammaproteobacteria; order Enterobacterales; family Alteromonadaceae; genus Colwellia_A. The sequence goes on from JABSOZ010000013.1 coordinate 14,522, forward strand.
GTATAGAACATAATCCTAAACTCATTCTTATGGACATTCAGATGCCTGAAATGGATGGTATTGAAGCATTTAAAGTACTGAGGCAAAAAGGGTGCGTTCAGCCCATTGTTGCGTTGACAGCTAATGCGATGTCCCATGAAGTTGATAAGTATTTGGCACTTGGTTTTGATGGTCATTTAAAAAAACCTATTGAACGAAAGCTCTTTATTGCTACTATTGCTCGATATTATGGTGAGCAGGCCGATGTAAATGCAGCGGTAAATAAGATCACTTCGGTTGATATGACTGATTTAGTCATCGAATTTAAATCAAACCTTGCCTTAGAGCAGCAAGATTTGATCCTTCACATTAAAAACAACGAATTAACAAAGCTTGCTGAACTTGCACATCGTATTGCCGGGGCAGCACAAATGTTTGGATTCTCACTTGTTTCAGTGAGTGCAATAAAATTAGAAAAGCATATTAAAACGGGCTCCTCTCAATTCATTAGTGATTCAGCACAAAGTTTACTTAATGAAATAGACCAAGTTCTCTGGTAGCTATTAAACGTGGAATTAAAGTGAATACTGTATTTAGATTAGCTGTTAGCCAGTGACAACAGCTTATTAACGGTTTTTATATTACGAGCCGTTGAAATTAATTTTAGTTTTGTTTCAATAAGTTTATTGGTTAATTTGCTTTTTCCTAGGCCTTCAGGGCAGTATAGATAGATAACATCTTGGCTCATTACTAATTGCTCTGAGTTTGAAAGGTAAGCACTAAAGATCTCTTCTTGGCTATTTGAAATAGTTTCAGAGAGAAAGAATATAATTATTTTACTTCCTTCTTGTTCAATATCGATAGTAGGGAAGGGAAGATCTTTAGCTGTATTTTCAAGTTGACTATGGTTAAGGACAAGTACCGGTACGTCAAAATTAAAGTGATCATTAATGCCAGTTTCAATAGATGTTTTAATCGTTTTTATATTCTTTGAGCTTTGAAAAACGACATTGCCACTTTGAATATAAGTAGTAACATGCTTAAACCCTAATGATTCATATACTTTTTTTAATTCTGTCATTTTTACTTTTTTGTGTCCGCTAACATTTATGCCGCGAAGTAATGAAATATAAGTGTTCATTGTCAAATATTCACTTTAATTATGAGTCTTGTTAAAATTTAATTTTTCTAATCAATATATCTTTAAACATTACCCAATCGCCTATTAAGCTATATATTGGATAAGTAAACGTTGCGGGCCTATTTTTTTCAAAGATGAAATGTCCAATCCAAGCAAATCCGTAACCAATAACGGGAATGAACCATAGTCCTTGCCAAAAATCATTACGAATACAATAACCAATTAGTAATAATATGAGTGACGAACCCATAAAGTGTAAGCGTCGGCAGATAATATTCTTGTGCTGACTTAAATAGAATGGGTAAAACTCTTTAAACGATTGATATTTTTTTATTGTCATCGTTTACTCCTGTAACGTATCTTTCTAATTTATTTTACTCGTGAGTATTTTTAAACCGATCAGTATCATAGCGCCACCTAAAATTCGGTCTATCCAATGACCCAAGCGTTGAAATTTTTCATTGATTTTTGGTCTAGATAATAATAAAACCACTGAAGAAAACCAAGCGAGTTGAATTGCCATCATCCAAAGTCCGTAAATCACCAAATGTAATAAAGGCAAATCAGGAGAAAGTACAACCGTAAAAAGTGCCACGAAATAAATAGGCGCTTTTGGGTTTAACGCATTACATAAAAATCCAACACCAATGTTTTTAAGGGAAGAGCGTTTTATTGGCGTTTTAGATTTTATTTGTTGAGTGGCATCCGTGTAAGCTTTAGCGCGGATTCCTTGATAGCCTAAATAGAGTAAATAACTGCCACCCAATACTTTAATGATCCATAACGTGGTCGATGAGTTAGCTATAATCGCAGCTAATCCTAAAGCGGAATATATAATATGTATTGATAAACCCAATGCAATACCAATACTGCACATCAATCCTGCTTTTTTTCCGTGGCTTAATGTTTGTTGAGAAACAAGAATAAAATCTGGCCCTGGTGATGCAGCAGCTAATAGATGAATTGAACTGATTAACAGCAAACCTTGTAATAGTTCCATCATTCCTCCTTTAATATTTTATGAAACGCTAATGCTCTTTTATGTAATCAGCAAGTAATGAATTAAAAGTATCTAATGCAGCATATAATTCCGGCATTTTTCCGTTCAGTAATATTACATTTTCTTCTTTTGATAATTCTTCTATTGAAGCAACTAAGCTTTGTACCTGAGTGCCACCTAAATTACCAACGGCACCTTTGATAGAATGAAGGTTATAATTGATTTGTTGCCAATTCTCTTCATTAATCGCATTTTCTAATTCTAGGGTTTTGTCTTGGCTATCTTCCAAATAGCATTTTACTAATAGTGCCATTTTTTTAGGGTTTCCACCAAGCCTTCTTAAAAGTGCCGATTTTTGCCATAGGGAATCGTCTTCATCTTCTGACTTTTTTGCTTCTTGAATATCTACAGGTGAAGGGGCATCGTTTAGTTTATCGCTATCCAAAGTCGTATCTATTTGAGTTTCAACGCCTAACCATAACATTAACTTTTCATTGACCTTAATTGGCTCAATGGGTTTCGTTAAATAGTCATCCATACCCGCGATTAGGCATTTTTCTTTATCCCCTTGCATTGCATTTGCAGTCATTGCGATGATTGGCGTTTTTATATTTTCTAGCCCAGCCTCTCCAAGACGGATGCGACGTGTAGCTTCATATCCATCCATCTCTGGCATTTGGCAATCCATTATAACTACTGAGTAAGGGTGACTTTTTAATGATTCCTTTAAGCTTATTAATGCTTCTAGGCCATTAGCCACAACATCAGCAGATAAGCCTAATTCATTTAAAACACCCATAGCAACCATCTGGTTTATACGGTTATCTTCAACGACTAAAATTCTGGTGTTTTTTGGCCATGGAGTTGATAGTGTTTTTTCTTCTTCAGTTTCTTCAACTTGCATGGCATTTAGATAATCATGTGTGACAAGAGGAGTTGCTTGGTGAAGTATTTCACCATCTTGTGCAACCACAGATAATGCTTTAAACAAATCTGATGTCGTTGTTGGTTTAGGGAAATAGGCACTAAAGCCAATGTTTGCAAAATATTTTGCGTCTCCACGTTTCCCCATTGATGTCATCATCACAAGTTTCATTCCCAAATAAAACGGATTACTTTGCAATGTTTTTGCTAATATTTCCCCTGACATATTTGGCATTTGCATATCGAGTAAGCCAATATCGAAAAAAGGTAAGTGTTTATTTTCTAGCCTTTCTTCACAAAGCGCTAAAGCAGTTTCGCCGCTATCGGCCTCAACAACCTTGGCTCCCCACATTTGTAGTTGTGAACGAAGTACCTCTCGATTTGTTTTATTGTCGTCAACAATCATAATGTGCAAAGCAGAAATATCAACTTCAGGTATAACCAATGTTGAATTTTCACTTTTTTCAACTAATAGAGTGAACTCAAAGCAGCTACCTTTTTCAGATTTTTCAACGACATTAATGTCACCGCCCATTAATTCACATAACTTCTTACAAATTGTTAATCCGAGACCTGTTCCGCCATATTTACGCGTGGTTGATGAGTCTACTTGATTGAATGCAGCAAAAAGTAATGCTTTCTTATTCTCAGGAATGCCTATTCCTGTGTCGGAGATACTGCATTGTAAAATTAATTTACCTTCTTGATTCATGGTGTCAGTGATCAGTCTTGCTTTAATAACTATTTCACCGTGGTGCGTGAACTTGATTGCATTACCTAATAGATTAGTCAGTATTTGCCTAATTCTGCCGGGGTCAGATTTTATCATCGAGTCTTCGATGCCCGCTAAATCAAGTATTATTTCTAAACCTTTTTCTTGAGCGGGTAATGCCATCGCTTCAGCAAAATCACCGAATAAATTTCTTAAATTGAAGTCTAAGTACTCTAGTTCAAGTTTGCCCGCATCAACTTTTGAAAAATCCAAAATATCATTAATCAATGTTAATAAGGAGTCACCACTTGATTTCGCAATATTTACTCGGTGTTTTTGTTCCTCATCTAATTCGCTATTGAGTAATAAACCTAGCATACCTAGAACACCATTCATTGGCGTGCGAATCTCATGACTCATATTAGCTAAGAACTCTGATTTCAATTTTGCAGCTTCTTCAGCATTCTTTAGTGCTGCAATCCTTTCTTGATATGAATCATTAATGTTTCGGCTAATAATGAGCAAGAGAGCAATAACGAAAAGTGTGAGAAACAGGGCCGTAGCAGCTGTTATATAAGAGTCATTACGTTTTTCATTGAGTAGTGTCTTTTGCTTTTTTTGTATTTGTTCAGCAAGATAGCTTTCAATACTCTGTAGAATTACACTTTTGTTTTTTAACACACCTAAGGTGTATTTAGGGTCATTTTCCCATAAATTATTTTGTAAATATTCTAAGGCATCGTTGGCTGGTGTATCATTAATAATAACAAGCTGATCAATTTCTGAAGCTGATTTCCCTTGATTTCTATATTTATGAATACTGGATAGTTTTTCTTTATATTGATGTAATACTTCTGAAAATCTATCAAGGTGGTATACCGCTTTGTTATTGTATTTATTTAGGAAACGTAGATTCTTTATTATTTCTTCTACTTCATGATGAAAGGTTAAGAATTTTATTCTATATTTTTCATTATCACGTAATACATAGTTTTTGAACTGATGAATTAAACCATTGTAACCTAAAGATGTTTTTAGTCGCTCTACAAGCAGTTCGGTATTTCTTTCGAGTAAAACGTTTTGAAGTCGATAAGCTTCCTTTATGGTTCGGTTATCGAGGCTTTGAACGACATAACCATGATCAATAGCTGATACTGAAGAAATAAATATATCGTTATAAAGCCTTTCTTGATTATTTAGATTACGAATACTTAGTTTGAGCGGACGTACATCAATATTATTAATATTTCTCTTTTCATTTTCAAAAGCCACGCTCAAAATAGAACTACTGAGCAAGTTCAAAGATTTCAACTTCAATAATGTAAGAAAATTACTGTGCATTTCCCCTAAATCTTTTTGACTAATTTGATCTGAAAAGGTATGTAATCGTGTTATAAACTGACTTTCCCAATCAATATAAAATTTAATGACTTGTTGCCAAGAGACTGTTTTAACATCAATATTGTTCCTAAGAACAATCAGACTTTCTCTAAAATCTGATAAATACTGATGATTAAACTGACTGACCTCGATGCTGTCGGTGGTTAATTCATTTATGAGTGAATCGAGTAATGCGTCAACAACAATACGAAGTTCTTTCAGTTCACTCAACGATTTATTGCGTAGGGTTTTATCTAAATTAGCTGGCGTCTCACTCAATAATAGTGCACTAAATTCAAATTCTTCGTTAGTCGCATTGATAAGGTTAGCGATATTCACATCAAGTTTTATAATGTTTTCAGTTTGATGCAAAATAGAGATATCTTCTTGTTTGTTATTAACGATATTTAACATTAACGCAATAGCAATGATAAGAGGAAAACCAGAAGATATAATAAGCTTGTTACGTATGTTAGATGCGTCAGATGTTACCTTGACTATATGTTTTCTAATCAACAAATAAACAATTGGCGTAATAGATAGGCTTAACAATAAGGCGTCTAACAGCGCTTCGGGAATACCGGGAAATTGAATTTGCAACCAAGGTAATATTTGCATAATTAAAAATTCAATAAAACCAATGGCTATTGCCAGTAATAGTAATAGAATTGCTATATTATATTGGCGATTATTTGTTACAGGTATCTGACTCAATTCTTACTTCCATATAGTTAATTTATTGCTGATAATTTATTGCTGGTAAATTATAGCCATTAATTTACTATAATTCTTAAAATATGTAACTTTTTTAGCAAGTTATTAGGTTTTTACCTTTACCTTTCCTTTTCGAATGTTCAACAGTGCATTCTTCTCTTATTTTATCTCGTCCATTAGCTAATTTAGCGTTCATTAGTTTACATCTACGATTGTTCACTGGATAATAATCTACTTTCCTTATTTGTTAGAATATTCTTAATGCGACTTGATAAATTTATTTGTAAAAGTACCGAATTGACTCGAAGTGAAGCTAAAAAATTATTAAAAATGGGTGACGTTCGTGTAAATGGTGAAATAATAAAAAACGCTGCAGCTCAAGTGCATGAAAATAATAGTGTTACTGTAAATGGTGAATCACTAACCGCGAGAAGTTCACGTTATATTATGATGCATAAACCCGTTGATACAATTTGCTCAAATGTTGATGAGGTATACCCATCATTACTGCATTATATTGAGATAGATAAGGCGTTTGACTTGCATATTGCTGGCCGTTTAGATGCGGATACTACAGGTTTAGTGTTAATAACTGATGATGGGCGGTGGTCTCATAATATCATTTCTCCGAAAAAACACTGCGCTAAAGTTTATCGCGTTAACCTACGAAATGAAATTACCACTGAAAAGTCAGCTGAACTGATAGAACGTTTTAAGTGTGGTTTGCAGCTGCAAGGAGAAAGTCAGTTAACACTACCCGCCGTTTTAGAAATTCTCACTGAAAAGCAAGTGTTGTTAACGATAACAGAAGGTAAATACCACCAAGTTAAGCGCATGTTTGCTGCGGTTGGCAACAAGGTTGTTGGCTTGCATCGACAACAGATTGGCGATATAAATTTAGATGTTGAGTTAGGAGAATGGCGCTATTTGTCTGATGATGAAGTGAATAGCTTTTTATAATTTGATAAAATATTAAACTTTTATTCATAGTTGCCGATTATATAAACAGTGAAGGAAAACAACTTAGTAATGGGCTAATAAAGTGGATGTACTCATCGATTTATTACCATCTGTTAATCAGATGAAAATAGAAAACTCTAAGAAAGATAAACATCAACGTAATAAATATACTCGCCAAATGACTTCAACGACGTGCGAGGCCCCTTTAGCTAAGATGGTTGAAAACGGGACTGTATTTAAACAGGTATTTTGGGATGGACCTGAAAGACGTTCACCTGTTGAGCGTCGATATTTGAAAAATAAGCGAGGTCGTTGGTTAGAGTCGCGCGACAGAAATGACCGTAGAACGACTAGATTAGCTATTTCAGTATAAATTTAATAGGTTGTTAAACCTTTATTTTTTCGGCAATTGATTAAACTTTTCCATTTGCTCTGGCGTTGCTGGTAATTGATGTTTTTCTTTCCATTCACTGTAAGGCATACCATAAATCTGCTGACGGGCGGTATCGATATCCACTTTCACGCCTAACTTCTCAGCCTCAGCGACAGTCCATTTAGAAAAACAGTTACGACAAAAACCCGCTAAATTCATTAATTCAATATTTTGAACATCTTTACGATTATCTAAGTGTTCAAGTAATCTACGGAACACTGCTGCTTGTATTTCAATTTCTTTGTCCATTTAATCTCTTCTTTTAATTCAAGGAAGTTGATTCTTCAATTTTTTCAACTTCTTTAATAGGTTTCTTATAAGGGAGAATTCTTATAATCATACCTATATACGGGTGATCAAAATAATGTATCTCTTTACTGCGTACACGTCTATCTTGTTTGAAATTGATGGTTTTTAATAGTGTTGTGTCGTGTTCAGCATTAACCGGTAATAATTGCTGTGTGGCTAATTCTGCTAACGACATATTCATTACATTAATATCAGCAGTAATATGTAAATAGAAATCAACTTCCACTTTTAAAAATCCGTTAAGCGTCCAATTCTGTGGAGGTTTAATGGGGGCTGCTAGCATATTCCCTGAATTTAAAATTGCCTTTGTATGAGTAATATCTTTGTTCACTTCATCGAGTAAACTTATCGTGTCCGTTGGCAAATTTGGTAATTTCACAATAAGTTCTTGCAAACGTTCAGTGAGTGCTTGTTGTTTTATGACTTCTTCTGAAAGCTTTTCAACAACAGTTGTACCACTAGATAATGCATTATGTAAAATGTCTTCTTGGACTTTTTCGGCTAAAAGTTGTTGTTGAAATTTCTGTAATTCTTGCTCGTATTGATAGCCAAAATTGTCGCCTGCAAATATTTTTAGCGGTACGGCTAATCGTTTGGTTTTTGTTTTTTGACGCCAGCCAAAGTGCAATAAAGGTCTGAAGTTTTTACTGCGCGCAAGCTGTTTAACAATATCTTTAAGTTGTAATGACTCTGCGTTGAGTAAGTAATCATCATCACTAAATATATCTTCACTGTCATTGATTGTAGACGGGACTTTATCGATATTAAAAGCGGTATAGCTTTCGTAAGTACTCTTACTTATCGATTGGTTTAGCTCGTTGAATTGTTCAACAGATATAGTGCAAATAAGTTGTGTAAAAGAAGCTGTTTGATCTGCATAGCTAAACTGAATAGGAGAAAATTCAGCTTCTGCTTCTTTAAGTAATAACGTTTGTTGTTCTAACTGTTCTACACTTAATACTAAAGGTAGCTCTGGTAAAACGTTGAGATCAATGGCGTCAATTTCTGAAGCTAGATTGACACTATTATTTTGTTCGTTGTATTCTTCTTTATTGTTTTTGACAGCAAGTAAGCTATCCCTTTGTGTATGAGTACCATCGCTAAAATGAGTTGGAGATGTGTTTGTTGAAATCTCACTATCTATGTTGATTATTAATTCTTCAAGTTCAACTAAGCTTTTTTCCACATAATAAGGCTGTTTATTTATCTGTGTTATTGCTTGATTGAGGAATGACTCTGGATAAAATGGGGCATCACAGCTAGGGAGTAGTTGTTTTAAACTGGCAATGTCTGGGTTAAGGTAAGGGCCCAAAAGGTCAATTATTTTTTTATATCGGGGTAAAGCCGTATTCTCTGGAAATTGCTCTTTTAACTGTGCTTTGTCACCAAGTTGGCTAAACAGGATCACTTCCATTTCAAACCAGCGATCGGCATTTCTATTATCTGCCGCACTTACTTTAAGTGAAAATATAAGCGCTGTTGAGAGAAACGCTAAGTGTATTAATTTCATTAATCATCCAATGAGTTATGTCTTCTCTTGTTATTCAAAACTAAGATACGTGTCTACTGTGATATCTTACTGTTATTTTTTCGTTTTTGCTAAATCATTTAGCAGTTACTCAAGCAACTTCAACTGTATCATGCAGTTTGAAATTGTTTGAGTATATCTGTCACTAAAATAAAGCGTGATTTACTGTCTTGTGTCACAATTTTAAATTGTAGTTTATTGGCGCCAACCATTTTGTAAATTTTAGGTTGTTGTTGGATTAGCCCAATAATAAGCATGGGATCAACTTTTGTATCGTTGCTAAATTCAATCGAACCGCCTGCTGGACCAACTTCAATACGTGATATTCCTATTTTTTGCGCTTTTAAGCGTAATTTAGCAATGTGTACTAAATTTTTAGCCGCTTGAGGTAATAAGCCAAAGCGATCAATTAATTCTATTTGAATTTCATCGAGCTCATTTTTACTGCCACAACTGGCAATGCGTTTATAAATACTCAATCGTAAACTAACATCAAAGATATAGTCGTCTGGAAGCAATGCCGCAACACGTAATTCAACTTCTGTTTGTTTGGCTGTCATATTTTCAAGTGATAATGCTTTGCCTTGTTTTAGTGCTGTAACGGCTTGATCTAGCATGTCCATGTACAAGGTAAAACCTATTTGACTCATGGAGCCACTTTGACCTTCACCCAATAATTCACCCGCGCCACGAATTTCTAAATCGTGGGTTGCTAAGGTAAAACCAGCGCCTAAGTCTTCGAGTGATGCGATTGCATCCAGGCGTTTTTTGGCATCCTTCGTGATACGTTTAACATGAGGTGTCAATAAATATGCGTATGCTTGATGATGCGAACGACCGACACGCCCCCGTAATTGATGTAGTTGCGCTAAACCAAGATGATCAGCTCTGTCCATGATAATTGTATTAGCGGTTGGCACATCTATACCTGTTTCAATGATCGTCGTACAAACTAAAACATTGTAACGCTGATGATAAAAATCTCCCATTATGCGTTCAAGATCGCGTTCACGCATTTGACCATGCGCTGTGGTTACTTTTGCTTCAGGCAGTAGCTTTTGAATGTCGGCAGCGGTTTTATCTATGGTATCAACATTGTTATGTAGGAAGTAAACCTGACCACCGCGGAGAATTTCACGTAAAATAGACTCACGAATAAGCGCATTGTCACGTTCACGCACAAAGGTTTTAACCGCTAAGCGTTTTGCTGGAGGCGTTGCGATAATAGATAAATCACGCATGCCACCCATTGCCATGTTAAGTGTTCTTGGTATCGGCGTTGCGGTAAGGGTTAATATATCAACATTGCTGCGTAGCTGTTTAATTTTTTCTTTTTGTTTTACACCAAATCGATGTTCTTCATCTACAACGAGTAAACCCAAATCCTTATATTTAATACTATTTTGCAATAGTTTATGTGTACCGATAAGAATATCTATTTGGCCAGACTCTACATTGGCAATAACAACGTTTTGCTCTTTGGCTGTTTTAAAGCGCGATAATACTTCTATAGAAACAGGTAAATTTGCAAAGCGGTCACGAAAATTTTCATAGTGCTGCTGAGCGAGCAGAGTCGTGGGTACAAGAATCGCAACTTGTTTACCATCGTTGACGGCAACAAAAGCAGCACGCATTGCCACTTCTGTTTTACCAAAACCAACATCACCACAAACTAATCTATCCATGGCTTTATCGCTGAGCATATCGGAAACCACCGCTTTAATGGCTTGAGCTTGATCGAAGGTTTCTTCAAAAGGAAAACTGTCTGAAAAAGCTTGATACTCTGCTTTATCACGTTTGAATTGATAGCCTTTACTGTTGGCTCTGCTGGCATATATATCGAGTAACTCAGCGGCAACGTCACGAACTTTTTCTGCCGCTTTTTGTTTAGCTTTGCTCCATGTATCGTTACCTAATTTATGTAATGGCGCACTGTCTGCGTCAGCACCCGAATAACGACTAATTAAATGTAATGAGCCAACAGGTACGTAGAGTTTTGATTCACCAGCGTATATTAAAACGAGGAATTCAGTGGTGATGCCACTATTTTCGATGGTCTGTAAACCCATGTATCGACCAATCCCATGTTCAAAATGAACAACAGGTTGACCCATTGAAAGTTCGGCTAAATTTTTGAAAATAGCATCAGCTTGTATACTTTGCTGCTTAGTTCGACGACGACTTTGTTTGACTCGCTCACCTAACAGTTCATCTTCAGTGATTAACGCAATAGCATTTTTCTTGGCAGTACCTTTACTTTGAAAAGTAAAACCACTTCTAAGCGTGTTAACGGTAATACCTAGTTTGTCAGAGCTTTCAACAAAACTTCCGATATCGTCAAAATATTTGGGTTTTATATGGTTTCGTTCTAATAGCTCTAAAACACTTTCTCGACGGCCTTGGGTTTCAGCGACAAATAAAATTTTATCAGGTGTTTCTTTGTCGACGATAAAGTTATTGATCAATTCAAAGGGCTGTTTTAGCTGATGGTTAATCGTAATATCCGGCAAGGGTGTTATATCAAAGCGGATATGTCCTGCTTTTGATTTTTCTACCTCTTCGACGTTTTGACCATTCAGTTCTTCGACTACATGGGATTTTTCTATCGAAATCCTGTCAAATGGTTTCAACGCACTATAAAACTCGTCACTGTTTAAGAATAACTTTTTTGGCGGTAACAACGGGCGTGTTAGATCATAACGACGTTCCTCAAAACGGTATTCAATATCAAGCCAATATTGTTCGATTGCTTTGTCAATATTACCACTTACCATTACCCGAATATTGTCGCCTAAATAATCACATAACGTGCTGGTTTCTTGGAAAAATAACGGTAAGTAATATTCAATGCCGGCAGGTAAAATTCCATCGCTAACCTGATGATACAAAGATTCTTTATGAATTTTGCTTGGAAACTGTTCTCGATACTGACGACGAAATAAACTAATGGCTGCTTCGTCGGTAGGAAATTCGTGCGCAGGTAATAAATTAACTTCATCCATTTTGTCACTTGAACGCTGATTCTCAGGATCAAATATTCTGATATCTTCAATTTCATCATCAAAAAAATCTAAACGAAAAGGGGTTTTACAACCCATCGGGAATATATCGAGAATGGCGCCACGGGCTGAAAATTCGCCGTGTTCCATCACTTGTTCAACTGAACGGTAGCCACTCGCTTCAAGATTCTGTCGCATTTGATGCAAATCTTTTTTATCACCTACTTTTACGATTAAACTGTTGGTACGTAGATATTGAGTCGGTGCAAGGCGTTGCAATAATGTAGAAACCGGCACAATAATTATGCCATTTTTCATGTTAGACAGTTGGTATAAGGTAGCGAGTCGCTGAGATATTATATCTTGATGAGGAGAAAAGTTATCGTATGGCAGCGTTTCCCAATCAGGAAATAGGCAAATAGGCAGTTGAAGTTTGTTGTTCAGACTTTTCAACTCATGCTCGAAACGCAATGCTGACTGAGTATCGTGCGTTAATAATAACATAGGAGCATCAGCATTTATTGCGCCATGGTATATCGCTAAGGTGTCACTACTGCCTAATAAATTAGTCCAATGCTTTTTATCGGCATGTTTTCCACGACGTTTCGTTAGAACAGGTTCGAACAAGTTAGCAGTTTTACTCATGATTTCTCTATCAGATATTTTCGTTATTTATAAGATTATTAATAAGGCGTTGAAACAGCGCGTTATCTTAGCATGACTTAACGGTAAGTTTTAAGTTTGGCTTAATACTTTTTTGTTTAAAAAATAATAGTGATATAATAACTGACAGCTTTAACATTCGGTAAAGCGTGCTGTTTTTTTTGGAGAGTTTTGTGACCAATAATGATGTTTTACGTCGTTTAAGATATACCTTTAATTTTAATGATCAAAAGATGATCGCCTTATTCAATTTAGCAAAGTTAACGGTAAGTCGTGAACAAATCAGTTATTGGTTGAAAAAAGAAGATGATCCACAAGTTGTTAACTGTACTGATGTTCAACTGGCAACTTTTTTAAATGGTTTAATCGTTGATAAACGCGGTGCACGCGATGGGGAAACACCTCAACCCGAAAAGCGAATGAATAACAATATTGTGCTCAATAAACTAAAAATAGCATTATCTCTGCGCGCTGAAGATGTTATCGATATGATGTCAACATCAGGTATTCGTATGACCAAACCTGAATTAAGTGCATTTTTCCGTAAGCCTGACCATAAACATTATCGCGAGTGTAAAGATCAATTTTTAAGAAATTTTATTCAAGCGATTGATACTAAGTTCCATGTAAATCGTCCTGAAAAATTTACGCCAAAACGTGAAGCTGTGACTGAGAAAAAACCAGAATTCCCTAAAAAAGACTATAAAACGGCAAAGCCTCAAGCAAGTAAAGCTTATGTAAACCCTAATGCAAAAAAACCGGTTCAAAAAAGCAAAATTTATGTAAATCCTAATGCCACTAAACCAACAGATAGCAACGATGATAAACCTAAGCGAAAAGTTTTAAAATTAAAACCTGAAGATATTTGGGGAAAATAAACGTAAATTGATTTTTATAGAGATCAATGCGTTAATGTCCTTACTCAATTTTCCCTATTTGAAAATAAAAAAAGGAATACAAGATGACAGAGCAAGTCAATACAGAAAGTACACTTGAAACTAACACCATTCCATCTTGGTTTAAAGCTGTGGCCATTACCGCATTGATATGGAATTTACTTGGGGTTGTTGCTTTTGTTTTACAGATGATGATTACTCCTGAAATTCTCGCTGAGTTACCTGCAGCAGAACAAGCGCTTTATGCCAATATCCCATCATGGGTAACGGCAGCATTTGCGGTAGCTGTTTTTTCAGGTGTATTAGGTTCGTTATTTTTATTGATGAAAAAATCAATTTCGACACCCTTATTGGTTTTTTCTTTGATAGGCGTTTTAATACAAAATTTTCATTCTTTCTTTATAAGTAAAGCCCTTGAAGTAAATGGTCCTGCTGTCATTATTATGCCAGCCGTAGTGATTTTGTTTGCCATTTATCTGATTTTGTTATCTAGAAAGGCTCAAACACAAGGCTGGTTTAGCTAGTTAATTAATCGATAAAATTTTCATACATAAGATACATACTAATAATAACGAGACACATATGACTTTCAAAAGTACACTACTAGTTCTGGCTATCTCTAGCTCACTACTTGCGGCTTGCTCAGAACAAGCAAGCACTGAGACTTCGAAACAAACATCGAAAAAAGCTGAAAAAACGACTGCCGTTGATGCGATGTCTGAATCAGAAAAAGCGAATCAATTGTTCGATGCTATTTTTGATGAAAATGTTTTACGTAGTCCCATGACGCAAACCTATTTGGGTATAAAAACGGATTACGATAAATGGGATGATCTTTCTGAAGAAAATACCATTAAAGAACTAGCGTTTACTAAAGCGAATCTTCAGCGTGTTAAAAATATTGATAGTAGTAAATTAGATGAACAAACATTGATCAGCTATTCATTACTCGTGCAAAAACTAGAAAATGAAATTTCTGACCATAAATGGCGCTTTCACAACTATCCTGTTAATCAGATGTTCGGTTTGCATTCAAGTGTACCTGCTTTTTTAATTAATCAGCATTCCATTAAAAACGTCAAAGAAGCACAAGATTATATTGCCCGTGTGCAAGGGGCTAAATTACTTTTAGAACAACTCACCATACAATTAAAGCTTCGAGCAGAACTTGGCATTATTGCGCCTAAGTTTGTTTTCCCTCACGTTATTCGTGACTCAAAAAACATTTTAGCGGGTGCACCATTTGAGGAAGGAACAGACAGTACCATCTTGGCCGATTTCAGTAAGAAAGTTAACAAACTTGAGATCAGTGAAGAAGAAAAAAACACACTGCTTAATGATGTTAAAACAGCCTTGATGAGTAGTATCAAACCAGGTTATGAGCAATTAGTCACTTACTTAGAAGTATTAGAAACACAAGCTGATGACAGAGATGGTGCTTGGAAGTTTCCAGATGGTGAAGCATTCTTCAATAATGCATTACAACGAACGACTACCACAGACTTAACGGCCAACGAGATTCATCAGACAGGGCTTAGTGAAGTTGAGCGAATTCACGGTGAAATGCGCGTTATTATGGAAAAGGTTGGCTTTGACGGTGAATTGAGTGAATTTTTTGAATTTATGCGCACCGATAAACAGTTTTATTACGCAGCTGATGAAGCCGGCAGGCAACGTTATTTAGATGAGGCAGTCGCGTTGATTGATGATATGAAAGGGCGTTTAGACAGTTTGTTTTTAACCAAACCTAAAGCTAAGTTAAAGGTTAAAGCGGTTGAAGCTTTCCGAGAACAATCTTCTGGTAAAGCTTTTTATCAACAACCGGCTCCAGATGGATCTCGTCCAGGTGTATATTATGCCAACCTTTATGACATGGAAGCGATGCCAACTTATCAAATGGCTGCACTTGCGTATCATGAAGGAATACCGGGTCATCATATGCAAATAGCGATTAAACAAGAGCTGACGAGTATTCCAAAATTTCGTAAATTTGGTGGTTATACCGCACACACCGAGGGCTGGGGTTTATATTCAGAAATGATCCCGAAAGAAATTGGTTTATATCAAGACCCTTATTCTGACTTTGGTCGTTTAGCGATGGAGTTATGGAGAGCTTGTCGTTTAGTGGTTGATACCGGTATTCATACGCAAAAATGGACGCGCGCCCAAGGCATCGAATATTATGTAACGAATACCCCGAATGCTAAATCTGATGCAGTGAAAATGGTAGAACGTCATGTTGTTATGCCGTCACAAGCGACAGCTTATAAAATTGGCATGCTAAAAATTATTGAGCTACGTGAACACGCCAAAGTAACACTTGGTGAACAATTTGATATTCGTGAATTTCATGATGTTGTACTTCGTAATGGTCCAGTACCTTTAAATGTTTTAGCTCAATTAGTTGATACATACATAGCAAATAAAAAAGCGTAATGTAGAAAAATTATCACAGAGAAATCTCTAAATAGAGAAGTACAGTTTTGTGCTTCTCTTTTTTTTTAGCAAAACATAAATCGAGTTTTATGTTCGCTAATTCATAATTATTCATTCTTAATAACTAACAGAATATTTCTTCCCATGATGAGTAACTTTTGTGGTTATTCAGTAAATTTCATAATTTGCCGAGATAAGCGCTATTCCCTTTGATTAACTGTTGTTATAATGCGGAAAAATAACGTAGTTTAAATTCTTTTTAGAGGTTTTGTGGATGTCGGAAGCTGAAAAACGCCCAACAAATTTTATTCGTCAAATTATCGATGCGGATCTTGAAAGTGGTAAACATTCGAGTATTCAAACTCGCTTTCCACCTGAGCCCAATGGTTTTTTACATATTGGTCATGCGAAAGCAATTTGTTTAAATTTTGGTATTGCTCAAGATTACAAAGGCTTATGCAATTTACGCTTTGATGATACAAACCCTGAAAAAGAAGACATTGATTACGTTCACTCTATTGAAGCAGACGTAAAATGGCTAGGTTTTGAATGGTCTGGAGAAACTCGTTATTCATCTCAATACTTTGATCAATTACACGGCTTTGCTGTTGAATTAATCGAAAAAGGTTTAGCGTATGTATGTTTCTTAACGGGTGATGAAGCACGTGAATACCGTGGTTCATTAAAAGCACCGGGAAAGAATAGTCCACACCGCGACACCAGTGTTGAAGATAACCTCGCGCTTTTTGATAAAATGAAAAAAGGTGAGTTCAAAGAAGGCGAATGTGTGCTACGCGCGAAAATTGATATGACATCAAGTTTTATGTGTATGCGTGACCCTATTCTTTATCGCGTTCGTTTCGCGCATCATCATCAAACGGGCGATAAATGGTGCATTTACCCTATGTATGATTTTACCCATTGTTTATCTGATGCCATCGAAGGTGTTACCCATTCACTTTGTACGTTAGAGTTTCAAGATAACCGTCGTTTATATGATTGGGTACTTGAAAACGTTTCTATCGATGTTATTCCACATCAATATGAGTCTTCACGGTTGAACCTTGAATACACGGTAATGAGCAAACGTAAACTTCATACCCTAGTTGAAGAAAAATTAGTAAATGGTTGGGATGATCCTCGTATGCCAACCATTGCGGCCTTTCGTCGTCGTGGTTATACGCCGGGATCATTGCGTGAATTTACGAAACGTATTGGCGTAACTAAAATGGATAATACCGTTGAAATGGGCGTGTTAGAAGCCTGTATTCGTGAAGATTTAAACGACAATGCTCCACGCGCTATGGCTGTGCTTGATCCTATTAAACTGGTGATCGAAAACTATCCAGCAGGGCAAATAGAAGAATTAGACGTAAAAAATCATCCTAGTGATGAAAACCTGGGCACACGTATTGTGCCTTTTGCAGCTGAGCTATATATTGAAGCGGAAGATTTTCGAGAAGAAGCCAATAAAAAATATAAACGTTTAG
The DNA here is from genome assembly GCA_013215295.1 of Colwellia sp. Lineage (GTDB taxonomy): Bacteria > Pseudomonadota > Gammaproteobacteria > Enterobacterales > Alteromonadaceae > Colwellia_A. The sequence continues at coordinate 32,086 of JABSOZ010000013.1, forward strand.
TTATTGATAAAGCGGTTCGTTTACGAGGCGCTTATGTAGTAACAGCAACACGTTGTGATAAAGACAGTGAAGGCAATGTAACCACAGTTTACTGTAATTATAATGCGGATACGTTAGGTAAAAATCCTGAAGATGGTACCAAACCTAAAGGTGTTATTCATTGGGTTGCTGCTGAGCAGTCAATTGATGCAGAAATACGTTTATACGAACGTTTATTTAACGTGCCAAATCCTGCAGCCGAAGAAGACTTTCAGAGCGTGATGAATGAAGATTCATTAATTACTATCAGCAAGGCTAAAGTAGAGCCTTCATTAGTGAATGCTAAGCCAGAGCAAGCTTTTCAATTTGAACGTCAAGGTTACTTTTGTCGTGATAATAAAGATTCAGCAGGCGATAAGTTAGTGTTTAACCGAACGGTCGGCTTGCGCGATACATGGGCTAAAAAGGGTAATTAATTAACCGAACAAGTTTTTTAAAACCTTTATAACCCGTAGATTCTACTGGGATATAAAGGTTTTTTTGTGCCTGCATTCAAATCAACGTTTAGTCGTTAACCAAGCCGTTATTTTCTCTTGAAGTAATTTAGGATTTATTGGTTTAGATAGATAATCATTCATACCAGAAGCTAAGCACTTTTCTTTGTCACCTTTCATGGTGTTTGCTGTCATTGCAATAATAGGAATAGTTGATACTTTCGAATTTCCCATTTTTGTTCTAATATGTTCAGTAGCTTGATAACCATCCATTTCAGGCATTTGACAATCCATTAGAATGAGTTGATAGGGGTTTTCAGCATTTTGTTTTTCTAAAATATCTATCGCATTGAGACCATTCACAGCAATATCAACAGAATGGCCTAATTTTTTTAATATACCTAAAGCAACTTGTTGGTTGATTCGATTATCTTCAACTAACAGTATTTTAGCAATAGGGTCTTCATCTGCCTTTTGTAATCTTGAAATATTGTGGCGAGTAACAAGAGGAGCGCTACCTGTTAATCCATAGTTATTATCAAGAATAACTTGCATAGTATTAAGTAAATCATTAGCAATAACGGGTTTTAGCAAGTAAGCTGAAACCCCTAATTTTGATAAATACTGAGCATCACCACGTTGCCCCAAAGAGGTAAGCATAATTAGTTTAAGGCTATCAAGAGATTTTATTTTTCTAATTTCAGCGCACAACACATCACCTAACATTTTAGGCATTTTCATATCAATAATCGCAATAGAGAAATAATGGCTATCATATTGATTTAACAAGGCTAATGCTTTAAATCCACTATCTACTTGGACTACTTCTACATCAAAAATACAAAGCTGCTTGTTGAGCACTTCAAGGTTAGTATGATTATCATCGACAATTAATACTTTTATGCCCTTTAAGTTAACATTAGGTTGGCATAATGGTTGTTCTGCGCTTGGCTGTAATTGAATATCAAAGCTAAACTTACTTCCTTGACCTAGCACACTGCTAACTGCAATGGTCCCTCCCATTAATTCACACAGTTGTTTTACTATAGATAACCCTAAACCTGTGCCGCCATATTCTCGTGTAGTGGATACATCTACTTGAGTAAATGCATCAAAAAGTGTGGAACATTTATCATCAGGTATACCAATTCCTGTGTCTACAATACTGACAGTGAGGGTTATATGGCCGCTGTCATTCAATATTGTTTGCGCTTTAACAACTATTTCACCGTTTGGGGTAAACTTAACCGCATTGCCAACTAAGTTAGTGATGATTTGTCTTAGCCTTCCTGGATCGCCTATTACCATTTGATGCTTAACATCAGTAACATCAAGAATAATTTCTAATTGTTTTTCTTTGCTTTTCATCGATAAAGATTGAACTAAATCGCTTAAATTACTTAACAAATCAAAATCAATTAGTTCAATGTCTAGTTTTCCAGCTTCAATTTTTGAAAAGTCCAAGATATCGTTGAGAATATTAAGTAAAGTAGCAGCGCTCGATTCAGCTAATCGAGTAAAGTGAATCTGCTCTTGGGTTTGAGCTGTGCTTGATAATAAATTCAACATGCCTAGCACACCGTTCATCGGCGTTCTAATTTCATGGCTCATATTAGCTAAAAATCGTGACTTTGTTTGATTGGCTAATTCAGCCTTCAGTTGTTGTTTTTTGTTTTCATTGGCTAGTTTTGTCAGCATTAATTCTTTTTTTACTGAGCTAGAAACATCATGAATCAAAATTTCGCACAAACGTTCGTTTTGATTTGTTTTGATGCTTTTAATGGATATTTGCTGCTGTATACGATAGTCGTTATCACCAATATGATTTTTTTGAAATAAAGCTAATGGTGTAGGGTTAAAAGTATTGGACAGTTTAGTTGGTAACCCCAACGTTAAGGCTTCAGTGCATGCATCGCTTAACCGAGAATCGTTGAATCCTTCTAAAATATCACCGAGTTTGTTACCGAGTCCTTTATCATCGGATACACCCGAGTGCACTTTTATCCATTTATTATAAAAGACAACCTGCAGATTTTGGTCAATGATAATAATCCCAAGGGAAAGCTCATTAACAGAATGAAAAAGAATATCTTTTGGAATATTATTCATAGAAAAAATTAAGCTTCATTCTTATGGGAAATGCCAAAAACAAATTTCCTTACAGATTCTTGAAAAACTTCTAACGAGGTAATGTCCATAATAAAAGAGATAAAGCCTTCGATGTTATCATGAGGTAATGAGAATTTAACTTTTATGTATAAAGACCAATCATTTTCACTACTGTAAATATAGACGTCATTAATATCTCCTTGTATAAATTCAGGCATTTCAATTGTTATTGAAGATTTAAGGAAATTTATTACTGTACCAAAACAGGCGTTTAGAATCACATTGCCAATTTCAACTAATGAATCTTGCTCTAGATCCGACAAAACCTCAGGAGGGAAATTATTACCGAGTAAAGTACTCACTAATTGCAAGCCACTTTCTTTACTAAACATTAATAAAGCTTGGCCTTTAAAGTCACCATCAAAACGTTGAGTTACTGCACTAATCTCAGTGTCACTAGCAAAGTTTAATTTAGATTTTGCCGTTATATTCGGTACAATTTCAATTTTTGGGATAGTTAAATCAACGGGTTGAGATACCATTTTATTAAGGGCGTTAGCGGCTCTACCAATACCAATGTTAAATATTTCTGTGAGAGCATCTATTTCAATTGGAGATAATTTATCCTTCATGTAGCTTCCTAACTATTTATAAAAGGGCTAATAACTTCTTCGCAAATTGGTTTATTTAAAAACACAACACCCGCTTGAACAGCCTGCTGTTTTATTTCATCTTGTATATTTGCAGTCAATAAAGCCCGTTTAGGAATAGTGAGTATTTTATCTATAGCATAAATCAATTCTATTCCTGTCATTCCTGGCATGTTGTAATCAAAAATCCCAATATCAATTTCACTTTCTGGTGTAATTTTAGTCAGGCATTGTTCTCCACTCCCTGCTTCAATAATAGTCACCTCAGGTATATTAGATTTCACAATTTCTTTAAGGATCATTCGAGAAACAATACTGTCATCAACAATTAATACAACTTTACTCATTTAAATACCCTATTATTTTTTTCATCTTCTGCTAATAGAAAAGCATATGAATTAATTTGTTTATTAGCAAGCCAATGCGTTGAAATATTGTTAGTAACTTATAAATGCCATCACAATTTCATTCATTTAGTGAGACACATGCCCATTAAATACAATACTAATGGGAATACATGTACTTTGCCGTAGGTACAGGAACCGGTGGAAAACCCGTTCCGGACGTTATTTATATAGACCTAGAAGCAAGTATCAGCGGTGTTTAAAATTCAGCTAAAAGTCTAGATTATAATATTAACTGCAACAGTCACTGAAATTGACAGTATTATTGCATGAGAAGCGGGGCAAATGATTATGTGTCCTAACTTTTTACTTACACTTCTTGAATATCCAGTATTACTGTATTCAATAGGTTTGTTTGTCATCAATACTATTTAGAATAAGCGCTATACATGGTTTAAAGGGCTGCTAATGAGTAGCCCTTTAAAGACGCTATTATTGCTTTATATGATAACCACTTTTAAATATCCAAGTCACCGCTAATAAACAAAAAGTTAAAAATCCGCTCATCACAAAAAAACTTGTTAATAAACTCACGTCTGAGACTTCATAAAAGCTCCATCGAAAGCCACTTATTAAATAAAATACCGGGTTGAATTCTGTTACCGTTTGCCAAAAGGGCGGTAACATACTTACGGAATAAAACGTGCCGCCTAAGAAAACAAGTGGGGTGATCACGATAAGGGGTATTACTTGGAGTTTCTCAAAATTGTCTGCCCATATGCCGATAATGAAACCAAATAAACTGAAAGTAATGGCAGTCATCACTAAAAAGAATAACATCCAAAATGGATGTGCTATTTCAAGAGGAACAAAGAAATGTGCTGTTGCCAAAATAATTAATGCTAACAAAATCGATTTAGTTGCGGCGGCCCCGACATAACCGAGCAGTACTTCAAAAGAAGATATCGGCGCGGAAAGTAATTCATAAATTGTACCTGTGAACTTAGGAAAATAGATACCAAACGACGCGTTAGAAATACTTTGCGTTAATAGCGATAACATAATCAAGCCTGGAACAATAAACGCGCCGTAACTAATTCCTCCTATTTCAGTAATACGTGAGCCAATCGCAGAGCCAAACACAATAAAATAAAGTGATGTTGAAATTACTGGAGAGATAATACTTTGAAAAATAGTACGTTTAGTACGAGCCATTTCAAATTTATAAATAGCCGCCACAGCGTAACGATTCATGATGTTTCCTTTACTAATGAGACAAATATATCTTCCAACGAGCTTTGATCTGTTTTGATATCTTTAAAGCCAATAGATGCGGTTGACAAATGCTGAAGTAAAGTAGAAATTCCTGTGTGCTCCTCGGTTTTGTCATAGCTATAAACTAATTGCAGTCCATCATTGTTAATTTGTAAATTAAAATCAGCCATAGTCGATGGTATTTCAGTGAGAGGCTCTTTTAAATCGAGGATCAATTGCTTTTTACCTAATTGATTCATTAAGGTAATTTTATCTTCTACCAAAATAAGTTGACCATTTTTAATCACACCAATACGGTCTGCTATTTCTTCGGCTTCCTCAATATAATGTGTGGTTAAAATAATCGTCACCCCATCGTTACGTAATTGTCGTACTAACTCCCACATGTCTTTGCGCAGTTCTACATCAACTCCTGCGGTGGGTTCATCTAAAAATAAAATTTTAGGTTCATGAGACAGTGCTTTAGCGATCATTACTCGGCGCTTCATACCACCAGATAGCTCGATCATTTTATTATCTTTTTTGTCCCAAAGTGACAATGATTTAAGTGTTTTCTCAATAAAAGCAGGGTTCGGTTTTTTACCAAATAAACCACGACTAAATGACACTGTAGCCCACACCGTTTCAAAAGCGTCGGTGGTTAACTCTTGTGGTACTAAACCAATAAGTGCACGAGTATGTCGATAGTCTGAGACAATATCTTTACCCTCAACGGTAATTTTCCCAGATGTAGCATCAACAATGCCGCAAATAGTACTAATGAGTGTCGTTTTACCTGCACCATTAGGTCCTAACAAGGCAAAGATTTCAGCGGTTTTTATAGATAAGTTAATATTATTAAGTGCTTTAAAACCAGTAGCATAAACCTTATTAACATCAGTGATTTGAATAATTGGCTGCAAAATTATTTTCCGTGAATATTTTAATATTACTAAGGTATACGATATGCACTATTGATGGCTAGGAAAATCACTCGTTTAGTTGCTGAAACTATCTATTCGGGATAAGAACATAAAGAAGTTGAAAGTTCGCTTTATGATTGAAATAGCGTTGTTTATTGCTAGAGATAAAAATAAAGCCAGCTCTTTTTAATGAACTGGCTTTATGTATTTTTATACGGTAATAAATTGCTTATTTAATAACATCTGGTTTATTAGCGTTTAGTTTATTGACGAGTTGCGGCTTTCATTTGTTGAACAAAATTTGTTAATGCAGTTAACATGGCTTTGTTATCATCTAGATTATTTTCAATCAATTTAACGACGGCTGAACCACTTATTGCTCCCGCAGCACCTGTTGATAATGCAGACTTTACTTGTTCTGGGCTCGAAATACCAAAACCAATAACACCTGGAGCAGCATTGTGTTCTGTCAATTTTGCGACTAAATGATGGGCTGGGCTCGTCTCTTCGTTTGATGAATCAGCAGGTACATCAACACCCGTTACGCCAGCACGACTTAATACGTAAGTGTAACCTTGGCTATATTGTGCAACTTGCCTTAATGTATCATCACTACCATTTGGTGGCGCAATAAATATTGGCGCAATACCATGTTTTATAGCAGCTTCACGAAAGGGGGCGCTTTCACGTAGCGGTAAATCAGCGATTAATACCGAATCAACACCGACAGCGGCCATATCTTTATAAAAGGTATCAATACCACGAGCAAAAACTAAGTTTCCATAAAGTAATAAACCGATGGGAATATTAGGCGCATAGGCGCGAACCTTTGCTAAAACATCTATACAAGAATCGGTGTTAACGCCAGAATTCAACGCTCGTAATGCTGCTCTTTGAATAGTAATACCGTCAGCACTAGGGTCAGAAAATGGTATCCCTAACTCTAATGCATCAGCACCGGCATCAATTAATGCTTTAATTATTTCAAATGATTGCTCAAGGTTTGGATCGCCAATCGTCACAAAAGGAATAAAAGCCCCTTGTTTTTTTTCTTTTAATTGAGCAAAAGCTTGTTGGTAACGAGTGGTCATTTTTTGATTAGTCTGGTTAACTGAACTCATTATACTGCCCCTTTGCTTGCTTCTTGGTTGTAGGTTTCTAACACCGTTTGCACGTGCGCTAAGTCTTTATCACCACGGCCAGATAAGTTGACTAAAAATACGGTTTCCTCAGTCACCGCTTCGGCCATTTTCAATGCATGAGCAAGTGCATGAGAGGATTCAAGTGCTGGAATAATCCCTTCATTCATTGCTAAAGCTTGAAAAGCATCTAATGCTTCATCGTCATTAATAGCGACATATTGGGCACGACCTGTCTCTTTCAGAAATGCATGTTGTGGACCAACTGCAGGGTAATCAAGACCGGCTGATACAGAATACGACTCTTCTATTTGTCCGAATTTGTCTTGCATAATATAGGTGTAATTTCCGTGTAACATGCCTTTTGTACCCGCAACTAAGGTGGCGCCATGTTGGTTGGTATCAACACCTTTACCACCTGCTTCAACGCCAATAAGCTTCACGTTAGTTTCCTTGATAAAGTCATGGAAAATACCAATGGCATTTGAACCGCCACCAACACAAGCGATAACGTAATCAGGTAATCGACCTTCTTGCTTAAGAATTTGCTGTTTTGCTTCTTCGCCAATCATTTTTTGAAATTCACGAACTATGGTCGGAAAAGGATGAGGGCCGGCCGCCGTGCCTAATAAATAATGAGCATTTTCATAATTTGCTGACCAGTCGCGCAATGCTTCATTTACCGCATCTTTTAAAGTACCAGAGCCTGCTGTAACAGGAATCACTTCCGCGCCCATTAATTTCATACGAAAAACATTTGGTTGCTGACGCTGACAATCTACAGCGCCCATGTAAACTTTACATTTCAAACCTAATAACGAACAAGCAATTGCGGTAGCTACGCCATGTTGCCCAGCACCTGTTTCGGCAATAATTTCTGTTTTACCCATACGTTTAGCGAGCAAAGCTTGGCCAAGTACTTGGTTAGTTTTATGTGCGCCGCCGTGTAATAAGTCTTCACGTTTTAAGTAGATCTTAGCTAACGGATTTTTAGTTAAATTACGCGTTAAAGTCAGTGGTGTTGGACGACCTGCGTAATTTGTTAGCAAGTCATTAAACTCAGACAAGAAGCTTTCGTCTTCTTGTGATTCAATGAATGCTTGTTCTAATTGCTCAAGGGCAGGTACCAATAATTCACCGACGAACATACCGCCAAATTCACCGAAATAAGCGGGTAGCGTTTTTTTAGCTTTTGGTGTTTCTTGATTGATTTTTTGCTCTGTCATTTTATTTAATCCTAATGCTTTATACACACTTTGTGTGCTTGGTATTGCTAATAGTGTCTAATGGCGGCGAAAACTTGTTGAAGCTTTTCACGGCTTTTAACGCCAGGGCTTGTTTCAACACCGGAGTTGAGATCCAAACCAAATAAATCTAATGCTGTTTTCTGACTGATAGCTTGTTCTATATTATTGATAGACAAACCTCCTGCTAGAAAACATTGGGTCAAGTCTTGCTCAGATTCGGCTAACGCTCGCCAATTAAACGTTTCACCACTGCCCGCATTTTTGCCATCTAGAATATAAAATCGTGCATTATTCATCAGATCTGGAACTTCACTCTCTACAGGTAATGCTTTCCATATTTGACAGGTTTTTGGTAATAAAGGCTTAAGAACATCAATATATTCATGAGTTTCATTACCATGAAGTTGTACGGCGAATAAATTAAGGTTTGTTGCAAGTTGAGCGACTTCTTCAACAGGGTGATTAACAAATACACCGACATATTTTAAAGAGGGAACTTGCTCGACAATGTCTTTAGCTTGCTCTCCGGTAATGAATCGGGGAGATTTTTTTGCAAAAATTAAACCGCCAAATTGTGCACCAGCATCCACGGCGCTTTGTGCATATTCAGCTTGCGTTAAACCGCAAACTTTATTGTTACCGTAAATAAGTTTGCGACAAGCTAAATCAATGTCATCTTCTGACATAATAGAGCTACCTACTAAGAAACCGTCTACTGCAGGCGCCAACTCGCGAACTTGCTCGTTGGTATAAATACCAGACTCTGAAATAACGATGCGGTCAGCGGGTAAGGTTGGCGCATAATCAAAGGTTCGGGCGATGTCGGTGGACAAATCACGTAAATCTCGGTTATTAATACCAATAAGTTTTGCGCCTAAATCAATGGCTCGATCGCGTTCTTCATCATTTGATATTTCAGTTAACACCGCTAAGTTATATTGCTCGGCGATGGCTGATAGTGTTTTATATTCTTCGTCAGATAAAACACTAAGCATTAATAAAATCGCATCTGCGCCATAATAACGAGCTAAATACACTTGGTAAGCGTCAACGAAAAAATCTTTGTTAAGTACCGGACAACTAACGGTGTCTGTTACTATTTTTAAATACTCAAAGGTGCCTTGGAAATACTTTTCATCAGTTAAAACAGAAATCGCTGCGGCGTATTTATCATAAATTTGGCAAATGGCTTTCGGATCGAAATCGGCTCGGATCAAACCTTTTGACGGTGAGGCTTTTTTACACTCTAAAATAAAACCCGCATGCGCATAGCCTTGTTTTCTATCAAGTGCCGCATACATGTCTTTTTCTGTAGGGACTAACGTATCGATAAAGTCACTTAATGGAAAGTCGATTTTACGCTGTGCAACTTCAATACGCTTGTCAGCAACAATTTGTTCTAATATATTTGCCATGTTATGTCGTTGCCTCTGAGTTTGAGCCTGAGTTAGAACCTGAGTTTGAAATAACGACCATGTTTTCCAAAGTGGTTAATGCTTTACCTGAAGCTAGTACTTCACTTGCCATGTTAGCGGCTGTTCTTAAATCACTCGCTTTATCATGTAAATATAATAATGCTGCACAGTTTATAATCACTGCGGCATTATGAGCCGGCTGACCATTACCGATAAGAATGGCACGAATATATTCTGCATTTTCTTGTGGCGTACCACCTTTAATATCTTCTAGCGTATAACTTGATAAGCCAAAATCAGCAGGGGAAATTACCCGAGTTGTACATTGTCCGTTTTCTATCTCGCTAACTTGAGTTTCACCATGCAGTGCGATTTCATCTAAACCACTACCATGAACGACCCAACCACGTTTTACGCCTGTTAATAGCAGACTCTCAGCCATAACATTAATAAGCTCTGGAGTATAAACGCCAAGTAGCATAATGCTTGGTGAAGCAGGGTTTACCAATGGCCCCAATATATTAAATAAGGTGCGAACTCCCATTGCTTTTCTTACCGGCCCCGCATGTCTAAAACCGGGGTGATAAGCGGGTGCATATAAAAAACATAAATTTGTTTGTGCTAAACATTCACTCGCTATAGCTGGCGACATCATCAAATTTACGCCGAACGCTTCTAATAAGTCAGCAGAGCCAGACATACTAGAAACACTTCGGTTACCGTGTTTTGCCATTTTCAAACCACAGGCTGCAGCGAGTATTGCGGCAGTGGTTGAAATGTTAATGGTATTTGCGCCATCTCCACCTGTGCCAACACAATCAGCTACACTGTTTGGTTGTGACGGGAATGGCGTTGCTGAGCTTCTAACCGCAAGGGCTGCGCCGGCAATCTCGTTCGCCGTTTCACCTTTTATTTTTAATGCCGTTAATACACTAGCCAATAATGCAGGTTCAACCTTGCCATTGATCATTTCTTTGAAAAATTCTTCAGCCTCAGTTTGGCTAATATCACACCCATCAACAAGTTGTTGTAAAATTTTACTCATGTGAAGCTCCTGCTGTATTGACCTTATCTGTCGCTGATAAACTTTCCGTTAATAAATAGCTAATGGTTTGTGCTAATAATGTGCCGCCGTAAGTCGTTAAAATTGACTCAGGATGAAATTGAAAACCTAATGCTAAATCACTTTTATGCTCAATGGCCATGGGTAAACTGATTTGTTCAGAGGTTACATATTCAGCAATAATATCAAGTGTTTTTGGTACTTTACTCGCCACTAACGAATGATAACGAGCGACAGGTAGTGGGTGGTTAATATTTTCGAAAACACCCTTTTGACGATGAGTAATACTTGACGCTTTGCCATGAACTATTTCAGGTGCACGCTCAATAATCCCACCATAATGTTCTACTAAAGCTTGGTGCCCTAAGCAAATTCCTAATATGGGATATTTACCAGCACATTTGGCAATTAACGCCATTAAACAACCTGCTTTACTCGGTTCACCAGGACCCGGTGATAATATAAGTAACACACGGTCTGTACAGTTTTGCATTTGCTCAAAGATGAAATCGGCTGACAATGTATTGCGATATATTGTCGGTTCGAAACCCAAGCATTGAAATTCATCTACAAGGTTATAGGTAAATGAATCAAGGTTATCAAGCATAAAAATTTTAACGTTTTCATTGTCATTATTACCTTTATGATTAGCGCTTTGATCATGCATGGCTATTCTCCTTATTTGGCTTTGCGCTTATCTCTACGGTAAATAGCTCTGCACTTTGAATAGCATTGATCACCGCTTGTGCTTTTTGCTTGGTTTCATTCGCTTCAGATTGTGGGTCTGAATCGTAAACTACACCAGCTCCTGCTTGAACATGCGCAATGCCATGTTTAACAAAAGCGGAACGAATAACGATACAGGTGTCCATTTCACCGTCACCGGTTAAATAACCAACCGCACCGCCATAACTGCCGCGACGTTTTCCTTCAACTTCACGTATTAATTGTGTTGCTTTTACTTTCGGCGCACCAGATAAAGTGCCCATGTTCATACAAGCTTGGTAAGCGTGAAGGGCGTCTAAGTCGAGATCTAACGTGCCACAGACTCTAGACACTAAATGCATAACATGAGAATAACGATCAACTTTAAGTAAATCAGCTACATAACGAGTGCCTGCTTGGCTAACGCGTGCAATATCGTTACGCGCCAAATCTACAAGCATGGTGTGTTCAGCTAATTCTTTTTTGTCTAAACGTAGTTCTAGTTCAATACGGCTGTCTAAATCGAGAGAAATTGAACCGTCTTTATTAAAACCACGTGGACGAGTGCCTGCTATGGGATAAATTTCTACCTGACGATTTTTGTGTTGGTATTTTAATGCAGATTCTGGAGAGGCACCAAAAATACAAAAGTCGCTATCTTTTAGGTAAAACATATAAGGACTAGGATTACTTTGTTTTAATGCTTTATAAGCATTTAAGGTGTTTGAGCAATTAAGCGTAAATGTGCGAGAAGGAACCACTTGAAAAATATCACCAGCGCGAATATTTTCTTTTAACTGGTTAACGGTATTACAGAACTGTTCATCAGAAATATCAGTACTGACTTGATTTTTATTTATCGGGTTATCGAGTGGAATTTCGTGTGCAATATATTGCTGGGCAAGAATACTTTTTATATCGATTAAGCGTTGACGAATAGTGGCTAAATTAAGGTTAGCTTCTTTTCCTGAAAAAACATTACCAATGACTTCAGTTGACTGTGCTTCATGGTCTATTACAACAACAGTTTCTGCCAGGTAATAAACAAAATCAGGACAGGTATTATCGCCATTGCTCACTGTCGGTAATTGTTCGGTCATCGACATCATATCAAAAGCAAAAACGCCCCCTAGAAATACAGCAAAAGGGTGGCCGGTTATATTTTTTAATTTATTGAATAAGCGTAAGGATTGAAAAGGATTAATCGCTAATAAGCGAGATTTTTCATCAAGTTGTTGAGTGATTTCGGGGAAAACAGCATTAAACGATTTATTGTTAAATGTTAATGTAGCGTGTTCAGCTAATTGCTGTTGTGCAAACTCAAGTGCAACTTGGCCATTTTTAGTTAAGGCTTGAAAGGTAACTACATTACCATGGCAGGTTATTTTCAGTGCAGCATCGGTGAGTAATAAGCTTTTTAATTGATGCTTTTTATCAATTTCAGCAGATTCTAATAATAAATTGTTGTCGGTGTTTTTACTTAATTGGTGAAATATCGCCAGTGGATCTGTTTGATATTTTACAGTTTCTGACAAGGTGTTAACACTGCCAATTTGCTCATTTATAGCAAAAGTATTCTGATGGTTCATATTTTTTCCTAACATCTAGCTTCTAATATTAATTAATGGTCAACCTGCATAAATAGGCAATAGCCACCATATAAACCAACTTTTAATACGTATCTTAATCATTATAATTTATCTCTTAAGTGTAACTATTGATTTTGCCGTTATGTCGGTCAATTTACATGTTAGAAGTACTCATTGATTATCATCAACTCCGTGCTTCTTCCTTTAAATATGAACAATATAACTTAAAGCTAAATAGCTACTTCACATTAGCCTAAGGCTAAAAAGTAAAAAGCCCACTCATTTAAAATAAGCAGGCTTTTTGAATTTTTACGTACAAGTAAACATCACAACCCACTTATGTAGAGTTATGCCACCAACTAATCATCGAAATAGTTTGTTTTACTTGTATCATTATTGTCTTCATCTCAGTAAAATTGCATTAGCAATTAATTCCCCTATAGAAGAACCGATTATGAGTGCATTGTCAACCTCTGATTTAGCTGATTATTATAGCCTACGGGTTGATTTACACAGTCATACGAAATGCTCTGACGGAACATTAACACCGCAAGAGCTTGTTGAACGGGCGGTTAACTTTCAATTGAATGTTTTAGCCATAACCGATCACGACACGGTGAAAGGTTTATCTATCGCTAAAAATTATATTTTAGAAAAAAATCATCCATTAAAATTAGTAAATGGTATTGAAATATCAACCAGTTGGCATGGCTTTGAAATTCACATTGTCGGTCTAAATATTGATGTTACTAATAATGAATTACAAACATTAATTGAACGCCAACAAGAAGCGAGAGAGTTACGTGCGACCACTATGGGTGAAAAACTCACTAAATGTGGTTTTCCAGGAATTTACCAGCAAGCTAAAGCGTTAGCCGGTGAAGGCTCAATAACTCGCGCACATTTTGCAAAAATATTATTGCAAGAAGGCCATGTTGACCATATGCAAAAAGCCTTCGATAAATATATTGGTAAAGGACAGCGTGCCTTTGTAAAACCCAACTGGTGTTCTATTGAAGAAGCGGTTGCTGCTATTCACCATGCTGGCGGTAATGCGGTTATAGCACATCCCGTTAGATATGACTTATCAACCAAATGGTTACGTCGTTTAGTTGTTCAATTTAAAGCGGCAAAAGGTGATGGTTTAGAAATAGTATTACCGCAAATGGGTAACGAACAACGTAAATTAATGCTAAGCTTTTGTTTAGAATATGATTTACATGCCTCTATGGGATCAGACTTTCATTATCCAACCCGGTGGAGTGACTTAGGCCGTAATTTACGTATGCCAGATAAAGTAAAACCCATTTGGGACCTTTGGCATTAAGTAAAAATTTATATAAAAAATTTGTACCCAAGATAAACCTGAAACTAACATCAACACCAACAGTGGAGTAAACTTATGAGTCAGTTCTTTTATGTACACCCTGATAATCCGCAAGGTCGTTTGATGAAGCAAGCGACAGCAATTATTCAAAAAGGTGGTGTTATCGTTTATCCTACCGACTCAGGTTATGCTTTAGGTTGCCATATTGGTGACAAAAAAGCGCTTGATCGTATTTGTAAAATTCGAGATATTGATAAAAATCATAACTTCACTTTAGTATGTCGCGATTTATCTGAACTATCTGAATACACACGTATAGATAACAGTGCCTATCGTTTATTAAAAAGTAATACTCCTGGCCCTTATACTTTTATTTTTAAAGGTTCAAAAGAAGTGCCTAAACGTTTACTCAATCCGAAAAAGAAAACCATTGGTATTCGAGTGCCTGACAACGCAATTGTCCAAGCGTTACTTGCTGAGCTACAAGAACCTATTATGTCTACCACATTGATCATGCCAGGAAAAGAACATGCTGAGTATGATCCAGAGCATATTCGAGACATTTTAGAACACGAAGTTGATTTAATTATTAATGGTGGACATTTAGGTGAACATCCAACGACAGTGGTGGATTTTTCTGATGATGAGGTTAGCGTTATTCGTGTGGGTGAAGGCGACCCATCACCATTTGAATAGTCTTTTATTATCAATGGCAAATAAATTTTGAATCAACCCGTTAATCAAAAAAAAGCTAACATACCTCGTGAGATGGTTCAGCAGGTTTTACCGCTGGCGTTGATCCGTGGTGAAGTGGTGGTAGAAAAGCCACAAGACTTATTTATTCCACCTGATGCTCTAGAAGTTATTCTAGAATCATTTGAAGGACCACTCGATTTATTGCTCTATCTTATTCGTAAACAAAAATTTGATATTCTTGATATGCCTATTTCACCCATTACTACTCAATACATGCAATATATTGAATTAATGAAAGAAATTAAAATGGAATTAGCAGCAGAGTATTTAGTGATGGCCGCTATTTTAATGGAGATAAAATCACGTTTATTATTACCTAAACAAGCTGTGGCAGAAGAAGATGAAGATCCGCGTGCTGAATTAGTTCGTCGTTTACAAGAATATGAAGTGATAAAAAATGCGGCTCAGCAGCTTGATCAAATCCCTCGCTTGGAACGTGACTTGTTTGAAGGAAGTGCAGCACTGGCTGAAGATTTTCAAGCGGCTGTTTTTGAAACAAATGTGGAAATGAGTGAATTAGTTGCGGCATTACAAGGGGTGATGAAGCGGACTAAAGCGTTTGAACATCATCATATAGAAAAAGAATTTTTATCAACGCGAGAAAGAATGTCTTTGATATTAGCGCATTTAAAACGTGCAGCTGCAACTAACTCAGCTTTTGTTGAATTTAGTGCGTTATTTAAAGTTCAAGAAGGTAGGCAAGGCGTAGTGGTTACATTTTTAGCTATTTTAGAGCTGATAAAAGAAAGTTTGATCGAATGTTTGCAAACGCAAGTGTTCGGGCAATTAAGAGTGCGGTTACCTGAATGACATATATCGAACGTTTGAAATTATCACAACTTTTAGAAGCGGCATTTTTTGTAAGTGATTCACCTTTAAACATTAAACAATTGAAAACAGAGTTATTAATAAATTATAAGGTAAGTCATCAAGAAATTCGTGAAGTTATTAATGAATTGGTGATAAAATATAAAGACTCAGGTATTAACCTAGTCAAGGTTGCTTCAGGTTATCGATTTGAGACGATTACCACACTGAGTGATGATTTAGCTTTTTTTGTCGCTAAACTCAATAAAGAAAAAGCGCCGAAATATTCGCGGGCACTTTTAGAAACTCTCGCGCTTATTGCTTATAAACAGCCGATAACGCGCGGGGAAATAGAAGAAATTCGCGGAGTTGCGGTAAGTAGTTATATAATGAAAACATTATTAGAAAGAAACTGGGTGAAAGTGGTAGGTAACAAAGAAGTGCCCGGTAGGCCTTCGTTATATGCAACCACGAAAGAATTTTTAGATTATTTTTCATTAACATCCTTAACCCAGTTACCAGAATTATTGCCTCTGGCTGATTTAGGCGCTACAGATAAAACTATTGAAGAGATGGTTTAGTTGGAGCAACAGCTACAGTATTGTTAAAAATATACAAACACTATTTATTTTAGAGACAGCAACGTAGCGGGAATTACCGTGAAGTTACTGACGTAAAGAGAGTTAAACCCCATGTCTGAAAAATTACAAAAAGTCCTTGCCCGAGCGGGTAAAGGCTCACGCCGTGAAATGGAAACCTATATTAGTGCTGGTCGTATCAGTATTGATGGGAAAACTGCCTTTTTAGGTGACCGTATCGAAGGAACCGAACAAATCCGTCTTGATGGCCATATCGTAAAGTTAAAAGCCAAAGAAGACGATTTATGTCGCATCATCATGTACAACAAGCCTGAAGGCGAAATGTGTACGCGTAAAGATCCTGAAGGGCGTCCAACGGTTTTTGATCGTTTACCGCCATTAGAAAATAGCCGTTGGGTTGCTGTAGGTCGATTAGATATTAATACCTCGGGTATGCTTTTATTCACCACTGATGGTGAGCTTGCTAATCGCTTAATGCATCCATCCCAAAAAGTTGAACGTGAATATGCCGTACGTATTTTTGGTGAAGTTAATGAAGCGATGCTTCAAACACTTCGTGCGGGTGTTAAATTGGAAGATGGGCCGGCGAAATTCCAAAAAATCACTTATAAAGGTGGTGAAGCACGAAATCATTGGTTCCATGTCGTACTTTCTGAAGGAAGAAATCGTGAAGTTCGCCGTTTATGGGAAAGCCAAGAAGTTCAGGTGAGTCGTTTAATTCGTGTTCGTTATGGTGATATGGAAATGAAACGTCAATTGCCTAATGGTGGTTGGACTGAGTTAGCGTTAGGTGAGGTTAATTATTATCGTAAATTAGTCGGTTTACCTGTTGAAACACAAAGCAAAGTAAAAGTTGATGAAAAAGCGATGGATAATGCAAAAAGCCGTCGTATTCGCCGTTCAGTGAAAAAACATCAACAAAGAAGCCAACAAGCAACACGTCGTCGTCGTTAGTTATAAGGGTCAAATAACTTGAATAAAACATACATTGAAGATCATGCCTCATTGGTAGAGCTTTGTCAGAAACTTGCGACAGCAGATGTTTTGGCAATAGATACCGAATTTGTTCGTACGCGTACCTTGTATCCTAAATTAGGCCTTATTCAAGTGAATGACGGGGAAAATTTAGCCTTAATTGACCCCGTTGCTGTTGATGATTTATCGCCATTTTGGCAGCTATTAACAGACGAGAAAATTTGCAAAGTTTTACATGCTTGTTCAGAAGATTTAGAAGTTTTTCTTACTGCGGCTAATTGTCGTCCGGTTAATTTAATTGATAGTCAAATAATGATGTCGTTTCTTGGTCATGGCTTATCAATGGGCTATGCCGCAATGGTTAGTCATTATTTAGACATTGAAGTTGATAAGTCTGAATCTCGCACTGATTGGATGAAACGACCATTAACGGCTAAGCAGCTTGATTATGCTCAAGCCGATGTTGACTACTTATTTCAACTTTATCCGCGTATTTATAAAACGCTTGAACAAAAAGGTTGGCTTGATGCAGCAAAGCAAGAAAGTGAATTATTGATTGAGAAAAAATTTACGCCAATTGATGAAAGCAAACTGTATCGTAATATCAAACTCAGTTGGAAACTTAGCCCCAAACAATTGTACTTATTACAGTATTTGGCAAGCTGGCGTTTCCAGCAAGCTAAAAGTCGTGATATGCCAATAGGTTTTATTGCTAAAGATCATACCTTGTTTGCGTTAGCCGTGCATAATCCAGATAACGTTGGGATCATGGCAAACCTTGAAGGTGTCGAAATGTTAGATGTTCGTCATAAAGGTAAATCTATGTTGATGGTCTTAAAAAGAGCAGGGCAAGAAGATAGAGGAGAATATCCAGAGAGGATACTTCGTCTTGATGAATACCCAGGTTATAAACAAATATTTAAAAAAGTAAAAACATTTATTGCTGAAAAAGCTGAAAAAATTGAGCTACTTCCTGAAAATTTAGCCTCTAAAAAGCAAATTAATCAGTTTTTGTCATGGCATTTTAAACTTAATAATGCGCCTGAATATAGCCAGACTATTGATATTTTAACAGGCTGGCGTAAAGGGGTTTTTGGGAATGAATTAAGTTCATATGCGAATAATGATTTTAAATAATATTAGAATTGTAAATGTTTATAAGATAAAAATAATATATTTGCTTGTACTTTTCTTAATGAAATAGTTACAAGCCACTGTAAAACTCATACTAAAAGTAAAACATAGGTCTCCTTTATGCTGTGTACTATCTATAAAAGTTCTAAAAAAGTAGAAACATATCTTTTCGTGAAACAACGAGATGACTTTTCAACGGTACCTGCCGCGCTAATGTCAATGTTTGGCACGCCAACACTTGTTACCGTGATGAATTTAGCAAATAAAGAAAAACTTGCGCTAGCTGATATTGATAAAGTGAAAGAAAACTTAAAGGAACAAGGGTATTACTTACAACTCCCTCCACCTAAAGAAAATTTACTTGATCAACATAAAGAAGAAATGCAATTAAAATATAGCATTAAAGATTAAGGAGCGTTGAATGAATCTATTATTGAGAATTAAAATACCTAGTGTACTGATTACGTGTGCTTTATTACTTTCTCCAATAAGCTCTGTTCAAGCCGCGAAAAAAGAACTATCAGAAGCCGGCTATGAAAAGTATGTCGTTACACTTAAATCTGAAGCGCTTACTAGAGGATATGATGATGAATTTGTTAAACGTGCCTTTTCAAAAATAAAGTTTCATGCACGGGCGGTAAAAGCCGATCGGTCTCAACCTGAGAATGTTGAAACTTTAGATACTTATTTACCAAAACGTGTACCTGATTGGAAGGTAAAAAAAGCGCGTGCCATGTATAAAAAGCATTTGCCGCTGTTAACTGAAATTGGAAAAAAATATAGCGTACAGCCGCGTTTTATTGTTGCTTTGTGGGGGCTAGAAACTAATTTTGGTAAGATTATGGGCAATTATAATGTTATTTCTGCGCTAACAACACTTGCGTACGAAGGTCGTCGAGAAGTCTTCTTTAAGAAGCAATTATGGGCTGCGTTAAATATTATTCAACAAGGCCATATCAGCGTTGAAAATATGAAAGGCTCTTGGGCAGGAGCGATGGGGCAAAATCAATTTATGCCGACTTCATTTATTGCTTACGCAGTAGATGGTGATGGTGATGGAAAAAAAGATATCTGGGGAAACTCGGCTGATGTGTTTTCGTCAATGGCAAATTATCTCAATAAAGAAGGCTGGAACGACGAATTAACGTGGGGAAGACAAGTTAAATTGCCCGTAGATTTTGATATGTCACTGGCGATACCTAAAAATACCGGTAGCCGTAAAAACTGGTTAAAAGCTTGGGCAATAAAAGAGAAAACGTTGGTACAGTGGCAAAATTTAGGTATCAGGCGAGTAGATGGTACTAACTTGCCTAAAGTCGATGTCAAAGCTGCTCTTATATTTCCAGATGATGAGAATGGCCGAGTATATCTAGCCTATAATAACTATAAGAGTTTGATGCATTGGAATTTGTCCTATTACTTTGTCAGCTCTGTAGGACATCTATCAGATAGAATAAAGTTTCCACCGATTCTTTAAGTAGAACGGGTTAATATTCAATATAATACCATTTGAAAATGATAACTTAATGTGTGCAATTGGTATAAGTAAAAGAGAATGATTTATGAGCGAACAAGCTCCTTTTTGGCAAACCAAAAAATTAGAAGAAATGACTCGCCCTGAATGGGAGTCTCTTTGCGACGGTTGTGCTAAATGTTGTTTAAACAAGTTTATTGACGACGATGAAACAACAGATGAAACAGAATTACTACCAACAAATCATATAAACGAAGGTGAACAAATTCATTACACCAATATTGCTTGTCATTTGTTGAATGAGAAAAGTTGCCAATGTTCGAAATATGAAGAGCGTACGACATTAGTTCCTGACTGTGTTCGATTGACGCAAGAAAACTTAGACGGCGTATTTTTTATGCCGCCAAGTTGTACCTATAGACGTTTAAAAGAAGGGCGAGGTATGCCTTCTTGGCATCCATTACTTAATAAAGGTAAAAAATCTGCTATGCATAAAGCAGGTATGTCGGTACGAGGAAAAATAGTTAAAGATGATGATGTTGCTATAGAGTATTTTGAAGATTACATTGTTTCATGGCCTCTAAATGATATTGACTAAGTCATATTATTCTCATCTTGATTCATTCTAAAGCGCTAAACACTTTTAGCGCTTTTTTATTAGCTATCTAGCGATGAAGTGATTTTTTATTTTTTATGGATATCAAATAAATCACTAAATTCCTTTTGCTTAATTTTTAAAACTTCAATAGCATACTCCCCTAAATGATATTCATACTTTTTAAGCATGTAATACCAATTGCAATAAAGATTTCATCATCTTTACTGGTCTAAATTTACAATTTCAGCGTTGCGCTCAATCCCCATACTCGCGATTACTCAATTACGCGCATTGAACTTGAATATTTATCTTCGTTAAAATTGGAACAATTCTTTAATGCAATGGGTATAATAAGTAATGAATAGTCAATAATTCTTCTAATACTCAATAAAGTGAAATATACATGATCATAGATGGTAAGCAGGCAGCTGCTGATTTGCGAAAAACATTAGCTATTGAAGTAGCACAACTTAAAGAAGATAAGGGGATAGTACCTGGCTTAACTGTTGTGCTTGTTGGAGAAGATCCAGCGAGCCAAGTTTATGTTCGAAATAAAGTAAAGCAAACACGCGAAGTAGGCATGATTTCAAATGAAATTAAATTGCCAAAAGACGCAACAGAAATCCAATTATTAGCGCAACTTCAACAATTGAATAATGATGATGCAGTACACGGTATTTTGGTGCAATTACCTTTACCTAAACATATTGACGAAAGTGTGATTATTGCCGCAATCGCGCCTCATAAAGATGTTGATGGTTTTCATGCCATGAACTCAGGTCGTTTGCTCAATGGTGAAAAAGGTGCCTTAATTCCTTGTACACCACAAGGATGTATCATTCTAGCTAAAAAGCACTTAGGCGAAGATTTATCTGGTCAACACGCCGTTGTTATTGGTCGCTCAAATATTGTCGGAAAACCTGTTTCTCTATTACTTTTACAAGAAAACTGTACTGTAACCATTGCCCACTCACGCACTAAAAACTTAGCTGAGATTTGTCAACAAGCCGACATTTTAATTGCTGCTGTTGGTCGTCCTAACTTTGTTCAAGCAAGTTGGGTGAAGAAAGGAGCAACAGTTATCGATGTGGGCATTAACCGTATTGAAGATGAAAATGGTAAAAGTAAGCTCGTTGGAGATGTTGATTTTACAAATGTCGAAAAAATCTGCGGAGCAATTACCCCCGTTCCAGGAGGTGTTGGACCAATGACAATTGCTTGCTTGTTGAAAAACACCGTTGAAGCGGCACGTATGAACGCTTAACTTCACACGTTTTATTAAATAACTCGACTAAAAACCAATAACGCATTATTGGTTTTTTTATACCCTAAATATCGTCTTAATAAAGGTTTAAGTAATTGATGCTGTGTTAGTTGGCTAAAATTGTTGAGTTGATAAAAATGTGTAAGGGTTTCATCAGCAAAGCAAATGACTTGTTGAGTAGCATGTTGACATAAGGCATATTCTAACAGTTGACTGGCCAACTTTTTTTGACGAAATTCTTTTTTGATCACCAAAGCATGTAGAAATAATTGAGGATTGTTTTCCGCTAAGCCAGAAATGATAACGGCACCAATTATCTCTCCCGAATATTTCATCAAGTAAGTATTATCGTAGCCAAGTAAACTTGCGCTATAACCTTGTTGTTTAAAAAAGCGCATAAGTGATTTTTTTTCACTTTTACTTGCTGTGGAAATAACCGTATTCATGGGTTTTATTCTGAGTCATTGTCTTTTGTTATTATAAAATGAAAAAACCAAGCACGTCGCTTGGTTTTTTATTTATTTCAATTTTTTATCTATACTCTAAGCGCTTTTTCACCACGAGCAATACCAACACAGCCAGAGCGAACTACTTCAATAATTTCAGTTTCATTAGCCAGTGTATTTACAAAGGCATTTATCTTCTGTGCATCACCCGTTAATTGAATGGTATAAACTTGCTTACCAATATCGATAATAGAGCCCCTGAAAATATCGGTAATACGCTTAACTTCAGTGCGAGACTTATCATTCATGGCCAAAACTTTGATGAGTATTAATTCACGCTCAACATGGCTACGTTCAGTTAAATCGGTAATTTTAATTACATCAATGAGCTTATTAACTTGTTTAACAATCTGCTCAAGTACTTTATCGTCACCTCTTGTTACGATAGTAATGCGAGATAAACTTTGATCTTCTGTAGGAGCCACTGTCAAACTTTCAATGTTGAAAGCGCGTTGTGAAAACAACCCCACAATACGTGATAATGAACCTGCTTCATTTTCTAATAAAATAGCTAAAATTCTACGCATTATGATTTTACTCCTTTTTTGATCCACATCTCGTCAATTGCCCCTAAGCGTATTTGCATCGGATAAACATGCTCTTTTTCATCAACTAAAACATCAACAAAAACTAAGCGATTCTTAATGTTGAACGCTTCTGTCAGCTTATCTTCCAATTCGTCTAAATGATTTATTTGCATACCCACATGGCCATAAGACTCTGCAAGTTTTACAAAATCAGGAAGAGATTCCATATAAGAAGATGAATGACGACCACCGTAAACCATGTCTTGCCACTGACGTACCATGCCCAAAGAGCGATTATTTAATGAAATAATTACCACAGATAAATTGTACTGCAAGCACGTTGAAAGCTCTTGTATATTCATTTGTATAGAGCCATCACCCGTTATGCATATCACATGACTTTCTGGAAATGCTAACTTAACACCCATCGCCGCGGGTAAACCAAATCCCATGGTGCCTAAGCCACCTGAATTAATCCATTGGCGAGGTTTAGCAAACGGGTAATATTGCGCAGCAAACATTTGGTGCTGTCCTACATCAGAGCAAACATAAGCTTCACCCTTGGTGATCTTATACATAGCTTCAATAACTCGCTGTGGTTTTATTTGGTCGCCTTCTTGTACGTAGCTTATGCTATTAACTTCACGCCACTTATTAATTTGTTGCCACCAATCCGCTCTTTCTTCTTTATTTGGTTCGAAATTTGTTGCCGTTAATTCGTCTAATAACTGTTGTAGTACCACATCAACAAGGCCAACAACGGGAATATGAGCATTAATGGTTTTAGAAATAGACGTTGGATCAATATCTACATGAATGATTGTTGCATCGGGGCAAAACTTTTTAACATTATTGGTAACTCTGTCATCAAAGCGTGCGCCAAGAGCAAGAATAACATCAGCGTTTGCCATAGACCTATTAGCTTCTAGCGAACCGTGCATGCCTAACATACCAATAAAGTTTTTATGGGTACCAGAAATTCCACCTAAACCCATTAACGTGTTTGTTATTGGAGCATCTAACTTTTCAACAAGCTCTGTAAGTAACGCTGAGGCGTTTGCAATGATAACGCCACCACCAGCGTAAACGACTAATTTTTTAGCGTCTGATATGGCTGAAACCGCTTTTTTAATCTGTTTGTGATGACCTTTTATATTAGGGTTATACGAACGCATTTTTACATCAATTTCAATATGAAACTCACCTGTACTTGTTGGCATTAATAAGTCTTTTGGTAATTCAATAACAACGGGGCCGGGTCGTCCGGTACTCGCTATATAAAAAGCTTTAGCAATAATGTTAGGTATTTCTTCAACAACTCTACAGTTGAAGCTGTGCTTAACTATTGGGCGAGAGCAACCAATAATATCTGTTTCTTGGAAGGCGTCATCGCCAATTAATGTTGAAGGAACTTGTCCTGAAAGCACCACCATAGGAATTGAATCCATGTAAGCGGTGGCGATACCCGTAATACAATTTGTAGCCCCAGGACCTGATGTGGCTAACACTACACCCACTTCGCCCGTTGATCGGGCAAAGCCGTCAGCCATATGAGTAGCCGCTTGTTCATGACGAACTAAAATGTGTTCAACATCGGTTTGCTGAAATAAAGCATCATAAATGTCTAGAACGGTACCTCCGGGGTAACCGAAAATGTACTTTACCTCTAATGCTGCTAATGCTTTTACCACCATTTGTGCGCCAGTGAATATCTTCGTTGTCATGAGCTTGCCTTTTATAAAACATAGTTAAAACTAAAAATTGAAAGTAAAAAAAACCCTCGGTCTTATGCAGAGCGAGGGTTTATTGTATTTGTTATTAATTAACTTTTCTTACACACAACACCAGCTCCGCAATGGTTTAATAACCATGACGACAAGGAGGACGACATTGAGTGAAGTAGTGAAATTCATTATTTAACTGGATCCGAAAAGTAAATTTATTTATAACTCTATTTTTAAAATGTTTTACAAGTTGTGTCAATGAAAAATTAAGATTAAGCCAATATTATTCATAATATTTAATTTTGATATTAATATTTAGATTATATTGGTTTCATTTTGTTACCCATATGTGTTGAATTTTCACCTACAAGAGGCAGCAATAGCTATTGATGTTTTTGATGTGAAATAACCAGCCAGCTTGGCGTGGTTTTGCGACTAAACCTATTACTTCCAGCGATAAAAAATCAAGAGATCAAATGGTTAAGGATATTGTTAACCAAATTGTCGCTCAATTTAACTGACCTTAAGTATATTTATTAGACAAAATAATTTATATTTTTATCATAACAAACAGGAAAAATTCTAATTTTTTAGTACACTTACAATTAATACATCAAATAATTTAAGCGTATCAATGTCAAATTTCCTTTTTAAAGAAGAAACATCTGAAAGTACTTTGATTGAAAAAGTCGAAAAAGCTAAAGTTTGGCGAATTTTAGTCATTGATGATGATGAATCTGTACATCAAGTTACTCGACTCGTTTTATCGGAAGCTATTATTGAACATAGAGCATTAGATATTGTTTCAGCTTATTCATCTAAAGAAGCACGTAAAATATTGTTGGAAGATGATAGTTTTTGTATGGCTTTTGTTGATGTCGTCATGGAAACTGATCATGCAGGTTTAGAGCTCGTTGAATGGATACGTAACATCTTAAAAAATCAAGCTATACGGCTAATTTTAAGAACAGGACAAGCTGGTACAGCACCTGAGGCTAAAGTAATTAAAGAATTTGATATTAATGATTATAAAGAAAAAACTGATTTTACCGCTGGAAAAATGACGACAACGGTTTATGCGAGTATTCGAGCATACCGCGATATAATGACAATTCAACGGAGTTTAGATGCCTTTAAGCAATTGATTAAAGCGACTCATGATTTATTGAAAATCAATCAGTTTAAACCTTTTGGTTCTGCCGCTTTAGATCATTTATTAACATTGATGGAAGTTGACAGCTCAGCGCTTTATATTGCCCGAAGTCAGTTAGAGTTTGATGAAACGAGTTCAAATTTAATAATAGCTTGTACAGGAAAATATGTAAGTGAATCTGATAGCCTAGAGTCTTCAGATATTTCAGCGGATGTTAAGTATTTAATACAGCAAGCCTTTGATAATAAAATGCATCATACAACTGACGAAATTTTTGTAGGTTATTATGAAACGTCCAATAACTCAGCCTCAGTACTTTATATTGAATTTGAAGATGACGCAGAACATTTTAAAGCTAATTTAGCCGAAATATTTGCGACTAATGTTGCCCTTATTCTTGATAGTTTATCTAAGCAGCACGAAATAGAAAATACACAGAAAGAGTTGTTATATATTGTTGGCGAAGCTATAGAAGCTCGCAGTAAAGAAACTGGAGCACATGTTCATCGTGTAGCACTTATATGCGAATTGTTAGCACAAAAGTTAGGTTTGAGTGATGCTTTTATAAGTGCCATTCGCCTAGCTGCTCCATTACATGATATTGGTAAAGTGGTCATTCCTGATAATTTACTGCATAAACCAGGTAAGCTCGATGAAAATGAGTGGGAAACCATGAAAGGGCATGCTGATGCTGGTTTCCAATTGTTGTCTAAATCGAAAACAAGCGTTTCAAAGTTAGGAGCACGGTTAGCGCATTATCATCATGAAAACTGGGATGGAAGTGGTTATCCTGATGGTTTATGTGGTGATGAAATACCACTTGAAGCCCGAATTATGGCAATTGCAGACGTCTTCGATTCTTTAGGCTCCTCACGATGTTATAAAGAAAAATGGTGTGATGACGATATAAAGACATTTTTAATTGAACAGAGAGATAAAAAGTTTGACGCTAAAATGATAGATGTTTTTATGGATAATTATGATGAATTTTGCCAAATTAGAGTAGAGCATCCAGATAATTAGTACCTAAACAAAAGCTATATTCTAACAATATATAAGCCCATATAACATCTAGATGAGAAAATTTATATAGGCGGTATCTATATGAGTATTCTTACTCTTTAATTAACGTTGACTCAATTTATCAACAGTTGCTGAGCAGGCTTTCAAAAATATTTCAATAAAATATTCAACTTCAGGCATGTCTTGTTTGAATTCATTAAGTTTTAGTTCTAATCGCTCTTTTACATGAGCAAACTCAGGATTCTGATGGTTTAATTCATCGATAGCTTTGATATATGCCACTAAAATATCTGCCGCTTTGACAATCGTTTTGTATTGAATTTCAACGTTGTCTTGAACAATGATATCTGAAAATATTTCTTGAAACTCTTCAGGTAAAGACGCTAAGCATTCTTTTTCTGCTAGGTACTCTATCTTCTTGAACTCCCTTGCTATTTCCTTATTAGCATACTTTGTTGGGCTTACAATATCCCCGTATCGAGTTTCACTGGCCTCATGATACAAAGCTATGGTTGCTACACGATCGGCATTGACATTACCGCCAAACTTTTTGTTTTTTATAACAGCTAATAAGTGGGCGACAATAGCAACTTGATGAGAATGCTCGGCTACGTTCTCCGGCTTTACACAGAACATTAATGCCCACCGTTTGATTAATGGCATTCTGAACATCCAAGCTAAGAAAGTACTCTGCATTATTATTTCCTAAGTAAAATTAATTATTACTGACTGTAAGTGCCAAAAAAGTTTTTAAGTTTATCCATTGCTGGTATTAACTCGTCGACATGTGGTAAGAAAACTAAGCGAAAGTAGTTTTTCTCAGAAATATTGAATGCACTACCATGCACCAAGAGAATTTTTTCTTGTTTAAGTAAATCTAATATCATTCGCTCATCATCAACAATGTTGAACTTTTCTTGATCGACTTTTACAAATAAATATAATGCGCCCATTGCAGGATTACAGGATAAGCCATCAATTTCATTGATCATTTTATGTGCTAAGTTTCGTTGTTTGATTAATCGGCCGTCACCTTTAATTAATTCATTAATACTTTGATAGCCGCCAAGCGCTGTTTGGATAGCATGCTGACAGGGTACGTTGGCGCATAAACGCATTGATGCAAGAATACTCAAACCTTCTATGTAATCTTCAGCATGAAGTTTAGGACCGCTAATCACCATCCAACCTGCTCGAAAACCGGCAATACGATAATTCTTTGATAAACCGCCCATGGTAATAATTAATACATCTTGCGCCAAACTCGCTGTAGGTATATGCGTTGCTTGGTCATACAAAATCTTATCGTAAATTTCGTCACTGAAAATAATTAAGTCATGTTTACGCGCTAATTCAAGAATACCTCTCAATACTTCTTCACTGTATACGGCCCCAGTGGGATTATTCGGATTTATAAGTACAATCGCTTTAGTTTTAACAGTGATTTTATTCGCTATATCTATCAAATCAGGAAACCACTGATTTTCTTCATCACAACGATAATGAATGGCTTTACCACCTGAAAGAGCAACTGATGCTGTCCACAATGGATAGTCAGGCGCTGGTATTAATACTTCATCATCATTATTGAGTAATGCTTGCATTGCCATCACTATTAATTCGCTAACACCATTACCAATAAAGATGTCTTCAACGCTGACATCTAAAATACCTTGCTGTTGAAAGTATTGCATTACTGCAACACGAGCGGAATAAATACCTTTTGATTCACAATAACCTTGAGCTGTCGGTAGATTATGAATCACATCTTTTAAAATATCATCAGGGGCAGCAAAGCCGAATGGGGCAGGGTTACCAATATTAAGTTTTAATATTTTATGCCCTTCATCTTCTAATTTTCGAGCTGCTGCCGCGATTTGCCCCCTAATTTCATAGCAAACATTATTAAGTTTTGATGATTTTTTGATGTTTTTCATTACAGGCTTCTTATCGAGTATTTTTAAAAGTGTAGTTGATGATCCAACCTTCATTGTCACTAATAATTAGCCGCTTTGAAACAGTTACTTGCAACTTTCTTATAGCATTAATGAAATAAAAGGGTCATCTTGTTATTAATTGAATGAAATTTGAGCAAGAGGTGTGATATGCCGTTACCATTATTATGGTTAGGAGCCGTAGCTGCTTCACTGTTTGCAGTGAAAGAATTAGCTGACGATAGAAAAGAACAGCAAAGAAAACGTCGTTATTCTCGTGATGCGGAAAGTTACAGTAAACTCAAACGACATGAGTCACCCATTGCGACCTATCCAACTGATTTATTGAGTACAGAGGAAAAGGTTAAACCTGAAATTGGTTCACTTGTTTGTTGTGGTATCGGTGGATTGTTAGAGCATACAGGTATTTGGGTTGGAGATAATACCATTATAGAACTGGACGGAAATGGTCTTATTAAACCTATTTCAGTACAGCGTTTTACCAAAGAGCGATCAGGTAAAAATATTTTTATCGCATGTGATTCAAAAGCTAAACCTATAGCGAATGAAGTTGCCGCTAGCCGAGCTCAAAAACAAATTTTTCAATGCCTCGATTATCATGTTATTGAAAATAACTGTCATCAATTTATATGGCAGTGTTTTAGACCTAACGATAGTAACTTAAGTACATTTAAAGAACTAAATATTCGTTTAGCTAAGTTGTTCGATAAAAAAATCTATTGGGATATTTGTGATTGTTAATTGCATTAAATAACTAATATCGAGAAATGATTGCTATACATTTATCGTTAAGACAATCAAAATAACCGCTAATTGATATTATTGAATTAAGGGTTACTTTTGAAGGTTTGGTTAAAAAGAATTTCACTCTTTTTCGTTCTTTTGTTTATTTTTTTTAGCATTGTTATTTACATGGCATTGCAATCTTCGCCACATATTCAACCAAAGCATCATATAGATGCAAATTCGGCGGCAGAAAATCAACGCATTGTACGACGATTAGTTCAATCGGTAAGAAGTGAAGACCCGCTTATTTATTTGCAAGCGACCCAGTCTGAACTGCATGGCTTGAGTGCTTTTGGTCATAGAGCTATTTCTCAATTAACCTCAGATATTATTCTATTTCAAAATAATGCTTTAATTAAGTTTTCTATTGAACTGCCTTTGCCCAATTTTGTTAAGTATCTTAATGTTGAAGTGATGCTTATTGCTTCACAAGAAGGGCTGGATATAGATACGGTGACTATCGGAAATATTGCATTATCAGGGGATCTGTTGATTAATAGTGCGGAATGGCTGGCCAATATTTATGTTAAAGATGAGTTTGGTACTGAGTTATTGAGTATGATAAAAAGTGTCGATATTACTTCAAAGCAACTCTCTGTGGGTGTTGTATTATCTGAAAACTTAAAAAACGATCCATTAAACAACAAAAACAGTCTATTTGCTTTACGTGACAAACTGGCTTTGTATGGTGACGTTGAAGTTATTCGCTTTTATCATCAAAGCCTTGTTGAAACGATTGAACAGTCAGAGAATAGGACGCTTTCATTCGCTGAATATATCGGCATTACTTTTGGTTTAGTTAAACAACGTAACTTAGCTGGAATAACTGAATCACATGCTGAAGAAAATCGAGCGGCTTTAATGGCCTTGGTACTCTATTTTGGTACCAATGAGTTTGAATTACTTGTTGGTGACATTTCAATGTTATCAGCCAAACAACTTCAGCAGCGAAATACACTTAGAGCTCAGGTAAAATTACGTCAGAGAGTTGATATCCAAAAACATTTTATTTACTCGGTCGCTCTGCAATTATTTGGAACAAGTACAGCAAGTAATGCAATAGGTGAATTAAAAGAATTTTTAGATTCAAAAAACGGTGGCAGTGGTTTTAGTTTTGCTGATTTGATGGCTGACCGAGCAGGTACTCGCTTATCGATGCTTGCAACAGATTCTGATGAAAGTGCATTAAAAGTACAAGAGCATTTAGCTGATATTACCGATGAGGCTTTACTATTACCTGAATTAACCGGTTTACCAGAAGGTATATCACAACAAGCCTTTGAGTTTTACTATCGTGATATTAATTCTAAAATATATCGCGAAATGTTAAAGAGTATTGATGAACAATTACAGACAATACCTGTTTATAAAGATTAGTATCATAAAGCTTTAAGTTACTAACCTTTAAACGAAAAACGCGACTATTACGTCGCGTTTTTATGTTCAGGATGAACGGTATGTCGAGATGCCATGGATGGCAATGAACGACGATGTTCAGGATGAACGGTCATGACCTTTCTCAGACATCCTGTCTTTCAAGGCATTAGTGCATCCTTGCACGTCGATGGCAATGAACGACGATGTTCAGGATGAACGGCAATGAAGTATATTATGTAAATAAAGACATAATATCACTGATAGCCATAAGTGACTTATCACCGGTAATGCGATTTTTCACTTCAATATTTTTTTCATCAAGATTACGTTCACCAATAATTAATAAAATAGGTGTACCAATTAATTCATGATCAGCAAACATTACACCAGGGCGTTCTTTACGATCGTCGAATATTACTTCAATACCAGCCTGTTGTAATTGTTCGTATAAGGCTTCAGCCGTTTCTTTAACTCGAGCAGATTTTGCCATGTTCATAGGCACAATAGCGACTTGAAATGGAGCAATAGCTGCGGGCCATTTTATCCCATATTTATCATGATTTTGTTCAATAGCAGCGGCAACAATACGTGAAACACCAATACCGTAACAACCCATGGTTAAAATTTGATTTTTACCATTTTCAGTTAATACGCCACATTTCATTGCTTGTGCATATTTGTCACCAAGCTGAAAAATATGGCCGACTTCAATACCGCGTTTAATAACGATATTACCACTGCCACATGGGCTAGGATCGCCTTCTATTACGTTACGGATATCTTGTATGTTGATTTCGCCACAATCACGCTCCCAGTTTACCCCAGTGTAAGATTGACCATTTACGTTGGCACCACAGACAAAGTCGCTTAAATGAGCGGCGCTACGATCTACAATTACTTCAATATTTAAGCCTTTAGGGCCTAGTGAAGTGATATGGCAGTTAGCAATTGCAGACACTTGCTCATCAGTTGCATAAGTTAAAGGTGAGGCTACACCTGCTAAGTTTTCAACTTTAACTTCATTTAGTTGATGATCGCCGCGAAGCACTAGTGCAATAATTTTTTCTGGCTCACCTTTAGTTGAAGAACCAAGTACTAATAGCGTTTTAACGGTAGTTTTTAAATCTAAGTTCGAGGTTTTTATTAAACGTTCAAGTTTTAATTCTTCAGTGCTAATTTCTTGAGTTGGCTCTGCTCGTTCACCTTGTGGTGCTAAGGCTTCCGCTTTTTCAACGTTAGCAGCAAAATCGCTGTTGTCACTGAAGGCAATTTCGTCTTCGCCAGAGTCTGCTAGTACATGGAACTCATGAGAAGCTTCACCGCCAATTGAGCCCGTGTCAGCAATTACTGGACGATAATCTAAACCTAAACGATCGAAAATACGACAATAAGCGTCAAACATTTTTTGATAGGTTTTCTTTAAACATTCTTCACCTAAGTGGAATGAGTACGCATCTTTCATCAAAAATTCACGGCCACGCATCACACCGAAACGAGGGCGTATTTCGTCACGGAATTTTGTTTGAATTTGAAAAACGTTAAGCGGTAGTTGTTTATAGCTATTTATTTCATTAGCGACGAGCTTAGTAATCACTTCTTCGTGAGTTGGCCCTAATACGAATGCTCGGTTATGGCGATCATTTAAACGTAATAATTCAGGTCCATAATCTTCCCAGCGACCTGACTCTTCCCATAAGTCAGCGGGTTGAACCATAGGCATTAATACTTCAATGGCATTTGCTCGTTCCATTTCTTCGCGAACAATATTTTCAACCTTTCTTAATACTTTAAGGCCGGTAGGTAACCAAGTATATAAACCAGAAGCAAGGTTACGAACAAGGCCTGCACGTAACATTAATTGATGGCTAATAACTTCGGCGCTGGCGGGTGTTTCTTTTAAGGTGGAAAGCAAGTATTGACTAGTACGCATTGACTAAAGGTTCCGTAAATATCGAGTAATTAATTGTCAGTTATTCTATCAGGGCGGGGCGGCAGGAAAAAGGAAAATATAAAGTGAAAGAGAGATAATTTAGCGGGCCTTTATTTTCATCAATGACAAGTTAAAGTGTTGGTTGTTTTTACAATCGATCTGCAAGTAAATGGCGGTAACGAAATAGATGAAACTATTAGACTTATAAAAATGAGCAGTTTGAATGTTTATGGGTATAGGTTTGTAAAAATCTATCAACTGGATAATGAACTTTCAATTTTATGCTTTATGATAAAGTAGCGTTTTTCGCTAGTTTGAGTTCTCTATCTTGCTAATATCTTGCATATAAAGTCGTTTAGCGCTGATTATCTCTGATTTGAACTCAGTAATCTCAAGTACCGAAAGATTAAAACTATCTCGCCATAATTTAAGGAATCCTTTCCAATTATTTTCAAAGCTACCTTTGTACTGGCGCTCAATCTTTTTTTGTTTTCCGTTAACTGAAAATTGAAGTTGAAAAGTTGGCTTATTTGTTTTTTTATAAGTTCGAACTCGCAGACCAACCAACCTACCGCAAACACTAAACAGTGTAGGCATGCGAAGACTTTTAGCAACTTGGCTTTTTTTGTCTAACATAGCTTGAAGGCTTGCAGCTGCTTTTCTATCAAAAGAGTAAAGTTGATACTCTACGCCTCCGATTTTTTTATAAGCTCTAAATCCGCCAGTTTTGTGCTGCTGTATGGCCATAATATTTTACCAGTATTAATGAACGATTTATAAATTAAAGTTAGTTGGCTATTGGGTAATTCTCGCTATATATGCAAGAGTACAAAAGACTTCTAGGGTGTTGAGTATAACATCATGGGTACTAAGGCTTAAGGGATATTTGCGATACACTAAACGGATATTGTAATATTTTATGAAGGTATGTAAGAAAGATGTTGGTGTTGTGTTAACGAATCATTTTCTTCACAAATGTTCTCGTCTTTTTCACATGTTTCCTATATTGCCCACTGCTAATGATCACTCATGCCACTTTTTTGACGTTAGCTTTTTGTGAGGGAAAAACTACCATTGTTCATTGTTCTAAGGTCACTAGTTGCCACAAACGAGCCTTTATCTATTGCACTAAATAAGCATCAAAATGGTCTGCTTAGATACGATATAGTCCATTGATATTTTTGATAAAGGGACTTCTCTGTGAGCATTGCAGACATTATTTTTTGAAAAACTTAATCTATTCGTTGACTAAATCAGCATACATTTCAGTGTTTACGAATTGGGAGCGCTTTGTGATTAACGGTGAACATTACCCTTTCTACACCAAACCGTTAAGCTTTAATCGTACTATTAATGCTGAAATATAAGCATTGAGGACATCAATTTCTATATGGAAACAATGATAATTGTATGATGCACATAAGACTTAAGATATTATAATATAGTGCTAATGAATACGACCATATTTAATGGCCGTATTCATCAACTTTCAGGAGCACTTTGTTGGAAAAGCAGCCTTGAAGTTCTAGGTATAATCTTCACTGAGACTATTATGATTCAAAACTATTCGCTTTTAGAGTCCATGGTTTGAAAAAGTAACCGCGGCATCACCGATAAAGAGTACCTTTATATGTTTATCTTCTTCATCTCCCCAAATGCAAGTCAAAGTTCCCATGCTTTTAGAGCAATTGTCGGATGAACCTATAACTTCGCTAACTTCATTTTGATTCATACCAACTTCAAGTTTTTCGTAATTAACTTTAGTTAGTTTTGAACATCCAGTCAAAAACATAACAAGCGTTAGAATAAATACACTTTTTTTAAATCCCACCTTTGCTCCTCATTAGGTACTGTACTTTAGTAATGGTTATTATATTTTTTTCATAAGCTTAGAAACTGCTTACTTTGAAAAGAGTATCGTTAGAGGTCACAAAGTTGTTTTTATTATTAACTTAAGCAAGCTTGTAAGTTATTAAAAAATATAAAATAATAAAGAACCTAGTGTTTAATTCAGTTCTTTATCCTGCCAAAATTTAGTACCTTTAACGGTAGCCTGAAGTGCTAAACCACTTTCAGTAAAAGTGTATACTGTGACATCACCATAATACATTTCGCCTTCAACTGATGCGCCTTTATCACCAGCTTTTGCAGAAGCATCAACATTACCACCAAAAGTCCAACCTATGTTAATAAAGTTTTTCATTGCGCTTACTGTATGAAATACCATCACAAGACGGTAGTCTTTCACTCCAAGTCCCAAGCCGACTCCCCCCTCAGCCATATTCATATAGGTATATTTACTTGTACGCATATCTTTCACAACGCCGTATCCCGTTCCCGCAGCTATGAATATCAAATTGATATTCGCATTAGAAAATACTGCGTAACCAGAAGCCGAATTTATTTGTGCACGTGTGTAGGGTTTTGTAGCAAAAAGCTGAGTTAATACTGCGTCTCTCATTGTCAGAATTTCTTGTTGTTTCTCTGCTTTAGTGCCTGTCCCTAATGAAGCACATGCGGCTAAGTTAAAACAAAAGACTAAACATACTAAATTTCTTATCGAGAACATATTTTTTCCTTTTCCATTAAAGTGTCTATAGCTTAGAGCAGTGTTTCTTTTTTGTAAAAATATTTTGTTATATTTTGTTTATGAATTCAATTGGTTTTCGGTGAAATTTGACACTAACTCAACGTTAGCATTAATAGTAACACTATACTGTTGAACGCTAGGATTCGAAATGGTTATACCGTCATACTCCACAGAATCATCACCTACAGCACTACACGAAAATGCAACGGTATAACTTCCAGTAGGAAGGTGTGCAAAAGCGTGCTGTGTATATCTGTATCGGTATCAAAAGAAATTGAATCTGATGCATAAGGCATAACAACATTATCGGGAATTTCATTTAGAGCTTCATCTGGGTCAAATTCATCACCCATCAAAGCATCTAGGGCAATAACACCTTGATATAAAGAGACAACCTTGCCGTGTTCAGTATCTTCTTCAAAAACCTTTTCGCATTTGTCACCTGATGTTAATAGATTGACATCAGCTATGCCAGTTAGTGAACCAACTCCGGCTCTATTAACGATGCGAATTCCGTGATATTTTAGGTTATATGATGCACCTGCCGCAGTATTCGTCATTGATGAAAGTAAGTTGAACTCAATGGTATAAGCTTGTTCAGATTCAGTTGAAACACTAACTTCGCCTAACTTGAGTGTATATAAAAGGCCTGTTTTTTGGCAGTAGTTAGCATTTTGAATGCTTCCATAAACTTCTGTTTTACTTCTAACTGCGGAAGTTTGACTTTAATTGCTTGTGAATTCCGCTTTGCGCACTTTGTTGTCAGTTCAAAGTTTCCCTATATTAAGAATATTGTTCTTCAGCCCAAAGTTTCCTATATTGCCCACTGCTAAAGATCACTCATTGGAGTATTAATCATAGACTATGACTGCTTTATGAAATAAAGCTGACATTTATCGACTCTCCTTTATTGGTAATAATCACTGTAGGCTAATTTTGAAAGAACATGCGTTCGGGTACTGTTTCTTTTTATATGCCGAGCCAGCCTATGAATATATCAATTTATGCTAAACTTATAAGTAGTAAATACGGAACTCGATGTGAGGATTCTCATATTATCAACCGTGACAATCAATTACTAAATAAAGGTGGGTTATAATGAAAATCAAACACTTAATATCTATTTTGATAGTGATCATTGGTACTGTCGCTATATCATTCTCAGTCAATGCGACCCATGAATGGGCAGACCACCACTGGGCTCGTACTTCAAACCCACTTCCGCTTCAGATTGTTAGGAGTATAACTGTAGACTGGGAAAACGAATTTTCTCTAAGCACAGAATATCCCTCTAACGCACAGAGTTGGGCCTATTCAGCGGTGCTTGAACTAGATGTAGTGGACGGAGACACCGGCGGAAAACTTCGCAAACAGTGTCCCATGATTCTAGGCAAAATACGTGTGTGTAATGCACGCTACGGCGGAGCTTGGTTGGGGATGGCAACAATTGGCCTCGATACTAACGGTCATATCGATCAAGGGACGGCGCAAGTGAACGACTTCTTTTCGAATTACTGGAATTCCAAGCCTCAAGAAAAATATCATGTCATGTGTCAGGAGATAGGTCATTTGTTTGGCCTAGGACATACCAGTGTAAATGGCACAAGCCAAGGGACCTGCATGGACTACTCCGACAGCTCCCAATACAATGAAAGTCAGTACCCTAACATTCATGATTTTGGAATGCTTGCAGGTATCTACTCCCACATGGATTCATACGACAGTTATGATGACGATAGTGGTACTGATGGCGGAGGCAACAGCGATAAGAAGCCTTGCAACGCGCCTCAGGGAAAGGGGTGCAATCAGTTTGGAGGAGCCAAACCCGGCACAAATCCTATGGGGTTCTTAATTCAACGTAGCGAGAATTTTGAGGTTTGGGTCGCACCCCGTGGAGATGGTGGTATGTGGATTCGTCATGTCCGATTGCCACCTAGAGAGTACCGCCGCAGATAGCTGCAGCTAACGTTGCGTCTATAAAAAGCGACAGCAGTAATGCCCACTCTGGGTCTAAGCCGTGTAAAAGCACAAGTGTTTATGGTAGGACGAGGTTGGCTGTGATGGGTCAAAGTAAAACACTTCATCACAGCAGCTAGTCGGCCTCATAATACACCGTTCACTGGTCATTAAACACTTCTTTCAGAGGCTGCTGCTTCACCCTAAATCACTGTATGGGCTCATTAGAACACTACAATGATCGTTTAACGATAACCTTCAGATCAAATTTAGAGCACGTCTTCACTTCTTTCCTTAAGATCCAACCTATGAACAAGCATTAGTCACTTTTCTGCTAACGTCAACTTACGAGACTATACCCGACAGTTAAATATTCTAGTATTAGTGAATGCTTTATTCCGCTTAGCGCACAGAGAAGTCATTTCAATTTCCCAATATCGAACCTCAACTGCAGCTTCGCCAAAAACCATGAATGCACAGTGTCACCAAGTTCATTTTTTATTTTATCTATATTGTGCGTATGTTTATCTGTGTCATATACTAATAGCTAGATTCACTGCTTTTTTATCCAATAATGAAAAATACAATTTTCAAATACAACCTACTATTACTCAGTACAATGCTAACTACTTTTGCAGAGGCTAAAGAAGTTTTAATGGCGTTTAGCCAAGAAATCCCACCTTACATTTTTCAGAAACATAATAAAGGCATTGAAATAGATATCATTTCGGCTGCTTTAGCATATAAAGGTCATACGCTAAAACCTTTGTATTTTCCATTAGGTCGAATTCCTATCGCCTTTACTAATAAATTAGTCGACGCAGCAATGGGAGACATGGGAGTAAACCTAAAAACAAGCGGAGGATTTTATGCTGATCCAGCGGTAATTTATAACAACGTTTTTATTACGCTGAAGAGCAAAAATATCTCCATAGAAAAACCTAGTGATTTAGACTTATTTAAAGTCGTATCCTTTCAAGGAGCTGAAAAACGATATCCAAATTGGCTGAAAAAAGTGAAAGAAGAAAAACGGTTTTATGGTATTAGCGATCAAGTAACCCAAGTAAAATTACTGCACTTTGGGCGATATGATGTTGTGTTAAGCGACCGTTATATTTTCAAATACTTTGTTAAACAAATGATGTTAGTGAACACTCTAGAAGTAAGTGATGTAGATGAACATACATTTACCACTGTTAATCCCGATGATTACCGCCCGGTTTTTAGAGACAAAAAAGTTCGAGATGATTTTAATCTAGGTTTAAAAAAAATAAAGGAAACCGGGAAGTTCCAGAAAATATATAAAAAGTACATGGAATTGTAACTTTAGTGCTTTATATTGAATATTAATCAATGGGTAATATTTATTTGTAAACCTGATAGGATTTTATGAACGATCTTTGGTCGCATAGCCGTTGAAATAACTAGCTCGTTACTGTCCTTAAATCCATTGTACTTAATGTCCGTTCTGTCGGATCAGGAGTCATAAGGGGATCATTGATATTAATGACCGCTGTATGTCTGGGAGCTGTCGTTAGTAAAGCAAACGCTACCGTCAACTATAAAGCGCACAGAGAAGTCAGTTCAAGTTTCCTATATTAATTAATTTCAAATTTCCATATTGCCCACTGCTAATGATCACTTTTACCACTTAGCGGAAGTTAACTTTAAGTAAAATTTAGCGATATTTTTGTCGGCTATCGAATAAAAGCAGACTTAACAAAGGCAAAGACAAAAAAAGCACCTGTCAAACTGGCAGATGCTTCTTGATGATTATCGACAACATTGGGTTACATGGGTTTATTCAGGCATACCGTCGTCGATACTAGATTTATACTGTGAATCTAACTTTCTAAGATTGTTTCTTAAATCGACGAGATGCTAATCCCATTATACCTAGTGCAAAAATTGCAAGTGTTGAAGGTTCTGGTACTGTACTAGTTGGACCGGTTGTGTTGTAACTTATGTTGTCTGTATACATGGTGGTTGCGCTACCACTATTACTACTCCAGCTGACAGAATTAAACGCTATATCGGATATAACACCAAAGAAATTATACTCTTGTCCTCCTGCGTGCTCCATTAAAAACTGCTCGCCACTACTTAACGTAAATGTAACAGTATCAGGGTGGTGGACCCCAAAATCGAGTCCAAATGTTTTGATAGCCTCTGAGAACCTGATAGTGTGGCCCGCGCCTGATCCTAGTAAGAAATCCGAACCTAAAGTGTGCCAGGGGTTATTAACAGCTAACAGATTTTCATAATCACCATGATATTGGTAATCAAAAGTCGGTGTGATGACTGCATTGCCTTCGACGTAGTTGGTGTTATAGTTCCAAGAATCCGTCCCATTATCCTCAAAATCGATCGTTGTAAGTACATCCGTTACCGCTTCGAAACTCGCTCGGTCAGAGAATTCAATCAAACCAGCATTAGCAAAGCCACTCACCGATAAAACTAATCCAGCTACAGCGCTTTTTATATATTTTACTTTCATGTACTCACCCTTTAATCCATTGCCATTAGAAATGAATAAGTTATTGGTATTATTAATATTATTCAACGAGCGGTGGATGCATAAAACACACCAGCTCAAAATAACGCTTACTTTTCATGTAGTTCAAATCTCGTCCAATCATTTGGTGTTCACAAGTGTAAAAAAAACTGACACTGATTGATGAGTATATATATGATTTTGTTATGGTTTAATTATAAATATGTGGTAAATGAAGTGTTTGATATAAATTAACTACTAAGAGCAGTGTTTATATAGGTATGAAATAGAGCGTGATAAAGAAGTTAGCACCCAAACGGCAAACGTATTAGGCAATTATTTAGCTTTAACCAACGACCGCTTCTCAGCTCTAAGCAGACCTTAATATTTTCAAAGTATTACGTCAACTAAGCGCACAGAGAAGTCAGTTCAAGTTTCCTATATTGCCCACTACTAATGATCACTCATGCCACTAAGTGAGCCTTATTCATCAACGTTTGAGCGGCTGTTGATCACCGGTCTTCGCCTAAACTCTGATCCGCTCAGCAGATACTCGCCGCACAGAAGTCAACAAACAGGCTCCAGCAAAATTAACTTGTTCGCAATTTTTCCTCCAAAAAATCCGGCAACCATTCGGCACACCGGCAATCGACGCCTTTCCATACATAGCTAGGACTATGGCGACGAAAGGTGTGAATCGGCACGGCTTTTTTCCGTCAGGAGCGATGGTTGGAAACGAAATTTAGGTCAAATAAATCATAAAAATCGAAGTATCTGTTAACACCCTCTAGTGATACTTGTCGCTTACGCTATGAATTAGATAATATATATTCCATTACCCGATATGCTTTTTAGTTGTACATTCATTTGAATTAGTTAAACTCGGTCTAACAATCATACTGAAATGAGGAATAACAATGACACTAAACGTAATTAAGGTTCTGATTTTTATATTTTTAACATTTTTTTCAACGGCCTCACTTTCTTCTGAATTAATGGCTTTATCCGCACATTCAACAATACAACAATTGGCGAAAGAGTTTATTAAAGTAAAACCTGGGCAATTTTTCATGGGCTCTAATAAAGGCAGAGATAACGAACAACCTGAACATTCTGTCAAAATAACCCAACCCTATGAATTAGCAAAGTATGAAGTTACACAAGCTTTATGGTTAGAGGTCATGGGTAAAACTGTGGCAGATCAACTAGAAATTATGCGTAAAGCCATAGGTAAACCTAATCATCAAAATTTGCGCGGCGTCGGTGACGACAATCCCGTCTATCTGGTTTCATGGAACGAAACGCAAGTATTCTTATCCAGAATTAATGCGATTGATAAAATCTACTTTTACCGTCTGCCATCAGAAGCTGAATGGGAATACGCTGCTAAGGCTGGTACAAATACATTGTATTCATTTGGCAATGATAAGACAAAACTCCATGAGTATGCCTGGTATATAGAAAATGGTGAATATCTCACACATCCAGTAGGATTAAAGAAACCTAATCCTTGGGGTTTTCATGATATGCACGGAAATGTCTCTGAATGGGTTCAAGATCGAGCAGACGACTATAGTAGCCGTTTACAAATCGACCCAAGAGGACCCAGTGCAACTGAAGATAATCGCACCCAATTCAAAGATGGTGATAATGGCCCTGATAGAATCATGAAAGGTGGAAGTTGGGGTAATCCAGCACATAGTAGTCACTCATCCAGAAGAACTATGAATAATCCTAATTCCCGTAGTCGTGGGCTTGGCTTACGATTAGTTAGATACGAGAAATGAAAAAGTTGACTCGTGGCATGGCCTTCCCATACCGGCCGTAGAACAGGCTGAAAGCAGCGGCTCCGAGGAACTTGGGGAAAGCCTGAATTGGTAGTTAATGACGAGCTAAGGATCACAGTCGCCACAAAAGAGACCCTTTTGTTAACGAAAATTCGACCTCGAAATAGTCAGCAAAGATACGATATAGTTTCCTATTAGATTAATTGTTAAAATTAAGCAATAAGAAGAGGGAGTTATAAAAAAGGTAAGTATTTAAATCCTTACCTTTTTTAAAACTACAATAAATTACAGTACTGATTAAAAAAGAATTAAGCTGGGTTCGCCCCGTCCATCACTAAATCTTTTTTATATTTTACAGATTCGAGGATTTTTGCCCTTATTGAGTTCGCAAATAACAAAATCATCATTTACACCATCAATACTTAATAATTAAAACTTTCTTTTTATTGATTAATCGCCCGCAATCAATCGATATTTATTAAGGATTAGGAACAGGATTACCTTTTGGAAACGTATACTTACAGCTAGAATCATATGGATAATAATCACAGAATTTACCAGGTTCACTACTTGCACAATCAGTGTGTGTAGCGGTGAAATAAGGAGTTACTTCACCTTCTTGCAGAGTCATCGATGTTGAACATGAACTTTGACTAAAGCCTACAGGGGTAGTCTTTGACGCATCCGAATAATATTGATAATAGTGGCTTTGATAAACTGTAGCAGAGACACCTATTGATAAAATACAAAAAGCTGTTCCTAAAATTGTTTTATTAAATTTCAAAATGATACTT
The DNA here is from genome assembly GCA_013215295.1 of Colwellia sp. Classification (GTDB taxonomy): domain Bacteria; phylum Pseudomonadota; class Gammaproteobacteria; order Enterobacterales; family Alteromonadaceae; genus Colwellia_A. The sequence continues at coordinate 74,533 of JABSOZ010000013.1, forward strand.
CCTTATTGTTAGCTTATTCATAAGTGTATAAAATCATTTTATACACCATAAATAAGTTAACAAAGCGTTAAGGTAAGGTCAACAAAACGATAACACAATATTTTGGTTGACCTTTTAAAATGATGAATTAATTTCTGACAGAGACTTCTCCGTAATATGGCTCGAATAATTTGTGGCGAATGTCTTCAATACGAAAAACGGTATTATTCCATACTTGTTGATTTCGGTATTAAAAAGCTATTTATTAGGTGCTTTATGCTGCTTTAGTAATATGGCAAGTAGAAAAGACAAAAATACTTTACCCCCCCGTTTCCTATTGTTCGTTATCTTCATACCAAGAGATTTCAGCCACCTGATCATCAACCACGACTGCGCCTTTAGTATCACAAATTTCAGACTGACAACATCGAGCTTCGTCGTCCTCAAAGTAGATGTTTTTTTCTTGTGAGTCTGTGCATATTTCAGCGTCATCACCGCATCTAGGGCAGCTTGCAAAATCGACTAATACCCATCTTTTCATGTTCAAAGTTTCCTATATTGCCCATTGCTGATGATCACTCATGGCTAACTGAAGAAATCACTGGTTTGAGGTTAACAAAGATACGAATATAGTCCTTCAGTCTGAATAAACCTATAATTAGGGTGTTCAGATCATGTGCCTATTTCATACGAATATTGATACGATATCATTCTGATGGTCACCGGTTTACTTTCGATGTTATAGGTACGCCTTAGCTTAAAAACGAATACTCAGCAATGACAGGTAAAAAGGCCGGTATTGTTTTGATTGTTAACCCTAAAACTAAAGATCGTTATTTAAAACGACTCAATAAGGCTATCGAGTCGCATGATTCAAATATTGATGTTTGGACTATAAATGAGTAATTTTAAACTTTATATCTTCTGATACTGATTCGTTAACTTTCTTTATTAAATGTTCAGGTCCCATAAGGTATGGAACCTTGTCCCTGTCTACGACTCTGACCAATTCCGCCTCTTCAGCTGATAACACTTTAGATATGTATGGACTCCAGGCACTCGTTTCGTTCGATAAAATATATTCTTTCATAAGTTTTCTCCTTTTAATTGATGTATTAACCCTAACGTTGCTTGAGTGCTTGTAGTACCAATTAAATTTGAAATCGTCTGCGTTTCTTAAATGATTCAAGATGCCTTTGCTTAGTCTCTTTACGTTTAACGAACCATTCTGCAATAGGGCTATAAGCGGTATAGTCCATTATTAAAATCTTGCTGATAGAATCATCACTAAAGCCCGTTAATATGGATATTTCAGTTGTACTCATACCTTGTCGATAAGAATCAATAACACACGTTCTAACCAGTGATAAGCGTCTTATTCCACAATCCCACAAATCCGCATTTTTAATAAACTGATCAAGCAATTTATTCATAGCATTAGGGCTAGTTTTTTCGCCTCTGTTTTGCACTGTGAACGGTTTTAAATCATCATTAACAAATAGTGGGGAATTAGGGTTTAACCCTAAGTAATGCTTGTTTGGCATTGTATTAATGCCTGATTCAATAAGCCATTTAATATATTGTTCAAATGCTGCCTTAACTTCTTCGTGAGAAAGTACAATAGGCCGCTCGGTGCCACTTCTGGTTATTGAGTCGGGTAATACAACAAATTCATTAAATTCACCCGTTGGTGATATGAATAAATCTATTGTGATCAAGGTTAACTCTATCTCTCTTAAACCAAGTACTCCCGCAAACAAAAGCAATAGCTTGTTTCTATGTTTTAAGTCTGAATTTCTGCCACAGTTTCTACTTATAAGCAGTTCGTAAAACTCATTATCAACTAAAGGTCTACCATCCATAAAGCGCAATTCTAGTTATACATTTGCGTTCATAGTGTCAGTTAATTAATTTTATGACAAGGGATTTAATAAAAAGGCCACTGAATAAGCGGCCTGTAGGTATGCAATATAGGAAACGTGCTAAAGGCAAACATAAAAAAACCACCCGAAGGTGGCCTTATTTACCTTACATTATCCAAAATTGGATGATGTAAAATATGCTTGGTATTTTGATTTTGATTTTTATGTTAATCAATAGCATATATTTCCCCTTTTACTTCAAAACGTAAAGATAAGAAGTAATCGAAAGAAGACGATTCAATAGAATTTTTATTGAATCAGCACCCCTAAAAATATATAGTGGCTTTGCAAACCTATGTCATCTTCCGAATTACTTCGGCTTGTGCTGACTACGAACCCTTGGATATCTCGACAATATTTGAGGGTTTTTTCTTGCCTGAAAATCAGCCTAACTCCCTTACTAACTACAGTGTGAGGATGTTTTATGTTTTTTGCAACAGTTAGTTACCGCCCGTATTCATTAACTTTCTTGAGTGGGAAAGGTAAGTTAGTAGCTACTAACTTAGTGGTGCTTTTTAATTTTGATTGTACAAAAACGCAACGCTTTTTTTTAATTGATTTTCAAGCCATTAAAATTTTAAAAAAACTGTATAATTTTTAGGGGCTTGCACGTAAAAAAATCAATATGCAGTTAAAACAACATCTTATCACTTTATGAACAGGTTGATTACTAAACAATCAATTAAAAACAAGTCGGTTTGATAGGCTTTTTTCGTACGTTAAGGTGCTTTGTTAGTTGTAAACCCGAAACAACCAAACTTTTGAGCGGTTGAATATATTACTTAATATTACCGGTGAAATACTCTTTAAAAAAATTAATGAGGGGTCAATCTTAGGCAAGTAAAAGTGGTACGAAAACTGCCTTGTTTGGCAACGCCATTTATCGTATTCCAAAATATAATGTTAAATCCAAAAATGCAGAGCTTTTTTTTGCGTAATATTGAAATAAGTCACAGGTAATAAAAAACCGACTGCAGAGAGTCGGTTTTTAGGAAGGTTGTGGGGTGGGAAACGTGCTAAACGCAAACATAAAAAAAACCACCCGAAGGTGGCCTTATTTACATTACATTATCCAAAACTGAATGATGTAAAATATGCTTGGTATTTTGATTTTGATTTTTACATCAATGGTCAGCATAAATATTTCCTTTTACTTCAAAACGTAAAGATAAGAAGTAATCGAAAGAAGACGATTCAATAGAATTTTTATTGAATCAGCACCCCTAAAAATATATAGTGGCTTTGCAAACCTATGTCATCTTCCGAATTACTTCGGCTTGTGCTGACTACGAACCCTTGGATATCTCGACAATATTTGAGGGTTTTTTCTTGCCTGAAAATCAGCCTAACTCCCTTAGTGATTACAGTTTGCTGCGGTTTGATGGTTTTTGCAAGTGATAAAAAACGACTGTTTTTAATAACTTTCTTGAGTGGAAAAGATAAGTTAGTGACAACTAACTAAGTGATGCTTTTTAATTTTGATTGTACAAAAACGCAACGCTTTTTTTTAATTAATTTTCGTCTCAAAAATATTTCAAAATAAATTTTTTAAATTTTACACTCTATTTGTAAGCTAAACGTTAATATTCAATAAAAACAATACTTTGTTGTTTTACGAACAGGACGATTACTAAATGAACGATAATAGCTATCCTACTGTTTTGTACGTTAAGCTAGAAGAAGGTTGTAGGGTAAACACTCAATTTAAGTTTATATTCTTACGATAACTGCTGTAGATTTTATACTCTGAGGCCTATTTAGTTTGTAAAATACTCTTTCAAAAAATTAAGCAATAATCTGAGTTTTATGGAGTTACCCAGGCATGAACGGCGGTGACAAGAAAAAAAGCCACCCAAAAGGTGGCTGAAGTATGAATAGTGCTAGATGCGGATCTTACGAAGCAGGGCAAATCCTTCAGGGCAAAGCTTGTTCATGTCGGCAGAGCTGCCGACATAATCTATTGTGCGAAAACACACTTTTCGGTCGATATGGACATAAAAACCATCTGCAGGAGAGTAGTTATCTTTTTTTGTTAAGCTTGTTGTTGGTTTAGCCTGAACGATCTTTGCGGGTTTTTCTTTGATCAGCACCATGTCATAACCGAGGTGACTTGCAAACATTGCCGCGCCTATTGCCGCTCCAGCAATGAATATTGTGGTTAAGGTTCTAAATAATAAGAACCTTAGTTTTGAATACCAATCGTGCCGAACCTCTTGTTTTATAACATCTCTAAAGTCATTGTTTTCATTTATAGCATTACGAAAAAGCTGACTGTATTCTTCAAACACACTGATGTTTTGATGGTTGTCTGTTTCTAAATGCTTAGATACACTTGGCCAAACCCACGCTTTGAATTCCTCTTCATTATTAAATTGTTTTCCTTTGGTCATTTGGTAGATATCTGAAACAGTATTTTCAAGAATGTCTTTACCTTTATTATCTATCTGTTTCTTAAAGTCCTCATAATTTTCTATTTTGTTATTTGATCCCGAATACTTTTTTATAACATTTTCAATTTTTGTTTTTATTTTTGTAGAAAAATCGCCATTCATATTTATGTTCCTTTAAATTTATCCAGCGGTAAAGCACATGACTTTTATTATTTTTTGGGGAGCTCGTCCGGTGATCACTAAAAATTTACGCCATACATCATAAGGTACTTTTCGCGTGCCTTGCTTAAATTCACGTATACGCCTGTCGCTACTTAAACCCAGTAAAAAAGCTAATTTTTTATCAGTATCGTAATCATTAAAGATGTTTTGGAAGTGCCTGAAATAGGCCCCTACAATATCAGCATGTGGCGCTTGCCAGGTGCTTTTATTATCAACTAAATGTTGGTTGCAATAATCACCTTCATTTATTTCACTTTGCCCGGGTATTACTTTTGCTTTTAAATTTTCTTTGAGCTGTTTTATACCTTCCAAGGTGCTCTGCTCAAAAACAATGGTTTGCTGTGCTGCAATATTGGGTAGTTCAATGTCGGGTATTTCAATCATTTTATAGCCTTATTAGTTAACGGTGATTAAGTAATAAGGGGCTTTCGCCCCTTCTCTTACTTAGGTGACATTCTAATGCTTCGAACGTCTGAAACCTTAATGTTTACCAGCTTCAATGTTCCGTTGGCTAACTGTTCCCATACCTTGGTGCTGTGTATGTGCATGAACCAGTAATAAAGATAGTCAGGTAACAATAAATCGTTTCTTTCAATCTTTATGCCTATATGTTCGGGGTTGTATTCTCGAACAGGCTGACCAACTTTGTGCATTGAACCTCGGCGTATTAACCAAAAATCTGCGTCTTTAAAGTGCGTTTTAATGGTTGTAACATCAGATAGTTTCATCTCGTTTCCACAGTGGCAGCAACTAGCCCCCTCTTAAAACGAGTGGCTTTCTGTGTGCCACCTTTAAATATATATTAGGCGCATTGCGCCTATGTGTCAAGTGGGGAATTAAACTAATTTGTAAATAATGTGAGGAATAAAAAACGACTGCAGGGCGTCGGTTTTTCAGAGAAGTAGGAAATGTGTTAAAGAATGATCAGGGGTGCGCACCCCTCAATATTAAACATACATTTAATATTAATTTAACTATAATGACTGTATTTATGTACAGGTGTTTTATTATGAAAATCATCCCAATTTTTGCCAGTTGTGGCATAACAGGTTTCGAATCTCCTGCAGCAGAATATAAAGAGATGGGTTTATCATTAGATCAGTTGTTGATATCGCACCCGAACGCTACATTCATCGGAAAAGCTTCAGGTGACTCAATGCAAGGTGTTGGCATTTTTGACGGTGATTTGCTTCTAGTGGATAGAGCCGAAACATTTTGTAGTGGAGATGTGATCATTGCTAATTTTAATGGTGAGTTTATTTGTAAGATATTTAATAAAAATAAACGAGAGCTTTTATCAGCAAATAAAAATAATGCACCAATAAAAATAAAGGAAGAAGATCACATTCAAGTTGAGGGTGTTGTTACTCGCAGTATTCGAATGCACAAACCATCACCAGAACTACTAAATAACCTATAAATCATCGGTGCCAGATCGGTGCCAAATCGGGGGCATAAACTTTTTGCTTCTGTATAAATGATCATTATGATCATACGATCAGTTTTATATGATCAAAGCCTTTAGAAATGCATCGGTGCCATATCGGTGCCATATCAAATGTAGTTTCAGCGTAGTTACAGTGCGTCTTAATAGAAAAAACCCAGTGAAAACAAGCGCTTTCACTGGGTTATGTGTGGTGGAGCGGGGGGGAATCGAACCACCCGACTAATTACTTGATTGAAAGTACAAAATCATCAAGAGTTTTTTAGCTTTCCTATTAGTAAAAATCAATGTGTGTACCTAGATGTGTACCAAAAATTTCAACTTTAATTTTATCTTTTGTTAAGTTATTGTTATTTATATTTGTTGTTGCTCAACGAGTCATTTTCTTAACAAATACCACTACAAACAGTGCAATCGTAAAGCTACCGGTAAATGCTTCTATAGCAGCAATTGCTCGTGATATTCCAATTGGGGTGAAATCGCCATAACCTAAAGTCGTAAATGTAACTACTGAGTAATATAAACTTGAAAGAAAAAAATCAAAGTTTTCGATGGACGTTTGATTTGAGCTATAGACAAGGTATTCTCCCTGATAATTCAAACCCGTAAAAGTATATAATATCGCGCAAATGAATATCAATAACATAGATATCCCGACAATACGAAGTGGAGCTTCTCCATAACCACAAAATAAATCTACAACTTTTGAGGTTATTCGCTTAACACTTAATTTGGGCATTTGCATGCGCCGCATTGTAAGCTCTTTTTTAATGAGGTCGCCGGATAGCGTAAAAATACCTGCTTGCTCTGAGTGTTTTCTTAAATCACGATAAACTTCTTCAGCTTGTTCATAGTAATCAATAGCTTGTTCGGTATTGTTTTCTTTAATTGATTTTTTTGCTAATACTTCTTGGCTAAGTTGTTTTCCTATTTTAATTTTTTCTATTTTACAGCCTTTCCATCTTACGCCTAAGAGATTGGTTTGTTCTAGGTTGGCGCAGTTTAACTTGGCACTTCTCAAGTCAGCCTTCATTAAACTGGCTCTACTGAATGTTATGTTAAAGAGATGAGCGCCAGATAAATTTGCTCGATATAAATCAGCGTAAGAAAAGTCGTATCCTTTTTGATCGTGGTGATTAACCAGATCAATATGGCTTAAATCGGCATGTTTTAAACAAATACCGCGGGTTAACCCTCCGGAATCTGCGTAATCAACAAGGGCTTGTTTAACTTCACTGCCCGTTTTGTCGATAGAATGATCATGCCAATAACAAAAATCACTGTTATTAGTTTCCCCTTGGCAAACATAGCCTTCAGGATCTTTATATTGGCAGAGGTTATTTAGCTTTTTCATCACTAAAGTATAGTAGGGTGACTTAAAGTTTCCACAATTTTAATATTATTTATTGTGGAAATTATATGAAATTTAGACGATAACTAAAATGAAATAGGTTTTCTTTTCGGGCGTTCAAAAACGGGTTCTATAAATTTCTCATCTGACATTGCAGGAGCAGTATTTTTAACCTTACTCTTTTTTGAAGGGCTTTTCGGTAAAGATGGTGTAGGTTTAGCTGATTTTGATGAGTTCTTGTGTGGTTTATAAGCCACTTGAATAATTTCCCCATCAAATTGTACAATATCACCATGACGAATTTTTTTACGTTTTTGAAACTCAACTTCATCGTTAACGACAACATACCCTTCACTAATCACTATTTTTGCTTCGCCACCACCACCGACCATATTGGCAATTTTTAGTAACTTACAAAGCTCGATAGGTTCAACTGAAATATCAATAATAGTGTGTGAGGACATGAAAAAGTAACCTGATAGCAGTAAATTTAATAGGAAAAATTGTAACATAAATAATGGCTGCAAAGATAAAGTAAAATACTATTTAATATTAAACTCTAAGAAAGGCGTTTTACAGAAAAGCGGAAATGTGGTTAAGTTATCTTCTTCAAAATTAAAACTATTTTTCTTTAACTGAAGTTGATAATTACCTTGGGTAAATACGTAAACCAAAGATAAATTTAGCGTTATAGATGATATTTCATTTGCTGATAGAGATAAATAATCTTCAATTTGTGGTTGTAGGCGTTTCACCATCGGACCTTGGTAGTTTAATTGCTCCCCTGTATCGCTATTCGTAATAATAAATAAATCTGAAAAAAAACCTTCAAATGGTGTATACCAGATTAATAATCTCATATTTTTATCGTAAGGATTTTGAAGGCTAAAGTTGAGACTTACTTGGTCTGTTGAAAGTAGTGTCGAATTAATAGACATTGAACAATACTGTATGGGTAGTTCCATATTTGCTAAAGCCTTATGTGAGGTTATCGAGCTATAAGAAATGAATAAGACTAGAGGGATAAAGGTTTTTTTTATCCATAAATAGTGGATTGAAAACATTATTTGACCTTATGAAAAATAAACAGACCCAATAAGTTTATGTTATATCCGGTCTGTTTGGGTTACTTTTAATTTAATATAAAACTATTAATTTTGGTTCGGCGTATTTTCAGCAAAGTATTCATGACTGTCAGCATTATTTAGTGCTTGATCAGGGTTTGATGTTGCTAAACTTTGTGCACCAGATTGGCCATAAACTACATCGTCAGTACCGGCAACGGCATTAAAATGACTTAGTTCATGAACAATAGTACCAGCGCGAGAATCAGTACCTAGCTCGTTAGCATTCCAAAAAGCACGACAAAGGTAAACTTTGTAAGGTTGTGTTGGATATACGTAAGCAAAGTAAGATTTTTTACAGCTACAATCAAAAGTAACCGGCTGGTTATCAATAGCATCATTGATAGCATCAAAGTGATCTACGGCTGTGTTGTAACGAGCTGATGTTGCATCACCAAACCAAGTATTGTAACGAGCCGAAGTATTATTGGCTGCATGACTACTTAAGTAAGATACTGAGTTGTTGGTTATTTGATCCGCTGCAGCAAGTGCACTAATTATTTCTGTTTTTTGGCCGTTATCACAACGCCCAGTAAAACAAGTACCACCGATGCAATCACCAGCACCACCGCCACCGCCTGGTTTACCTTTATTAGCCGAACCTTTTGATTCAATACCATCAAGCCAGATAACAGAAACAGCTGATGACAATTGTTCAACAGCTAATCTTTCTGTTTTTTTCTGCTGACCTTTATTGCTGTATAAGTGCATTGATTTTACATCGTAACTTACTTCATAGTTACCGGTTGTGCTCATATCGTATAACGCTGAAAGTTCAAATGTTTTTGTTAACGATTGACCAGACTTTAATTTGATAAAATCTTTATCTGTAGGAGCTTGACGTTTGTAATGAGGGCCGAAAAAATCAACCTCAACACCATCTTTTTTAACACTAAAAATATGTTCTTCATTTAGATCTGTATACCAGCCTAATATCTTTTGTTGGCCGTTGCCATTATTGGTAATGTTTAATGTTGCATTAACATTACCATTATCCGCTTTAGCTACAGAAACTTGGACATCTAATTGAGCCTTTGCTGCATTCGCTTGCAAGGAAATGATTGCTGTAATAGCTATCATTAATTTTACTAAGTGTTTCATAGATATGTACCTTCTTGTTATTAATAATTTACAGTACAACCAATCGTATTACTTCACGCTAAGTTGATGATAATACTTTGATTCTTTATTCGTTGAAGTCATAGCAAAATAGCGGCAATTTTTATTAAAAAAACGACAAAAGGAGGACAGATAGGTTCTGTTTTAGAATTTTAAGCAAGATAAAGAGGGTTGTTATAAATATTTTTGGAAAATATTATCTGAAACTAGAGTTATGAGTTTTTTATATGACAAGTTTGTGGAGTTAATAACAAATTGTTTTTATAAGTGAAGGTAAATTATTTAGGTTATATTGAAAAATAAGATGGTGGACGATACTGGGCTTGAACCAGTGACCCCCGCCTTGTAAGGGCGGTGCTCTCCCAACTGAGCTAATCGTCCATATAGATAATTCTATATGATAGGTAAGTAATTATGGTGGGCGATACTGGGCTTGAACCAGTGACCCCCGCCTTGTAAGGGCGGTGCTCTCCCAACTGAGCTAATCGCCCAATCTTAAATTTCCTGAGTCGTTAACTGTCTAATTAATAATAAGACTGTCTGCGTTTCAGTGGGGCGTATTATAGGGAGATGAGGAAAGCTGTCAACATAAAACAAAGCTTTTTTTGATTTTTTTTTAGTTTTTTTCATATAACGAATTTACTTGCTGTAAAATTCAACACCTTGATTGTTTTATCCTCTTTTCTTTGTTTCTTTTCTTTGTTTCTTTCGTCAAATGATGTTTTCCTTATCTATGACTGATAAAATATCGACAATTTTTATCGTACCAATTATAAACTTGAAGTAATGTCTCAAAACATAAGCTTTGAGTTATAAAATTTATAGTGAGATTTTTATGAGCTTAACAACTCGATTTGCGCCAAGCCCTACTGGTTATTTACACGTTGGTGGAGCACGAACTGCCCTTTATAGTTGGTTATATGCCAAGAAAAATGGTGGTGATTTTGTTCTTCGTATAGAAGACACTGATTTAGAACGTTCAAGTCAAGCATCAGTTGATGCAATTATGGACGGTATGAACTGGTTAAATCTTGAATGGACACATGGGCCATATTTTCAAACTAAACGTTTTGATCGCTATAAAGAAGTTATTGACCAATTACTTGAGTCAGGCAATGCCTACCGCTGTTACTCTACAAGTGATGAAGTTGAAGCAATGCGCGAACTTGCACGTGAAACTGGCGCAAAAGAAAAGTATAACGGCTTGTGGCGTGACCGCACAGATTATCCAACGGATAAGCCTTTTGTTATTCGTTTTAAAAACCCACTTGATGGCGACGTTGTTATCAAGGATATGGTTAAAGGCGATATTACAATTTCGAACGAAGAGTTAGACGATTTAATTATTGCGCGTAGCGATGGTACACCCACGTATAACTTAACGGTTGTAGTTGATGACTGGGACATGAAAATTACCCATGTTGTTCGTGGTGATGATCATATTAGCAATACGCCAAAACAAATTAATATTTTGATGGCACTAGGTGCGACGCTTCCTGAATATGCACATATCCCGATGATTTTAGGTGACGATGGTAAACGTTTATCAAAGCGTCATGGCGCTGTAGGTGTCATGCAATATCGTGATGACGGTTATTTACCTGAAGCACTGCTTAATTATTTAGTACGTTTAGGTTGGTCACATGGCGATAAAGAGATTTTCTCTCGTGATGAAATGATTGAATTATTTGACTTAAAAGACTGTAATCGTGCAGCTTCTGGTTTTAATACTGATAAGTTAATTTGGGTAAACCAACATTACATGAAAACGATGGAGCCAAGTCATGTTGCAAAACACTTAGCATGGCACATGAACGAGCAAGGTATTAACACTGAAAATGGTCCTGCGCTTGAAGAAATTGTTAAAATTCAAGCGGACCGTGTAAAAACTTTAAAAGAAATGGCGCAAATTTCTCGTTATTTTTACGAAGACTTTAGCGAGCTAGATGCCGCTGCGGTTAAAAAGCATTTACGTCCGGTTGTAAAAGCCCCGCTTATTTTAGTGAAAGCTAAACTTGCTGCGTTAAGCGAATGGTCTCCTGAACTTATTCATGCTGCCATTAATGATACAGCGACAGAGCTTGAAGTAGGCATGGGTAAAGTGGGTATGCCATTACGTGTTGCTGCTACCGGTGCGGGAAATTCGCCTTCTTTAGATATTACTTTAGCTTTATTAGATAAAGAAAAAGTACTTACGCGCATTGACCACGCGATTGAAGTCGTTGAAGCAAGAATAGCGGCGAGCTAATTCAATAATAACAAATTTTAATAAGGGTAAGGTCGTTGATAGTTTCTATCAGCGACCTTCTTGTATCAAAAGAGTCATATTAAAGATGAACCACACAGAACTATTGAACAAACTAAAAGCTTTTGACCATAAAGAAGTGTTTTTTGGCCCACAAGGTTTTCAAGTCATGACTAAAACGGCTGAATTAAATAAGGCGCAGATTGGTTACTCTATTGATAAAAACGGCACAAGTTTAGTTAATAGTGGCAGTGATACTGAAAATAAGATTGGCAACTGGCAAAGTTCTTGGGTTGTTATCGCGAAAGACACAGAATTAGGTGATCCTTACTTTATCGATGTAAATGATGAACACCTAGCGGTTTATACCGCGCTTGCTGAAGAAGAAAATCAATGGCAACGAACACTCGTAAGCTCAACCCTAGAAGGGTTTTCAAAATGTTTAACGGCTATTCATCAACAATGTCAGCAAAAGTCAGCAATGTATTTGCCAGATGAAAATTGTATTTTTGATTTAGAAGTTTTAGAAACTTTTGGCAAACAGCTTGTTGAACTTGCGCAAACTAATGATTTTTGGCAAAACTTTTTTGTTGGTTACGTTGACTGGCTACGAGATGAATATGTTTAGCTTGTTTTAAATTTAATTCTCACCTGCTGGTTCCTAGTGTCTTATATAATCCTATAGGTGAGCGTTTATATTTACTATTTCTCTTCTGCTTTATGGTGTTTAATAAATTTTTCACAATCACCCGTAAAGGTATTGTCCATTAAATAATGAATTTTCCATACTGCTTGTTGTTTAATGAGCTGAAAGCTATTCACACCACAATGACTTAACTTACCGTCAAGATAGAAAGCAAATGGCACCCAAGCACTGGCTAAATTACCGCTTTGATTGATTTTTATATTAAATATTTTCTCATCTAAATGTTTAGATGTTTCCTTAATAAAAATCGAAAACTTATTAAGATCTGATACCTCAACGTTATTTTCTTTATTAGCCCGTTCTAAAATAGCTTTCTCAGTAAACTGAGCAATAAACATTTCACCATCATGCTGACGCATAGCATCAAACATATTATTAATAGGCATGATAACTGAAGTGGATGGGTGGTCAGGATTATTAGCATGAGACTGAGAAGTTAAACACAGTAAAGTTGTGAATAAGGTTGTTGTTATTTTATTCATACTTTTCACTTTTTTTATCAATGATAGAAATACTATACGTCATTCTTTGTAGACCTAGGTATAATAGAGATGTATTTATTGATCTTTTTTGGAGTGTAGTTTGCAGTTTACAGATTTTGGTTTAGACAGTCGTTTAATGTCAATGGTTGATCATTTAGGTTTTACAGAGCCAACAGAAATTCAGCAGCAAGCTATTCCTGCTGCAATGGCTGGGCATGACTTAATAGCGTCGTCAAAAACTGGCTCAGGTAAAACATTAGCGTTTATCATTCCTGCAATGGAACGATTAATTAGAAACCGAGCGTTGTCTAAACGTGATCCTCGTGTACTTATCCTTATGCCAACACGAGAGCTAGCTAAACAAGTTTTTACTCAACTGCGTTTGTTCACCACGGGATCGCAATTTAAAGCTGTGCTGGTACTTGGCGGTGAAAACTTTAATGACCAAGTAAAAACATTAGAAAAAGACCCTCATTTTATTGTTGCTACACCGGGTAGATTGGCTGATCATTTATCCCAAGGTCATTTTTATCTAAAGGGCTTAGAGCTACTTATTCTTGACGAAGCCGATCGAATGTTAGATTTAGGCTTTTCAAAGCAATTAAAACAAATTAACGATGCTGCGGATCATAGAAAACGCCAAACCTTGATGTTTTCAGCAACATTAGATCACGCACAAGTGAATGAATTCGCACTCGCGTTATTAAAGAAACCTAAACGCATTGCAATAGGCTCAGCACACACAGAGCATAAAGACATCACTAAAAGATTTTATTTATGTGACAATTTAGACCATAAGCAAGATTTACTTGAGCACTTTTTGAAAACAGAAAAGTATCAGCAAGTTATTATTTTTACTGCCACGCGAAGTGATACTGACCGTTTGTCAAAATTACTCACTGAACAAGGATTAAGCACTGTCGCATTAAGTGGAGACCTAAACCAAGGTCAGCGTAATCAAATAATGGATGGTTTCAGTAAAGGTCATCAAAAAATATTGATTACTACTGATTTGGCTTCTCGAGGTTTAGATTTAGTTAACGTATCTCACGTGTTTAATTTTGATATGCCAAAGCATACAGAAGAATTTGTTCATCGTATTGGACGAACAGGCCGAGCGGGTAGTACGGGTGATGCAATTTCATTTGTTGGACCTAAAGATTGGATCAGTTTCAAGAATGTTGAAGGCTTTTTACAACAAACCTTTATTTTCGATGTTGTTGATGGTTTAAAAGCTACATTCAAAGGTATTAAACCGAAAAAAGCAAAAGCAGTAATTAAGGCAAAATCTTCGTCGAAAGTGAATAGTAAAGCGAAAAGAACTCAACCTAAAAAAGTGGTGAAAAGAGTTTTTGTTGCACAAGATGTAGGTGAACTACCTGTTTTACGTAAAAAATCTGTTTTACCTGTAAGTGAAATAGATAACGATTTAGAAATTGATTAATTCACATCGTGGCAAGGCAGTAATAAAATGAAGTATGCCATTTGGGTTTTTAGTTTTATATTTTGTCTAACGTTACAAGCTCAGGTTATGCCAGAGCTACAGGTAGAGCCAAGAGTTAAAAGTTTCAATATTGCAGCACCTGAAATTCGTCCTTTTATCTATTTAAATGATAAAGGTGAAAATGACGGTCTATTAATTGAAACAATTCAAAAGCTAAATGAGAGTGGAAAGTTTAACGTATCTGTTAAAATCATGCCGTGGGCTAGGGCACTCAAAGAAGTTAAAGATGGTCGCTTTGATGCTTTAATGCCAACTGTTTATTCTGCAGAACGTGCTGTTTTCTTGAGTTTTCCTAAAAAACCTTTGATCAATTTCTATGGCTCTGAAATATTCAAAAGAGTCGATGATACTTTTGATTATCAAACTATAGCTTTGATTGATAAAAATAAAACGCTTGTCAAAGTGCGCTCAACAAGTGTTGGTCAAGAATCCGAAAAAGCATTTCGCGACGCATCAACAACATTTGTAGAAGTCACTCGTTTAGAAGATGCTTTTAATATGCTTATTTATGGTCATGCTGATTTACTCGTAGCAGACAGTGTTATAGCAAAGACGACAATTAATCAAATGGGGATCAATGACTCTGTTTTAGGGTTCCTATTGAGTAATACAGAGGATTCATCATTTCTTGCCTTTTCAAATAACTACGCCCAATCTGAAAACATCAATACGTTGATGGACGAAATAAACTTGATAAATAACCCTGAAAGTTATCATCATTTAAGTCAAAAAAAGTGATCTTTTAAAATGAATTTGCCTGCCGACGCTCAAAAAATTAAAAATATTGTCTTAAGTGTTAAAGCGGAAGAAGACCGTTTACGAGACAAATTCTCGTTTTTAAATAAACAAGATAGTATAGGTTTATTCATGCTGGCTTTTTCATTTTTAGGCATGATCTCGAGTGCCTTTTTATATTATTATGCCTTTATTCCTGCGTGGATTTGTATCATTATCACGGCTTTTTTTGCATCAATATCTCATGAATTAGAGCATGACTTAATTCATAAGCTTTATTTTCGTAATAACGCTTTCATGCATAATTTTATGATGACAATTGTTTGGTTAATGCGCCCAAGTACTATTAACCCTTGGTATCGTCGAAAAATTCATTTATTACATCATAAAACGTCTGGAACAGAACAAGATCTTGAAGAAAGACTTGTAGGCAATGGGATTGCAAATATATTTGTACGCTTCATGGTAATGTTTGATGGTTTAATAGGTTTGCTTTTACAGAGAAAACTATTGAATAAGGAAGTGAAAGTTTTTAAATTTTTCACTGTTTTTAATGCCGGATTTCCATTAACCATATTTTATTATATCTTTGGATATGGCTTTCTTATATTCCACAGTATTGATCTATTTATGCCCAGTGAATATGTTTATCCTGATTTTTTACTCACCTTCGTTGGATTGAGTAATTTGATTATGGTTATTCTAGTTGCCCCTAATTTTTTGCGTTCTGGATGTCTCAACTTAGTGACTTCATACCTTCATTATTATAAAGGCGTTGATAGCGTATTACAGCAAACACAGGTCTTTAAAGGTTTGTTCATCTGGCCACTTAACCTTTTTACCTTTAACTTTGCTGGCACGCATGCCATTCACCATTTTGTCGTACAACAGCCGTTTTATTTAAGACAAATTTTGGCCAGTAAAGCACATCAAGTGATGAGAGAAAATGGTGTTAGGTTTAATGACTTTAGCACGTTAACTCAAGCAAATAGATATAGAACTTTATAACTGCCTGTTGTGCGAATAGCTCAATAAATTATTATCGAGCTATTGAGTATGATTATTCTTCGATTAATTTCTCTAACGTGAAAGTCGATTGATCTTCGCCTAGTTTTGCTTTCAAATAAGGCAAAATTTCAGACAATTGGTTTTCTAATTGCCATGGTGGATTAACAATAAATAAACCTGTTCCAGTCATGCCATATTCTTCACTGTCAGCTTGTAAACAAAATTCAACTTTTAGTAAGTTTTTTACATCGCTACGTGAAAAGTCCTTCTCCATGGCGTTAATGCGCTCGCGAGTCACGACTGGGTACCAAAGTATGTAAGTGCCAGAGGTGAACTTTTTATACGCTTTTACGATTGTCTTAACCGCTTTAACGTAATCTTCTTTCAATTCGTACGGCGGGTCGATAAGCACTACACCACGCCTACTCGGTGGCGGGATTAAGCCAAGTATACCTTTATAGCCATCAGACTGTTTCACATGTGATTTATTCCAACGAGCACAAAACTCTGTTAAGTGTTGAATGTCTGTTGGATGCAACTCAAACAAATGAGTACTGTCTTGACGACGCATGAATTGTTTAGCAATACCTGGTGAACCAGGATAAATGTCGAGTTCGTCATTTTCATTATTTAATTTATGAAGTAATTCAACATAAGGCATTAATGCTTCAGGAAAGTTATCATCGTTTACTGCAGCAAGAATTTTAGCTACGCCGCCTTTATATTCGCCTGTTTTTTGTGCATATTCGTCATTGAGCGAATACATGCCAGCACCAGAGTGACTATCAATATATGTAAAGCCTTTATCTTTGCGCACCATATATTCAAGTACCAGTGTTAAAACAGAGTGTTTTAACACATCAGCGAAGTTTCCTGCGTGAAAAGCGTGACGATAACTGAGCAAAGGATTTCCTTAAAGATTCAATAGAGAGTTTTAGTTGGTGGTTGAAAAGTAAAAGATAAAACACGGGCTAATGAGTTCGTGTTTTATCTTTATACATTGAAAGTGATTATTACGCTTGGCTTGCTAAATACTCATCATAAGTACCTGCAAAATCAACGTAACCATCTTTGGTTAATTCAATAATGCGAGTCGCTAAGCTAGAAACAAATTCACGGTCATGGCTGACAAACACTAAAGTACCTTCATAGTTTTCTAAAGCCATGTTAAGTGATTCAATTGACTCCATATCCATGTGGTTAGTCGGTTCGTCCATTACAAGAATATTAGGAAGTTGCATCATCAACTTGCCAAAAAGCATTCTCCCTTTTTCACCACCTGATAATATTTTAACTGATTTTAAAATGTCGTCAGCTGAAAATAATAATCGTCCCAAATAACCACGAACGGCTTGTTCGTCGTCGGTAGGTTGGCGCCACTGGCTCATCCATTCGAATAATGTCATGTCATTCTCAAATTCGAACTCATGGTCTTGTGCGTAGTAACCAATGTTAGCATTTTCAGACCACGTAAATTCTCCTGAAGTGGTTTCGTAACCGACTTCGCTCAATAATGTGCGTAGAAAGGTTGTTTTGCCGATACCGTTTTCACCAATTATGGCAATACGTTCACCCACTTCAGCTAAAAGAGAAATGTCTTTTAGAATATGCGCGTCACCAAAATGCTTGTTTAATTTTTCAATGACTAAAGCATTACGAAATAATTTCTTTTCTTGCTCAAAGCGAATAAAGGGGTTGGTTCGGCTGGACGGTTTGACTTCTTCAAGTTGAATTTTGTCAATACGTTTTGCACGAGAAGTTGCCTGTTTAGCTTTTGAAGCATTAGCTGAAAATCGTGCAACGAAGGCTTGAAGTTCACCTATTTGAGCTTTTTTCTTAGCATTGTCAGCAAGTAAATTAGCGCGAGCTTGAGTAGCGGCAAGCATATATTCGTCGTAGTTACCTGCGAAAACTCTAAGTTCACCGTAATCTAAATCAGCCATGTGTGTACAAACACTGTTTAAAAAATGTCTATCATGCGAAATAATGATCATGGTGGAATCACGGGCATTAAGTGTTTCTTCTAACCATTGAATAGTGTGAATATCAAGGTTGTTGGTTGGCTCATCCAATAATAAAATATCAGGGTCTGAGAATAATGCTTGTGCGAGTAATATTCGAAGTTTAAAACCGGGGGCAATTTCGCTCATTAAACCGTAGTGTTGATCAACTGAAATGCCAACACCCATTAATAATTCGCCAGCACGAGACTCTGCACTGTAACCGTCCATTTCAGCATATTCAGATTCTAAATCACCAACTTTCATGCCATCGGCTTCACTCATTTCAGGCAAAGCATAAATACGGTCACGTTCTTCTTTTACGGCCCATAATTTAGTATGTCCCATAATAACAGTATCAATAACGCTGAAGTGTTCAAAAGCGAATTGGTCTTGACTTAACTTACCTAAGCGTTCGTTAGTGTCTAGACTTACATTACCTGAAGTTTGTTCTAAATCACCACCTAATATTTTTATTAGCGTCGATTTACCACAACCATTTGCGCCAATTAAACCGTAACGATTACCGCCACCAAATTTTTGGGAAATGTTTTCAAAAAGAGGCTTTGCTCCGAATTGATGGGTGATGTTATTTGCTGTAAGTATGGGATAATCCTTGGTCGTGCATTTAAGCTGATGAATCTAATGCGCGCGATTATACAGAAATATGAAGAGGGTGTGTAATTAATATTTTCAATAAAGGTCGAGGACGCTTAACTCGCTAAAATTTAATATGTGCTACTCTCATTCAGTATAAATGTAAATAAGATGTAATTATTTCACTGGAAAAGATGATTTCTGGATTGACATGAGATAACAACTCAGACATTATTTTTAATTTAATCGATAAATGAATATTCTAATTTAAACAACATCATAAAAAGGAATTTTATATGTTAAAAATACTAAATATAATTTTAATATCAGTTTCATTATTCGCCTCTACTGTTTTTGCTGCCTTTGCTTCAAGTATAGTTATTTGCTAATCGCAAAAGTGAGTATCAATGTTGAAAAGTCAGAAGCCAGCGGTTAACCCTAATTACCAACGTATTTGGCAAACAGTACAAGCAATCCCCTATTCAAAAGTTGCTTGTTATGGGCAAATAGCTGATTTAGCAGGTTTACCGGGTAAAGCCAGATTAGTAGGAAAAGCGTTAGGAAAGGTCCCTGAGGAAGGTTGGCAAGGACAGCAAGTCCCTTGGTATAGAGTGATTAACTCTCAAGGAAAGATTTCATTTCCGCTAGAAAGCGAATTTTTTGCTCGACAAAGAGATCTGCTACAAGATGAGCAAGTCGTTGTGATTGGAAATAGAATTAAATTGAAAAATTTTCAGTGGCTTCCTGACTTGGCAGAACTGCTTTTTAAATTAGATTATTAGCGCATACCTCTGAATTTCTTTAATTTATTCGTTCGATAGCCAGTGTTAATTGGTTTCTCTAAATTTACAGAAAGCATTGGCTTTTACTTTGTTAAAGCCAGTGGTCTCTTATTCAATGGACTTCGTCTTATCCGTCTTTTTTATTCTATTTTTTTGTACTAAATTAGCATCGACAAAAATATAATAAATTGGGAACAATAATGAAAAAGTTTGGATTATCTTTATTATGTCTTTCATTATCTACTGCTTATGCATCAGATGATCTAGATATGGCCAATAAAATAAGAGCTGAAGGTTTTTACAATTCTGAAGTGATGCATACCTTAGAACAACTTACGGATCAAATAGGACCACGCTTATCCGGTTCTCCTCAAATGAAAAAGGCGAATGATTGGACCTTAGAGAAACTTAAAGGATGGGGACTTAAAAATGCTTATTTAGACCCTTTTGAGTTTGGTCGAGGTTGGTCCCACGATTCAGCATCAATCGATGTATTAAGTCCTCGTGAAGTTTCTTTGCATGGTATTCCTGTTGCTTGGACACCAGGCACTAAAGGTGAAGTTACCGGTGATGTTGTTATTTTTGATGCTGCTTCAGTTGCTGATTTAGCACAATATAAAGGCAAGCTTAACGGCAAAATTATCATGATGGGGGCAGGAAAAAATATTGATGCGCCTGAAAATAGCGTATTCAAGCGCTATGATTCTAGTGAACTTTCCAAGTTAAAAGATTTCGATGTAATGCGGTCTCCAAGCCATTCACCTTGGGTCTCTGCAGACCGAAGAGATAGTGCAATGCAGCGTTATAACTTTCGTGATGCTTTAAATGTTTTCTTAAAAGAGGAAAAAGTTGCTGGCGTTATTTATCGAAGCCGACGTCAAGGTGGTCTGATTAATGTCTTTGGTCGTGATCATCGTGTAGGGAAAACCTTCCCAGTGCCAGCACTTATCATTGAAGCTGAGCATTACAACTCGTTATCTCGTATGATCGACAACGGTAAAACACCTAAGTTATCGCTCAATATTGATGCGCGTTTTCACGACAACGACCGTAATGCGTACAACACTATCGCCGAAATTCCGGGTACTGAGAAAAACCCTGAAATTGTTATGGTCGGTGGTCATCTAGATTCATGGCACGCCAGCGATGGTGCTGTGGATAATGGCGCTGGCGTTGCTGTTTCTATGGAAGCGATGCGAATTCTTCAAGCATTAGATTTTAAACCTAAACGTACTATTAGAATTGCATTATGGTCGGGTGAAGAACAAGGGTTATTTGGTTCGTCATCTTATGTTGATGAGCACTTTGCTACTCGTCCAAAACCAAGTGATAAGAACGAACGGGCGCTACCAAGTTATTTATGGAAAGATCAAGGCTGGCCTATTGAAACAAAAGCAGAACATGAAAAATTCTCAGTTTATTTCAATATGGATAACGGCAGTGGTCGTTTTAGAGGCATTTATACCGAAGGTAATGTTGCTGCAAAATCTATATTCGGTGACTGGTTTAGCCCTTATTCAGATTTAAGTACAGGTACTGTTACTAACCAAAGTACCGGTGGTACGGATCACGAATCTTTTGATGATGTCGGTTTACCAGGCTTTCAGTTTATACAAGATGAATTAGATTACTTTTCTCGTTTACATCATACTCATATTGATTCGATTGATCATGTAGTCGAAGCTGATTTAAAACAAGCATCTGTAATTCTTGCTGGTTTTTTATATAAAGCTGCAATGGCTGACGAACGTATGCCTCGTAAACCTATGCCACAAGACATTTCATCATTGCAAAAGAAACAAATGCAGATGAAGTCAGACAAAGCACGTAAAAAACGTGAAAAAGAGGCCAACAAAAATTTAGAGATTAATTCAGTAAAAAATTAATATGTCATTCTAAATTAAAAAAAACGCACTATTTAGTGCGTTTTTTATTTATCGGCAATGTGATAATTGAATATAATTTGTTATAAATGTGTTCTCACTTCAAATAATTCAGGGAAAAAACTCACATCTAACGCTTTTTTCAAAAAGCCCACACCAGAAGATCCTCCCGTACCTTTCTTATAACCAATAATTCTTTGCACGGTATACATGTGTTTAAAACGCCACTGCTGAAAAGAATCTTCTATATCAACGAGCTTCTCAGCCAGTTCGTACAAGTCAAAATATTTCTCAGGCTGCTGATATACTGTCAGCCAAGCTTTAACGACACTATCATTACTCTGATAGGCTTGGGTGACATCTCTATTAAGTACACTATCGTCAATATTAAAGCCTGCTTTAACTAATGTGGTAATGACTTCGTCGTATAAACTTGGGCTATTGAGTAATAATTCGAGTTCTTGATGAGCTTCACTGTTGTTATTATGCAACTTGAGCATATCGCTATTTTTATTACCTAAAAGGAATTCCAGTTTGCGATAGCCCTGCGACTGAAAACCAGACGAACGTCCCAAGTCGTCACGAAATTTCAAATAATCGACGGGGGTCAGCGTTGATAAAATATTCCATGACTGCGTTAGCTGAATAAATATTTGTTTAACGCGGGCGATAACTTTAAACGCGGGGCCAAAATCATTGTCACGTAAACATTGCACCGCTTTTGTTAGCTCATGTCCGGCAAGTTTTAACCAAAGCTCGCTACTTTGGTGAATAACAATAAACAACATTTCATCATGTTCGTTCGATAAAGGTTGCTGGGCTGATAATATTTGGTCGAGTTTCAAGTAATCGCCATACGACATTTCATCTTTAAAATCGGTATGAATATCTTGCTCTAGTTCTCTTTTGTTTTCAGGAGAACCACTAAAAGGACAGCCGGTATTAGACATTTTTTTCTTCCTCTTTTTTAAAGTGCTTATGGACTAATTGCTGTAATTTCAGGTAGATGAATTCGTCTTGCCAACAGTTAGCAATATCTGGGATTTGCATTATTTGTGACATAATTATTTTTTGTTGATCACCAATTTTTAACGCTTGTGAATAAGGTAAATGCGGACAAAAAGTCACCATAGAATATAGTGGTACCCATAGTTCAGGATGTAGTTGATGAAACTTTGCTTCAATTTTTTTCTGTAATTGAAAGTTACTATCAGCAGATAACTCACTCATTTCAATAAAGTTACGTCTGGCTAATTCAGTTATAGCATCAGCATTAATTTTCCGTTGTTTTTGATAAGCATGAAAAATATCGGACCAATTGCCTTCATGCTCATCAATAAGTTCACCGAGCTCTCGGCAATCTTCGAAACCACAGTTCATACCTTGGCCATAAAAAGGCACCATTGCATGGGCTGCATCACCAATAAGTGCGACTTTATTATTGATCACCCAAGGGTCGACTTTAACCAAAAAGAGCGGATTTGCAGATTTTTCCATAAAGTCATCAATGGGGTTTTCTAGTAATGTCATGGCATCGGCAAAGTTTTCATTGAAAAAGTTAACCACGCTATTACGATCTTTTAAGTTGCTAAATGAATGTTCGCCTTTATAGTTACTTTCATAATTTAAAAATAAGGTACAAGTGAAAGTACCATCAGGATTGGGCAGGGCGATCAGCATAAAGTCTTTTCTTGGCCAGATATGTAAGGCTTCTTTTTCCATCTTAAAGCGAGCGTCGCCCGTTTCGTTTTCATGGGCAGGAATAGACAATTCAATATAGGACTGCGGCATGAAAGACTGACTATAACTAAAGCGGGATGTTTCTTGCGCTAGTCGACGCACTTTTGAAAATGCACCATCTGCGCCAAAAATATAATCTGCATCAATCTCTATATGACTTTTGCTTTGCGGTGTATCAAAACTGAAAGATGCACCGGCGGTATTAAAATCGACATGGGTAAGTCTTTTCTCAAAGTGTAACTCTACACTCGCTTCTTTTTCTGCTAAATCCAGTAACTGTTCATTAATACCTGCACGAGAAACTGACCAAATCGCTTGATCGTCTTTGCCGTAAGCTTGCTCGGTTATTGTGCCGTCAACGGCATGCATAACACGCTTTTTCATGGGAATAGCCGCCTTGCGGACTTGTTCAGCTATGCCGACAGATTCTAGGGCTAACCAGCCACGATCAGAGAGTGCGATATTAATTGATTTACCTTGATAAATATCATGCTGGCGAGAATCTGGTCGAGATTCGAGTAAGTTGATGTTGTAGCCTTTACGACCTAGTATAACCGCTAAAAGCGCACCAACAGGACCCGCGCCTGCTATGGTTATTTGGGTTTCACTAGCGGGTTTAATTAAAGGGATTTTGTTCATTGTAAACACTCCTTTAAAAGTCGGACAAAGTGGTAAATATCTTGAAACTGATTGTAAAGTGGCACAGGAGCAACGCGAATTACATTGGGTTCACGCCAGTCTGTGGTTACGCCATTCTCTTCTAAGGCGTTAAACATCGCTTTACCGTCGAGCCCTTTTACATTAACCATTAAAGACAGTTGGCAGCCTCGTTCGCTTTCATTACTTGGCGTGATAATGCGAATTTTATCGCCCAATTCACTGTCGATTAACTCAATCATATATTGCGTGAGTTTCAGTGATTTTTTACGAAGCTCGCTAATACCACCGGCCATTTTTATGGTATCAAGTGAGCCGCGAATCGCGGCTAATGACAATACCGGTGGATTTGATAATTGCCAGCCTTCAGCGGTATCAATGGCTTTAAAGTTATTTTCCATTTTAAAACGGGTTGATTTATCGTGACCCCACCAACCAGCAAAACGGTTTACCTGCGTTTCACTATTGGTATTCGTGCTATGTTTTTTATGCACAAAACATCCGGCAACTGAGCCTGCACCACTGTTTAAATATTTGTAACTACACCAACAGGCAAAGTCGACTTGCCAGTTGTGCAACTCCATTTCGATATTGCCAACGGCATGGGCTAAATCGAAACCCACCATTATACCTTTAGCATGTGCTTTTTCGGTGATGGTTTTCATATCAAGCACTTGGCCCGTGTAATACTGAACTCCCGGTAATAATATCAGTGCTATTTCATCGCCTTGTTGTTCAATAATTTGGTACAAATCATCATAATTTAATAACTCTTCGCCATCTCTTGGTGTCCAAAGCAACATGTTGTCTTCAACATTTTGGTGATGATGTTTAAGCTGAGATTCCACGGCATAATGATCGGAAGGGAAAGCGTGATCTTCAATGAGTATCTTTGTCCGTTTGCCACTTGGTTGATAAAAGCTCACCATCATTAAATGCAAATTAGTGGTTAATGAATTCATCGTCACCACTTCTTCATTTTTTCCGCCCACCAATAACGCCGATTGCTCTGTTAAAAATTCATGGTAGGGCATCCATGGGAAGTCACCTTCAAAATGACCTTTTACGCCACGTTGCCCCCAAGAGTCGAGCAACTCAATTACATATTCACGGGCGAGTTTTGGTTGTAAACCCAGAGAGTTTCCGGTGAAATAGTATTCATCTTCACCATTCGCTTGCTTCGGAATGGCAAACTGGTCGCGTATTCTTGCTAACGGATCATCGAGATCGAGTTGTTGAGCGTATGCTAATGTGCTTTTGTTATTATTTGTTTTATTAGTAATAGTCATAAGTTATTTACTCATTTCTTTAGCATTAAATTCTTTTGCTGAAAATAGAACTGGCCGACTTGGCGCAGCGTCATTATGAAAAGCCGGTGTTTGAATATTGATAAAGTAAAAGTCATCATCGACTTCATCGCCAATAAACGCCATTTCAGTAATCGTCTTGTTGATTAAGCTATTTTCATTTACTTGATGAGACCCTTCATCAACTTGCCAAAACAGGTGGTGACAAGTCATTAAGCCATCGTCATGTAAACGGTCAATTGAAGGGACATCGACCACTAAGTGTTCTACACCTCGCTCATTTAAATACAAAATGGCTTCACGGCTGAAAAATACCGGTTGATTATCACTGTTGTAAGCCTGTTGACGTTTATTGCTAGTATTTGGCAAAGTGCGGATCACTAAGACTTGCAATTGCTCATCATGATAAGAAGCAAGTGTTTGTTTAAGTGCTGAACAACTGATGATTAAATCATCTACATCAAATTCAGGGCTGTAATTCTCACCACTTTTTATTGCTAATTTCGGTGTTATTGAAATTACGGCGCAGGGCATCAAAGCGGGTAAGCTAAGTTGCGCTAATGTTAGTGCGCGACTTTTACACTTTCCAGCTTCTTCTATAATGTTGTCCATGGAATAATCACAAATATGCGCGATAGACTCGGTATGAGTACCATTGCAATGCGGATTAATCGTCAATTCATTTACATTACAACTGCCACCTTGTTTGGTATCACCAATAAAGCCACCTGCTTGCATTGGACAAGATAATGCTGCATTTGCAGAGAAGTGATTAGGTTGTTGGCTGGGTTGATTAAAGTTTACAGGAATAGCCAATGACCATGACTTTTCCATACTTATTTGATAACTAGCGTTTTGAAGTTCAATGCTTATCTTTATCCCGCTATTTTTAACGTTAGTGTTAGTTAAACTCATAAGAATTGCTCTTTTGATAAACCTAACCACTTAAGCGCTGAACCATGCAGTAATTTTTCTTTAATATCATCAGAAAACTGACTGTTCTCTATCAATTTTCCTGGCTCTAATTCACCCAATGGAAACGGGTAATCAGTGCCAAGGGCAATATTGTCGGCGCCCATTAAATCGACTAAATATTTCAGTGCTAATTCGTCATGGACTAATGAATCAAGGTAAATTTGTGGCAGAAAATCTCGCGGGTTAATTGGGCAGTCAACCGCACATAAGTCAGGGCGAACATTAAAACCATGCTCAATACGGCCGATAGTAGACGGAAACGAACCACCACCATGAGCAAAGGCTATTTTAAGTTTTGGTAAACGTTGTAATACGCCGCCAAAGATCATCGAGCATATGGCTAAGCTTGACTCTGCTGGCATGCCGACAAGCCAGGGTAACCAGTACTTAGGCATTTTTTCTTTAGCCATCATGTCCCATGGATGAACGAAAACAGCTGCGCCTAAGTCTTGTGCGGCTTCGAAAATTGGGAATAACTCTGCTTGGTCTAAATTCCATTCATTAATATGAGAACCAATTTGAATGCCCGCCAAACCAATTTTCATACAACGTTCAAGCTCTTTTATTGCAAGCTCTGGCGATTGCATAGGGAGAGTGCCTAAACCAATAAAACGTTTCGGGTGGTCGTTAACAATACCGGCAATGTGGTCATTCAAATACATAGATAAATCTAGGGTATCTTTAGGTTTTGCCCAGTAATTGAACATGACAGGCACAGTTGAAAGTACTTGTACGTCTACCTGATGTTTTTGGCAATCATCAAGGCGAACTTTAGGGTCCCAACAATTGTGGTCTATTTCACGAAAAAACTTCTCATCAACCATCATGCGCGCACAGCCACATTTATGATGATCTAAACTAACAAAACCGCCGTAACCGTATTTTTCACGTAAGTTTGGCCACGTTTTAGGAAGGATGTGAGTATGGATATCTATTTTCAACATAATTTAGCCCTTAGTCACTATTGTGCCGCATTGCTGACAAGTGCAGTTGGTAGGTGTGTCGTAAAAACGAGTGAATACTTTAGGTAGGTCTGTTTCTATATTGTCGAGACAAAAAGCTTCGGTGTAGAGTTGGCTTTTGCAGTCAGGACAAAACCAATAAAGTGCATCTTCTTGTTTGTTTGCCCGCTTTTGTTCAACCACTAAACCAACGCTGTTTTCAAAGCGTTGCGGAGAATGCAACATTTTAGGCGGCAATAAGAATATTTCGCCGGCTTTAATTTTTATATCATGAAAATTCTCAGCATTATGATGGTCATTGTTTTCAACCGTACCATCGATGACTGAAAGTACCATTTCGCCTTCGATTTGATAAAACAGTTCAGGTGTTTCGTTATAGTGATAGTCAGTTCTATTATTCGGGCCGCCAACGATCATGACAATAAAGTTGTCTTGCTCAAAAATTTGCTTATTACAAACGGGAGGTTTAAGTAAATGGCGATGTTCATCAATCCAAGCATGCAAATTAAAAGGCATGGCGATACTATTTTTCAACATTGACATTATTATTCCCCTGTCGAATTACTGTGAGTCTTTTGCTGTTGATTAAGCGCAGCGATACATTTAAGTTCTATGGCGATAGGCGTCGGTAATTTATTAATTTCAACCGTGGTTCGACAAGGTTGGTTATCGGCAAAGTATTCTGCGTAAATACGATTGTAGGCGGCAAAGTCGTCATCCATATTGGTTAAAAATACCGTGACATCAACCAAGTCCATCCAGCTAGCATTTGAAGCTTCTAGAATTAAACGAATATTGGTAAAGACACTATGACATTGCGCTTCAATATCGTAACTTTTTATTTTGCCTTGCTCGTCAAGTTCAACACCTGGAATGTCTTTGCAGCCCGCTTTTCTTGGGCCAACGCCAGAAAGAAATAATAAGTCGCCTACTTGTCGGGCGTGAGGGTATAAACCTACTGGCTTTGGCGCTTGTTCCGCGTTGATGATTTTTGGGTTTGTTGACGCTTGAGATTTAACATCGCTCATAAGGGATCCGTAATTAACTGTTCATTTTTATAGTGATAAGTGTAGACAAAAATCCATCAAAGACCTTTGTTCTTTACTTATTTGCAAGGTTTGCACTGTATTTGAATACAACCTAATAGAGCGGATTTCGACTTATCGAAAACACTCAAAGGTACTCCAAAGGAAGGAGGTTAAATAAGCGTCCATTTGCAGCCTAATGCGCTGGCAAATATTGCTCCTGAAGATTTGAATTTATGACAAATTTGGTTCATTTTTTTCGGTTAGACCTATGAGTATTTTATACAAACATTTTTGGGTTCAGTAAAAAACCGCATCGCTTCTAAACCTCCTTCTCGGCCAACACCTGAATGATTCATACCACCAAAAGGGGTACGTAAATCACGTAATAACCAACAGTTGATCCAGACAATACCGGTATTTATTTGCTCAGCTAACTGATGCGCTCTATTAATGTTTTGTGTCCATATCGTAGCCGCTAAGCCATACTGGCTTTCGTTTGCAAGGTTTAATGCCTCTTCGTCGGTATCAAATACTTGTAAAGTGATCACCGGACCAAAAATTTCCTCTTGGTTGCAGCTGGCGTTATTATTTAAGCCTTCAATAATAGTGGGCTGCAAAAAATAACCTTGTGCACAACGGCCAGACAATTGCACCTGTTCGCCACCAGCTAAAATCGTGCCGCCTTCTTGTTTAGCTAAATCAATGTAGCCGAGTACTTTTTCTAAATGGTCTTTGGAAACAATAGCGCCCATTTTAGTTTCATTAATCAACGGGTCTTGCGGAACAAGTGCTTGTGCTTTTTCGACTAATGCCGCTTTAAATTTTTCATAGATGCCCCGTTGAATATATAAACGAGAGGCACATAAACAAATTTGCCCTTGATTGGCGAAACTAGCGCGAAAAACTTCTTCAACAGTATTTTCAAAGTCACAGTCATCAAAAATTAATGCCGGGTTTTTTCCGCCTAATTCTAACGATAGCTTTTTAAATTTTGGTGCAAGCTGTGTCGCAATTGCTGCACCTGTGGCAGAGCCGCCAGTAAATGAAATCGCTTTAACTTTAGGGTGATTACATATGGCAGAGCCAACACTTGCACCTGTACCATGTAATATATTTAAAACGCCTTTAGGCAAGCCAACTTTTTGACAAATCACGCCAAGCATTGCTGCCGTTTGCGGCGTTATTTCAGAGGGTTTAGCAATCACACAATTACCTGCTGCCAGGGCAGGTGCTATTTTCCACGTAAATAAATATAGCGGTAAATTCCAAGGTGAAATACAGCCAACAATACCAACAGGCTGGCGTAAAGTGTAATTGATAGCCGTATTGGCAATAGCATGAGATTCACTGGCAAATTGTGAACAAGCATGGGCAAAAAATTTAAAATTACTTGCCGCACGTGGAATATCAACCATTCTCGCTAACGCAACAGGTTTGCCATTGTCAGTGGCCTCAGCAAGTGCCAATGGTTCCAGTTGGTTTTCAATTTCTTGTGCAATAGCCAATAAATAGTCGGCACGTTGCTCTAAGCCTAAATCACGCCATGCAGGAAGCGCACGTTCAGCTGCGGCTACTGCTTGTTCAACATCAGCACTATTACTGTTAGGGATTTTTCCGTAAACCAAGCCAGTAGCAGGTTCATAATTATCCAAATAGTGATTACTGAGTGGCGCTTGATATTTACCATCAATAAAATTATCAATGATGCTACTTGAACGTGTCATGACTACACCTCTTGATGATGTTTGTTAAAGAACATTTTATAAACAAGAGGTTCTGCCGCCATCTACCGGTAAGTTAATACCGGTGATATAACCCGCCGCTGGTGATGCTAAGAAAGCGGCTGCGGCTGCAAACTCTTCTGGTTTGGCAAAGCGGCGCATGGGAATAATCGCTTTCTCATTAATCGTGGCTTGTTCAATAGAAATATTCTGCTTCTTTGCTTTACCAGAAATAATTGCGTCTAAACGGGCCGTTGCTGTAGCACCAGGTAATACGTTATTAACGGTAATACCAAACTCGCCTAATTCATTGGCTAAGGTTTTAGCCCAGCTTGCCACAGCACCACGAATGGTATTAGAAACACCTAGCCCGTTAAGAGGTTGCTTAACTGACGTTGATATAACGTTGATGATACGGCCATATTGCTTTTCTTTCATACTTGGAATAAGCGCTTGAACCAAGTGATGATTGGACACTAAATGTAAATTAAAAGCGTTAATAAATTCTTCAACGCCAGCTACGTTTGCTGGTCCGGGCGCTGGTCCGCCAGTATTATTGATTAAAATATCATAACCACCCGATGCGTTTACATGCGCATTAATCACTTCTTTGACTTGTTCTGTATTGGAGAAGTCAGCGACTAATACTTGATGCTGTTGACCTTGCTCAGTATTGAGTTCAGATTTGACTTGCTCAAGTGCTGTTTGATTACGGGAAAACAGCGTGACATTTGCACCTAAGTTGGCAAGTTCTATTGCGCAAGCTTTACCAATACCTTGACTTGAACCACAAACCAACGCACTTTTACCTTGAAAATTAATATCCATGAAGACTCTTTCATATTTTAGTTTTAGTTATTATTTTCACGTTATATTTTGAAACTTATATAAATTAATGGCAGTGAAAATTTGAGTGAGTATTTTTTATCACATTAAAATATTTAATGTCAGCAAAAGCTTTAACTTTTATTTTTTTACTTTGTAAACTTTTACATGCACTGTCCTTTTATTTTGACATTTGTCAGATTAAGCTGATAATGCTTTTTTATCTCAAAATTAATAGCTGTAATGACCAAAAATAATTTACCGAATGGTGTTTATATTTCAGGGCAGGGTACACCTGTTGTACTTCTGCACAGTTCGCTAAGTTCGGCAAAACAATGGCTGCTCTTAGTTAAACTACTTGAGCCTAACTTTTTAGTGATCAATGTCGATATTTTGGGTTACGGAAATGCAGATAAAGTGTCTGATGAGAAAAATTATAATTTTGATGTTGAAATTGAGCGTATTGAAAAGGTTCTTGATTGTGTTGCGCCAAATAAACCTCTTCATATAGTTGGGCACTCTTGTGGTGGTGCAATTGCATTAAAACTAGCTGTTGAACAGCCAGAACGTTTATTAAGCCTATCTTTATATGAGCCTGTCGCTTTTCATTTACTTGAACAAGGTAGTGAAGCTAGAACAATGTCAGACGAATTTGCGCTTAAGGTAGATATTGACGACAAGTATCTAGCCGCTGAGATATTTACTAATTTTTGGAATAAATCGGGTTTTTTCCGTTCCTTGCCACAAAAAATGCAAGCGTTAATGGCGAGAGATATGCCCAAGGTTAGCCTTGATTTTAAAGGACTGACCGCCGAAAACTACTCATTGAACGATCTCGGTCAGATTCAGTGCCGCGCATTAATCATGACGGGGCAGTATAGTCCTGAATTAAGTCATTTATTATCAAGTGAAATTAGGGCGAATTTGCCTAATGTAGAGCATAAAACGTTTCCCACAGGACACATGGGTCCAGTAAGTCACAGTGAATTGATTCATTCTGAGATTGTAGAATTCATTCACCAAATTTGATGGGAAAATTATATAACAGCAAATATGCTGCTGCATTTGCATAATACCGATCGCTCTGAACATAAAAAAGACGCCTAAGCGTCTTTTTTTAACACGGAACTTTTACATTACTGTATAAGTTCTTTATCAGAAAATTCATCACTAAACAAAGCACTTGATAAATAACGCTCTGCTGAGCTTGCTAAAATAACAACGATGTTTTTGCCTTCGTTCTCAGGCTTTTCAGCTAAACGTTTTGCGGCAACAACAGCGGCACCTGAAGAGATACCCGCAAGAATACCTTCTTCTTTCATAAGACGGTGGCACATTGCCATCGCTTCATCGTTAGATACTTTTTCGACAGCATCAACAAGGCTTAAATCTAAGTTTCCAGGAATAAAGCCGGCACCAATACCTTGGATTTTATGCGGGCCTGGTTTTAATTCTTCACCAGCCATTGTTTGGCTGATAACAGGGGAGTCAGTTGGCTCAACCGCAACAGACATAATGTTTTTACCTTTGATATTTTTAATATAACGACTAACTCCGGTAATTGTTCCACCCGTTCCAACACCTGCTACAAAAATATCAATGTTACCGTCTGTATCTTCCCAAATTTCAGGGCCTGTGGTTTTTTCATGGATCTCAGGATTGGCAGGGTTATCGAATTGACCCAATAAAACGTATTTTTCCGGATCTGAATCTTTAATTTCTTGAGCTTTAGCGATTGCGCCATTCATACCTTTAGCGCCATCTGTTAATTCAAGCTTAGCGCCTAAAGCGGTTAATAATTTTCTTCGTTCTAAGCTCATGGTATTAGGCATGGTTAAGGTTATGCCATAACCTCGAGCAGCTGCAACAAAAGCAAGTGCTATACCTGTGTTACCACTTGTAGGCTCAACTATTTCTTTACCTGCAGTTAATAGGCCTTTCTTCTCAGCATCCCAGATCATATTTGCGCCGATACGACATTTAACACTAGCACTTGGATTTCTTGATTCTATTTTAGCAAAAACATTACCTTTGGTTACACGGTTAAGTCTTACCAGAGGCGTTTTGCCGATAGCGGTTGAGTTATCTTCAAATATTGTAGTCATCATAGATCCTTGGGTGAGCTTTAATTATTTTAATATAACAAGGTTAGCGCTTTATAGAATAAAAAAAAGTTATATTTTGTTAATTATTATGCCAAAAAAGAATATAGCCGTGTTTTTTTAATCGTATTAAGCGGTATTTTTGTAACATCACTGTTTTAGTAGCGATTTAAGTTTTTTAATTTGTAAGATAAGCTTTTGTTTTTCATCGTTAATAAGTATTCCTTTCAGTTATATTACTTGTTAAATAAAGAATATGTATTTTCATTATTAATATTATAAATAAATGTCAGTTGGATAAAAAATAGCCATTCACTTATGATTATTCAACTGGTCGAACGTCCGATGAGTTAGCTATCAATAATAAAAAATGACGTAACAAAATAATTATAATAATGGGGAAATAAATGAATATAATCAAAAGTGTAGTCGCTATTGCCGTACTCTATTTTACTCTTTACTCAATGGCTTCACATAGTAAGGAATATAAAATAGTACTCATCCATGGCTTCCAACCACAACAACTCATAGTTGACGGTGATGTTACAGAAAGTGGTCAAAATTACTGGCAAGGCTACTGGAACAATCGCAGTGATGCCAGAATTGACTGGCCTTCATATGAACGAATAGAAGGTAAAATCGCAACTGACTATGTTTGGCCAAAGTTAAAGTCGTTTGCTGAAAGTAACTTCTGCTCGCCTGGTTGCATATTTGTCACTCACTCTACTGGAGATTTAGTCGCGCGGTACATTATCGATAACCAAGAAAATTGGTTAGAAAATGCGGGGTTACCGCCACTAAACATTGTTGCTACATTTGATATTGCTGGTGCCGGCGGTGGCAGCGAATTAGCTGACTTAGCCGTAAGCGTTGCTCAAGCTACTGAAACTTGGTCTTTCCTATTAGAAGCTGCATTGGAAGCCTGGCTTGGCGGAGATCTTGGAGATGAAATGGGCGTTCTCCACGATTTAAAAGTTAATAACGCTAGACAACTCGCCCCGTTACCTGACGCTAGGATCCCTCGCTTACGTTTCGTCGGTGATGCAAGTGAATATTTAGGCGTTACTAGCCCATTTATTCAAGGAAATGATGATGGTGTCGTTGGCACTCACTCATCTTGTGGTGGCAATCGTCAAGGAAAGTATGGCAGCTGTAGTGCTAACATTGCTTTTAACGGGAAAATTTCAAATCAAAGCAATGCAGTTTCAGGTTTTATGCCTTACCATTATCCAATGCTTATGGGCGCAGACTATAGTCACGGTTCACTTCTTGAGTCGAAACAGCAAGGCAAAGTGACAGCAGCGAGCAACCAGAAAAATCTGTTATCAGGAGAGAGTATTCATTTTGATTTGTATACTGAAACGACTGGTTGGTGGCTTTGGAAAAGCGATTACCTTTATGTACAAAATTCAAATGAAGAAAGTATGTCAATGCTAATTTATGACGCACTTCCAAACTAAATAACAACATAGGTCTGTTGGTTTTTTGAAATATGTTAAGGAAGACCAACAGTTCCTAAACGGAAAGGTCGCTAGTTATGAAAAGTAATCCATTTTTGAAGCGAATAATGGCAATCAGTATTATTGCTATTATTATTTGGCTTTTTTGGCCATCAATTCCACATCATTTGACAACTGCAAATGAACAAGTCATTAAGGTTCAGGAGATAAAACCTATAAACCTGCCAGCCAAAATTATTAATCAGAATACCCCGTTAGCTATTAAAACAAGAACTATCACATCAAACGACTCTGCAACCTTAGTTGCTAAAGCGTATGCCGCAGAACTAAACTTTCCACCGTATTCACAACCGTTAACAGAGAGCGATTTTGACCGTTTGAAACCAAACCACTTTAATCCACAGTCTATTCCGGTAGATGATAATGGTAATGTCGTTAGCGCGTCATTATCAAAATATCGTTACATCTACCCAGAACCCGTTTTAGCAACGCTTGCCGGAGAAAACATAGAACATGCTGAACTTGAGCTTGTTGACATATCCACAGGGGAGTTGATTTTAACCCGTATATTTGAAAAGGGAGATGTTAACTGGTATTCACAATTTGAAGGTAATAATAATCTCCCAACGCAGCTGCAAGCAAGGATAAAAGCTTATGTTAATGGTAAAAACGTTAGTATTGCTTTAGCGCTTAAATATGTCGATTCCGTCGCCACACTGGAAAGTTTTGACCCTGCATTCCATCAAGATGCAGATATGATTTTAACAGCAAATCTCACCACTAGAGAGGCGGGGCTTTATCGAATACGCGCAAATATTTTTGATGCGAAACATCAACCTATTGCACACTTAGTAAGCAAAAAGAAGCTGGGTAAGGGGAATAGTCATATGGATTTGAAAGTCCACCAATCGGTTTTAAAAGAAAAAAAAGCACCTTTTTACTTATCTACTTTTTCCATTGAGTTAATGTCACCGGCTCCTGGAAAAATTACAAAATACGGGGATAGTGCAATCAAGGAATATGTCATTAAAAATTTTTCACTCTCTAGTTTAAGTGAAATACCTTATCAATCTTCTGAGCAAGAACAACAGCGGTTGTTATTACTGCAGAATATGGCTGATGGGAGGTGAATAAATAAAGTCACTTACTATTTGCAGTTTATTAAAATTTCATTGATATTATCAAGCAACTCATAAAACTTAGGTTCGGTAAATGTTAAAACAGAATGACAAATTGACGGACACTCAATCTCACAATGCTGTGAATATCAGCGATGAAGGTTTTGTTGATAATCCATTTTTAACAGAAGACGAAACTAAGAAAATACTGACGCCATTCGCTTTTAAAATTGATGAGAGCCTTTTTGGTATTCCTCTAGCTGTGCCTTGGCGTCGAGGTTTTGCTTTGCTTATTGACTTTATTTTGATTGCTATTCTTAGTAGTGCTCCAGGTGAATTACTCGCAATTGTGGTTGCTATTACTTTTTATCGAATAGGGAACGTGAAAAGCCGTAATAAGGTTGGTAAATTAAAGCGACTTAAGCGCATAGCTTTTCAGCTTGTAGGGGCCGTTATTATTTTCGTCCTCTTAATTGATGTGCTGCCTAGTTTATTTGAAGATTCGCCCTCTGATAGTCTTGTAACCTCTGACACTGTTGTCATTTCTGAGCACGGTGGTGATTCATTAAACTGGACAGATGCTATTGCTTTAGCTGCATTATCAACGGGAGCTTTCCAAGAAATAAATGCGAGTTCATGTACAGATATTACCTGTTGGAAGTCTGAATTGTTACCTTTTGTTGAACAAATTCCAACACTTACCCAAAATGATGAAACAGTAAAGAAATTGGTTGATACTTTGGTGGCAACTGTAGATGAGAGAAATAAACTCAATAAGGGATCTAGAGAAGCCTTAGAGCAATACTTTTTTGATGAATATTTAGAAGTTAAAACTAAACTTGTACCTGAAGAGCTACTTGTAAAAGCTGAAAGCACTGAAAGTATAGATAACCCTGTTCAAATCAAAGATGAAAAACCACAAGTAGATAAAAGCGCCTTTGGGTATAAAGGAGTCGAGTGGATGAAAGGTATTATTGAAGATCTAGGGTTGGGTTTTGGCTGGGCTGCATTTTATTTTACGGTATTAACGTCTATCTGGAATGGACAAACGCCGGGTAAGAAGTTTTTTAAGATACGTGTTGTCCAATTAGATGGCACCAAATTGTCAGTATGGGATAGTTTCGGACGATACGGCGGATATGGTGCAGGATTAGCGACAGGTTTGTTGGGTTTCTTACAAATTTACTGGGATCCAAATCGCCAAGCTATTCATGATAAAATTTCATCAACTATTGTTATTGATGTAACAAAGTTTGAGCAAATGAAAAGCGCTGATAATAATAAAAACTAAGTTTGTTAACATGCATTATCCAACTTAGTTTTTATCTCGGAAAATTAGCTTTAAGGCATCCAAGCGTAGCTGATTTTTGTGAATAAAGTACGTTCTTCACGCCTTAAGTCATTTAAGTCGTCATCTCGGTAACTGATATCAGAATAACCTAAGAAAAATACCGTTTGCGGGTTGAGTTTATAGCTATATATTAATTGCGTTGATAAATCGCTATTGGTTTTAGAATAGGCAGAAACGTTGTTATCAAGATTTTTATCAACGTCTGAGTAGACAACATTTAATTTCAGGTAGCTGTTTACGTCAAATTGGTAAGACACTCTCAATTCAATCAAATTAGCATCATAAACATTACCTTCTTTAGCATCGAGGGTTTCATAGGTATAAGAAAAATCAATTTCTAAATGGCTAGTAGGGTTAATTCGAGTGTTCGCATAAAACTCTTGGTAGTCAGCAATGCGATTATTTTGATAATCTATTTTTTCACCAAAGGAAAAATAGAGCTCGCCGTATAAATAGGTTGTAGGCTTTATATTGGTAAATATCGTGACAAGCTTCTCGGTAAAACGATCGGTATTTCCATCAATTGAATCATCTAAGGAAAGAGCAGTACTGCCATGAATCAATTCTTTTAATTCACTGTGTCGTAAGCCTATTTTATCAGCATAAATAAACATGATATCAAATGATGATAGTTTAGGACCGTCAATGGTAAAACTTGAAGCTAAGCTCTTCTCAAGTAATTCTCCATTTTCATTGTGCTTAATTTGCCATTGACCCGACAACTTTGCTTCTTGCCAAAAACTGTCGCCTTCACCATAGAAGAAGCGGTCAACTAAAAGTCTTTCATCTTGATAATCAGCTTTTGGCATGTAACCTAAATCAGCACGAAAATCTTTGCCTATTCTCTGATGTTCTGCGTTTACCGACCAATATTCAGAGTCATGTTCAAAACTTACTTTCATGGCTTGATCAGAAAGTTCATCAGTTTGTTCTATTGAATAGTCACTATTTGAATGAACAACTTGCGCCAGCACAGCATTTGAGTCATTCATTCTATATTTGGTATTTAAACCCGCAACCGTGTTTTGATAATTATCAGACTTTCTTAACGTGCTTATCGCGCCTAAAGAAAAGTCTTCTGAAAAATCGTAACGATACTTAAAAGCACCAGAGTGACTTTCTTCTTTTAAAAATTTCAAACTTGAGCCAGTATTTCCTGGCACAATATAATTAGTTTCTGTGTCATGACTGATAAAAGCACCGTAAGTATGCTTGTCATTTGTCCCGGTTAATTTTGCACCATAATCAGGGTCAGCAATGTTTCGTGTATAAACTAAATTAAAATTTGAAGTGAAATAGTCAGAATTTTCTACAAAGAAAGGTCGAGCTTCTTGATAATATAAAGAATACGTTTTGTTGACATTGAGTTGTCCAGCATCAGATTCTACTGTGGAAAAATCAGGGTTTACCGTCACGTTTAATAACGTGTTGGCATTGATACCCCAACGTAAATCTACACCAGCTTCTGTCTCGTTATCGTTATGCCATTCATCTTGTGGGTCGTATATATCACGCTTATCATTTTTACTGGCAACAACAGCAGGGGTTATCATCACGTTGTTACCCGTTTTTGCGTGTTTAAAGCCTTTTGCCTCGGGAATTTGACATAACCAACAGTCATTGTCTCGATCGAGTGGCACATGGGATATACGTAGACGAGAATCTCGAGGGTAAAGACGAATAAACTCAATTGCCCATGTTTTCTCTTCATCTGTATCGGCAAAGTTTAAGGTATGGTATGGCACTGCCATTTCGACTTGATAGCCTGTAGGTGTTCTTTTCCCAAAGGATTGCCACATGCCGTCCCAAGCTGAATTTACATCACCGGTAAGCTCGTTTCTTATTCGGTCTATTTGCGCACCATGCGGGTTAACAAATAATTCATAACTTAAACGACGATTGTTGTAGGTGTCGAGTTTGATACCGACAATATCGTCTTCGATTCTTGTATCTCGGTCTCCTAGATAGGCAATAATTTCTTCTGGATTAGGGTCTTGTGCAATAAAAGAAATATAGATTGTATCGCCATTTTCGAAAATTTTAGCGGTAGTCTTTACTGGGCTTGGTTTGTTATTCCAAGGACTGTTAACAATATTGAGTTCTATTGATAATGCATGTGACCATTCAGCATCGGTGATGTCGCCATCGATGGTGACTTTTTGGTTCAAATAAGGTATCGATAAATGGTCGATTTCATTGATTTTTTGATCATTAGCATTTTGTTCAGCAAAACTGTTTTGGCAAACTAGTAAGAATAAACCAGCTACTAGGGCTTTGTAGCTATTTCTTAACAACATTTTATCTCCAGCGATAATATTTATTATTTTTATTAAAATTATTCGCGGCAAATTGTGTCAAATAAACGCCGTTAAAACAATCATTAGTTACTTTAGTTTAATGTTTATTTAACAAAAAAAAGTCGCCAGATGGCGACTTTACGTTAAAGTAGATAATTGATTTTCTGTTTATATTATTTTATCCAAGCGTAACTAAATTTCATAAACACACTACGCTGGTTTTGTTCTAAGTCGCTAAATTCTTCTTCGGTATAACTACTGTCAGAATAACCTAAATAAAACACCGTTTGTGGATTCAACTTATAAGCATACAACAATTCAGTCGAAACGTTTTTACTGCTCTGTGTGATTTCTTCTGGTTTACTATAAACATAATTAGCCGCATTTCTGCTGGTATTATTATAAATAACACTAAATCGCAGAAAACTTAACACGTCGAACTGATAGGTTGCTCTGAAGTCGGTTAAACGTGCGTTGAAAACATTGTTACTCTTAATATTTATGTTGGGGTTAGTTGCATCTAATTGATTAAAGACATGCTTTATTTTTAACTCCAAGTGTTCATTTATGTTCCAGTTAATTCTAACTCGCCACTGTTTCGTTCGGCCAAGACGGTTGTTTCTATAATCAATAGCATCGCCGTATTTAAAATGACTATTAAGGTATAACCCTAACATTGGTTTAAACTCACCAAAGAGTGAAAATTGGTTTTCTGTGAACAAGGTTGTATTGCCATCAATCGCTAAATTACTTTTATCGTCTCTTAAGCCAACTAAATCACGATTAGAATAAGAAAAGCGAAAATAAGAGTTCATGCTCGAACTCAGTTGAGCATTAATATCAAATTCTTTTTCAATGAGCTCATCATTGTCATTGTGCGTAATCTCCCAAGCAGAAAATATTTTAAATCGTGTCCACCAATCGCCAGGTTCTGCATACCATTTTCTGTCACCACCCACAGAGAAACGATTGTAGTCAACATTCGGAATGAATCCTAAATCTCCACGAAAACCAGCATCTTGCTTGTCATACGTTACTCGGTAAAACCAATCTCTGTCATTGTGTACATAACTTGTTTTAAAGGCATTTCCGCTGAACTCATCTTCTTTTGAAGTACGCAAAACCTGTTCATTGTAGTCACAATGCTCAAAGCTACAGTCAATGTTTTCTGGTGGAGCTTGGCAATTGTCAGAGTCATTTGAATCCTCAGAGTCATTTGATTCTTCAGGCTCTTCGGCATTACAAAATTGTTTAAATAAATCATCAGGGTATTCAGTTGTTGAATGCAGAGCTTGAAACTTAAATACGTCAGCAGTTGAAACTCTTATTCGAGTGTTCACACTGTGAACCACATTTTGATAATCTTCCGCAGTTCGAATAGTACTTACCGTTCCCATCGTAATGTCTTCATTGAAACTATAACGATAACGAAAGGCACTTGCTTTTGATTCGCCATCAATCGTTGCTATCGAAGATCCTCTGTTACCGGGGATCAAGATATTAGTACTATCATCATCTGTAACAAATAAACCGAAGGTATGGTTGTTTTCTCGACCCGTTAATTTAGCGCCATAGTTTGGCGCATTAATATTTCGGGTATAAATTAAATTATAATTTGAGTCAAAATAATCAGCGTTGTCTAAGAAAAAGGGTCTTTTTTCTTGGGTGAAGAGCGCAAAATTATTGTTAATGTTTAACTGAGCGTTATCTGTTTCAACCGTTGAAAAATCAGGATTTATGGTGACATTCAACAACCAGTCAGGTGTTATGCCCCAACGAACATCTAAACTCGTTTCTGTGTTGTCTTCACTGTGCCATTCATTATTATCTTTTTCTTCGTTAATACCAGTAACTAATGATGGCGTAATCGTTAAATTATCACCTTGTTTTGCTCCAGCAAATCCTTCAATAGTATGAAGCTGGCAAAGTTCACAGCTGTTATCACGTTCGAGCCTGATGTTTGATAAACGGAAAAATTCATTTCGCGGATAAAAGCGCATTAACTCAATGCCCCAATCTTGAACTGATGATTTTTCAGCGAAATTAAGCATTCGAAGTGGCAAAGCCATTTCTACTATATAACCTTTCTCATTAATTTTTCCGGCACTGTCCCAAATACCATCCCATGAATCACTCTCTCTTTTGGTGACTTCATTTTCGACACCATCAATCTGAGAACCCAAAGGATTTACCAGAAATCGATAGGCTGAACGTTGGTCGTTATAAGTATCAATTTTTATTCCAACGATATCATCGCCCCAAGATTTGTCTCTATCTCGGTAAAAAGCTCTGATTTGACTTGGATCAGGGTCTTCTGCAATAAAGGCGATATAAAAAGTGCCTCCATCTTCCATCAATAGCGCTTCCGTATGAACATGACTTGGAATGTTGTCGTATGGACGAGTAATATTATTAACGAGTATTTTCTTTGCATGACGCCATTGCTCTTCGTCCAATTTAGCATCTATGGTTATTTTACCTGAAATTCTCGGGATTTCAGTTGACTGCTGCGCTGTTGCTTTAAAAGTGAATGAAAATAATAAAGCGGAAATAGTCAAAATATGGTTGAATTTGACAGTGAACATTGGTGCTCCAAAACGACTAAATGTCTGCATAAAACGTATTATACAATTTCGATCGTAAACTTATGCTATAAATTTTAACGGCGATGGTGAACAAAGTTACAATATCTGTCAAAGGAATTACGACAACTGGGGTGAGGAATAGGATCAATGGTTTTTTCTAACATCTTTGACATGCTTGTAACAAAATAAATTTAACTCGAATCTATAAATATTCTACTGCATAATAGAAAAACCGTTATTTATTTTCTCACTATTATGCCATTTACGCTACTCGATATTCTTGCTTTTCTGTGTTTTGTCACCTGTTGGACCGGTTACACTTGGTTTGCTCGTGTCAAAGCAAAAAACACTAATTGCATTGCCAGATGCTTACATCAACATAGAATTCATTGGATGAACGAGTTGATAACCAGAGATATTCGCGTTGGTGATGCAGCACTGCTTGCCAATTTAGAACGAAACATCGCTTTTTTTGCTTCAACGACGTTATTGGTTTTAGCTGGTGTTTTAACCTTGTTTGCACAGGTTGACCGTTTAGAAGCGGTGATTGCATCAATTCCTTATGCCGATTTCCCTAATCATGCGGCGATTCAATTAAAATTAGGTGTATTAGCGTTCATTTTTGTTATGTCATTCTTTCAATTTACTTGGTCTATGCGTCAGTACGGTTTTTTAAACGTTATGATTGGTGCTGCGCCTTATGATCAATCAGGAACAGATGAAAACTTGCGTGCTTATGCGAAAGAAATGGCAATCGTACAAGACCAAGCAGCACATTCTTATAACTATGGTTTACGTTCCTATTATTTTTCTATTGCTGCCATGTGCTGGTTTTTTCATCCGCTATTATTAATTGTGGCCAGTTTGTTTGTTGTTTACACCTTATTTGACCGTGAGTTTAGATCTAGAGCGGTAAAAGCTATTACGTCAGCTCAAGAGTATCTACGAATAGATCAAGCAAAAAAATCAGGTCAAAAACATTAATGGTCAAACATAACTATTCAGATTATTCCGTACAAGACTTTGACAATTTTGACTGTTTAAAAGTATCTAAATGGGTTTATCTATCTTTAGTCTTTATTTTACGGGGGTATGTCGTTTGGTTGATGTCGGTAACCAATATGAAAGACCGTGTTGGTATTATTCAGTGGATATATCCTGAAACCTCATTATTTTATTTAAGTCTAGGTTCTGGTGCATTTGGGGTGTTTATAGTGCTTGTACTTAGTCTACGTCGCCCTAAAGCCAATAATTGGATTAAAAGAAGTTGGAGTAATATGAAAGGTATTATTATTTTAGCCTTATTCTTTGATTTGATTATCAGTGTATGTGGATTTTTCTATTGGCATTTATTGTCGTTAACCTGGCTAATTACTCAAGCTATTATTGTTGTAGGGCTTATAATAATGCTAAATGTCAGTAAAAGGTTTAGGATTAATATTGCTGAATTTCCAGAACCTCTTCCAGAAGTTAAAAGAAAAAAAAGGTTTTTAAATAACAATGAGTGATGAACAAGTCGTACATCCCGATGAAAGATTAATTATTCTAGATACAGAAACAACAGGTATCAACCCAAGGGAAGGGCATAGAATTGTTGAAGTAGGTTGCGTTGAGATGATCAACCGCCAGTTAACAGGGCGTAGTTTTCATGTTTATATTAATCCATTGTTTGAAATGGATCAGGAAGTCATAAATATTCATGGTTTAACCAATGA
Source organism: Colwellia sp. (assembly GCA_013215295.1). GTDB lineage: Bacteria > Pseudomonadota > Gammaproteobacteria > Enterobacterales > Alteromonadaceae > Colwellia_A. The sequence continues at coordinate 117,869 of JABSOZ010000013.1, forward strand.
ATTTCTTCGAGATAAACCGCTGTTTGCTCAAGTCGCTGATGACTTTATTGAATTCATCAAAGGTGCTCGCCTTGTTATCCATAACGCTAAATTCGATATCGGTTTTATGGATAATGAGTTTGCATTATTGAAGCGTAATATTCCTAAAACTCGAGACATGTGTACGGTCATTGATACTTTACATGTTTCAAAGGATGAATTAGGTTCACCAAAAACACTCGATTACTTAGCGCGATTTTATCGCGTTGATAAGCTTGTTGACCGTACCTATCATGGTGCATTAATTGATGCTCAACTTTTAGCTTTCGTTTACATTGAGATGACGCGTAAGCAGTCAGTCTTAAATTTATCAGCAGGGAGTGAATCAGGTGATAGTAATGCAATTCGTCGTATATCTTCTGATAGAAGAAAATTAAAGGTTATTCAAGCTTCTGCCGATGAACTCATTAAGCATGATGAAAGATTAGCTGTTGTTGCTGATAAAGGGAGCGAGCCAATATGGCCCAAATAGGTCAAAGTAAACCTTTTCTATTTATAGTTTGTGTTTTCATGTCTATACAAAGTTATGGGCAACAAACGAAAGTGGATTATTACAAGTCAGATAATATTACCAATCAAATACCTTATTTTGATAATCGTTTTAAAATAGATGCGATGCTTGAAGAAATAACCCTTTTGTTTTATCGAAAAAGTGGAACACCGCCTATTATACTTGTGAGGCCTGATGGTAGTAAATTAAAAATTAATAGTTTACCTAAAGATAAAATTACTTGGTTTGATGACCGCACTTTTGACCTCATTACGATTAAAAATCCCATGCCCGGTCCTTGGCAAGCTATTGGCGACATTGTCGCTGGAAGCCGTATTATGGTGGTCACAGAGGTCACTATTAAAGTGGAACCTCTACCTGAAATTATACTTTCTGGTGAAACATTAAAGGTTGAAGGTCGTTTATTTAATGGTGAACTCGCGATCGATGACCCGCTTTTTCGAGATGTCCTTCATCTAAATGTTGATTTTTACAGTACCAATAATTCTGCGTTTGATAACTTTGGCGCTGAGCCAGTTAAAATTGCACAGTTTCGTGACGATGGCCGTGACTTAGATGAATATGCTAAGGATGGATTGTTCACTGGAGAGTTTGTGCTTGATTTTGCACCAGGTGAATGGATACCTATTTATTATGTTCAAATGCCTATGGCGACTCGAGAGTTAAGGCAAAAGCCAATTATCTTACAGAAAACACCTGTTGTTCTCTCTGTAGAGCCTGTTATCGAAGAAGGAAAGTCACATCGTGTTACTTTCTCTATTGATCCGACTTATGTTGATGTAGACAGCTTATTATTCCAAGGAAAAGTTATTTTGCCTGATCGTCAGGTCAGTCCATTTTCAATTATGGAAGGTTCGGGCAGCTCACGGGTACTTGAAATAGAATACACTGAATCAGGAGTTCACCGTGTACAAGTAAATGCCTTTGGTAAAACCATCGAAGGACGAGAGTTTCGTTTGGTATTGCCAGAGTTTACTTTTAACGCCGAAAGTAAAGATAACTTATTAATGCCGACACTAGGTGCTAATGGTGAAGTCGTTTTACCTAGTTCAGAAAATGCTATTATTAATCAAATTAAATTAGCTGAGAAAAATTCTAGGCAATTAGCAATAGAATTAGAAGAAGCTAAAATAGCGCAAGAGATGGAAGCAAAAGAAAAAGAATTTCAAACTTATGTGATTATTGGTGCTGCAAACCTAGGAATAATCTTGTTTGCTTTGATATTTTATTTTATATCTCGCCGTAGAAAGAGTAAATAACAATGAATACTGCAATAAATACAGCATATTTCGAATGGAATTCCCCCGTATTGTACACCAAACGTGCATACAGTTAATTATATTAAAAAAGTGGTTGACTGCTCATCTTCTTAACCGTATTATCTCCGCCGCATTCAACGACTTGTTGTTGTTTGCAGTGATTATGCAGCGGAGTGGTAGTTCAGTTGGTTAGAATACCGGCCTGTCACGCCGGGGGTCGCGGGTTCGAGTCCCGTCCACTCCGCCAACATTGTTTTTCACTTTCTGTATATTTCATATATACAGAAAAAAACTTCAAAACTTCAAAACTTCAAAACTTCAAAACTTCAAAACTTCAAAACTTCAAAACTTCAAAACTTCAAAACTTCAAAACTTCAAAACTTCACTATTTTCTAGCTTTCATAGCACAAAAATAATATCTGTAATTTTTATTTATAAAGCTCATTATTGTTCTACGCTTAACTAAATTTTAGTCAGTGATGGTTATATTTGAAAAAAATAGTGGTACGACCAGTTGTTTTTCTGTTATATTCGAAAGTAGTTAACCATAAATATTATTATAAAAGCGTTGGGAGATAGCCATGCTAAGTTATAAAGCACCGATCACAGACATTAAATTCTTATTTGAAGATGTCTTTAATTTCTATGACCATTATCAGCAGTATCCAGAGTTTGAAGAAGCTACACCTGATTTGGTTGACGCTATATTTCAAGAGTGTGCAAAATTCTGTGAAAATGAATTATTACCATTAAATCAAAGTGGCGACAAAGAAGGTTGTACATTTGATAATGGTAAAGTAACAACGCCTAAAGGCTTTAAAGAAGCTTATCAGCAATATGTGGATGGTGGATGGCAAAGTCTATCCCACCCAGTAGAACATGGTGGGCAAGGTCTTCCTGCTTCGCTTGGCATGGTTAAATCAGAAATGATGGGTACAGCTAATTGGTCTTGGGCTATGTATCCTGGTTTAAGCCATGGCGCAATGAATACTGTGCAAGTGCATGGTAGTGAAGAACAAAAAGAAATATATTTAACTAAGCTTACTGAAGGCACTTGGACTGGCACCATGTGTTTAACTGAACCTCAATGTGGTACAGATTTAGGACAAGTTAAAACGAAAGCTGAGCCTAATGAAGACGGTACTTTTAACGTCAGCGGTACCAAAATATTTATTTCTGCAGGTGAGCATGATTTAACTGAAAATATTATTCATATTGTTTTAGCTAGATTACCTAATGCACCTAAAGGAACACGTGGAATATCCTTATTTATCGTTCCTAAAATGGCCGTTGATGAGCAAGGTAATGTGGGCGAAAGCAACAATGTTACTTGTGGTTCTATTGAAGACAAAATGGGCATTAAAGCCAATTCTACCGCTGTTCTAAACTTTGATAATGCTAAAGGTGTCTTACTTGGTGAAGAAAATAAAGGCTTAGAATGTATGTTCACCTTTATGAATACCGCACGTGTTGGTACGGCTTTACAAGGTATTTGTGCTGCTGAACTTGCTTATCAAAATTCATTGCTTTATGCAAAAGAACGTTTATCTATGCGTTCATTAACCGGGACTAAGAAACCTGAGTTAGTAGCCGATCCTATTATTGTTCATCCTGATGTTCGAAAAATGCTAATGACACAAAAAGCCATCACTGAAGGCGGTCGTGCCATGATCTATTATACAGCTAAGATAGTTGATGATATTGAAATGCAAAAAGACGAAAAACAGCGACGTAGAGCCGATAATCGCTTAGGTTTTATCACGCCAATTCTAAAAGCATTTTTAACAGAGTTGGGATCAGAAAGCGCAAATCATGGTTTACAAATTTTTGGTGGTCATGGCTTCATTAAAGAGTGGGGAATGGAGCAAATCGTCCGCGATACTCGAATTTCGACTTTATATGAAGGCACAACAGGTATTCAAGCACTTGATTTATTAGGACGTAAAATTTTATTAAATCGTGGTAAGTATTTAAAGCATTTTACTATGGAAATTTTAAGCTTTTGTAAAGACAAAAGTATGATTTCGAGCAACCCTCACAAACGTCAAATGAACAAGTTTATTTGGCCATTGAGTAAAGCTGTAGCTAACTGGCAAAAAAATACGATTCGCTTGTCACTGAAAGCAAGGAAAAATCGCGATGTTGTAGGTTCAGCTTCGGTTGACTACTTAATGTATTCTGGTTATATCACTATGGCTTATTTCTGGGCACAAATGGCACAAGCCGCTTATGAAAAACTAGCGACAGATGTTGAAAACAGAGATTTCTACCGCGCAAAAATTAAAACGGCAGAGTTTTACTTTGAACGTATGTTGCCAAGAACTAAATCGTTGGCGACAACAATGATGGCTGATCCTAAAACGTTAATGCAATTAGATGAAGAGTTGTTATCGTTTTTATAAACTTAAACTTAAACTTAAACTTTTGATTTAAACGTTTGCGAAAAAGTTATTAAAAAACCTTTTACGGGCATCGTAAAAGGTTTTTATATTCAGGATGAACGGTGCTTCATACCCTTGGCCTATTTAGGTAATATTGCTTCCATAATTTTAGCAACCGCAAATTTTATGTTTCAACTGTCTAAAGGGAAATGTCAGCCCTTTAAATTCATCATGTTTCCAATGACTCGGTTTACTGTGGCATTAATTTTTTCTAGTAGAAATTCCTTATTGGGCATTGCTACGTTTCGATATTCAAGTTGCGTAAAGACAGTTAACATAATATCAGCATCAATTTGCGGGGCACTCGAATTTAAAAGTTCACATAATCGAATATATGGAGCTAATAATGTTGTACGGTGCATCTCGGCTAAAGCGTGTAATTGTGGACTTACTTGCACTTCAGTGAATAATAATTGCTGAACGCTAAGTTCAACCGGAGAGTCAGTGATACTTTTAACGAGTTGTTGAGTAATCATATCTGATAACTTATCGCGGAAGTTTTCTTTATCACTTATTTTGCGTAAATTAGTTTTATTTACACTACTTAATAAATCTATAGCAGGCTGCCAAGCTAAGCTTGTTTTTGCCGTGACTTGTGAAGAACATAAGGTAAACGCTTGATGAACCAGCTCTTGTATATCTTTAAAGTAGTACGTTGTAAGAGAAAGTTGAATATCAGCATGTTTAGCAATTGCACGATGTGTAGTACCTTTTATACCATTTTTTGCTAATACCTCAGTTGCTGATTGCAATATGAGTAACCGAGTTTTTTCACCTTTGCTCCGTCGTTTTACTGTCGGACTTTCCTTAGTCAAAAACATATCATTTAGGCCATATAGTTTAAGTTAACATAAATTTAACTTATTTTTTGAGCCAATTCAATCAGCAAACGAAGAATATCGTAATATGTCTTTTTTTAAACTAGGACGTTATAGGGCGTTTGTATCGCTTTGGTTTTTTTTAGTGAAAGGATAAATGAGCCCAATGGTGCTATTAGGCTCATTTATGTTGAGGAATAACGCTTGATTCCTTGCTGAGACATCTATGCCATTTCGAATTCGTTCGTGCTTTTCGTCATTTTTTGTTACAAAACTCATCAGCACTTACTTTCATGTACAACGATATGACTCACTGGCGATGCCTTAAATAATTGCTTTTTGTGCACATAGCTCTATAGGATCAAAATCATCAACGTCAATAGCTGCCTTCCTTCCTAATTCAGCTTTGCATAACAATTCGGCTTCTGATTCATTAATAACATGAGCTTCTAAGCCTTTTTTAGCAACTTCATCAAGGTGATAAAAAGGTAAATCGGCATCAATCGCGTTACAAACTTTATTAAAGATGGGTTCACAAGCAATAATATCGTCTAAAGTTTGCTCTAGTTGTCCTAAAATATTTTCTGGTTCTCGCGTTAGGTATTGACCTCGTCCTAGACGATCACGAGTTTTACTTGGTGTTTGTAATATTTTTGCAACTTTGTGATCCGTAAGATCAGACGGCTTTTTTAACCATGTACCCAACGGAAATATCACAGTCCGTAAGAAAATTGCTACCATTTTATTTGGAAAGTTACTCATTAAAGCATCTATAGCTTGTTGTGTTTCATACAAACTATCTTCAACAGCCCATTGTAATAAGGGGAAATCTTCTGTCTGTCGACCTTCATCATTATAACGTTTTAAGCAAGCGGATGATAAATATAAATGGCTGAGAACATCACCTAAACGTGCAGAAATTCTTTCTTTTCGTTTTAAATCACCGCCGAGCGTTAACATTGATATGTCTGATAACATCGCTAAGTTACTGCTAAACCGAGTAAGTAATTGGTAATAGCGAGAGGTTTTATCACGAAAAGGTGTTCTTTGTATGCGAGAGCCGGTTAAAGAAAACCATAGACTACGTACTACATTGCTAATAGCGAAGCCAATATGGCCAAATAAAGCGTGATCAAACTCTTTTAATGCAATGGCATCATCCGTTTGGTTTGCAGCCTCTAATTCAGCTAAAACGTAAGGGTGACAGCGAATAGCTCCCTGACCATAAATAATTAAACTGCGCGTTAATATGTTGGCACCTTCAACGGTTATTGCTATGGGAGCACCCTGATAACCGCGAGCAAGGTAGTTACTTTCACCCATACAAATACCTTTTCCACCATGAATATCCATCGCATCATTCACGCAATTTCTCATTTTTTCCGTTAAATGATATTTTGCAATGGCTGAAATAACAGACGGCTTTTCACCTAAATCGATAGCACCCGTCGACATAGTTGTTACCGCATCCATTAAGTAAGCATTACCACCAATTCGGGCAAGTGCTTCCTCAATACCTTCCATTTTACCTATAGGTATCTTAAATTGACGGCGAATTCGGCTGTATGCTCCGGTGGCAAGTGCTAATGATTTTATTCCTCCTGTACTATTTGAGGGAAGTGTAATTGCACGGCCAACCGATAAACATTCTACTAGCATGCGCCAGCCTTGACCCGCCATTTCAGCGCCACCAATGATGAAATCAAGAGGTACAAATACATCGTTGCCTTGTGTTGGACCATTTTGGAAAGGAACGTTCAGTGGGAAATGACGACGGCCCGTTATTACACCGTTGATGTTTGTTGGGATAAGTGCGCAAGTAATGCCTAAATCAACAGTGTCCCCGAGTAAGTTGTCAGGGTCTTTAAGTTTAAAGGCTAAACCAAGAACCGTGGCAATTGGGGCTAAGGTAATGTAACGTTTGTCCCAAGTTAATGACATGCCAAGTACTTCTTTGCCTTCAAAATTACCGTAACAAATAACGCCTTCATCGGATATTGCACCAGCATCTGAGCCAGCTTCCGGACTTGTGAGAGCAAAACAAGGTATTTCATCACCAACCGCTAAACGAGGAAGATAGTGGTCTTGTTGTGCTGTTGTTCCATAGAGCTGTAATAATTCCCCTGGACCTAAAGAATTAGGTACGCCGACAGTGCTTGCTAAAACAGTGCTCACGCCGGATAATTTTTGTAAAACTCGTGACTGTGCATAAGCACAGAATTCAAGACCGCCATATTTCTTTTTAATGATCATGGCGAAGAATTTATTATCTTTCAGAAATTGCCAAACTTCAGGTGATAAGTCGGCATCAACATGTGTTGTTTGCCAATCATTCATCATTTTACAAACTTGTTCTACAGGACCATTGATAAAATTCTGCTCTTCAACGCTTAAACGGGGAGTTTCATAATTATGCAACTCTTTCCAATCAGGAGAGCCACGAAATAATTCGGCCTCAAACCATGTCGTTCCAGCGTCTATTGCTTCTTGTTCCGTTTTAGACATTTGCGGCATTATCGTTCTGAATATTTTAAGCAAAGGGAGACTAATATATTGCTTTCTAAATTCGGAAAGATTCAGTGGTAATGCAACAATGGCAAATATGATCCAACTGAAAAATGACAGTGCATCAAATATCGTTCCAATTGCCATTAGTGCAGCAAAACTTATGGTGAATGTTGAAAGTGCGGCACGGGTGTATGCCATAAAACCCGTTAAAATAAAGGCATAAATGACCCAAGTAGATTGTTCCATTAATTTTTCCTTATTAAAAAATAAAACCTAAAGATGAAAATAAAGAGGTCTGACCATAATTTTAGCTTAAATCTATGCTTAATAAAGTACAAATATATTTATCGTTGTTACCCTATTTATAGGATAATAAAGTGAATGAATTAAAAGGAAATGAATTTATGTGTGAACTTTTGGCGATGAGTGCAAACGTACCTACTGATATTTGCTTTAGTTTTAGTGGGTTAATGCAACGAGGAGGTAATACTGGTCCTCATAAAGATGGCTGGGGAATTACTTTTTATGAAGGTAAAGGCTGTCGTAGTTTTAAAGATCCTCTGCCAAGTGCACAATCACCCATTGCTCAACTGGTTACCAATTACCCTATAAAAAGTGAAGCAGTCATTTGTCATATTCGCCAGGCTAATTCTGGTGGTATTTGTTTGGAGAATACTCATCCATTTACCCGCCAAATGTGGGGGAAAAACTGGACTTATGCACATAATGGCCAATTGAAAAATGTTGAACAAGCGTTGCCCGTTAAATTGCATATTCCAGTAGGAGCTACCGACAGTGAACATGCCTTTTGCTGGATTTTAGATAAACTTCATTTCAAGTTTGCTGATAAGGAACCGACACCGGAAGTGCTTTTTCAATATATCGCAAAACTGAGTGTAAAAATAAATAGCTTGGGTGTGTTTAATGTCAACATTACCAATGGCGAGTATTTGTTTGCTTATTGTGCGAATAATTTGCATTGGATCACCAGACGCGCTCCTTTCGGTAAAGCGAGTCTAATCGATGCTGAGGTAGTTGTTAATTTTGTTGAAGAAACAACGGATGATGATGTAGTTACTGTGATAGCAACTCAACCCTTAACGGATAATGAAACCTGGCATAAAATGACCACAGGACAGTGGCATTTATTTCGTTTAGGGGAATCTATTGCATCAGGACAAGAAGTGTTTAACGCCAACTAAAACGTTAACCCTCAATAGATTATTGTGTTTCAACCGCAGTGAGTTGTGCTTCAAATTGCTCAACACCAGACTTTATTTGCTGGATTTTAACCAGTAAATAATTGAGTTCAGGGGCAAACCAAGCATAGGTCACTTTTTTCTTTTCAATGACTTCTCTTTTTAAGCGAATGGTTTTTACTAAACCATAAGGAAGCATTAATTCATCTTCACCATCATATTGGTAAACATAATTTTTAATTTTCCCGGAATGACTGATTACCGGATAAACAAAAAGTTTCTGTTCTGGATGTTGAATTAAGTTTAAGCGGTTTTGTAAGTGATAACTGAGTTTGTCCTGGATGTTGGAGGGAAAATCAACATTTAGCTCTGTTTTATCTTTGAGGTTTTTTGCAATGTTGTCAGCAATATTATATTGCCAAGCATAACTTTTATCACGTCCAGTACCTTCTCGTTGAAAGTTATATTGCATAGGAGTGACTTTATGAAGGTCGAGTTTTACTATCGAGGTCTCTTGGCGGATGTCTGAAAATATTAACCACTCAATATCTGTTTTATAACTGTATTTAGCTTGCTCAGAGGTTAAATATTCTAACTTTCTAGTCGCTGTACCAACAATATCTGATGAGCGTATCAGATTATATTTAGCGGTAAAAGGCTGAATAACATGTTGTTCAGTATTGGTATTTGTAGCATCGTTTGCGAGAACCAAGCTACTCTGAGATGCTAATACGAGAGCAATACAACATAGTTTATTCAGCATTTAATTACCTATCATTAATTATTCAATATTTTAATCACTCGCATAACCAGAAGCTGGGAGTGTTTTACCTTCAAAAAGTACAGTCTCATTGTGCATAGAAATACGCTGATTACAACACCATTTAACAACTAAAGGGTAAATTCTATGTTCTTGCTCGTGAACTCTAAGTGCAAGATCCTCAGCAGTATCACCTTCAAAAACTGGTACTTTTGCTTGTAATATTACGGGGCCACCATCGAGTTCTTCCGTAACATAATGCACACTGACACCGTGTTCTGTATCACCAGCATCAATAGCTCTTTGATGTGTATTCAAGCCTTGATATTTCGGCAATAAAGACGGGTGAATATTGATGAGTTTACCTTGGTAATGCTGAACAAATTCAGGCGTCAAAATTCGCATAAATCCTGCTAAAACTATAACATCAGCTTGGTATAAATCAATTTGTTTGATTAAAGCTTGATCGTAAACTTCTCGACTGTCGAAATCTTTATGAGAGAGTACACAATGGGCTATATCAGCATTATCAGCGCGAGTTAACCCATAAGCATCGGCTTTATTTGAAATGACCCCAACAATATTGCCAGGGTAATCTGCAGCTTTACAGGCGTCAATAATCGCCTGTAAATTTGTGCCACCACCAGAAATTAGCACTACAATATTGCTCGTTGATTTACTGTCTTGCCTATTATTTGATGGCATTAAATTAACCTTTATTGATCACAACTTGCTCAGCATCAGCTTGCATGTCAGCAATTTCACCAATGTGCCAAGCGTTTTCACCGTGAGCGGTTAAAATTTCAAGACTTTGTGCAAGGCTGTCAGCAGGAACTACGATTATCATACCTACACCACAATTAAAGGTACGGTACATTTCGTGAGTTGTAATGTTACCTTTTTCTTGTAACCAGTTGAAAATTTCAGGCCACTGCCAGCTGTTACCGTCGATAATTGCTTGCGCACTTTCTGGTAATACACGAGGAATGTTTTCCCAAAATCCTCCTCCGGTAATATGAGAAAGGGCGTGTGCTTTAACTTCCTTAAGCATAGCAAGGACAGATTTTACGTAGATTTTTGTTGGTTCGAGCAAGTGATCTGCAATACTTATATCACCTAACATTTCACTTGTATCGGTATTGTTTACTTCCAATACTTTACGGATCAATGAAAAGCCATTTGAATGTGGACCCGATGAACCTAAAGCGATTAATTGATCACCAGCTGCTACTTTAGAGCCGTCAATTAGCTCAGATTTTTCAGCAATACCGGTACAAAAACCTGCAATATCGTAATCACCTTCATGGTACATGCCCGGCATTTCAGCAGTTTCTCCGCCAACCAAAGCACAACCTGCCTGTATACAACCTTCAGCGATACCAGCAACAACATCAGAAGCTATGTCTACATCAAGTTTAGCGGTTGCGTAATAATCTAAGAAATATAATGGCTCTGCACCTAATACTAAAAGGTCGTTAACACACATGGCAACTAAGTCGATACCAACAGTATCATGCTTTTTCAGGTCAATCGCTAAACGTAACTTTGTTCCTACACCATCGGTACCTGATACAAGTACAGGTTCTTTATAACCGGTAGGTATTTGGCATATAGCACCAAAACCTCCAATGCCTCCCATCACTTCAGGACGAGTAGTACGTTTAACCGCACCTTTAATTTTTTCTACTAGGGCATTACCTGCATCTATATCAACGCCAGCATCTTTATAGCTTAGAGACTGTTTTTGTTCGCTCACGGGGAAACCTCAATTAATTAGCATAAGAACTTTAAAGGCGCATTCTAACAGTGCAATGGCGTGGTGAAAATCTTTATAATAAATTATTTTTTTATAGTGATTAAAATGATTAACAATATGATAAGATCTTGGACCTAAAAATAGGCCGCTTAAATAATATGTTTAGATATTTCATTGTATTAGTTGTTGTTTTAAGTCATTTCTTTTCACTGTCGAAAGTTTCTGCTGTGGAAGTTAAAAACTTATACAACGCAAAAGTTATAGTTAACTCACAAACAGATTCAGAACGACAGCGTGCATTGCAACAAGCAATGCGCGCTGTCGTGTTAAAAGTAGGTGGACAACAAGCGCTGTTATCAAATTCAACCATCAAAAAAGGCCTTAAAAACTATAGTAGATATGTTGCTAATTACCGTTACCAACGTAAATCTGATAAAACTGAGCTTTTAGTTAGCTTTGATGAAGGTAAAATCAATCAGTTATTTGAACAGGCGAGTGCGCCTATATGGGGAAGTTTACGACCACAAATTTTATTGTGGCTTGTTGAAGAAAATGGTTTACAACGAACGACTATTTCTAATGCGACATATTCCTCTTTTTCAGATAATAATACATCACAAGTAAGTTACAATTTTCCTGTAAGCGTTGAAAATTTTTCAACATTGAGAGGTTTGCCTATTGTAATGCCGTTAATGGATTTAACGGATATGAATACTATTTCAACTTTTGATGTTTGGGGACGTTTTGCAGAACAAGTTCAAGCAGCGTCTCAACGTTATAACCCTGAATCTATCATCATCATTCGTCTATCAAACAGTAGTTTAGTGCCAGAGCAAGCGTATTATGAGGAAATTGAAGCGTGTTTGCTTTGTCAGGAAAAACCGCAATCTTATGCCTTAGATTGGAGTTTTATTGCCGATGCCCAGAGTTATAATAGTGATAAAATCGGGGCTCAAATTTTTGGTGAAATTAGTTACGGAACAGCTCCCGATAAGCTATTAGAACAAGCACTTTCTATTATTAGTGATAAAATATATCAGAAATACGCCTTAAATAGTGGTGTTGATAAAGATTATGTCATCGATGTTGCAAATATTTCATCATTGCGAAATTTTATTGAAGTCGAACGATTTCTTCAACAATTGTCATCTGTTAAATCTGTTAAGTTACTGAAGGCCTCAGGTAATAACCGTCGCTTTGAACTAGCATTAAAGAGTTCTGGTCAGGCATTTCTCGCCTTATTGAAGTTGAACCAGCAACTTGATCATTTTGTTGACCCTCTTGCAGAAAAAGTGGTTGACGCTGTACCTGTTTTTTATTGGAAACCGTAGTGAAAATCATTTCTCAATTAGCTTTATCTGTACAATTACCCGATGATGAAACCTTTTCAAGCTTTCAAAGTATTGCCAATTATTCAGCGACTGAACAATTAAAGTCATTTATAAGCGACAGTAATAATGAGGTTGAATCAAGCCATGTTAATAGTTTCTATTTATTTGGTTTATCAGGTGTTGGTAAATCACATTTATTACATGCCAGTTGTACCTTTGCTGAAAAACTGGGATTGTCTTCAGTTTGTTTGTCTTTTTCTGAATTAAAACAGTTGTCTGTAGAAGTATTAGACGGCTTAGAAAATATTGATTTAATTTGCTTAGATGATGTGCAATTAATCGCAGGAGATGAACTTTGGCAACAAGCTGTTTTTGATTTATTTAATCGTGTGATTGAGCAGAACAAACGTTTAATTATTACTGGCGATCAAAGTGTTCCCCAGTTAAAACTAGAGTTAGCTGATCTGGTTTCTCGTTTATCATGGGGAATGACAGATCAAATAAAGCCGCTTGATGATGAAGAGAAGCTAATTGCGTTAAAATTCAGAGCTCAGCAACGTGGTTTATTATTAAGCGATGAAGTTGCGAAATATTTATTAAGCCATTTATCACGTGAAATGAATCATTTAATTTTAGCCTTAGATGAACTTGATGAAGCTTCGATAAGAGAACAACGAAAAATCACCATTCCTTTTATTAAAGCTATTTTATTTTAATTAGACGCGTTTATTTGATAGGAATTGGTTTTTCATAAAAATCATGTTGAATAAAACGTCTCTTTTTTACCTGATTTGAAGTTTTATTTATCGTTTGCTTTTGGGTCAAGGTGGAAATGTTCAAATTTTCACTCCATGTTTCACCAATGTTCATCATAATGGGGCTAGGTAGGTTATTTATAAGACTTTCAACACCTTTCACTTCCGGTAAAATATTACTCACCGCGTACAATACACGAGGCTTAATGAACTCGTCACCTATTCGGCCGCGCTGTCCCCATGTCACAATATAATTTTCATCTACGCTTCTTGGTGAGTTCGTTATTGCTACATCTCGGCTAATATCAAAGCGAATTTTCATCATGAAAGCATCAAACAACATAGCGTAATCTTCACGTAAACTTGAGTAATTGTAAAATTGAGGGGCTTTTTCGGCACTAAAAAAGGTACTGACATCGCTAGGTTGATAAGCTTTTTGTGCACTTGTTGCAGCCATGCCATGAAAGCGCACTTGCGCTAAAGCATACATTTCATCTCCTAGTAGAGGGTGTGTATTTTTAAGTTGATCAGATTTATATCCAGTATCGTTAGATATTTGTTGTGCGGCAGATAAAATAGTTTGATCTCTGTTTAAATTAGACCAACTGGTACTGGGGAAAAAGTCGTTTGCATGAGCAAGTTCATGATACATCAAATAGGTTAAGCCATATAAAACATCTTCAGGGGCTCTATTCGTTCGTAGATTTTCTGAAATATAAGTTGTTGTGTAATCATTATTTTTTACATAACGCCATGGCATGGCAAAATTCAGGTCACTACCAAATGAAGCTCTATAATCGGGTGCTTGATTAATGGTGTCTCGTTCATCAGGAGTTAACCAAAAATAGTTAGCATCTAAATGAATAGCACCACTAACTACCCAATAATATGATGGTCTTATATCATAAGAAATCACGATTGCGGTATTAGCTCTAAGTAAGTTCTTGAAATCATCGTTCGGATCAAAGTTCTCTAAAAATTCTCTAAACCTTTCTCCCATCCAATGATGAGAAACTACCACTCGATCCATAATGTCGTCAACCGTTGGTGTAGTCGTGTCATGAGCAATGAGTGGTAATGTATTAAAGGTACATGTTCTATTGAAATTGATTTTATTGCTATATACACAGTCGGCAAGTACATCAGCATAAGGAGAACTCTCTACGAATGGGAATACACGTGCTAAACGTTCAGTATAAGCGGTATCGTTTGAATCTGTATTGATAAGTTCTGCGTTTTCAACAATGATACCCACACTATCGGTATGGCTTCCTGAGGTCACTGAAAATTCAAATAAGGTATCTTGATTGACTTCTGGTGCGTCAAAAAAAACAGCATAATTGCCGTCTGTATTTACTTCAGTAAAGTTAACTTTAGGCCCAGTAACTTGTTGCCAAACTAATGAACTGGATGAAAGATCTTGGGTAATTGATGCTCTTAATGAAACTTTATTACCTTCTAAGACCGCATGACCTAAACGTGCAGAAATGTAACTTTGTTCACTGGAAACAGTAATTGAATGCTCGATATTTTCTTTGCTACCATCTTCTCGAGAGAATGAAGCATTAAATCTATATGTTCCAGCCATATCAGGCGTAAAAGCGATAACCTTACTTGTATGTGCTAAAAAAACTACCGGTTGACCTGCTGTTTGAGTCCAAAGGATGTCAGTAATCTTATAATCAGGTGAAAGAATGAGTAACTCTACCGCTTGGGCTATTTTTACATTATTACCCACAGTAACAATTGTAGCGGGTTCATTATTGCTTTTACATGCAGATAATATTGATACTAGTATCAATATAAGTAGAGATTCTTTCATTTTAGCCCTTAAATATTAATATGCAGTTCTTTAAAAATTTCTGCTGACTTTTACTTTGGCTCTTTTGGTTTTCTAATACTTAAGCCTAATTCTTGACCTCTATATTTCGCATAATACGTACCAGAAAGAAACATCAAGGTTGCAAAAATCAGTTCCAATGACGCCCATATAATGTCTTCTGGAGACACCCATAAGGTCGTTAAGCTATGCAAAAAATAAATCATAACGATAAAACTTGACCAAGCATAGGTATAGGGATTACCTGCGATGAGACCTTTTAAAGGAAATAAAAGCGGTACAGTAAATAAGCATAAACTCAATATTGGAGATAAGCCTTGTGAAGGATTTAAGTATATTAGCCAAAGAGGCATAAAAAATAATAGAAAAAAATATCCCGTCAAGGTCATAATTTTCAGGGTTGAAGTAGAGAATAGTTGTGTTTTTTGCATGTGATTTATCCAGATGACGAAAAAATTGATCGCCAAAATATTAAAATGAAATGTGATTTAAATTAAAAAAGCGTTAAAACGTTCTCAGGAGGGCGACCAATTACTGCTTTTGTATCTGAACACACTATTGGGCGTTCAATGAGTTTCGGTGTATTTACCATAGCAGCTATTAGTTGATTATCATTTGCACCAGTTAGATTTTGTTCTTTAAATTCGCTTTCTTTTGTTCGCATCATATCAATGGGGGACATATCTAAACGAGATAAAAGGGAATTGATGGTAGTTTCATCTAATGGTGTTTTTAAATATTCTACAATAGAAACTTCTTGGTTATTTTCTTCGATGAGTGCCAATGTTTGACGGCTTTTCGAGCAACGAGGGTTGTGATAAATAGTTAACATGTATTTTCTCAATGATATTAAAATTAAATTTTTCTATGGACTTTTATGGAGAACAGTTTTCTGGCGTGTTCACCATTTTTTGCGTGTATTTATTTTATAGCCTTTTAAGTTTTTCTTCTTGATCTTTAAACTGAATGATTCGTGCTTTAATACGTTTTTCTACAAGAGGCAACTTACTGGCAAAATTATAGCCAGTTTGTAATTCATCAATAGCGCGTGAATATGCGCCTAAAAGCGCGAGTACTTCTGCTTTAGTCGCATGCATTAAAGCCGTTTTATTTTGCTTTTGATATACAGTGGTTAATATATCGTAAGCGATAAAATTTCCGGGTTTAATGAGTAAAAAATCTTGTAATAGAACTTCTGCTGCGGAATATTTCTTATCTTCGAGTAAAGCGTTTGCATAATTTAAAGTAACAACTTGGTTGTTAGGCATAATTAAATTTAAATCACTTAACATGACTAAAGCTTTATTTATTTCTTTTGTCTTAATATAAACATCGGTTAACGCATCTGCGTAGAATAAATTGTTTTCATCATCAGCTATCAAAGCTTCGAGTATTACCTTAGCTTCTTGATAGTCCTTATTTTCAAAAAGTGATAAAGCTAATCCATAGTGGACTGCGGCTTTATACGTATATTTTTGTTTTTTAAAATCATCTTTAAATTTGAAAATATTTTGTTCAGGTGTTGATTCATATCTTGCCTGTATACGCGCCTTTGCTAGGGCAAAGTTTAAACTTGGCGCTAAAGGACGAGTTTCTAACCCATGAGCTCGAATACGAGCGTCGGCAATACGAGATTCAGGAACAGGGTGGGTTAATAACATTGCAGGAGGCTTAGATTTATAACGATACTTTGCTGCCATTTTACCAAAAAAATCAGGGGCACCTTGAGGGTCAAAACCACTATTTGCTAACATTGTTATACCGACGCGATCGGCTTCTTTTTCATTACCACGGGTAAAGTTAATACTTGATTGTTGGGAAGCAGCCATCGATGTGGTTAATACTGCCATACCTACAGATGGATTAACCAAAGCAAGTAATACACCCGAAATCATGCCAGCAGTAGTTAAAGGTTGGCTTTTACTTTGCGCTTCAAGTCTTCGTGCTAAATGACGTTGAGTGACGTGTGAAATTTCATGGCCAATAACAGATGCTAATTCACTTTCTGTATCAGCAAGCGTAATTAAGCCACTGTGAATTCCAACATGCCCCCCAAAAAAAGCAAAGGCATTGATCTCTTTATTTCTAATAATGAAAAATTCGAAACTGTAATTTACATCTTCCGCGTTTTTTACTAATCGGTTCCCTAAATCATTGATATATTCAATTAAAACGGGATCGTTGACGAGGGGCTGCGAAGCACGGATATGTCGCATCATTGCGCTACCAATTTGTCGTTCTTTATCTATGGAGAGAACACTAAAACCAGCCGTGCCAATTTCAGGCAGTACATTTCTATTATTTTCTTGGGAATAACTATAAGGGCTAGCAATTATAGTGCTAAATGCGCAGGCAAGTAAGAATGGCCTTATTTTAAAAGTACGATTAGAAGACAAATTATTTATTCCGTATTTGGGTCGGGGTTATCAAGTAAATCAGCTATAGTAAAATGAGGTTTTTTAGCATATAGCTCCTTACAAAATTCAGCAATGGAATATCCCATCACATCTACAATCTCAAATGACTTACTTATTTCACTTATCAGCTCTTGAACACGTTTGTGTGAATATTTAACTAAAGCTAAATCTGCTGGATCGCCACTTTTAAAAGTGAAAACAACAAAGGAAATCAAGCTACTGATCCTGAATAACATTTGCATACTTTCAGGTGTCCATTGTTTAAAAGGGCATAATGGATGTTGTGATAAAGCTCCAAAGAGATGTTCTCCTTTGACAATAGGAAAGCAATGAAGTTCATAATTGTGTTCATCATAGTGATGACGCAAGGCTATTTTAGGTTTATTCTTGTGTTTGATATTGCCATTTTTATCAATAAAGCTATCCAAAAAGGCATCATTCCAATTACTCCTATCAAACAACTGTTTGTATGCGCTATCAAAACCATGAGTCAAGATACCGTCCACGTCTCCGATTGAAGATGCCGCCATAGTGTATATAGCAGGAATATCCCCCCAGTTAAGCTTCTTTTTATAGGCGGTAATTTCTTTTAAAGATGATGTAATAGGTAACTCTTTCATTTAACCTCTGCATTTATTGTCATCAAATTAAAATAAATAATACAATAACATTGTAATCAATTGTCGCAAATTAGATAATCAAACAAAAGGTTTGTTTGCTGTTATTAGTAACAATTTTTGTTAATCAATGATTTTTAAGTGGTATGTAGTTTATGATCTATGAATATGATGCCAGATCAGAAAAATGTCCTGTACCTTTGGTACAATTACGATTACTTTTGAAAAAAATGTCTGATAGTGATTTTTGTTTATTGAAAATATCCGATCAAGGCTCTATCCAGGATATTCCTAAATTATTAACGAAACAAGGTTATACGTACAAACAGTCTTGGCTCGAAAAAAACACACTTGAGCTTTTTATTCATAAAGCTAATTTATCCCTATAATTAAACGTAAATCAAACAGGTAAGTTATATAAATGTTTTCATTATTTTCTCAATGGTATAAACGCAAATTTTCAGATCCCAATGCTGTCACGTTATTGGTGATACTTTTATGTGCATTTCTTTTTGTTTTTTTCTTCAATAATTTACTTATGCCAGTATTTGTTGCAATTGCTATCGCCTTTTTATTAGATTTGCCGGTTTTTCAATTAATAAATTTTGGTTTGTCTAGGGTACTCTCGGTGAGTATTGTTGTAACTGCCTTTATCGGCATTTCTTTAGTGGGTATTTTAGGGCTAATGCCTGTTATTTGGCAACAAAGTAGTAACTTGTTGCAAGAAGTGCCACAAATGATGTCACAAGGGCAAACTTATTTATTGACGCTTCCTGAACAATATCCTGATTTGATCAATGTTGAGCAAATTGAAACGTTGATTTCAGCAGTAAATGAGAAATTAATTGAATGGGGACAATTAGCCTTAAGAGCTTCACTTAATTCTATTTCAGATATTGTAGCTTTACTTATTTATTTGATTTTAGTGCCGTTAATGGTATTTTTCTTTCTAAAAGATAAAAAAGATTTGATTTCAAGCGTTACGGCTTTTTTACCTAAAGAACGTGTAATGGCTACGCAAGTAGGTGATGAAATGTATCAACAAATCATGAACTATATTCGTGGTAAAGTGATTGAAATTCTTATTGTTGGTACAGCATCTACCATTGCTTTTATCGTGCTAGGTCTGAATTACGCCGTTTTACTTGGTGTTCTGGTAGGCTTATCAGTTTTAGTTCCTTATGTAGGTGCAACCATCGTGACTTTCCCTGTTTTGTTAGTTGCGCTATTTCAATTTGGTACTGGGAGTGAGTTTGGTTACGTTATGCTTGCTTACGGTATCATTCAAGCGATTGACGGTAATATCATTGTGCCATTATTATTTTCAGAAGCCGTTAATTTACACCCAGTAACCATTATTATTTCTGTTATTTTGTTTGGTGGTCTGTGGGGATTTTGGGGCGTGTTTTTTGCTATCCCACTTGCAACCTTAGTTAAAGCTGTTTTAAATGCCTGGCCTTCTCATAATGAACTGACTGAACAGGAAGAATGTTAAACGCCTTTAAATATTTAGTGCTTCTCTTTGGTACAGCGCAATAGATTTTTCAATAATGGTGATGCCAAGCATCACTTTATTGATAAAAGGCGTAGTGCGCTGTATTCAATTGAAGTTTGGCTATTACAGCCAAGATTTTACAGTTTATCGGCAAGAAAAATTGGCTTGAAAGTTATTTGTAAATATCGTCAAATAAGGCAATCTGTGTCAAATAAATTCTCAAATCAAGTTCTATTTGATGGTAGTCATGTTGCATATGCTGACATAATTTGTAAAAATTTTTGTTGTGCTCTTTTTCTTTTAAATGGGCGAGCTCGTGTACGACTATCATTTCTAAAAACACTTCGGGGCTTTTTTTGAACAAAGCACCAATGCGAATTTCATTTTTACTTTTTAATTTACTCCCTTGAACACGTGATACATAGGTGTGCAAGCCTAATGCGTTGTTGATAACATGAATTTTATCGTCAAACTTTATTTGGCTTAAGGGGTCTGACTTTTTTAAGTACTGATTTTTAATATTCATTACATAACCTCGTAGTGCTTTATCATTGTATATTTGATGAGCCTTTGGGTATTTTGATAATAAATAAGATGATAACGTTTGATTGGTTATCATTTCTTGTACTTTGTTTTGAATAGTTAAAGAGTAGCCAGAAAGATATTTTAAATGTGCGGTCATTATTTAATTCTATTTAAGAGGCTAGTTTATATCAATGGTGATCACATTGAGTAAACTAGCCGTTTATCTTAATTTTCAGTTTTTAAAAAGTCTAGAACAACTTCATGATGGTTTTTGGTCTTAAATTTATTGAATACATGACTAATTTTTCCATCAAGGCCAATCAGGAATGATAACCGATGGATCCCGTCGTATTCTTTACCCATAAATTTCTTTAACCCCCAAACACCAAAAGCATCGGCAACACTATGATCAACGTCAGAAAGCAAAGTAAAATTCAACTCATCTCGCTGACAAAATTTAATTAAGCGCTTAGGCTCATCAGGACTAATGCCAAAAACAACGGTATTTAATTTTTCAAGCTCAGCTTTACTGTCTCTTAACCCTTGAGCTTGAACAGTACAACCTGGTGTCATTGCTTTAGGATAAAAATATACAATTACTTGCTTTTTACCAATATAATCGGCTAAAGCAACTTCAGTATTATTTTCATCAAGTAAAGTGAATAGTGGTGCGATTTCGCCAGCAGTTATTGTTTTCATCGTTATCCTAATAGAATTTTATTTAAATAAGGTTTGAACTTACTTTTTTAATGCACCCTTGCACATCAATTTGTTGACAGAGTTCAAAGTAGTCACTTTCAAGTTGCTCAATACTTGTATCTTTCGTTAAGGCAATTAATATGGTCGCGCGCATTTGATTACTTTCTGGGTCAATTTCTGATTTTAGAGAAGATAAATCAATATTTCGAGTAGCAAAAAATGCCGTAACTGCTTTTAACACACCAGGTTGATCGATACCTGCGTAATCAACTTGGTAGTGATGTGTGAAGTCTCTCTTTTTATATCCAGAGGTTCTTTTCATCATGGTGGTTAACTCAAGCTTAACAGCCATGGCAGGTAATTTATTTTCAATTTGATTAATAGCCTTTGCCGAACCGTTTAACAACATAATCAAAGAAAACTCTAGGCCAAATATGGCCATCCTACTGTCTATAATATTACAGCCACATTTACTTGCGAGCTTAGTGAGTTCGCTCACACTTCCTGTTCTGTCTGCGCCCATTGCTGTGAGCACTAAATATTGAGACATATTTAACCTAAGTGTTTTAAAAAGGCGCTATTGTAACGTATTTGAACCAGATGAAAACCTGTAATACTAACTGATGATATTTATTTGTTATTTTTCGAGTTCAATTCTTGTGTTTGTAAAAACAGCCAAGTACCATGGTGCGCATTAATCTTTCTGATAATATGCTTGTAAATATTGAACAAAAAAATCTATTAATAATATTGGAACTTAATACAAATAATTTACTCAAAGAGCAGATTGAAGTTTTCGTTGTTTTCATTTAATGGTTACAAAGTAGCTTTAATTATCAGTTTTATAAGAACAAATTTTAAGATTCAGATTGTATCCTCAGGAGTGTTAATGAATCGTCGTATATTTTATTTTTCCTTGTTAAGTCTTGCAGTAACAGGTTGTGGCAGTATTAATAACAAAAGCGCTATGGGCGGTTTTGAATATGCCAAAGAAAAAGAAGCTAAAAATTTAAGTATCCCGGAAGGTTTGAATAAACCTAAAGAAAATGCAAAGTTTTTTATTTCTGATGATATTAATCATCAAGGCCCTATTGGTCAAAACGTTGATGTGAGAGCACCGTCTCTTGTACTTCCTGTCGCATCGGCTTCTAGGGTTGTGCAGGGAACAACCACCTCTAAAATTTGGTTTGATCAAATAATAGAAGAAATCGACTTAAAAGACTTTTTGATAGAAGCCTTGCGAGAGCAGCTTGTCAGCGATGGTGTTGAATTAAACCCTATCGGCCAGAATGACATGGCCTTTGAGTCTGACTGGTATCATAAAGAAAAAATTTCTGGGTATTGGTTACTTGAATCAGTTGAAAGTACTGAAAGCATACGTTATAGCTACTCATTTGAAGCTAAACCTCATGGACGCAGTGTTGCCTTATCCGTTAAGTTGATTGATTACATGCGTACTGATGAAAAAGGTGCCAGTAAAACGATTGACTTGATAGACAAACAACGAGCTGAAATGGCTATGCTCAATGAAATTGTTGCTCAGGTTGATTTCAAATACCGTTTAAAGCAGCGTGAAAATCGTTTGATGAGAGCTAATCAAAAATTTGTCACTCTAGGTGAAAATGCGGAAGCAGAACCTGCTTACATCGCTGAAATTGAGCTTGAAATGCTTTGGTCTAATATGCCATTGTTTTTTGCAGATTATGGCTTTGAAATAACAGATTTAAATGAAAGTAAGAAAATATATTTTGTAGACTTTGTTAAACCTGATAACAGCTTGTGGGCGGTTATTTGGGGTGATGATTTACCTGTTATTGATGTAGATGAAGCTCAGTATCAATTTGTACTTGCTGATATAGAAGGTAAAACGTCGGTAACCATTTATGATGGTGAAGGTAATGTGTTACCCGTTGAAACATTAGAGCGTATTTTTCCAGTAATGGAAGCAGGGTTATCTTTTAGAGATGCTTTTTAAACTAACCTCATATTACTCAATGTAAGTCTGTTGAAATGAAAACGCCGTTAAATATATTTAACGGCGTTTTAGTTTTGAATAATCAGTATATTCAAATTGATTAACTTTCGTGAGTCACAATATTGAGGTGACTTTCTACTTTACCTTAGTATTATTTTTTATTGCTGCTTGTTTTTCTATTTCATCAATTTCAATGCTTAATTCACTTTTTTCTTTTAACTCAATAGGATCGTTTGACACTATTATTGGCATTTTATGCTTTACTTTATTACTACGCGGAAGCGTTTCTTGTAAATCATTCAACCCTTTTTTGCGTAATGGCGTTTTAGCATTTTTTTGAACAAGACTGAAGTTGCCAATAATCAACGCTAAAGCGGCGATACAAATAACGACTATTATCATGTTATCCATAATGAATACTCCCAACATTTTGAATATAACTTCGATATATATTTGACAATTCTAGCATTATTTCGTTTTTACCTAATATTTTAGCATTTGAAAGAACTGATTTTATACACGCTATTGTCAATATTTCTTCTGCGTACTTCGCTATTGGCCAATAAGATAAATGCCAAGGTTCAATGGCGACACCACCTCGAAACTTATCGTATGGAAAATAAAAGTCAAAGCGACTGGCATTATCAGTTAACCATTGGCTCAACGAATAAAAAGGCCCATTCTCAGCAAACTCCCAGGGTTCAAGTTGTAGTTTTTGATTATCAGGTAATAAATTTTTAGCATAGATATCAATATCGCTCCCCCAATGATGTCGGCTTGCTCCTGGTAGTGCTGAGAAATACAAAATAGACTTAACAATTTCATGCTCAGTCATCGTATTAATATCAAGTATTTCACCTTGCTGGTTTTTAATGGCTTGTTGTCCTGAAAATTTTCTATTCCAAATAGTTAATTGACGATCGAACCCTCTATAACCACTTGCAATTTTTAGGTCAAAACCTGCCAATTTTGCTTCTTCAGACATTGCTTTCCAAGCAGGTAAAGCTTGTTGATGAATACCTGTGCAATCATCTAACCAGATGATATGACTCTCATCGTGCCCAGTTAATTGTTGATTGCTTAATACATCACTTAATATTTTAGTCATCACTGTTCGGTTGTTAATACATGATCAGTTAGCGCATTAACGAGTGTATGATAATAAATATCAACGAGAGAAATTAAGTCATCACAGCTAACACTTTCATTTACCTGATGGATAGTTGCATTACAGGGGCCAAGTTCAATGACTTGGGCACCTGTTGGTGCGATAAATCTACCATCTGAAGTGCCGCCAGACGTTGAAAGTTCAGCATCAATGTCGGTCACCGTTTTTATTGCTTTTACAGCCGAATCAAGCAAAGTTCCCGGTTCAGTAATGAATGGCTTACCGTTGAATGTCCATTTAATCTCATATGTTAATTGATGCTCGGTGAGTACTGCATCAATTTTATCCATAATATCTTGAAAATTGAGTTCTGTGCTAAAACGTAAATTAAACCAAGCCGTTAAATGTCCCGGTACAACATTCGTTGCGCCAGTGCCTGATTGGATATTTGATAATTGAAAACTGGTTTGTGGAAAATACTCATTACCATTATCCCAGTGCATTTTGCTAAGTTCAGTCAATGCTGGCATTGCGAGATGAATAGGATTCTTTACATGATCAGGGTAAGCCACATGACCTTGTTTACCGTGAATGGTTAATTCACCAGAGATAGAACCCCTACGACCATTCTTAACGATATCTCCAACGCAGTTTGAGCTAGTTGGCTCGCCAACAATACAATAGTCTATTTTTTCATTACGCGCTTCAAGTGTGTCGATAACACGTGTTGTGCCATTAATAAATGGACCTTCTTCATCACTCGTTATGAGATATGCAATTGAACCGCGATGATTGGGGTGATCTTTTACGAAGCGCTCAGTAGCGATAATCATTGCCGCTAAACTGCCTTTCATATCAGAGGCGCCACGGCCAAATAACATACCATCAATAATCGTTGGCTCAAAAGGTGGCGTATGCCAAAGCGCTAAATTTCCTGTCGGCACAACATCGGTATGGCCAGCAAAGCAAAATACCGGCTCGGTTGTACCGCGTCTCGACCATAAATTAGTGGTATCTTCAAAAATCATGGTTTCATTGTTAAAATTCAAGGCAGCTAAACGTTCTGCCATCATTTTTTGACAACCAAAATCTTCAGGAGTCACCGAAGGACGTGCGATTAAATTTTTTGCTAATTTAATAACGTCATGCTCTGGCTCTATATCATTCATGATAAAAACAACGCTTGATATAAAGGTTCTTTAAAGCCAACTTGAAAACTATTATTGTGATCAATTAAGGGTCTTTTGAGCAAGGTTGGTTGTGCTAAAACTGCTTGAAATACAACGTCGTCAGTTAAGTTGTCTTTTATTTCTGCTGGTAAATTTCTAAACGTAGTACTGCGTTTATTAAGTAAAACATCCCAAGAGCTTTTTTTGACAAACTCAGTCAATAACTCTGCTGTTAAAGGTTGTTTCTTAAAGTCGAAAAATGTGTACTCAATGGTTTGCTTATCAAGCCATTTCGTTGCCTTTTTAACTGTATCGCAATTATTTATGCCGTAAATAGTGGTCATGAAAGATCCTAGAACTAAATTATTTGGTAATCATTTGATATCAAAGCAGAGGTGGCCAGTGATACGTTTTTTGATTTAACTAAAATATAATCAGTATCAAAAGTTGATATTGCAAAAATGCTGATTTGTTCGTTTGCCAATATTGTCGATATTTTCGACAATATACCAGTCAAAGTGAAATCGAGAGGGCCTACAACTTCTAGAGCTTGCCAGTCTTTTTCTACTTCATCGCTGGGAATGTTGATTGCCTGAGGTAATACAATGGAAGTCTCCTCATAGGTTTTTGCAATAAAAAATATAGGCGCGTCAAATACAGCTTTTGGAATATCGACATCGCTGGCTAAACTATGAATTGCAAAAGTTTCTTCGAGTAATTTGAGGGTAAGTGTACTCATTGCAAGTTACCATTTATGAAAAAGGTAACTATAGCTTTTACTGACTGAATATTAAAGCAAGGATCCTTATGTAGAATGAAATAAAGTGGTTATTATAATGTGTTTCCTGTTTGTTTATTTATTGTAGCTCAGCGAAGCATTTTATAATTTGAAACTATGTTTTTGTTAAAAGTTAGCGACTAACGATGAAAATCATGTTAACGACTTAAAAATCACTATATTCTAAGTGGTATACCGCTGAAATATTAAGAAAAACTTATTAATGATATCCACAGAAGCTGTGGGTATTGTTGTGGGTAACTATTGTTTGCTTTGGTATCTCTTTGTTTTATATGTAAAAATAATGTTGGTTATTTTTTGACTAGTAAGTAAAATCTGCTAAAGATAAATATAGTTATTAAAATACCTAACTGTATATAAAGTCAGTGTCAATACAGCGAAATGATAAGCTAAAATGTTAATAGGTTAACCATTTAGCGGAGTAAACTATGTTTTATTGGATCATGGTTAAGGTGAACTTTTACACGAATTCAACAACTCATGCGCCAAGAGGTAGATCCTTTACTGGCTTTACATTCCTTGTAGTACCGGCCTTATACTGACTAAATGGGCGCTAATGAAACTACATTTAATTAAGGCGGTATCTAGTTTACCGGAGTTTCTCGTACGACTAAATAATGGCTATTGCCATGAATACAACATTTTCGAATATCATGAGCTATATAAAGTGTTTTGTTACTCGACTTTGATATGGTATTTTTATAATTTCCTGTCCTAACTAACAAGTGTTCGGCAAACCCTGACAATAATTCTCTCTATTTCTTGAGTTGAACATGGATAATTTCAAGAAAAACACCCGTAATTTAAAAGTTAAATTAGATTATTTTTCCAAGCATTATTTAATACGCTTTTAAAAGGAGCTTAATTGTTTTATTACAATAGGTTAATTAGAAGAGTATCGACTAAATTTATTGTTGAAATATCGATATAAACCAAGATATGTAACTTTTTGCCAACTTCAATAAAACTAGTTACAACTTTGTGCTATCTTTTAAATAAGACTTCCTATAGTGTGTCGCCTATGAATATGAGTGTAGTAGAACTAATAAAGCTAGGCCGAAAGTACATGGAATTTTGGCCTCAAAGAGCTGAGTTGGGTAATTATTTTGCCGAATATCAAGCTGTTCAAATTAGCCGTTTGGCTTTTCGGTATTTACCGGGGATTGCTTTGTTTTCTTTTATTATGCAGATTTATCTTGGCTCGGTTACCTTATTACCACAAGCGCTGGTTTATAGCTTATTTATTTTAAGTATTCCAACACAAGCATTATTGATGTTAGGTGTTAAAGCCGATAAATTTTTACCGGTAGCTTTGGCTTCTTGGTATAAAGAAAGTGTTGCTAAAGTGAACGAAGCTGGTGGCTCCATAAAACTATCAGTGCATAAGCCTCGTTTTATTGATTTAGCAAAGTTACTTAATATTAGCCACCATTCACAAAACTCTAAATTCTGATCATTCTTCGAAATGTACCGTTAATTCTCGCAAATCTCATTTTTATAAACACGTATCAAAAAATCTGCTTGGCAAGTAAATTGGCTTCTTGCTTTTAAGTCGTTGAGTAAACTAACCGTCGCTTTAAAAGCAAAAGGTGTCATTGAAAGTAAATTTACAATGTCTTCACCCGTGGTAAACTCCATCAAATAGTTTACTTCTTTTTGTTCAATTAAAGTCAGGTGCTCAATGGGGCTTTTACTGATGTCATGCTGCTTTGCTTCTCGATATATTAATGCTTTCAACTCTATCAAATGGTTTTTTGCCGGTGTTACCGTGACTAAGTAACCATCATCCGCTAATACTCTTGTGAATTCTTGCTCAAGAATGGGGGCATAAATAGAGTTGATCCAAGAAAAATAATTATCATGGAAGGGCAATTGTGACAAAGTGCCAACGCTAAATTGGCAATCTGTATATTTTTTTGCTGCATGCTTAACGGCGTTCTTCGCAATATCAATACCATAAACATTATTTGTCGCGCATACATATTGCTGAGTATAAAACCCTTCACCACAACCAGCGTCAAATACCGGTTTTGTTAAATCAGCATATTGTCGATAAAGGCGCTGTAATTCATCCGCAAGTGGTTGATAAAAGCCTTTATCTAAAAATGAACGACGTGCGTTCACCATCGCCTTATTATCACCAGGGTCTTTTGAATGCTTATGTTGAACAGGCAATAAATTTACATAGCCTTCTTTAGCCTGATCAAAGCTATGGTTGCTTTCGCAACGATAGCTTTTATTATTTAGTCTTAATGACTTTTTACAAATAGGACAAATATACTGTGCAATAAACATATACTTTACTTAACACTTATTTAAACGTTGACCAAATTGGCGCATGATCTGAAGGCTTTTCAATACCACGTAGTTCATAGTCAACATCTGCTTCAATACAAGTGTCTGCCATTTTATGTGTCGCTAATACGACATCAATACGAAGCCCACGATTATCAACGAAACCTTTAGATCGATAATCAAACCAAGAGTAACGTTCTGTTCTTGTTGGATGAAGTTCCCTGAAGGTATCTTTAAATCCCCAGTCCATTAAGGTAGCAAGCCACTCTCGTTCTTCTGGCTGAAAGCTACATTTTCCTGTTTTTAACCAACGTTTCTGGTTTGGTTCGCCGATACCAATATCTAAATCACTTGGGGAAATATTAATATCTCCCATAATCACTACGTGTTCTTCAGGTGTATGATTATCATTGAGGTATGTCATTAAATCTTTATAAAATTGACGCTTGTAAGGATATTTAGTTTCGTGAGCAATATTATCACCTTGTGGAAAATAACCATTAAGCACTGTTAATTTCTCACCTTGTTCATTGGTGGTTTCAATAATGACCATACGCTTTTGAGACTCTTCGGTATCGCTAGGAAAGCCCATTTTAATAACATTAGCTTCTTTTTTACATAACATAGCCACACCATAATGTGCTTTTTGACCATGAAAATAGACGTGATACCCCATGGCTTCAACGGCTTCAACAGGAAATGCATCGTTATGAACTTTAATTTCTTGTAGGCCAATAATGTCAGGTTGATGTTTATCAATAATGGCTTGGAGTTGATGTAAACGTGCACGGAGGCCGTTAATGTTAAAGCTAATAATTTTCATAAATACGCTCAAAATAGATTTTTTGAACATGCTACCAGATGTTATGAGAGAAGGTTAATACTAATTGATAACTAACCGCCTAAACACACGATTTATGGTAAATGATTTTCAATTGTAATTATGTGTAACCCTTGTGTAATACCCTGTATTAATGCTTGTTAAAAGATTGTTGATTGTCTAATCTAACGATTATTAAATGTGTAATTGAAATGCCAATCTTTATTCTTTCAAATTGATGGCAGTATAAACAAAGAAAATCAAGGAGCTAAAATGTTAGATAAAGCCTCAGTGAAAAAAGTATTACTTGTCGAAGATGATCGTCAGTTATCAGATTTAGTCTCTGATTTTTTAGAGAGTGAAGGGTATCACGTAAAACAAGAATTTCGTGGTGATACCGTGGAAAAACAAATTGAAAAGTTTTCTCCAGATATTATTATTCTAGATATCATGTTACCGGGTAAAGATGGTTTCGCGGTTTGTCGAGATATTCGTCCAACTTATAAAGGACCCGTGTTGATGTTTACCGCGAAAGGTACAGATTTTGATCAAGTCTTAGGCTTAGAAATTGGCGCTGATGATTATGTGATAAAACCAGTTGAACCTCGTGTATTACTCGCGCGTGTTAGTGCTTTGCTGCGTCGTGGTGAATTACCATCGAATGGTAATGAAAAATCAGAAATTAGCTGCGGTGAATTGCATATCAATAAACGATCACGTCAAGTAACGCTGCAAGGTGAAAACATTGATTTAACCAGTCAAGAGTTTGATTTATTATGGCTTTTAGCGAATCGTGCGGGTGAAGTTCAAAATCGTGATTTTATTTACAAGGCCGTTGTAGGACGAGAATATGATGGTATGGATAGAAGTGTTGATGTGCGTATTTCTAGGTTGCGTAAAAAGCTTCATGACAGTAATGAAACCCCATTTCGTATTAAAACTATTTGGGGACAAGGTTATTTATTTGTTCCAGATGCATGGAGTTAATTTTTGACATTAAATATCGGGGCTAATTAGCCCCGTTCTTGATCCCAATGATGTATCACTTCTCTCACTTTTAGCTGTCAAAAAATTTCGAGTAAACTTATGAAACTCAATCGCTCTTTTTTTAGTTTGTACTTTATAATTGTTTTTATTTTCATAGTGTTTACATGGTTATTAGATGAAGTGTGGAGTTCTTATTTAGAACAAGATATTGAATCTTACACCGGTTATAAAACGATGTTGGCTGCTGTTGGCGGTTATTTACAAAAGCACCCTCAAGAGGAGTGGCCTGAGATTATTGAAAAAACAGGTGATAAGTTTGAATTAAACTTTAGCTTAATGGCGTTATCTGATTTAGATAATGGAGACCGAAAAGATAAAAAATCACTAAGAAAAGGTAATACCTACGTTTATTACGATAATGATGAAGTTATGCTACATCATCTACTTGAAGGAACAAATACACTTCTGACTTTAGGCCCGACAAAAATGCCTACGCGGCCGCGAGTAGAGTCCTTAATTCGAGTGTTATTGATGGCTCTTTTAGGAGGGATTATTTTTTATTGGCTTCGGCCTATGTCGCGAGATCTTGATCAATTACGCAAATCTACAGGGCAGTTTGGTGATGGGAATTTAGGTATACAAGCGCCGACAGCAAAATCCACCATGATCAAACCTATGGTTAGCGCTTTTAATATGATGGCCCAGCGTATAAAACAACTCATTGAAGCACATCAAGAGTTAACCAATGCAGTCGCCCATGAATTACGTACACCACTCGCTCGTTCTAAATTCGCTCTACAAATGTTATCCACCAGTAAAGATGCAACAAAACAAGCAAAGTATCGGGAGCAGATTTCTAGTGATATAAATGAGTTAGAAGAACTGATCAATGAAATGTTACTTTACGCTAAGTTTGATAGTGACAAACCAACTTTACTCATTCAGGAATATTCGATAGGTAAGCTTATTAATGATCAGCTTGCTAATTATCAACATTTTACTGGCTCTATTGTCTTTGAGAATAAGATTGGTCTCGATAAAATAAGTTGTGATGCTCATTTTATATTGAGGGCGGTGAATAACTATATTAACAATGCCGTTAAATATGGCGGCAGCCAAATTAAGGTTACACTGCTAACGAATGATAGTGATTGTATCATCACCGTAGAAGATGATGGCGAGGGTGTTAGCGATGAGCTTAAGCCTGTTATTTTTGATGCTTTTTCCCGAGGCGATAAATCAAGAAACCGCGAAACCGGCGGTTTTGGTTTAGGTTTAGCTATTGTAAGCCGTATTATGGAATGGCATCAGGGCAGTGTTGATGTTGTCGATAGTGAATTAGGTGGCGCATGTTTTGTGTTAAGTTGGCCACTAAAACAGTAAGTTGCATTATATTGATACAGTTACCGAGTTAAAAATAAACGATTAGGTAGAGCCACTGAAATTTGCTAAATAAATGAAAATAAAACTCATTAATCTTAAAATATTGTCGATATAAACTTTATAGAAAATAATAAAGTTGAAGTGCATTGCTTACCGAGTCAGTTGACAGTCAAATTCTGGTACACGAACTACAATTAGGTGAACAACTTAATGAAAGTGTTCACAGTGCTCGACGAGCTGATTTTTCCCTGCTTTTAGCCATGTTAGCCGATGACGTACAAAGTCATAGTCAGTTTTTTCTACCAAAAACAGTCAGCGATGTTAAAGATACTAACGATGCAACTTTACGGAAGGAGTTTGAGCTTCCTGAAAATGCGCCTTTATCCCTAGGTGAAAACCATAACACTTCAATATATAATCAAGCTGAGCTTATTCAAAGTAATAACCTGGCTGAATTACATTTATCAAACGCCTTATTGCCAAAGCCGCTTGCATTTCGTGATGATAAGAAACATATTGCGCAACAAATAATCAGTAATACATCACTTTATTGTCAGAAAAAATTTAATCAGAAAAAATATAATGATGATATCGATTCAGAGGGCACAAGGTTATCATTTGATGCGAAAGGTTGGCTTAAAGCCGTTCATAACACCATAGTAAAAGCACCTTTACTTGATGCAATTGCCTGATCTTAGTAAATTCATTTATTAAGAAAATAATTTAATGAGGTAAGTTGTTTTTACAATTTATGATCCGCAACATTGTTTAAACTTTTTTTGACTTTGGCAAAAGCATAAATCATTTCTTTTAAGGGCAGCAAGCTCTTCACTGCTGCTTACTTCGCCATCTAGATACCGCCATTGGTTTTGTTCAAAAATAAAGCGTGAAGTTTCTCTCATGAGGTAATACTTGCTTTGATGTTTGTAATAAGCAGAAAAACAGACCGTAGGTAAGTTATGCTCATTATTTACAGAGTTAACAGCAGTATTATGGGTTACCGCAGTATATTCACTTGCAGAATGAATGGTGAGCATTAACCATGTTGTTTCTTGTGCCCACTGAGATATGTCATTTATTGACTGTTGTACTCTGCTAGATTCAGCATAAGTTTGATAAATATAGTCAGCAAACTTTGTAGCATAGGCACTATAACGAGAGCGCATTAATTGCTCTGGTGATACGGCTTTTACTTCTTCAGTTATAATTAAGAAGCAGCATTGTTTGAAACTAATGTTTGATCCACATGGGCATTGCATAAAGCGAGAGTCATTCTAAAAAAGTAATTGGTCTATTTTATCAGAGCAAAACTTTAATTTCTGCCTTAATAAAGGATAAATTTTCTCAAATTTTATCAATGCAATAATAAAGAAGAATCCGAAATAGCTAAGCAACTTGCTATTCGATTTTGATTGAAAACGTTTTGAGTTTGCTTCTTCAAAATAATGCATTTGGTTTGTCCTTTTTCTGCGAATTGTGTTAATTGGGTTAATTGCGACTTATCTAATTTGGCGTTACACAAAATAACCGCTGAGCAATGGCCTTTCTCTAAGGCCTCTTTAATCGTTTTAAGTGATATGTTCCGATGATGAATATTCACTTTAAGTATTTTATTTGGGTCTATTTTTCCTTGCGTCGATAATTGCTGAAGAGGTTTTTCTTCAGGGTTTATCATCAAAATCCACTTGTTATCTAAATCATGCTTTTCGAAGATTTCTGTATACTGCTGAGAAAGTTCAAATTCATTTGCGATACTTCTGACATCACACCAGTTCGCTTTTTCGTTTGTTATACTTCTCTCTTTTAAGTTTAACTTACTGGTATTAAAGTAATTTTTTTGAATCATCTTTTAAATCTCGATATACTGTATGGATGTACAGTATATCGTTTTTGTTGTTTATTCAAGCACTTTTCGCATTTAATATTATTTAACGCTCATGTGAATTTTCAGTGATTAGTAATGTGAGGGTAAATGATGAAAAATTAATACCAAGGAAAATTGGTGAAATAAGTGAAGGGTTTTACGCGATAAACTTTTTCGGTTAACTTGGGAATCATCAGGGGTAATTCATAAATTTAAAGTTATTCGAATTAAAGCTGAACAACCATTCGAGGGGGGAGGAGTTCTTCTCATTTTAAGATGAAAATGGAATTTTGTGCCCAAAACCGTTACCCTTGGTTCGTGCAATTTCAATCCGAGTCAAGTTCTATTCAAGAGGGATTATGTGGGTATGGGTCTGGCATTTATGGAAGTACAGCGTTTTGATGGTCAAAAGCAGTTGAAGTGGGAAGCGAGATTTAATACTAGCCTAAATGGCAATAGTAAAGATCATATTATACGTGTAGCTATCGAGTATGAATTTTAATCATGAATATGCCGATAAAAAATAGAAATTTAGCGACGGTGCTATGGCTTTTTACCTGTTTATTTTTACTGGTTCTTTCGTTAGGGCTGAGTTGGCAAGTAAACAAAAGTGCTAACTTCTTTTATGAGTTTTGGTATACCAAACTTAATATTGAACAAACAGTTAAAACTTATGTTCCCCAAAATACTCAAGGTAAACGAGACTTTGCAAGCACCGATACCCTGCAGCACATTAAGAGTTTCAATGAAATAGTCTATGAAATTAATAATAACGGTTCGGGCTTATCAAAGCTTAGCTACCAAAACAAAGACAAACAACATAAATTATTACTCACAACAGCAGAGGTTGTGCACCTACAAGATGTAAGTGATTTAGTGAACAGATTACATTCGGCATCTGTCATTAACTTGTTATTATTACTCATTGTTATTGTGGTCGTTTATCGTTTTAAACAGCCTAAACCCCTTAAAAAACAGCAATACATGGCGTTAACTATACCAAGTGTCACCTTGTTTATTGTGTTCAGTATATTCGGCTTTACAGATATATTTTACTACTTACATACCTTGGTATTTCCTGATAATCATCAGTGGTTCTTTTATTATCAGGAATCGTTAATGAGTAGCTTAATGAAAGCGCCAGACTTATTTGCGGGAATAGGGCTTTCACTTGTGGTTGTAGCCTTTGTCTTTTATGTGATTATTTATCGATTATTGATGACAAAAATTTTCAAAGGATAATTATTAAAAGATAAATGATTTAGTGAAGGGAATGTAACGTTTGGCGTTTTATTTTGTAAAATTAAAGCTTAGTAAGCGACTAAGCTTTAATTGCATCAGAAAGTGATATTAAGGTTTAATCATCTCTAGTTCTTTGATACGTGCTTTACTCACTAAAATATAACACTTTTTATAAGCTGCTGCTGCGCCAGTACTTGGCGAAACAGCAAGGTATTGCCATCGGCAGTCATTCTCTCTAAAGGTAATAAAATTACGTTGAGAGCGTTTGAACATGTTTAAGGCGGAACGTCTACCGGTAGTTAAAGCAAACTCTTCAAGAATAAAAACCTGATTATTTATCCACGTCTGTAATTCTCTATCTATCGAAGCTTTGACTATATCAAAACAACTCGATAACCCTGACGTTGTGTCCTGTGTCGCTTCACAATGCTCAATGGACTTTTTTGCAAAGCTGGCAGTAGATAATAAGCAAAAAGCTAACGCTAAACTGTAGGTAAAATATTTGTTCATTATACTCTTCTTCAGGTTTCTAAATTTTCATAAAATAATGCATATTAAGTAAAGTTATAATAGCTTAACTTTACTCAGGCAATACTTTTTTGTAAGGTTTAACGGTCACTTTTTTATAAACACCTGCTGCAATATAAGGGTCTATATCTGCCCATGCTTGCGCATCAGGTAGACTATTAAATTCAGCAACAATTAAAGAACCTGTAAAGCCTGCTTCGCCAGGGTTTTCATTATCAATGGCTGGACAAGGCCCTGCAATTAATAATCGTCCTTGATCTTGTAACGCTCGTAAGCGTGCTAAGTGATTTTCACGTACTGACATTCTTAATGCTAAGCTATTTTCAACGTCTTCTGCATAAATAAGATAAAACATTTAACTTCCATATATTAAAGGGTGATTGTTACATTTATTTGTTATTTTTGTCTTCTACTGATTGATTACTTTTATCATCACTTTCATCTTCATCATCTTGTAAGTATTTATATAGCGATAACACAGAGCCGATAGAGAAAACGAACATTAAACCGGTTAAGCCGAATACTTTAAAGTTTACCCAGGTATCTTGATCAAAATTAAAAGCAACGTATAAATTCAAAAATGCGCAAAAAGCAAAAAATAAGGCCCACGCTAAATTAAGCTTTGCCCAAATATTTTCAGGAAGAATTAACGCTTCATCTAGAAAGTCTTTCATGATGTTTTTCTTAAAGACTTTATCACTGATGATTAAGGCAATCGCAAAAAATAAATTAATAATCGTTACTTTCCATTTAAGAAAAGTATCATCGTGTAAGAATATGGTCAGACCGCCAAACACGGCAATAAGGACAAAAAAGATTAATGTACGTTTAGGGATAGGCTCTTTTTTGATGAGGTAATAAATTATTTGCGCAGCGGCAAGGATAATTAATGAACCTGTTGCCCAGTAGATATCCATTACTTGATAAACAATAAAAAAAACAACTAGCGGCAGGTATTCAAAAAGTGCATGCATAGTATCAATATTTCGATTTTATTTAGAAGTATGAACTGATTCTACTCAAAGCTAAGTCATTAGCCAAATAATAATTTATTTTAAGTTGATAACTTATTTTCAATTCAAAAAATAACTATGATGAGAATGTATAATATACATCACACATGCTCATCTATAAAAATATATTTTTACGCCATTAAACCAAAGGGATCATCAATAGAGTGTGATGGCTCAGTAAACCATTTTGCGCCGTGCTCAGTCATATAAAAATGATCTTCAAGGCGAATACCAAATTCATTTGGCAATACTAACATTGGCTCATTTGAGAAACACATGCCAACAGTGAGTGGTGTTCTGTCACTACGCACTAAATAAGGCCACTCGTGAATATCTAAACCAACACCATGGCCAGTTCTATGCGGACAACCAGGGGTTTGGTAATCAGGTCCCATATCTTGGCTGGCTAAGTAATCACGGGCAGCAACATCAACATCACCACATGGAACGCCAACTTTCGCTGCGTCAAATGCGCTTATTTGTGCATTTTTTTCTAATAACCACATTTTACGCTGGCGTGCGTTAGCTTCACCAAAAACATAGGTTCGGGTAATATCTGAATTGTATCCTTCTACCTGACAACCTGTATCAATTAATACGATGTCATTTAATGCTAGATTTTTGGGCGTTTTTACACCGTGTGGGTAAGATGAGTCTTCACCAAATAAAACAATACAGAAATAAGAACCGGCAGGGGCTCCAACTTTTATATGGGCTTGATGAATAAAGTTTGTGACTTCTTGAGTACTGATCCCTTGATATAATATTTTTGCAACCGCTTTATGAACTTCCATTGTCATATCTTTAGCACGTTGCAATAACGCAATTTCGTGAGCCGATTTGACACTACGACAACCAGCAGTAACAGCTTTTGCATCAATAATTTGGTAATTGTTCTTGTCACTATCTGAGCATTGTTTAATACCATTGGCAATGAAAAAGGAGGTTGACTCGTCAATGGCAATTGTTCCTGAAGCAATACCCATATGCTTTAAGGTTTCAACAAATAATTGATAAGGGCTTTCATGCTCTTGCCAACCATTAACTTTACCCTTAATGGTCATATACTGATCTAGGGTATTCATTTCAAAATATGGGGTGATATATTGAATTTCGCCTTCTTGTGGAATTATTGCCCCCACCATACGCTCACTGGCATACCATTTAGTTCCGGTAAAATAATACAGATTAGTACCAGCATCTATATAAGTAGCTGCAATATTATTGGCTTTCATTAATTGCTGAGCTTTAGATATACGTGCATGAAACTCGTTTGAAGAGACAGGCTGAATATCACCTGTCATATTGTTAAGTTTAGCTAGTTCTGATGCGGTGTCAGAGCCACCTATGCCTATAGTCATTTTTTGTGTCATTTACTGCTCCAAAATAATATTTATGATTTTGGCATTATGACATTATTATTTTATACAATATACACTTTGAACTATTTATGTTGTTTAACAAATGCTCGTTATGATGATCAATATTGGGTAAATAATTTAAGCAACATAGAGATGCTCTGATAATGTTAAGGCTTCTTCGTAAAGTTCCGGCTCATTTTCCTGAAAATGTTTAACGCGTGCAATAGCTTGCGGTAATGCTTGGTTTGCCGCTTGAATAAGCCATGCTAAGCCAATTGAATGATCTTCTTCTATGCCTTCACCTAAGAAAAATGAACGGCCCATAGCACCCATTGATTTTGCATGCCCAAGTTGAGCTGCTTGCTCAAATAATCGAAAAGCTTGCTCAATCTCACCTTGTTCTCTTTTTAAAAGGGCTTGTTCGAAAAGCTCATCATTACCTTGACCTAAGGGAGCAGTCTCGTCGTCATGAATATTACTGTTTTTGTCATCTATATTTACATGTTCAGTACTTGTATCAGCAGTTAAATGTTCGGTACTAGTTTCAGCAGTTGCATGTTCGATACTTGTATCAGCTGTTGCATGTTCAGTACTTGTATCAGCAGTTACATGTTCAGTATTTTCATCAGAAGTTGTATCAGCAGTTGCATGCTCGGTACTTGCATCAGCAGTTACATGCTCAGTACTAGTATCAGGCTCGGTACTTGTATCAGCAGTTGTAGTTGAAACATCTGTGTTTGCTATACTTTCAATGAATTCACTCGGTTCACTTTTTACAAAATCATCATCAGAAAAAATATCTCTAATATTAATGTCTTTTCTTTTCTCCGTAAGTAAGCAACTCATTACCGCATCATAACGACCATTAAGCTGTTCTATCATTTGCTGTTGTTTCGTCATTTGTTCTTTGTAATATTTTACATCATCATTCAATTGATTGATTTGATCATTTTGCAGGGAAAGGAGTTTTTGTTGAGATTGTTTTAAATTCTCAATATTAGATTGATTAGCGTGATCTATTCTTAATTGTTGGCTATGACTGTACTGCTCGAATCGTTGTAATACACCTTGCACACTCTGTTCGTAGTTACTTTTCATTTTCTCAAACCAACGAAATACTTGGCTCGGTACTTTTTGATTCTCTTGTGACATGGTCATTCCCAATTATTCATGTTGTTTCAACCATAATAATTGTAAACAGGGAAAGCAATATAATCATTAAAATAAATCTGACTATTTTAATGTTTGATTTTTGAGCTGTTTTGTTGTTTTTTTGTAAACACTTAAAAAATAGTAAATTTTTTATGGAAATAAACTTGCAGTTATTTTTATATGCCTTATGTTTAGGGATAGGTTCTAAAACTTTAAGTGAATAAATAAGGGATTAAATGTTCAAATTACCCGCTCAGTTAACGATTGCTCAAGTTGATGACTGCAAAGCTAAACTACTGATCGAAATTGATGAGAATGATGTTATCAGTTTTGACGACAGTGATGTCACGAGTATTGATACAGTAGGCATACAATTGCTATTAGCTGCGGTAACTTACATCGCTTCACTAAATAAAGAACTTAACTGGAGCTCTTCTTCTTCAGCTATTCAACAAAGCGTTAAGCAACTAGGGCTTAACGAAGCCATTTTAAATCAATATCTGAATGCTTAATTATGATTAAGTCTTTGAAGTTATATTCAGCTTAAAAGGAAAAAGACATGACCAAAATATTGGTTGTAGACGACTCTAACTCTATTCGCGATATGGTTAGTTTTACATTAAAAAGTGCCGGTTATGAAACGGTTGAAGCAAAAGATGGACAAGACGGATTAAATAAAGCTAAAGCAACATCCATCGATTTGGTAATTTCTGATGTAAATATGCCCATTATGGACGGCATAACCCTTTGTCAAGAATTACGTAAGCTACCAAGTTTCAAATTTACTCCTATTTTGATGTTAACCACTGAAAGCTCTGGAGATATGAAAATGCGTGGTAAAGCCGCAGGAGCTACTGGCTGGTTAGTCAAACCTTTTAACCCTGAAAAATTATTAGCAACCATTAAAAGGGTTGTCAGGTAAAGCTATTATGAGTGTAGATCTATCGCAATTTATTCCAAGTTTCTTAGAAGAAAGCTTTGAAGGCCTCGAATTAATGGAGTCGAGCTTGCTAGATTTAGAGCAAGGTGATGATGAAACGATTAATTCAATTTTTCGTGCCGCGCATTCCATAAAAGGCGGTGCGGGTACTTTTGGTTTTAATTCTGTTACTGAATTTACCCATTTAGTTGAAACACTACTTGATGAAATGCGTGATGGAAGACGCAAAATTGCTCAAGATGATGTTGAACTACTATTAGACTCAGTTGATTGTATGCGTCTACTCATTGAGTCTATACGTGATGAAATAGAATGTGATACTTCAAAAATAATTGAGACCTCAGCATTGTTAGAAAAAACCTTAGCTGCTGATGGTGTCGAAGTGAGTGAAGCTATAACCATTAACAGTTCAGATACTGTTGAAAGCAAAACGGATGATACCAGTACTTGGCAAATCTCATTTATTCCTGAGCATCATTTGGTACAAACGGGTAATGACCCCTTATTACTTTTTAATGCGTTAGCTGATTTAGGTGAAGTAACTTTAGTCGCCTGCGCAAAAAAATTACCCGCGTTAAATGAGCTCGACGCTGAAGAGATTCATTTAAGTTGGAATATAACCCTTCAGTCAAGCGCTAATGAAGATGAAATAAAAGAAGTTTTTGAATGGGTCGAAGACGAGTGCGAATTAATTATCACTAAAGAAGCGCTCTCTAACGGTGATTTATCTATAGCTGAGTTATTAACAGAACCACCTTCCTTGGAAGAGTCAGATCCAATTTTATCAACCGCTACATCAAAAATTGACAACCCGGCAAAACCAACCGAAAAAAGCACTGAAAAGTCATCGAGCAAAGCCAAAAATGATTTGGGTTCAATTCGTGTTGGGGTTGATAAAGTCGATAGTTTAATCAATTTAGTGGGCGAATTAGTTATTACTCAATCTATGTTATCTGAATTAGGTAATGATTTTGATTTATCAAAAGTAGAGCGTTTAAATTCTGGTTTAGAACAGTTACTTCAAAACACCAAAGAGTTACAAGAAAGTGTCATGCGTATTCGTATGCTTCCTATTAGCTTTGCATTTAACCGTTTCCCAAGGTTGGTTCATGACTTATCTAAAAAAACAGGTAAAGATATTGAGCTTATTTTAAAAGGTGAGCAAACTGAATTAGATAAAACGGTGATGGAGCAAATTGGTGACCCACTTGTTCATTTGGTACGTAACGCCGTTGATCATGGTATAGAATCTGCTGAAGTTAGATTAGCAAATGGTAAACCCAAAAAGGGCACCATAATGTTAGACGCTTATCATCAAGGCGGCAGTATTATTATAGAAATTAAAGATGATGGTGGTGGGATTGACCGTGAAGCTGTATTTAATAAAGCGTTAGAGAAAGGCCTTGTTGATGAAAATACGGTATTAACCGACGCCCAGACCTTTGATTTACTGTTCGAACCTGGATTTTCTACGGCAAAAGAAGTCAGCGATATTTCTGGTCGCGGTGTGGGTATGGATGTCGTTAAAAAGAACATTCAATCACTCGGTGGACGCATTCAGGTAATATCTGAGCCAGGAAAAGGTAGTACATTTCGCGTAAATTTACCCCTAACACTTGCCATTTTAGATGGGCAACTTGTTCAAGTGGGTACTGAAACCTATATAATTCCGCTTATCACTATTGTTGAATCACTACAGCCACAAAAAGAGCTTATTAATCGAGTATCCGGCGATATGGTGCTTTATCGTCTTCGTGAAGATAATGTTCCCGTTATACCTATTTATCAATTGTTTAATATTCCCAGCGAGTTTGACAATATTGAAAAATCTTTATTAGTTGTTGTTGAGGCTGATGGTCAGAAAATCGGCTTAATGGTAGATGATCTACTTGCCCAACAGCAAGTTGTCATTAAAAGTTTGAATGATAACTACCAACAAGTTGATGGAATATCTGGAGCAACCATATTAGGTGATGGTTCTGTCGCAATGATATTAGATGTTCCCGGTATTATTACTATGGCACTTGCTCAAGCACAGTTGAATCAAAAAAACAGGTCAACGATTAAACCTAAAATAACACAGTCAATATCTGAAGGAGTGAACTCTTAATGGATATTCAAATGTTAGCAGATGAAGTCCCTGTCGAAGGAGAGCACTCCCTAGAAGGCGTCGATTTTATAACCAGTGGTGAACAATACCTGACATTTTTATTATCAGATGAACAATATGCTGTTGATATTTTATGTGTGGAAGAAATTCGAAGTTGGGAAAATCCAACCCGTATCCCAAACTCTCCTTCTTATATCAAAGGAGTGATAAATATGCGCGGTATCATTGTTCCTATCGTTGATTTACGCATGAAATTTAATATCGGCGAAGCTATTTATTGTGACACAACGGTAGTGATAGTGCTTACGGTTGAAACAGAAGAAAAAACCCGCACTATCGGTTTTGTCGTTGACGCAGTATCTGACGTCTTAAATGTTGAAGAGAATGAAATAAAGCCAGCCCCCGTTTTTGGCGGTTGTGTTCCACAAGCTTACCTTGATGGATTAGTGAATGTGGGTGAAAAAGTTGTCACGATACTTAACGTAAAAACTCTGCAAGCTGTTGAAAAGCACCAGATAAATTAACAGGGAAAGATACCATGGAACAAGAGCAAGAATATCTCACCTTTTTTTTAAATGGCGAAGAGTATGGCGTTGATATTTTATGTGTACAAGAAATACGTGTTTGGAGTTCGGTAACAGAGTTACCGAATAAGCCTAAGTACATAAAAGGCGTGATCAATTTAAGAGGCATTATCATTCCTATCATTGATTTGAGACAGCGCTTTGGACAAGAGCCGTTAGCGTATAATGAACAAACGGTTACCATTATTTTACGTAATCAAAATAGTAAAAAAACTATGGCGGTTGGTATTGTTGTAGATGCCGTATCAGAAGTGTACAAGTTTGACAAAAAATCAATTCGAACCGCTCCTTCCTTTGGCAATAATATTGATCGTTGCTTTTTACAGGGAATGGCCACCATTGACGACAAACTGATTATCTTACTCGACAGCAATAGTTTATTAGACCAAAACGAACTCTATCAGGTTGACCATAAAGACGTTAAGTCGCGGTCACCAGATAAAACTGCAGTGTAAAGATAGATAAAACTGTAAAAACAAATTGAATGTTTTTTATAAAATAGTAAAAATAAAAACGATGGAGCAAAATTTATGACACCCAAGCAAATTAGTTTAGTTCAAGAATCATGGGCTAAAGTTAAGCCAATAGCTCCGCAAGCTGCGGAAATATTTTATAGCACTTTGTTTGAAATGGACCCGTCGCTAAAACCGCTATTTAAAAACGATATAACCGAGCAAGGTATTAAATTAATGACCATGCTCGATACCGCGGTGAAGTTGCTCAGTAGCCCGGATAAATTAATTCCAGCAGTAGAAAAATTAGGGATAAGACATGTCGACTACGGCGTTACGACGGCTCATTACGATACCGTCGGAGCCGCGTTACTCAAAACCCTCGAAATAGGTTTAGGTGATGCATTTACCCCAACTGTGAAAAAAGCATGGACGGCGGTTTATACCGTTTTAGCAACCACTATGATAGCAGCAGCTGATGCAAGCATTGCTGAAAAAAAACAATCAACAGGAACTACTATGAGCAACAGTAATAACGAACAAAGTGCATTTATTCAAGCAGCGTTAGAACAGTCTGGCGTTGCTGTTATGATGATTGATAGAGACTTCATTATTACCTATGCCAATGAAAGCACAATGAAGTTGCTTAAAACCCATGAAGCAACGTTTCAGAAAAAATGGCCGAGTTTTGTCGCAAACAAAGACGATATTATGGGTTTTTGTATTGATGGTTTTCATGAAAATCCTGCCCATCAACGTAAATTACTCTCAGATCCTAATAACTTACCTTACACCACAGATATTGAAATCGAACATTTGATCATGGAATTAAATGTTACCGCGATCATGAGTGCTGATAATAAATATATTGGTAATTCACTTGAATGGAGTGATGTTACACAGATAAGAGCAAGCAGTGATAAGGCAGTACAATTGCAAGGTGCTCTTGATCAATCTAATACTCCAAGCATGATGATTGACCGCGATTTCATCATCACTTACGCCAATAAAGCGACGTTTACCTTATTAAAAGACAATGAAGCGGTATTTGCCGCGAGTTTTCCTGGCTTTAAAGCCGATGAAGACGCGATTATTGGCGCTTGTATTGATATTTTTCATAAAAATCCGGCCCATCAACGCAAACTACTTGACGATCCCAATAATTTACCGTGGCAAACTGATATTCAAGTGCAGCATTTAACCTTTGAATTAAATGTTACCGCGATTATGAATACCGCGGGTGAGTATATCGGTAATTCACTTGAGTGGGCTAATGTCACAGAAGTCAGAGAATCGGCTAACAAGTCCGTACAATTACAAGGGGCCATTGACCAATCTAATACCCCAACCATGATGATTGACCGCGACTTTTTGATCACCTACGCCAATAAA
This sequence comes from Colwellia sp., assembly GCA_013215295.1. Lineage (GTDB taxonomy): Bacteria > Pseudomonadota > Gammaproteobacteria > Enterobacterales > Alteromonadaceae > Colwellia_A. Next base: position 162,013 of record JABSOZ010000013.1, read on the forward strand.
GCTACGTTTACCTTATTAAAAGACAATGAAGCGGTATTTGCCGCAAGTTTTCCCGGTTTTAAAGCCGATGAAGACGCGATTATTGGCGCTTGTATCGATGGTTTTCATAAAAATCCGGCCCATCAACGTAAACTCTTAGACGATCCAAACAACTTGCCATGGCAAACTGATATTCAAGTGCAGCATTTAACCTTTGAATTAAAT
>JABSOZ010000014.1 GCA_013215295.1 Colwellia sp.
TGTGAGAGTAGGACATTGCTAGGCGCCTATTAGAGAAGCCCGATTCGAAAGAGTCGGGCTTTTTGCTGTCTGGAATTCTAAAGTTTCATATAAATCGCTAAACATAAAGCAGTTGCGCCAATGGTCGTGTGACTTATGTTGAGTAAGGCCCATGTCAGAGTAAAACATTGCTAGGCGCCTATTAGAGACCGCTATTGTGCATCCATGCACTCGCTGCATTAGTACATACATGTACGTCAAGCCCGGTGCGAAAGAGTCGGGCTTTTTGCTATCTACAATAAAATTTGTTCAACTTTACTTTTTAGTTTACAGAATAAGGTCTTCGGAGAAATTTAAGTCCTAACATATTTGAATATTAATATTTATTTTCAATGTAACGTGTGTATCAATCAGGAACTTGCTAAAATCTAGTTATTAAAAAATTACTTAGTGTTGTTATGGCAATTAATTGGTTCCCTGGGCATATGCATAAAGCCCAAAAAGAAATAAAAGAAATTCTCCCACAAATTGATGTTGTGATAGAGGTTTGTGACGCTCGACTTCCGTTAAGTAGCGAAAACCCAATGATCACTGAAATTAGAGGTGATCTTCCTTTAATTAAAATATTAAATAAATCAGACTTGGCAGACCCAAAACAAACTAAGATTTGGTTAGAGTATTTAGAGTCTCAGAAAAACGTTAAAGCAATTGCTTTAACTACAGACAACCCTAGTGTAGCGAAAACACTCCCAGCCCTTATCCGTAAATTAGTTCCTGGTAAAGATCAAACAGGCAAGCAAATTAATGTTGTTATAATGGGTATTCCTAATGTTGGTAAATCAACATTATTGAATACTTTAGTCGGTAAAGCTAAAGCTAAAGTAGGTAACGAACCAGCGGTTACTAAAGGTCAGCAGCGTATCCGTTTAGATGACGGGCTTTTCTTATATGATACGCCAGGTATGTTATGGCCTAAAATTATTAATGAAAATAGTGGCTACCGCTTGGCTATAACAAGTGCAGTAAAAGATACGGCATTTGACCACGAAGATATTGCCGCATTTGCGGGTGAATATTTATTAGCTCAATACCCGGATCGTTTGAAAGATCGCTATCAACTGCAAGAAATACCCGAAACAGAGACTGAGCTAATTGAAGAAATTGGCAAGCGACGCGGTTGTGTAAAGTCTGGTGGTCGTATTGATTTACATAAAGCTTCCGCTATTTTGATCAATGAAATACGTGACAAAACGCTCGGTGGTATTACGTTTGAAACACCAGAGATGATAGAAAGAGAAATACTTCATTTTAACGAAGTTGAAGCGAAGAAAATTGCAGCTCGAGAAGCTAAGAAAGAAGCACGTGGCCGTGGTCGAAGAAACAAACGTTAAGAGAGAACTAAATATGTCTAATACTTTTCAACTACATGAACTATTACAACGTGACGCAATTGAATTATTAGAATTGCCATTATCAACGCTGTTACTGATGAACGATAGCAACTACCCATGGTTTGTTTTAGTGCCTAGAGTTGAAAATATTCAAGATCTTTATCAGCTTGATTGGGAGCAGCAACAACAGTATTTAAATGAATCAAGCTTGCTCAGTGAAGTATTGATGCAATTATTTAATGGTACTAAAATGAATGTAGCCGCGCTTGGTAATATTTGCTCGCAACTCCATGTTCACCATATTGTTCGGTTTTCTGATGATATTGCTTGGCCTAAACCTGTATGGGGCGAGGTGCCGATGAAGCCATATTCACTAGAAGAGTTAGAGTCGTTAAAAGTAAAAGTACTTCCTGCGTTAGCTATTATAACAACACAGGAATAACTTATTAATAAAATCTCGCCGAGTTATGCAACTTTATCTTGGCGATTTTCAATTTTGTCTAATGACTGTTTAAGATCTTCAAGTAAGTCGCTTACATGCTCTAAGCCAACAGATATACGTATTAAACTATCACTTATGCCTGCCGCTGTTCTTTCTTCTGGAGTATAGGGTGAATGTGTCATTGATGCAGGATGTTGTATTAAAGACTCTGCATCTCCCAGGCTCACCGCGATAGAAAATAAGTTCATACGATTAATAAACGCTGCACCACCTTTTAAATCTGTATTTAATTCAAACGCGATAACACCACCGGCAGCTTTCATTTGTGTACCGATAAATTTATAGCCTTCGTGAGATTTTAATCCCGGGTAATATACTTTAGCTATCATTGGATGGCTTTCTAAAAACTCAGCAATCGATTGGGCATTAGAACAGTGGCGTTCCATACGCAATGGCAGAGTCTTTAAGCCTCTCATGATCAACCACGCATCATGCGGGCTCATCGTTGCACCAATATCTTTAAGTGCTGTTAACTTTATATGACTGATCATGTCAGCATTGCTACAAATGATACCTGCTACTACATCACCGTGGCCATTCAGGTACTTAGTAGCACTATGAACCACTATATCTGCACCAAATTTACCGGGTTGCTGTAAAACAGGGGTCAGAAACGTATTATCAACAATTGACAGAATATTATGTTGCTTTGATATCGCTAAAATTCGTTCTAAATCTAAAACGACTAAGTTTGGATTAATGGGTGTTTCTAGGAATATTACTTTAGTATTCGGCTTAATTTCTTTTTCGATATTTTCAGGAATGCTCATATCAACGAATGAAACTTCAATACCGAATTTTGTAAGCATATGGCTGATTAACGCATATGAGCAACCGTATAAGGCGCTTGATGAAATAATATGATCACCACACTGTAAATTAGCTAATAAAGCGCCTGATACAGCAGCCATTCCCGTTGCTGTAGCTGCGGCATCATCCATATCTTCCATAGCGGCAACACGCATTTCTAATTGTCTTACCGTAGGGTTTCCTAATCTACCATAGATATAACCTTCTGCTTCACCGGCAAAACGCTCAGCACCTTGTTCAGCACTATCAAAAATAAAAGTAGAGGTTTGGTATAGGGGCGTAGCTAATGAACCGAACTGCTCGTCATTAATTCGACCTGAATGGATTGCTTGGGTTTCAACGTGTTTGCTATGTTTCATTATTTATCTGCACTATATTTAGTTGGAATGAGGTAAATTATCGGTGTGGTTGTTTGTTTTGTGATTGTTACACCGTTAACCGCCCTCAATAATAAGGTTATTGATGTTAGAGCAATAATAAGGCCAGTAATTATTTTCACAATTTAATCAACACGTTAGGTGTTTTTCGTACATATTGTGAATAAAAAGTGTAATATTTATATTACAAGATTTGGCTGTAATAATTCTATTAAATAGAATAAATAGCAATTATCGCTGTTTTAATTGGTTTTTTTGATGTACCTTAATTAGTACGGTGTAATTTTATTGGTACATAATGTTGAAAGTTGTAATTGAATCCTCTGATAGATTGGGCATCAGTCAAGAAATTCTCTCGATATTCTCTTTAAATTCATGGAATTTAAAGGCAATTGAAGTAGAGACATGTTTTACCTTTGTCTCCATTGATAGTCCAAATGTAGATTTCGATAAAATTGAAGAAGCACTCAAAGAAACCAGTGGCATAATAAATTGTCGTGAAATTGACTTTATGCCCTCGGAAAAAAGAGAGAACCACCTTCATACACTGTTAGCAAGGATCCCTGACCCTATTATCGATATCGACGAAAAGGGCGTAGTGCTTGTTATTAATCAAGCAATAAAAGAAATAGTGTCACCTGTTGAAAATAACTTGGTTGGCAAGTCTATCGTCGCTTTTATAGATTGTACGCTGGATGCTTTGTTAAAACCTAAAGAGCACAGCCTTTCGTTAACTTTTTACGATAGACCATTTATCGCAGATATTTTACCTGTGTATTCCAAGAAAAGAATATCAGGGGCAGTAATTAGTTTGCGATCAATTGATAAGCTCGGTCGACAAATCGCCTTAATGCAGTCATCTACTGATGGAATTTTAGATAACATTGTTGGTAAGTCAGAAAAATTACAATCAGTCATGGCGCAAACATTAAGGTTTGCCGAGCTTGATTTACCTGTGCTTATTACCGGAGATACCGGAACAGGCAAGGAACTTATTGCCCGTGCGCTACATCAAGAAAGTAGTAGGAAAGAGGCCCCATTTTTGACGATTAACTGCGCCTCATTACCAGAACAATTACTTGAAAGTGAATTGTTTGGCTACGAATCAGGGGCTTTCACGGGAGCTGCTAGAGGTGGAAAACCTGGTTTATTTGAACTGGCTAATGGTGGTACTGTCTTTCTAGACGAGGTCGCAGAGATGTCGGTATATTTACAGGCCAAACTGCTTAGATTCCTACAAGATTATAGCTTTCGCCGATTAGGGGGAGTTAAGGAACTAACCGCCAATATAAAGATAATCAGTGCCTCACATCAAAATCTTACTGAATTAATTCAAAAAAAATTATTTAGAGAAGATTTATATTATCGTTTAAATGTTTTAACCCTTGCTTTACCTGCTCTAAATCAACGTGTTGAAGATATCCCATTATTAGTTGAACATTTCGTTAAGAACGCCGCTCGCCAAGTTGAGCAAGAAGCACCTATATTAACGCCTTCTGCATTATCATTATTACAAACATATCAATGGCCAGGTAATATTCGACAATTAGAAAATTCCATTTTTAGACTAGTCGCATTAAATACCAAGCGTGTTATTCAACGTAATGACGTTGAAGATATTTTATCGGTACAAGAATTTGATAAAAATGATGAGATTAATATAGTTCAATATGAGAGTTTTAGAGACTGGACAAGCGCACAAGAACATTTTGAAAAGGCATTACTAATGGAATTATACCCCTCATATCCGAGTACTCGGAAATTAGCTCAGCGCCTTAAGGTTTCTCATAACAAAATAGCGATGAAATTGAGGGCTTATAATATACCGAGCTAATGTGGGTCTATCCGATGAGATTACACACCTACCGGGCGTTATTAAACATTATTGTGGGGCGCTGGGCGCGTGTATAGTCTTAAGTGATAACGGTAATTGATTCATAAATTGAGTTATATGCCAATAAGTTTCTGCTTAAAATTTACGGTTAACAACAGCATAGGCTAGGAATCATTTGACGATGTTTATCTATTATGAATGTTTAGACTAACCGCCAACAAATTTAACTTTAAAGCCATTATTCTCTAAAACTTGTTTGATTTGCTCTCTTTTGTCACCTTGAACCTCAATCACTTCTCCGACAACACTGCCACCAGTACCGCAGGTTTTCTTTAATTTTTTAGCTAATTCTTTGAGTGCTTTGGCATCTATACCTAAACCACTAATCGTGATAACTCCTTTTCCTTTTCTTCCTTTAGTTTCACGCCTAACTCTTGCAAAGCCATCACTGGGAGTAATATCTTTGGCGCCACCATCTTGCTTGATACGTCCAGTCTGTGTCGAATATACTAATGAACTGTCAGACGGTTGCTGTATTTCTGAATTAGCTGGTGATGCGTTTTTTCTACCAAATGCACCGGCAAGATCGCTAAGACTAGTAAGTTTATTTTTCATAATGTTAATACCACTATTTAATCGACACAATTGCTAAATTTAAGACAAAAATAAAGCCACTGTAAAAGTGGCTTTATTATACCTAGAATACTCTAGAAAATAAGTCTGAAAACGTTATCGTTTACAGTTTAGCTTCAAGCTCTGGTAATACGTCAAATAAATCACCAACAATACCGTAGTCAGCCACTTGAAAAATTGGCGCTTCAGCATCTTTGTTAATTGCCACAATGATTTTTGAATCTTTCATACCCGCTAAATGCTGGATAGCACCACTGATACCTACAGCTATGTATAAATCCGGAGCAACAATTTTACCTGTTTGTCCAACTTGCATGTCGTTCGGTACAAAACCAGCATCTACTGCGGCGCGTGAAGCACCAATTGCTGCACCAAGTTTGTCAGCAATTCCTTCAAGTAATTTGAAGTTGTCGCCATTTTGCATGCCACGACCACCAGATATAACTACGTCAGCAGCGCCTAACTCTGGACGCTCTGATTCAGATAATTGGTCACTTACGTGAGCAGAAATACCCGCATCAGTAACAGTGTCTAGTGAAACAATTTCAGCACTACCGTCAGCTGCTACAGCATCAAAACCTGTTGGACGAACAGTAATGACTTTTTTGCTGTCTAAGCTCTGTACAGTAGCGATTGCGTTGCCAGCATAGATAGGGCGAACAAACGTATCTGCACTTTCTACTGCAATAATATCTGAAATTTGAGCAACATCTAATAAAGCGGCAACGCGAGGCATGAAGTTTTTACCTGTTGTTAACGCCGTTGCTAAAATATGATCGTAATCACCAGCAAGCTCAGTCACTAATAGACTGATGTTTTCTGCTAACTGGTATTCGTATGCGGCATTGTCAGCAACTAATACTTTACTTACACCATTAGTTTTTGCAGCTTCTTGAGCGACAGCTTGACAATTGCTACCTGCAACTAAAAGGTGAATGTCACCACCAATAGCTTGTGCTGCTGCAACAGTTTTTAAGGTGTCTGCTTTTAATGTGCTGTTATCGTGTTCAGCAAATACTAAAATACTCATGAGATCACCTTCGCTTCATTTTTCAGTTTTTCAATTAATGTATCAACGCTATCAACTATGATACCTGCTTGACGTTCTGCAGGAGGCGTTACTTTTAATAATGTTGAGCGTGGACGTAAATCAATACCAAAATCAGCGGCAGGCATAACAACTAAAGGTTTACGTTTTGCTTTCATTATATTAGGTAATTTAGCATAACGTGGTTCGTTCAATCGTAAATCAGTGGTCACAATTGCTGGTAAGTTAAGTGCAACAGTTTGTAGGCCGCTATCAACTTCACGAGTAACATTGACTTTATCACCTTCAACCTTTACTTCAGAAGCAAATGTGCCTTGCGGCATACCGGTTAAGGCAGCAAGCATTTGACCTGTTTGATTGTTATCGCTATCGATAGACTGCTTACCTAAAATGACTAATTGCGGTTGTTCTTGTTCAACAATTTTTTGTAATAATTTTGCAATATTCAACGCATCTAAGTTTTCATCAGTTTCAATTTGAATAGCACGATCAGCACCTAGTGCTAGTGCAGTTCTTAATTGTTCTTGGCAAGATTTATCACCGATAGATACGGTAATAACTTCAGTTGCGATCCCCGCCTCTTTCAAACGAACGGCTTCTTCTACTGCTATTTCACAAAAAGGGTTGATTGCCATTTTTACATTAGCAAGATCTACATTTGAATGATCTGCTTTTACGCGAACTTTGACGTTATAGTCAATTACACGTTTGATAGGTACTAATACTTTCATCGTTGCCTCTGATTGTGTTTATTGTGTTTGTATTTATAGAGTAAAGCTAACGTTTTTGTTACTAGATTAACATTAGCAAATATTTGTAATTATTGCTCGACAGACTAATACTAGAGTACGTGAACGTCAACGTAATATAGTAGTTGTTTCTGATAAATTGAGCTTAAATAGCTTTTGCCACATTATCTTTAAATAGAAGATAGTATTTATGGACAAAATATCTATAATGAGTGATATTATCAAACAGGTGTTTGAAAATCAAACGAGTGTTTGATTTTATTTCAATGAATATTTTTTGGGGAAGTTTATGGAACGCGAATCGATGGATTTTGACGTTGTTATTGTTGGTGCTGGTCCGTCTGGTTTAGCAACAGCTTGTCGTTTGATGCAGCTAGCACAAGAGAAAGATCAAGAACTCACGGTCTGTGTTGTTGAGAAGGGATCAGAAGTTGGTGCACATATTTTGTCGGGAGCGGTTTTTGAACCAAGAGCGCTAAATGAATTATTTCCCGATTGGCAGGAAAAAGGAGCGCCGTTAAAAACAAAAGTTACTGGCGATGACATTTATTTGCTCAATAGTGAGAGTAACGGTATCAAATTACCTAACTTCTCTGTCCCAAAAACTATGCACAATGATGGAAATTATATTGTAAGTATGGGCAATGTTTGTCGATGGTTGGCAGAGCAAGCAGAAGCGTTAGGTGTTGAGATTTTCCCTGGCTTCCCAGCCCACGAAGTACTTTATAATGATGACGGCAGCGTTGCCGGTATTCTTACCGGTGATATGGGCCTAGATGTTAATGGCAATGAAAAAGATTCATTTGAACCTGGTATGGAACTGCGTGCTAAATACACAGTGTTTGCTGAAGGTTGTCGTGGTCATTTAGGAAAAGAGTTGATCAGTAAGTTCAACTTAGATGAAGGAAAGTCTCCACAGCACTATGGATTAGGTTTTAAAGAAATTTGGGATGTTGACCCAGCTAAACATCAAGAAGGTTTAGTGGTTCATACTGCTGGTTGGCCATTAGATAAAGGCACTACTGGCGGCGGGTATTTATATCATGCTGAAAATAACCAAGTATTTGTCGGTTTGATCGTTGATTTAAATTATAGCAATCCTCATTTAAGCCCATTCGACGAGTTTCAACGTTATAAACACCACCCAAAAATCAGTCAATACCTTGAAGGCGGTAAGCGTGTATCTTATGGAGCACGTGCTATGGCTAAAGGAGGCTTTAACTCTTTACCTAAAATGACTTTACCTGGTGGAATTATAGTTGGTTGTGATGCTGGAACCATAAACTTTGCGAAAATAAAAGGTAATCACACGGCAATGAAATCTGGTATGTTAGCCGCTGAAACTATTTTTCATGCGATAGCATCGGGTGATGAAGGTGGTAAAGATTTACTCGCTTACACCGAAAGTTTCAAATCGTCTTGGTTATATGAAGAATTATATAACACACGTAACTTTGGTCCAGCGATGCATAAGTTTGGCACTATGTTGGGTGGGGCTTACAATACGCTCGATCAAAACTTCTTTAACGGTAAATTACCCTTTAACTTTAAAGACGATACGCTTGACCACGACCAGCTTAAATTAGCGTCAGAAGTTGCGGTTATAAATTACCCTAAGCCAGATAACAAACTAAGCTTCGATAAGTTAACTTCGGTATTTTTATCTAATACTAATCATGAAGAAGAGCAACCTTGCCATCTGAAACTTGCTGATGCAGGAATACCTATTTCTGTTAATTTAGTTAAGTATGCAGAGCCTGCACAACTTTACTGTCCAGCGGGTGTTTATGAAGTTGAAGCAACAGAGCAGGGCGATAAGTTAGTGATTAACGCACAAAACTGTATTCATTGTAAAACGTGTGATATTAAAGATCCAAGCCAGAATATTACTTGGGTAACACCAGAAGGAACAGGTGGACCGAATTACCCGAATATGTAATTGATTAAGTCTTTAATCAGAAAAAAGCCTGCATATGCAGGCTTTTATGTTCAGGATGAACGGTATGTCACGGACACATGGATGTGTATGAGTGACGATGTTCAGGATGAACGGTATGTCACGTACAGATGGATGTGTATGAGTGACGATGTTCAGGATGGCCTTTCTCAGACATCCTGTCTTGCAAGGCATTAGTGCCTCCTTGCACGTCAACGGTCATGATTTTAGTTCCAGACAAATCATAAGTAAGCAATGTCATGGACACATGGCCGTTTTTTTGACATCCATGTCATCACGGCATTAGTACATCCGTGTCCGTCGATGTGTATGAGTGACGATGTTCAGAAGTCTTGAAATGTCAAAATTACATTAATTCAACATATGAGGGAGAATTCTATTTTGTCTCTATCAAATCAAATTCACTAAGCTGATTAATACTTTTTTGCAATCGTGCTTCAAGCTGGTCTAGCTTTTTTAAACTATTGCAAAATTTTGCCGCTTTTAATTCAATTTCTTGAGCTCTCGGTTCAATTTCAAGGTGTAAGCCTTTTTCCATACCTTTTAAACGTTGATCAAAAGCTTCTACTCTCTGCTCACTATTTCGTTCTTCATTCGTTGTCATGGCTTCACCAACAGCCATTAGAATAGTACCTATTGATTCCGTAACTATGCTTTCTATCTCTTGCTCAAACGCACCAGCAAAAATATCATCAAAATCATCGAAATCCTGTGAGGCAATGTAATAGTTAGTATCACTGTGATTAAAACGTTCACGAAGACGATATTGCATTTCATCAAATCGTTCTTGAATTTTTTGATGTGAAGCACTGTTCTCTCCGGTTAAGCCAGCAATAACTTTATTTACAGCTTTTAAACCAATTTCAACACCTTCAATGGCAATATCTACTATTTCTGGAACTTGTTTACGAATGCCTTGGCTATATTGATGTATTAACTCTATTTGTTGTTCATTAAGATAAACTTCACGGCCTTTAATAAATAACTGTTTATCGTTATTTATTTGAACGAATGTCTGGCCTTTTTGTATGATACGTACATGAGACGGGTTAATCACAACACCGTAATTAAAGTTAATATCACATTGCTGAGCACTCACATTACTAGCCATTAGACTAGCAATTATAAATGAAGAAATGAAGAGTTTCATTGTTAGTCCAAAGTAATGGAAATGGGATTTATAAAAAGCTGATACATTAATTTATGAGGTATGAACAATGGGGTCAAAATGAATTTTTCTTTCTCTATAACTCATTTTTGTCGGGCCATATTCTCGACGAGAATTGTCATTAAAGTCACCAACAATTAGTTTTACTCCATGATAAAGTTTTTCTGTTGCTTCTACGAATACCCCCGTCATATAGGCTTGAAGTTCTTCTTCAAAAGCCTCTTTCTCATTTAAAATTTCACCCATTTTATTTGCATGAAATTTATAAGTTGAAACTAATTTATTGAGCATTTCAGGTTTAACTTTATCTTTCGGAAGTTTTTTTAGCTTGTTTACTGCAAGTTGTAATTCAGTCGTTTTATCTGAGTCTATTTTTAATCGTGTTTCAATATCTTCTAAGTGCACTTTCATATCAACAATTTTTTTAGAAAAATTGATGATGGTTGTACTGCCAGCTGTAGCACCTAACATACCGGCATGAACAGATTTACCTGCTCGAATATAGCCAGCAATCAGCTTGCCATTAGCTTTCGCTTCAGATCCTAACCATAGTGTTTCTTCTACATCAATGATGCAGTGCATCATTTGATTTTCAATACGTAAAGAGTGACATGATATCTCGGCATATTGACTATACTTTGCATAGACAGAGCCTTTCGCTCTAATGCTTACACTCATTTGAATGTCATCAACAGGTACTTCTTCAATATCTTGCTTTCGTCCAATAATACCGCTACCAATAGTGATATCACCGCCAGCATCTAATGTGGCTGACTCAACAAAACCACCAATGGATATATCGCCAGTAGCAACAACTCTCATGCCTTCGCAGATATCACCATCAATAATAACACTACCTTCAAACTTGATGTGTCCGGTACTAACATCAACATTTTTTATACGATAAACACCATCTACTTCCATGCCGTTCTCGATGATTCTAGGTAAGCCAACGAGGGTCGAAATTAATACCTGATCGTTCTTTTTGCTGATGGCGGTACCTTCACCAACTTGCATATTCACATCTTCACCCGCGACAGGATCTAAAGGTGATCCTGTTACCGTAAAGCCTTTTACACCTTCAGTCAGCGGGATCTTTTTAGCCAGTGGGTCGCCTACTTTTACGCAAATAATATCGCCTAAGTCACGCATGTCGACACTACCATCTTCGCGTTCTTTAGGGCGTAAAATTCTATCTTGAGCACTTTGAACTAATAGTTTTATTTTAGAGTTTTTACCATTAACAGCATCTTTACCTTGTGCTATTTCGCCTTTTACAATAGAGCCAGCAGGCTCTTTAGCTGCTTTATGAGCAAGTCCTAATAACTGCTCTTTAGTAAAACCTTTAGTGACACCAGATTGTTGAGCGGAATTTAGGATTGCTTTAGCGGATAAGTGTTTACCACCGAGTGCTGTTGAAATCTCTGCTGATGCAGACATTTCATCACTATCGATAGAGATAGTGATGCTTGCGTCACGACGTTCTAAAATTTGGTAGACTATTTCCCTGCCTGATTTATTTGCTTGAAGTGGTTTTAAAACACTATTAAGTTCTGCGACAGCATTTTTTATATTACCGTTATCAACATACAAATCTTTAAATTCTGAATTTTCAATAAGTTCATGAATAGTTACTTCTAATATTTGAGAAGCATCTTTAACCGGTTGCAAAACAAGGTCTATATTATTTTTTTTATTGATCACTAAACTTGCTTGTGTCACGCGACATTTACTCCAATATTACAACTTAAAGGTAAAATATTAAATGTAGTTTTCTTGGTGAATCTTAATAAAAGAAGTTGTGTTTATTTTTGAATAATCTATTTTATATTCCTTATTATCAAGTGCTTGTATGAAAATTAGTGTTTTTGACTCACCAAAAACATCTGATGCACTTACATCAACGACATCTAGATATGCTTTTTTAGCGTCTGCTTTCTTACGTGGCACTTCACCTTTGTAAACACCAATGCCGCGGTTACTTACTACTACTACAGGGTGATTACCATTTAAGATAAGTAAATCAAACTTTCTCATTTTATGAATAATGGTATTTCTGCCACTGATGATGTAATTTTTTTCTATCAAAATATGCTCCTATATTTTACTAATATGAATGGTGATATTAATCACATCAATAACTAATTTGTCTACAATACTATTATTCTAGGTTATTATAACTATAAATATATAAAGTTTTGATTTATGGCGCAATAAAAATGACATTTCTTTTGATGTTTTTAAGATAAATACGCAAAAATTAACATGTATTATACATTTATAATCGACTTTAGAAATAAAGAGGCACTTTGTCAGTGTTTATTAACAAGCGTCTAATCAAGTCAAGTGCCCTTGCTGCAACGGCGTGCTGAAAATAGGCACGATTAGCTTTAATGCTAAAGTAATGACTGTAAATTTTTTCTTTACTGCCCCAAGCAATCCAAACAGATCCTACTGGTTTTTCTTTGCTTCCTCCATTTGGACCAGCAATGCCTGTAACGGCAATAACTAAATCAGCATTTGCTGACTTTAATGCGCCTTGAGCCATTTCGATAACCGTTTGTTCACTTACCGCACCATGCTGCAATAGCGTGTTTTCATCAACATTCAATAATTTACTTTTCATCTCATTTGAATAAGTTACAAATCCGGCTTCAAATGAAGCTGAAGCACCTGAAACTTTTGTTAATTGACTGGCAATTAAACCGCCAGTGCAAGATTCCGCTGTTGTTATTTTCAAGTTTTTCTGCTGACATAATTGCAGGACTATTTCGGATAATGTGCGCGGTTTTTCTTTGATTTCTTCAACGATGTGGTCATCTAATAATGCTTTTATTTCTTTAATGAGTTCATTTTTTAATGGCACATGTTCATGTTTTTCAATTGTTAATTTTAACTCAATTAATGGAGAAGATGCTCGAAAGCCCATTTCCACCTCTTTAGGCCAATTTGGAAAGTATTTCACTAACATTGATTGTAAAGTTGATTCGCCAATGCCAAATAATTGTAAACGAGTAATATCCATTTCGGCAGTGAAACTTGATTTAGATTCCAGTGCAGGGATAATTTCTTCATCAAGCATTATTCTCAATTCACTGGGTACGCCAGGAGTGCAAAAAATTTGGCATTTATTTAATATTAATGTAAAACCAACCGCGCTACCCACTCTATTAGGAACAATATCGCAGCCTTTGGGCAGAATTGCTTGTTTAAGGTTAGCTTTGCTTAAATGCGCGTTTCTTTGCTGACACCAATCTTCTAAATGCGCTAATGCTGCTGGATGTTGTTCTAAAGGAAGATTACAAGCTATTGCTAATGCTTGCGCCGTTAAATCATCAGTTGTGGGTCCAAGGCCACCATTAATAATTAATACGTCAGCATTTTTTGTGAGAGTGTTTATCTCATCGGCAAGTAAATGTAGATCATCAGCTAAAGTGACTTTACGACTAATTTTCATTCCAATGGCTTTGCATTGTTGAGCGATCATTGCTGAATTACTGTCAACAATATCTCCGGTCATTAACTCATTACCCGTCAGAAGAAGATATACTTTAGCTGTAGTCATATGTACGCTCAAAAACCAAATAAAATAATAGCCGTAGACTACTGCATAAGTTTGATTATTGTTAGCTAATTGAAGTAAATAAAAACTTGTTTAAAAAATATGAATAAATTTAAACCTTTTTTGTTTTACATGTTACTTATGATTATTAAAACAAAAAACCATTAATAATATTTAAGGGAAATTCATGAAAAATTCATTTAAAAAGCAACTTACTTTAGCAACTCTTTTATCACTTTCTATGATTACTGTTGTTTACGCAGACGTTGAAGATACCATTGAGAAATCATTTGATGTAAGTGAAAATGCGACTTTACGACTTGCTAATATTAATGGTGCAGTTGAAATTAAGGGCTGGGATAGAAATGAAATTAAAGTAACGGCAATTATCACTGCTAAGAACCAAGAAGATAGAGATCGTATTAAGGTTGAATTTGACCAAAGCTCTAGCGGTGTAAGTGTTGAAACTGAATACGAAAAACAGCTATCTTGGGGGCGAAATAACAGCTCTGGGAAAGTCGATTATACGGTAATGGTGCCATTTGGCGCTTCTTTAACTGACATCGAATTAGTTAATGGTTCGTTGGTTATTGATAAAGTACAAGGAGAAATAAAAGCTAATACAGTAAACGGTTCAATTAACGTTCAAGGCTTAGCTGATGATCTTGAATTAAATTCAGTTAATGGCAGTATAAAAGCAACTTATCAGCATATTGATAATAATATTGATGAAATTGAATTAACAACGGTTAACGGAAGTATTAAGCTTTATTTGCCAAGCGAGTTGAACGCCACTATAAACGCAGAAACGATGCACGGCAGCATTAAAACTGGCTTTGGACTTTCAAGCCATAAAAAAATGTTTTCTGGCCGTAGCTTATCTGGAAGTGTTGGTAGTGGTGATATTAAAATTGATTTAGAAAGTGTTAATGGCAGTATTAAAGTAATGAAAAATTAATTTTTAACAAAAATTTCAATCTGGACTTTTACCACAACATTTATGTTGTGGTTTTTTTTATTTGGTTGTCGGTAAAAATAATGCACAATAGCGGACAAATCTGACAAATCTGCTAAGGCGTATTTTAAAGTGAGTGAACAATATAACCGAGCGTTATTGGCTGGGCGCTGGTATCGTATGGAAATGAGCGAGACAGGTCACCAACTTGTTGAGTATGCTGAGCTTTGTCTTGATGGTAGTTTTGAATTTTCTTTTGTTGAACAAAATGCTCAAGGGGAAGTTCTATGTCAGAATATTGAATTAGGCGATTGGGGTTTAGTAGGAGATATTCATTTTACTATTACCCAAGAAGAAGTTGATGATGGTGAACATTTTCGGGCAGATTTAGCCGATGAAAATAATTATCATGCCTATAAAGTATTAGCGTTAGATAGCCAAATATTTAAATATCAGCATATAGTAAGCAATGAAGTGTTTATCCTTCGTCGAGTTATTGATAAAATCGGCCATTGTTAAATTAAGTTATTCGTATAGTACAATGAATTATTTCCCTTTTACTTAATAAGTAGTTGAAAAAAATGAAAAATATAAAATCAGCAAGTTTAATTACTGCGATAAAAACTCCTTATAATGCACAAGGTGAAATTGACCTTGTTACTTATGATCAACTTGTTGCACAACAAATTGAGGCTGGCGTTGAAGGTATTGTTGTGGGTGGAACTACGGGGGAAGGGCATTTATTAAGTTGGGAAGAACATTTAATGCTAATTGCTCATACTGTTCATCAGTATAGCGACAAGCTTATTATTGTTGGTAATACCGGTAGTAATAATACGCGAGAAGCGATTAAAGCGACACAAAATGGTTTTGCTATGGGAATGGATGCCGCACTTCAAATCAATCCATATTATGGCCGAACGTCAAAGGCTGGTGTCGTGGCACATCTTAATAAATTGTTGGATATTGGTCCTGCTTTTATTTATAACGTACCGGGCAGAACTGGTCAGGATCTTACGCCAGATATAATTGAACCATTATCAACCCATAAGAATTTTATTGGCGTAAAAGAATGTGGCGGCAATGAACGTATTGGTTATTATGAGAAGAAAGGTATCGCTTGTTGGTCAGGTAACGACGATGAATGTTATGTAGGGCGCCACGAATTTGGTTCTCACGGTGTTATTTCAGTAACGTCAAATGTTGTTCCAAGCTTAATGAGAACCTTAATGGACACTCAAAATAGCGAGTTAAACGATCGTTTACAAAATTTAATGAAATGGTTGTTTTGTGAACCAAACCCAATTGCTATCAATACCACGTTAATGATGACGGGTGCTGTTGAACGTAATTTCAGATTACCTTATTTAGCATTAACGTTAGAGCAACGTCAGCAAGGTTTTGATTATTTAGCTAAATTTGAAACGTCTGAACTTGTTGGTGATAAATTAGCATTATTGAACGACAGTGATTTTAATTACTGTGTGTAAATAAGTTTATGTTAGGGCGTTTAATGATGGCATTAAATGCTCTGGCAGTTTGAACGCCTTTTGTTGTGATGTTATTGGGCAAACAAAACTTAACGCTACGGCACATAGCTGCAAATCAACCTTTTTGTCATCGATAATTTTTTCAACTATCCCGTGTAATCTATCGCCAACGACGGGCATATTAATACTCGCTGCATGACATCTTATTTGATGTTTTCTACCGGTATCTATTTTCACCTGAACTAATGATGCATTATTTTTTTCATCATACTCAATATGCGTAAAGTGACTACTTGCACTTTTACCATCTACATCATTAGTTAAAGTGTCTGGTTGCGGGCGTAAACGATGATCACCATGCACAATAATGTGATAGGTTTTCTCTAAATCATGTTTCTCAAACATTGTACTTAATGCGCGAGCGGCTTTTTTACTGTGTGCGATCAGAATTATGCCTGTAGCCGCTCTATCTAATCGATGAACGATAAATGCTGCTCGTTCAGGAATCAGATGAGTTTGTGCCCAGCGCGCAATAGTACAATGGTCGCTCCACTTTGAACCCTGAGATAACATGCCGTAGGGCTTATACCATACGCTGTAATCTGAACAGTCCTCAATTAATAGTGCTTCATTAGGCTGTTGACTCAATACGTGTTCATCGTAGTAAAAGTGTAAAGTATCGGCAATTTTTAATGGTTTCTTAATTCGTCTTAATCGCTGCGTACTTTTACCACGCGTTAACCATAACGCACCTTGTTGAATAGCTTGTTTTAATTGAGCATTACTTAGCGCGCACTGTTGATTGAGTTCAGTGATCACTGCGCTATTTTCTGTTGTAATATCAAGGTGAAGCTCAAATTTATTCAAGGGTATTGTCAACGTTTAAGTTCTTTGTGATGATTAATCGCGTTAGTTTATCAAAATTAATCGTTAACTGGATTGGTATTCTGTTTTTCATCAGATAAAATAGTGAAATAAATAATATAAACAGAAGATAAAAAATAATGGAACGTGATTTAACTTTATTCCCAGAAGATAATGTTGGCAATGCCTTATGGCAAATGATGAATGATGGAGACGATTTAAATAAAGAACGAGAGATTGAATTTTCAGTCATTTTCCCCAGTGAAGATGCCGCTTTGAAATTTGGTCAAATGTTATTGGAAAACAATCAAAAACTTTCGTTTTCACCGTATGATGGTAACGAAGATTTTCCTTGGGAAATTACTGCTTATCCATTCGTCGGTGCAAGTTATGAAAACATTAGCTCGTATCAGAATTTATTGATTTCAAGTGCTGAACCGCTTGGTGGGCAGTATGATGGGTTTTATTGCGCTGCAGCCTAGTTTATTTTTCATATATAAAGTGTCAGGTTCATTAGATATTTAAATTGGCGTATAATCTCTGTAATTCACAGATATTTTTTTGCTGCGATATTTCAGTAATATAAAGGGTGTTTATGCTAGATATAAAGCAATTTGACCAACTTAAAAAAACGAGTGGCAAATCATTTAATGATCAAAAGGCGTTGATCAAAAAAGTGATGGCAGGCCGACAAATAAAATGTGAAACCTGCGGTTCATTACTTCGTTTGATTGTCCCAGAAGATAAAACCACACCAGGTGTTTATTGTGGTAAGGGTTGTACTGATATTTGTTTAGATTTTGTCTAAACTGTCAACGCTCACTTAGTTGATACGAGTGAGCGACAAATTTCTTTTACTGCTGTGATGATTGATGAATTTTCTTTATTGCTGTTAAAAGCTAAGCCAATATCTTTGATTAAGTGATTATCTTCTATTGGAATTAAGGTTAATTCATCAGCATTCAATATTTCTCGCCAATCAGGTAGTAATGCCGCACCAATCCCCGCACACACTAATTGCCAAGCATACTCTACCGTTTTGATATTAGCGCGCGGTTGAAATCTTACAGAAGTATCTGTCATACCAGCTTTTAGTTTATCGAGTGCTTCACAAGGTGCAATATTGATGAAAGGCATACCTTCCAATTCAGCAATATTAATTGACGATTTTTTAGCAATAGGCCAATTTTTTGGCACCGCAAGTTGATAGTTGTCTTGCCAAATAGGAATGAAACTTTCATTCTTGGCAACCGAATGGGCAATGACAACACGTGCATCACATGGCTCTTCGGGATCAACTAAAGTGAGTTCTATGTTTTCAATTTCCTCAGTAATTTTTTTCAATAAATAACTTATTCGCTGTGCACCTAATGAACGCATAATACCTAATCTGAGTAATACCGGCTTTGGGCTTGCTGAAAAAAGGTTACTAATAGACTTTGCATTATCTGCCATTTCTTTCGCTTTAGGATAAAGCTTATCGGCTGCATCTGTAGGTAATACACCGCGAGCATGACGTATAAATAAAATAATATCTAAGTCTGACTCAAGCTGCTTAATCGCGGTGGTTATCGAAGGTTGAGAAACAAAACAACTTCGAGCTGCAGCACTAATACTGCCTTGTTCATAAACTGACTGAAAATATTTTAGTGAGCGAAGTTCCATGAGTCTTTCCAATTAGGCTTATTAATCTGAATTTATGTTTATTAAACAAAAATAGCGTCAATTATATTTGATATATATCTGATATATATTTTATGAATGTTAATTTAATTTAGGTATAGTTTATACCTATACCTTTTATAAACAAATTATATTTTTCAAGAGTAAATACAAGCAGTAAAGTTGTTATATATTCATACAAACAACGTCATCCTGAATTTACCTCAAGGCGGCGAGTTGAAATAGGAATGAACCAACGATGATAAATAAATTTAGCACCACTGCAGCTGATGCTGTTGCCGATATTTTTGATGGGGCAACTGTGATGATCGGCGGCTTTGGTGAAGCAGGAAGTCCGATTGAGTTGATCCATGCACTTATTGACCACGGTGCTAAAAACCTCACCGTTGTTAACAATAATACCGGTAGTGGTCATGTGGGCTTAGCGGCTTTAATTGAAAATGGGCAAGTAGGAAAAATGATTTGCTCATTTCCACGTACGGCTAATTCTACGGTTTTTCCTGACCTATACCGCGCCGGTAAAATTGAGCTAGAACTTGTGCCACAAGGTACGCTTGCCGAACGTATTCGAGCGGGCGGCGCTGGCATTCCAGCATTTTTCACTGCGACTTCGGTAGGAACACCTTTGGCTGATGGTAAAGAGCATCGCAACTTTGATGAACGTGATTACGTGATGGAGCTAAGCTTAACTGCTGACTTTGCCCTTATCAAAGCGAAAGAAGCCGATCGTTATGGCAACTTAACCTACAACAAAACCGCGCGGAATTTTGCACCCATTATGGCAATGGCGGCAAAGACCACCATAGTACAAACGAGTCACTGTGTGGAAGCTGGCGATATTGATCCCGAAACCGTTGCGACACCAGGCATTTTTGTTGACCGAATTATTCATGTTGAAAACCCATTACAAGAATCTCGCTTAAATGCGCAAGGGAGAACTTACCCATGAGCTTAGAAAAAAATACACAAGCAGTTGGCTGGACACGCGACCAAATGGCTGAACGTGCCGCACTTGATATTCCTGATGGTTCATACGTTAACTTGGGCATTGGCATTCCTGAAAAAGTCGCTCGCTATGTACCACAAGGGCGTGAATTTATTTATCACACCGAAAATGGCTTATTAGGCATGGGACCCACACCAGAAGTGGGTGAAGAAGATGCCGACCTAATTAATGCCGGCAAAAAGCCTGTAACCGCTATTGCTGGCGCAGCATATTTTCATCATGCTGACAGCTTTGCGATGATCCGCGGGCAGCATATCGATGTTTGTGTATTAGGAGCAATGCAAGTGGCACAAAATGGCGATTTAGCTAATTGGTCAACCGGTGCACCAGATGCTATTCCTGCTGTGGGCGGTGCAATGGATCTTGTGGCGGGGGTGAAAACCATTTTTGTTATTACTCAACACACCACAAAAAATGGTATTGCCAAATTGATTGAAGCATGTAGTTACCCGTTAACCGGTCAAGGTGTTGTTAGCCGAATTTATACCGACTTATGTGTTATTGAAGTGACCAGTAAAGGCTTTGAACTGGTTGAATTAGCCCCTAATGTAGCGTTCGACACTGTTCAAGAACGCACTGATGCCAAACTTTTAGACCCAAACAATATAGCGGAGCAATCATAATGTCATCTACCTCATTTATCTCAAATGGTTCAGCTACTTTAGCTGATCAAGACAGTAAAAGTGCTCAGCTTTTTAAGCGTGCAAAAAAAGTATTACCAGGCGGTGTTAGTCGCAATACCATTTTTAAATTGCCACATCCTGATTACGTTGAAAAAGGTCAGGGCTGTTATGTTACCGATATTGACGGTGTAACTCGCATCGATTTTGCCAATAATATGGCGTCACTGATCCATGGACACGCTAACCCAGAAATTACCCAAGCGATTATCGAGCAAGTACAAAAAGGCACTGCCTTTACTATGGCCACCGAAATTGAAATTGAGTATGCCGAACTCTTATGTGCACGTGTACCTGGTTTTGAAAAAATTCGTTTTGTAAATTCTGGCACCGAAGCGGTAATGGCGATGATCAAAGCTGCGCGTGCTTTTACCGGCAAAGAAAAAATAGCAAAAGTGGAAGGTGCCTATCATGGCGCTTATGATTACGCCGAAGTTAGCCAAACCGCAGCCCCTAAAAATTGGGGCGATGAAGACCAACCCGCCAGTGTTCCTGTTGCCAACGGTACACCTGAGGGCGCTTTAGATGACGTTATTATTATTCCTTATAACAATGTTGAAAAAGCTTTAGCCATTTTAAATCAGCACAAAGGTGAATTAGCGGGAATACTGATAGATCCCGTTTCTCATCGTGTTGGTATGGTGCCAGCGAGTGAAGAATTTGTTGAAGCACTTTATCAATGGACACGAGAAAACGCCGCATTACTGATGTTTGATGAAGTGATCACCTTCCGCGTTAATTATGCTGGCGCTCAGCAAAACTATAAAGTGGCACCGGATTTAACCGCCATCGGAAAAATGATTGGTGGTGGTTTCCCTGTTGGTGCATTTGCTGGCAGAAGTGATGTAATGGAGGTACTTGACCCAACTCAACCGAAAGTTTTATTACCCCATTCAGGTACTTTTTCTGCTAACCCTGTCACCATGACCGCAGGTATTACTGCGATGCGTTTGTTCGATGAAAAAGCGGTAGATTATGTCAATGATTTAGGAGACTTAGCCCGTAAAGAAATTAGCCATGCCATTGAAAAAACCGGTATTAAAGCTTGTGTCACGGGAGCGGGTTCAATGTTTCGAATCCACTTAAAAGAAGATGCACCCAGTAATTATCGTCAAGCATATGCGAATGAAGATGAAGCTAAAGGCTTGAAGTTATTACTCACGCATTTGTTTGAACAAGGGCTGATGATGATCAATACTTGCTCTGCTATGTTATCAACGGCAATGACCGAAAAAGAAATTATGATTTTAGTGGAACATTTAAGCTCAGGCTTTGAAAAAGTCATTGAGCAATATCCTTCACTAAAGAGAAGCTAAAGACAGCTCAAGTAAAGTAAATTAAGATAAAACAAATTCTAAAGAGAAAAATGAATGAGTGACTTTTCCAATGAAGAAAAAAGCACGTCACAAAGAGAAAATAATGAGATGAATGACGTCTTTATTTGTGACGCAATTAGAACACCTGTTGGCCGCTTCGGTGGTTCACTGGCGACTATTCGTGCCGACGATTTAGCGGCATTGCCCTTAAAAGCATTAATGGACAGAAATCCCGATTTAGATTTTAGCCAAGTTGATGATGTTATTTTAGGTTGTGCTAACCAAGCCGGTGAAGACAACCGCAATATTGCGCGTATGGCGACTTTATTAGCCGGTTTACCTTATCAAGTACCTGCAACAACGTTGAACCGTTTATGTGGTTCAGGTTTGAATGCGGTAGGTATTGCTATGCAGGCGATTAAGTCAGGTGAAGCTGAAATGATTATTGCTGGCGGCGCTGAGAGCATGACTCGTGCGCCTTTTGTCATGGGCAAAGCCGAAAGCAATTTTTCACGAACTCAAGAAATGTTTGATACCACCATGGGCTGGCGTTTTGTTAATAAGGCGCTCGATAGTGCTTATGGCACGGAAACCATGCCACAAACCGCTGAAAATCTAGCTGATGAATTTAACATTAGTCGTGAAGACCAAGACAAGTTTGCCTTTGCCAGTCAGCAAAAAGCAGCCAATGCACAACAAGCGGGTTTATTCGACGAAGAAATAGTGCCGGTAAGTATTGCTCAACGTAAAAAAGATCCAATAATTTTTGCTAAAGATGAACATCTAAGATTAACCACTTTAGAAAAAATGTCAGCGTTAAAACCTTTTGTTCATGCTAAAGGATGTATAACGGCGGGTAATGCTTCAGGTATTAATGACGGCGCTGCGGCCATCTTACTTGCTTCACGTAAGTCGGTAGAAAAAAACAACTTAACGCCCATCGCTAAAGTGCTAGGTATGGCCGTGGCAGGAGTACCGCCACGCATTATGGGCATAGGCCCCGTACCGGCAACGCAAAAGTTATTAAAGCGATTAAAGTTGTCATTAGCTGATATGGATATAATCGAGATAAACGAAGCGTTTGCAGCACAAGCATTAGCCTGTATTCGTGAGTTAGGTTTACAAGATGATGACCCGCGCATTAATCCACAAGGTGGCGCTATTGCCTTAGGGCATCCGCTTGGCATGAGTGGCGCACGTTTAATTATCTCAGCAGCTCGTCAATTACAACGCAGCAACAAGCGTTACGCTTTGTGTACTATGTGTATCGGTGTCGGACAGGGCATTGCTTTGATTATTGAAAAGAGTGATTAATCCCATTGGGAATGACAGGGGCAGTTGACTAACATTAAACACTTAACTTGATTGATGATAATTAAGTTAAGTGTTTTTTCTTTATGAGGCTTTAATCGGACTTCAATAGACACCTTCAAACTATCTTATGATTTAGTTGGACAATTTTATTGCGGGTTTTTTAATGGTCTTGTGCGCAAAAATAAATACTTCTCATCTCGATCTTTTTATTGGCAAAAATTTAATTTTGTCATGCCGTGTTGATAGGCAAAGTTAATTAACTCGGCAATATTTACTAAATTTAGTTTACACATAATGTTTGAGCGGTGAACGTTAATTGTTCGTTCACTGTTGTTAAGTGTGTTGGCGACCTCTTTATTGCTTAAACCGAGTACTAAAAGTTCAATAACTTGTAGCTCCTTGGGAGTTAGCTTATTGCTATAGTCATTCATCGAAACAAGTAAAGAATTTGAAATAAATGATTGATTGTTGGATACAGATGCTAGTGCAGCTAAATATTGCTCACTTGAATCAGTTTTTAAGCATATTCCTTGAATGATTTTATTATCAAGTAAGGGGATCAGGTTGTAAAAACTATCGATAGTTGTCATCACAATAATTTTTAACCTTGAGTTATGTCGTTTTAGGTTTTCAATATTCTCAGATACCTTAGTTAATAAAAATTGATGATCGGTAAAAAGTACATCTATAGTTATGATTCTTAGCGTGTTTTGCAAATCACTGAAGTTTTCTACCGAGGCATTTACACGAAATCCATGTGCTTCAAACTTACACTGAAGTCCTATCCTAAGTAACTCTTGTTGTTCAGCGATCACAATATTTATCATATGTTTATCCTTTATCTGCTGTAATGTCACTATTAGATAATAAGATTGTGGATAAATTGAGGAAGTTAACGATACAGTTGAATCTAATTATCGGAACACGGAGTTATGATAATAAAAAAGTATAATTTTCAAATTGTTGTCTATTTGTCTTTATTAGCTGAACTTGGATGATAATGCTTGTAAGGAACTAGAAATCGGCCTTGAATCGCTTGATGATTGAATTCGAAGACCGTATTTTGGACTATATTTAAAATCTGTTTCAGGATTTATTCAGCTTTACATTTAAATAGAGAAATAACCTCTATAACAATGCAACACCTTTCTCACCTTTAACATACAGCGCTAAGCTAACACTTATTAATGCTTCTTTTTCAACGTTACTTACTGTTAAAGTTGATGGACTAGTGCTTAACCTGTCAATCATCGCTCTTACCACGGCTAAAGGCACTTTAACGCTTGGAACCCTAGTACCAATGAAACTAAACCAGTCTCCATTCATGTGATGAAGAACCGTTTTCAAAACATTAGGGTTATTAATAGTAAATGTATTAGCTCCTTTTGGTGCATCTCTTAAAATGTCGTAAATCACATGCTCTTTTTCTTTCGCAATTAACATGCCTGTTGTATTTAATTGCAATTCTCCTATCATGCCATTTCGCATTTTTAAGAAAAATTTAATGTCTTTATATCCAGATTTTTGTGCGCCTTTATTAAAACGACTTAACTGGCTTCCCTTGCTAGCAAAGGAATAGCGATCTTTTAATGCTGATTGAAAATGCTGCACTTCTCTAAATTCATCTGTGCGGGTGATAAAGTGTTTTGCGGCCGCCATATCTTTAACATGAGTAAATTCAACCGTCATTCTTGCACAATCTTTTAAATCGCCAATATCATCCATGGGATTTCGATTGGTGATTTTATCCAGTGCGCCGCTAAAACTTTTAATGCCACCGTAAGCTCCTGGTGGAACGGATAGCTTGCCACTAAATAATGAAACAATATATTTACTAAACTCCTTAAGTTCTTCCTGAGCCTTAATAATTTCTTTATACATCATAAAAAGTTGTTTTCTTTTTAACCGTGCGTTCGCCAGTTGCATTTTTGATGTTAAGCTTGCACCTTTAGTGCTGATTGAACTTTTGCTGCCAACGCCAAGTGAAACCCTACTTTTCATTTCATCGCTTAAATAGGTTTTAAATGCCATATCATCGGTTAAAATACTGTGCATTATTTGGGCTACTCTGCCTTCATCCGTTGCAAGATAGCTTTTACTTTTCATTTTAACTTCAAGTTCTTTTAACGCAGTACTATATGCCTTTTGATCTACTAGTCTAAAGCCCTGAGACATATGAGTACTACGATCTATATGTTTTAATACGATGGGTTTTCGCTTGTCTATTTCTGCTTTCAATAACTTCCATTCGTCACGGGTATGTGCAGATCCATCTTTTGGCATTAATGTAAATTCTTGAGAGTAAGGCATTGTGAATTCCTTTTTAAATGTTCGCAGAAGTATTAAGTAGCTTATATTAAATTGATAACATGCGTGACTGTAGTCTTATGATAGGCCTCACTACAAAGACAGAGTATAAGGAGTTTACTCTATTGATTTTATTTGCAGATTGGTATAAATGGTGGTTTTTAGTATGGCATAGCCTTTTGCTGAATTCTAATTAATAAAATGCTTCATTCTTATATGTTTCCCACTTTTATTTTTTTTAAGCGGTGACTGATTGGCAAAAAAAGTTATCAGCATCTACTATTAAAAAATTAAACAAATTAGTAAAGTGAGTGATTTTAAAAAAAGGTTTTACATGGAGTTAAACTGCTAAGGAAATATTACTTCTTATCTTATTGGCTACCAATTTATCACCGTATTGACTCCTCGTATTCCAAAATATTGAATTTTATGTATCACGCGATTAAAAAAAACAAAGGATTTGCAAAGAACAGAGCTGAACTTATAACGTATCTACTCTCTTTTATTAGCACAACAAGGAAAATATATGTTTGATATAGATGAACAAAAGATGAATGACGTTATTTCTAGTTTTCAAATTCCAGTAAAACCTGAAATTTTATCTGAAATTCAAAACCTAATGGACATAAAAGAGCCAAATATAGAAAAAATTGCACAACTTATTGCTAGTGATATTGGTTTGTCATCAGCAATATTAAAAATTATAAATTCACCATTTTATGGCATGAGCCGTAGAATATCAGAAATAAAACAAGCGGTTATGATGTTAGGTCTAAAGATAATTAATGGGTTAGTTACCGCATTATTATTAAAAGCATCATTTAAAGGTGATGCGAGTATTTCACTAGAGCAGTTTTGGGATGATGCACTCGATATTGCTAATGCTATTAGTTATATCGGTAACAAGGTTAAAAATGAAGTACCTGTGGATATGCTTTATAGCATAGGGTTATTTCATAATTGCGGGATACCCTTACTTGCCTTGAAGTATCCAAATTATAAATTGGTACTGCAGGCTGCTAATAAACAACATAAAAATTCAACCGCTTTAGAAGAAAAATATTATAATACTAATCATGCTGCATTAGGTTATTACGTAGCTTCGTCATGGCACTTGCCCAAAGAGATTTGTTATTTAATTGCTCAGCACCATGATTTAAACTATTTAAAATATAATAATGATCATCAAGCACAACTCATTTATGCGGTTTTAAAAATAGCAGAAAATGTAATTGAGCGTGTAAAGAGACAAAGAAACTCACCAGACTGGGAATTTATTCAAGAGGCCGTATTAGAAATTGTCGGCTTATCTCAAATGGATTACACTGATTTAGAGGATGATTTTTCAGAACTTTTCGAATAAAAATAACATCAAGGGAAATGTAGTAATAATGACCAAGTTACCACTCAATTTGTTTATAATTTTTGCCGGCGTTTTTATTGCATCAACCTTTTTTAATCCTTACCCGTTAAGCTGGATATTAAAGCTTTTACCTATTTTCGTCTTGATCCATTTTTCATGGCAACAACTGCTTTTAACGCGAAAAAGTACTCATAAATTATTTATTTTAGGATTGATTTTTTCTGGTTTAGGTGATTTTCTCTTAGATTACGATCGTGTTAATTGGTTTGTTTTTGGCTTAGGCTCTTTTTTAGTCGCCCATCTTTTTTACATTTTTAGCTTAAAGCCTTTTACCTTGAAACGCGTACCAATAATCGTATTATATTGCCTCTATGGCACGGGAATGTTTTCATTCATTTATGCTGGCTTAGGTGAACTGTTTATACCCGTATTGATATATATGACGGTACTGTTGTTAATGGGAATAGCAACGTTACTGTCACATAAATCGAATACTTGGCTGATTATTGGCGGTATCAGTTTTATTCTTTCTGACTCATTAATTGGACTTGATAAGTTTTATCTTGAAATACCCTATGCAAGCTTTTGGATAATGACTACGTATTACTTTGCACAGTTCTCATTAGTGAAAGGGATGTTTGAGCAAAAGCAGCGCTTGGCGTAGTTGTTAACTAGGTATCGCCTAGTTTCTCCATTATAAAGTCTATGAAACACCTGAGCTTAGCGGGCATATTTTTTTTACTTGGATAAACCAGATAAACGCCAATATTAATGGGCATTAAATCTTCAAACAACGGAATTAATTTTCCAGACTCAACTTCTTCTCGTAAATTAAAAAGTGGCATGCGTATTATACCTTGCCCAGCGAGACAGAGTGAAATCATCATTTCCGAGTTATTACAAGAAACGCGACTTGTCACATGGGTTTGAGTTTTGTGACCACTCTTAGTGGTGTATTGCCAAGTTTCAGGTGTTTTTAAATTACGGTAACTTATCATTTGATGATGAACTAAATCCTCAGGCTGCATAGGTGTACCATGATTCTTTAAGTACTCAGGTGAAGCGAGCGTCAGGCTAGTAGAGTTCATAAAACGACGACTGATCAAACTCGAGTCTTCAAGTTGAACAGCAGCTCTGATGACGATATCGAACCCATCGGCAACTAAATCTACTTTATGATCGTTTAAGTCAATGTCTAAGGTGATCTTTGGATACTTAGCAAGAAACTCTGCCAATATAGGGCGAATTCGTGAAACGCCTATGCCAACAGGGCAGCTTAATTTTAAACGACCTTGAGGTGTTTGTTGCCGCCCTGAGAGACTACTTTCTACTTGTAAAGCATCTTCAATTATCTGCTGGCATTGTTGGTAATAAACTTCACCTTCAGATGTTAAGCTTAATGTTCTTGTGGTGCGATGTAATAAACGCACCCCTAAGCGAGTTTCTAACTTACTGACCTCTTTACTGATATAAGAGGTTGAGTGGTTCATTTTTTCAGCCGCATTGACAAAGCTTTTACTTTGCACGACTTGCACAAAAACTGAGATGCCATCAAGTAAATTACTATTGCTTTGTGGTGAGGATAATGTTTTATTAGCTTTCATATGGAAATAATATGTTTGTAAATAGGTTATTAATCTTTTATAGGAAACAAGCTACACTACTTTCATTGCTTTACCTATAAATAGTAGGTATATCGTTACAAAATTTGGAGTTCAGATGAAAATTATCGCTTTTGCTGCCACCAGTAGCCGTAAATCAATCAATAAACAGTTAGTAAGCCACGCTGCAAGTTTAGTGGAAAATGCACAAGTTGAAGTGTTAGATATTAATGATTATGAAATGCCTTTGTTTAGTGAAGATAGAGAGGCTGAATTAGGTAAGCCGCAATTAGCTCAGGACTTTATTGATAAAATAGCCAGTGCTGATGCCTTAGTCATTGGTTTTGCCGAGCACAATGGTTCATATACCGCAGCATTTAAAAACCTATTTGACTGGAGTTCTCGTACGCTGCAAAAAGTCTATCAAAATAAACCGTTAGTATTACTTTCTACCTCACCTGGTCCTGGCGGCGCGGCAACCGTGTTAGCGGCGGCAGTAAATTCAGCACCATATTTTGCTGGAGATGTGAAAGCTCATCTATCTGTGCCAAGATTTTATGATAATTTTGATAGTGAAAAAGGGCAGTTAAAAAACACGGAATATGCAGATAAACTAGCTTCAGCTATGGCAATGCTGAGCCAGTAATTTAGCTAATATTTTGTATTGCTTTGGGTTAGGTATACCAAAGCGCAAAGCGTTATTTTCATCGCATAAACGCACGTAAAGACCCTGTCGACAGAAGGATTGAAAAAGCTCTGTCGCTTGAGGGTGAATTAATGTTTTAAATAATCCACAGCCACTTATGCTAATTTTTATTCCTTCGCCTTTATTGAACGGTTTTAAAAACGTTGTTGTTAATAATTCTTCAAGTTGCGTTGATAACGTAATGAGTGTTTGTTGTTGTCTAGATTGCCATTGATGATTATTTAATGCTTGCTCAGTAATAAATTGTGCCGGACCGTTTACTTCCCATGGCGAAGCCATTGCTTTTAACTTTTCTAGCCAATACTGATTGGCACTTAAGAATCCAATTCGAATACCGGCTAAACCAAAAAATTTACCTACCGAACGCAAAACAAATAGGTGTTTATTTTCAGTTAAGTGAATAATCGACTGATTGGGCTGAATAACATCCATAAAAGCTTCATCTACAACTAACCAACCTGATAGAGCCTCAATTTTTTTGAGTAGGTCTGTCAACGTTCGCTGTTGATGTAATTCACCCGTTGGATTATTAGGATTAATAACCACAACAATTGAGTACAGCGTTAAGTCTTCGCAAGAGGGTAAATCATTATAGTGCTTAATGTTAAAGCCAGCATCACACCAAGATCTTTCATGCTCTTTGTAACCGACTTCCGGTAACCATACATCAATTTGGCTTGGAGATTTGTTGGTATAATTAAGATAGAGATTGGGTAATCGAGCAATAACGGCTTGGCTGCCACTCGTTGCGTTGATATTTTCAGTACAATAATATCGTTTTGCAGCCTCAATTAACCCATCGCTTGTTTGCGGCAATTGTTGCCATATATTTTCTGGGATGTTGGGAATAGGGTAACTGATTGGACTAATGCCCGTTGATAAGTCTAACCATTTTTTTAAAGGTATCGAGTAAAGTTCCGCAATTTCATTGAGCTGTCCACCGTGAATTAACCTTGTGGTGCTTTCATTAATTGGTTTATTTATCATGAATTCACACCATCAAAATAATGTATAATTTCATAACAAAAGTAAATGACGATTAACGTTATTACCGCTTTATTTACAAGACGGATACTGCGTAAAATATCATTTTTGACTAAGGCATTACCACAACCTAATGTTACGGAAATCACCTCTTTACCATGATAAATTGCTGAACCGCCTAGCTTGAAATTAAGCACACTAGCGCCAGTGGCCATTACCCAACCGCCATTGAGGCTCTTATACTGATGACTTTGTTGATAACCATTTTTTAATGCATTTATTGTTTTTGGTACAGATAAATTGGTTTGTAAAGCATAAAGCAGAGCGGATACTTTTGCACTCGGCCAGCCGAGTAGATCGTCCATTCGTGCAGCGCACCATCCAAAATGGAGGAATCGTTGATTTTTATAACCCCACATTGCATCTAAAGTATTGGCAAGTCGATGTAAAATAACAAAAGGTGCTCCGCCGATAATGAACCAAAAAAAACTAGCTACGGCGGCGTCATGACCATTTTCTAATACAGATTCAACGGTGGCACGTGAAATATCTTGTTCTGATAAGTCATCCGTTTTACGACTGACTAAATAACCACAAAAGTGTCGCGCAGTTGCTAAGTCACTTTTTTCGAGTGGTTTTAGTATTTGCAAAGCATGCAACTTCAGACTTTTTAAACCTACTGAAAAATACAGCACGATTGCATCTAGGCACCAAAAAAACATATTGTTCTGGTGAAAGTAATAATAAATAAAGGGTAATGGAGCACATAATACTAACCACGATAATATGCCGAGAAGTCGAGGCAACCAGATATTTGTGCGTTCAGTTTCATTATGATGGCTATTAACTGTTTTTTCTATCTTAGAGGTTAACCACCCAAAGCCAACTAAAGGATGAAAACGTTTTACCTCACCCAGTAAATAGTCAAGGTGATATGCCATCATCATAATCAATGATGTGATCATGTTGTTATCTTATCTGTTGATTTTTTTGTGATGTCGAGAGTTGATATTAGTGTGAAATCTTGTTTTTTTGTATCGTAACTCACCAGAAAAATACAGCCGTTATCAAAGGCTTTCTGCTGAGTGTTTATGGCATGTCCATCTGAAAACCTGTTAACCATCGATGATAAAAAACAACGTAAAATGTCACCATGACTAACGACCAAAATATTGTTAGTATTTTTATCTTCTACTACATAAGTGGTCGCAATATTGATTAAAGCTTTTTGAAACCGTACTGAACACGCAATACCTGATTCACCATTAGGGGGAGCAATGGTGTTTACTTGATGAAAAATAGCTTGATAGTGATTATCTAACTTAACTTCTTCAATATACTTTCCTTGCCAACTCCCAAAGTTTCGCTCTATTAATGTTGACGTTAGTTTGTGCGGAAGTTGCAATGTCGAACTCACAATAAGGTGTATATTTTTATTCGTCAGTTGCTCTGCTATCGACTCAGCCTGTAAAAGGCCTTTTTCTGTTAAAGGGCTATCAAATTGCCCTTGAAACTTTCCTATTTTATTCCACTGTGTTTCGCCGTGACGCGTAAGATAAAAATTTATAACCATAATCTGTGCTAGAAAATTACTTATACATTAATAATATTGTTCAATATTTTAGCATAGCTGGAGATGGAGTTAGACGCTTTATCTATTTATTAAAAGACGCTAACTCTAAAGTTACTTGGTCTACGCCATGTTTTTTAATCCGCTTACTTATTTCAGCTTGTTTGGTACTTAGTAGCGAAATGCCTTCAATAATCATATCGTAAGCTTTCCACTGTTGTGTTTTCTTATTTTTACGCATCTGAAAAGTAATGTTTATTTCAGGCGCATTAGGCTCACTAATGATAGTACTTACACCAATAATTCTGGCGCCGTTAGTAGGTTTAGCCGGTTCAAATGACACTTTTTGGTTTTTATATTGTTTAAGGGCAATGGCGTAGGTTCTCACTAAATAACTGCGCATAGACACCGTAAATTTTTCACGCTGTTCTTTGGTCATTTCTTTTAAGTTTTTACCTAAAACTTTAAAAGCTGCATATTTGTAGTCTATTGATGGCATTAACTCTTCTTCGACAATGTCACGCATCAGATCAGGAAATACTTTTAGTGACTCTTGATTTTTTGAAATTCGTGAAAATAAACGTTCACCGGTATCTGCTATTACAGCATATGGCGAGTTTTCAATACTAAAGGCATTGCTAGAAAAACTCGTAAGAGAGCTGGTCAATAATATAGCGATAAATACAAAGAAGTGTTTCATTTTTATGTCCGTCAAAGAGAGTATTTAATAAGAACTGAGTCATTCATCAGTAATGGGGATATTGTACATACCGACCAGGCGGTATGTAAATAATTAATTGTTACTTTTTATTACTATTTGCTATATCAAAACCAATAATAATAGATGTAAATTAAATGAAGAGGACTATTTTGTACGAAGATCTCTAATGTAACGACAAAGTTCTTTGATGACTTTCTCAAAAAGGTCTTTGTTTTTTGAACACTTACTTAAGCTAGAAGAACCCTGAAAAGTAGACACTATAAAATAAGCTACTTGGCTGAAATCAATATCGTCACGCAGTTGACTCGCAGCGCGCTGTAAGTTAATCGCAATAAGTTGATTAAGTTGTTGTTGCATATTTAAAATTCGCAATCGAAACCCTTCATCTACAGACGACATCTCTTGACATAGGTTGTTGAGAGGGCAACCACATACGATTTCGTCGCAGCTTGATTCTTCATACATGGTAGTAAAAAAATCACATAAACCTTCAATTGGGTCATCTAATTCTACGGCAGGTTGCCATAACGCTATAAACATAGGCGTATATATTTCTTCAAATACAGCGTAACCCAATTCCATTTTATTTTTAAAATGATGGTATAAAGCACCTTTTGAAACATCACAACGCACTAAAATACTAGACAAGCTTGTTGCGATAAAACCATTTTTATGAATTTCATCTGCACTTATTTCTAGTATTTTTTGACGAGTTTGCTCTGCATCTCTCATATGAACTGCTTTAATTACCCTATAGTTTCAATTTATTCTAACCGACCGGTGGGTAGGTTGTAAACCTAGTTACTTTTCCTGTTATTGGAATTATCGGTAATTCGAAGTTATAACCTGATTGTTTTTAATTAAGGGGAAATATTATAAAGCAGCGATTGAACAGGCATTATCACTGTGATTTTATTTTACGTCACTAAATTGATTCATTTTTACTAACATCAATATTTATAACACCGAGAACTATCTTTCTTGGGTGAAGTTATAAATTGGAATAATATTTATTGCCTTTATAATCTATGCTTAGTTTACCTGATAGTAAGTATTAACTTTATATACCATACTTTGCTATCGTATTTTGATGGACAGGTGTATCTGAAATGAAGTACAAACGAGTGCTAACTTATTTTTGTTCTCTAATGTTTGCTACCACCATTCAGGCTGGTTCACAAAAATTACTACTTCTTACTGAGCATTCGCCTCCTTATCAATACGCTAGCAAATCTAATAAAGTAGAAGGGCTTACTACAAAAGTTATTCAAGCGGCACTTAAATTAACACCTTACCAATATAAAATGAAAATATATCCTTGGTCCCGTTCATTTTTTTTGGCGCAGGCGGAAGAAAATAGGTGTATTTACTTAATGTCTAGAGATAAAGAAAGAGAAAACAAATTTCATTGGGTAGCACCAATTTTATCGACAAATGATTATTTCATTGGTTTGTCTGGAAGAACTGATATTAATATTAAGAATATTGATGATGTTAAAAAATACAAGGTGGCAGTTTTAAAGGAAGACCGTACCTATTATGAATTGTTAAAACGGGGTTTTGTTGAAAATAAAAACCTTTTTGTTATTAATGATAGTACGACAATGTTGAAACTTTTAACTCGAAGAAAACAGATTGATTTTATTGTAGCCGACACGATTAATGTCAAATATCGCGCTAAGTTTAATGATATGGATTATGAATTATTTGAAATATATTATAAATTAAATGAAACGCCAACAGATCTATATTTAGCCTGTAGTTTACAAACCTCGAAAAAAGTTGTGCAAACACTTTCTCAAGCAATTAGCACGATTAAAGAAAATGGAACTTACGATAAAATACTCGAGACATGGCAGTAGAATATAAATGGCTTGAAGAGGCCATTTATCAATGTTTATTTCTAATAAATCATGCATCTAAGGTAGATGCATGGAGACGGAGTTTTTGCCAAAGTCATTGGTTTTTAACGACTAAGTACTTGTTAACTTTTCTAATAAATTATAAATTTCATCTTTTAATTCTTTATCCGCTATTTTATTACAGCTGATTTTAGCTTTCTCTAAATGTGCAATGGCATTTGTTTTCTCACCTAATTCAACTTGTAGTGATGCTACTGAAAAACCAATAGATGAACGGAAATCCTTAGAATTAATCTCTTCCGCTTTAAGTAGTGCTTTTTCGTAAAGAGAAATGGCAAGGGTATAATCGTCTGTGAAGTCTGCGAGAGTTTCCCATTGCACCGGATGGTCTTTTTCGGTGCTTTCATTTTCATCGCATATTTGCTTTAATTCACTATACAAATTATCGAAGCGTGCTTGATTTTTTCGCTGAGCAGCGTGCATTAAATCTCCAGCCAAAATGAGTACGCGTTTGTATATCTTTGTATTCATGGATTACCCTATTTATTGTTTTTTAGATATTAAGGTGATTATAATGTTTTTAGCTAAACTAAACAGGTCGTCAGTTGTTTATATGACTAAAACAGCAATAATAAATGGTTATAAAAAAGCTGTTCTCCCAGTAGAGTCTTTAATGATGGTTTACTCATGATAATTCATTGTACAAACTGGAATATCTAAATCTTTTGCGATTTCCTATTACCTTTTACAATAGAGGCTATTTACTCAGGTTCTTTCACTGTATAATAATTTTCTAAGCATGCTGGTTAGTTCTAACTTGCTTCTCCTGTAAAGTGATTGCCGTTTGGCATTATCAGATAATATTATAAGAGCTAGATAACTTAATGAAACCATATTCAGATATTGCCGAATTAATAGAAATGTTAGAATCAGAAATAAAATCACTTACCGATACCATTAAAACTTTGAAAGAAGAACCGCAAAGTTTTAATGAACAAATTATTTTGAAGTATATTGATACGGGTAGTACAGGTAAAACTAAAGATTTTGTTAGATCATTGGGTGTGAAGGCTGAACGCGGTTCATTCTTTTCATCGGGTGATGTGAGTAAGTTGATAAAAAACGGTGCTGATGATGTTTCACCTGAGTTGATTGATATCGCACGAAAAGTCGTTAACATGAAAAAGACAGGTGGCATGCATCGTTAATTCGAAATACAGTCTATAATTTCTATTTAGAGTAGATTGATAAGATTCTAATTCTGATTTGTAATGGTGATAGCAAATTAGAACTATATTTTTCACCAATGAAAAGAGAGTGTTATGAGTAAAGGTATCGTTAAGTGGTTTAATGCAGATAAAGGTTTCGGATTTATTACTCCAGAAGACGGAAGTAAAGATTTGTTTGTTCATCATTCAGAAATCCAATCTGGTGGCGAATATGCA
Organism: Colwellia sp.; assembly: GCA_013215295.1. Lineage (GTDB taxonomy): Bacteria > Pseudomonadota > Gammaproteobacteria > Enterobacterales > Alteromonadaceae > Colwellia_A. The sequence goes on from JABSOZ010000014.1 coordinate 35,878, forward strand.
ACATTGGCTGACGGCCAAGCTGTTGAGTTTGAAGTTGGACAAGGTCAGAAAGGACCATGTGCAAATAAAGTTGTAGCTGTTTAAGCGATAACTTATAACAAGTAGGTAAGCCGGGTGCGCTATGTGCACTCGCTTGCTTATGCGTTATAGATACCACTCTACCTATTAAATCTAGATTTCATTTAAAGCTAAATATCTATTTTTAAGCCAATACCTGCAATGTTTTCAGTATTACTCCAATAAACACCTAAAATCTAAAAAACCTTCATTAGCCCTACCTTTGCTCACTCGATAATTATTATTAAATATTGTCTGTTTTATGCTTTGACATCAATGGTTAATCGCATGTAGATTTAATATTAGGAAAATAATAATAATTTAATGGAGTATCGTTAATGTTTAAAGCGTATAAGTTTATTTTAATTTTAGCTTTTGGATTTTCTTCAATAGCCTATGCTGAAAAAGAAGAGTTGTCCTCAACGCAGATAAAAAAGTTCAAAAATGGAATTTTTGAAGTTGTATCCTTGAAGTTAGTTGATAATGCAATATACAAAGACGAATTCCCTCATGATTTAATTCCTTTTCATATTAGAAAAGATAAACAACATAGCCTCGGAACCGCATTTTTAATCAAAGAAAATACTTTTGTATCCGCAGCTCATGTTTTTAGTCTTGAATATCGGTCGTTATTTTCCGATAACTTTGCTGTTCGTGATAATGAAGGAAATATATTTAAGATCACAAATGTTGAAAAGTACTCAAATTACAGAGATTTGATACAATTTTCAGTTGAAGGCAACACGTCTAAATATCATAAATTCGACTTAGCGGAAAATTATGAAGAAGGAGATGTTGTTTATGCCGCCGGAAATGCGTTGGGCGAAGGGGTTATTTTCAGGAAAGGCTCTTTAACATCATTTACTTATGAACCAATTGATGGAAAGTGGAAGAACATCCGTTACTCTGCGGCAGCATCCCCAGGAAACAGTGGTGGACCCCTTTTAAATTTACAAGGGGATGTCGTTGGGATTGTTACTCAAAAATCATCGAATGAAAATCTTAATTATGCTTTCCCTATCAAAGAATTTAAAGAATTTAGCTCAGAAAGTGCTGAATTTTTTACCAATCAAATGGCAGAAATTGAATCGCTTAAACAGTTACGTTACAAGTGGAAATTTAATGCCAAGCTGCCACAAGAAATTAAGTCGCTGAGAGTACAAGCAGAAAAAAGTTTCTATACTCGATTTATAGATGCCAGGGATGAGTTTGTTACTAAATATCAAAAGGATATTTTTCCTAAACATGAAAATGTAACTAAGTATCTAAAGAACCAACCTAATAAAACTGTGCTTTCAATCATTGATATTAACGGCAATGGAGAGTGGATGCTTTATAAGCCTGAAGATGAAAGACAAATCAAAATTAGTAAAGATCAAACCTTACGTTTTAGTACCAATAATAAAATAATGGGTGGTTATCAATTTTCCTTAGATAAGCCTGAAGGGAAAAGTTTAAAAGAATTCGTTAACGATAAAAAAGTTATTTTAGATACATTTTTAACTTCAGTGCAATGGAATAGACAAATAGGGAACATCCCAGTTTATATTACTTCTTATGGAGAGACCGCTTATGAAGAGCAATATGAAGATAGGTATGGCAGAGTTTGGCAAATGGCAACATGGAATGATCAATATTCAGATAGAGCAATGATGCTTTATTGTCTACCAACACCTTCAGGGGTTGCATGTGATTTCGTTGAAACGTCAGTTGCATGGCTTGAAGTACAAAAAAAGGGATATAGAGATAATCTTCATCGTTTAATGCTTTCTTACTCAGCCAAGTTGAGTGAGTGGAAAGAGTTTATTAATTTACCGGATGATATTATTCCAAAGCAGTTTAGAAATTCAACGTTTGATGTTTCTGAAAATAAGGTTGTGTTCGAAATAGGTGAATTTTCAGGGGATTTGGAAAACCTGAAGTTGACCGATCAAAGCAAACTTTATGTGGCGGCTGAAATCGATCCAGATAATATCAATGAACTTATTGTCGGTAGTGTTAATTTTACCCCGAATTCCAATGAAGATGGAACATTTTATATTTCTAGATACTATAACTTAGGCGAGTATGCGACGGATAATTACAAAGATTTTTGGCGTAAATTTAGTCATCAAGAATCACCATATAATTTCGAAGTGATCAATGAAGGAAGGCTCATTACTAAGTATTTGAATCTTATGGCGAGTGAAGAAAAAGAAAAATTGGCCAATGTTGAAGATGCAAATCTCGGTTATTTAGTTGGCTGTAAACTTCAATCAGAAGTAAAAGTAGAGGAGTTTAATAAGTCATGCGACTCTTTTATTAAAGGTATCCGTTAATTATCAACGCTATATTTACCAGGGAATAGAGGCGTATGTACAATTCTATTCCCTAAAATTAGATTTAAAACGACTAAAATTCACTATTCCAACATGAGTTTATTTTTAATTTCTTCTGTGATAAATAGAATGTTATATAATTATTAAGCTCAATATACGTTTAACTTCTATCGTCTTTAGGTGAGTCCATCACCACGTGAGTCGTAATGGTACTCACTTGTGATATCACCCCTAAAACATCGGCATGAAATAATTTAAACGATTTAATGTCTTTTGTTTCAATACGCAATAAATATTCAAATGCTCCCGTAACGTTGTGACATTCTTTCACATCTTTGGCTAACTTTATCGCTTGCTCAAAAGCGAGTTGTGATTCAGTTGAATGCTCATTAAGACCAATGCCTACATAAGCAATAAAATTATTTCCCATTAACTCATTATCTAAAATAGCGCGATAACCTTTAATCAGACCACTACTTTCAAGTTCTTGTACTCTGCGCAGGCATGCCGAAGGCGATAGACCTATAATTTCTGCGAGCTCAGAATTGGGAAGTCGACCATTTTTAGTTAGCTCTTGCAATATTCTGTCGTTATATCGGTCTTTTTTGAACATAAGTTGTGTTTTTTGTTGTTTTGTTAATGTTATACGCGCGAAAATTGTAGCAAATTTCATTTAACATTGCATAACAAAAAATAAAGAGCGACCTTATTATGAATATAGAAGTATTATCAGCCTTAATTGTTTTTGCGTTTGTGTCTTCCATAACGCCAGGTCCCAATAACTTGATGTTAATGAATTCAGGTGCAAATTTTGGCTTTAAAAAGACGATCCCACACATGTTAGGTGTTGGCATGGGATTTACATTAATGATTGCTTTAGTAGGTTTTGGTGTTATTAAATTATTTGATGAATTTCCACTGAGTTATGAAATATTAAAAGTACTCAGTATTGTCTATTTACTGTATTTAGCCTTTAAAATAGCCTGTTCAACCGGAAATCTTGAACAAAAATCTTCAAACGCTAAACCTTTTAACTTTGTTCAGGCCGCTTTATTTCAATGGGTTAACCCAAAAGCGTGGACGATGGCGTTAACTTCTATCAGTATTTATGCACCTACAAAAAGTGTAAGTGCCGTGTTGTTCGTGTCAATTGTCTTTGGTATTGTGAATCTACCCTGTATTAGTTCTTGGGTTGTTCTAGGGCAAAAAATACAAGTACTGTTGACGGATAAAAAACGCTTAAGAGCTTTCAATATTAGTATGGCCATTTTGCTTATTCTTTCATTATATCCAGTCTTATAATCTTGGCTGCAAGATCTCTTGAGGAAGATAACAATGGATGTTGGTCAATGTTAATTATCTTCTTTACTCTTTACGTCGAACATCACTTTTAACCATCTTAAATTTTCAGGGCCAAGTTTCGCCTTCTTATGTAAAGAAGGTGTTTCATAGACTTCTTGGTAAACATGACAAAGAGCAACCTCGGTGAGCTCGCGCCATCTTTCCCCGTCTAGTTCAGGAATACTACCGCTAGCCAAATTTGGGCCTGTTAATGGGTCGTGTTGTGCCTCAGTTGTGCGCAGTGTTAATTCTAATTCTTGCAATATAGGGTTAATAACTTGAAGGGTATTTGCACTTTCAAATTCCGATTCAATATGTTTTTCTGCTGCTTTTATTGATTTATCACGTTGATATTCAGTGATTTTCTCACCTGTAGGTCGCAGTCCATATTTATTAATAATACTACCAACGCCGGGTAACAGCGCCTTTGCTGCAATGCCAACACCTAATAAAGGGTTAACAATAGCGGCCAATCCTCCAACCAATAACATCCCATAGGTAAGTTTTTTATCCAGAGAGTCTATTTGATTTGCCAATGACTCTAGACCACTTGGCTGCTGATGAGTTACCCGGTTGACTTTTTCCTCAGCAGACTGGCGCATAAATCCTTTAAGCATTTCTTCAGAGTGCTCATTAGGAAAGTGAAAAACACGTCGTTTAGGGAGGTTGTTAATTTCTGGGACGCCATTGGGTAAACACCGCATTGTATGCAGAGCAAACTTGTACTCAGAAAGTTCAAAGGGGATGACAAAATAATGTTTTTCATCATACTGTTCTCCGCTGTATTTGTCTGATTTTTCTAGAGAAACAAAAATGGGGAGACCATTGACTTTCTCTTTAACCATGGAGTAACTTGCGGCTAATTCATCTGACGTTTTATCAGCCGCTAAACGAACAGCCTCTATTCCTTTTTTAAGAAAATCTTTCACAATGACCAAACTTATTTATATTTCTGCATAATCATATTTATGCATGCTTGTTATGACATTATCAATCCTTTTATCGATACTTTTGTCTTTAATACCAATTCAAATAAGTTTTTTCCCGCTCAGCGAGACTTTAAAGACTTAGAGGTAAGGCTTTGATTGAAGAGAATGGTTATTCCCTTGTCGAAATCAATAACGCAGGCTGTAAGCCTTTAAAATATCGCCCTTCGGGAGCTTGTCAGTGATTCGATAACCACACAGAATTTCTTTTATATAGAATAACTATATACAAAAACATTCTATTTGTTCTCAAACCACTGACAATCTCTGAGTGTGAACTAACTTAATTGAATTGGTATCAATGTGTTTGCTAGTATTACCAACCACCACTACCACTATAAAAAGAGCTGTTTTTTACAATACGACGACTGCTTTCTATATCGATGATGTTAAAACCAATGTGGTTGATATATTCGGTTAATGGTTCTTCGACGGATACCGTGATTGAAGCAATTTTTAGCTCACCCGGTAACACTTCAATTTGTGCTGAACTGGTTATTTTTGCATGCGCTAAACCATTGACTTCGATTTGATAAAACTTGGTTTCACTGGATTTATTTCTTACTTTAAACAAGAAGGTGTTTTCAATATCACCGAATTGATTAACGCGATAGAGTGCTTGTCTGTCTCTAATAATATTCACTTCAAAACTCTGCCAAACATTTGCCCAAATAAGTATTGAGACTAAAGTTATTGTAACGACGCTGCCGTAGCTAAAATGACGCTGCCAATTGTTTTTTGCGGGTTGTTCGTTGGTAAATGAAATAAGGCCTTTTTGATAATTAAACGTCTCCATTGTCATATCGCAAGCATCAGCACACAGACCACAATTAATGCACTCGTATTGTAAGCCAACTCTAATATCGATACCTACCGGGCATACTTGCACGCAAAGATCGCAATCTACACAATCGCCCATGCCCTGCGGTTTAACTTGTGAGCGTTTACGAGGGCCTCGGTTCTCTCCCCGTAGCTTATCGTAACTGACCAGCTTGGTTGATTTATCAAACATTGCCGACTGAATACGAGAGTAAGGGCACATATGCTGACACATTTTATCTTTTATCCAGCCAGCATTCACATAAGTACAAACAGCGAAAAATAGCACCCAATATACAGTTGTTTCTGAGGTGTTAAACAAAAGAAACGGCAGGTAAAGTTCATCTACCGTGATGAAATATGACATAAATACCAGTGCAGTAAAAAGAGACACAAGTCCCCAAAGAAAGTGCTTAAGGCCTTTTTTATAGAGTTTATTTAAGCTTAATGGCTGTGCGTTTAACGACTTACTTTGATTATGACTGCCTTCAATTCGACGCTCCAACCAATTGAACATCAGCATCCAAACTGTTTGTGGACAAGTAAACCCGCACCAAACACGACCATAAAATTGCGTGATATAAAACAGCACAAAAGCAGCAAGAATAAAAACCAAGCACATGATCAGTAAATCTTGAGGGAATAAAGTCAATGAGAATAAATGTACTTGCTGCTGGAGAAGGTCAAAATATATCGCTTGAGCGCCGTTAAATTGTATAAAAGGCACCAAGACAAAAAGCAGTATTAATATCACGCTTAAACTGCGTCGGATCAGTTGATACTTTCCTTTTTGCTCACGAAGGTAAATTCTATCGTCAAGGTCAGAGGTTTTAAAAATGAGGTTTTTTTCTAACGAGTATGATGGTTTCACTTGGCTTCCCCAGCAGATATTTTCATTGCGGGAAGTGTAAATTGTTAATCTGTCATTTATAGATACACTATTATAAATTACAATAGGTACAGGTTGAATAATGGACATGACCAATGAGACAATTCAAATATGAACAATTAGCCAATAAGTTAATTGTTCAAATTGAAGATGAAAAATGGCGACCTAATGAAAGACTCCCCTCTATTCGAGAGCTGGCTCAGCTTTATAGTGTTTCAAAAATTACAGTGCAAAAAACGCTTCATACCTTAGAAGCGAGAGGGATCGTTTTTGTAAAAATGAAATCTGGCTACTACGTTGCCCCCGTAAAACCGCTTCAACAAATTAGCCAAAGGCTTACTGAAATTGGTAAACCAAAGCTGGTTGATGTTCCTGAGGTTTTTTATGAAATTATGGAGCGTACAGCTGCTTTTGATATAGCCCCGCAGAACTTAGATACTGGTCAAGCGCCGAATCACTTATTGTTATTAAACCGACATATCAGTCGTGCGTTACGAAAGAGCCCGCAAAACCATGCGCTCTATTATTGTGAGCCACCAGGGGACTTGTCACTAAGGCATCAAATTAGTGAACATTATCGAAGGCGCGAGCTTAATATTTCAGCGCAGGAAATATGCATTACCTCAGGCTGTCAAAACAGTTTGTTTTTAGCGTTAATGGCAACATGCCAACCAGGTGATATTGTTGCCATAGAAAGCCCGGCATTTTATGGTGTTTTACAATTATTACAGCAACTTAAATTACAAGTCGTTGAGCTGCCAAGCTCTTATACGGTTGGCTTGACGGCTGATGCGCTAGAAAAAGCCACTAAGAAGTGGGACATTAAAGCTTGTGTGCTAACCGCTAACTTTGCCACGCCAACTGGGGCGCTTATTCCCGTAAAAGAAAAACGTAAAATAGCAGCGCTTGCCAACGATAAAAATATCATCATCATTGAAGATGATATTTACGGAGACTTAGGTTTTCATTCTAAAGTCGTGCCACTTAAAAACTACGATACCCAAGGAAATTTTATTTTATGTAGCTCTTTTTCTAAGTCACTTTCAAGGGATTTGCGTATTGGCTGGATTGTCGCGGGTAAGCACTTTAAAAAAATAGTGCACATGAAATTGGTTTATCAGCTATCAACTAGCCAAGCGATTCAGCATGGCTTGTCGAACTTTTTAGCCGAAGGTCATTTCGAAAGGCACTTGCAGCAATATCGTAAAGTGCTCCGCGTACAACGTGATCAGTTAACCAATGGCATTGCAGAGCATTGGCGAATCGCGACAATATTTACCGTACCTGATGGTGGGCTAGCCATTTGGCTGCAACTACCCGTAGAAATTGACACCTTCTTACTTTATCAACGTGCTATTGCCGAAGGCATAATAATCACGCCAGGCAGATTGTTTTCGTCAGTTAAAAAGTTTTCAAATTGCTTGAGGTTAAGTTTTGCACACCCAACGACTGGGCACCGATTACAAGCACTGATTAGATTGGGGGCTTTGTGTGAAAGTATGATGAAGAATAAACGTTACTATAAAATAAATTAGCCAGAATGGGCTATTGAAATTTTAACCTATTATCTGTGACAACTAAATTAGAAAAAAAATTATCTTCTACTATATTTATCATGTGGCACAAAGATCTAACCTATTAGATCTGTCAATTAAGTTAGCCTAGAAAGTAATGGGATCTAATCATGGTCAAACAGTTTTTACTTAAATCTTATCGTCGTGACCTCTCTACTTATATAAGTAATCTCAATACTCGAACTAAGATCTTGCTTGGTTTTAGCGTGCCATTATCACTGCTCATTATTATTGCTACCGTGTTTTTCTTCAGTATTGGCGAATTAACGGACACCTCCAAGTGGGTAAAACATACCCATCAAGTGATCACCGATGGTAAAGAACTCGAAAAACTGATGATCGATATGGAAAACGGTGAGCGGGGTTTCCTTATTACCGGTAAAGATAGCTTCTTAGAACCTTTCATCGCATCTCAAAAAGTTTGGGATACCAAAGTTCAGGCTTTACAATCCTTGGTTCGAGACAATCCCAGCCAGGTGGAAAAATTAGATGATATAATTATTCTTGAAAAGCAATGGTATAAAGAGGCTGCGACAGTAGAAATTGCTAAGCGACGCTCAGTAAAAGAGACCAATAAAAGCTTAGAATACATGCAGAATGTCTTAAGAAAAGGACAGGGCAAAAATATCCTTGATAGCATACTCAAGACTATTGAAGAGCTTAATCATATATTTGAGCAAGCCAACTATCCACTAGGGATCAATGCTCTATTGGCCATTGCTAAAGATATTGTTGATCAAGAAAGTGGCCAAAGAGGTTTCCTTATTACTGGCGAAGAAAACTTCCTTGAACCCTATAATTTAGGGCAAAAAAACTTTGATGTACATATGGATAATCTTCGACAATTGATTGAAAGCCATTTTGACCACACAGAGGTCTTGGCTCAAATAAATCAGTTAGAGGAGTTGTCATTAAGTTGGTTAACCTTGGAAGCAGAGCCTGAAATAGCATTGCGCAATGAAGTTAATACCGGCACCAAAACCAATGTTGACATAGAGAATGCACTGGCTTTGTCGGCTGGTGGCGGTATTATAACTAAAATAAAAGCGCAGCTATTTGCATTAACTTACCAATTTGAAAAAGCCAACCACTCAGCAGGAAAAAACTTAGTTGCACAAATTTCGTTGGACTTAGTGGATCAAGAATCACATCTACGGGGGTATTTAATTACCGGGAAAAGTAACTTTTTGACTCCTTTTGAAGAAGCAAGGGCTGAAAAATTGGTGCACTTAGCAAAACTGAAAATGATCGTTAACAACAGTTTAAATAAACAACAGGTTTTTAACAAAATTGACCAGATTCATACATTATCGACACAATGGCATAATGATGCAGCGACACCTGAAATAGAAGCTCGTCGAGAAATTAATCGAACAGGGATATCTACTTTAAGGTTTTTAGAGGGAATCTTAAACCGAAACACAGGAAAAGATATTTTAGATGCGCAACGGCTCATTATTGATTCCCTAACAATCTACTTTAAAAACGAGCTCGATCTTCAAGGAGAAAATTATATCCTTAAGCTTGCCAAAGCTATTGTTGATGAGGAAACTGGCGAACGAGGCTTTTTAATTACTGGCAACGATAGCTATTTAGCACCTTATCTACAGGGACAACAAGACTTTGAGCAAACCATTATTGATTTATTGGTTTATATCGATGTTAAAGTGGCTAATACTAATACTAATACTAATACTAATACTAATACTAATACTAATACTAAAGATTATAATGACCACAAGCTATTAAAAGACGATATCTTTAAACTGAGAAATCAACATCGTCAATGGAACGAACAAGCCGCCAAACCAGAAATAGCTGCTAGACGAAACATTGACTTAAAAAATATAAATAGTTTGGAATTTCTTCAAAAAACATTGATCCAAGAAAAAGGAAAAAAAATTCTTGATGAAATGAGAGCCATTATTGCAACGTTAGAAGCTAATTTTAAAGACTCAAATTTTACCGCCTCTAAACATTTGCTTACCATTTCAAAGGCAATTGTTGACCGTGAAACTGGTCAACGCGGCTTTTTAATTACCGGAGAAGACTCGTTTTTAGAGCCTTATCATCGAGGGCAAGCGGTATTAAGAAATACGTTTCCAAAACTACAATCGGTTATCTCAAGTGGTTTTGACGCGCAGGATGTCCAAGAAAAACTTGATAATATTGAACAATTTTCCAGCCGTTACCAAGCTTCTGCATTAGCGGAAATAGCGCTACGCAAACAAATGGATAAGAGCAAGGGTTCATTTCAACCTATTGAAAAAGTAGTCGCTTCGGGACGTGGCAAAGGCATATTAGAAAAAACCAGGAATTTGTTGCAAAACTTAAAAGCGACTTTCGTTCAAGGACAAAATGAAGCCGCCCAGTACTTAGCTATCCGCATTGAAAAAGATTTACTCGACCAAGAAACAGGGTTACGTGGTTATCTGGTTACCGGTCATGATGAATATCTTCAAGCTTTTGATGATGGATATTTAGCCATGCAAGCGAACTTTACCTCTTTAAGGACGTTGATCTCAGCCAGCTACGACAAAGCAGCTGTATTAGCGAGTATTGAAAAATTAAGGGCTAAAAGCAGACAATGGGATGACCAAGCAGGATCACCTGAAATACTATTACGCCGGAAATTGAATTTAGTGGGCAGTAGCATGAGTGATGTCACTTCGCTTATTGAACAAGAAACCGGTAAAAATATCACCGACCAAATAAGAGCTATTTTGACCGCATTTATTGCCGTTGAAATGGAGTTAATGAATGGTAGAGAGCTAGAAGCAGACCAAGCGGCCAGCACTGCTCTTTTTGTTGTGCTAGTGGGTACTGTTATCGCTATTATTATCGCTCTCGTCGTTGCTATGCTGGTATCAAATTACGTGGTAGAAAAGCTAAGTATTCTAGTAATCGCGACTAATAAATTTACTGAGGGTGATCTCAATCAAAAAATTGAAATTAATTCCGGAGATGAATTTGCAACACTGGGTTTGTCTTTTAACGAGATGACCAAAACAATGAAGTACTCAATTAATGAGATGGAACAAGCAACTCGCGCAAAAGGAGAGTTCCTTGCTAATATGTCTCATGAAATTAGAACACCTATGAATGGTGTCTTGGGCATGTTAACGATATTAGAACAATCTGGTCTTAGCGAGAAACAGGAAAGTTTGGTCACCACCATTCGGTCATGTGGTGACGGTTTAATGGTGGTGATTAACGACATCTTGGACTTGTCGAAACTAGAGTCAGGAAAACTTGAAATAGAACAACACCCCTTTAAGTTAGAAGATTGCATTGAAAACAGCCTTTATCTATTAAGCTCTTTATCATCTCAAAAAGGGTTGTTATTAACCTATGATATTGGCGAGAACGTGCCCGAAAGTTTATTAGGAGACAATATAAGAATAAGACAAATATTGATGAACTTGATTGGTAATGCGATTAAATTCACCGAATTTGGTGATATTAATATCTCGGTAGCGGTAACTAAACAAGTAAACAATATTTATCACCTCCGTTTTACGGTTAAAGACGGTGGTATTGGCATATCTAAAGCAGACCAAGCGAAATTGTTTCAGCCTTTTTCTCAAGTAGATGCATCAACGACAAGAAAATACGGTGGTACAGGGTTAGGTTTGGTTATTTGTCAAAAACTTGTTGAGCAAATGCATGGTGAAATCGGTGTAAATAGTAGCCAAGGTCAAGGGGCTACTTTCTATTTCACCATTCCTTTACAACAAATTGAATTCCAAGAAAAAGAGCAAAAAAGAAGATACTCGGACATTGACCATGAAATGGCGAAGAAATTACCTTTGTCCATACTTATTGTTGAAGACAATAATGTTAACCAAATAATAGCGAAAAACTTGCTTGAAAACTTTGGTTATCAACCAGATTTAGCTGAAAATGGGAAAGTAGCTTTATCGGCAATAGACCGAAAATCATATGATGTCGTTTTTATGGATATGCAAATGCCAGTGATGGATGGTATTGAAGCCACTAAAAGAATTGTGGAGTTATATGGCAGTGATAGGCCCAGAATTATTGCGATGACAGCTAACGTTTTTACCGCCGACAAAGAGAAATGTTTTGCTGCTGGAATGGATGATTTTATTGGTAAACCTATTGTTGTTGAACATGTTATTGCGGCACTACTACGTTGTAAAAATAATACTGTTAATCAGCCGGAAACTGCTGGCAATATAAGTGATATTAAATTGGTGAGTCCAACACAAAAAGAGCAAATTGTTTGGGATGAAGACGGTTTTTATCGCCGAGTCAGTAACAATGAAAAGCTTGCTGGTAAAATGGTGACCATGTTTCATCAAGATATCAATTTGATGGCTGAAGAATTAGCACAATTGATCACAGCCAATGACTTTGACGCTATTGTGATGCTAGCGAACAAAATCAAAAATTTAACCGAGAATATCGGAGCATTAGCACTTAAAAAACATCTTGAACAACTCGTCGTAGTTGCTAAAGCTAAACAAGATTTATCTAAAGCATTGCTAAATTTTCAACAGCAAAAAGATACCTTGATGTCTGTACTCGTTGAGCATTTTCCACAAATAAACAAGCAAAATTCTATATCTTCTTAACAATCAATGACTGCTTTAAGGCGGTAAGTGTTTCAGGTTTTACCTGGGTAGCTAAAGAGCAACTTTCATCTTATCCTTTAAATGACTATCTACAGCGATACATCACGGTAGATAGCTAGTCTAAAGTACATTACAAAAAAGAGTGTGATTTCTCAAAATGACCATTTTTATCAGAGTGAGTTATTGACCAAACTGACTATTTTTATCAAAATGAATAACAGTGCGGATACTTTCGCCTTTATGCATTAATTCAAACGATTCATTAATGTCTTCTAGCGGCATGGTATGAGTGATGAAATCGCTTAATTTGAATTCTCCCGCTAAATAGCGCTCGACGTAATCTGGTAATTCAGTTCTCCCTTTAACGCCCCCAAATGCAGAGCCACGCCATACTCGGCCCGTTACCAGTTGGAATGGGCGAGTTGATATTTCTTGTCCTGCACCAGCAACACCAATCACAATAGATTCTCCCCAGCCTTTATGACAACACTCTAAAGCAGAACGCATTAGGTTAACATTACCAACACATTCAAATGAGTAATCAACACCACCATCGGTTAACTCAACGATAATGTCTTGAATTGCACGGTCGTAATCTTTCGGATTAATACAGTCGGTAGCGCCAAGTTTTCTAGCAAGTTCGAATTTACTTTCGTTAATATCGATGGCAATAATACGACTTGCTTTTGCCATCGTTGCGCCAATAACAGCTGATAAACCAATGCCGCCAAGTCCGAAAATGGCAACGGTTGCGCCTTCTTCAACTTTAGCGGTATTCATTACAGCGCCCATGCCGGTGGTAACGCCACAACCTAATAAGCATACTTCTTCTAATGGTGCTTCTTTATTCACTTTCGCTAAAGAAATTTCCGGTAATACTGTGTATTCAGAAAACGTTGAACAACCCATGTAATGGAAAATGGCTTGGCCGTCTTTATAAAAGCGGGTAGTGCCGTCTGGCATCAAGCCTTTGCCTTGAGTTTCGCGAATTTTTTGACAAAGGTTAGTTTTACCCGACAAACAGAACTTACATTCACCACATTCTGGTGTATATAACGGAATAACGTGGTCGCCTACCTGAACACTGGTAACGCCTTCACCGATTTGTTCAACGATACCACCGCCTTCATGGCCTAATATAACGGGAAATATTCCTTCAGGATCATCGCCCGATAAAGTGAACGCATCGGTATGACAAACGCCTGAGGCAATAACTTTAACTAATACTTCTCCTTTACGAGGCAGCATTACATCAACTTCTTCAACTGATAATGGTTGATTAGGGCCCCAAGCAATCGCTGCTTTCGATTTAATAAATTTATCGGTCATATTGATTCTCGTTGTTAAGTTAATCGAACTATCTGAAGGTTATGTTGAGTATTATATTTGTTTATATATAAATGATAATATACTAAATAGGTAAATAACTATTACTGACAGGTAACAATGATGAAGTGGGAAGGAATTAGCGAATTTGTCCACGTTGCTGAAACGGAAAGTTTTACGCAAGCGTCTAAAAAAATGCTCATCTCAACAGCTCAAGTGAGTCGACAAATAAGTGCATTAGAAAAACGTCTCAATATTAAGTTATTTTATCGTACGACACGTAAGGTTTCATTAACCGAAGAAGGCAGAGTCTTTTATCAGCACTGCCGAGGTGTACTAGATGGTTTAGACGAAGCCGAACGAGCCATCACCAATTTACAGATAAAGCCACAGGGTAAAATTAAACTGACAGCGCCAGTGACTTATGGTGAGCAAAAAATATTGCCTTTAGTAAATAATTTTATGAAAAAATATCAAGATGTTGAAGTGAGTGCATATTTGAGTAATCAGCAATTTGACCTAGTTGAAGAAGGGTACGACTTAGCTATTCGTTTAGGTAAGTTAAGTGACTCAACTATGATGGCAAAAAAATTGGGAAAACGGACAAACTATTTGTGTGCATCACCAGAGTATATAGAGAAGTATGGCATTCCTCTCTCCTTGTCTGAATTGAATAAACACAGCTGCTTATTGGGGACACTTGATTATTGGCATTTTGCTTATTCGGCTAAAGAAAGGAATCTTCGAGTGAGTGGCAGACTTCGTTATAACAGTGGTGTCAGTTTAGCTGATGCAGCACTGAAAGGGCTGGGGATTGTACAACTGCCGGATTATTATGTTCAGGAATATTTAAAAAGTGGTGAACTTGTTAGTGTGCTAGATAATTTTAGAGAACCCGATGGGGGAATATGGGCTATTTATCCACAAAATCGTCATCTATCTCCGAAAATAAGATTATTAGTCGATTATTTAGTTGAGCACATTAGTTAAACTATTCGTGCATGTAAATTATTCATCATTACATGCACGACAATATTGACTTAAGAAACTTTTTGTCAAATGGTAAAGTTTCTGATTTATTTAACGCCGTGCATTAATTTGTTAATCATTGGCGCGATAATAAACAGTAATACTCCACTAGCGGTTAATAGCCAAAAGCTAAAACTAAAACCTCCTAACGCTGAAGCAACAGTCATACCTGTCTCGCCGCTCATTGAACCTGCCAACATGCCCGAAAAATTATTACCGATTGCCGTACTTAAAAACCACCCCCCAAAAGCGAAGCCAGCAAGAGAAGCGGGTACAAGCTTACTGACCATAGACAAGCCGATAGGTGATAAGCATAACTCTCCAATAGTATGTAAAACGTAACAAGCAGCAAGTGGCCAAATTGGAATCATGTTGTTTTCATCAAGTAAGTTTTCTAAAGCGAACATCAAGATTAAAAAACCTAAACCTGTCCCTAAAAGGCCTAAAGCAAATTTACGGGGAATACTGGGTTCAAACTTATTCTTTGCCATAAAAATCCATAGAGCAGAAACAATCGGCGCAAATATTAAAATGGAAACAGAGTTCACAGACTGAAACCACGCAATTTTAAATTCAATCGCTTCGGTGATGGTTCTATCAACAATATTTTGGGCTAGGAAGGTTAATGAGCTGCCTGCTTGTTCAAAAAACATAAAGAAAATAACGTTAAAGGCAAACATAATTAAACAAGCAATAACCCGTTCAAAAGCAACTTTACCGTCACGTTTAGCATGAGACAACAGCATTACGGCTAAGGCCACAAATAATATGAATAAAATCCATGCGAGAACTTGTGCACCTGCAAAAGCCATAAGAATGTAAAAAGGTACAATCGAAACAATAGCGCCCAAAACAACGTAAACAAGATTTCTGGTGCGCATTGGTGTTTTTTCAACACTCCCCAAGCCTTTTAACTGCTTACGGCCTATGTAAAACCAAACGTAGCTGATAAGCATACCAACACCGGCAGCGCCAAAAACGGCTTTGTAATTATCCATCATCGGCGTATCGGTTAATGTGCTTGCTAACCATTGAGTAATAATCGGAGAAATCATCGCCCCTGCATTTATGCCCATATAAAATATGCTAAAACCCGTGTCGCAGCGAGGATCACCTTCGGGGTAAATTTTACCCACTAAATTAGAAATATTAGGTTTGAATAAACCATTACCAACAATAACTGTCGCTAAGCCGACCATAAAAAATGTTTGGTCGGGCATCATGATCATAAATAATCCTGCCCCCATGATTAAAGCGCCTACGAGTATGGAGTGCTGTGAACCAATGACTTTGTCAGCAATATAGCCGCCAAAAATTGCACTGGCATAAACTAAAGCTAAATATGAACCATAGGTATTGGATGCAAAAGACTGCCCTGATGTATCACCATTAAAAAACTGCGCGACTATATATAAAGTTAATGCCCATCGAATGCCATAGAAAGCAAATCGCTCCCAAAACTCTGCCATAAATAACATCCATAATGGTTTTGGATGCCCCCATAAATTATCAAACTCGGGTGTTGCCTGTAATGTTGCTGTCATTATTTTCCCTCTGGGGATTAGATATTATTTATCCCTTTCAGCATACGCCTGACTAATTTTTGTACTTGAAGCTTTGGTGAAGGTAGGTAAAAGTTTTGGTGAAGCTTTGGTGAAAAGTTAATGAAACAGTTGCTCTTTGGTGAATTTACGATAAATTAGCCGTTATGCAGGAAATAATTAATGCCGATGTTGAGGCAACAAAAAACAACAAAGTAACTCGCTATCTTATTGATGATCTTAACTTAGATGTACAAAGAGGGGAGCTTACTCGTAACGGTGAAGCACTAACGCTACCAAAACTTAGCTATGATCTCTTAGTGGCATTAGCGCATGCCGCTCCTGCGTTATTGAGCCAGCAAGAACTGATGCAAAAAGTTTGGCCTGATCGTGTTATTGGTGATGAAACTTTAAAACAGCGCGTAAAGTTATTACGAAAAATACTCGATGATAATGCCTGTGACCCAAAATACATTGAAGCAGTACGAGGAAGGGGATATAGGCTTATCCCACAGGTAACCTGTGAATGTGTCATAAAGCGTTCACCGTCATTGATGCCCGATTTACACGCGAATGACAGTTTTTCAAACTTATTGCCGTCGTCGCTACATCGATGGTGGCGAAGATCTTTCTATATCGGCATACTACTTTTTAGCGTTATAGTAAGCGGTGGGATTTTAGCGTCATTCATTTATCAGCAACAAGCAGATAGCCAGAACGATGTTAAAATAGACCCTGAGATAAGTTTACTTGAGCAGCAAGTTGGAAAGTCTGCCTATAATCTATACCAGCGTGGGCGTGAGTATTATAAGCGTTATCGAGCACAAGATAATAAAATAGCGATCGATTTTTATCGACAAGCGATTACTGAAAAACAAACATTCTCAGAAGCCTATGCAGGGTTAAGTCAAGCCTACAGTCAAGAATACTTTCAGTTTGGTGGCAACGAAAAAAGTAAACAAGCCGCTATTGATAACGCCTACCTTGCGATTAGTTATAATAATAATTCCCCAGATGCATATAAAGCATTAGGTACTGCCTATTATGTATCTGGCTGGTTATCAAAAAGTATTAATGCTCTATTACGAGCAGAGAAAATTGCTGTAGATGATCGCGAAATTCTGACCAACTTAGCTTATATTTATAGTGAACAAGGAAAGTTCGAACAAGCCCTTTTCTGGCATAGGAAAACCTTAGATGTAGCTCCTGATTACGCCCCTGCAATGTTACACATCGCGATAACATTACAACGTACAGAACATTTTGAACTGGCATTACAGTGGTACCAAAAATCTATTGAACAACAACCTGATTACTTATTAACGACCTACCATTTTGCTCATCTTTATATTGAATTAAGCCAGTTCGAAAAAGCACGAGAAGTCATTGAACAAAGTTTAATCAATCAACCTGAACATCCGTTGTTGCTTGAGGCATTGGCTGATAGTTATTTCTATGAGGGGAAACCCAAAATAGCTAGCATATATTATCAAAAGGTTGCGGATAAGCGGAAAAACCAGCCGCTCAACCATGCGAATATATTGTTAGTATTATTGCAAAAAGGTGGTCTAGATCCTCAAATAGAAATAGATAAAGTGTTAGTTGAGAAATTTAAAAATCAGCTAATTACTTTACATTTATATGGCAGTGAAAAGCCACGAACGAGTTTATATCTTGCTGAAATTTATGCAGTGTTAAACAATGAGGCATTAGCGATGCGTTATTTGGTACAAGCGCTTGAGCAAGGACAAGTATTTAATTATCAAATTGAACACTCGGCTCCCTTTGTCAATTTGAAAACGTTACAGCGCTATAAAAAATTACAACAACAAAAGGAGCAGGGGAGTTTAGCTGCTCCTAATCTTGATAAATACTTCGACAATTAACATATATATTATGTGAAACTAGCAACCTTGCCAATTGGCGAGTCTAAAGAGTCCGGCGGCACAGTAAACCACTGTGCGCCTTTATCCGTCATGTATATACAGTCTTCAAGACGAACGCCAAACTCCCCTGGAATATAAATGCCGGGTTCGTTGGAAAAACACATGCCAGCTTTAAGCTTTTCTTGTTCGCCATGAACAAAATTAACGCTTTCATGACCTTCCATCCCTATGCCGTGTCCCGTTCTATGTGACAAACCAGGCAACTTATAACCTGGGCCAAATCCTTCTGCTTGATAATGCTTTCTTACGGCATCATCAACCAAACCAGCAGCAGTGTTGAGCTGGGCTTGTTCGAAAGCTATTTTTTGCCCCATTCGAACGGTTTGCCAAACATCACGCTGACGCTTTGATGGCTCACCAACGACAAAAGTTCGGCTTATATCTGATTGATATCCATGAACATTACAGCCACAATCCATCAAAACAATGGAACCTTCTTTTATAATATGTTGCTTTTTACTGCCATGCGGGAAAGCACTGGCTTGGTCAATTAGCGCCATATTCCACACGCCTTTTCCGCCTAAAGTTGCTTGTGCATTACTCATCAAACTTTTGACTTGTGAGCCGGACATACCGACTTCTAATTTCGAGTAAACCTCGCCATAAGCTAATAACGTCACTTCATTCGCTTTGTGCATAAGCTGTAATTCATGGTGACTTTTAATGATACGACAGCCACGAGTAACAGGTTCTGCACTGACATGCTCAAGGTTTGATAATAAACTCATCACGCCATTTTGAACAAAATAACGGACGGAATTTTCAAAACCAATTTGACCTTTTGAAAGGTTGATGCCACGGTCTGAGAGTATTTGTTTAATGCGCTCAAATGGGCTTTCATGTTCTTGCCAAACACGAATGTCACCGTTAATCGCTAAACTTTCTTGTATGCTTGGCTCTTCAAAAAACGGACAAACAATACCCACTTTACCTTCACGAGGGATCACTAAAGCCGTTAGACGTTCACTTCGCCACCATTGAATACCCGAGAAATAGTCCATGGCTGCGCCAGGTTCAATAATTAATGCTGAAATGTTCATTTGTTGCATTAATGTCTGAGCTTTTTTTATGCGGTTTTCACGCTCAACTGAAGTAATCGCAGAAACATTTTTAGTAATGTTTTTGAGTGTATCGTTATTTGATTCACTATTTTTATTTACAGAGGCTAATGCCGCACTTGATACCGATAGTGCGGCTATGCTTGCGCCACTGGCTTTGAGAAAGGCTCTTTTATTCATGTTCATAAATATGTTCCTGCAATAATAATGAGGTAACGCTATCTGCTTTTGACTGATTCAACAAGGAATAGGCGTTGAAGTGTTGGGTTTATCAGATAACCTGAGCTCTGGGTCGATAGGTTAATATTGGAGAATATTTCACTACTTATCTATTGCACCATTAATAGATAAGCAAAAGGTCATCGTTATTTTTCGTTTGCCGCTTCATCATTGCGCTGCTGCGCTAAAGCCTGCAATTGTTTTGATTGTTGATGAAGACTACATCTTACTAATATCTCACGATCTTCTTCACGAATATGATGATAAATAACTTTATAGTGAGTGATTTCATCATTTTCAACACTTGCAGAAATTATTTCCCCACAACAATAAATGGCACAATTATCGTCATGTAGGAATATTTTTAGTTCAATAAACTGGCCAACAATGAAGTTATTCTTACTGGAAAAAATAACACCACCACCACCAAAATGTGTCCCTTGATAGCGTTGTTTTTCGTTATCTTGTTCACTCAAAATGTAACTGACCAATAAGTCGATTTTTTGTGCTTGATGATGTAAATATTCAACTAACTGTCCAGCAACGCTACCAATTGTTTGAAGAGGGCGTAAAGCGGCTTGGTCAAGTGTGATTATTTCAGATGCCATCTTAAAAGGCATTGGCATTGCATTCATAAAGGCCTGATAACTATGCGTAGCATCAGTATCTATGATTGTTGCATTAACATTAAATGGATAATTGATTGAAAAAAACTCATCAAATTTAGTCGATTTATTTTCGCTATGTTCAGACATGTGTGGCCCTTATTATTTTTGTTGTTGCTGAATAAAAACCTTTACTACACATTCGCACATTTCATCAATATGACTAGTATCAAGGTAAATTCCATCAATGAGCAATCGTGCAATACCATGCAGCGTTCCCCAAGTAACTTGCGCTAAACGTAAACTGTTTTCATCTTTAATTAATAAACCTTGTTGCTGCCACGTTTTGGTCATTTCTAGTTGATAATTGAAACTAGGGTAGGCGATATCGCGTAAGGCTTGATCGCTATTATTATTTTTCCAAATTGTTTTACCAAACATCAGTTCGTAAATTGAAGCGTTTTCCGTTGCAAACTGTATGTATGCGAAGACAAACTGACGAAATGTATCTTCCCCTGAAAGGGTTTTATTATCAAATATCTTATTAGAAACATGCTGTAATTGAATAAAACCTAGTGCGGCTATTGCGCAAAGTAAATCATTTTTATTATTGAAGTGGTGATAAGTTGCCGTACGAGAAACGCCAATGCGCTCAGCGAGTTTTCGCAATGAAAGCCCTTCAATACCCGCTTCTTTAATCATCTCTGCGCCTGTTTCTACAAGTGAACTGCGTAAGTCACCATGATGATAGGCTGTTTTTTTGCTTGGTGGTTTCATTAGCGTACTTACTTTTAATCTGCTCATATTAAAGCGTTTTACGTGAGGGTAAGGCAACATTCGCAAAAATAAGCCCTGCGACTAATGACATGAAAATCAAAAATGCCTGTGAACCAATATTGCTGGTGTTTATCATATCCACTCCTGATATCGCACTGTTCAAACCGATATAGACTTTACTGCCTGGCACAAGTACCACGAGGCCTAATAACTTAACAATACTAGAGGGAAGTTTCATAATTCGTGAGAATACATTACCATAAATTCCCAGTATAAATGCGCCA
The DNA here is from genome assembly GCA_013215295.1 of Colwellia sp. GTDB lineage: Bacteria > Pseudomonadota > Gammaproteobacteria > Enterobacterales > Alteromonadaceae > Colwellia_A. The sequence goes on from JABSOZ010000014.1 coordinate 57,245, forward strand.
ACAAAAGCGCCTAGCGCTGGTCCTAAATAAGCAGCGCCAATAATACTTGCACCATAAGCGACATAACCTGAGATTATTCCCCAAGGTGCGTCTTTCTTACGTACGCGAAATAATATAACTAAGCTGATTGATAACGTAGTCACTGCTGCCCATGCTGTCCAAATAGGCATATTACTGGGGGACACATATACCGCTTCTCCCCAGAAAAGCTTACCTAAAGCCATGCCGAGTACCGCACCAAAATAAAGCTTAAAGAGCATCATTACCGCATCCATAATACGTGCGGTTCCCGACATCAAATGTCGAGCGGCTAATTCTGCTAAGCCGAGTGTTAAAGCTAAGCCGGGTATAAAAGCAATAATGGCTGAAAGGATGACAAGTGGCATGTTAATGCTTGGGTCAATAAGTGTAATTGCCGATGCCAACAATGCTGTTGTTATCGCTGCAACAGGCTCTAACATATCGGTAACACGGCGAGAATTTTCGGCCCAAAAGGTAAATAAGCAAACCACAAAGCCTAATAACACCGACCAAAAAACATCGTTCCAGCTGGTGTGCATCAACATAGCAAAAGCACCACTTGAAGCGCCATAGGCTAAAAATGTAAGAAAACGACCATAAGGATTTGGCTTGTTAGCAATTTCAGCTAAACGCTCAATTGCTTCTGACAAAGAGCGTTGACCAGAACTTAATTCATCAACGAGTTCATCAGTTCTTGCCAATGAGCCTAAATCAAGTTCTCCTGGTTTTACTCGAATAACATGATTGTATTGCTGATGTTCTTCATCTTCTGAAAGTACAAACGTTAAAGCAGTAGGCGTTATAATAAAGCATGCTTTTAAATCTAGATCTTTGGCAACATTCTGTAAATGTGCTTCAAGGCGATAAGCAGGAGTACCAAACTTATGTAAAGCCTTGCCTAATCTTATAATAAATCGACGCTTTTCAGCGAAATTATCAGTTGCGGTCATATAATTGCTTACGTAATATTACTTGTTATCTTGCTATGGTAATTGAATAATTAGCTAATGCAATGTGCAATTTACACATCGTTAAATAAAGGGGGGAAATAATGACATTAATCATAATTTTATTAGCTGTTTTTGCCGGTATTGCTCTAATGGTAGTATTAGGTGAACGCTTTGCCAAGCCGATAACGGATGAAGAACAAGCTAAGTATTCAAAGATTCTTCCTATATTAGTGTTTATTTTAATTGTTGGCAGCTTAATTAAAATGTTCATCTAGCTTAAGTTAGTTGATTTTTATCTACCAATTCGCTGTGATTTATTGATCTAGCAGTTTGATTCATATTCTTGATGATTTAAAATAAAAGAATAACAATTTTTTTAAGGATTTTAATGTTAACTATTCCGCAGATTAACTTAAAAAATAAAGTCTCAGAACAAGAGTGGCAAACACGTATAGATTTAGCCGCCTGTTATCGACTCATTGCAATGCATGGTTGGGATGATTTAATTTACACGCATATTTCAGCGCGTATTCCAGGATCTGAACACTTGTTAATTAACGCATTTGGTTTAGCCTTTGACGAAATAACGGCGTCGAATTTAGTGAAAATAGATTTATCGGGTAATATTATTGACCCCGATTGTCCCTTTGAAATTAATCCTGCTGGCTTTACTATTCACAGCGCGGTACATGAAGCTCGTCACGACGCGCAATGTGTTTTGCATTTACACACCAATGAAACTATTGCGGTTGCCAGTTTAAAAGAAGGTTTATTACCCTTAAGCCAGTACGCTATGTTTGCACTCGCATCGATGAGTTACCATGATTATGAAGGATTAGCGGTCAATGCTGATGAAAAACTACGTCTACAAAATAATTTAGGCAACGCAAATTTCATGCTATTGAGAAATCATGGTGGTTTGACCCTTGGCGAAACTATTGGCGATGCGTTCATGCATATGTACGATTTAACGCGTGCTTGCCAAGTACAGTTGAAAGTATTGGCTACCGGTATGGAACCTATCTTTGTTGACCAAAGCATTATTGATGGCATTAAAGCGCAGGCTAACATTGTTCATACAGGCAGTACTGGAGGACAAAAGTCTTGGCCTGCAATGGTCAGAAAAGTGTATCGTGCTGATCCTAGCTTTGCCACCTAATATAAGTAAACGGTCACTCTGCATTATAAATAAACACAGTTATCCTGACTTTCAGGATCTTGATATTGTTGCGATTAAAATCACGCTATTGCGGCAAGTCCTAAAATATTTTGAGAATATAAAATGAAAGTAACTCACGTAGAAATTTTTGATATTGAATGCCCAAATCGCGCAGGCTGGAATCCGGTTTTCATTCGTGTCCATACCGATGAAGGTATCTCAGGTGTTGGTGAGGCGGGCCTTGCTTATGATTGGGGGCACAGTGCTGCAGCGGCAATGATAAAAGAAATCACCGAAGCGGTATTAATTGGTTTTGACCCCTTTAGAACCGAATTGTTATGGTCAAGAATGTTGCGCGAAAGCTTTTGGGGACTTGGTGGTGGACCCGTTTTATATTCAGCAATGAGCGCTATTGATACGGCACTTTGGGACATAAAAGGTAAAGCATTGGGTGTACCTGTTTACCAATTGTTAGGTGGTAAGGTGAATGATAAATTGCGCACCTATGCTAGCCAATTACAGTTTGATTGGGACGTTGAGATTAAGAAGTTATTTTTACCTGAAGAATATGCAGAAGCGGCATTAAAAGCAGTTGCTGAAGGATATGATGCCGTAAAAGTAGACCCTATCGTTTATAACGCTGATGGCACATCGTCATTTGATCGCACTAAATTATTTACTAAACCGCAAATGCGTTTATTTGGCGACAGACTAAGAGCTATTCGTGATGCTGTTGGCGAAGATGTTGATATTATTTTTGAATCTCATTCATTAATGGGCGCAGCTTCGGCGATTCAAATGGGCGAAATTGTCGAAGAAGTGGGTTGTATGATGTACGAAGAGCCAGTGAATTACCTAAACGCTAAAGTGCATAAAAAAGTCGCTGAACGTGTCAATGTACCCATCGCCGGTGGCGAACGTTTATACCATCGTTGGGATGTACGTCAGTATTTTGAAGATCAAAGTATTGATGTTTTGCAACCTGATGTCGGTTTATGTGGCGGCTTTACTGAATCTAAAAAAGTTTGTGACTATGCTGATGTCTATGACATTCGTATTCAAGCTCACGTTTGTGGCGGCCCTATAGCAACCGCGGCATCTCTGCATTTAGAAACAGCCATTCCTAACTTTTTAATTCATGAGCATCATACCTATGCCACCAAACATTGGAATCGTGAATTATGTATACAAGATCCACAACCTATCAATGGTTTTTTTCAGGTCACAGAAGTACCGGGTCTCGGTATTGAATTGAATGATGAAGTTGTGAAACGTTCACCGAATGTTACGGTTAATGCTTTGAAGTAAAATTGTGAGTTTACCCCTTGTTAGCACTTATGTTTATCTGAATATAATATTATATTCAGATAAGCGTAAGTGCTATTCGTTGACGATTCTTATACGTAAATCTATAAAACCGATTTACGAATTTATTTATCCGCTAAATCATCTTATTCAACGTTATTTGATAGGTGATGAGCTAAATCCCTGTAAAACAAGTTTTTTGAGTTTAGGGTTTATAATCAAGGTTGCCATAATTTGATTGTTATTCAAGGTCCATACATCATGGCTATGCGCATTTAATGACACCATAATCATATTGATACCTGGATTAAATAACCCGCTAGGTAAGTGGAGATAATTACCATAAACACGGCTGATTTTTTTCCCGTTAACATACAGATGTGCATGCCCATCAACGACAAATTTTTCATTCATTGCTATAGAAGACTGAGCAGGGCTTATCATGAAAGTGGACTCAAATTCAGGCGGTTCAAGCTCAAAATCAGCGACGGAAATATGTAAGTTGAAGCCATCTTTTTTATCTTGAAAAATGGCGATGTTGATTTTAGGTGTTTCTGCCCCTTCAGGTATTGAAATAGGTTTATGGTCATGAACCATACCCTTCATATTTTCCATTCCAGCCATATCGCCCATGCCTGACATGTTAGCCATATCATGTTTCATGGGCATTGCTTTAGCGGTAGGTGTTTTTTCTTGGGCCGACAAGTTTGTTGTACTCAACAATAACAGCAGAGGTAAAATGAGTAACTTAAAATTTTTTGCTTTTATTTTCATGTGAAAACTCTCCAGAAATCAATTGTTTTCATTGTAGGCTTCAGATAAGAAGGAGTTATGTTGATACTTCCTTCTTATCTCAATAATTGCCTTAACTGGGCAATGAATTAATTACAAACTTGAATGCCACTCGTTGCTAATTTTCCATAAAATGTTGGACCGATGTTATAGGGAAATGAGGCTTCTAAATTTCCATCAACTTCTGTCACGGTTGTATGATAATGATAACCATAATCTCCGTGTGAATGGCCGTTGTGGTCATCTAAATATTCACCACCCAAGTCAGTTAAACTTGAATCATAATAGAAATCTTCATAATAAAACCCAGAAATGGTGGTGAAGTCATTACCTGAATTTGATGAGACGGTTTCATCTGTAGTAGGTCCAGACGTTACACTGACAGTCCCTTGGCTTAAGTCGTAGTTATCAACCAGCTGACAACTACGTTCGCCGACTGTTCCACATCCTGAACTTGATGTTACATCATCGTAGTCACGAGCAACCCAAGCACTTTTAGCGAGTACATCAGAAGCATGATATGGACCATAGATAGGGTAACCATCAGCAGCATAACCATAAACAGGAGAGTGACCCGTGCCATCGTCATTAAAGAGTGTCATTAAACATGATGAAAACATGTGGTGATGATAATCACCCGATGTTTGAGCGTGGCCTAAACACACATCTAAGTCATAAAGTTCAAATTTAGGTGCGTTATTACTCCATACTTGTTCACCATTAAAGCTTGCGCCATCTGACCAACTATATACGGCCGTACCATTAAGCATATAGCCGATCATGCCTAGTCCACCAGACGTACACACCTCAGAGGCAACTTCTGGCTTAATGGGTAAACTCTTTACTTTACTTTGATCGCTCGGACAAGCAGGGCCAGAAGGCCAATAGCCTAAGTCGCATCCTTGCCCACGAATTTCAAATCCAATGTCTTCACCAAAGTCGATTGTTTGACCTGCAGTTGCTGTGGTAACACCATTACTGTTTCTAAAATCCGAACTTGCCTGCGGTCTACTGTTTAACGTGTCAATATCGTCTTGTGTGAGTGTAACTTGATAGTTTGGAATACCACTGGCAGATACTTCTATCATACTTTCATTGTCTGAATTGGTTCGGTCAGTAATTGATTGAACATTCACTTCGGTACCTATACTTGTGGTGTCATCTAAAATATATAATGATCTTTCTGCATTTGCGTTGGTTTGCCATTGCGCTGCAATAATGTACATAGTATCGCTATTGCTGTCTTCAGTGCCATCGTTCACCACTAAGCTGAAGGTGTAGTTACCGGCAATATCAGCGGTGAATGTTGGAGAAACAACTGAACTATCGGATAAATTTGCAATACTACCCACGGGGGCATTTTCTATCGCCCAGTTGTAAGTGAGGGTCTCGTTATCTTCGTCAGAACTGTTACTTCCGTCTAAATTAACTTCGTTATCTAGGTTTATATGAATATTAGTACCGGCATCTGCTATAGGCGTATTGTTTGATGAATTGACGGTAATCGATATGGTTGCGGTGTTGGAGTCTGCTTCTCCATCATTTGCGTTAAAAGTGAAACTGTCACTGCCGCTAAAGTTCGTCGTAGGAAAGTAATGCACGGTTGCACCGTCATACTCTAATGTACCATTACTTGGCTGAGTGACTATGTTATAGGTTAGGTTATCATTCTCAATATCAGTAGCGGTTAAGGTGAATTCAACAGAGTCATTTTCATTTGTGGTGCCAACAGCGTCGTAAGCAACAGGTGCATCATTTATCGGTATGATCTCAATAGTAATCTCGCCGATATTCGAGGTGTTATCGCCATCATTGCCAAAATAAGTAAAATAACCTGTCTCATTGGTATTTTCTGTCGGCGTAAATGTGACGCTTGAGCCACTGATAAGCACACTACCATTAGTTGGGCCGTTATCAGAGGCCATGGAATAAGTTAAACTGCCATCATCATCATTTTCTTCAGACAAATTAATCACTACAGGCACATCTTCAAAAGTAGTTACCGTAATATTTTGAACAACAGGGGCAGTGTTTATTGCGGTAATAGAAATTGTCACCGTAGCTATGTTTGAATCATCGCTGCCATCATTGGCCATAAAAGTAAAACTATCGTTACCACTATAATTTGTTTCAGGCGTATAAGTAGCCGTTGTTTCTGTGAGGATTATGCTACCGAAACTTGGCCCCGTAGCAATTGAATAACTGAGTTCATCTCCTTCGGTGTCTTTGGCTGCAAGAATAATATTGGTGGTGACATTTTCATCCAATTCAACAGTAATATCACTTGCAACGGGTACATCGTTCACTGATTCAACGTAAATAGACACTACAGCGATATTTGAATCACCTATGCCATCATTAGCTTTATAAGAAAAACTATCATTGCCTATATAATCAGTGTCTGGCGTGTAAAGGGCTATTGATCCCGTGAGTGATATATTACCGTTACTGGGAGAAGTCACGAGTGAATAAGTGAGTTCGTGCTCGTCGCTGTCAGTTGCATCGAGATTAATTTCGATAGCCATATCTTCAGGTGTTGATGTAGTAATGTCCTTCGCTTCAGGCTTATTATTAGCAACAGTCGTTACCATTAATGTTAGGGTTGCCAAATTTGAGTCTGAAGTACCATCGTTAGCTTTAAAGGTAAAGCTGTCTTCGCCATTATAGTCAGTCGTTGGTGTATAAGTTACGGCAGAGCCGGTTAAAGTGATATCTCCATGATTAGCTTCATTCACGATAAAATAGGTGAGTGCATCAAATTCAGTGTCAGTAGCAGAAATATTGAAACTGACTGCGGCATTTTCAATGGTACTAATACTGTAATCGTGCGCGATAGGTGCATCGTTAAGTGCTGAAACGGTTAAAGTGATCTTACCGATATTTGAGTCGTCACTGCCATCAAAAGATTTAAAGGTAAAGCTATCCGGACCGTTATAATTTCCATTGGGTGTAAATCTTGCAATAGCACCTTCTATGGTGATTTTTCCGTTAAGGGGTTGAGTAACAATGAAATAGGTTAAATCGCCGATACTTTGTTTATTTGATCGACCGGCATTGGCTGTGATAGCGGATAAATCAATCTCTGTGTCGTTGTCTTCACTTGCGACAACGGTGTCGTCATCAACCGTTGGAGCTATATTTGCCGTATTGTCTGTTTTAATTGTTACCGTCGCTATATTTGATTGTTCCTCACTATCGTGAGCTCGAAAGGTAAAGTTATCGCTACCCGTATATGAAGTAGTCGGTGTGTAAGTTGCTATGCCTGCATCTAAGGTAACACTGCCGTTAGTGGGTTGGCTGACCAGTGTATAAGTTAGGTTGTCAGAGTCAGAATCATCACTCCTAAGGGTAATGTCGATAGCGGTATCAGTAATGTTACTCAGGTTATAATCATGTGCAATGGGACTATCATTAACAGGGGTAAGCGTTAATGTAATGGTTGCCGTGTTTGAATCTTGATTACCGTCATTAACTTTAAAGCTAAAGCTTTCTTCACCCGTTTCATTCGCATAGGGTACGTAATCTACTTGATTGCCATTTAACGTTAATTGACCTTTTGTTGGCGCTGTAACAACGTTGTAAATCAGTGTGTCATTTTCAGGGTCTGTCGCACTCAAGGACAGTGATATTGGAGTGTCTTCATCTGTGGTTAAACTATCGTTAGCAGCAACAGGGGCGTTGTTGATGGCTAGAGAAGCCATAATAATTATGGTGTCTGCCGCGCTGTCAGAACTACCATCATTGACAATGAGTTCTACGGTATAATCACCATCAACATCTGCTGTAAAGCTCGTTGATACCTGAGTGCTTTGGTCGAGGGTTGTGCTGCTGCCGCTAGGCTGTGAAGCTAGTGTCCAAGCATAAGTTAACGTATCGCCATCTTCATCACTACTTTGACTACCGCTGATGGTGACTTGATCACCCGTGGTTACTTCTTGGTCTGTGCCCGCTTGGGCGACCGGAATAGTATTTGATGGCGTGGCAATGACCAATACGATATCAGCACTACTATCTACTGTACCGTCGTTGACCACTAAACTGAATTCAAACTCTCCTGCAACATCAGCAATAAACTTTGGTTTGCTGATGGAATTATCAGATAAAGATATTGTGCTGCCCTCAGGGAGGGAATTAATCGTCCATTGATAACTTAAGCTATCACCATCAGCATCTGAGCTATTCGCAGCATTTAAGTTGACAAGTTGATTAACCGTAACGGCTAAATCTTGTCCTGCACTAGCAACTGGGGCTGTATTGGTGATTGTATTAGTATCATTGTTATCATTGTTATCATTGTCGGATGAAGAAGAATTATCACTACCGCCGCCACCACAAGCGCTTAGAAAGCTGATGCCGAAGGTAACAAGTGAACATTTAATTATTCGTGATATTGTTTGTTTAGTGGTTTTAGCATGCTTTGGCTTTTGAACTAAAAAGTGATGATTGCTCATAATTTTACCCATTATCAATGTATCTCATGATAATAACGTTAAAATGTGAAACAAATAGGGAACTGTCAATTAATGGGTTTTACAAAAAAGAATTACGGTGTAAATAATAGGTAAAAGGATTATCTGAAATCACTGCACTACTTTGACAGCCTGCTATTATACCTAATAATAACAGGTTGTTATTCACTGTTTTTAACGCAAGTACGTACAGTTTTTGGTTGACCGCTAAATATAACTAACCGGTAATGCTGTGGTATATTTTATTTCTTCCATGGCAAAACTTGAACTAATATCAGAAAAGCTTGCTTGGCCGATAAGTTTTTTATAAAAAGCATCGTAGGCTTTCATATCCGAAACCACGACACGTAGCAGGTAATCAACTTCGCCACTCATTCGATAGAATTCGATGATTTCTGGAAATTCTCTTGAGTTGATACTGAAATCATCGAGCCAATCAGGGTTATGCTGATTGGTTTTAATCATTACAAAAACCGTTAAACCAACATTTAGCTTTTCAGGATCCGCCAACGCGACTCGACCTCTAATAATGCCATTTTTTTCCATTGTTTGAATACGTCGCCAACACGGTGTTGTTGAAAGGCCAACTTGAGAGGCAACTTCACTGACAGGTTGAGTGCAGTCGTTTTGTAATATTTTGAGGATTTTTTTGTCGAAGTTATCCATTAATTCACCATGAAAAATATAAGATAACGAAATACTATTTTATCCCATAGATAATTGGTAGATTTTTTTGCTTTATTGAAAGGTTAACTTGGGATTTTATATATGCGTTGAGCATTTTTATAACATAATAATTCAAGGGTTTCGTTTGATAACCCTTTATTTTCTTTATGCGCTAACCAACTTCTTTGATAGCTGCTTTTAAATAGACACAATGGGAAATTACTCGCTAGCATTGTTTTATTTGATCCGAAAGTTGATAGGCATAGTTCGATAACGCTTTGTTGCCATGTCGCGGAATACTTTCGGTTAATCATTTCAAAACCAGAACACTTAATGCTGATATTTTCAAAGCAACTTAACGACTGTAAACTCTGTTGCCAATTTTTCCATAAATCGCTGTTGACGTTTTTTGGCGGGCAACCGGCGTGATTAATCACTAAGTTAAGTGTCGGTAATTCACCCACCACTTTTACTAATTGCGCTGTTGCTGCAACATCAGTAAAAGGCATCTGGCATTCAAAGATCAGCTGCTGCTTTGAGAGCAATGCTAGGTTTTTTTGAACGAGAGGATTGGATAAATATTCGCAGGCATTGTCATCAAGAATATCACGAACACCAACAACCGATTTATATTGGCAAAGTTTATCTAATGTTTGTTGAAAATCGTTTGAAGATAAAAGTAAATTAATGCCGGCGATTGATCTAAAGGGTAGGGAGCAAGTCCTTTCTAACCAAGCAATTTCGCGCCAAGGCTGTTGGTTATCAAATCCTGCTTCAATATGCACAAAGCCCGCAAGCTTGAAAGGAGATGATAACTGTAAATCTTTTTCAGTAAAACTGTGATTAATGATATTTTTATCTGACCAAAAAGGAGGGCTCTCAGCTTTTAACCACTGATAACCCCCTTGTTCAAGATCAAATAAATGTAAATGCGGATCGATTATTTTCATCATGTACTTTTATTATAAAGGTTAAAGCTACTGAGCCGTATAACCACCGTCAATCACTTGCAGACTGCCGGTAATAAACTTGGCTTTATCAGACGCTAAAAAATAAACGAGTTCAGCGACTTCTTCGGGTTGTCCTAAACGTCCTAATGGCTGTAAAGCCGCCTCTTCAGCGTGAACTGCTGCTTTGTCAGCACCAGAACGTTCGCAATAGTTATCAATTGCTTGATGATATAAAGAGGTTTCTATCGTCCCTGGGCAAACTGCATTGGCACGAATGTTAAAGCTGGCGTAATCAAGCGCAGTGGTTTTTGCCATTGAAGCAAGTGCCACTTTACTGATGTTATAAGCAAAAGAATTTTGCTTAGCAATTAACGCTTGGTCAGATGCCATTAATATAATAGCACCCTTTTTATTCGCTTTCATATTCGGTAATACCGATTTAACGGCGGCATAAGCACCTTTAACATTTATGTTAAGAACTTTATCTAAATCGGCTTCTGTCGTGTTTTCAATATTACCTGAAAAGTGAATACCCGCATTCGAGACTAAAACATCAATAGTCGTTGTTTTAGCGATATGATTAATAAGTTCACTGACTTGTTCAACATCACTCATATCACATGAAATATCAGAGGAACCCAGCACTGAAACATTGCTCGGTTGTATGTCTAAATTAAAAACCTGATATCCTTCTTGGGCAAATAACTGCACTATGCTTAGACCAATGCCAGAACTTCCACCCGTAACAATACATGTTTTTTTCATACTTTCTCCGATTTTTACGATCTCAATAAAGCGGTTACTGAGTTTTAACGGCTGTCATTTCAACTAAAGCTGCCGTATACATTTTCAAATTTAACACAAACTGTTTCATGGTAATAAATTCATTCTCAGAATGACCTGTGTATGCAGTATTAGGCATTGAAGGTCCAAAACTAACCGCATTAGGAAATAATCGAGAGTTTGTGCCGCCACCAATAGAAATAGGTTTAGCATCTTTTATCCCGGTGAAGTGCGAAAATACAGCAAGTAATGTGTCAATATGCGGCGCTTTGTCTTGGACGAAAGGTTCGCCAATAGAATGATCTAATTCGGTAATATTAACGATATTAGTTATTTTCCAAGTGGCAATCGCATGATTAATTTCTTCTGTTAATTGTTGAGAAGACTTACCTCGTGGGCGACGAATATTAATGTTTAATTCAATATTATTTTTAAGCTGTTTAATAACGGTTGGTGAAACTGTCATGGGTCCCATAAAGTCATCACTGTAAGCTATATTGCCGAATTTCTTTCCTTCTAATCCTAAACCAATATTATCATTGATGAAGTTTACTAAGGTGCCAGCACCATTATTTCTCCAGCGTGTTTGTGACAATAAATCAGCTAAATATGGAATAGCGTTCACGCCATCATGAGGTGTTGATGAATGTGCTGATTTGCCTAATGCAGTAACCGTTAATTGATTTTCTTTTAGTTCTAAATCAAAACTAACACCTTTATAGCTTCTTGCTTTGTCCATAAGTTTTTGCAGTAAAGCGATATCAGCATTCTCAATAACGGCTTTAGCATCTTCAGGTATCTGACTACCAAAAAAACCACCACTAAACTCACTTAGGTAAGTATCAAAACCGGAATAACGTTCTTTATTAAAGGCGATTTTTATCGTTCCGTAGCCTTTTTCTGCGGTCACAACGGGGTATTCAGCATCAATAGTAATATTGGTTTGTGGAAGTGTATGCGTTTTAATATATTCTTGGAGTGGACCCCAGTCAGATTCTTCCGCCATATAAACATATAACTCAATACGTTTATTCAGTTTAATCTTTTTGTCTTTGATTGCTTTCATGGCATAAAGTGCCGTTGATATTGGACCTTTGTCATCTTCTGTACCACGACCAATAAGTTTGCCTGGCTCTGATGTTGTATCAAGTGTAAAAGGAGACTTTTTCCATTTTTTTGGGTTAGCGGGTTGCACGTCTCCGTGCGTAATTATGCCGAAACGTTCTTTGTTTTCGCCTAACCCAATGACTACTACATAACCGTCGTCTTTATAATCAAAGCCTAAGTCTTCAGCTTGCTTTTTAAGCTCAGCTTTAAAAGCAATATGCGCAGGATTATCATTAGCTGAAATGCCTTCAATGGCTAAAGTATTGTATTTTATCAACTCAGCCAAACTTGCCACCATTGATTTTTGGTAAGTTTGAACGGCGTAATCTGCCGTCTGCTTTGCTATAGGGCTGATATCAGCTGAGAATACTGGCAGAGCGATGAAGGTGCATAATGCGAGTGACGCTATTTTTTTGAACACAGAAGTTTCCTTTTGTTTTTATTAAGATACTTTATTTATTGTACTGTAGCGATAAAGAGACATTTAAAACAGATACACATTTTTAAAAATATTACCTGTACAGTTTTGAGTTCGGCTTAAAACTTGTTCATTACTCAGTTTGAAAGTTTTACTTATCTATTAGAGGCAATTTTATTTATTGGTTCAATATTGATTTATATTTAAGTTTATATTTTTGCTGTAAAGCATAGGAAGTGTGAAAATATACTTGTACTATTATCGGATACGAAAAAAATATAACGAATAAAAACAGGAACGTAAATGTCTGAAATAATTATACGCGAAGCAAGCCTAAATGATGCAGAACTTTTGTTAACTTTTATTAAAGAATTGGCTATTTATGAAAAAGCAGAACATGAAGTGCATGCCACCGTTGAAACGATAAAAGAGACAATGTTTTGTGAAAAAACACAAGTTCACGGTTTGATCTGTGAACTAGATGGGGTTGCTATAGGCTCGGCCATTTATTTTTATAACTATTCAACGTGGTTAGCAAAGTCTGGTTTATATCTCGAAGACTTGTACGTATCACCTGAACATAGAGGAATAGGTGCGGGTTTAAAATTATTGAAAACGATGGCGAAAATTGCTGTTGATAAGGATTGCGCTCGCTTTGAATGGAGTTGCTTGGATTGGAATAAACCGTCACGTGACTTTTATCAAGCTATCGGTGCTGTTTCTCAAGATGAATGGGTAGGCTATCGTATGACGGGCAAAACATTACTTGATTTTGCACAGTCATAAAGGAAGATATCACTAGAGCGTGAATTGATTAAACATACTCTCGTTCTAGTGATCAGTAATCTTGTAAATTATGAAGCTCTTGGCGTAATTGTTTTCTGTCTTTATAACTTTCTATTTGACGCCACTTTCTTTTTCGTGAACGAGGTTCTTTCTTGTCGACAAGTAAACTGTCGAAAAGGTTAAAAATCTCATCATATTCATCCAAGCTATTCTGTTCCATGTGGATCCCTTATTCAGCGTTATTTAGTTGACATGATGCACTTTACACTTTGCATATGACTTTTTTCTTACTAAAATATGACGGTTAAAATACCATTAGCTTTATTTACCTTAAGCAAAAAATTAAAGCTTCGCTATACTTTCCTTTATAGAGACTTTTTATAGGGTTATACATGACCGACAGTAGCGAAATAATATCCCAATCAGAGTTAGACAACTTGTTGCGTATTAATGAGTTTATTGACCAAGTCGATGAAAACTCATTGGTAAACGAGCTAAAGCTAGCAATATTAGACTCTGGAAAACTAGAACTATCACAGTGGAAGGTTTTAAGAGATCATATTCGTGAAATTGAGGAACTTATTCCTCATATTGATTTGATTATTAAGTTGAAAAAAGAACAGTCTTCGAATTGATTTTATTGCCCTCAGTGTATTGACGTTTTATTATTTCTTCAGTTAAGAAAATGCCGATTATTTCTCAATAATCGGCATTTTTATATTTATTTATACGGGGTGTTTTGTGTAAATGAGTAACTATATAAGTTGTTGTTCAACCCATTTAACCGTTAACTCTTCCAATAAATCCATGGGTAAACTACCATTTTTAAGCATTTGATCGTGAAAATCACGTATGTTGAATTTCTCACCCAGCTTTTCTTCTGCCATTGCACGTAACTGGCGAATTTTTATCTCACCAATTTTGTATGAAAGTGCTTGTGCAGGCCAGCTAATGTAGCGATCAATTTGTGCAATAACATCTGCCATGCTTAGCGCGGTATTTTCCGCTAAGTAATCGATTGCTTGCTGGCGAGACCAACCTTTAGCATGCATACCTGTATCTACGACTAAACGACAAGCGCGCCAAGCTTCATAGGTTAAACGACCAAAGTCACTATATGGGTCTTGATAGAAACCAATTTCTTTGCCTAAACGTTCTGAATATAACCCCCATCCTTCGCCAAACGCTGCGTGATAAAGTGTTTTTCTAAATTCAGGCATATCCACTTCTTGAGCAATTGCACTTTGCATATGATGTCCAGGCTCAGCTTCATGAAAGGTTAATGCTTCTAATGTATATAAAGGCTGACTTTTTAAGTCTTTAGTATCTATGAAATAAGTGCCTGACGTAGTACCACTGCCATCAGATGCTACGTAATACGCACCGCCATTTGGCGATGCTTTTATATCGAAGGTTGAACGTGGTAGTACTGAAAACCATTTCGGTAATTGTGCGGCCATTTTTCGAGTAATATAGCTGGCTTTTTCAATTAAATCGCGAGGATCATCGGTATAAAACTGTGGGTCTGTACGTAGATATTGAATAAAGTCGGTAAAGTCGCCTTTAAAGTTAACTTCCTTAATAATGACATCCATTTCTTGACGGATACGCGCCACTTCCTTTAAGCCTAAATTATGAATCTCATCAGCCGACATTGATGTGGTGGTATAAAACTCAATAAGGTATTGATAATATGCTTCACCATTTTTTAAAGAGCTAATCCCCACAGTTTTTCGGCAATTAGTCATGTACTTTTGCGTGAAAAAATCATAAAACTTTTGATATTCTGGAATCACTTTTTTAGTAATCAACTCAGCGGCTTTCCTCTGATAACTCGCTTTGTCACTTACGGTTATTTTCCTCGGCATGTTGAGCAATGGCTGATAAAAAAGGCTCTCATTTACGTCATCAACGATATGTTTGCTGATGCTTTTATCAACGTTCTTAAAACTCTCACAGTAATGAGTATGACCTTGAGCAATCGCTTCAGTTAAATTGTCGATATGCTCTTGGTTGTAACGTGGAAAATCGGCAAGGCTGATGAGGTAATTGTCGTAATCTTTAATGGTTAAGAAAGACATATTGGCCGGCGCACCAGCAAAGTAACTGTGAAACCCTGAGTAAATATTCATCGGGTAAAATTGGTCTAGCTGCTGATAACTTTTGGCTTCTGTTTGACGCTCATATTTAAATAAGCGATAAGTGATTTGTTCTTTAGCCGAAAGTGTCGATAGTTCAATCTTATCGAGCCTGCTAAGTAAAGACTGATTAAAGTTCTCACGCCTTTTTTCTGACTGTTTTGAAAACGATGGAAGTTTACCGTTCATGCGAAAAGCATCAGGATCTTTGCGGAAAAACACTTGTTCTTTATTGGCATTTTGCCAATGGTCATTTAACAGTTGTTCAAATTTTTGTGATGAGGGATTTTTTGTTTCATCAGCGTGAACTAAAAAGCTAGCACTTGTCGTCATAGATGAAATGAATAAAAGGGCGAGTGTGAATTTATTTCTTATCATTATTTTTATCTTTGTTTGATTTGGAAAGCGAGGTTAATATAGCAACTGCCGTAATGCTTACAAAGTAAATTAATATGTTTTCAAAAACTATCGCTATTTTGTTCCTGTTTATATTGGTATTTCTCTTTATTAATAAAGGTCTCCATAGACTCATATTAGTGGAATATTTCACGTTAAGTGTTTTTACATTTTTACTTTATGCCATTGATAAAAACAATGCGATTAAAGGACGTAGACGTATCTCAGAAAAAACACTACAGATATCTGCGGCACTTGGAGGCTGGCCAGGAGCGTTATTAGCTCAACAAGCTTTTCGACATAAAACCCAAAAACGATCCTTTATTTGGGTGCTATGGTTGGGGATTTTGATTAATACTGGCGTTTTTGCTTATTTCCTATATTCGGTTGTTTTCGGTCTTTAAATTTTAGCAAGGCGTTTTCGGAGTCTGAGTTTTTTAAAAGGAGCTTTAGCAAAGCGTTATGCAGAAATAGTAGATGGAGTAAAATTCCATCTACTTTAAGACTATCTATATTGAATGGTTTAAGCCGTTATAAAGCTTTAAAGCGTATGGCTGCGCCACCACTTGTTGCCAGCGGTAATACTAATTCGTCGTTAGCCGTTACTTGTTTGTTTTCAATAATCATTTCATATGGGTTGTTAATCCATTCTGCATTTTTACCGTCGCGATAAATTTGCGCTTGATAACGTTTGCTCTTATCAAGAAAGTCTAACTTCAACGTTAATGTACGCGCCTTCTCATCGGTTAATGCGCCAACGAACCAGTCGTCGCCATCTCTTTCTTGACGAGCAAAAGCAACATATTCACCTACTTCACCAGCAATCGCCTTACTTTCATGCCAGTTAGTGGGTACGTCTTTAATAAACTGAAATGCCGCTAAATTTGCTTGATAGTTTTTAGGTAAGTCCGCCGCCATTTGAATAGGGCTATAAAGCACCACATATAATGCTAATTGTTTTGCTAGCGTGGTTTGTGGACGATTACTTTTATCACCTAAACCATTAAAGCTCATATCGAAAATACCCGGTGTAAAATCCATCGGTCCCGCTAACATTCTCGTGAAAGGTAAAATAGTCGTGTGTTCAGGTGGATTAGGTGGCGTTCCCCAAGCATTAAATTCTTGGCCGCGGGCGCCTTCTCTTGAAATCCAATTAGGGTAAGTTCTGCGTAAACCGGTATCTTTAATCGGTTCATGGGTATTAATACTGATTTTATGTTTAGCAGCTTCCGTTACACTATGTAGGTACTCACTTACCATGAACTGACTGTCGTGCCACTCTTTACGAATAATACCGTTTTCATCTATACGTTTAATATCACCACCGTCAGCGACATAACCTGTTTTTACTTGTCGTACACCATGCTTCTCATAAAGCGCGTAAGCATCACTCATTTGATTACGGTAATTAGTGACATTGCCTGATGTTTCATGATGACCAATTAAGCGAACACCTTTTTTCTTACCGTATGCAGATACGGCTTCGATATCAAAGTCTTCATAAGATTTACTGAAGTTGAATACATCGCCATTGAAAAACCAATCGCCATCCCAACCGACGTTCCACCCTTCAACTAATACACCTGCAAAGCCATGTTCTGCAGCAAAGTCAATGTAACGCATGGTTTCACTTGTCGTTGCGCCGTGCTTATCGCCGCTTCCCCAAGTGTTAGCATTTATATGCATTCCCCACCAAATACCTATATATTTTGCGGGTTCTACCCAAGACACATCGCCCAATTTATTCGGTTCGTTAAGGTTTAATATTAAGTCGGAATTGAGTAAACCCACAGCATCTTTGCTGATTTGAATCGTGCGCCATGGGCTTTTAAAGTCAGTTTTTGTTTTAACTAATATGCCATCAGACCAAGGTGTTAAATCTGCTTTTAAAACACCTGGACGTTTTTGATTAATGGTCATTGCGGCATAATCAACTAATGCGGCTTCATGAATACTAATGTGAGTACCAGAGTCTAGTTTAAAGGTAAAAGGTGTATGAGCGCGGTCAACCGATGCAACATCAGTGGTGTTATAAATATATTCATAACGATTCCAACCACGTGCAGGTATCCACCATGCGGTGGCTTTTTTCTCGTCATTTATCGCAAACTCGGTGAATTCATTAATAATCTCGACTTGATCTAAGTTTTTTTGTTTTGGTACTTCGTAACGAAAACCAACACCGTCATTGAAGAGGCGAAAACGCACGTTGAATTTTTTAGCATCGGACTTATCACTTGTTGAAAAAGTGACGAATAACTCATTATGATGATCAGTAACATTTTTGCGTTCACCCCAAGGTAATTGCCATACTGATTTGGCTGATTTTTCTTTACTTGATGAAAGGGTAAATCCGTCACTAAATGGCATAGTATTTTTAAATGCCAAGCCTAATCGGGAAGGTTTGATAATGCTTTCACCTGAAAAGCTAATTTTATAACTTGGTTTACCCTCGTCATTAACGCTGAGAACAATTTTTCCGTCTGGAGAACTCACCTCAACAGTTTGTGCAAATATACTGTGTGAAAACAACAGTACGCTAAGGCTAAGTATGATTTTTTTCATGAATATTCCCGATGTTTTTTATTACATCAAGCATAAAGGACTTGCGCAAAATTACCGCTAACCTACATACGTATTCATCCATCTTATGATGAATAATCAAGCTTATTCTATAAAAAAATAGTGTGATTGGCGTTATAAAGCACAAGCAACAAAAGCTAAAGCAATAAAACGCGTGTTTGTGGAACAAGGGGAGGGGTTTTAATAGAGGCGTAATTCAGGTTTATATAAAAACCAATGAGTTATATTGTAAGGTTTGTGGGTAATACAAAACGCTATTGATTGATTATCATACCAATAGCGAAATACTTTTTATCACACTTTATCCGTTAGGTAAGGCAAACGAATTACCTTTCGAATACAAATGCAGGTAACAGCCTTTCCCTGCTAGGGTTAATCGGTATGTGATTTCAGCTCTTTCTAGAAAACCTTGCTCAACAAGACCTTTTTCGATTAAAAAATCGAACATAGTATTTGATAATTCACCCATTTTTGCTTTTGCGCTTATTTCCATTTTAGTCGCAACCCCTTTAATAGAGTTAATGGCATAAAGCGCACGAATAATTGCAGCTTCTTTATCACCTATTTTGGGCATGCGACCTTGGTATGGTGGAAATTGTTTAGTTGGATATTTGCCATAAACACTTTTATAAGAGGCTTGCATCGCTTGAATATCATCGTCTTTATTATGGGTCAGTTTAAAGATATGAAAAACGCCAGTTTCTTTACTGAGGTAATCGACTTTGGCTAAAAAAATAGGTAATTCACATCCTTGAGCAACATGGTAAAAACCTGTTTTCCATTTTGCTACCCCGCCTCGTGTGCCTTCAGGGGTAAATAAGAAAAATACCCGTTTACCTTTTTGTGTTTCAATAAACTGCTTAATTTGATCAACCTGACCTAAACCTGCAGCGGATCGATCGATAGGCATAGCGCCAAGAAACATCAGCCAACGACCCAAAATTGGTACTCGGCACATACTGTCTTTAATTGAAAAGTATATTTTTATATCTTGTAATATGGCGGCGCCAAGCGCATAAAAAAAATCCCAGTTTGAGGTGTGCGGCGCTGCGATAGTAATTCCTGCACCTTCTGGCGTTACTTTGCATAGTTTCCAGCCCGCAATTTTAAACCAAAGGTTAAAAAGGAACTTTAGAATGTATTTACTGAAAATACCGTCAAAGATAGTTTTTTCACGAATACGGAGATTTTTTGTCGACATAATGAGATTACATAAAGATTAAGGGGTAATGTTAAATAATAGCATGTTTGTGCTATTTATTTGGCGTGATAAGCAGAACATAGAACCTCAATCATAGATTCGCGCTATTAGCTAATCAAAGCAGTGTTAGGTTTTTAAATATCAGTGTGAGTAAACTGAGCAATAACTCGTTAGATGACAGCTATTTAAATAAAACTGAGATTCAGCAATAAATATTCACCAGTACTGTATAAACACAGAACACTAGCGGACAGTTACCCGATAGGTCTTATTTTCACTAAAAATCAGACATTTCTACCGCGGAGAGAATTATTTGCGGGTTCATCAGACAAACTAATAAAATAAAAATCGATTGAAGTGCTATCTTTATAATGTATTGAATAGCAATAAATGAACTTGAGAGAACATTAGGGTATCGTTAATATCTAGTTCTGTAGAAAATATTAGTTTATTAGTTAAGTTCTCATTAAAAATTAAAAATTAAAAATTAAAAATTAAAAAACCGGAAGGACTCATTAAATGCTAAGTCTTGAATTTATTGATAGTAGTGCTGAACTTGTCGGCCAGATGAGCTACACCTACTCATATTGGCTAGTACTATTTTCCTACCTTATTGCTTGGTTGGGGGCCTACGCAGGTTTGAACACCGTACCTTCTATAGTAGAGTCCAATAAAATGCTGACCAAATATATTTGGCATTTTTCTGGTGCTATTGCAATGGGAATAGCCGTATGGTCTATGCACTTTGTCGGTATGTTAGCCTTTAAGCTCCCGGTGATGATGCACCATGATGTAAGCCTTACTGCAATTTCAATTATTCCCGCTATATTGGCCAGTTACCTTGCCATTGCCATTTTCATTAAAGACAATGTTGCTAAATATGAATTTATCATCGGCGGCATATTTTTGGGTGCTGGTATAGGGTTAATGCACTATATAGGTATGGAGGCAATGTATGGTAATTTCATTTTAAAATATGATATTTTTAACTTTTTATTATCTATTCTTGTTGCGGTTGTCTTAGCAAGTATCGCTTTATATATTGGCATTAATCAATTCAAACAAAGTAAAGTCGCTCCACAACTAGCCGGATCATCGGCTATCATTGGTGCAGCCATTACTGGAATGCATTATATGGGGATGAAAGCGTCTCACTTTTTACCCGCTGAACATGATCATCTTCAAAAGATGGGCTTATCACATGACAACATGATCATTATCATCGTGTCACTGACCTTGTTTTTATCCTTATTGGCGATCACTTCATCCATCATTCACCATATCATTGTAAACTTGGTTACCGCTAGAAAAGCGGCAGAAATTGCAAGTAAAGCTAAATCTGAATTTTTGGCTACCATGAGCCATGAAATCAGAACGCCGATGAATGGTGTGATAGGCATGACGAACCTGCTACTTGATACGCCGTTAAATAAAGAACAGCATAATTTTGCAAAAACAGTAAAATATAGTGCTGAATCTCTGTTGACTGTCATTAATGATATTCTTGATTTTTCTAAAGTTGAATCAGGCATGTTAGAGCTTGAACTTCTTGAATTTGATTTAGAATTATTGTTGCATGACGTGGGCAGCAGTATTGCTTTTCAAGCTCATAATAAGAAGCTTGAATTGATTTGTCCGGCTAACATTGTGCCGAGTCATTTATTCATTGCAGACCCTGGACGTATCCGTCAAATACTCAACAATCTGATTGGTAATGCCATTAAATTCACCGAACAAGGTGAAGTCTCAGTCTATTGCAAAGTGCAAGAGCAGACTGAGCAAAGTACAAAACTCTGCTTTGAGATTTCTGATACAGGGATCGGTCTTACTGATGAACAGCAAGGCAAACTTTTTGAACGTTTCAGTCAAGCCGACGGCTCAACTACTCGAAAATACGGTGGCACAGGATTAGGGTTATCTATAAGTAAACAATTAGTGGAATTGATGGATGGTGAAATAGGTATCAGAAGCGTTGAAGGTAAAGGTTCAACATTTTGGTTCACTATTAATGTTGGTAATGCCAAAACTAATACCCAGCAGCCAAAGAAAGCTTTTGACAATTTACAGGATCAAAAAATACTGGTGGTTGATGACAATTTAACCAATAGGACCTTGTTAGGCGAACTGTTTACTAAATGGCAAGTTGAACATACATTGGTTGAGAGTGGTCAAAAAGCGTTAGCAAAACTCACTGAAGAAAGTGCAAAAGGGCTTCCTTACCATATTGCTATTCTAGACATGCAAATGCCGCAAATGGATGGTTTTCAGTTGGGGACAAAGATCAAAAGTGAGAATAGCCTTTTTCAAAATACTCGTTTAATGATGCTCACCTCACAAGGGCAAAGAGGAGATGCTGAGAAGTTAAAAGCCGTAGGTTTTAGCGGATATCTTAATAAACCTATCGACCAAACTGTTCTCTACAATACTTTAATGACAATAGCCGGGGAAGATTCCCCAGAACAAAAATTAGTTACGGCATACAGCAATCGTGAACTTCCGCAGTTCAAAGCAAAGGTGCTGGTCGTAGAAGACAATGCCGTTAATCAGAAAGTAGCTCAAGGTCTATTGAAAAAATTTGGTTTGCAAGTTGATTTAGCCGCCAATGGAGAAGAAGCGTTAGATACTTTACAGAATTTTCCTTTTGATTTAGTACTTATGGATTGTCAAATGCCAGTAATGGATGGGTATGAAGCGACTCAACGAATTCGTCTGCCAGAATCGAAGGTACTTAATCGAGAGATACCCATAATAGCCATGACGGCCAATTCAATGGAGGGCGATCGAGATAAGTGTCTAGAAGTAGGCATGAACGACTTTATTTCTAAGCCAATCAACCCGAATAAGTTACAGGAAGCATTAAAACGCTGGTTACCTAAGTCTGACGCTAAAGTTGAGCAGCCAGTACTGATGGACCACGAAGTTATACCAAGCCAATTAAGTTCCTGAGTAGGAACTTAATTGGCTTGGTTTTAGTCTCTGTTTTATCTATCCGTCAGTTTTGTGGAGACCCTTGGACATCAATCCCAACTGTTGATTAGCAACCTCAAACATTATGTATAGTACTATCGTTTTTTGATAAAAATACTGGTCGTTAAAGCGGGAATAATAAAATGGTTATTATTGCTGGTACTTTGTTTAACAATAGTATCGACACCCTTTAGCTGAATAGGATGTAATTGATATTGTTCAGCATTTTTATAGTTTATTGTTTTAGTGGTTGTGCTGGTATTAAAAATAACCATGATGCCGGAGATCTCAGTATCTAATTGATGAGATTGTGCTGAATCATCAATACTCATTACAATTAAGCCAATTTGTTGCTCTTTGCCTGTATTGTGAAACTTCACACGTTTTATTATTTCATCGCTGTTAGTCAGTCGAAATAGCGGTGTACTCATTCGTAAACTAATAAATTCTTTAAAGACTTCAGCACTAAATTCAATATCACTTGGGCTGACAATATCTCTGCCTTCATTTTTTGCGAGTAGCTGCTTGATAAGTGGCCAGTTTGCTTGGTCTTTATCTGCTGGCGGTAAACCGACATTATAGTTATTGGTTTGTTTAGTGAAATCGACTTTATTAAACCAGTCACCGTAGTCATAACTGTCACGTAAGAATGATTTTGAACGTAAAAACTCTGAACCCATGTGTAAGAATGGAATGCCTTGTGCAAAAATTGGAAAGGCGAGTGACTGCAAGTGAAGTCGAACGCGATCTTTGGTTGATGTACTGTAAGGTAAGCGATATTGGTTGTTGTCCCACAGTGTTTGATTATCATGCTTTGACACATAATTAATGGTGTCGGCAGGATCTAAAGCATAACCTGTTGGTTGATCGCCATAAGGAATATCTTTACCGGTTACGTTTTCATCGTTAGCATTTCTAAGTGGAAATTCGGCTAGGTTCCCAGCTAAACCGATACGTAATTGATCTGCTGAAAGCAGGTATTCCATCCTTGATTTTACCTGGTTTACTAGCTCATTAGGTAATGTGCCTAAACCACTGCCGATACCTTGGCTTTTACGAATGTCATTGCCGATGGCGCTAAAAGCACCACCGCGCACCGCGTCGCGTAACCTGTCCGTAAAAGTACCAATTTGTGTTCCGCCAAGTTCTAACTGACTCGCTTGCGTAAAGCGCTGGTTATTCGCCACCTCGCCGAAATTCCAGCCTTCACCGTAAAAATAGGTGTCGTTATCCACCGTTTGAACCGCTTTTCTGGCTTTTAGCATGGATGATTTAGGTTGATGCGCCATAAGGTCAAAGCGGAAACCGTCAATTTTGTAGTCTCTTGCCCAAACGATCAATGAATCGGTCATTAATTTTTCCATCATGACGTTTTCTGTAGCGGTATTATCACAGCAGGTTGATTGCGCTATTTTTCCAGTGATAGGGTCAAGGCGGTGATAATAGTTAGGCACAATTTTATCAAGCACAGCTGTTGGCTCTAAACCAGCTTGATGAGTATGGTTATAGACCACGTCCATTATTACGCGAAAGCCTAAGTTATGAATGCTTTGCACCATTTTTCGAAACTCTATAATACGTGCCGAGCCTTCAGGTTCCTGTGCATAACTGCCTTCTGGCACCGTGTAATGGAAAGGATCATAGCCCCAATTATAATTATCAATTTCTCTAATTGAACTGACTATCGCTTGGCGTTGCTCTGTTTCTGCCGGTAGCGACTTTACATATTCGCGTATCGTTATTTGGTGATTGCTTTGACCACAAAGCTGATGTTCTGCCACGAGTTGGCAAAGTTTACTGATAGGATCATTAAGATCAATCACTTGACTGTCGTTTTCGTTAGCTGTGCCAATATCAAAAGTGGGCAGCAGATGAATATTGTTAATACCTGCTTTTTGTAAGTCAATTAAGTGTTTAATGCCAGCGCTATTTTTTTCTGTGAAAGCGGCATATTTACCACGCACCTTAGGAGATGAGAGTTGAGGATCGTGAGCACTAAAGTCACGAATGTGCGTTTCGTAGAAAATATTGTCTTCAGGATTTTCTACTAACACATCCTGTTGTGACTCCCATGCTTTAGGTTTGTTTTTTGAATCATTTAAGTCGATAACATGTGAATACTCACTATTTGTCGAAAGGCTCAATGAGTATGGGTCTGTCGTTGTTAACGTTTCAACTTTATCACTAGCGGGGTGATATGTTTTTATTTGATACTGGTAATACACATCTTGCTGTGTGTTGGCGATTTCACCTGACCAAATACCGGTATTGGTGTCTTCTTTGAGGGGGAAAATATGTGTCGATTTTTTGTCTTTATTAAACGCTAATAAGGTTATCTGTTTTGCTGTAGGTGACCAGAGTTTAAATTGGATATAACTTTCATTGTCATTTTTAACGAACGTTGCACCTAAATCGTTAACTTCATCAGCATCGTTATTTTGCGATGTATACAATACATCTAATAATTGCGCTGTTTGTACTTGCGCCATGTGTGTTTGAATTAAATGATCAGATTTAATATTTTCACTTGATGAAGTTACGTAAATTTTACTTTTAAGCCATTTTTTAATTTTGTCATCAGACAGCTTTACTTCGAATAGGTTGAATGATGCTAAATGTTTGGGGATACGTTCATTATCCATTTTACCGGAAAAAGGAATAAGAGGTGACTCTTCAATAACTTCACCATTGTTGCTGATGAGTGTATGTTTTTGATGAAGATTACTTTTAGGCAATAAGATGAGTGTCGGGGTTATCCAATGTGCAGAAAAGTCATGGGTGATCGTATGCTTATCGCTGGCGACCGTAACTAGTTTTTCACTGGCATGAACAGACTCGATATTTTGTTCATGCTGACATGAGCTAATGCATGTCGTTGTGATCATGATTAACCCTAGTTTTCGAAAAGAAGGTAAAAAAATAAGCATAATAATGAATAGCAGGGTAAATTTATGATGTTAATAATTTACCCATTTATCTGCAATATAAACAGTTTATTCTAACTTTTACATACGTATTCACCGTGTTGGATTTCTTTTACTTTAGATAAAAATAAAGCCCTGAAGGTATTAACGTTCAAGGCTTATAATTCTATCAACTTGTTAGCATGCTAATATTTAACAAACTCACTCAGCTAAAGTTTACGAGTGTTATAACTTTCTTATTTATTAAGGCTGACATTCCTGTATAGCTAAACTTCCGACATTGAAGCCTTTAGCTGGGTTTGCAGTGTCTAGTGTTAACAAGAAACTATATGAACCAGCCTCAAGGACAGTATTGTTGTTATCCGTTCCAGCGTCGCTATAAGCGATAGGGTAGTTAATACCTAACGCTAAGTTTGCGCCATCAATATCGTTACTGTCATTTTCTTGCACCCACAGTTGTGTTGACCAGCTGCCATCGTCTGAAGCAAGTTTGAATTGCATTGCGCCATCAAAATCTGCAACAGCTTGGTATTGATTATTCCCTTTGTAGTGCATACGGAATTCTTCAGTTGCATCCCAACCTGAGTGATCACCACGAATAAAGAGTTCACCACCACCAGCGATATCAAAAGGTATTGCGTCACTTGAATCAGCTAAAGCTGAACAATTTATTGAGGTGTTTTTGGTTATTATCGTTAAGCTTGGTGTCGCTCCACTCGCGTCTAAGCTGAAATTGTAGTTACCTGCAGCAGTAACAACTATTTCAATATTGCCACTATCATCAGCGACTGCAATAGAATCATCAGTGATGGTTATATCACTAAAACCAAGATTTACATCAGCCCAATCACTTGAAGCAATCTTAAAGGTGTGTGTCCCTGCAGCTAAAGTAAAATCTAAGATATATTCACCGTTACCTTCATAAATGAACATATCTGTTGTCGTTAGACCGTCGTCACCCCAATTGTTCATTGAGCCACGAAGGTAAACACTTGTTTCGCCATAAGGAGCTGGGTCTGGTGCATTTAATGTCGCATCGGCAGCTAAACCTGCGCCTTGCGCCATACCTTGTGGTTTTACAAAAATTGCTGTTGTTAACGCAGGCACTGTAAAAGTACCCTGGTCAGTGTCTGCAACAAATGTTGCCATTTGCACGCTAGTATCAGCAGAAGTTTGTTGAACACTGTGCAGTTCAAAGCCGCTTGCCGTTAAAACATGATGAGATTGTCCAGCAGTACTAGCGTTTATAACAACGACAATGGCATCAACATTTTCATCAAGGTCAGTTAAGCCAGTACCGTCATCAATGCTCATCACGATTAAGCCTTGAGTTTGTGAACTGCCGGTATTATGAAAACCTAAGCGTGCAATAATATCAGCTTGTGTGGTTAGTCTAAATAATGGGCTTGAAGCTCGAATACTTAAAAACTCTTTGAAAATATTTGATGAAAATTCGATGTCACTTGCTTGCGCGGCGGTTTCACTGTTGTTGATGAGTGCGCCCATTGCGGTCCATTTGCTTTCGTTGTCTTGGGCAAGAGGTAAACCGACATTCCAGTTATTAGTGGTTTTAGTGAAATCAACTTTATTGAACCAATCGCCTGCATCATAGGTATTTCTGTCCATTGATTTTGAACGAAGTAAATCGCCACCAAATTGAAAGAATGGAATACCTTGGCTGATTAATGGCAATGTACCGGCAATATTTTGTATACGTACACGATCATCGATGGTGACATCTGTTTCAATACCATATTGCAGTTGATCCCATAAGGTTTCATTATCGTGCTTAGAGACATAATTGATAATGTCAGCAGGGTCTTTTCCGTAAGAAGGTTTACTGAAAGTACTAGCTGATTTGATGTTGTCGCTTTTATCTTGTAACTGATAATCGTTTTGCGTACCCGCTAAACCTAAACGAATAATGTCTTGGTCATTTAAACTACCAGAGCTTTTAAACAGAGATGCACTGCGAATAATATCGCGGGGTCTATCGTTAAAAGTACCAATTTGAGTGCCCGCCATATTATTTTGATCCGCTTGGTCATAACCTTTATCAGCACGTGTCCAACCTTCACCATAGAAGTAACTGTCACTGTCTAGCGCTTGAACAGCGGTACGTGCTGCTAAAATAGACGCTTTTGAATTGTTACTCATAATGTCAAAACGGAAACCGTCAAACTTATAGGCTTGAGACCAAGTTACTAATGAGTCTTGCATGAGCTTGTCCATCATTTCATGTTCGGGAGCCGTGTCTTGACAGCAAGTTGCTGTTTCAACATTACCTGAGGTGAGATCGCGGCGATGGTAGTAACCTGGAACGACTTTATCAAGTACTGAGTTTCCCCATAAACCTGATGAGCTTGTGTGATTGTACACAACATCTAATATTACACGTAAACCCATCATGTGAAGTGCTTGGTTCATTGCACGCATTTCTGTTATACGCGCTACGCCGTCAGGGTTAGAAGAATAACTGCCGTCTGGGGTAGTGAAATGTTCTGGATCATAACCCCAGTTGAAGCTGTCTAAACCTCTTAAAGATTGTGCTAAGGCTTGGGCATCAGTTGAAGTAGGATCGTAACTCGCAAATACATCAGCTAATATATCACTGCCACTTTCAACACCACATACTGGTGCGTCACTTTTCTTGGCACATAATTCATCAACGGTATTATTGAGGTTGATACGATTAGCGTTATCTTCATCAATACTGGCGATGTCGTTTGCAGGTAACATTTGAAAATGGGTTAAACCTGCATCAGCAAGTGATTGTAGATGCATAACAGGAGTAGAAGCTTCTTCGGTGAACGCTAAGTAGTTACCACGGTTTGCTTCGCTGGTACTTGCATCTAAAACACTAAAGTCACGAATATGTCCTTCATAAATAACACTATCTTCAGCGTTGACGACTTCAGGGATAGCGTGGTCGTCCCAACCCGTTGGTTTTAAATCGCTATCCGCTAAATTGACAAACTGTGAATAGTCACCGTTTGTTGATAAAGAAATTGAATAGGGGTCAGTGGCTTCAAGGGTTTCAATACGTTGATTTTGTTGATGGTAAACAGTTAACTCATAACGGTAAAATAAACGGTCTACTGAGCTTGGCGCTGTAAATGACCAAATGCCTGTCTCGTCATTAATCGTCATTTCATGGCTCGATGCTAATGCTTTACTCGCTGTGTAAACCTTAAGCGTTACTTGTTGAGCTGTTGGCGCCCAAACGTTAGCGCTTATCTCATCATTGTTATAGAGAATACCTAAATCTGCTTCGTTGGCATCATCACTAGATGAGGTATATAAAGCGTCTAAAATCCGAGGTGTCTGCACATAAGTCGCCGCAATAAGTGCATCGTCACTTGCATAAGCAACCGCGAGTAATTTTCCGGTGAGCATAGACTTTGCTTTTGCTTGAGAAGCGGATGTTGCAGTGTAAGCCGCTAAATCTGCGTAACGCGGCATGTTAAGTGTCGTTGCGGGGTTTTCGCTGCCCGAAACAGGAAGGTATTCAAGGTAGTTGTCACCTGAAATGCCTGTTTCCCCATCAAAACCTAGGTCGTCAGTTGCTGAACTGTAAACACGTATTTTAGCAACATTACTGCCTGCGTTCCAAAAAACGGTGTTTTCATTCGCCCAATGTGCAGCTACATTGTTTATTAAGATGCCTGCTGGGAAAAGTGTCGGTTCAGTGTATAAATCGCTGATCCCAGAAAGTGTCCATATCATACGTTCGCCGCTTAAATCAGCTTGGTGATCTATGCCGCCTAAATCTTTATCGTCACCTTTGTGCACGATGAAGTTGGCGCAGTCGTCATGGCCCGCTTTTAAATCAATAACCCAATAAGCACCATAGTTTGGATCAATACCGGTTTGTGCTTGTCCTGTTGCCCAGTCTGTATCTGCATTAACGTAAGCATCACAGGTATCGTTGTTCCATAAATGGACGATCCAATCACTGTAAGTTGCGTCAGCGCGGTTGTAAAATATTACTAACTCATTGTCACCTGCAGTAATAATTGGCGCAGGCAAGCCTGGTTCTGCAATATCAAAAGTTAGATCATCAGATACGCTGGCACTACTTGGATCGGTAACGGTTAGACTTGCTTGATAGCTTCCTGCACCCGAAGAGGTGACGGTCGTACTCACCGTGTTTGCACAATCAGCAATAGTGACCGCAGCTAGACCATTACCCGGTGAAAGGGTACATGAAAGCGTATCGCCATCACTATCTGCAACTGACCATGAATAGACAATTTGTTCAGGTGACGATGTTGATAATTGATGGCTGAAGCTTGCAATCGTTGGGGCACTATTCACATCAACAGGTACTTTAGGGGTATCACTGCCACCACCTCCGCCGCCACAGGCTGTTAATGCCGATGTGACCGTTGCGATTAAGGCAACCTTTTTAAATTGAATTATTGTCATGGTTATCACTCTTATGTTTATGCAATTTTTCTGTTGCACATTAAACTTGTGCCAGATAAATATTATTTTTAGTTATCCCTTCATACTAAAGAGTCGATTGATTAATGAATAGCCGTTACATACGTATTCAAACTAGATTTATTCGGTGAAAGTTGTTTTATATTTAGATTTTTTTACAGATAAATAGGCATAAAAAAACCGTGATAAATCACGGTTTTTACTGCTAACTTTTATGCTATTCAAACATCATATTTGCTATTCGATTAGTTAGTTTTTTCAGTAATCGTTAGCATAGGTCTTGATGGGTTAATCGCATTTAATGTAAAGATATAAGTCGCTTCAGTCGTTACATCAAAAGTAATATTATCACCAGGTAATGTTAATGTTTTAGCTTCACCGGCGGTTAGAATATTGTCATCGGCAATACCACCCACTGTTGAATCATCTTCCCAGTCAGCAGAAGCGATTTTGAAGTTGTAGCTACTAACAGGCAATAACGTTTCTATGGTATAAATACCTGCGGCATAGGTGAAGATATAAGCATCATCTGTTGCCCAGCCATTCATGTCACCTTTAAGGTACATTGTACGTTCTTGATATGGTACCGGCGCTTCAGTAACGGTTAGTTTTGGTGCTGTAAAGTTTGTAGCATCCATCGTAAACGTTAAGATTTTAGCTTCAGTAACTTCGATAGCAATATTATCTTCACCTGGTAAGGTTAATAATTTTTCTTCACCGATAACAACATCACCTTCGCCAGAGAATGCACCCATTGTCGAGTCATCTTCCCAACCTTCTGATGCTATTTTGAAATTATACTTTTGCGCTGTATCAATTAAAGCGTTCACGGTATAAATAGTATCCGTTAGTACTAAATCAAACCCAGGCGCTACAGACCAACCATTCATGTCACCTTTCAAGTACATCGTACGACCTGAGTATGGAACAGCATTTTCAATAGTTAACACTGGCGCATCTTTAATTGTTGC
This sequence comes from Colwellia sp., assembly GCA_013215295.1. Lineage (GTDB taxonomy): Bacteria > Pseudomonadota > Gammaproteobacteria > Enterobacterales > Alteromonadaceae > Colwellia_A. The sequence goes on from JABSOZ010000014.1 coordinate 88,277, forward strand.
ATCAAGTATAAAGCGGTAGGTACCTGCCGTAGCAACAGTGAAATTGATATTTTGCGCAACACCTTCACCAAAAACTAAAGTGGTTGGCGTATTAAGTGCAACAATTTCACCTTCAGTCGCAATACCGAAGTTAGTTGCTTCAGTCCAGTTAGCATCTGCAACTTTAAACGCGTAGTCTTGAACTTCTAATGCATAGATAGAAGTGTAGATATTCTCACTTGTATATTCCATTGGCAGCGTATTTGACCATTCATTCATTTCGCCTTTAACATAGAGTACTTTGTCGTAAGCCACTTCAATAACAGTTAAAGAGGGAGCTTCAACATTTGAAACATTAAGAATGAATTGGTAGTTACCGTCAGTAGGAATAGTGATACTGATATTTTTGCCAAGCTCTTCATCAGCAATAAGTGTTTTTCCTTCGCCAAGTACCACGGCTTCTTCGCCTTCACTTGCGCCAAAAGCATTAACGGTATTCCAATCTGCGTCAGCAACTTTGAAGTTATATACTTCAGCAGAACCAGTGATCGCTAAGGCCATAGTGTAAACACCTTCCGAGTATACAAACTTGTTTGTATCGTCTGTAGTATCCCAGTCAATAATGCCGCGTAGATAAAGCTCTGCTTCACCATCAGCAATCGTCGGCACTGCATTTGGGTCAGTAATACATTCATCGCCAGCTTCATTTAAAATCAGTGGCGCTTCACATACTAACGGTTCAGGTGTTGAGCCACCCGGAACAACCAATGAGTCAAATGTACGTGGGAAAGGAAATATTGTTGCTTCATTTTCAAGTAAAAATAATGCCCCGGTATTTACTTCGCTAATATCGACAAGAATATCATCTTCACCTGAATACTTAACAGAGCCAATAGCATCATAAACAATAAAATTGACACAGTTTGGTGGGTCGATAGTATTCATTACCCAATAAGCACCGAAATTATCATCAAGGCCTGTCCAGGCTAATGATGAACCCCAAGGTGTTGTACCTTCAGGGCGGTCATAGTCTGAGTAAGAGTTACAATCTGCATTATTCCATGCGTGCAAGCCGGCAAGATTATAATCTATGGCACTGCCATCTTCAGGGGTTTCAAATTGAAAGTAGATAACTAACTCATTTGCGCCTGGTGTGTAAGCAGGTACTGGCATAGTGATGCCATTTGAACCGTCAATCCATGCGTCTTTGCTCATTTCACAAAGTTGAGTTTCAGCGTTCGCGACTTCAGGGTAATTACAAGGCGTGATAACTAATTCACACGCACTGCCTGCTTCGTTAATTGTTTCCGGTGATTTACACCAAAGAGGGGATTCAGTAACAGCATTGTTCTCATCACTTCCTCCACAGCCTGCTAAAACACTAACCAATACGGCTAACGTAGCAAACGATATTTGTTTCATGTAACCAGTCATAAATGACATCTCCACTTAAATGTTGATAAGGTGCTAAGCGGGATGATTCCCCCAAACTTAGTACGTTGTTTTTATTTTAATAATTTTTTTACTTGGTATTGTTACTGTCACGTAATCAAAAAACGGTCTTAATCATCCATTAAAAAGTAGCTTCAAGTTATGTTGAATGTATTTTCATCATCCTTCCACTGGGGACCGATGTTATGCCTCGTTAGCTATAAAATCTAATGATGATGTTATGAATACGTATTCAAAGGTGGGCACTAACTAGGTTATAATCAACCCATAATCGCCCATACCTTTGTAATGATTGAATATTTTTTTGTTTGCTGCTTATGAAAAGCCATTTTACATCAAAAGTCATTCAGCTGTAATCAGTTGTAACTGAGCAAAAAATGATTACTATGAAGCCGTCACCGTAAATCTTGAAACAAAAATACGATAGGGAATATCAAACAAAAATTTGACTCTAATTCGCTGTGCATTATAAAAACAAACACAGAGCGAGTAGGGGCTTCTCAATAATAAATATTATTAGGAATATGAAACAATGAACACATTCAAGCCAAATATATTAACACTCAGCTTAATTGCTGCGGGTTTATCATTTGCTACTGTTCCCAGTTTTGCTCAAGATGCTCAAGATGAAGTAAAAACGCAAACTGGTAACAAAGTAAAAACACTTAAAGAAAAAGAAGATGCAGTAGAAGTTATTGAAGTAAGAGGTTTTAGAGGCAGTATAATTAAGTCTTTAAACACTAAACGCTTTTCAGATACCGTTGTTGATGCAATATCAGCAGATGATATTGGGGGATTACCTGACGTATCAATTGCCGATTCATTGACACGTTTACCGGGTGTTACTTCAGTACGTATTGATGGTCAATCAAGTGAACTGAACATTCGTGGTTTGTCTGGTGGTTTTGTCTTTTCGACATTAAATGGCCGTGAACAAGTTTCAACAGCCGGCGGTCGTTCAGTACAGTTTGATCAGTTTCCTTCAGAGTTAATTAAGCAAGCACAAGTTTATAAATCGCAGAAAGCTTCTCTTATAGAGGGTGGTATTGCCGGTACGATTGAACTTGAAACCGCTAGTGCGTTGGATAATGAAAAAGAAACGAGCTTTCGTTTTTCTGCTCATGGTAATTGGAATGATGCGGCAGCTGACAATGAAGACTCAGATGCTTTTGGTCGTCGTTTAACCGCTTCTTATCAAGCTAAGTTTTTAGATGATACTTTAGGTCTTTCATTAGGTTATGCGGGGATGTTTCAGCCAACCGTTTCAAGCCGATTTGTAAATTATCAGTTTGATGAACGAGACTTATCAAAGACTTATGATGGCGGTCCAGAAAGTATACTTGTATCTTCGGGCTTTGAAGTAAATGAACGTGGCGGTGAAGATGCTCGTGATGCCTTTGTTTTAGCTTTGAACTGGGAGCCGCGTGATGATTTACGTTTCCAATTTGACGCCTTTCATTCAAAATTTGATTCAGAAAAATGGGATCGTGGTCTACGGATATCAGGCTTAAACAATATTGCAAACGAAGGTTCTGCATTATTGTTAACGAACCCGATAATTTCGAATGGCGCACTTATTGGCGGAACATTTTCTCGTAACCCTAACGGTGATGCAATTGCTCCACCATATAAAGGCTCAGAGCGTAGTTTGAATATTCAAACGCAAGCTGATGATAATACGACTAACAGTGAACTCACTTCATTCGGTTTAAAAGGTGAATGGGAGATCCATGATGATTTATTAATGACCGTTGATTTTTCTCACTCTGAAGGTAAAGAGACCGGTAAAGATCAGGTTATGCGTATGGCTTATTTTGAAGACTCAAGCGCAGAAACCCCCATTATTGATAACGACATTATCTTTAGTTACCAACTTAATGGTTTAAACAACCCTGATGTAGCGTTTAATCAAGACTTCACTGATACCAATCATATGATGGTAACGAGTGCGGAGTCTTACCCAAGTATAGAGTCTAATGAATCTAATGCGATTCGTATTGATTTTGCTTATCAACTAGAAAGTGACGTGTTTACTTCTGTTGAATTTGGTGCACGTTTATCAGAACGTGAATATGAACTAGGGCGAGGTCGTTTCTTATACGGTACAACCGACGCTAATATGCGTAATGGTCAATACATTACTTATTCAGGTACCGATGAAGATGGTAATCCTATTGAAACAGAGCGTTTTGCTCCATTTCAATTAAATGACTCAAATTCAACCGTGACGAATATTAATGGTGGCTTACCGGGCATGCCGAGTTTCTTAGCGGTAAATAACAATGCCATACTCAATGCTTGGATCCCAAATGTAGATCGTACTCCAGTACGCGACTGGAATCATAGCTGGACGATGACACAAAACAATATCGTTGAAGAAGAAGTCACCGCAGCTTACGTGCAACTAAATCTTGATACTGAACTTTTTGGTTTACCCTTAAGTGGTAATCTTGGTCTTCGTTATGTTGGCTCTAAACAAAGCAGTACAGGTTTAGTGAATGTTGGCGCTGGCAATGGAGATGTTATTTATGATGACGTAGATGGTACCAGTGACGAATTTCGTCGTGAAACTGTCAGTGAAACCTACAATGATTTATTACCATCATTGAACTTAAATATTCAGTTATCTGAAAATGATCAATTACGTTTCGCCTACGCTAAAGTAATGTCACGTAACGATATGCCGAGAATGGCAAATAGCGGTAACTTTAGATTTAATTCTGCTGAGGATGGCAGAAACTATATTGATTTAGATAGTTCGACGAGCCCAGCAATACGTCCTTTCTATGCGGATCAAATTGATATTTCTTATGAGCATTATTTCTCAGAAACCGATGGTGCATTTATTTTCGCTATTTGGAACAAAGATATTGAAAATATGCCAGGAACAACCACCAATAAGAATTTTGATTATGAAGCTAATGGCATTGAAGTGCCGCCAATTCCTGAAGATAAACAATATGCAGATTACGATGCAGTAACGGGTGAACCTATTGGTGACCCACTTGTCTGGGAGAATGGTACTTATTCTCGAGCTTCTAATAATGCCGAAGCTGGTTATATTCGAGGTATTGAAATTGGTTATACGCAAACGTTTAACTTTTTACCTGATTTGTGGAAGGGCTTAGGCGCGAACATCAACTTTTCTTATACTGAAAGTGAAATTCAGCGTCCGTCAAATGTACCAGGTGAAGATGGTGCATTAGCGCCAATGGAAGGTTTGTCGCCACGCGTATTCAGTGCAACTATTTTCTATGATTATGAAGATTTGTTTACTGCTCGTGTAAGTGCTCGTCATCGTTCGGAATACTTAAGTCGTCAAATTGCGATTGGTGATTCACAGTCAGCCTATTTCCAAGAAGAGACTATTGTTTCTGCACAAATGTCGTATAACTTTACTGAGAATTTACAAGCGGTTGTTTCTGTTGATAATTTAACAGATGAACCCAATGTATCTTACTTTGGTGATGCTTCGCGCACCGGTACTATTCAGTACTTTGGTCGCACTGTTTACTTTGGTATTAACTACTCGATGTAAGCTGAAAAATAAAGGTGCGGGTTATAGCCGCACCTTTATTATTAAAGGTATTAATCGTAAATTTTTTAAGTAGTAAAAGTTAATGATAAATTCAACCCACTCAGAAAGTAAACACCCAAAAAAACGTAATATTGTGATATTAGGGGGTGGAACCGCGGGTTGGATGACGGCGAATTTAATGGCCGAAAAATGGAAAAATCACAATATCTCGATAACCTTGATTGAATCTCCTTCGATAGGTGTTATTGGTGTTGGTGAAGGTTCAACACCGCAATTAAAAACCTTTTTTGATAAAATAGGCGTAACAGAAAAACAGTGGATGCCCCAGTGCAATGCCACTTATAAAAATGGTATATTATTCAAAAATTGGTCTACACGTCCAGGTTTTGAAAGTTACTTTCATCCCTTCACTTCATTAATTGACGCCCACACAGCACCTGCTTTTGTTTATAACACGCAATATCGCCGCAAGGGCTTTGACGTTGACTGTAAGCCTGACCGTTTTTTTCTTTCTGCACAATTAGCCAAGCAACAAAAATCGCCTATTGGTGAATTTAACTTTCCCTTTGATATTGGCTATGGCTATCACTTCGATGCAGTTTTGTTGGGTAAATATTTAGGTACTGTTGCAACAGAAAAAGGTGTTAAGCATATTTCAGCACAAGTAACCGCAGTGAACTTGAATGATGACGGTGATATTCAATCGTTAAGTCTTGATGATGAACGCGTTATTGAAGGTGACTTTTTTGTTGATTGTTCAGGGTTTAACAGCGTACTTTTACAAAAAAAATTGAAAGTGCCCTTTATCAGTTTTAAAGAAAATCTCTTCAATGATAGTGCCGTAACCATATCAGTACCGAGAAAATCTCAGCAACAAGTCAATTCACAAACTATTTCTACCGCCATGAAGTGTGGCTGGGCGTGGGATATACCTTTAACTAATCGTACTGGTAACGGTTATGTTTATAGCTCTGAATATTGCAGTGCTGAACAAGCAGAATTTGAATTACGTGAAAAGCTTTCACTCATTGGTGAAGATGTTGACGTTCGTCATTTAACAATGAAAGTTGGGCGAGTTGCAAAGCATTGGCATAAAAACTGTGTGGCCATTGGCTTGTCGCAAGGCTTTATTGAGCCGCTTGAAGCGACCGCTTTACATTTTGTGCAAGAAAGTATTGAAGGTTTCATTGATAGTTATACGGCTGGAAGTTTTAGTAACAGTAATCAAACGCAGTTCAATGAAAAAATGAACAGTCGTTTTGATGGCATCAGAGATTATATTGTTGCCCATTATCGTTTGAGTTCACGTGAAGATACTGAGTATTGGCGCAAAAATAGTGCAAACCCAAATATCTCTAACAATTTAAAGAAAATAGTGCAGTGCTGGGTAGCAGGTGATGATTTAAACAAAGCACTCGTTCAACCAGGCATGGTCAGTTTTTATCCGCCAGTTTCGTGGCATGCAATGCTTGCTGGTTACGGTGTGTTTCCGGAATTAACCGCGCAAAATCTATTAACTGAAAAATTCGGTCATAGCGCAATTGATGCCGCACAGAAATATGACTTAGCGCATATTGACCAATTTATTCAACGCTGTTCAGTTAACTTCGCTGATCATCAACAATTTATTGATGAAAACCTCATTAATAAATAAAGCTGCTTTAGGTATTCACATGAAAAATAACAACTCATCTTCGTACTCTTTCCCATTAATTTTATCTTTTAGTTTAGCGCTTATTGCAATCACCAGTTGTGGAGGAGGTTCGGAAAGTAAAGCACCCGCTGAAAAAATAGTTGTTGAAGCGCCTGTTTTAATCGGCCCACAAGTTTCAGGTATACCTGCAAAAATAACCGTAGAAGCGCCGATTGGCAGCGATAGTCATCAATGCCATAGCGTGGAAACCAATGAGCAGTCATTACAATTTACCGATATTACAGAGCAGGCAGGACTTACCTTCAGTCATGAGATGCCAAATGGTGATGGTGTTTTAGGTATGTCGGGTGGTGTGGCTGCCGGTGATTTTGATAATGACGGCTGGGTAGATTTATACGCGATTGGCGGTGAAGGCCAAGCGAATGTATTGATGAAGAATCAAGGTGATGGCACCTTTACTGATATGGCGAACTTTTCGGGTGTTGATCAGCAAAACAAAGGCAGTGGTCCAGCATTTGGTGATTTTAATGGCGATGGCCTTTTAGATTTATTTGTTGGTGGCGTCGGTGGTGATGCCGCAAAACTTTATGTCAATCAAGGTAACGACAAATACTTAGATATAACTGAAAGTTCAGGCCTTGTGCTCCCGGGCAACAATTTTTCAGGCACCTGGACTGATTACGATAAAGACGGAGATTTAGACTTATTTGTCACCCATTGGACAGAAGAACGTAGTGGCTACTTTGCTTATTTCTGGAAAAACAATGGTGATTCAACTTTTTCAGATGTCACCTTTGAAACGGGTATTAAAAACACCAGTAATGCCGACAAAACGTTAACCGCAACCTTCTCTGACATTAATAACGACGGTTGGGTCGATTTATTATTAGTCACAGATTATGCCCAAACTCGCCTTTATCAAAATAACAAAGACGGCACGTTTAAAGATATCACTGACCATGACGTGATCACTGACAACACAGGTATGGGTTCTGCCGTCGCAGATTACGATAATGATGGCGACTTAGACTGGTTTGTTACCGCCATATCTTTTCGAGATGAGCCTGCAACATTAGGTTGGCTGTCACCGGGAAATCGTTTTTATCAAAATCAGGGCGACGGCACGTTTCTCGATAAAACGGATGAACTGGGTGTTCGTCATAGCTCTTGGGCATGGGCAACCTGTTTCAGTGATTTCAATAATGATGGGTTACAAGATTTATTCGTGGTTAACGGTATGTATGGTGAAAATATTGATGAGATGTTTTTAGACGACCCTTCTCGACTCTTTCTGGCAAATGGCGATGGTACGTTTAAAGAATCTTCAATTGATGTGGGCATTGATGACACATCAATGGGCCGTGGCTTAGTGTGCTTCGATTATGACAAAGATGGCGATCAAGATATTTACATTGCTAACTATGATGAAGCACCAAAATTGTTTTGTAACAATGGCGGTAGTGCGTCAGGTCAGAATAATTTTATCAATATCAAGTTAATCGATTCAACGAGTAACACGCAAGCTTTGGGTGCAAGGATATATGTGCAAAGTGCTGATGTTCGTCAAATGCGGGAATTAACATCGGGCAATAATTATGTTTCGCAAAACCCTGTTGAGGCACATTTTGGATTAAGTAAAGCATCAGAAATTACCAGTATTCGTATTGTATGGCCTGATGGTGAAGAGTCAATTGTTACCCAGGTCGACATCAATCAATTCGTGACTATCGAACGTATTTAGCATTTTGTGACGAAAATTTAATAACTAACAATTAGAAAGTATAAAAATAATAAGAAGATTTTATGATGAAACAGCGCAGAATAAACAAATTTAAAAAAATGCTAGTACCATTAATATTGGGACCTTTGTTCTTAACAGCGTGTGGTGGTTCAAGTTCAGATAACAAAACTGAGGTGGTCGTTGAAGCACCGATAAAAATAACAGCTGAACGCAGTGGTCAATCCATTGCAAGACAGTGGAATGAAGTGTTACTGCATGCCATACGAAATGATTATGCTCGCCCAACCATACATGCGCGTAATTTATTCCATATCTCATCAGCAATGTTTGACGCTTGGTCGGTTTATAGTGCACAAGCAACTCCTTTTCTATGGGGTAATAATGTTGCTGGTTTTGATTGTACGGCTGAAGCGATTAATGTTCCCGCTGATACTTTACCTTTGCAAGAACAAGCGATAAGTTTCGCTAGTTATAGAATGATCAAACATCGCTTTCGTTTATCTCCCGGTGCTGACGATATTATTGCCACGGCTGATGCATTGATGGCTACGTTAGGTTTTGATATTGAAAATACCTCTGTTGATTATTCTCAAGGCTCTTCGGCGGCATTAGGTAATGCCATTGCCGCTTGTTATATCGATTTTGGCTTGCAAGATGGTGCTAATGAAACACAATTTTATAGTAATACGAGTTATCAGCCAGTAAACCCTGCCTTAGTTTTAGGTGAGGGGCTTTCGGGCAACCCAACTATTGTCGACTTGAATCGCTGGCAGCCGCTTTCTATTGAAGGTTATATTGACCAAGCGGGTAACCCTGTTGATGATGCCCCTGAATTTTTAGGACCCGAATGGGGACAAGTTGTCCCCTTCTCATTATCAGATAATGACAAAACAGTTTTTTCGCGTGATGGTTTTGACTACCAAGTTTATCACGACCCAGGTATGCCACCGTTAATCGGCACTGATACGTCTGACTTATATAAGTGGGGCTTTTCGTTAGTCGCGATATGGTCAGCGCATTTAGATGAAAATGACGGTGTTTTATGGGATATTTCACCCAAAAGTCTAGGTAACATTCATACCTTTCCGACAACCTTTTCTCAATACAGTGAATTTTATAACCAACTCGAAGGTGGAGATACCAGTACAGGTTATGCAGTAAATCCTGTGACTGACCAACCTTATCAAGAGCAACTTGTTCCTCGTGGCGATTATGGCCGTGTGCTTGCTGAGTTTTGGGCTGATGGACCTGATTCAGAAACACCCCCAGGGCATTGGTTTGTGATTCTCAATACCGTTAGCGACCATAATCTACTTGAGAAACGTTGGGCAGGTGAGGGTGAACTTCTTGGGAATTTAGAATGGGACATTAAAACTTATTTTGCGATGGGCGGCACAATGCATGATTCAGCAATTACTGCTTGGGGAATTAAAGGCCGTTATGATTATATTCGTCCTGTTTCAGCCATTCGAGCAATGGCTGATTTAGGGCAAAGCAGTGATGCGCAATTACCTTCTTATCATGTTAACGGCATTTTACTTGTTGATGATTATATTGAGCTGGTGTCGAATGGAGATGCTTTAGCCGGTGAAAATAACGAACATGTTGGCAAAATTAAAATTTACGGTTGGAAAGGTCCTAAATATATTGTTGACCCTGCCACCGATAAAGCAGGTGTTGATTGGATCCTAGCTGAAAACTGGTGGCCTTATCAGCGACCTTCGTTTGTAACTCCCCCTTTTGCGGGTTACGTTTCAGGACACTCTACTTATTCAAGAGCCGCAGCAGAACTAATGACAGCGATGACGGGGTCTTCATACTTTCCCGGAGGTATGAGTGAATTTGAAGTTGTTGCTAATGATTTTCTCGTTTTTGAACAAGGACCAAGTGTCAACATGACGCTGCAGTGGGCAACGTATCAAGATGCTTCTGATCAATGTAGTTTATCGCGTATATGGGGTGGCATTCATCCACCAGCAGATGATATTCCTGGCCGCTTAATTGGCGAAAAAATTGGAAAAAATAGTTTTGAATTTGTGCAAGGTTATTTAAGTAAATAAGCGCTGGTTCGAATTTGAGATCTCGTCGTTTTTTCGTTCACATTAAAATAATAAAAAAGAGAATAATGATAAATGTTAGCTATTCAAAAAAATCTCAGTAAATCTTTTTATATGCTTTTGAGCTTGCCCGCGACAGCGATGGGTTTTGCTTTATCTGTACAAATATCAGCCCTCAGCTGGATTTTAACCACACAATACGGCTTAGATATTCATGAAGTCGGTCTCGTTTGGGCAGCAGGGCCTATCGCCGGGATTTTAGGGCAAGTTATTGTCGGTATCATCAGTGATAATGTTTGGTTCTGGAATGGCCGTCGTCGTCCATTCATTCTCATTGGTGGCGTGTTAGCGGGCATGATGCTGTTGGCGCTACCAAATATCGATATCGTTTCTTCAACGTTAGGCATATCTGGATTACTCGGTGTTGCTATTGCCGTTGCATTGACCTTAGATTTATCCATTAATATTAGCTTTAATCCAACACGTGCGATTATCGCTGATGTAACGCCTGAAGGTGAAGCTCGTACTAAAGGTTATACTTGGATGCAAACAATCTCAGGTTCTTTTGGTGTTGTAGCTTATGCCGTTGGTGCTACTTGGGGAAATTTTGTGCTTATATATTTAGGCGCAGGTCTCGTGTTTTTTCTATCAATATTTTCGCCTTTTTTTATTACAGAACCCAAAAAATTGATGGTAAGCCAAACCGATACTGCTCAAGAGAAAGTATCGTTCAAAATGGTATTGATGAATATAAAACCATTATGGGGTTTTATTGCTTACGATATATATGCGATGGGTTTACAAATCTCTGGCATAAAAATCGATCATTATTGGGCCGAAATCATTGCAGCAGTCATCACTTTTTATTTTGTAATTATTACTTTGTTTGCGAAAGAAAATAGCACGGATAATAGTATCGGCTTTAGAAAAGTATTAGCCGCCCATTCTTTTAGCTGGATTGGTGTACAGACCATGTTTGTCTTCATCATCGCTTTTCTTCAAGACAAAATGCCAAGCCTGTCAGATGATGATTTAGGTAAGGTTATTGCGATGAGTTTTTTAATTCTCAGTGCAGTTTCAGCTTTATTACCTGCATTGCTACTTGAACCTATCGCTAAAAAAATTGGTCGAGTAAAAACCCATACTTATTGTATTGCCAGTATGGCTCTTGGCTATGGATTAGTTTCGGCATTTGGTGATGTCAAAGAAATACTTTACTTACTTATGGCGCTATTAGGCATTGGTTGGTCTGCAATTATTAGTTTACCGTTTGCTATTATGTCTGAGAAAGTAGAACAATCGCGTATGGGGCTATATATGGGGTTGTTTAACTTGTCAGTCGTTTTACCGCAATTATTAGTAAGTTTAGCCATTGGACTATTTATCAGTAAAGTTGCAGATAAAAGCTTAGTCTTTCAAATAAGTGCTGTAGCGCTTGCTATTTCTGCACTGGCTTGGACGAAAGTTCAGGAACATTCAAAAGCCTAACTGCCCCCGAAAAAAGAAAAAAGGTGAGTCATAAAACGGCTTATCTTTTTTGCTTGTATTGATTTGATAACACTATCGATGTTTTATTTTTGTTTAATTATTTACTTCCTATAGACAAGTCGCCTCACTTTAAATTATAAAATGTGCAACATTATATTTTAGGAATTTACATGAAGGTTCTTCAACAACTCGCGTTACTTTTTTTATTGTTTTCTGTGGCTTTAAATAGCCAAGCTGAAGTTAATGAAAATACCACCATTAACGATATCCATCAACAAATGCAAAGTAAACAATTAACCAGCGAACAATTAGTGCAATTCTATTTACAGCGTATTGCCGAGTTTGATGATAAAGGCATGACGTTAAATTCAGTTGTTCAGCTAAATAAAAATGCATTGAAGCAAGCAAAAGCACTTGACCGGTATTTTCTTACACATGGTTTAAAAGGCAGTTTGCATGGTATCCCCATTCTTTTAAAAGATAATATCGACACCATTGACGGTATGGCAAATACAGCCGGTTCAGTAGCGTTAGCAAACAACTTTCCAGATGATGATGCTTTTTTGGTTAAGCAACTAAAAGAGGCTGGCGCTATTATTTTAGGGAAAACAAACTTAAGTGAATGGGCAAATTTTCGTTCAACAGCTTCATCAAGTGGTTGGAGCGGTTTATATGGTCAAAGTAAAAATCCTTACGATATTACCACAAGTCCTTGTGGCTCTAGTTCTGGCTCAGGAATTGCGGCATCAGCAAATTTTGCTACCTTGACTATAGGTACTGAAACTGATGGTTCTGTGACTTGTCCTGCTGCCATCAACGGTGTTGTCGGCATTAAGCCGACACTAGGTACGGTAAGTCGTGACGGGATTATCCCTATTGCCCACAGTCAAGACACGGCTGGTCCAATGGCTAGGAATGTTACGGATGCGGTTATTCTTTTATCGGCAATGGTAAAAGCAGACAAAAATGACCATGACTTCGTATCTTCAAATATTAAGTATTTATCGCACCTAAAACTTGATGGTGTAAAAGGTAAGCGTATTGGTATTGCTCGCAACCTAATGGGGTACCATAAAGGGGGGGATAACGTTTTCAGCCAAGCAGTACGAGACCTTAAAGAGCTGGGAGCAGTAATCGTTGAGGATGTTAATTTTGAAAACAAAGACCAATGGGGTGATGCTGAATTTGAAATATTACTTTATGAATTTAAAGATGAGCTTAATAAATATCTCTCGAAAACGGCTGATGGCATACCCAAATCACTGAACGAAATGATTGAATTCAACAAAAGAAATGCAGATGTTGAAATGAAATATTTTGGGCAAGAGATATTTTTGATGGCACAAGCTAAGGGCAGTATTACCGATAAAATTTACCTTGAAGCACTTGCTAAAGCGAAACGATTGACGCAAGAAGAAGGTATTGATGCGTTACTTGAAAAACATAAATTAGATTTAATTATTGCGCCAACAACAGGCCCCGCATGGAAAACAGATTGGGTGAATGGTGACCATTACTTAGGATCAGCATCATCTGCTGCTGCTATTTCTGGTTATCCTCATATTACGGTACCCATGGGGTATGTTCATGGGTTACCTGTTGGTTTATCGCTGTTTTCTGGCAAGTTACAAGAAGGTGTTTTAATTGAGGCTGCTTTTGGTTATGAACAAGCGACTAAACATCGAGTTGCACCCAAATTGTACTAGTTATAACTCGCTAAATTTATTGGGATCAGTTGAATTAAATCATATGAAAGCACGGTCTTTAAAATCTTAGTGCCTCATTATATTTAAACAAGAGTAAAAAATTCAGATGAACCATGTAACAAAATCAATATGCGTAACAGCAGTTATTGCAATATTACTATCACTGACATTCTTTAGTATTGCTTCGGTTGCAAAGTCGGTTTCAATTGATGTTGGTCCAACGTTAGGAGATAAAGCACCTTCGTTAACGGTGATAGATAAAAATAAAGCAACAGTGAGTATTGATGACTTAACCGCAGAAAACGGTTTGATTATATTGTTTTTTCGTTCTGCTGACTGGTGTCCATTTTGTAAAAAACATTTAATAGAATTGCAGGGAGTTGCCGATAAATTTAAAGCACTCGGTTATGGTGTGGCAGCAATATCTTATGACGATACCGAAGTGCTGAAAAGTTTCACCCTAAAGCATAGCCTTACTTATCCATTGTTATCAGACCAATCGGCAGCAACGGTAAAAGCTTACGCAGTGCTTAACAAAGATTCTAAAATGGGTGATGACAACTACGGTATACCTTATCCTGGCGTTGTAATTATCAACCCTGCAGGAAAAGTTGTTCACAAATACTTCTTTAAAGGCTACCGTAAACGTGTAATGTTTGTTGAGTTATATGAGCAGTTAAGCGCAGTTAAATAAGTTAAATGGCTAAATGGTTTTGACCTAAGACCATTATTTGCGTTTTAAAGAAAACATTGAATAATCGATGTTTTCTGTAAATTAATGGTGATTTGATATAACTTGACGAATTAGTCAGGATATTTCAATAAAAGAGTTTACTTTCGTATTTTACCTGTATATAGTTGTTTGGTTATTTATTCTCCTCTCGTTTATTTAACCGGTTGTCTTTTGAGATAATCAATGTTTTGTCTTTCCCTTTCACAGTCAGTCATCACTCAAATTATTAAGCCAAAATTGTTGTCTGAGTTTATCAAGATTATTTTATCCTCTTGATAAGATATTTATAAATATCTAAACGTTTTCACACAGTAATATGGCTTTTATTATTCATGCGCTCAAGCGCAAATTAAAGAGTTTTATTATGTCTTATACATATAAAGGAACGGTTTATTCAATTAAATCACCGATCAATTCCATTTCAGTTAACAAACACAATGTTGTTGTTAACGACCAAAATGGTTCAAAGTTAATCAAATTTAACAATGTAACCGATTCTAAATGTTTTTTAGAGTGGGTATATCAAGTTTAATTAGTAGCAACGCTAGCCCCTCAACTAAGTAAATATTAGCTGAGGGAATGTTTTCAAAAGGTATTTCTTATGCCTATACACATCAGTTAAGTCTATTTTCATTTTACTTAACGAGCAACCCATTTACACAGCTTCATCATTCATCATTCATCATATATCCACTCGTTGCAATTCGTTCTTTGTTTGTGCCACACGAATCGCTAAAAATGGCTTGCCTCGTTTTAGTCATGAAGTTCGATACCAACTGAAAATAACCACACATTCCAATCCAATAATTATTCAGCAATTCTGAACCTGATTTTAGAAACCTATAAGCAAGTTGATAAATCAGGCATAATGTTTACTATCAAATATACTCATTGCGACGTCATATGAATTATCCAAAAGTTATAGCAATTAGTGGAGCATCTGGTTCAGGAAAAACCACCATAATTAAACAATTAGCGAAAGACTTTAATTGTCCATTTTTGCTGTTTGATGACCATACAAGTAAAGATACTTACCCTCAAAACATGAAGGTTTGGTTTGAAAATGGTGCTGATGTATCTCTCATAAAAACACCTGATTTTGTAATTTCTTTAACGGCATTAATTTCAAGCAGTACCCGTCGTTATATTTTTATCGAAGAGCCGTTTGGCAAAGAGCGTGATTCTATGTCTGCTTTAATCGATTATGTGGTGTTGTTGGACCAACCATTGGAGCTTTGCTTAACGCGTATTATCAAAAGGCATGTTGATAAACCGCAGTCGAATTCATTAAATCATATCGCTAGTTTTTTAGATAAATATGAGGAATATTTGAGAGATATTTATATATTAGCGGTTGAACAAGTGAAAAATAATAGTGACTTAATCGTTGATGAGGTGCTTTCAATTAAAGAGACCACATGGAATATTAGTCAATGGTTAAAACTCACAAATAAATAGTTTCATCAATTTATCTGAAATAGTTCAAATGTTATTAAGTGAAAGGAGCCTTAAATGTCTTTAGTACCTAAAAATAAAACCGAGTTACAAAAAGCAATCACGGTGGCCTTTGATAAAATATTAGTCGATTACTCAACGATCCCTATTGAATTTTCACGTGAAATAGGTGTGGTAGGAAATATTAAAGGTACAGAAATCAGTGTGAGTGATACGCTTGCTTACCTTATTGGTTGGGGGAAACTCGTGCTTAAATGGTATGTCTTAAAATCCAATAATCAAGCTGTTGATTTTCCTGAAACGGGTTATAAGTGGAATGAACTGGGTAAATTAGCGCAATGCTTTCATTTGCAATATCACGATTGGCCATACGTTAAGCTGATTGATGAATTTACATTAACCATAGGTAATATTTTGGTCTTAGTTGAGTCTTTAGATAATCAAAAACTTTATGGCGAAGATTGGTTTGAGAAATACACCTTAGGGAAAATGATTCAATTTAATACCTCTTCACCTATGATGAATATGCGCACTAAAATACGGAAGTTTAAAAAGTTAAACGGTATTAAATAAAGCGCTTATGTGTTTTTCGGTGTATATTTTGTAATATTTAATAAGATCAGTAGAAATATATCTGACCTTATTAAAATATGTCATTGATACGCTTTAAAGGTGATACGCTTTAAAGGTAATACGCTTCAACAGTACCTTTTTTCGTCATTAAAAGTGGTTGTCCACGGCGATCTAAGGCTTTATGCATTGGAACTTTTACCCAACCTTCACTGATGCAATATTCTTCAACATCTGTGCGTTCTTTGCCGTTGAGACGAATACCAATGTTATGTTCGAAAATAGCTTCTACATGATGTGGGCTGCGTGGGTTACCCGAAAGGCGATCTGGTAGTTCTGGCTTTGATGTAGTGTCGTTCATGTTCATGACCTGTAGTAAATAAATATTGCGCTATTGTAGGCAATATAGACACCTCCCTCAATAACTATAATAATAAATGTTCTTCCTCAGTATTGGGATAGTGGTAAATTCTTAACTGACCAATCAACTTAGCAGCGTATTTTAGGTATGTCTCGCCAATTACTGGTGTACTGAGGGCTTAAAAAATGGCGTTTCATTTCCCATGAATCTGATTTCCCTTCAGCGGCTAATGTTAATGTGCCTTGTCCATAGCGGTTATTAATAGTATCAAGGCAATTCATTAAGATAGGATTGGAATTGTCGGGTAAAAATAAGTCGGGTTGCTGGTAACGCCTACTTTCTAATGCTATGGCACCGACACCACATCGGTAAAAACGTACACCTTGAATAAAAATATCAGCAAGTACTAGGCTCACTGCTTTAGCAATATCGCAGCTATTATCTGTTGCAACAGGAAACTTATACACCATTGCTTGTTTGTAATAATTATCATCATGAGGTGAGCTTGACGCAAATATCAGCAGCTTTTTGATGAGTGAAGACTGTCGCCTCACTTTTTTAGCAACAATCGCACTATGTGTGGTTAAAGCTGCATGTAAAGAATGAATATCAACTATACGTTGTCCAAAACTACGGGTAGAGAATATTTCATGCTTAGGCGCTTTGACATCATCCCAGGTTAAACAACTCACACCATTGAGTTCATTAACGGTACGTTCAGTTATCACACTAAACTGTTTACGCATAACTTTAGGGCACTGCATGGATAATTCATGAGCGGTATTAATATTTTGCTGTTTTAGTCGTTGAGAAATTTTAGCGCCTATCCCCCAAACTTCATTCACGTCCATTTTTTCTAATATCTCTTGAGCACTTTGCGCATTATCAATAATCGCAACACCATTGTAACCTGTAAGTTTTTTTGCAGCGTGGTTAGCTGCTTTCGCTAAGGTAGAGGTTGTGCCAAAACCTACGCCAACCGGTAAACGAGTTTCTTTCCAAATAGCACGTCTAATTTCGTGTCCGTATTGATGCCAGTCTTTAATAACGCCACTATAATTTTTAAACTGTAAAAATGATTCGTCAATCGAGTAAATATATTGGTTGTCACAATACCTTGCGATAACGTTCATCATTCTTTCACTTAAGTCGGCGTACAACTCATAGTTGGAAGAGCGAACCACTACGCCATGTTTCTGTAATAATGCCTTTATTTGAAAGTAGGGCTTAAATTTGGGAATACCGAGTCTTCGAGCAATCGGGCAAACCGCACAAATGCAGCCGTCGTTATTGGTTAAAACAACGACAGGTTTATTTCTAATACTTGGGTCGAATACCTTTTCAGCACTGGCATAAAAAGATACCGCATCAACTAGTGCATACATGCGGTTAATTCAGGTGCTTGATGGTGAAGTCGAATTGACCGAGTGACGATGCCCTCTAATTGAAAGTCATCTTCGGGTTTAATGCTAACAGGTGCAAAATCTTTAGACGCTGATAACAGCCGAGCTTGTTTTTTATCTATCAACTTACACACAAAGCAACCGTTGTAATTTGCCACGATTACATCACCATTTCTGGCCGTTAGCGATCTATCAACAATCAGTAAGTCACCATCAAAAATACCAACCCCTTGCATAGACTCTCCTGATGCTTGTCCAATAAATGTTGCATTGGGGTGCCTAACAAGCAGTTTATCTAACGATAAGCCCAGTTCTTTATATTCGGCAGCGGGTGATTCAAATCCTGAAATACCTGCCTCAATGTAAATAGGAATAACTTTCATTACTTAAAACCTATACTGTACAAAAACACAGTATAGGTTTTAAATTGAATTTTTAAAAGGATAATTTAGAGATATTAGTAATAATGATTACTTTCATTTTGAAATAGAGCCGTTAAAATCAGCCTAGTTATAATTTACAGGGTTAACTTACATGCATGAGAATGCGAACTCGTTAGTGGTACTTGATTTTGAAACCACAGGATTGTCACCAGCCCAAGGTGATAGAGCAATAGAAATAGGCGCGGTCAGAATTGAAAATGGCCAAGTTACCGATAAATTTCAAGCATTGATGAACCCAGGTTTTCGTATCAGTAGTTTTATTGAACAATATACGGGGATCACTAATCAGATGCTTGCTAAGGCAGACTCTTGTGATGAAGTCATGGATCAATTTGCCAACTTTATTGGCGACGATAACCTGCTTGCTCACAATGCATCATTCGATAAAAAATTTCTTGATGCAGAACTTAGTCGCATTGGTCGAGAATACTCAGGGCAATTTATTTGCTCGTTACTGGTCTCGCGCAGAATTAACCTAGATGCACCTAATCATAAATTAGGTACACTCATTCGCTATAAAAATATTCCATCAGACGGAGCATTTCACCGGGCATTGTTTGATGCCGAGATGACGGCAAAATTATGGTTAGCAATGCTTAATGATATGGAAGAAACCATTGACCATAAGTTTGTATCTTTTGAATTAATACAAAAGTTATCAAAAACAACAAAAAGCAATGTCAGTAAGCTTTTAGCTAAGTGGTAATGTGTTTGCATTCATATTTTTAGTTTGTTATTTGTCGACACGTTTTATGAGAGGAATTTCTCTTAAATATTTTAGAGCGGTTTCCTGACCATATCTATCATCACCTTCGGCTAAATTAAACGTTAAGCCACTTATTTTAGAGCTATCATTTTTCACAAATGTGATGGTTCTCATTGGCGAGCTCCATCCAAATTCAAAGGTGTCTGGCGAGTTCATTGTTAATAAGTAATAAAAAGCGCCTTCGCTCTTAGCAAATAAGTTTCCATCTTCTAAAAAAACGTCAATGATCTGATTATTGGGTAAGTTATATTGCCCAGTGTACTTCACCAATAACTCGTTATTATTTTTTTTATTTGCTAATTTTATGCCGTATAACGCGGCTCTTACATTATGAGAAAGATCTTTTCCGTATTCAGGGTAACGCTCATAGTTCACTTTGAATAATTCGTTGATTTCACTGTCGATACTCATATCGGCGACCGACATATTTTGTTCGTGTAAAATCTTTACCCGTGAAACAAATGTTTTCCTCAGTTCTATTTCTTTTAAAATTTGATTTTGTTTAACATATACACTGGAACTTGTGTTGCCAGGTATAAACTTTGTCTTTAAATCAGCAAGTTTTAATGCAGATCTTAGTCCCTTAATATGACCTTGATAACCGAAAGGTCCCGGTGTTGTCATCCACTGGTCTCGGTAGCTGTCAGACATAAACATAATGTTTGCTTTTTCAAAAAATATATTGATATGACCCATTGAATGACCATGGCTTCTATAGGCTATTATTTTGTCTGTGCCAATATCGAGTGTTAACTTTTCATCAAACAAAAGTTGTGTACTTGTATTAGCGAAGTATTGAATGTTTTTATGCGCAACTATTGTTGCTCCCTGTTTTTTAAGGGCCATATTGGCTTCAGTATTATGGAAATCCCAATTACTATTAAATACATACTGAATGGGTTTATTTGAAATCTTTTTTATTTCAGCAAGTAGTGCTTCCAGCTCGCCTTCAAACATAACATTAACCAATGTTATTCCGTCATCTCCAACAACTACGCCAATATTATTTCTGAATTTACCGACATCATCCCAATTTCTTGTAATAACATAAGCATGTTCAGACAGTTTGCTTGTCTGATAAATAATGCTATTTTGCTCTGCTTGAACGGTATTAAAAACGCTTACCAGTGTAAAAAATGAAATAATAAAAATGAGCTTCTGCAATGTCATGTTAGTTCCTTTGTTTAACTTTATTAGCTTTCCTGCAATATCAAGCGCAAAATAATCTCAGGGCTATTGATATATACAGCAATGTTGAAAACTGTGTAGATGTTTAATTTGACGCAGCCAATTAATTGTTGTTAGCGCCATGTCTTGCAATCATTTTTTAGGTTATTTAGTGGGGAAACCGAACCCTTTACAGAATTTTTTTGCTTTCTCCTTCGACAATCCAACTATTGAGCACAAACCTGTTAGGGATCTGCAACAGCATTTTATCTACCTGTTTATTTTTACTAAATGTAAAGCTCACCTGTTCCTCCTGAACAAAAGGAAATCCAACTAAATCAAAACGATTTTTCGATAGGGGCTTTAACTCAATAACAAAGCTTCCTGCGCGGCGCATCTGTAACTTGCCATCTATCAATGTTATCTGGGTGAACAGTCCATCCGCTCCTAGATATCGCCCGGAAAATTGCGCTAACCAATTCAGCGGCAATGAAGCCTTTTTAACAAAGTTAGCTTCTATCATGTCAGGTATTAAGCGGTGTCCATAAAACTTGGTAAAGTCACTAATTAAAGCTTTAGTTGTTTTGTCTTGAAAAATGCTTTCCATACTCCAGCCCTGAGCATAAAGTACGCCCAATCTTTTTCGATAAATATCGCGGGTTTTATGGGATTTGATCAGATCTCGAATGTTACTCACCACACCATGTCCGGGTACTATAGTGCTATTATCGTTAGTCAACGACAGTACCTTTTTCATCAGCTTATCGTAACCATTTTTACCTCCAGCACCTTCATAGGTAATCATCTCAGTACTAAAACTGTCTCCCATCAATAAAATATTATTATTAACCAAGTGCACTATCGATGAGTCCAATGTATGACCAGGTGTGTGGTAGATATTAACTTCTTCCCCAGCGAAGTTTAATGTCATTTTCTTGTTGAATGTTATGTGATGAAGGCTTGGTGAATATTTAATATATTTCTGACCAATGATGGTTGCGCCTAAATTGGCGAAAAACTGATTTCCACCACTATGATCAAAATGATAATGGGTGTTAATAACATATTGGATCTTTTTGTCAGATATTGAGCGAATACCTGCATATAAAGATTCGGCTGTGCCAGCACGTCGAGAGCCGGTATCTATCAACAATATACTCTGCTCAGCGACTAACATAGTGACATTAGCCCCTGAATTGTTGGTCGTTACATAAACATTATCGGCAATTTTTTCAAAAAACACTTCAGTTTTATCATCTACAGAACTTTGGGCCATACTGTTATTCACTACGAGCGCGATTAACAATGCGCTTATCATTTTGAGCATTTTCATAACTTCAACTTTCCTTAACATCGGTACCATTAATTTTATTAACGGCGTAAATTCACATGATTTAATGCTTTACATAGTAATGATTTACGCCAAAAAGACATGACGTTAAGGTGACTTATGACTGACTTGTTGCTGATTTCATTAGTTTTTTTGCAAATTTTTGATATTAGCTGTTTAAATGCTGCGTTTGACAAAGACAATCGAGTAAACTGAACAAATTGAAAGAGCGATAACCAAGGTTTAAGATGAGTGCCATAAAGCAGCAATACTGGGTTAATCAGTATTTTGTTGATCTTACGCGAAACCAGATCCACCAAAACGATGATATTCAGCTAATGCCCCCCAAGGCACTTGCCGTTCTAACTTACCTAGCCGAGCATCAGGGAAAAGTGGTCAGCCATGAAGCACTGATGGATAAAGTCTGGCAGGGTAGTATTGTTTCATCCAATACTTTGCAACGCAGTATCGTTCAATTACGTAAGGCTCTTGGTGATGACAGTAAGTCACAGTCAGTCATCAAAACTCACGCCAAACAAGGTTATAGTCTAGAGGCAAAAGTAGATTGGCGTGCGGAAACTCCCCCTACGCTCAATTCAGTAATCGAGGGCAGGGTTAACCGACGCAAACATTTCGCAATTTTTGTCACTATTGCTTTGGTCGCGTTTGTCACCTTGTTTTCTTTGCAACAGCTCAATTCACCGATTGAGCGGTTTGACCATCTGGCATCAGTGACCTTCAGCGATGAAAAAGAATTTATGGCGACTTACTCAAATGACGGTCGCTATGTATTATTTCACCGTTATTTGGGTATGTGTCAAAATAATATCTGGGCCAAAGATTTAGCCACTCAACAGCAGCATCAATTAACCAAAGAATACGGTATATATGATCGGCATAGTCTCTCAGCCGATGGGGAAAACTTAGTGTTTATGGGAGGGCAGGCATGCGACAAAAACATTCAACCGAAAGCTTGTTTGGATTTGATGACGTTAGACCTGAACCTGGCGCTAATCAATCCACAAGCTCCCAATATAAGGTTGGACTGTAAAAACGCTGAGCTGACCATGCCCAACTGGCTAAATGATGGCAGCATTGTCGCGCTGAAAAAAAGCCCTCGGCAGTGGAGTTTGGTAAAGTTACCAGCAGGAAGCGAGCAACTTATTGAGCTATACGCTCCAGCAAACAAGAAAATCTACAGTTTGACATATTCACCCTTTAATGACCTTATGGCGGTGATTAGCATCAATATTGCCAACCAACATTTGCTTGAAATTTTCGACAATCAAGGAACAATTATATCGAGTGCGATCATAACGCGCCCGAAAACTATGTCACCCGTGCAGCGTATCTATCCAAGTTTTGACCCTAAGCAGAACAGGCTTGTTTTTAGCAGTGGTAAACAGTTATTTTCAATGTCTTTTGAAGGTGACATTAGTCAGATATCAATCCCTACCCAACATAATATTTATCATCCAAGTCTGCATCCGCAGGAAAACAAACTACTGGTCACCCATGGTGTGTTTGATAACGATATTGCACAAATTCAACTTGGACAGCCCAATAAAAGCAAACAGGTCGCGGCCTTTAATGAGGTATTTCAACCCTACCCAAGTATCGCACGTTCAATTTTCTCCGATCGACAAGGCCGTTATGCTCCATCGGGCAAGGCAATCGCCTTTATTTCAGAGCGCTCAGGTACCGCTCAGTTATGGCTGAGCCAAGATGATCAACTCAGGCAATTGACTCAATTTGAGACTGACACACAAATTAGCGGTCTGGCTTGGTCTGAATCGGGTGACACTATAATGACTGCAGCCAATGGTGAACTGTTTACTGTAACCACTGGCGCAAAAGTCAGCCCAGTTGCTACAGAACTTGCTATTACTCAGTTATTTCAATGGCACGGCGACGAGCTTTTGCTCAAGGTCGATGTTTCAGGCGATACCAAGTTGGTTAGTTATGATCTGTTGAAAGGTACGATACAGGAGTTGTTTAATGGCGATGTAAAATGGGCAGCAGGCACGCCAACAGAGAAGTTAATTTATCTTGATACGCAAAATAATTACTGGCAAATGTCATCCAACGGGACAGTTGTCATTAGTCAATTGGCGGACAAGAGCAGCACGGGGTATTTTTTACTTAAAAATGACAATCTTTACAATATTAATAACGAGGGGCAACTCTGGTTATACAATACAATAAATGGTCAGTTTCAGATAATACAAAACTTACACAGCGGTATATCTTACCTCAATGATATACAAGGAGATCGCTTGCTGTTTACGCAAAAAATATCAGCGCGCAAAGAGATTGTTGAATTAAGTGTAAGTAGTGACTAACAATGGATTGACTCATGTTATGGGCTGAAGTGTTTCAGTGAATAAGCGTAAGAGCTATTTTTAATTAGCGCTTCAATAGGTTCATTTTCTTTATCTTGGTCTAAAATAATAGAAGATTGTTTTTTCAAAAAAGCTGTAACCTGTTTAATTGGGCTACATCAACGTTGATAAGTTAACGAAAAATTAATCGAAACTCATTATTTAATTATTCAATCATTTTTTAGTCAACTTTTGGAAGGCCCAAACATTGAAAAATTCTTTAATCAAAATTCACTCTCTGCTCAATAAAACGCGAAAAATTGATTTTTTAGCCCCTTTATTATTGAGAATGTATTTAGTCCCGGTGTTTTGGATGGCAGGTACTAAAAAGGTAGAAGGTTTTGAGGGAATTGTTGAATGGTTTGGTAACACTGAATGGGGATTAGGATTACCTTTTCCATTTTTAATGGCCTTTTTAGCGACAGCTACTGAGTTTCTTGGTGCAATAGCACTTTTCTTTGGCGTTGCCGTAAGGTGGTTTTCACTGCCGTTAATGTTTACGATGGTTGTCGCAGCAGGAGCTGTGCATTGGGACAATGGCTGGCAAGCAATAACAGACCCAAGTGCACCTTTTGCTAATGAAAGAGTTATAGAGGCATCTAATAAGTTAGGGATCATAAAAGAAGTACTGCAAGAAAATACTGATTACGATTATTTAACGTCAAGCGGCAGTGTTGTGATGCTAAACAATGGCATTGAATTTTCTGTAACCTACTTTATTATGTTATTAGCTTTATTATTTATCGGGGCTGGTCGTTATATAAGCGTTGATTATTGGGTTGAGCGAGCTCTATATAAAGAACAAAGAGCATTGTCTTCCACTTCATAAAGAGTTCATCGGTACTTATCTTAGCTCTTCAGTGTTATCTTTCCAATAGTTAAAATTGAGGTTTGTCATCGCTGTGCAAGGGGAGTCGAGAGTGCCAGCATATACTGAACCTCCTGATTGTATGCATGTGCTAAATACTTTATATAGTCATTTTCCCCTTTATATTAATTTTCAACGGTTAACTTTATGTCGCACATATATTCTTCATCGATTGCGACAAAACCCACTACATTCATTAACTTTATGAATTGATGTAAGGTATTAATAAATACAGTTATTTGCTTGTAATATTATGTTGTCGTTAAATATTTCGAAAATGCCACATTCAGTTTAATGACCACTTGGTTTGATTAGTTTTAATGAAGACAAAAAGTAGACTTTTCCTGTATAACAACTACTCTATAATCATAAGAAATTAAAGAGTTTTGTTAATGGAAATAATGTCTGATACATTTATAGCAAGGCAAGCAATTTTAGATATAAACCTTAAAACGATTGGCTATGAACTTCTGTTTAGGGACAGTTTAGAAAATGTATTTAGAGAGTCATTACCTGAAAAAGCAACGTCAAAAGTTATTCTTCAAAATTATATTTTAGGTAATTTAGCTGATGTTTGTGGGGGAAAGTTAGCCTTTATTAATTTTGACGAATTCACATTATTGCAAAACTCACCATTGTTATTTAACCCAAAAAATATTGTCGTTGAAATAATAGAAACAATAAACATTTCAGATGAGCTTGTTTTTAATGTTTCTCAAATTCATAAAAAAGGTTATACAATAGCGTTGGATGATTATGACTTTTCGAGTAAATGGGATATATTTTTTCCGTACATATCTATTATTAAAGTAGATGTTGAGCAAGTTTCTTACCATCAAATCGAGGAACTTAAAAAACGATTGTTATCGACCCAGAGTAAAATAAAAATTGTTGCTGAACGTGTTGAAACGAATGAGCAATTTCAAAAGTTAAAAACGATTGAGATTGATTACTACCAAGGGTACTTTTTTCATAAACCCGAGATAAAGTCTGGAACATGTGTATCACCGCTCAAAGTGAATTTAATTCAACTTTTCTTAGAAGCCTATAAACCTCATTTAGATTTTGATCAATTGACTAAAATCATTAGTCGTGACGTTACTTTAGTGAGTGGAATATTAAAACTGGTAAACAGTGCTGCTGAGTGCGGCAATATTGAAATTATCTCTATTAAGCAGGCTATTACTTATTTGGGCACCAATAAAATAAAGCAATATGTTGCGATAATATCTATGTCAACGTTGTCATCTGACCGTCCGTCAGAGCTTTTTTCAGAGTCATTAGTTCGCGCTAAAATGATGGAACTGATAGCAGAAGAAGCACCCTTTAATCATATCAAAGAAAAAGCATTTTTAACGGGAATACTCAGTAACCTAGACGCGATACTAAATTTACCTATGCAAAAAATCATGATGGATTATACTTTTTCACAAGATATTAAGCTTGCACTCTCTAAGCAACAAGGCGCACTCTCTGAACTCCTAGAAATGGCTAAGAATTATGAAGTTTCTGATACGGGTAATGTCGCTAATTTGGTTAATACTCATGACATAGCAGAGTCGACGCTGCTAAATTGCTATTGCGAATCATTAAAATGGACAGTGAACGTAATCTAGTTCTTTTACACTCATCGATATTGTTTTAATTTTTGGTTGCTTATTCCATCTGTGCTAGTGGTCATGCTACATGTATCAATTTACCTTCGTTATTATCTTTAAACCGTTGAAATGAACGCGTACCGTAATGAAATTCGCTACTTTCGTTTATTGAGTGATACGAAAACCAAACTACAGCGATATTTTTTTTAGTCAGTAATGGTGGTTCGCCTATTCGTTTTACACTAAGACCGACGCTTCCTTTTCTGACGTGAATGCAATGGTTGTCATACGCTTTATTAATGCTTTGTCATCAGCGTTTATTGCAGTTATAAAGCTTCTCCACGTGCTAATGCGGATTGCTTTTGCTCCAAATGGATGACGTTTCCCTCTAAGACATTATCTGAAATATCTTTTACTATATAGGGAGCTACGCAACCTGTTCAATTAACTGAAATTACTATATATTGACTCGTTAAGAAGTAAATTCATCCTGTTTAATCAACTAATTACAAGGTGAACAGTTAATCTCTACATTTTGTTACAAACGATGGATCTTGTTACGTCATTAATATTGAGTCTCCATATAATGACTATATACTTAACCATCAGGAATCGTAAAACACATGACTTCATCACAAAACATACCTAAATCAATCATTGGCGGCTTGCTGGCGCTGTTCGTTTCTACTTCTGTTTTTTCTGCAGATATTACCCATGCTTTACGTAATAATACACAAGATAAGGCAACCACCGAAAACTACTTTGAGCTAGGTCTTGGGGCAGGCATTGGTAGAGCTCCGAGTTTAACTGACGACGATGCCACGTGGGCTGCACCTTATTGGGTTATTAATGGCAGTTATAATTGGAACGGTTTGTTTGTTGAAAAATATGGAGAAAGTAGCGACCCTATTTTACTGGGCTACAACGCGTATGAGAGTGAGGATTGGTCGTTAGATATAATTATTGGGCCAAATTTTAGCGGCCTGCATTTTGATGATAAATTTGAAGACCTTGATGACAGAAATTCAAGTACCATGTTTGGTGGTCGCCTAACAGGTTACTTAGGAGATAACGTCGTACAGTTTTCAGTTAAACATGATATCAGTGGTAACAGTCATGGTACTTCAGCATCGGCTTTAGTGGGACGGAATTGGCAGGTTAGAAATTGGAATTTTCATAGCTTAATCGGGTTGCAGTTTTTTGATAGTCGTATTAATGATTATTATCACGGAATTAACGATGCAGAAGCATCACGTACAGAGTTTACGCGATACAATCCGGGGTCAAACTTTAATGCTACTGCAGAGGTTGGGGTTACTTATCCAGTAACTGAAAACTGGGTCTTTCGCAGCACAGCACGATTTAGCACCGTATCAGATGCTGACATGGACAGTCCAATATTTGAAACTACAAGTTCAACGAGAACATCATTACGTACGAGCATCACCTACGTTTTTTAATAAAGTAAGGAGTAAATTATGCTTACTTTATTGCGCATAAAAAAAATAAAAATAAGTTTATTGGTAGGGTATCTGATAACAACGTTGTGTTTAATAATGGCGAGTAATGTATATGCTTCATCGGCTGATACTACCAATACTACCAATACTAACGATGTTGCACATCTTGAGGTATCACCAGAACAATGTATTGCCTTACGTAAGGGGCAAAAATGCTATCTAGAAGTAACCTTTAGCTGGCGACACCCACAAGTACGAGATTATTGTTTGGTAAATATAACAACAAATAAAACAATTAAATGTTGGGATCGTCAAACTAAAGGTGAGTTCAATTTTGACTTTCAATCGACGTTAAGTCATGACTTTGCTCTACGTGTTAAAGGGGCAACTGTAGATTTAGCACATGCACGCATTCCCGTCGCTTGGGTATATAAATCGTCTAAGCGCGCAAAATCAACTTGGAGATTGTTTTGAAAAAAACAGTTTTGAAAGAAACCATTCAATGTAAGCATATTATGTTGGTAGAAGACGATATGTCCTTAGCTGAATGGTTTTGTGATTATCTAACCGAGCATGGTTATTTGGTGACCATTTCAAATCGTGGTGACACTGCCATTGAGTTGATTGAATCAGATCAGCCAGACTTGGTGATATTAGACATTATGTTACCTGTAAAAGATGGCTTTGAAGTCTGTCAGGCAATTCGTCCTTTTTATCATGGGCCAATACTCATGATGACGGCACGCGATCATGAAACCGATGAAGTACTTGGGTTAGAACTTGGCGCCGACGACTATGTTGTGAAACCCGTTAAGCCGAGAGTATTGTTATCACGCATCAAAGCGCTTTTTCGTCGTGTATCTCTGCCAAAAGCTGAAACTGAAGAGAATCTAAATAGATTAACTTTTGGCAAATTATGTATCGATGCAAATTCTAGAACAACAACGCTTTTAGGTGATAAAGTTGCGATTTCGTCGAACGAGTTTGATGTGCTTTGGCAACTCGCTGAAGCGGCTGATAACGTTGTTAGTCGAAAAGATTTGGTGGTTCAACGCAGAGGCATTGAATACGATGGCTTTGATCGGTCAATCGATATTCTTATTTCTAGGATACGCAAAAAATTAGGCGATGATGCAAGTAATCCATATCGAATTAAAACGGTATGGGGCAAAGGGTATTTATTTGTTAAAGACGCTTGGGAGTAAGAGATGCAAAAATTAACCTTATCTCTACTTGTAGTGATCTTAATTGCCGTGATCGGAATAGGTGGGGTTTTAGATAACTTATTTAGCCAATATAAAACCCAACCTATTAATAACTCTGATGAGTTGTCGCCGTATCGCCAATTGGGAAATTCTCTTGCTGCTTCATTGGATAAACAACTAAACCCCGAAAAACTTATTGAAAACTGGCCGTATCAAGCTGATCTTTCTGTTGATTTAGCTCCGTTAGACCGCTTTGTTTTACCCGATTCATTACAAGAATCGTTTTATGCAGGAGAGCCTTTAACATTAGAAACTGAGCTCAGAATATCAATGCATTTTATTTTACCTTCACAGCAAAAAGTACTGGTTTTCAATATTTCCCCTATGGATAAGAAAAACGAAAATAGCTCATTACAACTGCTTTTAACGGGGGTGTTTTATATTAGCATTATAGTTGTCGTACTTATTTGGCTTTATCCATTGATAAAGCAATTGAGAAGTTTAAGGCTTACAACTAAAGCATTTGGTGAGGGAAAATTTCAACAGCGCATTCAATCGAAATCAATTTCTTATATCGCAGATATTGAAAATGAATTTAACCGTATGGCCCAGCGAATTGAAACTTTGATCAGTGATAATAGACTACTTAGTGATGCTGTTTCACATGATCTTCGCACACCATTAGCGAGATTACGTTTTGGCATTGAAGCTTTGCAAGAAACAGAGAACCCTCAATTAAGAGAAAAATACCAAGCACATCTTTGTCGTGATATTGATGAAATGGAGCGATTGGTCTCGGTACTGCTTAATTATGCGCGAATAGAACAATCAATGATTGCGGTGGAAAAGCAAGATGTCGATCTGAACGAAATTATCAGTCACTGTATTCAGTCGTTTACTCATAATACAAATGAAAACGAAAAAGTCATTCATTGGCATGCTCAAGGCGTTTCTATAATCAAAGGTGACATTAATTACCTCAACATGCTGATCAATAATTTACTCGGGAATGCCCAGCAATATGCCAGTAATGAGATTAAATTAAGTGTTATAAAAAAGGATGCTCAGTTATCTTTCATTATTAGCGATGATGGACCTGGTATTGCGAAAGAAAAACGCAGCGAATTAATGAAACCCTTTATGCGGGGTGAACAAGCACATGAAAGTCCGGGTTATGGCATGGGCTTAGCAATAGTCGCTAGAATTGCACAATTACACGATGCGACATTTCTTATAAATGACTCTGTTGAATTAGGTGGTGCCGAATTTCGCGTGACCTTTAACCAATAACGTTTGGTGAGTAATTAAGATCGGTTAAGCGGATAAAATTCAACATGAGAATTTCGTACATTTTGTTACAGACGATGGATCTTGTTACGTCTAATATTCCAACTTTTACTTATAGTTAATTCCTCAAAAACACCTAAGGAATAAACATGTACCCGTTAAATCAGCTAAAGCCGAAACTTTTATGTAGTTCAATTATTTTAATGTTAGTTGCCTGTGGCAGTGATTCTGAAGTGAATAAAACGCCCAACATTGAAATACCTCCAGCGGTCACCATCGATTACCAGAAAATGATAGATGAAACAGTCTCTGATACGATCCCAGGTGTGATACTTTTAGTAGAAACGCCAGAGCAGCGATTTATCGGCAGTGCGGGATTAGCCGATATAGAAAGCCAAGAAGCAATGCAGACTTACCATATAATGCCAAATGGCAGTGCGGGCAAGAAACTGACGGCTTTATTAGTTGCGATGTTAGAAGAAGATGGCATGCTGAATATTGATAATACCCTCGATACTTGGCTACCTGAAACGTTGTTGATTCAAATTGCTCACAGTGACCAAATGACCTTGCGACAGTTATTAAATCACACTTCAGGTGTTTACGATTATCTCGATGATAGTGATTTTAATGACGCGGTATTGTTAGATCCTTCCTCTTTGAAAACGGATCACTACGCTCTCCAATTTGCATTGAATAAACCGGCGTCTTTTGAACCGGGCCAAGGGTGGGACTACTCCAATACCGGCTATTTATTAGCGGGCCTTATTATGGATGAAGTCTTAGGTGAGCATCATTCAAGTGAAATACGCAACAGAATATTAGATCCATTAGCCATGAATTCTAGCCACTATGGTGGAGTAGAAAAAGAACACGGTGCTATTATTTCTGGTTATTATAAATATGAGGATGGTGAAGTTCTCAATACCAAACCTTTCTATGAAAATATTGGTGTTGCAGACGCACCGTTAGTTGCTAGTATCGAAGATATGGCTCTGCTCCTTAAAACAATTATAAATGACGACATATTTGTTAGCGACCATGCTAAAGGCGCGTTATTTGGTGAAGATAATCTGCAACCAATGGGAGACGGAAGTTATTACGGGCAGGGGATAATAAAAGGAACAATCAATGGCACGTCCTTTTATCATCATGGTGGTGAGGAAAGTGGCTATTCAACCACTAACATATATATTCCACAGACTGATACCAGTATTACTGCATTTTTTAATTGCGGAAACTTTGATATGTGTGAATTTGAAACCAATGCATTGATTGAAAAAGTATTGCTTAATGAACTAAAATAAATGGGCTTTTGATTATAATGTTAGGCGTGATGATTAATATCACGCCTGATACATTGCTATAGCATTATTGTCGTCGTTAAATGCCAAGGTCATCTTCATCAAACACTTCGGTGCTATTATCTTTAGTTCTGTCAGTTTTAGTTCTGGCAGCTTTAGTTCTGCCGCTTTATATTGAGCACATTCTTATTTTATAACGCTTGTTTTTTGGATAAATATTTTTCTAAAAAACTGAATACTTTATTATAAAAAATTGTTGCCGAATGACCTGATCCAAAACCATGACCAACTCCATTTAATAACAAAAATTCATGTTCAATTTTCTTTTTTGTTAATAGTAATGAAAGGCGCTCTGAATGTTCAGACGTTACAATAGGGTCATCTGTTCCATGCACTAATAAAAGCGGTGTAAGCAGTTCCTTATATCTATAAACAGGCGAGTTGTGTCGTTGATATTCACTGTCTTTTATTGGATCTCCTACAATATCTATCATTGCTTGCTTATAAGCATCAACTTTCATTCTCGTATCTTGAGCGAACATGAGAGGTATATCTGTAACACCAGCAAAAGAAATGGCACATTTGAATTTTTTTGGATACTTAATCACACTCATAAGTGCTGAGTAGCCGCCATAACTTGAACCAAATATGCAAATACGGGACTGATCAATAAGATCGAGCTTAATAATGTTATTTAAGGCATTGTTAATATCGTTTTCTATATTTAATCCCCATTGTTTTTGCCCGGCAAACATGAACTTTTTACCGTAACCTGAAGAGCCTCGATAATTAACTTTTAATGTTGCATAACCTCTGGACGCAAGTAATTGGCTATGAGGATCAAAATATATTGTGTCTTGTACACCAATAGGCCCGCCATGAGGCATAACAATAAGAGGAGGGTTAATAACGTTATTGGGCAAGGTTAAATATGACTCAATTTCAAAACCATCACTTGTCGGTATTTTATGATGAATGATCCTACTTTTATTGGAAGAAACATCATAAGTAGGGTTATTTGAACCGATGAGCATTGTTTTATTATTGCGCTTATCTAAGTGAAAATATTTACCCCTATTTTCATGATTTAGGGTCAGTACTGTTTGTTGAGTTCTTGCTGAATTTGAGCTAACGACAATAGCGTGTTGATTAGGAAAAACGTCTTTTAGTGTATTGTTTTTTAATTCGGCCGCATCATTAAAGTAATGATTTTTTAAAACACCATTTTCAAGGTAGTTTGCTGATGCTAGTGCACTGTAGTTTGAATTTAGTGAAATGCTTTTTATATCAATTCCTTTCTTTTCAAATATAACTTTACCGAATTTTTTATTAATTAGATCAAATTCTTGTAGCGCAATCTCATCCCTATTATGGTTGTGCAGCACTAATATTGTCTGACTTTTGTCCGTAATCAAAATAGGTATAAATGTTTCTTTTGTATTTTTAGATTTTCTTACAATCGCCCAATCTTCTTCGTTCGTTTCACGATACCAAACAATATGTTCATTTTCGACAACTCCCCAAGCAACTTTAATTTCGTCGTTAATATCCATTAGCCAGCGACTCGCTTGCCTTAAGTCTTCATTCAATCTATCCGATCTTTTTTCAGAATCGATATCAACATAATAAACATCTGCCCCATTATGACGGTTTCTTTGGGTTACAATCAGTTTACGGTCATAATATCTAGAAGGTCTTACTAAGTGACCGCTAAATGATAACTTTTTGCGTTTAATTGATAATGTACCGTCACTGTTATGGCTAAACGTCATTAAATGGTCTTCATAAGAACCGTCATCGAGTAATAATAACGCCAATATTTCAGTGTCACTCACCCATGTAACGTTAAGGATGTTATCAAAAACTTCGTTATCATCCCCAGCCTGTTTGGGTTCATAAAATAATACGTTTTGTTGTTTGGTTTTTAACTGGTAAAGCATTAATAGATAATTATTTTTATGCCTTATTTTAATTAAAATTTCATCACCGGAGGGATTTATAATTGCACGTTTTATTTTAGGTGAGTTGAAAAACTCAGCAATAATAGGTAACGATGTTGCAAATGAAACTTGAGTATAAAAAAGAATAAAACAAACAAGTAGCTTCATGAATTATTCCTATTGGTTAAAGTAAAAGTTCATAAAATTATCTACGCCAAGACCAGAGTATATGATTTTGCGTTTATCCATTAACTTAGGGTGATTTTCTTGTAACCATAAATAGGTTTTGGATATATGGTTGACGACTTTTGAACTAACTGATTCGTTATAATGGTGATATTCAAACTGTAAATCGCCAGCATAATTTACTTTTCCTGCCGTTACCGTAAATAAGAGTTCCCGACTAGCAAGTTTATAATACCCGGCATGTTTTGCTAATTTTAAGCGAGAATACATATATTCCCCTTCGTCCAAGACAATAACTCTGTAACCTTTTTTTAATTTGAAATCAGACAGGTCTTCTTGAGATTTAAAAATAGTGTCATTTGAAACTATAGATAAATGGTACGGTGGGTAATTACCAGAATAGGAAACAACAAAGTACCCTTGGTTATTTTTCAACTTTGGTAGCTTTTCATATGTTTCTGACTGAGAGAAAAAACTCACTATGAAGATTGAAAATATTAAAAATACTCTCATTTAATTTCATCCTTTGAAAAAAAAGTGTTTGATAATATACATTAACATACTGAAAATAAATATAAAATATAGTTTATTTGAACTTTATAAATCAATGGTGTTATATAATTGTTGAAAGCTTTAATTGCTAGAGTCAACGGAATATAAATACTCACTTACATTTTAAGTGGTACTTAATCGTTGCAGAGGTTGTCTTAATTTTGCATAGTTATTTTATCATTTATATCCGCAGTAAATCATTTGCTAATATTAAACAATGTCTCAAAGTTTTATCAAAAAAATGCAGTGCTCAACGATGTCACTTATCATTTTGATTGTCTGAAATACTGTATTGTTGGTCCTAACGGAATAGGGAAAACCACTCTGTTAATGTTGGCTGCAGGCTTAGAAGATTTAAATTGTGGTGAGATTGTTTTTAATGACGAGTCAGTTTATTTAACTGAAACCAAACGACATTTAGGCATCTCATCTGATAAAATAAAGTTACCCGACTTTTTAACTGCACAGCAGTTATTAGAATTTCATTGCTCACAACATGATTGTCCATTTCCCAATATATTAATTGACCGTTTAGGGTTTCGTGCTCAGTTAACCACTCAAGTCTCTGCTTTATCATTGGGTAGTTTAAAAAAAGCATCACTACTTTTGGCATTAGCACATCAACCAAAATGCTTGCTTCTCGATGAGCCAACGACAGGATTAGACCATAATAGTCGTGAATGGTTACTTGATTTTCTTCATCAATATCAGGGACAAGTGATCGTGACCAGTCATGAAACAATTTTTACAGAAAACGCTCATTATAAACTTGTTGAGTTTGATCACCTCAATAAATTCAGCGAAACTATTTAATGTATAAGTATTCCCTAGTCAGAGGGAAAATTTATTACCATGAACTAAAGCAATTATTACCCTCTGTTGCTAACTTGTTAGCCTTTTTATTATCAATACTCTATTTAGCCATTTCCGCTTCAATACTGACGGCACTCATCTCATTAAGTGTTATAGCTGATATAAATACTTCGATAGAACAGCGCATTATTTATCAGCTTGGATACTCTGTTTTGCTGTATTTTTTAATTCGAATTCAAAAAAGTGCAATATTAGGTCTGAATTATGAACATTACTTAGCGAGTTTACCTGCGCCTAAAATATTAAAGCATACGAATACAGTAATATTGACAGTCGTTGCAGGCAACTTACCGCTATTAGCTCCTTTGTTTTTATTAATGTTTACCCCAAGTTTGTCAATTTTCATCAACCAATTACACTTTCCAATATTTGCTTTATCAATATTAATTGTTGCTTTGATCAGCCTTAAAAACAAAACATTCCCTTGGTTAAGTTTCGTCTTTACTCCATTGGTGTTTGTGTTTTGCGTTGAAGAAGGTTCAGTCAGCCCCATGAGTATTAATAGCATATGGTTATTCATTATGGTGGTTGAAGCTTATTATGAGCCACTCTCTTTCATTACTGATAAATCATTGAGAATAAAGCGCTATTGGCAAATTCGCTGGATAGCTATAATAAAAAAACCTGCAAGTATACTTACCCGTATTTTTTTGTCTGGCTTGTTTATTGGCATGGCTGCTTATGTTCAAAATAAAATGGGGCAGGTCGCTAACGATTATTTACAAGTATTATTTATTTGGGTTTTGTCGATTTTGATAGGTTCTTATCAATTTGATAATGAAAAATTTTATCTTCATTATCAATATTACCTAAATGGCTTACTCAACCGAGCCGGCCTACGTTATTGTTTAGATATTTCACCGGCAATCTGTATCACGTTAATCTCTTGTATAGCATTATATTTATGGTTACATTTTTCTCTGAACCTAATCGTTTTATTACCATTAGAAGTCTTAGTTACCATAATATGTGTCAGTAAATTTCATCGTAATTTTTTTATTATTCCTAGCCTGCTCAGTGGTTTTTTGCTGTACATACAGTAGTTATAAAAGAACACATTGATACTTGAACAATTTATACGTTGATCACAGTTCTTACGAGGCTGTATCTCTGAATGGAAAAGAAAGCTCGCCTTTAAGTTTGATCTTAGGCGCTTAATAAGGACAAGGAGTTATTTTGAATATTAGTATTTTAGGTGGAGGCATCGGAGGATTAAGTACAGCCATTGCATTAAAACAAGAAGGCTTCGATGTATCTGTTTATGAACGACATAGTAAACCCACCACAGTAGGAGCAGGTATTGTATGTTGGCCTAATGCTTCATTCGTTTTGGCACAACTGGGGATTTTGGATGAGGTTGCTAAAGTTTCAGGTTCGATAAAATATATGAATCGTTATTCTAATACGGGAGAATCTATTGGTTCATTAGATATTAGTGAGCTTAATAGATTAATGAAATATCCTAGTTATTCTATTTTACGTAAAGATTTAATTAATGCTTTGATTCAACGGACTATAGCGTTAGGTATTGATATATATTACCAACATGATGTTACCCATTTTTCTGATAAAAACGGCAAGACATCTGTTAAATTTAGTAATGGTAAAAGTATTGAATCGGATATCATTATTGGCTCAGATGGTCGGATGAAGTCACTTTCTAGGGCTTACGTAAATGGTGATAATACACCTATTTATCAAGGCTTTATTAATTGGGTTGGCGTCTTTGAAGATAAGTCTGTTAATTTTTCGGATTTGTCCGTTGCTGATTATTGGGGCACGGGTAAGCGTTTTGGTATTGTTCCAGTATCAAAAAATAAAGCTTACTGGGCTGGTGGTGCTGTTGCTGAGACAATAATGGCAGTAAATTCGAATAAGTATAAATCAGAACTTAACTCTCTATTTAGTGACTGGCCAGATTTAATGACTAAAATCATCAATGGAACACCTGAGTCGAGCATTAACAAAATTTACGTACACGATCATGATCCAATAGATAAATGGCATAAAAATAATGTCATATTATTAGGTGATTCGGCCCATTCCCCTTTACCTACATCGGGTCAAGGAGCGTGTCAGGCTTTGGAAGATGCATGGCATTTTACTCGATGCTTAAAAGAAAATATCAACAACATAGCTAATGCTTTTGTACAATTTACTGAATTGAGAAAAGATAAAACATCAGGTATCACAATGGGAGGGCGCCAATTGGCATCATCTATTTTTAATCAAGATATCGAATTTTGTCAGCAGAGAAATTTAGCGAGTAGAAACACCAATTATCAAAATGTAGTTGTTGGTATGGCAAAAGGATGGTCTCGCGGTTTACCTATTGAATGCTAAGTTATCTAAAGTGCCATAACAAAGTTGGATTATTTATTTCCTCGATAATAATGTAGGAAATAATTTCTATCATTTACTCACTTCTAGCTCTAGCGTGGTTTCTTTAAATTTTAATTCATCATGAACTTTGCAAAAACCAGGAATGTTATTTATTGCTCAGGAATAATTTGAACGGGTAAATCCCCTCTTTGAAAAAAAACTATCACTAAAAACCTAAAGATAAGAACCAGTTGAATTATATCTACTGCTAGAAGGAATAAAAAGCATTGAAAAATTGAATTTGGTACTCATCTTACCTCTTCAATAGAATGCAAAGAAGCCTTGATATACATTGAATATAAATGTAGTTTTACTTCTACAAAGAACAGGTAAACCAGTTATTATTTCGAGCAAATATAATTAGTGTTAATTGTACTGTATTAGTTTTTATATCACATAAGGGTAAATGGATATGGGTAAAGGTTCTGAGCATTATGAGAATGTTCCTGAAGAGGCTCCTCAGCAATCAAATGTTGAAGAAGGAGCAAAGGACAAATTTACAAGCGATATAATAGCGATGAATGCCGATGCACTCGCTTTTATAGAAAATACAAAGAAAACAGGTATGGCATTTGATAAAAAAGAAAGTAAAAAATAATTTGAATCCATTGAGGGTTTTCCTCAATGGATTGAAAAATAATTAAATACCTTTAAAGAACCTTAATAATCATTGATTCTAAAATAGTACTCTGTGAAGTGGACTTTTCGTGCGCATTGCTTATCCGTTCACACTCGGTTTACCTTCTTGGCACGTAGGGCACTTACGTCGATGGATTTCTGATGTTTTAGCACCATATACTTCATTACAATGTCCACAACAGAGTTTGAAAATCACCTTCTTTTTATCAATCTCATCGAGATTTATACTGCCTAACACTTGTTGATTATTAGCGTTTATATAACCTATTTGTGTTGTTTTAGTTGTGCCACTAGCAAAGATTTTTTCTTTAACATCACTCTCAGAGGTTTTATCTATTTCATCAATACTTGCTTCTGGAACATTGTCCTGAATTTCGTTACTGGCTTGTTTTTTGTCATCAACCGTCCACATAAAAGGTACCCTATCTTCATTTTTATCTCGCCACTTATTCCAAGCAGTACCTCCTCCAAGATCTAAGCCAAACTTCGCTAATTCATTCAATATTTTGATTTTATTTACATGTTGTCCAATGCCATTGAGTAGCTCATCCCAACCAGATTGAGTCGAGATTGTTTCATCCCATACGGGCTTACCCTGTTCATCTAGAATGTATATGCCATTGTAGCGATAACCATAATCATGGATAAGACCAGGAATTAACAACAAACCAACGGGGCTTAACAAAGCCCAAAGTGGTTTAGGTATAGAGGCTCCATCGAATTCAAATCCGGCATGAATGGCATATTGGTTGCCTTTATATTCATAAATGAAAGCTTTTTCTACGCGCCAGCGCCTAACATGAAAAACAAAAACGAGTATTTTGTTGAGGAAAGATTTTTGATTAGCTGTTGATATTGGAATAGGACGCAAGACAGGCATCCTATCCATGTCAATAAGCGAATTGGGAGCAGATAACTCATTCTTTTTACCCTGCAGCATCACAAAAAGTATAAGATAAATAACGAAAAGACCAGTAACAATAGTGCCAAAAAAGCCAATAACCAAATCTAACATTTCTAATTCCATTTCTAGAGGGAGGTATATCAATTATTGTTTAATTTACGCGCTATGTATATAGTTAACCACTGACTTAAAATGGATTTTTATGACTTTGCTAGGAAGGCTTCTTTATATTTTTACCCCTCAAAATCTAGCCTGTTTATCTAATAAATTTATTTAATAGTGACATTAATCATTGGAGAATAATAATGAGTAAAGATGTATTAATAATTTTACATGGGATAGGCGAACATACCGCTGACTCCTTTGAAAAAGAAGTCGTCGATGCTGCAAATAATGCGATTCAGCGCTATGACTCATACAAACAATTAAAATTTGAAGATGTTATCGACGTTAGAAGTATTGCCTATGACCATATTTTTGAAGAAGAACGCAAAAAGATGGCAGAAAATGGTAGTACGGTTTCAAAATATATTTCAGATAATCTGGGAAATGTGGACTTACCTAATATTATCCCTACGTTAGCTCAGTTTGATAAAAGCTTTGGCGATGATGATTTTAAAAACACGCATGTACTGGATGTCTTATTATACCTATCTATTTTAGGTGAAAGAGTACGAAGTTATGTGCTGAACGAGATCATGGACATTGTGACACATGATTATAAGGATAATAATGTTAACTATCACATTTTATCCCATTCCCTTGGTACATCAGTGATGCATGATAGTTTGGCAAAATTATATACTGTTGATAAAAATCCACCAAAGGGAAAGCTTAATGTTCGAAGCCCACATTTTAAGAGTTATTGGACTTTCGCTAATGTCAGCCGACTCGTCACACACTTTTCAGGATTAACGGGCCCTTTTGAATCAATCGTTAAGCCTGGTCACACAGGCGTTACACAAACCTTTTACAATATTTATAATGAATTTGATCCCATCGCCTTTGATATCTTTAAACGTTTTGACCCACAAAAAGGTGAAGGCTGGATTCCCGATGAAGTATTTGAAGATCAATATAACAAAGTGGTCACTAAAGCGGTTAGCAGAAAAAACACCCATTCAATCATGGGGTATATAGAAGATCCACTCGTATCATACCCTTTTTTATATACATTAATGGGGGAGTTTGACCCATCAGAAGATGAACAAAAAACAGCAAATGCAAAATTTAAGAGTATTGAAAGTGAATTAGAAAAGATCACTCATTTTAAAGCTGAGCATCATATAACGAAAGACTTGAAAGGTTTTGTAAAATTACTGCAGAAGTTTGATATATACATCAAGGAAGATTTAGCATGAAAGACGTTATATTAACTGCGGTATTGCTAACTACATGCTTGCTCAACGTCCAGGTATTAGCTGCAGACAATAGTGTTCAATGTACTTCCATTGAGTCGAAGAAGGTCACGTC
Organism: Colwellia sp.; assembly: GCA_013215295.1. Taxonomy (GTDB): domain Bacteria; phylum Pseudomonadota; class Gammaproteobacteria; order Enterobacterales; family Alteromonadaceae; genus Colwellia_A. Next base: position 129,172 of record JABSOZ010000014.1, read on the forward strand.
TTGTTTTGAAGGCACACATAAATCGTCAGATAAACTTTCAAAGTTACTGTTTTTATACCTGAGTGGTGATATTGATGATATGTCACTCATACATAAGCAAGTAGATATTTGGCAAAACAAAGTTCTGTCTGACGTTAATGATATCAAGGATAGTTTCATTGATTTTGAACCTTATATTAATGAATATGCAGATGCGTATAATTCAGACCAATTGCCCCCTTTATTAGAGCCACTGAGTTTAGGCAACGTTACTAAGGTAAAACTTAATGGTGAAACCTTTAATAAATATCCAAATAAACAATGCAAAAAAGTATTTAATGCTAAAAATTGTGAAGCTATCTTTGAACAATTCAGGTCAGGTATGGAGTCTCCCTACAAATTAATTGATAAAGAGCAGTACTTAAAAACAGCTCAAGCTATCGGTTTACGTAACCAGAAATGGAAAAATTATTTCGCAAATTCTAGATCGCAAACATTTATAGATTTAGCGGTTAATACTTTGTACTACAAAGATGCATTAAAAAGCGATAGTTTAGTGCCTCCACCCAAAAAGCAGTACTTTGCCCTTCATCCTTCCATAGTCATGCACTACAGTAATGATGCTGATAAAGGAGAGCAAATGAAGGAAGCTCTAGCGATTGAGTGGTTTGGCGTTAATTACTGGGATCGTTCAACTCCGCTAGGTTGGTCAGTGGTATCAACTTATGCTGATAGAATTTCTGTAAAGTCTATTTCTCATGGATTAATGCTGCATGTGAATAATAGCTATTCGTTCGGATTTACCACGAATAGTAAAAAAGAACATGGTATTTTCTTGTCTATTGATTTACTTAAATTATTTGAAACTAAGCAATCAAACTACAAAAGTTACCTCAGCAAGCTAAAAGATCTTTAATTTTCCTTTTTATCAGGCAACTTTATTCTAGTTTCATTTAGCCTCTTAATGGGGCATTACCGCTATTTATCGTAAAATGACTACCAAATGATGCCCTAAAACTATTGCTTAAATATAATTCAAACCTTATCATTAATGCAAATGGTAATTGTTACCATTAAGATTAGGTGATGATTTGTTATGTTTTTAAGTTTTATCCCCGCCTGGCTGGCGTGTTGTATTTTTTTCGGCACGAGTCAACGGCAAACCTTTTTAAAAAAGCCATTACCCGTATTTTCTAGTCGGATTATCGGGTTAATTTTATTGTGGGGAATGTTATTACAACTATTTGTACACTTACCAACCGTTTCAGCCTTGATTACTGGCTTTGCATTAGTGTGTTGTTTTTTACCTTTAATTACTTTGATCAGTGCTTATAAAAAATATTATCTAGTGTTAGCTAGTTTTTTAGTTTGTGTATTGTCAATCGTGTTTTCTACACAGGGAGTGGGCTAATCATGTGGTCACGAACTTTTGCAGGATTAATTATCGGGTTATTACTATCTGTGTCTATCGTGCTAAATCTTAATTTATTATTACCTATTAAAGAAGACACTATGCTGTTGATTGGCTTGTTGCTCGCTTTCCCTATATGGGCCGGAATTCAAGTGTGGAGTTACTCTTTTTCTAGCGCAAAAAAAGCCTGGTTAAAGTTAAGTTTGCTATTAATCCCATCAGTGTTAATTAATGCTGTTTTATTGTCGTTGAGGTAAGGTGAGATGAACAAAGATTCATTAAAAGCGTTAACCAACGCACATGCTTGGGTTGGACTAGTTATATCGACCATTTTGTTTATTATTTTCTTTGCTGGATCAATAAGCCTATTCCGCGATGATATTAATGTATGGGAACTTAACCCACACTATGCGGTGAATGAACAAAGTGAAAGTCTCTCGCTTGATCGTGTTATTAGCACAGTCGCTAAAGAATATAATATTAATACCCACGGTTATTTTATTTTATCTATGCCGAGCGTTGAACAACCTCTCGCTAATCTGTATTTTGAAGAAAAATTATCTGATGACGAACATGTTGATCAACATTTTATTTTGGCCCCCAACGGAAAAATAATAGGCAATGGTAATGGCTCAAGCTGGGGAGACTTTTTATATGAACTGCATTATAACTTACATATCCCCGAAGTTGGGCTGTATTTTGTCGGTATAGTTTCTCTGTTCTTTTTTGTAGCGCTGCTTAGCGGTGTCGTTATTCATTGGCGTAAAATAATCAGTAAATTTTTCCAATATAGAAAAGAGGGAAAAAAAGACAAGTTACTTGATGCGCATAACCTTATTGGCGTTATGGGGTTACCCTTTCATATTATGTATGCTTTTTCTGGCTTAGTGTTTAACCTGCTGATTATTTATCAAATATCATATGCAGTTGTCTTGTATGGCGGCGATCAAAGTAAATTACTGACAGCTGCTGGTGTGGTTGATGTTCATTTAGAAGAAACTAAAATAGTGTTGCCAGTTCAAGGCATAGACAACTTATATTTAACCGCTAAAGCCACCTTAGGTGAAGTGTCTATAAACCGAATATCGATAGACCATTTTGGTGATGAAAGCGCTTCTGTAACTTTTAGAGGTGCAGATAAAAGTCAATTTTCTACACGTAAAGAGGCAACGTATCATATTGCCTCAGGCCGAGAGTTGTATTTAACTAAGGACAACTTCGATAATGATTTACGTGGTGGTCTTGCTGTAATATCGAGTTTGCATTTTGGCGACTTTGCGGGGTATTTAATACGGGTATTGTTTTTCACTTTAGGTATTGGCACTTGTTATATTATTTTAACGGGTAACCTAATGTGGATTCAGAAAAAAGCAAATTTACGGGTAGAGAAACAAAATACTATGGGATTAAAGCTGGTCTATGCGATGACAACGGGGGGCTTTATCGGTACTATTTTTGCGAGTGCCATTGGTTTTGTTTTTGCTCGTATAATTCCCATTGATTATGTAGGCCGAAGTGACTTAATTGCCTATATCTTTTTTGGTTGTTTATTTAGCGCAATTGTCGTTTCTTTAAATATTAAAGCGCAAAAACAATTTGCGGCAATATTTTTAAAAATAACTGCTGGAGCTTTAGCCTTAACTCCTTTGATGGATTGGTTATTTGTTTCGCAGGGTATAATGGCAATGCTAAACGTTGGCTATTATCATGTGATTGTCGTTGAGGGTATGTTATTGAGTTTGGCACTTTTTTGTTGGTTAATTGCTGCACGGCTATTCGTTAATAAACGTATTGAAGTAGATAATGAAATAGGGAATGTCATCAACACGCTAGTACAAGAGTAAATGTCATGTATTCATAGTTGGTGAATGAATCCGCTATGTTAGTTTATTAATCGCCTGATATTACTTTTGATAGAGTGATGTCGGGTTTTTTAATGCTGATCTAATCAACTGTTAATTTCACTAAAAACACCTGCCCGAGAATATATAATAGCTTTAAATTCTCATCACTAAGCTAAGCATAAAAATTCTGTCTTGTATCAATAACACGGAGATCTTAGCTGATATAATTAAGCCTTTGAACTGGTTTTTTGACTTGAGTGAGAAAAGAAGAGTGGGTGAATGCGAATGATCTCACCACACCCTGTACATTTATTACTACAGGGGCAAAGGTTAACTGCCTTTTTCAGCTGTTAACCTTTGCCTAGATTAAAAGTTAAGTTATGCGAATAATGGTTGATGCATAGCCTTGATGATTGTTCATATTTTAGTAATAAAATAGTCAACTATAAGACTAAAAGCTACCTCTAATACTTAAGCTAACTTGTCTTGGTTGACCGATAGTAATGGTCTTGTCGCCATTAAATTCTAAATACTCTTCATCAAGTAGATTGCTCGTTTTTAAATACACGCCTATCATTTCCCACTCGTAGCCTAACTGCATATTAACTAAAGTACGACTAGGGTTTTGCACATCATAATATTCATCACCAGGCTCATGACCGCTAATAAAAGGATTTATATAACCTGTAGAGGTGCTTGCGTAGTTAGCGCTGACATTGGCAAAGAAACCATTGTCTGCAGTATATGTAGCACCAATATTACCGGTCCATTGGGGAGAGTCGGCAAAACTTCTGCCGGATAAATCATAAAAATCATCGGCACTAGCAGCACTTATGCCACTCGATTCAGTATTTGATTTAGGTGTTGCAACTAAAAAGTCAGTGAACTCACTTTTTGCCTGTCCGATTGATGAATACAGCTTGAGCTGATTGTTTACTTGGTAATTCAATTCTAACTCAAAGCCCTGTAGTTTAGAGCTGCCGGCATTTTTTGTTTCTGAATCAAAAACATTACCAGAGAGTTGCACTCTAACTTGTTGATCTGTCCAGTCTATATAGAATAGATTCGCATTAGCGATTAAGGCGCCATCTAACCAAGTTGAGCGTACTGAAAATTCATAATTATCGGTATATTCTGGATCGTACTGATATGCGGTTGCGGTTGCTGTATTGGTACCTACTCCCCCAGAACGATAACCTTGTTGAAAAGTAAAACTAGTCGTTAAGTCTTCATTCCAATGATAACTAACACCTATCTTAGGTAATACGGTATCAAAGCTAGCATCAACTAATGGGGTTGTGCCATTTGCGTTTTCGACACTATTATGGATAAAGGCATTAATTCCGGTAATTAAGGGTATCAGCCCTTCGTATGGTGTTCCTTGATAACTGGCAGGATCTGGAAGTAAATGGCCATTATTTAGTGCAACAGTGGTATGGTCGGCGTTTTTCTGTTCTTCACGGTCTAAACGTAAACCCGCGTAAATGTCCCACTGGTCTGTTATTTGGTAAACCAAGTCGGTAAACAGTGCATAACTGGTCACTTCTGTTGTTGTGTCGCCAGTATTCACATATACCGCAGGATTAAAAGCATCATATTGCGATAAAACTAAGCCAGCGGTTCCCGCATCTAGACCATAATTTCTCATTAAAAATTCATTATCTAAACCTGCTCTATCTAATGACAAATTACTCAAGCCAATAGTTTTACTAGCGATGTCTTCATTAAAATAGTATACACCCACGATGCCTTGTAGGTTTTCATAGTCAAAGGTCAAAAGTAGCTCTTGACTAAAAGTATCAATACTTGTGTTCCAATTATTTCTGCTTAGCTCTTCAGCCGTGCCATCGGCATCTCGAATAGAGCCGTCATCAACGCTTGAATTTGTGGTAACGGAAGTGAGATCCCATTCGTCATTAAGTGAATAGTCGAGTTTTAGCGAAATTATATCTGCATCATAAAATTTCTTATTGGCAAGGTTATTGTAAATATAAGGATGGTTATAAACAGAAATTTTTTCACCACTGTTGCCATAATTAGGATTGTTAATCCAGCTAAGGCCGCGCTCATTCTCGGCATGGGTATAAGATAACTGAGCGGTAAAGTCTGATAATGCATCAGGGGTGAGTAAAAACTTTAAGCGGTAGAGCTGATCTTCGCGAGCATTGCCTGGTGCTTTAAGTGTTAGATTTTCAATAAAACCATCGGCTTCTTTATGTTCACCACTAAAACGAAAAGCGAGCTGATCTTCAACTAGACCACCACCAAAAGCGATTGCCGCTTCTCTTTCGCCGTATTCACCAGTTTGCAGCCTGTATTTGCCTTCCCAGTCATGCGTTGCTGCCTGAGTATTCATTATTACCGCACCTGCTAATGCATTGCGGCCTTGCAAGGTTGATTGTGGTCCACGTAAAATCTCTACTTGGTTAGCATCCCAAGTAGAGAAACTTCCGCCACTGATCATTTGTCGTGGCAATGAAGCGCCATCAACATAAACACTGGCCAAATAACTATTACCACCACCTGAAACATTGGTACCGTTGATACCACGAATGCTAAAGCTACCATCGGACGTCGCATGGGTATTTGCCGTTATCGTTAAGGCATCATAAAAACTGCTTATATTTTGTTGTTCAATTTGTGCTGCGGTAACAACGGCGACACTTGTGGTAGTTTCTTGCAATGTACGCGCAATTTTCTGCCCTGTAACAATAATGCGTTCAACATGTTGCTCTTCATCTAATGTAACTTCAGCGGCAATAACGTGATGAGTAGCAGACAGTAATAAACTAGCGCTTACAGCACTCGCTATACGAGTAAATTTCATTGGTGCTTCCTATTAATGGTAATGAGAATGATTTCTATTTGTATTTTTGTGCAGATAGTAACAGTAGCTGTTGTTTTTTGAAACCTTTTTGTAATAGTCTGTATTTGAAATATTATCGGTGTGAGCCTGACACCTATTTTTGATGGATTAATGCGGATGATTATCACCACAAAGAATCGTCACAAAAGAGTAGGGTAATGAACCATGCAAGCTTCTATAGCGTTTATCGCGCGCGGTAAGTCATACACATACGTTTAAATTATCTACAATATTCCTTTATTGTCTGTTGCTTTAAGGGGGATTGCTCTTGTTATACGCAGCAATTCTCTAAATCTATAAGGATCTTTAAATTCTGTGTAGATTTTTTGAGAATGGTTATTTTGATTATTCGTTATTAGGTGAAGACAGTGGCCGTTCAACGTATAAAGATGAAATCCTTATTAATAGATAGCAATAACCACTTGATATACTGAGAATATAAGGGTAAATTTTATTTCTATTATAAGTAAATCAGACGGTTAATGACCTGTAGAAAAAAGGGTCTTTTCTCATCTATTAAGCTGATAGTATTCTTAGGGACGATTATGCTCATATCCGAATTAGTTAAACTTAAAAATAGCAAAGAACTCATATCAATTGAACGAGATTGTCATGATGAGGAATTGACGGGTTATCTTGTAAATATTACAGAACAAGTTGTAGTAATGAATCTTGTGGATAATGATGGTTTATACGAAGGATTAACTGTATTCGAAACAGAGCAAATTAATGAGGTGTTTTGGGGGAATCGTGAGCACAAAGCTATAAATCATTTAGCAAACAAGCAAACCTTTCCTGATTTGCTTTCTTTTAATGTTACCTCATTTCAAGAAACGATTTTAGAACTAAGCAAATCCAGTAAAAGCATTTCTATCCACTGTCATTATTCTGAAGAAAAATTTGATATTTGCGAAATAACAAAGTACGACGACAATTGGTTCAAGATAAAGACGTTTGGGATAAAAAAGACGTTATCGCGCATGGATAAACTTTTTTGTCGAGAATGTATTTCAAGAGTAGTGGTAAATAGCCCTTATCAAAATAGTATTGTAGAGCTTAGTGCAAAAGAATACTAAGCCATTCAAGCAGGACTTTGACAGTTGGCTAGGTTCCGCTTCGCTTCACATTTTAGCCAACAATTAAAAGCCTCTTAATGGGGCGTATTACGAAAAAGGATTCCATGAAGCATGTATCGCACTATAGTACTTCTAATTTTATTTTTATCATTTTCAGCATTATCAACAACAGCAGACGAAATGATAAAGCATAAAAGCATTTCAATAGGTAGTTACAGCCTTAACTTTAATTATATTGCTGGTTTGAAACCTGCAATAGTGTTTGAGTCAGGTTCAGGTGTTGAATCGACGCATTGGAATAAGATAATGAAATCACTATCATCTAAAGTAGATAATGCAATCATAAGTTATGACAGAGCTGGTTATGGTGAAAGTGATTTACCAATAGAACCTTATCAAATTGAAAGTGAAATTTTGTGGTTGAGAAAAGGGCTAGAGCGTCTCGGTTATGCTGACTCTATTGTATATGTAGGACATTCTTATGCTTATTATTTATTAAAAATGTATGAAGCTAAATATAATGATTCAATTCATTCATTAGTTTATATCGATCCAGTTACCATTGATTTTATAGAATCAATGGGGGGAATAGAAGAAGAGTTAAAGCACTTTGATCCATCTCTTCTTCCAGATAATAAATTTGGTAAATCTCTAATAAGAGAAACGAAAGGTGTTCCTGATACTTTTAATAAAGTTAAAAACCTGAAAGTATCAGACTCAAGTAGTTGCTTTGTCATATCAGCTGAAAGTCCAGAGTGGTCTTCTCAAAAAGAAATTATTGAATGGAAATCTGGTCATAAAAAGTTATCAAGGCAATGTGGTAACAATATAGTTATAGCTAAGGGTAGTAATCATGACGTACCAACACATTCTCCAGAACTTATAGTTAATAAATTAGTAAGTATTTTAGAGCAGTGATAAATTTTCGTATAAGGCATTCAAGCAGGACTTTTAACAGTTGGCTAGGTTCCGCTTCGCTTCACATTATAACCAACAATTAAAAGCCTCTTAATGGGGCGTTATGTGCTTTTAGAGGACTGTATCTAATGATTCGTGTTGCTAATAAATCAGACTACATAGAGATGGATTCTGTGTTTAGAGCCTCAGCAGAAGCTCTTTGCGTAAGAGACTATGATAGTCAGACTGTTTTAGATTGGGTAGGAGAAGCAAGACCTGAACGGTTTGTAGACAGCGCCAACGATGGTTGTACACAATACGTTAAAGTTTTGGAGAATAAAGTAACCTGTTTTGGTGAGCTAAATATAGAAAAGCAGCTTTTGCTTTCATTGTTTGTCTTGCCTGATTACGCAGGCAAGGGAATTGGTCAAGAAATGATTGAATTTCTGCTTACAAAAGCTAGTGACGCTGGCATTAAAATTCTCAAAGTTGACTCATCACTTAATGCAGCTAATTTTTATTTGCGAAATGGATTTGTGGAACACAGTAAAAGTGATTTCACTACTCAAAATGGGGTAGTTCTAGAGTCAGTTAAAATGGAATGTGTATTAAGCACATAACAAGAAAATCAACAAGGGCACGTAACAGTTGGCTACGTTTCGCTTCGCTCCACAATTTTAGCCAACCATTACTTAGCCTGTTATTTAGGCGTTATGCGTTTCAGATGGAGGAGTTAAAATGAAGTCTATTATTCTAAATTCTATTGCAATATTAGGAGGACTCGTTTTAGGTGGCGCAGTAAATATGGGGCTAATATCATTAGGTGCTGAGTTAATTCCGCCACCTGTTGGGGCGGATGTGTCATCAATGGAAGGACTGGAGAAAGCTATGCACTTATTCATGCCACAACACTTTGTTTTTCCGTTTCTTGCGCACTCTTTGGGAACACTGGCGGGTGCTTTTTTTGCTGCAAAGGTTGCTGCGACTCACAAATTAATAATTGCATTTGTCATTGGGGTAGCGTTTCTTGCCGGTGGTATTGTTATGGTTTTTAGTTTGCCGTCACCGATTTGGTTTAATTCATTGGACTTAATTGGTGCGTATTTGCCCATGGCGTATATTGGTTATAAATTTATAAAGAGTAATGACTACCCTTAGCAAAAAAACTATAAGGCGTTCAAACGGACAAATAACAGCTGGCTGTTGTTCGTACCTCACACATTATAGCCAGCTATTATTTACCGCTTAATATGGGCGTTAAATAGCTTAATCTAGCAGTAGAGGTAACATGTCTAGTATTATAACAATAACAAGGAAGGTTCTCTTTGGGGATTGTGATCCTGAAGGGATTGTATACACACCTAGATTTTCATATTTTGCAGTAGAAGCTGTACATGAAGCACTTAATGTTTGGTTAAAGGGGCCTGGATTAAGAACCTTAATGGGCTTTAATATTTTGCCTCCGGCAAGAGCTTTTTCTTTAGAATTTTTGTGCCCAGTTACGTGGGATGATGAACTTTCTATACAAGTAACAGTAGATTCAATTGGTGAACACTCATTTTCATTTTTAATTAAGGGATTTATTGCAAAAGATATATTGGCATTTAAAGCCAACCTAACACATGTTTGCATATCACCAGATACAAAAAAAGTTGTAAGGGTACCTGACAAATTGAGAGAGTTATTACAAAACTAGTTATTTAGTACAGCTACTTAACAGCCATTCAAGCAGGACTTTTAACAGTTGGTTAGGTTCCGCTTCGCTACACATTTTAACCAACAATTAAAAGCCTCTTAATGGGACGTTAGCCATCTTAAATAGCTCGGTATAAATTTGACTGTACATAAATACAGTTGCACGTATAATTCCCTGCAAGATTATTCAACTAATTCATAGGGAAATTATGCAAACAGATTTAGAACCAAATGCACCAAAAGACTTTGACTTTATAATTGGTAATTGGACAGTAAATCATCGAAGATTGAAAGATATACTCAATGGCAGTAATGAATGGACTGAATTCAAGGGTAAATCATCTACAATAAAGACCCTTGGTGGCTTTGGTAATTTAGAGGATGTATATCTTGAATTTCCAGATGCATCATTTAGAGCCGTTGCACTTCGTTCTTTTAACAAAGAAACCAATTCTTGGTCAATTTGGTGGTTGGATGGTCGATTCCCTGACGCATTAGATGTTCCAGTTGTGGGTAGCTTTAGTGAAGGAGTCGGATTGTTTTATGCCGACGATGTACTTAATGGAGTAAGAGTAAAAGTTAGGTTTATGTGGGTTTCATTAGACCCGGCCAAACCTCGATGGGAGCAGGCTTTTTCAAAAGATAATGGTAAAACTTGGGAAACCAATTGGACAATGGAATTTTCACAAAGCTAACAATGTGCAAGACGTTGCTAACAATACGTTCAAACGGACAAAAAACAGTTGGCTGTTTCACTCCGTTCACATTATAGCCAACTATTTTTTGACCAACAATATACTCATACGAAAATTTAAAATGAAATTAACTGAGTAGTATAAGCGATCAAACGCATGGGGATATTTTCCGCTGGCAATATTTGCTATTTATCTACCATAAAAAGCTAAAATGCATAACCGTTATTGAGTGTTAACATATAGCGCATATGCGCATTTCTCGCGTCAATAAGCAACAATGTTCTTTTAGTGGTCATTCGGTGGCTAGCTGTTTTCAATTAATGCAAATATGGTAACTAAACCCAAATGAGTCCAATGAATAAAATATTAATAGTTGAAGATGACGACCATATTCGAGAAATGGTGCTTTATATCCTGCAAAAAGAGAATTATTCAGTGTCAGGTGTTGGCAGTGCCGAAGCTGCATTGTCACACTGCAATCAAAAAAGACCTGATTTAATTTTGCTTGATATCGAACTGCCCGGCATAAATGGTTATCAATTTTGTGAACGATTGCTAGAAGTTCATCGCAAAAATATGCCATTGATCATTATGTTAACCGATCAAATAGATGTCAGTGACATTGAAAAAGGCCTAGCAAGTTATGCAGATGACTACATTGCTAAACCATTTAACCCTCGTCTTTTGGTCGCGCGGATAAAAGCAAACTTGCGACGGCTGTCGGGGGTGTCTGACCTCGTATCAAGAGAAGGGGTTTCACACTTTGGTGTTGTTATTGATGTGTCTTCTCGTCAAGTGACTCTAAACGGGGAACTGATACCGCTGCAGAAAATGGAATTTGATATTCTGTTTCTCTTAATGTCCTCGCCCAATCGTGTTTTTTCACGAGATGCACTTATTTCTCAGAGTAAAGGCGACAACTACTACATCTCCGATCGCGCTATTGATAATCAAATCTATAAATTGCGTAAAAAACTAGGTGAGGCAGGAAAACACCTAGAGACAGTATCGGGAGTCGGCTACCGTTTCTCCGACTCATCAAACCTTTAAGTGACTTAACGTGTTCCTATTCAACAAATGCATCAAAGATAGCGGCCTGTAACTCGCTAAATGCGATGGGTTTGGATATAACATTGTTAACAACCGCTAAGCTTCGTCCGAGCTCAACGTGCTCTGGGGTTCCAGTAATAATAATGACCGGTTTATTGGCAGTTATGGCTTGCACTTTTTCGGCAAACTGTACGCCGGTCATCTGCGGCATATTCAAATCTGATATCACCAAATCAAACTTTTCAGGGGCATTACTGAACGTATTGAGTGCTTCGTTACAGTCGCTAAAAGCGCTTACTTGATAGCCAAATCCCGATAACTTTCTTTTTACCAAAGCCAGCACCGACTTATCATCATCGAGCAAGAGTATGCGATTATTTTTTGTGAGTGTCGTCACTTTTAATGTTTGTTGCATGGTGGATTCAGCCTTAGGCAACCAGATATTAAAACAGCTTCCTTGATTCAAATCACTGGTGACATTAATGTGTCCCAAATAGCCTTCAACGATTCGATAACATAAAGATAACCCCAGACCCGTACCACCTTGTTGTTTTCGAGTGGTAAAATAAGGTTCAAAAATGTGTTCCTGTTGTTGCTTGCTCATGCCACAACCATCGTCTTTTATCGTTAGAGAATAACCCTCACGCTCACCATAAATTTTCTCGTCAATATCTATGCTCAATTGACCTTTTTTTTGGGACATTGCTTGTAAGGCATTAGTACAGAGGTTCAATAATACTTGATAAATTTTGGTTGGATCGGCAAATATTTCATAGCGCTTGTGTTGATTGAACTGTATTGATACTTGGATATTGTCTGGAATGCTAGGTGCTATTGAAAGTAACAATTCATTGACTTCGTCTTTGAGGTCAACTAATTCTTCTTGATCAGTGGATGGTTGTTGGCCACCAATGGCTCTAATTTGTTGAGTGAGTCGCTTAGCTCGATAAGACGAATCTAACACCCGCTCTAAGGCAAAGTGAATATCTTCTTGTTTTTGTTCTGATTTCGCCAATTCCGCATAACCGATAATTGAAGTGAGTATGTTATTAAAGTCATGGCCAATACCACTGGCTAAGGTGCCCACCGCTTCTAGTTTTCGTTTTTGATATAACTGTTTTTCTAGCTCTCTTTGCTGTTGCAGCAAAGCCACACCTCGACGAAAAACCGCCAGTAAAGTTAATAACAGTAAAAGCAATACATAGGCGTAGGCATCAGCATTTTGATAACTGCTGTCAGTTTCTATTACAGAGCCACTCATTTGATTAACTAATGCTTTAACGGGTTTCATGCTTTCTGTGCGCAAATAATCGAGGCCAATTATTTCTAGCAGAATGAGCGCAATGATAAATTGTACTCGGCGAATATTAGCGAAGTCAAAAGGCTGTTTAACATCGACGGTGATTAACATTCGTCTAAAAGTACCGAGAATCGTTAAAAATAACAGCGTAGTGAGCAGTGACAAGCCTGCACGAGTTAACCAATGGGTTTCTAAATAAATGTCTAAACCAGGTACGGTTAATTCAATAGCAAGCCCAGACACGTGGGTCGATAGTGTTGAATTAGGCATGCCGCCAAGACTGAATAGCACAGATTGGCCCATAGGCCACCAATTTAAAAAGTCTAACCCCCAGAGCATCACACCGAAAAAGTTAACCGATTTAACTAAGACAACGGTGGCAATAAGGTAAAAAATAGCAGTCAGCACGTAGCGTATTTTAAAGCCAGAAAGTTTGATTAATGTCATTTAATTGCCTTGAGGGTTTTTAGCAGGCAAGCATACTCCAATTTTAAGTGAAAAAAAAATGACAATTAGAAAATAATAAGGTGAACAACGATTGGCATACTATCAATACCTTCTGACCACCACAGCAAATACGTAGCCAAGCTAAGTTAGGGTTAATAGTCGAGGTCAAAAGGGGTAATAAGAAGTGTGAACTTCAAATAAGTAATGTCTTTTCTGATAAATATTAGTAGTAAAACGACACAAGAAATAAATGAGTTTGAGGAATAAATCATATTATGCAAACAATAAAACCTACATCATGTTTAACAAAATATATCCGTACGAGTGTTATTGCACTAGCCGTCAGTTTCACTTTTACTGGAATGAGCAATGCGGATCAATACACCCGTCAACAAGCAGATAAGTCGATCACTGCTAAGCAGAAACAGGGCATTATCAATCAACTAATAACAAAAATGAATCAAAGCTATATTTTTCCGGACAAAGCTAAAGCATTTGAACGTTTGGTGCGAGAGAAAGAAACAAATGGTGATTACCACAATATCATCAGTTCACAAAAGCTCGAAAAGATCTTAAACGAACAATTAAGCTCTGTGACAAACGATGGCCATTTGGTGTTGTCATACAGTGAACATGAAGTGCCAACCCCATCTAATGATCTTGAACAGACTAAGCTGGAACAAAATGCAGAATTGAAGATGATGCGTTCGCTTAATTGGGGCATTGAAAAGATTGAACGTTTTTCATTTAATATTGGTTATCTTGAGTTATCTATGTTTGCCGATTCTGAGCATGCAGCTGAAACTATAGCCGCCGCAATGACGATGGTTTCCAATACCGAAGCATTAATTATTGATTTAAGATTTTCCCGTGGTGGGGATCCGGATACAGTGGCCTTATTAGCGAGTTACTTCTTAGATAAACGTACTCATTTAAGTAATATGTTGGACCGCGAGGGAAATGTTAGTGAACAGATGTGGTCATCAAATTCTGTTAGAGGTAAACGCTACGGACAGCAGAGAGATCTTTATATACTTACCAGCCAAGATACCTATTCTGCCGCAGAAGATTTCGCATATACACTGAAGCATCTTAAGAGAGCAACAATTATTGGCGCAACAACAGGTGGTGGGGCACATCCGGGTGATTTCATACGCTTATCACCACATTTTGAAGTTTTCATTCCAAGTGAGCGTTCACTCAATCCAATCACTAAAACGAATTGGGAAGGCAAAGGTGTTATCCCTGATATTCGTGTGCTAAGCGAAAATGCTCTTAATACAGCACAGGTGGTGATATTGAATAAATTGAAAGGCAGTGAACAAGACCCACGTCGAGTTGAACGTATAAAAGCTCGCATCGCAAAACTTTAAGGTATTAGTACTAAGTTTACATCTTTGTGCTACGTCTCTTCAAATAACAGTGAGCGGTTAACCTTAACCTTTAACATTTAATCAAAATCATAATAGTTTTCGAGGAAATTCTAATGAAAAATATTTTTTATAACGATGATAGAAAAATACGTAATGGCTGGTGGATAGCACTTTTTGTTGGTCTGATTATGCTTACCCAACCGATTTACAAGCCTATTAAGCAAGGGCTCGGCGGATTAGGATTTACCGATACATGGCTAGAGCCCGTTTCTTTTTTACTGATTTTATTGGTGACCTGGATTTGTGTTTTCATACGTAAAGAAACCTTAGCAGACGTAGGTTTTGGGATAAACATGCGTTGGTTCAAAGCATTAGTTATCGGGACTTTAGTTGGCATAGCTATGTTACTTGTTACTGCTGGCATTATTTGGATGATAGGTGGTGTGACATTTGAATTAGATGCACAACGAAGCTTACAGGGACTTAGCTATGGGCTTTATTTGTTTTTAATAGGTGCTTTAATGGAGGAAATTCTCCATCGTGGTTTTATATTTCAACGATTGATTGATGGTCTTGGACTTTGGTGGGCGCAAATTCTAATGGCCTCTCTGTTTGCACTTGGTCATTGGGGAAATCCAGGTATGGACGGTATCACTCAAATATTTGCCAGTGTAGATATATTTTTGATCTCCTTAATTTTTGGACTCGCTTATATAAAAACACGTAGTCTTGCGCTGCCTATTGGCTTGCATCTCGGCTGGAATTGGGCGCAAGGTGATATTTTAGGCTTTAGTGTCAGTGGTTTTGAAAAGACCGGTTGGTTAAAGCCTATTTTTCATGGCAAGGAGCAATGGCTAACTGGCGGAGACTTTGGCCCTGAAGCCAGTATTTTTTCAATTATCGTTAGTATGGTTGTGTTGTTTATTTTAGTTCGGTGGAAAGGCAATGGAGTAAACAACCAAAATTCTAAATCTTTTAAAGAATATGACATATTATCGGAGAAAAACGAAAAGAGGGGTGTTGAACTTCAAGCTAAGCAAAGTGAGCTTCATACTTAAGTAATGCTTTCATCGTTTATAGTCTGTGTAATAGCACTTTTTATTTTTTAGTGATAACTAAGTGACATTGCAAAACGCAAAAGCATTAGACCGATGTTTGACAGGAAAGACTGGCATATTATGCGCCTGTCAGCATCGACTAAGGGCAGCTTTGTTTTTGACCAAAAGACTAGAGATAGCAATGATGTTCTTCGTTACTCACGATTAATCAAGGGCAAACATAAAGAACCGAAGCCACTTAGAAAAGCAATAAACACTGGAAAATGGACCGTCCCTCCTTTTATCGCGCCAGACTATAGTTAGCTGATTTTGGATGCACAGATTGTTGAGACACTTAAAGCGCAATTGTTTCAAGTGGATATTCCATCGGCCAGGCTAATCCCATTATACTGCCCCTAATTCTTATCTGACAGTAGTGTTAATAAGGTAGCGTTATCAATTGAACATTCACCGATCGTTATGGTGGCTTTGTTCACATGCAGCCTAAATAACTCAATGTGGTTGTTCAGCTATGTCCGCTGAAGATCAAAACATACAAAAATTTTCAGTAACAAATTTTCAATTGCTAACGTTTTAAGTGAAGCAGGACTTGCCTATTTACAGCTTTGGTATAATGTTAAACGGAAAATCGCTAAGTTTCGGGTTCTGAAACTTTCGGTTTTAACCATCAACACGGAAATGAACATATGAATTTACGTGTGTTACTTCAAAAGGAAATAATATGTTTATAGTGGCAAATCGCATCCCAGTAGCGCAAGAATGGCAAGATGAGTTTGAAAATCGTTTTCGAAAACGTGCTGGAGAAATAGATAAGCAACCAGGCTTTGCATCCATGCAAATATTAAAACCAATAAGTGAAGATGTCCCCTATGTTGTGCTTACTAGTTGGCAAGATGAAAGCGCTTTTAATGAATGGATTAAAAGTGATGATTTTAAACTGGCGCATCAAAACCCTTTACCAAGAGAAGCTTTTACAGGTAAACCTGTGATGGAAAAGCACCATGTAGTCATTTCTACTAAATAAAAATCGCGGGAAAATAATTGATTATGAATAAAGATTTCATCCTCCAACGAATATGTATTTTTTCAGGGAAAGAAATAGATCCTAACTCTGAAGAACAAGTGATCAATATATTGAGAAATAAATTTAATATTCATTTACCGCAGAGGCGAACTTTGGACGAGTCACTTAGCTCTTCAGGCAGTGTACATGAAATTGTTAATTTAATTTTACGTTATCGCACCGAAAGTTAATCATAACGGAAACTCGTTAAATTTCACATTCCGAAACATTTAACGAACAGCACAAAATTAAAAAATGCACGCTTATAGTGAGTATTTTTTTCGTTTGGTGCTATTGGATTAGTCTGTATTCTATCTTAATTATAAAAGTAGTTATAATAATAAAAATGAATTTAATCGAAGAATATAAAAAACAACAAACATGGCGAAATTGGGAAAATTACCTAGATGTAATACCGCTTAAAAATACGGATACAGTTTTAGATTTAGGCTGTTCAGTTGGAAACGTATCACATCTACTCGCCAATAAAGTATCTCATGTCACTGGGGTTGATCTTAATCCTGATTTTATTCAATTTTGTGATGAAAACAAATCATCTAATGAACAATATATTTGTTCAAACTTTTTAGATTTAGACTTCAGTAAATTCCCCTGTTTAAATGGGTTGTGGGGAAGTTTTTCTCTGTCATATTTAGCTGACCCAAAGACATATTTAGACAAGATTTATATGAAAATGGATAAAGGTAGCTGGATTGCACTGCTAGATGTTTCATGCTTTATTTCTGGCAATATGAATAAACAGAGTAAGTTTTACGAAAAAGTTAAAAATTTTGAATTAGAGTCGCATAAGTCTGGAGTATATGACTTTAACTTTGGAGCCAAACTCAAACCACTACTTAATCAATCGGGATTTAAAGTGATTCATTGTGATGAAAGTGTTCATGATGTTGAACTGAACTTTAACGGCCGTGCTAAAAAAGAAGTGCTTGCAGTTTGGCGAGCTAGACTAAGCAGATTAGTCAATCTTAAACGACTTCTAGAAAGTGAATACTTTGAATTTGAACGAGAGTTTTTAGAATATATTAACTCTGACTCTCACGAACAACGCGATAGCCTACAATTTGTGGTTGCGATAAAGTGATTTACTGTGCAATTTAATTACTGTTATTGGCACAACATTAGTGTTGAATGTGCTGCTACTCATGATCGCTATGGTGGACAAACTAGGGGTATTAACGTCTAAATTACGACGGCAGTGTGGCTAATTGCTGCCATTGGGCGTCCATCACAGTAATAATCCTTTGGTTTATTCTAAACTCACTTATCGATAATTAGCCGATTTAAAGTATCTTCAGGACTACTTAACTTGGTTTCAACCAGCTTTTTAATGCGAATCACCAATTCTTTAGAAGTATATTGTTCAACCAAAGATAAGAATGTTTCAGATCCTTTTTCATTACCCTGTTCGACCTTTTGACGAAATTCATTCCAAAGAGAATAAATATTCTTTAAACCATTGCTTTTCTTTTGCACTGAATAATCAATTGCCCTGTGTATCAATAAACCACAGGTATAATACAAACCAAACTGACCTTTATCGGCTGCTTCCATTAATGAAAGTTCCGTTAATCCTTCCACACAATGCTCTTTGAACCGACCAACTTTTTCAGTAATGTATTCTTCTGTTTTAGGATACAAGTCTAATAAAGCAAGCGCCGCCAACCAGTCAGCGTTACCCTCGTGCAACCAAGACTGATTAGACTCTCCATAGAGTACCCCCAATGTACTTCTTTGATAAAGGTGCGCAACTTCATGGGCGAAGAACCAAGTGGTCTGATTAATGAATTTAGTGTCTTTAACTTTTTTATCAAGGTCGTTTAAATTCCAATGCATAAAGATTTGATTAGGCAACGTACCACCTTGTGACGAGCGATCTTCAACTTTGGCATATGACGCGAATAAGGTTGGTTTAACGCCGCTAAGTTTGCCTAGTCTCTCTTGAAAATAAACCATCAACTTTGGTATGTCAGCGCTTAACGACAATTGAATTTCTTCTGGCAAACCACTATCGATAACAGCAATAACACTAGCAGTTTCTATCGGCTTTTGGCGACCGATATATATATTCATTCCATCGTCTCTATCAACCCAGTTGGTTGATTTAGTATAAACGTTACCATTTACTATCAGGTGTTCTCCTTGCGGAATATTCATTGATACCTTCCAGTCATTTACATCATCTGCGCACTTATCAATGCAAGCAAATAAACGCCCCGTGTAGATCAAAACTCCGCCATCTGAATAAGGAGAGAAAGGTGCATAATCTTTGGAAAGGTGTTTATAAGTAGGTGTTAACATAAGCTCAACATGCTGAAACGAGCTACCGTCTTTTTTATTTAAATACTCTTTACCTTCTTCAAAAATAATTTCAAAATCAGAAGAAACAGGCTTCCAACGTTCAATTCGAGAGTTGTCTGGGTTACGGACAAAAGCAAGTCGGTTTGCAGGTCTACTCATCTGATATATGAGCGTCCAAGTGTTATCTCTAGACTTTGTAATAGATATATCCACTTCAGAGTTTGTTTCTGCATAAAGAGGTAAATTAATCAACAATAACAAGGAAAATAGGAATAATTTCAAATTGGTCTCCAACGACTATAAACAAGAATAATTTTCTCTAAATCAAATTTGTATTCTAGAAGCGATTCAGACGTTTTATATTGAAACAAAGAAATCTTTTGATGTCTACGCGATAACGATGAATATATTGTGGAATAAAGATGAATATTGAGAATAATTGAAGCTTTAAATAATGTATTAGAACAAATAGGACAATAAAGTTGAGGCTAGATTCCGCGTTGCGCACTTTGAAGTCATCCCCATGCTTCTTCATGATTGGCGGTTTTGGTGGAAAAACGGACGATTTACTGTGAGAAATACGAGTTAAAAATTAGGACGGTTTTGTGGCAGGAAGCGTTTATACTTCCTGAGTTGTTTGTGATTTTAATATCTATAGTTTCCGACAGTTCAAGTGCCTCATCGACTTCGATACCAAGATAACGAACGGTATTCTCTAGCTTTGTATGACTAAGCAAAACTTGAACGGCTCTCAGGTTTTTTATAGATCCAGGTTGCTTTACTGCGCCTCATAGAATGAGTGCCGTAGGATGTTACATCAAACCAATACTAGCGATCCACTTTTGGACTATTCTTGCATATTGCCGAGTCGTTAAATCGTAAAGTGTTGGAGGAGGAAAATAGCAAACTGCAGTTTATCCAAGTTTATTAATTAGTTATTCTTTATTTGCTGCTCTATCCATTTTACATAAGTAGATACTCTAACTTGGTAAGACATTCCACCATATAAACCATGTTTAAAGGACTTTAAGTCTCCTTCTACATAATCCCAGCTAAATAACCCAGCCAAATACTGCTTACCGTTTTTATCAATTATCAGTGGACCACCGCTGTCACCAGACCCATCTATACCTTCAAGTTCAAGTGCATTATTATTTTTATCGAATGTGATAGAAATCCAATTCCCCTCAGCAGTCTCAATTCTATTTGACATCGTCCGAAGAATTTTCTTTCTCTTTGTTTCGAATATTGAACCACTTTTGCCATCACCAGTAGAACCTCTACCGAATGCAGTGATAACTTTTCCTTTTTCATCACTCCCCAAATACATCGGGATTGGTTTTACATGAGATACACTTTCAGTTAACTTGATAAGGGCAATATCACTTGTGCTTTTCATAAAATCCATAAGTGGTTTAGCATCCCCTTCAAATAATGAGCTATCAGGTTTTTTAGCATTATCATGAATGATTACCTTTTCTATCTTATATTTCCTTCCATGAATAAGGATTTCTTTTCCTGTGTAATCAGAGAAAATTAAATGTGCTACTGTAACTATCCAATTGGGTTTGATCAAGATCCCATGACCTTCACCTGGCATATCGATTAAATACTCAGGTACTTGTTTCGGTAAATATTTATCTTCCACAACATCATGTTTAGTCACTATAGAAAAACAAGGCATTGAGAAGCTAACTAGCAAGGTTAACAAAATTATTTTTTTCATATCTATCCATATAAGCCAAAGTAGGCTTGAGTAATTAACGCCCCATTAAGGGCAAATTGTAGTTTGCTAAAATAAGTAACAAAAGAGCAACAGCCAAAGATTTTTTGTCCTGTTTGAATAGCTTGTTATATTTCGATTAACTCTATATCTAGCAAAGTAAAAGGGTACCTTAGTCATTTAACGCAGTGTGAAAAAAACGTTAAAGCTTTATTAGTATTATTTCCAAATATTTAAGACTTTGAGAATACGTAAGAGCACTATAAAGGATAGTTCGATCAAGGAGGTGACAAACACGGTTCTTTTGGGTGACACAAGGTGACACTTACTTAAATCCCCCGTATAGCTTGGCACTCAGCAAACTTATAAAATAAAAAAGTAGATAAGCGATGACTAAATTTTAGCTTGTTTTGACTTAGACATTGAACCCGAACATCGATTATTTCAACAACATGGTGTTGAAATAAAGCTTCACTATCTTTCATATTGATTGCTACTGATTGTGGTAGAAAACCCTCCAAGTATTGTCAGTCATGATCAATATGTAGAGGCAGTTTACTAGGAACGTGTTCTCTCTAATTAAAACCTGACAAAGCAATTTTCTTGGACAAAGCATACATTATCAGATGAAATTGATTCCTTTCGTTATATTGTGCCAGAAAGGGGCATGGGACTTAGCAATATGATGTTAGAGTTGAACTGAGTACTGATGTAAATCTAGTGACTATTTTATTAATATTATTATGGTACCTATAAAAATAGGTAAAATGCTATTTATAGTAAATATCATACATAAAAAAACCGCAATTAAGCGGTTTTCATCATAAACAGTGGTCAATTTATGGCCGAATAAGAAGTTACTAGGTATAACTAATTGATTAAAAAGTCTTTATTTGGTGGAGCGGGGGGGCGCCCCTGTTAACGACCCAGTAAAAACAACAACTTATAATAATATCAACTGGTTACTGTTATGTTGCGTTAGTCTTTATCTGTGTTTATTAAAGGGTCTCGAATGTGCCTTTATAGACATTAGAGACTGGTTGTTCTTTAGGTCAACTGATTTAGCCAAAAGCTGACATTATCTTTTGAGTTACTAATGGCAACTTTGAGCCCACATTGCAGACATAAAAGAAGAAACGGCCTAAAAAACTTGCCAGTTTATGCTAAACAGCTGCAGTTCGTGGTTTTTCCATCTATTAGAACGATTACTAAGTGTTACCAAGCCCCTTTTAAAAACGATAACTTAATTCAAACAATAATTGCCGCCCTGGTAGCGGAAAATCATTGGTAATAGCGTCAGTGGCGAAGGTAGGAGCTTTTGCGTTACTATCAAAGAGATTATTAATAATAATGGCACCATCTAAACCCGATATTATGTTGGTGCGTTCCAACTTGGTATCGGCTAAAGTATAATTGGTTAGTTTTTCTCGTGTATCCGCGGAGGCTCGTGGACGATCTGCAATCCATTTGGCGCCAATATACCAACGCCAATTATCATTAATTTGCCAGTTTATCGCCAAATTTGCCATTTTATTTGGTACATCAGCAATATCTTCATCGAGCTGATTTTTTGCAGACAAATAGGAGTAACTGAAATATAAACTAATATACTGTTGCGGTTTCCACTTGACACTAAACTCACCACCACGACCTTTTTGTTCACCAATATTTTTTGAGGTAACACCTTTAGATTCTTCATCAAAAACGGTGTCAATTAAGTCTTTAGCGTTATAACCAAACAAGTCCAATGATAATACCGCATCTTGATTTAAAAAATAATTAAAGTTAATACCCGTCTCCAGAGTATTGACTGTTTCAGGGGCTAATGATGGATTACCAGTAATGACTGGATTATTTTGGGCATATAACTGAACGATAGCAGGGGACTTAAAGGCGCTGCCGCCATATAACTTGATGGTGAAGTTATCTCGTGCTTGCCAAATCAGGCCCACTCTTGGGTTTGTCGTTTGACCAAAATCTGAATATTTATCGTATCTGACCCCTAAGGTGAGTTGAAGGTCAGTGCTTATTTTCCATTCATCTTGCAGAGAAAGGTAATAAAAATCTCGATCGACCGTCGGCAAATACGCAAATGGGGTGCCACTTACGTCGGTAAGCTGGCTATTAACAACTGCTTCTGTGCCATTTAATATGCCAGGGCCAAAGTTTTTTTGTTCGGTCACTTCAAAATGCTGTTCTTCATAACCTAACTCCCAGCGCAGTAAGTGTTGTTCATTTAGCTTTAATAAATGAGTCAAACGAATGGTATTGGTATAACCAGTTTGACTGGGCGTGCCAATAAAGCCATCTTCAAACTGGGTAACGCCGACTGGTTCAACAAAGTTAACATTGCCGTCACTGTCAAGTGGCAAAACGGAGCCAGGTGGAAATACCGTCAGATAATTCGATAGTTTTTGGGTTTTATGGCTATAAGTGCCGGTTAGTGTGCCACTGATTAAGTCACTGAGATCATACTGCAGCTTAAATTGGTCAAAATACGCCGCACTTCTGCCAGTTTGGTCTAATGCTTGCGCTACGCCTACTCCCATACCAAAGTCAAAGTTTCGCCAGGTAAAATAATCAATATTAAACTTGTTCCATTGCCATTTAGCTAACAGCGTGAATAATTGATAATGCTCATCTATCGGTCCTGGTGCATGTGATGCAGAGGTGCCAAATATACTATCAAAAACTGTTTGCAAGTCGGAAGTAATGATACGACCATCATCACCATCAGATTGACTATAATCAAATGCCCATTGAAAGTGGGAAGCTCCTAGTTCAAAGTCTCCACGACCAAATAAATCCTGGCTATTAAAACTGCCAACTCTGCCGCCAATTAACGCAGGACTTTGTCGATGTTTAAATGAGACCAGATTAATAATACCGGCAAAAGCATCGGCGCCATAAATAGCAGACCCTGGACCTTTGACCACTTCGACCCGTTCAAAGCTGGTTAATGGCAGTCGAAAACCATTAATTATGCCCCCTGCTTGCAGGTATTCGAATGGTTCACCATCAATAAGTAATTTTATTCTCTCTGAATATTTACCGGAAAGACCGCGAATATGAAATCTTTGAAAATTGGAATCGAATGGCGTTTCACTAACATGAAAACCTGGCACTGTTACCAATACATCGGATAGATTACGAGCGCCAATGGCTTGCCACTCCTGATGGGTGATAACTGTAACATTTGATGGAGCCAAGGCAACTTTTTGTTCAAAGCCGGAAGCGGCAACGACAACTTTTATATTAATCAGCTCTTCAAGGCTGAAATCTAAAATTGATTTTCCCCCATCTACATTACCATCGGCATAAACAAAACAAGGGATTAATAAGCACGAATATAAAGTAGATTTTAACGCATTCATAATTGCTTCCCCTCAAAGGATATCTGGACTAACCAAAACTTAAAACCACTAATTACTAATAATAGTTGATTACCTTTGAGTTGTTCGATTTTCAATCATGTAATTATAGGTTTATTCAGACTGAAAGGACTATATTCGTATCATTGAAGAAGGCGCCATGCCTTCAGTTTGAGTTAAATATCGGTTGCTTCCGAAAGCTCAAGCGTATGATCAATAAACCACCATTGAATCTATACTCATCATTGAGCCTTTATCTGAATTTAGCCAACCAACCAACTTAACTTATTAGCTTATTTCTAAGAAAAAGTTACGTCAAACCATATGCAAGAGGGATTTAATATGAGCGATACACTATTTGAAAGACTAGGACGAGAAGAAGGGATCAGAAATATATCTAGTGATGTTGTTGATCTTCATTTAGACAACCCAACTATTTCAGCTCGATTTGCTGCCAGTGATACCACCAAACTTAAACGAATGGTTACGGAGTTGTTCAGGTGGTCCTGATGTTTACAAAGGCAAAGATATGCGTACTGCACATCAGAATATGAATATCAGTGACAATGAATATATGGCTGCGGTTGATGATGTCATGGCTGCGTTGGATAAGAACGGGATTGGGCAAAGAGAAAAGGAAGAAGTTCTCTTTATTTTTTTATAGTTTACGTCCTGATGTAGTTCGAGTTTAGTAACTTAAAAAGTGGATCTATTTCTTAAGCTATCATGAGGCATCATCTTGCTTCTTTAATGGATCTGTTTATCGTTAAATAGTGGCGGTTTTATACTGGCATTTACAAATGTATTCTGATCGCATTGGTGGAGAATTAGCCAGTCATAAACGTTGTGAATTGGTTAAATGAGATTACAACCAACAGTGAACTCTCAACCGCAAGGATAGGTGTCATTACTGGAGAGTCCACTATTTGCTACTTTTATATAATTTAAATTATTCAACAATACGGTATATCTCCCACTTCATAGAGCCAGACACTACGTGAGGCTCAAGTTCAATACTCCATTCTTTATGTCCATCTAACTCTGCTAGCTTGTCCCATGATTCACTTAACTCAGCTAAACTATCAAGAGTGATTTCAGAGATAACTGTTGACTCTAAAGCACCAACAGAGCCTGTTAAGATTCTACACTTTCCATCCCATCCTATTTGGGTTCCAAAACTATTTTGCCATTTTGACAAAGAATTAATAAGTTCAGGCTTATGTCCAAATTTTGCGTCTATTGACCAACGTGCAACTATCATGTGAATATCCTTTCTATTTCATAATCGAAGTTATAAATATAGCTCTTAAACTTTATTTGTCTAATGACAACTATGTAGCTATTAACGATTGCTTTGGTGGCATTTTTGCCAGTCATGCTATCCGATTAATTGACAATATTTATAGTCAAACAATGCATATTTATATCTGTGCGGAACGTATATCGTATCTTTGTTAACATTGGCTAGTGAGACTTAGAGACTTCTCTAGATTAGCCAGAAGCGGTCACTTGCAAAGTCGTAATCGTAACACTATGGATGTATAAAAATTGACATAAACTAGAGTACTGGAAAGTTAGCTAATAGGTGAAGTTCTGGGGAAGGCACTTAGCTAAGCTTTACGTTCCAAGGTAGTAATGAATCGATATCGAGTTTCCAGTTTTAGTTGACTATTACAGGCTATTTGTTTTTCAACAAGACCTTTCCAGTCGTCAAATATTTTAAGGCTCATGAGTTGCTCTTCTGAATGAATGAGAAGAAACTATAAAGTTAAAGATTAGCTAGATAAATGTGCTATTGGTCAGACGTTCACAGATAACCAATCAATATCATCCTGTTATATATCGATTTTAGCCAGTTTTCTATTGTATAGTCATATATACTAAATTTTAATTCAAATGGATAACAATACAGAACAAATAAAAACATGCTTTTGTTTATGATTATTTGAATGTGTACTGTTAAAAAAAACTATGCTTGTAACGCTTCATATGAACATTACAGGTACCCCAGAATTAAAGGTCACAGCATGTCGACATCATTTCCAAACCGCCGTATTTTACCCATTGATATTTTTCGTGGTCTGACAATACTCGTTATGATTTTTGTAAACGAACTTTCTGGCATTGAGGGGATCCCCCTTTGGGCAAAACATTTGCCCGCTGACGCCAATGCAATGACATTCGTGGATATTGTATTCCCCGCTTTTCTTTTTATCGTTGGTATGTCAATGCCATTCGCTGCTCAAATTAAGCTCTCGCGTGGCTCTAGTGTATTTTCTGTTTTTAAAGATGGCTTAATTCGGGGCGGAAGCTTAATTATTATTGGCGTATTTATGGTTAATAACATTTGGGGATGGGACGAGGTTGAAATGCCTTTCTCCATTCATATTTGGGCAACATTGATGTTTGCAAGTATTATGTTGATTTGGGCGTATTACCCTAAACACCTTTCACCAAAACTTACCAATGGACTGAAGGTTCTTGGTGCATTCAGTTTATTAGCACTTTGGTGGTTATATGAAGGTGCTGAAGGCCAAGGTATGACAGTGCAATGGTGGGGAATTCTAGGACTTATCGGTTGGGCCTATGTGATTGCACTACCAATCTATTTGATGAGCAATAAGATCGTTGTTCTAAGTGTTTCCGTTTTGATTTTCTTCGGTGCATTTATTTTATTTGATAATCTTGCTCCTAGTGATAACCCAATTCTGCATTGGCTGATTGAAAACCGTCGAAATACCACTCATGCTGCTTTGGTTCTGATGGGCGCTATATTGTCTATTTTGATGTACCACAAAGACCACGCAGAAAAGTACCTTTCAAACTCGGCAATCTATTTCGGCGTGACCGTTGTTGTGGCATTCGTAAGCTGGCAGGTATCTACTATCTCTAAAATCTGGGCTACTCCTCCTTGGGCACTATTTAGTGCAGCAGCCAGTATTATGTGTTTTGTTGTAATACATTGGATAATAGAAAAAAATAAAATTACGCGCTGGACAAAATTAATTGAACCCGCAGCAAACAATGCTTTATTAATTTACATACTACCCGCTGTATTGGTTGCACTATTTTCTATTTTTGGACTCAGCATAAGACCTAGTGCTTTTGATGCTGGATTGATTGGCGTACTTTGGGTTGCCGCGTTTACAATAGGAGTGATGTATCTGGGCAGTTTATTAAATAAAATCGGATTTAAGTTAAAACTATAATTTTCGATACGGTTAACTACTCATGAAATGGGCCTCAATATACGAGGCCCATTTTTTTACGGGTATAATTTCTTGTTGTTATGTTGAATAATCTTTGATGCTAGAATAAAAAGTCGTCGTACGCTTATATTTTTAAGGGCTTCTTGGTGTGTAGAGTTGACGTTAGCTACTGGCTGTTCTTTAGGTCAACTGATAGCCCAGACTGTGTGAAAACTATTTTGAACTAACGTAATTGGATAATATCAACGAAAAAAAACTCTGTAGAGTAAATTCTGTAGT
>JABSOZ010000015.1 GCA_013215295.1 Colwellia sp.
ATTCATTCTGATAGAGGCTCTCAATATATTAGCGATGACTATCAGCAGATGTTGAAGGAAAATGGCATTCTATGCAGCATGAGCGCTAGAGGGAACTGCTATGACAATGCTGTTGTAGAAAGTTTTTTCGGTTCACTTAAAAGAGAGAGAGTTCGTCGGTACAACTACAGAACAAGACAAGAAGCGCAAATAGATGTGTTTGATTATATTGAATGCTTCTATAATAAAAGGAGGCTTCACAGCTATCTAAAGTATAAAAGCCCTTCGGACTTTGAAGCTGAAGGTAATATTCTTAATTAGTGTCCATTTTTATGGGGCAAGATCATTGTGGCAAAATTGATCATTAACGGTTTGCAATATAGTCCTATATGACAGACCTAATAATGGCGGAATTAATCACACATTATATGTGGAAACATTGAATGTAATTGGCTGGCTAAGTCTGGTGCAATTGAGTGGCTATGATGGGAGATATGTCCAGCTACTTTATTGGGACAGGAACGGGGAAAATAAGACTCCAACAGAGACTACACAAAGCAATGGATAATAAACAAGAAGAACACTTCAAAAAAAGCTTTGTTTAATGGATATTACTAGCCTTAAAACATAAAAATGGCCATGTGATTTTGGATCACTGTTGGATCATCGTAATGCCGGAATATACCTTTTAATGCCCAGTGTCTATTTGTAACCCCTTGTATATAAAGGTATCTGGAGGTGAAGTGATAGTTCAAGTCCCCCCAACCGCACCACTAAACTTATACAAATAGACATATAAAGGCCGGTTCGTGATGAATTGGTCTTTTTTCGTTTGGTTGCTAATTATTCCTGTGACGGTTGGCGCGCTCGGTAGGTTTTTGCCAGACATAGACCTTAAGTTTGTTTTTAACTTCGATAACATTTAGATCTTTTTTCTGATATGCCTCTCAATTGTTAGATTTTCAAATATCCATCAAATCATCAAATAAATATACTTAAGTTAAATTGTACGTTCTAGTATATTAATATACACCGAAGTGTCTAAGAGTGGCTGTTTAGACTGGAGATAGTCGGTTGGTGTAAGTCCTGTCCAATGTTTGAATGCCCGGGTAAATGAACGTGGCTCACTGAAACCCAGTTGGTGTGCGATCTCTGAAACACTGAGCTTTTGTGAGAGCAGTTTTTCGATAGCAAGATCTTGACGAATTTCATTTTTAATTTGCGGGTAAGAGCTTCCTTCACTTTTTAGTTTTCTTCTGAGAGTTTGGCTGCTGACATTGAATTTCTCTGCCACTTGTGTGAACGGAGGACATTGCATAATGTTAGTTTCTTGATGTAACAGCAAGGACCGTATACGAGCCCTGTAGCTATTTTCTTCTCCTGGAATGGTGATCAAATCGGCTGGTGAGTGTTTGAGAAAGTGGGATAAATCGCGCTGTGTCCGAACCGGAGAACATGCTAAAAATTCAGCGCTGAAGCACAGCTTGAGAGCTGAACGATTGAAGTGGTGCTGGCAGGGAAATAGGTATTTGAGTTCGTTAGCATGGCTAGGTTTACCATAGGTAAAGCAGACTCGCTTAAGAGGGATCATCTTACCGATCACCCAACTGGCAAAACGGTGCCAAATTACTAACCAGAACTCTTGAAAAAAATTATCAGGATCTAACTCAGGCCGAGTGAAATGGACCTCGATTTCGACTGAATCACCCCGTTGAACCAACTTCATCTGTATGTCATCGCTGAACAGATTGTAGAATACTATACCTTGTGTAAGTACTGCCTCCAGTGATTTATAGTGGAGCACATGGCGACTCATGAGTGCAAACACACCTTGTTTGCATGGGTGTTCGGTACATCCCATAAATTCATCGTTAAGTGTGGACCAGATCCGCTGAACTAGTCGTGTCATTTGATCGCCATGGCAGCGAGTATGAGGTTGACTCAGCAGTGTTGGGCTTATTCCGACTTCGGCTAATATACTCTTGACCGAATGTCCTTTTCGTTCAGCACATCTCAGTGCTGCCTGTATATAGTATATATCAACGGTGGCGATATTCTCACTCCAGTTTTCTGCTATAAAACATATTATCTGATGACGTATTCGTCAAACTATACCATAACATGTGTAACATTTTGTGATTCATATTGTCCTTTTGTGTCATTTTATGACCGCTTTGTTTTTGTCATAGTTGGAGTCGCTTTATTTAAAGTTGCGATAGGAAATACTTATATCGAACAAAACAGTGATTATTTATTGCTCATGCGTCAGTGTTAATCAGTAACAACCAAGCCACCAATATTTTAGGTCGGGAAAGCATGGTGATGGTAAACAAGCTAGCGGTTGACGTTATTTAATATCTCAGATTATTTTTCATCATTCAGATGCCAGTCAATCGGCGTCTTTTAACCAAAGAGAAAACATATTATGAATTTGTCTTTAACCGAAGATCAAACCATGATCCAAGACATGGCTCGAAAATTTGCGCTGGCCGAATTGGCTCCTGTTGCTGAAAAACTTGACCAACACGGAGACCCTGATGTTTTTCTGACTAACCTTAAGAAACTGGCTGAGTTGGGTTTTATGACGCTCAATGTTGATGGGCGCTATGGTGGCAGCGAGGCTGGGACGATTGTATTCAGTCTCGCAATCACCGAAATAGCCAAAGCTTGTGCTTCCACGGCAGTAACAATGTCAGTCACTAATATGGTTGCTGAGGTGATTCAATCGATCGCTTCCGAAGAACAAAAAAATAAGTACTTGCCCAAACTCAGTAGTGGCGAATATTCCAGCGGTGGCTTCTGTTTGACCGAAACTACCGCGGGCTCTGACCCTGCTAACATGAAAACTACTGCCGTATTGGAGGGGGAAGAGTGGGTGATTAACGGCGCCAAGCAGTTTATCACCAGTGCAGAACACGCAGGTGTTTTTGTGCTCTGGGCAGTTACCGACCTTAGCCTGCCTTTGGGCAAGGGGATCTCTTGTTTTTTGGTTGAAAAAGACACACCTGGCCTTTCTATCTCTAAGGCGGAGAAAAAGATGGGGCAACATGCATCGTGCACCAATGAGGTGGTATTTAATGATTGTCGTATTCCTAAAAATGCGCTGATGGGTGAATTAAACCAAGGTTTTAAGATTGCCGTTGGCGAGTTGGCTGGCGGTAGAATTGGTGTTGGCTCTCTCGCTCTGGGTATTGCTCAGGCAGCGATAGATTACGCTCGCATTTATATCAGTGAACGCAAACAGTTCGGACAACCGATCATCAATTTTCAGGGTTTACAGTGGATGCTGGCCGATACCTATACCGAATTAGAGGCGGCGCGCCTGCTTCTGATGAATGCTGCTGATAAAAAGGACAAAAACCTGCCTTTTGGCAAAGAAGCGTCGATGGCTAAGTTATATGCATCAGAGAAAGCAAATAATGCCTGTTATACCGCATTGCAGCTTACTGGTGGCGCGGGTTATACCAAAGAATTCCCCTTGGAACGTTATGCGCGTGATGTTCGTATAACTTCAATCTACGAAGGAACCAGTGAGATTCAACGGATAATCATTGCTAGAGAATTGCTCAATGAATTAGCTGCACAAAAAGTCTCAATGTCTTGGTGAGTTACAAAGTATAAACACCCGCTTGAAATAATGAGGAGTTAACATGAATTTAAATAATAAAGTGGTAGTCGTTACCGGTGGCGCATCTGGACTGGGTCTCGTTACATGTCAACAATTGGCTAAGCAGGGAGCGAAGATTGTTGCCTTTGATCTGAATGAAAAAGCTGGGCATGAGCTGGTTGATAAACTTAAAGGACAAGCAATTTTTGCTAAAGTGGACGTTACTGATGTTAGCTCGGTTGAAGCCGGAATATCGCTAGCGGTTGAAGCTTTCGGTACTATCCACGTCTGTATTAATTGTGCTGGCGTAGCGCCAGGTGGAAAAACAGTCGGCCGTAATGGCGCTCTGGCACTGGATAAATTTTCGCAGGTCATTAATATCAACTTGATCGGTACCTTTAATGTGCTACGTCTGGCTGCTGAGCAGATGGCTAAAAATGAACCAGGCGACGATGGCGAACGAGGGGTGATCATCAACACGGCATCTGTCGCTGCATTTGACGGCCAAATGGGGCAAGCTGCTTATAGCGCCAGTAAAGCTGGTGTAGCTGGCATGACTCTACCAATCGCCCGAGATTTGGCTAAACTAGGCATTCGCGTTATGACCATAGCCCCAGGTATTTTTGATACGCCGATGATGAAGAAAATGAGTGATGATGTACGTGACCCTTTAATCCAAATGGTGCAAAGCCCCAAGCGTTTTGGTGAGCCTGAAGAGTATGCATCTTTAGCGATACATATTATCAGTAACGGCTACCTTAATGGCGAAGTGATCCGACTCGATGGCGCTATTCGGATGGAATCGAAATAACTTAAGCTTTTCATCTTGGCTTGTTTAGTGGGGGGCAACTTCGATTGGCGAACAGCCGCTATTGTATTGCCGTAGTGAAGGTGTTCCCCTAAAATAGTTAAGCGCTTCACTGGGTACTGATTTATATTAGGGGTAATATTTTCAATTATATTGGAAACTATTGGTTGTTATTGATCATACTTACTGCAAAATTTTGGAATAAATTACACTTGTCCTTTATTGTTAAGGTCTTTGAATGTAGTTTAGTTTTAGCTTTTAATTTAGTCCAAAGATAAGAAGTAAATATAATGCTCGCACTATACCCAGCCATAGAACCTTTTAGTCATTATCACCTAACCATGGCTAATAATGTGCGGGTAAATAAAGACGATGAAATAACTCATCAGATTTATGTCGAACAATGTGGAAATCCTTTAGGAATACCTGTGGTATTTTTACATGGCGGACCAGGTTCTGGTTGTCGGCCGTCACACCGATGTTATTTTGATCCACAACGCTACCACATCATTTTATTTGACCAACGCGGTTGTGGCCGGTCTCGCCCTTATGGCGCTTTAAAACAAAACACCACGTCCGATCTTATTCAAGATATGGAAGCAATACGACAACATATTGGCATTAAAACGTGGCTGGTTTTTGGTGGTTCATGGGGAGCGACACTCGGATTATATTATGCTCAACATTTTCCAGAATATGTCTCTGCTTTAATATTACGAGGAGTTTTTCTAGGGCGAAAGCGAGATATAGACTGGGTTTATAGTGCCAATGGAGCTGCTAATGTTTTTCCTGATGCTTGGCATCAATTGGTTAAAAACCTGCCCTTAGCTCAGCAAGAAAAGCCTTTAGCTTTTTTTTATCAACAACTCATCAGTGATGATAATAACCTAGCAATGACGGCTTTTAATCATCTGCAACGCTGGGAAGCACACCTTATTAGTTTGCGAGAGCCGCTAGCCTTGGTTGAAGATACAATAAATGAAAGTGCTAAAATACCGTCAATAATTCAACTATATTATTCAATGAATCAATGCTTCATTGCTAAAAAGCCTTTACTTGAGCACATAGATGCAATCAGACATATACCAACAATAATTATTCATGGTCGCTTTGATATGGTGTGCCCACTCGAACAAGCATGGCAATTGAAAACACACTGGCCACAGGCCGAGCTAACAATAGTTGAAATGGCAGGTCATGTAGCAAGTGAAGCAAAAATTATTGATGCCTTAGTCAAAGCAACCGATGCGTTTGCCTCTAAATCCGCGTAATTAGCAGTCCTCTTTTTCTTTCCTATCGACTTGAGTCCTTTAATAACAATATGCACAGAGCTTTTCAATAATTAACAATTGTATTAATAATATACCAGCAATAGCGAAATTTGGCATGATGTAGAAATAGCTATTACACTGGCATAAAGATGCCGTTGGCAGTTATTGTCAAATTCAAAAATCCGACGCTAGTATCCTGTGTCAATCCCATAGCTTTTTCCTAAATGTGCAAAAATTTAATTTTAAAATTTAGAACATCATGATGAATTAACACAAATCCATTCGGAAATTGGCTAGCTCGGCTAGGTTGAACCAGATAAGTTTAATTTATGCGAGATGAAACAACTTCGCCAAGGAAGGCACCCGATTGACGATTTAAGATCGGTAAGTTGATTCTTTCATACACACTCGCAAGGTTTTTGTAAAATACTATCGTAGTCTTTAGCTATCCTCGTATGTTAATGACAATGTTCTAAAACTATAAGCTGTATAGTTAAGAAGGTAAATATAATGAATAATCAAACAACGCCTGTCATCTTTTATGCATTGGTTAGTGCAATAGTCATCGCGCTATTTCAGTATTTTGGCACTACATTTTTTAACTTTCCTTTTCAAACCGCTCTCGGCCTCGCAATACTAAGTTTCTTATTAACTTTTTTTATCGTGAAACAAAAGCAAGTTAGCTCTGATAAAGAGCAAGAAGAGCAACCCATTCATCAGTTTACAGAAATTGGTGAAGCAATTGGCATCAAAGCCAGTGAATTGGCAATAAACTCAGCGGAAGTGAGCTTTTTTTTAGCGCAATTAAGTAAATCAATTGATAGTTCTAGTGAAGATGTCGATCGCCTTGCTACAGCGGCAGCGGAAATGTCAGTCAATAGTAAACAAATAAATGACAGTTCTATTATAGCCTCACAACAAGCCAGTCAAGCAATGAGTGCTAGTACAGCGAGTTCACAACAATTAAGTGAAAATATAACTGTTGTTAATGAACTTAATGAATCAGTGAATAATGCCGCTGAAAAAATAAAATTACTAGAACAAAAAGCAACTGAGATTCAAAGTATCACCGATGTAATAGACAGTATTTCTTCTCAAACCAATTTATTAGCATTAAATGCTGCGATTGAGGCAGCGAGAGCGGGTGAACAAGGCAGAGGTTTTGCTGTGGTCGCCGATGAAGTAAGAGCTTTAGCGGCAAAAACAGCCGATGCCACTAACCAAATTGGCGAAATGTTGAATCAAATTAGTAATGAGACCAACGAAACTACGGTGGTAATGAGCACAATAGTGCAACAAACAGATAGTGTCGTTAAAACCATGACCGACCTATCACAATCATTTGCTAACATTGACCAGCTAATGGCTGATTCATCTGCAGCCAGTGATCACATTAGTCAGGCATTGCAAGAGCAAGACCTAGCGGCTGCTGAAATATCATCTTCAGTGGTCAATCTACATGACTTCCTTATTGATAAAACTAAAGAAACAGAAACAGTATCGAAACAGGCAGAAACACTTTCCAATGGTACCGAAGCCATTTTTGTTCTCCTATCTGAATTTGATGGAGATACGTTAATTAATCGAATGTGTCACCAAGCAGCGTTAGCCGCAACACAAATTGGCGAGTTTTTTGAACAAAGTATTACTCACAATAAAATTTCACTACATCAGTTATTTGACTTTAACTACATACCGCTTGGCAATACAAAACCACCAAAATTCACCACGGGTTTTGATAAGTTTACTGATCAACACTTGCCGACTATCCAAGAACCATTACTACGAAATTTTACGGAAATGATTTATGCTGCAGCAGTTGATTTTAATGGTTATTTACCAACCCATAATAAATGTTTTTCTAAGCCCGTGACAGGAAACTATGAAATAGACATGATGCAAAGCCGCACCAAACGGATGTTTAGTGATGCCACCAGCATGCGTTGCTCTCAGCACACTGACAAATTTTTATTGCAAACTAATAGACGAGATACTGGTGAAATTATGCACGATCTTTCTGTGCCAATTTATGTGCAAGGAAAACATTGGGGTTGTTTTAGAGTTGGTTTCAAGGCTAATTAATATCATATCCGTATAAATATTTTCTCAACCTCTCGTTAAACCCAACTCCTACTGCCTAAAGATGGAGTTTTAAAAACTGTGAGCTAAAAGCCTAACACTAAGACTAAAGGCCATTACTAACTTCAACGTTGTCATCTCGTGTTCGACCCTATCGTTAAATTTCATCGTTTATCCGAAATGCGTGGTGAATTAATTGTATTACTTAAAATATGACGATTAATTAACCAGTACCCATTCGGAAATTGGATAGCTCGACCAGGCTTAACCAGATAAGTTTAATTTACGCGAGCTAAAAGAATTAAACGATAGAGGTTTTAAGATGGTTAAGTTGATGACAAGTTATGTATGCGGTGATGCTGATGAACCGCTTATTTATGAAACAATAGGCAATTACTTTGACAATATTGTCGAACGTTTTCCAGCGAATAATGCCTTGATCATACCGTATCAAAATATTCATTGGACTTATAAAAAATTCCAACAAGAAGTCAATCGTTTAGCGACAGGCTTGCTTAACTTAGGTATTGCTAAAGGAGATCGTGTTGGTATATGGGGGCCTAATAGTGTTGAGTGGTGTTTAACGCAATTCGCTACCGCTAAAATCGGTGCCATTATGGTATGCATCAATCCAGCATATCGGGTTTATGAATTAGAGTACGCATTAAAGAAAGTTGAATGTAAGGCTATTATTACGGCGGAAAGTTTTAAGTCTAGTCAATATTTACGTATGCTACAGGACGTTGCGCCTGAGATGTCTTCTCAACTCGCTGAATGTTTACAATTAGCATCTTTTCCGCAATTAGAAATGATTATTCGTATGGGGAGCGATAAAACGTCAGGCATGTTAAATTTTGATGATGTTTGTAAATTAGGCTCTCAAGAAGATTATGATGAATTGGCGAAGCTCAAAAACATCTTGACGCCTGATGATGCGATTAATATTCAGTTCACCAGCGGCACCACGGGTACGCCAAAAGGGGCAACATTAACGCATTGTAATATTATCAATAACGCTTATTTATCGGCCAAAGCGATGCGGTTTGATGAAACGGATAAGCTTTGCATTCCGGTGCCTTTATACCACTGTTTTGGCATGGTATTAGGTACTTTGCTTTGTGTAACCACAGGCTCTACCGCTGTTTTCCCTAGTGCAGCTTTTGACCCAAAGGAAACATTAAAAACCATTGAACAGCAAGGATGTACAGCTTTACATGGGGTGCCGACCATGTTTATTACTGAGCTTGAACTCCCTGATTTCTCAAAATACAACCTGTCTAGTTTACGTACCGGTATTATGGCCGGTGCCAGTTGTCCGGAAGAAGTGATGAAACGTGTTATGCAGGATATGAATATGAAACATATTCTCATCGGTTATGGGCAAACAGAGGTCAGCCCATTAAATCATATTACCCGGCCTGATGATTCCGTTGTTCAACGTATTGAAACTGTTGGCCGCGTCGTCCCCCGCATTGAAGTTAAAATTGCTGATAGTGAAGGTAGAGTGGTTATTGTTGGTGAAAAAGGGGAAATTTGTACCCGTGGCTATTCCGTTATGTTGGGGTACTGGAATGATGAAGAGAAAACCAAAGAAACCATTGATGAGGCGGGGTGGTTACATTCTGGAGACATAGGGGTTATGGATGAAGATGGCTACGTACGAGTCGTAGGGCGTACTAAAGATATGGTCATTCGGGGTGGAGAAAATATTTACCCTAGGGAAGTAGAAGAATTTTTATTTACTCATCCTAAAATTCAAGATGTGCAAGTATTTGGAATTCCTGACAATACCATGGGAGAAGCATTATGCGCTTGGATAAAAGTACAAAGTGACGAGTGTATGGAAGCTGCAGAGGTAAAGGCATTTTGTGATAACAAGGTCGCGCACTTTAAAGTGCCGCAATATATTAAGTTTGTTGAACATTATCCTATGACAGTTACTGGCAAGGTGCAAAAATTTAAAATGAGAGAAGAAATGATTGCAAGCTTAGAAGTGTAGATGGTTTCGGAAAGCGGATAGTCGAGATAAGTAATTACTGCTAATATTAAATATGGGTTACTAAAACACTAATAATTAAAGCCCACCAATTGTGAGGAAACTCTAGATATGTTGACAGAACAAGGTAATTTAGCGGTAGATATTATGTCTACCGATATTGACGACCAGTCTGTAATGCTTGATGGTTGGGAGCAAAAGTACACTCAACTTGAAACCGGTTCGTTTGAAGCCAAAGCATTCTCTTTAGATATGTCAGATGGCAACAATATCTTTCGAAAGAGTACCAATCGACGAATGCATAAGTGTTTTGCTATTCCTGGCAATTTAATAAGACTTGCCGCAGTATTGCCTGGTAGTGATGTGTCCGTATTTCAGGGGCGAGAAATAATAGCGGGTGACCTGTTTGTATTAAGGCCAGGTATTGAGTTGGAGTTAGCCTGCCATGGTAAGTTTGATGTTGCAGTAGTTGAATTGGATTCGAATCTTAGTTCTTCTTATATAGAAGACATAGACAACAACCATCTGGAAGGTATAGATGTTTTACCTAAGCAGGCAACAAGTGGTTTTGCTGACAAAATAAACACGGCATTTTTACAGAAACAAATGAATGTCGATTTGTTTTCTTCCATGTGTGCACCTGCGGTTCGTGCACTTTGTTATAATGGGCCCATTGACAATAACAATAACAATAACAATAGCATTGAAGATGTTGTAACTAAAGCAATACATCTTGTTGAACATTGCCTCGATGATCTTGATGAACTACCCAAAATACCAGAAATTGCGGCTCACTTAGGTGTTTCAGAGCGCGTACTCGAGTATGCGTTTGCTCGTAGATATGGGGTTTCACCCATCCGATATTTTAAATTTATGCGTTTACATTGTGCGCGCCGGGACATTCGTGTTGGAAAGCTCAGTGTCACGGATATCGCAATGAAGTGGGGTTTTAGCCACCTTGGTCGTTTTTCAGGAATTTACCGCGATACTTTTGGCGAATTACCATCCCATACTAAATAACCTGAACTCTGGATAAGCAGCACTTGCTCAATATTCCCTTTAACTCTGAGAATCGAATCAATTGAAACATTGATAGAGTATATAGCTACTTAATCTTGTAAATTTTATTCTTAACAATTTAGGTTGATGTTTTTACTTAAACATCAAGTACTCATTATCCTGAGTTCAGGTTAAATATGTTTTTACTTCTTTTAAACACACTTCTAGTGCAAAAAATAGTTATCTTAATGTTCTTCCCTTAAAACGGCTCTTCTGGCTTTTAACGCTATTTAATTGTTTCTGTAACGCCTGTCATACTTTTTAATTCATTATAAAACTCAACGTATAAATTTAATTTGACATAAAAATCAATACTATATGTGGTTGGTTGTCTGTAACCATTTCTTTAAAATATTAAGTTTAATTATATTTAATTTATTCGGGAAATGGATAGTTCGAGTTTATTAAAGTGTATAGATTGAACTTAGTCCATCTGTAAGCATGCAGATTTATTACATAGCCAATCGAAAACAATTTGTAAGAATTTAGTTTTCGTTATCTGAAATAGGAGAAGATAAATTGTCGAATTACAAAATGTTAATAGCAGGCAAACTTGTTGAAGGGAACACAACTTTAGATGTAATTAACCCTGCCAATGAAGAAGTTTTCGCAACTGTACCTAGAGCAAATCAAGAAAATGTGATGACTGCGATCGCGGCAGCAAAAAGTGCACAACAATTATGGAAGAATGTCGCAGAATCAGAGCGAAGAGTTGTTGTGAATAAAATCGCAGATGCTATAGCTGAAAATGCTGAAGAACTTGCCAAGGTTATAACTTTAGAGCAAGGCAAAGTATTAGACTTTGCTCGCATGGAAGTTCAATTTGCTGAAGCTTTTTGTCGTTCATTAGCGTCACATGAGTTTCCCGTTACCGTGTTAGAAGAAACTGAAACTAATCGAGTTGAAGAACATCGAAATCCGCTTGGCGTTGTTGCTGCGATTATTCCTTGGAATTTTCCATTATTGATTGCGGTATATAAGTTATCTCCTGCGTTGGTAACGGGTAATGCCATCATTTTAAAGCCTGCGCCAACCACGCCTGTTTCATCACTTTTGTTGGGACAGATTATTGCTGACATCGTGCCAAAAGGTTTAGTCAGTATTATTGTTGATAATAATGATTTAGGTCCGGTGCTAACGTCTCATCCAGATATTGCAAAAATTTCGTTTACCGGCTCCACACCTACCGGTAAAGCTATTATGAAGAATGCGGCTGATACTATGAAGCGCTTAACGCTTGAGCTTGGTGGTAATGATGCAGCAATCGTGCTTGATGATGCCGATGCAAAAACAATTGCACCGGGTATATTTTTTAGTGCATTTATCAATAGTGGTCAAGTCTGTATAGCCCTTAAACGGTTATACGTTCATGAGTCAGTATATGACGAACTATGTGATGAAATAGCAACCTTAGCAAAAGGTGCTGTTGTTGGTAATGGCATGGAAGAAGGGGTTCAATTTGGACCTGTTCAGAATAAGGTTCAATACGAAAAAGTATTATCTTATATCGCCGAAGGTAAAGCTCAAGGTACCGTGATAGCCGGCGGGGACGCACCACATCAGCCTGGTTATGTTATTCCTTTAACGGTTATTAAAGATTTGAAAGATGGTTGTAGCTTAGTTGATGAAGAACCCTTTGGTCCTGTACTTCCAATTATTAAATATTCTGATTTAGACGAAGTATTAGCCAATGCAAATAACAGCAAAATGGGCTTAGGTGGTTCTGTTTGGTCATCTAACCTTGATAGAGCTTTAAAAGTGGCTGCTCAGTTAGAAACAGGCACAGTGTGGATCAATCAACATTGTGCTTTTGGACCGCA
Organism: Colwellia sp.; assembly: GCA_013215295.1. Classification (GTDB taxonomy): domain Bacteria; phylum Pseudomonadota; class Gammaproteobacteria; order Enterobacterales; family Alteromonadaceae; genus Colwellia_A. Next base: position 12,620 of record JABSOZ010000015.1, read on the forward strand.
AATACATATGGCACCAGCTAAAGAATCTGGTATAGGTGCTGAATGGGGCAAGGAAGGGGTTAAAGAATTTACTGCTTGTAAAATCATTAACATTAATAAGGCGTAGACCTTATGTAAACCTGGCTTTTTAGTTTAATGCGACGAAGCTGAACTTTAATTATTACAACAGAATAAAAGGTTAATAACATGAATACTAATACTAATACTATAAAAGCAAAAGTTTGTGGTTATTTTTCTAAAAAAAGAAAGTCTCGCACTGTACAACTAAGTACTTTAGTTTTAAGTACTATGCTGTGTCACTCCGCTTTAGCCGTCGATGTCGATGCGGGTGATTACACCGCTTTGCCAGCGGGTACAAATTTAGCACTTGCTTACTATCAAACCGCATCACGCGATGAGTTGTTTGGTAATGGCAACGAGGTTGATGGTCAATTTGATTTTGCCTCAAATGTGGGGATATTGCGTGGTGTTCATTTCATGGAGTTAGGGGGCTACATTGTTGACCCTCAATTTTTACTGCCATTTGGCTCTCTAGAAGCCGACAAAGACATTGCTGCATTGGGTGAAGAAAATGGTACGGGTGACCTGATCCTTGCCGCAACAGTTTGGTTAATAAATAAACCTGAAGACAACACATATTTCGGTATTACGCCTTATATATACCTACCTACAGGTACATATGATAATGAGAAAGCGCTTAATCTTGGTGAAAATCGGTATAAATTCGTTTTACAAGCAGGATATATCACCAGTCTAACTGATGACATCTCCTTTGATCTAGTGGCCGATTTTATGATGTACGGTGAAAATGATGAATTTGGCGCAAACAAAATATCGATGAAACAGGAAGCCTCTTTTCAGCTACAGGCATTCCTTCGTTATAATATGAATCCAACTTGGGACTTTAGAGTGGGCTTGTCGAAATCTTGGGGCGGTGAAACAGAAGTCGATGGAGTTAAAATGAATGATGAGCCAGAGGTTACCAAAATGAGTATAGGTACGACGCACTTTATCACACCCTCCATACAGCTTGCGGCGACTTTTGGGCGAGACCTAGCTGTTGAAAATGGCTTTAGTGAAGATAGTCGATTTAACCTTCGAATTTTGAAAGTATTTTAAAGCTCATTAGCTATCCTTCTGAGATAGAAGGCATTTTATTTTAATTCTCAACAGACAGCCGTCTAAAGGTAGAAGTCATGTTAAGTAATAAACTGAGAAAACATATGTTAATTGGCGCAATATTTTGTGCGACGTCAATTTCTACAACACTTTTCGCTTTTGAAAATACGCAAGTGAATGAAAAATATATCATGCAAAACATGGAGACCGGTAAAGACTGGGCTGAGCATGGTTTCGATTACAGTGGTTCTCGATTCAGTCCACTGAATCAAATTACCACCAAGAACGTTGGAGACCTTGGCTTAGCTTGGTCTTATGACCTTGAGTCGACACGTGGTGTCGAAGCTACACCTATCGTGGTTAAAGGGGTGATGTATGTTACAGCCTCTTGGAGTGTAGTCCATGCGGTAGATGTTAGAACGGGTCAGAAAATTTGGACCTATGACCCAAAAGTTCCTCGTGATACTGCGAGCAAGGCTTGTTGTGATGTGGTTAACCGTGGCGTAGCTCTCCATGAAGGCAATGTTTTTGTCGCCTCATTAGACGGTCGCCTGATAGCGTTAAATGCGAAGACCGGTAAGGTTGTTTGGGAGAAGAACACCATCGATGATAATGACGGTGCTTACACTAGCACTGGCGCGCCGAGGGTCTATCGCGGTAAAGTCATTATTGGTAATGGTGGTGCTGAATTTGGCGTTCGAGGCTACATCACAGCCTATGACGCTAAAACCGGCAAGAAAGAATGGCGTTGGTTCACCGTGCCAGGTGACCCATCAAAGCCTTTTGAAAACAAAGCGATGGAGCATGCTGCAACCACGTGGGACCCGTCCGCTAAATATTGGACTGTCGGCGGTGGTGGGACCGTTTGGAATAGCATGGTCTTTGATCCAGAATTAAACCTCATGTACATCGGGGTGGGTAACCCTTCACCTTGGTCATTCCTTAAACGCAGCCCCGGCGGCGGTGATAATTTATATACTGGTTCTGTGGTAGCTCTCAATCCTGAAACCGGCGAGTATGTTTGGCATTATCAAGAAACACCTGGAGACAGCTGGGACTATACTTCTACACAAGATATGATCCTTACTGATCTAAAAATTAAAGGTAAAAAACGCAAGGTTTTACTGCATGCACCTAAAAATGGTTTCTTCTTTGTTATTGATAGAGTGACTGGTGAGTTTATTTCAGCGGAAAACTTCGTTGACGTAAACTGGGCTACCGGTTATGACAAAAATGGTCGTCCGATGATCACTGATGCAGTTAGACATGCCACCGACGCCTACGATATAGTCCCAGGTCCTTTCGGCGGTCATAACTGGCATTCAATGTCATTCAGTCCAAAAACAGGTCTGGCTTATTTCCCTGCCCAGAACGTGCCAATTGTCATGTCAGAAGATCCTAACTGGTCTGAAGTGGGTAGTAACAAACCTGGACAACCAATGAGTGGCATGGGCTGGAATACTGGTATTCTACTAAATACTACACCTCCTACAAGTAAACCATTTGGTCGTTTACTTGCCTGGGATCCAGTGAAGCAGAAAGAAGCATGGCGTTATGAGCATGTTGCCCCTTGGAATGGCGGAACGTTAGTTACTGCGGGTAATTTGGTTTTCCAAGGCACAGCTGATGCACGCTTAATGGCGTTTAATGCCAATACGGGTGAAGTGGTATGGCAGTCGCCAATGGGGACTGGCGTCATCGCAGCTCCGATTAGTTATGAAGTAGACGGCGAACAATATATCTCTATTGCTGTCGGCTGGGGTGGTGTATTTGGTTTAATGATCCGTGCTACTGAACTTGCAACGCCAGGAACGGTTTATACCTTCAAGCTAGGCGGTAAAGCTAAAAAGCCAGGGTTTGTTGATTACCAAATGGGTAATCTGATAGAAGGTGTTAAATATAAGGCTGAAGATGTACCAGAAGGAACAGCGTTATACGTTAGTAACTGTGTTTTTTGTCATGGCGTACCAGGAGTCGATAGAGGCGGTGTTATTCCCAATCTAGGTTATGTAAATAAACATAACATCATAAACTTAGATAAGTTCGTCTTCAAAGGACCTTTCATGAATCGTGGCATGCCTGATTTTACTGGAAAACTTAGCATCTCCGATGTTGAAAAAATTAAAGCCTTTATACAAGGTACTGCTGACGCAATACGACCAAAATAGCGATTAATGATGGCATCACTGTTACCCAATGATTATATGTTTGGACAGCAGTGTAAATGAACAGAACTAATGACAACATGCAGGAGGTTAATATGTGGACTAAACCAAATTATGAAGAGATACGTTTAGGTTTTGAAGTAACACTTTATATCAGCCATCGTTAAAACTGCGGCTGATGATAATTATTAATGACAACCAATTTTTAATAACAGCAAACGAGGAGACTATTATGTGGACTAAACCAAACTTTGAAGAAATACGATTAGGTTTTGAAGTAACACTCTATATCAGTAACCGTTAGAACAGTTAGCCTTATATCTTGTAACTGATAGAGATGTTAAGGCTGTAAGATTAAGCTACTAACCCTCGTTAACTGTATCTAGTTAACGAGGGGATAGAGCATTACTTAACGACAACAGTTTATCTTGTAGGTACTTATGCAAATACTGATACTCGGCTCAGCTGCTGGCGGCGGCTTTCCACAATGGAATTGCCATTGTGCTAACTGCAAAGGGCTGCGACAAGGCACCATTAAAGCAACTGCTAGAACCCAATCATCAATCGCCGTAAGTCCAGATGGTAAAAATTGGGTACTGATTAATGCATCTCCGGATATACGACAACAAATCAATCAATCACCGCAACTCTGGCCTGAACAAGGGGCTCGTGGTACCAAGATTCGCGGTGCTATTCTCACTGACAGTCAAATAGATCACACCACCGGCCTGCTGACCTTAAGAGAAGGTTTGCCGCTTGATATCTATTGTACTGACGTGGTTCATGAAGATCTATCAGCAGCTTTTCCATTATTTAACATGCTGACTCATTGGCGTGGTGGCCTTACGTATCAACAAATAGGCACCGATCATCGACATTCGTTTACCGTTGGTGGTGTTGCAGGTATTGAATTTTATCCGGTGGTGCTCGAATCAAACGCCCCGCCGTATTCTCGCTATCGCGATAAGGTGGTTGCGGGTAACAACATAGGCCTTAAAATCGTCGATAAAAATACCGGTAAATATCTTTTTTATCTGCCGGGCATTGTGCAAACCAATCCGCTGGTGGATGAGATGCTGAGCGAGGCTACCTGCGTGCTAATGGATGGTACATTGTGGCTCGACGATGAAATGATCGCGCAAGGTGTTGGCAGTAAACTAGGCTCTGAGATGGGACATCTGCCGGTTAACGGCGAGTTTGGTAGCGTAGCGTTGCTTAATCGATTTAACATCGAGCGCAAGATACTCATTCACATCAATAACACCAATCCGATACTGAACGAAGAATCGTCCCAGCATCAGTTTGTACTGGACAATGGCGTCGAGATTGCAACCGATGGCATGGAAATAACGATCTAGCAATAAAGAGTAGGAACAGACATTATGGAAGCATGGACTAGAGCAGAGTTTGAACAAAAACTTAGAGATAAAGGACAACTCTATCACATTTACCATCCATTTCATGTCGCAATGCACGAAGGCCAATGCACTGTAGAGCAAATTCGAGGTTGGGTTGCCAACCGATTTTACTACCAGTTAAATATTCCAATTAAAGATGCTGCCATCTTGGCCAATTGTCGAGATATGAAAGTTCGGCGCCTATGGGTCCAGCGATTACTCGATCACGATGGTTGTGTAGGAGATGATACGTTAGGCGGTATTGAAGCATGGCTCAAGCTGGGCGAAGCTGTTGGTTTGGACCGACAAGACTTGTTAGACGAAAAATATGTCTTGCCAGGAGTCAGGTTTGCCGTTGATGCTTATGTTAATTTTGCGCGAAGAGCCAGCTGGCAAGAAGCTGCGTGTTCATCATTAACCGAGATGTTTGCGCCTCAGATCCATCAAAGCCGTCTCGATAGTTGGCCCAAAAATTATCCGTGGATTAAAAGTGAAGGGCTGAGCTATTTCCAGATGCGGCTGTCACAAGCTCGGCGTGACGTCTGTCATGGCTTGGAAATAACCTTAGATCACTTTACCACGCGCGAACAACAAGAACATGGTCTGAACATTCTACAATTTAAGCTCGACATCCTGTGGAGCATGCTCGACTCTATGTCATTAGCCTACCAACAAAACCGTGCTCCTTATCAAGGGCTAGTCGATAATCCTATTTACCATAAAGGGATTTTTTAAATGAGTGAACAAACAATGATCCCAAGTCTTAATTCGATGTTTCGATTTCAATATGAGCAGGCCCAAGGCTGCCATGTGTTGTTATTTCCCGAAGGTATGGTTAAATTAAATGATAGTGCTAGCGAAATTATCAAACTCATTGACGGTGACAGCAGTGTCGAACAAATAGTTAAGTTGCTTGCTGCAAAGTTTCCTGAGGCAGGCGATTTAACTGATGATGTTGCTGAATTTTTAATCACAGCAGTTGAAAAGAAATGGATCTACTATGGCGATTAAACAATTAAGTGAAACTCAGCAGAAAGTAGGGCCTCCGTTGTGGCTGCTCGCCGAGCTAACCTATGATTGTCCACTGCATTGCCCCTATTGTTCCAACCCGACAGTATTGGGCGACAAAAAGGATGAGCTTAATACCGAGCAATGGCTAAAAGTATTGACCGAAGCACGTGTTATGGGAGCTGTGCAACTCGGATTTTCTGGTGGTGAACCGCTATTACGAAAAGATCTGGAGATAATGGTTAAACACGGCAGAGAGTTAGGCTTCTATACTAACCTTATCACCTCTGGTATCGGCTTAACTGAAAAACGAATAGCTAAATTAAAACAAGCCGGTCTTGATCATATTCAAATCAGCTTTCAAGGCGCCGATCCTGTTGTTAACGATGCAATTGCCGGACGTGGTAACGCCTATCAACAAAAATTTAAAATGGCCCAAGCGGTTAAAGCGCAGGGTTATCCGATGGTGTTAAATTTTGTCATTTCAAAGCAAAATATTAGCCAGATGGCTGATATATTACGCTTAAGCTGTGAACTTGCAGCTGACTATGTCGAGCTTGCTACCGCGCAATATTATGGTTGGGCCTATCACAATCGCGACCATTTATTACCGACACAAGAAGAGCTAATAGAAGCCGAACGCATCGTCAACGAATTTCGTCAGCAACAGCAGGGCAAAGGGCCACAATTCATTTTTGTCACGCCAGATTATTATGAGCAACGGCCCAAGGCCTGTATGAACGGTTGGGGCTCTACATTCTTAACGGTTACGCCCGATGGTAGTGCCTTGCCTTGTCATAGTGCTAAGATGCTGCCGCTCACATTTCCTAACGTCAAAGATAAGTCGATAGGTGATATTTGGCGTAAGGATTTTTCCTTTGATTATTTTCGCGGCGATAGTTGGATGCCACAGCCTTGCCAAAGTTGCGATGAAAAAGAAAAAGATTTTGGCGGCTGTCGCTGTCAGGCATTCATGTTAACCGGCGACATGCATAAAACTGACCCTGTGTGTAGCAAGTCTCCTGATCATCATCTTATCGAACAGGCGATAACCAGCGCTAAAACACCTTCAGCGCCATTAATCATGCGGGTAAATGATCAGCAAGAAATAGCGCGAATAAAACTATGACAGGGCAGCCCATCTCAATGGACGCTGGCTCATCTTACTTTATTCACCAATGCGGTTTAAAGCAGCGCAATATCGTTAATAATGACGGATATTGCGCACTGTTTATTGTCAATACTCCCGCGTTTGATGACAGTGGTGTTGGCCATGCGGTTGAACATTTTGTCTTCAGGCGTAGCAAAACCTTTAACGAAGCCTCGACATTATTCCAACTTACCTCACTTACCGACTTAACCATCAACGCCTCTACCTGCTCAAGAGTGACTTATTTTCATTGTCAATGTCAGTGCCAAGAAACGTTTGAACTTGGTTTACGTTATTTACTCAGTGGTCTTATAAAACCATTGTTTTGCGACAGCGACTTAAAAGATGAGATCCATGATGGTGCTAATTGCGGTGTAATTTATCGAGAATTATCGGGCTCACAACTTGATGTCATCGCCCGTCGTCAAGCCCAGATAGATATAAGTGATACTTCAGCTGAGCGAACTCACCAATACGGTGGAGATAGCCGATTCATCTCCAAGATAACAACGGATGATTTAAAAAAATACCATGCCCAGCATTACCACCCAAAAGCTATCACCCTAGTGACAGCTAACGTCAGTACCTCGCTGGTTTCTACATTATTAGAACCAATTATTTTCGATAATTGCGGTGAGACCACCGTCGAACCACAGCAAAAATACCGACCAAGGCAACAGCAACGGCCACACCAATTCGAACGGGGAAAGCTGCTGGCACGGTGGTGGCTAAACCCCCTTTATTTTGGCTATTTCGAGTGTCATTATTCAACGATTACCAGTTTGCTACTCTCAATAAATGCCGAGTTGACACCACCGCAATTAAATCTAAATAAGAACGGACAGTTTGCGCTCAATGTGATTGTAAACGAGAAAAATACTGAGATTATATCGGCTGTTTTAAAGCAGTTTATAGTCGATAATCCGCCGACAAAATATTCAACTGCTGTTACGCTAGAAAAATTACACGACAGTAAATATTCTCCGGAAATTAATCGTTTACTGGAAGTCTATGACGCCAATCAGTCCGAGTTAGCGCTGCCAAGTAGATTAACCATCGGTGTGCCAACATTGCATCGTCTAACGGCAGTAGAACATCAATATATTCCTGAAAATATCGTTAAGCAAACGTTACTCAAACCTGTTAGTCAGCGGTTACACGAACCATTAGTTGAGCTGTCGCACAAAATCAAGCAAATGAAGCCACCCCAATCTTATTCTACTAACAATAAGCAGCGAACTTCTGCTATCCCAAAATTACTGAATTCGTTATATCTAAAGGCGGTTGTGCAACTGGGTGATGTTGTCGACCGTCGCAATGTCAACGACGCCGTGTGCTTAGGAGTGTCCGTAGCATTCGATCTGAACCATTGTGTGATGGTGACGCAGCTTGCTAGCAAAAATAGCGTACTGGCAGTTCTCGCCAGTTATATTATTGGCGCTTATCCACCATTTTTAGCCCCTCGTATTCAAGGGCATTGTTATTTAGTGGCGGTAAAATATCTCGAAGCCAGTGACCATTTAGTTGTTTTTAGCGCACTGGATGTTTCTCCAGCGATTAGGCTTGATACCATTAATCAGTCTATATTTTTATTGAGTCAGGATGTTAAATTTATTACCGAATCTTTAACGCTAGCAAAAATAAAACTTTCAGGTTATTACCCTCAACTTTTTTCGGAAGCTAGCGAAATTTCACCTTCCACACTTGTAAAGTTTTTACATGAACAGAGCGAGAAAACAATTAGCGAAATCAACCATTGTTGTCGCTAATAATCTTTAACTGTTGTAATTGTGCAATAAGGGCATCAAAGACATTTTGATTATTAATTCTCATATGCAGAATGGCTGGTCGTTATTAACTAGATTCTATCTGATAAAAACTTTCCTATTCTATTGAATTGGAAAAATAAATAAAGTAGACAATCTGGTTTTGGTTTCTGATTTATAGCTTCTATCGCGCTCAAGGGCCGATTGCGCCACAGAGTATTTAATCTAAAAGTTACAACAACAGAGCATAATCAAACGAAAATAATTTAATGCTAATAAAAGTAATTGAACATTTTGGTTGCTAATTCAGATGTAAGTTATTGTTCTCAAATGACTGGTGAATTAAGTCGTGACAGTTCGGATCTCTCCATCGCACCAATATTAGCTTCGACAAGAACCGATAAATACCGGAATGACCTATTGAAACAAGGCGTTTCTGTTTTTTATGTCTTAACTCTTCAGTTGAATTTTCATAATATCTGATACCTTTCGCAACTTCAAAACTTACACTGGGTTTTGTGAATAAGGGAGCGTCACTAAAATGGTAAGAGTCAAACCAACGAGAACTAATAGTTGCTTATTGAATTACTATCGTACAGTTACAAAAAAGCGCAATGTTTTTGATGTTCCACTTCAATGTGGAAAATTAAGTACAGTATCTGCAGAACCTGTAATATTTGGTGTTACTGTTAAAACTCTTTTAGCTAATAGGTCTGATGGATCTTTTATTTACACGGTAAGTTAAGAGCCACTTTATCAATAAAATCACAAAATATTATCCCTCCATAATATATACACATTCTTAAGTTAAGATTCGTCAAATCATCCCATTAATGTAAATTTAGGGGGATGGATAATTTTAACTTCGTCTGTTTTAAGCGAAATTTTGTAATATATTTAGTGAGAAGTTTAACATTATGGTTCAATTAGACCGTAAGCTGTTGGAAGAGTTAACTTATTTGACAGAAAGAAGGCTTCAATGCGTTAAGAAAATCAAATGTTATGACAAATTAAGTCTGGCGCAAAAGTTTTCCGTGTCAAAACTATCACAGTTTGGTTATGATCTTCTTTATGTAAGGAAAGAAGCTTATGGGCTAATAGCTCTACTGAAAAATCGCACTACTTTTGTCACGGTATGCCATTTGGGGGAAATAAATACCAGCCCCAATATATTGATGAGAGCAGATTCGAGGACTAAGGATGTTAAATTGGGCGTTCCATTATAACTTTCTTAGCTCTAAAGTATGCTTCTATTACATCGTTAATCTGTTAGACGTCTAATCAACTTTTTGTTGATTAGTACCGTTGAATGTTCTACACACCAGAGTATCCCTAGTATTTGTAATAATTAATAAGTGTTTTATTTTTAACGTTTCCCTTATTAACAACATTAAATTTGTTATTAATAAATTACATAGATGTTATGTTAATTTCTATTATATATTCCTCTCTTTTAAAACCAATAATCACTAACCCCATTAATTATCAGTAGGTTATGTGTGTGGTGACGGCCTTGATCCTAAACAAATTTGAGTTTATCAAGCAATAACTATCGATGTCCTCAGATAGATTCAAAAATAAGATGCTCAAGCAGCTAATACTTAATTGGTCATTAACTTAGATAAGCCTTGCTGCATCGTTAAATATAGTGATAATCGAAGAATATTTTTTTAATTGAGTTTATAAATTGCAACTATTAGAAATAGAGTGTTTAGGAAAAACCCTACGGTTAGAAGGTTCAATGGCGGGGTGGCAACAACTATTTTGGGATGAACAGTGTGTTTCACAAATTAATGCTAGTTCTGACAATGAATCGTTTTCACATCAATTCGCTCTACAAACTGAGCAAGGAGAATTGCGAGTTGCGCTCAATGGCTCTTTAAAATGGCAGCCTTTTGAACTGCGATTTCAGCTTTCAATCAATGAAGAAATTTTGCATGAGAATACGCTGAATGAAAAAGATATTGAGCAACGTCAGTCAACTCAAGATCATAAGCAACCGATAAAATTTAGTTTAATTGGCATGGCGGGCCTTGGCTTAAAATTATTGAAAAGCGCTAAAGTCATTAAAGTTTTGTTTGCTGCGGGCAGTTTAGCGGCCTATAGCTGGTTATTTTCTATTGAGTTTGCAATCGCACTAATTCTTTGTTTAGTTTTTCATGAGTATGGTCATATTAAAGCAATGAAGTATTTTGGCCTTAAAACCAAAGGCATATATCTCATTCCATTTGTTGGGGGCTTAGCACTTAGCGATGACAAAATTAATACTCGATGGCAAGACATTGTGATTTCAATAATGGGACCATTTTTTGGTTTAATATTATCTGTCACTTGTTTAATCGGGTATTGGATCACCGATTTAGAAATACTGGCTGGCTTAGCCGTATTCAATGCGCTACTCAATTTATTTAATATGCTACCTGTCTTGCCATTAGACGGTGGGCATATTCTCAAAAGTATCGCTTTTTCTATTAACTCTAAAGTAGGATTAATTGTTTGTATATTAGGGGCCGCTTTAGGTGTTTATATCAGTTATCACTTTGGTTTAGCACTTCTAGGTTTTTTACTTGCTATTGGGAGTATTGAAATATTCTTTGAATATAAGCGTCGTCATTTAAGTGATCTATTACCGCTTAATCGTTATGCTCAAATTGTTTCAATCTTATGGTATATCATTACATTAAGTGGATTAAGCGCGATTATTTGGTTCGTAGGGCAAACCGGAAATGGAGCTTTGTCATTACCCCTTAAAATATTGGGTAGTTAACGGGGGAAATACGATCTAGATTAAAGGTAATATTTTCTCAGTGCATTAATGGCTTTGCTTATTTAAATAATGATGACACTCATACTCTTGTGTGTTGAATGGGTGTCATCGTTAAATTATAGTGAGAAATTAAAGCAGTTTAATGAAAAACAGTAAGGCGCAATTCAAAGGTAAACTTTAATGTATTTATTAAGGTTTTGTTATAATCCGAGTGATGCCATAAAGTCATCATCCGCCTCATCTTCTATGATAGGCGTTTTTTTAGCTTCAGCCATTTCCTTAACTGATCGCTCTAATATTTCATCAGGGTCTATGTTTTCTTCTGCATCAAACTCACGAAGTTGAATGAATTCAGTCTTATCCATTGCAAATTCCAAATAAAATATCTTGTTGGTCGCAGTGGAAAAAGTGACCCTTCGCATTTGTGGCCTGTCCATAGCCGTATCAACAGAAATTTGAACCAATTTAGTAATAGTCATCATTTTTGGTTGGCTTTGGGTAATATGAGTTTGCAGTTTCTCTCTTACTTTAAAGGTAAAGTCACCCACCATTTGGTTCGTTAATTCGCCTAAAACATTCGCGACATCGTCAGACATATGGCTCTGTGAAATTTCAGATTCAGGCATGCCCATATTACGCATATAATCCTGATAAATTTCCAAAGCTGCATCACTGGTATAGTTTGTTACCACTAAGCCATTAAATCCACCGTCAAACAGCACGAAACTTGAAACATCTGGTCTGAGGCAAGTTTTCGTTATTTTTTGTACCATGGCCGAATAGGTAATATCATTGCCACTGGCTTTACTCAGTATTTCACAAACCGATTCACACAGTGTAATAAGTACTTGATCCGTGTTTATTGTTTTATTTTTTAAAGTTCTGTTCACTACGTATGATTCCTTAGATTTTAAATTTTTCGCTAACCTAAATTTATTGTAATTATAGCAGAGTTCAATCAGATATCATTCTGGTATTAATAGAAACATTTGTAGTTTTGTATTACAAAGTTAAATTTAGCTGGATGGGCGTTCAAGTTCCGTCAGTTAGGTTGTCGTGATAAAGAGTTAATATTGGATAGTGCCGATGTAATATTAACTTTTCTATACACACGAAAATAACATCTTGGCAGACGATATGATTTTTCGAATTAGTTTATTTTATTTAATAACTCTTTGATTGGTTTGGCGAAGTAAATAGCGATTAATATGAGTCGTTGTAATTCACTGTTCATGACAACGTTTTGGCTTTTACCTAACTTACAAACGGCTAGAATTATTGGTAGACAATGAGTGTTATCTTTTGCTTGTTGCTTACTTTCAATTTCTATTAATGCCAATAAAGCCGTAAATTCGTGGTGAGGAAGGGCAGTTAAGTTCGGGTTGGAAAATAAATAAACTTCAATAGGCGTTAAATTTTCTGAATTTCGTTGGCATAGTGCATCGCGTAATGTTTCATTACTGCCAAATAACATCATAGAGCTTAAATAATTAAAGGGGGCTTTGTTTTCTACTGATTGATTACCCGCAAATAAATAATGCAAAGTATTACGTTGAAGGTGATCTGTTTTTTTAAAATTATCTTGTAATTGTAATGCTGAAGTAAAAAAGCTTAAGGTATCGGCCGTTTTAATCTGGGTTATAAGTGCAACTGGCAGGTTCTTACTCCCAATTAACTTAGTCGCTAATTGCTGAAAGACATCAAAACTAGTGATGTCACTCATTCCTTGATGAAATAGGTAGGCTAATTGAGCTACATTTTCAGACTCGTCAGAAGTCCGATAATGTTCTAGTAAGCCAATATTATCATTTTTCAACAATAAATTGATCAGTGTCTGAATATGTTGCTTCATTGTATATATTGTTTAGCCTATAAATTTCAATCAGTGTATACGTTAATAGCATGCTTGTGTTGTATATTTCAAACAACGTTCAAAGAACAAGTTCCACGTCTTAAGTCTTTTTTATTTAAAGCCGTTTTGCTGTTATCACATACCTCTCATTGCTATTACTACTTTTATTGGTAAAAGGGTAACAAGTGATCAAGACTAATTGAGAGTTATCAGCTAAAACAGGAAGTTCTCCGGTGGAAGCATCTACAATATCGATAGCTTCAACTTGGTAAAGTTGGCTTTGGCCATGTTTATCTGCTAATGAAATTATATCGTTCATAAATACCTCGTCCAAAAATGAAAAGTGACTATCTCGGTGTCCTGCAACAACAAAAGGTTGTGTGCTTAACGCTTGATTAAAAGGGGCTATTGCCCCGGCTGAAAATGCCAGTGTGGTCGGGTCACCCCCATTAAGCACCACAATGCGCTTGTTTAATCGTTGAAATAATAATTCGGCAATAGGATAAGTATCAGCCCATGGCCAAGGTTTTATCTTTTGATTCAAATTAACGCTTTGATGCCAGCTGTAACTGATTAATTGCTGAGATAACCAACCTTTGATGGGGAGCCAACTCCCATGAAGGCAAAGTAGACAACCGGTAATAATCAACGTTGTTTTAAATTGTATTTTCACGTTGATTTCCTTTTTTGTAACCAATTTTAGCAAGCCAGGTAACGTCACTTATTCTTACTAAAATCAATATCGATAAACCTAAGAGAAATTGTAATTGCCATCCAATTGATGTCTGAGGCATCGCTACCATCAAACTCTCATGAGCCTGATAAATCTGACTTTTAGCTTTATTGACAAGTGAGAGATTATTTTTGGCGAGTAATGAAGATACTTTTATTTGCTTTTCTACTGCAACAAAACTGGTATATGGAGATATTATTTGATGATTAATTGATGTCTTTATAACTTGCGATTTTACGTCTTCTTTGTTTGCACCAACAACAAGACTATCAAGTAAATCTTCTATTTTTCTTCTCGCCCAAAGTGATGAAATACCTTTTGAATGCTTGCTGTCGTCAATGATTAATTGCTGATACCAAAACTTAGATACTGTATCTCCTGTTAATTGAACACTGGTGATAGGAAACTGAGATTTAAGTGCTATCTGTAATGGCTCACCAAAATATAAATCTGCTATGTTTTTAGGATAAACCTCAACGTATTGATGAATTTGTTGATCGAGTATTAATTCGATATTGCTAATTGCGGGTTGACTTATTTTTGTCATAAAAGCGCTCATTTTTCGTTGAACGTCACTTTGGTTTTGAATAAAGACATAGCTTCCTCTACCAAACTGAGCCGCTTTTTTCATAAAATAACCATTGGGTGCAGCCCCAATACCAACGGTATATAAACGAAAATCCCCTTGAGCGTTTTCGAGTAATTGCATGAGTTCGAACTCATTAGCCACTGCGCCGTCAGTGATGAATACTATTTGGCGAATTGCTTTAAGCGATTGCCTTTCATTTTTTTTCATCATTAACGCGTTACTTAAAGGTCGGTACATTTCAGTGCCACCGTCGGCTGTTAAGTTATTAATAAAGTGTTGTGCTTTTTCAATTTTTTGCGCTGAGGCCATTTTAGTTGTTGGAAACAGTAATTGTGTATCGTCATCAAAAGCGATGATATTAAAGCTGTCTTTATCGTTAAGTTGTAATATCGCAAGCTGCAGGCTAGCTTTCGCTTGTTGCATAGATTTCCCTTGCATGGAACCTGAAGTATCAATAATGAAAATGATATCTCTTGCTATTACTTTAGTGATTTCTAATTTTGGAGGGAAAAAAGTCAATAAAGTATAATGTTCACCTGATATTTCTTGTGTAAAACTACTGATTTGAGGTTGACTGCTCGGCAGTAACTGCCAACTTAAATTAAAACTTTTATTTGAGATGACATGTGTTTTGCTTAAGGTAATAAAGTATGAATTTTGAAGGCTGTTCAACTCTCTTTTTTTTATTTTATGGCTATCACTAATAATAGAGGTTACGGGGACCCCCGTATTTAATTCAATATTTATCGATGATTGACTACGTGCAATAGATCTAGACGGCTGAAATATAGTTGTTTTCGGGGCGGTTTTATTTGGTTTTGAGAATTGTTTAAAAAGGTTTTTGGATGCAGGTTGATATTTATCTGTCATCGCGAGTGGCAGTTGTAAATTAAATTTATCATTAGAGAATGAAACAGGCATGATGAATTTTAAGGTAACAATAACCGTAGATTGTGGAGGAATATTCGCAATTTTATTGGTAAATAAATTTGGACGTTTTTGCTCAACCAAACTCGCTTTTTTGCCTTGTCGTTTGGCTTTTTGGTAAGCAGCTTTAGCTGCTTTTTTTTCCATTATTTCTCCGATTATTTCTATGTCGCCTACCTTTATCATTAGTTGTTTTACTGCTGAATTTTCAGGTAACGGAAATTGATAAGTACCTTCTAGCGCAATAGCATGAGGATTAATAAAAGTTTGCTTTATTTCTACGTAGGCAACTAAACCATTAATTTGAATGTTAGCTTCAATATCAACAGGAAATGTTGCCCCTTTAGACGGGTTTGGATGTTCAAAAAGTAATTGCGGGCCATGAACAAATGCACTTTGACTCATTATTGTTTTTTCTAAATTATTTTCATTACTTTTTGCAAAAGGAATGAAAGCTATAACAAGTGAAAGCACAAGTAATAATAAAAGGAATATTTTCAACCATTTACTGCGTCTTTTTTTACGTTGTTGTCGGTAATAATATGAGTCTTGATCATCTATAAGTTGAAGGTTTTTTTTAGAAGTAAACATCTTTTGCTCTTGTTTAAATAGGCGATGAGCTATTTAAACAAAACATTGAGTGTTAGCAACGTCAGTATAAGGGCAAAGTACTGACAAAATATGTTCAAAAAATGGCAGGAAATAATTAGCGCTATGCAAGGCAATCTAATTGTGTTTAAAAAATCAGACGACTTTTATGAGTCAATAATATAGAAAAACATTACACATTATTACAATTTACTCACAAATTTTATGTTGCCTAATGTACTGTTTAGTATTAATTTTACATTTCAGCAAATGAAGGGCAGCAGAGGTTATTTCAGTGCTATCAAATGCTCAACAAATTAGGGTTATTAGAGCGATTTTATGCTTAAAAAATTATCATTAAAACTTTGTATTATTTTTTCAGTCGCCATGCTGGTCGGTTGCACATCTATTGGGGTTAGTGATCTATTCTTTGGTTATAGCCAACAAATGAAACAATCTCGTTCAGCTCAATTAAAAGGTGAATTTGTTAAAGCTGAAACGTCGGTTATATCGGTTAACAGTAATCATAATAATTATGCTTTGAGCCAACTAGAAAAAGCACGATTACAATTTCTTGCTCATAATTGGTTAGCGAGTCAAAAAAGTTTTGAGGTGGCATACAATCAGGTACAAGCCCAAGAGCAAGCAGCGAATATTCAAATAAGCAGAGGATTGAAAAAAGCGAGTGCTGTTGTGAGCAATGATAACGCCATTGCTTATGAAATTCCTTCATATGAACAAAGTATGTTGCATTCTTATCAAGCATTGAATTATTTATATCAGGGGAGTTTAGAAGGGGCTTTAGTTGAAGTTCGTCGTGCTAACTTAGTTCAAGAACGTGCACTAAAAACGAATGAAGCAGAAATTTATACAGCACAAGAAGAAATGGCAGGTAAGGGCGTTAACACTAACAAATTATATGAAAACTACCCATCAATGGACAATTTTATTGGTGATGTTAAAAATAGTTTTCAGAATGCTTATACTTTCTATCTTTCAGGTTTATTGTATGAAGCAGGTAAACAGCCGAATGATGCGTATATTGACTACAAACGAGCGATAGAAATTTACCCAAATAATACTTATTTGCAGCAAGATGTATTGCGGTTGGCTAAAAAGCTTGGCATGCATGAAGATTTAGCTGAATTTGAACAAAAGTTTGGTCAATACAAAACAGTTAATAAAAAAAATTCAGGGCAAGTTGTTGTTATTTTTGAACAAGGCATCGTTAATGCAAAAGAAGAAGCAAAATTAAACTTACCTATATTCAATACAAATTCTAACGTTAAGTTTTTTACTTTTGCTCTACCGGTTTATCGAGGACGTTTATCGACGCTTACCCCATTAACGATTAGCATCGATGAAAAAAGTTACCTTTCACAAGAAATAGTGAAATTGCAATCTTTAGCGACTAAGAACCTAAAAGATAACTTATCGGGCCTAGTCACAAGACAAGCGTTACGTTTAGTGGCAAAAGAGCAAATACGTCAAAACATGAAGAAGTCAGGTGGTGATATCGGTAATATTTTAGCAAGTTTATATAATGTTGCATCGGAAAAAGCAGATACACGAAGTTGGTCGAGTTTACCGGATAATGTACAAATTATGAAATTAGATAATATTGCTGTGGGGCATCAAAAGTTAGTTATCTCATATGCGGAAAAAAAAGAAATTATTGAAATTGATGTCATTGAAAACGGTACTACTTTAATCAATTTTACGGCAATTGGTGGTTACACCGGGTATCAAACCATAAACTTGTAAGGAGAAAACATGAAGTTTTTTATTAGATTAACAGTGGTAAGCGTTATTTTTTCATTATTTCTTGCCGGATGTGCGACACCAATAACCTCAGGAACGGGAACAAGTGCAATGACACAAGGGGATGACTTTTCAAAGCATTTAGAAGTACACAATCCCAAACTAGGGAAAAAGTTAAACATAGTTGATGTTAAATCACGAAAAACTAATGACTTACTAGAAATTAACCTGCAACTCAAAAGTACTTATAAAAAGTCTTTGAAATTGCAATACCATTTTAATTGGTTTGATGCTGAAGGTTTCGTTATCGAATCACGGAAAACACCCTGGAAACCACTTGAGTTACATGGTTTTCAGTCTACAGCTTTAAGGGGGCTCGCTCCTAATGAACAAGTAGCTTCTTTCACTGTTTATGTGAGAGAAGTTCCTGAAAAAGCATATAGATATTAAAGATTAAAATTAAGAAATTAAAAGTTATTACGTTATTTATTAAGGAAGTTATTATGAAAAAATTAATTATTGCTACTACGGTTGGTCTCGCTATTACAATGGCTGCAGGTTGTGCACAAAAGTCAGTTGTACGTTATGGTGATGCAACATCAGTTGAAACCACAGACATTAACTTTGGCTCTACTGATTTACAAAAAGTAGCAGCTGAAATGACTGATTCTTTATTATTGTCACCGGTAGTTGGCACGTTAACGCAAAACAAACGTCCGGTAATGTTTGTTGAACGTATTAAAAATAAAACCAGCGAACATATTGATACCGAGTCAATTACAGACTCTATTTCAACCAAACTATTACGCTCAGGTAAGTTTCGTTTCGTCGACATGGCTCGTGTAGAATCGGCCAGAGAACAAATCAAATTTCAACAAGATGGCGGTATGGTTGATACCAATAAGTCAGTACAATTTGGTAAGCAAATAGGTGCGGAATATATGCTTTACGGAAACTTATCAAGTATTGTAAAGTCTAATAAAGACAAATCTGATGTGTATTATAAATTTACAATACGCTTAATGGATTTAGAAAGTGGGCTAGTCGAATGGGCAGACGAAACTGAAATTCGTAAGACAAAAGCTAAAGAATCAGTTGGTTGGTAATTTCGAAAACTTCAATTTAAGGGGGAGATTATGAAAACAATACTATTTACTTTTTTATGTTTCTTTACTGTTTTATTAAGTACTGCAGTGAGTGCTGATTATGATAGAAATAAAGCAGTTCCTGTTGAAAAAGTTTTATTTGGAATGGTACAGTCGGTACGAAATATTACTGAACAAGAAATTATAGAAGACAAAAGTAGCGGCTGGAAAGTATTTGGAGGAGCCCTTATTGGTGGAGCTATAGGGAGCCAATTTGGCAGTGGTAGTGGACGAGATGTTGCTACCATCCTTGGCGCTTTATTAGGAGGCTCTCTTTCTAATAACAATAATCCTCAATATCATATAAAGACGATTCGCTTAGTTGAATTAATGATAAAAACCGATGCAGGGAAAGAGTTTATGGTAATACAAGATTTAGACTCAAGAATGGTTTTTCAACGCAGTGACGCCATTCGTCTTATCTATTTAGCTAACGGCTCAGTAAGAATTGATAAACAAAGATAATCTTATATGCCCCTTATCTGCATTAGATCATCAAATGACGAGTAGACGTTAATCAAACGGCTACTCGCATTTTATCTAAACAATAACTACTTCAATATCATGATCTTTATCTTGTTCGATATATAATTCCGCAACATCTGTGCTACCAAATAATCGTCTAATTTTTTGGTATGCACAAAACTTTTGTTTTGCGAGCTGTGGATCTTTACTTTTAATAAGAAATAACCATGTTTTAACTAAGGTGGCAGAGATCACTTTCATTTCATTATCCCATGAATAACACTACAATAAAGTATAGATAATATGTTTTAAAAGACTAAACTTTATTTGCTGATAAACAGTCACTAAAGGCTCTATGTCAATTTTAGTGGGTGCTAATGGTTAAATTTCAAAAACTTAGTTAAGACATTTAATTGTACATTTTTACGATATATTTTGATTAATGTATATTAAATTGAGCGGAAAATAGCTTATTTGCAACAAAAGACTTACGGTTCGCTACTTTTGGTTAATAAATGGATTTTCATCATACCTTTGCACTTTGAAATTAAGCAGGTAATATTTCAAACAAATAGTCTACATGATGTATATATGAATAAAACGGCGCCAACCATTATTGAATACTCGGTTAAGCAGAACATTGACGACTCTACGGCGTCAATAAAAAAAGTGATGATTAAAAATCATAAACGTAAGTTAGTTTCCGATAAGGTAATCGTCGAACAACCGCTACAAATTACCATAGTTTGGGTTAATCATCAGGATGATAACCCAACGGAACACTCTCAAGTATTTTCTATTACTATGCGTACTCCCGGCAACGATAGACAATTAATAATCGGCTTATTAATGTCTGAAGGTGTTATCGATTCGTTTGAAGATATAGCCGATATTTCACCTAACACCACTGAGAAAAATAACAATTTATGGGAAGTTACTTTATCCCAGGGATTGGTTCCTGAGTTGTCGTCATTAGAGCGATATCAAATGACTTATAGTAGCTGTGGTCTTTGTGGTACCACGTCACTAAAAAGTTTAGAGTTGAGAAACCCACCGGTACTCAGCGAGCAAAATCATACTTTATCAATAGCTGATATTTTGTTGATGCCAAAAGTGATGAGAGAACACCAGTCAGTATTTAAAGTTACCGGTAGTTCACATGCCGCAGGACTATTTAACGGAAATCGCTTATTTGATCTCCGTGAAGACATTGGTCGCCATAATGCTGTAGATAAACTCTTTGGTGCTTTGTTAGAGTCTCGTCGTTGTGAAGGTGATAAAGTTCCAGAGCACTTAGTGTGCTTAGTAAGCAGCCGAGTCAGCTTTGAAATAGTACAAAAGTCGGTGATGGCAGGTATTGCAATACTTATCGCGGTAGGTGCGCCGTCTGATTTAGCAATATCCGCAGCGAAACGGTTTAACTTAACCTTGATTGGTTTTGCATCAGAGCATGGATTTAATGTTTATCATGGTGAATGGCGATTGCAGGCGTTGGAGCCATAATGTCGATAAAGTAAGCTACTGACAAAATAGTAAGAACTTTTAATGAATTTCTTTCGTTTTAAGGGGATAAGGTGAACCTTCATAGCGCACATAAAAAAAGGTCTTATGAATAAAGACCTTTATTGATTTTAATCATTAAATTGAGTCATTAAAAAGTTTTTAATGCTTAATGCCTCGTTTATTTTCTTGCCAACTTTGCTGTAAACCGAAGGTTTTCATTGATTCTTCAAGGTTAAATTTATCAACCATTTTTACCACTTCCACAGATGTTTGTCGTTGCCATGGGATCTCATCAAGGTTCGCAATGCCGAATATAGTTGCAGCCATAATGGCAGAATTTAATTTTAATTGTTGCTGGTCTACTTTTTCAAAGGTATCAGATTGTGCATGGTAGTTCGATGCATAATTGGCATCTGCTTGGTTGGCTACTATATTGGCAACACCTTGCATCATAAAGTCATAATTGTCTGTGCCAACAACTGGGTCGATAATTTGGCTGAATGGGCCTAATGCAGTTACAGAAAGTAATACTTCATCGAGAGTGCTTTTAATTTCTTTTCGGCCATTAATAAAAAAACCAGTGATAGCCCCTGTACCAATATCAATGGTGGAAGCTAAAACATGATTGTCTAACTCATCGATATGTTTTTGAGTATAACCCCATGAACCATACATCCCTTGTTCTTCACCATTAAAAAGAACAAAACGAATGGTACGTTTAGGTGTTATATCAAGCTTCTTAATTTGACGAGCAATATCAATGACTAAACTAACATTGGCTCCATTATCTAGTGCACCCGTGCCAAGATCAAAAGAATCTATATGAGCGCCAATTAACACTATTTCTTCAGGGTAAGTATCACCTTCAATTTCAGCTACAACATTGTTTGCTTCGTAAGGTTTCTCGCCGAAAATATTTATTTTTGCGGTTAACTTCAGTGATGTACCAGAATCTAATAATCGTTGAGCCCGTTTTGCACTCTCTCTTTCCATCACCACAATCGCTAACTTATTATCAACGCCTGAACTTGGTAAGTGACGATATAATAGGTTGTGTGGCCGTGAAGACATATAAATAATGCCAGCGGCTTTGGCTGCTAGTGCATTTTCTTCAATAACCACAGCATTAAGATACTCTTGAAAGAGTCCATTAATACCACTTTTGTCATTAAGGATTTCAGTTTCGATTAGCAGCCATTTGTCTTTTAAATAATTGTCAGTATTTTTTTCTTCAAAATCTGTTTCAGTACCTGTTTTTAGGTTGACAATTTTTGCTGTCAGACCTTGGTAATGCGTTTTGTTCGTAAAAGGCATTGCCACAATACGAGGTGAAAAATTTATAAGGTTATTAAAAACCTTAGCGCTAATACTTTTCTCTACCCACGCTCTTGGCATAGTAAAACTTTCTTTTTTAGCACTTACACCTGCTGCATGAAACTTTTTTAATGCCCAGTTCACTGCTTTTTTATTTGCTTGTGTTCCTGTTAACCGGCCGCCAATTTCATCCGTTAATTCTTTTAAGTCTGAAATAATCGGTGTAGGTGCTTTCATTGTTACAATTAAGTTCTCAACATCGCTGTTGAAAATGGAAGTGGCGTAAGCACAATTTACTATAAGAGTAGGGATAAGCAGTAAAGGGATAATTTTTATCATATTATTTTTCTTTTAAATTTTACCTATAAATAACGCTTGATGAATAATTAGTCAAATTTGTTTTAAATAAACGCATTCAAATTATAGCTAATTCTACACATCTGAAGGCTATGATTTACAATTATTTAATCATTATTATAATTCTAGCAATATAAGCATCAAGTTTTTGGTTTCAAATAATGATCATCGTCTGGGATTTTTTATCGGGCCATTAATTGTTTTGTACTTCATAACCATCATCGTTAATCACATTGTAATTATTTGTGACTTCACGCTGAGGGTTATTTAAACGTACTGCAAATATCCTAAGTTACGCTATTTTTCCGCGATAAACTTCGAAAGTAAATAGAGTTAGTTGTTTGGTATATTTCAGGATAATATTTTTATAAATCATTAAAATCATTTAGAGGCAGAATCAAAATTAGTGGGGAAAATTTCGACTTATTAAAAGATTAAAAGATTAAAAGATTAAAAGATTAAGTCGTGAAAATTAATTAACTGACAGGCTGAAGATATCATTAGAAGTAGGGCAGACTCCTTAATCTACCCGGTATATTTGTTGTAATTAATGGGTATTAATTAGTTATTGTGTTGCTCAGCTATTACAGCACTTCTTGTTATTGAGTTAACCCTTGTATTTATAGGGGATATTGTTGGATTGTAACTACCCGTTAAACTTAAACGAGAAAATGCTGCATAGCCATTAATCATAATGTAATAAGTACCACCATTATCATTAGCGCTACATGTTTCATTATTTCCGCTAATATAGGGGCGACAATCATAGTCTGATGAAGTAGGTTTACTACCAAATTTAATAAATAAGTCTGCGTCACCACTGCCACCGTTAATAGTAAATTTTACATTAGAAGCACCAGACGGAACAACCATGGTGTATTCTAGGTTTTCGTATCTGGCACCGCTTAAATCAGTTTTAGACACATTGTTTTGTAAGACATTTGTATCATCTGGTGGAATTGTAGCTGTATCGTAACTCGCGGTTAAATTCACATTACTTATTTGATTCCATGCAAGGACCATAACGTGATAAGTACCTGTCTGTATTGATGAAATATCGCAGGTTTCAGTGCTAGTAGCGCTAGTGCTTTTACAGTCATAAGTCGATGTAGTGGCTTCTGCTCCAAATCTAACATACAGATCCGCATCGCCACTGCCACCTTGAGTTGTAAAGCTTAAGGATGTTGCGTCAGTAGGAACTTCAAAAGTAAACATCGCTTCATCTTTCGAGGCACCAGAAACAGTACGTGGTGTATTATTCTCTAAAACAGAGTCGTTTGGTGGAATGACAACATCGCCACTTTTAGCCAATTCGGCAGCAAAGGTAGCAGAGAGACGTGCAAATTTTAACGCATGAGCAGAATTAAAACTGGTGTCACTAGCGGTATGTATACTGCTGTTAATATCAGACATATTTGATTCAAATGGCATCGAAGCGGGGTAACCTTGGTTGTGCCAAGAAGCATGATCCGAGCAGCCATAACCACATTGGTCATATCCATAGCTAATATCTGATAAATACGTATCAATGAGTTGGGTCATAAAGGTATTTTGTCCACTATTTGTGTAGTCGGTCATAAAGACAATATCTTTATTTGCTGTCCCTTTATAACCAACCATGTCAAATTGTGCGACACCGACAATATTCAACCCTTGGTTTTTATAATCTTGAGCAATAGCTTTAGATCCTCTTAAGCCGACTTCTTCTGCAGCATAACCAATGAATTTAATCGTGCGTTTTGGTTTGAAACCACTAGCAACGATTGCACGTAATGTCTCCGTAACCACAGCAATACCTGATGCATTATCATCTGCACCAGGAGCCGTGCCTGTATTTGGGTTAGACAAATTTATTGAATCTAAATGTCCTCCTATAATGACGATTTCATCGCTATTTGACGTGCCAGTGATGGTTGCAATAACAGAAGATTGCTGAAAAGTATGATTATATAGTTCAACATTAATATCACTACGTTGACTACTTATTGAAGCCCAATGGCTTTTTAACCAATTAGCTGACTCTACACCTGTTGAACTCGTATAATAACGATTGTTGTAGTTGCTTAGAGTATTTACGGTTGATGTTAAGTTCGACGAAGACAACTGGTTTAATAACGAATTTACACCCGTTGGATTATCAATCGTATAGTTTGCAATAACTTGCTGAGTTAAGGGGATATTTGCAGTATACTGCTGCGCTGCTGCTAAAGACTCATGAAATATATAGCCACCACAACGTTTAAAATTTTCATGCATGAATTCGCTTAAGTTATCCAATTGCGATTCTTCAATATTGACAATATTAATGTCATGGTTGTGTGATGTTAATGTTTGTGGCCCTGTAAGGTTAAGTACTGATTGCTTTGGTTGGATGTTAGTCAGGTTAAACTGTTTACTGTAACTATTGTTAATCATAGTTACAGCGTCATTACCAATAGAAATCCAAACTTTTTTGTTGTTATCTTGTTGATTTAAATGGTTGTTTTGTTGGTTGATGTTTGGGTGTGAGTTGTTATATTCAAGTGCAGAAGCGGTACTCGTTCCGATGAGGAGGCTTAGCGCAAGAAGCCCTTTAACTGTTTTTTTCATGATTTTCTCTTTTATTAATTATTATTTTTTGAAAAACATCTTTTAAATCATTCTCTTTTTCACTGTTGTTATTTAGTTGTTATTCTGAAACAGTCAAATTACATTTTAACGAACTAATTTTATCGCTAGTAAAGAGATTCGGCAAAACTCGATGAGCAAACCTTTAATAAGAAAGATATTATTGTTTGAAATAGAAAGAGGGGCGAAGCCCCTCAAAGTAAGAATGTAAACATTAATTAGCTTTTATGTTCAATGTTACATTTGAAGCTGTAGAGTATCCTCTAACATCAAAATACCAAGTACCTGCACCGGGGTTTGAGAAAGTACAAACTTCTTCATTACCGTTTAGGTATGGACGGCAATCGTATTTAGATCTCGTTGACTTAGTGCCTTCTCTAACGTAAAGATCTGCATCTCCAGTTCCACCAGAAATAGTTACTGTCAACGTTGAATAGCCACTCGCTAAGGTTTCAGAAAATCTTTCCCAAGCACCAGAGTTAAGTGAATTAATATCATAGGTAATATCAATTGAGTCTCCTGGGTTAGTACCACCATCTTCAGTAAAACTACCCGTTAAAGAAACTCCACTTATCGCATTCCAAGCTTCAACCATCACGTGATAGGTGCCCGCTTGTGCTGATGATATATCACAGTTTTCATTACTCGAAGAACTGGTACTATTACAATCATAAGACGATAACGTGGGTTTTGAACCAAATTTTACATACAGGTCGGCGTCACCGCTAGAGCCTGTTGTGATGAAATTTAAATCTGTTGCCCCAGCAGGAACTGATAAAGTATAAAACAGTTGATCTTTAGCACTACCTGACAAGCCCGTTTCCGCAACTCCGTTGGTTAGCACACCGTCAGTTGGTATTGTGCCACAATTACTAGAACTCGCATCAGATGTTACACCAACTGACGCTAATGCTGCTTTCACATCATCAGTGCTATACCCTAAATCACAAGCTGCATCTATTGCACCGTCACCTGCCGAATTCCAATCAGTGTTTGACGTCCAATACAACTTATTTGCATTTGTCATAACTTCAAATGCTTTACGTGTGTTCCATCCCGTTTTATTGGCTAACAAATAAAACGCTTTATTGAAAACACCTGAGCTGTGATGAACATCCATTCCAGACGAGTAATCAGATTGATGACCTATAGAATTTCCATCAAGGGTAGGGTCATTCATGTAGCGTAATGCACCATTGCCTTTAAATATTTGTTCTCCAACTTTCCAGTCATTAGTACCTGTCATGAAGTATTCAGCTGCTTCACCCGCCATATCTGAAAATGCTTCATTGAGGCCACCCGATTTTCCTGAATAAACAAGACCAGAGTTTTGTTCGGTATAACCATGAGACACTTCATGAGCAGAAACATCTAGACTGACTAATGGGTAAAAGGTATTTTGACCATCACCAAAAGTCATCGCTGTGCCATCCCAAAAAGCATTTTCATAATTATTTGAGTAATGTACACGCATTTGTAATTGAAAAGTTAAAGGTGGCTCGCCAAACCAATCGTTGTACATATTATAAATTACGTTACCAAAATAATGGGCATCATTAAGCGGGGAGTAGGCGCCATTAATTTCTTTAGTGGTGTTTTCTGGGCAAGTATAACTAAACGCATTTGAGCCGCTAGTGCCATGATTTAAGTTGATCGTTTTTACATTGCTATTAGTCATACTACAGGTAGAGCCTGACTGGCTAACATCTAAATAGCCAAAGTCTGTGCCGTATTGATATTTACCTGTTTTAGCATTACCACCGGGGCCTGTGCCATCTGCAGTTTGTAAATTATCTAAATACAATAATACATCACCGGTATGCGCATCAATAATATAATAGGGTCGGGCGGGTGTATTTCCATATTGAACAAAACTCACTTCATATACGAGTTTTGCGGTGTCATTGTCGTCTTGCCATATTGATAATACCGACGTCTCGTTAAATGTAGTCACGTTGTCCGCAGATAAAAAACCTCCAAAACTTACGCCTTTAGAACGATGTAAAGCTTCTTTCGCTGTAAAGGTTGGTGTGACATCCTTAATGTCAGCATCTATATTATTTAACACTGAGCCATGGGCATGCTTAAAGCTATTATCATTTTTCTTAGAGATAACCGCGTCATCATTTATCACTGGAATGCCCTGATAAAATTGTTGATATCGTGTCGTGCTATCACCGTTATCTAAGATAAAATCTTTTTTTACTTGCAGTGTATTGCCTGCGGACAATCCTACTAGTTGTGCAGGGTCGTTATTTAAGAGGCTAGGAGTATTTTGAGATAATGCTGAAATAGTTGCATTATCACCGTTCAATAGTTTTCTTTCAGCCGCTTCAACACTGAGTGTCCCCATTAAACTTATAGACAATGCACTTAAAAGAAATGTTTTATTATGTTTCATTTTTATACCTTTTGTTATTATATTTAACGGCATACAACTTGTATGCACCTAAGTCGGGTGTGTCTGTAAACCTTTCAAATCCAATCAGCCAATATTAGGGGTGATCATATTTTTAGGAAGACAAACAAAGTTTTGATAGTAAGTTTCTAATATCATTAATCTTCGTGTAAAAAGTCATGAATCAATTAGAGACATTACTTCTTTGATAGATATCACGAAACAAATTGTTACCAATATGTTACGAACTTGTTAAATGTAGGTGGTTTTTTCTAGGATGCAAGTTTTAAAGTAATATAAATTTAATAGGAAGGAAGTAGGCGCAATTATCTGGGTCTATCAGATTGTTATATTCGGTGGGTAAAAAATGTTAACCCTGTTGGGGTTGTAACGTTGCGAGGAATAACTATAAAAACGGCACTTGTTTTTGGATTGTCTAAAAAGAGTAAGGCTATTGGCAATAATTGTTACTGAACTAAATATCGTCTGTAGCCTGAAAGATAAAACAGATATATTAAATTGATGTTTACTTATTAATGAACATTATATTAGGACGACTTTGTTATTTGGTGAGTTAAAATTATAACTTTTTTAATAAGTTAAGGTACAATGTCAACATTCTAAGCGTAGACATTAAGGTTGTTCACTTGCAGAAAATAATCATTTTTGGAAACTCAGGTTCAGGTAAGTCAACACTGGCTAAAAAGTTGGCAGTAGAGAACAAATTAGCACATTTAGATCTTGATACATTAGCCTGGTTAGCAACATCACCACCGCAAAGAAAACCTATAATTGATTCAGCCAAAGAAATAGCCACTTTTACACAAAAGCATGAAAACTGGGTCATCGAAGGTTGTTATAGTGATTTACTCGAGTTACTCGCGACAAAATCGAACAACGATGCGGTTAAAGGTCGGGAATATTGTACAGCCAATGAAATGGTGTTTTTAGACTTATCTATTGACACCTGCATTAAAAACGCAGAAAAGCGCCCTTGGGAGCCTCATAAATATTCTTCTAAGCAAGCACAAGATGAAAATCTAGGGATGCTCACCCAATGGATAAAAGATTATGAAACACGCACCGATTCATTTTCTAAAAATGCTCATCAAGCGCTTTATGAAATCTTTGAAGGTAAGAAAACGACCATTAAAAATAATAATTAATGACGCATTCCTGAGTTTATAAACATTAAGACAAATTTATGACATTTCGTATTCTCCATACGTCCGATTGGCATTTAGGCCAAAACTTTTACGGCAAAAGCCGTGCAAATGAACATCAACGATTTTTAAATTGGCTATTAGAACAAGTCAAAGCACATGATATTGATGCAGTGATTGTTGCTGGGGATATTTTTGATACGGGGACGCCACCCAGTTATGCGCGAGAAATGTATTTTGATTTTATCGTTAATATGCATGAGAAAAATTGTCAGCTTATTATACTCGCGGGCAATCATGACTCGGTAGCAATGCTTGGAGAGTCTAAGCAATTATTGTCACATTTATCATGTCAAGTTATTACCCATGTTGGTGATAAGCTTGATGAACAAGTTATTACCCTCAACAATAAAAAAGGCCAGCCAGGCGCCGTATTGTGTGCTATTCCATTTATTCGACCTAGAGACATTATCAACAGTAGCGCAGGGCAGTCAGTTAAAGATAAACAACAATCATTACAACAGGCGATTAGCGAACATTATCAAACCTTATATCAACAAGCGCAAGAAACAGTACCATTGAATAAGCAAGAATCATTACCCATTATTGCTACCGGACATCTCACAACAGTTGGCGTAACCAGTAGTGAATCTGTTCGCGATATTTATATTGGCACACTTGAAGCTTTTCCTGCGAATGCATTCCCTGAAGCTGACTACATTGCTCTGGGCCATATTCATCGAAGTCAGAAAGTAGCGAAATCAAATCATATTCGTTATAGCGGTTCACCGATAGCATTGAGCTTTGATGAAGCCAGCCAAACTAAAAAAGTATTAATTGCTGAATTTGAACAAGCCAAGCTTAGCCAAGTTATTGAGCAAGACATTCCCTGTTTTCAGCCTTTGTTGATGGTAAAGAGTAAATTAGAAAAGCTTACTGATGATGTTACCCGTTTAGTTGAAGAGTTAGATTGCGCTAAAACATTATTAGCGAATGATCAGAAAATTTGGCTTGATATTGAAATCAACAGTGCAGAATATTTACAAGACTTAACACCTCGTATTGAAGCGCTTATTAAAGAACTGCCTGTGGAAGTATTGTTGGTTAGACGCAGCAAAAAAGCGAGGCAATCAATGCCTGAAAGCCAAAAAAAGATCACATTGAACGAATTGTCATTAAGTGATGTATTTGAAACGCGATTACGACAAGAAAATTGGGAAACGAAAATAGAAGTCAGCCAAAAAAGTCGACTTGAAAAAATGTTTGCCCAAACGTTAGAGCAAGTACAAGAACAAATAACAGAGCGAAGTACGGTAGTTGAAAGTGACGTTGAAAAACCTAAGCCTACAGGTGAAGCCAAGTGAGAATATTAAGTTTACGATTTGAAAATATAAACTCACTCAAAGGTGCATGGAAGATTGATTTTAGCCAAGCGCCTTTTAACAATAGTGGATTGTTTGCCATAACGGGCCCAACGGGCGCAGGTAAAACGACAATCTTAGATGCTATTTGTTTAGCGCTCTATCATCAAACACCGCGCTTGAATGTTTCAGACAAGCAAAATCAGTTAATGACTCGGCATACGTCTAGTTGTTTAGCGGAAGTTGAATTTGAAGTGAAAGGGAAAGCTTATCGCGCATTTTGGAGTCAACGACGAGCTAAAAATAGTGTTGAAGGAAATCTTCAAAAACCGCTTGCCGAACTCGCAGAAATTTCAACCTTAGCAGGTGAAAAAGACCAAATAATAGCGACTAAAGTTTCACAAGTTCGCAGCGAAATAGCGAGTTTGACGGGCTTAGATTTTTCACGTTTCACCAAGTCGATGATGTTATCGCAAGGGCAGTTCGCTGCTTTTTTGAATGCAGCAAGTAACGAACGAGCCGAACTGTTAGAAGAGTTAACGGGCACTGAAATATATGGACAAGTTTCTCAGCAAGTCTATCAGAATCATAAAAATGCCAGTAATGACTTGAAAATACTGCAAGCACAAAGTCAAGGCACCGTTATATTATCACAAGAGGAACTAACGTCGTTAACACTGCAGTTGGACCACTTTATCGAAAATGAAAAGCAACTAGCGTCAACCTGCGATTTATGGCAAAAAGCACAAACCTGGTATCAAAAATCAATAGAGAATCAAGAAAATGTTGCAGTGGTTAATGAACAGTTGCTGCTGGTATCACAAAAAGAACTCGATGCTGAAGGTGATTTATCCAAATTATCGTTAGCTATTCCTGCAGAAAAGTTAAGATCTACTTTTGAAGAACATGAAAATAAAAGACAGTTACAAAAATCACTCATCATCAGTAACAATGAACTATTAAACACGTGTAAAAATGTTGAACAGCATTCACATATTGCTAAAAAATCATATGATGAATTAGCTAAAGCACAAGTTACTCAACAATTAGCAGATGAAAAAATAGAAAATTTGATGATTGAAAAAATCATCCCGCTTGATAATCAAATCATTCACCAGAGCAAACAAGAAAAAGAATCTGCAAATAAATTAATATCGTTAATTGATGGCCAAAAGGTATCGAAAACACATTGTGATAATTTACTAAAAGAGCAACAACAACATACAACGAAAATCTCTCAAAATGAAACCTTTATAAGCCAAAACAAGGTATTGAACAATTTACCAGAGAAGTTGCCTTTATGGCAAAATCAATATCAGCAGTTAACTTTTATCGAGCATGAAATAGAGCAAATTACTGTTGATCAAAAACGCCTGTATTTACAACAAGAACAATTGCATCAGCAACGATTAAATCAGCAACAATTACTTCAGAGCCAACAACAGAAAAACGATACGCTAATAGATCAACTCGAACAGTTTCAACAGGAAAAACACGTTGTTTTAGCAAGTGCTTCTGTCGTTAACGAAGAGGCATTACAGCTTGATTTACAGCTACGTCAAGAGCAAGTTACTCAGCAAATCACCATAAGAGAAAACGCTCGGCGTTTCTCATTTCTAACCAATGAAGCATTGAACTATCAAACAACGATATCTGAGAAAAGCCATCAATATAAAATTGTTTCAAATGAAGTCATTCAGCTAAGAGCACAATATCGTGATTTACAGTTAACTCGCGATGATGTTTTGCTCATTTTAGATCAACAAAAAACCATTCTGTCGTTAAGTGAGCATCGCAGAAACCTTGAACATGAACAAGCTTGTCCGCTATGTGGTTCAATCGAACATCCCGCAATTGAAGAATATTCAAAGTTAGAAAATGCGCAGACGTCAGAGTATCAACAACGATTTGATCAGTTAACGCATCAACTTCAACAATTAGAACGTCAAGGAAAAGCTCAAGCGGAGACTCAATCTCGTTTGAAAGCGGAACTTGATGTAACTGAAAAGGTATTGCTGGAAAAAACACAAGAGCAACAAAGTTTATTGAGTCAATGGCCATTATCTGCACAGTCACTTGGCTTAAATTGTCACTTAGGCGATTTATCCACTATTGAATCTTTTATCGAAGAAAGGGAACAAACGTTAGAAAGTCTACTCAATACAAACGTAAAACTCCAACAAGCGGAACAACGGTTGCAACAATGTCAGCAGCAGCTAATAAAGATTGAAAAAGAAAAATCGAATGAACAAAATCAGTTGCAGCTGATATTAAATAATGTAGATAATATTCAAAACAGTTTACAACAGTTAACCGTGCTTCTATCGCAAAAAGAACAAGCTAAATCTGAAGGTTTTAACACGTTTAAAACAGATATTGATGCTATTGAGCTACAGTTTTCATCTCAAAATACAGACGTTTTATCAAAAAGGCTATTTAGCAATAACAGTCAGTTTATTCCGAGTAAAGATGTGTTTTCCATTTGGTTTACCGAAAAGAACAACCAAGTAAAGCAATACCAATTTGCCCTTCAAGAACAAGAGCAATGTTTACAGCTCTTAACCGAATTAAAGCAACAGTTAGCGGTTGCGCAAATACATGATCAACAGCTTAGCGAAGAGCATGAAAATGTTAGTAGGGCGCAGCAGCAAATTATTACTGAGCTTCAACATACTCAACAGCAACGCTTTACCCTTTTTGAAGAAAAAGATATTAACTTCGTTAGAACTGAAATAGCTGAAAGCCGAAAAGTGATGGATGATGAACTTAGGAAGTTACAAAGTACTTTCCAACACAGTATGGAAACGCATCAGCATAAACAAGGGTTATTGAAGAGTGCGGAACATCAATTGAATAAAGCTAATGAAGACGTTGAATTACTTACTCTAGCTTGGAATACCGCTTTGTCAGAGAGTGATTTCGCAACAGAAATTGACTTTATTAATGCTTTACTACCGGTTGAAAAGCAACAAGAAATTCAGAAGTTTCTTGATGAAATAACCATTAAAAAACAGCGTGCACAAACATTACTTGAACAGTATAAGAAACAACAGGCGCAATTAACGGTTGAGCAAGAGTCGATAGAACAGTCAGGTATTACAGACTTCAAACCGCTGATCATAGAAGAAAAATTATCGGCATTTAAAGAGCAATTAAAGCAAGAACAAATAAAACAAGGTCAACTAAGTCAAACATTAAAGCATGACCAAACTCAACGAGAACAGCAAAAAGGTTTATTAGAACAGATAGCCGAACTTCAAATAGGGGTTGATGATTTAGCGCATTTAAATGGTTTGATTGGTTCAGCTGATGGCGCTAAATTTAGGAAGTTTGCCCAAGGCTTAACATTGGCGCATTTAGTGTATTTAGCAAATAAGCAACTTGAGCGTTTACATGCGCGTTATCAACTTAAGTGCCAACAATCAGAAGCTTTGACACTTGAAGTGCTTGATACGTGGCAAGCAGACAGCGTACGCGACACCAAAACACTTTCGGGTGGTGAAAGCTTCTTAGTAAGTTTAGCGCTGGCGTTAGCCTTGTCTGATTTGGTGAGTGCTAAAACCAGCATTGATTCACTTTTTCTTGATGAGGGCTTTGGCACGCTTGACAACGATACCCTTGAAATTGCACTTGATGCGTTAGATAACTTGAACGCGAGTGGCAAAATGATAGGTGTGATCAGCCACGTTGATACATTAAAAGAACGCATACCCGTGCAAATAAAAGTTAAAAAGTGTAGTGGTTTGGGAGTAAGTGAACTAGAAAGTCAGTTTAAGTTTGTTAACGGATAGAAAATCAAAGAGAGTAGGTTAACTCTTGTGAATTAACCTACTATCTTGCAAAAACTGCTAATTTACAGACCCTTCAACCACAGGTGGTGCCGTTTTAGCCGGAATGCTTTTTATAGCTTCAGCTAATTTAGTTTCTAAGTTATTTATTTGTGATGATAGTTGCTGGTTTCGTGAACTGAGTTTTGTAACACGACTTGCAAGTGAAATTTGTTGTTTATCTCTACCTTGTGAATTTGATTCAATGGCAGATAATTCTAAAGATAACTTCTTGATTTGATCAATTAGATTTTCTGATGATTTTAATTGTTCTTTTAAAGCATCAATTGAGTATTCTGTTGATACTTGCTTGTCATTTATCTCTTTAATCGAAGCTAAAGTCGAGGTGACTTCTTCACGTTGAGCTGTAGATAGATTGGTTAATGATTTACTGCTTCTTTGTAAGGTTTTTATCTGAGATTGGTTTTTTCTCCAAGCTGAAGCCCAAAGTTTATCCATTTCTTCCCATAATTTATCACTTGTTTTACCGAGCGTTTCTATACGTACTTTCATCTCTATTGCCGATTCACCCATTTCTTCACCGGTAGCAGAAAGTTGGTGTTCTAAACTAGCAATACGTTGCTCAGCTGAATTTATGATTTCATTGGTTTTAATATTTTGTTGATAACCCCAGTAAC
Organism: Colwellia sp.; assembly: GCA_013215295.1. Taxonomy (GTDB): domain Bacteria; phylum Pseudomonadota; class Gammaproteobacteria; order Enterobacterales; family Alteromonadaceae; genus Colwellia_A. The sequence goes on from JABSOZ010000015.1 coordinate 47,220, forward strand.
CTGCACCACCCATTAATAAATAGATCAATAAAGTGGAAAACTTAGATAACATTGATGATGAAGCTGGTGTTTTCTCTTGATGTGCTTGAACGCTAGACCTAGCTGAATAGCTATCGTTTGAACTTGGCGGTATTGCAGAGTAAGTTCGAGTCTTTTTAAATGCTTCAACCTGATCTTTATCAGGTGTAATACTTGGCATGTTGTGATCAATTTGCTTGGTCAAAATATTTTCCTGTTTGTGCTGTTTTTATCATTTTCATCTATTTGTTATTCTACACAATTTATCTTTTATGTATTCAATTTAATCTGATTATTTTACTTTGATGGAAGAATTTTAGCCATCGTCATTCTTTGCCATCCATGGCACCATGACATACCGTTCATCCTGAACATAAAAAAACCGATAAGGATTCCTTATCGGTTTTATATTTTTTAACGTTAGTATTATTCAGAATAAAAGTTAGTAACTTTCGTTGTGAACACTCAATACTGCTCGACCAGAAGGGTCAGCGTTGTTTTGAAAGCTTTCATCCCATGCTAATGCCTCTTCTGTACTACAGGCGACAGATTTGCCGCCAATAACACAGTCAGCTGCTGAAGCTAATGGAAATTTATCTTCAAATATAGAACGGTAAAAATAAGCTTCTTTACTGTCAGGTGTATTCACTGGAAATTTAAAGTTAGCACTTTCAAGTTGTTGATCGGTAACTTGAGATTCAACATGTGTTTTTAAACCATCAATCCACGAATAGCCAACACCATCAGAGAACTGCTCTTTTTGACGCCATAAAATCTCTTTCGGTAAATAACCCTCAAAAGACTCACGTAAAATGGCTTTCTCCATTTTACCGTTACCACACATTTTATCTTCAGGGTTAATGCGCATGGCAACATCCATAAAGTTTTTATCTAAAAAGGGTACACGGGCTTCAATACCCCAAGCCGACATTGATTTGTTGGCACGTAAGCAATCAAACTTATGTAATCTGTCTAACTTACGGTTAAGTTCTTCATGAAATTCTTGTGCATTGGGTGCTTTATGGAAATATAAATATCCACCAAAAATTTCATCCGCACCTTCTCCAGAAAGTACCATTTTAATACCCATAGCTTTAATTTTACGCGCCATTAAATACATTGGGGTGGATGCACGAATAGTGGTTACATCATACGTTTCTAAGTGGTAAATAACTTCTTGAAGGGCATCTATACCTTCTTGTTCAGTAAAAACAATACTGTGATGAATAGTACCAATGCTTTCTGCGACAGTTTTAGCGGCAATTAAATCTGGAGAGCCCTCAAGGCCACAAGCAAATGAATGAACCTTTGGCCACCAAGCTTCAGCTAAATCGTTATCTTCAATACGACGAGCAGCAAATTTTTGTGTAATAGCTGAAATTAACGATGAGTCTAATCCACCTGACAATAAAACACCGTAAGGTACATCTGTCATTAAGTGGCTTTTAACTGACTCTTCTAAAGCTTCACGAATTTTAGTTTTGCTGGTGGTATTATCTTTAATGGCTGAATATTTCTGCCAGTTACGTTTATAGTATTGTTGTAACTCACCAACACGACTATCAAAAATATGACCTGGAGGAAATTCACTGACAGTTTTACAAATAGGCATTAATGCTTTCATTTCAGAGGCAACATAAAAGTTACCTTCCACATCATAACCCGTGTAAAGCGGGATAATACCCATATGATCACGTGCAATGAGATAAGAATTATCTGTTTCGTTGTATAAACAAAAAGCAAACATGCCTTGCAGTTTATCAACAAAATCTACACCAAATTCTTCATATAGCGGTAAAATAATTTCGCAATCTGAACCTGTTTTAAATTGGTAATCTACATTAAGGTTTGCTGCGAGGGTTTTATGGTTATAAATTTCACCATTAACGGCGAGAATGTTTTTCTTGTCTTCGTTATATAAAGGCTGAGCACCGTGTTCAGTGTCTACAATTGATAAGCGTTCATGCACTAAAATTGCATGTTCGCTACTGTAAATACCTGACCAATCAGGACCACGATGACGTAATAAACGAGAATATTCTAAAGCTTTCGGACGAAGTGCGTCTGCACCTGTTTTTATATCTAATATACCAAAGATCGAACACATTGAAGCGCTACTCCTTTAAATTATTAACAAATTGTGAGGGATGTATCGGTTTAATTCTTTATACATCGAAGGACACTTTGCCAGTTATAAAATAATTATCAAGTTCTATTTGTTCTCAATAGCTTAAAAATGGTTATAAGCGAGCATTTTGGATATAAAAAACGCTACGGGTTAAAGCCAGTAGCGTTTTATTTGAAAGTGACAATGATGAATTAAATGCTGTTAGTCACATCAACCGACAATTTTATCATTTGGCCGGGTTGCAAATATTTTTTACGGTTTAAACTGTTCCAGCGTTCGATGTCACGAATTGAAACATTAAACTTGTCAGCAATACGTGCGAAAGAATCACCACGCCTCACCTTGTAAGTAATATTACGCATAATAGCCTGTTCCACAGGCTGGTATGTTATGGTTGACGTTAAGCTATTTTTTGATATTTTAGCTTTTTGCCATATTACTAATTTTTGTCCAAGCTTTAAAACATCCCGAGGCGCCATACCGTTCCATTTTGCGATACTTCGACTGCTGACTTTATATAGCTGTCCAATATCCCATAAGGTATCACCTGATTTCACTGTATGAGATATTTTATCTCCACTGCGTTGACGATTCTTGGTTGTCACTAAACGTTGTTCTTGTGAAAATACATAACTGTCTAGTGACTGAGTCGCTACTGGAATCAATAAGTGTTTACCCGCACGGATTTGCGTGCCTTTGATATTATTAATTTGCTTAATTAACTTGATATCAGTATTAAATTTATGCGCTATTTCACCTAAATTATCACCATTTTGAATTTTATAGCGCTGCCACGCTAAACGTTCTTTTTTAGGAAGTTCAGCAAGTTTCGCCTCAAAGTTAGCAACCTTGTGATTCGGTATTAATAAGTTATGTGGACCATCTGGGTCTGTTGCCCAACGATTAAACCCAGGATTTAAACGTTGTAATTCAGCTAATGATAAATCAGCCAATTTAGCTGCTTTAGCTAAATCAAGCTGCGACTCTATATTAATATTCGTGATCTGACTCTTATTTTCAATTTCATAAAGTTTGATATTAAATTCGTCAGCACGTTGTATAACATCAGCTAAAGCCAGTAGTTTAGGTACATAAGCTCTGGTTTCTCTCGGTAAATCTAATGACCAAAAATCAGTAGGTAAATTTTTACGGGCATTCTTTTTCATCGCGCGTTTCACACGACCTTCACCGGAATTATAAGCAGCAAGTGCTAATAACCAATCACCATCAAAAAACTTGTTCAAATATTTTAAATATTTAATAGCCCCTTGTGTTGAAGCAATCACATCACGGCGTCCGTCGTACCACCAATTCTGCTTCATACCAAAACGCTTGCCTGTTGCAGGAACAAATTGCCACATACCTGAAGCACGACCATGAGAATAAGCAAAGGGATCAAAAGCACTTTCCACAATAGGTAAAAGCGCAATTTCTAACGGAATATTATTTTTTTCAAGTTCTTCCACAATATAAAAAATAAAGGGTTCAGCACGTTTTGCGACACGGTCAAGATATTCAGGATGTTTTACAAACCAATTACGCTGAACAGCTACGCGTCTATCCACAGGTATTTCAAAAGTGAATTTAGTGCGAATACGCTGCCAAATATCTTCAGATACATAAATATCATCGACTATTTTCGGATCGGTTAAGGTAAAGTCAACATCAGCAACAGGATGAATAATATCAAGAGTTTCATTGGTTAATATTGCTTGATTGATTTCAGCTGTGCTGGCTATATTTTGTTCTGAAACGCTTGTTAATTCGCCTACGTTATTATTTTGCAACAGTGTCGCTTGGCAACCCATTAAAATGATGGCAGCAGAAACAGAGAGTGAAAGAGGTAATGCTTTTGAAAAACAATGCCTTTTAGAAAGTAACGTTTTTGATGTTTTTAAGAAATAGTTCATGTATATACTATATTATTTTACTTGAGGTTAGTTTCACTTATTTAGCCTGTTTATTCAAGCACAGCTTGAATGATACTAATGAAGCGCGAATCTTAAAAGTCATTTTTCCATTGTCTAATCGTGGTAAACGTCTCTAAAGTGTTTGCCGATTTTATTCCACTAAAATTAGCTGCACTATCGATGATTTCTTGCTGTTCACAGCGGAGGAATGGGTTGATTTTTTTCTCAAGTAAAATAGAAGTAGGGATCGTTGATATATTCATTTCTCTGCTTGCTAATACTTGATTGTAGTAGTGTACAAGTTCAGCATTTTGAGGCTCTACGGCGAGGGCAAAAGTTAAATTGGCTAGGGTATATTCGTGCGCGCAATAAACATGTGTTCTGTCAGGTAAGTCAGTTAAACGTGTTAAAGCCGTTAACATTTGTTTTGGTGTACCCTCAAATATCCGGCCACAGCCACCAGAAAATAATGTGTCGCCACAAAAAACAACATCGTTTGAGTAGTAACCAATGTGATCTAACGTATGTCCAGCGAGGTCAATGATTTCAAAAGACAGGTCAAGTACGGTGATTTCTATAATTTGTTTGTCTTTAACGCGAACATCAGCATGGGCTATTTTTTTATTTTCAGGGGCATAAACTGTTATTGGCCAATTTTTGTTTTGGCAGTAACGCTTTAATTCAGCAACGCCACCCGTATGATCAGGATGGTGATGGGTGATTAAAATAGCACAAAGCTGTAAATTATTATCTTCTAAAAACTTGATACAGGGCTTAGCATCTCCGGGATCAACCAGAGCAACGGGCTTTTGCGTCTCACTATTAACTAAATTTATTTCGGTTGTTGTTATCGCCCAAAAATAATTGTCAGTAAAAGCGGGAATAGCGGTGATAAAAATTGGCTTTAGTGTTTGACTTTGCACGTTAAATCGTCCTCAATAAAGGTTATATAACACAGTATACCCGTAAATGAGCTGAAAAGGCGTATGTAAAAATTATGAAACCTGCATTGGGTTATCGGCAACCCCATTATCCAGAATCTTGGCAAGCTTTACCTAACGGTGAGGTAATTGTTGATGAAATTAACCAGGTGTTAGCACCTTGGTTTCCGAAGTTTTTTGGTTATCATTTATTGAAAATAGGTGCTCTCAGTGGCTATATTGACAGTTCTGGCTGTCCTATTAAGCACCAAATGAATTTGGTAGAACAGAATCGTGCAGGCGATATTATTGCTGATGTTGACGATTTACCTTTTTTAGAACATAGCATTGATGTGTGTCTGTTAAGTCATGCTTTAGAATTTTCCCTTGACCCACACCATGTTGTGAGAGAAGCAAATCGTGTATTGATCCCGAATGGTTATTTAGTGATCACAGGGTTTAATCCCTTCAGTTTGGCAGGGTTAAATAAGTTTATACCCTATCGTAAAAATAATACCCCGTGGGATGAACGTTTTTTCTCAGCAATGCGAGTCAAAGATTGGCTACACTTGATGGGGTATGAGATTTTAGAAGATAAAAAGATTTTGCACTCTTCTTTATCTGGAAAGCTAAACCAAGGTAAAATAGCTAAGTATTGGCAAAAATCCGCCAGTGAATTTTTCCCCAGTTTGGGGTCGGTTTATATTTTAGTTGCAAAAAAACGTGTGCATCCATTAACGCCGATTAAACCGAAATGGCAAATAAGACCCAAATTCAAACAAGTAGAAGTCCCAAGTATGAATTCATCACATAAAACCAAATGATTTTTAAGTCACTAATTAAAGAGAACACAGAAATGATCCACCGTAATGATTTAGAAATACACCTAAATACCTTGTTAAAACCTGAACAAATTAAAGATTTTTGTCCTAATGGTTTGCAAATTCAAGGCAGTGACGAAATTCATAAAATAGTTACAGGTGTGACAGCAACACAAGCGTTAATTGAACAAGCTATTCATGAAAAAGCCGATGCTTTAGTGGTACATCATGGCTTCTTTTGGAAGAATGAATCTTATGTTATTCGTGGTATGAAACATCAACGAATCAAAGCACTCATTGAAAATAACATCAGCTTATTTGCTTATCATTTACCACTAGATATACACCCAGAATTGGGCAATAACGCTCAACTTGCCAAATTATTTGAAATCAATGATGTTCAGCCCTTAGAATATGGCAATCCACTAAGTGTTGCAGTGCGAGGTGAGTTTTCACATCATATTTCTGGTGATGAATTGAGCATACGTATTTCTCAACAATTATCAAGAAATTGCTTACATATTTCACCCCCATCAAATAAAAAAATAAAGACCGTTGCTTGGTGCAGTGGTGGCGGACAAAACTATATTGAACTCGCAGCAGAGCAGGGAATAGACGCTTTTATTAGTGGGGAAGTTTCAGAGCAGACAACACATGTTGCTAGAGAAATGGATATTCACTTCTATGCTGCAGGTCACCATGCCACTGAACGCTACGGCGCAAAAGCTTTAGCCAAACATCTCGAAGATGAATTATCAATACCCAGTACTTTTATTGATATTGATAATCCCGCATAGTGAGTATTGTCGACGTTCCATAACTTTATTCACATTATTAAATGGTCGTCATCCTAGAAAAGTTTAGGATGACGGCCCTTAAAATGGGTTATTGAGAACTCAACAAATACGAAGACTAACTTTTTAACCATTGCACGAAACGACCAAGACTTTCATACCATGCATGTGTCGTTTGTTCTAAATTGCTAGGTCTTGGTAAATAATAAGGCCAATTTTTTTCATTACTGTTGCCTTTGACCCATTTTCCAGCCGGTGCGGCAATGGGATAAACACCTTGTTGTTGAAAGTATTTTATTGCTCTGGGCATATGGTCTGAATTAGTAATTAGCACAACATTTCTCCCCGTAACTCTGGGGGCGATTAACTCTGCTTCTTCTTCAGTATCTTTTGGAAAGCTTTCAACAATTATTTTGCTCTCTGGTACGCCGAGCAACATTGCCGCTTCTTTCACTTTTTCGGCGTTACTTGTTTCGTCATGCCCCGCAAAACCGGAGGTAATTAAATGTGCTTCAGGATGAATTCTAAAAATACGAATAGCCTCAACGAGTCGTTGCAATGAACAAACACCTAATTCACTGGTAGCGGGTAATTCTGGATCTGTGGTGTGCCAACAACCTAAAATCACAATGTAGTCAACAGGTTCAGTTGAACGTGTAAAAGCTAAATGCTGATTTTCAATGGGTGCCATCACAAAATTCGCAAACGGACGAAATGACCCTAACGTTAATAATAAGGTTGCTGCTATTAAACAAACATAACTGAAGCGCTTTTTATATTGGTAAAAGATAATAGCCAATATCAGTAATATTATAATGATACTGAGTGGCATGATTAACGCACTGATAATTTTTTTCAGTAAAAAGAGATCCATAATTATTAATTTTCTTATTGAGTAGGTGTATGTTTAAAGAACGTTCAGGATTATAATCATCATTAATACTACTTAAAACATAAAGTTGAATTTAAATGCCACATTGTAGAGAGTTTGCCGTATTTTCTGTAATCAAAGAAAATCAAAAAAGAGTGATTGAATTAAGTGAGTTATTATTTGAAGAGATGAATAATGACAGGGAAGTGCTTATATCACAGAGTATTTTACGGAAAACGGATAATGCTGAAGAGATTTGTTGGCAGCTTGTTTGGTTAAATGAAGAAGTCGTAGAAGAAAATAATAAAAATTGGTCCAATTTTCCCAGTAGTGCCGAGCTCGAATCTTTAGTCGGTGAAAGACTCTATTATGGGCATTTCTTAGTAATCTAGCCTTTTAGTTTGCATGAGAACATAACAAAGTAATGAAGAGTTAATACTTCGTTATGTTCCACCTATTATAGACGTTATGCCAACGTTGTTAGCATATCATCGCTATATTCAATCAGTTCACTCCCTGTGCGAACCTTAGCAACATAATCTGCATTAGCAATGAACGGACGTCCAATTGCGACAAGATCAAATTTGTTGTTACCAATAGCAGAGCTTGCAGTGCTCGGCGTATAACTGCCCACGCCCACTAAAGTCTTACGGTAGTTAGCACGAAGATAACTCGATGCTTGACCTTCTAAATAATCAAACTCCATCGCATCATCAAAAATGCCAACATGTAAAAAAGCAAGTTCTCGTTGTTCAAGTTCTTTGAGTAAGTGATCAAATACTTGACGGTCTTTTGCATCACCCGACATGTTGAAATAAGCGCCAGGACTTAATCTTAAAGCGGTTCTCTCATTACCAATGGCATCAATGACGGCATCAACTACTGCTAACGGAAAACGAGACATATTCTCTGGCGTTTCACCGTATTCATCACTGCGACGGTTACTATCGTGATGAAGGAACTGGTCAATTAAATAGCCATTTGCTCCGTGAATTTCGACACCATCGAAACCTGCTTCAATAGCATTGCTTGCCGCTTGTGCGTAATCTTTTACTAATTGGTTGATATCTTCTAGTGTTACCGCTTTTGGTACTTGATACGTTAAGTCGCGCATTCTAGGTACACTTCCTTCAACGGCAACAGCTGAAGGAGCTAATACATCACTTGAACCATTATTGTTACTTTCGAAGAAGTACGGATGAGCAACACGACCGGTATGCCATAACTGAGCAAATATTTTTCCGCCATTTTCATGAACCGTTTTTGTCACTAGTTTCCAACCACTAATTTGTGCTTGTGTAAACAAGCCCGGTGTATTTGGATAGCCTTGTCCATCTGGACGAATAATAACAGCCTCGGAAATTATTAGACCCGCTTCGGCTCTACGTCCATAATATTCAGCCATAGCGACAGTTGGTACTAAATTATCATCAGCCATACAACGTGTAAGTGGAGCCATTAAAATACGGTTATTTAACGTTATGGTGCTATTTAGCGAATAAGGTTGAAATAGGATAGGGGTCATTGGCTTTCTCTTTAAAAATTGTATTATTCTTTCTTGAATGTACGTTCAAGATATAATTATTTGAACGATCATTCAAGTATTATTTTGAATGATCGTTCAAAATTAAGTATCATAGCTTTATTCTAAAAGTTGGATGCTGAGTTATATCGATGAGAAATGCTGAGTTTGATCGAGTAAAAGTACTGAGATCGGCAATGACCCTCTTTATGGAGAAAGGTTATAGTAAAACAAGCATGCCAGATTTAAAGAAGGCAACAGGTTTACACCCAGGCTCAATTTATTGTGCATTTGAGAATAAACGCGGCATACTCTTAGCCGCTATTGAACAATATAGAGTCGATCGTAATGAAGAGTTTTCAGCATTTTTTTCTACCAATGAACCCATACTCGACCAGTTCAAAAAATACTTAGATAACATCGTTGATGAGTGTGCGAGTTGTGATACATCTAAAGGGTGTTTATTCATTAAAGCACTTTATGAATCTACAGAAGAAGATCAAGAAATAAAAATGGTGATTGCGGAGAATATATCACAATGGCACCAAGCAATTGCTGATAAGTTTAAACAAGCACAAAAAGCTAAAGAATTACCAGAAAATAGGAAGAGTGAGCATTTAGCCCATTTTTTAGTCATGGGGATATATGGCTTACGAACATTTTCACAATCTCATCCAGACAAAAACATCTTAGAAGCGTTAGCAGATCAATTATTTAATAGCATTCGTTATTAACTTATCCTTAATGGTAAAGCCGCTATAATTTGATTATTATTTTAAAATTTCATGGAGTTCTCGTATGCGTTTATTTTTATTCACTTTTTCAATTATCACTGTCCTGTCTGGTTGTACTAAAGAAGAACAACCCTTTGAAGAGGTTATACGTCCTATTGCGTGGCAAGAAGTTAAGCAATCTTCCTTTGATCAGGTTCGTCGATTATCAGGCACAATTTTCCCGGTTGAAGAAGCTAATTTAAGTTTTGAAGTGGGCGGCAAGATTGAATGGATAAAAGTAAAGCTTGGTGATGAAGTTAAACGTGGCGATGCACTTGCCCGTTTAGATCAACGAAACTTTAATTTAAGCCGTCAATCAGCAGAAGCTAACTTACAAAAAAGTTATGCTGCACTGTCTGAAGCCGAAAATGAATATAAACGTTATGCAGAACTATCATCAAAAGGTTTAGTGTCTAAGTCTGGTTTTGATAATGCAAAAGCAGCTTTTGAATCAGCGACCAGTGCGGTAAATATAACAAAAACCCAACTTGATATCGCAAATAAAGACATAAGTGATTCCATATTAACGGCCCCTTACAATGGCAAAATAACTAAACGGCTTATTGAACCTTCCATGCAAATATCTCCGGGCCAAGCCATTTTCCAAATTGAAGGTGATGACGGATTAGAAGTTCAAGTTATGGTACCTGAAACATTGATAAGAAATTTATCTAAAGGCAGTGAAATTGATATCCATTACCCCGCGTTTCCTGGACTAAACAGTAAAGGTACTGTCGCTGAAATTAGCTCACGAGCAGCTACCGCTAATGCATTTCCTGTGACTATTCTGATAAATTCTGAACTAAAAGATTTACGTGCTGGTATGACTGCGGAAGTTGACTTTACCTTTCGAGGCATTGGACGAACAGGCTATCAAGGTAAAGCGTTTCGCCTACCAATATCTGCACTTGGGGCTGATGAAGGCCAAAAATCTTATGTTTTTGTTTATAATACTGAACAACAAATATTGCAAAAGCGAATAGTACAAACTGAAAGTATTTTAAACAATGAAATATTGGTGTCTGCGGGTTTAATACAAGGCGAAATTATTGCCATTGCTGGGATCTCTTTTTTGCGCGATGGTCAATCGGTTAAGTTGCTTGATAAACACGTAAAGCGTTTTAATTAATGTCGTAATCTTATTATTAAATACGTATCCCGAACTTATTAAAATTGGACCCTTTATGAATTTAACTCAAATCGCTTTTACCTACCGAAAGTCCATTTTAATGGTACTCGCATTATTATTGATCAATGGTGTTTTTGCATACCTCACTTTACCCGCACAAGAAAACCCTACAATCACTATTCGCCAAGCCATTATTACAACTTCGTATCCCGGTATGGCGCCTGAACGTGTTGAGCAGTTAATAACGCGTGCCATTGAAAAAGAAATAAGAAAAATACCTGAAGTTGAAAAACTGACTTCTACGTCTATGACTGGGCAATCGGTTATTCATGTTGAAATTTACGACCGTTATTTTAATCTTGACAATATTTGGCAAGATTTACGTAATAAAGTTAAGCAGGCTCAAGTTAATTTGCCTGAAGGTACTCGAACCCCTTTTGTAAATGACTCATTTGGTGATGTTTCAGTGATTACTTTAGCCTTAACGGCTGACGGTTTTAATTTAGGCGAAATGTATGATATTTCTAAACATATTCGCGATAATTTATACACGGTTTCAGGGACTAAAAAGGTCGATATTATCGGCGTTCAAGCTGAACGAATTTACCTTGAAGTAAAAACGGCTAAACTTGCACAATTAGGAATTTCGCCACAAAGCATTATTAGTGAATTGCAAAATCAGAACATTATTAGCCCCGGTGGCGAAATTGATACGGGGTTACGTTCAATAGTGGTGGAGCCAACGGGCAACTTTTCTTCACTTGATGAAATTGGCAATACTCACATCACCATTACCGGCACTGACGATACCATAGCGCTAAAAGATATAGTGAGCTTGCGTCGAGGATATATCGACCCGCCAGATAAGCCAGCATACTTTAATGGTAAGCCAGCCATAGTGTTCGCGGTTTCAATGCTTGAAAAATATAACTTGTTGGAATATGCGCCAAGGGTAAAAAGTATGGTATCGCAAATTGAAAATACTTTGCCTATTGGCTATAAAATCAATATTGCGACCAATCAAGCGGATCAAGTTAAAAAGGCCATCGAGGGGGTATCAATCAATGTAATACAAACATTAGTGATTGTATTACTTGTGGTTATTTACTTTTTAGGTTTACGTACAGGATTAATTGTTGGTTCAATTGTCCCTTTTGTCATGTTAACGACATTAGCGATTATGAAGTTCACTGGCATGGCCTTAGAGAAAATGAGTCTTGCGACGCTTATTATTGCACTGGGTTTACTTGTTGATAACGGTATAGTTATCGCTGAAGATTTTAAACGGCGAATTGAAGACGGCATTGATCGCTTCGATGCCATGTGCCAAGGTGGTAAAGAGCTTGCGATGCCGCTGTTAAGTTCCTCAGTGACTACCATTTTATTTTTCCTACCGTTAATGCTTGCTGAGCACGTTGCTGGAGAATTTACGCGGTCGGTATCTTTAGTTATTCTCATTACTTTAATGACAAGTTGGGTTTTAGCTTTATGTGTGACACCAACACTTTGTTATTTTTTTATTAAAGCTGAAAATAATAAAGGTGATACACAAGAAAAATCTAACAAAAGTTCAACTAAATTTTATCAAATTTATGAAAAGTTTTTACATTGGGTTTTAAGTCATAAAGCGATTTTTATGACGTTTATGGTGATCCTTCTAGTGGTCTCACTCAGTGGCTTTGGATTATTAAAAAAGCAGTTTTTTCCTGACTCTGACCGTACTCAAATTATGGTGTATATCGACTTACCTAATGGTACCTCGGCAAGACAAACTAATCGCCAAATGCATGAGGTTTTCAAGTGGCTAGATGATAAAGGGCATTTTCCTGAAATTACTCACTACTCGGGGTATTCTGGTTTTAATGGTCCGCGTTTTGTGCTGACGCTTAACCCAGAAGATCCGACCGATAATAAAGGCTTTGTTGTTGTTAATGTTAAAGAGGGCACCCAACTTAATACTTTTGTGAATAAATTACATAACGGTATTATTGAAACTTTTCCTAATGTTTCAGGCCGTGTTAAACGTATGTTTGCGGGTCCTTCTGATTCAAGCTCTATTAGTATTCAAGTAAAAGGTCCTGATAAAGACATTTTATATGAAAAAGCTAAAGAAATTATGGCGGTTCTACAAGCGGTTCCTTATACCAAAAACGTTAGAACAGATTGGGAAAACCGCATTGTTAAAATACAGGTTAAAATTGATCAACATCGTGCACGTCGTGCTGGGGTTACTTCTTCAGATGTGGCTACTGCATTACAAGGGTATTATAGTGGGGTTAATATAACCGAGTATCGTGATGGTGATGATATTATTCCTGTGGTGTTTCGTGCAGAAGATGAAGAACGTTCTAATTTAGATCGTCTGCGCACTGTTTCAATATTTTCAAATAAATCAGGGATATCAGTGCCATTATTTCAAATAGCTGATTTTGTTCCCGTTAACCAGTACGCGAAAATTCAACGGGAAAATATGTTCAGCACTATTACTATTGAAGCAAGTAATACGGAACTGACAGCTGAAGATTTAAAAGTCATTATTGATGCGGATATCCAAGCATTGAAATCAGATTTACCAGTAAATCATCTGATTGAATATGACGGTGTTATTGTACAATCTCAAGAAGCACAACAAGCACTTGGTGCTAGTATGCCCATGGTTATTGGTTTAGTTTTGGTGTTATTGGTTATGCAATTTAATTCATTCCGCAGAGCTTCAATCATTGTTTTAACGATTCCTTTATCACTTATTGGTACCGTTGTCGGGTTATTGGTGATGAGTGCTCCGTTTGGTTTTATGGTGACCTTAGGAATTTATAGCTTGGCAGGCATTATTATAAATAATGCTATTGTGTTAATTGACCGTATTGAGATAGAGCGATCACAAGGTGAGAGTGACTACCAAGCGATTGTTAATTCTTGTCTCACACGATTGCGTCCAATCACTATGACGACAGTAACAACAATTATGGGATTGTTACCTTTGCTGATAGATCCTATGTCAATGTTCTATGGTATGGCAACGGTGTTAGCGTTTGGTTTAGGCGTTGGTACAGTACTAACTTTAGCCGTGGTGCCTGTTTTATATGCTAGCTTCTTTAAAATCAGTCGATGAATATTGCATGTAGTTAACGTTATTGTTGAGAATATTAATAAAAGTGAAAATGTTTTTGATTACCGTAGCGCAGATTATGGTTTAGGTTTGCGCTTATTAGAGATTGTTTAGCAACAGTTAATTTTTAAAACTCATTTATTTACCTAACATTACATTTCGATGACATTAACTGACATACTTTTTTCTATACTAAGACGTGGCTTTATAAATTATCGGGAAATAATGTGGTTAAAATTTCAATTGTGGTGTTCAGTCTTTTTTTATTTTCCGCTTGCGGTGGTTCTGGTTCTGGTTCTGGTTCAAGTTCAAATGAAGAACCCGATGAGCAAGTTATTCCTGTCGTTAATAGTTTAGTCGACGGTGAAATCACTATTAATGGTGAGTTAATTGTTGGTGATACTTTATCATTAAGCCATAACCTATCTGATGCTAATGGTTTAGGAACGTTAAGTTACCAATGGCAGCGCAATCAAAATAGTATCAGTAGTATTATTACCAACGAAAGTTCGTCCGATTATGTCATTACCACACAAGACATAGGTTATAGCCTTTTCGTCACGGTGAGTTTTATTGATGGCGACGGTTTTTCTGAATCAATAAACAGTGCGTTGACTGGAATAATTTCTAGCAATGAATCAAACAATAAACCGAATGTTTTACTGATAATTGCTGATGATCAAGGCGTTGATGCTTCAGCGCAGTATAATTTCTCAACTGACCTACCTAATACACCAACAATTAACCTACTCGCTGAACAAGGTCTTACTTTTGATAATGCTTGGGCAACGCCTGCTTGTACCACAACGCGCGGTACTTTAATTACAGGGCAACATGGCATTAATAGTGGCATTAGTTATGTTCCTGCGGCAATGAACAGTGAAACAATGACTTTACAACGCTATTTAAAATCGTTTAATGAGAATGACGATTATAAAACGGCTGTTGTTGGAAAGTGGCATTTAGATGGCGTTAATCCAGATTTATCTCATCCCATTGACAGCGGGGTTGATTATTACGCGGGAACAATAACAGGCACGTTATCTGATTACTACCAATGGGAATTAACAGAAAACGGAACCAGTTCAGTAAGTAGTGAATATCACACAACTAAAATTACTGATCTCGCTATCGATTGGCTAAATGAACAAAACGAGCAAGACACACCTTGGTTTATGTGGCTGGCCTATGTTGCTCCACATTCTCCTTTTCATTTGCCACCAGAAGATTTACATAGCCGTGATCACCTTACAGGAACTGATGTAGACACCAATAAACGTGAATATTATTTAGCGGCAATTGAAGCCATGGACTCTGAAATAGGGCGTTTACTTGACTCATTACCCGATGAAGAACGTGATAATACCTTAATTATATATATCGGAGATAATGGCACTCCTGCGGGGGTGATTGATACGAGTGTTTATCATCGAACGCACAGCAAAGGATCTCTTTTTGAAGGGGGAATTCGAGTACCTATGGTGGTTTCAGGAAAAGGGGTTACTCGTCAAAATTTACGTGAAAGTGCACTGGTAAACACTAGTGACTTTTATGCCACTATTAGTCATTTTGTTGGCAATTCAGTAACACAACTTAATGACAGTTATAGCTTTTTGGATCTATTGTCAGAAAGTGGCAACGGCTTAAGAAATTACAATTACAGTGAATTTGACAGTAGTGATGTAACGGGATGGACAGTTCGAAATCAAGATCATAAACTGATTGAATATGATGATGGCTCACAAGCATTATATTTATTAAACGACGGTGATATCAGTGACATTAGTGAAACTGACAACATCATTGCTGATAGTGCCAATACAGCTATTATTGCCGAGCTAAAAGAACAAGCACAACGTATTCGTCATGAAACGTCAATATCACCTTTAGACATTACAGATGCTATTTTAACTTCCCGCAGTGCGAATTGTAGTGATTACCTTGAAAGTTATCAGTCATCGGTACTTGATGTAAATAATAGCACTGTTTTTGATGGTGAATTGACCATCAGTTTATCGGGAGACCATTGCGCTTTCCAAACAAACAATATCCCTAATCATGATTTTAATGACGGCACTCAGGCGTTTCCAAATAATGTGAGTGCGCAAAACAATAACTTTCAAATAATAGCTGCACCTTCTCATGCAACATCCATAACGGCATTAAGTTTAGTTGTTGATAATGCAATTCTTCTTAACGGCGTTAAAGTTGATTTACTCGCGGCAGCTTGTTTTGGTGTTGGCGATGGAAAATAGGGTGTAATGATATTAATCAAGCATGGCGATATGATCCTATGTTTGTCGCTAACGGCTTTCTTGTTGATACTCACAACGCTCATTCTCAGGGGAATGGCAGTTATCACTACCATGGTAAACCTAATGCTTTATATCTTGATGATAATGACAGTGTGGTCTCACCTCTGGTAGGTTTTGCTGCAGATGGATATCCTATTTTTGGTCCATATTTTGATGATAATGGCACGATTAGAAAAGCAGTTTCTAGTTTTCAAGTGATTGCAGGTAGTCGTCCTTCAGGCACCGATAGTCCTGGCGGTACTTATGACGGCACTTATCGAGATGATTATCAATATGTAGTGGACTACGGTGATCTTGATGAATGTAATGGTATGACTGTAGATGGTGTTTACGGTTATTTTATTACCGATGGTTATCCTTATGTCTTAAATTGTTTTAAAGGAGCACCTGACGACTCATTTCATAAATAAGAGATCAACATTCTGGTAAGTCATTGTGAAAAAAGCGGAAGTTATTATGAAAATCATAATACTTCCGTTTCTTGCTAGCGGTAAACCCTGATTAATTAACTATTCAGGGTTTTTGTGAGCGGTACAATTAAACGTCTATAAAATTCAGATGGTTATGTTTTTAAATTAATCAAATCTGTTTCGAATTCCGCCAAATCTGGATCTGAAGATAAAGTAGCCAACTCGACTGCTTTCACGAAGTTTTCTCGGGCTAATTTAATATTGCCTTTGGCTACATAAACCTTAGCTAATCCTTGATGCAGCAATGCAGTATTTGGATACTTTGTTATGGCGTTGGTAAAGTACTGCTTGGCCGACTTAAGATTGCCATGTTTTAAATAGAAACGACCAAAACGGTTTTGCCAATAAGCTGAATCATAACGCTTGGTCGTCAATACATCTTTAAACACTGTCATAAACCGGTGGAAATATTCATAGTTATCACGGTTCCAAGCAATCCAAATCAAATTATTTTTAGTGCTGTTGGAAATACTTTTCGAAAGGCCAAATCGCTCACCCCGTTTGGCGAAATACGCTTCTAGATATTCCATACCACCAAGTTTTACGAATTCATCAATACTACTATAGGATAACGTATCAAAATTATGATAAAAATGTTTTAACCCATTATACATAGAGACATAGGGGAGGGTTTCGTGCAACTCATCGTTAAATTGTTGATAATGCCAATTAAGATTATTAACCACTTTTTTGCTGAGCTGCTTCGATAATTCATCACTGTATTCAATGGTATATACGTCCCTAATAGAATTGGCAATATAGAGATATTTTTCACTGTCCATTTTCATATCGCTAAATTGACTTATCGCTTGGTCGGAAGCGTCACCACCATTTGTCGCAATAACCCCATTAAATAGTTGTTTTTCATGAAATAAAGAAAAGGTGGAAAAAAATGCGCCCATTTCCCAACCAAACAACAATCGATCTGGAGATGTCCTGAATTTTCCATCAATAAACGGCAATACTTCATCAGCTAAATGTTGTTGAAATTCTTCCCTTTGCCCGCCAAACATAGCCCTTCTTAAGGGCTCACTGTTGACTATACCGACGACAATCATTTCTGGTAATAGGCTAGGCACTCTCAACGATTGTTGAATAGCCACAGCATTGGTGAAATGCCATTGACCATCTAAAACGTATAACACTGGATATTTCTTTTTTGATTGGTGGTAACTAGGCGGCAGGTAAACTTGAATACTTCGGTCCTGACTCAATACTTTTGACGGTATAATAAATATTTCGCCGATGGTATGTTGAGTGTTTTTATCAGGATTGGCGAAGGCAATTGACTGAAATGATAATACCAATAACATTAACACCCATGTTGTTTTCTTAACGACTTCCATATTTTTTCCTTTTAATAAATGACAGATAACTAACTTAAGCACTAGGTAACAAATCGTGAAGTTAGTTTGCTTCTATATAAATACCAATACATGAATTAATCCTGAAAAATACCTGAATTTTCTCTGAAAGTAATAAAATCAATTACTTATATGGGTGAGTAAACTAAATTATATGGGCGTAATAAACGTATACCGTTGATGAGTAAATAATTATTAAGGTATTGAATAGTTTGATGGAGTACGGGATTTTTTGATAAATAATTTGGTGATATTTTATATCAAATTTAGTCAAGGTTGAGTAATAAGCCTTTCTTAATTTCGAATACTTTTCAATTGATAGAGGCCAATTGATAGACGTTAATTGATAAAGCGAACAGGTGCAGTTATAACAGCTGTTCGCTAACACATATATAAAGTAAAGATTTAAGCGTTGATCGGTAAACGAGTAGGGCGCTTACCCAATAATGCTAGTGCGTTCGCAACTGCTGGAGCGATGGTTGGCACACCAACTTCACCGAACCCACCGGGTTCATTGTCACTTTGTAGAAGCTTAATTTGAACAATAGGAGCTTCGGTCATTTTAATGATGGGATAGTCGTGGAAATTACTCTGTTTAACTCCACCGTTCTCAATGTCGCATCGTCCGTATAGTGCAGCCGTTAATCCAAACAACATTCCACCTTCAACCTGAGCTCTTGCTGAATCGGGGTTAACAACCACGCCACTGTCAGTAACGATCCAAACTCGATGTACACGCGCTTTGTCATTTTGCAGTGAAACTTCAGCTACGGTTGCTACCATGGTGCCAAAACTTTTCTGTACAGCAACGCCCATGGCTTTTCCGTCGGCGCTAACGCCGTGCTGCCAATTACAAAGCTTCACCACTTCCCTCAGGCATTTAGCGTGATCATCATCTTTGCTTAGTAGTGATAGTCTATATTCGATGGGATCTATCTGCGCTTTTTCAGCGAGCATATCTATGAAGCTTTCATTGAAAAATGCGTGTTGGGTGTTTTCTACACTTCGCCAGAAGCCAACTGGAATGGGAGACGGTTGGTTTGCAAATTGTACTTTCACATTATCCACCTTGTATGGCGGCATAGATGCCGGAGCACCGCCTTCACTGCCATAACTTGCAGATTTCCAATAGTTTGGTTTACCGTTATTGTCTAACTGTGCAGAGAAACTTGCTAGAACCGCGGGCCTATAAACATCTTGCCTCGTATCTGCTTCTCGCGACCAAGTAAGTTTGATAGGGAATTTGTGTTTCTTTACCAAAGTAACGACTTCATCTATCCACATAATAGGGTTGTCATCGCTCATACTGAAACCGACACGACGACCAAAGCCCCCACCCATTGAATGCGCATGGAAAACGACGTCATCAACGTCCATGCCAGCGACTTTTGCCGCATGAACTCGTGCGTATAAAGGATTTTGCACGCCAGCGGCGACGTGAAGTTTATTGCCCTGCATCCATGCACTGGCATTCATGGGTTCCATGGTGGCGTGTGCTAAATAAGGGACCCAGAACTCAGCTTCGATTGTTTTATTTGCATCGCTTTTTATAGACGTTACATCGCCAATCGTATGTGCATCGCTTAGCTCACCTTGCAGGCTCTTACGTTGAAAAGCCTCGATACTGGCTGAACTCAAATTACTGTTTTCATGAGTAACTGCAGTTATCTTTAAAGCTTTTGCAGCTTTTTCAGCGCGCCATGGGTTATCTGCGATGACAGCAACTGATTCACCCATTTTTTCAACAGCAAAAACGCCCCGCATAGCATTAATTTCATCTAGGTTGTCGATATTTGCTACATCGGCACCAAATACACCACTGTGGGCAATGGCTGCATAGCGCATGCCTTCAACATAACGGTCAATACCGTATTGTGTTTCATTGAATACTTTTTCGGGTAGATCATGGCGAGGCATCGCCTTACCGATAAATTTACGATGGCTCTCTGCACGGTGTGTGTAGTTTTCAGGAACCTCTAAGGTCGCTGCGTGTTCAACTAGCTCACCGTAACTCCAGCGATTATCACCATCAACTACAAAACCTGCATCAGTGGTGGTATTGGTGCTAGCACCATGTTTACTTATTGCCGAGTTAATCAGCATTTGACGTGCAGCAGCGGCGGCTTCACGCATTACTTGCCAACCGGTGAAACGAATCGAACCGCTACCGCCTGTCATTTGCATATTAAGCAAGTCGGCTAGACGGTTGAAAGCATTACGAGCGATGTGCTCAGCCCATGGCGGCGCTTTACCCACCATTTCACCTACGAAACCTTCGAATATACCACCGTTTGAAAATTCGGTAGTAGGGGGAGCGAGTTCAAGTTTGATTTGATCCCAGTTAAGGTCAAGCTCGTCTGCTACTATTTGAGTTAACCCCGTGCCTGCACCTTGACCCATCTCGGTATGCGGAGATAGCACAGTAACCGTATTGTCTTCGTTGACGCGGATCCACAGATTGAGCAAGGTATCTTTGTTGTTGCCCTCACGCTGAACGGCCAACCGATCGTGAAGAGCTAAATGTGTACCTACTCCAATAACACCTAACGCTAAACCGCCACCAATTGCAGCGCCGCCAATAACAAACATCCGACGAGTCATACTCATGACGACATCTCCTTTGCAGCATCTAGGATGGCGGCTTTTACTCGACTGTAAGTGCCGCAGCGACATATGTTAGTCATCGCGGCATCGATATCGTCATTGCTTGGATTTGGCGTGTTTTTCAATAATGCGGCAGCGGCCATCATCATTCCTGACTGACAATAACCACATTGAGGCACTTGATGTTTAAGCCACGCGGTTTGCAAGGCATGAGGCATCTCTTTTGACCCTAACGTTTCAACAGTATTAACTTGTTTACCCTGTGCAGCAATTGCAGGATACACACAAGAGCGTACGGCTTGTCCGTCAATGTGTACCGTACATGCACCGCATTGTGCTATGCCACAACCAAATTTAGTGCCACGAAGGCCAGCTTCTTCACGAATCAACCAGAGTAAAGGCATATCGCCTTCAACATCGAACGATTGTTCGCGGCCATTTAAAGTGATCGAAATCATGTGGTTTCCTTGGTAAAAATAGATGAAGAATTAAAGGCCTGTCCGCCAATATCAATCTGCGAAATCGAATATAGCGTTTATTTTTATGGTTAACGCCTAAAGATTCGTGAATATTTCGTTTAATTAGTAAACAACTGTTAACTTAAGTCATCAAACTTAATAAGTATAATAAATACTATGTTGCTTTATATTTTGAGTCAATAATTACCTACATAGCTTAAAGAAAACAACAGAGTAGATTTATTTCAACAAGGTGTACCTATGCAAAGTCAAATTCAGTGACATTATTTAAGTTACACATAAATAAATGTCATAAAAAAAAGCGGCAATCTTAAAGTGTTAACAATTGATTATACTTTCCAGATAATACAGTTTGTAGAGGTGATATTATCATTAGTTTTAATACCAGTGCGAACGAATCGTTATCTAGTTCTCGTTTTATCTTAATTGCTTTAAGTGATTAAAGCCTATAAAGTTTAACTGACTTAGATGAGGGGAAATAATACTGAATACGTTTTTAATTTTACCCATCACCGTAATACGCCACCATGAATTGGCATGTGTTCAAATCATTATAAATTTGAGTCTCTATCCACATTCATTTAAAACTCACTAGAAATCAATACTGGTAAATTCAGTTATTTTAAAATATTAAACGGGTAACAAAACTCATGCGACCAAGCAGAAGTAATGAAGTAGAAGCTGATCACTTTAGTTGGCATATTATCAAAGATATATTTCCGTATCTTATTGAATATAAAAGACGGGTACTATTTGCTTTAGGCTTTATGGTCTTAGCGAAAGTTGCGAGTGTTGGTCTGCCATTTATCTTGAAATATATTGTCGACGGTATTGATACTTCTCAATTTGACCAAGCCTCATTATTGGTTGTACCTGTTGGACTTGTATTAGCCTACGGTTTAGTTCGTTTGTCTAATGTAGTCTTCGGTGAAATTAGAGATGTGCTCTTTGGTAGAGTGACAGAAAGATCTATCCGCAGAATTAGCTTAAACGTTTTTAAGCACTTACATAACTTAGATTTAGAATACCATTTGGACAGAAGAACGGGCGGCTTAGCACGAGATATAGAACGTGGCGCTTCAGGTATCAATTTTCTTATGCGCTTTATGGTATTTAATATCGTTCCCACATTGCTTGAAATCACTATGGTAATAGGTGTTTTATTATATAACTACTCAATAGGTTTTGCGGGTATTAGCTTATTCGCTATTGCTGGATATATCACTTTTTCAGTTAAAACAACTGACTGGCGTGTGAAGTTTATCAGGGAAGCAAATAAGGCTGATTCAAGCAGTAATAATCATGCTATTGATTCTTTACTCAATTATGAAACGACCAAATATTTTTCTAATGAAGACTTTGAAGCGGCTCGTTATGATAAAGATTTAGAAGCTTGGGAAGTCGCCAAACGTAAAAACAGACTCTCTCTGTTTGCTTTAAATGGTGGCCA
This sequence comes from Colwellia sp., assembly GCA_013215295.1. Taxonomy (GTDB): domain Bacteria; phylum Pseudomonadota; class Gammaproteobacteria; order Enterobacterales; family Alteromonadaceae; genus Colwellia_A. The sequence continues at coordinate 69,897 of JABSOZ010000015.1, forward strand.
AGCCTGCATTATTGCCATTGCGATTACGGCAATGATGATGTTAGCAGCTTATAACGTGGCTCAAGGAGATATGACTTTGGGTGATTTTGTACTTATAAACGCGTTCATTATGCAGATATTTTTACCTTTAAATTTCTTAGGGTTTGTTTATCGTGAAATTAAAGGTTCACTAGCCAACATAGAACATTTATTTAGCTTAATGTCGATAAAGCCAAAAATTTTCGATGCAGATGATGCTAAAGAATTAAATGTGGTAAGCGGCAAGATTGACTTTAATAACATTAATTTTTGTTATAACAAGAAAAGACAAATTATAAGTAATGTTAGCTTTTCTGTTCATGCGGGAGAAAAAGTTGCCATTGTAGGTCCAAGTGGACACGGTAAATCGACCTTGATGAAGTTGTTGTTCAGATTTTACGATGTAAATGATGGTTCCATTTGTATCGATGGACAAGACATAAAAAAAGTAACGTTAAAGTCATTACGTCGTGCTATCGGAGTCGTTCCACAAGATACCGTGCTTTTTAATGAATCAATTTTTGAAAATGTTCGTTATGGAAATCCTTCTTCGAGTGATGAAGAAGTGTATAAAGCGATTAAGTTAGCGCATCTTGATGAGTTTATAAAATTACTGCCTGATGGTGTCAAAACGGTTGTTGGTGAACGAGGTCTAAAATTGAGCGGTGGTGAAAAACAGCGAGTAGCTATCGCGAGAACTATTATTAAGAATCCACCGATACTTATTTTTGATGAAGCCACGTCATCGCTTGATAGTCATTCAGAACAAGCCATTTTGGCTGCGTTTAGAGAAATATCACAGAATTCAACAAGTTTGGTTATCGCTCATCGGTTGTCTACCATTGTTGATGCAGACAGAATAATTTTTATAAACAATGGGGTAATCGCGGAAGAAGGAAGTCATTCTGCTTTATTAGAAAAAAAGGGTTTGTATGCCGCTTTATGGGAAGCACAATTGAATAATGAACATTCGTCATAGAACGAATGTTTATGAAAGTTTGTCTCCATAAATGAATGTACGGGAGTTTATAGGAATTACCGTACAATCAACAATTAACTTACGACACTCACGTTATAACTATAACTATAACTATAACTATAACTATAACGAAGCGCCTTGAGTAATGACCCGGAATTACAGTTAGACAAAACTCAGTAATTTTTTTAGTAAGTGCCCATTTCCACTGACTCTTGAGCGAGTACCGTCATATCATCACCTTCTTTTTTTACGGCTTTTACCGTGACATAATATGGATGTTTATTGCCGCCAGAGCAAGGCGGAAGGTAAGCGCCGGCTTTATCCCAATCTGCTGCTCGATGCACGGAAACACTAAAAAAAGTTGGGGGTAAATCAAAGGTATGTCCTTGAACCGAAGGGATAATAATATTTTTAGTTTCTGGTTTTATTTTATATCCAAGCTTGCCATGACCGCCGTTATCATTTGGTTTGTATGCTCTGTCGCTGTATTCCATTACGATTTCCGTAGTACCCAGAGGAATATCACTCACCTTTAATCGTGGTGTTAATGGGTCCTTACCACCGAATTTCAAGCACTGCTGACCATCTGGTACTTCTGAGCCATTCCAGCTGCTATCTGCAAGTTCGACGTTGAATTTTTTAACGGCAACAGAGCCTTCGTTAGCACCGGCGGTCGTCATGATAATTGAAGATGTTAATAATAATAATGCAATTTTATTCATGGTATTTCTCTCTCTCTTTAAGTTTTGCTAAGTATTAATAATGAAATTTTTCAAAGGCACAGTTGTTCCTTGATGACTTTTGAGTCTTTGCCGTATTTAGGCCCAACCATTTATTGATAGACGGCATTAATGCCGACTGGTGAAGCAACACATGGGTATGACGTAAACCGTCAAGTCGTTGTAATTCATTGTCTTTAGAGCCTTGTTTAAACAATGAATAATTAAGGTTATAGTCACTCATTTTATCGATAGAGCCGTAAACGAAAAGAACGGGTTTAGTGATGAGTTTTGCTTGAGATAATGAATCTGACGTTTGTTTATAATCATACCCGCTCATCTTATTCACTAGGGCGAGTACACTTTTCTGGTGACTGACGACAATATCGCCTAACCAAATTGGTGATTGCTTAGCGAACTTAGGAATAGATTGGGCGAGTGAGTGCATTGGGGCAACCACGACTAATTGATTGAGTCTCGCATCTAAAGAAGCGATATGAAGACCTGAACTTGCTCCTAGTGAAAAACCAATTAAATCGTATTTTTCAACATTAAGCTTATCCATTAACGCACTGATGTCACGTCCTTCTTCTGCTCCAAAAGAGACCCAGTCACCTGTGCTATTACCATGACCGCGCAAGTCAGGAATAATAACTCGATAACCTTGTTGAGCAAAAGCAAGGCCATAACTTAATAGGCTATTTTTATTGCGTCCCCACCCATGAAGTAAAACTAATGTTTTTTCAGTACGGCCTGTTTTTATGCTGTTAGCGCAACCTGATTTGAACCATTGCCAATCGGTGGTGATACGCTTAACTTTCCCGTTAACATGAAGAAGGGTTTTTGTACTGTACGAAAAACCATAGTAGGCAGAAGGTATGTCAACAAAGCTCAATGTAATTTTTCTTGCAGGTAAATCAATACTTTTTTGGCTTACGCCATTTATGTTGAGTAAACCATTATGACCTTCATCGAATGGACTAAATTGCTGACTGAGTTCGTATCCAACTAATGATTGATTAGGCGCTCCAACCATTTGATTGGCAATTATATGACTGACACAAGCTGGGAGTGTTAATAATATGGAGAGTGACAATAACAATGTGATATTACGTTTATTAATTACACGGCGATTCTTAAAAAAATGATTTGAATTCACGATTACCCCAACTTGTATTTTTAAAAGTGGAGCTACAATCTGTAATTTGAGGACTTTATACAAGTGTCCATCGCTTAGTTGGACATTGATGCGGTGAAATGTCCTCTAGCTAGGCGTGAAAATCAGTTAGTTGGGCATAGGGACGGTGAACTTCCCTAATTAATGATGCATTTGAAGCGGTTTTATAGTCCGGTGAAGAAGCGGGATTTAAAATCTTTCATATAACTTCGACTTGCAGAAATTTGCAAACCTGATTTAAGAATAAGGGTATAGTCACCTTTTCCTTTAGGTTCAAACTCTCTTATTGCATGTAAATTTACGATTGCAGACCGATGTACACGTTGAAATATATTAGGATCTAACATTTCAACCATTTTACTTAACGATTCTCTTTTTAAGAAACTACCCTCATCCGTGCTAATTTCAAGATAGTCGCCAGCGCCTTGTACGACTGAGATGTTTTCCACGGGCAAGAGAAATATTTTTTTATTACGCTCAAAAGCCATAAATTCAGGATACGTTGAAATTGAAGACATTGAAGATATTGCTTGAGCAACTTTTTGCGCTTCATCACCTTTTACAAACTGTAAACCATGCTTGAAGGCAAAGTAAAAACTACACCAAACCAAAGTGACTAACGAAAAGTTAAGTGATCCACTGAACCATCTTGTCCAAGGACTATCCCACAAGACAAAACCATTTTGTGCCGCACTTACAGGGTTAATCAGCAATGTCACCACTGTACCGATTAAATAAGAAATCGCGATACAAAGAGTGAGCATTGGAATGGTTCTATGAAACTTAGATTTATCCAATAGTGGGATGAATAAAAAGGTAGAAAATAGACCTAAAACGCCATAAAGTAAATTTCTGACCAATGCGACTTCAATAAGTTTGTCCTGGCTCAAACCTGACAAAAACATGATAAAAGTGGTTACTCCCCAAAACACCAAATGGAATCGCCAAAATTCTCGGCCTAGTGGTTTTTTTGAAGTTTGTTGTTCTAGGTTGTTCAATTTCTGATCCAAGACAAGCTGTCCTCTGCTTTGATGAAGAAGTTGAGCACTATCTCATTTGGTATTGCCTTAATCAAGTAGCAAAACATGAGGATTGTTGTAATTGCTATCATTCATTGAGTTTAGATAATAATGAGTGTGAAAACGTGAACGTTGGTGAGAATGGACGATTAATATTGATGAATTAATGTCGTAACTAATGATATTTATTGTACTCGTTATCTAGTTACTTTTCCTTGCTTCAGCTCACTGATCGAGATAGATTTAATGGCACGTTCAGCCGTTACTTGTTTGAGTCGTCGTTTTCTCTTAATTCTCCATAAAAGGGATATTGGACTAATACCGACTTTTAAAAGAGTAATGTCTCAGTCATCTTTATATAAGTTTTTAACTTTATTAATTTAAAGAAAAGAGTTAATTATAAAACTCCGATAAATCTACATGTGATACACGAGCAAATAATTATATTTGGGATTATTTTTTGATGAAATACTATAAAGTGCAGGTTCAGGAAGAATTACCATTTGATGTTAATAATGTTTGGCTGCTACTCCGTGACTTTGGCAACATTAAAGCCTGGGCTACAGGGAACGTCGTAAAAATTGAAGGCTCAGGTGTCGGTATGATAAGGCATATAGCATTCGATTTAGACAAGGTGGTTGAGCGCTGTGAAGCCCATGATGATGATAATATGACTTTTACTTATCGTTTACTTGAATCGCCTTGGCCAATGTCTAATTATGTTGCTACGGTAATACTCACGTCAGCAGGACCTGGAAAAACATTGATTGAATGGTCATCAAATTATCAAGCCGAGCCAGAAAAAGCTGAGGCAGTTCGAAATCTAATCGAAAGCACCTATCGTATAGGCTTTATTGCTCGATTACGTAAAACGTTATCAAAGTAGTATATTTGCAATTAAAGCGTTGACCGAAGAAGGTTATAATCACTAAATTTAACTTATTATACAGCTTTGCAATCCACGCAAGAATAAAACGGTACACTGAGTTGTTTTACTCAATTACACCTTTAATTAAACCGAATACGCTCTTTCACGGGAATGAGCTCTTTAAAAGGATTTTACATTTGAATATCAAAGTTGTATTTATTATTTCTCTTTTCTTTTTTTGTCTTACTTCATGTGTGTTTCTTCCTGAAACAGCAGACAATCAGCAGTATTATGACCAGTGTAAAATGGTGACAAAAAAACTGACACTCAAGGCTAATATCAACAAAAAACATTCATTGTGCGGTGGCAAGGACTTTAAAGATGATCCTATCGTATGCTTAGTTGCAAACGGTGTAATTGCCTCAGCTTCTATTGTCGTTTCAGGTAGCATTGTATTGATAGGTAACACGATACATTGGCTTGAGTATAAAGCTTCGTGCTAGTAATAAAAAACGCTAATTCACAATTGCTCGCCAAGTACTGTTACTTTATTTGACGTTATAAAATGGGATTGTATAAATGAAAAAAAAGGAAAATATTCGCTGGGGAATCATAGGCTGTGGTGCGGTTACGGAAGTGAAGAGCGGCCCCGCTTACCAAAAAACAAATGGTTTCCAATTAACTGCTGTAATGAGAAGAGATGAAAAGTTAGCGAAGGATTATGCTAAAAGACATGAAATTGAAACCTATTATTCCAATGCGGATGATCTCATTAATGATGAATCAATTGATGCTATCTATATAGCAACCCCTCCTGACACACATAAATTATATGGTTTACGTGTCGCTGAAGCCGGAAAAATTTGTTGTATAGAAAAACCATTAGCGCCAAGTTATCAAGACAGTAAGGCTATTTTAGAAGCTTTTGAAAAAGCAAAAACACCACTATTTGTTTCATATTATCGTCGTTCATTACCACGTTTTAATAAAGTGAAAGAACTATTAGACAAAGGTGAAATTGGCGAGGTAAGACATATCAATTGGCACTTTAATAAACCGGCGAACGACGTCGATTTATCGCAGCAATATAATTGGCGTACGGATAACAAAATTGCTCTGGGAGGATATTTTGATGACCTCGCCAGTCATGGTTTAGATCTTTTTGCTTACCTAGTGGGTGAATTTGATGTGGTTAAAGGGATAGGTTTAAATCAACAAAATTTGTATTCATCTTTTGATTCTGTCTCTGCTTGTTGGACACATAAAAAGGGTATTACAGGCTCGGGAAGTTGGAATTTTGGTGGTTTTTCAAGACAAGATAAAGTCACCGTTAATGGTAGTAAAGGTGAGATAACCTTTTCAGTGTTTGATGAAGACCCTATTTCAATTTGCAACTTAACGCATAAGAAAGAAATTTATATTGAAAACCCTGAAAACATTCAGCTTTATCATGTAAAAAATATTAGAGAACAACTTATAACGGGCACTATGCATCCATCAACTGGCTCTACGGCTACACATACCAGTTGGGTGATGGATCAAATATTGAGAGTCGATTATTAACATCCAATGAGCTTATAATAAGGGAACTTTAGTGTTTATCTTCAGTATTATTCGTAATGGGCTGACTTTATCTTTATAAACTCAATGGCTCAAAGATTCTCAATATAAAAATGTTTAAATCATAGATAAAGTTAATGGAAGGCAGATATGAAACGCAATATTAAAAATGGATTATTGGTGATTTTTTGTTCTTTTTTACTATCAGCATGTAGCTTGAGTTTTATCTATAATAATTTAGATTGGTTGAGTAATTGGTACCTTGATGATTATGTTACTTTAAACCAAGAGCAGCAACAAATTTTTGATAGCACATTTGATGAACTTCATTCTTGGCACAGGCAAACTCAACTCAGAGAATATTACTTACAACTTGAAGTACTGAAAAAACAAGTTAATGAAGGGATCTCAGTAAATGAAATTGATGCCCAGTTAGCGAGTATTAAAAATCATTGGTTAGTGGTGCGAGAAAAAGCTAAACCTCACCTTATATCATTAATCCATACTTTGAGTAAAACTCAAAGACAACAAGTTATTGATGAAATTGAGAATGTTAATAAAGAGCGTATCGAAGACCGTGATGAACTCACTAAAGCTCAATGGTACAAAGAAGCATGTAAGGAAAGGCAACAGCAGATCAAAAAGTGGGTAGGGAAGTTAACCAAAGATCAGAAAGCTGAAGTGTGTAATTTTGTAAAAGCGTATTCATCAACTTTTAAACTCAGGATGGAATACCGGATAAAATGGCACTTAGACTTTAAACAAGCCTTAGCAATCGATATTAATAAACAGCAGTATGAAGTTATGTTCGCGGAGCTTATCTCTAATCCAGAGTCATTAAAGTCTGATGAATATGTAAAGTCATCTAAAATTAATGCTGAAATATCAGTCAGAATATTTCACTTCATATTGAACAATTTAACGAACAAACAACGTAAGCGATTCAATAATGAAATAGACGATCTTATTGATGATTTAAAAGCACTTGAGGTGGATGATTAGCAAAATCACCCAGCAAACTGGCAGATAAATATAACTTTATGTCATAATGTACTACCTTATATCCGTTGCGTGATTCTGCTCTGCTAAGAAGCACGTCTAACGTGTCGACCAATAAAGTGCAGCAATTTTTAGAATGTTTATGTGATAATATTTGATGTTTTATTATTAATCCCCCATCTATCTATACTTTATAAATAAGAAAGGAGATTGAGTCATCGTATCAGTAAGGACAAAAAAGACGTGTTGTAACTGTCTACATACCTCGATGCACAAATAGGCATCAGCTACTGAGAAATACTCTATTGAATTCCAAAATGAAAATTAATTTTATCAACAGTATAGACAAAATAAGTGCAAGTAATTGGCAGAAGCTCAATAATTCATCTTGTCCTTTTCTTCGTTATGATTTTTTTGATGCGCTTGAAAAAAGTGAGTCAGCAAGTGGAAAACAAGGTTGGCAACCTCACCATTTAGTCGCAACCCTTCAACATGAAGTAACAGCCATTATGCCAATGTATCTGAAAAGTCATTCTTGGGGAGAATATGTTTTTGATTGGGATTGGGCCGATGCTTTTAAACGTAATGGCGTAGAGTATTACCCTAAATTAGTGGCTACCATTCCTTTTACCCCCGTAAGTTGTGATAAATTGCTTTCTTCGCAAGTACAAGTTCATGAGTTATTTGACCCATTAATTGAACATTGTGAACAAGAAAACATTAACAGTTGGCATATTCTGTATTGTCATGAAATTAAAACTGATTTACCTGAGGATGTTTTTCAAAGAAATACAGTACAGTTTCATTGGTTTAATCGTGATTATGAAACATTTGATGATTTTTTGAGTACATTTACTTCGCGTAAAAGAAAAAACACCCGCAAAGAAAGGCTATCCATCACTCAACAAGGTATAAATATACGTCAGTTGTCCAATGATGAAATAACCGAAGCAGACCTTAAGTTTTTTTATTTAACTTACCAACTGACTTATTTAAAAAGGGGACATCAACCCCACTTGAGTTATGCGTTTTTCAAGCAAATATTATCGAGCATGGCCAATAATATTTTATTGATCATTGCCAGTGATGATCAAGAAGACATTGCTTGTGCACTCTTTTTTTACGACGATGCTCAACTATATGGCCGATACTGGGGCTGCACTAAACAATACAATAATTTGCATTTTGAACTTTGTTATTATCGCGGTATTGAATTTTGCATTGAAAACAAACTAACCAGTTTTAATCCAGGGACTCAGGGGGAACACAAAATTCAGCGCGGCTTCGAGCCGGTATTAACACACTCTTACCATTGGATTAAACATCAAGCGTTCAGAGGTGCAATTAAAGATTTTTGCCAACAAGAGCAAGAACATATGCTAACGTATCAACAAAAATGTCAGCAATTATTGCCTTTTAAACAATCAAATGAATAATAGAAGAATATATGATGAATAAACCTTTTTCCCAAGCTTGTGAAAATAATAAACAACCCATTGTAGATATTTTGACAAGCGTATTTTCAGAAAATAAACATGTCTTAGAAATTGGCTCAGGTACAGGGCAACATGCTGTTTTCTTTGGTCAAAAATTACCTCACTTAACGTGGCAAACCAGTGATTTATCGATAAACCATCTAGGCATTAATTTGTGGTTAGACGAAACAGGTAGTGCCAATGTGCAAAGACCTATCGTTATAGATTTGGACAAAACTTGGTCGATGCCAAAAAGTAATATTCCCGTTGATGGGCTATATACCGCTAATACACTGCATATAATAAGTTGGCCGTTGGTGGTTAAGTTTTTCGAAAGTCTTAAGTCAAATTTAACATCCGATGCTAGCGTTTGCATATACGGTCCCTTCAATTATGAAGGAAAATTCAGCAGTGAAAGTAACGCCAATTTTGATCTATGGTTAAAAGAAAGAGATGTAAATAGTGGTATTCGAGATATTGAAGCAATTTTATTGTTAGCAAATTCAGCCGGCCTTACTTTAATTAACGATCATGTTATGCCTGCTAATAATCGCCTTTTGGTTTTTTCAAAATCATAGGGTCATTCATCATTTTGTTTGCTGATCATTACATACTTAAAAGGCCTTTTTGAATGGAACTGCAATGACTCTAAATAAATACCATACTTTGTTGGAAAGCCCTTCAGTTGAAGGGTTTATAGCATTGAGACATAAAATAGGCTGGGGAGAAACAGACGTTGAAATGGCTAAAAATAGTTTAGCTAACTCATTATTTCATGTTGTCATTCTTGATCAATCTAACCTTATTGGCATGGGGCGAGTAGTGGGTGATGGCGCAATGTGTTTTTATGTTCAAGATGTAGTTGTTGACCCTGATTACCAAAAACAAGGTATTGGCCGTGCCTTGATGGCGGAAATTGAACGTTATTTATTAGTCGTTGCTAAAAAAGGTTCAACGATTGGGCTTCTAGCCGCTAAAGGCAAAGAAAGCTTCTATAGTCGATACGGCTACCTTGAAAGGCCCAGTGATTCATTAGGAAATGGAATGTGTAAATTCATATAGGATCTCCTTGATAGTATTCAATATAATTTACTTACTTAAGCAGACTACTAAATTTTTATAGACTTTTATTGGGAAGTATCAGCTAGTTTATCTACATTTTTAACCTAACTAAGGAAAAAGCAGTCTACTATTAGGCCAACAATTCTTAAGGGTAAGATAAATATCTAACACGCTAGCTTATTTCCTTTCGGGGCATAAATCTTAGTTTTTGAGCGATAATATATGAAGTTACTTCGAGTTATTCATGCTTACCACTGCTTACTTATGTCTATTTAAGTCACTACCTGATTGATTTTTAGTTATTACTTCTTGAAATAGCCACTCTGAATAGTTTTTTTATACTATGCTTTTAAATATACAGATCTATGATGTCGGATTTGTATATTTACTTTAGTGTAATCGAATTCATTTTGATGCCAGCCTTAGCATCAATAAATAATAGAGTAGAGAAAATATGATTAAAATAGTTTTATTTTGCATATTTGCTTCCTGTCTAGTTGGCTCACCATATGCGGACTCTATCGAAATAAAATACAACCAATTACGTAAAGGCTCGGCATTAGACCATTATGCTATCGATTTAATTAAGTTTCTTATTGAAGTTTCTGGCGAAAAAGCACGCTTTATTCCAATAGAGGACACAGGTTCGCAAACTAGACGGCAATTACTGATGCAAAGAGGCGTTTACGATGTCGATTGGTTTGGAGCAACAACAAATATCGAATCGTTCGTGGTTCCAATTCGATATCCTATTCTTAGAGGACTTTTAGGACATCGTGTTTTTATTACTAATAAAGAAACCCGTGCTTTACTCAATACGGACATGTCCTTTAATCAGCTCATAAAATTTAGCCTGATCCAAGGACAAGGATGGGGAGATGTCTTAATTTTAAAAAATGGCGGATTTACAAAGGTGAAAACTATCGCAGATTTTAACGCTCTTTTTAAAATGATTGAAGTAAACCGATCATCTTTATTCCCTCGCTCAATTATTGAACCCTATCAGGAATTAGGCGAGCGTTGTAGCTTGAATGAAAACCATGAGTGTACAGACAAAAATCTACTGATAGATGATAAATTGTTACTGATTTACAAACTCCCCATGTTTATATTTGTTTCCCCTAAACGCCAAGATCTTATAAAAATTTTAAATTCGGCCTTTGAAAATCATTATGAAGAATTCCTTGTGTTTTTTAATAATCATCCATTAATAAAAGAGGCACTAAAAAAGCTAAATAATCGTACCGTGTTTAAGATGCACGGAATTAATACGCTGAGTGATGAAACCCTTAACATACCGGATAAGTATTGGATGGATACTTACACTAATCCGTTTTAAATTTACAACATTTCTTTATTTTTAGGTTTTAGTTAAAAATAGTGAAATTACGTTGTCATAGCATCTATTTATAAAAGTTAATTATCATGCGTAAAATTAGAATGGGTATGGTTGGTGGTGGAAAAGGCGCTTTTATTGGGTGCTATTCATCGTATAGCAGCACAGTTAGATAATCAAATTGAGCTATTTTGTGGCGCGTTTAGTTCTGGTGCTGAAAATGCTATTTCATCAGGTAAATCACTATATTTAGACGAAGACAGTAAACAAGCGGGTAAGTGGCGTTTTGGCTTATATGCCCAAGGGGAAATGTTACCTCGTTTTTAAAATAAAATGCGTTACATCCAACATTAAAAGATAAATGGGGGAACCCTCAAATAGAGTTTGATGTGAGATTTTCACAAAACGAAAAGTTAATGATGGAGGATGCCGCTAAAGAATTAGCCGCTAAACGCATTTAGTCTTTAATTAAAATCTACAATAGAATTCAACCGAATAAGAAGAAGAATGAAACACTTAAAATTAATAACATGGGTAACTATAATGTGCATATCAAGTATGTCGTGTTCTAATAAAAACACCAGTACAAAGCTATACAAAAACCAGTCAATCCCTAAAGTTAGTGTGCAGTTATGGTCAGTGAAAGATGAACTTAAAAAGGACTTTAGAGGCACTTTAATGCAATTATCCGCGATGGGATTTGATGGTGTTGAATTTGCGGGGGATTTTGGACCTTACAAAGATGATGCCAAAGGACTTAAAAATTACTTAGACGGTTTAGGATTAAAAGTCAGTGCGGCGCATACAAATTTTAGCGTCTATGAAAATGACGTTTTTGAACAAACAGTGGCTTACTATAAAGTGTTAGGACCTGATACTTTAATCATTCCGTGGGATGATAGAGCTTGGAATGCTGATGAAGTTGATAACTTTATCACTGACTTAAACGCACTATATTTTAAGCTAAAAGTGGCAGGTTTTCGTTTTGGCTTTCATAATCACGACCAAGAGTTTAATGTTTATAAGGGTTCAACATTTTGGGATCATATTGCTCAATCAACCCCTAAAGATTTTGTTTTACAAATGGATGTCGGTTGGGTCATGGTGGCGGAAAAAGATCCAGTAGAATATATCAATCGCTACCCTAAGCGAACATTGACCACACATATCAAAGCAAAATTACCAAAAGACATCGAAGCTAATATGGCAACTAATGGTAAACGTCAGATTATTGGGGATGACGTAACTGATTGGGATAGCGTTTTAAAAGCCGATATAATGGCTGGTGGAACAAAATGGTTTGTGATTGAACAAGAAGAATATCCTGATGGTTTATCACCATTAGAAGCCGTTAAACTGTCTAAGCAAGGTTTAGACAGGCTGATTAGCAACTTATAATATGTAAACTAGGCCGGGAGACAACTTGACCTAGTTACCGTTTAGTTTAGCTCATTTATTTGAAGAATAAACGTTGAAGTCGGGTGATATATATTCGATTCGTTTTCAATAGACCCAGCAACAATATAGGGTCAATTTTTCGAACTCACTGCAAGCTATTCACGCAACATAACATCCCTTACAAAATCCGGTATTTCATCACTTACGAAACCATGAAATAAGGGTTTATTGAAAATTAAGTACGATAATCCTTATCTGAGAATCACAGCAGTTTTCAGCTAAAAAACTAGGACTTTTCTGTCTACTGCTTTGAAGACAACTGAACCATTCTCTTAAGGTCAACAGATGGTTATTACAGACAACGTCTAAAAATATTTTACTTAGTCACTTTTTGAAAATTGGACAGTTAAGCCATATTTCATTTGTTAAAGGCTAGGTAAAATTTTGAAAATCTGAGATAAGCAAGAACGAATATAAAAATTAATTTAATAAACAAAACGATAAAACTTTTACTGATATATTTCCTGAGTATTACTTTCCCTTCGCAAGCAATTGAAAGTGATGCTTTACCGGAAAGCGATATAGCTATGCTCACCGTTGGTCAAATGCCTTATGGATATACCTTAAATAATGGTGAATCAACCGGCGTGCTTTATGATATTTTGAATGAAATAATAATTTTATCAGGCATAAACTCCGAAAACGTCATCACGCCTGCCAAACGAATACATAATTTGATAAATTCAAATGCTAACATTTGCCTTCTTGCGGCAGATAGCCGGTTATTAAAGGCTAAACTGGATAACATAGAGCCTATTAATTATTTTCTTCAGGCTGGTATTTTACCTAAAAAGGACGTTGAACTTTCTGATTATTCAAGTTTGAAAGGTCTTACCATTGCTATACCCAAAGGTATTAATGTTGATGATAGATTTCATAATGATGCAGAATTGACAAAAGTATTTCCATCTCAATATTTAAACGCAATAAAAATGCTTAAAATAAATAGAGTTGACGCCGTTGCCGGTGCTATTTCAACGCTAAAATTCATCGCTAAATTAGAAGGCATGAAAGATAAAGAACTGGGAAAGCCTTTAGTATTTTCCCAATATAGTGTGAATTTATTTTGTTCGAATAATATTCTCAAAAAGACAAGAAAAAAGCTAAAATCAGCAGTCATTACTTTAAAAAACAATGGAAGGATCACTGAAATCCTTAACCATTACTTCATTAATGACCATAGGTGATTGTTGAGTGCTTGTACTTTTTTGCGTATTAATAGGGTATAAACTTTAACGAAATTTATGTATCTCTCTTAAATACATAAATAAAAACACAAACCCTATCAACATGAAAGCGGCAAATAATTGACTTGTATAATCAATGATTTGGCTTACAAAATGGGGGCTACCGGCATTTAACTATATACTCTTTTTGAACAGCTTTGTTCCGTTGACGCTTGCATGAATCGGGCTATTATCTATCCAAGTAGAGTGCTGCACTCAGGGGATATTAATCCGTTATTGGGTTTGTCTTCAGATCCTAAAGTAGGTAGGCTAACGATTGCTAGTTTCATCTTAGTAGAATAACGTAAAACGATTATTATATTGCGACATTATTTTAATACGGTGTTAGCTCTGCAGAGAAGCAAACTGCTGATACCACTCAACTTCACTGATCAAGTCTTTCGTCGACTCTAATTGGTCGATAAACGTTAATCCGTTCAAGTGGTCTAATTCATGCTGGAAAATACGAGCAATAAATCCTGTTAATTCTTTTTGCTGCACATTCCCTTGTTGGTCAGAATAACGCACAGTGATTTGACGATTTCTTGGTACTAAACCACGCATGCTTGGTACGCTTAAACAGCCTTCCCAAGCTTTTTCTTTCTCATTTGAGTAATGTAATATTTCAGGATTAATGATAGCCGTTGGTGGCATTAATGGCGCATCTGGATAACGAGTATTAGGTTTAGAGCACATAATGAAAATTCGTACACTCTGATGAATTTGTGGCGCAGCTATGCCAACACCGCCAGCTTCGGATACTGCTAACATCATTTGGTTTATTAATTGCTGACATTCATCACTGTGTATATCTTCAACTTCAAGGGCTCTTTGTCGTAAAATAGCATTGCCTAATTGAGCTATATCGTAGGTGTTTTCTTTAACTTTGTTCATTTAACATGACTCACTTAGCTTGGCTCATAGCGTTTTATTACTGTTTATAGAACTGTGTTTTAGTCTGGTGTTTTAATCGTGATTTCAATGTTTTTATTATCACCTGCAAACCATTTTTGAACGTAAATTGACCCTAAAATTGGAGGCATACCGTTTTCAGGTATTTCCTTATAACGAATACTATTCTTATTATGTTTTTCAAATTCGAATTTAATGACTTTCTCAGACAATTCATTCACCTTGTTATATGTGCGAAACTACATTGTATAAGTGCTCTTAACTAAATTCTAGTGCTTAACGTATATTGTTAATGAGCATATCCATATCCAAGGTACGTAAGTTATATATAAACTAAGAAAGCGATATTTGCTAAAAACATCGCTTTGGCTACAGTCGAGGACAAAGGGTAAGACTTCTTGTTTACACGCTCTAAATGATCATTTTATATAATAAAAAATTAGTAAAAATTAGTAAAAATTAACTAACTTATAAATTGCTCAGCTATTTACAATGATTGATGTGGACCAAAAACTTCATAATGAATATTAATTTCCGGAACATTTAGCGTGAGTAATTGTTGCTTAGCAAATTGCATGAAACCTATGGGACCACATAGATAGAAGTCGCCATCGTCTATGGGGAGAGTGAGTTCAGTAAAGTCCATAAATCCATGATAAATATCTTGTTGATGGCTTTCTTCATTTTGATACCAAATATGTTGTTGCCAGTCATTTTTCTTTATTATTTCAGCAGTACGCGGCGCAAAAGAGTGTTGTTCACTATTTTCACAAGCATGAAGGTATTGAACTGTTTCTTTATAGTTTTGCTCTGCTAAGGTTTCTAACATCGCTTGCATAGGCGTAATGCCGACACCGGCTGAAATGAGTACCACGGGTTTTTCACGATTAACAAAGAAAAAGTCCCCGGCCGGTGCATATAAGTTAACTTCATCACCAATGTTAATATCGTCATGTAAGTGATTTGATACCTTGCCTGGAATACCATTGGTTTCTCTCTTAACAGATATTCGATAAGTTTCTCCATTGGAGTGATCGGATAAAGAATACTGGCGAATTTCTTTATATTCACCTGCGTTTGGCGTTACTTCGATACCTAAATATTGTCCTGGAGAGAAACCAAGAACGGCTTGTTTATCTACGGGTGAAAATATGAAACTTTTTACCAGTTCAGATTCAACAATTTTATCAATAACTTTGAATGCTCTCGCATTGCGCCACCCACCTTGAACTGAGGCTCTTTGCTGATAAAGTTCGGCTTCTCTGTTGATAAAAATTTGCGCTAAAAACTGATAAGCTTTAGTCCATGCCTCTTCTACGTCAGTATTAAAAGCTTCTTCTGCCAATTCACGAAGTGTTTCTATTAAGTGGTGACCTACAATTGCATAATGTTCAGATTGAATATTTAAGCTGGTATGTTTTTGTGCAATCCGTTCTACAGCACTTTGCAATACGGAGACATTTTCAATATTTTTTGCATAAGCGGCTATCGCTTCAAAAAGTGCTACTTGTTGTCTTCCGTTATTCTGGTTAGACATATTGAAAATATTTTTCAATTCAGGTTCATGTAAGAACAAACGGGAATAAAAGTGTTTAGTTAACGCTGGGCCGGTATTTTCTAGAAGAGGGATGGTGCTTTTTATTATCTGAATATGTTTTTCGGTTAACATTGTTTTTCCTAAAGTAAATTAAATAAATTTTATGGGTAATAAAAGACAAAGATTTTGTCTTGTTACGTTTGAATTTAATGAGTTGTAGCTAGCTTATTATCTTGCCCAAATGACTATCGCAATGACTGACAAGGAAACGGACAAGAGAAAGCAGCTGGTAGAAGACAGATCAAAAATAAAGTGTTGGTCAAAGTGATTTAGTTGCGTTGGTGTTTGTCGTTCATGGTTTAATTGAAGCAGTTCAGAGTCTTGAATAATGATCATCTTAAAAATTCCTTTTACCAAAACCATGTAAAGCAATACAACGCAGTACATAACCAATTTTCAAAAGAGCTGCGAAAATTATCGTGGCAATATGCGCAGAAATTTGTACTGCTATTGCGAACAACTCATCGACCGCAAAGTTAATCATAATGCTGGAGGTAACAACAAAGAGAGAGAAAATCATCAAGTAGTTACCGACAATTAAACACTTTTGATAATTCAAAGCATTGGGTATCGAAGGTAATGAATTAGCGATAGTAAATTGTGAATACATTCATGACTCCATAATATTATTGTTATTTCAGTGTGCGGTTATATCGTTGCATAACACAAATATTGCAAAGTCAGTGCCAAAGTGTTTAGTTGTTAATATTCAGTTGGTTAGTTTGTGCTGTTTATATTTGGTAGTCACAATGACTCGTTTTTTGTGTAGTCTTTATGACTCGTTAGTGATATTGTGATGGTGATATAGGGGATAAATATGAGCCAAATTTCATCAAGTGCCATTATTGAATTAGCACTGAACTTAGCGGGTAGTTTAAATACTAAAGATAGATTTGACCGATTATTGGATACCGTGAGAAAAACCATTGTTTGTGATGCGGTTGCCTTGTTGTCATATCACGGAGAAATGCTTAAACCTATCGCTTTACAAGGGTTAAGCAGAGATACCTTAGGTAGGCGATTTCATGTAGCTGAGCATCCAAGATTTACAGCGTTATGTAAATCAAAATCACCTATTCGGTTTGCTGCTGATTCACCTTTACCTGATCCTTATGATGGCTTATTAATTGATCGTCCTGGAGATTTACCTGTTCATTCTTGCATGGGTTTACCGCTTTATTATGATGACAAATTATTAGGCTTGCTAACCATAGATAGTTTAACACCACATATTTTTGAAGACATTCCCGAACGTACTTTAGAAGTGATTTCAGCAATGGCTTCTGCAACACTTAATACCGCCTTTTTAATTGAACAATTAGAAAACCAGGCGGATCATTCTAAGCAGGTGGTTTCAGCGTTAACCGAAGAGGCATGGAAACGTGATGGTGGCGAATTAATTGGCGAAAGTCAGATCATGCAAAAGCTCAAAGAAGAAATAGATATTGTTGCCCCTTCAGATTTTAACATCCTTATCTATGGTGAAACAGGTGTGGGCAAGGAGTTAGTTGCTCGTACCCTTCATCAGAAATCTTTAAGAAAAAAAGGACCGTTGGTTTATGTTAACTGTGCAGCCTTGCCTGAAAACCTAATTGAAAGTGAGCTTTTTGGTCATGTTAAAGGGGCTTTTACAGGGGCAGATAAAAATCGAGCGGGTAAGTTTTCTTTGGCAAGCGGCGGTACCTTGTTCTTAGATGAAATAGGTGAGTTACCACTCTCGGCGCAAAGTAAAATATTGCGGGCAATACAAAGTAATGAAATTCAGCCTGTTGGCCAAGACAATGTCGAAGAGGTTGATGTTCGTATTGTTACTGCTACGAATAGAGATTTGAAAGAAGAAGTAAAAGCTGGCCGATTTCGAGCAGATTTATACCATAGGTTAAGTGTATATCCTATCCGAGTGCCTGAATTACAAAAAAGAGTGGGTGATGTTCAATTATTGAGTGGTTATTTTGTTGAACATACAAGACAAAAGTTAGGCATACCTCAACTGAAGATAACCGCTGACGCTATTACTCATTTAGAGCAATACAGTTGGCCCGGAAATGTTCGCGAGCTAGAGCATGTGATCAGTCGAGCAGCATTAAAAGCAAGGGCACGGCAGATGGACAGAAAGATTATCTCTATCGAAAGCGCTGATTGTGGCTCTCTTAGCATGAGCAAAAACGAAAAACTAACGGCCACAAATGTACCTGCTTTGATGAGCAGTGAATTTACTACCATTAACCTAAGAGAGGAAACCGATCGTTTTCAACGTCAGCTCATTAGACAAACATTAACGCAAGAAGATGGAAATTGGGCAGCAGCGGCGAGAAAATTATCTATGGACAGAGCAAACTTAAATCGCATCGCTAAGCGATTAAATATACAGGTGGTTAAATCAGTCATTGAAAATTAACGTAAACTTGATACGTTAAAATGGCTGAAAGAGACACTTTAGACATTATCGATATTTAATGTGGATATATTGACAAGAATTCACATCAATTATGTCCATGATATTTAGAGTTTATGAAAGTATTTTTAAGGGCATGCTTGGTTGTAAAATATCTATTGTGTTACAATCAACGCATGCTGTTCAGTGTTGATTTAGTTTTTCATTTTTTACATTCAGATCACTCATTTGAATATAACTTTAACTAAATACAACTTCATTGTGTATACCATGAACCAAAGTCAATCGATGCTCATATTATTGTGTAATGTAAATATTTATGCACCAACACCCTTAGGTATTAAAGATGTTCTTATTGCAGGTAATAAAATTGCTGCGATATACGATCATGGTAAAGGGAAAGTAGCCATTCCTAAGCAATGGCCGGTTCAGGTTATTAATTTCGAAGGTGCTATTTTAACGCCGGGTTTTATTGATAGTCATGCCCACATTACGGGTGGTGGTGGTGAAGCTGGTTTTGCAACGCAAGTACCTCCTGTAGGGTTAACTGAATTTACTCATGCGGGTGTTACAACCGTTGTTGGATTACTGGGTACTGATGATACAACTCGCAGTACAGAAAACTTATTAAGCCGAGTTTATGGTTTACGTGAAGAAGGCCTATCCGCTTACTGTTGGACGGGAGGTTATCACTTTCCTTTGACAACTATTACGGGTAGCGCAAAGTCAGATATTACTTTTCTGGAACCTGTTATAGGTATTGGCGAGTTTGCGATTAGTGATCATCGCTCTAGCCAACCAACGTTTGAAGAAGTTATTCGTTTAGCAAGTGAAGCTCATGTCGGAGGTCTACTTACCGGCAAAGCTGGTATTATTCATTTTCACTTAGGTGATGGCGAACGACGTTTAGAACTCATTGAACGAGCCATAAAAGAAACTGAAATTCCTGCCAGAGTATTTAATCCTACTCACGTTAATCGCAACAAGCCTTTGTTTGAAGATAGCTGTAAATTATTAAGACAAGGTTGTCATATTGATTTAACCGCATTTCCTGCGGGCACAGCTCAACCGGGCTGGGAAGCCTGTGATGCAATTGAGATGGCAGTTGAAAGACAATTACCAATAGAAAAAATAACCCTCAGCTCAGATGGTGGAGGATGCTTGCCTTGTTTTGACCCACAAGGTGAATTACAACATATGGATTTTGGTCGAGCGAGTACATTAGGAGAAACACTGGTAGCCACTTTAGATAAAGGGTTATCACTTGAAACTGTTCTGCCAATGTTAACAAGCAATGTTGCCAATATTTTACGCTTTAAAAACAAAGGGCAAATAGCCGTTGGTTTTGATGCTGATTTATTGGTAATGAATGAAAAATATGAAATTACTGATGTCATGGCACAAGGTGTCTGGCACAAACAAAATAATCAAACAATGATTAAAGGTACATTTGAATAGAGGTAAGTATGTGTCCAGCAAAAACGACTGACGGTCAAAAAAGGGGATTTGTAATCCCAATTGGGGGGGCGGAAGAAAAAGTAAATGATCCAATAATTTTGCAACGTTTTGTTGAGCTATGTGGAGGAGATAATGCTTATATCGTTATCATCCCAACTGCGTCACAACTAGATGATACAGGTTCAAATTATGAAACTGTATTTCTTGAGTTAGGGGTGAAAACAGCTATATCTTTACCAATAAATGATCGTGAACAAGCAAACAGTGAGGAATACCTTGCTGAATTAGACAATGCCACGGGAATTTTTATTACGGGTGGTAATCAATTACGTTTGTCTACTATTCTAGGTGGAACACCTGTTGCTCAAAGCATTCGTAAACTTAATGCTGCAGGCGTACATGTTGCAGGCACATCTGCAGGAGCCGCGATTATGCCAGGGCATATGATTGCAGGCGGACGTACTGGCGCTTTACCCAATGAAGAAGGGGTAACATTTGCACCGGGTATGGGTTTAATTAATAAGGTCATTATTGATCAGCATTTTAGTCAGCGTAATCGATTAGGACGTTTACTATCGGCCATATCATATAATCCTTTTGCCTCAGGTCTTGGCATTTGTGAAAATACAGCCGCTTTTATTGACCCTGACGGTGTTTTAGAAGTCGTTGGTCACGGTAGCATTACCGTGGTAGACCCTTCTGATTTAACCCATAGCTCAATGGCTGATGCTAATAGAGGTGAAGCCATAACGTTACTCGGTCTAAAACTGCATGTGTTAGGCCCAGGTGCAACCTACTGTACTAACGAAAGAATAGCTAAACCAGCAAGCTAATTTTCTTCATTTAATTTACATCATTTAAAAGCCTGACAATTCATTAATGTCAGGCTTTTACATTTATATTTCATGGAGTTGTTTTCTTAATCTTCTATTAGACAATGTTTTTTCTCAAATTACTTGCTCTCTAATCAAACCATGTTATCTTTTCTATACGACATTTATTCCATTTATAGTCGCATTCAAATAACAAAAAATTCTCGTCAGAGTAATAAAGGAAATCACGATGAAAATATTATCTTCCAACGTTTATGTTGGCCCAAATGTTTATGCTCATTTTCCAGTGATTCGCCATGTAGTAGATATAGGAATTTTGGAAAACTATCCATCAGTTAAACTCGGTGAAGAATTCATTCAAGGATTAATCACGAGTTTACCAAGTTTAGATCAACACGGCTGTTCTTACGGAGAGCCCGGTGGCTTTATTAGACGTTTAAAAGAAGACGATGGAACTTGGATTGCCCATATATGGGAACACGCAACCCTTGAACTACAATGTATCGCAGGCACAGAGGTCACTTTTGGTAAAACACGTGGCACAGGAGAAGTCGGCGAATATAATATGGTTTTCCAGTACAAGCAGCGTGACGTAGGTCTTGAAGCCGCAGCATTGGCTCGCAATTTATTAATTTCATTAATGCCTGGTAATATTCAAGCCGAACTAAACGTTAATATTGAAGACGACTTTGACTTTCAACAGGAACTGGCTGACTTTATTCGTTTTGCCCAACGTAAAGAATTTGGTCCTAGTACACAATCGCTCGTTGATGCTGCAGAAGAACGTGATATTCCATGGTTACGATTAAATGAATACAGCTTAGTTCAATTTGGTCATGGCAAATATCAACAACGAATTCAAGCAACTATTACCAGTGAAACCAAACACATTGCGGTTGAGATTTCTTGTGACAAAGAAGATACACATAATTTACTAAATGATCTTGGATTACCGGTTCCTCTACAACGCATGGTGTACTCAGATTCGCAAGCTGTGAAAATGGCAAAGAGAATTGGTTACCCAGTCGTATTAAAACCTTTAGATGCTAATCATGGTCGCGGAGTCTCAATAGATTTAACTACCGAGGAGCAAGTCATCGCTGCTTTTGCCTTTGCACGTGAGCATGGCACCAGTAGAGCCGTTTTAGTGGAGTCTTTCTTAACGGGTCTAGATCACCGTATGTTGGTTGTAAATGGTGAGTTAGTTGCGGTAGCCAAACGTGTTCCCGGTCATGTGGTCGGAGATGGCATTAGTACAATCAGTAAATTGATTGACATAATTAATGAAGATCCTCGTCGAGGAGTGGGGCATGAAAAGGTATTGACTCGATTAGAGTTAGACACTCAAGCCCAACGATTATTAGAAGAAGCTAGTTTTACCAAAGAGACCGTCTTACCCAAAGGTGAATTATTCTACTTGCGCTCAACAGCAAATTTATCAACTGGCGGTACTGCAATTGATATGACTGACGTGGTTCATCCTGACAATAAAGCGATGGCTGAACGCGCAGTGAAATCGATTGGTTTAGATATTGGCGGCGTTGACTTTTTAACGGCGGATATTACACAATCTTATAAAGATATTGGCGGTGGTATTGTTGAAGTTAATGCCGCTCCAGGTTTTAGAATGCACGTGGCACCTAGTGAAGGTAAGCCGCGAGACGTTGCGGGTAAAGTAATGGATATGTTGTTCCCACCAACGTTACCTAAACGAATTCCTATTGCAGGTATTACGGGTACAAACGGTAAAACGACTACGTCTAGAATGTTATCTCATATATTAAAATGTGCGGGCCATGTTGTCGGAATGACATCGACGGATGGGGTTTATGTTGACGGCCAATTATCTGTTAAAGGTGATATGACCGGTCCTGTTTCATCACAAATCGTTTTACGCGATCCCTCTGTGGATATTGCTGTGTTAGAAACAGCACGAGGTGGTATTGCACGTTCTGGTCTTGGATATCGTGAATGTGATGTAGCCGCTTGTATTAATGTACAAGAAGATCACTTAGGGCAAAGAGGGATAAATACACTTGAGCAGCTTGCTGAAGTAAAAAGAATTGTCGTTGAAGTTGCTACAGACAGTGTTGTATTAAATGCAGATGATGCGCAGTGTTTAAAAATGGCTGATCATACTAAAGCTAAACATTTATGTTATGTCACGATGAATACTGGGCATAGTTTAGTGCGAGAACATATTCGAGCTGGTGGTCGTGCGGTTGTATTAGAGAAAGGTATTAATGGTGATATGATCACCATCTTTGATAATGGCACACATATTCCATTATTATGGACGCATCTGATACCCGCCACCTTAGAAGGTAAAGCGCTACACAACGTACAAAATGCAATGTTTGCTGCTGCTTTAGCTTATTGTTTAGATAAACCTCTAGAGGCAATACAACAAGGCTTAAGAACTTTTACTACGACCTTTTATCAAGCACCAGGAAGAATGAACGTGTTTGATGAACACGCTTTTAGAGTAATACTCGATTACGCACACAATGCCGATGGTGTGCGTTGTATGAGCGAACTAGCCAGTAAATTAGACGTTAAAGGTAAACGTATTACCGTTTTAGCTGGCCCAGGTGATCGCCGTGATAAAGATATTGTAAATATTGCTAAAGCAGCCGCAGGGCATTTCGATATTTATATTTGTAAGGCTGATGATAATAGACGAGGACGGGAGTTTGATGAAGTACCTAAACTTTTAGTTGCCGCATTAAAAGAAGCCGGTGTTAAAGAGTCACAAATTTATGCTATTCCTGATGAAGTCGAAGCAATAAATAAAGGGCTTGAATTAGCCTCTACAGATGATTTATTGATGGTCTTTGGTGATGCTATAACACGCTGTTGGAAACAGATTATTAACTTCAATGGTGATATTAGCGCTAAAAATGAAACAGAACAAACACCACTTCAGACGGTTGTTTCAATGTTAGAAACAACCGAACCTGATACGTTTGTTTTAGAAACCGGTATGAGAATTGTCTCTGATGATCGAGGAGTTCGTGTGGTCTCTGAGCATGATGAAGAAAGTGATTAAATTGTCATTCTTCAGGATCCAATAGGCGTCAAAAATTCGTACTTTGAAATGGTTTAGCAATATATGAACAAAGAAAAGATAAAACTGAGCTTAGATGATAATCGTCGGCTGACGGGTAAAAATTTATTATCAGATCAGCCTGGTGCCATCATTGATGCTTTTGTCTCTGGTATTGATAAACAAGTCGTTGTGAATGTCTGGTTAACATATGCCAGACAGTTTCTTGAAGCCGTTAATTGGTCTGATGAACAAACCTTTTTTCGAATTTTCGAAGACGGTATAACCATCGCAATCAGTGCTCCTTTGGATGCACTCTATGCAGCCTGCGACTTAAATGAAAGTGCATGGCAGCTTACCTGTGATGAACTCACGCAGACAAATAGTGAAGAATCAATTTCAGCGGCTATTGCTCGTTTAAAACAAACAATAGCTGCTGAAGTCGATCCAAAACTGCTTGAACTCATTCAGCTGTCAAAATCAAATGACATTGTCTATTTGGTTGATGATGATGAGTTTTCGTTGGGGTATGGTACTACAGCACAAAGTTGGCCAATATCAGCATTACCTGATCCGTTAACGATAAACTGGCAGCAATATAAACCCATTCCACTTGCTTTTGTAACAGGCACAAATGGTAAGTCTACATGTGTACGAATCATGTCGAAAATTATCAAGCAAGCGGGACAATGTTGTGGTGTTACTTCCACAGATTTTATTCGAGTCGGCGATAATATTATTGATTATGGTGATTATTCAGGTCCGGGAGGAGCAAGAATGTTATTGCGACACCCTGATACTGAAACTGCTATTTTAGAAGTCGCTAGAGGGGGGATTTTACGTAGAGGTTTACCCATTGATAACGTAGACGCAGCATTGATAACTAATATTGCAGAAGATCATTTAGGACAATATGGTATTAACACTGTTGCAGCACTTGCCCAAGCTAAAGCGGTTGTTGCTAAAGGACTGAGTAACAACAAAACTAGTGGTAAATTAGTACTCAATGCTGATGATGTTAATTTGGTTGCTTTAGCGCCTGAATTGCTCGTTACTAAATGTTGGTTTTCGTTACATGAAAATAACGAGATATTACAGCAACATAAAAAAAGTGGTGGTGCTGTTTGTTTTGTTAGAAAGCAACATTTGGTTTATTCAGACAGTGATGAAGAATCAGTGATTATTGCCGTAAATGATATTCCCATGACGTTAAATGGCGCTGCATTGCACAATATTCAAAATGCTCTCGGTGCTATTACTTTAGCTAAATGCCTAAACATCGATAATAAAGCAATCAAAATAGCACTATCAAATTTTGCCAGTAATATTGAGGATAATCCTGGAAGGGGTAATCAGTTTAACGTAAAAAATGCTGAAGTTATTATGGACTTCGCACACAATGTTCACAGTATGGCTGCTATGGCAGTGACTACCGCAAACATGAAAGCGAAACGTAAATTCTTAATGTTAAGTCATGCTGGCGATCGAACCAATAATGAAATTATTGATATGACTAAAACTGCATTAAAAATGAAACCAGATTTTATTGTTGCTGCAGAGTTGGTACCTTATCTACGAGGAAGGAAATTGGGAGAAGTACCTCAGTTAGTTGTTGATACGGCTCTCGCATTTGGCATGAAGAGAAGTGATATTTATGTTGCTGATAGTCCATATACCGGTGCTAAAAACATAGTAGACCAACTAGAAGAAAAAGATTTAGCGTTACTCATGGTTTTAGCTGATCGAGAAGAAATTATCGAGCTTTTACTGGATAAAGCTTAAACGATTTAACTCGTTTAAGTGCATTAAAAAATAATTAGCAGGTTGTTATCGCCGAAATAAACGAGCACAACTTCTAATACCCGTTGATTATATATCTGCTCATTTTTAATGGTTAAAACGAATAACTGCATCGTTATAAAATTAATAAGTAGAATGACTGTTTACTGAATTTTGTGCTTTGTATTTATCCGTTTTTACTCATGAAAAATGAGACCACATATATAATCAAATTAGTCTAATATTCCCCTCTTTATATCTAAATCATCATTAATCAACTTTATTGTTAATCCAAATCATAATCACATTTTTTTGTAGTAATGTATAAAAAAGATATCTTTCAAAGGATATAAAACCAAATTTAATCGTTATGGCGTAAGGTTGACGTTAATGTGACGTGTCGCTGTCAAGCTATACTGGGTAAGCTATTGGGGAATTATCATTCTTTGGAATTATTTATGAGTGTCTCAATAGAGAAAGTTAAAAAATTACGTAAACATAGTGGATGGTCACAAGAGAGGCTTGCTGAAATCAGTGGGCTTAGCCTGAGAACTATTCAAAGAATTGAAACAAGTGGTAATGCTTCACTTGAATCTCAGTTAGCCATTGCAACGGCATTTAGTATTTCACCGGGTGAATTGTTAGACAATGAAAAAATTGAAATAGGTAATGGAGGAATTAACTGGGGAGGAATTTTAGGCGTACTTTTATGTGTTTTCTTGATGATGTTTCAATTTGATTTAGGCAACACATCCTTCTTTGATCTCTATAGCCTATTACTGGTGATCGGTCTTTCTGTTGCTATTTCATCTA
Source organism: Colwellia sp. (assembly GCA_013215295.1). Classification (GTDB taxonomy): domain Bacteria; phylum Pseudomonadota; class Gammaproteobacteria; order Enterobacterales; family Alteromonadaceae; genus Colwellia_A. The sequence goes on from JABSOZ010000015.1 coordinate 96,626, forward strand.
TTTCTATGGGGTTAAATAACACGTTAACCACGATATTACTTTTTCGTTGGGTGTTCTTCTTACCTAAAAATAAAGTGGGCATGCAAAAACACCTTCCAGATTTAAATAAATTAATCATCTATTGCCATGTATCCGGAGCGATATCGTCTTTAGTGGGGATTATTTCAGTACTAATGACACCGGATTTGTCTCAATATCACCTCCAAGCTCAGTATCCTTTAGCAGTGGGCTTAGGCGTAGCATTATTAACATCCTTGTATGCGGCCATGTTAGCAGAACTTATATTACGCCCTTTAAAACATCAAATTGAACGTTTGCTTATACAGCATCAAAAACGTTTAACTCACCAATAACTGATAGGGATTATTATGCTTACCTCTTACTTTTATCAAGTTAATCAAGTTTATAATACAAATAATTTATCCACGTTAACTCGATGTTTAGTGGTCCTTATTATTATGAGTTCTTTTAATCTTTCTGCGACAAATTTTCCATCTTTTATCTTTAAAAATAAAGCATCGACAGTAGATATTACTCGAGTAAATACACCACCTTTAAGTGATGGTTCTTTACCTTCAGATGTTTGGATACAAATAAATGAAGTTGGAAGTTTGCATCAAATATTTCCTAACGAATATCAAGCAGCTGAACTTAAAAGCGAAATAAAAATCGCTTACGATCAAGACAATCTTTATATCAAAGCTAAATTATTTGATAACGACATGGCAAATATTAGTCGAAATGTTATGTCAAAAGGTCAAGAAATATGGCAAGACGATTTGTTCGCTATTGTATTAGACCCGTTCAATGATAAAACAAATGGCTATTATTTCGCAAGCAATGCCAATGGTTTTAAAGAAGAAGGATTGATCGCTAATAATCGACATTATATGGGGAATTGGGATGGGATTTGGCAAGTAAAAAGTAAGGTCTTTAGCACTTACTGGACCGTCGAAATGTCTATTCCGTTTAAAACACTTTCTTTTGATAGCGCTAAAGAACAATGGGGGATTAATTTTTTAAGAGAGGTAAAACAACCCGAACAAATATATTATTGGGCTTCTCATGGAAATACCACATCACCTTGGGCACCAGAACATGCAGGACAAGTGTCACAAATCAATAACATAAGTCAGGGTGCCGGAATTGACATTAAATTATCAACGAGTTTTTCCCAGCAACAATCTCCAGCAATAGAGACCTCAAACTCAGCAGAACCATCTCTTGATATTGTTTATAAACCAACACCCGCTATATCAACCTCCTTAACTTTTAATACCGATTTTTCTGCGACAGAAGTAGATCAGCAACAAGTAAATTTGACCCGATTTTCATTATTTACTCCTGAAAAACGTGACTTCTTTTTACAAGGAGCTGATATTTTTGAATTCGGTGATATAGGGACAAATGCACGACCATTTTTCTCTAGAAATATGGGGCTATCAGGATCAGGAGTACCACTGGATATTAATGTGGGGTCGAAAATTACCGGGCAAATAAATAATACTCGTTTTGGTGCCTTAGTCGTTAATCAAGATCTTAATACTTCAACGCCGGTTACTCATTCAGAGAGTGATTCAGAAAGTGAAACGAATACATTAGCGGTTGCCCGAATCACTACACAACTAAGTGAAGAATACACAGTGGGATTAATTTCGACCCATGGAAATCCTGACAATAATAATTTCAGCTCACTCGTGGGGATTGATTCACAATACCGAAATAAATCATTTCTTGATGGCGATGTCTTTGAAATTAAAGGTTGGTACCAACAAAGTATCAATGAAGAAGCTAATCAAGATATTCAAGGAGATGCTTTCAGTGTTGGCATTTATCTACCAAATGAACATATAAATGCAAAATTAGCGTATACCAACATAGATGCTTTATTTGATCCTGCGCTTGGCTTTATTAATAGAAATAATATTGAAAAAGTAGACGGTTGGATAAGCAATACCAGCCAATTAGAAGCTAAATGGATAGATAAATTATATCACAATGTATATTTTGATTACGTAAAAGAGCGAGGAGGGAGTGTGTCGTCTAAGTATTATGCTTTTGATCTTTTGGATTTAACCACTACCACACAACAATACTTCAGGTTGACGTATCAATATACATTTGAGCATATAAAAGAAACGTTCAGTTTGGTTGATGAGTTACAGGTTCCAACGGGAAAGTACGACAACATTCAATGGCAATTATCGACTTCTTCAGACCGTTCAAAGTCTTTTTCTTATGGGTTGGAGTGGCATAAAGGCGATTATTTTCAAGGAGATATGGACTACAAAGCAATAGATGTAACGACAAATATTAATCGTTTTATCAAAGTCTCAGCTGAAGTTAATGAAAGAAAAATTTCCTTTGACCATCAAAATTTTACAGTGAAAACGGCATCATTGAAAGTTGACATTGCTTTTTCTCCTAAACTGTTTTGGAACAATTGGATTCAACACAACAATGTTTCTGACGAAATAAGCGTTTATTCAAGATTGGTTTGGCAACGAACACCGTTCAATATATTTAATGTTGTAATAAACCAAAATTATCTTAAGGGCAATGAGATAAATGAACGTCATAAATTTAACAAAGAATATCAAGATATCATCATAAAACTGAGCTACATGTGGCGATTTTAACGTTATAAAATAGTTTTGTTAAATGTCAGATCGTAAATACTGTCGACAAAAAACAGGTCTTTTTTATAATTAATAGAATTATTATCTATAATTGGCTTGTATTGTCGACAATGTGTGTTTTAATAGTTTCTTTTATTACGAAGGAAATTTATGAGCACTTATGATTTGTTTGGCAGTATAAATACGTTTTTTATATTTGTAAGTTTATATGGTGTTTTATCACAAGTTAGAAGAATTTGGCATCGGAAAGTAGAAAAGACAAAAGGCGGTGCTACCGAGTTACTCTCTATTAATCAATTTAATGTCAGTTACTTAGCGTACCTTTCATTTTTTATTTATGGATACTCAATTGAACCTTTTAACCATTATATTGTATGGCCTCGGTTTATTGCTGCGGCTTTAGTTGGCATTATTCTTTATGAAATCTGGTTAGATAGGCGAACTAAATCTTCTCTGTTTAGTTTGTCACTCGTTGTATTGTCTTTAGCCGTTGGTGTGATTGGCCTAATTTATGGAGATACTTTTGTTGATGAAGGGAGGAATGTGTCGACAATAATCATTCTGGCAATATCATTACTCATCATACAAGGCTATTCTCATCAAATCAGACTCATTTTAAAGTCGGGAGCAACAGGCGCAATTGATTTGAAAATGAGTCAATTTATTTTTTTAATGGACATTTCTACTATCGCTTTTGCATTAGCGATGGGAATTGATACCGGGTGGCCGTTAATGGTTCTTGCAATAACGAGTGGCATAACAAAAATAATAATTATGTATTTGTTTAAGTGGGTAAGAGTTAGTCCTGTTGCTTTGCAACGTAGGGGTGTTTTTTCAGGGTAACAATATTCATTACTTACAGTTATGAATCTTTTAATTATTGATACTTCCAAAGCCTTCGTATCTATAGTGTACAGGTTTTTATAATTCACCATTTCGAGCTTTAACCTAGAGTAGGTAATCGAAAGTAAATTTCATCAATAATAGCTATTAAATTGTGATTCTTTAGCCTATTGTCGTATAACTGTCGTAAGTTATGCGTAATAACACCGTAAGACTTTCGTAAACTATTCCAAGTAAATGATGGAGAATTCAATTGTCTCTAAACAAACGAGTAAAAGGTATTTATGAAAATTAATGCAGAATTGATCTTAGAATTAAGAAACAAAAAGTCGTGGTCTCAAGATGAGTTAGCCATTGCTTCGGGACTTAATCTTAGGACTATACAGCGAATTGAGAATGAGGCCTCTGCATCATTGCAGTCTAGAAAGGCTTTAGCATCAGCATTAGACATAGATACCTTAGATCTTGAATACAAGGAATTAAAGAAAATGAAACAATATGAATATAAAACGTTAGAAATTGAAAATAAAGAAGGTTTTCTTACCGGTATCAAAAAGCAAAAGCTGCCGGATTTGGCAAATATATTTAATCAAGAAGGTAAGGACGGTTGGCTTGTTGTACAGATACTTACGCCAGATTTAGCGCAGGGCGTTTGGTCTGCTAAAACAGGGAATATGGTTGCATTATTACAAAGAGAAATTTTACAGTAACAAATGTAAAGGTGTTGCCATGGAACGAAATATTAGCAGAATATTTCGTTCCTATTTATTCCTAATTTTTAATATGTAACATATCTTTAGTTGCATTGATTAACAGGTGTCTTGTTTCAGGTTCAATTGACGCATGGCCTGCTGAACTACTTAGCATTAATTGAGAGTTAGGCAATTGTTGATGCAATAGCCACGCATTTTCAAATGGACAGACAATGTCGTAACGGCCATGAACAATAACCGTTGGAATATGAGCTATTTTCTCACAGTGGTTAATAATTTGATTTTCTGATAAAAAGCAGTTGTTTACCATGTAATGAAATGCATGCCGAGCTAAGGTCCAGCAGCTTTCATCTAAAGTACATTCTTCAAGGAATTTATCATTTGGTAATAAAGTACAACAGCTAATTTCCCATTTGCTCCAAGCCTTTGCCATTGTCATAGCTGATTTTTTATCAATGCCCATCAATACATCGTAGATAGCTTTAGTTGTTATTTTTTCTTCTGTAAAGTCGGTAGTATCAAGAAATTCTTGCCAATGGTCTGCAAAAATTTTTGTGCTACCACCACCTGAATATGTCCAGTTAATATCTTGGTCTCGCGCTAAAAATATACCTCGTAATACTAAACTTTTAATAGTTTCAGGATGAGCTTGAGCATAAATTAGAGAGAGTACCGAACCCCAAGAACCTCCAAATATGTGCCATTTATTTATTTTTAATACCTTGCGAATTTTTTCTAGATCTTCAACTAATAAATTTGTTTCATTGTTAACTAAATGACCATGCGGTAAAGACCGACCACAACCTCTTTGGTCAAACAAAATAATATGATATTTTTCTGGATCGAAAAATCGACGGTCGTGAATTGTGCAACCTAAACCGGGACCACCATGAAGAAATACAACAGGTTCGCCTTGTGGGTTTCCGCATTGCTCAACATAAAGGCTATGTTCATCAGATACTTCAAATAAAAAGTGATTGAATGGCTCAATTTTAGGGTAAAAATCATTCATATTGAGTGTTACTCATATTTAATGGATTGTCGTATTATAAAGGTGAACACAAGACGTGCTTATCTTTAATGACAGATTGTTTATGATGTTCAGTGGTTACTCATGAGATGTTTGAGGATCTGATCGTCCGCTGGTTCTATTAATGAATTACTTTGCAACGCGTGGTGTTATTTCATAGCGGCTGTTTCAAGAATAAATTCTTTGATAGCTGATAACCTGTAAGGTTTTTCAATCTTATTGTCAAAGCACATGTCCATAGTTACATCTAGCTCGCCAGTAATAAGTATTTTCTTTGATGAAGACGTTATTATTTTAGCTACATCAAAACCATTTGATTTTTTTAATCGGTAGTCAATAAATATCAAATCTGGATTTGTATTATTGCAGAACGCTATTGCAGGTTCTTCATCAGTAAAAACAGTCAAGTTAATTTCATCTGACTGTAAATACTCTTTGAACATCTGACAGAGAACTTCTTCATCATCTAAATAAACTACGTTGATTGGCATTATATTCCCTATTTCCTTTATTTATCAGCAAGCGAATAACAAAAGATGTATCCATGGAGCCATTGTCGATAAGTTTCATGAGATTTGATTGGCATTTATCAAACTTAAGAAGAACTTCTTTAAATAATAGCAGTAAAGTAGGAGTAATCAACGTGTAGGTTTGAATTATTCACATATTTTCTTTTAAAAGTTTTAAATGATATTTCAGCGGTTTACTACGCTTTATGTAGTGTGACTTACTTATATGAATTTGTGGTGTTGTTAAGTAAAGTGTGAAATTTATGGAATATTAATACGTGCTAAATTTCGATTACAGACTTAGTGTTAGAAAAATGTTGCTGAAAATAAATTAAAACTATTTATTGGTTGCTGTCCAACGATTAATTATTCTAGCAATCACACCACTTTTGTTCAATTTGTTAATCGCTTTATTAATAGTATTAAGGGTTTCAGGGGTGCATGATTTACGACTTAACATAATATGAATATTATCTTGATATATTTTTAATGGATGTACTTCAAACTCACCTTGTAACGAATACTTTTCAGCGAACGTTTTCATTGTTACAGGGTCTACTAAAAAACCATCTATATGACCTTTCAATAATAGTGCTACATTTTGTTCTAAGTCTATAACGTCGTTTATGTGGGTATAAAACGCTTTTGTTGTAATCAGCTGTTGATATTCTTCACCATAAAAATACCCTCCCTCAACACCAATCATATAATCAGAGTCTGAAAGGTTACTTAATGTCTTTAGTTTGATTTTATCAGCCATTCCTTTTTTTACAAAAAGATTAACTTTTTCAAATCTGTAAGGTAAAGAAAAATACGCCGTTTCTTCACGCTCAGGTGAGTGTGATGAACCCATAGCCATATCCATCTTTCCTGTTTTTATATATTGTAAATGTCTTTTCCAAGGGATTTCTGTGAATTTTACATTTAGATTGGATTCTTTAATAATTGCATTGAAAATATCAAAATCTAAACCGACAAGTTTTTGTTGGTTATTATGATATTGATAGGGATACCATAACTCCCATCCGACGGCATATTCTTTTGAAAGACCTTCGTTAGCTAAGCTATGAAAAGTTAATAGGAGAGTTAATAGTAAATATTTTTTCATTATCTCTTCTTACATCCCTTCAGTTAGTTATCAATGAATTTTATAACGATTAAATTATAAATAATGAGTACGATAAGGTCAAACTTTAAACTAGTGGCACTATGTTAATTGTGCCACTAGGTTCAGAGAGTTGCAGAGCGAACATATATTTTCACTATTTGATTAAAGTGTTACTTTTTCATCGACTAATTTGTTCTGAGTCTTTAATTCAAAATCACTCGCGTCATGACGTTCATGTAACTGTTCGTCTAATTCACCCCATGAACGATTGACCATTACTCCTCGTTTCACTGCTGTTCGTTGGCCAATTTCTTCAGTCCAGCGTAATAGGTTTTTATATGACTGGGTTTGTAAAAATTCCGCTGCTTCGTATACTTTATTTTCTACTAATGCCCCATACCATGGCCAGATAGCGATATCCGCGATAGTGTATTGGTCGCCGCACATATATTTATTATTAGCTAAATGTCGATCGAGAACATCTAGTTGTCGCTTAACCTCCATCGTAAATCGATCTATCGGGTATTCAAACTTTTCTGGTGCATAAGCGTAAAAATGTCCAAAACCGCCACCTAAATAGGGACCACTTCCCACTTGCCAAAACATCCATGACAAACATTGTGCTTTCAGTACCGGTTCTTTAGGTATTAAAGCATCAAACTTCTCTGCTAAGTACATCATTATTGCGCCCGATTCGAAAATGGGTAACCTACTTTCGTTGCTATTATCGACTAAAGCTGGAATTTTAGAATTGGGATTTACTTCTACAAACCCTGAACTGAATTGTTCACCTTCCATAATATTAATTAAATATGCATCGTACTCAGCATCTTTTATTCCCAAAGCTAATAATTCTTCTAATAAAATGGTTACTTTAACGCCATTTGGTGTCGCCAAAGAGTAAAGTTGTAAAGGATGTTTACCCGTTGGCAAGTCGGCTTGATGTGTAGGACCTGCGGTAGGCCGATTAATGCTGGCAAACTTACCACCACTTTCAGTATTCCATTGCCAAATTTTTGGTGGCACATATGTTTGTTCAGACATTTTTTGCTCCGTAATTATCAAGGTTACTATTACTATATCAAGATTATATTTAATCGACATTGCAGGTTAACTAAACATTAATCTTATGACTAATGCAATAGACATTGTTTAAGTCTGTTTAATTTCATTCCAAAATATTCTTAGTAAAACTTAAGGGCTTAATGTGAATTAGCAGCTGTAATATTTAACGATATAAATTCTTTGGAGGGGGGAAGTTGTTTTAAAGCTTACGATTTGATTTCTAGATATTCAGCTTAATAAGTAAAGGGTAAGGATTCATTAATTTTTTTACACTCAAAGCAAAAAGGCCACCCTAAGGTGGCCTTTTCTATAATATGGTCGCTACGGGACTCGAACCTGTGACACCTTGCATGTCATGCACAAGGGTGTAACAAGACCTAACTCCTACATTATCTGGCTATAGCTGAATGGACTAATCGATTATTACGGATAAATCATAAAGAATTTTCTTTCATTTATTTATATAAGTGAGGAAATATCATGTCGGCTATTAAACAACTTAAATCGGGAAATTGGAACGTAGAAATTAGAATTAAAGGAACTAAATCTATTTGTAAAACCTTTAAGTTAAAATCAGATGCAGAAAAATTTTCAATCAAAAATGAATAGGTAATAAGGGCGAATTTAAAGGGACAAACATTACTAGGCTTACAATTTGTTTTAGATACTTATAGAAAACGAGTGTTGATTAATCATGATGGTTCATTACGGGGTATTCGAGCTTATGAAATGGCTTTAGGAGGAATAAAAATTAATGTGGATGAACGTAACAAAGAAAGACCTTGTGGGGAGGAAAGCTAATCTCTACGAAACTAGAAACGAAGTCATACAAAAAATTATAGAAAGTTTAAAAAAAGGCAGGCGCTGTCTTGCTATTTCAGACCAAAATCCAAAGTGAAAATACACCAACCTAGATTGTCCCCATTATGTAAAGTCAGCTATTTTTTTAGTGCTGATGAGGATGAAGAAGAAAGTCTAATATTTTTCAGAAAAGACCCTAAGCACTTTATTCAAGAACAAAAACCTCAATTATTATTTTGCAGTCCCTTACTTAGAAGTGGCGTTTCATTTGTTGACCAGTTTGATGATGTGTTTGTCATGGTTGATAGCGAAAACTTTACAGCAAGAGATATTATTCAAATGCTTTCTAGATAGCGTAAAAGGAAGAACGCGCATATCTATACTAATCATATGAAAGTTGAAGTACCAACAGTTGGAGATAATAACGACAACCGACTTCTAGCACTATCTTTGCTTCTTAAAGACAAACGAGAGCAATTATTAGTCAGGCCTTTTTCAACGGCTTACAGGCTCGATTCTAGGGGTTGTAGCGTAACTTTTGCCCCTAGTAATTCAGTAAACTTTAAAACTATTGATATTGGTGAACCTGAATACATAAAAAATGGGGTTGATGGGCGTAGAGCTTTTGAGAATTACATTTTTAGGATTATTACAAGTACCAAAAAAGCTAATACTCTGCGAAATATTGTAGATCAAAGAAAGTCTTTAGAAAGCTTTGATGGCGCAAAAGAAGCAATTAAACAACTGCTTTCATCTCAAAATTATATTGAGTTTTATGATTTTTGTCGTAAAAATCCCCAGCATTAAAGACTTATAAATCCTTTTCCCGATTTGGGGCTTGTATGAAGTAGTGGGGGATAGATGATAACGGTTATTTTAAGGAGCTTGCAGAAGAAGGAATTAGAAGAAGTGAATTAACAAAGAATAAAAGCTTAATGAAACAGATTATTGATAATGCTCCAGAGCCTAATCAAGACAGTTACAAACTCGCAGTAGATAGCTTAAAGATATTGAAAGGGCTAATGACCCTCATAGATAAATATGAGACGAATGACAGGGAGGAAATAGAAATGCTGTTAAAAACATATTATGGGCAGTAAATACTATGGAGCAAATGAGTACAGAGTAAAACTAGAGTTATTAAGCTTTTTAAATTTGCTTTGGGTGTTAGATAAAAGAAGGTTCTCTCGAAACATGCTAATGAAGCAACTGAGTGTACCTTATTCAATCGCCAGAGCATTCTCGAGAGGAAAGGGTAACAAAGCTCACAGTTGTTACAGATCGCTCTCTGATGCAGATCCAAAGGTTATCAAAGCAATTACTGAGTTAGTAAAACAAGTTGAACAGGCTAGAAGCTTAGATCAATTATTGAATAAACCAAATATAGAAGGTGGTTTTTATAAAGACGCAAGGAGCCAAAAATGAAAATAAAACAATGTTTATACTTAATTAGTAATGGTTATACGCCAGAAGAAATAGTAAAGGAAATGGAATTAACTGAAAGTGAAACTAGGGATATAGCTATTTATTTAGGATCTTTTTTACAATCGTTGCAATTGGAAAGCCGATTTCAAGATAAATGTAGGCTATTGAATACATAAGTGTCATATATATTTTCATCGTTAACTGGGCGTGATAAATTTTCACGTTTTCAACGAATCTGACCCCTTGATATTTGTAAATTGTCGAGAATTTTTACACATTTAAGTTCAACACCCAACCAACAAAAAAAATAACCAAAATATCAATAACCTACGAAAATGGCTTAAATAATGCTTTATTTTCTTGAGTTGAATTACCATCAAAAAAATTCAAGGTTTAAGTTTTCTCATGAATTAATGAATATTAATAAGATCAGGTCTGATCTGTGATATATGGATAAAAATCATTAAAAATAGGACATAAAAATGAATTTATTATTAATTTTAAGACGTCGATTACAAATTAAAAAAATACTGATAATACTTAGCTTATTCATCATGTTAAGTTTTACCAACTCTGCTAATGCAACTATTATCACCATTGGTGACGGGTGGGATGGTCCAGGGCTAAACAGTGCTAATGTTAATTATTATTTTGGTAATTTGACCACAGACAATGGCCTTTTATCAGCTGATATTAAGGGGGCGTTTTTGACCGGATTTAATGCTTGGTCTAACGCGACAAATAACAACTTAATATTCACTGAAATTTTTTCAGTTGGTCAAAATAACTCGATAGATATTTTCTTTGGGCCGAGTGATCATGGTGACGGTTTCCCTTTCGGCGGTGGGACCTTAGCGCATGCTTTTTACCCAGCACCTCCTAACCCTGAGAGTATCGCGGGCGATTTACATATGAATGATGTGTTTTCTTGGGAGATTGGCAACGGTTTAGGTATAGCGGCTTATGATATTACCCGAGTTGCGGTGCATGAAATTGGCCATTCAATTGGTTTAGGCCATAGCGACAATGGCGGTAAAATCATGTCACCAACAATAGGCTCTCAAGATATTTTCGCAGGGCTAACTGCAGAAGATATTACCGGTGTTTGTTCGCTTTACCGTTGTGATAGTGTCCAAGTACCTGAGCCATCTGTTTTAGGGTTGATTTTATTAGGTCTTTTCGGAACTTTGGTTTCTACTCGTCGTAAAGCGCGTAAGTAACAAGTTATTATGTAACCTTGATTAGCTTTTGTGCTATTAAAATGATAAAAACGTACTGATTATAATTTTTAGTACGTTTTTATTTTTTTACTTGCTAAAAATATAACTTAATGCTGCTAGAAGGATTTATAATGAAGCTCAATAAAATGATAATAGTGCTATTGTCGATTTTACTTACTCCTGCTATCGCTTTAGCCTCTTGGGTCAAATTAAGTCCTGAAGAGCTTGTTGGGCAATCAAAACTAGCGGTTATCGGCGAATTTATTGGCACGACTCGCATAGCTACTATAGACTCGGGTAAAAACCTTATCGTTGGCGTTATAAAGGTTGAGACCGTTTTAGCCGGCGCTATTCAAGATGACTTTTTATTAATTGCTATTCGCCGTGCAGGCGTCCCCTTAGTCAGTTCGACCATAGATTTTAAAAAAGGGCAAACGGGTTTATGGCTCTTGAAACAATATTCAGCTGACAATACTGCGCTATATTCCGCTAGTCATCCTCAGCAATTTACCTCGTCCAGTGATACCGATACAATAAATCACTTAAAAAAAACATTGGCTCAACTAAAAAAATACAACTAACAACTTCAGTGTAAATTAAGGGGTCAGTACACTCGATTATAAATACTAAGGTTCTGTTATATTCTCAATGAATAGTGCCGACGGCCGACATCGAAATGTAGAAGGAAAATAAGTTATTGATTCAATCAGTAGCTTAACTAGGTAAATTCTATACGAAAAAAACTTAACCTTGATGTTAATATTTCGTTTAATTCTTTTAAAATGAAAAGTGTTGACTCGGTTTTGGCATCTTGCGTCTTTCAACCTGTTACATCCGTGTAGTAGTGCCGGAGCCGAACTGGCAACCTACTGATTACAAGTCACGAATGCAATAGTGTGTTTCAAAAAGGTAAGGCGCGTATTAGTAAATCTGCGGGAAATATAATCTGCACTCCAAAATTAATTATGTGGACATAATTGAAAATAAAACTGATTTCAATATCCAAATGTATTTTAATAAAGGCATGGATAAAATTGCTAATGATGCAAAAAATTCAACAAGTGTATGGGATATCAACAATAACCGAGACTATATAATATCTTCAAAAAACTGTACTGAAAAGACAGCTTTGGAGTTTCTAGCATTTATACTCGATTATTAAGTTTTCATGATAATGACATTTTAAAAAACGTCCGTAGTGACAATTCCGGACGTCCGTAGTAAATTGGAGTTTCTTTGAGGGGATTTCTTAAAGTTTACCGAATTAATTTTGAAATATGCTGTGAAGTAATGGCAGATAAGTAGTAACTAACAGCTTGATATAAAGACAGAAAGCAAAAAGGCTACCATAAGGTAGCCTTTTTCTAAAATGTGGTGCTCGCTACGGGACTCGAACCTGTGACACCTTGCATGTCATGCAAGTACTCTAACCAACTGAGCTAAGCGAGCGGTTGTTAGTAATATTAACTAACGAGCGCTATGTTAGCGATATGAAATCTTAGTTGCAAGCTGTTTTGTTATTTTCAATTTAAATAGCGACTGTTTGCTTATTAATGCACCAGTTCGATTCTTTTTTGAATGATATTCAATCGCCATGCTAATAAAACTGCTGCTGCGGTTAAGCCTAAAATAAAACCTATCCAGAAACCATATGGTCCAATTGGTTCAATTATCCAATCGGTTAAACCTAAAACTAGGCCGAAGCTTAAACCAATTATCCAATATGAGAAAAAGGTGATATATAAAATTGACTTAGTATCTTTATACCCCCGTAACGCACCAGCAGAAATAACTTGTATTGCATCAGAAAACTGAAATAAAGAAGCCAAAAACATAAGACTCGCGGCTAATTCAACAACTTTCGTATCAATAGTATACATCTCTGCAATTTCATATCTAAAGATAAATGTAAATAGCGCCGTACCTACCGCTATCAATAATGACAATATCAGTGAGTAATGACATATTTCTTTTGCTTTAGTTAAGTCATCATTACCAATTGCAAATCCTACTTGAATGGTCACTGCCATTGCTAAACTTAATGGCACCATAAAGACTAAACCTGAAAAGTTAATCGCTATTTGATGACTTGCCACTACTTCAGCACCAAAGGGCACTAGAATAATCGCGACAGCAGCAAATAAACTTACTTCAAAAAGTAATGACATTGAGATAGGGAAACCGATAGCAAGAATTTCTTTTATTCCTTGCCAATTAGGCCAGTAAAAACGTTCGAATAAGGGGGCATGTTTTAATTTTTTTGATACATAGCAATAAATGAACATTGAAATGAACATAACCCAATAGACTATCGCCGTAGCAATACCACAACCTGCACCGCCGAGTGCTGGCATGCCAAATTCACCATAGATGAATATATAGTTTGCTGGAATATTAATTAACAATCCAATGATGCTGATAATCATCGTCGGTTTGGTATGTGACAATCCTTCAGAGTAGTTTCTTAATACTAAATATAAGCAAAAACCGGGACCACCCCAAACGATGTAACCTAAGTAATCGAATAATAATTGCTTTAGATGTGCATCTAAAGGAATTTTTTCAATGACTAAAGGGGTGATGATGTAATATAAAGCGATTAACAGAATACCCAACGTTAATGCTATCCATGCGGTTTGATATGTCGCTTTGGCAACATCATGGAGTTTTTTTGCTCCCGCAAGTTGCGATACTATCGCGGCAAGTGCCATTACTAAGCCATAAATAGTTAATATTAACGGTAGCCAAACGCTACTAGCAACTGCTACAGCTGCCATGTCAGTAGCACTTACTCGACCAGCCATTACGGTGTCAGCAAAACCCATTAAGTTTTGAACAAGCTGGGCGATCAAAATAGGGTAAGCCAGTTTCATTAAACTTTTGGTGTTTTTTCTAAAATTGCTAATATTCATTGGGGGAAAGGTACTTATAAAATCATCATTTTAAGAATAAAAATGATCAATATAAGAATGATATAGGTTTAAAGCAGTTGTGCAATACTTTCTCTTGCGAATTCTTTGTTTATAACAAAGAAAAAAATATTAATGTATGCGAGTATTTAAAGCTAAAATACTTGTTCGTCATCACTATCAATCGCGAGTTGAATTTTTTGATGATATTCGTCAATGTGCATATTAAGGTGAATATCATTACAACAAGAAGGACATTCCTCGTAGTAGTCTTGATCGCCACCGGAAGTATCTAAGCTCAAATGTAAATGATGACCACAATGAGGGCAACTGATACGCATGTTTTTGATTTTCTGCAAAGTTGATTCTTGAGACATATAATCTCCTAGATACTTTGATTAACGAATAATTAAAGTATGTTCATTTTTGTGCAAAGCGCTAACTAAATTATCGATAAAACGGTAAAAAATAGTTAACTTACTGTGGCCAATCATTATTTTTTTCCATTAATGTAAAGACATAATACGCGATAATAATGCTCTTGATTGATCAATGTAAATCCCACCAAATAAGTTAGCGTGATTAAGAATATGATAAAAGTTATAAATTAGTTTACGTTGTTCGTAACCTTCATCAAGCGGAAAAACCTCTTGGTAACCTTGGTAAAAATCATAAGGTAATTGACCGAAGAGTTCAGTCATGGCTATATCTACTTCACGATCACCATAATAGCAGGCGGGGTCATATATCACTGATGATGAATCAGTAAACCCCAAGTTTCCTAACCATAAATCACCATGAACAAGAGACGGTTTTACTTCGTGGTGGTTTAAAGCATCGTGACAAATATCGGTAATATGATCTATGTTGCCTAGTTTTATAGATTTTTCACTGAGTAATTGTAGTTGCCAAGCGACACGTTGTTCAGCAAAGAATGTTTTCCAATTGCTTCGCCAATTATTAGGCTGTAGCGTATCACCAATATAATTATCGTGTTGCCAGCCAAATTGTCCATGAGATGAGTTTTTATGCATCATCGCCAATTGAGCACCAAGATGGTGCCAATTTTCGTTGGTAGCTTGCGAAAAGGGGATGTAACTTAACACAATGAAACTTTTATCTAAGGTGGTACCTGTTGCGATAACTTCTGGACAGGTTACTTGTTTTAGTGAACGAATTTGCTCAAGGGCGTAAGCTTCTGATTCAAAATGATTGAAGTGGTTTTTATCTTTAACTTTAACAAAGTAATTATGCCGATAATCGCTTACTTGATAAGCTAAATTTGTTTCACTCGCTGCAATAACTCGCTTTTTCTCAATAACGAATCTGTTACCCGTTTCGGCTTTTATTGCTTGTTCAATACATTGCCACATAACGCACCAATCACTTATTGACTCTATTCTACGAGTATAGTTAATAATTGAAAAAAGTGTTTGTTTTAAGGGGCTAGCTATTATCAATAATTAAGTGAGATATTTTATTAGGTATGCCGTCCCATTCTTTTGCATCATCTGGTGCCGCTTTTACTTCCGTTATTCTTGGCCATACTTTTGCTAATTCAGCATTAAGTTCAATAAACTCTTTCTGATCCTCAGGCACTTCATCTTCTTGAAAAATAGCACCGGCAGGGCACTCAACAGGGCATAAATCGCAATCTATACAGTCATCAGGGCTGATCACTAAAAAATTAGGGCCTTCATAAAAGGCATCAACAGGACATACAGCTACACAATCAGTGTATTTGCATTTTATACAATTGTCGGTGACTACAAACGCCATTAGGTACTCAACTTTTTAAATTTTGATGATGTGGAATATTTTGTGTGGATCATACCTAGCTCAGTAATAATTTCAATTGTTGATTTAACTGAGAGGTATGTTCAGGTAAAATGCCCAAAATTTCATTTCTCCCTTTTCGGAACCGCCATAATATGTTGCGTTTAACAAATATCCAACTACCGCTTGATCATGAAGAAGGCCATATTAAAAAGGCTATTCTTGAAAAACTATCAATTCCTGAAGAAAAACTCATTGATTTTACGGTACATAAGCGCGGATATGACGCACGTAAAAAAGCAAAAATAACATTAATTTACACCCTTGATGTGAATACGAGCATAAACGAAGAATTGCTTGAAAAATTTGCTAAAAATGACCAAATAAAAGTTAGCCCTGATATGCGTTATAACTTTGTTGCCCAAGCACCAGAGATATTAACGCAACGTCCTGTTGTTATTGGCTTTGGCCCATGTGGTTTATTTATTGGTTTAGTACTCGCCCAAATGGGATTCAAGCCCATTATTTTAGAACGTGGTCAAGAAGTGCGTCAACGAACTAAAGATACTTTTGGCTTTTGGCGGAAAAAAATACTTAATACTGAATCAAATGTACAATTTGGTGAAGGTGGCGCAGGTACATTTTCTGACGGTAAACTCTATAGCCAAGTTAAAGATAAAAAACATTACAGTCGTAAAGTGTTACATGAGTTTGTTGACGCGGGTGCACCTGAAGAAATTTTATTTGTCAGTAAGCCTCATATTGGTACCTTTAAGCTTGTGACCATGATAGAGAAGATGCGCGCTAAAATTATAGAACTTGGCGGTGAAGTTCGTTTTGGGCAACGTGTCGATGAGTTTCATTTTGATGAACAAGATGCGGATGGAAATAAACGTATTAACGGTTTAACACTATCAAGTGGCGAACGTATCGACACAAATTATGTTGCCTTGGCGATTGGTCATAGTGCCCGTGATACCTTTGAAATGCTCATTAAGAATAAAGTGTCTGTAAAAGCCAAGCCTTTTTCAATTGGGTTTCGTATAGAACACGAGCAATCAGTTATAGATGATGCTCGTTTTGGTGGAAATGCTGGAAATCCGATATTAGGTTCGGCAGATTATAAACTTGTTCATCATTGTAAAAATGGTCGCAGTGTATATAGTTTTTGTATGTGTCCTGGTGGAACGGTAGTTGCTGCAGCGTCAGAAGAAGGGCGCTTAGTGACAAATGGCATGAGCCAGTACTCACGTCATGAACGTAATGCAAATAGCGCGATTGTTGTTGGTATTGAACCTGTCGATTTTGCCAATAAGGATGATGCCTCAGATGTATTGTCAGGTATTGAGTTTCAACGTCGTTTAGAAGAGACAGCTTTTAAATTAGGCGGTGAGAATTACGATGCTCCTGTTCAGTTAGTTGGCGATTTTCTTGCTGGCCGTAAAAATGGTGAACACGGCGAAGTTAGCCCTTCATATAAGCCGGGTGTAAAATATTGTGACTTAAGTGAAACTTTGCCAGATTATGCTATAGCAGCGATTCGAGAAGCATTACCTGCATTTGAACGTAAAATTAAAGGTTTCTCCATGAATGACGCAATATTAACGGCTGTTGAAACTCGTACTTCTTCACCCATTCAAATAACGCGTGATAGAGAAACAATGCAAAGTCTTAATGTAGAAGGGCTTTTTCCTGCAGGCGAAGGTGCTGGATATGCTGGCGGTATATTATCAGCGGGTATTGACGGTATTAAAGTAGCTGAAGCTATGGCACTTGCAATGATGGCTTAAAAATAACGGGAATTAAAAGATAAAGTCGTGCTACATGTTGCAAATACAGGGGAATTCCCCTATATTTGCGACCTAAAATATTTCCCAAAAGAAATAGTTTCAATCATTGAAAATAAAGTCAAGCGACGCTTCGTGTGCGCCGCCACTGAAATAAAGGAAAATTAATGCCTGTTATCACTCTCCCTGACGGTTCACAACGCTCATTCGATAATGCCGTATCTGTAATGGATGTTGCATTAGATATTGGCCCTGGTCTTGCTAAAGCAACCATTGCTGGCCGTATCGACGGAAACCTTGTTGATGCTTGTGAATTAATTACCCAAGATGCCTCTTTGCAACTTATCACCAATAAAGACAGCGAAGGTCTTGAGATAATACGTCATTCTTGTGCGCATTTATTAGGGCATGCTATAAAGCAGTTATACCCAGATGTGAAAATGGCAATTGGTCCAACGATTGAAAATGGTTTTTATTACGATATTGACCTTGAAGAATCAATTACTGAAGACGATTTAACAAAAATTGAAAAACGTATGACAGAACTTGCTCGTACGGGATATGAAGTTGTTAAGAAAACAGGCACGTGGCAAGACGCTTACGATGCGTTTACTGAACGTGGTGAAACATACAAACTACAAATTCTTGATGAAAACATCGAGAAAACTGATACACCTGCTTTATATCATCATCAAGAATACATTGATATGTGTCGTGGACCACACGTACCTAGCATGCGTCATTGTCATCAGTTCAAATTAATGAAAGTGGCCGGTGCATACTGGCGCGGTAATTCAGACAACAAAATGTTGCAACGTATTTACGGCACAGCATGGGCTGACAAAAAGCAATTAAAAGCATATATCGTTCGTTTAGCTGAAGCTGAAAAGCGTGATCACCGTAAAATTGGTAAAACATTAGATTTATTCCATTGGCAAGAAGAAGCGCCGGGCATGGTGTTTTGGCATAACGATGGTTGGACGATTTACACTGAGTTAGAAAAATTTATTCGTGAAAAATTACACGAATATGATTACGACGAAGTTAAAGCACCCATGATGATGGACAGAAGTCTATGGGAAAAATCAGGTCACTGGGAAAAATATGCCGACGGTATGTTTACTACCGAATCTGAAAAGCGTGAATACGCGATAAAACCAATGAATTGCCCAGGCCATGTACAAATATTTAATCAAGGTTTAAAATCGTACCGCGATTTACCTTTACGTATTGCTGAATTTGGCTGTTGTCACCGTAATGAACCCTCGGGTTCTTTGCATGGTTTAATGCGCGTACGTGCTTTTACTCAAGATGACGCTCATATTTTTTGTATGGAGTCTCAAGTTCAAGACGAAGTGAAAAAATGTATCGAAATGGTCTATGACGTATACAGTTCATTTGGTTTTGAAGATGTTGTCGTGAAATTGTCTACTCGTCCAGAAAATCGCATAGGTTCAGATGAAATTTGGGATAAAGCAGAAGCCGGTTTAGCGCAAGCATTAAACGACAGCAACATCAAATTTGAATATTTACCGGGTGAAGGCGCATTTTATGGTCCTAAAATTGAATTTACTTTAATGGATTGTTTAGGTCGTGCTTGGCAATGTGGTACAGTGCAACTCGATTTTGCTTTACCAGAGCGTTTAGGCGCAACTTATGTTGGTGAAGACAACGAAAGATACATTCCAGTAATGATTCATCGAGCTATTTTAGGTTCACTTGAACGTTTTATCGGAATTTTGATTGAAGAGTTCACGGGGAAATTTCCAACGTGGTTATCTCCAATTCATGCAACTGTGATGAATATTACCGGTAAACAAGACGAATATTGTGAAAAAGTTGTAAAAAAACTAAAAGAAAGTGGATTTAGAGTAAAACTAGACTTGAGAAATGAGAAGATAGGCTTTAAAATCCGCGAGCACACTTTAAAGCGTGTTCCATATTTGTTAGTTGTTGGTGACAAAGAAATGGAAGCTGGCGAAATTGCCATTAGAACGCGAAGTGGTGAAGATTTAGGCAAAATGTCTGTTGATGACTTTATTTCGAAGTTAAGTGAAGAAGTTAACTCTCGTAGTTAGCGTTAAAATTACTTATAATAACGTTTATAACAAATATAAAAATTTTATTAATCTGAGTAGTTGTTAAGTTAAAAATAACATCAGTTACTTGGAACAAAGTTCTTTGGAGGAACATGGCTATTAAAGGTGGACAACGAGGCGGGCAAAAAGAGCCAGCACATCGTTTAAATGAGTTAATTACAGGTATTGCTGATAATGAAGTTCGTTTGATTAGATTTGACGGAGAGCCTGGTGGCATCGTCACATTAGATGAAGCAATGGATCAAGCTGATGAAGCTGGTGTAGATCTCGTTGAGATAAGCCCTACGGCTAGACCTCCTGTACTCCGTGTAATGGATTACGGCAAGTTTATCTACGAAAAAGCTAAAGAACAAAAAGAACAGCGCAAAAATCAGAAACAAATACAGGTTAAGGAAATAAAATTCCGTCCTGGAACAGATGAAGGCGACTATCAGGTAAAACTACGCAACCTGAAGCGCTTTTTAGAGGGTGGCGATAAAGTTAAAGTAACTTTACGTTTCCGTGGTCGTGAAATGGCTCACCAAGAACTTGGTTTAAAGCTTTTAACTCGTGTTAAAAACGATTTAGAAGAGTTAACTGTTCTAGAATTCTTCCCGCGTCGAGCGGAAGGAAGACAAATGGTGATGGTATTAGCACCAAAAAAATAATCAATAACCGGTATTTCAAGTAACTTATTTTTATGAAAATTAAAAATAAGTTCACCATTATTGATTTTAACGGGTAACTTCAGGCCTGAAAGTAAAAACTAACGTTTATTTTTGTTTAATCTTAAATAGACAAGTTAAGTTTTTCGCCTAAGTTGCTAAATTTCAATGGCAATGTTTATGTCTAATCACGTAAACATGAATGCGGAGTAATATTCATGCCTAAAATGAAAACTAACAAAGGTGCTGCGAAGCGCTTTAAAAAAACAGCCAATGGCTACAAGTTCAAACAAGCTGGCCTTCGTCATATCTTGACTAAGCGTCGTACTAAAGTTAAACGTCATCTTCGTGCTAAGTGCATGATTTCGGCAGCTGACATTAAGTCAGTTAAAAAACTTTTACGTCACGGTTAATAGGAGAGATATAGAATGGCTAGAGTAAAACGTGGTGTACAAGCTCGTGCACGTCACAAAAAGGTTCTAAAGCAAGCTAAAGGTTATTACGGAGCACGTAGCCGTGTTTATCGTGTTGCTTATCAAGCAGTAACTAAAGCAGGTCAATACGCTTACCGCGATCGCCGTCAACGTAAACGTCAATTCCGTCAGCTTTGGATAACTCGTATCAATGCAGCAGCTCGCATAAATGGTTTATCTTACAGTGTTTTCATTAATGGTCTTAAAAAGGCTGCTATTGAGATCGATCGTAAGATCCTAGCTGATATTGCAGTATACGACAAAGTAACATTCACATTCTTAGTTGAAAAAGCGAAAGCTGCTTTAGCTGCATAGAGTTTGAAAATACTTTGAGAAAGGACGCCATTAGGCGTCCTTTTCTTTTTTAATAGATTCTAACTTGTTCTTTAGCTCACTTTCTGCGTTTTAAAGTACTCACTAATAGTCATTAGCTCCGTGCTTTAACCTTGAAGTTAAGCTAAATACCTTCGTCATAATGTATTAAAATGGTTTTATTAATTAAATACTAATTATAGCGAATATTATTTTATGTACAGGACGTACGGTCAGCTTTTATGTTCCCGACAAAAGCTAAGTACCTAAGTCCATGTAGGCAATGTCACGGTGACAGGATGTCAAAGAGTGACGTTAAGATCTAAAGATGATATTCGCTACAATTAATTTAACTTAAATAATGAAGGTTTAATCCGATGAGTCTTGCAGATCAAATTTTAGCGGTAAACAATGATTTACCTATTCGCACTGATGCACCTGTTCATAGCGGTAAAGTCCGCAGTGTCTATTGGTTAACTGATGCAGATAGTAAACGGTTAATTCAAGAAAAAGGCTACGATGTTGCTGATGATACGCCTTTAGCCATTATGGTGATCAGTGACCGTATCTCTGCTTTTGACTGCATTTGGCAAGGTGAAGGTGGTATGAAAGGTGTCCCAGGTAAAGGTGCTTCACTTAATGCTATTTCTAATCACTGGTTTAAGTTATTTAAAGATCAAGGTTTAGCAGATAGCCATATTCTTGATATTCCACACCCATTTGTTTGGATCGTACAAAAAGCTAAACCAGTAATGATTGAAGCTATTTGTCGCCAGTATATTACGGGGTCAATGTGGCGTTCATATGTAAAAGGTGAGCGTGAATTTTGTGGTATTGAAATCGCTGAAGGTTTAACTAAAGATTCAAAACTCCCTGAGTTATTACAAACACCATCAACAAAAGGTATTTTAGAAGGGATTCCTGGCGTACCTGCGGTTGATGACGTAAATATTACCCGTAAAAACATTGAAGATAATTTTGAAGCATTTAACTTCAAGTCACTTGATGACATTACGTTGTACGAGAAACTATTAACGGAAGGATTTGACGTAATCTCTGATTCGTTAGCAAATCTTGACCAAATATTTGTTGATACTAAATTTGAATTTGGTTACGTGAAAGACAAAGCTGGTAACGACAAGCTAATTTATATGGACGAAGTAGGCACACCAGATTCTTCACGCATATGGGATGGAGAGCAATACCGTGGTGGTAAAGTGGTTGAAAACTCAAAAGAGGGTTTCCGCCAGTTGTTATTAACGTATTTCCCTGATGCAGATATATTATTAAACAAAGAACGTATGACAGAGCGTGAGGCATTAGCGCGCGATAATGAATTGCCTCAATCGGTATTAATGGATGTATCAAAAACATATATCGCCATTGCTGAAAAAATTACCGGCCAAAAAATTGTATTGTCAGAAAATCCTAAAGCTGAAGTTATAGAAATTTTGCGTGAGCAATATCAGTTAATTGATTAACCTTTATAATTTCATCATTAAAAGCCCTACATCGTAGGGTTTTTTTGCTCTGTTTATATGTATGTTTAATCATTTACTTTGAATTACTTTTAGCTTCATCGAGTAACTCTTGAAATTGACCTGTTTTTTTCATTTCTTTTAATACCACTGAAAGCGCTTCTGCTAGTTTTTTATGGCGCTGTTTGTTTAAATAAACGTGTAAAATGATGCTTGCCAATGGCGGTTTGAGTATTTTAATCGTTTCAGCATATTTTTTATTTTTCTGTAACAATTTAGTCGCCGTGCTTAAACTGGTAATGGTTAGGTCTGCTCTGTCATTAAACACCATTGCTACAGCTTGTTCAGTGCGGCTCACTGGGTGAACATGTTTAAATTTGTTCTCCTTTTTTTCAATAAATTTTGTGCCTCTTTCATAAGCCAGAGAATAGTTTTTCATACTATCCCAACCATCAACCTTTATATCCTTCTTACTGAGTACTGACTGGTCAATAGTGAAAAGAGGTTCTGTTACTTGCTGTAAATTTGGAAAGTTTTTAAGATTAAGTTCACTCACTCTAAATAAATCACCATCGGTGAGGCCACTATTTGCCCAGGCTAAGCTTCGCATATTGGGCAATGTTTTAACGGTGAGTCGATAGCCAAGCTTTTGAAATGCAACGGACATTATTTTATTACCTTGTTGATATAACAGGGTATCTGATGGGTTCGTAGTTCCTAATGTTATATTAGGGGCGTAGCGAGGTAAGGCAGGAGTATCGATTGAATCTTTAACTGTGCTCATCGTTAGAGAATTAGATGACTCTATGGATAAACCGAAAGATGATACGCTTACTAAAATTGACAATATGCAGATGCCTAGAGCTGATTTGGTTAGCTTATCAGGTATTCTGTTAGCATCATTAATTAGTATAACGTTCCCCTCACAAATTTAGTTCAAGTTGTATATTAAATCGCACAATAATGACCTATCTAACTATTGTATATATTTATTACCACATCAAGCTATTAATTATTTACCATGTTATTACCCGAGAATAGTTACTTTTGATTAGCCGATAATAATCGCTAATATAAAAATTATAGTCTGATTAAATCATAAGTTTTGGAATTGAAACTTACTTTTAAACACCAAGATATAATAATTAGAAATTTAATTGACAAAATGTCCCTTAAATCACGTTGTTCCCCTACATTTTTTGTTCATTTTTGTGTAGAATCACTCACCATTTTTATTAATTAAATCAGTCTAGCCAAAGCCTTGAAATATAATACGAGGTTTTAGAGCCGCTTTAGAGGAACTCATGAATTTAGACGATATTATCTTGCAAGCAGAACAAGCGATTGCTGCTGCAAAAGACCCTGTAGAACTTGATCAAGTTCGCGTTAACTTTTTAGGTAAAAAAGGTTTGTTCACGCAGCAAATGAAAGGGTTAAGTCAATTACCTAAAGAAGAAAAACCTAAAGCGGGTCAAGTAATTAACATTGCTAAGCAGCAAGTGCAAAAATTATTAACGGTACGTGGTGAATTATTACGTGCAGAAGTTATCGCTAAACAATTAGCTGCCGAGACTATTGATGTAACCTTACCAGGGCGCAGTAATGAGTTAGGCGGATTACACCCAGTAACACGTACTATTGAACGCATTGAAAGTTTTTTCGGTGATTTAGGTTTTTCTGTTAAAGAAGGCCCAGAAGTAGAAGACGACTTTCATAATTTTGATGCGCTGAATATTCCAGAGCATCATCCTGCTCGTCAAGACCACGATACTTTTTACTTTAACCCTAAGCTGGTGTTACGTACACAAACGTCGGGCGTACAAATCCGTACCATGGAAAATGAGCAACCGCCATTACGTATTATCTCTCCAGGTAAAGTTTATCGTAATGATTACGACCAAACACATACGCCAATGTTTCATCAAGTTGAAGGTTTGATGGTTGATAAAGATGTTAGCTTTACGCATCTTAAAGGTATTTTGCATGACTTCTTACATCACTTTTTTGAAGAAGAAGTAGAAATTCGCTTCCGCCCTTCATATTTCCCGTTTACTGAACCTTCAGCTGAAGTGGATATTATGGGTAAAAATGGTAAATGGTTAGAAGTATTAGGTTGTGGCATGGTTCACCCTAATGTTTTGAAATCAGTCGGAATAGATCCTGAAGTGTACACAGGTTTTGCATTTGGTATGGGCGTTGAGCGTTTAACCATGTTGCGTTACGGTGTAAATGACTTACGTTCATTCTTCGAAAATGATCTTCGCTTCTTAAAACAGTTCAAGTAGGAAAGCCAACAATGAAATTTAGTGAATCTTGGTTACGTGAGTGGGTTAACCCTGCTATTTCTTCTGATGAGTTAGCTCATCAAATTACTATGGCTGGTTTAGAAGTAGATGCCGTAGAACCTGTTGCCGGTGAATTTACCGGTGTATTAATTGGCGAAGTGGTTGAATGTGGTCCACATCCAGACGCTGATAAATTACAAGTAACAAAAATCAACCTTGGTAAAGATTTTAACGATGGCGAATTAGTTGACATCGTTTGTGGTGCCAAAAACTGTCGTTTAGGTATTAAAGTTGCGGTTGCCACTGTTGGCGCAGTATTACCTGGTGATTTTAAAATTAAAAAAGCTAAATTACGTGGCGTGCCGTCTCATGGCATGTTGTGTAGTGAGTCAGAGATTGGTTTGTCTGATAGTTCTGAAGGTATAATGGAACTCGCACAAGATGCACCTATCGGCATGTGTCTTCGTGAATACCTAGACTTAAACGATGTAACTATAGATGTTGATTTAACAGCCAACCGTGGTGATTGTTTAGGCCTTAAAGGTTTAGCACGCGAAGTAGGTGTATTAAATAGTTTAAATATTACAGAACCAGAAATTACCGCTGTAGTACCTACTATTGACGATACCCGTGAAATTAAATTATCTGCACCACAAGCTTGTCCACGTTACTTAGGACGTGTGATTAAAAATATTGATGTAACCGCACAAACACCATTATGGATGGTAGAAAAACTACGCCGTTGTGGTACACGTTCAATTGACCCAGTTGTTGATGTAACAAACTACGTGTTACTTGAACAAGGGCATCCCATGCATGCTTTTGATTTAGCTAAACTAGACGGTGGCATTAACGTTCGTTTCGCAGCACAAGATGAAAAGCTTGTCTTGTTAGACGGTAAAGAAGTGACACTCTCAAGAGAAACACTAGTCATTGCTGACGAAAGTAAAGCGTTAGCAATGGCAGGTATCTTTGGTGGTCTTCATTGTGGCGTTAAGTCATCAGATGAAGAAAAATCAATAGACATTTTCTTAGAAAGTGCCTTTTTTGCTCCTTTAGCTATTTTAGGTAAAGCGCGCCAATATGGTTTACACACAGATTCGTCACATCGTTACGAACGCGGTATCGACCCTGAATTGCAACGTAATGCAATGGAGCGTGCAACGACTTTATTACTAGAAATTGTTGGCGGTGAAGCCGGACCTATCGTTGAAGCATTGAGTGAAGAGAATCTGCCTACAGCTAAAACGGTTACTTTACGTCGTGAAAAATTAGATGGTCGTATTGGTCATCATATTGAAGATGTTAAAGTGACTGAAATCTTAACGCGATTAGGTTTTGACGTTACTTTTATCGCAGATGTTTGGACTGTAGTGGTACCGGCATACCGTTTTGATATTAAAATCGAAGTTGATTTAATTGAAGAAGTTGCTCGTATTTTTGGCTATAACAATATCCCTAATGTTTCACCAAAAGCTACATTAGCGATGCGTGAGCAAAAAGAAAAGTTCATCCCGTTAAAACGTTTACGTAACGTTATGGTTAATCGTGGATACCAAGAAGCGATAACTTACAGTTTCGTTGACCCGAAAGTTCAAGCGTTAATACACCCTGAACAGGCCGTTATGACTTTACCGCATCCAATTTCTTCAGAAATGTCGGTGATGCGCTTAAGTATGTGGACAGGTTTATTGCAGTCGGTTATTTATAATCAAAACCGTCAACAATCTCGACTACGTCTATTCGAAACAGGTTTACGTTTTGTTCCGGATGAAGCTGCAGAAAATGGTGTTCGCCAAGAACAAATGTTTGCAGGTGTCGTTACCGGTCAGCGTAATGAAGAACATTGGGATATGGAAAAGCCAGCAACCGACTTTTTTGATGTGAAATCAGACGTAGAAGCCTTACTAAGCTTAACTGCGGATGCTTCATTATATGAGTTTTCAAAAGACGAAATAGCAGCCCTTCACCCAGGACAAACAGCCGCAATTCATAAAAATGGTGTGTTAGTTGGACATGTTGGCACCTTACATCCTGAATTAGAAAGAAAATTAGGCCTAAACGGTCGAACATTTATTTTCGAACTATTATTGTCTGAAATTTCAACACAAAAAATCCCTGAAGCTGGTGATATATCTCGCTTTCCGGCGAATAGACGTGACATAGCAGTGATAGTGGAAGAGAAAATAAATGCAAAAAATGTCCTACAACTTATTGAAAAGGTTGGCGGAAATTATTTAGTTGATCTAAACTTGTTTGACGTATACCGAGGAAATGGTATCGAGAAAGGGTTTAAGAGCTTAGCGATAGCGATGACTTTACAGGATTGTGATAAAACCCTTGAAGAAAAAGATATTAATGAAGTCGTTGAACGTGTCGTAGACACATTAGAAACTGAGCTAAATGCATCACTGAGGAATTAGGTAATGGCGCTTACGAAAGCAGAAGTAGCAGAACATTTATTTGAGAAAGTTGGGCTGAGCAAACGCGACGCAAAAGATATGGTTGAGGTGTTTTTTGAAGAAATACGCGAAACATTGGAAAGTGGCGAACAAGTAAAGCTTTCTGGTTTTGGTAACTTCGATCTTCGTGTAAAAAGCGAACGCCCAGGTCGTAACCCTAAAACAGGTGAAGATATTCCAATTTCTGCCCGTAAAGTTGTTACTTTCCGTCCTGGACAAAAATTAAAGAGTCGCGTTGAAAACGGTAACGGCTAGTTAAGCTATAAAGTTATAACATTGTTTTCTCAGTATTTAGTTATACTGAGAACATGTTTTATTGAGGTTGCTACGGCAGCCTTTTTTATTATCTAATTTTTAGTGAATGAGCGGATATTATGATTTTTTGGAATGAAAGTCGGGCCACAATTTTTTGCTCAGTAATTTAAATAAAGCGTTAGATAGTTCTTTTAATAATAAACCAACAATTGCGATTACAGCTCCTGTACTTATTGCATTCACTTCTAGCGGTATGGTGAGGGAAAAGTCAATGAGGGTATCTCGAATAATTGCTCTATCAGCGTGAACAATAAAATTAAAAATTTGTTCGATATATTCGTTGTTAATTACAGCGTCAAGTTGCAATTGTAAGTAATCAACTCTGAATATTAATTGGTTAATAACCTCGGCAGTATTCACAATTGAAGGCTCAGAGTTAGCTTGATATTTCATTACCATGGCTAATAAGTCACCTTGATAATGTTGATCAGCGATAGTCTGAAATTGAACTAAATGCGATTTTGCTTCGGATAAGTGTCCAGAAAGCCGATGTTTATATTGAATAATAAAAGCAGGTAATTGCACACCTAAAATGAATGTTATAGTGAAAAAACAACGATCAATAATATTATTAATGACTCTAAACATAGATAACTCTTGGCTTAAATAGCTATTAACAAATAATAACAGTAGCATACCTTTCTTTATTATTTCTTTTAAATTTTATGGTTTAAAAATTGCATATTTATAGAATCGATTACGCATTTGCTGTAAATGTTGTAAACAGTCAAATTTTTGATGGTGGTATCAATAGTGGAAAATAATATAGATAACAATGAGCAACAAAAATTAATGTTGCACAAAACTAATATTAAAAAAAATATGACTCATAAGCATTCAAATAAACTGCGGAATGTTTTTGCCGTAAGTAGCCTCTTTATTGCCACAAGTTTTTTAGCCACTGGTGCGAATGCGTTAGAAGTATCAGGTGAATTTCATAAAGGTAGTGAGTCTAAAACGCAAGGTTATAGCTTTGCATTAGCTGATACTTTTACTAAAGGCGGAAATATATATTGGACTGTTGGTTATAGTAGCCTTGATAAAGTAAAAGTAGAGTGGAACAACGATGAGTTGTTTTTCAATATGGCTACGGTTGATGCATTAGTTAGCTATCGTCATAAGATACAAAGTTACAACTCCTTTTTTAAAAATCTTACCATTGAATATAAAGTAGGTGCTTCTTTTGGACTTACCGAGAATAAATTTACTTGGCCAGAAACGCCGGGTTTAGAAGAAGAAGTTCGATATTTTTCAGAAGAAAGTGACATTAATCCGATAATAGGTGTTGGCGCCTATTATAAATTGAATCGAAATACATCTATTAACGTAGGCGTAAAATATCAGCCAAGTTTTTCTGAATTCGGTGCTATAACATCTGCATATGTTGGGATTACTTATCGCTTTGGCCGTGGTTTAGACCGTTAACCGAGCTAATCATTTATATTAGAGCCGATTTATAGGCTTTTTATTAGAATTTGTTTAATATTTAACTATGTAATAAATAAAGCTTGAAGGTGATTTTTCTGGGCTTTATTATTTTCATGATGTAATAGCTTGCACTGGCAAGTTATAAATATATCGATATTGGTGGGAAAGATTATGCCATTAAAAATTTGTTCAATCGCTTTTGTAATGATATCCGCGATTATTATAAACTCATCTGCTTATGCTGCAGTAACACAATGTATTCTACCAACCCCTCTCCTTGATGCCGATAATGACGGCTACGACGACACTGTGATTATTGGCGGTGCTTATGACTTATTCCCAACTGATCCTACAGAGTGGTATGACACCGATCTGGATGGGGTTGGCAATAATGCAGACCTTGATGATGATGGCGACGGTGTTCCCGATGTTTCCGACAACAATCTTGACGGTGATGCAGTTCTCGACGTTTATGATCCCGCTATTGAAAACTCTTTTGAATGGTTAAACACTGACGGAGATACCCTTTGTAATACAGTTGATCTTGATGATGACGGTGATGGTGTTGTTGATGTCGTTGATGTTTATCCACTTAACCCCGCAGAATGGGATGATACCGACAGCGATACTATAGGTAACAATGCTGATACAGATGATGACGGTGATGGCACTATTGATCTATATGATGCATTTCCTCTTGATTCATCGGAGCAGCTTGATACAGACCTCGACGGTATTGGTAATAATACTGATACCGATGATGATGGCGATGGTATTTTAGATGTCAATGATGCTTTCCCGCTTGATAACTCTGAAACACTTGATACCGATAATGACGGTATTGGTGATAATGCTGATAATGACAGCGATGGAGATGGTTTCGCTAATGGTATAGATATATGGCCAAATGATCCAACAGAATGGTTTGATACCGATGGTGACTCGATAGGAGACAATACAGATACTGATGATGACACACATGACGGAACGGGTGTTGGAGATGGTGTGCTTGATGTAGACGATGACTTTCCTCTAGATGCCAGTGAAACTACAGATACAGATAATGATGGTATAGGTGATAATAGTGATACAGATATTGATGGAGACGGGCATTTAAATGTTAATGATACTTTCCCGCTTGATTCAACTGAATACATAGATACAGATGGTGATGGTACAGGTGATAATGCAGATACTGACGACGATGGAGATGGTGTTTTAGACAGTAGTGATCCTTTCCCGCTTGATGCAACTGAATCTGTCGATACTGACAGTGATGGTGTTGGTAACAATTCAGATTCAGACGACGATAACGATGGTGTTTTAGATGATATCAACGGTAACGGGCTAGTTGATGGTTTAGATGACGTTTTCCCTTTAGATGCGACTGAATACATTGATACCGACGGTGATGGTATTGGTAATAATGCTGATACTGATGATGACGGTGACGGTTCTCTTGATGGTGTTGATCAGTTCCCGTTAGATGCGAGTGAATACCTTGATACCGATGGTGATGGTGTGGGTAATAACGCGGACACTGATGATGATAATGATGGTTTGTTAGATACTGAAGAAACGGCTGCAAACTCAATTTTACCTCTAGAAACTACAGATACAGATGGTGATGGCATCGCTGATAATACTGATCTCGATGACGACACCCACGATGTTACAGGTGTCGGAGACGGGATCCCTGATACAAGTGACCTGTTTCCATTTGATTCAACTGAATGGGAAGATACCGACGGTGATTTTATCGGTGACAATAGCGACCCCGATATTGATGGTGATGGAGTTGCAAATGGTATCGATGCTTTTCCATTTGATGGCGATGAATATCTAGATACTGACGGTGATGGCATCGGTAACAACTCAGATACAGACGATGACGGAGATGGCGTAGCTGATAACATAGACTTATTCCCATTAAATTCTGCTGAAAGCATAGATACTGATGCCGATGGTGTTGGTAATGCGACTGATGCAGATGATGATAACGATGGTTTTGTTGACGGTTCTGATGCTTTCCCATTAGATGTAAACGAGTATTTAGATACTGATGGTGATTTAATAGGCAATAATGCAGACACTGATGACGATGGCGATGGCATTATTGATTCCCTCGATGCTTTTCCACTTGATCCTTTAGAAACAACGGATACTGATGGTGATCTTGTTGGTGATAATAATGACAGTGATGATGACAATGACGGTTTCGTCGATATCCTTGATGACTTTCCTTTGGACGCTGCTGAAAATGTTGATACTGATAATGACGGTATAGGCAATAACGCAGATACCGATGATGACGGTGATACTTATCTGGACAATAATGATTTATATCCATTAGATGCCACTGAATGGAAGGATTCAGATGGTGATGGTATTGGTGATAACGCCGACGCCGATGATGATAATGATAATATATTAGATGTAGATGACAGTTTTCCTTTTGATCCTGGAGAAGCTAATGACTTCGATGGTGATGGTATTGGTGATTCGCTAGATACTGATGATGACAATGATGGTGTACTAGACAATGTTGATTTGTTTCCATTTGATCCTAATGAATCAATTGATAGTGATAATGATGGAATAGGAAATAATAGCGACAGTGATGATGATAATGACGGTGTACTTGATATCGATGATGCTTTTCCATTGGATGAAAATGAGTATTTAGATACCGATGGTGATGGTATTGGAAACATATACGATATTGATGACGATGGTGATGGGGTACTTGATTATCTTGATGAGCTTCCGTTGGATGCTACAGAATCATTGGATTTTGATGCTGACGGTTTGGGCAATAATGCTGATCCTGATGATGATAACGACGGTATGAGTGATGTATTTGAGCTTCAATATGGCTTTGATCCTTTTAATGCAGCCGATGCTTTACTTGATACCGACTCTGATGGCACAGTAAATGTAGATGAAGAACGGAATAATACTAACCCATTAATTGATGACTATGCGCCGATCATTACCGTACCCCAGTCAGTACATCTTAACGCTGACCATACATTTACTGCACTGACTCGTGAACAGTTAGTTGAATTAACAGCGGTGTCTGTTGAAGATGGGCGTGATGGTGCAAATTGTTGTTCATTAACGCCTGTTGGTTTCGAACAGGGCGAAAAATATATTACTTCAGGTTTATACAATATTACTTGGCGAGCAGTTGATGAAGCCGGTAATGTATCAACCATTCAGCAAGTGCTTAATGTGTACCCTTTAGTTAATTTTAGTGCCATGCAAATAATAGGCGAAGGTATTACTGCTAGGGTTGAGGTGTTTTTGTCAGGCGAAGCTCCTTATTATCCGTTTGAACTACCTTTTGCTATTTCTGGTAATGCAGATCCGCTTGATTATCAATTAACAGAAAATAAAATTGTCATCGATGAAGGAACATCAGGTTTTATTGATATATTGATTAATAAAGATTTTCAAGCCGAGAATGATGAAGAAATTATTATCAGCTTTGGCAGTGAAATAAATGCAGGTGTGCAGAATTCTCATACTATTATTATTACAGAAAGTAATGTAGTGCCAACAACGGCACTGCGTATGACTCAACAAAATATTGCTGTATCTAGCATCAGTAAAGATCAAGGTGAAGTAACCATTGAATTGACAGTGAGTGATGCAAACCCCGATGATTTACATATCATTAATTGGGTATTGCCTGACTACATCAATGCAGAAATAAGTGCCAATCAATTAACACTTTATTTACAGCCAAACAGCTTTGAGTTACCTGATGAAATACAAGGCTTAATTACCGTAGAAGTAAGTGTTACGGATAACGGTATCGGTGAACTATCACATACTCATCGACTGAGTATTCCTGTTAATGACATGCTTGCACGACTTGATGGCAGTGATACCGACGGTGATGGTATTGCCGATAATGTTGAAGGTTATGCTGATGATGATAACGATGGTGTTCCGGCATTTCTTGATAACAACGATATCGCATATTTACAGCCTTTACATGTGAATGCAGGTCAAACTAAGTTAATGGAAACTGAGCCAGGTTTGAAATTACGCTTAGGTAAATATGCTTTACAACAGTTTTCAGACGGCGTGCAAATGACGCAAACAGAGATGGATGCCACCGGTTTAGTTACAACGGATGGTTATGATCATCGTAGTGATTATTTTGATTTCGAAATTCATAATATTAATCCATTTGGTGCTTCGGTTTATGTCGTGATCCCCCTTAATAATGGCATCCCAGAACATTCACTCTATCGTAAGTTTAGTGCTGAAAATGGCTGGCAGAATTTTGTTGAAAACAGTAAGAATAGTTTATCGTCTAGTGAGGCGGATAGCGATGTATGCCCGCCACCACAAAGCGAGTTGTATCAAACCGGTTTAACAGTAGGGCATCAATGTGTACGTTTGTTTATTGAAGATGGTGGGGCAAATGATGCTGATGGCCTTGTGAATGGTATTATTGACGATCCCGGTGGAATTGCTTTAGTGCCTAATTCTGAAGTCGCAAAAGAAACAGATCCAGAACAATCTAGTAGTGGCAGCATGTATTGGCTATTACTGCTCGTTTTAGTGAGTTTGCGAGTTAAATATTACAGATCAAAATTTTTATAAAATAAGTATCGCAAACAAGTTAATATTTATGTTTGTTCGCCCGTTATTTTCCTATAAAATAGCGGGCAATTTCCCTCCGTTAATAAACAAATAAGTATTTTTATGTTTGAACTTAAATACCATACGCCAAAAGAATGGGCACAAGTTGCACTTGCTGATTTTAATGCCTTTTTACTTGACCATGCGACCGCAGAAAAAAAAGCGTCGGGTATGGCAATGTCAATGATTTCACATTACCCAGATAGAAAAAATATGGTGAAAGCGATGGCTGATTTAGCTATTGAAGAACTTATTCACTTTAAACAAGTCTTAAAATTAATTAATGCTCGCGGTATTCAGCTTGGCGCAGACAGTAAAGACCCTTATATCACGCAAATTCGTAAAGCATTTCGTAATGGCACAGAAGTGTTTTTTATGGACAGATTGATTGTAGCAGGTGTTATAGAAGCGAGAGGTTATGAACGTTTTTCTCTTATAGCAGAAGCACTACCCGAAGGTAAAGATAAAGTGTTATACGACGCTATTGCAAAATCTGAAGAAAAGCATAAAAATTTATTTATTGAACTTGCTTATGAATACTTCGATAAAGCGGAAGTGGATGCACGTTTAGAAGAAGTACTAATTTTAGAAGCTGAAATTTGTGCAAAGCTACCTTTTAGAGCAGCTTTACATTAATTGTTTACTCATAAACCATTAATTATCTAAACGAATGTCAAAAACATTTAACCAATATTTTAGCCGTTATGCTGAAAGTGAAGTCGACGTATTAACTCAATACGAATCGCTTTTACCTGATGAATTTTTGGTGGATAATGTCTTAGTTGTTCCTGCTTATCAAGAAACAAGCGCTTTCATCGAGCGCTTTTTAGTCTCAACACTTTCAAAATCTCCTGTTCTTCTGGTGGTTGTTATTAACGAACCCATTGTTGAACCTATAACTCAGCTTTTAAATGAAACATCAACGGAAACTATAGTTGATCAATCTGAGAGCATATTTTCTCAGAGCGATAATAGACAACAAGCACTACACGATTATTCGATATCATGCGGCAATGTTCATTGGCAGTATGAAAATTTAACATTAGTTAAAGTAGAGCATAGCCAAGCATGGTTATTAGTGATTGACCGTTTTACTCAAGCTATAGATAAAGAGCAAGGAGTAGGGCTAGCACGTAAAATTGGAGCAGATCTCAGTGCTTATTTAATATCTATCAACAGAGTAAATCAGCAATGGATTTGCTCAAGTGATGCAGATGCATATTTACCTGATGACTATTTTAGTGCCTTATCCTCACGAAATAAAAAAACGGTAGTTTGCTGTTTTAATTTTATGCACAGTAGTGATGACGAGAGTGTCCATCAAGCTAATTTTCTTTATGAAACAGCACTACGTTATTATGTGGCCGGTTTGAAGTTTGCTGGTTCTCCTTATGCCTTTTTTACTATTGGAAGTACGCTAGCGTTCAAAGCTGAGGTTTATGTACAAGCTCGTGGTTTTCCAAAGAGAAGCGCCGGGGAAGATTTTTATTTACTAAATAAGCTGGCTAAGTTAGGTAATGTTGAATTTATTGAAGATGTGACCATAAAACTTGAAGCGAGAACGTCTGATAGAGTACCCTTTGGGACAGGGCCAGCGGTACAAAAAATACTTGATTTACAAAAGAGTAAACAAGATTATTGTTATTATCATCCTGAACTATTTATCTTATTAAAATCAACATTATACTCATTTTCAAACCTTTGGCACTATCGAACAGATTTAACCTCATGGTTTAAGCAATTGCCAACTATCGTTCGTCCAGCACTCACTGAAATTGGTTTTGAAACTTTTGTTGATAAGCAAAGAAATAATAGTGAAAAGCAGTTTGATAAACAGTTAGTCGTTTGGTTTGATGCTTTTAAAACCCTCAAGTTTATTCATAGTATTCGTACAAATCATTATCAAGATATTCCATTATCACTCGCGATATCAAAAGCACCCTTTACGCTTAAATGAAATAAAGCGTTGCAATCTTTCTCTAAAAATCACTCCAAAAACAATCTAAAAATCGTTTTAAATAGAAATGTAATTGTAAGTATTTATTAATATCCAACAATTAAATAACAAATACGACAATCTTAGTATATCTTTAAAAGAGCTGTTGCTTTTATGTACATACTAAGTAGATTTACTTCTTGGAGGTTTTATGGATGTCTTTACAAGTAAGCGCAATAAAATAGGTCTGTTTTTTCTTTTTACGTTGTTATTATCTGCATGTCAAAACACTAATAATATCAATCATGAAGAACTTATAGTTGATGAAAACATATATTTAGATGAATATTTCCCTAACTACCAAGATGTAAAAATAGAAACACAAAACGAAGTTTTTGCTTTAGATGATCGAATGCGTTTGATGGTAAAAGAAAAATTAATGACAGAGCGTAATGTTAAGAAACGCTCAATGAGGTTACTCAAACATATATTTGATCAAAATAATATTGCATTAGAATACAGTAGTACGGCGAATATTAGTGCGATTGAAGCTTATAATAGCCAAAGGGCTAATTGCTTGTCGCTCACTATAATGGCGTATGCTTTAGCAAAAGAAGCTAATTTAGATATAGAATTTCAAGATGTTAAAGTACCAGAATATTGGGTCAGAAACGGCTCCTATAACATGTTGACAGGGCATGTAAATTTGGTGATAACCAAACCTAAAAGTCCACATGCTCATATTTATTTAGGGAGTAAAATCCTTACCATAGATTTTGATCCATTTGCCACCAAAACATCATTCCCTAAAGTTAAAATCAGTCAACCTTATGTGTTATCAATGTTTTATAGTAATAAAGGCGCTGAAGCATTAGTTAATAAAGATTTAACTAAAGCTTATGCATATTTTAAATCAGCTACCTTAATGGAACCAAAATTTAGTTCTGCTTGGGCAAACTTGGGCATTTTGTACAAAAGGATAGGTCATTTTGCATCGGCTAAACAGAGTTATCGTCATGCAATTAAGGTTAACCCTGAAAATTATACCGCTATGTCTAACTTAGCGTTATTACTTGATGATCAAAATGATCGGAAAGAGTTAATAAACATACGACGAACATTGAAAAATCAACGAGAAAATAATCCGTACTATTATGCTTTACTTGCTGATGAGGCATTTTATGAAGCTAATTATAAACAAGCGTTATCCTATTATCGTAAAGCAATAAGACTAAATAACCGTGTGCATGAATTTTATTTTGGTCTAACTAAAGTTTATTACGCTTTGAATGAAAATGAAAAAGCGCAAAGCGCGATTGCTAGAGCTATTTCTTATAATAGGATTGATAGTATTGATTTAAGGTATATAGCAAAATTAGATTTCCTAAAACAACAGGAAGGTTCCCATTAATAAATTGTCAATTTTGAGTGTATATGTCTACTTGTTTATCAGTTCTTACGCGCAAGCTATTCAAGTAGACACCGGCACCCATGTGATTAATAAAGAGCCACTACTCAAACATTTGTCATACTTGTCGTCAAACGAACTAGGAGGTCGTAAAATTGCTAGTGAAGGCAATAAAATGGCACAAAAATACATAATTAGCCAATTAGAAAATTCTTCAATACTTCCTCTAAATAAAGAATATCAACATAATTTTATCATCAAAAATTTTTTTAATGTGATCAAGGGAAGTAATATAGTTGCCATGATCCCAGGTTCTGACAATCTTGATAGTTTCATCGTTTTGACTGCTCATTTTGATCACATAGGAAAAAGAGGTAATAAGATTTATAACGGTGCTGACGATAATGCATCAGGGACTTCTGCATTATTGGCTTTGGCTCAACAACTGATCAAAACACCTTTAAAGCATAATGTTATTTTACTTTTTACTGACGGTGAAGAGTCAAACTTACGTGGTGCTAAAGCCTTTGTGAAAGATCATCAGACTATAATGAAGCATGTTGAACTCAATATAAATTTAGACATGATAGCGGGTAGTAAAAGAACAACAAAACTTCGTTATTTATCTAGAGGAATTAATGATTTATTAACAGGGGCTAAAATGGAAAGCCTAAAAACGCTACAAAAATCATTTGATATTCCTGTAAAAAAAGGCTTCAGAGTAAAACGTTTGGGCAGTAATCGAAAAATAAATTGGTTAATGGCAAGTGATCATGGGGTATTTCATCGCGCGGGTATACCCTTTATATATTTTGGTGTTGGTACACATATCAACTATCATCAGTACAGTGATACCTTTAGTAATGTTAATCATGATTTTTTTCATCTGGCCACCAGTGCCATATACCAACAGTTGATCTTTATTGATCACAATATATAAAGACAAGTAAAAATTAGCTGATATTGCCTATAATATATTAATTAAAATATTCACAATAAGATTACAGTCGAATCAGTTTATTTGAGTAATGTATAAAAAAGCATATAGTTAGCTTTTATTGTAATATATTGACCGCTATCGCTTAATTTACTTTCCATATCAAAGAAAAATAAGGTATGTTTAACTTAACGATACTTAACGAATTTTTAACTTTTAATTTATGTATAGCACCTATATAGCAAGACAAGCAATATTAGATAGAAATCGTGCCACTATTGGCTATGAACTTCTATTTAGAGATAGCCCTGATAATAAATTTCCTGAAATTGATCAAGATGTCGCTAGTTCAAAATTAATCATTCAAAACCACTTACAAGGTGACATTCGTTCAATTAGTATGGGAAAACTTGCATTTATTAACTTTACTGAAAAATGTCTAGTGAATAAATATCCGTTAATGTTCGACAAAAACTCTATCATTATCGAGCTTGTTGGTCATAAAGCGCCGACTGAACGTTTACTTAAAATTGTTAAGTTTTATCACAGTAAAGGTTATAAGGTTGCGTTGACTGAATATGATCTTGATAAAAAATGGGATGTTTTATTTCCATATATATATATCATCAAAGTTGACATTGAAGTGGTTAATCCTAAACGTTTACATAAAGTTATTGAGCGTTTGAAAAATCATAATGTTAAACTTGCTGCAGAGAAAGTAGAAACTAACTTTCAAGTACAAGCGTTAGCAGAAGTTGGTTTTAACTATTACCAAGGTTATTTTTATCATGAACCTGAAGTTTTAGTAGGGCAAACACTTGCGCCAATAAAAACTCAAATGTTGAATCTTATTAGTGAAACATTCCATTCACCTCTAGATTACGAAAAGATTGCTACAATTATTAGTCATGATGTCAATCTAACGGTGGGGTTGTTGAAAATGGTCAACAATGTTGCAACATCAACAAGAGTTGAAGTTACATCACTGAAACAAGCTGCAGCTTATTTAGGTGAAGATAAGTTAAAACAATTTGTGACTATTCTCGCTCTATCTAAATTGACAACGGATAAGACTGATGAAGTATCTAAGCAAGCGTTGATAACGGCTAAGTTAATGACCGCGCTAGCAAAAGAAGGTGCCTTTAAAGAAATAAGTGACTTTGCCTTTATTACGGGCTTGTTAAGTGCTATTGAAGTTATTTTATGTATGCCAATTAATGAAATTATTAAAACTATGCCATTGGCTACTCCAATTGAAAATGCATTAGTTGATCATTCTGGTTTACTTGGTGAACTACTTGATTTGACAACAAAGTATATTACGGGTAATGGTGAAAATATAAATCAGATAATTGATATGTACTCAATTGATGCCACTTCTATTCAGCACGAATTCATTGCTGCTTGTAAATGGTGTAAAGAATTGGGTATATAAGTTTACCACGTAAATAATTTGGTATTTTAAAGCCTATGCCTTTTATTTGGTATAGGCTTTTTGTTATTTGGATATTGTAGGTGGATATTGTAGGTGGATATTGTAGGTGGATAGTGTTGTGCGGTGGCTGCTTATAAACATTATTCAAGGAACTAATTATAACCAGAATAAAAACTCGTATTAATCTCGTAGTAATGTGTGGCAAGTACGTCTAAATGAATAGCTGTATTCATGTCAGGAGCGTCGTAACTGGCATGAATGCAACTTTTTTATAGTCATAATAACTTTGTTAATTGTTAATTGTTAATTGATAAATATTAATGGTGTAATTGTTCTTTTATTACGTAAATTTTCTAAACCTTTATTGGCCATCTAGCGTTTATTGTAAACATAAAAAAAGGTAGCTAAAGAGCTACCTTTTAAAGTTAAACAATATAATTTAGCCTACATGTTTTTTTGTTACCGTTAATACTTTTAATGTGTTTGTTGCGCCAACAGTTTCCATCATATCACCATGAGTAAAGATAACTTTATCATCAACTTGTAAATCAGATTTATTCACTACTTGATTCAACACTTCATTCGTTAACTCTTCGTCTGAAAAGTTAGTTGAGTCAAATTCAACAGGATAAACACCACGATAAATGGCGGTTTTATTTAATGTTTTATGATGACGAGATAACGAATAAATAGGTAAGCCAGAAGTAATACGAGACATTATTTTACTTGTATGTCCAGATTCCGTCAGTGATATAATCGCTTTTACACCTTCTAAATGATTAGCAGCATACATTGCAGACATAGCAATAG
This sequence comes from Colwellia sp., assembly GCA_013215295.1. Lineage (GTDB taxonomy): Bacteria > Pseudomonadota > Gammaproteobacteria > Enterobacterales > Alteromonadaceae > Colwellia_A. The sequence goes on from JABSOZ010000015.1 coordinate 137,132, forward strand.
TTTCTGAAATCTCAGTAAAAGTAAGCTCATTACGGTGATTTGAAATGTTTACTGAACGATGTTCTTCAGCACCGACACATACAGATGCCATGGCTTTTACTGTTTCAACTGGATATTTACCCGCAGCAGTTTCAGCACTCAGCATTACAGCATCAGTACCATCAAGCACAGCGTTTGCAACATCCATAACTTCAGCACGGGTTGGCATTGGGTTTTCTATCATGGTTTCCATCATTTGTGTTGCGGTAATGACAACACGGTTCAATTGACGGCTACGCGTGATTATATGCTTTTGCTTGCCTACTAATGCAGCATCACCAATTTCAACACCTAAATCACCACGAGCAACCATAACAACGTCTGAGGCTAAAATAATTTCATCAAGAATTTTGTCATCATTTACCGCTTCAGCACGCTCAATTTTAGAGACTAAACGAGCATCACAGCCGGCTTCTTGTGCTAATAAACGTGCTTCACGCATATCTGCGGCGTCACGTGGAAAAGATACAGCTAAGAAATCTACGTTAATTTTAGCGGCTAACTTTATATCTTCTTTATCTTTAGCTGTTAATGCCGGAGCTGTTAAACCACCGCCTTGACGGTTAATTCCTTTATTGTTAGATAATGGACCACCAACAGTAACTTCAGTAAAAACTGATTGTCCTTCTGTGCTTAACACTCTTAACTGCACACGGCCGTCGTCAAGTAAAAGAATATCACCAGGGATAACGTCTTGTGGAAGTTTTTTGTAATCAATGCCGACCTTTTCTTGGCAGCCTTCACCTTTTGCTAAATCAGCATCAAGTTCAAATTTATCGCCAATAGCCAATCTAATAGGGCCATTTTTAAAAGTTGAAACTCGAATTTTAGGACCTTGTAAATCACCTAAAATACCAACGTAAATACCTAGCTCTTTCGCAATTTCTCGAACGTTATTTGCACGATCAATATGATCTTGTGGAATACCATGAGAAAAGTTTAACCTAACTACGTTTACACCAGCGGCTAATACTTCTTTCAATATGGCTTTGTCATCAGTGGCTGGCCCTAAGGTCGCTACAATTTTCGTTCTTCTAGGCATCTTAATCCTTACTTTTATAATTGTGTGATTGTTGATGAATAACCTCGAGCGTTAATGTCATCAATAATTACGGCTAATCTTTACGCTCAAAACGTGAGCTTCGTAAACTGTCTTTTACTTTCTTTAAATTATCTCTAAATTTCGTACCACGTCGTAATGTAAAACCTGTTGCTAACACATCAATAAGTGCAAGCTGGGCGATACGGGACGACATAGGCATATATAAATCAGTGTCTTCTGCAACATCAACGGACAATACGATATTACATTCTTTAGCTAGAGGAGTGCTATCAGTGGTAATACCGATAACGATTGCATCGTTCTCTTTTGCTAAAGTTGCCACTTCTACAAGTGACTTTGTCCGGCCCGTGTGAGAAATAACCACGACAACATCGCCTTGACGACTATTTATGGCACTCATACGTTGCATTAATATGTCATCAAAATATACAACCGGTACATTAAAGCGGAAGAATTTATTTAAGGCATCGTGGGCCACTACAGCTGAGGCACCTAAACCAAAAAAGGATATTTTATTCGCTTGTGTCAAAACATCTACAGCACGGTTGATCACATTAGCATCTAAATTTTTACGCGCTAATTCAAGACTTGCCATTGTTGATTCAAAAATTTTATCGGTATATTCCTCAGCGGTATCGTTTTCATCAACATGTCGGTTTACGTAAGGTGTACCGTTCGCTAAACTTTGTGCTAAATGAAGTTTGAAATCAGGGTAGCCTTTAGTGTCTAAACGACGGCAGAACCTATTTACAGTCGGCTCACTGATATTGGCTTGTTTAGCAAGTGCCGCGATACTTGCATGAATAACTGTTCCTGGAGATGACAATATTACTTCTGCCACCTTACGTTCAGATTTACTGAAAGTATCTAACTCGTTGGCGATCTTTTCTAATATATTCATGAAGGTTAATCCTACTTATTTACAATAATTGTAATTAATTTTCTGTCTTAATGACGAGAATAATGAAAATTTATTTCATAATTACAGCTAATATAAAACACATTGGCAATTTTAAGCAAATTTTTAATTCATCTTTCATACTAAAACAAGTCACCATCATTGAATTTTTACTGAAATTATATCTCAGACTCGATATTTACCTATAATACCTAAAATGTAATTTAATTACAAAAAGTTCTTTACTGATGTGAATATACCCGTTAAATTATGGCTAAATGTAGTTTAGTTACAGTCTGTGATGTGTTTATTGATAGCGTATTTATTAGCTATATTATGTATCAATGAAGCAAACCTAAAAAAGAGATAATGTTATATGAAAAATTCTGACCTTCAGTCTGCCAGTGAAATAGTGATTTTTGGAGCTCTTGGTGACTTGTCTCGTCGCAAATTAATACCTGCTTTATATCAATTAGACCATGCAGGGCTATTAAATATCGAAAGTCGAATAGTAGGTGTTGCTCGTCAAGAATATACGGTAGATGACTTAATCGCCTTTGTTGTAGAGAACTTAACCGAATTTGTAAAAGAAGGTTTAGACAAAAAAGTTTTAGCTCGTTTTACAGCACGTTTGGTTTATCAACAATTAGATTTTAAAGACACTGAGTCCTATAAACATTTAGCAGCAACGTTAAAAGGCGGTCATGAAACACGGGTTTATTATTTTTCAACGCCTCCTACTATCTATGGTGATATTACAGACGGATTAAAATCAGCGAAACTTATTACTGACGCTGACCGTGTTGTCATGGAAAAACCAATCGGTAATTGTCTTGCTTCTTCTAAAGTTATTAACGATCAGGTTTCTCGTTATTTTAATGAAAATCAAATTTATCGTATCGATCACTATTTAGGTAAAGAAACGGTGCTGAATTTATTAGTACTGCGTTTTGCTAATTCTCTTTTTACTAATAACTGGGATCGAAATAGTATTGACCATGTTCAAATTACCGTTGCTGAAAGTGTCGGTATTGAAGGGCGTTGGGGTTTTTATGATGACGCAGGCCAAATGCGTGACATGATACAAAATCACCTTTTGCAAATTCTATCTTTATTAGCGATGGAACCACCAGCCGATTTAAGTGCTGATAGTATTCGAGCTGAAAAATTAAAAGCGGTTAAATCACTTGTACCAATTAACCGTATGAACATCAAAGAAAAGACAGTGCGTGGTCAATACTCTGATGGTTATTTAAATGGTCTACCCGTACCTGGTTACTTGAATGAAGAAGGCGCTAATCAAAAAAGTAATACCGAGACATTTGTCGCGATAAAAGCAGAAATTGACAATTGGCGTTGGGCTGGAGTTCCTTTTTATCTTCGTACGGGGAAACGTATGCCAGCTAAACATAGTGAAATTGTCGTGCAATTTAAGCAGCAAGCTCATAACATTTTCAAAGACAGTCATGTCGATTTACCGGCGAATAAACTAACGATTCGTTTGCAGCCTGATGAAGGTGTCGAGTTGCAAATGATGAACAAAATTCCAGGCATTGCTTCTCAAATGCATATTCAAGAAAATAAACTGGATTTGAGCTTTTCAGAAACTTATGAAAATCAGCGTGTTGTCGATGCCTATGAACGACTGATGCTTGAAGTTATTAATGGTAATCAATCCTTATTTGTAAGTCGAGATGAAGTTGAAGCTGCTTGGACTTGGGCTGATAGTATTATCGAAGCATGGCAAACAAGTAATGAAACACCTAAAGCATACCCCGCAGGAACTTGGGGGCCGGTTGCCTCGCTTTCAATGATCGCACGCGATGACCGTCAGTGGGTTGAGTAAATAAATTTTAGAGACAATGTGAATTTTCAGGAAATAAATATGTATCAATTAAATGATTTCGCTCAGCGAGCAGATTTAGATAATGCTTTAGCCAGTAATGTGGCTGAACTTTTATCAAACGCTATTAGTCAAAAAGGTAAGGCAAGTCTTGCTGTTTCTGGTGGTTCAACACCAAAAGGCTTTTTTATTGCACTATCTAATAAAGATATTGATTGGCAAAACGTTACGGTAACGTTAGCTGATGAACGTTGGGTTGATTTTGAATCAGATGCGAGCAATACACGTTTGGTACATGAAAATCTGTTAAAAAATAAAGCCTCAGCAGCAAGTTTCTTTCACCTTAAAAAAGCGGGTGAATGTAATAAAGAAACATTAACTCAATTAAACAATGATGCTAAAGAGCACATACTCCCTTTAGATGTTCTTATTCTCGGCATGGGTGAAGATGGACATACAGCTTCTTTATTTCCATGTAGTGAACAAATTACCGTAGCACTTGCGATTGATAATTCTGACGCCTTAATGAAAGTGGTTCCTAAAACCGCGCCAAACGATCGTATAACATTTACTTACGCGCATTTAGTACAAAGTCAAAATATTATTTTGCATGTTTGTGGTGCCGGTAAAAAGGTCGTTTTAGACAAAGCACTCGCAAGTAACAATCAAAATGAAATGCCAATAAGGGCATTTTTACAAAACCCAGATATCAATACACAAGTGTATTGGGCGGAGTAACCTATGACTATTAAAATGAATCAAGAAATATTAGATATTACGAATCAAATTATTGAACGTAGTAAAATTACAAGAGCTAAATATTTAGCAAAGATTGAAACTGAAAGCTCACAAACAGTGCATCGTGCAGGTTTATCGTGTGGTAATTTAGCTCATGGCTTTGCTGCTTGTGGCAAAGAAGATAAAGCTTCTTTACGCGGTATACATCACTCTGATATTGCAATTGTTTCAGCTTACAATGATATGTTATCTGCTCATCAGCCTTATGAAGCTTATCCTGCGATAATAAAAGCTGCAGTAAGAGATGCTGGCGGTGTGGCACAATTTGCTGCAGGCGTGCCAGCTATGTGTGACGGTGTTACACAAGGTCAACCTGGAATGGATTTAAGCTTAATGAGCCGCGATGTTATCGCAATGTCTGCTGCTGTAGGCTTATCTCACAATATGTTTGATGGCGCATTAATGTTAGGCATTTGTGATAAAATTGTACCAGGGTTATTGATTGCCAGTATGACATTTGGACATTTACCGACAGTGTTTATACCTGCAGGGCCAATGCCTTCAGGTTTACCAAACAAAGAAAAAGCGCGTGTACGCCAACAATACGCGAAAGGAGAGGCTGACGAAACTGAGCTACTTGAGGCTGAATCTGCATCTTATCATTCTGCTGGTACTTGTACTTTCTTTGGTACAGCCAACTCAAATCAATTAGTTGTTGAAGTAATGGGCCTACATTTACCCGGTGCATCATTTATCGCACCTAATACCCAATTACGTGAAGAGTTAACAAAAGCAGCTGCTCGTCAAGCAACACGATTAACTCAGCAGTCAGGCAACTATATGCCGATTGGTAAAATGGTTGATGAACGGTCAATTGTTAATGCAATTGTTGCGTTACTTGCAACAGGTGGTTCAACTAACCTCACCATGCACATTATTGCGTTTGCAAAAGCAGCGGGTATTATCATTAACTTCCAAGATTTTAATGACCTTTCTGAAGCGGTTCCACTATTAACTCGCATATATCCTAACGGTGAAGCAGATATAAACCAATTCCAAGAAGCAGGTGGTATGGCACTACTTTTCAGAGAATTAATCGATGGTGGTTTAGTTTTTGAAGATGTAGAAACTATATGTGGTCGTGGTTTAACGCGATACACTAAAAAACCAGTATTAGAGAACGGTGAACTTAAATGGGTTGATTGTGTTGAAAAATCCCTAGACGATTCCATTATCGCAACGGTTGACACACCATTTAAAGCGACTGGCGGTTTACGCGTACTTAAAGGTAATTTAGGTATTTCTGTGATAAAAACATCTTCTTTGCGTGAAGGGAGTTTTGTTATAAAAGCACCTGCAGTCGTTTTTGAAGATCAACATGAATTACAAACTGCATTTGATGCGGGTGAGTTAGAGAAAGATTTTGTTGCCGTAATCAGATTCCAAGGCCCTAAAGCACGTGGCATGCCTGAATTACACAAACTAACGCCACCACTTGGGGTTTTACAAGATAAAGGCTATAAAGTTGCTATGGTAACTGATGGTCGTATGTCTGGCGCCTCAGGTAAAGTACCTGCTGCTATTCATTTATGTCCAGAAGCATTAGATGGCGGTTTGATCGCTAAAGTACAAACCGGTGATATGATCCTAGTTGACGGTGAAACTGGCGAGTTAACCTTATTGGTTGATGAGGCAGAACTTGCAAACCGTGAAAATGCAATTTTCCAAGTAAATGGTCATCACCAAGGTATGGGACGAGAACTCTTTGGTTTTATGCGACGCAATCTAAGTACGGCTGAAACAGGTGCTTGTTCATTGTTTGATGAAAATAATATAGATGGAAATACTTTATGAGCGCATCAACTATCAATTTAGTTGCTGACATCGGCGGTACTAATATCAGACTAGGTCTCGTCAGTAATGACGGGTCTACAGAGGGTATTAAAACTTATCAGTGCGACAGGTATAATAGTTTAGCTGATGTTATTTGTGAGTATTTAGCATTGCAATATTGTGAAGGTAAAACAATCAATGCTTGTTTGGCTATCGCTTGCCCAGTAGAAACAGACCAAATAACCATGACAAATTTGCCGTGGACATTTTCTCAATCTGCTTTAAAAAAAGAATTGAATATTAGTCAGTTATTTCTAATTAATGACTATACCGCTATCGCTCATGCAGTACCTTCACTCACTGACGCACAAAAAGTACAGATTGGTGAAGGGCAAGCAGTTTCAGATAAACCCATTTCTATATGTGGTCCTGGAACAGGCTTAGGTGTTGCTAATTTAATTCCGACCACAGATGGTTGGTGCTGCTTAGGTGGTGAAGGCGGGCATGTAGATTTTGCTCCCATTGATGCTGATGAAGTTAAGATATTAAATTATTTACTTGAAAGTAAGCAAAGTAGAATCTCCTATGAGCAATTACTTTGTGGGAAAGGGTTAGAACAAATTTACCAAGCTTTTCTCTCTATTGGTAATCACCCTAAAAATATCTTATCGGCTGAACAAATTTCAGCAAAAGCAATAGACGGTTCATGTTCTATATGTGAAAAATCTTTGCATCAATTTTGTAATACATTAGGCAGTTTTGCCGGTAATTTAGCCTTAACATTAGGTTGTTTTGGTGGAGTGTATATTGCTGGAGGCATTGTGCCTCGTTTTATTAGCTTTATACAAAATAGTGATTTTAGGCAGCGTTTTGATGCGAAGGGCCGATTATCAAGTTTTATTAACAATATTCCGACGTATGTGATCACCGAAGCTCAACCCGGTTTGATAGGGGCATCTGCCTATATTCGTCAACAATTATCTTCAATGAAAGGACAAGTATAAATAATGAGCATAACAAAAAGTTGGCAATTGTCGCCAAAAGATATTTTCGCTATGGGGCCAATAGTGCCTGTTCTTGTTATCAAAAATGTTGAAGATGCATTACCTGTTGCACGTGCATTACTCGCTGCAGGCATAAAAGTATTAGAAGTTACTTTGCGTACTCCTGCTGCACTTGATGTTATTAAAATCATTGCCAATGAACTACCTGAAGCTTGTATTGGCGCAGGTACGGTTACAAATCGTGAAATGCTTCAACGTTGTCAAGATGCAGGGGCGAAGTTTGCGATCAGTCCCGGCTTAACGAAAGATTTATTACAAGCAGGTAATGAAGGTAATATTGCGCTCATTCCTGGTATTTCATCTATATCAGAAATGATGGATGGTATTGATTATGGTTATGATCACTTGAAATTTTTTCCAGCAGAAGCGTCTGGAGGTGTTAAAGCTATTCAGTCTATTGGTGGTCCATTTCCTGATATTCGTTTTTGTCCAACAGGTGGGATCAATTTAAGTAATATTAACGATTACCTCGCGTTATCAAATGTTGCTTGTTGTGGTGGTTCTTGGTTGGTCACTGACGAAATAATAAAAAATAAAGACTGGTCTAAAATCACTGAATTAGCTAAACAAGCTTTAGCGAATGTAAAATAGTTTAATAGCATAATTACCAAAGAACAATTAAAGCTGAAGTTCCACTGTAATAGAGTATCTCTTTATTATTAGTGGGACTTCAGCTTTTTATTTTTTTAGTACGGTTCATTATGAATAACAAGGTGCCTAAATATTGTAAATGTATTGCATAACGTTTAGTTACGAGAAGGTTCAAAGGGATGCAGTTATAAATTGTGCATTATTAAAAATTATTTGATTTTCCAGTTTTCCATAATGTAGCTATATCTACTAAGTTAATGCCGATAGGCTGGTTAGGCATAAACCAATGTTTTAAAGTGTTTTATGTGGAGAGGATGTTGTTTTAGAGGAATATTATAGTGTAGTGTGTTTTTCTACTAAACCTCAAAAACAGCCAAATACTTACATAAAAAAAACCAAATGAGAACATTTGGTTTTCTAAAGGTATTAAGTCTAACTTGAATGATTATCGCTTTTCATAGGCAGTAATATAAGCAACTAAATCAAGAACCTTGGATGAATAACCAATTTCATTGTCGTACCAAGAAACGATTTTTACGAACTTGTCTGTTAGTGCAATGCCTGCACCTGCATCAAAAACTGATGTACACGTTTCGCCGATAAAGTCATTAGAAACTACTTGGTCTTCTGTGTAGCCTAATATGCCTTTTAAATCGCCCTGAGACGCAGATTTCATTGCGTCACAAATTTCTTGATAAGTAGCACTAGTCTTAAGGTTAACCGTAAGGTCAACAACAGAAACATTTGGTGTAGGCACACGAAAAGCCATACCAGTAAGTTTACCGTTTAATTCAGGAATAACTTTACCAACAGCTTTTGCTGCACCTGTTGATGAAGGAATAATGTTTTGTCCTGCACCACGGCCACCACGCCAGTCTTTAGCTGAAGGGCTATCTACAGTTTTTTGTGTTGCTGTTGTGGCATGAACCGTAGTCATTAAACCGCTTTCAATACCCCATTTATCATTGAGTACTTTAGCAATGGGAGCTAAACAATTCGTAGTACATGATGCATTAGAAACAATGTCTTGCCCTGCATATTCATTAATATTAACACCACAAACAAACATCGGCGTATCATCTTTGGACGGTGCAGAGAGCACTACTTTTTTAGCACCAGCTGTAATGTGTTTACGTGCTGTTTCGTCTGTTAAAAATAGACCCGTTGACTCAACAACTACGTCAACATCAATTTCATCCCACTTTAATTCTTCGGGATTTCGAACAGCGCTTACTCGAATAACTTTACCATTAACAATTAATTGACCACCTTCAACTTCCACAGTGCCATTGAAACGGCCATGTGTTGAATCGTATTTAAGCATGTAAGCCATGTAATCTATATCGATTAAATCATTAATACCGACAATTTCAATGTCACTTCTTTCTGCTGCTGCTCTAAATACGAAACGACCGATACGGCCAAAACCGTTGATGCCAACTTTAATTGTCATGTTAAAACCCTAAATAAAAATAATGTAGTAAAATTACATCATTCTGAGATTTATACAAGATAAATTTTCATTTTACTGTGTTTTGAACGCATAAAGGTCGTTTTATTACGAATTACCTTGAGTTTTATTGCTAGGCTGAAGGTTTTGTTCGTGATAGAATTCTGACCATTATATTTCTCAGTTTTTATGGATTTTCTAATATGACACAAGATAATGGTTTGTGTGACATAGGCTTTATAGGTCTAGGTGTAATGGGCAAAAACTTGGTGCTAAATTTAGCCGATAATGGTTATAGTATTGCTGCTTTTGATTTAGATAATGAAAAGGTTAACAGTGTTATCGCACAAGACAAATTAGAACTTGGTGAAAATAAACAACGTGTTCATGGTTGCTCTTCATATACTGAATTATTATCACGTTTAAAAACACCGCATCTTATTGTACTTTCTGTTCCAGCAGGTGCTCCGGTTGATCAAGTATCTGAAAGTTTGATCGGTGCAGGTATACAGCCTGATGACATCATTATTGATACTGGGAATAGCCTTTGGGTTGATACTGTCGCTCGTGAGAAAAAATATAAGAGTAACTTTATTTTATTCTCTTCTGCTGTATCTGGTGGTGAAGTTGGCGCTCGTTTTGGGCCAGCCCTAATGCCTAGCGGCTCTCCGTACGCGTGGACACGTATTAAACCCATATGGGAAGCTATATCAGCGAAAGTCGATCCAATAACGGGTAAACCCATTGAGCGAAGTAAGCCCGGAGAAACTATTAATAAAGGTGAGCCATGTGCTGCTTATATAGGCCCAGCAGGTACAGGGCATTATGTGAAAATGGTGCATAACGGTATCGAGTATGCTGATATGCAAATTATTTGTGAGGCCTATCATACGTTACGCGCCGGATTAAATTTATCTACAGATGAAATCGCGGATATATTTGAACAGTGGAATAAAGGACCGTTAGACAGTTATTTGATGGAGATTTCTGTTGAAGTACTACGCCATAAGGTAACAGAAAATAACATCCCACTTGTTGATTTAATCCTTGATAAAGCAGGACAAAAAGGTACCGGACTCTGGACTGCAATGAGTAGCCTAGAGTTAGGCACACCAGCGCCAACTATAGCTCAAGCCGTATACGCTCGTTCTATATCTTCATTCAAAGAGTTAAGAGTACAGAGTTCAAGTATTCTTAACGGCCCTGAACCTATCAAGTTTAATTCCCAAGAAAAAATAGAATTTATTGCTCGTTTACATGATGCTATTTATTGCGCAAAAATATGTGCTTATGCACAAGGTTTTCAATTAATGAAGCTAGCAGAGAAAGAGCATGGCTGGGAATTAGACTTTGCGAGCATTGCCAAAATATGGCGTGCAGGTTGTATTATTCGAGCTGCATTTTTACAATCGATCACTGAAGCTTTTGAACGTAATGCCAAGTTAGACAATTTAATGTTAGATGAATTTTTCGCCAAACAATTAAATGCTCATCAAATGAATTGGCGTAAAACAGTTGCAGAAACAGCGTTAATGGGAATTTCAACCAGCGCTATTAGTTCGTCGTTAACTTATTATGATGCTATGCGTACAGCTGTTTTACCGGCAAACTTACTACAAGGTCAACGTGACTTTTTTGGCGCTCATACTTTTGAGCGTTTAGATCAAGAAAAAGGTAAAAAATTCCATGTTGAATGGTCTCACCCTGATCGCGAAATGATTGAACTTGGCCATTTAAAATAAAATGATTAAGACAAATATCTAACGGTATATATTTAGATGAGTATCAACGGCGACATACTCAGTATGTCGCTTAGCTGCTAGAGCACCCCGTTTATTAATCAGTATTTTTAACATGAGTTGATAAAAGGGGAATGGATAAATATTATTTTCAGCAAGAAAATGATGACGGGTCGCAACAATTGAAAATTTATAGTACAAAGTCGTTAAGTTAACTCTATAAATGCATTGACATAATTCGCCTTTGAATTATTACACGAAGTTACCAACTAAACTTTCGGCGACTTAAAATTTCTGCTTACAATCTTATCTAAAGTTATAACGGCAACCTTATCTAATAATTCTTTATTTAACTTATAGCCAAGAACATAATTATCTAAAGATTTTTCAGTAACTTGTTTATTTTCTGGTGAGTACAAACGTAATATCCGTAACCAAATATAAACCTGCTTAGCTTGGCGTTCTTCTAGAAATACAGTTGATATTGATTGAAAGATTTCAGGATAAATAGTTTCGTCTTCTTGGTATAACTCTAGTGATCTATAAAGTATTCTTAACGTTTTTTTAGGATCAATCTTGGTATAATAAGTTGCCAAATTATATTGCGAATGTGAATTCTCTAAAGCCTCTGTACCTTCTTGCCCCAAAAACTTAGCTAAAGATTCCTCATTGATATACCTAGACCAGTGATAATAAAGTAGGTGAGGGTGATTTGATTGCTCTGTTTCTTTAGATATTTCGGTAATACGTTTTTTAGCTTTAATCGAATTATTTACACGCATCATTTGTTTTTGTTTTAATTTAATATGTTCAATTTTTGATGCATGGTCCATACATTTTGCATAATGTTCATACCCAATTAATTGATTATATTTATGTATATCTGATGCTGCTAATTTTTGTTCTAAATTAGCAAAGCCAACTTTGATACGTTCACGTTTGCACCATGAATCTTGTTCAAATTCATGACAAATTTCTGTATTGCTATCACAAAGTTCAGCAAAGCTAGGCTTGTTATCACAGGCGGGTAATAATAAAAGCAGTAAAAAGCATCCTAATGTTTTTTTCATTTTTGTACCATATTTGAGATTAAAATCCTGTGTAACTAGTGGCGAAAGTTTTCATGTTCGATTACAATAGCGCCGTATTTAGTTATTATTGTTGTTAATGCTAATATTAATAATAACTCATCGTTCAATTGACTGAAATAAAAAGGTTTACGCAATGACTTCTCATCTTGAGGAACAATACCAAGCTAGCTGGCAAGAACGCCAAACATTTGCTGAAAATATGCAACCTATTATAGGACAACTTTTCAGAAACAAAGGTCTAGAAGTATCTATTTATGGTCGTCCATTAGTTAATGCTTCTGCTATTGATATTATTAAAGCACATAAATCAGTTGCTTTACATGAAGAGAGTAAATTACGTTTACGTGAAAGCTTTCCTTTTATTGATGCCTTAAACAAGATGGACTTAGCGCCAGCACGTATTGACGTGGGTAAATTAGCTTACCGTTACTTGTTCCAAGGTGAAGCCAATGGTTTATCTATTGATCAGTTCTTAGAAAAAGAATTAGTTTCCATCAATAAAAATACTGACGTACAAAAACCTAAAGATGTTGTTCTTTATGGGTTCGGTCGTATTGGTCGCTTATTAGCGCGCTTATTAATTGAACGTGCAGGACCTAGCTCTACGTTAAATTTACGTGCTATTGTAATTCGCCCAAGCGGTAAAGGTGATTTAGCTAAACGTGCCAGTTTATTACGTCGTGATTCTGTTCACGGTGCTTTTAACGGTAGTATTACTATCGATGAAGAAAATAGCGTAATTAAAGCTAACGGTGCATTTATTCAAGTAATTTATTCGAAAAGCCCAAGCGATATCGACTACACACAATATGGTATTAACGATGCATTAGTTGTTGATAACACGGGTGTATGGAGCGATGAAGAAGGCCTAGGACAACATTTACAATGTAAAGGTGTTGCTAAAGTCTTATTAACAGCTCCGGCTAAAGGTGATATTAAAAATATCGTTTATGGCGTAAACCAAGATATGATTTTAGCGGATGACAAAATTATTTCTGCTGCAAGTTGTACTACCAATGCTATTACGCCAGTTTTAAAAGCCATTAACGATAAGTTTGGTATTAAAAATGGTCACGTTGAAACGGTTCATTCATATACTAACGATCAAAACTTAATTGATAACTACCATCCAGCGCCTCGTCGTGGCCGTAGTGCACCATTAAATATGGTTATTAGTACTACCGGCGCTGCAAAGGCTGTTGCTAAGGCACTTCCTGAATTGAAAGGTTTACTAACGGGTAACGCAATTCGTGTTCCAACGGCAAACGTTTCAATGGCTATCATGAACTTGAACTTGAAAACGTCTACTGATAAAGAAGCGCTTAATGATTACTTACGTAATATTTCGTTAAATTCTAAATTACAAAACCAAGTAGATTACACGGCTTCAACTGAAATTGTTTCTAGTGACTTAGTTGGTTCGCGTTATGCGGGTGTTGTTGATTCACAGGCTACAATTGTTGATGGTGATCGCGCTGTACTTTACGTATGGTACGACAATGAATTTGGTTATAGCTGTCAAGTTGTGCGAGTTATGTTAGAAATGGCTGGTATTTTAGTGCCAACATTACCGGTAAATTAGTCAGTAAATCTTAAAGTTGTAGGAGTTAAATGACTTCTACAATGTTGAGCAAATTAAAAAGCCGCACTTTATATAAAGTGCGGCTTTTTCCTGAGTAACTTTAGTTGTAACTAAAACTTATTTTCCGCCATTCGCGATAATGGCTCTCGCCATTTCATCAGCTACTTGACCTGTAGGGAAGTTTTTATCTTTCGCTGATTCAAATACACTCATGAGTGTGTGATAGATATTTTCAACTAATCCTGTCGCTTTCTCGGCGCAGTATGGTTCAGGGTAAATTTCTAACGCAACATTAATAATACCACCTGCGTTTATTACGTAGTCAGGCGCATATAAAATACCTTTCTCGAGTAAAACTTGATCATGACGTGCTTCTTCTAATTGATTATTTGCACAACCTGCAATGATAACTGCTTTCAATTGAGCAATACTTTCATCATTTATTGATGCACCTAATGCACATGGAGCAAAAACATCAACATCTTGTGAGTATATGTCATCAAGGCTTACCACAGTGGCATTTAACTCTGTAGCCGCTTTATCGAGTATCTGTTGGTTGATATCAGTGACAATTAACTTTGCACCTGCAGCATGAAGTTTTTCACATAATGAATAACCAACACTACCTAGACCTTGAACCGCTACCTTTAAGCCGCTTAGATCTTCAGTACCTAATTTAAATTTAACCGCAGCTTTAATACCTAAGAAAGTCCCTAGTGCAGTGAAAGGGCCTGGATTACCACTTTTTCCTTCTAAGCCAGAAACAAAGTCTGTTACTTGGTTAACAACAGCCATATCACCTGTGGTAATATTAACGTCTTCAGCGGTGTAATAACGACCGCCTAAGTTGTTTACCGCTTTACCAAATGCTTTAAATAATTCATCTGATTTTAAGTTTTTAGGGTTACCGATAATAACGCCTTTACCACCGCCAAGTTTTAAACCGGCCATCGCATTTTTGTAAGTCATGCCTTTTGATAAACGTAGAACATCTTTTAATGCTGCTTCATCGTTTACATAATCCCAAAAACGACAACCACCTGCCGCAGGGCCAAGAGCTGTACTATGAACAGCAATAATCGCTTTTAAACCGGTTGCGTCATCACTGCAATAAACAACCTGCTCATGGTTGTCAAAATCTACTGAATCAAAAATTGCCACTTTTAAATCTCCGCGTAAAAAAATTTTAAATAAACGTTTTACTTTTGTAATAAGAGTTGGATTATTTCGGAGCGCACAATACCATTTAGCCTAACGCTACGCTAGTAGGGAGATCAAAATATTACGATTTGCTTGTTGGTTAAATTGTATAGAAAAACACACAGGAAGAAATGGGGAAAAAAGAGAGGTTGTTGAAGGTAAATAAAGGTGTACTGTTATTCGTTAACGTTTTACATATTAGTCGCTAATGACTTAAAGAATAATTGGTTTTATTGCTGATATTTTCAATGGAACAAGCCATTCGCTGTCGAGGCATGCCTGCTTCCATAAAAACAGCGCCAGCGGTTATAAAGTTAAACTTTCTAAAATATTCGACATTCTCGAGTGGGCTATAAATAAAAACTTCGTCAAGTTTGAGATCTTTTGCAATGGCAAGTAACCCTTTCATTACCTCACGGTCGATATTTCTTTTTCGAAAGGACATTAACACCGCAATGCGTGAAATTTCACCTGTAGATAAAATTCGGCCTGTCGCAACAGGCTCTTGCGTAATGTCGTCACACACTAAAATATGAAAGGCATAACGATCTTTTCTATCGAACTCTATTTTTCGTGGAATACGCCATTCGCAAATAAAAACTTTATCACGAACAGCTTTCAACAAGGAAGCTGCTTGCTCCCATTTTACTC
>JABSOZ010000016.1 GCA_013215295.1 Colwellia sp.
ACTTTTAACAGTTGGTTAGGTTCCGCTTCGCTTCACATTTTAACCAACAATTAAAAGCCTCTTAGTGGGGCGTTAGCCGTATTGTTGTAACCTTAAACTTATGTGATACTATAGTGATACATTATACGTATTCTACATCAGAGTTATTATGAGAGTCGAACTTGTTACAACGCTAAAGCGCCAAGCCACAAAAATTTTAGCTGAACTCCACATATCCAAAGAACCTGTATTAATTACTGAGCACGGTCAGCCATCTGCTTATTTAGTTGATGTTGATGATTATGAGTTCATGCAACAACGAATGGCAATTCTTGAAGGAGTTGCACGTGGTGAGCAAGCTATTAAAAATGGTCATGTATTCTCGAATCAAGAAGCACAAGAGAAAATGAGTAAATGGCTGAAGTAATATGGACATCAACAGCTCTAGATGATTTAAACGCGATAGCTGAATATATTGCCTTAAGTAATTTCACAGCGGCTAAAAATTTAACGAAAAAAGGATTCGATAAAATATCAAGACTAGAGAGTCACCCTGAATCTGGGAAAAGGCCTCTTGAATTAAGTAACTTAAATTATAGAGAGGTTAATGTTAATCCGTGTCGTATTTTCTATAAGGTAGATAACGACAAGGTTTATATTTTACATGTAATGCGCCAAGAGCGTGATCTGCGCAGATTTCTTCTACAAAGCTAAATACGGCTAATAAGTCACTCAAGCAGGACAAATAACAGTTTGTTATTTGCTCTTTCGTCGCTTATTTTAGCCAACAATTATTTGCCGCTTAATATGGGCGTTAGGGGCCACCACTTTCTGTTTTAATGGTTAACCAACTTTCAAGTTTTTATTATTGGTTTGGTGGTTATTCTGTTTCGTGGGTTTTCGCCAAATACTTTGGTAAATATCGCGAATCATTGTCGAGAGTCCAGCAATAACATTTGTGTAAATGGCTCAAAATAAAGGTTTGGTATTTATCCGTGGTCGGTTATATTGATTTTTGTAGTTTGCTTTAAGTATTTGTATTTACAGAACTGTTCACCTAACAAGCTACTCAAGACGGACGCTAAACAGTTGGCTAGCTTCGTTCCTCGCAATTTTAGCCAACAATTTATCGCCGCTTTGTAGGGCGTTATGTGTTCAGTTATGCAAAGAGCTTTAAATTTAATTGGGTACTTTTGTAATAAAAAATCATTTTTGGAGACTATTACTTTGCAACATCAATTTTTCCTCCACAGTTAGGTTGTTGGTGTTTTTTCAAAGTAAGGATTTGTATGTCGAATGTAATGGAAGTCATCATAATTAGAGATAGCAAACGTGATTTTAAATTAGCCATGGTTTTAGCGTTTGCTTTAGTTGCTATTTCTTTTTTTGTTGTAGGTTTTATTTAATTTCAAGTACCTCAAATTTAAATGCTATTAAGCTGCTAGCGATTTTTGGTGTTATAAATGCAGGATTCGTTTATCACTTATGTAAAAGATTTGATGGTGTAACAAACACATAAAGTTACTCAAGACGGACGCTAAACAGTTGGCTAGCTTCGTTCCTCGCATTTTAGTCAACTATTTCGCGCCGCTTAGTCAGGCGTTCGCGGTACCGAGAATTTAGATGAAAATTATAGATTGGTTCTGGAAAGTATTAACATTAATCATTATTGGCCTTTTAATGCTAAACCCTGAGTTTATCATTATGAGCTCATTTATAGACGCTATCGGTTTAGAAATGTTCTCTCTTTTAATTGAGGTGCAGATCATTTCAGTTGTTGGATTTTACTTCCACAACTGGATCAAGCCGGTTTTGATGCCTTTTTATAATTACTTTAAAAAAATTGATCCTTATTTCTTTATTCCTACACGCCCTGTTATAAATGAGTTTCCATTAATTTTGTGTCATATCATTCCTGGTTTTATTATTTTAGCTGTTGGGGAATCAATAGTTAGTACTGAAATTGGCTTGGTGTAAATCACTGCTAACAAGCCACTCAAGCAGGACTTTTAACAGTTGGTTAGGTTCCGCTTTGCTTCCTTTAACCAACAATTAAAAGCCTCTTAGTGGGGCGTTAGAAGCACAAGGAGTTATCGTGAACTGTTTAGTCGTATTAGCACACCCTTTAGAAAATAGTCTTTGTAAACATTTAGCAGACAAAACAATAGCTCATTTAAAGAAACAAGGTTATCAAGTGACCGTCAAAGATCTATATGCAGAAAATTTTAATCCTGTATTAAGTAAATCCGAAAGAGAGAGTTATTACAAAGAGCAGTTTGATGACCTACAATTGAAGTCTGATATAGCGCAATTAAAGCAAGCTGAGTCATTAGTTCTAATTTTTCCTACTTGGTGGTTTGGTTTTCCTGCTATTTTGAAAGGTTGGTTTGATCGGGTATGGGCGCCAGGACACGCATATGAACATGCTTCGGATTATGGGCCTATTAAGCAATGCTTGAGTAACTTAAAAGAAATGAAAGTCGTTACAACTCTTGGTTCACCTTGGTGGATTGATACTTTTATCTTGAAAAAACCTGTCAAAAAAATTCTTAAATTAGCTTTGTTAGGTGCTTGCGCAACTAATTGCAAATTCAAGATGTTATCTTTATATAAAAGTGAAAAGCTCACTGCATTAAATGTTGATAAATTTATTGGTAAAATAGAGTCTAAGTTTTAGGTATAAAGTGCTTCTAACAACACGCCCTGAGGTAGACAACTAGAAAAATTTAGCTATTTATTGCAAATTTTAACAGTGGCGAGCCTCTTTGTTTTAATGCTTCTAAATATTTTGATTCGATGTAGGGCGTCTGCGTTTTCCAGCATCTAAAGACTATCCTAATCCACTTGAAAGTTAACGATCTGATAATGTTGTTATGTGGTTTTCCTTTGCTTTTTTGTTTTTCATAATAAGCCTTAGACCAAAAGGAATAACGTATCGAAAACCCAGCCCATTCCACAAAGGTTTGCCTTAAAAAAGTAGGGCAGCGTTAGGTGGCACCACTTTTGGTTGTTATTGTTAACCAACTTATGTGTATATATTCTTGATTTGGTGGTTATGCTGTTTCGTAGGTTTTCGCTAAATGCTTTGTAAATATCGCGAATCATTGTCGAGAGTCCAGCAATAACATTTGTGTTGTGCGCTAAAAATACTTTTATGTGATTAGCTCAAAATAATGGTTTGGCATTTAGCCGTGGTGCGGTTATATTAACTTTCAAAGATTGGATTAACTGTTTGGTTTCATATTAATTTTAACCTAACAAGCAATTCAAGACGGACAAAAAACAGTTGGCTGTTTTCACTTCGTTCAACATTTTAGCCAACTGTTATTTGCCGCTTAACTTAAGCGTTAGGGCACTTGGCGTAACCAAATAGTCATCAGTTTTTTAAAAGGAAGTTAAGTTGGAATTTATCGAACCGTATAAAATTACAGTTTTAGTCATGGGGTTGTCAGGTTTAACCTTTTTCGTGCAACTTTTAGTAGCTGACATTGTTGCCATAAAATCTCGTCATATACCGGGTTACCCAATTGAGCCTAACCATAATGACCTGCATTTTCGTTCAACTAGGGCTTTATCAAATACAAACGAGAGTGTAGCTATTTTTATACTACTTGTTTGTTTTTCTATACTATCCTCAGCAAACGCTAATCTTCTCAATATAAGTGCTATCGTATATTTTGTTGGAAGAGTTGGTCATATGCTTTGTTACTATTCAAATTTAAAGCTATTAAGAAGTATCTCTTTTGGTGTTAGTTTGTTGGGCTTAGCAGCAATATTTATAGTTGGCATTGTAAGGTGGTTTTAAAATAAACGTGCCCTAGCAAACCATTCAAGCAGGACTTTTAACAGTTGGCTAGTTTCCTTCACATATAGCCAACTATCAAAAGCCGCTTAACTTAAGCGTTATAGCAATAAAAAATTGAGGTGAGGTTATCC
Organism: Colwellia sp.; assembly: GCA_013215295.1. Classification (GTDB taxonomy): domain Bacteria; phylum Pseudomonadota; class Gammaproteobacteria; order Enterobacterales; family Alteromonadaceae; genus Colwellia_A. The sequence continues at coordinate 3,916 of JABSOZ010000016.1, forward strand.
CTTTCTTCTCTAATCGTAGAATAAATATTATTTTTAAGGATTTAAAATGAACTTGGTCAAAAGTAGAGCATTATTATTTTGTATTATTTTATTTTCCTTTGGTAGTCACGCCAGTGACGTTGAAAAAATTGCGACTCAACTTTATGAAAACGCAGTTTCGTCACCTTCCGTTCCCGGTATTAATGTGGCTGTCGCAGATGAAAATGGCATCAAATGGGCTAAAGGGTTTGGGTTTGCTAACTTAGAATATAAAGTGCCGATGAGCGTATCAACTAAGATGCGAATAGGTAGTGTAGCAAAGGTAATCACGACTGCGGCTTTAATGAGATTGTATGAGAAAAACTTAATAGACTTTAATAGTGATATTCGTAGTTATGTTCCTGAATGGCCTGAAAAGCATAAAAAAATCACTTTGACACAACTGGTTAGTCATACATCGGGAATTCGTCATTATAAAAGTGACGAATTTTTCACTAATGGTGATTATGAATCGGCAACACAAGCCTTAGAAATCTTTAAGAATGATGACTTATTATTCGAACCAGGAGAAAAATTTAGTTATTCAACTTACGCATGGACTTTAATTAGTGCAGCTATGGAAAACGCGGCAAGTGATACGCCTTTTAAACAATTAATACGTGAACAAGTATTCGTCCCTTTAAAGTTAACAGAAACAACTTTTGATGATAACGACCCAATCATTTTAAATAGACAAAGTTCTTACGTATTTTCAGAGGGGAAATTAGTCAATGCTCCAGAGGTTTTTAACAGTTATAAATATGCAGGCGGAGGTTTTCTAGCCACTCCATCAGACGTATCTAATTTTGCTATAGCGCATACCCATGAAGGTTATTTAAAACAGGCAACATTAAACAAAATGTTTACCAAACAAAAATTATCTGATGGCTCTGGTAACTTTTTTGGTATCGGTTGGGCTATTGGATTTAAACCCCGGATCTACAATGCTAAAAAAGATAAAGAAAACGGTGCTGAATATATTGCCTTAATGGAAAATCATCCAAACTCAGTAATGCACTCAGGTGGTAGTATGGGCGGAGTAACGATGATGATTTTATGTTTAGATCATAATCACTCTGTTACGGTAGTAAAAAATGTAAGTGATGAAGATTCGGTAAATGTTTTTAATTTAGCTTTAAAAACATTAGATCTATTTACTCCAGAAATATAGTTTGATTTTTATTACCTAAACGACTGAGTTTAAAATTAACTATAAGCCATTCAAGCAGGACTTTGACACAGTTGGTTAGGTTCCGTTTCGCTTCACATTATAACCAACAATTAAAAGCCTCTTAATGGGGCGTTAGGCATATTCGTAGGGATACGATTTAATGAAACTTTTGAGCATTATAATACTTAGTATTACTCTTGTTGCTTGTTCTTCTACGGAAGTTCATTTGTACACGCGTTATTTATCTGATATAGAAATAGAAAAGATCAGTTCAAAACTTGAAGAGTCTAATTTTAAAGTAGTTCCCAATACACTCTCTTTTCCAGAAAATATTTACCAATCAACTATGATTTATTCCCCATTTATTAAAGGTGAGAAAACTTTAGATACTTTGATTCAATCACTTTTTGACGTAGGTTGGTCTATACCTAATGTAGAGGCACTTGTGTCAGGTAATCATTGGTATAGCAAAGATAGTATTGGTTTGTTTTTACTCCCTGAAGGAGTAAAACAAACAGATAAAATTGCTAATCAAGATCTGGCTAATGATTACGAAAGCCGACATTGCGACACAACAGTCAGTATCCGTTTAAATAAAAATAATACTTATCAACTATCTTTTACAAACAAAATTAATGAACGTACTGATCACCTCAAAGGGAGTTGGGAAATAAGAAGTTATCCTTATATAGAATTAACATCATTCAACGAACGGTGGTGGTTTTATTTTGAAATAGAACAAAAAATAGTGTCGGATGAAATAAGTAAAATAGAAATAATTGAGCTTAAACCCGTAGAGAGTTATTCTTTCTTTCCAAATTGCAGTTTTGTAAATGGTGTAAGAATTCAATAGAAATAGATAGGTGTATATATGCTTAGTTTCAAGTGTGAAGTGCGACAAAAGTAATTATTCATTAAAGCATTCCTCTGGTGTTTTATAACCAAGTCGCTTTCATGGTCTTGTATTTAATTTAGCTGCGATGATATTGCATCGTTGCTGAGTTAACCCTTTCATCGATGTACCTTTAACCAAATATTGTCTTATCAAACCGTTCGTATTTTCATTCGTTCCGCGCTCCCAGGAGTGATGTGGATTAGCGAAGTAATAAGGGCAGTTAGTCGCTTCTCCTACTTCAGCAGGCCGATCAGCTATGTTACGTTTATCGGCAAGCCTACCGCGACTGTCATAAGCTTTGTAACGTTTACGTCTTCGCTTATTAGCGCAGCGTCATTGCTTCCATAATTTGCCGCCATTCTTTTATCAAGCCAAATATAGCGATAAATAGTTTCATGGCTGAAGCAGCGTAAACCTTATTTTTTTAAATGCCCTGTTATTTGTTAGGGCTCCATTGCTTATGTAATAATCTCCTCACAATGGCGTAATCTTTCTGGGTAAAGTGCTGATTTCGCCTTGAACGTCGGCGTCGAGCTTTTGTCCGTCGCTGCGTTTTATTGGTCGATAAGAGCCATCTTGATGCCAGCAGGTATTGCGTCTAAATTCACGATATAGGGTGCTTCGATGTTTTCCGATAGCTTTGACAATGTTGATAACACTTAATCCTTGCCTTTTTAGCGCGATTATCATATATCTATCACCCTCGGTGAGTTGTTGATACTTCATAGGTTTTTACTTCGTGGTAGGAGCAAAAACCTAAGGATATCGCAATTCATCGTTTTTATTAAATTGGGTGTCGCACTTAGTATATGAATTCGGCCTTTATGACAAGCCATTCAAGCAGGACTTTTAACAGTTGGCTATTTGCTTCTTTTAACCAACTATTATTTGCCTCTTAGTGGGGCGTTATTACTTCAGAGATAAATTATGACTATAGAGCTTGAACATGGTAAAAACTCCATTTCAGTAGACGATAACATAATAACTGTTAAATCTGTTGGAGTGTATAATATAGAAGGAATTGTTAAAGCAATTGAAGAGTTAAAAGTAGTCATTGAAAGCTTTTCCCATAAAGAATTTAAATTGCTTTTCGATTACACAGAAACCGAAGGAGGCACTCCTGAAGTTTTTGAACAAATTAATGAATGTAATATCTGGTTAAACAGTAAAAACATGGTCGCTAAAGCTTTAGTCATAAACTCTGCGATGCATTTATCTATTCTAGAAAGTAGAACACCAGCTAGAAAATTGCAAAAAACTAAGAACTTTGACAATAAGGCTAGTGCAATTTCTTGGCTTAAATTACAGTCATAACAAGCTGTTCAAGTTGAACACGTAATAGTTTGCTAGTTCCGCTTCGCTTCACATTTTAGCTAAAAATCATTTTTCTCTTTATTAGGCGGTCAAATCAAGGTTGCACATTTCAAGTCACAGTTGGTTATTAACAAGAGTATATGGAATAAATGGCAAACCCCAATGCTCGTAATTTATAACAATTCGATTTGGTACTTATAGGGGTGAAGTTTTATCAATTGTCATTCGCTATCGAGGAAGAATTGATAGCAAACAACAAAACAATTTTAATTGGACGTTACCGAAAGTTTAAGTTTGTATGCATAAGAGATAATGGCAACAAATAACTTTTGATGTATTTCAAGTATATATTGTTGATGGTTAAATGGAATTTTGCTGATTATTCTTTCACGAAAAAATATACTTTCAAACAGGAGTAGATACATGAATATTAGCTACAAAACGGTCAAATACGGTTTAGCTGGATTATTGACAACATTAATCATTGGTGTGTGCCAGGCGAGTGATGAACAGCACAATGCTTTAGAGCAATCAAACTTAAAGAAAGCCCTGTATTGTATGGATCTTCTAGAAAACCGAGCTGATCTTGAACCTTTGGTTCGAATAAATACTTTACGTAAAGAATGTTTTGCCGAAAATTATATTCAGCATTCACCCCATGTAGCCGATGGGCGAGATGCGGTATTAAGCTTGTTTGCAAAAAGATTTAAAAATAGGCCTGAAATAACAACTTCTATTAAGCGAACCGCCTCTGAAGGTGATCTAGTTTGGATTCACCAACATGTAAAACGAACACCAGAGGATCTTGGCCGTGCGGTGATTAACATTTTCCGCATGAAAGATGGTAAGTTTGTGGAACATTGGAACCTAGGGCAGGCGGTTCCAGAAAAATCAAAAAATAACAACACTATGTTTTAGTCGTTTTAATTAATACATGGCTTACTTTAGAACTTTCTAATGAATGAATTTTATAATAACTCAGGAATAGCTCGTTAATATGCTGATAACAAATATACAAGTCAATTTGAGTGACTTAAAGTATCTATACTAAGGTCATTTATTATACGCTAATATATTCCCAGTAACCGTGGAAGAGTTACTGGGTAATTCGAATGTAACTCAAATATCGTTGATGAATATCCCTAACATAATTAACAGGCTCAGTGCCACGAACATAACCAAATCTTGCCTTTTTATAATATTCTTTTTGTTGTAATAGTAACATCGCCTTTTCAACATGATTAAACCATTTATCATCACGTAATCCTAACTGTCGAGCTAAACGTTGCGCGTCTTTAACATGGCCAAAACCTGCATTATATGAAGCAAGTGAGAAGAATATTTGCTCTTGAACGGGTAAGTCTTTAGAAAACCTATCTCGCGTCCAATTAAGGTAACGAATACCTGAAGATATTGCTTGTTCAGGTTCGGTTAAGTTTGTTACCCCTAATTCTTCAGCCGTACGGGGCAGCATTTGCATCAAGCCTTTGGCGCCCGTTGAATTAGAAGCTAGCGGGTCAAAACGGCTTTCTTGGTACATTTGTGAAACGATTAAGCGCCAATCAAAGTGATATTCGGTAACATTCTTTTTAATAATATCGTCATACGGTGATAAATCAGAACCGACTTGAAGACGAGACTCTCTTAACTTTTTTTGATTAGTTGAGTTTTTGAAGTATTTATTTTTAACAACATTGTAAAAAGTTTTACGATAATGTTGACGAATGAATCCGTTTAAACTGTTTAGTAGTTGTGGGTTATTATTTCTGGTCACATAAGCATAAGGAACGTTATCTTTTAACGTTAATGGTGTAATAATTTCATCTCTGAAGTTTTTCTCAATAGCCACTAGATTACTGTCTGCTATGGTTAAATCGATAGTTTTATTAGCAACTTGGGCGATGAGCAGCTCGGTAGCTAATAATTCGTCAGCGGCAACTAAAGTAACCTTATATTCTTTTGCCAACTGTTCGGCTGTTTGCCAGAAACTACTGCTTCGCCTCACGGTAATAACTCTACCTTTTAAATCAGCTAAATTATTAATCGTAGGGCTTTCTTTATGGGCAACTAATAACTCAGAGACTCTATTATACCGTATACTAGACTGCATTTTTTGTTGCTTAATTTTAACTAACCGGTTTTCTGTTCTCGATAAACCCGCAGCTATCATATCGCCACGGCCTTCTTTTAGCATGGTTAACATTTCATCATATGAGTCTGCCACTACCATCTCAAGTTTTACATTATTTATGCTGGCAAAACGTCTCATTAATTCATATTCAAAACCTAACAATTCCCCACGCCATAAAAAGTAAGTTTCAGGGCTGTTACGGGTGATAACTCGCAGTGGCAGCTTTTTCTTCTGTAGTGTTTTAAAATCGAACTTTCGATTGGGCTCAGCAATTTGTATCACGTGGTGTTCAGAAATGAAGTTATTCAGTTTATGAAGCAGTGTTTTATTATTTAGGTTGACCATCCAAGCGAGATCAATACTAGCAGGCATTGTTAGTAGCACTTTTATATCGTCACGGTATTGATTTAAGGTATCAAAAGCAAAACCATCAATAACGCTATAATCAAAGGTCCCTTCAATGAGTTCATCTGCCAACTGTTCAGAGTTTAAAGATTCTTTTAAGGTGCTAATTGTCCAGTGAGGAAACTCTTTTTCGATACTTTCTCTATAGGCTGAACCTGCAGGCAGTGTAATTGAAATAACTTCTTCACGGGTAGGGGGCTTAGCTGTCAGTTTACCTATTAATACTTCTTTATCACGGAGTATTGGATAGGTGAAATTGAATCGTTCACTTCTTTTTTTTGTAATGGTTAAATGACGAGGAATAATGTCAGCTTTAAATTGCTCTAGCTGGATAAACATTTCTTTTAAATTACTCACGGTTATCCATTTTACTTGCAAATTATGCTCTTGAGAAAATAACGTTAGCAGTTGTCGATGATAAATACTGGTTGAGCCGGTACGTGGTAAAGCGGCTTCATTTTCGCGGTCTAATTTTAAAGCAGTGATGTAACCCGATGCTTTGATTTGCTGCCAAGTTCTTAAACGTGATTGTGCTGATTTAGCTTTTTCTTGCTCTATAGACTGAACGTCAACGCTTTGTTGTTGATCATTGTTGACAGGATTTTGTTCACAAGAAGAAATCAAAACAACAAGGGTCAATAGAAAGAAAAACTTTTTAAGCATTTGTTAAATATTCAATTAAGGGTTTTCTTCACTTTAACGGCAATAGCTAAAAAAGGCTATGATAATTGTTCGGTTTTCATGGCTGAAGACCCTTAGAATTAAATTTAAAAACCAGTGCAGGTTTAATTTAATCGCAGGTTTGATTAAGGCAGATGCATTTATTAGCGGAGTAAATTTAATATTGCGGTATAATCGTGGCAATTAATTTTCATCTCTCAATGAGGTGTTATTTACTTTTAGGAGATTGAGTGATTATTCGTGAGTTTGATGAAAAGGATTTTCCCGTCGTTAAAGATATTTATCAGCAAGGGATCGATACAGGAAATGCGACCTTTCAAGCTAAAGCCAAAAACTGGGAGGAGTGGAACAATTCAATGCTCATTAATTGTCGTCTCGTTGCCACACTAAATGATGAAATATTGGGTTGGGCAGGTCTTTCACCTATTTCAGCACGTGATGTATATTCAGGTGTTACCGAAGTGAGCGTTTATGTTGCAGAAAAAGCGCAAGGAAAAGGTCTTGGCCAAAGATTACTTTCACAGTTAATTGTAGAATCTGAGAAGCATAATGTTTGGATGTTGCAAGCGGGTATCTTTCCAGAAAATTTAGGCAGTATATCGCTCCATATGAAGAATGGTTTTCGTCAATTAGGTATTCGAGAAAAATTGGGTGAAATGAAAGGGGTTTGGCGAGATGTCGTGCTTTTGGAAAGACGGAGTAAACTCGTTGGTATGTCCAGTAAGTAAGCAAATCTATTAAGCCAAAATCTGTGGCAATAGTCGCTTGTTTTTTTCTCAAATGTTGCTTATGTTATTAAGCGATTATAAACCGTTTGAAATTGTATTGTTTACATAGGGATATTTAAAATATGTCATTAAAGTTAAATTATGTTGAGTTTCCATCAAGTAATATTCCTGCGACCAAGTCTTTTTTTGAAAAGGCTTTTGGTTGGTCATTTGTAGATTATGGACCTGAGTATTCTTCTTTTTCAAATCAAGGATTAGATGGTGGTTTTTATAAATCAGATTTAAAGTCTATTGTGTCTAACGGTTCAGCTTTACTTGTTATATTAAGTGATGATTTAGAACAAACTGAATCGGTAGTTGAATCAGCGGGCGGTAAGATATCAACAGCCATTTTCTCTTTTCCCGGAGGCCGACGTTTTCATTTTATTGAGCCAAGTGGCAATGAGTTCGCCGTTTGGTCGTTAGATGTTCAATAAATCATTTAAACGGACAATACGCCGAGGCTTTTAGCCTTAATAAACATTTAAGATAGCTATTTAACGCTTAAGTAGCACGTTAGCTATAAAGGTAACTATGTACTCTGGAAGCTGTCTCTGCGGAGAAATTAATTATAAATTGATGAGTGAACCTAAAAAGGTTTCACATTGTCATTGTACAATGTGCCAGAAACAGCACGGCGCAGCTTTTGCTACTTATGCTAGTGTTCCTCGCAGCGAACTTGTGTATATTTCAGGGCAGTCTTCTTTAGCTGAGTATCAATCTTCTGACAATATTAAGCGTAAATTTTGTCAAGTTTGCGGCTCTAACATTGAATGGAGCGGCAGCCTAAAATATCCAACGTGGACATCAATAGCGATTGCAACGTTGGACACTCCATATCAACCCAAAAAAATCATTAACATACACACAGAAACAAAGGTCTGTTGGTTAGAAATCACCGATGTAGTTCATCCTGACACGTAAGTAACCTTTGGTCCCGTATCGTCAGCTTTAACCTAATTATTATTAATATAGCTAATTTTCTTAGATGAGTTGGTTGATAACTCAGTGTCAATTTTTCAGGAGAAATTTTCTAAAAAAACTATCATTTTCCTTGGAAATGATAGGAAATACTCCTTTGTATTCGCGCCTTGCATGAGTTTATGTTTTAGTGTCTAAAAATTATCGCTGGTCAGCCATGTTACAAACCCTAGAGCGGTGATCAGACAAAAAGTCATCATATAAGGTGACATCGAAGATAGAGTATTTAAAAAGGCTAGTTCTTCGCTCATATTAAAGAGTAAAGTTACAGTAAGTGAACATGCTAATAATAAAGCGATTATCATTATTCGTAACCGAAATTTATTACTAGCTTTTAAATTATTCATAATATTATCGACAAATTGCTGATCAATTAGTCGTGTATGGTATTGCAATAAAGATGTTAAAAATGATTCATCGTTATTTTTCATGCTTATATCCTTTCAACTTTATTAATTATGTATTCTACGTTTTATGATTATTCACTTTATCCATTAACTTCTGCTTCCCGCGATTGATATGTGACTTAATTGTACCTAAGGGGAATTTAGTGACGACGCATATTTCTTGATGACTCATGCCAGCACTGACTGATAATGTAATGCAGGTTCGTTCAGCTAAATCTAAACATTTCATTAAACGCTCTATGATCAAATCTTTCTCTATATCTTCAACTTGAGCTTCAAGAACAGAAAAGTCGAAGCCTTCTATTTCGTACTGATGGTAAACTTTTTGTTTATATTTTAAAAAACAGTTATAGGCAATTTTGTGTGCCCAAGTACTAAAAGTTGACGTACCTAAGAAAGAGTCAAGATTTTGATAAACTCTTAGAAAAGCCTCTTGGGCAATATCATCAGCAGTGGCTTGATCTCCAGCAGTTAACCGACGTAAAAACTGGCGTATTGCGCCCTGATACTTTCTGATTAACGTTGCAAAAGCATGTTGATCACCACTACTGATCACCCGTGCGATAAGTATATTGTCATCCACCATTAAAATAGCTCTATTTATTCTTCATCTTGGGTTGTTTTCCAGCAGATAAAGAAAGCAGTACCTAACAACAAAGGGAATATTCCGATGGCTAAACCTATACGTATCTCACTAAAAATACTACCTGCAAAGAAGCAAGCTAAGCCAATACTAACCAGTGTAAGACCACGTCGTAAATCTAGCGTTCGTTGCGATTTGAATGTTCCGAGTTTTTCTAATAATTCAGGTGTAAGGTTTTGCCCTTGGTCAAGTAACTGACGAATAGTCAGTTGAACCTCCTTCTTGGTCATGCTGCTTGATACGACATTGGCAATTACCATAATGGTAAAACTAATGAGTGCTGCAATTGGGATCCATAAATCAGACATTTATTTTCTCACTTTAATAAAAATTTATTTGTTGTATTACTTAGATGCCACTGTAAAGAAATTTAGATGCAAAAAATATTATTTTTTTATTTTGCATCTAAATTTAAATGTCTCCGTATCTAAGAAGTCGTTATATCGATTTAATTGACATGGCAACAGGGTTTCTGATTGATAAATGTCCTTACGTGACAAAGCTGTTTTTTATCATGACAATTATTATGGCTATTTCATAAATATATCAGGTTTACTCAAGTGCATGGCATTGTTCTTAATAGATGTAAGTCTGAGTGTAATGAAACATAAATATAGAGAGAAAATTATGATCACTAAGTATTTAATCAAACTAGCATTTATTACAATGACAACCGTTTTATTACAAGGGAGCTCTGTTGCTGCAGACAACAAGGCAATAATCACTAAAATAGATAACTTGTTGATGGAGAAATTTACACCCAATAACACGGGCGCAGTTTTCTTAGTATCCAAAAAGGGAGTGCCAATATATAGAAAAGCATTCGGTAAATCTAACCTTGAGTTAGCGGTTGATATGAAGCCCGAAAATGTATTTCAAATTGGTTCGATGACAAAACAATTTACCGCGGTTAGTATTTTGATGTTGCACGAACAAGGAAAACTAGATGTAAATAATAATATTATTAAATACTTACCTGATTACCCCAATGGTGACAACATTACGGTGCATCATTTATTAACACATACTAGTGGCATTAAAGATTTTACTAAAATGAAAGCGCTTTGGGCTGTAGCAAAAAAGGACCACTCCCCGAAAGAACTTGTCGATTTTTTCAAAAACGCACAAGTTGACTTTATGCCAGGAGAGCAGTTTAAGTATAACAACTCAGGGTATGCAGTTTTAGGTCATATTATTGAATTAGTTTCGGGTGAAACCTATGAAGACTTTGTTGAAAAATATATATTTGAAGCCATTGGAATGACAGACTCGAGATACGCAAATGATAGAGAAGTTATCAAAAATCGAGCTTCCGGATATCATGAAAGAGGAAAGTTCACCAACAAAATGATGGTTAGCTTAACGATTCCTTATGCATCTGGTTCGTTAATGTCTACCGTGGACGATATGCTAAAATGGCAACAAGCGATAAATGGCAATCAACTTTTAAAACAGAGCAATATAGACAAGGCCTTTAGTAAATATGTGCTGAATAATGGCGAACAATTTACTTATGGTTACGGTTGGCATTTGAAAACTTTGGCTGCAGTACCAATTAGAGAGCATGGCGGTAGTATTTTTGGCTTCAAATCTATGGGCGTATATGTACCTAGTCTCGATGTATATGTTCTAGGGTTAACCAATTGTGATTGTAATTCTCCAACGCAAATAACGCGGGATATTGCTGCATTAGCCATCAAAGCAGAGCTTTAGAAATCCAATTGAACCATAGTAACTAATAGAAAATATTAAATAATATGACTTATCTTTTAACACAGGCTACATAATCACCTGTGTTAAAAGCTTAAGCCATTCTCATCACAATGAACGCTTTAATGACTTCTTGGCAATAAAAAAATGCAGCAACGTGTAAAATGAAAATGACTATTGCGGTAATTATTGAGCGAAAGAGAGTCAGAGAGTAAGCATTTTTTAAGCTAATAATTAAGTAGAGTACGTACAAAAATAGAAAACCACCTCGCCATAAAGACGTTACGTGCAATAGGTTTCCATAGACAGCGATTGTCGCAATGATAAAAATAAACACATGAAAATGAATTGAAAATATGAGGTGTTCGACATAACTCCGACATTTGTTAATAAGTAACAGTTTAGTAAATAAAGCAAAAAAAGGTAGTAACAGAAACATTGCATACGAAAAACCATTCACTATTTCCTGATTCAGTTCAGGGTATCTATTTGTATCAGCAATATATTTAATCTTGTCATTGTAAATATCAGAATTATCACTGGTAATATCAAAATAGAAACTTAAAGGTATTTCCGGTTGTTTATATATTTTTACAGAGACAACTGCTGTGGAATTCTCTGTTGTACTGGTAACGCTAGCACCAGTAAGGTTTATTGATAGAAACATCACGAGACTAATAAAGAGATACAAACGCATAGGTTGAACAAATGAATTTCTTGCACCTTCATTATGTCTTTTTGTGATCATGCCTGGTTGAGTAAATATATATTTGAAGGTTGTTTTCAGCCGAGTGTCGTAACCAACAACTTCATTGAGGGCAATTTTTACAAAATGCATTATTCCAAGGTTTACTTGGGTGTTCTTTTGACCACATGCCGAGCAAAAATCACCATTAAGAAGATTGTTACAATTTCGGCATTTATTATTAATGTTTGGATTCAATTTATGATTACTTCAATTTCAGCGAGCTTGAAAGGATACCACAATATATAATGGCCAAAACTGCTCTTCTAATAATTTGCAAGAGCATCGAAACGTTAATGCTAGTCATAAAATACTAAGTGGTATCTTATTTAGGGTCAACATTAATTAATAGCTATCAATTGTGAACTCAGTGAGTTTTGTAGTCTAATGTGATAGTATTTTATTTTGAAAGAACCCCCAATCTTTGCTCTTTGTGAAAATTTTAGCACATTACATACCGGCCTAATGTTATTCCATGGATTTATTCTCAAGCATACTAGAACAACCTATTAATCTTTTACCCTATGACGGTGAAGTGAATTATTTTGGTGAAATTTTTTCATCAGACGAAAATGATTATTATTTTGATTTATTGCTTAACATCATTGATTGGCGCTGTGATAAAGCAGTAGTATTTGGCAATATAATTGAAACTAAAAGAAAGGTTGCATGGTATGCCGAAGAAGCTTTTAGTTATACTTATTCGAATATGACTAAAACAGCGTTGCTTTTCACTCCGGAGTTATTGTCTTTTAAAGCCCTTGTAGAAGAGCACACCGGTGAAACTTATAATGCTTGTTTGCTTAATCTGTATCACACTGGAGAAGAAGGTATGGCGTGGCACAGTGACGGCGAAAAAGATTTAAAAGACTTAGGTGCTATTGCTTCGTTGAGTTTTGGGGTGGAAAGAAAATTTGCTTTTAAGCATAAACAATCAAAAGAAGTTATATCTTTGCCACTTAAAGCGGGCAGTTTATTAGTGATGAAAGGGTTAACACAACAGTATTGGTTGCATCGATTACCACCTTCTAAGTTAGTGAAAGACGCAAGAATTAATCTCACTTTTAGAACCATTGATAATAGTTAAATGCTAGTTATTGTCGGTTCGTCACTCTCTAAAGAATTATTGCTTTATTGAAAGATAAACATGCACTAAATAACTTTAACGCTTTATAATACGCAGTCATCATGATTGAGGCTTAAATGACAAATAAACAACTTTTACCACTTCTTATATTAATGGTTATTTTTAGCCCATTAGCCATAGATATATTTTTACCCGCTTTACCTGTGATGGCTGAAGATTTTTCTGTTCCCATGAACCAAATTCAGTGGAGCATATCGATATTTATTTTAAGTATGGGCTTTGGTCAATTAATAAGTGGCCCATTAGCTGATCGTTACGGACGGCGACCGATTGCCATGGGCGGAATACTCATTTATGGCTTAGCTTCTATCATTTCTGTTTATTCAGATAGTTTTACTTTTTTCCTCGTTAGTCGCTTAGTTCAAGGTATTGGTGCCTGTGCGATAGTTGTTGCCGCTTTTGCCAGTGTGCGTGATAAATACAATGCCATTGAAAGTGGCGTTATGTATTCTTATTTAAACAGTGCTATCTGTTGTATTCCTGCACTTGCCCCCTTATTAGGTAATGTATTAACTGAGCATTTTGGCTGGCGTAGTAACTTTGAATTTATGGCAGGTTATGCGGTTATAGCAGGCTTGATCTTATTTTTTACCCTTAAAGAAACAAGACCTGACCATACAATACAACATAAAAAACTGTTCAGTATTGCTAATTTTATGCCTGTGATGAAACATCCTGTATTTATGTTTAATGCGATGGTCGTTATGTTATCTATGGCAATTATTATTGCTTATGTCAGTAGTTCACCTGCTTGGTTAATGGTGAAGTTAGGTTTAGACCAGCAGAGTTTTGTTTACTGGTTTAGTTTAAATGCGGTGATAAACATTGTTGCTTGCTTTCTGGCACCTCGTATTTTAGTAAAATGGGGGGCAAGAGTGACAATAGGTTTTGGTATGGTTTTGTTGATTATTGGCGGTTTGTTAATGTTAGCTTTGTTATCTTGGCAAACACCTGTCGCTTTTATGTTACCGATAATGATTAGTTCACTTGGTTTCTCACTTCTTATGGGAGCTTGTGCAGGACAAGCGCTTGCACCTTTTGGTGAAAAAGCAGGTTCAGCCTCGGCACTCTTAGGTTTTGTGCAAATGAGCGGCTCGGCGGTTATTGTGTATTTATTACAACTCTTACCATTAAATGAAGCTGAGCAACTTGCCTTACTTATGCTGAGCATCATTCCTGTTTACATCCTATGGAAACTCCCTCAAGTTAAAGCGCACATAATGCTTGATAGCCAATAATCATTATCATTCAAAGGTTTTGTTTATAAAAAGGCATTTATTTTACCATCTACTTATTATTGAAAATTAATCTTATCGTAGGTGAGGGGGTTATTGCACTCGGTTGCATAGGAACGATATAGCGTTTATTCTCAATATACTCGAAATTATAATAATAAAAGGCATTAACATGCGCATTCAAATTCGAATAAAAACACAGATAAAATCTATCCTATTCTTTATTTGTAGCATTGTGATATTAACTATTTCAGGATGTTCAGAACAGCATGAGGTTGTAGAGCAAATAAAAGTTCCGTTACCTGCTCAAGAAAAATTCAGCGTTATATTAGGTGGCACAACTGTCGGTGGAATGACCGTTAATCGTGATGTTGAAAGCATCAAGATAGATTTTTCTTTTAGTAATAACGGCCGAGGAGCTAGTAGCAATGAAGTGCTAACGTTATCGGAGAAAGGTTTACCCATTGATTGGCACATTACTGGAAAAACGGTTTTTGGCAATGAAGTCGATGAGCAATTTAGCCTGCAAGGAAATATCGCGAAATGGCAGAGTTCGGCTGAAAGTGGCAACGCCGAATTTGATAACAATGCTTTATACATAGCGCAGAATGCGAGTCCATATGCGCTTTATATATATGCTAAAGCATTGCTGAATGAAACTAATCATTCAATGTCAGCGTTACCATCTGGTGTTCTTACCATCAACGAAGTCGATAAAATTGAACTCAAAGATGCTAGCAATATAATAATTAGAGCAACGATATATGCTATTAACGGGATTGAACTTGATCCGAGTTATATTGCACTTGATGACAACCAGCATATGCTTGGTTACTTGTCTCCGCGCTTTGTTGTTATTCGGGAAGGATTAGAAAAACAAAATAAAACGTTGAGCGATTTAGCCGCACGTTTAAATGCGACTCGTTTTGAAAAAATTGCGAAGAAAGCGACTCACCGATATAACAAGCCTGTGCGTATAAATAATGTCAGAATATTCGATCCGGTTAGTATGAAGCTAACCGCGCCTAAATCTGTATTAATTGAGAAAGACAAAATTACGGCTATTGAACCATCGGTGGACTCGGCGAAAGTCGGAGAAATTCTGATAGAAGGTAATGGAGGCACATTAATACCCGGCTTATATGAGATGCATGGCCATATGAGTGATAACGACGCGCTACTTAATGTTATGGCAGGCGTAACGTCAGTAAGAGATATGGGGAATGAAATAGTATTACTCGACCCATTAATTAAAAAAATTGAAAGTCATCAGATTATTGGTCCACGTATTACTAAAAGTGGCTTTATTGAAGGGAAAAGTGAATTTTCAGCGGCTACTGGCGAAATCGCTTCGACGGAACAAGAGGCCGTTGATCTTGTGAATATGTATGGCGAAAAAGGCGATTATTTCCAAATCAAGATATACAGTTCGATAAATGGTGCATGGGTTCCTGCTATGGCAAAAGCAGCTAAAAAACATGGTATGCGCGTGACAGGTCATATTCCTGCGTTTTCAACTGTCGATGAAATGATTACTGCTGGCTATGACGAAATAACCCATATAAACCAAGGTATGCTCAGCTGGGTATTAGATAAAGATGAAGACACCCGTACGCTTTATCGTATTACTGGTATGAAACGTTTTGTGGATTTAGACCTTAATAGTGAAAAAGTTCAGCAGACTTTAAACACTATGGTCGAAAAAAATATCGCTGTAGATCCTACCATTGTTATTCATGAATTTGGCTTGACGGCTAGAAATGGTGAGACGCGTATTGGAACAAAAGACTACATAGAGAATATGCCTGTCGGCGTTCAACGAAAAGCGAAAGTCGCTTTACTCAATGTTGCAGATCAACAAGAAGATGACGCCTACCGTTTAGCTTTTGATAAAATTATAGAAACTCTTGCTTTAATGCATAAGAAAGGAATTTTTTTAGTTCCAGGTACCGATTTAGGGGGCGCATTTGAGCTACATAGAGAATTAGAACTGTTTAAAAAAATAGGCATGTCAAACGCTGAAGTGTTACGTAGAGCATCATATGATATGGCCAACTATTTAGGTTATGGTGATCAACTGGGTAGTATTGAAGTCGGTAAACTTGCTGATTTTTTCTTAGTACCGGGCGACCCTATATCTGATCTTCGTGCTATTAAAACAGTGTCGATGGTTTCAAAAGGTGGTGTAATTTATTTTCCGAGTGAAGTATATCCTGAGTTTGGGATAAAACCTTTCACGACAATGCCTACAATAGTTGAGAGCCATTAGTCTTGAAAACCTAAGAAATCTTAGCAACGCTATTATACGCCACTATTTAAGTGGCGTTCATCAACATTTTATTCATTGGATATTTAGTTTTTTATCAAGCTATATTATTGGCGTGTCTGTTTATAATGTTTGATATTTCTTTCAACTGACTTGAAAATTAGAAGCCGCGTGTAATAGGTTCATGTGAATTTATCGTAGATTAATTTAATATCTTGAAGGATATTTTTAGAGGAAAAGCGAGATAAAATATAACTATTAATTTAGTTTTATTCGTATGAAATAATAGAAATATATCTTTATAAACAATTTGCACACTTTCACCAGAAAAAAACGAGATATAAACACGTTTTCCCCAAAATTAACTGATGGAATTCAATAAACTCTTGATATAGTGAAAATATAACGATAATTTCATTTCTATTATAAATAAATTAGATGATTAATAGCCTGTAAGAAAACGGGTTTTATCCAGTCTAATAAGCTGTTAGCTATATCAAAGGATCTGTGAAAGATGAAATTATTGGTTATATTTTTTTGTACTACTTTTTTATTTGGTTGTATGACTACTCCTACTTATTCGCCTCCGGGGCTTACCAAAGAAAATGCCATATACTTAAAAGCAGATTCAGAACATGATCATGGTATTTTTCAAGCATTTGATGAACGGCTTTACATAAATACTATTAATGGTATTGCTGCAGGTGACTTTTTTAAAGGTTATCCTGAAGATGCATATATTAAAGCTGGCTTAACTGAAGTTAAAGTTGATTATTTTCAAGGACAAATTAGCTCCGAAGGTTGTGTGAAGTTTTTAGCCGAAAAAGGTAAAAATTACATTATCCGAAAGAAACGGGAAACATGGAAAGTTAAATACTGGGTTGAGATAGAAAGCGATGTTAATACAAAAGTCGTTAATCTCCCTTGTAGTGAATAATATAGCTAACAAGCCACTCAAGCAGGACAAATAACAGTTGGCTTTGTTCGCTTCGCTCTCTATTTTAGCCAACTATTATTTGCCTCTTAGTGGGGCGTTATAACTTCGGGGCATATAGTGTCTAAATTGAAGATCTTTTTACTTTCGGTAATGGTTATGATTTTTTCCTCAAGTGTTTATTCTGATTCACAGGTAGTTGCAGATGGGTTGGCAATTGATTTACTGGAAAATTTAGATATCACGTATCAAATAATCCCTGACTACGATGAAACTGAATATGTAGTAGCTGGATGGAGTGGAGATGAATTCCAGTATTTACTTACATTTACCAAGTTACCTCCTGGTTGGCTTGATGCTGATAAATGGGTTTCTGGTTATACTCGAGATATAAATGCAGCAAGTGAAGCAGGTTCCTTCAAAATATTAAACACGGGGAATTACAAATCAGATGGGGAATATTCTCTTAATTATATCGAGATTTCGTTTATCCCGAAGGACGAAAAAGAATCGAGGAAGCAACTAGTCCATTTTATTACAGATAATAAAAACTCCTATGTAGCTTTTGCAAGTCCAACTTCAGCAAGCGGAGAAGATAAACTTCAGTCGGAAGTTATAAGTATACTCAAAACATCACATTTACCTACTTCAAATATAGTTCCTTTAATTGTTAAAAATGAAGATAAGTATTTAGGGTTATGGAGCGGGCATTATGTAGATAAAGATAATAATACTGTTCAAGTTATGTTTGAATTAAAAACTGATTTAACGTTTGCTCGTAAAGAGACCATCGAAGGTAAAGTAGATAGCGTAAATACAGGAATTTGGTCTGTATCAAACAATGAATTCTCTTGGACATATCTTTATGGTAAACCTACAAATCAAGACAGTAGAACTAAAGAAACTAATACTATTTCTTCTTTTACAGGGGATACTATGATTTTGGTTTCACAGACACCAGAAATTGAAATAGTATTAAAAAAATTTGAATGATCTGCGTCGAAAAGTTATAACAAGCCAATTAAGAAGGGACTGCTAACAGTTTGCTCAGTTCCGCTTCGCTTCACATTTTAGCAAACTATTATCAGCCCCTAATTGGGGCGTTATGTATCTAGGAGTAGCTTTGAGTTCACGATTTAATAAAAAGTCTTTAATTCGCTGGAAGGTCTATATAGATCGCTCAAAAATGTATATGGGGTATATACAGTTTTTGCTTATAATTTTTGTGACTATCGAATCGCTAGGTGATAACCCCATAAAAGACTTTGTATTTACTAGTCCAATGGTTGCTTTTCCTATTATTTTAGTATTATTTTTCCTCTTCTCTTTGGTCATTGGTTACCTCGATTCAAGGCTTGGGTTTCGTGAAGAAGAAATAAGAAATCACTCTAAATCTAATCCTGTATTAATGGATATTCAAAAGTCTCTCGCAGAGTTAAATGATAAAGTTGCGAGAATGGAGCAAAATAAAACAGACAAAAGCATAGGCGAAATAGATACATAACAAGCCACTCAAGCAGGACAAATAACGGTTGACTTTGTTCGCTTCGCTCTCTATTTTAGCCAACTATCATTTGCCTCTTAGTGGGGCGTTATGTATTCAAGGAAGGTTCAGTGAATAACTCTAATAAAATAATAATATCACTTTTAGTAGCCAATTTAATTGCAACAATATGGTTTGGTTACAACAGTTCTGATAATCCAATAAATCAAAAGCCATATGAACAATCTTTAAATCATCAGTTACCAGAATTAATTACTTCAACTGTAAAATCTGAATTATTAGATGATTTTATTAAACATTTTAATGCTGCAAATTATGATGGTTTGTATAATATGTTTGGTCCTGTTGCAAAGGCACAAATCCCAAGAGAAAACATGGATAAGGAGTTCGGCAAACTTTCTAAATTTTTCCATAGTGTAAAAAGTGGTACTTTTAGCTTTGCTGAATTTTCAGGACAGCAAGGTAGTTCTACTATTTATGTTCTTAATTACACAGTTAAGCTTTCAGAAAAAAGTGATTTTGGTGGAATAGGAGAGTTGAAAATCATCATTTCTATTGATGGTGATAGTTATCAAGTATATGGTATCAGGCTTAACGGAAGTTCGAATACATAACAAGCCACTCAAGCAGGACTTTTAACAGTTGGTTAGGTTCCGCTTCGCTTCACATTATATCCAACAATTAAAATCCTCTTAGTAGGGCGTTATATGCTTATGATTAAATATTTAATATTTGCAATCCTAATAGGGTTTTCAAGCCAGAGCATTGCTGAATGCTCTGAGTTACAAAAGAAGTCAGGTTTTGATATTAAAACTATTTTAATATCAAATGGTGTTAAAGCTGGTGGTAATCACGGCTATATGGATGTTATAAATATATCAGTTCCTTTAGATATATTGGGTGTCCCTTTTCAAAGTATCGAATTAACGTATGGAGAGGTTTCTGCATACTGGATACCTTTGGCAACGCAAATTGAAGATGGACGAATAATTGGTTCATTGAGTGGTTACAAAGATTCGATCTATCAATTTGAGTTTTCAGTAACTTATGAGAATGACAGTTGTATTCTCTTTGAAGCAGGTGCAATCTCTACAGCATATAACAAGCCACTCAAGCAGGACAAATAACAGTTGGCTATTTGCTCCTTCGTCGCTTATTTTAGCCAACTATTATTTGCCTCTTAATGGGGCGTTAGCTTTAAATTAAAGGAGAGTAGCATCAAGAATTTACTATTAGGGGGGATTTTATGTATACCATTTCTAGCACATGGAAATATCACATCTAGTATAGGATATGCACGATTTGATGGAGAATATGGTCAAATTAATTCTTTTGTCGCTAGTTTGGGGTACGAATTAGGGGGGAAACAATTCACAGTAATCCCTGAAATTAAGTATGGCCCTGGCTCTATGGGTAGTGAAGGTGGTATAGAATTAAAAAAATATATTTCGCTATCAGTTAAAGGTAAGTATCAATACCAAAATGGCATATATCTTTTCTTATATCCTAGTTATAGCAAATTTACGTTCGAACAAACGTCAAGGTATGTTACTTCCACCTATACATTGAGTGAAACTTCATCGGAATTTGGTATTGGAACTGGAGTTGGCTATGAGTTTACTCCTAGTTTTTCAGTAGAAGCGAGTTTTGAAAAAATTGATGGTAATGATCCAATATCCTTTGGACTTCGTTACAAATTTTAAGCTAACAAGCCACTCAAGCAAGCACTAACAGTTTACTGTTTTCGCACCGCTCAACATTTTAGCAAACTATAAGAGGTACAGCTGATGAATCGAAAAATTTTACTTTTAGCTTTTCCAATATTGAGTCTAGTTTGGTTTGCTGGGACAATTATTATTGCAGGCTTATATTATCCTGAATATAGCCATATATCTCAGTTTATAAGTGAATTAGGAGCAACAGGTTCACCACATGGTGACTATGTTAATTATTTGGGCTTTATTCCTACAGAGCTTTTTATACTTGCATTTGTATTTACTTGCTTCTTAGTAATCCCTAAAACAAAGAAAAATATAACAGGACTTAGTTTTATTGTTGTTTATGCTGTTACTCTTGGCATTTCTGCATTATATCCATGTGACTTTGAGTGTAGACCAGATGAGCCTACGATGTCCCATAACATTCATATGTTGTCTGCTTTACCTGGTTATTTATGCGGGATAATTTCAATATTTATTTTGTCATCCGGTTCATCATTCATTGGGCAACTTAAAGTTTATAAATTTGTAAGTTTTACCATCGGCAGCATTTGCATTTACGCATTCTTAAATCTAGACCCTAATTCACTCGTTGTGGGGGTTTATCAACGTTCTCTAGATTTAATGATATATTTATGGTTTATATATTTTGCTTATAGTGTGAGTCAACATTTGCCTAACAAGCCACTCAAGCAGGACTTTTAACAGTTGGTTAGGTTCCGCTTCACATTATAACCAACAATTAAAAGCCTCCTAGTGGGGCGTTAGCTTTACAGGAAAGTTATGAGTAGGTATTTAAGTTTAATTGTATTAACTTTTTGTATTTCTTTTATTTCCAATGCTTCGGAAAAACAGTTTTGGGTAATTAAAGGTGATCTTCAACAAAAGATGTTGGCTTCTGAATACGAGGCTGAAACTTTAATGAATAAGTTAGAAGAAGTTTTTAATAAGTCTAAAGTTACATCAACAATGACATCAGCTTTATTTGAAGCTAAATTAGATCACTTAGAATTTTATGGCAATAGAAATGACTTAAAGTCACATATAGAAACAGGAATACTTAAAATATCCCAATCACATACTTATTATAATGTGTATTTGTCAAAGTTAGCCATTTTACACTTTGAGTTTGGTGAGCTAGAAAAATACACAGAAATAATTGAAAAAATTAATCAATTGAATGGGCAAATATTTTCTGCTGTATCAGAGTTAACAACCACACCAAGCAATAATAATTTTCAGCTGGTAAATAGCTATTGCAATGAAAACTGTAATTTTTATCTTTATCACAAAGCTATCGCTAATTTTTACGCTGTCACAGGCCAATATCACTCTTTGAAAACATATGTTATTGACCTCTTAAATACTGAATATAAAGTAAATGGGTTTTATGGTGCAATTAAACGTACAAATATATTAGCTTATTTGTACGTTGTATCTAAATGCTATGAGCCTAACAAAGAATACGTTAAAGAAATCCGTGCTGATGTTTTGACTAATATGGAATACTTAAAAGGTTCTTATGCTCGTATTAATGAAACATTAGATATTAGTTGTATGTAAAGCTATAAGCCATTCAAGCAGGACAAATAACAGCTGGCTATTTGCTCCTTCGTCGGTTATTTTAGCCAATTATCATTTGCCTCTTAATGGGCCGTTAGCAGGCAACACTCGTTCTATTTTGAAAGTGTTTGGCTAATTTTATTCTTACATTAATGGATGGCTGCTTTTTGCTTTCTTTCCTTTTTTGTGGAAAGTTTATAATTTTTACAAATTGGTGAGCATTTTTTGTTATTGTTTATCAATGAAGTTGTGTGGCGAGGTGTTGCGGTATTTTTTACCTCTCACTTCCATTAATTTAGCTTTAGTGTTTTTGGTGAGTTCAGCGTTTTTAACTAACGTCCTGCTAAGCCATTCAAGCAGGACTTTGATGGGGCGTTATGTACCAATTTATATAATCAAGTTTTGGAGTTGTTTTGAAGAAAGTAATATTAGTTTTAGCTGTAGTTGTCGTAGGATACTTTGTAAATTCAAAGTTTGTTGAAGTAGCATATTCACTAGGCTTTGCGGAATTAAAAAAAGAAGCTGTATTAATTAACTCTGAAAAAATGAAAGTTAAATGTCATTCATATGCTCTTGGCTGGTTTGATGAAATTAAATTAGAGAATAAATTTCAAGCTTGTGTCAACGAACACGAAGCTAATGGTTATAAAGTTATTGAGAGCTCTAGCACATAACAAGCTATTCAAGTGTGACAAATAACAGTTGGCTAGTTCCGCTCCGCTTCACATTTTAGCCAACTACAATTTGCCTCTTAATGGGGCGTTAGCAGTCAATGAGGGTTTGATATGTCATCCATTCATGAGAAAGATTGGAAGTTGTTTCGTAAACTGCAATCAGAATTAACAGCCAAAGCTTGCGAGTTGGTTTTTAGGCAAGTTAATAATATTGCCAATGTTCGAGCTGGTAAAGAACATCAATCATATTTAGATTTGTATCGTTTAATTGAAACAGAAGATGCCAAAATAGCTGAAATGTTTAACAATCCTACTCGCAATAATGTGATATTGAAGATTGTCACTTTGAAAAAACATAATATATTGAGTGTCGAGCAACTTCAAATGTTTAGTGAAGAAACACAAGAGTTCGTTAACCGTATTCTTAATTTGGGTTGAACTGCTATAAGCCATTCAAGCAGTACTTTGACAGTTGGTTAGGTTCCGCTTCGCTTCACATTTTAACCAACAATTAAAAGCCTCTTAACAGGGCGTTAGGGCTATTTAGGATTTTAAGTATGTATCAACATAATGGAGTGTTTTTTGAGTTCCCTGAGTCTTGGGAAGTGGTTGACGATGATGGTGATGATATTATCAGGGCAATAACAATTGAATGTCCTAATGAAGGTTATTATTCAATGGATATATATAACTCTGAGCAAGCGCCTTCCATAGAAAACTATATTGAACGGTCTTTAAAGTACTTCACCAAAGAGTTGCCATTTGGTTTCAAAATCATTGATGAACCAACTCGGAGTATCGAAAAGCTTATTTCTCAAAATTCAGAAATTGAGGGAGTAAAGCTAGAGTTCACCGTCAGAACTTTATTCCGTCAAAAAGTTAAATATATTAATCGTTATTTTAGAGTCTGCTCTAATACTAAAACTAGCCTTATCTCTGGTCAATACTTAGCAGAGCATTCTAATGAGTCAAAGGCTGGTTTTGATAAAATTGTATCAAGTTACAGTTTGGCGTAAATAGCCCTAACAAATCGTTCAAACGGACAAAAAACAGTTGGCTGTTTCACTCCGTTCACATTATAGCCAACAATTTTTTGCCTCTTAACGTGGCGTTATGTTTTCAACAAGGATAGTGTATGAATTTCAAATTATTATTAGTTACTCTAGGCTGTTTATTACTTTTTTCATGTGATGACAGTTCTAAGAGTAATTCAACAAAAGAATTACTTGCTCTAATAGAGATTAATCAGAAAAAATGGGAAGCTGCAAATATAGATACTTATACATTTACATATTATTCCCCACCTAATGATTGTCCTACAGTTGATCCTCGCCCAGCTGTTGAAATAACGGTTGAGAATGATGTGGTCAGTAAACTCTATGTAATTGACTTTGATTCGTTTTTAGATGTTGGTAGTTCAAGCTTTCCAACTATTGATAATGTTTTTCGCAAAATGATTAACTCTGTTGAGCATATTAAAGGTACTCCCTTATTTGATGATACGTTCGGATTCCCTATTGAGTATGAAACTGATGTTAGTAGTCAAGAGTGCGATGGTTACTCGGTATATATAAGTTCATTTATATAAAAACTATAAGCCATTAAAGCAGGACAAATAACAGTTGGCTATTTGCTCATTCGTCGCTTATTTTAGCCAACTATCAATTGCCTCTTAGTGGAGAGTTAGGTTTCTAATGGAAATAATCTTAATTCGGCATGGAAAGCCTACGTCGGAAAATAACCCTATTCTAAATGCTGTAGATTTTACAAAATGGGTTCGTCGGTATAACTTCTCTGATGTTTCAAAGAATAGCCGACCTGCAAATAAAGTTGATGAATATAAATCTCATTATATCGTATCAAGTGATTTAGAACGTGCGATACATTCTGCAAATATCTATACGGGACAGTCACCTGAATTTACATCTAAACTTTATCGAGAAATGGAAATACCGAGATATAAGTTTCCTTTTCGATTAAAAGCGATGACTTGGGTTTATCTCAATAGAGTTTTCTGGATGCTTGGACTAGAAGGTTCTTTTGAATCGTATCGTCAAGCAAAAGTTCGTGCTGAATTAGCTGCGGATAATTTAATTGAATTAGCTCAAAAACAAGATAAAGTGGTTTTGTTTGGCCACGGTTATTTAAATTTGTATATCCGAAGATCGTTAATCAAAAAAGGTTAGAAATTAAATGCCAAAAGTAATAGCTTCTGGGGTGTATCAAGCCTCGAAACCTAACAAACCACTCAAGCAGCACTTTGATCAGTTGATTAGGTTCCGCTTCGTACATATTATAACCAACAATTAAAAGCCTCTTAGTGGGGCGTTATACGCACAACGGAGTTTGAGTGAAATTTTTACCTTTGATATTTATTTTTATTAGCTTTACCCAATTAGTTAAAGCTCAAGATATAAATTCTTTTCAAATTCCTAGAAGTAGTGTAATTGATATTAAAGATCCTAGTTCGGACAGGGTTTATCCTATATTCATAAAATTACCTCGTTCATATCGTTCTAATGGCGATAAATCATACCCTGTTATTTATTTAACGGATGCGTGGTACAGTTTCCAAATCGTCTCTGGCGCTACCCGTCTTCTAATGAATTCAGGGAAAATGGAAGAAGCAATTATAGTTGGTATCTCATACTCAAAAGGATCTAAAGGCTCTTCTAGTCGAATTCGTGATTATACTCATATAGAAGATACTAGCTGGAAGTATCAAACGGGGAAAGCTAACGAACACTCCAACTTTATTGAAAAATCAGTGTTTTCCTATATTGAAAGAAATTATAGAGTAAGTGATTCTAGAACTTATGTGGGTAATTCTCTTGGTGGATTACTGGGAGCTTATATATTCTTTACTAAACCCAATATGTTTAATAATTATATTTTAGGCAGTCCATCAGTATGGTTTAAAGATTATGATATTCTTAAAATCAAAACAGAGGCTAATTTAAATCAACATAAAGTATTTATTGCAGTTGGGGCTAATGAAACGATTGAACTGGATTCTCCGCAATACGATATGGTTAAAGACGCAAAGGAACTTGAGTTAAAGATATCGGGTGATCATTTCCCCAATACAAAGGTGAAATTATTAACTATTCAAGGGGCAAACCATGAAACGGCTTTTCCAACAACGGCCACTCAGGGTTTGTACTGGTTGTTTAAAAATTAGTGATAATTGCGTATAACAAGTTTCTCAAACGGACGCTAAACAGTTGGCTAGCATTCGTTTATCTTACATTTTAGCCAACTATTTCGCGCCGCTTAGTAAGGCGTAAGTTTTATAAATTAAGATTGGTGATCATGAAAGTATTAAGTACCTTTGAAGAAGTAAGAGAAATTGTAGGTGAACCAAATCCTGTAGCGAGTAAGAAAATTTATTCTTTCCTAAATGATAGGATGACTAATTTTATTTCATTGTCTCCAATCATGATGCTTTCAACTGTGGATAGTGATGGTTTTCCTACAATTTCACCAAAAGGTGACGAAGCTGGCTTTGTAAAGGTTCTAGATAATAATACGCTATTAATTCCTGAGTTACGTGGTAATAAATTAGCTTTCTCATTGTCAAATATTGTTCAACAAAACAAAGTAGCTTTGATTTTCTTAGTGCCGGGAACCGTCGAGTCTTTAAGAGTTCACGGGACTTGTCGATTGTTAAAAGGTAATGAAATATGTAAGTCTTTAGCATCTAAGTCACACCAAGCTTTGCTTGTCATGGAAGTTAAAGTAACCAACGCATACTTTCATTGTGGTAAGGCATTTCTCAGAAGTAAAACTTGGCAGCCAGATAGTTGGTCAGAAAAGTTAAAAATATCGTTCGGTCAAGAGATTGCCGGTAATCTTGGAGAAAGCTCAGAGTTTATAGAAACGCTAGATGCAGGTGTTAAAGAACGCTACGTCACTGACTTATAAATCTAACAAGCCACTCAAGCAGGACAAATAACAGTTGGCTATTTGTCCTTCGTCGCTTATTTTAGCCAACTATTATTTGCCTCTTAATGGGGCGTTAGGCACCTATATGGAACCATTGAAGCAAGCTGATAATTACGACAAAATAGCCAGCCATTGGGCAAGTAAAAATTTTAATAGTGATAATGGAATCGAACAGCATAAACGTGCGTTGCAATTTGTAGACAAAAAAGAAAAAGCAATTGATGTTGGTTGTGGCAGTAGTGGTCGTATAATTGAAATCTTATTGAATGATGGTTTTGTCGTTGAAGCTCTAGATTTATCTATTGAAATGCTTAACATTGCTCGACAAAATCACCCAGATGTTCAGTTTTATCATGCTGATATTTGTAAGTGGGACTTTCCTAAAAAGTATGATTTTATCTCAGCATGGGACAGTGTTTGGCATGCTCCGTTAGAAGAACAAGAAAATATACTCAAGAAACTTTGTAATGCCTTAGTACCTAAAGGCGTTCTAATATATACAAGTGGTGCGGTGGATGAACCTGGCGATGGAACTAATGAATTTCTTGGCCAAGTACTCTATCATGCAGCTTTAGGTATACCTGCAATTTTAGAAATTATTAAAGAATGCAATTGTATTTGCAGGCATTTGGAAAACGATGATTGGCCTAATCGCCATTTATATCTGATCATTCAGCGTAAAAATGCCTAACAAGCAAATTAACGAGGACTAAAAACAGCGGGCTGTTCGCTTCGCCCCATTTTAGCTCACAATTCTTAGCCTGTTATTTGGGCGTTATATTTTACCCAATGGTTGAGTTCATATTAAGGTTATTTGTTATACCCCTCCAAGTATTCTCCCTGCTTCAAGTCTACAAGACACTAACAATGTTGAAACGGTTTTTTGATCTTTGAGAGTTCTTGATATTGCAACTGCACCAATAATCATTGACGTTACTGATAAAATTTCATTTTCGTTACAGGAAGAATATGTTTGAGTATAGTCCATAATCGTTTTGTTCATTCCCTCATATACCCTCGTGTACGTTTCCTTAGCTTCTTGATCTTGAGTTACTATATCTGTTGCTAAAAATGCAAGGGGGCACGGTCTAATTCCATTGACATGATTAAGGCTAAGGTACCCATCAAGAAGCTGACCTAACCACGCTTTATCCGAAATGTTATTTGGTTTTAATTCTGATAATTTACTCGAAGACGCTGCGAATTTTAAAGATTCATTATATAGAGCAGATTTACCCGAAAAGTGAGCATAAAAAGCCCCTCTCGTAAGTCCGCAATTTTCCATTAGTTCATTTACAGTGACACCATCAAAGCCTTTAGCTGTAAAAAGTTGAAATGCACTTTGAAGTATTCTCTTTCTAGTTTTATCTTTATGTTCTTTTGTATAAGGCATAGGGATTTATAAATTTAATATATGACCTTTATCATATATTAAATCTCAATTAGTATTTTAACTTTATTCATTACTGTCGTCTTAATAAGCGTGTTTTGTCATTAAACCAAAGGAGTTTATCAACCAATGGAAATTATTTATCCGATGTTTTCACTTGTAGTTCTAACATTTATTATAGGATTTAGTACAGGGATATCCCGTTTAGTAAGCGCTAAAAAAGGGCATGTGGATCTAAGGTATTTTAAGTTATTATCTGGGTACGCCCCGCCAGATTATATAGTTAAGTTAGGACGAAATTTTTCAAACCTTCTTGAAGTACCTGTATTGTTTTATGCGCTTGGTATTATTCTCCTAGCTTTAGGTATTAATAATTCGCTAATGCTAGGTTTTGCTTGGGTTTTTGTGGGTCTTCGGGGAATTCACTCCTTTATTCATGTTACCTATAACAATCCAATCCATAGATTTTTGGCATTTTTATTATCTAGTAGTATTGTTTTAATAATGTGGGTACAGTTGATTCTAATCATCAGTTAAAAAACATAACAAGTTGCTCAAACGAACAAAAAACAGTTGGCTTTTGCTCGTTCTTCGCTAATTTTAGCCAACTATTTTATTTCCGCTTAGCAAGGCGTTAGGAGTTTTATCAAGATGAGAGTCATATTCATAGTATTCATAGTATTTATTTCTGGTTGTAGTAGTCAAAATAACCAATCAGACAAAATATATTATGGGGCTACACAATTGTCTGATGAAGAAATCTCTTTAAACTCAGGATATCAATTGCTAGCAAACGGAAATGCAGTTGATGCAATAAATAAACATTTTAAAAGCTTAACAGAACAGTGTGATGTGCAATACGAAAATTCAGAAAAGCAAGTTTATGCTGCGAGGAGTAAAGTCGAATCTTTATTTTATATGCTGAAAGCAATGTCAGAAGAAAAATATGCTATCGTAATTAGCTCTACTTGTGCTGAAAGTAATTATTATATGGGCTACGCCAGTCTTGATTTAGGGCGAATTAAAAAAGCAGAACAATATATAAAACGGGCTTTAGACTTCTCGCCTGTAAATTCTATGTATTTATCAGAACTAGCTCATATATATCAAATAAATAAAGACTGGGATCAAGCCTTATCTACTTTTTATCAAGCAGAGGGGAATGCTTCCGTGTATTCTCCTGAACAGTTAAAACTACTTGAATTAACAAGAGCAAAACGAGGTATTGGCTTTGTTCTAATAGAATTGGGGCAGTTACAGAAAGCTAAATTAAAATTTGAAGAATGTTTGGAACTAGATCCAAATGATAAAAATGCATTAAATGAAATAAATTATATTAAAGGGTTGATCGAAAACTCCTAACAAGCCATTTAAGCAGGTCTTTTAACAGTTGGCTAGGTTCCGCTTCGCAACACATTTAGCCAACTTATGTGGACTCCCTCTTGTCAACAACAAAAAAGTTGATACAAAGAAATTAATGCATACTTATGTACGAGCTCTACATTGAGAAGCTATCTCTGGCTCTTTGATATTTACGCGAACCGATTGTCAAATCTATAAAGCGAGCGCTAAGCTCTTAGTTGGCTACTGACTAAACCGGCTGATTTTTATCTTCGTTACAGCATTTTTTGTTGTTTGTACTCTTTTTAGGCTGCGAGTAACTCAGCTTTGTACTCTGTTCCTTGTGTCAGCATGGCGAAAGCCGTTCTTACTGTTTTATTGGCCAATGCAACCGCTGCACACTTTTTACCTCGACGCTCGACTAAGCCCTGTATCCAAACATCCTTTTTAGTTATCGCTTTTCGTTTAACGGCATGTTGGACAGCTGCGGTTGCACCGCATACTAATTGGCTCCTCAAACGGCTATTTTTACAGAGCTTTCCTATGGAGCCTAACTTTACCACTCCCCCTGATGAATGCTGGATAGGGGTTAAACCAATACACGCTGAAGCATCTTTTCCTTTGTTAAACGTTCCTATTTCTGCACAACCAAGTGCAATGTAGAGGTTAATCGCATTCATAGGACCTACGCCTTCTAATTTCATGAGTTTTTTACATTCAGGGTGGGCGGCAACCGATTTATTTATACAATCATCATAGTGACGAGCCGATTCAAACAAGCCTCTTAAATGTTCTTTTGCTAGAAAAATAGCTCTTCTACATTCAGCTGATAAACCATTAGTAGCATCTTCTAAGACACCTTCTATAGCTGAAATGATACCGCCTTTACGGCTTGATATTTTAATGTTTAATTCAAACAGTAAAGCGATTAACTGTTTTTGAGAAGCGTCCTGCTGTTTAACGGCTAATTCTCTTAAACGTTTAATGGATTGTAATTGCTGCTGTTCAACGGTTTTTCCACCAATGAAAGTGACATCAGGCATGAACGTTGTTTGCACAATGGCCAGGGCATCGTTTTTATCGGTCTTTTGGTTTTGTCTAACAACAGAGACTAACTTGGCTGAAATTAAACGTGCATCATGACCCGCTTCAGTTGCTTTTTGTTTCCAGTAATTAGAAGAACTACAGGCTTCAAATATTATCGTGACGGGTTTGTTGTTAATAAGCCAAGAGAGAAATGCTTCCGGTGTCATTTCAATGTTTGATTGCACCTTTTTGTTTTTATAAATACAAACTTGGATAACTTTCTTTGCTAAATCAACGCCAACTCTAGTAGGATACATATTCAGGACTCTTTATAATATATTGGTGTGGTAACTTTTATATTACCTCACTCGTTAAGGGTGAGGGAGTCCAATTATCTATTACTTAGCCGTTTATTGTGGCGTTAGGCCTATCATTAATAATAGTGTGGTGTGTAATTGAAAAATATAATCCCAGTAGATGTCACTAATGCCTTTTTTAACATTAGTGACACTCAGAAAGTTTCAGAGTGTTTATTCAGCGATGATACCCAAAAAGGCTTTTCAGGTCTTAACGTTGGGATCATATCAATGGAAACTGATCCACCTCATGGCGGAGAAGTTCACTTTGATGGCGACGAAATCATTCATGTTATCTCGGGTGTTCTCAAAGTTGTAAGCGATTCTAATCCCAATGAGAGCTTAAGATTAAGTGCTGGAGACAGTTGTATTATAAAAAAAGCAGAATGGCATAAAATTTATGTTATTGAAAAAGCAAAATTAATATATATTACTCCAGCAAAGAATAATGACCACCGAGCTAATTAATTCGCCTTACAAGCCATTCAAGCAGGACTTTGAACAGGGCGTTAGCTAGACAGTTTATAATTTTGTGGCACTATGCCAAATTTCTAAAGGAAAACATGACAATGAAAACGAAAAATATGACTGATAAATTACCTTCAAAGATTCGACTTTTATTAGGTGTTTTTGCTATTCCTTCATTATTTTTAGCATATATGGTCGGTACAATGGTATTGAATGGGGATTACCAAGCAATTGATTACTTCGAATGGATTTATTCATTGCTTGGCTTTTTTGCATTGTATATTGCAATATCCGGAAAACGTGTGTTTTAGTTTTCTTAAATTAGAATGTGTAATTAGTGTATTGCTAACAAGCCACTCAAGCAGGACACATAACAGTTGGACATTATAACCAACAATTTAAAGCCTCTTAGCTTAGCGTTAGGTAGACAGTGAACGATTATTCCGGAGTAGTATTAAAGTGCAAGCATTACCATCGAATTATCTTGTAGAAATAGCGCAACAGATTGCATTTGTAAGTGCATTTCTCGGTGGTTTTTCAGCAACATTTCTCGCAACACTCATTGTGTACAGTTCATCAAAAAAGAGCACAGATTGGTCAATTGGGTGCTCCGCATTTGCGGCAAGTTGCTTCATAGTCGCAGTTGTAGGCTCAGTAATGCTAACAATTGTTCTTCACCCTGAAGCCCCAAGTAATGTAAGTGCTGGGGCTTCAATCAATACAGCTCGTGTAGTCATATTTATAGGCTTTGCGCTTGGTTTGTATGCTTTATTGTGCAGTATAGGGATCAGTGGTTGGATTCGCTCACGTAGAACCGGGATAATGACTTCAACCTGTGCTGTATTGGGGGTGTATTTTGTTACTTGGGCAATATTAAGCTTTAGGTAAAGTCTACCTAATGAGGGTTTTCAAGTCTGACAAATTAGAGTTAGCTTTTTGTTCGTGCCTCACTTATTTTAGCCAACTGCAATTGGTGCTTAAAACGGCGTTATATATCTTCAAACAGCAGTGCAGATGTTTAAAGTTTTTCTAATTATCTATAAAACATAGTGATATTCCCATGGGAATATTTAATTAATGAGAAAAATAGCCGCTAGCTTTTACCGTAAAAATACCTCCAATGCTTATATGTTGAAACACTTGGATATCATAAGGTTCATATATGTACGACCCGATACGAGACGGAATAGCAAAAAATGTACTTTCAGTAAGTTACAAAGAAGAAAAGCCATCAAATATTTTTTCTAAGCTAGTGCATAGTTTTTGGGAACTCAAGACAGATATAAAATTACCTAATGATTTTTGTCTTCATGCTTTACCAGATGCCTGTGTAAATATTTTGTTTAACCAGAACGATACTAGAATAGCTGGAGTTACAGCACTTCGTACTACTTACGAAGTGCTTAATTTAGGCAAGGAGTTTCACTATGTGGGCATTCAGTTTTTTCCTGGAGTGTGGCAAGGAAAGCATAATGAGACTACCGATAGCTTTGTAGGCACACCATACCTTGGTGATTTACCGTTGATTGATACAAGTAATAAATTGACTCAATTAGACTTTTCCTCCAAACAGTCAGTTTTATCAGAGTTAGTTTCTCAACTAATTGAGCGCAAGCTAATAGCTGTTAACGTGGTAACAGATAAAATATTGTTAAATTTAGATGTAATTCATAATGTGGCCGATATGGCCGCTATTACACAAATTTCATCCCGCCAACTACAGCGAACACTCAAAATTTCGACAGGGTTTACACCTCATGACTTTCTTAAAGTATTGCGATTGCAACAATCATTCAAACAGCACTATCTGGAGTATTACGCCGATCAATCACACTTTATTCATTCGTTTCGTAAGATCACCGGATATACACCCGCGGAATATTACCGTAAGTTTGATGTCTGATTTATACAATACTTAGGGTATAGGGTTGCTTACTATGGTCAGGACTTAAACATAAAGAAGAAAAAAGTTCATGAAGCAAAATGCAGTTGGATGGTTCGATATCTATGTAAACGATATGGACAGAGCAGTTACTTTTTACCAATCGGTTCTTAAACAAGAGCTAGAAGATATTGGTGACCCTACAGATAATAACGTTATAATGAAGAGTTTTTCCACCAATATGGCGACATATGGCGCTGGTGGCGCACTGGTAAAAAGAGAAGGCTGTGCTCCTGTAACGGGTGGTACAATAGTTTACTTTGGCGTAGAGGATTGTTCAATAGAGGAATCTCGTGTGAATAAAGCGGGCGGCAAAGTGATCAATCCTAAAATGTCGATTGGAGAATTTGGTTGGGTCAGTTTATGTATGGATACGGAAGGAAATATGTTTGGCCTCAGCTCAATGAAGTAACCTAAAACTAATGAGTTAAACGCCCATTATTCATCTTAAGATGAATTATGGGCTTAATTATATAAAATGTTTAGAAAAGTAAGTCGAAATCGAAATATAATAAGCACTTCAAATGGAACAAAAACAGTTGGTTAGGTTGCGCTTCGCTACACATTTTAACCAACCATTAAAAGCATCTTAGATTAGCGTTAGGTAGACAGTGAACGACTAATTACGGAGTAGTATTAAAGTGCAAGCATTACCATCGAATTACCTTGTAGAAATAGCGCAACAGATTGGTCAATTGGGTGCTCCGCATTTGCGGCAAGTTGCTTTATAGTCGGAGTTGTAGGCTCAGTCATGCTAACAATTATTCTTCACCCTGAAGCCCCAAGTAATGCAAGTGGTGGGGCTTCAATCAATACAGCTCGTGTAGTCAGCTTTATAGGCTTTGGGCTTGGTTTGTATGCTTTATTGTGCAGTATAGGGATCAGTGGTTGGATTCGCTCACGTAGAACCGGAATAATGACTTCAACCTGTGGTGTATTGGGGGTGTATTTTGTTACTTGGGCAATATTGAGCTTTAAGTAATGTTTACCTAATAAGGGTTTCAAGTTGGACAAATTACAGTTGGCTTTTTGTTTGTGCCTTACTTATATTAGCCAACTGCAATTGGTGCTTAAAACGCCGTTATGTATTTAGGTTATCAATCAACTATTGTAATTTAATATAAGGAAGTAAAATGAGAACAATTGGGAATTTAATCTGGTTTATCTGCGGCGGAGTCTTTATGGGCTTAGCTTGGTTCTTTTTTGGGCTAATAGCCTTTCTTAGTATTGTAGGCATCCCGTGGGGACGATCTTGTTTTGTTATGGCTGGCTTTTCTTTTTTTCCTTTCGGTAAAGAAGCTATTGCTCGTGACGAATTAACACTATCCGAAGATGTTGGTACTGGTGGTTTGGACATGTTAGGTAATATAATTTGGTTTATTTTTGCTGGATTTTGGTTAGCTTTAGGCCATGTTTTTTCAGCGATAGCTTGTTTTATAACTATTATAGGCATTCCATTCGCTTTACAGCATTTAAAGCTTGCAGGTATTTCAATTTCACCTATTGGTAAAACTGTTGTAGCTAAAGAGGTTGCTGCCGCCGCTCGTAATGCCAATGCAGAAGTAGAAGTAGCAAATTTGAGATCAAACAAATAACAAGCTATTCAAGCAGGACAAATAACAGTTGGCTAGCATTCGTTCCTCGTACATTTTAGCCAACGCTTTCTCACCGCTTAGCCGGTGTTATGTGTTTCTCGATAATGGAGGTTGAATGGAACAATTGCGTAAACTCGAAATTGAACTTCATCAGTTCGATATCCGATCCAACCATTCTCGGCTAAATCATCTAATTCATTCTTCTTTTTTTGAAATTGGCTATTCAGGAAATATTTATTCTAAAAAAGATATTATAGATTTTCTGTTAAACGAAGATGTACCAACTCACACTGTTTGGTCGCAAGATTATCAATTCCTTGAGTTATCTAAAGATATCGTGCAAGTTATGTACAAGGAAGCTAGTTTAGATGCACAAGGCATATTAAGTCGTCATTCAATTCGTACTTCAATTTGGCAAAAAGAGCTAGGTAGGTGGCAGGTTAGGTTTCATCAAGCAACACCAGTTACAAGCTTTGTGCAAACAAACACATAACAAGCCATTCATGCAGGAAATAACAGTTGGCTGTTTTCTTCCCACAACATTTTTGCCAACAACCTTTTGCCCATCATTAGGGCTTTACATTTACATCAATCTAGGAAAGTCTGATGATTCCATTTGAAACACTAATACTTTTTCTTGCAACTACATTTGTGGTTGTACTTTCGCCTGGTCCTGCTGCAATTGCAGTTACCGCTGAATCTGCTTCCAATGGATTTAAGAGATCTTTCCTCGTCATTTTGGGTATTGCGTTAGCAAACGTCGTATTTTTTGTTTTGTCTGCAACTGGGATCGCTGCGCTCTTAATTGCCTCGCATACTCTTTTCTCCATAATAAAATGGGTGGGTGTTGCATATCTTCTATATCTCGGTTTTAGTGCTATTTTTAGCCATGCGGGCCCTTTAAGTATTAATCCATCTAATAGTAAAAAAAGCAGTGGATATAAAGTGTTTTTAAAAGGTTTTATTTTAGAATTATCCAACCCTAAGGCTCTTTTGTATTTTTCGGCGTTACTACCGCAGTTTATTGATATATCAAATCCAATTCTGCCTCAGTTAGCATTATTATGTTTAATAACGCTTATTTTAGATCTCTTTTGCTACTCTCTTTATGGGTATTTGGGGTTCAAATCAATCAGTGTTGGTATTAAACCTGCAATTATTAAATTTATTAATCGTTCTGCTGGCGTCATGCTAATCTTTGCTGGGATCAAAATGGCATCTGTGGAAAAGTAACTATAACAAGGCTCTTAAACGGAATTCAAAGAGTTGGTTTTGTTCGTGCACCACAAATTATAACCAACTGTTTTAATCCGCTTAGTGCGGCGTTATATGCTCAAGGAGGTTTCAGCTGTGATATCAAGTATCGGTAAATGTAGTTGTGGACAAACTAAAGTAAAACTTATTCTTCCCGAAACTTTAGAACATTATAGTCCTCGGGCATGTGACTGTGATTTTTGCATTTCTAGAAATATCTCATATCTTTCACATCCTGACGGGGAGCTAAAAATCGAAAGTATAGAACCGCTTCATGTGCAGCAACAAGGCTCTAACCAAGCTAGCTTTATTACATGCAATTGTTGTAAGTCTGTAATTGCAGCTTCTTTGCAGTTAGAAAGTGGCCTAATAGGGGCTATAAATTCAACATTACTATCTAACTTTGCATTGCTTCAAGAGCCTACTGTAGTTTCTCCGAAAGCACTGGAAGCAAAAGAAAAAATTGATCGCTGGCAAGCAGTTTGGCTTAATATTAAAGTTAATGGGAACAGTCGCATATAACAAGCGCATTAAGAACGGACACATAACAGTTTGCTGTGTTTCGCTTTGCTCAACCATTTTAGCAAACTATTATTTAGCCGCTTATGCGGGCGTTATACGTTAAAGGAAGTGTTGTGATAAAAGTTACTGTTATGATTATATCTTGTATTTTTTTATTCGCTTGTCAATCGACGAAGGTGGATTCACAAATTGATAATCATAAAACAAAAAGTGCCATCAATGAAGTCGAACTTACCATGGAAGATGTGTGTAAAGTTGCGAAGTGTCGTGTAAATAAACACATCCAATTTCGAACAGATAATGGAAATATAGATCAAGTTCTTCCACTTTATTGGCCAGCGGCCTATAAAGATAAAATTTCAATTTTACCAGGAGATAAATTATTTGTTGAGGCTGAAGTTGTTAATGGGCAATTAGGAAATTTTAAATCAGTAAATGAAATTATTAACCCTGAAAAAACGATACAATTTTCATTTACACAAATGGATTCAAGTCTAGGTATGATGCTTTCAGTTAAAAACCCTTTTCCTACTAGTATTAAATATCACCTAAACATGATTGATTTCGGAGGAAACTCTCACAAAACCAGTAGTTGCCCTGTAAATGCTAACCTTTCAGTATTTGAAAGTTGGCCGCACGTAATACCTGAGCTTACTTTAACTGATATGCATTTTTTAAAAGAAACAGATGTCAGCTCTTGTGTATATTAACGCTAACAATCCACTCAAGCAGGACAAATAATAGTTGGCTTTGTTCGCTTCGCTCTCTATTTTAGCTAACTATCATTTGCCTCTTAGTGGGGCGTTATGTGTTACCCACTATTAGTGGGGCAATGAGGCGGAATGTAAGCTCAAAGATAGTATGTTATATCTTTATCTAAATATATTTGCAAAACATAACTTAATTTAAAAGGAAATTAAATTGAAATTTTTTGTATTAAATTTATCAATTATTACGACCTCTATATTGTTCGGCTGTGGAGATAGCGAAGAAGGGAGTAACTCTATAAATCAAAAAGAAGAGCTTCCCCTTAATTATTCGGGGCTTAATATTGAAAATGATGTTGAAAATCCTTGGCTCCCTACCTCAGAAAGTATAGACGGCCTTGGTCTTGAGGTTCTTTCGAATAAATCAACGTCCCTCATAGCTAGGTTTGATGTAGGGAATAAAGAAAAGCTTCTTTCATTTAACTGGAAACTAGCATCAGAAATAGATCGTGATTTATATAAAGGCTATCAATTCTATATTGATGATCATTTGGCAGTAGGGATGAATTCTGATGAATGGACTAAAGAGGAATTTGAATTAACCGCAGGTTCGCATACCTTAGAGTGGAGGTTTCACGGTGAATACTCTGCTTATCTAGATAAAGTTGATATCACACCTTTACCTGATCTAGATAACACCTTTGCATATTTCACCATCAATGAAGTAAAGAATACCGTTTATACTCCATTTTTTCAGTCTCAAGGATATGAAACTGTCCTCGGGGATAGTTATATTAGCTTTTCAGCTGATGAAAAGTTTTATCTAAACTTCATATTACCTTACGATGTATCACTCTCTAACCTAGCAATAGATCCCTCCGGCGCTTCTCCAATATGGTTGAGTACTCCTGATTGTGACGGATGGGACGAGAATAGTAACCTTATAACTAGTGGTAGCTTAAATATCTATGAATTAAAGATGGATATGACAATCGATTATGACTATAAGCTGGACTCATTTGCTGCTAATTATAATATAATTTGCGATGGAGTAGTTTATAAAGGCGCTGTTAGATATAACACAGATGTTCCTTTGGAATATAAAGATGATAATGAAAATGGTATAAATGATTTTGAAGAATGATTGAAGAATTTTTCTGGCAGAATGCTTCAAAGGTAAATAAACTAAATTTATACTAGAAGTGAGAAAATTGAGTTGTATGAACTCGACACACATAACAAGCGCATTAAGAACGGACACATAACTGTTGGCTGTGCTCGCTGCGCTCACTATTCTAGCCAACAATTACTTAGCCGCTTATGCGGGCGTTATGTTTAATCGAGCTATAATGTATATCTCAAATAGTGGCTAATTAATCAAATTTTGATCAAACCATTCCGCTATAGTTGGAGCTAGATGTTGATCTTGAGTTAGCAGGGGATATCCGTGTTTATTTCCTTTATACGAAATAAACTTAGAGTTTTTGTTATCATTTAATGTGAAGCCTTCTTGTGTGAATTTGTATGTGGCATCTTGTTCTGCTGAAATAAATAGGGTTGGTATTTGACTAAAGTTTTCTTTGTAATATTTAGATCCATTTTCACCGTTGGTCATAGCAGATGAGAAAAAGTTTATTGCTTTAATTGGATTTTTTTCAGCTATTATTTTTGCCTGTTTACCACCACAACTTGCACCAATAACCCCTATATGACCTTTTTTACCAATTTTTTCTCGTAAAAAGTTATAGGCTTGTTGTACATCTTGAGGCCAATATTCTCTTATGGCTTTAAAAGCTGCTCGTCTTTCCTTTTGTGGTAGTTTACGTAAGTTTTTTCTATCAAAACTTTCATTCGTACTGTCGCCGAAACCACGGAAATCTAAACTAAGTGCATGCATACCTCTTAACCTAAGTTCATTGCCTATCTCTTCGTACATGGTTCGATTAGAGTTGCATTGATGTAGTAATAAAACAGCCTTGTTTTCCGCATTTAAGGGTTCAAAGTAATCAGCTTTAAGTTGAAATCCTTGTTTTGTAGTAATGGTAATGTTTTGAGCGTGGCCTGTAATAGTTATCGCCAGTAAAATCAATGGCAAATTAGTAAATCGTGACGACATGTAAGTTCTCTAAGTTTTAAGCTATTCAACAAGACTAGCACGAGTAAACCTTGCCTACAATCAACAGCTTATGGTAAGTTGGCATGTGATGTCCTGAACTGTTGGGCTACCTTAAAACAGAACAAGGCATTAAAGTCGGATTCGTAACAGTTTGATCGGTTCCACTTTGTTCCACATTTTAGCAAACTGTCACTCACCGCTTAATACGGCGTTATTTAATCAGGAAGGTTTATGAAATATATTCTCGCATTGGCGCTATCTTTATTTATAGCTAGTACAAACGCAAACAACTCAGATGTGATTAAGGGTGTAAGCACTGAATTGACTAGAAATAATAAAATTAATTATATTGAAATTCCAGCAAAAAACATTGAAGCTACCAAAGTGTTTTTTAGCGCGGTTTTCGGCTGGTCATTTGTAGACTATGGACCTGATTATTGTAGTTTTGCTGCTCAAGGTGTTGATGGTGGCTTTTTTAAATCTGATTTAGTTGTTTCCACTAAAAATGGCAGCCCTCTAATCGTTTTATACGCAAATTTACTTGAAGCGACCCAAGATAAAATTAAGAAAGCAGGTGGTGAAATTGTTAAACCAATTTTTTCATTTCCAGGCGGTAGAAGATTTCACTTTAGTGATCCAAACGGAAATGAATTCGCAGTTTGGTCAGAATAATTACAATGTAAGAAATTCAACAGGACTTTTATAAGTTTGCTCGGTTTCGTTGCACTACACATTTTAGCAAACTTTTATAAGTCGTTTATGCGGGCCTAATGTTTTAAGAGATTTAAGAGTATGGAATACGCATCGGGATTAATTAAACTTAAACCTGGAACTGAGCATAAAGTTGAAGAGTGGAAAGAGACTATTTCTTCTCGGTTAAATGAAGCTGCGGCAACTTTGCAAGATGAAGAAGTTCAAGTAGAGTCTTGGTTCAAAGTAGAAATAGAGGGCAGTAAATATCTCCTATGGTATTTGCGTGCCAAATCAATTAAACGAGTATTCGAGATTTCAATGGAATTGAAGCACCCAATTGATAAATTTCACTATGAATTAATGGCACAAATTACTGCAGAAAATGGCAATATTTTAGCAGAATCATTATTAGATATACCAAGAACAAAACAATAACAAGCCAATTCAGCGGCACTAACCGTTTACTCGGTGCCGCTCGCTTCACCTTTTAGCATACTATTATCAGCCCTTTATAGTTGCGTTAGGCATTTAGCCAAGAATAGGAATAAATTTGAAAATGAATCAAGAACAAGAGTATGTATCAGGCTTAGGAAAAGACTCAGTAGTACCTCCGGAGATTAAAGGGTGGAACTGGGGAGCTTTTTTTCTCAATTGGATATGGGGAATAGGTAATAGCACATATATAGCATTTCTAATGTTTGTTCCTTTCGTTAATATCGTCATGTTTTTTGTGTTGGGTGCCAAAGGAAATGAATGGGCATGGAGAAATAGAACATGGAGAAATGTTGATCATTTTAAAAAAACACAGCGAAAATGGCGTAACGCAGGTCTAATATTATTGTTTGTTTTTTTTCCGTTATTCTTTACTCTTATTGGAAGCATGCTAAAAGGTGAAGCCTTTGAACAATCGTTGGTTTCTGTTTCTCAAAATGCGGAGGTTATTAAGATTGTTGGTGAACCAATCGAGTCTGGTTACTTTGTAATGGGAAGTATTCAAACCTCAGGAATTAAAGGAGAGGCTTCCTTACAATATTCAATTTCTGGGCCTAATGGGACCGCTGATGTATACGTGCAGGCATATAAAGAAATGAAAGCATGGTCATTATATAACGTTATAGTTCATATTCCTGAGTTAGATAAAAAAATACAGGTTGTAACTCCGGTAGAGTAAATACCTACAAGCTGTTCAAGCGGAACAAATAACAGTTGGCTAGTTCCGCTTCGCTTCATATTTTAGCCAACTACAATTTACCCCTTAGCAGGGCGTTAAATGTCAGTGTAGGCTGCAAAGTAATTATGAAAAGTTTGAATGACATTGTTGCTGTTTATCATAAAGAAATTCGCAAAGGCGATATACAAGTTGCGTATAACGAGTTAGTTAAATTTGTGATGAATACTAGAACGGATATTGTAAAAAAATTAGATCACCAATATTCATTTGCAAAAATTCTCCACGGCTACATGGACTACACATACTTTTATTACACTAATGATTTTTTAAAGAGTAAAAAGCTAAAGTTTGGGCTCGTGTTAAATCACGTTGAGATGAGATTCGAAGTTTGGCTTTTGGGAAATACTATCTCAGTTCAAAAAGAATATTGGAATTTATTAAAAGTAACAAAGTGGAATAAAGATAAAACTGAAATGCCTCAATATTCAATTCTAGAGGCTGTAATAATCGATAAACCAGATTTCAATAACTTAGCATTATTATCCCACAATGTTCAAAAGAATATGGTTCAAGTAACGGATGAAATCATCGCGTTGTTAAACAACACTTAGCAAGACATTCAAATGGACAAAAAACAGTTGGCTGTTTCACTCCATTCACATTTTGGCCAACTACAATTTGCTCCTTAATAGGGCGTAATAAGCATGTGAATTCTGCATGCAGCGGATATAGGAGAAAGATATGAGTACTAGAAAAATATCGATTAAAGCCTTACTTTTTGTGGTTTTCACACTTAGTTTAGTTGGTGAGCTTAATGCGAAAGAAAGTAAGGGAACTACTTTAGAGGAATCTAACCTAAAGAAGGTTCTGTATTGTATGGATATCCTCGAAAACCGGCCTGATCTTGAACCTTTGCATCGGATAGATATTTTACGTAATGAGTGTTACAGCGAAAAATTTATTGAGCATGCACCGAACATAGAGAATGGCCGAGATGCGTTATTAAGCTTGTTTGCAAGCCGATATAAGAAGTATCCAGAACTTTCAATGTCTGTAAAGCGAACCGCTTCTGAAGGTGATCTTGTTTGGCTTCATCTTCATGTCAAACACACGCCTGACTCCCTTGGTGGTGCCGGCATCCATATATTTCGGATGAAAGAGGGGAAAATTGTCGAGCATTGGGGCGTTGGGCAGCCTGTTCCAAAGGAATCTAAAAATAATAATACAATGTTTTAGGCTAGTTTATGCGGTTTTTCATATAAGCTGTAAACAATGAAGTTGAACAGTTGGCTGCGCTTCGTTACTCGAACATTTAATCAACTATTCTGCGCCGCATAGCTAGGCGTTATGTGTCAGGTTTAACTAAATTAGGAGATGGTATGAATAAACACGGCAACATGTTTTTTTCATGGGAAAAAGACCTTTTAACCATTGAAATAAAAGGTGGGTTCAATAAAGAAGGCATGGAATTCTGGTTTTCAGAAATAAAGAAATATTTTAAAAATAACGGCTTTAAAGTTTGGCGAAGGCTTGAAATCTGGGATGAGGAAGCAATGGTTATACCTGAGTCCATAGAAGTCGGAAAATTAATTTATGATTGGCTTGATGACAATGGATGTACACTAACGGCAGTCGTGATTAAAAACAATCTTCAAGAAAAGATAATAAAAGAAAGATTTAAGAGTCATGTGAAAATATTCCGAAATAAAGAAAAAGCACGGGAATGGTTAGATAGTGCACATAAGCCACTCAAGCAGGACAAATAATAGTTATTTTTACTCATTCGTCGCTTATTTTAACCAACTATTATTTGCCTCCTAGTGGAGCGTTATAAGTATTGGAGATGTATTTGAATATTCTGCTAGTAAGTAGTAGTCAAAGAGATAACTCTAAAAGTTTAGATGTCTCAAAATTTTTACAAACTAACATATTAAATGGCATGGAAGGCGTTAAGTCTTCGATATTAGATTTATCGATATATCCTTTTTTATTAGACCATTATGGTACTAGGAGAGATGATTTACCT
Organism: Colwellia sp.; assembly: GCA_013215295.1. Classification (GTDB taxonomy): domain Bacteria; phylum Pseudomonadota; class Gammaproteobacteria; order Enterobacterales; family Alteromonadaceae; genus Colwellia_A. Next base: position 47,377 of record JABSOZ010000016.1, read on the forward strand.
TCATTAGCTAATAATAAAGATGAAGTGTTAGGACAATTATATGCCTGTGATGGCGTAGTTTTTATTGTTCCTGAGTGGGGAGGAATGATCCCACCAGCACTTGTAAATTTATTACTTTTGTCTGCTAACGGCTCCGCTAATGGTTTACCCTTAGGTCACAAACCAGCATTTGCTATCGGTGTTTCAGCCTCCGGTGGTGGTAGTAATCCTATTTCGTTATTAAAAGGGTATGCTGCAAAAAATAGTCATCTCACTTGGTTACCCTTACATGCAATAATTCAAAATGTAGGTGATTTTCTAGAACAAACGTGGGCACCAACTCTTGATAATAGATATTCGCAGGTGCAATCACGTTTGTTGGTTGGCTTAAAGAGTTTAACTATCTATTCGAATCAATTAGCTTCTGTTAGAGATGAATTAGTAGTGTTATCAAAAGAACACCCTTATGGTCAATAAAATACTTATAACAAGGCGTTCAAACGGATAAAAAACAGTTGGCTGTTTCACTCCGGCCACAATTTTAACCAACAACTTTTTGCCGCTTAACGTGGTGTTATGTTTCTATCATTCATAATTGAGTAAAGGAGTTTTTAATCGATGTCTCGTATAGCGATAGTGTATTTTTCCAAAAGTGATGTGACAGAACAGCTTGCTAATGCAATAGCTTCTGGCGCTAAACAAGAACCTGGAATAACCGTGTTTAAACATAGAATTGAAGGGCGCGAGATTTTAGAAGGAAGATTTGAAAACGCAGAGTTATTCGAACAACTAAAATCATGTGACGCCATTATCTTTGGAAGTCCTACCTATATGGGAAGTGTATCAGCTCAGTTCAAGGCTTTTGCGGATGCCTCGAGCGATCATTGGCAGAACCAAGAGTGGGCTGATAAAGTCTCTGCTGGCTTCACTTGTGGAACAGGACTCAATGGCGATCAATCAAGCACTTTGCAATACATGGCAACTTTAGCAAGTCAGCATGGCATGTTGTGGGTGAATATTGACGCTTCATATGGAACAGAGTGTTCTACTTTAAATCGTTTAGGTTGCCAATTAGGAGTAGTTTCCCAAACTACTAATAGTGTCCCACATGAAGTTGATTTAGCAACGGCAAAACACTTAGGTCATAGGGTTGCAAAACTTACTCTTCGTTTAAATTAGAAACAGAACAAGAATTTAAAGAGGGACAAAATAAAGTTGACTGTTTGCTGCTTCGTCGCTTATTTTAACCAACAATTATTTGCCTCTTAGTGAGGCGTTATGTATTTTAATCAATTAGGAGTTTATGTTTATGATCCGTCCTTTCCATTTATCTTTTGTGGTACCTAATAAAGAGTTAGCTCGGTCTTTCTATATAGATGTTATTGGTTGCTCATTGGGCCGAGATAATGAAGCTTGGTTTGATATACTGTTTTTTGGTCATCAATTAACCATTCATCAAGCTACTGAAAAGAGTCCAGCATTTCAAATCAATCATTTTGGGCCGATTTTAGATAAGAGTGAGTGGCTTAATATCGTGCGTAAATGCCAAAGTGAAAATATAGAGGTTATTTTACCACCAACGGTAAAAAATAAAGATAAAGAGGATGAATCTGGAAAATTCATCATCAAAGATCCAAGTGGAAATGTTCTTGAATTTAAATATTACGCTAATTTCAATAAAACAGTTGGTTAAAAATGGACGTTATTATTGCTAAAAATGAAAATGAAGTAACTGAGTGTTTTCATCTTATTTCTGAATTGCGTCCACATTTAACCTTAGATGACTTTATTAGTAAAGTGAAAAGAATGTCGAAAACTACGGGTTATGAATTGGTCTATCTGGATGATTCAGGCATTAAAGCGGTAGCAGGGATGAAAGTTTCTGAATGGTTACATACGGGGCGTTATCTTGAGATAGAAGAATTAGTTACAGATAAAAATTTTCGCTCTAAAGGTTATGGTGGGAAATTATTTGATTGGATTATAAAATATGCTAAACAGAACGATTGCGCACAAATAAGATTAGTATCAGGTGTTTCAAGAGAAAAGGCTCATAAATTTTATCTAGATAAAGGTATGATTTTCGAAGCTAAATATTTTTCATTAAATATAGATAAAAGTTGAGTGGATTAAATACAAGAAAATTAACAAGGACATGTAATAATTGGCTAGTTTCGTTCCTCGAATTTAGGCCAGTATATCGCGCCGCATGTTAGGGCGTTATGTGTTCAAAAGGAGTTAGGCGTGGTTTCACAAATACTATTGATAATTGGTGCTTCAATATTCGGATTACTTGGGTTTGTACATCTAATTTATACATTTTTTACTGATAAGTTTAATCCGTATAATGCTGATGTAACCGAAGCAATGAAAAGCACATCACCTGTCCTGACTAAAGAAACAACTGTTTGGCGTGCTTGGATTGGTTTCAATGCTAGCCATAGTTTAGGAGCAATACTTTTCGCCGCCATTTACATTCCCTTAGCTTTTTCACATATACAGTTTATTGCTAATAATAGCTGGTTTGCTGTATTACCTTCGATTGTTGGTATTTCATATTTACTTTTAGCAAAAAATTATTGGTTTAAAATTCCATTATTTGGCATTTTAATTTCAACAATATGTTTTGTAGGTGCTTTTGTGCTAATAAACACATAACAAGCTATGCAAGCAAGACAAATAACAGCTTGCTGTACGTGCCTCACACATTTTTGCAGCTATTGTTTTCCGCGTAAAGTGGCGTAAGCATCAATTCAAATTTGGAGATCATAAAGGCGTTATGATGAAATTTTATATCTTACTTATCTCGTTGTTAGTAGTAATTCCTGTATACGCAGAAACGTCCCAAGGAACTGATTTTGAATATCGTTGGGATCAACTTGTATTTGAAAGTGACTTGCAAATCAACCTGCATCATTTTCTATATGAACTCGCTCGTGATGATAAATATTTTGAGACAATGCTCGAAGATATACGATTAAGCTCAGTAGATAAATATAGTCTAACTAGCACGGTAGATATTTATAAAAGTAAAATGGACATTAGGCATATATTATTTGATCGTGGGGAAATACCACAAATCACGAGTAAAGTTTTGGCTCACGACGTTATAAAAGGCGAGACTTCAATTGGTAAAGCACTTAAATCGTTTCAGCCAATATATGAACGACTTTATTGGGAGGAGCATGATAAGAGAAATAAAGAATGGATTGAAGAACTAAAACCTAAAATCGATAGATTCGGTAAACAAATAAAAGTTGAGTTAGAACAAATATTTGCAGGTTCATTATTCTCACAAAAATTACATCTGATAAGCGTGGTCTATAAGCCGGGTATAAGGCACGGAGCATATACATCTTCGCGTAGTATGCAAACTGTAGTTAATAGCACCTATGAAGACTTTCAGAATTGGTATGCTCTAGAATTGACCTTTCATGAGGTTTCGCATGCTCTTAGCGTAAATAAGCAAAGTAAATTTTATAAGTCAATAAAGTCAGTATTGAATAGCAAAGGTCTTGAATCTGAAATCGGGATATGGCATCCAATTTTATTCTACACCGTTGGTGAAGTAGTGAAAAAGGCTATTTCTACTAATAATATAAACTATATAACTTACGCAGACAGAAATGCTCTTTACACAGGTTCTTGGGATTACAAAAAAATCTTAATCGAGCACTGGCAACCCTACATTGAGGGGAAAGTAACGATGGCGACAGCTATAGAAAATATTGCTAATGAGTTACAAAAAGCGGTTAAGCAGCCTAACGATAAAATCAACTAAGATACGTAACAGTTGACTGCGTTTCTGTATGGTTCGCGTTTTAACCGACTATTTTTCACCGCTTTGTAAGGCGTGGGTACTTCTTTTGTTTAGATGTAATTATAAAATTTTATTGATGTCAGTTATTGGAGTGCCCTTTATTGCATCAGCTCAAGGAGATGAGTTGTGCGAACACTTAATTTATTTTGCTAGCAAAACAAAAGTTGGTGAAACCCTACAAGTGAAATTGATTAATGATTGGGCTAATTTCTCAAAAAGCTGTGAGCATAATGACACAGAGGAAGGAAAAGAGTTTTGCGCTTACCTAATCAAAAATACTTCAACTGAATTTATGAATATTAATTTATCAAGAGTACTGAGGTGCAGTGAGAGTGACTATAATTTTGGTAGTATCTATATAAATAAAATCACAGGTGAAGTCTCTTTGTTTGAAATACCTAAGCTAAACCAAGATATAGCATTGGATGTAAACTTTTCAATTGGAGACGATTTAATAAAGGATTTTATAGAAATTAAAGCTATAAATGAGCTTGTAGAGTAAGTACCTATAATTCATTCAAAAGGGCTAAAAACTGCGGGTTGTTCGCTTTCTCCATTTTATCCCATCATTTATACCTCTTAATGAGCGTTGGTTCGCTAAAATTTTATCTAAAATAAATTTAATATTTTGTGTAATAAATAATGCGAAATTGAGACTACTACTTGTAAGCTATATTTTTATACCCGCTACCTACTGTGGGAATTATTATTATGCATATTATAATTTTAATTAATGAAGGATTTCTAAATGGAAATGAAAAAAGGATTGACTGGCGTTTTTGAAATTTCATCTGTGTTAAAAGTTTTAGCTCTTTGTATTCTTACGCTTGGTGGATATTTAATATACAAGCTGTATTGTTTTTCAAACCAAATCAATCAACATACTGAACATAAAATATCTAAAATCTTTATTTTTATAAGCATTTTTTTATATAGCATCTCATTCTGCTATTTGATTTATGGTTTAGCTAATTTGCACGATCTTACTATTTTAACAAACTCAATTGAATCTCATGTAATCTCGAGTATTTTTGATGTCACGTGGATAGTTATGGTGCGAAACCGTATTAATTTAATTACCGGTGCTAATAAAGGTGACAAACTTTGGTTACATCCTTTTAAAACTTCGATTCTACATGTGATTTATATGCAATATAAAATAAATCAGGGTTTGACTACAAACACAATATAAGCAGAAAGTATAAAATTACTTTTTTGTTTTGTGGTTATTGTATTTTTATTCGTTAAGTACATGATAATAAGTAAGTTTTGTGATTTGTCAGTTGTAAGGTTAAAGTGGCATGTTGAATTCGCATTATATATTGGCACAACAATACAGCCCGTTTTTTTGTGACAGAACAGGCAGGAAATATAGAAATAGATTGAAATTATTCGATTTTAGGCACATTAGATTCAGCAGATGTATACGTTTATACAGAAATTGTAAATGGTTCTTGGGTTATTCATCAGTTACTTGTTACAGTCGATAGTATGAATAAAAAATTATCGCACTCGTTATGCCGTGATGTTTTCCTAACGTATTGCTCAAACGGATGCATAACAGATAATTGGACTGTGCTTCGTTTCTCGCACCTTTTTGCCAACATTTTTTCGCCGTTTAGTAAGGCGTTATATCTTAAGGACGTTCAATGAAGATTGCCGTATTATCAGACATTCATAGTAATGTTTTCGCACTTGATGCTGTCATTAAGGATTTAGAAAAGCATTCTGTAGATCTAAAAGCAAACCTTGGTGATATTCTTTATGGCCCTATTGCTCCTAAATCTACTTTTGAACTTTTGATGGAACATGATTTTATTACCATTTCAGGTAATCAGGATCGGCAGATTTATGAGTCTACAGATGAAGAAATCGAATCGAATCCAACGATGCAATTTATTTTAGATGATCTAGGTTCAAAACCATTGGAATGGATGAAATCATTGCCCTTTGAAAAACAAGTAAATGAAGACGTTTATTTTTGTCATGGTACCCCTAAAAGTGACTTGATCTATTTGTTGGAAGATGTGAGTAAAGGCCATGCTTTGCTTCGTTCAGACAGCGAAATAATAGACTTACTCGCTGGTCAAGAATCTAAACTAATTTGTTGTGGTCATACTCATACACCTAGAGCTGTGCACTTAAGTAGCGGTCAACTTATTGTTAATCCAGGAAGTGTTGGTTTACAAGCTTATTCAGATGAAGAACCTGTAGTTCATTCAATGGAAAACTTTAATCATCACGCATCATATTCAATCGTAGAAAAAGTAAACTCTGCATGGGTTGTTCAAAATATCAAAGTTCCTTATGATTACCAGCTTGCTGTAAATGAGAGTAAAAAAAGAAACCGCAGTGATTGGGTTCACTTTTTGTCTACTGGCAGACGGTTATAATAAGTTACTCTAACGAATGCTGAACAGTTAGTTAGCTTCGTTCTTCGCAACTTTAGTCACCAATTTACCGTCGCTTACCATGGCGTTAGGCGGTCGGTTTATGAGGGCACTGTGATGAAATCAATAACGGTGAAAATTCAGATTTTACAAAATAAGAATATGTGTTCGATACCTATTCAATATCATTTATTCCTATTTTAATTGGGGTTTTATATGTCTAATGAGTTTAGAGAAAGTAAATATTTAAACGAATCAGGTTCTAAACGTGGAAACTGGTATATGAATAGACTTGATTACTTCCAATTTCATGAATATCCGGCTTATAAAAAACATAAATTATTTTCTTTACTGTTAGGCATCTTTTTTTACTTCTTAGGGATTAAAGTACTAAACGTTAGCCTTTTAGGTTTTATTCCGTGTCTATATTTATGCTACGTAGCCTTGTTCACTTTCAATTTATTACGGACTAAAAGGTGTCGATATAGAGGTTACTTTTTATATCCTGCGAGGATTGTAAAATTTTTCAGGTCTATAGAAATTGAGGTAGATTTACAGGACTTTGATTCAGTCGCAACAATGAGTAAAAAATAGTATGTGTCAGTGTTTCTTCAAAAATATACTCTCCTATAATCAAAAGAAATAATTGACATATTACCAACCTAGATAAGAACGATATTAAAGGAATAATGATGGACTCAAATAAATTTACAAGCTGGTTTAATTTGCTGGCAAAAAATCTATAGAAGAACCGCAAAACCTTTTATTATCAGAAATGATAATTGTAGAATCAAAAACATTAGTAATACTTCTTCGTTGGTTTAACCTTTATAATCTCGCTGAATCAGGCATATTAGCTGAAATAGTATAGAAAAATGAAGGTTCTAATGACGCTGCCTTCTATTTTAATATTCCATAGGGTCGAGCATGGTGGGAATATAACAGTAGAGCAGGTGGTTTAAATGATGACTATCTTCCTGCAGAAATGAAAAGTCATTATTAATGAACGCTTTGATGTAGCGAAGAATAAAAATTTAGCAAGTGGCTTTTATAAGATAAAAGAGATCATAAGAAAGAATATGAACCAAAGGCTTTAGGTAAATAAATTAAATGCACAACACTATATTTCTTCTTTTGGGGAATAAACTTCTATTCATGGTAGTGTCAGCACATAAGTCATTTATAAGCACAAATAACAGTTGGATGATTGCGCTTTCAACATATTAGGCAACATTTTTCCTCTTAACGAGGCGTTAGCTCTCTTACATATTATCGAGATATCTGCATGATAGATTTTACAATTTTACCTTTGTTTTTTACGGCTATTTTCTTTTTGGCTATTTCGCCTGGTCCTGATTTGGTTTTGATTTCAACTTATTCTTCTATGAAGGGCTTTAAAGCAGGTTTAATGATTTCTCTAGGTGTGTTTGGAGCCGGTATCTTGCAAACATTTCTCGTTGCATTTGGTTTAGGACAATTGATGCAATCAATCCCTATGTTTGCATATGCTATAAAAATAGTTGGCGCGTTATATTTAAGCTATTTAGGTGTGAGAATGTTATTTAACTGGTACCGTACCAACGCCTTAAGTGGTCAAACAAAAACAACTGAAAATTTAACTAACCTGAGTCTTATGAATAAAGGTTTCTTAAATAATTTACTTAATCCAAAGGCTTTATTGTTCTTTAGTTTGTTTTTGCCACAATTTACTACCGGCAAAGGCTTGCTTTCAGTTCAAATTTTAATATTAGGGGTTATGTTAAGTTGCTTTGCTTTATTCGTTAATAGTGTTTTTTCTATCACATTTAGTAAGTTTGGTAAATTAGTCGGTAATAGATTTAATTTAGGTCGTCACATAGAGGGTCTATTAGGTTTTATTTTTATAGGTCTGGCAACTCGCTTAGCTACCAGCAAGTAACGAGGTGCTCACAAAACGTTTAAACGAACAAATCAGCTGGCTGCTGTTTGTGCTTCACACATTTTAACAAACATTATCAACCCTTATAGGGCTTTAGTTATACAAGGAGTTTTGGTGTCAAAATTAAAGATGTCTATTTTATTTATTTCAGTGGTTTTGGTCATTGTGGGAACTTTAAGCCAAAAACATGCATTAGCCTGTGAATTCGTTGGGGTAACTAATTTCAAGAAAATTTCTTCTCATATATACGTGAGTCCAGAAATTAGTACTGATAAGTATCATGAATTTCTTATGATAATTAAGTCAGGAAAAAACCGTATTAAAAATACGTTTGGACCTATGCGTTCTCATCCTATTACAGTGATAACAAAAAATAATGATGAAGCTTCATTTTTTGGTTCTAACTCAGCAGGAACAACGCATTTAACTCCTATAGGAGAATGTGTTGTTTTAGGGCCAAAAGGAATAAATGTGAATGTAGCTGCTCATGAATTTGTTCATGCAGAAGTTCATAATAGGGTGGGTTGGTTGCAATATCTTTTAAATATACCAATCTGGTTTAGTGAAGGCGTTGCACTACTTGTAGATTACAGAGCGCCTTTCTTACTTGAAAATATTTCAATTTCCGACATTAAAGTGGAAGCTGTAAAAAGTAAAGGGGTTGATTTTTTCACTGATGGTAACACTCATGAAAATTATCTGGCTTCAAGAGTAGCTATCGAATACATTGAAGCTACGTCTCTTTATGAAAAGTTAGATGAGATCAGTAAAGGGCTAAGTTTCAAAGATGTATTTTAAATGCAAACTAACAAACCACGTAAGCAGGACAAAAAATAGTTGGTGTTATTCCTGCTTCGTTATTTTTCAATTATTACAAGGATAGTTTAATGTCAGAAAATCGAGAAGAATATTGGGGAATGCCCCTAAATACTTATTGTATGATGATTCATCTGAGTCAGTTGACCAGTATTATAATGCCGGGACTAGGTTTTATTTTACCCATTGTACTGTGGGCAATGAATAAAGAGAATAATGAGGAAATAGATAAACACGGTAAAATTACAATTAATTGGTTAATTAGTCTGTTTATATATTCGGTAGTCTGTGGGATTTTAGTTTTTGTATTGATAGGAATAATAGGCCTTATAGTATTAGCGGTGCTTAATTTCGTCTTTGCAATTATTGCAGCTATAAAAGCTAATGATAATGAATTATGGACTTATCCTCTTAGTATTAAATTTCTTAAATGATAAATTCTCTATAGTGGTTGAGAAACTTAACAAATCATTCAAACCAGGCAAATAACAGTTGGTGATTAGCTCATACGTCGCCTTTTAAGATAAAAATTGTTTGCATCTTAATGGTACATTAGGTTTTACATTCTATTTGAGAGTGTATTGTCATCAACTAATTTTATATGGATATAGGTATTAAATTATGGGTACAGTTAAATCTAGAGAAGAGTTATCCTTCTTTTTGTTAAGATGTATTACTGGAGTGATCATTGCGAGTCATGGTTGGCATCGTCTTTTAACTGGAGGTTATGAACCTTTTGGTGGTTGGTTAACGGGTGAAGGTTTTCCTTTTGGTCTTTGGATTGCTTTGGGTATTACCCTCTTTGAAATTATAGGTTCAGTTTTTTTGGTAGCGGGTAAAAAATTACCCTATATTTGTACAACCTATATTCTGATATATTTTACTGGTTTAATTCTAGTACATTTACCCCATGGGTGGTTTGTTGTTGGTTCAGGCTCTAATGGAATTGAGTACAGCGTTTTGTTAATAGCCTCACTTTTCTGTATTGGTTATCCTGAGATTAATAAACCGGCAAAATCAGCTTGATATAAATGTTAATTATACATTTAGTTTTGCAGCTAAACCAAAACTCGTATCAATTGAGCAAAAAGATTAGCCCTAAATCCCGCGATATACGTATATGTCACATTTGTGTCGTAGACAAATATAGGAATGTCACATACATGACGTTTTAAAAAAGGTGTTTCTTCGTAATAGTCATCGTACTATTTAACATGAGGAAATATTATGGATATGCAATTAAACGTAGAAAAATTAAAGCAGCAAAGAAACACTCGCGCATGGACTCAGAGCCATTTAGCGGAAGTAGCAGATATTAGTCTTAGAACTATCCAAAGAATAGAGAAGTCTGGTATAGCTTCACAAGAATCTGCTCAATCAATTTGTGCAGCATTTGGGATAACAGTTGAACACCTTTTAGAAAATCCTGATAATAGCGGATCGAAAAAGTCGCTAACACCCTTCAAGAAAACCAAATATAATCCTAAATTTTTAATACCTGCAATAGTCACATTTGGGCTTTCTATGTCCTTTAAATTCAATGCTGATGAAGCAGTGTGGTTGTGGGAAAGTGAGCCAGAAATAGGTATTTCGTTTGGTATTGTTTCAATATCTTTATGGGCGCTGTTATTTTATAAATCAGGGCAGAGTAGAAACGTATAACAATATTTTAAACAGAAAAACACAGGGGCTACTTGTGAGATTTTATGCGTTATTATGGCGTTTATTCGACTCCTTACAGATTTAATTAATCATTTACGGATATCATTATATGTCACCAGAAATTCTGAAAGAACTTGCGCCACATGGTGTTTTACGCGTTGCTATTAACATGTCAAATTTTTTATTAGTAACGGGTCGTGACAAAAAAGGTGATCCTACCGGAGTGTCGCCAGATATGGCTGCAGAACTTGCCCGACGTCTAGGGGTAGAATTAAGGCTTTTACAATACCAAACACCTGGCAACATAGCAGATGATGCTGGAAATGATGCCTGGGATATTTGTAATATTGGCGCTGAACCACAACGTGCTGAAAAGATAGATTTCACAGCTGCGTATTGCGAAATACAAGCTACTTACATGGTACTTGCCAATTCGCCATTAAAGACTATCGAGCAAGTTGACAGTACTGGCATCCGAATAGCGGTATCGGCGCGAAGTGCTTACGATCTCTGGTTGGGGCGTAACATCCAAAAGGCAAAGCTTTTTCGTGCTCAGGGTGTTGACGCTTCGTTCGATCTTTTTATAAACGGTAATTTAGACGCATTAGCGGGTTTACGTCCCCAATTAGTTATAGACGTTGAAAAAATTGCAGGAGCTAAAATTATTGATGGTCAGTTTACAGCCGTGCAACAAGCTATGGGGTGCCCAAAGGGTAAAGTTTTAGGAGCAACCTACTTGAAAAAATTTATTGAAGAGACAAAGACGACAGGACTTGTTGAAAACTTAATAGATAAGCATGGCGTGGTTGATCGCCTAACTGTAGCATCTCCTGCTTAGTATTTTGTTGATTACCAAATTAGAATAATTTACATTTTATTAGAAAAACATGAACAGATTGGTGCTACTAAGCACATAACAACTTGTTTAACGAAAAAATAGTTGGCTATTTTCTCCCTCAGCACTTATTTTTGCCTCCCAATATTTACCAGTTAATGGGAGATATCTTTCAGTATCTCTGCAACATTAGTTGATAACTTCTATAGTTAAATTGTTTTAACCGTTAAAGAGATAAAGTAATGAATTTAGCAAATATAGTACAACGTGGTTGGGAAGCAGTGGGCTCTGGTGATTTTGATACATTAGTCACTGACTATGTTGAAGAAATGACCTTCATCATGCCGGGACAAACTGATGTTTTAAATGGGCGTCAAGCATTCCGTTCTGCTTTAGATGGTCTTGGGGAAATTCTTCCTCCTGGTTTCGAAATTACTGGGCTTCGTCAGATAGAAGGAGAAAATGAAGTTGTCTCTATTGTTGAGTGGAAGTCCGATAAGATGGAAGCCTCTCAGTTATCGGTCTTATTCAAGTTTGACGGTGATAAAATTTATGAAGAACGGTGGTTCATAGACACTGAACAATGGAAAAGCCTATTTTAGATGAGTTTAGACACATAATAATAAACGTATAAAATACAGTTAGCTGTTTAATTTCGTTCCCATTTTTGTCAACTATATTTTCCTTTAAGTAGGCGTTAGGATTAATCCATAGAGAGGAGCATAACTTGAAATTATCGTTAGTCAGTATTCCTGTGCAAAATCCACTTGAAGCTCACGAAATTTACACTTCAAAGTTGGGGTTTATTACTAAAGAATTTAGCCCAGAACTAAATCTAGCCATAGTTGTTTCATCAGATGATCCTCAAGGTGTATCCATTTTGCTAGAGCCTTGTAAAGGAAGTTTTGCCGAGAATTATCAAACCTCAGCTTTTCAGGCTAACTTGCCGATAATGATCTTTTCAATTCAAAATGTTGAAACAGAATTAGCAAGGTTAAAGGCACTAGGCGTAAAGTTACGTCCTGAATTAAATAATCCTGAATGGGGATTAATGAATATGTTCGAGGACGGTTGTGGAAACATACTGATGCTCGAAGAAAAACATGCATAATAATAGCGACCAACTATTGCCATTGAAATTTACCCTTGGTTGTTTTCGTGCCTCAAGCATTTTAGCAAACTATTTTTTTACGGTTATTGCAGCGTCATGTTTATACGAATAGTATGAAGTACTTTTTAATTATTAAGATACCTGATCGGGTAAAATGAGTATTCAATGCAAGAAAAACTGAAAAAAGCATACAATGTAGAATTGGGTGAAGCTATTAAACTGTATAAGTTAAATGAGTTTACTGGTTCTTTTTATCATCTTGAACGTGCTCACATACTAGGTCAGAATTATATATTTCCACATACTAAATCCCATTGGTGGATGCTAAAGATTGGCATAAAGCAGCACAATGTTAAGGATGTATTCGGCCAAGTAACACGGATGCTAGCTTCAATATTGTTTTCTAGAATTTGGGTTCCTTCCGGGAATACTGGTGGGGCCAACGTTAATCCAATGAAACCTATGCCTATCCCTGAAGATTTAAAACAAATACTGAGTGAAAGTAAAAAATAACATTAGTTTTCAACTCGAACAAAAAAACACTTAGATTTTGCTCTCTCGTCGCCGATTTAACTGATTATATTTAGCCGCTTAAAACGGTGTTATGAAATAGTCAATTATGGCGATTAATGATTGCTCTGTTATTTAGCTCTAAATAACGACATGTTATGAGTTTAAAGAATATGGGTAACTTTGTAATACAAATGATAAAGCTTCAACCACAGGAACCATTGTCGTTGGAGGCTCAGCTAATATAGGCTTGTCACTAACTGAAGTAGCACTAGCTAAGTTAACGATTGTTATTATTTCGCTAGAAAACTTGTTGATTCTCGTTTTACCAGTCTAGGAATGTGTTTATAATTCTTATGCTTAATTGTTACGGCCTGCTCGGTTAATAATTCAAGCCCTATATTGGCAGCTTGCATTGCCATTTCTTCAATTGGATAATTGAGTGTACTTAGTTTTGGCCTTGAGTATCTTGAAAGTAAAACATCATCAAACCCAAGTACCGATATATTTGAAGGAACTTTAAAACCATTATCTTCTAGAGTAGAAATAGTGCCTATTGCCATGGCATCGTTATAAACAAATATGGCAGTAAAAGCTTTTCCTGATGCCAGAAGTTTTTGAGTAGCAAGCTCTCCTCCCTGTAAAGTTGGTTCACCATACTCAATTAAGTCACTATCAATATCAACATCAGCGCACTTAAGTTCTTGTTGAAATCCCTGTAACCTCAGTAGTGGATCGTCTATTTGATGTACACTCGAAATACAGGCAAAATTTTGATGCTCCAGTGCTAATAAATGTCTAGCGGCAATTTTACCTCCTTCAAAATTATCTAACCATACACAGCGATGTGCTATTTCTTCAATATAACGATCAATGAGTACTAAGCCTGGGACATTAGTGGCTAATTTAATCAATGCTTGATCGGGTAATTTTTTGCTATGCACCACCATCACATCGCATCTTCTTTCAATGAGTAATTTGATAGCTTGCATTTCTGTTTCTGCACTAACTAGCCCAGTGCTTAATAATAATTGTCTATTTCTTTGGCGAGCGACTTGCTCAACACCATGAGCTAAAGAGGCGAAAAATGGATCAACTAGATCAGGTATAACAACCCCTAGTGTCGTGCTTTTTTGAGTAACTAAAGCACGAGCATTGGCATTAGGGGTGTAGTTCAAGTCTTTCATCACCTTTGATACTTTATCAATGGTTTTTTGACTGACTTTAGGTCCGTTATTTAATACACGTGATACGGAGGCTACCGAAACACCTGATATACGTGCTACATCTTTGATCGTTGCCATAAGGGGTAATCGTTTAGATTATTAGTTTAAATAAATTAGTCACAACATACACTATATATGGCCTATACATCAAGACACGCTCATTTTAAAGTAACACTTGCATAGAAAAGGGTAAACGTTTACCCTTTATTGTACGTTTACGATAATGACTGATTTATGCTCTATGACTATCGAATTTGACCCAACTGAACATCCCCATCGACGATATAATCCCCTAATCGATGAGTGGGTTTTGGTTTCTCCTCACCGGGCAAAGCGACCTTGGCAAGGACAGGTGGAAAAGCTTGATGAACAAGAAAGACCTGCGTATGACAAAGAATGCTTTTTATGCGCGGGAAATACCCGGATAAATGGTGAAGTCAATGATGACTATAAAGATACTTTTGTCTTCACCAATGATTTTGCAGCAATGAAGCAAGGTACTCCTATTTCTACAAGTGATGATCCACTTTTTAAAATGGCCACAGAGCAAGGTGAGAGCAGAGTTATTTGTTTTTCACCTGATCATAGTAAAACCTTGCCTCAACTATCAGTGAAGGAAATTTCAAGCGTTGTTGATACATGGCAACAGCAGTGTGCTGAGTTAGGCGAAACGTATTTAAATGTACAAGTATTTGAAAATAAAGGCAGTGTGATGGGGTGTTCTAACCCTCATCCTCATGGACAGATATGGGCGCAGCAACAATTGCCGACCTTAGTGATGAAAAAACAAAAGGCGCAACAAGCTTACTTGAAGCAATACGGCAGTAATTTATTGCAAGATTATGTGGTAAGAGAAATAGAAAATAAAGAACGACAAGTCGTGATAAATGATGATTGGCTGGTTGTTGTCCCATATTGGGCCACATGGCCGTTTGAAACCTTACTCGTACCACGCTTTACTGTGACACGTATCACTGAACTTAATGCCCAACAAAAACAGTCTCTCGCGGATATTCTTAAACAAATCACTGTTAAATATGACAACTTATTTGAGTGCTCCTTTCCTTATTCAATGGGTTGGCATGGTGCACCTTTTGATGGACAACAACACGATGAATGGACATTGCATGCGAGCTTCTTCCCGCCACTATTAAGATCTGCCACCGTCCGTAAATTTATGGTGGGTTATGAAATGATGGCTGAAGCGCAACGAGATCTTACCGCAGAGCAAGCAGCGAAAAGACTACGTAATGTGTCAGACATTCATTATAAAGAGCAAACTTGATGACAAAGCAATTTGTAGAACAACAAAACTCTGATCAAAAAGTATTTGCCAAAATTATATTTGAACAACAATTTGAGCATTCAGCTGAACTTGTTTGTCATGCGCCAGCTCGGGTCAACTTAATTGGCGATCATACTGATTATAATGACGGTTTTGTACTGCCTGCTGCGATTAACTACGGCACTACTATTGCGGCTTCTGCTCGTGAAGACAATCTTGTCAAAGTGTACGCCCATGACTGTGCCGAAGAGACTAATGAATTCAGCCTCAATGAAATAACATTTGATGAAGAGATGATGTGGAGCAATTATGTTAAAGGCACGTTGCAAGCATTAATGAACAAACATCCTGAAATTAAAGGCGCCAACCTAGTCGTTACGGGTAATGTACCGCAAGGTGCTGGTTTAAGCTCTTCTGCCAGTTTCGAAATCGCCATTTTAAAAGCGTTTACTCAGCTTTATCAATTAGATTTAAATGGCATTAATGCCGCACTAATAGGGCAGCAAGCTGAAAATGACTTTGTTGGCTGTAACTGCGGCATCATGGATCAACTTATCTCTGCCATGGGACAGCAAGGTCATGCCATGTTACTTGATTGCAAAGATTTATCTTTTGAAGATGCGCCTATTCCAGATAACTTAACGCTATTTATTGTTAATTCAAACGTAAAACGTGGCTTAGTTGAAAGTGCTTATAACTTAAGACGTCAGCAATGTGAGGATGTGGCAAGCCATTTTGGTGTTTCCGCATTGCGTGATGTAACCCTAGAACAACTCAATTCAGCTCAAGATAAAATCGATCCGGTATTATTTAAGCGTGCTCGACACGTTATTACTGAAAACTTACGTGTAGTCACTACGTTAAAGGCACTTAAAAATAATGATATGGCAACGATTAGTGTGGCAATGAAAGAATCCCATGCGTCATTGCGGGACGACTTTGAAGTGACCACCAAGGAAATGGATGGCTTGGTTGATATCATCGATAGCGTTTTAGGCACTAATGGTGGTGTTCGTATGACAGGTGGCGGTTTTGGTGGTTGTGTTGTTGCCTTAGTACCGACAGTTATGGTCGAGCAGATAAAAGATGTTGTGGATAACCGATATGAGAAAGAATTTAATTTAACACCAAGTGTTTATCTATGCCGTGCAACCCAAGGTGCATTTAGGTAATTGATTAAAATAAGTAACTGGCTCAAATACATTATTAGCTAAAACGAATAACAGACTCATATAATAATTATAATTAAAAGGTGAACAATTGATGGAAATTACAACAAAATTAGGGACGATAGATAGCACCATTTTTATTGTCTATGTTATAGGGCTGCTTTGTCTTGCCTTGTGGGTTTCTCGAAATGAGAAAAAAGAAGGCGCGAATACTGAAGATTACTTTTTAGCCAGCAAGTCATTACCTTGGTGGGCAATAGGTGCCTCTTTAATTGCTGCAAATATTTCGGCAGAACAAATAATCGGTATGTCCGGCTCAGGTTACGCCATAGGGTTAGCTATAGCCTCTTATGAATGGATGGCGGCTATTACCTTAGTGTTAGTCGGGAAATATATGTTACCTATTTTCTTGGAAAATAAAATATTCACCATGCCGCAATACCTTGAACAACGCTTTGATACTAAGGTAAAAACGACCATGGCAATTTTTTGGTTAGCGGTATACACCTTCGTAAATTTAACCGCAGTATTATGGTTAGGTGGTATGGCTATTCAAACGGTGGCTGGCGTCGATTGGATGTTCGGTATGATTTTCTTAGCTGTATTCTCAGTAGCTTACTCTTTATATGGTGGCTTAAAAGCCGTTGCTTTTACCGACATATTACAAGTGGTGTTATTGGTTTTTGGCGGTTTGTTATTAAGCTACTTAGCGCTTGATGCTGTTGCAGATGGTCAAGGGGTGTTAGCCGGTTTTGGTATACTAACCGATACGATGCCTGAGCATTTTGACATGATATTAAGTCCTGACAGTGATCATTATATGAGCCTACCCGGTATTTCTGTGTTACTGGGCGGCATGTGGGTGATGAACTTTAGTTATTGGGGTTTTAATCAGTATATTATTCAGCGTGCTTTAGCCGCTAAAGATCTTAAAGAAGCACAAAAAGGTATCGCTTTTGCTGCCTACCTTAAATTGTTAATGCCGCTTATTGTCGTATTACCAGGTATTGCCGCGGTTGTACTTTATCCAACCCTTACAACGCCAGACCAAGCTTATCCTTCAATGATGGCAATGTTGCCTGTTGGCATTAAAGGGTTAGTATTTGCCGCGTTGGTTGCAGCAATCGTCTCTTCATTAGCATCAATGACAAACAGTATATCTACCATCTTTACTATGGACATTTATACTCGCTTTAAGCCAAACGAAAGCCAACGTCACTATGTGCATATTGGCCGCATCGCCGCGTTAGTATCACTGTGTATTGCCTTAATTGTTGCTCAGCCATTATTAGGTGAGTTTGACCAAGCATTTCAATATATCCAAGAATTTACCGGCTTCTTTACGCCAGGTATCGTGGTGATATTTGTATTAGGCATGTTCTGGAAACGAGCTACATCAATGGGCGCGTTATCAGCCGCGTTAGGCTCAGCTGTATTTTCGTTAATCCTTAAGTTTGCTTGGCCTGAATTACCCTTTATGGACCGAGTTGGTTTAGTGTTTTTATTGTGTTTAGGGCTTTGTTACTTTGTTTCAATTATGGGTAAACCAAATACCACAGATAGCAGTGTTAGTTTAGAGCAAGTGAACTTTGCCACGTCTAAACCGTTTAATGTTGCTGCCATTGGCGTAGTACTTATTTTAACGGCTTTATACGCCACTTGGTGGTAAGTAAAATACTATTATAAAAAGGTCAAACAGGTATTTAGTTGACCTTTTATTATCTGTGTGGAACATGAGCATGTAAGTATTAATTACTGAAAGCTTGGGTCTATTGACTGACATACAGTTTTGTCGTTATTAGAAAATAATGATGACGTTGTCGTTTGAGATGTTTTTGGTCACTCAATTATTGGGTCTATGTGGGCTAATGCCAATGAAACCAGCAATGAATTTAATTGGCAAGCCAGTCAGCGCTTAGAACAAATGATGGTAGTAAAAATCCTAATGGATATTTAGATAAATGAGTGGATTAGAAACGGTTACAATAACTAATAAGAATGGCATGCGGGTCGAAATAATTAACTTTGGTGCCCGAGTTAAATCAATAAAATTTCGCGTTAATAACATTCTTACAGAAATGACCTTGGGCTATGGAACAGCAGAAGAGTATCTGAATGATGACTTATATTTAGGGGCAACTTGCGGCAGAGTTTGTAATCGTATTGCCGGAGGGAAGTTTGAACTTGATGGTTGCCTGTATCAATTACCTTTAAATGATGGTGAAAATTGTTTACACGGTGGAGATAACAATTTTTCTCTGCGTTATTGGCAAATTGATAGACAAACACTCAATCATAGTTCAGTGACTTTATTACTGGTATCTGACCATGGTGATCAGGGATTTCCAGGCACGCTAAATATGTCCGTCACCTATGAGTTAAGGTCAGATAATAAACTCAGTATTCAATATTCGGCCAATACCGATTTAACCACATTGATCAATTTAACCAATCATGCTTATTTTAATTTGGGTGAAAAGGATTGTGAATCGTTATATTTACAACT
Organism: Colwellia sp.; assembly: GCA_013215295.1. Taxonomy (GTDB): domain Bacteria; phylum Pseudomonadota; class Gammaproteobacteria; order Enterobacterales; family Alteromonadaceae; genus Colwellia_A. The sequence goes on from JABSOZ010000016.1 coordinate 66,604, forward strand.
ATTTTCTTCTGCGTACCTTGAAAGTGATAGGAGCAATATTCCAACGGGCACTATTTTGCCTGTTGAAAATAGCGACTATAATTTTAAGCAACCCGTACAAATTGGGCATCAACAAAACAATACTAATGATAAATCACTAAAAGAAAAACAAGGATATGATCATTGTTTTATATTAGATGACTCGCCGTTTGATAAACCCAAAGCGATACTTACCTCTTTTCAAAATCAAATAAGCATGTCTATTTATACCGATCAGCCAACTATTCAGCTTTACACTGGCTTCTATTTAACCGGCCAATTTATATCATATCAAGGTTTATGTTTAGAGGCGCAAAATTATACTGATGCCCAGAATCATCTTAATTTCCCGAGTAATGTCTTGAAGCCAAATCAAAAATATCAGCGCACAATTATTTTTGGATTCGAATCACTAAATGAGTAAAATTATTATGGGTATAACTCACGTTGTATTGGGAACGTATTATCACAACATTGGAAATTTACTGAGCAAGAATTGAAACAAATCCCCCTGATGTTAAGCCTTTAAATCTAGTATTATTACGAGGTTAATTGTAGGGGAATTAGCCGTTAATTTAGTTTTTACAGTCAGTAAAAATTTTGAAACTTTATATTTTTGTAGTTTCAATGCAAGCTGTTTTCTTGCAGTTTTATCCGTGCAGTCGTTAATAAAACCGTACATGAGGTAAAAAGAACAACCAAGGTGCAATTAATAATGTATATAATTATTAGCCTATTGTTCAGTAACTCGATCAAACTGCAATTCACAAAGGCGCTGGTATAAGGTTGAACTTGCCATCAAAGATTTGTGATTTCCCGTAGCCACTACTTCTCCGTGATCCATTACCACGATAATATCGGCATGAATAACCGTGGATAGGCGATGAGCAATAATTAAAGTTGTACGGTTTACCATTAACTCGTTTAATGCTGCCTGCACGTGATGTTCACTTTGTGCATCTAAGGCGCTCGTTGCCTCGTCTAACAATAATACTTTAGGATCTTTAAGAATGGCTCGAGCTAGCGCGATACGTTGTTTTTGACCACCAGATAAACGCACACCTTGCTCACCAAGAAAACTGCTATAACCTTCTGGTAATTGTTCAATAAATTCATGTGCATGTGCACGTTTTGCGGCATTAATTACATCTTGATCGCTGGCTTCAGGATTACCGTAGCGAATATTGTGCCAAACATCTGAACTAAATAAAATGGGGTGTTGTGGCACCATCCCCATTTCGTTACGTAAATCGGTGAGTTTGAGCTGAGTAATGTTAGTTTCATTAAATGAAATAACACCCTGTTGCGGGTCATAAAAACGTTGTAATAATTCAAAGAGTGTCGTTTTTCCTGCACCCGACGGACCAACCAAAGCAATAACTTTTCCTGTTGGAATGTCTAAATTAATATTTTTTAATGCCGCGCTATCAGGCCTTGATGGGTAACAAAAATTGACGTTTTTAAATTGTATAATTGCCGGTTTTTGCGTTTGAATAGCATTCGGAGTATCAAGTTCTGTAATTTCGCTTTCAATTTTTAATAATGCTAATAAGCGTGTAGCCGAACCCGCAGCCCGTTGCAATTCACCATAAACTTCGGCGACGGTTGCCACTGACATAGCCACCATAATGGCATAAAAAACAAAGGCGCCTAATTCACCACCGCTCATTTTTCCTTGTAATACATCCATGCCACCAACCCATAACATGCCACTGATAGCACCAAAGGTTAAGAAAATTACAATTGCGATTAAAAATGAGCGTTGTTTTACACGACGTTTTGCAACGACAAAGGCTTTTTCAACTTCACCAGCAAATGCTTGTTGTTCTCGTGCTTCATGGGTATAGCTTTGAACCACCTTTATATTTTGAATAATCTCACCGGCATAAGTGCCAATATCAGCAATAGCATCTTGTGAACTTGCTGCAAGTTTTCTGACTTTTTTACCGTATATCATCATTGGCAATAAAATGAGCGGCACGCAAAAAATAACAATCATTGTGAGTTTTAAATTTGTGATTAATAGCATAATTAAACCACCAATCAACATTAAAAAACTACGTAAGGCCATAGAAAATGAAGACCCAATAATTGATTGTAAAAGTGCAGTGTCAGTGGTCAACCTCGACATCAATTCGCCACTTCTGTTTTCTTCAAAATAACTAGGATGTAGGGTTACAATGCGGTTAAATACTGCTTTACGAATATCAGCGCTGATGCGTTCGCCTAACCAAGACATTAAATAAAAGCGACTGAAAGTTCCGATGGCAAGTAAGACGATTAACCCGATTAACACTAAAATTGCCGTCTGTAGTTGTTCTGCAGAACCGGCAATAAAGCCACTATCTATAACAAACTTCACGCCTTGACCTAAAGATAAGCTCACGGCAGAAGTGACTAACAAAGCAACTAATGCTAGTGCTAACATCATTTTATAAGGCTTGATGAAGGAAAAAATCGGTAACAGGCTAGCAAAAGCTTTCTCGTTCTTGCTTTTATTCGTGTCAGTAGGGGAACTGCTTGTTATCGGCTGCTCTACCGTTAAGTTTTCTTTGCTCACAGTTAACTCGAAATAATAAGGAATAGAAAATTAATATGGTTGCAAAAAATGCAAATTCAAGGTGAAGAAACAAGAGTTTACAGTTTTAGGTCAACTAGATATTTAGATGAACAGTGTGAGTAAGTGGTGTGTCAATTAAGACCGTCACAACAAGTAAATATTTTTTCAGACTATTGGCGGGATTTTACAAAAGCATTACTAAATCGTTACTCATAAATTGGCACGTTTCTTATGTTAAGTTGACCTAAGTCAGGGGAATGATACCTAATAGAACGAAAAATATAATTGGTGCTTTACACATAATGTGTTTTAGATAATAGTAATATAAATCAGTACATTAATAATAAATTGAAAGGCATGAAAAGCTTAGGTTACTATTAGTTGTCGTCGTATTATTTACTTCATATGCTCAAGCGAACGAGCCTATAATTTCAGGCCATGTTTTGAGCCATCATTCAAAGGTGCTGAAGGAAAATAGGCGTTTTATTGTAGCACTCCCTGAGAATTATCATGACAATAAGTTAAATTATCCGACTTTGTATGTCGTTGATGGAGACTTTCAGTTGCCTCTTTTTATATTTTAACTGACAATTATATGCCCTTAATGGGCATTTAATTCTAAGGAGTTCAAATGAGTTTAGTAAAAAATTTCAAGATGATGTCTTTGTATAATCAAAGAATGAATATTCAATTAATGACAAGTTGTTTAGGTTTATCAAATGATATTGTGGAAAAAAAGACACATTCTTTTTTTCCAAATATCATCAGTTATTGGAATCATCTGCTTTTTGGTGACTTGATTTTATTAGGGCGACTCGCGTTAAACCATATCGGTAAGCTTTCACCAGAAGATTTATCCGAATTCCCAACACCCAATTCACCACAAGACATTTATTATAATAACTTGTCAGATATTGTAGTATTTAGAAAAAAGATTGATGAATTATTAATAGAATATTGTACAAATTTAACCGAAGAAGACTGCGAAAAATTTATTACTTACACAACCACCGAGGGTCTTCCTGTTACTAAAGCGGCAGCAGATATTACACAACATATATTTAATCACCAAGCGCATCACCGCGGACAACTAACATGTGTACTCAGTCAATTTGGTGTAGATTATGGTTGTATGGATTTACCTGCCATTGTTTCAGAAGGTAGTCGTATAAAGAAAGTATGTTAACCGATTGGTTTTTGTTAATAATAATTGAGCGTGCAAATGGATAATAGGCTAAAAAGTATTTCTGAGGTTGTCGCAAAAGCGAGTGATCTTTTCTCTATTAAGTTTGATAAAGTTGCTACATTGATGGGGATAATGGATAAAACTTTGCGTAATCAAGGCATGAATGCTGACGCTATTACCCTTGAATGTATTTCACAGAAGAAAAAGATTGTTGTGTTAATACATGACGATAAACCCGATGTTGTTGAAGTTGCATTGGGCAATAAACAAGGTCATATTTATTCATCTACCGAATACGGTATTAATGAATTATCAGTAGCCGTTATCGTTGAAATAATGGAAACTAATTTCATATCACAATAAACATTATTCATCATTTAATGGGAAATTGATTGTCAGCTGTCGCCCTTTTGGTAAATTTGAAAACCGTAATATGTTTAACGTTTTAACTTGCATAACCACTCATCTATGTACTCATAAATTGTAACAATTTTAGTGCTTTACTTATTGATGACTTATGTATCAAATGGAGTCGTGTTTTCATTGTCATTTAAATTAAACCCTTAAAATTTTATAAAAAGAGAAATATAATGAATAAAATAAAATTGATGTTAAGAACTGTTGTATTTTTTAGTCTTTTTTCCTCTACATTTAGTTATGCAGAAGCTATAACAGGTAAGGAGCATCAAGCTGTTATGCAAACGGCTTATAACTATTTTAATGGTGCAGCAAACGGAGACCAAGAACTGCTTTCAAAAGCGTTTGATTTGGACTTCGGTCATATGAAAATGATAACGGTTGACAAAGAAACTGGAAAAGAGACGATAAGAACAGTTACGCTAAAGGAGTTTACGGGTTACTTCAAAAAAGCGACTAAAGATACATGGGTCGCGAACGTGCTGTCTATTGATATCGTTGATGACAAAATGGCTATGGTGAAGCTTAATTTTGAGACCCCAAAAACCCATTACATTGACTACCTTGTGATGTACAAACGTAATAATGAATGGCGTATTATTAATAAAACCTTCATAGCAAAGAAAAAATAGATCTAAATAGTGCAGAATGTCAGCTTTTATTAGTGAACAGAACATTCAAATATTAAGCTAAACATTATTTAAACCCATGTTAAGTTATACGTAGTCGTAAAGGGATGTTTCGTGTCAATTGATAGTATATTTACTTTGTTTTGTGCCATGTTTGTATTGGCTATTGTTCCAGGACCTGCGGTATTTGCCATTATTGCCCGTTCTTTTTCCTCTGGTAAATTACAAGCATTTTATATGACTGTAGGCATTGTCTTAGGGGATTACATTTTTATTGTGCTCGCACTATTTGGTCTCTCAGCACTGGCTGAACTGATGGGCAGCGCTTTTTTTATTATCAAATACCTCAGTGCTATTTATTTAATTTGGCTTGGCGTTAAGCTTCTTCGAACGAGTACTGATTCAATTGACATTGAAGCATCAAAAAATTCATCCCTCATTGCTAATTTCTTAACGGGCCTTTTTATTACATTGGGTAACCCTAAAGCTATTATATTTTATATTGGTTTTTTTCCTGCTTTCATTAATGTAAGTGAGGTTACTTTTTATGATACAGGTTTAATTATGCTAGCGGCTACCTTGGCATTTGGCAGTGTAAATATGTGTTACTCATTCTTAGCAGTAAAAGCTAGAGATACTTTTAAATCACCTAAAGCCTCAACGGTTATTAATAAAACAGCAGGCACTATAATGGTCTCAACGGGTATTTTAGTTGCTGTTAAAGCCTAACAATATGAAGCTTGTTTTTAAGCGTTACTTACAGACAAAGATGTAGAGGACATATAAATATTTGGGAAAGCCAACCTCGTTTTACACTTTAGCCAACTAATTATTGACACCTGAATCGGGTGTTATATTTTCCATGGCTTTACACCGATTCTAAAGGATTATAGAAATGATTAAACGGATAAGTTTGAGCTTATTAAGCTTAGCTTTTGTCGCGAATGCATACGGTTCATCGGTACCACCTCAGGTTAATTTCGGTGCATCAGGGATTTTTATCGGCACCTATAACGATTCAGACGCTCAACCTTATAAAATCAATGCGGGTTACTCTTTAAATCAAAACTTTTCAGTAGAATTAAACTATTTTGATTTTGGTGAAGATAACAGTCGTTATGACGGCAGTGGGATTTTTTTTGCCGATGGGTATTCTTTTGAATTCTTGGCTAAGTATCCAATAAGCGACTTTTCCATTTATGCAAAGCTTGGCGTTCTGTGGTGGACTGAAGAAGGGGAGAGAGTACATTGGTGGGAAGAGGGCGCTGCTATTGAACATCTTAAAAGTGATGGAAATGATATTATTTATGGTGTCGGAGTTAGTTATTCTATTACAGAAAATGTTTCTCTAAAAATTGAATTTCAGCAAAGTGATATAAATAATACGACGACAAACCCGTTGTCACTTGGCTTTGATGTCCAATTTTAAGATTACGTTTAGGCAATTAAACAGCACTAGCCATTGTTTGTTTTTTCAGTAACTTTAAACATTGTAAATTGCCCATTAATGGGCAATTAAACTTTTAGGGAAGGTAAATATGATCGTCGTCTATGGCATCAAAGAAAATCTTAACCCAGTAAAATCAAAAATGTCTGATCTCATTCATCAATCAATGCAGTCTGTACTAGGAATGCCCGAAGATAAACGAGCGCATCGCTTTATTCCAATGAATAAATCAGATTTTTATTATCCCGGCGGTCGTTCAGATAATTATACTGTGATAGAAATAAATATGATGGAAGGCCGCAAAATTGAAACGAAGAAAGCACTCATTAAATCTATTTTTGCTGCAATTGAATCCGAGCTGAACATTTCACCTGTGGATATAGAAATTACCATTAAAGAACAGCCGAAACATTGCTGGGGCTTTCGTGGCATAACCGGTGATGAAGTGGCAGATTTAAAATACAGTATCAATGTCTAAGTTATTTTAAAGTAAGGTAACCGTTGATAACAAAATTTTTTGCCTATATATTTATAGATGAATTTAACAACTAAACTTCATTCAATATCACATCAATAGTTGCCGTTTAAGTTGAGGAATATTATCAGCACGTGAGCTAATACATTGCTTTATGGTTTCATCAACCGTGTTTAGCTTTTCTTTTAAACCTGGAATTTCGTTAATCCAAGTAGAAAAAACTTCATTAACTCTAACTCTGATATCTTCTTCACAGCTGGTAATGAAATTATACGGAAACCATTGCTTTTCATTAATATGCTTCAATATTTCATCTTTATTATTTTCAATATAGTCAATGACATAATGTCGTAGTGCCGGGTTAAACGATGGGTACTGAAATCGATAACCAATTTCGTCGGTAGGAACTTTCCCTGACAATAGAAAATCATAGTAACGTGTTACTATTTTAGGAGAAGCAAAGTATCCCATCGAGGAGATAATATCTGATTTTAAGCGGCTGTTTGTTGTCTTTTCATAAGCGCTTTCAAACAATTTATATTCATCTTCACCAAAATTAGATGCCACAACATTCAATATTTCACTCGACAGACTTGAGTCAAGTAAAGACTTCTCTGACAAAATATCCAGATAGTTTTCTTTAGCAAACTCAATCGCACTTTTATCTCGAAGTCGACTACCAGCCAATCTGAACAAGCTTGCCATAAGTGCTTTATCAGCCATTGAAGTTTTGCGGGTTATGTTGTTGGATCGTTCTGGAATAAGATGCCATTTTAGCGTGGTTAATCTAGGCTTGAGGTGCTTCGCTATATAGCGTGAATATTCATTGACTATATTTTCAGGAATGAAATCCGTATAGCTATGGTCAATATCTCTGATGATATCAGTCGCAATTTTTTTGTTTAATGAAATATCAGACAATAAAGCCAGTTTTGTAGAAAGCACATCAGCATATGCGTGTTTCCCAATTTTAGCGAGGTGTTCGTTGTTATTAAGCCAAGCCAGTTTTTCGTTATCATCTAACTGAGTAATATTCCTCTTGATATAATTTTCATCTTCATCAGCAAGAAGGTAGCGATAATAACCTACCGCATTGGCATCAGGAAAAATAGCTTTTACACCATGAGGTATAGTTAACTCGAGCGTTTTATTCTTTAAAAAAACACTTTGAGTGATAACGCCGCTTTCAGATAAAAACTTAATCATAAGAGGTACATGCCATAACATCTTATCATTGCGGTTATTTTCATGCTTAGCGCCAAAGGGGTGTTGTGTTATCAACAATTTTCCTTCGTTTCTCTTCAACGTTAATAATGGGAACCCTGGTTGTTCTAGAAAAGAAGAAAAAAATCCTGCCAAATCTTTATTACTTACTTCTTCGATATGTTTAACAAAATCTTGCAGTGTAGCATTGCTATTTTTGTATTCTAAAAGGTAAGCGATAACAGCCTGACGAAATTTGTCTTCACCAACATAGTATTCAATCATATTTAAAATAGCGTTGCCTTTATTATAAGCAATATCGCCCATTGAATCGGCGTCAATTTTAGATTTTACTGTTCGTCTGATAGGTTGTTGATTATCTACATTGTCGTCAAACAAGGATCTTATTTGTGGTAAATCAAGTTCGGCAGAAAGTGATGGAAAAGCATTTATTACAACTTTACGGGCAAGCCATTCGGCAAAGGACTCGTTTAACCATAAGTCATTCCACCAGTGCATAGTGACTAAATTCCCAAACCACATATGTGCAATTTCATGAGCGAAGAGTTTAAGTGAATACTTCTGCTCTCTAATTGAAGGTGTATCGTCTAATAAAATAAAGTCTTCTTTATAATAGATTAAACCAACATGCTCCATAGCTGCATTACTATAATTGGGCACAGCAATCATATCTAATTTTTTATAGGGATATTTGATAGAGAAGAAAGATTCAACTTCTTTAAATATTTTACTCATATGTTTTATGGCAAAACTAGTCTGTGGCAGTTTGCCTTTAAGCACATATAATTTACTTGGCACTGGCATATGAGGAATATCTATTGAGTCAAATTTACCGACAGAAAATGCCAGTACATCGGTATAAATTGGGGCAGTGGGTTCAAACACAAAAGTGTTCAAACGGTTATGTGAAGTTAGTTGTTTTTGTGGAGTATTACTTATGGCCATAAAACCCTTTGGCACGCTAATCTTGAATTGGAAAGATATTTTGAAGTTCGGCTGATCAAAAGATGGGAAAACAGTTCGGGCGAGCATGGCTTGGAATTGTGTAAACAAATAATTTTCATTATTTTCAGTAACTTTGAATAAACCACTTCCGTTGTCTGTATATTTACCTTGATAAGATAAGGACAATTTATACTTACCTTTAGGCAAAGTGTTTTTTGCAGAGAAAGAAGTAATATCAAACTCATTGGTACCCACTACCGCCAATTTCATTGGGCTATGTAAGCGACTTTTACTTTCTACCATTACTGAGCTTATTAACAAGCCTTTTGAATAAAGTTTTATGACTTTAGTCGCTTTTGTAATGTTAATTTCTATGGTTGTAGTTCCAGAATATTGCGCTAATTCAGGGTCTAGCGTTAGCTCTATCAATTGAAATGAAGGAACAATGTCATCGGACAATTTGAATTCTTCTGTAGGCGCCGACATAACACCCACACTGATAAAATACGCACTGCAAAATAAAAGGCAGAGCATGTTAAAGGATTTAAGTTTATTCATTGTTTTTCCTAGGTAAAGCAGCGTTCGCTCATTCGTAGTCTATTGATAAATTGATAACTTATTGGCAAAATTAAATACAATGTGCTTATCCACATAAACGCAACGATGGGGCCTGCTTCTGTCATTTTTATATCCATAAAGAAAAACAATGCATTACCGATTAAATATGGTATTAGCAAAGTTAACATGGAGACCAAAGAATATTCGGTTATTGAAAGGTGTAGTTTCGCAGTAATTTTATAAAGGGTATAAAACGAAATTAGCGCATAGATCACTGAGGGTTGATAAAACCACATATTCCAATCTACAGGTTGTGACCATGCTTGAGGAGCACTTTGCCAAAGTACTGGTTCAAGGAATATTTGATAGGTACTGCCATTTAGCCATTGTTGCCAAAAAGCATCACTTAATACGCTAGCATCTTCTAAATCACTTAACCAAGATACCGATACGATCATGGTGAATGAAATTGATATTGCTGCCACACTCACTAAAAGTGACAAAAGGTTGTTTTTGGAAAGGATGAAATGAATACAAATTTTTAACGTCTGTTGAATCATCCAAAGATCAGCGTTACTTTTTCCCTTAATAGACTGGGAAATAGTGGTATGTTCTTCTTCTAAATCACCGCAAATATCATCAGAAAAACTATTGGGACTGCATAAACGGATGAACCATTTACACCATGTTAAAATGCTCATATTGCCACCCTTTATTTAATAAACGTCATCACAAGTGACATTTTTCCACATGGTATCCATGCGCTTTTTTGTCTCAATTAATTCTTTTTGTCCTAAGGATGTTACTTTTACAAGACGTTTAGGCTTTCCGCCGCGCTCTGGCAATGCTTCACTTTTTTTAGATTGTATTAAGCCTTTATTTTCCAGCCGTTCAATCGTCGAATATATCGCGCCCAAAGATACATCTCTATCAATGGCTTTTTTAAGCTGTGCCCGAATAGTAACGCCATAAGCGGACTCTTTTAATTGTAAAATACTCAGTAAAACGCAATGTTCAAATTCGCCTAAATAACTTCGCTTGTTCGCCATTAACTTCATCCGAAAACAATAATAACTACATAATAGTACTTATTGAGGATTTAAGTCAAACACCTTCAGGAATTTTAATTTTTAACCTGTTTATTCGCAGGTTATTAATTGATTTCTGACAATGAAAAATACGCACAATAGCTATAATCAATTATTTTCATCGTGGCTTGTATTTAATCTTTCTAATACAAATATCGTTAATGGTCATTAAACTTATTTCATGCGTTGTCGTACTTTGTATGAATGGAATATTGAAGGTATGATGACAACTATCGCGATAAAAGCCATAATCCATTGGTGACTTTGTCCGAGTAACGTTAGGTTTGAAATGTTAGCAGCTAGCTCATTGTTGATTTGATCTGCAAAAGCAACAGGGCCTAAAGCAGCGTCTTTTGCTATAGAAAAGCCATTGCTAAACGCACTTTCCCATCCCAGAGCTGATAAAGAACCGTAAGCTTTGTATCCAATAGCTGAAGCACCGAATCCAATGATACCAATGGCTACTGTACCTATGGCGAGGATCCCAAAACCGACAGCCCCAACGCTTATTATCCCAACCGAAATAATGCCAACACTGATTGGCGCAATTGCGACACCGCCCCACGCAAAGAGTAAACCATAAGCCTTACTTCCACCTGCGATCCAACCAATGGCAGGTTTATCGCCTTTTTCTAACATGCCAAATTTAAAATGAAATAAAGGCGTGCCTAAAAGACTTATTTTACTTTGGTATTCATGCTTTTTTGAACCTATTTGATCAGCTTGATGTTGGAACGCTTGCGGATTAAATATTCGCTCCTCCGTGCGAATATTTTGTGTTTGTTTGAACATTCGATAAACAAGAAATAGATAAGTTGCAACAAAGGTCAATACCATAAGTTGTGAAGCTATTGCATAAATCTGTAAGCTAACATCGTTATGAATATTGTTATTCAAGGCAAAGTACTTCAGCGTAAACATGCCAAACACATAGATGAGAGCCGTTAACATAAACATCGCCACAACTTTGTAAGCGTTTTGGCGTTCTCGTTGAGTTCGTGATTGATCAAGACTCGCTCTTAAACCAAAAAATGTACTAATAACGCCAGAAAAAGCGGCTAAGAATGTCAACAATGTTCCAAGTTTGATAAATGTTCCTGCTTTTGTTACTCCGGTCCCTATTACTGCAGCCTTGGCAGGTGGGGCAATACTACTTATAGCTGCCAAAACACCTGCGGTGAAACCAACACCAGGTTTACTTTTTGTTAAGGTTTCTTCAACAAATGAGATCATGGCGCGTTTAAGGAGTTTTCTTCCTCGAGATAGTCGCTGCTTTGTTGTGTCTACTGATAAATCTAATTCGGCAGCTACGCGCTCTACTGATTGCTGTTCACGGTAAAATAAGATTAACGGCTCTCGATAAGTACCATCCATTTTGTCTAATGTTTGCCATAGTAGGGCTTGTTCTTGTTCACGTATTACTGTGTCTTCCATTTTGTCGTTGTCTGAGTTAGGAACATCATGTTCTTCAAAACTACTAGCAGCTTTGGTGGGTTGAGTATTCTCCTTTCGACGATAGCGGCTGATTTTAAATCTGAGTATGCCGCAGAGCCAAGCTTTTAACTTCTCTGGGTCTTTAAGTGTGTCGAGCTTTTTCCATGCTTCAACAAAAGCCTCTTGGGATATATCTTCACTGTATTTTATGTCTCCAACAGATGAATACGCTAAAGAGCACAATAAATTCTGGTAACGCGATACTATTTCACAAAATGCTTCACGATCGCCTCCCAATGACAACATAACTAAATTAGCGTCGTTGGTTTCAGTGATTGAATTTCGTTTGCTGAATAGACTCATATTGCTTTACCTTTGGCTTTGCTTTTAGCTTAAAAAGAGTATGTGCCGTTTCATTAGTAATAGGTGACAATTTTATCTAATAAAAATAAATCTATTTTTATTACATACATTTCCCCCCTTGCAGGAGTTATTTCAAACTATCACTTCACCGTAATATTACTTCGAATCTGTAAAGATGAGAAAGAGCAATGAAAGATAGAGTAATGAAAGATAGAGTAATAAGTGAATAATAATTTGTTCAACAGCTCTTAGATAATATTAGGTATTTTTTATCATATTTATCAACTAAATGAGATGTTTGTACAGCATAACTCACTTCATTTATAAAAAAGTATATTTTCTGTGACTATTCCACTGCAGCTGCGAATCATTAGGTAATCAAATAAATTTTACTTAAGTGCCAGTGCTAATAAATATAAATTGACTACCTACTTATCATTTTTAGTTTTAAAAAGGTTTTAAAAAATAATTTTATTTATTTTGTCACTTTTATATTTATTTGGGTACTTGTTTAAAAATACACAACCTTATTAATTTGGAGAACAATAATGAACTTATCAAAGAAAACTGTTTTAAATATAGGAAGACTTTTCAGCATTGCATCAATTTTTGCTTATTCTAGCATCTCTTTTGCGGGAGAATTAGCTTCAGTTGTAGATGATTTCAGTCATGCAACAAGCAACAGTTTAGGTATTCCAAGACAATTTTTAGACGACAAGATTGCTGGCGGAAAAACTCAAACTGAAATAAAAGTTTCAGGTGGAAAACTGCATATAAAAGGTGAAATTGTTCCTCCTCGTGGCCAACCCGGTTGGGCAAGCTCAGTATTGTTACTCAACGAAAAAGGCTTGCCGCAGGACGCTAGTAAATACGAGGGTGTTAGATTACTTATTAAGCTAGATAAGGGAAGTATTTCTGTATCTGCCAATAGCGTTGAAGTAACAAACTACGATTATCACGCGGCTATGATTGCTGTGCAATCAGATGGTAAGTTCCACGAGGTTAAGATCCCTTTTACCTCGATGAAACGCGCTTGGTCAGAACAAACGGAACTAAATACAACAACTATAAGCGGTTTGAGCATTGTGGCCTTTGGTATGCAACCAACACACTTTGATTTTGAAATCGACGAAGTTAGCTTTTATTAATCGATAAAAGATTACTGCGGGGCTGAATATAGCCCTAATTATTTACATTTATTGAGACCATATAATGGCAACAACTATAAGTAAACTACCCGAAAACAATATCAGGCTTGATTATTTAGATGCGGTTCGAAGTTTCGCATTGATATTGGGCGTTATTTTTCATTCAAGCTTATCCTTTATGCCAGTATTCATTGGTTGGGCTGTTATGGATATATCCACCAGCGGTTTTGTTTCCATATTTATGATGATTATTCATTCTTTTCGTATGGAGTTGTTTTTCCTGATAGCTGGTTTTTTTAGCCATATGAAATACCATAAACATGGCGTGCAAGCCCTACTAAAATCACGCTTGGTTAAAATTGTCCTACCATTTATCATCGGCTGGTTTTTACTGAAACCATTAATCATATCCGGTTGGATAATGGGGGCTGAAAGTATGCGTGGTGATGTAAATATCTTAAATGGTCTTTGGGCAGGTTTTACCAGTTTAGCCGGACTCCCCAAAGACTTGTTTACCGGAACACACTTATGGTTCTTGTACTACCTGCTAATTATTTCGGTATGTGTGATTTTGCTTCGCATGCTTATTGGTTTGCATAAACCTCTTTATAGCAAGTTAACTCACTGGGGTGACAATACTATTTTTTGGCTAAGTAATTCACCGATGGCCATTTTAGTTATTGCCATTCCATCAGCCGCTTGCCTTTGGTTTATGGATCACTGGGGTGTAGATACGCCAGATAAATCCCTTGTCCCTGATATACCGGTGTTATTACTTTATGGAACATTTTTTTTATTTGGCTGGTTACTTAATCGCCACTCGTCTTTGATGGAAAAATTTGCCGATTTGACTTGGCATAAACTGGTCATTGGACTCATGGCTATTGTCGTGTCTGTTGTGCTGTCGAGTTTCCAAATGAAACTTGGTCACGCCTATTATTTGTATATTAAAGCCGGCTTCGTGCTCAGTTATGCCGTTATGATGTGGTCTCTTGTTTCGATAACAATCGGCGTATGTCAGCGTTTATTTAGTCGTACTAACAGTTCAGTGCGCTATATTGCTGATTCTTCTTACTGGCTTTACCTTATCCATTTACCCATTGTTGTGTGGCTACAAATTGCTTTTGCAGAGCTACCACTTCATTGGTTATTGAAACTTGTTAGCATAAGTGCGATAACGATTTTCATTTCTATCTTACTGTACGATGCGCTCATACGTTCGACGTTTATCGGCGCAGCATTAAATGGCAAACGAAAAGCTCGTTGCATTTTTAAATTAAATAAAGCATATAAAGGAAAAACAATATGATCATTAACTTATGGTTGTTTTTAAGTATTAGTGTAATGTTTATCACGTTATTGGTCATAACAACGACGATGATTGTAAATAAAACCAAGTTAAAGACGTTAGAGGTCGAGGCATTGAAAATCAAAAATATCGACATAAAAACTGAAGGTGAAGATAGTTTAAGGCGACAACTTAATAGTCAAAATGACAGAATTGCCGTGTTAGAAGCTATTATTACCGATAAAAACTATGAGCTCAATGAAAGTATTAACCATCTTCAGTGATCTGTAAATTTTGATGATTTATCTCACAAGATGAGCCATTTCTAATCGAATTTCATTCATTATTTTTTTATAACGGCTAAGTATCATGACGAAGAAACAAATAACACGATTACTCAGAATTATATTCATTATTGCAAGTATAATCTCCTTGTTCTTCGTACCATGGATATTGGTAAAGGCTTGGATTTTACCACTACCCGATACCGTTCAAGAACAAGTTAATGAAACTATCGGTCATGGGTTTGACGGTATGATTGTGTATGTTGATGAGGCTGGTAAATCACCATATTTTTATAGTGCTGGTTTGAAAAGTAGAAAGAACAAGGTACCCGCCGATGCTCAATCCTTGTTTAAAATTGCCAGTATCAGTAAGTTGTATGTCGCTGTTGCTGTCGCCAAATTGGCTAATGATCAGCGTTTGAATATAGAAAAAACGCTTGCTGATTATATTCCTTCATTGAAGGGGCGAATTGCACATGCAGATAAAATCACCTTGAAGTTGATGGTGCAACACCGCAGCGGTATCCCCAATTTCACCGATCACCCTGGTTATTGGGAAAATCCTCCAGAAAACAGTGAACAAAGACTTGATTTGATATTAGATAAGCCTGCTGATTTTGAGCCTGGTGCGGAATATAGTTATTCAAATACGAATTTTCTATTGATTGGCGAGATCCTCGATAAAATATTAGGATATAGCCATCGTGAGTATATTAAGCAAGAAATTCTTAAGCCTCTCGGGCTAAATAATACTTACAGTTTACTCAGTGAAGTGGATTTAGACGAAGTTGCAAGTGGTTATTATGTAGGTTATGAAGCCGATATGAAATTTAATTATAATTCTGTAGGAATTAGTGGTTCAATGGTGGCGACAGCGCAAGATGTTGGGATATTCATACGGGCATTAAACGATGGTTCTTTGTTAAACGAAAATGAACAAGCTATTTACTCTGCCATTTATGTCTATAAGCACGGCGGTTTATTACCTGGATATCAAAGTCTTGCTGAGTACCACAAAGATATAGACACGGTTGTCATTCAATTTTTGAATACAACTGATTTTGATGGCTACCAATGGAATTTATCTCAAATCGCCTATAATCGGATTGTAAAAATCATCAGACGTGACCAAGCTGATGAGTAGTCTCTTATAGCGGCATCTTTAAGGTTGAAATTTAGTCACTGATTTTCTTGATAATAATGTGGGTGAAAACACATGTTGAATATGTAAATCTTCAACTTTATATACATTTTGTAAAACTAACTTCGCACTCATTCTGCCCATTGAATAGACGGGGTTGTCGATTGTTGTGAGTTTAGGATAAAGATAATTCGCAAAATTAACATTATCAAAGCCCATGATTGATAAATCTTCGGGTAATCTAAATCCGTGTTCTCTTGCGTACTTCATCGAGCCTGAAGCCATCTCATCATTGGCACAAACGATGGCAGAAAAAGAGACTTTCTTATTAATAAAGTGTTTTAAACCCTCTGTACCACCCGTTTCTTTAAAATCACCAATATATAGCAGGTTTTCATAGAAGGGAATGTTTTGCTCTGCAAGTGCTCTTTTATGACCCGTTAAGCGGGTACTAGCATCAGTTTTAAATAAAGGGCCTGCTATATAAGCAATATCTTTGTGCCCTAAGTCAATCAATGCTTTTGTCGCAAGATAACCCCCCATTTCATTATCTAAACTGATGCAGTTATCAACGAGTTTATCAACATATCTAATCATTAAGTATATTGGGGTTTTACCTTTACTTAATTCAATTAAATATTCGTCACTTACCGCTTCAACGTGAATAATTATCGCATCACAACTGCGACTGAAGAGAAATTCAATGCCATCTTTTTCTTTTTCTTCTTCACTGTGTCCTGTTGTAATAATAACGTGCTTACCGGCAGCTCTTAACTCTGATTCTATGCCCGCCATCATTTGACCGAAAAATGGCCCGTGCAGTTCAGAAACTAAAACGCCAATACTATTAGACCGACTTGATGCCAGTGATTGTGCAATTGAGTTAGGACGATAGTTTAACTCTTTCATTGCTTCTTCAACTTTTACCCGTGTCTTTTCGCTGACTTTAGCATTTTTATTCATTACTCTAGAAACAGTTGCTAAGGAAACGCCTGCAAGTTTAGAAACTTCGTAAATTGTAGCCATGAACGTCCTGTTGGTACGGGTAGTGGATGTGGTATTAATAAAATAATACCACATAGATTAACGCGTTAACTAGTTGATTAGTAAAGTCATCAATATTAGTTGTGTTTTACGTAGTTAATGCACGTTTTTGAGCTAAGTCATCACTAATTTGTTGGCTTTTATTGCAAGAAAGCGGATATAACATCATTAATGCCGCGGCAGCAAAAGCAAAAGCAGCAGGGATCCAACTCATCAGTAATTGCATACCGGGTAATGCGCCATCAATGGTGCTTTTATCCATGCCATCGTACCCGTAACCCGCTAGCACGACTAAAACTAATGCACCCGCAAATCCGCCACCTGTTTTTTGAACAAAAGTACCTGCAGAGTATATTAAGCCTGTTGCTCTGCGGTTATTTTTCCATTCAGAATAATCAGCACTATCACCTAACATAGTGAAAAATAACGTTGGCATCATGGCAGCAAAAAATTCAGCAGAGCATCCTAAAACAAAAATGGCTTGAATGTTTCCTGCAGGTACCCAGTAGAAGCCGGCAGTTAATATTCCACTCGCTAATAAAGCGACAATAAAAAGTTTTTTCTTACCCAATATTTTTGCTAAATATCCAGTGCACAAAGCGCCTAAGATTGAGACTAAAAGCAGACCGATAAAATATTTACCTGCCATTAATTCATCACCTATTTGGTATTTAAAGTAATAAGCAATAACGCCATATTTTATGCCATTGAACATCATGGTTAAAAATCCCATGCCCAATAATATTAACCAAGGTTTGTTGGTTAGTAAGTCCATCATATCTTGTTGGGTGCCACTTAAATTTTTAATATCTTTATTTAATAGGCGTTTTATCAGACGCCACATAATGAATGCAACAGCAAAGAAGAATAGAGCAGTGTACAAATTTCGATAATAGAAAAATAAAGTTATCGCTAATAAAGGTAAAATAATAAAAGGTAAGTTTTTACTTAAATCAATTAAATCTGATTTCAAGCTATGAGACGTATCTACCTTAGAGGTGACTCGCTCTTTTGTCGTGAAAAAGGTTACTAGCATTAATCCTGTCAACAAAGCAGCAAATAAGTACATAGTGTATTGATAACCTTGAGCGTCATTCCCCTGACCAAAGTAGGCAACTAAATCGGGTAGAAATCCCATAACCAGTAATCCCCCAGCAAAAGCACCGGCAAAGCGAAAACCTGAAAGGCTAGTGCGCTCAGTATTACTTGGCGTCATTACACCCATTAAGGCTGAGTAGGGCACATTATTCACGGTATAAGCGAGTGTTAAGCCAATGTAAGTCGCGTAGGCATAGATGAGTTTGTTGGTATAACTGAACTCAGGCGTAGTAAAACAAAGCACCATAAATAGGGCTAAAAAGGGTGTCGACCATAAAATCCAAGGGCGAAATTTCCCCCAAGGTGTATTTGTTCTATCCGCTATCATGCCCATGATAATATCGGTGACACCATCCGTTAAACGCACCACTAAAAATAGCATGGCAGCGGCGGCAGCGGTTAACCCAAAGGTATCCGTATAAAAAACAGCCAAATAGGCTAAAGCGCCACGCCAAACTAAATTGGCCGCAGCATCTCCCATGGCGTAACCCACTTTTTCATAATATGGCAGTTTATTCATAACGTTTCCTATTAATTATTTCTTATCGATTACTGATTAGCGTTTTATACGCATGACCACTATTTTTTATTGTTCTCAACTGGCTCTCATAATCAACATATACAATGCCGAATCGTTTTAAGTAGCCTTCTGCCCATTCAAAATTATCCATTAAACTCCAGGCAAAATAGCCCTGAATGTCTACGCCACTTTCAATCGCATCGTTAACCGCCAATAAATGTTGCTGATAGTAATCAATTCTGTCTTGGTCAATAACTTCATTATTAACAATTTTATCATCAATAGCTGCACCATTTTCAGTGATATACACAGGCGGTAAATTGTAACGCTCATTGAGTGATATTAATAACTCGCTAAAAGCTTTTGGAAAAACTTCCCAACCAATATCAGTCAACTTTCCTGTTGCGGGTAATTCATCAAAATAATCAACATCGGAAGCTTGATATACTGCACGGGTGTAAAAATTAACCCCTAAAAAATCGACAGGATGAGAAATTATTGCCATATCCTCTCGATGAATGTCCGGATGACAGCTTTGTGGGAGTTGCTGCATTATTTCTGGGTATTTACCGTCGAAAATAGGTTTGATATACCATTGATTAAAGTAATCGTCTGCAAAGGACGCCGCTGTAATGTTTTCAGGTTTATCATCAATAGCATAAGCAGGGGTAAAGTTTAATACAATACCATTAAGAGAGTCAGGGCTATTTTTGGTTAATACCGACATAGCAAGACCATGGGCAAGTAATAGATGATGAGCGGCTTTTTTACCGTTTTCTCTTCCTACTAACCCTGGCGCATGAACGCCAACCTCATAACCTAAATAAGCACTACAAAATGGTTCGTTTAGTGTGGCATATGAATGAACACGGTCACCAAAAGCTTGTGATATTAAATCGGCATATTGTTGAAATTTATAAGCAGTTTCTCTATTGAGCCAACCACCATTGTCTTCCAAGTGCTGAGGTAAATCCCAGTGATAAAGCGTCACAAAGGCTTTAATATTTCGTTTTTTGAGTTCATTCAAAATATCGAGATAAAAATTAACGCCTGTTGAATTAAGTTCACCTGACTCGGTTATCACTCTTGGCCACGAAATAGATAATCTATAGGCATCTACACCGAGTGAGTCAATGAGTTCAATATCTTCTTTCCAGTGATTATAGTGATCACAGGCAATATCGCCATTTGAACCGTCGACAACAGTATTTTCTTTTGCGCAAAAGGTATCCCATATGCATGGTAATCTTTTCTCTGAAGCGCCCTCTATTTGGAATGACGCTGTCGCCACTCCATAGGTGAATTCTTTTGTTAGCATCTTTGAATTTAACGGTAATGAAATCTTATTCATTCTTATATCAATCCTTACTGGAAATTTGTACTTTAGCCTTTCTGATATTTTAATTGAAAGCGCTTACAAGTTCATTTTTAAAAAAAACGCTAAGTGAGTAAAAAATACTGTGAAAGCGCTTACATTTAGGTTAATGTGTTCTACAGAAAAGGTCAATAGCTTTTAAACTCTTCTTGATGTTTTTTTATTCATTAAACATCTTTAAGGCGATAAATTGCCTTTGATTAAAACAATAAATAAGCATGCCGATTAAAAGGTAATGATTTTTGTCAGGAGAAATACAATGGTTGATAGTCCACTTAGTAGTCAAGTATCTCAAGAAAATAATAATGGACATGAAAATTATCGTTTCGCACTACTATCTTTAACTTCATTATTTTTTATGTGGGGCTTCATTACTTGTTTAAATGATATTTTAATTCCTCATTTAAAAAGTGTTTTTAATTTATCTTATACGCAAGCCATGCTGGTACAATTTTGTTTTTTCGGTGCATATTTTATTGTGTCTATTCCAGCCGGAAAAATTATTAAATCAATAGGTTATCAAAGAGGAATTGTGCTAGGTTTAGTCATTGCATCAATAGGGTGTTTTACTTTTTATCCTGCGGCCTCACAACATAGCTACCCAATATTTCTTCTTGCGCTCTTTATTCTTGCCAGCGGCATAACGATATTGCAAGTATCCGCTAACCCTTATGTAAGTTTGCTCGGTGAAGCCAAAACAGCATCTTCAAGATTAACGATGACACAAGCCTTTAATTCTTTGGGCACGACAGTAGCGCCATTTTTTGGTGCTTTCCTTATCTTAAACAGCGCTGCCGATGCAATGTCTATTGAAGCAAGTGCAGAGTCGGTACAATTACCTTATGTCTTATTAGCAGGCACCTTATTATTGCTTGCGGCAGTATTTTCAATGATAAAACTGCCAAAATTTGAAACCGTTAAACAAGATGAAGCACAAAATGTTGTACCTGAGTCAGGCAGTGCTTGGCAATACAGACATCTTGTTTTAGGCGCTGTTGGTATTTTTGTTTATGTAGGGGCTGAAGTTTCGATAGGCAGCTTCTTAGTCAGTTTTTTTAATGACCCAGACATTGCGGGTTTAGAAGAGTCACAAGCCGCTAATTATATTGCGTATTATTGGGGAGGGGCAATGATTGGTCGCTTTGTCGGTGCATTCGTTATGCAAAAAATAGCCGCAGGTAAAGTATTAGCGTTTAATGCGGTTATTGCCATTTCTTTTATATTGATGGCCATTTTTACCAGTGGTGCAGTCGCAATGTGGTCAATTTTATTGGTAGGTCTGTGTAATTCGATAATGTTTCCAACTATATTTAGTCTCGCTATTAATGGATTAGGGCAACATACCAGCCAAGCTTCTGGTATTTTATGTTTGGCTATTGTTGGTGGCGCAATTTTACCCTTACTGCAAGGCGTTACCGCTGATGCTGTTGGTGTACAAAATTCATTTATTTTTCCGGCATTATGTTACGTGTTTATTGTCTATTATGGTTTATTGGGGAGTAAGCCAAGTAAGTCAAATTTATCAGATCAATAAACTTAAAAATGAGAGGAATTCACTATGTCTAAACCTATAAATAAAATTGTGATTGTTGGTGGAGGTTCTACCGGTTGGATGGCTGCTGCTAGTCTTTCTCGGTTTATTGAAGATAAAGAAATATCCGTTACCTTAATCGAGTCACCTGATATTCCTACTGTCGGGGTTGGTGAAGCAACGATTCCTAATATTGTTGGTTTTAATAAAGACTTAGGTATAGATGAAGTTGAATTAATTAAAGCGACTCAAGCGACTTTCAAGTTAGGTATTGAATTTGAAAATTGGCATAAGAAAGGCGAGAATTTTTTTCATCCTTTCGCTGATTACGGTCTTAAGATACAAAATGTCGACTTTCATCATTATGTTAATCGCGCAAAACAAGCCGGCGCTAAGCACAATTTACAAGATTATAGCTTTGCTTGTGCGTTGGCTAAACAGGGAAAATTTGCCCAAGCAAACTCTGATCCTCAATCACCTTTGGCCGATTATTCCTATGCCTATCATTTTGATGCGGTACTTTATGCTAAATTTTTACAAGAATTTTCAGTTAAAAGGGGGATTAAACATATTTCGGCCAATGTTTGTGCTGTGCAATTAAATCAAACGTCTGGTTTTATTGAGTCGGTTCAATTAGCAGATGGACGAAAAATTGAAGGTGACTTATTTATAGATTGCTCAGGGTTCAAAGCGTTATTAATTGATGGAGCAATGGAGGTAGGGCTTGATGATTTAAGTAAATCTTTACCCTGTGATAAAGCTATTGCTGTGCAAACTGAACTGGTAACAGACCCGACACCATATACGCGTGCCATTGCTAATAATGCTGGATGGCAATGGTGTATTCCTTTGCAGCACCGCATGGGAAATGGTTATATATATAGTAGTCAGTTTATTAATGATCAAGATGCAGAAGATGAAATGCTGGCAACTGTTGATGGAAAAACGATTAATGATGTTAGACATTTTGATTTACCTTTGGCCAAGCGTAAAGTTATTTGGCATAAGAACTGCTTCGCTTTAGGGTTAGCCGCCGGGTTTCTTGAACCGCTTGAATCTTTAGGCTTATCTTTGATCCAATCAGGCTTAGCAAAGCTCTATACTTTCTTTCCTGATATGTCGTTTAATGAACATGACATGGCAGAAGTGAATAGATTACATAATGCTGAGTTAGACCGCGCCGTTGATTTTTTAGCGTTGCATTATAAATTAACCAAACGAGATGATACGGAATTTTGGCGTTACTGTCAGAATATGCCAATAAGCGCTGCGTTAACCCATAAAATAGAGGTTTATAAAAGCCAAGGTCAGATTGTTATGTATGATAATGAATCGTTTGAAGAAGCGAGTTGGTTAAGTATGTTCACAGGCTTTGATGTAAACCCACAACGTTTTGATGTTAGAGCTAAAAATATCCCACTAGAGATTATTGAAAGAAACTTGGCTGAAATGAAAATGTCGATGAATAGTGCAGCGCAACAAGCAATGACTCATCAACAGTTTCTTGATAAGCATTGCCGCGCAGACCGAGATATTTAGTTAAAATACGGGCAGACTCTCGATGTAAATGACTGCATTTTTATTATGTAGTTATATTTTTTTAGCTTTGCAGTATTCATTTATAAATTGGTCATGAGAAGGTTGTTGCTGTGCAATATCCTTCAGTCCTTGACTACCTTGAGCCAAAATATCCTTTAGTTTTTCACTGTCCCATATATTTAATGTTGGGTTGTAGTTGTCTGGTTGTACACCTAATCCTTCAAGTACTGCGTACCAACTCGTTGGCCGAAATAACGCTTCATCTTTAAGATTGAGGGCACCAGAGGCTTTAAATAGTTTTAACTTTTGTTCAAGTGTTTCAGGCAGTTCCATGCTTTTACACCATTGCCAGAAATCACTGTCGGTTCGAGATGTTTTACAATAATGCAGCACTAAAAAGTCCCGTATTTCTTCATAATCAACCCTAACATTTTGGTTGAATTGATCAATTAAGGCCGGTTCACAGTTTTTGTTTGGAAATAGCCGAATAAAATGAGCAATAGACTTTGATACTAAGTGAATAGCTGTCGATTCAAGAGGTTCTATAAAACCCTGAGCAAGCCCTAAAGACAGGCAATTTTTAACCCAAGACTTCTTTCGCATTCCGGTGGTAAACGGAATTGTTCTTGGCTCGTTGATAACTTCGCCTTTTACTGACGCAAGCAATGTTTTTTTAGCTTGCTCGTCTGTAATGTACTTGTCACAATAAACATAACCATTTCCGGTACGATGCTGCAGTGGAATATGCCACATCCAGCCCGCTTCTTTTGCTGTAGAAGTGGTAAAAGGAGGAGTAGCACCAACATTTTTTGTTTGTACAGTAACGGCCTTATTACAAGGTAGGTAATGTGACCATGATTCATATCCAGCTTTAAGTGCTTTTTCTATTAATAGGCCATGAAATCCCGAGCAATCAATAAAAAAGTCTGCGGCTATTTGTTGACCACTCTTTAAAACTAAGTTGGCGATATTACCATTAGCCTTTAAGTTGACACTTTCTACCAGTCCTTCTGTTCTTATAACACCAATATTTTCTGCAAAATTACGTAGGTATTTCCCTGCCAAAGATGAATCTAAATGTAAGGCATAAAAAGCACGAGAAAGTGGCGTGTTTTTGGCTTTATGGGGTAAAAAGAACTTACCTTGCGCTGCTAAAACTGATTCAGCAGAATGTGCCATCAAGGGTGTTTTGTCATTTTCAGCTTTGCACTTAAGCCAGCATTGATAAAAGTCAAAGCCGTCAATACTTTGCCCTAAAGTACCAAAGGGATGAAAGTAAGATTCTCCAACGGTACCCCAATCTTCAAATTTAATGCCTAATTTGAAACTGGCTTGTGTTTCCTTGATAAAATCAACAAGGTCGATACCTAAGCTCTCGATAATATTTATTAATGGTGGGATTGTAGCTTCGCCCACACCAACAATACCGATGTCATCAGATTCTACAACCTCTATCTTCATCGATGTGTTCTTAAAAATATTACCTATGGTGGCTGCTGCTAACCAACCAGCTGTGCCTCCACCGAGGATGACTATTTTTTCTATGGGATCTTCAGTAGTGTTCATATACGTTCCTTAAAACCACAATGTTGATTTAAAAAATCACTGTGCGTTTGTGAATTATTAACCTTATTTTTAATGCTATTACGCATTTTAGTCAGTTCATTAGATAATAATTCAGTAGAAAACTTATCAATAGATTTATCATAAAATTCGGGCCTAAAATTGAGTCCGTCAAATATAGCTAACCAACTGTCCTTACCAAATATTTCCCAAGGATATTTAATAATATCTCCCTTGGTTTTAAAAGCGGCTATTTTATCGGCTAATGTTTGTGGAACGGCCAAGTCGCGACAATGTTGCCACATGGGAGAGTCAGTTCTGCCATTTAATTTATAATGAAGAATAATAAAGTCACGGACACGCTCGTATTCTTGCGCCATGGCATAATTGAACTTATCAGCGTCTTCTTGAGAGTATTCAGCTTCAGCCAAAAAGGATGATATTTTTTCAATAGCCGTTTCAACTAATGCAATACTCGTGCTTTCTAACGGCTCTAAAAATCCAGAGGCTAAACCAACGGCGATACAGTTTTTGTTCCAGGACTTTTTGCGTCTACCTGGAGTGAAAGAAAATGAACGAGGCTCATGAAGCAGCTTACCTTTTATATTTTTCAACATACTATTGATAGCTTCATCTTCACTGATAAATTCTCGACTGAAAACTATGCCATTACCCGTTCGGTTTTGTAAGGGAATTTGCCATTGCCAACCCGCTTTTTGCGCATGGGAAATAGTATAGGGTACTGGATCAGCTACTAACTCACTTTGTACCGCGGCAGCGGTATCACAAATTAAATATTGACTCCAATCTTCATAGCCAGTTTTTAACGTTTTTTCAATGAGTAAAGCACTAAATCCCGAGCAATCAATGAATAAATCACCAGAAATTGTGAGACCATTTTCTAGGTTAAGACAATCGATATCCTCTGTTAAACAATTTAAATTGACTTGTTCAATTTTACTATCGATGTGCTTCACACCATTATTAATTGAATAATCACGCATCAACTTAGCAAATAGACCCGCATCAAAATGTAGTGCCCAATCGAATATTTCCAATTGATTTTTTGGTTGAATTATTGGCTGAATGAACTTGTCGTTTTTAGCTAATTGCACACCGAGTGAATAATCCGCGAAAGGCGTTTTATCACCACTTTGGCGTAGCTTAGTAAAATAATGATGAAATGGAACACGATTGACTTCTTGACCAAACAAGCCAAACGGATGAATAAAAGCGCTTTCGTCGCCAGACCATCCCTTAAATTCAATACCTAATTTACACGTAGCATTGGTTGCCTTAAGTACTTCAATATCGGTAAAGCCTAATTTTTTATAGAAGCGCCTTAGTGTGGGTATCGTTGCTTCACCTACGCCTATTGTTCCCATGGCGGATGAAGCAATTAGGGTTATATTGACCGGGCTTTCTTTAAATTGTTGGCTTAACGTTGCCGCTGTCATCCAACCAGCTGTTCCGCCGCCAACAATAATGATATCTTTCACTGATTTTTTGATGGCATTCATAAAGTCACATTGTTTATTAAATGAAAAATCCGCCATAGACAAATCTATAGCGGTATTTTGATTTACACTAAACTTCAATAAGCAAAGTTTAGAATATTACACGTGTACCGAAAGTCCAGCGTGCTTCATAAACATTTTGAAAAGCTTTCTGTCCTGAAAACTCTACATATGTTTGTTGATACTCTTCTGTAATGTTAGAGCCATTAATATAAAAGCTCATATTATCATTCAAGTTATAAGTAACATTTACATCAAGTTGAGCATAATCATCTTGGTAAAGAGATTGACCACCCGTTGCACCGCTACCTGCTGTCATTAAACGTGGGCTACGTGCGTTGTAAGCCATACGAGCAGAAAAGGTTTCATTTTCATACCATAAAACAAAGTTGTAGGTATCTTCTGACATGCCAACAAAGGGTAAGTCATCGCCATGAATATCTTTAGCGTCTTGAGAGCTTTCACTAAAGGTATAGTTAGCGTCAACACCGAAGTTTGCAAATATACTATCGGTACCTAAGAAATCACTTATAGCAACTTTAGCACCAATTTCATAGCCTGCAACATCACCACCTTTACCTTGTACATTTGCTGTGAAAGGATGAGGTCCACGACTAACACCATCAGAATCAGGTTCATCAATCATAATGGTATCAGACTCGGTAAAGCTTTCAATGTCTATGCCATAAGTAGCAATATAAGCCATTGAAGCGTCACCCGTATACCATTCCGCCGTTAATGAGAAATTCTCTGAACGCCAAGGGTCTAATTCTGGGTTACCATTTAATGTACCGTTAACAACGCGCATACAGCCACAGTCGTTATCAAATACGGTACCTACAGTTTTACCAGCACCCCATTGGTCCATATTTAAGGCTTGCATGTTTTTAGACCAAGCTGCTCGAAGTACAATTTCTTCACTTGCGGCATAAGCTAAGTTAAATGAAGGTAAGTAATCGGTATAACTTCTTTCCGTTAACACATCGCCAATATCTGGGCCTAAACCTGAATGTGGTAAATTAGGTCCAACAAGGTTTTGTTTAACGGATAAATCAGTTTCAACAACTTTCATACCGACGTTACCGGTTAATGCATCCCATTCAAAATTTGCCTGCACAAAGTAGGTAATTTCATCTAGGCCAACATTGTAGGTAGCGCCACCATTTTCTGTACGTGCAACATTGCCAAAGGTTCTTTCATGAAAAGCTTTTGGATCTCTAAAGTTACTTGGGTCAATTGACCATATTCCTGGAATACCCGTAACATTACCAAAATTTGTCTGCCAAGAAACCGTAGTGTGTTCGTCTAAAGCGGTTGGATTTAATATTGTATAAGGCGTCCATACACCATCAACATTTTCACCCGTGCCTGCTACTTCGTAACAAGGGTCACCTTCTTCAGCACCATTATATTGTTGATCAACCGCTTTCCACTGTGCGATATCACAACCATCACCAAAATCAGACGTATAAGTGAATTGGTCATGATCAACCGTTCTCTGGCTTAAACGAAGACCAAAATCTACACTGGTAATAAATCCTTCTTCAAATACATAATTCCATTTCGTACTGAAGGTTGATATTTCACTCGTATCGTCAGTATTTCCTTCTGATGAAAATGCACCAATGTGATATGAATCAAGGTCTGCCATGTAATCAGCGACACTCATTTGGCCTTTGCCACCGTCAACCATTTGGTCGAAACCACCAAAAACAGGGAATTCTCCAGATGCATCATGAGTAATTAAGAATGAGTCATCTTCGATACCTTGAGAGTAAGTACCATTACAACCACCTTGGTCGCCAATGATTTCTTCGCCATCATTACAATATGCTGCAGGTGTTAACCAACCAGGACCCGTAACAAGCGTACCTTGGTCTATGCTTAATATATCGCCTTCGCCATAAGCGTGGCGCATTTTAGCGGTTGCTCTTGCCGTTGTTGCACGAATTTGGCCAGTTAAAGACCCACCATTATCAAAATTTAATTCTAGATTAAAATTTTGAGAATTCTCTTCATTGACATTCGCTTGGGTAAAAGTTTGCATGCGGTATGGGTTCATTGCATAGGCATTAACACCTTGCCAAGCATTTCCGTCACCATCTTCAAATGTATCTCCAGTCGCACTCGTCGCAAAACCATAGTTGTTAAAGTTCTGCCAGCGGTTATTATGATTAAAACCACGACGTGCATTGAACCTGTCTTGATGGGTATAAAAGTAATCAGCGGTGAATTCAAAACCATCGCCTATATCAGCTTGAAATGATAACTGTAAAGCGTCACGCTTTCTTTCCTCAGTTTTGTTAAAAGCGGTAAAACCATGAGGGACAATATTTCGTGTCGTTGAACCGTTACCTGGATCACCCCAAGCAAAGTTATTTTGTGTCCAGCCAATGCCGCCATTTTCAGACGTATCATTATGACCATTATAATCTGTCGCTAAATTAACTTCTGACGTTACAGCAGAAACGAGTATTCCCCATTTTTCTGCGTTATAACCGATTAAAGCATTTAACAGAGGATCAGTTTCATTACTGATGGAACCTTGAGTTACTTCAGCTCCGCCAGAAAACGTAAAACCATCTTGAAGTTCAAAGGGGCGACGAGTTTTTAAATCAATCGAACCCGCGATACCCGCTGCAGTATTGCTAGATGTTGCTGATTTATATACATCGACACCTGAAAATAATTGTGCCGGTAAATCACCTAAATCAGCACCTGAAGAATCAATGGTCGTTGCACTTAGGAAAACTTCACCATTCATTGTTGTATCAATTTGAGGTAAACCACGAATTTGAACGGGTCCACCTTCACCGGCAACACGTTCAATTTGAACACCTGAAATACGTTGTAATGAATCGGTAATCGTTACATCAGGCAATTTACCAATGTCTTCCGCTGAGATACCATCAACTTGAGAAGCAGCGAAACGTTTTGTATTGATACTCGCTTTACTGCTTCCGCGTATGCCACTTACTTGTATTACTTCAATTTCATTTTCGGTAGCCTGTTTAGTTGCTTCTTCAGCTGACATCGCGGGTAAGGCAGTGGCCCCCAATATAAATGACAAGCTCGTTGCTATTTTAGATTTAGTGAATTTATTCTTAATCATGATTAATCCCTCCCATTTGAAACATTTTATAATTATCTTTTTAGTAAGCGCTTTCATCAATTAATCAAGTTGCCGTGTGTAAGGGAAAATCAACAAACCAATGAAAGCGCTTACATCAAAGCTAAATGATATTTAAATTAAGATCAAACTTTATTTTTGTTTTTAATGAAAATAATTCACTAAATAGTTATGGATCTTGCGGAAATTTTCCTTATCTTGTTGATGTTGCACAGTTATTATTTAATTTATGAAACATTGAACTTTTTTGATAATTATAATAATTTAATAAAAAGTTTAGTAAAATTAAAATATTTTGCCAGTTTACCTTCATTTTTCTACCTAAAAACAGCGAAAATAAAAAAACAATGAAAGCGCTTTCATTTATGGTGTTTATTTGCTATTCCTATAAAAGACAAAATAAATAATAACAACAAATGTAAGCGCTACCAAAGTGGTCTGAGTTATTCATTAGCCTAATGCTAAGAAATTCAGTGGGGTAATTACATGGACATGATTGTAAAGAAAGTAGGAAATAGGTGAGCAACACATGGACAATGAAAGTAATATTTTAAAGCTAAAAGAAAAAATAGGTTATGCCTGTGGAGATGTTGCCAGTAATTTCTATTGGCGGGTTTTTGATGTATTTCTATTTATTTTTTACACGGATGTTTTTGGCTTGTCGGCAGGGGCTGTTGGCACCATGATGCTGGTAACTCGTTTGATTGATGCTATTTCAGATCCCTTTATGGGCGCATTAGCAGATAGAACAAACACCAAATATGGTAAATTCAGACCTTATCTACTTTGGGGAATTATTCCCCTTGTTGCTGCCGGTGTTTTAACGTTTACGGTTCCTGACTTTGATGATAGCGGTAAGCTTATTTGGGCATACGCTACTTATATTTTCATGATGCTTGCTTATACCTTTATTAATGTACCCTATGGGGCATTACTTGGCGTGATCACCGGTGATTCTCAGCAAAGAACAACACTGACAAGTTTTCGATTCATTGGTGCTTTTACTGGGGGGAGTTTGGTTGCCTATTTCACCCCCGAATTAGTGAGTTTTTTTGGCGGAGATAACGAGGTGAAAGGCTGGCAAATGACCATGGCTCTATATGGTGCTATTGCCGCGATACTTTTTGTTATTAGCTTCCTGTCGACAAAAGAAAGGCTGGCACCGCCAAAAAATCAGCAAACACCGGTTAAACAAGACCTTAAAGATTTAACGCAAAATAAGCCTTGGATTGTACTTTTTGTTTTAGCGTTAATTATTATGATGACGATTACCTTACGAGGTAGTTCTGGGACATTTTATTTTAAATACTATGTTGATAGAGCTGACCTTATTGGCAGTTTTTCAATGGCTTATATGTTGTCGTTAGCCTGTGGCGCAGCGTTAACGCCTTTATTAACTAAATACATTGATAAGCGTAAATTGCTTATTATTTTGATGGTTATCGTTAGCATATTATCACTAGTTTTCTATTTTGTGCCTAAAGAAAACATTACGACTATGTATTGCTTACAAATCGCTATTGGCTTGGCGCTGGGACCAAAAT
The DNA here is from genome assembly GCA_013215295.1 of Colwellia sp. Taxonomy (GTDB): domain Bacteria; phylum Pseudomonadota; class Gammaproteobacteria; order Enterobacterales; family Alteromonadaceae; genus Colwellia_A. The sequence continues at coordinate 97,670 of JABSOZ010000016.1, forward strand.
CTCCGTTAGTGTATTCCATGTATGCAGATACGGTTGACTATTCTCTGTGGAAAACAGGTCGACGTGCAACCGCGATGATTTTTTCTGCTGCAGCATTTGCACAAAAATTAGGTGGGGCATTAGCAGGTGCCATGATGGGCTGGGTATTAGCTTCTTTAGGTTATGTTGCTAATCAAGTTCAAAATGGCGCCTCTGAACACGGCATTGTTTTACTGATGACACTGATCCCTGCTGTCTTCGCTTTTATAGCGGTTGGGGTTATTTGGCTTTACCCGCTGACAGATAATAAGCTTATTGAAATTCAGTATTCACTAAAAATTAATACTGCTAAAGAAAAGGTGATTTTGGAGAGCCAAAATGTCTAAACTTCCTTTATACACGATAGAAAACCCAGGAAGTAGTGACTCAAGAGTTAACTTAAATTGCCCAACGTCATTACCAAAAGCCGCTGGATTTTTATGGAACAAAAATATGATGATTCAAATGAATTGTCAAGGTTATGCTGTTTCACAATTCTTGCAACCAGAGCCCGCAAAATATTCATATGCTCCTTGTATTGAAGCAAAAACTTTTATGCAGCCTGAACACCATTATTATCGTGATCATCCGGGGCGTTTCTTTTATGTCAAAGATGAAGATACAGGAGAAATATTCTCTGCTCCTTATGAACCGGTTAGGGCTGGTCTTGATAGTTTTTCATTTTCTGTGGGTGATCATGATATTAAATGGAAAGTTGAAGCCTTAGGTCTATGTGTTGAACTTACTTTGTCGCTTGGTGTTGATACGCCCGTTGAACTTTGGTCTGTGGTTATTACAAATATCAGTAAAAGTAAAATTAACCGCAATATTAGTTTTTATCCCTATTTTACTATTGGTTATATGTCGTGGTTGAATCAATCAGCAACTTACAATGCAGAACTCAATGCCATTGTTGCCAAGGCGATAACCCCTTATCAAAAAGTTGACGATTATTACAAAAACCAACATTTTAAAGATCATACGTTTCTTGTCTCAGATTGTGTGCCATCAGCATGGTCTGCAAATCAAACGACGTTTGAAGGAATTGGCGGTCTGCAAAACCCTGATGAAGTTCATCAAGACGTGCTGAATTGTCAATCATCTTGTTATGAAGTTCCGGTTGCCGTTTTACAGTATAAAATCACCCTGTTCAGCAACTCAGCTAAACATATTAATTTATGTTTTGGTGCTGCAAAAGATGAACATGAAATATTTGACATAAAACAAAAATATCTCAGTAATGAAATTAATTTTTCAAAAGAAAAAGCGAGCTATAAGGATTATTTATCTCAGGCTTCAGGTTGTTTAACGATAAAGTCGAATGATGAAAGTTTTGACGACTTTGTTAACCATTGGCTGCCAAGGCAAATGTTCTATCATGGTGATATAAATCGTCTAACAACAGACCCCCAGACAAGAAATTATCTTCAAGATAATATGGGCATGAGCTATATTAAACCGGATATTGCACGTCAATCTTTTCTCATCGCGTTAGAACAACAACACAGAAGTGGAGCAATGCCTGATGGTATCTTAATCCATCGTGATGCGACTCTGAAATATATTAATGAAATACCCCATACCGACCACTGCGTATGGTTACCTATTTGTTTAGTGGTTTATCTAAATGAGACGGATGACGGGTCCATTTTAAATGAACTTATAGCTTTTGCTGATTCTGAAGAACGGTTAACCGTGCATCAGCATATTGAGCTAGCACTAGACTGGTTACTTGAACAAACTGATGAAAGGGGACTGAGCTATATAAACCAAGGTGATTGGTGTGATCCCATGAATATGGTGGGACATAAAGGCAAAGGCGTTTCTGCTTGGCTATCAATGGCTACTGCTTATGCGCTTAACTGCTGGAGTGACATTTCTCAACATTATCTTTCAACAGTAGATAAAAGTCGGTTAGAAGATTATCGTTATGCAGCAAAAGCGTTAAATAAATCCATTAATAAACATTTATGGGATGATGACTGGTTTGCCCGCGGTATTACTGATGAAGGGAAAATCTTTGGTGTAAAAACCGATACAGAAGGGCGAATTTATTTGAACCCTCAGTCGTGGGCTTTATTGAGTGGCATTGCGAATGTAGATCAAAAATCAAGTATGATCAATGAAGTTGAACAGCAACTGTTAACACCTTATGGTGTGATGATGTTGGCCCCAAGTTACACTAAAATGGATGAACGTATCGGACGAATAACCCAGAAGTACCCCGGTGTTTCTGAAAATGGTTCTGTCTATAATCATGCTGCCGTATTCTACGCCTATGCATTATTCCAGCAAGGTGAATCACAAAAAGCCTTTGATATCATTTATAAAATGATCCCCAATATTAAACATGCTGTAGAACAAGGGCAGTTACCGGTATTTATACCAAATTATTATCGTGGCGCTTATTATCAACACCCTAAACAAGCCGGTCGATCAAGCCAGTTATTTAATACCGGCACCATAGCATGGTTATACCGCTGTTTAGTTGAAGAATTGTGTGGTTTGAAAGGTAGCAATGGAGAGTTAACCATTGCTCCACAACTTCCTGATTGTTTTGATTACCTGAGCGGCACTCGGAGTATTCAAGGAGCTACATTTAATTTTTCGATTGAAAAAGCGGCAATTAAACGGATAAGTTTGGATCTAGACGGCGAAACTTTATCGGGGAATATTATTACCAATATTCAGCCTAAACATACCTATAATTTAAAAATAACCGTTCCAAAATGAACAAGAGCAAACATATGAATAACCGATCATCATTAATTGTTGTGATGGGTGTAAGTGGCAGTGGAAAATCTCATGTTGCGAGCAAACTCTCTACTACCTTAGGTTTCAGTTTTGTTGAAGCTGATGACTTTCATTGTGATGAATCTAAAAAGCGTATGGCGAATAATATACCCATTACAGACAAGGTTAGACAATGTTGGTTTGACCTAGTCTGTCATCATTTAATAAATCATAGTGATAAAAATATTATATTAGCGTTTTCAGGTCTTAAACATAAACATAGACAGGGATTAAGATCATTAGGGTTTAACACACAGTTTATTTGGCTTGATGGTAAAGAAGAAATTATCACAGAGCGTCTAAGTAAACGAAGGCATCATTTTGTCTCGGCAAATTTTTTATCCGGACAGCTAAAAGCGATGGAGCCACCTGATGAGAATGAGCTTGATATTATAAAAATCAATATAGACGAAGACATTGAAGCAGTGTTATTTGATTGCTTACAAACGATTGTTAATAAGAATGATCTTTCAATAAATCAAGAGCCTTTAAAAATCAACATAAATTGAAACTATAAATGAAACTACAAGCATACTTTTTTCTGATAATGAACATCGCCTTCTGCCAAAATGCGATGTCTATAGAAGCCAATAAGACAGATAAAAAAATCGTTATAGATGGTGTACAAGAAGAAGTTTGGTCAACGAGTACTTGGTATCCAATAGACAAACTCATTTTAGGATCCTTATCAAATACAAATGACTTTTTAGGTCGTTTTAAAATGCTCTGGGATGATAACTACTTGTACTTAACGGCTGAAATTACAGATGATATTTTATTTGACCAACATGCTGATCCATTGAAGCTTTATTGGGACGATGATTGTTTTGAAGTTTTCATTGATGAAGACAAATCAGGGGGAAATCATCAATTTAATTACAATGCCTTTGCTTACCATGTTGCTTTAGATAATCAAGTTGTTGATATAGGAAAAAACAATAAGGATGGCACGGTAAATTTTGTGCTATTAAACGACCATATTTCCAGTGTATGGCGGCGTTCAAATGTTTCTCCTCATCACGTTATTTGGGAATTAGCGATTAAAATATATGATGATAAATTCGATGATAAAAAACATGATAATTCAGCGAGTCGAGTAAAATTGCACAAAGGTAAAATACTCGGTTTTATGCTGGCCTATTGTGATAATGATGGCAGTTTGGAGCGTGAGACATTTATAGGTTCTACTGAAATTTCACCTATCAATGGTGATAAAAACTTAGGTTATATAACGGCGGATGTATTTGAAAAACTGATACTTGTTGATAATCTGTAGTTGGGTAATAACTGTTATATTAGGCCTTTAATTTTTTAACGAAAATAATTCAATAACTAGGTTAATCATTATCAATCAGTTGATTAGATACAATGTCTGTTTAATTGATGTAAACAGACATTGTAAATCTAGACAAATATATTAACGCAAATGAATACCCATTAAATTAATGGTGACAATTAATAGACGACTTCCCTTTTTGATTTGGGATTAATGCAATATTCGCAAGGCTAATTTCTAGTTGACCTACTGATGAAAGTTCAAATGCCGTGGTAACGTCGGCCAAATTTGCACCACTTTTGCTAAAACAAATTAAATCAACAGAGATGGTATGCCACTCATCTAAGGGTAACATATTCAAGACATCTGTCATGTTTTTACTACCCACACACTCGTCTGTATTAGCACAATACATTGATAAGATGACGTTATCTGACGGATTCTCACTTAATTTAATATCAAACTTTAAGGCAGATTCAGCGGCTAAATCAACGCGTAAATCTTGGCTGTAATTACCTTCACTTACCATTTTGACACCTGATCTAACGCCGCCAGCTAAAGTTAGTTTAAACGCATCTTCCTGAATTTTTTTATCGACGGTTCGGTAGTTTACTGTTGAAAACTGATGGGTATTTGAACTAACTTCAATCTCTTCTTTGCCTGAAAAAAGCCTGAGTAGCCAAGGTTTTTTCATTGAACCCGTAAAAATTTCTCTGTTCAGTGGCGATCTTTTAGTTATTGTCGTACTTTCGTTTAAATTATCTAAAAGTAAATTTTTATCACCATAAGTTAAACCAAACCCATAAGGCAATAGTGGTGAATAGCTGGCATCATTACGATTCACCATTGTTTGATCTGCAGCGTTTGGCCATGAGAACGACAATTTACCTTTAAAATCATGCTGAATATTACCGTTTTGATCAGCTAGAACGACATCTGCTATACCGCTACCTTCTGATCCTGGCAACCAAACGGCCACAAAAGCATCTGAGGCATTTAACTCTTCGTTCACCCACATTGGTCGGCCACTAATAAATAATGAAACGACAGGTATTCCTTGTCGTTTGAAGTTTCTCAATAAAGAAAGATGTTTATTATCTCCTTGCTGAAAGTCCAAATTATCTAGATCTCCATTACCTTCTGCATACGGGTCTTCACCATAAACGACAATTGCAACATCAGGTTTATCTTGATAGCTGCCATCAGCACTTAACGTAGCCGTTCCACCGGCGATGGCAACTTGTTGTGCAATCCCTTGAAAAATTGATGTTGCTCCTGGAAAATCATCATTTGTGTTTCCTGTACCTTGCCAAGTTACTGACCATCCACCCGATTGTTTTCCTATATTATCTGCGCCATCGCCGACCACTAGAATATTTTGATTGGCAGCTATTGGCAGAAGATTGTTTTTATTTTTCAGCAAGACCAAAGATTCGCGTACGGCTTGTTTTGCGACGTCACGATGTGCTTTAGCTCCAATCAGTGCTGTTTGTCCCGAAAACTTACGCGCAATTGGGCTAGGTTTATCAAAAATACCCGCACGTAACTTTACCCGTAAAATTCGACTAACGGCATCATCGATGCGTGCCCGTCTAATTTTTCCCGCTCTTACTTGCGCAATAGTATTTTCAAGTAATGGTTTCCAAATATCAGTTGGCACCATAAAAATATCTAAGCCGGCATTAATCGCCTGTGGACAACTATTATTAGTACAGCCTTCAATTTGGCCATGGCCATTCCAATCACCGACAACAAAACCATCAAAGCCCATGCGATTTTTTAATACATCGGTGAGTAGGTATTTATTGCCGTGAACTTTTTGACCATACCAACTATTAAAAGATGCCATCACAGATTGGGCTCCGGCAGTTAACCCGCCAACATACCCTTGGCCATGAATGTCGAACAACGTCTGTTCAGTTGATATATTATCACCTTGATCATCGCCAGCTTGTGTACCACCATCACCAATAAAGTGCTTAATAGAACTGATCACTCGTCTATCACTTAAAAAATCTTTATCAGCATGGCCCTGCAAACCTTTTACGATAGCGGATGAATATGACCGCACAATTTCAGGATCTTCAGAATACCCTTCATAGGTGCGTCCCCAACGATCATCCCTTACAACCGCTACAGTCGGTGCAAATACCCAATCAATACCGGTTACCATGACTTCTTTTGCTGTTATTTCAGCAATTTTTTCAATGAGTGCTGGATTATTCGCTGCCCCTAAACCGATATTATGAGGAAACAATGTCGCCCCAACAATATTATTATGACCATGTACCGCATCAGTGCCCCACATGGTTGGAATGCTCGACCCGTCTAATGAATCATCGATGGAGGCTTGATACATAGCTTCAGCAAGTTTAATCCAATCTTCAGGTGTAGCATGTTTATTGCCATTAGGAAAAGACCCGCCACCATTTAAATAAGAACCAAAACCATACTTACGCATATCTTCAACGGTAATATCACGAATTTCTGGCTGGATCATTTGAGCAACTTTTTGCTCTATAGTCATTCGTGAAAGTAAGTAGGTAATTTTTTCCTCTATCTCATTACTCTTTTTAACTTCAATGTTTAAATCTGGCCAGATATTGATATTCGTTGCTGGTTTAACCCATGGCGCCACTAATTTATTCTCGGCTTGTTCATTACCACAGCCCGTTAGCATTAGCACTGAAAACAATAAAGTAGCAACATTGTTCGTTACTTTATTTTGAAAAATCATCTTAAACTGTGTCCTTTTTATTTTTAAATGTACTGCCTTTTAAACCGTAGTAAACAATAAAAATATAACAAAAAACAGGCAAGATAAATGAAAGCTGTATCCCAATAATATCTGCTGTAACCCCTTGCAATAGCGGTACAATTGCACCACCTACAATAGCTAAACATAATATTCCAGAACCCTGAGAGGTGAATTTACCTAGTCCAGATAATGCTAAGGTAAATATAGCCGGAAACATAATTGAGTTGCACAAACCAACGAGTAAAATTGACCACATTGCAATTTGGCCTGAAGCTAAAATTGTAATGGCAATTAACACTATTGCAAAGGTTGCATTAAACGCTAACACTTTTCCCGCGGGTATTTTTTGCATGACGGCGGCACCAATGAAACGGCCGACCATGGCTCCACCCCAATAATAGGCAATATATTTCGCAGCGTGAGATTCTTCTAAGTTTGCAATGTTTGGATCACTAAAAAAGCTCACTAAAAAACTGCCAATAGAGACTTCAGCGCCAACATAAACAAATATTCCAACTGCGCCTAGCACTAAATGACGATAATTCCATATACTGCCAGCAGGTTTAGAAATATTAGTCTCTTCAACACCATTATTGTCAATTTTTGGAAGTTTTAACCAAGCAAATATAGCCGCTAAAATCAAAAGGGTAGTGGCTAATAAAATATAGGGTATTTGTACGGCTTCAGCGGAGTTACTCGCTTGCGACATTCCATCAGCAACGTAATCTAAAATAAGGTATGAACCAAAGAAAGGGGCGACTGTGGTGCCTAATGAATTGAAGGCTTGCGTTAAGGTTAATCGAGAAGAAGCGGTATCGGGGTTGCCAAGTAAACTGACAAAAGGATTGGCAGATACCTGCAATATAGTGATACCACTTGCTAGAATAAACAGCGCCAATAAAAACAAAGGGTAGCTTAGTAATATGGCCGCCGGATAAAATGCTAAACAACCCAATGCGGCAACGAGCAAACCAAGGACAATTCCTTTTTGAAAACCCAATTTTTTAACGATGAAACCTGCAGGCAAAGAAACTAAAAAGTATGCGCCAAAAAAACAGGACTGTATCAACATTGCTTGGGTATACGACAGATTAAAAACGCCTCTTAGATGGGGAATTAAAATATCATTCAAACATGTAATGAATCCCCACATAAAAAACAATGACGTTAATGAAACTAAAGCAAATTGATTACTTTTTGCTTTTCCTTGTTGTGTAGTGATATTGGTGATTGAATTCTGAATAATCATTTGATTCTCATTTATACTAATTGATAGGCATAACAAAAAAGTTAAATCGAAAAACACGCGTTGCTACTGTAAAATGTTAACGCTATTTAACGCATTCTTAAGCTGACTTTCAAACGTAAATATTAAACAAGAAGGTAAAAAGACTTTTTTAACATCTACTTTGATAATAACGTTTTATAATAGAATTTTATTGATATCGTTCGTTTGCCTCACTCGAACTCAAAAACCTTGGTTTTTTAGTGTTCAATTAAAGTTAATTTTAACGAACCCGCCGTTTATAGTGACCTACCGTCAATATTTATACATATCACATTAAAATTACCTTATACCAAAAGTTACGTTTCTTTCCCGTATAACCTAAGGTCTGTAAAATTTTTACACATTGTTCTTCAGAAATTTACATTTAATTCGTGTTCATAATAACGAGCTTCAAACATATGAAAATAAAGGAGAAATTATACGTATAATAAAAATCAATTTGCATTGCAACGATAATACAACATGATATGCTCGTAATATTAATTACAACTCACCAGTATCAAGTGAAACCATGACCCCTTTCGAATTTCAAACTGTCATATTCAACTCTCATGACGTTATTTTGTTGATGACAGCCATGCAGTGTCTCTTTTTCGGCGCGCTACTCTATATTACGAATACCCAACGCATCAAAAGTACTTTGTTCCTGACTGCCTTTCTATTAGCCCATGCATTAATTCCTTTAAACGAATTATTGATGTGGGGATCTGAGTTTAAGATCCTCGTCAGGCAGGTATGGCCTAGTATCTATTTTGTGCCTGAGCTCGCTTATTATATTGACGGACCCTTATTATTTTTATGTATTAAATCCTTAGTCTTTCGAGATTTTTCCCTTAAAAAAATAGACATGCTTCATCTATTACCACTGGTTGCCTTTATTACTTTTATGATGACCATGTTCTATAGCTATAGTTATGACCAACGTATTCAGATGATATTGAGTGAATCTTTTGTGTATAGTGCGGGCTATGTGAATATGGAGTTCTTTAGTAAGCTGACACGTGTCTTTTATGCGATTGCGTGTTTTGTTTTAATTCGTAAATATAAAGATAGATTACTTGATACCCAATCTACTATTGAAAAGGTTCATATAAATTGGCTAAATGGCCTCGTTGTTGGCTTTATGGTCGTGATGTTATCGGAAACGATATTAGTGGGCGCTAAAGTCGTCAGTCTGTTTTATCCTGTCGGGTTAGGAACTTTCACTTCTCTTGGACTTACCGGTAATTATGTATCGTTTGTATTGGTTAATTTATTAGTTTTTACTGCGATTAGATATTTCATGATATTTCAGCAAATAACCAATGAAGAACCTATCAGAAAACCCTTAGATGATCAGTTTGTTAACCCTGATATGGCGGCTGAAGTTGACGCTGCTATGTTAAAATACAAGGCCTATCTGGAGCCTGATATTACCTTAGACAAATTAGCTGAATCTTTGTCTATTATACCTCGAGATCTCTCCATGTTAATTAATCGGCATTTTGGTATTAATTTTTATGAATTTATTAACAAATATCGTATCGAAGAAGCAAAGAGAATGCTTACGGATAGCAAATACCAGAACACAACAATTACCGATATATACTTAGCTGTAGGCTTTAATAGTAAGTCAGTTTTTTACACTTTTTTCAAAAAATTTGAAAGTGTCACACCTTCTCAATTTCGTCAATCGTCTCTTGCTAAGTAATCACTTTATGTCCATTTAGTGATTCAAACCTCCTTTGGCGTATGGAATGCGTCAAGGGAAGTTTGGCTGGGACCTTATCTGTTATCGTGTCTTCCTTACGGCCTAATCCTGTATGAGGTTTATATTTCAGCATCAAAATAGCTGAAGTAAAATCGTTTGTTCAAGGTGTTTTGAATATACCGTATTGAGGCGTTTAAGATGGTGACTAATAGATTATAGTGTTGAATTTATTAAGTGAAGTAGAGGGGGGAGGTATTCATTCGAATGTACGATAATTCATGGTATTTAACCCATAAATGGCAAGGGAGAAACCTCGCCATTTATATGATAAATAACTAATAAACGATGGTTTGCATCGCGTGCTGAGGGATAGTCAACACTGACTGTTGACCATCGATAATGAAATTGTATTCAATTTGTTTATCGGTTTCGTTCATGATAATCGTTGCCATCTTGTTATCTTCGTTGACAAACGATGTCGCCAATAAAAAGCTACGACTGCTGCTGGTACTCACTCGGTATGCGTTAGGTCGAACAAACTTAGAAAAATGTCCGATATAATAATACGTTGGTGTATATATTAACTCACCCGTTCTGGTATCAGCATGCAAGGGCGCATAACAAAAATTACTGACATGATTTGGCCCACCATTTTGGTCCAATAATATATTCCAATCAGTCCAACCAACAGTGCCGCGATTAAAATCTTTTATCATCGAATTGCCATAACGTTCTGCATTTGGCCAATATTGATATCGATCCGCTCTAAAACCTTCATTTGTTCCTTCTGTGAATAACAAATTCATTTTTGGATATGACTCATTAATTAAGGCAAGATTATCATGCATAGTTTCACCACCAGCCCATGTCTCATACCAATGAAAACCAATTCCCCACGCATACTTTGCCGCTTCTGGATCATCAAAAATGGTATTTGCACGATTGGTGATCAAATCGCGGTTATGATCCCAAACCACAATGTTCTTATCACCGTAACCGGCTTTCTCCATCTGTGGACCTAAGTTGTTTTTCAAGAAATCACGTTCTTCCTCAGCCGTATAAATCATCGACTCCCAACGTTGTACAGCCATAGGTTCATTCTGAATAGTGACTCCCCAAATAGGCATACCTTCTGCTTCGTACGCTGCAATGAACTTCGTAAAGTATTTCGCCCAGGTATCGTAATATTCAGGAAGTAACTTTCCGCCTTGTAACATGTTATTATTGCTTTTCATAAAAGCAGGAGCACTCCAAGGACTTGCGTATAGCAGTAACTCTCCACCGGCAGCTTTTATCGCTCTCTTAATAAGGGGGATCCTAAACTCACGATCATGCTCAATACTAAATGTAGATAATGATTTATCGCCTTCTTTAATATAGGTATGACTACCGCTGCCAAAATCAGAACTGTGTATCGTCGTTCGAGCCAAAGAATAACCAATACCCTCATCTTTATCATAATAAGCTGTTAACATTTCACGCTGCTTTGCTGGCGGTAATTTAGCAAAAACTTCTGCACTTGCGTCGGTAATTGCGCCACCAAATCCCAGAACCTTTTGAAAGCGTTTATTAGGATTTACAAAGATAGACACTTCTCCTTCTGTAGGTTGAACGGCCGGTGTTAATGTCGTTTTAAGCGTAAGGGTCAGACGTTGGTCAGTATCTTTAGCGGTAGTGTAAACCTCAATAGTTTTAGCAACCGATTGAGCTGCCTGAACTTCCATGATTAGCGCTGTAAAGTTGCAAACAGCCAAGCAGCTAAACAATACTGGCGCCATAATGTTTTTTCGAGTCATTGGAAAATCTCTGTTATTTCATTGTTATATGATTAGAAAACAGCATCACATTCGTTTAAGGGAAACTCATATAATGCTGTGTAAAGAAGAAACTTCTGATGAGCAATATCGCTGAATAATTAAATTTAGCGATATTGCTATTTACAGACGGATATAGCCGTTAATCTATCGATGTCAACGTCCAGTTATCTAATACTGAACCTGTTGAACCCAGGGTTTCGCCACCAGACCTAAAGAGCAGGTAATAGGTTCCTGCAGTCGTTATTTCAAACTGTCCCTGCATTTCCATGTCACAACCAGATGCTGTTGCAGCACCTGAATAGGCAGCTGTACCACAATCCCAAGCGTTATAGCCATTAAGAACTTTACCAAAGTCGCCAGTATATTCTACGCCGTCAACAGGTTCTGTTGCGCCAACGTATAGTTCACCCCAAAAATTAAGAATGTCGTCGCCATAAGCTAAGTCCATATCAAACTGGTATGTGCCGACCGGTAATACGACAGACTTATATACACCCATATGTTGCCATGGAGAAGTGCTTGTCTCACTAAAGGTCACTACACCATCAGCAATTATTACACCGTCACCAGATACGGTGTCACTATTTTGAGCGATAACACTCCAACCAGTAGCATCTTCAAATGTACCGTTGCTGATAAAATTAGTAGTTTCTGTTACTGGCACTAAAACTTGTAACCAATTAATGTTCCAAGACTCACCAATAGCGTCTAACCTCAAGGTATGCTCGCCTGCGGGTAAGGTAACCGTACTGCTTTGAGTCACCCATGATTGCCAACCGCCGGTTGCTTCAACCACAACGGTATCAACTACATTGCCATCTACAGTCATCGTAAAACCATCACTACCTGTTTCTGTCGCTAAGCGATATTCAACGATATAATCACCTGCAGTCGGTACATTGATTGAATATTCCAGCCAATCTCCTATGCTAGCAAAGCCGATATTACTCCCACCATCTACATCCAATGTACTTTCCACTTCAAAACCAAACATATCAGTATAGTTTTCAGCTTGAATAATACCGGGAATTGAAACAATGTTGCTTCCGGTCATGACTTCAATACTGTCGAAACTAATATCTTGTGCGTCTACGGCGGTTATTTTGTAATAATATGCATTGGTATCGGCAATGGTTGAATCAAGGTAGCTTACCGCATTAATGTTTTCAGCAAGTAATTGATAGTTAGTGTTATTATTTACGCTGCGGTAAACGTTATAACCCGTCACATCACTTTCTGAATTAGCGGTCCAAGTTAAAGTAGCTACGCCAGTATCAACAAATACACTCAAGTCAGTTGGTTTAGCCGGTAGGGTATATAACGTGGAAGGCTCCGCCGCGGTCATTGCTGAAAGTAATGGCTGATGAATCTCATATTCAACAGTACCAAAAAGTTTAAAAAGCGCTTCAATTTCTTCTATTGGCGCCGTATCAAAAGCAACTGCAGGTATTGAATCACCAGCGACTACATCGATGCCATCAACAGGCACATCAGACACAATATATACTTCAGCCCATGCGTTTACACTTGCGTTGTCTTTAAATACACCTGAAAGTGCATAACTCTTACCACCTTCTAAAGTGATCGATTGATAGATACCACCATTAATATCAGTACCAGTCATGCTTAACACTGCACCATCATTTCCCGTGGGAAGTTTACTGGCATCAGTTACGTTAAAGTCAATCGTTGGCGATGTAGCAGAAGCAGCCCAAGTTGTCCAACCACTATCGGAGCCAAAATTACCGTTTACGATAACTTCATTTCCCATATCATCTAATAAACTTAACTTATCAATACTTACGTCAAGACTACCGCTAGCAACTGAACCAAATTTTACGACGAGGTAATAGGTTTGTGCTCCTTCAACTACAGGTTGAATAATAGGTGTAGACGTAGCGCAAGCATCATTTAGTGTGCTGTCCCATCCGGCACAGTCCCAAGTGGAAGCTTTAGTGACTAAACCTAAACCTGATTGTTTATTGGTTACCATGCCCCAAGTACCAGCACCCTGACCACCACTCCCCGATATATATTTGTATGACCAATTCGTTGCAGCCCAATTAAACTCAGCAAATTTATCGTAAGTGGCGCGGGTATTTTCACCGCCAAAATCATAACCGGTATTTGCCCATGGCTGGAATTCACCGACTAATAATGGTGATGATAAGCCTTCCATTTTAGTTGCCCATCCACAAACACCTTCAGTGCCGTTTTCACCACAAGTTAGCCAATCACGGTGTGTCTTATAATCCGGTGAGCTCCAGCCAAAAATTCCGGGGTAAAAGTGCATTTCAAAGGCAACGTTGGTACCACCAAAATCATCAGGGTGACCATATGAATCAATACCTTGATGATGACCAGGCAAAATAATAATTTTATTTTCGTCAACGGTGCGAACAGCGTCATATAAATCAAGCATTACATCTGCAAGGTTATTAGCATCAGTGCCCCAAGGTTCATTCAATAAACCATAACCGGCTACTGTGCCATTATCTTTATATCGCTCGGCAATTTGTTCCCATAACCAAGTCGTACGTGTTTGATACTCGGGTGTGCTCCAGTATTCATTTTTTCCTGCACAGCCAGAATGGTCGTTTACACCTTGCGCACCTACCGCGCCATGTAAATCTAGGATGACATACATGCCACGTGCTTCAGCTGCTGCAATTGTTGCGTCGATGTATTGCCATGCATCAGGTCGTAACGTCATTGGATTATTTTCGTCTTCAATAACATTCCATACAAAAGGCAATCGAATGGCATTTAAGCCAAAATCCGCCATGATGTCCCAATCGCGTTCAGCTATCCAATTATCACGAAACAGATCTAAAAGACGTTCTCGTTCTTCAAAACCAAAACGTTCATCTAATGTCGCCTCTAACGTACATTGGTCTGTAGCGACTGTATTAGAAGATTGATTCATCATCCAATATTCATGCAATAACCAATTACCTAAGTTAGTCCCTTTTAGAATGACGGTTTCATCTTCTGCATTCACCCATCTAACACCATCAGTATGAAGTGCTGATAATCCTACTATTTCTGCTGTTACTTCTGGCTCGACAACGACTACGGGTGGAACTTCTGGATTATTTCCTGGATTTTCAATCGCTGAGTTACCACTTTCAACACCGAAACATCCCGACAGTGTGACTAGGCTGGCACTAAAAAAAGCCATTTTTGTAAATTGATTCAGTCTGAATTCAATTTTGCTAACATTTTTATTTGGCATTAAGTTCTCCCCTTAATTATTGTAACAAGGCGTTTTGACCAGCTAAGTTTCTTTTTAAACATCTGATATCAACACTCTGATTTTTCGCTAAACTCATATTAATTTCGAATCATAATGTTGCAGACATACTAACCAGCGTCGTCCTTTTAATGCATTCGAACAAATAAAAAGAAAGTTATATTTAGTTTGAGTATCTTCAATAGATTCGTACCTTGTAAATATTATACAAAACAGCAAGATACGATTTTTATTTGAGGTTTTAATCGACTCAAATATACAATTAAATAGTGAAAACTATTGAAAGTTGCCCGCAATGATCTTAAGTGGGGGTTAACAATTTGCTTATAAAACACTGATTCAATATTTGTATTTACTCTTCTTAAGTCCAGTAACAATGCTTGAATCAGCTTTGATAAATACCCGTGTAAAATCTTTAGAGAATTAATTACTTATGCAATTAACTCTATCAAGCTAGGTTACATTTAAGCTGATGGCTCTTATATTAGTCATTTGAAAACGACGATGAATTTGTGGCCATATTTATCACAACAGAGCGGCTATTTTATGATAAACGTAAATCTATAATCTGATTTAACGAAACGTAGTCGTATACAGTTTTGAGGTACAAAAAAAGGCTTCTGAATAGTTTCAGAAGCCTTTAGACTTTGGATAGAGATAGATTAATTAATTTATCTATCTAAACTTAGAATACATAGCGAGCGCCGAGATTGTATCTTGTATGCCCAACTGAATATTGTCGAACCTGATAGCTTGAACGACCATGAATACGTTGATCT
This sequence comes from Colwellia sp., assembly GCA_013215295.1. GTDB lineage: Bacteria > Pseudomonadota > Gammaproteobacteria > Enterobacterales > Alteromonadaceae > Colwellia_A. The sequence continues at coordinate 113,342 of JABSOZ010000016.1, forward strand.
TCCTCTGTCAAATTAATACCTTCAATGAACATTGAAAATTGATCATTAATTTCATAGCTAATGTTAGCGTCAACCTGGTAAGACGCTTCCACAAAGCGAGGATCTCGTCCTGCAGACTGTAAATATTTGTCACGCCAGTTGTATGCCACTCTAACTTGCAAGCCATCCCTTTCATAGAAAGCAACTAAGTTTGCAGTATCACTCATGCCAGGCACTACCCATTGGTCTTCATTTAAATTAATGTCATAATTTAAATCGCCTTCAACAATAGTGAAGTTAGCTTGCACACCAAAACCTGTTTCACCAAAAGTATGCTGTAAAGCAACCTCCCAACCTTTTACCGTTGTTTTGTTCCTGTTAACAGGTATATTTACATCGAACGTTGCGACTGGATCTGTAGCTAATCCGGTAACTACTACTTCAATATCATCACCTTCACCTGTAATAACAACGTTTGGCTCATCAGCAAAGTGTTCAACAAAATAGGCGTTAACATCAGCATTATCATATTCAAATTGTGGGTCACCACCCGTAATGGCTTCCACTGCTTGATTGTAAAGTGCTCCTTCTATAGGTGTTGTTAAGTCACCGAAAAGTGGCTGGTCTTCAAATTTTTTGTTAACAATAAAGTTATCGACCTCTTTACTCCAATAACCAGCAGAAACGTAACTTGCTTCATCAAAGTACCACTCTAGTGATAAGTCAAAGTTAGTTGATTCCATTGGTAATAATTGTGGGTTACCTCTGCTGCCACTACCGCCATCTGACCCTAAGTGGTGAATGATCAATGCACCTTTTAGATCGTTATATACTGGACGAGTAACGGTTAAACTATGTGATGCTCGGAAAATCACATCTTCACTTATTTCAACATCAAAATCGATACTAGGCAGCAACATATCATAGTCACCGTCTATTTCAGAAAACCCTTGAATAGTTTCACCATCTTCATCAAGTTGTTTAAATAATTCAAAGTTATTATTAACAATAGACCATTCAACTTTGTCATAAAGTGGTACCAAGGCTTCAGAGTGAACTTTGGTTTCTTCATAACGCAAACCAACATATAGATTCATTGGCATATCAAACAGGTCTGCAACATAATGCCCTTGAACATAGATAGAAGTTGATTTTTCTGTTGTAACTTCATCTGAATCAAAATCATAAGTTGGGCAAAAACCGGTTAAACAAGGGCCATTACCTGCAACATTACCGTGATCTCCTGTTTGTAATAATTCCTCACCACGTGTAATTAATTCATCAAAATCCCATGAGAAAAATTCAGTGGCTTGTCGTGGATCTCCGCTACCTTCAATACCATCAAATACCCCAGCAATAGATTCAATAGTTAATAGATCAGCAATGTCTCCAGGTTCTCCGACGCCACTCCAGGCATTTCGAGATACCCATGCAGATTGACCACGATTGGTGACTTTTACATTGCCAAAGCCAAACTCGATTTCATGACCATCGCCAAACGCATATTCAGTACTAAACTGAAATTGTTTAACATCCATTCTGTTATTAAACGAGCCAAAACCGCTGCCGTTTAATTGCATGTCATTGGCATTGAGTTCATCATATCGAATGATTTGATTATGAGAGTTGCGCTCACCAAGCTCAATATCCAATACAGGCATGCCATTTGCGGTAAAGTAGCCATCAGTGGTAATACGATTCAATGAAGCAACTGCGACAAAACCACTTGAGCCATACTTACTATTAGGCTTAGAAACGCCGGTGGAATCATGGTAATCCATATGCATGGATAGATTTTCAGTTGCTAACCATTCAACATTGAAACCAATAGATTTATTCTCGTCTACAACGGCAAATTGCCCAACACCTTGATTACGTTCCTGAGAACAACCAATTTGAGAGTACCTTGTCGGTGAGTATATTTGACCTTCTTTCACCCATTCGCTTTCTCTGGTTTTACAATTAGGATCAAACCAAGCTGAAATATCTTTATTAACGGTTTCACTTTGATTTTCAGCATATGTATAGTCCAACGTTGCCGTTAAAGATTCAATCGGGCGCCATTGAAAAGTCAATTGGGCATTTATGCGTTCACGGTGAAATTCAGCCATGTTGTATTGTATATTAGTAGGAATAGCGTATATCCCATCAACAACTTCTGTCGGAAAATTGACTGCCGAAGGGTCACCCACTACGATCGTGCCCCATTCATCATCAGGGTGAGTCTCTCCTGGATTAGCGAGTTCAAAAGCATCAATATCTGCTTGGCTAACAAAGTTACGGCTCATGAAATCTTGCGTTGTAGCAGATTGGTATCCACCGTCACGTTCTTGATAACTGAACGTTAGACCGACACCAAAAGTTTCATCGGCAAAAGTATTGCTATATAAACCAGCAAATTCAGGCGTTAAACTATTATTTCCACGACTACTACTGTCATAAACCCCTTTGGTACTAAAAGCTGCTTGTTGTCCTGGATTACTGAAAGGTTTGCGAGTAGCAACATTGACAACTGCACCAATTCCCCCTGTAGCGACATTTGCCCGACCCGACTTGTATACCTCAACTGACGATACGCCCTCAGAGGCAATATTGCCGAAGTCAAATGAACGGCCACCTGTTGTTGGCATTTGTCTGCCATTAAAAGTAACGATGTTGAAATCAGGGCCGAAACCACGGACGGTGATTTTAGAACCTTCACCACGTTCACGTTCAATCGCTATACCGGTAATACGTTGCAGTGATTCAGCTAAGTTGGTATCAGGGAATTTCCCCATATCTTCTGCTGAAATACCATCAACAACTCCTTTGGCTTCTCGCTTTAAATCCATGGAACGTAGTAAGCTGCCTTTAATACCTGTAACGGTAATGATCTCAACTTTCTCTTCTTCTTTTTCTTCTAATATTTTATTTTCGAGAGCCGTTTCTGCAGCATAAGCACTGGTAGAACATATTGCGGCAATACTTACAGCTAGTAAGTTATGCTTAAATTTTTTCTTATACATAATAATTTACCCTTAATAACGCTTCGATGAGCTGTTATTTTATAAACTTCAGTGTCATAGTATTTTTAAGTGTTCAACTCTAACGACAGGTCACTTCGCTACATGGCTCGGTGACTCGAAAGAGCTATACTTTTACTTTGTTATTTTGAACCAGTTAATATTGATTTCTTTACCAATAAAATCGACACGCATAGTTTGCTCACCTTGCACCAACTCTATGGTTGATGTTTGTGAAATCCACTCTTGCCAACCTCCTGTTGCCTCAATTGATACTGTGTCAACTACATTGCCATCAAAAGAAAGTTCAAAACCGTCACTGCCAGCTTCTGTTGCGAAACGATATTCGATGTTATACGTACCGTCTGCGGGAATATTTACTGAGTATTCTAAGAAATCACCGGGATCTGCAAAACCAATATTTTGTCCGCCACCTTCATCAGCAGAGTTTTCTAATTCAATACCAGATTGGGCATCATAATTTTCAGCTTCAATGAAAATTTCAAAAGCTGGCTCAAATATTTCAAACCAGTTGATATTGATTTCTTTACCAATGAAGTCTATGCGGAGCATATGCTGACCTGCAGTCATTTCAAACTCAGCACCCGTTTGCGTTATCCATTCCTGCCAACCACCTGTTGGTTCTACCGTTACTGTGTCAACAACAACACCATCAATTGATACTTCAAAACCGTCACTTCCTGGATCGGTCGCCAATCTGTAATCAATGTAATAGGTACCGTCAGATGCCGCAGTAATGGAATATTCCAAATAATCACCGGGATCAGCATAACCAATATTTTGACCACCACCTTCATCAGCCGTATTTTCTAACTCTATGCCTGATTGTGCATCAAAGTTTTCTGCTTGGTATACTGTACTGGGCGCCTTATCTCCGCTTTCTTCTTGTATTGCTAACGGGCCTTGAATGCAATTTTCAGACGAAATACAGGTGAGGTAAATATTGTCTAATTGAATATGTGTAGCATCTTGAAATTCTATCGTTAACAAAGAGCCAATATTGTTTGGATCTAAAGGCAATATGTCACCTGGAGCTATATTTGGATCCCAAGTGAACCAATCAGGTGCAACAAATGGGCTATTAATAAAGTCGCTTACAGGAATTGAATAAGTCACCCAAGTATCTAAGGTAAGTTCAGCTGTATTCCAAGTAATCACCCCCATGTATGGCCAACCGGTTTCCATTCTAATATCAAAGACTTCGGTTAACGTATTAGCACTGTCGATATACATATCAAAAGATAAAACTGCATCATGGCCGATAATCGCTACACCCGGTGCATTAATGGCTATATTGGCATCTCCTGCGGTAGACGTTACATCAATGACTAAGTTGTGATCATTTTCCAAGGTGATAGTTTCTATCACTGGACTGTTATTACCCGAAATTGATAATTCAATCACTTGATCGGTATAGTGGTAAGATAAAGTTTCTAGATTTGAAATTTTGACTTCTTCATCATATACACCGTCAATAAAGATATGTTGAATCCCTTCAGTTACTAACGGGATCAGATCAGAGGCTAGTTTATCAATTGCGGTGTTAATATTAGATGCACAATGAGTGATCTCAGGTGCTACGGTAAGGTCACAAGTCCAAACGTTGACATAGTCGACTAACAGAGTAACGGGTTCTTCACTGCTACTTTCAAGATCGAAGAAAAGTTGCAAATCTTGATTAAATGGCCCCGACGACTCATTTGCCGAATGCACACTTGGAATTACCTCATCACCCGATAAGTTATAAGCCCAAACGTTAAGCATATCAACAGTATGTATATGCACACCATCAAAATACCAACGTATATTATCTTCATTCCATTCAACGGCATAGGTATGGAAGTCTGATGTTGCAGCTACCACAGAGTCACTATTATAACCAACACCATTGGTGATATTTAAACCATAATGTGCTGCTGCGATCATGTTCCCATTATCAAGTTCTGCAGCCGTGAAACCATTTTCGCCATCGAATATATCTGCCTTTGGCATAGCACCAAAAGCAGAAGATATATTTGATCCTGTAGGTAATTGTATTCTTGCTTCAAAACGCCCATAAGGAAGTACAGTTAATGAATTAACCGTAGACATTTCATTGGCAACAGAGCTAATAACTAAATGACCATCTGCTACGGTAGTATTATTACCAAGCCAAATAGTTTCATTTAAACTGTCCCCATCAAAGTCATCACGCCATGTGTTTGTCCATCCTGCTTCAGCAATAGTTTCAAAATCACTTAACACCTTGATGGTTAAAATTGCACTGTCAGATTCACCTGTAGAGGCTTGTGAAGCAGTATAAGTGTAATAATCATTACCAGAAAAATCAGCGTTGGGAGTGTATATAAACGTGCCATCTTCGTTAAAAACTAATGTCCCATTTCCTGTTTCAGTTGTGTCGTTAAGTGTAAATATTAAACCTTCGCCTTGGTCATTTTCACTCACATCGCCTTCAATGGGATCGCTATCTTCTACTCCTTCAAAAGTGTCACCTACAGCAAATAAATTACGGACGACATTTTTATTTGCGTCTCCGTCTCCGCCACACGCTGTAATAGACGTTGATATTGCTAAAGCCAGTGCGAGAAGTAGTTTATTTTCTCTCATAGTAAACCTCATATCTAATATTTTTCATATTTTTTATTTTATAATAAACTTAGTAGTGCGCTTTGCGTTACCGCTTTAGTACCTACTTATAGTTCCGTCGAATCTCCCCTAAACGAGCTTTAGGACATAACATAACGTTAGCCAAAAGAATCGTAGGATTAACTTTTATAGCAGTGGTCAATTCATGTCGTCCTGTTGGATAACTCGAACAGAAATAAAATGCAACGAAGGCGTTTGAGTAAGTCATACTATAATGGACACTATATAAATAAAGGGTTGCGAGCGATTTGTATTTATAGTGTATTTCCAATAATGTTATAAAATATTATTGAGTCAGGGACAATATGTCGTGGTTCATTTATTTTGTGGACCATTATACAAGCTTAATATCTATGCAATAATCACCTCGAAATTTATATTCTTAAGCTATGCTAGCGAATCTTAGTGAGTGGTTTTTCGAGGGAGTTTAATGATACATTTGTCTTATTTAGTGCTTTTTTTTCTCGAGTTTAAAAATACTGCTCCAATGTTACCGACCTTAACTTTTATTCCATCACCGTTCATAACAAGCAGTGGCGATAAGGTACGCTTTAGCTGTTAATTTCGTGATAGTAATAGGTATGAACTGGTTAATTGTTAATGAGATTTCTTTAGTAAGCTTTGAACAAGTAAGGTTATACTGCCGGCAATTAACCCCCATAATACCGAGCTAATATCCCACAGTGTCAAGTTTGACGCTGTTACCAGAAAGGTTATTATTGCCGCTTCAGACATTTTATCTTCAGAGAGTGCTTGTTGAATACTACTATTAATAGTAGTAAATAAAGCAATTCCAGCTAATGAATAGATAAGTGCATTAGGTAATGTTGCAAAAGCCTCCATTAAGTATCCAGCAGAAATGGCCATTAATATATAAAAGACACCTCCTGAGATTGCCGCCCAATATCGCCTTTCAGGCTTTATATCGACTTCTTCGGTCATGCAAATTGCTGCGGTTATCGCAGCTAAATTTATTGCGTAGCCGCCAAAGGGAGCGGCAAGCATATTTACAAAACCTGTAACACTTAAGATTGAAGATACCGGAGCCTTATAATTGTGTGCTTTTAATACAGCAATACCTGGCAAATTCTGCGCCGCCATAGTAACAAGGAATAATGGAATACCTATGCCTAATATTGCAGAAATATTAAATTCAGGCGAAATATACCTAAATTCACTTAACTGCCAAGAAAATACCGTAAAGGTAATTAACTCAAGTTGCCACGCAAGTACAATACTCACTATTAGCACTAACAGCATGGCGAATTTAGGCAGTAACTGTCTACATAATAAATAGGTTAAGAACATGACAATGACCAGTAATGGTTCGTCATTCATCTGGTTAAAAACATTAACGCCAAAATTTACCAAAATTCCAGCAAGCATTGCACAAGCGAGTTGCAAAGGTAGTTTATTGATTAATTTTTCGAACCAACCCGTAATACCGCACAAGAATATTAAGAGTGCAGAGAACATGAATCCCGCTATAGCTTCGTTGAGATTGAAGTTTTGAGTATTTGCAATAAGGAGTGCTGCACCAGGCGTTGACCAAGCAATCAGTATTGGTATGCGGAAATAAAAAGATAAGGCGATAGAAGTCACGCCCATCGATAACCCTAAAGTTAATATCCAACTTGATGCAAGACTTGCGTCACCTCCCAAATTAATCACTGTTTGATAGATCAAAGCTACGGAGCTCGTAAATCCAATTACAACTGCAACCAATCCCGCAACAGTCGAACTTATAATACGATTGACTAACATACTTATTATCCCCATAATATTCTCGCTGTGCGCTATAGCGCACAATGTATCATTATGCGTTATAACGCACAAGGAAAGCAATGAGTATAAATTTCAATAATGCGATAGGTATTCAACTTAAATTGGCGAGAACCAATAATGATTGGAGTCTTGATGTTGCGAGTAAGAACACAGGTGTTTCAAAGGCAATGTTAGGACAAATTGAAAGAGGCGAATCAAGCCCAACCGTTGCGCGTTTATGGGATATAGCCACGGGCTTTCATTTACCCTTAAGTTATTTTTTCCTAGCAATAGAAGATGATAACTTACCTAAAAACATGTTGAATACTGAAGCTGGAATATCGATATCAACTATATTTCCGTTTGATTTAGAAACAAAAAGTGAAATATTTTCCTTAACCTTAGCGCCATTGCATCAGCAAATATCTGCTCCTCATAACGAAGGGGTGATAGAGCTTATTTTGGTGATAGAAGGAAGTATTGAATATTTGCTAGAAGATCAATGGCACCATTTACGTACGGGTGAAGTTGTAAAATTTAAGGCCAATCAAAAGCACGGTTATCGTAATGTGTCTGAAAGTAAGGCGGTATTTCATAATATTATTTATTATACCGGTGAAAATAGATCCTCAATATAAATTTAAGGCCTATTTGAAGGAGTTTGGCATGTTCTGGTTTCTGACGAGGGCTGATGTTACCTGTACTTTTATGGCCATGTAATACTTTTAAAGCTTTACATATTATTCACTTAATTCATTGAAACGTTAATTATTGGAGCTTCGATAGAAAGCGCTAGCTCCAAAAATAATTCATTAATTGTTTTTGGAAAGTTATGCTGATACTCATTACTCATAAAGCTTCTTAACGTTTTATTGGTACTTGTGTTTAAGGTAAGCAGCATGCCAGAAACGTTGTGATCTGCTAAGCCATGCTGACTTACCTTCTGTTCTTTGTAATGTTTTTGCCAAAAATAGCTAAAAGACTTTGCGTTAATATTAACGATATTTTGTCCGTCTGTGGGGATCAATGTATAGTCAAATGTAGCCATTGGTGTTGAAATATTCTGGTTGTCATGATTTTCTCCAAATAAAGTCAAGGTTAATACAGGCGGATTGATTAAGAGTTCTTTTAACCACTGCACTTTAATAAGACCCTTTTCAATTTCATCCTTATAATAGTATTTGGCTTGTTCGATACTCGGCTGCAGTGAATTCGAATGGTTGATGGTGAGAGCAAAGTTAACCCCTCTAAATTGACTAAATGATAACTGTTTTTCTGCTAAGTTAAATTTCACACCATTGATATGTTGCTGATGCCAATTGGCAAGTTTTCTGACGAATACCGTTGATATAGTGATTAAAGGATTATTTTTATTGATAACTTGAGTTGTTGAAATGTTGTATTTCGTAAGTTCGACGTTTATTAATTTTTGTAAATCAACGTTATTTTCTAGATGATTCCAGCCGCTAACTTCATTGATATTAATTGAAACTGACGATGTATTTAACGTTGGTTTCAATTCGGGTTTTCTCGCGTGTACGTTGCCACTAATGCAAAATATTAGTAATAATAAAAATAGAGAGGGTGGCGCTAAGTTATTATTTATAAGGTGCATAATGGTCTCAAAATTTTAATCGCTTCGTTTGAAAGGGTTTAGTCTTTATATAAAATCGTATTAATAAAAAAGAGAAATAAAGTAAAATATCATGACAATGTAAGCGATTATATTTGCGTAAATAATCGCTACAATTAGGGTGTATCTGATATATGTGATTACTGTCTTTTATGTTAATTCTCTTGCATGAAATTGCTTGAATGATTATGCTAACACAACATGAAAGCGCTTTCATTTGTAGCGTGTAAAATGCAAAAGGTAAATAATGAAGTTCATATCTACGGTTTTTAATCTCGTTATCGTCTCAGCTTTACTGGTTTCTTGTAGTCAAAATGAACAAATACAAAAATCATCAAAGCATATTAATATAACAACCTCAGAACGAATAAGTATGGTTGAAGAAAATGTAGAAAATTTATTGGCTGCATTAACACTTGAAGAAAAAATTTCTTTGGTACATGCCAGTGGTAAATTTCATATTAATGGCATTGACCGAGTTGGTATTCCAGAAATGTGGTTATCTGATGGCCCTCATGGTGTGCGTCATCAAATAAATCGAGATGACTGGAATTCAGCAGGTTGGACAGATGATCACGCCACTTATTTACCTCATTTAACTTCTGTTGCAGCGAGTTGGGATACTGAAATAGCTGCTTTACATGGTCAAGTACTTGGGGCAGAAGCTAGAGATAGGAAAAAGGACTTCATTCTTGGACCCGGGGTAAATCTAGCTCGCCTTCCTTTGTACGGTCGAAATTTTGAATATATGGGAGAAGATCCTATCCTGGCTGCAAAACTTGTGGTGCCTCAAATTAAAGCAATACAAGCCAATGACGTTGCCGCAACGGTTAAACATTATGCTTTAAACACGCAAGAGCTTAATCGTACGGGTGTTAATGCTAAGCCAGATGAACGAACACTAAGAGAAGTGTATTTGCCTGCATTTGAAGCTTCGGTGAAAGAAGCGAATGTATTGGGAATGATGGGCTCCTATAATGAATACTTCGGCACGAATGCAAATCAAAGCAAGCATTTAGTCATGGATATTCTTAAAGGTGAGTGGGGTTATAAAGGCGTATTATTAACTGACTGGAATGTAGATATTAATACTCATGATGCTGCAATGTATGGTTTAGATTTAGAAATGGGGACCGATGTCGCAAGTTACGATGATTACTTTCTAGCAGACCCATTACTCGCTGAAATTAAAGCGGGAAATATTCCTGTAGAAGTACTCGATGACAAAGTTCGACGGATTTTACGCGTGCAATACAGCATAGGAATGTACGATGAAAAACGCTTACCGGGTGAACGTAATACTAAAGCGCATCAAGCAGCAGCGAGAAAAATTGCTGTTGAAGGTATTGTTCTCCTCAAGAATGAAAAGGTGGGGGCAGGCAGCGTATTACCTTTAAACCAAAGTACTATTAAAAATATTCTCGTACTAGGTCCGAACGCAGAAAAAAAACATGGTACAGGTGGTGGTTCATCTGAAGTTAAATCACTTTATGAAATTACGCCGTTAGCAGGTTTGAAAGCCCAGTTAGGTGGTGATGTAAATATTACAGTGATGCGTGCACGTAGCAGTGTTTTAACACCCATTGCCAGTGATTATGTTGCCAGCCGTCATTGGACAGGCACGCCTGCATGGAATATTTCCTATTTTCAAGACCAAGCAAGAAAAACACTCATCAATGAATCCTGGATTGTTGACTCCAAGTTTCAGTCGAATAAAAATAAGACAGAATATATAACAATGAAGGGGAAAATCAAGCCATTGAAAAACGGGGTTCATACGTTAAATATATCAGTCGAAGGACTTTTTACCTTAACCGTAGATGGCGAGAGTATAATTAACTTGTCTGTTATTGATGACAAGGTAACTTCATATGAAATTGATTTAAACGCAGATCAAAATTATGATTTTGAAATTACTTATGATGGTCATTCCAGATTTGTTTTAGGTTGGGATGCACCGGGTAATTTATTTGTCGAAGAATCCGAATATATTGCGGCGGCAAAAAAGGCCGATGCAGTTATATATTTCGGTGGTTTAAGCCATGGTGATGACAGAGAATCTATCGACCGCTCCGATATGAAATTGCCTAACAGTCAAGATGAAATTATCAGTAAGTTACTTAATGCTAATAATAAAACAGTCATATTTTTGGTCGCTGGTTCTGCGGTAGAAATGCCATGGGCTGAGCAGGCCAATGCAATCGTTTGGGGATGGTATGGCGGAATGGAAGCGGGTCATGCTTTTGCTGATATCTTATTTGGTGAGGTAAATCCAAGTGGGAAAATGCCAATCACCTTACCCGAGAAATTAGCGCACACCGCGCCGATTGCGCTTAATGATTATAACGAGAAAGAATCGCTATACAGTGAAGGTGTTTTTATCGGTTATCGTTGGTTTGAACAACAAAAAATAAAACCCACTTTCACATTTGGACATGGCTTATCTTACACCCAGTTTGATGTTTCGGATATTCAACTATCGAGTCAATCCATTACCGGTAATGAGACAATAACGGTTACCGCACAAGTACGAAATATTGGCAAGGTTGCTGGCGCTGAGGTGGTTCAGCTGTATTTACATGATAAAAAAGCAAGTGTAGACCGACCAATAAAAGAATTGAAAGGTTTTGATAAGGTGTTTTTACAACCCGGTGAAACTCAACAAATTTCTATTGAGCTAACTAAGCGTGATTTGTCATTTTGGGATATAAAAACCAACAACTGGTTAGCCGAACCCGGTGATTTTGAGGTCCAACTAGGAACATCGTTAGATAATATTCTACTAAAAAGTGTGTTCAATTATTCTAATTAGTCGATAAAATTCGATGTTAATCGCTATTAGCATCGCTAAACCAAAGAAAGCAAAAACGTTATCAACTTCCTTTGGTTTAGAATTTATCGGTGCTATGTCTAGAAAACGCTTCTCATTCTGAAAATAACAACTTTATCGAAGTTGCCCAATTAACTAAAGCCCAGTTACTTTTAAGAATGTATCTCATTGTTATTAAATTATATATTATTGTAAATTTAGTTTTGTCAGCTACAATGGCCCATGAAATAACAGGGTAAATAAAGACAGAATTAAAATGAGCAAGGTATATGAATATATTAACTTATAAAAAAATAGCGGCTAACTTTTCTCCGTGGTCCCCCGTTTATGGTGATGTTGCTCAAGCGGTTATTAATTTCATATCATTAGAACGTTTTGATGTTATCCATATTGGATCTACATCATTTAAAGTGGGTGGCAAAGGGATAATAGACTTAGCGCTGTTATATAAAAGCAATGAATTAGCTTTAGCCACTCAACATTTATCAAGGTTAGGTTTTCAAGACCAAATTAGCATAAAACCCTTTCCTGCTGAACGCCCTCGAAAAGATGGTGCTGTTAATGTGAATGGAAAAGAGTATTACCTTCATATACACGTTATCGCTAATGAATGTGATGAGCATAATGAGTTACTAAAATACAAAAATTACATGTTAGATAATTCCACGGCAAGAAAAGCGTATGAGGATTCTAAGAAAATAATTCTAGCTGATGGCTTTACCGATCAAGATGATTACGGAAAAAAGAAATCACCTTTTGTAAAATCTGTATTAGATAAGATTAAGTCGTAAACTCATCAGAAACTGAAAATAATTATTCAAAGTGACACTTGATTTACAAAGCGTAATAATTATTTTATAAATATGTACTTGGTAGGTTCCAATAATTACCTGTATTATTACCTGAATTATGAAGTCATTATTTGGGAGATAACCTCCCATTTTATCGAAAATATAGGTACGTACTAGGCATGGTTCAATATATTATTATCGCTGCATTATTAACGGGGTCGATTGGTTTAATGCTTTTAGTTATAGGCTCTATTTTCACTGCGGTAGTTGCTTTAGGCAACAAACAACACATATTTGGTTGGTCAGTTTTTTTATGTTTTCCCCTTTCTCTCGTTTATTGTGCAATGAATTGGGACAAATCGTCATACTCTGGAAAAATGGTATATACAGGAGCTGCTTTATTAGCGTTAACTGCAATTATTTTAAAATTTGGCGGTATCATCTAATCAGGCATACAATCTAGAAGCTTTATTTCCAGTTTTGCGTTTTAATAACAGTCATTATAAATGGTTCGTATGATTAAAATCGTTGCATATCAAAAAGAACATCAAGTAGGCATAAATGAAATGATGATAGATATTTCATTAGAGTTTGAGCATGATATCTTTTCCAAAGACCCATCAACCACCTTATCAATTCCTGATATTTATTGGATTGCATTATACGATGATACAGTAATAGGCTCTGTGGGCTTATCTCTTAAAAGTGGTTACGCTATTTTAAAAAGCATGATGTTGCAGAAAAAATTTAGAGGAAAAGAAATAGGTTTGTCGAATAAACTGCTTGAAATCGCACTGTCATATTGTTCGACACATCAAATATCAGATGTTTATTTAGGAACTATGATTCAATTTAAGGCGGCACAACGATTCTATAAGAATAATGGTTTTCATCAAGTTCAACAACAAGCGTTACCCCATGATTTTATAGTAAATCCATTGGATAGTTTGTTTTTCCAAAAATGTACTTATACAGGCACTAAAGCAAGATTATTAAGTAGAACATAAAGAATAAAGTGCTTGGTATTTAGTCATCATATTAAATTTAACACCAAGTCATAAATCAATTTACTTTACAGGGAAAGCCAAATGATAGAATCTGAAGATACAATTAACACGAGTCGAAGAAATATACTTAAGAAAGCGACAGTCGTTGTTAGTTCACTAGTTGCTGTTAGTGCCATAACCAGTACCGCTCAGGCAACTCCTTTAGAATCTTGTAATAACAATTGTCTACAAGAATCAATATATCTTCCAATTCCTAAACAGGTACCAGTAACTGAAGGTGTATTACCATTGTCAGGTGGTGCAGGTTTATATTATTGGGATACAGGTGGTGATGGGCCTACCATTGTACTTTCTCATCCTGGAAGAGGTAGTGCGTTAACGTGGCCATATCAGCAACCCGTTTTTTCTGCCGCGGGATTGAGAGTTATAGCTTATTCAAGGCGGGGTTATTTTGGGTCCCCAGCAGGTTCGGCAGATGATACTGGGAATTATGCAGACGACCTTAATGCTTTAATGGAACATTTACACGTAGATAAATTTCACATTTTAGGTCTTGCCGCTGGTGGTTTTTCTGTTACGGATTTCGCTGTTTCATATCCCAATAAACTACTTAGCATGGTCATTGCTTGTAGTCTCTTCGGCTTATGGGATAAAGATATTGATGAACGTTTAGATTTTATCCTACCTAAAGCTTTTGGTGGTTTACCTCCAGAGTTTAAAGAATTGGGTCCTTCTTATCGCTGGGCACACCCTGAAGGCGTTAAAGCATGGCTTGCCATGGAAGGTAAATCTAGAGGTGATGGCATCAGACATGGTCAAAAAGCTAAAAGCACTATCACTTGGGATAAAATACGAACAAATAATATACCCACTTTTTTTATTGCCGGTAGTGCCGATTTATATCAACCGCCATCAATGATGAGGGCTGCAGCACGAGAAATTCCAAATAGCCAATCTTTGGTAGTTCCAGAAGCGGGTCATGCAGTGCAATGGGAGCAACCTGAGTTATTTAACCAAGCCGTTATTCAGTTTTTCAGAAAACATAGTTAGCACTATTTTTCATACACAATAGTGTTAATTCTGCAAAAGAGAGTTTGGATAAATGTTTGGCTTCAAATGTCATAAAAATTCCATATCGAAAATTGCTAACCGTTACTTCCCATATTGATTGAAGCGTTCGATCAAAAGGATTTTACACAGTTGGTGAAGTTAAGGGGGTTTTTGACATAGAATTCACTGATGAAAACAATATTGAATATGCTTTTGCAATGTTCTGTACGCATTCTGACTTCAACGAATTAAACTTTGAGTCCGTTTATACAGACTTATGATCTTTCATATCAAAAAGTATTTTGATAGTTGGCCACGTGTTAATTTTGACTCCCTTTTAGATTATTCTCGTCGCACAATAATAACTGGTGATGGAGAAAGATATGGTAAGGCGGTAGATGGATACTGTGGTTGCGAATAGCAATATAAACGTTAAGGATAAAGGTAGCATGATCACAATACTTGATAATACGGATCCAGAAGTTGCCAAGCAGATTTATAATATCTTTCAGAATTCTTATAAAATAGAAGCTCAGTTGATTGGTACTCTTGATTTCCCGCCATTATCACGGAGTGCTAAAGATATAGAAAATTCAAAAACTACATTTTATGGCTTTTATGAAGGCGAGTGTCTTGCTGCGGTTTTAGAGATTACTTTTGAAGATAAATGTTTAGGCATTGACTCTCTAACGGTGGATCCCAATCATTTTAGAAAAGGTATAGCAAATAAATTAATAAGCTATGTTCTAACGGATAATGATTTTTCAAAAGCTATTGTAGAAACAGCGGTTGTAAATATACCTGCAATAAAGTTATACAAAAAACATGGTTTTGTAGAATTTAAACGATGGACGCCTTCTCATGGTATTGAAAAACTAGCCATGTCAATTGGCTAAAGTTTTTTGCTCGCGAATTCATAAATAACCTTGTTAGAAAATGCTAGGCACATTATATATTAATGGAAAATTGATGATAAACATATCTCATTAAACGGGATAATAGTTATTGTAAATTCAACAATACAATACTTTTTTGCTCTTTATGAATTCGTGTATAAAAAGCATTACTTCCGTCTTTGTTAACGCTTAAATGGCGACTTGAGTTGACACTTTGGTTTGCTGATATGGGATATAACGCTGTGGACTCACCTGTCGCCAGTTCCATTGATGATAACATCTGACTCTTTGCTGCTTCTGAAATATAATAAACCCTATTGTGATGAGCATCCCATCCATAACTACTAATTTGTGAGATGATTTTTTGTTCGTTTACGCTAGGTTTATTTTCATCTGTCAAACTGCGTAAATGCACAGCTAAAGAGCCAATTTTTTGATAAAGTATGTTACTGCTGACGATTTCAAATCGCGAAATAGGGTGGTCTAGAATAACCCTTGTTGACCCAGTATTGATGTCTTTTTCAATGACACTCCAGTGACCGTCTGTTTCTTCATACCAGTACATCATAGTACCATCGTTTGACCATTTACCCATTTTTACATTGTTTTTACGAGGGAATCTCTTAACATTATTCAGTTCTAAATCAAATTGCATTATTCTACTCTCCCCTTTCTGTAAAACCGTGACTAAGAGTTCTTTGCCGTTGGGTGACCAAGTCGGTTCTGACATCTTTTCATTTGTACTTCCTTGAAATAACAGCGTATTGGCATTTCTTTTTTTAAGCCATAAGGAATCAATTCCCGACGCCGTAGAGATAAAAGCCAGAGTGTTTTTCGTTGGAGATAAACTCGGTGAATGAGTTTGAGGAAAATGTTCAAAGGTTGCAGTCGTTGTAATTTCTCCTTGCTGGTTATTGTGGGATTGCCATATATTGGACTTACGTTCGCGCTTAATAAAAACAAACTGTCGATTGACAATGTCAAAGTCCAAACTACCACTTCTTATATTAGCGATTGTTTGAATATGCTTTGTTGATATATGAATTTTTCTTATACCTTCGTCCGGTGAATTTACCACAAGGTAATAGATGAATTCACCAGTTTCGTCCCATATAACTTGACTCACTTCTTCGTTTACGGTCAAAACTTCAGAAAACTCGCCTGATTGTGCATCTACTTGGCCTATTGTCCATGAGTTATTATTTGGACGAAAATACACAACAGCAATTTTCTGATTATCTGGTGAAAATCGAGGCCAGAAATATCCACTCGCTTTATCTTGTGAAGAAGGTAACACCTCAATATTTCCACTTATTACATTGATAAAAATCAAACTTTCAGTGTTTTTCATTGGATTAAACACGGTACTCACCAGATTCTTGTCATCAGATGACCAATCTAATGCTTCGGTTTTAGACGATGGGCAGTCCGACAATTCACGTTGACTAAAATTATTAAGATTAAATACCATGATGTGGCAGCTACTTTTTGTATAACGCTTGTAGGCAATTTGATTTCCATCATGAGAAAAAGTAGGGGCAACTTGGTAGGTAACAATATTAGCATTTGTGGTAGTCGCATTAGCGTTCATTTCATCTAATATGTGTGTTTCATCATTTTTAAGTGAATGAATGTGTATCTTGCTACCTTTTGTTTTAGACGAATTTGCAGAATAAGCCAAATACTTTCCATCAGAACTAAAACGTATATATCTTTTAGGATCTTCATTTGAAGTTATTTGAGTAACCTTTGCCACCGTTATAGAAGAGTCGCTCTTGGACGTAAAGGTTTGCTTATAAAGTAATATGCACAAAATAAGGCTACAAGTAATAAAGATGGTCAGGCGTTTAATTTTTGCGTGCTTTTTTCCAGACTTTTCATCACAGGTAGTAACAGAGTCTATTTGAGTTGCGGTTTGTTTTTCAATCTCTATTTGTGGTTCAGTAATACTTGTTGAGTTAAGCCAAGTCACCTCTTTTTTTAATCTATAACCTTGCTTTGACACTGTTTCTATAAATGACTGTTTTCGAGCTGAGTCAGAAAAAACCTTCCTTAGATCGGATATCGCTCGACTGAGTACCATGTCTGAAGTATGTACAGTTCCCCAAACAGCAAATAATAAGTGTGCCTTAGATAAAGTTTGCCCCTGATGTTTTGCCAATTCAATTAAAACAGCGAGCATTTTAGGTGTTATAGATGTTTCTGCACCACCGTCCGTAATTAAATTACGTGATGTCAAAATGGTAAAGTTCCCTAAGGTAAAGTTCAAGGTTTGGGGCACTTTGTTATTTTCCATGTATTCTCAACTGATTTCGATTGATACCTCATATGAAATTATAAAACTATAATAAATAGCAATAAACTTTTATGAATGAAGTTTGAGTTTTTCTTTTTTACGAATCACCTAAACAAGTCAAGGTTTTTACCAAGTACAGATGATGCTTAACGTTATTATAATTCTAATTAAATAGCCAATTGTAAATAATTTTGAATTCATATTTACATAAGTTTACATTTTTTAAGAGAAGTAAATATTTCAATCAAATATCATCAAGGCAATGTATATGTTAACTGAGCATTATCTCTAAAATAGGTAGGTCATGAATAAATTAATTACAGTATTAATTCTCTTGTTTACATTTAACTCTTCAGCTGAAGAGTTTACCAACAAACACGCAATACAAAACATTGGAAACATTAACACTATTAACTTCGAGAATAGTTCGTCTATCACTGTTTATTTACCCGATGGATATAAAGGAAAAAATAATAAGTATCCAGTAATGTACGTTATGGATGGTGAAAGATATTTTCTCAATGCTATAGCCTATCAAAAAACACTCGTATGGCAGGAACAGTCTCCCGATTTTATCGTTGTTGGCATAAATATAGAAAAGAAAAAACGACGAGAGTTACTTGGAAATAAATCAAAGGATTTTATCAATATATTTGAAAATCAGATAGTCAATTATGTTGAAAAAAATTATCGGACCAATGATATGAGTTTGTATTTTGGTTGGGAGCTCGCTGGTGGCTTTGCATTAGATTTATTTGCGAAGCGTCCGAATCTCATTGATGCATATTTTTTAGCCAGCTCAACACGTTTTACTCGAGAAAGACTGGATAACGTAACGCAAGTATTACAAAGTAAAAATACGGTACCAGAGTTCTTATACTATACATTGGGTGAAGTAGAGTCTTGGGCTGTACGATCGCATAAAGTGCTTGCTGAAATATTAGGTGATAATGCTAAGGAAAACGTAAAGTGGAAATTTCACTTATCTACCGATGATAATCACTATAGCACCCCACTAGATACCATTAATAAAGGCCTTACCCAGTATTTTAAAGGTTATTCACCCATCAGATTTTATTCTATTCAGGAATTTAACGATTTTGGTGGACTAAACGCATTAAAAATACATTACAAAAGTCGAGGCCAGCATTTTAATATAAGTACTGAAATACATGACGACACTATACATTACTTGCTTAATCAGTCGATAAACGACAATGAATTTGAAGCATTCAACATGTTCGTTAAAGAATTTGATGGGTTTATTGCCGCAAATAACTATTCTATTGGTTTTATAATGAAGATTGGTGAGTTTTATGTCATGAACGGCGAAGTTCAACAGGCAATTGATTTTTATAAATCAGAGTTACCTAAAAACCCTGATTCAGAAGAATTACAGACTGCTATAAATCGCTTAACTTCCGAACTCAAGGGGTAAGCTTGTTTAATTAATAGAAAAATGAAAGCTCGTATAAATTGCCCAAACCGCCTTGATATTCATGCATTTATATCAAGGCGTTTGTTTTTGGGCTGTCATTTCCCAAAAGGTTATCGTAATTCAGCAATTGAGAATAGTGACTTCGGTGCCATCCTCTATCAAAACTAATTTTTCGTCACTCATAAAGGGCAGTATTTGATTGCTGCCTCTAGGTGTGCTCATTTCAGAATGACCACCATTGGCCTTTAGCTTACAAAAACAGCTGGTGCATTTTATAGTCACCCCCTAAGACTATTTAATCTGATATCGACGAGCGGTATATGTTTGTTGTATACCTAAATATGTACTTTTCAATTGAGGTAAATTTTTCTATTAAGTAAATATCAATTATTTAAACTGTTGAATTAACGCCTTAACTACTTGTTTATTCTATGTTTCAATAAAATTTCAACGAAATTTCATACAAATACACATTAACTTTCAATACAACCGATGACGAAATAAATAAATTATAAGAAATGACTACTTTAAGCATTTAAAACGTTTGTGGTATGAGTCATTAAAAATAATAATTAAAGGGTCAAATAACAATGAATACACAAAATATAATGGGTAAATGTGCACTCGTCATCGCACTCTCTTGTTCTTCTTTAGTCGCGGCAGTTGATTATAGTGAGCTAGTTACCCTGACAAATGGATATAACGATGCCTTAAGTGTTGATAGCGAAGGTAATATTTACGTATCTCGTGCAGGTCCATTTGGTAGTGCTGGATTGTCTGGTCTCACGATTCAAAAGATAACACCTGATGGTAATGTTTCAGAAATTGCTGCTCAATTCGATGGTCCAGTAGCACATGATTTTGACTCAAATGGTAATATGTATGTGATCAACTTTAATAGCGGAATTATTGATAAAATAACGCAAGATGGAGCTAAATCTGTTTTTGCAGATTTTAGCAATCACGGTAATGCTAATGGTATTTTAATTAAAGACAATGATGATATTTACGTTACTAGTTATATCAATGGCACCATTTATAAAGTAACTTCTTCTGGCGTTATTGAAAAATGGGTTTCAGGAAATGGTCTTAATGGCCCTGTTGGCATAGTAACCGATGAAGATGACAATATTTATGTAGGAAATTATGAAGATGGACGAGTATTTAAAATTTCAACCGACAAAGTATTTACAGAATTAACATCATCAACGGGTGGTTCCGGCTATATTGTTTATGCTGAAGGAATGATTTATGCTACAGGTATAAATACGAATAAAATCTATCAAATTCCTACAAATGGTGGTTCTACAATAGAATTACCTGGCTCATCAAAAGCTGGACTCATTGCTCCAAATGGGATTGCAATAAGTAATGATGGCACCAAGCTTTATGTCTCTAACTATAGTAGCATAAAAAAAATAATGGTCATCGAAAACTTCATCGATGATGGTTCAACAAACCCACAAGCAAATAATGATACGGTAACAGTCAGTCAAGATTCAGTTGTAACTATTGAGGTTTTATCAAATGACACTGTTAGTAATATAGCCCTTGATGTTTCTTCAATATATTTAGTGACTGCCGTGCAAAATGGCACAACGCTAGTTGATGATACAACAGGTAATATTACTTATACGCCAACCATTGGATACTCAGGTGAGGACTCTTTTGTTTATACGGTAGAAAATACCCAAGGTGAAACTTCGAATGAAGCATCAGTATCCATTACGGTTTCTAAAGTTACTGCGACTCCGCAGCCAACCCCTACAGCTAAGAAAAGCAGTGGTGGTTCATTTGGCTATGCATTGTTTATGATGTGCTTAGTGTTGGCACGTAAAAACAGGTAATCCTGTTATCTGACAGTCTATCGCTGCAATGGGATTTTGTGCATTAAGATAGACTGTTATTTATAGTAAAGCTTAAATAAAGCATCATTTAATATCTCCTCATATTACGTTACCTAGTGACATTGAAGTGAAAAGTACGGTTGACAACTTGAGGTTTTATATTAAATTCAATCAACTATGATGCATCAACTGTTATCAATACGAGGGAGTCTCACTTGTGCCTATACAGTCAGCAATAACTTACCCGTATTTCAACTTACTCTTTTTCATAGCAATATAAATATGCAATTCTTATATTTTATTTGCTGTAGCACTCACTACTATATTTCGTTATTTACGCTATGATTTGTATGATTCCTGACTTTTTTGAACAATAAAGAGTATTTATGCATAAATTTTTTGTAGCTTGCCCAATGTATCTACTAAGTTGTATCACGAGTGCTAATGAGTTTCATTATGAAAATATTCCTGTAGGTGATCAGCCTTCAGCCTTAGCCGGAGCTTATACTTCTATCATGAAATCATCATATGGTATGCATTACAATCCAGCGAGTATTCAAGGTATTGGCAACACATTATCAGGAACTATAAATGCTTATTCATATAAAAATTCAAAATATGATAATGTTTTTCCTAAACCGACATCGGTAAGCTGGGATGATGGAGAACGAGAACTTGATTATATTGATCAGTCTTTAGATAGAACCTCTCAAACTATACTGCCTGGATTTTTAGGTTATACCACGACATTAGGTGATTTTACTGTGGGGGCTTATTTAGCTACAACAGATATTAGTTATGAGGAGCTTGATGAGTATGGAACCTATAATTATATGGGCCCCATTTCTATATATACAGATGACGAAGATGACGATGATTTACATATAGAACATAACGAACAAGGGCAAGTTATAGAGAATAGAGATTTTTCATTAGACAGCGAATATAAAGTCACTCAGTTCGGCTTCAGCTCAGCTTATAAATTAAGTGAATCAATCGACATTGGTGTCACGGTAAGTGGCCTTTTCAAAAAGAAAAAGGAAGTGACTATCAGTGAGATTCAGTACTTTGAATTTAGTTCGGATACTGATTATTACTTTGAAAACATTACACAGGCGAGTACGCGTTTATTAGATGATGAAGTATTAATTGAACCGAAATTTGGTGCCATTTATCATCAAGATAATTATGCAATAGGGCTTACCATCTCCCAGAAATACAGCTTATCACGTGATTTACAATATAGTGATAAATGGGCTAATGGAAATATAGAGACATCAGAATTCTATTTTGGTGATGATGAGGAAAATGAGTTTGAGAGAAGAACGGCACGATTTGATGTTGACACCAAACAAAATTATCCACTCGTTATCGAAGTTGGCGCTAATGTTACCTTTGATAATATTATGCTTACCATGGATCTACACCATTACAATAACGTTGATTCTCCTGTGGAATTTTCAAGTGCTAGTGAATATGGCAGCGTAATTGATATAACAAGAGCATTTGAGTCAGTGACAAATATATCTGCGGCGGTAGAAATAGCAATATCTAATAAAACAAAAATTGCTTTTGGCATATATACCGACAATAGTAATATTTCTCTAGATGCCTTCAATGAACAAAGGGCAGGGGGTGTTGTATTATTTCGTCCACAAGAAGATGTAGATTTTGTCGGTGTTACATTTTCTGTTAATCATCAAGCTTCCAACTATAATATTACTACTGGCCTTGTAGTAAATGTTGGCGATGGCTACGGCACGAACTCTCAACTTGAAAATTTTGGTGGTGGAGAAATTGATGAAATAAACTCTTCAACTCAATTCAAAATTAAAAAACAAGTATTAAGCTTATATTTCGGCGTTCAATATTAGTGAA
The DNA here is from genome assembly GCA_013215295.1 of Colwellia sp. Lineage (GTDB taxonomy): Bacteria > Pseudomonadota > Gammaproteobacteria > Enterobacterales > Alteromonadaceae > Colwellia_A. The sequence continues at coordinate 136,420 of JABSOZ010000016.1, forward strand.
AGACCTTTTTCCAACAGGCCTAACCTTAAGTGTTTATTATATAAATTCGTTACAGAAAGGATAATTACTTATGTTTGACGGAACTTGTTGGATAACCAAATAAAACCTTAAGTTTTAATTTTATACCTTTAGCGGTAAACATCGTTTTAATTAAATAATGCCATTGATGAAAAGTAATAGTGATTGGGTTATTACTATTAAGTTGTCCAATTATGCCATATTTACAGGTTTTATCGGCTTCTTCTTCAGCGTAAGTGCCAAACATTTTATCCCAAATAATAAGCACTCCTGCAAAATTTTTATCTAGATAACCCTCGTTAATAGCATGATGCACTCTATGATGTGAAGGGGTATTAAACACTTTTTCAAACCAACCTAACTTATTGACTATTTGTGTATGTACAAAAAATTGATATGCCAAATTCAGTGCCACGACCGTAAATACAGTGACAGGGTCAAAACCTATTAATATCATTGGCATCCAAAATACCCACATACCCGCCAGAGGATACATTAAGCTTTGCCTAAATGCGGTAGAGAAATTCATTTTGGTTGAACTATGATGAACAACATGTGCAGCCCATAACCAATGAATATGGTGAGATGCTTTATGAAACCAATAATACAAAAAGTCTTGTAATAAAAAAGCGCCGAAAACACTTATTATTGAAAGTTCTACCTCAAATAATCGAAAGTCATAAAGCCAATAAAAAAATGGCATTAATACCAACAAGGCAATCGCATCTGCAGCTTGGTGCATAAGAGCAAGTGCCGTATTAGCCAGGCTATCTTTTATATCGTAAACACGTCTGAACTTAATAAACTCATACGAAACAAAAATAACAAAAATTGGACTTAGGGCCAGTAAAATAATTTCTATAGACATTATGTATTCACGTTAAAATTAATAGCCAATTTATTAAGTGCTTGTTTGACGTCTTTTTTAATAAAGAAGCTAAGTAAAAATGTTGGTAGCCACCAAGGTGCCTTACAGCTTATGTGGTAGCTAACTTCGGTGTTTGGTGTAATTGTATTATTACTTTGAGAAAAGTGGATGTTACCACGATGTTCTGAAACAGGTTTATTGCCCATTATTTGATAAAATATATGATGTTCATCTGCGCTGACAATGACTTCTTCAAACTTAATGCCCATCATGCTTACTTGTCTAATCGCACCTTTTCCGCCTTCTATTTCACCTTCATTTTGCTTTCTTATGAGCATAAATTCGGCATTAAAAAAACGATTTAACTGCTGATGTTCAAGCAATATCTCTCTGACTTGTAAAGGTGTTGCGTTAATGGTTTTTTTTACGGCTATTGATATCATTTGTACACCGGAAACAATTTGAACATTCTTCTAGTATATAAAAAAAATCCATGGCAGACTTGCTTTTACACGATCATTAATTAGCTTTAGGCGACAAATGAAGACACTTGCCGATCATTATTTTTCTAGTTGCCTTGATTATCTAGAAACACTTGGCCTCGACAGTCAGTGTGTTTTGTTGTCTATAAATTTTAATGAATACAGTAATAAACAAACTCAACAGCTAGCCCCTCGTATAAGTCTTAAAAGTTATAATACACTACTTCAATATGCACAAAACACCTTAAATGAACCCATATTTGGTTTTAAACTTGGCCAACAAATTCGTACAGCTGACTTTGGTGTATTAGGGTATTTGATCGAATCCAGTAATAATTTAGCGAGTGCAATTTCTGCGTTGCTTACTTATGACAGCTTGGTTGCCGATATAGGGAAAACTGAATTTGAACAGCAAGACGATATTGCTGTTATACGATGGTTACCCGATGAAAACTGTAGTCAGCAGGTTATATTACGTAACATGACCGCTTGGGTGAGTGTTATTCGGCAATTACTAAATCCTGAGTTATCACCTAGTGCCATTAGTTTTACTCAATCTTTGTCATATACTGACAAAAAGACCTTGGCTATTTGGTTCAACTGCCCAATAGAAACGGATGCCAAGTTCAATCAAATTGTTTTTCCTAGTAGTTTCTTAACCTTACCCTTTAAAACGGATAATAATCAAATTCATCTGGTACTTGAACAAGTTTCAGACCAGCAATTATCACGTTATAAAAGTCAGCAATTATTGACTGAAAAAGTTAATCATATACTTATCGCTAAGAATGACTTGGAAGATTGCAGTTTGATCCGCACGGCAAGTGCATTAAATATGACAGCTAGAACTTTACAACGTCATTTAAAACATGAGAACACGACATTTGCACATTTATTTGAGACAGAAAGAAAAAGGCGGGTAATGCTATATATTGGAAAACATCCATTAGGCGATATTGCGACTAAACTGGGATTTTCTGATCAAAGTTCATTTAATCGTGCCTTCAAACGATGGTACGGATATAGCCCATTATCGTATTTAAAAAATAAATTAATGACTTAGTCGTTTTGTCTGCAGAGCAAAAGTTATTTGCTGAGTCAAATGAAGTTGCGATAAAGGTTATCCAAAGAATCAAATAACATAACTTCAAGTGAGAACTTATTTAATGAACATAATTATTTTTTCTGATGTTTTTGGCATCACTCCGGCTTTAATTAAACTAAAAGAACAGCTCGGGGCAAGCCGTATTATCGACCCATATGATGGCGAACATATGGCCTTTAATAATGAAGCGGATGCCTATTCATACTTCGTTACTCAGGTTGGACTTGATAGTTACGTTTCAAAAGTACTTATAACTTTGTCTAACCTTGAATGTAAAACAACTCTTATTGGATTTAGTATTGGCGCTTCTGCTATTTGGCGACTATCTCATAGCATCACAAATAATATGATTGAACAGGCTTTTTGTTTTTATGGTTCGCAAATTAGAAATTTCATACAGATTAATCCATGTTTTAACATTCATTTAATTTTCCCTAAAAAAGAATCACACTTTGACGTGTGTAAGTTAATAGGAACGTTAGAAAACAAGCCTAATGTTGAAATAACTCAGGTTGAGTATTTACACGGTTTTATGAATTTTCATTCGAGTAACTTCAATGAAGTCGGTTACAGTAAGACGATAGATTTATTGGGAACTCCAGCTAAATGAGTTAGCTATTACAACCCACTATGACCGATACTGTTTAGTATCGGTCATAGTGTTATGGGTTTGTTATAACTTCATTACAATGTTTTATTATATGACTTGAGTATAATCTTACCCAATATAATCCTTGTATGTACCTCTTAAATAATTCAGTTAAAGCGTGATTCACGTTAAATTACAATATTTATCTTGTTCAAATCTGATTGGCAATTTATTATCTTAATTCATATTGTCAGTGAGTTATCATTAATTGTGATGTCTAAGCCTCAAATACTGGTTGTCGATGACAGCCCTGAAATTCGTTTAAGTGCCGCCTTTATTTTAGAAGATCAAGGTTTTTCGATTCTTGAAGCAGAAAATCACCATTATGCTCAAGTAATATTGGCTGAAAATACGGTTGATTTGATTTTGTTGGATATGAACTTTTCCCTAGACACCACATCTGGTGAAGAAGGTTTACGTTTTTTGACTTGGTTAAGTAAATCGGATTTTGTGATCCCTGTTATTGCAATGACTGGTTGGTCTAATGTCGATCTTGCAGTGAGTGCTATGCGTCTTGGCGCCTGTGATTTTGTTGAAAAGCCATGGAATAATCAAAGATTAATTCAAATTATCCGACAACAGTTAAAAATGGCTGGTCTGCAAGTTCAAAATCAAAAACTTAAACAACAGTTAGAGCCTGTTGTCGAACAAGACTTTAGTTGGCAATCAGAATCCATGGCAAAATTACTACGTCAAATTGATTCTGTTGCGGCAACAGATGCCAGTATTTTATTAACAGGTGATAACGGTACAGGGAAAAGTCACTTAGCTAAACGTATTCACGAACTGTCTAACCGTGCTAACGATACTTTTATCTCTGTTAATATGGGGGCTATTTCAGAATCATTGTTTGAAAGTGAAATGTTTGGCCACAAAAAAGGTGCATTTACCGACGCTAAAGATAATCGCATTGGCCGTTTTGAGCTTGCCAAACACGGAACTTTGTTCTTAGATGAAATTGCAAATATCCCCCATTCTCAGCAAGCTAAATTGTTACGTGTACTAGAATCAGGGGAATATGAAGTTTTAGGTTCGAGCCAAACACAACATGCTGATAGCAGAATTATTTGTGCAACTAATGGTGATATTGCCCAATTAATATCCGATGGTCAATTTCGAGAAGACTTATATTTTCGACTTAATACCATCGAACTTAGAGTGCCGTCATTACAGGAAAGATTCCAAGATATTGCACCTTTGGCCAATCATTTTATTGCTTTGCATGGAAAAAAATATAAACGAGAAGAATTAAGTTTAACTCCCTCGGCATTGAAAGCACTTGAGACATATCATTGGCCGGGTAACGTTCGAGAAATGAGTCATTTAATGGAACGAGCGGTTTTGTTGGCACAAAGCAGTAGCCTAGGACATGAAGATTTGCACCTGTCTATGCTTAAGCAGATTAATAAATTGCCTATGATGACGCTTGAGGAAGCAGAGAAAATACTGATAGAACAAGCATTAGAGTTAAACCATAATAATGTCCCTAAAGCTGCCATCACACTCGGATTGACAAAATCATCTATGTATCGCAGATTAGAAAAATACGGTATTAATGAAACGTAAATTTGTTATTAATACTGCCATGATTTTTAATAGATACAATTTCCAATATAATTGTATCCGTTATTTTAAGGTCAAAATCCAATACTTCAAAATCATAAAAATTTAGCTGGGTGTTATGAAACTATTTACCTTTAAATCCTTAGAACAGCTCTTAAAAACGTCTTTTATTGCCATTAGTATTGTAGTGGTGAGTTTGTGGGCGGTGATTGGAATAATTCAGCATTGGACACTGCTCAATATTGGCTTAACAACTTCTGGGGTTGCAGTGATCTTTTGGCTATTGTTTTTATATATTTACAGAAGAACCGTTATTGCTTTTAAACGTGCCAGTATGCATCTTGAAGCGGTTCGTAATAATGACTATTGTCAGTATGCCAAACCAGCTTTTACCCAAGGTAAAGTAATAGAATTTCATCATGACCTTAAAAATTTGAGTTCACATTTGCAAATGCTTAAATCACGCTACGATCAAAATATCTTTCTTGTTTATCGTCTTATTGAGCAACTCGATAGTCCAATTATGGTCTTTGATCAAAGACCTCAACTAACCTATGCAAATAGTGCTTTTAACGAGTTATTTCCGCAGCCTTGGCAAATTTTTAGACATTCTTCTCCTGGTTTATTAGGGCTTGAATTTGTGGATAATAATTGGCGTTTTAAGGAAAAGTCTCTTGATAGTAAATGGCAAATTAGGCACAGCGAATTTATGGATCAGGGCAAAACTCATCAGTTGATGGTTTTTGTGAATATTGAATCGGCATTGAGACAAAGCCAACTAAATGCATGGCAACAACTTATTCGAGTGCTAGGGCATGAAATTCGAAACTCATTAACACCTGTATCTGCATTAGCTCAAGGACTAAGTTTAAAGGCCGAAGGTGATAGAGAAAAGCAAGCGTTGAATGTTATCACTGAACGCTGTCAGCATTTGGAAGAGTTTGTCAGCCGGTATGCATCTATTACTAAACCATTTCACCTAAATTGTCAGATGCTATTAGTCTCAAACATTGCTAAACGTATTCAAGGTCTGCTTAAAGACATTGAATTTGAAATAATATTGAATACTGAAAGTTTTTGGGCAGATCCGGTTTTCATTGAACAAGTTTTATTAAATGTTATCAAGAATGCCGACGAGGCCTCTGAAAATAAAGACAAAATAAAGCTTATTTTTAGCCAAAAAGGTAATACTTCCTTAATTGAAGTAGTGGATAATGGTCATGGTTTTGCTAATCTTGACAACCTATTTGTTCCTTTATATTCAACCAAGCAAAATGGTCAAGGGATAGGACTTAGTTTTTGTCGAAATATTATTGAACATCACAAAGGCACAATAACCTTGGTTAATAATCATAGTTCCCCAGGGGTCACAGTATCCATCTACCTCCCCTTGCCCACTAGTTCGGCTGAAAAGTTATAACGCAATAGAATTCTATTCCTGATCCTATGTTCATTATTATGTTTTTCTTTTTTGTGCTTCCGGTATTTCTAATAACAATTTTCCAAAGTTTAATACATGGCCAATTATGTATAGTTTAATTTATTAGTTAAGCCTTCTCTTCAAATACATTAGTTCATAAACGGTTCGCTCTAGTTCGCTAGCGGACCAATCCTGTAATATTCTTAATGTTAATATCCATAATGCATTGATTTAAATGGCTTATTAATTGTGGCACAAATATAGCTTAAGCACTATTACTATCTGTGAAATTTTTAATCAAGGTGTCTCTTAAATGGACGTGAAAAAAATTAAAGTTAAGCCAAGTAAACTCAAATCCATGCCGGTTATTGGTGGTGTAGTCATTTGTTTGATCGCTTCTATGGTTTGGTATGTTAGCACTCAAACTGGCGGTACTACGGTTAAACGTAACGACATGCTTTTTGGTACGGTAAGACAAGGTGATTTGCAAGTAGAAATAGAAGGTTATGGTGCTTTACGTTCAGACAAACAAGTATTGATCACTTCTTTAACCAGAGCAACGGTTCAGGAAATTGTCCTTAAGCCCGGAGCGCTGGTAACGGCAGACAGTATTATCGTTCAATTGGCTAACCCTGAATTGCAACAAGAAGTCGATAGTGCGAAACGGGAACTTTCACAACGTAAAGCTAATTTACGCCAGTTAGTATTGAATCAAAAGCGTGAAATCCTCAACGAAAGTGCTAATTTTGCCGAAATGGAAGCTCGTTACGAAACGGCCAAGGTAAAACTAGAGGCACAGTCTGGTCTAGTTAAATCCGGTATTGTGTCAGTACTTGATTATAAAGACAGCTTAGTTCAGGAAGCACAGCTTAGTAAACGTCTGAACATCCATAAGCAACGTACCACAGCGCTTAAATTAGTTAATCAAGAAGCGATTAATATTCAGAATGATCAAATAATGCAGCAACAAGGGCAGTTAGATATTGCTCAAAATCGTCTTGATCGCCTTACCGTAAAAGCTGGGTTTGATGGTGTATTACAGCGCTTGTCGGTTGAGTTGGGTCAAAGTCTAACGGGAGGACAAGAAATTGCGCTTATCGGTAGTGTTCAAGATCTTATCGCTTTAGTTCGAGTGCCACAAAGTAAAGCGCAACAAATATTTATTGGCCAAAAGGTTATTGTTGATACGCGCAGAGACAAAATTATTGGCACCGTTTCACGTATTGATCCCGTTGTAGTAGATAATACCGTTGAAGTTGAAGTAGCTTTACCTGACCAATTACCTGCTAGTGCCCGTCCACAGCTTAGTGTAGATGCCGTTATTATTACTGACATTTTAGTTAACATCACCTATATGGAACGCCCTGTAAATGGCAAGGCAAATACAAACGCGAGCTTATTTCGTCTTGATGATACAAATAATTATGCGATGAGAGCCCAAGTTAAATTTGGTAAAGAAGCTGGTCGCTATATCGAAATTATTGAGGGTGGCAACGTTGATGACATATTTATTGTTTCGGACTTGTCACTGGTGAAAAATCAGGAACTGACCATAGAAAATTATTAAGTACTATCGAGTAATTAACACTCATTTAAACTATAAAAATTAATCCCTAATTTAATGTAAGAGACAAGGAAAACGAATATGACTGAAATTAAAATAGAAATGAAGAGTATCAGTAAAATCTTTGAAACAGATGATGTTGAAACTCATGCACTTAAAGATGTAGATATTGTGATTCGTGCGGGTGAATATGTTTCAATCGCAGGTCCTTCTGGCTGTGGTAAATCTACATTGTTGTCTTTGTTGGGCTTATTAGATATGTCTAGTTCGGGCTCTTACAGTATAGAGGGGGTTGATGTTAGCGCTCTTTCTCTTGATGATGCGGCAGCCATTCGTAATGAAAAAATTGGTTTTGTATTTCAGTCTTTTAACCTAATTGATGAACTCTCAGTGTTTGATAACGTTGCGCTCCCTCTGCAATATAAAAAGGAGCTACCGACAGACGAATTTATTAAAGAAAGAGTTGAAACCTGTTTGAAAATGGTAGAAATGAGTCACAGAGCTGATCATAAGCCTAACCAGTTGTCAGGTGGACAACAACAGCGTATTGCTATTGCTCGTGCCTTGGTTGCAGATCCTGCGATATTATTAGTCGATGAGCCAACGGGTAACCTAGATTCACAAAGTGGAGACACCGTAATGGCAGTATTAGCTGAGCTTAACAAAAATGGTACCACTATTTGTATGGTAACCCATGATGCGCGTTATGCTGATATGGCAAATATCCAACTTAGATTACTTGATGGGCAAATCGTTAAAGACGAACCATTGATGGTGGCAGTATGAGGAAATTAATTCTTAGACATAATCAGGCTTGGGCCAGCCTGAAAAAGAAACCCGGCTTTATTTTAACCGTATTACTGACCATGGGCATTACCTTAGGCGCCCTGTTATGTGTAGTAACGCTAAACTATTTGTTACTTGTTGAGCCATTACCTTATCCGGAGCAAGACCGTCTTTTTGTTGCCGAACATAAGCTAATCGGCCCGGAAAAAGAAACTAAAGCTATTGCTTTTACTTATCCTGGCTTAGTCCATTTATACAAGAGTAAAGAAGCATTTGAGAAAGCATCAATAATGGCTTATTCGCAAGACGTGATCGTTTCTCACCCTAGCCAACCTCTTGTTAATACCGCCTATGTGACACCTGAATTACATCAGATATTAGCATCTCCTATGGCTATGGGTCGTATGTTTGAAGCGAGTGAAGCCATGGATACCAATAACCCTGTGGCCATGCTTAGTTATAATACTTGGAAAAAAGAATTTAGTGGTAGTGCAGATATTCTTGAGCAAAAAATCAACTTAAGTGGTATCAGTTATCGTATTATTGGCGTTTTAGCTGAAAATTTTGTTGAAGCTGAACTGGATGGAATTGGACGAGAAACGCAAGTATGGATGCCATGGGACTATAATCAGACAGGTGAACGTGGGAGACAAAGTTTTGGTAATATTAGTGGTACCCTTAATTTCTTGGGTCAATTGAAAGAAGGTGTTAGTCAAAGCCAAGCACAGCAACTTTTATCGCCGTTAGTTAGTGATCGTTGGCAGGAAGGTGTCATTGAGATGGACTTTTTCAAGGGCTGGTCAGTCGTTATGCTTGTAACTCCGGTTAAAGAAGTTATGCTTGGTGATAGTGAATCTATTGCGGTAATGTTATTAGCCGGTGTGATGGGTTTGGTATTGATCGCCTGTGCAAATATTTCTAATCTGTTTATGGCACGTACTGCTGAAAAGCAACGTCAAATGGCTATTCAAGCCGCAATTGGCGCGACTAAAAAGCATTTGTTTCAAGCGATGTTGGCTGAAACTGGTTTGTTGATGTTTATGTCTATAATACTCGCTTTGGTGCTTGCTCAGATTGGTTTTTTTGTTATGCAGGAACATTTCGAACAAATTTTACCTAGAGTTAATGAATTATCTTTTAACCCGATTACCTTTGGTAGTGCTGTGTTGGTTACCGTCGTATTTGCTTTGTTTTTCGCTAAATTAAGTACCTGGATGGTGGATTATCGCTCATTAAATACGACCTTGCAAAGTAGTGGTAAAGGCAGTGGTTTACAAGTATCGAAAAAAGTTCGCCAAGTATTAATTGCCAGCCAAGTAGCTCTTGCAACAGTATTAGTATTTGCCAACTTTAGTTTGCTTAAAGATGCGGTTAAAACCATCAATGCACCGATAGGTTTTACCACGACTAATATATCAACATTGGTATTGAATTTTGCCTCAACAGATTTTCCAACCCAAGAAGAAAGACTGCCTATAATGGCTGAGATAAAGGAAAAACTTGAAGCTTTGCCTCAAGTAGAGTCGATCAGTCAATCGCCTTCACCACTTGATGGTTGGGGTGTAAGAGCGTTAACCGATGTTGTCAGTAAAGAAAGATATACACCTTTTTTAAATGGCGTTAGTCATACTTATTTCGGTATGATTAAACAACCGTTAGTACAAGGCGATAATTTTACGTTAGTCGATCGCCAAGATCGTAATAATGTGATGATTGTTAACCAATCTTTTGCTAAACAATTAAAAGCTGACGGCGATGTTATTGGAATGAAAATATCTGTTGGTGGCCCCGATCCTTTTAAAATCATTGGTATAGTAAAAGATATTGCTATCCCTAACGCAACGCCAACAGGTAGTGACAACGCTGATGCAGGAGTACCAAGAGTTTACACCCCTAATGGACTTGGTAGTCAACGTTTTATGGTAAAGGTTAAGCCTGGCATGTCTGTTAGTCGTGAGCAACTGGGTAAATTATTATCCGATGTTGATTCCAGATACTCGGTTTATAGTTTCGATGCAGCTGATGACATTCTTACTAAAAGCTTGTTTGTTGAAATTACTACGGCTGTAACTACAGCGGTATTGGCAAGTCTGGTATTTTTACTAGCAGGTATAGGTCTATATGGTATTTTGAGTTACGGCACCCAACTTAGACGCTTTGAACTTGGCGCTCGTATGGCAATAGGTGCAACACGTAAGCATCTAGTTTCTATGATTATTAGTGATAACACTAAGGCTGTATTGATTGGTTTTGTTGGTAGTGTTGTGTTGTTCGCTCTCGCCTACATAGGGTTAAGTGAATACATTCAGCCATTTCTAAATTGGCAAGTATTACCCATGATAGTAGCTACCATAGTATTGATTATGCTGGTGACTTTGTTTGCTTGTTATTGGCCATTAAGACAATACATTAACAAGCCGGCGATATTCAGCTTGCGTGGTAGTGATTAACTAACTTATAGGTTTAACTAGAATTAAGGTGGGCAATGCCCGCCTTTTTTGTTGAATAATTTAATACAATCAACTTTTAATCAATTCGTACTTGTTAAATACAAAAGTTAAATTATAGATTAAACTACATCGACGCGTAATTAATGGTTAATTTTTTATCCTCAATTATATTGAAATACCGAGTATTCGAATGACAGTTCCGATTATCAAAGTCCAACAGTTAGACAAAATTTTTAGTACAGACGACATGCTAACTCATGCTTTGCAAGGTATAGAACTTGAGATACAACAAGGCGAATATATTTCAATTTCAGGACCTTCTGGCTGTGGCAAGTCCACGTTGTTATCCATCATGGGATTACTGGATATCCCTACTTCGGGAAAACTATATTTCGAAGGACAAGATGTGAGTCAATTAAGCATAGAAGAAGCTGCTGAAATTCGAAATCAAAAGATTGGCTTCATATTCCAGCAATTCAACTTGATAGATGAACTTAGTGTTTTTGATAATATCGCTTTGCCTCTACGATATGCTAAAAGACCTCTCAGACTAAATATAATTAATGACAAAGTAGATTATTGTTTAAATCTTGTTGGTATGACATCAATGGGCCAGCGTAAACCAACACAACTTTCTGGTGGACAACAACAACGTGTTGCTATTGCTCGAGCTTTGGTAGCTGAACCTTCAATATTATTAGTAGACGAGCCAACAGGTAATTTAGATTCGCGAAATAGTGATCAGATTATGGAAACTCTCGAGTTGTTAAACATGCAAGGAACAACACTTTGTGTTGTTACGCATGACATACGTTATGCTGAAATGGCAAAACGTAAAATATATTTGCTTGATGGGCAAATTTTAGGTCAAACTAGTTTCAATGATGAATGCATACCCTAAATGTCATATCTCCATTCCTAATAAGTTGTTCTTTAAAATATTATTAATATTGTCCCCACATATCATTTAGATTTATCCTTAATTTAGTTTTTAACCATTAACCTCTATATTCTTCATTATAATTATTTTAGTCGGAGGTTAAGCAACTGAAATATATTACTATTTCAACAAAAATTCATATTTATGGCATTAATTAACCCTAAGCCGAAAGGTTATAGTTAGATTGATACGCGAATAAAAACTGAGTATGGTTCAACTAAAGTGCACGCGATAACTAAGGAAATTAACTAGGTAAAGATGTACTCATAAGTTCAGCGATCTCCATTTTCCTAATAACATAATTTCGGCTTAGGGTTAATTTGTGGTATTACACTATTTATAACTTGATTTGTTTCCTCTGTTTCTTAAATATTTATTTTTAGGTGTTGTATATAAATACGTCGGTGAACCTATAATATTTAATAGCGCATAATCAACTTTTTATCGTAGTTCTTGTTTATATTATTCACGTATACATTACTTTTGTAGCTTACATATCACCCTGTTTAAACTTTTTATTTTCTCGTAAGTCATTTACAAAATATCGTTCTGACGTGGTCTAATAGATTCGACTACCTAGTTAAGAGATAATAATCTTAATTGGAGATCGAAAATAACAAAACCTAAAAAGTACTCAAAAGAATTCAAACTTGATGCTATCGCCTTAGTCGTTGAGCAAAATTATAGTCAGGCAGAAGCCTCAAGAAACTTAGGTGTTAATCCTAATATGCTAGGTTGTTGGATCAAAGAAGCTGACAATGAGGATGGTCACGCTTTTCGTGATAATGGGAAATTAACACCAGAGCAAGAAGAAATCCGCAATCTAAAAGCACAAGTAATACGTTTAGAAATGGAGCGTGAGATCCAAAAAAATCCACAGTCTTCTTTGCCAAAGAAACGAAGTAAAATATTCGTTCATTACCCAACATAAGAAGATCTGGCCTGTGGTCGTAATGTGTCACGTACTGGGTGTAAAAAGTAATAATTTCTATAGCTTTCAAAAGCGTAAAGTAAGTACTGGTGTTGATGCAACACATCAAGAAATGATTGCGTTGATCAAAGATATCGCTAAATTCAGCGACAATACGTATGGCGCTAGACGCATTAAAAAAGTGCTAAATACGTTAAGTTTTCTAATTAGCCGACGTAAGTCGGCTCAACTAATGAAAGAAGCGAATGTTTGTGTTCGTTATAAAAATAAATGCAAAGCAACAACAGCCTAAAGAAGGGTTGATAGTTCATTCAGATCAAGGCGTTCAGTATGCCAGTCATCAATATCGTCGATTGCTCAAAGCACGTGGATTTGTAGGAAGTATCAGTAAAAAAGGATGTTGCTCGGATAATGCCGTTGCCGAAAGCTTCTTCGGCAGTTTGAAGCAAGAGAGTTCATTGGCGTAATTATGAAACTCGTTATGCCGCACAGTAAGATGTACTGAATTACATAACCATGTGGTACAACAACCACCCACTTCATTCGTATCTGGATTATCAAAGTCCTAACGTTTTTGAATCAGTGGGTAGAGAATTAGAAATCGTTGCTTAACTAGGTTGACTGAATTTGGTTGACCACGTCATTCTTATGATTCATTACTTTTACGCGACTCATGCGTCCTAGTACCAAATATAAATTACCTGACATATTTTTGTGAGATTTATATTCTTCAATCATTTATTTTCTAGTTAACATCTTGCATATCAATAATTTCTATAATGAAATATGTGTGCTCCAATTTATCAATTCTAATATCTTCTGCATTTTTTGTAATTGTGGATGCAACTTATTAATGACTACATAAATATTTTACATAGTTATTGATTATTATTTTAATTCAATATTTTTATAATATTATGGACAAGGCTTCATTATGTGTTTGCATTTTACTTTTGCATTAAAATAATTTTGTAACTTAGAGCCTTCTATAAAGATTTAAATGAATGATTATTACTAACCGATAATTTCTATAATGAATAATGTCTTACCTTTGGATTAGTATATTTATTGCTAATATTTTTCAATTTATACTTTGTTAATATATATATTACTACTTACCACCCTCCCCTACTTTAGATCTTATATGATTAAGATTTATCCAAATTTTTTATTAACGTTTATGGTTAACTATTTATTAGCTTATAATAAACCAATGAATATATTTATGGTCCAACTAGACTATCGTAATACTCAATTCACTTTCCATCGTGAATAATTACTCTTCGTTGTTGAATACCAATGTTTAATTTTTCATAACAACACAACAACAGTACATCTTTTTTATTTATTATATTTAATACTCTTCAGGTAGGTAGGATTAAGGGTCCACTCATTACTACTTTAATACGTAATCCCCTTATTCTTTATGGTGAGCTTTATCAATATTTGTGTATATTCAGTTAACCGTATCTCACATATTACAAATATATAAATCCTGACCTTTATTACTCTAGCTCATTAATATTAACTATACAGGTTCGTTGGTACTTACTAACCAATGTTGCCTCATGAAGTTTTGTTTACGTTTTGTATTTTTCCTTGTTTTAGTTGGTAAAGTATAGTTTCCAATTCAATTTAGCTTACTATTTACTTCTTTATTTTATTCCCTACTGCCCTTATATACTTAGATTTAATAATTTGAACTATCTTAATCCAACTCAAAACTTATTGATTAATACCGAAACCTTATAATTTTCGATTATCGCTGTAAATATCCTAGCTATAATCGTCCACTTTACTTGTTAAAAATTCTTTAACAATACTTATAATATATAACCTATTTTTTATAAGCCCTCATATTAACGTTTATCACTTTAATATTCCTAGTTAGAGCGGCATGTTATATCTAGATGACTATTTAATATTTTTATAGGTTTTTACCTGATATATAATTATTGTTTTATAATCCCTGAAGCTTTTAAGTAATATTATTTTCATACATTTATGATATTGCTTTTCTTATGTTTAATTTTACCAATATAACATTACCTTTTGATACTCAATTTCCTGTGCATCTTTTATCAGCGTCTGCTTGTACAATTCCATAATAAATTTTTCTTCATTAACTCAGTTCATCAAAATATATTTTTCTGTTCTAAGTTATATTTTACCTTTTAGTATTTTAAGCTTGATATATACTATAGTCCTTTCAGTCTGAATAAACCTATAATTAGGGTGTTCAGATCATGTGCCTATTTCATACGAATATTGATACG
>JABSOZ010000017.1 GCA_013215295.1 Colwellia sp.
AAAGAAATTAGTGAGTTGTTTAATGCCTTGCCAGATGCAGAGCTTTACAATTCATTACCGGGTACTGGCCCGTGTTTAGCTCCTAGGTTACTAGTAGCTATTGGGGAAAACCGTAGTCGATTCAATAGCGCATCGGAAATTCAAATGTATGCAGGGATAGCACCCGTAACAGTGCGTAGTGGTCAAAAGAGCTGGATTCATTGGCGATATCAGTGTTCTAAATTTACTCGCCAATCATTTATAGAATGGGCGACTAAAAGCATAAGGCAATCTTATTGGGCGGAAATTTATTATCAGCAACAAAGGGAAAAAGGCAATACCCACCAGGCAGCTGTGCGTTCGCTAGCATTCAAGTGGATACGGATCGTATTTCGATGCTGGAAAACTAAAGAGCCATACAATGAAGCCAAGTATTTAAAAGCGTTGAGCGACAGAAATTCTCCATTACTTTTTAAAGAAAAAGCTTGTTAAAGGTCTCAGGGCGTAGAGCTGACTATTCGGATTTTTGATAAAGGGACTTCTCTGAGCGCTTTGCTGACGTTAGCTATTGTTTTACTAACGGCAGCTATTCCAATAAGTTAATGTTTAATTCTTTGTTAGTGTAAACAACTTGTTCAGTATGTTTATATTTTATCTCCTCCTCTAACATGCAGTGAAAACATTTCAGAGGTAGCTCCCCATTCATTCAACCCCGCACCGTAATTTAATGAAACCATGTAAGCCCCAACCCCCCACGTAGCCTCATCATCTACGAAAGTGTTAGTCCACACTTGAATATGTGTAGTGGGTGGGAGAAATTTTATTAAATCATCATTGACGGCTGGATAGCATGAATACTCTATAATAGTTAATATCTCGTTAGTATTGGGTATTCTCCAATCAGTGAAACCTGCATATACGCTGTGATTAGCTTGCTTGATCGATTCTTCTAGGTTACTTTCTAACCAATCGCCTTCGCACTTGTCATTTACCCATATCATCCCTGCAAAACAACGTGACCACATTAGTCCTGTTACCTTGTCAGTAAAAGTGCCGTTATGATGAATTACGAACCTAGAAGTTGGTACATACCTATCTAAATAGCTACTACAGTCTGCTGCAATAGAGTTAAAATTAACAAAAATTAGTAACAAATATAATACAACAGATAATTTAGTCATCGTTTGCTCCCAAATAACTTCCACGTACTAAACGGGTGTTATGTATCTTAAAAAAATCCATACTGGCGAAGCGCCCTCCATAGAACATAAACATAGGTTTTAAAGCATCAAATGGTACTGTAGACGTCCAAGTTGTGTTTGAATACTCATGTTGGATATCAAAACGAATAATTCCCTCTTCATACAATACATTATCGATTGAATGACTTCTCACGTGATTAAACGTATTTAATTCCCTGACAGTTGGTACCCTCCAATCTGTATAACCACAATATATTTCGTCATTAACTGCATTAATAAAACTCTCAGTATCACAGTCGCTTCCTTCACAGACACCACCATTTTTAATACCAAAAAATGGGAGGTCACCTATAAATTTTTTATCTGTCGAGTAATAACTATAAAGTGCTTGATAATGATGGAGTTGTTCATCATTTTTTTTAATTTCCCACAAAAGCCCTGTAACATTATCTTTAACACAACTATGGGACGTAGATTCATAGGGCAGCTCTCCTCCATGAATATCCAGTTTTGTAAAATCAAAGCTTTCAGGCCCATCACCAAGTTTTTTAATCTGAGCCATTAGGGCGTCTCTACCATATGATGAATCCCCTCCAATCAAAGCGCCTTCATCACCACAATCAATCATATTATAATAGCCGTCAAAGCAACCTGTTTGGCCTGTATCATTAACTTCGCTATTTAATATCGACATATAATTAGGTGTAACAGAGACCTCATAGGAATTACTACTTTCTTCTTTAAGATTAACTGCAGTAATCGATAAGTAATATGTTTTACCATTTTCTAAAGGAGCAATAGAAAAGGCATTAGATGCTACTCCGGAGATGACATTCCCATCAGATAAAGTCATATAATTGTCTTTATTTACGTTAGGTTCAGAAGCAAAATAAATAGAATAGCTTGAAGCTCCATCAACCCTTTTCCATGTAATGTCTAATAACTGATTAAACCCTGCAACAGCAAGCCCTACAGGAGGTGTTACCGGTGTATCTACAGGAACAATCTTATCTATCGACTGTCCACCTCCTCCTCCGCAAGATATCAATATCATTGACAACCAAATAAAACATAATGCTTTAAAAATTTTCAATTTATTTCCTTGAATTTAATAATATCACTGTTTTTAATTTCAAATCAAACCAAAACTCATCATATCATTTAGTATCAAAAGGTCAACGGGATATACATAATCACATGTTTTATATGAGTTAATTGGTATTTTTACTGTAGCTATAAATATTTATATTTAGCGAACAGTTGACCCTAAGGAAATGAGACAACCACAGCCTCTAATGCGCACAAAGTGATCATATTTATTAGTGGTAAACCTAATGTTATTAGGTGACAGTATTAGATGATAATGACTGGCTGTTCTGATGTAATTAGGTGGCACAAATGATGTAATTGTCCACTAATCTTGAAACGAACACAAAGGGATGAGATAAGCAGTAATCAATAAGATTTAAAAGGGCCCCTCGTTATAATCATAACATTCAAGGTGCCCCTATGGTGCCCCTCATCACATTGAAGCCCTTTAGTTATATAGATTTAGATCCAACCGAGCATAGGCGCACAGGATAACTTGTGGGATATCATAAGGTTAAATGTAAATCCGTTCAATGTAAAGAGGAATTAATCACTAAAAGTAACGACTAATATATTGGTCAATTATACGGTTTGTTTTACTATTAAACAAAGAAAATCTAGCAGTTGAATTATGATAACTATTGCCACAAACGCGACATTAATCTGAAGACATTTTTGATGGCAATCATGTCAGTTTTACTTGGAGAAAGCAGTCATTAATAAAAAAGCACCGACCAAACTGGAAGATGCTTCTTGATGATTGTCGACGACTTTGGGCTAAATGGGTTCATTCAGGCATACCGCCATCGATAATTAATTTCGATAATAAGGAAACTAATTTAAGATTGTTTCTTAAATCGACGTGATGCTAAACCCATCAAGCCTAATGCGAAAATAGCTAAAGTAGATGGTTCTGGGACCTGACTAACCCGAACTAACGCATGAGTCTGTATCGGGCCATTACCAATATCATCATTAAAGATATTGGTAAAGTCGTAACCACCTCCGACACCAAGATTTCGACTGAAAACACCTTTAGATCCGTTTATTTGTTGGTCTATGCTGTATAGCCCAAAAAATGCGGTATCGCTCGACCCAACTTCATCTATGGAACCATATGCGATCCAGAATCCATAACTGACATCACCATTGAGACTCGTCATTTGCGTACTCCCAAAATTATTATTTAACCAATTACTTCCATCTACATTAGCTGCATGTGACCCTTCTTCCTCTCCCCATAAGCTGTCAAATAATAAATTGAAGTCGCTTTTTTTAGCGTATCTCCATCCATCATATAAACCGCCAGATTGCATTTCGCTCAACATCGTTGTACGGCTAATATTGGTAAGGTCATGCCATGTATGCCACTCTAAACCACCTAAATTTACGTTTTTACCAAGATCGGTTGTATGACTTCCAACTATTAATCCTGCACTTGCAGTGAAGCTGCTCACCGACATCATAATTATCGTAAAAGCTGCACTTAAAAATCTAAACTTCATTTTTATTCCTTTTAGTTTATTCTTCTTATATCTATAGTGAGTTGTTTTTAATTTAAAATTTTCATGTTAAAGCTAGTAGGCAAAATTCAGACCAAGACAATAAACATTAACAATTTCAATAAAATACCTTTTCCATTATTTTTTATAATTTACATAATGTAAAGATAATCGACACTGGTTGATAAGTATACACATGATTTTATTAGAGATTTATGCTCTAACTTCTGTAAATGGATTATTTAGCGAAAACTTATCCGAAGAGCGGTATTTATGTATCCATACATGAATATTAGAGAATGGAATGGGCACCTAAAAAGGTCCTTATTGGGATATGTAGTTATTTTTATCTAACGTCTGCTCCTCGTTAATAAGAAGACCTCATATAACTCGTTAGGTTACAGTCTGCACTGCGCACAATGAAGACATTAGTCATTAAAGCTACAAGGTTGGTTCAGATTATATTTTGTATGGATAACGCAGCAATAGACGGCTAAGTAACGCCTAAACCTAGTCAACCGTTTGAAAATCCACTGCTATTCACTGACGATACGTTGAAATTCAAATTTCACAAATCGACTACACAAGAAACTTGGCTGCCCACAGGGTTTTGTTCATTAAGAATTTCCCATTCATCCAAAAGGTGGAGGTACTCCTTTAATTCATAAGGGGAGATAGTTTCATTAAATGCTTTTTCTGAAAGTGTATCGAGGCGTGCAAAGTCTTGATTATCCATTTTAATATTCCTTATTAATGGCCTGATTAACTATAGGGTAGAACAGAATGGCTATTAATCAATAAATAAGGTAATCCAAAGATGGAACACTTTTTTTTGCTTGTAATACTATTAAGTCAATACGCCTGATGTATATCAGCGCCATTTGAGAACCAACGGGATAGACTGCTTTATTTGCCTATCTGTAGAACCCCAATACAATATATTGCACTGAACTCTTTTTAACCCGATACCTCTTTAATTTGATAAAGAGGCGGTGACTTTATATTCATACAAATCAGCCAAAGGTAGCCAAACTTCCTCAAACAACAGATTCTCTTTCTTGGTATCTGAATCCGTTGATTTAATAATATCAATCGCTCGCTGGTACAAATATTCTTCAAGCTCCAGTTCTTTAGTCATTTTGATATTCCTCCACTGATGAATATTTTCATATTACATGATTTAACAATATTAAATGTTGCTTCTGGTTACGAGTAGGCATTGGAGTTATAAAAGTATCGGTCTCAGTAATTCCTGCCCACTTGAATACTTATTAATCTAGTTGAATTTCTTTTAATTTCAAGTAATTAAACTTACATTATTTTCTAAGTGTTACAATGTTTCAGGATATTACTATGAAGTCTCAGCCCGCCTTCCAAAGCAGAACTAGAATAGCCTTTAATTTCAATAACTTATTATTCACTTCATTGTGGTGACAGTATTAAAGATAATTCTAAGTAATATAACGAAATTGTTTCATTAGAAAATATATGGCAAATGTTTTGGATCTAATGTCTTCGATGCGCACAAAGTGATCATATTTATTAGTGGTAACCTAATGTTATTCAGTGGTCGCAGTAAATGTTATTAGGTGACAGTATTAGATGATAATGACTGGCAGTTCTGATGTAATTAGGTGGCACAAATGATGTAATTGTCCACTAATCTTGAAACGAACACAAAGGGATGAGATAAGCAGTAATCAATAAGATTTAAAAGGGCCCCTCGTTATAATCATAACATTCAAGGTGCCCCTATGGTGCCACTCATTACCTTACAGCCCTTTAGTTATATAGCTTCAGATCCAATCGAGCATAAATTCACAGGATAACTTGTGGGATATCATAAGGTTAAATGTAAATCCGTTCAATGTAAAGAGGAATTAATTACTAAAAATAACGACTAATATATTGGTCAATTATACGGTTTGTTTTACGATTAAACAAAGAAAATCTAGCCGTTGAATTATGATAACTATTGCCACACAGCTGCCCTCATTATTAGAGCTAAATACTTCACTTTTATGTCCGTTATCCTTGAAGATAGCTGACATTAGATGCATATTTCTGAGGCGTGCCCCCCTTTGCGACATAGAAACCTCTAATCAGGTGGCCAATTTAACAATGTCACTACACTTATTGAAGAAATTCGACATGGTAGAAACTACGTCAAAATAAGGAGGCTAGAATTAAGAATAATACCTTGTGGCGTTAAAAACGATAAGAGCAAGCTAATTTTGTAGTATAAAGTTCGTCTGCATAAATTAAAACCTGTGGCTCGTATACATGTTTAATAACTGAGAAATTTATCCCACAGTGTGTCTGTGAATCCAGAATTAGACGATAACTGACTGTGGCAACGTTTTTTCTATACCCGCCTGGCTCCTGATCATCTCCTGCTTTTAACCGTGATATTCCAATGGATATATGATGTAAATCTGCATGATAATTTATCGACATTGCCCATAAAAAACCTTGTCCATCGTGGTTAAGACGCGCTCTAACAGTATTTGTTTGCTCGGCCGCGGGCTCATCGTCTACTTCATAGAAATATTTAGCATATTCAAATGAAACTAGAAATGAAAAAGGATTATGAAAAAAGTTTATGTTCTTTTCTAATTGAAGACCTGAGTGCAACACCCAATGCCTATCATTATTCTGCGGGCCATTGAAATCAAGATCAGCGCCGGCTAGCCAACTGAGTGTTTTTTTATTACTGTGTTCAAATAACGGCTGAGACAAAGTTAACGATGAACCAGTAGAAAAAGGACTCCTATTACTATCAAAACGTTCGGGGTTCTTTTCCCATTTTAGCTCAGTATAAAAATATATATCGGGGTTAAAACTGTTGTTACTTTCAGTGTTTTTAATATACAAATAGGAAGACATTAATCCTAAGGCGTGAGGTACTTTACCATTATCAAAGAACACATTACTGTCTGGGTAATGCTCTTCAAAAACACCTATAGATAGGGTGCTTGAAGAGTCATCAGCACTGGCAGGTGTAATGGTTAACCAAAGCGCGAATAAACACGGTAATTCAAATAGTAGCTTTTTCATTGATGATTAAATGTCAGGTTGAAAAAACAAGCTGGCTGCAACAAATATATTTCCAGCACGAATAAATTAAAGTATAGCTACTAATAAATATTTTACTCATCGGTGATATAAACAGGAGTTATGACCGGTAAATACTGGGTATCAATTTTTCCTCATTGGCGTTATTTTCATCCGTCAATCATGCAGAGCCTGAGGTATAAAGCATCCCTCCCAAAAATGTCCTGTGTATTTGTCTTCTTTGTTTGCTTGTCGGGCTATCGGCTCGTTCAATGAACGCATAAACCCGCTAATGTCCGTTAACCGGCACCAACTTGTCGTTAGGATATTTTTGAAATATTGAATTTATAAAGTAAAGCTCAAAGTGCATGTATCGGACTGCTCAAAGGGCAGTATCTGCCACAGTGATCTTGCCCCATATAAATGGAACAGAAGTACCCCAAAAGGACTATAATTAAGTATATAAATTCGAAGGTATCCCTTTAGTACTCCTTCACCTCTTACAGAGCAGTAAAAACGGGAGAGTCTGTCCAATCGAGCAGTTGACACATGACAGCTATTGCCACTTTTAAGACCTAAGACTTTAGAACCATAACGTCAGCTCAAGGTTAGTAAGAGGTCATAAATTACGAGCTTGAATACTATATCTAGCAATCACTATTAGCACAAAGCAGTCATTACCTGATTAGCTATTGCAATTGATTCGGATTATGTTTTATACCACTAACGTCCCGCTAAATAATGGAGTTACTTGGCATGTGTTTTTTTGCAAAAGTCGTCAACTTAAAGAATCCGTATTGAGCGATTATTTGTTGCAGCTTGGATTAATTATATTGGTGTCATACTCTAATAATATGACACCGCTGTTATCCTTATTTGTCTTTAAATAGCAGCTAAACCCAAGATAATTATTAACTTAAAAATGCCTAACCAAATTGCCGCTTGCCACTAAACTTTCAGCAACAAACAATATCAAAAAGCTAGAAAACAGCTTTACTATCTGCGTATTAATGATTCGGGCTGTAAAATCCCCCCCGTTCTTTAGGTTTTGTTAAGCTTTTTTAATTGCTCTTTAGCGTGTTCATTCTCAGGCTTTAACCCAAGTACTTTTTTATAATGGTCAACAGCTTTTTCTGTATGACCTAATAACCAATAAGTTTCCGCCAAGCTATCATGTGTATTGGCACTTAAAGGGAACAGATAGGTATTCAATTTAAAAACTTCTAACGCTTGTCGCTTTTTCTTTTGATTAATCAGTTTATAACCCCAAGTATTTAACTCGTCCTCTGCAAACTTTAACTTATTAGTTTTCTGCAACTCTTCCACAACTTGAATAGCCCTTTTATCCCCTTTTGATTCTAACGCCTTCCAAAGTGTTTTTATGGTAGGAGGCAAGCCAAAACCATTCGCCGCTTTCATTTTGGGAATATAAAAACCTGCAATTTCATCGATAAAGTGTGATGGAATTGCACCCATTAGGTTAGTCATTACCACTATGGATAGATCATCTTTTGGATAAACAAAAAATGCAGCACGATCTCCTCCCGCAGGAGCAACAGCAGGATGTTCAGATCTACCAACTACAGGCCACCCTAATGCATATCCGTTTAACAAATTATTAAAGCCTTTAGTTTTACCATTAGTGAGTACTGCTGGCGTCCATAGAGTCTCAATACTTGAAGGTTTCTTTAAGAGCTCTCCGTTTTGCAAGGCAATAACCCAATTAGCAATCTCTGTAGCGGTGGAACTCATGCCTGCCGTTGTACGAAGAAACTCAGGAAAGTCACCAGCCTTGATGTTAGATATTTTTCCCGACCCATAATAATAAGTATAACGACGAGCAGAGTGCGCTATAACGTCTTTAAGGTTTGAAAAGCCAGCTTCTTCAGTTCTTTTCATGCTTGCTCTGCGTAATTGATTTTGCGTTATATATTCAATAAAACCTTGCCCACTTACGCTGTCTATAATTTTACCGATCAGCAAATAATTCGTTTGGTTATAACGAAACTGGGTATTAGCTGCAAAATCAAGTGGTTGTTGTTTAACCATTTGCCATGACGCCTCCGCGCCATCATTCGAAAGTAGCTGGCCATTGTTACTATTCATGATATCTGGAAGCCCAGAAGTATGGGTTAATAACTGCTTTACTGTGATATTTTTCCACTCAACGGGGAGGTCTGGTAAATATTTAGATATCTTGGCAGATACCTCTAGTTTACCTTGTTCAACCAATTGCATTACCGCAACACCGGTAAATGCTTTAGTAATTGAGTTAATCGAAAATACTGTGTCATCGTCTACTGCAATAACATCTTGAATGTTGGCGAGTCCATAACTGGCCGTTTTAACTATTTTGCCATTTTTAACAACAGCCAGTTGTAAACCGGGAATTTTCCTTTTTACCATTTCACCGCGCAGAAAGTTGTCTATTTCGTCTGCCTGTACAAAACTACTTGTTAGCCCCATTAATAGGCTTAGTGAAAGTGCACTAACTATCATTAATTTTGCAATATTACAACTAATTGAACTACTCATTATTTTTCCTCTACATACTAAAAATTAAATCCAATACTTAAAATCCCAGGCCTGGAATCGCCAAGGAAAAAGTAATAATTTGAATACAGTGTTGTCATACGTAAATCGAAAACTCGTTAACAACGGGGCAATAATGGCGTAGTTTTAATATGTATTCGACCGAATACGTAAAGTCGGACGTGGCATTTCTAGGGAGACAGAGCGATTAATGTAATTTATATTCATTCATCGTAATAATTTATGAATGTAGTTTACGATATTGAGAAGGCGTCATTAAAAGGTGCTTTTTAAAGGCGGAATTGAACGATGATTTTGAATTGAATCCGACTTCGTACAATATCTCTAATACCGTTTTCTGTGGTTGCCCATCATTTGTGATTAACATTTTGGCCGCAAAATTTATTCGATATGAATTTACGAAATCAAAAAAATGTTGTCCTATTATTTTGTTGATACTGAGTGAAACTTCATTTCTAGGTAGGTTAATTTGTTTCGCTAAAGTTTCTAAACTCAAAGAGGGATCTAAAAAGGGTTTATTCTGTTGCATGTAGTCCCTTAATCGCAGAACAATCGCATCGTACTTTTCAGTTTCAATAGCGCTAAACTTAGAATCACTTGTCGGTTTTGTGACCGAAGCTTGTTCATCAATGACTTCTATGGTTGAACTCACCCCGCTAAATAGTGTGGGCTTATGCAATGCTTGCCATAATATCCAACAAATACTCAATAAAGCGGAAATAATTAATATTGTCAGCACTAACCTTTCATACATATATAATTCGGAAAACCTGAAATACATTCGTCCTAAACCTATGACATAGCTGAGAGTAAACAGGTATATCAGTTGGGTTAACCAACTCCTGTTTAATCTATCTGCATCAGAGTAATTTTCAACAACAATTTTTCGATACCTTATCAAGTGCTTATAAATGACTAAAAGGTAAAAGCCAAGTTGGATAAATGTCATGAAATGAATAAAGGTTATTTCAGGGACATTAGTGAAATTGTCATAAACAAGCTGCTTTGCAGCATTATCTACACTGAAAAAGTTGGGTACCATCACCAAGCCAGCAATGACGTAAGGGATGGCGTGAACCAAGTGTTTAATTTTTAATTTAAAGTCATCGTAAATAGCCGCTTTAACATAAAGGTATAAAGTAGGGCCCGTAAACAATGAAAAATTAAACCTGAGTATATCAAAATCGAGATAAGCGCGGTAAAAGTCACTAAATATAACGTCACTCAGATCAATGACTACAACCAATAAATAAGTCGCAAGTAGCTTATGACTTAAACGGTTGCCAGTGCTGAGACTACAAAGAAAGGTGGCCACTAATAAATGAGAAAAAAATACTACTAAGACAATGTTTTCAAACACTAATGGCTTTCCTGTTTTAACTGCTACTGATGATTTAGTTATAATTATGAAATTGAAATTATTAACGGTTGCGGTGCTATGGATTATAACAACGCCGAGGATATTTTACCCTTTTCAAGTTCTTCTATTATTTCATTACTGACTAAAATTAGAGGAAACAACTATTCCAACTCAAGAACTATTATACAGTTCACTAACAGGCTTTTAAAGCAAAGTGGTAAACATTAAATGTTATGTCGGACTATTCGTAAACTAACAGCACTAACCTAGACTGATTAAGTATCGTCTATCTCAGGACTAAAAGACTATATTGTCGGAAGAAGTCATAAGGCAGTCATTGTTGCTAACGACCGCTTTAAATCTTGGAGCTGCCATTAGTAAATCAAAAGCTACCGTCAACAATGCGCACAAAGTGATCATATTTATTAGTGGTAAACCTAATGTTATTCAGTGGTCGCAGTAAATGTTATTAGGTGACAGTATTAGATGATAATGACTGGCAGTTCTGATGTAATTAGGGGGCACAAATGATGTAATTATCCACTAATCTTGAAACGAACACAAAGGGATGAGATAAGCGGTAATCAATCAGATTTAAAAGGGCCCCTCGTTATAATCATAACATTCAAGTTGCCCCTATGGTGCCACTAATCACCTTGAAGCCCTTTAGTTATATTGCCTTAGATCCAATCGAGCAGTTGATACATGACAGCTATTGCCACTTAGCCGAAGTACAATACCTCCAATTTTTGGTAGCTGGAACATCAGTTTCAAAGTCATAAGCGGACGTAAGGAGAATCAATTACAGCTTTGCGTATCCAAATCCAAAATTTGGTCCAAAATGGGGCTTGAAATTCTTATCATCTAAGGTTTGATAAAGTGTAGATCATACTTAGGATTAGCTAGCCTGAGTTAACGGTGTCACTACACAATACTGCGTAGACTTTACATGTATCGCCTTGTTGTTTTCAAAGAGCTCAAACTGCTTTTTATAGAGATTATCATTATTATTTAGTACGTCACTTATCGCTTGTGCCCGAATAGGTTCAGAAAAATAATAACCTTGTATATCATCAACTTGATTTTCCTCTAAAAAAGTCAATTGTTCTACCGTTTCTACTCCTTCTGCAATAACTTGGATAGACATGGTTTTTGAAATGGCTAAAATAGTACGAATGAGCTCTTCATCTTGCACATCCTTACCTATATCTTTGATAAAGCTACGGTCAATTTTGATAACGTCTACTGGCATTTTTCTGAGGTAATCCAGAGATGAGTGGCCAGTGCCAAAATCATCAATGGAAATTTTCACACCGAGAGCATGAATTTTTTCGAGTTCAGAGAAAAAAATTTTATGATCATCAAATGTAGCGGTTTCAGTCACTTCTATTTCTACATATTCGGGCTTTATTCCATGCTTATTAATCGCTTTAACGAGCTTTTCTCTAAATTCACTTGTCCCTAATTGGCGAACAGATACATTAATGGCGGTAACCATACCTTTAAAGTAAGGAAGTGTTTGCCAGTATGATATTTGTTGGCAAACATTGTTTAAAATCCAATTTCCAAGTTCGATGATTTGCCCAGTCTGTTCGGCAATTGGTATAAAGACATCTGGAGAGAGCATATCCCCCTCTTCAGGAAACCAACGTATTAATGCTTCACAGCCGACCATTTTCTTTTGCAACAATGAAATTTTTGGCTGATAAAGTACCGTTAACTCATTATTTAAAATTGCTTTGGAAAGCAGCATTTGAACCCGTTGGCTTTGCTCTGCTTTATCCTGCATTTCTTTGGCAAAAAATTGAAAGTTATTACGGCCTTCTGATTTTGCCTCATACATTGCCGTATCAGCCGCTTTTAAAAGATCATCCATATTCATCGAATTAGGATCATAGAAAGCAATACCAATGCTGGTACTGACTTCTATTTTTATACTATTAAGTTCGAGGGGTTCAGATACGGAACTTAGAATTTTTTGTGCGACGTTCAGAACATTAATGTTTGCTGGTATGTCTTGCAGAATAATGGCAAATTCATCCCCCCCCATTCGAGAGATTAGGTCACCTTCCCTTAAAATATGGGACAATTTCTGACTAATATTCTGGAGCAATAAGTCGCCAATATCATGACCATACTGATCATTAATAAATTTAAAATGATCAATATCGAGAAACATCACCGCGAGTGTCGTATTAGATCGTTTTACGCGTATGATTGATTGATTTAAGGCGTCATAAAAATATGCACGGTTTGGAATATTCGTTAGATAATCAAAGTTGGCTAAGTGTAGTAACTTAGCTTCAGTTTCTTTCTCTTGCGTGGTGTCTTTAAATGTTAAAACCGCTCCATTGATTTCACCATTACTTTCTCCATTGAGCTCTCTAGTGACGTCACAAGAGTAATTTGAATGAAATATATTACCAGCCAGTGATTGCCAATTGCCACTGCCTTTTAAGTTTGTTTTTCCTAAACTACTTGCTTCATGAAAACTAGAAGTGAGTAAGTCAATTAGCTCACAATTGGAGTCTTTATAGTCCTGAGTTTCTGGTGTATTCTGGTTATGTAATATTAAGAAGTCTTGTAATTTTGCTGAAATATTTTCACTATCGATAGCGAGTAATTCTAAAGCCTTTGGATTGGCAAAGGTAATATTTCCATCTAGATCAATCCCTAAAATCCCTTCACTCACGCTATTGAGTAAAATGTTTAATCGGGCAGTAGAGTCTTCAGCAATCCGACGGTGCTCATCTAAAGTAATAAATTGTGCGACCTTTTTGGTGAGTATAATGTCGTCAACTGGCTTGGTAACAAAATCAACAGCGCCTGCCTCATAAGATTTAGGCAGCGCGTCACTGTCATTATCATTGCTTGTTACCATTACAATAGGAATATGTTTAAACCGTGGATTGCTGTGTATAAGATTAACAACTTCATAACCTTTCATTCCTGGCATTTCGATATCCATTAAAATGACAGCAAAGTCATGATTAAGTACTTTACCGAGCGCGTCTTTTCCTGATGATGCTTGGATTATAGTGATATCTAAAGGAGAGAGAATGTGTTGAAGAATATTACGTTGGCTTGCAACGTCGTCAACAATCAGAATACTGCTTTTTTTGATATTATCCATTATCTGTGATAATCCATTGTAATCATAGTGCTACTAATTATAGATATTTATTATGAATTCGCTAATTTACTTACGTATGTGGCAATTATTTCGATAAGCAGGAAAATTCAAAGTTGTCTTTGAATATAGTCCTACATGAAAACATTTTTATACGGTAGAAGTTAACTAAGAGAATTCAGCCTAAGATGACCGCTATTGAACAGACTGTTGAAGTTGAATTTAACCATGATTCACTTCCGCTTAGCGCACAAAGTGATCATATTTATTAGTGGTAAACCTAATGTTATTCAGTGGTCGCAGTAAATGTTATTAGGTGACAGTATTAGATGATAATGACTGGCAGTTCTGATGTAATTAGGTGGCACAAATGAAGTAATTGTCCACTAATCTTGAAACGAACACAAAGGGTTGAGATAAGCGGTAATCAATCAGATTTAAAAGGGCCCCTCGTTATAATCATAACATTCAAGGTGCCCCTATGGTGCCGCTCATCACCTTGAAACCCTTTAGTTATATAGCTTTAGGTCCAATCGAGCAGTTGATACATGACAGCTATTCACCACATTACGGTCGTTAGCAAGACTTTCAGAGATGATCACTTTGTGCACTTTGCTCAAATGGGAATGCCTAATTTTACTTACCGCAATTGACTTGATAGCAGACATCCAATACTGTGATTAACACTTCTTATTACAATATATGCGGATTCTAATAAGTAATTCTAAGAATAAAAACAACTGAAGAAATTGATAATTTCTCCCGATAATACAACGGGCAGATGGACTAATAAATTTATATAAAGGGAATTGAATGAAAATTAAATTGTTAGTCGCTCTTGCGGCGTTATTGTTTTCGCAAGTCGTAGTAGCAATGGAAAGTAATAATATCGAGCGAGCGATATCAGATATAAAAAACAACCTTTATACGGGTATCGATAGTGTTCTTGTCTATCAAGATAATAAACTTGTAACGGAAAACTATTTTAACGGCTATTCAAGGTTTAAACATCATCATACACGTTCAACCTTCAAAAGTATTACAGGAATACTTGCGGCAATCGCTTTTGATAAAGGCATATTGGACCCAGAAGAGCCTGTTGTGCCGTTACTTTCCCGTTTCCATAAACTTGAATCGATTAATGCTCTTAAAGCAAGTATCAAGGTTAAGGATTTGTTGCATATGGTATCCGGATTGGATTGTGCAGAAATGCCGGGCAGCAAAGGCACTAATCATGAATTTGGCATTGATGAAGGTCCTACTCCTTTAAAATACGGTTTTTCTATTGCTATGGTTATGGAGCCAGGAAAAGAGTGGCACTATTGTAACGCGAATACGTTCTTACTCGGCGTTACAATTTCAGCGGGATTGGAGCGTGCTGGTACCCCAGGAATCGATAAGTTTTCGAAAAAAAATCTATATTCACCATTAGGTATTATTGAGTATCGAACCTTTACCACACCAGACGGTTATCTATATGCTGCCGGAAGTGCACGATTTGCTCCACATGATCTCGCCAAGTTTGGCCTTGTTGTATTAAATAAAGGCATATATAACAAAAAACAGATTGTTTCCCAAAAACATATCCAAGCAATACTCGATGGTGTTGTAGATACACATTGGACTTGGACCGACAATATCCAAGGACACACTCCTTTTAAAGAGCGATATGGTTATCAATGGCATCGTACGGTTTTTGAAGTAGAAGGCACACAAATTCCCGTGAGTCATTCATGGGGCAATGGTGGCCAATTTATCTTTGTTGTGCCAAGTCAAGACAAGGTTGTTGTGTTTACTGGAAGCAATTACAACAACATTAACAAACAGAAAAAGGTCTTTGAAATTATGTATAAATATTTACTTCGGGATAATGAAAAATTGACGTCTCTATAAAATACCTTCTTTAGGCTAGTGAGGATTGGTTGTATATCCAACAACGTCCGGTCAGTGGCTACGGCCCTTAAAACCAATTACCCTAATGGCAGCTTATAATTAGGATATTCAGATCATATGCTTATTGCACACGAATATCGTGCGCTAATTATCTTGATGAATTCCGCTTCGCTTACCTTCCTCGTGTAGGTGGTGCACAATCATCAGGTATCATAGAATTTATCCAATCATAAATTAAAGCCACGCCTTCAGTATGCACAATAGACTTACCTATGAGTGGCATTTCAACGCCAGCACTATGAGAGAGCATTCTTGTATATAAGATAGAGGCTTCAGCATTACCCGGTACGATATCGTATTCATTATCACCCATAACTTCAGCATCGATTATGGTTGGTTTTTTACACACACCCGTGCTGGTATTGCCCTCTTCTTGATTGTCCGTCAACCATTGCTCAGCGTTCAACCATAGCTTGGTCGAAGCCGCCAGCCCATCATTGTTGTTATGACAATGAGCACAGTTAGTCTCCAAATATGCCAATGCACGGTTTTCGAGAGTACCGTCCTCATCATCACTCCATACCGGATGGCGAGGTACAACATTAAACAAATCCACAGGTAGGTTCGCTAAAATTCCGGCATCATCCTGAAAATACTGCAATTGATTTTTTACGCCATTGGCATATTCAATATCATTATTCAAACGGTAGGTACGCGGCCCAAGAGGCTTATCAGTCTGACGGTTATGGCAATTGACACATTGACTGCTGTTGGGAATGTCATATTCTAAGGATTTAGTTTCGCCGATAACATTGATCCAGCTCACTTGTTTGCTACCACCGTTTAAAGCTAACGTAGCCTGACCATTATCTTGCCAAATATAAGGTAATCGAGCCCATCCCTCTATTCGCTTAATCAACAGTCTTGTTTCAATTAAATCAACAACTTGAGATTCAGACTCCTTGGTTTCATCATCGACATAATAAAAGGTTTTGGTAATGATAGTGCCGACAGGATATTCAAGATCGTCTTCGCCGTCGATATATTGAATTTTTTCGCCGTCCGGGACAAATATTTGACGATGTTTATGGGCATAATTAGTAAATAACGGTGTGGTTAATTCGAATACCTGCCCATTACCATTCATTTCGCCGAGAGGATAACTACTCTCTGCAAATAATTGATAATCACTTAAATTAGAACAATCAGAATCAGCCGCCTGGTGATTTACAACGCCCGGCGTACCAGAATTACAATAGTCAGTACCAGCATCAACATTTACGGCCAGATCACTTATCCAGTTCATCACAACCAATGCATCTGCCGCACTGAGGGTGTCGACAAACGGCATTGATGAACCACAATCTTGAGCACCTATCAATTTTTGATAGAGCAAGGAACCCTGTGGGTTACCTGGGTCTACTCGGGGAAGAGTTGAGCCGTTACAGCTTGAGGCGACATTTATTAAATTATTTTTCCATATCTCGGGCGACAAATCCAATCCACCGCTGGCACCACTGCCGACATGGCAATCTCGACAATTATTATCGATAATAACCTTCAGCATAGGCTCATCGGCAATATTAATATTATCATCATTAGCTCCTGTATCCTCACGAACGACAAGTCCATTGATCCAAGCAAATATCATATGAGTTGCTTCTGCATTAAGGTGAAAGTCTTGTAAGCCTACTGGCATGGCATCGCCGCAATTAGCATCATTGGTTATCTTGCGATATAAAAGAGAATTATTGGGTTCTCCTGGAACGACCAACTTTAGTTTTTCTTCAAACTCAGGCTCAGCTGTACAATCAGAATCAACATTAATCAGTTGATCTTTCCAGTCATCTCTTTCTAATACTAATTCACCACTAACACGTCCATCAACACTGTGGCAGGCATAACAACCACTGGTAAGAAATATCAATTCCAGATCACTGTCAGTGGGATTATTGACATCAAATTTGGGGCGTACTAGAGGATTAAGTTCTTGAGTAGCACAATCATCACTACAGGCCGCAATCTCGGTAATAATAGCTTTATGGTCAGAAGCAAACAGAGGACGATTATCCTCATCTCTGCCAAAATCGGTATCGTCATAATAAGAATTTATCAGCGCAACATCTTTTATAAAAACATGATCGACACCGCCGGTGCGAACAATCTCCTCAGGGTTTATGACCTGCCAGCTTTCTACAAACCCTGATTTTAACAGCATATGAATCGACTCAACTTGCGCATGGCCGGCATTACAGTCACAGGTAAATATTTCCCTGAAACTACCAAATTCCACTTTGTGTTTTTCAATCAGCTGTAACAATTTATCAGACTGTAAAGCATGCTGACAAACCGCCTTAGGTTCATTTTCTGGCGCGATCATATGAGTGTTATAGACCATATACTTTTCCATGCCTTGTTTGTCTTCTAAGAAAACCCAATTAACATGACGAGTATCGGTATTGATCGGCTCTGGCGCTACAAAGCCACACTCGTAGCCTTTTTCTAGGGCCTCAGCAACAGGAACGACCATTTTTTCAACACCGTTGGCTAAAACAGTAAAGCGGTCTGTGTTGACTAATATGGGGTTTTTATTTGTCGAGTCTTGATCTTCAGTTGCGACTCCTGGTGAATAATCCCAGCGATAAACGGCATAGTTTGAGTCTTGATAATGGTTACTTAGATCTTTTTGTTGGCTGTCATTATCTATACGGCCTGTTCCAGATAACTCTTGAATACCTACTACATCAGGCATATGTGCAGCTATTACCTGATAAAATCGTTCTTCACGGCCCTCTTTCCAGTCACCGGTACCCTGATCAATTTGGCCATTAAAGGTCATCACCTTAAATGAAGCACTGATACCTGTTCCCAATTCACCACTGCCATATCCTTCACCGATCCCTTCATCAGGATTGGAAGGTTCAGAATCATCACACTCGGAGGTATTTAGGCAGACCGAAATTGAAAATTCAATACTATCGCTCAAACTGCCATCAGAAACGGTGATAATGATATTACCGTAATCGCCAACATCATCACTAGTGGGTGTGCCCGTTAGCATGCCATTACTGTTATCAAATGACGCCCAATCAGGAAGATTACTGACTTCAAAAGAGATAACATCGCCATCAGGATCCGTCGCCGTTGGTGAGAATTGGTAACTTTGCTCTACGATAATTGATGTATCAGGAGTGCCACTGATAACGGGTGCCTGATTAGTGGGTATTGGGTCACAGCCAGGATTATTAAAGCAGATCGAAATAACCGAAATTGAAAATTCAATACTATCGCTCAAACTGCCATCAGACACGGTAATAATGATATTACCGTAATCGCCAACATCATCACTAGTGGGTGTGCCCGTTAGCAAGCCATTACTGTTATCAAATGACGCCCAATCAGGAAGATTACTGATTTCAAAAGAGATAACATCGCCATCGGGATCCGTCGCCGTTGGTGAGAATTGGTAACTTTGCTCTGCGATAATGGAAGTAGCAGGAGTGCCACTGATAACAGGTGCCTGATTTGTAGGTATTGGAATATTTGGTATTGGATTACTAGATGAGTCTCCGCCACCACAGGCTGCCATTAGGAGAAAACTTAATACGACTGAAATTTTCTTAAACCATTTGAACATAATACTTGAATGACGTTGTAGTGAATTTTTACGATAGATTGAATTATAATTGTTACACATCTCTGTTTCCTATAAGTTGCACACACTACACTTAAGCATTAGAGTCCAGTATATTGATCTGGCTTTGTTATATGTATCTATCCTTGATATCGTTCCTGATAATTATCAAATGATCTATTTTAATTTTCCCTCAAAAAAGTATTTTAAAGTTATAGTTTTGATAACTTATTACTATATATTTAATGACCTTTGACCAAGTCAAAAGGATGGCGACATTACCACCATGGCATGTTAATTTGATCGAAAAGTTATCTACACAGTGTTCAAATAATGTGCAAAAG
The DNA here is from genome assembly GCA_013215295.1 of Colwellia sp. GTDB lineage: Bacteria > Pseudomonadota > Gammaproteobacteria > Enterobacterales > Alteromonadaceae > Colwellia_A. The sequence goes on from JABSOZ010000017.1 coordinate 19,741, forward strand.
TCAAGACTTGATATCACACAACAGAAATGAAAATTCGACTTACCCCGTCATAGATGGTCACAAATTTTCTGCAAAACAGTCGTTGCGACTTCAGTCATCTTAGACTCACCTGTAGTAGAAAAGTATAGATATTTTATGCAGTAAAAACTAACCTTTGAAGTCATATCAAAGCAATAATGTGAACGACTGCTTTGGTGTGTGAGTTGTTGCCAGTCATGAGAATTTTGGTTAGGTAAAATCTATGTCTTCTGAAATGCTCATTGCTGCCAGTGGAAGTCAATCTCAGAACGCTAACTGACAAATGGGTCATTAATACCCGTTGTTTTTTTATCATTTTAGAGCGAAAAGTAGAAGTAAGTTATGGTTCATGGATGAAGTTCTTGATTAGATCTAGAATATGTTCTGCATGTGTTTTATGAGGAATATGACCACAGTCTTCGATGATTTCCATTCGAGATATTCCACTTGAATTATTCACAAGAAACTCAGGAAATGCTTTAGAGCCATATTCATCGTTTTTACCATGTATAGCCAATAAGGGACAGTATACCTGCTTAATGTTATTCAATTGCCAATGACGAAAGCTAGAGCATAGCCAAATATCTGTCCATGCTTTAAATACCTATTCAGCTTTATCGCCATGCCATTTGCCAAGCTTTTCCATCTGCTTTGGATCTTGAAAATATTCTTTAGCAACTTGAATACCTCGTAATGTTATTTCCTCAACAAAGGGCTGAGCTGCAATGGTAATTACTGCGTCACATTGATTATCTAATGCTGCAATATTTATTGCCATCGCACCACCAACACTATGTCCTAATAAAATATAGTTAGTAACTCCAAGGGCAGATTTTTGTGTGGAAAGTAGGTTATTGCTTTTTCTTCAATAAATTTATTCGTGGGTAACGTTTGCCTTGCATCAGACTTTCCGAAACCTAGTCTGTCATATAGTCTTACCTCCTTTTCGTGGACACGCTATAATTGTTGCTAAGGGTTCAAATCCCATTAACCAGCATAACTTCTTAATCCCTTGATAAATTTACTCACCCCCTCTTATATGCACGAAAAACAAATTGAAAAATTGTAATGCTTTAGTACTCCTTCTAAAAATCACCTGAGTAATAACTTGATAAATATTGCACTCGATAATCGAGTATGGCCATGTTATAAAAACGAATACAGTTTAATATCAACATCTATTATTAGGTATATAATATGAAATAGGATCAAATAAATATGAAAAATTAAGGCGTTCCACCTAAATATTCATTACAGCATTATAAATTGTTGACTAAGAGTAAAATGATGCACGAAATCCAAGGCGAAAAATTATTACGATTAATAAAAATAATCCCTCCGGTTATAGTTACTGCTTTCGCCTGCTTAATAATTTTTACTGTCATCAATCATAACAATGCGCAACTTGGCGCTGATATCCAAAGCCTTAAACAAGATTTTATCGCGTCAGAAAAGGAGCTGATAAAGGCACAAGTTGAACAGCTAATACAACAAATTACTTACGAAAGAGACAGTACTGAAGCGATATTAAAAGATAATATTAAAGAGCATATTTATCAGGCTCATAGTATTGCAACCAATATCTATGAGAACAATAAAAACAAATCTGAAAAAGAAGTCACCAAATTAATTTCCGATGCACTAAGAAATGTTCGCTTTAATGAGGGGCGCGGTTATTTCTTTATTTATAAAACTAACGGCCTCAATATTATGCACCCTGTTATCCCCAAAGTAGAGGGGACTTCAATGGGCGATTTCCAGGACATTAGAGGAAATTACATCGTTCGTGATTTAGGTCAATTAGCAAAGAAACATGGCGAATCATTTTATCACTGGTGGTTTGTCAAGCCAGATAATAAAGAGCAAGAGTTTGAAAAGATTGGTTTTGGCAAGTATTTCGCTCCCTACGATTGGTTTATAGGAACCGGAGAATACCTAATTGATGTTGAAAATGATATCAAGCAACGCATAGAACGGAGAATTTCAAATATTAAATTTGGCAAAAACGGCTATATTTTCATATTAGATTATCAGGGTAATGTGATTTCCCATTATCGAAAGAGTTATGAAGGAACTAATTTATATAACAATGCAGATGAGAATGTTGTCATTGCGGGTAAACAAGTTATTGAAATCGCAAAACAAGGTGGAGGCTATCTCAGTTATAATAGCCCTGTCATGCCAAGTACAGGAAAGTCAGCTCAAAAAATTAGTTTTATTAGTAACTTTCCACAATGGAATTGGATCATAGGTACGGGATTTTATAAAAGTGAAACTGATAGTTACCTTGCAAATCGTGAAAAAAAAATAGCTCTACAAAATAGAAACCAATTATTCCGTCTTTTAGGATTAAGTGTATTTGTAACACTATTTTTCATCGGCTTATCTCTATTATTAACTAAATATTTGGCTCGACGTTTTACTCTTTATGAAGATAAAATAAACGCAAACCAGCAACAATTACAACAACTCAATGAACAATTAGAATTTAGAGTACAACAACGCACCAATGAATTGACTAATACACTAGAAACACTTAAAAGCACTCAGTCACAGTTGATTGAATCGGAAAAGATGTCCTCGCTTGTGGGATTAGTTACCGGGATTTCCCATGAACTTAATACCCCACTAGGAATAATCAACACCTCAATTAGCCATATAGAAGAAATAATTGAGCAACTGTTTGATCTAATAAATACCCAAAACCTCTCCCGAAAAGACATGGCCCGACTAGGTAAGTCTTATCAGGAAGGACTGGATTTACTAAAAGTCAGCATAAGAAAAACAGTCAGACTTATTGAAAATTTTAAAGCACTTTCCTTACATGAAAAAACAGATGTGGTTCAAGCGTTTTCAATTAACAAGCTCATTAATCAAATAATTGAGTCTCATAAAACTAATTTCACAGGACATTTAGTCAAAATCATAGCAGATATTAAAACGAGTATTAATGCGTATAGTTATAAATCTTCCCTCACTGAAATATTGGTACAGTTAATTGAGAACTCATACGTTCACGGTTTTGAGTTTACCAAAGATGCCACCATTAAAATTGAAGTGAGTGAAAACGAGGAAAATATATGCTTGATTTACAGTGACAATGGTTGCGGCATTCCAGCAGATGATTATGACAAAATATTTGAGCCATTTTATACCACAAAAAGAAGCACAGACTGTACAGGTCTTGGCCTACCAATCATTTACAATCATATTACCCAAAAATTAAATGGCACCATTTTTTGGGACAAATTAAACCCACAAGGGGTAAAAATTTTGATTAACTTCCCAAAGAATGTAAAGGAAATAGTTCTATAAATATAACTAGGGTGTATTGATCAATTCGCAGACCATGACTATATTTCGTGTATCGATAGTGGCATCGTAATAAAATTCAACATGTTGGTTATAGCTCAGCCATTACACCAAGAGAATATATTATGATGAGAATTTTTACTTCTCTTAAGCCGATAATATTATTAATTACTTTCTCTAGCTGTGGGGCTTTTAATGCAAACGCACAGCAAGATCAAAGTAAAAAAGAAAATCAAGATGAAAGTAAGATTGAAATAATCGAAGTGACCGCGCAAAAACGCACCCAATCCATTAACGAAATACCCATGGCCATTACGGCATTCAATGCCGTTCAGCTAAGTGAAATGGGTATCGAAAACACCACTGACCTTGCTACAGTTGTGCCCGGATTTAACTACAGCAATACCGCTTTTGGGCCTCCGGTTTATACATTACGGGGGGTTGGTTTTAATGAATCTAGCGCTCAAGCCACAGCAACAGTCGGTGTCTATATTGATGAAATTTCGATTCCCTTTCCAATTATGACCAAAGGCGCCAATATAGACATTGAGCGAGTCGAAATATTAAAGGGTCCACAGGGAACATTATATGGTAGTAACGCTACCGCAGGAGCAATAAACTATATCGCCGCGAAACCCATTGAAGATTTTGAAGCTGGCATTAAAGCAACAATAGCAAGTTTTCAAACCTTTAGCGGAGATGGTTATCTTACCGGGGCATTAACTGAAGATGTTAATGCTCGATTCGCATTTAAGATCACTAACTCGGGTAAAGGTTGGCAGGAAAGTGTTTCTCGTGACGATACCTTAGGAAAACAAGATGAAATTGCCGCAAGATTAAGTTTTGATGTTAACTTTAGCTCCGATACCAATGCGTTGATTCGTTTCGGTTATTCGAAAGACCTCTCGGATAGTTTAGCCCCTCAAGCCATAGAATATTTACCTGCCAAAGCTGGTGGCGCAGTCAACGCTTCATACCCTATTTTTGAGCCTATTCTTGATGTGAATACTAACCCACATTTATTCCCAGGTAATGGTGATGACATAAGTGCCGCCAATTGGACTGCAGACAGAAATCCTGCCCTTGCTCACCAAACGACCTCAATATCGTTAAGCCTTACTCATCAACTATCGAACGATATGACGCTGACCGCCTTAACTGGATACACTAAGTTTAAAGATAATGGCTCTGAATATGAACGAGGTGGCACTGAAGGCGTCACCGCAGGATATATAAGAAATCTCACCGGAGGTCCTTTAGATACATTACTTGGCGGGTCTTTGGCTAATTTTTATGAGGGGCATTTACATGGTGATTATTTCACCATACCTGATAGTGAATATGTCCCTTCTGACTATGTTTTTCAGCATGGGACAATTGATTCAATTTCACAAGAACTTAGAATTACCCAGATACGAAGCGATGTTGTTTGGATAGCAGGTCTCTATTACAGTAAAAGTAACGTAGATTATAAAACGACCCAAGATTGGGGACTGGCGACCAATGTTAATATTTTGCCAACTTCAGGCTTTGGTTTTAACAAGCTTCGCAATGTGATCGAGCAAGAAACCACAACTTATGGGATATTTGTCAATGCAGATTGGCATATTTATGATGACCTAACCATAACCACCGGCCTGAGATACACCGATGATACAGCAGATTATGCTGGCTGTACGGAAGATATTGGCGGTCCTGGTGTTGCGTTATTCAATCAATTTTTCTTTGCTGGTGAAGATTCCGGCACACCGGTGAATGGCTGTGTTACTGTTATTGATTTTGCCATGGACAGTCAAAGAACTGGCCGCATTATCGATACACTCGCTGAAGACTCCTTATCTTGGCGACTCGCTGCCAATTATAAACTAACACCGAATAGCTCAGCCTACGCCTCATATAGCCGAGGTTTTAAAGCAGGCAGTTACCCTTCTCTTGCGGCAATTGTCAGTAGTCAGCTAGACCCTGTGGTGCAAGAACAGTTAGATGCCTATGAAATAGGTATAAAATCATTATTTGCCGAAGGTAAAGCACAGTTAAACATGAGTGCTTTCTATTATGATTACCAGGATAAACAATTATTAACTAAAAAAACTATTCCGGTATTTAGAACGGCATTTACTCTCGGAAATGTCGACGAGTCTTTTGTCAAAGGCATTGAGTTGGATCTAAAATGGTTGCCCTTAGAAGGCCTTACAATTATGACGGCAATGGGATTATTGGACACTGAAATAACTCGAGGAAATGGCTTTAATCAGCTAGGTCAGTCTGTCGACTTTGCTGGCTCACCTTTACCATTTTCCTCCAAATTCCAAGCAAATATTTTAGCGAGATATGAATGGAATATTAGTGACTCATTGCTTGCATTTGCGGCTATGGATAGCGCTTACGCGAGTGCTTACAATACTGATTTTAAAGCTGGTGTAACAATGACAACGCAAGTTTCTGATTTTATTGGCAGCCCTGTTGAAGTTAATATTCCACCGCAGCCTTATGAATATGATGACCGATTTACTCAAGATAATTATACGATTGTTAACGCAAGGGTAGGTATTGAAAACACTAATGAGCAATGGAAAGTTTATATCTGGGTTAAAAACTTAAATGACGAATATTTCGTTACTAGTGTGGTTAAAAATAATGAGATGGTGGCAGCCTACAGCGGCATGACAAGAACCTTTGGTGTCACATTTGAATATAGCGCATTCTAAGTAATCTCTACCTAAAGCGCAGGGACATTTTTTACAAAAATATAGTGTTTGAATAAAATATAATAATTAAACAACCAATACATTTAACCAGCCCTTAAAACATTAACGAGCAATATAGTTTTATCAATTACTTGTGAACAAATAAAATAACTTTAACAATGACCTATTGTCGAAAAAGTGCCTCCACGTTAGTTCAAATATCTTGATTTACAAAGTGATCATTTAGGTTGTTGACTGAATATCAGAAATTATGATTGAAAAAAAAGAAACCAATATACTCTGATTTTTTAGCTTATCAAAATAAACATAATAATTGTCTGGCGATTTGTGACGTTATGACTGTTTTCTTACTAGTCTTTCCCCGGAAAATAGACCCCTTTTGATAAGTTTCATTTTTTACATGATTCCTATAGTGCCCACAATCCCATGAAAACCATATAAAACGGCACCTTACGCCGAGCCGAGGACGAGGGTACAGAATAATCCATGTGATATCATGAGGTTAGGTGTAGGCCCGCTCAATGTAAAGAGGAATTGATCACTAAAAATAAGGACTAATATATTGGTCAATTATACGGTTTGTTTTACTATTAAACAAAGAAAATCTAGCCGTTGAATTATGATAACTATTGTCACTTTAAAGGCATTCATTATCTAAAAATTTTGATGTGATTATTGTTCGCTTTTGATTGTTTAGCTGACATAACCTTAAAATACTTTGTGGCAGAAAAACCTGACAGCAGACCTTTTTCATCTTTATGATTCACCATAGATTGTTGATTATGAATCAATTTATTACCGCCTCTCAATCACCTGTTAATTTAACCGGAAAATCAATGGTAAAATGGGTCCCTTTACCCACGTCACTACGGCAGTATATTTTACCTTTTAGACTTGTTGTCACCAAGTTGTACACTAAATACATGCCTAAGCCGCTGCCTCCACAATTTCTCTTGGTTGTATAAAAAGGTTCGAAAATCATGGGAATATTATCCGAAGGGATCCCTATGCCATTATCGCTATAATTTATTGTTGCTGTGCTTTTTTCACTTTTAATTTCAATTTTTATCTCACCCTGTTTATCGCCATCAAAGGCATGAATCATTGAGTTCATTACCAAATTAGTAATCACTTGATAAATAGGACCAGGAAAAACTTCAACCGTTAAAGAACTATCGCCAATCACATGAATTTGATGTGAATATTGCTTCGTTTCTGGCTTAAGGCTAGTGATCACTTCATTTATATAGTCATACAGGTTTAGTTGACGAGGCATTTCACTAGATACATCAACAGAAACTAGTTTAAAACTACTTATCAGATCGGCAGCTCGGATTAAATTTGCCAACAACATTTGGATTGTTTCAGGCGCTTTATCAACGAAATTGAGAAAGTCTTGATTACTGAGATTTTTACTCTGGTAGGCAGTGATTAATTTAGCAATTGTTTCTTCTAAATAACTGGTCGCTGTTACACAGATACCGATAGGTGTATTGAGTTCATGGGCAATACCTGCAACAAGTCGTCCAAGTAAAGCCATCTTTTCTGACTCTACTAATAAACCTTGCGTATTTTGTAAATCTTCTACTGAACACTGCAACTCAAAGGTTCTTTTTAAAACCTTGTCTTCAAGTTCCTCTTGATACTTTAATAAAGCAGTTTCGGCTGCTATACGATAAGAAATATCACTTATCGATATGGTATTTATGGTTTCTGAAGCCAGTTCCAATCTGGAAATATTCGCTTCTATAGGGAATATTTCACCGCTTTTTTTGAGCGCTTTTAAAGGTTCTTTATTCAGCGATAATTTATGTTCTTTTGTACCTGTATCGAAATAATTCACCATATCTACATATTGTTCTCGATAAGCTTTAGGGATTAATAGCGACACATCTTCCCCCATTACATTTCTATTATCGAAACCAAACATTTGCTCAGCAGCTTTATTAAATAAAACTATTTCCTGTGAACTATTAATAGCAATAATAGCGGTTGCTGTTACGTCTAATAACGCCACAATACGTTTTTCGCTATCGGTTAAAAGCGCAACTTTATTTTCTAACTCGGCTGCCTGCCTGTCGTTTTCTTTCAAGGTACTGGAAAACTGACTTACTGCATTGCTAAGTTTCTGCATATACTTGTCATTCTGCTCTGGTAAGCTCTTAATGTAATTTCCTTTTGCAAGACTAAATAGTGCTTGGTTAATCTTTCCTAATGAGTTTGCCAAGTTTCGTGAAAAATATAGTGCAGAAAACAGCATCAGAGATATCAAGATGACCGCTACTAGGCTCAATGCATTATTTTGTCCGAGTGAACTTTCGATTAAACTTGAAGCTGAAGTCATTTTTTCAATGTGAATTTTTGATAATGTTAATAACAGTCTATTTAAATCTTGTAAGACCTTGCCTGCTAATAATAACTCCTGCTGGGCGCGATTAACGTCAACACTTGATAACTCAATCGCACCAATTACCGCATTCTTGTACAAAAGAAAAGCCTGTTTTATTTTTACAAAATGGTCTGTTTGAGGCTTTGATGTATCGCCAGAGTTTTCTATTTCTAAGCCATCTATAAACTCTTGTTCGATGTCGTGAAGATTATTTAATATATTACGCCCATCAATGTATATCTTTTCTTCATCTTGATGTTTTTGAGCTGATAATAACAACAGGGTAAGTTGTGTATATTCGTCACCTAACAGTAAAGAACTTTGACTAATACTTGTTATCAACGGCAGGTTACTTTCGCTTAATTTTTCCAATACCTCACTGTGTTCATCAATAATGGCATTGCTAGCCATATATAAGAGTATCGCTAATACAATGCCTATGACAGGTGCTATTAGAAAACGGCTACGTAGTGAGAGGAAAGTAAGATACTTCATAATTTAGCAACTATCGTCGCCTTAATTAGGCCAATCATTGGGTTTGATCAGGCCTCTAAGATACAGTTTATCTTGTTGTTTTTGAAATACAGCAATCACACCTTCTGGTTTTGGCCATACGCCTAACCCGTCTCGTAAATTGGATGTGTGGCCAACAAAAACTGCATTGTATTTTTCTGTACTTGCTTGATGCATCATTTGTTTGAGTTGCTCTCCTAAAGATTGTGATTCTTGTCTATTTTTACTAATAGAAAATTGTAACTTCGGCTCAATAGTGAATTTCCCAAAGACTATATTAGCAGTCTCTTTGGCCCTACAATAAGGGCTAGACAAAACTTCACCAATTGGGATTTTTAATGTTTGAATAGTTTGAGCTATTTTTTTCAATTGCTCACGCCCTGAGCGGGAAAGATTTCTCTGCTTTGTACAGTCAGTAAAGTCCTGAGTATTATCTTTTTGTTCATGGTTTGTCATGCCATGTCGCATATAAAGAATATAGCCTCCAGACTTCAATACATTGATCAGTTCTGAAGTAGGTAAATTGATTTGTGCTACTTTTGTCTTAGCAGAATTAGAAGAATTTAATTGTTCTGCCTGAGTAGCTGAATTGGCGAAAGACACAAAAGCAATAATAACGGTGATATTCAATATTACAGATGATAAATTAAATTTCATACCAGTTCTCAATAACAAAACGACTGTATTTATTATAGTAAAAACTATCGAAATGGCTAAAATCCTATTAAATTGTTTTTACATTTCCAACTCACTGTGGTGATTAATCATTCCAATACCGTATGGTCAACCTTTCACATTGATGATTAAGGCTACTTTTCAATGTGATCTGAAGATTCTGTACAAAACACTACTCGTCCATAATATCGACAGCCACCACTTTACTGATATTAAATTAGATAATCATCTTCATACCTTAATGCTTGCTTTAATAACAACTACGGAAGTTAAAATGTATTGCTACTCACTTCTTCTTTGCACACTTTGTTGACTGTTTTATGATCCAAATTCCTTTCCATTAAGAGGCAGTTTTAATACGAAAGTAGACATTTCCCTTATTTACTTTTTATGACTTGTCTAGCAGCAAAGTATATGTGTAACCTATGAGGAGGTTTTTCTAATTCAACATATCACCTGCAACGCCCTAAATTGAGAGAATATTTATATGTTTATAAAAAGAGTTGTTCTAGCTTTCGTAATATTAACACTGTCGATGGCCTCATATGCTCAGAAAACAAATGAGTATCGTGCAACGACAACAGAGCTAACGATTAACTCATATGGTAAACGTATGTCAGGTTTTGTATATCAACCAGCAGGAAAAGGGCCTCATCCAACCGTATTGTTATTACATGGATATCCCGGCAATGAAAAAAACTTAGATGTGGCGCAAGCTTTACGCAGCAAGGGGTGGAATGTTGCCTTTTTTCATTATAGAGGCTCTTGGGGAAGCGAAGGTGACTTTTCCTTTCGCAATGCGGAACAAGATGTCCAAGTTGTATTACAATACTTAAGCGATAAAGATAATGCTGCAGCACTTCGAATCGATCGACGTTTAATATCAACCGTTGGACATAGTATGGGCGGGCACATGGCAATAGCTGGTTTTCTTGATAACCCAGCCGTTAAATGTTCAATCGCTTGGGATGGTGCAAATTTAGGGGCTAAAGGCGTTGGCTTTGTAAATGATCCAAATACCACAATTCCTTGGAAGGAGTATGGTGATACCTTATTCATGTTGAATGGATGGTCTGGTGAAAAAGCGCAAAAAGAAACCCAAAAATACGCCAAAGAGTTGGATCTTATAACTCGCGCGGAAAAAGCTAATGGACGTCCTGTTCTTCTTATTGGTGCAGATACGAGTGTGATCCCAATGGAACTTCATATTAAGCCATTACTCGCTGCGCTAAAAGCGACAAAAAACAGTTTAGTTTCTTATAAATTGATTAAAGATGATCATAGTTTTAACTCCTCAAGAATGGAATTAATTACTACTACGGCTAATTTTCTCGACGTAAATTGCAAAAGTAATAAATAGTTTAGTTGTCAGCTATATAGCTCAACACAGCTAATTTACTCTAAACCATGGGCGGCTTAATATCAGTTCCTATGATTTTTATCTATTTTACTGAACCTTCATAAGTATCTACGTAAGCTTGAAGGTTTTCGCCCTGAGAAACTTCGAATGCCACCCAAGAGTCGTGAAATATTTTAATGGTAACAATAATGCTAGAGTCGTGATATTTTTGTTCCATATAACCGAGTTCATATTGTCTAATAAGATTTTGCAAACGGTATGCGTGGGCAGTTAAAAAGTTGCGGTATTGATTAAATTCAATGGCTGTTAGAGCGGTCATACCTTCTTGAATAATCTTCGTACCTTGTCCATTATTTTCAATGACCTGCGATTGAATTCGAGATAATACTTCCGATTCCGCCACACGCATTCTTAAGTCTTGCAGCGCATTAGATCTTTCTTGAAATGCCTGCGCTTTCATAGCGTTATTACTATGTTTTATTTGTATGGCCAAATACATCAAAGATGCAAATACCGCAAAGGTACCCGCTATTTCAACCAAGGCACTAATTTCATCCAAGTTCATATATTTTCCATGTTAATTTCCACGCTAATAATAGAAACAATAGCTTTTTAACTGATAATTAAGCAACAGTTTATTCAGTTAATATTAACTTTACTGCTAATAAAATCCTTCATATAAATCATATCAATATCAACAAAAGAGCGGGTTAAAATGGCGATACATGAGCAGCAACCTAGAAAGACCATTTTCTGTAATCAATGCCTTGTTTCTGCTTCTTTTAATTCTCGTGGCGTATGAATCAACTGGGTATTGGGATATAAAAATTGGTGAGAACTTCTAATTTTATCAACAATATGGCTTGGAGTTCCTTTGTTAATTGCCATGCAAAGATCAGCTTGGTCCTCAAGTTTTAAAGTGTACACTTTTTCTATTGTTTCTCTTGGTAACTTCATACGAGCAAGCATTTGAAACATTGCGTCTTCAATTTCAACAAGTAAATCGACCCTATTCTTTAACAGCATTTGTAAATTTGATTTGTTCGAAGACGTTAAAAAAAGATTAACCCCTTCTTCCATGCCTTTGCTTGTAAATAATTTGTGAAGAAAAGTACCACGCGTGATACTGAAGGAATATTGATTAAGATCACTTTCCTTTTTAATGCGCAAATCTTTCCGACTAGATAATTTGTAAACTGAATGTGGTGGGCTGGATAATAAGGGGCAGATCCAATGAAAAAATTTTTCTCGAGCTGCGGTCCGATAAATGGAATAAATCAAAACATTATCTTGTGATTTTGCGATGCTATACGAACGCTGCCAAGGATATAGGCCAATTTCATAAGTAATATTGGCATGTTTTAGTATCGATGTAACAACTTCTGTTGATTTACCTGTAAGTTTGCCATTTGAGTCAACATAATTATAAGGAAACCACGATTCAGTGACGACTATAAGTTTATCGCTAGGCGGCATGATTTTTGTATTCAACTCATGTTGATTATTTTCGCTAGCAATGGCGAATTTCAACAGCATTAGAAAAGTAAGGATACATTTTATAAGTGTCGTTCGATAATTACCTTTCATGCTGTAGACCATTTGTTGTCTATTAAGAGGTTAACATTGAGTATAGGGTATAGAATACAAGTAACACAAACACTCCTAGCCGGTCACAAGCGGTGGCTGCTAATAAAAATATTTTGATAGCTTAAACATGGTTTCGTCGCTTTAGTGCGAATGCAAACAAAGAAAGTCCAGCTAATAATATTATGGGATGTAAAAACATGCCATGAAATATAGATATGTCAGCAATATTGCCATGTATTAAAGTAACCAATATGGTTATGAGTGCAATGATGATTAAAATTGATGTGATTAATTTCTGTTTCATGGTGATTCCTGCTCAATAATATGAGCATAGAATAACCAAGCACTTAACAAATAACTTGAATAAACTAGCTAACTTTTTTGAAAAGAGCAATCGCTTGCCTTATTGTCATACCGAAGTTATTTCGAAATGTTCGACTTAAATGGGCACTATCTGAAAAACCAGCCAAATGAGCCGCGTCAGTTGCGGAACTCCCCTTTATCATTGCTTGAACTGCGCAGATAATTCGTCGCCATAATAAATAAGGCCGCCAAGAAATACCTAATTCGTCACTAAATAAATGAAGAAATCGACTTTCGGATAACGCTAATTTACTCGCGACTTCAGCTGCTCGCCAATTTGTCGGCTTAATACAGTCACCATGTAAACACTGATTTAATTCGGTTAATAACAGCTGAATACGTTTATCTTTCACCGTACTCTTATTAAAAATTAAGAACTGCTTTGTCAGTGTTAAGTCTTCAAATAATGGTGTTAAAAACCTGGTTATATCTTCAGTTTCTGCAGGTTGTTTAACTGATTCGAATAAAAGTGTCTTAAACGACTTAAACGGTTGCCCCATTAATTTAGTAAATAGTTCCTGTCCCAAATTACTTTTTGGCTCAATGAGTAGCACCCAACCTTCAACCATTTCTAGCTGATGTTTAACTTTTGAATCAATGATGATTCCCCCTGATATAACACCGCCATTTAACTTACAAAGCGAATTATTCTTAGGCCATACTATTTGCATGGCAAGGTGGCTGTGGGAGATTGCATCAATGCTGGAACCATATATTGTAACAACACCGGGATGAATCCAAACAGTAGGTTTGATCACTTTGATACGCCTGTTAAGGGGAGGTAAAACTTATATGTTGTCATAAGAAGTGAATAATGACTATATCATTCGCCTATAGAGGAAGCTAAGTTACCCCACACTGATACCTTTAAGACTCAAAAGTGAAAGTTATATTGACTCAACAAATAGAAACATACCAATTTAAAAACGTATCATTCCTAGTTCATTGGCTCGATATATGTTTAAAATTCAAACGCGATTAAATCTTAAACTTGTTAGGGTGGGGCCATATTTCATTTTCGGGTTGATCAAACTGCAAGAATTCAATTAAGTTGATTCCATCCATTACAAAGGCAATAGTCACTCCTTTTACCGGACTTTCTGGTGCAAGAATAAGAGTTTTACCTTCAATCGCTTTATGCAAGTCATCTACTTTATAAGCGACATGAGGCATATTTTTAATAATATCTGGCAGAGAATTATCGTCATCAAAATACATCCACTCTATGCCATAGGGATTTTCAAAATAACCCGTCGAATATAATTTCAGTTCTTTGTTGTAACTCATCCCTGCTATTTTTTCTTTAACGGGAATACCAACATGATGAAAATTAAGCGTTTGCATTATTTATCTCCTTAGTAAAAATCTCAAAATAAAATTGAAAACCGAACAAACTGATAAGTCCGGTTAACGAGTCACCGTCTTTTATTCAATAGGTAAATATACATCCGTAATCATTTCGTTTTCTGACACTTCAGGAAAAAAACTCACCCTTTCAAAGAAAAGAGGAAAGTCTCTAATTTCAAAATCAGAATGATTCAGCCATTCGCCATAGAGGTATTGCACCGCTAATCCAATAGAATCATCACTGCCAATATGTCTTACTACTGCGCATTTTCCAGCGGGTATAACTTTGTTCATGATCCCATTTGAATTTTCTACAATCGCATAGTCTATTGAACAGCACACATCAAATCTGTAGTCTTCAGGTTCTGTAATATTAGGATCATCATAAATTAAATTAAATGTTTTATTTTTACTCGGTGGAAGATTATTTTTTTTTCTCCATTCAATAAATTTTCTAATGGTATGACCAATTTGGTTTGGTGCAGCCCTGTGCTCCATTGTAGCGATTAATGTCTCTGGAAAATCAACAGTTTTTGCATTAAATTTAACATTATGGCTCATGATTTTTGTCCTTAGTTTTAATATCGGTTCATATTGTGAATGCCAAAGAGTCCAATCAGGACACCGCTTAAAATCAGATGGACTTTTATTAAACTGTTTCTTGAAAGCACGGGAAAATGCTTCATGACTTTCATAACCATTCGCCAGCGCTATATCTACAATTTTATCATTTCTGTAAGCTAGCTGATAAGCGGCTCTTTTTAATCGGAGTAACTTAACAATAGACATGACTGGCATCCCAAAAAATATTGAGCACTGCCTATGAAAATGAAATTTGGATAAATATGTTAGCTGACAAAGTTTATTCGTATCAAGTTCTATATCGAGATTAGCCTCTATATAGTCGATAACTTCAATAAATCGGTTGTCATATTTTGTCATTTCAATAATCCTTTCTCTTCAGCAGTGTTGATATTAAATCTATAACAAGCTCTATTCTTGACCAAAGTTGCTCAATATTAATTAAAGAAAAGTTTCTCATCATCGTTGCCAACAATTAAGAACCTTATAAGCACTAAAGTTTTAAATAACTAAAATATTCAGTGGTAAATTTGATAAAGGTTTGTAGCCTTTTTGACTGTTGCAAAAGTTGGGGATAAATCATCTGAATTTGATTTTTTGATATAGAAGGCGTTTCAAAAATTATCTCGAGCAATCCCGCATCAACCTCTTGATCAACAAAATAGCTAGGGACTCTAATTATTCCTTCACCCGATAAAGCTAATTGTTTTAGCATCAAGGTGTTATTTATTTGCAACCAACCGTTAATAGATATTTCATCGTTATTTATTGACCATTTATTATCGTCTTGTCCTCGTATACATTGATGACTCGTTAGTTCTTGAGGCGTTTTAGGCTTACCATGCATCACGAAATATTCTGAAGAAGCGCATATAAGATGATTATAAGAAAGTAATGCTTTTGCAACCATATTAAGTGGTGGCTTTTCCGTTGAACGAAATGCTAAGTCAAAGTCTTTTCTATTTAAATCATGGTTTGTATAACTACAATCTATCGAGAAAATCACCTCTGGGTGGCGTTGATTAAATTTAGAGGTAATATCAAGTAAATACCGATGAGTAAAAAGTGCCGGTGCTGTAATTTTAATCATGCCTTCTATCGTTTCTCCTTCTTGCTCAGCGCTTCGCTCTAATTCAATGATTGCTAAGCGTATTTTATCCATCCCTGACATCATACGTTCACCTACACCCGTTAAGCGCACACTGCGTGTAGAGCGCACGAACAATGGCACCCCCATATCAGCTTCCAATTTTTTTATTTGTGCTGACAAATGTCCCCTAGAAATACCTAATTTTTCGGCGGCAATTGTAAAACTCAATGATTGAGCTACTTCACTAAATAACAGTAGACGTTCAAGTTTTTTGTGTTGTTGTTTCATCGCGTTATTTATCGGTAAGTTTATTGCTTATTGTATTTTATATCACACAATGAATTTGGTATTGGTATATTTTTCTTACTAGTCATTTGATTCATAATGACTACACAAGAGCAATTAACTAACAAGGTGATAAATATGAACCCAGGTTTAAAAAACAAATGGGCACTCGTTACAGGTGCAAGTCGAGGTGTAGGTCAACAAATAGCCATCGGATTGGCTCAATATGGCGTCAATTTAGTACTTCACTCGACAAATATTAACAATCAAAAAAATACCGTCAATTTGTTAGAGAAATATGACGTAAATATAGTGAATGTAGCAGGTAGTTTAGAATCAAATAAAGAGATTGCTCAGTTTGTTTCTGATGCTGAACTGAAGTCAGGCGGTATAGACATTCTCTATAACAACGCTGCAATAATGACACCTGCGATCTCTTTGTTTGAAACCCCACAAAGTGATTACGAAAAGAGCTTTCAGATTAATGTGTTCAGTATGATACAAATATGCAGCTATTTTGCACCAAAAATGAAGTCACGCGGTTTTGGCCGTATTATTAATGTGTCGTCAGGAATTAAAGACACGCCTGTCTTGGATGCTTATAGTGTTAGTAAAGCCGCTGTTGATAAGTACACACGAGACTTAGCCATTGAACTTTCTGATACTGGCGTGTTGGCTAATCTACTTGACCCTGGTTGGTGTCGCACAGATCTTGGCGGCGAAAATGCATTTAATGATGTCACTTCGGTCATTCCTGGGGCATTAATTCCGGCAATGTTGGGTAATGAAGGCACTGAAGCACCCAAGGGTATATTGTTCGCGGCTCAAGATTACGCAGGCCTCAAACTATCATAATATATAACAAATCCCATTAAAATCAATAAACAACAGGACGACTTCAACCTGCTACAAAGCTTAAAACTGAAAATACATTGGACCCTAGATAAAAAAGAATAAAACGCTATACTTTTATTATGATGAGTTTTATAAAAACAATGAGTTTACTCTATTTTTTGTCACTATCTGCATTCGCTCAAACGAGCGAAAAGTCAAACGATGACCAATTAACAAAGGGTAAAACCATTCTGACAGTAGCAATTCAAGAGATAGGTTACTTTCCATTTTACTACACAGAAAATGGAAAATTACAGGGGTTTTCTATTGATATACTCGATTATGTGGCAGCTCATTCAAAGTATGAATTTGAATATATAATTCGCCCTTGGCCAAGGGCTATTTACCTTGCGACTCAAGGTGAAATCGATATTTTAATGGCTTTAGTTAAAACACCAAAGCGCGAACAAAAATATCACTTTATTGAGCCGTCTTTTGCTGATGAAGTGAATCAATTGTTTACTTTAATGGGGAATGATTTTGAGTTCGCGGGCAATTTAAAAGAGTTAATACCTTATTCTATAGGTACTGTCAGAGGTTATTCATATGGAGAATATTTTGATCAAGCGAGTTATCTTAATAAATCCCCTGCATTGTCGGAAGAGATCCTATTAAAATTATTGTTGAGTAAACAAATTGATATGCTCATCAGTAACCCGTTACTTTTTAATAATATTTTATTAAAAGAGAGCTCATTTACTCATGTTAAAGCGATAAAGCCCTACATATCACTTACACCTGTATATACGGCTTTAACCAAAAGAAGAAAAGACGCTTCAGAAATAAAAAAAACGATGAGTGAACTAACTCAACAATTAAAACTGTCTCCTTATTACCAAATACTAATAGACAAATACAATTTAAATCCTAACTAACATGATCAAGACAATTAAATTCAGACAACATATTAAATGGATATTTACTCAATTATGTTAAATCGTCGCTAACTAAGCATTAAAGTGCTCACTTCAATTCTTTTTCACGTCAGAATATTTTGACTATTTACTTAATATAAATATATTTATGTATAAAAAATAAGATCATAGTAATAATATAGGCTATATATTATTACTATGTTTAAGCAATGTAATACTTAGTGAGTTTATTTAGGGGCAACAATGAAAGTATTACTTTGCATACTATTAGGGATGATTGTTTTTACAACCCATTCAACTGCTGAAACTATCCGTATAACAAGTGGGGAATGGGAGCCATTTATATCTCAGCATATTTACCAATTTGGTCTTGATTCTCATATAATCACTGAAGCATTCAAATTGGAAGGTATCGATGTAGAATGGGGGTTTTTCCCATGGCAACGATCTTATGAGAATGCTAAAGATAATGATGAATGGGATGCTTCTTGTTGTTGGTGGCCTGATGATGAAACAAAAGATGAATTTTTGATGAGTGATCCTATTACTGAAACTTCTTTCGTTTTTTATCATCTAAAAAGCTATAAATTTAAATGGGATTCTTTTCAGGATTTAAAAGGAATTAAAGTTGGTGCTACGATAAAATATCATTATGGCAACGAGTTTATGAATGCCATCGAAGCAAAAACGCTAAACGTTCAAAATGCGCCAAAGGATGAATTCAATTTCAGAAAACTTATCGCTGGCCGTATAGAGATATTCCCAAATGACCCCGCTGTTGGTAATGCTCAAATTAGAAATAATCTATCACCAGATGAGGCTAATCTCATCACTTATAGTCCTAAAAAATTCGGAGAAAGCACACTGCATTTAATTATGAATAAAAACAAAAAGCGCAGTAAGTACTTTCTAGATAAATTTAATGCGGGTTTGAATAAATTAAAAGCAAGTGGTCAATACCAAAAAATGTTGAAAGATTTAGAAGCAGGAAAATATGCTAACTAAATTTAACGTTTAAGCAATAATAGAGAATCTACAAAACATGAGTTCATGCCATACTAACCTGAGTATCTAACTATATTTTATGTTTATATGCTATCAGGACAATTGTCGTAGCCAAGTGCAGCCTTTCTCACGGATGAATATAGTCTTTTGGCGTCACACCTATCATATCTTTAAAATCTCGAATGAGATGAGACTGATCTGTATAGTCTAACAACGCCACTATATCTAATAAATTTACCTTCTGTTGCTCAAGAAGTTCCAATGCTTGATGCAAGCGATATTTTCGGATCAACCATTTGGGACTTAGTCCTAAATATTGTTGAAAACAACGTTGAATGGTACGAATTGAGATATTCGATTTCTCAGATAAGTGTTCAACTTTGGTGATGTCTTCGCTGTTTTTTATGTGGTTAACCAGTTCTCGAATCCTTATTATCTCTGGTGAAGGGGGAGTATTAAATTGCGCTATAAAAGCATGTAAAATGTCAACTTTTTGCTCATCGTTTTTCCCAGCTAATAACATTGAAATAAACGAGTCAGCATCAATATTTACGAGTTGTTGAAAATCGATTTCTTTGTCAACATAGTGCGAGAGCGGAGATTTCAAATAGCCTGACAATGCTCCCAACGCAAATTTTATGCCGATGATTTCGCCTGCACCTTCCATTTTGTACGAATAGCTTTTACTGATAGGCCCGATTAATTTCACTTTCTTTATATCTACGACTTGAGAGTCTACTGTGCGAACATCTACGATTAAATGAAAGTTTGGATCAGGTAAGTTTTGCTGGGTATGATATTTATCATCTTTAAAATCCCAACTGACAAACCAAAACTGTTCGACAAAATCCCCAAGAGGATCACTTGGAAAATATCTCCGTAAATTATATCGCTCCGCACTCAGCTTATGATGCAGAACTCCTGTTGTTTTTTTATCGTTTATCTTCAAAACTGTACTTAGTTCAATGACGTGTTTTTACAATACCACAATTGATCGCTATGATATTGTCACGATAAGTTTTCTATTTAATTTAAATGCAAGAGGTCGTTATGCAACTTAAGGGAACATTTCAAATTACTGATTGGCAAGAGTCTGTTGAAAAATCATTTGATGAAGGAGGTAAATTAACAACTGCGAAGGTATATCAAACTTACAGTGGTGATATCTCGGGTAAAAGTGAAATAACCTATCAAATGAATTATGAGACTAATGGCAACGCATCTTTTATCGGCTTTGAGTTCATTGTCGGAACTCTAGCAGATAAACCTTGTAAATTAACGATCAAACATGATGGCGGCTTTGAAAACGGCTTAGCTAAAAGCCAGTTCTCAATTATTAATAGTTGCACCCATAAGGAATTGGTTGGAATAACAGGAAAATTCGAATCAGCAGAAGGTAGAAAAGCAAATTTCGTTATCGGTTAAATAACCTGAACTCTGGATAAGCAGCACTTGCTCAATATTCCCCTTTATCCAATTCTCAGCGTTAAAACGTCGATAAATAACTCGTTATTCATAAACGTTTTACCTTGATAATCGAATAAATTGAAACATTGATAGCGTTTATCGATACTTAATCTTGTAAACTATTTCATTAATAACCGTAAGATGTTGTTTTTAAATAAATATCAAGCACTCGTCACCCAGAATTCAGGTTAAGTAATAATTTGTATCTTTATCCTCTAAAAAAGACCTTATTTTTAAGTCAATCAAGGTCTTCTAAAGGCGAAAACGCCTGAACATATAGAACACTCGTTCAATATGTTCTTTCTATATTCAGATGGCGCCGGCATTAAAACATTTTAGTTTAAACAACACAAAATCTGTCACAAGGTCTAGCCAACTTCAAAGAGGGTACACGTTCGTGTACATACAAAGTCAACTTACCTCTTCATACACTTATCAAATACTTTTAGCGATTCCTCAAGTTACTTTTAAGTGTGCTATATTTTTATTATGAATTTAACTATTTGGTTTTAAATACAGAATGAATCAAAAAGTATTTATTTTAACATTATTCTTTTTATTTGCGTTTCATACTCAAGCGCAAGAAAAGGGCTTAGAAATAATTGAAGTGACTACTCAATTTAAATACGAAAACGTCCAAAAAGTACCTATATCCTTGTCAATCGTTAATAGTGAGCGGCTAGCGAGCCAAGATATAAACGACGCGACAAGTATTGCTCACCTGTCACCCAGTGTATCTTTTACAGAATTTGCCCCAGGACAAGGTTATATGTCAATCAGAGGCATACTCTCTGCCGAAGATGGCGCGAGTATGGATAATTCTGTCGTAGTGTTAATAGATGGAATTTATGTAGGAAGGCTTGCACATATTAACTTTGATCTTTTCGAAATTGAGCGTGTAGAAGTTTTACGAGGTCCACAGGGAACGTTATTTGGCAGAAATGCAATTGGCGGTGCAATTAATATAATAACAAAACAGCCTGAGAGTGAATACTCACTGAACTTGTCATTGACCAAAGGTAATTATGGGGCTACGCGCTATAGCGCTGTAATTACGGGTTCATTAACAGAAACGTTAACGGCAAAGTTAAGTATGAACCACCGAGAACATGATGGCTATACGCGTAATGTTGTTTTAAATGAAGATAATCAAACCGAAGACACTGACACCTTTCGCTTACAATTAACGTATGATCTAAATAACAGTCAATGGAAATTTATGTATGAGCGTAATGACGATGACCGCTCAGACATGGGCAGAACGCCAATTATCAACGGTAATTTTGACTATATCAAGGTGTGGGAATCATTAGGAGGAAAAGCATTTGCATCGACAGCTCCTATCTCTGGCTTTTCAAAGCGCAATAATGAAAGCATCGGTGTACAAGGTAATATTGATTTTTCATCGGGGCAACTCACAACTATTATAGGCTGGCGAAATAATCTATCTGACTGGGAAATGGCAAGTGTCGGCGCACCTCTCAGTGGAAATCATTCATTAGCTGATAGTGTTTATGGAGCTGACGTTAATGATGACATTTACGAAACGGTCAAACAAAAATCAGCTGAATTACGCTGGACATCACAAATAAACACCTCATTAGACTATGCGATAGGCGCTTTCTATCTTTCAGAAACAACTGAACGAATAGAGCAATACAAGCTTGATTTTAATTCTCAAAGTACAGGGCAATATACCTTAGGCAATGAAGTTTCTGAGCAATATAACCAAACTGATAGTTTTGCCATCTACTCACAGGTTCATTGGAAGTTTAATGAAAAATGGAAAACCACCTTTGGTGCAAGATACACAAAAGATAAAAAGGATGCCACATTTGTTACGCTTAATTGTGGACATCAAGACAGTGATTTGGTGTTAACAAGTACTTGGTGTGATTCTAAAAAAGGCAGTTTAGGTATTCTTCAACAAACTTTTGAAACAAAAATCAGTGACGCGTGGCATGACTTTTCTCCAAAGTTTTCATTACAATATTTACCTGATAAAAGTTGGATGGCATTCGCCAGTGTAACGAAAGGCTTTAAATCAGGTGGTTTTCCTGGTTCTCCAGGATTAATAGAAACTTCAGAAAAGTCAGTTGCACCAGAGGAGGCCTTAAGCTACGAAATAGGTATTAAATCTGATTGGGCTGAACAAACGTTTCGCTTAAATACCAGTCTTTTTTATACTGACTATAAAAATTTACAAGTAACATGGTTTGGTCCATCAGAATTAAACCCAGACTTTGGTAGTTTTATTTCCACCAATATTGCAAAGTCTGAAATATCAGGGCTAGAGGTTGAATTTCAACTTGTTATTAATGATTATTTATCACTAGCGGGAAATTATTCCTATATTGACTCTACAATTAATGATTTCATTATTCCAACTTTTGGTAGCGAACTTGATCTCAGTGGCTCTTCATTACGCCAAGCCCCAAAAAATAAAATCTACCTTTCGGCTGATGTAATCATTCCAACCCAAGACAATGGCAGTATTTTATTTAACACAAATTATCATTACACTGATGAGCAACTTGGCGACTACATTAACCAAAATGTAATGCTAGAATCTCATGAATTACTGAATGCGAGGTTAGCTTGGCGTTCTAATGATGAAAAATACCAAGTCTCTTTTTTAGCTAAAAACATTTTAAACGAAACTTACATTTCTCATAGTTATGTTATAGGTCCTGGTGTTATCGGCATTTGGGGAGCACCAAAAACTTACAGTATTACTTTCAATATGCGATTTGAGTGAGCGAATAATGGAATTGTCTGATGTTATTAATATTGTAGGCATTACAGCCTACACACTACTAACAATTTTCTTTTTATGGGTATCTAGAGTTTCTAGTAACTTCTCTAGAACTCACTATTGGCTCATTTCAGTTTCATTAATGCTTCTAGGTCGTTTGAATTTATATTTTTTGCCATCCCTTGTAGCAGCAGAAAATATACAAACGATTTATGCAATTTTACTCACGCTTGAAAAATATTTTTTAGTGCTTGGTTTACTCTATTTCATCGATAAACATGTTTCAAAAACACACCTTCGTCGCCTCATTATATTTTCATTCACCATACTGATTGGTCTTTTAACTTGTAATTATTTCTTTCATTTTGAAACCCTATTTTTAATTTTATTTTCAACCACACAAGCACTTTACCTATGTGTTATAGCCACTATTTTATGGAAGAATCGCCATCAACATTATACTGAAAATAAGGTCTTCCTTATTATATTACTCATTATTTATGCTATTCACTGGATAACATTTCCAATCGCCATAAATTATCCTACATGGCTATCTTATGGTTACTTATTTGGTAATACTTTAAATTTAATTTTGTATTTATCATTTGCCTATCTGGTTATCTATCGCTTTCAACATAGAATGCTTCAAGCAGAAAAATCAGCATTAGCATTGGCTGATGAAGCTAGGACAGCTAATCAAGCAAAAAGTGAATTTTTAGCGAATATGAGCAATGAAATAAGAACGCCTATGAACGGTGTTTTTGGCATGTTAGAGCTATTAAATAATGACATTTTGACAGAGGGTCAACACGAAAAAGTTAATGTCGCATTAAAATCTAGCAAAAATTTATTAAGAATCATTAATGATATATTGGATTTTTCTAAAATTGAAGCCGGTAAGTTAACATTTGAAAGCATAGATTTTAGCTTAGTTGCCATGTTAGAGGAAGTTACAAATGTGATGAGAAACTTAGCAGAAAACAAATCAATAAGTTTAGTTTTAGATACTACTCAAGTCACCACACTCATTGTTAAATCGGATCCATTTAGAATTAAACAAGTGATACTGAATATCATCGGCAACGCAATAAAGTTTACAGAGTCTGGTGAAATTTATATTAAAGCGAGCATCATAAAAAAAGATAAAAACTTATTATTTACCTGCTCAATAACTGATACAGGTATAGGTATAGATAAAATGAACATCAACGCTATATTTCATTCATTCAGTCAAGCCGATACCTCTACAACTCGTGACTACAGAGGCACGGGGCTTGGTTTATCTATTTCAAAACGTTTATGTAACATGATGAATGGAGATATAACGGTAACCAGTGAATTGGGCGTAGGGAGTTGCTTTACGATTAGTCTCCCTTTAACAATGAGTAAGAAAGAAATAAAGAGACTTGCTGCGTTCAGTGCCAGTAATAATGAAGGGATGATAAGTGATGATAATTTACCTGAACCAACGAGTCCGCTGTGGTCACCAGAAACTAAAATATTGCTTGTTGAGGATAATAGAATTAATCAAGTCGTTGCAATTCAAATACTAAAACATTTTAATTTATCATGTGATACAGCGGATAATGGCTCAGAAGCACTTGCTGAGCTCAAGCTATCAAGTCACGTTAATTTTCCATACACGATTGTATTGATGGATTGCCAAATGCCCATAATGGACGGTTATGAAGCGACTATTAATATACGTTCCGGCGAATGCGGTGAACATCATCAACACATTCCCATCATAGCCATGACCGCAAATGCGATGACCGGAGATAGGGACAAATGTCTAGAGGTTGGCATGAACGATTATTTTACAAAACCAATAAATCAAGAAGCAATACTCGCAATTCTACAAAAATGGATAAAACATCGCTAACATCAAATTTACAAAAAATTTACAATACCTAGATGGAGTTTCATTGTGTCATATTATTGTACGTGCGGCTCAAAATATCGTTTACCTGTAACACGCCTTATTTCAGCTTGAGGGATATAGTTTTAGGATATAAACTACTAATATTATAGTAGTCGATCAGTTTGAGTGTATTTGTACAAATGTCAAAATTAGAACTAGCGTTACCTAAAATAATCAAAAGCTTAAAATCTACTTATGGGCGTGATTTTTTCAATGAAATAACGCTACAACTGAATAAAATAACGGGTGCTGATTATACCTTTATTGCTCAAGTTGATTACAAACGTTTTACATCAACAACCATTAGTTTAGTTGTAAAAAATCAGCTAGCTGATAACTTTGAATATCATTTAAACGACACACCTTGTGCCATCCTCACCGAAGACAGTGTTTGCATATACCCCAAAGATATTTGCAGCTTATTCCCAAAAGACCAGTTATTAATTGATATGAACATTGAAGGTTATGTCGGCGTGCCTTTACATGACTCTCAAGGCGGTATTATTGGTATAATTGTCGCTTTACATGAGAATGAAATAAAAGATACAGAATTTATACAAACCTTGTTTGAATTATTTTCAGGACGAATTGCCGTAGAAATGGAAAGAAAAATTCAAGACAATAATTTAAAACAACTCAATATAAAATTGACCACTAAAATTGATGAATTGATAAGAAGCGAAACTAAGTTGTCGCTCCATATAAAGAATACGCCTTTAGGCTGTATAACATGGGATAGGCACTTTCATTGTATCGAATGGAATAAAGCCGCTGAAAAAATATTTGGTTACTCGTCACAAGAAGCAATAGGCAAACATGCTACAGAATTGATTGTGCCGCCTGAAATTAAAGAGAAAATGACTAAAGTATTTGATGCTTTATTGAATCAAACAGGAGGATATCAAAACTCCAATGAAAACATCACTCAAGATGGTAAATTGATTAAGTGTGACTGGTATAATACGCCGATTATCTCGGAAGACGGTACGGTTATAGGTGTAACATCATTAACGCAAGACACGACTGAACGAGATCACAAAGAAGAATTACTGCGTCGCAGCCAAAAAATGGATGCGCTAGGTCTTTTAGCAAGTGGAATTGCACACGATCAAAACAATATGCTCGGTATTATTACCGGTTATAGCGACTTATTGAGCCTTAAATTAAATGATCAGCCTAAGCTGCTTAATTATTTATCTCAAATTCAACAGGCGAGTAGTCGAAGTGCCCTTTTAATCAAAAAATTATTAGCGTTTTCCAAAAACACGAGTCTTGCGTCATCAAAAATTAACATTAATAACTTATTATTAGCACAGCGAGATATGCTGCAAAGAGCAATCACCGTTGAGATAAAGTTAAATTTCCAACTTGCTGATAATTTATGGTCTGTATGGCTTGATAAAAACGATTTAGTCGATGCCATTGTTAATTTAATCATTAACGCTATGCATGCGATGAATAGTAAAACTTTTATGCCTCAGATAACGATAACTAGCCAAAATATAACATTGTCCCCTCTTAACGCTAAAGAGAAAGATATTACGTCTGGTGACTATGTCGTGCTATCTGTTTCTGACAATGGCTGTGGAATAGACAATAAAATTCAAGAAAAAATATTTGACCCTTTCTTCTCAACAAAAGGCGACAAAGGTTCAGGACTTGGCCTTTCTCAAGTACTTACTTTTGTAAATAACTCAAAGGGTAGTATTTATCTAGAATCACAACTTGATTTAGGAACAGAGTTCACCTTATATTTCCCTCGTTATCAGAAAAGCGAAAATGAAAAAACAGCAGTAGACGAACATAAGAAAATTTCAATTGAAGGCACTGAAACCATTCTTGTTGTTGATGACGAGGAAGGTTTACGAGAATTAGCTACAGAGTTTTTGACTATGGTTGGTTACACTGTACATTGTGCAAATGGTCATAAAAAAGCATTAGAAATTCTTGGCACTCAAAAAATAGACTTAATGTTATCTGATGTCGTTATGCCTGAAATGAATGGTTATCAACTAGCATCATTAGTACAACAAAAATATCCTACCGTAAAAATTCAATTAGTTAGCGGATACGTAGACTCTACAAACATTTCCGTTATAGACAAAAACCTGCACGAGAACCTAATACATAAACCCTATAGCTATCATTTGTTGAAGAATAAAGTCAGAGAATTACTAAACGACAAAGTGTAATACAATACTCAATATAACGATTACAGGTGTAGTGTACCTTTTTCATAGATTATTAATGTTTATTATTATGTTCTATCATTAACCATCAGTTATTGGCTTCAAAAAAAATACCGATAAAATTTATCGGTATTTAATAATCAAAACTCAACGTTTGCTTAATAATAAGAGACTTGAGTCGGTATCGTTAAAATACTTTTTCCAAAGCGTTTTAGCCAATAATATATCGCAGCAAAAATACTAATCACGACAAGTATACTTATTCCCGCAGATAACGGGTTGGAAGAAAACGTCGCGACTTGATAAGTGAAAGTAGCAGCTAAATAAGCAAGAGAAAAACTCCACAACCCAGCGAAAGCTGCCCATCTAGTTCCTACCTCACTTTTTATTGCACCCATTGCGGCTGCACAAGGGGTGTAAAGTAAAATGAATAATAAATAACTAAATGCACCAATTTTACCCGCGAATGCTGCCTGCATAACGGTAAATATTCCCTCACTCACCCCCTGCTCTTCTGCCGCAATATGTAAGTTTGAAACATCACCAATATCAGTTCCTAAAGGATCATCCGCTTTAATACCTAATAAGTTTTCTTTTACTGAATCAGTCGCATCAATCCATAACTCTGACATTGATTTTAATTCTTCAACTTCAGCACTTGCATCAGTGTATAAACTATTGAATGTCGCAACGAGCGCTTCTTTCGCAAAAAGTCCGGTAATAATACCAACACTCGCTTGCCAGTTATCCTCTTTAATTCCCATTGGCGCCAGTAATGGTGTAACAACTTGAGCACTTTTACTTAAAACCGAGTCTTGAGAATCATGATGGCCAAACTGACCATTAGTGCCTAATGAGTTGAAGAAGTTAGGAACACAAACTACGAGTACAATAGTTTTTCCTGCACCAAGTATGAATGAGTGAGTTCGTTGCCAAACACGATGTGCTAAATAAGATAGTTTTGGCATTTCATAAAGCGGTAATTCCATAATATTGATAGAATTCTTACCCATTAATACCGTGTGCATTAATAAGAAACCTGTAAACAATGCAGCCGCAATACCAATCAAATAAAGTAGAAATACTAAATTTCGCCCTGAATCAGGGAAAAATGCTGCAGCAAATAAAGCATATACGGGTAAGCGGGCGCCACACGACATAAACCGCGACATCATGATGGTAGTAATACGCTCGCGTTCACTATCAAGAATTCGTGCCGACATTACCGCAGGAACGGTACAACCAAAACCTACAATTAATGGTACAAATGCTTTACTGGGCAAACCGATTTTTTGCATTGCACTATCAACTACAAATGCAGCACGTGCCAAGTAACCACTACTTTCTAAAATAGACAAACCAATAAATAAACAGGCGATTACTGGGATAAATGTCGCTACTGTTTGAATGCCTAAGCCCGCCCCTTCAATAAGTGTAAACAACCACTGAGGCAAATCAAAACTTGATAAAAAATGTTGAGGATAATCAACAAAAATAGCGCCTGCTAAAATATCAAAAAAGTCGATAAATGCACTACCGACATTAATAGCAAACATGAATAATAAATACATCATGCCCAGAAAAATAGGCACGCCTAACCATGGATGAAGAATAAACTGGTCAAGGCGATCACTTAAACTTATTGCAGATTTTTGTTCCGAGCTTGGCAGGCTTTCTTTGACATCAAGCAATAATTGTTGAATGAATTCATATCGTGCTTGCATGATACTAATCGCATCGTCATTCGTTTGCTGACAAGTACCATCATCATTGCAAGAGCCGCATTCAAGTTCGAATAAAGCATCTGTTGAACTTTTATCTGCGATTTGATTAAGCAGTCTTTCAGGTAAAATTAATTTTTTTGGCCGAGTACTTGCCTTAGGCATTTCAAGTAAAGCAGCCTCAACATCTTTCAAGGTGTTTTTAGATAAACTATTAGCGATAATAACTTTACAGCCAAGTTCTTTCGCTAGAATATTTGTATCAACGTTTTGAGCTTCTTTTCGGTCTGATTTATTAATCACTAATAAAACAGGTAAACCGAGTTCAAGTAGCTGAGTAGTTAAGTACAGTTGACGCTTTAATTGTGTCGCATCTACAACGATGATTAAACAATCAATCGATTTGCTTTTAATAAAGTCCTGAGTGATTGAAAGATCTTTGCCTTGCTGATTGCGACTAGCGAGAGAACTGACACTAGGCAAATCAGACAATAACGCTTGTTGATGATTAAATGGAAAAGTCTGTTGCTTCGTCGCGACAGTGACACCTGTCCAGTTACCCGTTTGTTGTTTTGCGCCTGTTAAGGCATTAAAAAATGTGCTTTTTCCTGAATTGGCAAAGCCAACTAGAGCAAAATGTAAAACTTGAGACATTAGACGATTTCTATACCTATTTGTTGAGCGACACTAGGTGCTAAACAAATTTTAGTACCATGAAGGTGAAAGGCAAGTAGCCCGTTAAAGGGAGCTTTGTGAGCTAATGATATTTCAGTTTTTAACGCAAAGCCCTGCTCGATTAACTTTGACGTTAAATCGAAATTATCAGGTAACCGACGAATTACCACTCGTTGGGTACTCGTTAATTTTTCAGCAAGCGTATATAGCATAGGAAATGATCTATACCAGCTAAAGCCTATAAAGCTTTAAAACTTAGCTTGAAATTTAATTGTTTAAAAAGCGTTCTGTATAGTTAGGTTCAAAAAAGATGAGTAAAGCCTATGTGCAGCACCCCTAGACCTAAAAGAGCAGAGAAAGTTAAGTCGACTCCACGTGTCGTCAGTATTATGGCGTCAATGGACGCAGAAGCCCGTCATCGTTTTACAGAAAGAGCGAATGAAGCATCAAAACGAAAAGAGGCTGTGCGCCAAGAAAAAAAATTACTGTGTTTAGCAAAAAAAAAAGAAACTGACCAACGAAAAAACCAAAAAATGTTAAACATAAAACAACAAAATCAAGGATTAGGTTATTGGCTTTTTTCTGCAAGCTTTGCTGATATTTTCAAAAAGTTAACTTCCGGACAGTAATAAAGCAGGTTCATTTTAACAACCATTGACTTATTAACGCCTTGTCTAATAATCCACTTTTCCGTGAAACTTACCTGCTTCGTCAACAAAATAACTGCGCGGTAATTCTCCATACCAGCTTGGATCAATATGATATCGACTTTTACCCCCTTGTCCGTCAGCAAAATAAAAATTTCAAATAAATTCATTTCATAATCAGCAAGCACTTGCTTACGTTCAAAGGCAACTTCATCGCTGTCATCTGCGTTAATATATACAACATTGAGTGGTTTATTAGGAGCTGATTTTTGTATCGACTGATACTGTGTTAGTTTTAGTTTTAGTTTCAAGTGTCTCGGCAGATAAAGAAGTACAAAGCTGGCAATTCATAAAGGCTATAATGGTAAGTGTTGTTTTCGTATGCATAACTTCTTTTTATTTTAATGACCAAATATATTTGAAGTTATAATAATGAAATTTAAAGGCTTTGTAGTGTGACTAAATGTCGCAGTTTCCGATTTAGTCGACATTTTATTTACTGCAGATTAAGATTGATCGATGCAAAGTCAGCATTCAACAATAAACGATCAAAACCTATAACTTTTATGCCAACATAAATAAGCATCACTCATGTTAAATACATCTCTAACCTCCCGCTATTCTTTTGATTAACGTCTTGCGAGATATTAACGAACAACCAATAGAATTTACTTTATTTAGGGATAATAGATGACAATTTCCCTAACAGTGGCACAATGAGGTAAGACTAAAAATAAGGAAAATAAATGAAAGGTTTAACTACCTTAATTTTATTGTGTATTAGCACAGTAAGTTATGCCACCGAACAAGCTGAAGAAATATTCAAACAACTTGCACCGTCACTTTATCAAATAAGACTCATAGATATCGCGAGTGGAGAGAAGTCATCTATCGGCTCAGGTTTCCAAATAAGCAGCGACGGTTTGATAGCAACGAATTATCATGTTATTTCTGGCTATGCGCGGCACCCGAATAAATACTCCATTGAGATTTTCGATCATCAAGGCAATAAAGCACCACTTACTTTACTGAGTGTTGATGTAATAAATGATTTAGCTTTAGTTAAAAGAACGACTGATAGCGAAATGCCTTTTTTTAAAATAGCTAAAAGTGTGCCTCACAAAGGTGAAGAGCTCTATTCTTTAGGTAATCCTCACGACTTAGGCATGATAGTTGTACCTGGTACTTATAATGGTTTGAAAAAAGAATCATTTAACGACCGCATACATTTTACGGGTTCGGTAAATTCAGGTATGAGTGGCGGGCCTGTTGTGAACAAAAACTCAGAAGTTGTTGGCGTGAATGTTGCTACATCTGGTAATCAGATTGGCTTTTTAGTGCCACATGATAAATTGCTTAACCTATATCAGCGTTATAAAACGTCCGAACCGGCAAGCATTGATGCGCAAATGGCTCAGCAACTAACCGATAATCAAGACAAATTAATCTCGACATTGCTAAATAGTGAATGGCAAATGCGACCATTAGGTGAAGGCTTAATCCCTATAGTCAACATTCCATTTATCCGCTGCTGGGGCGAGTCAAATGCTGATAAAGCAGACGCGATTGTATCTGCCGTTGTAGCCAATTGTGCCTTAGATGAAAATACATACATTTCTAATAACTTCTTCACGGGTTCAATTGAAATGGAATATCGCTATATGCAGGCTAGGAAGCTTAGCGATACAAAATTTTACCAAATATTTGAGCGTCAATTAAACCAAGTAAGATCAGGTAACAAAGCAGGTAAAGATGATGTCTCGGAATATCAATGTCAACACGACATCATTACACCGTTAAATCTAGCGATTACTAATAAATCTGTTTTTTGCACCCGTGCTTATAAAGATTTCCCCAAATTATTTGATGTTTTATACGTTGCTATTTCTGTTGATAAAGGAGACCAAGCATTACTAAGCCACTTCACCATCGCAGGTGTTAGCCAAGAGAGTGCGCTTAACTTCACTGAGAAATTTATGGAGTCTATCTCATGGAAATAATCATTGAAGAAATTACGCGCGCACACAAGTTAATAGCTCGCCATAAATTTTTGCAAGATAATATCAATATTGGCCGTGGTTATGATAATGATATTATTATGGCTGATCCGCATATTTGTGCTCAACACCTTAGTCTTAACTTTAATGGTGAACATTGGGTGTTAAATGACGAAGACACTATTAATGGTAGTTTTTATGAAGATGAATTTTCAAAAACAAAATTAGCGGTTCATCAACACATCGTGCATTCAGGACAAGTGTTTGTTATTGGAAAAAGCTTAATGCGCGTAATTTTCCCCGACCACCCTGTTCCTGAAAGTATCAGTTTCAGCCCCTTTGAAAACATTTTAAATTTAACAAGGCACCCTATTTTTTTAACGCTAAGCATTTTGTTTTTCGCCACAATCACTGGTTGGTTATTTAATCTTCACAGCCCAGTAGAGGCCACATTTACCGGATTATTAGTCCCAGCCATTGGCATGACATTAATGTTCACGCTCTGGCCTGCTGGCGTTGCGTTAGTTTCTCATTTAACCAAACATGAGGCTCGATTTAGGGGACAGTTAGGCATCTGTTTTGTCTTTTTCAATTTGATGTGGGTCAGTGACTTTATTGAAAACTTGATCAGCTTTAATTCCTCATCTCAATCTATGTACGGTATGGTTGCTTCTTTATTACCTATCGTATTAGCTTTTTGCTTGTTCTGGCTTAATTGCCATATTGGTTTCCAAATGACCAATAAACGCAGAACGGTAGTTGCCGCTTGTATGACCCTACTATTGTTTGGCGGTAGCTATTTAATTCAGTTAAGTAAAAAACCCGAATTCAGTATTCGACCTGCCTTCAATACCACATTAATGGCGCCAAGTTATTTATTTACCAGCAGCAATAATGTGCAAGACTTTATTGAAAATAGCAAAGCGTTATTTACTAAAGCACAAGAAGCTGCAAAAGAAGAAAAGTAAACGCTAAGACTAAGCATATTAAATTGAGTTCTGTTGATAATAACTAAAAAGGCTAACGAGTGATCGTTAGCCTTTTGTTTTTACTATTATTTAATTCAATATAAATTATGGGCGAGGAATAAAACCTACTGCGTCATAAACTTTTGCTAATATTTTACTCGCTCGGGCTGAAGCTTTTTCAGCCCCTATTTTCATTACTGAATCTAAATAAGCTTGGTCATTTCGAATTTGGTGATATCTCTGTTGAATGGGCTCTAATAAAGCAACCACTGCATTAGCAACGTCACCTTTTAAATGGCCGTACATTTTATCTTCATATTGTGGCACTAACTGCTCAACAGTTTCACCGGTACAACATGACAACAAAGACAGTAAGTTGGATACACCAGGTTTTTCTTCAATATTAAAATAAATATTGGCGTGCTCGTCAGAATCCGTCATCGCACGTTTAATTTTTTTACTGATTTTTTTAGGCTCTTCTAACAAACCAATAAAATTGCCTGGATTAGTATCTGACTTAGACATTTTTTTAGTGGGTTCAAGCAAGCTCATCACTCGAGCACCAAATTCAGGGATATATGGGTCTGGCACCGTAAAGGTTTCACCATGTAGGTTATTGAAGCGGGTAGCAATATCGCGCGCTAATTCTAAATGTTGCTTTTGATCGTCACCCACAGGTACACGGTCAGCATTATAAAGTAAAATATCTGCCGCCATTAATACCGGATAAGTAAATAAGCCTGAATTCATGTTGGCTTCTGACTTTTGAGATTTATCTTTGTATTGAGTCATCCTATTCAATTCACCCATTTGCGTGTAACAATTTAACACCCAACTAAGCTGAGCATGTTCAGGAACATGCGATTGAATAAAGATGGTACTTTTTTCAGGGTCAACGCCACACGCTAAATACAAGGCTAAACCGTCAAGTGTTGCTTTTCTCAAATCTGCTGGATTTGGACGAACGGTAATAGCATGTTGATCTACAAGCATGTAATAGCACTCATGACTATCTTGCATGCTAACCCATTGTTTTAACGCACCTAAATAATTACCAATGGTTAAATCACCTGATGGCTGACAGCCGCTTAATACGATAGGTTTACTCATGATTTCCCTTTATTTTAATTAATTTGTTTATTGACTATTTTGTAACTTTCGCTAATTCATTGCGCATTTCATCAATGGCAACTTTATAATCTGGTTTTGAAAAAATGGCTGAACCCGCAACGAACATATCCGCGCCCGCCGCTGCAATTTCAGCAATATTATCTGCTTTAACCCCACCATCTACCTGCAAACGAATATCTCGACCGCTCGCGATGATACGCTCTTTGACTAGTCTTAATTTATCTAACGTAGTAGGAATAAATGATTGGCCACCAAAACCAGGATTAACCGACATCAATAAGATGACATCAAGTTTATCCATAACAAAATCTAAGCAGTGCAAAGGTGTTGCCGGATTTAAGACCAAACCCGCTTTACAACCGTGATCTTTAATCAACTGTAGCGTGCGGTCAATATGATCACTTCCTTCTGGATGAAAGGTAATAATATCAGCACCGGCTTTAGCAAAACCAGGAATTAAACTGTCAACTGGCTTCACCATTAAATGCACATCAATGGGGGCAGTTATACCGTAATCACGTAAAGACTGACAAATCATCGGTCCGAAAGTTAAATTAGGTACAAAATGATTATCCATTACATCAAAGTGCACAACATCGGCACCGGCAGCTAAAACCTTAGCAACATCATCACCTAAGCGTGCGAAATCAGCAGATAAAATGGAAGGAGCAATTAAAAATGAAGACATAGATAAACCTTTTTAGAATAATGAACGCATTATAACAACGACCTAAGGGAAAACTCTATAGATAGATTCATTCATGTAAGTACTATTTAGTTGAAGTGACCTTTATATGTCACGGCTTATTATTTATGAGAAATATCGGGCTTTAATCTAAAATTGATATTCTTTATTACTCAAAATATGTTAAAACGTACGCAAACTGTGAATTTATCAATAATTATTCCTAATAACTCGTAATCATTATTTATTGCTCTTATTGTGAGCGTTATTATTTTCAGTTGCACCAAAACAGATCGTTTTTAATAAATATTAATTTACAAAAAAATAAAAAGAACTCAATTACATGAATTTTAAGGATAAAATTTTATCATTTCTATTGGCCGCTCAGGCATCTACCTTGCAACGTAGGGTTAGCACTAAAATATTTCATATAAAAATACAACTATATAAAGAGACTCTCATGAAAAAAACACTATTATCACTATCGCTTACATCTTTAATTGCCGCAACTTCATTGTTATCAACACAAACATTTGCTGTCGAAGGTTTATCAGCTAATGTTGCCGCTACCAGTAACTATCTATGGCGTGGCGTAAGTCAAACTGATAACGCTGCAGCTATTTCAGGTGGTATCGATTACGCAGCCGACTCTGGATTCTACGCGGGAACTTGGGCTTCAAATATTGACTTTGGTGACGATGCTAGTGCTGAATTAGACTTTTACTTAGGCTTTAGTGGTCAGTTAAATGAAGATGTTAGTTACGATGTAGGTTATATCTATTATGCCTACCCTGATTCAGCACAAACAGATACGACAAATGAATATGATTTCGGTGAAGTATACGGTTCTTTGTCTTATTCATATTTTTCTCTTTCAGCAAGTTACGGTATTAATAATGATGATGGTGCAGCATTTGCTGATGCAAGTTTGTATGTTTCTGCTGATGCAGAATTTGAGGTTGCTGAAGGCTTAACATTAGCTTTTCATTTAGGTGATTATTCTTTTGATGATGCGATGGTTGCACAAGACTATAACGATTACAGTGTAAGCTTGAGCAAAGATGGTTTCACTTTTGCTGTATCTGATACAGATATGGATAATGATGATATGAAATTTGTTATTTCATATGCTGTTGATATCGACTTATAACAGCAAGCAAAGCCAGTAATACACATTGCTGGCTTTGCGTTCTATTATTTAAAGACAGTGCAAAAAAATTCCCACCGTAGTACAATTCAATCTGTGTTGATTTAAAAATAAACGGCAGTGTAGCTAAGATACTTAAAACATTATAAAAAATGTTTTTAGCTAAACTAAAAGCCGATTTTCATCACAATTAATATTTGCATCCGTTAGTGAAATTATAAATTTATACCAAATTAAATTAAATTTTAAGGATTTTACATGCAAATAATTATTTTTGATGATGCTGAACAAGTTGCAGAGAATGCGGCACATTGGGTTAGCGAATTAATCACGAAAAAAGCAAAACCTGTTCTAGGTCTTGCTACCGGCAGCACGCCAATTAGCCTCTACAAACAATTAGTAAACAAACATAAAAATGCTGGCCTTAGCTTTAACAATGTTTCCTCATTTAATCTTGATGAATACCACAACATTAATGCTGATAACCCACAAAGCTATCGCAGTTTTATGAAACAACATTTATTTGATCATGTAGATATTGATCAAAATAACACTTACCTACCTACCTGCACTAATGAGCAGAACCCTCGTGTTCAAGGGCTTAGCTACGAAGATAAAATAAAATCATTAGGTGGCATAGATTTACAAATTTTAGGGATTGGTGCTAATGGTCATATTGGTTTCAATGAGCCGACATCAAGCTTGTCATCTCGTACACGTATCAAAACGTTAACTCAACAAACACTAACCGACAACAGTAGATTGTTCGAAGAAGGTGAAGAACAACCCTCAATGGCGATGACTATGGGTATTGCCACCATTATGGATGCGCGGTATGTATTATTGATGGCTACTGGCGAAAACAAAGCGAAAGCGGTAAAAGATATGATCACCGGCGCTTTATCTGCCATGTGCCCTGCTTCAGCGTTACAAATGCATGAAAACGCGGTTATTTTGTTAGATAAAGCAGCAGCAAGCCAATTAGAAGATCAAGATTATTATATTTGGGCTGATAAACAACATCGTAAAATAAACGAAACTTATGGCTTTTATCATAATTATTAAGTCGATAAGTGTAAATGGTTAAAGCGCTTGATTAACAAGCGCTTTTTCTTTTTTATGACTCAAACACTTTTTATCTTTATTAATGATTTCATAACAATGAAGGTACATTTTAATATGTGGAATTTTATCTCTCAAGCTTGTATTAAGCCTGAGTATAAAATGAAGAGTAACATTTAGGATTGTTTTAACCGGTAAATTAGGCGATTATCTTTTTACCACTTTACAATAAAGTTTATGATGCAAAATAAAGACTCATCAAATAAATTAACGACTCCTGAAAATAACAGTAGCTTTAAAGAGACGGCTAAAAGTGTCGGAGCTGCATTTTTTGGCGTACAAAGTGATAATAACCGTGAGCGAGATTTCAACCAAGGAAAGTTAAGTCACTTCATCATTGCAGGCCTTATAGGTGCAGCGCTTTTTATCGGTGTTTTAATTGCAGTGGTATCTTTAGTCTTACCTTAGGCTGAGTTATTTATAGAGCACAAGCAACTCAGCAACTTTAGTACGCTTACTTGTCGAGCGACTTATCGTACGAGCGACTTGTATGGTTTTTTGCTTATTAGCATGTTCGTATATTTTACGTGTCCAGATAGTGTCATGATTACTGATCAACACTGCTATTTTATGCTGCTCTGTTACTTCTTCTGCTGCATTTGCTAGATCAGCTTGTTCATCCAAACCAAAACCATTACCGGCATAACTTGTAAAACTAGCCGTTTTACTTAATGGTACATAAGGTGGATCACAGTAAATTACGTCGCCACTTTTCGCCCGTGCAAATGTTTCTCGGTATCCTTCACAAACAAATGTCGCTTTCTTTGCTTTTTCAGCAAAAAACAGCATTTCGTTTTCAGGAAAGTAGGGGCGCTTATATTTCCCAAAAGGTACATTGTAACCACCCGACTTATTATAACGACATAGGCCATTATAGCCGTGACGGTTCATATAAAGAAAAATAAGCGAGCGAAAGTAGCTGTCAGTACTCGCATTAAAGTCTTTACGTAACTGATAATAAACTTCTGCTTGATTATATTCTGGCGTAAAATATTCAGCCGCGTCTTTGATAAATTGTTGAGGATTTTCTTTCAGAATATTATAGAGGTTGATCAGGTCTTGGTTGATATCATTTAATATGTAGTGTTCATATTTAGTGTTTAAAAACACTGAGGCAGCACCAACAAAAGGTTCTATTAAACACCCACCTTTGGGTAGCATCTTATTAATCACATCGCTGAGCCTATATTTTCCGCCAGCCCACTTTAAAAATGCTCGATGCTTTTTGATCATTTAACCCATTTGCCTTACAACTAATTACTTAAGTATGATGCTTAAATATGACGTTTAAAAAATAAAACGGATTGTATCCTGATTAGCGCATTATTGGGAGCGTTGATAAGCATTGATTTCATTATTAATTGCCTCAATAGACTTTACCCATGGCTGATAAGCTTTAATTGCACTTGGTAGTAGCATAACAGCCTGTTCAGCAGCCAAACGCGTTTGAAACACCTCTGAGGTTATCATTAACATCGTTTGTTGATTAAAAAGCCTGTAGTAGCTTTTAATGTTCATCCCTTCAAAATCAGGAAGAAACTTTTGATAGGCAGAAAGACGTGTAAAGCCGGAAATTTGAATAACAAAGCCTGTCTGTGCAGAAGTATAATAACTGGCCTCGTCGCCAACATTTTCAATCGAGTTAGCATTGTCTTTATTTTCCACCTCTCCTGCTTGAGCTAATGGTTGAACTGAAGTTTGTGCTGTATGACTTTCAAGCGTTATAGTTTGTATAACATCTAGCTGAACGGCTCTCGATTTAAATGTTGCTGCAATGTCATCTTGAACCACTGGTTTTTCATCAAGAAAAGAGACAAATCGATTAGTTTTATTTATGATTTTTGGTTCGATTAATTTTACCGTACTTTGCCCAAAACTGACAATTGCTTGAACTATGTCAGCGGGCTTTGCCGCTACATTTTGAATTTCTGTTACTTGTTGTACTGGTGCAGTTAAAGAAATAAAAATATCTTCTGTTTTTGCTGAAGGGCTTATCTTATTCTCTTTATAAGCTGAAACAATATTGGTTGAATTGGGCGTTGCCGCTTGCAAACTCAGTTTTGTTTTTAAACTAAAAACATCTTGCTGAAATAACCAATAACCGGTTAATCCTAAACAAATCACAAAACTAATAAAAGCTATCATCCATTTGGTAAAACGAGTGAATTCAAATAGAGGCTTACTTATTTTGAATACTTTGGCATTTAGAGGTAATAACTGCCCCGTTTCTCCGGATAACACAGAGATTTTTTTATGAAATAATGATTTGTTATTAGCAAGTACAAGACCTGTTTGGGGTGTACCTAGCATAAGAACGCTAATCGCATAATCTGCTTTTTTAGCTATGTCGGTTAATTGACATAATTCGTGTAAAATCTGTACAGTGAGAAACTGGGCGTGTTCAATGACAATATCAATCGCGTGCTTTTCTTGCTTCGCTAAATTAATTAAACTAACAGCCAATGACTGTTCTGGATCAAATAATGTATCAGAAAATAGTTGTTCAACAATACGGCAACGAATTTGTATATCGTTTAGCTTAGGTGAGATGGCAATGAATGCCGCATTGTGATCTGTAGCTAAAGAGCCAAGAAACTGACTTGCTACTTGAGAATAAACATTCACGTCTTGATCTACAACCAAAACAGCATGCTTTGAAAAGCGTAAAATATAGTCAACGCGCGCATTAGCGCTAATTGTGGTAACACTTCTTGGAGCGTTATATTCTATGTCATGTGCTTGTGCAGACATGTTTCACCTGTTCTGTATTAAGAATTACAGAATTTGTTTAAGCATGTCCTCACTTATATCATCACGCATTTCTGATTGACCAATAGCGGTAGGTACGATTAACCGTAATACACCTGCCAAATTCTTTTTGTCACGACGCATGTGACAAATAAATTCTTCAAACCCCATATTTTCAGGAGCAATCAATGGTAAATTAAACGCGGCAATTAAAGTTTCTATACGACGAAGATCTGACGCTTTAAGCAAATTCAATGCTACAGATAACTTAGAGGCAAGTACCATGCCAGTCGCTACTGCTTCACCGTGTAACCAGTTACCATAACCTTGATCAGCTTCAATGGCATGACCAAAAGTATGGCCTAAATTTAATAATGCACGAACGCCTGCTTCAGTTTCGTCAGCCGCAACTATATCTGCTTTACATTGACAACAAGTTTTAACCATTTCGATCAGAGTGATTTTATCCCCTGATTTTATTTTATCCGTATTAGTTTCCAGCCAAGTAAAGAAATCGCCATCACCTAAAATACCGTATTTAATAACTTCCGCCATACCCGCATTAAATTCTCGGATAGGTAAAGTGACCAAGCTATCAATATCAATAAGAACAGCTTTTGGCTGATAAAAAGCGCCAATCATGTTTTTACCCAGTGGATGATTAACCGCTGTTTTTCCTCCAACAGAAGAGTCGACTTGTGAAAGTAATGTCGTTGGTACTTGAATAAAGTTAATACCTCGCTGATAACATGCTGCAGCAAAGCCAGTAATATCACCAATAACACCACCACCTAAAGCGATTAGTGTTGAATCTCGTCCGTGACCATTCGAGAGTAAATGCGACATAATAACGTCAAAGTTTGCTAATGATTTTTGTGCCTCACCATCTGGCAATATAATTTCATCAACTTGAAAATCAGTTAACTTTTCTTTTAAAGTCTCAAGATATAACGGTTTAACAATATTATTCGAAACTATACAAACCCGTTTACCGCGGATATGTTGAGTCAGCAGACTATTATCGTTTAATAGTCCACTATCAATATAGATGGGGTAACTGCGTGTACCGAGCTCAACATTTAGCGTTGTCATGTTTGGATCTTTTTGGGAGTGCTACTTACTTATTAGAAATCTAAGCGTTCAACAATTTTGTGGGCTACAACTTTAGCACTTTGATCATCAGTCTTTACAATAACATCAGCAATTTCTTCATATAAAGGATTGCGTTCTATTGCAAGGTTCTCAAGCACTGTGCGTGGTTCTTCTGAGGTTTGCAATAATGGACGTTTGCGATCTCGCTGCGTACGAGCCACTTGCTTATCTATAGTTGTTTCTAAATAAACGACTATACCGCGTGCAGATAAACGATTACGCACTTGTTTGCTAATCACTGATCCACCGCCAGTCGCTAAAACAATACCTTGTTTTTCGCTTAGGTCTTCAATCACACCTTCTTCTCTCTTACGAAAACCTTCTTCGCCTTCAAGATCAAAAACCCATGCGATATCAGCACCTGTTCGGCGTTCTATTTCCTGATCAGAGTCAAAAAATTCAAGATGTAGCCTTTCAGCTAATTCTCTACCAATTGTGCTTTTACCAGCGCCCATAGGGCCTATAAGGAAAATATTACGTTTTTCTGCCATTAGATTAACTTCAGCTCGTATCAATAATTACGTTTACAAATATGAGGGAATCCCCTCCGAAAATTTTAAGGGCGTAATTATCGCAATTGTTCGGTGTAAATTGCAAGTTAACTGAGACGAAATAATTTTTAAAATACCCTGTTTATCACAAAGTTGTTTAAAAACGTTCAGTTACGATGCGCGGTGTCACAAAAATTAATAGTTCTTTTTTCTCATTAAAGTTGTTGCTATTTCTAAATAACCAACCGAAATAAGGAATGTCTCCTAAAATAGGTACTTTTGATACCGTACTAATAATTGCTTGTTGATAAATTCCGCCAAGTACGATCGTCTCACCATTATTTACTAAGACTTGAGTACCTATTCGTTGTGTATCGATACCAGGAGCTTGACCATTCTGTACGGTAGAGACAGTATCTTGAGTGACAATTAAATCAAGAATAATACGATCATCAGGCGTTATATGTGGTGTCACGGTTAAACTAAGCACCGCTTTTTTGAATTGAGTTGTCGTCGCGCCACTTGAAGAGGCTTCTTGGTAAGGTATTTCTACCCCTTGCTCAATATAAGCTTGTTTTTGATTGGCCGTGGTAATTCTTGGGCTCGCAATGACTTCACCTTTATTTTCTTTTTCCATAGCACTTAGTTCAAGATCTAAGATTGTGCCATCAGCTAATCGCGCCACTTGGAAGGCAAGACTTGCAGCAGGATTTGCCACAGGTAAGTTAACATTTAATCGGTCAGCTAAATCAGGGACAATGCCACTGCCTGCAGTATTTGCTCCTTCTAAGGTGCCTGATGTGGCGAATTCACTATCAGTATCTGTAACTCCCCACCGTATACCTAATTCTTCGTTTATACTATCTTTAACCGTTACCATACGTGCTTCTATAATAACTTGGCGGACAGGAATATCTAAAACACTTACCATCCTCCTAATATCTTCAATACTATTAGCCGTATCACGAATCAATAACGTATTCGTTCTCTCATCAACACTGACACTTCCGCGCATTGATAAAATACTATTAGATTCATTTTTAATTAACTCCGCAAAGTCTGACGCTTCGGCGTAATTCACTTGCACATATTCTGTATATAATGGCGCAAGCTCAGCAACTTGTTGCTTGGCTTGTAAATCACGAGCTTCTCGGGCAGAAAGCTCTTCACTAGGTGCAACCATTAAAATATTGCCTTCCATACGCTTATCAAGTCCTTTAACTTTTAATATAATGTCAAGGGCTTGATCCCATGGAACACCATCTAAACGTAATGTGACATTACCAGAAACGGTATCACTAGTGACTAAGTTAAAGTCGTTATAATCGGCAATTATTTGTAACACTGTACGTACGGGAATATCTTGAAAATTCAAAGAAATAGCACGCCCAGTAAAGTCTGCATCTTCCTCTAAATAGCCAGGGGCTTTATCATTCTTAACAACCGTGAGTGAAAATACATTATTGAGTTGTTGATGCTTAAACGTAAAATCACTATTGATATCTACGAT
The DNA here is from genome assembly GCA_013215295.1 of Colwellia sp. Lineage (GTDB taxonomy): Bacteria > Pseudomonadota > Gammaproteobacteria > Enterobacterales > Alteromonadaceae > Colwellia_A. The sequence continues at coordinate 63,070 of JABSOZ010000017.1, forward strand.
AAGTTTTGCGTTGCGGCCATCTCTAAACGTTTCAATGCCTGTCACTAAGGTACCAAAATCTGTAACATCTAATTTGTAAAGAAGGTCATCCGTAATTTGCGTATTATGGAACTCTATAAATAACTTACCGAGTTTATCGACTACATCAACAGCAACCATACTGTCATCAAGGTAAACAAGGATTTGTGCTTCATCATTATCACCATTACGAAAATCTAATGATGCTATATTATTGATAAAATTATTACCTAATGGGTTAACTTTAGTAACAGGAGAATCATTAACGCCTTTATTTAATATTAATGAAAACAAATTTCCATTGTGTTGAACATCAAAAATTGAAAGTTGATCTAAGTGAACCGTAGCAACGACTTTTCCTCTTAACTTTTGAACACTAATATGACTAACACCGGCGTGTTCAACAGTGGTTTTCAATAAGTTTTCATTAAACTTTTCAGCTTCAAAGGTAATTTTAATTTGAGCTGGATTCATCGACGTTTTCATTTCAGGCTTGTTGACAATTTTATCTGAAAGCTCAAACTGCAATTCTATTTCATCATTTTGTAAAGTATTATATTTAATACCTATTAGATCACTAGACCATGCCGAAAAAGCAAAAGAATATAACATCACTGCAGTGATACAACATCGCGTTACATATATTTTCATTGAGTGATGACTTTTCATTTTATTAAATAGCAACATTACTTCCCTTGCCCCTTGGTACCTGACTTAACCATTTTTATAGTCGTTTCACGTTCTACCCAACAGCCAGTGCCATCAGGGATTAACTCTATAATTTTAATATTAAATTGATTAACAGTCGTAATACGACCATTATTAAAACCCAAATAACTGTCTACAGCAACTCGGTGTAATGTCGTATCAGAAGCTTCAACAAGCGCCCAAATTACGCCTTGTTCGCCTAAAGTCCCTCGCATTGTTAAATTGCTTAATGGAAACTTTTCCAAAGGTTGTTTTCTTCTTCGCGGATCTGGACTTAAGCACCCTGACATCTGTTGAATCTTTTGTTGAATGGCTTCAGCTCTTGGCTCATCAAACGGACTTCGCAACGCTTGTGCTGAATACTCAAAATGACCATACTTTGAGACAGCAGGCATCGGCTCAATTACATTTGGCGTCATCGACTTTACTTTAGCAATATGGGCATGCAAATCACTGGTATCATCAAAACAACCACTAACACCAATAATAACTATCATCAATACGACTAATTTTTTCACTTTGCTTCAGCCTCCCGATAACGGTAAGTTTTTGCTTGCAGCTTTAAACTAAGCAACCCATTTGCAGTTTTTTTCATATTTACATCAAAATCGTGCAGTGTAACTATACGAGGTAATCCTGCTATTTGACTGACAAAATTACCAAATTCATGATAAGAACCAACCACTTCTATATCTATAGGGAGTTCAATATAAATTTCACGCGTTATTTCTGGTTGCCAATTAAGTTTTACAAATTTAAGTCCGCTTGTTGTACCAACAAATGTAATATCATCAAGTAACCCAGGAGTTTCATGGCTTTCAGGCAAACGTCTCAATTGGTTCGCAAATAAAGCTTCAGCTTCTTTCATTTGCTGCTCGAATAACTCTAAGTTTGCCACTGCATGATATTTTGCTTGATACTGACTTTTAAGTGAGACTTCTTCAGCTACAAATCTATCTAACTGCGTTATTTTGTCACTTATTAAGAAAAAATAACCCAAAACAAAAACAACTATCGCTAAAAATATAGCCAAGGTGATTTTTGCCACTTTGGGCCATTGTCCAATATTGTCAGCTTCTAATCCTTCGAACTGTTCAAAAAAATGAGATAAGTCTATATTCATGACTTATCTCCAATCTTGTTCAGTTGTCCATCTTCGCCTTCATTAAACAGTCCTTTAATGCGCACTCGCATTTTGAAGTCACTTAGCAAATTGTTTTGTGTTCCATTAGACGTAATTGACTCTAAAATTGCATCGGTAAATAATAAAGAACGTTCTATCTCACGTATCATATTAGCTAAATGATTATTGGACTCACTTTTTCCAATAATATTAATACTATTCCCTTGTTTCTCTAAACTCGTCAGATAAACACCGTTAGGCACTACTTTTGCAATTTCATCAAAAACTTGCGTACCAACATTGCGACTACGTTGAAGTTGTTCGACAACGCCAGTTCTTTTTTGTAATTCTTTTTTCTTCTCATTTAAATTTCTGATTTTTACAATACGTGTATCTAATATTTTGATTTCGCTTTTTAAAAACTCGTTACGCGTATTTTGACCATCAATACGCATTTGATAAAATTGACTAATAAAGAAGACGATAGCAAAAGCCACTACAGCAACAACCGTTAATATAGTGAAATATTCACGCTCTTTAGCTTTTTCCGCTTCTTCACGCCATGGAAGTAAATTTATAAATGCCATGACACAAAGCTCCTCAAGGCTAATCCTGCTGCTACCATATATTGAGAAGCTGTTTTATCTAACACTTCTTGATCAATACCTTCCGATATAGACATTGACTTAAAGGGGTTAGCAATAATGGTATGAATACCTAACTCTTCAGTAAGCAATACTTCGAGACCTTCTACATTCGCACTGCCTCCGGAGACAATAATATAATCGATTTTATCTTTCCCGCTAGAGGTTAAAAACATTTGAATTGCTCGGCGAATTTGCTGAGTAAAAATAGTATGATATGGGCCTAAAACTTCAAATGTATAATTCGGAGGTAAATCATTCGTTATTTTTGCTTGCTCTGCCTCTTCAAAGCTTTGATTGTAATAAGATACAATTGAACGCGTATACTGTTCCCCACCAAAGAGTTGGTCTCGACTATAAATATGATTGCCAGAATCAGTTACAGAAAACAATGTCATCACAGCACCTACATCAACAATAGCAACCGTTTTATCTTTCGCGTCATCAGGTAATTGCGATAAACTAAGATCATAAGCTCGACTGACAGCGTATGACTCAACGTCAATGACTTTAGTTTGAAAACCAGCCAATTCTAAAGCGGCGACTCTTGCTTCTACAGACTCAGTACGTGCAGCACTCAATAAAACATTAACTTTAGAAGGGTCTGATTCATTAATATCAAGCTTTTCGAAATCCAAACTAACTTCATCTAAAGGATATGGGATTAAGCTATCAGCTTCAATTTCAATTTGACTAGCAAGTTCTTGCTCAGTCAAATTGACATCCATATATATAATTTTAGTGATGACTGTTTGCCCGGAAACAGCGACTGCAGCTAAGTTAACTGTCGATGTGATTTTTTTTCTTATTTTCGCAACAACTTTACCAACGACATCAATATCTTGGATCTCACGATCAATAATTGCACCTCGAGGCATAACTTCTGTTGCTATTGCTTCAAGAACATACCCATCATCATCTTGACTTAACAAAACGGCTTTTACTGAATGAGATCCAATATCAATACCAACGATTAAAGATGTATTCTTTTTGAAAAAACTGCTGAACATAACATCCCACTGAATGAGTTAACTTACTTATTAACAACACAATCAAAATAAGTTGGTGAAAATAAACTTAATTACATTGGTATATATTAGGCACAAAATTATGATAAATACATTTATTACATGCTTTTACAGGATATACTAGTGTTATTAATCGTTTCATTGTCCAATATTGAGAGAAAATTTAGTGCTTTCATTTAAACGTCTCATAAAAGCAGGTCTAATATTAGTACTTTTAGCCTGTTTGTCTTTGGCCGCTTTATATTTTTCAATGCGGAGTGAGTTACCCAATATTGACTCATTGAAAGACATGCAATGGCAAACGCCAATGCAAATTTTTAGTGCTGATAAAAAATTAATTAATCAGTTTGGTGAAAAAAAACGCATTCCTTTAACGCTTAATGAATTCCCACAGCAGCTTATCGATGCCATTTTGGCCAGTGAAGATGACCGTTTTTACTTACATTTTGGTGTCGACCCAATCGGAATGGGCAGAGCGATTATCGGTAAATTAATGGGGAAGAACAAAGGTGGTGCAAGTACCATTACCATGCAAGTAGCTCGGAATTTTTTCTTAAGTCGTGAAGTTACATATACTCGTAAAATTCGTGAAATATTTTTGTCTTTTCATATTGAAAGTTTATTGACTAAAGATGAAATACTCGCACTGTATATGAATAAAATTCCATTAGGACATCGAAGTTTTGGATTTGGCGCAGCAGCCCAAGTTTATTATGGTAAAGATGTCAAAGAGCTAACCTTAGCACAAATAGCGGTTATCGCAGGCTTACCAAAAGCGCCATCCACTAAGAATCCTATACGTTCTCCTAAAAATGCAAAAGCAAATCGTTCTATTGTCTTGCAACGTATGTTTACAGCTGGATATATCAATTCTGCAGAGTTGTCTATAGCAAATGAAGCACCTATCACAGGTAAAAGACACAGTGCAAAAATTGAATTGAATGCCCCCTACATTGCCGAAATGGCTCATCAAGAGATGATCGAACGTTACGGGAAAGAGCAAGCTTATACTGGCGGCTATAAAGTGTATTTAACCGTTAATTCAACGTTCCAAAATGCAGCAAAAAAAGCCGTTGTAAACAATATGCTTTCCTATGATTTACGCCATGGTTATCGTGGTGCCATTATCTCTTTACGCACAGAACAAAAAAACACCAATAAAAATGTAGATGATGATTTAACAAATCAACTAAATGAGCTCATTGATAATGAAATTGTTGAAGCACTCCAGAAAATAAAAAATTATCAAACACTCATCCCAGCAGTGATTACTGACGTTTCTGAACAATCTGCACATATTAAGCTTTTTGATACTGACAAAAATAATGAAAAAACGCTAAAAGAAGGTGAAATACCTTGGCAAGGTATGTCATGGGCGCGAGAATTTATCAATGATGAAATACAAGGGGCTGTTCCGAAACTAGCCAGTGAAATACTTAAGTATGGCGACATTGTTTTTGTCATAAAAACTGAATACGGTTTTAAATTAAGCCAACTCCCACAAGTAAGTTCTGCCCTTGTATCCTTGTCACCTGATAATGGTGCTATAAAAGCCGCTATTGGCGGATTTAGCTTTAAACAAAGCCAATTTAACAGAGTCACACAAGCACAACGCCAAGTTGGCTCTAATATCAAACCTTTCATATATTCCGCGGCATTGGATAATGGCTTTACTTTGGCAACATTGGTAAATGACGCGCCTATCAATCAATGGGATCGAAGTTCTGGTGTTGTCTGGCGTCCTAAAAATTCACCTCCTACCTATGATGGTGACATTCGCGTTCGATTAGCATTAGCACAATCTAAAAATGTAATCGCTGTTCGTTTATTGAGATCGGTAGGACTCGACAGAATTATTCCTCATTTAGCTTCTTTTGGTTTTGCACCGCATGACTTACCACGTAATGAGTCACTTGCCCTTGGCTCTGCGTCCTTAACTCCCTTAGAAGTTGCAGCAGGCTTCGCAACTTTCGCTAATGGTGGCTTTTTGGTCCAACCTTATTTGATTGACAGAATTGAAGATTCATTCGGCAAAGTACTCTTTCAAGCAAACCCAGCTATTGCCTGTGAGTTTTGCACAGAAGAAAACAATAAAGGTGCAATTGACCATATTTCGCATCAACGAGACATTTCGACTAAAGAAACTCACTTACCCTTGATTAAAGCTGAACGAGTTATTAGTCCACAGAATGCCTTCTTAGTTACCCAAGCCCTCAATGCAGCAATATGGGGATTCGACTGGCAGGTAAAACCTCTTTGGCGAGGCACTGGTTGGAGAGCGCAATCATTAAAGAGAAAAGATATTGCAGGGAAAACAGGCACGACAAACCAGTCAAAAGACGCATGGTTTTCTGGCTTTAGCCGTCGATTAGTCACGACATCTTGGATAGGCTTTGATGATCCCGGCAGAAACTTAGGTAAAACTATCGCAAATAGTAATCTAGGAAAAAAACAGATCACGGGTCTAGAAGCGGGAGCAAAATCAGCTCAACCCGCCTGGATAAATTTTATGGAAGTTGCATTAAAATATTATCCAGAAGAACCTTTTGATCAACCTGTTGATATAGTTTCAGTACGTATTGATAAAAGTACGGGGAAACTTACGAACAAAACTGATAAAACCAGCTATTTTGAATATTTTCAGTTAGGAACCGCACCAACTGAATATGTCACTCAAGACAATAGTAGTGAAATACTTGACGGTTCAGATGCTGTAAATGAAAGCAATGACGCAGATATTTTTTAATTCAAAGTTCCATTAGCAAGTAACTTACTGAATTTAAATAATATAGCTCGTAGTTATGTGAAATTTATTTTTAATTTTCGTATTATATAACTTTCATTAGCGAATATTTTCTTACGTAACAAAACATTTATTTAATTTTTTTATCTACTTTTCTAATATAATTTCGACTTATAGGTTATGCAAATCAGTTACATAACCTATAGTTTTTCAGTAAGTACGCCCCCCAAACAAGACAAGCAACTAATTGTTATTATTATAAAAAAACCACCAAACAATGTTCAGTACCGATTAAAAAATGCATAAATACTTAATTGCTTTTTATCATGCATGACTACTATAAATGAAAGTTATAGTGAAAACTTTCACAACGAAAGAAATTTTACTTTCGTTTTGATCATTTATCGCCTAAAATTGCGGTCTCAAAAAATGTTTAACACACTATAATGTTCACCGTCATACTTTTAGGAGAGTATTCACTATGGCTTCTTTAGAAAGCTCAATTGATTTATCTGTATATGGCATCAATGATGTTGCCGAGGTTGTTTACAATCCGTCTTATGAGTTACTTTTTGCTGAAGAAACGAAATCAGGCTTAACTGGTTTTGATAAAGGCGTAGAAACCGAACTGGGTGCAGTTAATGTTGATACCGGTATTTTTACGGGTCGTTCACCTAAAGATAAGTACATTGTTCGTGATGACACTAGCCGTGATACAGTTTGGTGGTCTGATCAAGGTAAAAATGACAACAAGCCAATGACGCAAGAAACTTGGGATCATTTAAAAACTTTAGTGACTACCCAACTTTCTGAACAACGTTTATTTGTTGTTGATACTTATTGTGGCGCAAATGAAGATACTCGTTTAAAAGTACGTTTCATCACTCAAGTAGCGTGGCAAGCACATTTTGTAAAGAACATGTTCATTCGCCCTTCGGAAGAAGAGCTGAAAGATTACGAACCTGATTTCATCGTAATGAATGGCGCAAAAACAACTAACGATAAATGGCAAGAACAGGGATTGAACTCTGAAAATTTTGTTGCTTTCAATTTGACTGAAAAAATTCAATTAATCGGCGGTACTTGGTACGGCGGAGAAATGAAAAAAGGTATGTTCTCAATGATGAACTACCTATTACCTTTAAAAGGCATAGCGTCAATGCACTGTAGTGCTAACGTTGGCAAAGAAGGTGATGTAGCCATATTCTTTGGTTTGTCTGGTACAGGTAAAACTACCCTATCAACTGACTCTAAACGCCAACTGATCGGTGATGATGAACATGGTTGGGATGACAATGGTGTATTCAACTTTGAAGGTGGTTGTTATGCAAAAACCATTAACTTAAGTAAAGAAAACGAACCTGATATCTATAATGCGATTCGTCGTAATGCATTATTAGAAAACGTTACTGTGGATAAAGACGGTAAAATTGATTTTGATGATAATTCAAAAACAGAAAATACTCGTGTTTCATACCCAATTGATCATATCGAAAATATTGTTAAGCCTATTTCACGTGCTGGTCATGCGAAAAAAGTTATATTTTTAACCGCTGATGCTTTTGGTGTTTTACCGCCAGTATCAAAGTTAACACCTGCACAAACTGAATATTATTTCTTGTCTGGTTTTACGGCTAAGTTAGCGGGTACTGAGCGCGGAATTACTGAGCCAACACCGACATTCTCAAGTTGTTTTGGTGCCGCATTCTTAAGCTTACACCCTACTCAATATGCAGAAGTTTTACGTAAACGTATGCAGGATGCTGGTGCAGAGGCTTATTTAGTTAACACGGGTTGGAACGGCACAGGTAAGCGTATTTCAATTAAAGCAACTCGTGCAATTATTGATTCAATTTTAGATGGTTCAATTGATCGTGCAGAAACAACTATTCTACCGCTATTTAATTTAGAAATCCCGACACAAGTTGATGGTGTTGAAGGTGATATACTTGACCCGCGCGATACTTACACAGACAAAGAAGATTGGAATAAAAAAGCCGTTGATTTAGCTAAACGCTTCGTTAACAACTTTGATAAATTTACTGATACTGACAATGGTCAATCATTAGTAAAAGCTGGTCCTCAGTTATAACCTTTACGTTATAAATAAAAAGCCGCTGAACTTCAGAGTTCAGCGGCTTTTTTATGTTCAGGATGAACGGTATGTCGCGATCACATGGATGTGAAAGAGCGGCGAATGTTCAGGATGTACGGTATAACGTGATGGCATGGATGCCAAAAAGCGTATATGTTCAGGATGAACGGTATAACGCGATGGCATGGATGCCAAAATTCGTATATGTTCAGGATGAAGGGCATTACTTTATTCTGATAAATTTACTTAACCGGCAATAAAACTTTTGCACACAAACCGCCTTCTTCGCGGTTAGTTAAATGAATTTCTCCTCCGTGGGTATTAACTATCTTCTTAATTATTGCTAATCCTAAGCCACTTCCTTCAGTGCCTCGTGCTTTATCACCTTGGGTAAAAGGTTGAAATAAATGTTCTATCTCATCTTCAGGAATGCCAGGGCCAGAATCACAAACACAGAAATAAACAGTATGATTATCCTGAGAAATTCCTGTGGTGATATCAATATCACTGTCAGAGTAGCGTAAAGCATTTTGAATAAGGTTAGCTACTGCTCTTTTCATTGCGACGAAACGAAGCGGTATTTCAGGTAATTCTTGTTCTGAAAAATTTATCTGTCGACCTGATATAAGCTCTGTTTGCATAACATCATTTATTAAATGGTTAAGGTTACTAGGCTCAGGTTTATCTTTACTGTTATGGCGTATGTAATCGATAAACTGGTCAATGATACTATTCATATCATCTATATCACCTTCAATGCCATCTTTTAGGAACTCATCTTGCTCTGACATCATCTCAGCGGCTAAACGAATTCTTGTTAAAGGTGTGCGCAGGTCATGGGAGATCCCTGCCATTAAAAGATTACGATCCTCTTCAAGTTGTTTAATCCCACGAGACATATGATTAAAGGCTTGAGTTACAGCAACAATTTCAGTTGTACCCAACTCGGCTAATGGCTGAGGGAATTCGCCACGTCCAACATCTTGTGCTGCATTTTGCAGTGCTTTCAATGGGCGATTAATTTGTCTTACAAATAACCAACCACCAATGACACTTAATAAGCCAAGAAACATTAACACAACAGTTAAAGGAGAGAAGTTTGCCTCTTCTAGACCAGAGAGAGGGATCCTGATCCAATGATGAGGCGCTTGAGGAGGCCTGATCCAGAAAATATATTCATCACCGCCTTGTGTAAGTCTAAGTTCCGCATCACCATTAAGTAGTTTTGACATTTCTTTGGAACGATAAACAAGATGTGTCGCTTCTGCCAATCCTGATGATAACGCGTCACTTTCACGGTAAACTGCAATACCTGTTTTTTCTTGAAACGATGTAGAAAAAGCCTTTCTTAATAAATCATCATCAATATCAATAAGTACAACACGAACTTGTTTTGCTAATAGCTCATTAGTCAGCTGAGTATTTGGCTGAATAATGTAATAAACCATTGAAACCCAAGATACGACTTGATTGATGAGCAGCAAAAAACCAATCAACAGAACGGTTTGCCCGAATGCACTACGTGGCAATATTTTCATGGGTAACCTCCACCGTCCAGTATTAACTTATGTGAAGTATTTATAGAGATTAAAACCACTACGCAACTTCTTTACCTTCAGGAACAAAAACGTAACCTAAGCCCCAAACTGTTTGAATATATCGAGGTTTTGCTGGGTCAACTTCTAACATTCTACGCAAACGTGAAACTTGTACATCAATACTACGTTCTAACGCTGAGTAATCACGCCCTCGTGCCAAATTCATGAGTTTATCACGTGAAAGTGGTTCTCTAGGATGAGTAATAAGGGCTTTTAATACCGCGAACTCACCACTCGTTAATGGCATATTTATATCACCTTTAACCATTTCTCGTGTTGCTAAGTTCAACTGATATTCACCAAATGACACGATATTTTCTTCTTGCGATGGTGCACCTGGGGCCTCTTGAACTCTACGCCTTAATACCGCTTTAATTCTAGCCAGTAACTCTCTTGGATTGAAAGGCTTTGGCATGTAATCATCTGCACCGAGCTCTAGACCTATAATACGATCAACTTCATCACCTTTCGCGGTTAACATGACAATCGGAATATCATTTGTCTGCTGCCGTAAACGACGACAAATTGATAAACCATCTTCCCCTGGTAGCATGAGATCCAATACTAATAAATGAAAGTTTTCTCTCTCGAGTAAACGATCCATCTGCTCTGAACTAGCTGCAGTTCGAACGACAAAGCCTTGTTCCACTAAATATCGCTCTAAAAGTGCTCGAAGGCGCATATCGTCATCTACTACTAATATTTTTTTAGTTTCATTACCCATGATTTTTTATCCTATAACTATAATGAGTTTACTATAATCTAAAAAAAGTAATAATAAAGGTGCTGTTAAGAATAAAAGTAAAGGTATTTGTTACAATTTATGAAAACTGGCAAATTTCAGGCATAAAAAAGGCGCCGAAACGTCTTTTTTTCAGTTCTCGTGAGCACTAAAATAAGGAACTAGTCCATATTATTTTCGGTATGAGCAGATACAACACCAGCACTTTGTCTATATTGTATAAGTCCTGAAATTTCAGGCATAAAAAAAGACGCCTAAGCGTCTTTCTTTTCAGTTCTCGTGAGAACTTAAATAAGGAACTAGTCCATATTATTTTAGGTATGAGCAGATACAACACCAGCACTTTGTCTAAATGGTCTAAGTCGTCAAATTTCAAACATAAAAAAAGACGCCTAAGCGTCTTTTCTTTCAGTTCTCGTGAGCACTTAAATAAGGAACTAGTCCATATTATTTTAGGTATGAGCAGATACAACACCAGCACTTTGTCTAAATGGTATAAGTCGTCAAATTTCAGGCATAAAAAAAGACGCCTAAGCGTCTTTTCTTTCAGTTCTCGTGAGAACTAAAATAAGGAACTAGTCCATTATTTTAGATACAACACCAGCACCAACAGTACGACCACCTTCACGGATAGCGAAGCGTAAACCTTCATCCATCGCTACTGGGTTGATTAACTCTACTACGAATTTCAAGTTATCACCAGGCATTACCATTTCAACACCTTCAGGAAGCTCTACAGCACCTGTGATATCTGTTGTACGGAAGTAAAACTGTGGACGGTATCCTTTAAAGAATGGCGTATGACGACCACCTTCATCTTTACTTAGTACGTATACTTCTGATTCGAACTTAGTATGAGGAGAAATTGAACCAGGTGCACATAGTACTTGACCACGTTCAACATCTTCACGCTTAAGACCACGTAGAAGAACACCACAGTTTTCGCCAGCACGACCTTCGTCAAGAAGCTTACGGAACATTTCAACACCAGTACATGTTGATTTCTGTGTATCACGGATACCAACAACTTCTACTTCTTCACCAATTTTGATGATACCACGTTCAACACGACCAGTAACAACAGTACCACGACCAGCAATTGAGAATACATCTTCGATAGGCATAATGAATGCACCATCAATAGCACGCTCTGGCTCTGGAATGTAGTTATCTAATTCGTTGGCAAGTTCAACTATTTTCTCTACCCATTTTTCTTCGCCTTGAAGAGCACCAAGAGCTGAACCTTGAATTACCGGTAAATCATCACCTGGGAAGTCATATTCGCTAAGAAGCTCACGAATTTCCATTTCAACTAATTCTAATAACTCTTCGTCATCTACAACGTCACATTTGTTCATGAAAACGATGATATATGGAACGCCAACCTGACGTGATAACAAGATGTGCTCACGTGTTTGTGGCATAGGACCATCTGTAGCAGCAACTACTAAGATAGCGCCATCCATTTGTGCAGCACCAGTGATCATGTTTTTGATGTAATCGGCGTGACCAGGACAATCTACGTGTGCATAGTGACGTACAGCAGTATCATATTCGATGTGAGAAGTATTAATAGTAATACCACGTTCACGCTCTTCTGGAGCATTATCAATTTGGGCAAAATCAGAAGCTTCAGTGCCATTTATTTTAGCCAATACTGATGAGATAGCAGCTGTTAAAGTTGTTTTACCGTGATCAACGTGTCCGATAGTACCAACGTTAACGTGCGGTTTCGTACGTTCAAATTTTTCTTTAGCCATTTTAAAGTACCTCAGGGTAGATTAACAAAAATAATATAATTTTTTAGTGTGATAGAAATCTTAAGAAATGGTGCTGATAGGCAGATTCGAACTGCCGACCTCACCCTTACCAAGGGTGCGCTCTACCAACTGAGCCATATCAGCATTCACTTAAAGATGGAGCGGACGGCGAGAATCGAACTCGCAGCTTTAGCTTGGAAGGCTAAGGTATTACCACTATACGACGTCCGCTTTCTATCTTTAATATTGTAAAAGTGGTGGAGGGAGGTGGATTCGAACCACCGAAGGCTGAGCCGTCAGATTTACAATCTGATCCCTTTGGCCACTCGGGAACCCCTCCAATACTTTTACAACAATTTTATTAATGGTGCCGACTGCCGGAGTCGAACTGGCGACCTACTGATTACAAGTCAGTTGCTCTACCAACTGAGCTAAGTCGGCACTACATTAAGTGGTGCGAATTCTAGTGGAATGTTTTGCCCCTTGCAAGTGGTAAAACAAAAAAAAACCATGTTTTTGAACTTTTGATTATTTTTTAGTCGCCAAGCGTCTAAAGGAGAAGCTAAGTATCAATGTAATTAGGCTGGGACGGACTTAAAAACGCTGCATACCGATAAATACCAGCTCATGAACAATATGGTGTTTAGTTGAGAGTAATGTGCCTAATTTTTCGGCATTACCACCCGTAAGTAATACTTTATCGAGTGAAACTTGTTTTTTAGCTTGGGTTATTGATTGATTGATAAAGCCGAGTGTTGCTGCCCAGCAAGCATTATTCACTCCATCGGAAGTACTTTTACCAAAAGAAATATTAACCTGATGTTCTTGAGTCGCCATAATTTGGGACGTATTTAATAACAGGCTATTAAACAACATATCTATACCGGGTAGAATCCAACCGCCTAAATGCATACCCTTATTATCAAGCAAATCAATAGTTGTTGCAGTCCCCGCATCAATAATAAGAATATTTTCATTACTATAAAGAATGTTTGCGGCAAGTAATGTCAACCAACGATCAACGCCTAATGTTATGGGTTGCTGGTAACTAGAGGTTACCCCGAAGCGTTTACTTTCACTTTTCACGTTCATAAACTCAATAGCTTGTTGCTGGGCATATTTAGAAAACACATCAACTAAATATGCTTCACTGACACTCGCCACGATAATAGTTTTGACTGATGCGGCAATGTTTTCTAGCCATTGTTCATTGATATCTTTATTTCGTTCAGTTTGAATTATCGATAATTTACCCTGTTGCTCAAAAGTGTATTTTGTTCGAGTATTACCTATATCTACAAGTAATCTCATCACTCTCCCCTCAAACTAACTTCACCACCATAAACGGGAGAAATTTTTCCCTCGACTTCTAATAATAACGCCCCTTGGCTATTAATTCCGCGACAGATCCCTTTTTTCTCACGTGTCCCAGTGATCAATTTTACAGGCTTATTAAAATAAAAGTCATGCTTAGCCCACTCATTAACCATCGTTGCCAACCCTTCACTTTGGTGCTGTTGTAGCCTTAACGAAAGTTTGGTAATTAAAGTAGCTGCTAATTCATCTCGATCAATGAAATCGACCTTTTTGTCTTCAGAATTCGTTATACTTTTATTAATGACTTCTTGTAAATCTGTCCATGGCTGGTCTACTTGTTCAGCACTTTTTTGAGGCATATTAATGTTCAAGCCAATGCCGATTACACAATGGCACGGTTCAAGTGCCTGCCCTTCTAAATCAATAAGAATACCTGCGAGCTTCACACCATCAAAATATATATCATTAGGCCACTTTAGTTGCACATCGATTTGATAAAGATCTTTTATTGCATCGCTCACTGCCAATGCTGAGACAACACTTAGCCCCATTGCCGCAGCCATGCCTTGTTCTAAAAACCAATACATCGACATATATATATGCGAACCAAAAGGAGAAATCCATTTTCGACCTCTACGACCTCTTCCTGAATTTTGATATTCAGCTAAACATACTTGTAAATTATGATTTTGATTAGGTAACCGGCGCAATAAGTAACTATTCGTTGAGTCAATAATATTATGTACTTCTACTTTGTTTTTTTGACCAAGTTCGAGCAACTTACGTTGAATATTGTTTTCATCTAATAACGTTAAAGGTTCAGAGAGTTTATAGCCTTTTCCGGTAACACTATAAATATCAAGCCCCATATCAACTAAAGACGCAATATGATTTGATATCGCTGCACGGCTCACCCCCAACTGCTCACCTAACCATTGCCCAGAGACAAATTGGCCACCAGATAAATATCGTATGAGTTCTTCTTGAATAGCTTTAGCCATGATCAGTTTATTTCCTTCAGAATAACTTCACCATGCTTGGCAATCATTCTTACTTCAGGTTGAAGGCTGATTTCAAAAAGTTCGAAAACGGTTTTTTGTACATAAATAGCTAAATCTTTAATGTTGTCACCTTTGGCTGAGCCAATATTTGTTAGCACGAGGGCTTGTTTGTCATGCACTGCCGCACCATTCAGCTGATATCCTTTCAACTCTGCTTTTTCAATTAGCCACCCTGCCGCCAATTTAACGCTACCATTGTCTTGTGGATAAAAAGGGAGTTCGGGATAACGGTCTTTCAATAACATAAACTGGTCAGCACAAACCACTGGATTTTTGAAAAAACTGCCAGCGTTTGGAATAATCTTAGGATCTGGTAGTTTACTGTTTCTTAAGCCTATGACCGTATTCATGATATCTACAGCGCTACAACTTTCAGATAAACGATTCAGCCCTTGATAATTTAGCTTTGCCCGCCAGTTTTTTGTGAAGCGAAGCGTAACATGGGTGATGATACCTTTATTTTTTAAATGCTGTTTGAAAATACTATTTCGATATTCGAATTGGCATTGAGCATTCGTTAATTGTTGAGATTTGTTTTTACCAAAATCAAACCAAGTAACACTCTCAATAAAATCAGCTATTTCTACTCCATAAGCGCCGATATTTTGCACTGGAGCAGCACCTACACTTCCAGGAATGAGTGCTAGATTTTCTAGGCCATTAATTCCTTTATTAATACAAAAGCAAACTAAGTCATGCCAATTTTCACTGCATGCAGCGCTCACTTCATAATATTCGTTGGTTTCACTGACACTTATCCCTAAAAATTCAGGTTTAATAATCACTGGGGTAATATCTTCAACAAAAAGCGTATTACTGCCTTCACCTAGAATATAAAAACTTCCTTGTGTAACCCTTGTTAATAGCTTTAGCTCTTGATCATCTTTTGGAAAATAAATAATGGGGGTTGTTGCAATAATTGCAAAGCTATTATTTTTTTCTAGAGAATATTGTTGATGTGATTTCATATTATAAACAGAAGTACAATGCTGGTAAAAACTTTTTCTTATTCTACCTAAGTTTTCAATAAGCGGAAGGGCTTAATATCCTGAAAAGTATTAACCTTGTTTACGTACTGGCAATTTGACAATGTTATTACTGCGTTCGTTGTAATACTTATTTTGATATTTATCAGAATCTATATTTTGACTATGGTTTATAATAATGCCTTCAATGGGGGCATTCACTTGTTTGAGCATACGTAAACCGGTGGTAATTTGTTCCCGTCGAGTTTTCTCACCATGAACAACATATAGGACCGTTTCTACTAATTTAGAAATAATAACGGCATCACTCACAGCATTTACAGGAGGTGTCTCAATAATAATTCGATCATAAAAGTTACCAAAAACTTTAATCAGCATATTAAAGCGTTTCATTGAGAGAAAAGCTAATGGATTGGCTGGAGAGATGCCTGAAGTTAAAATATCTAACTTCAAGTTCTTATCACGGATAATACATTCATTAATTTGATGCGTTTTCGCTAATAAATTTGATAACCCCGGTCGGTGCGGGTTCAGGTTCATATTTCTCGCTACCGTTGGATGTCTCATATCAGCTTCAATGAGCAGGACCTTTTCCATTTCACTAAACGAACGAGCTAAATGCAAAGCCACCGTAGATTTACCTTCATTGGGTACTGAAGATGTTATCGCGATTACTTTTGCTGGTTTACTTTCACCATTAAATAATAAAGAGGTTCTTAACGTTCGTACCGCTTCGGTAAAACGATTGTCAGTATGATAGGGATCACCTTTTTTCTCTGCACTTGATGATTGGAACTTTGGTAAGACGGCAAGAATAGGTGCTTCGGTAAAATTTTCAAGTTTACGACGTGAGTTCAATGTATCCATTAACAGTTCACGCATGATAATAATAATTGAGATAGCAGCAAAGGATAAGATAAAACTTATAATCACCATAAGCGCCTTATTAGGAGCAAATCTACTACGAGGAATGATTGCCTTATCTATAAATCGTACATAGAAGTTCGCTTTATAATTCCCCATTGCATCCGTTTCTTTTAAACGGACTAAATAATTGTTATAAAGTTCTTTGTTAGTATCGACTTCACGCTGGAGTTTTGTAAACCTATTCTGTTTTCTACTTAAACGTAAATAT
This sequence comes from Colwellia sp., assembly GCA_013215295.1. Classification (GTDB taxonomy): domain Bacteria; phylum Pseudomonadota; class Gammaproteobacteria; order Enterobacterales; family Alteromonadaceae; genus Colwellia_A. The sequence goes on from JABSOZ010000017.1 coordinate 80,028, forward strand.
TCTGTTTTCGCTTCTGCCAAACGTACCTGTGTTCCTTTTACTTTTTCTACGGAGTTTAGGTAATCTTTCTCAATCGAAATAACAATTTCATTGACGAGTTCAATGATACGCTTTTGCAATGACTCCAGTTCTGCTTGAATCGCAATACGTTTTGGATGTTTAGGGCCATAACGCTTCGAGAGTTCATATATTTTACGTTCTGCTTTTTCATCTGCACGCCGCAATTGTACTAAATCACTTTGATTGCTAATTTCTTGAAGCTCAAGTAATTGAGAGGTGTTTTTGCGACGTTTTTGAATGCTTTGATAGGTAACTTCTAAGTCATCTCTTGTTTTTTCTGCTCGGGTTGCTGAAGAAGTTAACTCTGTTAATTCTGAGCTCACTAGACCTGCAACACCCAATATATCAACAATACCTTCTGCTTCACGGTATTCTTGTAATGATTCTTCTGAGGTTTCAAGCTTTTTCCCTAACTCTTCAAGTTGATCGACTAACCATTGTGATGTTGATTCTTTCGATGCGCTATGAATTTCATCTTGATATTGAAGGTAAGTAATACCAATTTGATTCGCTACTTCTTGTGCTAATTTTGGCGTGTGGGCAACAAAACTAATCTTAACGAGTTCGGTACTAGCAATAGGAGAAATGGTAAGGCGACTTTTAAACACACCTATTAAGCTACTTACCGTCGGCTTAACGCTTCTTTTACCTATGTTAGCGAAAAAGCTTACTTTGTCATTATATTTACCGCTGTTAAATTCTTGATGGTCAACCAAATTCAAACTAACGATAACGCGCTCAGCAAATTTTCTCGATTTTAATAATTCGTACTGGGTTTTAACTTGCTCTTTACTGGCGCTGGATTCATTAAATGCGTCATTAATCGATAAAGTATTAGCGGGTTTGTTACTGCCTATTTGTAAAATGGCAGTTGCTCTATAAGAAGGTTTGAGTAATGAAACGTAAAAAGCCACTATTAATGAAATGAATAGTGTGAAGAACACAATTTTCCACCTTCGAGTCCAAAGAGGGCTTAAAACTTCTTTTAAAGCAACCTCTTCGTTTGGGGCGCTAAAATTTATGCTCTGATTATCGTTCAACATTACTGCTCATTATTGTTTATAAATACCAAATGTAGATATGGCCAACAAAAGTTGTCGAAAATCCTTTTCAGTTTTAATCTTTAAAAAAAACTTTGTTCTATTTTTATAATATCATCAGGGTGAATTTCACTGGCGACATTCCCCTCAAACGTCACTTTAGCTCCATTCACCAGCCGAGTTATTTTCCATTCAGAATTTGACGCTCTATTTGACAAGCCTCCTGCGATTGCAATGGCTTTATCCAACGTTAAACCATCTTGGTAGGGATAACCACCAGGTCGTTTCACTTGTCCATGGATAAAAAATGGTCTATACATGGCAATAGAAACAGAAACTTGTGGGTCTACAATATAATCCCCTAACAAGCCTTTTCTTATGATGTTCTCTATTTTTTTAGTCGACAAACCAATAACTTGAATATCATCTAAAAAAGGAAAAGAAATAAGGCCAGATTTGTCAATTTTAACATCTGTCGTTAAGTCATTTTCCCCGTAAACAACAATATGTAATTTATCACCGGGCCCCAAGATATAATCAGTTGCTTCACAGCAAAAACAACTTAACATTAAAATCAGTGAGCAAACCCAAAATCGCATATTTTTCATCCAATATTAAATAATAACACTAAAACCTAATGATAAGCTATGACCTTGATAGTTTAGCCTCTCTACATTAGCCTCAAGCTCTGTAAAAACGAAGCCTGCAAACAAAGTTAACCAATCATTTCGTTGATAATTAAGCTTTAACTCTGAGTGCAAGTAATTTTCTTTATCTGTTTTACCTAGGTAAACTATTTTTTCTTGCCTGTAACCTACAGCCGCTGATATTTGAAAATAATCAGTAAATTGATGTGTAACTTGTAAGTTAGTGCTATCAACAACCCTATAACTATCTTCAATGCGGTTCGTTGTTTCATAATTTCTTTGCGTATTTATAATCACTTTATTAAAAAGTGTTGGCTGCCAATTCAAATCAACTCGCCATGTAAAGGCACTATCACTTGCAAAAGCATCATTTTCAAACGTTAACGCTTGGTAACCCACTAATGCTTCTAGCTGTGTTGCTGCAGTTGATTGCCACTTCATGCCAACTAACACAGAATATTCATTATTATTTAATGCTTTGTTATTTTTGAAATTTGCTTGAATGTAATCTAAATCTACAGCGAAATATGTTTTTCCTGACAATAAATAATCAACACTGACTGCAACATTATTATCTGCACGGTCAAGTAACTGATTTTGTGCTCTTCGTGTTTTATAACGAAAATCTTCTTGGCCGATCGACAGCTTTAATTTTGCCACTGAATCAATTTGGCCATATAAATATCCTATATTTGCTGCAACCGTTTTTTTGTTATCTCCTGTTGATATCGAACTTGCGTCGCCTAAAGATAATGCTGTGCCTCGGTATTCATACTCTTCTTGTAATTTAATATCAGCAAACAGTGTTTTATTATGATCAATTTTAAAGTAGTAATTCGGCTTAAAGAGTATGTTGCTATGATCATCTTCACTAAAATCACTAAATTGATAGTGACTAATATTCGCTTCTAATTGCATTAAATGGCGAGATAATTGTGTCTGAATAAAAACGGAGGGTTCAACTTTTATAAAACCTGTACTTTCTTCATCATCATTTTTATTCAGAAAGTTGCTCATTTGACCATATTCAGATAACAACTTTGCCGTAAATTTATTGCCACCTTCAAGCGCGAAATTAGTTTGCGCTTGAAGAGGAAAAGAGGTCAGTAAAATAAATCCAAGCGTCGCTAAAGGAATAAGTAAAAATCTAAATGTGACCATTTAAAATATAAAGCCTTACAAACAAAGTAATCGCGACTAACAATATGCCCTAAAAGTAAAGAATATGAAACAATCCTGTTACATTTAGACATGTTTTTGTAGAATAATAAATATCAAATAATTACTTTATTGTACAGATAAGCAAACAGAAAGTGTTTACAGTTGAGCCTAAAATGAAAAATGCCACTATAAAAGCGGCATTTTTTTCATTTCAATCAGTCAAAATAGGGAAATATATTTTATCTATATGTGCTTAATATAGACTTTAGATTTTCGCTGAAAGTTATACATCTGTTTTTTACCTTCTGGTAAATCTTCCATTGAACTTTCAATGAAGCCTTGCTCACGAAACCAATGACCACTGACCGTTGTTAACACGAATAAAGACGACAAATGTTGTTCGTTCGCTTTAACTTCAAGTGCGTTCATCAAACGCTCTCCTCTATTACCATTACGATAATCAGGATGAATAGCCACACAAGCGACTTCTCCAGAACTCGCTTCTTTATAAGGATATAAAGCAGCACAAGCAATGATAACGTCTTCTTTTTTAAGTACGGTGAATCGATCAATTTCAACTTCAAGCAGTTCACGAGAACGTTTCACCAAAATACCTTCTTCTTCTAAAGGCGCAATAAGCTCTAGAATACCACCAACATCATCAATGCTTGCCGTACACACTTGCTCTTTATGATCTTTCGCGATCAAAGTGCCAGCACCATCACGGGTGAATAACTCTTGTAATAAAGCGCTATCACTCTGGTAACTTACACAATGACAACGTTCTACTCCATTTTCACCGCTTTGGATGATCGCCCTTAATAAAGATTGACGTACATGACAATCCTTATCATCTAATAATGTTTTCACTCGGCGTACACTACAACTACGAATAAGCTCACCGAATTCATCTAATAAGCCATCATCTTCAGTAAAGGTAATTAATTTATCAGCTTTCAGCGCTAGCGCTGTTTTAGTGGCAACATCTTCAAGTGCTAGATTGAACACTTCCCCTGTTGAGGAGTACCCTATCGGTGAAAGTAAAACTATCGAGCCATAATCAAGCTGAGTATGAATACCTTCAGCGTCAATTTTTCTCACGTTACCCGTGTATTTATAATCAACACCTTCACGCACCCCTATGGGTTTAGCAATAACAAAATTCCCTGTGCTAACACGAATTTGCGAACCATGCATGGGTGAGTTAACTAACCCCATAGTAAGCAAAGCCTCGATATGAAGTCGCATTGAACCTGTTGCATCTTTAACGGCAACCAGTGTTTCAGCATCCGTTACTCTAATATTATTCTCAATATTGCGGGCAATGTTTCGCTGCTCCATGCGTTCTTCAATTTGTGGCCTAGCACCATGGACTAAGACTAATTTAACGCCCAAACTGCGTAACAAAGCAATATCATGAATAATATTGGCAAAATTAGGGTGAAGCACCGCTTCACCACCAAACATCAGTACCACCGTTTTCCCACGATGCGCATTAATATACGGTGCCGCATTTCTAAACCACTTCACATAATTTTGTTCGTTATTATTCATACATTTCATTTTTAAGTTGTGACTATCTAATTGTTTCATTTCTAGAGGGTTAATTCCCTAGGTATTACTTACTTTGACCAACAATGTATTCCATCGCCACTTCATCAGCTGGATCTTTATGTGGGCTGGGTTCACTATCTTCAATAATATTGTCTGCTAACGAGCTTTTATCAATCAAGTTAAACCCAAGCTGTTCAAAATATTTAGGAATATAGGTTAAAACAATAATTTGTTCTAATTCCATTTGATAAGCGAACTCTAACAAATATTGAATAAGTGCTTCGCCTTGACCTTGCTTTTGAGCACTCTCTTCGACTACAACTGAGCGTATTTCAGCTAAACCGGTTTGATATATATAAAGCGATGCAGTACCGACAACTTTACCTTCAAGCTCAGCGACTACAAAGTTTTGAATATCATGAATAATATTGTCACGGGTACGTGGCAATATCTCACCTTTATCAGCCCAGAAATTAGTCAACAAATATATACTATCAACATCTGACATTCTTGCTCTGCGTACCGACATCGCAGCCGCGCGCTGAGCATTTAAACGCTGTTTAACTTGTTTAAGCGCTATTTGAGTTCTTTGTTTGCCTGGCGCACCGACAACTTGTTCATTTAAAATAGTTTCATTGCCCGACTGTGTAGTCGCCAGCGCTTTCTCTACTTGTGAACGTGACGTTCCACCGAGCGCCTCGCGTTTATTAAGCGTCGATTCAATTGACAGGTGTTGGTAAACATCTTGCTCAATTTTATCGCTGAATTCTTGTAATTGACTGATGGTTAAATCTTCTAAAGGTACACCTTTGTCGATTGCGGCTAATACCACTTCACCGACAATATGATGAGCTTCACGAAACGGAATATCTTTACCCACTAAATAGTCGGCAAGTTCAGTTGCGTTTGCATAACCTTGTTGAGCTGCTGCAAGTGTACGTGAACGATTTACTTTCAAACCATCAGCAACTAACACCGCCATTTCCATACATTCTTGCCAAGTATCAAGCGCGTCAAACAAGCCTTCTTTGTCTTCTTGCATATCTTTATTGTACGCAAGCGCTAACGCTTTCATTGTGGTTAACATACCCGTTAATGCGCCAAATACTCGCCCAGATTTACCACGAATTAATTCACACGCGTCAGGATTTTTTTTCTGTGGCATTAATGAAGAACCAGAGCTCACCAAGTCACTCATTTCTACAAAACCCGCTTCACCTGAATTATAGAAAATCAAATCTTCAGCAAAACGTGATAAATGCATCATTGAAATACTGGCTGAGGCCAACAATTCAATCACATGATCTCTGTCAGAAACGGCGTCAAGACTGTTCATTGTTGCCGTTCTAAAACCTAAACGGCTAGCTAAAGCATTTCGGTCAATGGGATAAGCTGTACCCGCTAATGCACCTGAACCTAATGGTGAAACATCTAAACGATAAAGCGCATCTTTTAAACGTCCAATATCACGGTTAAACATTTCGACATAAGCTAAACACCAATGACCAAACGTTATCGGTTGTGCTCTTTGTAAATGCGTATAACCCGGTAACACAGTATCTTTTTCGCGTTCAGCTAAGTTCATCATCGCTTGTTGTAAATTCACTAGCGCAAACAATAAATCTCCGCCAGTTTCTTTACACCAAAGCTTTAAATCTGTCGCCACTTGGTCATTACGACTACGGCCAGTATGGAGCTTTTTACCTAAGTCACCCGTTTTTTCAATAAGCTGAATCTCTACCCAGCTATGAATATCTTCCGCATCAGATAACAAGATTTGCTTCGGGTTTTCTTCTACTGACGCCTTTAATTCTTGAAGCGCTGCCGTCAAACGTAGCAACTCATCATCATCTATGACACCCACTTCATGAATAGACTGCGCCCAAGCGATTGACCCAACAATATCTTGTACTGCCATACGGTAATCTACTGGCAACGAGTCATTAAATTTCTTAAATTGTAAACTCGCTTTTTCTTTAAATCTTCCGCCCCATAAAGCCATTGTTATTCTGCCTTATCGTTTAGAGAGGCTTTTAAAGAGCCATTTTGAGAAAGCGCCGTGATACGGCTTGATAAGCTGAATAAACGGATAAAGCCTTCTGCATGTTTTTGGTCGTAAACATCATCTGCGCCAAAAGTAGCAAATGCTTCAGAATACAAACTGTTTGGAGAGCGACGTTGAATCACTTGCGCCATGCCTTTGTATAACTTAACAACAACATCACCTGTTAATTTTTCAGCGAAAGATGCCGCTGAAGCTAACTGTGCTTTAGCAAGTGGTGTAAACCAGCGACCATCATAAATAACATGTGAAAATTCAAGCCCTACTGATTCACGATATTTAAGAGATTCTTTATCAAGAATAAGCGTTTCTAATCCTTTATAAGCAGCCATTAAAATTGTGCCGCCGGGCGTTTCATAACAGCCACGAGACTTCATGCCTACTAAACGATTTTCAACAATGTCGATTCTACCCACACCATGTGCAGCACCTTTAGCATTTAAATACATAAGCGCGTCATAAGCGCCAGCACTACCCTCCTCACTATTTCCAGAGAAATCTTTACCGTCGATAGCAACTAATTCACCTTCAAGAAAACTTAATTGTACTTTTTCAGCTTCATCAGGCGCGTCCATTGGATCGACAGTCATTGTCCAAACTTCTTTCGATGGCTCACACCATGGATCTTCTAATTCGCCACCTTCATGAGAGATATGCCATGCATTGGCATCACGGCTATAAATTTTAGTCAGTGAAGCTGAACAAGGGATATCACGTTCAGCAAGGTAATCAAGTAAATCTTCACGAGAAACCATATCCCACTCACGCCATGGTGCAATAACCGTTAACTCTGGAGCTAAGGCTGCAAAACATGATTCAAAACGTACTTGGTCGTTACCTTTACCGGTACAACCATGACATACGGCATCGGCACCCACTTTTAAGGCCACTTCTATGTGTGCTTTAGCAATAATAGGACGTGCCATTGACGTACCTAATAAATATTGACCTTCGTACACTGAGCCTGTTTTCAAGATAGGATAAATATATTCTTTTACGTATTCTTCTTTTAGATCAACTACGTAACATTCAGATGCACCAGAAGCGAGCGCCTTTTCTTTAACGCCTTCAAGTTCTTCGTCACCTTGTCCTACATCAGCACAAAATGCGATAACTTCACACCCTTCATAGTTTTCTTTCAACCAAGGAATGATAGCCGAAGTATCTAATCCACCTGAATATGCTAATACTACTTTTTTAATATTCTTCTTTACTAAAGCCATTGTCTTTTCCTATTAATTCTTTAAATTTGTTGAGTCGAACCTTAGTTCGCTAAAAGTGTTACTAGCACAGCATTCTGCGCCCACATTCTGTTTTCGGCTGCTTGAAAAACCACCGACATTTCGCTGTCAAAAAGCGCTGTTGTTATCTCTTCTTCTAAATGTGCTGGTTGGCAATGCATAACAATACTTGCACCACTGTTTTCCATCATTTTATGATTTACTTGGTAAGGTGCAAATTTTTCTAAAAGTGCAGCTTTTTTACTAGGATCTTCGTCACCCATTGATACCCAAGTGTCGGTATAAATAACATCTTGTTGCCCGATACTTCCAACCTCTGATGTAAGTACCAACTTACTGCCTGACTTATTTGCAAAGGCTTTTGCTTTATTGAATAACGCATCATCAGGTCCATGGCCTTCAGGACACACTAAGGTAAAATCAACACCTAAAATTGCCGCCATAAACATCAATGAATTAGAAACATTGTTACCGTCTCCTACATAGGCGAGTTTAACGTTTGATAAGTCGGTAAAGTGTTCTTGTAAAGTAACAAAATCAGCTAACGCTTGGCACGGATGATAAATATCACACAGCGCGTTAATCACCGGAATACTTGCGTGCTCTGCTAAACCTTCAATCGAACTGTTGTCAAAAACACGCGCAACAATTGCATCGGCATAACAAGAAAGGTTTTTAGCATAGTCACTCACTCTTTCGCGCTCACCGAGCTTACCGTTTTGTTGGCCTAAATATAGAGCATGACCGCCTAATTTGTTAATACCCATATCAAAACTAACATGCGTTCTTAATGAGGGTTTCTCAAAAATCATCACTACAGATTTGCCAGCTAGTGCTTGGCTGTAATCTGCTGGGTGGTTCTTAATGTTTATTGCTAAGTTAATAAGATCAGTGATTTGTGCTTTAGTTAGCTGATCATCAGCTAAAAAGTTTTCTAATGTGCTTTGTACTTGTGGCATGGTAAGTCCTATACGAAAAAGTGGTTAAATTAAGCGTTACTTAAGTGTTGTTAATGAGGTTGAATGCGCGTACCGATTGCATCACCTTTTATTAAGTTGATAATTTTTTCAGGCGACTGCCAACTGGCAACCGCGATACTTCGTCGTAACTGACTTGCCGCATGTAATGCTGCATTAACTTTAGCCGTCATGCCTCCTGCAATAACACCTTGTTGGATTAATAAATTTGCCTGTGCTTTGTTGAGTGAAACAATATAGTCACCATTCGCATCTTTAACGCCATTAACATCGGTAAGTAGTAATAGCTCTGCATTTAGCAGTTTACAAATTGCTACAGCTGCATCGTCAGCATTCACATTGACTAACTCACCATTGGCTAATGAACCAATTGAGGAAACAATAGGTAGGAAGTTTGCGTCTAATAACGTATCGAGTAATTTACTGTTATGTGCGCTTGGTTCACCCACCATACCTAAGTTTTTATCGCTTAAACGGCAAGAAACCATGCCTCCATCGATAAGTGACAACCCAACCGCTTGCAACTTCAAACTTGCTGCAGTTGCAACGATAGCTTTATTTACACTACCGGCTAACGCGCCTGCAATAAGTGACATTTGTTCTTTAGGTGTAACTCTTAAACCGTGCTTCTTGTCAGTGATAAAACCGGCTTGGCTGAGCACTTCATCAACCACACAGCCGCCACCATGAACTAACACCACGGGTTGATTTTTTAATGACGCTATAATTTTCAATAAATCAGCGAGAGCATCTTTTTTTTCAAGAATGGCACCACCAATTTTAATCACTAACGGTTTGTTTGATTTATTATTTACTGACTTGTTTATTGAACTTGTTATTGACGTAGTCATTAGCTCTTTCCCAGCGTTACATTATTCAACAAACTATATTCACTCGATAAACCCAGAGAAATATTCGCGCATTGCACCGCTTGTGAAGCCGCACCCTTTAATAAATTGTCAATGGCACAACTCACCACAACGACCTGCTTTTCTTCATCAACTTGCCAATGCACATCGGCAAAAGGCGTGTTGGCGACATTATCGATTTTTGGCCACGCTCCGGTTAAACGAACTAACGGCTGATCTTGATAAGCGCTTACGAACGCCTCATCAATTTGCTGAGTCGTAATGTCAGCGTTAATTTGCAAGGTTACCGTTACCATTAGCCCTCTTTTATAAGGCGCAAGATGCGGATTGAAAATAACCTGTGCATTAGCTTCTTGGCTTATTTCGGGTTGATGTCTGTGCTGTAAAATATTGTAAGGTGTTAAGCTCACCTCATAAAAACTTGTTGCTAACGATGCTTTTCTGCCTGCGCCACTCACACCACTAATACCATTGACAACAATCAGTGAATTTTCAATGTGATAATTATTTGATGTAATCGGTTTAAGCGACAATAAACTCGCTGTTGGATAACAACCCGGTACAGCAACTAATTGAGTCTTCGCAATATCATCTTGCTGCCATTCGGCTAAACCATATTTTGCTTGCGCAAGCGCTGATAAGTTTTTGTGTTCAAAACCATAGAACCTTGGATAATCTTCGCTATTTTTTAAACGAAATCCGCCAGAAAGATCAAAGACTTTCACACCTTTTTCAACAAAGGCTTGCGCCCAATCGGCACTAAACTCATGAGGTGTAGCAAAGAATACTGCATCAAGTTCCTGTACTGTTTCATCAAACCAATGTTGTGAAAAACACACAAGAGGTAAATCACATACACCTAAATAACGTGGATGTAATTGCGAAAAGGTCATATCGGCCGAGCTACTGTTTTCAGAAACCAATAAGTATTCAAGGGAAATTTTGTCGTGCGCACACAACAAACTAATAAGCTCAGCACCAACATATCCACTTGCTCCAATAACCGCGACTTTCATACAACCTCATCTATTAATTTTTTAATTAGCCTAATAAAAAAGAAAACAAATTATTTTCAATAGCCTTCATTTATTAGGTTATTTACACTAGAATGAGAAAGTAACACCCAATGACTCGTTATGCAACAAATAAGCATAACTACCCATGTGTTTTTTATTTATTAATATTTTTAATCGTGAGCACCTATGAAAAATTTACCAGACTTTACCGATTCATTAACGCAACTTATTGCCAGTGCTTCAATTAGCTCAACTCAAGAGAGCTGGGACCAAGGGAATTTAGCCATTATTCAACTTTTGGCTACATGGTTTGAGCAACTCGATTTTAGTATCGACATTCAAGCAGTTCCAGGAACGCGTAATAAATATAATCTTTTAGCAAAACTGGGGAGTGGTGAAGGTGGGTTGTTACTGGCAGGACATAGTGACACTGTTCCTTTTGATGAAAATCGTTGGCAGTCAGATCCTTTTAAAATTGTAAATCAAGATAATAAATTTTATGGTTTAGGTACGTGTGATATGAAAGGCTTCTTCGCTTTTATTTTACAAGCTTGCAAGAGTTTAACGTCTAAGCAATTGAAAAAACCACTTTATATTTTAGCCACGGCAGATGAAGAAACTACTATGGCTGGAGCGCGTTTTTTCATCCAAAATAAAGACATTAAACCTGATGTTGCCATCATTGGTGAGCCAACAAACTTGGTACCTGTCATCATGCATAAAGGCCACATGTCACATCGCATAACTATTCAAGGCGAGTCAGGACATTCAAGTAAACCGAGCTTAGGCGTTAACGCTATTGAAATTATGCACCAAGTGATTGGCCAATTAATGCAACTTAAAGAAAAGCTTGCCCACAATTATAGTAATCAAGCCTTTGATGTAAAAGAGCCAACACTTAATTTAGGCGCAATACACGGCGGTGATAATGCCAACCGAATATGTGGACAATGCGTATTAGATATTGATATGCGTGCACTGCCCGGTATGGCTGACAGCGAACTTATTCAATTACTTGCTGAATCATTGAAACCTTTGGCAGAAAAATATCCTAATAGGGTTTTCTTTGCTGAGCTTGACCCAAGCTCTCCTAGTTTCGAACAAAATAAATCAAGCGATCTCGTTTCATTAGCACAAGAGATAAGTGGTCATCAATGTTGTGCAGTAAATTACGCTACCGAAGCACCTTTCATTCAGCAACTAGGCTGTCAAACCATAGTGCTAGGTCCTGGTTCGATTGACCAAGCCCATCAGCCAAATGAATTTTTAGCACATAGTGAAATTGATAAAACTGACGTTATATTAGCGAAAATGATTCAACGCTATTGTCTCTAATTGTTGTTTAATAGAGGCACATCATCGCTCTATTCCATCCATAACATCACGACATTACCTACATGGAGTAGGTACTTATGATTTGTCTGGAACAAAAATGACGTGCAGGAAGCACTAATGCCGAGAAGGCATGGATGCCTAAGAACGGCCATGACCGTTGATGTGCAGGGATGCACTAATGCCTAGGAAGACAGGATGTCTGAGAAAGGCCATCCTGAACATCGTCACTCTTTGCCATCCATGGCACCGTGACATACCGTTCATCCTGAACATAAAAAAGCAAAGCTATATCGCTTTGCTTTTTACTCACTTATATAAGGACTTATTCAGCGCTTAATAAAAGTTAAGTCATATCTTCAAACGGGTTATTGCTTGGTAATTCAATTGGATTTGTAAAACCTGTCATTGTAATATTTTCAGTATTAATTTCAATGTCATCATCACTTAAAACACCCACACCAAATTTGTAAATTAATTCAAACTGTCCGTTATTGGCTTTTTCTTGATAAACTTTTTGTTTCACTTCAGTACTGGCAAGTTTTTCTTTATAGCTAGTCATTGCTTCAATGCTGTAACGTTTTTCCAACATGGCGTTTGTTATGACTGGCGAAAGTAATGTTGCTGTGGCGTTATTACCACCAAAACCTTTCGAATTAATAAAAGCAACATCCATCGCTTCACAATGCCAGTGATCAAGTGCGATATTTAAACGTTCATTATAAACATCGTCAGCGATTGACTTAATCGTTGTAATACCCGGCATAATATTGTGCGCAAAAACACCAAGTGCCATGGTAATTTGATCGCCACTTGCTGGAGCAATAGTGTGACCAACAAAGGCTTTTGGCGCAGCTATCGGCCAATTGTTGATATCGAACGTTTCAGCTAAACGATGATAAATTAAAGACTCTGTTACACGATTTTGCGGTGTACTCGAACCATGAGCAAGAACAAAGCTACGCTCCTGAACTGATTCTTCACCTAAAATACTTTTTGCGAGTGCCACTGATTTTGCCATAGTAATATAGTTACCAGGACCTGGAGCAGTAATAGACTTTTTAACGCCGTCAGCATTAATAAAAACATCTGCAACTGAACCTAGAGGTTTAGCACCTAACTCAACCGTTAGCTCATCATCCATAATCACGAGAAAATGTGCAGCTTCACCAATAGTAAAACCACAGTTTTCACCAAATGGTCGACTGGTATTACGATGATCAGCTTGACCTTCGGTAATGCCATCAAGTTTTTTCAAACCTTCTTCATTGGCCAACGCGCTCATATTACCGAAACCTTCAATAATTTCCGGTGTAATGGGACTTTCGCTGCTGCCAACAATAGCAACACGTACACGACCAGATTTAATATCTTGAATCGCGTTACGCAAGTTATAAAGAAAACTTGCACAAGCACCTGTCGATGTTGACGTAGTGCCCACGCTGCCAGTGACATAACCATTGATAAAATCAGCAGACATGGTATTTAAACCTAATGCCAAATTTTTAGTTGTAACACGATCGCCATTCAAGCGATTTTGTAACATGCCACCTAAACCTTCAGATTGCATTTGTCCAAATGCAGAAGATGAATAAGTACCGACGTGATCTGGGCTTACTTTTTCTAAAATTTCATCCCAACTAAAACCGGTTGAATGAATCGCGTCAGCCGCACCAAAAATAGTGGTTTGCAAACCACGTGGCTGATAACGGCTGTTATAGAGTTTAGATGGTTCAAAACCAGTGGGTAATTGTCCAGCAGCTTTAATTGGATTGTCACGATAACTGCTATGTTTAATTTCTAAATTATCAGTAATTTCGACTTTAACGCGCTTATCTTCAAGTGCCGTTACTTTCCAAGAACGTGGGAGAGGCTTGGGTAATTCTTTCTCTTTTAATTCAAAAGTAATGTTTTCGCCACTTGGTGTAGCTGTGATTTTTGTATGGCAGTGCGTTGCGTCTGGATCGAAATGATTATTTTCAATTTTACGAATAAGTGTGCCCGCAAGGATTTGTTGGCCAAAACGACTTTCAACTTCACTTAATGCTACAGTATTACCTTGTGCATCAACTAATTTATCTTCTTGATACGTTAAAATGTTCATCAAGGTAGCAAGACCAACAAAAGTTTCTTGTCTTGCTTCAGCAGTCAACTTGTCGATAACAATGCGACGAAATCCTTGATGAAATGAGGTGCGGCCTGCAGCGTTAACGCCACCCATGCCAACAATAATAGGTAATGCAGTCATTTATAATTCTCTTTTAAACTTTAGTCGTAACTCTTACACTTAGTGTAAAAAGAAACGCTAACAATTAATTGTATTTTTCAGCCAAAAACCACACAATAACAGTCAAATGTTATAAAGGTTACTCATATGCCATTAAAAACAGGCCATAAAACTGTAAATGTTGCGTTGATTTTATATGATCACATGTTGGCAACCAGTGTAAGTTTACCTATTGAGATGTTAAGAGCCGGGGAAGCTTTTGCTCGTAGAGAAAATATAAGTTCGCCTAAGTTGAATATCGAAATGGTGAGCGAGACATTAGCCCCGGTCCGGACAAGAGCGCTCATCAAGTTATTTCCTGATGCCGATATTGAACATGCAAAAAGCCCAGACTATATTTTTATACCAAGCCTTTGGCGTAACCCTCGCCCGTTAATTAAAAAGCATCCCAAAATAGTACATTGGTTAAATAACATGTGGCAGCAGGGATCGACACTTATTGGTGGCGGTACGGGTGTTTGTTTTATCGCAGAGTCTGGATTGCTCGACCATCACTCTGCAACAACCCATTGGCATTATGTTGATCAATTTAAACGAAATTATCCCAAGGTTGAGTTGAAACCAGATTTTTTTATCACCCAATCTGAACGCATTTACTGTGCAGCAAGTCTAAATGCCTTAGCCGATATTACTGTACACGTAATTCATCAGACTTACGGTGAGTCTGCTGCCCAGCATGTAGAACGAAATTTCTCGCATGAAATAAGAAAGCCTTATGAGGAACAACGTTATTTAGAAGGAGCCGTTGATCGCCACCCTGACGAATTAATCACGCAAATTCAGTTTTGGATGCGAACCAACCTTTCATCGACATTAACACTTAACGAACTTGCCTCACAGTTTGGTATTAGTCATAGAACGTTTAGTCGACGCTTTAAGCACGCCACAGGTGTTAAAGCATCGAGTTATTGGCAAAAGGTTAGAGTTGAAACGGTAAAAGATTTACTGTCATCGAGTAACTTGTCTATTCAAGAAATAGCTTTTCAAGTGGGTTATCAAGACCAAGGCCAATTAAGTCGTCTTTTTAAGCAACATTTAAAGCTGACCCCTCGGGATTATAGGGCGATGGTAAGAAAAAAACTTTTTACTTAAAAATGGCGATTACATCAACTAAAAGCACAGAAACACTTGAATTTTGATTAAATAAGTAACATGGTACGACCACTGAAGTTGATAATTATTATCGGAGAATAATACATGTCTATCGTGATCAGTGGCACGGGGTTATTTACCCCACCACATAGCATTTCAAATGACGAATTAGTTATCGCGTTTAATCAATATGTTGAAAATTATAACGCGGAAAATGAAGAAGCAATAAACAATGAGCAGTTAACGGCTTTAAAACCGTCTTCAAGTGAGTTTATTGAAAAAGCATCGGGCATTAAAAGCCGATATGTTATGTATAAAGACGGTGCGCTTGACCCTAAAAAGATGATGCCTTATGTGCCACAGCGTCGTGATGATGAATTATCAGCACAAGCTGAAATGGCTGTAGGTGCGGCAAGACAAGCGATGGCAGCAGCCAACAAAACGGCCGATGATATAGACTTAATTATCGTCGCTTGTGCATATACGCAACGCGCATACCCTGCTATAGCAATAGAAGTACAAAATGAATTAGGTTGCAAAGGTTGGGCTTACGATATGCTTGTTGCTTGTTCATCAGCAACATTCGGTATTATGAATGCCTCAAATGCTTTATATGGCGACACGGCAAAAACAGTTTTAGTGATTAACCCTGAACTCAACTTTCCACAAATTAATTTACGCGATAGAGACAGTCACTTTATCTTTGGTGATGTAGCAACGGCTATTATTGTTGAAAAACAAGAAACAGCAACTTCGAAGCATAGCTTTAAAATATTAACGAAGAAACCCATCACCACTTTTTCTAATAACATTCGTAGTAACTTCGGTCATACCAATAAGTGTGATCCAGAAACCATGCTCGATAGCGATAAAATGTTTGTCCAACAAGGCAGAAAGGTATTTAAAGAAGTACTGCCGATGGTGTCCGAATTAATTACAGATCAAATGGCAGAAGCCAATGTTGAAGCTAAAGACTTAAAACGCTTGTTCCTTCATCAAGCAAACATCAACATGAACAACTTTGTCGCGAAAAAAGTGTTAGGTCGTGATCCTATCGGTAATGAAGCGCCAATTATTTTGGACAAGTTTGCCAATACAGCTTCTGCTGGTTCAATTATTGCGTTTCACTTGAATCATCAAGATCTGGTTGCAGGTGATAAAGCATTAATCTGTTCGTTTGGTGCGGGTTATTCGGCTGGCTGTATCGTTATAGAACATTTATAAAAACATTACTCTGTTAATAGACATTCCTCCTTTTGATGAAATGATCATAAATTCATTTAAGAATATTATGAACAAGAGTCCACTTACATTCTGTAAGTGGACGCATCAATGTCTTAATGTTTAATCGATGTTTTGGCTACAAGCAGACATGCTGATATTTGATAACGAGTGCAGGTTCAGTGTTTCTGATTGATACTAACGAGTAAAATGGTGTACTTTTAAATCACATCAGTCTGATGTTTGTTTTCAACAATTTATCCATCTTTATTATTCTACAATAGCTACAGGCATAAACCTTTCAATTAATTCAACTGGATAGATAGCTCTACCCTGTTGAATCGTATGATCACCTCTGTTAACGATAATCAAAGCTGAAGCCAAATCGCTGCCTTTATTTCATAGGGCAAGGCTTCAATGATTTCACACTAATTTTATCTATTCGAAACCAACATTATCGTTGTTCTTGATTAACAGAAGGCTCCTTCTACCACTTCAACGCATCGGCAGTCCACCTTGTCTCTTTACCATGGTTGATGGGCAAGCTATTCGGTATAAAAAACAAACAAAAAATATAATGAAAGATAGGATGATAAATATGACTGTTCGTATTAACTCAATAGCCCGTTAAAAGCTAAAACTAGGGGCCTTCGCGATTTTCGAAAAGCTCAAAGTCAATAAATCGCATGCAGACATAGCGGTAAATTCAAGCACTAGCCGTACTTTGCAGGGCCGATCTTCGGGACAGAATTGGCGCTTGATTTTATCAGTTATTTTACCCTTGTTTCTCTATGCCTGTGGCGGAGATTCGTCCGATCCTACGCCGCCGAAAGTTGTCGATATTCCTGAAAATCACACACCTATTGCCGAAGCTGATAGCGCAACAACTAACGAAAACACCACGGTTGAGATAAACCTTGCGGCTAACGACAGCGGTTTGGAAGATACACCTTTGACTTACAGTCTTGCAGCGGCGGCTAACGGTACCGTATCGTTGAGTTCAGGAGGTCAGCTCAGTTACCTACCCGCTCAGAATTTCATCGGTACAGATAGTTTCATGTATACGGTAACCGACGCAGATGGTGAAAGCGCTACAGCACAGGTCAGTATCACTGTTATTGTTGCGCCAGACCTTATAATGGGACAAGTGACTTCAGCTGACCAACCTGTAGCGAATGCAACGGTGACCTTGTTATTTAATAATTCCATAGTATTAAGTGACTCTGAAGGGCGATATTGCATCGAACTTACTGACGAATTGCCCATTGCAGAGGATGTTTTGGCCTTATCAATTACCGCAGATGGATACCGACCCAGAGAAGTCAATGTCGAGTTGAACAACGAAAACTCAATTGAGTTGATTGCACACAATGCTTACAAATACTTTTCCCCCGTACAATTAGATGATGGTATAGAAACAAGAGAGCTTACTGAGGTCAATATTGATAGCACTTTAATCAATGAATTAATGCAAAAAGTTGTTCAGCAAAACGAAAGTCTCGGTTATAAACAAGTTCACAGTTTACTGGTTTATAAAGATGGTGCGCTTGTTTTAGAAGAATATAACATCGGCAATGATGATTTTATCAATTTTGAAGATAATATATCCAGAGACAGAACACGACCAGATAAACAATGGAGCCGTACTGACAAGCACTATATTGCATCGGTTAACAAAGCGCTGACTTCAACTATTACTGGTATTGCGCTGGAAGAATTTGGACTCAACGTTGACGACAAAATTTCAACCTTGTTGCCGCAACAATCCGAACTTTTTGATGACGCCAATAAAGCCGCTGTCTCCATTCATCATATGCTTACTATGCAATTGGGGTTTGCATGGGATGAGTGGGGCAGTAATGACCTAGCTTTGCTATGGAAGTCTAACGATTTTACTGAGTTTCTTCTGAGTCGCAACAATGCGGGACCTGAATCCGCTTGGGTTTATAATAGTGCAAGCCCTAATATGTTGTTAAAGGGCTTAGATAATACCGTTAACGTTGACGGTGGCATTCGCACATGGGCAGACACAAATTTTTATAGCAAACTTGGTATCACAGACTACGAATGGATTGCACAGCCCGATGGTATACCTGAAGGTGCTGCACGTATGCATATGCGACCGCGTGATATGCTAAAAGTGGGTATTACCTATCTCAATAATGGCGTTTGGAATAATCAACAAGTCATTCCAACTAGCTGGGTTGAGAAAGTATCAACAGTACAAGTAACACCTTCAGCGGGCGATTATAGCTATTTCTTCTGGCATCGAACACTCAATGGTGTACCTTACATTTCAGCCGATGGCGACGGTGGACAATTCATTAATATATTCCCCGAACAAAACATGGTTATTGTAATGACACAAGGGAATTACCTTGAATGGCCACTATACGTTAATCAAGCAGATGACATTATGGGTAACTATATATTGCCCGCTGTAGCGGATTAACCTTGCATTTACTCAGATGAAAAATCAGAATTATTTGATAAGCAAGCTACCATCGCTGAAACAAGATTACAGGGTGATATCAAATGTAGTGCCCGTATTATATATTTAATATTAAAGCAGATTTACTCCATGATGCATTATGAATGAGAGTAAAATTGACTTGCGTGAAGCATACGTAGAATTACCACCTAATGAGTATATGCAAGTGCGCATTGGCCGACAAAATATTTTATGGGGCCTTGGTGATTTAATTGTCAGTAATGATTTATTCCCTAAGGATTATAGCGGTCTGTACAGTGGCCGTGATGCAGAAGCTGAATATATGGTCAAATAAAAGCAACCAAAGTTGCTAAGATAAATAACTTTCCAACGATAATGAATTCAACTGCTTACGATTATAATACCGGCAGTGTCACGACAGTAACTTGTGATGATGTTGCATTCGATATTGGCATAGACAACTCGTTATATACCGAGCGTTATTTAAGAAACCCACCAACAAAGTGGTTTAAAAATTAACAAAGTAAGACTTGTTATTTATGGGGTCGAGTGAAAGTAGCGTTTATGATGATACTGTAACTTTTACCCAAAAAACCAAACACTCGCCTAACACTAACTTACAGTTTTTCTGGTTTATCTAACGATTGGATCACTGAAACTTACGGGCAAACAGAAGAAAATAGGTTCAAATGTTTTGCTGAGCTTATTATGAAAAAAATTATTGTCTTCATCTGTTTCACCCTGCTATTTTCTTTGAATAGTTACGCTAAAAAATCCAACGATTTTATTATTTATCTGCATCATGATGCCAACGACACCGATGATTACCAGAGTATCGGTACTGAAGTTATTCATCGTACACTGCATAGTAATTTAGGGTTTTCCGTCACAAGTTCTCTCGGTTATGCCGAAGTAACTGATACAAATAATTATCAACATAGTTTTATTACTTGGGAAGGAGGAATGAAATTTGGCTATTTTTCTGACTTCAGTCTTTATGCGGAATTTGGCATTGATCTTATTGAACTCGCCTTTAACGACAGAAGTGACGATGAGTATGATTATCCTCATAATAACAACGACTATAATACAGATTTTGAAAATGGCAATTTTGAACATCGAGACACAGATAACGACATAGATGGTTATGTAGGTATTGGGAGTTCATTTATGATTGAGCAAATAAAAATTACCGGCTTCGTTCGTTTTCGTGAAATAAGTGGCCATAATTGGCAAGCAGAAAACCATACCTTTAGTGGAATTGAATTAGCGGTAGTTTTTTAATGAAATTAACAGGGTTTGCTTGTTAGTTTCTGTCTGCTGCGGCAAACTATAGCCAATAGAAATTTACGCACAATAGAGAAAAAAATGAGTGACACATCAGCAGCACAAAATCAAATAAAGCAAATGCTAACCATGCAAGATGCAATGAATTCTCGCGTAAGTGAGACATGGCGAGAAAATGATTATGAATGGTATCGCGCCATTTGGGTTGAGTGTGCTGAAATGTTAGATCATCACGGCTGGAAATGGTGGAAACATCAAGAAATTGATATTGCTCAAGTACAATTAGAATTAGTTGATATCTTCCATTTTGGCTTAAGCCTTCGTTTAATGACTGGCGCAACCGTTGAAAGTATCACTGATACTTTAGCCGTAGAGTTGACTCAAAGCTCTGGCGAAAAAGATTTTAAAATAGCGTTAGAAAACTTAGCTTCTACTGCAGTAAGCAATAAAAGCTTTGATGCGATTGCACTAGCTGATTGCATGCGCCTAATGAATATGGATCTTGATGAACTTTTTCGTCAATACGTTGGGAAGAACACACTAAACTTTTTCCGCCAAGATCATGGCTATAAAGAAGGTAGTTACATTAAGATATGGAATAGTGAAGAAGACAACGAAGTATTAGCCAAATTAGTCAATTCATTAGATGCCAGCGCAAGTGATTTCCAGCAACAGCTTTATGCGGCACTTGAAGAAAAATACCCTACGTAATTATAGCGTTACAACCTAAAAGTGCCGAAGATAAATATCATCAACGGCCTTTTTATTATTCCCCTTCCCCCTCATTATAAAACAATCCCTTCATATTAAGATCTGTGGCATAAATTCTGCTTACTCAACTGTTATTAAGAATACCGTCAAGAATTTGAATGCCCGGAGAAGTGTATGGAATTAATACTATTTGCCATGATCAGCCTAATTGTTATTGTTGCTATGTTAGCTAGCCGCTTGAATGACAATAGTTTTCCTTTTCCGTTTGATAAAAAGGAATGCCTTTTTACGCCAGCAGAGAAAAACTTTCAGAATCTATTAGAACAAGCACTTGGTGGAAAATACCGAATTATTAATCGAGTAAAACTTGCTGACATAGTCACTATTCGTAATGGTGTTTCGAGCAGAGCAGGCCAAACAGCAAAAACAAATGCCGACAGCAAATATTTAGATTTTGCAATATGTGATCGTGAAAGTATGAAGTTATGCGGTGTTATTGACTTAGTTGACACGCAAGGTAAAGGTTATAAGATCAAAAAAGACTGGTTTGTTAGTGGGGCATTAGAGGCATCATCAATTCCTCATATACGTGTTAAAGTAAAAACGAATTATACCGTTGACGAAATTCGTGCCTGTATTTACAGCAAACTTTTAGGCAATAGACCACCGGTACCAAAAATTAAAGGGAAGATTATTCCTGCACCTATGTTGAAACCTCGTCCGAAGAGAAATAAAGAAGAAGTTGGCGCGTTATCTCCTATTGCAGCTCGTGCGCAACTAGGTTCATCAGCGAGCAATGCAATGTCTCAACGTATTCCTGCACCACAAGTCGCAGCATTACCACACTAGTAACTAAGTAGCATTGACAATTCATTAGCCAATGCGTTTCCTTTTCTCTCTTAATCATCCCAAAATTATCCCATGTACAAACTGTTACCATTATCTAGCGAGCAATAAGGTAAGCTAATTACATCATTTTACCTTTCTGTTTTATAACATATCACTATGAAAAAATTTATTGTTTTACTTGCTACTTTTGCCCTCTTGGTTGGCTGTAGCAATAGATTACAAGTACCTGAATCGAAGTCAGGCTTTCTGAAGGACTACCATTTATTTAAGCCAAATCCTCGTATGGATAACTCTTGGGTAAGATCTAAAGGAAATGTTAACCTCAAAACTTTACAAAATTACAAAACAATTGCTATTGCCCCGATAGAACTATGGTTGGAATCTAATAAGCCCACTCATATTAAGGATAAAAATAAGCAAAAAGCCCTTAACGCTTATTTTAAACAGCGAATAAAAGCAAAGATAAGTGATGAGTATCAAATAGTTTCCCCTGGCACCAAAGATTCCTTATTAATTAGATTAGCGTTAACTAACCTTGAAGAGAACTCGCCGGAATTTGAAGTTTTAGATATATTACCTTTTCGTATAGTGATGAATGCAGGAGAAGGTGCATACCGTTTGGCCACCGATCAAAAGGCCGTTATTGGAGAAGCGGGTTTAGAAGCTGAATTTGTTGATACTAACAGCGGTGAAGGATTAATTGCGATTATTATGCACAGTAAAAGTGACGAAATGAATGTTGATGATAATCCGAACAATATTGACAGTATCAAAGCAATTATAAATGGCTGGGTGTCGCAGTTAGCGATCGCATTAAATGAGAAACAAAGCTAATGGGCTGTAATAAGAACAGCAAAATAAAACTTTAAAGCTGATTTAACATTACTTTAAGGTATAATTTTACAATACTCGTTTATTGACCAAAAGATAATATTATGAAAGCTGGAATAATTGGCGCAATGGAGCCAGAAGTTGCTATTTTAAAAGCAAAATTAACAAATGCTACAACTACAGAACATGCGGGATATACCTTTTATCAAGGTCTCCTCAATGGCAGTGACGTTGTTATTGTACAGTCTGGTATTGGTAAAGTGGCAGCGGCATTAGCAACAGCGATACTGATTGATAAATTTCAACCTGACTATGTTGTTAATACAGGTTCGGCTGGTGGTTTTGAACAATCGCTAAAAGTAGGCGATATTGTCATTAGCTCAGAGGTGCGTTATCACGATGTTGATTTAACCGCTTTCGGTTATGAAATTGGTCAATTACCTGGCAATCCTGCGGCTTATATTCCTCATCCAACACTTGTTAGTGCTGCACAGTCAGGTGTTGCTGAGTTAGAAAACATTCAAACAATGCTTGGCTTGATCACGACTGGCGATACCTTTATGACCGCCGATGATGATATTGCAAAAGCGCGCGCAAATTTTC
Source organism: Colwellia sp. (assembly GCA_013215295.1). Taxonomy (GTDB): domain Bacteria; phylum Pseudomonadota; class Gammaproteobacteria; order Enterobacterales; family Alteromonadaceae; genus Colwellia_A. Next base: position 103,320 of record JABSOZ010000017.1, read on the forward strand.
CGACTATGGCGGCAGTTGAAATGGAAGGTGCGGCGATTGCTCATACATGTAATCAATTTAAAATTCCATTTGTTGTTATTCGTTCTATGTCTGATATCGCAGGTAAGGAGTCTCCAACATCATTTGAAGCTTATTTGGAAACAGCCTCAGTAAACTCATCTCAATTAGTTGAGAATATGTTAAAAGCATTACAAGGTAAGAAGTTAAATTAATAACGACTAAGAATTAAATATGACTGCTAATAATCTAACTAATTTAATTGATATCAGCCCATTCACCTATTCTGTAGTTATGCTTTATGGCGTAATTTTAATTAAATTTTTTGCATCCTATTTAGCAAGTCATGAACCTTTACAGTTTTTCCGTTATTTTTGTGACCAACTCGCTACTAAGGTAAATAAAAGTAAAAATGATGCTCGTCAGCGAAATATTTCCGGCTTTATTGGCGTTTTAGTTACACTTAGTCCTTTAATTATTATTCTCTGGTTATTTGAAGCTTTTGTTGAAGCAACTTGGCTTTGGCAAGCTTTTTTACTTTACTTAGCTCTTGGAAATTTACATTTAGGGAAAAATGGCAAAGAGATTGCTAAACTTGTTGTTGCGAATAAAAATTTTGAAGCTAAGCAGTTATTAAACCCTTGGGTATTACGCGATATCCAACAACTTTCTTCGTTGGGGCTGGCAAAGAGTTGTATTGAAATGTTATTACTGCGAGCAATGCAGAATTTATTTACCGTTAGCTTTATCTTCTTATTTTTTGGACCTCTTGCTGCTTTAACTAGCCGGCTGCTGATTGAAATACATTACAGTTGGAATAACAAACAGATTAATTTCCAGCCATTTGGCAACAGTATTTCCTTTATTGTCAATATTATTCAATGGCTGCCAAGCCGTGTATTTTCATTAATATTGCTTTTTAGCTGTATTGGTAAGAATTTTATTTTATTTTTTAGATTGAGCAGACCCTACTTTTTTCAGTTAAATAATAGCTATGTGTTAAATTTATTCGCGTTGTCTCTAGAGATAAAACTCGGTGGTGTAGCAATGTACCAAGGCATAAAGTTACGTAGGTCAAGCTATAACGATCACGGTAGACAACCTCAAGCTACTGATATTATCCATGCAAGTAAACGTATTAACCAAGTGTTTTATTTCTGCTTTTTATTTTTAGCTTTACTCGCGTTATTTACTTATTCTTTTAACATCAATGGCTAATACATAAGATGAATGAACTACTCTATTGGTTAGATTTATTTGGTATTGTTGTTTTTGCTTTATCTGGCGCATTAATGGCCGGACGCTATAAACTTGATCCTTTTGGGGTAGTTGTTTTAGCTTCTGTTACGGCTATTGGCGGTGGCACGATTCGCGATATTATTCTAGATACCCCGGTATTCTGGGTTGAAAATCCTATTTATCTTTATGTCATTTTAGCTACTGCTGTTTTAACTATTATTATCATTCGTCGCCCTAAACTCATTCCAAAACGCTTCCTACTGATTGCCGATGCTTTTGGTTTAGCGTTATTCGCCGTATTAGGCACAGAAAAAGCGCTAAGCTTAGGTGTTCCCGTATCTGTTGCTGTAGTGATGGGCACCATTACAGGTGTCGCTGGAGGAATGATCCGTGATGTAATTTGTAATGTTATTCCGATGATTTTACGAAAAGAGATTTATGCGACCGCCGCAATATTAGGTGGCACGTTATTCGCCTTATTTCAATACTTAGGTTGGCCGGATAACATCGCATTAATATCAGCGATACTTGGCGCACTAACACTTAGACTAGCCGCTATATATTGGCAAGTTTCACTTCCAGCCTTTCAGATTGTTGAAAAAGAAGAGAATAAATAATGGCACAGCCGTTTATTAAAGCAACTGTGCCTGTTTGAGATTTGATGAAGTATTTAAAATGCGTAGCTAATACCAATATTAAAAGTATCAATATCTAAATCACCTGCATCTTGATGTTGTAAACTTGTATTAAGTCCAAATCCGTTATCCCAACGATACTCCCAGCCAGCTTCTAAGAACAAACCTGTACCATTTTCATCAGCAATGCGTGTATGGTCTAAGTCAATTCTATAATCATAAAATGCCGCCCCAACTTTTGCATACAAACGATTACGCTTTGATAAAGATAAATCTGTTTTTAACGCTACAATTACTGCATTGTATTCAAAGTGGTCCGCCTGTAAATCAAACTTATTATCGTAATCTGAAAGGCAGTCCCAGTTATTGTCACTCTTTTCGGTACATTCCCAGTCATTAATATCTTCTGCGCCAGCTATACCAACTTCTAAATAATAACTCGGTGCAAACTGATAATTATAATAAAGATAACTAACACCGACACCTTCACCATCAGTTCCTTTGCCTTTATATTCAATGCCACCGCCGCCACTGTTTAAGCCGACCGTGTGGGGGGATTCTAGATCAGTATCGGCAAAAACATTGATTGAAAAGGTACTTACTGAAAAAGTTAACAGTATTGCTGTAATAGAGTTTGAGAGTTTCATCATAACATTCCTAAGTTGTTAATCCTTTCTGGATTAAGATGGAATGATTATGTTGGATAAGTTCCCAACACTCTGTTTTACAAGTGTTGAGAAGATGTTTATTTATGTAAGAATATGAGTAAACTTTGCAAGTAAGCAAATATGTCAGGTGAGTTTGGTTCCTTAAAAACACGGGGTTAGGCTTCAATACCCCAACCATCATTATAACCTTGATACTTTGCCGCTATTTGTTCGAACTGTGCTTCTTGAGCAATAATAGCGTCGTAGCAAGGTAACATTTTCACCGTACAGTCTAAATCCCAAACATTGGGTGTTTCGTCAGGATGAATTGCGAGTTTAATTTCTGGAGCATTCTCAGCTAAATAATCAGACATAGCTTGCGCTTGTTCTTTTTTTTCAAATAATTGAAAAAACACAACGGGATGAATAATAGATAAATCAATACCAGCATCTTGCATTTCAGCCAAAACTTGGCCTGTTTCATCGTTTGGGAATGTCATAATTGTTATTATCTCTCTATAAAGTATCGCTATTATAAACCGCTATTTTCTTCAACTCCACAGCAGAGTTAATAATTAATGTTTCCATAGGTACATAAATTACTCTGACAACTCAATTGACTCTTTTTTGGATAACTAGGGCATTTCCCAACCGAGCTAGAAACATCACCTGTTTTTGCTAAGAGAGAAGCGCCAATAGTATTGATAGCGAAGAGACAATTAACATCAGAAAATTTAATATCAACTAACACACATTGTTTTATCGATAAACATGTTAAATTTTTAAGCAATATTTCTTGTTTGACTAAACGTGACGTATTTCTTGAATATTTAGAGGTCTTTTCAACAACTTCAACAAGTGATGTTTCAATAATACTGTTAAGTGCTCGTTTGTTTTTTTTTGCCCTATTGTCAGCTCGTTCTTGATCAAGCTGATTCTTTAAATGTGTCGTCGCAACTTCATGTTCTTTTAATAAATAACCTAAACCTAATAAAAGGGTAAAAAAAACAACTAGCGCTATCAATGTTATCGTTAACCATTTAAGCATTGTTAATTTTACTCGTCTTACGTGAATGAGGATACTTATCTATCATCGCATCAATAGCCTGATATATTTTCAACTGAGCCTCCTTACTATTATCTTTGTCAGCATTAATTTTTAAATAATAAACACTTCGCCAAATTGAGCGTTTTTTATCAGGGTCGATAATATCAACAATTAAACTTCCGGGTATTACTTTCCAAGGCCTTTTTTCTCTTTGTGCTTCTCCGCCTCGCAAACATCCAGAACAATAAGCGACGCCTATGTTATAACGTAAAAGTTCTTTGCTATTTTCACTAACAAGATGATAAGTAATAACAATATCAGCTTCATCTTTAATACGATATTTAAAGCCATTCTTATCTAATACTTGTTCAATGGCTAGTTCAATGCTATTTCGAGTTGCATCGCTGATGTTTTGAAATTCACTAAAATCAGAGTTTCTATCATAAAAAGTGTAACTTTTCACTGCAGAAAAATTATAACCCGTTTGATATTTTGAAATTGCGGATGGGAATGATGTACAACCAGAAAGAATTAATCCTGTAACATATATAAAGGAAATAATGAGAATAATTACGGGTTTAGTGTTTTTAATCAAAAGTTAAACGCATTAATATTGGAAGAGTTAAACTTCAGCCTACCTTGCTGCAAGAAAATTACAACTATTTGCGTCAACATAGATAAATCAATTTGATGACAAGTTAATATTGAGGCAGATAATTATCTTATTTGGATATCGGGAGTTGTATTAATATTACCATCTGCACTTATCGTTGCCGGAGTGCCATTTTTTAACACAAGAACCGCAGTACTTCCTTTCGATGTAAAACGAGTAAAGCGGAGTTCATAACCATATTTAGTTAAACTCTGTGCTGAAAAACGCTGGGCTAAAGTCAACTTTGTCCAATCATCATCAAGCTCTAACTCGTTTCCCGCGTTATAATGGCGCCGTTCAATTAAATTATGTCTCTTGATTTTGTTTTCCATAGTGCTGCTCAATACTGTCTTTAATATTCGGTTCAACAAAGGGATAACTCTACAACTTGAATGAGTGACATTTTTCGGTTATTTACTCTAACCTTACACAATAGTTACTAGCAAAAATTGTTCCATTTTATTAAAGTCGTTTTTTAACAACAAATTAGCTTAAAGGTGTCTGCTACGTTTTAGCATAATAAAGAGTAGTGTAAAAAATATTGACGAAGATTTTTTAAGCATTGAATTTTAAACCCTTCAATGCTTAAAATTTATAAAGCCATTTTTGACAAAAGTGCCCTGACTCAAAATAACGACACTAATCAAGTTTATTCTAGGCATAAAAAAACCAGTAAACATTACTGGTTTTTATTTTTACAATAATAATTATTATATAACAGTTACTTTAGCAAATTTACGCTTGCCTACTTGGTATACAGCAGTAGTGCCCGAAGCTATTCGCAGTTTATTGTCGGTAATTTTTTCGCCTTCAATTTTAGCTGCACCCTGCTTGATCATTCGCATGGCTTCTGATGTGCTAACAACTAAGCCCGCATCTTTTAATAAATTAGCAATGGCAATTTCACCGCTGTCATTAAGAGCATTGACCGTTTTTTCTTCAATCTCATCAGGCATAGCACCTTTTTGAAAACGATTAATAAACTCTTGGTGTGCAGACTCTGCCGCTGCATCATCATGAAAACGAGCAATTAACTCTTTGGCTAAATCAATTTTCACATCGCGAGGGTTCATACCTTCGGCAATTTTTGTTTTATAAGCGGCAACTTCTTCTATTGGTTTAAAACTCAATAGTTCATAATAACGCCACATTAACACATCAGAAATAGACATGATTTTACCAAACATCTCTGTTGGACTATCTGTAATGCCAATGTAGTTATTTAATGATTTAGACATTTTCTGAACGCCGTCTAAACCTTCTAAAAGAGGCATCATGAGCACAGTTTGCGGTCGTTGCCCTTCTGATTTTTGTAATTCACGGCCCATCAGTAAATTGAATTTTTGATCTGTACCACCCAATTCAACATCAGCTTCTAATGCTACCGAATCCCAGCCCTGCACTAATGGATACATAAACTCATGTATCGCAATAGCTTGACCGCTAGTGTAACGCTTCTTGAAATCATCACGTTCCATCATACGGGCAACAGTTTGACGAGAAGCTAATTTGAGCATGCCTGCAGCACCAAGTTTATCCATCCAAGTTGAGTTAAATGCCACCGTTGTTTTAGCCGGGTCTAAAATTTTAAATACTTGTTCTTTGTAAGTTTCAGCATTTGCTAGCACATCTTCTTTAGTTAACGCTTTACGTGTAACATTTTTACCCGTCGGATCACCTATCATGCCGGTAAAATCGCCAATTAAGAAGATAACTTCATGGCCAAGTAATTGAAACTGACGTAACTTATTAATTAATACCGTATGACCTAAGTGTAAGTCAGGTGCCGTGGGATCAAAACCTGCTTTAATTTTTAGTGGTTTACCCGTTTTTAATTTTTCTAGTAATTCACTCTCTAGCAAAATCTCTTCTGCACCGCGTTTAATTTCAGCAAACGCTTGGCTGACATCAGTCATCTACTTAGCTCCAATCCAATATAATCATAATTTATTGTTCGATTCTACTGCAATAATGCCTTTGGTTAAAAGCCTTAACTTAATATTTAGGGCAATTGTTCTATTTAATCATTATTTCATTCGTTTTTTTTAAAGTAAAAATGCCACTCAGTCCCCGATATTACTCACTTTTATGGCAATTAAATTTTACTCAGCGCGGTTTTTTGATATAGTAAACGATAGTTGTCGTTTTATGAATCATCAAATTAGGTTGTAATGTTTTGAAAAGCATACAAAAATTCTATTTACAGTTGCCCAAAAGGCATAGAGTTATTATTAGCTCATTCAGCATTATTATTTTGGTATTACTGCTTCTCCCTTCAGAAAAGGCAACAGCAAGTCGTCAAACAAGCGATTCATCACTACAGGTAGGTAAACGTTATGCATTAGCGTTACCTGAAGAGCAGAGTCTGGCAGTAAGCTCACAGGTAAACAGTAACCAGAAACCATTACAAAACAACACTCACCTACCAAAGCAAAAAGAAACTACGACAGAATTAGTCAGTACATTAGACGAATCACTTACTTGGCAAAAAGCAAAAGTTCGTAATGGCGATTCATTAGGTAAAATATTTAAACGCCTAGGTTATAGCGTTAGAACAACACATGATGTAAGTTCGGCTAAAGGTAAATACAGTAAATTATTGAAAAAAATCAATGTCGGTGATGTTTTTCAAATAGGTAAAAACGTTCAAGGTAAACTTGCTGCTCTTACTTACCCTATATCAAAAACTGAAACTTTATATGTACTGCTTCTCCCCGACGGCAGTTACCAGTCAAACAAAGAAACTAAAACCGTAGAAGTTCGTGAAACCTTTGCTCATGGAGTGATAAAAAGTAACTTCTGGAATGCGGGTATAGAATCAGGGTTGAATGACGCTCAAATAATTAACCTTGCGAGTATTTTTGGCTGGGATATAGATTTTGCTTTGGATATTCGTGAAGGTGATAGTTTTCATGTTGTGTACGAAAATCAATATATTGACGGTGATTATATTGGTACAGGTAAAATACTTGCCGCTGAATTTATTAATAAAGACGACCCATTTCAAGCGATTCGTTTTACCGACGGTGCATATTATTCGCCTGATGGCAGAAGCATGCGCAAAGCTTTTTTACGAGCGCCAGTAAACTTCAAATATATTAGTTCAAGCTTTAAAAGAAAACGCCGTCATCCAGTAACAAAGCGCGTACAAGCACATAATGGTATTGATTATGCTGCAAAAAGAGGCACACCTGTACTGGCAGCAGGAAATGGCAAGGTAATACAGTCAGCATACAAAAGCACAAATGGTAATTATGTCTTTATTCAGCACGGTAATGGCATTGTGACTAAGTATTTACATTTCAATAAACGCCCGTCAGTGAAAAAAGGTCAACGAGTAAAGCAAGGTCAAGTCATTGGTTATGTTGGCTCTACAGGTCTAGCATCAGGTCCTCATTTACATTATGAGTTTGTACTAAATGGCGTTCACCGCAACCCTAGAACAGTAAAATTACCTGATGCCAAGCCTATTAATAAGAAATATAAGGCAGAATTTACCGCATTATCAAGCCAACGTTTAATGGAACTATCTGGCTCTAGACAAGCATTATTAGCCATGCAAACACCATAGTTTTATTTCAAGCCCTGTATAACTAGAATGGCGAGTACTTATGACAAAAGCTAAGTTTTATATTGGGTTAATGTCTGGCACCAGTGCTGATGGTATTGACCTAGCGTTGGTTGACTTTACTTCTGGGACTGCTGAGCTGATTGCCAGTTATTATCAAGCTTATGATCATACAACAAGACAAAAAATCACTGAACTTTATCTACCAAACATTAACGAAATAGATAAAGCGTTTTCACTCGATAAAACGCTTGCGTATCAATTTAGCATAGCGATCAATCATTTATTACGACAAGAAAGTTTAATTCCTGATGATATCATTGCCATTGGTAATCATGGACAAACCATTCGTCATAGACCTACGGCTAATGCGTATATCCAAGCCCCCTTCACGTTACAAATAGGCTGTAATCAAACCTTAGCCGTATTAACCGGTATCAGGGTCGTTGGTGATTTTAGAACAAAAGATATAGCTTTAGGTGGGCAAGGTGCTCCACTCGTCCCCGCATTTCATCAATATTTATTACCACCTACTCAAAACGATACCTTTTTAGTAAATATCGGTGGTATAGCTAACATTACTTTTCTTCCTAAAATAAATTCAACAAAAAGTGTATTAGGCTTTGATACTGGGCCAGGAAATGCACTCTTAGATGCATGGTGTTTTGAAAACTCTGGAAATAGGTTCGACAATAATGGCGACTGGGGGAAATCAGGAACCATTCATCAAACATTATTAATGCAACTACTGAGTGACGATTATTTTTCACTATCGGCCCCGAAAAGCACGGGTCGTGAGTATTTTACCCTACAATGGCTCAATCGTTTTATCGAGCACTTATATATCCCGCCTGAAGATGTACAAGCCACCCTTACTGCGCTTACGGCACATTCAATATCGGCAGACATCAAGAAAACATCAGATTATGCTGATGTATACTTATGCGGAGGAGGAATTGATAATAGCTTTTGTTATAAGCTTATAGAACAGCAACTTAATACATTTAATGTCAATAAGATTAATTCACTAAAGCTGAATAATAACGCACTAGAGGCGATGGCATTCGCTTGGCTGGCATTCGCTTATGACAAAAAAATCTATGGAAATATTCCAGCTGTAACGGGGGCTAGCAAGTCAACAGTACTTGGTTGCCAGTTTTTATCTTAGTGGGCTATAGACCTCAGTCGCTTTATCTTTATAATGAAATGTTCCTGTTGCAAAAACAGGCATTATTTGCAAATTAATTGAACTAATCGTTAATATTCAAATCTAACTTGCAATAGGCTTAGCTAAGCAACATAAAACTAGCACTTCAAGCGAGGAGGATCGATGGAATTTAATGATATTCATATTGGTATGAAATGTGGCAGTAAAAAAGGTAGTGGCACAGTAACCTGGATTGACGGCTCAACACGTACTATATACATGGCAAATACAGAAGAAAACAACTGTTTTGAAGTTGATTTTGAAGAAATAATAGAAGATCCCCAAGCGCATAATAAAAAAGATGCATATTATTAATAAGCCGTTTTCCCTCTTAGCCAGTAATAAATAGACCTCTTTATCATAAGAGGTTTTTATTACTTTAAAAATATAAATCCTTCCTGTTAAAGTTAATAGAGTTAAAAAATTCCCTTCAAGTAAAAAGTTTTCAGTTTTCTAAATCAATTATTGAATATTCATTTGATAGTATTTCATATTCCATCGTAACCAGTACTCCTACACTAAATTATCACCTTTGATAAACATAAAAAAACCCCGTATTAACGAGGTCTTATATGATTTAATCTAAAATGTCTTTACAAAAAAGACAACTCAAGCTAGAACGGAATGTCGTCATCAAAATCAATTGTAGGCTCTTGAGGGTTAACTTTAGGCGCAGCTTGTTTTTGCTGCTGACCTTGGTTCGCAAAACCACCTTGTTGTTGTGGTGTTTGTTGAGAATAGCCACCTTGTTGTTGCGGTGCTTGTTGCTGGTTTTGTCCAGAGAAACCACCTTGTTGCTGAGCGGGCTTATACGCTTGCTGTTGGTTTTGTTGCGGTGCAGGTTGAGAATAACCACCTTGCTGTTGAGGAGCCTCCTGTGCAGTCTGCCCTGAAAATCCGCCCTGTTGCTGTGGAGCTTGTCCTTGACCTGAGAAACCACCTGACTGTCCACCAGCGCCTTGACCACGAGAATCTAACATTTGCATTGTGCCATTAAAACCTTGTACAACAATTTCAGTTGTATACTGGTCTTGGCCTTGCTGATTTGTCCACTTACGTGTTTGTAATGAACCTTCGATGTAAACTTTTGAACCTTTTTTAAGGTATTCGCCAGCTATTTCAGCTAATTTACCAAACATAACAACACGGTGCCATTCTGTTTTTTCTTTCTGCTCGCCAGTTTGCTTATCTTTCCAAGTTTCAGAAGTTGCAATAGTAAGGTTAGCAACTCCGCCACCGTTAGGCATAAAACGTACTTCTGGATCTTTACCTAAATTACCTAAAATGATTACTTTATTAACACCGGCCATGAAAAAATCCTATCTATGTGCGTAAATTTTTATTTACTGATTTACTTTACCGACAAATAGTAATGTATTTATCGATGCAATTTTAAAAAGTGGCAATGATTCTACCACTGTGAGTAAAATAATTCTTCGAGTTTTAGTGCATTTTCAAACTTTTTTTTTATTATTTTTTACAATCATTATTCTGTTGGAAAAAGGTGTGTGGTCATTTGCGCTTTTATGTTCTCAGGTATTTTTAAAGACGATTGATTTTCAAAACAAAAGTGTACCATTACCGCCGTGCCCGAAGCACATTTAGCATTTCTCTGCCAAGCTTCCTGGTAAACTGTAAACGATGAACCACCAATACGGCCAATATATGTACGTATCTCAATTTCTTCTGCGTAATAGAGCTGGGCATGAAATTCTACATCAATTTTAGCAAGGATCAATTGCCAATTGTTCGTATTAAGATCAGGCATAAAAAAGCGGAAAACGGGGTCTCTAGCTCCTTCAAACCAAACAGGCAACAACGTGTTATTTATATGACCTAGTGCATCAGTATCACTAAATCTAGGCATTAATTTTTCACTGAACATAATCTAAACCACTAATTTTAAGTCGTGCTATTTTACATCTTTTTTCAATATGGTGAAATGTACGAGTAAAGTTAATAGAATATAAAGTATTCCTATGGTATTTTCATAAATAATAATTATCGATATTTATCAGAACTATGACCGACTTTATTGAAATATATCCAAATGTGCTTTCTCAAGATTTTTGTAAAAAATTCATAAAAGAATTTGAGCAAAGTCCTTATAAAAATGAAGGTCGTACAGGCGGTGGGATTGATGTTAGTAAAAAGATTAGCCAAGACATTTATTTAAATCAACATGCTGAATTTCAACCAGCCTTACAAACTATTTTACAGGCTTGCATTACTCATATTACCAAGTACGTAAATACATACTATTTTAGCTTAATAAGTAGCATCTCGTTAACCGTACAACACCCAACAACGAAACAACCAGTGCAGTTAACTGCTGACAACTTCGAAGAAGTAGGCAAACCTAATTTAGTAAACTTAATACAATACTTATTTAGACTCGCACCAATTAATGCGCAAAAATATTTGCAAGGTAAAGGTAATTATAATTACTGGCATTCTGAAATATTCCCACAAGTTGGTGAAAATAATGCGCTACATAGAAATTTACTTTTTCTTATTTATTTGAATGATGTAGAAGAAGGTGGTGAAACTGATTTCTTTTATCAAGATAAAAGTATAAAGCCTAAGGCTGGGACAATGGTTATTGCCCCATGTGGTTTTACTCACACCCATCGAGGCAATGTACCATTATCATCTGACAAGTATGTTTTAACGTCATGGATGTTATTTAACACCGCAGATAAAATTTACACTCCACAAGCTTAGAGACGTTTATCCGTTATTGCTTATAAGAATCTTTTCAGTAGACGATCAATTTGAGCAAGTCTTAATTTTTTCAATAATTTTTTTGGCTTTTCTGGATATTGAGCTGGTGAATCTAACTGTAAGTAACTTGTAATCAACTGAGTATGTTTATTAATTTCAGCCAATTCTTGAGTTAATGTTGGGAGCAATTTTTGCTTCTCGTCATCAATCAATAAGCCATTTTCTAGATCTAAGCCCCAAGCTCGTGGGTTCAGGTTATTACCTGTCAATATATGCCAACGCTCATCTGCAACAATTCCTTTTAAATGGAAACTATTACTTTCGTGTTGCCATAAGCGGACTTTTAGCTGGTTATTCTCAATATATTTTTGCTGTCTTTTCAAGAATGTCTTGAGTAATGTTTCATAAATATAGGGGATAATCCCTATCATAGAAAACTTATCCTGATCAGCTATGAAAAAATCATTCGCTTTTTTATCGCCAATAATAATAGTGACTTCCACTCCGCGCTTTAATGCTGAACGAACATCTCGCATGACTGGTTTGGGTAAATTAAAATAAGGGGTAAAAAGTATTAAACTTTGCTTTGATAAATTAATTGTTTCACGGATCGTTTGATTAAGTTGATTTTTTCTCCGACCAAAACCAATAAGCGGTAAAACCGATAACACTTCTGTTGACGATTCGAGTTGTTGCGCATAATAATTAAAACGAGCTTCTTTTAACGTTGCTTTTAACTTGGCTATTTTATGCTTTATTTGTAAGTTATTTGGTAAAGCTGCAATATTTAATTGTGGTGCGAATTCACTTTTTACAAAGGTTTGTTGAAGGAATTGACAAAAACTTTCGCATAACTCTGGTGATTCAATTTGGTAATAACGGTCTAAACGATATTTGTCATGTTGGTGTAAATAAATATCATTAATACTGGCACCGGTATACAGCAAAGTATTGTCAAAAATCATCCCTTTAAAGTGCCAAACACCCATGAGTTCTTTACGCTTAACGGGTACACCATAGATCCCAATGCTTTCACTGTATTGTGAGGCTAACTCAAGATAAAAGTCACGATTACCTTGTCCAGACTTATCACCAATCAAACCACGTTGCGCGCGATGAAAATCAACGAATACTTTAATATCTACTACAGGATTTTTTTGCTTGGCTTGATGCAAAGCATTTAAGATTTGCTGACCAGCATCATCATTTTGTAAATATAACGCGGTAATATAAATACGTGATTGAGCATTTTCAATTAATCGAATTAGGGCACTGGCATATTCTTTTGCGCTTGACAGCACAGTAATATTTTCAGATAAAAGAGGAATACCCGTTAACACTTTATTCATTCAGGAAAATCTACTTAATTTATGAACACATTGGTTTAACGAGTAATAATACCTTATTTGTTCAAACAGTCACTTTATTTCGATAAGTGATCAAGTTTAAATTGCGATAGTTGCTGTGACAGGTGGTCAGCCAACGCTAATAAATTTTCTCCGGCGCTAGCGGCATCTTTTGCTGATTGCATAATTTGGTCTGCACCTTGTGAAATACTTTCTGTATTTTGTGCCATTTCTTTAACCATGGCACCTTGTTGATTTACTGCTGTAGATATTTTTGATGTTGCACCAACAATTTCGTCGACATTATTAGTAACTTCTGAAAAAGTTTTGTTGACCAATGATGTTTTTTCAACCCCTTGTTCTGCCATTGCAACACCTTGATGCATTGCTTCAACAGACTTAGTTGTCCCAGATTGCAACAAAGCAATAATACGCTGTATTTCTGCTGTTGAATCTTGAGTACGACTTGCTAACGTTCTCACTTCATCGGCTACCACAGCAAAACCACGACCTTGCTCTCCTGCGCGTGCAGCTTCAATTGCAGCATTTAGCGCTAACAAATTAGTTTGGTCTGCTATTTCTTTAATGACGTTAACAAATTGGCCAATATCATTACTGTACCCTGCTAACTCATCAATAATCCCCGCAGATCTATTAACTTCTTCTGAAATATTATTAATAGCTTGTGCGGTATCAATGATAATACTTCGCCCTTGATTCGCATGCTCGCTTGTTTGTTCTGTTAATTGCTGTGTAGCAGCGGTACTGTCGGAAATAACCTGAACCGAGTCACTAACTTCATTAATAGACTGAACCACGCTGTGAGTATTTTGCTGTTGTTTTGCAATACTCTGTTCCATATGGTCTGTAAGTTGATGAATGTTATTAGCAGAATCTCGTAATTTATTAATGTCACCGCTAAAGAGAGAAAGCAGTTGATGTATCTTTTGCTGCATTTGACTGAAATTATTAGCGATATCACCAAGTTCATCAGATGATTCAATAATTAATTGATGAGAAAAATCACCATCACCTAAAGAACGAGCTGCTCGATTAATAGCATTAACATTATGAATTAATGAGTAATAAATACCCATTAATAGATAACTTATAATAAGGATAACCAAAATTAGGACGATTGCTAACACCCAAAGCGCTTGTTCACTTTTATCGGTTAACGTGTTAATTCTTGAAGATAATAGGCCATCACTAATTTTTAATAAATCTACTGCTTGTTGATAAACACTTTTCGCTAATTCAGTTTCTTGATTACTGCTTAAAGAAATCTCATCGGGGTCAATCATTGTTCGATGTAATGTTTGCTGATAATCGTCGAGTTGTTTGGTAAAGCCTTTAAATTTGGATAAATATAAAGATAATTCACCATCAGCAACACGTTTTAGCTGCAAGGTCGTTTTATCAATTTGCATTTGTAATTCATCAATGCGCTTATCAAGTGCAACCACCAAAGTGTAACTTTCAGCATCAAAACCATTGGCGATAATTTGTATGCTTATTGATTCCATGCGTTTTAAGTATTCTAATAAAGCGGGAATTCTTTGGCTGCTTGCTTCAGCTAAATAAAAGGCTGTAGCATCACTTTCTCTCGTTAAACCACTTAATGCAGCTACACGTTCCCGTAAAGATAAACTTTGCCCATAAACGTCTCTATAATTTTCTGCCCGACTGGCACTTTCACTATTAAGTACACCCTGCCAAGCCTTTAATAGTGCAGAAGATGAAATGTCTGCAGGTAAATTTAATTGGGATATCTTACGCTTAACTTTGCTGAGTTGGGTTGTTTTAAGTCGGCTATGCGCAATAATCTTCTCTAGTGCGACGACTTGTTTTATTTGCACTAACCCTATTAATTCTTTTTCATGTTGAGTGATCAACGTACTTTGCTCTTGAACTATCCACCATGAACCAACAGAAATAGGCAGAAAAAACATAATAGCTAACAGGGTAAACTTAGCTTTAAAGCGTAATGCGTTAGAAAGTGATATTGCAGGTTTTAGAAATGCGGACATAATTACTCTTATTTTTATAGGTCTACTGTTATGCTTATATTTATAAGCATAACAGTAGACCTTAAATAGAGCGGCTTTATTTCAAATTATATTTATGAGCAACGAAGCAAGAATCGTTAAATAACAGCTGCCAATTCAGCAGCTTGACGTATAGCTCTTTTCGCATCTAATTCAGCCGCAACTTTAGCCCCGCCAATTAAATGTAATCCTTGTTCAGCTCTTTTACTTGTTTCCAATGTTTGATACAAACTACGCTGTGACTCTTGTCCAGCACAAACAATGACGTGGTCAACATCTAACAACTGTTCCTTTCCATCAATTTCAATGGTTAAGCCGTTGTCATCAATTTTTTTATAAGTCACACCCGCTAACATTTTCACACCGTTTTTTTGCAATATTGCTCGATGGATCCAACCGGTGGTTTTCCCAAGTCCAGCACCTACTTTACTTGTTTTACGTTGCAATAAATGAATATTACGTGGCGTTTTTTCTATTGTAGGTTTATCTAATAAAGCACCATTATTTTGATAGCTTTGATCAACCCCCCAGCTTTTAAGCCACTTTTCTTTGTTATCTACTAATGGGCTTTTCTCATGTTCTTCAGCGAGGAAAACAGCGACATCAAAACCGATACCGCCAGCGCCAATAATGGCGACATTATTGCCTATTGGTTGTTTATCACGAAGTACATCTAAATAGCTTTTGACCTTTTCATGATCAATACCTTCGATAGCTAATTTTCTTGGTAAAATACCGGTAGCGATAACTAATTCATCAAAATCATCGTTTATTAAATCTTCTGTTGTTGCTTCTGTTGATAAATGTACCTTAATATCAAGCAAGCTAATTTGTTTGTTGAAATATCGAATGGTTTCATAAAACTCTTCTTTACCAGGAACCTGCTTAGCAAAATTAAATTGCCCACCAATTTCGCTAGCACGATCAAATATTTCTACTTTATGGCCTCGCTGAGCAGCATAAACACTAAACGCTAAGCCTGCAGGCCCCGCTCCAACAACAGCAATACGTTTATTTATTTTTGCTTTTGCAAAGGTTAGTTCTGTTTCGTAGCAAGCGACTGGATTGACTAAACATGAAGCTCGTTTCTGCTGAAAAACATGATCTAAACAAGCTTGGTTACAGCCAATACAGGTATTAATTTCATCGCTTTTATTTTCAGCCGCTTTTTGCACAAACTCAGCATCAGCCAAAAAGGGTCGGGCCATTGATACCAAATCAGCATGACCTTTTGATAAAACCTCTTCAGCGACTTCAGGTGTATTTATACGGTTAGTTGTTACCAAAGGAATCGAAACTTCTTGTTTCATTTTTTCAGTGATCCAAGTAAATGCTGCACGAGGCACTGATGTCGAAATCGTCGGCACTCTGGCTTCATGCCAACCAATACCTGTGTTAATTAATGTAGCTCCTGCAGCTTCAACAGCTTTTGCCATGGTAACTACGTCTTCCCAACTATTCCCTCCGTCAACAAGATCTATCATCGACAAACGGAAAATAATAATAAATTTTTCACCTGTTTTTTCTCGTACCGCTTTGATAATGTCAATGGCTAAACGCATACGATTTTCAACGCAGCCGCCCCATTCATCGGTTCTTTTATTCACTCGAACACATGAAAATTGATTCAGTAAATAACCTTCAGAACCCATAATTTCAACACCGTCGTAACCCGCCCTTTGCGCCAAAGATGCAGAATAGGCAAAATCTTTAATCGTGCCTTTAATTTGGCGAACTGACATGGCTGATGGTGTGAATGGGTTTATAGGTGACTTTACTTTACTTGGCGCAAAGCTAAAGGGATGATAAGAATAACGACCCGCATGTAATAATTGCATGCATATTTTTGTCGGGTATTTGTGAACCGCATCGGTAATTTTCTTGTGTTTAGTCACTTGCCAAAACTTACTTAATTCACAACCAAATGGCGCTAATCTTCCCCGAGCATTTGGGCTGATCCCACCCGTAACAATTAAGCCGACACCACCTTTTGCACGTGCTTGGTAAAAAGCAGCTAACTTATCGAAACCACCTTTTTCTTCTTCAAGCCCTGTGTGCATTGACCCCATTAACGTGCGATTTGCTAAGGTCGTAAACCCTAAATCTAAAGGGGCTAATAAATTTGGAAAGGCGCTGTTGGCTATTTTAACTGTCATAGTAGTTCACTTTATCGAAATTATTTAAAGGGTCAAATCAATTTTTACAACTATAAAATAGACGTTTAAAGCGATAAATTCAAGTAGTATTTTGACAGGTGTCAGATCAAAAAATATATTTACTAAAAATTTCAAGTAAGTATCCTAAGCATTATGAATAAAAAGAAAATAATCTGCGATATTCTTGCTCATTTAGAGCATGAACTACTCGCCATAAAAAATGCCGCCAATAATGCTCACCTTGCAGCTACAGATGATCAATCGGTAGCTGAAACTCAATACGATACGCTTGCCATTGAAGCCAGTTATCTAGCTGAGGGACAATCACGACGCGTGGATGAGATCCAGCAAGACAAACAAGCTATTGAACAATTAGTTATTCGGGACTTTCAAGAAGAGATGTCCATATCATTAGGGGCACTCGTGCAACTTGCACAAGACGACAAAAACACACAGTGGTTTTTTATTGCGTCAGCCGCAGGCGGTTTTAGAGGTGTTTTAAATGGACAGACCTATACAGTCATCACGCCAAATACGCCGATGGCAAAAGCGTTAACAGGAAAATTTATTGATGATGAGATAGGGTTGATGATTGGTATTAATAAGCAGCAGTACGAAATTATTGCCATTTATTAATACCCAATTAATACGTTACAACATTTGTGAAATTGGCTGTTTCGAATAAATAATTATGGATTCAACGCGGCCTTGATATCAGCTAAATTCACCAACTTCACATCAACTTTTAAGTAAACAACAGACTCTTCTTGCACCAGTATGGCTTCAAGAACACCGGGTAGTTCAATGAGTTGCTCAGCTACTTCATTAGCTTTCTCTTCACAATCGATATTTGTCGAAAATGTATAACTCTTCGATTTTTTAAGTGGTTTCATACTTATTGCGCCGAGGAACCAGAGTAATGTCACTAATGACATGACAAGGAATATTGCTTGTTCACCAAATTGACTGGCAATCGCTCCACCGAGTATGCCCCCCATGAAAGCGCCTAAAAACTGACTGCTAGAGTATATGCCCATTACGCTACCTTTTACGCCAGCAGGAGCAATACGAGATAAAATTGATGGCATCGTTGCTTCTAAGTAATTAAATGCCGTAAAAAACATAACGACTAATAACACTAACGTCCAAAAACCAAGGGGTAGATACCACAGTAATAATAATGACGCAGCAAGTAATAAGATTGCGGCAGAGAACATCTGCTTTTCTTTTTGTTTTTTAATGGCCATGATCATAAATGGCACCATAAGAAAAAATGAACCTAGCAATGCAGGTAAATACAGTTGCCAATGCTGTTCTAACGCTAAACCACTAGCAACAAACTGTTTAGGCAAAGTAATAAAGCAAGCCGTTAACGCCATATGAAGGATAAAAACGCCCCAGTTTAAGCGAGATAATTCTGGGTGACGAATAAGTTTACTGAGCTGTTCTGGCAAAGCGACACTGTCGCCTTTAGGGGCTTTGTTCACTGAGTTTGGCACCATAAACTGGATCATCACCATTGCAAAAACAGTCAATATTGCAGTAAACCAAAATAAACCACTTAAACCAAATGCTTCGGCAACAATAGGTCCAAAAACCATAGCTAAAGTGAACGACAGACCAATAAACATACCTATGGTAGCCATCACTTTCGGCCGCTGTTCTTCACGACTTAAGTCAGCAGCCAATGCTAATACCGCACTAGCGATAGCACCCGTACCTTGTAATGCACGACCAAACACAACGCCATAAATAGTGTCAGACATTGCAGCAACAACACTGCCGAAAAAGAAAATAACCAAACCAAATAAAATAATGGGTTTTCTGCCATATTTATCTGACAATATTCCCATAGGAATTTGCAGCATTGCTTGCGTTAATCCGTAAGCACCAATCGCTAAGCCTATCCAAATAGGGCTGAAACCGATCAGTTGTTCTCCGTAAATAGCAAAAATGGGCAAAATCATAAAAAGCCCAAGCATCCGTAAACCAAAAACGGCGGCTAAGGAAAATGCAGCTTTCTTCTCAATACTATTTAAACCTGTGGTACTCATGGAATTCTCTAAACGTGTCATAAAAAAGCAAAAATCGGCGTTATAGTATCACGACAAACACCTGAACAAAAACAGAGATTAATACTGATTATTTTCGAGTAATCATGCAATAATATGCGGTTCAAACTTTACTCGGAATTGCTATACCTAGTCTATTAAGTTTGTTCCCATTCAGAATAACCTCATTAGAGTTGGTATATATGAAATATATAGAAGTACGTGGCGCAAGAACACATAACCTGAAAAATATCAGCTTAGATATTCCTAGAGAAAAATTAGTCGTTATTACAGGGCTTTCTGGTTCAGGTAAATCTTCATTAGCATTTGATACCTTATACGCCGAAGGACAACGTCGCTATGTAGAATCATTGTCAGCTTATGCGCGTCAGTTTTTGTCATTAATGGAAAAACCTGATGTAGATCATATAGAAGGATTATCACCAGCTATTTCTATTGAACAAAAATCTACTTCTCACAATCCCCGTTCTACTGTCGGTACGATCACCGAAATTTATGATTATTTAAGATTACTTTATGCTCGTGTTGGCGAACCGCGTTGTCCGACACATCACCAACCTTTAGCGGCACAAACAAATTCACAAATGGTTGATAAGGTTCTAGCACTTGAAGAAGGCACTAAAGTCATGGTGCTTGCACCTGTGCTACAAGGCCGAAAAGGTGAACATGTAAAATTACTCGATAATCTTGCCGCACAAGGTTACATTCGCGCGCGAATAGACGGTGAAGTTTGCGACTTATCTGATCCACCAACATTAGCGCTTCATAAAAAACATACCATTGAAGTGGTTGTTGACCGTTTAAAAGTGCGTGATGATATTCAACTTCGCTTATCTGAATCATTTGAAACTGCTCTAGGGTTAACTGCAGGTACTGCTAAAGTTGCCTTTATGGACGAGCCAGACCGTGAGGAGTTAGTTTTTTCAGCAAACTTTGCTTGTTCACAATGTGGCTACAGTATGCAAGAACTTGAGCCTCGCCTCTTTTCATTCAACAATCCTGCAGGTGCATGTAAAACCTGTGACGGATTGGGTAATCAGCAGTTTTTTGATGCTGCTCGTGTTATCACTAACCCTGAACTCAGTTTATCGGGTGGCGCGATCCGCGGCTGGGACAAACGTAACTTTTATTATTTCCAAATGCTGCAAGCATTATCAGGCCACTACGAGTTCGACCTCGAAAAACCCTTTAATAAATTATCAGAAAGTCACCAAGCGTTAATACTTCGTGGCAGTGGTAAACAAGAAATTGAATTCAAATATATGAACGACCGTGGTGATGTGGTTATTCGTAAACACCCATTCGAAGGCATTCTCAATAATATGGAACGTCGCTTTCGTGAAACAGAATCGAATTCCGTACGTGACGAGTTATCAAAATATTTGAATAGCCAGCATTGCCCTGATTGTAATGGCAGTCGTTTGCGCCTTGAGGCACGCAATGTTTTTATTGCCGATACTCCTCTTACGCATATTTCAGAGCTGTCTATTTCAGACGCGTTAGACTTTTTTGAAAACTTGGATTTATCGGGTCAAAAAGCACAGATTGCAGAAAAAATTCTTAAAGAGGTTTGTGAGCGTTTAGGCTTCTTGGTAAACGTGGGATTGAATTACCTTAATTTATCGCGCGCTTCAGGAACTTTATCAGGCGGTGAAGCTCAGCGTATACGTTTAGCAAGCCAAATAGGCGCAGGTTTAGTCGGGGTTATGTACGTTTTAGATGAACCTTCTATTGGTTTACATCAACGCGATAACGAACGTTTATTAAAAACCCTGATCCATTTGCGTGACTTAGGTAATACAGTGATTGTCGTTGAACATGATGAAGACGCTATTCGCGCCGCTGACTATGTAATAGATATTGGTCCTGGCGCAGGTGTTCATGGTGGTGAAATAATTGCTCAAGGTGACGTGAATGATATTTTAGCCTGTGAAGACTCACTCACGGGTAAATACCTTTCAGGACGAGAATGCATTGAAATACCTAAAGTGCGCGTTCCTTTTGATAAAAAAAATGTTGTGCAACTTAAAGGCGCAACAGGTAACAATTTAAAAAATGTCGACTTAACGATTCCTAATGGTTTAATGACATGTGTTACTGGCGTTTCTGGCTCGGGGAAATCAACACTGATTAACGATACCTTATATAAGCTTGCTCATATTGCCTTAAATGGCGCAACCATCGACGAGCCAGCCCCCTATAAAGAAATTATTGGTTTAGATTTACTCGACAAAGTTATCGATATTGACCAAGGACCAATAGGTAGAACGCCACGCTCTAATCCGGCAACTTATACTGGAATATTTACTGCCATTCGTGAAATTTTTTCCGCAACGCAAGAGTCTCGCTCTCGTGGTTATAAACCTGGCCGCTTTAGCTTTAATGTAAAAGGTGGACGCTGTGAAGCTTGTCAGGGTGACGGGTTGATCAAAGTAGAAATGCACTTTTTACCCGACGTTTACGTGCCTTGTGATGTGTGTAAGTCGAAACGTTATAACCGTGAAACGTTAGAAGTTAAATACAAAGGCAAGAGCATTCATGAAGTGCTTGATATGACTATTGAAGACGCTTTAACGTTTTTCTCGCCTATTCCTGCGATAAATCGTAAATTACAAACCTTAATGGATGTTGGTTTAAGTTATATAAAATTAGGCCAATCAGCTACTACTCTTTCTGGCGGTGAAGCTCAGCGTGTTAAATTGTCTAAAGAATTATCAAAACGTGATACGGGTAAAACGCTTTATATTCTAGATGAACCCACTACCGGTTTACATTTCCATGATATAAAACAGCTATTACAGGTTATTCATCGCTTACGTGATCATGGCAATACTGTCGTGGTTATTGAACATAACTTAGATGTAATAAAAACGGCTGATTGGATTATTGACCTTGGCCCTGAAGGTGGTGCTGGTGGCGGTGAAATACTCGTTGCAGGCACACCAGAACAAGTTGCAAAACATAAAACATCACATACTGCGCACTTTTTAAAGCCGTTACTTGCAAAAGGTTAACTATACAATAAACAAAAAATAGAAATAAATATTAACAAACAAAAAAGGCGCGCATATTAAATTGATTTGGTATGCGCGCCTTTTGTCGTTAGTATAGAAATACTGACTATAGAAACTACAGATAAGCATTAAATGACTGAACAACAAACAAAACCTTCATGGCAAAACCTTTTTATTTATCTACTCGCTTTTTCAAGTGGCTTTTGCATTATGGGCATTGAGCTTTTGGGCGGCAGAATTCTAGCCCCATTTTTTGGCAGTAGTGTTCATATTTGGGGCAGTATCATTACCGTATTTATGTTGAGCTTATCCTTTGGCTATCTTGCTGGGGGGAAGTTATCCACTAAGAATGCATCCTTAAAAAAATATGGTTTTATCTTTGTATTAGCGAGCATCACGATTTTGCCTGTCGCTATATGGTCAACACCGATTATGGAAGTTATATTCCTCAATGTTGAAGATTCTCGATATGGTTCTTTACTTGCTTGTGCCGCATTGTTTTTTATCCCAACGATTATCTTAGGCATGATTTCACCCTATTCTGTTCGTTTATTAGTGACTGATAAAGATAGCAGTGGACAAACAGCAGGGAAACTTTACTTTGTTTCCACACTGGGTAGTGCATTAGGTACAATTCTTACTTCATTTTATTTTGTGCTATTTTTTGAAGTAGACAACATTATTATGGTATTTAGTTCAGTACTCGGCATGCTAGGTATTTGTGCTGTTTTCTTAAATAAATCTGCCAAACCACTTAACATAAATACAACAGGTGTTGTTCATGAGTAAAATTTCAATTTCAATTTTAACTTTAACTTTTTCTAGCCTGTTATTAAGTTTTTCGACAAGTCTTTCGGCAGAAATTATTCACCAAGAACGTTCGTTATACCGTAATATTTTGGTTGATGACAAAGGTGATTCACGCTGTTTAAAATTCAATGTCAAATCAAGTAAATCGAATCAAAGCTGTTTATATAAAAGTAACCCACAGCGCTTAGTATTTAATTATACTAAGCTATTATTTTCTGGGTTATTACTCATTGAAGAGCCAAAAAACATTCTTATTATTGGTTTAGGTGGCGGCACTATGTCAAACACGCTTCATCAAATTTACCCGCAAAGTGTCATTACCAATGTAGAGATAGATCCTGCGGTTGTGAAAGTCGCTCGTCAATATTTTGGTTTTTTTGAAAACCAAAATATTACATCAGTCATACAAGACGGTAGAATTTTCATTAAACGAGCCATCATAAAAAAGCAAAAATACGATTGGATAATTCTTGATGCCTTTAACGGTGACTACATTCCTGAACATCTATTAACGCAAGAGTTCCTACAAGAAACTAAAAGCTTACTGAATAAAGACGGAATATTAAGTGCTAACACTTTTTCGATAAGTGATTTATATGCACATGAATCTGCAACGTATAAATCAGTGTTTGGCGACTTTTATAATGTACGAAACTATAAAAACAGCAATCGAATTATTTTAGCGGCTAAAGGCAAGTTACCCAGCTTTACGTTAATTAATCAGCGTGCAAGCGCATTACAAGAGCGCTTAACACCTTTTGGCGTCGACTTAATACAAGTAAGCAAACAGATGACATCAACGAGTACCGTGCAAGATTGGCCTGAAAATACCAAACTATTGACTGACCAATTCTCACCGGCAAATTTATTGAATAATTAGACGCTCAACTTCACCTTTTATTGTTGAACCAGCATATAAAAAAGGAGCTATAATGCTCCTTTTTACCTACATAATTACTGTATATTATTTTAAATAGCTAACCGCTTGATCTGTTACACAACGCGAAAAACTTTTTTGCCTTTCCTCTCTGCTCAATGAAGAAATACTTTGAGTAACTATTTGCATTTTCTCTTGTTTCTCTTTCGCTGGTAAGCTCTTTAATTGTTGGTAAAAACAACCGTATAATCCAAAATTTAATGCGACATCCGATTTCATCCCTTGACCTTCGAGGCACTTTGATAGTTTCTCAGCAAGTAAATTACGATCCATGTCTTCTACCAGCTCAGCCACCTGATAGTTTTCATTGCCGCTGTTTTTAGCCTTATCACATGCAAAAAACATATCGGCAACGGCCACGATTGGGATTAATTTTTTATGCTGTTCACTAAAACGTAATTTCAACCATTTGTCGTGTTCAAGTTCTTCGGATGTATTGTCCTGCGAGGCACTAGCGATGCTTGTCGCCAAAACAACACAAATTAATACTGAACAAGTTTGTAATAATATTCTCATGATTTTTTTTCTAAAGGTAAACATTCCATGCAATTTACCTTACTCATGCATAAAAAGGCAACTATCCTTTGATGCGTTAAGCAAAACTTCACTCAATTAAATATCCATGCTTTAATAAGAAAAACCTTTTAAGTCAAATACTATGATCTCTAGAAAATTAATCCCACTGTTATTTACTTTACTCTTCTGTTTAAGTTTTCCTGCACTCTGTAATGCTGAAACGGCAGGTCAGATAAACGTTCTACAAAATTTTGATAAATTAATTGCGTCTCATAAAGGGAAAATAATCTACTTAGATTTTTGGGCATCGTGGTGTGGCCCTTGTCGAAAATCATTTCCATGGATGAATGACATGCAGGAAAAATATCTTAAGCAAGGCTTAGTAATCATTAGTGTTAACGTTGATAACAATAAAGTATTAGCAGAAGAATTTCTTGCCGAAGTTCCTGCTAGCTTTAACGTTTTTTATGATCCTAAAGGAAAAGTTGCACGGAAATTCAAGCTTAAAGGGATGCCGAGCAGTTACATTTTCGACCGTTCAGGAAAAATGGTCAGTGCTCACGTTGGCTTTACCGAGAGTAAAATAAAAAAGTATGAGGAAGAATTGAACACATTACTCAGTGAGAAAACTAAATAAACTCGTAAAAATTGATACCTAGCGTAATGGCATAAAGGGTTCGATATAGATCTCAGTAGGGTATTCGAATTAAACGCCTGTCTTAATATTTGAAAATATATGAAGCCTATCGTTTTTTCTTCGAATACTTTACCCACATATACATACCGCTAATCGACAGTAAAATAAGCATAAAAGCGACAAGATCCATCAGTATCACGCCAAAACCACCTAATATTCGACCTGAATGGGCATCAAGGATCACTCTTTCCCAATTTAAAAACTGAGACTGATATTTTATAGACGCTGCTGTTAATTCTGACGGTGTGCCAGCTTCTGACGTAATCCACTTCGGTTCAACCAATGTATTAATTTTTCGCCAATTAAAGAAATCGCTATCTCCTTGGTAATAACCGTGTGGTGTTTTTAACAGTATGTGGCTTTGGGAAACGCTCATCGCTTGTATGGGTACAGGCAAATCACTTGAACTATCAAGTTTATCAACCAGCTCACCTTTATTAGTAAAGATAACTAATTGCTTTGTTGTTGCTAATAAACGATAAGCCTGAAACTTGCTCATACTAACAACGGCATCATCACTTTCATAAACCAGTTTATCGTCTAACCAAACAAACTGTTCTGTAACTAGCCATTGTTTTTGTTGATAAAATCGGATATCACTCGGTGGTTTAATACCATAATGATTGAGTAATAATGAACTGGTGATGGAATGTTCAGATAAAGAAAATAACGTCGTGTGGTTTAAAGCAATACCAGAGATAGAAAGAAAGATAATGAAGAGTGCTGAAAATATACCGAGTTTACGGTGCCATTCACGTAAATAACGAATGATACGATAACTTATAGAGTGTGTGGATTTTTTCTTAATCATGTTAATGCGAGTTAAACCTAGCTAACTAAACTGATAATAGGCAAAAAATTAAACTTTTACCTTTTTATTTAACCAAAGCGCTAAACGTGCAACTTTAGTAAGTGCTCGTACCGACATGGTTGCGCCAGTTATACCATCAATATGTTGATTAAGCATGTTTTCTTTAGTTAAAGACGCTGAATGGAATTGTTTAGTAAAAAATTCATGACGTACTTCATCACCACGAGATTCTCGATAAGCGAGTACTTTAACTTCTACAATTTGTTCACTTCTAATGTGAACGCCAATAGTAATAGGTTTTTCTTTGCCAATCTCTTCAAGTATCCATACCGTTTCACTTTCTTGCTGCCAATACTTTAAACGTAATCGGCTGTATTGATGGCTCATAATTTCACTTATCACCACTTTATCTTCAGCCGATAACCATAATGCTTTAGATTTAGGTATTACCCCGTTAAAAGAAGTACTAACAAACTGTTTAGACGTTTGATAAGTTTCCTTGGCAAATACAGGTGATTGTAAACAAAACACGATGAGTAAAGTGAATATAATTTTAGACAAATACTACTCCCCTACAAATAAGATATTTTAAAACATAAAAGTGAATGAGTAGATTATACTCATTCACTTCCTTATGATTAACGCTGTATTAATTTAATGCAAGGGTTGCATTAAGATAGCGTTCAATTAAAACTGGTAGCCAAAACCTACGTTAAAACCAGTAGAGTCTTTTGAACCACCTAACTCTTCTAAATCAGCTTTTATCACGACATTTTCATGTAAATAATAGTTGATACCAACGCTAATTGATTCAACTGCATGAGAAGAACTTAGTCCTGCTTCATTATTATATTCAGCATAACGAGCAAAAGCGCCAATTTTTTCATTGAACATGTAAGAAGGTTCAATATACCAACCTGTTTGCTCATCACGACCTAATGCTTTGGCTTCATCACCATCGATATCCCAAGCGGCATATAATGCACGAACGGTGAAGTTATCAACTTGATAAATAGCATGTGCTTGAAATAATGTAGCAGATGCATCATCAATACCAATAGCGCTTTGAGTCAAATCTGTTTGATACTGTAATGTTGCAGCTAATTCTAAGCCTGGAATAGCAGTATATTTTACACGGCCTGTGTAGGCTAGGTTTTCAGCTGAAGCTTTAGCAACCTTTTGACGACCGCCTCTGATTTTATAATCATCTCCAACTTTTAAACCACTTGTTACAGCAGCATCAATAGCTAAACCAGGCGCTAACTTAAAGTTACCTGCAACACCGGCTTCCCACCAAGTTGCTGGAATAATATTTTTTTCAACGCCATTACGTTCAACACCGTAAAATGTTGGTGGCTCATGAGTTTCGTTAATAATTCCCACTGGGATTAAGAACAAACCTGTTTTCGTTGTGATTGTATCGCTGTAATCATACTCAACAAACGCTTGCTCAAGCTCAACTTCGCCAGCTTTACCGTCGCCAGCAATACTGTGTTCTAATTCGAACTCAGAGAAAAAACGGATTTTATCAGTAAATTCATGACCAAAGAATAATACGAAACGGTGAAAATCAACTTTAGCTTCTTTGTCTTCATAATTGTTATAGTGTAACTCACCGTAACCACCTATAGACGTGTTAGCAAATGGACTCGCTGAAGTGTTTGACTCAACTTGGTCAGCAGTCGCTTCAAGGCGTTCTTCTGTTTCGTCTAAACGTTTTTCTAAGCTTTTTAGTACTTCTTGCTGCTGTGCTATAACTTTACGTAATTCTTCAGTATCGTCACTTGCAGTAACTGCCGTGCTAGCAAATAAGCCAACGAGTGCTGAGGCAATTAGGGTTTTCTTCATCATGGGTGTCATGTCCGTCAAAGTTTGTAGGGAGTTAGTTTTAATGGGGTGCGATAATACAGAAAAGAAAAACTTGATGCAAACGATTATCATTAGCTTTATGTTTATATTTGATGCGGATGTATAGTTTTACACTTAATACTGATGCTTGCTTTTTGCTTCTAAGAATCAATATCGTTAAATTACTAAAAATTCATTGATATTCAACGAATAAAACAACAGCTCTGTTTGCTTTAATAATCAATATGATTTCTAATGTTAAACATCCACAGCCTTTATATTTGCTATAAATTAGCTAGAAATCATAATAAAAATACTTTCTTGCTCCGGAGCTTCTGAATTAATGATTAAAAGTATGTTAAAAACGATATTACGTCGTTGTATAGAAGTAATTTTCAATGATTGGATTATTGAAAAATTTGTCACTCTGTATAAACATGTACTGGAAGATAAAGTAAGAAAAGCTGTAGGAAATGTGGTCCTTAAAGGGATCAGACGCCAAGGGAAAAACTGCAAATTTCAAGGTGACATTAAAGTTTATTATTCAGAAGGACTAGAGCTTGGCGACGATATAAGAATTGGTTTTGGTGGTTTTTTATTCGCTTTAGGCGGTATTACTATTGGTAGTAATACTCAAATAAGCCGCAATGTTGTTATATATTCAGCAAACCACGCAACGGAGGGCAATGCTATCCCCTATGATGATAAGTACATTTTAAAACCGGTAACTATAGGCAAATCTGTATGGATCGGCATGAATGTGCTCATTTTACCGGGGGTGATAATTGGTGATGGCGCAGTTATAGGGATGGGGACCGTTGTATCAAAGAATGTAAAATCAGGTGAGATAATTGTAGGATCTGGACAACGTAATATAAAAGAACGTGATTTAGAAAAGTTCAAACAACTCGATGAACAAGGCCAGCACTTTGCTGCTTTATGGCCAGACAGGTAATGAGTAAAAAACTTTATAGCTCGATTAAAAAAAGTGTTTTTGGCAATTTATCTGTTTATCTATTACAAATAATTTCAATGATCTTCTACGCCAGAATGTTCACACCTGCGGAATTTGGCATTGTTGCATCAGTACAAGTATTTGTTATTTTTTTTCAATTATTCTCTGATTTAGGTTTATCACCCGCATTATTAAGTTTAGAAAAAATAAAAGATGAATTACGAGATAGTGTCTTCACTTTCACGATCGTTTTAGGTGTTGTCATTGGCTTCATTTTTTATGGTTTTACCTTTTTTCTAAATATTTATTATGAAAACCCATTATATTCCTTTTATGGTATTTTCATTTCAATTGCTATTGTTTTGCAGACCATGACAACTATTCCGACAGTGGCATTGCATCGAGAAACCAAATTCTACACAATCGCTGCGGTTAATATACTGAGTGAAATACTCTCTTTTATAGTTGTAATTACTTTGTACAATTTTGACTATGGAGTTGTTATTTTATTTATTCGTATACTTCTCTTTTCAATTATACGATTTTTTTTATTATATATTTTATCTAAAAATACTCTTTTAAAATTAGCAAAACTCAACTTTGATTTTCGCCATTTATCTGAGGTAATGCGATTTTCATCTTTCCAATTTTTATTCAACATCGTCAACTACTTTTCAAGAAATTTAGATAATATATTAATAGGAAAATATCTTAGTATTGAAGCGCTCGGTATTTATGATAAATCTTATCAATTAATGCGCTACCCTCTCCAGCTAATTACCTATTCTATAAACCCAGCAATACAGCCTATTCTTAGCGGAGAGAAAAGAAATTTGATTATAGTTGAGCATAATAAACTGATAGAAAAGCTATTAGTCATGTCGGTGCCTATTGCTTTATTTATGGGTATTAACAGTGAAGATATTGTACTATTACTTTTTGGTGAACAGTGGAGTAATGTTGGCACATTGGTCAGCATTTTGAGTTTTATTATTCCTATCCAAATGGTGCTCTCTACTTCAGGGGCTTTCTTTCAGTCCTTAAAAAAACCACAATTGTTATTTTATAGCGGTGCGATTGCCGCGTTGATTAATATTACTTTTATTATTACGGGTGTTTATTTAGGCAGTATAGTTACTGTAGCTATTTGCTTATGTATTAGTTATAGCCTTAGTTTTATCGTTATTTATCATGTGTTGTTTAAATATGCTTTTTGTATTTCTTGTGTTGATTTTTATCGTATTATTGTAAAAACACTATGGCGTTATGCACCTGTAATTTTATTATATTCTGCAATTGTTACGCAGTTTTCTTTAAGTACTAAACTGGTCTTTTTTGATTTGCTACTATCAGGTACTTTACTGTTAGCTTTGTTAGCTATTTTCAACTTAAAGATGTTAAAAAACACACTATTAAACACAAAATAAAATCATTTTTAGACGTGGCTTTTATATAAATGGGAAGCTGGCCGTATTCGCTTACAGTGACATAATATTTTTCAGATAACGGCCGATTTATAAGAGGATAACCTTTGACTATAGAGCATAAAGTTTCAGTAATTATAACCACCTACAATAGTGAAAAATTCATCATAGCTGCGATAAAATCTGCCTTGCAGCAAATTGATGTAGTTATAGAGGTAATTATTGTAGATGACTGCTCTGATGATTTCAATTTGCTACAAGATAAAGTTGCACTGTTTAAAGATCAAGTAGCTATAACAGTTAAACAACCAAAACAGAAAGGCAATGCGAATGTTTCAAGGAATATGGGAATTGATCAAGCTCAGTATCCCTATATCGCTTTTTTAGATGCCGATGATACGTGGAATGCTAAACACCTCACCTCATGTATAAAGGCTATCGAAAGTAACGATCTTGATGGTTGTTTTAGTAAAGTTATATTAATCGCCAATAACGTTCATGAAAAATCAACACCTTGCTATCAAGATAAATCTGATATTTGTGCCTTTATTTTTAATCAAAATGGTATTTCCGTGACTTCCAGTTTAGTCATGAAAAAATCGACATTACTTGATATACATTTTGACAATGATTTATTTAAACATCAGGATTGGGATTTTTTAATTCGCTACACAAAAAAATATAATTTAGGCCAATCTCCTTATTATGGGCTTAACTACACGTTATCTACAGGCACAAATATGAGTTCAACGTATAACTTTAGCGCCTCAATTAACTTTATGAATTATACATTACCAACGTTTTGGCATGCTATTTTCTTATCTTCACAGTTAAATAAAATATTACTGCGAAAACAACATGAAGAACTATTAAAACTATCCATTCAGATTAAGGGGCACTACAAGTTCCCTCTTTCTACTTTAGGATATAAAAACTACTGCATAATTCAAAGTGCTCAGAATAAAATGACTTTTTCAACCTTGACTAATTTTTTTAAGATAATAAGTAAGGTAAAGTACACTTTGCGATCATGTTTAAAATAATATTAATTTCTTTAACTCGGCAAGGTAAATAAACCAATGGCTATTCCTAAAATCATACATTTTTGTTGGTTTGGTAGAGGTGAAAAACCGCAAGACGTTTTACACTATATTGAGGGCTGGCGTCGTGTTCTTCCTGATTATAAAATCATAGAATGGAACGAAGATAACTTTAACATTAAAAGTAACCGCTATGTTACAGAGGCATATGAAGCAAAAAAATATGCTTTTGTCAGCGACTATGCCCGATTGTTTGCTTTATATAATCATGGGGGTATTTATCTTGATACTGATGTAGAAGTTTTCAAAGTTTTTGATGATTTACTTCATAATGATGTTGTTCTTGGTTTTGAAGAAAAGAACTATGTGGCTACAAGCACTATTTGCGCAAGTAAAGAGTCTCCATTTATAAATGAATTTATGAAAATCTATCACGATAAAAGTTTCACTTCTCCTAATGGCGAGTTTGATTTAACCACTAATGTTACCAAAATCACCTCATTACTTGAGCAATATGGGTTAATAAGTAACGGTGAACTTCAACAGGTTCATGGTACAGAAACAGAATTGATTACTGTATTAGATCGTTTTAAGTTTTCACCTTATGATTATCTCAATCAAATTGATCATAGTAATGAAAGCTCATATACAGTTCATCATTTTGGTGCAACTTGGGCGTCTTCAACATTTAAATACAAAAGAGCAATTAAAAGCTTTATCATCAAATTACTGGGCTCCAATAATTATAAAAAATTGTCAGAACGTCTTAAATAACACATTGTCAAATTTGCTAAGTTGAACTTATGAAAAAAGTACTAATTTCGTCCTTTGATATGGAAGTAGGAGGTGTTGAACGAAGTCTATTGAGCATGCTCAATAATTTTGATTATCAGCAATTTGATGTTGATTTATTTCTTTATAGTCAGAGTGGCGATTTTCTTAGCTTATTGCCTGCAGAAACTAATCTTGTTGCCGAAGTAAAAGAGTACAAAACGGTAAGGTTATCGATAAAAGAAGTATTTTCCGCCAAAATGTGGCGTATCAGCCTTGCCCGACTATTGGCAAAAATAAAAGTAACACTTTCAAAAGTTAAAGAAACTGATTATTTACAAGCACAATATATATGGCAATACTGTCTCCCCTTTTTACCAAAAAACTCAACGAAGTATGATGTTGCAATTAGCTATTTATGGCCACATCACTTTGTGGCTGAGAAAGTGAATGCTGAAATAAAAATTGCTTGGATACATACTGATTTTTCAGCGATTACCACAGAACCAAATTTGGATTTATACATTTGGCAAAAGTTTGATCACATTATATCCATATCTAAGGATTGCACAGATGCTTTCATTAAAACTTATCCGAGTTTAGCTGATAAATTGGTTGTGGTTGAAAACATAACAGCGCCAAAATTTATTAATGAAATGTCGAAAGAAAGTATTACTACCCCCGTTTTTTTTCAAGATGAATTCAACTTATTATCTGTCGGTCGTTTATGTCATCCAAAAGCATTTGATAAAGCGATAAAAGTGATGCATTTAATTCATCAAAAAGGTTATCGAAAAATTAAATGGCATATCATTGGTTATGGACCTGATAAAAATTCACTTACCGCTTTAATAGAAAAACATAATCTTCAGGAAAGCTTTATTTTACTTGGTAAAATCAACAACCCTTACCCATATATGAGTGCATGCGACTTATATGTACAACCCTCCAGATATGAAGGTAAAGCAGTAACAGTATCTGAGGCTAAGATTTTAGGTAAACCAATATTAGTAACCAACTACCCTACGGCACCCAGCCAAATAGACCATTTAGTTGATGGTGTAATTTGTGATACTTCAATAGAAAGTATTGCTCATGCAATAATTGATTTATATGAAAATCCTATTCAACGATCAGCATTAAGTAAATATTGCAAAGCACAAAACCATCAAAACAGCCATGAATTGAAAAAGCTCTATAAGTTAATGAATATACAAGCTTCGGTTGAAACTTAACGTGCTCCCGTACTTTATCGCCAACATAATTTCTTTAAGTTTTATTTATATTGGCTATCGTTTTAAGTTTAATCGTATCGCTTTGACAAGTATTTTTGTCCTTTCTGCAATACCATTAATCATAATCAGTAGCTTCAAATATATAAAAGTAGGCACTGATACTGAAAGTTATGTTCACTATTTCGATAAGCTTAATAATTTAAGTGCCACTCTTTCAATGATTGACAAACAAGGGGAGGCCGGTTTTTGGTACTTGAATTATTTAGGCCACTTTATCTCTCATGATTATTTTATTATTTTTTTGTTTAGTTCCTTAATAATAACGGCTTGTTATTTTTACTGCATCAAAGTATTTAATTTAAAAACGCTATCGCTTTTTACTTTATTATTTATTGGTCCATATTATTTTCAGCTCAATGGTACTCGGCAAGCCATTACTATCGCTATATTCGCCATATCAGTTATTTTTATAATAAAGAAGCAACCCGTACGCTATATTACCTCTATATTTATTGGCTTTTTATTTCATAAATCTATCATAATTTGTTTACCTTTATACTTTATTTTTAAGGGTGAGATTAAACCTCGAAAAATTGCGGTAATTATATTTATCTTTCTCATTGTTGTCGTTTTCTTTCAAAGTTTTATTAACCTCGCTTCAAGTGTTGATGACCGATATTCATCATACGGAGATCAGCAAGATAGCCATGGTGGACTGGTTGTTTCTACTTTTAACATTAGCCTTTTTTGTTGGTTTTTTCTTTGTCGAGTGGTGAACATTAAAGCCCTTGCTAACAGAACATTCGATATTTTATTATCTTTATATTTTCTTGGAACACTCGTAAGCCTTCTATCGATTCTATTGAAAATTGATCCATCTGGATTTCTTAGAATGAGTATATATTTTATCCAAATGAGCATATTTTTATTGCCAATGACAATATTAAGTTTCAGGGATGACAATACGCGGTATATTATTATTTTCTCCACAGTTGTTTTAATGACCTTTTATTTCTATTTAACGACAAAAACGTTTAGTAATTTAACACCTTATAAGTTCAACCCAATAGTAGAAATACATGATAAAAGTTAGCATAGGCATTCCCTTTTTTAATCCTGGAGATTACTTTAAAGCAAGTATTGAATCAGTACTTAGTCAAACTTATTCTGATTTTGAGTTAATCTTACTTGATGATGGTTCTACTGATGACTCATTAAGCGTCGCTCGTTCCTTTAAAGATAGCCGGATTAAAGTGATCAGTGATGGTGAGAATAAAGGGCTTCCTTATCGATTGAATCAGTTGATTGATGTTTCACAAGGCGAATACATGGCCCGTATGGATGCGGATGACCTCATTAGCTCAACAAGAATCGCCAAACAAGTACACTATCTGGATTCACAACATAAGATAGACTTAGTAACGACTGGCTTATGTTCAATAACCAACGAAAACGTTGTAATAGGTTATAGAAATCCGCGTAAAAACAGTGCTGATAACATTTCGCTTGAAGATACAATTTTCGGCAAAGCTGATATTGCTCATGCAACTATTATGGCAAGACAATCATGGTATCAGCGCAATAGATATAATGAACAAGCAAAGTTGATGGAAGACTATCAACTTTGGATAGATGCCGCTTTGAAAAACGATTTGAACGTAGGTTATATCTCTGCTCCACTTTATTTTTATCGTGAAGAGAGTAGTGTTTCTTCAGAAAAAGCGATCAATGCTTATAAAAACCAATTTTCAATTGTTTCATCACAATACTTTAGTTATCTCTCTTTATTTAACAAAATAAAGTTTAGCGTATTTAGTTTCTTCAAGATTGGCATCGTTTTTAGCTTGAACATATTTAAAAATTCCAACAGACTCCTATCCTTAAGAAATAAAAACACTAAGCAAGATCAATCGGAAATAATTGAACTTCAACACGAGTTAGACCAATTAAGGCAAAATAATGAGTAAAATGGTCTTTGTTAGCGCGGTACCAGAAACAATAAGTTCTTTTTTACTTATTTATATTAATTCACTTGCTGAAAAGCATGATGTCCATATTGCCACTTCACTTCCAAGCGGCGAAACAGTTAGAGGCTTATCACTTTCGGTAACAACTCATAATATCAATATTGCTCGTAACCCTGATGTATTCTCTGATGCGAAGTCATTGTGGAAATTATTTTTGTTTTTCAAAAAAGAAAAGTTTGATGTTGTGCATTCATTTACACCTAAAGCAGGTTTACTTACTCAAATAGGTTCTTTCTTTGCTCGCTCCCCCATTAGGTTTCACACTTTTACAGGGCAAGTTTGGGCGACAAAAACAGGGATTGCCAGATCACTACTCAAACATTTAGATAAAATTACAGCAACATTGGCAACGTTCTGTTTAGTTGACAGTGTTTCACAAAAAGATTTTTTGATACAAGAGAATATAGTTACCGACGTCAACTCTCGGGTGCTTGCTAATGGCTCTATTTCAGGCATTAATATTAACAAGTTTTCTTTTTCTCAAGATACAAGACAAAGGCTAAGAAATGAACATAATGTAAAAGAAGATGAATTCGTATTCCTTTACGTTGGCCGTTTAAAGAAAGAAAAAGGTATCCCTGAACTCATCAAAGGATTTACAGCAATAAAAACAGAAAAGTGTATAAAGCTATTTATTATCGGTTCAGATGAAGAAAACTTATCACATCTTTTCGAAAATCATAGCAACATTGAATATATTGGCTTTAAAACCAATATAAGTGAGTATTATTCTTTTGCAGATACTTTATGCTTGCCAAGCCACCGAGAAGGGTTTGGCAATGTTATTATTGAAGCAGCCGCTTGTAATTTACCCGCTATAGCATCAAACATTTATGGTTTATGTGATGCAGTAGAAGATGGTTATTCCGGATTATTACATGACGTTAAAAATGAAAACTCGATTACGTCGTCAATGGAAAAAATGGTCAATAACGAAATAAATCTAAATCAAATGCGTACAGATGCGCGAAGGCGTGTAGAAGAAGTTTTTGATGAAAAGCATCTTCTAAAAGAATTTTTAGCATTTTATGATAAATTCATAGAACCTGTTGAAGTAGGAGTAAAATAAATGATTAAACGACTTTTCGATATTGTCTTTTCAGGTTTAGCATTAATAGCACTTTCATTTGTAATCTTATTCCTATATCTGATCATTTATAAAAAGCTTGGCTCTCCCGTCCTTTTTCGTCAAATGCGCCCAGGGTTGCACAATAATATTTTTGAAATGATTAAGTTTCGCTCTATGTTAGATTCTGCCGACGAAAACGGTGACATCCTTCCGGATCATAAGCGGTTAACCCCATTTGGTGAAAAATTACGTTCGACAAGTCTTGATGAGCTGCCTGGCCTTTGGAATGTATTAAAGGGAGACATGAGCCTTGTTGGCCCTCGTCCATTATTAGTCGAATACTTACCTCTTTATTCTGATGAACAAGCAAGGCGTCATGATGTAAAACCAGGTATAACAGGTTGGGCTCAAATTAATGGCCGTAATGCGATTAGCTGGCAGCAGAAATTTGAATATGATATTTGGTATGTTGACAACCAATCTTTTTGGTTAGATTTAAAAATCATCTTACTCACCGTGAAAAAAGTTTTTGCTCGTAGTGACATTAACGCATCAGGTGAAGTCACCATGACAAAATTTACAGGAGATAACTCATGAAAAAATTGATCATTATTGGTGCTGGTGGACATGGACGTGTTGTCGCTGACTGCGCTCAACAGCAAGGAAAGTATAGCAAAATCGTTTTTTTAGATGACTGTTTTTTTGAACGTAAAGAAAATAGTGAGTGGCCAGTTATAGGTGCTGTAAAAGATTTCCCAGAATATATCGATGACGCAGACTTTGTTGTTGCATTTGGTAATAATCTCCTTCGCAAAGATATCCTTTCACAACTAAAACAAGCAAAAGCTAATATTGTTTCTCTTATACACCCCACAGCAGTAGTAAGCCCTCACACATTTATTGGAAAAGGTGTTGTTGTATTTGCAAATGCGGTAATAAACATCGGTGCAAGTATTGCTGACGGCTGTATAATCAATACCGCAGCGACCGTTGATCATGACTGTGAACTTCATCAATGTGTACATATTTCACCTGGTGTTAATATTGCTGGTGGTGTTTATATAGCGCAACTTTCTTGGATTGGAATTGGTAGTACTATCGTAGAATGTATTACCCTCGCTGATAATACACAAGTTGGTGCCGGCGCAGTGGTTACTCAATCAACACAAGCAAATTCATTATATGTGGGTGTTCCGGCAAAACGTGTTCGCTCATTAACTAAGATTTAATAGGAAATTCTGTGCTAAGTACTCCATTTTCACCGTGGCCAAGTTTTACTGAACAAGAAATTGACGCCGTTAGTTCGGTATTACGTTCAAACAAAGTTAATTATTGGACAGGACAAGAAGGAAGATCTTTTGAAAAAGAATTTGCTCGGTTTTGTAATAGTAAATATGCAGTAGCACTGGCTAATGGAACATTAGCACTAGATCTTGCTCTAAAGGTATTAAACATAAAAGCTGGCGATGAAGTAATAGTTACATCTCGCACCTTCATCGCATCAATTAGCAGTATTATCAATGCCGGTGCAACACCTATATTTGCTGACGTTGAACTTGATAGTCAAAATATAAGTGCTAGGACTATCACTGAAGTTATAAGTACTAAAACAAAAGCAATTCTTTGTGTCCATTTAGCAGGCTGGCCTTGCGAAATGGATGAGATAATGGCATTAGCAGACAAATACAATTTGTTTGTTATTGAAGATTGTGCTCAAGCACATGGCACTAAATACAAAGGAAAGCCAGTTGGCAGCATCGGCCATATAGGCGCTTGGTCTTTTTGCCAAGATAAAATAATGACAACTGGCGGTGAAGGAGGCATGTTAACGACTAATAACGAACTGCTTTGGCGAAGCGCTTGGGCTTATAAGGATCACGGAAAATCTTATGCCGCAGTTTATGAAACTCAACATCCAGAAGGCTATCGTTGGTTGCATGAAACATTTGGCACTAACTGGCGATTAACTGAAATGCAATCTGCTATTGGTAGAATTCAATTAACACGAATGTCTGAGTGGACAAGATGTCGAACCGAAAATGCTAATAAAATACGTAGCATTTGCCAAGAATATGACTGGTTAATTGTACCTGAAATTCCACAGTACATAGAACATGCTTATTATAAATGTTACATACAGATTGACATGGATAAACTCCCCTCTAATTACTCTCGTGACAAAATTATTAATGACATCGTAAATAAAGGTGTGCCATGTTTCTCTGGCAGTTGTTCCGAGGTCTACAAAGAAAAAGCTTTTGATGATACTCAATTAAGGCCGAATCTGCCCTTAAAGAATGCCCAATTACTCGGTATCAGCAGCCTTATGTTTTTAGTTCATCCGACATTAACTAATGATGAAATCTGTAAAACCTGTAATATTATCAAGTCTATTTTTGATGAGATAGAACAAATGGCCAAATAAAAATGTTAATAGTTAATGACAATTGTAAGAAAACTTGTAGAATATTTGTTAATTCTTAATATTGAAGAAGGGATTCCAGCAAAATTTTATCTAAGGTGAGTTGTAATGGTAAGACGAATTGATTTAATCCCTGGGTCTATTAAGTTGATGATCGTATTAACGTATGATTTGTTTGCTATTTGTTCAGCTTTTTTCCTTTCCTACTTCATTCGTGTTGGATTTGAAGGTATCCAGATATCTTGGGCTTTAATGGCTGTATTTTCCACTGTCGCATTTAGTACATTCGTGCTATTCCATGTTTTTGATATGTATAACTCGATTGTCAGATACTTTAATGCTAAAGCGTTTTTAAGAGTACAGAGTTTACTGATAGTAACTACCGTTATATTCTACATTTCAGGTTATATTTTTGAAGCTTTTGTTCCTCGTTCTGTACCCATTGCATTCTTAGTTCTAAGCAGTGTTATGATTGCAGGTGCAAGAGCATTGGTTAGTATTATTGTCGATAAGAAATGGTTCGATGAACGAGAAGGAGTCGTCATTTACGGTGCAAGTAATGCAGGTCGTCAATTAGTTCATGCCTTGTCCTTAGGTAACAAATACGAGCCTCTTGCGTTTATTGATGAAAAGAAACGTTATCAAGGACGTACAGTATTAGGCTTGAAGATCTACCCTCATTTTAAAGTAAATCAACTTATAAAAAAATATGGACAATTTAAAGTTCTAATTGCTATTCCTCAAGTCGATCCGATCAGATTAAAGCAAATTGTCTCTTCATTAGAACCGCACGCTCTAGAGCTATTAATTATCCCTAGCATGTCTGATATTGTCTCAGGTAAACGAACTATTGATGAGCTTCGTGAAGTATCTGTTGATGAACTACTTGGTAGAAAAACTGTAGAACCCATACCTGAATTATTATCTGCCAATATTAATGATAAAATTGTTATGGTTTCCGGTGCAGGTGGCTCAATCGGTAAAGAGCTTTGTAGGCAAATTACACAACATAATCCACGTAAGCTAATCTTGCTTGATGTTTCTGAAGCTTTTCTTTATGAAATACATCAAGAGTTGACTGAAATTTTATCGGAAACTCAAAACAACTTAATTGTAGAACCACTCATTGGTAATGTTCAAAATGGTATGTTGATGAAACATATTTTCCATAAATATCAAGTTCAAACGATTTATCATGCTGCAGCTTACAAGCACGTACCTATGGTTGAACATAATGTTATTGCTGGTGTAACTAACAACGTACTTGGTACCAATGAAATAGCTCAAGCGGCGATTTTTTGTGAAGTAGAAACCTTTGTATTAATATCTACCGATAAAGCTGTGCGCCCAACTAATGTTATGGGAGCAACGAAACGTCTAGCTGAGTTAATTCTACAAGGACTAGCGAAGCAAGAACACAGTACCCGCTTTGTTATGGTCCGATTTG
Source organism: Colwellia sp. (assembly GCA_013215295.1). Lineage (GTDB taxonomy): Bacteria > Pseudomonadota > Gammaproteobacteria > Enterobacterales > Alteromonadaceae > Colwellia_A. The sequence continues at coordinate 143,682 of JABSOZ010000017.1, forward strand.
GTAACGTTCTAGGCTCTTCTGGTTCGGTTGTTCCACTCTTTAAAAAACAAATAAAGAAAGGTGGACCAATCACAATTACCCACCCAGATATTATTCGTTATTTTATGACCATCCCTGAAGCAGCACAATTAGTTTTACAGGCTGGGGCTATGGGTTCAGGTGGTGATGTATTTGTTTTGGATATGGGTAACCCCGTCAAAATAATCGACTTAGCTTATAAAATGACACATTTAATGGGGCTAACCATTCAAGATGAAAAAAATCCTGATGGCGATATAGCAATTCAATTCAGCGGGCTAAGACCTGGAGAAAAGCTTTACGAAGAGTTGCTCATTGATGACCATGCCAAGAAGACTTTACATAAACGTATTCTCAGTGCGAATGAACGTTCACTTCCTTGGAATGAGGTGACTAAAATAATATCTAACCTCAACGAAGCAATGCGCGAAGAAGACGTTCCAAAAATAAAACAATTACTTGTTGATGCACCTTTGGGATATCAACCGAACCCAAGCAGTATTGTAAAGCATAAACAAATCGAAGAATCAGCTATTGAAGAAAGACTAGAAGATGTTGTCTATAACGCTATTTGATGCATTCATTTAACTAACATCAACCAAGCCGCAGCATAATCGGGTAAATGCTTATTGGCTTGATGATAATCACTCCAACCAGAATAACTATTTACTAACATATCTAATTGGAATAAATTTCCATCAAAAGCACCACCTTGATCAGCTAAAACTCCCATACGCGATATCTTTTCATTATTTCGTTCATAGCTAACCATAAACAGTTTACCTAAACCTAATTGCCTTACATTGCCAGCAAAGGTAACTTGCGGTCTTAGTGCAATCTTATTTTCTTGCTTGTTTCCATATCCCATGATGCTCGGCACTTCAATGAAGTACCAGTATCTGGCTTGTTCTCGTTTTCCTATAGCATAATCATAAGCTATGCCATTATTACGATGGACGTTAAAATATCGGATGTTTCCATTAACTTCTACCACACCTGTACCTTGAAGTAGAACATCATGGAGTGCTTCTTCTGTTATCCAAATTAAGGGTTTTACGTATTGATTATCTATTAGTATCCCTTCAATAATTTCCTGGCGAGTATATGCATAGCGTATAAGTTTGTCTTTTTTAATTTCAGCCTGTTCTAAAGAAAGACCAGCTTCATCCGCAGGTAACATATACAAAGCTTGATTGTATTCCTTTGTCTTTAAAGCACTTCCATCTAATAGCTTCGTATAATATTTAGTGAGAAAAATCTTATCTTTTGGAATATTATTTAATAAGCTATTCTTTACTTTGTTTGTACTTTTATCAGCAATTAGCTGTGCAGCTATTTTATCAGGCAACCAGCGATAAAAATCGAAATGTGTCTTTATAAAGTTTGTATCATGCAAACGACTCTTTCGTTTTGCTCTTACATCTTCACGATATGTTGAACAAATGAATGCGAGAGTATTTTCAATATCGTTCATACTAAACTTATTGTCGAATACCGTTCCAGGGTGCACCGCAAATTTATCTTCAGTGATATTATTTAAATAATATTGCGTATTTTCAGATACCTCACATAATTCACTAGCTTTAAAATCGACTAATTTATTTATTTCAGGTTTATGTTCAAGGACAAACTCATAAGCATTTAATGAAAATGTAAAAAATAATATGGGAAATAATATATAAATTAAATGCTGCATCAATACCTGTCTAGTTCAATATTTTGTTGAGCCACTATTGTAATCTAGCTTTATCCTTTATCTAAGGTATATATTAATAAAGACATAGCATTTAGTAATAATTAGACTTTCAGTGCTGGAATTTAGATAAAAATCAGTTTATAGGAGACAGCAAAAAACCGACTATTTCAGATCGGGCTTCTTACGTACATGTACACACTGGAACTGTCTTAAATGAGCATGACTCAGTATAAGCCAGATTATCATTGGCACTTCTGCATTTGTTTAGCGATTAATATGAAATTTTAGAATCCCAGACAGCAAAAAGCCCGACTCTTTCGAATCGGGCTTGACGTACATGGATGTACTAATGCCGCGAGTGCATGGATGCACAAGAGCGGTCTCTAATAGGCGCCTAGCAATGTTTGCTCTGACATGGGCCTTACTCAACATAAGTCGCACATCCATTGGCACTACTCCATGTGATGAGTGATTTATCTATAGTTTTTAAAACGACCAGACAGCAAAAAGCCCGACTCTTTCGAATCGGGCTTCTCTAATAGGCGCCTAGCAATGTCCTACTCTCACATGGG
>JABSOZ010000018.1 GCA_013215295.1 Colwellia sp.
AGAATTTACTCTACAGAGTTTTTTTTCGTTGATATTATCCAATTACGTTAGTTCAAAATAGTTTTCACACAGGCTGGGCTAATAGTTGACCTTAAAGGTTCGATAAAACAAGGCCCGCTCGTTCGCATAATGGAAGTAAATTATTAGTTCGGCTCTTGTATACCTTATGACAGATAACCTAGGATTATAAATCCTCGTTGTTTAGTATTCGACTAAACTATATGTTAAGGCACTATAAAAATCTATTCAAATTTAATTAGTCAAACTGGTAAGGAAACTGTTAGTGTTGAACCCTGGCCTACATCAGATTCAATATTAATCGTACCACCATGAACTTCAATAATGCCAAAAGAAATAGCCATCCCTAGGCCCGTTCCAGTACCAACTTCTTTGGTAGTAAAGAAAGGATCAAAGATTTTGTGTTGTGTTACTTTATCCATCCCGCAGCCATTATCCTTAAAAGTAATAATGACATTGTTTAGTTGTTTTTCTAAATTAATAGTTATTTGACCTGTAAAGTTAGAATGCGACTCTCTATTTAATTCAATAGCCTGACACGCATTAACAAGTATATTCATGAATACTTGGTTAAGCTTTGATGGGAAAACGTATATTTGAGATATATCATCAAAATCAAATTGAAACTTGATATAGTTAAACCGAGTTTTGATTAAACTAATATTTGAATTAATTGAATCTTGAATATTAGTTTTTTGTTTTATATCGGTATTATATATTTGTGCAAAAGAGCTAAGTTCTGTAACAATATTTTTTATTCTTTCAGTTCCTTCCATCGCTGTTTCATTTAAGTTTATAAGTTTAGAAAACTTTTTGTTAAATGCAGTTAAAATATCAGGATCCGCTTTATCACCTCCCGCTAACTCTATTAAATATAATTTAACAAGAGCGATCTCTTCTTTCATCATAAAAACAGCTGCATTAGTGAAGTTTATAGGGTTATTTATTTCGTGGGCCATTCCTGCGGTTAAAGTATTTAGAGATTCTATAGTGTTAGCTTGAGCTATGAATTTATCTTCTCTTTCTTGAAATAACCTTTGGGCTAGAGCTATTGTGAATAAGATCGCTGCAAATGCGGCTCCTAATTGCATTCCATATTCAGTAAAAAAGTTATAAGGTAAAAAACCTGCTTTACTTAAGGATGCTGTTATAGTTCCAATACACAAAAGACTCCAAGCCAGAATATAATGTTTTGCATGAAGTCCGCCTTTACCCCAACTCATTGGACCAATAATTAAGAAGATTATGTAACTAAGAACAGCAATTAGCATTGAGGCTTTAATGGAAAATTCATAATCAGCTAAAAAGGAGAAAACTATGTTTATAAAAGCTAAAGCAATAACACCTTTGATAATATTATCTAATGTTCTATTTGATTTTTTTAATGAAAGAAATGAACGTACAAATAAAGCAGAAAATAGAATAGTGAATGGGATTATAATTACTAACCCCATTTCATTTAAAAAGGGAAAATTAGGGTAAATAATTTGAAAAGCCTTTCCTTTCGCAGTTGTGAACAAAAAAAGATATCCGAATGTTACTAGTGAATAATATAAATAAGTTCTTTCTCTTAAAGCTAAAAAAACAAGAAAATTAAAAAATGAAATCACACCTAAACAACCGTAAAGTATTGCGTGAATTTGTTCATTTTCACTAAGTTCAATTAAAGACTCTACTGGTTCTCCTAACTGCATTGGAACATGCATAGATCCTTTTGTTGATATTCTTATATAGATATCAACTGTGCTTTTTATTTTGATGGAGATTGGAAACAAGAAATAAGGGTGTTCTATGGGGCGTTGTGAAAATTTATAATGGTCCCCAGTTTGAATATGTTCAATAACAACATTATTTTCAACTCGATAAAAATCTATAAAATCAAGGAGAGGGTAACTAATGACCAATAATTTATTTATATCTTTAAGGTTAATATTTGAAAGAGTGAAATGAAACCAATAAGCGCTTTTGGTATAGCCAAAGTTAGCGACTTTCTTAGGGATTGAAAGGAACTTTGAATCCAATGATTTTGATAAAACGTCATTAATTGAAAAAGTAGAATCAGCATCTTCAAGATAAGTTATATCTAACACCAAAGAGCTTTTGCTATTAACAGCCTGAAAAGCATTGGTTGGTAGACACACAATAGTGATCAATATAATAAAGAAACGAATCATCTAGGCCCTTTTTGCTTTCTTATTGTTTTTAAAAAAATTCACAGTTAATGGCCGTATCAGCTATTGTCTTTAAGCTTCATTTTTTTGAATAGAGCTTTCTTTTAGGCAGTATCTCAACATTTAAAACTTCAAAGAATTGATTTAAAAGGATAAACTTGACCGTATAATTAACTATATAACGAGACTTATATTTCGGCAAGTTCTTGGCAAAATGAATATAGTTCAGGCTCAATGAATTTTGAACCGATTTGTCCTTATATTAAACGATAAGCCGTCTATATTCGTAACTAAAGTGAGCATTAGATTGGGGTGAATTATGTCCGCTTTGTGACTTGAGTTAGCGTTAAGAGGTGACATGCCAACGGCTATAGAGCTTGAACCCGTCTCACAAGCAAGTAGCTTATTTCGGTTAATATCATCCTAGATATGCCCATAATTTAACAAAATCTCAATGACCGCTTTTGGCTAGCTGCGGAAGGTTTTGTGTTGATACCAACTTATTCCGCTTAGCGCACTTTTTTGACGTTAGCTTTTGGTGAGGGAAAAACTACCAGTGTTCATTTTTCTAAAGTCACTAGCTGCCACGAAGCCGTCCTAATTTAGGAATGATTGTATCTTCATAAATAGTCCGCGCTGCCAACTTAACGGTCTAAATTTACGAGTGAAAATCATCCTACTAACGATCACTTTGATACGAAATATGACATTAGATATTAGATATTAGATATTAGATATTAGATATTAGAAAACCTATCACTAATCCATCAACATCGTGGAACCAAATAATATACCATTAAGAGATAAATCATTATGTATAAAAACATTAATCTATTGTTTTTATTATAAATATAAATATAAATATAAATAGTTACTTGTACATTTTTACTATCTTGGTATTAGGACCCTTACACTTTTCGCTGAAGTGAAATAACATAAATTTGTATTACTCTGCATTCCATTGATTTTATGAGGCTATTCAGCGCTTAGTTAAACCCTGCCAAGACCTGTGCGCGATTTCTTTTCAGTAAAGCTTGATAGGTTTTGTCGCCAAGACCAACGTCGATGAATAATTGTTTCATTATGGCCTCAGGTGAAAATTCAGCACTATAATCGGGCAACCAGCCGTCATTCATCATACTCAGCATCATGGTTTTGGCTTTTTCCTTTTGCTTTCGAAACAATAACCAACGGGCATAATAAATGTTTTTCGAGGTTGCTCTTTTGGCAAAACTGTTATCAAGTTGCTGAGCCAAGTCGCTAACTAATTTCATTTTGCCGCGCCTAGCCTGTAATTGAACAAAATAGATCAACTTATAGCGATTGTTAGCGGTCACGGTTTGTTCACCTTGCGGTTCAGGATTTAGAATATTACGAGCAAGTTCAGGCCGTAGTCGCAAAAAAGCCTTGTAGGCTTTTTCATCATCCCCCATTTGATAAAGCACTGACAGGTAGGAACCGGCATATCGTGCAGAGTCTTGATGAATGGCTATGCGCTGCTCAATAAAAGCAATAACATCGTGATAACGCCCTTGCGCGGCAGCAAGAGAGGTCTGAATAAATAATTTGAATGATGGATTGACCTGTTGGCCTTTTAAATTCGCCAGTGTCGCAACAACCTCATCAAATTTTCCCAATGCCAACTCTATCTGCGCTTGGGTCAGTTGATACGAGCGTTGTTTACGCATAATTGAGGGGTATTTTTTCGCCCATAACAAAAACGCGCGGGCCCGCTCGATAGTCAGCGGCAAAAAATCGAGTTCTTCAATCGCCCTATTTGTGTAATCGCGTTGTAAATCCAAAGCTCGGCGGTAATAAAATCTGGCTTGCGCTCTGTCTCCGGCATTGAGGTAGGCGTAAGCTAGACTACGGTTGATCATCGGGGACATAGGCGCTAGCGCATAGGCCGTTTTGATCATGCTTAACCCTTGCTTGTATTTGCCCATCCCACGGATCATTTCGGCGTACCACATATAAGCGAAGGGGTAATTTGGTGTCAGTTTTATCGCTTTTTCAAACAATTTCTCGGCCTGAACTTTTTTACCTTGATTGTTTAACAGCATGGCCTGCGCCGCTATTGCCTGACCAAGATTTGGTTGTTGTGCAAGCGCTTGTTGCAATAACGGCCGACACTTGTTTAACGCTTGTTCAAATGACCAATCGGCATAAATATGTAAATAATGATAGGTATCACAAAGGCCAACCGCCGCTAAGGGAAATAATGCTTGTTGTTGTTGCATCTTTTCATAAATCGATTTTGCCCGATAAAGTGCGGGGGCATTTCGTTGCTGCCATAAATGACGGGCCAGTAAGTATTGATCGAAATTGCGGTTATCTATCAGCGCCGACTTAAAAGCCGGTAACGTCTGCTGTCGCTTAAACAGCGCTAGCAAAGTTTCGACTATCGTGTCTTGCAGGGCAAACAAATCATTGATCTCTCCATTAAAAACCCTAGCCCAAATCACTTCTTGGCTGTCAACCTGCACCAGTTGCAAAAATACCCGAATGTTGTTGTCTTGTTTATGTATCCGGCCCTTTATAACGGCCTGAGTGTTTGGCGATGACGATTTTTGGCTTAAGGACACGACGCGCATCTGCTTAATTTGCATCAATTGAGTGAGCAAAACATCGTTCAACCCGTCGAGTTTTGTCGACTGACCAATATTTTCGGTGGCCAAACGCTGAAATGAGATGGAATTGATTTGCGCTATACTAAGTGGGCTTGTCTGCAGTTCAGGCGCTTGCCATGGTTTATAGAAACTCAGCATACTGATAACAACAGTAACAAATATTGCCACAAGCCAAAACCGCCAATTTGCCAACCAATTTTTTTCGAACTTACTGGGGCTAAGCTGCGATACGACTCGAGCAGCCATGGTTTGGGTATCAGTAGCCGTTTTTGTTTGATTTGTTAATGTTGGCAGCGCTTTTACTTGTGCAATAAGACGATAGCCCTTGCCGGAAACTCGTTGAATATAAGTCGGCTCAGCCGCCGTATCTCCTAATGCTTTGCGTAATTGTGCAATGGCCTGATAGACAGAGCTATCGCTTACCACTTGTTGTTGCCAAACGCTTGCCATCAGAGTTTCAAGGTTGAGCGGCTCGCCCTTACCTTTAACCAATGCAAGCAGTATGGCCATCACCTTAGGCACAAGCATAACTTGATTATCAGGGCAGGAAATTTTATTCAGCCCAGGCTCAACCTTCCACTGCCCGACCATAAAAGCTTTGTTGTTGTTATCCAAAAATATGATCCACCGCGAAAACTTGACGTATTCTAACAGATATATTGTTATTTTAAATTATTCTAACTGGTTGTTTTTATTGTATTCAAAAAAAAATTAGAAATATTTTAGCTAAGTTTTAAGCATCTTTTACCTGTTAACGACAATATCTCTTTAACTAAATATGACGTAGAGAAAATTGATGAGAATAATAAAAAGCAAATTAGGCTTAAGCCTATCCTTAGTAACCATGAGTTGGATGATCCTTAGCTTTTGTAGCCTGTCATGGGCTGATGAAGCTGCCAAACTTACTACAGAAGAAAATGTTTCTTGGAATAAAGCTTATAATATATCGACAAAAGAGCGATTCATTCCTGTTGAGCTTTTTACTGGAGTAAAATGGGATGGGAAACATGAATTAATTCTAAAAGAGGCTGTCACCTCCGCCTCTGCCTGTGACCCTGTAACAGGAAGGCGATGCACTACTTTTAACATTACGGGTCCATTCAAAACCCAAAGGAATGACACCAAGATTGAATGGGTTGGCGATGAAATTCCCTATTATCGAAGAACATTTAGTACCAGACATATGGGAGCAGTTGAATCTCTTTTTACCATTAATAATTCAAAAGATGGACTGGTGAGAATTTATGACAAGCGAAAACAATGGGGTGCAAGAACTTACGATGGATTAGGGAGTAAATTTCCACTGGGTTACTGGAAGCAAGGTGAAGTGCGCACTTATCCGTCACGTAGACCAACAAGCATAGAAATTATAGAACTTGATGGACCGGATCACTGTCTTACATTTCGATGGATAATTGGTAAAGGTGAACGTAGAAATATGGATAATAATTACACTTTTTGTCCTGAACGCGGTTTTACCTATTTTAGTCACAATAACGAAGCTGCTAATTCAAAAAAATGAAACTCCGTATAAATTCTATCACTGGAACATAGCACGACACGGCTAAAGTGCCCACAAAAAGTGTGGGCTGGATTTACAAAAAACGGTCGCCTTTTATGGCGGCGTTATCTATACAAAATCTGATCCGAAACGCTGTTTGGCGCTCGTTAGCCAATGACCGTTATGTGGCAAGGTTAACATTTTGAATGTTTCTATAAAATTCCGATTTTACCAAGCTGCTAAAGCTTTATAATGTCATACCTACCTTCAGCAATGCGCACGCAGATGACGTTAACACACAGTCATATTCTTTTAATGATAATTAATGCCACACTGCGGAGATTAGGCGTGAACAATCAAAATCGAATTTGGTTTAGATTTTGTTTCTAAAACGGGCTTTTCGTGTACATTGGCTTTGCAACAAAATACTTACTTTGCGAATAACTCCAACTCAATATTTCTAAACGCTTTAAATTCTAGGGCATTACAGGACGGTTCTGTAAAAACATAGTACCTTCTCCCCTTAGAAAACCCCAACTTAACTCAATATAAGTCTCTGGCTTCAACAATATAACGAACTCGAATAGATATATGAAAAGTTGTTAATTGCATACTCCCACAACAACGCTTAATTAAGGACCTTATAAAAACCTAACATCAGAACAAGTTAAAACTGTCATCATTCAAAGTAAGTGCTAGTTTGTTTGTGTAGCAATTAACTTTATACCTCAACTGTCAAAAAAAGCCGCATTGTTAACCGACCAAATAACAGAAACACTTTAAGGAATTAATTAGGGCAACCAGAAAAATGGATTATTGCTTTTTAACTTATGAGAATTTTGCTAGTACGGAAGTAAGAAAAAATATCGATGTCCTTAGTTGCCAATAGAAATAATTAAAAATTTATTTACTCTCCTTAAAATGGTTGAATGTTCAACATTAACAATAGCCATTTAAAATATGACTATTCTGCTATACATAATTGATTACGACCAGATGACTTTGCTTTGTACAGGGCATCATCCGCTCTTCTGAACCATTTTTCTTTATTCTCATTTTTACGATATAAGGCAAGACCTAAAGAAATGGTAACAACCTGTTGGCGGACTAGTTCAGAATTTTCAATTAATTCTCTAATGTTTTCAGCAATATTTAAAGAATTTTCTGAGTTGGTATTGTGTAAAATAATAGCAAACTCCTCTCCTCCAATCCGATAAAAATAATCGCACTCCCGTAAATGGCAACAAATTAAATTACTTAATTTAATCAGTACTTGATCACCAATAGCATGTCCATATTGATCATTAATCGCTTTAAAATTATCTATATCAAGGATTATAAGTGAAGAATGAGCATTTTCTCTTCTCTCATCAACAACATGATCTAACCCATCTTCAAAGGCTCTTCTATTTCTTTTCCCTGTAAGCGGATCCCTACGTGACAATTCAATCAATAGTGCTTCTTGTTTTGCAGAGTTATCGGCAAAAATATAAACAAAGACACAAGTGATTATGATCGTCACCAAATAGATGCTTAGTGAGAAAACATCAAGTGCTGGGTATAAAATAATCACTGAAATAAGAATACACACGCCACATAATTTAACCGCTATGTTTGGCTTAACGGTAAAGAACAAAGCCAATAATGTTGGGTAGGTCCAAGCAATACTATCAAGTGCATTGAGAGACAGGGTTAAAAACAATGCCATAACCGATAAAATGACTAACAATATTCTAGCGATTTTTACATTATGGGTTTTAAAAATATAAATCCCTAACATCAAAAAGGAACAAGATAAGATGGTATCAAAAATAACGTTAAACCATTCACCGGCCAGAAAACGAAAAAAGATAAATGGAATAATGGCTAAACAAGCACCCAAAGTTAGACAAAGCAATACAATTTCTTGTGTAGTGCTTTTAAATTGCGATTTTATGACCAAATTAGCCTCAATAAGGTTTATATCTTGATAATGAAGAGTCAAACTAAATTTAATTATAGACTTATAATTAAATAATTGAATAATTAATGAGATATGTAGAAAATTACAAAGGAAAACAACACGACTCACATACTACTTTAGTATTTAAGGTGACTCCTATAAGTTCATTACCCACGTGTTCGAAGTTAAAATTGAGGGACTAGTGGCGACCTATCCCCAAAATTCCGTTTCAATCTTTAAGCTATAAATATTTAGTTATTAATGAGACTTTTAACAAGCTTTTTCTTTAAAAAGTAATGGTGAATTCCGATCCCGCAATGCTTTTAAATACTTCGACTCATCATAGGGTTCTTTGGCTTTCCAACAACGATATAAAACCCGTATCCACTTAAAAGCTAACGATCTTATTGATGATTGATGGGTGTTACCTTTTGAGCGTTGTTGTTCATAATAAATACCGGCCCAATAAGATTGATGAACGCTTTTAGCTGCCCATTCAATAAATGACTGCCGAACGAATTTAGAGCACTGGTATCGCCAATGAACCCAATATTTTTGGCCACTGCGCTCCGTCACTGGAGCTATACCCGAATACATTTGAATTTCTGATGCACTTGTCAAGCGACTACGATTTTCTCCCATAGCAACTAACAATCTTGGTGCCAAACAAGACCCAGTACCCGGTAATGATTTATAAAGTTCCGCATCAGGCAATGTCTCAAATAACTTACTAATTTCTTTATCAAAGACTTTAATTGCTTCGACGACCACTAATATTTGATTAGCGAGAGCAACAGTTAAAAGACAACAATCCGCTTCAATGAGTGGGCGTGGTGCTTGTTTGGTTATTACAATCAGACCAGGCTTCATACATAAAATGGTGATTGCTCTCCAATTGAGTTTGAGCAGTCCACAATAAAGGTGTTTTATGTTACTTGTCCAGAACGATGTCCGGCTGGTGGAATTGGTAAACATCAGGGATTTAAAATCCCTCGCTCATAGAGTGTGACAGTTCAAATCCGTTTCCGGGTACCACCCTGCAGTTGTAATGCTTGCTTGACAACTAGATAATATCGTCCTTAATACGAATATTTCAAATTCACAATATGAGATAACGATTGTTTTATACACAATATTGTTATGTTTTTGTGAGTAAAAACAGTCGCTTTTTTCTTTTATTCAAATTAATTACAGGTAAGTTTCAATTCTTTTCTAATTAAAGGTAACTCTTTCTGCAACCAGTGTTTTATTTTGTGCGCGGCCATAGGTTTGGCAAAATAAAAGCCTTGTAATAGATCTACGTCGATTTGATGTATATATTTGAAATCTTCTAAGTGTTCAATACCTTCGGCAACGGTTTTTAAGCCGAGTTCTTTGGCGAGGATAACTGTACTTTTTAGGATCGCTCGTTGTTGTGGATTGGTGGTAACATTATTAACCAATACCCGATCAAGTTTTAACTCTGTCGCAGGTACACGCGACAACTGTTGGGCATTGGCAAAACCGGTACCATAGTCATCAATGGCCAAATTAAATCCCTTTAACCTCAATTTAGCTAAGGTTGCAATGGCCTTGGAAACTTCTCCACTGATGGCATTTTCGGTAATTTCTAAAATAATGTCTTTCGGCTGCAGTGCATAGTTTTCAACCTGATTGGCAATTTTATCGACTAAACCTTCATCTGCTAGTGATAACGGGGAAAGATTAAAGGCGAGATGAAAATTAATCTCTTGTTGTTGCCATTGCTGCTTTTGTTTTAGTGCGATATCAAATAAATAATGGGTTAACGTTGAAATAACGCCAAACTCTTCTGCCGCGGTAATAAACTCGAACGGGGAAATGTCACCAAACTTAGGATGTGGCCAGCGCGCCAATGCTTCGACGCCTTTTAGTAATAGCCCTTGGCAAGTTAATTTAGGTTGATAATACAAGGTGATTTGCTGTTTATTAATCCCTTCAAGGATATGATCGGCACTGAGACGATTATAAACTTTTTGCTGTTCTTTGCCATTTTCCTTGTTAGCGTTACTTGCTAGTCGTTTTAGGCTACTGATCAAATTATCAGCTGAAAGTGGTTTTTGAAAGGTGCCAACCACCGTTAGCCCGTCTGACTCGGCCATAGTACCGATACTGACGATCAACGAAGGATCTTTACCACTTAAAATGATAATTGCGTCGGCGAGTTTATCCTTGGCGATAACTCGCACCAGTTCAATACCGTCCATTACCGGCATTTCTAAGTCAACAAACACTAAATGAAAGTGAGTGGCTCGCAACTTTTCGAGCGCAATAACGCCATTTTCAGCAACTTCGATGTGGCTGATAGTACAATATTGACCGACACCATTATCTTGACACAAGGCGACAATATTATGTTGTTGTGTTCTACTGTCATCGACCACCAATATATTAATATCTGGTTTCATTTTGGCCTCAATCTAATAAGTACTAAGTATAGCAGTCGTGCTTAATTTGCGTTAACTGCCGCACTAATCATGCCACTTAAAAAGATTTTACTATCGCGATACCAAAAATAGTAGCGGTTTCGCCATCAACAAAATCAACGGCAAATGTCGGGGCAATACCGATACCACCTATGTGAAAATCATAGCTAACCGATACTCTGGTTAAATCCTCTTTAAAAGGGTGACCACCACCGACTTCTTCTTTACCAAAGCCAACACCAAGACGAAGGTCTTGCCAAGGGTGTAGATAAAGAGCGGCTAGCGTGACTTCAACACCGTCACCATGATGGGCATCATCGGTTTTTTCATAGACCAATCCCGCCCCCCATCGGGGAGTAAACTTGAATTCGTATTCGATGCCATAGGAAAATTCACTTTCACTTTGGGCGTGGGTGGCCCCGACAAAGACCCCTAAAAAATGCTGGTGGTCTTTGCTTGAGGCATAACTAAAACTACTTACAAGGGTTAAACATAATAATGTGAACAATTGTTTATTCATGGGATTTACTCCTGTTTATTTAATGACTAGTTATTAAAATATGTCATAATTTTCTGCGGAATTTGTCTTAATGGTACTTCCAAACATACCGCACCTTTGCGTTGTGCAACCAATGGCATACCATAGACCACACAACTATTTTCATCTTGTCCTAAAGTATAGGCACCGGCATCACGCATTGCTTTTAATCCGACCGCACCATCATCACCCATACCTGTCATAATGATGCCAAGACATTTATCGTCGGCGTATTCTGCAACCGAACGGAAAAGAACATCGACGGAGGGTTTATGGCGACTGATCAAAGGTCCATCCTTGATACGAACATAGGCTTTATCATGGCTTTTTTCTAACATCATATGAAAGCCACCAGGGGCAACCAAAACACGACCAGGGAGCAGCACATCATTGTCTGCCGCTTCTTTGATTTCCATCTGACAAATCGTGTTTAAACGTTCGGCGAAAGCCTTGGTAAATTTTTCCGGCATGTGCTGTACAATCAATATAGGTGGTATGTCGGCAGGCAGCTGAGTGAGTATAGCGTCTATCGCCTGAGTGCGCCCCGTTGATGTCCCATTGGCTATCAGTGACAATTTCTTAGCGTTCTTGGTTCTTTTTTTAGTTGGCAAGTATTTGTCTACCGCTAACTTTGGTCTGATCACTAGTGGTGCTACCTTTATTGGCTTAGCTCTAACCTGTTTAAGGTTCACTTTGGCGGCGGCTTTAACTGCGTCACATAACAATTTGGATGAGTCTGGTAAATTAGCATTAACCTGACTCTTAGGTTTGGCGATTACATCGATGGCACCATAACTAAGAGCTTGCACACTAGCTCTTGAGCCGGCTTCGGTTAAGGTTGAACACATCACCACTGGAGTTGGCCGCTCTGCCATGATTTTTTTCAAAAAGGTCAAACCATCCATTCTTGGCATTTCAATATCTAGGGTGATCACATCGGGCCAATCTTTTTCCATATGGCGCATTGCAAAAATAGGGTCGGCGGCACTGCCGATAACAGTAATATGGCGTGATTCATTTAGAATGGCAGCTAGCACTTTACGCACTACTGCAGAATCATCAATAATAAAGACTTTAATTACTTTCATGGCTACTGTCTGATGTTATTGGCGTATTAATCATAACCGTTTTACCTCAATAATACCGGTCGCTGTATCAAACGTCAGGCAACGAGTATGTTGTCCTTGTAGGTCATAAGTTGAAATTTTTAGCTGGTGATCAGCAATAAATTTATCAGTAATTTTACAATTTTCAGTACTGACATTTTGACTGTCGTTGGCAGGGTAATTAACATGTAATTGACTACCGCCATATACCGAGACTTGATAGTCTTTTAGCATGGTATGGTGTTTATTTATTGCCCGTTTAAAAAGTTCGAAGGCATCTTCTGCATAGCGGCCGTCGAGCTGCTGTTCACTCGCTAATGGTATGTTGACTACATAACCTTCAGCTTCGGCAAGTTTATCGGCTTTTAAAGAGGCAAATTTAGCCAAAACAAAATGGCACATGCCACCTAAATGATATTTTGGATGCCACATTACCATCGCAATGCATGACCCCAATAACGTCTGAATAAGCACGCTTTGTGGTGTGAAATAAAAGTCGCCGGGGTGCAAAATCACTTTTTTCCTCATCACTTAACTCGTCCCTTTTTCATTGCGATAAATACTGGGTTGTACTTCCACTAATCCATGTTTAATCGACTTGATACTTTCAGTATGCCCGACAAACAATAGACCGTTATTGGCGAGCTTACCAGTAACCCGTTGAATTAACTCTTCTTTTGTATCATTGTCAAAATAAATCATCACATTACGCAGAAAAATCACATCAAATTTACCCATTTCTGGTAACTGCTTGGTCAGGTTTAGTGCGCTAAAATTCACCCGTTGTCGAATTTTAGGATCAACAAGCAGTGAACCCGTAAATTTCCCTGTGCCTTTGAGGCAGTACTTTTTAAGGAAATTAGCTGGGATCCCCTCTATTCTATCCATCATGTAGTGTCCGACTTTGGCCGTTTCTAACACGCTGTGATTAATATCTGTAGCAAAGATCTCCCAAGGCGTTAAGCCCAAGATATTGTCAAATAACATTGCCAAACTGTAGGATTCTTCTCCTGTAGAAGCCGCCGCACTCCAACAACGCAATAATTTATTTTGCGGCCAGTGCGCCAGTACTTTATGTTGTATAAAATCGAAGTGTTTGGGTTCACGGAAAAAATAGGTTTCGTTAGTGGTTAATAAATCGACAGCTAACTGTTTTTCCTCGGGGTTATGCTGAACTAAATCAAAATATTCTGCATAGTGCAGAATATGTAACAGCCGTAGCCTTTTCATTAAGCGATTTGCGACCAAATGGCGTTTATGCTCAGCCATTAAAATACCTGCTTGTTCAAAAATGAAATTTTGAAACAAGTGAAATTCTGATACTGATAATTCAACTTTATTTAGGGTCATACGACGCTCCTAAACGAGATTAATGTTCTTCATTGTTAGTTTGTAATTCGCCTGCCATGGACAGTTCGTCAATGGAAAGCACATAACTGATATCTAATAAGACCAATAATTGGTCTTTAACCTTTCCCATGCCCTTAATAAAGTCGGTGCGTATACTGGTACCAAAAGAAGGTGCAGGTTCAATTTCACTGGGCATGATATCAAGTACTTCATTAACCACGTCAACGATAATGCCGATATCTAAGGATAAGTCGTCAATTTTAAGTTCGATGATGATGATGCTGGTGCGTTTAGTGATTTCTGCCGGTGGTCCAGAGAAACGCAGTGCTAAGTCAATAACAGGTACAACACTACCGCGCAAATTCATCACCCCGGCGATAAAATCGGGCATCAAGGGCACTTTCGCCAAGTTGTCATAACTGATGATCTCTTTAACATTTAAGATCTCCAAACCAAAAATTTCATCGCCGAGCATAAAAGTCAGATATTGTTGAACAATACTTTCGTTGGATTCGCTGGCCTGTTGAACATTATTCATCCTGCACTCTCCACTAAAAACGCTCAAATTTTGACTCATCTATTTCGCCATTATCATTTTCTGACGCAGCCACAGTTGTTTGAGCGACGGTTGTTGGCATGACTTCAGTATTCTCACTGCTTTTGAGCATATTTTTGTTGAGCTTAAAATAACCCACTGTCTCTTGAAGTTGCTTCGATTGATTCTGCAAACCAGATGAAGTCGCTGCCAATTCTTCCGCCGAAGCGGCATTTTGTTGGGTGACCGAGTCAAGTTGCTGTACGGCGATATTAATTTGATTGACACCACTGGCTTGTTCTTCTGAAGCCACTGATATTTCTTGTACTAATTCTGCCGTTTGGTTAATGTCAGGTAACATTTGTTCGAGTAAAGCACCTGCTCGCTCTGCTACCTTGACACTGGAACTTGCCAGTTCACTGATCTCTGCCGACGCTTCTTGGCTGCGCTCTGCTAGTTTTCTGACTTCGGCAGCGACTACGGCGAAACCTTTACCATGTTCACCGGCTCGCGCCGCTTCAATGGCAGCATTAAGTGCTAACATATTGGTTTGATAGGCAATATCTTCAATAATAGAAATGCGTTCAGCAATTTTTCGCATGGCAATGACGGTTTCTGAAACCGCTGAACCGCCTTCACCAGCGGCGTTAGCTGAATTTGTGGCGATGCCGTCAGTCACTTTGGCATTTTCACTGTTTTGATTAATAGACGCACCCATTTCTTCAATAGAAGCACTGGTTTCTTCAACACTAGCGGCTTGTTCACTCGCGGCCTGACTGAGCGCACCTGCGGTACTACTTATCTGCGCCGCGGCATGATTAATCGATTGTGAGTTGTTTTTGATGTCGCTGATAACCTCGATCAATTTACTTTTCATGGTGATCATTGCTGCCAAAATGCCTTCGGGTGGTTTGCCTTTGGTATCGATAGTGAAATTTAAATCGCCACTGGCAATGCGTTCTGTTACATCGGCAATTTCGTTAGGTTCGCCGCCTAATAAACGTAACAGACTGCGGACAATAAAATAGGCGACAAAGGAGTTTAGTACTAATGCACAAAGGGTGATCACTATCATGCTGATTAAGGCACTTTGTTCATGTTCTTCTGCTAATAGTGCCGACTCGTGGGTAAAATTTTCAATATTAATTAATAACGCTTCAAGTTCATGATCGAGCTTTTCTTCTTCTATTTCGGTTTCCTCTGCCAGTTCATGTGCGGCATGCATTTTACCTTGTATCAACAAGGTAAAAACAGCAGTGACATGTTTATCATAATTGCCATGTTCTTCCTCGATGCGCTCTAAAGCGTCGAGAACGTGCTGCATTTCTTTGACTACGCCTTCACTGTTGCTGGTACTAATGATGCTTGTTGCCAGTGCTTCACCCTCTTTTAGTTCTTTGTTTACTTTGGTTGATAATGCAAAGAACTTTTCGACATTGATTTTAAAGAAAGGCTCCATTAACGGGTCCTTTCGCATTTCTTCACCATAACGTAAGCTGCGTTCAAACTCGATCGCTTGCTCAAGTTGGTGCACTGTTATTAAAGAAACAACATTGGCCATCGGGATATCATTTTCAGCAATCGACTCGATTTCTTCGCCCAATGACACCAGGTTATAAGAGACAGTGGCGAGCACGATAAGCATAGCTATCAGCTGCAAACCGACAATCACCATCATCATTTGTTTCACCGTTAAGGTACTCTTTAATAGAATAGACATGTCAACTTGCTCTCCGGTTAATATATGTATTGCCTAGCTGCTGCTAAGACCTTAAGCGTTATTTACTCTGTAACAAAAAACGTGCATTTAACTTTTGTACTGGTCGGTTATTTTCACCAACAACAGATAAAAACTGTTTCAGTTGCGCACTGGACAAGGTTTGGCCATTTTTTAATACAAACCAACGTACCGCTTCACTACATGGCGGTGTCGTTAATGAACCCCGATAGTGGTAATAATCCAGATTTTCCGGTAATAACTCTTTGGCATTTACTGTCATGCCGGTGATGTTTTGTACCGGGCCGGCTTCACCGGGCATGAACTCCCATAATTTAGTGAGAAAATCGTTAGCGGCGCCAGTTTTAAACATTACGCCAACTACAGCCAGTTGACCTGCACTATTGGCATGGACAAAGTGTGCTTCTAGGGCATGATGCTTACCGTTTAGCTGGTGTTCGCTTGGGCTATGAAAATGCACCTGTAATAACTGATATTTCTCACCGCTAATTTTTATACTGCTATTGTAAAGGGTGCCACTGGGCAGCAGGTATTCTTTGCCAGCGATATTAACTTGCTTGTCAGCACTCGTATCGAAGTGGGTATAATTTATCTGGATAGTATGGCCGTTGTTAAGAATCTGCAACGGCACGTTGTAATAATCCATACGCAACGAGAAGAGGTTTGACTTGACGGTGCTATTAAGGTTAATTGGCGACTGATTTTGACCATTGCTACATAAACTATATTCGTCAGCGAGAGTAGCCCAGTATTCTGGTCCATCATGACCTTGATAGCTCCAGTGCTCGCTTTCACTAGCGCTGGTTGTGGCAGATGCCATTATCAGAGCTGCGCTAAAAGCGCTAATTAATATGCTCATGTGCTTGCTCTTGTTCATGTCAGTTCCTTCGTTCTTAAGGTAAATTTTATGGTTAGGCTCAAGCCTTAGCTAAGTTTTTTGGGTTTGACGCCTGTTGAAATTTGCTCACAATTTGCTGCAATAAATTGGGCACGTCGATGATCAAAGCGACTTCGCCGCTACCCAATATCGTTGAACCACTAAGACCTTTAAGATTTCTAAAGACTTGGCCGAGTGGCTTGATCACCGTTTGATGTTCACCTAAAAGCTCATCGACTATCAGCCCCGCTTTCTTGTTTCCTGACTTAACCACCACGATGTTAGCGCGGCAATTCTCGTTATGGTTGTCGATAGCAAAAATTTCGCCAATATGCATAAAAGGTAAAATCTCGCCGCGTAAATTGAGGTAGTCGTGATGTTGATGTGCTTTTGCTTGGCTATCGGTTAGTTCGATGCACTCTTCGACCATGTCGAGTGGTAAGATATAGTGTGAATCGCCAACACGCACATGAAAACCATCGATAATGGCAAGTGTTAACGGCAAACGAATTGAAAAAGTACAGCCATGACCTTCGACACTATCAACATCTGCTTCGCCACGCAGTGCTTCTATATTTCGTCTGACCACGTCCATGCCGACACCACGACCGGACAAGTTGGTAACTTGCTCCGCAGTAGAAAAACCGGCTTCAAAAATAAGCATATGAATTTGGTGGTCGGTTAATTCGTGTTCAGTGTCGATGATGCCTTTGTCTATGGCCTTGGCTAATATTTTGTCTTTGTTTAAACCTGCGCCATCATCTTTAATTTGGATCACTATGGTGCCGGAGTCGTGAAAGGCTTCTAGTGACAATAAACCCGTTTCGTCTTTACCGGCTTTGAGCCGATCTTCTTTCGACTCGATACCGTGGTCTAGGGCATTACGTACTAAGTGTAATAAGGGATCGCTGATTTTATCGATTAAGGTTTTATCGAGCTCAGTTTCGGCGCCAGAAATTTCAAGGCGAATTGATTTATTAAGGGTTTTACTGACTTCACGTACCACACGTTTGTAACGATTAAAGGTCTCGCCAATTTGTACCATGCGTAAACCTAACACCGTATCGCGAACTTCGGCGACCAATCGTGACATGTTTTCCTGTGCGTCAAACAAAGCTAAATCGGCGATACGTTTTGCATGAATATTGACATTGGCGTTGCCAATCACCAACTCCCCTACTAAGTTAATAAGCGATTCTAACTTTTCGGCATTGACGCGAATACTTTCGGTCGCCGCTTTATTACTTTTAGTGCGCTGCTGTTTTTTTAGCGCGGCTTCAACCACAGGTTTGGTGGTCAAATTATCTTGAATAATAATTTCACCAATTTGTGGGATCGGTGTGGGTTTATCTTGACCTATAGCATTGTCTATAGACAACTCTTGGGGTGACAGGGCTGCATCAACTTCTCTTTTGGTTAGGGCTCCACAGGCAACCAAGATTTCACCTAAACGTAGATCGTCTTCTGGCAGTTCATTGATCAGCTTTATATATTGTTCAGCGAGTGTACCCGGTGGCAGTATTTCAATTTTACAGTCGTCTAAAACAAATTCGAATACATCTTCAATTTCTTGTTTGCTGGTCAGCGCCAGTAAATTAATTTCAAAACCTAAATAACAATTTTCAGGATCAAATTCTGTCCATTCAGGAATAGCTTCGTCGATGAGTACGATGTGCTCAACCTTGCCAAGTTTTGCTAAGTAGCTGATAAAAGAATTGGGGTCCATACCATTGCGCAAGGAATCAATGCCAAAGCGTAATGAAATATGCCACTGGGCGATGCCTTCGGTGGATTCACCATCGTCGGTCTCTTTGCTGTCGTCAGCACTAGTGTCCTTCGTTGACGGCAGGTATTTTTGCAGCTGGGTGACTAAGGAACTATTTTCTTGTTGGAATTCTTCTGATAATTCACCACTTTGATTGAGCTCAAAGTCGATAAGTTTTTCGAGAAAGTCACGAGTTTGCAAGAATAAACTGACTAAACTTTCATCTAATACACAGACTTCATCGCGAATTAAGCTCAAGAGACTTTCTGCATGGTGGGTGAAGTCAACGATATTGTTGAGGCCAAATAAGCCTGCACCACCTTTGACGGTATGAAATGCGCGAAACAGCTCATTTATAGCGTCTTCATCGTGGAAGTCTTCGTCTAAAACCAGCAACGCTTGTTCCGCTTGCAGTAGCAATTCTTCTGCTTCTTGGGCGAAAATCTCTAAGCCTTCTTGATGTTCATCACTCACCGTGTTCATCTCCTTCGCCTGTGATCGCTGGGATACAAAACTGGTCGTGTTTTAAGCCATAACGGTCAAAGATCGTTTTTACAGCGTCACTTAAATTGAGCAGCTGCAATGGGTAATTCATTTTTTTAAGATGTTGATGAAAGGCAATTAATAATTGCACACCGGCAGAGTCTATTTCTTCAATATCGCTGAGATCCAGTGCAAAACGATCATAACTGGCGAGATAATTGGTTAATATTTCTTGATATGAGAGCACCACATAAATAGTCAGTTCTTCAGCAATAGATAAGTGGCAGAGGTTAGCATTATCTTCTGAGGTGTTCTGCTTAATGGTCATAACATTACCTTTAGGGAATAAGCTTCTCAACCACGGCTAATAGTTTAGGTGGTTGAAAGGGTTTAACTATCCAAGCCTTGGCACCTGCGGCCTTGCCTTGTTGCATTTTGTCTTGGCCCGCTTCTGTGGTTAACATGCAAACGGGTGTAAATTTATAAGCGGCAAGTTTCTTTAATTCTTGCACAAACGTGATGCCGTCCATGTTGGGCATGTTAACGTCACTGATGATCAAGTGAAAACGCGTTCCATCGAGTTTTTTGAGACCGTCAACACCATCACAAGCTTGGGTAACTTCATAGCCAGCGCCTTTAAGAGCAATGCTTACCACGCTGCGAACAGAGGCGGAATCATCAACAATTAAAATATTTTTGGTCATAACTATTCCTCAAAAAAATGCGACATCACCATCATTCAGTGTTTCGCTGTCGTTGTTAGCACTACCATGGAGTTTACGTTCACTGGTTGTGGTATAAGTTGATGCCATGTGCGACAAAATACTGTCAACGTCTATTGTTTGCGCTGAAATTAATTGTGTGGAAATATCATTTAAATTATCGTTGGCATGCTCAAGCATTTGTACCATACGGTCTTGAAACTGGATGCGTAATAATAATTCTTCAATTTGTTGATTAACCTGAGTGGAAATTGTACTGAGTTGTGCATCACTTTCTTCGAGAAACTGTTCGCTGTCGTGATACCGTTTGAGTACGTCATCAATACTGATTTTTGCATCTTCTGCAAGTTGAGTTTCCATTTTTGATATTTCTTGTGATTGCTCAGTCAACTTGGTAAAGCGCTCATTAACGTTACTGACATTGTCTATAATTTCAGCACCTATTTCTGCCGATCGTGTTGCCAAATTGCGTACTTCATCTGCTACGACAGCAAAACCACGACCCGCTTCTCCAGCGCGAGCGGCTTCAATGGAAGCATTGAGGGCGAGTAGATTGGTTTGTTGGGCGATATAGCCTACATTGGTTGCCATTTCAGTAAGACCCGAGGTAAAAGTACTGAGTTCATTGATTTCACCATGAATAGTTTCTTCTAGTGCAATGAGTTCGTGTAACGTACTGAGTACACCTTTGAGTGCTGTTTGGGTATGTTCAAAGTCGCTACCGCTGTCGCCATTGTCTGATACCTTGACCACGGAATTAACGTTGTCGACTATGCCGGAAAATGTTTCAGCCAATACGCCGAAT
The DNA here is from genome assembly GCA_013215295.1 of Colwellia sp. GTDB lineage: Bacteria > Pseudomonadota > Gammaproteobacteria > Enterobacterales > Alteromonadaceae > Colwellia_A. The sequence goes on from JABSOZ010000018.1 coordinate 20,626, forward strand.
TCTTCATTAGATAAATTGACACTGTTTTTAATTTGACCGACGATAATGGGAATGACTTTATCAGCGACTTTAGCGTGAGATTCGATTACCTGCTGCATTTCATTATTTGTGGCAAGTTGATGCTGCTGTTGGTGGTGTATTTCATCTTGTTTGGCATTAAATGAGGCAAATAGTGTATAACATAGATAGCTAGCATATGCGGCCATGGCAACTAACAGTATGGCTAAGATAATGAACGAGGATGACCAGACGTTGCTCAGTAATACAGTCACAGCAATAACGGTGAGTAATAGTGGCGAAAATACAGCAATGTTTTGCTTTATTGTTGAGTCCATCATTTAAGCTACGCAACCTCATTTATAAAAAATCAGTTAAATTGCTTATTAGAGTTAAATTAATGCCAGACTAATAAGTGCTATCTATAAAATTAGACAATAGATTCAGCTTATGCAAGTCAAATTGATTTTGATTTCCCTGCGGCAAAATAAGGTGTAATCCACTCATATTAAATTGTTAGCTATTTCGAGCACAAAAAGTTAATGACATACTGTGTATGGTGTGACGACAATAAGTAATTTGTCTTTTGCACTAGTGCACTAATTATTTCAATTGTCTTAATACCTTAGGCATTAAATTACAGGCTACTTTAACTGGTTGAATTGGCTTGTTCTGTATTAGTTTCTTTTTAGATAGCTTCAACCAGTTTTAGCTGCGTCCTCTGCTTTCTTTGTTTAACCTTGTTGGGGGGATATCTCTGCTCTGTATTTACTCTGTGAAAAAGCACCATGAAATCTGCTGAGATTTACTCGGGGTTTGGCTACAAGGCTGCTAAACGGGCGATAAAATCCAGTGGTTCAAAAATCATATGGGTGGTACCATCACGATAGGGTGTTTTAAGTTGATCACGTCTTTTCCCTTCCAGATCCCTTCGCTTGAAACATATTGCAGTCTCGAAACACTGCGTACACCACCCGTATTGGCGCTAAGTAAAAAAGCGTAAATTGTGCAGAAATTTATGTCTGCTGCAGGATCGGAAAGTTGACTTACATATCAGGGTAGGCTTTACGGATATGTCTACTTAAAGATAAACACTTAGCCGTGTTTTATCTTTATGTAGATTAACTATATGTTCGATAAAGGCAACCGTTAAGCAAACAAAGCATCATGTAGCTTTTCAACCGCTTCATTCGCTTGATGTTCGTCCACCAAGAAGCACAAATTATGTTCACTCGCACCATGACAAATCATACGAACATTTATGCCTGAAATAGTGTCAAATACACTGGTGCATACACCACTACTTTGATGCATTTTATTACCAATAACAGCGATTAGAGATAAACCATGTTCAACGGTAACTTCACAAAGTTGCTCTAATTCTTCAACGACTGTTGAGTTTAAAAGTGCTTGAGTCGAACCTGTTGGATTATCAAAAGTAAGCGCAACGCTGATTTCACTGGTGGTGATCAAATCAACACTCAATTCATGCTTAGCCAAAATACCAAAGACTTGAGCAAGAAAACCGCTAGCATGTAACATTGCAGGACTTTTTACGGTAACTAACGTTTGTTCACGACGTAATGCTATTGAGCGATAAATGGGCCTTGATTCAACAAACTGTTGAATACGTGTACCCCCCTTTTCAGGCTCTTTACTAGAGCCAACAAACACTGGGATATTTTTTCTCATTGCAGGAATAAGCGTCGCTGGATGAAGTATTTTCGCACCAAAGGTAGCCATTTCTGCAGCTTCACCGAAACTAATTTCTTTAATTGCTCGAGCTTGGTCAGTAATGCGTGGGTCTGTTGTAAATATTCCAACGACATCCGTCCAAATAGATAAATTATCGGCGTGTAAAGCTTCCGCTAAAAGCGCTGCACTGTAATCTGAACCACCACGACCAAGAGTTGTGGTATAGCCTTGATCGTCTTGACCGATAAAACCTTGAGTAACCACCACTTTATCAATAAGTAGAGGTGTAAGGAGTTGCTGAGAATTTTCAGATAATTGCTTAAGATCTACGACGGCTTTACCATATGAAGCATTTGTTGTCATCACTCGACGAACGTCAAACATTTCACCGTTAACGCCAATTGATTGCAGTACTTGTGCAAAAACACGTGAACTCATTTGTTCACCAAAAGACAATATAGCATCGGTGATACGCGGGCAATAATTAAGTGATTGAGCTTTAGAGTATTCTCTTAGTTGCTTTAATAAATCTGCAATTTGATCATTTAACATTTGTTCTTCAGCTAAATGTTTAGTGATATTTAATTGAATAGCGAGAATGCTGGCAATAATTTCGGTTTGTTCGTTTTGTGAAACATTTTTCTGGCTTAAGCGTACAAGTGAATTAGTAACACCTGAGCTTGCAGAGACAACAACAAGTTTATTACTTGGGTCGTTTTTTATGATATGCGCGCAACGCAACATGGCTTGGTGATCAGCAACACTAGTGCCGCCAAATTTTGCAACAGTAAAAGATGATAATGACATTTAAGGTTCCCTAACTAAGTTCCGGATTTATTTAACCGATAACGTTAATAACTTCAAGGAAGAGTATGACTGAATGGAGAAGAGTTCACGATTAGAGAAACTTAACTTTTCAGCCAGAAGCTCTCCACCATAAACTAATTAGATTTAATTAAACACTAATTAGAGGTGACAATCCTAGGGATTCAGCCCTAGTAACCGAATAAATAACGCCACTCGCTAATTATCCTCGGCAGTAGTCTCCCTCAATAACAGTCAAAAGAATGGTGGTTCTTCGTGTTATTTACCTAGCTACTGCTCCTCTTCTGGTGGGAATATTAAACCAAAATCAATTCAAAAATCATTAAATATGTATTTGAGTATTTAGTCTAATAATCCACAAGGGGATTAAAACCTATATATTGATAAAAATCAACAGCCATCTCATGATAAATTATGCATAATGAGTAATTTGATATAAATTAGTTTTACTATAGATTTGAATGTCCACAGTACACCTCGACGATTTACTTATAGTAATAAAATTAATTTAACTACAGTTATAATTTGTTATACCGACTTCTGATACGCCGCAGATAACCAATCAATCACTTCACTGTCAATATCTGAAACATCTTGCAGTTGTATTCTATGCGTACACATAGCACCGAAGGGACCCGAGCCTTCTAAACGCCCCTGTATTTCTATATTCTTTAATTTTAAACCCAAGTCTATTCTTGTTTTGGTTGCCGGTTTTATTAATGCGAATTGATTTTTTCTTATTAAACTAACACTGCCCTTTTTAGGGCTAACAACAATGTCAGTACCAAAAGCTTCGATGGTGGAAATAAGCTTTTCATAAATAGGTTTAAGGGACTCTTTACCCTTATATTGATTTAATACCAGATCTTCTGAGGGTATACTTTTTTCAGCGGCTAAGGTGACAATTGTATTTGCAAAACCATAAGTTAAACCATGATCTGTTTTTAAATAATTCACAGCAAGTGAATGCTTTTCAAATTTTTTGCTTGCTAGTATTTCAATCCATTCTTCAAGTTTTTTTCCTGTTTTGTCAGGCATATTATTAATCATGGTCTCAAGTGCTTTATTCATATTCTTCACCCTTTGATTGTAAATAGAATCCTGTAATCGAGCTAAAATGGCATAAAACTAATAATTAAAATAAGTATAGGTATAACATCCTATATTGAACACTATAGGGCGACTTCCATTTTGAAAAAAGGTACATCAGCTTTATAAAAACGTTCACTACAAGTTTGCATACCAAATCGTTTATAAAAGTCTATCGCTGATTCTCTAGCATCGCACCATAAACACCCTACTTGGCGACTTTTCAACGACTGAATAATATGTGCTAACATCTTAGATCCAATTCCTTGGTGCTGATAGCGAGCATCAGTGGCGAACTTACGTAAACGTGCTTTATTTAAGGTTAAATAAACAGAAGCAACACATACAAGTCCTTCGTCAATAAAAGTACCGAAATGTAACCCGTCTTTGTCGCCATCTACATGACAATGTTCAAGTGATTTATTTGGCCACAATACGCTTTGACGAAGTGGGATGGTTTCTTCCCACGTGATAATTCTAATTTCCATTTATTGTTATAAACCTATCTACCGTTGTAAATTAATACATTAAACCAAACGTTTTATATCGGATTTCAACTTTAAAAAGTTATTTAATAATTGCTACACCTTCAACTTGTAGTACTGTTTTAGCCTCTGCACGTTCGATAACCTTTAATAATGTCGTTTGTATAGTTTCGTCTTTTCTCGCATCACACTTACTCGTAAACTTTTGCTCTTGAACTGCGTCTCCTTCTTCAGCAATAAAGCCTACAACAACTTCATTTGCGTGATCTGCTGATTCACCAAAATAAGCCAATGATATTTGCGGGTAACCTTGAAACCCTTTCTGTACTCTTTTCGCAATGCGTTTTGTCGATTTATCTAAATTCATATTGGTTTCCAAAATAAATATAATGCTACGTCATGCAGCTAACTACTCACAACGAATAGCATACAGCGACCTATGGTAGAGAGTAAAGGAACATGTGTTTTATGATATTTCTTAAAATTAAGCGTTGAAATTATTTGTCTAAATAACAAACAAAAGTGTGGTATTTCGTTCATTTACTCTAATTTAAAAATGACTCTATTAAAAAATTGAACAATATTCATGAAGCTATACTTGAGAAAGCTATATACGGACAAAGATATGGTGACATAAAATTATATTCCATACTCAGAGGTAAAGTGGAACAATTAATAGGGAAAACAATGACTTGAAATCATTACTGATAAGGTTTTTTTGTAAAGGTAAACATATACTCAGATGAATTTATTAAATTTAAGATATTAAAATTCAAAATATTTAACAAATACATCATAAATATTTTTTTCCACTTCTGTTGCGTAACATCGCGTATGCTTAAATTCACCATTATGTTCATAAACACTAGAGTTGTAGATAATATATTTAATATCAACCTTTCCTTGCACCCTTGCCGGATAATTTTTCAATACATCAAAACGGCTCAAACGCTCCATCATGTCTGCTAAACAGTTTGAGTCTATTTGATATTCTGAAACATGGTGCCCAACATATTCTTCTTTTGTATACCCTAAAACTTCTAACTCGCATTCATTGGCATAAAGAATTATGCCTTCTGGGGATACGGCATGAACACCTATTGATGAATTATAAATAAAATCTTCTGGATTTTCTGTAAACATAAATAACCTAATGGGTAATTCAGGAATTGAAAACGGTTGGGTCTAACACGCAATATAGCAACACTTACCAACTTGTATAGATAAAGTTTATGCAAAAAACCATTAAGCCGCTACTTTTTGTTATTTATTGTCATGTCAGGTGAAAGTACACATAAGTCGTGTTGGTACTAAAACATAATATGAAAATGGCCTAAGTTAAAACCCAAAGACTAAATTTTATTGACATATATCCTCCAGCTTTCCCTTGGTGAGTTTAACTAAATCAGTAGGACTCAATTCTATTTCTAATCCTCTACGGCCAGCACTCACGTAAATTGTCGAATAATTATTTGCAGAGGAATGAATAAGCGTTTTAAGGCGTTTTTTTTGCCCAAGTGGACTCACTCCTCCGAGTATATATCCTGTAGAACGTTCTACATCAAACTTATCAGCCATATACGCTTTTTTAGCACCCAGTGCTTTTGCAATGAGCTTCATGCTCAACATAGACGAAACCGGGATGATGCCTACAACCAGCTCTTTATTATCTAGAGTCACCACTAATGTTTTGAACACTATTTCTTGAGGAACCCCCATTTTATCGGCAGCTTCGAGTCCATAAGATTCGCTTGATTCATCATGAGAATATTCATGTATTGTGTATAACACTTTATGCTTTTTGGCTTGGTTGATGCCTGGTGTCATTGTTATCTCAAATTTATAACTTTATGTAAAATAAATAAAGGTAATCAGCTAAAGGTTAAGTAGAATAACGCTTAGCTACATAAGGGTACTAGTAAATACTCTTTACAGCACGTAATGTCGCAGCCCACGAATCCAATACTTTTTTAGCTTCTAATTTATCTGAAAAATCGCGTTTACTATTAACAACCTCTAACATGGTATTAAACGCTTCCTTTTCGCGATTTACTGCTTTTAAAGTTAACGCCAGATGATATTTGATTTCAATTTTAGAGAAATCTAAAGCAAGTGCCTTTCTAAATAACGGTAACGCTTTATCAAACTCTTCAGTCTGATAGTAAATCCAACCTAAAGTGTCGAGTGAATCAGGCTGACTATTAGTAATATCTAAGGAGGCTAATCCATACTTTTTTGCTTCATCGTAAAATGATAATTTTGAAGCAGCAAACGCTGTATTGTTAAGTAACATTGCTTTCTGAGGATATACTTTTAATAAACTAAGGTAAATATCATAAGCTGGCTTCCATTGGTTTTTATTCATATATATTTCAGCGAGTGAACTGTTTATTAAGAAACTAGTCGGTCGGTCTTTGAGCGCTTTAACTAGTAATTTAGTTGCCTTAACACCTTGTTTTTTAGCTTGATAAACCAAACTTAAACCTACAATAATATTGACACGAGAGTTGGCCTTAAAAGGAACGAGTGTTAATAATTTATGATAACTTTTCTCAGCCAAATAATATTGTCCAGATAAATAATAAGAATGCGCTAAAACCATTCGTAGCTGTATTGAATACTCTTTGTCTTTTAAAAATTGTTCAACTAGTTTAATCGCTTCAAGTGGCGTTTTCTGTTGATTTAGCAATTGGCTTACTGCAATTAACGGTGCTTGTTTATTGTCAGACCAAGCCGTAGCCTTTTTATACATTTCAATGGCATCACTGTACTTTTTTTGTCTTTGGTAAAGCTGGGCTATTAAAAAATATACTTCACCTTTATCGCCTTCAAACCGAATTGCGCTATTAAAATTTTGTAGCGCTTTATCAAAATCAGCTTGGTGTCGATAGTATTGCGCTAATAAAACATACAAATCTGCTGTTTTTTCGTGGTTTATTAAATAGCTTTCTATACTTTCTATCGCTTCATTTTGCTGACCTGCTGCCATATAACTAAAAGATAACTGCTTAAGTAAAACTTTGTTATTGTTGTCTAACTTATAGGCTTTTTCAAACCAAAAAACTGATTGTTCATACTGACGAGTACGCGCATAACTTTTTCCTAAAGCGTTAATGAGTTCACTATTATTCTCTTGTATCAGTAATGCTTGGTCTAAGAGTTTAAAAGACTCTTTAACCTGCCCCATCGCTTGCATAGTTTCAACTAAGCTAATGATCGATTTTGTATGCGTTGTATCAATCTTCAATGCTTTTTCGAATGACTGCTTTGCTTTTTCCTGATTTCCAACTATTTGGTAAATAAAACCTAAGTGATGAATGAACTCCTTATTTAGAGGTTTTGCCTTAACTAATTTCTGCGCAATAACTAAGGCCTTATTTGTTTGGCCAGATTTTACATAAGCTTGAACGAGCAAAAAGCTAATGGTTGATTGGTATTGTGACGAAGTGTTAATTGCCAATAACGTATCTATCGCTTGTTGATATGCTCCCATTTCTATACTGTTTTTGGCCAATTGCTGAGAAGCAATTGAAGAATTTGGTAATAAACGAATTACTTTTTGAAAGTAAAATTTTGCTTTTTCATGTTGTTTTAACTCAGTGCTGACCAATCCTAATAAAGAAAGTACCTTTGGATTATTATCTTCTTGTAAATTTGCTTTACTCAATACTGAATGTGCTGAAGAATAATTTTGCATAGCAATGTGAATAGTCGCTAAAAATGTCATTGCTTTAATATTTAATCGATCTATTGCTAAATAATTCTTAATGTACTGTTCTGCAGCTGCATAATGTTCCTGCTGAAATGCGACTACACTGGCTAAATAATAGTAATTAGGATTATTTACTAAAGTATCATTATCTAGTCTCGATAGTGTTTCACTCAACATAGCAAATTGCTTTTTGGTGTTTAAATTATCATTTCCTTTGGAATCGATTAACGCGGCTAAGAATTGAGCTTTGGGTTCGCTAGGAACAAGCTTGAAAACAGTATCAATATCGACTTTAGCGTTTACATAATCACGTAGTTCAATTAATAAACTAGCACGTATAATTAAGGCTTGAACATGCTTTGGATTTTCGAGTAATGCCTGATTAATTGCTTTCAAAGCAGGTTCTAATTTAGCTAAGCTTTGATAAATACTTGCTTTTAAAACCCAAGCCTTTACTGGGGGGAAATATCCTTTTAGCACATTGTTTACATAAACTTGTGCTTCTTCGAACTTATAATAATTTAGCGCAACTTGCGCTAATCCTAATTGCGCATCTACATTACTATGATTAAGTGATAATGCTTTTTGGTAACTTGCGGTTGATAACTTTAATTGACGTAAGCCTAATTGCGCATGTCCTCTTAATACATTCACTTTAGCGGCTAATATATCACCTTGTACGAGGCGATCTAAATGTTCCATCACCTCATGATATTTACCTTGTAGAAGGTATGCTTCGGCAAACAATAACAATGTGCGATTTTTGTCAGCATCTAAATGATTTGCAACATTGAGTTCCACTTCAGCGGCAGCGCCTTTTCCAAAGGCAATAAGTACTTCGGCCATCAATAGTCTTGCAGCCAAGTTATTAGGATCTTTTTGGGTTAAATTTTTAAGGTGAATTAAAGCTTCATTATATTCATTAGCTTTAAAAGCAACATTAGCTTGTTCAATTACACTGGCCTCATTTGCTTGGGCAACATAGCTTAGAGCTGTACAAGTGAGAAAAAAAAATACTTTTAATTGTGGAAATTTATGAACCATTAACTTCTCAGAAAATTTATAAACAATATAGATAGTGTTTTATATCCGTAAATATTTCAACAATTAACTCTAACTTCAGATTTTAATATGTCCTCTTCACATAACAGACCAACCACAAAACAATACATTAACAAAGTGATAACAAAAAAACTAACGATCAACTTGTTGTTTTAATTAAACAATTGTGTCAGTTTATTTTACAGTTTGAAAAATAACAAGAATGAAACTCACCTTTACTTACCTTTATCAATTGAATTATATACGATAAATTTTCATGGTGTAATTCTTGCAATATTCAGTATATAGAAAAGTTCCTTCATCTAATATTATGGAAGTTTAGAATGAAAATATTAATATTTCTAAAAAAACACACTAAGACACTTTTAGTTTTATCATCAATAGCGATGATTTCATTTAATAGTTTTGCTAGCTATACACAAGTATCAGCATTAATTACAGAAGACAAGGAATGTGGAAATAATGGCTACTTTGACGATCCTAACCCTGACTATAATGGTTTTAGTAGCTGTCGAATATCTGTTGAAAATGGAACAGATACCGCTTACTTATCTGACATAATAGCAAGATTTAATACTGAACCTGACGATGGCGAATATTTCGAAGTAAGCACACAATATGAAGATGATGTTGTAGAAGGAGATTGGAATCCATCAAACTTTGGCACAACAGACAATACAGGGACATGGATATATAATAACAATGTACATACATATCCAGATATCCGTTTTTGGGTGGCTAAATCAAGTAATGCTTTCCGTTTACATTGGTTGATACAAGAAGAAGACGGTATTGATGATGCATGTATTGGTGGGAATGAATCTAATAATATGATTAATATTAATTATGCTTGTATGAGCTTAGCCATATCCGTTACCAATGGGCAATGGGTATCTCCTAACGACAGCTTATCTCACATCACATTCTTTGGTGGTTTATGTACGGGTCCTGAGTGTGATGGCCCTGTAACTCCAGTTCCAGAGCCTTCGACTCTTGTCATATTTTCTCTAGGGCTTTTAGGTTTAGCTGTTCGTCGTAAGCAAAGTATTAAAGCTAGAAAGTAAAGAAAGTTTAGTTGTAAACTAAACCTTTAAACTAATTTGCCGATATTGCCATTTTTCAACAAAAGTTGACAGGCTTCATCGGCATTTTGCTATTTATAAGTCACATAAATATACGTCAACAAAATAGTTAAATAGTTGAATGTTTATGAATTCACTGTTCATTAACTAATTGAAAAAAAGTTATGTTGTTGCCATTTTATCTGTTTCTTTTCCATACGTGCGACTTCGGCTTCTGGTGGACCATGGGACAGCCATTCCAACATTTTATCAACTTTACTTTCCTCACCACACATTAAAACTTCTACATCCCCATCATCTAAATTTTTTGCATAACCACTTAAACCATGATCTATAGCGATTTGTTGACTAGACGCGCGAAAATAAACCCCTTGTACTTTTCCGCTAACATGGGCGATATAACTTACATTCATACTTATAGCTCCTGACTTTAAAACCAAAATAACTCTATTTGAAGATTGCACCTGAGCTTTGCATTGACTACACTCTGCGCAATTTCATTTACCTATTCATTAAGTATAGTCACATGTCAGCAAGAATTTATTTAAAAGTAAGCCGAGAGAAGTCTTTATTGCGTAAACATCCTTGGATATTTTCTCAAGCCATCAATAAAATCAAGGGAAAGCCGATGTTAGGCGATACCGTAGATATTTATGATCACAAGGAAAAATGGATTGCTCGGGGCGCTTATTCTCCAGAATCACAAATTCGAATTAGAGTTTGGACCTTCAATGAAAATGAAGAAATTGACAGTGATTTTTTTCGTAAGAAATTGTTAAGTGCTCAAACAAGGCGTGAATGGTTTATTGAACAAGGTGGGTTAACAGGTTACCGCTTAATTGCAGGTGAGTCTGATGGTTTGCCAGGTATTACCATTGATAAATACGACAACTTAATCGTTTGCCAATTATTAAGTGCGGGTGCTGACTTTCAACGTTATACCTTAGTTGAAGTGCTTAAAGAGCTTTATCCTGATTGCAGCATCTATGAACGTTCAGATGTTGATGTACGCAAGAAAGAAGGCTTAGAGCCTATTACAGGTTGGTTAACAGAGCCTTTAGAGTCAACAGCATGTGTCATTAAAGAGCATGGTTTGTCAATTAATGTTGATATTGCTAAAGGTCATAAAACTGGCTTCTATTTAGATCAACGTGATTCACGTGTCACAGCTGGCCGTTATGCTAAGAATAAATCAGTACTAAATTGTTTTTCTTATACGGGTACTTTCGCATTACACTGTGCTGCAAATGGCGCTAAAGAAGTGATCAATGTTGATGTTTCTCAACCTGCACTCGATTTAGCTAAAGAAAACATTGCACTTAATAACCTACAAGACAAAAACGTTTCTTATGTTAAAGCTGATGTGTTTAAGTTACTCAGAAAATACCGAGAAGAAAAACGTCAATTTGATATGATTATTCTAGATCCGCCGAAGTTTGTTGAATCAAAAGCGCAATTAACGGGGGCCTGTCGTGGTTATAAAGACATCAACATGCTTGCCATGCAATTACTTAAGCCAAACGGTATATTATTGACCTTTTCTTGTTCTGGTTTGATGGAAGCGAGTCTGTTTCAGAAAGTTGTTGCTGATGCCGCTTTAGATGCTCGTCGCGAAGTTCACTTTGTGGAGCGTTTACAGCAAGCTGGTGATCACCCTATTTCTAGTAATTATCCAGAAGGTTATTACTTGAAAGGATTAGTTTGTCAGGTGAGCTAATTTAAATACAAACTAAAACTTTATTTAATAGTTATTAAAAACGAGCTTTATAGCTCGTTTTTGTTGTTGATTAATGTCAGATTTTATTTAATCTATTTCAGCAATATTAATTCCAACTAAATAACACTCATTGGCTTCTTCTGTTACTCGTACTATTTTTCCTGATACATCAAGCGGCTGAACATTATTACTAGCCGATCGCAAACTCACTTTAACATTGGTATTAAGTTCTATTGGGTGGGTCATTTCTATCGCCATGCCAGTAGCACTTAAATCACGACAAGTCGCTAATATTTGACTGTTCGCTTCATCATCGATAATGGTTACCGTTACATCACTATTCAACATCATCCGATAGAAATCTCGTTTATCATCAAAGTTAACCATTACTACTCCATATTGTTATTTAAATTTTTAACTGACTTATTTATACCCATTGCAGACTTTACTGTCAAATTTTCGAATTTAAAATGTTGATAAAATCAGCTTAATTCGCTGGAATTGCTTTTAAATGATTTAAAATTCGCTTTGCGGATACCGGATATGCCGTTTTCAAGTTTTGTGCAAATATAGACACACGAAACTCTTCCATCATCCAACGCACCGCTAATATTTCATCATCGATAGGTTTTCCTTGGCTTTGTTTAGCGAGTAACGCAAGGTAAACATTGTTCACTTTGGCAATGTCTAACATTTTCAATCGATCTTGATTTGGGTCAACAGGCAGCTTTTCCATACGTCTTAACATAGCTTGTAAGTAACGAGCAATATCTTCTAATCGGTGATGTCCTGAAGCAGTCACAAAACCTTTATAAACGAGTAAAGCAAGTTGTTCTTTAATGTCAGCTTGCGCTTGAATAATATCTAAAGACATTCGGCCTTTTAATTTTTTGCCTATTTCATGGGTTAAGGTTAATACTTTTTCTACTTTTAAAGTCGAGGCGAGCACGCAGTCAGCGAGGTCAGCGCGCACATGATCTTTTGCTTTTTCAAAATCACTTTGGGTACGTGGTATTTCTCCATGTTCTTTTACCAAGTGCTGACATGCCGCCACTATACAATCATCCAATAAGTCAGGGATCGAACCAAAAGGATTAAAATATAAACTTAACTTCGCTTTATTCGGCAGCTTTTGTTGTAAATATTTAACCGGTGAAGGTATGTTTAATAAAATTAAACGGCTAACACCATTAATCATAGCTTGTTCAGCAAGGCTCTCTTGTTCGAATAATTCTATTGCAACTGTTTTGTTTTTATCCACTAAAGCGGGGAAAGCTTTGATCGTAATATTGGCAATGTTTTTCTCATAACCTTTGGGAATATCATTGAAGTCCCATTCGGTAATTTTTTCTCGTTCTATGCCTTTGTCAGCAATTTTTTTAATTGATGCTTTAACTTTACCTTGTAAGGACGCTTTCAAACTATCAAGATTTCGCCCCTGATTGATCAATTTCCCTTTTTCATCAATCACTTTAAAGTTCATGTTTAGGTGAATAGGGAGTTCAATATTTTGCCAAATATCTTCAGGTAAACGTACACCTGTCATTCTCAATAGATGCTTTTCAATCGCATCAACTATTTTACCGTTAAACTCAGTAATGGCCGATAAACAGGCTTCTGCATAATTAGGCGCAGGGACAAAGTTTCGGCGTAATGATTTAGGTAAGCCTTTTATCAAAGCAATAATAAGCTCTAAGCGAAGCGCTGGAATTAACCAGTCAAAATCACTATTTTCAACCTGGTTAAGAATCCCTACAGGAATATGTAAACTAATGCCGTCGTCAATATCACCGGGGGTAAAGTGATAACTCAGTGGTAAGGTTAAATTACCCTGTTGCCAAACATCAGGGTAATCATTAGCAGATAACACCTTAGACGATTCATTTAATAGAAACGCTTCTGTGAAATTTAGTAATTGTGCATTTTTTTGTTTAGACTTTTTCCACCATGAGAGAAAGCTACGCTGACAAACTATAGTTTCTGGTAATTTTTCATCATAGAACTCAACTAACCGTTCTTCATCAACTAAGAAATCTTTACGACGCGCTTTTTGCTCTAGTTTTTCAATGCTGGCAACTAATTGATGGTTTTGTTGGTAAAACTTTTCGCTAATTGAACTGTCGCCATTAACCAATGCTTCACGAATAAAAATCTCTCGACACGTATGAGGTTCAATGCGGTTAAAGTTAACTTTTCGTTTTGATACTATGGTTAAACCGTATAAAATAACGGTCTCAAGCGCCATTACCGCCCCTTGCTTTTTCTCCCAGTGCGGCTCACTATAATTTCGTTTAATGAGGTGTTCAGCTAACGGTTCTATCCACTGCGGGTCTATCTTGGCAACCATGCGTGCAAATAAACGACTCGTTTCTACCAATTCCGTTGCCATTATCCACTTGGGTGACTTCTTCGCTACACCAGAACCTGGGAAAATAAAGAAACGGCTATTACGCGCACCTTTATATTCTCTATTATCGTCAAGTTGACCTAAGTGACTGAGTAAACCCGATAAAATGGCTTGATGAATAATATCGTTCTTATTATTCTCTGTGGGCTCTTTGTCTTTATTCGATTCAATATTACTGATATCAAAAGATTTCGGTGTGTATTCAACACGGCTCATTGGGATATTTAAATCACGTAATGAATGTTTTAACTGACTAAAAATGTCTTGCCACTCGCGAATACGCATGTAAGCCAAAAACTCTTTTTTACACATATTTCGAAATTGATTATTGGTCAGTGCCTTTTGCTGCTGTTCAATGTAATGCCATAAATTAAGCAAACTGATAAAGTCAGACTCTTTATCTTTAAAACGATTATGCTTTTCATCAGCTGCTTGTTGTTTCTCATGCGGACGTTCACGGGGATCTTGAATACTGACCGCACTCACAATGATAAATATTTGCTCAATACAGCCCAAATCAATTGCAGATAAAATCATTTTCGATAAACGTGGGTCTGTCGGGAATTTTGCTAACATTCTTCCCGCTTTAGTTAAGACCACTTTACTTTGATTTTTTTCTATTGCGGCTAATTCTTCAAGCAGAGAAATACCGTCATTTATATTACGACTGTCTGGTGGCTGAACAAACGGAAAGTCGCTTATTTCACCTAAATCAAGCGCGAGCATTTGTAATATTACGGTGGCTAAATTGGTACGTAATATTTCTGGGTCGGTAAACTCGGGACGACCAAGAAAATCATCTTCGCTGTATAAACGTAAACAAACACCTGCAGAAACTCGACCACAACGCCCTGCTCTTTGATTCGCACTGGCTTGTGAAATAGCTTCGATTGGAAGTCGCTGTACTTTAGTTCGATAACTGTATCGAGAAATACGAGCGGTACCCGGATCTATAACGTATTTAATGCCCGGTACGGTTAAACTTGTTTCCGCTACGTTGGTGGCTAAAACGATATTTCGCCCACTGTGTGGCTTAAATATTCTATTCTGCTCTTGTACTGTTAACCTTGAATACAAAGGCAGAACTTGTGTATGTCTCAGGTTTGCTTTTTCTAAAGCTGATGCTGCATCTCGTATTTCACGTTCACCATTAAGGAAGATAAGAATATCCCCTTGGCTAATATGACCAAGCTCATCAACAGCATGTAAAATACCACTAATGATATCGTTACTGCTTACCTCTTCTGTTTCATCGTTACTATCAGCATTAAGCGGGCGATAGAGTATTTCAACCGGAAAAGTACGTCCTGAGACTTCAATAATGGGTGCTGGTATACCGGTTACTGAAGCAAAGTGTTTTGCAAATTTTTCAGGGTCTATGGTTGCTGAAGTAATAATGACTTTTAAATCTGGACGTTTCGGTAATATTTCTCGTAAATAACCCAAAAGAAAATCAATATTGAGGCTACGCTCATGAGCCTCATCAATAATTAACGTATCGTATTTTCTTAATAAACGGTCATGCTGCATTTCAGCCAGTAAAATACCATCGGTCATTAATTTGATATAACTTTGATCACTGACTAAGTCATTAAAACGCACTTTATAACCAACGGCGTCTCCTAGCTTTGTAGATAATTCATCGGCAATACGCATTGCGACAGTTCGCGCGGCAATACGACGTGGCTGAGTATGTCCGATCATTCCGTCAATACCTCGACCTAAAGCAAGACATATTTTTGGAATTTGGGTTGTTTTACCCGAGCCTGTTTCACCCGCGATGATCAATACTTGGTTTTCGGAAATGGCTTTAGCAATAACATCAGCATTTTGCGAAACAGGTAATGCTTCTGGGTATGTTATTTTCGGTACGTTTTGAATTTTAAGCTGTTTTTTTCTAATTGATTGCTCAATATGTTCAGATATTTGACTGAGTGTTTTTTGCTTTTTTTCGTGGTCAGCTATCTTTTTGCTTGAAAACAAACGTTTTTTCAAACGAAAAAGATCAGATTTCAGCGTCAATTTAAGGCGACTATAAAGTTTATCTATATTGATAACATCGATAGATTTAGGTTCGGGAGAAGTAACAATAGATTTTTCAGAAGACAAGATGAACTCAAACAAAAATAGCAAAAAGAAATTTTACCAGTTTTATTAAAGCTGTACCACTTGAATCAAGTGGTACTAATGAACAGTTTAATAATTAAAACATTGGCTAAGACTTAAAACTACTTCGCATGTGCTTATCAATAGCACGAAGAACATCATTTCGACAAATAGTACCGAGTAAATTGCCATCGTCATCAACGACCGGATATACTTTGGGTTTATTTTGTAACATCATCTGCGCTAACTCAATAATACTGTCGTAAGGCTTCACTGAAAGCACTTCTTTACGCATTAAAGATTCAACATCGGTAACATGTTCATTGTGATAAATAGACTGCAACATTTTAGCTAAAACATCACTTTCTGATAAAAAGCCAATCAAACGGTTATTAGCGTCAATTACCGGTCCACCAATTTGTTTTGTTTTCAAAAAACGTAATGCAGCCTCTTCAACCACCATTTCGGTAGTAAAAGTGACAGGATAGTGATTCATATATTCTTTAATCTCAAGACTCTCAAGCATAGCTTATCCCTTAATAAAATTAAAAATAAAAATACCGTACATATAAAAACAACTGTAGTCGCTTTTATTTAATAAATCATGTATTTAGTGAAAATAAATCATTTAATGATTACGTACTGACCTTAGAACAAAGTAAGGATAATAAAACAGGATCTGCAGAGTTTCTCACCGCGCTTGATAAAGCATTATATGAAAGAGAAAACTGTTTACGTAAATGAGACTTTAAATGCTGTTTAACCGCTTTAGGTTTTATAGATTTCAGTAAGCAAAACAGCGCGAGAGCATGAATAGTTTCATTTTCAGGTAATGCCGACTGACGATTTGCATTAGGATTATTACACGAACCACAACCGCCTTTAAATTGATAAGCTGTGTTACTAAATATTATACCAAAGCCCATAAAACAAGCAATAATGTCGACGGCTTGTGGGATAAAGTCCTTACCACCAGGCGGTAAACTGCTTTGCTGTATAATCAGTATATGAGCAAGGTTTTGCACAATTGATGAAATAAGATCTTGCGGTTGGTTTACTTGATTTTCCCGATAAGAAAGCATGATGGGCTGTTGCTGAAGTTTTTCACTATCTTCTTCATTTAACGTTGCAAAGGGTGTATTTTCCCCTCGACAATTGTCAATCATATTAAATTTAGGGATCGTTATATTTTGACTGCCAGCAAAAAAACGTTCTGGGGTGATTAATATTATCGGCCAGCACTGCATGCCAGCATAAGCTGCTGTTTGCTTGAAAATACTGAGAGCCATTTCATGTACACTACTTACACTACCCTGATAAAATTCATTATTCGGTAGCACAAGTTGGCTATTATTCTTGAATTCTAAAACATCAAAATGTGTAATAGCCCAAGAAAATGTATCAAGGATCCATTGATGACTATCTTCATCAATTACATCACTTACATCGACTTGATTATACGGGTTAATGCTTTTCAGCAGTTTAGCTAACATATATTACTCGGTTAGTTGTTGTTCGTCAGTTGCCTGATCCGCCGCTTCTTTTTCCGCTAAAAGTGCACGCTCAGCTTTTGAAACATACCGAGGTTTATTACTGGTATGTAATTTGGCATTCGCTCTTTTTTGCGCACTTTTTAGTGCTGCGTTTATTTTTTTCTTACGATTCATTTTATTTTTCTATCATTAAATTTATAAATAGCTAATTAAATTGATAATAACCTACAGGAAAGTAGGTGCTTATTATTTAAGTAACGGATGATCTTCAGGTAACTGCTTTGCTATCCACATCGCTAATCGATGCTTCATACTTTGCAGGTCTTCACTATCAGCGGGTAATGTTTGAATAAGCTTGTCGTTTACCAATAGGCGATACAAGCTTTCAACTTTATCTTTAGACGCATTCGTTGCTGAAAAACCTTTATAACCACGGTTCATCGCATATTTTTCGCCAACTTCAATCGCTTTTTTTAATAAAGCGGTTTCATTTTTTAATTTTTTTGGTTTTTTCATCGTTAACTTCTTTATTTGTGATTATCTAGCTAATTTACATATCAAAGTGAAAGGCATTTAATTTGTTGCCAGCAAGGTCACGAAAATATCCCGCGTAAAAGCCATCTTATTATTTATAGCTTGAAAGCATTGCCTGAGTAAACTGATCAACATGAATTTCTTTACCAAAATCAGTAATTAATTGATCAAGTTTTGAAATATCAGCCTCTAACGTCGATAGCGTAATTGTGTTGTCATCTAAGATATACAGTTGCTTTAGACTCGCGTAATAATATTTTAATACGATCAATGCATTATCATCAGCATCAAGGCTGGCTTTCTTAATTTTTTTCAGACGACGATATATAGTATTTTGTATTTGTTTTAATTGCCAAATATAATAAATTTCATTAAAAAATGGTTTGTTCTTTAATTGTTGCAATATGGCTGCACATGCTAATAATGCTAAGATGACGCCTAAAAAGTTATACTTAAAATTACTGCTGTCGCCACCTGATTCAATGGCGGTGCTAATGCTAGATAGGCTAATATTATCAACGGCTAATGGGTCAGTAAATAATGCAATTAATATTGCACCAAAGGCAATGGCCAATATCGCTAAGGTAATAATAAAGCCAACAATGACTAGGTTCAATCTACTACGATAAGTTTTTTTATCTATGTCTTTTAACGTCATACTGCAACTTACAAATGTGGTCACTACAATTCAACCGACATTCTAACGTAATTTCTTTGAGGAAACCGCTTTGAATGACTTTATTTTGTATATAAGTTGATACCTGAATACCGTGTGGTTTTGGTCGTTACGCCATGTCGCCAAACATTCGGTAAAGAAGAGACACTCAGTTTCTTTTTCGCACGGGTTATGCCTGTGTACATTAATTCTCTCGAAAGTAATTTATTATCAGTTTGTTCCGGTAATACAATAGCAACATGTTCAAATTCACTACCTTGTGTTTTATGAATTGTCATGGCATAAACAGTTTCATGTTGCGGTAAACGAGCTGGATTAACCCACTTATGCTCATTATCAGCCTGTTCAAAAACAGCCATTAAATGCCCTGCTTCATTTTTCCACAATAAGCCAATATCGCCATTGTATAAACCTAACGAATAATTATTAACATTTATCATGATGGGTTGCCCACAATAGCGTGTTTCAAACGCGTTAATATCGCCTCGTTTGATTAATATTTCTTGTACCTGTTCATTTAAAGATTCAACACCTTGTTCACCGACTCGCGTTGCACATAAGATACGAAACTTCTGTAATTGCGCAAAGGCTTCTGACACTGTTTTTTTAGTGAATATAGGTACGTAATAAGTCGTGACTAATTCAGCTAACCATGAACTTGGCTTACCTTCGAGCAAGCATAAGGTTCTATCATTTTCGAGACAACTTTCTTTGACGTTATCATCTACTGATAATTTTTCATTTAATAATTCCCAACTTTCGCTGAAGCGACCATTTATGACATGACTCGCTATTTTTCCTATTCCACCTTCTCCGTCAAACCGTCTACTTTTCTCAAGAAAAACAACGTGATCAGCGGCCATTGCTGAATCAGATGATTTGGCTGTCTTTTTCCATTTAGGTAAGTTTGACGTTTGGGTGATTTCAGTTAAATACTGTTGATTTACAACGCTGTATCCACGATGTGGTTTAGGGGCTAAATCGTTCAGTACACTGCCTGCAGCAACAGAAGGTAGTTGGTCTGCATCACCTAACAAGATGACTTGGCAATGGCTGGGTAGCGCTCGAAAAACACGTACCATTAAAGGTAAATCTACCATTGAAACTTCATCAATAAGCAGAATATCAATATTGAGTAAGTTGTCTTGATGATGACGAAAGTTCACACTGTTAGGAATAACACCTAATAATCGATGAAGCGTTTGTGCTTCTTCGGGTATTTTAGATAAAACTTGCTCGCTAATTTGCCCTTTAAATCCTTGTAAAGCATTGGTTATTGATTCTGACAAACGCTGTGCTGCTTTACCTGTAGGTGCAACTAACGCTATCTTTTTATCTTCATTGACGTTTTCTTTTGAGCTTGAGCTTGAACTTGAACTTGAATGTGAGCCTGAGTTTAACATCACCAAGGCTGCTAATAATTTTGTAACCGTATAGGTTTTCCCTGTGCCTGGGCCTCCGGCAATAATGCTAAAATTTTTATTCATCGCATTAGCGACGGCGATTTTTTGCCAATCAATTTCATTATTGCCTAGCTCAGACTGCTGAGGTGGAAATAACGCGTCCAAACAGCTTTTAATTTCAACCGGGTCAAAGTCTTGAATATTTGGGTCGTTATTCGGTGAATTCTTAGTTGCAATGAAATTCAATAGTTCTTGTTCGAAACTAAAGTAACGACGTAAATATAATTTATTTTCATGAAAAACAATCGCTTGATTATCTAACATTCCAATAGACAACTGCTCACACAACTCAACTAAATGGGGTAACTCGGTAAAAGTAAAACCATTATGGGTAATAATACCTTGTTTATCACAGCTATAACCAAAGCGAGTATTTGCAATAACGGCTAAAGGTAAACAGCTATGACCCGCTCGGAGGCTTTCACTAAGTGCAATAAGCAAATGAAAAGTTTGTTGATTCTCATGATTACCGGTATGTTTTCCGCTATCAACTAAGCTTTGTTGTATTTCTTTTGCAAAGAAGTAGTCAACCGCTTCAATATTATTAAGTTGTTGTTGAGCATGATTAAACTGCTTATATAACGCGGCCATTTTATTGCGCTCCTAAAAACAATTGGTCGAGTTCATCAAGTTCTTCGACATTAATTTTTCGATAATAAACACCACAACTTTTATGTTGTTCGTCATCAGTCATACCGCGTAAATACAGATAATAAGCGCCACCAAAGTGTGTGTTAACATCATAATTTTCTAAGCTGTAACTTAAGTAACGATGTAAGGCTAAAGAATAAATAAGGTATTGTAAATCATAATGATTTTTTTCTATATTGTCTTTCATTGCTTGTTGGTTATAGTCACTGAAATCATTGCCTAAATGGCTAGATTTATAATCACAAATATAATATTTATTATCATGCTCAAAAATCAAATCAATAAAGCCGTGCATCATGCCTTTTAATTGATTGTATGCCGGTAAACGTACGACTGATTGGTGAGCCGACGTACTGTGCATGTTGCGATGTTTCGATAATATATTCGTTAATTTATCCGTACTTGCAGAGCACATCGGGTAATAAAATTCACTTTCTCGCAATGTTTTTACTTTATGTAAATCAGCTAAGCTAAAGGGTTGAACATTGTCAGTGAGTAAAGTGCTCTCAACGACAGAGGCATTATTTGTTAAGGGAGAATTAAGCGCTTGCTCTAGCCAAAGCTGCAAATCCTCTGCATCATAACCTGCCGTTAATTCTCCATACTTTTGCAACGGCCGATGTATGGCTTGTGGCCAATCGGGTGCATTAAAATCGGTAAGCTCTAGAATGTCGTGTAATAAATTTCCGGTATGCGCGCCTTTTGCCAAATTAAAACGTAATAAGCTACTGGCTTGCATCGTATTTGACTGATGATCCATACCATTTAAATTTTCGAGGGAATTATCTCGGTCAGGTGAAGAAACACCGCCGTGTCGTAAATTTCGGCTCAATGCAGAAAAAGAACTCAACCACCAATCACGTTCAATCCTGCCGCTAAAATTCGTAACTTCACCTGATACCTGACTAACTTCGCTTAACTTTGCTTGTTCTGCAATAAGTTCACTCGCGTTTTCCTGCGTAGAAACAGTCACTAAACTGATACTATTAGGTTCATCATTTACCAGTTGCAGTAAGCTTTCTTCGATGTTTTGCTGACTTTGCCATTTTAATGCTCTGCCAAGGGGAGAATGTTCAGCTTTATCAAAAGCGCTGGTAAATATATAACAGCGTCTTTCTGCTCTTGTTACTGCGACATATAATAGACGAACCGCTTCTGCATAAGCTTCATTTGCCATTGACTCTTTTGCATGGTCAGAGCCGTCTAAACTTAATTTTAATTGTTGATTATCATCATGGTATTCAATGAATGTTACCGAACTTGCGCCAAACTTAAGCGGATCTTTATGGCGTGTTGCAAAAGGCACAAAAACCACCGGATACTCTAAGCCCTTCGAACCATGTTGGGTTATAATACGTATTAAATTATCGTCACTTTCTAAACGTAACTCGGCTTCAATTTCAGGGTCGTCAACACGGCTTTGTTGCTCGAACCAATAAAGTAACTCTTGTGGTTGTCGATGGCGTTGACTAGCCGTTTGAAGTATTTCAAATAAATGCAATAAGTTTGTTAAAACACGATCTTGGTTTTCATCTGCTATACAAAAATGATCGTGCATTAATTTTAATGCCATCGAAATAAAACCTTTATACAACCACTCATTTCGAAGTTGTTCAAAATCAAATTTCAATGCTTGCCATGCAAATTCATTTTCTTGTAAGTCATGATATTTTTCAGGATGATAATCGAGTAAATCACAGGCGATTGCCGCACTAAAATATCTTTCATTTTCAACAAATAAGATACCTTTTAGCAGCTGTATTAATTGTTCAGTTTGCTCACTTTTCATCAAGTTAGCGCGGTTGCTCATAAATACAGAGGCTAAATTTGCATTTTCTAACGCTTGTTTAATATCTCTAGCTTCAGCGCCATCACGCACGAGAATAGCAATATCTCTTGACGTTAACTTATCGTGACTCTCTGTTGATGGGGCGGCAAGTAAAGTAATAATCTCATTGGCACACCACGTTGCCATACTTGGTCGAAAGCTTTGCGCAACCGACTTTTTGGCTTCTTCATCAATAAAGTGCACAAATTGTAATGCGTTATCTTTACCCGGCTTATATTTATCTAGTGCGGGTTGAGAGGCTTTTACCGGTATATAGGGGATTTCATAGCCAAATACATGGCAATTTCCTTGCATGACTTCAGCTTTATCATTTATTGCTTCGCCATAAAACAAACGATTATAACCGGTGATCATCGAAGGCGTTGAACGCCAATTTGTATCCATTAACCATTGTTGGTCACAATCTTTTCGGGCTGATAAATAGGCAAAAACATCACCGCCACGAAAACCATAAATAGCTTGTTTAGGGTCGCCAATCATATACAACGCTGCTTTGCTTTGATGATAATAAATAGCTTCTAATATCGAAAATTGTAAAGGGTCGGTATCTTGAAATTCATCGACTAAAGCAACTGGATATTGTTCGAATAGCGTTTCTGCCAATGTTTTCGCGTTAATGTTATTTGCTTTTAGACAATTAGCGAGTGTTGAAATAAGATCATCAAAACTTAAAATATTCGCATTGCTCTTTTGTTCATCAATACTTTCACGTATTTGATAAATACCTTGGCGAACGATAACGAGTGCTTTAGCTTTTTCAATTTTTTTAGCCAGTGTTTTTAATTCTGCTTTTACCGCTTTTACTGGCTCAAATACCGCTAACAGTTCAACTTTACCCGCAGAGCGACCGTAACGCTTTCCGTCAATAAACGCGTCTGGCATCTTCTCGTTACCAACGCTAAGGTCTTCAACCAGTCGATGTAACCATACGATTAAGGCATCAAGCTCTTGCTGTCGTTTTTCTCTTTCAGCGCCTTTTTTAACATCTATTAAATACTGAGTAAGCAGCGGTATATTGTGTTCAATATTATAAACAGCTTGCTTGGCTAATTCGGTAAATTGTTGTTCTATTTCATCAACATTAACAACATCAAGTTCATTGTGTTTACTGATTGCTTTTGAGAATTGACTGAGAAAATTTAGTGGGTTTTGCCAGAACTGCACCACTTGCTTAAACTGTTCAGGGGTATCTTTTGCTAAAACTCGATACCAATCTTGGCAGGCTTGTAGCAGCAAATCTTGGCAATTGGTTTCCATTTGCGCATTAAAAGCAACACCGCTGGCAAAAGCATGCTGACTTAGCACTCGCTTACAAAAGCCATGAATCGTTAATATTGCAGCTTCATCTAAATATAATAGTGCTTGGCGTAAACGTATTTTTGCCGATTTTTCATCAATGTGCTGACTAATCGCAGTAAAAAATTCGTCAGTGACAATTAACTCATCCCAATCATTTAATGCTTGTCGAATAAAACTGTCTATACGGCCACGCAGTTCTTCAGTGGCATCTTTTGTGAAAGTCATTACCAGAATTTGTTCAACGGGCAATTGCTTTTCAAGTAATAACCGTAAATATAAACGGGTAATATTAAACGTTTTCCCCGTCCCGGCACTTGCTTCGATTAAGTGCTTACCTTCAAGAGGGATTTGGTGAGCAATAAGATTATTCATCTTCATTTTATTTGCTCCTGAGCTTGCCACATAGGTTGATAAACATCGGTTAATGTTGGTTGATGTTCTGCAAATTCAGGACACTGTTGCCAAAAATAGTGCATGTACGGGTCTTGTCCTAATGGTTTTACAACACTGAGCATACTGCCACTGTCTGACCAGTGTTTTTCGAAATGACTTTGTTCAAACTTTTTCGCTTTAAAGAACTTTTCTGCTAATTCTGTATTGAGTAACAAAGCTTGCTGTTGCCCTTTTAAGTACGTTTCAAGTATAAAACGTAAATGTGCCTCTGCATTGGGTATTTTGCTAAAACGGTATTGAGTAGGCTTTTGGTTTTTTGTATCAAAGTAAAAACCTTTGGTTATATTCACTTGTGAAAGCATGTTATTTTCTAGTGTTGAATGCATCGCCTTTATGTTTGAAGCTCCTTCTTGCCAACATTGAAGAATAACTTGATGTAAATAAAGGCCAAACAAGTCTTTACCCTTTGCAGAAGAGCTTCGGTAAAACATTAAACTCGGCCCTTGAACTGGAAAATTTACGCTAAGTGCAAAGTAACTGTTATTTGAAAGCTCGACGTTAAGTTCTGCATTAATAAAACTAATAGGTGAATTATCTTCAGTTAATTGACTTTCAGTGCGAATGAACTCACTAAAATTCTCACTGTCATCTCGCCAGCGCTCTAAACTGTCATTGGTTATGGGTAAATCAGGAAAAACCCCACTAACACGTGCCGCGCGTACTGCGTTAGTCACTGCGTCATTAGCGGCATCGTTGTTTTCTTGCTCTTCGTTTGCATCAAGATAAAGTGCTAAAAGCTGTTGACGCAATAAATAACTCTGCAAGAAGTTTTCACTGAAAGGTTCGGTATCATCAAGTTGCGTTTCTCTATTTTCAAAAAACAACTGTAAATGCTTTTGAGCAAAGGCCTTTGCTGGATGCTGAAAAAATCGGATGAGTTCATTTATATCAACAATTTCTGTTTCGTCAGCAGAATTTTTATCCATCGGTAATATTAATGGTTCTGTTTGCTCTGATTTTTTAGCTGACTTAAGTTTTAACCAATTAGGATCAAAACTTTTCCGTTTACCCAAATAATTTTGCTCGCTAAACGCTTGCATCGGTAATTGCTTAATATCTGAAGATCGATCACCATTATCGTTTTCTTCCTCAGTTACATCACTGTTATGCAACTGCCAGCCATAACCTGCTTCAAGATATTCCATCAATTCTTTAAGCACGATCGACGGTTGCTTCTCATTATTATTACGAATATTACGTCCTTGATAGCTTAAATATAACGATTGTCGTGCTGATATAATCGCTTCTAAAAATAAGTACCTGTCGTCACCGCGTCGTGATCTATCACCCAGTTCGCTTTTACTGCTGGCCATAAGGTCAAAACCGAGTGGTTGACGTTGCCTTGGGAATTCACCGTCGTTCAAGCCTAAAATAGCGATAATTTTAAAAGGAATGCTACGCATCGGTAACATAGAGCAAAAAGTAATTTGCCCAACCATAAATTGTCGCCCCGGATCGGGTTGGCTAAAGTGGTTTGTAAGGAAATCTCGCACAACACTCAAACTGATATTTTGCTGATAGTCAGCGTGTTGACAATATTCGGCTAATGAACCAATCGCGTGGTCAATAACGATGAAGGCAGTTTCATCGGTCACTTCAAACAAACCATTTAGCATGCTTAATAAAAATTGTTGCCACTGAACTGCTGTTTTCTCTTGTCCTAAGTTCTGAGAAAAGTGCTGTAATTGTTCAATAATTAACATTAACTTACCTAATAGGATGGCATCGTTGCCTTCTACGTTAGGTAAATAAAGTTGTTCATCCACATACATTGGGTTATCAGAAAAAGCAAAACCGCGCATTAACCGCGACAAGCCTTGCTGCCAAGTGAATGCATTATTAACTTCTAAGCTGTGCAAAACTTGCTGTTTGTGTTGTTGGTTAACCCCCCAATGAATGCAAGCTTGTTCAAGCCAAGCTGAAATTTTATCAAGTTCTTCAAGACTTATTGAAAACTTATTTTGCATGGCGGGCAAACGTAACATGCCAATAATTTGGGAAACTTGAAAGCGACTATCAGGCAAACTCAGTAATTGTGTAAAAGCAGCAACGATAGGTTCGGAATCTTTACTGACTCTGTCGGCAATAGAGCAAGGTAAAGGCGGTATTTTGTCGGCTAAGTCTTGCCAACCTCGCGCAAATACTGCACTTACATACGGTGCATATTGTTCAACTTGCGGACACATCACTAAAACATCTTTCGGTGTTAAGGTTTGGTCATCATTAAATTGATGCAGTAACCAATCATGCAAACCTTGAACTTCGCGTAATGCGCTGTGAGCACTGGTAAAGACAATAGAGTTGTCTTGTTGATTTTTTACTGAGTTTCTTTGGTCAGTTAAGGTAAGAATGTCTTGTTGAACTTGATGTAAAACTGATAAACCTGTCGATTCATCACTTTGTTGGACTTCATCAAAAACTTCTATATTTACGGTTGAATAGTCATTAAGCAAGGCCATAAATTCACGTCCTTGCTGACCTAGGTTAGCAAGCAGTGGATTACCAACATTTACGCTAATATCGTCATGACCTTCAACCCATTTATTTAATAAATGACTTACTTGTAAATTACTCGCTTGTTTTTCTGATTGAATATCCCCCCAATAGTCGAAACAAGGGTTAAGATGGAAGAAATGTACATCAAGATGGTCACTTATCGCTTCAATAAACGATAACCACATTGGCGCCATTGCATTGATACCAAAAAAGGATAAACGTGGTGGTAATAAATGTTTTTTACTGGCGATATTTTCAATGGCTGTATTGATTAACTCTATAGGGTTATAGCTTTGTTCTTGGGTTAATAACTGCCATAATTTTGCTTGCCATTTTTCAACGTCCACCGCTTGTTTTTTATCAGAAAAACTTTTGCTCGCTTTACCTTGGTGCCAGTCATTAATCCATTGCGGTCTAAATATTAAATATTGCTCATATAAATCGGCTAATTGACACGCCAGTTGATAACGCTTTAATGTTTGCTTTTCAGTGAAGACAGTTGAATTAAATTGTTTATTGGCTGCCGTAGCTTCTTCTATATCATGAGCAGGAGCTTCTTCGTGTTCTTTGGTAGCCGACCCTAACCAGTATTGTGTTGCACTGGAAAAATCTTCGTCTGAAATAACGGTTTCACTACCCAGCAGATCATCTATTCGCCATGAAAGTACTTCTCGAGAGAACGGAGATTGTTCTGGTACATTGTCTTCGCTCGCCATACTTCGAACAAGTTTCCACAAAAATTGCGACGGCAGTGCGTAACTGATATTCATGCTAATACCACGTTGCTGTGCTAACGACATATTAAGCCAATGCTGCATACCTGCATTTTGAACAACAATCATTTCTTGACTGAATATAGGAAGTGGTGAAACTTGTTGGATTTTATCGAGAAGCGCTAATAAATTTTCCATTTTGTTAGCGGGATAAAGATAGAACAATACGAGTACCTTAAATGCAATATTTTCTGCCTAAATTTAACCATAACAATACGGATAAAGCTATCGAAATCACTTAAGATATTTTACGGGGAAAACCTTAATTTTGTTGAGTAATCTCTAAATTGCCATGAACATAAAAATAAAGAAAATGGACAGAATAGTTTTAAACTTATCAATAAGCATGGTGACAATGTAATGAGTGTACATTTTGCTGTCATAACAATATTTTAACGTGTGAAGTTGATATACGTATTTTTTGCTACTGACAATGAAATATAGTGCTAAACAATTGTTTTTTTATGTGTTAATAATTTAAAGATACAGGTAAAAAAGATGATATTCTTTTTCCTCTGGCAGCCAGCTATTAATAATGAAGATATCTTCATCAATTAATTAAAGGAATAGTTGTATAATTACGTTAGAATGCAGGTAACTTCATATCAGCATTAATTATAGAGTTTCCCTTTGTTAGATTTCACTTTACTCGCACTTTTCATTCCTACTATTTTTCTTATTTCCATATCACCTGGTATGTGTATGACACTCGCAATGACCTTGGGCATTTCTGTGGGTTATAAAAAAACGCTTTGGATGATGTGGGGAGAATTGTTAGGTGTAGCCGTTGTTGCTGTTGCTGCGGTTCTCGGTGTGGCTAAAGTTATGCTCAGTTACCCTGAAGTTTTCACCTTGTTAAAGATTTTTGGTGCTTGCTACCTGACGTATATAGCTATAAATATGTGGCAAGCGAAAGGTAAACTTTCGATTGATACTACTGGGGAAATTGAAAACATATCTAAGAAAGGTTTATTACAGCAAGGCTTTATTACTGCAATTTCTAACCCTAAAGGTTGGGCTTTCATGGTGTCTTTATTGCCTCCTTTTATTAATAGTCAGCATGCCTTAGCACCACAGCTTATTATATTAGTGGTTATTATTTTATTCTCAGAATTTGTTTGCATGACGTTATATGCAACGGGGGGTAAAACCCTTGCTAACTATTTAACAAAAAATAATAAAATATCTCTTCTAAATAAGGTATCCGGTGGTTTAATGTTTATTGTCGCCCTATGGCTATTATTAGGCTAATAATTTTAGCTAAAACGCGTTGAAGGAAAATCAATAAAAAAAGTTGTTTGCTCTTTTTTATTATTAATGTCATTTATTTCAAGCGTTATCCATATCCGCCATGTCATTCTATCTTCTGAGCAACTTCCTAACATTGTCTCTGCGATAAACTGATTATATTTGTTGTCTTCTAATTGGTTATCAAAAAACAAAGGGATTTTACCCATAAACATTGTTTTTCCTTCCATGTAACCTAAAACTTTTAGCTTGGTATTCTGCTTATCTTTCTGATTAATCTCGTTTGATAATAGACTGCTTTCTTTAAATTCTACAAGTATCGAAAAAGGTAACTCAGTTAGTACTTTTTCTACATTGAATTTCACCAGAACCGTGCCAAATTCGGTGATGACTTCACAACGGCTTTGATCGCTAAGACATTGGAAAGGAATCATCGCTTCAGGTTCATTTTTATCTTGGCTGCAACCCAAGCATACACTGAGTAAAAAAATGATAATGGCTGATTTTTTGATAAAAATTTTAATAACTTTATCTCTTTTGTAACTTTTTGTGTGTTTATTGAACGAGCAAGTAAAATATTATTGATCTATAACAATAATCCCTACTTTATGTGATGACTTTATACAGTAAAATTATTATTATACTCGCGAGATTTTTTATCGCTATGTGAAATTTGTATTTTCAACTATAACTATCACTAGTAAATACTTTTCTGAAGTAATGAAAAATCGATTTACGTTAATAAATATAACTGCGGAAACCATAACATGTCTCAAAGTAATGCGTCATCAGTAAACTACAATTTTGACGTTGTACGTCAATTTACTGTAATGACGGTAATATGGGGAATCTTCGGTACGCTTGTTGGTGTTTTAATTGCGGCTCAATTAATTTGGCCTGCGTTAAATTTCGAAACACCTTGGTTAACCTATTCCCGTCTTCGTCCACTACATACCAATGCTGTTATTTTCGCTTTTGGTACAAGTGCCTTATTTGCTAGTTCTTATTATGTTGTGCAGCGAACCTGTAAAACAACACTATTTGGTGGCAAACTTGCTTCATTTACTTTCTGGGGTTGGCAAACAGTTATTGTGCTCGCAGCAATTACCCTTCCTATGGGCTACACCTCAAGTAAAGAATATGCCGAATTAGAATGGCCAATTGATATTTTGATTGCCGTAGTATGGATATGTTATGCCATTGTTTTCTTTGGTACGCTTATTAAACGTAAGACATCGCACATTTATGTAGCTAATTGGTTCTTCGGTGGATTTATCCTTACTGTTGCCGTATTACACATTGGTAATTCAATGGTAATTCCTGTTTCTCTGATGAAGTCATACTCAATATACCCCGGTGCCATTGATGCAATGATGCAATGGTGGTATGGACATAACGCCGTTGGTTTCTTATTAACTGCCGGTTTCTTAGGTATGATGTATTACTTCGTACCCAAGCAAGCTGAACGCCCTGTTTACTCTTATCGTTTATCTATTGTTCATTTTTGGGCTTTGATTTCTTTATACATTTGGGCTGGTCCACATCACTTACATTATACAGCGCTTCCAGATTGGGCTCAGTCTGTTGGTATGGTAATGTCTATCGTGTTATTCCTTCCTTCTTGGGGTGGAATGATCAACGGTATTATGACGCTTTCAGGCGCATGGCATAAACTTCGTTATGATCCTATTCTTCGCTTCCTCATCGTTTCATTGTCGTTCTATGGTATGTCTACCTTTGAAGGTCCGATGATGGCGATTAAATCTGTAAATGCACTTTCTCATTACACTGATTGGACTATCGGACATGTTCACTCTGGTGCTTTAGGTTGGGTAGCTATGGTTTCTATTGGCGCTATGTACCACTTAATTCCAGTGTTATTTAATCAAGGCCGCATGTACAGTATCAAGTTAATAAACGTTCACTTTTGGCTTCATACAGCAGGTATCGTTTTATACATAGTAGCTATGTGGATATCAGGTGTAATGCAAGGGTTAATGTGGAGAGCGGTTAATACTGACGGTACGTTAACTTATAGTTTTGTTGAGAGTTTAACGGCTTCATATCCGTTCTATTTCATCCGTTTTGTCGGTGGAGTATTAGTTGTGGTTGGTTTCTTTTTAATGGCTTACAACATGTTCAAAACAATCTATGCTAAAGACAATAGTCTTAAACCCGTTGAAATAACATAGGAGACCGATGATGAAAAATAAACATGAAAAATTTGAAAAAAATGTCGGCTTGTTTGCTATTTTTACGTTGCTTGCGATAAGTATCGGTGGTTTAGTTGAAATAACGCCGTTGTTTTTTCAGAAAGCGACTAATACACCCGTTGACAGTCTTAGACCTTATACAGCTCTAGAAATGGAAGGACGTGATATTTATATCCGTGAAGGTTGTAATGTTTGTCACAGTCAAATGATCCGCCCTTTCCGCGCTGAAACAGAGCGATATGGTCACTATTCTGTTGCTGGCGAAGGCGTTTGGGAACATCCTTTTTTATGGGGTTCTAAACGTACTGGTCCTGACTTAGCCCGTGTTGGTGGTCGTTACAGTGATGACTGGCATCGTGCTCATTTACTTGACCCACGTTCAGTTGTTCCTGAGTCAAATATGCCTTCGTTTAAATGGTTAGCTGAAAATAAGCTAGATGGCGAATTAACCGAAAAGAAATTAGCAACATTCAATTTTTTAACGCGCAATCGTAGTCATAAAGATGAACAAGGTAATCGTATACCGTTATATTCTGCAGAAGATTTAGCCGGTGCTAAAGCTGCTGTTAAAGATAAAACGGAAATGGAAGCCCTGATTGCTTATTTGCAATCTCTCGGCCATGCGTTGAAATAATGACTATGGATTATGGCACCCTAAGAGGGTTAGTGGCTTTATTAATATTTGCACTATTTATTATTATTGTAATTTGGTCTTATTCTAAAAAGCAAAAAAGCGCTTTTGATGAAGCAGCAAATTCTATCTTCGAAGAAGATAAAGAGCAGACTGATCTTAATGACGTAAATAGCAAACAGGAGAGTAATAAAAATGTCTAACTTCTGGAATATATGGGTTTGGGTTCTCAGCCTTGGTACATTAGTGGGTTGTTTTTTATTACTACGCTATTGTTTAACGAATTTTGCTGGTGTTCCTGAAGGCGAGCCGACGGGACATGTTTTTGATGGCATAGAAGAATTGAATAATCCATTACCACAGTGGTGGAGTACGTTCTTTCTATTAACCATCGTTTGGGCATTTCTTTACATTGCAGCATACGGTTTAGGCAATTGGACAGGATTTATTGGTTGGAAAAGTTCTAATCAAGGTATCTTGAATCTTGCTGAGTCAAAAGCCCAAGTACTTGCAGCCAAAGAAAATGGTTATTTAGTACAATATGATCGTGAAATTGCAGCCGCTGACGCTAAGTACGGCCCAATTTTTGATGCTTATGCCGCACGTAGTATTGAAGACCTTTCAACTGATGAAGAAGCTTTAAAAGTAGGTCAACGTCTATTTTTACACAATTGTTCACAGTGTCATGGTTCTAATGCTAGTGGCTCAACCGGCTTTCCAGATTTAACAGATAACGACTGGTTGTATGGTGGTGATGCAGAAACCATTAAACAAAGTATTTTACATGGGCGTAAAGCTAATGGCATGATGGCATGGGGCGCAGCTTTAGGCGGCGATCAAGGTGTTCAGGACGTTGCAGCTTATGTACTGAGTTTGAGTGGTCGAGAAGTTGATGCAACAAGTGCAGCTGCAGGCAAAGATAAGTTTGTAATGTGTGCGGCTTGTCATGGTGCAGACGGTAAAGGCAGTGCTGCTATGGGTATTCCATTAGGTGCACCAAATTTAACAGATGACATTTGGCTTTATGGTCCTTCTGTGCGTGCCGTTGAATCGTCGATTAACAATGGTCGAGCAGGTGTAATGCCAGCATGGAAAGATATTCTAGGTGAGCAAAAGGTGCATGTTATTAGCGCATATGTTTACAGTTTATCTCAAAAATAGACCTTGTAATTAGTCATAATATTAAAGCCTTGCCGTTTTATTACCGCAAGGCTTTTTTTATACCTTTCATCTCATTAAAGATCGTAATTCCATTGTATTTTAATAGTTCCCTTCACA
Organism: Colwellia sp.; assembly: GCA_013215295.1. Taxonomy (GTDB): domain Bacteria; phylum Pseudomonadota; class Gammaproteobacteria; order Enterobacterales; family Alteromonadaceae; genus Colwellia_A. Next base: position 53,860 of record JABSOZ010000018.1, read on the forward strand.
AAAAAGTCGTATAATATGCGCACTTCAATCGACTGAAAAATTTTCATGACAACATATTGGTATAAAGAGCCTTGGGCTTGGTTCGTTTTTATTCTCCCCGCTACAGCAGTTGTTGCCGGTATTACTACGTATTTTATTGCCAACCATAATCCCGACCCTATGGTAGTTGGAGATTATTATAAAAAAGGTAAGGCTATTAATTTACAGTTATCTAAAATTAAACATGCACAAAAATTAGGCATGCGTTTTTCGTTAAAACTTGCGAACAACGAGTTGATCATCAAGCCTACCGGTATTGAAAAAGAGTTCCCTGTTTTAAACTTAAATTTTTATCATCCAACACTCGCTGAACGAGATTTCTATTTAGCGTTGACCGCTGACGGTAACGGTAATTTTAGACATGTGTTTGATGAACCCGTAAAAGGAAAGTGGCTTTTAACTATTACACCTTTTGAAAATCATTGGAAAATTCAAAATACTATCACGCTACCTCAAAGCCAATTTATAGATCTTGTTCCTAACCCTAGAGAAGCAAATTAAGTTCGAATAGTAAATTCTAATGATATCTAAACCTTTCAACTTAAAATTAAAAGTGAAAGTGAAAGGTTTAAGTTTTATCGTCATAAAAGAGAAAAGTAACGCTAAGTCATCATTCATTTCAACGGCTCAAAGATATGAAAACAAGTTGTTATCACTGCGGTGAAATTGTTCCAAGCAGTACCAATTTATCCTTAACAATTGATAATACATCACAGCCAATGTGTTGCATTGGTTGTCAAAGTGTTGCCCAAACTATTGTTGATAATGGTTTAGAAGAATACTACCGCTTCAGAACAGCGCCTGCTCAAAAAGGTGAGCAACTTATTCCTGAACAGTTACAACGTAATAAACTCCTTGACGATAATGCTTTGCAAGATGAATTTGCTTACCAAACCGATGAATTTAAAGAAACTATTTTAACCGTTGATGGCATTAGTTGTGCCGCTTGTGCTTGGCTTATTGAAATGCAATTGAGTAAAGTTACCGGTTTAATAAACATCAACGTAAATGCGACAACACAAAGAGCGACAGTACGTTGGGACAATGATAGTGTTCAATTGAGTGAGCTTATTAATCATATCGCTAATATTGGCTACCAAGCGCTCCCCTTCAAGGCCAGTACCGCTGAACAACTTAATAAAACTCAACGTAAAAATTACATAAAACGTTTAGGCATCTCTGGCATTTTAATGATGCAAGTTATGATGATAGCTTTTGGATTATATTTTGGTGCTTTTTCAGGCATGGATGAGTACAACTTATTATATTTACGCTACGCTAGCTTATTTTTAACCATTCCTGTTGTTACTTATGGTGCATTTCCTTTTTATAGAGGTGCGATTAATGCGTTAAAAATAAAACGTTTATCTATGGATGTCCCTGTTGCAATAGCAATTTTGCTCGCCTTTTCAGCCAGTGCTTGGGCAACAATAACTCAACAAGGCGAAGTGTATTTTGAATCAGTCTCTATGTTCACTTTCTTATTACTTATTGGAAAGTTTCTCGAATTTAGAGCGAGAAGTCGCGCTGCGGAAGTTTCTGCAAACTTATTAAAGCTCATGCCAATGACAGCGACAAAGATCATTCATGAAAACGGAATAAAAAAAGAACTATTACTGCCTGCCAAAAAACTTTGTCCTTTTGATATTGTTTTGATAAAACCGGGAGAAATTGTCCCTGCAGATGGCACAATAATCTCAGGCAGCAGTCAGCTTAATGAAGCAATGTTGTCAGGCGAACAATTACCTCTCAACAAGACAGTGGGTGATAAAGTGTTTTCAGGCACTACCAATGGGGACGGTAATCTTAATGTTGAGGTGAAACATGCCAGTGAGCATTCTTTTTTAAGTCAACTCATCCGATTAAGTGAATTATCTCAGGCACATAAACCTAAACTCGCTAAATTATCCGATAAAATAGCACAATATTTTGTCGCGGTTATTTTGCTAACGGCGATAGGAACCGCTATTTACTGGCAACAACATTTACCTGAAGAAGCATTTTGGATAACTCTATCAGTTTTGGTTGCCACCTGCCCTTGTGCGTTATCTCTTGCCACGCCAACCGCGTTAACGTGTGCTACAACACACTTAAACCGCGAAGGAATCATGATAAAGTCAGCTCATGTCATGGAAACATTACCCAAGATAACAACTATCGCGTTTGATAAAACGGGCACGTTAACATCAGGTGATTTTTCAATCATAACAACAAGAATCTTTCCAGATAAAAATACGACGATCACAGAACAACAAACCTTAGCCATTGCTGCTGCTCTTGAGTCTTATTCAGAACATCCGCTAGCAAAACCTTTTAGTTTGTTTCGTGATTATTCATACCAAACAGAAAAAGTAGTCATTAAATCTGGATTTGGCATTCTCGGCGTAGTAAATGGCAAAAAATACAAAATTGGTAAACCAACATGGTTAATGAATGATACAAACCAACTGTTTAAATTTGAAACAGCTTCATGCTTGTTATTAGAAGATGACAAGTTAATTGCTGCTTTCTATTTATCGGATGAAGTTCGCCCAGATGCCAAAATACTGTTAAATGACTTAAAGCAAAACAACATTCATACCATGATGTTATCAGGAGATAACGCCGCGGGTTGTGAAAAAGTTCAAGCATCATTACAATTAGACGAAGTGCACAGTGCATTAACCGCATCAGATAAAATGTCACTGATAAAGCAGCAGCAAATAGACAAAAATTCAACGGTGGCGATGGTAGGCGATGGTGTAAATGACACGCCAGTATTTGGTGCTGCTCATGTATCTATCGCCATGGGCAGTGGCACAGATATAGCAAAAAGTGGTGCAGATGTTATTTTACTCAATAACCGTTTAAAGTCGATAATAACGCTTAAACGTGTCGCTTACAAAACACGCCGTATTATTTGGCAAAATTATTTTTGGGCATTTGGTTATAATGCTATTGTATTACCACTTGCTGTAGCAGGTTATATTACGCCATATATGGCGGTTATTGGCATGTCAGCTAGTTCAATATTAGTGATAACCAATTCATTACGTTTACTAAAGAAATAAACAAACTAAACACTTAAATAGAGCATAAAAAATGAGTATTATTTATATTTTGATCCCTATTGCGATAATACTCACCTCGATAGCTATCTACCTCTTTTTCTGGGCGGTAAAAACTGAACAATTTGAAGATTTAGAAAAACAAGGTATGAGTATTTTGTTTGATGATAAAGATAATATCAACAGCGAAAATTCACTAAACAAAAATAACCAGAAGAAAGAAGCACCCAATAATACGGATGCTAAATAATTTATATGCTTAGTATTGATTATTTATCAGCTTTTATTATCGGCTTATTGGGTTCTGGCCATTGCATTGGGATGTGTGGTGGAATAACCACTATGCTGACATCTGCACTATCTCCACAAAGTAAAGCAAGTGGTCAGTTTAAACTGGTCATGGCTTATCATTTTGGTCGTATTTTTTCTTATTCATTAATTGGCGCAATCGTTGGTTTTAGTAGCTCTATTGCAGCAAAAAACATTGGCGTTCCTTTAGGTTTTTTAAGAATATTCGCCGCTGTATTTTTAATATTACTTGGCTTGTATCTTGGTCAGTGGTTAATGTGGTTAACGAAAGTTGAAAAGTTTGGCAAAATACTTTGGCGTTATTTATCTCCATTGAGCAAAAAATTTATTCCTGTTAATAATGCTAAACAAGCTATAGCGCTTGGTGCAATCTGGGGGTGGCTTCCTTGTGGATTGGTTTATTCAACATTAACTTGGTCATTAGCTAGCGGAGATACACTCACCGGCGCGCTTATAATGATGAGCTTTGGCTTGGGTACATTACCTGCATTATTAAGTATTTCATTAGGCTCTTTTGGCATAAAGTCACTGTTAACTAACCTTAAGTTTAAAAAAATCATGGCTTTGGTCATAATTATGTATGGCGTATACAGTTTAGTAATTGCATATCAACAGCTGTTTTAATCTCATCGCTACCAGTAAAGATAGCGCGTAACAATCAGATCTGTATGTCTAATAAGCCATGTTCAGTAACGCAATCCATTCACTGTCAAAACTGCAGAGCAACGCTTAGCAACCTTTATTTCTACTTTAAGTAGTCGTTATCATGCCCGTGCCCCCCAGCTCCTGAGTTTCGTTAAACCATGACTCGAAGTGATATTGGCAATTATGTTGGTTTAACTGTAGAAACGATTAGTCGATTTTTAAATCGTTTTCAAAAAAATAGCTGTATTGATTTGGAAGGTAAACTCATGACTATTATCGATGTCGACAAGCCGAATGAGTGCGCTACACTTTACTCATTAATAAAAAGGGCATCAACTGTTTAATATTTTAAATATTAAGCATTTTTTTGACTAAGTTTATCCATTTAATTAATTTACTTTTAAAAATATTGATTTAAAGCAAATAAAAAATCGTCAATATAGTCTATTGTTAAGATAACAATAAGTTATAGGATAAATGTCATGGAAAAGTATAAAAAGATATTAACCGTTATTGACCCAGCGACTGACGATCAGAAAGCACTGAAACGCTCAATTGAACTTGCACGTCATACCCATGGAGAAATCACCGCATTTTTAACTATTTATGACTTTTCATATGAAATGACCACGATGCTTTCAGGTGAAGAACGTGAAGCAATGCGTCAATCAATGATCAATGATCGTATGCAATGGTTGGAAGAAAAAATTGCAGAAGTTGATCACGAGAACATTACCGTAAATACGAGTATTATTTGGCATAACCGTCCCTTTGAGAAAATAATTCATAAGGTTATCACCGAAGACTTTGACATTGTAATCAAAGGAACACACCAGCATGACAAATTTAAATCCGTTATTTTTACACCTACCGATTGGCATATTCTCAGAAAATGCCCTTGTCCTGTGTTATTAGTCAAAGAACACAATTGGCCAGTTAATGGAAATTTATTGACCGCATTGAATATTGGTAGTGATGATGATGAACACAAAGCACTTAACGACAAATTAACGCAAGAAGCGATCCGCCTTTCATCATTAATCAAAGCCAATATACACTTAGTGAACTCTTATCCTGGTACGCCGGTAAATATTGCGATTGAAATTCCAGAATTTAATGCCTGTGAATATAACGATACTATGTTGAAACATCATCAAACAGCGATGCATACTCATGCTAATACTTTTAAAATACCTTTAGATAATACACATGTAAAAGAAGGATTACCTGAAGATGTTATTGAAAGTGTTTCGAATGAAATCGATGCAGAATTAGTCATACTAGGTACTATCGGTCGAACAGGTATTTCCGCCGCACTTATAGGAAACACCGCTGAACATGTTATTGACCGTCTAAACTGTGATGTATTAGCCATTAAACCAGAAGGTTACATTTCTCCTTTGGCATAAGGTCCTTTAGCGTAAAGTCCTCTGATATAAAATCCAGCAGTATAACGGTTAACGGCGAACAAAAAGGCTAAGAATATTCTTGGCTTTTTTCAATATTTCATAAACTTACAGAGTCATTCGAGTTTATTTAATTGATGTCAAATGAGTAGTAAATATCAGCAGAATTCTCTAAACCGGAAACCGTTTCAACCCACAATCGACTCAAAAAATAAAACCTTACTGTTAGTTCATTAATAGGTTCTATTATCCCGATGCCATATTTAATATAAACTTGATCACCTAAATAACCTGCAATAGAAGCTTGTTTATCATCACCATCAATTTCAATCCTATTAATCAAAGGTAACCTTTCTATCTGAGTGAGTACACCCGAAAAATTTGTTATTGCTGAACCTAAAGCTATACCAATTGCCATGTTACTGTCACTCGTTCCAGCATCTAACCCTCGACCTCTTACTAGGTAGGACAACGTTTCAGATTGTTGCATTGTCGGTTTTGAGAATAGCTTAATATTCAAGCTATTGACTAAACCTGTAGCATCAATACCGACAACGACATTATCTTGTTCAATACTACGAGTTGCTTGAATCGTTACATAAGGGTTATTTGCTGTGCCATTAAAAGAAATAACGCCTTTAGTCACTGACAAATCTTGTCCATAAGCGCTATAACGACCTTCAGGAATTTTTAAACTACCAAAAAGTTGCAAAGGTTGATTTGCCTGTTGGCTCACTTGTAATTCTCCGCCAAGTCGGCCAATAAAGCCTTGGCCTTCAACGTTGAAAGTATCTGCGATAATCACACGAACATTTGTAACGATATCAAACGAATTATCATTAGAGATTTGTTCACCTTCATCATCAACAATGATGACATCTTTACTTAAGCTAACACTCCCTTGTGGCAACTTATCTACAGATATTTTCCCTTCAAGCACCTCAATACGACCTGATATTTTAAGCTCTGACGCCTGTATTTGTGCATGAAGATGGGGAGAGACGGTTAAGGTGAGATCGGGGGGAAGTGAAAACTTTAGTGACTCACCATCAAAATTTATAGTCGCTTTAAATTCGTTTTGCCAGTCAGCCTCACCTTTTACACGAGCTGCTGCCTTATTAATATTAAGACCGCCAGTAATAACGGCTTCCTGATCTTTAAAATCGACAGCCATACTAATATCTTCTAGAGTATTTATATTACCTAAAATTGTAGCTTTACCTGCAATGAGTGATACCTCACCTTTTATCACCGGCTTTCCTAAATCCCCTACTACGGTGAACCTTGAATTTAGCGTTCCTTCCAATGAAGTCAGCTCAGGGATAAACATTTGTAATGGTGAAATATTTAAATCGTTTATAATCAGTTGACTCTCTATAATACGATTTTCGTCAAATAAAATAGAAGTTCTTAGCTTTACTATTTCTGTATTATCAGAAGAAAACAAAACAAAATTTCCATCAATAATATTTTGATCCAATTTTAAATTCAATTGTCCTTTTTGCCACTCAAGCACACTATATAAGTTATCTTCTCTATTTATTTGTACATTCCCATGACTCATCACTAATTCAGCATTAACTGATGGCGTTTGGTTTGTCTTCCAACCGATGGCAACATTCCCTGCTAGCATGCTTTTCAAACGTATATCTTCAGGGATAAATGGCGTTAAAAGATCAGCGTTTAACTTAATGGCCAAAGCTAATTCACCCTGAGCAAGTTTTATGCTGCTATCATTTTTCAAACAAAGCTCTGACTGCGCGGCAAGCCAACAATGTTGATTAATAATAAATGTCTTTTTTACATTATCATAAAGAAAATCAAGTGGCTTATTTGACTCGAAATCATACTCACCTAAAGAAAAACTTATTTTATCCGTTGCCACTTTCCACTGATCTGCTTGCGGTGAATAATGGCTATTAATCAGTAAGTCTATTGATGAATCACCAAGCCAAGCTATATTGACCTTTTGATCGCTTAAATCACCATGACTTGACCAGTTTACGCTATCAACCTTGTGTTCATGCCAGTTAACGCGATCGCTCTTAAAGGTAACTTTATGCTTATGATTGTTCATTGGTTGATATATTACGTCGAAATTAATTGCGTCACTGCTGAAGTCAGCCATTAATAGGTTTTTAAATTCACCGTTCAAAGTGACTTTAGGCTGCTTAATCGGACCAGTAATTGAAATATTTGAACGCAAGTCACTTTCAATATCTTTTATCCATAATCCGGTATTTCCAAAACTTATTGCCCCATCAATATGCCAGTCCTTATCGCTATATCCATTTAAACTCAGTATTATATCGCCATAATCAAGGTTGATTTTACTCGGCGCTAAATCACCTTTATGGTTAATATCAATATTAGCCTCTACATTCAGCGGTATATTGTTAATTTCGCCTTTAACATTCGAATCAGCAAGGGCAATCGCCCATTCATTTTTAGCGTAAAAACCTTTACTGATAATATTGCCCTGCAGGCGGCCAGATAACTTTTCATCAATATTAGGTAATGTAATACCCGAAGATTTAACCGTTACATTCCATATCAATCGTTCTCCTAACTGTAATTCTCCCGTCATATCCAAATGGTTATTCGCGTTTAACTCTTCAAAATGTAAGGTGTTTATTTTAAAAGTTTGCTCCGCATAAGTTGCATTGATATCAAGCACTGCATCTTGATAACCAAAACCACTGATCTTACTTTTGAAATTGATAAAGTGATGGTTAAGATCACCTTCACTTGCTAATAAAAAAGTCGACGGGGTAAAAGTCTTATTAATATTATCAGGCAGGGAAAGCTTAGTGACATTAGCGATTAACTTATAGGGTAAATTTGCATCAGTAACATTTACTGCCATTTCAGCGGTTAATGCTAATTCACCTTCACTTTTAATTGTTGTGACTAAATCTGATAAATTTCCATTTATTGTGACTTTTTGGTTTGAATCGTTAAGTTCCGGTAATAACTCGAAATTTTCAATTGAACTAACTAAGGTTAAATCGACAATATAAGGCGTAACAAAATCTATCTTCCCTTTTAAAGACAATGTTCCCGACTTAGCAACTGTTGAGGTTAATTCTTCAATGAACAGCTCTGTTTTAAACCATGATAAACGTGCAACGGTATCGTCAATCGTTATTACCTTTGTTTCAATGCCGGTAGTGTCTATTCTCTCAACATTGACCGTTTTTATAGCTAAGGACTTGAATGTTAATTTTAAAGGTGAATATAGCTCAGGCATTGACGATAAAGGCCAAACTACTGGTATAGGTTTAGATGAAAAATTTTGTGGTTCAGTTAAAATAATTTGTGCTTTAGCCAACAATGCACTTTGTATATTTATAGCTATATTATTGATTGAAGACTGTTTGACAGATAAAGCACTGGAAAAATCTGTCAAATTGACCACTAATCCCTTACCTATTATTTGTGCGTTAGCTAAAATCAATTTTTTTAGGTCAACACTAAAAGGTAAAGTAAAACTTGAGGAGTTAATCGCTTGTTCAACAAGCTCATCAGAGGATATATCTCTCGTTTCTTTCAGTTTCATTTGAAGTGAATTAATGCTAATTTCGTCAATACACAGTTGGCTTTTCCAAAGGCATCGCAAATGCAGGGTTAAACGAATATTATCTGCATTTATAACCGTTACATCGTTTTCAATCGTCAATTGTTTTAACGTTAAATTATTTAAAATCGAACCACTTTTATACTTTACTTGTATCGGTGAAAACTCATTGACAGCAAAAATTGATAACTGGGCGCCCCAAGGAGTCGAACAAAGAATAGCGACTAAACAGAGTAATCCCGTTACGCCACTCAAAAAAAGGAAACTAGCACGTTTATAGGTCATAGTTCAGCGCCAATACTAAAATGAATACGCCATGAAGGGTGTTCGTCGCTTAATGAATACCCTAAAGCAAACCGGATAGGCCCAATCGGAGAAAGATAATGAATGCCTGGGCCGATTGAATAAACAGGGTCTAATTTATCACTATCATTAACACTACCTGCATCAACAAATAATGCCCCTCGCCACTTATTTGAGAAATAATACTGATACTCCAAACTAGCGACAATCATATTTGTACCACCAATAACAATTTCATCCTCTTGGTTAATATCTTCAGAAAGAAATACGTTAGGGCCAATCGATTGATAATCAAAACCTCGAATACTTTGATCACCACCAGCATAAAAGCGTAATGAAGGTGACAGCTCCTCTTCAGAATTATCACTAATAATCACATAACCAAGCTCTAAGCGTGAAACGATACGGTGTTTTGGAGCCAGTAATGTAATATATTTCCAACGGGCGTTGAAACGTAAAAAAGATGTTTCTGAGGATAAACCGTCATAACTACCTTCTACGTTATAATAATGTAGAAAGCCGTTACTTGGATCGAGTAACGGTCCATCGCGATCAATATCAGACCACGTAAATCCTGGAATAATATAATTTCCATCATCGTAAATACCATCAGTTTGCCACTCTTCACTCAGATATCTCAAATATGGTTGTCGTAAAATATCGTTTTTCAGATATACACGTCCCAATTTGAAAGTAAAAAACCGACTCGTCAAATCGCCATAATCATTTTTTTCCAGCTCCGTTTGTAATTGTAAAACATCATTATTGGGGTGCGACAATGGGATACTATAAATAAAATATCCAGTCGGATTAATGGTTGAATAAGATAATCTCGTTTCTTGACGATGTCCGTGGCGATTTATTAACGGTGTTTTCCACCCAAAAGAAAACCTTTCTTTTGTGTCTGTTGCGTAGCCTAGTCCTAAATTTAATTGATGACGCTTTGTTTTTTCCAATGAAACATCGATAGGCAAGATGTTACTCATGCTGTTTTCTATTTTAGGTCGTACAACAACATGACTGAAATATTGTGTTTTATCGAGTTCATTTTGCAAATTTTGTATCAATTTTTGTTGATAGAAATCACCTTCTTCAAAAGGTAGCATAGGTGTTAATACACTAGCGTTTATGGTGAACTCATTAAATTCTATTTCACCAAACTTATAACGAGGCCCGCTGTTAAAGTGAACAAGAACGTCTGCTGTACCCAAATCTTTATGTATAGCTATAGTAGAGTTAGTAAATTTCCCATCAAAATAACCTCTCTCTAACCCAAAGGAGACCAAGTCAGTTTTAAATTTTTCATAAACACCATGATGCAATATATCACCTGTAACCATTGGAACATTTTTGATCATTTTCTTAAAATCGTCATCTCCTAAAGCTTCACCCGTAAGAGTGATACGTACTGATTTAATTTTAGTTGGCGGATTTAACAACACCTTAATTGAGAGTATCCAAACATCTTTATCTAACTTTTTGGTGATCGAATGTGTAACGACTGCACGATAATAACCTAATGCCTTAAGGGCATTTTCAGTCTGTTTGTTGGCTGTAAAAATAAAAGACGACCTTTCAATTTCATTTGTCGGTAATGTGCCCAAATACGCATAAATATTTTTCATTAAATGGCTGGGTAAACCTTCCGAAACTTTAACAACAAGTGTATTGGATAATGCAAAAGGAGAGATTAATACAAATAGAATTAACAAGATAAAACGATTAAACATGATGATAAATGACCAATAAACTTTTGAAAAACAATTGAGAAAATAACAACCCCGCAAGTAGGTATTAACTTACTGAGTTTCAAGATAATAAACGCTCACAATAACTGTTATAACCGTTAATATTCCCATTGTTGCATTTAATTGGTGTGAGGTAACCCAGATATAACCATTAATTAAATCACTACAACTATAGCAATACATTTGAAATAAGTTTAATTAGCGTTCAAAACACTCTCGTATGTCATTTAATTTGTTATTTCGTCTATAAATACAGCCAATTTAAGAGAAAAGATAATGTCACCCACATCAGAATAATCAGCGAAATACCAACACGCATAAAATAAGAAAATTGATCCCCCCCGCATTCATGACCAATAAATTAGTTTTGTATGCCATCGGCGTTGCATAACTTAAGTTGGCACCAAATAGTACGGCTAAAATAAACGGCTCAGGGAAAATATTGAGTTGACTAGCAACAGAAATGGCAATAGGTGTTCCAATAACCACTGCAGCATTGTTAGAAACAATATTAGTGAGAATAGCCAATAACAACATTAATGCCGATAAAACGCCCCCCTGGTGGGAGACCATAGGATACTGCGACAAAAACCTGTGCTATATATTCAGCTCCACCTGTTGTCATCATAGCAGCCCCTAGTGCAAGAGAAGCTGCAACAATTAAAATAACTTGCGTACTCAACGCTGACGAAGCCTCCTGCCAGTCTAAACATTTTGCGCGCTAAAACCTAAACTATCGCGAATTCCCCAGATAAGAAGGCGAAAGCGGTGATGGGTACATTAATCAAATCGAGTATAGTGATCAGCAGTATGGTTATGGCAATCACACAAAAAATACGTTGTAATAAATGGATAATATTAGGATCGGTTATATTTGTTGCTAAACATTTAGTGATGAACTTTGCGGCAAGTTTCAATGAACAGTAATAACACGGGGAAAAATATAATTTTCTTTTTTAAGCTGCTTCATAGCTATATATTATCTTTGATAGGATTGTTAAAATAATGGGTATTCAATTTTAGTTTCATACTGAACTATTATGTTAATTTATTAAGCTTTATTAATGACAAATTTAAAAGAATTAAAACCAAAACTTAAACCAGATCCAGAACTTAAAAAATTAGAAAAAAAATTACGTAATCGTGTGGGCAAAGCAATCGCTGAATACAACATGATTGAAGAATCTGACGTCGTCATGGCCGCTCTTAGTGGCGGCAAGGATTCTTTTGTGATGTTAGATATTTTGCTCGCCTTGCAAAAAGCGGCACCGATCAAGTTTGATATTATTGCCGTTAATTTGGATCAAAAACAACCTGGGTTTCCTGCACACATATTACCGAACTATTTTGAGTCATTAAACATCCCTTATTACATAGTTGATAAAGATACTTACTCAATTGTTAAACAAAAAGTTCCTGAAGGAAAAACTACCTGCGGATTATGTTCAAGATTAAGACGTGGAACCTTGTATTCTTTTGCAGAGTCAATTGGCGCAACAAAAATAGCACTTGGCCATCATATGGATGATATTGTTGAAACAATGTTTTTAAATATGTTCCATGGTGGAAAATTAAAGGCAATGCCGCCAAAGTTAAGATCAGATGACAAAAGAAATGTAGTCATTCGACCTCTATCTTTTTGTCGAGAAAAAGATCTAATTAAATTTTCAGAATATAAGCAGTATCCAATAATACCTTGTAATTTATGTGGCTCTCAAGAAAATTTACAGAGACAATCCATCAAAGCAATGTTTAGCGATTGGGAGAAAGTGAACCCTGATAGGATTGAAAATATATTTAATTCCATTAAAAACATTAGCCCGAGCCAATTAGCTGATACTAACCTATTTAATTTTATGAACTTACCTATTGATAGAAGTGAAGCTCGAAAAGAATACGAATTTTCTGAAGCGACTATTTCTTCAAGTAATATTGATGATTCAATGGTAATTAACGTCACCAACCTTTAAGTAACATATTAATTTATAAAAAAACCACCAAAAATATAAATTTCATGGTGGTTTTTGTAATTTTATTAAATACGAATGTGAGCAAAAATTTATCCAAATAACCGAGGTAAAATCATCTATTTTAAATAGCTATAGGTTTGACCACCAGTTCATCAAAATACACTTGGTTATGACGGATCATTTCAGTTATCTCTAACACGTAGTCAATACCCCTAATAGAATAACGTAATAAACCCGTTGCTAATATTTGTGGAGATAATGGTTGTTCTTGTGCACGTAACTGCCCACGGATAGTTCTAAAAACACTGTAGGCATTATTCGTATTTATGTTGTGTAAATAACGCTGTACGCCATGCTCAATACTCCTAAATGCAGCAACTTCATGTTTAGCACCAGTATCTCTGCCTCCGGGTACCATGCCACAGCCCTTTTTATAGCACCACATGCCAAAAAAATTCAATCCAACTTTAGCAAAGCGAGAGGTTCCCCAAGCTGATTCATTCGCTGCTTGTACCAATACTAACTCAATGGGAACTACATCAATACGTAACAATAATTCATTAAGTTGTTGTAACGGAGAGTATTTATTACTTACTTTATATTTTTTAATTAAACGACTAAGCAAAAGTTGCTGTTCATCTAAAAGGTTGTCTTCTAAAAAAACAGCTTCAATCATGACAGATACTTCAGCTCTTAGTTTAAGTAAGTTTCTGTTCTCTTCCTCAACCGATGGATAAATATATTTAAAAAATTCACGTTTTTTAGTTTTAACATCTCGAATGGACGCAAAGTCAGGTATCTTGACATTATGTAGTGGTTGTTCAATTATTTTTACTTTCACCACGGGTGCAATTTTTACAACTTTTTCAATTTTTTCAATTTTTTCAACTTTTACAGCAACTGCTGGAACAATTGTATGCTCAGGTTTCATGAATGTAAAAGGGGCAATAAGCGCGATAACGAATGCGCTGAGTATAACCAGTTTAATAAAATATTGAATTTTCATAATGTCCTTTTAATGACAACAATGTCTTTTTACCAAGACTTAAGCTGAAAATGTATCATTCGTTTGGTTCGGTGTTGCATCAGTACTTGAAGCAGACAACTGCATGCCAAAAATTTCTCGATATAAAATACCTTTTACATTATAAAACAACGGCGCTATAAACGTTAATGCGACTAAAAAGATCATAACACCAATGACAGATAACTGAGTTTGAGCAAGAATGACTAATGGTAGTAATGACACAAATAAAGCGATAAGAAGCAACGCATATATAGAAACCAACTTAAACCATTGAAAACGTGTAACTTTCAAGCTTATAATTATGGCTTTCAAAGGGGATAGGTTCTTTTCAACTACTAAAGGTAAAGCCAGCGAGAAAGCCGCTGATAAGTAAATACCTGGCAAGATGAATAAACTCATTCCTATAGAGATAATTACTGATGTTAACAAAGCACAAACAGCAACCCAACTTCCTCTTTTTAGATAAGAAAAAATCATTTTACTGTTCGTTTTTAATCCTACAGCATGAAAAACACCCATCATTTCTACGCCCACTAAAAGTGGAGAAATAATCAACACTACGACAATATTCAATAGTGTGGATGATTGCGGGTCTTTAATCACCTCTTCAATTCCCCCCATATAACCACTGATTACAATGGAAACAATAACGGCAAAAACGAGGGTAAAAAGTAAGCCTAAATTAATCGCAATACGAGAGCCAAGTGTTAATTGCCATGCCTCTTTTAATACCGAGGAAACATCTATGGTATATTGACCTTGTAAAGATTGTTCTATGCTACCACCAACTTGTACTATTTTTTGTTCATCCACGAAAATGACTACCCTTCAATAATTTTTAATATTATAGCAAGTTGCTCTCACATTGGAAAATAGCTTGAATTACAAACAGAATATAAATGTTCTATTGATGTAATTCATCGATCCTCTGCAGAACATTTCTGAAATAATTTGCACCTTTTTCTTCTGCTAAGGCGATATTATTTTCAGGAATTTGTTCTGGATTTTTATAAACAGACAGTACTTTTTCCATACTCGCTTCACGAATTAGATGAAGGGTTGGTAATGGAGAACGATTTGTATAGTTAGAAGCCGCTTCAAACGATTCACCTTCAAAGTAATAATCAGGATGAAAACTCGCGAGTTGAAATATGCCTTCATAGCCTTGTGTTATAAGTAAATCATTTGAATAATCAAGTAAATCTAAATAACTTTCGAAACTTTTAAAACCGTTATTGAAAATCAATAATGTCGTTTCAATATTAGGTTCTTCTACGAGTTTTTCACATTGTTTGGCCAATTTTTCTAGGGCAGGTACAATTTTTTTTTCATTACAAAGCTCATAATGAATAGTATTATTTACAAATTCTTTTTTGGCAAAAGGACAAAAATTTAGACCTATAATTATTTCTTCTACCCATTGCTGAGTTTTTAAAATATCAGGATCGAACACGTGTTTATCAGTCATTTCAAGTTAAATACTTTTGGTTATTTTAAATTTTGTAATCATGTCGTTATCTTAACATAAGAATATTTTCAAAATCAGTAGGCATAACATCACCAACACTGATATTGTCCACTCCTAAACGACAATAGATTTTGTACACATTTTTTTAATATCCGTATATATTTTAAAATTAATTAACGTTAACTTTCATCCGTACTTGTAAAATATAAACATGAGGGCTTAAGCGATGACAACATATCATAAATCCGCCGCTGTAATTTCTACTCTAAACCAAGAACAATATCGTGTAACACAAGAGAATGGCACAGAACGACCAGGCAGTGGTGAACACCTCAATAATACTTTACCGGGCATTTATGTCGACATCGTTTCAGGTGAACCGCTATTTGCTTCATCAGATAAATTTGACTCTGGCTGTGGTTGGCCAAGCTTCAGCAAACCAATAGAGTCGAAGAATGTACATGAAATTAAAGACAACACCCACGGAATGATCAGAACTGAAGTACGCTCAGGTCATGGTGACAGTCATTTAGGCCATGTATTTGACGATGGTCCAACAAATGAAGGCGGTTTACGATACTGTATTAATTCGGCGTCACTTCGTTTTATTCCTATTGATGAGATGGTAACCAATGGTTATGGTGATTTCGTTGCTCAAGTAGAGATTTGATAAAAATGACCGTAGAACGAGCTATTTTAGCAGGTGGTTGCTTTTGGGGGATGCAAGACCTAATACGTAAACTTCCAGGCATCTTGTCAACCCGTGTAGGTTATACCGGTGGTGAGATTATGAATGCTACACATTATAATTATGGCAACCATGCAGAAGGTATCGAAATATTATTCAATGCTGATGTAGTAAGTTTCCGAGATATTCTTGAATTTTTCTTTCAGATACATGACCCAACAACTAAGTTTCAACAAGGAAACGACCGAGGTTCTTTATACCGTTCTGCAATATATTATTGTTCAGCAGAACAAAATTCTGTTGCGTTACAAACTATCGTCGATGTTAATGCGTCTGGTTCATGGCCAGGACCTGTTGTTACAGAATTGGCTCCGGCAGGTGAGTTTTGGGAAGCTGAAATTGAACATCAAGATTATCTACAAAGAATTCCGTATGGTTATACTTGCCACTTCCCTAGAAGTCATTGGGTTTTACAGGCTGTGAAATAAATGATTGAGAAAACGGAAATACTTAACGTTATTGGCCTTAAGTATTTCTTCTGACAAATCCGGTTATGATTAACCGAGTCTTATAACTTCATGTGTAATATTGGGAATGGTTTGCCCATATCATCAAGTGGTGAACGTGAAATAACTTTGAAACCCATATATTCATAGAAACCTACGGCTAAAGGGTTTTGTTCATTAACATCGACACTATTGGCTTTTAAATGATCAATTGCATACTGCAATAAAATTTTTCCTACCCCTTCCCCTCTAAACCTATCTAAGACAAATAACATTTCTACTTTAAGATCATGAGTACCCAGGAAACCTATAATAAAACCTGTTTTGTCTTTAATGCATTTTAGGGTGACAGCAGGAAAACCCTGCTCAATGATTATCGGTTTAAAAAACTCAATATCTTCTTCTGTTATGAAGTCATGAGTAGCTCGGACTGAATTTTCCCAAACATCTAACATTTCTGCATAATATTCAGGAAGCACATTTTCTACAATCATAATATTCTCTTTCAATAAATTAATTATGTTTCATTGCGCAGCCGCTTGTTATTATATTATTGAATAAAGTACTTTAAGTAAATTTATTATATGTGTGTATTTGTTACCATTGAGCAGTTTTCTTTAATATTTCTGTAATTGATTTAGCAATTTCCCATCGAGGAGTGTTACTTGAGTTGGTGAGTAATATGATTGCATCTTCACTTTCAGGATAAGTTATAATTAATGATTTATAACCTCTAATACTTCCTGGATGTCTAGCAACATTAACACCGTCCTTTTTGTATACTTGCCAACCTAACCCCATATATATTTCCCCCCATACCGTTTTAATTTGAGGTTTTAACATATCCTTGTATGTTTGCTTTTTTAGAATTGAACTGTCATTCGCAAGCGTTAATTTTAGCCACTGACTTAAATCAGATACATTTGCAACTAATCCTTCACTTGGGTTAAAAGACAAATCATACGGACGCTGCTTTTTTTCATTGATTAATATTCCATGCTTCGTTGGCGGTGCTTCTGCAAAATGTTCATTAAAGCCATTGAAGTAATTACTTTTTATCATGCCTGCTGGTATCAAAATATTTTTAATTACATACTCTTCATATTTCACACCAGAAACAGCACTAATCACCCCTCCCAGAATGTTAAATCCGGTGTCACTATATTCAAATGTCTTATTTACCAAATTATTGACCGTTGTTTGTTGCACGGATTTCAAGTATGCCTGTTGAGATCTTTTTGCATCGAGTTTGACTGGTCTAATAGCATCACTTAATCCTGATGAATGGGTCAACAGCTGCTTAATCGTAATATCAGTATTTTCAAATGTTGATAAATATTGACTAACATTGTCATTGAGTTTTAACTTCTTATCTTCAACCAATTGCATAATTGCCTGGGCAGTAAAAAGTTTAGAGATAGAAGCAACTCGAAATAACGATGTTTTAGTTGCTGACTTGATTTTTTCATCATCAATAAACCCAAAACCTTTAATATATATTATTTCACCTGAACTGATTATTGCCACAGCCATTGCCGGAATATCGTTTTGTATGCGTATTTTTTCTAAGGTAACCGTTAACTCATCATGAGGATTTTCGTTATTAGCAACGACATTGGAAGAAAGCGTTAAAAGCATTATTATTATTAATTTGTTCATATACTACCTTGGGAATAAATGCCTGATGTAGAGACAATAAAGTTATCTGCTAACAACATAGAATTAAAAACACGTTATTTATTAAATATTTACACTCTAATTACGGATTATAAAGAAGCTCCGCAGCAGTCTGACTCATGTTAGTAGACGAATAGCCCACCTTTGATATAAAAGTCACCCGCTCCAGCTTTCAACACAGGTATCTCTGCAAAAGCTATATTGCTCACAATATGGCCGAAACTTTATAGTTAATGTCTTTCATATTTGATGATAACTGCCAATAGTTGATTACCAAATCAGATCCCTCTATTTGAAAGACTTTTATAATCATTCGCCACTATAACAGTAGTTATAAGGTTATCTACTTACTATTATTGCATTTTTAGTTGTTGATAATGGGCTGGAGTTTTAATGATGAAATTTGAATGCTGTGTTTAATAAAGTCAGCTGATGCTGACTCTATTCAATACTAAGGAAACTCTTAACTACGAGCTCCATTAGTGATTTGACCTGCTCAAGCACCAAAGTAAAATAGTTTGATTTTATGGTAAAAACATATAATTAATTTCTAAAAGTGTTCGCTATAAATTAATAAAAAATAATTGATAAACAAATTGAACTTAAACAATAATAAGTACTCCTACTATGTGAGAGTACTTATTTCCCTTAGTGTTTCATGTTTTTATAATACGTTTACTTGATTTCAGGTAAACGTTTTTTTTTGCTCTTTTTTTAACAATCCTTCACCATAATAACTAAAACGTCGTTATTTATTAATGAGTCATTTAACTGTAAATTGATTATTCATATCTCAAGCTAGATGAAGGTTTAGCACTCGCTATTTTTAGCGCTATTGTTGCAACCGTTACCCAAGTAACGAAGGCAACTAACAACGCGGCAATGGCGTAAATAACAATCGACTGAGAAATTCGGTCATTAAAACTAAGAAGCCATTCATCAATAAAATAATATGAAACAGGAAAAGCAATCAGTAAACTTAAACCTATCAAAACAATTGACTCACTGGTAAGTAAAGTTACTAAACTGAACCGTGAAGCACCTATTACTTTACGAATTGCGACTTCTCGACTGCGTTGTTGGGCACTGAATGCTGCAAGCCCAAACATCCCTATACAAGTTAAGAATATTGCTAAACCAGAGAATATAGCAACCATTTGAACCAATTGGTTCTCTGCTTTATAAAGAGAAAGATAGTTATTTTTTACCAGTTGAATTTCTACCGCATTTACTTTCAGACGCTGTTCAACAAATGTTGTCACGTCTTGCTTCATTTCAATAGAGTATTGGTCTTCAACCTCTAACACTAATGAATAATTGCCGCCGACAGGTAAACCACAAACAAATAATACCGGACCAGAACTATCTCGTGATGAACCTATTTTGATATCTTTTATAACGCCAACTATTTTACCTTTTACGTTTTGTTGACCACCCGCACCAAATCGCCAAACTTGACCAATCGCCTGTTCAGCGTTTTTATAGCCTGCAATATGTAATACAGATTCGGGAATAATAATAGCCACTGTAGCTTGCGCTTCGTTAAACCAGTCTGATTGATATTGTGTTGAAAAATCACGCCCAGCCACCAGTTGTAAACCCAAGGTCTTTACCGCATTAAAACCAACACCCGCAAAGCCCATGGGTTGATCAAACTCAGCAACGCCTGGTACAGAAGTCACAAAAGCCCCTGCATTAGTTGACTTCGTCAAGTCAAAGTCAGTAACGGTTGCAGATATTACACCTTCGATGTTAACTAAGTCCTGATAAAGTGATTGGCTATCGTCTGAGTAAACACTATGTCCGGGCATACCTAAAACCCGAATGCGCTGTTCTTTCTCATAGTTGACCGCCAAGTTTTGTAAATAATTCAACTGTAGATAAAGGCTAATCGCGGCAATAATCAAGCTTACTGATAATGCCGACTGGGCTACCATCAAAGACTTTCTTACTAATGTAGCTGTTTTACCTCGGCCAAAGTCACCACTTAATACCCGATGAACACTAAAGGAAGAGATAAATAGTGCTGGATATAAACCCGATGCAATGCCAATTAATACAGTAATCCCGACAATACCACTAATATATTGTGACCAACTGTCTATAACTAGATCACGCCCAATCAATTGATTAAAAGCCGGTAATAACAATTCAACAAGACCACAAGCTAACAGTGCAGAAATAAGGGCAATAACCACAGATTCAGTTAAAAATTGTAGTACTAGTTGCGACTTGGTTGCCCCTAACACCTTACGTACGCCAACTTCTTTAGCCCTTAAACCCGCTTGAGCAATACTCATGTTAATGTAGTTAAAACTTGAAATAAGCAATAACAATACACTCAAGGCAATACTAATAAACACAGTTTTAGCTGAGCCGCCAATTTTCATATCTGTATTGAAGTTCGGCGCCAAATGAATATCCAACAGGGGCTGTAAGTAATAAGCAATCTCATTAGTTTCGTCCCGCCAAAATCTATTGAGTATCTCAGTTATTTCCATTTCGACTGCATTTATGTTGGCACCTTTATCTAACTTGATATAGGTATGTGCCACTTTACCAATCACGCCCATGAAGCGTTTAGCTGAAACTATCGACTGCATCGCGTAATGGCTATTAGCAGGAAAATCTACAAATATTGCGCTAACCTCCATGGTTTTCTTGCCATCAACTAATAATAATGTTTTACCTACAGCATTTTCACTGCCAAATAAACGCATCGCTTCAGCTGCAGACAACGCAATTTTATCGGGCTGAGTTAATGCCATCGTTAAGTCACCATGCAAGACATTAATTGAAATAAACTCAGTTAGCTGCTCTGGTGCCGCAATAAAGTTGTTAAGCTTTAAGTACTCTGAGCCAATTTGCACTTTTTCCCCGAGCATCCAGTCCGCTTTTATTAAAGTCATGACATCAAAAACACCAGCCACTTTTTTGAATTGCGGCCCTCCCCTAGGTGTAGTCATGGGGTATTCACTACCACTAGGAATATGTTGCATGACCACCCGATAAGTTCGCTCTGCATCGGGCTGAAATTCATCATAAGAATTTTCATTTAGGGTAAATAACCCAATCAATAACGCAGCCGCTAAACCAGTAGATAAACCTATAATGGTTAAGATTAAATTCATTTTATGACGTGCTAGCGACCTAAAAGCACTAATGAAATAATTAGCGAATAAATACTTAAACATATTGCACCTCTTTTTCAGCTTCACTGGCTCTGTCTAGTATAATTTGCCCATCAAAAAGTCGTATTATCCGGTTAGCATATTTCGCGTCATGCTCAGAGTGACTTACCATGATGACCGTAGTACCTGCGTCATTTAATGCACGTAACATCGCCATAACTTCCTCACCATTTTTTGAGTCTAAGTTACCTGTTGGTTCATCAGCTAGGATAAGCTTGGGATTAATCACCAATGCCCGAGCGACTGCTACTCTTTGCTGTTGACCACCCGATAATTGTTGAGGTAAATGATCAGCACGGTGGTCAATACCCACTTTTGATAAAATAGCATCTACTTTTAGTTTACGCTCAGCCCGAGATATTTTTAGATATTGTAGCGGCAGTTCGACATTTTCAAATACTGTTAAACTATCAATCAAATTAAAACTTTGAAATACAAAACCAATTGAACTACTTCTTAGTTTTGCCAATTTACGTTCACCGTAACTTGAAATATTCTGCTCTCCAAAAACATAATCACCACTGTCTGGGGAGTCCAACATGCCTAGCAAAGATAACAGTGTGGACTTACCACAACCAGACGGCCCCATAATGGCTAAAAAGTCACCTTGCTCAACAGTCAGGTTTATCTTATTCAACGCGGTAGTTTCCACGTCATGAGTCCGAAATACACGTGATATGTTAGTTAATTTGATCATGACTTTTTTCCTGTAATTTGAATGTTATCTGCCTTATCAAAGGCACTATAATTTGAAGTAATTACGCTTTCCCCGACCTGAAGTCCGTCAAGTACTTGGTAATAGTTTTTATTTTTTTTACCTAATTTAATTAAACGACGTTCGGCACTCGTGTTGTCTTTATTTAAAACAAAAGCCCAATTACCGCCTGTACTATTAATAAAAGACCCTCGTTTAAGTAATAAAGAATTATCCACACCTTGCGTTAACATAAGATCTAATTCCAAGCTTTGTCCCGGTTTAATATTTTCAAGTTCGTTGGGCAATCTCAATTCAATCCTGAATTGAGACTGCCTGACTCGACTATCAATTTTGGCAACGGTTAAGCTGACCTCTTCTCCATTAAATTTTATCTCGGCAGGCATGCCAATGGTGATCTGGTTTAAATAATACTCATCTAAATTGGCAATCAATTTGAAGCGATTAGGAATATCAACTTGTCCAAGTCGAGCCCCTCGACTTTTTGACTCGCCAAGCTCAACATTCAGTTCACTCAAATAACCCGATACCGGTGCTTTTATGAGTAAGTTATCTAGATTTTTACGAGCAAAAACTAAATTTTCACGTAACATCTTTGCACTTTCTTCTAACTGCATTACCTGTACTTGTCGAATTTTGTTTTCTTCTTGTTGGCGTTGTGTTGTCAGTGCTTTTCGTTGTATAAAATATTGTAGATCCAGCTCAAAACTTTGTAACTTGTCTTGAGCCAGTACACCTTGTTTAACTAATGGCTTTGCTTGTTTAATTTTACGGTTCAGATGGCCAATTTTCAGGTCGATTTCTAAAAGATCTCTTCGTAAGTTCAATCGATTAGTGGTCATCGTCATTTGGGTATTACGTAAGAAGTTTAGCTGTTCGGTTACTTGTGCTTCACGGCTCATTACATCTAATTGCAGGGAGACATTAGATAAACGCAACAATGGCTGACCTTTTTCAACATACTCTCCTTGTTCCACAAGCTTTTCTTCAACACGACCGCCAGCGATGGCATCTAAATAAACAGTGGTTTGGGGAGTGATAATACCTCTTAAACTAAGCTTATCCTCGAAGTGCCCAGAGACTACCTTCGAAGAGGTAAGTGTACTAGCGGCTACATACTGACTTTTTCCATTACTCGTTGTAACAGCAAAAGATGTCGTTACGATAATGCCAGCGGTCAGCAAAACTAATAATACTTTAAAATATTTTTTGAACTTGGGCTGTTGTATTTTTTTGTCCATCTTAGCAACCTATCATTTTCATTAATTTAATCATTAATTGCATTACTTGTAGGAAAAGTTATCGCAATAGTTACCAAGTCTATTACAAGTCTTGTGCCACAAATTACTTGCATCAATATCAACAAGTTACAGCAATACGTAAAGGTGGCTCACTTAAAAGTGTCCACCAGTAGAACAGTGTTATGTCCAATTATGGACACTTTATCTTTTAATTATCCTTAGACTCACGTAGTATTTAAATCAGTATAATTTTAGTAAATGGACAAAGAACGCAATGAAGCAATTTGGACGCATCTTAGTGGTTGATGACAATGTTGATATTTTAACCTCTGCCCGGCTGCTACTTAAGAAACACTACAGCCTGATAAAAACCACCGATGATCCCCACCAAATTGAAGAGCTGATAGCCCAATTTGAATTCGATGTCATTTTGCTCGATATGAACTTTACGCAAGATGCTATCAGTGGTCAGGAAGGATTTAGTTGGTTGAAAACCATCTTAACAATTGACCCAAGCATTGTTGTGATCATGATGACCGCTTATGCAGATATAAAACTCGCCGTTGATGCAATAAAAGCAGGTGCATCAGATTTTATAACCAAGCCTTGGCAAAATGATGAAATTTTAGCTTCAATGGCTGCTGCGTTTCAACATTCAAAATCTAAAAAAACGGTTGATGTACTTACCCGGAAAACCCAGGGATTAAGCCAAGCTATGCTCGGTAACAATCAACCTTTTATTGGTCAAAGCGATGTGATGACTCAAGTTTTTAACACAATAGAAAAAGCGGCAAAAACAGATGCAAATATTCTGATCACAGGAGAAAGTGGTACAGGTAAAGAATTAGTAGCAAGAGCGATTCATCAGGCTAGCTTAAGGGCAGATAAAACATTAATTAATGTAGATATGGGTGCTATTTCTGAGTCACTTTTTGAAAGTGAATTATTCGGCCATAAAAAAGGCGCATTTACCGATGCTAAATCAGATCGTATTGGTCGATTTGAATTAGCCAAAGGCGGCAGTTTATTCCTTGATGAATTAGCCAACCTACCCATCAGTCAGCAAGCAAAATTGTTAACGGCTTTGCAAAATAGAGAAATTACCCCCGTAGGCAGTATGAAGTCGATAAGTATCGATATCAGACTGATCAGCGCAACCAATGACAATTTAAATGAAGCGGTTAAGAACGGACGTTTCAGGCAAGATTTATTGTACCGAATCAATACCATTGAGATCAGGCTGCCACCGTTACGAGAACGAAAAGAAGATATTCCTTTACTGATCAATCATTATCTAAAACACTTCTGTCAGAAGTACAATCGGAAATTGATTATCAATGCGTCTGATAGACAAAGATTAAGTCGTTATCAATGGCCTGGTAATGTTAGAGAATTGTGTCATACCATTGAACGAGCCGTCATTTTAACGGATGGTGATATCCTCGATATAAGTTCGATTATCACGCTACCTTTAAAATCCGATTCTCCTCAGCAAGAGTCTGCACAAACAACATTTAATTTAGACAAAGTAGAACAACTCACCATTGCCAATGCGTTGGATCATTTCAAAGGTAATGTGAGTAAAGCAGCTAAGGCGCTAGGACTTACACGTGGTGCACTATATCGACGGTTGGAAAAATATGACCTTTAATATTGAAGTATTGAAACAAACGGCATGGTTGGTCCTCTTTTCAATGGTGTTACTTACCAGTAGTTATCTTTATCAACAACAAGGAAAATCTGCTGTTGTGCTTATTTTACTCTTGTCGCTTTTACTCATCACGGTAAAGTTGCTAAGTATTCATACGCGTAGTAAAAAACAAATAGAACAGGTGATCAAAGCACTGGCCAATAACGACCCTATGTTAGGACTTCCTCACTCAGACCCGTTAGCGGATAAAATCACCCAAGTACGCGATAAAATATATAGCAATCGCTTGGAAGCAGAAGTTCAAGCTCAATATTTTCAAACCTTATTGGTTCATATAGATATCGCTATTTTAGTCGTTAATACTGACAATATTATTGTTCACAAAAACCCTGCAAGTGATAAGTTGCTAGGTACTCTTGGAGAAGATATAAATTCATTGGGTCAATTGAAGGACTTAATAACAAAAACGACTAACAACCTTCGCGCAACAATTGCGTGGCAAAAAGGAGAACAACTTGACACCCTTTCTGTTCACATCAGTAACTGTAAGATCCAAGGTAAATCATTAAAACTTGTCAGTATTCAATCTATCTATCAAGCCTTGTTGGCCAAAGAACAGCAAGCCTATAAAAGATTAACAAAAGTGTTAACCCATGAAGTCGCTAATTCAATCACTCCCTTAGCCTCTTTAGCACATACTGCCATCGACCTTTTACCTGAACAGTTAACGTTTGATGATGCTGAAGACAAAGTAGACCTGAATGAAGCGTTAGTAACTTTAGCGAGTAGAACATCTCAGTTAAGTACTTTTATTAAGAGTTTCCATCAAATAACAGCCTTGCCGAAACCTAATTTACAGGAGCTCGAGTTACCAGCGTTGATAGAAGGTATTTTAACCTTATTTAAAGAACAAACTAGAAAGGCAAACATAAAACTGTCGTTTAATCATCAATCCAGTTGCTTAGTAGTCGCCGATGGCGCCCAACTAGAACAAGCTCTGATTAATATTATCAAAAATGCTTTGGAAGCCGTTAGTCTATGTGAATATAAAGAAATTACCCTAACCCTTTTTCAGCCATATAATAAAAATAGTGCGCAACAATTGTTACTCGACATAGAAGACACAGGTTCGGGTATTGCTCCTCATGTTATCGAGCAAATATTCGTCCCTTTTTTTACCACTAAAAAACAAGGTTCTGGAATAGGCCTAAGTTTGTCTCGTCAAATTATGATACAACACGGTGGTGATTTGAAGTACGTCGACAAACCTGATTGCGGCGCTTGTTTTCGGCTGATATTTGGATAGATAGAGAGATTAAAAATCATTAAGCGATAATTTATACTTTAGACATTAATTTAGACATGACTTTAGATGAAAACTTAGCTATCACTTTTAAAGGCTAAATAAGGTGTTAACGTACTTAATACTTCATCATGGTTATTACAAAAAACGATCTTATCTTTATGCTCTAGCGTAAAGTCTAAAATTCGATACATATTGTCGTTATCAAATTTCTGATTCCACCAAAACATCTCTAAGAAGGATGATAGGCTTTCTTTACGAAAATGGCCCAGTATGAATTTTCGTATAAGAAAACGTTTGAATATGCGCCACTGCCTGATTAAAACAGATGGATTAAGGATAATGATAAGGTCTGCATCATGAAAAGCGTCTAATAACCATTTGTAATAAACACCTTCAACAATCCAATTTTCTTGGGATAATATTTGATTTAACTTTTCAGTTCGCGATTCTTCGTTAGCACGAACATAGGAATTTATATTTTGATCCCAAAATACTTTATCGAGATCGTAAGCCTTTAAATCCGTTATTTGCTGAAGCTTAGTGGCAATATAAGTTTTACCACTTCCTGGAGCTCCAATGATATGAATTTTTCTATACTGCAAAAATCTACTCCGCTGATCACTAATTTATGGTTCTAGATGGAAGTCTTATTTATGATAACTTATACATAAATTAAAACGCTTAAAATGACTTTTGCCAAAATAAAGCTTTGCCCATTTCGGGATCTAATTCATAACCGTCAAAGCCAAACTTGAGATAAGAATTACGGGCGACTTCATTTCCTTCTAAAACTTCTAAAGTGATTTTACAACAGCCTTTTTCTTTTGCTATTTCTTCAACTTTTGAAAGCATTAATTGACTGATGCCAAGTCCTCTAAATTCGTTTATCACCACGATATCGTGAATATTAATAAGTGGCTGACATTTAAACGTTGAAAAGGCCTCAAAACAATTAATGAGGCCAGCAGGTTTATCATTTACATAAGAAATAACACTTAAAGCATGAGGTAATTTTGATAATTCCTTGGCAAGATTATTTTTAACATGACAGGATAAAGGAGCGCCTCCTCCCATGGGGTCTTCTGCATAATTATTTAATAAATAGCCAATATCTTCTGCATGTTGAGCATTTAAATAGTCTACTCTTAATACTTCAATTTTCATTGTTTCTCCAAGTGGGAATAACTTTATATCCCGAAATTATTCGGCCCAACATTATTTTATAGATAACCAAAGGTTAGTGATGAAAGTTTAATTTTCTGATATGAGCAAAATCTTAGAGTTTCTCTGTTCTTTCATCGATACATTCGTATGAGCCCATTTCAAACTCTCGACAAACCCATGGTCTATTTTCATAGATGGAACAAAGTAAAGTATCGCGGTTTAAAGCAGAACACAGTCCATCATCTAAACGTAACATTGATTCATGCCCAAGAGCATCAATATATATATGCTGATAAGGAACGCCCGTATCTGAAATAATTCTAACTTCTAAGCTGCAACAACAAGCCTGACAGTTTGAACAGAGAACTTCGGAAACGGGGATATTTTTTACTTCAATATTCATAAACAGCAATAATAATAAACTCAATAACTAATAGGATACGCTAAAGTGATCGGCTTCTCGAGAAAATAGCAGGGTAAAGCTAATTTAAGCGATTAATAATTGTTGGCTTAGAAGTGTAACCAAGGTAAATAGAGTGAGCGTTTAACACAATAATAATTGATATTAGTGTTATTTAGGTGTGTATTTATGATCCGAGTAAAACTAAGTGTTTTATTTTCTTGTATCTTAATGACATAGAAATACAATGAGACAGTTCGATTAACGGTAATTTTTGCCCTGTATTAAAAATAATCGCTCGACTTCCTTCATAAGAGAAAGTATCGCCATATACTTCTTTAAAGGTCTCAATTAACGATGTCTTACAATTGAAATACATGCAGTATTGATCGGGGTATTTAGCTTTCCAATCAATTCTAATCGCACTCCCTATTTTTGAAATGTAGCTAGGCTCACCCCATTTTAAGGTTTCGGTTATATCAGCAATACCATCTTGCTCGGCGACACTAAAAATCAGGGCACGTAAATTAATGAGCAAAATAGAGATGTGCTCAGGATATGTTTCAAATTTGTCTTTTACTTTCATGTCCATTTAATAACTCCACGTAGAAAAAGATTTTAGGCTTTTTAAAGGAGAACGAACAGTTGGCTATAAAAGATCAATAATTGCCAACTGCTATTATTTGAATGCTTTACTCGTTTTTAAGCAAAAGCGTCTGATTTAGGATTAACACCGTAATCATTTGCATCATGACTATCTTGAGCTAAGAAAACGATTAAAATAATGAAACCAATAAGAGGAATCAATAAGATTAACTGCCACCAACCACTGCGGCCAGTATCGTGTAACCTTCTTGCAGCAATACTAATACTTGGTACAAACAGTGCTAAACCAAATATTATTGATATGATATCTAAACCAAGTACCGCTAGAACAATATTGATAACGGTATAAATAAGTACAAACATCCAATATTCTTTTCTTCGTGCTCTACCCGTAAAATCAGCATACTTTTTTAACGCGCCTATAAAATATTCCATTTTGGATTTTCCTTGTTGTTATTGTTGTTAAAAATTTTAAAACTAACCTACCATTAGGGTGGTTGTGGGGTGTTGGCTAAACTGTTGAACAAAGTAAAAACAGCCAACGGTTAATTTTTACTCTTTATTTTCTTTAATAAGCTATAACGCATTGCTTAGCAATTATTCATTTCTCAGCCAGCCTTTCTGCACCGCTATGTCAATCTGCTCGCAAACATACAACCACAATTGTGGTGCTAAACCTTTGAGGTATTTGTTACGGCTAATAACCTGTGATTTTGCAATATCGTGTCTAGCCCAGCTACCACCTTCATTTCTCATATTCTGCAATAAAGGTAAAATACGATCCATCGCTTTAGCAAATCTAGCATCATTGGTTTCTGCATTTTCAAACTCAAGCCATAATTGCTTATAATGCTGAAACTGCTTTTCAGGTAATAAGCCAAAGATGCGCGTTGCTGCGGCTATTTCTTTTTCTGCTTGTTCGGTAAGGTCTTTCTGATCAGAAAAAGCGAACATATCACCCGCATCAATCTCAACAATATCATGAATGAGTAACATACTCATCACACGTGTAATATCAACTTTTTCTACCGCATACTGCTGAAATATCTGTGCGGTTAATGATATATGCCAACTATGCTCTGCACTATTCTCAAATCTATTGTCATCTGATTTCACCAGTGCTTGTCTGTAGACGCTTTTAAGCCTATCTAGCTCGATGATGAAATCTAATTGTTTATTTAACTCTTCCATAATTATCCAAAATAAGCATTAAACGAAAATATTAATTTAGCGGCATAAACAAACTTAAAGAGGTTTATTTTGTATGCTAAAACGTGAAGTGAATCTAACTCGATAAAATATTACCCGTCTATATTTATTGAGTTTTCATCATGATTTTTTGTTTAAAGTACGTAACCTTTTACGCGTATTCGCATCCATTTTCTCGATTGCGTATCTAATAGTCGACTGGGGCATTTCTCCAAAGTTGTGCTGAATATAGTCAATAACTCTGTACTCATGCTGAACAGATGTTACTTTGAGCAACCAGCCAATACTTTTTTGAACAAATTCATTTTCATCGTCTATTAGAACATCGCAATTTTTAAAGACAAGTTCTGTATCTAAACAGTATATAGACTTGCCCATTTTTCTTTTAATAAATTTCACCCATACAACATTACTCGCTCGCCGACACCATGACACTTTTGAATATGCCCAGTGCTGCGTTTTTGCAATCAAATGAGGCCGAGACATTAAAAACAGGTA
This sequence comes from Colwellia sp., assembly GCA_013215295.1. GTDB lineage: Bacteria > Pseudomonadota > Gammaproteobacteria > Enterobacterales > Alteromonadaceae > Colwellia_A. Next base: position 84,251 of record JABSOZ010000018.1, read on the forward strand.
AATTGTTTTTATACATAAATCGTCAACATGCGACCAATTTGTTGCATGATTTTCAAGCCAAAATTCAAAACGCAAAAGAAGAACATCTTCGTAATTGTTTTTTACAAACTTATTGATTAACCCGAACGCTAACAATATTTCTTCACTAAATTCAGCTTCTTGTAGAAGATACTCCGTTATGGAAAGCATTTCAATAGCTGTTAGTTCAGCGTTGTTTGATTGAAAATTATCGATGATTAACTTTATATCTGAGGCTGTGGCACCAATACAGTTAATGCCTTGTGGAAAGTAACGACGACTCGCTTCGGCTTTATCCGTTGTACTTACATTTTTGAGATCTTTTTTTAATCGTGTTACATAAATTTCAAGATTTTTCATAAATTGAAGCTGCTAATTCAAAAAAGTTTGGATAAATTGCAATCCTAGCCCAATGCTCGACACGTACAATGTTAAAGTAAAAATATAGACGAAAATGGTAAATAACCAAGATTTACCGTACATAGTTTTTAGTGCAAAAAGGAGATAATAAGCGAGATAACCGATCAAAATATATTGCAGCCAAAAAAGTGCTACGTGCATGTCTACGTAATGGTTGATAGGTAAAATAATCATTAAGACCAAGTAAATTAACGCATGTATGTGCAATGCAAATATTAAATTAAAAACGTAAAAGCTCTTTCGGTTAAATAGTTGAATTAATAGCGCATAAATTGGCAGCATCACAATCATCAATTTGGGCACTTGCTCCAGCATACCAACAGGAAATAACATAAACGCAATTCTAAGATTATTCTCACTTGTCATTGTTTGTGTCATAGAAGCAATGACAAAAAAGAGTAAACTGATCACCAAATACATACGTAAAGGAGGCGTATAACGTGCTCGTCGTCCCGCGGTATACTCTTTGGATAAACGCCCTGGTGAAAATAAAAGTATTTTCAAGGTATTGAATAATCTACCGTCGATATCTAGTAGTTCATGTAATGCCTGAAAAGCAATGGTCATAAACGATTGATGTAAGTTTAGAGTCGGTTGGCCACATATAGAACAGTAGGTACTTTTCAGATTCAAAGATGTTTTACAATTAAGGCACTTGCTCATTATGCTTCTAAATTAAAGTGATTTTTTGCTACTTTATAGCGATTTTTATCCTTTAGCAAATGAATCGCTCAGGTTATTTACTCCGTAAAAATAATAGTATTGGCAGGTCAAATTTCACTAACTATTGATATCAAATACTATGTTATAAATCACACGTATTACTTTGATGAAAATTTTGGGCACTCACAATCGATGTTCGTCATCCGTATACCCTTGTTCGTCATATCCTGCTTATATTTTTAAAACGGCTTTGCTTAACTAGCGTTATTCTAATTTAAGGATTTGTATACGCATGTTAACTATTCGAAATTTATGTAAATCGTATTCCAGTGAAAGTAAGAATGATGTTATAGCATTAAACAACATCAATTTAGAAATTGGTGCCGGGATGTTTGGTTTATTAGGTCCAAACGGTGCAGGGAAATCAACGCTCATGCGTACTATCGCGACTTTACAACAACCAGATTCTGGTGAAATAAGTTTTGATGGTACTGATATTTTAGCTAAGCCTGAATCACTACGCCCGATATTGGGTTATTTGCCACAAGAGTTTGGTGTTTACCCTGGTATGTCTGCGTTTTCATTATTAGAGCATTTTGCTTTATTAAAAGGCTTGAGTAATAAAATAACACGTCGAACACAAATTCAAGAGCTATTGCATTTAACCAATTTAACGCATGTTCAAAATAAAGCCGTTAGTGGATTTTCAGGCGGAATGAAACAAAGGTTTGGTATTGCTCAAGCCTTGTTAGGCGCTCCAAAATTACTTATCGTTGATGAGCCAACCGCTGGCTTAGATCCAGAGGAAAGAAATCGTTTTCATAACTTATTAAGTGACATTAGTGAAAATACGGTGGTGATTTTATCAACCCATATCGTTGAAGACGTCAGTAATTTATGTCCAAAAATGGCAATACAGGCAGAAGGACAAATTATTGCTACTGGCGCCCCCGCAGATTTAACCTCATCGTTAGAAGGCAAGTTATGGCAAACCACAATTAAGAAAATACAATTAGCGCAATATCAAGCCCAACATAATGTTATTAGCCATCGGTTAGTCGCCGGAAAAGTTCAAGTTCATGTAGTAAATAAGACCTGCCCTACTCCAGAATTTTATGCGGTTATGCCCGACTTAGAAGATGTTTATTTTTCACTATTAACAGATCATAACAAGGGAAGTTCTCCGGCAAAATTGAGGGGAGCGGCTTAATGAAAAACGCATTGATGATGTTTGACCTTATTCGCTCGGAGTTAAAATTACAGATTCACAACCTCATGTTTTGCATATTACTTGTAGTAAGTGGATTTGTTGGCCTGATGGCTGTAAAGGGTTTGCAAAGTGACCATGGTATACTCGCATGGGGACCTTATTATTTAACGCGTTTGTTACTTACTGTCGGTTTTTTGATCCCCATTATACAATCTATTTTTGTCGTAAAAGCGACCGTAAGAGACTCGCAAAACCAAATGGAAGAGTTGGTTTTTACTACGTCTATTTCGAAATTTAAATTTTTACTCTATCGATGGCTGGGTGTAATGATACCGAGTTTATTGGCATATTTTGTATTTATAATCGGGATCAGCATCGGCTTAATATCGGTTTCATTAAAAGTGAAAACCTCTATCGACTATAGTTTGTTGTTATCGACATTAACATGGGTGAGTACGGTATTTATGATACCTGCCATGTTACTTTCAAGTGTCTTATTATTTGCGGTAGGGTTATTCAGTCGCTCCGCATTAAAAGTATATATCGCTGCTGGATTATCATTTTTTTTATATCAAATATTAAGTATGATCACGGGCTCACCCATGATGGTACAACCATTTGTTTTAAACGAAACGTTAAAACTCGTCTTTGACTTTTTTAATCCCATGGCTACCGCCGAATTTTACCAACAAGTGAAACATTGGAGTATTGAAGAACGTAATACCCAACAAATCATGTTGAATGGTTCATTAATACTAAACAGATTACTGGTGACATTAGTCACTCTTGTCAGTGCTGTATTGGTTTATAACACTTATTCACTTACGTTACGTTCAAGTAAACAGCGAAAACAATCTAAACAAAAAAATAGAAAAACAAACAATAATGAAAATTCAAATGTAACCTTGAACCCGATATTTCCTGAACAAAAAAATTATTCATCCGCTTTATTTAGTTTAATAAAAAATGAATACCTCGCTAGCGTAAAAACAAAAACTTTTATGTTTATCTCGGCAATTTGTGCATTTATGATCGGATCACATGTCTTATCTACTTTTACTTATCAGGAAACGTTGGGGGTTACTTCGTTAGCTACAACAACAATTGCGATTAATGAATATATCTCAAACATTCTTCCTAAGTTGTCTTCATTATTTTTAATATTGTTTGCAGCAGAAATTATGTGGCGAGATAAAGAATTACATATTGCAGATTTGCTTGATGTTACCCCTATTACAAATGTACAACGTTTTATGGCGAAATGGTTGGCCTTGGTGTTCATCCCTTTTACTTTTATTACCTTAGCCATCGTTATTTCTGTATTTTTACAGCTATTATTTGGTGGCGTAATCGAGCCTTTGCTTTATCTTAGTTTATATCTCTACGTTGGCTTACCTCTCATCTGTGTTGCTACATTACTTTTATTTATTAATGCATTATCTCCTCATAAAATCACTGCAATAGGTATTTCTTTGGTCTTTGTTATTTTATCGCAGTCCAAACTAGGTCAACTTATTGGCTTAGAGCATGGGTTATTTAAGTTCGGTACGGCTCCAGCACTAATGCATTCTGAATTAGTTGGGTTTAGCGCAACGTCTGACGCGTTTTGGGGATATATGATGTTATGGAGCTCTATCTCGATTTTGTTGGCTTTAACAAGTTTCAAATTAATGAATCGCGGACACGCTACAATTTCAATAAAATCATTGAGTAAAATAAATTTTCAACAAGCAAACCGTTCGTTGGTTAGCGTATTCATTATTTTCTCGCTATCAGCCTTACTTTCTACAGCAAATATTTATTATCAAACAAACATTGTTGGAAACTATATTTCCAAAGATGATCATAATCAATGGAAAGCTAACTATGAAAAAACCTATGGAAAATATCGAGATCTGAAACAACCAACGGTTATTGATGTTACAACTGAAATTGACTTATTTCCAAGTGAACGTCGCTATGTTTTAAACGGCAAGTTCATTTTACAAAATAAAACAAAACAGCCTATTTCAAAAGTGTTAATTTATACACATAGAGACGTGACTTACACAAATGTTGAACTAACAAATGCGACATTAAAGGCATTCGAACCAAACTTTAACCAGTATATATACACCCTAAACAAACCTTTAAAACCTTTAGAAACTATTGAATTAACGTTTAGCGCAAGCCGTACGCATAATGGCTATAATGGCACTGTGTCTGATAGTTTTATTACGAAAGACTTTGCTTACTTTCTTAATGTTCGTTACGTGCCAAGGGTTGGTTTCTCTCAACATTCAACGATTAAAAATGATGTATTACGAGCTGATTATGGACTCGCTTCGTTACCGCCTGAAACAACCATTGAACAAGACATTGCCAAATATAATGGCGATTTTAGCTTTCAGTATCAATGGGCGACTATTGAAACAACAGTTTCTACCCATATCGACCATATTGCAGTAGCGCCCGGTGAATTATTGCGTCATGTTGTTTTAAATAATCGTAATGTGTATCACTATAAAACCGTAAAGGCTGTACGCCATATTCAACCTATTATGTCTGGAAAACTGTCACTTTCACAACGAATGGTGGATGGAACAAACCTTGAAGTGTATCACGTAGCAAAACACACCAAAATTGCGCAAGACCACCTTGATGCAATGGCAGACACGTTAACTTACGGCAATAAACACTTTGGCCCATATCAAGCAAAACATTTACGTATTTTTGAAATGCCGAATGTCTTAAAAACGCCAGGTTATGCAATGCCACAAACGATTCTATTAGATGAACGTTATGGCTTTTCTGTAGATAGAACTAATACAGCAGCATTTGACCATTTATACCGTCGTACCTCGCATGAAACAGCTCATCAGTGGTGGGGACTTATCCTTGACAGTGCCATAACGGAAGGGTCATCTGTATTGTCTGAAACAGTAACCAATTACACACAGGCGCAATTACTTCACCAGAAATATGGGCCAGAATACCATAATAGATTAATGGAATGGTCCAACGACCGTTACTTCTTTGACACAGGTCAAACGACGACAATTGAAAAGCCACTTTATCGTACGGATGAGCATCACATACTTTATTCAAAGGGCACCATAGCTATGAATGCCTTAGGAAACAAATTAGGTACTGACAAGATAAATGAAGCATTAAAGAATTTACTTAACAATCATCAATACCCCGAAAAACCAGCAACGTCGTTAGACTTTATTGATGAGTTAAATATTGTTACAGATTTTAAATATGAAGCGCTTATCCACTACTGGTTAAAAGAAGTTGCCGTGAATGATTGGAGTATCGAAACCGCAGAATTAACACTGCGAGACAATGGCGAATATCAAGTGTCTGTTTGTTTATCAAATAAACTTGGCGCGTCTTACCCCGAATTAGAAGTTGAATTAGGACTGTTTAGCGAGGATCCCGTATTTTTTTACGATAAACCAAAAGACCAACGCACATTAATGAACAGCACAATAAAACTCGATGGCACACAAAATTGCTTTGAATACCAAGTTCCAGAAAAACCTAACTTTGTTTCTATTGACCCTTACTTCCAAACACTTGATCAAAAAAGAGAAAACAATTTAATGGCATTAACAATAACCAATAACCAATAACCAATAACCAATATAGTGATGGAAATAAACAATGATTAAATGTATATCTCACCAAAATACGGCAAATTATTTTAGTACGCTACTCTTAGTTTCAAGTTTTAGTTTAACAGGCAGTTCATTTGCATTTGAGCCATTAATCTTAGAATCAGCAAGTAGAAATCCGCACTCAATCACACCATACCAACACATTTTCAATGCTGCGATTCAAGGTGATGCTAAAACCATCAAAATAGGTTTGGCGAAAACAGCTGAACAATATAATTTTTCAGACAATGAACGTGCAAAGCTATCCATCATGTTGGCGCTCATCAATGAAAATGAAGATAAAACAGAACAGTTACTCACGCAGTTTACCACTGATAATAACGACAATGCCCAAGCGTTAATATTCGCAGCAATTATGTGGCAACGACTTTCAAAAAAGATGGGGATTTTTTCATATTATAAAACCTATAAAAAAGGATTAAATGCATATATTCGAGCATTTGAAAATGAAGCAGACAACGACCTATATCGCTCTTTAGCAGGTAGTGCTTATACCATGTTAGATAGTGACAACAAAGAAAAGCAAAGGGAATTATTAACGGGGTATAGAGATAAAGACAAGGGGTTTCATTTAGTTGCTTCAATGGATATGGCTCAAAATGATAGAGATGAACAATTGCTGTTAACCTTTGCTGAAAAAGCAATGAACGCCCATAACAATAACATGCTAGTAATAGAACAAGCTGGTCAAGCCTTTTGGACTGCAGGTAGTGTAAATAAGGCACAACAGGCATTTCAAAAAGCCTGTTTACTACCTGCTCCCACCAATATATTTCGCTATACATGGCAAGACAGTTGTTACTTAGCTGGACAATTAGCATTAAATGACACGAATGAATATAAAAAAGGAAATGAAGCGCTAGCCCATTTGTTGACAATAAATGGGCTAGATACTTCATTTAATCAAGAAATAAGAGAGATGAAAAGTGAGTTAGATAAAAAGTTAACTGAGTAAACTCCTTGAGTAACTTCAATCAAAGACATTGTCATTAGGCTAATTGATTTAGCCTAATGACAATGTTTATTACCAGACAATTATAACAATAGAAATTCATCATGTTTCGTGACTATATCATTAAAGTTTTAACGACCTCTTTGCTAGTCTCTATTTTTTTCTTTTTAATGGAGTTTACATATGAAGTTTTAGTATTATCACTTGATAACTTTTTATCTTTTTTCTTCCTTGCATCCCTTGGAGGCAGCGTTGGCCAAGTGTATGCCAATTATACCCACGGCCAACTTTTTAAAAACTCGCATCTAAATAGTTTACTTCCGACTACGGCTTTATTTATTGTTGCTGTTTATATCGGCTTAGATGACTTATTTGTGTTTGGCAGTCTTTGTTTGGGTATATCCTGCTGGGTAATAGCTTCAGGACTTGGAGTAAATACAACAACCAACGTTTAGAATAATTTGACGTCGGAGACCAGTAAGGTCTCCGGTTTAGAAGAGGTTAAAAACTATCACTATCAGCAAGTAAGAATGTATTATCATCATCATTACGAGATCTCATGGTAGCAAGTCTAGCTTTTATGCCTCCTATCATTTGACCAAACTGTTGCTCTTTATTCATTTCAGCTAAAATAGGCTCCATATCAGCTTGCCACGCTTTAATCCAACCCGCATCTATAGCTGCCTGAAAATACTGGTATGCCTCACGATTTTTGTCTTGAAGCACGTTAACTAAAGCCATATTATAATAGTAAGAAGGGTTGTTAGACTTTTTGGCTTTGCCTTTATCCAAAGATAGCGCAAAGCGGTTAATAATAATTGACGCCTGCGAGAAATTTTCAATTTGCAAATATGCATAAGCTAAATGAACTGCAGGTTGCCCATGATGCAAGTAATAAAAATAGTCATCATTTATCGAATCGTCGTTACGAAGTTTTTCAAACGCGCTGATTGCCTTTGAATACTCACCTTGGTAAAAAGCAATTTCACCTTCAATATAGTTTTTCATTCCCATTTTTTCATCGGTGAATTCAATACTTTTTAAGTGTATAAGTGCTTCCTTCATATTTCCTTGAGAGATAAAAAAACGTGCTGTCATAAAACTCATATCTTGGGATGAAAAATGAGATTCTTGTTTATTTGCATAATCAAACCATTGTTGTGTCTGCTCAACTTCCCCCATATCCATATTGGAAATCAATAAACCTTTAATAGCGCTTTTATTTACAGGATCAACATCAAGCGCTCTTTCGTACATGTTAATGGATTCATCAAGTCTACCCCGTGTCGCTAAAATATCACCCACCAAATTATAAGCACCAGGGTAATAGGGATCATTACTAATAATTTTAGAAAATATATCCATCGCTTTAACTTCAGAGCCTGATTGGTAATAACTCCACGCTACATTATATGCTGCAACAGGAGATTTAGGGTCTAAGACATATGCCTTCTCAAATAATGTATGAGCACCAATAAAGTCACCTCGACCTTGTAACAACGAACCATACCACATATAAGTTATTGCATAATTCGGGTTAATATCTATCGCTTTTTTAAATGACAACTCAGCTTTATCAGTATCACTTTGAGATAATAATAACCCTTGAGTTGCAAATGCTGCACCCAAATTAGGGTTTAATGAAAAAGCGGATTCAAGGGCCTCTTTTGCCGCTTTATTTGCTTCTTTTTTAGGTAAGTTACCGTAGAGAGCAAGCAGAATATTAGCATCAGCAATGCCGACAAATGCTCGAGCGTATTTTTCATCAAACTTTGCTGCATCCTTATAATGTGCTAACGCACTATTAATTGTTGATGCAGTTCTGTGAGCTAATTCTTTTTGCCCTTTACCAAAAGCAACCATTGCATCAACATTATTGGTTTCGGCAACGAATTTAAAAGAAGCTGTTGTGCCAAGAAGCGTGACTTTCATTTTGTCTACTACCGCTCTAGCAATATCGTCTTGTATTTTAAATATGTCACGGTATTCTCGATCATAGGTTTCTGACCAAAGATGCTCACCCGTACTCACTTTTATTAACTGAGCTGTAACACGAATTTTATTCGTAGTGTCATTCTTTCTAATACTACCTTCAAGAATGGTATCAACCCCTAGCTCTTTGCCTATTTCTACAATAGTTTTGTGTGAAACCCCTTTGTAAGCAAAAGAAGATGTTCTAGCCGCAACTTGTAAGTCGGGAATTTTAGCTAATAGATTCAATAACTCTTCTACCATACCGTCGGCAAAAAACTCGTCTTCTTCATCATTACTAAAAGAAATAAAAGGTAAAATCGCGATAGATTCTTTTTTCCCCTTCGATAAAGGTTGTTGAGTAATAATTGGTTGTCTAACATCAAGCGCATTGGTTCTTTGTGGTGTCTGCCCTTCTAACCAAAGTTGGAAAGCTAAAGTAACAACAACGACCAATGCAAGCGTGCCAGCAACAAACAGTGTTGTTTTAATATTGACTTCGGGAGTACTGTCTTCAGCCCCTTCACTGTTAACTCTTACAATACCTTTAGAGGTAAAATTATATAACCAAGCAAAAATCAAAGAAACTGGAAAGCCAACCAAAAAGACCTGCAATAATGTCGTCATCACAGAATCGGGTAGCCCTAAAGCTGGTACAGCTAAATCAGCTATTTGAATTAATGGCCAAGCAGATACCGCATATATCGTGGCAACCTTAAAAACTTGTCGCTGTCTTAACTGAGCTAAGAAGCTATCCAAATGCTCTCTCCAAGATCTCGTAAAATGCTAACTTATTCATCATCTTCACTATTATATATAGTAACTGAGCCCGTAACAGTATTCATACTTAACGTTCCTGAACCATCACCAGAAATGAAGTTCAGTGTTTTCTTATGTAAATTGCCATCAACGGGTAAATCATCGGTAAGTAAGTTAGTAATTTCTCCACCAAATTGACTAACCATCTCGCACACTGCATTTAACTTACTGGTTGCCATATACACTATTTCGCCACTAACACTGGTCAGTTTTAATTCCGCGTCTTTTTTAACTTCACCACTGATTATAGTATCACCGGATGTATTTTTAATGGTTAATTTATCTAAACCACTAATGTCAGCTGTGATATCTCCGGCCATCGTTTTAAGGTATGCCTCATCGAAATCACCAGTAAAGTCAACATCACCACTCACTGACTCAATTTTTATGAAGCCTGAAGAATCAACTACGTTGATATTACCACTGACAACAGAGAGTTTAATTTTTCCATGAGATTCGCTCACCTTAAGGTCTCCGTTAATGGATTTCCCTTCAATTTGTTTATTTAAATTGGTAATAACAAAAGAAGTATCAATACCCTTAAAGAATAAGGAAGTTTGCTGTGGTATAAATATTTTGAGTACACTAGCATCCCCCCAACTTTGTTGTCTATCTGTATGAATTTTGATTAAAGTTTTGTCTTTTTTCGTTTTGAACGTTAGGCTTTTAGCTGTATCTTCTAGTTCGCCTTGAACCATGATTTCTTGCTTGTCCCATCCTTGTATTTTGACAAGTCCGCGTGGTATATCTACAAATACCTTACCGTCAGCATTAACAGATAATGACCGGCTAATTATTTCCCCAGCCAAGCAATTACTTGTAAAAGTAACAATCAATATTAAGCTAAATTTACTAAAAATATTATTCAAAAAAAGAGACCTCGTTTACACACAAAAATTTACTACTTTGATACTATAAAAGTAGTATACATAATTTTTAAAAAATGATTAATACTAAATCGTTAGACGATGTTACAAAGAAACTTTATCAGTAGAAAATAAGTCAGTAATGATCATTAAATGTATAACGACATAACTGCAGCTTATTTTTACTTTATTTCCAAATATAAAATCCCCTAGCCGCTCTATTGCGACACTTTAACTTTACTCGCTTTCGTTAATCCATATACATCACTACGGTACATAGCTTCGATCTTTGCGGGAGCGATATTAAATGTTCCAACATGACGCACACGGCTGTAATACGATATTTTACGTTCACCTTTCGCTAGGTGTCTTAAATACCAAAAGGCTTTACCCTCTCGAATTTCAATACGTGTATGCGAAGGCCAATCACGTCCCAAATCGTCCAAATAAAGTTGATTGCCCAATGCAGGGTTTATAACTTCAAAGCCGCCAGGTATCGAATCTGTTATTGCGATATGCTCACGGTCTAAAGCGCCATTTATGGTAATCGTTGTTTTAACAACATCACCTATATTGAGCATTGTTTTGTTGTTAACTGGTTGCCATTTATTATTATTTTGCACATACAATACTCTGCTTATAGTAATTCCTGATGAAACTGGTTGTACATCTTGCAGGTTTTGTTGGTAGTTCATTCTAAGCCAATGGCTTTTTCTATTTTTGGTCTCATAACTCAGTGTTGAGTCGCTTCTATTAAATTTTATCGGTGTGAAAGAGGCGTCGCCGCTATCGCTATTTTTTAGTGCATAGCTACACACGGCATTGGCAAACGTAGAGCCAAACCGTCCATTTTTTTGTTGTTGTAAAATAACTTCAGAGAGTAAACTTTCTCGCTCTACTGAATTTTCACTAAAAGCTAAAGCAGCTAAACATTTTTCACTGTTTTGGTTGAAAATGTTGTTATTAGTGTCTACATATTGGTCGCTGCTTAGGCTTAATAAATCGCTAAGGTATAAGCTTTTGTCTGCATTTAAGGCTTTAAGAGCGAGGGCTTGTAAGACAGTTGCTTGAGCATTACTTTTGCCAAGCTTTTGCCTGATCGTTAATGCTTGCTCTAAATTGATATCTTTATTTTGAGCTAAGGCAAATAATGCCATGCTTTTAGCTTGAGCATCTATTTGGAAATAATGAACGTATTCACCACCATCAATGATTTTTTCCATGACTTCTTTCATTATTTTTGTGTCTAACGTTATTGGCGTAGAGCTATTTTCTAACCAACTATGTGCTAAATAGGTATAGGCGGTAAGGAATGGATCTGCATTCATATCAGGGAAGTAAGCAAACATATCAAAATAACTTTGATGTTTATGCTTTTGCCCAATTAATTGCTTGAGCTTGGCTTGACCTTCAGTCCAGACTTTATTTGCAACAGGATTAAATTGATAACTTAACGCTCTTGAAACCGTTTGTTCCCAGCATTGATGTGGGTAGTTTCGGTTATAATTAGATAAGGCATGCCAGTCTGGAAATAGTTGGCCTGTTTGCAGTTTGCTCAGCTTAACACTACCAGAAATAACATTATTTGGCGCGGCCACTTTACCGAGTTTATCTCCTTCAATTAACCATGTTTGTTGCTGGTTGTTCACACCATTTAGCACATTAATTTCATGGTATGTAGTAAAGTCTGGCTGTGTTTCACTGGTTAGCATAAGAATATGCTTGCCCGTAGTTAACTCAGGTAATATAAAGGTGGTTCTCTTGTATTCCTCACTCTTTAGCTGGATATCAATGGTGGTTATCTTTTTCCCATCTACCGAAAGGTTGAGCTGGTCAGAAATCTGAGTTTTGCCTTTATTTATTTGAGTAACAGCAAAACTGGCCTTGTCGATGTTAAATAAAGATCTAGGGGCATCAAAAAAGTATTCAACCTCTTGCACTGTAGAAATAGACGTTGAGTCAATTGACATGGTTTGCGCAGTAGCCGTTAAAGCGAATAGCTTCCAACGACCTATTAATTGCGGGAGTTTTATTGTTACTTTTTTTGTTGCATTAGCTTTTAGGGTGATAGTGTCTAACCAAACCGATTGTGCAAAATCTACTTTACTTTCTATATTTTCATCTCTAGCAACGCCAGGTGAAAGTAAGGCAAAAAATTCATCTGATTCCGTTATTTGTCTAAGACTAGTTGTAGCAAATTTCAACTTGGAACTCTTATCTCCACCAAATATTGAATCAAGCACCAAATGATTAGTTAACGAGTCAAAACTTAACTCACCTTCAAAAGCAATATCTGAGGTAAGTTTGTCATGATAGTCGTAATCACCTTCTTCGATGTTCATTAAAGGTAATAATGCTTCGTTAACTAACCATATTTGGCTTTGGGCATCGACATTTGCGCTAACCGATAATATAACCTCTGAACCAGCTTTAACTACTTTGCTAACTAACGCCAACTTAACTTTAGGTCGGGTATTTTTAGATTCAACCTTAATTAATTCACTCGTGGTTAGCAGATGACGAGCGTCTGATAACCTATTAATTTCACGGCGACGCATTGAGCTTTTTGAAAAGTTAGTCTTTGCATTTAAAAGTTTATCTTTAATTCGTTTATTCGTTACTTCTCTGTCTACAGATAAAGAGGCATAAACTCGCGCATAAGGCAGCCAACTCGTATCAACGTTAAGTTTAATGGTATTTTTGCCCTTTTTAATATCTTGCTGCCATACCTTTTTAATATCACCCGCTTGAAGTATAAAACTTGCCTTTCCAGCTAATGACGACATTAGTTCAAATTCAGCTTTGTCCCCCACTAGAACGGAATTTAGTTCAGGGTTTAGCGTAGACTTTAATTCGAACGTTTCTTTGAGTTCAACTGTTTTTTTAGAGTCTTTTCTTCCGCTGTAATAGCTGCGATACCAAGCATACTGCTGCTCTCCGCTCTTAATCATTAGACTAATAGTTTTATCTTCAACATCAAACTTACAGGTATTTGGTAGAGTGTTAAGCTTACATTTTGCAAGTGATTCTTTAGGTTTCTGTCTATCATTACTCTGAACAAATGCTTCAATTTCTACAGCTACGTTTGAAAGCGCTTGTCCATTCTCATCAATGGCTACAACATGTATCTCTTTTGTTTTTTTATCAAATTTTGTGCCAATATAATGGTTACGAGAAAAATACGAAAGTTCATAATCTTCGTATTGTACTTCTCCATCATCAGATAAAATTTCACTAGAAAAGATCACTGTGCCATACGGTACTGTTGATTCTAAAGACTCACTAATAAAAGTATAGTTTCCTTGGTCATCAAGCTGAGCATCAACAGACTCAAATGACTCTTTACCGTTTTTATTCTTATCAAAATCAGCCCATGTATTAAACTCGTAATCTTGAGGCCAGTTTTCAGGCGTCTGGTATTCTCTGTTTATGCTTACATGAAAATTTACCTTACCCTTTTTAAGTACAACGCCATTCATTCTTCTAGCTGACACTTTAGCTTCAAAAGAGTTATGAATATTCACTTTAGTGGGCAACTGCACAAATTGTTCAAATTCTGGTGGTGTAAATTCAGCCACGTTAAAGCGACCAATAGTTTCTTTTGCCCCGGTATGTTTATTGGTTAAATGAATGCGGTAAGTCCCCATTGACGCATCTATGGCTAAGTTATGTGTCGCTTTAGCAAACCCTTGAGAAGTACTTTTAGCAATATTAAGCATACTTTTATTATTCTTATCTGGCGGTAACAATTCAATTTTATAGTCATCTAGATTAGTAACCGGGAGTAGTCCATTTTCACTTCGTTTACGCGCGATCAGTCCTATATTTACACGATCACCGGGTTGGTAAATGGGCTGTGCAGACCAAGCAAAAATATTAAGGGAGTCTCTTATTGAGTGTTGAACGAACGGTAATTTTATCGCTGCAACTTTATGGGTGAGTTGTGTCCATATCCAACATTCTTTCTTACTGTGTTCTTGGTAAATTCTTTGCCATTGTTTTGATTTAAGCCACAAGGTTCCATCTGCTTTGGTATTTCCTATAACAATTGGTTTTAATTGACCTTCACACACGAGTAGCGCTTGTGCGTTATTAATAGGCTTTGATTGCCAGTCAATAATTTGCAATAACAAGTCTTGTTGGTGCCAAATCGCAACATTGTAATCAGCAGATTGAGCCATAAAGCTTTTTGTTTTCTGTGATGGTTTTTGCTGGCTATAATCACTCGCACTAATACCACTTAATTTTACATGCACTAAACCTCTCTTCGAGGATAAGTGTCTACGAAAATCAATACTTTGTTCATTCAGTTTATTTAAAGTTGCCGATGTAGGTTCAAGTAAAGAGGTAATGCTATTTGTTGCTTCACCATTAAGAAAGTCGAGTAGTTCTTGAGGTGTGTTTGCTGGGGTAATTTTTTGATGAATATTATCAACATTACGGCGTGTAATTGACGGTAGACCTTTTCTGTCAGTCTCTACAACAGTGCCATATGAATTTTCAAAATTCCACTGCGGCGTCGATGCTTGTGTTTTAAACCTGATTTTTTTAGGTGTGTCTATCGATTTACCCGTTTTCGATTTAATTTTAGTTAAATCTAATTCATATGAAGTATCGCCGTTTAAATACACACTTTGATAGTACATGCGCATTTCTCTATGTGCATACTTTATTTGATAATCTCCACCCGTTAACCAATCTACGTGCTTGTATGCGCTTATGTTGGGATTTAGAGAAGCGTTTATGTCACTTTTTTTATCATCAGGACGCTTTGAGAATTTAAAGGCTATTTTTTCTGGCGCACAAGGGGCTATTCCATCTGTGAGCAATTCAATACTTTTGAATCCTTCTGGGTAGTCACCCGTTTCACAAGCGAAGCCATAAAAGGTAAAATCGGTATTAAACCAAAATCCACTTAAGGCTGCTTCTTCTTGCAGGATAATTTGTGATTTACTCGCTTGAAAACCCTTAGGTAAAACAATTTCGTAATAACCTTCAGGTAATAACTTTGTATCCGTTTCCACAGATATTTCTAACTGACCTTTGGGATACTTGTTGGTTGAAGTAACAACGTTTAAAGCTTTATATTTACCATTTGGGAGTTTTAACCGTAAAGCTTCATCTAAAGCTTTTTTGCTGATAGTTGTTTTTGCATTATTAAATAGTGTTATTGAACTGGGGAATTCGTCATCGCTGCCCTCATATTGAATTCTTATAGCGGGTAAAGGAGTCGATAATGTAATGTTTCGTCCTTGTGATAATGAGTTACCAAGCGCGCTAAAAGATTCATCAATACTTATCTCATATTTACTCAAATACTTTAAGGGTTTGTTAAGTTCACAAGCCAGTTTGTTTAAAGTTACAAAACGCCATGTACAGTTTGTTTTGATGCCATTTGAAATGGATATTGCTTTAATTTGACCTGCGTTTGGTACCGCCCCCGTTATGGCAACTTTCTTATTAAAAATGAAAACTATTTGTTTAATTGCTACATTTTCAGAGGTATCGAAACTAATTTTTTCGACTAAAAGAGCTTCGTTGAAAGCGCTATCAACGTTACTTTCGTTAGAGCAGCTTGATATCATAAAACTTAATATCGTAAAACTTAACAACAGGGTTAGTACATGGTTTCGCATTAGAATCCTTTCTTATTTTTATTGAGCAATATTATCTAAACGATTGTAATAATGAAATGGGGTTAATGTATTTCATTTTATGTAATCTTTACGTTAGGGAGTATTACTAACTTTACACTTTTAAGCTCTTCAATGATGGCAGATTTAATCAGCTCTTTATGAGCTTTCTTTAATAGTTTCCTTAAGTGTGGCTTTAAATGAACGAGTGATGACTCTATCGGTAGTCCCTTTAATTCATGGAATATCGCTAAAGCATAGATATGCTCACTTTCTGATAAATAGCCGCTTCTACTTGATTTCCAACCTTGAGAGTCACTATTGCTAAACTGAGAGAAACTAAAAGCTGAATTAGACATAAATATACCAAAGCCTAAAAATGTTGCAGTAATGTCGGTAGCAAACTCCCAATTCTCCCAGCCTCCGGGTGGCTCTTCTTTTGAGGTAGCCGTAAGGTAATGAGCAAGCTCATGCGCAAAGGTAGCGACGAGTTGAATAGGCTGTAGGGACAAAGCGGGGTTATAAGTGATTATCACCTCATTTTTATCAGTTGCCTGAAAAGTTCCTTGCGGACTCGTCGGGACATTTTGAATGGCGAGGGTTGGTGCAACTAGAGGGTTAACATCATCATCCTGAACTTCTAACTTGCACCTCCAGTTTTCTAGACCTGCATATTTTTTTACCGCTTCAAAAGTTTCAGTGGCTGCACCTTCGGGGCTGTCGACTTTTGTGGGAAAGAATTCTTTTGTCGGTAAAACCAATGGAGTTGTTTTATAAAAATCATCGCCACCAAAATTCTTTAATAACCATTTAAACGTTGCTAGCTGGAATTCTCTATCAGCATCGGATAATACTGAATTAGCTTTAAAAAAACTGAACATAAATCCATAATTTATTAGACTAAACATTTGATATTAGCTTACTTTATTTGTTAACACTTATCAATTTATCGCATAGCCTAACGGATGCACTT
This sequence comes from Colwellia sp., assembly GCA_013215295.1. Taxonomy (GTDB): domain Bacteria; phylum Pseudomonadota; class Gammaproteobacteria; order Enterobacterales; family Alteromonadaceae; genus Colwellia_A. Next base: position 101,438 of record JABSOZ010000018.1, read on the forward strand.
ACTTGTTGATAATTAATATCTTAATAGAAGTTACCAAGAAGTCTACGATGCAAGATTTCCTACCTACCATCATAATTCTGGTGTTTTCCAAAGACACTCCCTCTTAGAATAAGAACTGATTAAACGACTAAAAAAAGAGCTGTATAGATAAGAAATCAAACAGAACAATAGTCCGTTTGATTTTTATGAAAATTTTCCTAATTATTGAGAGTAGACTGTAAAAAATATTGTGTAACTGCCTATCACTACGACTTTGTATTAACTTTTTGCAGAAAAATTTTATTAAGGCTCAATTGCCTTTGTGATATTCCCCGTTGTGCGCAGCATATTATTATCTTTTCAATCCCTACTCTCTAGATTAGCCTGCGCAAACTAATGAAGACTTAAAGTTTGTTTTAAATTTTGGACTTATCCGCTATTTTGCTATTATGGCTGCTTTTCATTCCCTATAAGGCAGCAGCACTGCGTGGAAGTTTTTCAACTTAGAGATTATCAACAAGAAGCTGTTTCTGCGGTGCTCAAACACTTTCGAAAAACCAGCGAATCTGCGGTGATTGTTTTACCTACAGGCTCAGGTAAAAGTCTGGTAATTGCCGAGCTTGCTCGTTTGGCAAAGCGAAAAATACTCGTACTCACCCATGTAAAAGAATTGGTCGAACAAAATCATCAAAAATATGAAAGCTATGGTGTTACTGCCGGTATTTATTCTGCCGGATTAAATCTCAAAGAAACCCAGCACCAAGTTACGTTCGCCAGCATACAATCGGCAGCCCGTAATCTAGATGACTTTAATGAACCCTACTCTTTAATTATTATTGACGAATGTCATCGAGTTAACTTAGCTAACCCTGACTTGTCTAATGAACAGCCTAATGAACAGTCTAAAGAACTGTTTAAAGATAAAGCTAAGGGCAAAGCTAAAGAGGAGCCCAAAGAGCAATCACAAGAAAGTGCAAGCAAGCCGTCCAATAGTAATCAGTATCAGCAAATCATTGAAAAATTGATGCAAGTTAATCCCGAGGTAAAATTATTGGGTTTAACCGCAACCCCTTATCGTTTAGGCATGGGCTGGATTTATAAAAAGCATTATCGTGGTTTCATGCGAAGTGAAGAAAAGCGACCTTTTGAGCACTGTATTTATGAACTCCCCATTCGTTACTTAATTAAACGCCAGTATTTAACCGAACCCAATTTAGTCGATGCCACCATAGAGCACTATGACTTTAGTGGCCTGCGAGCAAACGTCTCTGGCGAATATAGTCCTACGGATATGAATCATCTATTAAACAAAAATCCCCGGGTGACTCAAAGCATTATTGAACAGGTCATTGAGTTAGGCCATAAACGTCAAGGTATTATGATATTTGCAGCGACAGTTGAGCATGCAAAGGAAGTCTTTAGTTATTTACCTTCCAAATTGAGTGCGTTAATTACCGGCGCTACCGACAACACTGAACGCGATAAGTTAATTAAGGCATTCAAGCGTAAAGAAATTAAATACCTGGTTAATGTTTCAGTATTAACCACAGGCTTTGATGCACCCCATGTCGATATGATTGCAATATTACGTCCAACACAATCAGTGAGTCTCTATCAGCAAATTATCGGTCGTGGTCTGCGTTTGAGTGATAACAAAAAAGATTGCTTGGTAATTGACTATACCGGCAATGATTTTGACCTCTATCATCCCGAAGTCGGTGAGAAAAAGCCGAATAGTAAAAGTCAGCCGGTGCAAGTTATTTGCCCAAGTTGTGAATTTCCAAATTTATTTTGGGGCATTTGTGATGATGACGGTTATCTAGTGGAACACTACGGCCGACGATGCCAAGGTTTAGTCCATATTCCCACTGAAGAGCAAGCTACGCAGAGTCAATGTGACTATCGTTTTGTATTTAAAGAGTGCCCTCACTGCGGTGGTGAAAATGACATAGCTGCTCGTAACTGTTTACAGTGCCATGAGGTCTTGGTTGACCCCGATGATATGTTAAAAAAAGCACTAAAACTTAAAGATTCAAAAATTATTCGCTGCGCAGGTCTTAATTTAACCAGAGTTAATGGCAAGGTAAGTGATAAGGGTTCTGATAAGTTAAAAATCACTTACCATGATGAGGAAGGCGCTGAACTCAATGAATCTTTTGACTTCGCTAAGCCAAATCAAGTTAAAGCGTTCAATGATATCTTTTCTAAACGCCTTAGCGCTAAAATCAGTGTGCAACTGGGCGCTACTGAGTCGTTTGAAGTGACTAACCTTGAACAAGCATTAAAGTTAGCTAACATATTACCGTGTCCTGACTTTGTCATTGCTAGAAAACAAAAGTATTACTGGCGTATTACAAACAGACTTTTTGACTATCAAGGTAAATACCGAAAAGCCAATGAGCTTAAATAAACTCAAAAACTAAATAACTCATTAAAAATAATGCTTAGCTTAATATTTAATCTTGTTAAGGAACAAAGATCAACGCACAAACTTACCTAGACACTTTAATAGCATTTCAACAATATGTGCCCTAATGAGGTTGTTGAAAATTCAGTCAAAAAAGAGGAAGTTAGTGAGGCTAACTAGAAGTTACTTAATACGGTTTCAGAAGTAAAATGGGCAGCTCCCTTTAATTATCAATGTAGCGGTGGGTTGGAGATTTGGACTCTATAAACAGGAACTGTGCAAAAATCCCTTTTTTGTTATGTGAATGCCAAATAGCAAAAAATCGTTAATCTTTCGATGAATGGATTTTTCTATATGTGGCGGGAATAATGTGGCTCGTATGGGCTCTGGTTTTATTCAATAAAATTGTCATTAGAGTAGGTATTATAGAAAACTAAAGCGTATACACTAAACAGTCGATAAAATAATTTGAGAATATTTACTAAGTTTAATAGTAGGTTTTAATAAGTATGTGACTACGCATAATGTTTGAGATTTCCAAGCAAAATATGGATTGACCTTTTATATTCACTTTTGCCACTTTACTGACCTTAGCATTTTGGAATTTATACTGAAATCTTTTGTATGTTTTGAGCTAAAGCGGACAAGACTGAACAACCTCATTACGTTAGCCGTTTCCTGATAGCAGACATTCGATACAGATCAGAATATCTGTATCTTGATGATAATTTGTCCCCAATAGCCCGTTAAGTCTGATTGAGAACAAAACCACCCAAGCGGTCATTGAAGGCTATATTATTAAATAATATCTGTAAGCCAATAACAATTGCTCAGAAAAGCCAATTACGCCATATTGTTTTTATTGTTGTCTGGCGTTCTCTAACCTTCCCAAATAGTTTTTATCAATATGATAGATAGTTGCTGTTTGAGAAGCATTAATTAGAACTCTCTCAGTGGATGAGCCATCTTTGTTGACCTTGTAAATATCATAAATTCCAAATACGTTCTGCGATGTAAAAAAGACTTTAGATCCGTCAGGAGACCAGGCAGGATCCCCATCTCTAATTCGGTTTCTAGTAAGTCGTGTTTGGTTGGAGCCATCGACGTTCATCACATAGACCTCTTGATTACCATCTTTATTTGAAAGGTAAGCGATTTGCGTACCATCAGGCGAAATCTTTGGATTGAAGTTATTTGTATCATCATTGGTAAGTTGAATCACATTACTACCATCGATGTTGGCAATGCTTATTTGAGTTGCAACAGTTTTAGAAAAGCGGCCATTAGTGTGAAAGAGTAGTCGTCCATCTGACATAAATTCTGGAGCGCCTCCCTCTAGTCCTTTTATTTGCCGTTGCCCAGTGCCGTCTGCGTTCATCTGCCAAATTTCTTCTTGTATGTCGCCGTTCTTATTCCTGTACTCTCTGCCAAATACAATGGTCCTCCCATCAGGAGAAAAAGCAGGGCCGTAATCCCAAACATTTTTCAAATTGGTCAAACGGCGCATGTTGGTACCATCGATATCTGCGATGTGAATAGACCAAGTTTTTCGTTTGTCGTATTTACCATAAAAAGCAATTTGCTTACCTGTAGGCGAAACCGCAGGGTAACCGCCAGCGTTATTAGGAACATCAATAACTTTTATGCGTCTCTTCCCTTGTTCATCGCTCAAATAAATTGATTTATTATCACCTTCTTTGAACCCATAAATAATGGAAAAAGGCTGGGAAGTAGCTGTTTTATTGGTTTGACAGCCAGTCGTTAAACCAATAAAACAGATAGAAATCAGTAGACATTTTATTCCTGAAAGTTTTTTAGGTGGCATAGAGCACAGTCCTTATTGTAAGTAAAAGTTTAGGGGAATTATAAAAACATTAAAGTGGAAAACATGACGTTTCGCTGATTTTTAATCTCCTCCTATTTATCAGGTGTATTGGGCAACTGAACGGCTGTAGAATAGTCTTACCCCATTTTCGTGGACACACTATAATTGTTGTAGAGATACAACAGGAGGTGTTTCATGACAAAAGCCAAAAGTTATCAACGATACCCTGCTGAGTTTAAACGAATGGCGTTACTCAAAGCGTCTGAAGACGGTGTGACTGCCAATAGTGTTTGCGAAGAACTCGGGATCAGCTTTAGGCAATTAAGCCGTTGGCGTGATGAGTTTCGCTTGAAAGGTGATGATGCTTTTAAAGGGAATAAACAAACCAGCAATAATGAATTAACTAAGCTGAAACAAGAGTTGGCTAAAGTAAAAAAAGAGCGTGATTTTTTAAAAGATGCGGTGGTGTTCTTCGCCAAGGAGTCCGGTTAAAGTTTTGTTGTATTAAGCGGCACCTCAACAGTTATCCCGTAAAAATGATGTGTGCTCTATTGGATATTTCACGTAGTGGTTATTACGCCTGGTTAAGCCTGAAGTAAACTAAACCTTAAAACGGCGGTCGTTCACATAATTGTATTGGCTTGACTTCAAAGTACCAAAAGCGGTTATTCAGCCACAAGGTTTTTATTGGAGCTTTACCACATTGAAGACCAAACGTCCTATTCGAAGTAATCTGCATTCCCTTTCTCCCCGCCTAATAATATTAATAACTCTTACTCCGGTTTAAAGGTTTCTAGACAAATTAACATGCTAATCAATTCTTACTTTGCAAAACCAGCTAAGCAAAACGCAAATAACCTGAGGGAAACGTCTCTAACGATATGATCTTTATGTGTAATAAATATGGTGTGTAATATGCATTTAAGTTAATTGAATGAATTAAATCAAGATCAATTATAAGTATTCTCAACTGCGTATGAGGAATAAAAATGAATAAATTAAAGCTGTTCATACTTCCGTTTGCATTGCCATTACTAATTAATTGCGGCGGAGGCGAAAATGCAAGTGATGATGTTGTTGTTACTCCCATAGAAGTTCCCATTGAGGATATAGGTAACCACACTACATTATTTAAAGACAATCCAATCTCTCAGGCAACATTAGTAAAAGTATTCGACAATTATTCAATAGATATTGATATGACAGAAATAAAGATGCAGGGCGAGTACCTTTTTTTAAAAATTATCGATAAAGATAAAAAAGCACTGTTTTTAGGTCAAGTCGTTCATCATGCTCATCTTAAGTTACCACTCACTATTGTCGCTGATTCTTTTCCGCTACTGGTTGAGCTGTATTCAGAATCAAAAGAAGATAAAACAATAAGTTACGAGGTTTACTATGATTAATTCATTAATGAAGTATCTATTCGTTTTTACCAGTTTAGTCAACATTTCCTTATTTTCTTTTACGACCAATGCAGAAGAAGAAACTACAAAATTAAAGCATGCTATTTCACAAGGTAGTGGTGATATCAATTTATTATTAGCACAAGGAAATAAAGCAATTAGCCCTGCTGTTTTAGAAGCACTACGGCTTCAAAATAATGGCTTATTGATGCTCGGTGTAGATATTAATGAGGCATCATCTGGAAGCGAAAAATCATCTAGTCAGGGGGTTGCTGTTGAGCATCTAACCCTCACCGTTATCACAGCTCAAGATACTTACATATTCACAGAATTTTCAACAAAAACAAAATGCTCTTTAGCAAAAATTGACAGTGACAATCGTCAGTTTTATTACACATTACTCGGGCGTACTGGCTCTAACAGCATTACCGGCAGTAACTTAGACGGTACGTCTTTTGATGATACCCTGAAAATACCGGTGAATATTGATTTATCCACCGCGCTTTCAATTCAGCTCGAAATTCAATTGCTGGAAACTAATGAGGACTTAGGTGATCCCGAAGAATTCTACGATTATAGTGCTGGGTTTGAAGATTTAGCTTTGTTAACTTCTGCAGACGTTGACTTCCTAGATACACAAGCTGCTGGACGAGAAGAGGCGCCGTTAGTGGTACTTACTGACAATCCTACATCCGTTGCTAGCACAGTATATTATCCATCTTCTACATCATACTATTTAGTCGGGTATGAAGATCAATATCCTCAGTTAGGAGATTACGACTTTAATGATTTAGTTGTCGCATACCGAGTAAACTTTGGTTTAAATGAAGAATTTGAGGTGATAACAATTAGTGCAGAGGGTTATCTTATCGCGCGGGGAGGAAGTTATGATCATAGTTGGCACCTTAGAATCGCATTGCCTGAAGGATCGCAAGCTGACGGTAGTTATCAACTTTATATCCCACCGGGGGGAACGTCGGGTAGTGAGCTTATTCAATATATTGATACCAGTTCTGGTGTAGATATTACCCTGTTCAACAATACAACATCATTATTTTACGACCCTGCTTCGTCTTTTACTAACACGCTTTGGGATAGCGAACATATATTAGGGCACAAGTTTTCTTTTGAAATATCATTAAGTAACCCCGTTACTTTGGAAAATATGCCTCAAGCCCCTTTTGACCCCTACTTGTATGTGCATAACACTAATTTAGAAATTCATCTAGAAGGTAAGTCACCAGTTATGCCTGAGTCCGATAACATAAATAAAGGTTTAACATCATTTAGTGATGAAAATGGATACCCATTCGCGCTAGTATTCCCTGAAGATTGGCAATACCCTAATGAATATGTTGATATCGGCGCAGCTTATCCGAAATTAATTGAATATATACAATCAAATCGTCAAAACCAAGTTGATTGGTATAAAAATGGTGTTGCTTCGGGTATTACCAAACATAAGAAAGTAGATTGGGCATGGTAATTTGAACGAAAATACAAATAAATGGCTCTATTAGCATTGGCTGTTGGTAACTTAGTTTTTAGTCACCTCAATGAAAAAATGAGCTTGCAGCGGTCATAGCTATTGTTCATGTTCTATAACTGTATTTTTTTTATAATGAAAATAGTATCAACACTGACTTTGTGAACGTCCGATATGCCAATGATTTTCAATTCAGCTGTCGACTTGCTTAGGTCAACTAACGGGCAATACAGCTGACCTAGATAAACATTCATAAATTCAAAATATTCCTTCTCCTCTGCACAAGGAGGAGTCTTTACTCTTGAATTCATAATGTCAGCTCGTATCAGAGAAGACCCTTTTGATGCTGATTTAGGGTGTTAGGAAAGGTCTCGAATGTGGCCAGCCTGTGTGAAAACTATTTTGAACTAACGTAATTGGATAATATCAACGAAAAAAAACTCTGTAGAGTAAATTCTGTAGTAAGTATGGTGTAAAATCACCTGATAATTTACGTAGCTCGCAAATAAAATTGAAGCTGAGAGTTTTCACACAGCCTGTGGCATGAGTGATCATTAGCAGTGGGCAATATAGGAAACATCATAAAAAATTAACTAAGATCTTTATAAGCATTTCAAATTATTGCCCAGAAGGTGATTATGTCTTCATATAAGTTCTGGTCAACATAAAAAGGAAATTATTGTCTTGCCATCTGGAATTAACATGCGGGGAGGAGATACTTACCTTGTTAAAAAATATTTTATGGCTATAGTTCATGCTTTTAAAGCTGCCATTTTTGTAATATTTTTTGATAAGTACCATTTTTTTTGATGGTCTTTATCGCCGCTTTGAGGGTGTTCATAGTTTTGATTGGGGTATTGAGACTACAAGCGAAATTTAAATTAACAGGACTTTTATTCAGTTTAAAATAGCTTTTAAATAGCTTTGGGTCAATATTGTTAAATTTTGCACGATATTTTAACATAATCTTATCGGTCACTATGAAGTCAATATATTTTCTTGTTATCAACAGTTTGAGCATCGAATATGGATTATTGATGACATAAAGGTTTTTGTTTTCTTCGAAACCAAGCCTTAACAGCAGATGATGAGTTCTATCATCTTTTAATACCGCAATTTTATAGTTTTTAATGTCTTCAATATTACTGACTTGGATGTCAGTTCGGTTGCTAAGGGCGATAAAATAGTCATTTGTGGATACAATTGGAGCTACCCATTGAAAGTGCTTTGCTCTTTCTGCACTGTTTGAAATAAGATAAATACAGGTATTGACATTTTCTGACCCCATCACAAAAGCACGTGACCAAGGATAGATATCTATTTGGTATTTATATGGCGTCAACTCTAAAGCGGCGCGAATGATTTCAGTAGCTAAGCCTTCAACTTGATTGTCGTTATTCAAGATTTGATAAGGTGGTAGGTGCTCGGTAACAATATTTAACTCTTGGGCACAAGATTGCCAAGCAAACAGCCACACAAAAGAGCCACTAAAATAGAATACGCAATACTTCAATAGCTTTAAAATGCCCTTTGGGTTCATTTTATGTAAAATTAGCATAATAATTACTATAGTTAATTTTACTTTTTATTCCAGCTGAACATGAAATTACCGAGCGCCTTGCAATACGTCGCCCTTTTAGGACTGCTTTTTATACACAAAGTTGACGTACCTTTTGAAAATATTAATGTCAGTTAAGAGCTAATCAACAGCCTTTCAAGCTTTGAAGAATAAGGCTCACTTAGTGCTAAGCGGAAATTACAAGCAATAAAATATAACGTCCCCAGTTTCATAAAATGAACAGGTTTCTAAAGCTCAGTTATTATGTTTCGCAACTCGAAAATCGAATCACTGGAAATAACCTCTTTTATGTTCAAATGAATAATTACCGAAAAGTTTCATAACAAACCCTTTTGTAACTATAAGTGGTGAAGATCACTGAAATTCTAGCCAAAGGTTTTTATCATCGACAAGTGCTTGAGTTTCTTTTGATATTAACGGATTAGCTAATTCGAAAATTGTTCTTGATTTCAAATTAACCTTATCGAGAATATCTGAAGTCATTGGGTGGTGAGTAAAGAATACATTAAACTCACCACTTTTTATTAATTTAATTAAACCTAAGTTTAACCGGTCATTCAAACGAGTATTGGCTTTATTGACAAAGAAAAAAATTGGAGAGTTGTATTTCAAAGCTATATTCTTTTCTACAATAAATAAGTGATTATCTTGAATTTCAGACCAAGGTTCATGTAGACCCCTAGGAAAATAATCAAACCGATTTTTAGAGAGCATTTTCAATAAGTTGTTGTAGTAGCCTTGGATGACCGTAAAATGATTACTTTTTAAAATATCGGTGTCTGGCCAATTAATCCCTTGCCCAACAGGAATTACTTTTAACTCTGACAATAGAGTGTTTTTTGTAAATCTATCTTGATCATCGGCACGAATAATAAAAATACGATACCCCATCATGCCCTTTAATAACGGAATATATATAGCTTGGAGTCTAGATTCCAATTCTTTACTGGTCATTCGCCAAGTTAGGTCAATAAGTTCATTACGCTCAAGCATCTTTGATGTGCGTTCTTGGCCCATTTCAAAGACAACTGGTTGAAGATTATAATCACCATATTCTTTCTTAGTATTTTCTAACGCTAATGTGAGTAGTTCTACGAAGTATGAATTTTTTGGATCTGGATACTTTTCTGATACCACATAACGAACCACATCAGTAGCCAAACATGAATTCACAACCGTTAAGAAAATAAAGAAAGTAATAGTTTTAAACAAATCCCCCCCCAAAAAAATAAGAAATAAAGCTAAATATCTCATATAAACTATAGTAGAAATAATGACTATAGTTTGTACTTATTAGAAAACTCAAAACAGAGTGTGTAATGGTTAAGTGATTTTGGCCACTAAAGTGTCTTCTTTTATTAGCGAAGTGAACATGCAGCAGTCATTTATATTGTTCTCGTTCTATAACTGTATTTTGCTTTTTTGAACATTAAATTAGTCTTAAATCAGATTTTATGAACGTCCGCTATGCCAATAATTTTGAATACAGCTGTCAACTTTCTTAAGTCAACTAACTGGTGTTCAGTTGGCCTCGACAAACACGCAACATTTCAAAATCTTACTTCTTCTATATTGCGCACAAAGTGATCCTTTCATCTAGGCAAATAATTATAGATTAAATATATCTGTTCAAAGGGTCACTAGTCCTACAAAGGAGAAGTTAGGTTTTTTGAATTTACATTGAAATAATTTGTATGTTTTGATCTACAGCGTACCTGGCTTAACAATCATATTCCTCTTGTAATTTCTGGGTTAACACAAAGAGCGTATTTTGCACATTGTTGTGATTTTTTATTGCCAATTACAAATTAAAATAAAAACAAACAGTTGGATGACTCAAAAATGAAGCATTTTGTTTTGTATCAGTTTAGTTCATCACTATATCAATTAAATTATAAGGTCCACAAATCGTATTTAATTACTGGCTATACAGCCGTACGGGGCATAAAATCTGTAGCTTGTTTCCTATTGTTAAGCATGTGCTGTGCTTGCATAATATTTTTAAGGCGAAGATGAGATCTAAACAGCTTTTATTTAATTTGATGATTTTATTTGTTCTAGTTTTAAGTGTCTTTAACTCTAGCAGCTTTGCGTCAGCACCTCTCAACAACAATAAGCAGTCTATTAATTCTCAGCATACGCCTAGCTCATTAATATCCATGCCTACTGCGATTGTTGAAATATCATCTATTAAAAGTAATCAAACTGACTGGAAAAAAGTTGTTTATGCTAAGGCTAACAGTTTAAAAGTTAAAGCGGGCCGTCCGATCGTTACCGCTTATAGCCAAGCCCCGGTTTTGGCAGGGAAACCTAAGGTTACGGTCTTATCGCTTAAAAAACAAATAATCACGGCATCAAATGTACCGCTAGAGCTACCGTTACGTCAAACCATTGATTATGCTCAAATCACTAAACAGATATACGTTGCTGAATCAATCGAAGTATTAGGGTTAAAACAAAAGGACGACTCCACTGACGACATCCGCTACCTTAGTGTCGCTCAAGGCTTGCCCTCTGGATCAATTTATTCCATTTATTACGACAATGACAATAAACTCTGGTTAGGGACTAATGGTGCTGGTGTTTGTCAGTACGACGGTGTGCGATTACGTTGTTTTAATGAATCCAATGGTTTGAGTAACAATCGGGTGTGGCAAACGGTACAAGATTCAGTGGGTAATTTTTGGTTTGCAACCGATCGTGGTGCAACTCGGTTTGATGGTGTCACCTTTGCTATATTCACAAAAGAACAAGGATTAGCCGATAATAAAGTGAATAAAATTTTGGTTGCGAGCGATGGCACTATCTGGTTTGCAACTGATAACGGCTTAAGCCGTTTTGATGGCAAGGTCATGACTACTTACGGGAAGGATTCTGGTTTGCCAGATAGTAAAATTCTTTCTTTGTATGAAGACAATAAACAAATAATTTGGATTGGTACTGAAAAAGCGGGAGTCTCTCGATTTGATGGCAATCGTTTTACTCACTTAAATCAGGAAATGGGTTTGTGTCGTGGTGCAATCTCAGCTATTGAACAAGACACGCTAAATCGTATGTGGTTTGCTTCTCACAGCGATGGCGTTTGTTACTATGATGGTGAAAAAATTGTCCACTTCACCACTAAACAGGGATTAATTGATAATAAAATAACAGCAATACATGTGAATAAAAATAATGGTGATATTTGGTTTGGCACCGATGGCTCAGGTATTGTTCGCTTTGACGGTAAATATTTCACCACGACCAATAAGAGCAACGGTTTAAGTTCTCTTTATATAAGAGATATTATTCAAGATGATTTCGGCAACCTTTGGGTTGCCACTTATACCAACGGCATTAATAAGGTACCACTTTCATCGTTTAAAATTCACAATATTAATACTGGCCTTGCCAATTTGCGTATCAGCGCACTAATGGCGGATGAAAAGGATAACGTTTGGCTTGGTACGTTTGGCGATGGGGTAGCACAATTTGACGGGGACTTTTACCGGCAATTTACTACGAAGCAAGGACTAGTAAATGATATCGTCCATGCAATCATAGAAGATTCAAAGGGAAATATTTGGTTTGCGACTAGAGGTGGGGTCAGTAAATTCGACGGCGAATATTTCACCAATTACACTACGGATGATGGGCTTGCTGGGAATATGGTTCATGCACTTTTAGAAGATAGTGCTGGACGGATCTGGTTTGCTACTCGCAGCGGAATAAGTCAGTTTGACGGCGAGAAATTTACCAGTTATTTCAATCAAAAGGAGTCATCAAACAATTGGTTTTTTAGTATTGCTCAAGATGATAGCAATAATCTTTGGTTTGCCAGTAATAGAGAGGGTGTTTATAAATTTGACGGCAAATACTTTTATCATATTGATGAGACCGACGGCTTGGCTAATAATTGGGTTTACGCTATACAAATGGTTGGTACAGACCAAGTATGGTTCGGCACACGAAAAGGTATTTCTATTTTAAATAACCGTAATAAGCTCGCCAAACCAGAACACTTCCAAAATATATCAACAGCACAAGGCTTGTCTAGCAATATCGTTTTATCCTTTGTTGAAGCGGTGAATAAAGATCTTTGGGTGGGGACAGAAAATGGTATCAATAAAATTTCATTAGCCAATGTCACTGCGAAAAAGTCAACGAGGATAGAGCCTGAGGAATTTAAAATCAGGAGTTTTCTTCAATCAAAAGGCGATAAAATTCTTGATGTTAGTTTAAATACCGCTATTCGAACTAAGAATAATAAATTGTTATGGGGCTCCTCTGTCGGACTAGTTGAACTCGATTTGAACTCATATCATCATCGTCAAACCAAGCCGAAAATCGAGATTAGCGGGATTAGCTTGGCCGGCCAAGATATCAACTATTTGATTAGTGAAAAATCAAAGGGAAAACAAATTGAACCGATAAAATATAATGGATTATTTAAGACGAACCATTTTCCAATAGATTTGGAGCTGAGTCATAGTCTCAATGATATCGCATTCGATTATGTTGCCATCGATTGGCAGGCACCAGAACGACTTAGATACCAAATTAGATTATTAGGTTGGAACGATGATTGGAAGCGTTTTAATGAGCATAATAGCGTTGAATATCAAAACCTACCTCCAGGACAGTACGAGTTTAATGTCCGAGCCGTTAATGTGAACGGTATTATCAGTAAGGTAAATAAATATGCGTTTACTATCCATCCACCTTGGTGGGAAACGTGGTGGGCATATTTCATCTTTGCCTCAAGTTTTATTGTGGCTGTTTTTTTAGGTTTTCAGATGCGTTTTAAACGTATTAATCAGCGCCAGCGAGCTTTTCAAAAAGCGAAAATGAATGCAGAGCTGATTATTCGGAAAAATGAAATGTTCGCCCACGTATCTCATGAGTTTCGTACGCCGCTAACTTTAGTGCTTGGACCAATCAATAATTTACTCAAAAAAGTAAAAAGCAAGGAGGAGAAACGCTCACTGTCCATGGCATCCTTGAATGCAAAACGGTTACTTCGTATGGTGGACCAACTGTTAGACTTGGCAAAACTCGATAATTTAGCAGCCAATGTTGATCACAATACCAACGTTAGTTTGGTGGTAGGTCAGCTCTACATGAGTTTATTGACATTATTTGAAGAGAAAAAAATTACCACCAATATAAAAATAGCAGATCACCTGTTTGCCAATATTCAACACGATGCGGCCGAAAAAATAATTATCAACTTAATAACTAACGCAATAAAATATACTAAACAAGGTGGTATGGTCGAGATTAACTGCTACCGAGAAAATCAAATGCTGCATTTATCTATTACAGATAATGGTATCGGCATCGCCGAGCAAGATTTAGAGAGAATATTTGAGCGATTTGTTAGAGTCCACGATATTGAGAAAGAGCGAGTACCGGGCGCTGGAATAGGGCTTGCTTTAGTTAAAGAATTAGTGGAGAGGTACAATGGTACTATGCAGGTTGAAAGTGAGTTGGGTAAGGGCACTTGCTTCACTGTGTGTTTTCCACTGCTTAGTGCAATACCACATTTAGAAGAAATATCAGTAATCAATGAAGACTATGTTGAGCAGGAAAAAACCATATTAGAGCAGGAAAAAACCATATTAGAGCAGGGTTATCTTAACATCAATGAAAATGCTAAGACTGTTGCAGAATTTGAAGCGGAAATACCCAGCAAACTTGAAGCGAGCAACTCATCCATCACCTCGCTTACTAACAAGCCGATCGTGTTAATCGTCGAAGATCATCCCGAAATGCAAGCTTATATTGCCGAAGGACTCTCACTCGATTTTAACTGCCTGTTGGCAAATGATGGCAATGAAGGCATTAAACTGGCAATGGAAGTCATTCCCGATCTTATTATAACTGACCTGATGATGCCCAACCGAAATGGTTATGAATTAGCCAGATTGCTTAGGCAGGAGATGAAAACTGCTCATATTCCCATTGTCATGTTAACCGCAAAGGGCGATGACGAAAGCCGGATGGAAGCATGGAAAACGGATATTGATGAATATATCTGTAAACCTTTTGATCAGGACGAATTGAGCTTAAGGGTGCGAAATTTACTTAATATTCGGTTACTAATAAGCCAAAGGATCGGTCAGCGGCTGAACAGCCTGAGTAACTTTACCGATAGTATGTCTGAAGAGGCGGTATCTAGTCGTTTGGTCGGAGTGTCCGATAAAGACAAGCGCTTTATGAATCAATTGGACGAGTTGCTAGCATTACACTTTCACGATCCAGAGCTAAAGGCAGAGTTGATTTATCCTGAGCTTGCCATGAGCGAACGTCAATTTCATCGTAAAATGAAGGCCTTGTTGGCGCAAACATTTTCTGATTATTTAAGGACCTTTCGTCTAGGTAAAGGAGCGCTATTATTAAAACAAAATCTACCGGTCACGCAAGTGGCCATGGACTGCGGATTTTCGACGCAAAGTTATTTTAGCCGTTGTTTTAAAGCGCAGTACTGTCTCTCACCCAAACAATATGCCCAGCAGGGCAAAGCGTAATTATTAGTTCGATTTTTGTTGTCTAAAACGTTCAACTATTGGCATTCAAGGGGTGAACTTTAAAACTCTGTACCTTTAGAATACACAGTGAACAGTCATGTTCACTTTCTTATCTACCCATTTCCTACTTTAGTCATTATTTCTAACGTTTAAAATCACTTTTAATGTTAATTGATTAAATTCAACTGGTTAAGTTTTATTTATACCCTTACCTCTTTCTCTGTACGTTCAAAAAGGCCGGTTAATACATGTTTTTGGCAGACGGGTAAATGTTTTTAGACTGGTTATTCGTCATAATTTATGTCGAAAAAAACACTTTCACTGGGAAAATAGAATTTGTGAATTTATACCGATTAACGATTTTCCCCGTTAATTATGGCGGAGGGTTTAATAGCTACCTAAAGCCTTTTTGGGAGGTTTAGAGTGAATAAGATATTATCTTTGAATTTCAAAAATCATCCTAAATATGAGTCGGTAATTGCTGAAGTGTTGCGAGGCGAATTTGCCCCAGTATTAATGAATAAAGCACTGCAAAATACGCAAGATGCATCAAAAGCACAAGCACATTATGTGCTGTTAAAACTGCAAAGTAAAACATGAGAAAAAAATTGCCTTATTGTCAAACACCACCACCCATTTATATCGTTCAGAACTGGCTGTCGTTTATAAATGAATCTGACGAGGAAGATAAATATGCTAATAAAAAGGCGTTCAACTTATTAGTGTTGTTTTTTGGCAGTCTAGAAAATGCAAACAAGTATGTTGAGCACAATAAATCGATTTAAATGGAATATATCGTGAATACCAAAATAACAATAATTATCCTTCTCTTATTTTTAACCCTTACTGTCATATTAGACATAATTACTTCGATTACTTTTACCACCTACGCTGTTGTTGGCAGCAGTTTAACTTATATTGCTTGGTTAGCAGATAAGAAGGAAAAAGTACGCATAAAAAAGCTAAAACAGCGCCAATTAGAACGAATGGCAAGGTGGGAAGAACTGTATATGTACACACCGCGAAGTAAACGTAATAAGGCCACTAAGAATTAATATGAGATCATGCTCTGTTTTTTATTAAAACATTAAACTTCAAGTGTTTGGGAAGAATTAGCTAATAGAATAGGTTGAAATTATATGGTTAAAACAATTAAATTGACAATAACAAAAAAATGGCTAACACCGTATTTTTATTGTTGATCATTATATTAACTTTGCTGGTTCATTATGTTGTTACCTTAAACAAAATTAACGACGAATTAGCAGAAAGCGCTTTGATTGAAGTACCTTTATCTGAATACACCAACCAAATTAGCAATTGCTCAGTTTAAACAAAGGTTATCGATGGAGAAGTTTATTGATAAAAGTCTTTTTACGGTTGAGCATACTTTATATGAGTAAAAAGAGAGTGGCAGGAATAAAATCACGATACTCACTTAGCCTCATATTAACGCGCCACTACTATTTACTGGTGCAAATAGTATTGGTATTAAAAAGATAATTTCATGTTTTTAACGGTCAAAAAACAGCTTTACCAGTGGTTGTTGGCGGTGGTGCAAACTGTGATCTTTGTTTGGCGCTAATCCAAGATAAATGAAAGATAAAATAACTAGGACAAATAAAATGAAATGTAAATTGTTAAACGCGACTCTGGCCGGATTATTATTGTCAGCCACTTGTTTAGCTAATCTAGCTAATGCAGGATTGATCGTTGGGTCAACTATGGATACTAGTATAGATACCATTAGCGGATATGAATGGCTGGATTTTAGTTTTACCGTAGGCATGACCTATGACGAAGTTTTAGCCAGTAGTTACGTAGTATCCGATGGTTACGAAATAGCCACCAGTGAACAAATTAAAGCGTTGTGGGTAAGTGCAGGAAGGTTTACCGATGTTACCGTCGCAGCGAATGCTGTCTTGGATAAATTAGGCTGTATGTCGTATTTGCACGGTGGTTACAATTGCGACCAAGTAGGGCAAGAGTGGACGGGAGCATTTTATCAAAGCGCTACTGCACAGTACGACATTTACCTGGTAAATACACTGGAGGGGATATCGGGTTCTTTTCTAGAGTATTGGGTCGGTAACATTGATAAAAATAGCTCATTTCGCGCCGATATCGCCGCGTATTTAGTACGCACCCCTGATGTTCCATCAGAAGTACCAGAGCCTTCAACCCTTGCTATTTTTGCCTTAGGTCTGATGGGTTTAGCGGTACGTAGATTCAAAAAGCAATAAAAAAAATCATTTCATCAAACTGATATTAGGCATCTGTCGAGGTGCTTTTTGTTTTGAGCTTATCGTCATAACAATAGCCAGTGAACAGTCATGGTCATTTTCCTAACGGGCCATTTAGTGCGCTAGTCATCATTGCTAATACTTAAGGGTATTATCTATATTAATTGTTTTATTTCAGTTTGTTAGTATTTTTACATGGAGTTGAATTCTATTCTAAAACTTTAATTTGGCCGGTTTTTACATGTTTTTGGCAGGTGGTTAAATGTTTTTAGATTATATCTTCGGCATAATATATTTCGAATAAAAGTCGTGTCGAATGCTCTTTTTTATAAGCGTTTATCGCAGTATTTAGGTATCTATAAAGGAAGTTTAAATCATTATTTTTGCGCTATTTGCCATTATTTTTTCAGTACTGGTTTCACTCAAATCTAGCCAAAATTAAAGATAAAAACTAGGATAAATAAAATGAAATTTAAATTTTTAAACACGGCTCTAGCCGGATTAATATTGTCGGCAAGCTGTCTCGTTACTGAGGCAAACGCAGGACTAATCGAAGTTAAATGGGATACCACAGTAGAAACGTCAATTAATTGGGCTCCCACCACTACGATTGGCGAGGCGATTAGTTTTGTAATCACCTTAGATAATGGACAATCGTCGGCATTAAACCAAACGTGGGACAAAACTAATTTTGTCCAATTTAGAATAGAATCCGCAAGTGGATGGCAATTCAGCTCAGATTCGATATATTTACGTTCTAGTAGCGGTGTATTCGCAACTGATAGTAGTGGGAATGTTACATCGGCTGGTAGTTGGAAAGGTTTTTCGAGCAGTATAGCATCGTGGGACGCGGGATTAGACGCGGGTAAGTGGTACAACAACGGGGTTAATGGCGTTGCATACAATTATGATTATTCCATGGGGTTGTCTGTAACAAACGTGGAGGACAATCTTGAAGGCGCCAACTGGTACGTATCGAGTGTGCAACCAAGCTCCAATGTCCCTGAGCCTTCAACCTTAGCTATTCTTGCATTAGGTATGATGGGGTTAGCATCACGTCGATTTAAGAAGCAAGCTTAAGTTAGTCTCACAATCTACCCCACGGTTATAAAACATGAAGCATCTGTCTGTTGGTAGGTGCTCTTTTTGATCCTTATTACCTCAACCAACAACACCCGAACGTCCGTTGTGAGCTTAAACCTGCCTCACAAGCGAGCAGAGAATCTCGGCTAATATTGGCCAAAAATGTATCACGCCTTCACACAATCTTAATGGCAGCAATGTGGTATTGTTGCCTGTGGAGTTTCATATCAAAACTCTAACTTATGTCACATACACGACATAAACGCTAGGACTTACTTGTTGCGTTTGAATTGCTAATACCCTCGATAATAGATAGCAATGAATTATCAGGCTTAATTCACCTGATTTTTCTAGCAGTATTTTGAACAAAAAGTAAATCGTCTCTTTTTTCAAATAATTCTGTAGAATAAGGAATCACGCATGAACGTCCATTTTGTTTAGCGTAATATAGCGCTTTATCTGCATTATTAAGTAATACATCAAGTGTCGTTCCATCTGGTCCATATTCAGAAACTCCTGCACTAAATGATATGTTAGCGGTTCTTTCAGTGGGTGTTTCTAATTGCATTTTCTTGATGGACTCCAAAATTTGTTGAATATTTTCAGTGCTTTCTCCGATGTCACTTTTGTCTTGAATAAGACAAAACTCTTCTCCACCAATCCGAGAAAAAAATGATATGGGAGTTATCATGTTTTTTATATGGTTACAAAAGCACTCTAAAACATAATCACCAAATTCATGTCCATAGGTATCGTTAAATTTTTTAAAGTGATCAATATCAATAATACTTATTGTACATTTTAGGTTAGTGTTAGCCTTTTTTAATTCATCAAACTTGGTAAATAATGCTCGTCGATTTGCTGTTTTTGTTAGTTGATCTGTGTGCGCTAACATAAACATTTCATTGCTATATTTTTCGAGCATTGTACTTGAGCTATTTAGTAAATATTGAGCTTTTTTCAATTTCGTAATATCTTGTACATGCACTACAATATATTCGCTGTTTTTATAAGCCTTATATTCATAGATGTTTTTTTTGCGTGCATTGTCAATTTCGATATTGAATGTATGATATTCTGCATCGCCTTGATATATGCAATTCAACTCATCTATCAGTCTTTTTTCCAGTTCTTTGTATGCGTCTTTTTTATTTAAAGATCTTTTAAAAGTATAAAGCTCATCAAAACTCTTATTACAGAAAATCAAACGTTTATCAATTTTTGAGAATAAAGCTACTGGAAGTTGTAGTAAATTAAATGGCTCAAATTTTGTTTTAATATCCACTGTTATTGACGGCATAAAAATAATCCCTTTTTACCAGAAAGTGTACTTATCAGCATATTTGAGTCAACTGTTTCCATACCGAATTCAACTAAAGCAAGACTTAACAAATTAATAACCTCATCCCACACCTCTGAATTAAGGTTTAAATGGCTATGCACAGATTTTAAATGTTGGTCGGTATAGGATGCTGGTCCGCCTAATAATGAGGAAATAAAGCTGGTTTGGTGATTAATCAGTGCTTCCATATTACTGCTTTCAAAATAAGAACCAACGAGCTCCGAATCTAGCAGTTTTTCATAGAAACTATCAATCAAGTCATGGATAGCGTGAAAGCCACCATACTTTACAAAGAGAGAAGATTGCAATTGTATATCCTTATATTATTATTGGAAAGTTAACGATAAACTTACATTCCTTTTCATTTAAAATAATTAAACAACTTTAATAATAGAGTAAAAATTAAAAATGAGGGTTTAATTAATATTGTATGGATACATATAGCGTATTAACTTGTCGCTGAGTATTGGTTTACCCTGTATCTACTAAGCTCTAGTCTTTATCTGATAAATAATTCCTGAGAATATATATATCAAATGTTTTGAAGCTAATATTTCCAATGTGCACAGAGTTCGCATTGTCAATTGAACGCTGAATTACTACTTTAATATTTCGATAGCTTGTCCAAAATATTTGTCATTAGTAACCTAAATCACTGTAGATTAAAACAACATTTTGTTACATCTTATACTTAGTTTTATCTATTATTTTTGTCATGATTTTTGCTAGGATTCAATATCTTATCAATATTAATCATCGATGGGAAAATTATGTACAATATTTCTAGATACTTGCTTCTTGTCGCTTTATTACACCAAGGTTCTGCCTGGGCTCAGGAAAACGTCAGCTTAGAGAGTGTTGAGCCGAAGCAAAGCACTGCGTTTCAACAGATCAAACAGTTAAGCATGAAATCTAACATCCTTAATCGTCAACTCAAATTGCAAGTATACTTGCCTAACGATTATGCAAAGTCGCAACAAGATTACTCTGTGTTGTATCTACTTGACGGGCAATACTATTTTCATTATGGCATCGCCTATCAGCAAACTTCCCGTTGGAGACACAAGTCACCAGAATTTATTGTGGTGGCCATTGACAGCAGCGATAAGTTACAACGTAACCTCGACTTTGGCACTGACTCAGGCCTAGCTAATTATCGAGAGTTTATCGAAAAGGAATTACTCGATTTTGTCGATAACAAATATCGCACCTCTGGGGATCGAATTTTATTTGGCTGGCAATCTCCAGGTTACTTGGTGACTCAGCTGTTGTTACAACGTCCTGAGCTATTTAATGGTTATATCGTTGCCAGTGGTGCATCGAGTGACCCCGAGACGATCAAATCGTTTGCTGCACTATCCTTAGTTGATGAAAAATTTCTATACTTTGCCCACAGTCCAAGCGAAACATGGTCAGCTAAGAGGTTTGGTGACTTCATTGATGGCCTTAAGTCTGCGGCGCCAAAGCATTTACGCTGGAAAAGTGAATTGTTTGACGATGAGGACCATTGGTCGACACCGCACCTCACCATTAACAAGGGTTTAACCGAATATTTCAAGGGCTACAAGCCAATTAGGTTCAATAATTTAGCTGAATTCAATGACTTTGGCGGTTACCAGGCTGTGGCTAATCATTATCGCCTGCGCGCTAAAAAGTACTCGGTAGCCAGCGGTGTTCATTACATAACTATTTTTAATTTGTTGTCGAAATCGATGAGTGAAGGCAACTACCAGAAGTTTGATTTTTTTATGCAGCAATTTACCGGTGAAGTCTCCGGTTTATATCCCGCTGTCTGGCAAAATAAGTACGGTCAGTTTTATTTACAACATAAAAAGTTGGTCAAAGCCAAAGACGTTTATGACAAAGCAATAGTCTTACTGCCTAACAGCCCTTTGATGCATATGGGGTTGGGTGATGTATATCGCGCTCAAAAACAGAACTCTCAGGCTCAAAAATCCTATGAGCGAGCCATTAAATTGGCAAAGACAATGGGGGATCCGGCAATTTCTGAATTCTCAGAAACGTTAAAAAAGTTCAAAGAGACGCTATAACTCAAATATACGGCAGCGAATAAACCTAGCCGCTGTAGAGCAACACATCTTTAAAATATAGTTTTAATTAGGAATGAAATAAAGAGTAGAATTAAAAGCAGACAATTTGTTGAAAGTAGTTGAGTCGTATTGTAGAAGAGTCTGTCCTTCGTTCTTTCTTTTTATCAAAAAAATTTAAATACGAAATATATGTGATAATGTGAATGTTAGAAATACGTAAGATAATGTTTATTTCACTTAGATTCGGCTACCAATCAACAGCGGCTCTTTTTCACTAATACCGAGATTATCAATTTTATATACTAATTAACTCAATTATGAGAATAGAACTAGAAAGCATAATAAAAAAATGGATTCCACGCTGGACTGTTTATCATGCATACACAAAAGTGCTGTTTTCACGCCACAAACTGCCCCCTAGTGAACCCGGAGATCTGGACCAGCTTGAAAAGGCAGATCGTCGATATTTGATCCAACTTGCTACACGACACGGTCCCATTTTTAAATCCGTTGCCTGGGATGATTTCTGGGTCTGCATTATCGGTATTCCTTTGTGTACTAGATTTTTGCATGAACACAAGGATGCGTTGCTCCCTGTAACACTTGACCTTGCTCATATGTTTCCAAAAGGATTTATGCGCCAAATGCAAGGTGAGACACATGTAATCTATAGGACAGCGCTCAATAAGGCGCTGCGCGAGGATACCCCATCGCAACTCACAGCAAAATTCGAGTTACTTGTCGTTGATGGGTTGGCAACCTACGTAAAAGATCAGCATGTCGAAATAGGGTCTACACCCGAGGCCTATATTTCGGCATTAAACAAAGTTTCCACCGGAATGCTCCTGCAAGTATTCTTCGGTGCAGCTCTGGACACGGACTACTATGAAGAACTAACGGCGGGTTACAAAGAGTTGGGCCCTTATGGCCTAGTTTGGAATCCAGGTCTTAGGCAAGAGAAGGCTTTTAAGTCGCTGTGTTTAAGCATACGAAGTGAATTGTCGAAATACCCTGATAAACTGGATGGTGTCGCCGCCCGCGTGAACCAACAAGGATTGTTAGATGAAACGATGCTCGGCAACTTGATCTACATGGTAGAAATGGGCAGGTATGACACTCACGGTTTGTTTCGCTGGCTATCTAAATATGCCAGCGAGCATCCAGTTTACCTACAACGCATAGCACAGGCTGATACAACGACCGAAAAAAAACGCCTTGCGAGATCATTTGTTCTAGAAACTTTACGAATGGATCAGAGTGAGAGACTTGTACGTCGCGTAAAGCGCGATATTATTTTCGATGGTTTTCTCATTCCAAAATACTCTACTGTTCGACTTTGCTTGTGGGAGTCACATAAATCCGAGGAGAATTTTCCAGACCCCTTCCAGTTTGACCCCGAACGTTTTCTCGCCGACGATATTTCGAAAGTTCAATTCTCGCCCTTTGGTCTGGATCAGCATCATTGCCCTATGTCAGGCTCGGCAATTTTAATGAGCGAAATTTTTATCCGTGTACTCGCATGTAAATACAAAATCACAACCATTGGTGACGGTACTTCGGTTCGTGGAGCTTACCATTGGGAGCCTGCTGCAGCCTTTGGTGTGCGACTTTCAGCCAAGAGGGATAATACAAATGAAATATGACGAAAACCTATATGCGCTGTTCTCTGCACAGGCAAATGCAACCCCCGATGCTATTGCCATTGTTGAGGGTATTACCACTAGTACCAGCTATGCAGAGCTAGATCGTCAAGCTACCCAGATAGCGGCATATTTATATACGCGTCATTTATCAACAGAACAACCGGTCGGAGTGATGCTGCCACGCACAGCGACAATGATTGCGGCATTACTCGGGATATTGAAAAGTGGCAGTGCCTATGTGCCCATCGATCCGGACGATCCAATTGCTCGCCGGCTGAAGATTATGACAGCTTCCGGATGTAAACTCGTTTTGACTAACGACTCATCAATTGATGAGTCGCGAACTTCCTCGCTTAATTTTTCGTCGTCAGTGGCATCGATTGAGCTATTGGATATAAACAAAATTCACGTCGATTCCGAGGAGGCTGCTCTCACAGCAATAGCATCTGGTGGGGACCGTCTTGCCTACATCATTTTTACTTCTGGTAGCTTGGGAGAACCAAAGGGGGTCGAGATTGAACATCGAAGTGTAGTGAACCTTTTAACCACGACCCGAAACCTCATCGGCTTTACATCCGCCGATTGTTTTCTGGCAGCATCCACTGTTGGATTCGATATCTCTGTGGTGGAACTGTTTCTACCCCTTATCACTGGCGGCCGCTTATTGCTCCGCGATCGTAACTGCCTGATGCAACCCCGACAGCTTGCAGAGGATATCCGCCAGTATGGGGTGAGTGTCATGCAGACTGGTCCTTCCGTCTGGGCAGTTATACTTGCTGGTGTTACAAATTTCCCTCACCTGCGTGTTGTGATCAGCACTGCGGAGTCCCTACCTCACGATCTTGGACGTAAGTTGATCGATATTGGCGACCAGGTATGGAATCTATACGGGCCAACAGAAACGACCATCTGGTCCACTGGTCTTCGTATTACTACTGAAACGAAAGAGGACCCGGCGTTTCCTTGTTCGTCTATATCGATTGGTCATCCACTAGCCAATACATACTTGCGCATTATCAATGAGCAAGGAGAACGTGTTTTGGATGGAGAACACGGGGAATTGTGTCTTGCCGGAATGGGTCTTGCCCGTGGCTATTACAACAATAAGGCCCTGACGCTAGAAAAGTTTGTCAAAATGGGTGACGACCAGCAGCGCTATTATAAAACAGGAGACATCGTTTCATGGTCTGCTGAAGGGACCCTTCTTTATCACGGCCGCAATGATGAACAGATGAAAATTCATGGTGTTCGCATTGACCCAGGCGAAGTTGAAGCATGCCTGTTGTCACATCCAGGAGTTGCTCAGGCCGCTATAACCTGGTATCAAGGGACATCCACTGCACGATCGGTCATAGCAGCAATAGTGGTAGAAAAAGACTCATCGGTAACACCCCGACAGTTATATGACTGGCTTACAGTAAGACTACCTGCTCCGATGATCCCATCACGCTATACTTTCTGCAATGTTCTACCTTTGTCAAACAGTGGGAAAGTAGATCGTTTCGCGGTCCGGGAACTTGCAGAACGGGAAGTTGATACATCACCTCGACATGCACGCACCTTAACCCACACAGAAAGGAAAGTGATGCGTATCTGGCAGCGTGTACTGGGGATTGAGAACATTGCACTCAACGATCATTTTTTTTCGATGGGCGGCGATTCTCTGGCCGCCGTCAGTGTCATTGCCCACATTGAAGATGTTTTTATCAAGAACCTCTCGGTACGTCTGGTATTTGAGGCGCCAACCATAGAGCAATTTGCCGCACATATTGATGCTCTTGGCGCGAAGCCTGTTCTCCGATATTACATGTCAAAGCTTCGAACGTTTGCAGTTAACGCCATACTTAAGCAAGGATGGTTTCCGTCTATAAATGCGAGAAACATTAATGGAACCCTCAAAGAGGTTCTGTCGGATCCAGAAGAGGTAATTGATATCGAGTCAATCTTTGCTAAACAGCTTGCCTTAGTCGCATCTTGGCCTGGCAAGCGACTTACACCTACGTCCTTCATCTTTACACTTAATGATTCAGGTCAGAAGCAAGGGATTTTTTGGTGTACACAAGGGGCGCGCGAATTTAAGGCTTTTGCCAACCTGCTAGGCCCTCAACAGCCCATACATGCTATGCGTTCGCATTACTTACTATTGCACTACGGTTATGAACCGGAAGCCAGGAAAATAGCAGCCCGATACGCAACAGAAATGAACGAATTACAAGCCGAGGGCCCATTTCTATTGGGTGGTAATTGTGCTGGAAGCGCAATCATCAGAATGGTTGCTGATGAGTTACAGAATATGGGAAGAGAAGTCTCTTTACTTATTCTGATGGAAATTAAAATTTTTACGCCCTTCAATGAAAAAGTTGCACTCATCTTCGGTAAGGAAAGCCATCTGAACCCCTACCTTGCTCCAAATGCGGAGCCTGATCTCATTTTTCGTAAGGCCTACCCAGCCGGCTATACGGTAGATCTGATAAGTGGTGCCCACGGGGAATTTTTTTCGCCACACAATGTAGGAGCCTTGATGGAAGTAATGGAGAAGCGAATTAGAAGATAGCTACTTAGAGATGAATATATTCATTTTTCATGACTTTCGCCAACTCTGTTATTCCAACTATCAGTGTGGTGATTATGTCATCTATTAATATTTCTAGTACCCTTTTGTGGGCACGAATTAGATAGATTAAACGTGTTTAAAATTAATTGATGAAACGGTCTTGCCGGTTTAGATATTGTTAGGGAAGCAAATCGTAAAGTCAGCTCTACGCCCTGAGACCTTTAACAAGCTTTTTCTTTAAAAAGTAATGGAGAATTTCTGTCGCTCAACGCTT
>JABSOZ010000019.1 GCA_013215295.1 Colwellia sp.
GATGAAGAGTATGAAGATCAATTTACGTTAAGAGATGTGGGTAACTCGCTTGATCGTAATAATGCTAAACGTGGCGCTTTTGCTGCTGCACTGCAATATCAGCCAACGGATAATCTCAACATAGTTGCAGATGTGCTTTATACCCGTAGCGAAAACTACAATAATCGCTCAGGTGCGAAATATGACGTCGATAGGGCTCTTACTAGGACGATTCTTTTTGCTCCTGATGCGATGATACTTGAGGACGGTGGTTTAGAGGATGCTGATTATCATAATACCTATGTGAATTTAGCCGGTGCTCGCTGTATAGACGATGACGTGCAGATTGAGGGCTTTGATTGTTTGGATAGGACTGGTCAATTAAAAGATTTGCGTGAAGAATACCGTAATAATTTCCAAGAATCTTGGTTAGGCGGTCTGAACATTGAGTATAATGTCGGTGCTTGGCAGGTTACTGGTGATCTTTACTACAATAAAATGTCGACTGAAGTTACTGAGGTAAATGTTGAAGCCTTCTCGAGGGATTGGGAGCATGCCGTAGCATTAGATACACGTGGTGGTGGTTATGCTGATTTCAGCTATGACGCCAGTGACGTTGACCTTGATAATTTGCAAATTGAAAAACTACGTCTTAAACAACGTGTCAATGAAGGTGAACAATGGGGTGCGCGTTTAGACTTTGCCTATGAATTAGGTAATGGCAATTTAGAGTCAGTACAGTTTGGTGTACGTTATAATACCGCTGAGTTTGACTATATTGAATCACAGGCTCCAGATTGGGGTTATGAACAACATACGGATCCATATCATGCAGCCTACACACCTGAAGGCGCTGCTGCTTATTCTGACTCTGTAGATGCTTTCACTGATGGAGTAGAAATTGATGGTTATAAAGATGCAGTTTTCGGACAATATGTTTTACCTAACTTAGGTTTACAATCTGCTATTGATTATCTTGATAAAATTAATCATGCAGGTACGAAGGAATGGCCAGAAGACTATGGTCCATGTGAAAATATAGGCAATGTTGGTCAATATGTAAATCTTGATGGACGTCCTACTGGTAAGATGTTGACCGACAACTGTCTTGAGCTTCCAGAAACGTTTAATGTTAAAGAAGATACAATAAATCTTTATGTAGCAGGGGACTTTAATTTTGATATTGGAGGTAACGACGTATTTATAACCGCTGGTTTACGTTATGTTTATACGGAAAATACCTCTGCTGGTGTTGTTACCGAGACTGTGTTAGTGGCGACAGATGACGACGACGGTGTAATAGAATATACAGCTGAAGCATATGCAGATCCAAACAATATCACAATAACCAGTAGTAGTTTCAATGAATTATTGCCAAGTATAAACCTTACAACAGATTTAACTGATACTCTTCAGTTGCGCCTTTCAGCAGCTAGATCACTCAGTCGTCCTGACTTGTTTGACATCACACCTCGTAACTCGATTAAATTTCCTGATGGTGAAGACATAGAGGCAGATTGGGATCAAGAGGAAACTTGTGAGGAGGAAACTTGTTCGATTGACAAAGGTAATGCAAATCTTAAGCCGTATACAGCGTGGAATTATGACCTAACATTAATGTGGCAAATGCCAACTGATGGTTTCATAGCGGCTAGTATTTATCATAAAGATATTAAAGACTTTATCTTTGAGTATACTTATGATTCGACTGAGATAGCTGATTATGAAGGCATCAAATTTGAAGTTACACAGCCTATAAACTCAGGCGAAGCGACTGTTGATGGCTTTGAAATTGCATGGCACCAACCATTTACTTTCCTTCCAGCTCCGTTTGATGGACTTGGCATGCAACTTAACTATTCCTATACAGACAGTTCATTTTCAGGATTATCTGAAAATGAAGAACAGCTGTTTGGTGATTATGGCTTGCCAGGATCATCTAAAAACAATGCCAATGCTGTACTGTACTTTGAAACAGATAGATTTTCAGCACGTATAGCTTATGTTTATCGTGATGCTTATTTCAATAATTATACCGGTGGCACCAGCGATACACCAAGCTTCTATGATGACCAAGAAAAATTATCTGCGAGCATTTCATACAAAATCACTGATATGATCAAGGTAAAAGTTCAAGGGAATAATCTAACAGAGGATGATACAAGAGAGTTCTCGACATATGATACTTTACTTACTCGTTACACAACTAAACCTAAGTCATATTCGGTTAGTATAACAGCGAAGTTTTAATCTGAAATTAGGTTAAAACAGTGTTTTCCTGATATAGGTTGACACTTATTTACTAGAACGCCTGATGAATTTCATCAGGCGTTTTTTATTTTAAGGCCATATGCGGCCTTCGTGATCGATTAGCACAGGCAACAATCAATGCATCGAATATGATGGCTTATAATACCAAATGCATTAAATAAGTGATCTTTTTAAGGCGGTCTAAATATCCAACAACTGCGTTGCTTTCAATCACAATAGCCCGCTATTGCTCAATCAAGCGCCTTGTTGTTGAAAATTTATCCACGCTTAAAACTGATCACTAACTTAATGCAGTTGGTATAAGTAAAATACACAACCAGATAAGATGATCGAGTCTAACTCCCTATGTTGTGAACTATTTGACAGGAATTAATATGGATACCAAATATTCAAGAAGAACTTTTCTCACCTCCGCCGGCGTGCTGGCTGCAGGATCACTCTTTACGGCACCTTTAAGAGCCGCACTAGGTAGTGCTGAAAAAAATATAATTGTAGCGCTAGACCCAAGCAATGGCTATTCAGGCTGGCAGCCAGGGCAAGCGATCCCAGAAAAAATTGCGCCGATCAAGGCGCCTTTTGCCATGCCACAGCTTTCAAGGCCAACATTCAAAAATGTTGACTTTAACATTGTCGACTATGGTGCGGTAAAATCTACGTGGGGCGCTAAGGATCAAATACTATGCAGCGAAGCGATCAGTAAAGCGATTGACGCCTGCCATAAAAGCGGTGGCGGCCGGGTAGTGGTCCCCAAAGGGGATTGGGTTACCGGCGCGGTGCACCTAAAAAGTAACGTCAATTTTCATTTGCAAGCGGGCGCCACCCTTCATTTTAGCGACAACCCACAGGATTATCTGCCCATGGTGCATGTGAGATGGGATGGGGTAGAGTGTTTCAACTATTCTCCGCTCATTTATGCAGCAAACTGTGAAAACATTGGCATTACCGGTAGTGGTACGCTAAATGGTCATGGTGACAAGTGGTGGCCGTGGAAGTATAAAAAAGACCATGATCGTGAAATGGCGGCAAGCCAGCCTCTTGATAAACGCGAATTTGGGCTAAAGGGCGGTGTTACCTCTCAGCGCCCAGTACTACTGTGTCCGTGGAAGTCAAAAAACGTATTGATAGAAGGTGTTACTTTGATTGATCCACCTCACTGGACAGTGCAACCGGTCTACTGTGAAAATGTGATCATTCGCGGCATTAGCATTAATAGCCGCCGCGGCCATAACGGCGATGGCATCGATGTTGATTCGTGTAAAAATGTACTGATTGAATATAACGACCTGCAAACCAACGATGACGCCGTTTGCTTGAAGTCTGGCCTTAATCAAGATGGCATTGAAATCGGTATCCCCTGTGAAAATGTAGTGGTACGCCACTTTGTGGCTCGCAACGTGATCACCGGCAGTGGCGGCATTGTCATCGGTAGTGAGATGTCTGGTGGTGTACGCAATATTTATGTACACGAAGCATTGTTTGAAGATTGCGATCGAGGCATCCGCATGAAGAGCACCCGTGGCCGAGGTGGGATTGTAGAAAACATCTATTTTGAAAATCTAATCTTGACCAGGATCCGCGATGAAGCGTTTAATTTGAATACAGCATACGGAGGTGGCAACGTTGGCCCCGCGCCACTGTTCCGTAATATTGAGTTAAAAAACATTCAAGCGCATGATGTAAACTGTCCGATCAGCTTGATCGGTTTGGCAGATGTTAATTTAGAGGCACTCTCCGTCAAAGATTGCACCTTTACTCACTGCGCAACGACTGCAGTGATCCAGCATGCAAAAGACCTTAATTTTGAAAACGTGACGATTTCTAGCGCTGATAAAATGACTCAGTCACTGCAACTAAACAATGTGTCCAACTCGACATTCACCGGTATGAAACTTAATCAAGATGTCATCATGGCAGAATGCTCAAACATCCAGTTTGAATCTTCGATAGCATAAATAATTTAAAAACGTACTAGAAAAATCCCGGTTAGTTATCACTAGCCGGGAATCGGGTTTGCTCCATTGCGAGGCAAAAATTTTGATTGAAATCGAGGGGGATTTCGTGAATAAATACTTTTATTGCCTTATTGGGGGCGTATGCGCACTGACACTTGTTGCTTGTGGCGGAGATGGCGGAGGGACACCACCGACACCAGCGGCTAATCAAACGCCGACTGCTAATGCTGGTGCTGACCAAGAAGTTAATAGTCAAGTATTGGTCACTTTATCGGGTAGTGGAGCAGATACCGATGGCAGCATCACCAGTTATATCTGGACGCAAACGAGTGGAACATCGGTAACAATAAACAATGCCAGTACTGCAACAGCCAATTTCACTTCGCCAACTTTAACAAGCTCAGAGTCGTTAATTTTTAAGTTAACGGTTAGTGATAATGACGGTGCAAGCCAAAGTGATAGTGTTAGCATAATCGTAAATGCAGAAACAGAAGATATAAATAGCTACGTTCAGTGGCGATATGATGCCCAAAGTTGTGCATCTGTATCATGGGTGGACTGCCAAATAGATTTTTCTAGTGCAATTCAATTAGACGATTTTGAATCTTGGGTTATCGCATTTAGGACAGGAGGAAGCAAAGATGATGATAATAATGATGGGTTTACAATTTCAGACATTGGTAATAGCCAGGCTCTTATCGCTACTCAAACGGATACAAGGGATCCAGGTGGTAGCCGCAGAACATAAGCCAAAATAGCTTTAATTCCTGTAGGTGATTACAGAGTATCATTTAAACTTTTTATCGAAACACTACCTGACGGTTTTGATACGACTATATCGCAAATAAAATGTGGTTCAGGAAAGCCACCGATAAACGTTAAATTAACAGCTGGAGGAGGTGTTCGTATTAAAAGTGGAGGGAATACTCCACTTTCAGATACCCCTGGCTATTTACTGGAAGGCTGGCACGATATTGAATATACCATTGAAAATTCACGACAACATCTATCGCTTAATATAGATGGAAATATTCTGGACATAGATAATAGTCAATCGGTCACTGATTGTAGTCTTATTGATGACGCTGGCCCTGATTATTACCTAAAAATAGGTTTGTACGAGTCCGATGTTCCTCCTGGATATCGCATTGGTTATCAGAACTTAACACTCAAACAACTATAAACACCATCGTCTGCCATCGTATAAGTTGGCAAAGCTATTTATCTGATGTATTTTCTATTATTAATGTTTTTGGATGTCCCATCTATTTCTATTTGGATGTCCGATCTATTTCTTTATCTAATCATTGACACCGGTGTCAATTGTTGGGTAGTATTAGAAAATAGAGACTGTACTGATAAAACGGTTTTAACTATGGAAGGCTATTTAATTAAATATCAATAACATTTTAAATTTTATGAGGAACAGGCAATATGTTTAATATCTATAGTACTTACCATTCGAAGACAACATGCTTTAGTAGCCAAACACATATAATCAACCTTTTATTGATGTTAATTCTTATCTTACCATCGGTTAGTTTTGCTAAGACAATAAATTTTTACATCGAAGAAGCCTCACTTGAAAAATACAATAAAGATATTCTTTCAATGGCATTGCGTAATGTTGATTCAGCAAAGTTCACCCTGAATCAAATATCAGGGAAACTAACGCGTGCACAAGCTTTTAATAAAATGGAAAGTGGTGAAATTGATTTGATGTGGCTTAGCACTAACGAAGAATTAGAAGAAAGGTTTATCCCTATTCGAGTGCCAATGCTTAAAGGCTTAATGAGCTATCGTACCTTGATGATAAGGGAGGGCAGCGAAAACAAATTTTATGGCGTTAATAACTTAGAGCAGCTTAAATCATTAAAAGCCGGTGTTGGCCGCTTTTGGACCACAACGAAAGTATTTAATGCTGAACGTTTAAATACGGTATTAACAACGAAACCAGCCAATTTATACCCAATGCTCGAAGGAGGACGTTTTGACTATATTCCTCGTGGTTTGATGGAGATTTTACCAGAACTAAAAACATATGCAGAATATCCGCTTAAGTTACAAACCGATATTTTACTACACCTGCCCACTGTAATTTATCCTTTTGTTAGTAAAGAAAATCCTGCATTAGCAAAAATAATTGAAACGGGTATGCTAAAAGCAATTGATAATGGCGAGTTTGATCAGGTTTTTGAAACTACGACAGTCTATAAAGATTCAATGAATCTAATTAGCATGCATAAGTGGAATGTTATTCCTATAAAAAACAATTTATTACCTAATAAAACCCCTCTGTCAGAAAAAAAGTTATGGCTAGATTTGGGTGAATATATTCAATAATTAATGTTAACAACCTTGGGATGTATCAACATCCCACACCTCTATATAGAAGGTGCTAAGAGGAAGAAGGTACAACAAAATAGTTACAAGACACAATATCGAATCAAGTAACTAATCATTGGCTAAATAAGTAATAGCATGAAATTATTACCCCTTATATCACTCATTACAATAGCAATGTGCCAGGTGGCGTGTCAGCACATTGCCGCAGACACCAACGCCGCAGACACCACGGACACCAGGATCCATGTGGTGAAACACCCAGATGGCGTGTGGATCATGGAAGGTGAGCGTAAGGTTTTCTTTTATCGTACAGACGGCACCACAGGTCCGGCAAAACGCGCAGGACGCAATCATTACATTCATCCCTTGATGGCACCGGATGGAAAAACTGTGATCACCGCAGATTCACCTGGCGATCACCTTCATCAGCGCGGTATTTTTTGGGGATGGAGCGAGGTGTTCGCACACGGTATAAAGGTTGCCGATGGATGGAAGCAGGTTGATATAAGTTGGCAGATAAAATCGGTCACTTTCGACGAACAAAGCGATACCCTTGATATAAAAGTTAATTGGCTGACTGGCAAGGCAGAACAAGCGATTGTAGCTGAGCATATGCGCATTGGTATTTCAAAAACCGTTGGCGGTGAGCAGAAATTGACATTTGACGTTAGCTTGAAAGCCCTGGTCGACGGTGTCTCTATTGCTGGTGTGCAAAATAAAAAGCAATACGGTGGGTTTTCAGCGCGGCTGATCAATGCGCGTTACATGACTTTTTCAAGTGACGGTAATACATTAAAACCAACCACTGCTTTTATCGAAGCAGGCACATCGATGAATATTGAATATAGTGGCTCTAGTGGGTTGCCTGGTGTGAAGATCAGCTGTGAAGCCGAAGGTAAGCCGATTAATAACTGGATCATCCGCAATATTGAGAGCATGCAAAATTGCGTATGGCCCGGGCGCGAACATAAGGCTCTTGTAAAAGGTGAGGTGACGCACCTACGTGCGTCCCTTACATTATCCCAGTAAAAAATAAGTAAAGAAAAAAATAAAAATAAGAAATAAAAATAAGGCAAAAATAAGGGACATTCATAAACTTTTGATTAAACCACTCCTTTTTACTATTGTTAATTACCACCAACAAAAAGGTGTTCAACATGACTCAAGCGCGCAGCAAACAAGTTTCCCTTCAAGATACCCGTTATTACCACTTAATCTCTCGTTGTGTACGTCGCGCCTATCTCTGCGGCGAAGACAATCACAGCAAATAAAGTTATGAACACCGTCGGCAATGGATGGTAGACCGCATTCGTTTTTTAAGTTTAATTGACACCGTGTCTTGGTTGTTAGCTGATACGACTTGCAATCAAATAATGAATGGATAAAAAGCCTTAGTGTTGGAAAATTACAAGTTTAACTATAAGTAATTAATATAAATCCAAGGGGAAGAGTAGAATGAATTCATTCAAAGTAAATAATTTAACTGCTGCTATGTTGTTGTCATTTCCATTAATGTCAACTTCTTTATATGCTGCAGATGCCACAGAAAATAATGCCCAAGAAGATCAAGTTGAGGTTATTGAAGTAACCGGCATTGTCGGAAGTCTACGTCGAGCAGAAGCCATTAAACTTTCAGCTAAAAGTATTGTTGAAGTAATTAGCGCAGAAGATTTAGGTCAGTTTTCAGATGATAGTATTGCACAAGCACTGCAAAGGTTGCCTGGTGTGCAAGTGGAAGAAGACACGTCAGGGTCAGCTGGTGACAAGGTGAGTATTCGTGGTTTGGGTTCACAATTTGTTGTTGCTACGATAAATGGTCGACCGGCTTGGGGATCAGGTGACGGTGAAGGTAAGGATTTACGAAGCTTTAACTTTAACGTTATTCCCGGTGAAGTGGTGAGTCAGGTTGTTGTTATTAAAACCCCTGTTGCAGACACCGTAGAATCTGGCATTGGTGGCAGTGTGGATATGCAAACCTTACGCCCTTTAGACGCTAATTTTAAAGATAAAAATTGGATTGGGCAATTAGAAGCTCGAATTGTCAAAACAGATATTGGTGAGGCTAATTGGGGAGAACGATTTAGTGGCGCATATATAGCTAAAAATGCAGAAGAAACTTTTGGTGGTTATGTTGCCTTTAATTGGAGTGATACTGAGACTGGCAAAGACCGTATGTCAGCACGCTTTAGAGAAAAACATCCATTTTACATTGACCACAACAATAACTTTCTTCCCGATGATAATGAACTATATGATGGCGTAACGCATTTCAGAGATTTGGAATACTCGCCTGATCGTTATAAAACAGAGA
This sequence comes from Colwellia sp., assembly GCA_013215295.1. GTDB lineage: Bacteria > Pseudomonadota > Gammaproteobacteria > Enterobacterales > Alteromonadaceae > Colwellia_A. The sequence continues at coordinate 8,860 of JABSOZ010000019.1, forward strand.
AGGGCGCAGTTAATGTTGCACTACAATGGATGCCAACTGATAATCTCAACATAGTTGCAGATGTTCTTTACACCAAATCAGAAAACATAAATCATCGTCCGAATGCGCGATTTGATATCGATAGAGTTCTTGATAAGGATAATATAAACGGAGACGATAATCTAACGCTTTTTGCACCTGATGGGATACAGCTTGAAGACGGTGGTCTAGGTGGTTCAGATGACGCACCATATCATACTACCTTTATGGATGGAGGCCAGGTTCGATGTACAAATGAGGATACCTTTGAACGGTTTACAGGCACTGATTGTACGGAATCAAATGGTCGGCTGCTTACTTTGCGTGACCAATACCGCAATAATTTCCAGGATTCTTGGATAGGCGGTCTGAATGTTAAATATGATAATGGTCCATGGCAGATTAGTGGTGATATCTTCTACAATAGAATGGAGACTGAAGTTAATGAGATATCAATAGAAGCCAACACGTATAATTTTGAGAATGCCATAGCATTAGATATTCGTGGCTCTAGTGCAATTCCAGCTATGCATACATCATCTGAATTGGTCGCTCAAAACTTTGAGGCTCGTCGTATACGTGTTCGTCAACGTACCAATGAAGGTGAACAAATAGGTGTGCGTTTAGACTTTACGTATGAATTAGATAATGACTTGGTAGAGTCAGTACAGTTTGGTGGACGTTATAATACCAGTGAGTTTGATTATGTTAAGTCACAGCGTGCGGAGTGGGCTTGTGATGAAGATGAATGTCAAGATGGTTTAGATGCTGCGATGCGTACAACAGGCTTTAATGAACCAGCTTACGGTATGATTTTACCTGCTTTTGATTTAGGTGCTGCTCGTGATTATCTTGAGGGACTTGGCGGCAGGTCTGCTATGGATGGCGGAACTGATGAGTTTGGCCCATGTGTGGCAGGAACAGTTGGTCCATATATAAATCTTAATGGACGTGCTGATACAATGTTGACCGACGAATGTAAGGATCTTCAAGATACTTTTGCTGTCGATGAAGATACATATAATGCCTATGTATCAGCGGATCTGGCTTTCGATATCGGCGATTTTCCAGTATATGCAAACATTGGTTTACGGTATGTTAAAACGGAAAATACTGCTGCTGGTGTTATTGCGGTACAGGATCCGGACGATGACGATGACTTCATTATCCTAGATCCAATCGAACTAACAGTAACCAAAAGTAGTTTCACTGAAGTATTGCCAAGTTTAAACGTTCAGGTAGATTTGACTGAGACACTTCAGTTGCGCCTTGCAGCAAGTAAATCACTAAGTCGCCCTGACTTGTATGACTTATCACCTCGTTATAAACTTTCAATCAATGATGGAGAAGATGATATCTTTGATCCTCAGGAAGATTGTGTTGAGATTAGTGATGACTGTAAAGTTAAACAAGGTAATCCAGATCTTAAACCGTATACAGCGTGGAATTATGACGCAACCATCATGTGGACAATGCCAACTGATGGTTTCTTAGCAGCTAGCATATATTATAAAGATATTAAAGACTTTATCTTTGAAAATAAGTCTGCATCATATGATGTACCTGGGCACGTAGGATCGGCTTTTACTATTGAACGCCCTGAAAATGCCAGTTCTGCCACTGTTGAAGGCTTTGAAATTGCATTGCACCAGCCATTTACTTTTCTTCCTGCACCGTTTGATGGATTTGGCATCCAAGCTAACTATTCATATACAGACAGTCAGTTTGCATCAGACTTACCTGAAGATATAGAAAAATTGTTTGGTCAGTTTGCATTGCCGGGAGCATCTAAAAATAATGCCAATGGAGTACTGTACTTTGAAACAGATAATTTTTCAGCACGTATAGCTTATGTTTATCGTGATGCTTATTTCTCTTCTTTCACCGGAGGCTCCAGCAGTACACCAAGGTTCTTCGCTGAATCGGAAAAAGTATCTGCGAGTATATCCTACAAAATCAATGACCATTTAAAGATAAAAGTTCAAGGGTCTAATCTAACAGAGGATGATAAAAGAGAGTTCACGTCATATGACACACTGACTACTCGCTACACATCTAGTCCTAAATCATATTCTGTTAGTTTAACAGGAAAGTTTTAGCCTGCAATTAGGTTAAGACAGAAAAGGAAAGTGAATCTATAGTAGCTTCACTTTTTTTATCTTTTATATCTACCGGTTACAAAAATAAGGGGCATCCATAAACTTTTGATTAAACCACACCTTTTTACTATGGTTAAATTACCACCAATAAAAAGGTGTTCAACATGACTCAGGCGCGCAGTAAACAAGTTTCTCTTCAAGATACCCGTTATTACCACTTCACTTGCATTACATTTTCTCTTTTTTAAATTTAAAGAAAGCATAATGTTTAGAAGGGGGAAGATGTTAGGCGTGGTTGTTTATCTGATGTATTGTCTATTATTAAAGTTTTTGGATGTCCCATCTATTTCTTTACCCAATTATTGACACCGGTGTCAATAATTGGGTAGTATTAGAAAATAATTTTTCATTGAGGTTTGATTAATGCTGCTAACTAAATTAATGCTAAAAACAAAGTTGCTATTTGTTTGTTTTCTACCATTAGTAATTGTCGTCGCCGTTATACTTTACTTAACTTGGCAAGAGCTTAACGAGTTAAAAGAAGCGCAAATTACTGAAGCGCGCAGCTCGTTAATGGAGAAAAAACGCAACGAATTATCTTCCATGGTAGCGCTGGCCATATCGTCACTTGATGTGCTTTTACAGCAACCAGACACCGAAGAAAATAAGATGGCCATTGTAAACCATGTTAATAAGTTAAGTTATGCTGGCGGTGGTTATTTCTTTATGGGCACATATGAAGGCATTAATTTGGCTAATGGTAGTAAACCCCACGTGTATGGTAAGGATGGGTTCAAAGGGAAAACTGAAGAAAAATCAAAACCTTTGCGTCAAGCAATCAATAACGCTAAAGCAGGCGGAGGCTTCCGCCTTGGTAACTATGCAAAAAAGGGAACTCAAATAAAAGTCCCTAAGCTTTCTTATACTAACGCAGTACCCGGCCGCCCTTGGTTTATAGGTACGGGATTTTATATTGATGATATCGATGAAGAAGTTACCAAAAATACCCTTTACTTTGAACAAGCAGTGCGAACCATACTGACACAAAACGCTCTCACCAGCTTAACCTTACTGCTTATTTCTGTCGTTATATGTTTTGTCTCTGTGCGTAAAGCCTTTACTCCGTTAGACAATATGAACCTTGCACTAAAAGATATTTCTCATGGTGATGGCGACTTAACCCGAAAACTCACTATTAAAAATAATGATGAAGTTGGGGTTTGCGCACGCTCATTTAATGACTTTTCCGAAAAAATTCGCACCATGGTACAGCTGGTTATGCAAGAGTGCACTACCATTACCCATTCGGTTGATTCGCTGGATACTTCTTCTAAAGCCAGCTTCGAGCGCATTCAAATACAGCGTCAACAAGCCGAGCTACTCAGCGCTGCGATCAATGAAATGCTGTCTTCATCACAAGAAATTGCGCGCAATGCCAATGAAGCATCAGTGTCGGCAAGTCAGGCCAACGAAGCCTCTACCGTCACGTCAAATTCTTTACAAAGTGCGGTAGAAAAACTGTTGAAGCTTGGTGACAATATTAACGACTCATCAACCGCCATTAATGAGTTAGCAGGCGAGACTAAGGCAATAGGCTCGGTATTAGAAGTTATTCAAAGCATTGCTGAACAAACCAATTTGCTGGCGTTAAACGCCGCGATAGAAGCAGCCCGTGCCGGAGAGCAAGGGCGTGGTTTTGCCGTGGTGGCCGATGAAGTGAGAACCTTGGCCAGTCGTACCCAAAGCAGCACAGAAGAAATCAGAGCCATGATTGATCGTTTGCAATCTGGGGCGGAACGCGCAGTGACTTCAATGGAGGTAAATCTGACATCGAGCCAAGAAACAATCCAAGAAGCTGAAAACTCTAAGTCTTCCTTAGACATAATGACTCAGGCAGTAATGACTATATCGGATGTGATAATGCAAACCGCCTCAGCGGCAGAGCAGCAAGAGCGGGTTACGGAAGACTTAAATAAAAATGTACATGAATTATTTGAAACCACTGAAGACGCTGAAAAGGCACTACAAGGTATCGTTAAAATAGGAGACGATCTGAACCGTAATATAGAGTCTTTGAGCTCAGAAATGGGCAATTTTACCGTTTGACGTTAGGATACTTCATTTATCCCTATACCAATTAAAATAATGAATCTATCTTCTAGTAGCTGACTTTTCTTTTACGCATAAACTGGTCGTAAACATTGATATCAGTGTGACCAATATTGTTAACCTGAGCTCGGGATAAGAAAAAAAATAAGGGACACCCATAAACTTTTTTGTCTATTATTAAAGTTTTTGGGTGTCCCATCTATTTTTGCTATTTAATTCATCCGTTTTTTTCATCTATGTGCCAATGGTTGTCATTTATTCTTAGGGATCCCATCAGCATCTGTAGCAGAGCCAGCTATCGCGCTAATGTAATTGACGTCTTCGCTTGCAGTAAAAACATGTTAATACTAACAACAAAAATAGGTCAAAGGAGCCACTGTTGGTGGCATCTTTTTTTGCATTGGGCTTATTGATTCGGTCGCTATCCAATGGGGCCGGGTTAGTGCCGGTCTCGTTCCAAAAAAAATCGATAGTATCCTGCTTAACTTGCGAGGACAGGACGAGTTGCGATGATGCCAGATCGTGCCATTTTCTCCCGCATACGGTGACATTTTCAAACGTTATATCAACAATATCGCCATTAAGATCTCCGTCTATTCCACAGTCTTTTATGGTGACGTTTTTGACGACTACTTTAGATATTTTACCGCCTTGTTTTATCTGAAAATTGATGGGGTCGCCTAACTCACCATTCACCTCGTTTTTGATTATTTCATCGACGGTAACATTTTCTATTAAAATGTCATGCCAGTGGCCATTGCCATAATTGTGCTTTAAGTCGATACCGTCTCGGGTTGAGATAATATCTATGTTTCTAAAGACCACATCATACATGTCTTCTTCACCTTGCATGCCGAAGGTAATGCCCCTAGTAAGGGTATAGATGACATTATTTTCAAACAGAAGATTATAGACGTCACCATCTCCGCTGGTGGCTTTGGCACTTAATCCATCATCACCGCCATAATAGAAGCTATTTATCACCTTGCTGTCTCTACAACCCCAGAAATTAAAGCCTCCGCTGTTTTTCAGGTGCAGGTAATTCATGGTAAGTGAATTACTTATGGTAACGAAGTTACAGCCCTTACTCGGCAGCGATTGCGAGCCGGCTTCCTGAATCAGCAGGCCGTCAAAATTAATATTATCGCTATCTTCGACGGTTATGCCTCTGATCTTCATGGTTGAGTCACCGATATTATGAATTGGCTCGCCGTTATTCAGGCTCAAATGCACCTTAGTGCCCTGGGCATCTACCGTGCCTCGCCCGCTAAAGCTGACGTTTTTAGAATCCAAGATATGGATAAAGTGATCAATTTTTTTATCGCCGGCTTGTAATGAGGAACTCCACTGATTAAAGTCTTTGCCGTCACCTGTGCCTTTGATAACCGCGCCGGGGGCCATATATACATCAAGGCCATCTACGTCCTTAAGGATCAACTGTTTGAGCTTATAAATGCCTGCTGGAAAATACAGAGTGTTACCCGATTGCTCGGCGTCAATCATCGCCTGGATTATTTTTTGGGTGCTATCTTGGTTGCCTGTAGCATCAACAACATAGTCCATGATATTTTTGACTAAAGGGCTTGCTAGGTTAGGGATGTCTGTTTCCAGGGGCACGGCCAGCAGAAAAAGGATCTGCTTGTCATTGATGTAATAAGCCAAATATTCAGGTTTTAAAAGCGTATGCTGCAGTGTTTTACCTGATACAGCTGTCGAGAAGTTGTGCCTTAAAGGTCTTATTTCATGAGAGTTAATATTTTCATCAGCAGTAACTTTCACCGTTACTGTACCTTCAAAATCAACCCGAGCATAGTGAGCTTGAATATTGCCATAAATAACGAAATCGGTTACCGGAACGGCTACCGCAATACCATCATCGCCTATCATTTCTAGCTGAAAATCCGAGCTAACCGGGTAGAACGACGGGACATCAACCACCTTGATTGTTGCACCAAATGCCGAATTTAAATACAAGGTACAGATTAACACCATTATTTTTCCAATAAAGGTATGTATTTGTTTGTTCTTCATTGCATCATTCTCTTATTGAGTGTTTTTTTGTAATGTTCACGGTTGCATAAAATACCTGCATGGATGTTAAGGCGAATAGCGATTCGGCTCAAACCTCGGGCTCGATCTCATTCTGTAATTCCCCGCCCAGAGCGAGTAGCTCACACAAGGACAATAATAACAAAAAAGTTAAATCTATCTTTCAGTGACTAACAAAAAGCCCCGCGATACAGGGCTTTAAAAATAAATTTTTTATAGAACATGTCTAAAGTGTGGGGCAGAGCGGTTATCTTTACCTCCAGAAAATAAAAAACACTTAAATATCAGTACGGGTATAAGTAGAACAAACGCGGTTTTTCATAAAATCCAAAGGTTGCTTTCCATCTTTTTTTCATAACTATCAGCATTTCTCATTTTTTTCTCTCTATTACCAACAAAATTTAGCCGCTTACTGCTTAAAACTGACCGTGCCTTTTTTAACGTATTCGCCAACTTTAACATCGACATTTTTCTTAGAAAACACGATGTTTTTATTGTCAGAACCCTCAACTTTTACATGATGATTGTTACCGATTTCAAACTGTTCAAAGTTAACATTCTGAACATTACGCAAGAGCAGTGAATTTTCTTCTTCTGTATGCAAGGTTACGTTATTAAATTTAATACCATCTGCATCGGTAATTTGTATGCCTTTTTTCGACTTGAAGTAAGAATTTTTAATTTCGACATTACTCAACTTCATTTCAGGTAGCCCTTGTAAAAAAGCAGCAGTACCGACATTTATCGCGCGTACATTGTTGATAGAAATATTTTTAAATGAAGGTGTTGTTTCGTCTACTTTAGGTAGCTGATTAGCGCCTCGGCTTTTAGGGTTCCATGTTTCATTGTTTGAGTAGTACAAATTAAAGTTAATAGCACTTTTAACAATATCAAACATATCTATATCTGATATCCAAATATTTTCAACCACACCGCCGCGACCACGGGTACTTTTAAATCTTATGCCAATGTCGGTACCAATAAAGGTCGCATTAGAAAACAATACGTTTTTCACACCACCAGACATTTCACTACCTAAAACTAAGCCGCCATGTGCGTGGTAAACAACATTATTTTTAATTATCAGGTTTTCACTAGGCATGCCGCGGTTTCGTCCATCTTCATTTCTCCCCGATTTAATGCATATGGCATCATCGCCAACATCAAAGCTATTGTTGTATACCAAGACATTTTTTACAGATTCTAAATCAAGTCCATCGCCATTTTGAGAAAACCAAGGGTTTCTTATCACCAAATTTCTAAGCACAATATTTTTACTCATTAGCATATGTAAATTCCATGCCGGCGAGTTTTGAAAAGTAGGGCCGTCTAATAAAATACGATTACTATTAACTAACGCGACCATTACCGGGCGTAGCCAGTGCTTAATGTTATTAGCCTGCTCTTTATTGTAAAGAAAAATTTTGTTATCTTTGTCGGTATAGTGACCCTTTTGTATATCGTGACCCAGTTGTGATTGTTCTGACGGAAACCATAACTTGCCATTTTTTGAAACCACGCCGCCGCTAGCGGTTAATTTTTTCCATTGACTTACGGTTAATTTATATTTTTTAACCAAGCGCCATTCTCCACCAGAGCCGTCAATAATGCCTTTACCTGTAATGGCTATATCAGTTAAATTTTTGCCATATATTGGGCTAATAGAGCGCCAAGCATCTAAGCCTTCAAAGCTTGTTTTGATCAAAGGGTATAAGTCTTTATTGGCATCAAATTTTATTAACGCACCGCGCTCAACATGCAATTCAATATAACTTTGTAATTTTATCGGACCGGTTAGCCATATTCCTTTTGGTATGATTAAACGACCACCGCCTTTTTTCGCAAGGTGATTAATAGCGTCATTAAACGCTTTACTGTTGTCGGTAATACCATCACCAACACCACCAAATTTTTCTATAGAAACTTGATAATTGGGGATGTTAGGCAATTCAACTTTTGGCATATCAAAAGGTACATTGTGATAAAGAGCTTCAAGTTCTTTATCTACAGCTATAGAAGCAACGGTAGATGAAGAAGTTAGTGGCAATATCGCCACTAGGCACATAATAAAAAAAGAGAACGTTTTACGATTTAGATTCATTTTATTTATCCGAATTATGATTGTTATGCTATTTTTTGACTAATTTAAAGCATGACTATTCTAATTTATAGGCATTCTTAACCAATCCATAGGTGTTGCGCAAGGTTTGGTTTTAGCTGACTTGCCCATGTTATTTTCTGATCTTGCACTGCCGATATAGGCAAGCTGCATGATCGAGTTGCACTGCCATTTTAATGAACAGTACAGGCTCCACATTGAGCGATACCACAGCGGAATTTCGTTCCTGTCATGCCGAGAGTATCTCGGATCACCCAAAGTAGAGGAGTGCTAGGTTCAACATCTGCTTGGATATCTTGATCGTTTAATTTGAATTTAATTGTCATAAATATCCTATTCACTCATTTTATAAGGCATACAAAACTGTGAGTTTGCATCGGTTTCAAAAATCTCATGGGTGGTATTCCATGTGAAGGCACATATTTCATTTTTTTGGGGCTTGAATGTATACCTGCGAATGGTGGCGCCTTTGTCTTTATATATGTTGCCAGCCTGATAATCTGTCATCACATTATGTTGGATACTGCCATTGGCAGACTTGGTGGTCCAATATTCTTCGCGACCTTTTTTTATTATTTTATCTCTATGGCCAGAAAGTGACATAAAAATGTTATTGTTTTGCGTAATAATATCTGTTTCATAGGGGGTTCCTTGATCAATAAGGTGTGCAACAAAAATACCGCGTTTAGATGGATTAGCGTTAAAAATACCATTGGCCCAATTTTTTACCGCTTGGTCGCCTTCCCATTGTGCTTGCAATAATAAGAACTCCATTCCCTCTGCTGTAAATTCATAAAAGGCGTTTTCAATTTTGTTATTGAATGAGCCCCCCCAAGTGGGTGATTTTTCAAAATCGCTGACCGGAAACCACTTGTTGATACTCTTTGTAGCATCATGATTGCCTTGACTAGGTGCATAAGCAATGCCGGCATCAGCTAATTGCTGATAAGCAAACTTTACCCGTTGCCATTCGCTGTCGGAATTTTTATGTTGTGTCATATCACCAAGCGAGGCAATGAAAACCACATTAAGTGCTTCTTTGTTATCAACAAAATATTTGATCATCTTAGTGATTTTTTTAGCTTCTTTGTCACTTTCAGACATAAATTGGGTATCTGGGATCACACCAATAGTAAAATCTGCAAAGGAAGAAACATGAAAGAACAATAGCAGTCCAATAATTAAAACATTTACTTTTTTCATTTTTTACTTTTTCTCAATTAGCACACTTTATTTTGATTGAAATAATGATGTTTACTTCTCAACAAAGTTAATTTTTTGTAATATGTATGCAGTGGTCAACTAACTCTAGAATCGAGTTGTATATTTTTGTAGTAGAGCCCTAGATAAAATGGGCTCTACTTTTTGTTGATATGAATTTTTATTTATCAAATAGTTGGCTAACTTGCACTCCAGCCATGACAAATGGCCCTAAGCCTTTTGGATCATTATTTACTACAGGCTCGGTCATATAATAATTGTAACTGCCATCTCGACCATTGCCTAACCCTGATACGCGGTTGATGTTAGTGATTGATATCGACCCATCATAACCAATATTAACAAATTCATTGATCATACCTTGATAGGCGTTGATCGCGATATTTTTGTACTCTTTTCCTAAATAGCCTTTATTAACGGCTTTAGCGAGCATATAAACAAACATACTACTGCCACTTGCTTCAAGGTAATTACCGATGCTGTCCGGCTTATTGGGTACTTGATACCAAACGCCGCTATTAGCTTGGAACTTAATAAGTGCGGGCGCTAGTTCTTGAATAAGATTGATGAGTGGCTCTCTTAAATCGGTACGCTCTAGCGGGATAAAATCGAGTACATCAACCAATGCCATGGTATACCAACCCAAGCCGCGAGACCAAAAGTTAGCGGATAAACCTGTTTTAGGGTTTGCCCATGGTTGAACCTTTTTTTCATCCCAACCGTGGAAGTAGAGCCCTGTTTGTTGATCAAACAGCCTTTTGCGGGCAACTAAAAACTCATTTGTTGCTTCTTCAAAGCCATGGCTGTCATTTTGTAATAAGGCATTGTGCGCTAAAAATGGTATGCCCATATATATACCGTCTAGCCATAATTGCCATGGATAGATTGTTTTGTGCCAAAAGGCGCCTTCACTGGTTCGTGGATGATGTTTAAGTTGATTAACTAACCGGTTAATGGCTATTCGGTATTTTTCTTCACCTGTGCGTTCAAAAAGTCGTAATAGCATTTTTCCGGCATTAATATGATCAATATTATACTCCTTTTCTCTATAGGTCTTGATTTCACCTTTTTCCGTAATATATGAATCTATCGTGCGTTTGGCGTAATTTGAAATCTCGGTATTACCTGTTATTAACGCTACATCATCAAAAGACTGCATTAGCAGGCCAGTGGTATATGCCCACTTTACTTGTTTTCCTTTGTACATGTCGAAGCCACCAAAAGAAAGGTTATTATCTAAGCGCTTAATTTCTGATTTAACCAACTGAGTAGTAAAGTCTAGTATGCTTTTTTTATTTAACGGTTTGGGCAGGTTTGTTGCGGTTAACGTTGTTTTTAGTTTAACACGCAGTGGCTTTGATAACTTTTCAACTTCTTGTTCAACGTATTCAACAAATTGTTCTTTAGTGTTTATGCCATCAACCTCTTTACCCCACGTTGCGCCAAAGTAGTAGTCAAGTTTACCATCGGCGAGATTAAATACCGAGACGATACTGTTCTTGTCTTCGGTTAACGTTTTATGGGGTTTTCTCTTAAACAGCAAAAACATACCAAGGTTTTCACCTTCAACCGATTGAGGCCCCCAAGTTGCTATATAGCTCCAGGCATGAACTGAAATGTCGAGGCTACCTGTTAACAACTCTGCTTTAGGGTGCTTAACGATTGAGGCGGTTAAATTACGCAACTTCTTCTGTGAAGATGATAGTTCAACATGTACCAAACGAGAGCCCGCTTGCATAGTGAGTTTCGCATCTAGATCAGTTTGTAAATCAGCTACTTTCCAGTTTTTGTAGTTTAGCGTTAGTGATGATTGTAATGCGCCATTGCTATTGACCTTTACTGAACGTTCTTCTACATCAGCAACACCATGAATTTTTTTACCATCCCAATAGCCATAACCACCTAACCCTGGTGATTTGCCAACTTTTAGGATATCCATACCCCAGTCTGCAGGCTGGTGATAGCTTTGGTAACCATCTAACCCTATATTATGAAGTGCTAAATTGTGTTGAGTTTTGCCAAAAATATCAAAACCATTACGCCAATCTAAATATACACGATAACCAATTTTATCGGATTCAATACCTGGGCCTTCATAACGGATAAATTTAGAATGGTCAGTATATTGCGGCGGGGTAGTTAGTTCATTTACATTAATAAACTCACCGCCAATATATTCTTTACCTTGCCAGTTGCCAGCTGTTTTAATCGCTACTTCGGCTTGAGAGCGTTTTTTCAGAGCGGTATTTTTTGTTGTCGATTGACTAATTGTAAGCTGTTTAGACTCTGCCGCTGCAAAATCAGCCATCAATAATATTGCATCATTAACACCATCTGAATCTTGGTCTATAAGTTGTGAATCAATGATGGTTGAATTATGGTTAACTACAAGGTTTTTTACGGAATTTTCTGAAACTCCAAGCTCGTTGAAGCTAAATACTACAGTCTCATCTATTCGCTTAAAATTAGAGGGGTTGGTTAAGTTAACCGAAGCTAAAATTTTCGTTTCGCTTTTAATTGATTTAGCAGCAGCATTGCAACCAAATAAAGTGAGACAGTAAATGATAGCCGATACCATTTTTATATTAGACTTCATTATTAATTTTCCTTTTTTCGAAACTAGCATTGATATAATTGTATGCTTTTATACTACCCAATCATTGACACCGGTGTCAATGATTGGGTAGTATAAGAAAAGATTTAATGTTTATTAACTAACAATCAGCTATTCGTGGAGAGTCTCTTGAGTAAAAATAACTTCTCAAACGAAAGTATCATGATGGAACGCCGTAAATTTTTAGGAGGTACAGCTGCCGTAGTTGCGGGTGCGAGTATTTTTACTCTTACTGGCTGTGTACTGCAATCTAAAAGTGTCTCTGATCCATGTGTTAAGTGATGTTGATCTAGTATTGGCATATTGAAATTGCAGGTTGTTTTTTTGGGAGATTAATTATCGCAAATTTCAGCGCTTTTCTGCTCAGGTTTCTTTTTCAACTGGTACACACTTTGATTGGTGCCTTACTAATAATTCGGAGATTATATGTTTACTAATAGCCTTCCCTTAAAGTTAAAATTACTGTTAATTTGCAGTGTATTGTTGCTTATTGTTTCCTTTAGTTTGGTTTTTCAATCATTACAAAAATTAAATACCTTAAAAATCTCTCAAGTCGCTGAAACCAGGGAGACCTTAGTTTTACAAAAACAAAAAGAATTAAAAGCATTAATTAAAATGGCTCTATCTTCAATAGAGCCGATATTAAATTTACCGGCATCAGAAGAGCGAGATAGAGCGGTTGCAGATCATGTGAATCTACTTAGATATTCAAAAGGTGGTTATTTTTTTATCAATTCATTTGATGGATTTGGTATTGCGAATGGAAATAACCCAGCGGTATGGGGAAGGGACTTAATGACAGGGAAAAAGGAAGAGAGTCAACAGTCTAAACGAACTATGACCGCAAATAGTAAAGCTGGAGGCGGTTATTTAGAGTATGAAGCGAAGAAAAAACATATTAAAGGTGATGATAACTTATACCCTAAACTTTCATATACTGAACAAGTTCCGGGTTATGAGTGGTATGTAGGTACAGGGTTTTATATTGATGATATTGATGTCGTTGTAGCCAAGAAAATAAAGAGTTTTGATGAAACCTTTAACAATATTCTTTATAGCAGTTTGTTGATTGCCATCATGCTTTTTGGCATTTCTGTAATCGTTTTATTCTTATCCATTAAAAAAGCATTTAAACCTCTTGATAATATGCATGTTGCGCTAACCGATATTGCTCATGGTAATGGTGATTTAACCAAAAAACTCATCGTTGAAAATAATGATGAAATTGGTGTTTGTGCGGTCTCATTCAATGATTTTACCGACAAAATCCGTCAGGTAGTATCAACGGTTTCAAAAGAATGTGAAACCATAACTGAATATAGTAGCCGTTTAGATTTAAGTGCTAAAGATGGGCATGAACGCATTCATTTACAGCGCAATAAAACAGACTCTGTAGCCACCGCAATTAATGAAATGCTAGCGTCAGCAAATGAAATATCGAACAATGCCAATATTGCGTCTACATCAGCAACAGAAGCAAACGACGGAATTAATACAACATTAAGGTCAATGCAGCTTTCGTCAGAAGAGTTAAAATCGCTCGCAAATGATATTAATAACTCTTCTGATGCCATGCATGAGTTAGAAAAAGAAACTAATGCCATCGGTTCTGTGCTTGAAGTTATTAAACAAATTGCTGATCAGACCAACCTTCTTGCATTAAATGCAGCCATTGAAGCGGCTCGAGCAGGTGAACAAGGACGAGGTTTTGCTGTTGTTGCTGATGAGGTTAGAACATTAGCTAGTCGTACTCAAGCAAGTACAGAAGAGATTAATTCAATGATTGGCCGACTACAATCAGGGGCGAAGAAAGCGGTTGCCTTAATGACCGCCAATCAAACATCTAGTCAAGAAACGGTTAAAGCCACAAATGCTTCAATGCAATCGTTAGAACGAGTTACCGGCGTTGTTGATTCCATTCAAAATATGAACTTTCAAATAGCCACAGCTTCAGAACAACAAAAAAGGGTAACAGAGGAATTAAACCAAAATGTTCTCGATTTATCTCACATGACCGAACTTGCTGAAAAAGAGTTAAAAGTGATTGTAAAAATTGGTGAAGAGTTAACCGATAATGTAGATGCGCTGAATTCTGAAATGAGCTATTTTACTATCTAAAATAACTTATACCAATCTGACTACAAGGTATTTACTGAATTTTCTGAAACTCCAAGTTCGTTGAAGCTAAATATTACAGTCTCATCTAATCGCTTAAATTAGAGGGGTTGGTTAAGTTAACCGAAGCTAAAATTTTCGTTTCGCTTTTAATTGATTTATTAGCAGCATTGCAACCAAATAAAGTGAGACAGTAAATGATAGCCGCTAGCATTGATATAATTGTATGCTTTTATACTACTGAATCATTGATACCGGTGTCAATAATTCAGTAGTATTAGAAAAAAATTAATGCTTATTAACTAACAATCAGCTATTCGTGGAGAGTCTCTTGAATAAAAACAACTTCTCAAATGAAAGTATCATGCTAGAACGCCGTAAATTTTTAGGAGGTACAGCTGCCTTAGTTGCTGGTGCGAGTCTTTTTACTTTTACTGGCTGTGTACTGCAATCTAAAAATGTCTCTGACCCATGGCAATATGTCGCTGATTTAAGAACGCGCATTAAAATACCTGTTTTTCCAGAACGTGATTTTGATATAGCATCTTTTGGTGCTGTGGGTGATGGAGAAAAAGATTGTACAACTAGCATAAATGATGCTGTTCGCGCTTGTTCTAAAGCTGGTGGTGGAAGGGTTGTTGTAGCGGCTGGTACATATAAAACAGGCCCGATTCATTTACTAAGTAATGTAAACTTGCATCTTAAAGACGGGGCAACACTAAGTTTCTATAATGAACCTGAACGTTATTTGCCCACAGTGTTTACTCGCTGGGAAGGAACCGAGTTAATGAACTACTCGCCATTAATTTACGCTTATAAGCAAGTTAATATTGCGGTTACAGGTAAAGGGACACTTGATGGTGGAGGCGATAAAACCCATTGGTGGCCTTGGAAAGGCAAAAAGTATGGTCATAAAAATGATGAGCAAAACCGTGATGCTCTCATCGCTATGTCTGATAAAGGTGTCCCGCCAGAGCAACGGATAATTGAAGGGAAAAGTTACTTACGTCCAAGTTTTATACAACCCTATGATTGTCATAATGTATTGATTGAGGGGATTAAAGTAAGAAAAGGCCCTTTCTGGAATATACACCCGGTTTTGTGTACCAATGTCACCGTTAGAAACTTAGATATTAACACTCATGGTCCAAATAATGATGGTTGTAACCCTGAATCTTGTAAAGGGGTACTTATTGAGAACTGTACTTTTGATGTAGGTGATGATTGTATTGCGATTAAATCTGGTAGAAATACCGATGGCCGTCGATTGGCAACACCATGTGAAGATATTATTATTGCCAATTGTCATATGAAAGATGGTCATGGCGGAGTAGTTGTTGGTAGTGAAATGTCGGGTGGTGTGCGCAATGTATTTGCTGAAGATTGCATTATGGATAGCCCTGATCTTTGGTATGCACTTCGAATAAAAACAAACTCGTTAAGAGGTGGTTTTGTTGAAGGTATTCATATGCGAAATGTTGAAATTGGTACAATTGGTAAAGCGGCATTTAGAATTAACTTCCATTACCAAAAAGGTGATGTGGGTAATTTTGTTCCACGTGTGTCTAATGTGACTGTAAGTAACGTTACGGGTAAAAATGTAAAACAAGTACTGTCAATGCGTGGTTATGAAAGAAGCCCGATTAATGGTGTTAAGATCACTGACTGTAAGTTTAGCAATGTACAAAAAGCTGACGTCGTAGAGAACGTTAAAAACCTAGTTATGGATAATGTTAGTAGTGACTTTTATTCATAAACTTCAACCATTTTTTAACTAAAGTGTGTGTTAGGAAT
Source organism: Colwellia sp. (assembly GCA_013215295.1). Lineage (GTDB taxonomy): Bacteria > Pseudomonadota > Gammaproteobacteria > Enterobacterales > Alteromonadaceae > Colwellia_A. The sequence continues at coordinate 24,998 of JABSOZ010000019.1, forward strand.
ATCATCTAAGGTGATATTCCTTAAATGGCAATAGTTGTTGTTTACCTTGCTTTAGATTACTTTGGTTACTTGAAAATATAGCGATTCTTTTATAGTGCTCAACAGAGGTTAATTAACAAATCAATTTTATGAAATTTATCCTTTTACTCTCTACTTTATTTTTGTCAGCCTGTACTCAAACCAGTGATCTTACAATTGATAACATTGAGCATACCAATCCCTTTATCAAGCAAGGTGATAGTAAGCTTGATATCAGTTGGTGGCATAGTTTCAACAACGACGAATTATCTCAATTAGTTTCCCGAGGACTTAAAGATAACCTCTCTTTAAAAGCTCAAGATCTTCGATTAAAAAACAGTGCAATCAATGCCAATATTGCCGAAGCTGATTTTTATCCGAGCCTAAATGTAAACTCAAGTGCTTCTTCTCGCTTTGGTGATTCTAATGATTTTGGAAATATTGAAAACGCGTCTTTTGGATTGAGTTCAAGTTGGGAGTTAGATTTATGGGGTGGTATTGCCGCCGCTGAAAACAAAGCCATTTGGGAGTATAAAGCGCAAGAAGCGTTGTACCGCGCACGTGCAAACCTTGTTGCCGGTAATATCACTAATGCTTGGCTTGGTTTAGTGACAGAGCAACAGAAAAAAATTGTCTTAGCCAGTCAATTTCAACGCACACAAGATGCGTTAACCATCATTCACCGACGTTTTTCTATGGGTAAAAATTCCGTCACTAATATTTGGCAGCAACAAAATCTATTAAAAAGCATTGAAGTACAGCAAGAAAAAAACATTGCAGCACTTTATATTAATCAACAAGTACTCGCGCTATGGCTTGGCATAACAACCGATAAACTGACCACTATAGACTTAACTATGTTACCCGCGTTACCTGAACTGCCGGCCATGGGCATCCCAATGGAGGTGCTAAAATATCGCCCTGATATTGAACAAGCCTTTGCTAAAATTCAAGCGGCTAATGAACATTTAGCAGTTGCCATTACTGATCAATATCCTCGTCTTACCCTCCGGGCTAATTATTCAACCTCAAAAACGTCGGTAAAAGGTTTATTGGATGATTGGTCAGGCAATTTAATCGCTTCACTGACTTTGCCAATATTTGATGCTGGAGTAAAAAAGTCGATAGTTGAACAACGAAAACTAAGTTTAAGGGCACTGGTATTAGATTACCAACAAGTGTGGTTAGAAGCGATTGCTAAAGTTAATCAAGTGCTTGTAAACGAAACGCAATTGTCGAAAGTCGCTAAGAACTTAGTCTCTCAGTTAGATTTAGCACAGCGAACAGAAAAATTAACCACCATTAAATATTTAAATGGCAAAACGAATTATTTAAACCTGCTAAAAGCACAAGAGAGTATTTTGTTATTGGAAAGACAAATTATTGATGCGAATAAAAAAGTGATGGTGAATCGAGTCTTATTATATCGAGAATTAAGCCATGGTGATTTCTCGATTGAAATACAATCAAAAGATAATAAAAATATTGATATAGGAAAACAGTCTTAATGCGCTTTTTAGTTGTTAACAATAAATTACTGCCGATATTTATTCTACTGCTTGGCGCGCTATTGGGGTGTTTTATTTTGTTTGCCGGCGAGCAAAAACCGGCTGACTACAAAAAAAATAAAGCTAATCGTATACGTATTGTGCAAACCAGTGAGTTGGTTAATGGCTCGGTGGTTCCTTTTTGGAAAACCTCGGGTTTTGTCATTCCAGCCGAGGCAGTAAAAATATATGCGCGGGTATCGGGTAATATTGAAGCCATTAACCCTTTAGCTATGCCGGGTGGGCAACTCAAAAAAGGGCAGTGGTTAGCCCAACTTGAAGCGGTCGATTTTGAAATAGCGCTACGATCTCAACAAGCTCAGTTAGCACAAGCACAGGCAAATTTTTCACTTGAAGAAGCTGATCAAATTATAGCGAAAGAAGAGTTAGCATTACTGAGTCATCATAACTATTTGGGCATAGACCAGTCTTTAGTACTGCGCGAGCCACAATTAACGGTTGCTAAAGCGAAAGTATCGGTAGCGATAAATAACCTTGAAAAAGCAGCGTTGAACTTACAACGCACCAGAGTTTTGATGCCTTTTGATGGCGCTATTATGAGTAAGTCGGTTGGGCTTGCCAGTAAAGTATCAAGTAATACCTTATTATTCGAGGTAATTAATACCGATACTTATTGGATAGAAGTTAAAATACCACATAAATTTTTATCTTTGCTTGATCAAGCGCAAACGGCTGAAATGTCTCAAAGCCGTTTATGGGGAAAAGGTAAAAAACGCCAAGCTCGCTTTATTTCAATTTTACCTGAGTTAGACAGTAAAGACAGGCAAGTAAAAGTATTGCTGGCCATCGATTCCCCCAACGTTACCAACGACAATAGCCCTCAAGTATTTATTAATGATTTTTTAAATGTAGAGCTAAAAGGTAAAGCGATTAAAGATGCTTGGGTGATTAAACATCCTTGGTTATTACCCGACAATACTATTTGGGTGGTAGACAAAAATAGTACTTTGCAAAAAAGAGCGGTTGAGGTGTTATTTAAAGGGCGTGATCTTATTTATATTCAATCAACGTTTGAAAAAGGAGATAGAGCGTTAGCTGAAAAACCCGGTATTGCAGCGGTGGGTTTACAAGTTAAAACAAGAAAAAGCAGAGTAAAGAAAGTATCTACCAACCAAGAGAGCCAAAGTAACGCGCTAAATAAGCCCGAGAATAAATCGCGTAAAGATAAAAATAAAGAGAGTAAAAATAGTAAAGGACTTAACCGATGAGCGTTAATCCGATAACGTGGATGATCCACCATAAAGTAGCGCCGCATTTATTAATGCTGGCGTTAATCTTTGGTGGTTTGGTGATGTCTTTTATGATCAGAAAAGAATACATGCCAGAAACGTCTCGTGACACTGTTTCGGTCAGAGTTTCTTACCCAGGTGCTGCGCCTAGTGAAATAGAAATGGGTATAGCTGCCCCAGTAGAGTCGGCTCTGCAAAATATTGATGGTATTAGTCGAGTAGATACCTTCATTGGTACTGGGTGGATGAAAGTTAAGGCCGAATTAGAAGCTGGCGCGACACCACAAAAAATTTATCAAGATGCACAGCAAGCGGTAAACCGAATATCTTCTTTTCCTTCGGGAATGGAACGACCTCGGGTGAAATTAGATACACGAATTCAGGATGTAATGGAGCTTATTGTCCATGCCGATTTAGATCGTTTTGCCTTAAAACGTCTGGCTGAACAAGTGCGTGACCGTATTTTACAATCGCCCTATATTTCACAAGTAAAATTGAAAGGTATTCCAAAAGAAGAGATCCATGTAGAGATTGCTCAAACTGATTTACAAGCTTATGACTTAACTTTAAATCAGATTGCTTCGATACTAAAAAACAATGTTGTCGAGCAGTCAGCCGGTAAAATTAAAGGCAATAGTGGAGATATTCTTGTCTCTGTTGATCAACGTGTATTCTGGGCGGAAGATTTAGCGAAAGTGCCGATTATTTCAGATAAGTCGGGCGATCAAGTAACGCTGGGTGAAATAGCTAATGTTACCGAAGGGTTTGCCGATATTCGTGATTTAGTGACCTACAATGGTCAGTTGTCGGTACAATTAAATATCTATCGTATGGGTGATCAAACCCCCTCGCAAATTGCCGACGCTATAGAAAATATGTGGCCACAGATATTGGCGATGTTACCGCCTAATGCTGGTGTCTCTATAGTTGATGACGATGCAAAGAACTATCAAAAAAGGTTAAGTTTATTATTAAGTAATGCGTTTTTAGGGCTGTTATTAATTTTGATTATTATGAGCCTATTCTTACAATTTAAACTCGCCTTTTGGGTGGTCACCGGTATTCCAACTGCCTTTTTAGGTGCGATGTTATTTCTCCCCATGTTTGATGTTTCAATCAATATGGTGTCAATGTTTGGTTTTATTGTTGCATTAGGCATTGTTGTTGATGATGCGATTATTGCCGGAGAAAATATTTATTCGCATATACAAGAGGGCATGACATTTGAGCAAGCCGCCATAAAAGGAGCAAATGAGGTTGCTAAGCCGCTTACCTATGCCATTTTAACCAACATTGTTGCCTTTTTACCTTTACTGTTACTGCCGGGCAGTATGAAGCTATTATTTGGCGCAATCCCTATTGTGGTTGTGCTTTGCTTTGTGGTTTCATGGGTGGAGGCGTTATTTATTTTACCATCACACTTAGCCAGTATTAAGGAAAAAACGCCGAATAAATTTGAGCGATGGTTTAATGGTATTCAACAACGCTGTAACGGTAAATTAAATGATTTCATTGAAAATATTTATTTTCCATTGCTTAACAAATGTTTAAATTGGCCAAGCTTGGTGTTGTCCATTGCCAGTTTTATTTTCTGTATCGTTATTGCTTATGCGCTTAGCGGAAAAATGGGTTTTAGTTTATACCCCAAATTAGATGGCCGTTGGGTAAAAGCCAGTTATGTAATATCAGAAACAAGCACAGAGCAAGAAACTTTTTTATTAAGAGACGCCTTAGAAAAAAGTGCCGAATCGATGATTAAAGCTAAAGCACTTGAAAACAGTGTTGTTAGTACACGAAGTATTATCCGCGATAATAGTGTTGAAGTGGCTTTATTGTTGGTAGAAAGTGAAGAGCGTGAATACTCAACAGATGAGATAAAAGAATTTTGGCGTGAACATGCTAAGTCGTTAGGTAAACTGGGTAAATTAAGATTTGGCGGCGCAAGGCGTGGCTCTAGTGCAGTCGCAACTGCCTCCTTAACCATTGAACTGCGCCATAGTGATAGCAATGTACTTGCACTTGCCGCTCAAGACGCGGTGGACTTCCTCGATGCCAATGAATATGTGGTTGCCACCGTTAACTCTATGGAAGAAGGTAAACCCCAATGGAAGTTAACACTTAACGAAAATGGCAGAGCGCTAGGTTTAGATGCTGCTTATTTGTCGTCTCAGCTGCGTGCTTCTTTATACGGCGCAAAAGCACAAAGGCAACACCGTTTGCGTAATGAAGTCACTACGTTAGTGAGGTTACCTGAGCATGAACGTACCGATGTTAATAAAATAGAGTCAATGTTAGTGCGCACTAAAGCAGGTGGTTATGCGCCGCTTAGCAGCGTAGCCACCATAAACAAGGTCTTAGCACCGGCTTATATTATCAGACGAAAAGGTCAGCGCATTGAAAAAGTGGGCGCTGAAATACTGCCTGAAAAAAACATACCTGCAGTATCAAAAATGGTAAAAAACCACTTGGTGCCTGAGCTTGAAGGGCTATACCCCGGCATTAAAGTTGTATTTGGCGGCGACCAAGAAGAAATCGCCAATAGTGTTTCTCGATTACAGCTGGGTACCTGGTTTGCTTTAGCTGCTATATATATTCTTTTAGCCATTGCTTTTAGAAGTTATTCTCAACCGTTAATTATTATGGCTATTATTCCTTTTGGTGCCGTGGGTGCTATTTTAGGACACATGGTACTAGGATTTGGTTTAAGTGTAGTCAGTTTGATGGGCATGTTAGCGCTGGCAGGCGTGGTGGTTAACGATAGTTTGATTTTAGTGGAATATGCCAACAAAAAAATGGAGCAGGGCAGTTCTACGTTAGAGGCGATTAAAGAAGCGTGCAGAAGACGTATCCGACCCATTTTATTAACCACTATTACCACCTTTTTTGGTTTAGCGCCGATGGTTTTTGAAACATCACGACAAGCACAATTTGTTGTTCCTATGGCGGTGTCATTAGGTTTTGGTATTTTATTTACGACACTGGTCTGTTTATTAGTTTTACCATCTTTGTATATTGTCATTAACAAAAGGGTTGAAGAAGGTCAATCTGATGTATCAATTACTTTATTAAGTAAAGAAATGTAAATAGATTGTCGTAAGTTAATCAATAACTTTATATTGATGATGTTGTTTTGAAGTTACTTGAATTTGTATAGCTATAGGTGAAATATGTCTGAAAACTCAATGTCATCAACGATTATAAGTAGGGCTAATATCGCGGTTAATCGTTTTGGTTATGGTGCACGTGGTGATGAACTAGCACAAGCCGAAAAAGATCCAAAGCAATGGGTGGAGTCTCAATTAAAGCCGATAAAGTTTAATGGCGACTTTCCCCATTCCAACACTATTTTGATTGAGCATGCAAAATATCAAAAAGAAAAGAAACGACAGAAAAAGCAACAAAGAAAGAATAGTCAGTCTCGCAATATGCAAGATAAGAAAAAGGCTAAAAATTTCTCTCGCATCGCTTTGCGCAATATGTCAGCCGATACCATTAATCAAGCAATAGCCTCATCCAATAGTGTCAGTTGGCGACTACTCGATTTTTTCTCCAATCATTTCAGTGTTACCGCTCATGGCCAGTTAATGGTAGGGCTTAGTGCGACACTTGAAAGAGAAGCCATCGCGCCACACTTGCTTGGTAACTTTGAAGACATGTTGATGGCAGTTGAGCCGCACCCGGGAATGCTGATTTATCTTAATAATGAAAAATCGTTTGGTCCTAATTCTAGGATGGCAAAAAAGCGTAAAAAGGGCCTAAACGAAAATCTTGCTCGAGAAATAATGGAGCTGCATACCTTAGGTGTAGATGGTGGTTATAGCCAAGCAGATGTAATTGAATTAGCGAAAGGCATTACTGGTTGGAGTGTGAAACGTCCGGGCAAAGAACGTGGCGAGGGTTTTGTTTTTCGTGCTTATGGCCATGAACCGGGAGCAAGAAAATTGCTCGGTAAAACATATAGCCAAAAAGGTATAGCACAAGGCAGTCAAATGTTACGTGATTTAGCCATGCATCCTGCTACAGCCAAACATGTGTGTTATAAACTTGCCCATCATTTTGTCGCCCAAAATCCACCTGCATCACTACTAAAAGAAATGCAAGCTACTTGGCTGAAAACCCACGGCAATATTAACGCCGTAATGCGTTGTCTCTTTGATGCCGATGATGCTTGGCTTAACAGTACGCAAAAATATAAAGCACCCAGAGAATTTGTTATTTCAACGCTGCGAGCGTTATCGCTGAAAAAATATAATGACAAGGCTTTACTTTCTACATTAATCAATCTGGGACAACAACCTTTTAATGCTGGCTCACCGGCGGGTTATAGTGATGACGAACTAGACTGGTTAGGAGCAAGTGCTCTGATGGCCCGTATTGATTGGTCAACCAAGGTCTCTGGCTATAGCAAAAGAGTAAATACAGAAAAAGTGATGAGTCGTGCCTTGGGTAGTAGTGTCAGTGAACTAACTTATCGCTCAGTATTGAGAGCTGAAAGTCGTCAACAGGCATTGACCTTATTATTAATGAGCCCAGAGTTTCAACGGAGATAATGATGAAAAAACCTAAAATAATCAATAATTCGGATGATTTACCGACATCGGCTTTATCTCGACGTAAATTTATTACTATGACGGGTGCAGGCTTAGCGGTTTTATCTTTCCCAATGAGTTCAGCGTTTGCATTTGAGGGAAAAAAACAACTTGCTAGCCCTAAAATTGTTTGGCTATTGTTACGAGGAGCATTGGACTCTTTACACACTATAGTGCCGACCTTTGATCAACAATATAAAACCCTGAGACCTAAATTATCAACCAGTTTTAAGTCGCCGCTGTTACCCTTGGAAAAAGGTTTCGCTTTACATCCGTCATTAAAGAATTTGCATCAGTGGTATCAGGAAAAATCACTGCTCCCCGTTGTTGCTGTGTATTCAGGTTACCCAAAGCGTTCTCATTTTGATGGTCAGGATTATTTAGAAAGTGGCAAAGGTGAAATTGATCATGATTCAGGCTGGTTAGCTCGAGCGATTGAGGTTAAAAATAAACGTGCGTTGGCTGTTTCTCGTTCCACACCAATTAGTTTACGTAGCAGTGACCAGGTAAATACCTGGTATCCATCAAACCTTAAAGATGCCGATGAAGATATTTATGCTGCGCTGGACAAGTTATATCAAAATGATGAGTCTTTAAGAGCAAGTCTGGAAAGTGGTTTGCAAGTACGTGGTTTAGTGGGTGATAAAAAAGGAAAAAAGAAAAAACGTCAGGGTAAGTTTATCGATCTAAGTAAAGCCTGTGCTAAATTAATGGTGGGCGAACAAGGTGTCGATTGTGCGATGTTAGAGTTAGGCGGCTGGGATACGCATAATAATCAAGGTACTCGGTTAGAGAGAAATTTAGCTGAATTAGATCAAGGATTAGCAGCGCTAAAATCTGGTTTAGGCGAAGAATGGCGTAACACTGTGGTGATTGTTGGTACTGAATTTGGTCGCACCGCAAAAGAAAATGGCACCGGCGGAACCGATCACGGTACCGGCAGTGCTTTATTTTTAGCGGGAGGTGCCGTAAATGGTGGCAAAGTTCAGGGTAACTGGCCAGGATTAAAAGCGGAAGAATTATTTCAACAGCGTGATTTAATGCCGACAACTAATAGTTTTAGTTGGATTGCTAACGTATTATCACAACATTGGCACTTCACTGAACAAGAGTTAAAACAGGTTTTTCCTCATGTAAAACCGTATGAGCAAGCAATAATACGGAGTTAATTAATATGCTGAGCTCTTTAGTTATATAGTTATATAGTTATATAGTTATATAGTTATATAGTTATATAGTTATTTTAAGGTAAATTTGAATTTTGAAGTTTTTATATACTATTAGTATTTTTTGCACTTTTCTTTTTACAAATTTATCTGTGCAAGGCACTGAAGTAGCGGCACATCAGTTCCAAAAAGAGCAACCGATCAGCAATCAACAGTGCATTTCTTGTCATCAGCAGTCACAACATGATTGGCAGCAGTCTGTCATGCCAACGCCATGGCATTTCTGATAAGGACTCAGTGTTAGCTGATTTTGATAATAAACAGGTTGAGCATTACGGGCAAAAAGCCTATTTTTTTATTAAAGATGGTCGCTATCAAGTCACCATTTCTTATGATGATAATACTGACACTTATCCCATTAAATATACTTTTGGTCATTTTTCGCTACAACAATATTTAGTGGCAACAGAGCAAGGGAAGTTACAAGTATTACCTTTTGCCTGGGATAGTAGGAACAAGGCAGAGGGTGGACAACGTTGGTATCATAATTATAGTCATGAGTTGATTAATAACTTGTTTACTCATCCCTACACCAAGGTAGAATTTATTACTCAAGACCTAAATGTACACCGTAATACTGCTAGCAAATACTTGAACCAACTGGTTGAAATTGGCCTGTTATCTAAACATAAGCTAGGCAAAGACAACTATTATCTGAGTAGTGAATTTTACGAGCTTTTATCAAATTAACAATCAAATATTTCATACTTCTATGGCACTCAGGGGGCGTTAGCGCCATAGATTATATAGTCAAAAAATTATTTTATCAGGCGGTCTGGTGTATATTAATTTAGGTGTATAATCTAATTTGAAAGAAGCTCTTATTCTTGCAAGCTCGGTAAAATGTAATTTTCCAATATCATGCGATAACTACGTTGCTCTTTTTCAGTATCTTCATATGCGGAGCCATTAAAGGCGACTACCGAATTGAGCGCTGGAAATACAAAAACATGCTGCCCACCTAAACCGTCGGCATAAAAAGTTTCATAGACAATACCGTTGGCTGTAAATGACGTCATCCACCATTGATACCCATAGCCCCAGCTATCGTTATCAACTCTCTTTTGTGTTGCTTGCTCAATCCAGCTTTGGGAAACAATACGCTCGCCATTCCATAAACCCTTATCCAAAAATAGCTGCCCAAGTTTTGCTAAGTCACGAGTCGACAAATAAAGTGCGCTACCCATGTGAGGCATTCCATCTAAAGCCCAGTAGGTATAATTATCAATAGACAAAGGCTCAAATAAATTGGTTTCCATAAAGTTTACCAAACTTTGTCCTGACGCTCGTTCAACCAACCGGCCTAAAGCAAAAGAAACACCCGTTGAATACGCAAAAACATTAGCTGGCGTTTCTGCCATTGGCCGGTCTAACAAAAACTGCATTGGGTCATTAGAGTTATTCATTTGAGCATTAAGGTTATTCGAATCAAAATAAGATGAATCCCATTCGTCCCACTCATAACCATGGCGCATCGTTAACCAGTTTTGTAAGGTAATATTAGCCTTGCTTTCATTCCAATTAGCAATAGGTTGTTTGTGCTGAAAATAATCATGAACTAAAACATTAATATCGGGAATAATTTGTTGGTCTATGGCAATCCCTATTAATGTTGAAGCAAAACTCTTACTCACAGAATTTAAAATATGTAGATCTAAATCTTGGTTATTAGCCCAGTCATCGGTAAAATCCAGTTCGGTCTTAAATTGCTCATTAAGCAATAATCGTCCATTTTTAGAGACTAGTACGGCGTCAACATAACGAAATTGGTCGATGTTATTTTGAATATTGTTGACCAGATCGGTAAGAAGGTATTCGTCAACATTTTGATTGCTAACGTGGTCAACTTGCCATCCGTCGTTTAAATTAATGGGCGTTTGGTAAACATAAGGCGCTTGGTCAGTTTCGGTTGATTCGGTGGTGTCAGATTCTGAATTGTTGCAGCCGACAAGAAGTGTTGTTGCAATCAAAGCTATAAATAAAAACTGTAATGCAGGCTTTGACTTTACATTCCATGATTTTTCCAAGACTATCGCCTACTAAAATTATATATTGATTGTTTATTTACTGTACATTAGCAAAGATTTTAAGTCACTGTACTTTCTAATATAGATAAAGAATTTTCTATTTGAACACTTAAATATTTAATTATGTTTTGAAACTTTGAATGTCCAATGTAAACTGAATTACTCTTTAGTTTTTAGCGTTTGTGTAAATTAGTGATTCTTTAGGTCGGCAAAGAGAATATCTTCTATATTGAGTTATATCTAAACCTAGAATGGATGCCCAGTGTTTCACTATAATTGCATAATAGTGATAGCAAATATGTTCTCCTGATTTCCTTAAACTTAGAAATATGAAGTCCAGTGAAGATAAGGTTTTCGAGTATATCCATAGACTCAAGCATTGCTGAATTTTGGTGTTATTAAGTATTGAACTTTTCTATGAGTTTTTTTCTGCTCTATCTTCGCTCGAGATTCAACAAGTGATGAGGAGGATATTTCACGAATTTTTAGGTTTATTAAATCACAAGTTCTCAGTTTACTATCAATAGCTAAATTAAATAAAACGGGTTGTTCAAGTTTGAATGTACTTTCTGACCAACGAGTTACCTTTAATTTCTGAATTAGAAGTTAAGATTGAAGATGGTGATTTATGAATAAAGTAGACAAAAAGTTGATGGTTATTTCCGGTTAAACTCATCTCGTTATGGAGCACACAGCGTTTAGGTTTTATGGTAATTTGATGCGATAAGCTGAAACGCGCAACTCATTTACCCTAACGTCCACTTAAAGGCTCATTGTTGCCAATTAGAGTTCGTCTCAGAATGCTAACTCCTGCCACTTTTTCTCCTTTATCAACAGTTAATTTGAAGGTTTTTTTGGTCACTGTTGATACGAAAACGGACTTTAATAACAATTCTGTTTTTATACCTAATTTGTTCTGTTGGCATAAATAATTAGATGCAAAGAGGGGCAGCTTTCTGATCATACAACGGACATAAAATTTATAATTCAATGTGGGTTTAGCACACATAGCGTGATAGATTTAATGGAAAAGTTATTTATATTGATAAATAACTAATCTAAACGACTTAATGTCATCCTCCTATGTAAAGTCATACTTTTAAAATGAATCATTTATCTCCTAAACTTTATGAGCAATGAAAATCTGAATACATTACTGAAATATGATCTATAAATGGAGTGGTTGCAGTTCGCTTTGATGTGAAGCCTTTTCACTACTTGGAGATATTGAATTTAATGTTTTGTGCTAAAAGTTAATTCGAATTGTATTATTTATTAATAGTAATACCATTAACTTGATAATATCTATTAAATATATTTTCGGTCTATTCGTTAGTCAGAAAATACATCATCAAAATTATCCTGTAAACATTCCCGTATTACAGTTTATATAATCATTTAACGCTATGAGTATATTCATACTTAATTATCACATCGAACATTTTTCATTTAGCCACATTAAATAGTGAACCAATTCCGTTTATTTCTAATCTTTTTCACAGGAATGTTATAAAATAAAATGATATCGCTAACAATCCTTGTTAAAGTGTTCTAAATTAAGGTATTTAATCTCAAATAATTAAGTGTATAACAGGAAAGTAATTTACAATATGGCAAAAGCAAAAAGAGCTCGAATTCAAGACGTTGCTGAAAAAGCTGGCGTATCAACAATGACTGTCTCAAGAGTTATGAGTAAAGATACTAAAGTTAGCGCGGCAAAAACAGCCTTAGTGATGGAGGCTGTCAAAGCACTTAATTATCGTCCTAATGTAGCTGCACGGAGATTGGCAGGAAGCCAGTCTTTTCTTATAGGTTTGTTATATTTTGATTTAGATACATCTTACGTGAGTAAGTTTTTGTTACGCGGCTTAAAAAGCTGCCGAGCTACCGGCCATCATTTAGTCGCAGATGAAGTTGATGACGATATCGAAAAGTCGATAGTTGCGGTTAAAGACCTTATTGAAGTTACTCAAGTTGATGGCATTATACTATTGCCTCCTGTTTGCGATATTCCTGAAGTATTAACGGCGTTAAAAGAAGCCAATATTCCTTTTGTCCGAATAGCACCTGACTCACAGCTTAATTTGTCTCCGTATATTTGCATGGATGATTATCAAGCTGGCTTTGATATAACTGAGTTGCTCATTAAACAAGGGCATAGCAAAATAGGCCATATTATTGGTAACCCTAATCAAGGTGCTAGTCGATTACGTTATCAGGGATATTTAGATGCGCTTCGTTCTAATCAAATAAATGTACCGCCTGCATATATAGAACAAGGAATGTTTACCTATAATTCGGGTTTAGATGCAGCTAAAAAGATGCTGGCACTTAAAGATAAGCCTACAGCAATATTTGCTGCTAATGATGAAATGGCTGCTGCGGTAATTTCAGCCGCTCACATGAATCAGTTAATGGTGCCAGAGCAACTGTCTGTCGCTGGTTTTGATGATGGTCATTTAGCCACCACGGTAACCCCTCATTTAACTACCATTAGACAGCCTATCCAAGAGATGGCCGCGTTAGCCATTGAACTGTTAGCGTCGAAAAAATTTGCTGACGCATCAAAAGTGAATAGTCGAGAATTCAGGCATGTGCTTGATTTTGAAATTGTTGAACGAGATTCTAGCCAAGTTATTTAGCTTTAACTAAACGATACTCGATGGTGACATTAAGCGGTTTATCCGGCGTGGTTAACTCAAAAGTAAAATTTGGCTGGTTTGGGCTATTGGGCGCAAATTGTGGTTCTAAACAGACCCCTTGATGTGGGATAAATGGCGTCGACAAATGTTCGCCGGTATAAACTTGCAAACAAGGATAGTTTGAAAAAACCTGAAGCTGTATATCGTTGGTAGGGCTTGATAATACAGCATGTGCTACGGTATGGTCATTGAATAACGATTGAATAATAAAATTGTCATCAAGTTTTTGTGTTTCTCCTTTTGTGCCTAGTGTTTTCTTCTCTTTGAAATTGAATGTTTTAGTGTTATTTACTTCAATAATATTTCCAGTAGCGATATTACTATGGTCTAACTCAGTAAAAGTATCAGCGTGTAATTGTAAACTGTGTTTATTTACGTTTTCGCTAGTGCCAGAGAGATTAAAATATGGGTGTGTTGTTGGCCCAGCAATGGTTGTTTTTTCACTCGTTACTCGAATATTGATCAGTAAACTAACATCACCTTTGGCCATTTCTTGTAGTTTATAAGTTACCACACAATGAATAGGGCCTGGATAGCCATTGAATTTATCCTCAAGCCGACAAGACAAAGAAAGTGTATTCTTTGTAGTCGATAAAACATGCCAATATTGTTCACTAAGTGCTGTAGGGCCACCATGTAATTGATGTGGGCCTTCATTATTCACTAAATTGATGGCCGAATATTCCTCAGTAACGTTATCTATTCTGGCGTTTTTGATGCGATTTGCATAAGGACCGACTATCGCACCAAGGTAGCTTTCATCGGTTAAGTAGTCGGAAATATTCTGGTGACCTAGGATAATATTTCGTTGTTCACCACCGACTTGAGTAAACCACTTCATCAATCTGGCACCGTAATTGGTAATATGAACTTCATCACCAAAGCCACTTGTTAAAACAAAGGTCTTCATCAACTTAACCTACTTTATTTTCGTTTGATAAAAGGTGATCAAACCTAAGGTTGAGCTGTCGTGCTCAGTGTTGATGGTGTTTTTAGTGAGCTCTTTTTGAATTTTATTTGCTAGGCCCTTGCCTAGTTCTACACCCCATTGATCAAATGAGCATACCTGTAGCACAATGCCTTGTACAAAAATTTTATGTTCATAAAGAGCAATTAAACTACCTAAGGATCGGGGTGATATTTGATTAAGTAATATCGTGTTAGTTGGTCTGTTGCCTTTATGAACCTTATGAGGAGCTACTTTATCAATATAATCTTTAGTGCGTCCTTTGGCGGCTAAATCAGCTCTTACTTGTTCTTCATTAACCCCTTGCATTAAGGCTTGAGTTTGCGCAAAAAAGTTCGCCATTAAGGTTTCATGGTGCCCTTGTACTGGGGTAACACTCTCAACTGAGCCAATAAAGTCAGCCGGTACTATATTGTTACTTTGATGTAAGTATTGATAAAAGGCGTGTTGACCATTGATACCTAACTCACCCCAAATAGAAGGCACCGTTGGGTATGATATTTCCTCTCCATCCCAAGTAACCGACTTACCGTTACTTTCCATTTCTGCTTGCTGTAAGTAAGCACTGAGCATATGCAGAGACTGATCATAGGGCAGAATAGCCTGAGACTGGGCGCCTAAAAAGGTGCAATTCCAAATGCTCAACAATGCCAAAATAACGGGGGCATTTTGTTCGAGTGGCGCGTCTTTGAAATGATTATCTAGTTCATGGGCCCCTTCAAGTAATTCTATAAAGCGTTCAAAGCCCAAATCGATAGCGATGGGTAGGCCGATAGCCGACCATAAGGAGAACCTACCGCCAACCCAATCCCACATATCAAAAATATTCTCTTTAGCAATTCCAAAGTTAATAGCATTTTTTTTGTTGGCAGAAACTGCGACAAAGTGCTTGGCAATAGCCGACGAGTCAAAAGACGATGCGACTAACCACTTCATTGCGGTATTAGCATTCGTCATAGTTTCCGTGGTGGTGAAGGTTTTACTGGAAACAATAAAGAGTACTTTTTCAGGGTTTAGCGGACGAAGGACATTGGCGATTTGGGTGCCGTCTACATTGGAAACATAGTGAACATTGACACTGTTATCACTGTATTGCTTTAAAGCTTCGGTGACCATTTGTGGGCCAAGATTTGAGCCGCCAACGCCAATGTTAACCACATCGGTTATGCGTTTGCCAGAATAGCCTTTCCATCGGCCTTGTCTTACTTTTTCACTGAACTCTTTCATTTGATTCAGCGCTTGTTGAATATCATCAGTAATATTTTTACTGTCCAACATTATCGGGGTTAAAGAGCGGTTACGCAGCGCGGTATGTAATACCGCTCTGTCTTCGGTCTTGTTGATACGCGCTCCAGAAAACATTTTTTCTCGCCAAGCTTCAATTTCGCATTCTTTGGCAAGATCAAACAAAAGTTCCATGGTTTGTTGATTGATTAAATTCTTGGAATAATCCAGCAAAAATGGCGGTAAATTAAGAGAGAAATCGTTAAAACGTTTGCTGTTTTCGGAAAATAGTTCACTCATATGAGCTTTTTTCATCTCTTGAGCGTGAGCTGTTAATTTTTGCCAACTGGCAAGTGAAGTTCTGGAAGTCATTTTTATACCTGATTATTTTTACTGATATGAGCAGTTAATTGAAATTAACGATTAACTGACAGCAAGGTTAATGCAACATCAACAACTTTTTCAACAGTAAAGCCAAAGTGTTCTAATAGTTGATTACCTGGCGCAGATTCACCAAAAGTTGTCATACCAATGACCTTGCCATGGCGACCCACATACTTGTACCAAAAATCTACATGTGCAGTTTCAATGGCAATCACAGATTTTACTGCTGGCGGTAATAGGCTGGCTTTATATCGCTCACTTTGTTGGTCAAACACAGTGGTTGATGGCATAGAAATAACTTGAATGTTTTTACCTGTTTTAACCAGTTCCTCGGCAGCACTCATTGCTAAACTGACTTCAGAACCGGTTGCTATTAGTATTAAGTCGGGTGTTCCTGCACAAGCTCTTAAAATATAGCCGCCTTTTGCGATAGCGGCTACTTGCTCATCATTTCTCACCTGATGAGCTAAATTTTGACGACTAAAGATCAATGCCGAAGGGCCATGTTGTTTTTGAATAGCGGCTTTCCAGGCAACTGCAGATTCTACGGCATCGCAAGGTCGCCATGTATCAAGGTTGGGTGTCATTCTAAGGTTGGCAATTTGCTCTATGGGTTGATGAGTAGGTCCATCTTCTCCCTGGCCAATAGAGTCATGGGTATAAACGAAAATATTCTGAATGCCCATTAAGGCCGACATTCTTACCGCATTTCGTGCGTATTCCATAAACATTAAAAAGGTGGCGCCGTAATTGATAAAACCACTGTGCAATGAAATGCCGTTCATAATGCCACTCATGCCAAATTCTCGAACACCATAATAGAGATAATTACCATCGGCATTTTCAGCACTAATGCCTTTACTGCCAGACCAAAGGGTTAAATTTGAACCGGCTAAATCAGCTGACCCACCTAATAATTCAGGTAAAACGGCAGCAAAGGTTTCAATAGTATTCTGTGACGCTTTGCGAGAGGCGATGTGGCTGCCGGCTTGTTGACATCTATTTATATAATCATTAGCAATAGAATCAAATGATTCAGGGAGCTGTCTATCTATAACTCGACGATTAAATTCATAAGCAAGTTCAGGATATTGTTCCTGATACCCAGAGAATAACCTTGTCCATTGTTGTTCTTTTTGCGCGCCAGATTCTTTCGCATCCCAGCGAGCATAAACATCTTCAGGTATCTCAAAAGGGCCATGGGGCCAATTTAAAAAGGCTCTCGCCGCCGCAATTTCTTCATCACCTAATGGCGAACCATGACAAGCGTGACTGCCTGATTTATTGGGTGAGCCAAAACCAATAGTCGTTTTACAACAAATCATTGTTGGTTTATCGGTGATTGATTTCGCTTGCTCAATCGCAGCATTGATGGCTATTGGGTCGTGACCATCAACATCACTGATCACATGCCAGCCGTAGGCTTCAAAACGAGCCGGGGTGTTATCGGTAAACCAGCCTTCAACATGACCATCAATGGAAATACCGTTATCATCCCAAAAGGTAATTAACTTACCTAAGCCTAAGGTGCCGGCTAACGAGCAAACTTCATGAGAAATGCCTTCCATCAGACAACCATCGCCTAAAAAGCAGTAAGTATAATGATCAACAATATCAAAACTTGGTCGATTAAAATGTGCCGCTAAGGTTTTTTCCGCAATGGCCATGCCGACAGCATTTGAAAGGCCAGCTCCCAATGGACCTGTTGTGGTTTCAACACCAGGTGTGTAGCCATATTCTGGATGGCCTGGTGTTTTAGAATCTAGTTGTCTAAAACGTTTTAATTCATCAATGGGTAAATCATAACCACTTAAGTGCAGCAATGAATAGATTAACATTGAGCCATGACCATTACTTAAGACAAAACGGTCTCTATCGGCCCAATTAGGGTTTGTTGGGTTGTGTTTTAAATGATCATTCCACAATACTTCAGCAATATCTGCCATACCCATAGGAGCGCCGGGATGCCCTGATTTTGCTTGTTGTACTGCATCCATGGTTAAAGCGCGGATTGCATTCGCGAGAGGCTGCCTTAAAGACGTCATGATGTTTCCTTTGGTCTTGAAAATTAATTGCTTGTCTAGCTCAATGACAAGTAATTTGTCATTGAGCTATAGGTTGATTCTTTAATGATTGATCATTTAGCTTCGAATTTTCTCGGCAACCATTTTCTCCAAGATGCCTTGATCTTTAGCAAAGTTGCGGATCCCTTCAGACAATTTTTCAACGGCCATGGCATCTTCATTATGTTGCCAGGCAAAACTAGCTGGAGATAAAGGGATTAGTTGCTCACGAGATTTAACCTTGACCTGCTCAGCAGAGAGCTTAGTTTTGAGACATCCTTCACTATTTTGTAATTCGGTTAATAAAGCCGGAGAGATAGTTAACAAATCACAACCAGCTAACTCTATAATTTCTGAAGTGTTTCTAAAGCTTGCCCCCATCACTACCGTATTATAATCGTAGGTTTTATAGTATTGATAAATTTTGGTGACTGACTGCACTCCGGGGTCATTGGCACCGTTTAAATCTTTACCTGTTTTGGTTTTTTCTTCCATAGCACGGTGCCAATCTAAAATACGACCGACGAATGGTGAAATAAGTGTCACCTTAGCTTCTGCACAGGCGATTGCTTGTGCCATTGAAAATAATAGCGTTAAGTTACAAGCTATACCTTCTTGTTCCAGCTGTTCGGCTGCTTTTATGCCTTGCCAAGTCGCGGCGAGTTTAATTAATACCCGTTCTTTTTTAATGCCTGCTTCTTGATAAAGAGCAATGAGTTGACGACCTTTTGCAACACTTGCTTGGGTGTCAAAAGATAGGCGTGCGTCTACTTCTGAAGAAATACGACCAGGGACATGTTTCAGTATTTCACAACCAAAATTAACGATTAATTGATCACAGACATGGTCAATATCTACTTGACCATTGGTGCTATATTTAGCAATGGCCTGATCAATTAAATGTTGGTATTGCGGCAGTTTGGCCGCTTGTAATATCAGTGACGGGTTTGTGGTGGCGTCTACGGGATTTAACGCTTTGATGGAGTCTACATCACCACTATCGGCAACGACCGTAGTTACCTGTTTCAGTTGTTCTAATAAATTCATGTTAATTTTTGCCAGTGATACCTTAGTATCACTGGTAATCCTGCTAGTCAGTTAAGTCAGTTAAGTTAGTTAAGTCAGATGAATTACAAGTAACGATTGACGATGTTTTCAAGTAATTCTTGGCGACCAGAAACCTGTTTAGGGTTGATGTTATTTTCAAGCACCAGCTTCGATAAACTTTCTAAGCTGTGATCACCCGTTAAGATACTTTGACCTAAGTTTTCTTGCCATCCGGCATAACGATTAGCAACAAAATCGGTTAGCGGAGCATCTTCCATCAGTTTAGCTGCATTGAGTAATGATTTAGCCATCGTATCCATACCACCAACATGTCCAATAAATAAGTCATCACGTTCACATGACTGACGGCGTAATTTGGTATCAAAATTAAAGCCACCTGTGGTTAAACCACCTGATTTTAATATTTCGTACATCACTAAAGTACATTCAGCGACATCATTAGGAAATTGATCGGTATCCCAACCATTTTGCATGTCACCACGGTTAGCATCAATGCTGCCCATAATGCCTTCAGCACAAGCAGTAGCAATTTCATGATGGAAGCTGTGGCCAGCCAAAGTGGCATGGTTAGCTTCAATATTCACTTTTACTTCATCATGAATACCGTGCTTATGTAAAAAACCAGAAACCGTTGCTGTGTCATAATCATATTGATGTTTAGTTGGCTCTTGCGGCTTAGGTTCAATCAGTAATGTGCCTTTAAAGCCGATTTTATGTTTGTGTTCGATAACCATTTTCAAGAAACGCGCATATTGCTCACCTTCTTGTTTAAGGTTGGTATTTAATAAAGTGTCGTATCCTTCACGACCACCCCATAACACATAATTTTCACCACCTAGTCGGTGGGTAACATCCATGGCGTGTTTAACTTGTGCTGCAGCATAGGCAAATAACTCAGGATTTGGGTTAGTTGAACCGCCTGCAGAAAAACGTGCGTTAGAAAATAAATTTGCCGTTCCCCATAATAACTTAACACCGGTACGCGACATTTCTTGTTCAAAAATATCAGCAATATGGTCTACGTTGGCATGACTCTCTTTTAAGCTTGCGCCTTCCGGTGCAATGTCGGTATCATGAAAACAAAAGTACGGCACACCGAGTTTTTCAAAGAATTCGAAAGCCACTTTGGCCTTTTGCTCTGCTAATTCTAGTTGATTGCCAGCCGCTTTGATCCACGGACGGTCAAAAGTGCCAGCACCGAAGATGTCTGAGCCAGTCCAACAAAAGTTATGCCAATAACAAGCGGCAAATCTTAGATGCTCTTTCATGGATTTGCCAAGCACCATTTGATTTTCATCATAATAACGAAAGGCCAATGGATTGGTTGAGTTTTCACCTTCAAATTTAATTTTGCTTACGTTTTCAAAAAACTGACTCATGGTGTTTCCTTTTAAAATATTCAAGTAAATTTATCTGTACTGGTTATTAGTTACGGACAAGTTAAAAGCAGTCTTTTAAGTTGCTATATATTTTTTTGTAGCTTTGATGTTTTTCTTGATAGTAATCCGACATCTTGGCATCGGCTGCTATGGTTGATTTTATTTTTCCTGGCTGGCAAACTTGTGCCGGAGATTCATCGGTTACCGATAATCTTGCTAATCTAGCTGCACCAAAGGCAGGACCAAGCTCAGCCCCTTCACGATAAATCAAGGGTTGTTGTAATACACTGGCAAGAATTTTTCCCCAAAGGCTGCTTCTAGAGCCGCCACCAATCACCGACACTTGTTCGATTTTTGTACCTGAGTCGAGTAGAGCTTGTTGGCCATCGGCAAAAGCAAAAGCAACGCCTTCAAGCACGGCCCTACCAAGTTCAGCTTTGCTGGTGTTATGCGTTAGACCAAAGAAAACACCTTTAGCATTGGGATTGTTATGTGGAGTACGCTCGCCCGATAGGTAGGGCAAAAAGAGCAAGTCACAAGGTTGGCTGAAATCTTCTTTCGCGACTTCATCTAGCAACGCTTGTTCATTTGCACAGCCAGTTAGTTTAGTGACCCAAGTCAAACAACTGGCGGCGCTTAAAATTACCGACATCTGGTGCCAGGTATTTGGCAGGCAATGACAAAAAGTATGTACTGCACCATCAGGATTTGGTTGATAACGCTCATTAGCAACAAAATAAACCCCAGATGTACCTAAGGATAAAAAGGCCTCGTTGGGAGTGATCACCCCAATACCTACAGCTCCTGCGGCATTATCGCCACCACCGGCAGCAACAGGCACTCTGTTCATCCCCCAGTTATTGGCAACATCGCTGGTTAGAGTACCGGTAATTTCAGACCCTTCAAAAAGTTCAGGCATCTGCTGTTCGGTTAATTCGGTGGCTGCCAACATTTTGGAAGACCACTGCCTTTTAGCAACATCTAACCAAAGTGTTCCTGAGCTATCTGACATATCCGAGGCGTATTCACCCGTCATCAATAATCTGAGATAGTCTTTTGGTAATAGCACTTTGTGGATCTTTTTGAATATCGAATTCTCAAATTTATTTACCCAAGCTAACTTAGGCGCAGTAAATCCTGGCATGGCAATATTGCCAGTAATGTGTCTACTATTTTTAACTTTTTGTTCTATTTCAAGACATTCTGTAAAGCTTCTACCGTCATTCCATAATATAGCTGGGCGAATAACCTGACCTTGTTTATCTAATAAGGTAGCACCATGCATTTGCCCTGATAAGCCGATGGCTTTAACCGCTGACAATTCAGAACTATGACTTTGCTTTAATTGCGCCATGGCTAAATTAGTTGCATGCCACCAATCGCTAGGGTTTTGCTCAGACCATAAATCAGCGGGCCGTGAAACGCTTAATGGTGAGGATGCCTGAGCGACAAGTTGTTCTTGGTCATTCAACAGAACAACTTTTACACTGGATGTGCCTAAATCAATGCCTAAATACATAAAGAGTCGTTTCTTGTGATTACGTGTTAGCGCTAACATTAGCATTGGTTTTGTTGATTGACAATAGTATTTACGGATAAATATGGTTAAATGATAACTACAAAATTAATGCAGTATGTAAGTAAGTTAGTAAAAACAAGGTGTTGCCAGTCATTTTGTTGCTGGTAGCTTTGTGGGTTAAGGAAGGGGAGGAGTGAATAGGTGAGTTTAAAAAGCCTTAGAGCTAAATTAATTATCAAAACACTCTGGGAAAACTTGTGTTAGCGTTAACAATATGTTCTATTGTTGGCATAGTTAAATAATAATAAAAGTAGAAATATGTCAAATTCAATATCTACCAGTGTTTTTTATGCTGTTGTTGTCGCCTTAGGTGGTTTTATCTTTGGCTTTGATGCTTCGGTGATTTCCGGTGTAGTGGGTTTTGTCACTACTGAGTTTCAGCTAAACGAATGGCAACAAGGCTTTGTGGTGAGTGCTCCGACTTTAGGGGCAGTGATTGGTTCGCTGTTTGCTGGGCCTTTGTCTGACTTATATGGTCGGAAAAAAATTCTTATCGCTATTGCTGCTTTATATGTAATCTCTGCGATACTTTCTGCTTTTGCGGTTAGTTACACTATGCTGGTTGCAGCGAGGATGATCGGCGGCTTAGCTTTTGCCTCTTTGGTCTTAGCCCCTATGTATATTGCCGAAATTTCACCGGCGAAATATAGAGGCAAGATGATTTCAATTAACCAATTCAATATTGTCGTTGGTTTTTCAGTGGCTTATTTTGCTAATTACTACTTGTTACAAATGAGTGGCGGTGCAAGTGAGCTTGCGACCACGTTAGGCATCACAGAAAATGTTTGGCGTTGGATGCTAGGTTTGGAAATTTTTCCTGCGCTAATTTATTTTATTTTATTATTCATGATCCCAGAAAGTCCACGTTGGTTAATTTGTAATGGACAACAACAAAAAGCAAAACCTATACTCAAAAAGCTTTTTCCAGATCAAGATACACAACAACTGGTGACAGAAATTGAACAGCAACATGGTGATGTACTACCGCCACTAATGTCCCGGTTAAAACAGCTGTTTTCTAAGAATATGCGCTTAATCTTAGTGATTGGTTTAGTGGTCGGTATATGTCAACAAATTACGGGTGTTAACGCTGTCTATTTCTATGCACCGAGTATTTTTGAGCAAAGTGGTATTGGCCAGGATGCTGCTTTTTCACAAGCAATATGGGTAGGTATTATCAATGTTGTCTTTACGATTATTGCGATCTTGTTAATTGATCGCTTGGGTAGAAGACCTTTGATGTTAATAGGCTTAGCGGGTGTTGTTATTAGTATGTCTATCGCTGCCTATGGTTTTCACCAAGCCAGTTATCAACTAACCAATGAATCTGTTGCAAAATTAACTAGTGAGCAAGTCAGAGAAAATGTTGCCCCAATTATCGGTGTTACTTACCCATCTGATTTAGCCTTTAAAAAAGCCCTTAATGACAACTTAGGCAAAGAGGTTGCTCGTCAATACCAAGCTGAACTGATTCAAGCGGCAGCGAATATCAACCCGTTATTGATCATGATTGGCATTCTTGGTTTTGTGGCATCATTTGCTGTTTCTTTAGGTCCGGTGATGTGGGTGCTATTGGCTGAAATATTTCCAAATCATCTCCGTGGTGTCGGTATAGCTTTTACTGGGTTGGTTAATAGCGCGGTTAGTTTTACTGTGCAATTATTGTTTCCTTGGCAGTTGGCGACAATAGGTACCGCTTTAACATTTTTAATCTATGGGGTGTTTGCTGTTATTGGCTTTGTCTTGGTTTATAAATTACTACCTGAGACCAAAGGGAAGTCTTTAGAGGAGTTAGAGCAGGTTTTTCATTCCGATAACAAAGTTAAGCAGGGTCAACCACTGGCAGTGTCGTAACATGCTACTTGCAATTAATTTATTCAGCTAAATATAAAGAGGGAGTGATAATGAAACAGTTGAATTGGGGAATTATCAGTACCGGTGTTATTGCTGAGCAATTTTGCCAAGACATGAAGTATGTTGGTAATGGGCAAATATTAGCGGTTGCTGCTCGTCAATTAGCGAGTGCTCAACTGTTTGCTAAAAAACATAGCATTGCAAAGACTTACCAAGGCTATCAACAGTTATTCGATGACCCCGAGATAGATGTGGTCTATATTGCTACGCCGCATAATCTGCACTTTCAACAGGTTCATGATGCCTTAATGGCTGGGAAATCTGTGCTTTGCGAAAAGCCGTTCACCGTTAGCTCGAGAGAGTGTCGGCAATTATCTTTGCTAGCAAAAGAAAAAGGCCTGTTTTTAATGGAAGCGATGTGGACTTATTTTCTTCCAGCGATGAAAAAAGCGAAACGTTGGGTTGATAGTGGCCGTATTGGCAAAATTAAACATATCAAAGCTGATTTTGGCTATCCATTACCCTATGACTCAGAGCGTCGAGAGTGGCATGCTGAACTTGCTGGTGGTTGCTTACTGGAAATGGGTATTTACCCGATTGCGCTCGCGCAATTATTTCTAGGGCAGCCGATGGAATCTTTAACTGTCAATGCTCAAATGGCGCCAAATGGTGTAGAAAAAGATGTAATCATCATGGCTGAGGTGAATGAAGTGAGGTTAACCTTAGCCAGTTCTTTCCAATGCAAACTGCAAAATTGGGCCTATATCATTGGAGAGGAAGGCTATATCGCTATCCCTAATTTTTGGCGAGCCGACCAATGCACATTATATAAACTTGATGAACAAATCGATCATTTTACCGATGCTCGTCAAAGCCTAGGTTTTAATTATGAAGCCGAAGCGGTTGGTGAGGCGATTTTAAATGGTCAAATTGAGCATCCGCTGATGCCGCTTGAATTAAGTTATTCATTGCAGCTGCAGATGGAACAGATCAAAGACAAGTTCTAACTTAGAGTAGAAAGAGAAATAAACAAAACAATAAAAACAGAGATTTTCCTATGAATAAAAATAACCTATTTATTATACTTATTGCCTGTGTTGCTACCATTGGTGGCTTTTTGTTTGGCTTCGATAGCGGTGTTATTAATGGCACTGTTGATGGATTAAGGCTTGCTTTTAATTCTGATAGCGTAGGGACAGGTTTTAATGTCGCCAGTATGTTACTTGGCTGCGCTGTCGGTGCTTTTGCTGCCGGTAGGTTGGCAGATAAATTTGGTCGGAAAAACATCTTACTCCTTAGCGCCGTGTTGTTCATCATAAGCGCCTGGGGAAGCGGTATCTCGGTTACGTCACTTGAGTTTGTTCTTTTTCGAATCATTGGCGGTTTAGCCGTCGGTGCCGCATCGGTCATTGCACCCGCTTACATCAGCGAAATTGCACCTGCGCAATACCGAGGTATGCTCACTTCTATTCAGCAAGTCGCAATTATTTCAGGTTTATTTTCCGCATTTATTAGTAACTATTTTCTTGCCGATATTGCAGGCGCTTCGGTAGCTACACTATGGATGGGGTTTGAAGCGTGGCGTTGGATGTTTTGGATTGAATTATTTCCAGCCATTTTGTTTCTTATCGCCTTGTGCTTTATTCCTGAGAGTCCTAGATATCTGGTGATGAAGCAAGATTTGACTGAGGCTAGTCTTGTTCTTAATCGTTTATTTGGCGAACAAC
This sequence comes from Colwellia sp., assembly GCA_013215295.1. GTDB lineage: Bacteria > Pseudomonadota > Gammaproteobacteria > Enterobacterales > Alteromonadaceae > Colwellia_A. Next base: position 50,602 of record JABSOZ010000019.1, read on the forward strand.
AGGGCCAAGAAAAATTAAACGAAATACAAAACTCATTGGCTGCAGATAAACATCAGCCTCAGTTCAGTGATTTAATTGATAAAAGAACCAAAAAGGTGAGGACTATCGTTTGGCTCGGTATTGGCTTAGCGACATTTCAACAGTTAGTGGGTATAAATGTTGTCTTTTACTATGGCGCAGTGTTATGGCAAGCGGTAGGTTTTTCCGAATCTGACGCTTTAATGATCAATATCATTAGTGGTGCGGTCAGCCTAATAGCCTGCTTTATCACGCTGTTTTTTATCGATAAAGTTGGTCGAAAACCATTTTTAATCCTTGGCTCTGTTGGTATGGCGATAACCTTATCGGTATTGGTCATTGCTTTTGTAAAGGCTGATGTTGATATCGATGGGGTGCTTGATTTAGGTGCATTGGATACTGTTGCACTTATTGCCGCTAATGCCTACGTTTTCTTTTTTAACTTGTCTTGGGGACCGGTAATGTGGGTGATGTTGGCGGAAATGTTCCCCAATCAAATCCGCGGTTCTGGTCTTGCTGTTAGTGGTTTTGCCCAATGGTTTGCAAATTTTGTTGTCACCATAACTTTTCCTATCATGCTGAGTTCGATTGGCTTGGCAGCGGCCTATGGAGCTTATACCGTGTGCGCTTTTCTGTCGATAGTGTTTGTGGTCAAATATGTACATGAGACTAAAGGGATCGAACTAGAAGAAATGACCGGGTGATTACATACCTGCAGCATATCTTTTGTGTTGGTATTTACTGGGGCAGTAAACTAGCGCTCTAGGATTTTATTGAAAAAGCAACTCAAGCTATTTTCCTTTTACATAAAAAGGAAAATTAGCATTGCCTACTTTCCCCTGATCATCATAAACATAGACAAACAAACGGTAGGCTCCTTCTGTATCTGGCACTTTAAAGCTAATATTGTTCAATCGTTCTTGTTTGGGGGCTGTGGTCATTTTAAGTGGAGTAACTTCTGGCTCTTGCTCAAACGCACCGCCTTCACTTACTTTTACTACTTCTTTTAATATTTTCCATTGGTAAGTTAACCTGGAGTTTTCTGGATTCGTGACGACTACATTTGCTTTCGCTTGGCTACTAGACTTTAGGTAAACACTGTCTTTTGCTGAAAGGCTATTGATGGTTATGGCTTCAGTCATAGGGGCTCTATGTTGAGGATAATGTCCGGTCCAAAAGCGAGTCATCTCATCAACGCGAGCGTTGGCTTTACCATCTTTATTGAACATGCCGTACCAAGTAGGTGTACGTTCCTGTTTTTGTCCCCATTCAAAGGCAAAAGCACCAATAATTAAACCCGTGCTATTGTCAGCTAAGCCTAATTGCATTCGCTTTGCCATCGATTTGGCTTTGATGGCGCTGGGTTCTTCTATCGGTTGACCCCAGCTTGTGCTTGGCACTTCCCAATGGCCCATTGGACCAAACTCTGTGATCATCACGGGTTTAATGATGTTCGCTGCGATAATTTGTTGTTTTACTTCTGCTAAATCACCATAGACTTGTACCGAAACAAAATCGACATTCGGCGTTCTAGCGAGCCCATCCGCTAGATGAGACTTTATCACCCCTGCATAGGTATAGGTTACTGGGTGATGTGGATCTACTTGATGAATATAATCGATAATATCACTAATAGCGTCATAAACTTTGGGGTTAACTGGAATAAGTTGGCCGGACTGATCAAATAATAAGTTAGGTTCATTAGCGACCACCCAAACTAGTAGGTTAGGGTGGTCTTTGTATTTATTTACTTGTTCTTTAACCCATTGGAATTGTGCAGCGACGGCTGCGCTATCATTATAATCAAAGCCATGTAACTGTTTCTTCAGGTCAATACCCATTGCCACCATTAAGCCTAACTCCTCGGCCGCAGCTAGCTCTTGTTCAGCGTAATCTGTTGACCAAGTTCTAAAACTATTACCTCCAGCAGCTTTTAAAGCTTCAAAATTATGACCATCGGGGTAATTTAGCCCCGCACCTTTAATGTGAAAAACAGAGCCGTTAAGCCGCAATTGGTATTGGTGGTTTTGTTTGTCAATGCTGACGTGACTGGGAACAGCGGCCTTATCTGTGCTTGCCAATGAGCAAGTAGCATGGAAAAGGCAGTAAGCCGAAGTTAAAAATGGATGTTTCAAGATAATGCCTTTGTTGATAATAGAATTGATGCTGTTATCACGAATTAAGGTTCGTTAGCTTCTTTCTTCTAGTACGCTTGCGGTAGAGAACTGATAAATCATATTTCTATAAATGCCAATATCAGTAATATTTTCGGGTGTGCCCTTTGGAGCCACTCGGTAGTTAGTTGATACGCGGTATTTACCGGTAACGGGCTTTACCATATGGTAGCAATGGCCATGAAGGAGCACTAAGCTGCCCTTTTTAGGACTTAATGTCACAGTTTTAGACAGGTCAAAATCTGCCGATAACGACGGTATTAACCCTTGTTTATGAGAGCCTGGTATAACCATGGTTTGCCCGCCAGTGGTCTCTTGGTCAATATCCATGGTATAAATCAATCGATTAATATTAAATTGTTTTGGGTCAGTTGGCGCACAATCTTGATGCCAGGCTTGCCCGACGGTGCCTTGTTTAGAAAACATCACCATTGAATATTGCTCATACCAGCCATCCCCTAAGATAGCTTGCGTTAAGGTGCGTAATGTTTCATCTTCACTGACAGTATCAAAACAAGTAACCCCTTCGCGTTGAGGAAACCAAGGGATGACCTCAACGGCTGACTTTTCAATAAACTCATCGGTGTGAGCAAATTTAGGTGTCATACCAAAGTGACCAATTATTTTTTCATTATATAAGTTTACTAATTCGGCAGGAAAAAAGTCCTCAATATGGATAAAACCATCCCGCCAAAACTGTTTTGCGTATTTATGAACGTCTATCATTTTGTTCTCTCCTTATTATTCTTTACTTATCTATTTCTTGATAATCAAAATATTCAAAATCTGCTTCGAGGTTTTGGCCACTAAGATCTTGACAAGTAAGGCCATAAAAAGCACCGGTAAAACAAGGGTGGAAATGTCTTTCAGCATGTTCGACATAGTCATCAGATAAAATGCTACCATCAAGAATAGGTCCGATTTTTTGCCAATTACCTACAGTCAATGCATAGAAAAATTGTAATTTTTCGCCGTCAAAGTCAGCTTTCAAAAACACTTTATCTATACTTGTTATTTCAATGGGTGTTGGATTAGCTTGAGTGGTTTTATGATCATCACAGCTTAAAATGGTCAAATATTTTTTACTTGAGTAGGCACCAAAATCATCACCATAAATGTGTAAATAGTGATAATGAACCGTGTTGTAATAGCAGACCAACCCTGCCATTTGCTGAAAATTATCGGGGCTAAATTCTAGGCAAGTTTCAGCGCTGGTATGGTGGGCTTGAACCCTACGACCGATAAGACTTTGTGCAAAACACGAACTAAGGGACTCTCGACCATAGAGTCTGAGGTAACCAGGACGATCGGTCTGATTAACCCAATCCTTGGTTAATGGCACCCTTAATGCCTGAAAGTTGATGTCTATCTCTGTATCGTTAAAGGTTAATCTATTGTTTGCTTGTATAAATGGATATTCAGGTAACGCTGGCGCTTCGACTTCTCTACGGGCAGCACGACCACCACAAGCTAGGTATAGCCAATCATCTTCGCGCCATTCAACTTTTTCAATTGCTGTTTCTCTCCCCGTAATGCACCGGCCGAGTTTGGTTAACGGTCTGCCAGTAAGAAAAACCGCATACCATTCACCACTTTGTGTTTCGACAAGGTCACCATGCCCCGTTTTTTGCAGGTAGTTGTCGGGATCATTTTTAGCGGTAATGATTGGGTTTTCTGGATGAACCTCATAAGGGCCGGTAATCGACTTGGCACGCGCTAAGGTCATGCAGTGCTCGTAACTCGTGCCTCCTTCAGCGGTCATTAAGTAGTAATAACCATTGCGCTGGTATATATGCGGCCCTTCGGTGCGTCCATGCTCAGTACCTGCAAAAATATGATGGATTTTACCGACTAATTGTTTGGACTCTTTATCAAATTCTTGTAGAACCACTCCACCAAAAAATTTGCCATTGCGGTGATCCATCAGCATATTTAGAAAGTAAGACTTACCATCATCATCATGAAATAGTGATGCATCAAAGCCACTGGCATTTAGGAACGTGGGTTCAGACCAAGGTCCATTGATATTTTCGGCGGTAACTAAGAAATTAGGGGTATCTTTCCAATCACCATTAAAGCTTTTGACATTAGCATAAAGCAGGTAAAAAATTCCGTCATGGTGACTTATGCAGGGCGCCCAAACTCCACAAGAATCAGGAACACCTCTCATATCTAATTGTGAAACCCTGTTTAAAGGTTGACCAATGAGTTGCCAGTTTTTCAAGTCTTTTGAATGATGAATTTGACAACCCGGAAACCATTCAAAGGTAGAGGTAACAATATAATAATCGTCCTCAACTCGAAGGATACTAGGGTCAGGATTAAACCCAGTCAAAATAGGATTAATGATTTTACTCATAACAATAACTCATGCTCTAAAAGTATAGGATCAGTAATCACTGGTTTGAATCCAGGTGTTACTATTAGTAATTTGCTCTAACCAACGCGCTTTTATCTCATCATTTGCTTGAATGCGACTATCGCCCCAATTCCCTTGCGAACAACCAGAGCTTCCCGCGGCAATTCCTTCAGTGCATTGCCACTTGCCTTGAGAATCCCAATGGGTATTGATATAGGCGACGGCTTTTATGACATCGTTATTGGCATAAATAAAGTCGAAATAAGGTTGGTACCATGTTTGCCAAATTTGCTCTGCAGTAACAGGCTCTGGCTTGTTTTCTTGAATAACGCTATTGGTTAATTCGCTGATGCGAAATCCTTGCGGAGCTGATTCAGCAATCATCACCGGCTTTTGGTGCGCTTTCGCAAACACTAACATGGCTTCTTGTACTGCTTGAGGAGTACTCGGAGGCACATAGTTCCACTGTGATAGGTTACGATAGAAAACTGACATACCTATCCAGTCAACGTATTCATCACCTGGGTACCATGTATTTAGGTGACCGTCCAAGCTAGTGTCATAAATAGGGTTGCCGTAACTATCCGGCCATGAAGCTGATTGCCACACGGTAGCAATGTTGTCGGCATTTTGTTTGGTGATTGCCTTCGCTATCCTTTGAAAAGCCAGTTTGTAATCTTTCGGAGTATAACAATTCCAAGGGCCGTCAAACTCGTAACCTATTCGTAAGAATACCTTTCGTGGTGCTAATGATTTGAAATGCTTGACCATCACGTCAATGGTCTCGTTATATAATCCATTGGCAATATTAGCTTGATGATTTACTTGGTTACAGTTATCAAAAGCTAAACCGACTGCAATTGATGCATTAGGTGATTCAGCAAGAGTTTTAGTAAAATCCACTGAGCCTGATTGCCAAGAGCTAGGAAGAAAAATTGCTTTCAATGTTTCACTTGGTTGAGCACTTTTTACCTGGCTGTATAGCGTAACTCCTTCGATATTATCTTCAGGTACTGCCGCAATATAATTGCTGATGGTATCTGAATCTTGGCCAATAAAGAGCAATATTTTGTTATCAGGAGGCGTGAACTTTCCGGAAATATTGTTAGTTTCTATTTTCGAACTTGTGCTCTTTTGTGGTTGGTTTTGTTGTCTTTCACAAGCGGTTATCGATATAAAAAAAGATAATACGGTAAAAATAGCAAAGGTATTTTTCATCATTTTTATGTGCCTTTGGATAATAAATTGAGCTTTTCTGTTAGCGCTATCATATTGTTCTTTGTTAAAGTGAAAGTCAACCTCATTTTTAGGAGAATAACAATTTACTTAACCAATATTAGTTAGCCTTGACATATTTATGATTGTCTATTGGTTTTATGCCTATAAACCCACTTCAGCGTAATTATTGGTGTTAAATTGTTGGCCAGATGCTAAGGATATCTTTAAATAAATATTAGTTTCATTCTTTTTCGCTGCTAGCTTTGTTTATTGTGGTGCTATTGGGAGCGCTAACATATTTCTTTAATAGGTTTGCTATTGATTAGGAAAATATTCAACTTAATTCCGCACTGGATTCACGAAGAATAATTTCAAAATCCAAAACATGGCGTAAGTCTGATTTTTTAGTTTTAGTCGGATCATCAAATTTTCCAGAGACCAGCAATTCAACAGCTACTTTGGCCATTTCTTGAATAGGTTGCCGTACTGTTGATATATGAGGCCAAACGGTACTCGCTAGTTCAGTATCATCAAAGCCGACAATCGATAGTTCAGTTGGTACATGGATATTATTCATATGGGCAGCAGAAATCGCCGCCGCGGCCATATCATCATTACTGGCAAAAATAGCACTAGGCCGATTTTCTAAGGATAACAAACTTATGGCAGCACTCAATCCTGACTTATAGGTAAAAAATCCTTGCTCAATATATTCGGGAGGAACAGAAATTTTATTTGACCGCAATGCGTCAAGAAAACCCTGATAACGTAATCGACTTGCTCCAACATCTGGATGACCTATGATATGGGCTATATTAATATGTCCCTGATGAATCAGTTGCTCTGTAATTTCAAAAGCCGCCTGATAGTCATCCATGCAAACATAGGGTGAAACGTTTAATTGGGAATCAGGAGAAACCCGAACAAATGGAATATTAGCAGTAATTAATTTATCTAGAACTTCAGGAATATCACAAACAGGAGGTAATAGTATCAAACCATCAACCTGTGTAATATTAATTAGCTCTTCGACAGAACCCAGCGTTTTTGCTAGGTCTTTATCGGCTTCATCAACAACGAGATGATATCCGTTGGCTCGACAAAGTTTAAGACTACCTAATAGAAATTGGCTTACATAGGAAGTACTAGGGTTATCATATAACAAGCCTAGAAAAAACGATTTACTACTTGCCAAACGACGTGCTGAGACATTAGGCCGGTAACTAAGTTCTTTTACCGCTGCTTGTACTTTCGCTCGTGTTTTATCACTCACCATCCCATTCTGATTAAGTACTCGTGATACTGTCATCATAGAAACACCGGAGTGTTTTGCCACGTCTTGTAAACGAGTTTTTTTGTCTTTACTCATAGATAATCCTGATCATTTTCATTGATTCCTTTTCGGAAGCTATAGATTGAGCATAACGTACTTTTAATGAATAAAAAATGATTTGTTCGTATTTTTGTTAGCGCTACCTTTTTTGTCCTTTTGTTTTGTAATAATTCTACCAAGAAAGAAGGTTAAAACAGGAGCTACATGTAACTTGTTGTTATTTAGTTCTTTTAGTGTTTGTTACTTGCTAAATAACAGAGTTGTATGAAGGTATTTATCCACAGGGTCTATGGTGGAATATAAAATATTTTAACCTTTGTGTTAAATATTACTGGAAACAAATAAACTTAAATGTTAGCGTTAACTTGCTGGTTTTTTATTCTAAATACTCAATAGTTACAAATTACAAAAATGGGTGTTCGAATACATAAAAGAGGAAAGCCAACAACAATATAATTATATTGACGGACAAAAATACAATAAACAGTTAGTTTATCTAACTTAAATCGTCATTCAATGTAATTAATGCATATTGAAATTGAACGTACTGTTGATAAAACTAATAAAAGTTGATAGTACAACCTGATAGTACAATCTGTTATGTGATGGAAACGCAAATATTTTGGATTACTGCAACCATCACATTAATAATCAAGGGACAATCACATGAAATGTAGAAGATTTACTAAGACATATTTAGCTAAGAGCTTATCTCTTATTCTGGCTGCTGGTATAGTATCACCGGCCTTTGCGGAAGAAAGTAGTCAATCGGAAGATGATATCGAAGTTATTGAAGTAACCGGTATTCGAGCCAGTATGATCAAGGCAATGGATATCAAACGTGAAGCTAATGGAGTCGTTGACGCCATTTCTGCTGAAGATATTGGTAAATTTCCTGATACAAACCTAGCCGAATCATTACAACGTATATCCGGTGTATCCATTGATCGCTCAAATAACGAAGGTAGTAAAGTCACGGTTCGAGGTTTTGGCCCAAACTTTAACCTAGTCACTTTAAACGGCCGTGAAATGCCAACAGCTGAGTTAGCAGGAACTTCAGCACCACAGTCACGCTCGTATGATTTTGCTAATATAGCCTCTGAAAGTATCAGTGGAGTAGAAATTCATAAAACGGGTAAAGCCACTAACCCGAGTGGTGGGATAGGCGCTACTATTAATATACTTACCGCAAAACCACTTGATAGCTCAGGTATGCGCGCAACCTTAGGTGTAAAAGCGGTAATGGATACCACCAACGAAAATGGTGATGATGTAACTCCAGAATTATCAGGTTTGTACAGCAACACCTTTGCAGATGATACCTTTGGGATTTTGGTTTCAGGTTCATTCCAAAAACGTGATAGTTTAGAGCAAAATGCAGAGGTTTCAGGCTGGGATGAAGCAAGTAGCTCAGTATTCTTGGGAAATAATGTTAGCAATAATAGCTTAAACCCTGATGGAAATGTTTGGATCCCTCAAAACTATAAATACGATGTAGGTGATATTGAACGTGAACGTACTAATGGTTTAGTGGTATTACAATATAAGCCTATTGAAACACTGACAGCAACACTAGATTATACCTATGCAAAAAATGAAACCGTTTCTAACCGTAATCATTTTGGTGTTTGGTTCACGGGTGGTGGGGCGATAAATTCTGCGACTATTAATGAAAATGGTACAGTAGAGCAAATCGAAGAAAATGGTGGTTCTTATGACTTTTTCACTTATTTAAATAAAGCTGAAAGTGAAAATAAATCATTAGGTTTTAATCTTGAGTGGCAAGCAACAGATAACTTAACCTTGAATTTTGATTTTCATGACTCTTCCGCAGAATCTTTTGGTGGTGATACCGGTAATAATACTTTCTTTATTATGTCAGCCCCAATTGACTCTAAGACATTTGATATAAGCCAAGGCACGGATATTCCAACACTAGATGTTAACTTTATTGACATCACTACCGATATTGCACCGAATCAAATCGTGGCCAACCAAGCGTTTGCCAACGAAGGAGGCTCAAGCAGCGACGTAACACAATCAAGGTTCGACGGTACGTGGGTGAATGAAGATGATGGTGGTTTAGCCAGTATTGAATTTGGTGTTGGTTATGTTGAAAGAGAATCCCACGCTACATATGCCAAGACACAATATGTATTTACGCCTCAAAATGATACCTTCTTTGATAGCTCTATTTTTACTAAAACAGGTACAACAGGACTATTTACAGAATTTACTGGTGGTGTAATGCCATTTTTCTATGATTATGATGCCACTGAAGTCTTTAATCTAGCTCAAGCTGCCTTCCCTGATGGTATTCTTCCAGGAGCACTAGATCAAGACCATACCGTTATCGAAAAAACCAGCAGTGCTTATGTGCAATTTAACATCGATTCTGAATTCAACGGTATGGAAGTTAATATTGTTGCCGGTATGCGCTACGAACAAACTGACGTTGAAGCGAGTAGTTTAGCCGAAACTGCGTTATCAATTGAATGGCAAAATCCAGTAGAATTTAAAACTAACTTTACATCAGATGGTACTAACTTTACTGATGTAGAAGCCGATTACTCATTATTTTTACCTAGCTTAGATGTGAGTATCGAAGTCGTCGAAGATGTATTAGCACGTTTTTCATACAGTAAAACGGTTACCCGTAATAGTTTACAAAATATGCGTGGCACTACAACTATCACAAGCACACCAAAATTAGGCAGCAGAACAGCATCGCGTGGTTCTCCTGAGTTATTACCGTATTCTTCGAATAATATTGATTTATCATTGGAATATTATTATGGCGAAGCTAGTTATGTTTCTCTTGGTTATTACAGTAAAGACGTTGATAACTTTCTGGTCACTTCTGAAGTTCAAGAAGAGCTATTAGACTTACGAGATCCGGCCAATGGCCAGCGTTCAGATGAAGCTATAGCACAGCTGAACGCTGAAGGTACCGACCCCTCACCAACTAATGTATGGGAACGTATCTTATTAAATATGGGGCAACCTACTGATGGCACTGTAACTATCCTTGCTGACGAAACCGATAGACCTATTGTTTGGACAACAACGGCATCGGTAAATGGTGAATCAGTAGCGATAGAAGGTTTTGAGTTTGCTATTCAACATACCTTTGGTGACTCAGGCTTTGGTGCTTTATTTAACATGACGACTGTCACAGGTGATGTTTCGTTTGATAATGCCACTGTTGGTACACAATTTACCTTACCAGGCTTAAGTGATTCAGCTAACCTTGTCGCTTTTTATGAAAAAGACGGTATTCAAGCACGTATCGCTTACAACTGGCGTGATGACTTTTTATCAGCTATTGGTCAGTCAGAAGGTGAAGCAAATGGCCCACAATATACAGAAGCTTATGGTCAAGTTGATATTAGTGCGAGTTATAATGTGAATGATGATTTAACTGTGTTTGTTGAGGGCTTAAACATAACTGAAGAAACTCAACGAATTCATGGTCGCTACTCAGAGCAATTACTTCATGCTCGTCAGTATGGTGCACGTTACAACATAGGCATGCGTTATAACTTCTAAGCTTATTTTTTAACAAAAATAACGAAGAAGTCTTTAACATAAATAAGGAAAAAAATAATGAATATAATAAATAAATTCAATCCACTAAATATAATATATATGGGTATGACGGCCCTAGTGTTAAGTGCCTGTGGTGGTAGTGATTCAACACCAACACTAGAAACGCCTCCAGATCATATCCCAACAACGACAGTTATTTTGGTACAAGATGCTGAAGATGAGGATGATAAAGGTTACTTAATTGCAGGGAATACCTCTGCAGATAGAGAAGGTTTAACGCTTTATACCTTTGCTAGTGATACTCAAGGTGTTAGTACTTGTTATGAAGAATGTGCGCAAGTTTGGCTCCCTTATACAGTTCCAACTGAAGAGCATGCAGTTAATATTACTTCTGGTGCAATATCAGTAGCAGCCCGTATAGATGGTTCTTTACAAGTTACCGTTGTTCCTGCACTTGGTGAAGAACCAAAGCCACTCTATTTTTATATTAACGATATCGTGGAAGGAGAGATTTTAGGTGCAGACATTGAAGGCTGGAGAGTATCAAGCTTTAATCTAGACAAAGTACCGGATGTATTGGTTGCAAGTCTTAATTTTTCAGTTGACGGTTCTATTACAGAATTCTTCTCTAACGGTGAGGCTGAATGTTGTGATCAAGCAGGTGCGGTTATTGATGCTAACGGCCTTCTTGGTGGTTTATTCGGTGTAGGTGACGGTTTTAGTGTAACTGTTCCAGCTGCTGCTGATGGTGTTTCTAAAATGGGCTTTAACTATTTCCGTGGCGCTGATACTGATGGCTCCATGACAGTGTCAATTGACGGCGATACTGTCGGTCAGTTTGTTCTTGTTCCTAACTCTGCAGATTGGGCATCATTAAGTGAAAATGCTGCACCTACGGCGTTTTTGGAGTTAGATACTCCTTTAGCAGCGGGCGACGTTATTACAGTAATGGTGGACAGTCAGTTCTCTGCGGGTAATGGTGAATCATTTGGTTTCTATAAACCAGGTGCAGCAACTATTACTTTGGCAACATTAGAAGTAGAAGATGGTATTTCCATTACAGAATTCTTCTCTAACGGTGAGGCAGAGTGCTGTGATCAAGTAGGTGCGGTTATCGATGAAAATGGCCTATTAGGCGGGCTATTTGGAGTAGGTGACGGGGTTGCTATTACCGTTCCTCCAGAGGCGGCTGGTGCTAACCAATTTGGTTTCACATACTTCCGTGGTGCTGATACAGATGGTTCTATGACAGTATCTGTCGATGGTATCCCTGTAGGTAAGTTGGTACTTGTTCCTAACTCTGCAGATTGGGCATCATTAAGTGAAAATGCAGCTCCTACCGCGTTTATTGATTTAGATACGCCTTTGGTTGCTGGACAAATTATTACGGTAATGGTTGATAGTCAATTCTCAGCAGGTAATGGTGATGCGTTTGTCTTCAATCTGACATCTAAACCTGCTCCAGTTCTAACTGATATTTTAGTTTTAGCTGACGAAGGTGTGGTTACTGAGTTTTTCTCTAATGGTGAAGCGGAATGTTGTGACCAGGTAGGTGCAGTAATCGATGATAACGGATTAATGGGTGGATTATTTGGTGTCGGTGATGGTTTCAGTGTAATGGTTCCTGCTGATTCAGACGGTGCAATACGTTTTGGTTTTAGTTACTTCCGTGGCGCCGATACAGATGGCTCAATGACAGTACTTGTAGATGGTGTTGCAGCAGGCACATTAATTATTGCTCCTAATTCTGCAGATTGGGCTTCATTGTCTGAAAATGCTGCTCCCACTGCATTTATGAACTTAAGTACTCCTTTAATTGCGGGACAAATAGTTGCTGTAATGGTTGATAGCCAGTTCTCTGCAGGTAACGGTGTTTCAGTAAGTTTCTATAAATAGATAATTAACTTAACTGACGAAGAATGCCACTTAACAAGTGGCATTTTTATATAAAGCTATTAACGGCGTTTGTTTATCATTGATAAATATCCCTAAAGTGTTAACAGTCATCTGATAACACTATTACTTGTCAAACCACCTTCGCCTGAAGGTGGGGCTTTATTGGACAACTTCATCTTTGTATTCAGACTTATATACTAAAAAATATGTTATTTATAGCTGATAAGCTCAGTTTAACTGTTGACATTAAGATATAAAATCAGTAAAAATGATAGCGCTAACATTGATGTGTAAGTAGCTTTTTAGAACAACCGGTTAAAGGCATAAAATTATCTGCCACCTCACCATCAATAAAAGGGATGAGCGAGTATAAGTAATACGCCATGGTTATGTTTTTATACAAATTAATAAATAAACCAATAAATATTTTCCCACAATAAGGTTAAATAAATGATAAATGCTTCACGAGTAAAAGGTAAAATATCACTATTAGGGACGTTGAGTTTAGCCCTGGTAATTGTGACCGCACCTTTTTTATCAATTAAGACTAACGCTGCAGACTTAGCACCAGAACAAGGTGTCTTGCTCAGCATTGGACAGGATGTTGATAGTATTAATGCTTATCATCAAAGTATCAGCGTTGTTGCGGGTGGCGTTACTAATTATCTTGGTATCAATTCGCTTGGCGGACTGACATCAAATGCAGAATCAGGTGCAGGTCGTAATAATATTGCAGAACTTGTAACCTTATACCCCGATTCTACGCTTGTCGTCGGAGTATCTATGAACGGTGTTATCGACGATGTTGCTGCCGGTCATTACGATAATAATATTGATATTTTACTTAAGACCTTGGCGAGCTACCAACGGCCAGTTTATTTACGTTGGGCCTATGAGGTTGATGGTCCGTGGAATAACCACAGCAATAGTGGTGTGATCAGCACTTTTCAATACGTACATGATCAAATTAAAGCACTGGGGTTTCAGGACAGTATAACTCTGGTGTGGCAGGTATCTTCTTATTGTCCAAATCCTGCGGGACAGGGGGGATTAGAAGCACTTTGGCCTGGGGACGAGTATGTTGACTGGGTTGGACTAAGTTGGTTTTCACCACAAGACTGTAACTTTGAGCGCGTAAAAGAAGCAGCACAGTTTGCCAGAAACCATAATAAACCTTTATTTATTAACGAGTCATCACCACAACGTTATCAAATTGCCGAACTGACCTATTCAAGTGATGCCGCGAAAGGACAAAATAAACAAAGCAAGACTGCAGAAGCGATTTGGGATGAATGGTATCAGCCTTATTTTGACTTTATCAATGATGAAAATAATAACGTCAAAGCAATTACTTATATTAACGCCGACTGGGATAGTCAAACTCGTTGGAACCCTAACGATGGCATAGGTAATCCTGAAGGCTATTGGGGCGACTCAAGAGTGCAAGCTAACGAGATAATTAAACAGCGTTGGCTGGATGCAACTAACAATGAACATTTTCATCAGGCCAGTGATGAGCTCTTTGATTTATTGGGGTATTCTCAGGCTAGTAGCAACCTTTCGCCAGAATTAACGATTACTGTACCTGTAGCGATTCAAAACATGGGAGAAAATATAGACATTATTGCCAATGCTTCGGACAGTGACGGGGAAATTGCTTCAATTGCACTTTATCATTCCCTTACTTCGGTCACAGGAGAAGAATTTTCCGAGCAACTGATCTCGAGTATTAGCCTGCCACCTTTTAGTTGGGCCCTTACAGATCTTGAAGCGGGCGAACATCAGATCAGAGTTGTTGCCAGCGATGAATTAGGCGGTGTCACTACCGTCCTTGATAGAATTACTGTGCAGGGAACGGACGAAAACATCATAAGATTTGAAGCGGAAAATGGTATCTTGTCTGTTGATGCCCAAATATATAATGATACCGATGCTTCGAATGGCTCAGGCGTTGCGTATATCTATACTGCAGGTTCAGGATTTACCCTTAGTGATTTACCACAATCTGAACAGGTCACTATACGTTATGCCTCTGAGCTAGCAGGGTCCATATCAATATATATTAACAATCAAAAACATACGCTAGATTTTTCACCAACAGGTGGCTGGGTGTCTAACTATAGCTACCTAATATTAAAAACACCCATTGAAGAAAATTCATCAATGACACTACAATTTGACATGGGCGATACAGCAATGAATGTTGACTATGCCCAGTTAATAACAACACCGAATACAACAACACCGAATACACCAACCCCTGACCCAGATCCTGTTGACGAACAAAGTGACACAGGTGGGTCTAGTGGCGGAAGTCTTAGTCTTGGCATGATGTTATTGCTTGGGATTTTACTAGGTAAATTATTGCTGTCAAAGCGTATTAGATATAAACAACCGGTGTCAATAACCCGTTAAAGAGACAGTTCATGACAGATATGATAGTAAAGCTCTATGATCTTGAACCCATAGATAATGACACAGAATTATTCGAACAGCAGATTATCATTAAACAAGCATTAGCTCTGGACAGAAAGCAAGTTTGCCAATTTGTTGATGAGAATTTTTCTGATATCTGCTCTGGTTGGGTTGATGAATGTACCGCCTGTTTGTTAAGCCAACCAACGAGATGTTTTATTGCTGTTTATCAACAGAAAGTGATAGGTTTTTGCTGTTACGATGGTACGGCTAAAGGCATGTTAGGTCCCCTTGGAGTACATAAGAACTATAGAAATAAAGGTATTGCCCGTAAGTTAATGTTTCAGTGCTTTTTAGCGATGAAGGCTGCGGGTTATGCCTATGCGATAATCGGCTGGGTAAGCTCAACCGATTTTTATCAAAAATCGTGCAATGCCATCGAGATAGCTGATTCTTTTCCAGGCGTATATCAACGAATGGTGACACAGGTATAATTCGGTTGCTAAAAGCCGTACAGAAAAAAGGTTAATAACCCCCTGCAATCTTCAACATTGAATAAAACTTACCAAGTAATGTCAGTATACATATAAATGCAAACAGTCATAACATAATCAAGTTACCTTTTATCCATTACCTGAACGATTAAAGATCTTAAAGCAGCAATATTAGGTGTTAGTGGCAAGTGAATTAAGACTTTGGTAAACCATACTCTTTTATATGGTCTATTAACTGCCTATTGCTGGGTAAAGCGGCTTTATATCGCTGAACCATTTGGCTATTTTCCTGAAAATAAAAACTAGCCATAGCATCACTTTCATTGCTTTTACTGGTGGCGCGACTTTGAGTTTTAAACCCCATGCCATAGAGGATATATTGATAACTTGCCGCGGGGAAAATTTCTGACCCTTGATTAAAATCACTGGAAGACGGCACTTGGTATCGCCATAGTTCAAGCAATTCTTGTAATCGCTCAGGCATGTTTTCCACACGGCAGTTGTCTAACCAATAGTCTGAATCTCTGCGCTGGCTTAAAACATAATGCAATTTGAGAAAATCAATGATGCGGTCCCAGTTGTAGTTAAACCTTTCGTTAAAGCGCTTAGCGGTGATCGCCATAATATTATGACTGGCAGGCAGTTCGTCACTGATCATCTGCGCTGATAACTCCACCATGGCCAAAGCCGAGGCTTCTAGAGGTTCAATAAAACCTGCAGCCATACCGACGGCAACACAGTTTTTATGCCAAAATTTTTCTCTATGTCCCGGAGAAAAAGTAAGCTTTCTAATCTCTGCCTGTTCTGCCGCTGCCTGCCCTATGCTAGGTGCTATATATTGTCTTAACAATAACTCGGCACTTGATTGCTCGATGTGAGCACTAGAATAAACATGACCAACACCGCGCCTGGTCGGCAAGCCTATATCCCAAATCCATCCGGCAATTTGTGCAGTGGCAATGGTCGAAGATGCAATAGGGCTATTACTTTCTGCATAAGGGACTTGCACAGCTAGTGCGGTATCATTAAAGAGATATTGGTGTTTACTGATAAAAGGAATTTTATAATGCTTACCCAACAATAACGAACTACTGCCGCTACAATCGATAAAAAGATCACCAACAATGTCACCGTGAGTTTTTGTACGCACTGAGGAAATATTACCATTAGGGTGAGAATTAACCCCAACTACATGAGCCGAGATGTATTTTACTCCCAGCTTTTCAGTACAGTGTTTTTGCAATAATTTGGCAAACTTAGCCGCATCGAGGTGATAGCCATAACTGGCAACGGCCGCATATTCCGGTGTTGCTTGTTGTTTTGGCGCATAATGTTGTGCAGACAAATGTGATTGAACACTGACGGCATCGGCAAACGTTACTTGTTGGCTATTTTGTTGCCAAGAAGGGACTAAGTTTACCTCACCAAAGCCTTGTGGCAAAACAAAGGGGTGATAATAAGCATCATTCTTTTCGCCATTAACCCAGCCGACAAATTTAGATCCCTGTTTAAAAGAGGCATCACAGGCTTGAATGAAATCGGTTTCTGAAATCCCCATTTTTTGCAAACTAGTGCGCATGGTTGGCCAAGTACCTTCACCCACGCCTAAAAGCTTGACATCGGGGGATTCGATCAGCGTGATTTCAATACCCGTATCGGTATTGCTTTGATGTTCAGCGGCAATAATGCCAGCCGTTAGCCAGCCCGCGGTACCACCACCTATAATCGTTATTTTTTTAATGGCATTGTCCATTTATTCACCTGATTAATTTACTTGAAGATAAAGCGAAGCGGCCCAAGGTTAGCATATGTAAAGTCATTGAAAAATCGCATTATTTATTTCTTGGGTAAGTAGTTTTAGGCTGTGGGAAATCCCCTGGAATAAAGGCAATCATATCGATAGTCTTAGTTAAAGGGGTATTGTCACAGATTATCGTGAGTGTATGAATCGTATCTTTGAGATTTAACCGTTTGTATTGAAGCATGAAATTTTGACCTGCAGGATATGAAGACTTTTGAGATATTCGAGTAGGAGAGCCCCCATCGAGTGATATGAAAATATATCCTGCATCGATTCGTTTGTCTGCATAAAATGCTACCGCAGTGCCTGAAAAAGAAATATCAGCTTGGCAGGATTCAAACCCGTAGGCTAAATTGCCTAGGCTATTTTGATAATGGATACCTCGGGTTTCGAAGCCATCAAATTTCCAACGGCTATCAGCATCATCAACGGCGTACCATGTGGTTTTAGGTTTAGCTATGGTAGATTTTTTAATCATATTATTTGGTTGAGGTATTACCCAATGATTATCAAGGATAGAGCCATCCATTGATTGAATAACGATACTGTCAATAATAGTGAGTGCTCTTTCAGCCATGTCGGATATTGAATCCGTAGGGCGAGCGAGATCTGGCCGGGTTCGTTCTATCCTATAGGCATCGGAAAAATCAACTTTATCAAATATCTTTTCTAATTCTTTATGTCCGTAAAGTAAGCCTAATAAGCCACCCCAAGTCGCCGTAGGGTTGTCTGAATCCCAGCCCGAGAGTGTGCCAATGCGAATGGTTTTTTTGAAATCGCCTTCGCCATAAAAGAGACTCACTAAAGAACTCGCAAAATTAATGCCTGAATCAACGAGAGAATAACGATCATAGCCATCTTTACGTGCTATTTGATAACGTTCATATATAGCATCTCGGGTATGCTCCCAATTGTCTTTGTCAGGATTAATCTCATATTCTTTTTTAACAAAATCATACATTTTTGCGATGTAAGACCATTCAGGAATTCGTTTTCTTGCTTGGGCTGCTAACCAAAAAACTTGTTCTTTATGTGTCAGCGTTTTGTCGACGGTAGCCGTTAATGAATACATAATGACATAAAATTCCGCAGCCCATTCAGAATGAGTATAGGCTGTAGTACGAATGGGGAGATGAGCCATGGCTAAGGCAACATCTGGACGACTTGGTGCGAGCGCCCCAAAAATTTCTGTAGTGAGTTGTGCGTCGATCATTTCCCACATTGGATTATTTATCGGAAGAGAAGTTGAAGGGGGAACCGCACCATCAAGCATTTGTCCTGAGGCGGCTAAATTTGATACCCATAGGTATGGTTTTCCTATATGGGTATTCCATGTATCACGTATTTGTTCAGGAGTTAAAAAATGTGTACCATATTTTTCTATAGCTGCCTGATATACATATTCAATATCGGTATCATCATCTGATTTCCAAGGATCCTGGTCGAGGACAAAATTAATTAGCTCATTGCCTCGTCCTTGATTTGTTTGCCAATCTGCATCGGTAAAAAAAGGCTTTTCATTTCTAATTAACTCTGTTTTTAAACCAGTCCAATTGGCTATGCAGCTGCCAAGCCAAAACCCTCTGAGCTTATCTTTGTATTCGCTACGGTCAATCAATATAGTCTTTTGAGGTGTCTGGCATCCTAAAAAGATTGCTGCGGCAAGTAAAATAAGCACTAATTTATACAATGTATCGATCCTCCTATAGAGAAATGGGTTTATAGACATAAAAACAGTAGTCAATTGTTAGTCATTAATAACCACTGTATAAAACACAAGTAACAGACGTTTAGACTTTACTAATGCACTGACACCATTAGAACAGATCATTTTAAATTTTAATTAAAACGATGACTAAAAAAACGCTGATGAACCGCCATTTTATTATCATTATTTATTCATAATAACACTAATAATGATAGCGCTATCATTATTGGCTTTGTGTGCACAGAAATCAAGAGTTGTTTAGTTTGGTGATGAAATTAGTTAAGCTGTCACTGGTACCCATCTCATCATTACTTACTTATAAGTTGTGGAGATAATCAATCAAAACTTTACTATACTAATTTAATAATAAGCGTCCGAAAAAACGAATGGTAAACAAAGGAATACTGAGCCATCGAGTATATGATAAGTATTATTTGTTAGGTGTTCATTGACACACTTAAGTTATTTAATTGTTGAAATTCCATCTAATAGGTTTTGAATGATCTTGTCTTACGTTATATCTCACTTTGTGGGCGTTAGCGCCATAGAGTATATATCGTAATGTCAGCTATCCTTGGAGATAGCAGACATAAGATTGAGGGTAGCTTTTAAAATAAAAAGCTAGTAATTAAAATTCAGACGTCATGTCAGATTTTTAGCGAACTGTTGACTTAATGAACAACCAATAACTGATGTCTGCTATAGAATATAGCGGACGTAAATAGACAGCGAAAATCATCCCTCGTAACGTTCACTAAGATACGAAACCAGACATTAGCCTTTGCTAATCTAATGACAGAAAATCCGATAATTAGTCCTAAATAAGATAATAGGTTTTTATACCCTCCCATTTTCAAACTTACAAAATCAATACTAAAATTTAATCGAAAACTCCGAAAGCGGACATTCGAACGTTAGGAATTATAGGCATGAAAAATTAACTTTCTATCTCACTGTGAGGCACATAACGAGATAGGTTTTATGGTAAGTTGTGCACAGTAGACGGTTCAGTATTAACGAATTAAGATCATTTTGTGAAGCGAACATTAACTACTTCGTGTAGAGCAATAATACTCACTAAAAATAATGATCGTAAACTCAACTCTTAACGATAAATACTACTGTCCAATGCCTGTTGTTACTTGCTTTGCCCTAGCCCAAATGAGATAGTGCGCGACATTTTTATCAAAGCCGAGGAGTAATGGGTTGTGAACCCCGAAATAAACCAAACTGAAAAACACATAGCAAAAAAACAATTAGGGCGTGAGTTTTGGACTTTTCACTTAATTTTTTGGAGCATCATAACATTCATAATGTTATTGTCTGGCCTGAGCCAATTTATGTCTTTTGAAGTAGCCATAGTAAGAAATGTACTCTACGGTAGCTTAGGCTTCTTTTCTACATTATTATTGCTCCCATTATTTGATAAGCATCGGCTGCAAGGTACACTTAAAATACTCACTTTGTGTGTGACTAGCTCGTACGTCATAGGTGCATTAGTTACATTGCTGATTAACGCGGTCAATTCTGCACAAAGTGGTTTTATCTTGTGGGACCAACCATTGACAAGCTGGTTTGGCGGCTCACTTAATTTTGCGCTGGTAACTTTGGTGTGGTGCAGCTTTTACCTTGCTTTTAAACATGGTTTACGGTTTGTAGGTGGAGAAGAGGCACAAAAAGCAGCTCAAGCGATTGCTTCAATTTCCTCATTATCAAACTATCCAGAATTTATAGCCTTAGAACGTAATAAAAAAATCTTTTTACTACCTATAGATAGCATCTCAACTGTGCAAGGGGCTGGTGACTATGTGGAGCTTAGCACCGATGAAGGCAGCTTCTTAAAAAGAGAATCGTTGGGCAACATGGTTAAAATATTAGATCCCAAAATTTTTCAACGCGTACATCGATCAGCCATTGTTAATTTACATGTGATTCGGGAATTGGAACCTAAGGGGAAAGGAGATTACACCCTAGTGCTAAAATCAGGCTCAAAAATTGCTGCTAGTCGAAGTTATATGAAAGATTTTAAATCACGTTTTTCCGGCGAAATATAAAGTCACTTGTTTATGCCGCTTTTATTAGCGGCATTTTCCACTTTCTTTGTTCAACTAAGTGATTTTTCATTCACTTAGTATTCGCAATATTTTCACTCTATCTGTCCAACAAAGCAATTTTATCATTCACCTAGTATTCGAGATATTTCCCAAGCCTCTTTGTCCAACTAAGCCATTTCCTCTTTCTCCTAGCAGGCATTTCACCGTCTCTATGTCCAACTAAGCAAGTTACGCTGCCATCTTGTGGGCATTCCACCGCATCTATGTCCAACTAAGCGATTCACACTTGTTCAGCCCCCGTAAACACTAGATTCTTGCTGCAACGTTTTATGACTACAAGTTGAATGGCATTGATGAAATTAAATAGATTTTTGAATAATACACCGGCAATTACAGGGCGAATAAGAGTATTAATTGCCTCACTGTTAATCTTGTTAACACTGCCTTCTTGCGTAAGTCACTTGATTGCCAATCAAATGATTTCCGCGCCAAATCAATCATTAGTTGGTTACGAACTCAGTAATCAATTTAGCAATTTTGATGATGGTCATCAGGGTTTACTAGAAATTTCTGGTGTCAGTCAAAGCAGCCTTAATTTACCAACACGAAAAGTTTCACTCAGTTATGTAGATATCGCCGCTGGCGATTATGGCTTTAGTTATCTTACCAAAGCGCTTATGCACGAAAACGGAAAAGTTAGACGCATCACCACACAATGGCAATGGTTAGATCCAAGTTGTCATGCAAGTAGCCTAGAAGAAAATCCTGCTGGAGTCTTAGTATTACTTCATGGCTGGGGCAGGAATAAAAATAGCTTGTTAAGTTATGGTCTTTCTTTTGCGCAACAGGGCTACAGAGTCATTATTCCTAACCTACGTGGTCATGGTGATAGCACTGGTGATTGGGTGTCTTTTGGCGCAGAAGAAGGGCGTGACATCAGTGCTTTAATGGATAAGCTTGCCATAGAGAAGTACGATGTCGTCGGCTTTTCTTTGGGAGCTAGTGCTGGGCTTCATACCGCTTCTTTAGATAAAAGAGTCAATCAATTAGTGGTTGTTGCACCTATGCACTCACTCGCCCAAACCATCCCAAAATTCGCTAGGCAATCACCAGGCTGGCTGGGAAAAATCGTCACCAGACAAAAAGAAGATGCTTTAGCGTTAGTGAACGATATTAGCGGGTATTCTTATGCTCAAACTTCTAACTCGCTATCCCCTGCTCGGTTAATCACTAAGCCAGTGTTATTCATCTACGGCTCCATCGACAATATGAGCGACTTTAGTCTCAATAAATTACTGTTCGATCAAGGCTCCAAGAACAACAAATTACACCGACTTGAGGGCCTGCGACACACCCATGTGTTATTGCACCAATTTGAATTAATGAAACCCATTAATCAATGGCTCGGCCTCAAGGAATTACCTGTTAATGGCTTTGCCAGCAGCAACTGTACATTCAAGCAATTTCGTACTTAACAACCCCAACTAACACCTTAAAAATAAGAGATATATTATGAAAAATTTAACTTTGTCCCTATTAATCACTACATTTTGCATTACTTCAGCTACAGCCACATCTGGCCAGATCAAAAAACTTGATGTGGAATTTGCTGATACTGACTGGAACGGTATTGCGGTACCACAGGGACAACAGTGTTTGAAATTTGGTGGCGATAAACCAGCAACGCCACGTTTAAAAATCAGTGATGTTCCTGCTGGCACTACCGCTATTATCATGGAATATAGCGATAAAGCATACAAGCCAATGGATAACGGCGGCCATGGCAAACTTGCTTACCGAGTAGGTCCTTACACAACACACTTTATTATACCTGCGATTAAAGGACACACCTTCGAATTACCGGCAACTTTCTATAGCGTATCAGCACATCAAGGACCTGATTGGGATAAAGCGGGTGCCTATATGCCGCCTTGTTCTGGAGGAAACAAACATCCTTATCAGGTTCTGGTCAAAGCCGTAAAACAACAAGGGCCCCAAGTGACTATTTTCGTTCAGCAAGTGCTTGAAATGGGGCTTTACTAACAAAACAAGGCTAGCAATTTGTTCTCACTTTTATACACAGCTACCCACTAAGGTGGCGCTAAATTCTAAAATTCATCTGAATATTTACCTGATGGATAGTGTTCCACACCAATAAAAAAGATAAGTTTATTATGAATATAAAAACATGTTTCAAGCTGTTATTTGGCTGTTTAATAAGCCTTGCTGCTAGTGCAGACACTAGCGATTTACCCTCAAAAACTAAGTTTATTATCGATGGTAGTGAAAGTGAATTTTCGATTCCTAGAGTGAACCAAGTTGCTAAAATAGATGGCAAGCTCGACGATGCACTTTGGCGTAATGCGCTTAAGGTTTCGCTAAACTATGAAACCGAGCCAAGCGAAAATATTACACCGGATGTCGAAACAACCGTATATCTTGCCGAAGACGGTGAAAACTTATATGTCGCCTTCCTAGCGCAAGACCCAGATCCAAGTAAAATACGCGCTTTCTATCGTGATCGAGATAAAGTAAACGATGATGATTTTGTTGCTATTATTTTAGACACCTTTAACGATAGTACCCGCGCTTATCAATTTTATGTTAACGCCCTTGGTGTGCAAAAAGATTCGGTGATTAATGGTGACCAAGAGAATGACTCATGGGATGCTATCTGGGATTCGGCCAGTGAAATTACTGAGCAAGGATACAGCGTTGAAATGACTATTCCTCTGCAAGTACTTAGTTTTCCTGATATTAGCCAGCAAACTTGGGGAATTAGCTTATTACGAGTCCGCCCACGGGATAAGCGACAACAAATCCAATTAAACCCACAAGATAGAAGTAATGCTTGTTCTTTGTGCCAGTTGACTAAGTTTAGTGGCTTTAAAGATAGTAAGCCAACCAACAAATTACTTATTATTCCTTCATTAACGTCTAGTTACCAACAAACGCGAGTGCAAAATCCGCAATCAAATAGCTATGGTGATTGGCAAAAGTCTGGGCCGGATCATGAGTTAGGCATCGATGTTGTGTGGGGCATTAATGTAAACTCGACGCTAAACGTTACTTACAATCCTGACTTTTCTCAAATTGAAGCTGATAGTACCCAGTTAACGGTGAATAACCGGCTCGCCTTGAGTTTTAGAGAAAAGCGTAACTTCTTTCTTGAAGCCGCCGATTACTTTGATTCGCCACTGAGTGTGGTTTATACCCGCAGCATTGCCGACCCTGATTATGGTATTAAATATACAGCAAAAAATGACAAACATACGGTAGGTGTGATCACTGGACGTGATTCGGTGACTAACTTGGTTAAGCCTCGTCAATATTATCAAGGCTCATCGACAGAACAATTAGTAAAAACCAATGCCGCAGGTAATGAAATAGCGCTTGAAAATGACTTCTTAATTGGCCGATATAGCTATGATTTAGGCGGTTCTTCTAATGTCGGCGGTATAATGACCCACCGATCTGCTGATGGCTATGACAACACGGTAGTAGGAGCCGATACTAAATATCGGTTTAATGATCATGACAGTATTACTCTGCAAGTACTGTTATCCAAGACGACTTTTGAAGCAGATCAAACTAAATTAACCGATCAAGTTTATGTGGTTCGATATGCTCATAACGAACGTGATTGGTATAATTATGTTAACTATACATCTACAGGTAAGGATTTTAGAGCCGATCTCGGATTTTTTGATCAATTCAGCTATACCAAATTGGTGGCTGGTGGTGGTTATATTTGGCATGGCAAAGCTGGAGACGCCTTTCATCGAATGGAAGTCAGTGGTGATTGGGATACTGCTCATGATGATGATGGCCGAATGTTAGAAAAAGAAATTGAGGTTTACTTTCATCTTTTTGGCCCGATGCAATCCAGTTTAAGAATTGGCGGCGGTCAACGCGATAACTTACATTCGACGGAAAAACTAAATGTCGAAGGTAACCCCTTTCGGTTGGATACGTTATATAACGAAACTTTTTATCACCTAAATTTTCAGATAAGTCCATTAAGTGGTTTATTTATGGATTTTGCTTTGACAGCAAGTGAACAAATCGATTATGCCAATAACCAACAAGGTGATATGCAACGTATGGATTTTTCAATGGCTTACAATATGAATAGTCATCTTGAACTAAGCTTTGATTATACTAATTCAAAGCTTGATGTTAGTGGCGGTGAATTATTTAATGATCAGGCAATAGACTTTAAAGTGAACTATCAGTTTGATACTAAGACAAGCTTACGCCTAACCTTACAACTCTCACAAGTAGATAAAAACCCGGCACTTTATAAGTATAAAGACGTGCAGGCTAATAAAGATGTTCAAGCACTACAGTTGCTGTTTTCGTATAAATTTAATCCTAAAACGGTGGCATTTATTGGCTATGCCGATGCGGGCTTTACGGATGATAAAACGACGGAGTTGACCAAATCTGAACGTAATTTATTTATGAAGTTAAGTTATGCCTTTTAGAGCAACCTTAAGCTAATTGTAAATTAAAAATTAGGAAGATAACAATTGTGTATAAACACCAATAATCTCTGTGAATTATAAAACTTGGTAATTAACTCTTTTCATAGCTACGCTCCTTTTTACTAGGGATAGCGTTACATTCACCAATTGAACTCAAATCAAAAAAGCCGTCCTTTTGAGACGGCTTTTTAACCTCTAAAAAATGTATTCTTGATAGCAAACAGCTAACCTCAAGCGTTAGCTCTTTGGCACAAAACGGTCATAAACAGAGATATTCCTTTACAACTTTTCCTTCCTGTTTGTGGTAATAGTGACAATTAACTCTCTCTCGGAGAGGGGCACATAAAGCTAGATAGGTTTTATGGTAAGTCTGTTTGTTGTGGCATTATTAATTTGGCCACCTTATTAGAGGTTTCTCTGGCGGAAAGGGGGCGTTAGCGCCATAGAGTATATATCGTAACGTCTGCTGTTTAGCGATCAATTGGCCTAAATAACTACCATTAGTTAACGCATTTGATGCGTAAATAATGAGCGTTACAATATGAACTCTGAAAGACTGCTATGGTCACCGCAGGAGACAGTCAGGAGACAGTCAGGGGGCAGAACAATCAGAAGTTGATACAAATATACCTTCCGCATACTCGAAGATACTATTAGAATTAAAATTCTAGACCGTAACTCACATTCTTAAGTAGTCATAAAGCCACCTGTTGGTCAATCTCGCTTTAGTGCATACAGTAATATTGTACTTATAGTGATTTATATCCATTTTATGGAACAAAACCAAATTGATAAAATCCGAGATTTTTAGTTACTACATCGAGGGCAACTAACACCACATCCAAAACAAGAATATCGCCTAATATTAAAGATACATTCGTTTATTATTAAGCGATTTCCTTAGATAGCTTCCTGTGAACCTAAAGGGCGTAACATACAACTTATCGAATAAATAATTTATAAACTAAACGATGAATAGCACTATCAAAAGGCGGGAATAACAATGGCGTTAAGTTAATGCGTCCTCGAGTTAACACCGATTTTTGATGGGAAAATGTTTTAAAGCCTTCTTCGCCATGGTATTGGCCCATGCCCGAAGCACCGACACCACCAAAAGGTAAATCATCGTTAGCAACGTGGAAGGTCGCTTCATTAATACAGACACCACCCGCATGCGTTTTGAAGAGAAATTCTTGTTGGAAAACCTTATCAAAACTGTAAATGTATAGTGCTAATGGCCGTGGTCGTGACGTGATATATTCAAGAACCTCACCAATATCATTATAAGCAATTATCGGTAATATCGGACCAAAGATCTCTTGCTGCATAACCAACATGTCATCTTGAACATCACAAACTAAGGTTAATGGTAATTTTCTTGATGCCCTTTGTTTATCAATGTCTGTTGTTTCAGCTAAACACGGAATAACCGTTGCCCCTTTTTCTTTAGCATCACTTAGCAGATGAGTTAAACGTTCATATTGCGCATCGTTAATAATGCTGGTGCAATCATCGTTATTGCTAAGGTTCGGATACATTTGCTGGTAGCGAGCAGTTATTTCTTCAACGAGTTCATTACACTTGTCTCGAGGGCAAAATATATAATCTGGCGCGACACAGGTTTGCCCTGAATTGAGCGTTTTACCCAGTATTAGCCGAGATACCGCAGTAGCAATATCCATAGCATTATCAATAATTGCTGGAGATTTTCCGCCTAATTCTAAGGTCACTGGTACTAAGTTTTCTGCGGCTGATTTCATCACTAACTTACCAACAGCGGTAGAGCCTGTAAAAAACAAATGGTCGAATGCCAGTGACGAGAATTTTGTCGCTATTTTTACATCGCCAGCGACGATGGCAACTTTTTCAGGAGGAAAAATTTCACCCATCAGTTTAGCTAATAAGCTGCTGGTATGAGGGCTGTATTCTGACATTTTTATCATGGCCACATTACCAGCAGCTAGCGCTGCGGTAAGTGGGCCTAAAGATAAGAATAATGGATAATTCCACGGAGTTACAATACCAATGACTCCTTTAGGCTGAGAAATCACTTCACCTTTAGCGGGTTGAAACAAAAGGCCGATATGTTTACGCTGAGGCTTCATCCAACGCTTCATGCGCTTTAACGTGTAGTTAATACCTGAAATTGTAGTCAATATATCGCCAATCTTTGTATCATCGGCGCTACGGTGACCAAAGTCTAAAGTTAACGCTGCGATAAATTCATCTTGATTAGCTAACAAGAGTTTTTTTAATGACTTTAAGTTGTTCAGTCTTTCTTGGTAACTAGGGTACGTATTTTTACTAAAGTATTGTTTTTGCGCTGCTAAGTTTGATTCCAGCTTAGCAATTGTGGTTATTTCATTCATCGATGTTTCTCATAGTTAATGCAGACTCATATAGCACTAGGCAGTGTTATTGGCGACTTTTATTAGTCATTCCTGTGCAAAACACTGGTTTCAAACTATGTTGTACACAGCTGAGTGATCAGTTGTTCACATTGCGATACGCGTAAATATTTAGGCACTGGATAAAAGTAATGCGCCTCTTTTAGCGCCGATTTTGCCAATGTTTTTATATCTTTTTCTTCGATACAGCATAAGGTCTTTGGTATGCCTACTTCAACCTGTAGTTTTTTTATCGCTAAGATAAACTGCTCTGCCGCTTGCATATTCGTTAGCTTATTGGTGTTTATGCCAATAGCTTTTGCCATATCGGCTAAACGCTCCTCACTGCCATTTAGGTAGAAGTCGAGTACGACAGGTAAAACGACTGCATTGGTGAAGCCATGAGGGGAGTGATATTTTGCGCCAATTTGATGAGCTATAGCATGCACATAACCGACATTAGTTTTATTAAATGCAAGTCCCGCATAACAAGAGGCAATTGCTAATGCTTGCCTTGCAGCTAAATCGCCGCCATGGTGATAACAAGTGGGTAATTGCTTAAAAATCAGTTTTATTGCTGTTAAGGAAAATTGATCCGTTTCCTCATTTGCATACCTTGATAAGTAGGCTTCAATGGCATGAGTAAGTGCGTCAAAGCCGGTATCAGCGGTTATTTTAGGCGGCATTCCTTTCATCAGGGTAGGATCTAATGCGGTTGCCATAGCTATCATTTTTGGCGAAATAACTAATGATTTACTTTGGTTTTCAGTATCAGTAATCACTGCCGCCATAGTCACTTCTGATCCCGTGCCAGACGTTGTTGGTATGACACACAAAGGCAAACCTTGCTTTTTTATTTTTAATAAACCAGCGACACTTTTAATGGTTTGACGACTATTCGCCAATACCGCAATCATTTTAGCCGCATCAATTGAAGAGCCGCCTCCTATGGCAAGTACCAAGTCGCATTGCTGCTTTCTAAGTAATGCAATACCATTATTCACTACACTTTCATTAGGGTCTGGGGTGACTTGGTCATAAATTGTTACTTTCACTTGATGCTCGGCAAGTAAATTGCAAACACTCTTTGCTATGCCTAATTTATTGAGTACCGCATCAGTAACAATAAATACATGTTGAGTGTCTTGATCTATGATGAGTTTGGTCAAGGCTAAAGATGAATCCTTACCGGTAAAAATAAAAGGTTGTGATTGAGGTACTAATTTTCCGGCAAGCTTTAACACTTGCATGATTAGTTTATAAAAAAATACTTTTAGGTGAAACATCTGCAGTCCTGAGAAGGTTATTAATTACTAGCTAACAAAAAAACGCTTACAAAAGTGTTGTAAGCGATTAAATTCACTTTTACTTTTTACTCATAAATTAATTTTATTACCTTTTGCCACTTCGTCTCAGAGCACTTAAACTAAAGTTTTTTCGAGTAGATTGTTGGTTAAAAACGATAGGATCTTTCATTTCATTACTCAGTATTGCTAAATAACGCTCTGCAACTAAATCATGATAAATTTCTGCCGAGACAAAATTGGTATTACCTACCGCATATTGTAATTGGTGCGCTTCGCTGACTCGCCATAATAAGTTTTTATCGTCATATAAATCAGCAATGCTTATTTGCCAGCTATCTTCATCAATATAAAAGACACGTTTTGAATAAATATTGCGGGTATTATCTTTAATGATGGCTTCAACTTGCCAGACTCTATGCAGTTCATAACGAGTTAGGTTTTGATCAACATGATTAACTTGTATCATGTCATCATATTTCAATTCTGGGTTGGCTAAATCATAGGAGTTATAAGGAATATATAATTCTTTCTTACCAACAAGCTTCCAGTTATATCGACCAGGTGATCCTGCAAACATATCGACTTGATCTGTAGTACGCAAACCATCAGAACCATTATTTGGAGCGTCATAGGCAACATTAGGAGCTCTGCGTATTCTGCGTTGACCTGGATTATAGGTCCAAGCTTTTCTCGGTGTTTTAATTTGATCTATAGTTTCATGTATTAATAATAAACTACCGCTTAAACGCGCAGGTGAAATTATTTTAGCAGTGTAATAGAAAAGAATATTGTCATCTTTGTGTTCATCATAACCATCAGAAATATACTGTGGTGAACTAAATTTAGTCGCTTTTTTTACCGGGGTAAAGCTACCATTTCGTTGTACAGGGATCATGGTGAAATTACGTGCTACATTGCCTCCTCTAAAACGCGTAATGTGATTCCAA
Organism: Colwellia sp.; assembly: GCA_013215295.1. Classification (GTDB taxonomy): domain Bacteria; phylum Pseudomonadota; class Gammaproteobacteria; order Enterobacterales; family Alteromonadaceae; genus Colwellia_A. Next base: position 80,749 of record JABSOZ010000019.1, read on the forward strand.
ATGACTTCCAAGCCATTTTTAGGCATAGCGAACGGAATAGACTCGTCAAAGTTGCCTAAACCATTACCACCATCTAACAATACAGTGCTTACAGCATTAACTTTAGCTTTATCTAAGACATGTTGTGGCTGTGAAGCCGTTCGATGTGTTTTATAAACAGGAATAAAGTAAGTATCAGGGTATTGCTTTAATAACGAAACTTGTCCTGGGCTGAGGTTGTTTTTGTATTTATCAACATTTTCAGCGGTAATAGTAAAAAGGGGGTTTTCATCGGCATAAATATTTACTGTGTAGTCAACATTACTATCTGCGGCTAAACCGCCGGCATAGATAGGGATAGTTCCTGCTTGATTTCCTGCCTTTTCAGCACCAACAAATGTCAGCGCTTCGCCTAACTTTTCCGCTTCTTCAGGCGTCACTTTAGCATTCACATGGTTGTTCACCATAGCTAATATAAAGAGTAACGGCATTGATATATTTTTAATAAGTTTCATTTTCATTTCCTAAGGTAATTTGTACTAAGGTGATTAAAAAATCACACTAAAATTAACCGACATAAAATCATGATCTTTAAGTACACTAAAGTCATCACCTGAATATTGCGTATAAGCGATAACTGCAGAATAAGTTTCAAGATAAGAAGCTGTTACATTTACGGTAAGTTTTGTATTACCTTCAATAAAGTTACCGCCTGGTTGTGGTGCATAACCATCCACATCATGACTCCATAAAATAGAGGGTTTAAAATTAACACCGGCAAGTACATTATTATATTGTGCTGAAATGAGTGCTCTGTAACCCCACGAAGCTTGCGTAACAAAGCCATTATCTATGGCCGCTGGATTATTAGGGTTATGGTCATAAAGGCCAAATATGCCACTACGGCCATATTTTGTTGTGTTTGGACTTTCATCAAAATCATGAACGTAGGTATAGCCAATTTCAGCCAGTACGCTTACTTGGCTCGCACCGTGTATTTGGTCAAAAGTATTAATAGCGGTAAATTGAATTTGGGAAACATCAAAGTTATCTGAGCCACTGAAAAAGGCGCCATTTTCTGTGGTTCTTACCCGTTCGTTAAGCTCTGTACTGGTAGAGGTTTCAGTTAATAAGGCACTTACCAACATAGGTCCATTAATCTGAATAGCTTTATCTTTTAGTCGTGAATATTCTCCTGATAAAGATAAACCGCCGACATTAGTGGCAAAAGTAAAACCAGTTACTTGTATCTGACTGGTATAGTCAGTGACATAACTGGATGTTGAAATACGCTCTTTGCCTATTAAAGCTTTGAATAATTCAGTGGGAGTGTTATAGCCGCTACCTTGACCTGCTTGCTGCCAAATCTGCAAGGTCTGCTGAAAAAGAGCGCCCATTTCTGCACCGCCAACGTCATGTTTAGTGAAACTGACAATGGGTAGGCGGTCATTTATTTTCATGAAATACAAACCAAATTCAGTATCAGCTAATGCTTCAGCATAATAACGAAGCGCTGCACCGAATTGGCCACTATCTGTACTCTTTCGTACACCATCAGTATTTCGAGCGATACTCGTTGCACCATTACTTAAAGAAATCGAGTCACAGCCTGAGGTGACGTAATCAGTGCCTGAGAAATATGTACCACAAGCATCAACGATGGTTTCTTGATAGTCCAATTGATAAAAGAATTCTGAACTCAAGTTGTCTGTCATACCAAAACTGGCATAAGCCATGTTTATAGGTAACAGTGCTTCTTTAACTGTTGCTCCTGGTCGCCTTAATGCACTGGAGTCAATCGGGCTTATTGAGTTTAAAGGGCTACGAATAAAGTTACCCTCTCCCCAATTAATCACTTGTTTCCCTAAACGTAAATCAACGGGTGTGTTACCCACTTCAAATTCACCATAAATATAGGCATCTAATAGCGCGACGCCACTTGCCTTAGATAAGTTATCAAAATTGTCATCATTGAGTGGTTCATTTGGGTGGTTATAAATTAGCGGAGCACCAGCAATACCGTTTGAGTCTAATTGCGCAAGGTTACCGTAATGTACATTACCCTTGTCCATTTTGCGGTCATACCAATATTTACCACGCACAAACAGGCCAACATTTTTATATCTCAGTTCTAAGTCGTGTACACCTTTAATAATCTCTGAGAAAGAATCGTCCTTTTTATAGTTATTATTGGCATCGTCATTATTACCATAATCACCATAGACGTCCTTTAATAAGGATGGAGCCGCCGCTTCGACTCGCCAACTTTTACCTATGGACATTTCACTATTAAATACAGCCTCTATATCACCGAATTGAAATTCCATCGCTAGTGTTTGACCACATAGCAATGTAGAGATGATTACAGATAAGCATGCTTTTCGCTTAAATATATTATCAATATTACCTTTTTCCATGATTTCCCCAAATGTGTACTTTTATTGTTTTAATTGTGTTTTTTTATTAACCAAATACTATGGTGGTTTCATACTCTCATTATGACACTCGGAGTGTCAATAGTTTATTTTATAACTTGATCCGTAGATAATTCTAGGTATAGTTAATTATCGACACGTAAAGTGTCAATACTTTGTTTGCTCAAAAATATTCACTTTTCATTCAAATAATAAATATAAATTAGGTCTGATATATGGTTTCAATAAAAAGAGTTTCAGTGAAAAGGGGGCTTATCGCTTTAGTGATATTTTGTGGTGTGATACTAGCCGTTTTAGTCATCGCTTATTCGCAGTTGAATTTAAATGCTAAACCACGAGAGCTTGCTGAGTACAAACTTAGTGACTGGCAGCCTACAGGGCTGCCTAATGTCGGCGTTATCAACCCGGTTATCCCGGATTTAACCACGTCAAACTCTATGCATTATGGCATTAATAATAATGCCCAATTGATGATTGTCACCGCACCTAAACAAGAACTGGCTTGGGTTGCCGAAGAAAGTTTTTATATTCCAGAAGGGCCCACGTTAGACAGAGAAGGCAACATTTACTTTAGCCCTTATCAAGCACAAGAGGATGTTAGCTTAGTCGCACTTGACGGTGAAACGGGTGAAAGGCGCTGGGTAATTCCTGCGCACGGTGATACCAATGGCTCTGGCGCTATATTAATTCTAAACGATATCGACTCCAACTCTCAGGTCCTTTATCACTCAACTTATAGCGATGCTTATGCCATTAAAACCACTGGTGAAATAATATGGCAAGTTAAAACTGGCTTTAAATTCGCCGGTACAGGCACCAACCCACATACTTGGGGTGTTAACTACCTACCAGGCATTGATGCGGTCAGTGTATTATCTGAAGACGGCAAGCTGACCTTGTTTGCGCGAAAAACCGGTCAACAGCTATTAACCGAGACATTAAATTTACCGGGCTCGCCAGCATCAATGGATTATGTCGATCGTCCATCGGATTTTATCTCTGATCGTGCCGATAAGGCAGGCGAAGAAGTTTTTGGTAAAGCCCCGAAAGGTGAAGGATTATTCTCAACCATCAGTATGGTTATTTTTGGTGGCGGCAAAGAAGTGACTAACTTTTATGGCAGTGATCCCATGTCAAACCGTTTATATATTGCCGCTACAGCCCCCGATGAAGTTGACGGCGTAAAAGATAATATTTCCAAGCTTGGCGCTATTTACGCGTATGACTTTGTACAACACAGTGATGGCACCGTTACCACAACAATTGCCGCAAGATATGATTTTGATGGCGGTACTGGCTCAACCCCAACCATCAGTAATGATGGTAAATATATATTTGCTTCCGATGAAAATGGCAATTTAATTACGCTAGATAATAAACTCAATGAACTTTGGCGGGTCAATGTCGGTTCACAAATTGCTGCATCCATTTCAGCCAGTGCTGACAATAACGAACTGTATGCGGTAACCGCACTGAATATTCATAAGGTTATTAATCATGGTGACCGCGGTGAAATAGTGTGGACCACGAATTTTGATATGTACCCAGGTTTTAATACCATTAACGCGCTTACCGCTGCCATTACCGCCAATGGTGTTGCCGTTAGTTTGGGTGCAACACCTAAATTTGTGGGTGACATGCCATTAATGATCACCAATGGATTCGGACTGTTAGATAAAAATACCGGCGAAGTGATTAGTTTTGTCGAAGGTTATGAAGAATCTATCGCGGCAACGATGATCGCACCCGATGGCGGTTTTGTTATTGGTAGTTCGCCAACACGACGTTTAGTCGCTAAAGGCATATTCGGTGATAAGATAAAACCCATAAGAGGTGGTATCGCCCGTTACAAGTCCACGGATAATCGTCTGTTGGCTAGAGATGCAATATGTATGGCGCAACGTTACCAAATCCGCTCAAGTTCCTACAATGCAAACGATCATCCAGTAGCAAGTGAGTGGGATAAAAAACAAATTTCAATTTTGCGCGAACAGGCCAGTATAGCGCTAGGTCGGAAAATGGGTGATTTAGCTGATGAGTGTATGCACCTCAATCAATAAATTCCAATATTAATGAAAGCTGGCCAGTCCAGAACGAGGTATCCATGTTTAAAAAGAATAATAACCTAAGTAAACTTTGTTTAAGCTTACTTATCGCTTCAGTATTAATGTCATGTTCAGAGCCCGTACCGTATGAAGAAAGTGCTAATGAACAAGGATTTACTGCGCCAACGCCTGCTACTAAAGCAGCAAACAAAGCTCTTATTGAAAGCTTACCTTTTGGTAATAGCAAAGACTTTCAGCAAGCGAATAAGGGCTTAATTGCCAAAGAAGAAAACTTAATTATCAAAAAACAGTCAGGTGAAGTCATCTGGAATATGTCTGACTATGATTTTATCAATTTTGACGGCAAAACCGGTAATGCGCCTGATAGCGTAAATCCAAGTTTATGGCGACAAGCAGCGATAAATAATATTCATGGCTTATTTAAACTTCATGAGGATATTTATCAAGTCAGAAATTATGACTTAGCTAATATGACCATTATTAAAGGTGATAGCGGTTGGATTTTGGTCGACCCGCTAACGTCTAAAGAAACAGCCAGTAAGGCGCTTTTATTTGCGCAAAAACATTTAGGTAAAGCTCCAATAAAAGCGGTTTTATTTACCCACAGCCATATTGACCATTTTGGCGGCATTGATGGTATTTTAATGCACCTCTCTGACACTGAAAAAGTGAACTTACGCCTTATCGCGCCTAAAGGCTTTATGGAGGAAGCAACAAGTGAAAACCTTATTGCCGGCATCGCTATGTCGCGCCGAGCCTCTTATATGTTCGGCCAGTTTTTACCTAGAAATGAGCGAGGTCATGTCGGCTCTGGCTTAGGAAAAAGCCCTGCCTTCGGTACTTTTGGTTTAATACCGCCAACAGAAATAGTTGATCACAGTGTTACTTCTTTAACGATTGATGGCGTGCCATTTTCATTTCAATATACCCCTGAGTCAGAAGCACCCGCTGAATTTACTTTTTACCTACCAAAACAAAAAGCCTTTGCTGGTGCAGAGTTAGTCTCACGTACCATGCATAACATTTATACGTTACGAGGTGCTAAGGTAAGAAACGCCGCTCAATGGAGTCAGTATATTGAAGAGGCAAAAAACGAGTTTAAAGACGCTGATTTATATTTTGGTAGCCATCACTGGCCAATATGGGGACAAGATGACATTCAATCGTTTTTACAAGTGCAAAGTGATACCTACAAATATATTCACGACCAAACAGTACGTTTATTAAATTCAGGATATACCCCAACTGAAATAGCAGAATTAATTGAGTTACCGCCATCATTAACTAAAACCTTTGCTAACCGTGGTTATTACGGCACATTAAAACATAACGTTAAGGCGGTTTATCAGTTTTACATGGGTTGGTTTACCGGTAACCCTGCCACGCTTGACCCATTACCAGAGCAAGAAACCGCGCAACGTTATGTTGAAATGATGGGTGGTGTTGATAAAGTTGTTGAAAAAGCGCATTTACTTTTTGATAAGGTTAATCAAGTAGACACACAAGAGGTGGTGAAAGAATACCGTTGGATTGCACAACTATTAAATCAAGCCGTATTTGCCGCGCCTGAAAACAATCAAGCTAAAGCATTGTTAGCGAAAACTTACGATCAACTCGGTTATTTATCTGAATCAGCACCATGGCGCGACTTTTACTTGTCAGGGGCTTATGAATTGCGTAATGGTATCTCATCAAAGATTACACAGTTAAACGATCTTAAGCAGGTGTTAAAAGCGATGTCGGTCGACAAGTTTTTTACTAAACTCTCTGTCAGTTTGAATGCAGAAAAAGCGCAAGATAAGCACTTTACTCTGTTAGTTAATTTTACCGATATTAATGAAAGCTACTTGTTAACCCTAAATAACTCGGTATTAAGGCATCAGCCATACCAAAAAGTTGATCAACTAGGCTCACAACACGCTAATCAATCAGACAACCAATCAGAAAAAGCAGATACCGTTATTAACATTACTCATCTGTTATTTATTGATTTAATCATTGGTGAAGCCGGTATAAAAGAAACTTTATTTGGTGATGAACTCACCGTTGAGGGGAGTAAACTGGACTTAATTCGCTTTCTTAAATCATTTGATAAAATTGATGGCAACTATAATATGGTAACGCCTTAAAGACCTTGAACTATAGTGCTCTAATTTATGTGCGCTATAGTTTTTTTATCGGTATTGTTTTGGGGTTGTTTTGCAAGGTAAGCCTGTACAAGCGCGTCCATTATAACTTTCATGGTGTTATGGCTCTGCTCAGGTGAAAGCTGTTGATCTTGTCGGTATTGAATCCAAGAATCATTACTGAGCGTACCTTCCAATGCATTGAATAACTCAGGTTCATCATCTGGACTAAAAGGTAGAATGCTCATTATTATTTCGTGTTCAATGCTTAACCAACGACAATTAAACTCTTTTAAATAAGTCGAGTTTTGACGAAGATATTGTGCGGCTATACTATAAGGCATCATTCGTTCATAGATATCAACTTTTCTTGTCAGCATCTCCTCTAGCTGTTCTTGCCAACTAGTCGAAGCCCATGGTTTTGATGCTTCAGGCCCAAAAGCATTTTGAACTTCTGTGGCCACTTCCCGATAAAGTAATTCCATTTCTTTAAAGCGTCGAAATACCGTACGTAAACCAACACCAGCTTCTTTAGCAACATCTTCCGCACTGGGAGTAATATTCCCTTGTCGAAGCAAACTTAAAAAAGCACTAACAATTTTATTGTGACTATCCTTAGTACGCATCATTCGACCATCATCAGACTTAAGATGTTTGGAAATCCTTTCTGCTACTTCTATTGTGGGCACTTAAGATATATCCTTTATTTTTTGAACCTGAATTAACCAAGTTTCACACGATAATTATTACAAATTTAGCTATAGAAAAATAGTTATTCTTTAAGGAATTCCAATCCTCGCTGCTTGGGTTGGCTTAAGTGAGATATATGTAAGTTAATGTAATAGAAGCTATTATAGTGGCTAAATAATTTTGGCCAATAGGTTTATAGGTTCTATCTCTCTTTGGGGGGCTAAATCACCTTAGAAGTCATACTCTATTCACTTAAATTGTAAAAAGGCTAATGAGCGCTTTGGTGGTTTAGTTGCCTATCAGAACAAAGTTACCGTTAATTTTTCGGCAATCGTTGCTTTAACTTAAAACTTAAAACTTAAAACTTAAAAGTGAAATTTAAAACCTAACTGAAAATTAACACCTTCTTCTCCATGTGCAACAAGGTTACTGTCTTGAGAAGTATTATCTGAATTCAAGATGTCTACATCAAAAACATTTCGAACAACCGCAAATATGTCAAAATAGCTGAGTCTTGCTGTGTAATTAATATTTACCACGCTATAACCGTCTAAGTTATGTCGCGCGCCTATATATGAGATATTACTGCCAATACTGTGTATATCGTTAATATCTGTACTTGCTCCGATGCTTAAACTTAGCCTTGGTGTATTAAAAGCAGTTGGGTCATCAATAACTACAGTATTCCCTTCTTTTTGATACGCTAAGTTGACAAATAACTTACTGTCACTCGTGGCCATTTGAAAATCAATTTCGGCACCTTTTCGTTTAAAACTCCCTTCATTAAAAAAGGAAACTGCACCGACAGGATCGCTAAACCTTCTAAGAATGAAGTCTTCTGCTTCTAACATATAAATATTGGCGACAAATAAGATATTTGATTTTGAATAGGAATAAGCGATATCTGTGGTTTTGACGACTTCGGCTGTTAAAGACTCGTTGCCGATGACATTACCAGGCAGATTAATGTTAGTTTGTGTTGGGTTAGGAGAATTAAATCCAGTAGAGTAGAGCGCTTTCACTGATTGATGTTTGTCAAATTTGTAAACAATAGCCGCTCTCGGCGTTATTTTGTCGCCACTTTTTTCATTATCAGTATATCGACCGCCAATCAAAAATCGCCATTTATCAAACGTATAATCCAATTGAGTATATGCTGAAATTTCGTCTACCTTGCCTGCTTCAAGTGATGTTCCTAGAGGGTTATCTAACGAGTCAAGGAAATAGATCCGGTAAAAGCTTATTGATCGAGTCTCTTTTTCAACGCCGGCGGCTAATTCTAATGATTCGTTGATATTGTAAATTAAACTCCCGCCAAATCTAAATCTATAGTCATTTTTTCCATCATTATCTTTGGTTATAAGAGCATCAACGCCTGGTGCAAAGAGGTTGTTTATCTGAAAGTCAAAGGTGTAATAATTATAATCAGAAAAGAGAGTTGTTCGGGTGTTTTCTGTCATCCAGCTATTCTCTATGTGAATTAATTGCCCTTTAGTGTCCAATATTATTGGCTGTAATGTATTTTCGTCTGAATAACCATCGTTAATACCAACGGTTGTGTCAGAAAAGGCTTGCAGTTGAAGGACAAATTCTTGGTTGTTATAGCGAAGTATTCCAGACTTTCTGTCTAAATAACGAGTGACTTCATCAGATATTAATCCAACATTAGGAAACACCTGATTATATGTGGCGTTGTAGCCATCCTCTGATCTGTATTCTGCTGCTACATAAATTGCAGAATCATCCGTTAACGCTTTATTAAAATAAGCACTACTTTCCTTAAGATTATTAGAGCCGACTTTAAATGACGCTGTATTATTGCCATTATCTTTTTTTGTTATAACATTAAATACGCCTCCCGATGCTTGAGTTCCGTAAAAAACGGCCCCAGGACCTCGGATAACTTCAACGTGGGAAATAGACTCCCACGGCACGCCTTCCATTGGTATGAGAGAATGAGAAGGTTGGTGATAAGGAACACCATCGAGCAGAAATAACACTTTTTGATTAAATGTTTCGTCTATACCTCGAATTTGCACTGCGGCCCATCCCGGTAGAGAATCTTGAACAATGACACCTGGAATAAAATTAAACATCTCTCTTAAAGTCGTTATTCCCATCTTTTCTAGATCGATACGATTATATCGAGAAACAATGGCAGGTGTTTCAATGACAGTTTCTGACTTTGTAGAGGCGACAGAAACTTTTATATTAAGTAACTCTTTCAAACTTAAGTCTAATAGCGAGTCTAATTCATTTGTTTGTGAATATGCATTGGTAGATAAACAAAGTAGCACAGTGATTATAAAGTTTTTGTTTTTCCCCATAAGATTAGATTCCCCGAAAATTTATGAACTTATTATGATTTGAGGCACTTGTCTTGTTCTGACATTCAAAAATCGACACCAAGCATAATTGTTAATAATTATAAGCAGTAAAATAACAAAACAACAATGTGAGTAGAGTAAATAATTAGCATAAATGACAATGAATCTTATACAAATGTAATGGTCAATCAGTTTGACTGTATATTCATTGGCGACCCGTTAATTAATCAACTTAAAATATTATTTTAGCGAAAAAGTTTAGCTAAAAATTATCACACTTACTCACTGACCTAAAATGTTGGCATTAATGCTATTTTTAAACTAGTACTATTTGTATGATAAATATTGCAAAATGTTTTATAGAAGAATAGTATTAAGAAGATCGATGATAAAACCGACAGATTTAATCAAAATATATAGATGGATAAAATTAACAATTACGGTCTTCTGTAATTCATAAGTAAAATGATTAATTATGGAATCTGTGTCTTGTATTTATCTATTTTTACTCTGTGACGAAATAGAACATTTATTTAATTAAATTGGTATAACCATAAACTAACAACTGAAATTTAAACCTATGAGTAATGTACATATTTGGCTTCGAGCTGAAACAAAACCTGATGAACAAAGAACGGCATTAACACCCTATGGAGCAGAAACGCTTCTTAACGTCGGCTTTAAAGTGACAATAGAATGCAGTTCACAAAGTATTTTTCAGCATCATTTATATAAAGATCTTGCTGTAGAGTTTACAACAGAAGGAAGTTGGGTAAATGCCCCAAAGGAAGCTATTATCTTGGGATTGAAAGAATTACCCGAAGATACTTTCCCGCTTATACATCAACATATCTATTTTGCTCATGCTTATAAAGAGCAATCAGGTTGGAAAACTTTACTTTCTCGGTTTATAGCGGGTGGTGGCGAATTATTTGATCTTGAATACTTAGTTGATGAACAACAAAGACGAGTCGCAGCCTTTGGCTACTGGGCTGGCTTTGCTGGTGCAGCATTAGGAGTATTAGCTTGGGCTAATCAGCAACGAGGTATTTCCCCTGCGTTAATTGATATTTCATCTTATTCAAATAAGCAACAACTGTTGATTGAATTAACGCAAGCTCTGGATCTTTGTACAAACAAACCTAATGTTTTAGTTATGGGTGCCAAGGGGCGTAGCGGTAACGGAGCAGTTGATTTGGCTAAAACACTGTCCCTTAACGTGATTGAATGGGATTTAGCCGAAACGAAAAAAGGTGGCCCGTTTGTTGAAATTAATCAGGCAGAAGTTTTCGTAAATTGCGTTTTAATTAATCGAGACCTTCCACCATTTATTACCGATGATCTTCTTGATGATGAAAAAAGGAAATTATCGGTTATTGTTGATGTTAGTTGCGACCCTTATGGTAGTTATAACCCTCTACCTATCTATCAACAATGTACGACATTTAAAAATCCATGCTTACAGATCAAAGAACACAACACCTTAGAGCTCATTGCCATTGACCACCTACCTTCATTATTACCTAAAGAAAGTAGCGAAGATTATTGTCAGCAGCTATTGGTACATCTATTAACACTCACCGATAAAACGCAAGGTGTTTGGCCACAAGCCCTTGCTCTTTTTAACGAAAAAACGAACGCACTTTAGGCATTAAAGGAACATTATGAAAAACACTATTCATTGGCTTGGCGCTGGCCTTTCCTCAGCACCTGGTATTAAAGCACTCGCAAAAAAAACAACCCCGCTAATCGTTTGGAATCGTAGTTTAGGTAAAGCTAAAAAAACGTTAGAAGATAGAGACATTGACATTGATATTCGTCAATTAGATTGGAATGTTTTATCAACTACCGTTAAACAAGGTGACGTACTTGTTTCAATGTTGCCTGCTACTATGCATGTTGAAATTGCAGAGTTTTGTTTAAAGCATAAAGCACATTTTGTCTCGAGTAGTTATATTGCTCCAGAAATGAAAGCATTAGATAGCCAAGCAAAATCTGCCGGTGTTTGCTTTGTCAATGAAGTGGGACTTGATCCAGGCATTGACCACTTACTGGCACATTTATTAGTTGATAAATATAAAAATAGTGATGTTTTCGCGCCACAAAATCAGCATTTCTTTCGTTCATACTGTGGTGGTTTTCCTAAAGTCGCTAACGATTTCAGATACAAATTTAGTTGGTCACCTTTAGGTGTATTAAAAGCATTACGTTCAAAAGCGCAATGGCAACAAAATGGTCAAGCGCAAACATCTAATGCTCCTTGGGAAGCGTTAAGTCGTTATGAAGCTCATCTCACCGGTAAAAGTGAAGTCTTTCAAGCTTATCCTAACCGAGATTCTTTGCCCTTTTTGAAGCAATACCATTTTGAAGACAACTGGGATGTTCAGCAATTTGTTCGAGGCACTCTTCGTCTTGATGGCTGGTCTACTGCGTGGCAGCCGTTATTCGATGAAATTGCACAATTATCTGGTGATAAAGGAGAGCAACGTTTACAAGCTTTAAGCGAAGAACTTGAAGCAAAATATAGTTATTCACAAGGTGAAGCCGACAGAGTCGTGATGTGTGTAGAGTTAGAAATTCGTTCAGCAGGTAAAGTTATATGGCATCAAAGTTATCACCTTGATAGTAAAGGTGATGAACGTGGGCAGGCCATGGCTCGATTGGTGTCAATGCCAGTAAGTCTTGCCATAGAATCGGTACTTAACAATGAGATCACATGCGGCGTAACAGCTGCACCAGACAAACCTCAGCAAATTAACGCATGGTTGAATTCTCTGGAAACTATAGGTGAAAAAATCGTTTTTAAAGACCACTTAGCATAATTAAAACCCCATTAAACTCATTAAAAAAAGTGATGTTTAATGGGAGTATCTAAATGGCTGTTCTAAAAAGTAGAGAATAAAAAGTGAATATAGACATTTATCGAGGTAAAAATGAAAAATAATAATAAAAAACCTTCACTGTTTGACGCGCTTTTTCCCATTACACTATTGCTTGGACTTCTTGCTTTAGCGGTATATTTTTTCGGTGATGATTCTTCTTCTGGCCCGAATCAAATTGCCTTAATTTTATGTGGAGGAGTAGCCTGTTTAATAGGTTTGAAAAATGGTCATAAACGTAAAGAAATTGAAGACGGTATTGTTAAAGGGATAAGCCTGACATTAGGGGCAATACTCATTTTATTAGCGGTTGGTTCACTCATTGGTACATGGCTATTAGCCGGTACTGTACCTACGATGATTTATTTTGGTTTGCAGTTCATCGACCCTCAGTATTTTTATGTGAGTTGCACGCTTTTGTGTGCGGTTGTCGCTTTGTGTATTGGCAGTAGTTGGACAGTTGCTGCAACCATTGGTGTTGCATTAATGGGCGTAGCCAGTGGTCTTGGAGTTTCTGCGCCTATTACGGCTGGCGCTATTATCAGTGGCGCCTATTTTGGCGATAAATTATCGCCTTTATCTGATACAACAAATCTTGCTGCCGCTGTTTCTGGAACTGATCTTTTTGTTCATATAAAAAATATGCTGTGGAGCACGGTGCCTAGTTTCTTCATTGCCTTAACCATTTTTTTCTTCCTTGGCTTAAACAGCGCAGAACAATTAACGAATAACCAAGTTGATCAATTATTAGCTAATTTAGAGAATGAATTTCATATTGCGTGGTATTTATTACTCCCTCTGCTGGTAACACTTTTTTTAGCAATGAAAAAAATGCCAGCGTTTCCTGCTATCGGTATAGGTGCACTAGTTGGAGCATTATGGGCGATATTGTTTCAACAAAACTTAATACTTTCATACGCCAATGATGGGCTAACTGTTATAGAAGCAAATGTGATGGTGGTATGGCAAGTCATGTTTGCGGGTGTTGCCCTTGATACAGGTAACGAGTCTATTGACAGGTTACTCAGTGGTGGCGGAATGGCATCTATGCTCAATACCATTTGGCTCATTATTTCTGCGATGGTTTTTGGTTCCATTATGGAAAAAGTCGGTTTATTAAAGCGAGTTGTCGAAAGCTTATTAGCGGTTACCCAAAAAGCAGGCTCGTTGATTTCTACAACGATAGTGACAGCCTTTGGCATAAACTGTATTTCTGCAGACCAATATATCGCGATAGTCATGACAGGAAGAATGTACAAAGACACCTATAAAGACCGTGATTTAGCACCTGAAAATTTATCTCGTGCATTAGAAGATGGTGGAACGGTAACTTCTGCTTTAATCCCCTGGAATACTTGTGGCGCATATATGCAGTCTGTTTTACTGGTAAGTCCTTTAGAGTATGCAGTGTTCTGTTTCTTTAACTGGTTATCTCCAATTATTGGTATTACTTGTGCGTTTGCAGGGTTTAAAGTAAAGAAATTGTTGTGGAAGAGTAATGAAGTTCCATACCAAGTATTAAAGTCTCATACTGAGTAATAAATATTCATACAGCAATTACTAAAAAGGTCGAAATTATCGGCCTTTTTTATGGTCACTTGGTGCGTAAAGAAGAAGTAAGGATTTAAAATTGAGAGCGTTTGATGAGGTCAGCTGTACACCAGTTTGTTGACCTAAGTATGTGAAAGTAAGCGTTATTACGTAAAATTAAGATCTACATGTTTGATTTAAGAAGCATGGAATGTTAGTTTGAAAGCTTGATTTTAGAGAAGGTATTAGGATGTTTGATGAAAAATGTGACGCTGTATGGATACCCGACAAGCCCATACGTTATTAAGGTAGGAAGTTTTCTAAAATATAAAAACATTCCGTTTGAGTATATACCGGTCAATCCAGTTTCGCCGATACAAATCAAGTTTACGGGTCAAAGACAAGTGCCTGTATTAAAAATTGATCAAGAATGGCGGAAAGATTCTACTCAATTGGGTATATGGCTTGACGAACTGTTCCCTGAAAAACCACTATTAGGTAATAATGAGAGTGACACGAATGCCATTTTATTAATTGATAGATGGGTTAGTGACAACTTGATACTTGGAAAATTTCGAGCTGCTGTAGAATGGGAGAAAACTTGGGATGCACTGAGGAATGGTTGGTTGTTATCCCGGGCCGTCAATCACGGTACCAAGATACCGCTTTTTGTCCGCATCCTATGGCCGTTCTTTGTTAAAAAAGCCAAATTCATCGTCGACATGGTTTCACATCTGGATAAGAAAGAATCTATTGCAGCAATGCGCTTGAGATTGTGTGATGAATTTATTCAGCATCTGCAATCAGGTCCTTTTTTAGGTGGGCGACAACAGATATCGCTTGCGGATTTGTCAGCATATATGACTATTATTTCAAGCCATTTAATGGGAATGCATGCAGAATCACCATTTTTAAATAATGTACAAGTCGTAGATTGGTGTCGACGGGTTCAGGCTGAGTTACCTAACAATCCATTACTGATACCGGATATCTTTATAGAAAGAGAGCATGTTTAGCCTGTTTACAACTCAGGTGAAGGCATTTCTCTTTCCTAATAAAGCGCTACATTTCGCAGGCAATAAGAATGTCCAAAAAATATCTAATCATTGATGCGGAGATGTCGTGCTACCACCGATTGCGGGAAGTAGAATCATCCCTTTCGTGACTTGAGAAGTGGTCCTATACGCAGACATTAATGAATTAGGTGATCATTATCTTCAACGCGAAAGAAGTGTTCATCGCGCCTTAAAAGTTAATGTCTGCTTATCTAACGATAGCGCGCCTAACCTTGAGTCATTTCGCCTAATCGATTGGGGCGTCTTCGTGGCGCTAGTGACTTTAGAAAAATGAACACTAGTAGTTTTCTCTCACCAAAAGCTACCGTCAATAAGTGCGTATTGTTGACGGTAGCGTTTGCTTTACTAACGACAGCTCCGAAAAGCCAATTACACCATATTGTTTTTATTGTTGTCTGGCGTTCTCTAACCTTCCCAAATAATTTTTATCAATATGATAGATAGTTGCTGTTTGAGAAGCATTAATTAGAACTCTCTCAGTGGATGAGCCATCTTTGTT
>JABSOZ010000002.1 GCA_013215295.1 Colwellia sp.
CTTCGCCAAAAAAACAAAGGGTTACTGCGTCAAGCCCTTGTAGTTTTTGACCGTAAGCATAGCCGCTAGCTTGGGGTATTTGCGTCGCAAGTGGAGAAGAGATAGTCATGTAATTTAATTCACGACTACCATAATGAATGGGCATTTGACGACCTTTGCCTAAATCTTTTTCATTACTGAACATTTGGTTCATGAAATTTTCAAGAGAAAATCCACGATACATTAAAGCACCTTGCTCACGATACTGTGCCATGATCATGTCTTGAGGTTTTAAACCCGCGGCGCCACCCACACTGGCAGCTTCTTCGCCGAGTGCTGTAATGTAAAAGCTTAAACGACCTTGACGTTGTGATGCCACCATTCTCTCATCGAGTACACGATGAAACACTAACGTTTTATAAATTTTTGTTGCAGATGTCTGATCTATTTCAGGAAGCTCGGCACCGTCATATACGTTACCGTCTTGTTTTAATACTTTGAGGATGGGAATTTCAACTGAATGACCATCAATAAAAGCGGGTTGATGTACCACCGGGCTTTCTTTATATACGTCAGAGTTCATAGCCTTCTCTTCTTGTCTTAGGAAATGTGTTCATTGCAGGATGCCTTTACCCATTATTCTTTATGTATGTGTACTTAGTTTTAGTACTTATTGGGTTTTGTGCAATGAGCTGTTGTAAATAATCGGACGTACTTTACCTTTACGTAAACTGAAACACAAGTTGTGTGAGCTAAGTAAAGTTTTGGGCATACGGCAATATCATCATTATGCCCATAAAAGTTTACATCAGCACTTTCATTATTCGATAGTTGTTGGGATAACCGTTAATAATGCTCTCTGTCCTATAGCTACATTGGCATTAGGGAAAATTATAGCTTCCCCTTCTTTATCTGTTTTTATCTCTTTGCCGTCATCTAAAGCGAGAACAGTGCCTGCTGGAAAATCAGTAAAGTTTTCAACATCATCAGAAAAACTTAAAGAAAAATCTTCACCTTGACGATTAATCGTTTGATAAATTTCATATATACTAAAATCATTTTCATCATAGTCTTTTAGCAATAAATCTTGCCCTGAAACTAAACGGGTTAATGTTTCTTTAACTTGAGCGAATTTTGTCATGTCATTTTCACCAAAAGGCATCACTTTACCTAATTCAACGGTAAAAGCATCAGCGTTAAACTCATTTGATGAAAAGTAACTAAAAGTCGTCGTTGGTGAATGCGAAAGTAAAATGGTGCTAACACCACAGGCATGCATAAATTGTAGTTGTGATTTTTTCCATGGTTTACCGTGTCTAAACGGGTAAACTGCAAACTTATCATTTTTAGAGCCACGAATTGCCGTGTGTAAATCGTAATGGCAGCGTTCACGTTCACGCTCTAAATTTAGTGCTTGGCCTTGTTCAAAGAAATCGCGAACAGTATTTTCAAGCAAAAGTGCACGGTGACGTTCTTTATTAATTAACCCTTCACCGTTACCTTGATCTTTTGAGTGACCTTCAGAAAATAAACGGTTCATGTTTTCTTCGACAAAACGCTCTGAAATATTAATGGAAGCCGGATTACCGAAAATAAATAAAACACGTTCACTACAAGTAAGTTCACCTAAAATAAGTTTTTGGATAAGTTCAGCGCAAATTTCAATAGGTGCAGTTTCATTGCCGTGCACAGCACTAGAAAGTACAATATCTTTGTTAGAAATTTGTCGATCAACGGGTTCAAAAGTGATTAAACCAGTATCAAGTACCGTGACTTTTGTGAGGTTTTTATTTTCTTGATGTTTAACCTGAAAAGAAAAGCTTCCCGCTATTGACCATTCATTAGCGCGAGTTAAGGCGAGAAAATCACCTGTTGATTGTAATGTTTGTTGTTGCTTTTGTACTATAGAGTGTAATTTATCCAAACCACTTTCACTGAGTTATAAAAATTACTCTATATTGTACAAAAAAATAGAGATTATTGCTCGGTTTGAAGGTAATTAAAGTAAATCCTATTTTTATAGAACACTCATTTGGAACAACATAGGTAATTCAACATCAGTCGGACAAAATGGCAATAACCCATAATGAAATGACCAACAGTGATGAAAGTAAGATAGTTAATCTCTGTTGGCTTATGAAAATACGGCTTTTAAAAATAACAAAATGAACGAGTTCAATATGTTTAAAAATAACGGGCTATAAGCCCGCTTTAACAAACGCAGCACTCACCAGTACTTGTGCTTCAGTAATAATAAGTTGCAAATGTTGTTGGTCAATAAAGCTTTCCGCATAAATTTTATAAATGTCTTCAGTACCGGATGGACGAGCAGCAAACCAACCATTATCCGTTGTAACTTTAACACCACCAATAGCAGCATTATTGCCAGGAGCATGTGATAAAACTTGATTGATCTTCTCACCTGCAAGGTTCGTACAAGTAATATCATCAGCACTCAAAGAAGTGAGTACTTTTTTCTGTTCTAAGCTTGCTACTGCCTCGACACGGCCGTAACAAGGTTCACCTAATTTTTCAGCGAGTTCTTGGTACAGTTGATATGGATCCTTGCCTGTAACAGCAAGAATTTCTGCTGCCAGTAACGCCATAATAAAACCATCTTTATCTGTCGTCCAACAACTACCATCACGAGCAAGAAATGATGCGCCAGCACTCTCTTCACCACCAAATGCATAGGAAGCGTCACTTAATCCATCAACAAACCACTTAAAACCAACAGGCACTTCTGATAAAGGACGATCAATTAATTTGGCAACACGGTCTATAAGTGAGCTAGACACTAATGTTTTCCCGATTTTGCTAGTCTTAGGCCAATCACGATGTGTCATCAAATAATAGATAGAAACAGCTAAGTAGTGATTAGGATTCATCAATCCGCCTGACTTTGTGACAATTCCGTGACGATCAAAGTCTGGGTCGTTTCCTACAGCAACATCAAATTTATCTTTTAAGGCGATGAGCCCTGCCATTGCATAAGGTGAAGAACAATCCATACGGATTTTTCCATCTTTATCTAACGGCATAAACGCAAAACTTGCATCGACTACCGGATTTACAATTTCAAGATTCAGTCCATATTTTTTTGCAATAACAGGCCAGTAATGAATGCCTGAACCGCCGAGTGGGTCAACGCCAATCTTAACACCTGCTTTTGCAATAGCTTCCATATCAACAACTTGTTCAAGCTCATTAACATAAAAAGTTATAAAGTCTTCTTTTGATAATAATGCCGACAAACACGCTTGTTGATAGTCAACTTGCTTAACATTAATCAAATGCTCTGCAATTAAGTCATTAGCACGTTGTTCAATCTTTTTCGTAACGCCGCCTTCTGCCGGTCCACCATGAGGTGGATTATACTTAATACCACCATCTGTTGGAGGATTATGAGAAGGGGTGATAATTAGGCCATCAGCCTGATTGTCTTTATTCTCAGGCAATTTGTTATGAGCAATAATCAATCGAGAAATAACAGGTGTTGGCGTAAAACCGTCATCATTTTGAATAACGACCGGAATATCATTAGCAATTAATACGCAAAGAGCGTTTGCAAAAGCAGGCTCTGAAAGTGCATGCGTATCTTTACCTAAAAACAATGGGCCTTTTAAACCTTGTTCAGTACGATGCTCCGCAACAGCTTGGCAGATAGCAATAATATGTTGTTCATTAAAGCTCGTTTTACTCGCATTTCCACGATGACCTGAAGTCCCAAAAGTTACACGTTGTTCGATAATAGATACATCGGGCATTAATAGAAAATAATCACTGACTAATTTACCAATATTGATACGATCTTCTGGTCTAACTGGTTTGCCTGCATGCGCATGAACAGTCATGATTTTCCCTATTATTTTATTAAAATGGTTATCTACGAAAATCTTTATATTATTTATAAAAGATCTCGGATTTTTTCTGCGTCTTCATTAGTGTAACCTAATGTTAAAGATGCTTTTGTGAGCATCATTTTTTTACGCGTCGTATTTGAATTCGTCATGACCCAAAATGGGCTATCTGGAATTTGTAAAGGCTTGGTACTACTTCCACTAGCAGAAAGTTCATCTTTACTTTTAGCAAAATATAAGCGGTCTCTACCTCTAATTTCAGATACAACAGAAAAGCTTTCATTATGTACACGATATAAAGCAGCTAATATAAGCAAAAATCGACCAACAGCGCCACGCTGCATAGCTAATTCTTCTTTATTAATATAATTGAGCACATTTTCAATACTCGGTGATTCAATGACTTCCTCTTCAATTGACTCTGCTTCTTCGCTTTCAATATTTTTTTCAATTTGGAGAGGTAAGCTCTCGACAGCGTCTTCTTTATCATCAGATAGTGCTACAACAATATCATCAATCGGATTTTCAGCCATGGTTAAGTTAAGCAAACGACGTAAGATTGACGAAGCACTTTCGCCAATAAACTGGGTATTCGACGCTATGTATTGATAAAGTTCTTCATCTATTTCAATGTTTTTCATTAATTACCCTAAAATTTCACTAATCGCGCAGGATTATACTTAGCTTAAGGAAAATTTTCCAGCGACAATATATCAATAAAGACTTTAAAAAAATTGCATGGCGCTATAAAAGCTACGACAATAAACATCTTTTCAAAAATATACATCGTTGAATGACCAATGACACAAACTTTACATTATCAACAACAGGGCTCTGGCGCCGATATTATTTTAATACACGGCTTACTGGGTAGTTTAGAAAACTTAAATATGGTGGCAAAAAGCCTAAAAGAAAATTTCCGTGTAACGAATATAGATGTAAGAAACCATGGATTGTCTTTTCACAAAAATTCTATGACCTACAAAGAATTGGCACTAGACATTGTAGAATTAATGGAAAAATTGGGTATTGAACGCTCACATGTTCTTGGACATTCAATGGGTGGAAAAATTGCGATGGAGCTTGCATTAGCACATAGCGAAAAAGTCGACAAACTCATTGTTGCTGATATAGCTCCCGTTGATTATCCTTCCCACCACGCACATATTATTGAAGGTTTGCAAAGTATCAATGTTGAGAATATTAAAACAAGAAAAGAAGCCGACAACCAATTATCTCAGTTTGTTGATGAAGTGGGTATCCGACAGTTCTTGCTTCGCAACTTAGTGATAAAGGAAGAGAAGTTAAGTTTCAAATGTAATCTCGATTATATTGAACAATGTTATCAAGATATTATGAAGGGGTATCAAGGAGAGCAAACCTTTACTGGAGACACCCTGTTCATTAAAGGAGGTAACTCTAACTATATTACAACTGAGCACCGAGATATTATCAAACATTTATTCCCAAATAGTCGTGCAAAAATAATTCAAGGTGCAGGCCATTGGCTTCATGCAGAGAAAACTATTGCATTTAACAAGCTAACAAATGACTTTTTAAATCATTAATACTGCAATTAGAGGCCTGCTGTTCTATTTTATTCAATGCTTTTTCCTGTCTAAAGATAATAAATTGATTCCGCATATTATGTTGTGGATGCGGTGTCATTTAGGGTAAAAATTATGTGTTTAAATGCTGACTTATGCTATAGTGCGCCTGAAATTTTTAGGGTGAATTATGCTAGCTGAAAACTTAGAACTTATTGAAACCATTGGTCTGAACTTATTTTTTGCTTTTATCTTTATTTTCATTGGCTTATCAATCCATGATGTAATGACAAAAAATGATGTTCCCAAAATGGGTCGTATGGTGGTTTATTTAGTTTTATTTTTAGGTTGTGCCGGTTTTGTTGCCAAAGGCATTATTCAACTGATTTGGGAAAGCCAAGGGGTTGGTTAATAAATAATAATGGCAAAAGAAGCGAGTGATTTAACCACTATTGATTTGTTTAGTGATGAGAAGCGCCCTGGGCGACCAAAAACAAATCCACATTCGCGTAGCGTGCAAGTTAAAATTAACAAGCGCAACCAAGTGAAACGTGATAAAAACAATGGCTTAAAACGAGTTGAATTTAAAATACATTCAGATTTGTTTGAGCAGCTAGACGAACTGTCAAAAAATCAAGGCATTAGTCGTAGCGAACTTATTGAGTCGATCCTGAAAGCATCAGTGACGACAGAAAATTAAATATTAGTAAATAAGGGTTTTATTCCATGGCAATTGTAGGTTTATTTTTCGGTAGTGATACAGGTAATACTGAAGCTGTCAGTAAAACTATTCAAAAAAAATTAAGCAATAAATTAGTTGAAGTTAAAGATATAGCTAAGAGTACTAAAGAAGAAATAGCAGAATTTGATTTGATCATTCTAGGCATACCAACTTGGTACTACGGTGAAAACCAATGTGATTGGGATGACTTTTTACCTGAACTGGAAGAAATCGACTTTACCGATAAATTAGTCGCGATATTTGGTTTAGGCGATCAAGAAGATTACGCCGAGTACTTTTGTGATGCAATGGAGCCTTTAAAAGATATCGCAGAATCAAGAGGTGCCGTTATTGTGGGTAACTGGCCAACAGAAGGTTATGAATTTGAAGCTTCTAAAGCTTTGGTTGATGACAATACGTTTATTGGTTTATGTGTTGATGAAGACCGTCAACCAGAATTGACAGAAGAACGTATCGATAAGTGGGTTGCACAAATATTTGAAGAAATGTGTTTAGCTGAGCTTTCTGACTAGAAATAGAGATTAGCGTCAAGCCAAATGACTAGCCTGCACTTGCAGGCTTTTTTGTATCTATTATTTAAAAGCCTAAACCAGTAGTACTGTCAATAATGGCCTGATTTATTGCAAAGATACCAGTAAAATTCAATGAAATTAGAAATCATCACAACTAAGGCTTCCCTCTGCCCTGATAACCTCCTATAATTTTGTTAATTATATGAATTAGAGAATTAAAGTTAATGGCAGAACAAAACGAAGAGCTAAAAAGAGCCGGTTTAAAAATCACCCTGCCGCGGATAAAGATCCTTACTATTCTTCAAAACCCTAATAATCAGCATATTAGTGCCGAAGATGTCTACAAAATATTGCTTGAACACAACGAAGAAATTGGCCTAGCTACAGTTTACCGTGTGCTAAATCAGTTTGACGATGCAGGTATTGTTAGTCGTCATCATTTTGAAGGTGGGAAATCTGTTTTCGAATTGAGTCAGAAAAAACATCATGATCATCTAGTTTGCTTAAAATGCGGTAAAGTGGTTGAATTTGAAGATGATGTTATCGAAACTCGTCAAGAAGACATCGCTAAAAAGCATAAGATCACATTAACGAACCATAGCTTATACTTATATGGCGAATGTGAAGATGAAGAAGCTTGTGAGTTATACAGAACTTCTCATAATTAATAGCGAATTTTTTACCCCTATATTTTTATAGAAACCTGCTTTAGCAGGTTTTTTATTAAATAAAAAATATAAAAGCCATGTAACTCATCTAGGCAAACCTAATATCTAACGATTACTTTATTGTAGGCAAAGAAAAAGCGACTCTAGAGTCGCTTTTTTTCTATCTTAAATATAATGCTACAAATCCATTTGCTAATATTTAAACTTTCTTAATTTTTACGGAAATTACTTTACGTAAAAATCCTTTTACTTCAATTATATGACCATCCTTGATCAGACATCCATTTCAGTACCAAACGTTTACTAAATCCATTTAACAAACTTTATATAAAAAGAAAATTAACTCTCTATCAAGCTTCCATTCTTAGTTGGTATCATCCTTAAACTTTTTGCATTATATGAGCGGTAAATTAAGTTAACTTCAGTGCTAGCTATTGCATCCATTCAAGTAAATTCCATTTATCTTCCATTCCATTGGAAATTCTAGTGTCCTTACTGCTAAATCCATTATCAACTAAATGTTAACTTATACCACTTTCCTTTTTGTACATCCTGTACAGTATTCAACAAATAGTTTATTCCTTAAACCTATTTGCAATGTTCTCCATAACTTGTGTCGTCCTGACAGGATTAATATTAACATTAGTGGGAGATGTAACTAGAAAGGAGAACAAAATATATTTAGCTCGAATTTTATAATATTATCAAAATTAAATTTTAATCTTATTTAACAATGAATTATGAATTATATATTTTTACACTTACAAATTATTGAATGATCACTGACGCTACTGTGCGAAATAGCTTACATCAGAAGTATGACTTTGCCAGAAACTTTAAAAAATTGAAGTGTAACAATATGAAAATATCACTGAAAATATAAAGAAAATTGGTTACTCTTGCCAAAGATTTAAGACCAAATTATATTTTTAGGAGTAAATGTGCTTTTGTTGAAGTCACTATTTTGTTTAACCGGTTCAGATAATCGTCGAAGATTCATTGCTATTCATCTAAGTTGCTATTTTTTATTTACTGTTGCCAGCGCTGTTTTATCTTTTAGCGGTTTACTGTCCTTCTTTGCATTATTGTTTTTCGTTGGTATTTGTACCTTTTCAACAAAGCGTCGTTTAAATGATGCTAACCTCAATATAAACTGGTTATTGGCTCCTGCAGGAAGTTTTTTAATTACTGGTTTGATCATTATAATGAGTGGCTACAGTACAAGTTACTGGCTGCTTATTTTTCCTTTAGTCATTTCTACATTATTAATGACCTATAAAAGTCAAAAAGATAACCACATATTAGGTTACTTTGGCAATGTCGATTTAAGTCATTATGTAAAGCAAAAAAGTGCTCATCACGAAAGTAGAATAGAGCCAACTTTTAATAATAACGATGTTCCACATTCACAATCTAGTAGCTATCATGAGACTAGCCATACTGTTGTTCAACGGGTTGAAACATCTAAAAACTCAAACTTTAAGTCTGACTATGATATTGGTGAAGCGATAAGGCTAAAGCTATTCAACAATAAAAATGCTGTATTAACAATAACGATATTAACTATACTCGTCATAATGGCAATGATTGTGACAGCCATTATTTCATCTTCTAACGAAGATAAAAACACCACTCAACAAAATAATGAATTAGCCACTAAAACTCAATCTGAACCGGCGATGTTACATGAAGTAACGCTACCTGATAACTTCTCATTATTGGTATCGTCTTTTGATGGCATTATCATAAGGTGGGAAGGTGACTCGACAAATATTCGTTTTTTATGGCAACAACAAACAGCTCAAGGCGATGAAAGCTGTATGGCCATTACTTTTAATAATGGAGATAAGATTAGAACGCTAAATGTTATTCAACAAAATGATGGCGATTATTTAGCTAAATTTTCTCCACTGGATACTAAAGTGCTAATAAGATATCTTGCAATTAGAAGCAGCTTTAAATTATGTGGATATAAGTTTTCACTCAACGGAAGTCAATCAACTTTAGGGAAACATAGCTATTATTCAAAGTTTATCGATGAATAATTAGTTAGACAAATTTCAGGCAAAAAAATACGGCCCTTAGAGCCGTATTTCTGAACTAGCTTATATGCTTCCTGCATATTAATAGTGTCTCGCTTCATCCATAAAGAACTGTCCGTAGTATATCCTAATAGTCCATTACTTTCCGTTCATCTTCCTTGATTGCAACTCATCCTGAGTAACATCATTAGTGATTTGTTTGTCCTTAATTGCTAATCCATTAGCCGTTAATCCTTTAACTTAAGTCCATTTACTCCCTTTGATGACATCTGTCATCCTACTTAATCCTTTAAGTGTCCATTGCCTATAAGAGTATTCTTACTCTTTCATCTTCCTGATACGTATCTTCCTGATGAATTAAATAATACGTTAATTGAGATTTATTCGTACCCATCAAAATTTTTTATTTCATGCTAAAAACATGGAACAATCATGAAGAAATAAAAAAAACAATAAAATCAGACGTTAAGAACAAAACAGAACTATCAACCTTATGTTATTTACTCAATATCTCACATCAACGTAAGACATATCTCACATTTATTTAATCAAAAATGAATAAAATGTAAATAAATAGTAGCATTTTAAATGAACTAGTCGACGACATAAGAGAGTTCCCTTTGTAAATATAACCGATGGACCTTAATATTGAAGCAAAAAAATACCGAATATAAATTCGGCATTGCTATAAATACGTTTAATCGGAAAATTAAGTTTAGCTCTTTCTTCTGTAATGAATCATCAATGAACCCGAAACATTACCTACCGAAAGCTCTTGAACAAATTCATAGTCAACTTCTGTAAAAAATTGTTTATATTTCTCTGTTGTTGCATAAACAGCAACGCCCTCACTATCAGAGTGTTCTTCTAATATGGTATTTACAGCGGCTAAAAGATAATGCCCAAAGCCATGGTGTTGATGTAATGGGTGTATGGCAATAAAAGAAAGCATATGAAATTTTTTCATGGGAACAGCAGCAAGTACTATTTTTTCTTTTTCTATCATTTGCTTTGTACTGAAGTAACCTGCTCCAAGCATCATTTTTAAGCGCCAGTGCCAGAATCGTTCAGAGCTTATACTTTCATCAGGGCTGTTTAAACAAGCAACACCCACCATTGCCTCTCCTAAATATAAGCCAACCATAGGTTGTTTTGCATGCCAAAAGGCACTTAACTCTTCACGAATAGCTGAACGTAACCTTTGCTCATAGTCATTCTTTTCATTGGAGAATATCTCCAAAAAAACAGGGTCATCATGATAAGACTGGTACAGTAAAGATGCCGCTAGTTTTAGGTCTTCGCCAGACAAATATGCTGCTCTTATATCAAGGTTTGTTTTATCACTTATTGCTTCAGACATATTTTTTAGCCCTCCATTTTTTATTTTTATAGAATCACCATAACAGTAAAAAACGAATCAGGTCAAACAAAACGCTTACATTATGTATTGGATTATGGATACCCAAACATCAAATAAATAACCGTTTATTAAAATTATTGCAGGTATAAAAAAAGGTAGTGAATATCACTACCTTTTATTAAAAGATGTACAATTTAGCCTGAAATATTACGCTTATAATCAGCCCCATTACCTGTTTCTAATAAAACGCCATCTACAAAATGTAAATATGTACATTCATCCTTTGTCGTTAAGTCATCTTTATGTACACGGTGTGTACGGTAGAAAAGTACTTTTATCTCTTTTCCATCAAGTTGATATAGTTCATTAAAATCGGCAAGTCCTAGTTTATGCTGCACATTATTATAGGTAGCATTCAGTTGGATTTTAGCAATTTTTTTACGGTTATCATATTCGCGATCACCAAACGATGTTGAAATTGAATGACCTTCGTCGTCACCACCTCCAACAGCAATTACACATCCGGTTAATGATAAAGTTAAAGGCGCGGCAACAAGTAATGCTATAATCGTTTTTTTCATGATTTTTCCCTTATTTTTTTGCATGAGTATTCTTTTTATTTTTAGTAGAATACTTTTTAATGAGTTTTAACTAAGCTACTCAGTTAATAGCAAGGGTCAAACCAACTTTACAAGCTATTGATTTTTATGAATAAACCATATAACAATCAATACAATACTTGTGATATTCACCAAAATATAGCTTCTTTGACAATTAAAAGTAACTTTATGACGATAACTGACGAAATAATAATCATCGCAAATCAACTCGCAAACCAAGGAAAAAGACCAACAGTAGCATTAGTTAAAACGCGACTGAGAAAATCGGCTCCGCTACCGACGATCATTTCAATATTAAGAAATTGGAAACATGATCCGAAGTTAATCGAAATGACTGTTGAAACTAACGATGTTGAAGTAGAAAAACAGCACTTAACTTCAATTTCTGCTGAAATAGAAAAAGCAATAATAGCTGCATTACAGCCTATTCAAGCAGAATTAGTGGAATTAAGAGCTTTAGTTTGTGAATTATCAAAACAGAAAAATAAAGATTAAGGAATTCGAGGTGTTAACATATTCATAAAACTGGTGAGTGAATCAGCCACTTTTTTATGAGCCTCGCAACCCACTTTCTCGACCCAAACTTCTCCGTTGTCATTATTTAAACTTAGGATGATATTATCATCGTCTGTGAGTGCAAAGAATAATGTTAGAGGCTGTTTTAGTTTCTGTTTCATTAAAACATGACCAATCAAGTTTTCTTGTAAGCGCTGAAAATCATCTTCACTCCAAGCAAAAAGTAAAGATAACGCCCCTTCAATACAGTTTGCATCTAATGTATCGCTATAAAGCGTAGTGAAATAGGTCTTGAAATCAGCATGTATAGTTATTTCTAAAGCTTCTTCAACATTATCAAAACTTATCGACTCACGTATTTCACTAGGCTGCCAATACTGGTGATTTCCATCATAATCTCCTGATAAACAAGGAGAAGGCCATTTTTCATCTTTTTCAATAAGTGGTAAATGTTGATACTTCGCTTGGTATGATGATAAATACTTTTGTGAAAATAATGATAAAGATTGCATTAACTCGCAAGGTGATGATTTCATCTGCTAAAAAGATCCTTTAAAATGTAACAACAAATAGTCAATAGACCCAAAATAGCCATTTTATGACAAATTATAAAAACGCAACAGCTTTAAGCCAATTAACACTAGGAAAAACCACTACTTATTGCAGTGAATATAACCCAGAACTCTTGCAAGCGGTACCTCGAAGTTTAAATAGAGACGGTTTAGCGATTTCAGCGGATAACTTACCCTTTATGGGTGAAGATGTTTGGTATGGTTACGAGCTGTCATGGCTAAATAGTTCAGGTAAGCCAATTGTTGCCGTTGCTGAATTTCGTTTTCCTTGTACTAGTGAAAATATAGTAGAATCTAAGTCATTCAAATTATATTTGAATAGTTTTAATCAAAGTCGATTTCCGTCTTGGCAAGACGTCGAAAATTGTTTGGTAAAAGATCTATCGAATATATGTGGAAGCATTGCGGCTGTAAAGCTATTTTCTGTCGATAACTGCCCTGCACTTCAGATCAGTCGTCAAGTATTTTCCGAAGAAACAATCTGTATTGATGACATTGAACTTGAAATCGAAAACTATCAACTTGACCCAACATTACTTATTGATGCTAATTGTCGAGATGAAGTAGTAGAAGGTGAAAGTTTAGTGAGCCACTTATTAAAATCGAATTGTTTAATTACAAATCAACCCGACTGGGCCAGTATATATATTCAATACAGCGGGAAAAAAATAGCACACGCCTCACTATTAGCTTATTTAATATCATTTAGGCAACATAATGAGTTTCACGAACAATGTATTGAAAGAATATATTGTGATATAAAAAAGTATTGCGACGTTACTGACCTATCTGTTTTTGCTCGCTACACTAGAAGAGGAGGCTTAGATATAAACCCATTCAGATCCACTTCGAAATTACGAGCTCCGATGGGTAGAACACTACGTCAATAATAATTATTACAATTAAATCAATTATAAATGATTATCGATACTGACTTTTTAGTATCTAAGGTTTAATATTAAGCAATATCATTTATATTTTAGCAATCACTTTATATACATTTAGTGGCTATACTGAACGTATCAAGTTTACTAAACAATAAAGTACTTTACGGAAGACTGTTTTTTATGAGCAATAACTCAGCCGCTAACAAAGAAATTATTTTACTGAAGAAAAAACTCGATCTCGCAATTTCTTCTCGTGCTGATATAGAAACTGACCTTAAATCGCAATCTTCATTATTAATTAAGTTTATAGAAAAACTCTCTCTTGTTAGCAAAGGCATGGATATTACCCTTGATAACAAATTAGCAAGGTTACGACTGTTACTAAAAAAATCAGCACCTCTTGCTGATATTGAAGCACAAATAAAATCGACTTCGCTTCTGTTGCAAAAACAATCTCAAATAAATGTAACAAACCTTACCCAATTACATGAACGATTCCATGCTGCTGGATTAGCTTTGCAAAAAGTTAATGGATTACCCGCCGAATTACGTCGTAAATTACGGGGGTTAATTACTGATTCAAAAGATCCCAAAGATGCCATTTTACAATATGTACCATTATTAAGTCAGCTATTAGAGTTTTACGACACAGCGTTGTCTACAAAGATGTCAACAACAGCTCTTTCTGCTACAGCATTAACGCAACAAAATGCAACTCAAAAACCTGTTGAGATGAATGACTCTGCTGATCTTAAATATATTCAACGATTTGAAACCATCATTGCCAGTTTAGTTGTATCAGATAAACATGCAAAAAATATATTGAACATAAAATCACAAGTCGATGAAGACATGTCAAACAGCAAACTATTGAACAGTTTATTGTCAGTATTTGATGTCATCATTGAAGATTTAAACGATGAAAGAAATACCGCGAAAGTATTTTTATCAACCCTAAGTGAGACTTTAAGTACGGTTCAATCAGCGGTAAAGACAACGCTTAGCAGCTGTAAAGAATCTCAATTTCTGCATAGTTCATTAAATAAACAACTGCAAAAACAAATAGTTGATATGTCTACTGGTCTAGATAAAGCTACATCACTAGCAGATATTAGAGTGGATATTAATGCAAAATTGCGAGTTATTGCAGGTACATTAGAAAAGAAGACAACTTTTGAACGTGAACACCAAGACGCATTACAAAGTCAGCTAGCGTCAATGACCGAAAAGGTCGACTTATTAGAGAAACAAAGTAAAAGTTTTGAAAAACGCATTCAAGAACAACAAGCGAAAAGTTTGCAAGACGCTTTAACAAAACTTAACAACCGTGCTGCATTTGATGAATACTTTGACAGAGAAATTGTACGTTTCCATAATAAAAATTTCGAATTGGCAATTGTTGTCATGGATCTTGATGACTTTAAACGCATTAATGATACATATGGACATTCTGCGGGAGATAAAACTTTACAGGTGATTTCAAGCACACTTAGGAAACATATTGGTAATGAAGCCTTTATTGCCCGTTATGGTGGAGAAGAGTTTGTCTTAATATTTTCAGGTATCAATCAAGCGGACTTGTTGGAAAAGCTGAACAAACTAAGGTTACAAGTGGCCAAATTACCCTTTAAATTTAGAGATAGTAAAGTAACAATTACTATTTCTATGGGTGCAAGCCACATCCAACAAAATGATAATGTACATATGGCTTTTGAACGAGCGGATGGTGCACTTTATCAAGCGAAAGAGAAGGGAAAGAACAACGTTATTTATGTATAGATATCCCATATAAATCAAACTACCATCACGATGTTATCGGCTAACCGCTAATAGTTTGGTTTGTTTCAAGTTATAGCTTTATATTTTTTGTGAAAGGAACTCTATTATGCAAACTCAAATAAACCCTGTTGGCAACATGAATCTTCTGACGCAATCGGAGATAGAACAACTTCAGCAATCCGCGACTAGCAAAATATACCAACTGTATCGAAATTGCTCTCTCGCTGTATTAAACGCAGGAAGTCATACCGATGATGCGGAAGAGATATATCAAAAGTTTCAAGATTTTGAGATACAAGTGTTACGCCGTGAACGTGGTGTTAAGTTAGCTTTAACAAACCCACCTGCGCATGCATTTGTCGATGGTAAAATAATAAAGGGCATACAAGAACTTCTCTCTGCGGTTTTACGCGATATCCTTTTCACACATCACCAATATCGTTCAGATACAAAACAAGTGACTGACCTAACTTTTGATATTCTTCGAAATGCTAATGTGATTATTCCTGAAAGTGATCCAAACCTGTTAACCTGCTGGGGTGGTCATTCAATTAATCATATTGAATATAAGTACACCAAAAAAGTTGGCTATCAATTAGGCTTACGTGGATTTAACATTTGTACTGGATGCGGGCCTGGGGCCATGAAAGGGCCAATGAAAGGAGCAACAATTGCTCACGCTAAGCAACGTAATAAAGACGGACGATACATAGGACTAACTGAGCCAAGTATTATCGCTGCTGAGCCACCAAACCCTATCGTCAATGAATTAGTGATCATGCCAGACATTGAAAAACGCTTAGAGGCATTTGTTAGGATGTCACATGGTATCGTAATTTTTCCTGGTGGCGCAGGCACAGCTGAAGAGTTACTTTACATTCTCGGTATAATGTTAAATAGTAAAAACCAGTCGCAAAAACTGCCCATTATTTTAACGGGACCAAAAGAGAGTGCAGAATATTTTATACAGATAGATCGTTTTATTGCTGCCACCTTAGGTGAAGAAGCACAAAATCTCTATGAAATTATTGTAGACGACCCAGTAGCCGTTGCTAAAACTATGCGTTATAAATTAGAAGAAGTCTTAACTTATCGTAAAGAAACGGGTGATGCTTACCATTTTAATTGGTCACTCGTTATAGAGCCTGATTTTCAACAGCCTTTTGAACCAACTCATAAAAATATTGCTAATTTACCGATTAATTATGATTTAGATACCGCTACATTAGCGGCCAACTTACGCCGTGTTTTTTCTGCTATAGTAGCAGGTAATGTAAAGTCTCAAGGTATTCAAGCGATCAGAGATAACGGTCCTTTTGAAATATCTGGCGATTCAAAAATAATGCAACTTATGGATAATTTACTCGCATCATTTGTTGAGCAGCAACGAATGAAATTACCGGGCAGTAAATATGTACCATGTTACAAAGTAATTTAAGGGTAAATGAATGTCCGCACATCTAGTATTAATTGATGCGTTGAATTTGATTAGAAGGATATACGCAGTTCAAGAACGTCCTTTTCTTTTTAATAACGAACTTGCAGAAAATACAAAAAAACAAGTATTATTTAATACCCAAAAAGCTTGCGGGCAAGCTTTAACCAAAATACTTGAACATCTTGATCCGACGCATGTCCTCGCCGTTTTTGACAGTGAAAAACCTTGTTGGCGTTATCAACTTTACCCTGACTATAAAAAGGGTCGAAAGAAAATGGCAGACCATTTAGCAACCAGTCTGCCAGATATTCAAGATGAATTAATGAAACAACAAGTCGATTCACTCATCCCTGAAGAAGACGAAGCTGACGATATTATTGCTACCTTAGCTATCAAAATGGCACTTAAGAATCAAAACGTTACTATTGTATCAACCGATAAAGGTTTTCTCTCACTATTGAACCCGCATATCAGTGTGTACGACCATTTTAATCGTCGTCATCTTGATGCAAATTTTGTTCAAAGTAAATTCAATGTTAAACCACAACAACTCATGGATTTATGGACATTGACGGGAGATAATACCAATAAAATCCCGGGAGTTGCAGGGATAGGACAAGTCACCGCAGCACAATTATTAAATCAATACGGTTCATTAAAAAGCATCCTTGAAGCAACTGATATCAAAGCAACATTAGCGAATAAGCTCGCCGAACATACCGAGCAAATAGCACTGAGTCGTGAACTTATCACGTTAAAAAAAGACATCCCACTAGGGTTTAACCTGAGAGATATACGAATTTCGCCTCAGTAATATAAAGTGCAAAAAATCAGTATTAAACGTCTAAAAAACTTATTAAAATAAAAGCTTATCCTTGGTACCGCATATCAGTGCCAATAAATAATTTAACGGAATTAGTATTAAATGAATAAAAAAGTCGTCGTTAGAATTTTAATTGCATTAGCCATTTACGGTGTGTTTGTTGCCCTAGTGGTAAACTTTTATGATGACAGTCCTTCCGATATGGAATGGGGGGATAGAGAATCATATAACAAACAATACATTGGTAAGTTAACATTAGAAAAGTTCAATTTTGAACAAGCAATAGAAGAATTAGGTGGACCTGACATAACTGAAGCAAAAAAAGTTGATGGAAATAGATTTCAAGTGATGTTTTATCGTACGCAACACATGAAATCTGATGGGTTTACTTCGCAAGATGAATGTACAGCACTTTTATTTAAAAATGGTTCACTTATTGCGATTGGAAAATCTGCCTACGAACAGTTTCAACAACTATAATAATCTTAAAAAAGTGCAATAAATAAAACGAAAGTCTAATAACTTTTTATTGCACTGCCACCTATACTAGCCTTAATAAAATACAATCAGATGAAATCTAAACGTGATTATCTCGTGAAAGGTTTTATCGTATATTACACAAGGACCACCTGCTATAAAGCAAATATTTTGAAATCTACTTCTGGTTTATTTTTAAAAGTAGCGCGTGAAGTTGCCACGCGCTATCCGCAAATTGAATCTACAGAAATGATCGTTGATAATTACTGTATGCAATTAGTGATGAATCCTGAACAGTTCGACGTTATCGGAACAACTAACCTATTTGGCGATATATTATCTGACTTAGGTGCGGGGTTAGTTGGCGGTTTAGGTATGGCACCTGGCGGTGACTGTGCAATTCTTGAGGCTGTTCATGGAAGTGCCCCTGATATTGCAGGCAAAAATTTAGCTAACCCTACTTCAGTCATTTTAGCTGCAATCCAAAGGTTAGAATATTTAGAGATGAGTGATAAAGCGAGCAATATTCGTAAGGCTATTACAGAAGTGATTGCAAGTGGTGATAGAACTACACGTGATTTAGGTGGTTAACATGGTACAACCGACTTCACTGAAGCGCTGCTTGAACGTTTATAAAACTGTATGTGTTTATAGTCTTTAATTACCTATAAACACTGAATTTATAACAATAAAAAACCGACATTAGGTCGGTTTTTTATTGTTATAGTATTTATTCTTCTTTTAAGGGCGGAGGAGATAATAACCTGGCATGCACGGTTACTTCTTCACGGTCATAATATAAATGCTTGGCGTATAATTCATATTTAACTTTGTGTTCGTTGAAAGCATCTTTAATTATTTGTAAGTCATTAATGACTTCCTGATAACGGCCTTTCATCGGTAACTTCAAATTAAAAATAGCTTCTTTACAATAACCTTTCAACAACCATTCAGCCATTAGTTTAGCGACACGTTTTGGTTTTTCAATCATGTCACAAACTAACCAGTGAACATTCTGCTTCATTGGCACATATTTAAAACCATCCATCATGCGATGTTTAACTTGCCCTGTATCCATTAATGACTCAGCCATAGGACCATTATCAATCGCTGTAACCATCATACCGCGACGAACGAGTTGGTATGTCCAACCACCTGGAGCAGCACCTAAATCAACCGCTTTAAGGCCTGATGTTAATCGTTCATCCCACTCATCACGAGGTACAAAGTGTAAAAACGCTTCATCTAATTTTAATGTTGAACGGCTCGGTGAAGCATTTGGAAACTTCAACCTTGGAATACCCATAGTATAAATAGAGCTATTATGCGCTAATGAAAAACCAAAAATGGCTTCTTTACCACTTAAAAATAAACCATGTAATATTGCACCATCATTATCACCTTTTTCCATAAGGATCTTCTCTTTACGTAAGGCTTGACGTAATGGTACAGCTAACTTACGGCAGAACTTTGAAAGTGCTTTACCATCATTGGTATCTAGCATTTCCATACGTAAATCAGCATATTGCCATTCAGTACCAAGTTCTGCAGTAATGGCTTCAACACGATTGTAATCGGGAAGTTCAATTTTATCTGTTAATGTAACAAACCAATCGCGAGCAAAGATTAAACGGCGAAGTGGAATGTTTTTCATTAAAATCTCACCGTCTTTCGGATCATTTAAATGAAAATATACCAAGCCTTCGTTTTTAGTCAGCTGTAAATAGCCGAAAATTTCATTCCACGCTGCTTTTTCTTGAATTTCTGCGCCACACTCTTTTTCAAAGCCCGGACGACAATATAATATAATAGAGGTCATAACTATTTTACCTACAAACGATCTTGAACTGTGCTTGAATTTTTCACAGTTCTATTAATTCCCGCCCAGCTAATACACAACCAGCCCAGCGCAAATGACATACCACCAAAAGGAACAACTTTTCCAATAGTAGAGTAATCAAAAAATGTTTTTATATACAAAACACTACTAAAAAGTAAAATCCCGGCTATAAAGAAAGTCGCCGATAAATATAAAAGATTAATAACCTTAGCAGCATTATGCTTACCCGTTAGCGTTTGTAACCAAACTGCTACAGCAAATAGTGCTAAAGTGTGAAAAAATTGATATTGCAATGCATTAGCAAGGCGTGATTGTACTTCATTCGACAAGTTTACCCCAGCATGAGCAAACCAAGCGCCGAATAATACAGAAAAACAGCCACTGATACCAATAAATATCAAGATCCCTGTTAAGTAAATCGCCTTAACGTTATTTTTGCTATTGTTCACGTTAGATGTGCCCATCAATAAACCTCACCATTTCATTAACAGCCTCTTGAACATGCTGTTTATGTGTAAATCCTGATTTTACTCGTGGCTTTAAATTATGGTCACCATCAGCAAAAAAAATGCAATGACATTGACTTGAAAATTCATAGCCAGAGATCTCTTGTTCATTACCTAAAGCATCGCGTGTTCCCTGAAGAATTAGGATGGGTTTTTGGGTCTCTTGCAGCGGTTCTAGCCTTAATTTTTCTGGCTTTTTTTGGGGATGAAACGGATAACCCAAGCACATAACGCCTGATACATTTAATGTTTTATCTCGTGCTAATGTCGCAGCAACTCGCCCTCCCATCGATTTTCCAGCAAGATAAACGGGCAAGTCAGTATCAAGTTTTTCAATAACTGTTTCAAAACATTTTAATAGTTTTGGCATTCTATCGGGTGGTCGACGATTACCTTGGGCCAAACGAACATCCATATAAGGAAAATTAAAGCGTAAAACATTTATATCTTGTCCGTTTAGAAGACTCGAGACATTGTCCATAAATTCATGACTTTTATCTGCTCCAGCACCATGGGCAAAGATTACAAATGCTTTAGGGTTTTCTACTGTATTTTCAATCGTTGAAATAGGGAGTTCTACTTTATTACTATTATTCATCATCGAAGTCTTCTTTCTCTTGAGCTACTGTATCAAGTACCCATTCGCGAAACGCTGCTATTTTACCTAAATCGACTTGTCGCTCACGACAAACAACGTAATAGGAATTTTTATTTTCTAATACTTCTTCAAAAGGACATATAAGCCTTCCTGCATCAATATCAGGTTTAGCTAAAAAACTATGCGCTAAGGCTATACCTTGTCCATGCAAAGCTGCTTGGACAACCATGGAAGAATGACTAAAGATAGGTCCGTGGTTTACATTCGTTGCTTTAACACCCACTTGTTTGAACCACCGCTTCCAGTCGCGACGAGACGTGTCATGCAACAACGTATGATTGACTAAATCTTCTAAAACACTCAGTGGTTTTTTTCCTTGTAATAGTAATGGCGAACAGACGGGAACAAGATATTCTTTTTGTAATTGTTCTGAATGTATATCAGCCCAGTGACCACGGCCGTAATAAATAGCAACATCGACATCTTCAGTGAGTGAACTTTCTGCCTGATCTACCGCTTTTATTCGAACATCAATATCAGGATGTAAACTATTAAAAGCATTTAACCTTGGCACTAACCACTGAATAGCAAAACTCGGTTGCAAGCTAACGGTTATTGCGCCTTTAGCTCCACGTGCTAACAAACGTTCAGTCGCATCGTTTATGGTATTAAAAACCTCTTTAATGTCCAAATAATAGGCTTGCCCTTCTTCGGACAGTAACAAAGCCCGATTTTTACGCATAAATAATTTTATGCCTAAAAACTCTTCTAAAGATTTAATTTGATGGCTAATAGCTGCTTGAGTGACGAATAACTCTTCAGCAGCACGTGTAAAACTCAATTGTCTTGCTGATGCCTCAAATGCTTTTAGCGCGTTTAATGGTGGGAGTCTATTAGCCAAAATTCACCTTTCAATATTACTTTTATTATAATATCAGTCGAAATAACTGAATAATTAATCAACAATGACAAATATTTATTTGTCATTAGTTTTTCTAATGACAAGCATTATAAATTGTCATTTTAAAAGTTACCAGTAATAACGTAGAATTCACTTCATAGATGAAGGACTTCATCTTTATCCCAAACAAATTGGGCTAGCTATTGAATGTGATTCCCAACCCATATTCAAGAATTAAGTAAGAAAAGGTCCCAAAACATCTATATGGATATAACGTTTTAATTTAAGGGTGACCCTATGAAATTTTTTAATATAATTGCAGCACTAACATTTTCAACAATAATGGTAACACAAGCTCAAGCCATCGAATTAGTAAAAGCAGAGCCAATTGTTAAGTTTTCAATAACTAAAGCGGCTCAAGCGAGCTTAGCTGAAACGATGAAACCGATAACAAGCAACGTAACGTCTGCTAAATTTGTTCTCGATGCCCAGATGGCTCAATTGAACTACCTAAACCAGAAAAACACACAAGACATAGCAAAAGCTATATTGATCGCTGAATAAGCTATTAGCTGATTTAATTTATATTTAGTCTTTAACAGTAGTTTCTCTAGAGCTTCTCATAAAGCGTTATAATTAAAAGCAACAAGCTAAAACAGTGTAAAGTGTAATATAAAAAAAGGATGCCATTAGCATCCTTTTTTAGATCTTGGTATGACCCTATCGCACTAAATAACGAGTATTTTCAAATAGGTATTAATTAACTTGGAAATATACGATTGTTTTGCCAAATTTTACTGAAGATGGAATCAACAGACAGCGACGCTGCTTTTGAAAACTTTTCAGCTAACGTTTTCTTAGTCACGTATTTTAGCGCAATAATTTTGTGTGATTTACTTCTCGATTGTAAAAAGTCATCACTTGTTTGAATTTCATCAACCAAACCTAGCTCTTTAGCCGTACTGCCAAACCAATGTTCACCTGTTGCTACTTTATCAATATCTAAGCTAGGACGACGTTCACGGACAAAGTCTTTGAATAACACATGGGTCTCTTCTAACTCTTCTTTAAACTTTTCGCGTCCTTTATCGGTGTTTTCACCAAACATGGTTACAGTACGCTTAAACTCACCCGCGGTGAATTGCTCGTAATCGATATCATTCTTTTTTAGTAACTTATGAAAGTTAGGTACTTGTGCGATAACACCAATAGAGCCGAGAATTGCAAAAGGTGCTGAAATTATTTTATTCGCAACACACGCCATCATGTAACCGCCACTGGCTGCTACTTTATCAACAGACGCGGTTAATGGAATTTTGTGTTGACGAAACCTGTCAAGTTGAGAAGCCGCTAAACCATAGCCATGAACCATGCCGCCGCCACTTTCTAAACGAAGAAAAACTTCATCTTCAGGTGTCGCTACTGTGAGTATCGCAGATACTTCTTCACGTAATGCGCTAACTTCACGAGCATCGATACTGCCGTTAAAGTCGAGAACAAAAATTTTGGGTTCAACTTTTGGCTTGGTATCTTCATTATCGCCTGCTAACTTTGCTGCCTTTTTATCGGCCTTAGCTTTTTCCTTAGCGACTTTTTTATCTTTTTTCTCTTTTTCTTTTAACTCGTCTTTTGATAATAAGTAATGCGTAATATCTTCTTCAACATCACTAAACTCTTCAGATAAATCATTTAACTCTAACTCACCTTTCTTACCAACTGGCTTCATTGCTGAGGAAGCAACAACAGCGACAATAGCGACAATAGCAATAACCAAAGTGATAGCTTTAGCTAGAAACAGTCCGTACTCATACAAAAATTCCAATACATTCTCCTGTTATTAACTTCAGCTATATAAGCGAATTACTGACTTTGAAGTTAACATTTTAATTCATCTAGTAGGGATATGGGGGGTATTACAAATAAATAAAGTTAATCAGTAAAAAATGAAGAAATTAGGCAATAAAAAACCCTCCGAAGAGGGTTTATCTTACAAATAAAGCAATCGCTACCGATTAATTAACGACTTCGGTATCTGTTACAACAATCATAGCGCCGTCAGTTACAAAAAAAGCATTCATTATAGTTTGCATTTCGAGTGCAACATCGGCTGATTTCTCAACATCAGGTGAACTGGCATTCGCTCTTGGGTCAAGCAAAGAAGCATGATGACCATACTTAAACCTAACCGCACCTGAGCCAGCAGTTGTTTCACTTACGCCAGGTAAGCCCAATAACGCTATCGCTGGTTCAGTTCCACCTAAAGGCGTGAATGGTGCAGTATTAGTCACAACTTGGTCAGATAAACTGTCAATACCGTCTCCTGCTATTTCAAACACTAAAGTTGGTGTTTGTGTAGCCGCTAAGGTTTGAATATACGAAATAGGATCCCCAGACTCTGTAATGGTTTGCGCAGCAAAAGTAAATTGAGTAAACACTGCATCCAACCCTGCTTTTTGAGGAGCAGACAAACTTTCATAAAAAGCAAAGTAAGTTTCTGTAAGTTGGTCTTGTGTATAACCCTCAGGAAATTTCGCATCAACATATGCTTTAAAGTCAGCAGATGCGCTTAAAGTTAAATTAGATTTAGCTAATCCTTCAAATGCAGGTGACTCCATACCGAAATTAGCCAACATTAACCCCGGCATAGCAAATACACTACTTGTGATTTTTAATAGCGGATCAAATTGTGGAGCCAGTGGAGTATTAGCTAAAGTTACTGCATTAATACCATAGATAGCACCTAATGAATGACCAACAAAATGCACTTTAGAACCGTTAACGTTAAGTCGTTCTCCTGCTGCATTTACCACAGCATTTAATCCAAGACGTAAACCAACAATATCCAAAGCACTTTGTCGAGTATTGTCCCTCATCGTTATCGTATTTTGCAAATTAACATAATGAAGTGTACTAACAGTAGACGCATTAATATCATCAACATTATCGCCATTTAAATCAAACCCTCGAGTACCGTGGAGTGGGTAATCAATTGCGACTGTAGCAAAACCATTAATGGATAACATTGCCGTCAGTGGTAACATCACCTCTTTATAACCAGTAATACCATGTTGCATGATAACGATTGGCCAACCAGCTGCAGGCTCTACAAGTGGTGGTAAGGGTGTTTCTAATTGCGAACGAATATAATTTACAGTCGGTAGATCGGGTGTTGTCATTTGCACATCAATGGGCATCATAGCATTTGCTTGAGGTACCGGATTGAATTGCGTTAAATGACGTTGTGTATCAATAGTAATTACCGAGCTAAGATCACGTAGGCCTACAGCCATACAAAAACCATCATTAGCATCTAGCGGATCTGCAGGTATCAGACTAGGGTCCATTCCTGCAAGTGTAGCACCAGAATCACATCGAGACTTCCATGCTGTGTTAACGGGTGCAAAAGGATTTTCAGCTGATGGAACACCAGAATAATAAGGTAGATTAATTGTACCTTTAAGATAATTAGCCGCTGCAAATGCAGGAAGACTTTCCTCTGGGATTTTTCCATCTAATACATTGGCTACAGAAAGACCTGTGTCTGCCATCGTTATGACTGGAATAGCGGCTGGACCTGCTGTAGCAATTTGCTGGGCCATTAAGCTTTTAAGTGTAAATAATACGTCCATTGTTGACTGTGTGGTCATTGCCATGGTGTAAATAATTTCATCATGGATAACACCTTCACCTTCAACCTTAGCTTCGAAGCTATTAATAACAGACTGAAGCCCTAATTGGCTTGCATTACCTAAGGGTAAAGTCGCAATATCTTGACGCACTAATTCATAAGTTGTTGAAGGCTCAATAGAGTCACCATTGCTATCATTCAAGCTACTGGTTAATACAACGATATAAGTAGTTTTTGGTTTAAGTGGCTTAATCGGAACAACGACAACGTTATTACCCGAAGCTTGAGTAACAAAGTCTACGCCAAAACTTAATTCACTTACTATTTTACAAGCATGTCCTTGAAGTGCTGTTGCACAATCTTCATCAGTTCTACTCGCACCCATTACCGCTTCAAATATGCGTACCGAGCTAGGTAAAGAAGCGCTCGCTGCATCTAGAGTTTTGCCTGCAGGAAATTCAATCGCCAATGAGAATGGATTGACATTCGACCAACCGTCTAAAGCACCAAGAGCTGTTGAAGGGTCTGAATAATCGGGTGCAAGAAGGTGACTACTGCCGTCTTCATCTTTTTCACCAGGCATAAACAAGGTGCCATCAGTTGTTCCGGAAAACAGCAAATCGTTCGGTACAGATAAAATACCAACAGATGGATTAAATACCACTCTCGCTGGTGTGGTTACCACTGTGCCATTTTCAACAGCACTTTCTTGAACTTCATTAATTGATTCATCATCACATGCACTAAGACCAAAAACACTGGCAATAGCAACACTGAGTACTAACTTTTTCATTTTATCTCCCCACAGACGAGCTTTATATTGTTTAGCTTTTTATGTTTTTATTTTTTATTTGATATGTTTTCATGATTTTCCATCACAAAACCAACTTGTTCGACCAGTTAAACTTACCCGAAGAATTGCCTGAGTGCTAGCGGTTTTTTGTTTTATTATAATTTTTAATCTTATTTTTGATAAAAATTCAAATATTACTCGTCAGTCAATAGGTCAAAGTAGTAGAATTACCGCCCATAATTTCCTTGAAATAATTTGTATTCAAACTATGTTTAAT
The DNA here is from genome assembly GCA_013215295.1 of Colwellia sp. Taxonomy (GTDB): domain Bacteria; phylum Pseudomonadota; class Gammaproteobacteria; order Enterobacterales; family Alteromonadaceae; genus Colwellia_A. The sequence continues at coordinate 26,366 of JABSOZ010000002.1, forward strand.
CACCAAATAACCGCAAGCTCTTTAGCCAATAAAACAATATTAATCACCGGCGCAGGAGATGGTATTGGCCGCCAAGCTGCATTAACTTATGCTGAATTAGGCGCTACCGTTATTTTACTTGGAAAAACAACCTCAAAATTAGAGTCAGTTTACGACGAAATCATTGCTCAAGGTTCTGCTGAACCAGCCATAATCCCTCTCGACATGAAGGGAGCAACTAAGCAAAATTATATTGATATGACATCAACGATTGTCAGCCAATTTGGAAAACTTGATGGCGCATTACTCAATGCTTCAATGTTAGGAGAGCTAACTCCTTTCACGCAGATACATGAACAAATCTGGCAAGATGTCATGAATGTTAACGTTACTGCTCAACACTTAATGGCACAAGCCTTAATTCCAGCATTGCTACTCAGTGATAATGCTTCATTAGTATTTACAACTTCTGGTGTTGGCAACAAAGGAAAAGCCTATTGGGGAGCTTACAGTGTTTCTAAATTTGCTACTGAAGGGTTGATGCAGGTCATTGCTGATGAATACGAAACTACAAGCTTACGTGTTAATGCAATAAATCCAGGTGCGACACACACGAATATGCGTAACTCGGCATACCCCGCTGAAAATAAAGATGAAATATCACAGCCTAAAGATATTATGCCAGCCTATGTTTACTTAATGGCTGAAGATAGCTTGTCTGTTAATGGACAACGTATTAACGCTCAAGAATCGAAATAATAAAAAAGGCCGTAACTTTTAAGGTTACGGCCTGTAAATAAAGTTAATGATTAATATAACGAATTAACGTAACTCTCTTCTTAAAATTTTACCAACATTAGTTTTTGGCAGTTCATCACGAAACTCAACTTTTTTGGGTACTTTATAACTCGTTAAGTGTTCTCGACAATGCATGATGAGATCTTTATCTGTTAAAGACTTATCTTTAAGAACAACAAATATTTTTACAGCTTCCCCCGTTGATTCATGTTCTACACCAATAGCAGCAGCTTCTAAAACGCCATCATGCATCATGACAACTTCTTCAATTTCATTAGGGAAAACGTTAAAACCTGAAACGATGATCATATCTTTCTTACGGTCAACAATTTTGAAAAAACCGTTCTCATCCATGAACGCTATGTCACCCGTTGCCAACCAGCCATCTTTTAAAATATCATCTGTGTCTTCTTCACGTTGATAATATCCCTTCATGACTTGTGGCCCTTTAACCCACATTTCACCTGAATCACCAATTTCAGCATCACTGCCATCGTCTTTAATAATACGTATATCCGTTGATGCCGCTGGCAAACCAATATTGCCACTGTAACTTTTTTGATCATAAGGACATAACGTCACTAAAGGTGCACATTCCGTTAAGCCATAGCCCTCTAACAAACGAGTACCTGTCACTTTTTCCCATTCTTCACCCACAGAACGTTGTACTGCCATACCACCACCAAGTGACATTTTTAATGTACTAAAATCTAGAGAATTAAATCCGGGTGTATTGAGTAGACCATTGAATAAAGTGTTCACACCGGTAATTGCGGTGAATTTATACTTTCCTAGTTCTTTAACAAAACCAGGCATATCTCGGGGATTAGTAATGAGTAGATTTGTGCCGCCAAGGGTCAAGAATGTTAGGCAATTAGCGGTTAATGCGAAAATATGATAAAGCGGTAAAGCTGTGACAACTAATTCTTTTCCCTCTTCCATGAGCGGACTTATCGCGGCTTTCGACTGTAATAAGTTAGCTATCATATTACGATGAGTCAGCATTGCTCCTTTAGATACACCCGTTGTTCCACCGGTATATTGCAAGAATGCGAGGTCTTCACCACAGAGCTCAATCGGATTATAAGTTAAGGTAAGTCCCTTAGAAATTACTTTATTAAAACGAACGGTATTTGCTAACTTAAAAGCAGGCACCATTTTTTTGACGTATTTAACGACGCAATTAACAACAGCGCCTTTAACCGTGCCAAGCCTGTCACCTAACGAAGTTATGATAACGTGTTTAACAGGCGTCTTATCAATAACCTTTTCTAACGTGTGAGCAAAGTTTTCAATGATCAACATTGCTTTGGTATCTGAATCTTTTAATTGATGCTCTAACTCTCTTGCTGTGTATAAAGGATTAACATTAACCACCGTTAAACCTGCCAACAACGCACCAAATAAGGCAATAGGATACTGCAAACAGTTAGGTACCATTATGGCGAACTTATCACCTTTAACTAACCCTAATTCATTTTGTAAATAAGCGGCAAAAGCTTTAGCTTGAATATCTAAATCTCGATAATTTATCTCCGCTCCCATATTGATAAAAGCAGCACGCTCAGCATAAATTTCTACATACTTATTGAACATCTCAGATAATGAAGCGTATTTGTCTGGATCAATATCAAATGGAACTCCAGGGGGATAACTTTTTTCAAGCCAAATTTTTTGCGTTTGTTGCACTGTACGACTCCTCTACTAAATAGCTTAATTTTAGACGATTATTGGTTAATTCGATTAATATTTTTAGTTTTTTGTATTATTTTCTAATCGATATCATCATTTTTTATTCCATATTAATTATTATCATTAATTAAAACGGATGTTTGAATTTTCTTTTTACGTGATTACTGGTCTGATGTCTATAGTTTTCACAAGGGTTTACTATTTTCTCTTTATATATTCGTTATAATTAGAAAAAATCAGCCAATAAACTCTAATATTTGTCTACTCGTGAGTTCAGGCACTTCCATATGGAAGTGATGACCACCTATTAACTTATGAGAAGTAAAATCATGAAACAAAGGTGCGAATTCTTTTAGACCACTTTGTACGAATGATAACCCTTTATCACCATAGATTAATTGTACGGGCATTTTGATATCCTGAATAAATTGTTTTGCTTGCGCTAAAGTTAATCGGTACGGAGAGGTATTTCTTAAACGACTGTCTGAACGCCATATAAAACCATGGTCTAGTTCAATAATGCCACGTTCAACCAGTAACTTTGCCTGTTCAAACTTCAAATCAGACACTTGTACTCTGGCGCTAATTGCAGAATCGATACTTGGATGGAATTTCTTCTTTTTAGACGATGACAATATTTGTGTATTATTCTTTAACCGACTGAGCATCCCCTTACGTAAATGCTCTGTACTTTCGTCAGCTTCACTGCTAATAAAACCAATTGAATCAAGTAAAGTCAATGATTTTACTTTCTCAGGGAATGCAGCTGCAAACGCAGAGGAAATCATTCCTCCCATTGAGTGAGCAACAATATCAGTGGGTTGCCATTCATTGCTTTCAAACAACAATAACAAATCATAAACATAATCTATAAAGTGATAATGGGCATCAGGACTTCTATGGGATGACATGCCATGACCCGTCCAATCAATTGCAATAACACGTTTACCTTTTAAATAAGGCATCAAAGGTAAAAAGCTTGCTGCGTTATCTAACCAACCATGCAAACACAAAATTAATTCGTCGTTTTTATTGCCATAAGCTAAACCTGTAAGTGTAAGCTCACCTAAATTAAAGCTAACATCTTCTGCTTTATAATCCACAAATAAAACCTATTTTTTCTTTTTATTTGACGTTGAAGGTTTACGAACAATAACTCTTCTAGGGTGAGTTGAGTATTGGGGATAACGCCAGTAAGAAGGTGTATACCAAAAAGGAGATTGGATAATACGCACATCAACCTTTTGAATATCTTTCCATAAATGAATATATGACGCTTTTAGCACAGGGTAATTATATTCGTGCTCACCAATCTTCCCATTTTCTGAAGAAGTTACCGTGCCTAACGCGGTTATGCTTCGTCCTTCTTTATAAATTACAGGGTCAAGTAATCCAGCAATATAAACACGAAAACGCCCCTGTGTTTCATCACCTTGCTTTGGTCTAGCTGATGACTTTAATGAAAAGTGCACAACTTCCAGCATACTGTTGTTTGCATTATTCGTAACTTTAGCAATAACACCACCCCAGCGCGCTAGATTCCCCTGCTCACTATTTGTATTTTCACGAACCGCTGAAAAATTTGTTAATGTTGTACTTTCAGATACCATTAATGCTTTAGGAACAGCTGAACAACCCGTAATAAACATGGCACTTACCAATAACGGTAACGTTAAAATCAGATTAAATTTTTTCATGCTACTTACCCTTTTTAGACATCTTTGCTAACCAAACAATACCACCAACACCAATACTAAACCATACAACGACCCATAAAAATTCAGGTATGCCAGTGAGTTGTGATAATGCAGCACCATCACCAAAGTTTCGACCATCGACCAAATACCAAGGGCTTTTGACACTATTAAGTAAAATGAGCGCGCCTGTTATTTGCAAACTTGTCTGTAAGTAACTTAATTTACTGTATTTAAATTTCAACAAAACCAAAGCTAATAAAACAGTGATAATAATTAAGGTGAGGATATCTCTAGCCCAAAAGATCAAAGTAGTGAGTAACAATAAAGCAATTACACCACTTAATATTTGTGCAATTCGTTGATGCATAGACGCAATAAAATAAATACAAATCCCCCACAATGCTGCGCCAGCATAGCCCATAAAACTGATCAAAAAATTCCAGCCTCCGCGAGTAGTACATAAACCGCCCCCATTAGGAAATAATTGTATTTGCACAATACTCCCTCCAGTAATTAATGCAGCAAGGCCATGACTGATTTCATGAAAGTAAGTTTCAAGCCACTTAAAGGGAATAGATACAATGGGAATTTGACTAAGAATAAAAGCGGAAAATAATATTAACCAAAATCGATGTTTTTTCATAAAAGATAAAGAGTGAGCATTCATATTATATTTTTCTTTATTGAGTAAGTGAGATGTAAAGGAGGTGAATTAACATTGAAAAAACGGTCCTACCTGATCATTAGACGAGTAAATCGATACCAAATACTTGCTTAATATTTTCACGTTGTGTGATGTTGTCTACCGATGAGTATGCGGCAATGGCTGTCTGGTTTTGCTTTGATGGGCTATCGTAACTCGCTTTACTGCTGTTTTGATTATTACCTTGTGAAGGTGATTGTAATGCGTTTGAAGATGTTTGCGCTTGTTCGCTACTAAACTGAGCTTGTTCAACTAAGGCCAGCGCTTTTGCGTCAACATCAAAGCGTTCAACTTGACTCGTTTGCTTATTTTGTTCTTGGGATTGTTGAGTGCTTTGTTTATTACTTTGTTCAACTTGCGTGGTACTTTGTTGTACACGCAAACGATCACGTTGCTCAGCAACCTGATTTTGGTTATCAACCGGCAAAGAACTGCTCGTTTGAGGAGTGTACGAACTTGCACCATTTATCTGCATACTTTAAATTTACCAAAGTTTTGTCAAATAACAAAACTTTTTGTGTTCTTACTGTAATAAATTTCTATTTGCCCGGTAGTTTTTTCCATGAAACTGTATCTCGCACATAAACAGGCTGAGCATTTTCAGCACTGACTGCCATCCCTTTTGAGAAATAATACTGACCAATTTCTAAGAGTTCTTCCGCATTAGGAAAAAGTATTTCAGGTGAACCTGCATTGATTTTCAATGACTCAAGTTCATTTTTATAAGCATCCCAACCTGTACCAACGCCATATACTTGTTGTTCTTCAGCTAAATGTTCACTCAAATATTCAGCTAATTTCGCAGGAGGTAATACAGTATCACTAATCACAGACTCCATAATACCTTGCTCGTTTAGCTGGTAGTACCCTGCATAAACTTCTGACATTCTCGCATCAATAGTTGCAATAACGTCAACTTGCTGATGCATTGTATAAGCTCTTTGTGCCATGACTTGTAACGTTGACACGCCAACAACTTTTAAGTCTGCAGCAAAAGCTAAACCTTGCGCAACACCTACACCAATGCGAACACCCGTAAAGCTTCCAGGCCCTTGACCAAAAATAAGCCCATCTAATTGTGCTAACTTGATATCTGCTTTTTTAAGTAAGCGGTCAATCATAGGTAGTAAAAGTAAACTGTGTGATTGTGGTGCTAACTCAAACTCGCTGATCGTTTGATTGTTATACGTTAATGCTACTGAACACGCTTCTGTTGAAGCGTCGATTGCCAAAAAATTCAAATTATTCTCTCTAAAATGTATCGTTAATACTGTTGTAGTTATCCGCTATTTCGATAGCTCACTGAGAAATCGACTTGCTTGCTCGATATCTCGACTACGTTTCATTGTCGGTAGACTTTTCAAAAATATTTCGCCATAAGGACGATTCACTAATCTATCATCACATATTACCATGACACCTTGGTCGGTAACATCACGAATTAAACGACCGACGCCCTGTTTTAAGGCTATAACGGCTTGCGGTAATTGGATCTCCGCAAAAGGATCGCCGCCACGACGTCGGACATCCTCGCAACGCGCTTGCAACATAGGATCATCGGGTGAAGCGAAAGGCAATTTATCAATGATCACGCACGTCAACTTGTCACCTCGAACATCAACGCCTTCCCAAAAACTTGCCGTTGCTAATAAAATTGCCTCTGGGTTTTCGATAAAGGCATCTAATAAACGCCCTTTACTCATTCGTCCTTGTACTAATAAAGGTGATTCGATTTTTTCAGCTAATATGTCAGCCACTTGGTTTAACATGCGATAACTGGTAAAGAGTAAAAAACATGCCCCCTTACTCGCTAAAATTAAGGGAATGGCTAATTCAGCTAATGCCAATGCTCGGCCATGATGCTGAGCATCAGGTAAATAACGCGGCACGATGAGTTGCGACTGTGCTTGATAATCAAACGGACTATCAACTAATAACGTTGCGGCTTTTGTTTTCGCTAAATTCAAACCGAGTTGCTGAGAAAAGTGATCGAAGCCTTCATTTACCGCCAAAGTCGCTGAGGTAAAAACCCAACCTGCATCTGACTTTGCAATATAGTTACTAAATTTATCGGCAACACTTAAGGGGGTTAAATGTAAAACGACATGACGACGAGTAGTTTCATACCAAAAACTCATGCCATCTATATCTACATTCGCCATAATGTCGTATTTAGCCAGTATATCTACTGCGCGTTCATAGCAATTATCAATGGCTTCGTTACGAGAAATACAGATTTTGATCACTTGATAAAGAAAGTCTAAATCTGTTTTTAGCGCTGAAAAGGCTTTTTCAAATCTTGGCTGACGATATTTTTCTCGCCAATTTCCTCGTTCAGGATCATGAAAAAATAATAATCGAAATTCCTGGGCTGCTTTTTGGCATTTTTCCGCGGCTTTACCTAATTGTTTTACATCGGTTAGCGTAGTTTTATATATTTGAATAACATCAGAGCATAAATCAAGAATTTGTTTCGTCGAAAAAGCTTCACCGAAATATTCACTCGCAATATCCGGAATCTGATGGGCTTCATCAAAAATAACCACGTCAGCCTTGGGAATAAGCTCGCCAAAACCTGTGTCTTTTAAAGCCATATCAGCGAAAAACAAATGGTGATTCACAACAAGAACATCTGCGTCAATTGCTTTTTTGCGGGCTTGAACCAAATAACATTCGTCAAAATTTGGACAATCTTTTGCCAGACAATTGTCGGTGGTACTGGTAACAAACGGGAAGATGCCTGAATCTTCAGCTACGTCAACTATTTCGCCTATATCACCACTACGCGTAGCTGTTGCCCATGTGCGAATTTTAACAAAATCAGTCAGCATAGCCGCATCTAACTGCCCTCTTTCTTTTACATAAAGTTCAAGACGATAAATGCACAAATAATTTGCTCGTCCTTTAAGTAGGGCTACTTGCACATTAGTTGCCATGGCATTACGAATAAGAGGGATATCTTTATGAAACAATTGCTCTTGTAAGTTTTTTGTTCCTGTAGAAATAATCACTTTTTTTTCTGACAACAAAGATGGGATCAAATAGGCAAAGGTTTTCCCGGTGCCCGTACCTGCTTCAACAATGAGGCAAGTTTTTTGTTCTATGGCACGGTCTACATCTATCGCCATATCAATTTGAGCTTGCCGCGGCGAATAGCCGTTAAGCACTTTAGTGAGAATACCTGAAGATGAAAATGCTTGTTCAACTGGAGTCATGAAAAATACGGCTAATAAATATTGCCATTAGTATAAAGAATAATGAGCTAGAGAGAAATACACATTCGGCGTATTAAATAATGTTTACGTAAATGACTAAACAAAAAGATCTAAATGGTGAATATCTTCATCAGGTTCATCGTGTCTTTTTTTCGGATGAATGAGTTCTTCTTTTTGGATAATTACTGCTGCCATATCATCATCGAAATTATCTGTAAACTTATTAACAAGAACATCTGCAACGATTTCGTTGCACTCATCATTTTCTTTATCATGTTGCTGATGCTGTTTTTTTTCTGAATGATCTTTGGATAAGTCAACATACTGTTCATGGTTTTCAAGATGATCAAGATCATCCGTCAATTCATTTAATGACGGTTCTTTAGAAAGCGCTTTAACGCGAACACGATCGGGTTTAATGGGCGTCTGCACAACACGAGTTAATACCGTGGTAAAAATATCCATATGTCATTTAACCTTTTATTAACTTATCAACTTAAGTATCGGCCATAATCGACATTTCTTTATATCCTTATTCCATTATTTTATAAGAACTGTTTATTTATTACTTGCTCATTATAAAAATAATCAGTAGTGTGATTATTAATTAGAGAATGATTTGGAACGAAATATAATTTTCGTCAAATTATTAACAGAAATTAATTAATCAAGTAATAAACTTATTAGTTAAAAAACAAAACAAACAATGAGCATTATATGAATATTAACCTAAGCACACTACATCGCCATCATCACCATATCGATTAGCTGCTCAGGTTTATTCGCTGAGGGGCAATGACCTTTCGGCGAGTTATATAACTCAAATGTAAACCCCCGAAAGAGTCTATCTCTCTCGGGGGTTTTTCGCATTTTATAGCCCTTGAAATTGTATATACAGCAATTTTTGGCCAACGTTTTATTTAAAGGAAGTACCAACATGACAACACAAACTCGTTTACGCATCGCTATGCAAAAGTCCGGTCGCTTAAGTGACGATACCCAAGCTTTACTGAAACGTTGTGGCTTAAAGCTCAATGTTACTGACCGACGTTTATTGGCACATGTGGCGAACATGCCTATCGATATAATGCGTGTCCGTAGCTCTGATATTCCAGGCCTCGTCATGGACGGTGTTTGTGACTTAGGCATTGTGGGTGACAACACATTAGAAGAAGCCGCATTAGAACGTGAATTGATGGGGCAGAAGTCTCAATATATCCGCACTTCACAACTTAACTTTGGTGGATGTCGTTTGTCAATTGCGATGCCTGAAGGTTTTGATTACCAAGGTGTGCAGAGTTTAGACGGTTTACGCTTTGCAACAACCTACCCGCAGTTATTAAATCGTTTCGCGAGAGACAACGGTATTAATGTTGATTTTTGTTTATTAAAAGGATCGGTTGAAGTAGCCCCTCGTGTTGGTTTGTCTGACGGTATTTGCGATTTAGTTTCAACCGGCGCCACCTTAGAAGCGAATGGTTTGATTGAAGTTGAAGAAATATTCAAATCTACAGCATCACTCATTCAAACCTCTACGGCTTTATGTACTGAAAAACAGAATATTCTTAATACGCTTCTTCCACGTATTCAAGGTGTAATAAAAGCCAAAGAAAGTAAATACATTATGCTACATGCGCCAAAAGACAAAATAGCAGAAGTAAGTGCATTAATGCCGGGCAAAGAAACACCGACAATTTTACCTTTAGCAGGTCGTGACGATTTAGTTGCTGTACATGTTGTTGCTACTGAGACTTTCTTTTGGGAGACGATGGAAGCGTTAAATGCTCTAGGCTGTAACTCAATACTCGTTATGCCAATTGAAAAAATGATGGGTTAATGCGCATCATATTTGAACTTACATCGGCATTGCCTACGTTGTTCACCACCATCACTTAATGAACTAAGCTCAGGCGGCTCAAAACTTGGCAGCTTTGCTGTAAATCCAAATATTTAGCGCACCTTTCGCGAAAAACAAAGTATCAAGAGTAATAAGCAATGAAAAATAAAATGATCGATTGGCAAGCATTATCAAAAAGAGAGCAACAATCAGCGCTTGCTCGACCAGCGATAAGTGAGAGCGGGTTACTTTCGCAGCAAGTTGAAAACATATTAAACAATGTTAAGCAAAATGGTGACAAAGCACTTTATGAACTAACTGAAAAGTTTGATGGGGTAAAACTTACCACGCTCGTTGTTACCGATGAACAAGTAGCAGCAGCTCGTACAGCATTAACAGCCAAAAGACTAAAAGCAATCGAAACGGCTTATGGCCAAATTAAGCGTTTTCATCAAGCACAAATTTGCGATGACATAACAGTAGAAACTACACCTGGCGTTCGTTGTACGTTAAAAACAGAAGCGATTGAAAGTGTTGGTTTATATATTCCAGCAGGTTCAGCGCCCTTACCTTCTACTGTGTTGATGCTCGGTGTACCGTCACAAATAGCACGATGTCCTCGTACTGTTTTAGTTTGCCCTCCCGATAAGAATGGTAAGCTCGCTGATGAAATTCTTGTTGCCGCTAAATTATGTGAAATTGATGAAATTTATACTGTCGGTGGCGCACAAGGTTGTGCAGCCATGGCCTTTGGCACTGAAACAATTAAATCAGTCAACAAGATATTTGGCCCTGGTAATAAATATGTAACCGAAGCCAAGAAGCAACTTGCTCAACGAGTGAATGGTTTTGCTATTGATATGCCTGCAGGCCCCTCTGAAGTTTTGGTCATTGCTGATGTTAATGCAAATGCCAGCTTTGTTGCCGCGGATTTACTCTCTCAAGCTGAACACGGTCCAGATAGCCAAGTTATTTTATTGTCCGATAGCGCAAAATTAATTGCGAAAGTTCAAAACGAATTATTGAGTCAAGTCGCCGTGCTATCTCGTCGTAAAATAGCTGAACAAGCCCTGACTCAAAGCCGCTTGATTTTAGTTGAAAGCTTGGCTAAAGCTGTTGAAGTGTCTAATCTTTATGCACCTGAGCACTTAATCATTCAAACAAGTAACGCTCAAAAGCTTTTAAAAACCTTACGTAATGCAGGCTCTATATTTGTGGGTGAGTTTACGCCAGAATCTGCCGGCGATTACGCCAGTGGTACCAATCACGTTTTACCCACTTATGGTTACTCAAAAGTAGTCTCTAGTTTGTCGCTAGCAGACTTTTCTCGTCGATTTACTGTTCAAGAGATCACGAAACAAGGCTTAGCCAATATTTCTGAATGTATAATTGAATTGACCGATGCGGAAGGTTTAGATGGTCACAAACGCGCGGTAACCATCAGGTTGGAGGAATAACTATGTCAACAATAGCGAATAAACTTGCCCGCGAAGAACTGATTGATATGGTGCCATATCAATCAGCAAGACGACTTTATGCGAGTGGAAGTGATTCATCTTCTGCGCAAAATAAAATTTGGCTTAACGCTAATGAAGCTTCAGGTCTTGGTAACTATAATATCAATAGCAACAGTATTAACCGATACCCAGATTTTCAACCTGATAATTTGATCAATGCTTACTGTGCTTATTCGGGTTTAACGCCAACTAATATTCTCGCCACTCGTGGTGCTGATGAAGGTATTGAACTGATCATACGTACTTTCTGTAAAGCCTATCAAGACAGTATTTTAATTTGTCCACCCACCTACGGTATGTATGCCATTAGTGCTGAAAATCATGGCGCAGAGATTGTTCGAGTACCCTTAATCGATAATCAACTTGATCTCGACAGTATGAAAACTCAAGTTGGCCAAGTGAAAGTTGTTTTTCTCTGCTCTCCAGGTAACCCCACGGGTAACCTATTAACAACAGAGTCAATTAAAACCGCTCTCGAACTGTTTGGTGATACGGCAATCGTTGTTGTTGACGAAGCTTATATTGAATTTTCACCTGAAAACACAAAGGCAAGCTGGATAAAAGACTATCCACAATTGGTGGTACTGAGAACATTATCAAAAGCATTTGCGCTTGCCGGTTTACGCTGTGGTTTTACCTTAGCTAACCCAGATATTATCACCATGCTAAGCAAGGTGATTGCACCTTACCCCATTTCAGCCCCCGTAGCCGATATTGCGAGTGCAGCTTTAGCAAAAGCAGAACTTGAGAAAATGCGTACCCGCGTTCAAGAAACCGTAATTTTACGTACGCAATTATTTGGCTGGCTTAACAACCAAAAGTGGTGTGCTAACGTTTTTGAAAGTGATGCGAATTTCATTTTATTTCAAACAACAGACACCCACACTAAAAACTTTATTTTTGATTGCCTAAAGCAACAAGACATTCTTATTCGAGATCAATCAGCGCAACTACAATTAGCCCATTGTTTACGTATTAGTATTGGTAGCGAACGAGAATTATCACTTTTAAAACAAACGATTATTAATGCCTTTTCACCAGCAACATCAGAGACATAAAAAATGCTTAATACAAAAAAAGAAAACATATTATTTATCGACAGAGATGGCACTTTAATAGAAGAGCCTGTTTCTGATAAGCAAGTAGACACACTTGAAAAACTGGTTTTTGAACCTGATGTTATTCCTGTTTTATTGTCACTGCAAAAAAAGGGTTACAGATTAGTCATGGTATCAAACCAAGATGGTTTGGGAACGATGAGTTACCCACAAGCAGACTTCGATTTACCGCATAACAAAATGATGGATGTCTTTCGCTCTCAAGGCGTTATTTTTGATGACGTACTGCTTTGTCCACATTTTGATGAAGACAACTGCAGTTGTCGTAAACCAAAACTAGGCTTAGTAAGTGATTACTTACAACAAGGTAAAGTAAACTTCGAGAATTCTTTTGTAATAGGTGATCGTGAAACCGACATACAGCTTGCCGCTAATATGGGTATTCAAAGTATAAAATATGATAGAGACAACTTAAATTGGTCAGCAATTTCTGAGCAAATGTTATCTCAGCAACGTGAAGCTAAAGTTGTTCGAACAACAAAAGAAACTGATATTAACGTTGCCGTTAACTTAGATAAAGTCGGTACGGTAAAGATTAAAACGGGTTTAGGTTTCTTTGACCACATGCTTGAGCAAATCGCTACCCATGGCGGCTTTTCAATGGAAATAAGTGTCGATGGCGACTATCACATTGATGAACATCACAGTGTTGAAGATACCGCACTTGCTCTTGGTCAAGCCTTAAGAAAAGCACTTGGCGACAAACGTGGTATTGGTCGCTTTGGTTTTGTTCTGCCTATGGACGAATGCCGCGCTGAATGTTCAATTGATTTATCAGGACGTCCTTGGCTTGAGTTTGATGCAGATTTTACCGATAACAAAGTAGGAAATATGTCGACGCAAATGGTTTCGCACTTTTTCCGTTCTCTCGCTGACTCTATGGCTATTACCCTGCACCTTTCTACCACCGAAGGGAATTGTCATCACCAAGTAGAAAGTTTATTTAAAGTATTTGGTCGAGCATTGCGCCAAGCAATTACCGTAAGTGGTGATGTACTCCCTAGCACAAAAGGTACCCTCTAATGTCTTCAGAGCAAGCAACGATGAATGTTATTGTTGATACGGGTTGTGCTAATTTATCATCAGTAAAATTTGCGGTAGAACGTTTAGGTTTTAACGTAACGATCACTGATGATATTGAAACCATTAAAAACGCCAAAAAAGTCATACTCCCAGGCGTAGGCACAGCTAAACATGCGATGGAAAATATTAGAAGCAAAGGCCTCGTTGAGACACTACAAAATTTAACCCAGCCCGTTTTAGGTTTTTGTTTAGGCATGCAATTAATGTGTAACTCGTCAGTAGAAAGTAGTGACGGCACTAAAGTCGCGTGTTTAGGTATTATTCCAACGGACATTACCCCGTTAAACGCTGAAAATAATAGATTGCCTCACATGGGTTGGAACACGCTAACATCCGTTTCGGATCATCCTGTATTTGAAGGTATTAATATCGGTGACTACTTTTATTTTGTCCACAGCTTTGCAGCACCAATAAGTAAATACACTGCGGCAAGTTGTACATACGGCAGTAAGTTTTCCGCAGCGGTTGCCAAAGATAACTTTATCGGCTGTCAATTTCATCCTGAACGGTCAAGTGAATTAGGCAGTAAAATTATTAAGAATTTTTTAGCGCTCGACTCAAAGGAAATAACAACATTATGATGATCCCAGCTATCGATTTAATAAACGGTGAAGTTGTCAGGTTATTTCAAGGCGATTATAATCAAAAAACCAATTACCGATACACGGTACAAGAGCGCCAGCAAGTTTATGCAAAATCGGGTGCAACGGTTATGCACTTTGTCGATTTAGATGGTGCAAAAGATTCAACAAAACGTCAGCTTGAAACCTTAAAAACCGTGGTAAAACATCCCACAATGACCATTCAAGTAGGTGGTGGAATACGGTGCGAAGAAGATGTAAAACAACTATTAGCACTGGGAGCAGACCGCGTTGTTATTGGCAGCTTAGCCATTAAACAACCAGAACTGGTTACCCAATGGTTAAAAACTTATGGCTGTGAAAAAATAGTTTTAGCACTCGATATTAAAATTGATGCGCTTGGCAATAAAACCTTACCTACACACGGTTGGATTGAAGACAGCGGCGTGAATCTTGAAGACTTACTCGCTCAATACCAAGATGCGGGTATCAAGCACGTACTTTGTACCGATATCAGTAAAGACGGTACATTAACGGGCACCAATGTAGATTTATACACTGAAGTTTGCGCTAAATATCCCGATATTCAATGGCAAGCTTCTGGTGGTATTGGCAGCCTTGAAGATATTAAAGCGTTAATTCCTACCGGTGTGAGTGGTGTGATTTTAGGTCGTTCATTACTTGAAGGTAAATTCACACTTGAAGAGGCAATTGCCTGCTGGCCCAACGATAAAGGTGAAGTGTAATGTTAGCAAAAAGAATTATACCCTGCCTTGATGTTCGCGACGGGAAAGTCGTTAAAGGTGTGCAATTTCGTAATCATGAGATTATTGGTGAGATTGTTCCACTGGCGAAAAAATATGCGGAAGCAGGTGCTGATGAATTAGTCTTTTATGATATCACCGCCAGCTCTGATGATAGAGTCGTGGATAAAAGTTGGGTAAGCCGAATAGCTGAAGTCATCGACATCCCATTTTGTGTTGCCGGCGGAATTAAAACCGAGCAAGACGCAAAACAGATATTGATGATGGGCGCTGATAAAATATCCATTAACTCACCTGCTTTACGTGATCCTGAGTTAATAACCCGTTTAGCTGATGTTTTTGGCCAGCAATGCATTGTTGTGGGTATTGATAGTTTTTATGATAAAGAAACAGGTCTTTATCAAGTTTATCAATTCACTGGTGATGAAAGTCGTACCAAAAAAACACAATGGACAACCTTTGATTGGATCAAAGAAGTTCAACAACGAGGTGCTGGAGAAATCGTCTTAAATTGCATGAATCAAGATGGGGTACGCCAAGGTTACGATTTAGAACAATTAAAAAAAGCACGTTCTGTTTGTAATGTACCGCTAATCGCATCTGGCGGTGCGGGAAAAATATCACACTTCTTCGACGTATTTAATGAAGCCGATGTTGACGGTGCACTCGCCGCAAGTGTGTTCCATAAAGGAATAATTCCAATGAATGAATTAAAGCAAACATTGAAAAATCAAAAAGTAGAGATAAGATTATGTTAGTTACCTTAGAGAACATTAAAGAATTGGCTTGGGATAAAATGAGCAACTTAATCCCGGCAATTATTCAACATCAAGACACTGGTGCCATTTTAATGCAAGGTTATATGAATGCTGAATCACTTGAGCAAACATTAACATCAGGCAAAGCCACATTTTTCAGTCGCTCTAAACAAGCATTGTGGGTAAAAGGAGAAACTTCAGGAAACTTTCTTAATGTCAGTGAAGTTTTATCCGATTGCGATAACGACAGCTTGCTCATTGCTTGTCGACCTATTGGCCCTAGTTGCCACCTTGGGACAGAATCTTGTTTTCCTGAACAGAAATTAACTCAGCAAAATTTTATCAGTGAATTAGAGCAAGTCATTGCGAGTCGTAAAGGTGATGATCCAGAGAAAAGCTATACTGCTCACTTATTTTCTCGTGGCACGATTAAGATAGCTCAGAAAGTCGGTGAAGAAGGCGTAGAAGTCGCCCTCGCTGCCGTAGCTGAAACGAAAGAAGACTTATTAGGAGAATGTGCTGATTTGTTTTATCACACCCTCGTTTTACTTCAAGATCAGAATATTGCACTGTCAGAAGTGATGGCTGTACTGCAAAAGCGTCATAATAAATAGTTAAAAGTTTTAGGGAGGTATGAGGTTTATAAGAGACTTTATACGCCACTTACTTTCCTGAATTAAGAAGCTATACTTTTCAAGTAGTATACGATTATATAAAGAAAAGGATTTTCACACCAGACCTCCATAATATGGGTGAAGGCAATCATGTTAAAATTCTCTACCAAATTGACGACTTTTCTTATCTCGACACTCTTCTTTGTGAGTTTCCTTCATAGTCCCATTACAAAAGCTGAAGACATATTAATTTATATACGTGACGATGTTTACGAAGACTATATTAAGTTTGTCGGTGATCGTGATGTACATACCATTGAAAATTTCTCAGGAAAGAATATTCGCCGTGATGTTGTCGATATGATCATAGCCCAACAAGCATTAAAAATTGGCAACTTCCACCATAAATTTATTTATGCCGCAGGAAAACTAAACTTTCGAAATACCAAGATGTTAGAGTCTGGGCGTTTATTAATCAGTTTTGATACTTATTGGTTAACTGATGCAAAAGCGTTAAATGACAGTGTCTATATATCAGCGCCAGTTATTCGCAAAGGTGAATATATTGCAGGTATTTACACTAGCCCAAGCAACAAAGCTGTTTTGGCGATTAAAGAGCTGAGTGACTTACGCAATTTCACCGCCGTTTCTACACCGAAGTGGCGAACTGATTGGCAAACATTGCAATCGTTACCGCTGAAAGACCTTATTCAAGAAGACGAATGGTTAAGCCAAGCACGCATGGTTAATCTAGGTTGGATAGATTTCTTATTAATGGCATTTAACTCAACACCCGATCAATCATTTAGTATGGAGAAAATTCATTTAGTGCCAGTAAAGAATATTGGCATCGAACTTAAAGACAGTCGCCATTTTGTTATTAGTGCAAAACACCCACTCGGTAAAGCCGCATTACACGCCATAGATATTGGGCTCAATAAATTACGAAATAAAAATAGAATCAAGCAAGCTTTTACTCAAGCTGGTTTTTTTATTGACCCGGATAAAATTGAAATTTTAAACCTACAATAGTGACTCTTATAAGCTGTAACATTCGCTGCAGCCCCCATTGAATATCAGATAATCGCCAATTAACCTTTAAAAAACATTGACAATATCTTAGATTGGCGTATATTGCGCAGCAGAAAATGGATGATAAAAACTGCTAAGGAATAGCAATGTTCAAATACTGGTCAATCAAACGTTACGGTACAAAACTCCTTCCCATACTGGAGAGAAATTTCGGCTGCAAAGAATATTACAACGCCTCTGAAATACGGACAACAATATTCAAAAACAACTTTTCAACAAAGTACTTACCTTTGGGATATATTCTATTTCTTGATGATTTATCATTAAAAGAAACCATGTATATTGAATTCCCTCAAATAGAAATTTGTCAATATCGTAAAGAAATTACAGATTACCTAGAAAGTAAAAGTTATCATGGTTACTTGCAGGTACTAAGCCAGCAGGCATAGTCTTTATTAACGTTACCTGTATAGTGAATCATTAAAAAGTAAACCGTACTCTTACACAAACAGGTAAAATTCAATGACTATAGATTGGCAAATAAAGACTTTTAAAGAGCTCAACATCGATGAACTATACGAAATATTAAAACTTCGTATTGATGTTTTTGTCGTTGAACAAACCTGTTTTTATCCTGATTTAGATGATATTGACCGACATAAAGAAACCATACACCTTTTTTGCTATATAGAAGGTAAGATTGCAGGTTATTTGCGCATTTTGGCAAAGGGACAGAGCTATGATGAAAACATTGCTATTGGCCGTGTAATCATTGCTGCTCATGCAAGAGGAACCGGCTTAGGACATCAATTAATGGCTGAAGCGTTAACCGTTTGCCAACAACATTTTCCTGAACAACAAGTTAAAATTTCTGCCCAGGAACATCTTGAAATTTTTTATAATCGACATGGCTTTGAGCGTGTATCCGATATGTACTTGGAAGATAATATTCCGCACATCGCCATGTTACAAAGATCAATTTAAATTGCGATTAACTGATAAATAGTCGTATATTTTCAACCGCTAAAACTATAATAACGATAAAGAGTGATAACATTCCTATTTGACGCTGTTTAGAAGCTCCTGTCGTTTTAGATAACCCTATGGCATGGAGAACACGTCCAATAAATAAAATGGCACCAAGACCATGCAACCATATAGGGCTTGCACCATTGATTTCATAAGCAGCTAACATCAATAGTGCCAGCGGAATATATTCAGCGAAATTTCCATGAACGCGAATAGCTTTTCCTAATGCCTCATTGCCACCATCACCAATACCTACTTTGAACTGCAAACGCAGACGAATAATATTTATTGCTAAACCGACAAACAATAGTCCCAACAAACTAGCATAAAGACCTGTTATAGATAAACTGACTTCCATTAATTTTCTTCTTACATTTATAGATTAGACAAGACAGTTTACTTTTAAAAATATATTTTAATAGTGTTAAAAAGGTAATTATTTAGGGAAAAAGGTCAACGAATTAAATTTAACCGAAGATAAAAACAAAAAAGTTCGCCGAGGCGAACTTTTATACACTGTTTGATGATGAAAAGACTATATAATATATGCTAGTGCGTTTAACTTAATTCTTTAGCAATTAAAGCACTTACTTCTTCAACTGGCTTTGTACCGTCAATTGTTAAGTATGAACATGCGCCTGATTTAGCTTCTTCTTGGTAATATGAAACTAATGGTTTAGTTTGTTCGTGGTAAATACCTAAACGCTTTCGTACGGTGGCTTCTTCGTCATCAGGACGAATAGATAAGTTATCACCTGTCTCGTCATCTTTACCTTCAACTTTAGGCGGATTGTATACTAAGTGATATACACGACCAGAGCCAGCATGAACACGACGACCACTCATGCGATCAACAATAACTTCATCAGGAACCTCAAATTCAATAACACTATCAACTGATACTTTATTCTCTTTCATCGCATCAGCTTGTGGGATTGTACGAGGAAATCCATCAAGTAAGAAACCGGCTTTACAGTCGTCTTGGGCAATACGCTCTTTCACTAAACCAATAATTAAATCATCAGAAACCAATTGTCCAGCATCCATAACTGCTTTAGCTTTGTTACCAAGTTCAGTACCCGCTTTAATCGCAGCACGTAACATGTCACCTGTAGAAATTTGTGGAATACCAAATTTAGCCATTAGAAACTGTGCTTGAGTACCTTTGCCAGCGCCCGGAGCACCTAATAAAATAATACGCATAAATATTGCCTTATATGTTTAATATACTAATTGGGCTGTTGTACTTATGAACAACATACCGCCAATACAACAGCCAAATGAGTATTTATTTGAGTTGCAACACTATACAAGTTCAGTTGTAGTCAAACAAGTAGCATTAGCGCTCTATCATCAAAAAAGGGGCAAAAATGCCCCTTTTTCTACTAAAGTCTAAGCGAGTAAATAGAAGTTTACTTAGTTAGACTCAACATCAACTTGTTCAAACGTGCAACAAAGCTAGCTGGGTCTTTTAAACTGCCACGCTCTGCCAACATTGCTTGTTCAAATAAAACTTCTGTCCACTGATTAAACATCTCATCATCAGTTTCATCAGCAACATGTTTTACTAATTCATGTTCGGCATTGATTTCAAAAATAGGCAATGAATCAGGCACTTCTTGTCCAACTGATTGCATAAGTTTCATCATTTGGCTGCTCATGTCATTTTCATCTGCCACAATACAAGCCGGAGAATCAGTTAAACGTTGTGACAATTTAACGTCTTTCACTTTACCTTCAAGTGATGCTTTAATACGTGTTACAACCGTATCAAATTCTTGCTCAAGTTTTTCTTGTGCTTGTTTTGTTTCTTCGTCGTCCATATCGCCAAGATCTAAACCACCGCGAGTTACCGACTGTAATTTCTTGCCGTCAACTTCTGTTAAGTGGCTAACTAACCATTCATCAATGCGGTCAGACATTAATAATACTTCAATGCCTTTCTTACGAAATACTTCTAAATGAGGGCTGTTTTTAGCGGCTTCAAAGCTGTCAGCAACAACATAATAAATTTTGTCCTGCCCTTCTTTCATGCGCTCTACATATTCAGGAATTGACACACTTTGTACCGAAGTATTACTTTCTGTTGAAGCAAAACGTAATAACTTAGCAACTTGTTCTTTATTAGCGTTATCTTCTGCAGGGCCTTCTTTTAAAACTTGACCAAACTCATTCCAGAAAATTTGGTATTGTTCTTGGTCTTTCTTACCAAGTTTTTCTAACATTTTAAGTACACGTTTAGTACAGCCCTTGCGGATTGCTTGTGTAATTTTATTATCTTGTAAAATTTCACGAGAAACGTTTAACGGTAAATCATTAGAGTCTAATAAACCTTTTACAAAACGTAAATAAGTTGGCATAAACTGTTCAGCGTCATCCATTATAAATACACGTTGTACAAATAACTTTAAGCCATGCTGTTTTTCACGGTTATGCATATCAAATGGTGCTTTACTAGGAATATAAAGCAATGAAGTATATTCAGTTTTACCTTCTACTTTATTATGTTCCCATAAAAGTGGGTCACCAAAGTCATGTGATACATGCTTATAGAATTCTTTATATTCTTCATCAGAAATTTCTGATTTTTCACGCGTCCAAAGTGCAGTTGCTTTGTTTACAGGTTCCCATAATGCTGGAACAGCATCGCGTGCTTCTACCCCATAAGTAGTTATTTTATCTTCATCATCTTTAACTTCTGCAACCGCTTCAACTGCAGGAACTTCTGCGGTTAGCATTTCAACAGAAACTGAAATGTGATCAGAATATTTAGTAACGATTGACTTTAAACGCCAGTCATCAGCAAACTCTTTCTCTTCTTCTTTTAAATGAAGAATAATATCGGTACCGCGGTTTGATTTTTCAATTTTGGCAGTAGTGAATTCACCTTCACCAGCACTTGACCATTCAACACCTTCAGAGGCATCAACGCCAGCAGCGCGAGAACGTACAGTTACTGAGTCAGCAACGATAAATGCAGAATAAAAACCAACACCAAACTGACCGATTAATTGTGAATCTGAAGCCTGGTCACCAGAAAGCTCCGAGAAAAACTCAGCGGTTCCTGATTTTGCAATAGTGCCTAAATGTTCAACGATTTGGTCATGTGTCATGCCAATACCGTTATCAGAAATAGTAAGCGTATTGTTTTCTTTATTGCAACTTACACGTACGCGTAAATCGCCATCACCTGCGTATAAAGTATCATCGGAAAGCGCTTTAAAGCGAAGTTTGTCAGCGGCATCGGCAGCATTTGACACTAACTCACGTAAGAAAATTTCTTTGTTTGAGTAAAGTGAGTGGATCATTAATTTAAGTAGTTTAGCGTTATCAGTTGCAAACTGATGATTTTCTTTTTGGCCTATTTCTGACATTTGAAATACTTCCTAGGATTATCTGTGTTTTAAAGCGAGTATTGAAAATACGATACTCGTGTTGATAGTTAACATGTGGGGGTAGCGAAAACGTTTTCAAGCAAAAAATCAAAATACCTTAGATAAACCCCGACTCTCTCGCTAACTCTCGTCGATCTTTAATTTTATTATCTGCTTTTCGAATATCTTTCATCACAAATGATGATTTCTTTCAACGATCACTATCCTTACTTTGGACCGCTAGCTCGCTATAAGCCTGTTACTCTTTAACAGTTTTGTTTGTTGTTGAAATTAAACTCAAACTAAAACGATACTTCTTCACCTTCATTCAATATGTGTAAAGGGACTTGAGAATTCATTGTTTCATGCATATGTAATAATCGTAACAAAGCAGAGTGAGAACTATGATCACCCATTTTCCAGCTAGCATTTCCGTAGCCCCAAGGGATCATCACTTTACAATTTAGCTCTTGGGCTGCCATTAATGCGTCCTCAGGCGTGGTATGAACATAGCGATACCAAGAACCATTCTCTTTATGAAAATATGAAGCAATAGGCATTAAGCACACATCCATATCACCATATCGTTGTTGGATTTCTTTAAAATGATCTGAATACCCGGTATCGCCAGCAAAAAATATTCGTTGACCTTCGTGTTCGATAACCCACCCTCCCCAAAGCGTTGTATCTTTATCTTCATAAAGATAAGGCACCAAAATTCGACTACTGAAATGATGTGCAGGAACAAAATTAATAGTAAGTTCACCTAACGTTTTTTTTGAAAACCATGCCATTTCATTAATGCTATAAGCATCATTAGGAAAATGTTCTCCAAAGCCTAACGGGGTAAAATACTGAGGTTTATTCCCAATGTCCTTAATATCATCTTTATTGAAATGGTCGTAGTGAATGTGAGAATACAAAACAGCATCAACATCTTTAATTTCATTGTCGGAAGGCCACTCGGGTAAATTTCGTTCAAAGCCCATCGATAACTTAAAAGCCCAATTTACCGGCCAGTCAAATTGTTGACTGACAGGGTCTAGTAATAAAGAACTTCCGTCTGGACTTTTAATATAAAAACTTGCGTGCCCGAGCCAACGAAAAGTAAACCCGGTATTTATCTTTGCAAGGGTTTGCTTGCCAATAAAACGACAATTTTCAGCCGGAGAGTTACATTCAACCAACGGAGAAGGTTCATAACAATTTTCTTTACAGGTAATTGGATAATTTTTCTTTTCAGGATATAAATTAGAAAAACGTAAGGGATCAATGGAGTTTTTTTGATATTTTATTATTGAGTCCGCTTGCTCAATACGTTTGACCTGATTATTAGAAGTACAACCGACAGCTAACAGAAAGGTCAATATGATGCTAATTCGATGCAAGTTATTAATCTTTCGATTAAGATTGCTATTTTTAGTGTTTATTTGGGCATTAATACTCATGATTATCATGATCTCAATTCAATATTTTATCATTCAAATTTGCACGAAAATTAAAAGCTATAAATTTTCCGCCCCGACAATGCGTGCGATAACGTATTGCCGTCAACATATTCCAATTCGCCACCAACAGGTACGCCATGGGCAATTCGAGAAATAATCACCTGATGCTTCTTAGCCAGTTCAGCAATAAAATGAGCGGTAGCTTCACCTTCAACGGTAGGATTGGTTGCTAAAATTATTTCTTTAAATTGGTTAGTCGCCAGTTGTTCTTCTAAAATGTCCAAGCCTAAATCGTCTGGCCCAATCCCATCAAGCGGCGATAAGTGCCCCATTAAAATGAAATACCTTCCTTGAAATTCACCCGTTTGTTCTATCGCTATAACATCCCCTGGGCTTTCTACAATACAAAGCTGTTGGTTAATAAGACGTTTAGCACTTTGACAAATTTCACAGGTATCGTCTTCAGTAAAATTTCGACATTGTGAGCAATGACCTACATTTTCCATCGCCACCTTTAATGTTCCGGCAAGTTTAGCGCCACCAATACGATTACGTTCAAGTAAATGAAACGCCATACGCTGAGCTGATTTAGCACCAACGCCCGGTAAACATTTAAGTGAATTAATTAACTCTTGAACAAGTGGACTAAATTTCATAACAACCTTAACAGCAAAATGGGTCTGATTTATAACGAACGGAGTTTATCATTTGGATAATAAAAACCAAGGTAAATTATTCTCTCTCCGATAAAATAATACGTTATGATGTATACAGAATAATTATCATAAATAAACAGCTATGTTATCCAATATCATTATTACCCTCGCATTATTATTTATTAGTGCTTTTTGCTTATCTCGATATTTTGCCTTGCCAAAAAACATTTGGTTATTGTTTGTTGCTCAGCCTTTAGTGATGGCAGCATCTCCTGTAATTGTTTTCATTGGCGGTATATTGTCAACGAGCATGGCAAGTGATCCATCTCTAGCTACCCTCCCCGTAACAATAATGATTTTAGGTGTTGCATGTGGCGCTATTCCTGCCGCCATGCTTGCAAAAAACAAAGGCCGTCGTTTTGCAATTTTCACCGGCTATAGCTGTGGTTTATTGGCGGCGTTAACAGCTATGGTATCAGCCATTATTTCCAGCTTTGAACTTTTTGTATTTGCAGGTTTATTATTTGGTATTAGTACTTCATTTATACAACAATTACGTTTTGCCGCGATAGAAAGTATAAAAGACGATAAAGATATTCCTACCGTGTTATCTATTCTCATGTTGAGTGGAATTTTTTCTGCATTCTTAGGCCCTGAAATTGCCGTTGCAGCTAAAGACTGGTTAGTTTCTCCACATGGTTACGCAGGGTCATTTTTGGTTTTAGCCGGTTTAATCGTTTGTGCAATGATTATCATGCTGAGCTTTAAAAACACACACATTGAAAATCATCAACAAGTCGGTGACACTCGCCCGTTAAGTGAAATAATTAAACAACCTATTTTTATTATTGCGATTTTATCTGCGGCAATTGGTTTTGCGTTAATGAGTTATTTAATGACGGCCACACCTTTAAGCATGCATCAAATGCAAGGTCATAGCTTAAATGATACCAAGTGGGTCATCCAGAGCCACATTGCTGCTATGTTTATCCCGTCTCTTTTTACCGCATGGTTAGTTAAAAAGATTGGCCTAAAAAGTTTGATGCTAATAGGTACTGTTATTTATGCGATAGTCACTGTAGTGGCACTTTCTGGCGAACAAGTCGTACATTATTGGTGGGCACTTATTTTATTAGGTATTGGTTGGAATTTTTTATTTTTAACCGGCACAACCTTACTGCCACAAAGTTATAGACCAAGTGAACGTCATAAGGTACAAGCGATTAATGACTTTATTATTTTTGGCTTACAAGCAACAGCATCGTTACTAGCGGGTTGGGTTTTATTTAAAGCTGGCTGGCACATGGTGGTACTGACCAGTATGCCATTTATCGCAATACTGTTTGCAGTGACCTGGTTTTATTATATTAAAGACAGAAAAAAAGCCACCAATATGGCAGCTCAATCATAGTTCTACAATCAGTACGCTAAATAATTAAAGGTTATTGTCGTTATCTGAAAGACCAAAACCAATAGAGAATGTCATGTCGTTAGCGATTTCAAACTCTAAACCCGTTATCGCTTTATAGGCAAGACCACTATTTTTTTCTTCACCAAAAAGTGTGCCATGGTTCGTTTGTACAACGCCAACAGCGAGCTCAATGAAGGGAGATACATTTTCGCTTAAACTTACATATTTAAAGCGTGATGTTGCCCATAAACCTAACGCTTCATAATTGCCTGAAAAAGATTGTTGTCCTTGAGAAAAGTTATTTTCGCTTTCATTTTCAACAACACCATTAAAATGAGCCTTAGCATAATGAAGTGATATTTCAGTGGATAATTGCCAACCTTCATTTAATTGATAATTTTTACCTAAACCGAATGAAACTTCAGGTACTAAATCTATTTCAATATGGCTTAAATCTAGGTTTGCTAAATCATCATAATGCGTTAGGCCAAAACCAACAAATTTATAAGACTCATCATCGGCCGCCGCTGAGAAACTAGTAAAATTACTTGCTAGAACAGTACACGCAATAATTGTCGCTAAAGATTTTTTCATCATCATTCCTTGTTTATTCATTTACTTCATAAATTAAAATATCACCTGGCTGACATTCTAAGGTTTTGCATATCGCTTCAAGCGTTGAGAATCGTATTGCTTTTGCTCGTCCACTTTTAAGCACCGATAAATTTTGTGCTGTAATACCTACTGACAGAGCAAGATCGTTTAATTTCATTTTTCGCCTCGCCAACATGACGTCCAGCTCAATAATCATAGCCACTAGATCACCAACTCCTGCTCTTGATGCAAACTAGTTGCTTCATTCATTATCCAAGCAATTACGTATATGACTAAACCTATTAATAAAAGCCTTAACTCCTCTGAGCCTAAGCTCATGTATATCGCTAACGAATCAGAGGCGCCTGAAAATCGTAAGACCAAGGTTACAACTACCGGGTATAAAAGCTTCAATGCAATCCAAGCAAGCAGCACAGTACCAATATTCTTAATACATTGAATATTGGCAGTGGTAAAAACTAATCCTTGCTGATATAAGCCAAATAACTTAAATAATGAGAAATAAATAAGAAGACTAGGCAATAGGTCCGCAGTGCCCAAAATAACTAACGCGTTAAACCCTTCACCCGTTAAGGCTTGTGCCAAATTCTCCCAACTACCCGAGAAATCAATATTTACTGCCGAAGAGAAAAAATAGAATTTTTCAGAAAGTTCAAATGTTCCGTCAACATTACTACCATACATGACCAATAAGGTATAACTAGCAACTTGCATAAGAAGAAAGAGCGCAACTAATGCACGCACTATTTTACTGACGGTTGGAATACTTTGATGCTGAAACATAAAACTCATCATGTGAACTCATTCAATAAGCTTAATCTAGCATAAAACCAACAAATAACAATTGATTTTTACCGTAAAACGATAAAAATAATATCATATCCATCATATATATTATGGAACAGCTTGACCATTTCTCGCTTCAAATAACCGATACCAATCTTCGCGACTATAGTTAAGTTCAAGCGCAACCTTTGCCGCAACAATCCGCTCTGGTGTTGTAGAGCCAATAATTGGAAATATGTCAGCCGGATGCTTTAATAACCAAGCTAAAATAACTTGCCAAGCTTCACAGCCATATTTTTGCGCTTGCAACGTTAACTCACCCGAAATACGTTGCTTATCTTCGTGAGAGAATGTATTTCCCCAAGCATCATAAGCAACGCCTCCTAATGGGCACCATGCAATGGGTGATATATTATTTTGTTGACATTGATCCAATGTGCCGTCATTGAGTGTATCAATATTATGAATATTAATTTCCACTTGGTTAACTAACAACGGTGAATCTAAAACACTCTGCAACATAGAAACTTGCGAAGGCTTGAAGTTACTGACACCAAAATGTGACACTTTACCGCTGGCTCTAAGTTGATTGAAAGTTTCAGCCACTTCATGAATATCAAATAAATAATCTGGACGATGTAATAGAAAAAGGTCAAGTTGCTCTATGTTCAGCCTTTTTAAAGAACCTTCAACACTCGACAAGATATAACCTTTGCTGAAATCATACCGGGTTGGTGCAGACGAATTTTCATCATTTTTCGGGCGAATACTCGCCTTGGAAGTGATAAGCATTTGCTCCCGCAAATGAGGCGATTGCTTTAACAGTTCTCCAAATAATTGTTCACTTGCCCCACCACCGTAAATATCAGCATGGTCAAAATGATTATATCCAGCATCAATCGCGCTATGAACAGCAAGTTTACCTTTAGCAATATCATTAACCGATTGATCACCTGCAATTCGCATACAACCATAGATTAATCGTGATGACTGAAGATCACTGTTTCCTAAACTATAACTTCTCATTACAACTTTACTCTCGTTTTATCGCGAATTGACTGACATAATAGCGACTTTATAGTTGTTGTTCATCAATAACTCACTCATTGCATACGTATAAATAAGGTTTTTTCATTGCAACATTTTATTTGGGATATTGATCCAGTTTTACTTTCTATAGGTCCGTTGACGATTCATTGGTATGGCGCGCTGTTTGCTGCAGCAATAATGTCAGGTTTGCAAGTGATGAAGTGGGTTTATCAAACAGAAAAGAAGCCCCTTGAAGCACTAGACAATTTATTAATGTATGCCGTATTGGGTATTATTATTGGTGCTCGCTTAGGCCATTGTTTTTTCTACGATCCACAATATTACTTTGCCAACCCTTTGAAGATCATCGCAATATGGGAAGGAGGCCTTGCTAGCCATGGTGGTGGCTTAGGCGTTATTATTGCGCTCGGGCTATATGCAAGAAAGTATAAAGAAAACTATCTCTGGCTACTCGACCGAGCAGCTATTTGTACCGCACTATTTGGTGTTTTTGTTCGATCAGCGAACTTCGTAAACTCAGAAATATTAGGGGTCGCAAGTGATGCTCCTTGGGCTATTATTTTCGCACGTATTGATAATATACCTCGCCATCCAGCCCAACTTTATGAAGCAGTTTCTTATTTACTGATTTTTATCATTCTTTTCTTCGTTTATAAAAAATTGAAAGACAAAACGCCGCAGGGTTCATTGTTAGGTCTATTTTTAATATTAATTTTCACCGCAAGATTTTTAGTTGAATCCGTAAAAGTTAAACAAGCCGCTTATGAGTCAATATGGGTATTAAATACCGGACAAATGCTCAGTATTCCTTTTTTTATTACGGGCATCGTTTTATTAATTTGGTCGTTATCGACTAAAAACAAACAAAAATAGACATTGAGAAAATAGATAATGAGTAAAAAATATTACGTTGTATGGAAAGGCGCAAAAACAGGTGTGTTTGACAATTGGTCTACGGTTCAATCAGTTACATCAGGACGCGCAGACGCACAGTTTATGGGCTTTCCTTCACAAACTGAAGCAGAAGCTGCTTTTAAGTTAACTTATACGAAAGCATTAACACAGCGTTCTTTAAAAACACCACCACGCACAGGAGGTGAATACCCAGCAGCCGCTAGAACAGCAAGTTCCTCTGCAAGTAAAATGATAAGCTCAGCAAAACCGGCAGGCAGCACGGTACGCAGTGATCGTGAAGTAACAAAATCAAATATTGATATTTATTGTGATGGTGCGTGTTCGCCAAATCCTGGAAAATCAGGAACAGGCGTAGCTGTTTATCATCAAGGTGAGATTAACAGCCTTTGGTACGGCGCATTTAATGCCAATGGTACCAACAATACTGCCGAATTAATTGGCATGCTACAGGCATTTAAATTGGCAAAAGCCTATATTAATGCAAATCCCGATAAAACGATCCAAGTGTTATCTGATTCGAAATATTCTATCGATAGCATCACAAAGTGGGCAACGGGTTGGAAAAATAAAGGTTGGAAGAAAGCTAACGGTGAAGCGATTAAAAACCCTGAATTAGTAAAAACATGCTACAGCCTTTATCAAGAAATCAAAAAGCATATATCAATTACCCATGTTAAAGGTCATGCAAATATTGAAGGTAATGAATTAGCAGATCGCATGGCGGTACTTGCCAGAACATCTCAAGAAGTTGGTTTTTTACAATACGAAAAGAAAATAAATATCAGCGAAATATTAGCGACAGAACCTGGATAACCAATAAATACCTACAAAACCTACAGGCCATAAATTAGTCTAGGCGTAGTGATCAAGTAAAAAGCCTCCCTCACATGGAGGTTTTTTGTTATTAGCGCTATATAAATTCTATCTTTCAAAATTCAGCAAATCACTTTTATCGTACAGCAGCTTATATGTTTTTAATATAACTGAGTGTTCCCACGTCTTTTCGCTTCATTATTTTGACTCGCTATAACCCTGCTATAATAAAGTCGTGAGAAAAAATAGCCGATAAAACATTTTATTTAGCGTTAAATTTGATTCCACGAATTAATCTACTTTAATTATGCTTATATAAACAATATCGTGTTAAATAATATCGTGTAAAAATCTATACATAATGGAGATGATAAATGTCGGATAATAAAAAATACCGTTTAGTAACTCGTAGTGATTTTGATGGTTTAGTGTGTGCTATTTTACTCAAACATATTAATTTAGTTGACGGTATTCTCTTTGTTCACCCTAAAGATATGCAAGACGGAGTTATTGAAATAAGTTCGAATGATATTTCAACCAATTTACCTTATGTTGAAGGTGTTCATATTGCTTTTGATCACCATCATAGTGAAACGCTTCGAAATAAAAAGCGCGACAACCATATTATTGACCCTGAGGCTCCTTCAGCTGCTCGTGTTGTTTATGATTTCTACGGTGGGTTAGAAGTTTTTCCCGATAGCTGGACAACCATGATGGAAGCCGTTGACAAAGGCGATTCTGCACAATTTAATATGGAAGAAGTTTTACATGCTGAACGATGGGAGTTACTCAATTTCATCATGGACTCTCGAACGGGTTTAGGGCGTTTCAGAGAGTTTCGTATTTCAAATTATGAACTCATGATGGACTTAATTAATTTTGGTAAAGATCATAACATTGATCAGTTACTCGCGCTTCCCGATGTTAAAGAACGCACGGACCTTTACTTTGAGCATGAAGAAAAGTTTAAGGCACAAATTAGACGATGTGCGATCGTTCACAATAACTTAGTTGTTTTGGATTTACGAGAAGAAGACATTATTTACTCAGGTAATCGTTTTGTTATTTATGCCTTATTTCCACAATGTAATATTTCAATTCACGTTATGTGGGGACTTAAAAAGCAAAATACTGTTTTTGCTACAGGAAAATCAATTTTTGATCGGAG
Organism: Colwellia sp.; assembly: GCA_013215295.1. Taxonomy (GTDB): domain Bacteria; phylum Pseudomonadota; class Gammaproteobacteria; order Enterobacterales; family Alteromonadaceae; genus Colwellia_A. The sequence continues at coordinate 57,019 of JABSOZ010000002.1, forward strand.
TTCAAAAACAAATGTTGGCGAGTTAATGTTGAAATACAATGGTGGCGGACATAATGCAGCAGGAACCTGTCAAGTTCCACATGATCAAAATGAAGCTTGTCTCGCAGAGCTGATTTCAACGATTAATGCTGATGGCTAAACATTAAAGACTTACTTTGCATAACTAGACTATTGCTATCATGGAAGATGGCAAAAACGCTCCGCTGATGATTCTAAAAATCTATAAATATTAAAAAGTATTAATACCCTTTATTCCAGTCGATAGAAACGGGTAATGACCCATTCAATCGATATTTACAAATATTTTCAGCAACAATATCTCCTGCACTTTCAAAATGCGTGGGAGCAGAAATATGAGGCAGTACGGTAATATCTTTATGAGACCAAAATGCATCATTTTTGTTTAATGGTTCTTGTTCAAAAACATCTAAAATTGCATGTTCAAGATGATCACTATCTAATTGCTGGATGAGATCCTCATTAGCAACAATACCACCACGGGCAAAGTTAATTAAACTTGCACCTTGAGGTAAGTTTTTCAATAAATTATTATCTATTAATTGATAAGTGTCCGAAGTAAGCGGTAATAAACAAATGATGATATTGCACTGTTTCACCATAGTAATTAAACCATCATCTCCTGAATAACATCCCACACCATGAATTAATTTTTGGCTTTGACTCCAACCAAGAACATTAAAGCCATTCTCGTTCAAACGCATAGCACTAAGCTCACCTAATTTACCTAAACCTAAAACGCCAACTGTGCGCTCTTGAGGACGTAAATAATGGTGCTGTATCCATTGAGATGAATTTTGTTGCTTCAAGTATTTGGGCATATCTCGATGTAAATAGAGTACCCACGTTAATACAGCTTCACTCATTGTTTGCGCTAATAATGGGTCAATCAATCGAATAAGTTTAAAGCTTGGCAGTGGCTTATTATCTGTTAATTGCGTAACTAAAGCATCAACACCTGCCCATAAACTTTGTATCCAAATCAGCTTACTGTATTGAGACAAAATAATAGGGTCAGGATTAGCGACAATAGCAATTTCACATTGAGTTTTTTCAACCGCGGATAAATCTTTATCAAGCTTTATGCATTCATATGGAAGTTTAGCTGACAAAAGTGCTAACCAAGCAATTTGTTCTTGATCAGCCAATTGACTGACAAAACTTATAATTGGATTATTCAAGGCGATTCTCTTTTCAATTATTCTTTCAAAACCATATCAATACACATAACAGCAGCAAGAATTAACTTTCTAACAGGGTGATTTTCAGGAACATCATCAGATATTTCAAGAACGTAATTGTCAGCACTAGTAAACAACTCTTTTCCTATTCCGCCCCATTCTTTAGAAATATGAGCAAGTTCGACATTACCATCCATAAAGCGGAACTCCCAACCAACCCAATTTCCTTTTAAATGACAAACAAGTCGGTCTTGATTATCATAAATATCGAATTTACCGCCAATAGAAAAAAGCTTCTGTTGAAAATACCCTACCGTATTGCCATCACTATCAGAAATAGTCACTTTGGAAACAAGAAGAGATATACCTCGCTGAATTCTTACAATACGTTGCTCATCTGGTGTACGTATTTGAACATCAAAAGGAGTCATGGTTTTGTAGTCGCTAAAACGAAGGATTTTGGTAAAAAAACCTAAATTGGGCTCTCGACATTCCATTATGATATTGCCTGTTTCAGGATCATAAACGTCATAATTGTTGGCGGCTTTGAATATGCCAACATGTTCTTTAATTAAAAATAAATTCTTATTTAGTATGTCTGTCATTGCTAGAAGTCCCTTTTATTTTTACATTGATCTGTTACGTAAATCCATCAGCGGATATTCTTAAACGAAAAAACAGCCGAAGCCGTTTTTACGTATAGTCATATTAACAGTAATTTCTATCTATTGAGTTATTTTAAGCGGTTGACGTTTTCCGTACGTCATACTTCGCCATAACCATTCAAAAGGTCCAAATTGATAGCGAGCCATCCAGAAGCTTGAGAAAAACAATTGAAAAGTCCATACGCCTAAAACAACAAGCAGCATGTCACTTCGCTCAAAACTACCGTAATAACCTAAACCCCATCCATAAAAAATAAATCCACAGATTAAGGTATGTGATAAGTAATTAGTTAACGCCATTTTCCCTACATTTGCGAACAAACTTTTCAATTTCATTAACGCTGATGAACGACAAAATACAATTAAAAGACTCATGTAACTATAAGCCATTAAAATACTGCCCCAGTAGTTAGGTTGAATACCAGACATCATTGAATCAAGTCCCCAGCCGCTATCAAAATTAGCTTGATTACCCGTAATACTCAGAAGTAAACCTAAAGCGAGTGTGATAACTGCGCTAATCGCTAAACTCTTATTGCTGAAACGTTTACCAAAAAAATCAAGTTTAAATAATGCCATACCAATCATCATAAGACCGACAATTCTAAACATATAAAATAAAACATTGGTTTGCATTTTAGAGGCCATGAAATTGCGATGTTCCATTTGTCCTAACCAACTCGCTTGATTAACTAAAATATCTTTATCGATCATTTCTTGAGTTGGCGCCCACATTGCGAGCATATTTTGTAAATCAGCTTCTTCCATCATAGGAATTGCAAAACTAATTAAATACATCACTAAAGAACAAAAGCCAATGGATAAAAAAGCGGTGATCAGTAAAAACCGAACTGATTTTTTACGCGCGGTATAAGCTATCATCCCCGCTAAAGCATAAGGAAATAGAATATCACCGAACCATAATAAATAAGCATGTAACAACCCAAAGATAGCCAATATAAACATGCGTTTATAGTGTATCTTACCTGGGTTTCCGCCTTTCCTTTCTATGTTTTCAGCCATTAAAACAATACCGACACCAAAGAGTATTGAGAATATGGTCATAAACTTTTGATCTGCAAAAATATGCGAGAAATAATATACATAGAAATTTATGCCGGATAAATCACCAAATGACGTTGGATTACTATACGCAGAGAAATTCATTGAAAAAGCTTGAATGTTCATTAAGAGAATACCAAGTAAGGCAATACCTCTTATAATATCAATATTTAGTAGTCTTGATTGTAGGGCCATGGGCTCTGCTAGATTTTGGGTCATATATTCCTCAATTAATTATTTCAATTTATATAGCAACTAATTAGTCTGATAAAATTGAGTTTTATTACAGCGTTTGAAATTATTTTTATTGAGTTTGAATATTTAGTGTTTAAGCAGTTCATCAAACATACGTCTAACTTGTAGATCACCAAAACTATAGATACCTTCTTTTTGATGAAATACCCGAAATACTGTTGGGAAATCTTCAGTATCAAGATTCTTCATAATCAATAACAATTGTCTTTCTGGTCTGCCGTAACCACTATCATCAGGCAACCTGTCAATTTCAGCATTTACTGCAGGAAGTAAAAAAGGAAATCTCTGTAAAAGGCCTGTAGCAATTTGTAGCAGATTATCAAAATTCTTTTGTTGATAATTCGGCCATAAATCGGCTAAACACTTAAGTTCTGTCGTCTCAATGATGTAAGCAGTATTATAAGCTATGATTAATTCTTCTTGGCTCATATGACCAAAACTATATTCATTGCCTTTATTAGGCCGAACTAGGTATATTGTGTAACCTTGATCTTGTTTCTTGAGTAAATGTAAGACAAACCAAAAATTAACCTGACAAAACAAGTCATCTTCAAACCAGCAATATACCGTTGCCTTTGGAGGAATGTGCATTATTTTGTTTATTTCAGGTACCGTTGTTTCGAAATATTTTCCATTTGGGACCTGCGAATAACTTTCTATATGTTCGGCTCGGTTGGCAAATAATTCACTCAGGGTGTCGCCCTGAATATTGCCATCAACTAAACATTCACGAGCAACAATTAATTCACCTAAAATAGATGCTGGGAGTTGGCTCATTAAAGAATCGCCATTAAGGATGTGATAAATATTATTCATTAATTAGCTTCCTTTATTGCTTTTTCTAGGGCAGAAAACACTGAATGTTATACCGTTAAATTGACCCCACTGCACTTTTATAACCATTCTGCCATTTATTAGATAAACAATGACTACTCACTTTGTCAGCATTAATACATGTTGAACTCGCAGCAGAAAAACATTGCCACTGGTGAAAAAAATCAATAAAACTGACTCCAATATTAAAAATATCATGATGAGCCCTTGTACAATAAAACGCTTAACCATTGTTTCTGTCACTAGAACATAACACTTCAGAAACAAAATACAATCAGATGGAATAAATTGTTATCTAAGAAATATGACTAAAAATTATATGTGAACTTACACTATCAAAATACATAAAAAGTGTATCCCCAAACGTAATGACATTGCTAACCGACAAACGGCAATACCTCTCTAAGTATGTGAATAATGCGGCAAATTATTTCCCCTTTACATCTGAGCAACCATCCTAACCTGTCAAAATATAAAGCTTTTAACTAAAAAGCTTAATGATATTGAATTGGCACAGTAACTGCTATCAATTAAGAATAGGGACAAATCAAAGAAGTTAGAAGAGTATGCATTATGATGATTAACGTAAACTACAATGAAATAATCGCTCAGGCCAAAACAAAAGGTGCAAGCCAAGCTAATTTCAATAACATCAACTCGACTCGTACAAATGATGCTATAAATCAAAATACCTTAACCTTATCTAATCAAGCATTATCGCTATTAGAGGGGAATAAAAATATCATTCAAGAAATATCTCCCATTTATGTTAGGCCGCAAACATCAGCAGAATTACTCGCAGGGAATCAGAGTAGCCAATCAAACTTACAAGTGACTACTTCTTCATCAGATGAGATTAAAATAAAAGATACCACTGAAACTAATTCTCGTTTTGGAGATATGATGCAAGCAATACTTGATAAGCGTTTAGGCGTTGACCGAAAAAAACTTGAAGAACTCGATGCTATGATGGCCGAAATAGCAAAGAATGAAAATCTAAGTCCAGAAGAAAAAGAAAAGGCGATGGAAGAAATTGGTAAAATGCGCGAAAAAATTATTGAAGAAAGCATCGATATTAAAAAAATAGCAAAAGAAACCTTTATCGAACCTGATGAGAATGGTTAACGATTGAAACAGTTTAAAACTGTGCATTATGGGAAGTAAAATGATTAATTTTAATGAGTTATCATTCAGTTAAAATTAATCATTTTATAGGTTCAACATTATTATTCAAGATAAATAAAATTGTCGCTTATACTAGGACATTATTATTCATTAATTATAGCCAAGTACATAATTTTCATTATCTTCATTGAGTGATAATTCAATCTCAATATTTTCATTTTTGTTGCTGTTATCCAAGACTTCCATTTGCTCTTGTTGAAAAGAATGAATTTTGTTAGCTGAAAGAATTAATCGACTGCTTTGTGTGATTCTATTATTTATCATCGTACTACCCTCGTTTATGTTTTTAACTTCACGATTGGTGTTGCATTAATAGGGCCAAAAAAAGTCCTTTTTAACCAATTGAAATATATATACAATTAAAATTCACTAACATTTAATTTGTATTCTGCTTGGCATTTTAAAAAGAGAACATCAACTTGCAAGAGATTAATTTTGAGTTGCAGTATGTCTATAATAAAGCGATTGAATTAAATTTATTTAATCGCATTCCACATATCGAGATGAATTCGCCAAACACCATCTATTTTTCGCCAAACTATCACATATGCCCCGCCAAACTTACTTTCTCGTCCATCATCATGGATAGACAGCCCAGAATAGTAACCAATATCGCTTGCGAGTTGACCGTCAATAATGAGTTCCTCTGACTCAGTTTTATGCCAATTTAATTTCCAACTACTTTTGAGGTTTGGGGTCCAATATTTTCGAATAGCATTAATATTATTCTCTATATTGTTTTCTCCATAAACAATCTTTGCATCTGGGCTATATATCGACATTATTGTTTCAATGTCTCCTTCAACAAATGCTTGAGAAAAGGCTTCAGCTTGCGCTGATATTGCTAACTTGTCAGCGTTGAAGTCTGTACTTAATGCCACATAACTCGGTAACGTCATAATTACGAGGAGAAAGCTTTTTATTGTTATTTTCATAGTTGATCCCAGATTGTCATTTTATTTATCACATCAAAAAAACTTACCCACCCCTTTTTAAAATATAGAGATTAGCAGAGCGTAAAAGGTAATCGTGTAAAGAAGTCTTCTTTATGATGGTAATCTAAAAGAGATATTGATAGCAATCACCGATATTGTAGACCCATCACTTTTTCTTCAGCTAGTCTTATAACGCCTCCAATTTTCCACTCTCTTGAAGTCTAAGTATTTCTTGATGTATAAGAGGCTCCAATGATTAGTATTTTTGATAAATATAATACTCGGGAAGTAGTATCGCTACAGGTGTTTTGAAGGCTCAATATTATCAAAAAACAAACACGCTAATATTAATTTTCCGTAGATCGTATGAGTTAATACCACACCAACAATACTCTTTCGTAACATCTTGAACATATTTTTGTACTGTGAATTTCATAATCATCATTCATACCATTCGCTATATTGTTGGTATGTTTTACACCGCTAGTTTTAGTAATCTTATATTTTCTAAAGCGTCTTTTACAGGATGTCTATCTGACTAGCTTTCAGCCTAAAAGGTATAGTGTCTAGATAATAATAAGGAGTAATACTATTAACATAAAGCTTAATAAAAAAAATCCGCTATTAAACGGATTTTCAAGTCGAATAAGGCTTTACTGCCGTCCGACGTTTTAGACAAGGACTTTTAACTAACTTGTCAGTTACAGCTTATTGTACAGGTATCTTTATGGTCCCTGTTGACACAACACCAGCTTTAGTTTCATAGGCATATTCAAACGTTAAGCTATTTTCAGAATTATTCATGTCATCCGACATATAGTAGTATGTGTAGGCACTATAAACTTTTTGACTATCTTCTTGAGCTGAACCTTTTTCTATATTTATAGATAAATTGTCACTCAAAATAGTTTCGTTTTCGGCTAATTGTATCAGCCCAAGAGTTGACACATTATAAGGGCTTCCATCTCTAACAAACCTATAGTCTCTTATTGAGTTATTACTAATATCATCTACAGTGATAGAAACGAGTCGTAATGAAAAGTTTTGTAAAGTTTCGATACTAGATGGTAAGTAAATATATATATTACTATTATTGTTAGATGGGTTTGCTACATCACCCGCTGTATTAGTTACTGTAATTGCAACCCCATTAGTTGTAAAATTGTTGTTATCTACTCGTACTTCATTAATATCAAAAGCATCATCACTCAAGTCTTCAATAGAAAATGAAAGAGAGTCGCCATTGACATCAACTGATTGTTCAGTAGAAGTTACAACTAAAGAATTGATATCGTACTGATAACTTTGCCCTGACGTTAAAGTACTTATCGGAGTAATTGTTAATTTTGTATTATTTAAACTTGTTTCAAATGACACAGGAACATCTACATTACCACTTATAATAGTTGTACCAGGTAAAACGATATCGTTAGAGTCATCGTTGCCCTTTACCACTGTATAGCCAGAAGTATTAGTTAATGATAAATTACTTGCGGAAGCTGTAATTTGCTGAGAGTAAAAAACACTGAAACTATGATCAGCAACATTTACTTTTTTAGCTGCAGTAACCACTTCTAAATTAGAGGTGCCGCTATCAGTTGGTCGTGGCATTATAGCCAACTCAATTATGTCTAAATATGGTGTTTTATAATAACTGTTACCTAAAGTACCAGAAACATGCACGGTTAAACTTCCTTCGGAATTCATATTAAATAATATTGAACTACTCTGGTAATCAATATCATTAACAGAAAATGCAGGTATTTCAATTGTTGAGGAATTGCCGAATGTTGCAGATAAAACATATTGCTCACTTTCTTCATCAAAAACAGATTGAGATTCTACTTCATCTGAACCTGTTGCTGTAAGCTCAGCACCTAAAAGAGCATTGGCACTTGAATCAATCAAAGTAATACGAAATTCAACTTCGGCTAAAGGCATATTTTCTTCAACATATAATGTCAATATATCTTGAGTATTAGACGATGAAACATATAAATCATTGCCACTTAAGTTGTTATTTGACTCAGGGGTAAAATCTATTTCACCATCTTTATTGATATCTAAATTGGCTCTTATTGCTGTATTAATAAATTTAGGGACAGTAATATTATAAATACCATTAACTTCATCATACGTTGAAGTATGTTTATATTTACTCGCTCGAGAACTAGAACCTGCATGAGAGTATGCAATAAACTCCAACGCTGACAAAGGCAAACCGGTTGTTTTGTTTATAACAGATACTTGCATTGTGTTAGCTATCGACACTTCAAAGGTACCAAAATCATTAGATGTATTAATAGCATCAGAATTTCCTGTGTTTATAAAAAATACACGAGATAAAAACTCTTCATTAGTACTTTCAATAACAACTTCAATATCAGAGTTAGATGGAAGGTTTTCAATTTTAAATTCACCACCGGTGAACACAAGGCTATCTTGAATAATTTCGTCTGCGGCTATGATGGTAACATTAGCTTTTGATACTTCTTTACCATCAAGGGCGTTAACAATTATGCCAGTTAAAGCAACTGTTGACGTTAACGTTTCATTAGTTGGGTAAGTGGTTCCACTAAGAATTTCATTTTGTGCCTGAATAGCAGCTGCGACATCTGAACTACTGTTATCTTCAACTTCAAAACATGCCGTTAATAAACACAAAGAAGCGCTCATCATTATTAGGTTTACATACTTCAATTTAACTTTCCTTTTAAAATTTAGAAGGGAAGAATAAGTTAAACTTGAGTTTTCATATTGATTCCCTTCAATAAGGCGCGCAGGTTAACACAAGGTTAAATACCTGTTAATAGTAAAATACTTCTTTTCGCACAATTAGACAAAAATGTCACAAATGACGTGATTTATCAGTGGAATGTCACGTAACATGCTCAATATTTAAGCCGCTATTGAATTCAAAGCTTAACTTAAAATTGAGCCATTATATTTATTCAAAGACGTTTAAGTTAAAAACGATAATTAGCGTAGATACCAGCAACCTGATCATAACTATTATCAAGTTTGTAGCCATTTTCTTGTGCATCGAAGTCTGAATAGCCTGCAAATATACCGATATCCGTACTCTTGCTAAATGCGTAATTAACGCCCACAATGGCTTCATGCGCTTCACTTTGATTAAAATCTTTTAAATCGCGATAAGTGTAGAGAGCAGTTGCGGTCCAATCCTTTGCTAGATTAGTCTGTAAACCTACAGAATAGCGATATTCATCTTTATTTTTTAGCACTTCTTCATCCCATTTCACATAACCTACAGAGAAAATCATAGCGAAGTCTTTATCAAATACATATTTACCATTTAAGTCTGTGCCATATGCGATAGATTCACCGGTAGCAGATGACTTTTGAAAGCCTCTTACGCCTAAGCCTACCGTTAATTCAAGACCCGTTTCATTATTCTCTCGAGCTAAAATTCGATAATTTATCCCTCCAAGACCAAGTGTTAAATTATCAGTTAAACCGTAACCAATATTTAAATTCAGCCCGAGACTATCGTCATCTTTCTCTTCGGACCACGTTAACCCGCCGCCCACAGACACAGTGCCATCTGTTAAAGTGAGTGGTCGTAATACTCGGTTTTCAGGATACTCTGTTTCAGCAAAAACTGTTGATGATGCGATAAGTAAAGCGATGCTAATAAGTGATTTATTCATAATGTTAATTTCCAATGTTTTTTTATGTTTGTAGTTTATGAGTTCATAATAAAGCCTTATTACGTTCGTTTCTTTATGGCTTTTGTTGATGAAATGTAGGCGTAACGTGAGAAATTGTAAGAAGCTGCTGATGAGTCCCCTATGGCATTAGAGCTTATCCAATATTTGACATTATGGTTACATGAGACACTACAGATAACGAAACGATGGAAAATGAAATAATGAAAAGTAACAATTCTGTTACCAACAATACCGAGTAAAATTAGTCTAAAGCTTTACGCCTGATAGCCGATAATGTGTTTGAGTAACATCAACAAACTAATTTTATGATAACTATAGATTCTTCAAGCATGCAAATAGCGACTTCTTTCGCCTATTCGACCTTAACGTCGAAAACCGCTGACGATGAAGATAACCTTGCCAAAAATAATCCGCACAGTACGACCTCAAGTACACAGGTCAACATTTCTCCTGAAGCCAGAGAAAAATTAGCGCAGCAATTACAAGCTGAGAATAATGAAGAAGAGAAAAATGAAATTGACACTGAGTTTCTCGATAAAATGATAGAACAAATACAAGAACAAATTAAAGAAATTCAACAAGAGCTTCGTAAACTTAATAGTGATAATGGAAAAGAAGTGCAGCAAGAGAAGAAGATGCTTGAGAGTCAACTATCGTCACTCAATGGCACCTTACTAGGGTTATTTGGCAAGAAATTAGCAGCATTAGAGGAGTCAGCACCATAGTTGTTTAATTTCAATGATTGCATGTTTAAATTTCTTGATAAGAACTCTGAGTTGCCCCCACCCCTTTAATTTGACTTTAATTCTAGCCTTTTAGCTGTCCTCGCTACAACTACAATATATGAATGACAAGAAACCCAAGCATGAAAGTGATCCTTTATATTTATCAAGCTTGGAATACAACAAAAAATAGTCTACGATGAAAGTCGTAGAATATAAGAAGTTAAACAATAAATATAAAAATATACCTAAAAAGGACGTTAAACAATGAAACGACTATTCATACTTATTTTGCTATCTATACCAAACATCGCTGCAGCTATAGATAACAGCATTTCTATTGGTAAGACAATAGAAATCGAGTCAAAAACTCTTAATGAAAAACGTATAATTCAGGTTCATTTACCAAATGCATACCGCAATGGGGATACGCGCTTTCCAGTGCTTTATCTCACAGATGGACCAGGACATTTCAGCCACACGGTAGGCACGATGAATTTTCTCGCTAATAATGGTCGTATTCCTCAGATGATAATTGTCGGTGTGGCTAATACGGATAGAACGCGTGATTTAACCCCTGAAATATTAATATCCAAAGACGAGCGATTTCAAAATGGTGGTGGTGCAGATACTTTTTTAAACTTTTTTGAACAAGAATTGATCCCCTATATCGAAAAAAACTATCGTACTCAGCCTTATCGTGTATTTAGTGGCCATTCATTCGGTGGGCTATTTGCCATAAATGCTTTCTTAACAAAACCAGAGGTATTTAATGCCTATATTTCAGTAAGCCCAAGTCTATGGTGGGACGATCAACGCCTAATAAATGATGCTAAGGTTTTTTTCAATAAAACAAAATCGCTTGATCGAACGCTTTTTGTAACTATGGCTGCAGAAGGCGAGCGTATGATCGCACCATACAACGAATTCGTTAACGTGGTAAAAGAGAGTAAAGTTAAAGGTTTAATATTTGCTAACAAAGAATTTGATGATGAAGATCATGGTTCGACCGTATTGCGTAGCCAGTATTTTGCATTGAAACAAGTTTGGGATGGCTGGAATATGCCACGTGAGACATTCACCGAAGGCCTTACCGCGGTTCAAGCTCATTATAAATCCATTGGTACAAAATTTGGCTTTGATGTACAGGTACCTGAAGGAATAATTAATAATTTAGGCTACAACGCATTAGGCGATGAAAAATTTGATAAGGCGATAGAAGTATTTTCTTATAATGTCAAAATGTACCCAAACTCAGCCAATGTTTATGACAGCTTGGCAGATGCACAAGAGACAAGTGGTGCTCTAAATAAGGCCTATAAAAATTATGCAAAAGCATTGGAACTAGCAGAGCCAAGTGATGCGAATAAAGCTATGTTTGAAATAAACAAAGAGAGAGTCGCTAAGCTTTTAACAGTAAAAACTAAAGTTGCAGGTGAATAACGGTTAATTTATTAGCGACATTGATCATTACTCAATGTCGCTTAAATTAATGAAAATGCCACCACGACAATAATACTTATTGAAAACTGAGCAGTTGGAGTGTGGTTATCAACTGGCTTCACGGAGGCGACAGCGCAGAAAAGGGTACGAACACTCCACTCTCCTTTCCAATTCCCAGAACACCCTGCACAGCAAAACCCTCCAACTCAATTTGAAAGTTAAATTTTGATATTTATAGATACCTGACGAGTGTTTGTCACTGCCCTCTTTAATTATTAGCAGAAAAACAAATCATAGAATAGTTAGTAATTAAATGACAAATGACATTGTGTTTCAATAATTTTGAACTATCGTTATTTGTGCATCAGTAAGGTGCATAACATATTTAATTCATATATAAGGATATTATCATGTCAAATACTACCGTTGGTTCATACTCACCCTTTTCTGCCCAAATAAGTACCGAAGATAAAGAAGTTTTCATTAATGCATTTGAAAAGTTTGTTGGTGTTAACTATGAACCCATTGCTGTTGCAAAACAGGTTGTTGCTGGAGAGAATTATGCTTTTTTCTGTAACGCTACACCGGTTTATCCAGGTGCAACATCTAACCCAGCAATGGTAACGATTTTTAAATCATTAGAAGGTCATTCAAGTATTACGCATATTGAAAAAATGCCATATTAATCAGAGTTATATTATTTAACAAAGAAGTAAGGTTTCACTTACTTCTTTTATATTTTTTATCTGGTTTAAACTTCAGTTCGATATGACTTTGACAATAATACCCAACGAGTCGTTATACAACACTTACATTAAACTCGACTTCAAAACTTCCTATGGTTCTCTAATCAACTAAGACATGAATAACTCTGTTGAGATTACAGTAATATTTTTTCCGATGAACGCCCATGACAATCGTCAGTCTACGCCATCTCGGTAACTGATCCTGCTTTACCCTACTTCAGGTAAACCTATGTAGATGAACCCAGCACCAACTCTGCTTCATTAAACGCCGGAATGATGCCCAATATTCACGTATCACTGGCAAGGATGCCAGTGAAAGCGTTGTTGGCACACGGACGTGCCATCAGCGCTGGTACGTTGAGAATATTGGGTAGCATGGAGGAAACACGTTTAATGCAGCAGCGACGGGTGAGTCCAGAGAGGGTTCGTCGCTTAACCCTCTTTGGGTGTCGTCGGCACCCCGACGCCAGACAAGTAAACAAACTCCAAGCAGGTAATAATAATTATCACTTGTCACCGACCCCTTTTACTCGTCGCCACCGCGACAAAATAAACCAAGATACTCAAATATAAATAGACTATTGAAAAATAAGAAAAACATCCCAATGTAAACTTATAATAAATACAAACATAGGGATTATCATGGCAAATTCAGTTTTAGTATTCGTTAGTCATTCATCTGACGATAAAGAAGATTATATTGAACCAATAGTACAAGACTTAGAGGACTGCTATATCAATGTCTGGTTTGATAAAAGAAAAATACTCCCAGGGAATAACCTACGAAAATCAATATTTCGAGATGGTTTAGATAAAGCTGATATTGCCTTATTATTTTTTACAAAACAATCATTACAGTCTTCATGGGTTGATAGAGAAATCAAACATGTTCTTAGAGAAGAATCAAAAAAGGGTAATAACTTTGATCTGAATAAAATCATCTCAATTTTTGATTCAACTGAAACGTATGAAACGATAAGTGATCGTTATCCTGAGTTAACTGATGATCTATTGCACTTGATGCCAAAAGACTATTCTAAAAATGACTTAGGGCAATTGATCTCAGCTATTTGGTCAAAGTACTTAGATTTACAAGGAGGTGATATAGAAACACAGAAACAACTGTTAGCAAAAGACAAAGAGATATTTCAAAAAGATAAGGAGATATCTGCTCTCAACAATAGCTTGAGCCAAGTTAAGACAAAATCTACTTCAGATGATGACCTGTTTAGTAAATATCTAAGCTCAGGAAAGTTACAAGATTTTATAGCACGCAAGGATGAGATACTTATTGCAGGTACGTTCGTTGGAAGAGAATTTTCCGGTACGAATGTCGCAATGGCATTTGGAATAGTAGAAAAAGGTTCAGGAACTCTTGTAAAGCTAACCCCTAAAGGGATTAAGTTTTTCGAGTGGCTACTTTTAAATGAATAATTATTTCATAAAAAAACCCGCTAAGTAGCGGGTTTTTATTAAGAACTCAGTTTGCAATCAAAAGCTGATTACCAACCTGTTTTCTCTTTAAGTGCTTTGCCGATATCAGCTAAAGAACGAACAGTTTTAACACCCGCCGCTTCTAATGCTTTAAATTTCTCTTCAGCAGTACCTTTACCACCAGCGATAATCGCGCCAGCGTGACCCATACGCTTACCTTCTGGTGCAGTAACACCAGCAATGTAAGATACTACAGGTTTAGTAACGTGTGCTTTGATGTATTCCGCAGCTTCTTCTTCAGCCGTTCCGCCAATTTCACCAATCATTACAATTGCTTCAGTTTGAGGATCGTTTTGGAACATTTCCAATACGTCGATGAAGTTAGTACCTGGGATAGGATCACCACCAATACCTACACAAGTAGATTGGCCAAAACCAAAATCAGTAGTTTGCTTAACGGCTTCGTACGTTAACGTACCAGAACGTGAAACAATACCAACTTTACCTGGTAAATGGATGTGACCTGGCATGATACCAATCTTAGTCTCGCCCGGCGTGATAACACCTGGGCAGTTAGGACCGATCATACGAACGCCAGTTTGGTTAAGCTTAGCTTTAACGTCAACCATATCTAAAGTTGGAATACCTTCAGTAATAGTAACGATAAGCTCGATTCCTGCATCGATAGCTTCTAAAATAGCATCTTTACAGAACGGAGCTGGAACGTAGATAACTGTTGCTGTTGCGCCAGTTACTTCTACTGCTTCACGTACTGTATTGAAAACTGGAAGGCCTAAATGCGTTTGACCGCCTTTACCTGGGCTTACGCCGCCAACCATTTGTGTACCATACTCAAGTGCTTGCTCTGAGTGGAAAGTACCTTGACCACCAGTAAAACCTTGACAGATAACTTTAGTATCTTTATTAATTAAGATAGACATTATTTGCCCTCCGCAGCTGCTACAACTTTAGTTGCTGCATCAGTTAGTGATTCAGCAGCAATGATGTCTAAGCCAGAGTTCTTAAGAACTTCACGACCTAATTCAGCATTAGTACCTTCTAAACGTACAACAACAGGTACTTTAACGCCTACTTCTTTAACAGCGCCAATAATACCTTCAGCAATCATGTCACAACGAACGATGCCACCAAAGATGTTAACTAAAACAGCTTTAACGTTTTCGTCTGAAAGGATAATTTTGAATGCTTCAGAAACACGTTCTTTGTTTGCTCCGCCGCCAACATCTAGGAAGTTAGCTGGCTTGCCGCCGTGTAAGTTAACGATATCCATAGTACCCATTGCTAGGCCTGCTCCGTTAACCATACAGCCTACAGTACCGTCAAGAGCTACATAGTTTAGCTCCCACTGTGCTGCATGTGCTTCACGTTCATCTTCTTGAGATGGATCGTGGAAAGCACGCATTTTAGGTTGACGGTAGATAGCATTACCATCGATACCAATTTTGCCATCTAAACAGTGAAGATTACCTTCGTCAGTAATTACTAACGGGTTGATTTCTAGTAAAGCGAAATCACAATCTTCAAACATTTTAGCTAGACCTAAAAAGATCTTAACAAATTGCTTCATTTGAGTTGGGTTTAAACCCAATTTAAAACCTAATTCACGTGCTTGGTAAGGTTGAGCGCCAACTAGTGGGTCAATCTCAGCTTTGTGAATTAATTCAGGAGTCTCTTCAGCAATCTTTTCTATGTCAACACCACCTTCGGTAGAAGCCATGAAAACAACTCTTTGAGAAGCTCTGTCAACAACAGCACCAAGATATAACTCGTTAGCGATGTCTGTACAGCTTTCTACTAAAATTTTAGTTACTGGCTGACCATTTGCGTCTGTTTGATAAGTAACTAAGTTCTTACCTAACCAGTGCTGAGCGAAATCTTTAATTTCTTGTTTAGATTTAACTAGTTTAACACCGCCAGCTTTACCGCGTCCGCCTGCGTGTACTTGAGTTTTAACAACCCACATATCGCCGCCAATTTTGTCAGCAGCTTCAGCAGCTTCTTGAGGAGTATCGCAAGCGAACCCTTCAGAAACTGGTAAACCGTATTCAGCGAACAATTGTTTCGCTTGATATTCATGCAAATTCATGGTGATTTATCCATTTATCTGTAGATGAAAATGACAACTATTTTATATAAAACGTATATAAAAAGGCTGTCATCGAAAAAAGTTGACCGATTATAGTATAAAAGCTCTAAGGAACAAAGTCCTTAGAGCTAATACTATAGTCTAAATCAAAAGATTTAATATTCTCGATTAAATATCAAGAAGTAGACGTGTTGGATCTTCTAGCAAATCTTTAATTGCGACTAAAAAACCAACCGATTCTTTACCATCAATTAAACGATGATCATAAGAAAGTGCCAAGTACATCATTGGTAATATTTCAACTTTACCATTTACTGCCATAGGTCTGTCTTGGATTTTATGCATACCCAAAATAGCCGCTTGCGGTAAATTCAAGATAGGTGTTGAAAGTAATGAACCAAATACACCACCGTTAGTAATAGTAAAGTTACCACCGGTCATTTCATCAATACTCAATTTACCATCACGGCCTTTAATTGCTAAGGCACGAATGCCATTTTCAATCGCTGCCATACCTAACTGATCTGTATCACGTAATACTGGTGTAACTAGGCCACGTGGTGTAGAAACAGCAATCGAGATATCGAAAAAGTTATGATAAACAATATCATCACCGTCAATTGAAGCATTTACCGCTGGATAACGCTTTAATGCCTCGGTAACAGCTTTGACATAAAATGACATAAAACCTAAACGCGTATCATGTGTCTTCTCAAATAAGTCTTTATATTGCTTACGAAGATCCATAATAGGCTTCATATTAACTTCGTTAAACGTTGTCAACATTGCCGTAGAATTTTTAGCTTCTAATAAACGCTTAGCAATGGTTTTACGTAAACGTGTCATTGGTACACGTTTTTGAGTACGTTCGCCTAAGTCTTGTGCAACTGGAGCAGCAGCTTTCGCCGTTGGTGCAGCAGGCTTAGCTTTTGAAGCGTTAACAGCAGCTTCAACATCTTCTTTCGAAATACGTCCGCCTTTACCTGTGCCTGTTACATTAGCAGCAGTTAAACCTTTTTCAGTCATTAAACGACGTACTGAAGGACTTGCTAATTCGTCAGAGCTGATTACTTCTTCTGCAGTTGTCGCCGGAGCACCAGCTGTAGCGCCTGCATTTAATTCACCAATTATTTGTGAACCTAAAACCGTATCGCCTTCACCGTGGATAATTTTGCCAATTACGCCATTGTCTTGTGCCACAACTTCTAGTACAACTTTATCAGTTTCAATATCAACCAAATTTTGGTCAACTGAAACAGTGTCGCCTTCAGCAACATGCCAAGTAGCAACAGTTGCATCAGCAACGGATTCAGGTAAAACAGGTACGATAATGTCGATAACCTTTACTTGTGATGAGCCTGACGTTGCAGCTGGAGCAGTTGCAGCAACAGGTGATGCTACTGAAACAGCTGCGCCACCGTCAGAAAGTATAGCAATGACTTGATCGCCTAATACCGTTGCACCTTCAGCCTGTGAGATTTCAGTAATCACACCATCTTGGATAGCAACAACTTCTAAAACCACTTTATCAGTTTCAATGTCTACGAGGTTCTGATCACGAGAAACTTTATCACCTACTTGTACGTGCCAAGTAGCTACGCTTGCATCTGCAACAGATTCAGGTAAAACGGGAACCTTAATTTCAATTGTCATTTATTTATTCCTTACTCACTAGTCTTCAACAGTTAGCGCGTCATTGACTAGCGCTTGTTGTTCTTTTACATGGACAGACATATAACCTACAGCTGGTGCTGCAGAAGCCTTACGACCTGCATATGTCAAATAAGTACCTTTAGGGATTGCCGCTCTAAAATGATGCTGTGAACAATACCATGCACCTTGGTTTTGCGGTTCTTCCTGACACCAAACGAATTGCTTCACATGTGGATATTTCGCCAACTCTGCTTGTAGCTCAACTTCTGGGAATGGATATAACTGTTCGATTCGAATGATCACAACATTTTCTTGTTCACTCTTACGACGTTGTTCAAGTAATTCGTAGTAAACTTTGCCACTACAAAATACGACACGTTCCACATTCTTAGGCTCTATATCATCAACTTCACCGATAACATTATGGAAAACACCTGTCGACATTTCTTCTAATGAAGAAACCGCTAATGGATGTCTTAATAATGATTTAGGTGACATCACAACTAGCGGACGACGCATAGGTCGTATCACTTGACGACGAAGCATATTAAATACTTGCGCAGGTGTTGATGGTACACAAACTTGCATATTGTGATCAGCACATAACTGTAAGAAACGTTCAAGGCGACCCGATGAATGTTCTGGGCCCTGACCTTCATAGCCATGAGGAAGCAACATAGTTAGACCACATAAACGGCCCCACTTCTGCTCACCAGAACTAATGAATTGATCAAATACTACTTGCGCACAGTTAGCAAAATCACCAAATTGTGCTTCCCAAATGGTTAAACCTGCAGGTTCTGCCGTGGTGTAACCATATTCAAAAGCAACGACTGACACTTCAGACAATACTGAATCATGAATATCAAACGGACCTTGGCCTTCGCGAATATTTTGCAAAGGTAAGTATTGGCTTGAATCTTCTTGATTATGTAAAACAGCATGACGATGAAAGAAAGTACCACGGCCAGAATCTTGTCCGGTAATACGAACACGTTGACCTAAATCAACAATAGACGCATAGGCTAAGTTTTCTGCCATTCCCCAATCAAGTAATTTTTCGCCTGATGCCATTTTAACGCGATCATCATAAATCTTTTTAACACGTCCCTGTACAGGATGATTATCAGGATAAGTTGAAATTTTCCCTGCTAATTCTTTTAATTTAACGACAGAAATTTCTTTCTCGTATTCATCATCCCAGTCGTGACCAATAAATGGACTCCAATCTACAGAATGCTCTGTCATTGGTCGCCATTGTTCTACGGTGCACTGACCTTCATCAAGGAGTTTACGGTAATATGCCGCAAGCTCAGTCGATTTTGCTGAGGTAATTGAACCTTCAGCATTAAGTATATCTGCATAAATTTGACGAGGTGTCGGGTGCTTTTTAATTTTTTTATACATTAATGGCTGTGTTGCACTAGGTTCATCAGCTTCATTATGGCCATGACGGCGATAACAAACTAGATCAATCACTACATCACGCTTGAATTCATTACGGTAATCGAGGGCAATTTGTGTTACCAAAATGACCGCTTCAGGATCATCACCATTCACATGAAGAATTGGCGCTGAAACCATTTTCGCTATATCAGTACAATATTCACCACTACGCATATCTTGTGGATTCGACGTTGTAAAACCAACTTGGTTATTAATTACAAGACGGATTGTTCCACCTACTTTAAATGCTCGCGCTTGCGACATATTAAAGGTTTCTTGTACAACACCCTGTCCTGCGATAGCCGAATCACCATGTATAGTAATTGGTAATACGGTATCACCTACTATATCGCCACGTCTGTCTTGACGAGCACGAACTGAACCGATAACAACAGGGTTAACAATTTCAAGATGCGAAGGGTTAAACGCCAGCGCTAAATGTACATTTCCGCCAGGCGTAACAAAATCAGATGAATAACCTTGATGATATTTAACATCACCAGAAGATAAAATTTCATCATGTTTACCACCAAACTCGTCAAATAACTTCGATGGATTTTTCCCCATCACGTTAACCAAGACATTTAAACGACCACGGTGAGCCATGCCAATGACAACTTCTTTAGTGCCTTGTGTGCCTGCGCGAGTGATTAACTCTTTCAGCATAGGAACTAGTGCATCACCACCTTCGAGTGAGAAACGTTTTGCGCCTGGAAATTTAGCACCAAGATATTTCTCAAGACCATCTGCAGCTATCAAACCTTTAAGAATTTCTTCTTTTTCAGCGATAGTAAGTACTGCTTTTGATTGCACAGATTCAAGACGATGTTGTAACCAACGTTTTTCATCTGTTGAAGTAATATGCATATATTCAGCGCCAATGCCGCCACAATATGTTGCTTTAAGTGATTTGTATAAATCACCTAACTTCATTGAATCTTCAGCAACTGCAAATGAGCCGACATTAAAATCTTTGTCAAAATCATTTTCAGAAAGTTCATGATGCGATAATTGTAAATCGCGTACCTTATCTCGTTGCCATAATCCTAAAGGGTCTAGATTGGCATTTTGATGTCCGCGAAAACGAAAAGCGTTAATTAGCTGTAAAACTTTAACTTGTTTTGCATCGCCACCAGCAGAAACTACAACAGTTTTGTGTGATTGCTTAGCTAATTCTCTAAATTCATTACGGATTTCAGAATGCCTAAACTCTAGGTCAGCACCTTCAATTTTTGGAAGTTGTTGGAATAAAACTCGCCACTCTGCTGAAACAGATTGCGAGTTATCCAGATAAGATTCGTATAATTCTTCATAATAAGTAGCGTTAGCACCACTTAAATGGGAAGACTCTAACCAAGCCTTCATTGTACCTTCGGGCATTGCCTGTTCCTTTATGGGATAAAAGCAATAAATAAAATGCTTATCTAATTTGCTAGATTACTCTAACTTAACTAAATAAACGACTCAAAAATCAGGTTGTGCTATTCCATTTTATCATTACTGACTTCACGGAGGTTATACCCCATGAAATCAGTGAATAAAATATTAAACTGCTCGTGCAATCAACATCGACTTAATATGACCGATAGCTTTCGTTGGGTTTAGCCCTTTCGGACAAACATCAACACAGTTCATAATGCCATGGCAACGGAATACGCTGTAAGCATCTTGTAAATCATCTAAACGTTCTTCTGTTGCTGTATCACGGCTATCAATTAGAAAACGATAAGCATGTAATAAACCTGCAGGCCCGATAAATTTATCAGGATTCCACCAGAAAGACGGGCATGATGTAGAACAACAGGCACATAAAATACATTCGTAAAGACCGTCTAATTTTTCACGTTCTTCAATTGACTGTATATGCTCACGTGCAGGCGGCTCTTTACCATCATTAATTAGGTATGGCTTAATTTTTTCATATTGAGTATAAAACTGAGTCATATCAATAATTAAATCACGTACTACCGGTAACCCCGGCAGAGGACGTAACACGATAGTTTTTGCTTTCAAGTCTGATAATGGCGTTATACACGCTAAACCATTCTTACCATTCATGTTTAAGCCGTCTGAGCCACAAACACCTTCACGACATGAACGACGGAATGATAAGCTAGCATCGGTCTCTTTTAATAAGATCAAAGCGTCAAGTACCATCATGTCAGAGCCTTCAGGAACGTCTAGTTCATACTCTTTCATGTATGGGGCATTATCAACATCTGGGTTGTAACGATAAATCGAAAATAACTGCTTCATTGCAATGCTCCTTAGTATACACGAGCTTTCGGAGGGAAAGCTTCACGGTGAACAGGTTTCATATTGACGTCACGCTTAGACATTGCTTCAGTCTCAGGCGTGTAGATAGAATGGCATAACCAATTAACATCATCACGTTCAGTAAAATCTTGACGGGCATGAGCACCGCGAGATTCTGTACGGAAGTTAGCGGCTTTAGCTGAACAAAATGCTGTTTCCATCAAATTGTCTAACTCTAAACATTCAATACGTTGCGTGTTAAATTCAGACGATTTATCGTCTAATCTAGCATCTTTCAAGCGTTCACGAATTTCAGTTAATTCTTTCATGCCTTCTGCCATCGCTTCGCCTTCGCGGAATACCGAGAAGTTCATTTGCATACATTGCTGTAAGTCTTTGCGAATTTGCACAGGGTCTTCACCTTTCGTTGATGATTCCCAACGATTAGTACGGGCAAGTGACGCTTCTAAATCAGATTCAGAGGCATCTTTAGCCGTTTGAGTGTCGTTTAAGTAGGTCCCTAAAAAGTTACCTGCCGCACGACCAAATACCACTAAATCAAGTAATGAATTACCACCTAAACGGTTTGCACCATGTACAGATACACAAGCAATTTCACCTACCGCGAATAAACCTTCAACAATGGTTTCTTTACCATCATTGCCAATGTTAAGCGCTTGACCATTTACATTGGTCGGTACACCGCCCATTTGATAATGGCAAGTAGGTATAACTGGGATTGGTTCAACTGCAGGGTCAACGTGAGCAAATGTTTTAGATAAATCACAAACACCTGGTAAACGTTTCTCTAAAGTTTCACGACCTAAGTGATCAAGCTTAAGTTTGATATGCTTACCAAATTGAGGATGATCATAACCACGACCTTCACGGATCTCTGTCATCATTGAACGAGCAACAACATCACGACCTGCTAAATCTTTAGCGTTCGGTGCATAACGTTCCATGAAACGTTCGCCGTCTTTATTAAGTAAGTAACCACCTTCACCACGACAACCTTCAGTAACGAGTACACCCGCGCCTGCAATTCCCGTAGGGTGGAACTGCCACATTTCCATGTCTTGCATTTGAATGCCAGCACGTAGTGACATACCAACACCGTCACCGGTATTGATGTGAGCATTAGTTGTTGAAGCAAAAATCCGACCAGCACCACCGGTAGCAAGTACCGTAGCACGTGCCTTAAAGTAAACAATTTCGCCAGTTTCAATACAAATAGCAGTTGTGCCAACAACGGCACCGTCACTATTTTTAACTAAATCGAGTGCGTACCATTCTGAATAAACGTTGGTTTTATTTTTAACGTTTTGTTGATACAAACAATGAAGTAATGCATGACCTGTACGATCAGCGGCAGCAGCCGTACGAGCCGCTTGCTCACCACCAAAATTCTTTGATTGACCACCGAATGGACGTTGGTAAATTTTACCATCTTCGGTACGAGAAAAAGGTAAACCCATTTTCTCTAATTCAATAATAGCCTCTGGGCCTATTTTACACATGTATTCAATAGCGTCTTGGTCACCGATATAATCAGAGCCCTTAACAGTATCGTACATGTGTTGTTCCCAATGATCTTCATGAGCATTACCAAGTGCAACGGTGATACCACCTTGCGCTGATACTGTATGAGAACGAGTAGGAAAAACTTTAGAGATCAAAGCACAAGATTTGCCTGACTCAGTAATAGCTAATGCGGCGCGCATACCTGCACCACCGGCGCCAATAACTATTGCGTCAAATTCACGAATTGGAACGCTCACTTATACACCCCACACAATTAAAAAGCCTGCCGCAAGGTAAGCTAATAAAGTAACAGAAAAGAAAAATTGTAATGACCCACGCAGAAATGCTGGTTTGATGTAATCAGATAAAACTTGCCAAACACCAATCCACGCATGAACAACAAGTGATAAAACAGCAAGTAATGTTGCTATCTTCACTGACATTAGGCTAAAAAAACCATGCCATGCATCATAAGTAACATCAGTGGTAACAACAAAAAAACCAGCGATTAGTAACGTATATAACGTTAAAATTATAGCGCTAGCTCTTATAAGAATAAAATCATGTACGCCATTTCGGCCTACTGTAGCAATGTTATTTACCATAACCAAACTCCTACTAAGACAGTAAGTACAAACCAAAGTGCCATAGCAAATTTAGCACTGCTATTACCAGAAGCTAATTCTTCAAAATGTCCTAAGTCCATAAACAAGTGACGTACACCCATCAATATATGAAACGTTAGGGCAGAAATTATGCCAAACATAATAAATTTGAAAAAGAAGCCGTCGAGACATGCTTCAATTTGAGCAAATCCTTCAGCAGAAGATAGAGATAATGAAAGTGTCCACAACAAAATTCCGATAGCAAATACCATAATGACACCAGAAACACGGTGCAATATAGAGGCATTTGCCGCAGGATGCATTTTAATTGTAGTCAGATCTAGGTTTACAGGACGTTGTTTTTTCACGATTGCGCCTAAAGAGTTCTTTGAGCCTTCAACTTTTTTTATTATTGCTCAAATAAAAAGTAAACAATGTCTACAATTAATTGAGCAACACCCCAGCGATCTTAGTCAATATTTGTAAATTAATAAAATAATCCACAAATAAAAATTAGTTCACGTTGATTATATAGCTGAATATTTTTAATTACAATTTACTTAAGCGACAATTTAACCTTTATTTCAAAGGCTTCAGCCTATTATTTGAACTATTTTAGCAAATCTTTGACTTTAGTCTAATGTTGAAACAATAGGTTTGACTTTAAGGGGGTATAATGAAGTAGAATACGGGCAGTTTTATATTCATAAAAACTGATTAAGTTTTCACAAGCTGAATCAGAAAAGCGAATTAAATAATTTATAGGGGATTAAACATATGGCTGAATCTAAAGCCACTCTCAGTATTGATGGTAACGTAGTTGCAGATTTACCAATACTTTCAGGTACCGCCGGTAACGACGTAATAGACATCAGAACTTTGGGGAATTATGGTTATTTTACTTATGACCCGGGCTTCTTAGCAACCGCTTCATGTGAATCAGCTATAACTTTTATCGACGGTGGCAAAGGTATTCTTCAACATCGTGGTTATGCTATTGATAGCCTAGCGAAACAAGCTGACTACCTAGAAGTTTGTTATATTTTGTTAAACGGCGACGCGCCGAACAAAGAACAATATGAGAAATTTAAAAGTACTATCACCAACCATACAATGGTTCATGAAAAACTAGCTCATTTCTTCCAAGGCTTCTTGCCTGACGCGCATCCAATGGCTATGGTTTGTGGTGTGGTTGGCGCTTTATCGTCTTTCTATCACAGTGATTTAGATATTGAAGATCCTGCTCAACGTATGCGCAGCGCACACCGTTTAATAGCGAAAATGCCAACGATTTCAGCAATGGCTTATAAATACAGCATAGGACAACCATTCGTCTATCCACGTAATGATTTAAACTATGCAGAAAACTTCCTACACATGCTTTTCTCTGTACCTGCGGAAGAATATGTTGTTAGTCCAACTGTTGCTCGTGCAATGGACAGAATATTCACATTGCATGCTGATCACGAACAAAATGCTTCAACATCAACAGTACGTCTAGCTGGCTCTTCTGGCGCAAACCCTTACGCATGTATTGCTGCAGGTGTTGCATCATTATGGGGCCCAGCACATGGCGGCGCTAACGAAGCTTGTTTAACAATGCTTGAAGAAATAGGCACATTAGACCGTGTCGATGAGTTTGTTGCTCGTGCGAAAGATAAAAGTGATTCATTCCGCCTAATGGGATTTGGACATCGTGTTTATAAAAACTTTGACCCACGCGCTACGGTAATGCGTGAAACATGTCATGAAGTATTAACAGAATTGGGTATAAAAGATCCACTGTTAGACGTGGCAATGGCACTTGAAAAAGTAGCGCTTGAAGACGCTTATTTCATTGAGAAAAAACTTTATCCAAACGTTGATTTCTACTCAGGTATCATATTGAAAGCTATTGGTATTCCAACCAATATGTTTACAGTAATCTTTGCAATGTCTCGTACCGTTGGTTGGATTTCTCACTGGGATGAAATGTTAGGTCAACCTGGTCAAAAAATTGGTCGTCCTCGTCAAAACTATATCGGTGAAATTGACCGTGAATTTATACCATTGAAAGATAGATAATTAGTTTTTTAAAATACGAAAATAAAAAAGGTAGCTTTCGCTACCTTTTTTTATCTGAAATTAATGATATTAATGTGTTTTATAAAAGCACTTTACCTACTTAAACGCATGTTTTCATATTTTTAGTCTTTGAATTAACGTCACTATAAAGTACGAAAAACCTTCATTTTCTGCTAAAAAAGTCAAATCGTGCGTTAAACGCTCACTATAACAAAATAACATAACAAGTATTCACACAAAAAATAACTAAAAAATACAGTTACTTAAAAGTCTAAAAAAAGTATGCTTATGCAAATTTTATACGATATTCTTTCGGTGTGATACCCGTGAATTTTTTGAATAATTGTCGAAAACTACTAATATCTTCATAGCCTGCTGACCAAATAATTTTGTTTATTGGATCTGTGCTATTTTCTAGCTTCGCTTTTACATGTTCAACTCTAATTCTTTGTAAATAACTTATTGGTGTTTCATTTGTCGCTAGCTTAAAACGTCGTTTAAAAGTTCGTGATCCTAAACCAACATATTCAGCTAAACGTTCAATGGAAATACTTTGTTTAAAGTGTCCTTCTAACCATTCTTGTGCTTTTAATATAGCCTGGTCTTCATGCTTTTTTTGACTTTGAAAAGAAACATAGGGAGACTGCTTTTGTCTTACAGGATCAAATACCATCAATTTAGCACAATCTGTTGCGACCTCTCGGCCAATAGATTTTTCGATCAAATATAAAGCTAAATCGATATATGCCGTAGCACCTCCGGAGCAAATAACATCACCATTATCTACAATAAGCTGATCACTGTCTAAACGTATGAAAGGGTATAGTTTCCTAAAAAGATCTGCACTACGCCAATGCGTTGTGGCAATTTTTTTAGCAAGTAAACCACACTCGGCTAATAAAAAACTACCAGTACAGTAACTGGTAATTATAGTTCCCTGCTCATAACAATATTTAAGCCAAGGCTCAACTTCATCTTTTTGTTCCATGGTTACTGATTCAGCGCAGCAATCAAGTACTGGCTTAACCGAAGATGATACAACAATAATATCGGGAACTGATTGATGGTTGAGCAGCTGAGTTGGCATAACTTGAATACCGTTATAACCTAGAACTGGTTTGTCATCGATCGTTACAATCTGACAATCAAGCGTGTCTTTTATGCCATCACCATAACGTTCTATTGCACAATAGTTAGCTGCATATATAACATCTAAAATACCATACAATGCTGAAACAACGCATTTGTTAGTAGCCAGAATAACAATTTTCATATAACTCTCAAAAAGACAATGACACATTAAGCATGAATAATGTCAAATATGCCACTCATTGTTCCTATATGCAAGCGGTAAAATATTCCTTATTAGCAAAATAACGATTGAGGAAATACCCCATGAAACTACTTTTTTATGTCTTAACTATTGTCCATCGTTCAGCATTAGTGTGCCTTCTTATTGCGTTCGCATTAACACCATTGTTTGTTGAATTAAGTATTTTTACTGTTTATGTAGTTTTACCAACAATATTCATACTGTTGTCTATTTCTACAATTTATATTGAAAATACTTTATATAAATATCAGAAAGAGTTAATTACTGATAAAAAACCTAAAAGCACCAAGAAATGTCTTATTCACTATGGGATTTGCTGTCTTCACCATTGATTCACCACTATAATGTTCAAAATTTATAAATTATAAAAATTATATGTCTGAATATCAAATGAGATTCGGTGGTATTGCACGCCTGTATGGCGTTGCAGGTGCAACCTTGTTAGAAAAAGCACACTTTTGTGTAATTGGCATTGGTGGTGTTGGCTCTTGGGCTGCAGAGTCTTTAGCAAGAACAGGTATAGGAGCGATCACATTAATCGATCTAGATGATATATGCACAACTAACATTAACCGGCAGATTCACGCACTTAGCCAGACTATTGGTGATAGTAAAGTTGAAGTGATGGCGGAAAGAATTAAGCAAATTAATCCTGATTGTCGGGTTAATGTTATCGAAGACTTTGTTACGTTGGATAATATACGTGAATTATTGACCAATGATTTTGACTATGTCATTGATGCAATTGATTCAGTAAAAGTTAAAACAGCCATTATCGCTCATTGTAAGCGAAACAAGTTACCAATAATTACTATTGGTGGTGCTGGCGGCCAAACGGATCCAAGCAAAATTAAACTTTGCGATTTGAGCCAAACTTTTCAAGATCCATTGTTAGCAAAAGTAAAAAATCAACTACGTCGTGAATTCAACTTTCCTAAAGCCGATGCAAAAACAAGTAATAAACGAAAATTTTCAATTGATGCCGTTTTTTCAACTGAGCAATTGGTTTACCCTGATGATGAAGGGAATGTTTGTCACGCTAAGAAAACACAAAAAGGTGCGGTTCGGTTAGATTGCAGTTCGGGTTTTGGAGCCGTCACTCACGTTACAGCGAGTTTTGCTTTTTTTGCCACAAGTCTTGCGATTAAAAAGTATCTCGCTAAACGTAAAGTTTAAACTTGAGTCGCTAACATTCTTATTTTTTCGACAATCGCTTTAACACCATTGTTTCGTGATGGACTCAAATGTTGTGTTAAACCGAGTTCGTCAAAATAGGCATGATTATCGAACATTAATATTTGCTGGGATGTCATATTCTGAAATGCAGCTAATATTATCACCATTAAGCCTCGGATGACTTTAGCGTCACTATCGCAACGAAAAAAGAACTCCCCTTGAGGGTTTTTAGAGCCATATAACCAAGCATTACTTTCGCACCCTTGAATCAAGGACGTGTTATTACATAAATTTTTATCCATTCTATCTAATGTTTTCCCAAGTAACATTATTTCTCTATGACGAGAGTCCCAACCTTTTAATTGATTGAAACGCTCTATCATTTCCATTTCATTATCTGAATGGGAAACTTGTCCAGTTACTTTTTCAGTAAAAATGATATTATCCGGATTTTCATCAGTACTTTGAATGAGTAATTTCAGCTTTTCAATGAAAAAGTCAACTTCAGAAAAGGTATTATAAGCGGCTAATGAAACTCTAATACAACCCGTTAATTTTAGATATTCCATTAATGGCATGGCGCAATGATGGCCACTCCTTAGAGCAATACCATTTGCATCCAGTCCACTGGCAATATCATGATTATGTGAACCACGAACTGTAAATGATATTACGCCTATATCAGGTTTTCCTTCAGCAACAAATTCTACCAATTTTATCTGGGTTAATTTTTCATAACAGTACTTTGTCAATTGTTGTTCGTATTCAGCTAATTTGACTAAGCCAAATGAATTAATAAATTTTATACTGGCAGCAAAAGCGATAACACCGGCATAATTAGGTGTTCCTGCTTCAAATTTGAAGGGCAGTTTATCAAATGTTGTGCCATTAAAACTCACGCTTTTAATCATTTCACCGCCACCTTGATAAGGAGGCATTGCTTCTAATAATTCACGACGACCATATAAAACACCCACGCCTGTTGGGCCAAACATTTTATGTGCTGAAAATACATAAAAATCACAATCTAAAGATTCCATATTTAGTGATAAATGAGCACAAGCTTGGGCACCATCAACAACTGTTATTGCTTTGTATTTTTTAGCTAAAGATATTATTCTTTTTATCGGATTAACTTTACCAATTACATTAGATATATGAGAGAAACTGACAATTTTTGTTTTAACGTTAAAATAATTGTCCAATAAATTTTCATCTATAACACCGCTTGATGTTAAAGGTAAGACTTTAATGATTGCACCTTTTTTTTCGGCAATCATTTGCCAAGGTACTATATTAGCGTGGTGTTCCGCATGACTTAGTAATATTTCGTCACCTGGTTGTAAATTTTCATGTCCCCAGCTTTGTGCTATTAAGTTAATACCGGCTGTCGTACCTGAAGTCCAAATAACCTCATCCAAATGTTTTGCCTTTATAAACCGCTGAACTTCAATTCTAGCGTCTTCAAAAGCTGATGTAGCTTTTGCACTTAACGTATGGGATGCACGATGCACATTTGCATTAAATTTTTCGTAGACTTCGACCTCAGTAGCAATAACAACAGCTGGCTTTTGAGTTGTAGCGCCATTGTCAAAATATACTAATGGACGATTATTGACTTTTTTATCAAGCAAAGGAAAGTGTTTACGAAAAATGGAGACATCAAATTTATTCATGAAAAAATTACATTTTAAGATAATAATACTTAAATAATTATACCCTACATTACCCAAAGAACAGATCTTTTAAACAATCAAAAGCATTGATTTGTTTTTAGACAATAGTCCAAAAACTAGATGAAATTACCAGTTTAGACTACTATTAGACAGAGAGGAAAATAGAGGACAGTCGTATGAAATTATTTTCATGGTTCATTAAAACAGATAAACGTTCAAAAACTCAACAAGAGAGTTTAAAAAAATCAGTAATCAAAGAATTAGAGAATACATTAGATGATGAATTAAATACTTTTAATAACAACACCATGTGGCCAATAGCAAAAGTTAAAACAACGACGATGATTATTAAAAAACCGGAAAAAAAAGATAAACAAGATCTAAATGACAAGATCACTAAACCTTCAAATAAAGCAGTAGATTTAAGCTTAGTTACTATTCCCCTAGCTCATCAGTAGGCGCTCTATTCTAAAGTAGTAGATAAAAAATAACGTGAAAGCGTTATTTTTTTACTTTGTTGCCTGCAAAACATTATGAGTAAAATGAGGCATTAAATATTTATCGGGATTATCCACTAACATTCTCATGTATAAATCAGGAAATTTTTCTTCGAAGTAACGTAAAGCTGTTCTTTGTTTTAAAGCTCTAATTGAAACAAAGTTTTTTTCATTACAGCTCTCCGCGATAAAAGCGCCTACTGTATCAAGTTCTTCATCTAATGTTCCTAACTTCCATCCTTCTGTTGTCCTACTTACTAGCTGCGTATGACTTGATATATACTTACCCCAAGGTAACTGGTTTAGTATTTTTTGGCGAACGACTTTTCTTGAACCTTGATATAAGCGGGGTAAGATAGCAATATTGTGAGAGAACATTGATTTTTGCACCGCAGAGCATCTGAAATGGTTTTTTGGTAATGGATACTCATCAATAAACCCAAGAAGATGAGTAAGCTCATGAAAGAACACTTCTTCAGTGTCATGGCTATCGATATATAATATACCTGAGTTCACATTAGCACCGCCTTCATCTACGAGGACAGCGATAAATCTATTATTAGTTAAGCCTTTTTTATTCTGCCAAATAGATTCGTCACACGCAATAGCTTCATTTTTCCTGTGATGACAATTAAGCTCTACTTTGCTGATATATTTAACCGATGAAAAGCAAAGGTATGGCTTCAATAACTCAACATTTGGAGATGAGATAAGTTTTTCAAAATACTCTAGATTGTCTAAATTTGTCGCAAATGGTGCAATTTTCGCCAAACATTCAGTTTCAGTTTCAGTTTCTAAAGTTGGACTATCTATAATCCCGTACTTCTCCAGCTTTTTATAAAAAAGTTGATGTTCAACTTTTTGATTAACAGCTTCAATCGTCTTGAACTGCGATGAATATTGTTCTACATTTTTAAGTTCGCCTTTTAATAGTGAAATTTCGATTAAAAGTGTTAACGCAGAAGTATCATACTTAATGGGTAATAATAGTTTTTCAGCCACTACCAACTGGTTATTATCCACATAAATTTGGGCTAATAATACTTTTGCGCCAAGATGCCCTAAACGAACTGCTTGTAATAACCACAGTTCAATACTTCTATTGGTATCAAAAGTTCCATCTTGTTTATCAATGTAGTAATTGGCTAGCTTGAATGAAACATCACCATCAACTTTTGCGAGTGCTTTAGCAATATTTTGCCATCTATTGTCATCTACTCCATAAATATTTAATTTTTTGTATAACATGGATTTTAGACCCAATTGACTGATATAAGTTAATTGAGCACGCGTTCCATGGCCATTTTCCACAGCGGTAACTAAAGAGCTTAACCAAAAAAAAGAGCTCGCCGACATTATTGTCAACAAGCTCAGTATGATTAAAATTTTTTTATATTGGTTCACGAATATTTCTAAAAGTATTTTTATATATTTATTTTGAAGGTACGTCTGTATTCACGACATTTTTTTTCAATAAATCTAACTCAAGCTTAGCGTATCGGTGTTCAACAAACTCGTAAACATTGGTACTCAATGCTAATTTGAAGAAGTTCGCCGCAGATTTTTTATTTCCTTTTAACTGATAATATTTTCCTAAGTAGAAGTAGGCTTCACATAAACGTTCACTTAAAGCCTTGTTTGAATTTACGCCGGTTGATAATTGACTAACAAACTGTTGAACCGAAATATTTCCAAGATACATTTCAATGATACTTTTCGCCCAGATGTTCTCGTCAACTAAAGCGACAGAACGCTGCAATATAATTTGAGCATTTACGCTATCTGTTGCATATTCAGCTAAGTATAACCATAAGATACGGTATGGATCACTTTCTTTACGTTGATGGAATGTACTAAAATCGTCAATGGAAAGCTCCGACCGACCTCCATAATATAGCGCAATACCGCGGTTTAAATAGGCGTATTCATGTTTTGGATCTAAATCAATTGCAGAATCAAACGCTTCATAGGCTTGGTTAAATTCTTGTAATTGTGTGTAATGGATCCCTAAGAAGTTATAGGCATCGACAAAATCAGGCTTTAGACGTAATGCTCGATTAAAATCAAGACGGGCTAATGACCGTAAACCAACACTGTCATAAATAACGCCTCGGTCATAATAGAGCTCAGCTCGTTGTACATCTGTTATTTTAGCGCGTTGAATAACATCCGTTAAACGTGCAATGGCTATTTCACTTTTATAATTAATGGCAAGTGGCTCTGCAATGATCAATTGATTCATTAAAACAGCAGAAGAGTCTATTTGATTGCTTGCACAACCTTGAACAGCGGAAATGGCGATGACAAAAACTATTTTGAAGAGTTTATTCACTGAAAAAATGCACCTAATGAAATATATTTATTTACTTAATTTGAGTATATAAAAAAGGGAGCCGTCAGGCTCCCTTTTTATGTAACTTTTTAAGTAAGCTATTCAGCAGTGTCAGCTACTGGTGCTTCTTTCTTCTCAGAAGCTTCTTTAATACTTAAACGTACGCGGCCTTGACGGTCAACTTCAAGTACTTTAACAGTAACTTCTTGACCTTCAGTTAATACGTCACTTACCGCATTAACACGTTCTTCAGAGATTTGAGAAATGTGAACTAAACCATCTTTACCCGGAAGTACGTTAACAAATGCACCGAAATCTACGATACGTACTACTTTACCTTGGTAAATTGTACCTACTTCAATTTCAGCAGTAAGTGCTTTGATACGGTTAATTGCATCTTGTGCTTGGTCGTTATTTGTTGCGGCAATTTTCACTGTACCGTCATCATCGATTTCGATAGTTGTACCCGTTTCTTCAGTAAGCATACGGATAGTAGCACCGCCTTTACCAATGATGTCACGAATTTTATCTTGGCTAACTTTAATCGTGTGAATACGTGGAGCAAACTGTGAAATCTCTTCACGGTGACCAGAGATAGCTTCATCCATTACAGATAAGATATGAGTACGTGCAGCTTTTGCTTGGTTTAAAGCAAGTTGCATGATTTCTTGTGTAATGCCTTCAATTTTAATGTCCATTTGAAGTGCAGTAATACCACCTGTAGTACCTGCTACTTTAAAGTCCATATCACCTAAGTGATCTTCATCACCTAAGATGTCAGAAAGAACAACAAAGTCGTCGCCTTCTTTAACTAGGCCCATTGCAATACCAGCAACAGAAGCTTTAATTGGTACACCAGCATCCATTAGTGCTAATGAAGCACCACAAACCGAAGCCATTGAAGATGAGCCATTTGATTCAGTAATTTCAGAAACAATACGTACTGCGTACGGAAATTCTTCAGCAGAAGGCATAACCGCTAACATACCGCGTTTAGCTAAACGACCATGGCCGATTTCGCGACGCTTAGGAGAGCCAACAAAACCAGTTTCGCCAACACAGTATGGAGGGAAGTTATAATGAAGCATAAATGCATCAGTTTTCTCGCCCATAATGGTATCAAGACGTTGTGCATCACGTTGTGTACCTAAAGTAGCAGTAACTAACGCTTGCGTTTCACCACGCGTAAATACCGCAGAACCGTGAGTTCTTGGTAATACGCCTGTCATTACGTCTAATGCGCGGATCATTTCAGGATCACGACCATCGATACGAGGCATGCCTTTAGTAATACGGCCACGAACAACAGTTTTCTCTAAGTCGTGGAATAAATCTTTTGCTTCTTGAACGTTAAGTTCAGCGTCGCTCGCTAATAATGTTGCAACAACACCATCGCGGATTTCTTTAATTTTTTCGTAACGAACCGCTTTTTCAGTGATCTGGTAAGCTTCGTTAACTTGTTCTGTAGCAAGTTCGGCAATCTTAGCAATAAGATCTGCATTTTTAACCGGTGCAGTCCAATCCCATTTAGGATTATTAACTTCTGCAGCCATTTCTTTAATTGCAGTGATAGCAGTTTGCATTTGCTCGTGACCATACATAACAGCGCCAAGCATAACTTCTTCAGATAAAATATCTGCTTCAGATTCAACCATTAATACAGCAGAATCAGTACCAGCAACAACTAAGTTTAGCTGAGACGTTTCTAATTCAGATTGTAACGGGTTAAGAATGTATTTTCCGTCAGTATAACCAACACGAGCTGCGCCAATAGGACCACTAAATGGCATACCTGAAATAGCTAATGCAGCAGATGTACCTAATAAAGCAATGATATCAGGAGAAATTTCTGGGTTAGCAGAAACAACAGTAATAACAACTTGAACTTCGTTAGTGAAACCTTCTGGGAATAATGGACGAATTGGACGGTCAATTAAACGACATATTAATGTTTCTTCTTCTGAAGGACGACCTTCACGTTTAAAGAAACCACCTGGGATTTTACCTGCAGCATATGTACGCTCTTGGTAGTTAACCGTTAATGGGAAAAAATCTTGTCCAGGTTTTGCTTCTTTCTTACCTACAACAGACACTAATACTGAAGTATCGTCCATGCTAGCCATAACAGCACAAGTTGCTTGACGAGCGATTACGCCCGTTTCTAAAGTAACGGTATGTTGACCGAACTCAAATGTTTTAGTAACTGGATTGAACATGTATGTTCCTTTTAAATAAATTGTTAATTTTAAAATTGTTAACCAATCTGTACAATTATTTATTCACTTACAGCAAAAGTAGAACGGCTTAAGTTGAACAAAAAATTATACAGTTTGGATTGATTAGTTTTACAAAATCTAATGAGTTCTAAATTTTGCTCCGATATTATACTAGGCTACACAGTTTTTACTAGATGAAAACGCTTTAAAAGGTATATTAGTCACAATAATTAGTTTGTTTTTTAGGCATTAAAGCATATATCCTATTTATATATTTTGAATCATCACTAAAATGTTTTTACGGGGACATAATGAATGTTATTGATATGCGCTTTAAAACTTATTTCCGATATTTTATCAGGTAAGTGTTCATATGCCGTAAGTTGTTCCTTCGTCGGTAAAGCAGATTTGCTGAGTATGAGAACAACATTTTGGTAATCATCGAATTCGATCAAAGCAACATGATCAAAATACTGCCTAGATGCTGCCATCACACGTAGTAGATTTTCTTTATTTTCAGGAAATAAATTAATAAATACGCTGCCAGACTCATTTAACTTATCATTTAAGTCATAATAATATCCTGAACTGTATAGACAGTCTGGGGTTTGCTGTTGATAAAAAATATCGCATAAAATAATATCGTATCTATCGGTGGTAGTTTGGAGAAACTTTTCAGCATTTTCATGAAATATATTATTATTTTTAGATGATAAAAAGTATCTTTTTGCCATTTCAATAATCTTTAATTCAGCCTCAACCGACGTTACTTCAATATTAGCTAATTTACTTAAAGCATTTTCTATTGAACCTGCTCCCATTCCTAAGTTTAAAACATTTAACGAGCCTTTATACCACAACAAAAATAACAACATTGACTGTGGAACAGGTAACAAGATATTTTCACGGTTCAATGTATCAATCGCAGCTTGCACAACATCGCCACCATAATGAAACCAACGGAAGTTTTTCTCTTCCCGTACTTCTAATAACTCACCATTTAAATGTGTTCTGTATAAAGATTTCCCTGTATTTATATTTAGAGTGGGTTTATGCACGAATTTATTCTCTAGGTTAAATGATACATCTGAATACAAGTAATATGTTAAATCTACGATCAAGTCTACTTTTCAAGCAAAAAAAAAGGAACCTATAGGCTCCTTTTCATATGATTTATTAGGCTGTCTTAACGACGTAAACCTAATTTAGCAATAACCGTTGTATAACGCTCAACGTTTCTGCCTTTTAAGTAATCAAGTAATTTACGACGTTGTGCAACCATGCGTAATAAACCACGACGTGAATGGTGATCATGGATGTGCTCTTTGAAGTGACCTTGTAAGTGGTTGATTTGAGTAGTTAACAAAGCAACTTGAACTTCTGGTGAACCAGTATCACCTTCTTTTTGAGCATATTCTGCAACGATTGCAGCTTTTTCTGTAGCATTTAAAGACATAATAAATCCTTAGTGTGATGTACTCGGAAGTACTTAAAATTCTCACCTAGCCAAACACTAATTCAGCTAAGGTGACAAAAGAGCGCGCATTGTATCAGCGACAGACTAAATTGCAACTGATTTTTGTACTTCTTTAACTTTAATATGTCGTTAAAAAAAATAGTGTTAACTGTAAAAAATTCATCTTGAATTCTGTAGAGGCTTTCAGGTTTTTTCACTAAAACAACCTGCAAGCCTCTACCATTTAATTACAGTGTTCTCAAAAATTCTTCTAAAACAACAATACGTTTAGGGGCAAGTAAACCATCATCATCAATATGACCAACGCCAATAAATTCACCATCGTTATTGTTATCACCAACGAACACTTGAACTAAACCATCACTCGGTGCGTTTGATACTTGAACAGGGTTACCGTGGCGTAAGAAATTGGCTGACATGTCATCAATAAAAACTTCAGGGATCCCATCACATGCAGTCGTCATAGGTAACAACAGTGGATCCAGCAATTCACTTGCTGATAACTCTTGCTCTTCAGCCTGCTCTACTAATGCCTGTAATTGCTCGAGTGTTACCATCTTGTCTGTTGGATAGTTGCCTACAGCACTTCGACGTAAATTTGCCACATGTGCTCCACAACCCAATAACTCACCTAAATCATCGACAATCGTACGTATATATGTACCTTTAGACACGTGAATATCTAAATCGACTTCGTCAGCTTCAAAGCGCAATAAATCTAAATTAAATACAGTAATATCACGAGACTCACGAGGTACTTCAATACCTTCTCGCGCATATTTATATAATGGCTGCCCTTTATGTTTTAATGCTGAGTACATCGAAGGAATTTGCTGTGTTGTACCTCGAAATGATTCAAGTGCTACTGCTAACTGCTCGCTAGAAACGTTTACAGGTTTTTCTGAAACCACTTCACCATCAGCATCACTCGTTGTTGTGCGAATACCTAACTTTGCAGTCACTTGATAAGTTTTATCAGTATCAAGTAAGAACTGTGAAAATTTAGTGGCTTCGCCTAAACAAATTGGCAGCATACCGGTTGCAAGTGGATCCAATGCTCCTGTATGCCCTGCTTTTTGAGCAGAGAAAATACGTTTAACTTTTTGCAATGCACTGTTAGATGACATTTCATAGGGTTTATCAAGTAAGATCACACCATTAATTGGGCGACCTTTTCTGCGTTTAGCCATTAACTCTGTACCCTATGAGTTTTCTTCGTCATTTACATTAGAATCTTCATCAGACTTAGTTGCACCGCGTTCTGAACTCTCAGCTATATGTTTATCACTCGCTACTGCTTTGTCAACTAATGAGCTCATGCGAACCCCTTCAGACATAGAGCTGTCATAAACAAAACGTAAATGCGGCATAATGCGTGCACGTAATTTTTTAGCTAATAATGAACGAATAAAACCAGCGGCATCATTCAATACTTCAATTGAGCTTTTTATTTCAGATGCTTCATTAGTAAAAAACGTCACGAATATTTTTGCATAAGCTAAATCACGAGTTAGCTCAACAGCCGAAACCGTTGTCATTGCTAAACGTGGATCTTTCACTTCACGCATTAAAATCGTTGCTATTTCTTTCTGTATTTCTTGTCCGACACGGTCGGTACGGGCAAATTCTCTTGCCATAGGAAATTCTCCTAATAAAGTTATTCAGATTTTTATCTTATAACTTTTAATATATGAACAAAAATGGAGGCCAAGCCCCCATTTAGTATTTTCAATCAGTAAGTGCCTGCTGATTTAAAGTAAAGCTAATTGATTCAGATGAAAAACAAATCAATTAGCAATAACCTAAAATTACAGCGTACGCTTAATTTCTATTGTTTCGAATACTTCAATTTGGTCACCAACACGTACGTCGTTGTAGTTCTTAACACCGATACCACATTCAATACCGTTACGAACTTCTTGTACATCATCTTTAAAACGACGAAGCGATTCAAGCTCACCTTCGTATATAACAACCAATTCACGTAATACTCGAATTGGTGCGCTACGTTTGATGATACCTTCAGTAACCATACAACCAGCAATTGCGCCGATTTTAGGTGACTTAAATACATCACGTACTTGTGCAAGACCAATGATTTCTTGTCTGAACTCAGGCGCTAACATACCACTCATGGCTTGTTTAACTTCATCGATTAATGCATAGATAACACTGTAGTAACGTAAATCGATATTTTCTGATTCGATTACTTTACGAGCAGAAGCATCAGCACGAACATTAAAACCAACAACGATTGCATTAGAAGCAGCGGCTAATGTAGCATCTGTTTCAGTGATAGCACCAACACCTGAACCAATGATTTTCACTTTAACTTCATCAGTTGAAAGTTTAAGCAATGAGTCACTGATTGCCTCAAGTGAACCTTGAACATCTGACTTAATGACAACATTTACTTCTGAAATTTCACCTTGTGCCATACTAGCAAACATGTTTTCAAGTTTAGCTTTCTGTTGACGAGCAAGCTTCACATCACGGAATTTACCTTGACGGAATAATGCAACTTCACGCGCTTTTTTCTCATCTTTAACAACAGTTGCTTCGTCACCAGCTATTGGCACGCCACTTAAGCCGATAATTTCGACGGGGATAGATGGACCTGCTGATTGAATAGTTTTGCCATTTTCATCGCGCATTGCACGAACACGGCCATATTCTAAACCACAAAGTACAATATCACCTTGCTTTAAAGTACCTTCTTGAATAAGTACTGTAGCTACTGGACCACGGCCTTTATCTAATTTAGATTCAATAACTACACCATTCGCCATTTTATCGACAACAGCAGTTAGCTCCAACACTTCAGATTGTAACAATATAGAATCAAGTAAATCGTCAATTCCTAAACCTGTTTTAGCTGAAACGTGACAGAATTGAACGTCTCCGCCCCACTCTTCAGATAAAACGTCATGTTGAGATAATTCGCTCTTAACACGATCAGGATCAGCACCTTCTTTATCCATCTTGTTAACAGCTATGATGATAGGCGCATCAGAAGCTTTAGCATGTTGAATCGCTTCAACTGTCTGTGGCATAACACCATCATCCGCAGCAACAACAATGATTACGATATCTGTCGCTTTAGCACCACGTGAACGCATAGCGGTAAAGGCAGCATGACCGGGAGTATCTAAGAAAGTGATCATACCATGACCAGTTTCTACGTGATAAGCACCGATGTGCTGAGTAATACCACCGGCTTCGCCGTCAGCTACTTTGGCTTCACGAATGTAATCAAGTAGTGATGTTTTACCATGATCAACGTGCCCCATAATAGTAACAACGGGTGCACGAGTAACAGCTTCACCCGTATGACTTCGATCGGCAAGTATCGCTTCTTCAAGTGCATTTTCTTTTACTAAAACAACTTCAAAGCCCATTTCTTCAGCAACAAGCGCTGCAGTTTCTTGGTCAATAATTTGGTTAATGGTTGCCATCGCACCCATTTTGAACATAGCTTTTACAACTTCAGCACCTTTTTTCGCCATTTTATTAGCAAGTTCGGCTACAGAAATAGTTTCGCCAATGCGAATATCTTGTAATTTCGTTTCAACAGGTTTGGTAAAACCATGTTTTAAACTGTCTGGCGAAGATAAAGTTTTATTTTTACCACGGCCATTATTACGACCACGAGCTGCAGGTGCTTTCTTCTTCTTACGGCGGCGACCACTTTCGTCAGCAGAATCACTTTTATCTTCTGCTTCTTGTGCGTATTTAGACGAAGTTAAATGTACAACTTCTTTTTCTTTTGCTTTTCGTTCAACTTCTTGCTCTTTCCAACGCGCTTCATTTTCTTCTGCTAATTTCTTAGCTGCGGCGGTTGCTTCTTTAGCTTCTTCTTCAAGTTTAGCTTTTGATTCAGCTTCTTGTGCAAGACGAAGCTTTTTGGCTTCTTCGCTTTCTGCAACTTTTACAGGCGCTTCTTCAGCATTTTTTGCTTTAGCTACGGCTGCTTGCTTAGCTTTAACTTCCGCTACGGCTTTAGCTTGTACTTTGCGTTCTGCTTCTGCTTCTGCTTTAGCTGCTGCTACTGCTTTTGCATTTTCAGCTTCTTTTGCATCAGCAATTGCTTTTGCTTCAGCCGTTACTTTAGCCGCTAATTCTGCTTCTGCTGCTACTTTCGCTTCAGCTTCAGCTTGTTGCTGTTCTTCAACTTCACTACGTTTCACGTAAGTACGCTTTTTACGTACTTCAACATTAATAGACTTTGCATTGCTGCCATGTCCCATTGTTAACGTTGATTTAGATTTACGATTGAGCGTCATTTTTTTAGGTGCGGCTGTTGAGTCGTCACCATGTTGCTTTTTCAAGTGTTCTAGCAACGATTCTTTTTCATCTTGTGATACAGAATCCGTTGCTGATTTATTCACGCCTGAGTCAGCCAATTGGCTAACTAAGCGTTCCACCGGTGTACCAATTTCTTGAGCAAGTTCTGCTACAGTTGTTTTAGACATCTATTATATTCTCCCGGTGATTATTCTTCGTTAAACCAACAAATATTACGCGCAGCCATAATTAACTCGCCCGCTTTGGTTTCATCTAATTCTTCAATATCAGCAATTTCATCAAGGCCTTGTTCAGCTAAGTCTTCGAGGGTAATTACACCACGACTTGCTAATACAAAGGCTAAATGACGTTCTAAACCATCAAGTGCTAATAAATCAGCTGCTGGTTCTGCATTTTCAAGTGACTCTTCATTTGCTAACGCTTTGGTCGTTAAAGCCTCTTTTGCACGTTCACGAAGTGTTTCAACAATGTCTTCGTCCATACCGTCAATTTCTAACATTTCAGCTGCTGGTACGTAAGCAATTTCTTCTAACGTAGCAAAACCTTCTTCAGCTAATAAATTAGCGAAGTCGTCATCGATATCTAAGTATTCAGTAAATAGAGAAATAACTTTATCGTTTTCAGCTTGATGTTTTTCATTCATATCTGCCACGGTCATCACGTTCAGTTCCCAGCCAGTTAATTGGCTAGCTAAACGGATATTTTGGCCACTACGACCAATCGCCATTGCTAAGTTACCTTCCTCAACTGCAATGTCCATCGTACCTTTATCTTCATCAACGATAATTGATGCAACTTCTGCTGGAGCCATTGCATTGATTACGTATTGTGCAGAATTGTCGTCATATAAAACGATATCCACACGTTCGCCGCCAAGTTCTGTTGATACTGCTTGTACACGTGAACCACGCATACCAACACAAGCGCCTACTGGGTCGATTCGTTTGTCGTTAGATTTAACTGAAATTTTGGCACGTGAACCTGGGTCGCGAGCTGCACCCTTAATTTCAAGCATTTCTTCGCCAATTTCCGGTACTTCAACTCGGAAAAGTTCAATCAACATTTCTGGCTTAGAACGAGTCACTAATAATTGTGCGCCACGCGTTTCTGTCTTTATCTCGTATAATAAACCACGAATACGGTCACCTGGACGAAATGTTTCACGAGGTAACATGTCATCACGATAAATTACCGCTTCTGCGTTATTGCCCAAATCAATAATGATGCTATCACGGCTCGATTTTTTCACGACACCCGTTACAAGTTCGCCAATTTGTTCTTGGTAAGCTTCAACAATAAGTGCACGTTCGGCTTCACGAATTTTTTGTACAATAACTTGTTTTGCAGTTTGCGTTGTTACACGGTCAAATTTAACTGATTCAATTTGATCTTCAATGTAATCACCAAGCTGTAACGTTTCGTCATCGTATTGTGCTGCTGACAACGTCATTTCTGCAAATGGGTTTTCTGCTACTGCGTCATCAGCAACAACTAACCAACGACGGTAAGTATCAAACTCACCATTTGTACGGTCAATAGCAACACGTACTATAATGTCACCTTCATATTTTTTCTTTGTTGCTGTTTCTAAAGCGGTTTCCATTGCTTCAAAAATACTTTCACGTGGTAATGCTTTTTCGTTAGAAACGGCATCTACAACCAGTAATATTTCCTTACTCATGCTACTTAGCCTTTTAAATCGTTTT
This sequence comes from Colwellia sp., assembly GCA_013215295.1. GTDB lineage: Bacteria > Pseudomonadota > Gammaproteobacteria > Enterobacterales > Alteromonadaceae > Colwellia_A. The sequence goes on from JABSOZ010000002.1 coordinate 99,564, forward strand.
CTGAACAGTTCAACTTAATTTCATTCGATAAGGTTGAACAACTACGTATTATTATTTAATTACTTTTGTTATTTGGTTATTTCTTTTTATTATGGTTAAAGACCAAATGCGCCTTAATAATATTGCCGAGGACTAAATCAAAATCTTCACCATCAACCGTCACGACTAAAGTGTCATTTTCAATGGCAACTAAAACGCCTTTAAATTTGCGACGACCATTTAATGGTATAGATAGCTTTGCTTCGATAATTTCACCAATCACTGCTTCATAGTGTGGTTTGTCGAATAAAGGTCTATCTAAACCCGGTGATGAAACTTCTAAATTAAACTCACTGCTGATAGGGTCTTCAACATCAAGAATAGCGCCTACTTGACGGCTAACTTCTGCACAGTCATCAACATCAATACCATCTTTATGGTCGATGAATAAACGTAATACTGAATTATTACCTGCGCTAATATATTCAATACCTAATAATTCTTTGCCGACTTCTTCAACAGCAGGACGTAACATGTCTGTTAATTTATGTTCAAACTTAGCCAATCATTTTCTCCAAATAAAATCTTACTTTGATTTCCTGTATCAACATTCAGATACAAAAAAAGGGCTTATAGCCCAGTAATTCTTAAAACTTCTCGTGCTGAAAAATGTTTCAGGTACAAAAAAGCCCCATTCCGCGGGGCTTATATCACTGAACCCACGATGTTGATTTAACCTAGTGACTTATAAAATAAGCCGTCAAATCGATACAACAATATAAAATACATTTCTAACTTTGCCTTAAGCAATAGCCAAAAAGAATTTCAGTGAAATATTGTTATATTTAAGCTGGGCGAATTATATAGCGACTACAGCTGAATCGCAAGCCTATTTAATACGATAAGTGATAAAAGCTTAACTTAAATTTGTTATTCAACTTCCTATAATATATAGCTCTAAATAACAGCGAGTTAGTATTTGTTTATTAAGCATGGTATAAACTGAAGTAAGAGCAATTTTGTGTAGATCGACTTATATATGTATAGCTATTCTCAATTATTAATTCGCAACGCCATATTAGGGGTTTTTTTTAATATTCTTATCGCTGCAATGGTGAGTTATTTCTTTTCTTCTTCTCTGTCGAGTAAGCAGCTTGAGATTCAGAACTCAATTTCAGCAATTATTGAGTTTTCAGATGAAAATAATCAAATAGAAAACGTAGAAAAGTTAATTAATTTATCGAATTTTCATGTGTTTTCGCTAAAAAAAGACACGAAAGAAATATTTAGTCATAATATTCCTTATGCCAACGTTATCGTATCTTTGATCTCCCCTAAAGTAACGGTTCTCACAAACAAGTTTAAAACAACCGTTAGCTATCAAATAAACGGTAATGATGATGCGGCGCTCATCTTGAAAATTATATTAGTGTCAATCCTAGCAAGCTTAGCTATTATTTTTGTTGCTTGTTCATTAAGTGTTAAACACAGTAAACGACTTGTTTTCGTCGTCAATAAAAAAATAAAGGATGGTATAGCTCAAGTTATATCCATGAGCAAGCTTGAGCCTGATGATGAAGTAATTGATATTCCGGAATTAGCTTCAGGGTTAAAAAAAGTTGAAGCCTTGATTTCATCGCATGTTAATGATGCATCACAACTTGAGAAAAAAGCTTATATAGACCCTGTCACCAAACTGGAGAATCGCAATCGTTTCATCCAATTTTTTGCTAATGACGAAAACCAAGTAGGATTTGGAGTTTTAGCGATAACTCGATGTTCTGAACTGCAAACAATTAATCAAATACAGGGTTATGGTGAGGGTGACAAATATATTCGAAGAGTCGCTGATATAATTAAAGGCGTTACTGTTACCTACCGGGGTGCGAGTGTATATCGCCTTAATAGTTCAGATTTTGCAACATTATTACCTAACGTAACATTAAAAGAAGCTGAAAACGCAGCTAATGAAATATCGAGTAAGTTTAATGAATATCAGCATGCGTCGGACCTAGATTCAGTCGGTTATACTGGATTAGTCTATTTTGAAAAAGATAAACCTTTAGGTGAACTGCTTGCTCTCGCTGACACTGGAATAAGTGTTGCTCAAACTCATCAAATAAACTCTTGGTATTCACAAAGTGAGAGTGATATTTTGCAGAATTCTAGTGCCAATTACGGTAATCAGAATTGGCGCCAAGAGATAGACAACGTTTTAGAAAACCAACGGGTAAAATTACTCGTACAACATATAAAGCCTAATAACCGTAATAATAAAGTTTATGGTGAAGTTCTCGCTCGATTTTTAAACTCTAATGATGAGATGCTACCAACAGCTTCTTTTATCGCCATGGCAGAAAAACTTGACAAGATTGTATCCGTAGACAAAATGATTATTGAAAAAGTTATCAATGAGATTAAAGTAAAAAATCTGCATGACCATTCTTTCGGCGTTAACATCAGTTCACGTAGCATCCATGATGAGCACTTTTTAATTTGGTTAGAGCGTCGTTTATTAAAAGAAGCCAATATCGCTTCGAAATTAATATTCGAAATTACGGAGTATGGTTTACAACAAAATATTAAAACGAGTAAACGTTTTATCGATATGATCCACCGTGTTGGATCTCGTATTACTGTTGAGCGTTTTGGCGTTGGTTTAACTTCATTTAAATTTTTCCGTGATTTAAAACCTGATTTTATTAAAATGGATAGCTCATACACACGTGATATCGATGATGATAAAAACAATCAATACTTTATACGCTTAATGGTGGATTTAGCACATAGATTAAGCATCACCGTTCTAGCGGAAAGTGTTGAAAGCCAAGAAGAAAAATTCACTTTAGAGAAGTTATTTATTGACGGATGCCAAGGCTTTTACTTAGGAAAACCCGAAGCTATTTAGTTGAATAGATCTGAAACGTAAATTATTCACAACAATATTGCAGAATTCCGGTACGAAGATAATGCATATGCAACAAAATTTAGGGCATTGAGCAGTTGTCATCTGACCAATAAAGTCGGATAATAGTGTGAATTATCTCATTAAATTAATTTTCAAATGACAGATTATCTACTGCTGTTAGTTGGCACTGTATTGGTCAATAACTTTGTGCTCGTAAAGTTTTTAGGTTTATGCCCATTTATGGGTGTATCTTCTCGTACAGAAACTGCCATCGGTATGTCATTTGCCACCACCTTTGTGATGACAATTGCCTCGTTACTCAGCTATATTGTAAACACTTATATTTTAGTGCCATTAGGCCTAGAGTATTTAACGACTATGATGTTTATATTGGTTATTGCCGTTGTTGTTCAGTTTACCGAAATGGTGGTGCATAAAACCAGCGCTAACTTATATCGTCTACTCGGTATTTTCTTACCTTTAATTACCACTAACTGTGCCGTATTGGGTGTCGCTTTATTAAATATTTATGAGCAACATAATTTTCTAGAATCTATCGTTTACGGATTTGGCGCCGCGGTAGGGTTTTCTCTCGTGCTTATTATGTTTTCAGCCATGCGCGAAAAACTGGCTAATGCAGATATCCCTAAACCTTTTAAAGGTTCAGCAATTGCAATGATCACCGCAGGTTTAATGTCACTTGCCTTTATGGGTTTTACTGGATTGGTGAAGTTGTAATGAGCGTGCTAATGACCACTTTAATGGCCATAATAGTACTTGGCTCTATGGCACTATTATTTGGCGCTATTCTCGGCTTTGCCTCAGTAAAATTTCATGTCGAAGGTGATCCTCTTGCCGAACAGGTTGACGCTTTATTACCTCAAACTCAATGTGGCCAATGCGGTTATCCCGGTTGTAAACCTTATGCAGAAGCAGTAGCCAACGGAGAAGCCATAAATAAATGTGCTCCTGGCGGTGAAGACACGATTAAAAAAATAGCCGACTTAATGGGGGTTGAACCACCACCACTTGATGAAAATCATGATACAGATAACTCTCCTACAGTTGCTTTTATTATTGAAGAAGATTGCATTGGCTGCACAAAATGTATCCAAGCTTGTCCAGTAGATGCGATTTTAGGCACAACCAAACAAATGCACACCATAATTGCCGACGAATGTACGGGTTGTGATTTATGTGTGGAACCTTGTCCGGTTGATTGCATAGTAATGATCCCTATCGCAAAAACGCCACAAAATTGGCAATGGGATCTTAATAATATACCAGTAGTACAGCTTGATTAGGTGAGGATTCGTGGGATCAGTTATTGAACGCATAAAGCGGGGACATTTTTGGACTTTTCATGGTGGCATTCATCCGCCAGAGCAAAAGTTCTTAACCACTGACAAGCCGATCAGAGCGGTTAGTATACCTGAGCAATTAATATTGCCATTACAGCAACACATCGGAATTTCTGCAGATTTACAAGTAAATGTTGGTGACAAAGTATTAAAAGGCCAAGCACTGACTAAAAGTACGCACCCGATGGCTGTACCTATTCACGCTCCAACAAGTGGCACGATTACTGCGATAAAAAATGCCGTAATTGCTCATCCATCAGGTTTGAGTGAATTATGTTTGTTTATTACCCCTGACGGTGAAGATAGATGGCGAGAACGTAAAATTTGTACTGATCTGGCCAAACTTACCGATAATGATTTAATTGATAAAATTTCATCCGCAGGCATTTCAGGTATGGGTGGCGCGGGCTTTCCTACTCAAGTAAAAGTCAGCACGCATGAAAAAATAAAATTCCTTATTATTAACGCTGCTGAATGTGAACCTTATATCACTGCTGACGACTTATTAATTCGTGAACATAGTCCTTCAATTCTCGATGGTATTAATATTCTTGATAGTATACTTTCACCTGAACATATTCTGATCGGCATTGAAGACAATAAACCTGAAGCAATAAAAGTATTACAACAAACAACAGCGAATAATGAAAAAATTCAAGTGTGTGTGCTCCCTACTAAGTATCCCACGGGTGGTGAAAAACAGTTAATTCAGATATTAACTGGGCAAGAAGTTCCTGCCGGTGTTTTACCGAGTTCATTAGGTATTGTCATGCAAAACATTGCGACTTGCTTTGCTATTGCAGATGCCGTGATAAATGATATTCCCTTGATAAAAAGGGTGGTTACGGTAAGTGGTCAAGCCCTACAAAAACCACAAAATGTCTGGTCTTTACTTGGCACGCCAGTAGGCTATCTACTGGAACAATGTGGCTACCCGAATAAAGATAAAAAGCATATTATTATGGGTGGTCCAATGATGGGCTATAGCTTACCGACTGATCAAGTTCCGGTAGTCAAAACAACTAATTGTATACTTGCCCCCAGTGAAATAGAAATATCGTCCCCCTACTCAACAGGAACCAGAGAAGTTGAGTGTATTCGATGTGGTCAGTGTAGCGATGTTTGTCCAGCTCAATTATTACCCCAAGAATTACAATGGAGTGCTAAAGCTAAAGATCATCAACAACTTAATAAATTGAATTTATTTGATTGTATTGAATGTGGTGCGTGTGCTTATGTTTGTCCTAGCCAAATTCCATTAGTAAATTATTACCGCATTGCAAAATCTGAAATTCGTCAACAGACACAACTTGATATAAAAGCAGAACATGCAAAAGTAAGATTTGAAGCGCGAAAAGAGCGTTTAACAAGAGACAAAATAGCCCGAGAAGAAAAACAGAGGGCTGCAGCAGCGGCACGTAAAGCGCGTATGAATTCTGGTACAACTGAAGCAAAAAGTGAAATGTCAGCGGTTGCCCAAGCCTTAGCTCGTGTAAAAGCGAAGAAAGCACAAACAAAGGTTCAAGCGCCTATTAACCAAGAAACACCTACAGCGAATGTAGCTCAAAAAAGTCAAGTCGCTGCAGCTATTGCTAGAGCCAAAGCGAAAAAACTTGCAGCTCAACAGAATATAGCTGTTGAAAAAACTATACTTGTTGACCAAAATACCGATACATCAAAGCCAGCTGTCGATAAAAAAGCAAAAATCGCCGCAGCAGTGGCAAAAGCCAAAGCTAGAAAATTTGCTGACAAAGCGCATGTTAAAAATGTAAACGTTGATGATAAACCGATTGACGATAAGGTTGAACAAGTCAGTAATACAGAAAAAACGCTTGTCGATAAAAAAGCAAAAATCGCCGCAGCAGTGGCGAAAGCCAAAGCGAGAAAACTTGCTGAACAACAAGCTAAATTAGCCGCTACTCCTAGCAATGAAATAACAAACGAAAAACCGAAATCAGAGTCGACATAAATTATGGCCTTTTGGATAGCAAGCTCACCTCATAATCACATTAAAAGTGAAACCTCTGCCATAATGCGACTCGTCATTTATGCGACGATTCCCGGTATATTTGCTCAATGGTACTTTTTTGGTTGGGGAAATATCATTCATATTTCACTCGCCATTATTACCGCATTAGTCGCTGAATTTACCATTTTATCTTTACGTGAACGTAATATAAAAGCGCAATTATTTGATGGCAGCGGAATCCTTACCGCAGTGCTAATTGGTATTAGCATACCCGCAATTGCTCCTTGGTGGATTTCAGTGATCGGCGCAGCTTTTGCTATTATTATCGTAAAACAACTTTATGGCGGTTTGGGTCATAACCCTTTCAATCCTGCAATGGCTGGATATGTAATGCTATTGATTTCATTTCCTCTACAAATGACATCATGGCAACCACCACTTGAATTGATGGCATTACCTTTAAGTTTTGTTGATACACTTTCGGTTATTATCGGAGGGTTTACTATTGACGGATATTCTGTAGAACAACTAAGAACCCATATCGACGGTTACACTATGGCTACACCGCTCGATACGGTTAAAACGAATTTAACAATGGGTTTAACGATAGCAGAAAGTATGGAAAATCCGGTGATCGGTGAGAACTTTGGCTTAGGATGGGAATGGATTAATGCAGGGTTCCTTCTAGGTGGCTTATTCTTATTAGCCAAAAAAGCTATTTCATGGGCAACGCCGCTAAGCTTTTTAAGCAGCTTATTTGTTTGCTCATTGATTGCTTTTTTATTCAGTCAAGACAGCAATGCTTCAACCATGTTTCACTGGTTTAATGGTGCTTGTATGTTAGGTGCATTCTTTATTTTAACTGACCCCGTGTCAGGGGCTACCAGTATTAAAGGACGTATAGTGTTTGGTGCATTAGCCGGTTTCTTAGTGTTTATTATCAGAAAATACGGCGGCTACCCTGATGCCGTAGCATTCGCAGTATTGATTTGTAATATGGCCGCACCACTCATAGATCAATACACTCGCCCCCGTACATATGGGCATAATGTCTCTTCTAACAAAGCGGGGAATGAATAATGGTTCTTTCAATAAAAACTGCCGTCAGTAGGAATGCCAAAATTCTTGCCTTGTTTGCCATTGTTTGTACGGCCATCGTAGGTTTAGTTCATTCTCTCACTAAAGATCAGATTATATTTCAGCAACAACAAGATTTATTGCGTAATTTAAATAGTATTATTGCCGATGATAGTTACAACAATGTTATCTATCAAGATTGTCTTATTTTGCCTGGTGCTGCGTTAGGAACAGCAAGTTCACAAAAAGTCTATCGCGCACGAAATAATGATAAACCGATTGCCGCAGCGATTACCACTGTTGCCCCTGATGGCTACAATGGCAATATAGAGTTGCTCATTGCCATCAATGTTAATGGCAGCGTCAGTGGCGTGAGGACATTAAAACATCAAGAAACGCCTGGCCTTGGCGACAAAATAGAAGTAAGAAAAAGTGATTGGATAAAAAGTTTTAATACAAAAAGATTGGCAAGTAAAAACGATAGCCGTTGGTTAGTTAAAAAAGATGGCGGCATGTTTGATCAATTCACGGGAGCAACAATTACTCCCCGAGCGGTGGTAAAAGCAGTAAGAAACACCGTAATTTATTTCAATGAACACCAAGATAAACTTTTTAACAGTGCAAGTAACTGTCAGAATAAAGATTCAGTTAAGGAAACCTTTTAATTATGAAACTTAACGAGGAATATAAAGAATTAGCTTGGCAAGGTTTATGGAAAAATAATCCGGGTATCGTTCAACTATTAGGCTTGTGCCCTCTACTCGCGGTAACCTCAACCTTAACAAATGCAATTGGCTTAGGTTTAGCAACATTGTTTGTACTTATATGTTCAAATGCTACGGTATCTGCGATACGTCACTGGGTACCTAAAGAAATCCGGATCCCTATTTTTGTTTTGATCATCGCGTCTTTTGTCACTTGCGTGCAATTACTGATGAATGCCTACACCTTTGGCTTATATCAATCCTTAGGTATATTTTTACCCTTGATTGTAACTAACTGCGCCATAATCGGTAGAGCTGAAGCTTATGCTTCTAAAAATCCAATCAAACAAGCAACGTTTGACGGTTTAATGATGGGGTTAGGTTTTCTATTAATACTGATGTTATTAGGTACAGTAAGGGAAATACTCGGACAAGGCACATTATTTGACGGTGCTAATTTATTACTAGGAGAATGGGCAATCATATTACGTGTAGAAGTGTTTCATTTGGACAGTCAATTTTTACTCGCTATATTGCCTCCTGGTGCATTCATCGTAATGGGTTTATTTATAGCCTTAAAAAATGCTATCGACGATAGAGTTGCAGCGGGTCAACCTAAAGCTGAAAACACAGAAATTTCGCGCGTTCGTGTCAATTTTGATGAAAAATAACTAAAGAAATAATCCTTATGAATAAAGAAAAGCGTATAGAAATATTAACTCGATTACGTGACAACGATCCAAATCCAACGACTGAACTCAACTTTTCTTCTCCTTTTGAACTGTTAATTGCTGTGCTACTTTCCGCACAAGCAACAGATGTTAGTGTGAATAAAGCGACGGCAAAGCTTTACCCAATTGCTAACACACCTCAGTCGATCCTTGATTTAGGACTAGATGGTTTAAAATCGTATATAAAAACCATTGGCCTATTTAATACTAAAGCAGCTAACACCTTAAAAACTTGTCAAATGTTGGTTGAGTTACATGGTGGTGAAGTTCCAGAAGATAGAGCTTCACTTGAAGCTTTACCCGGTGTAGGAAGAAAAACAGCCAATGTTGTTTTAAATACAGCCTTTGGACAACTAAAAGATAATGAAGGTAACTATTTTATCGCGGTAGATACCCATATCCAACGATTAGCAAATCGTACTGGTTTTGCCAAAGGTAAAACCGTTGAAGAAACTGAAAAAAACATTGTCAAAAATACGCCAAGAAAAACAGAATTCTTTTTTAATTTACATCATTGGTTCATTCTTCATGGTCGATATACTTGTGTAGCGAGAACACCACGCTGTGGCTCTTGTATTATTGAAGATTTATGTGAATTTAAAGACAAAGTCAGTTAACTCAGTAGTAAATCATACAGTAGGAACAATAATGAAATTTTTACATACGATGGTCCGCATACATGACTTGGAAAAGTCGCTCGAATTCTATATTGATCATTTAGGTTTAATCGAAACAAAACGTGTTGATGTACCGAAAGGTAAGTTTTCATTAATTTTTCTAGCAACAGAAATTGGTGGCCCTGAAATTGAACTGACCCATAACTGGGGTTCTTCAGAAGACTATACTGGTGGAAGAAACTTTGGCCACTTAGCGTTTCAAGTTGAAGATATCTACAAAACTTGTGAAAAATTAATGAAGGCTGGTATTGTGATCAACCGTCCGCCTCGTGACGGCCATATGGCTTTTGTAAAATCTCCAGATGGCATATCGATAGAGTTATTACAAAAAGATGACTCATTAGCTCCACAAGAGCCATGGTTGAGTATGGAAAATCAAGGTAGCTGGTAAATTTCTTTATTAGATGAGTCAATTAATATATTACTGCGAATTACTATAAGTTAGGTTATCTCACTTAAACGATTGCCGTTTCATTATTAGTCAACAATCGTTTTAGTCATCACTTGAGCACAGACATTAAATCGCTGTGCTCGTCCGTCCAAATTATATCGTTCTTTTCTCCAGAATTTTCTGTCGGCCAACGACTACGATAGACTTTTACACGAACATCTTTTAAAAACAACTGATTATTTGTCATTAACACCCATTGAACATTATGTTCATTATCTTTATCTGCGTCGGTTTCAACGTAAATAATTTCTTTATCTAAAACATGCGCTAAACCGCGCGTTAAGTGGGTTAAATCTAAGTGAGAATTTGAAATATGAATAGCCAATACACCATCATCTTTTAAATGTTTAAAATAGAGTAACAACGCCTCTTGCGTTAATAAGTGCTGGGGAATAGAGTCACCAGAAAAAGCATCGATCACTAAGGTATCAAATTGCTTACTACCTGAATGGTGTAATTGCTCCTGAAGGCTAACACGACCATCTCCTAGAACTAGCTCAATGGTTGCAGCAGAATCTGCTAAGTAACTGAAATACGTTCTTGCTGCTGTTATCACCGCGGGATTTAACTCATAAAAAACATAATTGTCATTTTTGTTGCCATAGGCAGCTAAAGTTCCAGCACCCAAACCAACGAAACCTGCACTGATACTTTTACCTAAATCTTCTTTTTGTCTTAGTTTTCTTAATTGTTGAAGCACAAGAGCGACACCGGTATTTTTTCTATAATAACTAAGGGGTAACCGCTCTTCCCCCTTCTCTAAAGATTGTGTACCGTGCGATGTTGTTCCATCAATCAAACGACGCTGCACTTTATTGTTAACTTCAACATCTTTGACACTTAAAATACCGTAAAAATTACGATCACTTGCAACGTTTGTTTTAACAAAAAGTGCATTCAAATAACTTAACCCAACCATAAAACTTATCGCTAAAGCAACATTACTAGCGACAAGCCAAGTTTGTGTTTTTACTGTTGTGCCCTTTTGTGTATAAATACTTAGCGCTAAAAGTACAAACACACTGATAATTGCCAATGGAAATTCTAAAAACTGGTCAAAGATATTTTGCGCAACAAAAGCAACAAAAGCACTCCCGAGAAAACCACCAAGCGACATAAACAAATAAAACAGGGTTAATTGTTCAACTTCAGGTTTTAATCGCGCTAATTCACCGTGACAAATCATACAAGCAATAAACAATATGCAAGCATAAATAATAATTTGAGAGACAATATCCAGTTGAGAACCCATAAAATACATTAACAAAGCTAAACAGGCAGTCAGTACAAAAAGTGCAAACCAATACTCACGAACATACCACTTAGGGCTATGAAAACTAATAATAAAAGTTAGAAGATATAAACAAAGCGGTAAAATCCAAAGAAATGGCACAGGCGGAATGTTTTGTGTCATAGCATTGGTGGTAGCAACTAATAAAATCACCCCCACCATAGCTAAAGCTATCCACAAAAACTTGTCTAATAATTGCTTCTTATGTGTCTTTTTAGCATTCAGTACTTTCGTTTTATTATTTTGAATATTTAAGGTTAATTTCGACATTCTCCATAACAAAGTCATAATCAGTAGCGCATAACTTACATAGCCAATTGTCCAGTAAAGTGATTGTTGAGATGTGGTCAGAAGAGGCTCAAAGATAAAAGGAAAACTTATCAACGCTAGCAATGAGCCAAAATTTGATAAAGAATATAATTGATAAGGAAGTTTGCCGACTTCGATATAGGTTAACCACCGTTGTATTAAAGGACCCGTTGACGACAAGATAAAATAGGGTAAACCTATAGATACAGTAAGTAGGATCAAAATATTCTGTAATGGTGAGGATGCTTGAGAAAAACCATCCCAACTTTGAATGCCGATAGGAAGAAATATAACACTGCAAATAAGTAAAACGAAGTGAATGCCAAGCTGCTTTTTGACTGACTTAATTTGCGTTAAACAATGCGAGTAAAAATAGCCTAATAATAGAAATGCTTGAAAAAATAACAAACATGCTGTCCAAACCGCTGCACCACCACCAAAATAGGGCAAAATTAATTTAGCTATGAGTGGCTGTACTTGGAAAAGTAAAAAAGCACTTAAAAAAATAATCGCAAGGTATAGCATTAAATATATTTCTCTTAATAATCAATAGGAAGCAGAATTTATAATGCAGTAGACTTATGAAATGGGTAGCCAATTACATTCCTGAATCCGTAATATCCTGTACATCGTCATTCTTTCACATCGACATACACGGATGTATTAATGCCGTGATGACATGGATGTCAAAGAGCGGTCATGTGATCATGACATACCGTACATCCTGTACATCGTCATTCTTTCACATCCATGTGATCATGACATACCGTACATCCTGTACATAAAAAAAGCGCTACTATAGCGCTTTTTTTATCATAAGCTAAATTTATTATTCAGCTTTGGCCTTTGCCTTAGGTTTCGCTTTAGCTTTTGGCTTAGCCTTCGCTTTAGGTTTTGCCTTTTTCTTGGCTTCTTCAACCCATTTCCCATCAATATATTTTGCCGTCCAACCTGTTGCTTTAGGTTTAGCGCCTTCAACTTCAGGTGCAAGTTCAGTCATTACATACTGTTCTTTTGTTTTACGACTATAACGAACAACGGCTAAGTGGCCATCAGGATCTTTAACAGGTGCATCGGCTAAATAATAAAACTTACTCGATATTCTGTCTCTAAAGCGCTGTAGTTCTTCAACTTTAGGTGCACGTGTTTCTCGTGAACGAGGGAAAGTATTGGCTGCTAAGAAAATTCCCGCTGCGCCATCACGTAAGACGAAATGCGCTTCAGACTTTTCACAAGCAAGTTCTGGTAATTGAACAGGATCTTCTTTTGGCGGAGCCGCTTCACCGCTAGCGAGTAACTTGCGGGTGTTTTTACATTCTTCATTGGTACAATCAAAGTATTTGCCAAAACGACCTGATTTCAGCTCCATTTCAGACTCACAACGATCACACTCTAAAAGAGGCCCATCGTAACCTTTAATTTTAAACTCACCTGTTTCAACTTCAATACCATCACAAACAGGGTTGTTGCCACAAACATGTAGTTTGCGCGTTTCGTCAATCAAATAGCTGTCCATAGCGGTAGAACATTTGTCACAACGGCGCATGGCACGTAACGCATCAGTTTCTTGATCATCAACTAAAACACTAACCGCTTCTTCACCAGAAGTAAGGTTCATGGTTTTAGTACAACGTTCTTTCGGCGGTAATGCATAACCTGAACAGCCTAAGAAAACTCCTGTAGAAGCCGTACGAATACCCATTTTACGATTACAGGTTGGACAATCAATATCGGTTAATACCGGCTCATTGTTGCGCATACCACCTTCATCGTTTGGCATATCTGCTTGAGCTAACTGCTTAGTGAAATTTTTGTAAAAGCCGTTAAGTACGTCTTTCCAATTAGCTTTACCGTCAGCCACTTCATCAAGCTCTTGCTCCATGTTGGCGGTAAAATCATAGTTCATCAGATCTTTAAAGCTTTCAGATAAACTATCGGTAACAATTTCGCCCATTTTTTCAGCGTAAAAGCGTTTTTTATCCAAACGTGCATAACCACGGTCTTGAATAGTAGAAATAATTGACGCATACGTTGAAGGACGACCAATTGAACGTTTTTCTAATTCTTTAACCAGAGACGCTTCACCAAAACGCGCCGGCGGTTTCGTAAAGTGCTGTTCAGGGTTTAGCTGCTCAAGTGTTAATACTTCACCAACGGATAAGTCAGGTAAGTGTTTGTCGTCGCCTTTTGATAATTGTGGATGAACTCTTGTCCAACCGTCAAACTGCATGACACGACCTTTAGCTTTTAGGTCAAATCCTGAAGCACCGACAGTAATGGTACTTACTGTGTAACGTGCTGCGGTCATTTGACAAGCAACAAACTGGCGCCAAATAAGGTCGTATAGTTTTTTAGCATCGGCTTCAATGCCTTCCATAAAAGCAGATTCAACTTTTACATTTGACGGACGAATAGCTTCATGCGCCTCTTGCGCGCCAGATTTACTGCTATAGACTTTTGCTTTTTCGGGTAAGTAATTCTCACCAAAATTCTTAGTAATATAGCCACGACACATTTCAACGGCATCTTTACTTAAATTGGTTGAATCGGTACGCATATAAGTAATATGACCCGCTTCATATAAACGCTGAGCTAAGCCCATAGTACGTTTAACGCCGAAACCTAATTTAGTACTTGCCGCTTGTTGCAACGTTGAGGTAATAAAAGGTGCTGACGGTGTACTTTTAGACGGTTTATCGTCACGTTTATTAACGGTATATGCTGAACCTTGTAATATTGCTAACGCCTTATTAGCGTCAGTCTCATTGGTCGGTTTAAAAGCTTTGCCATTTTCATGGGTAACATCTAATGGAAAGTCTAATCCAGTAGCTGTTTTGGTATCAGCACTTATTTCCCAAAATTCTTTCGGGTCAAACGCTTTAATTTCACGTTCTTTTTCAACGACTAGTTTAACAGCGACTGATTGTACTCGCCCAGCAGACAAACCGCGGGCAACTTTCTTCCATAATAAAGGGCTAACCATAAAGCCAACAACACGATCGAGAAAACGTCGCGCTTGCTGTGCATTTACGCCTGGCATACTTAATTCACCAGGAGTAGCAAAAGCTTGCTGAATCGAATTTTCAGTTATTTCATTAAAAACAACACGTTTGAATTTGCTGTCATCGCCGCCAATAATTTCTTTTAAGTGCCAGGCAATCGCTTCTCCCTCGCGATCCAAATCGGTTGCGAGATAGATAGTGTCGGCGGTAGCGGCAAGTTTGATTAATTCAGCAACAACTTTTTCTTTACCTTCAAGTACTTGATAATTTGCTGCCCAATCATTCTCAGGATCAATGCCCATACGATTAACAAGTGCTAACTTATCGCGCTTCGCTTTATATTTTGCTTTCGCAGCTGGTGCCATTTTTCTGACTTCAGCAGGAGATTTAGCGGCAACTTTTTTACCAGTACTACTGTGAGGAAGATCACGTACATGACCGACACTAGATTTCACAATAAAGTCTTTACCAAGATATTTGTTAATTGTCTTCGCTTTGGCTGGTGATTCGACAATTACAAGAGATTTTGCCATATATATTACTTTCCTACGTCACTGGCTATTATTTTTTGCCAGTATAGTTACACTTCAGTAAAAGTTGTCTAAAAATTAGCCGAGCTACTCATTTTTAGTACAATTTATCCAAAAATCATTAAAATTAGAATTACTATTAGATATATCCGTAAATAAGCAAGCTGACAAGTTATTATTTTTATTAACATCGCCTAATGAAGGTATTTTCGTTATAATACAGCCAAATTTTCAGTGTAATCATAATAAACTCAACCAAATTTAAACGCTGACGAACATTGGATTTTTTGGGAAATTCAATTATTCACTCATTAAAATTCTAAAAGCATCTATATAAAACAATACCTCTTAAATACTTTATTGAAAGGGTAATTATTGGGTAAATAACTAGAGTACAAATTATATGACAACATCATGGACTAACTTACAGGAAAAATTATCCAACTGTTTATGCCCTGCTGGTAACGGTGTCTTTACCGTAAATACCGCTAAAGAGCGTAAAGCGCAATTACACCAAGCTTTATTCGGTCAATCTACCAACATTGATAATATCTGGAAAGACTCGTTAAACAAGCTTCCTGATGCATCAAATGCAGTTATTTTAGGTGTTGCATCAGATTGTGGTGGTGGGATCTTACGTGGAGCGAATTGGGGGCCTTTGTTTGTACGCTTAACCTTGCTTGAACAATATCCTGAGCTTGACGCTTTCGATATGGGGGACATTCGTGTGATCCCTCATTTACTGCATGATAAATATTTAAATGAAGCAACCCTATCTAATTGTAGAAAAGCACTTTATCAAGATGAAAATAGCGCTTATGCAGTGAGTCCATTAACCATTACTGAAGACGTATTACATGATTTTTATGCTGAATTCCCTGGTAAAGGTATTTTCGGTATTGGTGGAGACCACTCAGTAAGTTATCCATTAACTAAGGCTTACTTACAAGCAAAGAAAAAGCGCGGCATTCGTGCAGCTATCATTCATTTCGATGCCCACACAGATTTACTCGTAGAGCGTCTCGGCATCGATTTATGTTTTGGTTCTTGGTGTACACATATTCTTGATGATTTACATGAGAAACATCATTTAATTCAAGTAGGCATTAGATCAAGCGGTCGTCCTAAGTCTCATTGGGAAAGTACCTTTGGTGTGAGACAACATTGGGCTCATGAAATACGAGAACATGGCGTTGAGAAAATCATAGAAAACATATTTGCGCAATTAAAAGATGAAAACATTGACGAGTTATATGTAAGTTTTGATATTGATGCTTTAGACGAAAGTGTCGCAGCGGCTACTGGAACACCAGAGCCTGATGGTTTGTTTCAAAATGAGGCGATGGACATATTACGAGCATTAGCCGCAAAGTACCGCATAACAGGTGCTGATATGATGGAAATTGCACCTTTCACAGATAGCTCAGGTCTTGGACAAGTAAGTCGTGATAAAACATTGGCAGCAGGTGCTGAAATATCAGCATTTTTGTTGACTGAAATGGCTAAGTAGCTATTATTTTCAAATAACGTAAGAACAACATCAATGTTATAAGATATAAAAAAGGCTCCTTATGGAGCCTTTTTATTAGGAAGGGTTACGTATCTTTACGGCGTTATTACAATGGTAGCAACAGTATACGCGGTAGACGAACCTGAAGGCGTTGTTACCGTAACAACCAGTGGCCCACTGATACTTTCATCTTCAACCCCCTGAACTGTGACAGAAAAACTACTACCGCCATTAAAATTTGTATTCGGCCAAGCATAAGTATCTATCCCCAAAATACTCCCTACTGCCGCATTAAAAATTACGGTAGTACCTGCTGGCATAGGTTGGTTATGAAGATCAGAAATAGTAACCGTTGCTGCAGCGGTGCCATCTTGAGTTATATTAATGCTATCTCCATTAACGGGAAAAGTAGTCACAAATCTCGGGTTACTACCAGACATAACTAAAACAAGAGAACCACGAACATTAATAGATTTATCAGTCGTAGAGCAATTATCAGCATCACCACATAAAGACCCATTATATTCATCGTCTTTCAAATCAAAGATGCTATTAGAGTTAAAATCATCAAACTTCTCTTGTTCACCACCTGTTTCTCCACCTTCTCTTTCACCATCTGCAGCAGAAGGATTTGGGTTATAAATACCGTCTTCATTATAATCAATAAAAGACTCATTTAAGTCGTAAGGAAAACCATTAACATCTAACCCGGAGTTTCCATTGGCCCCTAAAAATGCATCTTTTTCACTGCTGTCATAAAGACCATTACCATTAAAATCGGGGAAAGATTCTTCGCCGATAGCCGTTGCCGAAATAGTTGCTCGGCCACCATATTTTTGTGCCATAAAGTTAGTGGTTTGCGGAGAAGAACTATTAACTCTAGATGCGAAAGTTGTACCATCAGCAACACCTAATTGGGATTGAGTCGTTGTTGTACCAGCACCATCCGTTATTTTCACGTCACGTCGGTTTGGTGAAGTGAATAAAATATAGCTACTTCCTGCATAGACGAATTCAGAAGCATTCACTAAAGATGCAGATAGTTGGGCGTTAACTGCAGCAATGACTTCATCGGCATCAGTAAGATCCGTATTAAGCGTGACTACGTCTGTACCATCTAACGTTTCCACATCAAAAACAATATCGTTGACAGTAAAATTTATTCCAGTCGAGATATCATTGCTCCCTAATATTTGAGTAGCATAATTGTAATAAGTCGTACCGTCAGCTATTCCTAAAACATCAAAAGTTGTCACCGAACCCGCTGAAGTATCTGCAATGGTTATATCTAAACCATCAGCCGAGATAAATTCAAATATATTTTCAAAACCAGAGACTGCTTTAACACCCGAATTAACAAGTAAGGCATTTGTCTCACTGAGTAATTCAGCTTTCGATTCATATAAAACATTTAGATTGGTAATATTGTCTGTGCCATTAACCGTCGTGACAGAAAAAGAAATTTCTTTGTCAGTAAAATCAAAACCTTTACTTATATCAACAACGCCTTTAATTAATGTTGGGCCATCATTTACTTCACCTAACTCTTGCCCTTCAGGTTTTACATTCTGACTCGTCCAAAGAACGGTACATACGCCTTTAGTGGTAACACAAGAATCTTCTATTGCCCCACCTTCAGTGGTAAAAGAAACAGCGGTTCCATCAGGTGCAGGGTTATTAAAGGCATCTGCAAGTCTTGCTGTAATCGTAACTTCTGTGCCATCAATACTCCAAGCTTCTGGATTTAATACACTAGCAGACAAACTAAAACTGTCTTGATCTGGAATGCCCGTTGAAATAACTAAAAGGTTAGATTGTGTAAATATGGTTGAATCTTCATCTAGCTCAGCCCTCACGCGTACGCTGGCGTGTACTGTTCCTGAGTTAACCACCGTTTGAACCAAGCCATTACTATCAGTTTCTGCTGATGTGGGACTCAAAGCAATACCGCCAACGTCCGTGTTCAATGAAAAATTAACGCTTTTATTAGCGACTACATTTCCGTTAGTGTCTCTTACTCTAAAAACTACCGTTGAACTTTCAAGACCGCCAACCCCTTTCAAACTAATACTTTCTGGTGTTGCGGACACAAATTCAATACTGCCTGAATCAGGAGAAGTAATGGACACAGTGCCTGTAGCTGATAAAACGGTGCCACCTGCATTAGCCGTTGCGGTAACAATATCATTACCTTCACAGCCTTGAGCTAAATAAGTGCTTTGCGCCACACCTGCAATCGTTGCAACAGGTGAGTCAATATTTGCTGTAGGTACTGACAAACCACTACAGCCTGAAGTAAAGGTTACTTCAACGGTTTCCGTGGTGAATAATATAGCTGGAGTAGTCTGCGAAGCATTAGAAACATCCCATAGGCTGACAGAAAGACCCGCGGTAGCACCGGCAGAAATAGCCGTTACTGGCACATCAATTAACCCGTTAGGTAAACCAGTAACACCATCAATAGCATTGCCCATACCGAGAGATGAAGCGCCGATTGAAAAAACCAGTTCTTCTGATTCACCTGAGACTAATTGGGCGATAACCGTTCCTGCGCCAAGTGAGTTCCCCGCTAATAAATCAACACTTGCCACATATCCGCTGCCGGTTGCTGCAATGGCCGTTTGAATTGGAATAGTTCCAATATCAGTGGTAAAAGTAACAATAACCGCTTTGTTCACGCCTGTAACTGTAGCAACTAATTTACCTGACGAGATACTGCTTATTTGTTCAATTTCATTACCGTTACCATCAGTTAAAACAAGACTTATATTAACACCCGACCCAACACTATCTCCTTCAGAAAAGAAGCCTTGCATCACGACATCTTCAACACTAGAAGTAGCAGTTAACACACCAGCGCCACGTACTTCACCGGCAGAGAGAACAATCGTTGCGTCACCCGTACTATTGGTCAATGCGGTACCAGATATTGGGTCAAGTAAACCTAAAGTGGAGGTGAATGTGATCACTTCATCACTTAAAGCACTACCATCAGCTGTTTCAAAATGAACAGTAATGCTTGCAGGGGTTACATTAGAAATCGAGGTACTATTCGTGAATGAAGTAATCGTTAATCTATTGCCACCATCAACTAAACCATCACCTTCAGTTGAGAAACCTAAAGTATTAGATTCACCAGAAGCCGTTGTAACTGTAATGATACCAGCCCCTTTTTCCGTTCCTGCGGCTAAAATAATCGTTGCAATACCATCAGAATTTGTCAGTGAAGTTCCTGAAACGGGGTCTAAAACGCCTAATGTATTGGTAAAGGTAACGACTTCACCCACTACAGGAACATTGCCATCAGTATAACTAGCACTTAATGTCGCAGGGGTTGCAGCAGTTATCATTACGTTAGAAGACGTTATATTAATACTTTTTCCTGTTATCGCTCCGCCATCTCCAGCAGAAGTAAAACCAAGAATTGAAGAGGCTATTTCACCATAGCTAACCGTGATTTCGCCCGCTCCTTGTATTGAACCAGCATGTAGTTGAATAGTTGCTTGACCATTGTCATCAGTTAAAGCGGTGCCAGAGAGAGGGTCTAATATTCCTAACGTTGACGAAAATGTCACCACTTTTCCAGTTAGAGATGTTTCGTCATCTTGCAGAGTTGCTGTGAGCAAAGCCGAATTAGCATTATCTACGTCTGTAATATCGATGGATAAATTTAAAGTTATAGTAGATGATTCTTCAACAACGACCTCTGGAGTTTCGGTTCTAGACAGTCCACCATCTCCACTACCGCCACAGCCGGTAAGTGCAATAAATAAAACCCAAAAACTCAAACGTTGAAGTAGTGCCATACAAGCATCCCTTAGTATTTTTTAATTACATCTTTATTCATAGTAACTTATTTTCCAAAAATTTCATTAAAAATACAGCTATAGTTACTTTTTAATACTAAGCTTTTTTATCAATGAATTACCTGTTAATCTACTCTTCATAATTTATAATAAAAATAATGTTGCATTTCTTTATGACAGACAAAAAAAAAGCAAGTTTAACCACTAGAATCGTTACCGGCATGGGTGCTGGTATCCTGACAGGCGTCTTATTACAGATGCTTATGCCTGACAAATCTGATTTTGTGATCCCACTCTATTTCTTTGAACTTTCATTACGATCCTTTTTGGTTGACGGCATTTTTGAAGTTATCGGACAAGTTTTCATTTCAAGTTTAAAAATGTTGGTGGTACCACTGGTTTTTGTATCGCTTATTTGTGGTACTTGTTCATTAAAAGATACAACAAAACTAGGTCGTATTGGCGGTAAATCCATTGCACTTTATTTAATTACCACAGCAATAGCGATTAGCTTCGCGATGTTTTTAGCGTTATTGATAAGCCCTGGTGAAGGGGTCAACATGGTCTCGGATACCACCTATGCTAGTAATGAAGCGCCTTCTTTAGCGCAAGTATTTATTCAAATGTTCCCGAGTAATCCTTTCGCCGCTTTTGCAGAAGGCAATATGTTGCAAGTAATTGTGTTTGCTTTACTCTTTGGTATTTCCATTGCGCTATCAGGTAAAGCTGGTGAACGTATTGCTAGTTTTTTTGAAGACATGAGTACCGTTATCATGCGCTTGGTTACTATTTTAATGAACCTTGCTCCTTACGGTGTTTATTGTTTATTAGCTAGCCTGTTCACTGATATGTCGATTGATGTTTTCAGTAATTTAATTGTTTACTTCCTTGTCGTTTTCTTTGCACTAATATTACATGCAACAGTTACTTACTCGACAATATTGAAGGTAATGACTGGTTTAAGTCCAATTACCTTTTTGAAAAAGATGCGAAGTACAGCTGTTTTTGCTTTCTCGACGGCCAGCAGTAATGCAACCATACCGGTGACACTAGAAAACGTAACGAAAAAAATGGGCGTTAGCAACTCAATTTCTTCATTTACGGTACCGCTAGGAGCAACCATCAACATGGATGGCACAGCTATTATGCAAGGTGTTGCCACCGTATTTATTGCTCAAGTCTTTAATGTTGATTTAACTTTTAGTCAATATTTAATGGTAATACTTACCGCAACTCTTGCGTCGATTGGTACCGCAGGTGTTCCCGGTGTAGGTTTGATTATGCTTGCAATGGTACTAGATCAAGTAGGCTTACCTGTTGAAGGAATCGGCTTAATCATAGGTGTTGACAGATTACTTGATATGACACGTACTGCCGTGAATGTAACTGGGGACAGCATGGTGTCAATTATCGTGGGTAAGTCTGAAGGTCAGTTTGATGAAAGTATTTTCAACGATGTTAATGCAGGCAGTAAAATTGAAACTATTGATTTCCATGATCTTGATAAGAATCAAAGTGGAAGTTAATACACTTTTTAAAATTAGCTAATAAAAAAGGTGCCTTAGGCACCTTTTTTATTAGCTGATTTGCGTAGAATTGATTATCGGAAAGAACTAACCAGTAATCAATGGTGCAAAAGATTTAACTAAATCATCAATCGATTTCATTTGTTGCAAGTAAGGCTCCAGCTTATCAAGTGGCAATGCACAAGGGCCATCACATTTAGCGTTATCAGGATCAGGATGTGATTCTATAAATAAACCAGCCAAACCTAATGCCATGCCACTACGGGCCAATTGAGCTGCTTTAGCACGACGTCCATCAGCTGAATCAGAGCGACCTCCGGGTTGTTGCAAAGCATGAGTAGCATCAAAAATCACTGGTGCGTAATCTTTCATTTCATCCATCGCTAACATATCAACAACAAGATTATTATAGCCATAACAACTACCACGTTCACACAATATAATTTGTTCATTACCGGCTTCTGCAAATTTATTAATGATATGACGCATTTCATGTGCGGCTAAAAACTGTGGCTTTTTAACATTGATAATTGCATTCGTCTTTGCCATGGCAACAACAAGGTCTGTTTGACGCGCTAGAAAAGCGGGCAGCTGAATAATATCAACAACATCAGCAACTGGTTGTGCTTGATGAATTTCATGCACATCAGTAATAATCGGTACATTAAAGGTTGATTTTATTTCTTCAAATATTCTCAAACCTTCTTCTAAACCGGGACCTCTATACGAGTTTACCGATGAACGGTTTGCTTTATCAAAAGACGCTTTGAATACAAAGGGAATATTAAGCTTTTGCGTTATTTCTACATAGTGCTCTGCAATGCTCATTGCCAAATCACGCGACTCTAGTACATTCATGCCACCAAATAAAACAAAAGGTTTATCGTTGGCTATCTCAATATCGTTGTTCGCAAGTTTTATTGAAGTCATTGTCATAATTTTTCCAAAATAAAGTTCAGTGCTAACTTCATGTTAGCTACCAATAATTCTTAATAACTGACCACAAAGAAAAGCCATGTAAGTACCTAGAGCATAACCTAGTACAGCAAGTAAAACGCCAACTGGGGCTAAAGACGGATGAAATGCTGAAGCAATAACTGGCGCAGAAGCAGCACCACCAATATTAGCTTTACTCCCAACCGCTAAGTAAAATATTGGTGCTTTGATCATTCTACCAACCGCAAATAATAGCGCGACATGTACCAACATCCATATAATACCAATTACAATATATTTAGGTGCTTCAACTACTTGGGATATATCCATATGTAATCCTATTGTAGCAATAAGTACATATAAGAAAGCGCTGCCAATCTTAGAAGCGCCAGCGGACTCCAAGTTTCTTACTTTAGTAAAGGATAAAGATAAGCCGATAGTAGTTACAATAACAATGATCCAAAATAGTTTACTATGCAGGCTAAATTCTTTTAATCCAGGAAAATTAAGTTTAAAGAATGGCACTAACAAATCTGCAGCGAAATGAGCAAGGCCCATTCCACCTAAACCTACGGCGAGTATTAACATAAAGTCTTTCAGCTCGGGGATTCTTTTATTTGAACGCTCATATTCTTCAACTTTTTTAATTAACTGATCAATACCTGAAGTATCCGCGCCACTTTTAGCATCTATACGCTTATGATTAGCGGCAATATACAATAATACGGCCATCCATAAATTCGCGACAACGATATCAACCGTCACCATAATGGTGAATATTTTACCATCCGCTTCAAAAATATCCTTCATCGCCATCATATTAGCGCCACCACCAATCCAGCTACCCGCAAGCGCTGCCATACCACGCCAAACAGCATCAGGGCCAGATACACCTAACAGTTCCGGCCAGATACCTGAAATAGCCAATAAGGCAATAGGACCACCAATGACCACACCAACAGTACCGGTTAAAAACATAATAATCGCTTTACTACCAAGCCCTCTGATCGCTTTAAGATCTATACTTAGTGTTAATAAAACTAAACACGCAGGTAATAAATAATATTTAGCGACTTCATCGACTTGAGTCAGCTCGGCACTTATCACACCAAAAGTATTTAAAAGTGACGGCAATAAATAGCACATTAATAATGCTGGTACGTATTTATAGAATTTTTTAAATACAGGATGTTCACTATTAGAAGTATAAAAAACGAAACCTAATATTATCGCGAGCACTCCCAAGACCGTTGCGTCATTCGTAATAAGAGGGGCGTTAGTAATAATTTGATCTTCCATTGGTTAACCTTTTTATTTTTATTATTATTTATTTTTATTTAAGGCCAAAGCCTTAATTGCATACATATATTTGTAGCTATTAATGCAATACCGTATCAGCAATAGTAATTTTATCCAATTGCATTTTTAATAATTGGGCTGCAGGATCTTTCGGACACTTATCGACAAAGTATTGATAATCGTCGTATGCCACTTTAAAACAATCTAATTGATGTAATAGAAAACCTCTATCACGACGTTCAAAAGGATCGTCTGGGCGTAATGCAATCAAAATATCTACACATTTTAATGCCTGAGCAAATTGACCTTCTCGAATCAAAGCCCCCTTCAAAGAACTTACGTGTTTCACAATTAAACTTAATTTAGAAATATCTTCAATTTGTTGAGATTGCGGATCGCCATCAAGATCGTCCATGCGTAAATCAAGCTCATGCCAGTTTAATGATTCACCGGTAATGGGATCAAAAACAATCGCATAAAGCTCATCACATACTACCCGAACCATATTTTTCTTTGGTACAAAAACCACATCAGTTTCAAAACCACAAAGGCGGAAAATATGACAAAGTACAATACTTTTTAATGCCGGTGACATTAGCTTAAAATCAACCCCACTACTTAATTTATGAGCAGTTACTGGCCAATTTTCGCGTTGATTATCTATAAAAAGTTGCCCAATAAATAATTCATTTATCAGTTGTTCCGCTTGTTCAAGAGGCTCTTCAGTCTCAGCAATTAATGCTGAACATTTTTCAATTATATTACTGAGTCGCATTGGTTCGAAGTCACATTCGCCAAAAACAACTTCTTCTATCAGTATGAAAGCGTCAATTAAAGATTTGTCGTCAGCACTAAGCTCTGAAAATAATAATTCATTCATTCTTTGGTTTTATCTACTTACTTTTATTTTAAGTCTTAATTTTCTGAAAATAATAATCAGAAAAATACCGCTTCTTTAGTCATAGCAATTCTTACTGCTAACATTACCCAACCTATAGCGCCTAAATAACCAATTATCTGCATCATACGATTTCGTGCGAATTTCAAGGCATAAAATCCCGTAAAGATATAAAAAATAATGGCCATAATCTTTTCAGCTAACCATAAGTGCTCTAACGGGTTAATGGCTAACTTAACCGCTAAGCCAACACCTAATAATAATAAAAATGTGTCTATAATGTGAGGTAATATTTTTAGCCATTTTTTATCTAATTGTGCCGAATTCATTAACGTTAATGCAAAGCGATAAGTAAATAATATAATACTTATTGCCGCTAGGGTCATATGTAGATGTTTCATGAAAAATCCTTAGTTTTATTATTGTTATTGTTTATTTGATATAAAAACAGCACAGGTGACTCGATCGTTACCTGCATAATCTTTTAGGGTTCTAACTGATTGATAACCTAATTGCATTAATATTTCTCTTACCCCGATCGCTTGTTCAAAACCGTGTTCGAAATAAAGTGCACCGTTATTTTCTAAATACGTTCGAGCACTTTCAGCGATATGTTTTATGTCTGAATAACCGTTGTCACTCGCAACAAGCGCCGACAAAGGTTCAAACCTCACATCACCTATCGATAAATGTTCATCGTTTTCATCAATATAAGGTGGGTTACTAACGATAATATCGAACTTTTTAGTTTGATCAACATTTGAAAACCAATCACTTTGATAAAGTGCAACCTGTGGTAAAACTAAACGAGTAGCATTTTTCTTGGCGAGTGTAATAGCGTCATCACTATAATCGATGGCGTGAATTCTCCATTGCTTTTTTTCAGATGCTAATGATAAAGCAATAGCGCCAGAACCTGTCCCCAAATCTAAACAAGATAAATCACTTTCTGGGTGATACTCTAAAATGTGTTCAACTAATAACTCTGTGTCTGGTCGAGGAATTAATGTGGCAGGCGACACGTAAAAAGGTAATGACCAGAACTCGCGTTCTTCGATGATATAAGCAATGGGTTCACCTTTTAATCGACGCTCAAACAGTAACATAAAAGCTTGAAATTCTTGCTCTGTTAACCTTTTATCAGGCCAAGTCAAAAAGTAACTGGTCTCTTTATTTAAAACAAAAGCGAGAAGAATTTTGCAATCAAGTTTTGCGCTATCAGAAAAAGCAGCAAGTAACTGCTGCCCTTCTTTGATAATTTCAGCAAAGGTTTGCTGGCAATATGCTATTGACGATAAAGAGGATTCGTTCAAATCAGTAACTAGTTTTGCTCTGCAAGAGCCGCAAGTAAGTCTGCTTGGTTTTCTAACATTATAGGTTCTAATACTAAATGTAGATTACCTTCTAATATTTCATTTAAACGATATAAGGTTAAATTAATGCGATGGTCAGTCATACGACCTTGTGGATAATTATAAGTACGAATACGTTCAGAACGATCACCACTAGCCACCAAACTTCTACGTGAAGATTCTTCTTCACTACGGCGTTTTTCATCTTCAGCTTGTTGTAAGCGTGCTTGCAATACCGACATCGCTTGTGCTCTGTTTTTGTGTTGAGAGCGCTGCTCTTGACACTCGACTACAACACCCGTTGGAATATGAGTAATACGAATAGCAGAATCAGTTTTGTTAACGTGTTGTCCACCGGCACCTGATGCGCGGAAAGTATCAACTTTTAAATCTGCTTTGTTAATTTCAACAGCATCAGCTTCTGGTATTTCAGGCATAACAACGACCGTACATGCAGAAGTATGTACTCGACCTTGAGATTCAGTTTCTGGTACACGTTGCACACGGTGACCACCAGATTCAAACTTCAAGTGACCGTACACGCCTTCACCAAGCACTTTAAAAATAACTTCTTTATAGCCACCTTGCTCACTTTCATTCGTGTTCATGACTTCAATACGCCAGCCTTTCTTTTCACAGTAACGGCTATACATACGGTATAAATCACCCGCAAAGATTGCAGCTTCATCGCCACCAGCACCAGCACGTAATTCAACAAAACAGTTACTGTTGTCGTTTGGATCTTTTGGTAATAATAAAATTTGTAATTGGTCAGTGAGTTCTTCAAGAGACTTTTTAGCAGATTTAAATTCTTCTTGCGCCATTTCACGCATATCAGGGTCTTCATCTTTGAGCATATCTTCAGCTGAAGAAAAATCATTTTCTGCTGATTGGTAGTCATTAAATACACTAGTGACAGATTCTAATTGAGAGAACTCTTTTGATAAAGCAATAAACTTTTCTTGATTTGACAGTGTTTCGGGATCAGAAAGTAACGCTTGAACTTCTTCAAAGCGCTCAACTAATATTTCAAGTTTTTGATAAACAGATTTATTCATTAAGAAATCTTATAATTAGGAAACAGCGGATAAAAATCGATGGTGTGGAGTCTAAAGGGTTCGTTCAGCACTTTCAATCAAAGGCGTAAAAAAGCTTTAGAAAGTGCCTTTGATGGAAAATATGAAGGATAGCTATTTGATATTATAAATATCGCGTAAATAAACCAGTTTATCTAATTCACCACCCTGTGCCGCAGATTGAATAGCACTTGTCGGTGCGTGCATAAATTTATTAGTCAACTTAGTGGCTAACTCAGCCATAATAGCTTCTGGCGACTTATTACCTTGTAACTGTAAAATAGCCTTATCGAGTAATAGGTCACGATGTTCTAGACACTGCTTACGATATCCTATGACGGTATCTTGCGTGTTTAGTCCTCGTAGCCATGACATAAAAATATCTGACTGTGTTGAAACTATCGTTTCAGCTTGAACCGCTTCTTTACGACGATTAACTAAATTTTTCGCAATAATACTTTGTAAATCATCAACCGTGTATAAGAAAACATCTTCAAGCTCACCAACTTGTTCTTCTATATCTCGAGGTACGGCTAAATCAACCATAAAAATAGGGCGATGTTTACGTTTGCCTAATGCATGTTCAACCATACCCTTACCAATAATAGGTAAAGTACTTCCCGTTGAACTGATCACAATATCAGCATCAGCCATTTTGTCTGGAATTTGTGCCAAGGTAATAACATCAGCACCAATGGCTACAGCCATTGCTTCTGCACGTGCTATCGTGCGATTAGCCACCGTTATTTTACCCACTTTATTTTCATATAAATGCTTAGCGACAAGCTCAATCGTTTCACCCGCCCCGACTAAAAGTACTTTTACATTTTCTAGGCTCGCAAAAATATGCTTTGCTAAATTTACCGAAGCGAAAGCTACAGAGACGGCGTTAGCACCAATATCAGTTTCTGTTCGTACTTGCTTAGCAACACCAAACGTACGTTGAAACAAACGATCCATGACCAACGACATAGAGCCAGCTGCTTTAGCTTGACTATAAGCCTGTTTCATTTGACCTAAAATTTGCGGTTCGCCTAAAACTAAAGAATCTAAACCACAAGCAACACGCATCATGTGATTTACCGCTTGTTGATCGGTATGCCAATATAAACTAGGAGTAATAATTGAAGCGGGAACATTATGGTGTTGCTCTAACCAACGAACCACCTTCTCTTGGGTAACAGTGACATCGCCTTCTTGAACTAAATACAACTCTGTACGATTACAGGTTGATAAAATAGCCGCTTCACGACATCCTACGTTTCCAAGTAATTCTGCTAATGCCACACTTAAATTGTCAGGGTTAAAAGAAATTTTTTCTCTAACAGCAACGGGGGCAGTTTTGTGATTGATTCCAACAGCAACTATAGACATAACGAAAAATATTCAGCCTTTTAAATACGATTAATGCAAAAAAATAAAATTTATTCCGATCAAGATATTTTCGATTAATCCTTTCATTAACCACATTATCAATCAGGTTTTATAAAAAACCTATGATCTTC
The DNA here is from genome assembly GCA_013215295.1 of Colwellia sp. Taxonomy (GTDB): domain Bacteria; phylum Pseudomonadota; class Gammaproteobacteria; order Enterobacterales; family Alteromonadaceae; genus Colwellia_A. Next base: position 128,461 of record JABSOZ010000002.1, read on the forward strand.
GACAAATAATGATGTTAATTTTACGAAAAATCGCAGAAAATTAAAAGTACAAAAGCGCGATACTCGATATTTAAGCGCTTAATCTAATAATAATGGCATATATGAACAAATTAACATTACCATTTCTTACTTTATTGAGTTTTTTCCTGATATTTTTGTCTGGTTGTAGTTCCTTATTGAATAACCATCAACAAATTACTGAACATCAAAACATCACCGAACGTACTAAAAAGCTTGAAGCATTGTCTGATTGGAAAATAAAAGGCAAATTGGGGATGATTAGCCCCAAAGAACGTCATAGTTTAACACTTAACTGGCTTTACCAGGGAGAACGAAAACGCCAAACACTTAATTTAACCGCGGTACTCGGTGTGCAAATATTTAATCTAGAATCAGTAAATGGTATGCATGTTATCAATGTCGATGGTCAGCGTTACCAAAGCCCTGATTTGAATGTCCTTCTATCTTCGCTAACCGGCTTTACTTTGCCTACGCAAGCAATGAGCTTTTGGTTGAAAGGTTTACCATATTTAAACAGTGACAAAATCACTTATAATGTAGAAACACAATTACCGAACACATTGACAAGTTTCCATGATGGAAAAAAATGGCTCCTTAAATATGGTGCTTATCAGCAAGTAGGCCAATATCAATTAGCGACAAAGTTCACTATAAAACAAGAAGACCTCACGATAAAAATTAATGTTCATCAATGGGATGTCACAATCAATGAGCAATACTAGCGATCAATTTCACAGTTTCCCTGCCCCAGCAAAACTAAATTTATTTCTTCATATTATTGGACAACGTAGTGACGGCTATCATCAATTGCAAACTATATTTCAGTTTTTAGATCACAGCGACACTTTAGATATTAAAGTAACTGATGGTTTGAGCATTGAATTATTAACGCCAATCGAAGGCGTACTAAATGAAGAAAACTTAATTGTTAGAGCCGCACAGTTATTACAACGTTATATAGTAGAGAATAAAATACTTGAGAAATCGCCTAATAATGAGAAACATAGATTAGGTGCACAAATAAAGATAACTAAAATCCTCCCTATGGGAGGTGGTTTAGGTGGCGGGTCATCGAACGCGGCAACGGTGTTATTAGCGCTGAATAGTTTATGGAACGCTCAGTTATCATCCGATGAACTGGCAGAGCTTGGCTTAACCCTTGGTGCCGATGTACCCATTTTCATACACGGATTTTCTGCTTTTGCTGAAGGTGTTGGCGAAAATCTCACCCCCGTTTTTCCAAAAAAATATTGGTATTTAGTCAGTAAACCTAATGTCAGCATTTCTACTGCGAGTGTATTTACCGCAATCGACTTAACTCGCAATACTTCGAAAGTAAATTTAAGTGGCGATATTAATAAGCTAGACATAGACTTATGTCACAATGACTGCGAAAAACTGGTAATAAAAGATTATCCCGAGGTTGCCAAGTTACTGGCTTGGTTGGTAGAATACGCACCGTCTCGAATGACAGGAACTGGAGCGTGTATTTTTACTCGCTTTGATACGGAACAAGAGGCATGTCAACTTCAGACATTACTTCCTAAAGGAATAGTGTCTTTTGTGGCAAAAGGGGTAAATATCTCTCCTTTGCACGAAGCTATTGAAAAACTAGCCTAGTGCTAATGTTGAGAGAAAAAATCTCATTGAAAATTTATTTTCATAACGTACGACGAATACTGAAAAATTAAATAATTTGCTGCTAGTAAACTTATGTTTCTTAGCCGCGTATCTTAATGTGTCAAAAGTTTCTGAGGAACTGACCGTGCCTGACATGAAAATTTTTACGGGTAATGCCACCCATGAATTGGCCAAGAAAATAGCTGACCGCTTATATATGACTTTAGGCGATGCCAAAGTTGGTAGTTTTAGCGATGGTGAAATTTGCGTTGAAATTAACGAAAACGTTCGCGGTGCGGATGTTTTTATTATTCAATCAACCTGTGCGCCAACGAATAATAACCTAATGGAATTAATTGTAATGATTGACGCATTACGACGAGCATCTGCTGGTCGAATTACTGCGGTTATTCCATATTTTGGTTATGCTCGCCAAGACAGACGTGTACGTAGTGCTCGTGTGCCAATTACGGCAAAAGTTGTTGCTGACTTTTTATCAAGTGTTGGTGTTGACCGAGTATTAACGGTTGACTTACACGCAGAGCAGATTCAAGGTTTCTTTGATGTGCCTGTAGACAATGTATTCGGTACCCCTATTTTACTTGAAGACATGCTTTCACGTGATTTAGATAACCCAATCATTGTTTCTCCAGATATTGGTGGTGTTGTTCGTGCTCGTGCGGTAGCCAAGCTACTTGACGATGCCGACCTTGCTATAATCGATAAACGTCGTCCAAAAGCAAACGTAGCGCAAGTTATGCATATAATTGGTGATGTTGAAGGTCGAGACTGTATTATCGTTGATGACATGATTGATACAGGTGGTACATTGGTGAAAGCTGCTGAAGCCCTTAAAGAACATGGTGCTAAGCGTGTTATTGCTTATGCAACACACCCTGTACTTTCAGGTAATGCAGCACAAAACTTAAGAGATTCAGTACTAGATGAATTGGTCGTTACCGATTCAATACCTCTAAGTGATGAAATTAAAGCATTAGGCATGGTTCGCCAATTAACGTTAAGTGGTATGTTGTCTGAAGCTATTCGTCGTGTATGTAACGAAGAATCAATTTCAGCAATGTTTGATAGCTAAATACTTTTAGCGTCAAAGATAAATACTTTTAGCGTCAAATATAAATTTTAAAGCCCTGAGTAAATTTTACTCGGGGCTTTTTTCATTTAAGACAACGCTGAAGTTATAGTTGTCATATTATTTTAGGCACTTATTCCTTTTACTTATCTAAAGCATCAGCCAATGCTGCCAAACACAAGGTGACATTTTCTGTTCTTGCCGCATACCCCATCAAACCAATACGCCATGCTTTTCCAGCGAAACCACCCAGCCCAGCACCAATCTCTAAATTATATTCGTTAAGTAAAGTTTGACGAACGGCGGCATCATCAACGCCTTCAGGGATAAGCACGGTATTCAACTGAGGAAGTCTATATTTTTCATCAACCACGAACTTAATACCTAATTTCATTAATCCCTTTTTCAGTTTTTGATGTTCTCTATCATGACGTGTCCATGAATTTTCTAATCCTTCATCTTGTAACATCACCAAGGATTCATGCAATGCATATAAAGAATTAACAGGTGCCGTATGGTGATAGCTGCGTTTGCCTGAACCTCCCCAATATCCCATCACTAAAGATAAATCTAAAAACCAACTGGGCACTTTAGATTTGCGATTTTGTAATTTTTCAACGGCTTTTTCACTAAAACTTATCGGTGAGATCCCTGGTACACATGATAAACATTTTTGACTTCCTGAATAAATGGCATCAATTCCCCAGTCATCAACCCTTAGTTCAACGCCGCCTAATGAGGTAACAGCATCAACAATAGACAATGCTGAGTTTTCTCGTGCAATTTCACATAAGGTTTTTGCATCAGACAAAACGCCAGTAGAAGTTTCCGCATGTACAAAGGCTAAAAACTTAACATCGGCATTATCCTTAAAGGCTTGTTGAACTTTTTCAACACTAACGGGAGTTCCCCAATCATCGTTAATAACGATAGCTTTAGCACCTAAACGCTCAACGTTTTCAACCATACGCGAACCAAATACGCCGTTAACACAGACAATAACTTTTTCACCCGCCTCAACTAAATTAACAAAACACGTTTCCATACCTGCAGAGCCGGGCGCTGAAACCGCCATTGTTAATTCATTCTTGGTTTGAAAGGCATATTGTAATAACTCTTTAATTTCGTCCATCATTTGAACAAACTCAGGATCTAAGTGACCTATTGTCGGACGACCTAAAGCAGATAAAACACGAGGTGAGACATCACTAGGACCAGGGCCCATCAAAGTACGTGGTGTAGGATGAAAAGATGAAATTGTCATGGTTAAATTCTCTTGTAATCATTATGCTGTAACGCGTATTAGGCACAGGTAATAGCCAATATTCAATCAAAAAATACTTATAACCACCATTTATTCGAATGATATCTACCTCAACAAGCACTAATTAACACTTTATGAAAAGATTAACATTGGATCTGTTAAGAATGGGTGTTATTATGCGGCGCCTTTTATGGCTATTGAATTAATTTTTAGTAGAGCATATAAAGGATCACGGTTGTTTTTGGTCGCAAAAAACAACTAAATTAACTCTTTAATATTAGGTATTAAACCATGACTGATTTATTTACTTTAGAAGCTGAAGTTCGTACTGACCTAGGGAAAGGTGCGAGCCGCCGCCTACGTCACGCAAACAAAGTTCCTGCAATTTTATACGGTGAAGGCCAAGAGCCTGTTTCTTTAACGTTAGAGCACAAAAATGTTTTCCGTGCACAACAAGAAGAAGCATTCTACTCTCACGTATTAACAATCAACATTGACGGCAAGCCTGTTGAGTGTCTTTTAAAAGACATGCAACGTCATCCGTTCAAGCAACTTGTTATGCATTTAGATTTCTTACGCATTGATGCAACTCATGCTGTTCACATTAACGCTCCAATTCACTTCATTAATGAAGAAGAAGCAGAGAAGAAAGGTGGCAAAATTGCTCATAACCTTAATGAAATCGCAATTAGCTGTTTACCTGCAGACATTCCAGAATTCATCGAAGTTGATGTTGCTGGTCTAGAAGTTGGTCATACATTACATTTATCAGACGTTACCTTCCCTAAAGGCGTAACATCTGACGAATTAGCTAAAGGCGCAGATCACGATCAAGCTGTTGTTTCATTAAATACACCGAAAGTTGTAAGCGATGAAGAAGAAGATAACAGTGCACCAGTTGCTCCTGTTGATACTACTGAAGAATAATCCAAAGGAATATTCCTTTAGATGACTATTCAACTAGTTGTGGGCCTGGGTAATCCAGGCCCCGAATATACAAAGACCCGTCACAATGCCGGAGTTTGGTTCGTCGAAGAACTTGCTTCTCGCTATAACATATCCCTCAGACCAGAAAAAAAATATTTCGGACTTTATGGCAAAGGCCTCATAGGTAACGAAGTTGTTCATTTACTTATTCCAACAACGTTTATGAATAGAAGTGGTCAGTCTGTAGCTCCTCTTGCAAATTTTTTCCGTATTCCCGTTGAAAACATCCTTGTTGCTCATGATGAGTTAGATATGGAACCGGGCGTATGTAAAATAAAAAAAGGCGGCGGACATGGTGGGCATAACGGCTTACGCGATATTATTTCGTGTATGGCAAATAACAAAGAATTTTATCGGTTACGCATTGGTATTGGCCACCCCGGCCATCGAGATCGCGTTACCGGGCATGTACTTGGCAAAGCACCCGCTATTGACCAAGACAAAATAACACAAGCTATTGATGAAGCAAGCCGATGTATCGACATCTGGCAAAAAGACGATTTAAAGAAAGCTCAAAACCGTTTGCATTCATTCAAAGTACTATAACTCAAACTTCAAAACAATTTTTGCAAAATAATTAAGGTATTATCATGGGATTCAAATGCGGTATTGTTGGCTTGCCCAACGTAGGTAAATCAACACTTTTCAATGCACTAACTAAAGCAGGTATTGAAGCAGCTAACTTTCCATTTTGTACTATTGAACCGAATACGGGTGTCGTACCCGTTCCTGATCCTCGTTTAGACGCTTTAGCAAAAATTGTAAATCCTGAGCGTGTTTTAGCAACAACCATGGAATTTGTTGATATTGCGGGTTTAGTGGCTGGCGCTTCTAAAGGTGAAGGTTTAGGGAATAAATTTCTTGCTAACATTCGTGAAACCGATGCCATCGGTCACGTAGTTCGTTGCTTTGATAATGACAATATTATCCATGTTGCTAATAAGGTTAGTCCTGTTGATGATATTGAAGTCATCAATATTGAACTCGCGTTGTCTGATATGGACACAGCAGAACGCGCAATTTTTCGTTTAGCGAAAAAAGCCAAAGGTGGCGATAAAGACGCTAAATTTGAAATGCCAGTATTAGAGAAAATATTAAAGCATGTTGAAGAAGGTCACATGGTCCGTTCTTTAGAATTAACTAAAGAAGAAAAAGCAGCCGTCGACTACTTAAACTTTTTAACCGTTAAGCCTACTATGTATATCGCAAATGTTAATGATGATGGCTTTGAAAATAACCCTTATCTTGATCAAGTACAAAAAATAGCGGATGCAGAAGGCGCTATCGTTGTTGCTGTTTGTGCTGAGATTGAAAGCGAACTGTCTGAAATGGAAGATGAAGACCGTGATGAATTTATGGCTGACCTAGGTTTAGAAGAACCTGGCCTTAATCGCGTTATCAATGCCGGTTATTCTTTACTTCATTTACAAACTTACTTTACTGCAGGTGTTAAAGAAGTTCGTGCGTGGACAGTAAAGCAAAATGCTACGGCGCCTCAAGCTGCCGGTGTTATCCATACCGACTTTGAGAAGGGCTTTATACGTGCTGAAGTAGTAGCTTATGATGACTTTATCGAGTTTAACGGTGAGTCAGGTGCTAAAGATGCCGGTAAATGGCGTCTGGAAGGTAAAGAGTACCGCGTTAAAGACGGTGACGTTGTTCATTTTAGGTTTAATGTTTAATCATAAAACTTAAATCTATTATATAAAGGAGCTTCGGCTCCTTTTTTGTATCCATAAGCCAAAACATCTGAAGTATTAAAATGCACAAATATCATTAACAAATAAAAAACATAAATAAAACACAATAAAAACAACAGACTAAAAATAAAGCAAACAGTACAAGAAAGACGGAAAAAACTTGTTTTATTTCAAAAATATACCACAATTACAATTATAGCAGCCCGATATGAAGATCCCCATCAGGCCAGCAACTTCAAGCATCAGTAACAAAAAAGGTAAACCATGAAAAAAACACTCCTACTCGCTACTTTAATAGCAACAACCGTAACTTTCGCCCCTGTAACTAAAGCAGATAACTTGTCACTTCGTGTTTGTGAGTACGTAGCAGCCAATGATAAAAACCGCTTACGTTCTTTTATGAAGCAAAATAAATTGAAAATTCGTAAAGTTTTTAAACAAATCAAGTGTAATGGACAAAATCTATTAGTTTTTGCAGCATCCAATAGAGCATTAGAAACAGGTGAGTACCTTATAGGCAAAGTTCCGGCAAAAGAAGTAAAAAAACATATTGCTGATATTGGAAAATATTCAAAACATCTTGAAGAAGAAGCAAAGGATCGAATTAATTAATAATACTTTGAGTAACTTTTTTCTTTAACATAAAGCAAGCGCCTACGGTTCTTGCTTTTATATTATAGACTATTTGATTTTCTAGAATATTAAGTAAGCAAATTGTTCTCTAAACAAGCAAACAGAAAAAAAGTATCAATTATTGTAAAAAAACGGTTGACGTAGCCTAAGCAGATTTGCATAATACGCGCCACTTGCTGAGAGGCAATACGGAAAGGCTACATAGCTCAGCTGGTTAGAGCACATCACTCATAATGATGGGGTCCCAGGTTCAAATCCCGGTGTAGCCACCATTTATCTCTTAGTAGTGAAAGTAGTATTAGAAGAAATGCGGGTTTGGCGGAATTGGTAGACGCGCTGGATTTAGGTTCCAGTATCGCAAGATGTGAGAGTTCAAGTCTCTTGACCCGTACCATTCTAACTAACATTTATCATCATGATAGTTGTTAGAAAGTAAGTAACATTGCAGGGGTATAGCCAAGCGGTAAGGCAGCTGGTTTTGATCCAGTCATTCAGAGGTTCAAATCCTCTTACCCCTGCCACTTTCTTTGTTTAACATTCCTTTTAAAACTCTACATAGTCTTTTTAAAACTATATTAAACATAATGTGAAAAAATTACTTATTACAAATAATTAGAATATCTACAGGGGTATAGCCAAGCGGTAAGGCAGCTGGTTTTGATCCAGTCATTCAGAGGTTCAAATCCTCTTACCCCTGCCATTCTTTTCATTACTTACCTAAAAATCCAACACACTTCATCATTGCAGATAAATAGCTTTATTTAAATATAAGTGAAGTTCCGGTTAAATTTTAGATTTCATACCATACAACTCATTAAACACCACAAGCGTAAGCTAAAGCCTTATTTTTCAAAAACGGTATCTTCCCTGACATGGTAAGCCCGATATTTCGAAAGAGCTTTACAGCTGGTGAAGGGTGGCTAAACGTTGCATATAATGAATCCATTGTAGACATCATCAGCAAGTTGTCTTTTCGTCGCATTGACTCATAACGAGATAACACTTCAGGTTCATACCAACACTCACCATTTCCAATTGCAGTGGCTATAACAGTTTGTAATGCTTTAACATCCTTAAAACCGAGATTAACTCCCTGCCCTGCCATTGGGTTAATCGTATGAGCCGCATCACCTAACAAAAGGACTTGTCCTTTTTGATAAGTATTTGCATGTCTGCGGCTTAACGGAAATGCGCCTTTACCAATAACTTTAATTTTACCTAAGCGTTTTGGGAATTTTTGTAAGACTTCTGCTTGCAGTTGCTGATTAGATAAAGCCGATAATTTTTTTATCTCTGCCTTTTTGTGATACCAAACCAATGAGGCATATCCACCTAGTTCACTTTTCCCTGATAAAGGTAATAAAGCCACAGGACCGGTTTCAAAGAACTGTTGCCAAGTAATATCTTGTTGATGTGATTCAGTTTCAACATTTATAAGTATCGCAGACTGCTGATAATCCCAACCTGTCATGCCAATATTAGCTAATTTTCTTACCTGTGAATTAGCACCATCAGCTGCAATTAACATCTTGGTCTTTATTTCAATGTTTTCTGAATTCTCATTATTGACTATAGATAAGTTAACTTCTTTATTTGCAGATGAAAAATTCAATAAACTTGCCGGACAAAATAAAGTGATCCCTTGATGTTTTTTTATTTGTTGCCACAACGAAAGCTGAATTAAGCGATTTTCAATGATATGCCCTAAATGTGTTTGTTTAATATCATCAGCATTAAACTCAGTATAACTGGCTTGATGCTCCCAAACGCCTAAACGTTTATAAGGACATAACCGCCATTGTTGCAATTGTGACCAAGCATCTAGCTGAGTGAGCAAATGTTCAGAAGCAAGTGAAATAGCTGAAACTCGTAAATCTAATACTTGAGAACTATCAAAATCTTTAGGTTGAGAATGCTCAACAATAGCTACTTTAAGCCCTAGATTTGCTAATGACAAAGCACTAGCAGCACCCACCATACCACCACCAACAATCACACAATCAAAATTATTCATAATATATACGCTTAATTATCCAATTATTTTTTCAGTTCATTCTAACCAACATATATCACTTATACGAATATTTATTATCTGCAACAACGAAAAATTGTTAAGCCTTACATTGCTTTACTTAAAGTTTAATCAGGCACTAGCGTCAAGGGCCAAGAAGGAGTAAAATACGCGTCCTTAAATTGAACTAACATGAATTAATAGACTTTCGTGTTACCTTCTACATATTTAGATATTTAATGAGTGAAAAGTTAATGAGTAAAAAGCTATACATTAAAACCTGGGGTTGCCAAATGAACGAGTATGACTCGCAGAAAATGGCCGAATTATTAGATTCAACACATGGTTTTGTATTAGCCGACGAAGCTGAAGATGCTGATGTTATCTTATTAAACACTTGTTCTATTCGCGAAAAAGCACAAGAAAAAGTGTTCCATCAATTAGGTCGTTGGAAAAAGCTAAAAGAAAAGAATCCTGACTTAGTTATTGGTGTTGGAGGCTGTGTTGCGTCTCAAGAAGGTGAAGCTATTCGCCAACGTGCGCCTTACGTTGATATAGTTTTTGGCCCGCAAACATTACATCGATTGCCAGAAATGATCCAACAAGTTACCGGCAGCAAGAATCCGGTTGTTGATGTGAGTTTTCCTGAAATTGAAAAATTCGACCGTTTACCAGAGCCAAAAGCTGATGGAGCTACTGCCTTTGTTTCAATCATGGAAGGTTGTAGCAAATACTGTACTTTCTGTGTTGTACCTTACACGCGTGGTGAAGAAGTGAGTCGCCCGCTTGATGATGTTTTATATGAAATAGCTCAACTTGCTGCACAAGGTGTGAGAGAAGTTAATTTATTAGGACAAAATGTTAACGGCTATCGTGGCATTACACACGATGAAGAAATCTGTCGTTTCTCAGAACTACTACGTTTGGTTGCTACTGTTGATGGTATTGACCGAGTTCGTTATACCACATCACATCCAATTGAATTTACCGATGATATCATTGAGGTCTACAAAGACGTTCCTGAATTAGTTAGCCACTTACATTTACCCGTACAAAGTGGCTCAGATCGTATTTTAACGCAAATGAAACGTGGTCATACCGCTTTAGAATATAAATCACAAATTAGAAAACTTAAGAAAGCACGTCCTGACATCTGTATGTCGTCTGATTTTATAATCGGCTTCCCCGGTGAAACTGATGCTGATTTCGAAGCAACAATGAATCTAATCAAAGCGATAGATTTCGATCTAAGCTTTAGCTTTATTTACAGTGCACGTCCAGGCACTCCTGCTGCAGATATGGTTGACGATATTAGTGATGCAACTAAAAAAGATCGTTTGAAAATTCTTCAAGACCAAATTACCCATCAAGCATTGCGTATTGCTCGTCAAATGTTAAACACTGAACAGCGTATCCTTGTTGAAGGTCCTTCAAAGAAAAACCCAATGGAACTACGTGGTAAAACAGAGAATAACCGCACAGTTAACTTTGTTGCTCCGCATACTGTTATTGGTCAATTTGTCGATATTAAAATTACGGATGTTTACGCAAACTCACTACGTGGCGAATTAGTACGCGAAGAAAGTGAAATGGGCTTACGTATTGCACATTCACCTGAAGACATCTTAGCGAACAGTCATCATACGAGTAGCAGTAACATTGACGATTTAGGTGTGGGCACTTTTACACCTTAATTCTTATTTTAATCATAGCTTATAAAAACGGATATAAATTTGACTACGAGCATCAGTAAGAAATTTAACTTAGAGCCAATTGATAATAATCGCTTAGCTAATTTATGTGGTTCAATGGATAATCATTTAAAAACCATTGAACGCCGCCTAGGCGTTAAATTAAATTATAGCAGTAATCAATTTAAAGTAATGGGTGAACCTAGCAACTGTGATGCTGTAATCATCTTACTGAAAAATTTATATATCGAGACGGCAACCGTCAAAAATCAGCTAAAAGAAATCAGTGAAGAAATGGTTCACCTTGCTATTTTAGACGCAAAAGTTCTGGAGCAAGAACCTACTAAAGTTGATGTTGATTTCGACAAATTGGTGACGATTAAAACCAAACGAGGCATTATAAAACCTCGCAATCCCAATCAACAAAGCTACGTTCAGAACATTCTCAGTAATGACATTAGTTTTGGTGTTGGTGTTGCTGGAACAGGTAAAACCTACTTAGCGGTTGCTTGTGCTGTTGAAGCATTAGAGCGACAGGAAGTTCGTCGCATTATGTTAACCCGCCCAGCGGTTGAAGCCGGTGAAAAGCTGGGTTTCCTTCCTGGTGATTTATCACAAAAAGTAGATCCTTACCTGCGTCCATTATACGATGCACTATTTGAAATGCTTGGCTTCGAAAAAGTTGAGAAGCTGATCGAACGTAATGTGATAGAAATTGCACCGCTCGCCTACATGCGCGGTAGAACATTAAACGATGCTTTTATTATTCTTGATGAAAGCCAAAATACCACCGTCGAACAAATGAAAATGTTCCTTACTCGTATTGGTTTTAATGCTCGTGCAGTGATCACTGGTGATATTACTCAGGTAGATTTACCACGTGGTACAAAATCGGGCTTACGTCATGCTATTGAAGTGCTTGATGATATTCCTGGTATCAGTTTCAATTACTTTCAGTCAAAAGATATTGTACGTCACCCCGTTGTTGCAAGAATTGTCGATGCTTATGATGCTTTTGAACAAAAAGAGAAACGTTTCAAAGAAGCAAAAAAACAGCAAAATTCCCATGATGTTTCGGAAAAGAAAACGTGACCATTAACCTAGATCTTCAACAAGCTTGTGATACGCCTAATTTACCAACGAATACACAATTTCAACTTTGGGTCGATACCGCTTTAAATCATTACCAAAAAGATTTTGAACTCACTATTCGGCTTGTTGAAATTATAGAAAGCCAATCACTTAATTTGCAATATAGAAAAAAAGATAAACCGACAAATGTTTTATCTTTTCCTTTTGAAGTGCCTGAAGGAATTGAGCTAGACCTACTCGGTGATTTAGTTATTTGTGCTGATGTAGTCGCAGGAGAAGCAAAAGAACAACGCAAAGACCTTCATAATCACTGGGCTCATATGGTTATTCATGGTTGTTTACATTTATTAGGCTACGATCATATAGACGATAATGAAGCTACTGAAATGGAAGCACTTGAAACAAAATTGTTGAACAAACTAAACATATCAGATCCTTATATTATAAATGAATAGTATGATTCATTTATAATCCGTTACACAAATAATCATTTACCACTTGAATTTACTTTCAATTGATTAGAAACTAAGCAGCAAGTTAACCTTACAGGAAATAAATAAGCTCTATGAGCGATGACCACCCCCATTCTAGCAACGGCTCTGCAAATAAATCGATACTTGATAAATTAGTACAAGTATTCACTGGAGAGCCGAGAAACAAGGAAGAACTGGTTGAAGTGTTAAATGACGCTGAAGACCGTGACTTAATTAAACCTGAAACCAAATTAATGATCCAAGGTGTATTGGAAGTCTCTGATATGCGTGTGCGTGAAATTATGATCCCTAGATCACAAATGATCACGCTTGATATCAATAATTCGCTTGAAAAATCCTTACCTATTATTTTAGAGTCTGGTCATTCGAGATTTCCTGTGATCAATGACGATATTGATCATATTGAAGGTATTCTGTTAGCGAAAGACTTACTCGCTTATGGTTTTGGTCAACAAGAAGAATGTACGATAGCAGAAATAATCCGTCCATCTATTATTATTCCTGAAAGTAAAAAAGTTGAACCTTTATTAAATGAATTTCGGTCAAAACGCTATCACATGGCCGTTGTAGTTGACGAATATGGTGGTGTTTCAGGTCTAGTTACCATTGAAGATATTCTAGAACTCATTGTTGGCGAAATTGAAGATGAAACTGATGATGAAATTCAACAAGACATCAAGCACCTTGCCGGTAATGTTTACCAAGTAAATGCACTCACTGAGCTTGATGACTTCAATGAATACTTTAATACTAAGTTCGATGAAAATGATGCTGATACAATAGGCGGCGTTGTTTTACATCAATTTGGTCATATGCCGAAAAAAGGTGAGTTAGCGATGATAGGTGATTTTGAATTTAAAATTACTGCTGGCAATAATCGCCGTATCCAAACTCTACATATTATCATTCCCAAAACACATAAAATTACTGGAAAAATTGTCGATTAACCTTGATGAGCATCAAAACACTAGGGATTATCCTAATACAGCGTCTACGCGCCAACTTACTTAATAAACAGAACTTATTTAGCTTTATTTCTGGCCTATTTTTAGTATTTGCGTATGCGCCGTTCTCTCAATGGTGGGTTATGTTTATTATTCTCCCGCTTTTTTTTAACTCAATAAATGGCGCTAGTGTAAGGACCTCGACTAAACAGGGCTTCATTTTTGCATTAGGTTGGTTTGCGAGTGGCATTAGCTGGATACATGTCAGTATTGATCAATTCGGTGGCTTGCCACTCGTATTTTCATTATTACTCATGTTACTACTTTGCTGCTATTTGGCGCTTTACCCTGCTCTTGCTTGTTATCTATCTAGTAGGTTTTCACCAAACCGGCAATTTTCGCTATGGTTACTTCCTCCTTTTTGGATGGTTAGTGAGTATTTACGTACTAATGTCTTAACAGGATTTCCTTGGTTGTCTATCGGCTATAGCCAAATTGACGGACCATTATCTAGTTTCGCTCCAGTTATCGGTGAAGTTGGAATTAGTGCCTTGTTACTCATTATTAGCATTGCACTGATCAATACCGTTAAAGGTATTTACCGTAAATCGCATTTGTTATTACTGTCTGTAATTGCCCTTAGTAGTTATCTATTAACTAACATCGCTTGGGTAAATTACACACAAATCACAGTGACAACAGCATTAGTGCAAGGCAATATTGAACAATCCATGAAGTTTGAGCCAGAAAAACAATGGCCAACCATGCTGCTGTATCTTGACCACGCAAGAGAAAACTATGATGCAGATATTATTATTTGGCCAGAAAACGCAATTACTGCATTAGAGCCAACCGCACAAGACTTTCTCGTTTTAGCTGATAGGTCTGCCGCATTAAATAACAGTGCAATTATTACTGGTATCTTAAATTATAAATTTGATTCAAAAGCATATTTCAATTCATTAGTGGTACTCGGTAAAAAGGAAAGCACTGATAAAACCGGCCATTACCGTTATGATCATCAAAATCGTTATTATAAAAATCACTTACTCCCAATAGGTGAATTCGTACCTTTTGGAGAATTGTTAAGAACAATAGCGCCTATCTTTAATTTACCCTATTCTTCATTTACTCGCGGCGACTATATTCAGCCAAATTTAATAGCAAATGGTCATCATATATTACCGCTGATTTGTTTTGAAATAGCCTTTCCTGAGCAACTCGCGGCTAACTTTACTGATGAAACTAATATCCTACTTACCGTGAGTAATGATTCATGGTTTGGTGATTCTCATGGCCCTCATCAACACCTAGAAATGGCTAGAATGCGGGCATTAGAGTTTGGTCGACCATTACTTCGCACAACAAATAATGGCATAACAGCCATCGTTGACCATCAAGGAAATATACAAGCAAAACTGCCACAATTTACCGAAGCTGTGCTGAAAGCTGAAATAAAATTGGTGGAAGGAAATACTTTTTATAGTCTATATTGGCAATTAATTCACTGGTTATTGCCTTTTTTATTATTGGTTATATTCTCTATTTTTCAGCGGTTCCCCCTTAAAAAGAGCACAGCATAAAACCAAAAACACCTTAATTACTTAACTTTATTTTCAGAATTTATAAACCTTTTCCCCTGTTCTCACGACTTACTTTGAGATATTCGGGGGAAATCATGAAAATAAAAGACACCAGTGAACAAGATATTCAGGTAATCACATCCAGTCATAAACCAAAACGTTTTGCACTTATTGCTATTGGAACCCTGTTAGCAGCCGCTTTAATCTGGCAAGTGGCACCGTCTGCTAAAAGATGGAGTCAAGCAGAAAAATCCGTTTCCATTGACCGTATAAGAATTGCCACCATTACCCGTGGCGATTTCACTCGCGACATTTCGGTTTTAGGCCGTGTCGTTGCGGCAGTAAGACCAACAGTATATAGCCCTGCTGACGGTACAATTACTTTAGCAATTGAAGCCGGTCATGAAGTAGAAGCTGGGCAAACTTTAGCCATTGTCGACAGTCCAGAACTGACTAGCCAACTTTCTCAACAACAAGCAATATTTGAAGGCTTGCAATCAAGCTTTGAACGCAAAAAAATACTCGCCAAAAAGCAACAGTTAATTGACCGAAAAGCGGTTGACCTTGCTAACGTGAAATTAACGGCGGCGAAACGTGAAAAAAGAAGAGCAGATCAAGGTTATAAGAAAAATGCTATTAGCCAAATAGACTTTGAAAAATCACAAGATGACCTTGAAAATGCTACTCTTTTACAAAGACATGCAGAACAAGATGCCGCACTTAATATTGAAAGTTTAGACTTTGACAGTAAATCATTGTTATTAGATTTACGTCGTCAAAAACTCATGGTGGCAGAGCTTCAACGACAAGTTAACGGGTTAACGATTATATCCCCCGTTAAGGGAATTGTTGGCAATCTCAATATTCAAAACAAAACTTTTTTAAGCAAAAACCAAGCTATTTTAACCGTGGTGGATTTAAGCCAGTTTGAAGTTGAAATAGATATTCCCGAAAGTTATGCCGACGACTTAGCGTTAGGAATGACTGTTGCGGTTCAATTTGAACAACAAAGCTTTAGTGCTCGTCTAGTAACGATTTCCCCCGAAATACTGAATAATCAGGTTACTGGGCGAGTACGTTTTTTAGATAAAATGCCCGTAAAGCTTCGCCAAAACCAACGGTTAAATACCCAAATAATTCTTGAACCAAAACTCGATATTCTGCAAGTGAAGCGCGGCCAATTCTTAGAAAGTAGTGGTGGACGATATGCTTATTTAATTAAAGATGGTCTCGCACATAAAACAGTTATTACAACAGGCGCACGTAGCTTAAGCCATGTTGAAGTACTCAATGGCTTATCTGCAGGCGATCAAATTATTATCTCCGGGACTGACAGTTTCAATTCCGCCGAGAAGATATTACTCAGTCAAAATTAAATCATCAATGTTAATTCATCAATATTAGAAATAAATCCAAACGATATATAACGAACAAAAAAAGGATCGAACTTATGCTTGTTATGAAAAATGTAAATAAAATATTTCAAACCGCTGATATCCAAACTCATGCCCTAAGAGATTTCAGCTTGACGGTAAATGAAGGCGATTTTCTCAGCGTAACAGGACCTTCAGGTTCAGGAAAAACAACCTTTTTAAATATTGCAGGTTTACTTGAAACCTATACTAACGGCGACTTTTTACTTGATGGCGAAGATGTTGGCAAACTGAACGATAAAGGCCGTTCAAGAATGCGTAATGAAAAAATAGGTTTCATTTTTCAAGGTTTTAATCTAATTCCTGATTTAAATCTTTATGACAATGTTGATGTACCCTTGCGGTATCGTGGCTTTAATGCAAAAGAACGTAAACGCAGAATTATAGAAAACCTAGATCGAGTCGGTTTAGCGTCACGGTTGAAACATTTACCCAGCCAGTTGTCAGGAGGACAACAACAACGAGTCGCTATTGCTAGAGCTTTAGCCACCGATCCTCGTTTTCTTTTAGCCGATGAACCTACCGGTAATTTAGACTCAGAAATGGCACAAGGCGTGATGAGTTTATTGGAAGAAATTAATCAGCAAGGTACCACGATTATTATGGTTACCCATGATGCCACGCTAGCGAAAAGAGCCAGACGGCAAGTACAAGTAAAAGATGGCCGTGTCAGTGAGTTAGACCTTGTCAACCATAGAGCTATCGCTTAATTATTCGCAAAGGACTTATCATGTTTAATTATTATTTGAAAATTGCGTGGATCAGTATTTTAAGGCATTGGGGACTTAGTTTGCTGATGATTTGCGCTATCGGTTTAGGAATTGGCGCAGCGATGACCACTATCACAGTAAATTACTTGATGTCAGCGGACCCCATCCCTCATAAAAGTAAACAACTTTATTATGTACAACTTGATAGTTGGGATGTTAACGATCCTTTTGATGAAGGTTTAAATCCACCGGATCAACTTACTTTTACTGACACCACCAATTTATTGAACGCACAAAAAGCGTTTCGCCAAAATGCACAAGCACAAGCTAATGGTGTTATCGAACCTAATGACCCGGAATTATTGCCAATGTCCGTGAGTGGACGCGCTAATACAGCCGATTTTTTTACCATGTTTGATGTGCCATTTATTTATGGCAGCGGCTGGACACATCAAGCTGATGTCAATAAAGAACAAGTCATAGTGTTAAACAAAGTAACTAACGACAAACTTTTTGGCGGTGAAGACTCTGTCGGTCAAACAATTAAGTTGGACGGCAATGTATTCAAAATTGTTGGTGTTATCGACCAATGGCAGCCCAAACCGCGTTTTTATGATATTACCACTGGTGCCTTTAACGACTCTGAAGATATTTTTGTACCTTTTAGTATGATAGCCGAACAAAAAATTGGCCGTTCTGGCAATACTAATTGCTGGAAACCCTCAGGCGATGGTTTCAGTGCTTTTTTAGTCTCTGAATGTATTTGGACACAGTTTTGGGTTGAGTTAAAAACACAGCAAGACAAAGAAGAATACCTGACATTTCTTAATGCTTATGTGGAAGAGCAAAAAGCTTATGGACGCTTTTTACGTCCGATGGACAATAGACTTAGTAATGTTATGCAGTGGCTTGAAAATCAAGAAGTCGTCGCTGATGACGCAAAAATGATGATGGCAATGTCATTTATGTTTTTAATCGTTTGTTTGTTAAATACCGTTGGTTTATTACTGGCTAAATTTTTAGGTAAAGCCCCTGAAATTGGTTTGCGCCAAGCACTTGGTGCAAGTAGAGCAACACTCTTTAGTCAATATATTATTGAGTCCGCTTGTATTGGCTTAGCGGGAGGGCTATTAGGATTAGTTTTAGCCTACTTAGGACTAATAGGTGTTGAAAGCCTTTATGGTGATTATATGCAAGGGCTAGCAACACTCGATAGTACCATGATGATTTTGGCACTGGTTCTAGCCTTAATATCATCAATTGTTTCTGGTATATACCCTACTTGGCGAGCTTGTAATATTCAGCCTGCTCAACAACTAAAAAGCCAATAATAAGGAACGAATCATGTTAGAAACAGGATTAATATTTCGCGCCTTAATGCGCAATAAAATGGGTGCCATACTTATCGCATTACAAATAGCCTTAACCATGGCTATTATGGTGAATGCCATATTTATGATCCAAGATAGACAACAACAAATGAAGCGCCCGAGTGGTATCGACGAAAACAATACCTTTTATTTAACTAATACCGTGTTTGCACAAGATCATAATTTTCAAGCCGAGCTGCAAACCGACTTAAATACCCTTAGAAAAACACCAGGTATTGTTGATGCGATACAAATAAATGCCATTCCACTCAGTGGTGGTGGTTGGTCGATGTCATTACAGCATGAGCCTGGTGAAGACAAAGATGCTATTGGTAGTGCACTGTATATGGTTGATGAACATGGTATTAATACCATGGGCTTAAACCTTATTGCTGGAGAAAACTTTAGCCAAGAAGATATTCAATGGCGCGGACAGGGTCAGTCAACATGGCCGCCAAAAACGATCATAACAAAAGCATTTGCTGCGCAACTGTTTCCTGATGATTGGCAGACAGCGATAGGAAAAACCTTTTATATTTCACAAACTCAACCGATGCAAATTATTGGTATCGTTGAAGCTTTGCAGGCACCATGGAATGGTTGGGATGGGGTTGAACGCAGTATGTTAGTGCCTTTTCAAATGGAGTCATCAAGTAGTTATTATTTTATCCGTACAGAACCAGGTAAACGAGACAAAATGATGCCGATCATTGAAAAGGTGTTAGCTGAAAGTAACAAAGGTCGGATAATTCGCCGAATAACGACTGTTGAAGATACCCGAAAGCGCAGTTATCGCCAGCACAACGCCACCAATAAAATATTAACCACCGTTGTTGCTACACTCACCTTGATCACAAGTTTTGGCATTGTTGGATTAGCCATTTTTAGTATTAACCGCCGAACTAAACAAATAGGTACAAGGCGTGCTTTAGGGGCAACTCGTTGGCAGATTATGCGCTACTTTATGGTAGAGAACTTCTTAATTTCAACTGTGGGGGTATTCATCGGTTCAATTGGTGCTATCGGCTTGAATATGTGGCTAGTATCAACCTTTAACTTAACCCCTATTAGTTTTGAATTAATACTATTTGGCATTGTGGCGTTACTTATTGTCGGTCAACTCGCGGTGCTTTACCCCGCAAGGAAAGCAGCACTCATAGCGCCAGCTACTGCAACAAGAACGATTTAGTTTAAAGAAATTACTCTTTTTAAGATTATTTTTCTTGGTTGATAAGGGGACTATTTAAGTGCCCTTTTTTATGTCAAAAATTAGTATTATTTAAAAAAGACATGATAAAGTAAAACACTGATTTCCTTAAAACAATTATAATATGAAAAAATCATCCAAATTATTTAGCTATGCCGCATTCAGCTTTAGCTTAGTCGCTCAATTTGCATTTTCTCAAACGACTTTAATTGAAAACGTTCAAGGTTATACACTTGTAGAAAGTAAATTGAAGCAATTTAGTGCGATACAATTTACTGATGACAAGATTGATAAACTCTATATAAAAGGTGAAACGTTACCTAAATCGAAAAATATAACTTTCATCAATGGTCATGGCAAAACCTTAATGCCTGGTTTAATTGATGCACATGGACACATATTGAGTTACGGCTTAAGTTTGATGCAAGCAAGTTTGCTGGGCACACTTTCAGAAGATTCTGCAGTCAAAGCAGCCGTTGAATACGCTAAAACCAACCCTGGTATTACTTGGGTACAAGGTCGTGGCTGGAATCAAACCCTGTGGGCAAACACACAATTCCCAACAGCTAAATCTTTAGACGAACACTTCCCGAATACACCAGTTTGGTTACGCAGAGTTGATGGTCATGCTGGTTGGGCGAATACAAAAGCAATGGAACTTGCAGGTATTACCTCTGAGACAAAGAGTCCAGAAGGTGGTGCTATAATTCGTGATAAGTCAGGTAAACCAACAGGGATCTTTGTTGATAACGCCATGGATTTAATAACTAAAAGCATTCCTCCTTTGACTAAACAAGAGAAAAAAATTGTTTTACAAAAGGCCTTGAATAAACTGGTCTCTTTTGGCTTAACCAGTGTTCATGACGCCGGGATCTTTACAGATAACCTTGAGATTTTTAAAGAACTCAGTAATGAAAATATCTTACCGATGCGTATCAATGCTATGTTGTATTTACCCTCAGATCATTGGCAAGAAACACTAAAACAAGGACCATTCACTAGTAGTGATAACATGCTCAATTTCAATAGTGTAAAAATTCAAGCTGATGGTGCTTTAGGTAGTCGTGGCGCTTCATTAATTGCTGACTACTCAGATCATGCTGGCCATAAAGGTCTTTTGTTACATAACAAAAAGAAATTAACCAAATATATTCAAACAGCGATGAAAGCTGGCTTTCAGGTGAACACTCATGCCATAGGTGATAATGCCAATAAAGTGATTTTAGATTTATATCAAGAACTAATAAAAGCAACAAAAAGCCAAGCACTTCGCCATAGAATTGAACACGCACAAATATTGCAATTAAGCGATATCCCTCGTTTTGCTGAGCTTAATGTCATCGCTTCAATGCAAGCGACTCATGCTACTAGTGATAAAAACATGGCCGTTGACCGTGTAGGTAAACAACGTATTCTAGGTGCTTATGCATGGCGTAAGTTATTGAATGCTCAAGCTGTTATTGCTGCAGGCTCAGACT
This sequence comes from Colwellia sp., assembly GCA_013215295.1. GTDB lineage: Bacteria > Pseudomonadota > Gammaproteobacteria > Enterobacterales > Alteromonadaceae > Colwellia_A. The sequence goes on from JABSOZ010000002.1 coordinate 149,789, forward strand.
TTCCTGTAGAATCTCCTAACCCATTTTTCGGCTTACACTCGTCAGTAACACGTCAAGACCATCAAAACCAACCTGAAAACGGTTGGTACAGTGAAGAGAGTATGACTCGTCTCGAAGCCTTGCGAAGCTTTACCATAGATGCAGCTTATGCAGGACATCAAGAGAATATTTTAGGTAGCTTGGAAAAAGGTAAAAAAGCAGATTTTATCTTATTAGAGAATAATTACTTTACCGAGAATCAACAAAACATTTGGAAGAATAAAGTATTAGCGACATGGGTTAATGGTAAAAAGGTATACCAAAAATAATCTGAGTGTCTAATGAAATTAACACATAAAAAAGCCCTATTTTATTTAGGGCTTTTTTATGACATTACCTTTATTAGGAACTATTACTTCTTGTACATTGTCACTTGGTTTCGACCTGCGTCTTTTGAGCGATACATGGCAGAGTCAGCACATGCTATCCAAGCCTCGTAAGTTTCAATGCTGCTGTCTATTTCAGCAATACCCATGCTCACAGTGTACTTCAAATCAATGTCATTATATTTAACGACTGCTTTTTCAATCTCTGCCCTTAAGCGTTCTGCAAATACTTTTCCATTTTCTGCTGGTGTGTCTGCTAATAAAATTACAAATTCTTCACCGCCATAACGCCCGGAAACATCGGTTTCACGAACATGATGACGAATAAGCCCTGAAATATGACGAATAACTTCATCTCCAACGACATGTCCGTAGGTGTCATTAACATCTTTAAATTTATCAATATCAATCATCACTAAACAGCTAGAATTTTGACTACGGATCCAACGCTTAAATTCCGCTTTTAAACAATGCTCCCAGTGTGTGCGATTAAATAATTGAGTCAAACCATCTGTTTGACTCAAAATAGCTAACTCTTTATTCGCTTGCACTAAATCTTTTTTGTGAGTAGCATTATCAGTAACATCATAAATAATTAAACACAGATGAGTAACAATTCCGGTTGCCGACATCAGAGGAATAAAAGTGGTGTTTTGGTACATATAATCAGCCGCACCTGTTATCGGACGGTAATTTTGAAATTTAAATAAATAGGGGCGTTGTTCCCAGATAGTAAAAGCTTTATTTTTTAATAAAAATACTGACTCTGCTTTACGCTTAAACCAATCTTCAGGGATTTCATCAAACAAAGGGAATAGCACTTTATCTTTTACTTCACGTGGCAACAAACCACTGTGATTCTCCATAAAGCCATTCCATATTTGAACCTTATAATCCCTATCTAGTACGACCAAGCCTACATCTATGGTATGTAGCATTTCCATTAACCAATGTAATTCATTTATTTGTGATGTTTCTAATGACATAGTTAATCCAGTAAGTAAGAGATTTTATTATTAAGTGTACGCATAGACTCTTCAGTAAAGAGTAAGAGTAAGTCACACTTTATTGAATAGTCTTCAATGCTATAACTAATTTCGATAGCTAATGTACGTTTCCATTTTTTAGAATTTGTCGCTATTAATTCAGATATTTTTTTATGTTGTCCTAAAACAACGGGATGTCCTTGACTGAAAGGCATATCAAGTTGAGCAGAAACACCATTTAAGCAGGCACCAATTAGCACGTTAGCTAAATCCATTAACAGTTCAAGTTCAGTACTTTCATCAACTTCATATTTGTAGTTCATTAAAGATGCTACATCTTTAAAGCTTGAATCATTTAAAATAAGTAAGGCTTCTCCTGAAATTCCTGCGCCAATAAAACCTTGGCAAATTCCCGAAGTACTTTCGTGTTCTTCAACATCAGATAACGCCATACTCAATTCACTTACTTCAATTAAGTTAACATTAGGGATGGGGAGTACGACAAATACATCAAGTAAACGTGCTAATAAATCTCCGGCTTGCCCCATAGCAACATTGGCTATTTCTTGGTAACAATCTCTTAACTCAGGATCTAAGAAAAAATCTTCTTCGAGCACGTCCTTATTAACGCTCACAGTTGCCGCGGGGTGAGTGAGTGGTGCAAGTTCAACATGCGCAATAGGTGTTTCTACAGCTGGAGTAATGTGTAACGGTTTTTCTTCATTATCATACTGAGTAAAAATACCATAAGCAGATAATATTTCGGTTAATTTAGTTTTATTAACAGGTTTCTGAATAAAGTCTAATGCACCTAAACTTGTCACACGCTGATGCGCTTCTGGTTGTATGTCACCAGAAATAACAATCACCATGGTATTTAAGTCTTCTTTAACGATCGTTTCAAGTACTTGGTAACCATCCATCAAGGGCATATTCAAATCAAGGAGAAGAACATCGCCTTTTCCAGCTTTAATAGCTTCAATGCCCTCTTTACCATTAGTAGCAAAATTAATGTCGACATCCCAGCCATCAGGCAATGAACGTGCGACTTGCTTTCTCGCCATGTTCGAGTCGTCACAAATTAAAAGGCGTATTGACATATTTTCATTATTCCTAATTCAAAGATAATAGTTGTAGCGATGATATTTCGATATTTTACTGTTTATCTATAAATAACAATAGATAATATTTGAAATAATGCACTAAATAATGGCTATTTTTTATAGGCAAAGTTAACATCAACACATCAATAACTATAAAACACTTTAACAATATGAAATTTTCAAATTTATTTCTTACTTTTTCACTGATCTTTACCTTAAATGCTTTCACTATTTTTCAGATATCAGCAAGCCCATTTCATGACGATAATCTACAGCAAACAACGAATTTAGTTACAGCAAACAACAAATTTATTACGCTATTAGGAACGCAAGTTGATGTAGGTCAAAAAGCACCTGACTTTAAAGTGGTAAATGGAAATTTTGCGCCTGTATCACTCTCTGAATTCTCAGGAAAAAATGTACTTATTTCAGTAGTTCCAAGTTTAGATACTGGCGTATGTTCAGTTCAAACTAAACGTTTTAATGATGAGGTAACCAATTTACCGCAAGACATCGTTATGTTAACGATTAGCAATGACTTACCCTTTGCACAGAAACGCTTTTGTAAAATCGAAAACATTGATAAATTGGAGGTATTGTCTGACTCAGTATGGCGTGATTTTGGTAAAAGCTATGGCTTACTTATTAAAGATATGGGGTTATTAACGCGGGCGATATTTATTATTGACTCATCAGGAATGATAGCTTACAAAGAGATTGTTGCGGATATTTCAAAGCACCCTGACTATGAACTAGCCCTTTCAACAATGAAAGCATTAAGCCCAGTAAAAGTATTAACTGAAGAAATAACACAAAAAGAAAAATCAACAAAATAAGCCAAATTTTCAATCACTTAAAAACAACAATATTTTATTTTTTACTTTTTACTTGAAAAACACATCATCAATCCCATCTTTAATAGTGTAGTCGCCACAAGCTAAACGGGGCTACATTAACCGCCTGTTCAATATTGAAAGGCACATTATATTCCTTAGAATAATAATTTCAGCATGACTGTTTCGCGACTATAAGTCGGTTATATCAAGCACAGAAATATTCCAAGGAAGTCACATATTGCTAATGCCCTAAAATTTACATTATGGGTATAACAAATAGGATATGAATTATGCGTACACAAACAGATTTTAGCCCACTTTACCGCTCATTTATTGGTTTTGATCACTTAGCGGGGTTAATAGAAAAAGCTTCTCGGTCTGATAAACAATCGTCTTACCCTCCTTACAATATTGAATTACTTGCTGAAGACCAATATAGAATCACCATGGCTATTGCAGGTTTCGCCGAAGAAGATCTCGAGATAGAATCCAAACAAAACACCTTAGTTGTTACCGGCACTAAAGCCGCTAATAATAAAGCAGCACCACGAAATTTTTTACATCAAGGTCTCGCTGAACGTAACTTCGAACGAAAGTTTCAACTCGGTGATCATGTAAAAGTCATTGGCGCTTTTATGGAGCATGGTTTGCTTCATATTGATTTAGAAAGAGAAATACCAGAAGCATTGAAATCAAGAAAAATAGCGATAAATGGAAAAAGTTTATTGAAAGCAAAAGCTCCTATCGTTACTAACAAACCATTAGGAGAAACCCAAAGCTAAACTCCCCACCGGTTATGTTTCTCTCTTATATTTTTGCCCAGTGAATAACTGGGCTTTTTTTGTTTAATAGGTATGTAAATTTAACCGAAGAATAAAGCACGTTGATTACACGACTATGGTAATCAACGTAAGTTATTTATTCATAGCGTAACGCGTCAATTGGGTCTAAATTAGCAGCTTTTGCCGCAGGAATAATACCAAATAACAGGCCAACGCCAGCACTGAAGCCAAACGATAACACTACTGCCCACATAGGCACTTCTGCCGAAGGTAAATCAATAAGGTTACTCACTAAAGCGCCAGCACCATAACCTAAAGCCAATCCAATTAATCCTCCAAGCAAGCATAAAAATACGGCTTCAATGAGAAACTGTAAAAGTATATCAACACGTGTCGCGCCAAGTGCTTTTTGTATCCCTATTTCACGGGTACGTTCAGTCACAGAAACCAGCATAATGTTCATAATACCAATGCCACCTACGAGTAATGAAATGCCAACCACACCACTCAATACCATCGTAGTACTTGATGTAATGTTATTTACGGTTTCAAGCATTTGCTCTGCCGTACTAATTTTAAAGTCATCACCTGTTTCTTTTGATAAATTATGATTACGACGTAGTAAATTTTTAATGTGCTGCTTAATACTATCAAGCTGATTGGCATCATCTACTTGCAACGAAATACTTATATCGGGTTCTTCTGCACCACCAAGTAAGGCTCTTGTTGTGGTGTAAGGGAGAAGTATAAAGTCATCTTGGTCAAAACCAAAAAGTTTACCTCGTTTTTCCAGAACACCAATCACTTTAAACCATTCGCCGCCAATCATAATATATTGCCCAACGGGTGAGCCTTTAATTTCAAGTTTATCTATAATCGAATCGCCTAGCACAGCAACACGGCGTCGTGACTTATCATCATTGATATTAAAGAAACGACCATATTCAGGAAAAATACCATACAAGGATTGATAACTAGACCCTGTTCCAACAACACGTGTTGCTGTGGACTCACCCTTATATTGCACGACGCCATTTGCACCAGTAGCTGCAACAGTCGGTGTAATGTGGCTTATTCCTGATACCTTATGTTGAATCTCTATAAAATCTCGATAACTTAATTTGGCTATTTTTCCTTGCAAGCGCTCTTTTAAGGGAGTGAATGCATTAATATTTACAACATTCGTCCCCATATCATCAAACTGTGAAGTAATACTACTGCTTAACCCTTGCACAACAGAAACCACAGCAATAACCGATGCAACACCAATAATAATACCTAATGTTGTTAAGAAACTTCTAAAGCCATGAGCTCGAACAGATTGTGCTGCTGAACGGGTGCTTTCAACAATTTTAAATAAAACGCTAGACATGCTCAGCCGCCTTTTGAAGTTGTTTTTTCTTATATTGCAACTCAATATCAGGGTTTGTAGAGTCAGCGACCAAACGGCCATCAGTTAAACGAATAACGCGTTGGCAACGGTCGGCAATTTCTTGTTCATGGGTAACAATAATAAGGGTTTGACCATCTTGATGGAGCTCATCAAATAAAGCCATTATTTCCATTGTTGTGGCTGAATCTAAGTTTCCTGTGGGTTCATCGGCCAAAAGTATTGCAGGTTCTGTAACTAATGCTCGAGCAATAGCAACACGCTGACGTTGCCCACCAGAGAGTTGATTTGGCAAATGATCAACACGATCCTTTAAACCAACTCGAGTGAGGACTAGTTCAGCTTTTATCTTTCGTTCTTTAATTGGCATCCCGCGATAAATCAGCGGTTGCATAACATTTTGCAAAGCACTCGCTCGCGGCAATAAATTAAAACTTTGAAAGATAAAACCAATTTCTAAATTTCTAATTCCTGCAAGCGCAGATTCATCAAGCTTTGACACATCTTTATTTTTCAGCTTATATTTTCCACTTGTTGGATAATCTAAGCAGCCGAGAATATTCATCAACGTCGACTTACCAGATCCTGATTGCCCTGTAATGGCAAGATAATCGTTACGTTGAATCTCAAGGTCAAAATCATTGAGTGCATAAAACTCTTGGTTACCCATTTTATAGCGCTTTGCGACTTTACTTAATACAATAATTGCTTCAGTCGTCTTGTTTTCAATAAATTCTGCAGACATCATTTATGCCTCTTTATCAATCACTTTCACTGACTGAGCATCTTTTAATTTACCTAATGCCCTTGCTGGTCCAGTGATCACTTTGTCGCCAATTTTTATACCTGAAGAAATTTCTTGTAATCGGTCGTTTGAAATACCCAATTCAACGCTACGCTTGATGGCTTTACCGTCAATAAGCACAAAAACGTGGTCGAAATTATCTTCACTTGCCTCTTCATTTTCATCGTCATCTTTATGCTTTTCTTGTTTAGCAAAAATGACCGACTCACTAGGTACAGCTATGATTTTATTCTTACTTTTCGTATATATTTCCGCACGACAACTCATACCTGGTCTAACCGCAACTGCATTTGGGTCAGACAATAAGATTTTCACTTTAAAGCTTAAACCTTGTCTTCCTTGTGCTCGTTTAGCCGTAGTTGCAATGCTTTGAACTTCACCTTTTAGCGCATCATCAGGAAATGCCACTGCAAATATATCGGCTTGTTGCCCAACAAGAATATTGGCAATGTCAGCTTCATCAACTTGTACTTCAATAAGAATAGATGATGGATCAGCTAATGTGATCAAGTTCGATCCTGAAATATTAGTCGTTCCACTAATCGCTGTTTCTCCTTGTTTGATATCTACCGAAGTCGCTATACCATTAATAGGTGAACGAAAAACGGTTTTCTCTAAACGTTCCTGTGCTTTATCAAGTGTCGCTTCAGCTTGTAATAACGATTCTTGACGAGAACGTAGATCAATTTTTGCTAATGCGTATTGATTGTCTATAAGTTCATAAGCGTCACGATCAAGAATTTTTCGTTCATATAAATCATGCTTACGTTGCCATTGAGATTTCAAGTTTTCAATTTTCTTTTGTTGACGTTCAATCGCAATTTTTTGAATACGCACAAAAGCGGCTTGTTGCTCAACATCAGCACGAAAGGTGCGAGGCTCAAGGCGCATTAATACTTGCCCCTTAGTAACCACTTCACCTTCTTCTATCAACATTTCACTGACTTGACCTATTACCTCAGATCGTAACTGAACCTGTTTTTTATAAACTAAAGTCCCAGATGCCAAAATTGAACGTTTTATATTTTCAGCTTTAACTTGCTGAATTTTAACTTCGAGCGTCTGTGATTTGCCCGTTTTTTTAAAATAGGCAAGACTTACTAGCCCAATAATGACAGCAATAATAATCAGTGTTTTTTTCATTATCCAGCTCTCTTTAAGCGATAAACATAATATATAAAGCCCAACCGCCAAAGATAAAAATTTGCGGTGCAGCTGAAATGATTAATGCTTTTTTATTTTCAATATTTAACCAAGAACGAAGGCCAATAGCGGTAACGCCAATCATCCAAAATGAAAACAAGTTAATCGCTTCAAGAAAGCTGAACCACGCATGACTTGGCTCTACAGAAAATAATAAACTATTGAAACTTGTTGGCTGTAAATCTTGCATTGATACCATGCCATCTGCAGCAAAAAAGATAACAAGTGCACTAAGTAAAACAGATATGATCGTAGGAAGGCTAGCCCACCAGGTAAACGCAAACCATTGAGTAAATTTATATTCACTACCGGCGCTAACTTTCGTCGCTATATTGTAATAAACGGCGGTGAGCATATTGATAACAACAAAACCTAATGTGCCACCAATAGCCGTAGTCCAAAGCATCGTATCTTTCTGATAGAAGCTAGCAATGGTTTTAAGCTCATCATCGGTCATTGGTTTTGACGCTGCGGCCTGATTAATCATTTGTTCCTTTAACCAAGCAAAATCAACGGCATTAAAGTAATACAAAAATAAAACAAAGGTTGAGGTAATTAATAATATAAAGGGTAACCATGACCAGCCTTTTTTTTCTTTTATTGTGTCAAAGGCTACGCTCGGTGAAAGTATAGTATCCAAGCAAGCTTGAAATGGGTTTGCAGACATTTTCATAATGTTCTCTTTTGTGAGTTATTTACATGCACAGTGATAAATTCTTTGTTGTTAATTATTACTGAACAGCTGGTAATAAGTGTATGACCAAACTATCACCACGATATATTAGGTCAATAACCGTTATAATATAATGGTTAATATTTAGCCGCCTTTGCTATTTAAGACTTACAGTCCCTACGCGAATTTTTGACCTATCCCCTCAATTTATAACTTCAATGGAAAGCGTTGTATAATTCATAGTTAAGTTAGTCTGATAAAATTTAGTTTTATTACAGATAATTTGTATTTTTTATAAATATATACAAATTAATTTTTTATCGACAATATAATATAGATATCACAAAGATTTATGGTTACTAAGAAGGTATTATAATCTCATCAGTTTTATCAAAATTACGGTATAGAAATAAAGTGAACAAAGGATCAGAATTAAGAGCTCGTTATAACGATAATACACGTGGCGTCTATTTTATTGGCACAACCCCTCCGAAAAGTGATACTCCTGTAGAAAAAGTTGAAATGATTGCTGATAAACTTCTTGAACGGGTCAGTGACATCGATTTTGATGGTTTGATTGTGTACGATATTCAAGACGAAGATTCCCGTACCAATGTACCCCGACCTTTTCCTTTTAAATCAACATTAGATCCCCGTTATTATTCTTCTTTATTACAGAATAAATCTCAACGCCCGGTGATCACCTATAAAAGTGTTGTTCAATCTAACAGCGATGATTTTGATCAGTGGGCTAATAAAGCTTGGCAAGACTATGGCATTCGTGATGTTGTTCTTGTTGGAAGCCCTTCAAAGAAAAACAATATTTCTCTCCCCCTTTCCAGTGCTTATAAAACGTTAGTTGATAATCAGCATGATTTTTTTATTGGTGGTATTACCATTGCTGAACGTCATGCAAATAAAGGTAATGAACATACACGTTTAATAGAAAAGCATCAGCAAGGGTGTAACTTCTTTATATCTCAAGCTATTTATAACCCTCAAGCTACAATAGATATGTTAACGCGTTATGCGATTGAATGTCAGCAGCAAGGGTTAAAACCACAACGTATAATATTAACGTTTTCACCGTGTGGCAGTAGAAAAACGCTTGAATTTATTGAATGGCTCGGAGTAAGTGTTCCTGAAGCGACGAGTTTACGTATTCTTAACGCGGAAAAGCCGCTTTATGAATCTATTCGTATCTGTTTAAACACATTACAGCAAATACTCGACGCGGTATTACCTTACGATTTACCATTAGGTTTAAATATTGAGAGCTTAACTAACCGTAAAGAAGAAATTGACGGTTCAATTTTATTGTATAAATTGCTCCGTTCTACGATGGAAAGTTACCTATCAAAACAAGAGCTTGACCGATTAATTCATCAAAAGTAAGTTGTTTGATTAAAAGTGGAGGTTAACCTTTGAAACTTATCATGAAAACAGAGTTTGATAATTTAAGAAAGAATTCTCTTCACCAATATCAAAGCGACGCTAATGGCGAGAAACAAGTCGTGAAGATTTATTTTGGCGAGTTACTTATCGCCAAAATGATCAAGCTAAAAAAATCTATTCGATATTTTGGTATAAAAGGTTACGCGCAGTACTTATTAGCAGATGATGAGAGCTAATTAAGACAGCACTTCGCCTTCAAAGTTAATGCCTTGCCAACCCTGCTTTATAAAATTTCTAATATTTTTGTGATCTGTCCCTTTTGGGGTTAACAAAACATCTTCACGATAATATTGACCAAAACACGCTAATGTTGCTTCTTCCGATAGACCATGTAATTTAGCAAAAGCAAAAATTTTACATGAACCCTCATTAGAACCAACTTCATTGGTTAAATCACCATTGCTGAACGTGCAAGGCTGATAACGGTAGTTAGCCGAAATAACGGTCATCACTTCACTGAATTCGACCTGTTCTGGTGTCGCGTTTAATTTGTTAAGAAAGTCATTTAACTTCATATTATTCCTATGCTAATTAATTTGTATTGCTAGAAAAAAGTCGTAAAACGACCACTATTATATAAGCCAATCAGTAATCCTGAAGCGCCCGCTAAAAAGCCAAAGATCAAACCAAATTGGCACCAAAACTTATCTATTCTACTTTGTTTAATCAAATTAGGCTCAATTAAACTCGGTTCAATATTTTCTGTTTGCTGAGATGAAAAATATACTAATGCATTCACTCGTTGTGTTGAACGATACACAACAATAAACAAAGCAATAAAGAACAAACAAGGCATAACCCAACCTTGGGTTAACTCATAAGACTTAGTCAAACTATCGATGAATTGTTTAATCATACTGAGCCCTTAAATCATTCTTTAGAAGCAGAAAACTTCCTCTTTCGTACCCAAGACACCATGACCATTCAATTCGTGACATTTTTTCTATTGTTTTCGAAACCAAATGTAACATTTGTGATTAACTTGTCTATAGAGTGAATAACATAATTTTGGTAAGCTGTTTTATATTGAGATTAAAGAAATAAACCAGAGGCTAAATCATGAAAATATTTCAAAACAAAGAAGTACAAGGCTTATGTTTATGTCTTGCAGTGATGGGTATAACCTATGCGCTTTTGTTAATGCTTTTAATTATGTTTACGGGCATTAAATTATATAAAACCGTTATTATTGTCGCCACAATTTCAAGCATACTTTTTACACTAGGCCTCAATCAACAAGTTAAAAATCGTTTGAAACATCAATTTGAAGGTTTATTTGCAAAAAAATCTATCGCCTAATTATGATTCCCATCGCTATGGTATCAACTGTAGCGCTTTCTCTTTCCAATATTAGCCATCTATTATTTTATTATCGCATTGGATAATAACTTTACCTGTTACATCCTGAGACTAAGACTAGACTAACCATCCGTTAATTTGTCTTCTCAAGCTAATACCAAGTTGATTATATATCTGTTCATTTCAATGGTTAAAACGAATAACTACCGCGTTATATAATTCATAAGTAGAATAATTGTTTACTGATTTTATACCTTGTATTTATCCGTTTCCCTCATAAAAAATCAAATAATATACTAAATAAAATTGATATAATTCAAGCGATTAATTATTTTAATTTACCCATAAAAAAGCTGCAACCTTAAGGGTGCAGCTTTTAGAAGATGAACACTAATATACTTGAATAAAGTTACACCTCTGCTTTGTTCTGTCTTAACCAATATGTTCCATAAAGTAATGAGATACCCACTAATACACTTCCTATATTTAATTTAGCAATAAGTGCTTGTAATGGAACCGTTCTAGCGAAGTTATCTTGTCCTTGAATAGACTCAACAAATTGTGATGAAAGTGAGAAATAATCTAATAACAAGCTACTTATGTAGAATCCTGATAAATGGAAGTAATTCACAACAAAGCCTTCAACCAATAGAATAACGGCCACAGGTAATATTGCCCATAAGAATGGTGCTTTATTAGCATACATAGACGCTAACATTAACCACGTAAATAAAGGTAACATCCAAATAGCAAAAGGAATAATATGTAACCAAATAAGTGATACACCACTTAAAATATCAGCATCAATCCACAATGCCCACAAGCTCACATCGTATCCAACAGACAAAATAATACAAGCGAAAAAAGCTAACAATAAAATTAAACATAAAGTAGCGGTTGCGGCGCCTAAAAAGATGGCTGGAATGGCTAAAGTCCCGGTAATGAGTTTGGCAATAATAGAGGTGACATCAGAAACAGGTAACGACCGCCAAAACATTATGGATAAATCTCTTCTTTCATCAAACAAACAGACTGTAAAGTAATATAGCTGAATGATTAACGCCACCACTAAAAATGGTGCGAATAAAGAAAGTGCCATAACAAAGAATAACTTAGGAAGCATTGGCGCATGTTCAGCGGAAAAAAACTGCTCTGGCAAAGTAGTTAGAAACTGAAATAAGTCACTAAAGCTTTCATTGCTTTGCATAAAAATAGCCAAAGGCATCACTATGACTAAAATAGCGATAACGATAGGTACCCATTTTAGAATATTGCTAAATTCCCATAGTTCTTTTTTGATTGAAGTTGTTAATATTTTCGTGTTCATGAACATATCTCCTTAGTCATCACGCCAACAAAAATGTCAGCTAAACTCGGCACGCTAATTTTACCCAACGATTGTAAGTTCTCACTTTTTTGATTATCAAAAAGCATGGTCGTTAAACCCATTAAACTGTTTGAAAAGAGAGGTTGTAATTGCTTAGCTTGCTCCATATTGTCTTGTGTTACTGTTAACAATTTAAAACGTTCACGAATATTTTCAGTGCTTTCAGTTATCACTATTTTACCTTCTTGAATAAAGGCAACATCCGTTAGGATGTGCTCAATTTCTTCGATCTGGTGTGTAGTGATAAGAATACATTTATCTTCCGTATAAAAATCTTCTAATAAGTGCGTATAAAATTGTCTACGCGTTAAAATATCTAAACCCAATGTTGGCTCATCGAGTACCAGCACCTTAGCATCAATCGCTAGTACTAAAGATAAATGCAGCTGAGTAACCATGCCTTTTGATAAAGTTTTAACTTTATCATTCATATCGATATTAGTTTTTGCAAGAAATGTACGTGCTTTTTCAATATCGAAATTAGGATGAACGTCATTCATGTAACTTAATGCTTGAGTGACTTTTAACCACTTAGGTAATATGGCGACATCTGAAATATAGGCGACATCGTTAAGCATTTTTTCACGGTCTTTTCTTGGATGATACCCCAGAACATTAATGTCACCTTCAAAATCAGTTAAACCTAATAATGATTGAAGACAAGTCGTTTTACCCGCACCATTAGGACCCACTAAACCAACAATTTGTCCCTTATGAATACTTAAGTTCACATCAGACACTACATGTTTATTACCATAGGATTTATTTAAACCCGTAATAGAAATTAATTCACTCATAACTTATCTCCTGTTAACAACTGTTCAGCAGAGAGCTTTAATCGAGTTATTTGCTTTAATATTTCTGGCCACTGTTGAACCAAAAAAGTTTCTCTCTCTCGATCAAGCATTGACTCTTGCGCTCCAGATTTAACAAATAAACCTTTGCCACGCTGCTTTTCTACAACTTCTTCATCCTGTAACATTTGATACGCCTTAGAAATAGTAATAGGGTTCACTTGATATTCTGCTGCCACTTTTCGGACTGACGGCAATGCTTCGCCTTCTTTGATAAATCCATCAAGAATACGAGCAACAACTTGCTGATATAACTGTAGGTATATAGGTTTTTCACTGTCCCACTGAGGTGTCATAATATTTCCTTACGGTTGCTATGATTAAGTTCTTTGAACTATTCAATAATAAAACAATACAGGTGTTATACACCACCAGCACACCATAACACAAGATAAATATATAGATGAAACTATCTAAAGTTGCAAATAAACATTTCAACATAACTTTTAAGGGGCGAATAATGAGAGAAAGCAAATAAAAATCAAACGGTTAAGTTCGATTTTTATTTTATAGGGAAATTTCTAGATAATGTAAAGTGAAAGGGGATTATTCTGCTTCTTGGGCTTGTAAAGCCGCCAAGCTCTTGCCATGAGGGATCGGTTTTTTTGTGTCAGGATCAACTTGCACGAATACAATATCGTCAGCTAAACAAATGGTTTTTTTTGTCACCTTATTGCGCATTATACAAGTAATGGTTATTGAGGTTCTGCCGACACTTTTTGTCGTTAAACCAAACTCAACAACATCACCTTGAAGGGCTGGAGATTGAAAATTAATAGCGCCAATATGTTTTGTAACTAAACAGTTAGTCTCTAATTGACAAATAGCGAAAATGGCCGCTTCTTCGTCAATCCACGCCAATGCCCTGCCGCCAAAAAGCGAATTTGCATAATTTAAATCATTAGGAAGTACCAATCTACGGGATAAGAAACGCATATTTAAGCCTCAATAATCGTCATCCATAGCTATCGAACCAGCATGACATTGCTAAAAAGGAGGCACTAAATGGCCTCCTTGATAGTATAGCGAACTACGGGTATTAATTAACTAGCTGATAACCATAATGTTAGTTTATTTTCGCCTACTTCTTTTTCTTCATCTTCATCATAGCTTTTGCCATATAAAAATAAAATGTCTGCTTTGCCGTCGTTGTTAAAATCTTTAACTTCTGTTCGAACACTTTCAGGAAGTGGTATTTCATAATCAGCGCCTCGCTTTGCAAATAAACGCTTTCCTTTTGACCCCGAATAAATTGTAAACTCGTCATCATCGGTTTTAAGCATCAAGTCATTGATCCCATCACCATTAAAATCGCTTACTTCGGTCAGTGATTCACCGCCACTACTTGAATCAATTGACATTTCAACTTCATTTTCATAAGCAGGTTTTTTGATATACTTACCATTTTTGCCCAATTTATAGAATCGCAAATCCATATCAATTGAACCAGACAATGCCGACATCATAGTTCCAATACCCATTTCAAAACTTAGGGTGTAATAGTCTTTTAGTCCATCACCATCAACATCTTTAAACTTGATCATACCTTCACCATCGAAAGTAGCTTTGCCATCAGGTTCTTTTTTGTAGTTTATGACACCATTTTCAAGGAAACCATAACGAACCATAAGTACATTAGTTCTAGACATCATTCCATCGCGAACAGATTCCTTGGTTACTATATCAACCAAACCATCACCATTTATATCTTCAATGGTTTCAAGCTTCACATCTGCACTTCTTTCATCTTGAGCTTTTTTCTCTGCAGAATTTTTATGTTCTAAATGAGCATTTAAGGTAATAGGCAATGACTTAGCATTGAATGATTTATCTTCTTTTTGTGTAAAAACCAATATTTGGTCATTAACCTGAAAGGCAATATCTTTCTTGTCATCATGATTAAAATCAGCGTGATAAAAATTCTGAGGTGTAAAAGATATGCCACTTCCTGACTTTTCAATACGTGGAGAAATTGCGAGGGACTGATGAGTGAATGACCCATCCGAGTTTTGTAAATAAACGTGAGTTGTATCTAGGCTATATGTAATAAAGTCACTTAAACCGTCTTGATTAAAATCTTGTACAAACTCACCAAAATTCACTTCAAAAATACTTTGATACTTATATAAGGTGTCTACAGCTATAAGTTTGCTTAACGTTTTATCTTGGATATTGTATGACATCACAGCATCAGATGTTAAATAAACAATCACCTCATTTGTTTGTTTGGCTAATTTCGCCTGATTAAAAAATTGTGCATTTTTAGGTATTTCAATGATTTCAGCTTTATCCACTAAACCACCTTGGGTGATACCTCGATAATAACTAAAACGATTATCATCTTGAATAAGCAAATCAACATCACCATTTTGCTCATTTAAATACAACAGTTTCCCCGTTATTTTTTGTTCAGCTTTTTGTTGAGTTTTATGGAAGTTTAATTTACTCGCTTTTGCATGCGAGAAAGGGGAAGCTAAGGTAGTTAAGAGTAAAACCGTCGTTATTGTTGCTGTTTTTAACATGATAATCCTTTAGTTTTTATTCATTTTCCTTGTGCATGAAATTAACTACAAGGATGCTGAACTAGTATTGATTACAAATAATTAACAAAGTTCAAATTTAATAGGATTGTGCTTAAATACCAAGCAGGAAATTGTAACAATTCCTCATATTCTAATTTCCTGCTGCTAGAGTTACCATTTAATAAGTTTAAGTTGATCTTCTCCTTCCGCTAAGTTCATCTCTATCACTTTGTTATCTTTGCCTATTGTAATTAAACGAGGAATACCACCAACGGCAAACTGTTTATAAATACTGCGGTCAACATCAGTTGCCAATGGCACATTAATATTATGTTCATCGCGCCATTTAATAACCTCTTCGTTAGTTTCTTCACGGGCAATAGCGATGATTTCTACCGTTGGATCTTTTAATAAAGCAGACTGGTTCAGTGCTTTAAGCGCTCGATTAGAATCTGAACACCATGTAGCAAATAAAATCACCAATTTACGTTTTTTCCCATTCGATAAATCGATGGTGTTACCTTTAACATCAACAATTGAACGAATAGGTGAAGTATCCCCCTTATGAATAAACTCCTGATATTTAGGTGCTGCCTCCTCGATAATATTGTTATCTGAAACAGTATTATTGACTTGTGCTTTGTCAATCTGAGGAATGTCAGTTAAAGAAAGTGATTGACAACCGACAAGGAAAAAGCAGGTGCTCGCAATACAAACTAAGGGTTTATTCATGTTATACATCCATTTAAAATTTAATTTATGAGAAAAATTCTTGAAATGATTTTATAACAGTAAACCTTAAAACTTAACAGGATTAGAAGCCGATAAACAGTAAACAAATATTAAAATCAGTGCGACTTCAACCATTTTACTAATAGTGGGAAATGGTCATTTAGGGCATCGGGATGGGTAAGAATATTAATATGATCGTAATCGTGTATATTCCCTGAGGTCTTAGAGAGTAGCGTGAATTTCGCTTGAGGGTTATATTCTTTAATAAAAGCGTTCACATCAATGGCATGGCCTAACACTTTGTCTTTACTGCCGGTAAAATGCCATGTAGGTGGCCAATCAATAAGCTTCGCTGCTTGAAAGTAATCGAAACCGTCTCTTGGATCATGCCAATCGCTTTTCTTTGTCCACACAACACTATCAGCTAATGAATTCACCGTTTCATTATCTGAGCCGATACCAAAACTTTTAGCATCGAGGAATCCTTTTTTATTTGCTAATTTAGGTGCTAAATTATTCCAAAATACATTTATCTTAAAGAGTTTTTCTAAACTTTTTACAGTCACCATTCGTTTGGTGCCAAAACAAGTTTTACTGAGAACATTCTTAGACAATTCTGGAGATCGAGCAAGAGCACTTGCCAAAAGAACACCACCCCATGAATGTGCAATTAAATGCATTTTTTGTTGTGTTTCTTTAATAATATAATTTATGAAACATGGAATATCTTGAGTAATTGTCTCAAATTGTCCATGGTCAGCATTTTTGTTAATTGGAGGAGTGCTTTCCCCTCGTCCACGCAAATCAGCCACATAAACATCAAACCCCTGTTCAGCTAAGTAACAAGCTAAACCTTTACCTTTTTTTGTATAGAAAATAAGACCATTTTCTATAACGCCATGTATCATAAAAACAGGGATGCCCCCTTTTTTTTGCCAAACATGCCTTAAATGAAGTTGATGTTCACCCTGAGGTAAAAATATAGATTCTTGATTTGTCATATTATTATAATACGCTATTCTAATTGAGCTAAGCTAAAGGTCTGACCACTTAACATCGAGCATACTGGCTTAGATGCAGTTCAGCAACAAAAACAATTTTATCGTTACATAGATAATTCCTGTTATAACACTAGACAGTCGATTAAAAAGTCAATAACCTACCCCGCCTTACAGCTTATTACCGTTCATAATCGTTTGTTTAACAACGCGCTTATATTGCATGCCTATACAAACAACTTTATCAAAACGTTTATCAATAAATCAGGAACTTTATGTCTTCTTCGGTAAAAAAAATAGCCATTAAATCAGCTAAGTTAATTACTGTAATTTTTATTACTTTATTTACATTAATTTGGTTACTCTCTCCCTTTGTTAGTCACCATTACGCATCTAAATACCTTAATGAAAAAAAATTGACACTTTCCGATGCAACAACTATTCGTTATAACCCTTTTGGGTCAATTTTAACGATCAGAGATCTAGAAATATCTGAAACAAAAAATATGGAAACACCTGTTTTAGCGATTAAATCGATGGATGTAAAAGTAAGTTTATACCGGCTATTAACTGACACCTTGCACTTCTCTGAATTTACTATTGATGGTTTATATCTTGAAGTTAATTTGAATGAAGCAGATCCAGTCATTGGTGGCTTCGTTATCGCAAACAGTTCAAAAGACCCCGCAACAATTAAAACGC
Source organism: Colwellia sp. (assembly GCA_013215295.1). GTDB lineage: Bacteria > Pseudomonadota > Gammaproteobacteria > Enterobacterales > Alteromonadaceae > Colwellia_A. The sequence continues at coordinate 167,881 of JABSOZ010000002.1, forward strand.
CTGAAGAGAACGCGACAGAAATAGAAAAAAATAACAGCACTAATGAACCGAATAATTATCAAGTATCATTGCCTAACTTCAACTTGTCTGATGCGGTGTTCAATATAGGCATTGAACAAAGCCAGCAAGAATTCGCTATCAATTCCTTGATAATGAAAAATGTCCTTGCTTCGACAAAAGCCCAACAAGCTGAAATTTTCCTTAAGGCAACCATTAATAAAGCGCCCTTAAAGGTAAATATAAACGCCCAGTTAGAAAATAATCAAGGAAAGATCAGCTCAGAATTAGTGTTATCTGAATTAGCATTGACACCGTTTCAACCTATCCTGTTAGCGCTTGGCGAAGAACATAATCCTTTAACTCTGCAAGGGTCAGTCAGTATTAACAGTAAACAAGTTATTTCATTAACGGATTTAGGCACAAAAATGAGTCTTGAAAAATTCAAGCTCATTACCGATGATTTTAAGGCAACACATAAGAATAAAACGCTGGCACTGAATATCATGCCATTCTCTATAAAAGACTTGTCGGTTGAACTTAATAATGAACAAGCTCTTGCCATCACAGGGACAGCGAAACTAAACGTCCATGACATTATTGCTTACGATGGTAAAGAATCACAGATATTAGCTAATATCTCAGCGATAAACCTTGATGAAATATTCATATCAACAGTAGACTCATTAATAAAAGCTAATATCCCAAACCTTGCCATTGAACAAAGCATATTCGCCGAAAACACCACAGACGAACATCAGCCTTTAGCAAAATTTCAAAACCTGAACTTGAATGATATTCATGTTTCACAACAAGGTTTATTCATCGACACGATAACTCTGCTCGGTTTAGCTATTGATGCCAAACTGGACGAAAACAAGAATATGGTAGGATTACCACTTCCGCCAAAAGATGAACGCCCAATTGAAGCCCCTACAGAGAAAACAGTAAATCAGCAAAACAATATTGAAGATAAAGTAGATAACTTAGAACCTGCATTTACATTAGCCATTAATAATTTTTCGTTTATTGACACCAGCCACATCAAATTTACTGACCAAAGTGCCAGTCCACATTATAAGCGTGACTTTAAAATCACTACATTTACCGCGGGGCCATTTGATAACCAAAAACCGCAACAAGAGAGCTTCTTTGCGTTAAAAGGAGGCAGTAATAAATATGCTTCTTTTGACTTATCTGCTGTTGCTAAACCTTTTAGTAAGCAAGATTTTTATCAACTAAAAGGCTTCTTTAAAGAAGTAAGTCTACCGTCGTTATCGAGTTATATTTCAGAAGCACTAAAATATGAACTGAAAACCGGTCAGCTTGATGTGGATATAGATGTTACGGTTGATAACACAGATATTGATGGCAATGTTGCATTACTTTTAAGGGGCGTTGAGCTGGGCGCTGCGAATGATCATGAGGCTGATACGGTTAAAAGCCATACCTCTGTACCGTTTAACATCGCATTAGGCATGTTAAAAGATAGTGATGGTAATGTAGAGTTAGAAGTTCCATTAGAAGGTAGTACAGATGATCCTTCTTTTGGCATGCGTGGTTTTGTCAGTTTGATGATTAAACAAGCAACCATGTCAGCGGCCAAAGAATATTTAATGACGACATTTGTGCCGTACGCCAATGTTGTGACTATTGCTATGACTGCAGGGGATTATCTATTAAAAGTCCGCTTCAATGACTTAGCCTTTCCAGTAAAAGAAACGGAATTAACTGCTGAGCATACCGCGTTTTTGACACAGTTTTCGGCATTGATGAAAGATAAGCCTGACACACAATTAACCTTATGTGCAATTGCGACACCAGAAGATATTGATAAACCATTAGGTGTTGAGATAATAGATAAAGATGAGATCAAGAAATTGGCTAAATTGTCAGAGCAGCGCCTTGATGCTTTTAAAGAATTCATGGTTAAAGATGAAGAAATTGCGTCTTCAAGGTTACTACTTTGCTCAGCTAAAATAGACTCATCAATAGACGCTCAACCAAGAATTACTTTTACGGATTAAGTTTCCGTTTATAGCGATATCACCCCAATAGAAACGCTGCAACATAATGTTCCAGCGTTTTTTATTTATCTATTTTGTCGTTATATAGAGCTCAAGTTTGTTCATTATCCTGATTAATCAATAAAAACATTAAATATCAATATTTTTAATTGAATATATCTCTTAATCCATCAGCAAAGGCGGTAAAACGTTCTTTCAATGTACGTTTGAGCGTTATATCTAAACCACCGAATAGCACCAGTCCTTCAACGTAAATTGTCGGTGCATCGATATAATCAGTGGATGGAGCTTTATTATCTATACCACCAAAAATACAAAAAGCTTTTGAAATAACCTTCACATTTTCAGGCACATATATATTAATACCACCGAACAAACAAAAGACTTTCACGGTAACTTCTCTTTGTGTAAAGATGGCTTCGCTAAAATCAATATCACAACCACCAAAAATGTTTACTGACTTAATTTCTTTAGCGACACGCCATTGTCCGCTTCTTCCGCTACCACTAAAGATATTGACAAGTAAATCACTTTCATCGGCAGGGCTTGAAGAATAGTTAAATCGAAAGTCTTCTTTTTTCTTTTCAATATATTCTTGGTCAACTTTTAAGTCTAAATCTGCAACGAGTTCAACCAGGTCTTCATTCGATTCGCTTGCCATTGCTTGATCAAGTCGCCTTTCAAAAGCCTCATGTGAAAGCTCACCGTGACTATAATTCATCACTAATTGGTCAACAACTTCTTCTCTAACTTTATCTCTCGGTCGGTCTGCAATATTAACGGCCATGTTATTATTCCTTAAAAGTGTAAATATATATTTTAAACAATTAAGCAAAAAACAGACCAATGAAAATAGTCTTAAATTACATAACGTTAAAAATATGATTGTAAAAAAACAATATTTTAAAATTATAATTTAGTAAGTTTAACCAAAATAAATGTAAATTAACCATTTCATCGCAGTAAACTTTTGATTATTCATTACACGTATTATCAAATTGAGAAAGCAACGCGTGATATGCATTATTTAATCTTTTAATAAGCTCTGGCGAGGAATTAATACTACTGGCTAAATACAAATTACGCGTTAAGTCGTTTATTGGGAAAACCGGTTCTATTTTATCAGCAAAAGGTGAATTCTCATCAATAAGTGTTTGAAAATAGGTTGATGATAAGACGATAAGATCAACACGCCCAAAAACTAACATTTGAATAAAGTTATCATTATTATAAGAAACCGATAAATTTTTATCTGGTTCAAATCCTAACTTTAAAAGGTACTCTGCTGATGCCTGCCCTTTTTGGGCAGCAATAAGATATTTTTTTGCTTCTTCGAGACTATTAACTTTAATTTCAGACCTCTTTTTTAAACGATAGAATGAAAATTCGATTAAGCATAAGGGCGCTATCCACCGGAAAAGGTGCTCTCTTTCTTCTGTTCTTAGCAAAGAAAATATAAAGATATTAGTTTTTGTTAACGCTATCTGATAAGCCCGTGCCCAAGGATATATTTTTACATTATAATCAACAGATGCTTTATCAAAGATAGCTTTGACTTTATCAGCCGCCCACCCTTGAAGTTCCCCTGTATCATTCATCACTTGATAAGGGGGGTATATTTCAGAGACTACCTGAACATTAAGTTTTTTATGTTCAGCTAATACCGTTTCATTTTCATTGTTTCCTGCAATACTGTTGTTAATTAATACAAAGAAAATGAGTATGGCTCTTTTAAAGAATAAGGTCATAAAACTCATTAATCATCAGTCAAAGTTAAACAACTACCCTAGTTGGTATAAAGCATTAATTTATCTATTTTGAAAACTTTAGATAAGCCTTGCTCAATGGGCGAGGTTCTTATAAATTCATCCTTATCATATTAATATTAGCTTATAAGTAGAAAATGAATCATAAACATTCACCCGAAGTTCAAACAGCAGCAATGAAAGTCGCTAAAAGCACACAAAAACCTAAGCAAACTAAAGAACAAACGAAGCTTATTGCTCAAGGCATTGAGAAAGGAATTGCCGAATATAAAAAGCAGCAAAACATAAAGTCACGAGAACGTGATAAAGCTAAAAAATCATTATTAAGAGATAAGAACACTCAAAACAAAGATGATTTAAATAACCTAAATGAAACAGGCGACTCAAAAACAATCAGCTTCATGCCTTGGGCACTTCTTGGTATTAGTTGGATTGGATTTGTTGCTTATTTGAATTTATCTTAATATTTGATTAATAAGATATCGTAAAAGTTAAACTCTGATGACTGTTGAGGTAAAAATAATGACCCACTTTAGGCTTGCTTTATTTATTGGGTTTTTCGGTGTTATATTAGGTATCTGTGCATTTTTGTTTAATTACCATTTTATTTCATTATCTTTTCCCGGATATACATTTTTTGTAGCTCCCGCAATATTTATGCTCAGTTTTTTTACTGAAGAAACAGCCTTTACACCTAAAATGATATTATTTATTTCAGGTCAATTTTTAGGTTATTTTATACTGGCTTATGTTTTTAGCGTTATCTTTTCTTTAGTAAATAAGTCTAACCAAAAGTGATTACCCTTGGGCTACAGATGAGCTAAGATTATTGCAGACAAACATAGTGAAGGACGAATATATTCATGCTGGAAGGTTGACATGCGCTAAGTGCTTTAGACCAAAGTATTGTCGAACATATCAAAGGACTTATGGACAGTTAAAAAAAATCGTCGTGATGCCATCCATAACATCACGATATTGCCTCCATGGACGGAGGTACTTATGATTTGTCTGGAACTAAAATAATGACCTTTCATCCTGAACATCGTCGTTCCTTGCCATCCATGGCATCACGACATTCCGTTCATCCTGAACATAAAAAAGGTTGCTTATAGCAACCTTTATATTAATCGTAATAAACTAATTCAATTATAATTATTGTTCAAGTAAAAATGCATCCGACTGTTCAACTTCATATTTTTTATGTAGTTTTGCAGCTAATACACCTTTGCGATGCGCGAGCGCTGCTTGTAATTTTTTAGCGGCACTAGCGATAGCTGAATATAACTCTTTACCTGAGGCTCGAACGGAGATTTCACTACCTTCATAGTGAGTAGAAACTTCTAATTGTTGTTGGTGTGGCTCAACGGTAATAATTGAGCTTATGCTCATAAGACTAGGATAATGTTTAGCAATTATTTTAAACTTGCTCTCAATTGACTGCTTAATACCTTCAGTAATTTCAACATGGTGACCGGAAATATTTATTTTCATAACGTTACCTTTTACTAAGAGAAAAATTGTCTTCAACTAATATACTCGGGGTTATACTAATAAAAAACAATGGTAATTCAGTAAAAAAATGAAAATTTTTGTAACCACATTGAAATATAGATAAATTATTTTTTCAACATTGATTTCAGATCAGCAAAAGGATTATAGGTTGCAGTATCTTGGTTTGTGTCGCCAGCAATAACTTCAGTTTTATACTTAGCATGATCTGTGTATTTAGCATGCTCATTATCGTGGCAATAAATACATAACAACTCCCAGTTACTACCATCGTTAGGGTTATTAGTATGGTCGTGGTCAACGTGGTGCACAGTTAGCTCCATAAGATTTGAATAAACAAACTCACGAGCACAACGGCCACACACCCAAGGAAATAATTTTAAGGCACGATCGCGATAGCCTTTTTCTTTTGATTTATAATTAAGGCTTGCGCCTAAGGTATCTGAAGACATAATTGATTAACACGGTAATGAAGATGTCCCATTGTAAAATGATGCTTAACTATGTTCAAGCCTATTTAACTTCTAGGGTGTATTCAATATCTTGCATCATATTTCCATGAACCGCCGAATCATGCTGGTATTGAGCATTGAACTTCAACGAATGTATCCCTTTAGATAAAGGCCTTAACATTAGCCAATAACCATCGGTAGCGGCAGGATAAACTTTTTTTGCTGCTTGTGTTCGCGCAAGTAGTTCATGCAAATCAAAACAATTTTCAGACTTAATTCGATTATTGCGCATATTGGGAATTGAAAGACCGTCGAGTTCGGCATACACAAAGTATAGTTCACTATTATTTAATGCAGATTCTTGTTTTACTTCTTCACAAGTTTTGCTGATATTATTTTCAGGCCAATACGCCATATTAATAATAGGGAAAAAAATATGTTTGCCCTGTGGAATGATACAATGACGTTGTATTTTTGAAGTTCCAAAGCCTCCAGCTAAAAACCAAACATCACCTTGCTGATTAACATGACATTTCTCACCGGTTTTATCACGTACAGGAGAAATTTTATCGCTCATTGAACTTGTCCACTGCCACCAAATATTTGCATATTGATGAAGTGCTTTACCGGCAATATTTTCATGAATAGGAACGGTTATCGATTGAGCGTTATTGGCCCAGCCACTAAAGGTATAAAAACTCGATAATAAGCAAATAAAGCTTAATATTTTTATGTACATATCAAATCCTTTTCAAATGTAAATCCTGTGACTCATCCACCTCTATATCTTTAACATTGTTAACACTGCAATTACAAGGTAATTGCAGTGAAACTTTAACTTTATTGAAATACTTTTTCAGCCCATCGCGCTAAACCAACCGTAACACTACCAAAATGATCACCCACAATTAATGGGATGTTAGGCATTTGTTCACGTAAAAATTTGTTCAAGACGGGTGATTTTGCCGAGCCTCCGGTGACAAAAATCACGTCAGGTTTGCAATTTGCTTGCACAACACATTCACTCATTAAGTGAGCTATCTGTTTTAATTGAGCTGAACTTGAAGCTAACATTAATGAACGATTAATTTCAACTTCTAGGTTATCAGCTAAATCATGGAGAAATATTTTCTGAGAATCTTGTGCTGTCAACCCTATTTTTGCTTGCTCTGCGCCATTAACTAACCGGTGACTTAATTTCTGCTGATGCACTTTTAACAAGCGAGAAAATATTTCCGGTTCTTTTGCGTCACGTTGCAATGTTTGTAAAAAACGATAATTTGCTTGGCTGTAAAAATTAGTTTGTTCATTAATATTATTAATCGCCACCGCTTGATTAAAACTGTTAACCGGCATAGGTTTACCTGTTTTTAAATTGCCGTTCATGCCTAAGCTGGGCATTATTCCTTTTAACGCTAATTGAATATCAAAATCATTGCCACCAATTCTAACACCTGTGTGTGCGAGCAAGTGTTGCTCTCTCGAAGAACTGTTTTTGAATTTCGGGCCCATTAATAACATTGAACAGTCAGTGGTCCCTCCGCCAATATCAACAACCAGCACTTTAGTTTCTACTTGTAAATTTGCTTCATATTCAAAACCGGCTGCAACAGGCTCGTATTGAAATTCAACGTTTTTATAACCCACTCTTTTAGCGGCATTGGTCAAAATATTTAATGCTTGGCGATTACTCTCATCCCCCTTTAAACCTTGGAAATTTATTGGTCTACCAATAACGGCTTGTGTTATTTCTTTCTGCTGTTTTTCCTCAGCAAGCGTTTTGATATTACTCATCATCGCTGCAACAATATCTTCAAACAAATTAATTTGACTGTCGACTAAACCACTTGCCCCTAGAAAAGATTTAGGTGATTTGATGTAATAACCTTCTTCAGGGTCTTCTAGATATAAATCTAGGGCTGCTTGGCCAAAAGACAATTCGGTTGGAATACCATCAAGCTTCAGTTCTCGTAATACGTTTTGCCCTTTTCGTAACGGTAACGCTCGTTGTTGCTTGAAAATAGATTGTTGTTCTTCACTCAATTGTTGACATAACCAATGAGCAATAATGTCTCGACTTGGCGCATATAGCGTAGAAGAAATATACTTACCATGCTCACCTAAAGATAATATCTTCGGTTGGCCACTTTCCATTACTGCGACAGCACAATTTGAAGTGCCGTAATCAAAACCAATCATTGTCTACTAATACCACTGAGTGTAAAAAGGGTCGCGTAGCATACTGGGCAAGCGATTTTTTTTCAACTGATTAATAACGTTCATCTCCACCATTTTTATTGATTTACTTTGTATTCGAGGGTAATTGGTACTTTTACATGAGTGTTATCACGAAATAGCACAAATTTTTGACAAAAAAAAACGTGATATTCATCACGCTATTTAAATGTAAAAAAGGATAAACTCAGCTAAAGCTACCCGTCAGACTGTCTTAGTGCTATTGAACTACATATTTCAATGCGTTCTAACACTTTGGATAAATTGCGGTCTAACCCCGGTATATCATCCTTTTTTGGGGCAAAGAAAGCCTCAACATCTTGCTGCATTTCTTTACTACAAAACCCATTAGCAATTAACGGTGATTGCGATAAATACTGTTTAGGTATCAACATTCCAACCAGTTCAAAATTACTTTTAACCCATTCGTACACTTTTTTAGTATTTTTCTTGCGCTGCATGTGAGTGACTAATAAAGTAATACGTTCATTCACTCGTAATGAAAATGACGTGACTAAATCAAGAACCTTTTCACTAATATGTTCATCTTCAGACATCGCAATGGCCACTAATATTCGTTGTCTTAACATACCGTCATCACTTTCATCGAGCAAAGTCACTAAATACTCAACAAATGGCATACCATGTACTTCTACTGCGCTTGCCAGAGCAATACCGATAGTATCAGGGTCAATGCCTTCTGGATGAATACTACCGTCACCCTGCCCTTTATTCATTAACGCCCCTGAATAACCACTGTAAGCTACCCCCATTGTCGCTAACTCTTTGAGTAACTCAGGTTGTTTTAATCCCATTGACATTAAACTGACTATTTCCTGTCGCAACAGTTTTGCATCATTCGGATGAGTTTTATCTAATTCGGTATCGGGATTTAATCCAACTCGATCTAAAACTGGCTGATATAATTCACTTAGATAATCGAGTAATTCTTGCTGTTGATCTCCTTTAGCAATGCGTTCTGCTATAAACTTTATCATACCAACCGGTTGTGTGACTAAATCCCAGTCATCAGCACCAGCAAAAGGTGTAATAGCATTTATATAGGTTTTAACATCAATACGGCCTGCTTTAAATTCTGCAGCAAGCATGCTCGCGATACTGTATTTTTCTGAAGAATTTACCCGTGACATATTTGCTAATAACGACGACAGTTTATCAGCAGGTAATGACCAACGATAATACCCTTTACCCGTTGCATTAGGCATTACAGCAATAGGACACTCAGTATTTTCAAGTATTAATGTCGATTTAACATCAGTAATCAACGTACAACTTTTACTGTTTTCATTTTTACCGATAATTTGTAAACAAATGGGTAACGCCCAGGATTGTTGTTTAGGTGAACGTGCGCCTACAGGTAAATAACGTTCTTGCGTTAAGCTAAATTGCACGTGATTATTTTCACATTGATAATCAACACTAACAAGGGGTACACCTTTTTGGTTTAAGAAACTGTTAAATGCAGCTTTAATATTATCTTGGTTAGAAAAAGCTTCAATCTCGCTGATAAAATCTTGAGCAGTCGCATGGCCAAAAGCATATTTCTTCATGTATGAACGAACGCCTTTTCGAAAATTTTCAGCACCCACATAAGCTTCTAACATTTGTAGAACAGCTCCACCTTTTTGATAGGTTATGCCATCAAAAGCATTATCAATATCGCCATTGTGTTTAATTGGCTCGCGTATTTTCCGCGTATCAGCATAAATATCTTGTTTCATCACACCGTGCCCACCACGCACCATGGCACGCTCAAAGCCAAACTCTGGGTTCCATTTCTGCATAGTCACATTTGCCATCCAAGTGGCAAAAGATTCGTTTAACCATAAATCATCCCACCAGCGCATTGTCACTAAATTACCAAACCATTGGTGCGCTAACTCATGGGCATGGGTCGCGGCATAACTGCGCTGTTGACTTAAAGAAGGATTTTCGCCTAACAATAACAACTGTTCACGATAAGTGATCAATCCTGCATTTTCCATTGCTCCGGCTCTAAAATCTGGAACAGCGACAATATCGAGCTTTTCGTAAGGATATGGCATGTCAAAATATGCTTCTAATGCCGCTAATATACTCGCAGTATTTGCTAATGCATATTCCATCTCCTTACCTTTACCTTTTGTGGCAATACCACGAAAAGGGATCTCTTTACTGCGTATTTTAGAGGTGGGTATATTGGCATAATCCACCACATCAACTTCGCCCACAACAAAAGCTAATAAATAAGTAGGCAGTGGTTTAGTGGTACTGAATGTTAATTGTTTGAAACCATCCGTTAATGATTTTTCATTTATTTGAGGAGTATTTGTAATACCTTGATGATGTGATTTTACTTCTAGCTGAATATCAAAAGGTGTTTTAAAGCGTGGTTCATCAAAACTTGGAAATGCACGACGTGCATCCGTTGCTTCGAATTGGCTAAATACATAAGAAAGTCCTGCTTCTTCTACTTTATATAGTCCGGCTAAATCATCCGCTAATTGACCTGAAAACTCGATTGATATTGCGCCATGTTGAGGCAATAACGGTTGTGATGATAATAAGCTGACGACACCTGAGTGCCCCATTTCTTGGTATTTTAAAGGGAATGTGTCACCTTTTTCGGTAATAAATTGTGCAAGGCTCACGTTGAAGTCTTTGCCATGAAGCCAGAGCTGTTCAATACGTGCCGTTAAGGTAACTGCAATTTTCACTTTCCCTGAAAATGTTCCTTGTTCTGGATTAATGCGTAATGATAAATCGTAATGTGTTGGAATAACATTTTCCGGTAACTGTCCTTGGGGTGAAACAGCTTGCTCTGCTAAGTCCTTTTCGTTTTGCCAACTATCGTATTGGTTATACCCCATTACAGCAGCAACAATAATAATGATAACGATCAATAAACCTTTAAATAGCTTTTTCATAACGTTCCTATTATTTTTATTATTCATTTAACGCTTTTTGCGCTTAACTTTAATGTTAACTTATTTATAACAAGTTAAATAATAAAGAATTTATACAAATTTATCTAGAAAGAAGAAAGCAAGGTACACCGCTAGAGCCAACGTTTGAAGTATGACCTTCGATAATGAGCAACGGATGCGGATAAAGGGTTAAGATTTCAGCAACGGGTGTTTCTCTTTAGATGAGTTGTCCTGCCTTTTTAGTGCTAGGTGGCTTATCACTATCACTGAAAAGAAAAATAGATATGACACAGGAGTGTATTATCTAGTGTGATTAAACTTTCGGAACAAATTTATAGAAAAAAGATACACATAAAGCCCAATTATGTTTTAGAACACATGAAAATAAATCCTATTTGTTTATAATACGATTAAATTACTACTCTATTTAATAAGGATATGAAATGCCAATCTCTCGTTCTCGTAACAGCCAGCATAAAGTGTACATTCCGTCATCTGCCCGTAATAACCAATACTTAATGGTGAAATTTCCACTTACCGATGAATTAATTAACACACACAGTAAATTAATGGATAGAACAAGTGAACAACCTTATCAGAAGTTATATCAACATTTAGCTGACAGTTTTTTTGATGTAAACAATAAATTGGACATTGAGAGTGGCCAATTTATTGCCAATGAAAAGTTTTCTCGTATTCGTTATAGTCCAGAAAAATTAACGGTACAAACTGAACAAGAAATTTTATTTATGTATAGCCCTCGCAATCATTACAGCCAGAATGCTTACATTAATGGTAAGAAGCGCATTAGAGGTATTACCTTAATATTTCTCGCTAATGGTGACAATGTCCGTCAAACCTCAGCAGAATTTCACAAAAATGTTCTATTGGCTTTAAATGAGTTTCTTGAAATTCATCAAATTAGTAAATCAACGGTGCGAGTGTGTGATCACCAACATTTAACTTACGATTTGTTTGCTAAAGATAAAGGCGTTACTGGAACACAAACCCACAAGTTACGTACATTAAAAAATCGCTACGCGGCTGATGATATTGTACTGCCAGAAAAAAGAGATGTACTGACCTATGCTGTGGCAGAATTGCCTATCAACCGTCGCATTAAAGAATTACTCAATATTGATAAATCAAAGGATCAGCCCTATCAACCCTTGTACGACTTAATCAGTCATGCTTTCATTGAGTCTGCAAATAAGCAGCATTTGCTTGAGGGGGCTATTTTGGCTAATGGTTTAACGCCTATTGTCAGAAGTCGTTTGGAAGAAAAACACAAGACTGCTGGAGACTTACAGAAGTTAAGCTTTAATCCGTTTGAACCTAATAATACCTTCACCATGCACAGTGAAGGTGATTGCTTAGTTGATTCAATAAAATTTGTCATCATTGCCACTAAAGATCATAAAACGAGCCAAGGGTACGGTAAATTCCTTAATCTGGTTGAGCAAGCGTTACGTTCCACGGCTGAAAAGTTAGGTTACGATAATTCAAAAGAAGAATTAGTCATTCGTTTGCATCAACACATTGGTTATGACCTTTAAGTCAATCTAATAGCGTTTATCATATTGAAGTTTGTCGCATAATATTTATATACGGCAAACTTATCATTTAGATTAAGGAAATGATAAAATCTTTTCGTTATTTATTTGTAGAGAATATTCGTGGCTTTAAAACAAAACCTCCATCCCAAAAATCGTCATAATAACGGTTATGATTTCTTAGCACTATGCCAATCATCACCCACGTTAACACCTTACGTTCATACCAATAAATATCAGAACTTATCTATCGACTTTGCTGACCCTAATGCTGTAAAAGCACTTAATCAAGCATTATTAAAACATCATTATCACGTTAATCAATGGGATATCCCCCAAGGTTATTTGTGTCCCCCTATTCCGGGTAGAGTTGACTATATTCATTACCTTGCTGATTTATTATCAAAAACACTCTCTGAAACGTCAATGAAGCATAGAATATCAGTACTTGATATTGGTACGGGTGCAAGTTGTATTTATCCAATTTTAGGACAACGTGAGTATCAGTGGAATTTTACCTGTAGTGATATAGACCCTATTGCGATTAAGGTAGCACAGCAAAATATATCCTCAGACAAACGCCTTAAGAAAGCAATAACCTGTAAACTACAAAAAGAATCAACACAAGTCTTTAACAGTCTCGTTCAACCGGGAGAACGCTTCGAACTAACAATGTGCAATCCGCCTTTTCATCGTTCATTAGCAGAAGCAACCAAAGGCTCAACACGTAAAGTTAAAAATTTAGCAGCAAATAAAAAAGGGATGAAAGCGCCATTAAATACGAGTAAAACTGCTCCCCTTAATTTTGGCGGACAAAATGCTGAATTATGGTGCCCCGGCGGAGAAGTTGCTTTTATAAATAACATGATAAAAGAAAGTAAACGTATCCAAAATCAAGTGTTATGGTTTACTTGCTTAGTATCTAAAAAAGACCATATAAGTCAGCTGAAACTCTCTATTAAAAAGTCTAATGCAAAGCAAGTGAAGATCATTAATATGGCACAAGGGCAAAAAATCAGTCGTTTTATTGCTTGGAGTTTTTTAGATGAAGCTCAACAAAAAAATTGGTTTGATATTACTTAAAGTTGCAGATGAAAAAAATAAGTAGCCGTTTGCAAAAAATTGACAGTATCATCAACGCTAATTACCAAAGCATTTGGGATTGCTGTTGTGATCACGGTTTGTTGGGGTTAACGCTATTAAAAAGAAAAGCTGCAAGTACCATTCATTTTGTCGATATTGTTCCCTCATTAACTTCTCAGCTTGAATCATTATTACAAAAGCATTTTAGCACTGAAGATTTCGTTCAACGCTGGCAAGTTCATTGCACTGATGTCATAAAAATTCCGCTAACACCTCAAGATAAGCAACTGGTCATTATTGCCGGTGTCGGTGGTGAATTGATTATTCAGTTTATTGAAAGTCTGATCAATAAATTTCATGAAATGTCTTTCACAAAACCAACAATCGAAGTCGAGTTTATCCTTTGCGCAGTCCATTACAATTATCAAGTGAGACAAACCTTAATAAAGAATAACTGTTCGTTACTTGGCGAGTATATTGTCACTGAAAATAAACGTTTTTATGAAATTATCCATGTAAAAAAACAATTTTCAGTATTAGTAAACACGCCAGATTCATTGAATGAAATATCATCTACTGGTCATACGATGTGGGATCTATCGATAACATCACATCAACAATATTTAACAGAAACCATCAGCCATTATCAAAGAATGTTACTTTCAGCCAATAATAATGAACAAATAGCAATCAATCATATTATTGAACAATACGCCTCCCTTGTTTATCAAACTAATAACAAATCGTAAACCTGGATTTAAAATAACGAAATACTTATCCTGTTATCAGGTTAACTAGCTTTTGCTGAAGCTTTTTTCATAAATTCAAATAACTGAGCAGCTTCAACCGGTTTACTATACCAATACCCTTGAATTTCATCACATTGTAATGATTTTAAAAAATCAACGTGCACAGACTCTTCAACACCTTCAGCGATTAACGACAAACCCAAACTTTTACCAAGTTCAACGATTGTTCTGACAATTACACGGTCTTCTTCATTATTATGACAATCTCGAATAAACGACTGATCTATTTTCAATTTATCAATCGGTAAACGTTTTAAATACGACAAAGAGGAGTAACCCGTACCGAAGTCATCTATCGACAAACTAATGCCTGATGATTTTAGTTCATGTAAAACTTCAAGGGTGCCGGCTTCATTATGCATAAAGACACCTTCTGTTATTTCTAATTCTAAATTTCGCGGCGATAAACCAGCATGTCTTAATGCTTGGTGGACACTGGCAGAGAAGCTTGGATGTGAAAACTGTCGTGGTGAAACATTTACTGCGACTACAATATCAATGTAACCTAGTTCAACTAACTGCTTAGCAATAAGGCAGGCTTGATTCAAAATCCATTCACCGATAGGTACAATTAACCCTGATTGTTCCGCCAATGGAATAAAATCAGCGGGTGAAATTATCTCATTTTCATGTTTCCATCGAACTAAAGTTTCTATACCGGTAATTCTATTACTTGCTAGATGCAACTGTGGTTGAAAAACTAGAAACAATTCATCCTTTTCGATAACTTGACGTAACTTGTCGATCAAGTTGGCACTGTGCTCTATTTTATTCGCATAGCTCATTTCAAACAGTGAGAAGTGTTGGTGCTCATTTTTACTTGCTTCATCTAACGCCGCATGAGCGTGTTTAAGTAGACATCCACGTTCGATAGAATGTTCGGGGGATAAACAATAGCCAAAATCGAGCTCAACAAAGAATTCTCCAAACGACGTTACAATGGAACGTTGAGCAACTTGCAAAATTTTAAACGTTAAATTTTAAACGTTAAATTTTCTAAAGTTACCTCACTGATATGATGCTGTGAGATAAGCGCAAATTGACTATCATTCAACTGATATAAATTAACCCCAGTATCTAACTGGCTGATAATGTTTTTTGTGAGAGTGGTTACAAGTAAAGACGTCGCTTCTACACCAACAGAGCTTACTAATTGGTTAAAGTCGCTAACCGCAAAAACACCTAATGAAAAATGATGTTGATTTGCCAAATGTAAATCAATATCTTCATTCAACTTATATTGATTAGGTAAATTAGTCAGTGGTTGATAAAAAGCTAAATGTTTAACCTTCTGCTCAGCCAATTTTTGCTCTGTAACATCAAGTAAATGAATATCGTATGCATCAAGTTCTTTTAACCAATGAATACTCATTTGCAAAATACGGTCACCTAAAGCTTGCTGTAATGTCATGGCATTACTATCACACTTTGTCAGTTGTTTTCTTAATGCAGAAAAGTTGCGGGGTAATAACTGCTCAGTATCTTTTTCATCAAGGCCCTGACTATTCAATAATGTGTTACACGCGGGATTAGAAAAAACTAACTCCCCCAAATTATTCACACTCAATATAGGGTTTGGGTTTCTATGAGAAAATAAGGCTAAACGGGTGTTCTTAGCATTGGTTAAAATATATTGACGGATATACCAAGCAATTAAGCCTGCCAGAAGAACAATGGCAAAGCCATAAAAGGTCACGATGTTATGGGTAAAATCCATCTGCGTTAAGGTTGCATGATGTGCTTTATCAACGGCTTTTTTTGTTATTCTTTCCACTTTCATCAACGTGGGTAAAAGCTCTCTCCTCGCCGTAGATATTTCAGTAAGTAATTCCCGCAAATCATCCCAAGTTTGATTCTCTCCGGTATCACCCGTCTCCATAAGATGGTAAAACTTTTTCGCTAACAAACTAATTTGCGCTTGTTTGGCGATGATAATTTCATCTTCCTCATTTAAGTATTTTTGCTCGTGTAATATTTGACTATGCAAAATAAATGCAGCTTGAATTTCGTTATGCACTTTTTGGAAAACATCACCGTTTTGAGATCGGTAGTACTCGTAGATATTACGTTCTTGTTCACTTAAATCAGCCACTAGCTGGTTAACCCCCGTTAAAATAGGGATACGTCGTTCTACAAGTTCCACCGCGTTTTCTTTAAATTTTTGTGAAGAAGAATAAACGAGAGCCGATAAAGAAAGGCCAAGTATAAGTGCCAAACTGGCAACAATAGAGGCGCGAAACAAATATGGTTTAACAATACTGTTCATAAGAAAAACTCAAAATCATTTGTGTTAAAGACAGGCAAAGTCCAACTTAGCTTACCGCTGAAAGTAAAATGATTTAAGTGTAGATTTTAATATCGTCATTTTTTCACATCCGTGTGATCATGACATACCGTTCATCCTGAACATAAAAAGGTCTGCATAAGCAGACCTTTAATAAAAGAGTAAGAAACTGTTACAAATTAAACAGTACCTTTTTCCATTTGGTTAAGTTCAATCGATTTGAACAATGCCGTAAAGTTACCTTCACCAAAACCTTGGTCGTCTACACGTTGGATCATTTCTATAAAGATAGGACCAAAGATGTTTTTAGTGAAAATTTGTAATAGGTACGAATTTTCTTTCTGGCTATCAACAAGTATTTGATGATCTTGAATGCGTTTGTGATCTTCTTTAACCCAAGGGATACGTTTAAATACGTCATCATAATACTCAGGAACAATATCAAGCGTATCAATAATGTTTTTATCTAACTTATCTAAAGAGCCGACTAAATCATCACTAATAAACGCTAAATGTTGAACACCTGGGCCATTGTATTCATCTAAGTACTCATCTATCTGGTTATTTTTCTTACCTTTACCTTCATTAATCGGTAAGCAGAAAGTGCCACAAGGAGACGCTAAAGCGTAAGAAACAAGTGCCGTTTTTTCACCTTTAATGTCGAAGTAACGAATATCAGTAAAGCCGAAGATATTTTTATAGAAATTAGCCCAATGCTCCATCGTACCTTGATGTACATTGTTCGTTAGATGATCTACACGCAAAAAGCCTTTTTCTTCGTTAATAACTGGATCGGCAATCGCTTCAAAGTCATCTTCATAGATAGAACCAGGATTAGTCGTAGAAGCGGCAAATTTATCAATGAAATAAATTAAGCTGTCACCTATACCAAAAATTGCTGGGTACGGTAATTTATTGTCTTCGTCAGCGGCAGACTTAGCGCCACGCTTAATTGCTTCTTCAAAAGCGAAATCAGCATTGTCTACGCGCCAGCCCATTGAACAAATAGCAGGACCATGACTTTTAGCAAATTCTTTTGAAAAACCCGCTTTTTCATTATTTAATAAAAAGTGAATATCATTTTGATTAAAATAATCGATATCACGACCTTTAAAGGTTTTCGTTTTTGAAAAACCAAAACCATAAAATGCGTTTTCCATAAAATCTGAATCTGGTGTTGCATACTCAGTGAATTCGATACCGCGAAGGTTTAGTGGGTTTTTTACGTCAGTCATATTTATCTCTGTTACATAGTCAATGAAAGCATTATCACTAGGTTTAAGGCGAAGGGAAAGCGACAAGCAAATCTAACCAACCTATGGGGCGTAACAGAAAATGTACGTGAATTGTGATGAGAATTTATTCGATACGAAGACAAGCCATATAAAGCCTACAGAACACATGTAAAGTTATAGTTACACATGTAATTCACAGGATATATTTCAAGGTTTTTAGTAAATTACAGGCATAAAAAAAGGTACGATATACGTACCTTTTTATTGAATGCTTATCGATTAACTAGGACGATTTGAGCGTTCTTGATTCTTACGAGGACGATCACTTGTTGGTGTTGATTCAACTGCTTTAACATCTGAAACTGTAATTTCTAATGATTGACGACGAATCTTAACACGCTTCAATTGCTCAAATGACTTGTCAGGCATACCTTTTGGTAACTGAACATAAGTATGCTTATCATGTAAGTTAATTGCACCAATATAGCTGCTATCTAAAGAAATCTCATTAGCGATAGCACCAACGATGTCACCAGGACGAGCACCATGTTCTTTACCTACTTCTAGGCGATATGTCTGCCAATCAACATCTGTACGGTTAACTTTAACTTTACGAGGAGCACGTTCTCCGCCGCGTTCATTTCTGCCACCACGGCTTTCGTTACGACCACCACGGCTTTCGTTACGGCCACCACGGTCATTTCTACTATCTCGATCACTACGTTCACGAGTTTCGCGACGAGGTTTTGGATCTTCTTTCGGTTGTAATGGTTGATTTAATTGTTTTTGGAATAATAAAGCTGCGGCTAAATCAGTCATAGAAAGCTCTGATTCATTCGCCATAGCTTCAACAATTTCACGCATGTTTGCTAAATCTTTATCTGCAACAACTGTTGCCATTTCAACACGTGTTCGTTCAATACGTTTTTTACCAATTTCTTCAATATTTGGTAATTCATAAGTCTTAATAACACCTGAAGTCAAACGCTCGTAATGACGTAATGAGTACATTTCACGAGGACGTACGAATGCAATTGACATTCCTTCACGACCGGCACGACCTGTACGACCAATACGGTGAACATAAGCTTCGTTATCACCAGGTAGGTCATAGTTAACAACTAAAGAGATACGAGGAATATCTAAACCACGTGCAACAACGTCAGTAGCAACTAATATAGAAGACTTACCAGACTTCATTTGCTCAATACAACGTTCACGCTGTGATTGGTTCATGTCGCCATTTAACGCTAAGGCAGGGTAACCAGCACGTTCTAGTTGTTCAGCAACTTCTACTGTATCGCTACGAGTACGTACAAATACTATCATCGCATCATAATCAACGATTTCAGCTATACGTTCTAAAGCAGTAATTTTACGAATACCGCTAACTTTCCAAGCAAACTGAGAGATATTTGCTTTTGATTGTTTAACTGCAGCAATTTTAATATGTTCAGGATCTTTTAAGAAACGATTAGCAATTTTACGAATTGCTTGTGGCATAGTTGCAGAGAACAAAGCCATTTGCGTAGTTTCTGGTAAGTGGTCAAGTATCCATTGGATATCTTCTAGGAAACCCATGTTAAGCATTTCATCAGCTTCATCAAGTACACAAAAAGATAAGTTACCTAATTTAAGGCTCTTACGACGTAAGTGATCCATTAAACGGCCAGGAGTACCAACAACTACTTGAGCGCCACGCTCTAATTGTTGAAATTGTGGTTGGTATGATTGACCACCGTACAAAGTAGCAACACGTAAACCTTTCATGTTTTTACCGAAGCTTTCAATTGCTTCTGCAACTTGCATCGCTAATTCACGTGTCGGTGCTAAAACCATTAATTGTGGTTTTTTCAACGATAAATCAATTTTTGCTAAAGCGGGCAAACCAAAAGCAGCAGTTTTACCTGTACCTGTTTGTGCTTCACCTAATACATCTTTACCCGCTAATAATGGGGGAATAGTTTTTGCTTGAATATCAGTTGAATTTTCAAAACCGAGAGATTTTACAGCAGATAATAATGTTTCAGGCAAGCCTAAAGAGTCAAAGCTCACAGGAGCATCGTTAGAAGTAGTCATAAATTTTGTCTTCTCTTGTGGCGGAATAGATTAAAAGTAATCTTGTCATCCCGCATATATATACGAGGAAACCACCAGGAAGACTTAAGGCACGTTCACTAAAGAACATAGGGCTAATAATGAAATATTAGCTAAGAAGTCTATTGGGCGGAAAACCCCACTCATTTCGCATTAAACGGTGGATGATAACTTATAAATCAAATCACCGTTAGCGAGGCGCGCATTATACATAGATTTTCGCATCACGCAAGTAATAGATAATACAATCGTATAAAAAACATGCAAAACAGTCGATTTAATTAACTTGAACTCAACTTCCCTTAGAAGTTGAGTTCAAGTTAATGTAGATAAGTTTAAATATATTTCCATTAACTATCGATTTCAAAGCTCCCCTTAACATTACTTACCTTCAATCCGCCAGAGCCACTATCAATAATTTTCAAACCACCCGCGTCTTCGATATCTATATCACCAGAGCCATTATCAAGTGTGATAATGGCTGTAACATGTTTTACGGTTAAATCACCAGCTCCATCCTTTATATCTGCATTACCATTTACACCACTCGCATAAATACTGCTAATAGTCCAATCTCATAATAGAGCCCCATTCAGCTATTTATTAGCATTGATGTTACATAATATATTGGCTGAAAGAATCAGGAAAAACGCCTAAATAAAAACTAATAATAATGAGAAGAGTAATAAATATTCGGGGTCTCGCTACAAGAACGCCCTTAGGATGGTGACTTTTTAACATGTTCTTTTCGCTGGGTTTAAAAACCGTGAAAATAATGGGCAAGTAATAGGCTAATCCGATACCACTACCAATGACTAAACCAGAAACCAACCACCAACTTTGTGAAATAACAGCCTGATTTAAAAGGTAAAACTTACCAATAAACCCCATGGTCAAAGGGATCCCTGCTAAGCTTAATATAGAAACTACCAACAAAACAGCTTCAGTTCGACGATGCCAGAACATCGACTGCCAATCATCTATCCTAACGTCTCTCTCTTGGCCGTTTTGCGAAAGCTGTTTTTCGTAAGCCAATACAATGGTAAAAATGGAGATATTTGCCAGTATATAAGCCGATAAATAAAATAGAGCACTTTGCCATGCAAAATCAATACTTTGCTCAGAACTTATCAACAGGATAATAAGTAAATAGCCAAAATGAGCAATTGAGGAATACGCAATCAGTCGTTTAATATTCTGTTGCTTTAAAGCTAATGTATTACCAACAAACATAGATAGAAGGGCAACTATAATAATAACGTCAATAAAATACTCATTATTATAATAACCTTGAGAAAAACAGCACTTTATTAATACGGTAAACATAGCGACTTTCGATACTGTTGCCATTAACAAGGTAATTGGCGTTGGTGCTCCTTCATAAACATCAGGCGCCCAAAAATGAAAAGGCGCTAAAGATAACTTAAACGCGATACCTGAAAAGAACAGTAAAATACCAACACTATTAAATAACTGTAAAGGGACTGGACTCCATGACATCGCGGCTGAATTAACAGCAAAACTTAAATTACCCGTTTGGCTATAAATAAAAGCAATCCCAAGTAGCATAAAGCTTGAAGCGGTGGCACTTAAAATCAAATATTTAAAACCAGCTTCTACTGCATATTTATGTTCACGAAAATAACCGACTAAGCCAACTAAACTGATTGAAAGCAATTCAAAACCTAAAAACATACTCGCAAAATGGTCGCTCGCTACTAAGATAGCAGCACCTAAAGTAACCAGTAAAATCAATAAGTAATATTCATCATGCACTTCTATTTGTGATTTTAAAGCTTGTCCGCTTAAACTGACCACAGCTAAAGCAGATAAACACAGGAGTGATAAACTTAAGTAACTAAATTGGTCAACTTTCAATAACGTAGTAATTTGTACGCCTTCCCCGCTCAATATATTTCCGCTTAACAAATGAATAGATAGCAATAACGTAAAGACTAAAATAACCTGACTGAATACCGCGATCATTTTTTGTGAACGTTGCCAAGCAATAAGTAATAACGCTAAAACGATACCAAATGACAGAAATAAAATGGGGGACAAAACAACAAACATTTCAGCTGTAAAAACGGTTACTTCTACAATATTTTCAACTGGGTTCATGCAAACACTCCAAACGCATAGCCTAAAATTATATTTGGATAAAAGCCTAAAACAACCAGTAGCCCTAGTAAGCTGCCACAGATAAAAAATTCACGTACAGATAAGTCTTGTACCTGTTTTAATGGTACTCCTTGAAAGGTTTTCTGAAACAACAACATGCCATATATCGCCGAGCCAATTAAACCCAATGAGGCGAAAACCACCATAATAGGGAATACTTGAAAAGCCCCCACCAAACTTAAAAACTCGCCAACAAAATTAGCCAAACCGGGCAAACCAAAAGCAGCAGCCGCAAACGCTAATCCAAAACCTCCCATACGTGGTGCACTTTGCCAAAAGCCCCCCATATCATTTAAATTTCTAGAGTGAATGCGTTGATAGATCATACCTGCTAAAGAAAATAACGCTGCACTACTTAAACCATGTGCCACCATAGTAACGATAGCTCCTTGATAAGCTATTTCATTAAAACTAAATATGGCCAACATTACAAAACCCATATGGCTAATGCTGCTATAGGCAACTAAACGTTTAAAATCACTTTGCGCAAATGCCATTTTTGCACCATATAAAATACTGATAACAGCGAGGGTTGCCGCTATTGGTGCAAAGTTCTCACTCGCTTGGGGGAAAAGAAATATAACAAATCGAATAAGTCCGTAAGCACCCGTTTTGAGCAAAATTCCTGCCAGTAATACACTACCTGCGGTGGGTGCTTGTGTATGAGCATCTGGCAACCAACTATGAAAAGGTACTGACGGTAACTTCACTGCAAAGGCGATAAAAAAACCTAGCATTAAATATTGTGCAACACCTATTTTAATATCTAACATTAACCAATCTTGATAATAAAAACTCATTACACCTGTTTGTTGTTGATGAATATATGCCATCGCTATAATGGCGACGAGCATTAACAGACTACTTACTTGAGTGAAAATAAAGAATTTAATCGCTGCAAAATAACGGTTTTCATGTCCCCATATAGCAATAATAGCTGTCATGGGGATGAGCATGACTTCCCAAAAAAAGAAGAACAAAAACATATCAACGGCGGAAAATACACCAATAACGCCGGAAAAAGTTGCTAATAAGTTAAAATAATAAAATCCTGATTTTTCTTGTATTTCTTCCCATGAGACCAAAATACAAACAACAGCAAGGATAAAAGTAAGCACAATTAAAGTGATGCTTAGCGTATCCAGAGCAAGTGCGTAATCAATATTTAATGAGCTGATCCATGAAACGCGTTCAAACAACTGTAGTTGTTGAAAATTCTGATTTGAAAAATACACTAACAACAGGAAACAGCTACCAAGAGCTAACACCGATAATAAAGATACCCACTTCGCTTGGAATTTTATACCCGCAAAGACTTTATTGTCCGTAACCCAAGCAATACTACCACTAAGGAGTAAACCAAAAATAATGAAAGTCAGCATCATAAAGTCACCACGCAAATCAAGCCAACTAGAGATAAACCAAACGCGGCAGCAAACCAGCGTAGGCTGCCACTTTGACTGACAGATAAAATATCTCGCCAAATGCGTACATACCAAGCGATTAACATCAGAATTTGATCAAATAAATCGTTTTTATTTAACTTAGCAACAAAGCAATAAGGTTTTATCAACAACGTTGAATAGAGCGTATCAAAGCCTAGCCCATTTCGACAAAAAACAATCCAAGCTGAATGACTGGCTGTTAAAGGTTCATCTGTAACTATTCGGTAACGTCTATAATAAAACCACGAGAATATAATGCCGATAAATGGGGTGGCAATGGCAACAATATGCAGCCATGAAGGACTATCAATACTACTAACAACACTTGGTTTATATGACGAAAACAAACTTGATAAATCAACGGTAACTAACCCGCCAAATAAAGACAGTAAAGCTAAAATGAATAAAGCGCCTCGCAGAAGTTTATTGGTTTCAATATGATCGCTAATAACCAGATTTTCAGGAAAACGTGCTTTACCTAGAAAGGCAAGGAAGAATAATCTACAGCTATAAATACTTGTTAATAATGCACCTAATATCGCACACCACCATAAACTAGGACCTGCGGTTGGTGAAGACCATAAACTGGCAATTATAGCTTCTTTGGAAAAGAACCCTGAAGTGCCTGGCAGAGCAATTAAGCAAGCTAAACCAACCAAGAACAACGTGGCTTCAACGGGTAATCTTTTTAAAAGCCCGCCCATTTTAAATATATCTTGTTGGTGATGTAGCGCAAGAATAACGGCACCTGCCGTCAAAAATAATAACGCTTTAAAAAATGCATGAGTCATTAAATGAAAAACGCCTGCAGACCATGCTCCAGCACCTAGTGCTAACATCATGTAACCAATTTGGCTCATGGTTGAATATGCCAAGACTCGTTTAATATCGTTTTGTGCTAATGCTGCAACGCCGGCAATTAATAACGTAATACCGCCGAGCCAAGCAACATAATTCATCACTTCTGGTGCCATCAAAAAAACGCCATTCATGCGAGCAATTAAATAAACCCCCGCAGTAACCATAGTAGCAGCATGAATAAGTGCGCTAACCGGTGTAGGTCCCGCCATTGCATCAGGTAACCAAGTTTGTAATGGTAGCTGTGCTGACTTCCCTACGGCTCCGCCTAGTAATAATAATGCGGCCCAATATGCATCGCTGTGTGCAGCGTTCATTGAGTTTGAAGTGAAACTTATCGTTGTCTGAGCAAGTTGGTTAATCTCTGCAATATTTAAGCTTGCCAGAGATTTGAATAATAAAAATAAACCAATTACCATCGCAGTGTCACCAATACGTGTGACAATAAAAGCTTTACGAGCTGCCAATACATTACTTTTTTCCTGATACCAAAAGCCGATCAGTAAAAAACTACATAAACCAACACCTTCCCAACCTAAATACAATAAGACCAAGTTGTCAGCTAGCACTAATACCAACATGGCAACAATAAATAAATTCATATAAGCCATAAAACGAGTAAAATTTTCATCACTCTTCATATAAATAGCAGCAAATAGATGAATTAAGAAACCTACCCCAGTAACGACTAAAATCATCACAGCAGAGAGTGCATCAAGATAAAAGCTAACATTGACTTTTGCACTGCCAATAGAAAACCATTGCCACATATGAGCCGTGATAACGCTAGTATCACTTGTAGATAGTTGATTCACCAAAAACATACTGCAAAACGCTGCTGCACCCATAGCACCAACACTTACCCATGATGCCATTACCCAAGATAGGCGTTTACCGAAACTGATCAGTATTAAAAAACTTAACAGTGGATACAAAGGCAAACTTGCTAATAAGCTCATACTACACCTTACCCTTTCATCTGATTGAGTACGTCAATATTTAAGGTTCGGTACCGTCGTTGCATTCTAATCAATAATGCAAGGCCAACAGCGATTTCTGCAGCGGCTAAAGTTAAAACAAGCATAAACATTATTTGCCCATCAGCCTCTTGCCAAACACTACCCGCACCAATAAAAGCAACACCCACCGCATTTAACATCACTTCTAAACTCATCAGCATAAACAAGGTGTTCTTTCGAACAACCACGCCAACAAAACCAATAATGAATAACAGGCTTGATAAAATTAATACATGAGTCAAGGGGATTTCAGTCATAGTCGCCCTCCTCGAGATTCTGGTTTAGCATAATGGTAGCCTGCAACAAGACCTGCCAGTAACAAGAATGAAGAAATCTCTACTGCAAGTAAATATGGTCCATAAAGGAGCATACCTACTTGCTTTGAATCGACGATTTGGTTGTTAAGTTGTAATGAAAGGTCACTATTGCCTATAACAAAAATCAATTCGATCAAGAGTAATAACCCTAAAAACACGGGGCCAACCCATAAAGATAAACCTCTTGATTGTGGTGCGTTATGAGTTTCATCAATGCCTAATCCAAACATCATTACTGCAAAGACAAATAGCACTAAAATAGCACCCGCATAAACAATGACTTCTAAACCGGCGGCAAATGGAGCCCCCATTAAATAAAAACAAACCGCCACAGCAAGTAATGAAATGACTAAATAGAGTAATGCATGTACTGTATTTTTACCGGTTACCACTTTCAAACTAGCAACTATGGCAATAGTCGCAGCTAAATAAAATAATCCTTCTATCGAAGCTAATGAACTCATGGCATTAATCCTTTAATATCAATAGGTGGACGTTCTTGTTCAGCTTGCCCTTTACCTTTATCGCCCACCTTAATACCACTGTGATGATAAAAGTTATAGTCGTGATACTTTCCAACCCCGCTGATCAATAAGTGCTCTTTCTCATAGACCAAATTTTGTCGGTCGTATTCAGCTAACTCGACATCAGGGGTTAATTGAATAGCGTAAGTTGGACAAGCTTCTTCACAAAAACCACATAAAATACAACGAGAAAAATTAATGCGAAAAAAATCTGCTCGTTTACGTCCGTCATCATCAATAGTTTGCTGCAAAGAAATACAATCTACCGGACAAGCCACTGCACACAGATTACAACCAACACATCGCTCTTCTCCATCAGGATCGCGGGTCAGTACAATTCGGCCACGATAACGAGGGGCTAAATAAGGTTTTTCCTCAGGGTATTGCACGGTATCTGCTTTGGTAAATGTATGCTTAAGCACTAACCACATAGTACGTAACTGACTTAACATTTCAGTCTCCTCAGATAGTTTTCACATGAACTCATTAAAAGAATACTCAAAGAACACCTCCTAAACGTAAAGCCGCTGTGACTAATAAATTCAATAAAGCAATGGGGAGCATAACTTTCCAACCAAAGGCTAATAACTGATCAAAACGAGGACGTGGCAGCGATGTTCTTAATAAAATAAAAAAGAACACAAAAAATAAAATTTTTAAAATAAACCACACCAATGGTGGTAACCAAGTGTCTAATGGCGAAGGCATAAGCCAACCACCAAAAAACAAGACCACGGACATGGCCGAAATTAGCATTACACTTAAATATTCACCTAAAAAGAACAATGCAAATTTCAAACCTGAATACTCAGTATGAAATCCTGCGGTAAGCTCAGTTTCAGCTTCAGGTAAATCAAAGGGTAAACGATGACTTTCTGCAATTCCCGCAATAAGAAAGACCGAAAAACCGACAAATTGACTTTGTATCAACCAACCATCCGTCTGTGCTAGAACAATTTCTCGTAAATTAAAGGTTCCCGTTAAGAGAACAACTCCCATTACCGATAAACCCATGAAAACTTCATAACTCACGGTTTGAGCCGCAGCGCGCATCCCACCTAGCAGTGCATATTTTGAATTTGACGCCCATCCGGCTAAAACAACGCTATAAACCGCTAACGAAGCCATTGCAAGGAAAAACAACAAGCCAATATTTAAGTCTGAAACACCAATATCAGGTGTAAAAGGAATGACAGCAAAGCTCATTAACACACATACAGCACCAATAACGGGTGCAAGAATAAAAACTAAACGGTCACTAAATGGCGGTATCCAATCTTCCTTACCTAGAATTTTCAATAAATCTGCTAATGACTGTAAAATACCAAAGGGGCCTACCCGATTAGGGCCATGTCGGTCTTGCCAAATGCCAATCATCCGTCGTTCAACCCAAACCAGTGTTGCTGCAATAGGTATAAGCAGGGCTATCATTATTGTTATTTCGAGTAATTTCCAAATCATTTCAGGCATCATCTAAGCCTCCAGCAACAAAACGAATAGGTATATGCTGGTCAGATTTTTTTAGCCGTTCAAGGATGTTTTTTTGATTTTCTTTGGCGAGTTGATAGCCGTTTATTCGACTTTCCTGTTGTTGAATAACCTCAAACTCTGTAGCCTCAGAAAATTTAACAGTTATACCTGATTTATTATTGATGAAGTCATAAATATCGCCATAAACTAAATATTTAGGAAGCCTAGCATCACACTTTAATTGAGCAATACAATTTATATTATCTGCAGTAACTTTCAGCCACTGCCCTTGAGACCACCCCTGACTTTCAGAAAATTCTGTAGACAAATAAAGCGTTGGGTTTTTCTCAAGTGAATATTTCAACAGGTCAAACTCAGCCGTCAATGCTGATTGCCATTCGCCCTGAAATAGAGAGCCTTGGGGGAAGTAGGTGAATTTTTTATCAACAGGGCTATCTCCTGCTAAAGTATCATCACTAGTTTGTTCTACTTTATGATTGAAGTTAGAAAATTGAAACGCTAAATAAACATCTTCATGATAATTTGAAAGTTGACCTTGTATTTCTACTTGGTGGTGATTAATTGATTGATTAGAATTCCATCCTGGAGCCCAAGTAAATGGCATGTCTTTTACCGTATTAGGCTTATTCCCTTCCATTGAAAAACGATAATGTTGATCTTTATCTTGGACTACTTTAGTTTCGTGAACAGAAAAATTAGCCGCTTGTGAAGTTCTACCACTTGCGCGCTGTGTCATCCTAGCGACAGAGTTTTGAACTAAAAGAACATTTCCGGTTACTGGCCAAGAGGTAAAGTGTTTCGAGAAGTGATGATGTAACTGATCTAATGTTTCAATGATTTCCGCTTTGTTTTTTCGAAGAATAGACTGACTGGTTGTTGAAAATTCTAACGACTTTTCAACATATGACAACCACTTCCAACTATCTAAAATAGGTAAAATCGGTGCATGTACTTGACTAAATCGCTGTATTCTTCCTTGATAATTAACAAAGTGACCATTGCACTCACTTACTGCCGCCGCAGGAAGAACGATATCGGCAATCGCACTCACTCGACTTTCACTGTGGTCAAGCACAATAATCGTTTCAGCATTCTCTCTTAATAACGTTAATTCGTTATCAGTAAAGGTAGCAAGTTCTTGCTCTAAACAAATAAAACCGTCCATTTCATTATTGCTAAGCTTGGCTAAAACCTGCTCTGATGATAATGACTTTTCATCAATGAGAGACAGTAAACCTATGCTATTACTTGCCGAAGCCAAGACAACTAAATTAACTTTTTTCTGATCGGGGTTATTTTCTAAGCAAGCCATCAACTTATTCGTTGCAGACAATATTTTCGCACTCAACAAACTGTCGCCGGTAACAATAAGTGGTTTTTTTGCCTTAACGAGTTCGCTGATTACTTTATTGATAAACAACTGTTGCTCAGTGTTATAATTCTCTAGCTGCTTTTCATGCTTTTCACTATTTTTTTCATTAAGGTCAGAGCCAAGCAGGTTTGTGATTGCTAACATCACTTTTTCAATATCATCAGGCACTAATAATAGATGTTGCTCTGTGAGTTCGTCTAATTTGGTTGCCGTTGGGTGCATAGCAAAAAACGGCGAATTACGTTTACCACTAATGGTGCGAACTGCGCTGTCTTGCCATGATGCTACGCCCATACTTGCCGCTTTTTCAATACCACTATTTCGACAAGCTTGTCTCAAAGCCAAAGCAAACCGTGGCGAGGTTTTCGTTAAATCTTCACCGATAAGTAAAATAAAATCACATTGTTCTACTTCTCGTAAACTCAACATTCTATCTTTGGTAAAATAATTGTTCAGCAATTGTTGGTGCGCTTTGGCAACAGCCATTTGTTGTCCGCTGTATCCCGCTGAAAAGTTTTCTTCCCCTACAATTTGTTTTAAATAAAAGTTAGCTTCCAATGACGCGCGCGCTGAACCAATCCCCATGAATCGTTTGCCACGAAAATGTGCCAGTGACTTTGAAACATCTAAGCGAGTTAATTTTTCTGGCGAAGCTTGACTGATCCCCTTCGCTTTTTTTATACGTTGTTCGCCATTAACAAAACCAATGCCATAGCGACCGCGATCACATAAAAAATATCCATTCAGATCATAACTGTAACGGTTCATCACTCTGCGTACTGAACCGTATCTTTCGCCAATACTTGTATTACAACCCACCGAACAATGTGCGCAAACAGAAGGCGCTGATTGTAAATCCCACTTGCGAGTATAATGTGCGGAAAATAGTTTATTAGTAAAAACACCTGTTGGGCAAACTTCCACTAAATTACCACTAAATTCACTTTCTAAAGTTCCATCTTTTTGCCTGCCAAAATAAACCTGATTTTTAGAGCCATAGACACCGAAATCTTTACCGCCAGCATAATCATTATAAAAACGAGTACAGCGATAACACGTAATACATCGGTTCATTTCATGTCCGACTAACTCACCGAGATATTGATTATTAAAGGTGCGTTTAGTACCTTGATAATCTCGAGAATTATGACCAGTCATTACAGTCATATCTTGTAAATGGCATTCCCCACCTTCAGCGCAAACAGGGCAGTCGTGAGGGTGATTAGTCATCATTGCACCGATAACTTGCTCTCTAAACTTTGCAGAACTCTTGTCTTGCAACGTAATACGCATACCATCACTTACTGGTGTCATGCATGCCATAACAAGCCGGCCACGAGTATCATTCTCATCTTGGTATTGGGTAACTGCGCATTGACGACAAGCACCGACTGAGCCCATTGACGGATGCCAGCAAAAATAGGGTAAATTGAGTTTTTGCGATAATACGCCAGCGAGTAAATTATTTTCCTTATTCACTTGATAAGCAATATCATCAATATAGACAGTAACTTTTTGTGAAGAAGTTCCTTTTTTATCATCCATGAAATTGTCCTCCATGTGATGGTTGCACAGCATGGGTTTGTTGAGTAACACCTTGTTGTTGATAAGAGCAGCAACCGTTATCTATGTGTTGTTCAAATTCATCGATAAAATAACGTAATGCACTTTTTAATGGCTCGACGGCGCCTGGGGCAAGCGCACAATGGGTTTTCCCTAACCACATAAAATCACAGAGGTTATGCAAAGTATCCAGATCTTCTTTTCGACCCTTGCCATTTTCAATTCGTGTTAACACTTCTACAGCCCAAGGTGTGCCATCTCGACAAGGCGTACAAAAGCCACAAGATTCTTGAGCGAAAAATTTTAATAAGTTAAGTACCATGGCCACCGGACAATTTTGATCGTCTAAAACGATGAGACCACCCGTGCCTAAACGACTGCCAACTTTAGAAATAGAGGCAAAATCCATCGGTGTGTCTAGATGTTCAGGTAAAAGAAAATCAGTTGATGCGCCGCCTGGTAATAATCCTCGTAACTTAAGACCGTCAGCCATGCCTCCTGCGTGCTGATATAAAATTTCTCTTATCGTTGTTCCCATAGGTAATTCCCATAAGCCAGGTGATTTCACTCGCCCACAAGCCGCATAAATTTTTGTTCCAGCATCGCTATCAGGTGACAAGGCTTTAAACCAATCAGCGCCATGTTTAAGAATATGTGGCAAGTTACATAAGGTTTCGACGTTATTAACCACTGTTGGTTTACCAAACAATCCGCTCATTTGTGGAAATGGCGGTTTAGCTCTAGGGGTCGCTCTACGACCTTCTAAGGCATTGATCAATGCTGTTTCTTCACCACAAATATAACGGCCTGCACTAGTGTGCACATATAGATCGAAAGAAAATTTTGTTCCTTGAATATTATTGCCTAACCAGTTCTTTTGATAGGCTTCATCAATCGCCCGCTGTAAACGTTTTGCAGCAAGGTGATATTCCCCACGTAAAAAAATATATCCTCTGTTTGCTGCTATGGTATGGGCGCCAATAATCATCGCTTCAACTAATTGATGCGGCGCGCCTTCCAATAAGTAACGGTCTTTAAACGTGCCCGGTTCCATTTCGTCAGCATTTGCCACGAGATATTTGAATTCAGGTACTTCATCGTCATTTTCATCATTATCAGGGAACATGGGTACACAACCCCATTTCATCCCTGTAGGAAAACCAGCACCACCTCGTCCTTTTAATTCAGAATCACTGACTAAATCTAAAACTTGTTTTGGGCTAAAGTCGTGTATTGCTTTATTTGCCCCTTGATAGCCGCCTTCACTGATATAATCACTAAGAGAAAGTGGCGACTGCAGATTGACTAAATGGGTGAGTGGACGAATGATTTCAGTCATTTTCATTCTCCATTTTTGCTAAATCATCTAAAATTTCTACAGCATTTTCGGGGGTTAAATATTGATAATGTTGCTTACCAATCATCATGCTCGGCGCTTTATCACAACCGCCCAAACAAACATTACTTAAAAAAGTAAATTTTTGATCAGGTGTGGTTTGCCCATAATCTATGCCTAAATGTTTTTTTATAGCCTGATATATTTGCTGATACCCGGTTAAGTGACAGGCGACACTGTCACATAAATGAATAACAAACTGTCCGACTTCTTGGCGGTAAATTAAATTGTAAAACGTCGCCACGCCTTCTAGTTCTGCTTCTGGCATATTCAATAAATCGGCAATGGCGTATAAGCTTTCATCACTTACCCAGCCACGGTGTTCTTGAATAATTTTTAACGCTTCAATACCGGCAGCTTCACGTGTTTCCATGATACTAACTTCATGTTCAATTGATGTTATTTCACTTGTCGACAAATACTGTCGATAATCGATAGTGACAATATTTATTTGTGCCATAGCGTTCATGTTAAATTCCATTCTCCACCCCCTATCTATCTACATCTGCCATGACATAGTCAACACTGCCTAAAGTGGCGATTAAATCAGCCACCATTTGCCCTTTACTGATCAGCGGTAACATTTGTAAATGAGCAAAACTTGGTGTGCGAATTCGAGTCCGATAGCTCATTGTGCTTCCGTCACTGACTAAGTGATAACCCATAATGCCTTTTGTCGCTTCAACGCACATCGACACTTCTCCAGCAGGAATAACAGGTCCCCACGAAACATTGACAAAATGAGGAATTAAGCTGTCGATGTTTTGCATAGTTTTTGCTTTATCTGGGGGTGTAGTTTGTGGATGTTCCGCCTTATAGGGCCCTTCTGGCATATTATTTAAACATTGCTCAATAATACGAATGCTCTGCCGCATTTCTTCAACTCGCACCCGGCAACGATCATAACAATCACCTTTATTGCCAAGTGGTACTTCAAAATCAAATTGGTCATAGCCACCGTACGGTCTTTGTTTACGAAGATCCCACGAATAGCCAGTTGCTCGTAAACCTGGCCCGGTGACCCCCCACTCAATAGCTTCTTTACTTGAATAAGCACCCACATCTACGGTGCGGTTTTTCAATATTGAATTTTGCATCACCATTTTTTCGTATTCATCTAAGCGTTTTGGCAGGTAATTCACATACTCTCTCACCATTACATCCCAACCTTTGGGTAAGTCTTGGGCAATGCCGCCAATGCGAAACCAACTTGGGTGCATTCTAGCGCCTGTAAAAGCCTCAATAATGCCAAACAGTTTTTCACGGTCGATAAACATATAAAAAATGGGTGATAGCGCACCGATATCTTGAGCAAATGTGCCATAAAAGAGTAAATGGCTAAGAATTCGGAACATCTCTGAAGTCATAATTCTAATGACTTTCGCCCTGTCAGGAACGGTGATGCCCGCAAGTTTTTCAACCGCCATTACATAAGGGAAGTTATTCATAACTCCGCCGAGATAATCAATTCGGTCGGTATAAGGAATATAACTATGCCAAGATTGACGTTCGCCCATTTTTTCAGCACCACGATGGTGGTAACCAATATCAGGTACACAATCGACTATTTCTTCACCGTCCATTTGTAAAACAATACGAAAAGCACCGTGAACACTCGGGTGGTTTGGACCTAGATTCAAAAACATGAAATCGTTATCTTCATCTTTTCGTTTCATTCCCCAGGCTTCAGGATCAAATTGCAAAGCCGCTTGTTCTTTATCTTGCTGATATGGCGTAAGCGTAAAAGGATCCATTTCTGTGGCTCGAGCCGGATGTGTTTTTAATAGAGGATGACCTTCCCACGTATCTGGCATTAAAATACGTCTTAAATTAGGGTGTCCATTGAAGGTGATACCAAACATGTCCCACATTTCGCGTTCATACCAGTTAGCATTTTTCCAAATATGACAAACGCTCTCTAATGATTTATCACTAGCAGGTAAAGCCACTTTGATACGGATATCTTGATTACGTTGATAGGATCTTAGATGGTAATTAACCGTGAAGTCTTGGAGGTGATGAGCTTTATTTTCTCGTATAGTTTCATCAATGGCGAAAAGGTCAAAACACATATCAAACGGTTGCACTAAATCATTTTTTAGCACATTCATTAGTTTAATTAACTGTTTCTTATCTAACCAAAAAGTACAAATACCATCCACAATATTCTCTACTGCTGTTACAGGTTTAAGTTCAATCTCAGGTATAATCGAAAAAATTTCAGTTTGTAATTCTTCCGCTAATTTCCCTTGAAATAAAGAAGTATCAGGTTCAGCCAATGATAAACCTGCCTGCCAATCTTTACTGGCTTTGATATTGAATTCTGTCATTAATTAAACTTCCTGCTTTATTAGAGTTTTTATGTTTCGTTAATTATTTAACAACGATCAGGAGGATCTAATGTGGTTACATCAATACGTTCTTGCTGCTTAATGTCACGTAATGATGGTTTAGCTATCTGACTAACATTTTGTTCACCTACTACCCAACTTAAAGGCCTAGGTTGGTGTTCAATGGTGTTTTGTAAAAGTAATAATGCCTCAAGTAAGGCTTCTGGACGTGGTGGACAACCCGGTACATACACATCTACGGGTATAAACTTGTCAACACCTTGAACGACACTATAAATATCGTACATACCACCAGAATTCGCACATGCTCCCATAGAAATAATCCAGCGCGGTTCTAATAATTGTTCATATAAGTGTTGGATAACTGGCGCCATTTTTCGAAAACAAGTGCCTGAAATCACCATCAAGTCAGCTTGACGTGGCGTAGCACGAATAACCTCTGCTCCGAAGCGAGCAATGTCATGACGGGAGGTAAAACTCGTTGCCATTTCTACATAACAACAGCTTAAGCCGAAATTAAATGGCCAAATAGAATTTTTGCGCCCCCAATTCACCATGTCATCAAGCTTGGCCATAAAAACACTGCGATCTAAATCTTGTTCTGAAATGTTTTTTTCTTTAAGCATTGCTTCATCAAGTTTCGCTTTCGTTAGTGACCATTCCATGATTAATTCTTCCTCAAGTATTCAGCTGATTGTTGATGACGAAAAGTCAAGTGACGGTGTTTTAGTTCTAAAGCACCAATGCGGACGATGTAAACCAAAGCCGCCAATAACACACCAATGAAAATACTTGCTTCGATAAAACCAGCCCAACCAACTTCATCGAATGCAATTACCCATGCAAATAAGTAGATAGTTTCTAGATCGAAAATAACAAAGAAAATAGCGTATAAAAAGAAGTGGTTGGTAAAACGAGTATGGTTATTAGTTGTTGATGATGAATTGTCAGATGAAATTGCAGCAATAATGCCAGACTCATAAGGTATGTTTTTTGCTCGACTACGCGTTTTAGGTCCAAGCACATGAGAGAGCAACATCATGGCAATGAGTAATACCACGAGGATAATAAAATAGGCGGCTATAGGCCAAATTTCAGCGATCTGTTCTGATGAATGCATATGATCTCCCAATAAGCTATTCACCGTGTTAATGGCAGAATGGCTTTATCGATAGACAGCTTACTTACCGAAATATGTTGTTATTATTTTTGTCAAAGTAAAATAGGTTATCGTTAATAAGAAAACTTACCTTGCAACACCTATTTAATCTATTTAAGTCAATTACGGGTGATTAACCCTCAAAAGACCCGTTTTCATGACTTATTGTTAGTATAGAAAAGATTTGAAAACATGCACATTAAACAACAAAAAAACAATTATTTTTTCATGCAGTTAGATGGTTTTAAAAGTGAAAAACGTTACGCTGACTACTCATCAGCGCCATTTAGTAAATCAGAAAAAAGTGAAAGTTTATTCAAGACCAATCCATGAATAGATTTACGAGGGAAACGGCCCGTTTTACTCAATACGCCAGCAGATTCACCCATTAACAATTCCAAGGCTTGATCTATATCTTCAACAGCATATATGGAAAATTGCTTATTTTTAACGGCTTCTATCACATCATCTGCTAACATAAGATTATTTACATTGGTGCGAGGAATAATAACCCCCTGCTTTCCCGTTAAACCTT
This sequence comes from Colwellia sp., assembly GCA_013215295.1. Classification (GTDB taxonomy): domain Bacteria; phylum Pseudomonadota; class Gammaproteobacteria; order Enterobacterales; family Alteromonadaceae; genus Colwellia_A. The sequence goes on from JABSOZ010000002.1 coordinate 204,069, forward strand.
CGTCTTTACACAATCGATAAAAACCTTCAATTTTTTCATTAACACCGCCGATTGATTGAACACCGCCATGTTGGTTAATCGAACCAGTGATAGCAAGGCTTTGATCTATGGGTAATAAGGAAATAGCCGAAATCAGCGCACAAAGCTCTGCCATAGAAGCACTATCGCCATCAATGTGACCATAAGACTGCTCAATCGCCAAATTAGCTGAGATAGATACAGGAAAGCCTTGCCCGTATTTATGCCCTAAATACCCGGTGAGTAAAAGCACACCTTTAGAATGAATAGATTTACCTAAATCAACTTCACGTTCAATATCCGTAACCCCTTCACTGCCCGCATATACCGTAGCGGTAATGCGCGCTGGCGTACCAAAAACACTATCACCAATTTCTAAAACAGTTAACCCGTTTACTTTACCAATATGTTGTCCTTCGATATCAATAAGTACTTGTTTTTCTTTTATTTCACCTAACCACGCTTCACTCATTCGCCCTGTTCTTCGTTGCTTAGCAGCCAATGCTAAAGCGATATGCTTAGCCGTTAAGTCACCTTCACTGCCACCTTTATTCCAGAGGTAAAAAGCTTCATCAAGTAAATCGTTAACTTGTACAATGTTAGCTGAGATTTTATGCTGATGTTCTGCACGCCTTAACGCATAACGAACAAGCTCAAGCACTGCTTCATCACTAACATGTGGGTAATTATGTTTATAAGCACGTTGACGAATTAAGTGTGCATAGTCATTTAGATTTTCTTCATTACTCTCAAGGTACTGGTCAAAATCAGCCAAGACACGAAATAGTTCGGTAAACTCCTGGTCATAATCTTGAAGCATGTAATAAATTTCAGGATCACCCAATAAAATAACTTTAACTTTTAGCGGAATCTTTTCTGGTTGTAAACTAAATGAGCCCGGCTGACTATATTCTGAATAAGGACTTTCAATGGTAATTTCTTGTGATTTAAGGGCTAATTTCAATCGGGCCCATACCATGGGCTGATTCAACAATTTGTCAGCATCTAAAATTAAATAACCACCATTCGCTTTATGCAGGGCCCCTGCTCTTATTAACCGATAACTGGTATAGGTACTTCCTTGAAAGCTCGCAAAATCGACATGACCAAACAAGTTTTGAAAAGTAGGGTTTTGCTCATATATAACAGGTGCGCCTGCATTAATTTTTTGTGAAAAAAGTAGATTAGGTAAAAATTGTTCTACCATTAATTTACGTGCATCTTTATCATTTCTATTTTCAGTACTCTCATCAACGAGAATTTCTAAAACAGTATCAACAACATGTGCCTTTACTTTTGATAGATATTTCAATACACCAATATTACTCGTAAACTCGTGTTCTAGCTCTTTTAGAAATGGACGTATAGCCTGTTCAGTCGTTTCATTTTTTAATTTACGTAATTTGTCTGAAGAGATCCGTTTCCACAGTGGTAATTCAATCAACTTTTCAGAAAGTAAATTTTCTAATTTATCTAATAACACATAAAAATCAGCGCGTTTAACTTCATCTAAACTTGCGAATTCCTTATCATTTAACGGTTTACCATCAACTAAAGGTGAAAAATTTAGCTCCTCATCTTCTTCATATAGCAACACATCATCTTTTAAAGCACTTTCTTCAACTTCAGCAATCGCTTGGTCGTACTTTCTGTTGAATTCCCTATCTACGGCTGCCTTTTGACGTTGATAACTTGGGTTATCAAATATTTCAGGAAATAAATCTAATAACTCATCGATAAAAGTATTAATGCGAGCGAGTAATTGCTTACCTTCTCCAGCGCTTACATATAATTTATGTGGGGCATGAAAATCATCAAAATTATTAATATAACACCATTCATAGGGTGTGTTTTCACTACCCGCCGTAACGGCTAACATCTGTTTTATCAACGTCTGTCGGCCAGTGCCATGTTCCCCCATAGCGAAAATATTAAAACCTAGGGCATCCATGGACAAACCAAATTCAAGTGCTTCTTTAGCACGCTTATGGCCAATAAAAATTTGTTCTACATCTGGAGTCACTTTACAATAGGAAAATTGCTTCGCAGATAACTGAGCAGTTAACTGATCAACTGATAAACGGGTTAATAATGACGTTGATGTAACGGTTGAAGGCATGCAATATCTCACTGATAACGCTTAAAAAACAGGCGAATTATAATTAATAATTTATATACGGTTAGTTTACCCTCATTTGTAATAATTAGTAAAACATTAGTCCTATCGCTTAGGTATAAACTAAGGAGAAAAAGGTAAGCGGATAAAAGTATTACCACTACACGAAAAGCAATCAGCTACATCTGAAGCATGACTATAAGTGATTTTTTCATGGCAGTTTTGGCACTCTAAAAAACCAAATCCTATGAAATCACCACTTTTGTATTCACCGTGATGTTTAAAGTCATCATCGAGTTCAGACCATTCAACTTGTGACTTGTCTGTAATGGCTTGCATATTATTCCAAAATGATTCATTTAACAGGCCCAAATAGAGGGAATTTTTAGCTTGTAGTTCATTTTGTTGAATGAACTCTCTGATATCAAAACGTAAGTTATCAACGAACTGTTTAACTTTTTCTTCAGGTAATTTCTCTGCGGCTTGAAGATATAATTTGCTTTTTTCTATCTTTTCAACAATATCAGTAATTTCATGCTGATTAACGTCCTCGGCCCATATAACTAATGCTTGATAAAGATCTTGAAAAACACTATTTTTTGATTTCATAACGCACTCCTCGACGACTTATTAGTAAAGTATAGGTATAACTCGAATTATATAAAAAATTAATCACATAAACTTGTCGAAACTCGCTTATCTCTGAAACAGTATCTTGAAGTGGGACGGGTATATAAGGTATTCTATCGCCATTATTTATATACGTTCATAATTGCAGTCTATTTCTATCGACAAGCGAATGAACCCCACATTCTAAAGTGTTTGAGAAATTTCCAATGGAATCCATTTACAATCCCCAAGCTATCGAAGCGCAAGTTCAACAATTTTGGACTGAAAACAATACCTTTAAAGCCGAAGAAAAACCCGGTAAAGAAAAATTCTACTGTCTCGCTATGTTCCCTTACCCAAGTGGTCGTTTACATATGGGCCATGTGCGCAACTATAGTTTAGGCGACGTTATTTCTCGCTATCAACGCTTGCAAGGTAAAAATGTTATGCAACCTATGGGTTGGGATGCATTTGGTTTACCCGCAGAAAACGCAGCAATAAAAAATAAGACAGCGCCAGCAAAATGGACTTATGAAAACATTGATTACATGCGTAACCAGCTAAAGTCATTAGGTTTTGCTTATGACTGGAGCCGCGAATTAGCGACCTGTAAAAAAGATTATTATAAGTGGGAGCAATGGTTCTTTACTCAACTTTATGAAAAAGGTTTAGTTTATAAGAAAAATGCCACCGTAAACTGGGATCCTGTTGATCAAACAGTATTAGCAAACGAACAAGTGATTGACGGACGCGGTTGGCGCTCTGGCGCAATTGTTGAACGTAAAGAAATTCCACAGTGGTTTATTAAAATCACTGATTACGCTGAAGAACTATTAACTGACTTAGACCAACTAACTGAATGGCCAGAGCAAGTTAAAACCATGCAGCGTAATTGGATTGGTCGTAGTGAAGGCATTGAAATGACCTTCCAAGTTGAAGGTTCAAGCGAAAGTTTTGATATCTATACCACTCGTCCAGATACATTAATGGGGGTTACTTACGTCGCCCTTGCTGCGCAACATCCACTTGCTTTAGCCGCTGCAAAAAATAACAGCGCCTTAAGCGATTTTATTGCTGAATGTAAAACCAATAAATCTACCGAAGCTGATATGGCAACGATGGAGAAAAAAGGTGCTGATACTGGCCTTAAAGCCATTCACCCGTTAACGGGCAAGATTGTTCCTGTTTGGGCCGCAAACTTTGTCTTAATGGATTACGGCTCTGGCGCGGTAATGTCGGTACCTGGACACGACCAACGTGATTTTGAATTTGCTACAAAATATGGTTTAGAAATTACCCAAGTTATAGCTGGTACTGACGAAGACGATATCAATAAAGCCGCGATTACTGAGAAAGGTAAGCTAATCAACTCTGGTGAATTTGATGGTTTAAACTTCAAAAAAGCATTTAAGGCTATCGCTTACAAATTATCAACTGAAAACAAAGGTAGCATAAAAGTTAATTACCGCTTACGTGACTGGGGAGTTTCTCGTCAACGTTATTGGGGTACGCCAATTCCTATGGTGCACTTAGCCAATGGAGAGTCTGCAGCTGTTCCTCTTGACCAACTTCCAGTTGAACTGCCTGAAGATGTAATAATGAATGGTGTTACTTCGCCAATTAAAGACAATCCTGAGTGGGCAAAAACTACCCATAACGGTGAAGAAGCTTTCCGCGAAACAGATACTTTCGATACCTTTATGGAATCGTCTTGGTATTACGCACGTTACTGTTCGCCAAACGACGATACTCAAATGATTGATCCCGCTAAGGCCAATTACTGGTTACCTGTTGATCAGTACATTGGTGGTATTGAACATGCGATTTTACATTTATTGTATGCACGTTTTTTCCATAAATTATTACGTGATGCCGGTTTAGTAAACTGTGATGAACCGTTCAAAAAGTTGTTATGTCAAGGCATGGTATTAGCCGACACTTATTATCGTGAAGCAGAAAATGGTGGACAAGACTGGATTTCTCCAACAGATGTTGACGTTGAACGTGACGAGAAAGGTAATGTTACCGCGGCAGTTAGTAAGCTTGATGGCCAACCGGTAATTTCTGCTGGCATGAGCAAAATGTCGAAGTCTAAGAATAATGGCATAGACCCACAAGAAGTTATCGGTAAATATGGCGCAGATACTGTGCGTTTATTTATTATGTTTACCTCACCACCAGAGCAAACCTTAGAATGGTCTGACTCAGGCGTTGAAGGTGCACATCGTTTCTTGAAACGTGTTTGGAAGCTTGCTTTTGATTTTAGTGAACAAGTCAAAGAGCATGGGACAGTTCCACCGTTAAGTGAATTAACCTTGAGCGCTTCGCAGAAAAAATTGCGTAGAGAATTACATAAAACCATAGCAAAAGTCAGTGACGATATTGGCCGTAGAAATACCTTCAATACCGCAATTGCTTCAATTATGGAATTAATGAACCATTTAACAAAAGCGAAATTAGCGAGTATTGAAGACAGAGCGGTTATGCAAGAAGCAGTTCGTGCTGTAGTCATTATGCTTACGCCAATTACTCCACACATGTGTCATGAAATATGGAAAACATTGGGTGACGCAGCAAGCAAGAATGTCATGATTGAAGACGCTTCTTGGCCAATAGTCGACGAAAGTGCTTTAGTTGAAGATGAAAAATTAATCATCGTACAAGTAAACGGTAAAGTACGCGCTAAAATTACCGTTTCAGCATCGGCAAGCAAAGAAGAAGTTGAAGCATTTGGCTTAAGTGACGAAACAGTAGTCCGCTTTATTGATGACAAAACGATTCGTAAAGTTATCTATATACCGGGCAAACTTTTAAATATTGTTGCTAACTAATCGACTAAGGTCCTAAAAATGAGCTACATGCAAAGATCAATAACAAAATACAAAGCACATTCAGTTATCGCTGTAATTGCTTTATTAACCTTGTTTATATCAAGCTGTGGCTTTCAGTTACGGGGGGACTATTTAATGTCTCCCCAATTAAAAACCTTACATTTAAGCTCAACGGATAAGTTCGGTGAATTAACTCGTCAAGTTAGACAGCACTTGAGTTTGAATAAAATAAAATTAGTGCCGAAAGCCGTTAAGAATGTTCCACAACTTCGACTTTTAAAAGATAGTTTGAATCGTCGTACACTCTCTGTTTTTCCAAATGGGCAAGTAGCAGAATACGAATTAATTTATTCAGTTCGCTATCAACTTGCGATTTCTGCTGACGATATACGTACTTTTCAGTTTGAGCTTAACCGTGATTATCAAGATGATCCCAACATTGCGCTTGCTAAAAGTCGTGAACTCGATTTAATGCTGAGTGAAATGCGTAAAGAAGCCGCGAATAAAATTCTCCGCGACCTGTCGACGATAATAATCTGATGCGTATCTATCATAACCAATTAACTAACGCTCTCAGTCAAGGTTTTAAGCCTGTGTGGTTAGTTTTTGGCGATGAGCCTTGGCAAAAAAACGACAGCCTAAATACAATAAAACAACATTGCCAACAGCAAGGTTTCAGTGAAGTTATTCGCCTTAGTGCAGATGATAAGTTTGACTGGAATTTATTAGTCGAAGAATATCAAGCCATGAGCTTATTTGCCGCACAACGCATCATTGAAATAGAATTAGTGACAGGAAAAATAGCTGACGCGGGTAGTAAAATATTACTAAAACTCAGTGAAAATTTTCATCCTGACGTGCAACTTATCTTTCATGGTCCTAAAATTGATGCCGCAGGTCAAAAACGAAAATGGTTTAAGACCTTAGAAAAGTTGGGCTGTTTTTTACCTTTGTACGATATTGAAGGTCGTCAGCTTCTGCAGTGGTTAAATCAACAAATAAAACAGCAACAATTAAATGTTCATCAAGACGTTATCCCCTTGATGATAGAATTATTTGAAGGAAACTTACCTGCTTTAGAGCAAGAGTTACAAAAATTTTCATTGTTGTTCGGTTCTCAACTCATCACTTGTGAAGATGCAGAAAAGTTACTCATCAAACAAGCTAAGTTTAACTCTTTTCAAGTCGTTGATACTTTACTCAGTGGTGATCTCAATAAGTGTATTAATATGCTGGATCAGCTTCAGCACGAAGGTGCCGCCATCGGGCAACTTGTTTGGGTCATTCATAAAGAGATTGCGCAACTATCCGTGATGTTAGAGCAACTTGAACAAGGTGAGAGCATTGACAGTATTTATAAAAAGCATCGTATATGGGATAAAAAGAAACCCCTTTATCAACACGCACTTAATAATATTACTCGCGACAATATTAGCCAAGCTCAAGCACGTTTAGCGCAGACCGACTTGATCAGTAAAACCAGTAGTGATTTTAACCCTTTTATATTATTAGCAGATGTTTGTATCAGTCTATATCACGGACAAATCACAAAAAATTTCAATCTAGATTATGAATTCGGATAAGCCAATACCTACATCTAAAAAGAGCATCGTGATTATGGGTGGTACTTTTGATCCTATTCATAATGGTCATATAGAAACAGCCAAAGAAACCGCGAAATGGCTTAATGTAGAACAACTGTTTCTGTTACCCGCACATATTCCCCCTCATAAAAGTTCAACCACGGCGAATGCTTTACATCGTGAAAAGATGGTAAGCATTATTTGTCAGCAACAGCCATTATTTCAACTCGACAATCGCGAATTAAAGCGTAAAACGTCTTCTTATACCGTGACAAGTTTACAAGAAATTAAACAAGAACAACCAGAGAGTATTTTGTTTTTTATTATCGGAATGGACTCTTTTCTTAATTTTACGTCTTGGCATCAATGGCGAACAATTATGTCTCTATGTCATATTGTAGTGAACATTCGGCCAGGCTATGAATTAAATAAAATTAATACAGTTACGCAAAAGTTATTAAAAGATCATCGAATCCATAGCCTTACCGATATAAAACAACAAGAAGCTGGGGGAATTATTTTCCATCAAAACCAGTCGCTTAATATTTCGTCAAGCGAAATACGCAAACATCTATTGGATAATAAACCCAAGAATAATCACCTGCCGGAATGTATACATAATTATATTATTCAAGAAAATCTCTATCAAGAATAACTTCATAGTTACGCGCAGAAAAAATAATGATATTATAACGTATTACTTTTTAGATTAAGAGAAATTCCCTTGCAAGTTGAAGCGTTAAAAGCATTTGTTATTGAAAAATTAGAAGAAATTAAAGGTCGTGATATTACGATTTTAGACATTGGTGAAAAATCAGGTTTTGCTGATTACATGATTGTCTGTTCAGGTAACTCAAATCGTCATGTTAAATCTATTGCACAATCGATCGCTATCGAATGTCGCGCTGCAGGTATAGAGCCATTAGGTATTGAAGGTAACGATGTTGGAGAATGGGCGTTAGTTGATTTAAGCAGTATAATTGTTCACGTAATGACCGACGAAATTCGTGACCGTTATCAACTAGAAGAATTATGGAACTAAACTAATAGTGAAATTAAGCTAAACTATTATGCGCCTTACCTTATATGCTGTTGGCAATAAAATGCCAGCATGGGTTACCCAAGGATTTAACGAATATTCTCGCCGATTTCCTCGCGATATGTCGTTTCATTTAGTAGAAATTCCGCCGGGTAAGCGCGGTAAAAATGCTGATATAGCTCGTATTCTAGAAAAAGAAGGCGAATTATTATTAAGCGCAATCCCCAAAGGTCATCGGATTGTTACGCTTGAAGTGGAAGGCAAACCGTGGACAACACCACAACTTGCCCAACAACTAGAGCGTTGGCAACTAGATAGTCGTGATGTAGCCTTATTAATCGGTGGACCTGAAGGCTTAGCCCCTTCTTGCATTAAAGCATCTGAACAAAAATGGTCTTTATCACCGCTTACTTTGCCCCATCCTATGGTTCGTATTGTTGTGGCTGAGAGTTTATATCGTGCTTGGAGCATCAACAATAACCACCCATATCACCGAGAATAGCTATGATCGAGAGTAACCGTGGCATCAAATAAACGCGTTGCTATTCGTAATCATTCAGCTGAGGCTAATCTATTTGCCCGTAGAACCTTTATCGCATTTGTCGGCGTAATAGTCTTATTGTTGATTTTATTCAGTAATATTTATGATTTAGAAATTAACTCTTACGAAAAATATCAAACACGCTCTAATTCCAATCGGATAAAGCTACTGCCTGTCGCACCAAACCGTGGTCTCATCTACGACCGTAATGGTGTCTTACTTGCTGAAAACAAACCTGTTTACTCGTTAGAGATAATTGCTGAGCAAACGACTGATTTAGAAAAACATATTCTAGAAGTAAGTGATTTACTCGATATCAGCGAAGAGAAACAAAAAAAGTTGTTTAAAGCACTCAAAAGCAAACGACGATTTAAACCGATAGAACTCCACTCAAGATTAAGTGCACAACAAGTCGCGCTTTTTTCAGTTAATCAGCATCGTTTTCCTGGTTTTTTTATAGATGCTCGTCTCAAGCGTTATTATCCCTTTGGTGACTTAACGACTCATTCTTTAGGTTATGTTGCTCGTATCAACCGTAGAGATTCCATTCGTTTAGCCGAGAAAAGTTTATCAGAAGATTACGCGGCAACACGTAATATAGGAAAACTCGGCTTAGAAAAATATTATGAAGAGTTATTACATGGCACTATTGGCCACCAAGAAGTAGAGATAAATAGCCAAGGTCGTGTGATCAGAACGCTTGATTACACCCCGCCTATTTCGGGTCAAAACTTAACCATAAGCATAGATATTGAATTGCAAATGATCGCCAAACGCGCACTAGCCGGAAAACGTGGTGCTGTAGTAGCAATGGATCCTCGCTCGGGTGAAATTTTAGCCATGTATTCAAATCCAAGTTACGACGGTAACTTATTTGTTCATGGTATCAGTACTAAAAATTATAAAAAATTACTTAACCCCAAAAATAACAGGCCTTTGCTTAATCGTAGTGTGCAAGGTTATCCCCCCGCTTCAACCGTTAAACCTTTACTCGGGTTAACGGGTTTGGAAGCAGGAGTTATCACCCAAAAGTCGCGCACTTATGATCCTGGCTGGTTTCAGCTAAAAGGCCTTGAACGTAAACATCGAGATTGGTATGCACCAGGGCATGGCTGGGTTAACTTAAACGACGCGATAGAACATTCATGTAACGTTTTTTTCTATACTTTAGCGGTTAGGCTAGAAATAGATAACATTACCAATATGATGGAAAAGTTTGGTTTTGGTGACTTGACCGGCATTGATATTTGGGAAGACAAGCGCGCTATTTTACCAGGAAGAGAAGCCAAGCGTAGTCGATATAATCAACCTTGGTATACAGGAGACACCGTTAACGTTGGCATTGGTCAAGGTTTGTGGACCGTAACCCCTTTACAATTAGCTCAAGCTATTGCTATTTTAGCCAATAAAGGCCAGAAAAAAATACCGCATTTTTTACTTGAAACAACCAAAGCAGTTAATATAGAGCCCTTAAATGAAGAAGGTGCTGCTGAGAATAAAAGTATAAATATTGTCACTAAAATGGTCAGTGAAAAAGTCTTGTTTGAAGATAAACCGCCGATTGTTTTAAAAGACTCTAAAAACTGGAATTTAGTCCTTGATGCTATGCATAACACCGCACAGAAAAAATACCCGGCTTTTAAAGGCGCTCGCTATGACGCAGCCGGAAAATCGGGTACGGCCCAGCTGATATCAAAAAAGCAAGATGAAGAATATGATGCAAAAGCAATCAAAGAAAAACAACGAAATAATGCCATGTTCGTTGCTTTTGCTCCGTACGAAAAACCAGAAATAGTGGTATCTGTCATTGTTGAAAATGTTTTGGAAGGTGGTGGAGGGTTTAACGCAGCACCTGTAGCACGCCAAGTGTTGGATCAGTATTTTGGTGACCGAGAAATAGTCAGTAGCGATAAAAATAAACACCCACAACATTCTAATGTTTATGGTCATAACAAAAAAACTAAAAATTCAGGAAATAACTAGTGCAAAACCATGGCTACGATCAACAAAAAAAGCGCAGTTTTTGGCAAAGAATTCACATAGATCTCCCGTTGCTTTTGTGTATTCTTGCTCTGTTGGTTTTAGGCCTATTTGTTGTTTATAGTGCTGGTGGCCAAGAAATTGATATTGTATATCGTCAGATAAAACGGGTAGGTATTGCATTATTAGTCATGTTTACCCTTGCTCAAATTCCTCCTCTCGCCTATCAAAAATGGGCAGTTCCCGTATTTATTTTTGGTTTACTGCTTTTAGTCGCCGTTTTATTATTTGGCCATGTCGGTAAAGGTGCTCAGCGTTGGTTAGATCTAGGTTTTATTAAGTTTCAACCTTCAGAAATTATGAAACTGGTTGTGCCCATTATGATTGCGGGATATGTCAGCCAACAAAACTTGCCCGCTAAATTAAGTACCATAATCATTGCTTTCATTTTGGTACTTTTACCGACAATCCTAATCTTCAGACAACCCGATTTTGGCACTTCAATTTTAATTGCAAGTTCAGGTATATTCGTTATTTTTCTTGCTGGCGTCAGCTGGAAACTTATTGGTGTTTGTACAGGATTAGCTTTAGGTTTTGCGCCAATTTTATGGTTCTACTTATTGGGTAGTTATCAAAAGCAAAGAGTTACAACATTCCTGAATCCAGAGCAAGATCCATTAGGCTCTGGTTACCAAATTATCCAATCGAAAATAGCTATCGGTTCTGGGGGCTTTGACGGTAAAGGTTGGCTACAAGGTACTCAGTCACAACTTGAATTTTTACCTGAGCGGCACACCGACTTTATTTTTGCTGTATTTAGTGAAGAGTTTGGCTTTATAGGTGTAGTCGCTTTACTCAGTGTGTATTTACTTATTGTGATGCGAGGCCTGTGGATTTCAGTAAAAGCAGAACACGCTTTTACCAAATTATTAGCAGGCAGCATTACCTTAACGTTTTTCGTGTATGTATTTGTAAATATCGGTATGGTATCAGGACTATTGCCCGTTGTCGGTGTCCCTTTACCCTTAGTGAGTTATGGTGGTACATCCATGGTGACATTACTGGCAGGTTTTGGCATGCTAATGGCTATTAGTACTCATAAGCGTTTTATTGCTTAAATTCACCAATAAAATAATAAGAAATAGAGACTGTGCAACAAAAAATCTTACTCATAATATTATTAGTATTAACAACTGCATGCAGCATTAATTCTGGACGCTATCAACAAAAAAATGATAGCACGCCCACGCGTGTACCCACGACAAGTGAACTTGTCGATATCACTCCAAGAGAAGAGCCTCACAGCAGAGGCGGCAATAAAAGCCAATATATCGTTCGTGGAAAAACATATTCAGTTTTAAAGAGCGCTGAAAACTTCAGTCAAACAGGAACAGCTTCTTGGTACGGTAAAAAATTCCATGGCCATTTAACCTCAAACGGTGAAATCTATAACATGTACTCGATGAGTGCAGCGCATAAAAACCTCCCCTTACCCACTTATTTAAAAGTGACTAATAATGCAAACAACAAATCCGTCATTGTACGGGTGAATGACCGGGGGCCATTTCATGAAGAACGCATTATTGATTTGTCGTACAGTGCCGCTTATAAAATAGGCATGATGAAAACCGGTGTCGCTAATGTCACCATTACCGCAATAACTGACTTTTCGTTGCCAGACAAAAACAATACGACTATTCTTACACCGACACCTACTGACAACACCAACCAACGTAAATACATTCAAGTTTTCGCCACTAAAAATAAGCTTCTCGCGAACAAAACCGCCCAAGCCTTACAAAATTTATATCAAATAAATACCATTATTCCTGAAAACAACAAGATTTTTCGCGTGCAAATGGGTCCAATAAACGACAATCAACATTTGAATAACATATTAACTCGTTTGAAAAATTCAGGTTACCCTAAAGCATTTAGTCGAAAATAATTTCTCGTAACAATTTGACTGAAAGCCACGATAGTATTCATCTCTAAAAATGCTATACTGCTGAAAATTTCTCCTTTTATCATTCAATTTCCTTAGGAATATTATGACTTACCTATTAGCTAAAAAAATGGCTAAAACCTCAACTAAACTTATCTGCTTTTTCGGCGCCGTTGCTTTAACTTTTTCATCTTTTTCTCATGCAATCACGATTATCCCTTCACCACCAGAATTAAAAGCAAAAGGTCATATTTTAATCGATTACACCACAGGGAAAGTCATTGCCGAAAGTAATGCTGATTCATTGTTAGCTCCTGCCAGTTTAACCAAAATGATGACAAGCTATATCATAGGTAAAGAATTACAAAGTGGTAATATTAGCAATAAAGATATGGTCACTATCAGTGAAAAAGCTTGGGCGAAAAATTTCCCTGGTTCATCACTCATGTTTATTGAAGTGGGTACTGAGATTTCCGTAGAATTATTAAACCAAGGTATTATTGTCGCTTCTGGTAATGATGCTTGTGTTGCTATGGCCGAACATATTGCAGGCAGCGAAGATGCTTTTGCACAATTGATGAATGCTCATGCTGAGCAACTAGGCATGTACAGTAGCTACTTTGAAAATAGTCACGGGCTAGATAGTCAAGAACACAAAACAACCCCACGCGATATGGCGACACTTGCAATAGCACTTATTCGAGATGTACCTGAAGAATATAAAATTTATAGTCAAAAAACCTTTAGCTACAACAACATCAAACAATACAACCGTAATAATTTATTATGGGACAAAAGCATGAAAGTTGACGGTTTAAAAACTGGACATACTTCACAAGCGGGTTACAGTTTGGTTTCTTCTGCGACTAAAGGCGGAATGCGCTTAATCAGTGTCGTGATGGGTACAGATAGTGAACGTGCAAGAAAAGTTGAAAGTAAAGAATTACTAAATTACGGTTTCCGTTTCTTTGAAACATATACACCGTATAAAGCGGGCGAAAAATTTGTTACCAATCGAATTTGGATGGGTGATGTTAAAGAAGTTGACCTCGGTATATTACTTGATACTCCAATAACAATTCCTCGTGGTCAGCGCAAAAACTTAGAAGCAAGTTTTGAATTAGATCAACAACTAGAGGCTCCTTTAGCGAAAGGAACGGTTGTCGGTAAATTATTTTTACGCTTAGACGGCGAAGACATCGCGGAATATCCATTAGTCACTTTGCAAGAAGTAAATGAAGGCGGTATGTTCAGTAAGTTAGTTGATTATGTAAAATTACAGTTTGTTGACTAGCAAAAACTCAAACACCTTCATTTTAAAACTCGGCTTCTGCCGAGTTTTTTATTACTAATATCAAAATGTTAATAAAAGCACTAAATTCAATGATCACATTCTATTTGATTAATGATAAAATGCCCCAAGATTGACTATTTACCAAGTTCCATCCCTACTTTAGAGAACAAACATGAAAACCAAATTTGATGAATTATTAGAATTTCCAACAGTGCTTAATTTTAAAGTTATGGGCGTTGCTTGCGATGAGTTAGCTGATTTGGTGATAAATGAACTACAAAAACATGCACCTGGTGATTACTCTCCGACAATAAAAGTCAGCTCGAAAGGAACCTATCACTCTCTTACTATCGCAGTTACGGTAACCAGTAAAGAGCAGATAGAAACGATTTACACTAAACTAACCGCTATTGATGTCGTACGTTACGTTTTATAAGTTCATTTAACTATTTTCGAATAACAAATTTTATGAAAATAAAAACTTAGTATTTATCCGGTGTAATTCTATTATTATTTGGATATAATCGGTTTAATTAGAATTAAGTGAAGTAAAAACTTGAAAAACTCGTTAATCATTCGACAACTTACCACAATGGACTACACCACTGTTTGGCAAGCGATGCAAAAATTTACCGATGATCGTAACGACGAAACTCAAGATGAGCTTTGGCTAGTAGAGCACCCTGCTGTTTTCACCCAAGGCCAAGCAGGTAAAGAAGAACACTTACTTATGCCAGGCGATATTGAAGTGGTAAAAGTTGACCGTGGCGGGCAAGTGACTTATCACGGCCCAGGACAGCAAGTGATCTATTTTATGATCAACCTTCGCCGTAGAAAAATTGGTGTTCGTGAACTTGTTACCCTCCTTGAAAATGGCCTCATTGCCGCATTGGCTGATTTTAATATTATCGCCAATGCAAAACCTGATGCTCCTGGGGTATATGTTGATGGAAAAAAAATAGCATCGCTAGGTTTACGAATACGCAAAGGTTGCTCGTTTCACGGTTTAGCGCTTAATGTAAATATGGATTTATCACCCTTCCTACGGATTAACCCTTGTGGTTACCAAGGCCTGGAAATGGTACAAACGGCTGATATCAGCGAATTAACAAATACAGTTCAAGCAGGTGAAACTTTAATTAAACACCTGGCTCAATTATTAAATACCAATAATATCAGTTATAAAACTGGTTGGGACGAAGCTAATGACCACTAAAACAACCCGAGTTATCCCCGGCACAAAAATGCGTGATGCTGAAAAAATGGCACTTATTCCGATTCAAGTTGTGCCTTCAGAACGCGAAACTATGCTCAGAAAGCCTAAGTGGTTGCGTATTAAGCTTCCTCGTACAACCGAACGTATTGATAGCATTAAAGCAGCATTACGTAAGCATGACTTACACTCAGTGTGTGAAGAAGCGTCTTGTCCAAATTTATCAGAATGCTTTAATCACGGCACAGCCACTTTTATGATTTTAGGTGACATTTGTACGCGTCGTTGCCCTTTTTGTGATGTTGGTCACGGTCGCCCTCTAGCACCTAAACTTGACGAAGCAACAAAATTAGCATTAACGCTAAAAGACATGAAGTTAAAATACGTTGTTATCACTTCTGTTGACCGTGATGATTTACGTGACGGTGGAGCTCAACAATTTGCTGACTGTATTAGTGAAATTGCCATACATGCACCGAATACTAAAGTTGAGATTCTCGTCCCTGATTTTCGTGGTCGAATGGATCGCGCATTAGAGATTTTAAATGCCAACCCACCGTATGTATTCAACCATAATTTAGAAACAGCGCCACGGCTATATACCAAAGCCCGTCCTGGGGCAAACTATCAGTGGTCATTAGACTTACTTAAAAAGTTTGGCGAAGCAAACCCTACAGTGCCTACTAAATCAGGCATAATGGTTGGCTTAGGTGAAACGGACGAAGAGATTTTACAAGTCATGCGTGACTTACGTGGCCATGGTGTAACTATGCTAACGATTGGTCAATACTTACAACCGAGTAAGCATCACTTACCCGTTGAGCGCTATGTTCACCCAGACGTATTCGATATGTACCAAAGAGAAGCCATTAAAATGGGCTTTGAACACGCGGCTTGTGGTCCATTAGTACGTTCAAGCTACCATGCCGACAAACAAGCGGCCGGTGAAGAAGTTAAGTAAATCTATCTATAGAATAAACAAAATCAAACCTGACTATATCGATAAAACATTATCATCGATATAGTTAGGTTATATAAACCCCTGCCTCTTCATTAAATAATTACCCCCTAATTTATACTTCCAACCCTCTGATTTCACTTAAAATACTAGAATAAGAACCGTCTTGTCAGTTTCAATATTCGAACTTCAATTAAAATATACTTGCGTCAAACAATAAGATAGATGTACCATTACCACACACGGAACAACTGGAGCACCTATAAATATGGAAATTACAATTGATATTGAAGATCCAATGCCGTTATTTACTCAACTTGTTGAGCAAATAAAATCAGCAATCGTCAACAGAAAAATCAAACCTGGCGATTCACTGCCTTCGATTAGGCAGTTAGCCAATGATTTAGAGTTGAACAGTAAAACGGTCGCTAAAGCTTATAAGTTATTAGAAAGAGACTTAGTCATTCAAAGTAAAGGCTACAGAGGTACTTTTGTGCATCCTGAAGCGATAATAAATAGCAAGATGGACTTGAATGCCGATGTGTTAGCACAACTAGAACAAGCAATTTCTGCATGTAAAACGGCAGGGGTAACTGACTCTGAGATACGTATTGCTTTTAGCAATGCAATGAACAGTAAAAACAATTAAGGAGAAGAGAATGTCTATTCACATTTTATTTTATGCATTATTTTTAAGCCAAATAATATTGATTTCATATTATTACCCAACTCAAATTATCAAAAGAATTGAGAGTGTTATAAAAAATTTCCCCCCAGAAAATTATCCAAAGCTTTACCCTGAATCTATTGAAAAAGTTATCGCAGCTAAAGTCCGTTATCAATTTCTCAATCAAATAATTATCGTTATTGGTTTAATTTTGATGGGAGTATATGCGTTCATGTCAAAAGATTATGATGGTGATAAGAAGTTTGCAGAAGGGTTACCGCTAATGTTTGGTATGGTGCAGTTCATCCCGTTTATGATGATAGAAATCTCGGGTTTCCGACAATTCAAGCTCATGAGGAAAGCGAATAAAAGTACAAGTCGAACAGCGGGTTTAGCACCACGTAAACTATTCGATTACGTGTCTCCAATATCCGTGATAACAGCAATCATACTACTTTTCGGTTACGTATTATTTGATCTATATATACATGATTTCATCTTCACGAGTGACATTATAATTAAAATAATTACACTTTGTTTAGTACATGCATTGTTTATAGCTTTAGCAATTGGGCAGTTAACCGGTAAACGCTTAGATCCTCACCAAGCAGTAAAAGATAGAAGTCAGCAAACTGAGTTTTCTTTACAATCGATGGTTGCTGTCAGTATGCTGGTAAGTTTATTTTTTATTGCTAATTCTGCTGTAGACTTTTTCCAATTAGGTTATTTAGAAATTCTTATCAATAGTATTTACTTTCAAGTTATTGCCTTTTTTGGTATTGGAGGCATGTTACGAAATATTCGGTTAGACAACACTAATTTTGATGTTTATAAAGCAGAGAAAGTCACCGTTTAGTTTTTCATTAACTAAAATTTATAACACGTTGCTCATCTACAGTTACTCCCATGTAGATGAGCTTTTACCGGTATTCCTATAGTAAGTTCCTAATAATTTTGCTCTGATTTCATGCCTTCTATATTAATAATTTTAGAGCGATTCATGGTAATTTTAAACCTTTGTATATATTGTTGAGTTTGACTACCCGATACTTTTTGCTCTTGCACTGCCGCTAGATTGATTTGATAACGCCGCTCAACACCTTGGTTAGATATTTTACTACCATCAAGTGCATATAATCGCCCCTCTCCTTTTTTCATAAAACGTACCAATGGCGTTAGATTAAAAAATACTTGGTGCTGTATTTCCTTAAAACCAGGCATAAACTCTTTCGCTATGATTCTAGAATCGCAGCGAAAATGCAATAACTGAGCCGCTTGTTTATTTTGTTGTCGGCGTTTTTGAAAGTGTTTATTCACAATCTCAGGCAGATCTTTATCTTTTATATATTCGAGCCATAATGTTTGCACTGACATTTTGTTTTTTGACAAACTGTCAGTAAAAACATGTTGCCACTTCGGACGGCCACGTTGAATTTTTCTCCAAATCAAACGGGTTAAATCATCTTTAAAAATCTCTCGAATACCATAGATGACACCTAGAGATGCTATCAAAACCAACGTTACTTCTGTAAAAGCCGACCGTGCGTTAAGCACAATCGCCATCACGAATGCCATAATTACCGCGGTAATCCCCCCGCGCACTAAACGTCGTAAATTAGCATCTAAATCATGGGTTTTTCTTTTAAATACAACACCAAATTCACTTAAACGCCGCAGCAGTCGCATCTTATTCGTAATGCGATTGGGATCAGCTAACGTGATTTTTGAATTATATTGCTGCTCAGTTCTGTAATGATTCTCTTGACGACATAACTCAAATAAAACCTCTCGCGAGTCAGTCTGCTCTGAGCTTTTGGGCCCATTAGACAATAGATTAAGAAAGGACTGTTCAGTATACCAACTGAGGTAATTATCAACATTTTCAAAATAAGACCGTAGTTTTGGATCAGTGGGTGTATAGCGCCGTAACTTCTTCAGCAATGTTTGGGTCTGATCCACCAACTCAAGCGCAGACAGATAAAACTTATCGGTATCACTTTCTTGCAATGCTTGTTTAATGTCTGTTTCAAGGGCGACCCTAAATTGATATGAAAATAAATTTAGGTTGCTGCGATAATCAGTCTTCTCGCCTTTCTTTTGGCTGATAAACCGACTTCTAACAAGGGGTAAATGCACTTGACGAGAAAAGTAAGCGCAATGGCTCTTTATACTGCTGTGGAAGTAGCTGTCTTCACTCAGGGTGATAGCATTAATGCCCATTTCTTCTGGGATAGAAAAATAGAGATCAAAACGTTGTGATTCTTTCGGTGATAATTGTAGGCTAACTTTAAATGATAAATTATCATCTTGCATCAAGCTGATTTTTTTCACTTATCTACCCCCTAAGATGACTCCTATTAATATATAAGTATCTGTCATTTTAGGTGTTTTTTCCATAACTGGTTAATATAAATAGCCAAAATCCATTGTCAGCCATTCGTTTACCTACCGATAAATTAATTTTACTTATTAGCCACAGCACTTTTTGTATTTTTTAGTACTGCCACAAGAACAAGGGTCATTTCTTTTCGGTGTTTTTTCAAAGCGCTGCGTTTTCGGAGTATTCAGCACCGCTTCAAGCTCAGTTATGTTCTCTTTTTCATCCGCATTAATTTCTATATTGGCAACGAACTTATGTTCGGCAACAATAATTTCAATTTCTTTTCCTCTTTGCTCTGACGCAACAATAAGGGTCAATGGTTTTGCGGCACTTCCAAGCTTTACGTCACGATTAGGTTTATAACCTGCCGTGCCATGACTCCCCATAACATCAGGTGTACCTCGGTAGAAAAATTTAGACATAATGCACTCCTCAATTAAATATGGTTGCCGAGTATTGGCCACTAAAAATTCGCGCGAATTCTAACAGCTTAATCTCTCGTTGGCTAAAATTTTATCGATTTTAATTAAGAGCGTTACAATATCGACTGATGACAAACTAATAGCTTCACATGATAATGATTCTCATTTACAATAAGGTTACATTTACGCTGTAGGGACAGGTTAGCACTAAGCCGACCTCCTCATTTAATGAAAAACACAACAAATCTTTCACCTTCAACCTTAATAGAATTAATGGAAAATCAACGCTTCGGTGTTGAATATCAACCTATTATTTGCCTCAAAAATCAAGAAATATATGCATATGAATGCCTATCAAGATTTTTCAATAAAGACAGTTCAACAATAAGGCCTGACCTTGTTTATTCTTCTTTACATGACAGCCCATTAAGTTTGTTCCAAGTTGAATACCAACAGAAAAAGCTACAGCTATCATATGCGCCTAATCAAGTAGACATATTTGTAAATTTAGACCAAGACTCTTATTTTTCAACAGGCGCATTAAAAAGTGACAATCCTTTTTTGAAGTTATTTAAAAGTTTTGAAAAATCAAAAATTATTGTTGAGCTTATCGAGAATTCTGAAATAAACGATGCAATTATGAGTTTAGCGATGATAGATAACTTATCCAAAAATAATATTCATACCGCGATTGACGATCTTTGCAACCCACAATCTATGGTATCAACAGCCGTGATCCAATTAGTTGATTATATTAAACTTGATAAATATGTAGTCAGTAATAAATCTAATAGAAACTTTATGCTTCTTGTTAAATCATTAATCAGCTACGCCCACAATACGAATAAAAAAGTCATATTAGAGGGCATTGAAACTTTAGAGGATGCGCAGTTTGCCAAACAATTAAATGTAGATTTTGTTCAAGGTTTTCTGTACCGACATCTCTTTAAAAATGTTAATTAACATACTAACGGCTAGACTTATCATAAAACTGTACTATGATTATTTGTTAAAGCAAATTCGAATAAAATATTAAAAGGATTTAATGATGGAATTTTCCACACCCAATGCAATACGACAAATAAAAGCTAATACGCATAAAAACATCTGGGTTGAAGGTCAAAAGCAATGCCCCTTACAAGCAATGTCTTTTGCATTCAATTATCATACACTCAATATTATTGACTCTGCTGAAGGGTTGAATATACAAGGAGTTGTTCCCGTTTCTGGTTATAGAGATTCGGAGTAACCCTTAATTTTTTGTAAAAAAAAGCTAGCATAAACGCTAGCTTTCGACTTTTACATGAATGAGTTAAGCTTACACATTAGCAACCTTAAACAGCACTAAAAATAACCGCTTAATAATAGCTACTTCCTCACACCTTCAATATGAAACTCTAGTTCTACATGTGACGATGCAGGGCCTAAGTTTGCAGGAATACCAAAATCCG
The DNA here is from genome assembly GCA_013215295.1 of Colwellia sp. Classification (GTDB taxonomy): domain Bacteria; phylum Pseudomonadota; class Gammaproteobacteria; order Enterobacterales; family Alteromonadaceae; genus Colwellia_A. The sequence goes on from JABSOZ010000002.1 coordinate 225,116, forward strand.
CTAAACCAATTCTAGTGGTACCGGCAAAACCAACACGATAACCACCCCAAGGATCTTTACCTTCACCAATTTTAACTGCATCAATAATAATTTCTTTACTGATACCATGCAAAGTTAGCAGACCTTTAATTTCTATTTTATTAGCGCCCATATCACTGAATTTAGAACTAACAAACTTTGCGTTGCCAAATTTATCAGCATCAAGAAAGTCATCACTGCGAACATGTTTGTCTCGTTCTGCATGATTAGAATTTAAGCTAGTTGTGTCAACTGACATTTCAATTTTTGCAGATGATAAGTCATCAGCATCATAACTAAAGCTACCACTAAACTTATCAAATCGTCCCGTTAACCAACTATAACCTAAGTGCTGGATCTTAAAGTTTATCGAGGCATGAGCACCTTTATAGTCAACGATATAATCAGCAGCATTAGCTGTAGACGTTGCCACCATTCCTAGTGATAAAAGTGATAATGTCGATGCTAATAATAATCTTTTCATGTGTACCCTTAATTGTTAATTTTTTTGTTAAATCAAATCTAATGTTTAGTCGCTCGATAACCCAGCATTCTCAATAGTGTTTTGTCTTTGTCGATAAAGTGATGTTTCAATGCAGCCAATGCATGTAAAAAAACAGTAAAAATCAAAACATAAGCAAGATACTTATGAACCATACCTGAGATATCTTCTTGATCTGTAAATAATTGACCAAAGCTCATTATTGATACCATTTGAAAAACTTCTATTGCTCGACCATCTGCCGTTGAAATTAAATATCCACTCAACATCAAAACAAAAAGCGCAGCATAAAGAAAACTATGCACAAAATGCCCCAATTTTTTTTCTGTATTACTATGATTAATAAGAGGTTGAGTTTTTATTTGGCTCTTTTTCCACAATACACGTAAAACCATGAGAAAAAATAAAGTAATACCGATGCTCTTGTGCAGGTCCGGCCCTTTTTTGTTCCATGGATCATAATAACCAAGATCTACCATCCAGTAGCCTAAGCCAAAAAGTCCAATAACAACTAAAGCAACTAGCCAATGTAAAAGAATAGTGACCCAGCCATAATGGCTTATTGTGTTTTTCATTGATATTCCGATATTTGTTAAAGTGATGCGAAGGACTTTACTGCTAATAATATTATATGAATTTTAACTGAACATTAAGCACCTAAAAAGTGACTCATTGTTTCCATTTAGTGGCTAATGAAAGTAATAAGTTCCTTCCTTATGTGACTCATACCACTCGTTTTCAGTGGAATTGTTCCATAAGAAAATTTCAACTGAAAATTACTTTAAACAATTATTGTTCAAGAGTAAGTAGACTGGCATAATTTGGTAAAACAGGTTCTTGCGAACAAATAAATCTAAAGCAACGAACTACATTTATTTAAAGAGCTATTGGTCATATGATTCGAATTCATTGTTTATTTCTCCTTATGGGCTATGCCCTTGCTACTTCTTTACCCGTAATAGCAAGCAATACGGTATTGCAATTAAAACTTATCGACAAAGCTTTATCTGACTGTATTACGGCAAAAGCCAAGAAACATGACTGGCAGACTGTGGAAGATATTCATACATTAAAATGTCATGGTCTGGATATCAGAAGCATTGAAGGCCTAAATGCATTAACACAACTAAAATCACTGTCGTTATACAACAACAAGCTAGAAAACATTGATTTGCGTAAGTTTAATCAGCTAGAGTACGTCAACATTGCTAATAATAAACTACGTACTATTTACCTGACGAATTTATCGCATTTACACACATTGTATTTATTTAAAAACAAGCTTGTCACAGTAGATTTTACTGGATTAAATAAACTGTCAAAGATACGAATAACTAACAACCTACTGTCATCTCTAGATATTTCGCCCTTAATATCACTAGAAAAAGCTTATTTCTTTGACAACAAGTTAGAAGAGTTAATTGTTAAAGGTTTACCTAAATTGAAATTTATTGAATTAAGACAGAATCCGATGCCGGATGAGGTATACGACAGATACGATGCACTTGACGGCATTACCATTGTTCATGATGGCAATGCCGATGACTGGAAATAAAGCGGCTTTTACCCCCTAAATTAAATGAGATAAAATCGCTAAATATTATACGCAACTGAAGCAAACCAGGTGGTTAAATCATGGTTTGCTTGACCAAAATCACCTAAGCCTTCATTCGTTTTATAAGCGGCATAAACCAATTTAAATTCCCATTTACGGCTCGCTCTATAAGCTAGTTCTATATTAAATTCATTCCCAATATTTACACTGGATTCATAATCTGCAAATTTATGATAAACAGCTCTCCAACGAATTTTATTTAATCGTCCTCGATAGGTAATATATTGATCTCTCAAGCCCGATTGCATGTCATAACCTGATACCACGTCTGCCCAACCTTGAAATTTGTGATTGGTTCCTAATGGCGTTATAAAAGTATGTTGGTTATCTTCACTAAAAATCTCTTGACTGAATTGAAATATATGACTTTTATATTGAAGACTTGCTTCAAGTAAACTGTACCAAGCCTGATAATGCCAAGGGTTATTATATTTATTTTCTTGTAAAGCATACTCGGCGGTATAACGATATTTTATTTTGCTTGGCTTGAACTCATCATTGATACGAATACCTCGGGTATTTGTTGAAAAATGAGTTTGGTTGTTATTTTCAACTAAGTAATTGTATGCAACAAAAGTTAAATTGTTGTCCGTTTTAAATTCAACATTCAGTAAATGCGCGTTGATTGAATGCTCACCAAGTTCATTGGTAGGCCTTTGTTCGATATATCCTAAAAGATAATCGTCATGTCTTACATCATTTTTTATTATTGCAGATTTTGCGCCTTTTCCGAAGATTCGGTTCACTTTATTACTATATGCATATTGAACATGCCAGTTCATTTGGTCATTAAAATCAAATTTCAATGCATCAAAGTTTTGTGGCGTTTGCCAAAAATCAACGCCACCAATAAAACGTTCATTATCAAAGGATAAATTTTGACGTCCTAGTTTAACTTTCCAATTTTCTTCACTGTCATAAGCCAAAACCATCTTACTCAAATTAAAGCCTTCAGGATCGGGTATAGGTGATGTATTTTTCTTAACGGCAACCGAGTTATAATCACCATCATTGAAGGCAAAAACATAATTAGGCTGAACTTTCAATTGCCATTGATTAGCCTCATCAAGTAAGAATGTTGAAGTTAAATTAATGCGAGTCGTGAATGCTTTGGCATCGCCTAGCCATGTATCGTCAACACTTTGATAACGGGTTCTCATCCCTATTTCATGTTCACCCGGGATATGCTCAAATTCATTAGCCATAACATCAAATTCAGCGATGAACATAAAAGTAAAAAGTAGTACTACATTAATTCTAAGCATTGCTATCCCATTCTTGTAGGCGAACACATAGGCCCCTCGAAATAATCACTTCACTGGGTTCACCAATAGGCGAACCGCCTGCCTCTTCCATCGTGACAATAAGTGATTCTGAGTCTTTAATTAATCGCCATTGAGCCTGTGTTAATTGTTGTTCTATCAAACTTTTCCCCTGTGGGATCACACCTAAACTGCGAGCTTGTGCGTCGGTTTTTGACACCACCCAGAGTTCTAATGATTGTTCAGTATCAATATCTGGAATATTAATAACATGAACGACTAGTTTTTGTGAGTCGCCATAAGTGCTTGCGACTAGATGAGCTGAACCTTGTTGATCTGTTAATACCGCAACATAGCTGAGTTGTTCCGGAGCATGCGCGAATGGATTAACAATCAATGTCGCTAACACTAATACAACGACAGAGAAAGCGGCCGATAAACGATAGGCTGGTACAGAAAAATTGGACGACGAAAATATATTATCAGACCACCAATCCGTAACTTTAGAAAATAAGCTTTGCTTTTCATTCGGTAACTGACTGACTTTTATTGTTTCATGTTTAGCTTCAGTATCAATTTTGAGAGCTTGTGCGATAATCGCCCAGCTATTGTCGTGCGGTGGTACTTCAACAGTTTTCTGATCAATGCTGACTAATTTTTCTTGCCAAAAGTTAATACGGTTTTCAAGCGCTTCATTATCTTTACATAATGAAACAACGCGTTGCCACACGAGTGGCGTGAGCGTACCAAGCACAAATTGGCTAGCAAGGTGATCAACTACATTAGTTTGCTGATAACGTGCTGCTTTATTTGTCATATTACCTATTCGCTCAGACATAATTGTAATCTCCTTAAGCCTCTTCTGATCCAAGACTTAATGGTATTAACCGGCGTTTCAAAATAACTAGAAATATCTTCACGGCTATAACCGTACATATAAGCCATTAATATTGATTGGCTTTGTTTTTTCTCTAATTTACTCAAGCAATTATTAAGTGTTTGTTCACTATGTTCACCTAACCCTATCGATTCTGATTGCAATGCAATTTCATCAAAACGTGTTTCCCACAGTTCGAACTCATTGAACTCAACCGTATCGTGTTGGTGCCGCCTTTTATCATAACGAAGTCGATCATAGGCTCGATACCGTACAATAGACGCTAACCATGTAAAAGCTTTGCCTTTATCCGCATCAAATAGGTCTCGGTTTTGCCAAATTTGAATAAACGCTTCTTGTAAAACTTCATTGGCACTTTCAACCTGACGCGTTATCCGGTAAGCAATACCATTTAAGCGCCCTGCTGTTTTTTGATATAGGATTGAAAAAGCACGCGAGTCACCCAATTTACATTGAGCTAACAGTTCAACGAGTTCATCTTCAGAGTTATCAGAAAGTTGTTCAATGCTAGGAAGATCCATAGATTTTTGTACTTCTTTTAAACCATTGTACATATTAACAACCATTACTTTAGCAATTGTACCCATTAACAATCAAGACGTGAGTACATAACAACTTAACTCACGTCTTGATAAAACCATTATAAACCCTAAAAATAGAAGTGGCTTTGGATAAAGACCATATCGCTATTTTGTTGTGGCTTTTGTGGTATGTCCTGTTTCAACCTAAAGCCAAGTCGTAATTGCACATTCGATAAAGGTGTATATTCGGTGATAAACGAATACCTTGTCTGCTCATCTTCATCAACGTCTTGGTCTGGATCAAAAAATTCTGCCGTTAACTTAAAGTTCCAACCTTGTCGCCACTGGTAATTAACTTCCGCTAATGTCACTAATTGTTTGATATCTTGCTGAGTAAAACTATTCGATTTTTCTAACGTCAAATAATCTATTTCTGCGAGAAATGTTAAATCTCGCCATTGCGCGCCGCCATATAAATTCAACATTTGTACTTGCTGGTCACCATCATTGAGCACAGCACTCATTCCTAACCGAAAGCTAGAAAACAAATGTTCAACCCTCAGACCATAGAGCAAACTATCATCATTATTACTGGCTTGACTTGTACCATTGGCTACATAGAAATTTGCCGATGTGTTTTTATAACTGACACCATATTCAACGCCATTATCGCTATTATCAAAATTCATCCCGGTAACTTGTCGAATAAATGCAGAATCGTCTTCTATGCGTAATCCGTAAGGTAAGAATAGCTTCCCGGCTTTAAGATAACTACCGTCGAAAAGATTATTTTGTTCAAACTGATACATCACCAAAGCTTCACGGTTAATTGCACTGCCTGGTGCCACTTGTTGGTCAATGTATAGCGACAATCCTGAGTCAGGTATTTCTATATTGAGATACAGTTGAGTACTAGAAATTTCAAAACCTTGACTGGTGTTATCTGATTTTTGTGCTGTTTTTTGATAAGTACCATTGAACCTTGAATCAGCGCCTACGGTTAGATATTGAGTTAACCTCGCAAGCTTTCCACTGTCATAACTACTCGCTTTTGCTGGTAATAAATTTTGACCGTAGATTCGCCCAAAGTCATTACGTAATCCGCCGCCATTAGGGTTAACATGACAAGCAGCGCATTTTAGGTTGTTTTTTATCGCCAGATAAGGCTCTGCTTTTATAGTAAAACTGATTGAAAGGGATATAAATAACAGCCCAGTTAACAACCAAATTAATATTTCTGTACTAAAAGGTTTATTGTCAGCTTTAAGAACGTCTGTTTTATAAAGAAATTTCATAATTAAATACCCCGCCTTCTGTCCCATTTTCATCACCATCAAGTTGTTGACCTAAACGTGTCGCAAGCGTTGAGATTGTTGGATTGTTTAACTGAATGTTTAAGTGAGTAAGATCTGAACTCAATTGTGTTAAATTTAGTTGTAATGAGTAATCATTAATAATCTTCAATTCCATATTCTCTGTTGCTAAAAACCAGCTATCATCAGTTTGTAAAATATCGTTATTAGTTGCCTTAACTAAAAGTTGCTCAACGGTTAACCCCTCAAAATCCATTGATTTATTAAACCAAAATACAACAATTAGGCTGCCTTCTTGTTGCCATTGATAAGAAACTCGGTATTCACCTCTATCGTTATCATGCAGTATGCGCATTGATCTATTGCCTTCTTCTTGAGTAACACGACTAACTAACGCGGGTATATTGCTACTTTGTGGAGCTAAGGCACCTTGATCTATCCATAGTTTTATTGCATTAATTGCATCTGCAGGTAAAGAAGGTTGTCCCAATGGCATACGGCTTCCCGCTCGGCTGTCACCGGTTACTTTTAAATATAAATAACTCTTTAACGCATCCCCTGGTAATACACGCTTAAATTCTGGGTTAGATGAATTAACGTTAATTAAGTGAGCAATCGTATTTTCAATGCTTGATAAGTTTTGTCCTGCAGCAGGATTTGCACCACCATGACAAGTTGAACAAATAGGTGTAAATACATGTTCTTGGAGTGAAGTTAGTGTTGGTTGAATACTTTTGTCAGCAGAGTCATCTTGTTCTTCATTAGCGACAACAATAACTTCTTCAAGTGGTCTGCCTTGCTCGGTTAAATCTTCGCCACTACCCGACTCGCAGCCTGATACCAGTATAATGAAACTTATAATGACAATTTTTTTCATGTTCATTCTCAGCTTGAATCTTTGAATAAAAAGTAAACATGCTGACAAAGTACTCAGCATGTTTACTTTAATTAACGATCAATTAAGGACGGGCTAGTGGCCAGCTGCCGTAAAGACCACCGATAGCACCGATGCCATTCGCGCTATCGCTAGCAAGGAAATACAGAGGCAACCCTTTGTAAGCCCACTGAAAGGTATTGGTATTATCTTCACTACGTTCAATAATTGAGTACTCACCATATGCTTGATCAAGCGATGTAGCGTAAAGCGGTGGCCAAGTACTTGCACAGCTATCAAAACATGTGCTTTCGCCGGAGTTAGCGGTGTCATTGTCAAAGGTATAAAGCGTTATCCCTTGAAGTTCTTCGCCAGTTAGACCTTGGCTGTCTAATACGTCACCATGCGCAACTAACCGTAAACCATGTGTTGCATCATCATCTACTTTAACCGGTGCTGGCCGAGCGATATGCCATACAGAGCCTACATCTTCACCTTTGGTATCAGTAGCCGTTTCATCAGGTGTGAAAAAATATAATGGTTGACCATTAATTGCCCATTGCTTCATTTCATTACTACGTGTGATGATTGAAAACGGTGCTGTTGCTTCATCAGCATCAGTTGCTAATAATGCAGGCCATGCATCTAAACAAGCTTCTTCGCAGTTACTTGTACCGGCAGTATCATTGTCAAAGGTATATAAAGCAAAACCTGACTTATCAGCTAATTCTTTAACAAATTCATCTGTATTTGGGTCGCGTGCGGTTATATACACTGAACCTACTGTTGTTATTGTTGAACCTAAAGTATTCGTTTCTTCTTCAATAGCAGTAATGATTTTTGGTTCAACCAAATGCCAAACACCACCAACACCGTCACCATTTATGTCGCCACGCGCTTCATCATCTTTGAAAAAGTATAATGGTTGGCCAGAATATGCCCATTGTTTAACGCCATCAGTACGCTCGAAAATAGTGTAATCGCCAATCGAAACTTCACCTTCATTAGGAACAAAGGCAGGCCAGCTGACTAAACATGACGTTTCACAGTTAGACGTTTCTGCGCCATCGTTGTCAAAAACATACAAGTTAAAGCCATCTTTATCCATTTCAGTTACGCTAAAATCAGTGGTACTGTCGCCAACGGGCATTAACACATTAACTTTACCGGTAGCAGAAAGTGAACGGCCATTATCCGTAGTACGTTGAATGGCTGGTGTTTTTGTCGCGGTATGCCAAACATTATCAATCTCATCACCATTAACATCACCCGCTACAGCGTCATTCTCAAAAAAGTAAAGTGGCTTACCTTTATATACCCATTGAACGTTACCATTAGTGACAGTAATAACACTCAACGGCGCCATCGCCATTGCACCTTCATCCGCTAACAAAGGCGGCCATGCATTTATACAAGCACCTGCACAGGCAGAATCATCTATTGGGTCGTTATCAAACGTATACAGGGTTAAACCTTCTTTGAGTAGCCGTACGGCCTCAAGTGTACCTGCACTATCAGTCACTGATGCAATAGTTTCATTGCCAATGTAAGTATCAACACCATTAATTGTTGCGCTTGTTAATGGCGTTGGACGTGATAAATGCCACACACCACCAATACCATCACCGTTGATATCACCTTGCGCGGTATCTTCAAACCATTGGTATAAAGGTATACCTTTATAAGCCCATTGAGTATCGCCAGTGTCTCGAGTAATAATAGTCATAAAGTCAGTTGCAACTGCGCCATCGCCAGCTAATAAAGGGGGCCATTTACCTGCACACGTATCAGTATCTTCTGGAGTACCGATACAGGTTGAAGCATCGACTGAGTCATTGTCAAAGGTATAAAGTGATAAACCAGATTCGGCAATAATCAACGAACCGCTGTCATTTATAACGCTAACAGAAGGGCTAGCAACTTGTGTTGGAAATACTAGAGATGCGACAACAGGACCGGGTGTGACATACGGCTCTGTTATGACAACAGATTCTGTTTTTTTTGAATCAGAGCCTCCACATGCTGATAATACCGCCATACTCAAACTGGCGAGTAAAATTAGACCTACATTTGATTTTTTCATTTTATTTTGCATGACATATTCCGTCCAATTCAATTTAATTAATAAGTTTCATCAAGTAATACGCCATCGATTGAAAATAGTTGCAGCTAAACTTAAATAAATTAACTTATTTTAAATACTCAATGAAAGAACATAAAAAAGGGCAACAACACCTTAATGTTATTACCCTAACTTCCGGAGGTTTTCACGCTACTTTATTTTTGTCGTAATTCGTCGTTGATTAAATATGAAATTTAGAAATAATACACCCAAATGTTACGAGTTGATTAAATGAACATCGCGCTGTTGTGAATAGAAAACTTTATGAAGTTAACCAACCACCTAGTTATTTTATTGATATGCCAGTTAACGGACATGGCGTACTTATAGATTCTAAATGGATAGTCACTGAATCTCACACAACTTCACTTTAATATCTAACAATAATTGTGCTAAATTTAGTACAAGTTAAAACGAGTAATCACAAAATATAAGCGATAATTATGCAGACCATACAACAAGAAGTAACCTCCTATATCGACAATCTAAGTGAAGACAGACAAAACGTGATAAATAAATTACGCGCTATAATTATTGATAATTTGCCTGCAGGATTTCAGGAAGTTTATTCATATAAAATGATAGGTTACGTTGTACCACACAGTATTTATCCCAATGGGTATCATTGCGACACTGCCCTGCCTTTACCTTTTATAAATATTGCCTCGCAAAAAAACTTCATTGCGATTTATCATATGGGAATTTATAGTGATAAAAGTTTATTAGAGTGGTTCAAAGCACAGTACCCAAAACATTGCACGACTAAACTAGACATGGGCAAGTCATGTATACGTTTTAAAAATATGAATAAAATTCCATTTGAATTAATCGGTGAACTCGCCTCAAAAGTCACCGTTGAACAATGGATTGATTTATATGAAAAGGCGACAAAATAACGAACTTTAATAAGGTCTATTCGTTTTCTGCTATTGTCCTTTCAGCTACATGTTGATAAAAAATAGAGATAAACATTTTATTTTAATGACTTAACGATCTCGCGAAAAAACGCTATTGTTTCTTGTTTTGAGTTTAATTTGTCTTGAAATAGTTTATCCGCACTATTTTTTACAATCACAATATTTTCTTTTTGATTTACGTAAATATATTGCCCGTAAACGCCAACACAAAAAAATTCACCTGCTTCTGCTAAAGTTGGTAACCAAATTTGATAACCATACCCGAGTTTATCTTTAGTTGACTTTAAATGCTCAGCCATTGCTGTAGTGGCCGACTTTATCCAATCTGAAGAAATCAATTGCTCATCTTGCCACTGCCCATCATTGACTAATAAACGACCAAAACGTGCATAATCACGTGTAGTAACATTAAGACCACCTAGGGCAAAAGCGGCACCTTGTGAATCTATGATCCAGTCTGCGTTACTTTCCATGCCTAATTTTTGCCAGATATTTTCTTGAAGAAGTAATGCTAACGACTTTCCTGAAACCCTTCTAACGATCATACCTATAACATGAGTATCCATACTTACGTAATGGAATTTTTTCCCAGACTCAGATTCAGCTTCAAGTGCTGTGGTCATTTCATCTAATGAACCGCCAATGGCTAAAACCCTGCCCATTTTATTAATGTCTGAATTAAAGTCCTGATAATCCTCATTCCATTTAACACCCGATGACATTTGCAACACATGTTTGACTTTGACATTCTCATAACCTGAACTTTTCAGTTCAGGTAAATAAAAATCGACATTTTTCTCAATATCAATTTTTCCTGCATCTACCTGCATACCAAATAGAATAGACACGAACGACTTTGCCATTGACCATGAAATTCGTTTATCCATAGGTTGAGTGCCTAAGAAATAATTTTCAAAGGTAATTTGATCGTTTTTTAACACCAGTAGCGCTGTGGTTGCCCTTCGGGTAAGAAATTCATCAACCGATATTGATTTTTCACGGTAGGTGAATGTATCTGGCAAAGATATTAATGATGTTTCAAACTCAAAAGTTTCTTCACTTTTTTGCACCGATTGAGTGATAAAGGCTTTATTCATATTTGAAAAGTTATCAACGATTAATTCACTATCGAATAACGTAATAACACTATGCAGGCGATTAACTTTTTCCCAATTAAATGTGACTAAAACAATGATAATTACAAGAGCAGTGAGAAGAGTAATTTTACTTATTTTGAAAAAACGTTGCATATCCATACTCTTAATTATTATTATTATGTTAGTTAATGACGAGTTAATTTATATGAATTATCAGACTATTACAAACATCACTGACAACTGACCTGTCCACATATTTAAATAATGACTGTAGAGCCATTTCATCTTGGACAATACTGAAACTTGAACCTAATACTTAATAGATATAAAATTAATATAGTTTTAGATGTGTGCATTTCGTAATACATTAGAACTCGATTCGCCGTCGAGTTTTTTTGTGCCTTAAAATACATATTAAAAAGCAATCGCCGCAATAGCGCCCATACAGTCATTTACTAATAGCCATAGCTTTGTAAAATTAGCAATCAGGCCATTATAGGAAAACACCATGAAAAAAATCATCACCACAGCCTCGGCCCTACTTTTATTACAAGCCTGTACAACATTTGATCCCTACACAGGGGAAAGTAAAACGACCGCTACCGCAATAGGCGCAGCAGCAGGTGCCGGTTTAGGAGCTGTCATCGCCTATATTGACAATAAAGATAAAGACAGCAGAACACGCAATAAGCGCATTCTTGCAGCAGCAACAGGCGGAGCAGCTATCGGTGGAGGCATTGGCTATTATATGGATGCTCAAGAAGCAAAATTGCGTAAGCAACTGCGTGATAGTGGCGTAAGTATTCAACGTGAAGGTGACAAAATCAATTTAATTATGCCTGGCAATATTACCTTTGCAACTAACAGTTCTAACATCAACACCAATTTTACTAGTGTGTTAAATTCTGTAGCAATAGTACTTGAAGAATATAATAAAACTCTTATTGTCGTTTCTGGACATACCGACTCTTACGGTTCTCTCCAGCATAACCAAAAGCTATCAGAAAGCCGTGCTGATTCTGTTGCTAATTACCTGAGTGGTCAAAAAATCATGAGTGAACGTCTTGAAGTAGTAGGCTTTGGCGAAACAAAGCCCGCAGCAAACAACAAGACAGCTGAAGGTCGTGAGCTGAACCGCCGTGTTGAAATAACATTATTACCTATTACATAGTCGTAAAATTTAATATTTACCAGCATCTTAACGCTAGTCGCTATGATGCTGGTTATATACCTAACTTAGATCGTTCAACTTACAGATTAAACATAGTTGGATGCCAACTTCATGGTATATAACATTATCAAGTAGAACCGAACCTCAACTTGTAAATATTTTGTTTTTCAACCTCTCCTTCAAACCATAAACCTAATATCGTCTATGTATACTTTCTAACTGATGAAAATATAGCCTAGTTAACTTTCGCTGCTATTCGTCAATCGAACATAACGTCTGCTCAAAAAAGGGTAATAATATTGCTGCTATTGCCCTTTTTACTTTAACCCTTTGTCTTAAAAGGTATGATGCTCTAAAACCATATATTAGGAGGCCTAGATCACTCGTTCAATTTATCCGGTTGATGATCTTCTTGATGAAAGTTCGAATCTAACTCGATAGATTCTAGTTCCGACTCATAATAGCGGCTTCACCTAGGCTTAAGGGTTATATACTGTCGTTTGAATCAATTAACACAATGACATGGAACAATTTTACTGATATTGATCCAATGAAGTCACAAGATGTTGATAAAATGATTTTATCCGACTTTTGTATTTAAGGCCTATCCGATAAACGAATCACACCATTTCTTATTCTCCAGAAAACTGAATGTTTACTCGTGTTAAATTCGAATAATTATCGGTTTCAAATTGGATCATAGGACCGATTGCCAATCCCAGTTCAACGACAGCATGTAAATCAGAACAATGATTACTTTGATAGTTGACTTGATCACTTTTTAATATAGAAGATTCTTTTAAGGATTATAGATTTTGTTTACCGCTACTTTGCACCGGCCACAAATGATGGTTGTACACTTTAAGTGGTGCGAAATTCATAAGTGAAAAAATCAGCCAACTTTTGACTCTTTTTAGTGAAAAATCATTTGACTATTTGTAATGTTAAAATGTAAATCATAGAAAAATATTAGCCCACTATCGGTGATCTCTTATGACATCGAGAGATAATATTGGTAAATATGCCTTAATATTCAGAACTACTGTAAGTATGGCTTATAATCAGTGATATTATATTTTCGATTTAATTCGCTAAGTAATGTCTTATTTGTGTTTAAAAACTCATTGAATTCTTTGATCACTTTAGGGTATTTTATTGTTGAAAAGTGAAACGCATAAACATCATATCGAAACCTTTTGTCGATCGTTACAATATCAGATGACTCACCTAGTTCTTTAAGATAATAACTAATAACACTCGGCTCTATGTCTATACCATCAACATTTTTTTCTAATAGTTGTCGAACTAATATTTTAGTAGAAACATCTTCATAAAGCTTAACATCACCACTCTTTATTTGTTCTATCCACGTTGTTGGGTAGAAACCTAAGAGCGTACCTAAAGACGTAAATTCAGATGTATTCTGTTTAAGAAATGATTTTAATACTGTAGTCCCTGCCACCAGCTTAATTGTTGGTTGACTAAATGTATATTTACTTTTTAACGAAGGATCTGGGTACCAACGTGAGCTATCAGGGTATTTAAAGTCAATTTTTTCTTCGAGTAACCATTTATCAAATCGTTTGATCGGTAAAGGTAAATAAGTGAACTTATAACCTCTTGACGCAGCAAACTTATTTAAAAGCTCTTTTGCATAGGTTTCTCGTTTTGTTTTAAATTCAAATAGTGGGTAATAATAGACATCTTCAACACCAATAATGAATTCCTGTGCCTTCAATTTTTGATTGAAAAATAGAATTAGCGCAATGAACAAAAAATGCGAAGTTTTAAATATTCTATTTACTTTTGTTAATGTGGTCATTTCTATTCCATTAATGAATATTTGTCATATGAGCAGCAAAGCATCGAACATTTAAAAGTAATATTAACGTTTTAAACTTGTAATTTCATTCTTGCTTATTGTTACTTTTTTAACTAACAATTTAGTGTTCCCCCTCAACAGGCAAGGCTTTACTTTAGAACAAAACATTCCACTTAAACAAATACTATAGAGAAGGCCTAAATCATCAGTTTAAATATCCAATCTAACGTTCTGCGTTACAAAATCAAACATTAGTCGTTGTTTTTCTATGAGGAATTATTACGACACAATAACGGGCATTAAGACAATTAACCAATTAACCAATTTAAAAAGGGTTTAGTTGTTGTGCTCTACATTGTCTGTAAGCCAGTGTAATAGTTTCACTATTAACATATCTGCGTCTATAGGTTTAGATAAATAATCGTCCATGCCTGCATCAAGACACTTTTGTTTATCATCTGCCATAGCATTTGCTGTCATAGCAATGATGGGAATTTTTCTGTTTAGTTCACCAGCTTTCGCAGCTCGTATTTGGCGGCTAGCTTCATAACCATCCATGTCAGGCATTTGACAATCCATCAACACTACATCGTAACGCCGAGTTGATTTATCCAGCAATAACGGTTCTTGCTTTAATTTTTCTACACATTCAACACCATTGTTAGCAATATCAATAAAATGTAAACCTAGTTTGTTAAGGATGCCTTTTGCTACCATTTGATTAATACGATTATCTTCTACTAATAATATTCGCTTATGCTTAATACTCTCTAGGTCTGAGTCGTTGAAGTTTTTATTTTTTGCAGGAATTAATGTTTTTAAATAATGGCTAGTCACGAGAGGGTTAGCGTCATCAAGCACCTCCCCTCCTTTTGTCACGACAGACAAAGCGCCAAAAATATCCGCAGTCGTTGCTGGTTTAGGAAAATAGCAGTCAAAGCCTAAATCAGCAAAATAACGTGCATCACCAATATGTCCCATGGAAGTCATCATAACTAGCTTCATTTGATCAAGGCGTTTATCATTTCTGATAAGTTTACCTAATTCAGCGCCGTCCATATCGGGCATTTGCATATCAAGGATTGCGACATCAAAAGGTAACTTGTTATCATCTAGATATTCTTGTTCACAAAGTAACAATGCTTGTTGGCCACTGTCAGCTTCAAAAACAGTCGCCCCCCAATGCTCAAGTTGTCCACGTATAACTTCTCTATTCGTCACATTGTCATCTACTATGAGTAGTTTTAGATGACTTATATCAACTTCAGGCATTACCTTTTGAGATTTATTACTTTTCTGCAGGATTACATAAAAATTAAAACAGCTTCCTTGCCCTAATTTACTGGTCACGTTAATGTCACCACCCATCAGATTACAGAGTTTTTTTACAATAGCTAACCCTAAGCCAGTACCACCAAATTTACGCGTTGTAGAAGCGTCAACTTGACTAAACGAGTCAAATAACGAAGAAATTTTATCATCGGGAATGCCAAGACCTGTATCACTAATATTACAATTTAAACGCCAAGATGAGTCATCGTTAGGCAGTAATTCCGCACTAATAATAATTTCGCCTTTGGCGGTGAATTTAGTCGCGTTACTGACGATATTAGATATGATTTGTCGCAGCCGACTAGGATCACCTGTTACTATAGATTCTTCAACTTTAGTGACGTCTAGGATGAGTTCAAGGTTCTTAACCTGAGCCTGTAACCCCATTGCTTCAGAAAGTTCGCCAAGCATACTTCGTAGATTGAAATCGATACTTTCTAGTTCCACTTTACCCGCATCTGCTTTAGAAAAATCCAAAATATCATTAATTAAATTGAGTAACGATCTTGCGCTGCCCATAGCAATATTGACTCGATGGTGTTGTTCATTATTTAAATCAGTATCAATGACTAACCCCAACATACCAAGTACTCCATTCATTGGTGTACGTATTTCATGGCTCATACTGGCTAGGAAATCACTTTTTGCAATAACGGCTTGTTGTGCTTCCTCTGTTGCTTTTATAAGCTTTTCTTCGTCATTTTTTCGAGCTGAAATGTCCAGATGAGTACCTACCATGCGCTTGGGTTTTCCATCCTCAAACCATTCCACTACTTTCCCAGAGTCTAGTACCCATACCCAATGACCTGCTTTATGTTTCATTCGCGCTTCATAGTTATATCTTTCAGTTGCCCCGCTCCAATGTTGCTCTAATAACTCATCAGAACGTTTTAGGTCGTCCGGATGAGCATGCTTTATCCACGTATTAATGTCACAAGGACTCAATTCTTCGAGGGTATAACCAATTATTTCAGCCCAACGCTTATTAAAGGTAACCTCGCCAGTCTGAACTTGCCAATCCCAAATGCCTGCTGCTGTACTATCAATAACGAGTGCTAATTGCTCACTGCTTTCTTTTAGCTCAAGTAGCGCTGACTGTCTTAATTCAGATTCACTATGTAAGTTTTCAATAGAAGTCATATTTTTGCTTAGCTTCTTGACCATGCTATTAAAATCTCTCCCTAAATCTCCTATCTCATCCTCCCCTAGATCGTCTATCTGATACTCTAGTTCACCTTGACCAACTCCTTTAGTAAATAGATGCAGCTGCTCTATTCGGCGTAATAAAAGTTTTCCTAGTAAGAAGTAAAGCAATAGACTCATCACCAATACACTCACAGTACCCAGAATCAAAATGTTTATACCTAATGTTTGAACAACTTTCAGTTCAACATTACGATTGAATATTAATAGAGAAATAAGATCTGTTTTACCTACGGTAAATCGCTTTTCGGAGAGAAGTTCATTGGGATTGTTTTTGTATAGACTGTTCTCACTATGCTGAGTAACGATATTATTTTTTTGATTATATCGCGCGATAATAACTTCATTTTTATCATTTTTAATAATTGCACCAATCAATGAACTTTTAGCAGCCGCTAACTCAGCAATATCCGCATCTAATTGATTTATTACAATCCGTCGCCAGTCGATACTAATAACTAATTCACCAATAACTTTACCGCGTTTATGAATATTAACGCTGTACCACTGAGCTATGCCATCATCCATGCCTATCAGAGGTAAATACTCATCTTGACCAATTGAGCTGATCCCAACAAAGTTTTTATCGGCTTGCTCATATAGTGGGTGCTGGTGAATATTTTTTAGCAATAGTTCCTCACCATTTATTCTTTTCTTATTACTATTACGTGTGCTCGTAGAGAAAACAGTGCCATCTAATTCGGTGACAAGAATATAATTAATAAACGGATAAATTTCGATTAAGTCATTTAATTCTTGGCTAACCCCACGATTTTCGAACAAACTTAGTGCTTTTCTTACTTGCCTATTACGCGCTATTATTTGGCTAATATCAGATATTCTTCTCTGCTGTTCATCTAGGTGAGAAGTAATGAAAGCTACATCACTATTCATGCCTTTTTCTATTGTTTGCATTCGGTCATATTTAAGAGTCGAAAAAACAAAGTAACCTATTGTGCTTATAACAATGAGCGCAACTAATATGGATATTGAGATAACTTTAGGCAGTAGTTTCATTTAAATAGTTTATTCACTTTGTCCACTGTATTTCAAAAGATAAATGTTCTGGTACGTTAATACCTAGCTTATTCATACTTGTTTTATTGAATAAATAAGTTGGTGGCTCTTGTAGTTTAGACTCTATACTTTCGGGTAAAGCCTTATCTAAAAGGATGTGTGCGGCCATTTTACCCGCCATATTACCTAACTGATAAAAGTCGGCGACAACACCAAAAGTGGCACCTTGCTCAATGCCTTTCTTGTTAGCACTTAAGATAGGGATTTTATGAGTTAAGGAAATATTTATTAACGCCTGTTCTCCACCACTTTGAATCAAAGTATCCGTGGTGGTTACAAAGACATCAACTTCATTGGCCAGTGCTATCGCTTTCACTGTTAGTTCTTCAATGCTTTGTGCAGTAACGTCAATCACTTTAATGCCATTTTTCTTAAAATAACGATAAAAGTTAGCGGTTTGGATCTTTGAATTGGGCTCGCCTTTTCGATGAAAAATAGCGACACTCTTTGTTGCAGGCAGTACACCTAACAGTAAATCAATAGCGTGAGATAATGGCACGTAATTGCTGGTGCCCACCAAGTTATTGCCTGAATATTCAAAAGATTCTATTAAACCGGAGTCAGCTGGATAAGTCACAATTGAAAAAACTACGGGGGTTTTAGTCGGAATAACTTCTTTTATTATGGTTGTTCCAGGTGTCGTCAGGGAAAAGATCAAATCAAGATTTTTTCTTTTAAAATCTTCTGCAACTCTTCTTTGCAGTATTTTATCGGCGCCAATTTCTCCTTGAATAAAGGTCAGTTGCTTTCCTTCGATAAGTCCTCTACTTGCTAGTGCATCTTTAAACCCTTGCACACATTGGGGATAACCTGACCAAGTTGCCAAACCGATTGTATATTCAGTTGCTAAAATCTGAGGGCAAAAAAATATAAAAAGAAAAGAAACAAAAATAGAACATTTTTTACCAGCATGAATTTTCATTGTATCGCCTACCATTTTATTAAATACTCCAAACCCACAGCCATGTTGTTTACATCAGAACGACGATATTCGTTAACGCGATATTCAATGATAAAAAATAAGTTTTCTACTACTCTATAGCCAAGTTGTAACTCTCCGACCATTGGGCTTTTGGGTATATTATCGGACAAGTTTTCATTAAATGTATGGTCAATAAAGCCAGCTAGGTAAAGTCGGTTATTAATGCTCGGAAACGTCATTCGAAAAACATGCTCCATTTGCCAAACATCCTCTGATGCACTATCAAACTGTTTTAAATGGAAATTAACGGACCAACTTAAGTTTATAGCCTTAAATACAGAGTTGAATATTTGGGTATCATTTACCCGCCATCGAAAGCCTAACCTATGTCGGTCATTGTCTTCGCCTGAGCGAAAATTCATTTGCAGGGTGAGATCAATAGGAGACTTTTCACTAATTTGCCAACGGACATTTTGTTCCGTATAAAAAGTGTTGAGATCGGCTAATGCTGCTTCACCCTTTTCATTGCCAAAGTTCGTTAAACCAAAATACGAAAAGCGGTTCTGGAGTTTAGCGCCAATATTAAACGTGACCGTATTGTCGCTATCAACATCAGACAAATATGGATAGACATTTACATCTATAAAACCACCAGAGCTATTTTTATCCGCAGCATTCGTTTGAAAGTTAACAGCAATGAGTAATAAACACAGTAAAATCCGCATCATCATATTTGTCCTTAAATAAAGTATTTTCCGCCGTTTTCATAAATATAGACGAGATGCTGAAATAATGGCAGAAACATTTGGAGGACTAGGGTCATTTGTTCAAAGGCTAGGCGAAATATACTGACTAATGAACCTTACGATTTTCAAAACTCGCTAATCTTTACATAACTTTACTATGTGAGCTATTTCAAAAAAAAGGTCAGAAGTATACAGTAATGTTAGGTCGTTATAAGCGTTCTACATTCATCAGACCTGAGAAATCAAGGTATCTGAAAATTAGTGATGCTGCATTTTTAGCGAGAACAGTAGAGCCTCATATTGAAAGAATCGTCTCAATAGACATGAGTAAAATCATAAAATGATTAAGGGTTATTTAGCCGTTTAAAGTAGATGCGGTTATTTTTTATTACCGGATATTAAGTTACATTTAACTTGGTAACTGTCAGTTAATATTATATTGAAAATATTTAATTTAGGATGTTGTATGAATAAATCTCAGATTACGGGTAGTTATCGCACTTATGTTAAAGCCATGATGTTTCTATCTTTATGCCTTTCTTTGACCGCTTGCGGAGGTGGAGGCGGAGGTGATGATACGCCTAGCATTAGTGAACCTGAAATTATTGATCCGATACCAGAACCTACTCCTGATCCTATCCCCGATCCTGACCCTATCCCAGATCCTACTTCAGGCGAATATATCGCTAACCCTGACTTAAATGAAACCACTAACGGTATGCTCAATGCGGTTTTAACCAATAGGAACCCAGATTGTCGGGCCTATGTTACCGATGCAAATAATGGTGATTATGGCTCTGCTGGTATGAATGACCGCTCAAACTTTGCCACTGATGCCCCTTACTTTCCGGGAACAGGTAAAGAAAGCATTGTGATTATTGATTTAGTTATTGTCAGTGGTGGTTATGTTCAAGACCCTGCTAAAGCCAATATAGCGGGTGGTTGGAATTATAAATCTGTCATCGAAACCAGTGATCCTGACCTAGCTACGCATTGTCGCATGCGCCACAACATGATCCCAAATCATGATTTGGGCTGGGATGTCGGCTCACCTAATGAAGATAACGTTTGGGTAACCGAAATAGATCACGATGATATGCAATTAACTTACCTTCCCATCAACCCAATAATGTCAACCCCTAAAGTTGCTGATGATACCGACCGTAACCCGACTAATTTCATGGATTACGATGGTATTTTGTTAAATGGTGTGGGTATCGCGATGGACTCTGGCTTTTGTTATAACCCAGAACACGCAAGGGTAAATGAGGCTGGAAACTCTACGGGTTGTGGTGATGGTTCTGTCTGGTTCGAAATACCCGCTTATACTTTACAAGAGCCAACAGCAGAAAAAATGGCGGCAATTTTTGATGAATACTACGGTCACGGTTTTGAAGGTACCTATCATTATCACGCAATGACCCACCCACTGCAAAGTAATGATGAAGCAACAATAGCGCCTGGTGTAAACGGTTCCCCACTGATAGGTTTTGCCAAAGATGGCTTTCCTTTGTTTGGTATGTGGTTTGTTAATCAAGAGGGTATTTTAGTTAAAGCAAAATCCGGTTATACCTTAAAAAACTGGCAATTAAATCCTGATGAAAATGGTATTGGACAATCGCGCGACCCGTATACAGACACACCGGCATTTAAAGAGCATGGTACACCCCCGACCCCATGGGATGTTATCAATCGTTCAGAAGATTTCGACTTTAGTTTTACCAACGATCCCTTTGGTATTCCCTTTGGTAGATATATAGATGATTGGGTTTATGATAATGGCAATACCGGTAACTTAGATGAATGTAATGGTGCAACTGACATTAACGGCATTTATGGCTATTACATTACTCAAGAGTACCCCTATGGACCCATCTGTACTTTCGGTATACATGAACCATCGTTTGGTAAAGTACCGCCATTGCGCTGGGATGATGAACTGGCTGATCCATCAGCGACCATCGATGAGTTTGGTGATAAAATTAATGGCCATTAAAAGCTGAGTTATTAGCAACATGTAGGGATAGTGATCGTCGGTTTGACACAAAAGCGTCTACTAAGATCACTTAGTACTAAACGACTCCTGTTGTAAGGTACCTCATCCAATATCATTGAACGGTGAATATAAGTTTCTGAGTACGCTTAAAAAGTTAATGTGTAGCCCCAGAGCCCAGTATTAATAGCGTTAAATTTATAACAATCTACTTGTAAGTGATGAGACAGCAAGATTGAATTATTCCCTTTTCAATATATATCTTCTCTTCATATTTACACTCGTACGTTCCATTACTGCTTTGTTATCTAATTATTTTCGAATGACCAACGTAGACTATGCAACTTTTAGCATGGTTATATGAATTTGTCTCATCAGGTCATTTAAATTTTTATGAACTATCTCAGTTAATAATTTGTAAAGTTTACCTTTTAATCCCACACTTATGATGAAATACTTATTTAGTATATTATTCACTGCATTCACATTTTTCACTAAAGAGAAGGAAATATTATGGAGAATACTCTATATGACAAATATGGCGGTTTCGATACATTTAGTATGGTGGTAAGTAATTTTTATCAAAAAGTGCTCGATAGCGAAGAGCTTGCGCCTTATTTTGAAGACGTTAACATGGAAAAGCTAATGTCTCACCAAACAAATTTCATAGCCGTTGCTTTAGGCGGACCAGAAAAATATACCGGACTAGATTTAAAAACCGTTCATGCACCGTACAAAATAACTGTACCACACTTCCTAGAAGTCGCTGAATTATTAGAAGAATCCTTAGAAGAGGCAAGTGTTGAAGAGAAAGATATTTCAACAATTATGACCTTAATTTCAGGATTAATGGATCAAATTGTTGCCAGTGACTAGTCAATCAGCTCTCTCATCAACCAACCTTTTATCCGAATCAATCACTGATTTAGACCTTGGGCTTGTACTTTGCGATTGTGATTCGTTAGCCATTATTGAAGCTAACCAAACTTTTTCGACTTGGTTTAATAACGCTTCGCCAAATTGTAATCTTGAACAATTACTTGATAAGAAGATCATAAAACGTGTAAATAATGCGATAGCAAAGAACCGAAAATATCGATTTAAACTCGAAATTAAAATAGGAGCACGTGAAGAGCATATCGATTTTAATAGTAAAGTAATCGTGATAAACAAAAACAAATATCTACTGATTCAAGGCGTGATAAACAACGCTGAAATACAAATAGGCAAAATGATCAAAGATCATAGTGTTTTGGCCGCTAGAAATAAAAAACTATTGGACCACGCAATAACGAAAGCAGAAACGGCTAGTCGTGCTAAAACCATGTTTCTTGCTTCAATGAGTCACGAATTAAGAACGCCAATGAATGGTATTTTAGGCATGGTCCAGCAGTTTAATAAAACGTCATTAACCAAACAACAAGAATTTTTACTTGATACGATTGAAAATTCAGGCGACCAACTGTTAGCAATTATTAATCAAGTGCTTGATTTTTCAAAGATTGAAGCCGACAAAATTGAACTACACCCAATAAGCATTGATGCTAAAAATCTTGTTAATGATGTCATAACCTTATGTACTAGCGGAATAGAAGTAAGCACTGATTTAAGCATTGAAGCGATATTTAATGGAGAAAATTTCCCTCTGGTACTCGTTGATGATGTTCGATTAAAACAAGTACTCATAAACTTGGTGAATAATGCGATAAAGTTCACAAACAAAGGTCATGTAAAAATCGAATTAGATTTTCTTTTAGTTAATGGCGATGAATGTCAGTTGATGTTTTCCATAATCGATACAGGCGTAGGTATTTCACCAGAAAAAATTAAAAGCTTGTTTAAGCCATTTACTCAACATGATTCTTCAACGACAAGAAATTACGGAGGAACAGGTTTAGGGTTAACCATTAGTAGTGAGCTGATAAAATTGATGGGTAGCACAATTAACGTCAGTAGTAATGAAGGGAAAGGCAGTGTTTTTAGTTTTACACTTACTCTGCCAGTAAGTAACCAACAACAAGCACTTCCCCTCAGGAGGACATCAGCTTCGACTCCGGTATCACTGCTCAATAAAACAGTACTTGTCGTTGATGACAATCGAATTAATCGCAAAATAGTCTCAATGGCACTTGATGAATCACAAGCTAATATAATCGAAGCTGAAAATGGCCAAATTGCCGTTGAACAATTCAAAAAACATAAAGTTGATATTATTTTAATGGACTGCTTAATGCCCATTATGGATGGATTTGAAGCAACAGAACAAATTAGAGCTCTGGAAGGTGATGATCAACACACTTTGATATTTGCGTTGTCAGCGAGTGCGTCCAACGAAATAGGTGAAAGTAGCATTAATTCAGGTATGGATGATATTATGTTAAAACCCTTTAAATTTGATGAATTGCTGAATAAAATAGCGCAAAGTTTAAGCTAATGAATAATTTCATACATAAAACTTAAAAGGACAAGAGCTCAACTAACGTTCAGATTTTTCGACTAAAACGGTCTCCCCCAACCTTTTATATATTCGTTTTCAACATCTGAACATCTCGAAGGGAATTCACTGTAGTTATCCTTTTTAGAAACTACAAATAATCTGAAGTTTAGTTATTTTCAGCAACGATGTTAATGCTATATTCACTGTAGGACATAGTGAATAATTTCAATTAAGCCAACATTGGTTAGTCACACAATCCTCTCAGCTTTGCAGAAACTTCTATTAAAGGACGTGGATCATAATTATTTGCATCAGAAAATCTAAATGCGGTAATTTTGTTTGGTAATAAGGCAATTAAATTTCCTCCGTGACCACTCATATATGGGATCTCCACAATGCAATTCTGACTGTCAGACCAGGCCATACTCCAAAATGATAAAAAGTAATGGCTATCACCATATTCATTATCGAGTTGCCAATCCCGTAACCCTTTTTCTTCCGTGTAAAAAAGCGCTCTTTCCACCAGTGTTTTACTGAGTAATTGAACACTTCCATGCTGACCACCATTTTGCAAAAGTAAGCTGATCTTAGCGACATCATCTACGGTTGGATACAATCCTAAATACATAACAGGTATTTCATTTTGAACTGGGCCCGATTCAATGGTATGTACCATTGGCACATGATGTATTCCTAACGGCTGATAGACTTCTTTAACCAGCATGTTCCATATTTTAGCATTCGGCCCCTCTTGCTCTTTAATAAAGGCATCCATTGCTGCAGATAGAATAAAAGTGTGAGTGGAATTATAACGTAACTGTTCTCCGGGCCCCCAAGGGTAATTCTCATAGGTAAAAGCGACATTTAACATCTCACGCTTTGCGTTTTCTTTTTGGAATGCTTCCATAGGGTCAACGCTTTCATCGCTAAATATTTGCTTACTATCTGTATTCATAAAAGCATTATTGTTACCTATTCCTGTCGCCATATTAAGTGCATCAAAAAATGTCACTTGCTCCCATCCTTGATGTTGTGCATTAATTTCTAGGTAATCTTTAATCAGCAAATGACCAACATCATCGCCGTACTTTTGTGCTAATCGAAATAAGGCGACAGCAGCCGCCATACTTTTAGTGGTGGAATAAGCGCCATGGCGCATACTCTGGCAATAAGGGTATTGGCCATAACGAGTATTACAGGGTTTCAGATAAATAATGTCATCAATAAATATGCCTGTGCTGCTAATATCTGCGTCGTTTAAATTGCCGTTAAAACCGTTAAAAGTATCTATGCCAAAAAGTTGCTCAAGTGCTTGCCATGATTGGACTTCAAAGGCATCACTTTGTTCTTGTCGAAATTGGTCAATAACGTCTTCTGAATTTGAAAAAGTTTGTCTATGGTCTTTGATGGCAAGTTGCCCCCACAAATCAAAATTAACCCATGGCGTAGTCTCTTGAGTCACTTGTATTCTTAAAAATGAAACATCATCATCGTTAAATAAAAAGGTAGCGATACCATTATGTGTTTGATTACGCTGTTTGTGGATCAGAATAAATGGAAAAGAAGCTCGTGACCAATCGCCATCATCTACTTCAGACCAAACTTGACCAGGAGATAATAATAATCGCCAATAGCTATTATTAGTTCCAACTAATACATTACGATTTAGTGGGATCAAATCATTTCCATCACTGACAAACCGCAGTGGCACATTCGGAAAAATAGAGTAATCTCCAACGTCGGCAAATACATTTCTGGTGCCCGACATTTTATTTGATGCGAGTTGTAATTCTGCTTCAAAATGATGCTTCGCATCTTGTTGCTCACCAACGGGAACAAAATATCCATTATGAATAGGTGAAGGTTGTTGGTAATCAGAGCTTATAAGTTCATCAATCTTCAGCCACTTTCTTGGAGCTTCTGGAGCTGATAAATAGCTCATATCAATAGGTATTGGAAGTGTGGGTTTTAGACTCTCATCACCACCACAAGCTACAAGAATTAAAGTCGTTAAAAAGAGGCAACAATGTTTAAAAACAGCTTTCATCCCATGAGTCCTTTATTATATAAGTTCAAACTATCCCATTAAATAACCTTATAACCGATCACTTAATAATACAAAAATTCTTATTGTATTTAAGGGATATGATTACTGACTTTAACCGCATTAAACCTTACAACCCGTTATAACTTATACATGTTGAAAAATAACAGTGGGTAAAGTAATAACTACCATCAACCCAACGCTCAGTACTGAAATTTGATAAAAATAATAATTAATGAATTCCACGGCTAATAAAGTTTCAGAACATCTACTTTCTAATTACTTTCAGTTATGTAATATTAATCTGACTTAATAACAAACAAATAACGAACAATATTTAGACGTCGATATAATAAGCGTTATACCATTAAAGGAGTTATTTATATGACGTCACAATATCTGGATGAAACAGTTCAGTTAAAATTGATAAATATTAGTTCGTTCCCTAAATATGTTATTTGGTTGCTACCTGCTGTTTTTTTACTTGTGGCATGTGGCGGTGGAAAAAGTGCATCTTCGATACCAAATAAAATTGCAGAGTATAGCTACCAAGCACCAGTAAGTTCAGATGATGGCTGGATTCCCGCGCACTTAAATGAAGTCGGAGTCAAAGTAAATACTATTGAGAAAATGATCAATGACCAGCAACTTGAGAAGATAAACTTTCATAGTTTACTTATCGTTAGAAATAACAGGTTGGTTTTAGAGCAATATTGGTCTGGTAAAACGTCAAAAGGTGAATACGTCAACTTTGATAAAGATACGCTCCATGAACTGCAATCGGTTAGTAAAAGTGTTACCTCTTTGCTCGTTGGCTTAGGTATTTCACAAGGTTTTATTACCTCCATTGATGACGCTATTGAAAATTATTTACCCGAATATGGAGCCGCTTTTTCTACCCTTGAAAAATCTAATATTAGTGTACGTAACATTCTAATGATGCAAGCGGGTATCGAGTGGGATGAATGGACTTTACCGTATTCTGATGATAGAAATTCTCATGTTGCGATGAATCTCAGTGAGGATCCCATTGATTATCTTTTGTCTCAGCCAATGGCAATGCAACCCGGTACTTCATTCGTGTATAACTCAGGCTTAACTATTGCTGCGGGTAAAATACTTGAAAACTCGACCCAGCAAAACTTAGCTCAATACGCTCGTGACAACTTATTTACACCATTAGATATCCGAGATGTTGATTGGTATAGATACTCAAACGGTATCTATCAAGCAGGTGGTGGCATATCTATGAGACCAAGAGACATGGCAAAGCTAGGGCAATTAATACTTAACAATGGTTGGTGGAATGGCGAATCGATAATACCTGAGCAATGGATTAAGGACTCTGTATCAGCAAAAATAAAGTTTCCAGATAATTTCTATGATGACTATTATGGATATTTTTGGTGGAGACAGGAATTCACTGTAAATGATCAAACAATTAATAGTATTCATGCTGCTGGCTACGGTGGGCAACACATCTATATAATTCCCGAATTTAACTTAGTGTTGATTTTTACTGCGGGAAATTACGATAGCGTTCAGCTATCAAATAAGCCCGAGCAATTAATAAGAGAATATATTCTGCCGGCATTAAACCAATAACATAAAGGTAATTTATTGTTAATAATCTAATTCAAAAATAAATACACCTCACACGCTTAATAACGATATAAATGCTCAATAAAAAAGGATTTCTCAGTGATACTTCAATTCATAAAAACGATTTCTATGCTCTTTATCCTTTTCCTTATCTCTTGCGGCGGTGATGGTAAGCCAAAGCCCTCCAATGAGACGGTGATAAATAATGATTTATCTTATTTATCACCGTCAGTAGATGGCATGAGGAAATGGTTAACATCTGAAGAACTTCAATCACTCAATTTGAGTAAAAATAGTGCATATCATAATAGTTACTTTATGCCCATTGGTGACTTTAAGCCTGCGATTCATGCTATCAACGACACGCTAACGATTACCTCGGGAACACTTTCGGGGTTTCCAAGCCAATTTGATGATAATTTTCAAGCAAATTTATTTCCTAGTATTTCTTTCCATGTACTTAGTCACAATGGTTATTTGGTGCCATCAAATAGGGAAATCATTATCCCCTCTGGGAAAAACAAACAATGGCGAGTAATTCTATCTCCTGGGAAAGTTTGGTCTGAGTCAACTGATAATGGTATGTCTCGTGCTTCTTTTCCTTTTGCCTTAGTAGATAGATCATGGAATAACACCTTAAACGGAATTGCCACTTTCCTATTTGATCAAAACACTGTTTCAAATATTAGATTACAGATTGTTCAGCATACCTCATCAGGTTTTTCTCACGAAGGAGCTGCTACTTTGTCATTATCGCGTTTAAACACTGAGTTAACTGATATTGACGTAGTAACACAAGAGTTTGATAATGAATTAGCACAATTACTGCCAACTAAACCTTGGGATGAATTAACAAATAATTACCCCAATATCGATTTTGAATCTTTTAATGACAACCTTAAACCGACTGATATTAGTGCGACTGCAATTTGGCAAAATAACACGCTTTATATGCAGTCATGTAAAACGCTTTATGGTGACTTTCCTTATTGTCAATTTATGCGTCATGGCATATTTTCAGCGACTAAATCCTCCGTTGGTGCTGTTTCTTTAGCGTTTTTAACACAGCGTTATGGTGAGGAAATTTTACAATATAAAATTATTGACTATGTTGATTTCAATGCCCCGCATAATGGCTGGGATAATGTCACTTTTATTGATTTATTAAATATGGCTGCAGGTATTGGTAATCATGATCAAGACCCATTATCTACTGACTATCATGCTGATGAAAATAAAGAGCCAATGGGTGACTGGAGCCGAGCGAAGTCAGCGTTAAATAAATTAACGATTGCAACGCAGCAATACCAAAACTTTCCTTGGGAGCCCGGTGAAATCTTTCGTTATAATACAACACATAGTTTTATCTTATCTGCAGCTATGGATGGTTTAGTGAGGCAACGAGAAAATTCTGGGCTGTGGCAATTGCTATTGACTGAAGTTTATCAGCCCATTGGCATTTCCCATTTACCCATGATGCATACAACAGAATCCAGCAATACCCCCTCATTACCCGTGATAGGAATTGGCTTATACCCAACAGTTGATGAAACGATAAAAATAGCAATATTATTGCACAACGAAGGTCTACATAACGGCATTCAAATTCTCAATAAAGAAGTCACTCGAAGCATGCTTTATCGTACCGATGATCATGGTTTTAATGTCGTTCATGAGAATAACCAATACGGTGAAGGAAAATATCACCTTTCATTTTGGGGCACACCATTTGCACAAGATGGGTGTTTCGCTCAAGTTCCTTTTATGAACGGATATGGTGGTAATCTCATTGGCATATTACCTAACGGCGTTATTACGTTGCGATTCGCTGATGCGCAAAATTATAAAACACTACCTATGATAGAAGTGGCGTCACAGTTAACCTCATATTGTATAAATAATTGACAACAATGGTGTTACTTTATTCATAACTATTTTTTAACCAACCTGAATGGGTAATAAAAATGTTATTGATTAAAATAACAGGTCATTGTTTTTTTAGTGTGAATAAATCATAAGACAATTATTGATGATTACCAAGGTTAATCAATCAATGCTTATAGGGAGGAAAAGGCGTACTGTTTTCCAGCTTTTGGTATTTGCTGTGTGTTAGAGCAATATTATCATGAACACCGTAGACAATTGGCATGATGAAAAACAAGAAAATAATAAAAATAATTAATAAAAGGATTGTGCTATTTTGCCCATTAATAAGTTTAGTAACAATATCATGTTCATTGTTATTTTCCTGAACCGCAGATAGGTCTTTGATCAGCGCTGGTTTTAAAACTTCATCTTCATTTTTATTGGTTAAAACTGAAACCTGACAAATAAGTTTATAGCCGCGTTTAGGTAAAGACTGAATAAAGCTAGGATTTTTATGGTCATCTTTGAATAATTGTCTCAATTTACCAATGGACCTTCTTACTGCAGCATCAGATACGCAACGGTCTTTCCAAACGTTTTCATGTAACTCTGACATTGAAATATAACGATTTTCATTTTCGCAAAAATAACTTAATACCTCTAAAACCTTAGGCTCTAGTTTCACCGAGTTCCCATCACGACTTAATGTCATTTCATTATCATCTAATATGTATCCACCAATCTCAATCACTTCTGTACCTGTTATTTACTCAAACCTAACGATTTATCGTTCGGTAGCATAACATAAGCAAGCGATATTAACTATTATTGAGATGATAACTAAACCTCTTTAACTTACTGATAAATAACATGGTTACGCTTTGGTTACGCATCAGTTCTTTATAAGTTCATGCTAGAAGATTGCCTTTCACACCTAATCAGTTTAGTTTCAGTTCAACGTTTTGAGAGAATGAATCAAATACTCTTTTTAGTTATCAATTCGACATCTAAAGAGAAGTGCGATGAACTATTTTTCATTAATGATATCGTTTAATTTAGTGACGGGAAATTTTATAGTTTGTTTATTCAAGCTTTATCTAATAAAAGTAAGTCAAATATGAAATTAAAGAAAAAATTTGTTTATCGGTGCTTAATGGCATCATCAATCTTGATGTTGTTTGCAGGCTGGAACATGGGTTTCTCCAACTCGCTACAGTACATCGCACGAGATACAGTCACTATTGCTAAGGTTGAAGCTGGAGACTTTTCAATAAAAGTTGAAGGATATGGTTCGCTTCAGTCACTGAACAAACGACTGTTAACCGCAACGAGCTATTCATTGGTGGATGATATCAAGCTAAAAGCCGGTGCTATTGTTAAAGCAGATACTGTACTTATGACACTTAAAAATCCGGCATTAGAAGCGGATCTTCGCCAAGCTCTGGCAAAATTACAAAATAGTAAAACGTCTAAAAGGCAGGTAATGCTTGGTCAACAAAGAGAAATGCTTGATAACGAATCAAATTTATCAAAATTAGAAGCCGAAGCTGAAATCGCTTTATTACAAGTAGATGCTGAAAGAGCATTAGCTAAGTCCGGAATTGTTGCCGGTATCAACGCGAAACGGAACGAGCTGAAAGCGAATCAACTCGTCAAGCAAGTTAAGTTAGAGAAAATAAAGCTAAAGAAAATTGCTGATGTGCATAATGAGTCTTTGTCTATTCAAGATGATTTAATTGCTCAGGCACGAGAAGAGTTTGACGTTGCCAAGCTCATGGTTGAACAATTGTCAGTTAAGGCAGGCATGGAAGGCGTTATTCAGCGAAGCTCGCTTGATTTAGGGCAAAGTGTTTCCCCCGGCACTGAACTCGCTTTGATTGGAAGTTTGTCTCCATTAGTTGCTGAAATCAAAGTTCCACAATTACAAGCCCATATGGTCGCAGCAGGTATGAAAGCTGAAATTTATACGGTCAATGGCCAAATATTAGGACACGTTGTTCGTGTTGACCCCGTTGTAAGTGAAGGTGCTGTACAGGTTGATATTCAACTTGACGAAGGGAAATATGAGGGTGTAAAACCCATGCAACTTGTTGATGTCACCATATTGGCACAAGTACAAAAAGGTGTGCACTACATTAGGACACCAACCGGTGTGAATGAAGATAGCACGGCTTGGCTATTCAAGCTCAGTGAAGATGATATTGCAAGTCGTATTGAAGTGACATTTGGTAAGGCATCAGGACAACTTATTCAAGTGCTTTCTGGATTAAAAGCAGGGGATAAAATTATAACCTCGAAGCTAGATCTAGAAGACGGAACGACTCAAATTAAATTAGGTAGCTAATATGAACAATCAAATATTAAAAATTTCAAATATAACAAAATCGTTTAACTCAGGTGATCAAAGCACTCAAGTATTGAAAGGTATTAGCTTCGCTATTAATGAAGGCGAATTTGTTTCTATTTCTGGCCCCTCAGGTTGTGGTAAGTCAACTTTACTTAATATTATGGGAATATTAGATACACCAGACAGTGGTGATTATATGATTGATGGCTTGCAAGTTGCGACAATGAACGCAAGCCAACGGGCAAAAGTTCGTGGCGACAGAATTGGTTTCGTGTTTCAGTCTTTTAATTTAATAGACGAATTTACCGTACTTGAAAATATCGCCTTGCCACTTAAGTACCGTGGCGATAGTGCAGATAAACGTAGAGCAAGAGCACAAGAATGTTTAGCAAAAGTAAATTTAACCGATAAAGCAGAATTGTTCCCTAGCCAACTTTCTGGTGGCCAGCAGCAACGTATTTCTATTGCCAGAGCCTTGGCAGGAAATTCCGGCATCATGTTGGTCGATGAACCTACAGGTAACCTAGATTCTAAAAATGGCGATGCAGTTATGGCGCTATTACATGAATTAAATAAACAAGGCACGACCATTGTACTGGTTACTCATGATCCTCGTTATGCGGATATGGCGCAACGTAATATTCAGTTGCGAGACGGTCAAATAATATCAGATGCCCATAAAACTAATCATACCGCAGCACAAGTTGAGGTTGCCTAGTCATGTTCATTAAAGCTGCATTGGCGACCTTTAAAAGAGCCAAACAATATTATTTAACGACAGTATTTACGTTAGCTATAACCTTGTCTATGGTGCTATCTGTATTTAGCTTGGTAGATTTGGTGTTTTTTGCTCCGTTACCTTATAGCCAACCCGATAACTTATATGTATTGGAAGGAGGGCTAACCACCACACGTAGCGCTTCGCTTGGTAGTACTAATATACATGTTGCCAATTATATTAGAGACAACAATGATGTCTTCACCGAGTTTGCTAGTTACCATAATTGGACGGGTTATAAACTTTATGATCTAAAAGAACGCCCCAGCCTTCGTGTGATGTTAGCAACTGCTAATTTATTTGATTTATTAGGGGTTGAAGCCGAATTAGGACGATTATTTAATAAAACAGAAGTCGTTGGTAACAAGCAACCCGCGGTGGTTTTAGGCTACCGAACTTGGCAAAAACATTATCAGGGTGATAAGGATATTGTCGGGAAAAAAATTCAACTCAACCAGCGTCGCTTTACTGTTATAGGCGTAGCACCTGATAATTTAGTGCTCCCTAATTACAGCAATGTTAATGATGCGGTTTGGATCCCCTTTGATATGGATGAAGTCTGGAGCCCCGCAGGATGTGCTCGATGTTATATGGGCGGGTTAAAGTCTGTTGTACGACTAAAAGAAGGCCCATCTCTTGAAATTATTGCCGAGCAACTGGACTCTCTTGCTATGCAAGGGGCAAAACTTCATACACCTGATATGCTAAAAAATTACACAATGACGGCATATATTACGCCTATTCGCCAAAAGATTCAGGGCGATAGCGGTGAAATCGTATTAATGCTATTGGTGGGTGTTTCCCTATTAATGGCCATTGCATTGATCAACTTGTCTAGCATGCAGTTGGCTAGAGCTGTGGCTAAAATAAAAACAGTCGCGATAAGTTTTGCGTTTGGCGCAAGTAACAAGCAATTACTGATTGAGTCACTAAAGCATAACCTCGTTGTTATAGGATTAGCCGTTGGTCTGGCGTTACTTATTACCAGTTTTAGCTTTTCCTTGGTACAAACTTTAGCGTCAGGTTCTATTTCACGTTTGGATAGTTTAGGCATTAGCGCGAATACCTTGTTATTTTCCTTGTTGCTAACCGCTTGTATTGCCTTACTATATTCTTACTTAGAATTAAAAGTCGTTAATGAGAAAAACTTAACCGCTAGTTTGCAAAGTAGCGGTAAAGGCGTAGGTAAACAAATGAGCACGGGGGCTAGCCATATGTTAATTGGTTTGCAAGTCACCTTTTCATTTATGGTATTGGTAGCGGCCAGTCATGTGGTATTAGATACCTTATCAGAGGCTCTTCGCGATAGAGGCGTTGAAACGAAAGACCGCTGGTCACTCGTTGTTGATTATTCTCAAATAGAAGGAGAAACTCAAAGAATCAACCTTCATCAATCGGTATTCAGTGAACTTGAAAAACTCAGTGTAGTGAAAGATGTTAAAGCAATTTCAGAGTCTAAATTTCCAAGTGCTCGTAATCATAACCAGGTATTTGATGACAAAGGAAACTACCTCGGTGGAGCGCTAAAACCTAGAGTAACACCCGGTTATATTGCCGCATTAGGTTTAGAAATTACGGGGCGTGATTTCGACTCAACAGACCATGAATTAGAAAATTATCCCGTACTTATAAATCAACGCTTGGCTGACAAAATATCAACTAACACCATGGAAGTTGTAGGTAATAAAATTAGCTTCGACAATAAAACCTTCTATACAGTGAAAGGTGTTGTTGAAAACACCTATTTTCCTGGACGGAAATCCTTTGAATACCCAGAGGTATATATACCCGCGAATTATAGAGGTGAGAGAAAATATTCATTTTTAGTTACCGCTAGACATAACGCACTTATTGAACCGCAAGTAAGAGATGTATTAGCTAAAATTGATAGTCGTTTAGATGTCGCCTTGATAAATTCGCTAGAAAATCAGTTCGCCAAATTAAGCCAGAAAAATTTAAGTGCTGCGTGGATTTCTATTGTTCTAGCATCCATCTCTTTATTAATGGTTTGCATTGGTATTAACGGTATTGTTAATTATATGGTGCAAGTGCGACGTTATGATCTTGGGGTTAAATTAGCGATGGGCGCAGACAATAAACGTTTACTGAAAGATAGCCTTATCGAGTTAATGCAACCAGTCGTTATGAGTCTAGTGTTTGCCTTTTCACTGGGCTTCATGTTACTTGGTTATAGTAAAATATTACCCGACATAACATTAAAGCCCAATTGGTTGATGATCTCGGCTATTTGGATTGGTTTTGCTTTTCTGTCGCTCTTAGTGAGTTTTATTCCAGTACGCCAAGTACTTGCCAAAGACCCCATTAAAGCATTAAGAAATGAATAATTAAGTAGAAAGCTTTCTAAGTCTTAATTATAAGCTTGATTATCATAGTTATAATCAAGCTTTTTTTAGTCTATGTGTTCTTAAAACCCTAATACTGCAGTATAAATGAAGATTACTCCCCATTAAATCTATCTTTTTTTCACCAAAATGTCATGAATGATCATGTTCGATTGATAATATCATAAAATAAATTATCCCCATGAGTTTGAATGATGTTTATCAAGTGTGAGCTTTGCACAAGTGCTCTTTAGAAATGTAATGATTTATTTTAATTAACAGTTAACAGACGGGTATTAAATGTCATTGTTGAAAGCTGAGTTCAACGAGGTTTTTTGATGTTGGGAGAAAGAGACAGGTTTGTTCATTCCAGCATTATTGATAAATTCGTGGTTATGTCGCCACGATCGCGAATCTATCAAAAGAAATTACAACTAGGCTAAAACAAGTTAAAGTATTTTAATACAAGTGCTTACTTAGAAATAGTTTTTTTATGAGTGATGTTAGTCGTAGAGATTAATGAAGCGATTTCTTCTTTGGGAATAGGTTTACTGAAATAATAACCTTGAATTTTGCTGCATCCCAAAGGCGCAATACAGTCTAATTGAATTTGATTTTCAACCCCTTCAGCAACCACGCTCATATCAAAAGCATCAGCTATAGTAATAATAGCTTTCACCAGAGCCGTAGTTTTATGGCAAAAACCCAAGCGTTGAATAAAGCAACGATCTATCTTAATAATATCAAAAGGTAAATTTTGTAAGTAATTTAATGAAGAGTAACCCGTACCAAAATCGTCTAAAGCTAAACTAAAACCCATATCTATTAACGTTTTCATACATATTTGTACATGTTCAGAATTGTCTAAAAAAGCGGTCTCGGTTAACTCAAAAGTAAGTTTTGCCAACGGAAAATCAAATTGACATAAAACATGCTCAAGACGGTCTAAAAAATCATAAGCGTTAAGCTGTTTTGCCGATAGATTCACCGCTAAGGTTAAGTGTTGAGTATCCGTAGATAATTGCCATGATTGTAGCACTCCACAAGCTTGGTGTAAGACTTGATATCCCAGATCATGAATGAGGTGAGATTGCTCTGCAATTGGGATGAATATTTCTGGAGATATCGGTATTTCGCCAAAATTATATTTTGGCCAGCGTACTAGGGCTTCAAAACCAACAAAACGATTTTCTTTAAGACAAAACTGCCCTTGATAATGAACATCTAATAAATCTTGATCTATAATTTGTCTTAATTGGCTCTGAATTAGGGCTTGTTTTTGTGCCTGCACTGACATCTCAGGTACAAACAGTTTATAACAGTTTCGTCCTTCGGCTTTTGCTTCATACAAAGCAATATCCGCCCACTTTAAAAGAGTGGCTTTATCTGATTTACCCGCAATACTGCGAGATAAACCAATACTTGTTTCAATACATATTTCTTTATCCTGGATCAAAAATGGTTTTGAAATTAACGACACTATTTTTTTAGCAAGCAGTTCGGCATCAATACTTGATTGACAGTCCTCAATTAAAATAGCGAATTCATCGCCACCCAATCGTGCCGCAAGGTCTGCTTCACGTAACATAGAAGCAAGTCGTTTTGCGACACCTTGTAACAATTCATCCCCGACATCGTGACCTAAGGTATCGTTTATCTGCTTAAAACGATCTAAGTCTAATAATATTAACACCACAGTACTTTTTATACGTTTAGAGCGAATAATAGCTCGCGACAAATTGTCGTGAAAACAGGCCCTATTTGCCAGCTGAGTTAAGGTATCGTAGTTAGCTAGATGAGTAAGTTTACTCTCCATTTCAAGGCGTGTACTAATATCTTGAAAAAGTACTATCATTGAATAGTTTTGCTGGCTTTTAGGAGAAGTACAAGTTAACTCAACTAAATGAATATTTTTATCATTATCGATTAATTTGGCTATTTGATGTTGATATAAACCTAACTTATGCACTTTTTTTCGTAAGAAGACAAATAAGTCATCATTGTCAGGTTCAATTTCAATATGAGTAAACCATTTATCAAACTGACTGCCAACAATTTTATCGACTGGAGAACCTAACATTTGGCAAGCTTTCTTATTAATGAACTCAATGTCGCCTTCACTCGTGAATTTGATAACGCCTTGTCCTGCAGCTTCAAGGATCGATTCTCTTTCACTTTTTAAATAATTAGTCTTAGCTTGTAACTGGTTGATTTTGACGAACTGTTTTACTTTATTTAATAAAATAGTAGTTTCGATGGGTTTCGTTAGATAATCTATCGCACCTGCTTCATATGCACGTAAGACTTCAGAGGGAGATGAATCGTGCGCTGTTAACATTACAATAGGCGTGTGTTTATGGTCTGGAGAAGAAGAAATTAGACTGGCAACTTCATAACCATCCATGCCGGGCATATTGACATCGAGTAATACTACAGAAAAATCATTATTTAGTAATTTCTTTAGTGCTTCATTTCCTGAGTCGGCTTCAACAACTTCAACATTCTTTAGCGGCTTCAATACTTTAGTTAATGCAATTCGATTATGGAGAATATCATCAACAATAAGAATTTTACTAGGTTGTAAATCCATTAATAACCTGCAGAACTCAAATACTTTGAGTTAAAAAAATTTAATACATCATACCAGTGTAGACCAATATTTCAGTTTAGTTAAGAATGGGATAATTGCTAATAAGATGATGAAAAAGGCATATCAGTTTTTATATTGCCTTTGCCAGTTATTGCCAAACGCATACCAAAAGGGGGGCACGCGGTGGTGATTGCTAGATATAGTGATTTCTGCTCGTTATTTTGGACGTTTTGTTCCTCAAAGTTGACATTCTGGTATTAAAACTTGAGGGCAGTTTTGTGGTTTGTTTTAAGTTTTGATACGAACTAATCTAGAACATTAGCGCCTAAACATGCCATTTAAACATATTGTAAGTTCAAGCTTATCATTAAGCCTTAGGCGCTTTGTGCCCCAGAACGAGATAGAGTTACAACGACTTTAGCCGAACCTTAATGTTGAAACTAGGTGCATAACCACCTAGACCACTCATTGCAAAATCGACCTACTCACCAATAACTTTAGCGTTATAAGTATGGGAAACATCCTTTTATACAAATACCCCACAATCAACTTTTACAGTGTTTATAGAAGTGACTTTTCCAAAAGCCTTGTATTTACAGCTTTCAAGTTGGTCAAATCACATCTGAGTCATTTCAAGTTAGTCGGTAAATATTATTCCTTTTGTCACAATTCCCCTGTGAATCTTCTAAACCTAAGGTCTAAGGCTTCCTTGCGCACTCGGTAAACAGGGTCGTCGATAAGGTTTCGGAGTAGCGGAGCGGAAAGGTCTTCGTTCCCTCCCAATTTAACCACATAATAAACAGAGGATAATCGCACCCAAGGATCCGGATGGTGTTTAGCCGCCCATACAAATAATTCGACTGTTTCACGACCCTGCCCCGGCATCCAAGCTAATGTGTACGGAATACGAGTCGTCGTTCCTTGTTCAGCGGAGGTAATCAATGCTTCTGAAAGCGCGTTTTGCATGTCGGGAAGCTTATCCTTTGCATCTTGCCAAAACTGGCGTTTTTTTGCTGCGAAGCCAGTCTCTTCATTATGAGAAAACTTAACATTCACCGCGGCAAAAGCCGACGCTATTTTCATCCGTTGCGCTTTCTCAGGATGGGCAAACAATCTCATAAGCACGTCGGACGATTTACCATCGAGCATCACGTTGAATACTAATGCTTCTTCAACGGATAAACCCGTCGTCAGTTCTGCAAATTCAGAGGTGGCAAGCTGTCCGCCGCCGATTTCAGGTTCCGTCGGTTGCAACGACGGATCTGAATGGTCCATTTCAGCTACGTACCGTTCGACAAACGCTGGCGGCTCGGCGAAAACCACTGGACGTGCACTCAATCCAGCCAATGCATGAACGAAAAAAGCGCCGACGACCATTGCGACAACGACCGTTGCAATGATTAAATTTTTAAATGTAAAACTAATGTTCATAATTTTTTCCTTAGGTGAGATAAACAGTAGCCTAAATATAAGTAAGTCAAATGATTAAAAACCTAAATGGATTAATATGAAAATACGTTGCTTGCTGCTTTCTCTTGGCTTATTGTTATTTTTTGATAGATTAAAGGCCGAGACATCGCTTTTGCGGCGATTGTAATATGGTTCATTGTTTGGGTCTGAGATTCTCAATTATCTGAGCATCCACCCAATATTTTTTTCCTACGTAATTACGGCTTCCATCTTCTTCGACTTTCCAATCTCCTCTATTAAAAAAGAAGTATTTTCCGTCATATGTCATCTGTGGGGAACTTTCCTGAAAATCTGTGTTTATTTGCGGGCCCATATTTATTGGTGATAACCAAGATCCAT
This sequence comes from Colwellia sp., assembly GCA_013215295.1. GTDB lineage: Bacteria > Pseudomonadota > Gammaproteobacteria > Enterobacterales > Alteromonadaceae > Colwellia_A. The sequence continues at coordinate 264,336 of JABSOZ010000002.1, forward strand.
CTTCTTGTTTAAAACTAATGTAGAGATCCGATTGTCCGTAGCCATCTTCTCGCACTACATCCCACATTAAATAGGATTCATCTGGAGCAATATATGGATGAGCAATCCATTTACCTTCATTCATCTCGTCACTCAATTTCACTGGGGATTCATATTGGCCATCAGTCAGTCGAGAATAACTAAGTTTGCCGTGTCCCGTATAAAAATCTTTTTTAAAGAGAGGAAAATAATAAGTACCTTTAGATGAAACCGATAATCCATGAGCTGTTTGTCTTAAGAACTCTCCAGGGCTTTTAGGGTCCGACCAACCTTTGTCGGTTCGTTCCCTATATTCCTTTCCAACGTACATTATATTGCCATCAGCGTAGAATTGTGGCCACTTTATATCAGTCTCAGATTCATGCCCCCAGCGATTTTGTTCATAACGAATAACAAAAAATGTGCGTTTTTTATATTTCCCACCTCTCCTAGTGAAATAGAACTCCTCCATATCTGGTGAAAACGTACCACCATCAAACCTCCCTTCTGGAGATACTATTTTAGGATCAAAAAGTTTAGGAATTAAGCCCGGTGGCTTTTCTCCAAAATAGCGTTCGTCTAAGACTGGAATTTTATCTTTACTGTAACTATTGCTACTAATAGTTAGTAGAGAAAGCAGAATAATTGAAATACAAATATGCTTCATAATTTTTTCCTATTTTAAAATCAGTAAAATACTATTTTTTCATTAAATTATATTTTTATTAATTTAACCCTCGCAGAAGATCACCATGTCTTTTGTAGTCGTACTTGCTGCGATTGTTATATGGTTTATTGCTTATTGTTTTGGTCTGAGATTCTCAATAACCTGAGCATCCACCCAATGAGGATTTCCTATCCAATAAGTACTTCCATCATCTCTAACCTTTTTATCTCCGCGCCAAAAAAATAAATATTTTCCATCGGGTGTCACTTTCGCTCGCTGTTCATAGGCTGATGTATTTATCTTATCTCCCATGTTAATTGCTGCTCCCCATGAGCCATCTTTCTGTCGAAAACTAATATAGATGTCAGGAGTATCTTCACTCATTTTTTCAGCATCCCACATTAAATAAGACTCATCTGGCGCAATAAAGGGATGGGCAATATATTTCCCTCTATTAATCGCCGAGCTCATTTTTTGAGGTTTTTCATATTTGCCATTTATAAGGCGTGAATAACTCATATGGCCACTGCCATCGTTGAAATCTAAAACATAAAAATAATAAGTTCCTTTAGCTGAGACCGCTGATTCAATAATGGGAATGTCTTTGAAAGGTTCAAGGTTCCTTATCTCTGACAAACCAGGGGACAATCGCTCCCTATATTTATTTATATTAACTGGCAATACAGACCGTTCGACCCAGCGATTGTTTTTGTATTGCATAACAAGCAATGTAGGTTCTTTATATTCCCCCCCTTTTCTAGTGAAAGAGAGTTCCTTCATATCGGGTAAAAAGGTTACAACAGTTTCACGATACTCTTCTGTAGAAACAATACCAGGGGCAAATAATTCAGGCGTTAAACCCGGTGATTTTTGTCCTAGGTAACGGTCTTCTAAGTCTGGAAAATCATTCTGACTATAACTATTGCTGCTCATCATCAATATAAAAAGCAACAGCGGTATTAAAGGGGAGATATATTTCATCTTTCACTCCTTATTTAGCAAAAACAGGTAATACCGTATTTGAAATCTGAGCCATGAGTTTTTCTTCTCTGTCATGTCCGGTGATCACAATAGTTAAGTCAAGCTCATCAACCACGATAATGCGTTGATCGCCACCGCCCCAGGCAAAGGTGGCATTATAGCTTTTGTCACCCGTTGTAATTGGTGTTTGATACCAAAAATAGCCATAGCGGTAAGATTCAGGCATCCAATCTTGCGTAGGCTTAACAATACCGCTAGTGGCCTTAGCGAGATAATTTGCTGAAATAAGCTGTTCACCGTTCCATTTACCTTTATTGAGAACCACGCTACCCAATTTGAGCATATCGCGAGATGTCATACTCACCATCCAACCTGCTTGTGGCAGGCCACTAACGTGTGTATCCCAACTGTAATTAGTGATGCCCAATTTATCGAGAATTTCATTTTTGATAAAATCCTTGGCAGTGCCCGGTACGACGGCGTCAATGACTGTCATTACCAACATTGGATTGTGATTACCATATTTATATATCTGAGACTCTTTGGTAATTGGCCCACTATTTTCAAGTAATGTCTGAATGAGGCCCTGACCTTGAAGCGGTTCAGAGTTTTTCTCTAGCTCTTGCCATTTTTCATTACTGACGTTAAGACCGCCATGCATAGTCAATGCTTTATGAAGAGTGATCTTTTCTGCACCATCAACAAATTTTGACGGGTTTAGGTCTTTCAAAAAACTCACCAACGGCTTGTCTAAATCGGCCATCGTCAGGTACCCCATTTGGATAGCGCGCCCCAAAGCCAAACTAGTGTATGCTTTAACCGCTGACGCTTGGAAGTGGGCTAGATTGATACGACCGCGAAGGAAATAGCTTTCGAACAAGAGCTTGCCCTTATGAGCAATAAGTAGACTGTCGTAATTACCATATTTACTATCGGCTATCTCCTGAGCCAGCTTAATAATCATGTCTTTATTACGACCATCAGCGCCTAGTTCGCTGACAAGAATACCGTCTTTTCTATCAGTTGGCGTTGCATCGATAAAAGCCTCTTTGAGAACAGGAATATCTCTGAATGAGAGCGTTGCTTCGGTGTCTGTAGCCTCCGGTGCGAAACGCACCGTTTCTTTGACGTCATCTGTATTTTGGGCTGTTACTAAACAGCAAAAACCGCTTAATAGCACAACCGTAATTAGATTTTTTAATTTTAACTTGATCATTTCTATCCCTTTTAGTCATAAAATGGTTAACTTTGATAATTAAAGTATTATGTGTTTAATAATTGAGGGTAAAACTCACTATATTTTTACCGTTCAAATATCTAATGTGGATAGTTTATAAATTGATTTAACAAGAGAATAGACAAGCTATGTAAAAATATAAGGCTGTAATTTTTACAAAACTTTACATTCAACTTTCCAAAAAACTGTATATTGAATAGAATACTGTATCATCGTTTTCTAACGATCATTTTAAGCAACTGGGCAAAATATTGACTACAAAACCTAGACTTCTCATCTTAGAGGATGAACCCATTATTTCTATGGGACTCACAGATCTATTCGTTTTCCACGGCTATGAAGTTGACAGCGAAAGTGATGGAAAAAAAGGCTTGTCTAGAGGTTTAGATGGACAATATGCTTGTATAATTTTGGATGTTATGTTGCCTTCTATGAATGGTTTTGAAATCTGTAATGCGCTGAGAAAACATTCTCGTATCCAGCCCATTATCATGTTGACGGCAAAAAACACTGAAGAAGACATCATTAACGGCCTAACATTTGGGGCTGACGATTATGTAGCAAAACCATTTTCAACATCAGAGCTGGTATTGCGAGTGAACGCTATGGTCAGACGTTCAGGTTGGACGGGAACAGATAAAACCTTGGAGTTAAGCGCTAATGTTTCTATTTGTACGCAAACATTGAAGGGTTTCTCTTATAACCATGAAATAAAATACACGCGCCGCGAAGTGGAGATTATCGTTTATCTACTCGGTCAAAATAAGCCAGTTTCCCGGGAAGAGTTACTCAAAGAAGTGTGGGACTATAAAAACACCTCTGACTTAGATACACGAACAGTTGATATACATATCGCAAAAATTCGTAAAAAAATTGAAACAGACCCAAAATCCCCTAAACATCTCGTCACCCACCGTGGCGAAGGCTATCAGCTTTTTATAATTTAATGTGTGGTTTAATGCATAGTTTAATGTGTTGTCAAATATTATGAGTCTTTAAGATGCTAACTTCAGATAAATATTTACTTAATCATACTCAGCGCTTGCGTCGGTTACGCTACTTAGCAATCGCTTTCTTGCTGTTTCTATTGATCCCTCTAGGAACGATTTTATATTTTGGCTTTCAACAGCTAGAAAAAGACTCACTTATTAATTATCAGCGAGCTGCAAGCAAATTAGAGCTAGTTGTGGATGGAAATTTGACTGAAAGAAGATTGATATCGAATAGTCTACCAATAGATGCATTTGACTATTATCGACAGGTGTATAACCCATATACTAAACAGTCACAGCGGGCCATTTCGCCTCTCTCTCGAGTAGAGTACGAACAACCAAGAGATACATGGTTGGTTGGCTACTTTCAATACTGTAATAAAGGACATTTTAACAGTCCAATCTGGCTCGATACTTTACATGATAATAGTTTATCTAGAATTGATGCGGATAACGCCAACCTATTAGCGTCGGATCACGTGCTAAACCCTGAATTACTCGTTCGTAAAAATACAGCAACTAAAATCCAACAGCTTTTGTTGCAATCTAATTCAGTACAGCAAACCATCACGAAATTAAGCCAACAAGGGTTCTCTGATAAAGATGTGTTTTTTAATGTTTTTTTTGATGTTCCGGATTATTTCATTTTTTATCGCGTGGTAACAGTAGCGAAACAGTACTGGTTGCAAGGTTATATTGTTAAGCGCAAACCTTACCTGTCTCAATTAGTGATGGATATTATGGAACAAATGCACTTCGATACCTCGGTATTAGTTGAGTTAAAAGATGAAAAACATGCGGGTGTTTCAGAATATTTTTTCTATGAAAACTTACCTGACGGCCAAGTTAAGGTGAGCTTACTGCCAAAACTAGATAAACGATTTCAACAACAATTGATTTATAAATATACTCATTTCCCACCTTTTAATGGTTACTCATTAACTCTGTCAACCAACTCTTTACCGATGACATCGGCGATGATTTACAGCAGCATATTTATTATTATTTTAATTTTCGCCATATTATCAGCATGTTATGGATTTTATCGTCTAGGGGTTAAGCAACTCGCATTAGGCGAGCAAAGGCTTAATTTTGTTTCTTCTGTCAGCCACGAGCTAAAAACACCATTAACGTCAATTCGGATGTATTCACAAATGCTCAAAGAGGGCACGGTAATCTCTGAAGAACACCAGAAAAAGTATTTTGATTTTATTTATGGCGAAAGTGAACGCCTTACACGATTAATAGATAATATTTTGCAGTTGTCTGCTCTTAGCCAACAACAGCAAAATGTGCAGCCAGAATATACACCTCTGACTCTTTTAGTAGATAATATTCGCTCGAAAACATCATCGATAATCGATAAGTATAGCTTTCAACAAAATATTGTTCTGGAGGTAGCTAACGCCGAATTGGTGTTGGTTTTGGTTGAACAGGACGCTTTTTCTCAGGTAGTGATTAATATTACTGACAATGCTATTAAGTTTTTTAATCGAAAAAAGATCGATGATTCGGCTAGACAAAAAATTGATTTTATCTTTCGTAATCACCCCCAAAACAGGCACCAGATTGTGCTAGAAATACGAGATTATGGTGAGGGCATCACCCAAGAGCAGGAAAGTAAAATTTTTGAACTTTTCTATCGTGGCAACAATGAATTAACCCGTACCACACAAGGGACAGGGATAGGATTGGCCTTGGTTAAAGGCCTGGTATCAGCACAGCACGGAGAAATTAAAGTAGAAAGAAGGGAGCCTGGTCTAGCCATGCTGCTTTCATTTCAAGCTAAATATTAATCAGCGCTGAACTAGCCTTAAATGACCAATAGGTCACAATGTCAGTTCGATAAAGTCATATCTAAATCGTGGGACTCCGTATTACAAAAATCACAACCAATTGAAATACGACATAAAAACAATTAACTTCTCGTTAAAGGCAACTCTGTACGACAAACCAATTGTTTGAGAGCAAAACTACTTTTTATGTCCGTGACACCGGGGATAGGTGTTAATTTGTCAAACAAAAACCTTTCGTAGGCTTCTATATCTGGTACCACAATCCGTAACATATAGTCAGTATTTCCCGTCATTAGATAGGCTTCCATAACCTCCTCACATTCAGCTAAATGTTGCTCAAAAAAATTTAAATGTGAACGTTCCTGATTTGTCATCGAAACGTTAACCACAACACTTATCGGTAAACCAACTGCTTTAGGGTCAACTATCGCCGTATAGCGTTGGATTATATTTGCCTCTTCCAACTTTTTAACACGACGTAAACAAGGAGATGGAGACAAACACACCCTATTGGCTAATTCAGCATTTGTTATGCGGGCATCATTTTGTAAATGATGCAAGATTTCGTAATCAACCTTATCTAATTCATTTTTTGGCATAATTTACTCATATCAATCAAGTTTGGGACATAATATTTCAAAAACAGACAAAAAGACACTATTAAAAGCAATCATCTATTTGTCGAAATATCATAAAATAATAAAATATAAAAGACCTAAAAAATGATTAAAACAGAGAATCGTGATGACAACTGACTATTTAGCATTAGATGAATTATCCCTCGATAAAAAAGAATGGAAAGACTCTTTAGATTATATTAACAGGGAGTATGGCAACGCTGGAGTCAGAGAAATATTACGAGCGGTGCAAGAACATGCGTTAAATAACGGTATTGCCATTGAAGAAGCGACATTAAATACTCCTTATATTAATACCATTCCTTTACATGAACAGCCGAGATATCCCGGTGATATCGAAATGGAAAAACGTATTGAAAACATTAATCGCTGGAATGCAATGGCGATGGTATTGCAAGCGGCTGATAATGGCAGTGGCGTCGGTGGTCATATTGCTACTTATGCTTCAGCAGCGACCATGCTGGAAGTAGGATTTAATCATTTTTTCCGCAATAAGAGCAGTAACTACGGTGGCGATTTAGTGATGGTTCAACCCCATGCGGCCCCTGGTGTTTATGCTCGTGCGTTCCTTGAAGGACGATTAAGCGAATCACAACTGAAGAATTTTCGTCGTCAAAAGAGCTCAGATGGTGGTTTAAGCTCTTACCCTCACCCCAGATTAATGCCTGACTTTTGGCAAATGCCTAATGCTTCTATGGGCTTATCAACGCCAACCGCTATTTATCAGGCACGGTTTGCCAAGTACTTAGAAAACCGTGGCTTAAAACCTAACGATGGTGGCAAAATTTGGTGTTTTATCGGTGATGGTGAATCTGATGAGCCGGAAGTGTTAGGTACTATTAATATTGCTGCCCGTGAAAATCTGGATAACTTGGTATTGGTGGTTAACTGTAATTTGCAACGTCTTGATGGCCCAGTACGAGGTAATGGTAAGATCATTCAAGAATTAGAGCGTAGTTTCCGTGGCGCTGATTGGAATGTTGAAAAAGTCATTTGGGGCTCAGGTTGGGACTCTTTATTAGCACAAGATAGTGACGGTATCCTCCGCAAGCGAATGGATGAAGCCGTTGATGGTGATTACCAATACTTTTCGGTTTCAGAAGGCGGTCGCCAACGTGAACTTTGGGTGGAAAATAACCCTGAACTCGAAAAAATGATGAACGCATTAACCGATGAAGAAATCAAAGAAATAAAACGAGGTGGTCAAGACCCTAAGAAAGTTTATGCTGCCTTTGCTAAAGCTAACAAAAGTAGTGGTAAACCAACGGTTATATTAGTTAAAACCGTTAAAGGCGATAGCATGGGTACTTCAGCTCAGGGTCGTAATACAGCCCATCAAAAGAAAAACTTGTCGCCAGAAGAACGCTTAAAATGTGCTCGTGACTATCAAATTCCGCTAGCTGACGATGCAATAGTGCGTGCTGATTTTTATCGACCAGCAGAAGACAGTGATATTATTCGCTATCTACATGCGCATCGTAAAGAATTAGGTGGTTATTTACCGGAAAGAAAAGTTAATTGCCCTACCCTTAATACGCCATCATTAGAAAAGCTCAGTGAATTTTTACAAGATAGTGGCAAGCGTCAAATATCAACGACCTCCTCAATGGTACGTCTGTTATCTAAATTAATGAAAGATAAAGAAATTGGTAAGTATGTTGTGCCGATTGTTCCCGATGAAGCACGCACATTTGGTATGGATGGCTTATTCAAAGTTGCCGGTATTTATTCTCACGAAGGACAAAAATATACCCCTGTAGATGCGGGCAGTTTAATGCCTTATAAAGAAGCGACAGACGGTCAAATATTACAGGAAGGTATTTGTGAAACAGGTGGCCTAGCATCTTTCTTGGCAGCAGGTACCGCTTATGCAATGCATGGTATACCGACCATTCCGTTTTACATTTTTTACTCAATGTTTGGTTTCCAACGAGTTGGCGATATGATCTTCAGTGGTGGTGACATGCTTTGTCGTGGTTTCTTGTTAGGAGGCACAGCTGGCAGAACGACGCTTAACGGTGAAGGCTTACAACACCAAGACGGTCACAGCCACATAATGGCCAGTACCATTCCCAACATGAAAAGTTATGATCCCGCTTTTGGTTATGAAGTGGCAGTCATCGTGCGTGACGGCATTGAACGCATGTATGAAAAACAAGAAGATATTTTTTACTACTTGACCCTTTATAACGAGAATCACTCAATGCCAGCTTTACCAGAAAGCGAAGGCGTACTAGAGGGTATTATTAAAGGTGGCTATTGTTATCAACGTTCTGAACAGAAGAATGCTAATGCCGAGCAAAAAATTCACTTATTATCGAGTGGCTCTATTATGCAACAAGCACTTATTGCTGCTAAACAGCTCGAAGACGATGGTTTTAGTGTCGATATTTGGAGTATGCCAAGTTTTATTGAACTCGCCCGAGAAGCCGAAAGTTGTGATCGTTGGAATCGCTTAAATCCAGAAAAAGCCGCCAAAGTTCCTTACTTAGAACAACTTTTCGAAGATGAACAAGGGGTATTCATTGCCGTAACTGATTACATGAAATCATTGGCCGAAGGCATTGCCCGTTGGATGCCGAAAAATTATCTCGCCTTAGGTACCGACGGTTACGGTTTAAGTGAAGCGCGCCCTGAATTACGCGACCACTTTGAAGTCAGTGCACCCTATATTTCTCATGCGGCTTTATATGCTCTACACAAGAACAATCATTTAAGTTTGACTGAGCTACAAAATGCCATGACCAAGCTAAATATTAACAGTGACAAAATTGATCCAACCAGTATCTAAGGGATAAACATGACAATTAAATTAACGATCCCTGAATTGGGAGACAGCACAACAACAGGTACCGTTTTATCACTTTTAGTTGAGCCGGGCAGTAAAGTCGATATCGGTGATAACTTATTAGAAGTAGAAACCGACAAAGTTGTGATGGAAGTGCCTACCGAACAAGCCGGCATTATTACCAGTTTTGAGATTAAGGTTGGTGATACCGTTGAAATGGGTACTGAATTTGCCTTGTTGAGCCCTGCAGAACTGAGCCCAGTTGTTCAAGGTGAAATATCCGCTGATATTTCTGATGAGAGTAAAGAACAAACAACTCAAGCAGTAACTGGCGAAGAAACTATTACGCAGTTAGAAAAGAGTCTTGATGCCAGTGATACCACTCCAGTAAAAGAAATTGAATTAACCATCCCTGAATTAGGCGATAGCACCACAACAGGTATCGTTTTATCATTTTTAGTAGAGCCTGGCAGCAAAGTCAGTACTGGTGACAACCTCTTGGAAGTTGAAACCGATAAAGTGGTGATGGAAGTGCCGAGTGAATATGACGGCATTGTTGACGACTTTTTGTTTAAAGTTGGCGAAAAGGTGGAAATGGGCGACAAATTTGCCAAATTGACCATTGCAGAACAAAATAAAGCTAAAGAAGAAACAGAGCATCTACATACTTCAACAACAAGTGCAGAAACTAAAGTTATAACGAAGCAGCAGACGGCAGTGAAACTAACCACCAATACGCCAAGTCCTTCGTTAGCAACTCCTGAAGTTAATGATAATCAGCAGTCAATTAGCGCAGGACCATCGGCACGCCGCCTTGCGCGTCAACTGGGCATTGAACTATCACAGCTAAAAGGTAGCGGCGTTCGCGGACGAATTAGTCGCAATGATGTTAAAGCCTATACTAAAGAAAAGATGCAAACCTCTGATGCTAGCATCAATAGTAATAACGCAAGTATGGTGCAAAAACCTTTACCTGACTTTTCAACCTTTGGTGAAACACGACGTGAAGCAGCTACGCGCATCCAACAAGTGACCGCTGAAAATATGTCACATAGTTGTCAACGCATTCCACATGCTTGGATCCAACAAGAAATTGATATTACCGACCTTGAAAGTGCCCGTAAACGCCATAAAGACCAAGTAAAAGCACAAGGTGGTTCATTAACTATCACTGCAATTTTAACCAAATTGTTAGCAAAAGTGATCAATGAATTTCCAGTATTTTCTGCAGCTTATGATGAAAATAATAAAGAATTTGTCTTCCGCGATTATCGCCATATTGGTGTTGCCGTAGATACACCAAGAGGCTTAGTGGTTCCCGTCATTAAAGATGTTAATACAAAATCTATTGTTGAACTTGCCCAAGACTTAACACAAATAAGTATTAAAGCACGTGACGGCAAGTTGAAACCCGCTGATATGCAAGGTTCGGTGATGACCATTTCTAATTTAGGCGGCTTAGGTGTCACGGGCATTATGCCAGTTATTAACTGGCCAGAAGCAGCCATTTTAGGTGTTACCGCAGCACAATGGTTACCACGTTTAGCACAAGTAAAAGGCGTAGCACCAGAGCATGGTAGCTTTGTACCACGCTTGATCATGAATGTATCGCTGGGTTTTGACCATAGAATCATCAATGGCGCAGATGCCGCTCGTTTCTTAGCTCGCTTAAAAAGCTATTGCGAAGATCCTGCCTTGTTAGCATTTAATTTGTAGGATGTCGAAATTTCAAATATCTCAACAAAATATTTAAAACGGCTCAAAGGTCAACAATGAAAACAGCTACATTTACAACTTGTGCATACTCGTTATGCTTTTTACATCAACAGCACATGCTAATCTAATGAATGTTGATATCTAGAATGATGGAAATTATAGCGGCTTTAGTTTAGATACTGACGGTTACCCATTGGAGTGGTTGGATTTTGGTCATAATAACAAGCAATCCTACAACCAGGTAATTTCCGGGCTTAAGAACAATTGGCGAGTTCCCACAGAAAGTGAAGTAGCATTTTTATGGAAAACACTTTTTTTGATCCCTTCCGATGATGCAGATACCAGCGGGTACGGTGAAAACGGCTTTGCTGCGGCCACGGCGTTAAAATGGCAAGGCAATTACTCTTTATGGCTCAGTTATCTTTCAATTATGGGAAACAACCATATTGCCCCGTCAAACTCCATTGAAGCACTAGATTGGTTTGAAGCAGACAATGGTAATTTAAGCTCAGCGCTTTATTGGATTATTGATGATGCCGATGGTGAAGGAGCAGCTAAGCTAGATACATCCTATGATAACAGGGATGATCTTTGGGAGAATAACCCAGATGCTTCATATAGTACTTTTGTTGTGCGAGAGAAGGCAATAAAAGTAGCAGAGCCGACTAGCCTGGTTTTAATTGTATGTTCATTTCTTTTATATTTTCGTAGAAAAATGAAAGCTTAGCTAAAAAAACACTAACCACCTTAAAGGGTAGTAACGTCAGCAGGTTACTACTCTTTTTACTAATAAAGTGGTTTAGCCAATATTTATTCTCACCAACCGTATTGATGATAGTACTCGAACCCCTATTATTTTTTAGAATGTGCTTCAATGGCTATATATCGTTTATCAGCGCGATAAAAAAACATGGTGAAAACTAAGACTGCCAATCACGGACCAACAAGCAATCGTAAATTTCAATAGCTTTAAAAAACATGAAACTCAGTTTTAGAAAACACATAATTTTTGTGTTGGATGAATCGCTTAAAAATGCAATGAGAATAGAATGTTCAATTGCATAGTGATGAATTCTGTTATCGGTTCAACCGTCGACTTATCGAAAAACAGTTACAGATAGTTAAATTTAGTAATAATCCATTCGCCTGTAAAATCGACCTCAGTAAAATGTATAGGCATGTAAAACAATAAGTTTATTAAACACATCATCTCTACAACATTCTAATTTTTAGAATGATACGTCCTCTTCTTTGCTATTTTTATTCTAAATTATAGGGTGTAAAATTTTCCTATCGATTGGGCTAATTAGTTTCAACCGATCAACCGATTAGATTGCTGTTATGACAAGGACGAACGATCAATGAACCTGTGGTGCGATACGGTCCGTTTGTGATGAATAGTCAAAATGAAATTAACCAAGCAATAAACGATTTTAAACAGCATCATTATGGTGGCTGGCCATGGACAGAAAAATCCCCGCATCATGGTAAAAATGTTGGGCGTTTTGCGAAATAAGCCGACGGTAAAAAAGAACATCCGTAAATTGGTATATTATTAACGTTAAGAGCAAACATTACTTACTAACGTTAGTCATCAATCGTTAGTCGTGATCCGTAGTAGTTACTCGTTGGTAATCAAGTCTTAATATAGGAATTAACTTATTTATGTTGGCAATGACCATTATTTATCTAACGGCGGTAATCGTTGCAGTCGAGCAATGCTTTGATGACCTAAAAGCGATGCTGACTCAAGACAAAGCGAACTTAGATACCACTAGAATATTGGCACCACTAAGGACGTTGAGCTATGTATAAAGTCACGCTTGAGCAATGGCGTATGTTTGTCGCTGTGGTCAAATATGGTGGCTTTAATCAGGCATCGGTAGTCATACATAAAAGTCAGTCGAGTATTCATCATGCGGTTCAAAAACTGGAAGAATCACTCGACATTAAATTACTCGAGGTGATTGGAAGAAAGGCTAGTTTAACGGATGCCGGTAGTTTGATGCTAAAACGGGCTAATTATTTGTTAGATGAAGCGGCAAAAATAGAAGCCGTGGCGCAAAGTATTAATGAGGGTATTGAAAATCAATTACGCATTGCTGTTGATGAAGTATTTCCACAAGACATTATTTGCCAATTGCTTGATTCTACTTCAACACAGTACCCCTTGTTGACTATAGAATTGATGGAATCTGTATTGATGGGGTCAAACGAACTCTTAGAAAATACTAAAGTTGATATTGCCATCTCTCCTTATCCAACACGAAAAGGCTTTTGCGAAGAGTTATGTAACATTGAATTTATCGCAGTGGCTCATCCTGACCATGCATTACATCATATGGAAAATACCATTAGCTTGGAAGATCTCAAATCACACCGGCAAATTGTCGTGAGAGATTCGTCTTTGAACAACCCACAAGATGATGGTTGGCTAATCGCCAATCAACGCTGGACCGTTAGTCACCTTAAAACTTCGGTTGAAATGATCAGTGCCGGACTCGGCTTTGCGTGGTTACCGCTGAGTACCATAATTAAAGAACTTAGCACAGCTCAGCTAAAGCCAATCCCACTAAAACATAGTGGTACCCGTACTTGTCAACTATATTTGATCTATGCTGACGTCGACAGGTTAGGGCCTGCAGCACGCTCATTCATCCATGAAATACGAACTCAATGTTTGAATTTACCCACCATTGAGAATACTTGTAAAAATATCATTAACGCCAGTAATAGCAAGAGGATCCCAGAGAAATAGCTACCGTAAATTATTTTCTGAGCATGTACAAACATCAACTATAAATCATAAATAGGTGAACTAATGAATAAACCAGTGATTGCTAATAATAGGCCAGTATCTGTAGAGCTTAACAAGGGCGAAGATTATTATTTTTGTACCTGCGGTAAATCAGCGAAGCAACCGTTTTGTGATGGTTCTCATGCTGGCACTGCCTTTAAACCTAAAGTTTTTCAAGCTGAAAGTGATGGCACTGCCTACTTGTGTGCCTGTAAACATACCAATAATGCGCCTTTTTGTGATGGTAGCCATAAAAAGTTTAGCAATGAACAAGTGGGTCAAGTTGGGCCTGGAGTACAGATCCAAGCCAGTCAAATACCCACCGCTGAACCGACACCCGAAGAGCCTACCGTCGCCTTTATTCACGAATTGGCTAAAAATGGTCTGTCTAAAATGGGTCATCATGGACCCATGACCTCGATGGGAGTACCGCGTCATTTATTGCCTCATTGGGACGATATTCAAATAATGGTGGCACAAATGGCGCGTAAACCATTATTAGAAGATCAAATAGTAAAGACCAAACTCGTTATTGGCCCTCAGGCTAAAAAACCACTCGAACTTGATATTCCTTTATTTGTCTCAGATATGAGTTTTGGCTCCTTGTCTGAAGAGGCCAAAATATCATTAGCAAAAGGGGCTGAGCTAGCAGGTACGGGGATCTGTTCTGGCGAAGGGGGCATGTTACCCGAAGAGCAACAGAGTAACTCGCGTTATTTTTATGAGTTAGCTAGCGCGAAATTTGGCTTTAAAGAAGAGTTATTAACAAACGTGCAAGCATTTCATTTTAAAGGTGGTCAAGGTGCAAAAACGGGCACTGGAGGTCACTTACCAGCGAATAAAAATAGGGGGAAAATTTCGCAGGTTAGAGGGATTGAAGAAGGTATTGAAGCGATTTCACCACCAACGTTTATTGATCTTAAAACAGTTGAAGACTTCAAAAAATTTGCAAATAGAGTACGCGAAATTACCGGTGGCATTCCTATAGGTTTTAAACTCAGCGCTAATCATATTGAAGCCGATATGCAGTTTGCCATTGATGCCAGTGCCGATTACATTATTTTGGATGGCCGAGGTGGCGGAACAGGTGCAGCTCCGGAGATATTTAGAGACCATATCAGTGTGCCAACGATCCCGGCATTGGCTCGGGCGCGCCAATATCTAGATCAACAAGGGTTATCCGGAAAAATCACCCTGATCATCACAGGAGGCTTACGTACACCAATGGACTTCGTTAAAGCGATGGCATTAGGTGCTGACGGTGTCGCTATTTCAAATAGTGCTATGCAAGCAATAGGTTGTGTTGCTGCACGAATGTGTAATACCAATAACTGCCCCGCAGGCATTGCGACCCAAAAACCTGAGTTACGCAAATTGTTGAATATCGACAACTCGGCGAAGAAACTACACAATTTCTTTGGAGCTTCTGTTGAGCTAATGCAAGTTATGGCAAGGGCTTGTGGTCATCACCATTTAAACGAATTTAACCAAGATGATTTAGCAACTTGGCATCAACAAATGGCTAGTTTATCAGGCATAAAGTACTCAGGTTATTCTAGTTAGAATACCTTTACACACAAAAATGCAAAGGGAGCTATTTGATACATTTATCCCATTTAAAAAAAGGGAAATAACACCTTCATGTTATTACCCTTTTATCATTTAGCTTAGAATCAGTTAGTGATTTTCACTAACCATATTAATGGTATATCCATTTAAGGACAAAATAACACCTTGACCAATTCCTCTAACTATTTATAGCCTAACAGCGACAAAAAATATTCTACTTTAAAGCTCAAAGTATCTAATTTAAGGTTGAAGTTGTAATTCCAAATAATCAATAGCTGCCTGCAACTGTATATCCTCCCCTTTTTTTATCGCATCAATGGTCAAAGTAACTGCTATATCAGGCACAATGCCTACACCGCGTAATAACGAGCCGTCATGTTGTGTAACTTTCATACCGGTAATGGATATTTCTAACCCTGTATTTTCTGCGCCACCTAACAAGTAAATTCGTGTCACATTACCGTTAATACCGTAGGTGCTTTCTCCCAAAATAGGAATATTTGCATCTTGTACATAGCCTAGAGCATGCTCATTTTGGCTGATACTATAACGAGAAGCTAACACAATAACCGGTACATCAATAATTGATGTCGCAGGTTCAAGTTCTTGAGGAACATCAATCAGGGTGGAACCGTGTTGATTCGGGTACGAATACTGGTACTTATTCATAGGTAATGAGTGAATAGGTTGATCAATAAAATGAGCAAGAAAGCCACGCCAACTTTGCCAATTCGGATATGTCCTTAAATCCAAAACAATCGCCTTAGCATTGTCAATAAGGTTAATAATCGCGTTAACCTCTGAGCCTTCCAGTTCGCTAACGTTCACGTAATGTATATTGTCGTTAATAATACGGTGTTTATCAGAATTTTCATAAGACAGCATACTTCTAGTGGCCACAAAAGTACTTAATGCGTTTTCAGTTTTAAACAAGGTTATCTGGTATTCTATTTCATTAACATTTTTTAGTGTTAATGTGACTTCCTGACCTTGTTGACCTCTAAGTAATTCGTAAGCAACGACTGAACTTTTTTGTTTGTTTTCAGCCCTTAAAGAATAGGCAGATTTCTCCAGAATGATTGAATCAATATCAATGCCGTTTACCGCAATAAGCTGATCGCCAACCTCGACATTTAGTGTCTCATCCGTTTTGTTAATTACTACCGCCTTATTTTCAAGCCAAGCAAAGCTAACGGGGAGAGTATAATCACCTAATGCAGTATGCTGTGATGAAAGATAGTTATGATTATCACCTGTTTTCGTCAATAATTTACGCATCGCCATTCCACAATTCTCTGTAGACTCAATACAACTGTCTATTAATGGTGATAGTTCATTTGACCAATTTAAATCAAGTTCATCTAAATACGGATAAAAATGCTGTAATACGGCCCACAATTGACCTGCGGCGGCTAACCTAGCATAGGAGTTGGTGAAACGGGTATCTATCTCATAATCTTGAATACCCGCTATTAACGCTTTACTCTCAGGCAGTGTTTTACTGCCTTGCATTGCCAAAATGATCGGCAGTTCAATATCTATCGATGAAGCTAAACTCGCTTGATAATTTGTATCTAAATCAAATAGATTGCGCCAGTACCCCAGCCCTCTTTGTTCCCTCACTCGCTTATAAACTGAATTGATCATGTCCTTTGCATCAACATAACCCGTTTGAGACCAGAAAGTTATAGTATCAGTGTCATTTAGAGTATCGGCTTCGATACTGCCTTGACCATTAATTTTTAAATTAGGGGCCATTGTTGCAAATAATGCTCTTAACGTAGCGATAAAGTCTTCTTGGCTTGTTGTTATTGCCGTACGATAAATTCCGTAACTAGTAAAATTATCCCATTTAGTCTGACTAGCACCGTCACTGGGGTGAAAATAGCGAACTTGGTTGGTCAATTGAATAAATGCCGCGATTCTCTGCGTTTTATCGACTAAATAGACTTCCGGAAGTGACGGTTTTGATGCTGCTGGCGGGGATTGGGATTCAACACTGGTCTCTTGTTTGTTCGAGCCTGCCGAGCCACCACAGCCAATGAAAAATACCGATAATAAAAAAACTAGTATACTTTTATACATTCCAACTCCATATGATTAATTAATGAAAATCAATTACGCTCTCTTATATAACAATCGAAGCTAAAGAATGGTCGCACAAAATTAATAAAAACTTCTTAATTAGTTTCGACATCCATCAGAAACAAAATCCTGTGTTATTACTGCTTGCCTAAATGTAAGTATCTGCATACGCTGTTAATAAGGAAAAACTAACGGATGAAATTTAGCACTTTACTGCCATGGACAAATCTATAGATAGAAAAATTAGCACGAATCAAGCGCGTCGAAATTTTTTAAAACAAAGTTTAGTCGTTTTTTCCAGCGCAAGTATTTCTGCCTGTGGTGAAAGTTCAACACCAACTCAAGTGACTCCTCCATCTACACGTTCGAACGATACACCAGGCGCATTGACACAGACATCAGCGCCATTAAATATAGTGATCATTGGTGCTGGAATGTCAGGATTAATTGCTGGCTATGAGTTACTTAGAGCAGGCCATCAGGTGACAATACTTGAAGCACGTAACAGAGTTGGTGGTCGAGTTCATACTTTATATGAACCCTTTGAAAATGGACAATTTGCTGAAGCAGGTGCATCTAGAATTCCATCTGATCATAATTTAACGCTGGCTTATATTGAGCACTTTGCACTAAACATCGACCCATTTTATCCAAAAACTAATGATTACTTTAATCTGCAAAATAACGTTAGTTCCGTTATCTCGGCGCAAGAATACATTAATCAACCTCCTTGGCCAGGTTCAGTCAACCGCAGTGACTATTATAAAATTAGAGGTGGCATGGCTAATCTGCCTTTAGCGGTAGCTAGTAGTCTTAGTGATAATATTATTTATGCATCACCTGTTGAGTTCGTACAACAATCAAATGACAACGTCGTCATTTATACCCGTAATAATGAACAATATCTGGCAGATAGAGTATTGTGCACAGTACCATTACCGGTCTTAAATAAAATTTCTTTTACTCCCCCTCTATCAGATGAAAAAACATTAGCAAGCAATGGTGGTTATGACTATACCGATTCAACCAGACTCTATACTCAATTTTCAGAGCGATTTTGGTTAGCCGATAACTTAAACGGTTGGGGAGATACCAACTGGCCTGAAGAAGTTTGGCAACCAACTTGGGATAACGGTGAAAGTTCCGGCATTATGCAAAGTTATCTTCGCAATTTCACAGCTACCGAGTTAGACACCTTTGATAAAGGCCAACAGATAGAAAGTGTGCATACTCGCTGGCAGTATGTTTTCCCACAATTAGAAGATTTTATCATCAGTAATCACCTTTATTCTTGGCAAAAGGAAGATTGGACCGGCTCAGCATACGCCTCCCCAACCAATGCGCAGAATGCGGCACTTGCCTCGCATATAGAACTTGCTGAAGATAGGGTACATTTTGCCGGGGAACATGCATCACAATTTCATGGCTGGATACAAGGGGCAATAGCATCAGGTATGCGTGCTGCGGATGAAATACATACTTTACCTAATAGTTAAATTTATTTTATCAAAGAGAACTTTCAAGCATAAAAAAAAAGGGTAATAACACATTCATGTTATTACCCTTTCTATTAAATAATTTTGGATGAATCAATTAGTGAGTTTCAGAGACCATATTCACCGTGTACTTTGGTATTTCAACAACTAAATCTATATCGCCAACTAACGCCTGACAACCTAAACGAGACTCAGGTTCTAAGCCCCATGCTCTATCAAGCATGTCGTCTTCAAGTTCATCAGATTCTGCAATAGAATCAAAACCTTCACGGATGATCATATGACAAGTTGTACATGCACAGACTTTCTCACAAGCGTGTTCAACACCAATATCATTGCGTAGTGCAACGTTTAAGATGCTTTCACCTTTTTCTGCTTCCACTACCGCGCCATCTGGGCACAGGTCTTCGTTAGGAAGAAATATAATTTTCGCCATGTTTTTAGCTCCTAAAAATTCTTAAATTTCATTGACTGAATGCCCTGCTAATGCTGTTTTTATCGATGAATCCATACGACGTTCAGCAAAAGTAGCAGTGCTTTCATTTAATATTTCAATCGCTGCTTCAATATCGTCAGCAATCGTACTTTGGGCAATTTTCGCTAAAGCGCTTATTGCATTATTTATGATATTAATTTCTTTTTCGTTTAATAGTTCACTGTCACTGGCAAGGGCTGATTGTACTGATTCAATCACGCGAGAGGCTTCAACTTGTTGCTCTTTAAGCATACGCGCTTGAATATCTTGCTCGGCATTATTCATTGAATCCATCAACATTTTAGTGATTTCGTGCTCTTCTAAACCAAACGAAGGCTTCACGGTAATACCGGTTTCTACGCCTGTAGATTTTTCCATTGCTGATACTTCTAACAATCCATCGGCATCAACTTTGAAGGTTACTCGAATATGTGCAGCACCTGCGGTCATCGCTGGAATACCACGCAGTTCAAAGCGTGCTAACGAACGACAATCTTCAACTAGTTCACGTTCACCTTGTAATACATGAACGGCCATTGCAGTTTGGCCGTCTTTAAAGGTGGTAAATTCTTGAGCTTTCGCGACAGGAATGGTGGTATTTCTTGGAATGACTTTTTCAACCAAGCCACCCATAGTTTCTAAGCCAAGCGAGAGTGGAATAACGTCAAGTAATAAAATATCACTGTCAGGTTTATTACCTGCAAGAATATCAGCTTGAATAGCTGCGCCTATAGCCACTACTTTGTCTGGATCAATAGAGGTTAATGGTTGACGATTAAAGTGTTTTTCAACTTGTTGACGTACCAAGGGTACTCGTGTTGAACCGCCTACCATAACAACTTCAATGATTTCATCAATTGAAATTTCTGCATCTTTCAAAGCTCGTCGGCAGGCACGTAAAGTTTTTGTCACCAATGCTGTAATCAGTGACTCAAACGTTTCGCGATTCATGTCTCCAGAGAAGCTTTCTTTATTATCAAAAGTTAAAGAGTAACTGGCAGAGGTACTGTCGGTTAGTTGTTCTTTAATTGCACACGCTTTTTGTAATAATTGACGTTCAAATGTTGCAGATAATGGACGTTGTAATCCAGCTTGCTTAATTAAATGTTCAACCAATATATTGTCAAAGTCGTCACCACCTAGGGCTGAATCGCCACCTGTGGCCAACACTTCAAAAACACCTTTATTTAAACGTAATACAGATATATCAAAAGTACCACCACCTAAATCATAAACGGCGATCACACCTTCTTTTCCACTATCTAAGCCATAGGCAACTGCTGCTGCTGTGGGTTCATTAAGTAAACGTAAAACTTTCAAGTCAGCCAGCTTCGCTGCATCTTTTGTACTATGACGTTGTGCGTCATCGAAATAAGCAGGAACGGTAATAACTACACCGGTAAGCTCCCCACCTAGTGCAGCTTCAGCGCGTAACTTTAAGCTTTTCAATATTTCAGCTGAAACTTGTACTGGGTTAACTTCACCGGTACGTGTACGAATACTTGGATGGTTTTCATCACCTGTAAACGCATAAGGTAATGAAGGATATTTTTTACTGATATCAGCTAACGAACGTCCAATAAGACGCTTGGCTGAAATAATAGTATTTTCAGGATCACTAACCGAATGTGCTTTAGCTGCATTGCCGACTAAAACCTCTGTTTCTTGGTAACTAACGACAGACGGTAAAATGTCCTGCCCTTCGTTATCAACTAACGTTTCAGATAAACCACTTTTAACACTGGCTATAAGAGAGTTAGTTGTACCTAAATCAATGCCAGCGGCGAGACGATGCTCATGAGGAACAGTGCTTTGGCCGGGTTCGGCTATTTGTAATAACGCCATTTTAAGACTCTTTTATATTCGGTTACGATTAACGGGCGTATGATATTTCATTGTGAATGAAAAAACACGTTATTGCGGTTACTTTATTCACTATAATTTATTTGGATTAACGATCATTAATCATCAAAAAGTTGATCTTCTAATTTATCGAGGTCGACACGTAATTTTTGATAAAACTTTAATTTACGCAAATTGTCACCCGCTAAAAGGTTTGACTGTATTGTATTTTCATCAAGCAGTTTATGCATTTCAAACGTTAATTCTTGAGAGCCACTATTTAACACTTCAGCATACGATGATATAGCCGCTTCATGGTCATCTGCGTGCTTAACATCGTCAAGCATTTCATGTAATTCCATTTGACGCATAAGAAAGCTGTTATCGCTAAAAGACGCTTGCTCATTCGGCTGATCGCTTTCACGTAATACTAATAAATATTGTGCGCGTTTTAAGGGATTTTTTAGCGTTTGATAAGCATCGTTAATTAATGTTGATTTTTTAACGGCGACTAATTGATCTTGACTAGATGCATGAGCGAATTTGTCTGGATGTACTTTTTTTTGTAGTGTTTGGTAGAGTTCAGCTAATTTATGAACATCAAGTTCAAACTGTGCTGCAAAACCGAAAATCTGAAAATAATTCACAAAAACTCCAGCGAATGACTCATTATTAAGCCGTTCACAATATATATACCCATTCCATTAATCTTATTTGTTTGGCAACAAACTTAATAGAATGGGCTTAGTAGACTGAACATTAAACGTTAAAGCTTTCACCACAACCACATTCGCCTTTAGCGTTTGGGTTTGTGAATTTAAAACCTTCGTTTAGTCCTTCCTTAACAAAATCGACTTCAATGCCATCAAGGTAAACTAAACTTTTTCCGTCAATGATGATATTCACATCAGAGATAGAAAACAAAGTGTCGTCTTCATTTAGCTCGTCAACAAATTCCATCACGTAAGCTAAACCAGAACATCCCGTCGTTTTAATACCGAGACGTAAACCGAGGCCTTTACCTCGATTGACAATAAATGACTGAATTCGGTCTGCTGCATCGGGTGTCATTGTAACACTCATAAATAACTCCGACTTCTTAAGCAGTTTTACTACGGTAGTCTTCAATCGCTGCTTTAATAGCATCTTCAGCTAAAATAGAACAATGAATTTTTACCGGTGGCAATGCAAGTTCTTCAGCAATAGCCGTATTTTTAATTTGGCCAGCTTCGTCGATTGATTTGCCTTTTACCCATTCAGTCACTAATGAGCTTGAAGCAATAGCTGAACCACAACCATATGTTTTAAATTTAGCGTCTTCGATAATTCCGTCGTCGTTAATTCTAAGTTGTAATTTCATTACGTCACCACATGCAGGTGCGCCAACCATGCCAGTTGCTACTTGTGGATCATTTTTATCCATTGAGCCAACATTACGTGGGTTTTCATAGTGATCGATTACTTTTTCTGAATAAGCCATTATTTCTCTCCTAATAGTGATGAACGTTGCAATAATGAACGTTCATCAGTAAAATTTTATTTCTGGGACGCTTAGTGAGCAGCCCATTCAATTGAATCTAAATCAATACCATCTTTGAACATTTCCCAAAGTGGTGACATGTCACGTAAATGACCAATTGATTTTTTAATCAGTGTAATTGCGTAGTCTATTTCTTCTGCAGTAGTAAAACGTCCAAAGCTAAAACGAATTGAGCTATGTGCCATTTCGTCATTCAAACCTAATGCACGTAAAACGTACGAAGGCTCTAAACTCGCAGAAGTACAAGCTGAACCTGAAGATACGGCTAAATCTTTAAGTGCCATAATCAAAGATTCACCTTCAACAAAGTTGAAGCTTACATTCAAGTTACCTGGATAACGGTTTTCAATATCGCCGTTAATGAATACTTGTTCCATATCGTTCAAACCAGCCCATAAGCGGTCACGCATTTTAGTTACATGAATTCTGTCTTGTGCTAATTCTTCTTTAGCAATACGACA
The DNA here is from genome assembly GCA_013215295.1 of Colwellia sp. Classification (GTDB taxonomy): domain Bacteria; phylum Pseudomonadota; class Gammaproteobacteria; order Enterobacterales; family Alteromonadaceae; genus Colwellia_A. The sequence goes on from JABSOZ010000002.1 coordinate 287,434, forward strand.
AGCTTCACCTAAACCAACGATTTGGTGCGTTGGTAGTGTTCCACTACGCATACCACGTTCATGCCCGCCACCATGCATTTGTGCTTCAAGACGAATACGAGGCTTACGGCTTACGTACATTGCGCCCATACCTTTTGGACCATAAAACTTGTGAGCAGAGATTGACATTAAATCAACTTTTAACTGCTGCATGTCGATTTCAATTTTACCAACACTTTGTGCTGCATCAACATGGAAAATAATTTTACGAGAACGACACAACTCACCAATTTCTGCAATATCTTGAATAACACCAATTTCGTTATTCACATGCATGATACTCACTAAAATAGTGTCATCACGCATTGCTGCTGCAAGTTTATTTAGGTCGAGCAAACCATTGGTTTCTGGATCTAAATAGGTAACTTCAAAACCTTGGCGTTCAAGCTCACGACACGTATCTAAAACTGCTTTATGCTCAGTTTTACACGTAATAATGTGCTTACCTTTTTTCTTATAAAAGTTAACAGCACCTTTAATAGCGAGGTTATTTGACTCAGTAGCACCTGAAGTGAAAACAATTTCACGAGGATCTGCATTAAGTAGATCGGCTACTTGGTTACGCGCGATATCTACAGCTTCTTCAGCTTGCCAGCCAAATTTGTGTGAACGAGAGGCAGGGTTACCGTAAAATCCGTCAGTAGTCATGTACTGCATCATTTTTTCTGCAACACGTTTATCTACAGGTGTTGTAGCTGAGTAATCGAAATAAATAGGAAGCTTCATTAGCTAACGTTCTCCAGTTTGACAACACGCATTTAGTGCATGTCGTGCATAATATTTTTGGTTTCTATTAATGTTTCTAATGACGAGATGGCTTTGTTGGCTTGTGCGTAAGCTTTATCTTGTCGTCTTGATATTAATTTCACATTGCGTTGTTCAACAAGCTCTGACAACGAAATATTTTTTAAAAAATTTTCGATTTGATCACTCAAACCTTCCCACAAAGTATGTGTTAAACATTCCGCACCATCTTGGCAATTACCTTTGCCTGCGCATCGGGTAGCGTTGATAGTTTCATCAACAGCATTGATTACATCAGCAACTGAGATTTTTGCAGAACACATACCTAAACGGTATCCGCCGCCAGGTCCTCTTATACTATTTACTAATCCATACTTTCTAAGGCGAGAGAACAATTGCTCTAAATAAGATAAAGATATACCCTGTCGCTCTGAAATGTCGGCTAAAGATACGGGCCCAGATACTGCGTGAATTGCTACATCTAACATAGCAGTTACGGCGTAACGCCCTTTTGAAGTCAGTTTCATTGTATGCCCCTATCTATTCATTAGTAATTTTACATAACCCTACAAAATAGTCAACTAAATACCCGAGTGTTTTACTCAAGTATTATTTTTTTGTTTATAAAAGAGGCAATTAATAAATAATGAGTATAATTTGACTTGAATAAATCAATCTGGCATTAAAGAACCATAAACGGCTAAATCTCAGGGTCGAATGATGCTACGCCCATTTCACGACGTTTAGCTGCTGCTTTTTCGTCATCAACAAATTCACCAACACGCAGTTCAGGTAACGCTTCCTGACAGACTTCTCCACCCAGTAGATTCACCTCCTTGCATAAATCAGCCACCTTACTATCCATCAAGTGCATATGATCTAGCACACGACCGATAGCTTTTGCGACAGGATCTGGATTGTCGGCTGATACAGCATAAGCATCGAAACCAAACTTTTTAGCGGCTTGGTCACGCTGCTCTTTTTCAGACTTACTTTTTTCATTAACTATTCGTGCAGGAATACCAACAGCAGTAGCATTGGCTGGCAAGTCTTTCACCACAACTGAATTAGAACCTACTTTACCGCCTTTACCTATCGTTATAGGACCGAGCACTTGTGCACCGGCGCCAATAACCACATTATCTTCTAATGTTGGGTGACGTTTACCAGCATTCCAACTTGTACCGCCAAGCGTTACGCCGTGATAAAGCGTAACATCATTGCCGATTTCAGCCGTTTCACCAATGACAATTCCCATACCGTGGTCGATAAAAAACCGGCGACCGAGTGTGGCTCCGGGATGTATTTCAACCCCCGTTAACCAACGAGAGAATGTCGAAATTAAACGAGCAAGTAAGTTCCAGTTATTCTTCCATAACTTATGGCTCAAGCGATGGATCCAAATAGCATGCATGCCAGGATAATTAGTTAATACTTCTAATGTATTGCGAGCTGCTGGATCTCTATCAAAGACACTTTTGATATCTTCTTTGATACGGCTGAACATAATTCTATCCTTCTCTATATTGGTGTATGTAAACACCAATACCATAAGTGCTTACTATAATTATTCTTTATTCTGTTCTTTTTTGTCGTTTGTTTTAGCTGCTCTTTGTATTGAAGCTAAAATACCACGCATCATTTTTACTTCTTTAACATCGGGTCGAGCACGAGTAAATAAACGACGTAATTTAGTCATCACCAATCCGGGGTGAGACGGCGTAATAAAACCAGTCGCTTTTAATGCATCTTCGAAATGCTGATAAAAACGCTCGGTTTCTTCCATGATTGGAAACTGCTCTTCTTCATCTACAACTTTCTTCGGTAGATTTTTACTCAGGTTCTCACCTTGTGTTTTAAATTCTCTTTGCTGATCGATTAAAAAACTAGTACGCACTTCGTAACTTAATGTTTGTACTGCCATCGCTAAGTTCAACGAACTATATTCAGGGTTCGCTGGGATCTGTACATGAAAGTGACATAGTTGTAATTCTTCATTGGTTAAACCACTACTTTCACGACCAAAGACGAGAGCAACAGGAAAATTGTGCGCTTCTTCAACAAGCTTTTCTCCACACCCTCTTGGCTCTAACATAGGCCAAGGTAGGGTACGAGAACGTGCGCTCGTGCCAACAACCAAACCACATTCGCTTATCGCTTCAGCTAACGTACCAACAACTTTTGCATTTTTTAATACGTCAGTAGCACCCGCGGCTAAAGCTTGTGCTTGACCATTGGGCATTTCGATAGGATCAACTAATATAAGTTCACTTAATCCCATAGTTTTCATAGCGCGCGCAGCTGAACCAATATTACGACAATCGGAAGTATTTACTAATACAATCCTAACATTGCTTAAAAGTGATGATTGTTCTGACATTATCTTCAATTACTCAGTTTGTAGTTAACTATAAAAAAGTTAACTATCTAGATGGCTAAAATTGAGAATAATATTATCACAGAACATTAACCTTGTGCTGAGAAAAAATCATCAATTTTTATTAAAATGATTAGTACGAAAAATTATGTGTTAGTTATTAAACATCTATAAGATTTTTAATGCATTAATGGTATTGTAATTTTATGGTCGCTAATCACATCTAACTTTGCTATAATTTGCGCGCTTGAAAATCCGCTCGGCGGCAAGCCTCGTTCTTTATAAAAGTTGTTATACTGTTTAATTCTATTTACTAGATATGTAAAAGGTAGTCTCTATATGCATCCTATGCTTAATATTGGTATTCGCGCTGCGCGTAACGCAGGTAAAGTTATTGTTCGTGCCATTGAACAATTAGATAAAGTTGAAGTTCATGCAAAAGGCACAAATGATTTTGTGACGAGTGCTGACCTAAGCGCTGAAGAAGCCATTATTGAAACATTGAAAAAATCATACCCTGATCACACTATTATTGGTGAAGAATGTGGCGTGATTAAAGGAAAAGATGATAACTTCCAGTGGATTATTGATCCTATAAACGGTACAACAAACTTTATTAAAGGCATCCCACACTTCTCTGTGTCGATTGCTTTAAAAGTGAAAGGCAAATTAGATCAAGCAATTATCTTTGATCCTTCACGTGGTGAACTATTTACTGCTAGCCGTGGTAAAGGAGCTCAGCTTAATGGCTTTCGTATACGTGTAAAGCAACATAAAGAGCTTTCTGGCGCAATTGTCGCAACTGGCTTTCCATTTAAGCACAAGCAGCACAGCCACGCTTATTTAGAAATGTTTAAAACCTTATTCACTAAGTCTTCAGATTTACGTAGTTCAGGATCTCCTGCATTAGATTTAGCCTATGTAGCTGCTGGTCGAGTTGACGGTTACTTCCAAATTGGTTTAAAGCCTTGGGAATCTGCTGCTGGCGAATTATTAATTATTGAAGCTGGTGGTTTAGTCACTGACTTTGTTGGTGATCATAATCATACAGTATCGGGGAATGTTGTTGCAGCTTGCCCTCGTTTATTGAAGACAATTTTAAAAGATATCCGACCTCATTTAGGTGAAGCTTTAAATAAATAAAACTTCTACCCAATTAAATAAAGCGCTTTTAGCGCTTTTTTTATATCTTCGAAACAATAATTAACAATAAATTTACTTTTTTATTGTACATTTATTGGCGTTTCATTGAATAAAGGGCACAATATCAACACTAAGAACTAATAATAAACAATAGGTTTCCCAATGAAATGGACTGCTCTAAGCTTTTCGATAATTACCGCCTTATCTGTAGTTGGCTGTAATATGACAGAAGTGCCATCAAAAAACGCGTTAAACAAACAAAGCATTAATAAATCTCCTGCAACGAATAGCGCTATAAATATTGAATACAATAAGTTTGTTTTAGATAATGGCCTAGAGGTTGTTTTTCACGTCGACCGCTCAGATCCAGTGGTTGCAGTAGCTCTTACCGCTCATGTTGGTTCTGCAAGAGAAATTCAGGGCAGAACAGGTTTTGCTCATTTATTCGAACATTTACTCTTTTTAGAATCGGAAAACTTAGGAAAAGGAGGCTTAGACAAAATGAGTGCTCGTATCGGTGGTTCAGGAGCAAATGGTTCAACGAGTCGTGACAGAACTAATTACTTTCAAACCGTACCCAATAATGCACTAGAAAAAATGATCTGGGCTGAAGCCGACAAATTGGGTTACTTTATCAACACAGTGACAGAAGAAGTTCTCGCAAAAGAAAAGCAGGTTGTAAAAAATGAGAAACGACAATCGAATGACAATCGCCCTTACGGTCATACACAATATGTTATTGATAAAAACCTTTATCCTGAAGATCATCCGTATAACTGGCAAGTCATTGGCTCGTTAGTCGATCTGCAAAACTCAACACTCCAAGATGTTAAAGATTTTTTCAAAAGCTGGTATGTACCTAATAATGTGACTTTAGTCATTGCTGGTGATTTTGATGAAGCCGAAGCGAAAGCATGGGTACATAAATACTTTGATGAAATTAAAGCAGGTGAAAAAATAGCGCCTTTAGCAAAACAGTCTGCAAATTTAACCCAAACAAAGAAAATCTATCATGAAGATAACTTCGCTAAATTACCCGAGCTGAGTTTAACGTGGCCAACTGTGCCCCAGTATCATCCTGACAGTTATGCATTAGACGTGTTAATTGAACTGTTAAGCGATGGAAAGAAAGCACTGCTCAATCAAAAATTAATTGACGAGTTAAAATTAACTTCCCGTGTCACCATGTATCAATATCAATCAGAGTTGGCCGGCCAATTAATGTTACAAGTGCGCGGTTTTGAAAATACGCCTTTAGACAACATTAACCAAGCAATCTATGAAGCACTTAAAGAGTTTGAAAATAAAGGTTTCAGTGAGCAAGATTTAGCAACGATTAAAGCGGGGCAAGAAACAGCTTTTTATCGTGGACTTTCAAGTGTTTTAGGTAAAGGTTTCAGGTTAGCTCAATATAATATATTCACGAAAGATCCTGGATTTATCAATCAAGAAGCTATAAACATTTTAGCGGTCAGTAAAGACGATGTTTTACGCGTTTACAATAAATATATTAAGAACAAATATGTTGTTGCTACAAGTTTTGTTCCTAAAGGACAACAAAATTTGGCATTAGAGAACTCGGTAAAATCGCAAATTACTGAAGAGAAAATTGTCGCTAATGCCGAAAAGAGTTTTGATGCCTCTCAGCAGTCGACTTACACTAAAACCCCCTCAAGCTTCGATCGTTCTGTTGAGCCTAAATATGGTAAAACACCTACGCTATCAGTACCTAAAGTTTGGCAAAGTGAGCTAAGTAATGGTCTGCATGTTTACGGAATAAAGAATACTGAGGTCCCATTAGTACAGCTGAATATAGATATTGCGGGTGGATTGTTATTTGATGATGCTAAAAAAGTTGGTGTGGCTAATTTAGTAGCCGAACTAATGAACAAGGGCACTAAAAATAAAACGCCTAAACAACTTGAAGAAGCGATTAATAAACTAGGTGCCACCATTAACGTTTATGCGACTCAAGAGTCGATAAAAATTACAGCAAGTACCTTAGCAAGAAATCATCAAGCAACAGTCGACTTAATTACAGAAATTATTATTGAGCCTCGTTGGGATGCAAATGAATTTTTGTTAACTAAACAAGGTATTATCAGTCAAATAAAACAACAACAGACTAACCCACGTCAATTAGCAAATAATCAAATGAATAAGTTACTTTATGGTAAAAATAATATTTTATCGAATAACTTATTAGGCACCATAGCGTCTGTTGAAAGCATTACGTTAGCCGATTTGAAAGCCTTTTATAAAACAAAATTATCGCCGAGCTTAGCTAATATTCATATTGTTGGTGATATCAGCGAAACAGACGTATTAGCCTCTTTAACTGTTCTAGAAAAGCATTGGTCTAAAACAGATGCTGTTTTACCTAAAATAAAAGCGCCTTCATTACCCAATAAATCAAAAATTTACTTTTATGATGTACCTAATGCAAAACAGTCTCAGCTGAAAATTGGCTATCCAGCCTTGAACGCCCTGCATAAAGATTATTACAGCGCTCAAGTGATGAATTACATTCTCGGTGGCGGCAGTTTTGCTTCGAAATTAACTCAGGAGCTGCGCGAAGGTAAAGGCTATACTTATGGCGTTAGCTCAAGCTTTAGTGGCAGTAAAACAAATGGTACGTTTCTTATTAGTAGCGGTGTTCGCACCAATGTAACCCTAGAAGCTATTGCTTTGATCAAATCACTGGTGGAAGATTACCAAAACGATTTTACCGACACAGATCTAGAAACCACTAAAAGTTACTATTTGAAAAGTAATGCAAGAAGGTTCGAAACATTTAACGCTAAATTGGCAATATTACAAAACATGAGCCAATACGACTTACCTGCAAATTATGTGTTAGAGCGAGCAACATTGGTTGAAAGCTTAACATTAGAAGATATCAAATCATTAGCAAATGAGTATTTACATCATGACCAAATGATTTACTTAGTCGTTGGCGATGCTAAATCACAATTACCACGTTTAAAGGCATTAGGTTTAGGAGAGCCGGTTATTATAAATGCTCATTAACGTAATCAAGTAATCTTCAACCTTGTCTATTTATGCAAGGTTGAAGTCATTTTCATCACCATTTTATTTAGTATTAGCGCTAATTAGTAATTGGCACCTTACCGCTATCTGGTAAATGTGCGTATTGAAGATATCCTGAAAAAATCGTTTCTAAAGGAAGTTGTTTAATAAGCTTGTCGAGTTTTTCCTTCAGCTTTTGTCCTTCAGGATTTTTATAGACCGCAATACTGGCTGGTATTTTACCGATAGATTGATAATAAACACCTGACATTTTTTTTTCTTGCAATAACGTCATCACTGAAACTCTTTCAAACACTAATACATCAATACGACGCATTACTAACATATCCACTAACTGTCGTAATGTAGCGGTTTGAATAAACTTATCTCGAGGAATGCTCATTTGCTTTGCAAAAAAGTCAGCATTACCGGTAGTTGTACCGATCCTTCCTTTTTTTAGTGTCGACAAGTCAAAAAATTCACGTTCAAAAGTGAAAATATCGGAGCTTGTATCAATCATCCAATTTAACTCTTGTGCATAAAGATAAAACTCATCTGTTTCAAGGTTTTTAGGGGTATGACCAACAATTTGAATGCGTTGATTCTTTAACTGATGTTTGGCGCGTGCATAGGTCATGATCTCAATATCAAATTCGAGATCAGAGATGTTTTCAATGGCATGTAGCATATCTATCGTTAACCCCGTACCTTCGGCATTAACAAAAGGTGGAAAAGGTTCCATGGCTACATTAATTTTTTCGGCTAAACAGGAGAAAACAAATCCGTTTATTAAGATCCCAAACCAGACAATAAATTTCATTATTCTCCACTGAACTTAACAACGAGCACTTGGCTCAATAAATTTAATAGTACGTATAGATAAGTAATAATACAATGCGAAATCAACTAAAGCTTTACTTCGCTGTACCTGTGTTTGTTTTATTCGGCATGAATAAAACAAACAAAAAGCCAACGAATGCAGCAAATGCAGCAAGATTATAGGCAAGTTCACTTCCTTGCCCTCCTTGCCAAACAATGCCAGCAATATAAGCACCTATTGCTCCACCTAAACCATAAACACCACCAATATAAATAGCTTGCCCACGGTTTTGTTGATCATTATTAAAGTGTTGATGGATAAACTGAAGAGAAACGCTATGGTACAAACCAAAGCTAAGTGCATGTATACACTGAACTAACACTAAAACCCAAATAATATCCGCAAAACTTCCGGTCATAAACCATCGTAAAGATGTTAATAATATACTTATGGCCAGTAGCGTTTTCAAACGAAAAAATCGAAAAAAAACACTGGCATATATGAAGATTAAAATTTCAGCGATGACTGAGATGGCAATAAAAACACCAACAGCAAATCCTGGGTAATCAAGTTCTCTAAGATAGAGTGCGAAAAAACCGTAATAAGGACCGAAGCTCATTTGCAGCATCAAGCCAGCAAGAAAAAAGTACATAAATGAGCGATTAAAAATCTTATCACTCATTTTCCCTATGTTAGCGGTGCTACTTCTGGCGCCTCTAACTGGTTTCAATTTCATGTTTGAGAAAAGTAAGCCCGCCAGCACTAACACCCCTAAATACGTAAATGCATCTGCAGAATATCGCTCAATTAAATCGCCTGCCACAACAGCCAAAAAAATAAAACCTATACTTCCCCACAAACGGATACGTGCATAAATTTTTGCACTTCTGCGAATTGAGTTAAGGGTGAGTACTTCAAGTTGAGGTAAAATAGCCGTCCAGAACAGGCTAAACATTGCTAAACAGAAAACAATAGGCCAATACCCGTTTAGCCAAAAAAGTAGTGAAAAACTGAGCAAGGCTAATAAAGAGCCACTGCGAATAATCGATAATTGCTTGCCTGATTTATCAGCAGCGAAAGCCCAAAAAGTTGGGCCTATTATTTTGGTTGCAGTAATAATCGCAAGGATCTCACCTATTTCTATGGAACTAAATTGCTTAGCGTCAAGAAAAACAGGCAGGAATGGTACGATCAAACCTAAAATAGCAAAATACCAAAAGTAACTCGATGAGAGTTTTACAAAGTTATCTGACGACATTATTTTTGGCTTTTATAAAAATACAGATTAAGATTCAATATCGGGTGTACTACAAATTACATCAGCATTCTGCCCACGATGACGTAAAAAATGATCCATCAAGGTGAGTGCTAACATAGCTTCTGCAATAGGAACTGCTCGTATACCAACACATGGGTCATGACGACCAGTCGTGATCAAGTCAGTTGGTTCGCCTGCTAAATTAATTGTTTTTCCACTCACTCCAATGCTTGAAGTTGGTTTCATCGCGATGTTCGCGACAATATTTTGCCCTGATGAAATGCCACCTAATATGCCGCCACTATGATTACTCAAAAAACCATCTGGGGTTAATTCATCACGATGTTCTGAACCTTTTTGACTCACAACAGCAAAACCATCGCCAATTTCTACACCTTTAACGGCATTAATGCCCATAAGTGCATGAGCAATGTCTGCATCCATTCTATCGAAAATAGGTTCACCTAGCCCAACGGGAACATGACTCGCTTGAACCATTATTTTGGCACCAACGGAGTTTTTCTCACGCATAATCCCGCGCAACAACTCTTCCAAAGCTTCGAGTTTACTTTCATCTGGGAAGAAAAATGGGTTGTTCTCAACAATATTCCAATCAATATTATTAGCGCAAACATCGCCAATTTGAGTAACACAGCCTTTAATTTCCATACCAAATTTTTGTTTCAAGAATTTCTTAGCCACTGCGCCAGCAGCAACTCTCATTGCAGTTTCACGGGCAGAAGAACGTCCACCACCACGATAATCACGAATGCCGTATTTCTGCCAGTAAGTATAATCAGCGTGTCCTGGGCGAAAACTTTTTGCTATATCACCGTAATCTTTTGAGCGTTGGTCGGTATTCTCAATGAGTAAACCTATTGGAGTTCCTGTGGTTTTACCTTCAAAAACACCTGACATAATTTTAACTCGATCAGGTTCACGTCTTGCCGTGGTAAAACGAGATGTACCAGGACGGCGGCGATCAAGGTCGTTTTGAAGATCTGCCTCAGATAATTCTAGACCGGGAGGACAGCCGTCAATAATAGCCCCTAAGCCTAAACCATGGCTTTCACCAAATGATGTTACGGTAAACAATTTTCCAAAGGTATTGCCTGACATGAATATATCTTCTCTCTATTATTTGAATATACGATTGCAGTTAACTAAAGCTAACTACTTCTGATCAAATGCTTCTGTAAAACTTTTAGCATGCTCTGTTAACTGCGCCTTGGTTAGCATAAATACGCCATGCCCACCATTTTCAAAGGTTAACCAAGTAAAAGGAACTTGCGGATAAACATATTCCACATGCATTTGGGAATTCCCTACTTCGCAAATCAAAACACCGTTGTCATTCAAGTGACTCGCCGCTTGTGACAGAATTTCTCGAACAATATCTAAGCCATCAACACCAGAACCTAAACCCATTTCAGGTTCATGCAAATATTCTTGCGGCAATGCATCAACGTCTTCTTGATCAACATACGGAGGATTAGTAACAATTAAATCATAAGTTTGCCCTTCAACCCCAGAGAAAACATCAGACTGAATTGGAATAACTTGTTCTGATAATCCATGGTTCTCAATATTGATTTGCGCAACGTTAAGCGCATCCACCGACAAATCAAGCGCATCGACTTCAGATTCAGGAAAAGCCACTGCACAAGCAATGGCAATACAGCCACTTCCGGTACACAAATCAAGAATACGGTGCGGAGGATTTTCTAGAGAAAAACGAGGTGAAAAGTGTTGTTCAATTAATTCACCAATAGGTGAACGAGGTACTAACACTCGCTCATCAACATAAAACGGCAAACCAACAAACAGAGCATGATTAGTTAAATATGCTGCAGGTAACTGTTCAACAATACGTCTTTCAATTAAAGCGAGTACTGCTGTTTTCTCATTTGACGTTAATCGACAATTAAACACTTCTTCACTTAACTCAGTCGGTAAGTTCAAAGCGAACATCACTAAGGTTATTGCTTCATGCCAAGCATTATTAGTACCGTGGCCAAAAAAAAGCTCAGCTTGATTAAATTCACTGGTGGCAAAACGTAAGTAATCACCAATAGTGAATAGCTCATCCTTAATTGGCGAAAAATCAACTTCGTTCACATTTATTCTCTTTTATCGATTATTTAACAAGTTATATCGCAGTATTATAACCTTTTGCTTGTTATTGCCCACAGATGTTTTTAGAATTTGAGTTGTTTTCGATATTATCAGTAAGAATGTAGTTTCAACTATGAAATTTAAAGATGCATTGACGCCCCAAGAAAAAGATTTGTTTAAGCAAGCAATTGGCAAGGTAAAGCCCATTGTGCAAGATAAAATCACGCCTATTAAAAAGCAACTGCAAAATAAATCTTTAAAAGCAGCTAAAACAAAAGCTAATTCAAAGAAACAACAAGATGCTGAATTTTATTTTTCTGATGAGTTTGAGCCGAACCTTAATCAAATGGGCCCAATGAAATATGTTCGTGAAGATGTAGACAGTTTTGAGGTTAAAAATTTACGCCGAGGCCAATACGCTCCCGATTTAATTTTAGATCTACATGGGTTAGATCAGCAAACAGCAAAGTTAGAAATTGCCGCATTGCTTTTTGCGTGTAAAAAAGAACATGCAAAGTGTGTTTGTATCGTTCACGGTTTAGGTTCACGAGTGCTAAAAAATAAAGTTCCACATTGGTTAGTACAACACCCAGATGTAATGGCCTTTCATCAAGCACCACTTGAGTGGGGTGGTAATGGTGCTCTTTTAGTGCTCGTTGAACTTAACGATCGCTTCGCTGATATTCTTTAACACAAAAACTAAATACTCGCTGGCACAGTATGAGCGATTAATTGCCCCTTCGTTGAGCTGATATCATATTCGATTTCAGCAATTGATGCTGTTTGAAATAACGGTGCTTGCATTCCCCCGGTAAACTCCGAAACTAAATAACTCACCAAAGGCATATGAGAAACAATAAGTACTTTGGCATGAGGGTTATCGATAAAATTTACATCAATAAAATCATGCATTTTTTCAGCTGAATCTTCTGGAGTAATAAAATCAAGTGTCGTTAAAGAAGTTTTAGTCACTAAAATATTTTTTACTATTTTAGTGACTAAAATATTTTTTACTATTTTAGCCGTTTGTTGAGCGCGGATATATGGGCTAACAAAAATATGGTCAAAGTGCTTCTTTTGATTAACCAACCAGCTTGCCATATTTTCAGCTTCGCATTTACCATAAGAGGTTAATTCTCGGCTTTGATCAGAACGAGCCATAGCTTGGGCCTGACCATGTCGCATAACAAATATTCGCATAAAATTTCCAAATAACATCATTTTCTAAAATCGAAGGCATTTTAGCGCTTATTTCAGTCTATAGTATAGGTAATTAATAGAAAGTTTAAGAATACAATAGACTCTAGTTAATGCATCAGGTAATTTAACTGGATAATTAAAATAATTCTAGAAACAAACACTTACCTTTTCAGTGTTCTGCACCATAGAGGTTATTGCAGTGTTTGCCGGAGCCAATGTTGAAACAAAGCCCAAATGACAATAAGCAATATAAAACTTTAACATTATCTAATGGCTTGCGTGTTCTATTAGTTCACAACGAACAAACGAATAAATCAGCGGCAGCGTTAGCGGTAAATGTAGGACATTTTAGTGATCCAATTGACCGTGAAGGTTTAGCGCATTTTCTAGAACATATGCTATTTTTAGGCACAAAACCTTATCCTGACGGCAGTGAATATCAAAAATACATTAGTCAACATGGCGGCAGCAATAATGCATGGACAGCTACAGAGCACACCTGTTTTTTCTTCGATATTCATCATCAACATTTTACACCCGCTTTAGATCGCTTTAGCCAATTTTTTATTAGTCCACTACTGTCGAAAGCATTTGTTGAAAAAGAGCGTGAAAATGTAGATGCTGAATTTAAACTTAAACTCAAAGACGATATTCGTCGTCTATATGATGTCCACAAAGAAACGATTAACCAGCAGCACCCTTTTTCTAAATTTTCTGTCGGCTCTATTGATACGCTTGCTGACAGAAAAGAAAGTGATTTAACAACAGAAATACGTGATTTTTTTAATCAACATTATCGCGCAAACATTATGACACTTGTTTTAGAAGGGCCTCAAACACTTGATGAGTTATCAGCATTAGCCATTGCTAAATTTACGGATATAAAAGCAGCAACCTCAGAACATCCAATAATTGATACTCCACTTTATTTAGCGGAGCATCAACAAATAAAAATCAATGTAAAACCTGTAAAAAACGATCGTCAACTTATTGTTAGTTTTGCAATGCCCTGTATCGATTCTTATTACCGCAACAAGCCAGAATCTATTTTAACTTACTTACTTGGCCATGAAGGTGAAGGGAGTATTTTGTCTTATCTTAAAAAGCAAAGCTGGGCGCTAAGTCTGACGGCTGGGTCAGGAGTAAATGGCTCAAATTTCAAAGATTTCAATTTAAGTATTTCACTTACAGAGCAAGGACAACAGCATATCAACGAGATAGTCAGCTGTATTTTCTCTTATATCAACTTGATGAAAAGCGCTCCAATTAATGATTTTTATTACCAAGAAAAACAAGCAATCGCCAATTTATCATTTGATTTTCAAGAAAAACTAAAGCCGCTAGACTCTGTTTGTCAAATAGTTATAAACATGCAGCATTATTCGCCCGAAAATTACATCTATGGCGACTACATGATGAATGGTATGCAGCAACAAGATATTAGTTTGCTGTTAGGTTACTTATCTGCAGATAATATGCGCATTATTCATATTAGCGCTCAAAATGAGTTTGATATGAAAAGTTTTTGGTATCAAGTCCCCTACAGCATTGAAAAGATTAGCGCCTCACAAATTAAAAACTGGGAGGATGAAGCACTAACCTCTTATTTATCTTTACCATTAAAAAACCCTTATATTGTAAAAGAGCCTAAAATACATGCGTGTGAGCAAGAAATTAGTCAACAAAAAAACCATCCTGAGTTAATTGAAAACATTGATGGTTTATCCGTTTGGTATAAGCAAGACAACACATTCAAAGTCCCCAAAGGTTACATTTACATTGGTCTTGATGCACCACTTACTATAAAAGATAGTAAACATATTGCGATGACACGGTTATTTGTCGATTTATACAGTGACGCTGTTATCGAACAACATTATGACGCAGAACTCGCGGGGATTCATTACCATCTATTTTCGCATCAAGGTGGAATGACATTACAAATTTCAGGTGTTAGTACTAAACAAAACAGGTTACTCGAACAATTACTGACGAGTTTAGTGTCAGAAAGTTTTATAGAAGAAAAATTTGATCTATTCAAAAAACAATTAATCAATCATTGGAATAACGCACAAACAAGTAAGTCAATTTCACAGCTATTTTCGATTCTTAGTTCAACAATGCAACCTAAAAACCCCACGAGTCATGAATTAGCAAAGACTTTAAAAAATACAACATTTAAAGAATTTGTTGCCTTTAGAGAGCAACTCTTTGACGAGATAACGATTGAAGCATTAATGCATGGGAATTGGTTAATGAAAGATGCTGTACAATTTAGTCATTTGTTAAAGTCTTCATTTAATCATCATTTCTCTAATGAATATGCCGTGAAAGTTCCAGTACTTGATATTGAAGGTCAAGGTGACATTCATCTTCCTTTAGAGTTACCCGATCATGACCATGCTGCGGTTGTATATTACCCCTTTGTCGAAAAGGATTTAACAACAATAGCTATAACCATGATAACGAGCCAAATATTATCTCCACTTTTTTTTCAAGAAATGCGAACTGAAAAACAATTTGGATATTTGGTCGGTGTAGGGTTTATTCCAATTAATCGCTATCCTGGCATCGCTTTTTATATCCAGTCTCCGCACACAGATGCAGATACTTTAGTCACTGAAATAAACGGTTTCATTAATAATGCTCAAGAAAACCTAGCACTTTTATCAAATGAAGATTGGCAAAACATTCAACAAGGATTAGCGAGCCAATTGCAAGAAAAAGACACTAGTTTACGAATAAAGAGCCAACGCTTTTGGGCATCTATCTGCAACAAAGAAACACGCTTCAATGAAAAACAACAACTGATCAATGTCATTTTGTCATTAACCATTAATGATATTAGCCAATTTTTTACGCAACAACTTATGGTTAATGATAAAGCCGACAGGGTAACCTTGGCGAGCTACCAAGAAAGTACCGAAGAAAACAAAACGAATATACGCCATCACAATGAAAAGATTGAAAAAACATTAAAAAACTGTCAAAGAAAATATTAAACCTGCCGATAAAGTATCAGTGTTAATGATATTTGCCACCTAAAGTATCTTATCCAAATGAGGGTAAATGAGTTGACTTAGCACTAGCCATCATTTTTAATGTGATGTATGCAATATAAATAATAATAACAAATGAAATTGCTTGCTTAATTTACCAGCCCAAACAGTCTAATATTTCTTTTATAATATTTTTATTCATGTTTGTTTTAATATTAGTGGTGTAATTAAGCCTAATTAAAGCTGCTATCCAAGGTTGTATTTGTGCTTAATTTTTTTCCTAATGCTCATCTCGTAAAATTCCAACAATTTTGCCACGTTTTTTATTTGCTCACTTTCACAATGGTATTCGGTGTTCAAACGGTTTCTGCCGAAGAATCAATAACTGAACACTTTATTACTGAAAACACCTCTTTATCAAGCCAAGCAGCCTTAAAGTTTAAACATTTATTAACCAGTGATGGCTTAAGCCAAAACAACGTATTTGACATTACCCAAGATCACGATGGTTTTATATGGATAGCCACAGAAGATGGCCTCAATAGATATGACGGAAAAAACTTTGTACATTATCGGAAGAATCTAGCAGACCCAACTTCCATTGCAAATAACTTCATCCGTAAGATTTTTGTTGATAAAGATGGCGTGCTTTGGGTTGGCACAAAAAAAGGGTTAAGTAAATATAATGTAGTTTTAGATAATTTTGAAAACTTCTACCATCAAGAAGACAATAATGAAAGTTTACAAGACGATATGATTTGGGATATCTACCAAGATAATGCTCATAATATTTGGGTTTCTACCACAGAGGGCATTCATAAATTTAACAAATCAAATAATCATTTTAAACAAATTAAAATTCACGGACTTGAAGACGAATTAAAAGAAATAAAAACTATCCATCAAGATTTGAAAGGAAACTTTTGGTTTGGTAGTTATGATAATGGCATATTTTTAGTGAATGAAAACCTAAATTACGCAGAATCATTACAGAAAAAAAATAACAAGTTTCACATAACGATTCCTGCAAAATCATTGTTTGATATGAAAGAAATTGATGGTAACTACTGGTTAGGTACAGACGAAGGCATTTATGTTTTAGATGAAAACTATAATTTGATTGACACCTACAACACGAGTCATCCAACCAATAAACTTATTTCCAATAATGTCAGAAGTATAGTGCTTACCGATGATTCTACAATTTGGGTTGGCACTGGTGACGGTTTGAATATTATAGAACTAAATTCAAAAAATATAAGAGCGTATCGAAACAACCAAGCAACAACGAGTATTTCAAAAAATGAAATTAATACTATCCTAAAAGATGCCACTGGTAACTTATGGCTTGGTACATATGGAAAAGGATTAAATGTTTTTTATAATGCTTCTATTCACTTTAAGCATTACTCAAATGGAATAATGAATGGCTCTGTTGATTTATTGGCTCAAACAAGTGATGGAAGAATTTGGTTTTACTCTGAAAACTCCGGTTTGAACTATTTAGACAGTAAAACCTCAGACATCCATATTGGAGCCCTCGAAGGTAAAAAAATATTTCAAATGAAATCTGATAATAAAAATAACCTATGGATAAATACTTATTCAGATGAGTTGTTTATTTATAACGTATCTTCAGAAAAAATAGTAAGAGTTACAAAATGGATGGAAAACTCACTTTACGATCAGGATGAATTTCCTTTTCAAATTTTTAAGAATAAAGTTTGGTTTATAGATATTAATGGTAAACTTGCCTCCTATAAAATAACTACAAATACGTTTAGTCGATACGAAATAAAAGATAATGAACGATTAAGAACACTTGATATTGATGAGGAAAATAATACTATTTGGGCTGTTTCTTCAAAAAATCAATTACTGTCTTTTGATTTATCACTCCCTTCTCACAACACAAAGAGCTTCAATTACCATAATCTCCAAGGAATTAAAAACCTAACTACTATTGAAATTAATAACATTAAAGCATCTAATTTATGGGTTTGGCTTACTTCAAAACAAGGTGTACTTCTTTACAATAAGACTACAAAGAAAACAACCTACTTTAATGATAATAATAAATTATTGAATAATTCAATTGAATCATTTCTTTTAGACAATAAAGAAAATGCTTGGTTTTCAACAAATGGAGCTATTTCTTTAATTATTCCCTTAACGCAAGAAGTTAAAAATTTTAGTAAAGATGTTTATCTTTCTGATGTTGAATTTATAGAACGTTCTTCTTTAAAAACAATTAACAATGAGTTTTATTTTGGTGGAAGTAATGGTGTTCATAAGTTTTACCCACAGCAAGTGTTACAAATATCACAAAAGCTAAATCCTCCTAAATTAACAAATTTATTAATCGCCAATAAAAAAATTAATGTAAACCCTCAAGATACTTCTTCAAATATCGACAAGTTCTCTTTAAATAAACAGATAAGTCAGTTAAAAAATATAACTTTAAAACATGAACAATCACCTTTCACGATAGAATTTATATCACCAAATGCGAAATCTCCTGTTCAAATTGGCTACCGATATCATTTATTGAATTTGGAAACAGAATGGATTGAGGCGGGTAAAAACAACTACCGAGCCACCTATACTAATCTCAGCGCTGGAGACTATATATTTGAAATCGAAGCCTATGATTTATTAGGTACCGTACCGAGTAAAAAAAGTAGTCTTAATATTCATATACTAGCTCCTTGGTGGCTTTCGAAAAGCGCCATTATTGTTTATACGCTGCTCTTCTTTTTAATCATTGCTTATGTAATTCAACAAATGCGTCATAAACGTTTATATCATTTGCAAATTCAGAAAAGTGAAGAGCGTTTGAAACTTTCCTTATGGGGAAGTGGAGATGAAATGTGGGATTGGAATATAATAACGGGGAAAATATATCGCTCAAACATCTGGGGGATTTTAGAGTTCCCACAAGATGGCAGGCGCAATGTAGGCTCAGATAAAACCAATATTAATGAACATGATATTGCTCGTGTACGTGACGCGATAAACGACCATTTTGATAATGATACTGACCATTTTGAAGCAACTTACCGTGTTAAAAATAAAGACGATAAATGGATATGGGTACTTGATCGCGGAAAAATAGTTGAACGCGATGAAAAAGGTACACCGACAAGAATGACAGGAACGCTTAAAGATATTAGCCAAATAAAGAAAGCAGACGAACGTTTGAAATTATTTGCCAAGTGTATCGAGAACATATCCGATGCGGTTATAATTTATGATCGAGCTTTCAACATTGTTGATGTAAATAAGTCTTTTCAACGTATCACTCAAAACTCTAGAAAAGAAATGGTAGGTAAATCTATAAGTTTTACCCAATACCCTAAAAGCTTCACCACTGATGTAAAAAAACACCTAATAACCAAGGGAAGCTGGCACGGTGAAATTGAAAGTAAGCGAGATAACGGTGAAATATATTTAACTGATTTAAATATCGACGTAATACTTGACGAGAACAAAAGCATTTCTCATTTTGTTGGCGTGTTTTCTGATATTACTAAACGTAAAGAAACGGAAGCTGAGTTACGTAGGTTAGCTAATAGCGATACGTTAACAGGCTTACCCAATCGTTCATATTTTCAAGCTAATCAAACCTTGCTCGTACGAAAAAAAGTCCCCCATGCTTTATTAGTTTTTGATTTAGATAACTTCAAAAAAATTAATGATTCTATGGGCCACGAGGTGGGTGATGTACTTTTATGCCAAGTCGCTAAAAGAATGCGCGCCGTCGGTAGAAAGCAAGATACTGTTTATCGCTTAGGAGGCGACGAATTTAGTATTATTATTGAAAACACGAATGACATTCACACGATCACCACTATCGCTAAAGAAGTGCTCACCACAATTGCACAACCCTTAAAACTTAAAAATCAAGAGGTCGTACTCTTTAGCAGTTTAGGTATTGTACTTTACCCTGAAGACGGTTTATCGCCACAAGAGCTCCTTAAAAATGCTGATACGGCGATGTACCATGCAAAAAACAATGGCGGTAATAAATACCAGTTTTTCAGTGACTCAATGAACAAAGCGGCAGTTAAACGCTTACAAGTTGAAAGTTTAATCAGGCATGGTTTAAAAGAAGACTCTTTTTCAGTTTTCTACCAACCTAAAATTGAAATTTCTACTGGTAAAGTTGCCGGCATGGAAGCTTTAGTACGCTTCGAAACCCCCAAAAAAGGCATTATTAGCCCTATTACTTTTATTCCTATCTCTGAAGAAACAGGTCAAATTATTGAAATAGGCGAAGTGGTATTAAGAAAGTCATGTTACGCCACTAAGAAATGGGTAGATGCAGGGTTATTCAATGGTCGTGTCGCGGTGAACTTGTCTGCAGTGCAATTTACACAACCCAACTTAGTAGGCATGATTGCCGACATCCTAAAAGAAAGTCAACTACCCGCTAAATACCTTGAGTTAGAAATAACGGAAGGTACGGTGATGGACTCCCCTCAGAAAGCCATTGATATTATGTTGCAAATTCGTGCTATGGGTATTCACTTATCATTAGATGATTTTGGCACAGGTTACTCGTCACTCGCTTATTTGAAAAAGTTTCCATTGAATACTTTAAAAATAGATAAAGCTTTTGTTGATGATATAGAAGAATCTGAGCAAGGCCGTAACATGGTTGCGACTATAGTAACGATTGCACACAACTTAGGTATGCAAGTAGTCGCAGAAGGTGTTGAAACCAATAATCAACTGAGTTTCCTCTCAGGTTTACGCTGTGAGCAATTACAAGGTTACCTCTATAGTAAACCTTTACCCGAAGACGACTTTCAGAAATATTTACTTTCCTATCAAATAACTAAGGCATCGACGAACTTTGGCAGAGCGTCACGTTAGTGTCATTCTTTGATTAAAGTGGGTAATTAACCGCTAAATACCCTGACAAAGTTTTGACAAACATATATAACGAAAAAAAACTCCACAAAAGCCTTATTCAATAAGGCTTTTTGCTTTTGGCACATTCCATGCTTAACCATTCATGTAATAAATAAACAATAATAATATATTAGGGAAACTTGAATGCTTAGCTCACTTATTTTGTCTTTAGCAATGTCAGCGTCACCAGCTCCAGTAATAGAGACTGACTCATTAATGATTAATGAAATAGGAAAGTCTCACGGTAAAGTTCGTATTGGAAAATCTCACGGTAAAGTCCGTATTGGGAAATCTCACGGTAAAGTCCGTATTGGAAAGTCTCACGGTAAAGTTCGTATATAGGAAATTAATATGATTAATTTATTTAAAACTCTATTTGTAACAAAGACTAAAGCTAACCCAATTGCTGCTAACATTGAAATTAAAGAAATGCCTGCAAGCAAATGGTGGAAGTAAGGAATATTAAACGACTATGTTTAAATAGCTCGTTTGTAAAAAGACAATAATAGCTACAAGGAATGTAGCTGTCTTATTAATCAATCCTTGTGGAATAGGATTAACCAGAAAATCAATCGCTTAAGCTCTTAGAATGAGCGCATTAAACCCAAATAATTTATATACCTTCATACGTTTTTTCATACAAAACATTGGCCAAATAAATGGTCCAAACACCAACCCTGCACAAGCCCAACGCTTTAAACCTAAACCACTTCTTAACGCCTGACAATAAAAAAACATTGAACAAACAACACTGATAAACCCTAAAAGTAACAACATAATACTTACCGCTATACCGACTAAAAGCCAACCAAAAGTTTGGCTAAAAATTTACAGGCGCAATATACATAATTTAGAGTATTTATTCAACTTATTTAGAGTGTTTATTCAACTTACTTATTTGCTCAAACGAGTCCTTCATTACCAGCTTTGGCACCACTACATTGCCTAAAGGATGTAGGTACTAAGATTTTGTCTGAAACAAAGAAGCTGACCGTATATTCTGAACATAAAAAAAGAGGCGATAAATTGCCTCTTAAGTCATTAATTTGCCACTGATATGGCGTTTAGTTGCCAGTTAAGGATAAAACTTCTTCCCTGTTTCAGCCATCGTCACTAAAGCTTGGCATGGTTTGAAACGTTCGCCGTGTTCCTTGCTCCACAAGTTTAATTTACTCACAAGCGTTTCTGCGCCTAATGTATCCATATAATGGAATGGACCACCTAAAAATGGTGGGAATCCGATACCAAAGATAGCACCAATATCGCCATCTCTCGCATTGCGAATAATACCTTCGTCTAAACACCTTGCAGCCTCATTTAACATCATAAATACACAACGTTGTACGAGTTCATAATTAGTCTTTTGATCTTTAATCGTAATGTTTAATAATGAATAAACTGATTCATCAACAAGTTTCTTAGTTACTTTTTTGCCATTCTTGTCTTTATAAAGATAAAAACCCTTTTGTACTTTTTTACCTAAACGTTTATCCGCAATCAATTTATTAAACGCTTCAGGTGGTGCAAACCTTTCACCTAACTCAGCCTGTAAGATAGGTCCAATTTTAGCACCTATATCAATACCTACTTCATCAAGTAGCTGCATTGGACCAACAGGAAAACCAAAGTTAACTAATGCTTTATCAAGTTTACCTATTGATTCTCCTTCTAGTAATATCAAGGCAGCTTCATTCATATAAGGTGCTAGAATACGGTTAACATAAAAACCCGCTTTGTCTTGTACAACAATAGGTGTTTTTCCTTGCTTCTTAGCAAAAGCCACCGTTGTTGAAATAGTTTGATCAGACGTTTTCGAATGCGCAATTATTTCTGCTAATGGCATTTTATCTACCGGAGAAAAGTAATGAAGGCCAATCACATTTTCAGGCCGCAGCGCTTTTTCTGCAATTTTACCAATGGGTATACTTGAAGTATTACTGGCAAATATAGTTTGCTCAGAGCAAATACTCTCCATGTCCGCAACCATTTTTTGTTTTAACGATAAATCTTCAAAAACGGCTTCTATCACCATATCGACTTTTTTAAAACCACTATAATCCGTACAGCCTGTGATCATCGCTAATTGCTTTTGCATTTCACTTTTAAGCATAAAGCGACGTTTAACTTTTTTATTGAGTATGTCGAAGCCATATTTCAATGCATGACTGATCCCTTGCTGTGATATATCTTTTATCCGCACATCAACATTGGCTTTGGTAGCGGTAACAAAAGCGATTCCGCCCCCCATTAAACCTCCACCTAAAACGCCAACATGTTTAATAGGAGCAGCGTTTACGCCTTCGATGCCCTCCTCTTTCTTCATATCAGTGGTTGCGAAAAATATCTGTCTTAATTGTGCTGATTCTGGCGACATAACAAGTTCACCAAAATGATCTGCTTCAGTTTGAAAACCACGTTCTGATGATTTTTCAATGCCCGTTCGTACACAATCAATAATTTTAAGTGGAGAAGGATAATTTCCTTTTGTTTTTGCTAATACCGATTTAGTTGCTTGGTTGAATATTATTTTTCGACCAACTGCATTGCCTTCAAGAGCTTTATCTAAAATACTAATTTTTCTGTGATTTTTTTTGATTTTACTCGCTTTACCTTCCGCAGCAAGTACTAATTCTTCTGCAGTAGAAACTAATATGCTATTCGGTACAACATCAACAACCAAACCTGCTTTTAACGCTTGTTTAGCACGAAGTTGCTTACCCGTTAACATCATATCTAATGCTTTTTGAATACCAACCAATTTTGGTAAGCGTTGCGTACCACCACTACCAGGCAATAAACCTAATTGAACTTCTGGTAAACCTAGTGCTGTTTTACCACTATCACTACAAATACGAGCATGACACGCCATAGCGAGTTCAAGTCCGCCACCGAGACAAGCACCATTAATCGCAGCAACTACAGGAATTGCAAGACTTTCAATTTGATCAAAAATCATTTGCCCTTGTCGAGAAAGTGCCGTTGCTTCGCTCGCGCTTTGACAGCTCGCCAACATGTTAATATCAGCACCTGCAACGAATGAGTCTTTTTTGCCACTGAGTAACACAATGCCTTTAATGGTATTGTCGTTACGTATTTCTTTTAATACTTCATCAATTTCTTCAGAAAATTCAGCTTTCAAGGTGTTCATGGTTTCGCCAATCACGTCCATTACTAAGTGAGCAATTCCGTTGTCTTGGCGAATTAAAGTAAAGGTACTCATATTATTGCTCTCTTGGTTAATCTCTTGTTCATTTTCTTGATTGTTCTCGTTAAGTGAAGTCATTAATCTGTCTCCACAATCATGGCCGCGCCTAGGCCACCAGCAGCACATGCCGTTGTTAAACCTGTTCCACCGCCACGACGATTCAATTCATTTAGAGTTTGTACGATTAAACGCGTTCCAGTTGCAGCAAACGGATGACCATAAGCTAAAGATCCACCCATAACGTTAAATTTAGTCATGTCTATTTCACCAATCGCTTTATCTTGTCCTAATTGCTCACGGGCAAACTTAGTGCTAGCAAACATTTTCATATTGGCAAGTGCTTGTGCAGCAAAAGCTTCATGCATTTCAATTAAGTCTAAATCTTTTAATTCCATACCGGCACGTTTAAGC
Source organism: Colwellia sp. (assembly GCA_013215295.1). Classification (GTDB taxonomy): domain Bacteria; phylum Pseudomonadota; class Gammaproteobacteria; order Enterobacterales; family Alteromonadaceae; genus Colwellia_A. The sequence continues at coordinate 311,692 of JABSOZ010000002.1, forward strand.
GCTAATGGCGTCGCATAACTTGGACCCATTAACATGTCTTGCCAAACATCAATGGCAGAAAAAGCATAACTTTTGATATAACCAAGAGGTTTATAACCTAATTCTTTCGCTCTACCTTCACGCATTAATACAATAGCAGATGCGCCATCTGTTAATGGTGTACTTGTTGCTGCGGTTACTGTGCCGTGTTTTCTATCGAAACAAGGGCGTAGTTTTTTATAACTTGCCAGTTCTGAATTTTCACGAATACAGTTATCTTTCTCAATAAAGCTTTTATAAGGTTCACTGTGCGCCGTCATCACTTCACCGGCCAATTTTCCGTCTTGCCAGCTTTTTGTCGCTAGGGTATGCGAACGATGCGCTAATTCATCTTGTGCTTCACGAGAGATGTTATGAGTTTTCGCCATTTGTTCAGCGGTGTGTCCCATTGATATTCCAGTTGAATACTCTGCAACCGCAGGAGGTACAGGCATAATATCTTTTAAGCCTAATTGACGGATCAAAGCTATTTTCTGACCTAAGCTTCGTGCCTTACTTAAATCAAGTAATACTCGGGCAAACTTTTTAGAAACACCAATAGGTGCAACTGAAGAAGAATCAGCACCACCTGCAATACCAACATCAACATAACCTGCCATGATGGCTTCGGTTACATTCACAGTGGATTGGAAGCTCGTTGCACAGGCTCTTGAAACACTATAAGCATCGGTATGTACATTCATCCCCGTTCCTAGGACAATTTCACGAGCAATGTTTGGCGCTTCGGGCATTTGTACGACTTGACCAAAAACCAACTGGTCAATAATAGAAGGGTCAATATCATGTTTTTGCAGTAATTCATTGACGACAATCTTTCCTAAATCTACTGCTGGAACGCCATGAAAAGCAGTCGCTTGTTTAGCAAATGGCGTACGCAAACCTGCTACTACAGCAATACGCTCCCCATTTCGAGTCGTTAAATTCATTTTTGTCATGTCTTTACCTTCTATCGTAATATCTAATTATATTGTCTTCAAACCAAGAGGTCTGACCACTCATTGATTGCTTTATTCTAACGCTAAATGAAAAAAATACAACTCCCAACTAAAACGTGAACAATTCATTCCAGAATAAATTGTTAAAAATCATGTCAAAGTGCAAAAATTGCTTGTTTTATACTAGTTGAACCTTATATATATACCCACAGGTTTAACAATATAAATAGGCAAGTGGTAGTCAGCATGGCAATTGAACATTTTTCATCTCTAAAAGAATACTTATCTCAACAAATTATCGGTCAACACGCCCTTGTTGAGAACTTACTTATCGCACTTCTTGCTAATGGTCACCTAATTGTAGAAGGTCCTCCCGGCTTAGCAAAGACGCGTGCTGTAAATGCATTAGCCGACGGGCTTGAGGCTGATTTTCAACGTGTTCAATTCACACCTGATCTTCTACCCGCTGATTTAACAGGTACCGATATTTACCGTCCTGAAGATGGCACATTTGTATTCCAGCCGGGTCCTCTTTTTAGAAATCTAGTATTAGCCGATGAAATAAACAGAGCGCCAGCAAAAGTACAGTCCGCTTTATTAGAAGCAATGGGAGAAGGACAAATTACTGTCGGACGTAATACCTACCCTCTGCCTGATTTATTTTTAGTGATGGCAACGCAAAATCCTATTGAGCAAGAAGGAACATATCCTTTACCCGAAGCGCAGTTAGACCGTTTCTTAATGCACTTAGAAATTGACTACCCTGATGCTGTCAGCGAATTAGCTATTTTAAAACTCAATCGCGGTGAAGCACTGCAGCATAAAAAAGAAAGCAAAAAGCCAGTAAAAGCAATTTCACAAAGTGATATTTTTGCCGCTCGTGACCAAGTGATGGAAATTCATATGGCACCCGCAATAGAAAATTATATTGTTGATTTGATCATGGCAACGCGTACGCCTGAGAAATATGATGATCAACTAAAAAAATGGCTGGCGTATGGTGCTAGCCCGCGAGCAACTATCGCACTTGATAGATGTTCACGTGCCCGTGCTTGGTTGCACAACCGCGATTTTGTTAGCCCTGAAGATGTACAAGCGGTATTTCATAACGTTTTACGTCACCGTATTTTACTGACTTACCAAGCAGAAGCAGAAGGTATTAATAGTAATCAATTACTTGATCACTTATTAAGTTTAGTCGCTGTTGCTTAAGCGACTTTAACAACATCAAAAATGAACGATCAATATTGTAAGTAAATTTATGTGGTTTAATCAAAAAATAGAACAAAAACAGCAAGACATCTCCAGTTTGCTCAGCAGTCTTGCCAGTAATGGTGTTGAATTATCGATTAATGAATTAGTTCAATACCAAAATAAAGCAAGTCTAATTGATCTTGCTGCACGCAAAAGCTTGCATGGACAAATGTCAGGAAACTATTTATCTCGAAGTAAAGGACGAGGTATGGAGTTTGATGAAGTACGTCATTATCAAAATGGCGACGATATTCGTGCTATCGACTGGCGAGTTACTGCACGAACAGGTAAAACCCATACTAAAATTTTTCGTGAAGAAGTTGAACGCCCAGTACTTGTAGCAACTGACCTCAGCAGTTCAATGCTGTTTGGTAGCCAACTTTTATTTAAATCTGTACAAGCAGCACATTTAGCAGCATTAGTTACTTGGCACGCCAAAGGACGAGGAGATAGAATCGGTGGTATTGTTTTTAATGAGCATAAACATAGCGAATTAAAACCACGCAGCCGCAAAGAAGGTGTACTTCATTATTTGCATAGTCTAGTTGAAACGCATAAACATACCTTGTCACTTGAAAATAATAATCAAACGGAAATACGATCGAGGGAACAATTAGATGAATCGGCTAACAAAGCTTTCGAAGAAAATTGTGCACGATTAAGGCAACTTGCTCGGCCAGGAAGTTTAGTTTATTTAATTACCGATGGTAATCATATTAACCAAGAAAGCATTCGCCATTTATCTCATATCAATCGACATTGTGAGATGGTTGTTTGTTTGGTCAGTGATCCACTAGAACACGATTTACCCAGTAGTAAATATAAAATGAACGTTGCCGTAACAGACGGGCAATCAAGACAACAATTATTGATTGGCGATCCAGCATCCGCTGAAAGATATCATCAACAAGCACATATTCTTGTTCAACAGAAACAAGATTTATTACTTAAAGCAGGTGGCAGAATTTTACACTTTTCATCCGGTCAAACTTTAGAGCAACAATTAACTGACGGAGTCGAATCATGGAAGCGTTAAAGCAACCGTCAGAGCAGTTAGCTCAATTAAAAGATATACATTTACCCGAGCAAGTTCATAATTACCCAGTAGCGTATGGCTGGTGGATATTACTGACGTGTTTATTGATATGTCTGATTTTCGGTATCATGAAATGGCAGAAAAATAGAAAACGCTCTTATGCTAAAAAGCTTGCACAAGCAAACCTTCAACATACGAAGAATAATGACGAAATAGTCACATTATTGAAATGGGCTGCTTTTCAATACTTCCAACGCAATGAAATTGCCTCTTTACATGGCGAGCAATTAGAGAATTTCTTCATCAGTAAGTTACCGACTAAACATCAAGAAAAATTTCAATCGTTATGTGGTCAACAGCTCAACAATAAATATAAACCCATTGAAAGTTCATCCAGTGAAACAGTAAATCAAACGTTGCAAGAAGCCGCTCACCTTTGGCTTAGTCAAGCTCTTCCTCCAAAGTTGTTAAAGCAAAAGTCAGTAACTGGATCTGAGGTGATCTCATGATAGAAATTCTATTACCCTGGGTACTTTGGACTCTTCCAATACCTTTAATTATGTATTTATTACCGGCGAAAAATCAAAATCAAGCCGCGGCATTAAAAATGCCCATTTTAATTCAAGATGCTTCAAGCCAAAGTTTTTCAACTAAAACTAAAAAATCTCCTCGATTTTTATTTTTACTGATTTGGGCTTTAGTCGTTATTGCTGCAAGCCAACCACAGTGGTTAGGTGAGGCAGTGAATGTACCTACCGAAGGGCGAGAAATGATGATCGCTGTTGATCTATCTGGCAGTATGCAAGTAGAAGACATGCAATTGAACGGCAGCACAGTTAATCGTTTAGATATGTTAAAAGTATTATTAGGAGACTTCATAGAACGTAGAACAGGTGACCGTTTAGGTCTGATTCTCTTCGGTGATGACGCTTACATGCAAACCCCGATGACATTCGATAGAAAGACGGTGCAGCAAATGCTTGATGAAGCCGTATTAGGTTTAGTCGGTAAACAAACGGCAATTGGTGACGCTATTGCCTTAGCGGTAAAACGTTTTGACGCAAAGAAAAAGTCAAACAGAGTATTGTTACTGTTAACTGATGGTCAAAATACAGCGGGTAAAATAACACCTGAAGAAGCTTTAGAGCTTGCTGTAGCTAAAGATATCACCATTTATTCAGTAGGGATTGGTGCCGATGTAATGATCCAAAATTCAATTTTTGGAAAACGCCGTATTAATCCTTCAAGTGAGTTAGACGAAGAGTCGTTACAACAATTAGCAACAGAAACTGGTGGGCACTACTTTAGAGCGCGTGACAGTAAAGACATGAGTGAAATATACCATTTACTCGATGAATTAGAACCCATAGAACAAGACCAACAACAAATGCGTCCACTAACCGCACTCTTCTATTGGCCTTTAGCCATCGCATTACTATTATCATTTTTCTATTTAATCTGGGTGAATATTCCCCCATTTAAATTAAAAGGAACGAGTATTTAACATGGCTGATTTTCACTTTATTCGTCCTTGGTGGTTATTAGCCATCATAGCCTTGGTATTTGCTTTAAACTTGCTTAAAAAATATCGTTTAAGTCAATCAGGCTGGCAGCAATTATTACCGAAACATTTAGCTAATGTATTGGTTGATAAGCAACAAAATCATAAACAACTTTCTCTTATTTTACCCTTTATTATTGGGTTGTTAACGATTGTAGCGTTAGCTGGACCGACGTGGAAAAAACTCCCACAACCGGTTTATCAAACAGCGCGGGGATCAGTATTAATCATGGATATGTCGTATTCAATGTACGCTACTGATATATCACCTAATCGATTAACACGATCGCGCTATAAAGCGATCGATTTACTCGAACGATTGAAAGAAGGTGAAACAGGTCTTATTGCCTATGCTGGAGACGCGTTCACTATTAGTCCACTTACCGACGATATCAATAACATTAAATTATTATTGCCTTCATTGTCTCCAGAATTAATGCCAGAGCTCGGCAGTAACCCTTTAGCCGCACTAACTCTCGCGCATGAGATGTTAAAAAATTCTGGTCATAACAAAGGTGATATATATTGGTTTACCGATGGTATAGACAATTATGATATTCAAGACATCACAGATTGGAGTCGAAGCAATAACCACCGATTGAATATTTTAGGCATAGGTACAAAATCAGGAGCGCCGATAAAGCTCAATAACGGTGAATTGATGAAAGATTCGGGCGGCTCAATTATTGTTCCTAAGTTATCAATATCTGCACTAAAAGGTTCAGCAAAAAGAGGACAAGGTAATTACGCAACGCTTTCTAATAGCAATAATGATATTGAGCAATTACTTCGTCAGCCTTTTAATATTGAAGAACAAGAGCAGAAAGAGTCTTCGAATACAGGTGATCAATGGCAAGAAGTTGGTCCCTATTTATTATTGCTCGTTTTGCCGTTATTGCTGCCCTACTTTCGCCGCGGACGTTTACTCGCCGTATTGCCAGTGTTCATATTAATTACACCTATTGATAAAAGTTATGCACAAAGTTCGACATTACCAGAAGCAACAACTTCATCAAGAAGTTTAAACAGTGTTGAAACGGTCGAGCAAATTCCAATCGAAAATGTAACAACGAGTTTTTGGAATGACTTATGGCAAACCAAAGACCAACAAGGACAAAAACAATTCAACACTGAAGCTTTTCAACAGGCAGCAAATAGTTTTGAAAACTCGTCATGGCAAGGAAGTTCTTATTATCGTTCAGGTAATTACGAGCAAGCATTAAAAGCATTTCAACAAAAAGATACTGCTGAAGCACTCTATAACCAAGGTAATGCTTTGGCTCAATTGAAGCGTATTGATGAAGCAATAGAAGCTTATGACCAAGCATTAAAAAAAGACCCGAAACATGAAGATGCAATAGCAAATAAAGCCTACCTTGAAGAATTAAAAAAACAGCAAGAGCAGCAAAAAGATCAACAACAAGATCAGAATAAAGACAAAAACAACGACGAAAACCAAGATCAACAAGATCAAGAAAGTCAAAACCAAGACCAAGAACAAAAAGAAAGTGACGACCCTTCACAAGACAGCGATTCAGAGCAAAAAGGCGAGAAAAAAGAAGGTGCCGACAAAGAACAATCTGAAGAAGAAAAAGCTCAGGAAGAAGAACAAAAAAAAGCAGAACAAGAAAAACAGTCCAAGGAAAAAGAAGCGAAAGAACCAAGTGACGAACAAGCAGAACAGACACCTGCTCAGCTTCGTGCAGCAGAAAAATTAGCAGAAGAAACAGCACAAAAACATCAACAATTACTCAATAAAGTAACTGATGACCCATATATATTACTTAGAAATAAAATGCAGCTCGAATACCAAAAGCGTCGCAATAACCGTAGTAGCGCAAAAGGAACAAAACAGTGGTAAAAATAGTGATGAAAATAATAATAACCGTAATAGCTATTTTTCTTAGCAACGCGCTTTTTGTAAACAATGCGCTAGCGGCTAGTCAAGTTAGTGCAACTATCGATAAAAACCCCGTTGTGGTTAATGAATCTTTTATTCTAAAAATCACCGTTGATGATGATGTTGACACTAATGCCTTAAATACTTCGGCCTTGTTAAAAGACTTTGTCGTTGGAAGAACCTCTGTTAGCTCACAAACGAGTATGATGAACTTTAAAACGACACGTTCTACAACTTGGAGCACTTTACTGATAAGTAAAAAGGCAGGAGATTTCATCATTCCACCATTGTCGATAGAGGGGATTCAATCTCAAGCTATCCAAGTTAAAGTATTAGCAGAACAAGATCCCCGTGCTGGTCAACAAAAAGACTTATTTATTACCTCTGAAGTGTCCACCAATGAAGTTTATGTACAACAACAATTAACATTAACGGTAAAGCTTCACTTTTCTGCAGAATTAAAGCGTGGCAGTTTAACTGAACCGACTTTAGAAAGCGCTAGCATTACCCAAATTGGTAAAGACAAAGAAGAAGATACGATCATTAACGGTCGCCGCTATCGTGTTATAGAAAGAACCTATGCAATAAGCCCAAAAAATAGTGGTGAATTTATCTTGAAATCACCGGTGTTTTCAGGAGAAATCTTACTGCCATCCACCAGAAGAAATAACATGTTTAGCTTTTCAGAAACGAAACCGGTGAGTGTTATTGGCGATGAAATTCCAATAGTTGTGCGTCCTATTCCTGACTCGTTTCAGGGCACTTGGTTACCGAGTGACTTATTGGCTATCCACCAAAACTGGCAGCCAGACGTTACAACGTTTAAAGTTGGAGAGCCTATTACGCGAAGTATCACATTAACTGCAGCAGGATTGTCTGAAGAGCAATTACCTGTGCTCGAAATGACGGTACCAAAAGGTTTAAAAGTTTATCCAGACCAAGCTCAGTTACATACAGGAATGAGTAGCGGTCATCTAGTCAGTCAAAAAGTACGAAATTTTGCCATTGTTGCGAGTAAGGCTGGTGAATATCAGTTGCCAGAAATAAACATACCATGGTGGAATACCGTTACTAACCGTTATCAAGTTGCCACTATTGCAGCACAGACAATTACGGTATTGCCCAATAATGAAATTGAAGAAGAGCCAGAAGTTACTAATAATCCTCAAAATAAAGGGGTGGTCCCTGCTCAAACTGTCATTATTACACAAGCTTCATGGTTACAATGGCTATTTTTAGCGTTATGGTTAATCACCGCTTTTGCATGGTTTATCAGTGTAAGACTCGCTAAACCTTCCTTAGCTACTGCACCTAAAAAAGCGACAAGAAATAGTAATGTGTATTTGTCTTTATTAGCTGCATGTAAAAAAAATCAAGGCTTAGAAGTACTGGCCTTAATTTTACCTTGGATAAATACCTTACAATCGCAAGCAGGTAGAACAATAACAGCTACACTTGATGATGGGTTACTCGAAATAGAAAATAGTGCATTTCAACAAGAAATTCAGTCATTACAGCAATGTTATTACGGAAAAGAACAAAAAGATTGGCAAGGTAAAAACTTGTTAACCTTGATCCAAGACATTAATAAACATGGCTTAAAAATAAAACAAGAAACATTATTCTCTATGAATCCTACATAAAAAATAAAATAATTTTTTTAAAGCGAAATAAAATAATGTCAGCTCAGGTCTCTTACAACATGGCTACAAAACAAGTTAGATATGAAGCACTGGTTAAAGCATTGCATAGCGATTTATTTCGCTACGCGTATTGGCTTTGCCACGACAAACATGTCGCAGAAGATCTGGTGCAAGAAACATTTTTACGGGCATGGCGTGCTTTAGATTCATTGAAAGATGAGAAAGCAGCTAAGTCATGGTTGATCACAATTCTTCGTCGAGAAAATGCTCGTCGTTTCGAGCGAAAACGCTTTGAGATGAGTGAATATGAAGAAGCCGCAATTACTGATACTCAATCAACCAGTAACGAACAAGAAGTTGAAAACTATTGGCTTCGCGAGAAAATAGCACAGATGCCAGCAGAATATAGAGAGCCACTAGTGTTACAGATTATTGGTGGATTTTCTGGTGAAGAAATAGCTAAACAACTCGATTTGAATAAAAACACCGTAATGACAAGGCTGTTCAGAGCCCGTAATCAATTAAAAGAAGCTTTAGAAAACACAACAAAAGTTAGAGGTCAGTACAATGGATGATTTGCAATTTAGACGACGTATTTATGCAGATCCGAATACTCGTGATGAAGATATGCTTGATGCAATTAAAAGTGATCCTTCTAAACAAAGTTTTGCACAGGAACTTGAAGATTTAGACAGCAAGCTTTTTAGAGCCTTAAATGTCGAAGTGCCGAGCGATTTAAGTGATAAACTAATTTTACGTCAAACACTCGCGAGTCATCAGCAACAAAAACGTAAAAGTCGCATTCATTTGTCTATAGCGGCATCAGTCGCGTTTGCTATGGGTTTAACCTTTAACTTTATGCAGTTTTCTAGCGCATACAGTACATTAGGTGACTATGCAATTGCACATGTTGCTCACGAAGAAGATTACTTTTCTAACACCTCAACAGAAAATGTTAGTTTAGCGTCTCTAAACGATAAGATGGCGACGTTTAACGGTAGTTTCACTTCCCGTGTAGGTAAGTTATTGTTTGCAGATTTTTGCCGATTTGATGGCATGAAAAGCCTACATTTAGTGTATCAAGGTGAAACAAATACAGTAACTGTTTTTGTTGTACCAAATAATGAGGACCTTGAGTTCAGCGCTAATTTTACAGGTAATAAATTGATTGGTAAATCGCAACACTTTACACACAGTAATATTATTGTCGTGGGTGATAAAAATGAACCCCTGCAGAAATGGCAAAACGCTATTGATAAAAGTGTTAACTGGTCGATTTAACGTTTAACGCACAACGATTAAAATTAAAGCCCGTGATTGAATTTCAATAACGGGCTTTTTCATTTTAATCAATATGGTGCTGTTCCAACATATCATCAAACATCTTTTCTACAGACTTATCTGGTTCCGCAGTAAACTTACTCACTAAAACGATAGCAATCGTTGCTAATATAAAACCTGGCACTATTTCGTACATCGTTGAACTTAATGATTCGCCGCCAATAGTTATTGGTGCATAAATCCAAAATAGAACTGTAAATGCCCCGGTTAACATTCCGGCTAACGCACCTTGTTTATTCATTTTCTTCCAATAAAGACTTAAAATAACTAACGGTCCAAATGCAGCACCGAAACCTGCCCAGGCATTACTCACTAAGGTCAAAATAGAACTATCACGATCATAAGCTAAAAATATCGCAATAATAGCGACAAGCAATACTGATAAACGCCCAACAAAAACAAGTTGTTTATCAGTAGCATCTTTATTAAGGAAAGCTTGGTAAAAGTCGCCAGTTAAAGAGCTTGACGTCACTAACAATTGAGACGAAATAGTACTCATAATTGCGGCTAAAATTGCGGCGAGTAAAAAACCAGCAATGAGGGGATGAAATAAGACTTGAGAAAATAAGACGAAAATAGTTTCCGGATCCGTTAATACCGTGCCTGTTTTAGCCACATAAGCAATACCAGCAAAACCTGTTGCCATTGCCCCACAAATAGACACAATCATCCAAGTCATGCCAATACGACGAGCAACGGGCAAATCTTTAACCGAGCGAATTGCCATAAAACGAACTATGATGTGAGGCTGACCAAAATAACCTAATCCCCATGCCATCGCTGATACAATAGCCAACGCACTCACACCACTAAACATATTAAATTTTTCAGCATCGAGTGAGTTAACGGTTTCATTCATGACTTGTATACCACCAATATCGCTGATCACAACAAAAGGCACCAGAACAAGCGCGACGAACATAATACAACCTTGAACAAAGTCCGTTAAACTTACCGCTAAAAAACCACCAAACATGGTGTAAAGAACGACAACACCAGCGGTAACATAAAGCCCAGCTTCGTAATTCAAACCAAAAGAACTTTCAAATAATTTCCCACCAGCAACAATACCCGATGATGTATAAAGCGTAAAAAATAGAATAATAACAATCGATGACACAACTCGAAGTAAATGACGTTTATCGTTAAAGCGATTTTCAAAAAAGTCAGGCAATGTTATTGAATCATTAGCTACTTCTGTATAGGTTCTAAGCCGAGGGGCTACAATTAAATAGTTAAAGTACGCACCAATCACTAAGCCTATTGCAATCCAAATACTGCTTAAGCCAGTAACATACATGGCTCCGGGTAAGCCCATCAACATCCAACCACTCATATCAGAAGCACCGGCAGAAAGCGCTGTAACTGAAGGACTTAAACTACGCCCGCCTAGCATATAACCTGCTGCATCACTGGTGGATTTTTTATAGGCATATAAACCGATACCAATCATTACAATAAAATATAAAGCTAGCGAGAATAATGTTCCAAATGCCAAATTTGACTCCTAATAATTTTGTTCTATTTATTTAAATAGATTAATATAATAATTTTATGAAGATAGTATGACGAGATATTTTCCTAATACTATACTTTTATTGATTTCAATTATAATAAATCAATTATTAATCGTAACGTTTTATCCCAGTTGCATATATATAAAAATAGTTGATGCTAATTGATCCTTTTTCCAATATATTCAATGTAATAACGATGTGATCAGGAATTTTTATGTATTTTTATGCCGCTAGGCAACCCATTCTAGATAAAGACAAAAACCTCTTTGCCTATGAATTGTTATTTAGAGACAGTATCGACAATGTTTTTCCTGATATTGATGGTGATGTAGCCACCACAAAAATGATTGAAGCAAGTAAATTTAATCTAGGTATAGGTGAGTTTACGGCCAATAAGCCTGCATTTATTAACTTCACTCTTGAAACACTTAGCCTTGGATACGCTAATATGTTATCTCCCGATGAGGTAGTTGTGGAGATTCTAGAAACAGTTAAACCCGGTAAAAAACTTTTAGCTATCTGTAAAGAGCTTTATGATCAAGGTTACACCTTAGCGCTTGATGATTATGAGCATAAAAAAGTATGGACTCATTTCTTCCCTTATATCAAAATCATTAAAATTGATTGGAAAATTTCTACTATTGAAGAAATAAAAGAAGTTAAACAAGCAATTACTCAATTCCCTAATATTAAATTACTTGCTGAAAAAGTTGAAACGTATGAAGAATATAATCAAGCTGTAGAATTAGGCTTTGAATTGTTCCAAGGTTTTTTCTTTGCTAAGCCTGAAATGGTAAAAACTAAAAGCCTCTCTCCGTCTCAAATGGCGATGGCTGAGTTACTTTATGAAACGTCAAAACCTGAATTAGACTTGATGAGTATCACGTCGGTCTTTGAAAGAGATGTAACGCTTTCATATAAATTATTAAGATATGCAAACTCACCGATTTTCCGCAGAAGAAGTGAAGTTTCATCTATTAAGCAAGCACTCGTCATTCTTGGTTCTCAAGAATTAAAACGCTTTTTAGGTTTAATGTTTGCCGTCAATGTAAACCCTGATAAACCTACCGAGTTAATTAATTCAGCAATGGCTAGAGCAAAGTTTTGTGAACTTGCCTCTAATGATATTAGTGCCCCAGTAGACACCTCAATTGCTTTTTTAACTGGGCTACTATCATTAATTGATGCTATTTTAGATGAAAAGCTCGAAACAGTTTTAGAAAAGCTCCCCCTTTCTAAAGAGATAAAAGAGCCACTACTTACCAAAAAAGGTGCGTTAGCTGAGTTGATTCAATTATTAGAATTTATTGAGCATGCACAGTGGGATAAAACCACTATTGTGATGAAAAAATTAGGTATCGGAAAAGATAAAGTGATCAAAGATTACAATGAAGCCCTCGCTTGGGCTGATGAGCAATCGCAAATGACAAATGACAAATAATTAAATCAGGTTGCACAAACTAAACAATCACTCTTTCACATTCACATGACCGTGACCGTGACATTGCCTGCAGAGATGCAGGTACTTATGACTTGTCTGGAACAAAAGTCATGACCGTTGACGTGCACGGAAGCACTAATGCCTTGAAAGACAGGATGTCTGAGAAAGGCCATCCTAACATCGTCACTCTTTCACATCCATGTGACCGTGACATTGCCTGCAGGGATGCAGGTACTTATGACTTGTCTGGAACAAAAGTCATGACCGTTCTTCCTGAACATCGTCACTCTTTCACATCCATGTGACCGTGACATACCGTTCTTCCTAAACATCGTCACTCTTTCACATCCATGTGACCGTGACATACCGTTCTTCCTGAACATAAAAACGAGCAGGATTTATAATCCTGACTCGCTTTTCAATTCATTGCATTTGGTTGGATACATCGAAATAAATTATAAAGAACTCTAGAGAAGTTCTAGATAAAGTTGAAACTATTACATAAGGTCTTTACTATTTTTAGACGATATATGGGTAGATAACAAATTAAAGTCTTCTAATTCAGCTATATCATGAGTTAATTGATCTTCAAGTGCATCAATTGCAACAACAGACTGACAAAGTGCTTCGCCACGTTTTGCAATTTCTTCACCACGAGATTCCATTTCTTGCTCTATCCTTTCCCCGAAATCTTCCATGCGTGTTTCAAAAGTATCCATATCACCGCCAGAAAATAGCATCTGTTGCCCTACTGCAATTAGCAAGCTACCAATAGAGTTTTGCACCGTTGATTCTACCGCAGTCTCAATACGTTTTTCGAATCCTTCACTGAAAAATTCATCTCCTGAAAAACCATCTTCATCAAAAGAAATTTCTTTATCCTTGGTAAAACCTTCGTCAACTTCTTTACGTATCTCAGAAAGTTGTGCCGTAATTTCAGCGCTAATATCGTTACCTTCTCCCAACAACTCATTAAACGCTAAATTAACACCATCACTGGCAAGATCAATAGCATCGAGTGCAATGTTCTTTATTTCTGGAAGAGTCGCTCGAATGCTATTAGAATAGTCTGTCACTAAAGATTGTTGGCTATAAGATAAGTTAATTTGCTCACCATCAACATATAACATTTCATTATCAACAATTTTATAGAGTGGTTTTTTATTTTTTGAGAACTCAATTGCCGTAGAAGTGATTTTTATTCCACCTGAAATATCAACATCACATGAATCATTTGTAAATGATACATTCGAAGCAAGAGAACTAGTACTTGCCAATATAAGTGCAGTAGCGATTAGTGTTTTCATATTATTCCTTTCTCTTATTAAATTTTGTTATCAACAAAATAGTTAGTAACTTATATGAGTTATTACAAGACTAGTGCCAGAAAGTAAAAACTATAAAATTCAACGGAGTAAGTAAAATAAGAAGAATTACAAAGACAGTACATTACTACTATTTGGTTAAAAAAACGAAATTTTAGCTAATATGATAAATGTTGCATTTCAATCAGTCTCGATTGACAACGAGCAAATTCAAAACTTAATTGTTGCCCTTGATAAAGCTGAATAATATCAACTTCAGCGTTAATAATAAGACGTATTTTTCTATCATAAAACTCATCAACTAACGCAATGAATCTTCGGGCTTCATCATCTAAATGACGAAGTTGGCTCAACAGACTCCCTTTGCGTTGGTAGTCATCTTCTACGCCAGAGGTCACAGAAATTATTCTTTCACCTTCAAACTGCGGTACATGATTAAGTAATACTGTTTGAAAGCAATCAGCTAAAATCATGTAGTCTCTCTGACTTCTTGGTCCTGAACAAAGATCATAAAAGTCGAAGTGTATAATTTTATCCTTTATGCCTTTATAGGGTATTTGGCGATTATTTACGGTTATATTACCTGGGACTCCTTTGATGCCAGAGATTTCAGAAAATCGTTTTGCGAGCGTATTTTCATTCTGATTTAATGGAAACGTATAATCTCGATATTCCATGGCGGCATAATAATGACCTAAACGATGATCAACTTCACCATCCACCGATAGCACTTCGCAATTTTGATTAATCAGATCAATTGTTGGCAAAAAACGTTCTCTTTGTAAACCATTTCGATAAAGTTGTTCAGGTTGACAATTAGACGTAGCAATTAAAATAATGCCTTCTTGAAAGAGCGCCTTGAATAAACCAGAGAGCAACATAGCGTCGCCAATGTCTGAAACAAAAAACTCATCGAAACAGAGAACTTTGATTTTTTTTGCCCAGATCTTTGCGATAAACGTTAACGGATCACTTTTGCCAGTGCATAGATTTAATTGTTGATGTATTTCTGCCATAAAGTGATGAAAGTGAATACGCTTTTTAGACGTGATAGCGAGATTTTCAAAGAACAAATCCATTAGCATGGTTTTACCACGCCCCACTCGACCATAGAAATAGAGTCCGGAAATAGGATTTGACTTGTTTAACTTTTTTGAAAGCCAGGGCCTGCGGTTTTGCTGATAAATATTTTGAGATAGCTCATCAAGTTTTGTAACGGCATTAACTTGAGCATAATCGTATTGAAAATTATTTAGAGTAGACAACGTTTGGTAGGCTGAAAGCATAGACTGAATTTTTCCCACAAAAAAAGGGTGAGACATAAGTCTTACCCTTTTTAGCTTTTTATTTGTATGAGGTAACCTAAGTTAACTCAACATACAAAATTAAAGAGCTTGAATGTTCTCAGCTTGAGGACCTTTCTGACCTTGAGTAACAGTAAACTGTACTTTTTGGCCTTCAGCAAGAGTTTTAAAACCGTCGCCAGAGATTGCAGAGAAATGTGCGAAAACGTCAGGACCAGATTCTTGCTCGATGAAACCAAAACCTTTAGACTCGTTGAACCATTTTACTGTACCAGTAGTTGTAGACATAATAGTATCCTATTTGTTTAATATAATTTTTATCTTAAGTTGTTCTAGCCGTTTAAATAATTAAACTCACTAAAACGATGTTGCTGAGAGTGTTGCTATGACTTATTAAACAGGACGAGCTACTAACATAACTTCGAAACTTGGTACATAAATATAGGTAGTACTTTCTAGCTGCGTGCATTTTATATGTTTCACTTGGATAGTCAAGTTTTATATCTAATTTTATTAATGTTTTTTGTCTATTTAATGTACAAAAAGTAAATTCAAAGAATAACGCCCAAATTTACTTTTTAACTTTCACCGTATTATTAGTATCTCTACTTT
Source organism: Colwellia sp. (assembly GCA_013215295.1). Classification (GTDB taxonomy): domain Bacteria; phylum Pseudomonadota; class Gammaproteobacteria; order Enterobacterales; family Alteromonadaceae; genus Colwellia_A. The sequence goes on from JABSOZ010000002.1 coordinate 327,600, forward strand.
TACGGATAAGCTCATCATCTCCAACGGCTGTTGGTAATTTTGCTAATCGATCGTAAAGCAGTACATTCACTGTAGCCGCTAAGTTCATACAACCATTTGTCGGAATATAAACTACGGCATCGGCCTTATCTATGACTTCCTGACTAATTGTCCCGTCTTCAGGGCCAAATACATACATTGCATTTTTAGGGTGAACAAACGCAGGTAATGGAATCGCTCCTTCAATTAAATCTACACATATGAGTTTACTGCCCTCAGGTAAGTTTTCAGCCAAAGAGTCCACAGCTATTAGAGGTATTTTTTTACTCGCACTTTGTGTGTCAGTATGAAATTTCGCTGCCCGCGCATACCTAATACCACTATATAATACAGTGTCCACTTGATAACAACCTGCTGCCCGCATTACTGCACCGACATTACTAGGACTTTTAGGATCAGTTAAACCTAAAGTTATTTCAGCAGAATCTGCACTTTTTTTCTTTAAAGGTACTTTTATCTTTTTGGTCATTGATATAATCGTTTTGGTTGGTAAGTTTACAACGCTCGTAAATTTAAGAGGAATTCTCCTAAGCTTTTAATCAAAACTCAAGTAAATATTAAATATATATTTTTAATGATTAACTTATTTATCAAATCGGAAAATATATACCCAAAAACTCCTACTGTTATACCTAGACAATTGAAGAAACCAGAGCATATTATGAATAATAACAAACATATTTAACTCATAATACTTGATGTTGAATATGCCATTTCATCCCAAAACAGAAACTTGTCATAATCCGTTACATTTCATACGAAACAAATAAAAGGAATCATAGTCATAATAGCCAAACCGTATTGCTCAATTATATTTATTTTGTCATTTGTCTGTAAAAGGAAAAAATATGAAGAAACGTTTATCAAAACTTTGGAAAGAAAATAAATCATTGTTTATTTTTATTTGCTTAATGTTGGTTTTTCGCAGCGCGGTTGCAGATTGGAGTGACGTTCCAACAGGCTCAATGAAGCCAACTATTGTTGAAGGTGATAGAATATTTATTAATAAAATGGCTTATGATATTCGCTTACCTTTCACTCATGTTTCACTTATTAAACTTGGGGAACCTCAAACTAATGACATTATTATTTTTGATTCAGTCGTATCAGACAAACGTTTAGTAAAACGAGTGATTGGTGTTCCGGGTGACAACATAGCCATGAAAGACAATAAATTACTGATAAATGGACAAGCGATAAGTTATCAACAAACGTCCATAGAAAAACGTCATACCAACAATCATTACGACACTACAGAAACGATAAATGGCCAATCGCATAATATTCGTACTAATAACATTGCTTCAAGTTTAGCTAACTTCAATGAAGTTACTGTACCTGCAGGACAATTTTTAGTATTGGGGGACAATCGTGATAACAGCGCAGACTCTCGTGTGATAGGTTTTGTACCTCGTAACGAAATTGTTGGTCGTTCAAGTAAAGTCGCCTTTTCTTTAAATTATGATAACTACTACATACCACGCAGCGAACGGTTTTTTCATTCGCTATAATTATTAGTTATTTTATTTAAGGGGTTAAAAGCATATTGTAAATCTCAATGTGCTTTTTTTATGCACTATTGTGACCAAATTAAATAACGCATTAAAATGGAATTTTATTTATAGGCAAGAAAAGCACTTGTTGTTTCCAGATAATGCTTTTAATATCACAGGCATTCCTTTCAAAGATTAACATCACTCATAAAGTTAAGGTTACTATGTTTAAAGCTGTCCCTAAGTCACTCGCTCTCGCGGGTGCATTTTCACTCGCTACACTATTTTCTTTTTCAAGCAATGCAACAATTGTTGAGTTTGAAACATCCCAAGGAAATTTCACACTTAATTTACATGATCAAACGACACCAGAAACCGTTGAAAACTTTTTGAACTATGTTACTGATGGAGATTATGATAATACCATTATACATCGTTTAAAACCTGGCTTTATTGTTCAAGGTGGTGGTTTTTTATTTGATGGGACGTTTCCTTTAAAGTCTATTGACGTAGATAGTACAATTAAGAATGAACCTGTTTATTCAAATGTTCGGGCCACCATTGCTATGGCAAAACAAGAGAATCAACCTAATAGCGCTACAAGTCAATGGTTTGTCAATTATGTAAATAATAGCAGTCAATTAGATGACAAAAATGGCGGTTTCACTGTGTTTGGTGAAGTTATTGATGGTATGGATAACTTAGATAAAATCGGATTGTTAGGAACCTGCTCAGAAATACCAATGCCTGATTATACAAACGGTCAATGTACAGATGCTGATTTTGTCCCTGGAGTAGAAAATTTCGTGACAATCTATAGTGTCACTATTATTGATGATTCAACTACAACGGATGCAAGTTTAGCTTCAGTAAAAAATACACTTATTAATAAGGCGAGCGACTCTAGTGGCGGTAGCTTATCTTACCTTGCTTTATGTGTATTATCACTTTTTGGATTTAGACGTAAAGTTCGAAAAAATTAGAATTATACTAATCAATTACCTTGCCGCGTAATGCTTTAACATTACTGCGGTGAGACTTCCCAGCTAAGCGTCTTTTTTTAGAATTTCTTGTTGGTTTAGTTTCTCTTCTAGCCTTTTGAACAATCACCGCCGCTTTTATTAACTCGATTATTCGCTCAAGTGCCGATTCACGGTTCTTCTCTTGCGTTCTATATTGTTGCGCTTTAATAATGAGAACCCCTTCCTTAGTGATACGTTTATCTTTTAATGCAAGTAAACGTTCTTTATAGAAATCAGGTAAAGACGAAGCTTTTATATCAAAACGTAGATGAATAGCTGACGAAACTTTATTCACATTTTGCCCCCCTGCTCCTTGGGCACGAATAGCTGTTAATTCAATTTCATTTTCATTTAACGATACATTATTTGAAAGGACCAACATATTTCACATCTACAACATTATTTTCAGCACGGTAAGTATACCACTCATATAAGAAACAAACTGCTAGAAAGCAAAACAGGAGCTATTAGCTCCCGTAAAGTCGTAATTTATTGCTTATGAATTAGTTCAAGTTCATTTCTTGAACTTTTTCATGAGCAATTTCGGGTGTCACCGAATGCGGTTTACTGTGTAAGTTTGCTTTGAGTTGACCTTTTCTATGCTTAAGTGCAGCATCAAGCTTTTTTGCAACACTCGCAATAGAAGGGTACATAACATCATCTTGAGCAGAAACCGAAATACGACCACCTTCATAATTTGTCGTTATTTCAGCACAAAATCGGCCATGCTCTTTCGAAAGGATAATGTCTAAAGAAATTAGGGTAGGAAAATGATTAGCAATTTTTGAGAATTTTTCGTCGATATGTTCTTTTACACCATCGGTAACATCTACATGGTGACCGGAAAGATTTATTTTCATAGGTATTCCTTTTTATTAATTACTCTCTTTAAGACTTATGGGTAAAGTCAAAAAATACAAGCTTAAAATGAAAAAAATTAGTTAATTCAAAAAAGCTTACCTCTTAACTGTAGCAACATTTTTTAACTTTTTTATGATTTTGCGCAATATTTTTCATTATTTTTTGTTAATAACTGTAAGTTAATGAAATCTTTTTACTTAAAATAATAAGATCAAAACAATACAAGCAATTTCTTTTAAACTTCGGTTATAATATCGTCCAATTTTTCAGTTGAAAAAATCGCTGTATAACAGCTATAGAGATCTTAGATGTTTGATGATATTCGCCCTTATCGTGATGATGAAGTTGCCGCAGTGATCCAAAAACTGATCAGTGACCATGGGTTACTATCTTCTATTTGCAGTTTCAAAATGCCTATCATTTATAAACTCATGCCAGGGGTTTGTCGTACACTGTTAAAATGGACCTTAAAACTACGCTCCAGCAAATTTCACAATATTGAAGAAATTCAAAGTGAAGTGGCAAAGTATTTACACCATTTAATCAAAAAGAGTACTGACGGATTTACGTTCCATGGTTTAGAGAAAATAGATACCAGCAAACCTATGTTGTTTATTAGTAACCATAGAGACATAGTACTTGATGTAGCACTTATTAATTGGGCCCTATATAAGAGTGGCATTAATACTGTTGAGGCTGCGGTGGGCGACAATTTACTTCATCAACCTTGGGTTGCTGATTTAATGCGTATTAATAAAAGCTTCATTGTTAAGCGCAGTGAAGAAAGCAAAAGAGCGATGTTGAATGCATCTAAGCAGTTATCTGCATATATCCATCATACGGTTCATGAACGCCAGCAAAATATTTGGATAGCACAACGAGAAGGCCGTGCTAAAGATGGCATTGATAAAACAAATTCTGCCTTAATTTCAATGCTATTTTTGAATAAAGGCAAACAGAAATTAATCTCTGACTATTTAGCTGAAATTAATATCATTCCTGTTTCAATATCCTATGAGTTTGATCCCTGTGATAGCGATAAAGCAATAGAACTTGCAGAACGTGAAGCAACAGGAAGTTACAAGAAAAAAGAAAATGAAGACTTAAACAGTATTACTCGCGGCTTAATCGGTAAAAAGGGCCAAGTTCATGTAGAATTCGGCAAGGTAATTGAAGGTGACTTTGCCGACAGTAAAGCAGTCGCTAATGCGATTGATCAAGAAATTATCGGCAATTATAAATTGTATGACAGCAACTTAACTGCTTACGCAGAGCTAAACCAAGAAGATACTAAGCAATATGTAATGGATAAGCTCAATAAGCGTATGGCTGAATTAACCAAAGAACAGAAGCATTGGTTATTAACCATGTATGCTAACCCTGTAAGAGCTAAACAGCAGTTAGACTAAGTAGTAACCCCCTATTTACAATAATAAAAAACGGCGCTACTTGGCGCCGTTTTTTATTATTGATCTGACTATTATTTTTCAATCGCAATATGATAACTTTTTATGTCATTAACAAAAGTGCTATTACTCGCATTTTGGTAATACAACAAATAGTTAGCATAATCATTCGTGTTCTTACTTTGAACCAAAATAGTATTTGTTCCTAGTATAAGAGTGTCATCATTGATTATGTCGTCATAACCTGCCAAAGCAGTTGTTACTGGTAATTGTCCGGTAATTTCACCATAACTTTTCCATGTTACCGGCATAGGTGTATTTGCTATGGGTTCAAAAGCTTGGTAGTGAACGGAAATAATAGCCATCGGATAATCAGCAACATCACTATAATCATAACTCCAGTCAGATTTTATTTCTGAAAAGAATACATCATCAACATTGGGTTTTTTATCAGAAGCTTCTACTGCAAAGCTAGTAGTAGAAACAGAGGAGATAACTTGATGTTGGCTTGATATTTTTATGGAACCAAAAGCGGAATCAACTTCAGAAAATATAACTTCAGCATTCGACTGATAATCAGTTTCAGCAACATAAACATGGCTATTGAAAAGATCAACCTTGTTGTCATCTTCAGCAACGTTAATCGCGAAATGTTCTAAACCAAGAAATGATTGATGTGTAGTGAAAGTTTGATGACCATTATTTAAACTAACGTTCTCAACGCCATCAAAAGCGGCTAACGCCCAAATTTCTTCATTGTTATTATTCATAGCTGTCTGGCTGAAATCTACTATAAAACCAGCAGCTCCCAGTACGTTACTGTTGTTACCAATGCCAACAATAGAAAACGAATGTACGGGCCAGCTACCATCAACAAGACGACAAGCTTCAACGTTGACAAAGTGAGTGCTTTGAGAATTTATTATTTCTGTATCGGAAAAGTTTGCTGAACTGGTTACTTTAGTAATATTAGAAATTGGCGCATGAGTCACTTCAACATTTTTAGTGACACATTCACAGTTTGCATTATCTATTTGTTCAGCATGCTGGGCTTGGTAATTAGCAGCCGTAGTCGCTTTTACCTGATTAAAGCTCACAAAGTCTAAACCTTCAGCTTTACCAATTTGTCGAGTTTTAGCCGCGATTGTGTAGTTAATTAATTCACTGTCTGATGTAAAGCTAAAAACACCACTCGCATCAGGCTGTAATTTCTCGATTACACTCCAATCACTATTTTGAATAAACAACTCAACATCAACATACGGTAATTTCTCACCACATTTATTCGTTAGCGTTGACGTTAATGAAAATGCATAACTTTTAGGTATAGTTGGTGTTGTAGCTGAACTGTCTCCACCTCCTCCTCCACATGCCTGAATACTGCCGAATAAAGATAAAAGTAACAAAGTCTTTTTATGTTGCTGCCATAAAGAAGTGTTAGGAGTGGTTTTTAATTTAAGTGATTTTTTTAACATTTGAATATTTCTTTCCGAGTTTAAAATTCCATTACAGCAATTATAAAGTAATCATCAACAAGACTGAAAGCAATATTATTGACTAGGATGAATTTCGTAATAAAAAACAAAATTACCCCTTATATATGAAAAAGATCAGCAAATGCTGATCTTTTTAATGAGTTTTAAATTGTGACCTTTATTTTTGCTGATAAAAAGCAGACATTGCTTTATACAATGAATATAAATCAACCTTTGAACCCACGGCATAAGGTGAGTGAATTGACAAAATTGGCACGCCAAAATCAATCACTTCCATATTGTCGTTAGATAAATCGCTACCAATAGTTCCGCCAGAAGCTTTACCTTTATAAGTAGACGTTTGCCATTTAATTTTATTGTTATCTAGATAGTTACGCGTCCACGCCATATATTCAGAATTAGCATTAAAACCACCGCCGTAAAGCTTTAAGTTTATACCATTACCTAAACGTGGTGCATTACCTAACTCCCACACACCCGCCCAATTAGGGTTAACACCTGGGTTTACATCAGCAGAAATAACTTTCGTATTACGTAACACTTTACGAAGTTGATAATCGTTATATTTCGCGCCTTTCTGGTTGTATAACAAGCCACTGATCATATCGACAAGGTACGATGAACTTGCCCCAGTATTGTTAATGTTCCCCACTTCTTCATTATCAACTAAAAAAGCAATTGATGTAAATTCAGGAATTTTTTGTTCAAATATTGCGGTAACAGCAGCAATTGAACTGGCTTTGTCATCGTGGCCATAGGCGGCAATCATACTACGATCAAAACCAACATCTCGTGGTTTTGTTGCAGGAACTAATGCTAATTCAGCGGAAACGAGATCTTCAATTGAAATGTCGTATTCTGTTTTTAAGAAATCAGTGATTAACTCTTTTATTGATTTATCTAAATCAGGCTTAGCTGCGATTATAACGTCAAGTTCTTCTTTTTTGATCACGTCACGGCTTTTACGGTTTCTGTTTGGGTGATCAACATGCGGTGCTAAATCTGGTACCATAAAAATTGGATCGTTATCATCAAAGCCAACAGAAATGTTAACAACTGTTCCGTCTTTTTTATCAACACGGCCAACAAGTGCCAAGGGGATATTTACCCATTGATACGTTTTAATGCCACCATGAACATAAGTTTGTAGCATCGCAAACTTCTGTTTTTCATACAGCGGACGACCTTTTAGCTCTAAGCGTGGTGAATCTATATGAGCTCCAACAATGCGAGTCCCTTGTTCTAGGCCTTTTTTTCCCATCACAATTAATGAGATAGTACGGTCACGGTTCACGTCATAAAAACGTGCACCGGGCTTTAAATTACTGTTTTCTGTTAAACGTTTAAAACCCTGCTTTTCGGCACGTTTAATTGTTTCGGTAACAAACGTTAATTCTGTCGGGGTTTTATAAATAAAAGTTTTGTAATCAGTTGCGTATTTTTCAACCGCTGCTAATTCACTTTTAGAAAGATTTAACCAGCTTGAAGGTGATTTTTTCTTTTCTTTATCTTTATCTGATGTTTCTGCATAACTATTACCTGTTAGGGCAATAGCACCTATGATGGCGATGCTTGTAAGCGTTCTTTTTATGTTCATTATTATTTCTTTTAATTAATGGCTCTGGATCATAATAAAGAGTAATAACGCCTCCTGACAAGTTTTATTCGTTGAACAGAGAGAAAACAAGGTGAACGTCTATATTTTTAGGGTTTGTCTTTTGCAAAACACAAGATAGATATTTAAGATAATTTTGAATTTCAACGAGTATAAGTCCCCTAATCTGGCTGAACGTTATGTCGTGTTATTGAGTCACTTAATTAAATTTTGACCTGTAAATTCAATGACAAAACTTATTACAAGATATTTACACACCTCGTTGACTTAAAAACACAAAAACCTACAATAAGCATTAATAACAACAACCTACCAACAACCATCATCTTAATCAAAATTCTTATAAAAAGTCCTTACTGTTAATATCTTCTTAAAAATCGTTTAACCACCCTATTTACGGGATGACTCAAGACCTATTGTTAGTGATATATGATATAACATATTCGATATTTTCAATTAAAAGTGTTTCCATCAAGAAACCTTAAAATAATAAAGTAGGATCTGGGTAAATGACATTAAATAAATCTCAAATAGCTAAGGCATTGTCCGTTGCTATTATCGGTTCAAGCGTTGCACTTATGGGCTGTGATAAAGCGGATACACCAAGCAGCACATCTGCCGTTGAAGCACCTCAAAAACAAACAAGCTTACTGCGTACTAAAAGTGAATCACTTGAAGCGGTTTATGCTGAAATGCGTGCTAAACAAGTCAGTAATGTGAGTTACAAATTAAGCGTTACTATTGACAATAAAAGTGAAAGCTTTTCTGGTTCAACTGAGCTAATGTTTGATTTAGCGAAAGACAACCAAAACGACTTAACCATAGATTTTGATGAAGGTACCATAAAGTCTTTAAAAGTTAATGGCAAAGTTGTTAAGTTTAGCTATGAGAAATGGTTTATTACCATTGCTGCTAGCGAATTAACCGCTGGAAAACAAAGCATTACTATTGACTATGAACGTCCATATTCAACTGACGGCTCTGGTTTTCATCGTTTTGTAGATCCTAAAAATGGTGAAGTATATTTATACACCGATTTCGAACCTTATGATGCAAACCGTCTATTTCCACATTTTGACCAGCCTGATTTAAAAGCCAGCTATGAAATTGAAGTAACCGCACCCGCTCATTGGCAAATCATTAGTGCAACTCGTGAAACCGAGATCAGCGAAAACGGTAACACTAAAGTATGGTCTTTCCCTGCTTCTGCAAAATTTTCTTCCTATGTATTCTCTCTTCATGCCGGTAACTACGCTGTTTGGGAAGATGATTTCGAAGGCATGACTTTACGTCTATTTGCTCGTCAAAGCTTGGCTGAATATGTAAAAACGGATGAATGGTTTATCCCTACTAAGCAAAGTTTTGCTTTCTTCAATAAATACTTTGAAGTGAAATATCCTTTCGGTAAATACGACCAAATTGTAGCACCTGATTTTAACGCCGGCGCTATGGAAAACGTTGCAGCTGTTACCTTCAACGAAGGTTATATCGCACGTGGTGAGAAATCAACGAGTGCCCGTATGAGCTTAGCAAATGTTATTGCTCATGAAATGGCACACATGTGGTTTGGTGATTTAGTGACCATGCGATGGTGGAATGGTTTATGGTTGAACGAAAGTTTTGCTACCTATATGGCCAACCTTGCGATTGCTGAAGCAAGTGATTTTGAAAATAATTGGGACGTTTTCTATTCTGGTACTAAGCAATGGGCTTACCGTACGGATGACTCTGTAAACACTCATGCAATAGAACTTCCGGTTGCCTCTACAGGTGTTGCTTTGTCAAATTTTGACGGTATTACCTATGGTAAAGGTGCTTCAGTGCTTAAGCAGTTACCTTACTACTTAGGTGAAGAAAATTTCCGAGTAGGTGTCAGTAATTACTTGAAAAAATTCTCTTATAAAAACACAGATCTTGATGACTTTATTGGTGAATTAGGTAAAGCTGCGGGTAAAGATATGACCCAGTGGACTCAAGATTGGTTATTTAATGCGGGCTTAAACACCATCAAAGTAAATTACCAATGTAACGATGGAAAAATCAGTGAGTTTGCTATAAACCAGACCGCGCCAGAAGGTTATCCTACATTGCGCGAACAACGTGTTCAAATTGGTTTATACAACGTAAATGCCGATGGTAGCGCAATGAACTTAACATCAGCTACACCGATAATGTATAAAGGTGCAACTACTGAAATTAAAGCAGTAATTGGCCAAACGTGTCCTGATTTAGTTTATCCAAACGAAGCAGATTGGGGTTATGTAAAAGTAGACCTTGATGAAAAATCATTAGCCTCAGCTCAAAAACATATCAACGCTATCGATAATCCGACAATGCGTTTGATGTTATGGCAGAGTTTATCTGACAGTGTACGTGATGCAAACTTAGCCGCCGATCAATTAGTTCATTTTGCTATGGCTAACCTTGAAGGTGAAACTGATTATAACGTAACACGCAAAATTGCGAGTACATTAACGTCAGCGCTAGGTTACTTAACTGTCGCTACACGCTTAGAGCAAAAAGATTATTCATCGCTTTATATGGAAGTTGAAAATTTATACTTACGTTTATTAGAAAAAGCTGAAGCGGGTTCTGATTTTCAAAAACTTTGGTATAGCCGCTATGTACGTGTTAGTAAAACAACAAAGCATTTAACAAATTTACAAAACATTTTAAACGGTGAAAAAAGTTTTGATGGCGTGACAATCGATCAAGACAAGCGTTGGACATTAGTCGCTAAAATGAACCGTTACCAACATGGCAATTACCAAGCATTGCTAACGTCTGAAACAGCAAAAGATGTTACTGATTCAGGTGTTAAAAATGCGATTTACTCAGAAGTTATTCGTCCTGAAGCTGAAGTTAAAGAAAAGTGGTTTAACGTGGTTATTAATAACCCTGACAAATTAAAACTTTCGACACTTCGTTATATTATGTGGGGTTTGTTCCCATCAGAACAACAAGCTTTAGAAGCACCATATAAGGCTAAAATTCTAGCGCACATTCCTAAATTAAATGAAGGTAGTGATTTGGGTTTATTAGAATCATTTGCAGATAACATGTTGCCTACGCAATGTAATACAGAAAGTGAAGCAGAATTAGCACAACTGATTAAAGACTACAGTGATATGAAACCACAAGTATTGAAAACAGTTAAAGCGAGCCATCAACAAATTGGCCGATGTGTAAAAGCACTTCAACTATTGAAATAATATTACTTTAGTTTAATCGTCACTCCTTCACATCAACGCACATGGAAGTACTAATGCCGTGATGACATGGATGTCAAAAAACGGCCATGTGACCGTGACATTGCCTGCAGGGATGCAGGTACTTATGACTTGTCTGGAACAAATGTCTGACCGTTGACGTGCAAGGATGCATTAATGCCTTGAAAGACAGGATGTCTGAGAAAGGCCATCCTGAACATAAAATGGCCTTATGTGAAAACATAAGGCCATTTTTTATAGCGATAAAATAACGCGTTAAAGCGTTAAAGCATACGCTCTAGCTTTCTCTAAATCTTCCGGCGTATCAACACCTTCAACTGCTAAACGCGTCTTAGCAACAGCAACATGAATTTTCTCGCCTTGCCATAGCACTCTTAGCTGTTCTAAAGATTCAATCTGCTCTAATTGACTTGTTGGCCATTGAACGTAGTCTTTAATAAAACCTGCGCGATAGGCATAAATACCAATATGCCTTAAATAAAAGTCGCCAATGGATGCCACATTATCTTCATTAAGAAAACGAGATCTGTCATAAGGGATAGTTGAGCGACTAAAATACATCGCGTATCCATGTTTATCTGTAAGCACTTTTACTGCATTAGGATTAAATGCTTCTTCAACATCATGAATATGCACCGCAAGTGTTGCCATTCTAGCTTGTTGTTGGTTGGTTCTTTGTTGATTCGCTAAGTTTCGTGCAACTTGAGCGATATTTTCCGCTGGGATGAAAGGTTCGTCCCCTTGCACATTAACAATAACTTGATCATTATCGAAATCATAAATTTCCATAACTTCAGCCAAACGTTCTGTGCCTGACTGGTGATCAGCTCGCGTTTTACAAACTTCGCCCCCAAAGCCAGTAACTACTTTTGCGACTTCTTCGTTATCCGTAGCAACAATCACTTGGCTGGCACCACTTTGCTGCGCTTTTTCAACAACCCACTGGATCATCGGCTTGCCGCTAATATCGGCTAACACTTTTCCCGGTAAACGAGAAGATTCAAATCGAGCAGGAATAACAACAACAAAAGACATTCTATTCTCCTAATATATTCGATTAATCTTTTTCGGTAAGGCGGCGTGCTTCACTTTCAAGCAATACAGGTATACCTATTTCAATCGCGTAAGCGAGACGATCGAATTTACAAATTAATTCTTGTTGTTGTTTATCGTAATCTAGTTTGCCCTTACATACAGGGCAGGCCAAAATTTCCATCAGTTTCACATCAAATGCCATGATTATTCTCTTATTTATGAGTTTATTTATTCTTAATTTAGCGCTAGCGGAACTTTAGTTTAGCTTTAATTCGGCTAAGTTTATCAGCTTTTATTTTGTCAAATAATGCATCTAACAATGGCATTATTTGTTTATGTTCAATTTGTGCATCAACCGGTAAATACCACCAATTGCTTTTAGCAAAAGTCGTACATTTGACAGCATCTTTTTCTGTCATCAACAATGGAATGTTATCAGAAAAGCTAACAAATTGTGCCTCATTATAATGTTGGTGATCAACAAAACTTACGGATTCAGCGATGCTAAAACCAATATCTGATAAGGTTTTAAAAAAACGAGAAGGGTCACCAATTCCAGCTATAGCATTGATATAACAATCTTCCTTACCATTATCGTTTTCATTTTCCTGACAAAACAAATGAAAATCTGCTAATAACATACGTTGATTAGTCTTTATATTAACAACACTTTTTGCCATTAATTTCATCGAAATTTGGGGAATACCAGAATGATAACCTTCATTAATTTTTGCAGTGCTCTCGCCATTAAAAATAACACCATCAACCGTTTTTAGGCGCCATAGTCCTTCCCGCAATGGGCCTGAAGGTAATAACAATCCATTACCAAACTTTCGCTTATTATCAATCACAATGAGTTCAAAGTCTCGTTTCAATCGATAGTGCTGCAAACCATCATCAGCAATAATGACTTCACACCCTTGTTTAGTTAACAACTGCGCATTTGCTATACGATCACTACCAACAACGACAGGAATACTATGGCGTTTATATATTAAAAACGGCTCATCTCCCGCTTCAGTAGCACTACTAGTCTCGTTGAGTAAATAGGGATAATGCGGTGCTTTTCCACCATAACCTCTGCTGATCACACCTACTTTCATGCCTTTAGCTAAACATTGATCAATTAAGTATAAAACAACAGGCGTTTTTCCATTACCGCCAATACCAATGTTTCCTACCACCACTACAGGTACATCTACCGAGAAAGATTTGAAAAAACCACGTCGAAAACACATACGTCGGCAAGCGGATAACAACCAAAAAATAAAGGTAAAAGGAAGCAACAATGGCACGAGTAGCCATTTGGCTGAATGTTGAAAAAACCAAACTTTTTCAATTAAACGCATAAATAAATCTCAAATATCATTTTGATTCGCTAAATTGAAAGTTGTGTAATTTTGCATAAGCACCATCTTTTGATAATAAACTCTGATGATCGCCTTGTTCAAGGATTTCACCATGTTCCATGACGATAATTTTATCAGCATTTTCAATAGTAGATAAGCGGTGGGCAATGACAATACAGGTACGATTTCGTTGTAATACTTGTAAAGCATCTTGAATATGACGCTCAGATTCAGTGTCTAATGCACTGGTCGCTTCATCAAGAATTAAAAAAGGTGCATCACATAATAATGCCCGAGCGATTGCCACACGTTGGCGTTGTCCGCCAGAAAGTAACGCACCATTATCACCAATATTAGTATCTAGACCTTCCGGCATATTCTCTGCGAACTCAATAACATGAGCACTTTTCGCCGCAGCAATAATTTCGTCCCGGCTAGCACTCGGCTTACCATAAGCAATATTATTAGCAATAGAGTCATTGAATAACACGACTTGTTGAGAAACATAGGCAAACTGAGTACGTAAGTCTTTTAATTTGTATGAAGTGATATCTTTCCCATCGATCAATACTTTACCGGCTGTTGCATCATAGAAACGCAGTAACATTGCACTCGCGGTTGACTTCCCACTACCTGAACGACCAACCAATGCAACGGTTTCGCCTGCATTAGCAGTAAAACTCAATTGAGTAAGCGCTAATGTTTCATCATTTTTATAAGAGAAATCGACTTGCTCAAATGCCAGCGTCCCTTTTGCTCTATCAAGGGTTTCTTGGCCAGTATCTTTTTCTTTTTCTTGGTCTAATACTGCAAAAATACTCACACAAGCAGCCATACCATTTTGAAAGTCACTGTTAACCGTGGTTAATAGTTTCAAAGGTCTTAACAGCATAGTCATACAAGTAATAACAGTAATAAAGACACCAGGAGTCAAGTTTGCCCTCATGCTTTCTAAATTCGCAACGTACAGCACGAACGCTAATGCAAAAGAAGCTATAATTTGGATTAATGGCACGCTAAAAGATTTTGTCGCCACCATTTTCATTCGTTGTTGGCGATTATGTTTATTAATTTTAGCAAAACGTTCAAATTCACGTTGTTGACCACTAAAAGTCAAAACAACTTTATGGGCATTAAACGTTTGTTCTGCCGCAGAAGTAACTTCGCCCATCGCATTTTGGATCTTTTTACTGACTTGACGAAAACGCTTGGACACTACGGTCACAATTACCGCGATAATTGGCGTTATAAGGAGAAATATTGCCGATAACTGCCAACTGTTATAGAACATAACAGCGAGAAAACCGATAACCATTGCACCTTGTTGAACTAAGGTGAGTAATGCTTTACTTGTCGCATTCAATACTTGTTCAGTATCAAAAGTGAGTTTAGAAATTAAGGTCCCGGTAGATTCTTTATCATGAAAAGTAACCGGTAGCGCCATGATGTGTTCAAATAAATTTTGCCTTAAATCAGTAACAACATTATTACCCACCCAAGCCAAACAATAATTACCAAAAAAATGACAAATGCCACGAATAATAAAACAGACGATCACAAACAGTGGTGCCCATTTCATAAAATTAGGGTTAGCATCCGTTAAACCATCATCGATTAATGGCTGTAATTGCGAAAAAAATAAAGTGTCGATGCCTGCATAGCCCAGCATCCCTAGAATAGCGACGATAAACCCTGATTTATAAGGCTTAGCATATCCTATTAAACGTTTGAAGTTTTGCCAGGTTGTGGCTTCCACTGTTTCTTTATTTTTATTTTCTAACATTCAGTATCTCGGTGACTTAACGATTAATGACAATTAATTCCAAATTAATGTCTCGGCTATTTTAACGCTTTTTTGTATATTCAACCAACTAATAATATTAGGAAAATTAATTAGCAAACCAATAAGGATTGATATGCTCTCGATAACTTTCAATTTCAAGTCCTTGATGTTCAATTTTTATTTGGATCATTCCCTGCTCTGCTGTTGAATATGGCGTGACATTAAATTGTTCATAACGTTTAAGTACCGCTTTATTCGGCATATGCCATCGATTCAAAAATCCAGCACTAAATATAACCGCATCGGGAGACACTGCTTTAATAAACCGAGAAGTAGATGAGGTTTTTGAGCCATGATGCGGCGCAATAATCACATCGGCTTTCAACTGTTTAGCAGTTTCGAGGCTTGCTGTAAGTGATTTTTCAACTTTTCGAGAAACGTCTCCAGTCAATAACACGTTATATTTGCCATCAGAAATATTAATAACGCAAGAATTGTCATTTTCATTTTCTTGAATAGTTACGGGCCATAACACAGAAAATGTTAATCCTTGCCAAGTAAAGTCATCCCCTTGCTTACAACTGCCATTTTCAGCAAAACTATATTGTTTAGTGATTTTTGACGATTCATTATATTTTATTTTGTCAACGCTCATTTTATTGAGGGCAACTTGTTTATCTATAAATGATAAACCACCCGCATGATCGTTATCGGCATGACTTAGTATTAAATAATCAATTTTCTCAATACCGCGGTATTGGAAGTATGGAAAAATAACACTTTCCGCCAAATTAAAGCCACTCGGATAACTTGCACCTGTATCATATAAAATAACTTGCCCATTTCGTTCAATCACAACCGATAACCCTTGACCAACATCAAGTACGTTAACTTGCCAATCATTATTTTTCTTCTGATGTTCAAGATAAAAAGAAGTTAACGGAAATATAAAGAGGACGGCAATTAACATAGTTTTTTTGGGTAACGCTAAAAAATAACTGATAAAAATTAAACCACTCATAAGAAGAATGATCATTAATGTTTTATGGCTAACATCAATAAATAACCCTTCTTGATGCGATAAATAACTCAGCCACTGCCAAATCAAGTCTAATGAGGCTAACGATAGCTCAAGAAAAAACATTGAAAATGCTTCACTAAAGGGCATAACAACTACAGACAATAAACATAAGGGAATGGCGGTGAAGCTCATCCATGGAACCGCTATGATATTAGCAAGGAGTGCTGAAAGAGGGAGTTGATGATTCAACATCGCCGCAACGGGCAACATAAATAACGTTAGACCTAACTGCACAATAATTAATGAAGAAAGCCACGCTTTCACTTTTTGTAACTTACTATTACCTGATAATGATATTAATTTTCGACATCGCCAAATGATCAATAAAATAAGTGTTACCGCATAAACACTTAGCCAAAAACTCACGCTAAACAAACTAAAGGGTGACAGGAGAATAATACAAACGATACTGAGTAATAACCAGCGGGTCACCGTTAGTTTAACCGCTAACAACTTACTACCAATAAAGATTTGCATCATGATTAATGCACGAAGAGTGGGTAAGGAAAAACCAGCAAGATACGCATAAAATATCGCAACAAGACTACTAAAAAAAAAAGCGATAATGCGACTATTTTTATTAACCAGCCACAACTTACCTTTTTCAGAAAACAATAAGTGAATGGGAATAAAACGAAAACACATGACCATCAACCCAAAAGCACCACTGGCAATTAAACCTAAATGCAGGCCAGAAATTGCCATTAAATGCTGTGTTCCGGTTGCTTGTAACACTTGCCATTGATCCGCGGTAATTTTTCCACGCTCGCCGAAAGTAAGCGCAAAAATAAAATGATGCCTTTGGCTTTTTGATACTAATGAACTGACTATTTCATTAAGTTGTAAGTATAGTTTTTGTCGATAAGTAGGTTGTGCATCAATCACTTTGTTTTCTATTGAATGCTTCACATATCCAGTAGCATGTAGTTCCTTTTGCCTTAACCACGTTTGATAACTAAAACCACCAATGTTTGCAAAACCATGAGCTGGTTTGATACGCACTTTCAGTTGCCACTGTTGTCCTTGTTTTACGTTTCCAACATGACTTGAAATTTCTTTTGATAAAGGTTTATCATCCCAGCGAAGGCGAATATTAATATTTTTTGTTAGTTTTTGTTCATTAATTTCATCCACAATAAAATTAAAGCGTGACACTTTTTTTTCAGCCTCGTTGTCTTTTACGGTACGACTTAAGGTTGTTGGGATATTAGCAACCACTCCTTTTACTGTGATGGTTTTCCCTACATAGTCACCTTGAGTAAGGTTATTAGCTTTCCATATATTTTGATATGAAAAACCAGCACTTAATACCCAAGCACAACCAAAAAATATGCCACTAAAACTACGTAGTCTTTTGAAGAGACAAAAAATAGCGGCAAAAAATAAACAAAACAAAAGTTGAGAAAAATCTGGTACTATCGGTAAGAATAGTGACAGAATAGCACCGATAAAAAATGTAAATAGCCACCGTTCCATAGTGAATAA
This sequence comes from Colwellia sp., assembly GCA_013215295.1. Taxonomy (GTDB): domain Bacteria; phylum Pseudomonadota; class Gammaproteobacteria; order Enterobacterales; family Alteromonadaceae; genus Colwellia_A. The sequence goes on from JABSOZ010000002.1 coordinate 345,495, forward strand.
TTTCCGTATTTGTCTATTCGATTAATTAAGCCTACATAATATTAAGTAAAGTATATGCCTAAAAAACTCATCAAGCGTTATATGCCTGATCACAACACCATAAAAAATAATAAATATTTACAGATTTTTGGTGATTTACTGCATAACCCTAACTTATGGCATTTAAACCGTCGTTCAGTCGCAAAAGCATTTGCGGTAGGGCTGTTTTTTGCATTTATCCCTGTGCCATTTCAAATGGTACTAGCCGCAGGTTTTGCAATTATAGTACATGCTAACTTACCCCTCGCTGTGGCACTCGTTTGGATAACAAACCCTCTTACAATACCGGCGATTTTTTATGCTTGTTATATTGTGGGAACATGGTTAATAGGCGCTCAAGAAAAAGAGTTTGAATTTGAAGCTAGCTGGCAATGGATTATTGATAGTTTATCAACTATCGGACCAGCATTTTTATTAGGCTGTGGCGTACTAGCAATATCATTTTCAATCTTGGGCTATTTCGCTATACAGGGTCTGTGGAGATATTCGGTTTTAAAAGAGTGGAAGAAACGTAAGAACAGATAGCCGAAAATATATATACCTTGATTGGCATTAATGCCTGCATGAATGCACTAATGCCTTGAAAGATAGGATGTCTGAGAGAAGCCATCCTGAACATATACGTTCATTGGCATCCATGCCACCACGTCATACCGTTCATCCTGAACATATACGTTCATTGGCATCCATGCCACCACGTCATACCGTTCATCCTGAACATATATTCTACATTTGCCCCAGCACTTGTGCAGGTTGAACTTTAGTCGCTTGCCAAGCAGGGTATAATGTTGCCAACAAGCTCATTGTTAATGCTGTGACTACCGTCGCTACAACATCATTCTGACTTAAATGAGTAGGAAGAAAATCAATAAAATAAACATCGCCGGATAACATTTTTACATTGAAAAACGTTTCAACTGCAATAACGATGTCGGTCAAATTAAGGGATATGGTAATACCTAATAGGGTTCCAACAAAGCAGCCAACCACACCATTAACTAAACCTTGAAACATAAAAGTTCCCATGATAACAGAGGCTTCTGCGCCCATGGTTTTCAAAATGGCAATATCACCTTTTTTCTCATTTACCGCCATGATGAGTGTCGATACAATATTAAAACTTGCAACGGCAATCACCAGTACCAAAACAATAAACATCACTAAGCGAACGAGTTGAATATCATTAAAGATATGACCATTCTCTTGAGTCCAATCTTGAATCGCAACATAAGTATCAAAACTATAAGCTATATCTCGAATCACTTCAGGTGATTGAAAAACATTAGCCACTTTTATTCGAATTCCTTGCACTTGTCCTTTTTCTAAATTCACCATTTTTTCGGCATGAACCAGTGAAAGGTACACAGAAATTTCATCCATTGTACCGCCAAACTTAAAAATGCCCACCACCTTGACTTGATGCTTAACCGGCACAGGAAATTTGGCACTTGCTTGGTTATTAATTTTTTGATTTACCGCACTCGATAATAATAGTTGGAGTGAATCACCTAATTCAAGATCTAGTTTTTTTGCCACACCTGAGCCAATAACGACACCGACAACGGGATTTTCACTGTTTTCATTATCACCAATCGCTTGCCAACTTCCAGCAATCATATAGTCAGCAATAGTAGAGACCTGTTGCTCTAACTTTACATCCACGCCACGCACTGCAACAGCTTTAATTTCACTGCCATGCTGCATCATGCCTGTAAGTTTGATGACCGGAGCTGCTGCGATCACTTGTGGGTGTTGTTGGATTTTAGCAACATGCTTTTGCCATTTATCAATAGGTGTATTAATGGCTATAAGTTCAGCGTGAGGGATCACAGACAATAGGTGTTGAGCTAATGCTCTCTCGAAACCATTCATGGCAGATAAAACAATAATCAATACCATCACACCAAGGGCAATACCAATAGTAGAAGACGCTGAAATAAAGGAAGAAAATCCATTACCGTTTCTGCTACGCACATAACGTAAACCTAAAAATAAACTCAATGATTTATTCATCGAAAAACCTTAACGTTCAAGTGGCGCTAAACGGCCATGTGATAAACGTAATTGACGATCCATTCTCGCAGCAAGCGTTAAATCATGTGTCACGATAACAAAACTAGTATTCACTGTTTTATTGAGGTCTCGCAATAATTGATAGATCTGCTCAGCTGTATCAAAGTCTAAATTCCCTGTGGGTTCATCAGCAAGTATCAACGAAGGCTTAGTCACTAAGGCTCTAGCAATAGCTACACGCTGACGTTCACCGCCAGAGAGTTCTGAAGGTCTGTGCTCAAAGCGATGACTCAGCCCTACTTGCTTTAACATTTCTTGTGCAGATTCTAAAGCAACTTTAGGTGAATCTCCTCGAATAAGGAGTGGCATCGCAACGTTTTCTTCTGCAGAAAATTCCATCATTAAATGATGAAACTGATAAATAAAACCAATATGGGTATTACGAAACTTAGCGCGTTGTTTTTCAGATAATGTATGAATATCAACGTCATTAATAAAAACTTGCCCTGCAGATGGTGAATCTAAGGCACCCGCTATATGCAAAAATGTGCTTTTTCCACAACCAGAACTCCCCACAATGGCGACAAGTTCTCCAGCTTCTACAGATAAATCTAATCCATCTAATACTTTTGTTTCAAGGCTTCCCTGAAAATATGATTTTGATAATTGCTGACAATGTAAACCTTTACTCATGTCGTAAAACCTCGGCGGGCTGTGTTAAAGACGCTTGATAAGCGGGATATAGAGTAGCAACGAAACTCATCGCCATTGCTGAGAAAATAATACTAAGGACATTATTTACTGTCAGTTCGACAGGTAAAGACTGCCCTGCACCCAATAAACTGACACCTAGTAAATTAAAAATACTGTCTAAATTTAAAGTAAGGAATGAACCTACCGCAGTACCTATGGTAACGCCCCAAAAACCATTAATTAAACCCTGAGTAATAAATATTTTCACTATCCCTAGACGATCTAACCCCAGAGTTTGCAAAATACTGATTTCACCCTGCTTTTCAATAACGACCATGACTAAAGCAGAAACAATATTAAATGCGGCAACGGCAATAATTAAACTCAACATTAGCCACATCATATTTTTTTCCATACGAACTGCCGCAAACAATGCGCCTTGACTCTCATTCCAAGTGGTATAATTATACTGGCTATATTCAGCTTTCAGTTCAGTAACCACTTGCTCAGCAGAAAAGGCATCATCGAGATATATACGGAGTTTTTCAACACCATCACCCCTTTGTCGATGTAATTTTGCACCATATTTACTGTGAATATAAACGAGGGTTTCGTCTACTTCTGAGCCAATGCTAAAAATGCCTGATATAGTAAAAGTTCGTTGTACTGGTATTCTTCCCATTGGTGTGAATACTGTTTTATTAGGGAGTGTTAAGCGTACTTTTTCACCTAGCCCCACATCCAGTTTTCTTGCCAATGATCGCCCTATTACCACTGAAAACGACTGGTTTGATAAACTGTCTAAACTACCTGACAACATCGAAGTATTAACAATATTGTGTTGCTCAAACTCAGGCATGATCCCTTGAATAAGCACAAAACCTAACGCACCAGAACTAGCTTGTATTAGCGCTTCACTTTCCAGAAGTGGCGTTACCTGTTTGACTTTCGGGTGGAGTAACAACTGTTCTCGAAGCGTTTGCCATTGAGGTAAAGATGTTTGTTTGTTGGGTTGAGATTCATCTGCCACAACGATATGGGGAACTAAGCCGAGTACTCTACGCTTTTGCTCTCCTTCTAAGCCATCCATCACGGAAACAACCGTAATCAAAGAAGCTACGCCGAGTACTATACCTACAATAGAAAAAAAGGTGATAAAGGAAACAAATCCTGAACTTTTGCGACTTCGACTATACCGAAGACCAATGAAAAAACTGACGGGTTGAAACATTATATAAACTTCATCTTTTATATATTAGAAAGAGAACATTCCCTTTAATTAATGACTTGCAGCATAGCACAGCCAATGTTTTATTTGGCAAGAAAAAAGCGAACAAGTAAAGTCATTAAAAACAAATATCAATAATATTCATTTCATTTTCAAGTGGTTAAATGAAAATCTAGCGAATTAACCGTTATAATGTACAAAATAAAATACAGGGCTGATTAAGCATTATGTAAAAATTCATGTCGAAATCTAGTAAATAGCGCTGTAACCCTTTAGTATCAATGCGTTTAACATTTGATAACAATAATTTTTCACTTAAAGATGAGATTACAATGAAAAAGATAATAACAAGTGCGGTATGTTCTTCTTTATTGCTGCTTACAGCTTGCAGCGACAATACACAAAGCACTGAAACAGCTAAGAAAGAAATGCCGGTCATGCAAAAAACTGCGTTAGCTTCAGGTATCGACAAAGCAACGATGGATCTATCAGTTCGCCCACAAGACAACTTTTACCGCTATGTAAATGGTGCTTGGTTGAACGCTAATGAAATTCCGGGAGACAAAACGTCAATTGGTGCATTTTATGACTTACGTGACGAAGCTGATGAAAATGTAAAAGTAATCATCGAAGAATTAGCAGCAACAGAAAACCTGAAAATGGGCAGCGACGAACAAAAAGTTGCTGACTTATTTCGTTCATACATGAACACAGATGCACGTAACGCTGCCGGCACTACGCCAATACAACCATTATTTGATAGCATCAATGGTTTAAAAGACAAGAATGAACTTGCTACATTTTTTGGTGAAAATCAACAAAATGGTGTAGGCAGCCCATTAGCGTTTTATATTAGCGTTGACGCTAAAGATTCGACTCGTTATGCAACTCATATTTGGCAAAGTGGTCTAGGCTTACCAGACAAAGATTACTACTTTGATGAAAAAGAACGTTTTGCTGAATTACGTAAAGGCTATGTAGCTCATATTGAAAACATGTTCAACTTAGCAGGTTTGAAAAATGGTAAAGCTGCCGCTCAGACCATTATGGCCATTGAAACTAAATTAGCAGATTATCATTGGACAAAAATTGAGACTCGTGACAGCGATAAACGTTACAATAAATTTGACGTTACTGACTTAAAGACAGTAACTGATGCATTCAATTGGAATGCTTACCTTTCAGCTCAAGGCGTAACAGCACAAAAAGACATCATAATTAACCAACCATCATTTGTGAAAGGTTTTGGCGAAACATTTGCGGCAACCTCTTTAGCGGAGTGGCAAACATATTTAACATTTCACACGTTAAGTAATTTTGCAGGTTCTTTAACGACTGATTTAGATAACGAAAACTTTGATTTTTATTCAAAGCAGTTACGTGGCCAAAAAGAACAACGTCCAATGTGGAAACGTGGTGTTGGCGTCGTTAACGCTAACTTAGGTGAAGTTATTGGTAAAGTGTATGTAAGTCGTCACTTTAAACCTGAAGCTAAGACTCGCATGACACAACTTGTTGAGAACCTGCGTGGAGCGTATGGCGCAAGTATTGATGAATTAGAATGGATGTCTGAACCAACCAAGAAAGCGGCACACATAAAACTAGCAAGTTTTGACCCAAAAATTGGCTACCCTAACAAATGGATAGATTATTCTGCCCTTATGATTAAAGGTGATGATTTAGTAGGAAACAAAATGCGTTCAGGTACAGTGTCTCACCTGAAAGAAGTAGCAAAACTTGGCGGTCCAATCGACAAGCAAGAATGGGGAATGACACCTCAAACAGTTAATGCTTATTACAATCCAACTAAAAATGAAATTGTATTCCCTGCAGCCATTTTACAACCACCGTTTTTCAATTTAGCGGCTGACGATGCCGTTAATTATGGCGGTATTGGCGCGGTTATTGGTCATGAAATGGGACACGGGTTTGACGATCAAGGTAGTAAATATGATGGCGATGGTAATTTGCGCAACTGGTGGACTGAAGCAGATTTAGCCGCTTTTAAAGTACGCACAGATGACTTAGTAACACAGTACGATGGCTACTCAGTATTTGAAGACTTAAATGTAAACGGTTCTTTGACTCTGGGAGAAAACATTGGTGATTTATCAGGGGTAACTATTGCCTATAAAGCTTATATCGCATCATTAAATGGTGAAGAAGCACCGGTAATTGATGGGCTTACTGGCGATCAACGTTTCTTCATGGGTTTTGCTCAAGTATGGCGTGGGAAAAAGGTAGAGAAGTCACTACGTAACCAAGTAGCGACTGACCCACATTCGCCAGGCGAATTCCGTGCATTAGGTTCTTTATCTAACATGCCTGAGTTCTACAAAGCGTTTAACGTTAAAGAAGGTGATGCTATGTACCTTGCTCCTGAAAAACGTGTCAAAATTTGGTAAACAACACGCTTAGTTAAATAACGTTAAGATGAATGTATATAATAAAATACCAACAATTTTGTTGGTATTTTTTTATTCGAAAATTTTAGTTAACATTCTATCCTCAAAAGTTAGCTCTCAGAGATTAACCTTGTATGTTAATGGAAGATTATTAACCTTAATAAAGTACTTAATACTCGCTTATATTGTAAATAATTTAAAACCTCGTAAACTATACCACCATAGATAGACGACATTCTGGGAACAAGGTGAGAACCCTTGACTGTACCCGCAACTGTGAATTGCTTTCATTTAATAATATAAGCAAAAAGTCAGCATACCGAATACATATCTAAAAATTTACATAAAATCGTGCGGGAATACACGGTAAATTGCTACAAAGTAAGGACCAACCTTACTGATAGCCTTGCCTTTTCTCCTATTATAAAACAACACTTATCATCAGGAACTATCATGGTTGACGAAACACAAAAAAACGAAAAACACCAAGCTCGTATGCAAAAACTAAAAGACAAAGTTGATGCAAGAGTTGATGCTGCTACCGATGAACGCGGAATTCTAATAGTTATTACCGGTAATGGTAAGGGTAAATCCACCTCTGGTTTTGGCACATTAACCCGTGCTGTAGGACATGGATTGAACGCAGCAGCGATTCAATTCATCAAAGGAACTTGGGCTTGTGGTGAGCGTAACGTGCTTGAAAAATTGGGCGTTCCATTCCATGTTATGGCTACAGGTTTCACTTGGAATACACAAGACAAAACGGCTGATATTACGGCTGCAAAAATTGTATGGGAAGAAGCTAAAAAGCTATTAGCTGACGAGACTATTGATGTCGTTCTACTCGATGAACTGACCTACATGCTGTCATACAAATATCTTGATCTAGATGAAGTACTTGACGCAATAGCCAATCGACCACCCATGCAGCATGTTATCGCTACAGGTCGAGGTGCTCATCGTTCATTAATAGAACTCGCTGACACAGTAAGTGAAGTACAATCAATCAAACATGCATTTGATAATAAAATAAAAGCGCAAAAAGGTATTGATTGGTAAAGTTAAGACATACCGTTCGTCCTGAACATATACGTTCATTGCCATCCATGGCATCACGTTATTGCCTGCATGGACGCAGGTACTTATGATTTGTCTGGAACTAGAATCATCACCGTTCGTCCTGAACATATACGCTCATTGCCATCCATGGCATCACGTTATACCGTTCGTCCTGAACATAAAAAGCCCATGCTAGCATGGGCTTTTTTATAAACATTATTTTCTTTAAATACAGAGATTTATTTAAAGACAGTCTCTATTTAGACACAGATTCTATTAAGCGTCGTAGCAACATCTATTGAAGTATTTTGCTGTTGCTCAGCATGTTTAGCAACAGAACTTAAACCATTGGTAATATCTCGACTCAAAGAAGCGACTTCGGCCATATTAGTACTTACCGAAGCGGTAGATAGCTTTTGTTGCTCTGTACCACTTGCAATTTGAGACGTTAAGGTATTTACCTCATTAAATACTTGACCTATTTGCTCTAATGCTTCAACGACTTCTGCTGAATGCGTTAAGCTGTCTTGCGTTAACTCTTGACCACGAGAAATAGCCGTCACTGCATTTGTTGATTTTTCTTGTAAACCTTCAACCATTGATTGAATTTCAACTGTAGCTTCTTGTGTTCTATGCGCTAGGGCTCTGACTTCATCGGCAACAACCGCAAAACCTCGACCTTGCTCACCAGCACGTGCCGCTTCAATCGCCGCATTTAACGCGAGTAGATTTGTTTGGTCTGCAATGCCACGAATTACATCCAATACTGAGCCAATATTTGAACATTCGGTTTGTAACAAAGACAAATCGGTCGCCATTTCAGTAACTTCTTCAGAAAAAGCTTCGATAGTTTGCTGACTCGTATTAGAAGAAGTCGTACCTTGCGATAAAATAGCAATAACTTGATTCGTTGTATCACTCACTCGTGAAGCACTTTCAGAAAGTATTGTAGATGTTGAAGCAACTTCATCAATAGAGCTCGCCATTAATTCTATTTGTCTAGCAGAGTCATCAACCGCTTGAACTGAATCAATCATCTGTGTGGCGAGTAAAGATGAACCTTCTTTTAATGATTCAGATTCCTTTCGTAATTCTGCAAGCACATCTGACAAATCACTAATAAATGAACTCAACTCATTAGTTGTAATAGCAAGTTCGTCATTTCCAGGATCGATCAGTGGGCCAGAAGGCGCCTTATTAGGGTTTACAACAAGTTTGAGATAGTCTTGTAGCTTTGCTAAACGAGATGACAACTGCTGTTCTATAAATATAAATCCAGCAATCAATTGAACAGTTATTAACGCGACAAGTATACCGATAACAGTTGATTTACCTAATTCATCTGCTAATAACATAATAAGTAGAGTTGCTAATATTCCAACAACCGCTGTTGGTATAAGTAATTTCAGGCTTAAGCGAGTAAACATAGAGTATCCATTATGTTAGTTTGTAAAGGGTAGTTTCCAATAAGTAGCTTTTAAATAAGCTACATGTCTTTATCTTATTATAAATTACCTATTATTCAACTATTTGGCTAACAATATTTACTAATTTTGGTAATTGAACAAAAAACCGATATTAATTTAGGTATAATTAATCTATTAATTGTTAATAAGTCATAAAAGTACAGATAGGAAATCGATAAATGTCTATTTTTATTATCATTATTGCGTTAGGAATTATTGTGGGGGGCATCACGGTTTTAAAGAAGTCTGCACAAAAATTCCATCTGAATAAAGAACAACTGGAACGCGTTAAAAAACGTTCAAAAGAACAAGAAGATAAAGACTTAAAAAACAAATAATTATATAAATTGTTTGACCAAATAAAAACCAATTTTTTATATCAGGCTCTGAACCTCTACAGCTTTGCGTTTAAAAGCGACATCATCAAAAGCTTTCCTCATTTGGCCTTTCTTAAATTCACCTTAGTCTCCGCCTTTTTTAGTTGACGGAAAGCTTGAACTTTCTTAGCTTAATCACCAAAGTCTGCACCTTTGGCTATTTCATCTATAAGCCCTATGCTTTGTTCTGTTTTCACTAACATATGACGCGCACATGGTTATGCCTAATTGGTTTTCAATATTGGCAAATATAGCTAAGTTCATCACAAAATGGGTATACATCATAAACAATTGATCTTACATTTCTCTTTCACTTCTTCGTGTATTCTCATAAAATCAATTCATAGATTATTTATCAAGGCATTCCGTGAATTCTATTCAACATTTATTCGACAATAATCAGCAATGGGCTGACAAAATAAAAAAAGAAGACCCACACTTCTTTAAACGTTTGTCAGAACAACAAAAACCGGAATACTTATGGATAGGATGTTCTGATTCAAGAGTACCCGCCAACGAATTATTAGGCATGTCTCCTGGCGAAGTTTTTGTCCATCGTAATATTGCTAATCAAGTTATCCACACTGATTTAAACTGCCTTTCTGTAATCCAGTTTGCTGTAGAGATACTTAAAGTGAAACACATAATAGTGTGTGGTCACTATGGCTGTGGCGGTATTATTGCATCAATTGACAATAAACGTCATGGACTAATAGATAATTGGCTAGGACACATAAAAGATGTGTATCGTTTTCACAAAGACAAACTTGATGCTGTTGAAGACCATCAAACCAAGGTCAATTTACTTTGTGACCTTAATGTCGTTGAGCAAGTAACCAACGTTTGCCACACCACAACATTAGTTAATGCTTGGAAAGCAAACCAAGACGTCACTGTGCACGGTTTTGTGTATAACTTACACGACGGTATATTGAAAAATTTAAATGTTTCTTGCAGCGGAAAATAACTCATGACATTAGCAATACCTGACTCACCTCTATCTAAACAACCATTTTCGTCTGGAGAAGTCGCATTGGTTGGCGCTGGTCCCGGGGATCCTGAATTACTGACCTTACAAGCTTTTCGTTTTATCAAACAAGCGGAAGTTGTCATTTATGACCGATTAGTCAGTGCAGAAATTTTAGCTTTGTTACCCGATAATTGCGAACGAGTCTACGTGGGTAAAAAACAAGCTGTGCATCGTGTTCCTCAAGATAAAATTAATCAGTTATTAGTTGAATACGCGAAACAAAACAAAAAAGTTTTACGGTTAAAAGGCGGCGACCCATTTGTTTTCGGTCGAGGTAGCGAAGAAGCACAATTTGTACTCAAACATGACATTTCATGCCATATTGTACCAGGAATGACTGCTGCGTCTGCTTGTACAAGTTATGTAGGTATTCCATTAACCCATCGACAAGTGGCACAAAGCTGTACCTTTATCACGGGGAATGTGCAAAACAATGGTGAATTAAACTTACCTTGGCATACCCTTAACGACAACAAACAAACCGTTGTTTTCTACATGGGCATTAAAAGCTTGCCTATTATTAGTGAGCAACTTATTAAAGCAGGTCGGAAAGCTTCAACGCCAGCCGCATTAATTTTTAAAGGATCCAATCCGGAACAACAAGTTTATCGGGGTACTTTGGAAGGATTGAATCATTTGGTTGAATTACATAATATTAAACCTCCAACGCTTGTGGTTATCGGTGATGTTATTAATACCTTTGATGAAAAACACTTAACCAACTTGGGGTACTTGTCGCATAAATAATACTTTTATCGATAATGAGAATGTAAACAGAGAAAGTAAGCCAGTATAAAACGACCAAATATTAATAAATATTTGGTCGTCTTTCATTTATAATGCAATAAAATAATAAAGCTTCGATAAACATCATAATAAAAACAGGAGTACATACCATGCACGGAAACGCGAACTTCTCAAATACGGCTATGCCAAGTCAAGATTTACCGCATTTAGCACAGCTGAATTTTGAAAAATTATCTCCCCGTTATGCTCAAAGTAATCGATATATCGACTTGTTTTCAACGGCAATTATAATGTCAATTTTATTCATTGTTCAACTACAAAGCTTTATGCCCATACCTACTGAGGCAAGCGACGTATTAATGTTTATTATTTGGGCGACAGCGTTTATCGGCCTTATCAGTACCGTTTATACCGTTATTGCAGATAAAAGAAAATTTTACGCACTTCGAGAACAAGACCTTAACTATAAGAGTGGAGTGATTTTTTGTAAGACGGTTAGCCAGCCGATGTTACGTATTCAGCATGTAGAGTTAAAACGTGGCCCTATTGACCGTAAAATTGGCCTAGCTAAACTGCAAGTTTTCAGTGCTGGAGGCTCAATGCACACCTTTGAAATACCAGGTTTGCCACTAGAAACAGCAGAGAGTATTCGCCAATTCATTCTTGATCATAAAGATGTTAATCATCATGGATAATTCATCAGAAAATTTTAATCATGATTTAGCAGATACACTTAAACCATGTGAAACGTTACAAAGCACCCAAGATTGGCAGCGTATTTCACCCATAGCCATTATTTACTTTTTGGCAAAATTTATTGTTGGCTTTTTAAGTAATATCGTGGTGTTTTTACCTGCTTTATATTTGAGTTACGACAATTTCATTGCACATCCTCATTTATGGTTACCCATAGGTTTAGGTATAATAACCCTTATTGGACTATCTACCTTTTTGAGTTTTTACTTTTTTCAATATCGATTATATCAAGATCATATTGAAATACGCTCAGGAGTAATTTCGAAAACATACGTAAATTTACCTTTCGCTAAAATTCAAAACGTAAAACTTGAACAACCAATATATTATCGCCCTTTTGGATTTACTTGCTTACAGCTAGATACTGCAGGCTCAGCTAAGCAAGAAGCTAAAGTAGTTGCATTAAAAGTTGAATTTGCAGAGCAATTAAAAAAAGAAATATTAGCTCAGCACAAAATTGCAACCTCCGCTGCACTCGATGACAAAACCGACGATACAAATACTTCAACTTCAGATGAGCAAAACAGTGAAGTTATTTTAAACACGCGCAGTATTTCTGATCTTATTATTCATGGATTAACCAATAATCGAATTTGGATCTTTTTGGGTGGTTTAGCCCCTTTCTTCGATGATTTTGGACGATATATTGTAGAATTTTTTAATGGTTTAGGTATCGACCTAGAAAAATTTCTTACTTTTGCTGATAAACCCATGTGGCAAATCGGCTTATATGCAGTAACGTTAACCTTTATTATTTTATTGCCCTTTACGCTTTTCTCTGTCGTTGGTTCTATTATTACGTTTTACAATTACACTTTGAGTAAAGTTGGCGATCGTTATATCCGACGCAGTGGTTTATTAACCAAATACGAAGTGATCATGCGCTTGTCACGCTTACAAATGGTAGTGCGTCAGCAAGATTGGTTGGATGTGATACTTAAGCGAATTAATCTTAAATTTGAACAAAGCAATAACGCGCTAAACCAATATCAAACGGGTGCTGAAAATAGTCGTATAATTGTTCCTTCAATTAATCCTAGCGAATGTTTAGCGTTAATTGACGATGTTTACCCTGAGAACAAAATGATGAGCGTTAATTATCAACGTATCAGCAAACGATTTTTACTGCGTAATTTAGGCTATATTCTGACACCGATATTTGTGTTGCTTGCAATTTCAGTCGTTATTGGTGATAAAGCAAACTTGTTAATGGCAATAATTCCTGGTTATTTATTGTTTAGCTTATTAATTTACATGCGTTGGCTACGTTGGGGATATGCTAAAGATGATAATTTTATTTATATTCGTAAAGGCTATTTCGGGGTCGATTATTATTGTTTCCCCATTTACAAAACCCAACAAGTCCAATTTAAACAAAGTTGGTTTCAAAAGCGTCATCAGCTCAGTTCGGTGAGAATTGTACTTGCCGCTGGCCCTCAAGACATCCCTTTTATAAAACAAGCGCTTGCTTATCAGTTACTCGACACAACTATTTACCAAGTTGAAAGTAGTCGCAAATCTTGGATGTAATTGATAAATGCCCCATGAAAAAATATTCATCATTGGCCTGCCTCGTTCTGGCACTACCAGTATTTGTGCAGCCATGCTTGAGCTTGGCTATAACGTAGCACACACTGCCTATACGCAGAAAACGTTTGATAATGCACAAGTGATTGCCGACACGCCTATTTTCACCGATTATAAACAGCTAGACAGTTTTTACCCTAACAGTAAGTTTATTTACTTGTCACGAAATTCAGATAAGTGGATACCATCGATTAAACAGTTACTACAACGCATGTATGTCAATGTGACTCGTAATGACGGAGGTTTCAATACTATTATTAAGCGGTGTTATCAAAAGACATTTTCACCCTTTACGCTAGAAAATATTGCAGATGATGATTTTTTAGCGCTATGTTATCTACAGCATAACAATGAAGTTCATCACTATTTTGCTAAAAGAAAACAAGATTTACTTACTATAGATATTAGCGAGCCCAACAGTTACGCAAAATTGTTGAGTTTTTTATCGGTACAAGACACAAATAAACACGGAAATTTTGCACGGATGAATCGTGGCGGAAAAGTTACTGCGTGGAAAGATCTAAAACATGATAAAAAAATAGCGTCGACAAAAAATGGTCGAATGAGTTTGTTAGATTATTTATCAAACTCAGAAGTGTAGCGCAAACATGTTGATTTTTATGAGAATAAACTCAACATGTTTTTCTGATTGAAATCTACAACGTTTCAATCTCAGCAAGTGCTTGACTAAACTCAGCTAAATCTAATTCCAAATATTCGTTCTCTTCATCCTGACTTGATTCTTCCTGCCAATTTATACCAACGATTACGCCATCTTCACTTAAATCTTCAAGCCAAAACTCTAACCAATCACTTAAGGTAATTTTAATGGGTACGTATTGTTCCCATTCATCAGTACAATGCTTTTGGGCAAGTTCTTGATTTGACCACAATGGCATTACTTCAGTATTTTCAAAATTAATTGAATCAAGTACAACCCAGTCTTCACCCGATTTTTCTTGAAGAGCCCAAAACGATTGTGTATTTTTTACGTCAACTAAAAAGGTGTTTAAAATGGTAGAGTTCATGATTATTTTTTATCAATTAAAGAATGTGCAATACGTAATTATCGCATATCCAGTGAGTATCTAAAATAACAATCATTGTAAGTTTACAAAAAATAAGCAAGTATGAAACATAATTATAATAATAAAATTAAACTCAATGAATGAACCTGCAGTATTCAAAACATTAACTATTGATGAATTAAAAACAGGCATGTTTGTAACAACGCTCATTATTAAAAATAGTAATAGCAAAGTTAAAAATCAAGGAAGAGTAAACTCTCAACGTACAATTGATTCACTCAAGAAACAAGGCGTGACCCAAGTCATTATTAAGTGTGACGTTGATGAACCTGAGGAATCTAATCATACAATTAAAACGGACAATGTCGATCAAGAAACGTCTCCAAAAAAATCAATTGATGAAACAACAAAAAATTCCAGAAATAACACTTCTACTGAACCGTGCTCTGTCAGTGAAGAATTTGCTCGTTCATGTGAAATTTATGATAATGCAACTAAAGATATACAAGATTTACTTAAAAGAGCACAAACTGAGCAAAAGTTATCACCTGAAGCGGTTAGTGCACTCGCAAGTGAGATCACCAACTCTGTAATACGTAATGAATACGCAATTACCATTTTAACCCGTATTCGTCATCATTCGACTTATCAGTGGGAGCACGCGACCAACTGTGCAATATTAGTGTGTGGTTTTGCCCTATTCTTAGGTTTTAATAAAGACACCGCCCAAAAAATGACTTTAGGCGCATTGTTACACGACGTTGGTGTGGCAAAAGTATCAAAAACGATTTTAGAAAAACCCGGCAAGTTAACCAGTAATGAGATGAATGTGATAAAAAAACATCTCGCTTGGGGGCATCAACTTTGTAAACGTGACGGATTCGACGATCCAATCATCTTAGATATGTTGATTAATCACCATGAGCGACTAGATGGTTCCGGTTATCCGAGAGGTTTAACTAAAGATAAAATTTCTAAACTTTCTCGTATTACCGCAATTATTGATGTTTATGACGCAATGACTGGCGATAAAATACATAAAAAAGGGGTCCAGCCGATTATTGCCCTTAGACATTTATTAGGTAAAAGTGAAAAGTTTGATCAGGAACTCGTACAAAAATTTATTAAATATGTTGGCGTTCATCCTGTGGGATCTTTAATAGAATTGTCTAACGAGAAATTAGCGGTTGTGGTTGAAGGTAACCGTGCAGAGCCCCTCAAACCTAAAGTTCAAATATTCTACAGTCTAAAACTACAACAATATATAAATCCAAAATATTGCGACTTAGTCAGTGAACCTGCCAGTATTGTTGCATCAATTAGAGCAGAAGATCACAATATAAATAGCAGCAAGGTGATTAGAGATATAATCTCTTAACTAACCAATAAACTGTCTCGATAAATGAATATGTTTTTTAAGGCAAAAAAAAGCCGCGTTAATTACGCGGCAAAAAACATTTGCAAGGAAATGACAAAAGTTGGGGTTTAAGAGCAACGCCCTCAAAACTAGAGTAATTATACTATTTATTTTCATCTTGTAAAGAATTCATGTAATTAAATTACATAAAACGCTTAAATCCATATCAAAATTTAAGAAATTTGAAATTAAAGCAAAAATAACTGATGTTAGCCCCCAAAACTGTAATAAATAGTAATAAATTCTAGTTTCGCTATTTAGAACGTCTTTAATAAGAAATAAAACGCCTTCTATATTCAGACAAAATTTACAACGTGAGAAATCAATATATTCATACGATCTTTGAACTAGGCATATAAACTCAGGAAAAATACTCTTTAAAATAAACGTCACTGATTTTGACTAAGTACATTAATGTCAATAAGTAGAATTAGCGGAGTATCAGGTATTTATTATTTAAATTCAATTAATTGCCATTATACTAATAGATTAAAAAATTGTATAAGCGCTATCTAACAAGTTATATTTTCGTTTACAATATATTTACGATTGTTCAGATTAAATAACTCATGCCTCTAAAAAACTACTTTATATTTCTCCTTCTATTATTGCTAATCGGCTGCCAGGAAAGTGATCAGAAGATAGTCTTACCAACTGTTGAACCACCTATTGTTATTCCGTCTATTCCCGAACCAGAGAAAAGACCAAATATTATTGTTATATTCACCGATGATCAGGGGTTCTCAGATTTAGGTGTCCAAAACATACTACCCGATGTTAAAACTCCACATATAGACCAATTAGCTGCAAATGGCGTAAGAATGACTAATGGTTATGTTACTGCCCCCCAATGTACACCTTCACGTGCGGGTATGATTAGTGGGCAATATCAGCAAAAGTTTGGAGTTGATGATAATAGATATACACCCATGCCACTTGATGTTGTTACTTTAGGAGAACATTTTCAGGCATTGAATTACAAAACAGGTATGACCGGTAAATGGCATTTAAATGTGAATCGACTATCTAAGGAGTGGTTAGCTGAGAATTATCCTAATATGGAGCCAACTGATTTTAATGTTGGACAAATCCCTCTTAAGGTTAAAAAGCAATATTTTCCTAATAATCGAGGTTATGAAGATACTTACTTTGGTACCATCAATCGATTTTGGGCAACGTTTGATAAACAAGGTAATACAGTAACAGAAAAATACATACAAGATAGCTCCTACAGAATAGATGCAGTATCTGATGCATCTGTCGCATTCATAGATAGAAATCATGAATCACCTTTTTATTTGCATGTTGCTCATTTTGGGCCTCATGTCCCTATGGGTGCACTAGAAACCTATTTAGACAGATTTCCGGATGATTCCATAGTAAGACGACAGTATGCTTTAGCAATGATATCAGCTATAGATGACGGTGTTGGAAAGATCGTTGCAGCGCTGAATAAGTATCAGTTGCTTGAAAATACGATGATTATATTCATTAGTGATAACGGTGCTCCTCTTGGACTTGATATGACAGACTCTCCAATAAGCAATAAACAAGAGGCGTGGAACGGCTCTATGAATATCCCTCTCGTTGGTGAAAAAGGCATGCTTACTGATGGTGGTATTAAAGTTCCTTATATTATTCAGTGGCCAAATAAAATTCAAAGAGGCATTGTTCTTGAGCAAGCAGTTATCAGCTTAGATGCTAGTTATACCGCATTAAAAGCAGCGGGAGCAACACAAGCAGTACTCGATCAAATAGATGGAATTGATTTAATACCAGCACTAACTGAGTCGCCATTGTATTTAGAAGAAAGGCCGCTGTTTTGGCGTTTTTGGAATCAAACTGCCGTACGTGTTGGGAATTGGAAATATTTGAAAGTAGGTAATACAAGTGAATACCTTTTTGATATGTCATCTCCAGAACATAGTACTTACAATTTATTCTCTCAGGAACCCGAAATAGCCAATAAGCTAAAAGAACATTTAAGTGTATGGGAGCAGAGCCTCCATAGAAAAAATGAAAATTTAGAACCTAATAATCAAGAGCGAGTATGGTACGAGCATTATCTACATTAATTCAGTTATGACTTAAAATCCGGTAATAAAAAGCCGAGCATAATTGCTCGGCTTTGAGATAAAACATCAAATTTTGTCTCAAGAATTAAGGTGTCATCTCTTCTTGATCAGAACCTTCTTTTTCTATCACTTCAGGGATTAAGTCTTCTTTAGAAATACCAAAACCTAATGCAACAGCACTTGCAACATAGATAGATGAATAAGTACCAACAAACACACCAAACAATAACGCAGTTGCGAAACCATGAATAAGCTCACCGCCTCTGAAGAATAGCGCTGCTAATACTAATAGAGTGGTTATTGAAGTTATAAAAGTCCGACTTAAGGTTTGCGTTAGTGAAATATTGATAATCTCTGCAGGCTCGCCTTCTCGTATTTTTCGAAAGTTTTCTCGAATACGATCAGAGACTACAATGGTATCGTTTAACGAGTAACCTATGACTGCGAGTATTGCTGCTAGCACCGTAAGGTCAAACTCAAGTTTTAGCACTGAGAATAAACCAAGGGTTAACAATACATCATGAAATAACGCAAAGACTGAGCCTAAAGCAAAACGCCATTCAAAACGGAATGCAACGTAGACTAAAATACAAATTAAGGCTGTTAGCATAGCTAAGCCGCCCTGCTCTGCTAAGTCATCACCAACACTGCCGCCAACAAACTCTATCCGACGCATTTGCATTGCTTGACCTGTGCCCTTCTCTAAAGCACTGATCACTTCGTTACCCAGCATTTCAACCTTTACGCCTTCGCGCTCAGCTAAACGAATAACCACATCGCGGCTACTACCGTATAACTGCACAACCGCGTCGTCAAAGCCATTACTGTCTAGTATTTGACGGATTTTAGTTAAATCAGCCCTGTTTTCAAAGCCAACTTCAATTAAGGTACCGCCAGTAAAGTCTAAACCCAAACTTAATTTATTTGTCGCTAATGAGAATACTGAAGCAAGCATTAATATAATGCTGAATATCATTGCTCCTCTGCGGTAGTCCATAAAGGCGATAGTTTCTTTTAATTTTAAAATTTGCATAATTAACTACGCCCTATATTGGAAGTTTATCGAGACGTTTTCCGCCCCAAACAGCATTAACGACCGCACGTGTACCAATGACAGCAGTAAACATTGAGGTAATAATACCGATAGATAATGTGATAGCGAAGCCCTTAATAGGACCTGTGCCAATAGCATACAAAATAAGCGCGGCAATTAACGTTGTTATATTAGCATCGATAATGGTTGAAAATGCTGCGTCATAACCTTGATGAATAGATTGTTGAATCGACTTACCTTCACGAATTTCTTCACGAATACGTTCAAAAATCAAGACATTAGCATCAACAGCCATACCAACAGTTAGTACAATACCTGCCATACCAGGTAACGATAACGCTACGCCAGGAATCAAGGACATCACACCAATAATTAATATGAGGTTAGCACCAAGTGCTAAGTTGGCTACTACACCAAAAGCACGGTAATAAATCATCATGAAGACGAAAACTGCACCAAAACCCATCATAATAGCTTCAAAGCCTAATCTAACATTTTCAGCACCGAGTGTTGGCCCAACTGTACGTTCTTCAACGATTTGAATAGGCGCAACTAATGCACCCGCACGAAGTAATAACGCTAAATTATGCGCTTCACTTTGGCTTCCTGCACCGGTAATACGAAAAGATTTACCTAGACGTGCTTGAATAGTTGCAACTGAGATAACTTCTTCAATTTTCTCAAAAATTGTATCGCCTTCAGCATTTTTACGATCAGTCGGTTTATACTCTATAAATACTGTCGCCATTGGCTTGCCAATATTGCTTTTTGTACCGCTTGACATTTTTCCACCGCCAGCAGAATCTAAAGAAATATTAACTTGTGGGCGACTGTATTCGTCAAAGCTAGAACTGGCATCAACAATATGATCACCTGTTAACATCACACGTTTTTTCAACAATACTGGCGTACCGTCACGTTCATATAATAATTTTGAACTCGCAGGTATTCTACCATTTAGTGCTGCCGTTAAATCGCCTTCAGTATCAACCAGTCTAAATTCAATCGTTGCTGTAGCGTTTAAAATTTCTTTTGCTTTAGCGGTATCTTGAACACCCGGTAATTCGATGATTATATGCTTTTTACCTTGGCGTTGAACAAGTGGTTCAGCCACACCTAGTTCATTAACACGGTTACGAATAATGGTAATGTTTTGTTGTAAGGCATATTCACGAATTTCTTTAAGCTTTTGATCCGTCATTTTTGCTGATAACGTTAAGTTACTCGCATTATCAGTCATCAAAAATCCACGATAGCGTTTCTTTAAGAAATCATGTGCAGCTGTCATGTCTTCAGCGTTACGAAATTTAACATGAATTGAATCGTTCGATTTTTTCACACTACGGTAGCGAATTTTTTCACTACGTAAATCTGTACGGAAGTCTCCAACCAAGCCATCTTGTGCTTTAACAATAGCTTCGTTCATATTTACTTCCATCAAGAAGCTAACACCGCCACTTAAATCTAAACCTAACTTCATTGGTGTGCCACCAACACTTGCGAGCCAAGCTGGCGTTGCAGGAGTCAAGTTCAAAGCAACAGAGTATTTGTCACCTAAATTTTCATCAAGTAAGTCACGGGCTCTAAGCTGTTGCTCGGTATCAGTAAATCGCACTAATAATTGATCATTATCAAGTACTATACTCAAAAATGAAACATTCCCAGCAGTCAATTGACTTTTTACGTTATCAAGTGATGCAAGGTTAACTTCCACCCCACGTAGACCTGAAATTTGTACCGCTGGATCTTTACCGTATATATTAGGTAAAGCAAACAAAGCACCAAAGGCAACTATAAATAGCACCATCAGTGTTTTCCATAAGGGGTATTTGTTTAACACAAGTTCATCCTTTTTATTAACATTATTTTAAGACATTGTAGGCCAGCATTGGTGTTTATATATTCATGCCAAAGCCAACCAAACAGTACTTACAATTACAATGACTTCATTGTGCCTTTAGGTAATACTGCATTTATTGCAGCTTTTTGAAGTACGACTTCAGTACCTTCAGATACACTTACTACGATGAAATCTTTGTCATCTGAAACTTTCACGATTTTACCAACAATACCGCCTTGTGTTAAGACTTCATCGCCTTTTGATAACTCTGACATTAATCCTTTATGCTCTTTTACACGCTTAGCTTGCGGGCGGTAGATCATAAAGTAAAAAACTAAACCAAAAACCGCTAACATGATCAACATTGATGTGCCATCAGCACCTGCTGGTGCGCCTGATGCTGCGTGTGCTTCACTGATAAATAAACTCATAATTTCCTCTGATTTTTATTGTTAATAAATGGATGATGCTTTTCTATTTTAATTCTGGAACGGGTAAATCGCGTAGCGCATAAAATTCGCTAACAAAGTCGTCTAATTTACCTTGCTCTATCGCTGTACGCAATCCTTTCATAACACGCTGATAAAAATGCAAGTTATGTAGTGTATTTAATTGCGAACCGAGTATTTCATTACACTTATCTAAATGATGCAAATATGCACGTGAATAATTTTTACACGTATAACAATCACATTCACTGTCTAACGGACTTGTGTCAGTTTTATGACTGGCATTACGTATTTTAATAACACCATTGGTAACAAATAAGTGACCGTTTCGAGCATTACGCGTTGGCATTACACAATCAAACATGTCGATACCGCGACGAACACCTTCCACAAGATCTTCAGGTTTTCCAACCCCCATAAGATATCGGGGTTTATTTTCAGGTATCAAGGGGGCGGTGTGATCAAGAATGCGTATCATATCTTCTTTAGGTTCACCTACTGATAAACCACCAATCGCATAGCCGTCAAATTCTATCGCTTTTAAGCCGTTAACTGAGACTTCACGTAAATCTTCATACATGCCGCCTTGTACAATACCAAATAAAGCAGAAGTATTATCGCCATGGGCATCTTTAGAACGCTGAGCCCAACGAAGTGATAACTCCATGGAACTTTTTGATTCTTCATGTGAAGCAGGGTAAGGCGTACATTCGTCAAATATCATTACAACATCTGAATCTAAACTACGCTGCACTTCCATTGAACGCTCAGGTGTAAGCATAATTTTGTCACCGTTAATAGGCGAGTTGAATCTAACACCTTCTTCAGTAATTTTCCGCATTTTACCTAAACTAAAAACCTGAAATCCACCTGAGTCGGTAAGGATCGGCTTGTTCCAGTTGATGAAGTTATGTAACCCACCAAACTGTTCAATAATTTCAGTACCCGGACGAAGCATGAGATGAAAAGTATTACCGAGAATAATTTCAGCGCCTGTCGCTTCAACTTCTTCCATTTTCATGCCTTTAACTGTGCCGTAAGTTCCAACAGGCATAAAGGCAGGCGTTTCTACTGTGCCACGGTCAAACGTTAAACGTCCACGACGTGCTTTACCGTCAGTATTGAGTAATTCATACTTCATCTTGCTTTTTACTGGTTTAATCACTTGTTCTGCTATCTTATCTGTCATTTCTGACTTTCTCCAAACCCTCTAGCGAAACAGGCTAGCGGTTGTTTATTGTAAATAAATGTTTGTCTTATTAAAGCGAGCTACCGCTCTAAATCTTAATTTCTGCTTTGCTTTTTATTCAGTTTTCTTATGGGTCTTTCTTCGTTAATAGCATTGCATCGCCATAACTGAAAAATCGATATTTTTCTTTCACCGCATGTTGATAAGCTTTCATTATATGATCGTAACCTGAAAACGCACTGACTAGCATCAATAACGTTGATTCTGACAAGTGAAAATTTGTGATCAATGCATCTATAACTTGAAACTCGTAACCCGGGGTAATAAAAATATCCGTATCACCATAAAATTCAGCAAGCGGTAATTGTTTTTCTTTGGCAACTTTAGCGGCACTTTCTATTGAGCGCACGGATGTTGTTCCAACAGCGATAACACGTCCGCCTTTAGCTTTGGTATTTGCTATTTGTTGCACAACTTCATTCGACACTTCAACATATTCAGAGTGCATAATGTGGTCAGCTATTTCATCCACTTTTACCGGTTGAAAAGTGCCGGCCCCAACATGCAAAGTAATAAAAGCGAACTCAATGCCCTTCGCTTTCATTTTATCTAATAAATCTTCATCAAAATGTAAACCCGCAGTAGGTGCAGCAACTGCACCAGGCTTTTCATTATAAACTGTTTGATACCTTTCTCGATCGCTGTCTTCATCAGGGCGGTCAATATAAGGCGGTAAAGGCATATGCCCTATTTCTTCAAGCATTGACAGTACAGACTGTTCACCCTGTATTTCAATTTCAAACAAAGCACCGTGACGACCCAACATAGTCGCCGAAACTTTATCTTCTAGCGTAAGTTTATTACCCACTTTAAGTGCTTTGCTCGCACGCACATGTGCAAGGAAGCGCTTATCATCGATGATTCTCTCAACCAACACTTCAATCTTGCCGCCACTTTCTTTTTGTCCAAACATACGCGCTGGTATAACACGGGTATTATTAAAAATGAGCAAATCGCCGGCATTAAGTTGTTCAACAATATCAGTAAATCCAAGATCTAAGATTTCACCACTGTTACCTTCAACAGACATTAAACGACTTGAAGTACGATCCGGCTTCGGATATCGGGCAATAAGTTCTTCGGGTAAATCAAAAGAAAAGTCAGCTACGCGCATGTGTATACCAATTTGAACTACAATTTTAAGGAATAAAAAACGCGTAATTTTAGTGTTCAGCGCTAACAATAGCAAGTAATAACGCCCATACAGCGGTAATAAAAGACGAATATAGGTTAAATAAAAACTGGCTAAGTATTTACCTTATTTATAATCATCATATTAGAAACTTTATCTACCCTTATTGACAATTTATCGTATGCTGAAATTATCAATAAATTTTTAGTTGAAAATCATCATGAACAATATTGCTTTTGCCATCGCTAAAACCATCCTTAATGGTTTTGAACGTCACATTTACCTTTTTAGCGAAATTACGCAGTCAGCAAAACAACGCTTTGAACTATGCCAATGGCAATCAGTGCAAGATGCAGCAAAAGCGCGAACAGATTTTTATGATAAACGTGTAGAAGAAACAATTGAAAGCATTAAAAAAGACTTTTTTGTTTCTGAGCTCGATGAACTTTTATGGCAAAGCGTAAAGGTAAGTTATATGGAGCTATTAAAAGTACACAACCAACCAGAACTTGCTGAAAGCTTTTATAACTCTATTTTCTGCCACTTATTCGAACGTAAGTATTATTACAATGCGTTTATCTTTGTTGAAAGTAACGTTGAACAAATAGAGAATATTTCGAACCAAGTTATTTATACACGTTATTCTCCTAGCGAATTAGGTCTTGAACAAACCATTGCTATTATCATGAATAAAGCGAAATTCAACTTACCCTTCGTTGACTTGGATAGAGACATTAAAAGTCTCATAAAATCTTTTCGTATACACGCGCATAAAACACTTTATAAACTCAGCGAATTGAAGTTTGATATTCTCGACTTTGTCTTTTTTCGTAACAAAGGTGCCTATATTATTGGCCGCGTCATATCTCCAGGTGGGGAAACCCCTTTTATTGTCCCTATTCTTAATAATGAAAAAGAGGGCGATGAAGCGGGCATATATATTGATGCATTACTGACAGAAGGAGCCAAGATGGCCGTGGTCTTTGGTTTTGCCCGTGCCTACTTTTTTGTTGACTGTCAGCATCCTTTTGCCTTAGTCCAATTTCTAAAACGTTTAATCCCTCATAAAACCTTAGCCGATTTATATTCTGCTATTGGTTTTCATAAACAAGGTAAGACGCAATTTTATCGTGATTTCCTTAACCATTTAGACGCTAGTGACGATAAGTTTGAGTTAGCGGCAGGTATTAAAGGCATGGTGATGTCGGTATTTACTTTACCTTCCTACCCCTACGTGTTCAAAATTATTAAAGACAAATTCGCCCCTAGTAAAAACATGACCAAACAAGACGTCAAAGGTAAATATCGCTTAGTAAAGTTACACGACAGGGTTGGTCGAATGGCAGATACCATGGAGTACTCTGAAGTCGCATTTCCAAAAAATCGCTTCAGTGAAGCGCTATTAAATGAACTGCTCAGCGTCGCTCAATCTATTATTCGCTTTGAAGGCGAATTAATCATCATCAAACATTTGTATATTGAACGCCGCATGACACCTCTAAATATATATTTAGCTACAGCCAGCGATACAGAAATTGAAGAAGCGATGTACGGATATGGAAGAGCCATAAAACAGCTCATTGCTGCTAATATTTTCCCTGGAGACATGTTACTGAAAAACTTTGGTGTTACCCGACACGGACGCGTTATTTTTTATGATTACGATGAAATAACGTATATGGACGAAGTTAACTTTAGAGTAAAACCTGAAGCGATTACTGAAGAACAAATTTATGCTGCCGAGCCTTGGTACTCAGTTGCACCCGGCGATATGTTTCCAGAAGAGATAGCAACTTTCGCTTTAGCAAATACTAAGTATCGAAATGCCTTTCTACTTCATCATGCTGACTTATTAGAAGCCAGTTTTTGGCAGCAATGCCAGAGAAATGTCGCTGCAGGTAATTATGAAGACGTATTTCCTTATCCCATAGCACTTCGATTTTGTAATAACTAATGGATACATATATTAAAAATTCGGGTTACTGCCACTAAAACCAGCGCAATGTTGATATTTTGAGCGACAATATGTTTATTTTGCTTTATTTCACTTTAGCGCTTTACCTTTGTAATTGCTTGGGTATAATTCGAATCCGTTGCAGGGGTGTAGTTCCAACGGTAGAACAGCGGTCTCCAAAACCGATGGTTGGGAGTTCGAATCTCTCCACCCCTGCCAATTTTTTTAGCTAGTTCTAGCGAATCTTAATAAATTAAAATCAAAATTAAAAACTGCGCAATATAATAATTAATTATCTTACACATTATCCCATAATATTTTCCCCGGTTAAGTGAAGAAATGAAAATATAAACTATAATATATTCATTCTTATAGATAATACCTGACCGGAAAAATTTGACTCTATCTAATGCCGTACACCTAATCAAATATCCTTTCTTATTATTGCTTATATTATATTTTATAATATTTACTTCATTTGGCGCAGAAGCTAAAACTGAACAAGAAATATATAAACACTACCAAGGCATTCGTAGTGATGATTCC
Organism: Colwellia sp.; assembly: GCA_013215295.1. GTDB lineage: Bacteria > Pseudomonadota > Gammaproteobacteria > Enterobacterales > Alteromonadaceae > Colwellia_A. Next base: position 371,639 of record JABSOZ010000002.1, read on the forward strand.
ATCTCCCGCATAGAAAAAGACAAGCTGTTTAATCAATTACTCAAGCAAGCGATATCAATTAAAAATCCTATCTATAACGCGTTAATCATTAACAGTTTACTCTACAATGCAAAATCAAGAATGGATAAAGTTAAGACGCTTGAATGGCAAGTCAAATATGATCAGGCTGTTAGCCTAATAAGCGCTGAAACATCCTTATCAACACTTGATATATTAGCAAGTAAAGGACGAATCCGAGTTTTACAAAACGAACAAAAACATATAGCAGCGCTTGAGGTTTCCTTAGAAACACTTCAAAGAATTAAAGATCTAAAACCAGAGCAAAAAGAAGCGGTTATTAATGGTGAGCTATATATCACTCATTTAGACATTGCCGAATTTAATAACCTAACGGGAATATCATACTTTTCCATTGGTGACTATGAGCATGCACAGCAATATTTCTTTACGAGTTTACATTTATATGAGGAGTTAAAAGCTTTAAAGGGTGTTTCAGCCACCCTTAATAACTTATCACTGATCAGCTGGGCGCAAAAAGATTTTACAGCGGCATTAAAATATCTAGAGAGGCCTTTAAAGATTTCTCAACAGTTTAACGATAGCGCCTATTACATTACTTATATTTCTAACCATGGTGTTTATTACACTGAACTAAAACAATTTGATAACGCTATTGCGTCATATAAAAAAGCCATCAATCACCCAGACAGTAAATTATTTCCTAAAGAAACTTTAGGTGCAATCATTGGCCTTGCGGAAACCTACATTATGGTTAATGAGCTTAAAGTCGCAGAAAAGTGGTTGAAAGAAGCTTTGCTATTAAGCACCGCAACAGAGAACGAAAACTCACAAATAAATGCAGAAGGCTATATAGGTGATATTTATTTGCTGCAAGGGAAACACGCTCAAGCGTTAACTATTTTTGAGCAATCTTTACGCTACTACCAAAAGAAAAAACTACAAAGATTTGAAGCAGAAACCTATAAGCGTATCAGTAATACATATCAAGCACAGAAAAAATGGGAACTTGCACTCAAATTCTATGACCAATATACATTATTAATTAATAAACTTAATAGCGATGCCCAGAAAAACTCTGTCAATATACTACAAGCCCAATATAAGGCTGAAGTAAAACAAAAACAGATCACATTATTGCAAGCTGAAAACCAATTAAACACGCTAGAAATTGAATCTGCAAAAAGCCAAGGTATCGTTGTCTTAGTCGTTAGTTCTTCGGCTTTAATTATTATATTACTCGTCGTTAGTCGCTACTATAGTCGGAAAGAACAAATAAAATTAACCGCGCATAATAAAAAAATCAGCGCCAGTGAAAAGCAGCTGATGTTGTTATCAATTGCATTTAAGAACACTTCTGACGCCGTTTGGATCACCAATAAAGACTTTGAAATTGAAGCAGTCAATAATGCGTACGTGACTCATACCCATAAACACAAATCAGCCGTTATAGGTCAAAAGGTCACTTTTGCTCAAATAAATGGTCAACCCGCAGATTTTTCAGAAAAATTACGCAATCAAGCCATGATCAATGATACTTGGCTAGGAGAGCTTTATGATCAAAAGTCTACGGGTGAAATTTATTGTTTAGAGCTAGAAATTGAAGCCATAAAAAATACTAACAATGAAATAATTCATTATCTTGGTGTATTTAGAGATATTACTGAAAGAATAAAAGTACAAGAGCAACTGAGCAAACTTGCCACTCATGATGATTTAACAGAATTACCTAATAGAACTTTGTTACATGAGTTAATAGCACAATCTTCTTTAAATTCGCATCGCTCTCAAAAATCACCTACTGTGCTATTACTTGATGTGAATAACTTTAAAAAGATTAATGACACGCATGGTCACAGTGCTGGTGATAAAGTAATTTGCGAAATAGCCCAGCGCTTAAGTAACGTATTATATCCAAAAGATGTAATTGCTCGAATTAATGGCGCTGAGTTTTGTATTTTAGTCGAACTTTCCGACCCTAAATATGGGGCAACATCTGTTGCTCGTAAAATATTGTCTTGTTTTGATGATGTATACACCATCGATCAACAGCAAATTTCTGTTACAGCAAGTATTGGTATAACGCGCTTCCCCGAAGATGCAGAAAATCCACAAGAGTTATTGCGAAAAGCTGGATTAGCCATGTTCGATATTAAAGCTCAACGTACAAACAACTATAAATTCTTTGAACAGCACATGAATAATGTGGTAGCTGAGCAATTAGCTCAAGAACAAAAATTATTAATAGCGATTAAAAGTGATTCCTTCGATTTTTACTATCAACCTTTTGTAGATACTAAATCAGGCATAATTACCGGTGCTGAAGCGTTAATACGCTGGATCGAACCTGATGGAAGTATTATATATCCTGACAGCTTCGTGCCATTTTCTGAAAAGCTTGGATTAATAGATCAGATTGATAAAATCGCTATTAACAAAGTTTTCATGCAAGTGGCCAAATGGCAAAAACAGTCAATAAATTTCGGGCCTATTGCCATTAATGTTTCTGCAAAAATGTTCACAGATTCAGAGGGAATTATCGCTCTTTTAAAAGATAAATTAACGCATTATCAAATTACGCCTTCTAGAATAAAAATTGAGATTACTGAAGGTATGTTGCTTGAAAATATAGACTTAGCCATTTCAACAATGGAGCAAATTAAGGCGCTGGGCTTTAAACTTTCGCTTGACGATTTTGGTACGGGATTTTCTTCACTCAATTATTTGAAAAGATTTCCTATTGATGTGCTTAAAATTGACCGTTCGTTTATTATGGACATGCATAAATCTGATGTCGACAAAAGCATTGTTAGGTCTATCGTCAACTTAGCTGACAACCTTAATCTTAGTGTGATTGCAGAAGGTGTCGAAATCAACGAGCACCTTGAGTTTCTCCAGCAATTGAACTGTCAACAGTACCAAGGATATTACTTTAGTAAAGCCATACCCGTTAGCGAGATTGAACAGCTTGTAAATAACCAGAATATTCAGAAAACAATATAAGAATACCCGCGATTAATTGGTATTAAGTTCAAATTCTGTCATGATGTCGCCATTCTTAATTCTATGTTTTCATCCTCTTATTTATGGCAATGACTAAAAGACAATTTTCACAATTACAAGCAATGGGAATTGAACTTTGGCAATTAAAAAACACGGACAAAGTGAGTGTTGTACATAATGAGGAATATCTTGATATTGATTTTTCATCTATCAGAGAAACAATAATTTTCAATGATATCGTCAAAAGTTTAGGATTATCTATTGGTGAAATAAGTTGCAATGAAAACTTGATATCGCTAGGTTTGTTAAGTTGGAAATTCAGTATCAAAAAAGATATATCATTAACTCAACAACATCTTATTACTCCTTCTCTAAATGTTTTAGACAATTCACCTGAATTAAAAAAAGCACTTTGGCAAAAATTACAAGACCATTTAATCATATGACTTTTAGCTACGCTGTAATATCGATAAACGATGTTGAAAAATTAATGCCTATTGAGGCTGCTTGTCACTCTCATCCATGGAGTGAAAAAACATTTACCAGTTGTATTGGTAACCGCTACTTTGGTTATTCATTAAAGGTACAAGACGAATTGATTGGGTTTTATATTGGTGAACATGTTGCCGGTGAAGCAACTTTAATGGATATTTGTGTATTGCCCGACCAACAAGGTAATGGTTATGGTAAAGCATTACTTGAGCACTTCTTTAAAGAATCAAAACAACTGAATAATTCTATTATTTGGTTAGAAGTTCGTGCAAAAAATATCAGTGCACAAATGATGTATATCAATAATGGGTTTACCGAAACAGGTCGTAGAACAGGTTATTACCCGAGTGCCTCTGGTTTCGGTTATGAAGATGCAATTGTGATGAAAAAAACGCTCTGACACTTTTTGATGTTGATAACACATTGCAAATGACATGACAGTTGATGTGTTAATAAATGTCGTCATAACGTTTGTTCCATTTAAAGAAAAGAATATTCTCTTGATGATTTACGTTTAGATGAATTTTTACTTTTATCTATCAATCTACACCCTCACCGTTTAAATATGTAACATCTCCACGGAATATGGTCCGTTAGTCAAAGATAAACAAAAAAACTGCTCTCTATAATGATCGTTAAAAATTATCACTTAAAGTCAAGTAGGCTAATGCGGCTTTTTTTATTTATGGTACAATGCGCGCCAAATACGGGATTATTAGAAGATCCCAAGCACTTTAAGAAAATAGGTTATGTGCATCAGCATGTACACCAAAGAGAACTTTTAAAAAATGACAACGCAACAGGCTAATGAAGTCAATCTAAGACGTACTTTCGCAATAATCTCTCATCCTGATGCGGGTAAAACCACCATCACTGAAAAAGTATTACTTTTTGGTCAAGCTCTACAAAGAGCAGGTACTGTTAAAGGTAAAAAGTCAGGCCAGCATGCTAAGTCTGACTGGATGGAAATGGAAAAAGAACGTGGTATTTCTATTACCACGTCTGTAATGCAATTTCCTTACAACAACTGTCTAGTAAATTTACTCGACACGCCTGGTCATGAAGATTTTTCAGAAGATACCTACCGTACACTTACCGCGGTAGATTCGTGTTTAATGGTAATCGACGTTGCGAAAGGTGTTGAAGCACGTACGGTTAAATTAATGGAAGTAACCCGTTTACGTGACACACCCATTATTACGTTCATGAATAAAATGGACCGTGATGTACGCGATCCTATCGAAGTAATGGATGAAGTTGAAGACGTCTTAAAAATAAAGTGTGCTGCTATTACTTGGCCAATTGGTATGGGTAAAGAGTTTAAAGGTGTCTATAACATTTTAACTGACGAGATATTTTTGTATCAGTCCGGCCTTGGTCATATGATCCAAGAAGAAAGAGTTATCAAAGGGCTTGATAACCCTGAGTTAGACAAAGTCATTGGCGCTTACGCTGACGATTTACGTGAAGAATTAGAGCTCGTTGCTGGCGCGTCTCACGAGTTTAACTTAGAAGAGTTTTTAAAGGGCGAGCTAACGCCGGTATTCTTTGGTACCGCGCTTGGAAACTTTGGTGTTGATCATATGCTTAATGGTTTAACCAAATGGGCACCAAAACCGTTACCACGTTTAACTGATGTCAGAGAAGTAACAGCTCAAGAAGAAAAATTCACTGGTTTTGTCTTTAAAATTCAAGCCAATATGGATCCAAAACATCGTGACCGTATAGCGTTCATGCGTATTTGCTCAGGTAAATATGAAAAAGGCATGAAAATGCGTCAAGTACGTACTAACAAAGACGTAAAAATTGCTGACGCGGTAACCTTTATGGCCGGCGACCGCGCACAAGTTGATGAAGCCTATGCTGGCGACATTATTGGTTTACATAACCACGGCAGTATTCAAATCGGTGATACCTTTACGTCAGGTGAAATGCTGAAGTTTAGTGGTATTCCAAATTTTGCCCCTGAAATGTTCCGCCGTATCCGTTTGCGTGACCCATTAAAAGCCAAGCAATTACAAAAAGGCTTAGTCCAACTTTCAGAAGAAGGTGCAGTACAAGTATTTAGACCTTTAAACTCAAACGAGATGATTGTTGGCGCAGTGGGTGTATTGCAGTTTGAAGTTGTTGTACATCGTTTAAAAACTGAATATAAAGTTGACGCTATATACGAACCGATAAGTGTAGCAACTGCACGCTGGTGTACTTGTGATGATGAACGCACGTTAGAGCAATTTCGCAAAAAAGCGTTCGATAATTTAGCATTAGATGGTGGTAATAACTTAACCTATATTGCGCCAACTATGGTGAATCTGAGTTTGTCGCAAGAGCGTCATCCAGATATCAAGTTTCACCAAACCCGAGAACACTAAATTTGATGTCGTATATGGCATTTTATCTGCGTTGTTTGATACTTTTTGTTGGCTCATTTAGTAAACTAAACTCACCAATAAAAAGTAACAAACGCCTTGCTAAAATACCATCTACTTAATCAAATGATTTTATTATCTTGTAGGTAACGTTCAAAACGTCTTCCGAAAGATTAATTATAAATTATATAACTAACTGCGAAATAACGCCTTTATCGCAGTTAGTTGGCTCAAGATTAAAGAAATGATACATCGCATGTGAGTATCATTGATGCCAATATTGAGTCAAATAACAATGAGAAAGAGTTTATTTTATGAATATTAAGCAACTACTAAGTGAAAAAGTATCTGCGGCCATGGTACTAGCTGGTTTGCCTGAAGGCACTAACCCAGCGGTTAGCCTTTCTAACCGTCCTAATTTTGGTGATTATCAAGCTAATGGTGTGATGGGTGCAGCGAAAAAACTTAAAACAAATCCACGCGAATTAGCGACTAAAGTTGTTGAACATTTAGATCTTGAAGGTATTGCAAACAATGTTGAATTGGCAGGTCCTGGATTTATTAATATTCATTTAGATAAAGCATGGTTAGCAGCCCAACTCGCTAAAACAGCTAATGATGAAAAACTTGGCGTAACACAACGCGGTGCGACACAAGAAAATAAGTCACAAACAGTTGTTGTTGATTATTCAGCGCCAAACCTTGCCAAAGAAATGCATGTTGGCCACTTACGTTCAACCATTATTGGTGACGCTGTAGTACGTACTTTAGAGTTTCGGGGTGACAAAGTTATTCGCCAAAATCACATGGGTGATTGGGGTACGCAGTTCGGCATGTTATTGGCCCACTTAAGCGATAAGTTGAATGCTAACGAAGTGGCAGAAACCGCTCTTTCTGATTTAGAAAATTTTTATCGTGAAGCAAAAGTTCGTTTTGATAACGAAGAAGGCTTTGCTGACCGTGCTCGCGACTACGTGGTAAAACTTCAAGGCGGCGACAAAGATTGTTTAGTGCTTTGGAAATTATTCATCGATATTTCGATTGCCCACAGTGAAGATATTTATCAAAAACTTAACGTGACACTAACTCGCGACGATATTATGGGTGAAAGTGCTTACAACTCTGACTTACCCGTAGTTGTTGATGAGTTAATGACAAAAGGTATTGCTGAAGTCAGTGAAGGCGCTAAAGTTGTTTTCATTAATGAAATGGCCAATAAAGACGGTGAAGCTCCGGTATTTATCATACAAAAAACCGGTGGCGGTTATTTATATGCGACAACAGATTTATCCGCTTGTCGTTATCGTGCAAACGAATTAAAAGCTGACCGCATTATTATTTTTACCGATGCTCGTCAGGGTTTACACTTTAAACAAGTAGAGATTGTTGCTCGCAAAGCTGGACTACTTCCAGAACATGTTGCTTATGATCATTGCCCATTTGGCATGATGATGGGTGACGATGGTAAACCATTCAAGACACGCACTGGCGGCACAATAAAATTAGCAGAATTGTTAGATGAAGCGATTGTTCGCGCAAAAGCTGTGATTAAAGAAAAAAATCCAGATTACTCTGAAGATCAACTCAATGAAATCGCAACTAAAGTTGGGATAGGTGCAGTTAAGTTTGCTGATTTATCTAAAAACCGTACGAGTGATTATATCTTCAACTGGAAAACCATGTTGAGTTTTGAAGGCGCTACAGCTCCTTATTTACAATATGCTTATTCACGTATTCAAAGTATTTTCAATAAAGCACAAATTGAACAAGCTAACTTCAATGCAGAAATTACGATTATTGAGCCACAAGAAAAAGCACTCGCTTTAAAATTACTGCAACTTGAAGAAGTAATAGACGCAGTGATCAGCGAATCTATGCCTAATCTCTTGTGTAATTATCTGTATGAGTTAGCAAGTTTGTACATGAGTTTTTATGAAGCTTGTCCTATTCTTAAAGAAGGTATAAACGACGATATTAAACAGTCGCGTTTAGCACTTTGTTTAAATATATCGAAAACCTTAAAACAGGGTTTAGACATTCTTGGCATAGAAGTAATGGAACGCATGTAATATCCACTTAACCAAACAAGTCATGGTCCTCTTTGTTTGGTAACTGGAAAATTGTCAAAAAACGCTGAATAGTGTTCAGCGTAAAGCAAATGTTAGAATAGGAAGTCTGAACAAATGAAAGTGTTGATCGTTGATAATACTGACCAATCGCTATTGGCACTTAAAAAAACTTTTTATAACGGCCCTTGCCAAACAGCTTATGTAGATAATGGTAAACATGCTTTAAAAGCACTAAGCCAACATAAATTTGACGTTATTATTAGCGTATTGAATTTAGGGAAGATCAGTGGTCTAGAGATACTCAAAGCGATATCGCTCAAATATCCCTCTATGATTAGAGTAGCGATAACTAATGACAATGAGTCTGAAAGTCGCCTTAATGCTCAAGCGAGAAACATTAGCCATAATACTTTTGCTTTACCCCTTAACATTGGGCATATTCATCAAACCATTTCTGCGCTTGCTGACAATAATAAAGCGATCACTAAAGACCATATTATTAAAACGGTAGCCAAAGTAAAAACGTTACCAAGCCCACCAAAAGTTTACCTACAGCTCAATGCAATTATAGAAGACAGCAATACAGACTCTGAAAAGATATCAGAAATAATCTCTCAAGATCCGGCATTGGCCGCTAAAGTACTTCAGTTCTCCAATAGTTCATTGATGAACCAAGGGAAACCAATTAACAATATCACTGAAGCAATAACTCGTATGGGGCTAGAAACCTTATGTTGCATTGTAATGACCGCTGAGCTTTTTTCTTATGAGCCGGACATTCCTGATTTTTCATTGATAAAAGAACAATTGCATTGTTTATCGACTGCACGTTTTGCAGCATCTATGGTGAAAATAGAGCTAAAACGAGATACGTTACTTGCAGGATTGTTACATGATATCGGTAAAGTTGTTTTATTCGAAATGGATGCTAAATTAACAAATAAATATTTCCAATATCGGGTAAAAAATGCCAACAACAATGTGCTAGAAAATAAAATATTTGGTACTGACCATAATCATGTTGGTGGGTATCTATTGCATATGTGGAGTTTTTCTTATCATCTAATCGAGGCCGTGGTTATGCATCACCGCCCTGAAAAGTTACTTAAGAGATCGTTTGGCATTGCCCAAGCGGTTTATTTAGCTGATGTATTATTAAGAGAACAGCAGCCTGATGTTAAATTTATTGAACACTTCAAATTAGAAAATGTTCTTGAAGCCTTAGAAAAAAGAGCCGCGAAACTAAGACAGTAATAGGAAAGTAATTATATGAAATTTACGGATAGTCACTGCCACCTAGATTTCAAAGAGTTTTCTTTAGTGGAATTTTCATCTGACAAATCAATACTCAAGCAATGCGCTAAAAGAAATATTCATCGAATTATTGTCCCCGCTATCCATCCTGATAACTGGGAAAATGTTTTAGCATTGACTAACAACAATCCCAAAGAGCTCGAAAGTGATTGTAAAGTTTATGCCGCTTTAGGTATTCATCCATGGTATTTAACTGGCTTGCAGCAAGATGATCTCGATAGATTAGCGCAAACAGTTTCAAAAAATAAAACCCATATTATTGCTATTGGCGAAACCGGACTTGATGGTGTTATCGCAAAACAGCAAGATAATATGAATCAACAAAAGCTATTTTTCGAATTCCAACTCCACCTTGCACAAGAGCATAAACTCCCCGTCATTGTGCATCATCGTCGTACGCATAACGAGACGATAACACTTTTAAAGCAAGTCAAAGTAGCGCAAGGCGGAATTATCCATGCTTTTTCAGGTAGTTATCAGCAAGCCTGTCAGTATATAGATTTAGGATTTAAATTAGGTATAGGCGGCACAATCACCTATCCAAGAGCAGAAAAGACAATTAAGGCGATCAAGCGTTTACCACTGAGTAGTTTAGTCTTAGAAACCGATGCGCCATCAATGCCACTTTATGGTTTTCAAGGAGAAAGCAATTCTCCTCTGCGCATCATTAATGTCTTTGAAAGGTTGGTTGAATTACGTGAAGAAAGCCATGATGAAATAGCTGAAAAAATCGAACAGAACATCTCAGAGACTTTTAAGTTCAACAATTGATATACGAGCTTCATTAAGCTTTTTTATCAGTCTCACCTAATCTAAATCCTTGACGACTAAAACGGTTAAGACCGCGAGTAAGTAAAAACCCCACTACACCTGCGATAATCATCATTAATCGTAACAGCGTAAACTGTTCGTCATTATTTTTTAATAATTTAGTGGTTAAATAATGCTTGTCTAACGTTAGACGAACGTACCCTACTATTGCGTCATTACGTAATTCACCGACAAAAGGGACTGAAAATTGACTTTTATCTAATTCATTATCAGATAAGCCAAAAAGTGCCTTTATACTTTTAGCATTTTGACTACTAATAATTAATTGTCCAGAAACATCATATACATGGATTTGCTTTACTACATCGACTTTTTCAAGCTCATCAACATAATTTTGAAGTATCTTTCGGCTTTCTTTAGTTTTAACTTCAGGGGTCAAAACCGATAAACCTACAGACGTTTGTTTTAAGTACTGATGTCCTACATCATAAAATTGCTGCTCAATACTCTGCTTATTTTGCGTTTGGCTATATATCCATAAATTCATCAATATTACGATAAAAGCAATCGCTATAACTAATTGCATTATTTTATTATAAATAGGTGATAATTTAGGGTATAAAGGCTGTGCTATTTGAGTCATAAGCAATACAAATGTATTAATTTTATCTTTACGTTCATTCTTATACTATAGCATTATTCATTTTAAATACTCGCTAAAACTATAATTCACCTAAAAGGCTTCACCGTGTCAATTGCTATTCAACGTTTCCCTCTTGAACATATTCAACAACTTAGCCTAGCTGAGTTTATTTCTTCAGCACAATCAGATAAATACTTCCCATGTATTACTTATTTTGAAGATAATTGTTGGCAAGTTGATGAACGCTTTATCACGCAAGAAAGCAATAAAGACAGTATATATGTAGACATGAAAGATCCTACTACGCTCGAGTTAGTTGTGTTTAGTGACCTTTCGATGAGTATGCTTAGTAAGTTACTCAACCATTGTCAGTTAACACTAATAGCGTTAAATGCGATTAACACGCGAAATAACCTTATTAGCTATCGCTTTATGGTTAATTGCCAGCAATTACAAGTTGCACGAGAAAATTTAGTAAGCTTTACGCTCAACAATGAAATTGAAGCGGCTTTAATTGAAAATGCACCTAAGTTATCTCAACCGGGCATTTTAGTCATGGATATGGACTCAACAACCATAGAAATTGAATGTATTGATGAAATTGCTATATTGGCAGGTGTCGGAGAACAAGTTGCAGCAGTGACTGAACAAGCAATGTTAGGCGAACTCGATTTCGCACAAAGTTTACATCAACGAGTTGCCACATTAGAAGGTTCTTCAGTACGTATTTTAGCAGAAGTCGCTCAAGATATTCCGCTCATGGATGGTCTAGAAACACTCGTTAGCGCCTTAAAAGTTCATGGTTGGAAAATTGCAATTGCTTCAGGTGGTTTTACTTATTTTGCGGATTATTTGAAAGATTTATTAACGCTTGATGCTGCCCACGCAAATACTTTAGAAATCATTGATGGGAAATTAACCGGTAAAGTTTTAGGTGATGTTGTCGATGCTCAGGCTAAAGCAGACTGTTTATTATCTTTACAAAATAAATATAATTTGCCCAAAGAGCAAACGGTCGCGATGGGAGATGGAGCAAACGATTTAGTGATGATGGCCGCAGCACACTTGGGTGTTGCATTCCATGCTAAACCGCTTGTTTTAGCAAAAGCAGACAGTGCAATTAATGAAAGTGGCCTTGACTGTCTTTTACATTGGTTAGCGTAAATCCTATCAGAAAATCAAGATAATAATTCATGCCGTATTAAGGTTTCTTGGGTGATATCAAGCAATTGAATCACTCCAGAAACACTCCATATATCTTGCTCTATTTGTTTGCCCCGATGAATAGCATAAGAACTGATATAGCTTAATTCTGGGTTTAAATGATCCATATCTGGATCATCAGTTCGAGATAACTTAGCTTGTATACAGAAGAATAATCCGTGATTTATCGCTCTAGATATAAACATTTTCTGCAACATCGGAGACGTTAATTCACTTAAAGTCTTAGTTGTTACCGCTTGGTCGATGATATCATTTTCTAAATTAACTGCTATGTAGAGTGTTTGAGATATCGCGGCATCATCATCTTGCATTTTTTTTAATGATGATGTCATCGCATTAGTTGCTTGCAGGTTATTGAGCAATGGGTATAAGTTATACAATGACTGACTATCACTTAGCTGCTTCATGACGGGTAATAGCTTATTTTGTACAGTGCCACAAACAAGCGTTTCTAATTTATATCTACTTCCACTGGTTTGCACCATCAAGGAAGGGATCGTTAGGCTTCGGCTATAAACATTTCGTAATGCTTTCGCAAGACCCGGTATCAACAAAGCGTATTCATCGGGCGTTAATTTATCACGATTTTTAGCAATTAATGCTTTAAAAAAGGATCTTCCCATGTGTTGATGTTTTTCTACATATACCCGTAGATTAAGCACAGTTTTGCTTTTATTAATGCGCATCAGTTCGTAGGGTAATCCTTTCAAATCAAATGCTGAAGTAATTTTTTGTAACCCTGGAAAAGTTAAATAGACTACATCTCCCTTTTTCAAAACCGAAGGTTTTTCGAGTTCTAGTTTTAAACCCAAAATGGAAAAGTCATTGGATTTACCGACACAGCGAATACCCTCAATTTCAAGTTCTACAGGTGTAATATATTTGAATCTTGCTTCTTGTCGTTGGTTTTTATAGTTTATCCCAACTTCATCCATTAACAATGGAGATGTTAGTCGTTTATGACCAAAATTCTTCAAACGACTCGTTTCAATTTTATCAAAAGGGAGTTGCTTATATTGTTCGACTTTAAATTCATCGGTAAGGTCATTGGCGACAATAATACAGGGTAGAGTATAAAGCGTAGCAATGGCATCATTTGGAATAGGTAGATTTAGATATTGATTCTTTTTAGTTAAAGTATTTGATAACGTTAGCGGGGAATGAGCTTTATCAACATCTACATCTATAATCGACAATTGTGTAATCGCAAAGCTCGGTTTAGATGCGGCGAACCCTAAAAACTTTCTCTTAAATTCACTATCATCATTTAATTGCTGAACATCGGCAGTGTAAAAAAAACTCTTGCCTTGGCTTTTGTGGACAAAGCTATAAACTAATAAGGATTTTCCTAATGCATGAGCTTTTCTTATTCTAAGAATTCGTTCAGGTGTTACCAAACAGTAAAGTGTAGAGTGACGCTTTTCATCTTGCCAATATTGATAAATTGATTGATTATTGTGGCAAGTAAGTGCATATCGCGGTAAAACATCACCTTTACTATCTTCTACAAATATCGGTAACTCATTCGATTTAGGTAAAGAATATTGTTCAAAGTTACGAGACTGAATGGCATTGATAGTGTTATCTAAGTTGATTTTATAACGACGTTTATTTCCTTGAATAAATCCTTTAAGAAATGATTGGAAACCATCAATCGATTTTTCATTCGAATAAACTCTTTGACATCCTATTAGTTGAACTCTATCTACTTTTTGAATATTTCGGACTTCAAAGTTAAAACTCTTTTCTTTACCAAACTGAAATTCGTCTTCAAAACCACGAAATCTGATGCTAAAAGATTGCCCAATCGAAATGTTATTGGGGTAATTAAAGCGGAATCTACAACCTTCAACACTTATGTCAGAACTTGTACATTCGTATTCTTTATTATCGTTTTCTAACTGTACATCAATGGTTATAGCAAAATTCATCCGCTCTTCTGAACGATTGTGATAAGGACCAAAGGTGTACAAACTTGCTGGATACTGAGTTTTTTCAAATACTTTACCTGTTTCGGTCGGTAAAGGTTTTCCTATGTTACTCTTTTCTTTCTGATAAATAACCCGAAAATTATTCTCGGTATTCATTACAGCTTCATATACTCCGAAAGTATAACTTTGATAAAAACTTATATTTTCTTCATAAACTTTTATCGCAATATCATCAAGGTAATGACGTCTTCCGTCATGTTCAAAAGGTCGGCATTCTCCGTCAACATGCCCGCGTAAGTCAATTAAGCGAGTGCAAACGGTAGCTAAACGCTTTAGCTCCATTTTCAGCAAAAAACGTTCTGTTTTTGGGATATGTTGAGTCATCGCAGAAAAATTCTTTTCAAAATCGTTCTTTAAAACATTTCCACGAAACTGATCAACTATCTTTTGGTATTTCGAAATATCTGTAGTCATTTCTGCTTTTAATTCTATGTAGTAACACTTTTTATATGCAGTGAAATTAAAGTGATAATTGATCACTTCCATTAAAGTAAATCTACTATAAATTAATTTATAATAATATGGCATCATCAAAGATAGTCATAAATATAATTTAAACTAATAGGTTATATACATACTTAAATACTTATTAAATATAATAGCAATATTTATGCCCATAGTAAGGTAAACAATGGAAAAAACAAATCAAGTGATGTATGTACAAATCGTTGGACCAAGCATATTCGGGGGCTAGGCACGTATATAGGCTGCAAAGCATGGGTTACTATATTCGAATCTAAGCAAGTAAAAAATCTGTGGTAAAGCCAAATTCATAAGGTTTGTCAGAGATGGCAAATAGTCTACAACACAAAGTACAAACTATTGACAGTATTGACCTTTCTGACTTGTCCGATTTTCAGCTAATCTTGCAGAATTTGATTTTTTTCTTGGCAGTGTTATCGGTTGGGTTAGCGTTATTTTAATTTGAATTGAGATTGAAACTATAATCATAATTGATCATTCATAAAGCAAAAAGCGATAACTTCTTATCGCTTTTTTAATGACTTTAGATTGAAATTAAATGATTTTGATATCTATCATATTTTCTTTAGCTGCAGCAATGCGTTCACGTTCCTGCCGTTTTTCGCATGGGTTGTCACAATTACACGATTTATCAATTCCTACTGTCGCCAAGCCTCCACAACTACCAGCTAAACTTTTTTGTTGAAAAATATACCCTACAGCCATACCAGCAGATACAACGAGAAAAAAAACTAAGGTGATCATAAAAATCATCATAAAATTAACCTACTACTTTTCTGAAAAATTGAAAATATGTATACAGTAATCCACTTTTGCCAATTACTTTAAATACTGCATGAATTTTACCGTGCTTTGCTCTACAAATCCATGATCCGTTTTAATGATCATATAAGCGGCTAATTCATTTTCCTCTGCGAAGGCTAGCGCCTTTTCTTCCCCCATTAACATCATTGCAGTAGACAAGCCATCTGCGGTCATTGACGAGGGATGGATCACAGTAACAGAGACTAACTTATGATCAATTGGTCTTCCTGACTGTGGATCAATAATATGTGAAAAACGGTGCCCATTAGACTCAAAATATTTTCTATAATCTCCTGAAGTTGCTAATGCATTATCTTTAGGAATAATTATCTGATGAACAGCCCGTTCTTCAGAGAGCGGTTTTTCAATAGCAACGTGCCAAAGCTCGCCAGTATGTTTAAAGCCTTTTATTCGCATTTCTCCACCAATTTCAACAAGGTAGTTATTCAGGCCTTTACTTTCAAGGTACTCAGCGATTAGATCGACAGCATAACCCTTAGCAATAGTAGAAAGGTCAATAGTTAAATCAGGAATGGCTTTTGACAATTCATTGCCATTGAGTGTTAAATATTTAAGACCCGTACGTGCTTTCGCTATTTTTAGCTCGCTATCACTTGGCACTTTTTCTGGTCGAAAATCAGGGCCAAAACCCCATAAATTAATTAATGGCCCAATAGTAACGTCTAATTTACCTCCGCTTAAGTTCCCCAACCGAATGGACTCGGCAAGTACGCGGCGTAATCCTTCTGATATTTCTACAGGAGCGAGTGAAGTAGACTTATTAAAACGTGATAGTTCAGAATCTGGCAGCCAGTTAGACATGTCTTGTAACAGCTGTTTTAAAATAGCTGCTATGTCTGCATGCGTTTTTTCTTGATCAAATTTAGAGCCTGGCAAGGAATCAGGCTTAACAATCACTTTAACATTGTAAGCAACCGTTCCCATGGTCATGCCCTGAAATAACACTTCATGGGGTTTATTAGCGTCATTGTTATCAGAGCATGCTGATAACACAATAAACAAAGCACACTGCAGTATTGTTTTGATTTTATTCATAATAGCTCTCAATTTTATTATTTATATAAATAGGCTATCGTCACTCATCCCCATCCGTGGTGCCGTAACATACCGTTCATCCTGAACATAAACACTGCTTATATAAATAATAAAAGACGACCAAAGTCGTCTTTTACAATGCACTATTATTAAGTGACTTTTCAGCTCAAAGCTAGTTCACTTTAGAGCAAAGAGATGGCGCGGAGTTGACGATAGTCAATGAGCACCTTCTCTGTAGCTATTAAGTGAAATAGCAAAGAGATAAAAGTTACCAAAAACTAGCCGCCGAAGTCATCTAGCATGATGTTTTCGTCTTCTACACCTAAATCTTTAAGCATATGAATAACAGCAGCATTCATCATTGGAGGACCACACATGTAGAACTCACAATCTTCCGGTGCTTCATGATCTTTCAAGTAATTTTCATGTAGAACATTATGAATAAAACCTGTCATGCCTTCCCAGTTATCTTCTTTCTGTGGATCAGAAAGCGCAACATGCCATTGGAAGTTATCATTTTCAGCCGCTAAGCCGTTATAATCATCTTCATAGAACATCTCACGTTTAGAACGCGCACCATACCAAAAGCTGATCTTACGCTTCGACTTAAGACGTTTAAGTTGATCAAACAAGTGCGAACGCATTGGCGCCATACCAGCTCCACCACCAATAAAGACCATTTCCGCATCGGTTTCTTTAGCGAAGAACTCACCAAATGGACCAGAAATTGTCACTTTATCGCCTGGTTTAAGGCTGAAAATATACGATGACATTTTACCTGCTGGTAAATGTAAACGTCCAGGAGGCGGCGTAGCGATACGCACGTTTAGCATAATAATGCCGGCTTCCTCTGGGTAGTTTGCCATTGAGTATGCACGCAAAGTAGGTTCATCAACTTTTGATTCAACATCAAAAAAGCCAAAATGATTCCAATCACCTTTATACTGGTCGTCAATATCAAAGTCGCTATATTTAACATGATGCGCTGGCGCTTCAATTTGAATATAACCACCCGCTTTGAACGGTACAGATTCGCCATTTGGAATTTGAAGTTTAAGTTCTTTAATGAACGTTGCTTGGTTATCGTTAGAGATAACTTCACATTCCCATTGTTGAACACCGAAGATTTCATCTTCAACTTCAATAACCATGTCTTGCTTAACAGCAACCTGACAGGCTAAACGACAGCCTGTTTTGGCTTCACGCTTGTTGATATGGCCTTCTTCAGTTGGAAGGATATCACCACCACCTGAATGCACATCAACACGACATTGACCACAAGTACCACCACCACCACATGCTGAAGGAATAAAAATCCCTTGATCAGCAAGTGCACCAAGAAGCTTTCCGCCAGCAGGTGTTACAACTGATTTTTCCGGATCGCCATTTATACTAATCGTTACGTCACCTGAAGAAACTAACTTAGATTTAGCAAATAAGATTACTAAAACCAACGCTAGTACTATCGCGGTAAACATCGATATGCCGAGAATTATTTCCATCGACTTTTCCTTAAATTATCTAGGGCCTACACTCAAATTATTTTTCGTAATAAGTAGTGAGACCGATATTTGCCTAAAGTGAAATACCACCAAAAGAAAGAAAGCCAAAAGCCATCAATCCAGCGGAGATAAACGTAATTCCTAAACCTTTTAAACCGTCTGGTACGTCAGAATATTTCATTTTCTCACGTATTGCAGCCATCAATACAATAGCAAGCATCCAACCAACACCAGAGCCAATGCCGTAAACAACACTTTCACCCAGAGTTAAGTTTTTCGCTACCATAAAAGATACCGCACCAAATATTGCACAGTTAACAGTGATTAAGGGTAAGAATATACCTAAGGCTTGATACAATGCAGGAAAGTATTTATCTAAAATCATTTCCAAAATTTGCACTAAAGCCGCAATAACACCGATAAAGGTAATAAAAGATAAAAAGCTTAAATCAATTGAGTCTTTCTGCTCGGTAATACCCATCACGCTATCTAACGCGCCCGGCGCTAAAATGGCTTGATAGATAATTTGGTTAACAGGAACCGCAATACCTAAGACAACAACAACGGCAACACCTAGACCTATCGCAGTGCTTACTTTTTTAGATACAGCTAAGAAAGTACACATACCAAGGAAAAAGGTTAATGCTAAATTTTCAATAAATATGGTTTTAACAAAAATACTTAAATAATGTTCCATGAAGCTAATCCTTCTCTACTTGTTCTGGTTTCCACTGACGAATTGCCCAGATGATTAAACCAATAATGAAGAATGAACTAAATGGTAAGACTAATAAGCCATTACCTTGGTACCAACCATCGTTTTGAACTAATTTAAATACTTCAATACCGAAGATTTCACCAAAACCAAATAATTCACGGAAAAAAGCAACAACCATCAAGACTGCACCGTAACCTAGACCGTTTCCAATACCATCTAAAAAGCTTACACCTGGCTTTTCTTTCATGGCAAAAGCTTCTGCTCTACCCATTACAATACAGTTAGTAATGATCAAACCAATGAAAACCGAAAGTTCTTTCGATAATTGGTAAGAGAATGCTTTTAACACTTGGTCAACCACAATTACCAAAGACGCAATTATTGCCATTTGCACAATAATACGTACGCTTGACGGTATATGATTACGAATCAGTGAGATAAATAAGTTAGAGAACCCAGTTACTAGCATTACTGCTATGGTCATAACCAAAGCATTTGCCATTGAGCTTGTTACCGCTAAAGCAGAACAAACACCAAGCACTTGTAACGCGATAGGGTTGTTATCTATAACAGGTCCAAAAAGGACTTTTTTAGTATCTGAAGACATTATTTCGATCCTCCTTCACTAGCAACACTGCGGAATTTAGTAATGAATGGACCATAGCCCTCATCACCTAACCAAAAATGTAAAGTACGCTGCACGCCATTACTGGTTAATGTAGCACCTGATAATGCATCAACACCGTGAACATCACCCTTTTTAGCGCCACCTTTAACCACTTTAATAACAGTTTCGCCTTTACCATTGAACATTTTTTTACCTGGCCATAAAGCTTTCCATCTAGGGTTAAGCACTTCCGCGCCTAAACCAGGAGTTTCCTTTAAGTCAGAATAAATAACGCTACGAACAGTATTCAAGTCTGGTTCTAAACCAACAAAGCCATACATTAAATCCCATAAGCCTAAACCAACAATAGGTAAAACTAGCGTATTTAACTGCCCTTGTTCATTGTTAACCAAATAAACAACCGCATGATTAGCACGACGGTTAATACCTGCGATGTCATTCTTAGGTTTTGAGCTTTTATCTGCATTACGAGAGTCTGCACGCTCGTCAAACATATTAATCTCTTCATCAGAAGCGTCGGTAACAATCGTTCCTGTTTCTAAGTCGATCATTTTAGCAACGACAAACTTATTATAGGTACCAACAATATCAGTACCCGCAGTTTCTAATAAGCCAGAGGCTTCCAGAATTTTAGTTTGCCTATCGAGTAGTTTATTTGCTTGTTGTAAAGGTTTTAGACCACTAGCAGCAATTGATACTAAAGCGGCACAAACTAAACAAACTAGAAATACAAAACCGATTGTTTTAATTGGAGTTTCTTTATTACTAGACATTGCGAGCAAGCCTCCGTTTGATATTTCCTTGAACGACAAAATAGTCGAAAAGAGGAGCAAACAAGTTAGCGAATAAAATAGCTAACATCATACCTTCTGGGAATGCAGGGTTAACAACACGTACCAAGACGACCATTACGCCAACCAATGCACCAAACCAGTATTTACCGGTGTTAGTGAATGAAGCTGAAACAGGGTCTGTTGCCATAAACATCATACCGAAAGCAAAACCACCAGTGACTAAATGCCAATACCACGGCATAGCAAACATTGCGTTAGTCTCGCTACCAATACTGTTAAACATCAATGCAGTAAGCACCATACCAACGAAAACACCTAAAACGATACGCCATGAAGCAATACCTTTATAGAGAATGTATGCGCCACCTAGTAAAATTGCGGCAGTTGACACTTCACCTACAGAACCAGGAATAAAGCCCCAAAATGCATTCCACCATGATTCACTCATCGCTAAACCATTTACAGCAAAATCTAAGCTTCCAGAAGCAGCTGCACTTAATGCTGTAGCACCAGAGAAACCGTCAACGGCAACCCAAGCTGCATCACCAGAAATCTCACCTGGGTAAGCGAAGAATAAAAACGCACGACCCGCTAATGCAGGGTTCAAGAAGTTTTTACCCGTACCACCAAATACTTCTTTGGCGATAACAATACCAAAAGTAATACCGATAGCCACTTGCCATAAAGGAATTGACGCAGGAAGAATTAAAGCAAATAGAATTGAGCTAACAAAGAATCCTTCGTTAACTTCATGCTTACGAACAGAAGCAAATAAAACTTCCCAAAAGCCACCAACAATAAAGGTAGTTGCATAAATAGGTAAGAAAAACATTGCGCCATAGAGCATCATGCTGAAGCAACCAGACTCAGCCGATAAACTACCACCAATAAATTCAAACAAGCCTACTTGCCAGCTGTCGGGTAAAGCATAACCTGCAGCTAATGCTTCAGTTGCTTGAAAACCAATGTTGTACATACCAAAAAACATGGCAGGAAAAACTGCTAACCATACCGTGATCATGATACGTTTTAAGTCAATACTATCGCGAACGTGAGTTTGACCTTTGTTCACTTGACCTGGAGTAAATAACCCAGTGGCTACAGCTTCGTATAAAGCGTACCACGTTTCTAGCTTACCGCCTTTTTCAAATTGCGGTTCAATATCTTCAATAAACTTTTTCAAGCCCATGACTAACCTTCCTTCTCTATTGTGGTTAGGCATTCACGTAGAATAACGCCGTAATCTGTTTTGCCTGGGCAAACAAATGTACATAAGGCTAAATCTTCTTCGTCAAGCTCTAAAGCACCAAGTTGTTGCGCGCCGTCGGTATCACCGGCACATAAGTCACGCAATAACATTGTTGGGAGAATATCTAATGGCATAACGCGTTCAAAGTTACCAATTGGCACCATGGCACGAGGACTGCCGTTAGTTGTTGTGGTCATATTGAATAATTTCTTAGGGAAGAAATGAGACATATATGCGCGTGTTACCGAGAACTTATTAGGACCTGGGTACATGTAACCAATAAATTCTTTCTCACGACCTTCTAAGATCAACGAAAGCTGTACATGATAACGACCTAAATACGCGTGAACACCTTTAGAACCAGCACCGAGAAGTAAAGAACCAGATACAACTCGTAATTCACCGTCAGCAGTTTCGCCAGCAATTAATTCGTCAGTATTAGCGCCGACAAGCGTACGTACTAAACGTGGGTTCTTGGCCGCAGGACCTGCAAGTGAAATAATACGAGTATTATTTAATTCACCAGTCGTGAATAATTGTCCGAAAGCAATAACATCTTGGTAGCCTAAGCTCCATGCAAATTTTGTAGCGCTTACTGGCTTCAAGAAATGCATATGAGTGCCAACTAAACCTGCAGGATGTTTCCCTGCAAATTCGTTAACTAGTACGTTAGCTTCAACAGGAATATTTGCACCCGGTGCTTTACTAACAAAAACGTCACCACTCGTTAAACGAGAAAGAACAGTTAAACCATTTTTAAAGGCTTCACTTTGTTCGTTAATAATCACTTCAGGATTAGCTGCTAAAGGATTAGTATCCATTGCACTAACAAAAATCGCGATAGGAGTTGAGTCTATTGCAGGAACTTTACTAAAAGGACGTGTACGTAATGCTGTCCATAAACCTGAATTAACAAGATTACTAACAACGTCTTCACGTTTTATTGAGCTAAGTTCTTTAGTTGTGTATGAAGTAAACGTTTCTTGCTCATCGCCGTCAATTGAAATGACGACTGATTGCAAAACACGTTTTTCACCACGGTTAATTTCTTTAACAACACCGGCAGCATGAGCTGTGAATTTAACGCCAGGGTTCTTTTTATCTTCAAAAAGAACCTGACCTTTTTTAACACGATCATCCACTTTAACAAACATGGTTGGTCGCATACCCACAAACTCTTCACCTAATGTTGCAACGGTTTTGATGGCGTTGCCATCATGGATTACTTGCTGGGGAGAACCAACGACAGGAACATCCAGACCTTTTTTTATTGTAATCATAAACACATGCACTACTTTTGATGGGAGTATCAAAACCAATTATTCACTCACCTTAACCAAGCTAAAAATAATTTCTTATTAGAAAACTCGTTAGGTAGAGCTAATTATCGATTTCAGTGTATTTCAGTAAGTGACTTTATTTTTATTACTAACATTAAGCGTTAGTTAATAAGAGAAAAGCCCCACTGGACTAAGTTAAAATTTCTGGCGCGATTTTAGCACAAAAGCTCTAAACCTATCTACGCTCTCTGTTACTTTAAATTACAATTTAGTTGAATATTATTGATTTAGCTCGTTTATCATCCAAAAACATTTTATTAATCGAGAAATTTAAAATATATCTCTTAGTTTTAAACAAAATATTGTTTAAGCACAAAGAGTTAAATGCAATTGATTATCATTCGCAATAGATTTTATTTTACTCCTAAATACAAAAAGCCGACAGTAAGTGTCGGCTTTTTAATCAATAACGCGTTAAGTTAGCGTAAAAGTTGAAAACTAAAGTAGATTATTAATCTCATATAACGGGTTGATGTCGGCGTCGTAGTCAACACCTTCGATACCAAAACCAAACAGTTTTAAGAATTCTTGATGATAACTAACATAGTCAGTTAACTCGTCAATTGAATCAGAATCTACTGTGTTCCAAATATCTGTCACACGTTGCTGAACACTGTCTTCAAGTTCTTTATGGTTTTGACGGTAACGATTTTGATCGTCTAAACGTGGTGTTTCACTGTATATATTATCAATGAACAAGTTTTGAATTTGCTCGATACAACCTTCATAAGTACCATCAGCTTTCATCACTTTGAACATGGCTGAAATATAAAGTGGCATAATTGGAATAGCAGAACTTGCTTGAGTCACAACTGCGTTCAAAGAAGTAACATGTGCTTCACCGTTAATACTTGCTGTTGCACTATTAATAGCGCTTGCAGCACGATCTAAATCTTCTTTCGCTTTACCTATAGTCGCTTTACCGTATATTGGCCACGTTAACTCTTTACCAATATAGGTGTAAGCAACCGATTTAAAGCCTTTCGATAAAACGCCAGCGTCATTCAACGCGTTAATCCATAGTTCCCAATCAGCGCCCCCCATTACATCAATGGTGCCTTGTATTTCTTCTTCGTTGGCCGCTTCAACAGAAATTTCATCAATGGTGCGTTTAGATGTATTTAAATTTTTAGTCGTAACGCTTTGCCCGATAGGTTTTAAGGTTGAAGAATAGACTTCACCTGTATCTGGATCAGTACGACGCGGAGAAGCTAATGAATAAACGATGAGGTCTATTTCGCCCAATTCGGCCTTAATGGTTTCAATCGCTTTCGCTTTTATTTCATGAGAAAACGCATCGCCATTAATATTTTTTGACCAAATACCCGCTTCATCTGCTGCTGCTTGAAAAGCAGAAGTGTTGTACCAGCCAGCGGAACCTGTTTTTCTCTCCGTTGGCGGTTTTTCGAAGAAGATACCCAGTGTTTTAGCATTATTACCAAATGCAGCTGTAATACGAGTAGAGAGACCGTATCCGGTTGATGCACCGATAACTAACACATTTTTTGGTTTAGCATCGGCTTGCTGAGTAGCCTTTACATAAGCAATTTGCTCATTTATATGAGCTTCACAACCTACTGGGTGTGCATTGGTACAAATAAAACCACGAATTTTAGGTTTGATAACCATAAGAAGACCTTTTAATTAATATTATTTTTATCGCCAAACGACTTAGCAATCTAATAATAATTGAATATTTATTGCGACATAATTTAAAAATTGTCGCTTAGTTTACGCTGCTGAAAAAAATATGAGGTATGACCAGTGAAGTTTTACCTCAATATTTATACTCAAACCCGTTATCTGTTTTGATAATATGCTTTCAATGTTAAGTCATTGTACTCACGCATTGACGTTAAAAACGCGCTATACGACTGCCAAACTTTCGCAAAACCTGCATCATTGGCAACCTGCTCTGCTAGTACTTCGTTTGTATGTTTCTTTAGCTCCCTCATCACTTCAGGTGGAAATTCACGTAGTTTCACTTTGTGCTTTTCAACTAAGGTTTTCAAAGCAATATTATTGCGCGCATTATACTCATCAAGCATATCTTGATTTACAGCACGTGCAGCTACTTCAATAATTTTTTGTAAATCTTTAGGTAATTCAGCAAGTGCCTCTGCATTGACTAAAAATTCTAAATTAGTACCCGTTTCATGCCAAACAGAGCTGTAATAATATTCTGCAGCTTGATGAAAGCCGAAAGCCAAATCATTATAGGGTCCCACCCATTCAGAGGCATCAATAGCTCCACTTTGTAATGAAGAGAATATTTCACCGCCAGTCAAGGTAACAGGTATGCCTCCTGCACGCTTAAGTACTTCTCCACCAAGACCTGGGATGCGCATTTTCAAACCTTTCAAATCATCCATGGAGTTGATTTCTTTTTTAAACCAACCCGCAAACTGAGCGCCAGAATTACCGCCAGCCATAGGTACGATACCAAAAGGCTGATACAGCTCTTTCCAAAGCTCTAAACCACCACCATAATGCAACCATGCATTTATTTCAGTCGCGGTCATACCAAAAGGAATTGCGCTAAAAATAGGTGATGCTGGAATTTTACCTTTCCAATAATAAGCGCCACTGTGCCCCATTTGAACTGTACCTTGAGATACCGCATCGAAGACTTCAAAGCCTGGGACTAATTCACCGGAACCATAAACTTTCACGGTTAATCTTCCGTTACTCATTTCATCAACGTATTGAGAGAATTTTTCAGGCCCCATGCCTAACCCAGGAAAGTTCTTAGGCCAAGAGGTGACCATTTTCCACTGGTAAGTTTTTGTAACGTTCTCTTCAACATTCGTCGATGCTGTACTTTTTTCCTCTCCACATGCATTCAATAAAAACACACTAGCAATAATCGTTAACGTTAGTCTTTTGAAGCTATTTGTAATATTCATTTTCAGTACTTCCTTCCCTATCCATAAATAACATGAGGTAACCAGGTTATTAACTCAGGCCATAGCGCCAGCATTAATAACAAAAATATTTGAATTATAATAAACGGAATAACACCACGATAAATATCCGCAGTTTTTACCGCTTTATCTGCAACACCCCGTAAATAAAACAATGCAAAACCAAAAGGCGGGGTTAAAAATGAGGTTTGTAAATTAATCGCAATCATTATGCCCAACCAAATAGGATCGAGTCCCATCGCTAATAAAATTGGAGCGACGATTGGCACGACCACAAACGTTATTTCAATGAAGTCGAGGATAAAACCGAGTAAAAATATGACAAGCATGACAATAAGCGTGGCGCCGAGCAGACCGCCAGGCATCTGAGCAAAGAATCCTTGAATCAATTCTTCACCACCAAAACCTCGAAAGACTAAAGAAAACAATGATGCACCGATGAGAATTAAAAACACCATTGAGGTGATTTTTAATGTGTTTTGCATAACCGATGTTAAATTTTGTAATGTTAGCTGTTTTTGCCAGAG
The DNA here is from genome assembly GCA_013215295.1 of Colwellia sp. GTDB lineage: Bacteria > Pseudomonadota > Gammaproteobacteria > Enterobacterales > Alteromonadaceae > Colwellia_A. The sequence goes on from JABSOZ010000002.1 coordinate 397,558, forward strand.
TGCAAGCAATGTTGCTCCCATTGCGCCAACACCTGCAGCCTCTGTTGGCGTAGCAAACCCAAAAAGTATGGAACCTAATACCGCAAACATTAATAACAAAGGAGGTATTAATGCGCTAAAGACAACTTGAATTTTTGTTCTACCCTCAGAAATACTTTCTACTGCATCCGCTTTTATACTGGGTACCATTTCAGGTTTAAAAATAGCAAGACCTATACAATAAGCCATATAGAGTAATACCAATATAAAACCAGGAATAACGGCACCCGCAAACAAGTCGCCAACAGAAACCGTTTCGGGGCTAAAAATCCCCATATCTAATTGTGCTTTTTGGTAAGCACTCGACAATACATCACCCAATAAAACTAAGGCTATTGACGGCGGAATGATCTGTCCAAGTGTACCCGTGGCGCAAATAACTCCGGTGGAAAACTTAACGTCATAACCACGTTTTAACATGGTAGGTAATGATAAAAGCCCCATGGTTACAACGGTCGCTCCAACGATTCCTGTACTAGCAGCGAGCAACATACCGACCAAAATCACTGAAATACCTAAACCACCACGATACTTACCAAACAACATGGTCATAGCATCTAATAAATTCTCAGCAATTTTCGACCGCTCTAACATCGAACCCATAAACACAAATAAAGGCACTGCCAATAACGTTTGATTATTAATAATGCCAAATAGTCGATTGGGTAAGGCGCCAAGAAATGCAGGGTCAAATACGCCAACGCCAATACCTATACCGGCAAATAATAAAGCCGTTCCCGCTAATGATAATGCCACAGGATACCCAAGCAATAGAACAAAACAGACCACAACAAACATTACAAATGCGAGATATTCCATTATTCAGATACTTCTTTTTCTAATGACGGGTGTTTGCTCTTAGATAAAAGCGTGTGCAAATTACGACAAATTTCCGATATTCCTTGTAAGGACAAGCTGACAGCCAAAAGAAGAAGTAAACTTTTACTCAGGTAAACCAGCGGTAAACCACCCGCTTCTGGAGACTTTTCCATAATTCGCCATGAGGTTGCTACATAGTCAAAACTGATATAAAAAATAAATATACATACCGGTAGTAAGAGAAATAAAGCGCCTAAAAGATTGACTAACGCTTGACCTTTAATTGAAAAATTCTGATAAAAAATATCTACCCGAACATGACCGTCCGCTTTTAAGGTATAAGCTGCGCCGAGCATAAAAACAGTACCATGAAAATATAATACAGATTCTTGCATGCCAATCCAGCCAACATTAAAGCCGTATCTCAGTACAACAATAAGAAAAGTAAGCAAAACCATAAAGAGTGTAAGCCATGAAATAAGTTTACCGGTGTTATCAGTGATCTTATCGATAAAGCCAGTTACATGGGCTAACCAATTGAGCAACATACTTGTTTCCAATATTAATCGTTTTAGTTTTGTAATGGGTAAGAATAAATAACAGGTATTTAACGAGAAGTGAATACAATTTTGAAGTGTTACTTATACAAGTGTATAAAACGCTAACTATTCTGAATTAGCGTTCTAATAGTAAGTATTCTATAACATTATGTCGAATTTTTCCCACCACCTAAGCATTTAGGTGATAGTGGTGTATTATCCGCATAATATTTTTCCCATTCATCTTTAGTATAAGTATGAAGCGCTAATGCGTGTATTTTTTCAGCAAGTTCTGTTGAAAGTATGGTATTGATTGCGCGATGACGTTTTATTAAGCGTTCACCGACAAAATCATCAGAAACTATAATGACTTTAAAGTGAGACTCACTACCTGGCGCAACATTATGTTGGTGGCTTTCGTTAATCACATCGAGATGCATTGGGGAAAATGCGGAAAGAAGTTTTTGTTCGATTACAGCTTCAATGGTCATTATTAAATTCCTGACGTTGTTGTTCTGAGTAGAGTCATTTTAGTTTGTTAGGCCAAATATGCCATCAGTCCGGATGGCTATATAAACGATTTTTGCAAAATTTATGAGTAAACAATTGGCTGTATTGAGAAAAACATTCCTCAATTTATAAAATAATTTTAACAGCACAAAGCAACTATCACTAGCTCAATTACATATATTTTGTCACAATAGACAACATTCTTCTAGGTGAAAATCGAACCTCTTCATTATGATCAGCCCTTTTATTGTTAACGCCGATGGTGTTTACGACAAGAACCTTTTTTTAGATCGCTTTCCTGTTGGTCAAGTTAACCGAGCTCTCGTTGCTTGGGACGCATCCGACGAATATTTGATCAATTATGTTATTGAGCAAAATTTGGCTGATAGTCAACATAGCTTATTAATTTACAATGATAATTTTGGTGCAATTACGGCTAACTTTACTCAGTCAAATGTCACGACTGTCTCAGATTCTTGGATCAGTAAACAAGGGTTACAATATAATATTGAGCAAAACGGTTTATCGCTCGACAATATTACCCAATTATCTAGCTTAGATAGTTTGCCAGAAAATATCACCGTAGTATTGTACAAAATACCTAAAAGTAAATCGTTAATGATTGATCAACTTTTAGCGATAAAATCGAAATATAATCAGAAACTTATTTTTATCGCTGCCGATAAAGCGAAAGACATTCACAGTTCAACTTTAAAATTATTTGAAAAGTACCTAGGTACAACTAAAACGTCTTTAGCGGTAAAAAAATCACGTTTAGTATTTTCTCAGCTGGATAATGAGCAAGTTTTATCTTCGCCATTCCCGACCGTTTGGCCATTAGAAAGCACACCATTTATTATCAGCAATCATTCTGGGGTCTATGCCCGTGAAAAGCTAGATATTGGTGCTAGACACTTTATGAAAAACCTTCCTGAAGTAAAATCAGGTATGCGTGTTATTGATTTAGGTTGTGGCAATGGTGTTATTGGTTTAACGGTATTAGCGCAACAGCCAGAGGCAATGGTTACTTTTGTAGATGAGTCATATATGGCAGTTGATTCCGCAAAAGAGAATATCTCTAAGAATTTACCTGACCTATTTCAGCAATGTGAATTTACCATTAATGACTGTTTGGCAGATGTAGAACCTAATAGCGTCGATTTAGTTTTATGTAACCCTCCTTTTCATCAGCAAAATGCGACAACTGACCATATTGCTTGGCAGATGTTTCGTGATAGCCATCGTGTATTAAAGAAAGGTGGTGAGTTACGTATTATCGGAAACCGGCAATTAGGTTACCATATTAAACTTAAACGACTTTTTGGGAATGAAAAAATCATTGCTAGTAACGATAAATTTGTCACTCTTTCAGCCATAAAATAATGGGATCAGTCAAATAATGAAAATTGTATTAATTAACAATAAACTTAAAACATTAGCAGCGACCACTGTGTTTGTTTTACTTACCGCTTGTGCCAACAAACCCACTCATGTAGTTATTGCTCCTGATTTAAGCATAACCAATAGCCCATCAAACCAAACTCAATATCAAAACAAACAAGCAAGTATCGTCGTTACTGATATGCGCAGTGCTCAACACGTAGTACAAATTTTGAGAAAAGATGAAGCGGCAGAGATTTATTCAAGCCAACAACCTTTAAGCAATATCATCAAGCAAACGCTAATATCTGAATTTAAACAGCAAGGCTTAGCAATAAATGCTCAAGCTAGTAATGCGATTGAAATTATTATTGAGAATAGTTTAATCAGCGTACAGCAAGAAATGATGAAGTATAAAGTTAACAACGAAATCGTGATCCTTGTAAAAGTAAATAATGGTAAACAAACATTAAGTAATACTTTTAAAGTTCGTGGTACAAGTGAAGGCCCATTAAGTGCAGACATTGCTGTATTAGAGCGTGATTTCAATCAACAACTGACAAGTTTATTAACGCAAATCATCAGTAATGTTGAAATAAGAAGTTTTATAAAATAACGTTTAATTAACGACTACAGAAGAAATTATCATGATACGTTTACTTTTTTTATTCATATTTTTATCGAGCACTGTCGCAGCAAAAAACATTGCGATTGATCCTGACAACTTATTTCCCCTCGTAAAGTTAGAAACGTCAAAAGGAGTAATTATTGTTGAGTTAGATCGTATTCGTGCCCCTTTAACGGTTGATAACTTTTTAATGTATGTCGTTAAAGGTGAGTACAACAATACGATTTTTCATCGTGTTGTCGCTGATTTTATTGTGCAAGGTGGTGGTTATGATGAAAACTTTAATGCAAAAAAAGTTGATGGTGATATCGCTAATGAGTCAGGTAATGGTTTAAAAAATATCATAGGTACAATTGCTATGGCGAAAGAGAACCGTCCTCACACAGCAAATCGTCAATTCTTTTTTAATACTGCAGACAATAAAAGCTTAGATCCTGGACGTCGTTGGGGATATACCGTATTTGGCGCCATTGTTGAAGGCCAAGAGGTTGTAGATTCAATGAATTTAGTAAAAACTGAATACAATGATGGAATGGGCTGGGATGATGTCCCTATAGAACCGATTACATTAATTAAAGCAACATTACTACCAGCTGAATAAATCGCATCCGCTTTCCTACCTCTTAGACAGAATCGTTCAATAAATAAACTTATTGAACGATTCTGAAAATAAGTACTCCTATTGCATACCCGTACAATTTAATCGCAAATAAATTGCAAGATCTTCTTTGACAAAACCTTATTTATCTACGATAAATAAGGTAGCAATTAGCAGTAAAACTTTTCATACACATTCAATGAGATGTTAACTTCTCCTATTTCCAATTTTTGTAAATACTAGAGTAAATGAGGGTGTCATGATAATTGAGCCGTTTATCAACGAAAAAACACTGCAAATAGACCATTATATTAAAGCAGTTATTAACCAGTCATTACATTATACTGAACTCGATAAATTCATTGTGGATACAATGGAAGAATGGACGGTACTTAATGTTAATGATGAGACGCCAGGTAGTGCAAAAGAACGGGTATTTTGGCACTTAGTTCATGAGATGAGTTTACACGGTGCACAATCTCTTAGTCATGACTTGTACTTTAAAAGTGAAATTACCACTTGCTTGGATTTTTTCAGTGGAAAAGGGAGTTATCCAATTGACTGTATCGGTTGGCGACCTTTGCCTTAAGAAATATGCCTATAACAACTCAATGTATGTATATTAAACTTAAGAATAAACTTCTGTTTTCAATGGCATTTTGTTAGCCTAAGACAACGAATATTTTTCTAGGCAATTCCATGGCAACCCGACAAACTTTCAAAGAAGCTATTCTTAATAAAAGAATGTTAATTTGTATTTTTACAGGTTTTAGCTCAGGTTTACCTCTATTTATCTTATACCAACTGGTACCCGGCTGGCTCAGATCTGAAGGGGTTAGCCTAGCTGAAATTGGCTTATTTTCATTAATCGGCATTCCATATGTTTGGAAGTTTATCTGGTCTCCTTTAATGGATAGATATTCACTTCCAATGTTAGGACGACGACGAAGTTGGATGCTGGCTACTCAGGTTATATTATTGTTTGCAATCGCAGGCTTTGGTTTTATTGATCCTAAATTTAATATTTGGTCTGTAGCATATTTAGCTGCAGCCGTTGCTTTTTTCAGTGCTAGTCAAGATATTGTACTCGATGCCTATCGAAGAGAATTATTAAAAGAACACGAATTAGGTTTAGGTAACTCTATACATGTACAAGCCTATAGGTTGTCTGGCTTAGTGCCAGGATCGCTGGCTTTTATCTTAGCTGACCATATCAGTTGGCAATCAGTCTTCTTAATTGTAGCGGCTTTTATGTTGGTCGGAATTTTAATGACACTTATTATTAAAGAAACTGATAGCGAGCATCTTGCCCCTAAAACCTTGCATGATGCGGTAGTTTTACCATTTAAAGACTTTATTTCACGTAAAGGCTTTAAAAGCGCCATGCAAATACTCATTTTTCTATTCCTATATAAATTAGGTGACAGCATGGCAACCGCCCTGCAGACACCATTTTTTATCGACTTAGGCTTTAGTAAAACAGAAATTGGCGTAGTTGCAAAAACAGCTTCTCTTATTGCGATGACTATTGGGCTTGCCGTTGGCGGCATCGTCATGATAAAGCTAAGTATAAACAAAGCACTATGGCTGTTCGGTTTTGTGCAAATTGCCAGTATTTTAGGTTTTGCGGCCCTTGCAGAAATAGGTCATAACACCTACGCTTTAGCATTTGCAATGGGATTTGAATATTTGGGCGTTGGCTTAGGCACAGCAGCATTTACCGCTTTTATAGCGAGAACAACCAACCCAGCTTTCGCTGCGACACAATTTGCTCTATTTACAGCGTTAACCGCTTTGCCTCGAACCTTTGCTAATGCGACTACAGGTCTTATTGTTGAACAAATAGGTTGGACATCATTCTACTTTCTTTGTACTTTCCTTGCGATCCCTGGAATGCTAATGTTATTTAAAGTTGCTCCTTGGAGTGAAAAAGTACAATTAAAAACAAAAACTAAAACCGAGGAATTAATATGATCAGATTGTTCTTTCTCCTTCCTATCATCATGTGTTTATTTTGGTGGAAATATTTAGACGCTAAAGGCTGTAGCGTAAAAGATGGGATAAAAGGCTTTGCTTATATTATTGCGTTTAATACGGTTTTGATTGGATTCTTTGTCGTTATGCTATTTGTGACTCATTGACATTTTAGCCTCAACTAGGTCATCCATGCTTCGCTCTGCATTCATGCAGTCATGAAAATGCGCCGCTCTTTGCTATCCATGGCACCACGACATTGCCGACATGGATGTAGGTACTTATAATTTGTCTGGAACAAAAATGACGCACATGGATGTGCTAATGCCGTGAAGGCATGGATGCCTAATAACGGCCATGACCGTTGACGTGCATGGATGCACTAATGCCTTGAAAGACAGGATGTCTGAGAGAGGCCATCCTGAACATTCGCCGTTCCTTGCCATCCATGGCACCACGTCATACCGTTCATCCTGAACATTCGCCGTTCCTTGCCATCCATGGCACCACGTCATACCGTTCATCCTGAACATAAAAAAAGCTTACTCAATAAAATGAGTAAGCTTGTTAAACGATATTATTTAAATTAAGAATTTAAAAAATAGAGCGGAATGATGAGCGACGACCACGACGAGTAGAACGACGGTTTCTCATACGGCTATGAAGTTCACGACGTTTTGAGTCTAACCATTCTTCACGAGTAATTGTTGTATCACCAGTACGTTCTTCTTCACGACTACGGTAAGCACAAAACTCTTCAAAGGCCTCAATATCGTCTTTTAGTTCTTCTGCAACTAATTCAATCATAATTGCATCATCTAAAAAGCCTAATACCGGAATATGGTCAGGCACTAAATCTTCAGGGTCACTGAAATAAGCTAAAGCACTTAATACATCTCTGCGTTCTTCAGCTGGAATTTTCCACTCTGAATCTTCAATCATCGCGATTAACGTTTCTAATTTTTTAATTCGATCACTGACGAACTCTGGAACACTGCCTTTTATATCTTGGCTAATGTTCTTAGCATTGGTTAAAATTTCAGTTTCGTTAAGTTCTGTAGCTCCTGATTGCGCTTTACGCATTACATCACGGAAGTGGTCTAAGTCTGATTCTGTTAGTTCAAATTTAACTTCAAACGCCATTATAATTCTCCTGTATTTGGCTTTTCACTTTATGCACTTTGCTTAAATTTTATTATTTAGCATAATTATAAACATAGTACATTTTATAAGATTTTTTTGACTGAATTAAACTTAACAGATAGTCACTCAGACAGCACGCAGTTAACGCAGTTTTTTGTAAAAATTTAAAACTTTTCATTCACACATCCTATAAACATAATGCTATGATTTTATTATATTGTTTGTAATTACCTTCGTACTCTCTTATGCCAAATACTGATTTAGTTGAAAAAGACACCGATGTGGCTATTACCTCATCATTGCCTACAGCCCCTACTGACTTTAAAAGTTCAGATGAAAGCGCATGTGAAAACTGTCATCAACCAATCTACGGGCCATTTTGTGCCCAGTGTGGTCAAAAGGCGGAATCAACACTGAAATATTTTTGGGTCGTCATTATGCATTTACTTGATGACATTTTTAGTTTCGATTCTCGAGCAAGCCGCACCATACTTCCTTTAATTATTCGCCCTGGCTTTTTGACTAATGAATACATCGCAGGCAGGCGTGTTCATTACGTGCCTCCACTACGACTCTATTTATTTATCAGTATTGTCTTTTTTATCACCTTGCAATTTATTGTTACCTCAGAAAACAATAACATTTTGAATATTAACGACAACAAAACTGTCATTAGTGATATCAAAGAGCACATCGATTTACTCGAAGGTAAGCAATTATCTTTAAAACAAAACCACACTGAGAATCAGGAAAATACTGAGGGAACAGAAAGACTATTAGCAATTACTCATCAGCTAGCAACGTTATCAACATTCATCATCGATCTTAATAAAGATTATACCGTGACAGAAAACAAAGCTTTAATCGATATGACAAGGAGGTTGGTCAGCCTAGAACTAGAAAAAATTGATGATGAGCCATTATCAGATAAAGATAAAGACCGCTATGATTTATTAATAACCAATATTGCCAAAGTAAAGAATGGCGAAAGCATTGATGAAATCGACAAGGTTGTGACTTTTGGTAATAATAAAGATGTAAGCATATCTTTCGACTTTTTGAGTGAAGATAGTAATAAAAAATTAGCCGTATTTGCAGAGACCTTAACGAACAAAGCACAAAAGGCCTTTAATTCAGACACCACACCATTGGTTCAAGAGGCTATCAGTAAACTACCGCAATTGATGTTTATTCTATTACCTATTTTTGCGTGTTTATTGAAAATCATGTTTTTATTTTCCAAACGACTTTACATGGAGCATTTAACCGTTGCATTGCATAGCCATAGCTTTATCTTTATCACTATATTGTTAGTTCAATTACTGGATATCTTTGATAACTATAGTGAGACTAAAATTCCATTTCTTTCTGGCACGGTACAGTTTGCCGCTAGTGCACTCATGATATGGATGCCGATTTATTTATTTTTAATGCAAAAGCGTGTGTATAAGCAAGGCTATTTCTTCACTTTTCTTAAGTTTACCTTTATTGGTAGTGCTTATATGTTATTAATTATTTTAACGGGAGTAATTGCTTTTATCTGGGGTTTAACTGATATCTAGACTCATGGTAAAGCCTGACAATTCATCGACTTGGTTGGATTTACTAGTGCATTACAAGACAGGATTTATGAGAGAGGCGATCCTGAACATTCGTCGTTCTTTGCCATCCATGGCATCACGACATTGCCTACATGGATGTAGGTACTTATGATTTGTCTGGAACTAAAATCATGACCGTTCATCCTGAACATAAAAAAGCCGGATAAGTGATTAACTTATCCGGCTTTTAAATTTTAATTAGTTAGCAATAAAAACTACTCTGCTAATGGACGCATGTGTGGGAATAAAATAACGTCTTTAATCGTTGGCGAATCAGTAAATAACATCACTAAACGGTCAATGCCAATACCTTCACCCGCTGTTGGTGGTAAACCGTACTCAAGGGCTTGTATATAGTCAGCATCATAATGCATTGCTTCATCATCACCAGCATCTTTTTCTGCTACTTGTTTTTTAAACCGTTCAGCTTGATCTTCAGCATCGTTAAGCTCTGAGAAGCCATTGGCTAATTCACGACCGCCAACGAAAAATTCAAATCGGTCGGTAATGAATGGGTTGTTATCATTACGGCGTGCTAATGGTGAAACTTCCCATGGGTATTCAGTGATGAAAGTAGGTTGGTCTAATAAGTGCTCTGCCACTTCTTCAAAAATTTCACAGATATATTTACCCGGTCCCCAAACTTTAGAAGCGCTGCTTTCTTTAACACCAACAGCTTTCGCCATTGCTTTAATTGCATCGAAGTTATTTTCCGGATCACGTAACACTGCTTCATCAAGGTGTGCTGCTGCGCGATGGTCTTTACCGTAACTCAAAATAGCATCAACCATTGATAAACGTGCAAACGGCTTACCAAGATCATAGAATTTTTCTTCTACCACTTCACCATCTTCATTTTTAACAGTATTACGGATCACAGTTGTACCCAAAACATCTTGGGCAATAGTACGTAACATTTCTTCGGTAGTGTTCATCAAGTCATGGTAATCAGCGTAAGCTTGGTAGAATTCAATCATCGTAAATTCAGGATTATGACGGGTTGAAATACCTTCGTTACGGAAACTACGGTTAATTTCAAAAACACGGTCAAAACCACCTACCACTAGACGCTTTAAGTTAAGCTCAGGGGCAATACGTAAGTACATATCAAGATCAAAAGTATTATGATGCGTCTTAAAAGGTTTAGCGGTTGCGCCACCCGGTATGATTTGCAGCATAGGAGTTTCAACTTCCATAAAGTCACGTTCAACTAAAAAGTTACGGATACCGGCAACAATTTTTGAACGCATTTTAAAAGTGTTACGGGTATCTTCATTGATAATTAAATCAACATAACGCTGACGATACTTAGTTTCTTGATCAGACAAACCATGGAATTTTTCTGGTAATGGACGTAATGACTTAGTTAACAATGAGTATTCATTCATATTCACGTAAAGATCACCTTTACCCGATTTATGCAAAATACCTCTAATACCAACAATATCGCCAATGTCTAATGAACCCCATTTAGCTCGTATTTCTTTTTGTACGGTTTTTTCAGCATAACCTTGAATACGACCTGACGAGTCTTGTATGACTAAAAATGGTCCGCGCTTTGCCATAACACGACCAGCAATAGCATAAGTAACTTGTAGCTCTTCAAGTTCTTCTTTGGTTTTTTCACCATGTTCAGCTTGAATGTCAGCGGCTAAATGTTCACGATTAAAATCGTTAGGAAAACCATTAGCGGAACAATTAGAGCGAATTTTTTCTAGCTTTACACGGCGCTCAGCAATCAGTTTATTTTCATCTTGTGCTACGGGTGTATTATTGGCTTTATCTGTCATTTGATTTCTCGTGGTTATCTTTAATTTTTCAATGGTATAATTGTTAGTTTTAATTTGAGCTTAACACTACAAGCCAGATTTCAAGCTAGCTTCTAAAAATTTGTCTAAATCGCCGTCTAAAACCGCTTGTGTATTTCGATTTTCAATGCCGGTGCGTAAATCTTTAATTCGGCTGTCGTCTAAAACGTATGAACGTATTTGACTACCCCAACCTATGTCTGATTTTCCGTCTTCTAATTCTTGTTTGCCTTCATTTTTCTTTTGCATTTCCATTTCAAAAAGCTTGGCTTTAAGCAATTTCATCGCCGTAGCACGGTTTTTGTGCTGAGAACGGTCAGCCTGACAGGCAACTACCGCGCCTGTCGGTACATGGGTAATACGAATAGCTGAATCGGTTTTGTTGACATGTTGACCACCGGCACCAGAAGCGCGAAAGGTATCAATACGTAAATCAGCTGGATTAATATCTATTACAATATTATCGTCAATTTCAGGGTAAATAAATGCCGAAGCAAATGAGGTATGACGACGACCACTTGAGTCAAACGGTGACTTTCTTACTAAGCGATGAACACCTGTTTCAGTGCGCAACCAACCATAAGCATATTCACCCGTATATTTAATCGTACAACCTTTAATACCGGCAACATCGCCGTCAGTGACTTCAATCGCTTCAGTTTTATAACCGTGCGCTTCACCCCAACGCAAATACATGCGCATTAACATTTCGGCCCAATCTTGTGCTTCAGTACCACCAGAGCCTGATTGAATATCTAAGTAACAGCTATTTTCGTCATGTTCGCCAGAAAACATGCGGCGAAATTCTAATTTTTCTAAGCTTTTTTCTAAAACCTTTACTTCATCTTCTGCGTCATTGAAGGTTTCTTCGTCATCTTCTTCAACAGCAAGTTCAACTAACCCTTCAATATCTTCACAACCGCGGTCCATTTCATCAATAGTTTCAACAATAACTTCCAGTGAAGAGCGTTCTTTACCTAATGCTTGTGCACGTTCGGGGTTATTCCAAACGTCAGGTGATTCTAATTCACGAACGACTTCAACTAAACGTTCTGATCTTTGGTCGTAGTCAAAGGTACCCCCGAAGCATATCTGTACGCTCACGGATGTCTTTAATTTTGTTTATTACCGGATTAACTTCAAGCATAGTTTATAATTTTACGTCGCTAATTTGGCGTCAAGATGCACGCCCGAAAGAATAAAATAAAATAGTCGCGCATTATAGCGTAATTCCTAACGTAAATAAACGCTTGAACAAGACTAAACCCAGTGAATTTTATATACCCGTTCCACTTCAAGATGCAGATTTCAGCAAGTCGAGAATGGGTTAGCTTCAAGGCATTAATTGAAGATAATAGTTATTCTATTGTCGAAATCAATAACGCCGGAGATGACCCTTTCTCGACTTGCCCGTAGGGAGCTATGCTAGAAAAATAGTCCTGTGTTGCACTACTTGATAAGGTTAGCACAGGGATGTGGGTCATTAGGGTAACGCAGGACGCAGTTGCCGAGAATAACCATTATCTTCATAGTGCGCCTTGATCTAATTTCCTAGCTTAGCTCTGAAACTGCATCTTGAGGTGAAACGGGTATAGACCTATTATTCTAAATATTCAACCATTAATTGTACCGTTTGCTTACCACGGAATTCATTAATATCGAGACGATAAGCGAGATGTACTTGCTGAGTTTTATGATCAGGCCAGCGACTTAAATCAACATTAAAAGCGATAGCATCAAAGATCTGCCCTGCTTTTTCAACGACAAGTTTGAGATGTTTCTGACCAACGATCCGTTGTTGAACAAGGGTAAATTTATCGTCAAATAAGGGTTCATTAAAATTTTGCCCCCACGGACCAGCATCACGTATTAACTGCGCAAACCCCAAAGTCATTTCTTTCGTTGGTAATTCACCATCAGAAGAAAGTGTGCCTTTTAGATCGTCACTCGTCAGCCATTGCTGTGCATATTGATTAAATAACTGCTGAAATTTTACAAAATCCGCTTCTATAATCGATAAACCAGCAGCCATCGCATGACCACCAAATTTTATAATGATATTGGGATGTTGTGTATCGATGTGCTCAAGTAAATCGCGAATATGCAAACCTGGAATAGAGCGAGCAGAGCCTTTTATTTCAGTTGATTTGTCGGTATTGTCCAAAGATGTATCATCACTCGTACCCGCAAAAACGATACTAGGGCGATGATATTTCTCTTTTAAACGGCCGGCAACAATACCTATAACACCTTGGTGCCAATCCCTTCGGAATAATGAAATAGCGTGAGGTAAATTATTATCAGAAAAGTTTAAGCTTTTTAATACTTGTTCTGCTTCTTGTTGCATCCCCTGCTCTATTTCTCGACGTGACTTATTTAAGTCATCGAGATCTGCAGCCATTACTCTTGCCGAAGCAAGGTCTTTTGCGAGTAAACAATTAATACCATAAGACATATCATCTAAACGCCCGGCTGCATTTATTCGAGGTCCCAACGCGAATCCAAAATCACTGGCCACTATTTTTTTCTGATCTTTTCCTGCAATTTCTAATAACGCCTGAATCCCTGGTCGGGTAACCCCCGCACGAATTCTTTTTAAACCTTGCTCAACAAGAATGCGATTATTATTATCAAGTGAAACGACATCAGCAACCGTTCCCAGTGCCACAAGATCAAGTAATTGAGCAATGTTCGGCTCTTCTATTTGTTTATCTACAAACCAGTTTTTTTCTCGCAAATATTTGCGCATTGCCATCATAAAATAAAAAGCGACACCGACTCCTGCCAACGCTTTACTTGGAAAATCACAACCCACTTGGTTGGGATTAATAATGGCGTCAGCATCAGGTAAAGTCGTACCGGGTAAATGATGGTCAGTAACAATGACACCTAAGCCTAAAGATTTTGCTTTTGTTACACCCGCAACACAACTAATACCATTATCAACAGTGATTAATAATTCTGCGCCTTTTCCAGCTGCTATCTCAACTATTTCAGGTGTTAAACCGTAGCCATATAAAAAACGATTAGGAACAATAAATTGATAATTGTCGCTACCAAACAATCGTAAAGCTTCCATCATTAAAGCGGTGCTCGTCGCTCCATCAGCATCAAAATCACCAATAATAGCAATACTTTTATTGTCGAGTAGTGCTTGATGTAAAACCTGACAGCCTTGATTAATCCCCTTTAAACTTCCAATAGCACAGAGTTTACTGACATTAAGCTCTAGTTCCGTTGCGCTTTCAATACCACGGCTAGCATATATCTGCTTTATAAGTGGATGGAGACTATTTGGAAGATGGTTATCGTCAACTTTCGCACGGCGTACAATTTGCTTTTGCATAAATTTATTATCGCTAAAAATTAGTCACTGTAAAATAAAAAAGGCAGACCAAAGTCTGCCATTTCTAAAAATGTTTTTATAAAAATGTTTTTATCCAGCAGCTTTGATTTGCTCAAGAAGAGTAAGGAGTGCTTGGGGATCTTTATAGCCAGGCAACATCATACCATCTTCTAAAATAAGGGCGGGTGTGCCACTAACACCGACTTGACGACCAAAATTAAACTCATCTTCTATCGGTTTATCACATATTCGCTGCGCAACATTTGATCCCGTTTTAGCTTTGGTTAGTGCCTCTTCTGGATTTTCATGACACCAAATAGACCGTAAATCTTTAAAGCCTTGAGAATATTCACCAGAACGATTTTTCACGCCTGAACGAGGGTAAGCTAAATAACGTATGGTAATACCGTTATCATTATAATCGTCCATTTGCTCATGCATTTTACGGCAATAACCACAAGTGATATCAGTGAACACGGTAACAACATACTTTTCATTTTTTGCAGGGTAAACGATCATTGCATCAGAAAACTTATTCATTCCATCAACACGCACTTGCGCTAAACTTTCTTCGGAATAATTGGTTACCTTACCGCCTAAACCATAAAGTTTTCCTTGGATAAAGAATTTACCGTCAGCACTTGCATAAAATAAGCCTTGATTGGTAATCAGTTCAACTAAACCTGGCATGGCTGATGCCTTAACGACATGAATGTCTAAACCTAACATAGAAGATAATTTGGTTTTTAACGCTTCAGCATCAAAATTCTCAGGGGCTTTATTTGTAATGACACTATTTGCCGAAACACGGTTAGTAGGCGTGGTAACTGAAGAATTACCAGCAACATTAGGTCCTTCGACAGCAAAGACTAAACCAGCAACACCAACACAAGCTGCCACAACAGCAAGGGAAATTTTCTTAAACATTAATGACTTCCTAAAAGTAGAACTTAAAACCAAATAATAATCATCAATCCAATACTTTCACCAGATTGATTCAGCTATATTACATGACCGTTACAATGGCGCTAAAATTACATTGAATTAGCTATAAATGCAATATTCTAGCGCATATCCTTCAGTTAATAAGTGTAAACAGATACTTTATATATTTTACTGGCTTGAAATTATCTATCTGATAAACTCTCGCCAAAAAATGGCTGCTTTAATTTTAGCCTGGTAATATTCCGCTTTATAAGCTCGCAAAACATTAAAAAGGTTTACTCATGAAAATTGGTTTATTTTACGGTTCTACCACTTGTTATACTGAGATGGCGGCAGAAAAAATTCAACAACATTTTGCTGAAAACTTAACGATTAAACCAGAGTTAGCCGTTGAATTGTTTAATATCAAAGACATACCATTAAGCAAAATTGATGATTTTGATCTTGTTATTTTAGGTATATCTACATGGGATTATGGTCAAATTCAAGAAGACTGGGAAGGTCATTGGGAAGACATAGCGCGCTTAAACTTATCAGGAAAAATTATTGCTCTCTATGGTATGGGCGACCAAGTAGGTTATACCGAATGGTTTCAAGATGCCTTAGGAATGCTACATGAACAAGTAGTTGCACAAGACGGTTTTGTCATTGGTTATTGGCCTACCCAAGGGTATGAGTTTGAAGCATCAAAAGCGCTAACTGAAGATAACAGCCAGTTTGTCGGTTTATCTTTAGATGAAGATAATCAATACGAACAAAGTGATGTACGCATATCACAATGGTGTCAACAAATTCGCGGTGAAATAGTTGAAATTATTGAAAGTGTATAAAAACGTAAAATAAACACGGGGTATCTTAAATAGCTTTAGCTAAATCCCCTTTTTCGCTTTATAATTCACCGTAATATTATACAGAGCGAAATTACCTTTTATGTTTGAGCAATTTGACCTAGATTCAGCACTACTAGGCGGCATTCAAAATGCCGGTTATAAAAAACCAACCTCTATTCAAGAGTTGGTACTACCTGTCGCGATGACAGGTAAAGATGTTTTAGCTTCAGCCCCTACAGGCACAGGTAAAACCGCTGCTTTTATTTTACCTTTAGCTCAACATTTATTAGATTACCCGCGTAAAAGCCCAGGTTTTCCACGGGTACTTATCTTGTCTCCCACTCGTGAACTTGCCCTTCAAACAAGTGAGCAATGTACTCAGTTAACTGAATTGACTGACATTAAAACAGGATTAATTACTGGTGGTGTAAGTTACGATAGTCATATAGACGTTTTAACGAAAAACACCGATATCTTAGTCGCCACTCCAGGTCGATTAATCGAGTATCTTGATTCTGAAAAATTTGAAGCGCGTGATATTGAAATTCTAGTGCTTGATGAAGCAGACCGCATGCTCGACATGGGGTTTTCTGATGCGATTAATCGTATTGTTGGTGAAGCACGCTGGCGTAAACAGACCATGCTTTTTTCAGCCACTCTTGAAGGTGCCTCAGTTTTACGTTTTGCGCAAGAAATGCTTAACGAACCTGTATTTTTAGAAGCTCATCCATCACGTAAAGAAAAAGCCAAAATCCATCAGTGGCTTCATTTAGCGGATGACAAAGAACACAAATTTCAATTATTAGAAAACTTGTTAAAGCAAGAAGGCTTTGAACGCACCGTTGTTTTTGCTAATAAGCGTGAAACTGTGCAGCATTTATCAGGAAAATTATACGCAGCAGAAATCCCCTGTGCATGGCTTGAAGGTAAGATGCATCAAGATAAGCGCAATAGTGCCATTGACCGATTACGCACAGGTCATGTAAAAGTATTGGTCGCCACAGATGTTGCAGCACGAGGTATAGATATTGACGACATTACCCATGTTATTAATTTTGATTTGCCACGTAAAGCCGATATTTATTTGCATCGTATTGGCAGAACAGGCCGAGCAGGCAATAAAGGTACCGCGATATCTTTAGTTGAAGCACACGACATGGCTGTTATTTCTAAAATTGAACGTTATATGGATGAACGATTGGCACGCCGAAATATTCCAGGTTTAAAGCCGCAATATAAAGAATCTAAAGTCGCGTTAAAAAAACCAAAAATTAAAATATCTAAATCACAGAAAAAAGCTAAGGCGAAAAAACAAGCAAAGCGTGCAAATAAAAAGAAATAGAGGTAAAGTAAAAGAGTATGGATGAGCATTCTAATTAGGGTGTTCACTAATTATCACATATACATTTGATTTATTTGAAATAAGTATTAAATGATTTTATATAGTAGTGATTTTAGGTAGTAGTGATTTTTAATATAAAGCAAGGATGCACGGAATAGTCGAATAATATATCGATGTTTGCGTAATTTTAATTAACACAAGATATTTATCATGACTAAAAAACAGTGTACTAATGAAATAGAAGTGCAAGCCAAATATTGGCTATGGCGTATAGAACAAGGTTTGTCGCATCAAGAACGACAATCTTTTGTTGCTTGGGTGAATCAAGAAAATGAACATCACTTAGCGCTACACAAATATTCGCCTTCGGCCAAGATGTCAAAATCACTTGCTGATTTTAATGGTTTGTTTCCTTTAGAGAAACACAGTAAAAGTAGGCATAATAAACTGTTCACTCAATTTTCGTTGGCTGCCAGTGTTTTATTTTTTAGTTTTCTTACCAGTGAAGTTTTTTTAAAAAACAGCTTATTGTCATTTTTTCAAGATGCATCTACCGCTATTGTTTATCAACAGTATTCTACAAAAACAGGCGAGCAAACAAGTTTCAACTTACCTGATGGTTCATTCGTTCATCTTAATACCAATTCTTTACTAACAATTAGCTTCAGCAATAATCATCGTCAATTAAACTTGATAAAAGGCGAAGCCTTGTTTGATGTTGCAAAAGATAAATCACGTCCGTTCAGTGTGACTTCAGGACAACAATCATTTACCGCTTTAGGGACTATATTCAATGTTCAAAAAAGTGATAATAACCATTTAGAGCTGATTGTTACTGAAGGACGCGTACTCATTGCTGACTCAAATGAATCTTTACCTGTATTAGCTAAAAAAATAGCAAATACGTCTCGAAACCACCAACAAAATAATATTGTGGTTGCTGGTGAAAAGGCAATTATAATCAATAAGATACAATTACCAAAAAGTATTATTTCGCCACAAGCATTGTCGCAAGAACTTGCGTGGCAAAAAGGTATGCTTATTTTTGATGGTGAGTCCCTTAAAACAGCGCTTGATGAAATTAGCCGATATACTGACGTAACTTTCACTATTGAAGATCAAGATATAGCAGAAAGAAAGGTTGCTGGTTACTTTAAAGCAGATGACGTCGAAACACTTCTAGCCTCAATGAGTATTAACTTCGAGCTTAACTATACTAAGATCAATCATAATAATGTACTTATCACTAAAGCGGCTGATTCAACGAACCAATTGCCTCAATTACGATCTAGATAAATATCTTACACAAAATTATCAATAGAAGGTGATATTTCTGTATTCACTAATAATCAATACACGATTAACAGCCTTACTATGCAATCTACTTAAGGTAGGAATAAAAAAAGAAGACCGTATTCTTCTCGCAAGCAAAGCAAACAACTTTTCCTGCTTGATGCTAATACTCTCTACATTATTTTTCAGCATAGGCAGCCAAGCACAAAATATAGCACCCGATGTTATACGTTTTAATGTAGCTGCTCAGCCTGTTGATAAAGCATTAATTAAACTTGCTCAGCAAGCAAATCAAACCATTTTATTTTCTTACGATTTAACCAGAAAATTCAACAGCAAATCCATCGATGGATATTATTCGGTTTCTTTGGCGTTAAGAAAATTACTTAGAAATACAGATCTAGTTGCAGAAATAAATAACAAAGGGCAATGGTCGATTAAGCAAAAAAGTCAGCTTGTAGAACTTAAAAACTCAAAATCTGTCGTTATTACTAAGACAAAAGCTAAAATAAATTCTATTGAGCAAATAGCGATTGTTGGTAGTCATATTAATGGCAGAACCATAAAAGAATTACCTGTTCCTGTTGATATCATTTCTGGTGAAACATTACGTAATAGCGGATACACAAACCTTGGCCAAATGTTGCAAGCATTAGTACCTTCTTTTAATTTTTCTCGTTCAGTAATTAGTGACGGAAGTGACGTATTACAGCCAGCAACTTTACGAGGGTTAGGGCCAGATCAAACCCTCATTCTGTTAAATGGCAAACGTCGTCATCAAGCAAGTCTAATTCATATAAATAGTTCTGTTGGACGAGGCACGGCAGGTTCAGATATGAATGCTATTCCCGTTCGAGCGATTAAGCGAATTGAAGTTTTACGCGATGGTGCTGCGGCGCAATATGGCTCAGATGCAATCGCTGGTGTTATTAACATCGTGCTAAACGATAATAGTGAACAATCAACTTTAGAGACATCTGTTGGTGCTTATCAACAAGGGGATGGGGAAAATTTACAATTATCTTATACCCAAGGGCTAAAGCTAGGTGAATATGGTTTTCTTAATGCAACATTAAGTGTCATAGATCACCAAAGTACAAATCGCTCAGGTTTACATGGCGCCTGTCAATTTGGTCAGTGTGTTCAATTAGAGAATGGTAATTGGCAAACTAGCGATAAACGTGAATTATCAGCCAACAGGAAAACATTTCGTATTGGAGACCCTTCTTACCAGCAATTTTCTTTTGCTGGCAATAGTGTGCTTGAACTTAATAACGGGCAGCTATACGGATTCTTGACATATTCTCATAGAAAAAATCAATCTGCTGCATTTTTTCGTCACAATGCTAATACTAATGAAAACCCATTGTTAGCGGATAATCGAGCGTCTATCCCCCAAGGTTATTTACCCAAAATCAACTCAGATATACAGGATATTTCATATAATTTAGGTTATAAAATTTCTTTTGATAATGAAACGGCTCTAGATATTTCATATACTTATGGTAAAAATAAAATTGACTACATCACCAGTGAGTCACTTAATGCTTCATATGCTAATTATCAATTACATACCACTGACATACCGTCGGATGAACTTCGTGAAAAACTCCCTAGGTCTTCTTTTGCATACGGTTTATCCTTGTCTCTTGAAACTGTAAATTTATTATTCAGTAAAGATTATGAAAATTACTCTCTCGTTTTAGGGGCTGAATTTCGACACGATCAATATAAAATCAGACCTGGAGAACCCTACAGTTATCTCGATTATGATACTGAAAACAACAAAGCATTATTTGAGAATGATGCTGCAGGTGGTATTCAAGGGTTTCCTGGTGTTTCATCTGATCTTGCGGTTAACGAAGGTCGAAATGTAGTTTCATTTTTTGCTGAATCGGTCACTCAAGTAAATGAATTTATAACTCTCAGTGCGGCCCTTCGGTATGATGATTATGATGTATTTGGAAACAGCAGCAACATTAAAATAGCGACTCACGGGCAGGTAA
The DNA here is from genome assembly GCA_013215295.1 of Colwellia sp. Classification (GTDB taxonomy): domain Bacteria; phylum Pseudomonadota; class Gammaproteobacteria; order Enterobacterales; family Alteromonadaceae; genus Colwellia_A. The sequence continues at coordinate 418,359 of JABSOZ010000002.1, forward strand.
ACGACAGTTTTATTATCCGTGGGGCATACAGTACCGGCTTTCGCGCACCTTCTATGCAACAAATGTACTTTAACAATGTAAGTACACAATTTATTGTTGATGAAAGTGGCACGTTATTGAGTGAAGAAGTAGAAACATTTAGAAATGATAGTACCTTAACAACTCGGCTTGGCGTGCCTACACTCAAAGAAGAAGAGTCTGACAATATAAGCATTGGTTTAATCTATAGCCCCAAAGAAAACATTGAAATCAGTGTTGATTTTTACCAAATCAATATTAACGATCGTATTGTTATTAGCAGTAAATTAGGCATGGGGATATCTCCTTTACTCGATCAAGCTTTTACTGAAGCAATGGTAACAAAGGGGCAGTTCTTCTTGAATGGAGCGGATACAATAACTCGAGGTACTGATATTGTTGCAACTTGGCAGCCTCAAACTTTATTAGGTAATATAGATTTTACTTTAGCAGCAAACTTTACTGATACAAAAGTGGCAAAGTTATTTACTCCAAGCCATAGCACCTTACATACGATAGCGGTTAAAGACATTTTTTCACGGCAAGATATTTCTATCATTGAAGAGTGGCAGCCACGTAATAAATTAAGTTTAAACAGCCTCTATAAAATTAAGAACTGGACAGTGAATATATTGCTGAATCACTATGGTGAATACACAATCACTGATGGTGGGAAACAAACTTATGGCGCTGAACTTTTAACTGACATTAGTCTTAATTATATGTTTTCAGATAGTCTCTCTGTCACTTTAGGCAGTCATAATTTATTTGATGTGATGCCGGATGAAAATAACATCGGAAACTCAAGAGGTGGAAAAATTGAAGATGAGCAAGGTAATCTAATTGTTGATAGTAGTGGAGTGTTCAAATATTCGCGCCGTTCAGCCCCTTTCGGTTTTAACGGCGCCTATTATTATGCTAACTTGCAATACTCTTTCTAAATTTATGTATTTTGAACGTGTGTCATTTTAACGATTAATAATAAGTGACTTTTTTGATTTCACGTTTTGGTGAAGAAGCTAAATATATATTGTACACATCTTCAAAGTCTAAACTTAATTCGGTAGTGTAGCTGTCGCCTACTGGGTAACTTTTGACCACTTTGGCAGCACGAATAATGCCATGAACCGAAGCAGACACCTCGTTTTTACCGAGTAATAATTGCGACATTGTCATTTCACCATTTATTTTTTGTCCGTATACCTGCTCAGCAAGTTCGGCATAAGCGGCAAGTTTTGACGCATTAATAGCCATCAACATTCGTTGTGTTTTATGTTGTGAATTCTGCAAACTGATAGGTGCTTGACCAATAGCACGTAATACAGGAAAAGTTTCCGGTTTCACACTTTGCCATTGTACGTGTTTATCATAAACACTAGAACAACTGGCAAGTATCAACACTAACCCGCTGAAAGACAATATATTGACAATAAATTTTTTCATAATAAATACCGAAGTTAGCCCTTAATTTTATAATTGATTAGTTAACGATTTCAATAGAACGCACATCTTCAGCTAACATAATGCTGTTTCTAATAATGAGTCCGTCTTTTATCCGTACGTTTTCATCTTGATTAATCTGTTCACCGATGACCCAACTTGGAATAAATGATTGCGCTGTTGCTACAACAACCCGTGATTGCATACCAATCATACGAGCATTGATCATCACACCATTTTCTTGTTCCATCATGGTGCCAGTCACTACATAGTCAATGATTTGACGTTCTGGCAATTCTTTCCAATCACGACTAAACACATAATCACCTTTTGCAGTGACACGAATATGCCCTGTGGTTTTAAAATCGATGACAACTAAACCATGACGTTGTAATTCGTGAACAAAGTTTTCTGATATTTGCCTACCTAGCCAATTAGTTGACTCAAGATCTTCTAATTCAACAAACGAAGCAACCGCAATAGGTGTTTTGGGATTGACAAAAGAACTACTCTCAAGCATCTGATAAGTCAGCCCTTTAACAACGTCAGCTATTGCATGTCGTGGTAAATTAAAACTATCAATTTCACCTTTGACTTCTTGTTTTGATTTATAAAAGTTGTCCTCTTCACTCATAAAATTCATTGATGAACAGGACATCAGCGTAGGAATAAATAATGGAATAAGCCACTTTTTCATTGAGCTCCCCTTAATCGCTATTTAAGCGTGTAGTAAGTCTAAAATTAATATCGGTCATCGACATCAAATTGTATATGTCAGAAATAAAGCACAAATCGCGCCAATGTATATACTCATTCCACTATAAAAATATATGGGCATAGAAAGTGCATATTCATAAGCAAATATTAAACCCTTTTTTACTGACGGACTTCATATGCGTTTATTTATATCAGCCCTACTTTTATTTTTTGTGACTCAATCAGCCGTTGCACAATGGTATGAAGCCCAAGGAAAGTCAGTAATAATGCAAGGAAACACTGAACGGGCAAAAACGTTAGCGATGGAGAATGCATTAAAAAAAGCACTCTTAGTGGCTGGCGCTTCGGTCTCCAGTGTTCAAAAAACAGTGAACGGTTTATTGACACAAAATGAAATCAATATTCGCGCGAGCGGCACCGTCAATTCTTTTGAGTTGGTGGATGAAACATATGAAGGAAATTTAGTAACCGTTACTATTCGTGCTGATATTTTCCCTCAAAATAAACAGTGTTTTTCTTCTGACTACCGTAAGTCATTATTGATCACCCGTAGTAATTTAATGCATAGAGAACAAGCGAATATTGGCAATATTTACCCGCTTGATAGTAAGCTAATGGAGAAACTTGCTTATAAGATTAACAATGAAGGTATTTATCTAGATACAAAATTATTGTTACGAGAAAAAGCTCAGTTTTCTCGTTTAAACAATAGTCTGCAAGTCGAAGCAATTAAGAATTTAACGATGTCGTTATCAAATATCAGTGATACCCAATATGTAATGTATTCTGAAATTAATGATGTAAGCTTTGAACAAGCGACCACTAACGGATGGCAGTTTTGGCAAGAAGATGTTTTTAACCGACAGTTTAGCGTTAGTTTATACATATACAACGGCAGTAACGGTGAATCAGTTTTCAGTAAAAAATACCGTAGTTCTGCCCCTTGGGAATTTGGCAAGCGTCAAAACGTTGATGTTCATAGCCAAGTGTTTTGGCAAAGCCAATACGGAATGAACATAGAAAAAGTATTAGGCGATATGATCATTGATATAGACGAAAATATGATGTGCCAGCCAACCAGAGGAAAAATAGTACAAGTTGCTGGTAATGCATTAACGATTAATTTAGGTAGACGACATGGCGTAAAAGTTGGCGATGAGTTTTCTTTATTGCACTTAGGTAATATAATTACCGACGCGGGAAAAACCTATGCTGGTTTTAATGTCAGTCCATACAAGGTGAAAGTGACGCAAGTATCTCAACAGAGTGCGCAAGCCATTACAACAGATGGACAGCTACTCGGCAATATTCAATTAGATGATCTTGCGGTACGTTATTAAATTTTGGGTGGTGCTATTGAAATTCTTTTGATAAGAAATGCTGAAAGTACCGCAAATATTGCAGAAATAATTAAACATGTTATTAGGTTAGTCAATTGATAGATAACACCTGACATTACTGTACCTAATAACCGTCCTAATGCATTAGCCATATAATAAAATCCGACATCCATAGATACGCCATCTTCTTTAGCCATGGCGACAATAACATAACTATGTAACGCTGAATTAACAGCAAATACACCACCAAAAATAAATAACCCAACGATGAGGACCGACTCAGCGCTAAAGTTTAATTTAGTGGCATAAAACATCAGCAATGCTAACACTAAGGTGACACTTGATAAAATAACACCCCATATAAAAAGTAAAGATCCGTTAATATTATGTTGGTTATTTTTAACAAAGAACTTAGGCGTTAATCCTTGAACAATACCGTATGCGATAACCCATAGCGCCATAAACAGGCCTACATTTGTGTGTTGCCAACCCAAACTACTTACCAAGTATATTGGCAGAGCTACAACAAACCAAATATCTCGGGCCGCAAATAAAAATAAACGCGCGCCCGCTAAATAATTCAACGACGCATGATTAGAGAATATTTGCTTAAACTTAACTTTTTGTTTTGCTTTACCTAAATCACCTTGCAAAAAAATTAGACTGATCAATAAAATAATGGCTAAAACACTCGCCATTATCTGCATAGCTACTGAAAACCCAACCGTATTGAGTAAAAAAGCACCTAGAAAAAAACCTAGACCTTTTAACGCATTTTTTGAACCCGTGAGATAGGCAACCCATCTAAAAAGCCCCGTTTGATATTGAGTATTATCACCTGAAGGAACCAGTGCTTTAATGCTACTTTTAGCACTCATTTTATTAAGGTCTTTGGCGATCCCCGACAATGCTTGTGCTAGCATCACCCAAAGCACAGTTAAATACTGCTCAGGAACCGTAAGCATTAGTAACGCAATCACTTGTGTAAATAAACCCATGTTCATGGTTTTATTCAAACCGATACGCGCACCTAACCACCCTCCTACTAAATTGGTAATAACACCAAAAATTTCATAAAACAAAAACAACATTGCAATGGCGAGTGGGCCGTAACCTAAATGGTGAAAGTGCAATAACACCAACATGCGAAGTGCACCATCGGTTAAGGTGAAAAACCAATAGTTAGACGTAATTAATAAATATTGTTTTACCGCACTAGGCAGTGCGGTTATTTTGTTTAGCATAAAGGTATCGATAATGGCACTTTTCGATGAGGATGAGTGCTTTTTTTCTGATTAATCATCCAGAATATTCAAGAATAAACAAAGTTCAGCTATATTATTCTTTTTAAAATAATGAAACGTCTAGGTGAATATTTATTGAAACTAGCGGTTCATATCAGAAAGGCCAACTAAACGCATTAACTCAGCAGCTCGGTTGGCATATCCCCATTCATTGTCATACCACAAGTACATTTTCAATTGTGTTTCATTAACCACCATGGTTGACAATGCATCCACGATACATGAGCGTGGATCGGTTTTATAATCAACAGAAACAAGAGGTCGTTCTTCATAGCCGAGAATGTCTTTTAACTCTCCTAGCGCCGCAGTTGCCATTAATCGATTAATTTCTTCAACGGTTACTGCACGGTTAAGTTCAAAGACACAATCAGTAATAGAGGCATTAGCTAATGGAACACGCACGGCATGACCATTTAATTTACCTTTTAATTCAGGAAAAATATGAGTAATTGCCGTAGCTGATCCCGTTGTTGTTGGAATTAAACTTTGGCCACAAGCTCTCGCTCTTCGTAAATCTTTATGAGGCGCATCAAGAATAGTTTGGGTATTAGTAATATCGTGAATAGTAGTTATGCTGCCATGTTTTATTCCGACGCTGTCTTGCAATACTTTCACGACTGGCGCAAGACAATTTGTAGTACAAGAGGCAGCCGTGACAATTTTATGTTGCTCTCTATCATAAAGGTGATGATTAACACCCATCACTACATTTAAAATACCGTCTTCTTTCACTGGTGCTGTAACCATTACCCGCTTAACACCTTGTGCTAAATACGCGGTTAACAGTTCGGTAGTTTTCATGACACCAGAAGCTTCAACCACTACATCACATTGAGACCAATCAGTTTCACCGATAGTTAAATTCTGACTCATGTTAATTCTATGTTCACCAGCTTCATCACAAACGACAATTTGATTATTATCGACTTGTGCTTCAAACGGCCAACGGCCATGGATCGAATCGAAATTCAATAAATGGGCAAGTGTTTTTGCATCACCGGCAGGATCATTTATCTGAATAAACTCAATTTCTGGCCATTGCCATGCGGCACGTAAGACCAAACGTCCCATACGGCCAAAACCGTTAATACCTACTTTGATTGTCATACCATTTCCCGCACATAAAAAAGTATGGTCGAAACCATACTCTTTTAATATTTATTTTTGATGAAAGAATGACTCAGGTGGAAATATAATTAGATTTCCACCATATCACCTTTGCTTTGCAACCATGTTTTTCTGTCTGGACTACGTTTTTTTGAAAGCAACATATCCATAAGTTCCATGGTTCCAGCATGATCGTCTACCGTTAATTGCACTAAACGTCGAGTATTAGGATCCATAGTCGTTTCACGCAATTGTAAAGGATTCATTTCTCCCAATCCCTTAAATCGTTGAACATTCACTTTACCGCGTTTTTTCTCAGCTTCTATTCTGTCTAAAACACCGTCTTTTTCTTCTTCATCTAAAGCATAAAAAACTTCTTTACCAATATCTATTCGGTATAAAGGCGGCATAGCAACATAAACGTGCCCTTGCTGCACAAGTGGTAAAAAATGCTGCATGAATAAAGCACACAAAAGTGTCGCGATATGAAGCCCATCAGAATCAGCATCAGCAAGAATACAAATCTTTCCGTAACGTAACTCAGACAAATCATCACTATCAGGATCAATGCCTAATGCCACCGAAATATCATGAACTTCTTGTGATGCTAGTATTTGTCCTGAGTCTACTTCCCAAGTATTTAAGATTTTTCCGCGTAATGGCATAATCGCTTGAAATTCACGATCTCTAGCTTGCTTAGCACTACCACCAGCAGAGTCCCCTTCCACTAAAAACAATTCAGTTCGAGCAATATCTTGACTGCCACAATCAGTTAGCTTCCCGGGTAAGGCAGGCCCTTGTGTAATTTTCTTACGGATAATTTTTTTACTCGCGCGCAAACGACGCTGAGCATTTGAAATGCAAAATTCTGCAAGATTTTCTGCTATTTCTGTATGTTCATTCAACCATAAACTAAAAGAGTCTTTAACGACTCCAGAAACAAATGCAGCACATTGACGAGAAGATAACCGCTCTTTAATTTGACCCGCAAATTGTGGTTCTTGCATTTTTACCGATAATATATATGAACATTTATCCCATATATCGTCAGGGGTTAGTTTTACGCCACGAGGTATTAGATTTCTAAACTCACAAAACTCACGCATTGATTCTAATAATCCTTGGCGCAAACCGTTAACGTGGGTGCCACCTTGAATCGTCGGAATTAAATTAACATAACTTTCGCCAACACCTTCTCCGCCTTCAGACAGCCAAGTTACTGCCCAATCAGCGACTTCATGTGAAGAAGTAAAAGAGCCAACGAAGGGTTCTTCCGGTAAACAAATATAGGTTTTAAGAGAGTCTTTAAGGTAGTCAACTAAACCGTCTTCATAAAACCACTGATATTTTTTGTCTTCATTTTTATCATGAAACTTAATGGTTAAGCCTGGACATAAAACCGCTTTCGCTTTTAATAAATGAATTAAGCGACGTGCTGAAAAATTAGCCGTATCAAAATATTTAGGATCAGGCCAAAACTTTACGCGTGACCCAGTATTTCTGCGACCAACAGTACCCGTTTCATGTAACTCTTCAACTTTTTCGCCATGTTCAAAAGCCATTTCATAAACTTTTCCGTCACGACGAACAGAAACATCCACGCGGGTTGAAAGTGCATTTACAACTGAAATTCCAACACCATGCAAACCACCAGAGAATTGATAGCTTTTATTAGAGAACTTACCTCCGGCATGAAGTTTACAAAAAATAAGCTCAACACCTGATACACCTTCTTCTGGGTGAATATCGGTTGGCATACCTCGACCATCATCAATAATTTCTAATGATTGGTCCTTATCAAGCACGACTGTGATATTTTGCGCATGCCCAGCTAAAGCTTCATCGACCGAGTTATCAATAACTTCTTGGCCTAAATGATTTGGGCGGGCGGTATCTGTGTACATGCCAGGACGGTGGCGTACTGGATCTAAACCACTGAGAACCTCAATGGAGTCTGAATTATATTGTTCGCTCATTTAACCAATCTAATAATTATTATGATAATAAATGTTTTATAAATTAAAAAACATCGCAATTTTAGGTAACATTTTCGAGTAATCAATAAAGCTGTGATCACCACCTTGTTGTACAATTATTTGGCAGTTACAATATTTATCGACAGCTTCTTGATAATCTAACACTTCATCACCTGTTTGTACCATGACCAAGTAATTATTTTTCGAAATAAATTTTTGTTCAATGTTCTTTAACGTTTTTATAGCCTGAGGTTCAATTGAATAAACTTCCCCTGTATAAGGGTTAGTTTGCTCACCTAAATATTCAGCTAACAACTCAAAAGGTTTAACTGCGGGGTTTATTAGCACCGCCTTGCTTTGATATTTTTCTGACAAATACGTTGAAAAATAACCTCCTAATGATGAACCTATAAAATACCAGAGACTTTCTTCGTCACTTTCTGCCACTATTAATGACGTCAATTGTTCAATAATAGCTTCTGGTGACGAAGCTAATTGAGGACAAAAGAAAGATACACTGGGGAAGTTTTCAAAAAAATAGATTTTAGTAAGTTCCGCTTTCATCGATTGCGGCGATGAATTAAAACCATGCAAATATAAAATATTAATACGTTTAGACATTTAGCTCTCTTGATAGAAAATAGCTGTCGGAATTTATTTTTCCGTCGCCAAACAAAGAAAAAATACGGTAACCGGCACTCTGCCCATTCGAAGCTCCACTACTTTTAGTCGTATCGAATTGGATAGATGTTGCTGGACAAGTAAATAATGGAATTGACGGTGTATGGTCTGAATACAAAATCAAGGATTGGTGAACATGCCCACAAGTAATACCTTTAATACTCGAAAATTTATTTATCGTTTGCCAGAATTGTGTTTGATTCTCTAAACCATGTCTATCCATAAAATAGCCCACATCTAAAGGATGATGATGCATCATGAGAAATTGATATTTTTGTTCATCAACCATTGATTCTAATTTAATCAAATCACTTTCGGTCACTAAGCCTTTCGGTGTATCACTTTTGCTATTAAGTAAAACAATTTGCCAGCATGGATCATTTATTAGCTTTTCGCGCTTAAAAGGTGGAACTGATAAATATTTATCAAGTAATTCATGTTCATCATGATTACCCGCCAAATAATAAAATGGGATTTCTATTCCACTGTTAAGAACAGCCTTTACAAAAAGTTGATAAGACGCTTCACTGTTATCTTGGGTAATATCACCTGTAAATACAATTACTTGAACGTCAGTTTGACTTTTAATTTCCAGTAAAACAGCAACCAAATTTTGGTAAACATTAGCACCATAATGTAGACCATCAGTTTGAGAAAACAGATGACAATCAGTAATTTGGGCGATTTTATAAACAGGTGACAAAGGTATTACTCAAAAAGTGATAAGTTGACTTGGCCTAACTTTAAACAAAGTTGTAACCATTCTTTAAGAAACAGGTTGATTTGCTCTTTTTCATCAGGCAAATGCATTTTACTATTGGGGTAATCGTATCGAGGTTTTACTTGTCTGATATCTTGGTTACTGATCACTTCTGCCATTCGAGCATCATGATATAAACGGATCGTCATTTTAGGATGCAGAATCGAAGAGCATAAACCTTTTTTATTCTCTTCCTCTAGATTTATATCGTGCCCTAAATTTACTTGTTTAGCGTTAGGCATTTCTTGACAGATACTAATTAAACTCGTGTAACGGGTAATTTCGAGAGTTTTAATGCTGTAAGTTAAAAAGTCAGAAATAAAAAACTTACGTTCATTACCAATAGTTTCTTCATTATTATTGCTGGCAAGTAAGCGTAATAACAACATATAATTGACTTCACAAAGATTCATCAAGGTTGATAATTTCGGGTGATATTTCTTACTTTGCTTTATCATTTACGAAGACCATTTTTTCTGTAATTGATGGTAATTATTATGTAACCATTGTAACCCAATTATTGTTGCTGAATTGGTAATTTTTCCATTTTCTAAAAGCGAGAATGCTTGATTTCTGTCCATGACATGTAACAAAATATCTTCACCTTCGGACACTAAACCGTGCACACCACCTACATTTTCGCTGTCTATATTGGCGACATATAAGTGCATAACTTCACTTGTGCCGCCAGGACTAGAAAAATACGCCATCACTTTATCTATCTGTGTTTTATTCAGGGTCAAATTAGCTTCTTCTTTAGCTTCTCGTATAGCAACCTCTATAGGTGATTCATCTTTGCCAAACATACCCGCAACAAACTCTAATAGCCAAGGAGTGTCTCCATAACCCATGGCCCCAGAACGAAACTGTTCCAATAAAACGACTCGGTCATTCTTAGCATCATACGGTATAACAACCACTGCATGACCACGTTCAAATACTTCTCGTGAGAGTATCTCGCTTTCACCACCATTAAATAATTGATGGCTTAAATGATACTCATCCATTTTGAAAAAACCTTGGTAGCACGTTTTTTGTTGATGGATATTTACGTCTTTATGGGTAAAACCTAATAAGTTTGTACTTTTTTTATACATAACTTTGTTTTTTTCGTTCATAATGAAAACTTTAAATAGATGAAGATGTTATAATAATTACCGCACTAGCATAAAACATTTTGTTACACTAGAATGCATTCATAAACACTTATTATATTTAGCTAATTCGAAAATCAAGATACGATAGTAACATAATAATATCGAGTACATGGCACACTCAAAGGAATAGCTCACACATGAAAAAAACAATTTCGGCACTGATCATTGGTTTGGTTTGTGCAACTAATTCTACGTTTGTTAACGCTGAAGATTTATTGAGCGTTTACAAACAAGCACAAAAAAACGATCCTACCGTATTGAAGTCTAGAGCTTTATATAGAGCATCTAAAGAAGACATTGCTCAAGCTAGATCTGTGTTACTACCAGGCCTTAGTGGTTCTGCTGGTTATACAAAAAGCAAAGGTGGTTTAGAAGGAAATACAATCTCTAAAAGCGATCAAATAAGTTATGGTTTAACGTTATCCATGGACTTATACAAACATTCTTCTTGGCTAAAATTAGATAATGCAAAAAAATCGGCACATCGAAGTGATGTTTCTTACCAAGCCGCGAAGCAAAATCTAATTGTTCGTGTAACAACGGCGTATTTTGATGTGTTAAGTGCTAAAGACGATTTAGATTTTGCATTAGCAGAAAAAGCAGCCATTGAACGTCAATTAGAACAAACAAAACAACGTTATTCTGTTGGCCTAACAGCGGTTACTGATGTACATGAAGCGCAAGCTCAATATGATAACGCCGTCACATCAGAAATTCGTGCAGAAAACAGCGTATATACTGCTGAAGAAGCGTTACGTGTAATTACTAATATTTACCCAAGAGGTTTAAATGTTTTAAACACTGAGCGTTTTAGTACATCTCGCCCTGTGCCTGATAGTGCTAATGAATGGCAACAAACTGCCGAAGCTAAAAATTTAGAACTCATTGCACAGAAAATTGCAGTAGATATAGCAAAAGAAAATATTAATATCGCGAGATCTGGTCACTATCCCACACTTAGCCTCTTAGGTACTTATAATAACTCTGACACCGATGATTTATTATCAAATACCTCAGCTGAGACCGATAGACAGTCTATCGGTATTACGTTAAACGTACCTATTTATTCAGGTGGAGCAATATCAAGTGGTGTACGACAGGCACAAAGTAACTACGTTGTAGCCAGTCAAGATTTAGAACAAACACATCGTAATGTTGTTCGTAATACACGCAACGCGTATAACACTGTTATTGCGGCGGTTTCAGCGATTAAAGCACTTGGGCAATCAGTTGTCAGTGCCGAAAGTGCCTTAAAAGCAACAGAAGCAGGCTTTGAAGTGGGTACTCGTACTATCGTCGATGTTTTAGATAGCACGCGTAATTTATATAATGCAAAGCGTAATTTATCATCAACACGTTATAATTATATCCAAAACATTTTGTCATTAAAACTTGCAGCAGGAACAATTAGTGAGCAAGACTTAATAAATATTAACCAAGGATTAAGTGAAGCTAAATAAGAAAATTACACTTTACCTTTCTACTTCAAGTGTAATTTTCAGTCATTTTATCCTGAACATAAAAAAGCCCTGATATATCAGGGCTTTTTATTATCCAAATTTTTAGCTTAATTAAGTAAACATAGCTTTTACATCGGTAACCATATTTTTAAATTCATCGGTATCCATAAATCCTACGTCAGGTAAAATTCCTTTGTTAACATAACTCTTTAATAACACCTCACGCGTAGATACATTTTTGAATATTCCATGATAAATAGCACCTGCACGAATAAAGTCTAAATAATGCGTCTCTGGTGGTAATACCGTCAAATCACTCCAACTCGTAACCAAGGTAGTAAATTCTTCTGAGAAACCCCAGGCTTTAGTGACTTCGCCACCAATACTTCCAGCCAATTTAATAATAGCTTGCTGCAAAAAAGTCGGATTAGCAAATACATCTGGATGACTTTCAGCTTCAGTCAAAATAGGCAAAACACCGATATTATGAATCAAAGCAGCTAAGGTTAATGTGTCTAAAGTTAAGGACGAATGTTTATGAACTCTCATATAAAATGTCATTAAACTAATCGCAACTGAGGCCACGTCAACCGTTTTATCCCAAGATTTTTTCAAATACATTGAAACAATTTCATTATTAGAAACAAATACTTGCTCTAATGCCATCGCTGTTGCAATACTTTTAATTTGACGTAATCCAATACGTGTTACAGCTTGATTGACTGATTCAACTTTTACAGCGCGTCCTAAAATAGCGCTGTTAGCAACTTTTAACATCCCCAAAGATAATGCTGGGTCCTGTCCTATAATATCACTCATTTGGTTTAAATTAATTTCGGGATCATCTGCTGCTTTACGCACTTTCAGTGCAATTTCAGGTAACGTTGGCAGCACTAGCGCATCTTGCTTAATTTTTTCGATTAAAATTGTATAAAGGGCGTTTTCCGTTCCCATAATCCCACCTTAATTATTATCATGATTTATTATTTATATACTTTCAAAATAGCACACTTTTTTGTCTCTCATATGAGTTTAGCTCAATTAATAATAAATTCTTCAATATGGTGTATTTATTGAACTAATTACTACTATTTATAATTATAGTCTATGTATGAATTTACGTTCATTGGCATCCATGCCACCACGTTATACCGTTCATCCTGAACATAAAAAAGGAGCTATTCAGCTCCTTTTATCACTCTAAATTTTTTTATACTATACGGAAATTGGTGCTTTTATATGAGGATGAAATTCATAATTAACTAGCTCAAAATCTTCAAAAGTAAAATCAAAAATACTGTCAATTTCAGGGTTAATCTTCATCTTAGGGAGCGCTAAAGGAGAACGAGAAAGTTGCTCATTAACTTGTTCCATATGATTTAAATACAAGTGGGCATCGCCAAAGGTATGAACAAAGTCACCTAATTCTAAGTCACAGACTTGTGCAATCATCATGGTAAACAAAGCGTAGCTGGCAATATTAAAGGGTACACCTAAAAAGATATCTGCGCTTCGCTGATAAAGCTGACACGAGAGTTTGCCATTTAACACATAGAATTGAAAAAGTGTATGACACGGTGGTAAAGCTTGCTTACCTTGTTCAGCATTCTCTGTAGGGCTTATCGATGTATCAGGTAACAACGCAGGATTCCAAGCCGTAATAATATGACGACGAGAATCAGGATTCGTTTTTAAATCATGAATTAGCTGTGTAAGCTGATCAATCGTTTCACCATTGGTTGATGGCCAATTACGCCACTGAACACCATAAACTGGACCAAGCTCCCCTGTTTCAGTAGCCCAAGCATCCCAAATTTTAACACCATTTTCGCTTAAGTAAGCAATATTTGATTCGCCTTTGATGAACCACAACAACTCATGAACAATTGATTTCAAATGGCATTTTTTAGTGGTTACTAGCGGAAAGCCTTTCGCTAAATCAAAACGCATTTGATAACCAAAAATGCTTTTGGTGCCTGTGCCAGTGCGGTCTGATTTTTCAACGCCGTTATCACGAACATGTTGCATTAAATCTAAATATGCTTTCACTTTTTTTCCTTCTCTAAAAATACGTAATTTTAAACAAATGATATTCTATACACAATGTCTTTAGCTTAATATCATTTTTACAGCCACTAACATCAAAAATATCGCAAATGATTTTTTAATCGTTCGCACAGGTAACTTACTCGCAGCTTTTACACCTATAGGAGCGAAAAAAGAAGAAGTTATAATGATACCTAACAATGCAGGTAGGTATACATAACCTAAACTATATTCAGGTAAGTTTACCTCACCAAAACCTGCAATAACATAACCACTAGCACCAAATATAGCAACGATCATACCACTAACAGTAGCAACACCTATGGCTTGACGTAGTGGCACTTTAAAATAACTTAATACCGGCACTAACACAGCCCCACCAGCAATTCCCATTAGACTGGCTAAAATCCCAGTAAAAAAGCCTATCCCTTTAACAATAATATTACTGGGTAGCTTTTCATCCTCATTATTAATAATCACTTTATTCTTACGCGTATTATGTATAGTAAAAAACATATATGAGGAGAGTAAGAAAACAGCAATGGCAAAAGTATTTTTAAGTGCATCGACAGAAAGTAAATCAGCAATAAAAGCCCCTAATAATGATCCTAGTGCAATAGCTATCATTAATTGCTTCGCAAGTAGCCACGGTATATTTTTATTACGATGATGCGCCAAAGCAGCAGAAAATGAAGTGACAACAATAGTCGCCAATGAAGTACCAAGTGCCATAGGCATCACCAAGTGGTGATCAATCCCCAACGGTGGTAATAGATAAACCAAAGCTGGCACTATGATTAGCCCACCTCCTATGCCTAATAAACCCGCACAAAAACCGACAACAGAGCCGAGTAAAACGCATATCAGAAAAATACTCAATAACATGATTACTGCTTCTTAACTTGAAATAAATAGGTAAACCTACATGCCTGCGCGAACAAACCCGCCTAAACCAAATTGTTCAAGTTGTTCATTTAAATAACTATGCACTTGCTTAGAAGTAGATATGGTGAGCACATGTGCCAACATCATTTTGACCGCAGTAAAGTCAACATGGCGGATCACCCATTTAATTTTTGCGATATTATGTGCGTTCATACTGAGTGTGTCATATCCCATCGCTAATAATAATAAAGCACCCGCGGGTTCACTTGCTAGTTCACCACATAAACTCAACGGTATACAAGCACGAGATGATTGTTCAGCAATTTGGTTCAGTGCTCTTAATACGGCGGGGTGATATGAATCATATAAACCAGAAACGCGTGCATTGTTTCGATCAACTGCTAATAGATACTGCGTTAGATCATTACTTCCCACCGAAAAGAAATCAACTTTTATTGCTAACTCTGGCAGTTGATAAATAATTCCAGGTACTTCAATCATTATGCCTATTTTAGGACGGAGAAGTTTTTCGTCACCTGTAAAATCTAATTCCGTTGATAGTTCATAATAAGCTTGATTAATTAAGCGAGTTGCCTCTTCTACTTCTAAAGTACTGGAGATCATCGGCAACATTATCTGTAAATTGCCCTGTCCAACGTTCGCTCGTAACATTGCCCGTACTTGCAATAAAAATATTTCAGGATGATCAAGTGTTATACGTATACCACGCCAACCAAGAAAGGGATTATCTTCATTTATCGGAAAATATGGCAACGATTTATCTCCCCCAACATCCAAAGTTCTCATCGTTACTGTTTGGTTGGGAAAAGCGCTTAATACTTGCTGGTAAAGCTGGGTTTGCTCTGATTCAGAAGGAAAACAACTCCGATTCATAAAGGGGATTTCAGTGCGATATAAACCGATCCCTTCTGCTCCAGAGTTTTTAGAATGTTCAAATCCAGAAGACAGGCCAGCATTAAGTTGCAGTTCAATCTCGTGTCCATCTTTTGTAATTGCGGGGAGTTTCGCTACGGTTTTTACTTTATCAGCCAGTAGAATTTCTTCTGTGATTAAATGTTGGTACTCACGCAATAGTGTTTCATTTGGCTGAACAAAAAGCTCACCACTGTAACCATCAACAATACATGCTTTTTGATGTAATTGACCAAGCGGTATTTTCTCAATACCCATTATAGCGGGTACACCCAATGCTCGAGCTAAAATAGCAGCATGAGAATTATTAGATCCATGAAGTGAGACGACACCTTTCAAACCTTGATGCTGATACTGGGCTAACATGGAAGCCGTAACTTCTTCTGCGACCAGTATAAACTCCTTAGGCAACTCTTGTTCATTGATGTTTAACTTTTTTAAGTTAAGTAATAAACGATCACCGAGATCTCGAATATCACTTGCTCTTTCACGTAAATATTGGTCTTCAAGTGCTTCAAATTGAACGACATAACCGTCAATAATTTGCTTTAATGCACTTTCAGCGGTCCAGCCTGTTCTGATTTTTTCTGACACTTCCTTACTGATATTAGCATTGTCTAATAGTTGCTTATACATATCGAAAATATCTAGAAAGTTTTCTGCAATAATACCTTGAAGTTTATTTGTCATGAAATCGAAGTCAGTGATCGTTTTAGCCACGGCTTCTTCAAATAGTTGCAGTTCTAGCTCAGGGGATTTCGTGCGTTTTAAAGAAACAGTCGATAGGCTCACTGCAGGATAAACAACAAACATTTCGCCAATCGTTACACCTGACGAACCAGCAACACCGTGTAAGGCTTTTTTCAAATGACGGTTGGAATCTTGTTCTGTGATTAATACACTCGCTTCTGCATTTGCCAGTGATGCAGCTAATTGAGCGGACAAAGTCACTAAAAAGGCTTCTTCATTTTCGTTAAAGTAACGTGCATGTTTTTGTTGAATTGAAAGTATGCCGAGCACCTTACGCCGATGAATAATCGGAGTACCTAAAAAAGCATTAAATTCATCTTCTTCTACTTCAGGGGCATGAATAAACTGAGGATGGTTCTGTGCATTCGCAATATTGAGTGGCTCTTCTCGTTGACCAACCAAACCCACCAATCCTTCTGTAAAACCAATAGTTGTTTGACCTAGTGAACGTTCGGCTAATCCATCGGAAGCGACGAGTAAGAAATGCTGTTTAAGATGATCTGCTAGATAGATTGAACAACAATCTGTCTTCATCGTTTCTTTTATTTGTTCCACCATACGATGTAATGCACTGTCTAGTTCAGCGTTTTGGCTAAACTCTAGAACAATTCTACGCAAGGTTGTTAACATATTGTTCCTCAAATAAAAATAGCTTGCAAGCAAGCTATTTATTATACATTTATGTTTTAAATCTTAAAACAACTGCTACATAATAATAATCAACTACGACGTTTACGGTTATGATGACGATAAGAAGGCATTGAAGCCTGAGCAAATTCCTTCATCACTTTACGGTAAACTTCCCGTTTAAAAGATACTACTTGTCGTACCGGATACCAGTAACTTACCCAACGCCAATCATCAAACTCAGGATGATCAGAGTGAAGTAAATCAACTGCAGATTCTTCTGCAGTTAACTTGAGTAAAAACCATTTCTGTTTTTGCCCAATACAAACAGGTTTACTTTCATGCCTAATTAAACGTTTTGGTAATTTATATCTTAACCAGTGTTTAGTTGAAGCAACAATTTTGACATGTTCCGGTTTTAATCCCACTTCTTCGTGTAATTCTCGGTACATGGTTTCTTCTGCTGTTTCCCCTTCATCAACACCACCCTGTGGATATTGCCACGAGTGCTGACCATAACGCCTGGCCCAAAATACTTGTCCTCTATCATTGATTATGACTATGCCGACATTAGCTCGATAGCCTTCGGCATCTATCAAAGGAATTCCCAATAACTTTCTTAAAATATTACCTGATTCTTCCATAATCTGGGCTTGCGAGCAATTAATTATTTATTTATTTTCTATTGACCATAGCCTGAAATGTTGTGAATCTTTATACTGAACAAAGAAAAGACCCTATTAAAGAGCTTTACTCATTAAAATTATTATCCCCAAGACCGAAGATGAATTATTACAAAGGGCACAAGCGCTTGCTGGATTAACGTTAGCAGAGATTGCTGAGCAAGCGGGTGTTGTCGTACCTAAAGATTTAACGCGTGAAAAAGGATGGATAGGCCTGCTACTCGAGCAAGTACTAGGCGCTAGTGCAGGTTCAAAACCCGAACCAGATTTCCCTCATTTAGGTATTGAATTGAAGTCATTGCCAATTAGCACACAAGGCAAACCATTGGAAACTACATTTGTCTGTGTAGCTCCACTAACGGGGTTAGTCGGTGCAAGTTGGAAAACGAGTCATATACGCAATAAAATGGCCCGTGTTTTATGGGTCCCTGTTATTTCTGAGCGGCAAATTCCTATAGGAGAGCGTATGGTTGGCACACCTTTCATTTGGTCACCTTCATATGAAGAAGAACAATTGCTCGCGCTAGATTGGCAAGAGCTTACTGACATGATTGTTTTAGGTGAAGTAGAAAATATTTCAGGGAAACACGGCCAAGTATTACAACTTCGACCTAAAGCTGCAAACAGCCAAGCTAAAACAAAAGCATTTAATAAGCACGGCCAACCTTTTCAAACACTTCCTCGCGGCTTTTATTTGAAAACATCTTTTACACAAATGTTATTACGTAATCATTTACGCATTGATTAGCGTTTAACGTATTTGTAACTGCTACTTATATGATCAAACTATCCAGTAAGATTCGTTCCAATAAACTATAAACAATTCTCACTATATTTTAGGCGAAAAAAAACCAACTCGAAAGTTGGTTTTTTTCAGCTTCTCAGCAAATGTGGTGGGCGCGGCAGGAGTCGAACCTGCGACCGCCTGGTTCGTAGCCAGGTACTCTATCCAGCTGAGCTACGCGCCCACATAAAGGGTATTTAATATCCTATTTAAAGATAATACATATTTTTTTATAAGCTTAAGTATTTGCTTATTCCACAATTCAAAAAAGAAGAGTGGTGGGCGCGGCAGGAGTCGAACCTGCGACCGCCTGGTTCGTAGCCAGGTACTCTATCCAGCTGAGCTACGCGCCCTCACATGAACTATGTTTTATATCTTAGTCTAAAGATAGCAAATTGCTTTGCGTTTATTACTTTTAAAAAAGTTACCTTTAATAAAAGTAATGGCGGAGAGCGAGAGATTCGAACTCTCGAACGGATTTAAAGCCGTTACTCCCTTAGCAGGGGAGCTCCTTCGGCCACTCGGACAGCTCTCCAAATTTACTGCTTTACTCTTGAGATTTAATGCGTATTTAAAATACACTTTAAATAAGAAACTTCAACCTAGTTGCAAACTAGATACTCCCTTAACAGGCCAGTGTCTTCGACCATTCGGTCACATCTCCAGTGGGTGCGAATACTAATGGATCGAGAAAATAAGTCAAACATTTTTTTCAATTATTCTGCTCTTTTAAGTCTGTTTGCCGAGATTTCCACCAAGAAGGCTATTTTTCATGCTTCAAAAGGTATTATTCAATAAATTGACGATATAAAATCTATTTTTGAACCATTAAAAAAGTCGGCAATTGCCGACTTTTATTAATGAGTACAATAAATGAAACTAAAACTTATTCCCTGCTTCGTCTTCACTATTATTACTTCCTGTTTTTTCTGCCTGTATACGCATATAAATTTCTTCACGATGAACAGATATTTCTTTTGGAGCATTTACACCAATGCGTACTTGATTACCTTTCACACCTAAAACAGTTACGGTAACTTCGTCACCGATCATTAACGTTTCACCAACCCTACGAGTTAAAATTAACATCCTAAATATCCTTTATGTTTAAAAGCCAGTCCACTAAAAAATTATAAGCTAGTAATAAATTTAGTTTAATTTTGGTAAAAGTACATAATAAAAATTAAAAACTTTGTAAAAAATAGTTACTTAAGTTCACTACTACTCAGTTTTGCCACTATTTACAAAGATTTTAGTATCACGAGTGATAACAAGTAATTTACTTTGTACTTATAACCAATATTGGCATTCTAACAAGCTTATTCAAGCAATAAAGTGATTTTTTGTTATTATTTGCAACTATTTGTTATTATTAATGTTGTAGTGAATATGGGCTCACATTCAATTAACAGATATTTGACATAATGTGCTGTATTAAAGGGGTACCACTAAAAAAGGAGCTAAAAAGCTCCTTAATCACATAGACAAATAAATTTTGTTGTTATGCTAATTTATCTGTTAACCAAGCTTTAGCTGAATCTAAAGCTAAGGTTAAGTTCTCTGGTTGGCTACCGCCGGCTTGGGCCATATCAGGACGACCACCACCTTTGCCGCCAACATGCTGAGCAGCGCTATTCACTAAATCACCGGCTTTTACTTGCCCAGTAAGATCTTTAGTTACGCCAGCGATTAAGCCGACCTTGCCTGCACTTGCCGTACCTAATAAGATAATGCCTGAACCAATTTTATTTTTCAGTTCATCCATCATGCCACGAAGCGCTTTTGATTCTGCTCCGTCTAAATCAGCAATAAGCACTTTTATACCGTTTATCTCAACGGCTTTGCTGATTAAGTCTGATCCTGCTTGTGCGGCTAGTTGTTGCTTAAGTGTTTGAATTTCTTTTTCAAGTAATTTACTACGGCTAATAAGCTGCTCTACTTTTCCTGACATACCAGCGACATCAGACTTAACCATTGATGCTACCTTTGATAACCTAGCATTTTGTTGTTCAGTATACGTAAGTGCTCCTTCACCAGACACAGCTTCAATACGACGTACGCCTGCAGCGATACCTGATTCCGAAACAATTTTAACAAAACCAATATCACCAGTGCGTTCAACATGAACACCGCCACAAAGCTCTGTAGAGAAATCACCTAAAGTCACAACGCGCACTTCGTCATCATATTTCTCACCAAATAATGCCATCGCGCCTTTTTCTTTAGCGTCATCTATTTGCATTAGCTGTGTTTCACGCGCTAGGTTATTACGAATTTGTTGATTAACTAAACGCTCAACGGTTTGCAGCTCTTCTGCGGTAACACCTTCAAAGTGAGAGAAATCAAAACGTAATTTATCAGCATCACAAAGTGAGCCTTTTTGGGTAACATGATCACCTAAGACATTACGCAATGCGGTATGAAGTAAATGTGTTGCGGTATGGTTTTTAACTATTCCCGCTCGACGTTCAATATTAATTTCAGCTTTTACGCGGCGATTAACTCCAACGTTAGTACGTGCAATGCCTTTATGTGCAAAGGCATTACCCATTTTAGTGGTGTCATGTACTTCAAAAACACCTTCATCTATGTGCAATAAACCTTGGTCGCCTGCTTGACCACCAGATTCTGCATAAAATGGTGTTTTGTCTAAAATAACAATACCCTGCTCGCCAGCTTTTAATTCGGCAACTGACTCTTCACTGTTAAATAATTCAACAATCGTTGAAGAGAACTCGTTACGGGTATAGCCTTTAAACTCTGTTGTGTGGTCAGACTTTAGTTGATCGTTATAATCAGCACCAAATTGACTGGCTTTTTGCGCGCGTTCACGTTGTAAGCCCATCGCAAGTTCAAAGCCCTTATGGTCAACTTTCAAATTACGTTCACGAGCAATATCCGCGGTTAAATCTGCAGGAAATCCGTAAGTATCATAAAGTTTAAAAGCATCGTCACCGGAAATAGTGTCGCCTTTAAGGTTAGCTAACATCTCTTCAAGTAAAACCATGCCGCGATCTAGCGTGCGACTAAACTGTTCTTCTTCAATACGTAATATTTTTTCAATCACTGCTTGTTGGCTGACAAGTTCAGGATACGCGTCACCCATTTGTGTTGCTAACGAAGCGACTAGTTTATGGAAGAAGTGGTCTTTCGCTTCTAATTTATGACCATGGCGTACAGCACGGCGAATAATACGTCGCAACACATAACCACGCCCTTCATTGGAAGGCATTACACCATCGGCAATTAAGAAACTACATGAACGAATATGATCCGAAATAACACGTAAAGATTTATGCTCTAAGTCGTTACATTGAAGAAGTTCAGCGGTATCACGAATTAATGCTTGGAATATATCAATTTCATAGTTGCTATGCACACCTTGCATAATAGCGGCAATTCGCTCTAAGCCCATGCCCGTATCAACAGACGGTTTTGGTAAAACTTCCATTGTGCCGTCTGCATGGCGGTTGTACTGCATAAACACTAAGTTCCAAATCTCGATAAAACGATCACCGTCTTCGTCTGGAGAGCCCGGAGGACCACCAAAGATATCTTCACCGTGATCATAGAATATTTCAGAACATGGCCCACAAGGCCCGGTATCACCCATAGACCAGAAGTTGTCAGACTCATACTTTTTGCTTGGCGACTTATCACCAATGCTAATGATTTTCTCTACAGGAATACCTATTTCGTCACGCCAAAAAGCAAAAGCTTCAGTGTCACTTTCATAAATAGTCACTAATAGTTTTTCTTTAGGTAACCCTAAAGTCGACGTTAAGAATTCCCACGCATAACGAATAGCGTCTTTTTTAAAATAATCGCCAAAACTAAAGTTTCCTAACATTTCAAAAAAAGTGTGGTGACGTGCGGTGTAACCAACATTTTCTAAATCGTTATGTTTACCGCCAGCACGAACACAACGCTGTGAAGAAGTCGCACGAGTATAGCTACGGCTTTCAGCACCGAGAAATACATCTTTAAATGGCACCATACCGGCATTAGTAAATAATAACGTGGCGTCATTACCAGGAACTAGTGAACTACTTGGAACAATTTGATGTTGCTTGGAAGCGTAAAAGTCTAAAAAGGCCTGACGTAATTGGGCACTAGTTTTAATCATGGGAATGTCCACTCTCTGAAAAGTTAATTCTTAAGTTTATTTTTTCTAACTATAACGCTTAGATTTAATCAGCAAGGTAATTTCATCAAAAGATAAAACTCGATACTGCATAAATCGAATACGTTTTGCTTTATTTTTTTGGTCTTTACTACCGCTTTCGCCAAAGCGTTTATTATACGCAAGCTCTGCTTGAAGATACCAATCAATTTGATGATTTTTGTTCAGTTCAATAATAATACTTCGACAAACGCCTATTTTTGCCAATTTACTTTTAATAAAACGCCAGCCCAAACCTTTATGATTACCCGTTCGAAATAAACATTCCACAAAAGTTATTCACTCAAATAAGCTTTCTCAATTAAATATTCAAGCAAGGATGCAAGTTCATTATCGCTATGTTGGCTTAATTTCAGCTTTTATATCAACTCTTTGTAAGAATGTTCACGGCGAGACCGTAAATCTACAGAACAATGTTAAATGACTTTATTCAATGAGCGATAGCCCTTAAACACATTTTTTGACTTATTTCACCGCTAAATTGAAACATAATCATAGTGTTCAATTGTTTGCTTTCATCATAAGTAATTAAGTTTTTACTTTGCGTCAATAATCACGCAGAATAAGTTGATATAAAGTAAGCGCTAAGCTTCTGGATAATCAGCAGAACAAAACAGGGATCTGTATGAAGGTATGTTTTAAGAACTTCAGTCAATTTATGACCATTATTTGTGTAACATTATTACTCTCAGCCTGTGGTGGTGATAAAGAAAAAATTTATACAATCAATGCTAATGTTTCAACGATTAGTTTTAGTAATGAAATAATTACTGAATTTGACCATTCAATCGCGGTTAATGTGACCTTTGACGGTGACGGTTTATTAGTAGGTTATGCGCCTGACAGTGACCCTGTTGGCTGGTTAGAATTTAGAACTGAAAATCTGACCGCTAATTCTGCCACTATTCATATTGATTTAACGCAAGCTGACCAAATTAATATCGGCGAGTACTTAACGAAACTCCGCTTTTCTACAGGTGAATTAACCGATAATAATACCACCTTGGTTCATCATGACATCGACGTTTCATTACTCATTTGGCAAGCCAATATAAATACTGAGCTTGTGAGTTTTCGCGGCACCTTTGGCGACACAACAATTTCGGACCAAACAATTGACATAACCAGTGAAACTAATGAATGGCAGCTAACCAGTGATGTCGACTGGATAACCTTTGATCTAACTTCTGGTACTGGGGATGCAACAGTAACGATAACCCCGAACATTAGTAGTTTTACATTTGCACAATTATCAACTGGGAATATTACGCTTACGGAAGTGACTACCGGTGACACAAAAATTATTCCAGTTGAAGTAGGTTTGGATAATCAGTATTTATATACTAGCCAAGCAAGCTTAGCGTTTACCTCAACATTGAATGTTTCAGCGCTAGAACACACCATAAAAGTAAATACCAATAGTGCCGCCGCCGTTAATTGGCAAGCAAGCTCTTCAGCAACTTGGTTAACCTTGACCAAGCTAGATAACGATTACCTTACTGTGACGGTTGATCTCAATGCTGCGCCTTCAGACGTTATGAGTATGAATGAGGTAACGATCAGTGCCGTTGACAATGATGTTGTTATCGGTAGTACTCTACCTGTTTCATTATTTCAAAGTGCCGATGAAACCATCACTCAGATTATCACCGATATAACTGTAAATGACGAAACAATGATAGCAGCACCCAACCTGCCTTATTTTTATGTGGGTTCAACAAATGCATTACAAGTCTATCAACAATACACAGGTGAATTATTAACATCGGTGGTTGTTGCACCGGAAAACACTCTGCTTGAGCAGTTTATTGTCCACCCTGACGGAAGCAAATTACTCGCAAAAGCTGTTGAAACAATTATCAATGAAGACGAAACAACCACTGAAGTTGTTCATCGTTATAACATTAATTTAAGTGATTATACTTTCACTGAAATAACAGAACCCACGATTGAATTTGAGCCAAGTCGTTATGTACAATTTTCTGGCCGTTATTATGTGGTTACCCAAGCATTAGAGTTTGCCGATGATAGCTTGCAATTATTGTTTCGAGAACCAAACCTTAGTTTTTTAGCGTCGAACATTGACCAAGCAAGCGAAACAGATGCATTGTATACGCTAGATTCATCTACCACCCCTATTAAACGTTATACCGCGCAAATCAATGACTTTACCGCAGAAAAAGTCATCGCGACGTTATCTCACGAATATCGCCCTGAATTGTTAGCAGAAGACGACTTCATATCGGATTTTGTTGTCAATAATAACGAAACATCTCTTTATGCAATCAGCCCAACAAGTGAACATATCAGTTTCGACGGCACTGTATTTACCGATAATGGCTTACTACCAAAAACTGAAGGCATTACATCTATCGCTGTTGATAAGTCAAAAAACAACTTTGCCCACTATGTCCGATTTGATCCTGCAATTGGTTTTCTTGTCAATGTTTACAATGAACAAGCAGAGCTTACTGCAACGGTTAATACCGGTGGACAACAACCGGCAAGTATCGATATAACAGCTGATGATAAACGCTTGTTAGTTAATGCACAAAATGGCAGTCAAATAGAAATGGTCACTCTAGAGCAGTTTGATGTGTCCGCTTCTCAATTATCTTTTAATACAACATTCGGTAATGCAAGCGTTGAAACACAAGAAATTACTCTTTCAGGCGTCAGTGATTCTTGGCAAGCAACCGCCGATGTTACCTGGTTATCCTTTACACAAGTAACTACAGATGAAAGTAAAACCCTTACCATCATTGTTGATTCAAATGAAATTACCGGTTGGGGATTATTTACCGGTATTGTTACTATTACAGACCCAGAAACAGGTTCAAATATACAAATAGTTATTGAACTAGCGGTAGATGAAGTTAGATTATTCAGTGACGCTTCAGCGTTAGCATTTACTTCACAAGTGGATAAGTCAACACTCAGCCATACGGTCAGTATTCTAACGAATAAAGCCAGTTCGGTTGAATGGCAAGCAAATAGCAATGTTGATTGGTTAACGTTAGTGACTGATTCAGTTAATAACACGCTAACGGTTACGGCTGATCCAAGTAAAATATCTACTGACGGTTTGTATCAGGGGGAAATAACACTTTCACCAACCAATAGTGCCGATAGTTTAAATGGCATAATAAAAGTGAGTTTCGAAAAAGGCAACTTTGATACCACGAGTATCAGTGAAATAACTATTGCTGACATTACGCCTAATAGTTCAGCCATCGTTTTAGACCCTCTTCGCCCTAATATATATATTGGTCAAGGCGATACAATCAAAGTGTTTAACATTCTCACTGGCGCTTCTATAACAACTATCACCTCTCCTCTTGCTGATGTTGATTTAACAAACTTAGTCATTCATCCTGATGGCTCAATATTACTCGCCTCAAACAGTGAAACATTCACCGATGAAGACGGACAAACGCAAACACGTGTAAATCATTATCAAATAGACCTTAGTGATTTCAGTATTAGCTTAATGTCTGCTGATGATATTGATATTGAATTTAGGCCTGCAAAAATAGCGATGATTTCCGGTAAGGCTATCGTTATCACCGAAGCACTAGAGTACGCTAATCTAGCGTTAAAGGTACAGTTTTGGGATAGAGACAATGCTTTCAATTCACCGATTATTAGCGATGTTCCTGCAAATAATAATGTGCTCGCTTATAACAGTGGTACTGCAGCAATAATGCAGTACACGTTAGAGTACAATGCATTTACCAGTGAGAGTGTCCAACAAATTTCCAGCGAGGAAAATATAAACGCCGCTTTTAGTGGCTCTCTCTCTAATTTAGTGACTAGTAGCAATGGCGAAGACATTTATACCGCAAGTACCACCTCAGAATGGACTACATTCAATGGTACAACATTTACTGACCAAGGCGTTTTAAGAGCAAGCATTCAAACGGTCAATGTAGCCATTGACTCAAGTAACAATAGTTATTTTTATCGCTTAGATGCTTCCGGCTTCTTTATACTGAGTAAGTATGATGAAAATCAACAAGCATTATTTACTGCAGCTTATAGTGCCGGTTCTGTAGATAGTTATATATCACCAAATTATCAACGACTAATTCACTATAACTCAACGTCAAATAGCCTAGTACTTGACTATATTCTTGACTAGCTTTAATAAATAATGATTGAAAATACAGTGTCATTCTAATCCCGTGTTTATCACGGGATTTTTATATCGACTAATCTACTTAACTTTTTGATATCGTACTCATCGAAACTATCAAATGCCCCCTGTCAAACGAATAATACCAACATCAATAATTCATCATTTTAGCTTTTCATCTTTCTTTCATTGTTACTCAACGTTTTTTATAGCGGTCTAGCTTGTACCTAGTCAAAGAGCAACATAGAATCAGTTCATTAACTTTGTACATTAGTTATAAACAAAGTCATTTTATATTCTAAAAACAATAAAAGGTAATTTATGAAAAAGCGCCTCTTAGCCCCTCTTGCGATCGCGATCGCATTGGCTGGCTGTCAGCAAAGCGACAATAATAATCAAGAAAATGTCAGTAAAGAAACAATACAAGAAGTCACTCATGTAAATCCATTATTTAGTGAATTCACCACACCACACGGCATTCCACCCTTTGATCAAATTAAAAAAAGTGACTACTTACCCGCATTTGAGCAAAGCATAATCGATAACAAACAAGAAATTGATGCTATTGCGGATGCAACTAATGAAGCGACATTTGAAAACACCATTGAAGCAATGGAAAAATCAGGTGACTTCCTAAACCGAGTGAGCAATGTATTTTACGGGCTAACCGGTTCAATGTCTGATGATGAAATGCGTAATATTGCCAAAGCAGTTTCACCACAATTATCAGCATTAAATGACGATATTAATCTTAACGCGAAGTTATTCGCCCGCGTAAAAGCTGTCTATGACAAAAAAGATCAGCTGAACTTAAAAGTAAACGAATTAACCTTACTTGAAACAACCTATAAAGGGTTTGTCCGTGGCGGCGCTAATTTAAATGACAGCGATAAAGTAAAATTACGTCAACTGAATACGCAATTAAGCGAATTAAGCTTAAAGTTTGGTGAAAATTTATTACATGAAACGAACAGCTTTGAAATGGTTATCGACAACAAAGCCGATTTAGCGGGTTTACCTGACGATATTATTGCTGCGGCTGCCGTTACTGCAAACGATAGAGACCATAAAGGTAAGTGGGTATTCACTACACACCGACCGAGTAAAAATCCTTTCTTAACTTATTCAACCAATCGTAAATTACGTGAAACCTTATATAAAGGTTACACAATGCGCGGTAATAATGACGATGCATATGATAACAAAAAGATAGCATCTAAAACCGCTAGCTTACGTTATACCAAAGCACAGTTATTAGGTTATAAAACTCATGCTCACTTTACCCTTGAAAATGCTACAGCCAAAACACCTGAAAATGTTTTTGCCTTGTTGAATCAAGTTTGGCCAGCAGCTTTAACAAGAGCAAAAGAAGAAGCAGCAGACATGCAAAAGCTCGCTGACTCTGAAGGTGCTAATTTTGAAGTAGCAGCATGGGATTGGTGGTATTACTCAGAAAAAATTCGTAAAGCGCGTTACGACATTGATGCCGCAGAAACCAAGCCTTATTTTTCACTTGAAGGCACTTTGCAGGGTATTTTCTTCACCGCTGAAAAGTTATGGGGTGTAACCTTCAAAGAGCGTAACGACTTACCTAAATACCATGAAGATGTTCGTACCTTCGAAGTTTATGATAAAGACAGTAGTTACATAGGCGTTTACATGACTGATCATTACGTACGTGAAAGCAAACGTGGCGGCGCATGGATGAGTAGTTTCCGTAAACAATACCGTATGTATGGAGAAGAAGTTACGCCAATCATTTACAACGTATTGAACTACCCTCGCCCAGTAGGCGATACCCCTACTTTATTAACGTTTGATCAAGCATCAACCTTATTCCATGAATTTGGCCACGCTATTCAAGGATTATTGTCGGACGGTTACTACCGCTCGCAAACAGGTACAGCTTTACCACGTGACTACGTGGAATACCCTTCACAAGTGATGGAAAACTGGATGACAGAGCCTGAAGTATTAGCAAATTTTGCTAAGCATTATAAAACAGGCGAAGTAATTCCGATGGAGTTAGTTGATAAAATTCAAGCTTCAGGAAAATTCAATCAAGGTTTTGGTACTACCGAATACCTTGGCGCTGCTTTACTTGATATGAGTTGGCATTCATTAGAAACAGCTGAACTACAAGATGCTGCTGAATTTGAAAAGAAAGCATTAGAAGAAAGAGGCTTAATTAAGGAAATAGCACCTCGTTACAGAACGGGTTATTTCGCACATATATTCTCGGGTGGATATTCATCAGGTTATTACGGCTATATTTGGTCCAATATCTATGATGCAGATACATGGCTAGCGTTTAAAGAAAATGGCATATTCGATGAGAAGACCGCTGACTTATACCGTAAACACATATTAGAACCCGGTGGTAGTGAAGACCCTACAGTTATGTACCGTCGTTTTAGAGGCCAAGACCCTAAAGTACAACCATTACTTGACCGTCGAGGTTTAACAACAACTAAGTAACAAATAAACTGACCGTTGACGTGCAAGGATGCACTCATGCCTTGAAAGACAGGATGTCTGAGAAAGGCCATCCTGAACATTCGTCGTTCAATGCCATCCATGGCACCACGACATACCGTTCATCCTGAACATAAAAGCCCCAGTAAGTGCATACTTACTGGGGCTTTTATTATCGTTAGCTAAAAGTAATGCTTACTTCATGTAAGGGTCACTTTCAAAAAACGCAAAAACGGTATCAAATGCTGGCTCTTGATATTGCTTTAACCCTGTATCTCTAAAATCAATATCAATTTGGCTGCGCACAAGTGCTTTCTTAATAAAGCTACCAGCAAGAATTTCTACTTGCAGTTCTTTGATTAATTGAATACACGCTTCTAGTTTAAAACCGATAGGGCCACCAGAAAACTTACCTTTTAAAGCACGGCCGCGGATAACAACTTTATCAACATGATAATCTTCCATCAATTTAGCAAAGGTAAATTGAAAATGTTGTACTGCTTCGGCATCACCCGCATCTACTAAAGATATTTTTTGCACGCGTGTTTGCGGAATATCATACAAACCATTTTCACGTGACATAATGCAAATAATTGCATCATTACCTTTTAATTCAACACCACATATTTTCATAAGAATACCAATTCAATTAATTTCGCGGTCGCATTATATACCGAAACAAGAAATACCGAAACGTATTAATGACATTTGTCATTTTAAGTCATGATAAAATGATCTAATACTGAAACTATATGTCTGAAACACCAGTTTTTGTCAAGGGGAGCAAAGAAAATTCGCCTTTAACTTAAAAAAAACAAGCGAGAACGCCATGAAGCGTACATAACTTTAATTATCACTTACCGCTTCATAATATTAAGTTTTCAGGCGAAAGCAGATCAAGCACAATTGATTATTATTTATCTGCATGTATTTCAAAGCTCAATGCGACTAATCGTATTGACGCTGCCAGAATAGCACAACAAAAAGGCTGGCTGTAAGCTCGTCAATATATTGAATTATTCACTGCCTTTTAGCTCAATATTATGTTTTTTAGTATAATCAAGATAGTCGTCTAACGCCTGAGGGTTACCACGGTTTTTCTGGCAAACGCTTTTTTGATACTGATAACTAAACATATCAAACCATTGATCTAAGAGTTGTGCGTTTACTGGTTCTTCTGCCATTGCTAACATTCTTGCCGCTACTTCTGCAGTAGCAAACTGGTAATTCTCTTCCGCAACTCTTATCTGATAACGAGAAGTATTTGCCGCTTCGTCAATTAAATGTGGGTCAAAAGCCGCAATAGGAAACTTATTCAAATAAGGGCTTTTACGAAACATTTTTTTAGCTTCGCGCCAACAACCGTCTAACATAATGAATAAAGGTCGCTTCCCTGAAGGCACAGCCATTTCATTACAAAAAACTTCACGTTCTGGTTGTGCATATTGTTGAGGAAAAACCACATAAGGTTGCCATTGTTCGTCATTCAATATGGCTAACATTTCTTTATTTTCTTTCGTTCTTGACCAAAGAAATGCAAACGTGTCTGGCACAACATCAGCTATCAGCTTACCCGTATTGCTGGGTTTTAATACTTCAGTGTCGTACATCAGTAATAAAAAACCTGCATTACTGGTGGATATTGGCGAATACTGACAAATACAATGAGGTTTTGCTAGCCGACATAAGTCACATCGAATAACACGTTGCCCACGAGATTTGTATGTTGTCGTGCTAAGACTCATACGATAATGATGAAGTTTATGTACAGCGTGCATAAGTGTGATTTAGACCAATTCCAAGATAAAAAAAATAGCGGCAATTAAGGCCGCTACTTTAGTGATTTTTAGTTTGATGTGCAATGCCTAAAGCATCGCTAGCTGAATAAAATAAATTACTCAAATCCATTTGGATTTTGTGACTGCCAACGCCAAGTATCTGTGATCATCGTATTTAAATTACGTGTAGCTTGCCAACCTAAGAGAGTGTTTGCTAGTGATGCATCAGCGTAAACGGTGCCAATATCACCTGCACGGCGCGGTACAACTTTATAGTTAATTTCTTGACCACTAATTTCTTTAAATGTATTCACTATTTCTAATACCGATGTACCATTACCTGTACCGATATTAATGGCTTTACAACCTTTTATTTTCGTTAGACTTTCTAAGGCTCTAACATGGCCAATCGCTAAATCAACCACATGAATGTAATCACGAACACCGGTTCCATCAGGCGTATCGTAATCATCTCCAAAGACTTGTAGTTGTGGTAAGCGCCCTACCGCGACTTGCGCAACATAGGGTAATAAGTTGTTAGGAACACCATTAGGGTTTTCTCCAATAGTACCTGACTCATGTGCGCCAATGGGGTTAAAGTAACGCAGACAAGCAATTGACCATTCACTGTCACTTCGCGCTAGATCAAAAAGAACATGCTCAACCATTAATTTCGTTTGGCCATAAGGATTGGTCGCAGATGTCGGCATTGTTTCATCTAACGGAGAAGGATTGTTTTCGCCATAAACCGTTGCAGAAGAACTAAAAACCAAATTTTTAACGCCATGTTTCGCCATGACTTGAAATAACGTAACAGAACCTGAAACATTATTTTGATAATAACTCAGCGGTAAATCGTTTGACTCTCCAACTGCTTTTAAGCCTGCAAAATGTACAACGGCTTCAATATCATGCTCTTTAAAAACCGTATCAAGGGCTGCTTCATCGCAAATATCTGCTTTAATAAAGGTAACTGTTTTTCCTGTAATCGCTTTAACGCGATCAAGGACTAAAGTTGATGAATTTGATAAATTATCAACAATAATAATATCTTTACCTAATTGAAGTAATTCAACAACAGTATGACTTCCAATGTACCCTGTACCGCCGGTGATTAATAAACTCATTTTTAGTCCTTATATATAATACTGGTAGGTATTTATAATTTAAAAAAATAACACTATGCGTAATATTCTGACATTGTCGCGATAAACTTGCCAAGTATTTTTTCTGAAATTAGTTTTTAACTGATATGTCAGTTTTAATTGCGTAAAACAATAATAACCTCTGCAACACTTTTAAAAATCATGATGTATAAACAAAACCTTGTTCGATAAGGAAGTCGACAATTTGCTCTGCAGACACTTAGGTTTAGTCTAAAAAATAAACCCGTGCTTCATGATTGAGTTATTATTACGTGTACCTTAAAACGGAAACACAACGGGGATCATCGATAAAACGATAATGGAATAAGCGATAGATACCGGTAAACCAAACTTCATAAAATCTGATAAGCGATAATTTCCTGCGTTAAAAACCATTATATTCGTTTGATAGCCATAAGGGCTGATAAAACTGCCACTTGCACCAAAAGCTACGGCCATCACAAAAGGTAACGGACTAACACCAAGTCCTAATGCAATACTATAAGCGATAGGAAAAATTAACGCAGCTGCAGCACTATTGGTTATAATTTCAGTCATTAATAGCGTAATAAAGAAAATACAAATCAACGCTAAATAGGTACCTTTCCCATGTAATACCAGTTCTATTTGCTGAGCAAGTAACTCAGCAACGCCACTTGTTTCGAAAGCTTTAGCTAAGGTCAGTGCGCCCAAGACTACCATCCAAATCTCTAATGGGAAACGGCGTTTTATTTCATTTACCGTTAAACACCCGGAAAGTATTAATATCGCAATATAAAACATTAAGCACTTTAATAGCGCAATATTAGCAATAACAGAGCAAGCAATGGTGGCTAAAAAGCCAAAGACAGTTAATGAATCACGCCATCCTGACAACATGTTTTCAGGTTTATGGCCGGAAAGAATATAGAAGTTTTTTGATAAGTTAGTACGGGCGCTAAAATCATTGCCCACCGCAAGCACCAAAAAATCACCTGACTGTATTTTGATATCGCCTAACTTTCCCGACAGTTGTGCACCTTCACGACGTATAGCGACTACAGCCGCATCAAAACGAGCACGAAAGCCAGATTTTTTCAGGCTTTTTCCAATAACAGCAGAGTCAGGCTTAATTAGCACCTCAGTCAAATTGTCACGTAATAGGCCGTCTTTTTCAGCAAATAACGTTAATCCGTCAAATTGTTGTAGCGTCAATACTTTTGAAATATCACCGGTAAAGATCAGTTTGTCGCGTGCTTGGATAATTTCATCAGGTGATACTGGCGAAATCAATCTTGCATCACGCACTATTTCAACAAGGAATAACGAGTCTAAATTTCTCAGTCCATTATCATCAATGGTTAAACCAATGAGTTTTGAAGCCAGAGAGACTTCAGCTTCAAGTAAATATTCGTCAGTAGAATTTTTTTCAATTTCGAGGTTAGGTAATAAGTGTTGTGTTGACAGAATAACCAATAAACAAATCAAAAAGGCACTAAAACCAATTAAGGTAAAATCAAAAAATCCTAAGCTGTTGGCGCCTTGTTCAATCAGTAAAGAATTGACGATGAGGTTCGTTGATGTCCCCACTAAGGTTAGTGTGCCACCAAGTATTGCAGCATAAGAAACAGGTAAAAGTAATTTACCTGGATTAATTAAGGTGTTTTTTTTAATCGTTGAAATTAGCGATGCAACAACTGCTGTATTGCTCATTAATGCAGAAGCAAATGCGGTACACAACAAGGTTTTAAATGTTGATTGAAACTTAGAGCCATTTATCATAATGGCTGAAACGCGACGTAGTACACTGGTTCGTTCAAAAGCGAACGAGCACAAAACGAGTAAAACTAAGGTGACTAAACCAGGGTTAACCACATTTCTCAGTACGATATCAGCAGAAACTAAGCCCGTAGCTAAACAAACCAGTAATGATACGGCAAAAACTTTTTCAGGTTTTTGTTGATACTTCAGCAAACCCAAAAAAGTCCCAATAAATATCAATAACATCAACCATTCCATTGCGAACACACTCTTTCCTTTTGAATAAACTTTATCGGCTATAAATACGGATTATTAAAATACGGTTAAAATTTTTCTAACGAGACCTAACTTCCATATTGTAGGCAAGATCCAAGGCTAAGTGATTTTATTTTCCGGAATTTGTAAGCTTTCATAACAAAATAATAACAAGAATAATGCCACACTAAGAATGTCTTTTCCATATAAGAAAATGCTTTGATATAACAAAATGAAATAAGATTAGGGGATATGAGAAGAATTAGGTTTATACAATCACTTTATAAAACAGTACCATTGATAAACCTCATTGGTTTTCGCTGAACCAGATAAAAACTATCCTTCGGTTAATTCACGTGCACAAAGAAATGCTTTGATTTCGTCACGAGAACCTAAGATATGCTGCTTTAACAAAGCAACAGACTTCTCAACATTACGCGCTTTACATAAGGCGAGTAATTCGTTGTGTTCAGATTCTGCTTTAGAAATTCCCCCTGCCCATAGCAGGTGCATGCGGATATAGCGGTCGGCATTTTTATTTAAGGTGTTAACCAAGTCTTGCGTTTGTGGGCGATGAGCACCTGAATACAAACAATTATGATAGTCAGAGTTTAACTCACTCCACGTATTGGCTGCGTTTTCTTTACCTAAAGCTTTGTCTAATTTTGCTAATATGTCTGTCGCTTCTGCTAGTTTTTCATTGCTGATATTAGGGATTGAGGATGCTAATAAATCACCTTCTAGCATTGCTCTTAGTTCAAATAGTTCATCAACTTGGCTTGCAGTCAGCTCTGTAGCTGTGGCACCTTTATGAGGTTCAAAAGCAACTAAACCTTCTGCTTCTAATTGCAATAACGCTTCACGCACAGGTATTCTGCTGACATTTAACTCTTCTGCTAATGCAGCTTGGCGTAAAGGTTGTCCTGCTTTGATTTCACCACTGAGTATTTTCTCTCTAAGGGTTTCAACAACGAGTTGCGTTCTGGTTTTGTAAACTATGCTCATAAAAGACTTCTCTTGAAAGTGTGCCGACATTATAAGGGTTTATCAGGTAAAAAAAAGCGGCTAATAAATATTAGCCGCTTATTCTTATTATCAATAAAGGTTACAACTTTAAAACCTTATAATTTCAAATACTTATATTTTCAATAGCTCAGGTAATAATTCATTAGGCATATTTTGATAACAAATAGGACGTTGGAAACGTTTAATCGCTTCACTTCCTACCGAAGTGCTTCTTATTTGAGTTGAGGCAGGAAATGGGCCGCCATGATTCATTGATGCACACACTTCAACACCGGTTGGCATTTGGTTGTAAATTAACCGTCCTACTTTATGAGCAGCCGCTAAAGCGACTTGCTGCGCCATAGGCAGATCTTTCTCACTTGCATGAATACTCGCGGTTAAATTACCTTTTAATAGAGAAATAAATGCCATCAATTCAACCTGACTTTTACAGCGTACTATGAGTGCTGATGAGCCAAAAACCTCTTCATGTAATGTTTTGTTGTCTTTAAATGTAGCTAAATCTGTAGCAAATAATGCCGCTGAACAAAAGTGGATTTGCTCTGCGCTAGGTGATTTACCTTGTGCTAAACATTCAACACCCGCAATACCTTGCCATTGTTTAACGGCATTATTATAAGAAACAGCAATACCCGGTGTTAACATTACACCTGCAGCCGTTTCACTGATGGCTTGGCTAGCAGCATTTTCAAATGTTGCTGCATGCTCATCAGCCACGTAAGCCCAAATGCCAGGACTCGTACAAAATTGTCCTTGTGCCATCATTAATGAAGCAACCAGACCTTGTGCTAATTCTTTTGCGTCTTCTGCTAATTTGTTTTCTAAAATAAACTGCGGATTCACACTGCCTAGTTCGCCGTAAAAAGGAATAGGCTCAGCACGTTCATTAATTTGACGCTGCAAGATCATACCAACACGTTCAGAGCCTGTAAAACCAACGGCCTTGATCATTGGGTGTGTGACTATTTGGCTAGAGATGCCGTAGTTCTTTCCTTGGATCAATGAAAATACGCCAGCATCAATGCCACATATTTCAATCGCTTTACTGATGGCTTGTGCCACAAGCTCAGCAGTACCGGGGTGTGCCGCATGCGCTTTCATCACTACCGGACAACCTGCAGCTAATGCAGATGCGGTGTCGCCACCGGCGGTGGAAAAAGCTAAAGGAAAGTTACTGGCAGCAAACACGGCTACAGGGCCCAAGGGTAAGTAACCTAATCGAGTTTCAGGTTTTGGCAATGGCGCGCGATTTGCGTCAGCTAAATCGACAACGGCTTGGTATTCGCCACTTTCAAGTAAGTTGGCAAACAAGCCGAGTTGACCAATGGTACGTCCACGTTCACCTTGTATACGCATCGCAGGTAAACCCGTTTCTGCACAAGCCATATTGACTAAATCATCACCAAGAGCAAGAATTTGCTCACCAATAGTTCTTAAAAAACCAGCTCTTTTTTCTGCACTTAATTGGCTGTAAGTAACAAATGCTTGGCTAGCTTTATTGATAGCTTGATCAATTTCTTGTTCATTAGCATCAGCAAACATTTCATTCATTGTTTGATTAGTGATGGCATTCATTGCTGAAAAACCATTACTTGTATCGCCTGACCATTCGCCAGCGATTAAATTTTTTCCAGTAATATTCATATTTATTCCTACTTAATATTTTGTGTTGAATTTATCCCAATCGAATTAGGTGACAGCGAAACCAAATGCATAAGGGTCGTCATCATCAATAGTGATACAATTTTTGCCAAAGACTTTTGCCCAACCTTCAATACTCGGTTTTATTGCTGCTATTTTGCCATTTATCCCTGCAGGGTTATCTGCATCACAATTTAGCGTAACTACTTGTTCAATTTTGCCAATGAACTGACTGCCAATATAACTTTCATGAATAAAGGTATCGCCTAAGCTAAGTTGACCTCTAGCATAGAGCTGAGCCATACGTGCGCTGGTGCCTGTGCCACATGGCGAGCGGTCAATAGCTTTTTCACCATAAAATACCGCATTAGCACCATTTGAATTATTATGTTTTGGCTTGCCTGTCCAAAGAACATGCGTAACTCCATTCACACTCTCGTCTTCTGGATGTACACAACGTACAGCTTTACTCGCAGCAGCTCGAACAATTGGACTCCAATGCAGAATTTCATTGGAGCTCCATTGGTCAATACCGGGAAAATTTTCTTGAGGTTCAACAATCACGTAATAATTGCCACCATAAGACACATCGACAATTAAACGCCCTAAGCCTTCGATACTCAGTTCAATATTTTGATGCGCTAAATATGCAGCAACGTTATAAAGCTTAACAGCGCTGACATTATTATTAATAGAGTTTCCTTGCGTATATTCAACTTCAATCTGCCCTGCAGGTACATCCAACGTTAATCGACCTTTCTGCTTAGGTGTAATTAAACCATTCTCAATAGCCGCAGTAACCGTACCAATAGTGCCGTGACCACACATAGGTAAGCAACCCGAGGTTTCGATAAACAAAATACTGGCATCAGCATTTTCACTGCAAGGTGGATAGAGAAAAGAGCCTGACATCATGTCATGACCACGCGGTTCGAACATTAAACCTTGTCGTATCCAGTCATGGTTTTCTAAAAAATCTTGTCGCTTTTCGCTCATGGTTATCCCTTTTAAATCAGGATGACCGCTAGTCACTAACCGAACAGGATTGCCACAGGCATGCGCGTCGATACAAAAAAAGGTGCCTTTGATCATTTTTTGCCTTATGTTTCATCTTAACTAAAAAGTTAAAACTGAAGACTTCCCCACAAGTATAGGGCTTGTAGGTAAGGCTTCAGCGTTAACAATTAAAGATAATTAATCTAAATTGAACTTTGATAAATCAAGTCGTGTTGCTAAAGCGTCGTTGTATAACTTCTCAACTCTCGTTCGTTCTTCACCCGCAAGAGGTAAACGAGGGGCACGAACAACTTCACTGCCGCGTCCAGCTAATTGTTCGCAAAACTTAATACATTGAACAAGTGTTGGAATAGTGTCTAAACGTAATAAAGGTAAGAACCAGCGCCAAATTTCTAATGCTTCTTTATAGCGACCTTGTTGCGCTAATTTATATATCGCAACTGACTCTTGTGGGAATACGTTAGTTAAACCAGAAATCCAGCCAGTACAGCCGAGCATTAAACTTTCAAGTGCAATATCATCAACGCCGCCAAACACGATAAAACGATCATCAAACGCAGCATATAACTCAGAAATACGACGAGTATCTTCTGTCGCTTCTTTCACCGAAACAATCGTTGGCTCATTCGCTAAAATAGCCATACCTTCAATAGAAACATCAACCCCATAAGTAACTGGGTTGTTGTAAATCATGAGTGGTAATCCACAATTACGGGCAATTTGTTGATAATGATGAATAGCTTCACGTTCGCTTGAACGATAAACCATACCAGGAAGTACCATAAGTCCGTCGATACCGACTTCTTCACACATTTGACAGTATTCAATGGCAAATTTCGTCGTTGTTTCAGCAACACCCGAAAGTACCGGTACTCGGCCTGCAACGATTTCTTTAACGGCTTCAAGAATTTCACGTTTTTCAGCTTGAGTGTGTGAACAATTTTCGCCAACAGTGCCTAAAGCAATAATCCCGTGAACACCTTCTTTAATTAAACTATCAACCATATTTTTAGTGGCTTCAAAGTTAATCGACATATCGTCAAAATATTGTGTTGTTACTGCTGGGTATACGCCTTGCCAATTAATATTTTTCATTATTTTTACTCACTACTTTACAAATTACTTTGTTAATAACTAACGACACTATTTTCGAAAGCATTTTTAAATGACTTTTGAATAATAAATAGTATCAGTGGATTCGATATGGAATATTGTATACAATATTCACAATTACACAAGTTTATTTTTATATTGAGTATGTACATGTATTTTGATTCAAAAAATTTAGCGTTCAATAAAGATCAGTATATCGCTATAACAGCGATTGACGCCCACACTGAGGGAGAACCTCTCAGAATTATTACCAGCGGTTATCCAGAAATAAAAGGCACCACTATTTTGGAGAAGCGCCAATACTTAATAGAGCATCTCGATAATTATCGTCAATTTTTAATGTATGAACCCCGAGGACACGCTGATATGTATGGTGCGCTGATAACAGAACCCTGTACTGAAAATGCAAGCTTTGGCATTTTGTTTATGCACAATGAAGGCTATTCAAGTATGTGTGGGCACGGGATCATTGCCGCTGTATCAGTAGCTATTGAAACTAAGTCTCTTGATATGCCGAAAAAAGGCGAATATATAGGTATTGATTCACCCGCTGGTTTCATCAAAGCTTATGCAGAGCAAACAGATAATCAACTTTCAGTGAGCTTTGAAAATGTCCCAGCTTTTGTCGAAGCTGTAGATCAAAAAATAGCGATAGAAAGTTTAGGTACGGTTAATTACGATATTGCTTTTGGCGGTGCTTATTACGTCTTTGTTGATGCTGACGATTTACACTTAAGTTGCGAAGCTTCAAATAGCCAAGGTTTAATAGCAGCAGGACGAGCCATTAAAAAAGCGGTTATG
Organism: Colwellia sp.; assembly: GCA_013215295.1. Classification (GTDB taxonomy): domain Bacteria; phylum Pseudomonadota; class Gammaproteobacteria; order Enterobacterales; family Alteromonadaceae; genus Colwellia_A. Next base: position 458,336 of record JABSOZ010000002.1, read on the forward strand.
GCTGATTACGACATAAAACACCCACTTGAAGAAGACCTTAGCTTTTTATATGGCGTGATTTTTCACTCGAAAAAAACAGCACGTTCAGCTTCACATTCTCGTCATGTTTGCATCTTTGCTGAAGGTGAACTTGACCGGTCACCAACGGGCACAGGGGTAAGTGCTCGAGCTGCTTTATTAACTAAGAAAGAAGGTTTACTGATTGGCGAAAAGGTTATTATCGAAAGTATTACCGGTGGAGAAATGACGGTAAGCATTGAATCAACTCAAGATTATTATAATAAAAAAGCCGTTATTCCCCATGTGAGTGGTCGAGCATTTATTACAGGAGTCCACCAATTTTTAGTTGATGGAAATGACATTTTTCCACAAGGTTTTTTACTTCGTTAATTAAAAAACAGCAATAACTTTTATTAAGCAGATTGAAATGACTAAAATACAAATTGATAACTCTGAAAAAAACATCGCGGTAATTGGCGCGGGTATTATCGGTATTAATTGTGCTCTAGAGCTACAGTCCCTTGGCTTTCAGGTAACACTTATTGATAAGTCTGGTATTGGTGAAGGTTGCTCAAAAGCCAACGCTGGGCATTTTGCCACAGAGCAGGTATTTCCCTTAGCTGAGCCAAGTTTAATATGGAAATTTCCAAAGCTACTGCTTGACCCTTTAGGACCCGTTTCTTTATCTGCTTCTTATTTGCCAAAAGCCCTACCGTGGTTTGGCCGATTCATAATAAATATGGTGGCAAGTAAGCGTGCTAAAAATAGCATGGCATTAAAAACACTTAATAAAAATGCTATTCGTTATTATCAGCCATTATTGCAAGAAGCAAAAGCTGAGAAGTTACTCACCTTAAAAGGTAGCTTACTCGTCTTTGAAAATAGTTCAGATGAAAGCATTAAACGTCAGTTCACTGACTATAAAAATGCAGGCGTTGAAGTTTTATTATTAGATCGCCAGCAAACATTGCTACTAGAGCCCAATTTACATAGGAATATTCGCGCTTCATTATATTTCACCGATGTAGGACATTCCATTGACCCTTTCGCGATTTGCACAACGTTAGCAGAACTTGCTTTTCAAAAAGGCTGTGTGTTTCATCAAGCGGAAGTACTTAATATCAGCCATAATGCACTCGGTATCAATCTGACGACCACCAATGAGACCTTGCAGTTTGATGAGATTGTGATTGCCAGTGGGGCTTGGTCGAAGAAGCTTTTAGCGCCATTAGGGTATAATTTACCCATAGAAGCAGAACGTGGTTATAGTTTAGATTTGCCTCCTTGTAAAAAAGAACATCAATTATCACGGCCAGTGGCATCTGCTGAACGGAAATTTATTATGACTCCCATGAGACATGGTTTACGTTTAGCAGGTACGGTTGAATATGCAGGGTTAAATAAAAGCGCCAACATGAAACGAGCAGATATGTTATTTAAAAACGCTCAACATATACTGACCGAATTACCTGAATATAATCCTGATGATGCCAAGCCGTCACAAAAGTGGATGGGGCATAGACCTTCAATGCCCGATTCACTTCCTGTTATTTGCCAAGCGCCAAAACATGAAAATATATACCTTGCTTTAGGGCATCAGCATTTAGGGTTAACGCAAGGAGCAATAACGGGGAAGATTATTGGGCAATTAATCAGCAAAAAAGAAACTGAAATTGATATTCGTCCTTTTTCTATCACTCGCTTTAATTGAATTAAATTAAATTAAAGTAAAGTAAATTACTTATGGGTAATGCAGAGACTCATTAACAAAAATGAAGCGTATATTTACCCATAATAAAAAACGTACCGCCGACTCACAATTATATCAATCAGTAGAACCTAAATGTTGTTTTAGAAAGTTGTTCATCGCATTAAAAGCAGCATGCCGATTACTTTGTATGGACAGATGGTGATCGCCATTTTCAAACTCAACATATTCTACTGATTTATCTAAATCTGTTAGTTTATCGAAAAACTTTCGACTTTGCCCCACACTCACCACTGAATCGTTGTCACCGTGAAGCAACAAGATTGGAATGGTAATATTTTTGGCTTGGTAAAAAGGAGAGCGCGCTTCTAGGTCATCAATATTTTTACCGATTTGATTTTCAACAAACTTTTTATTTGTGTAAAAACGACTCCTGAATACGATACTTCGAAGATCGTTTACTCCGGCAAAACTTATTGCGCATTTAAATAAATCAGGCGTTTTAACTGCCGCCATGGCTGCTGCATAACCACCGTAACTCGCTCCAACAATGCACATTTTCTGTGGGTCGGCAATTTTTTCAGACACTAACCACTTGGCTGCATCTGTTAAATCATCTTGCATGATCAGTCCCCACCCTTTCATTTGGCTTTGTGCGAATTGATAACCATAGCCAGATGACCCACGAAAATTAGGACGAAAAACAGCATATCCACGGTTTACAAAAAATGAGGTCCAATAATCGAACCCATCACTTTCACGAGCACCAGGTCCTCCATGTGGAAATAATATCGTCGCTACTGGCCCTTTCATACCTTTAGGCCTTGTAAGAAAACCCTCAATTTTTGTCCCATCTGCCGTCGCGTATTCTACAAGCTGATGTTCAGGTAAATTGGCCTCTATTAGCTCAGGGTATTGAGTCATCAAACGGTTCACTTTACCGGTTTTTCTATTTGCCAGATAATAGGCTCCAGGCGTGTAATCATTTTCCGTATAGAAAATGTAGACATATTCGTCTTGACTAAAATCAACCAGGTAATTCTCAGTTTTAGGCCTAGCCGCATCTAATCTTTCCTGAAGACTCTTACGACTTTCATCCCAATAAATGTTTCCTCTAATATGATGAATACCAATTACATTACGTGTTTTCTTAGAATAAATAAGCGAACCATCAACATCGTAATCTTTATCTGAAAACACCAGTTCGTGAACTTCTGTGCTTAGGTCAACTTTAAAAAGCGCTTTTTTATCATTTTCATATCGACTGTAGTAAAGAATGTTGGGATTTTTGTCAAAACCTAGAGCGTTTATTGCAGGCTCATCCAAACCATTGTATTTGAACAACGTCTGCCATTTTTGATCATTATCTTCTCGTACAAATATTTCGACTATCCCTGTTTTATAATTTAAAGAATGACCTAATCTAACTAGCCCTTGTTGGTCGGTCATCCATTGTCTAATTTTTAATTTACGATTTTCAACTTTGCTGGCTTTAGAAGTATTGATATTAAGTTTGAATACGCTAGGTAAATTAGCGTTTTTTGCATCTAAGGCAATAAGTATATGTTCTGGATCATCAGGTAGAAAGTCGATCACCTTATCTTCATGCTGTGAACGATGCCGCATATTAAACACTGTTTTGTCGTTAATTAATCGTCTTTGAACAGGCTCTTCAGCACCTAAATCAATCGCTAATAGCTGAGTGTAATCAACTTTTTCACCATTGAGGTGGCGAGTAAATTTTGCCGCCAGCAACAAAGTTTCATTATTCCCCCACCTTAACCATTTTATTTTATTGGTAACGTTATCAGTCTGGAGTAAGGTTTTAAGTATACCGCTACTCAAATCAACATACATTAACGACGTCAAATCTGGGTTTTCTCTATTTTGGATATAGGCAATTTTACTCCCATCAGGTGATAGGATTGGTGAATTAATATTTGGCAGTCTGCTGAATGCCTCAACAGGTAATTCTATAGCAGCGACACTATTAATGAATAAAATAGTAATAGACAATATAAAGGTTCTAAAATAAAACAGGGGGGCGTTGGTCATTGATTGTAGCTCTTTCGAATGTTATTTGAAAAACTGTTAATGGTTTGAAAATTATTTTAACAGAATATTAACTTTTTCATGTAATTAGTTTTAGTAAAAGTAATGTAATTATGCGGAAATTTTGTTTAACAAAAAGAACAAACAATGAAAGTATCGCCATGGTTGATGATATTAACAGTTTTTCAGTTAAGCTAAATAGTCCTTAGAAGCAGAGGCTTAAAGGTTTTTTAAGCTTGTATATTCTAAATATATTCGACGGGTTATATGGGGGGTAAAAGAAAAGTCTGTGGTGATAAAAAAAGACCACTTAACTAAAAAGAGTTAAGTGGCCAAACATGTCCCTGTCCAAGAGAATTTTACTAACGTTATGCGGTATTTCTTTTAAAATTGATAATGTTGACTTTTTTTAGTTAATTTAGAAACCGTGATTTTATCTGCAGAACAGTCACTGATATCGTTTTTAGTAAACACGAGAATACTATCTTTGTAACGACGACCATCTTTTTCACCTGCTGATTTTAAAATAACATTAACATGTTCATTTTTAGGTAATGCCTTTAAGCCATTGCCGTATAAACAAAGGGTTTCTGTTAAAGATGTTTTCAAGCCTTGATAATAAGCACCCCGAGCTTTTTCTTGTGCAATTTTCTGAGCTTGTTGCTTTTTCTGTAATTGATCACTTTTTACTTTGAAGGCTTTTTCGTCCAAAGCAAGTTTAGCTTCTTGTTTGTTAAGTGCTGCAAGCTCAGATTTCAGCTCTTTTTTATTTTCGTCATCCGATCTGCGAAGCCTATATTCAATATCACGTTTTTCTCGAGCCACATCTCTTAATTCATAAGACAGGTCACGTTGCTCTTCACGTAACTCTCGGTAGCCTTCACGATTATGTTCAAAAGACTCCATTGCATGTTCGTAGGCTTGAGATGCTTCTTCCATACTGCGAGCAACAGACCTATTCATTTGATTTTCAAATTCAATCTCAGCATTCGAACTTCTACTTGGAACGACCGGCGCAATTGGTGCAATGGGTGGTACAGGGAAATCTGGCATGGCAAAATTAAAGTTGAAATTTCCCCAGCGATTATTACCTGAGCTCGAATTAATAGTAAAGACTATCCCCTGCCCTTTTAAATATGTACTTTCGATACCCGTTATTCTTGACCCTTTTCGGCTTTCTTGCGTACTCACTGACGATTTTATAATATTGCTCATAATATCCAGTTGCTTGTGCATTCCAGCATACTGATTATTATCTGCGGCTGTGACAGTAGTAACGGTTAAAGCAAATAAAGCACAAGGGATGAACGTTGTTAATTTTTTCATGGTCTTACTCCTCTGAAGTCTAACTAGCTGGTTTTGTTGCTAAACCTTAGCCGTTTGAATTTAAATTTTTTGTGTTAATAGATTGATAATTAATATTTTTATTTTGTAGCGACTGATAGTTAATTACACTTTCAATCTGTTGAAATTTAATTTTATTATCTAATGAGTCATCGGCACGTTGAGCGTTTATATACTGAATAAAATCACCAATATCTTCTTTACGCTCTTGTCGAGATGCCCCCATAAGATAACTCGCTAATTGCAGGTTATTATCTTGTTGTTTCACTTTAATATCGGCTGCATAGTTTGCGAGTACTACTTGTTGTTCGCTGGCAAATAGTTGAAGCTTTTGGTCGACTTTAGCATTCACTAAAATATCGATTTCTGCTTGGCTGTAACCTGATGGTTGTTTATCACCGAAGGTCAATAACAAACCGTTATCGTTGATTACAAATTCAACTTTAAACAATACCAATGCCAGTGCAAATACAGAAAAAGCCATCGACATTGCAGGTAATCCTCCCCATTGCCACCATGGTGTTTCATCACTCTCAAAAGCAGCAGCTCGATCCCAATCAGGCACATTCTGCTCAGCTTGTAAGCTTTCTTGGTGTTCGATCGTTATTGCTGTTTTCAATCGTTCTTGCCAAATGGTTTCTTCATCTGTACTGGCATTACTCATTACTTGCTGGCTTTGGTTATCTTTAAGCGAGTCATTGCCTGAACCTTTGAGTGAATCTGAACGGTCGAGCCATTTTTCAAAGGCTTGCTCTGACGTTAGTTTTTTATCTTCAGGCATAATCAAACTCCAAATGATCTTTTAATTTATCTAATCCGCTATATAAACGAGATTTAACCGTATTTACAGAAATACCTAATTGCTTGGCTATATCGTCAAACGTACAGTGTTGAAAGAATTTTAATTCAACCACTAATTTTTGATTTACCGGTAACGTTTGTAACGCTTTATGCAAAGCATTTGCTTGTTGGCCTGAAACTGCTCGGTATTCTGGACACTCATCGCTAGTTTCATCATACTGCTCTGGGAGATCATCAAGCGATTGTGTCGGCCTTTTACGACGATAAAATTCAATACATCTATAGTGAGCAATTTTAAACATCCAACCTTTAAAAGGGCTATCACCACGAAATGTCGATAAATTTCTAAACACAGCCACAAAAACATCTTGCATTAAGTCCATTGCATCAGCCGGATTACTCACCATTCGTAGGGTATAGTTATATAAATTTTTCTCATAACGTTTTACTAACGCCACCCAAGCCGACTTTTTACCTTTGAGTGCTTGCTTGACTAATGTTTCATCGCTTCGTTCGAACACAAATATTCCTTTTGTTTTTCAATTGAGATGCTCTTATATTTGTTGGTTACTATAGATGTCGTTATAGCACAGTAAATAGTTCTAAATTTAATAAAATTAAATAACAAAAAAATAAGCTATTGATTTATTGCGCTTTTAAATGAGTCTTTAATTTTCATTATCATCCTTTGATATTAAAAATCGGGCTTAACTCTCATCGTTCACTAATGATTATTTCAATAATGTAGAAATCACTGCTGAAAGTTGATTATATAAAGCATTTCTCATAGACGTTTTCCGCCATACGACACCAATTTCTCGATAATAATCTCGATCTAACGGTGCAATGGTTAATCCTTCATTTTTACCTACATCTTTATTTACTGCCATTTCAGGTAAAAAAGTAAATCCTTGGTGAAAGGCGGTCATCTGTACAAGCGTAGATAAACTTGAAGCCGAAAAGGAGTTAATACGAGATTTATCCGCAAGTTGACATGCCGACAAGGCATGTTCAGTGAGACAATGCTCTGATGACAAGAGAAAAATACTTTGCTCTGGTAAATGTTGATAATTCGCCGTTTGTTTAAATTTGTTGACCAGCTCTTCATCACCCGCCATAAAGAATCGGTCCTTACCCACTACCTTACAATGAAAGTTATTCACCGCAACGGGCAAAGCTAAAATCAGCAAGTCTATTTCACCATTGTTTAGTAATTTGATTAAATTTTCCGTGGTATCTTCACGCAGAAATAGATCGAGCTCTGGCAGATTACTTTGGCATGCTTGAACGAAGTCGGTTAATAAAAAGGGGGCTATTGTTGGAATACAACCAATTTTCACTGCACCGCTATATTCATTACCTTGCTGTTTTGCAAAACTTACCAATTCGTTTGCCGACACTAACAGCTGTCGAGATTTTTCAACCACTTCAATCCCTTGTGCAGTGAAAATAAAGGACTTATTGTCTCGTTCAATTAATTGGCAATTTAAATGTTCCTCCAATTTCAAAATAGCACTGCTTAATGTCGACTGGCTAACAAAACATGCAGCTGCCGCTCGATGAAAGTTCTGCTCTTGATAAAGTGCAATTAAATAGCGCAAATGTTTAAGGTTAGGTAAAAACATAGAACAACTCATAAAAGATAATTACGATTAATTTATCACATAACAATTTGATATAACGATTAAAAATAAACCTCTGTATTAGCACAATACATATATACTCTTTAACTGTTTTAAACCTTTATTAATATAAAGCAGTATGTTGGTAGCAATATAAGAGAAATTCAATCTTGCCATTTCGTTAATATTTTGTTACAAATAGCGTAGGAATAATAAAAATTTAAATCAAGGAAATTAAATGTTACGAATCATAAACGTGGCTTTGATGTTGAGCATTATCTCTTTCAATACCATTGCGAAAACCCCACTTATCCCTCTAGAACACTTTACACAAATGCCAATGGTGTCAACGCCTTCTATTTCACCCGATGGAAAAAACATTGCGGTGATCCTGAACCAAGGAGAGTTTACTCAAGTGGCTGTAATACCTTTTAACAAAAGTAGTAATGTTAAGGTATTACTACAATTAGGTGTTGAAAAATTTAGAATCGATGATATTAATTGGGGAAATAACGGACGTATTCTTGTGTCGGTTTCACAACCTTACAAAATTGATAAGAGAAGATATAGAACATCTCATTTGTATTCAGTTAAAATTGATGGCAGTGGTCTTTTTGAAATTCGTAAAAGAAGTAAAGACCCCGTCTCCTTTTATTATAATAGCCCTAGTTTATTAAGCCTACTCGATGATGATCCTGAACATATTCTTGTTACCATAAGAGATCCACGAGATAATAATTATTCATCTGTTTATAAAGTCAATATTGAAGATGGTGATTTTGACAAATATCTCCCTAACTCAAATCGTATTGTTAGCTGGGGTGTTAATCGCACTGGTGAAGTTCTTCTTGCTGTTGGGATCGATAAAAGCCCCGATAAAGATATTAATTATATTTATACCCGCAAAGATTCAGATGCCGACTGGCAGTTAGTGAAAACCAGAGAAGCTTATCAATCAGATACCTTTAATGTCGTAATGTATGAACAAGATACAAATTCCATTATTGTTCACTCTGATCATACTGAAAATGAGAGTGATGTAATTAAAAGTTCATTATGGCGCTATCACATTGAAAGCGGTAAATATGAGTTGTTGGGTAAAGCACCTGAAAATTACGATGTTACCGACACTATAATTCGCAGAGAAGGTAAAGTAAGAAAAGTCATTGGTTATGAATACAATGACGGTTTCACACGTTATGTTTACTTTGATAAAAAGAGTGACGCTTTAGCGATGCAGCTTCGCAGTATCTTTGCTAAAAAAGATTTACAAACCAACATTTATGACTGGGATCATAAAAAAGAACGTTTTATTATTGTCACATTCAGTGACCGTAAAGCTGCTCAATACTATTTATTTGATAAAAAAGCCAATAAATTATCAAAATGGTACGGGCAATTTCCACAGTTAAATAAGCAGGAATTAGCCAAAGTTCAGCCTTTTGATTTTAAAGCCAGAGATGGCATGAAACTGCATGGTTATTTAACCCTGCCTAACAATGTAAAAAATCCACCTATTATTTTATACCCACATGGTGGACCTTATAGACGTGATTCACAAAGCTTTGATACATTTGTGCAAATGTTTGCTAGCCGAGGATATGCGGTATTACAAGTTAATTTCCGAGGTTCTACCGGCTATGGGAATAGATACCAAACTGCTGGATATAACCAATGGGGTAAAAAAATGCAAACTGATTTACTCGATGCTATGCAATGGGTGAAAGAGTCCGGCAAAGCTAATACCGACAACGCTTGTATTGTCGGTGGAAGTTATGGCGGTTATGCAGCATTAGTTGCCGGTTTTCAAACACCTGACATGTTTAAATGTATTATTAGTATTGCCGGTATCTCAGATATGGAAGCGCAAATAGCTCATTGGAACATTTTTGGCAGTGACGGATATGTTGATAACGCAGTCAGTAAAAACCCAGAAGAAATGGCTAAGGTTTCACCGATAAATCATGTGAGTAAATTTAAAGCACCGGTATTATTGATTCATGGTAAATCAGATGTAAGAGTTAGCTATTATCAGTCGGATAAAATGTATGATGCTCTGAAGAGTGCAGGTAAAGAAGTTGAATTTGAGGTTTTTAATTTTGGAACTCATCATTTAAATGACGCATCGAATCGTACGAAAGCGATGACAATGATGGAAGCATTTTTAACCAAACATTTGGGATAGGAAAATTTAAAGAACGATGAGTTAACATTCAATTCATCGTTTTCTTTAATTACTTCAAAAGATACGGTAAAGTTATACAATAATTATTATACCTATAGGAATCCCCATGTCACAAGCATCAGCACGCCATTTATTAGTCGATACCGAAGAGCAATGTTTAGCCCTTAAATCACAAATTGAAGCAGGTGAAGATTTTGCCGTTGTAGCAAAAGAACATTCAAACTGTCCATCAAAAATGCAAGGTGGTGACTTAGGCACTTTTGGTCGTGGCCAAATGGTACCTGAATTTGATGAAGTGGTTTTTACGGCAGATTTAAATACTGTGCAAGGCCCGGTAAAAACTCAATTTGGTTATCACTTGTTAGAAGTTACCGCTCGCTCTTAATAAACACACCAACTAAATGAAATCGATAAAAGTAGGCTTCTGATTAAACTATCACCCTTCTTTTATCGACTTTTAAACGCTCTTTTCTGAAAACAGACCTAAAAAATAATATGTAAAACCTGATAGATTTAAACTTAAACAAGGTCCTTAATATGTCCCCCATAACTTATGTTTAATAGTTATAGATGGTTTAACGATTATACCGCCTTAAAATATCTAACATAATTATTTTTTTAAATACAAACGAATAAACTCGCAAAATACTGCCATTAAATCGAGTTAATGTTTTGTTAATTATACCTTTAGCTTCGCTTACCTTTACACTTTGGCTATTAGCCTTAACGACTAAATTTACGTGTTATAGATTTATTCAATTGAACAAATTTACATTCAATGTAATCATGTAAAAATACAGTGAGCTGAAGTTACGACTTGTATAAATAAAAATAAAAAAAGTCGATTAATTAAAAGTTAAACAATTAATATACAGCTCATTATTTTCACTTGAAAACACTGTTTTTCAAAGACTATAATACCAAGGGATATTATTTAGCCCCTTGATGAATACTGCCTCAATTATTGTTGTAGGCTTTATTGCTAAAATAAGGCGTAGGTATGAAAAAATCATTTCGAAAATTACTTTTCAAACATAAGTACATTCAATTTTCCATCATATTTTTATTTTCATTGTTATTAGGTTGTGGTGGCGGTGGGAGTGGGAGTGAAACAAAAACGCCTGCATCACCAGAACAAGAAACTACTCAAGAAAACACTGATAATGAAACGGTAAACACTTCTGGCGTCTTTTTTAAAAATACAGCGCAAGCCCTTGGGTTAGTACATGAATGGAATTTGGTCGACTTATATTTATTGAGCCAATTTGATTTGTCCACGGACCCGTTAGTAGAGTCTGGAATTAGAACGTCTGGAGGCATTGCGATAGGAGACTATAATCAAGATGGTCTCATTGATCTATTTATAACGAGTGGGAATGCATCCGCTAGTAAATTATTTCAACAACAAGTCGATGGCACTTATATAGATGTAGCTGGGCAAGCAGGCGTGCAATTAATGGGTGTTTACAGTGGCCCAAGTTTTGCTGACACTGACAACGACGGTGATTTAGATTTATTTGTTGGCGGTATGGGATATACCTCCAGTAAATTTTTCATTAATCAGGGGGACGGCACTTTTGTCGAAGGTATCGCTCCAGATATATCTAGAGAATTTAACATTTCATCATCCTTTGGTGATATAAACAATGATGGTTTCTTAGACTTAGCATTAAGTCATTACGCTTCAAATGTTAACAAAGATCCTGAAATTTTATGGTTAAATAAGCAAAATAATCTCTTTGAATCAATCAGCATTTCTAGCGGTATAACTGAATCACAAGAAAAAGAATTTGTTGGTGAAAGTATACTCAACTATGACTTTACACCGAGCTTCGCTGATGTAAATAATGACGGTAGACTTGATCTTTTATTGGCTTCCGATTTTTCTAACTCTAGTTATTATATTAACGAAGACGGGGAAAACTTTACCAATAACACTGTAAATATGAACATTAATCAAGATGATTTACATGGTATGGGGGCAACACTAGCAGATATAGATAATGATGGTGATATCGACTGGTTTATTACCAGTATTGCCTCATATGACAACACAACTGGATCAATAGGAGCATCAGGGAATAAGCTCTTTCAAAACAATGGCGATGGCACCTTTACCGATATTTCCTATCAAAGTAATATTTTTAACGGCGGTTGGGGTTGGGCAAGTTGTATTGCTGATTTTAATAACGATGGATTATTGGATATTTTTAATACTAATGGTTGGTTTGCGCCATCAGACGAAGAAGGAAATTTCGAGTCCCATGACAATGATACCATCAGATTGTTTTTAGCGACGGAATCGGGGAGATTTACCGAAACTAACATAGCGGTAGGTTTAATAGATAAAGGGCAGGGTCGAGCCGCTGTATGTTTTGATCGTGACAATGATGGTGATATCGATATTTTACTATCAAATCATGACAAAGATATAAATAGCTTAGTATTTTATGAAAATACTGCACAATTAAATAATTATTTAAAAATAGATTTAAAAGCCTATGGCAAGAATATCTTTGCCATCGGTGCTCGCGTGTATGTAAAAGATCAGTTTAGAGAACAAATGCGCGAAGTTAATATTAACAGTAACTTTACCTCTCAAAATCCGTCACAATTACATTTTGGTTTAGGTGAAGTCACAAAAGTAGATCAAATAAAAATCATATGGCCTAATGGAGAAACTCAACTATTAACTAACATAGAAGCGAATCAATCATTACTTATCGAGCAAAAGTAATGAAGCAAACACAACCAATAATAAAAATTATAAAGTTTACCTGTCTGGAGCAGTAATATGACAAAAGTAAGAAAAGTAACATATCAAAAAGTAGGATTAGCCATTGTGTTAACCACAAGCCTTGGTTTAACAGGTTGTTGGACTCATAGTAGTGATAAAGCAATAGAGCCACTGCCTCAAGTTGTAGAAAAGAACCCTTCAGTTGCCCGTCAGTGGAACGAAGTATTACTTGAGGGTATTCGTAATGATTTCGCTCGCCCTACCGTACATGCTCGTAATTTATTTCATATCTCTTCTGCGATGTATGATGTTTGGACAGCGTATACTGATGAATCGTCAAGTTACCTACTAGGTAAAACACTGCTAGGTTCAGAATGTAGTTTCTCAGGTATAACACCTGTTTTAGATACACCAGTTGGCATACAAGAAGCTCGAGAAGAAGCTATCAGTTATGCTTCTTACCGATTGATTTTAGATCGCTTTAAAATATCTCCTGATAAAGATGATACATTCGTATTAGCCGATGCACTCATGGCTGAACTTGGTTATGATATTAGTAATAATAGTACCGACTACTCATCAGGCAGTGCAGCAGCTTTAGGTAATCATATGGCTGAATGTTATTTGGCTTTTGGCGCAGTTGATGGCTCGAAAGAAGATATTCTTCACGGTAACGCTTTTTATCAAGTATCAAATGCTCCCCTAGACCCTGAATTACCAGGTAACCCTGACATAACCGACTTAGACCGTTGGCAGTCACTTAACTTAGGCACTTATATTGACCAATCTGGCAACGTAGTAACCGGTGCAATTGAATTTTTAGGCGCCGAATGGGGCGAAGTTGCCCCTTTTTCTATGACTGATGCCGATAAAACTAGCCATGAACGAGGTGGATATAATTATATTGTTTATCACGATCCTGGCATGCCACCAACAATTGAAGGTGATTTAGCTGCAGAATATGAGTGGAACTTCTCATTAGTCAGTAAGTGGTCATCACATCTGGATCCAAATGATGGTGTGATGATAGATATATCACCTAAAAGCCAAGGTAATATTGATATTAATGATATGCCGAGAAACTTTAGCGATTACAAAGACTTCTACAATGTGAGTGAAGGCGGTGATATTGGTCAAGGTTATGAAACTAATCCAGTTACAGGCGAATCTTATGCGGAGCAATTAGTACCACGTGGTGATTATGCTCGAGTTTTAGCTGAATTTTGGGCGGACGGCCCAGATTCTGAAACACCTCCTGGCCATTGGTTCGTGTTGATGAATACGGTATTTGAACATGCCGAATTTGAACGTAAATTTGAAGGCGAAGGCGAGATTGTTGGTGAGTTAGAATGGGACGTTAAAAGCTATTTTGCTTTAGGTGGCACCATGCATGACTCAGCAATTGCTTCTTGGGGTATTAAAGGCTGGTACGACTATATTCGTCCGGTTTCAGCGATCCGTGCAATGGCAGATTTAGGTCAACGCAGTGATATGTCCAAAGCCAATTATAATGCCAAAGGTTTAACACTAGAAGCAGGATTAATTGAACTCGTTGAAGCGGGTGATGCATTAGCTGGCACTGATAATGAACATGTTGGTAAAATCAAAGTATTTGCCTGGAAAGGTCCAGAATACATTCGGAATGTAAATACTGATATGGCGGGTGTTGATTGGATATTAGCGGAAAACTGGTGGCCTTACCAACGCCCTTCTTTTGTTACACCACCTTTTGCAGGTTTTGTTTCAGGGCATTCAACTTTTTCTCGCGCTGCTGCCGAGATGTTAACACTATTAACAGGTTCGGCTTATTTCCCGGGTGGTATGAGCGGTTTTAATGTGACTAAAAATGAGTTTTTAGTCTTTGAAGAAGGACCAAGTGTTGACATGGTACTACAATGGGCAACATATCGTGATGCATCAGACCAATGTAGTTTATCGCGTATTTGGGGTGGGATTCATCCACCAGCTGACGATATTCCAGGCCGTTTTATTGGCGAAAAAATTGGTAAAGGCGCGTATGCTTTTGCTAAAGAATATTTCGACGGCAACAAATAGCTAGTTAACAGTTGAATTCTATAAAGGGTTTTAGCGGTTTTAATCCCGCTAAAGGCCCTACTAGAAAGTTAATTTAACTAGTGTTTATGGAAAATTACCGACCGCTATTTAATGCATTAAATTAAGTGCATTAAATAGCGTCTAAATATAAATCGTTGAAGGAAGATGATTAATGAAAATTTTCATAATATTTACTTTTTTACTATCAACTTCATTTATTTCAAAAGCTGAAGACATCGCAATTACCGCGGTTAAATCTAATGAACAAATTATTTTATTTCTTGCTGATAAACCACTAAACGCCTACCAAATTACTTATGAACAAATAGAGCTTGGCGATATCTGTGGATATATGGGCTGTAATTGGCGAAAATTAGTTTCTATAGTGGTTAGATCGAAAAAATCAAACTCCCCGACTAAAACCATTTTAGCCTTAGTTGAAAGTTCAACGAACAGCAACACCAATATGCCTAAAGTAAGCTTTATCAATTTTAAAAATAATGTACAGAACAACTTGATATTCATTGATTAACCCTACCTGACTGTTTACCCATACTCACAATTAATTAACACGGGAACAACAATGTTAGTTGTTTCATCGATCCTGTATATTCTCACTTCCAACACTTCAAAAAGAATAACGCTTTAACCAGTTGATAATCATAGGTAACATTTGGTTACTTAAAATATAAAACAAAAAAACCTTGTGTGTAAATATAACATTACACTCCAAATGTTAAATATTTATTAATTGTTTGTTAATTAATGAACTTTAGTGCTACGGTGGATTCGTCAGCAAAGACTGACCAAAAAATCCTCGACACCTTGAAAGAACGAAATCAAAGGAATGAGGGAGGAAAATAAAAATATCGTTTGGCTACAACAGCAAGCATCCAATAAAGTTAATTAGGAGCACCTAATGAATAATAAAGTATCTCAACTGGCTATGCTAATCGGAGCAGCTCTTGCCGTTTCGGCAATGAACGCAACTGCAATTGACATTGATCTAATGTCAGCTCAAGAAGAAACAAATCCAGGCACCTCTATTTTTACCCCTGTGAATCAACCGAATCAGCCGCTTTTAAACCCAACAACGTTAACGAATAACCCCGCAGAAAGAGCATTTAAAAGCATTATAACTAACCAAAGTACTTACGGTTCGCTTGGTAACGAAAATTTTAATGTTCGACGTCAATGGACTGATGAACTAGGTAAAACTCATACTCACTTTGATCAAACAATAAACGGTATTAAAGTTTATGGTACAAGTATGATCATGCACACAAACTCTACGACTAGTGCGTTCAGTTTGAACAATGCTGCTGCGAGCGTATATAGCGTAACAGGTACACTTGCTACGAATTCATCACAATCTTTTTCAGTAATGAACAATGCAAATGCATTAAGTAATGATTCAGATCAAGCGCTAGTAGCTGCTGAAAGCATCGGAAAGGTTTTAAATACACCTGAGCTTGCTTATGTTTATTTACCTCTTTCACAAGAAACTAAATTAGCTTTTAGAATGGAAGTATCATGGGACAATGGTGGTGAAGACTTTGGCAGAGATTTTATCTATTTCGATGCTAATACCTCTGAAATAATATCAAGAGAGCCACAAATACACTCTGCAAAAAACTGGAAAACTTACACGCTAAATGGTGGTTCAGCAAACTCAGCTCCAGGTACGTTGTTATGTACAAACACTCAAAGCTGTGGAAATAATGATGCAGCTCAGCGTGCACATGACGGCTCATCAAAAGTTTACGATTATTACATGAGTAAATTTAACAGAGATAGCCTAGACGATAATGGCATGACTTTAATTTCGAGTGTTGATATGGGCGTAGTTAATGCTTATTGGACTGGCACTCAAATGATGTATGGTCAAGCATCAAGCGGTATGAACGACTTCACTAGTGATTTTGATATCATTGGTCATGAATTAACTCACGGTGTTACCGATAAAACAGCAAACTTGGTTTACGCGAATGCTTCTGGCGCATTGAACGAAGCTTGGTCAGATATTTTAGGCTTGTCTGCAGAGTCATATAAAAATGGCACTACAACTTCTACCTGGTTATTAGGTGACGGATTATATAACACCGCAGGTAAAGCATTACGTTATATGGATGACCCAACTAAAGATAACTATTCAAAAGATTGGTATCCAGACCGTATTCCTTTCGTTAGTAACCCAAGTAACAGTAATGACCAAGGTGGCGTGCACGGTAACTCAGGTATCGCTAACTTAGCGTATGTTTTATTAGTAGATGGTGGTACTCATCCACGTAATAAATCAACTGCAGTAGTACCAAGTATTGGCATGGCAAAAGCAGAAAAAATATTCTATCGTGCGCTTGTTACTTACATGAATCAAAACACTGACTTTGCTGGTGCAAGAACTGCAACAGCTCAAGCAGCACAAGATTTATATGGGACGACTGAAAAAACAGCAGTAGAAACGGCCTGGTGTGCTGTAGGTGTTGGCACTTGTCCTGATTCAGGAACCGAACCTACCGATAATGTATTAAGCAACGGTGTTGCTGAAACTAATCTTAGTGCATCAACAAACGCAGATATTGTTTACACTATGGATGTTCCAGCTGGCGCAACTGATATCAACTTTGCAATGAGTGGCGGTTCAGGTGATGCTGATATGTATGTGAAGTTTGGCTCAGCTCCTACTGATTCAACTTGGGATTGTCGTCCTTATGTAGGTGGAAATGCTGAGTCTTGTACAGGTACTTCTACTGGCGGTACTTACTATGTTCGTGTAAAAGCATACTCGGCATTTTCTGGATTAAGCTTAACAGGTAGTTTTACCGAAGCTTCTGCAGGAAATCCTCCGATTAATGGTTCAGAGTCAAATGTTGCCGTATCACGTGGACAATGGAAGCGTTATACACAAGTTCTACCTGCAGGTTATACTGACCTAACTATCAGTATTTCAGGTGGTTCTGGTGACGCTGATTTGTACATTCGTCGTGGAGCACAATCTACTTCATCTGCGTGGGATTGTCGTCCTTACAAAAATGGTAATAACGAAAGTTGTAGCTTTACGAATCCAGCAGCAGGCACTTGGCACATAGACATTTATGGCTACAGTGCAGCTTCAGGTATGACGCTTACACTTACAGCAACACCATAAGCTGTTCCGATATAAATTAAGAAAATAATAAAATTGTACAAGACTAGTCAGTGAAAACTGCCTAGTCTTTTTTTATTTTCTTTTTAAATTTTTTAAAACGAAGTGCTAATAACATAAATGTTATAAATAGATAAATACTCGGCTCAATAATTTCAGACTTTACCGACCAATAAAAATGAATGCCCACTAACAAAACAGCTAAGTAAACCCAGTTATGTAGCTTTTGCCAACTTTTTCCCATTCGCTTTTTCAATGAAGGGATAGATGTTATTGCTAAAGCCAACAATGTAAGCATTCCCACCATACCAACAGTAATATAAGGACGGTCGATAATTTCGTTAAAAAATAACGACCAATCAAATTGAATTTCAAAAACTAAGAAATTTAATAAATGACATAGTGCATAAGTAAAACTATACAAACCGACTAATCGTCTAACTTTCAATAACATTGAGAGCTTAAAACGCTTACTGACAGGTGTTATTGCTAAACCTAGCAACAACAAATTAAATGCGCCTATTCCGGTAAAATGGATGATTGATTCAACGGGATCAGCCCCTAACTGATCAGTTAATGCTAAATAATAAGCATTAACTAAAGGAAGTAAGGCAGCAAGATGGATAAATAATTTAAAAAAAATAACTTTATATTTCATTACAGTAATTATGACTTAATGTGTTGATAGGATGAGTTATATAAATGCCATGCTTAATGATTTCATCAGGGGTGATTAAAAGTTTTTCCGTAGATCTAGATTGCGATACATGTCAGCAACTTCTTCACCGTAACCATTGAAAGGCAAGGTATCAATGCGATTACGAGCAAATAAACCACCAGAAGTGATCCTTCTTTCGCTAGCTTGGCTCCAGCGAGGGTGGTCAACCTCAGGGTTAACATTGGCATAAAAACCATATTCACTTGGCGCTAAAACATTCCATGTAGATGTTGGTCTGCTTTGTGTAAATTTGATAGCAACAATCGATTTAATACTTTTAAAGCCATACTTCCACGGCACCACTAAACGAATGGGTGCGCCATTTTGCGCGGGTAATGTTTTTCCGTATAAACCAACACTCATCAATGCTAGCGGATTCATTGCTTCATCAATACGTAAGCCTTCCACATAAGGGTAATCAATACCTCCACCAATTCTTCTACTCGCCTGTCCTGGCATTTGCTCTGGATCATGTAAGGTTTCAAAGGCAACGTATTTAGCACGAGAATTAGGCTGCGCTTTTTGTAATAGTTTTGCTAACTCAAAACCAACCCAAGGTATAACCATTGACCAAGCTTCAACGCATCTTAAACGGTAAATACGTTCTTCTAATGCAAAACTTTTCGTTAAATCATCTAAATCTAAAGTATAAGGATTGTCACATTCACCACTGATTTTCAACTGCCAAGGTTTCACATTAAATCCTTGTGAGTTTTTAACAGGATCGCTTTTACTGGTGCCAAATTCATAAAAATTATTATGACTAGTTACTTTAGCTTCAGGGGTAAGAATTTCAGAGTTTTTAGAACTATCGGCAGTAAAGTTTAAGGCATAACGCTGAAATGTTTTTTCTGCTTTTGATGAGAAAAAATCAATTCCTTTCGCATTCGCAACACTAGGAATAGCAGAGGATAATAAGGTGCCAGCGCCAACAAACCCCATTTTTTTGATAAGTTCTCTGCGCTGTAAATAAACACTTTCGTCGGTTACTTGATGTTCTTTAAGATCGGATTGTTTAGACGATTTAATCAACATATATCTATTTCTCGGGCTACTTATTAACTAACGTTAAAGTAATAGACCCGAAAAACAAAAAATTACTTCATTCTTTATTAAAAATAAACTGACTTAACGAGCAAATTGTTGCAAATAATTAATCACATCTGAAGATTCATACAACCAAGTCACTTTCTCGTTTTCATCGGTTATTTTCAAACAAGGTACCTTACGCTTGCCACCTTCTCTGATCAACTCTTCACGATAAGCTTCATTTTGATTGATATTACGTAACTCAATATTCAATCCATCACGCTTCATAGCACGACGAACTTTTACACAAAAAGGGCAAGCAGGTAATTGATATAAATTCAAATGCTGTGTACTGGCGTCAACCTCAGTTTGTAATTCAGAATTTCTTTTCGGGCCACTTGGCGAAAAAATCAAATTTAACAATAAGATAATACGACCAATAATCCAACGAATAATAAACATAAAACAATTTCTCTTTAATTTGAAACTATACACAAGACGGCTTGAAAACTGCCTTCCTAATTTTTGCGCAAGTTTAACATAACTCCTTTGATTTCACTCCTTTCATTTCGCGCATATACGACAACTACCACATCATATCATCAGGGATTTGATAATCGGCATAAGGGTCATCTGCTTCAACAACATCACTTTCGACTTTATCATTTTGGACTAAAATAACACTAGGATCTAAAGTGGCAAGTTTTTCAGCCGTTTCAGCGGTAACAAGATAACTGTCTTCAAATAAGCCACACACCGCTAATCGTCCATTCACTAGCGCTCTATGCGTGATAGCGTCTACAAAAAGTTTTTTAATCTTACTGTTAAACGTATAGTTATATTCAGTTTCACCCTTCACATTTTTTATTTGATGATGTTCGAGTATTTGTTGGATACGTAACGCTTTTTCTTTTTTGGCAAGCTCTTGCTTCTTCTCTTCATTAAGCGCTGAATCTTTGGCTGCCTTTTCCTGCTTAGCTATAGCTAAGTCTTGCTTTACTTGCTCTTGCAAACTTTCGCCTATTGCAACGCCACTACGCTTTTGTTTGTTTGTCTTACGCTGACTTGTGTTTGCTTGTCGAGCTTTTTGCTTAGTTGTTAAGCCTGCTTTTAATAGCTGATCTTGTAAAGATGCCATAAAAAAATCCTAAATGAGGTTTATCATTGATAATTGTCGCTATTCTATCGGGAAAAATACCAATAAAAAAGTATGTGGCCTTTTCTTTATGAATAAACACGTAATAATGTTCCATCATTAAATGTTAACTTTATAAATAATAAGGTAATCTAGCACAACAAAATATCCTAAAAATTTCCTACTATGATTAGCATAAAAAAAATAATAATTGGTTTCTTACTCATCTTGTTTTTAGTTATTGCAAGTTTAAGTACGTGGATTTATAGCCAAATAGACAGTGCTTTACCTGTTTTAGAAGGAAAGAAAACATTACTGGGTTTAAGTGACACCGCTATTGTTGAACGCGATATACAGGGAATTGTTACGATAAAAGCGACAAAGCGTAATGATGTTGCGGTGGCTACTGGCTTTATACATGCCCAAGAGCGCTTTTTTCAAATGGATTTACTGCGCAGAAATTCCGCCGGTGAACTCGCGAGTTTATTTGGCGAAAAGGCTTTACCTCATGATCAAGAAGTCCGTCGTCACCGTTTTCGTGAACGTGCCCGTGTAATAGTTTCTCAACTTCCAAAAAAAGACTTAGCTTTATTAAAAGCCTATACACGCGGAGTCAATCAGGGAATAAGTCATTTAAAGTCGCCACCTTTTGAATATTTATTATTACAACAAGAACCTGTTGCTTGGCAAGAAGAAGACACCATATTAACCGTATTAAGTATGTACATGGACTTACAATATGCAGCAGGCGATCGGGAAAGAACATTAGGCAATATAAAAAATACACTGGGTGAAGACGTATTTAAATTTCTTAACCCAAAGGGTAGTATTTGGGATGCAGCCATAGATGGTAGTAAGTTATCTTCAAGTGTTATGCCTACTCGAGCTTGGCCTTCGGCATCCTCAGAGCAAGCGGGCCTTACTGCAAAAGTATCATCGTCGATGCAAAACCAGAGAAACAGTTCACCACAAGACAATTCCTCGGGAAAGAAGTATCAAGGAGAAGAATTCCCTGGCTCGAACAACTGGGCAGTTTCAGGAAATATTAGTACAACAGGTAGTGCCATAGTTGCTAACGATATGCATTTAGGGATCCGCGTGCCAAACACTTGGTTTCGCGCGACATTTCAATATCAAAGTGATGACAATAAACCGATAAAAGTAACCGGACTTACCTTACCTGGAACACCTAATATCATTGCAGGTAGCAATGGGAATATTGCTTGGGGGTTCACTAATAGTTATGGCGATTGGAGCGATATAATTATTCTTGATACTAATGAAGAGCAAAGCCAATATCTAACACCTACGGGCTATCAAGACTTCACTCTACATAAACAAATTATTGCCGTAAAAGACCAAGATGCCCGAGAAATCATTGTCAAAGAAACAATTTGGGGTCCAGTAATAGGTTTCAATAGTAACGACCAATTATTAGCTTATCGCTGGGTTGCGCATGATGTGCAAGCTGTAAACCTTCATCAAACACAACTCGAACTAGCAACTAATGTTGACGAGGCCTTTATTATTGCTAGCCAATCTGGTATTCCTGCCCAGAACTTGATGGTAGGTGATAAAGCTGGGAGTATTGGTTGGACCATTATGGGGCCAATTCCCAGAAAGTCTTCTCAGTTTGGCGAGACACCAACACACTGGGCTGATGGTATAAATCATTGGCAGGGTTATTTAAATTCAAATGAATACCCTAAAATTAAAAACCCTAAAAACAACCGTCTGTGGACAGCCAATACGCGTGTTGTTGGCGGTGAGATGTTAGAAAAAATAGGTAATGGTGGTTATGCTCTAGGCGCGCGAGCAAAACAAATCAGAGATAACTTGTTAGTTAATGACCAGTTTTCTGAACAAGACTTGCTGAATATTGCGCTTGATGACAAGGCCATTTTTTTACAACGCTGGCAGACATTTTTACTTGAAAAGGTATTAACACCACAAGCAATTGTTAAACATCCCGATTGGCAAGCAGTAAAAGAAACCATCAACACGGATAATTTATGTGCCTGCATAGATTCTGTTGCTTACCGACTCGTGAATAATTTCCGTTTGAATGTACGAAATGACGTTTTCAGTTTGATTAATAAAAACTTATCCCAAATAGATAACAGTTATTCTTTTCGTACTATTCGTCATCAAGTTGAAACGCCGTTATGGCAAATGATTAACGAAGAACCCGAAAACTTTTTATGGCTCCCTGAAGAAAATTGGTCAAAAGTTTTCGAAACAGCATTAACATCCACTTTAACCGATATGACAATAAATCAATCGTTATCTCAGGCAACTTGGGGGCAACAAAATATAAGTACAATCCGGCACCCTCTCAGCGCTGCAGTACCGTTTATTGGTCGTTGGTTAGATATGCCCCCTGTTCCACTTCCTGGCGCTAGTTATATGCCACGAGTACAGGGTAAAGGCTTCGGTGCATCAGAACGTATGGTGGTTTCACCGGGCCATGAAGAGTCGGGGATTTTGCATATGCCGACCAGTCAATCAGGCCACCCGTGGAGTCCATATTACGGTTTAGGTCATGATGATTGGGTAAAAGGAAATCCTTCACCATTTTTACCGGGAAAAACAAAATATACATTAACCCTACTCAGCTATTAAGTGCGTTAATCGCTGAAAACTCAATAAAATACTCGTTGAAATTTAAAAATAATATTTCAGCTAAAACTACAATCAATCGATAAAAAGGAAAAGTATGACAATTCTAATTTGGTGTTTATTTGCTGCAACCCTATTACCTTATTTAGCGAAAGCTCCTTTAGCGATAGCCATGAATAAGCTCGATGGTTATGACAATAATCATCCTCGCTCGCAACAAGCTAAATTAACCGGCTTCGGCGCCCGCGCATTAGCGGCTCATCAAAACGCTTTTGAATCGCTAATAATATTTGTACCTGCGGTTTTATTAGCGATTGCGACCAACACGATAACCGACACCATTACGCTATTAGCAATCACCCATGTTATCGCTCGTGTAGCCTATAATGTGTTATATTTGTTGAATATTGGAGTTGTGCGTTCAATAGTTTGGGCCATCGCAACAGTTTCTTCGTTTGCGATTATTTGGCAATGCATTCCACAAGGCTAAAAATCTATTTCTAATATAGATGTTTTTAATACAAGCCTTTAGCAATAAAGGCTTGAACAATTTCCTCCCCCTCGCTACAGTGATGTTATATACCTCCGTGTTATTTCTTAATTTGCTTGTTTTAGTCGCATTCATTATTTTCCCCTTACTAAAACAGCACGGAGCTTTTATTTTTAAATTGTTTTATTAGTCATCAAATAAAGGTAGGAAGTGCAGTGAGCGAAGAATTAGATCTAAATAAAATCCGTGAGAAAATAACTCAACTTGACCAACAACTGCTGGAATTATTTGCTCAACGCCGCTCTCTCACGCTCAATGTAGCTAAAAGTAAAGCTCATCAAATTCGTCCAGTGCGTGATCAACAACGTGAACAAGAATTGCTTATTCGATTGATAAATAAAGGCAAAGTACTCGGCTTAGACGCGCATTATATTACGAGCGTTTATCAAACCATTATTGAAGACTCCGTACTTAATCAGCAAGCTTATTTACAAACACTCGCTAATCCAAATATGCAAGTGCCGACAGTAAGTGTCGCGTTTTTAGGTGATAAAGGTTCTTACAGCTATTTGGCCAGCCATCGTTACTTTTCACGTCGTGCCGAGAAAATTAATGAATATGGTTGTCAAAGCTTTGGCGAAATTATGCAGCAAGTGGAGTCTGGCCATGTCGATTACGGCATGCTGCCGATTGAAAATACCAGCTCAGGCAGTATCAACGAAGTTTACGACGTGCTTCAACATACTAACTTATCGATTGTTGGAGAAATTACCCAACCGATTGAGCATTGCTTATTAACGGCAGTTAATACTCACTTAACGAAAATAAAAACCATTTACGCTCACGGCCAACCTTTTACCCAATGTAGTAACTTTCTTGATAAACAAAAGAATATTCGTATTGAATATTGTGACAGCACTGCCGACGCTATGGCAAAAGCTTTTGAGCTACAAGACGAAACAGTAGCCGTTATTGGTAGCGAAGAAGGTGGTCAGCTTTATAAACTGCATGCACTAGAAAAGTCGATTGCAAATCAAATAGAAAATCATAGCCGCTTTATTTTAGTTGCCCGCAAACCTATTGATGTTGCTGAGCAAATCCCCGCTAAAACAACGATAATTTTGGCCACAGGTCAAAAAGCGGGTGCGTTAGTTGATTGCCTTGTTATCTTAAAAGAAAATGGCATTAACATGTTTAAATTAGAATCAAGACCTATTCAAGGCAGACCTTGGGAAGAAATGTTTTATATTGATGTTGAAGCAAATTTGAAAAGTATGGCTTTGCAAGAAGCGATCTCTGAAATCACTTCTATTACCAATTTCATTAAAATATTAGGTTGTTACCCTATTGAACATATTAGCCCAACGAGTGTACCGAGTAGTGCGTTAAATAAATAACCGAACTATAAGATATAAAGCTCACCGACAATCAATTTACAAGATTTTTCGGTGGGCCCCTCCTGTATAACCTCCTAGCTATAAAACTCTTAGCATTAAAAGACTAAGAGCTACACGACAACATTGAACAGCCCGCTTTATTTCTTGCCCATTCTGGACGTTTCTCACTAAAGTGATGAAACGACATTTGCTCTTCATAAGGATTTTTCAGTACCTTTTGTAGGTCATGTAACTGACTATAGTCACCTTGCTCTGCCTGCGTAATCGCTTGCTGTGCTAAATAATTACGTAAAACATACTTAGGGTTAACTTTGTTCATTGCCACTTTTCTTATCGGCTGGGTTATATTGTCTGCTTGAATACGTTGGTCATAATGTTGTAACCATAAAACAAACCTTTTTTGATGGTCTGAATTCAATGGCTCTGCTTGATAAAAACAGTCACTGAAATGAGCGATATTATTTGCTCGGGTTTCATCATCATAGTTAAAGTCGGCTAATAAACGATAAAAAATCGTCATATCGGTTTCCACTTCACTGAGTAACGTTTCTAACTCTAAAAACAATCTTTCATCACCTTCATTGTTCTGTTCTTTCAGCTTGTTATCAGCCGAATGAAAACCAAGCTTTTGCGCCATCATTTCACGCCATTGTTGTTGGTAATGTTTAGAGAAATTATTAAGTATTTTTTCTAATGGCGCAGACTCTTCAATTAAAGGGTAAATCGCATTAGCCAATTGAAATAAATTCCATTGAGCTATCTCCCCTTGTTTGCCGAAACTATAACGCTTGCCTTGGGCATCGGTCGTGTTTGGCGTCCAATTTAAGTCAAAATCATCAATCCAACCGTAAGGGCCATAATCTATGGTTTCGCCAATGAGTGACATATTGTCGGTATTCATTACCCCGTGTACAAAGCCTACTCGCATCCAATGGATAATAAGTTTACAGGTGCGTTTAGCAATTTCTTCAAACCAAGCAAGGTAACATTTAACGTCATTAGCTTCAGGCTCGATGAGTAAGTCTGGGAAATCATGTTTAATGGAGTAATCAACCAACTGTTTTAAGAGGTTTTTATCTTTTCTATAAGCAGGTAATTCAATACTGCCAAAACGCATAAAAGACGACGATACTCGGCAAACGACAGCCCCTAATTCAGCTTTAGCGTTTCCGTCGTAAAACATGTCACGTACAACTTGGTCTCCGGTTAACGATAAACTGAGCGCACGCGTGGTCGGTATACCTAAATGAAACATGGCTTCTGAGCAGAGAAACTCTCGAATCGAAGACCGTAATACCGCTAATCCATCTGCGGTACGTGAATATGGCGTCGGCCCTGCGCCTTTTAACTGCAATACCTGACTGCCATGATTAAGGGTGTTAACTTGCGTTAAATTAATAGCACGACCGTCACCTAATTGCCCTGCCCAACGGCCAAATTGATGTCCGCCGTAGCACATCGCATAGGGTGATATATTTTCTGGCACATAATTACCACTAAAAAAATTTAGAAAATCATCACCTTGCTGTTGTGAGGTACTAAAGCCTAACATTTCAGCGACGTCATCACTTACCGCCACCAACTGAGGATTTTGTGTTTTTTTAGGCATGACCGATGAATAAACAGAATCATGAACTTGGCGTGGATAGTTTAATGTTTCGCTATCGGCAGGTAATTGCGTGGTGAATGGGTTATCAAATTGGAGGGCTAAAAAAGACAAATTAATTACTTAAAAAAGGCAAGGAATAAGTAATTATTCACTGCCTTCATGAATTTTGCAATGAGAAGTTATAAGTCGTTGAGTCTATAGTTCTAGCAGTAAAATATAGGCCGCGACCAATAAAGAGAATAACCTAATCGATTCTCATTATGACCATGAAACACTAAATAATGACTATATTGAAAATTGTATGTAGATAAAAACTCAATCAGTTTTTAAACACGCTATTTTTGATAAGGAAATTCAATGGTAAACAATGCTCCATCTTCTTCTTTACTGGTACAAGTTATTGAGCCATTTAACGACTGATGTACCAAGTTATAAACAATATTTAACCCCAATCCGCTACCACCTTGTCCTCGTTTAGTGGTAAAAAATGGTTCATAAATTTCTTTTAAATGTTCTGTTGATATTCCCTTACCTGAGTCTTGATAGGTAAAAGTCACCGTTTCATTTATTTTAATCACGGTGATTGAAATGGCTCCAGAATCACTTTCATCAAAACCATGAATTAACGAGTTCATTATTAAATTGGTTAATATTTGAGAAATTGCGCTTGGAGAAAGATGTACTTCAAAATCATTCTCAATTAAGAAGTTTACGACTATATTTCTCCTTTTAAATTTAGGCGACAAACTCGCTAATACTTCAGCAACATAAGCTTTCAAATAAAATGTACGTAATAGTTCACTTGATTGGTCAACGGCTACTTGTTTAAAACTGCCAATCAGGTCTGCTGCTCTAGACAAGTTTGTTACGATTAAATTCGCATTTTGTTCAGTATGATCTATATATTTTACAAAACCGCTTTTAGTGATTTGTTCATTTTCAAAATCATTTTTTAAACCGTTGGACAACTCACAAATGTTTGATGCTGCCGTTATACAAACACCAACAGGGGTGTTTATCTCATGAGCAACACCAGCGACTAAACTTCCCAGTGAGGCCATTTTTTTTGACTCTACTAATTCTGTTTGCGCTTCAGCTAACGTTTTAAAAGAAAGTTCTAATTCCTCGGTTCGCTCTTTTACTCGTATTTCTAATAAATTTTTATTATCTAATAATTCTTTCTCTTGATATTTTTGATAGGAAATATTAGTCAACGACTGAACAACCCCACCTTTTTTATTTAATGGATCTACAGATGTTATTGATAATAAATACCATTGTTTAGATTTTGAAAAGTAGACTTCTTTATCTAGAACATCCTCACCATCTTTAATCGCTACACAAAATGGACAAAGGCTTCCTTCTACTAATTCAGGATGAAAATAACGATGAACTGGTTGATGAATAAGCTGTACAACAGGTTCGTCCACTAACAACAAAGCCGCACGATTTACTTGCGCAATAATTCCTTCTTCATCAACACGGATAGCTGGGTTAGGTATAGCGTCATAACTGTTTAAGCTTATGGTGAGTAATTTTAAAGGCTCGTTTAACGAGGTTTGAATAATGGCTTGATAGATCATCCAAAAAGATAAGAACTTAAAAAGGTGGCCAATGACAAAAGCAAGGCCACTAAAATTGGCATATAGGGTAAAACATAGCTCAGCCAATATAGTTAACACTAATGAACAGATCAGAAAGAATAGAACATTTTTTTCCAACATCAGTCGATTTTTCCAATAAAGTCCAATAGC
Organism: Colwellia sp.; assembly: GCA_013215295.1. Classification (GTDB taxonomy): domain Bacteria; phylum Pseudomonadota; class Gammaproteobacteria; order Enterobacterales; family Alteromonadaceae; genus Colwellia_A. The sequence goes on from JABSOZ010000002.1 coordinate 486,736, forward strand.
AGAAGCAAGTAGCAAAATCACCACAAATTCTGTGTAAACTTTAAAGTTAGATAGTTTACCTTCAACAAACATAATCGGTTGTTCTAAATGAAAGGCGGCTAAGGCGATGCAAGTTACTAAAGTACTAGTAACTATGATCATAACCTTACTATTCAATCGATTGGTTAAATAAATAGGAGCAAGCAGTAAAAGTAACGCTTCAAAGATTCGACTATAGATCCAAAGGTGTATGGTAATTTCACCATCAGTAATATTGAAAAAAGGCATGCCCTTAATGGTGAAAGCATGTAAAGCGTCTAACACTGAAATAGAAAAATAACCAATGCCTAAAAAAATAAGAAAATCATTTCGCACAAAGTGCCGGGTATTCAACACGACCACGAGCATTAACAGCCCGACAAAAATAGAAAATAGTTCAGCAAGGGTATGAAAAAGTAAAATACTGCTGTAATAGCGAACATAAAGCAGAGCACAAATAATCACAATAGGGTAAACCATTGTTCTCATTTTTGAGCTTCTTATATCTATGAGCAAAATAAATAACCTTGTTATCAATATTTTATTGTCTTGTTAAAGAATAATTATAGAAAAATATGACTAAAAATCTATTAAGTAGATAAATCTCCCTAACAATCTCTTAATACACTTTAGCCGAAGCAGTTTTCCCAGTAACATAGCAATAATTTTTAGTATCTTCATAGGCTCACCTTGCAGACTTTAGCGCAACTCAATTCAGGTAAATACGCCAACACTACTCATTTAACGTTAAGTGAAAATTTAACAGAATTTCCCCAAGAGATATTATCGTTAGCTAACACACTCGAAGTTTTAGATTTATCGAATAATCAATTATCTGATTTACCAGCAGAGTTCTCGGTATTAAAAAAGCTAAAAAGGCTTTTCTTTACCAACAATAAATTTGAAAAAATTCCAGCAATATTAGCGAGCTGCCCAAAACTGGAAATGATCAGTTTCAAGTCAAATAAATTGCATACAGTAGATGAAAATGTATTACCTATTAAAGCACGTTGGTTAATACTTACTGACAATAAAATAGCTAGTTTGCCTGACTCTATGGGTGAGTTACTCGACTTACAGAAATTCGCTTTTGCCGGTAATCAGTTAAAAAAACTCCCTGACACAATGACAAACTGTAAAAATTTAGAGCTAATGCGCCTTTCAGCAAACCAGTTAACCACTCTACCTAATTGGTTATTTCAATTACCCAAACTGGCTTGGTTGGCTTTTTCGGGTAATAAACTAGCTAGTAAAGCAGTACAAGAGCCTAACGATATGCTTCAGGTTGCTATGGCTGACTTTCAGTTAAAGCAAAAATTAGGTGAAGGCGCATCCGGTGTTATTCGCCAAGCGACATGGTTAAACAAACCTGATGAAATTAACTCAACTAATGACATTGCCGTAAAATTATTTAAAGGAGAAGTAACCAGTGATGGTTACCCAATTGATGAGTTAAATAATTGCTTACAAGCAGGTGAACATAAAAACTTAATTAAGGTCATTGCTAAAATAATGTCGACAGAACAACTCGCTTTGATCATGGAGCTTATTCCTGAGCGTTTTTATAATTTAGGCTTACCGCCATCATTAGCAAGCTGTACCCGCGATACTTTTCCGGAAGAAGCAACATTAGCATTATCTCAAATGATAAAAATCGTCTTTAGCATGGCTGATACCTTATGTCACTTACACGAAAGCAACGTGAGTCATGGTGACATTTATGCTCACAATATCATGGTTGATGATAAAGCAAATATGCTGTTCGGTGACTTTGGTGCAGCTTCTAACTTCAACACGTTACCTGAGCAGCAACGAATTGCTATGCAGGCTGTTGAAGTAAGAGCGTTTGGCTGTTTAATCGATGATTTATTGCCATTGTGTGATTCTTCAGAAAATATTATTCATTATAAAAAGTTATTAGAAATAAAAAATAATTGCATGCAGGAAACCACCTTTAACAGACCTACGTTTATTGCAATCGTAGAACAGTTAGAGTCGATAAAGTAAAAAATAAATACTCGTTGCCAATTCAACCTTTTATCAACTTTGCGTGACTGAACACAGATAAAAGGTTTTCTATTTTCACTCGATAATTAGTGTGATTTACACAAATGTTAACTTTTTCACCAATTCACGCTATTTACTAATAACGAGAAATACAAGTAAACCATTACATTACAATAAGTTAACATTTTGGCGTAATTTTTGCTCTAATGATTCAGAAGCTCAATACCCAAATTAAATTTCAAGGAAATATGAATGCAAAATAAGTTAACCTCATTAATAACGACCTCACTATTAATAGTAGGCTTATCAGGCTGTGTCGTAGGTAATCAAGTTGGTCATAGTGGTAACAACGTATATTCAACTTTTGGTAACATAGACGTGAAAGATGATCAGCGTGCAGGTAATTTAGAGAACAATAGCGGTAATATTACAGTAGGCCGTAATGCAAAAGTAAAATCTGTAGAGCTCACCAATGGCAACATTGAAATAGGCGAATTCAGTGAAGCTTATTCATTAGAAACAATGAATGGAAATGTTGAAGCAGGTAAAAACGTTATTATCACTCGCAGTATTAAAGTGACGAATGGCAATATTAATATGGAACAAGGCGTAAGTGTTGGGGGTAATTTAATTGCATCTAATGGTGATGTGACGCTGGCTAAAGAATCTGTTGTAAAAGGAGATATTATTTTTGAAAAGACTTTTTTTTCCTCCCTTACCGATGAAACCCCAATATTAACCATCGCAGAGGGCGCTATTGTCGAAGGGGAAATTCATTTACACAGAGAAGTAAACGTCATTTTACCTGCTTCAATAAATCAAGATAAAGTCATTAGACATTATCAAAATTCACTGAAGTAACTTTCCTTAGGCCAACATAAAGAATCCGAACGGGTTCTTTATGTCTGACATGAAAAGAGATAACGTTTTTTTATATCGACTCAAAGTGAGTTAACTACGCTCAATCTCTTTAAGAAAAAATCTAAAATAAACTTCCTCTTTATATTCATTGTAACTTACTGACTTAATAATATATTATCGTTATCAGTTTTTCTTAAACTTTATTAACAGCACTTAATACTTATATAAGTGTAATTATAAATATCTGAGTACTTAATATATGAATAAAAATGAACTAATGACAGAATGGTGCTTGCTTCAAAATCAATTTGATAGCTATGAAAAGCATTCTCTTTATATAAAATTAGTCAGTATTATGGTTTTATTGACCACTGCAATATCAGGTGTTATCGGTATTCCTATCATTTTTATATTGTTGGTTTTATGGGGGCAAGACGCCATTTGGAAGACTTTTCAGTCGCGTATAGAACCAAGACTTCTTCAGATTGAAAAATCTATTGCTGATGATAGCAATGAAAATGCATGTCAATTTAACACGGAGTATAATAAGGTGAGTTTAGGTGGTATCGCTTTAATTATTGAATATGCTCGTCAATCTATTCGGCCCACAATAGCTTTCCCTCATGTTGTTTTGATATTATTTATATTGCTAAAACTTGTCTATTAAACTTTTATTGAAAGACTCTCTAAATCGCGTTTGTTTTAACCTACCTTTCATCTTACTTGTCGACAGGCTTATATACTGCATAGGTTACGTGGAAAAATGAGTTTCAACGACAAGAGCTGTTTTGCATCTGGTGACCACTTAACCCATACAGCTTAAACATTATTGTTGCTGCTTTTTCCATTGCTCGAAGCCTTTCCTTATTTTTTTAATAATATCAGTGTTAGTGCCCAGACTTAATGCCATGCAATGCCCAATATTTTTATCATGCCCTATTTCCATGCCTGAGATCATATCAACATCCTTAATTCCAAGAGAGTCTAAGCGATAGATAAGTGATTCTTTAGCCTGAATAATCACATCAACCCTACCTGAAACTAACTTTCTAAGATTTATTTCTTCATTGGAAGATAGATCTAAGTTAGCCCCTACTAGAAAACCTTCTTGTATAAAATAGCTGTAACTGTGGTCTCCCCGCATGACACCAACCACACCTTTTCTTAAAGACTCTAAGGAATTTATATCGATTATATTCGATGCGAGTTTGTAAGCATGCACTGGAATCGATTTATAAATTGGACAAATCCAATTAAATTTAGCTTCCCGTTGCTCTGTTCGGTAAATAGAATAAATAAGTATATTAGGGGTGGTGGTAGCTAAATGAAGACTTCTTGCCCAAGGATAGATACTTATGGAATATTTAATATCAGTATATGACAGGATTTCTCTGATATTTTTGGTAACTTCTCCTGAGACTTCTTTCCCTTTCTTAATAAATGGCGGCCAATTTTCCGTGACTACTTTAAGCTCTACTTCGCTAGACAGTGCTGTAAAAGAAAGTAGTAATAAAGCAATGAGCAGAAATTTTTTCATTCAATATTTTCACCTAAGTTTGATCATTAAAATGAATAGAACAAGGTCAAAGGGTTAAATTACCATCATTATTATATTCCTTTCATCTACAGTATAGAGTACTTTTCAAAATAATAGGCGAATCACCTCCATTTCTAATTCAGCTATCCCAGTCATTTTTTGCGTAAAAAACATAAAGAACAACATAGTTCATTAACAAATAAAACGGCTTTCCGTCATAATTAATGTCTCGATAGGTAGAACTTTCTAGCAAAACAACAAATTATCTCAATCACATTTGCCTACCTACCTTCTTTAACCTAAAATATCGACAAGTTAATTTCCCTGCAAATAAAAGGCACTCAAATGGCTCAGCCACTACCCGATAAGTTCATCATGTCGATGAATCGAGTTTCTAAAATAGTTCCGCCAAAACGCACTATTTTAAAAGATATTTCTCTTTCATTTTTCCCTGGTGCAAAAATTGGTGTATTAGGTTTAAATGGCTCTGGTAAATCTACCCTGCTTCGTATTATGGCCGGTGTTGATACTGAATTTGAAGGTGAAGCAAAAGCACTTTCTGGTACTAAAATAGGTTACTTACCGCAAGAGCCACAGCTTGACGAAAGCCAAACGGTACGTGAAGCGGTAGAAGAAGCGGTATCGGAAGTTAAAAATGCCATGGCACGCCTTGACCAAGTGTATAACGAATATGCTGAAGAAGGTGCTGACTTTGACAAGCTAGCAAAAGAGCAAGGCGAGCTTGAAGATATTATCAACGCACAAGACGGACATAACATTGATAACGTTTTAGAGCGTGCCGCAGATGCACTACGTTTACCTGAATGGGATCAAAAAATTGCCGTGTTAAGTGGTGGTGAACGTCGTCGTGTTGCGCTTTGTCGTTTATTACTTGAAAAACCTGACATGTTATTACTTGATGAACCAACTAACCATTTAGATGCTGAATCTGTCGCATGGTTAGAGCGTTTCTTACATGATTACGCAGGAACGGTTGTCGCCATTACCCACGATAGATATTTCTTAGATAATGTTGCTGGTTGGATATTAGAGTTAGACCGTGGCCATGGTATTCCTTATGAAGGTAACTATACTAATTGGCTTGAACAAAAAAATGCCCGTCTTGAACAAGAAAAACGTACTGAAAATGCCTTAGCAAAAACCATTAAGCATGAGCTTGAGTGGGTTCGTTCAAATCCAAAAGCTCGCCAAGCAAAAAGTAAAGCACGTATGGCACGCTTTGAAGAGTTATCAAGTAACGAAAATCAAAAACGTAATGAAACTAACGAATTATACATTCCACCAGGGCCACGCCTTGGAGACCTGGTTATTGATATTGAGAACTTAACCAAGTCTTACGGCGATAGAGTACTAATTGATGACTTAAGCTTCAGTGTTCCTAAAGGGGCTATTGTCGGAATTATCGGTGCCAATGGTGCGGGTAAATCTACGTTATTTAAAATGATTACCGGGTCTGAATCACCAGATTCAGGTTCAGTTAACATTGGTAAGACAGTAAAACTTGCCAGTGTTGACCAGTTCCGTGACGATATGGACAATTCAAAAACGGTTTATCAAGAAATATCAGAAGGTAATGAGATCATTCAAATTGGTACTTATGAAATTCCGGCGCGTGCTTATGTTAGCCGCTTTAATTTTAAAGGCACTGATCAACAAAAAATCATTGGTCAATTATCGGGTGGTGAGCGTAACCGTGTCCATTTAGCTAAATTAGTGAAAACGGGCGGCAATGTACTTTTACTTGATGAACCAACCAACGATTTAGATATTGAAACTTTACGTGCACTAGAAGAAGCTATTTTAGAATTCCCAGGTTGTGCCTTGGTTATTTCACATGACCGTTGGTTCCTTGATCGCATCTCAACCCATATTTTAGATTATCGCGATGAAGGAAAAATTAACTTCTTCGAAGGTAACTTTACTGAATATGAAGCTTGGTTGAAAAAAACATTGGGTCCAGCAGCAACGGAGCCTCATAGAATTAGATACAAAAAAATTGGCTAACACCAGTAATTACTATTAGTTATTAAATAGTTATCGGCACTTTATTTACGTGATTTTTTCAAAAAATCATATGAAAAAAGTGCCTTTTTTTTAAAAGAGAGCTATGCTGAAGATACCAATTCACTATCTGAACTTAAGCAATGGAAAATAGACGTCAATTCACACGAGTTTTGTTTTCAATCAATGCGATATTAAAGATTGAACATAAAAATTATCCTGTAACAATCCACGACATTTCTCTTAATGGCGCGTTGGCTACTCTGCCTAACGCTGATATTTCGTTGAAAGGAAAATTGGGTTTATTACATTTTGATTTAGCAAACGGAGAGTCAATCGTTGAAATGCATGTTGCTGTAGTTCATGAAGTAAACGATGAAGTAGGTTTGCAGTGTAATGCGATTGATATTGACAGTGTGACTCATTTAAGGCGATTAGTTGAATTAAATCTTGGTGATGAAAGTCAGCTACATAAAGAGCTTTCGCAATTATCACGGTTACCTTAAAGCAATGAAAAAATCACCCTGTTTTTATAGAGGAACATTATGAATCATTTAGTTATTTCATTTATTACCAAAGACCGTCCCGGTGTCGTAGACCTTTTATCAAAGGTTATTAAACAGTTCAATGGCAACTGGCAAACCAGTAGTTTACATCACTTATCAGGTTTCTTTACAGGTGTACTCGAAATTGCTGTAGAGAACGATCAATGTGTAGCATTATCAAATGCCATTGCCGCATTACCTGATTTTAAAATAAATATTGAACAAGCTAGCCCAGAAAACTCAAGTAACACTGCCAACATTGTTTTAGAACTTACCGCAAACGATCGAGAAGGTATTGTACAAGAAATATCATCAGTGATTCATCATCATGGGGGTAACATGATTAAACTCGTTAGCACTCAAGACAATGCTCCACATACCGGACAGGCGCTATTCAAAGCCAAAGCTACCCTGTCGGTAAATGAAGAACAAACTGAAAGCTTAATTAATGCATTAGAGAATCTTGCTGACGATTTAATGGTCGATATTTCTCGTTAACACAGAGATACTACAACGATAAGAGACTGACATCGAAGCTGTCAGTCTAATTTAGCATATCCATTTAGATATTGACGAAGTATGCGGCGAGCGTTATTTCGTTAACGTGACTTTATATCCGGTGATATTGTTAAAGAAAACGGTAAAGTGACTTTAAAACAGGCGCCTGCTAATACACCGTCAATCACTTCTACTTTTCCTTGGTGTTTTCTTGCAATAGAATCGACAATCGCCAAGCCAAGTCCGCAACCGCCAGAATCTCTAGAGCGGCTAGGGTCTAAACGTGTGAAAGGCTCAAATATACGATCAGTTTTACCTGGAGGAATACCAACACCATCGTCTTCAACCGTAAAAACCACTTCATTTTCGTTATAACAGATTCGAATACGACAAAGTGATGTTGCAAAGCGCCCAGCATTTCTCAATAAATTAACAAGCATACGTTTAAGTAAATTTTCATCTGCGTATATACCCTTCAGTTCACCATCTAATTCATTAAATTCAAAGCGTATTTCATTATAAAAAGGGCTAACTTGTGCAATAGCTGAAATACAGAGTTCTACAGGATTTATTGCACTACATTTTATAGCTGAATCACTGTCTTTCAATCGAGCATAATAAAGTAATTCTTTTACAAGCTTGTCAAGATCATCAAGTGACGTATGAATACTTTGACGTAATTTCCCTTGTTCTCTTTCAGAAGATTCTTCAAGCATATCTAAAGCAAATTGAATTCTAGCCATAGGACTTCTGAATTCATGTGCGACACCGTGTAATAAGTCTCGCTGTAATAATAAACGCCGTTCATTGTCTTTTTGTAACTTAGTAATATGCGAACCTAGCTCTTTTATATGAAGATATGGATTCGATTTTCTCTCATCAAAATTAAGAGGGAGTTTATCAATAGCTTCTCCTAATTCCCTTTGCTTATTTTCGAGAAATGTTAAGTAGAAAAATACTAAAACGACATTGAGAAATATCGCGACAAACCAACTGAACCACTCACTGATAAAACTCAACCATGTGTTAAAGACTATCGGCCCAAATTCAACCGTAAATTGATCATTTAATGGGTAATATATTATCGCGTTGTCCATATCTACAAAGCCAGATGCCCCTTGGGGTTGTGATAAGTGAGACTTAACATAATCATCAAGTTTCCTATCTTCACGAGAGATAATATTACACTCACTGTCAAATTTGTTAGCTAAAAAATTCGCTTTTTCTTGCCATTGCGCACTTTCTACATCACTAAAAACTTGATGAGTTTCTTTTTTTATTTCCAGTAAATAATCGTTGTACTGCTCGTAAACGTATAACTCAAGATCATAGTAAACGTGATTGCTCATTATGCTGGCGACCACTAGATTAATGAGCAATAAAATAATGACTATAAATAGAGGCTTTCTCGTATTAACCAGCAAGAAGATAGCCTTTATTTCGTATTGTTTTAATTATTTGTGGGTCCTTAGGGTCCTCGCCTAATTTTTTCCGTAATCGAGATATGCGCAAATCAATAGAACGATCATAACCGTCAAATTCAAGACGGAATATTTCCAAGTGTAATTGATCTCGAGTAATAATGGTTCCTGCCGATGAAGAGAGTACCCAGAGTAAGTCAAACTCTGCGCTAGAAAGTAATATTTCTTTTTGATGATAAGTTACAATTCGTTTTCTAGCATCAATTTTCAATTCACCATTATTCACTTGTCTTATATCTTGTTGGTGATTTTGAGTGAGTGTTGTTTGCCTTCTTAATTGCGCGCGAATATGGGCTAACAATACACGTGGTTTAATCGGTTTACACAAATAATCATCAGCACCCACTTCTAATCCTGTCACCTCATCAATATCATCATCCAATGCCGTCAACATGATAATTGCACCTAAAAAACTATGTCGTATATCTTTACAAATAGTCAAGCCATCAAGCCCAGGTAACATAAGATCTAAAACGATCAAGTCGGGTTTGTAATCTAAAATTTTCTGCTTAGCTTTATCTCCATAATGCTCTACGGCAACAGAGAAACCATTTGCGCTAAGGAACTGGCTAATTAATGCCGTTAACTCAATATCATCATCAATAAGTAATATTTTGTCTTTTGTTACCATTACATTATTTGCCTATTTGAAAGGTAAATGAGGTAAGTGCTTTGGCTTACCTCATTCAATTACTTAGCCGTATTGTCCAAACAAAGTGCGTAGAGTTTACTGTTTACTTTTAGTGCAAATTGGTAGTTTTCACGACGTTCTTCACGGTCTTTATTATTTTTAAGTACATCACCCGTGCCTGATAATAACCTAACGCCACAACGCTTCTCAATTTGACTAAAGTTTTCACTTTCAAAACCAGGTAAAACAACCCTTCGTCCCGCTATGCCATATAATCGATAATCTTGGTTTGAGACAGCATCATTTAGCACGACTTCAATTCGGCTTAATTCTTTATCTTTAGCAGTATCAGCTGGTATTGTTGATTCTTTGGTACAACCCTGTAGAACCGAACTCACAACAAAACATGTTAATAAAGTAATAAATAAAGTGAGTTTATTCATTATTTTCCGCCTTTAAATCTTCTTGCCGCAGTCAATAACAAGACTAGCAAATAAATCGCTGCGCCACCTGATGATTTTTTAGCTTCTGGTACTGGTACTGGTTCAGGTTCAGGCTCAACGACCACTTTAGCGGTTACGGTAATTGTTAAGGTTGCTGAAGCGCTATCATTCAAGCCATCATTAACCACATACGTTATCGTTTCAATACCCGAAAAACTGGCTTGCGGGGTATAAATAATATTGTTATTTTCAATAACAGCGTTACCCAAACCAGAATAATTGATTGTCTTTATTGCTAAAGTGTCATTCTCAATATCGGTATCATTAGCAAGAACATCAATACTGTTATTCACTGAATCTTCTACAAAACTAACACTATCATCAAGTGCAACGGGTACATCATTAACCGCTATAACCATGACTTTCACAGTAAATTCATCACTACTTAATTGACCTTGAGTAGCAATCGTTTTTATTAATAATTCACCATTAAAGTTTTCTTCAGGTATGATTTTCAAACCCTCTACTTGATAATTATCTCCAGCGACAATGGCGATACTATCAATCACCAGGTTATTATTGAAAACAAGATCACTCTTATTTAGTGTTAATGTATTATCTTCGTTTATGTTTAATACGTTTTGGCTCGAAAATACTGGCTTAGTGTCAACATATACTCCATCACTATTAATCGAAATATCAGCGGTATTAATAGCAAAGAAAATATTATCATTACAAATGATTTTAATCCTTGCCGTTTCCGTATTTATCGATGAAAAGTTAACGATTTGACTACCATCATTGGGTGTTTCATTGACTAAAACTTGAGAGAAAGTATTTCCAGAATCCGTCGAAAGTAAAATATTTACGGTATTACATGACACCGGCGCTTGCTCAGTGGAAGCTGTATTCCATGTAACGGTTTGTTGTTCACCTAGCCAAGATGCGCCAATACTAGGCTCAATTAGCGAAAAGCCCTCTACATTTGCAATTACAGACACTTTCATTGCATCATCGCTAACATTCCCTTGGTTATCTCTAACAACTAAGCGAAAGTTAAGGTCACGAGTTGTTGTAGGTAATGCTTCACCATGTGTTTGTTTCGCTAATAAAATGTCACTTAATACAGGGAAGGTTCTTTCGTTGCTGCTATTGGGTGCAAAAGCACGAAATAAAGGGCGTGTACCGTCATCTGTTTTATCATCATCTTTACTGCTGCTCATTGTCCCTAAGTCATACTGTTCCCAGCTATACGTTAAACTGTCATTTTCATTATCAGTTCCCTGCCCTATTAACGTAAAAGGAGTACGAGCTGGAATAGTGAAGTCGCTTCCTGCGTTCACTGTAGGTGCTTGGTTAGTTTGTGCGACTTTTGCACCACAACTATTCCCATTGCCATTTTGAGTAAAGCTTGTTATTTGTTCAATCGAATGCAAGTGAAAGTAAGGGTCTGAACTATTCTGTAAGTTTTGCTCACCACAAATCCCTGCATATCCCATAATAGTAGACGCACTGCCTGGCTCGTAAGCACTGCTCGCTTCTCTATTACCATCGCAAGCCCCTAATGAGCCATTAAATGTATGCTCAGCACCGAACTGATGACCTATTTCATGTGCGACATAATCAATATAAAAAGAATCATTGGTTGGGCTATCACTGCCCGTTAATCCTTCAGCTTTATAGTCACTACAAACCACACCTAAACCAGCAACACCGCCACCGCCTGTGCCAACAACATGACCAATATCATAATTATCAGCACCGACAGCTGTATTTATAACGTCTGTATTTAGATCAATATCTCCATCGGTATTTGTAAACGGATCAGTTTCAGCATCAGTAAAAATAATGCTCTCATTATTCGCGATTAATTCTAACTTTATCGATAAGTCTCTTTCAAATACTTCATTTACGCGATTAAGCATAGTAACAATAGCGGCGAGACTGCCTTCTTTAGTGCCCCCATGAAAAGTACTATATTCTGCAGTTGTTGATACAGCAATCCGATAAGTAATGATTTCAGCAGCTTTATTTTGCTGTTTAAGCATTCTGTTGTCTGAAGCTATTTCATTATTAATTAACGACAGATGTTTTCTAGGTGCAAAACGTTTTCCTAACGCAATAAGACTTAATGGTTCAGCGTCTTTACGGAAATAACTATGGTAAGTTAAACGATTGCCTCTTTTGATAGGGTCGATATAAACCTTGTCGTTATCAAAGGTAAATACACCATGAAAACCATGCGGTGTTATATCAAAATGTCCTTTATGCTCAGGCTTATCAACTTGATAACCCGTAAAAGTTTTAATTGATGGATATTTAGCCGCTAGTTCACTATTCATTACTGAACTGGTTGTGAGTTTAAAAGTAGAAAACTGCCCATTAGGTAGTGGTAAATCTATCGTTATTGTCTCTTGATTGCCTAATACTTGTTCAAGCAACTCAATATTTAAATTGAACGATTTACCTTTATTTGCTCGACTCGTGAGCGTGCTAATTTCTTGCGCTGTCTGTTGTAGTTTTATAGTTTTGATCAACGACCAGTTATTTGAAGCAAAATCTAACTGATGATTTTCGGCATAAGCCTGATTAATAAATAATGGGCTCAACAAACCAATTATAAAGGGGTACTTTTTCATAAACATCTCCTAAACATATGAAAGCAAAAACACCATCAACCACTTTTTATGGCTTCAACATTTGCTTACCCACACTCTACAATAACAATTATCTGTTTAGAGTATCGGTTTGTTGAGAGTTTGTATCGATGTTGATACATTGTCAATAAAATGTAAAAAAGGCTTGATAAAATATCAGGCCTTTCAATTGAAAAACTTAATGATGAATATGACTAAAGCCCAAGCTTTTTCCATTCTTTTTGAACAACTGCACTAGGTAATGGAATATAACCATCTTTTTCAACAATCTTTTGACCTGATTTTGAAAGTACCATTTTCAAAAATTCAGCATCCATTGGCGCTAATGCTTTGTTTGGGTGTTTGTTTACATAAACATATAAGAAACGAGAGAGTGGATATTTTTTAGAAATTGCATTTTCCATGTTAGCTTCAACATAGTTATCACCCTTTTTAGATAAAGGTAATGCACGAACACCCGATGTTTGATACCCAATACCTGAATAACCAATACCATTCAATGATGCAGATACCGATTGTACAACAGAAGCAGAACCAGGCTGCTCGTTGACACTGTTCTTAAAGTCACCTTTACAAAGTGCTTTCTTTTTGAAGTATCCGTAAGTACCTGAAACTGAGTTTCGGCCATATAGCTGTACATCTTTTCCAGCCCAATCACCGGTTAAGCCTAAATCCCCCCAACGGTCTACATCTTTTTCAGCACCACATTTACGGTTACTTGAAAAAATAGCATCAACTTGGTCAATCCGTAATCCTTTAATGGGGTTATCTTTATGAACAAATACCGCTAATGCATCGATTGCAACACGAACAGCTGTAGGCTTGTAACCGTAACGTTTTTCAAACGCTTCAATTTCACGTGACTTCATTTTACGACTCATCGGCCCTAAGTTTGAAGTGGCTTCGGTTAATGCCGGTGGCGCAGTAGATGATCCTGCGGCTTGAATTTGTACGTTTACATTGGGGTATGTACGCTTAAACTCTTCAGCCCAAAACGTCATCATGTTTGCTAAGGTATCAGAACCTACTGATGATAAATTCCCTGAAATGCCACTTATTTTCTTGTATTCAGGTAAGTTTTTGTCAATTGCTAATGATGAGAAACTCACCAAGCTTGCTAAACCTATAACGCCTAAAGCACTTTTAAAACCCATTCTATTCTCCACTGAGGTGTTATCCCATTTAAATTATCGTTAATTTGATTGGGGTTAATTAATTTGTGAACACTATATAAAGCTTATGTGACAATTATATTTAAGGTATATGACACTTATATTACAGCGATATAATATAAGTGTATTAATCGCTGATATAACCAAATAACGACAGAGATTCATTAAAAATCATTTGTTACAATTTCATTAAATTTTTGTGATAACAATCCTTCATTTAGCTTATCGAAATTGTTAGTATCCCACGCGAAGTTATCACGAATAGTTCTTATTTAAGACAAAATTAACGTATAACACTCCCAATTCACATTTTCCCTCTATCCTTTCATATGACAGGATTATTAATAAAAGGAATTATTTTGAACCTGAAACACAAGTTACTGATCACATTTTTATCTATCGCATTAATACCAACTATCGTTGTTGGCCTAATCGCCAGTTACATTTCAAGTTCGGCGCTTGAAAAACAAGCATTTTCACAATTAATAGCAGTGAGAGAGATAAAAAAATCTCAAGTTGAAGATTACTTTTCTGAACGAAAAGGAGATATCGAAATTTTGGCAGAAACTCTGCAGCACACACTTGACTTCAGCTCCCTTGATACACTTAAAGCAAGTGCAGATAGTAAACACGATTACTTCGAAAAATTCATTAATACCTACGGTTATTATGATTTTTTCATTGTTGATAACACCGGCGATATTTTCTATACCGTCACTAAAGAAGCTGATTATCAAACGAATCTTTTAAGAGGCGCTTACAATCATTCAGGTTTAGGCACTTTATATAAAAAAGTGTCTCAAAGTAACAACTTTGCGATGTCAGACTTTAGTCGTTACGCCCCCAGTAATAATGAGCCAGCAGGATTTATTGCTCTACCTTTTATTAGTGATAATGGCACGCCAATCGTTATCGCCTTACAATTATCTATAGATAAAATTAATACAATTATGCAACAACGTGCAGGCATGGGTGATACTGGTGAAAGTTATTTGGTAGGTAGTGATTTACTGATGCGTTCCAACTCTTTTCTTGATCCTCAAGGCCACTCAGTGATTGCATCTTTTGCAGGAACCGTTAAGAGTAATGGCGTAGATACAGAAGCCGCAAAGCTTGCTCTTAGTGGAGAAACAGGTACTAAAATCATTATTGATTATAACGGTAATCCGGTGCTATCCGCTTATACACCTATTAGTATTAACGGTATCAAATGGGCGCTATTATCTGAAATAGATGTTGCTGAAGCCTTTTCTCCTGTCTATCAAATGTACTGGAATATTAGTTTTTTTATTGCTCTTTGTATTTTGATTATTATTGCTGTTGCGCTCTTAACGTCAAAATCAATTTTACAACCGCTCGGTGGTGAACCTCATGAAATGAAAAAGATTTCTGAAACCATAGCTGATGGTGATCTAATGGTTTCTTTTGCCGATCACAATAACCATTCCAGTGTTTATGGTGCGATGCAACGTATGACAACACATCTTCGTAATGTTATTGGTGAGATTATTTCCGACAGTAGTAATTTAACCAATGTAGCGATAGAAACTAGCGCGTTAAGTTTGCAATCATCAACCAGTTTGCAAATTCAAAGATCCAATATAGAACAAGTTGCTACAGCCGTTGAAGAAATGTCTGTCAGCATAAATGAAGTTGCACAAAATGCCGCGAGTGCAGCTCACTCAGCACAAAATGTAAGATCATCATCAGGACAAGCCAATATAAATATAAAGGAAACGATTGGTGATTTAAATAATTTGGGTACTGAAATACGCCAAGCTAACGATATTATTCAAAATTTAGAGAAAGATTCTAATGAAATTGGCTCGGTATTAGAAGTTATTAGAGGAATTGCAGACCAAACTAATTTACTTGCACTTAATGCTGCAATAGAAGCAGCCAGAGCTGGTGAACAAGGACGAGGATTTGCTGTTGTTGCCGATGAGGTTCGTACATTAGCATCGAAAACACAAGAATCAACAAAGAATATTGAAGTAATGATAGAAAAACTTCAAAAAGCCTCTAAAGATGCGGTTAATGCGATGGAAGTCAGTCAAAATGTTTGTAAAAACACCATTTTAAACACTCAAAACGTGGCTGGCGTTATTTCGTCAATGAACGTTGAGATAGAAAGCATCACCCAAATGACAGAGTTAATTGCCACAGCAGTAGAAGAACAATCATGTGTATCTTCTGACATCAGTAAAAATGTTACTGAGATTAGTGATGTAGCTTATGAAAATTCGGTCAGTGCAGAACAAGTATCAGCTTCCAGCAAAGATATAAGTAATATTGCTGATGCACTAAATCAATTAACACTGAGGTTTAAAGTCTCATAATTTTAAAGGGAAACTTTTATGGTAAATACTTGTTTCCCTACTATTTCACCTGTCATTATAATAAAGAATGAATACAGTGTTATTGTATTTTAGTGTAAAGGTTGTAACAAAGATGCAGATGATAACTAAATTTAGGTAAGGTCTTTATCTAGCAATTCAAAGTCAATGATAAATTCACTGCCTTCACCCCAATGACTTTCTATGGCCAGTTCAGCATTATGATGAAGCAAAACATGTTTAACAATTGATAATCCCAGCCCTGAACCTCCCGTATCACGTGACCGAGACTTGTCTACTCGAAAAAATCTTTCTGTAATGCGGTTCACATGTTCAGGACGAATGCCTGGGCCATTATCTTTTACTGAAAACCTTGCTTTATTGCCACTACGTTGCCATGAAACATTAACTCTTCCATGTTCAGGTGTATAAGCAATAGCATTAGAAATTAAATTGGCACAAGCACTCTTCAATTCTGTATCAATGCCCTCTATCCATAGATCATCGGCAAGGTCCGCGGTGATTTTGTGTTGTTTTGCTTGATTAAGCCAAGTTGCATCATCAACCAATGTATGAATTAATCTTGGCATATCTACAAGTTGTTTTTTTTCATGATCAGCATGATTTTCTACGCGTGATAAAATCAGTAACTGTTCCACTAAACGGTCCATTCGAGACACTTGTGTTTCGATAGTGCTAAACGCTTTTTGCCAATGAGGCTCAAGGGCATGTTCAGTCGTGAGTATCATTTCTACATAACCTCGCACAACGGTGAGTGGTGTTTTAAGTTCATGGGAAACGTTAGCGACAAAATCACGTCGCATGTCTTCTAGTCTTTTAATTTTACTGACATCACGTGCGAGAAAGAGTACTTGGTCTGTTCCATAAGCCATTAAACGAAGTTCTAACTGTATTTCACTATTAACAGGAGAAATAATATGACAAGGTTGTTCAAAGTTACCTGCATCAATGTATTTATAAAATTCAGGAAAGCGGATCAGGTTCTCAATTCGTTGCCCAACATCACTAGGCCAACGAATTCCCAAAATACGCTGAGCTTTTTTATTACCCCATAAAATAGTGAGTTCATCAGACAAAACCAATGCAGCATCAGGTAATGCTTCGGCGCCATCTCTGAATTTACGAATTCTTTCATTCAGTTGTTTTTGCTTTTGACGATGTTGTCTTGTTTGTCGATACAAACCATCATATATTTTTCCCCAAACACCTTCAGATTGGGGAGGGGAAAGTGCTTTACTACTCCATAACCATTTAATAAGCTTGAGTAAATGGTGGTAGTGCCAGCATAAAAGAACTAAAACACTAATGCACAGTACGAGTAAAGTTTGGCCAATTAACCAACCAAAGAACACGCTTACCGACAATATAGTCAATAAACGCGTGATAACACTTTTAACGGATAAACGAAAATACATAGTGAGTCGTTTTTACCTATGAAAAATAATAAAACGGAAAATCAAAAAACATACCGATTTGATTCATTAAGCGGTCTACTTTTCAAGAGGATAAATGAATAAACACAAGACATAAAGTTTAGTAAGTAATTATTTTTCTTATAAACTTTATAACCAGATGTTTTTCATTTTAACCATTAAAGTGAGCAATTAATTAATCAACTTGATATTACACACTTGTTTTAACTTTACCCGAGAATCGATAACCAGAACCACGAACAGTTTGTATGAAATTTTCATGCCCTTCGCCCGTAATCGCTTTACGCAATCTTCTAATATGAACATCTACCGTTCGGTCTTCAACATAGACGTTGGTGCCCCAAACATTATCGAGTAATTGTTCACGGCTATATACTCGTTCGGTATGCGTCATAAAGAAATGTAATAAACGAAACTCTGTCGGCCCTAAATCAAGCGCCCTATTGTTAATTGATACGCGATGAGCAATTGGGTCAAGCTTCATACCATGAAATTCAATCGCTTCTTCCAAAGCAGTAGGCGATACTCTTCGAATAACAGCCTTAATACGCGCTATAAGTTCTTTGGGAGAAAATGGCTTGGTTACATAGTCATCAACACCTGCATCAAAACCTTTAACTTTGTCATCTTCATCTGCACGAGCAGTCAGCATGATAATAGGAATAGAACGCGTATATTCATTCTGCTTTAATAATTTAGCAAACTTAACACCTGTGCCACCTGGCAACATCCAATCGAGTAAAATCAAATCTGGGTAAGGTTCAACGACTTTTGCTTTTGCCTGCTCAAAACTTTCAGCTTCAATGGCATTAAAACCATTTTGTTCTAATACAAACGTGATCATTTCCCTGATCGGTGCTTCATCTTCAACAACTAATATCTGTCTATTCATGTAAACTTCCCGTTATCTATACAACATTTTACCTGTTGACCATTGTGATAACTATTTATGACATTTATATTACACACATCAAGTTTAATGCATTTATCTTGAATAAAAAGCTTATACCAACTGAAGTAATTAACTTTATTTGTTAAAATCTCGAAAATAAACTAATAACTAGCCAATATGATATTCCAATGAGTACCCGCAATAAAAAAGCGACTAAAAAGCCGCTTAATTTACAATTTCACATCAGTTTGATTAGCAACTCATTAAAACTTGTACTCTAAGCCAACAGCTAAGTAATCGTTGTCTTCTGCGCTGTCCATGTCTAAGTCAAATGTAGAAAAGAAAGCGAATACCTTAGTGCTTTTTCCTAATTTGTAATCAGCACCTAATGACATACCTGAACGGTCATCTCCACCTTTATGCTCAGCTGTTTGCAACTGAGCTTTAAAGGTAATTTTATCAAAACCATATTTTGCTGATACTAAGAAACCATCTACCTTACTACCATCCGAAACCTTCTCTTGAGTATGGGCAATAGCACCGAGCGTAAAACCACCAAGTTTACCTTGTACGGTTATACGCATCGTATCATAACCTTTAACTTCAGAATCTAGGGCAAAGGCGGCATAATACTTAGATTTTTTAAGCGTTTTATCACCGTAAAATAGGGCTATTGAAGTACCATCCTCTGCATCGATAGCGTCTTGTGCAATATAAGTGATACCGACTTGAAGACCATTATACTTAGGCGATTTATAAGTAATGGTATCACTCATGCGGTTTTCACCTTTCCATAGGGTCTTAATATCACCATTCAAATCACTGAATAAATCTACTTTCCCTTGTGATTGTTTTAATACCGTATCGTTATTTCCTAATAACACCGTACCAAACGTACCTTTTAAGCCAAGGTATTGATTACGATCTGTAATGCTTTTACCTTTATCACTATCACCATCAAGGTCGACTTGAAATTCCGCTTTAAAAACAAGCTCTAAATCATTATCTAATTCTTGACCACCCTTAAAACCAATACGTGAAGCGTTGCTTTTAACTTCGGTGAAAGAACCATCTTCAGAGTCTGATGATTGTACCGTTAAATTTGCTTTACCGTAAATACTCACATCACCAGCAAATGCTGAAACTGATAAAGTTGATAAAAATGCTGCGGCTAGCGTGCTATAAGAAAGTTTCATATGTATACCTTGTGTATGTCAGAATTCTATATGTTGAGAACGATATAAATTAACTAATTATTTGAGTCGTATTCTGACAAATTTCCATGACACTTTTGTGACAATGCGAATCTTTTTTAAAAGTTTATGACATTTTTCTAAATTTCGCCTATTTATGAAAATAATAACATAGGATAGCCGTTTCAATTCAAAAGCGACTTCAAAAATTGTAAAGCAAGTTTAAAACGACTTATATGAAACAAAAATCAGTCAAATATAAGAAAATACTTTTAACCTCCACGGAAATGGCTAGAATCAACAATATATATCATAAAAAAGAATGATGAAATGAAGGTTACCAGCATATCTCGAAAACTATTAGCACGCGTTCTCTCGGTTTATTTTGTTTTAACATTTATTGTTACCTGTGTTCAGATCGGTGCTGAATACATTAATACCAAAAGCCATATAAACAGTGAATTACTCACCTTGGAAAAAACATTCAGTGGAAGTTTAACCCGAGCTGTGTGGGAGTTAAACACTCAACAAGCTATCGATATTGCTGAAGGTTTAGTCGCTATACCTATGATTAAAGGTGTTATGGTAACTGATGAAAATGATCAAGTAATTGCACAATTAGGTGAAAATTCTAGTGATGCTTTTTTTAATCAACCCGATAAAATAGCACTAAATAATGAATACATTTCAATTGATTCACTTTCTGAAGGTTTATTCGGACACTCATTTCCGCTTATTTTTGAATTTTCTGGCAGAACGACAAAAGTAGGTACCGTTGTTCTCCTATCAAGTAACAAGGTTATTTTCGAACGAATTGAAGTTGGTATTTATTTTTTAATCGGTAATGCTATGGTTAAAACAGCCGCGCTGGTATTTTTATTTTCATTAGCTTTTTCTCAGTTGTTGACCAATCCGCTGAATGAACTTACTGAGCAAATTAATCAATTTGATATAGACGATCCTGAATCATCAAAGCTACATACCATAAATTACGAAAACAACGAACTCAACATTTTAGAAACGTCCTACAACAGCTTATTGGATGAACTAATACAATACCAAGTCAGACTCAGCAAGGCACAACAAGAAATATTAGCAGCGAATCATAAACTCGATGATCAGAATTTAGTTCTTGAACAAGAAGTCGCTAAAAAAACATCATCACTGAGCACGACTATGCTTGAAATGAACAAACAGCAACGCGAACTTATTGCACAACAAGAACAACTTAAAGCTGAAAACATTCGCCGAAGTCAAACAGAACGAACGTTAACGCAAACAAATAGAGAATTAAAAAATTCAGTTCAAGAGCTAAACAAAGCTAAGGAGCGTTTAATCGATTCAGAAAAAATGGCCATTCTAGGTAAATTATCCGCTGAAATTTCGCATGAAATTAACACTCCTATCGGCGTAAGTATTACTTCCACTAGCTATTTGTCTGATTTATTATCGTCTTTACAATATGATATACATAATCAAAAATTAACCAAACGCTCTCTAGATGATTTTGCCAATAATGCTGACCAAAGTTTACGTTTATTACTCAACAACCTTAACCGTGCGTCTGATTTAATTACTAGCTATAAACAAGTCGCGGTTGATCAAACTAGCGATAAAACACGAAAAATCAATATTGCTCAATATCTTAATGAAATTATTCAATCTTTACATCCTAAGTTGAAGAAAACCAAACATACAATTAAAGTAAACTGTGCTGACAATATTGACATTTACTGTCACGCGGGGGCAATTTCACAAATATTCACAAACCTCATCATTAATTCACTGCTTCATGGCTTTGACTCTTTGGAAAGTGGCACCATCAACATAAATGCCGAGCTCAGAGGCGAGCGGTTATATTTACATTATCAAGATAATGGTATTGGTGTTCCAAAAGACAAATTATCACAACTCTTTGACCCATTTTACACCACTAAGAGTGGTGATGGTGGTACAGGGCTTGGCACTCATATCATTAATGAATTAGTTACAGATACCTTAAATGGTAAAATAGTCGCTCACTCTGAAGAGGGGCAAGGGCTTAGCTATGATATTGAATTTGATGATATGCGTTAAACCTCTCGTTGAACGCCTTCTTATCAACATCCTTAATTTAAGTCACTGCTAGTAAGTGCTTATAGCGCTTATTTAAGTTACTATATCGCTCATTTTAAATTTATCAGCCGGCACACTCAGTGTTCCAACGGCGCAGGAAAACTTCTATGTGGTTCAAAAACTTATATTTTTTCACATTCACTCGCCCTTTTGAACTATCAGAAGATCAATTAGAAGCGCATTTAGCTGAACACTTATTTACGCCATGTGCTTCAACCGAACAATCACACTTTGGTTGGGTGAATGCTTTAGGTAAACATGGACACTCAACAGTTCATTCGACTAATGGCAATTTTTTAATTTGTGCTAGAAAAGAAGAAAAAATCCTTCCAGCACCTGTCGTTAAAGATATGATTGAAGCAAAAATTGCTCAGCTTGAAGTTGAACAAGCACGTAGTGCAACTAAAAAAGAAAGAGAACAATTTAAAGAAGATATTATTTTCGAATTGCTTCCTCGTGCATTTTCTCGTGTAACTGACACACATGCCTACATTAATGCTGAACATAATCTGATTGTTGTTAACTCTGGTAGTCGCGGTAAAGCTGAAGATATTTTAGCACTACTTCGCAAAGTTATCGGCACTTTACCGGTTACCAGTGTTTCGCCTGAAACAGCTCCTGATGAATTAATGACTGACTGGCTAAACGAGAAAAGTATTGGCGACAACTTTACTGTAGGAATGGAAGCAGAGTTTCATGCGTTAGGTGATGATGGTGCAGTGGTTCGTGTTAAAAACCAAGACTTAGATAGCGCTGAAATTAAAACACATTTAGACGCCGACAAGTATGTCGTTAAATTGGCACTTGAATGGGATGAAGCAATGTCATTTATTCTTTGTGATGATTTAGCAATTAAGCGCCTGAAGTTCTTTGATGTATTACAAGAACAGAACGACGATATTGATAGTGATGACGTTTTAGCAAAACTTGATGCTGACTTTGCATTAATGGCTGGGGAAATTAATCGATTGATTAATGACTTACTCTCTGAATTTAACATTAAAGCGACTGACTATTTAGAAAGCTAATATCACCACAACAAACGGTAATCCTAAACATAAAAGCAGCTAAATTTAGCTGCTTTTTATTTCTGTTTTAATGAGGTTTTAATCAACACTATTGTTCAAGACGAATAGCATTAATAATATCGGTGGTTGAAATACCTTCTTCAAAATTAAGCACTTTAACTTCACCACCATTTGCCATAACTTCTTCACCACCGGCAATATCTTCAACCTTATAATCACCACCTTTTACCAAGATGTCAGGCAGAATATTACTGATTATACGCTGCGGAGTATCTTCAGAGAAACTGACAACCCAGTCGACAGCTCCTAATCCCGCAAGAACAGCCATACGTCTATCTGTAGGGTTTACCGGACGACCGCTTCCTTTCAATCTTTTCACTGAAGCATCGTCATTTACCGCGACAATTAAACGAGTACCTAAAGTACCAGCATGGGTTAAATACGAAACATGCCCTGCATGTAAAATATCAAAACAACCGTTAGTCATTACAATATTTTCACCACGGGCTTTTGCAAGTTTAACGGCAATTTTCAGTTGCTCTTCACTGACAACACCAAAACCACTTTCTAGACCTGTTGATATCTCAGCTAATAATTCGGCTTCGCTTACGGTTGATGTTCCTAGTTTTCCAACAACAATACCGGCTGCCATATTTGCTAAGGCACTCGCTTGTGTATATTCAGCTTTCGCGGCTATAGCAAGAGCAAGTGTTGCAATAACCGTATCACCAGCGCCTGTTACATCATAAACTTCGCGAGCTCGTGTCGGCAAATGGAATTCTTCATGATCACGACGTAATAAGGTCATACCTTGCTCACTTCGGGTTATTAACATCGCATCTAAATCAAGCTCTACGAGTAATGTTTGCCCTTTATTTACAATATCATTTTCGGTTTTACATTCACCTACCACAGCTTCAAACTCTGATAAGTTTGGTGTTAATAACGTTGCACCACGATAACGTTCAAAATCAGTTCCTTTTGGGTCAACTAAAACAGCCTTCCCTTGATTTTTTGCTAACATAATTAGATTTTGAACGTCTGATAAAGTGCCTTTACTGTAATCAGATAATAAGAGCAAATCATGATTAACGAGTTGAGCTGCAACTTTTTCTTCGAGCGGTTTCTTATCAACATCACTCAGTGATTCTTCGAAATCTAAGCGAATTAGTTGTTGATTACGACTCATCACGCGTAATTTAGTGATTGTGGGAATATTTTTTTGTTGATCAAATTCACATTTAATATTCAATGCCGACAGTTGTTTTTTTAAGTGCTGTGAAGCTTCATCTTCGCCGGTGATCCCAGCTAAAGTAACGCGTCCGCCAATAGAAGCAATATTTAATGCAACGTTAGCAGCACCACCTGGTCGATGTTCTTCTTGATTAATTTTAACGACAGGGACAGGTGCTTCTGGCGATATACGTTGCGTTGGGCCATACCAATATTGATCTAACATAATATCGCCAACAACCAATACACTTGCTTGCTCAAAAGTGGGAATCTCTACTTTCATCCAATGCCTCTTAACTCTTTAAGGATATACAGATATAATGGGTAATAGTGTATCACATGAATTTCAATGAGTTGACATCATCCCGTGAGTAAAAACAAAGTTTTACAACCTGATTTTAAGATTTCCTATTTGCTACCAAAGTATTGGTTAACTTGGCTTGGTGTAATTATTCTCTATACCATTTCTTGGTTACCCTACAAATTACAGTTATTTCTTGGGAAGATACTAGGGCGTTTGCTCTATAAGATAGGCTCAAGTCGTAAAAAAGTTGCCATGAAAAATTTGGAACTCTGTTTTCCTGAGATGTCGCATGAAGAACGTATTCGCACTTTAAAGAAAAACTTTGAAAATACCGGCATCGCTTTATTTGAAACAGGAATGGGATGGTGGTGGCCAGATTGGCGCGTCAAAAGAAAAATAAAAGTTGTTGGTCTCGAACATCTAGAAAAAGCACGCCAAGAGGGTAAAGGTGTTTTATTATTAACCATGCATTATCTCAGTGTTGAAATAAATTGCCGTGGTATCGGTATGGGACATCCTATGGTGGTCTTCTATCGTCCTCATAATAATCAATTAATGGAATTTTTTCAGTTTAGAGGTCGTGGGCGTTCTAATAAATACATGCTCGGTAAACGTGATGTTAGAGGCCTAATACAAGCACTTCGACAAAAAGAGGTCTGTGTTTATTTACCCGATCAAGATTATGGGAGAAATCGAAGCTTATTTGTGCCTTTTTTTGCAGTTCCTGATGCTGCAACCACAACAGGAACATTGATTTTTGCGCGACAAAAGAACATTCAAAACCATATTTTCATTCCGACGCGAAATGATGACGGTAGCGGCTATACATTAGAGATTAAACCTATGATGGAAAACTTCCCTACAGATGATGATGAAGCTGACCTTATTCGAATTAATCAAGAGTTAGAAAAAGCCATTATGTTCAAGCCTGAACAATATATGTGGTTGCATCGCCGATTTAAAACGAGACCCAATAAAGATGATCCATCATTTTATAAATAGTCCGACGCTAAAATCATGAGCATTGTATAAATAATAACTTTTCAGTATGGTATATACTTAGTATAAAGACACCATACTCTGGAATTTTCCGTAGGGTTATAACAAAGAAAGCGATATATGTATTTTTGGTTACGTAATATTATTTTTGGTTCAGTTTTAATTGTTTTAGCGCTTTTATTATTTGATAACAAAGAAGAGCTATTTCCTTCTTCGATGGACGATAATGTTACGAGTGAAGAAGTTGCTGTTATTAAACCTTCAGATAAAGCGACGATGCTAGTTGTCCCAAAAACCCCAATCAAAAAAACTACAAATGCGGCAGCTGATGGCCTATCTCGTTTTTACGCTAATCTACATGGTGATGATAACAGTTCAGGTCCAAAAATAAGAAATAATATTGTTTATATGAAGCCTCCAAAAGGTAACATTGTCAAAATACTTGAAGCTCGGCGATTAATCACACGTCCGTTACGAAAAACATGGCGTGGCAAAAATGAAAACTTCCCTTTCCGTTTAGGTGAAACCTTATTCCAAAAACTCTCTGAATATGCAAGTAGCGAAGGTTTAGAAGTTATGTGGTGGTTAGATAAGGATTTTTTAGTTAAAGACCCTTTTCGTATCAACAAAGATATTATCAAAACAGCTTATCAAGTGGGCAAAGCTGTTGAAGGCCACTTTCCTGAAGGTATTAAAGTTTATTTCTGTAATCAGCAACGTGCACTCGTGTTGATTAATTTAGTGGTTCCTTATCTTGATGAAGAGTGTATTTTACTACCGATTAAATCAAATAGACGATAAAACTAGCTTGTATTGCTCACTATTTTTTATGAATTTTCAATCATACAATGACTGGCAAATAACATTCACCTTTTCAGCTATTTTCTGAAAGTCTACTTTGGTTATTAATTGTTGCTCATTTTTTAAAGTCGCGTGATGGCCAAAATCACGCAATGTGCAATAACTATCGGTCAACTGCTTTTGTTGATCTAAGCTGATAACATTACAACGTTGCAGTTCTTTAAGTAGACTAATGTTATCTGAATACTGGAAAAGTTCAAGATGCTTTGAACTTTCACTCAACACTAGAAATTGCACTAGAAATTCAATATCAACTAACCCGCCTTGTCCTTGTTTTATGTCTGTATTATCTGATGTTGATTTATCTAAATGTTCTCGCATCTTCTTGCGCATCTTTAAAACATCTTCACGGACATTTTCCCGATCACGAGGAGTGGTAAGTATTTCCTGCCTTAACGATGTAAACTTATCTTTTAACTCAGGGTAGCCAAAGACAGTACGCGCTCTAACTAAAGCTTGATGTTCCCAGGTCCATGCTTCTTCTCGTTGGTATTGCGAAAACGCATCAATATGAATGACTAATAACCCAGAGTTACCTGATGGGCGCAGTCGCATATCTAATTCATATAAAATACCACTTGCCATACGAGTATTAAAAATGTGCATAATACGTTGTGCTAATTTCATATAAAATTGTGAAGCTGGGATAGACTTTATACCATTAGTAATTTCATCACTTTGGCTATTATGAACAAAAACCAGGTCTAAATCGGAACTATAGCCTAATTCTAATCCGCCCATTTTCCCATAACCTATGGCAGAAAACCCCTTATGTGCTTGACCAACGGTTGATTCCGGCACACCAAAACGTTGCGATATTTGTTGCCAAGCTAAATTAATGACTTCTTCGATAATAGCCTCAGCGAGTGCTGTTAGATGATCGCTAACCTTAGTTACAGGTAATATTCCACAAATATCTGCTGTTGCAATACGTAAGTGCTGGGCTTGTTTAAACTGACGTAATCTGTCCATTTGTGCTTCCTGATCATCTTCAGGTATACGCAACATAACTTGGCGTAAATCAGCTGAGTAGCTATTCAGTTCTGGTGGGTTATGCAGTAGTTTAGGGTCAATTAGCTCATCTAGTAATATCGGATATTTAGCAATATGCTCGGCAATCCAACTACTTTGGTGACACAGTTTAATGAGATGTTTTAAAGCGCCTTCATTTTCAAACAATAATTCAATATAAGCGGTTCGCGTTGAAATTTTCTTGAATATAATTAACACGCGTTCTAAGGTAAAATGGTCACTGTGTTCTTGTTGGATATGCCACATTAAAATCGGGATTAACTTGTCGAGTACTGCACGTCCTCTATTGCCAATACTACGTTTTTTCATCTCCACTCTAAATTCAGAGAGTAAACTCCATATTTTTTTAGCATCAATAAAAACACTGACTTGTTCTATCCAAGCAATACTCTCTTCATCAGGCCACGGACTATCCCATAGAGCACTCCAGTGCTGATCTTTAGCTTGATGATTTGGGCTTTCTTCGCCAATCAGTGCACTAAACTCCTGATGAACGCCATTCATTTGTTGTGCTAAAAAATCAATAAATTTAGACCATGTTTTACATTTATCATGATTAAGTGCCCATAATAAACGCGCTTGATCGAGTTCATTATCCGGCAAGGTTTGAGTTTGCTGGTCATGCAGCGCTTGAATGATATTCTCGACACGTCTTAAAAAACAGTAGGCATTAGCAAGTACAGTTTCACTTTCAGCGGTTATCTCTTCTTTCTCTACTAAAATAGGTAACACAGTTAACAGGCGTCTATGTTGCAATTCTTTTATACGCCCACCGCGAATGAGTTGAAAAACCTGCACAATAAACTCAACTTCTCGAATGCCACCTGCACCAAGTTTGATATTGTTATTTAACTGCTTTCGACGTACTTCTTGCGCTATCATCATTTTCATACGTCGTAAGCTTTCGATCACGCTAAAATCAATATACCTTCGATAAACAAATGGACGTAACATCGTTGACAGTTGATCATGATATTTCCCTTGCCCAATCAAGCGGGCTTTAAGCATCGCATAGCGTTCCCAGTCTCGTCCTTGTTCTTGATAATAATCTTCCATCGCGTTGAACGTTAAAACTAGCGGACCACTTTCGCCAAAGGGTCGTAAACGCATATCAACTCGATAAACAAATCCATCAGCGGTCTTTTGATGCAAAGCTGTAATTAATTTTTGGCCTAAACGGGTAAAAAACTGCTGATTATCTAGACTACGTCTCGCACCTTGAGTTTCGCCCATTTTAGGGTAGGTAAAAATAAGGTCGATATCAGAAGAAAAATTTAGTTCACGACCGCCTAATTTACCCATGCCATAAACTAATAACGACTGAACTTCACCACTTTGACTGGTGGGTATTCCCCACTTTTCATGGCAAAATACGGTAAGCCAATTTAACGCAGCTAACACAAGTTGATCGGCAAGTTCCGATAGACGCTCAAGTGAAGCCGTTAATTCATGTTCAAATAATAAATCAGCAACGGCAATATTAACCATTTCTTGCAATCGAAATTGCCGCAATATTGTATGTAACTGTGCTTCACTTTCACAAGTTTGAACTAAATCAGCCAGCATATCTCGATAATTTGGGCAATCAGTTTGATAAACCCGATCACTTGAGAATAATGAAACAACTATTTTTGGACATTGTAATGCACTGTTTAAAATGAAATCGCTTGCCATTAAAGCGTGTTGAAAATCTGCTAATTTTTGTTCAGACAACCCAACCGTTGCTTCCGGATATTGCTGACTAAATAACTGAGTGCTTTTTTTCTTTTGAAGAGCGAGTAGTTCGGGCAAATTAGCTGATTTATTCATTGAATGACCACTTTGTTGACTATGCAAAGGATATGGAAAAATAATTTAGAATGAAACCACGAATTAATAGACATATTATGTCTTTGATGTTATTAATAACGAGTTATCATACATAACAAATTCGTACTCAAATAACCTGAGTATATGTTTACCATAGCATTTTTGAGGACACTATGGCAGGAATGCAGCATATCAAATACGCTTTATTTAGCATGATTATTTTCTTAGTCGGTTGCTCCGATCCCTATGAAGAAAAAATCAATCAACAAACGCCCATCACTGAGCTTCGTATTCAACAATTGGCTGATGCCCTTAAAAGCGATCAAGTTCGCAACGCCAGTTTAATTAAACAATACGCCAGTAAACTTAGGCAACAAAAACCAGAACTTAGCCAATTAATTAATGAGTTTCAAAAAGATGCTACGGTAAAAGGTCCAATGTATTTAGCATTACTTGACCGATTAGCAACTGTTAAAAATCAACCTACTATGTTTGCTAGCAAACAAGATATTTTTAATGAATTAGTGAACATTTATCTTGCAGCTGATCCAGTACTTTATTCTGACGCATTAAGTGATCCACTTAATGTGCTTGCAGATATGTCGGACGGTGTATTACCCCGCGTAAACTCATTATCTAAAGCACAAAGTAAACAAGCGAACAACGCCCAAGACTTTGGCACTGGTGAACAATTAATCGGCAATCCAAGCTACGGTAGCTGGACTCAAGGAAGCAATGGCATGTCCTTTTGGGCATGGTATGGCATGTATTCTATGATGGGTGATGTATTTGGTTCACGTCGAACGTCATACAATGATTGGGGACGTTCTAGGAATTACAGCTATTACAATGATTACGGCCGAACTCGCTATAGTTCTCCGACACAATTAAAAAAACAAAACGACTTAGATACGCGTACGAAAAAATCATTTCAAAGTCGCGGCCAAAAATATAACAGCACTTATAGCAAAAGCAGAACAGGTTCATCTAGCCTTTCCAGACAAAGCAGTACAGCGCAAACGAGTGCAAAACGTTTTAGCACAAACAGTACGAACAAAAGTTCATACGCAAAAAAATCTAGCTACTCAAAAAGCTCTAGCTTTAGAAACAGTAAAAGTACGACATCTCGCAGTTTTAGACGCGGCAAATAACGAGTAGGATATAGGAATTAACATGAATACATTTTTTGAAATTACCGCCCTAAATCAAGATTTATTAGTATATTTAGCTATTGATATATCTATCGCGATTGTTTTATTAGGCGCTATGCGTTTTATTTCTGGCTTATCAGCTAATGTAAACTCAACTGAAGAGCTTGCTCAGAAAGACAACTTTGCTTTTGGTATCAGTGTCGCGGGAAGTGTCGCAGCGTTAGGTATTGTTCTTACGGGTGCAATAAGCGGTGAAAATGCACCTAGCTATATGATGGAATTTATTGGCATGGTTGCTTACGGCACACTCGGCCTCATACTGATAAAGATTGGTCGTGTTATTCATGACAAATTATCACTACAGCATATCAATAAAACTGAACAAATATTAAATCAAAACATAACCATAGGTATTGTTGATGCCGCAGGAGCAATCGCTACTGCGATTATCATTCGAGCAGTATTGCTTTGGGTACACGGTTTAGATGTAGATACCTTTATCGCTATCATCGCTGGCTTTGTTATTTCTCAAGCCATATTGTTATTAGTGACTCGCTTAAAAGAACATCAGTACGCTAAAAACAACCAAGGAAATTGTTTACAAGAAGCATTTGCGCAAGGGCAAACAGCAATTGCTATTCGTTATTCCGGCCAGTTAATTAGTACCGCTTTAGCCGTAACCGCTGCGAGTCATTTCCTTACTTACTCACCAGAAACTTTATTTACTAATTTAGTCAGTTGGTTTGTATTCGCCATTGTAATGACCTTATTAGTTGCGGTATTAACGGCAATCGCTAAGCGTATCGTACTATGGGGTATAAACTTAGTTGAAGAGGTTGATCAACAGCAGAATATTGGTGTTGCTTGTGTAGAAATGGCAACAAGTATCTCAATTGCACTTATTCTCACTGCATTAATGGCGTAGATTTCAACTATTTCAAATTCAAAAGCTTTAAGAGCATAAGTTCTTAAAGCTTTTTTTATGTTCAGGACGAACGGTATGTTGTGATGTCATGGATGGCAATGAACAACGATGTTCAGGACGAACGGTATGTTGTGATGTCATGGATGGCAAAGAACAACGATGTTCAGTATGAACGGTATCACCCGATCACATGGCATTTCTCAAATATCCATATATCTACGGCATTAGCGCATCCATGTGCGTCGATATGAAGGCAAAACGCATTATATGACTATGACTAAAAGACAATTATTTTGGAACGATACACTGCTTATATTAACCATGGCTGTTTTAGCTGGCTGTGGCTTAATTTATGAATACTTATTATCCCATTACGCAGGACGTGTTTTAGGTGCAATGGAAAGCACCATCTATGCAATGATTGGATTAATGATCGTTGCTATGGGATTAGGTGCTTTTGCTGCGAGAGGTATTAACTGTGCGTTTAAAGGTTTTGTATGGCTAGAGCTTATCATTGCTTTTTTAGGTTGTAGCTCAATTTTGATTATTGGCGGTTTGATTGCATTGACTCAAACTTTTCCGCAAGTATTAGCTGACACATTTAATTTACCACCAGACACCCTACCCCAAGGTGGTTTTTTCAAACAACTTTCACAGCTCGCTTTTAATAGTCCTTATTTCTTTGGATTGTTATTAGGCTTTTTCATCGGTATGGAAATTCCGTTAATTGCACGCATCAGAGAATCAATTCATCAAAAGCATTTAAAAAATAATTTAGGTACTATTTACGGTGCAGATTACGTTGGCGCTGGTATCGGTGCTGCAGTTTGGGTGATTTTTTTATTATCAATTGATATCAGCAAAGCCAGTGCATTAACAGCAGCATTAAATCTTATGGTTGGCGGTGTTTTTATTTTTCATTTTTGGGAAAAATTGACCTGGCGAAAAACGTTAGTTTCACTCCATGTTATTTTATTCATTGCTATCGGCATTATTTACCAGTTTGGTAATAGCTGGTTAAATCAAATGAGTAATTTACTCTATTTAGATAACGTTGTTTATACCGATAAAACTCGCTATCAACAACTGAACTTTACCCAACGACATATGGGAACAGAACAACCGAGTGTGATAAATTTCTACTTAAATGGACGTTTACAATTTTCTTCTGCAGATGAATATATTTATCACAGTTATTTAGTGAGCCCTGTGATGGCGGGTTCTGCTAGACACGATAATATATTAATCATTGGTGGCGGTGACGGATTAGCATTGCGAGATGTTCTCCAGTGGTCACCAAAAAAAGTGACCTTAATTGATTTGGATGCCGAGTTAATGCAAATTTTTATCGATCCCACTGAAAAGTTAAATCCATCCTTAGCCAATCAACTTAATCAACTCACCCAAAATAGCTTACAAGACCCTAGGGTAAATATTATTAACGCAGATGCGTTTTTAGCGATTGACGTGTTATTAAAGCAACAACAAACATTTGATAGCATTATCGTTGACTTGCCTGATCCAAGTCATCCCGATTTAAATAAACTTTATTCCGTCAATTTTTATGCACGCTTGCAACAATTGCTGGCTGGAGACGGATTAATAGGCATACAATCAGCAAGCCCTTATCACGCTAAAAATGCCTTTATTGCTATCGGAAAAACAGTACGAGCAGCTAAATTCGCTCATGTTCAGCAATATCATGATAATGTGCCAAGCTTTGGAGAATGGGGTTGGACAATTGCCTCAAAACGCGGAGCGAGTCCACTTAAACGTTTAAAGTCATTAGAAAAACTCCACGTTGAACATCATTGGCTAACTCTGCCTATGATCATTAATTCCTTTGAGTTTTCAAAAAACTTTTACCGTAATGAAGTAAACGTCCCTATTAACTACTTAGGCAGCCATAGTATTTATCAATTGCACCAAAAAGCATGGCGCGATCAACAAGGTTTGAACAACGCATATTTACAAGAATAGAAAAAAATGAAAAATAAACCACATTGATGCTTGACATATTATGTCAAGCTGCTAAATTTACCTCAACGACATAATATGTCTGAGAGAAAATTCACTTTTAGATTTATTAACGAATAAAAATAAGGAATCACATGAATATACATAAAATTGCTGATCACTTAAATAGTTTAGGTGACAACTCTGAAACCGGTATGATTTTTGACTGTCAGCCTATTTCTGGCGAAGTGGACGTTTTACAAATTACTGTTATCGACCGCGAAGAATTACCAATTTTTGTTTCAGTTACTGATGATCAAATACTCTGTATTACCTATTTATGGGGCGTAGAAGAAGTTAAACCTGATTGTCTCAGCGATATGCACGTAAGCATGTTAGAAATGAACATTCCGATGCCGTTATCTTCATTTTCAAAAATTGGCGATAAATACGTCATTTTTGGTGCACTTTCTATTAATTCATCATTTCATGACATCGAGCACGAATTAGGCGTTTTAAATAATAACGCTATGGAAATTATTGATGACATGGGCGAGTACCTAATTTAATTTAACCACCCTAAGGAAAAAACTATGAGTATTTTTAAAAAGATAATGACCGCAATTCGAGGTGGCGCTTCAGAAGTTGGAGAATCAATTGTTGATGCAAACGCTACCCGTATTTTTGAGCAGGAAATTCGTGATGCAGAAAATCACTTAACAAAAGCCAAACGTGACCTTACCGGCGTAATGGCTCAGCAGATGTCATCAAGCCGTGATGTGGACCGTTTAAAACGCGAAGTTACTGAGCATGAAGGTTATGCCGTTCAAGCACTTGACAAAGGTGATGAAACTTTAGCACTAGCCGTTGCTGAGAAAATATCTAACTTAGAAAATGATTTAGCATCTCAACAACAAGCACTTGATAGCTTTTCAGGAAGTGCAAATCGTCTAAAAGAGTTAGTAAAGAAAAGTGAACGCCAAGTGGGTGAATATAAGCGTCAACTTTCCATGGTTAAAACCACTGAAAGTGTACAAAAAGCCACATCTGCAATCACAGATAACTTTTCATCAAGTAACTCTAAGTTACTCAATGCAAAAGATTCTTTAGAGCGTATCAAGGCTAAGCAACAGAAGTTTGATGATCAAATGAAAGCAGCTGAACTACTTGAGTCTGAAAATTCAGATAACTCATTAGCCGCTCAACTTAAAGAAGCTGGTATTGGTGGTTCTGATAATAGTGCCAACTCAGTATTAGAGCGTTTGAAAGCTAAACAGAAGTAATATAGCGTTTGTGAGTCCTTTTTGATTCACAAACTCCGTTTTAACCGCCTAGATGTTATCCTCCCAACACCTAGGCGGATTTTTGGGATCTGAATATGAGTTTTCTAAAACGACTATTTAAAAAGCAAGAAGACGAACGTCAAGTAAACTCGGCTGACGAATTAAAAATTAAAGACATTATTGTACTTACTGATAGTTTCGCTTTACCTGAAGCATTACGAACACAGCAATTTCAAGTATCTGCCATTAACTGTTACGAGTTTGAAAGCAATACGCAAACTGAATGGGTGTTGCAAGGCGATAATAATATTGAACTTTACTTAACTATTGAAAAAGATGATCAAACCTTTCTTAAATTTGCCCTTAAGATTCAGCATCAAGATATCGAATCTCTCTTTGATTTAGATGAGTTCGCCACTGTATTTGATGAACCTGGAGAAGCCTTTCTCGAAAGGAAGTCAGACTCTTCATTAACTTCAGGCTGGAGTAGCTCACAATATCAACAACAAGTGTTTTCAAAGGTAGGTTATTTTCATCGAAAAGATAATCGCACTGAAAGTTTAAGTGCCTACGAAGGAAATGAAGCAGGTGAGCAATTTGAACTTTATAGTTTACTTGATGAAGAGCAATCCCACGGTATTGATATTGAAGTATGGCAAGATGGTGATACAGACTTATTTATCACTTTATATCGCCCGACATCGGATATTGTCGATATATTCCCTGGGAGCTAAATTGTGAGTAGAAAATTACCTGAAAAATGGCAGTCTTCGGTAAAAGCAGTAAAGGCAGTGCAAGTTGCTTTTGATATGGATGAAAAAATTCAATTAGCCATTCGAACACAAGCGTTGCACGCAGGTTTGAGTCCTTCAGATCAAATTCGTGACATATTAGGACTCCCCACTAACAAAAGACCCAAACGACCTCGTTTAACGGTAAGCTTAGGACGAGATGATTACGAAGTATTAGCTTTGAAGTATGATCTATCCCCTGAACAACAGCTTGAAATAAAACGTAAATTAATGGATGATTTAATTCGACACGTTACCGAAAGCATTGAATAATAGTATTTAATACCTGAACAGTGAATTTATAATAATTATGATAATTGACCATACACTTAAGCCTTACACTATTGATGAATTTGGTATTAAAAATTACAAATCGCGATATATTTTAATACTGACGATATTAACGTTATATCTTATCATGGCAGCAACGGCTCAACTTTTACTACATTTTGAATCAGCAGATCCCGCAGCAAACATTAAGACTTATTCAGACGCATTTTGGGCACTGCAAATGAGTTCTAGTACTATCGGCTTCGGTGACTTTTATCCTGTAACGACAGCGGGTAGAGTTGTTGTTATGTGCATGTTCTATATTGGCGTAGGGTTAATGAGTTTTATCGGTGCACAATTTATTAACCGTTTTTTTGGCTTTTCTAATACGAATGTAAAAAACAGAGAATTACGTAGACAAAATAAAGAGATACTCGATCATAATAAACAACTCGAAATAAAAATTGATTTGTTAGTTTCCAAAATTGAAGAAGTCATTCATAAATCAGCTAAATAGCTCATTATGTACTTGAATAATTATTGATGAATACAATGCTATTATTGTATGACATGCTTAACTCGAAATATAAAAAAGAGAAAACACGATGTTAATAAAAAAAATTGCCTTAATAGCGATTGTAATGACCGCTACAGGTTGTGCTAACAATGAAGGTTTAGAAGCAAATGTTAGTAGCCTAACTCAAAAAGTTGATACGCTAACGAATAAAATTAATGCATTAACCGATGAGGTTGCCTTGATAAAAGACCAACAAAGCATGAACAACGAATCAATTGAAGGCGTTAAATCATCTGTTGAAAGTGCTAAATCATCTATTGATAGTGCTAATGAGCGGATGGATAACATTGCTTCTAGCTACAAAAAATAATAGTTAAACGATTAAAATAAAAAACACGAAATTGACTTGGTCAACTTCGTGTTTTTTTATGTCTGGCATTTAGCTTACGGTAAACTATCAGTTATTGGTTAGCCAAAAATTGCACGCATTAAGCCAATAGCTTGCTCTACACTCTTACCGTTTTTCACTTGGATAACAATTGAGTCACGTTTACCTTGCATATATTCAGGTAAATCATCAGAAGTTAATGCTCTATCAACTAAAACTTCGGCTGACTCTTTACTGCGTTTTTTAGGCGTAGCTTTAGATTTTGTCAGCGCTTTATTGCGAATTTTATCTCGTAAGCGAATGAAGTTTGAGTTTTCTGCTAAATCAACATCAGCAAAGAGAAATAGATCAATTAATACGGCGCGGTTATTCCATATAGCCAACTCATAATTTACTTCACTATTAGCCATCTCACTGGTATCAGTTGAATCACTTTTTTCATTTTCAGCGGCGATTTGAGCATTCGCTTCTGGTTTAGCATGATGCCACCAAGGAAATGTACGTAAAGTTCCAATTAAGTCGTGCCAATATGAAGAAAAATCAGTGTTTTTAAATTTAGCAATTGATAAGCCCTGACATAAGATATCAATTTTATTATTGTTCAGTGCAATAAATTGATCGGGTCTACGCATAGCTAATAGACGAGTTGCTGCAGCTAAAGGTGGTTTCTCACCTTGAGCTTTGTCTTGGGTGTACTCTTTAAAAATTTGTTGAAAATCATTAACAAAGTTTTCATAGTCATCATGATTTACTTCACCCGTTAAAGGGATATGCGCTAATGCCGAATCAAACTTCTCAGGAGACTTTGCTAATAATGTATGGAAAACTTTCGCACCTTTCGTTGCAGCAAACCATTCAACATCAAAATTATAAATACTGTAATCATGATTAGTCGTGTGCTTTCCGGCAAAAGCTAAACGATCTTCTTCGATTAAACCCGCTAACGGCTGTTGACGAATTTCATCGAGGTAGCTAAGTAAACGTAAACGTTCATCTAATGCGTGGATCTTATTTTGTTGTTCGATAAAACCAACAAATATTGGCCAAGAGGCAATACGAGCCATCTTAAACTGGCTAATGCTAAAACCAACTTCAAGGATCTCTTGTAATTTTTTTAACGGTAAAAACTGTTCTTCATCTAAAAGATCCATATTGAGATCTTCACGACATAATCGAATTAATTCACCACACCAACTAAGAAAGTTATCTGGACGTTGTGAAACTTTAACAGCCATTAAATTTAAACTTAGTGGCGTAAAGTATTTTAGGGCATTTTGATAAACCTGATTTTCAGCAGTCGACAAAGACATTTGAACAGGTGAAGATAACAATTTTTTCATTAAACTTTACAAACTCCAATATGAGGATTATTGCTAGATATGCCTTAAGCATAGACTATACATAACTTAGAAAAGGCGAGGATAATCCCCATTAATTAGGTTATAGCAATAAATTGAACTCATTATAATAAAATAATATCTTTCTGACCAATAATATCTGAGTAAATCTGTGAAATCAGGTTTCCGCTATTGTTTTAGTAAGGATATCACTGCTACAGCGCCAGAGCATTAATCTCGTAATAAGGTCCAATAGATATAATCTATAGTCAAAATAATGATAACTGTGACAAGTCGTTAGCTATTTCTAACTAAACTTTATTATAAGTTATTTTTCTGTTAGTTTAATTACTAAGATATTCGTAGTTAAATTGTTCTGCGGTTAATCAAAAGAAAAAATTAATAATAAAATTGGGATAACAAATGAAAAGTGCAAAAATAATTTCCATTTTCATGCTCACACTCGTTTTATCAGCTTGTTCAACTAAATCTGTAAATAGCCCTCAGCCACAAATTGCTAAGCAACAGATCAACATTCCTATTAATGACAGTTTATTTATCCAAACAAAAACAACACAATTAAATGAACAAGCTATATTTTCTTTAACACTAGAACAACAGAATCAATTTCTATTAAAATTTAACCGACACATAACACTCGGTTTTAAACCCCACACTGCACTTTATGAAATACTTAAGAAAAAAATCACTGACTTCACCTATTACGGTGAAACATATAATGCTACTACAGTAATGGAGCTTAATAAGGGAAACTGTATGAGTTTGGCAATTTTAACCACCGCTTATGCTAAGCTTGTCGGTTTAGAGTTTTCATATCGTGTCGTCCATACGTTACCTATATTCTCTAAAAAAGATGACTTGGTTTTATCTTCATCTCATGTACAGACCATTATTTATGATCCCACCTTTGTCCCTGATAAAAGTTTTTTTTACCTTTCTACACCTAGAATAGCAATCGATTACTTTCCAAATAAATGGAATCGCAAAGGCAAAGCATATTCTTATAATGCGTTTATAGCGATGTACTATAAGAACCTTGCCGCAGATGCTCTCGTCGAAAAAGATTTATCTAAATCATTTATTTATGCCAATAAAGCCTATGAATATGATACTAAGAATATAGATACCATTAATTTATTAGCCGTTATTCACCGTAGAGCGGGAGACGTAAAAACAGCAGAAGAAATATACAAAGTAGCTTTAGACATGGGGAAACCGAACATCTCATTGTTAAGTAATTATATTATGCTCCTTAAATCTCAACTACGAATGGAAGAGGTAGCAGTACTACAAAATAAAATGAATAAATTAGACGATATGAATCCATATCAATCATTAGGAGAAGCTTTTAATGCTAGAAAAAATGGCAACATAAAGCAAGCAGAAGTGTTTTTCAAAAAGGCACTAAAAAAAGCCCCTTATTTAAATCAAGCCTACATGGGGTTATATCATATTTATGTAAAGCAACAAGAAATGGATAAGGCTCAAGAAATGCTGATTAAAGCGTTAGAATGGACCTATGAGCTTGATGAAAAAAAACTATACAAGCAAAAACTTTATAGTATTAGCCAAATGATTGCTAAAAACAGCTAAACCGTGAGCAACGCTATTTACAATTGTCCCTGCCTTTGAGTCAATACAAAGATAAGTAAACATTGCTCAAGCAAATATAAAAGAGAGTTAACGGCTTAATGCTTTGATATCGAAATGATAGCTTCAGCGCCTTTAACCTCTTTTCTATTTGTTAACGTTAATAGTCCACCATGATTAAATAAAATTTGTTTACACAAAGCTAAGCCAATGCCACTACCTTGGGGTTTAGTACTGTAAAAAGGCACAAACAAGTTTTCTTTGTTGGCTATCCCACTGCCTGAGTCACAAATATGAAT
Organism: Colwellia sp.; assembly: GCA_013215295.1. Taxonomy (GTDB): domain Bacteria; phylum Pseudomonadota; class Gammaproteobacteria; order Enterobacterales; family Alteromonadaceae; genus Colwellia_A. The sequence goes on from JABSOZ010000002.1 coordinate 526,392, forward strand.
ATGAAAATACTTATCGTCTTCTTGGCAAAAAACTTCAATCCTTTTATGCTCATTTTTATGCGAGCCTTCCATCGCCTCTTTTGCGTTTTTAAATATATTAATAAAAACTTGTTCAAGTTGAGCTTTATCTGCATTGATATGCATATGATCTAATTCAAGGTACTTTTCTGGGAATGAAATATTGCAATCACTAAATAATGCCACGCAATTATTAAGGAAACCTTGCAAGGCAAAGGAGCTTTTATTAGGTTCAGGTAAATGTGAAAGCTGGCTATAGCTCGCAATAAATGAGCTAAGGGAGCTTGCTCTTTCATTAATAATATCTATACCTGTTAATAACGAGCTTCGATTCAGCTCTTTATTCTCGTCTTGTAATTTTGTTCGCATTGATTGACTGATGCTGGAGATTGGCGTTAAAGAGTTATTCATTTCATGGCTTAATACACGTAATAAGCTCTGCCATGATTTACGTTCTTTTTCTAAGAGTAACCGCTGAGCCGAAGTGATTAAAAAAAGCTGATGTTGCTTGCCTTCACTCAAAAAGTATTCTTTAAAGAGGAAATGTTCCCCTCTCAGTTGAGGGAGTTCAAAATCAATAATACCGCTTGGTGTTTCGCTAATGATTTTCCCTATTGTTAGACTTGTAAACATTAAATGCGCTTGCTGAGACATATCAATTTGTAATAATTTTTGCGCAGAATCATTTGCCATAACAATTCGCCCTTGCTCATCCACAGCCAAAACCCTGGCATCCTTGTGTTGCATGCTGCGGGCAAGGAATTGTCGGCTCTCTTTTGCTTCAATTTTACTTAAAGCCAGTGTATCGGCCAGGTTATTGACTAAGGTGAGTAATTCTTGAAAAGCTTTATTGTCTTGTTCTCGGCCACGCAAACTATAATCACCATCGATCATAGATTCAATAATGTTGGACAAAGTTCTAATTTGTTGCTGAGAGCGTTGCTGAGAAATTACAACAATAAACACAGCTATCAGCGATAAAATAATAATAATAAAAGCAATCAAATAGCCTGAAACATTCGCAAATAAAAGCGCCATTGTCGTAATAATTAAACACGGCAAGCATAAAAACAATGCCAATAAGCTATGATTATTTTTGGGCTTTCGTTTTGATTTAGTCAAGGCCGTATTTACTCATGCGACGATAAAAACCACTACGACTTAAACCTAGAGATTTTGCAGTTTCAGTAGCATTACCCCGGTGATATTTCAAACGATTAATTAACGAGAGTTTTTCTATTTCATCTAAAGATAATGACGAATTAGTCGCTAAGTTGTCACTATTATTTTCCTCTACATCTCCAGCAGATTGATAGATATCTTCTAGTAATAAGTCGCGTGCACCTATTGTTGTTTTTTTGCAGGTAAAAAGTAATTTTTCCATAAGATGACTTAGTTCACGTATATTACCCGGCCAAGTATACTGCTGTAATTTATCAAGAGCCTCTGGTGAAAGCTCAGGCGCGACAATATTATATTTTCTACTAAAGCTTTGTAAAAAGTAATTAGCTAATGGTTCAATATCTTCAATACGTTCATGTAATGAAGGCACACGGAATTGAATGGTATTCAGCCGATAAAATAAATCTTGTCTAAATTGTTGTTCACTAATGGCTTTCGCTAAATCACAGTTAGTCGCAGAAATAATACGTACGTCGGCGGTGAGTGATTTACTGCTGCCAACTACTTCAAATTTTTTCTCTTCTAATACTCGTAATAATTTAGCTTGTTGAGCCATTGAAATATTGGCAAGTTCATCTAAAAACAGGGTACCTTGCTCTGCCATTTCAAAACGACCAATGCGGTTTTCTTTGGCGTCAGTAAATGCACCTTTTAAATGACCAAACATTTCACTTTCAAAAAGACTTTCCGGAATTGCGCCCATATTAACAGGGACAAAAGAATTTTCTGAACGAGATGACCGTTGATGAACATAGGAAGCCAACATGCTTTTACCGGTACCATTATCACCGGTGAGTAGAATACTCATATCACTTTTAGCCAATTCTTCTAATGATGATAGTAACGTTTTCATCGCTGGAGAATGTGCAATGATCCCTGTGTTTACAGGGAATGTTTGCGAACGAAGCATTTTATTTTCTTGATTAAGGCGGTTCAGCTTTTTATCAATACTCGCTAATTTCAATTGCGTATTAATCGCACTAAGCATGCGCTCATTGTTCCAAGGCTTTTGGATAAAATCTTTGGCGCCAGCACGCATTGCATCAACAGCAATATCAATGGTTGCCCATCCTGTCATGACTATAATAGGAAGGTTTTCATCGAACCGTTGAATAGCCTCAACTAACTGCAACCCTTCACTGCCAGAAGTGGTGTCTTGCTGAAAATTCATATCAATCAGTACAAGATCAACACTTTCCCGCTTGAGGTTTTCCAGCACAGCTTCTGGAGTCGTCATCGCTATAATGTCGAAATTTTCTTCCGACAACATATATTTTAAGCTGGCAATAATATTTAAGTCATCGTCAGCGATTAAGATTTTTTTATTTTTCACAGTATTAATACTTACACCATTGATTAATATTAGTATATCGCCCTAACGGTAAGGGCGATAGCTTTTACTTTCTTAGACTTATTCGTAACGAAGCGCTGAGCTAGGCTCCATTTTAACTGCCCGCCTGGTTGGTGCATAAATAGCTAACATAACAATAACTGACAAACCAACAACCACGGTAATAGCAATAACTACATATAAATAAGAAGGAAATATTCCTTCCGTTATAGCATTAAAACCAAAAGCTATTAATACAAAAATAGCTAAGGCTAAGCCAAGTCCTTTAACAAGTTGTTTCGCTCCTTGCTTTAAAAACATATTAACAATACTTTTATCGGTTGCTCCTACCGCGCGCCTAATACCAACTTCATGAGTTCGTTGTGCCACTGAATTAGCGGTTAAACCATAAATACCAACAAGGGCTAACATGAGTGCAAAGAAACCGGTACCAAAAGTGATATTTGACGTGAGCTGCATGATATCACGCATCATGCCTCTATTTTTTTCTGCTGGTTGAACCGCATAAAAGAGCTCAATCGTTCGATCTGTTTTATACAATGCCTGATAAAAAATTTCTTCGCTATTAATCAATTCACCTTCTATCAGGTAATATAGATTCTGAAAAGGAGTCATAAACTGTAAGCTCGAAATATATATTTCATCAGCGCTATCAAGCTTACCAAGCATACTTCTAGGATTAATCCGGTTTGTCACTACGCCAACGATGAATAGCGTTTCATTATTTTCGTTCACCTTAAGTTGAAAACTTTTCCCCACAACCGACTCACCCGGCCAATACCGACTCGCCATTGACTGACTTATAATAGCAACTTTACGATTACCTTCTTTATCTTGATGATTAAGAAAACGCCCATCAAGTAGATCAACCCCAACGGTATTTGTACTGCCGATCACACCAATAGTATCAACGGTAGGTTTGCTATTTTCATCCGTATAATCAACGCCCTCTAACGTTAATGGAAACTCGCCGAGCCAATTATTTGTCATCACATCTACCACTCGTGGATGGCTTTTAATATCTGCCATTAAGCTTTGGTAAAAGGCAATCTGCTGTTGTGGTTCTGCATACTTGTTCTCAGGTAAGGTGAGTCTAGCTCTCATCACATGAGTATAATCATCGCCCGTCTCTAAATTAACAAATTTATTCGAAATATAACCTGACATCGCGCCAATGAGCATTAATATAGCAACAAGAAATACTTGAGTGGTTACTAACAACCGAGATAAACGCCCTGCTTTTTTCCCTTGCGCCCCACGAGTACCATCACGTAATGTTGCATTAATGTCTTGATTTGCTGAGCGCCAAGCAGGTAAGAATGAAGACAAGAATATCGTCACTAAAGTGAAAGTAATTGCCATCAATAACGTTTCTTTATCCATACCCCAGTTCCACCAAAAGACTAACGCTTGGTCATTCCATGAATGAAGAATTATATCTGTGTAATGTAAAGCAGCGCCAACAAGTAGCACGGACAAAACACCACCTAGCAGGGTAATTATGATGCCTTCCCACATTAACTGACTCACTAAACGATTATGTGATGCTCCTAAAGCGGCACGTATCGCTGTTTCTTTTTGACGTTCAATAGCACGTGCAAGTAAAAGATTTCCAACATTAATGCATGCAAGTAAAAGGATCATTCCAGCGATCACGTTAAGAAAGGCAAAAATCACCGTGCCTTCTCCTCCCATTTGCGCAAATGGAAACGTCAATAACTGCACGCTTTTGTTACCCTCTTCTAAATCGTATTCTGTTACATTTTGTTGATATATGGCATTGAGTTGCTGGCTCAGAATTTGCTCTGCTTTAACCTGACTAATACCTGGTTTAACACGGCCATAAGAACGGATAGAACTAGAGACTTTCGGGCTGGTTTTTAATATTGATAATTTTATTGGCAACCAAATACCGCTTGAGCCAGGAAAACGATACCCTTGAGGCATAACACCAACAATTTCAGTAACAATGTCATTCGCAATAATCGTCATACCAATAACATTATTGTTTGACGAATAATCATTTATCCAAATTTGCGAGCTGATAACGGCAACAGGTGAAGCCCCTGCTTCCATATCTGCTTTTTGCAAAGTTCGACCTAATACTGCTTTAGTCCCGCTAAAGGTAAAAAAACCTTCATCAACATAAGTCCCAAATACATTTTTCCCGCTATCCTCAAAAGACAAGCGTATATCTGTATTATCATAAAAACCAAACTCACTCAGCACAGTTTGTTTTTCTTTAATCAGAGAAAATTCATATGCCGTTATTAAGTCAAATTCACCATTAAACTCTGCATTTACAGACAACATGGTGTCACCATTAGGCAAAGGTATATCTTTGTACATGGTTGAATACAAAAATGAAAAGGTAAATAAACTAATAGAAAGGCCACCAATAAGTACCGCTAAGGTCATCGCGGTGAATTTAGGCGATTTAAATAATAATCTAAAGGCGTATTTTATATCGATAAGTGTAGACATACTTCCTCCTATCCCACAGCTAATTCAGGTGCAGGCATTGCATTGGTATTATTTTTGATGTTTTTGTTATCGGCAATTAAGCGCCCATCAAACATCTCTAAACAACGGTCTGCTCGTTTTGCTGATGCAGGGTCGTGTGTCACCATACAAATAGTTGCCCCTTCTTGATGAAGTTTATCAAGTAGCGTTAATACCGCTTCAGCATTTTTTGAATCTAAATTACCCGTAGGTTCATCGGCCAGAATAATGGCGGGATCGTTAACTAAAGCGCGAGCGACGGCTACACGTTGCTGCTGACCACCAGAAAGCTGTGATGGAAAGTGGTCTTTACGGTGAGACATCTCAACTTTTTCTAAGACTTGCTGTACTTTGCTTTCAATCTCATCTTTTGATAAACCTTTTTGATATGTTAACGGTAACATCACATTTTCAAAAACCGTCAAATCGGAAATTAAGTTAAATGACTGAAAAACGAAACCAATTTGTTCGCTGCGAATTTTGGCTCTTTGATCACGAGATAATGATGAAACATCAACACCATCTAATTCATAGCTACCATGGGTTGGCGAATCAAGTAAGCCAAGCAGTGACAATAGCGTAGACTTACCACAGCCAGACTGCCCACTTAATGAAATATACTCGCCTTTTTGAATGGTTAAGTTAACGGTATCAATAGCACGTGTTTCTATTTCTTCTGTTAAAAATCTTTTACTGATTTCTTTTAATTCGATTAATATGCTCATTTTTATTCCTTTACTGTGTCTGTTACGTTTATCTTTATATAAATAGGTATTATTAGTTAATCATGACTTCTTGGTGCTTTTGCCAACTCGTCGTGTCTGAAATAATAATTTCATCTCCGACGACTAACCCAGAAAGTATTTGAATTTGGTTTACTGAACTCTGCCCTAGTTTTACCTTTTGCTTTTGAGCAAATTCTTTATCCTTAATCAGTTTATATAGACCGGCGTCACTGTAGCGAGGGGCAAATACCGGGCGTTTAACATAAAGCGCATCCGCAATATTACTCACCTCTATTAAGCCATCTACCGTTAAATCAGGCCGAGCATCATTGGGTAATTCACTATTCAGTTGCACATCAATTTGAACCATGCCAGCATTCACAGCAGGGTCAATGCGAATAACTTCACCAGTAATTTTATTGCTTCGAGTATCAACAATAACAAGTTGTCCTAAGGTAATATCACTGACTTTACTTTCTTGAACTTGCAGCTCAGCAAACAACGAACGCTGATCCGCAATCAAAACCACACTACCACCTACTTGAACTTGCTCCCCTAACGCTAGAGAAACTTGCTGAATCACACCATTCGTTGTTGCTCTTATAGCTAAAGCATCGACTTGATCTTTGATGCGCTGATAGTTATTTTCCACTAGACCTAAGCGTGCTCTCTGAGCAGTTTTCGACGCTAATAAACTCGCCTTCATTTTTTCAACTTTTTGCTGTTGTGATAACCAATATTGATTTTGTTGTTTAACAGCTAACTGGCTACGCTGATAATCAAGGGCTGATACCGTGGCATTTTTTTGTTCTATTAATTGCGTTTCTGCATCAAGCTTTAATTTGCTGCTTTGATAGCTATAATCAGCTACGACAACTGCGTTTTCTAAATCCAGCAATTGAGATTCAAGTGATATATAAGCCGCATAATTTTCGGCCTTCTTTGCCTCAAACTCCCAACGTGCTTTTTCTAATTCTCGGTGCAATTCAGGATTAGAAAGTTGCATGAGAATTTGTCCTTTATTAACAAGTGCTCCCGCTTTTACAAAAGCTTGCTCAACACGACCAGAAACTTGTGCTGAAACCCAACGAATATAGACAGGTTTTAAAACGCCGGTTGCTCGAACATTCACTTGGAAACGGCCTTGCTCAACAACGGCTGTTACCAATTCACTTTGTTTGACAATGAAAGATGCATCGCCCATGAAATTCTTTAGTTTATACGTGGCGAAAGCCAACATCAGTACAACTGGCACGTACCAATATTTACGCCACAAAGGTGTTGCTTGTTTTTCTCTTTGTATATCCATACTTTATGCTACATTTTATTGATGAAGAATTAAGTTATGTATTACAAGAGGCGTGCCAACAAATAACAACCAGTAAGTCATTGTTATTTACATAAAAAATAAACAGACTTTTTCTATTTATAAATACATGTATCGGAATCGACACACGGATAAAATAAGGTTGTCGCATTTATGGAACATAATCATCGGTACTTGCAATTACCGACTATAAAATGAGAAAGTAGCGTGATAAGCGTATAATAATAAGAAGGGAAGCAATATGACCGTAATGCAAAAAGTCTACTGGTTTATTACCAGCATAGGTAACATCAGTGCCTTAGTGTTACTCAGCCAAACAGTAAGTTGGCTCAACTTACTGTTTTTATTTTTCACGGTCATATATAGCTTAATCGGTTATTACGATCTTAATTACAGTAAACACAACCTTAACAAACTCTATCCTGTCGTTGCCTATCTACGCTATTTTTTAGAATCATACCGAGTTGAAATACAACAATACTTTATTGCTAATGACACCGAAGAACGCCCTTTTAATCGCGAACAGCGTACTTTGGTTTATCAACGCTCCAAAAACATTCGTGATACTGTCGCTTTTGGTACGCAGCGAGATTTACTGGCTGAAAATTATTTAAGTTTATGGCATTCACTTGCGCCTAAAACCCTCACTAATGCAACAAAACGCATCAAAATTGGTGGCGCTGATTGTCGTCAACCTTACCAAGCTTCTTATTTAAACATTTCAGCAATGAGCTTTGGCTCTTTAAGCGCCAATGCAATTGCAGCCCTCAATTTGGGCGCTAAAAAAGCAAATTGCTCTCACAATACCGGTGAAGGCGGAGTTAGCCCTTACCACTTAAAACACGGCGGTGATATTGTTTGGCAAATAGGCACGGGATTGTTTGGCTGCCGTGATCATCAAGGTAACTTTGATGAACAAAACTTTATTGCTACCGCGACTAAACCACAAATAAAGATGATTGAGATAAAGTTGAGCCAAGGGGCTAAGCCCGGTCATGGTGGTGTATTACCTAGAGCAAAAATAACACGAGAAATCGCCAATATTCGTAATATACCCACAGATAAAGACTGTATTTCTCCTGCGGTTAATCCTGAATGTACGACTCCGATAGCTTTATTAAACTTTGTAAAAAAACTCAGAGAACTCAGCGATGGCAAGCCTGTTGGTTTTAAGCTTTGTATTGGTAACCCTGCTGAGTTCCTGAGTATTTGTAAGGCAATGCTTAAGACAGGAATATTGCCAGACTTTATTACGGTAGATGGCGCAGAAGGTGGCACTGGTGCTGCACCTATTGAGTTTTCAAATCGTCTAGGCATGGTGTGTTTAGAAGCGGTGAGTTTTGTAAACAATGCATTAATAGGTGTGGGTTTACGCAGACAAATACATATTATTGCCTCAGGTAAAACGGCAACCAGTTTTGATTTATTAACAAAAATAGCGATAGGCGCTGATTCAGTTAATGCTGCACGCACCATGATGCTCGCACTTGGTTGTGTACAATCAAAACAATGTAATACCAACAACTGCCCGACAGGCATTGCTACACAAGACCCAGCACGAAGCAAAGCCATTGATCTAGTAGATAAAAGCGATAGAGTGAAAAACTTTCATGATAATACTTTAGCCAGTTTCTATGAACTTGTTGGCAGTATGGGACTTGATGATCCCGCCAAACTCATGCCACAAATGATCAAACGTCGTTCTCCTTATGGTCGTTTAATTTCTGTAGGTAGTTTAAGTAAACCACTAAAGGTAAATGCTTTATTAAATATGTCTGAACTTCCGGAAGTTTCAGAGCAGTCAAACGAATATTCTCCTTGGCAACACTGGTGGAATAGCTGCAGCGCTGAACAGTTTTATGTTGAGGATGATTTTATTTTACAGCCAGAAGAAAGAGCGTTGTAAAGATAATCTACTCTATATTTTGTGCCGGCGTTTATGAATGAGTCATCACAAAGTCTGTAGTTTTTCATCGTACTCCTAAAGCAACTGCTTTAGGAAAGTACTCGAGACTGTTATCATAGCCGGCAATTAAATATCCTTACTATAAGCAAAGTACATGTCGATAAAATCTTTAGAACGCATCACTATTGAACCAAAATCTCCTGCCACTTCATGTGTTATATGGCTACATGGCCTTGGCGATTCAGGAGATGGGTTCGCTCCAATTGTTCCCGTATTAAATTTACCAAAAACTCATGGTATTCGTTTTATTTTTCCACACGCCCCAGAGCAAGCTGTCACGATCAATCAAGGTTATGTAATGCGTTCTTGGTATGATATTAAGAGTATGGATTTGCATAACCGTGCTGACATGCCAGGTGTACTTGAGTCTGAAAGTGCTATTCATGCACTTATCCAACAACAAATCGATTCGGGTATTGCAGCTGATAAAATCGTTCTTGCCGGTTTTAGCCAAGGTGGCGTGGTAAGTTTATTTACCGGTCTTAGATATCCAAAAAAACTAGCAGGAATAATGGCGTTATCATGTTATTTACCGACAGCTGATCGTTTACCTGAGAACTTAACAGCAGAAAATAAAAACACACCTATTTTACAAAACCATGGTGAGCAAGATGAAGTGGTGCCCATGAGCTCAGGTAAAATGGCAAATCAATTACTTATTGACGCGGGATATAATGCAAAATGGCAATCTTACCGCATGCCACATAGCGTATTACCTGAACAACTGAGCGACATATCAGCTTGGCTTGTGAATACATTATTAAAATAATGCCGAAGTTCTAAAATTTGAACATCGTCGCTCCTTGCCATCCATGGCACCACGACATTGCCTCCATGGATGGAGGTACTTATGATTTGTCGGGAACAAAAATGACGTGCAGGAAGCACTAATGCCGAGAAGGCATGGATGCCTAAGAACGGCCATGACCGTTGACGTGCAAGGATGCACTAATGACTTGAAAGACAGGATGTCTGAGAAAGGCCATCCTGAACATCGTCGTTCCTTGCCATCCATGGCACCGCGACATACCGTTCATCCTGAACATAAAAAAGCCGACATTATTGTCGGCTTTATTATTTAGTTAAGTGGTAAATAACTGATTAGCTGTTTACGACTAATTCAATACTGCTGGTATCTTGCATAGAATTTTTGAATAAGCCTGCTTCATCAAAAATAACCCTGTCTTCATAACCACTAAACCAGATAGCTTCAGGGTTACGGCCAACAATAGCGACTTGACCTTTATTATGAGCGCCAGCTGCGCCACGTAATAATTTAAAGATCACCACACCATGTTCAGTTCCAGGTACGCCAGGCATAGGTTCATTGGTAACGGCCACAACTTCAGTTTTCCCTAAGTAGTGGGTAATTGACAATCGAGCGTGAGCTTCAACACCAGAAAGTCCTTTTTGCGAATCATTCAATAATTTCCATGCTTCTTCAATGGGTAAATTAAAGGCTTTATGACCAATAATATCGCGACCACAAAAGAAGTAGTGGTTTTCAATGCGATTGCGCTTTAATTCGCGTTGCATAATGCGGATGGCAGAAGCATCGTTACTAATGCCTTTTATAAAAGGCGCTTGGTTTTCAATAGATATCCAGTTTCTATTCGCTAATTGTTCAACAGCTCTACGTGTACTTTCTATCCACATTAAGCCGCCATCAGGATTATCGATGAAATTACGATTCTCATCTTTTTGTAAAAATTCATCAGGATGATTAAAGTGCACCATCATGCGAAAACGAATGCCTGGATACACCGCATGGAAATCGTCCATCATGGCGAAAAATTCTTTATCGAATCGGTCAGGGAAAAAAGCGAGTTCTTTGGTACCAATACGAATATTTTCAATACCCGCATCAGCTAGTGCCGAAAACCATTGCGCTAAGTTTTTATTAAGTAGCACCATAGGATCGCCACCTGACATCAATATTTCACGCAGTTTTTCACGGCCTGTCTCAGGGTGAATACCACCATTGTCAGCAACAATTTTATTATGCTCATTGATATATTTAACGAGTTCAGAGATTTGCGCTAAGCCTTTACGTTCAGCGGTACCATCTTCACGAGTAATTTCTTTTTTGGCAATGAGTTCTTCACGGTAACAAAAACGACAATGGGCAGAACATGTTGACGCTACATAAATGAGTCCAAGCTCATATTTATGAATTAAACCTTCAATCGGGCTGTAACTCATTTGATTCCCAGGATCTGGTGCACCTTGCATATCAAAAGTTTCAGCAGGACTTGCTTTAACTAAGGTTTGTAGTGGTAAACTATTTTTTGCTAAATCGTAATAATGACGGGTAATTTTCACTGGCATGCGAGATTCAATATCATGCTCAGTTCCTTTTATCGCAATGAGTGCTTTCTTTTCATCTTCTGAATAAAAATTTAACATATCCTCAGGGGCACGATCATCAAGAAACTTCTTTAAGCCATTAATGATTTGTCTGTCATGCCTGCCATTTTCTACTTTATCTAGAAATTCCTGAGCTTTAGGGGTTGGGATATATTTTTCTGCCTTGGCCATTTTTATTCCTTAAGTTAAGTGAAACAATAACTTCGAGTCATGTTGTTAACTCATACATCATTCATATGAAATACAACAAAACTTAAAGGTAAGTGTATATATTTCAGTCATAGTGTACTATCGAGTAATGAGCTTCAAACGACTTTATCTCATTAAAACATTACCTTTGGTAATGTTATGAGGAAAACATATGGAAAGAACTGATGGCATTTCAAAGAAAGCTACTTCCCAGTACCAGCATGTTAATGGCGTTTGACGCGTCAGCTAGAACAGGAAGCTTTACTGCTGCAGCGCTAGAGTTAAATCTAACGCAAGGAGCAATTAGTCGCCAAGTACAAGCCTTAGAAGAACAGCTAAACATAGAGTTGTTCACTCGCGTAAAACGAACAATTAGTTTAACTGATAAAGGTGAAGTGTACGCAAAAGAAGTTCATCAGGCCTTGCAGCTTATTTTAAATGCTTCATTAAGAGCAATAACTAGCCCAATGAGCGGCACGTTGAATCTAGCAATTCTACCCACTTTTGGTGCGCGTTGGCTAATTCCGAAATTCGCCGATTTTTTAGAAAAACATCCAGATATTACCGTTAATTTTGTTTCAAAATTAGCGCCGTTTGATTTTCACAGTGAGAACCTCCACCTTGCCATTCATTACGGCTCGCCAGATTGGCCTAACACTCAAAGCACATTTTTGATGGGGGAAGAATCTATTCCTGTATGTTCACCAAAATTATTAGAAAAACAAGCTTTAGAAAATATCGATGATTTGAAGAAACTCCCGCTTTTGCATTTAGCAACACGCCCTCAAGCTTGGCAAGATTGGTTTTTACAAAATAAAGCCAAGCCGCCAACTAATCAGGGAATGTTATTTGAACAAGTCTCCATTATTGCCAAAGCAGCCACTGCTGAATTAGGTGTCGCATTACTCCCTAAATTTTTAATACAAAGTGAACTCGATAAAAAAGAACTTGTCCCTGCGCTTAATTTGCCGGTAACCAGTAGTTTTGGCTATTATTTAGTTACCCCCCATGAACAACTCACTTACCCACCAGTGGTGGCTTTCACAAAATGGTTATTAACCGTTGCGAAAACATAAACGACTAGCTCATCGCACGAATTTACTGATTCACAACATACAGTAACCTCTATATTTCAATGTATTAATACTTTATAAAGTATTATTTTTTTCATAATTATTGATAATATTTTCGATAATATTTTCACGATCCTTTAGCTTTTCACATTTATTGGCTATACCTAACATAAGATTTATTTAAACTAAGATGGCTATGGCGTTATCATTTCTTGAACAAACAGAAGAGCCCACACTTCCGCCTTGGAAAGTCGTTATTGTTGATGATGAAAAAGATATTCACACTATCACTAAAATGGCATTAAAACGTTTTACCTTAGATGGCCGCAGTTTGACCTTTCTTCATGCTTATTCTGCAGAAGAAGGAAAGAAACTATTGGCTAAAGAAGAAAATGTTGCCTTAGTATTTTTAGATGTGGTGATGGAAACTGATGATGCTGGTCTAATGCTAGCCAAGTGGATGCGTGAAGAACTAAATAATCATTTCACGAGAATTGTTCTGAGAACAGGACAGCCAGGACAAGCGCCTGAAGAAAAAGTTATCGTGGATTATGATATTAACGATTACAAAGAAAAAACCGAACTGAATCGAACAAAGTTATTTACTACCGTATTTACTGCATTACGCGCCTATCGCGATATTATAAAAATTGAAGAAGCGCGTATTTACCAAGAGCTTTACCGTTCGGGTTTAGAGCGCGTTATAGCTTCAACAAGTAGTGTTTTAGAACAGCGCACTATACAACAATTTTTCAGTGGTTTATTACAACAAGTCGTTTCTCTATTACGAAATGATCAAGCGAGTGCTCTATTACAAATAACAGGGATTGGCGCAATTTATTCTGAAAATGACTATCGTGTTATTGCTCAAATCAGTGATGACAGTGGCGACGACTCAATTGATAGTGAAATTTACCAATATTTGAACAAAGCAATTGAACAGAAATGTAGTATTTACGAAGATAATATTTTAGTGGGGTATTTTCCAAGCCAAGGAGATAAAGTTAGCTTATTATTTTTAAAAGGAATTCAGCACCTTAATAGTATTGACCGAAAATTACTGGAAGTATTTTCAGGAAATGTCAGTTTAGCCTTTGACAATTTATTGCTCAATAATGAAATTATCGACACCCAAGAAGACCTCATTTATCGATTAGGTGATGTCGTAGAATCACGATCACAAGAAGCAGGAAATCACATAAGGAGAATGGCAGAAGTTAGCTACCTTATTGCTAAAAAAATGGGTCTATCTCAGAAAGAGTGTGATTTATTAAAACAAGCAGCACCGATGCATGACATAGGTAAAGTCGCAACCCCAGATGCTGTACTTCTCAAGCCAGGAAAGCTTGATTATGATGAAATGACGATTATGAAATATCATCCTCAAATTGGCTACAATATATTACACGGTTCGAAACGCCCTATTTTGCAAAATGCGGCTATTATTTCTCAGCAGCATCACGAAAAGTTTGATGGCACAGGTTACCCTCAAGGCTTGGCTGGCGAAGATATACACATATTCGCACGCATTGTGGCTGTGGCAGATGTCTTCGATGCTTTAACACATAAACGTTGTTACAAAGAAGCTTGGCCTATAGAACAAGTGCTCCAAACAATGAAGGAATCGTCTGGAAGTCACTTTGACCCTGTAGTATTTAATACGTTACTTGATAATATAGATAAAGCGATAGCAATTAATAAAAAATATCAAGATTAACCATGGATTTCAGCTTTAGTGAGTACTTGACGATTTGGGAAACCATCTCCCACCAAACCGTTTTGTAATTGATACAAACGAATAGCTTTACGACTTTTAGGTCCCCATATTCCGTCAGGCTTACCCACATCGTATCCTATGGTATTGAGTTTCTCTTGTAATGCCTGCAATTCCACCGACTTATACAAATCAACTTGAGTGTTCTTATTAACTTTTAATCCAGCAGCACCTTGAATACGATTAGCTAACAGACCAACAGAAAGTGCATAATTCTCCGACAAATTCCATTTCATGATCACATTAAAGTTTGGATAAACTAAAAAGGCAGGTCCACGAGCACCGGCAGGTAACACTAATTCAGCATCGATTTTATAATCAGATAAAGCAGTTCCATTAGCGCGTGTTACACCTAAGTTTTTAAAAGTCGCTAAAGAATAAAACTGGTCGAACTTTATTTTTTCAAAAGCAAAGTTTTCTGGCAATTTCACTTGTCGTCCCCAACGTTCTTTTTCTCGCCAACCAATGCTGTTTAAATAATTAGCCGCTGAAGTTAATGCGTCAGTTTCGCTTTGCCAGAGGTCTATCTTACCGTCATTATCCCCATCAATTGCATACTTTCTAAATGCTGAAGGCATAAATTGCATATGTCCCATCGCCCCAGCCCAAGAGCCTTCTAGTTGCTTAACTGTCACAGTTTTATTATCAATTAAATGAAACAAATCAAAAATTTCTGAAGTGAAGTATTTACTACGTCTTTGATCACAGGCCAATGTTGCCAATGAATTAAGCACAGACATTTTTCCTTTATGGCGGCCAAAATTAGTTTCTAGTCCCCAAAAAGCCACTAAGTATTGTGCTGGAATACCGTATTGTTTAGATAATTTATCAAATAATACTTTGTGCTCTCTTAATTTTTTTCGCCCCGTTTGAATGTGATAATGAGTTAATCTTAGTTTTAAATAATCAGCGAAACTTTGGCTGAATTCAGGTTGACGCTGATCTAATGCAATCACTCTTTTTAGCGGTGAAAGTGTTGGAATAACATCATTAACAATATAGTCAGAGAATCCCGCAGAAGTAGCCTGCACTTTCATGTTGGAAATACATTGCTCGAAATCATCATTATCAGCAGCATTAACAATAAAAGGTAGCGTGGTAACAGAAACGAGCAGAAGTCGTGATAAGTGTTTAAATAAAAGTGACATAATAGGAGAAGTCCTTGATAAAAAGTCCATAAATACATTGAAAAATATAGCCAAGTTCACTTTAGCAAATACTAACGGTCGCACCCAAGTAAAAATTAACGTAAAATGCGTTTCATATGTAACAAATTACAAATTCTCTTAACCTTATTATTTAGGATCGTCATGAAAAAAACATTCAACATCACACACCCAAAGATCAAACTTGCTCGTTTATTTGAAGGTGTAAAACATGATGTGAAAAAGTACGTAAAAAGAGAAAGAAATAAGCAGCTACCTGCTGGCGTTGATTTTTGGGATTTTGATTGTAAATACGGCATAACTGAAGCAGAATCAGAAGTTGTTCATTTGACAGCAATAAATAAACATATCGATGAAGCTGAAAAACTTGGTTTAACCTCATTTTATATAGAAATAATTGTTAAAGAAGGCTTCCGCTCGGTGAAATCAATCGAAGAAGATGATGAAGATTTTGATGAAGAATAACGCTACAGCTAATTTAATTAACTAATGAAAATACCTAAAAGACTGCAACCGCTTGTTGATGACGGACTTGTTGACGAAGTGCTCAGCCAATTAATGAGCGGCAAAGAAGCAACTGTATACATGGTGCGCTGTGGTGAAGATATTCGCTGTGCTAAAGTATATAAAGAAGCTAATAAACGGAGCTTTAAAAAAGCAGCTCAATACCAAGAAGGCCGAAAAAGCCGTAATAGTCGTCGCGCACGTGCGATGGAAAAAGGTTCAAAGTACGGTAGAAAACAGCAAGAAGATGCGTGGCAAAATGCCGAAGTTGAAGCACTTTATACCTTAGCAACTGCTGGTATTCGTGTGCCTCAACCCTTTGGTTGTTTCGAAGGTGTCTTGTTAATGGAATTGATCACCGACGGTGAAGGCGACGTTGCTCCGCGTTTGAATGATGTCATCATGCCCAGCGAACACGCCATTGAAGATCATTTGATTATGATGAATT
This sequence comes from Colwellia sp., assembly GCA_013215295.1. Taxonomy (GTDB): domain Bacteria; phylum Pseudomonadota; class Gammaproteobacteria; order Enterobacterales; family Alteromonadaceae; genus Colwellia_A. The sequence goes on from JABSOZ010000002.1 coordinate 542,984, forward strand.
ACGTAAAAATGATGCTGTGTGTCGGTGTAATTCATGGTGATTTATCAGAATTTAATGTGCTCGTTGATGAATACGGCCCTGTAATTATCGATTTACCACAAGCCGTGGATGCCTCAGCAAATAATAATGCTAAGAGCATGTTAGTGCGTGATGTTGACAATATTACCGATTATTACGCCCAATTCGCTCCTGAATTATCAAAAAGTAGATATGCTCAAGAAATGTGGGCTCTGTATGAAAAAGCAGAATTAACCCCAGAAACTGAGTTAACCGGTTTATTTAAAGAAAATACTAAGTCAGCAAATGTTGATACAATATTGGAAGAAATTAAAGCGGCATTTGAAGAAGAACAAGAGCGCTTAGAGCGTATTAGTGATGCACAAGAGTCTGATTAGGTTTGTTGTTTTGTAAAAATATCAAGCACTTCAACATCAGTTAAAAGACGGCTCTTGCCAGAAGCTAGATTTTCATCTAATAATAAATTTCCGATGGCTTGCCGATGCAAGCCAATTACGGGATTCCGAAATCGACCAAACATGCGCTTAATTTGATGATATCGCCCTTCTATTAATTTAACTTCTGCAATATATTCATTACCTTGAACCGTAGTTTTATTGGCAATAATTTTAAATTTTGCAGGTTTAGTCGTGATATTTTCGAATGAAAAATACATGCCATCAGCAAATGCATCAATATAATCATCGGTGAGTGGATTCTTTAGCGCCACTCGATAACACTTCTCTACTTTATGCTCTGGCGAAGTTAAACGTTCTGACCATCGACTGTCGTTCGTTAACAACAACAAACCCGAGGTATTCAAATCTAACCTACCAACAATATGCAAACTTTCTTTTTCTTCACTTAATTCATTAAAAAATACATCTTGTTCTTCAAGCAAGTCGATGACTGTTTTATGTAGTTTATCTATTGTTGCACTCACCACACCAATGGGTTTATTGAGCATAATATAAACCGCTTGATTATCTTGTAAAATGTCATCATCTAACGTTATTTTTGAAAATTTATCGATGCGCTGCCCAATATCATCTGCGATACAATTATCTACCGCTATACGTTTTTGCGCTAACATCAAGCGCACAGCTCTTCGGCTAATACGGCAGTGTTCACTGATAAAACGGTCGAGACGTGCGGTGCTTAATGACATAAATAGGGATTCGGTATATAACGCGATTAACAAGTCTTACTATTTTAAAGGAATTCTAATAAATAAACAGAGGTAGTACACAGATAACTAAATTGTTCATTTCAAGAAACACGAGGTCAGCTCGAACAGAATTATTTAGCTTAATTACTCAAAACCACCTAAAGTAATGTTTCACAAGCAGCTAAAATAGCTCAGCGGAATCGTACAGAATTATATAAACTATTGAAAAGCATCATTTGAATGCAGAATCATTTAGAATCGATATCGATTCAACCTCACAAGATTAGCTGAGAATTAATAAACGATGAAAAGTTTACACTTAACTGAATTTTTTCCTTATCAACTCACTCAATTACAAGCAAAAGTGAGTGATAACATTGCCGAAATTTATACGGGAAGGTTTGAGCTTTCACGTCAAGAATGGCGTGTGTTAGCCAGTTTAGGTAACGGTGAGTTGTTATCAGCAAAGCAAATAGGCGAGCAAACAAATTTAGAAAAGATGCCCGCAAGTCGTGCAATAACAAAAATGCAGACGCAAGGTTTACTGGTAAAAAGCACCGATAAAACGGACAAACGATCTTCCTTGTTAAAACTAACTGAACAAGGCCTGTCAATTTATCAACAATTAATACCTATGGTGTTAGAACGCGAACAGGAATTATTGTCAGTGTTGAGTGTTCAAGAAAAAGCTCAACTCAACGAAATCATCGAAAAGCTGACGTTGAAATCAATGGAAATAACAAAAAAATAACGGCTGTTTGTCCTGAAAATAAAAAAACCTACACCGCAGTGTAGGCCTTTGGGTCATTGACTAATAAATTAGTTTAAAAAGAATAAGTCGCCGTAACAAAAAAGTTAGTGCCGTCAGCCACATAGTACTGTGCTGTTTCGTACTCTTCATCTAATAAGTTATTTACCTTACCCACAAAAACTAATTTTTCTGTCGCTTGATAACTCAATGATAAGTCTACTAACCAGTAATCGTCCAAAATATCAGCATCTACCTGAGTTTTTTCCGGGCTTTCATCTCGGTAGCTAAAGACACCACTTAGGGCAAAATCGTCCCAATGATAACCAAGGGTATAATTAGCCGTAAGCTCTGGACGACGAGCAAGTTGTACCTTTAATTTTGAATCTTCAGCATCAATAGAAGCAATGGCTAACTGATGACTAAAATTTCCATTAGTAGCATTTAAAGTGAATTCTATCCCTTGGATGTCAGCCTGATTAATATTGCTTGGCTGCCAAGCTCCTGAAGCGTTTGGAGCCCAAGCAATTAAGTTTTCAATTTCTGAATCAAAAAAGCTCACTTCAACACTTCCATCAAACCCATCATGCGAAAATTGATTACGGATCAATATTTCGTTACTCGTGATGCTTTCTGGTTTTACATCGGGGTTACCTGAACCAGGCCAGTATAAATCGTTAAATGAAGGCGCTTTAAACCCCGTAGAACGGTTTAAACTCACTAACCATGAATCATTGATTTGATATCCAACAGACGCATTGTAGGTAGCTTCTACTTCAACATCTTCGATATCATCGCGTCGAACAGCACCTTCAAACAAAAAGGCTTCTACTTGATGACGAGCTTGAATAAATATCGCGCTAACATCACGTTCTTCTACTGCCCACTTTTGAAAGCCATCAGTCCATGGATCTTTATCTGTATCTGTAGACACTTCTTCCGTATAAAAATCAACACCTGCAGTAATGCTGGTTGAATCACTGAACGAATATTGGCTTAATGCTGAAAATTGATCACGTCGTGTTTTGATCTCATCACTTGCTGATTTTTTAACTGCATTACCAAATGTTTCACCCTGATCTTGGCTTGTCGCTATTGAAACTTCTGTAAATAAAGCGCCCGATTGGTATTGTCCCGCAACACGGAAATAATAGTTTTCGTTTTCGCTTTCATTCGCAGCTAGATTTTCAGGATTGTAGTATTGAACGCTTTGATCATATTCAGCACCACCTTGTTCCCATCGTGAAGCTAAATGTAATGAAAATTCATCATTAATTTTACTTTCGCCAACAGCGCCTAATGATAAACGGTTATAACCATCGTCATCTATATCATATCCGCCTTCATCAGCTTTAGTTGCAGTAAAACCGTCACTGTCTACAACAGAAGCAGTTAAGGTTAAAGAATGATCTTCATTTCCTAACCCTATTGACGCATCTGTTTTCCACAAGCCATTACTACCTAAACCAACACTGATAACACCTTCACCTAATTGCTGTTTTTTAGTAAATATCTGAATAACACCACCAATCGCATCAGAACCCCATAATGCAGCACGTGGACCTTTAACAACTTCAATACGCTCAATTAAAGCGACTGAAATTGCACCAAAGCTTGTTGAACCCAGTGTTGCAGAACCGATGCGAACACCGTCAAGCAATACAAGTGTGTGTCCACTACTTGTACCACGCATAGATACGGAGCTTGCCTGACCTGCACCACCTTGATTAACAATACTGATACCAGCTATTTTGTCTAATAAATCAGTAACGCTTTGTGGTTGAAAAGCAATAATGTCTTCTTTAGTAATAATTTGGGTTGCTGATAATGTCAAAAACTGCTCTTGCTGTGTTCTGTTAGCAGTAACAATAATGTTTTCCATTTCATCTGCATTCGCATCGTCTGCCAAAGCAACCGAAGACGTTAAGCTTGAAAAAATAATACCTGCAATAGCAAGTTGGATAGGTGTTTTATTAAATAATTTAGTTTTCATATGACCTCTTCCTATGATGCCCTCCGCACCATGTTGATCTCGTTTCTTGCGTTTTTTATAAATAAACGTCAAGTAAACAAGATAATTACGCAAATTACAGAGTATCGGACTTATATTACGGCGGGTTATAAACTCACGCACCATCATAATTACCATTGCGGGGGCAGTGCCAAAGTTTCATTGGCTTCCCCTGTAATTCACCAAAAATAAGATAGATTATTCTATCTCTTGGTTTGTTCGATCAGCAAAAAATATTATCTTTGCTGATCAATTTTTTCACACATGTCTTCAATACCACTTAACATTCTGGTGCTGAATCTATGCAATAAATCTGCGTCAACGTGAATAAACTTATTATTTTTCACCGCTGGTATTTCTGGCCATTTATCCCAATTAATAATAGGCTGTGGTTTATCCGCATTTTCATCGGGTAAAATCATTAAATGTGGCTGAGCCACAATCACATTTTCTATGCTTATCTTGGGATAAGGCGTCGGGTTACTTTTAAAAACATTCTCCCCCTGACAGACTTCAATTAACTGATTTATCCACGTTGTGCCATTAATCGTCATCATTGGCTCTGACCATAATTGATAAAAAACGGGGATTAGCTGCTTATCTTTATTTTTAACACGTAGCATTTTCAAGCGTTTTTCATACGCTAAGGCCACCATTTTAGCTTGTTTTTGATTACCCGTTAACTCACCAAAATAACGCAATTCTGTCGCTACATCGTCGATATCTTTAGGATTACTAAAGACAACGTTTAGTCCTAGTCGTTTCATTTTATCAATGTCACTTTGTGAGTTACCCGACTTCCACACAATCACTAAATCAGGATTTAGCGCTAATAATTTTTCTATTTGCATACCGTGATAACTGCCAACACGCGGAATATCTAAGGCTGCTTTAGGATAGTCAGAGTAGGCAACGGCTCCGACTATTTGTTCGCCAGCACCAATATCAAATAACATCTCAACTATATGTGGTGCTAAGGCGATAATGCGTTGCTTAGGTTTTTCGGCAAAACTTTTAGCTGGTAATACAAGAAGTAACAAACTCATTACGGCTAACGGTAAAAATCTTTTTTTCATTTTTTTAACCTTTTTATAATGCTTTGGCATGCGTGTTCAAAGTGAATATTTGCTGTGATCTTTTTATAAGAATTAAGCACGGGATGCTTTCGTTGTTTTGCCGTCTTTAATTATATCGTCTATGACTGATATTTTTAAATGCTTTTCACAAACATTAGCCAAACGTTTTAACTGATTTTCCCTATGTTCATTAAGGTTTATGGTCTTTTGGATATCATTATTGCTATCTAACCAATCAACTAATAACTTCGTTGCGCCACCTTCATCAAATATACCGTGCAGGTATGTTCCAGCTATTTGATTGTCTTTTGAAACACAACCATCAGTTGCTTGATTGTCACTTTTATTGATCAAAAGTGCAGCGGGTGTTTCTGCTTCATTTAACTCAAATTCAGCTTCTGATATAGATTTATGCTTAGAGATGCCACAATGAATTTCATAACCTTTAACAAGACAAGTATCATTGCCTAACTTCATCGTTGCAGAGACTTGTGACAATACTTTTTCTGGTGTTAACTCGGTTATAATATCAAGTAAACCTAAGCCCGTGATCGTTTTAAGGGTTGATTCAATACCGTGAGGATCACTAATCGTTTTACCTAACATTTGATAACCGCCGCAAATACCAAACACTTTTCCGCCATAACGTAAATGACGTTCAATATCGGTTTGCCAACCTTGTTCTTTTAAAAACTTCAAGTCAGAAATTACATTTTTACTGCCGGGTAATATCACTAATTCACAATCATTAATCCGTTCGCCCATTTTGACATAACGTAAGTTAATCTCTGGATTCAAACGCAAGGTATCAAAATCAGTATGATTACTAATGTGCGGTAATAACGGCACGACTATATTAATTTTTGCTTGGACAACCGTGTTTTCTATGGCTACAGCATCTTCAGCATCAAGGGCTAAGCCATGTAAGTAAGGTAGTACTCCTAATACAGGCTTACCTGTTTTTTCTTCAAGCCAATCAAGCCCAGACTCTAATAACTTAATATCGCCACGAAATCGGTTGATAATAAAACCTTTAACGCGATTTTGTTCAGAGGATGACAGTAATTCTAATGTCCCCACTAAATGAGCGAACACGCCTCCTCGGTCAATATCAGCCACGAGAATAACTGGACAATCAACGGCTTCGGCATAGCCCATATTGGCAATATCATTTTCACGTAAATTTATCTCTGCTGGGCTACCTGCCCCTTCTACCATTAACAACTCAAATTCATCAGCTAAACGATGATGAGAGTCGAGAACAGCATCCATCGCTACTTTTTTGTAATCGTGATAGCTGGTCGCTTCCATATTTGATATGGCCCGACCATGGACAATAACTTGCGCACCCGTATCGCTATTGGGTTTCAGTAATATTGGGTTAAAATCAACACGTGGTGCAATATTCGCTGCTACAGCTTGTAGCGCTTGAGCTCTGCCTATTTCACCGCCATCGCTAGTAACAGCGCTATTTAATGCCATATTTTGCGGCTTAAACGGTGCAACTTTATAACCTAAATTAACAAATACTCGGCATAAGCCAGCAACTAATGTACTTTTACCTGCATCAGACGTTGTGCCTTGAATCATTAATGTTTTCATGACTTTTTTTCTTCCAATACATTACTTTTTAATGATTTTTGTTTAAGAGAATTAGCTTGCAGAGCGTTTGATTGAACAGTAGGTGTTTTCAACGTGAGTGGTAATCCTGCCATAACAAAATCAACCTGATTTGCTAGTGCTGCGAGTTCTTGATGCAACCAACCCGCTTGATCAACAAACTGACGAGACAACTCCCCCATTGGCACAATGCCATGACCCACTTCATTACTGACAAAAATGAGTTTCTTTGATTTATAACTATTTTCATCGTTGATAAATTGGTTTAAAAATTCAATAAATGCCGTTTTTTGTTGAGTATAAAACTCACTGTCTTTATGGCATAAACAATTGCTTAACCACAATGTTAAGCAATCAACCAATACACAGTCGCAACTTTCTAATGCCTGTTGAAGAGCTGCAGATAAATACAGCGGGGACTCAAGTAGTTGCCAATGTTGAGGACGATCAACTTGGTGTTGAACAATGCGTTGGCTCATTTCTTCATCGTGAGCTTGTGCAGTAGCGAGATAACATACGGTGTTCCCTGTTGACTCAGCTTGTTTTGCTACATTTTCAGCTAAACGAGACTTTCCTGAACGCGCACCACCTAAGATAAAATGGATCATATTTGAATTGGCTTTTCTCATTAACCTACCTCAGCCAAAAATGTTATTGGCGGTGAAGCCAATACCAGTAGAATAATATAAACCGCCACTTCTAAAATTTGTTGCGCCGCTCCTAAGCAATCGCCTGTAAATCCGCCTAGCTGTCGATTAAACCAAAGAATCAATAAAATGCGTATCATCCATAAACACACAATCATCACGAAACAGTGTAATACCGGCAATAAAGCAAACAGTACAACAGCGCCGGTAACGAGCAATATTATTAAACCCTTTAGCGATAAATGCTGTGCTAAAGGTTTTACCTTTGACTGTGCATCTTCACTCACATAGCACATGCTAAAAATCAAACTGGTACTGACCACTCGGCTCAAGGTATGTGCTAACACTAATGCCAAACAAAGGGCTAATACTGAGTTCTCTTTATAGCTAGCCAATAAAACTAAACTTTGATATTTGATCATTAAAATGAAAAATAAGCCCGCAGCGCCATAAGTACCTAAGCGGCTATCTTTCATAATTTTTAGCTTTTGTTCAACGGTCCAACCGCCACCAAACCCATCCCAAACATCCGCCCAACCATCCTCGTGAAAAGCACCAGTGAGTAATAAACCAATGGCCATAGAAATAAGAATCGCTAAAGAAATAGGTAATAAAATCGAAAGTATCAAGAGAATGAAAGCAGTAATACCCCCGATAAATAAGCCAATTAAAGCAAAGTACCTACTCGCTTGATGTAACATTTCAGGTTTAACAACCTCAGGTAAATTCACAGGTATGCGAGTAAAAAAACTCAACGCGAGTAGCAACAAATAATATTGCTGTTTGCATTGTTGCCAAAGCGACTGTTTACTCATCTAATCTACAACACTACTAGCGTTTGCATCAGTTACATCAGTAACTTCAGCTTGAGCAAAGCTTGCCATGTCGTTATAAAATGCAGCTGAAGCTTGAATTAACGGCAAAGCCAACGCTGCACCGGTACCTTCGCCTAGGCGTAATCCTAAATTCAATAACGGTTTAACGTTTAAATAATCGAGCATTTTCTGATGGCCTTGCTCGCCGGAGCAATGGGCAAAAATCATATAGTCTTTAACATTTTCATTCAGTTCTATAGCGAGCATTGCTGCCGCGGTACAAATAAAACCATCGACAACAATAATCATTTGTTTTTCTGCCGAAGCTAACATTGCTGCGGTAATTTGGACAATTTCAAAACCACCTAAACACGCTAAAATTTCTTTAGCGTTGCTCAGGTTATCTTGATGAAGTATTAATGCTTGTTCAATAACCTGCTGCTTTCGTTTTACCACGTCATCACTTATGCCAGTGCCTCGTCCAACGCTTTCTATTGCAGGAATATTCATCAGCGCTGACATAATTGCCGACGCTGATGTTGTATTGCCAATGCCCATTTCACCAAAAGCAACGATATTGCAGCCGTTTTCATGGGTTGATTGTATTAAGGTCGCCGCTTTCTCAAAACCCAATTCCACTTGTTCTTGGCTCATGGCAGGCGATACATTTAGCGGCTCAGTAATTTGACCTAAACGTTGGTCAATAACACCGACATAACTTTTTGCTGGAGATAAAATACCGGCATCAACGACGTTTAATTGCCAGCCTAATTGTTTGCAAAAAACATTAATGGCCGCACCACCTTTAGCGAAATTAGCCACCATTTGTGATGTCACTTCACTTGGCGCAATTGAAACCCCTTCTGCAGCAACGCCATGGTCGCCAGCAAAAATAAATAAATTGGGTTTATTAACACTTAACGATTTTTTGTTATTTTTAGCTATCGACAACTGAACGCGTGCAATTATTTTGGCGGTATCTTCTAATTGCCCCAAAGCACCCAGCGGTTTAGTTTTTCCGTCAATCGTTGCTTGAATATCTTTATCAAACTCAGGGGTGATTTTTTTAATAGAAAAACTCATCAATAGCTCCTTTAAGCTTTATTTTTGCGAAAATACAACAGGGATAAAAAGAATAAACTACCAACAGCTGAGGTTATTACTCCCACTGGAAGCTCTTGATTTTCTAAAACGATACGCGAAAGCACATCAACCCAAATCATGAAAATCCCACCGACTAATGCCGTTAGCATAATGCCAAAAACAGTACCTTGAGAAACAAAATATCGCACAATATGCGGGATCATCAGTCCAACAAAGCCAATGCCTCCACACAAAGAAACCAGTGTTGCTGTGATCAGTGAACTCAGCACTAACATCACTAAACGGAAACGATTTACATTTATTCCCAACGTTGTCGCACTTTCATCACCTAATAACATCGCATTCAATTGGCGTCGATACGCTAACATCATCATTACACAGCTGATAATAACTAAAGCTGGAAACCATAAAACGCCCCATTGTGCACGAGAGAAACTGCCCATGGTCCAAAATAAAACCGCTGTAACGGCCTGTGGATCAGTGTGATAAAGTAAAAGGCTAGTAAATGAGCTGAATAGAAATGACAAAGCAACGCCTGCCAATAGCATTGATTCAACTTGCTGACTTTGCTTGCGACCGGAGATCATCAACAACATTAACATCGCCACTAAACTCCCGGCAAAAGCGGCGACAGGCGTTACCACTGAAATAGTGCTTCCAAGTAAAACAATAGAGATAACGACGCCCAAAGAAGCACCTGAGGAAATACCAAAAAGGTAAGGATCGGCTAAAGGGTTTCGCGTTACTGTTTGTAAAATAAGCCCTGAAACCGCTAAACCACAACCTGCTAAAAACGCTAAAATAGCACGTGGCATTCTCAGTTCCCAAATAATACGTTCAAAAAACAACACATCTTGAGCGTCTTTTTCTGGTGAAAAACTAGCAAGCAAGCTTGAAATAACATCATTAAAACTAATATCAGCTGCACCTAAAGATAAAGAAGCAATAAAGCTCAGTAAACCAAAGCTTATGGTAAAAAAGATAATCGTAGAATTATTGATTCTAATCATGGGAAAACTCACTTTTATGCTCACTTTTCTGTATTGTTTTATCGTGAGTGTCATAACCATAAAAATATGAAATATGTGGGACATTATGCTGAGAATGAACAGAAACATCGGCGCAAACGCCAAAGACATTTGACAACATTTCGCTCGTGATCACATTTTGTGGTGTCCCCTGTTCAACCAACTTACCTTTATCTAATACAATAAGTTGATCGCACATCGCACTCGCAAGATTTAAATCATGAAATGAAGCAATAACTGTTATACCAAGTGATTTAGCTAACTCGATGACCTGAATTTGATAACGTACATCAAGGTGACTGGTGGGTTCGTCCATAATTAACAAGCTCGGAGACTGCACAATGGCACGTGCGATTAACACTCTTTGCTTTTCGCCGCCTGATAAATGTTCAAAATTTTGTAAGGTTTTGTCAACTAAACCTACTTGTTTAATTGCACAGTCTATTTTTTGTCTGTCGCTGGATTGTTCGCGCGTAAATAAACTTTTATGCGGAAGTAAACCAAGAGCAACAATGTCATACACGGTTAAATTAAAATGGGTAGGTGTTTCTTGTAAAACTACGGCTATATCTTGTGCGTATTGATAAGCGTCGTATTGTTGCCAAATATCTTGTTGATTAAATTTAACCGAACCTGAATTTGGTTTCACATAACGATATAAGCATCGCAGTAAACTCGATTTTCCCGCACCGTTAGGGCCTAAAACTCCGGTAAAACTGCCTTTATTTATAGCAAAAGAAATATCATCTAAAATGAGCTGGTTATCAGCATGCCAAGAAACATGCTGCACTGAAAGAATTTCAGTTTTAGCTGTAGGTATTGATAAGGATTGATCATTGCTACTATTCAAAAATTGCTACTCACACGCTATTGAAACTTGGGGAGTAGTCAAACAGAGCACAATCAATCTCCAGTATTTGAACGTCATACAAGAGTTGAATATACAATGTTCGAGTAAACCCGCTCGACTTTGTTGGTTATGCCTATCATTTAGATAGACAACTGACTCTTAATTAATGGGTATCCTGACTTTCGCTTTATACCATTAGAACGAGGCTGATAAAGCGTTTACAGTTGCGGGTACAGTTGTGGATTCTCACCACATTCCCACATTAAAAAGGAGTTAACTAATTTTATCAGGCGATTATCGTCAGCTAGCTAAAAATAGCAAGGTTTAATTGTCAAAAAAGATGAAAATATAGACAAATGTACTAAATAGGTTACCAAACAATTTTTGGCCAAACCTCGCCTTGTTCGTCAGTATAAACCGTAACTTTCACGAGTTTGGCGTAAGGAATGTCAATATTACTCATGTGAGCTGTGCCGGGAATAGGCAATTTCAGCACACGTGCAATAATATGTTTAATAACACCACCATGAGCAACCACCAAAGTATTTCCTTTCGGTCCACTTGTTAACCATTGCTGCCACCAAGTATCAACCCGTAGCACAAAATTATCCATCGCTTCACCATTAGGGGGTGAATGATCCCAAGGGTTTTGCCAAAAGTCACCAATCGAACTCTGCTGCTTGTTCGATTTTATTTCCCATAAATCTTTATATGTTCTTCCGTCCCAATCACCAAAATCCATTTCTTTAAGCTTTTCGTCAAGCTCGAGATTAATATTATTTTTCAATGCGTATTCTGTGGCAAACATTCGACAACGTTGCAATGGTGAACTTATACAGTAAGATATTTCAGGTAATTGTTGGCTGGTTTTCCATAACGCCCTTAGGCCTTTATCAGAAAGCGCAACATCAGTTTTACCGGTTAAAATACCGGGTGTCGCAATTTCACCATGACGTAATAAATATAAAGTGCGTTGATGCAATGCCCTGTGCCTTTTTTAAATTTTTTGTGCTGAAGTAAGAATAGGGTAACCTTAAATTGAATGTTGCGTAAGTATTTAGTAGAGTGTCCTTCTTATTAGGTGTCTGACACATTGTTTTTATTAACAATTCGTTAGGTGAAACGAGAAACCAGTTTAAAGCTGGTACTGCCCCCGCAACGGTAACTGTGAGCAGCAATAAAACCACTGTAATATTTTATTATGGGAAGGTATTGCAAATGCGATGATCAGAAGTCCGGAGACCGGCCTAATAACTCGATTACTGCGGAGGGCGGTTTCATTTGAGAGCAATAACTTAAATCAATGATGAAACGTCTTCGTTTTAAACTTATTGCCCCTCTTAAGTTCCCCTACCCGTATATTTATTTTACGCTTTATATTCAGGGAACGTTGTTATGAAAACCGCAGGTCAACTCACTTATACACCATCAAATCAAGAAAGCGTCAAACAAAAATTTTATTGGATTATCTTCTTATTGTCAGTATTAATGATAATGACTCGCCCTTATCATTTCGCCTCTGCACTTCATTTACCCAGTGCTACTTTAGCCGTATTTTTTCTCGGTGGTTTCTTTTTAAAAACCAATAAAATCTTTTGGGGATTTTTTGCGTTAACTGTCAGCATTGATCTGGCAAGTAGTTATGAACGAGGCGCATTTGGTGATTGTATTACCGTATCATATCCATTTTTAGTGGTTGGTTATTTTGCTTTATGGCAAACAGGAAAATGGTGTTTCTTCAGCGTTGGGCAAACCAATATTGCCCTTAGCGTTACAAAAAATATCGTTGGACTATTTATCGCTAGTTCATTCGCTTTTTTCACCTCTAACGCCAGTTATTATTTCATTTCAGGAAAGTTTCCTGATTTATCATGGCTGCAATACAGCACTCGTGTCGCTAAATACTACTTCTCATATATTCAAAGCCCGTTTTTATACGTAATTTTAGGCTTGGCCATTTACTGTATTTTTTCTCAAATAAAATTATTAAAAAGTGAGAAAATTAATGTTAAATAATTGCCATTGCCCTGCGATTATTATTAGTGCCTCATCTTCTGGTTCAGGTAAAACAACCATTACGGCAGCCATGGCTACTTATCATCGTTTACAAGGTAAAGATGTTCGCGTTTTTAAAACAGGATCCGATAATCCTAACAAAAGCCAGTGGTAACCCCGTTTATCAACTTGATTTATAGATGGTCGGTGAACAAAATTGTCGTGAACTATTATTTGAAGCAGCGCAGCAAGCCGATCTTATTTTAATTGCAGGCGTAATGGGATTATTTGATGGTGATCCTAGTACTGCTGATTTAAGTTTATTCTTTGATATTCCAGAATTAGCCATTATTGACTCAGAATATAATTTAGCTTAGCATCCGCAACCTTATTATTTGTAATATTGAACGAATACCACAAAAATGAATAAAACTTGGATTGGCTTTTTAATAGTACTATCGATTGCATTGCAGTCGTTTATTGCTGTGGCTAATTCAGAAAGTGATCACCAGCCTGACGCTCAACATCTTCAAACTGAACACTCTCATGAAATTGACTATGTAGAGATTGATGAAGAATCTTCTGTAAGTGAACATAACATCAAAGATTGTCATCATTGTGGCCATTGCCAAGGTTCACACACCCAATGGTTTTCAACGAAAAAAGTAAATCATATTACCGCTAAGCTTTTAATCCCAAATCAATATTTTTATCTCGTTCATTTAGATAATAGTTTTATAGAACAGCTTATACGCCCTCCCATCGCTTAATTTAATTTTATACCTAAATTTTTCGCAACAATTTTACTATCAACTAAAGATTGAACTAATTATTAACATTAGTTCTGTTGCAACGTTTACCTTTAAATTAAGAGATAACCATGACCAATTCAATGAAAAATCACATCAGTACAACCCTACTGAGTGCGCTACTTTATAGCTTAACGGCCTTATCAAATAATGCCCTTGCTACTAATACCCCACAAGAAATTCAAGCAACACATGAAGAAGGCATTACCTTTACGCCTGAACAAATGACTCTCGCTAACATTAAAATATCGACTTTACTGCCCAAAATTTTCGCTAAGCGTGTTTATGCTCCTGGTGAAATAAAGGCTAATGGTTACACCCGTTATATTGTTTCACCACGAACAGAGTCTGTTGTGGTAAGTCGCCATGCTACCTTGGGAGAACATGTTGAAAAAGATCAACCATTGGTTACTTTATTTAGTGAATCTGTGGCAGAAGCGCAAGCTAATTATCGTGTTGCTGATAGCGAATGGCAACGTACTAAAAAGTTAGAAAAAGGTACGGTAAGTGAAAGCCGCTTACTGAAAAGTGAAACAGATTACATTGCAGCTTTTGGCCGTTTAACCGCATTTGGCTTAACGAAAGCTGCCATTAAAGCTATTGTTAAAAACAATTCTTCAAATTTGGGTGAATATACCTTAGTGGCAAAACGTTCTGGTGCCGTATTAAGTGATAATTTTTCACAAGGGCAACGAGTTGCGCCCGGCGAACAAATTATGGTTTTGGCGAACGAAGAACATTTATGGGTAGAAGCCCGCATTTCTCCAAACAAAAAACTGAACTTACCTGCTGGAACGCCTGCTGAAATAGAGTTCGTGGGCCAAATGTATGATGCAAAAGTTATACAAGAAGCCCACACTATAGATCCAAGTACCCGGACCAGAATTGTAAGGTTATCCGTTGAAAATAAAGATGACACCTTACATTCGGGCATGTTTGTTAATGTTAACTTCCTGTTTGATACTCCAACACCTGTAATAGCGGTTCCAGAAGCAGCATTAATGAGAAGTGCTGACGGTGATTGGACGGTCTTTGTTGAAGATCACCCTGGTGAGTTTGAAGCGGTTGAAGTTAAGTTAGGTCAACCTCTTGGTAATTATCGCCAAATAATAGGTATATCTCCCAATACTAGAGTCGTTACCCAAGGTGCCTTTTTTGTGGCTGCTGAAATTGCAAAAGGCGGATTTGATCCGCACGGCCACTAGGTAAGGAGTCAGACTATGCTTAATAAAATGATTGATTGGTCCATCAATAATCGACTATTGGTGATTATCGCTCTGATCATCACAATGGCGGGATCAATAATAATGATCCCAAAACTAAATTTGGACGCATTTCCTGATGTAACCAACGTTCAGGTAGCAGTGAATACAGAAGCTCCCGGCTTGGCGGCTGAAGAAGTTGAACAACTAATAACCTACCCAATTGAAGCAGTAATGTATGCTTTGCCTGATGTAGAACAAGTCAGGTCAATTTCAAAAACAGGACTTTCAGGGGTTACCGTTGTATTTAAAGAAGGTACCGATATATATTTTGCTCGCCAATTAGTCTTTGAGCGACTGCAAAAGGCTAAAGCGTTAATTCCTCAGGGTGTTGGTACTCCTTCAATGGGACCTAATACATCAGGTTTAGGTCAGATTTTTCAGTATTTACTCATTGCCGATAAAGATTCAGGTTATGACTCAATGACCTTAAGGAGTTTAAACGACTGGATTGTTAAGTTATTGGTGATGCCTGTTGACGGTGTAACCGACGTATTATCTTTTGGTGGTCATGTTAGGCAGTACCAAGTCAATATTGACCCAAGTAAATTACTTTCTTACCAGTTAACCCAAGATGACATTGTTACCGCACTCGATAAAAATAACGCCAATGTCGGCGGCTGGTATATGAATAGAGGACAAGAGCAGCTTGTTATTCGTGGTACGGGTTGGTTCAATAGTGGTGAGGCTGGTTTAACTGACATTGAGCAAGTTCCCGTTAAAACGGTGTCGGGCACTGTAGTCACTATTGAAGATATTGCAACGGTCTCCTTGGGTAATGAAATTCGTCAAGGCGCTGTTACCATGACCCGCCGAAATAAAGAAGGAAACATTGAAAGCTTAGGTGAAGTTGTTTCGGGCATCGTATTAAAGCGTATGGGCGCAAATACCAAAGCGACAATTGACGGTATCAATGCGCGAATTCCGATGATTAATCAGGCCCTACCAACGGGTGTACGTTTTGAACCTTTCTATGATCAAGCCGATTTAATAACCAAAGCCGTTAGCACTGTTGTTGAAGCACTTGCATTAGCCTTTATCTTCATCGCTGTTGTATTAGCATTATTTCTGATGAATTTGAGAGCAACATTTCTGGTATTAATTTCGATTCCAATTTCAGTCGCTATCGCTTTAATGGTGATGTCTTGGTTGGGGTTATCAGCAAATTTAATGTCTTTAGGTGGAATTGCTGTTGCGATCGGTATGTTAGTTGATGGTTCTGTTGTCATGGTGGAAAACATGTTTAAACATTTGCAGCTTGCGGATCAAGATAAACTGAATCAACCCCAAGATATCCCTCTTCTGTTAAAAGCAGCAGGTAAAGAGGTTGCTCGCCCCGTATTTTTCGCAGCAGCCATTATTTTGGTTGTATTCACACCATTGTTTAGCTTCGAAGGGGTTGAGGCTAAGCTTTTTCAACCCATGGCAATTAGTATTATTTTAGCCGTTATTTCTGCCATTTTAGTCGCGCTATTTGTCGTTCCAGCCCTTGCAACTTTCGTCTTTAGAAAAGGCGTTAAAATAAAAGAAAGTTTTGTTTTAAAACCTTTAGATAGATGGTATCGAAAAGGCCTAAAAGCAGCAATGAAACAAACCAAAACTGTGATTGCAGCTTCAATAGTTCTACTTATTGGAGCGGTATCTTTAGTGCCTCAAATAGGGACAGAATTTGTACCTGAACTTGAAGAAGGTACCATTAATCTCAGAGCAACATTAGCGCCTTCATCAAGTTTAGCAACAGCACTATCTGTTTCCCCCATTCTTGAAGAAATGCTCATGACGTTTCCTGAGGTTGAATATACGCTAAGCCGTATTGGTCGAGCCGAAATAGGTGGTGATCCGGAGCCGGTTAATAACATTGAGATTTATATTGGTTTAAAGCCAGTATCACAATGGACGAGTGCAAAAAATCGTTTCGAACTCCAAAGTTTAATGGCAGAGAAACTTGCACAATTTCCCGGATTATTGCTTAACTTTTCACAACCCATAGCAACACGTGTTGACGAATTGCTCTCTGGGGTAAAAGCTCAACTTGCCATAAAGTTATTTGGCCCAGAATTAGACGTACTTGCTAAAAAAGGGCAAGAAATCGAAACGGCTGTCAAACAAATTAACGGTGCAAAAGATGTCGCATTAGAGCAAATTGCAGGCGAGGCTCAATTGGTGATAAAACCGAAAAGGCAGCAACTTTCTCGTTTTGGCTTGTCAGTGAGTGACGTAATGAATGTCGTTAAAAATGGCATTGGTGGTGTTAGTGCTGGGCAGATCATTAATGGTAATGAGCGGTATGATATTTATGTACGACTGGAAGAAAAATATAGAAGCACTCCGGAAGTTATTGCAGATCTTCGCATTCTGTCACCCACTGGAGCTTGGGTACGTTTAGGTGATATCGCTACTATTGCATTTGAATCAGGTCCTCCACAGATCCGCAGAGATGATGTTCAACGCCGTGTCGTTATTCAAGCCAATGTTCAAGGCCGAGATATGGGTAACGTTGTCGCTGATATTAGAGAAGTAATTGACAGTAAAATAGATTTACCTACCGGATACTCCGTGGTTATTGGTGGTCAATTTGAGAATCAACAACGCGCACAAAAAAGGCTATTGATTGTCGTGCCATTATCTTTAACGCTAATTGCTTTGTTATTATATTTTGCTTTTGGTTCTGTTGGTCAAGCGATGCTTATTTTGGTGAATGTACCATTAGCGATCATCGGGGGTATTTTCTCACTTTACATAACAGAGCAATATTTATCTGTTCCTAGTTCAGTAGGTTTCATTACCTTATTTGGTGTTGCTGTACTCAACGGGGTCGTTATGGTGGACAGTATAAACCAGCGGGTTAAAGAAGGACTTTCACCCGTTAATGCAGTTTTTGATGGTGCGACATCTCGCTTGCGTCCTGTTCTAATGACCGCAATAACTTCTGCTTTAGGTTTAATACCCATGATGATGTCTGATGGCGTTGGCGCAGAAATACAACGCCCGCTTGCGAGTGTTATTGTCGGCGGACTGGTAACGGCGACTTTTTTAACGTTGTTTGTTTTACCTGTGCTATACCAGTTGTTTTCCAAGACAAAAATAAAACAACTAACAGGAAGTTGATAACATAAAACAGACAAAGCCTGAATAACGCCTTATTCAGGCTTTTTATGTTCAGGAGGAACGGTATGTCACGATCACATGGATGTGAAAGAGTGACGATGGGTGGTCTATGGCCTACAGCGCTGACTAAAACAAAAATTTGTACGACAGCTATGAGCTGAACTTGGACAGATTAAAATCAGAAAAGATATTTGGCTGTTCCTGTAGCATACGAGGGACAATGAGAGTTAACTGAATTCGACGTAACTGGTCGATATCTTTAAAGTAGAATAACGATTCAAGTTAAGCCTCTGAATTAATGTAAAAAAAATACATTGCCATCTATTTTTTTCCAAGTTAAAACTAAAAAGGTAACAATAAAAATAGCGATAACTATGACGATATAAAGGCATGATTTTAATTAACTTGGGTATCGTTACAATTGTTGTTATATTGTCGGAATGATAAACACTTAAAGTAATACTCTTTTGCTTAGGAAACGCTTTGTCGCTACAAAAAAAACAACTGTTATTACTCAATACTAATGAGCAAAGACTCGCAATATTAGAAAAAGTATTAGTATCAGGAACTCAATTTAACATTTTGACTGCTTCATCTACTCGAGATGCAATTTATATATTAAAAACCGAAGCAATTGATTTTGTTGTAAGTAATATTAACCTAGACAATTTTGATGGTTGGCGTTTAGCCCGTATGGTACGTTCTGGTGTATTAAAATGCGCCGCAGACACGCCTTTTGTAGTGGTTGCCAATACCTGGTGTGAACATCTTGCAAGTGCTACGGCACGTGAATTTGGTATCAACCGTCTTATTACCTTTTCTGAGCATGAAAAGTTATTAACCATCATAAATGATAATCAACTTACACCACTTGAGGATATGGAAAAAGCCTCGTTGTTAGTCATTGAAGATAATGCTGATACTCGTCATTTAGTCAGTAGAATTTTAGCCAATCGTTTCACTATTGATTGTGCCGAAGATGGCGAATCGGGATTGGATTTATGGCGAAAAAATAATTACTCCTTAGTTTTACTCGATGTTATGTTACCGGGCATATCAGGCAATGAAGTGCTTGAAGCTATGATGCAAGAAAAATCGTCGCAATCTGTAGTGATAATGACGGCTAATCATACGATGGAACTGGCTGAAGAGTTGATGCTAAATGGTGCCGCAGACTTTGTTACCAAACCTTTTCGAGCTGAGCAACTTCGCCGTGTGTGTGAAACTGCATCAAGACGTGAAGATTATATTATTAGTAACTTACAGTTTGCTGAAAAAGTAGAATCTTTAAATAAGAGTCGTGCCCAATATAAAGAAATATCAGAGCAACACCAAAGTTTATTAGATCAACTGGGTTCTATTATTATTGAACTTGATGATAACGGTAAGATTTGTTTTTTGAATAAAGCATGGGAAAAATTTACCGGTTATTCTATCAATGAATCACATCAGCGTTCATTACTCGACTTTATGGAAAAACCCCAAGCAGCTGGAAGTTATATTTCAAACGAATTAAAAACGATTCTTTCTGGCAATGTAAAATCACATAATTTTGAATTTAAGTTGAAAAATAAATTTAGTGAAGAATTATGGGTAGAAGCACGTTTTGAAATAACCATGGCAAAAGATCATAAAAGTCGCAGTATCTCAGGCACTATTGATAATGTAACGTCTCGAAAAAAAGCGCAAAGTGATCTTGAATATCTTGCTATGCACGACGGCTTAACTGGTCTTTATAATCGACTGTACTTTGAAGCAGAACTAAAACAATTCTCAGCAACCGCATCTCGTGGCAATGGTCCGCACGCTTTACTTTATTTAGACCTTGATAGGTTTAAAGTGATTAATGATACGTTAGGGCACCATCATGGTGATGTTGTTTTGCGCAATATATCAGAGCTAATCCGCTCTCGTTTAAGAGAAAGCGACTTTATTGCCCGCATCGGTGGAGATGAGTTTGCATTGTTATTTCCCAATACGGATCAAGCAACAGCACTTACTTTATCAACAAATATCTGTAAGTTACTAGATGATTACCAATGTAGAATTGAAGGACAGGTTTTTAAAGTTAACTGTTCTATCGGTATTGCAGAAATTAATGGTGAAGAATTTTCTGGTGAAGAGTTAGGTGCCGAAGAGTATATGAAACGAGCAGATATCGCGCTCTATGCAGCAAAAAAACAAGGACGAAATTTAGCCCATATTTATAGTAAAAATGACGCGTTAAGTAAAGACTTACAGGCGAGCCTTGAATGGACAAGAACACTGCACCAAGCGGTAGCTGATGATAATTTAGTATTACACTTTCAGCCCATTATAAATATTAAGACCAAAGAAATTGCCTATTATGAAGCGTTAGTCAGGCTAGAGCTTGATGGTAAAATAATACCTCCGGGTGACTTTATTCCTGCATTAGAACGTGAAGGTGATATGAGCTTGCTCGACAGGCAAGTGATCAGTAAAGCTATTTATTACTTAGCCCATCACAGCAAATTAAAGAAAATAGCGATCAATTTATCGGCTCAGGGCTTCAGTGATGAGCGACTATTACCGCTTATTGAAGAGAAACTTGAACAGTATCAAGTTAATGCCAATCGTATAATTTTTGAGTTAACTGAAAGTGCCAGTTTAAGTAACATTATCGCTACACAAAGTATGATTGAAAAACTTAGCGTATTAGGTTGTGCTTTCTCTATTGATGATTTTGGGACAGGTTTTAGTACCTTTAATTACTTAAAACAGTTACCTGCAGAATCAGTGAAAATAGATGGTTCATTTATTGTTGATTTAGCCATTAATCCTGTCGATTTAGCACTCGTTAGAGCGATTTATGAAGTAGCGACGGCTTTAGGCAAAAAGACGGTGGCAGAGTTTGTAGAAAATGAAGAGACCCTGACCATATTAGCTGATATCGGTGTTACTTATGCACAAGGGTATCATTTGGGTAAACCCAAACCAGTGAATGAAATATTCAATTAGGGTTATTTAATAAAAAACAATAATACACATAATAATAATAATTAGAGGCTTTAAATGAAGATCTCAGTATTGGCTAAAGAGAATTTACAAAAGGAGGTTAAATTAGACAAGGATTGGGATAACGCAGATTTAATTATAGAGTATTTAAGGTTACTCGAAGTAGAATTTGTATTTGGTGTACCCGGTGGCGCTATTGAGCCACTCTTTAATGCCTTAGCAAGAAGAGAAAAAGACGGAGGGCCTAAAATAATTGTTGCGCGACACGAAGCTGGTGCTGCTTTTATGGCGGAAGGTTATGCACGAGAAACCGGCAAGCTTGGCGTTTGTTGTGCAACCACAGGACCCGGCTCTACTAATCTGTTAACAGGTGTTGCTTCTGCCTTTGCCGATAATGTCCCTCTATTAGTCATTACTGCACAAACTCCTTTACCTAAGTTCGGTCGTAACGCTTTACAAGACTCTTCTTGTACCGCCGTAGATACCGTCTCTATTTTCAAACATTGCACTCGCTACAGCACACTCATTTCGCATACTGAGCAAATTAACACCAAGTTAATCGCTGCAATTATGGCAGCAAACAGAACACCCAATGGGCCTGCGCACATTAGTATTCCTTCAGATATATTGCGTCAAAAGCCAACTAAAGGCTCTGAAATTAAGATTGCCCGATTAGTTCAGGAATTCACGTTAACTGACAATGATGCAGTAGATAAATTAACCTTAATGCTTTGTAATTCATGGCGTGTAGCGTTGTTTTTAGGAAAAGGCTGTGGTCCTGCAATTGATGAAATCATGCGATTTTCCGATTTAACACATGCACCTATTGTCGCGGGGCCCGCGGGTAAACGTTGGGTAGATGGGTATCATTCGCGCTTTAGAGGCGTATATGGCTTTGCTGGTCACCAGAGTGCTCATGACACCATGGAAGATGACGGCATAGATCTTTTGATCGCCGTAGGTACACCTATTACTGAAATAGGGACTGGGGGCTGGCATTCCCATTTATTAAATGACCGCTTAGTTCATATCGACTCTACCGTAGAACATTTTTCTCGTACCCCAATGGCGAAACATCACGTCTGCGGTGACTTAAACCTGATATTCATGCAGCTCAATGAGAATATTAGACAGGGAATGAAATGGGGCCGTTCATGGGGCGCTGTAGATGCTATACAACAAAAATTTCACAATGAAAAATCTGAAAAAGCCCCGCATGGTTATCAAATTACATTAAATGACCCCGAGTCATGTTATTCAGATGCTATTCCTTTAAAACCTCAACGAGTTGTCTCAGAGTTTGCTCGCCACATTCCGTTGAATTTCCGACTGCATTTAGATGCCGGAAATACTTGGGCTTGGTTCACCCATTATTATCATCGTAAATCTACGCGTGGTTATTACCATATAGCCATGGGATTTGGTTCAATGGGCTGGGCAATAGGCGCTTCAATTGGTACTTGTTTTGGCAGTAAAGAACCTTCTATTTGTATTACTGGAGATGGCAGTTATTTAATGTCTGGTCAGGAAATTACCGTTGCATCTCAACACCAAATACCGGTTATTTACGTTATTTTAAATGACAGTGAGTTAGGCATGGTTAAACATGGCCAAAAACTCGGTGGTGCTGAAGAAGTTGGCTTTGAATTGCCAATAATCAGTTATGCAAAAATGGCCGAAGCAATGAATATCGAAGGGATCACGATAAGAACGCCAGAAGATTTAGTCGCTATTGATTGGCAACGTCTTGGTGAGAAAAAAGGCCCAACCATGATCGATATTATAATCGATGCTGACGAAGTCCCTCCAATGGGACAAAGGGTCAAAGGCTTAGCTGATGGTTCTGAATCAGCTACGCCAGGAGGTTAATAAGTTTAGCGCTGAGGGAGCTCTCTTGGCGCTATTCCTGTGTATTCTATATCATCACAAGGTTCCTCTAGCTTTATATGTTACGTCTAAAAGAGCAATAGACACCCTTTATAAAGATTTACCTGTCGAATGAGGCAAACGATATCCCAGCCATCCAGTAGTTAAGGATTTCAGAAAACCAGATACATATCACAACTCGAAGAAAATTATCCAACTAGAGCGATTTAATCGTAGGTCAAGGTGTGAACGCGATATATAATCTAGATTGACCTTAAAGGAGTGCCTTTATAAACAACATCAGTCGTCTTTAAAGGAGCAAAACTTCCTTCCAATCTATCAGCTGTATCTGCATAACAAGCCGTAACACCACTGAGAACAACAGCTGAGAACATTCTATAGACTTCTACAGCACTAAAGCCCTGATCAGCGAGAAAAGCAGATACATAACCGTTAATATTCATGCTTTCATCAAATTCAGTATTTAATATCGCTTCTATTTTATAAGCTAAGGATAAATGTTCACCAATAGGAAAACCTAATTTTTCAGTCACAACTTCCATAGCTGAAATCCGCTCATCACCTTTTGCTATTGGCCTTGCATATCCCATTAGATAAGGTTTACCACCATGCTTTTTAATTTCTTCAGTGATAAAGTTTTCAACTGTAATGCCTTTATTTATTTGAGCATAAGCATGTTCAATAAACTCAACGCCGCTTATTAACGGTTTAATACCATAAGAAGAAGACTCTGCAGCTAATACGCCTAAACAATTTGCCGCAACACCTGAAGTTCTGCTACTGCCAGCAAGCGCACCGATACGATTACACCATATACGCGGATCTGGCCAACTTAAACATATGTGTATTGCTTCAATCCAGTCGGCTATGGCTTTGCTTGGCAAGCGCCCTGTTGCATTTAACACGACAACTTGCATGTAGCTGGTTTTGCCGACAAGGTCGTTCATCATGTCATAACCACAATTTTGCACACCGCTACCTATTTTCCATCCGCCGCGGCTACTTACAATGCGGCCATGATACTTTTCCCAAGGTTGATAATTATTCATTGTTTGTTGTCTCGATATGGTAAGTTTCATCAGGCTCAAATAACATAGCGGTTACTGGTTTATTACTAAACTCTAGGCCGTGAGCTAATAACCCAGGAGCTGCAAGTAATTGCATTAACGCTCCGCCTTGTCGAGGTTGAAAACCTAAGTCTGCAAATACGGCAGCGGCAATACTTGTTTTAGTCACTCCAATATTTTTAGAATAGATAAGTGTTTGTAATTGACATAACCAAGAAAAAACATTGCCTTCAATAGCATAAGGTTTTAATTTTTCGAGTAATATATTTGCATAAGTATCAGCATCACCATAATGTTGGGTAATACTAGGGATTTTTTTATTTAACGCATCTTCTTCAAATTCAACAACCAGTTTCTTAGCCGCTTTGCGTAAAAAACGCATAGTTAATTCAATATTTCCCGCACCATCAAATGTACCTCCATAAACACCTAAAGCAATAGGCAAAATATTTACAGTATCTGACTTACCTACACCTGCCGTAATACTCGCTTGAGCTGCGGGGTGCCTAGGGCCGGGGTTTATTAACGCTAACGCTAATTTATTAAAAAGAAGGCTATCTTTTTCAGATGGCAAATTACCTCTTAATAATAAATAAATAACATCGGCAAAATTACAATTTTCGAGTAAGTCTAAATGATCGTAACCATGAATAAGCTGTTTATTAACATGATATGGATTATGATCAGGCGACTGCTCATCAGTTATTTTAGTTTCAATTTTATTCGCAAAGACATCGCCCCGTGACTTTACTGAACTTGATGCTGAGTTTATAGTTGAAGACGTCATTAGTAATTAACCTTTGCTGTTAACCAATACCCACGTTCTTCTAACGGATAATCTTCAGATATAACTCCATTAGAGGCTTCTCTAGCATTACTATCAAATAAATTTTTTGCTGCTAAAGTAATCGTGATATTATCGAGCCCAGTATAATTTAGCGTTAAGTTAGTCAAATTATAATCCTCTATTTCAGGCCGTAAATCTGTGGCAGCCCTATCTCTATTATTTATCCAAAAACTATTGGCATATACACTCAAATCAGGAGAAATCTGCCATTGAATATTCATATCAAAGGTATCTTTTGGTGCATCAGCTATAGCGTTATCATCGCTATCTTCCGCATCTACCCTAGCGTAACCAAGTTTAATTTTGAACCGATCATTTAATTGCCAATGTACTTCAAGTTCGCTACCTATGCCGTCTTGTTCAAGAGCATTTTCCTTCTTTCCAGCAACAACAGTTATTAAATCAGATGCTTTGTATTTATAGATATTAAAGAGTATCTTCCAATCAAAATTAGGTCGGTAATCAAAAGCAAGGTCCCAGGTATCTATTTCTTCTGGTTTTAAATCTGGATTGCCAAGTAATACAGGGTTATTGCTGGAGAATAACTCACCAAAGGATGGTGCCCGAAAGGCGCTACCATAAAGCAATTTAGTGGTTAAGTTGTGCTGAGTTTGCCAAACCAGAGCTAACCGAGGGTTAACTGTAGAGCCAAAGTCAGAATAATCATCATAACGAATGCCGGCGGTAAACTCCCAATCACTAGCAAAAGCCCATTCATCTTGCAATGAGATATAGGAAAGTTGACGTTCACTATCGCCAAGGAAAATATAGGGTGTGCCTTTTACACTCGTTAAAGTACCGTCTTGAGTGGTTTGGCCATCTTGAATAATTCCTGGCCCGAAATTTTTTGCTTCATCTGTTATCTCTTCAGTATCCTTATAACCTAATTCGACCCGAAGATTATGTTGGCTTATACCTGAATAAGTTGAAGTAAATTTAAATCCGTAGTTGGTGTCTTCTCCTTCAGGCGCACCGATAAACCCATCAGTATATTCAACCCCATCAGCATGTATATAACCGGCGGGGAAAATTTTGAAATAAGTATAATCTTCAAATTGTTGATGAAACAAATTAATGTCAATATTCAGATTGTCTGTAACCTTTGTTTTATAGCCAAATTCTATATTAGTTTGTTTGCCAGTAACTTTATCACTATTTGATAATGCCTGCGCAGCTCCTGCTCCTGTGCCACCTTCTATATTCAGGTGCCATAAATTCGCATAAACGCCTTTATAATCAAGTTGAGCATGTAAATCGACGTAACGATGGCGTGTATCTAACGCCCCTGGTGCATTAGAAAGTCCTGACAATCCAAAAAGGTGCAGTAAATCTGTTTGCACTACCCGACTAGAATCGCCGCTGGTATCTTGCCACTGCCCATTAAAACTGAGCTTAAGATCATCCTGTTGAAAACCATAATTAAACCAAGCACTTTTTGTGTCAAAAGATCCTGTTTTTATCCCTGCATCATTCTTAAAATCATTTTCAGTGCCTTTAGTAATAACATTGATAACTCCCGAGTAGGCATCTGCACCATAAACAGCAGAGCCAGGGCCGCGTATTACTTCAATACGATCAATTAAATTAACCCCTAAGTCAAAAATATTCCACTTTGCACCGTTAAAAGCAAAAGTAGTTCGCACCCCATTAACTAATACTAATACCTGAGAATTTTCGGCCGTGTGAATACCTCGAATAGAGTAGGAAGGATTCATTCGATTAAAATTAGAGGGATAGGTATGAATTCCCGTAACGGTTTCAATCACTTGATGAAGGGTGTTTGCACCCATTGCTTGAATTTCGTCAGCGGTTATCACTGTGGCAACTGAAGGCGCTTTATGAATAGACTTTTTGGTGCCTGTCGCGATACTAACAAATTCCTCATCGCCATAAAAATCTTCTAATGAATCATCAAAATCATCTTCGAATTCATCATTTTCACTATTAATGGGATTATCATTAAAGGCATCGTTGGCTGACAATAAAGGTGAATGAATGGCAAATGCTGCCATTAAAGATAATGTTAAAATACTTCTAGTAAAAGACATAAGGAGTTCCTTAGTAATACATTATTATTCAGTGATTTTAGTTTTTGTTATTTTTATATTTTTGTTATTTTTATATTTTATATTTTTATATAGTCAATTATCAGCAGGTAGCGACTGTTTTACTGTAAACACTGAACCTATGCCCAGTTCGCTTTTAACGCTTATTGTTGCGCCCATTAATTGGCAAAAATTTTGAGTAATTGCCATACCTAAACCAGTCCCTTCAAAACGCCTAGTTTGGCTGCCATCAACTTGAGTAAACTGTTCAAAGATAAAATCTAGTTTATCCTTGGCTATTCCGACACCGGTATCGGAGACTGAAAAGTGTAAAAAGCTTTTATCATTAAAAATATCAAAGGTTATTATGCCATTTCTTGTAAATTTACAGGCATTGCTGAGAATATTAAGAAATACTTGCATAAGCTTTTGTCGATCAATCATTAATGTTGATGTTAATGCGCCAATGTTAACGATGAGTTCGTTGTTGTTAGCAATCGCCATCGGGCGTATTGTGTCTAGAGTTTCGTGAACTAAATTATTAATATTGACTGCTTTTAAGTGTAAGTCCATCCGGCCTGCTTCAATTTTAGCCAAGTCTAGAATATTATTAATTAAGGCGAGTAAGTTATGAGCGCTGCGAATACTTTTGTCTAAATCTTCCACTTGCGCGTCCATACATTCTAGTTCTAAGTCTTCTCTTACTAAGTCAGTGTAACCAATAATGGCTTGCAAAGGCGTACGTAATTCATGGCTAATATTAGCTAAAAATTCAGATTTATGTCGACTAGCGGTCAAGGCACCGTCTCTGGCAACGATTAATTCTTGTGTTCTAATTTCAATTTCTGATTCTAAGGTATCTTGGTTTTTTTCTAAGGTCTTATTTTGCTGCTCTAGCGTTGACATCATTTGATTGTAGATCTGTGCAATCTGTCTGATTTCTAGTGTGCCATTGATGGGGGCTTTAGAATATAACCCTGAGTCACGCGCGTTTTCCATTGTTTGAGATAATATTAATAACGGCTCAATCATGCGATTAATAATTAGACTGATTAAAAAGACTAAAATAATGGCGATGAATGTTCCGGTAGTTAAATTGTTAATAAAAATAGTTCGCTGAATTTCATGTAAGGTCGTTTTATTATATTTAATGACTACGTGACCTATAACTTTACTTTCTGTTGCTTCTTCATCGGGGTCAATCAAATCATTATCATAAAGGTCTTCTGAATAATTAACAGGCGCACTAAAAATCCAAAATGAATCATTTTCTTCTAACAATTGACTTTTTTCTAATAAATGTTGAGTGGGGATATTAATTTGGGAAGTTAACTGTTCTGCTGACGATATGAGTTGCTCTCCATCATCTTTATATATAGCGACACTGATAACAGCAGCGAAGCCTAGTGTTTGTTTTATCGCTTCTTGAGCATTCTCTTCGCTACCTGTTAGGAGTGCAAGTACTGCTTGGTCGGCAAAATTATGGGTAATTTGAACATTATTATCTATGGTTGTTTTTCGTAATGTTTGGCTTGATTGCCAAGCTGTGAGGATAGAGGTTATTAAGGTTAACAAAATAATGCTAACAACAACGATCGTTAATAGTTGTCGTTTAAAACTAACTTGTGGCTTAACAGTGTGTTGTTTTAATGGCATTAACATTGTTCCAAATACTATCGTGGAAACGTTAATTTAAATAACTGTTGTTGCTCAGAGCTATATTTTAGCCCTAAGTGTGCAGCAGTACGTAAATTTACGGCTAATAAAGTTGATTTCAATGCAGCAAAGTTCTTTTGTTCAGGTTGCTGCTCTAGTTCATGTACCATAGTGAATAAATGTTTACCTAAGGCAAAGTTATCTGGATAGGTAGAGAAAAGTGCCCCTCGTTTTGCATGTGACGGTTTACTAGAGAACACCACAACTTCTTTGGCCCAAGCTTTTTCTAAAATTAGGGGTAAGGTAATTTTGTCATGTGATGATATACGATCGAATGGCAGCCATATTGCGTCTTTATTGGATACGCCGGAAGAAAAAATTTGCTGATAAAAGGTGATCGCTTGTGCCGTATCGCTGACTTCTTGCAAGTGTAAGGTTAACCCTTTTTCTAAGGCTGCACTTTTAGCTAATTCAATTAACCATGCACTTTTCTTACTGTAAGCCACATGAATATTTTTAACATTAGGAGCGACTTGTTCAAGGTAATTAAATAAGTAAGCGGGATCCGTAATTAAGCTTATGCCTGACACGCCATTAGGGCTAATAGGTAAAGCCCCTGAAACGACTTGGAATTTTTTTGTCTGATCATCTAAAGTAAATTTGGACAATTGTTTGGCTAACCTCCAACCTGGACGTCCTAATACAATCACTTTATTTATGTGATTTTGTTCAAGGTTTAGCGCTATTTTTTCAGCATTAAATTTTTTTTCTATAATAAATTTTTCAATTGTTATGTTTTTACTGCTTTTATTAGCCGCTTCTATGGTACCTGCGATAATATTTTGATAAATAGAATTATAAGGTTCTCTAGCTTGAGGATAGAAAATGGCAATCTTGTTTATGTACTTATTGTTAGTATTTTCGGCATAGGAATAGCCCACTAATAAAAGGTTAGACATCAAAAATATGGTTAAAAAAAACTTATTTGCTAAACAATAACGCAACAAACAGTACCTTAAATAGTAACTGGATGTTAAGTATACCTTTATTTTAATAAAAGACGAGGATAAAAGGTCGCATCAGCCTAAAGTAGAATGACACTGTAGCAGCATAGGTTCCAGAGCATTCAACGTCTGCAATTATGCCGTTAATATTATTGGGGGGTTGGTTTAGTGCGTTGAACAATCAAAGGGGCAGAACGAGTAATTTAAAGTACTCTATAAAAAATCAAAAAAGCCTGAATAACGAATTATTCAGGCTTTTTTTATGCGTATTGCTAAAGCAAAACTTGGTTAAAAAGAACTTATCTTTTTGCCAATTTCTCTTTAATACGTGCTTTACGGCCAGATAGCTCGCGCAAGTAGTAAAGTTTAGCTTGACGAACATCACCGCGACGTTTCACTTCAATTGAGTCAACAATTGGGCTATGTGTCTGGAATACACGTTCTACACCAACACCGTTCGAGATTTTACGAACAGTGAATGCAGAATTGATGCCACGGTTTTTAACAGCAATAATTACACCTTCAAACGCTTGAAGACGTGATTTATCACCTTCTGTAACTTTTACTTGTACAACAACAGTGTCGCCTGGTGCGAATGCTGGTAAATCTGTTTTCATCTGCTCTTTTTCGAGCATATCAATAATCTTACTCATAATACCTTCTTCCTAGAGTTCACAGGCATCAACATTTTCATTTGTTATCATCTTTAATAGAAGCTAACATTTTCTTTTGTTCCGCTGTCAGAGCTAGGTTAGTTAATAATTCTGGTCTTCTAGTCCACGTTCTTTCTAGTGACTTAAACATGCGCCATTGCTTTATGTGTTCGTGATTACCACTGAGTAACACTTTAGGTACCGACATAGCTTCTATTGAAGTGTCGAGTACTTCTGGCCTTGTGTAATGTGGACAATCTAACAAACCATCTGAGAAAGAATCTTGCTCAGCTGATTGATTATGTCCTAAAACACCCGGCACAAAACGTGCTATTGCATCGATCATATTCATTGCGGGGAGTTCTCCACCGCTCAGTACATAATCACCGACTGACCATTCTTCGTCGATTTCCGACTCAATTAATCGTTCGTCTATGCCTTCATAACGCCCTGCTATAAATAGCAATTTATTATGTTGTGCTAATTCGCGTACACCTGCTTGGTCGAGTTTACGTCCCTGCGGTGACAAATATATAACCTTAACTTGTTCTTTATCAGAACTACTATTATCACCTGATGCAGAGTCTGCTGCGATATTCGCGGCAGCTTTTGCGGCTTTAATAGCATCACGTAGCGGTTGCACCATCATTAACATGCCCGGACCACCACCATAAGGACGGTCGTCAACGGTTCTATGTTTGTCGTGCGTAAAGTCTCTTGGATTCCACTTATGAAATTCAATTAACCCGTTACGGATCGCTCGGCCTGTCACCCCATACTCTGTAATGGCGTCAAACATTTCAGGAAAAAGGCTTATCACCCCGTACCATCGTTTGTTTGTTGAAACGCTATTACTCAAGTTAGAAACCTGGGTCCCAGTCAACACAAATTTGTTTATTTTCAGCACTAACCGATTTTATAACTTGTTCAAAAAGATACGGAATTAAACGCTCTTTTTGACCGAAGCCATCATTACGATTAGCTTTTACAACCAGTACATCGTTAGCGCCAGTTTCCAAAATTTCAGAAACTTGACCAAGGTCGTAACCTTTGTCAGTAACAACAGTCATGCCGATTAGATCGCGCCAGTAAAACTCCCCTTCAGGTAATTCTGCTAGTACGCTTTCATTTACAAATATTTCTGAGCCAACAAGCTTTTGGGCTATATCGCGATCATCAATACCTGCTACATGAACAACAATTCCGTTATTATGTTTGCGCCAATCAGATATTTCGACTGATTGTATTTTATTCCCTAATTTTAGAGACCAAGGAAAATAGTCTAAAATAGCTTCGGTTTCATCAGTGAATGAATGAATTTTCAACCAACCTTTGATACCGTAAACTGCGCCTACTTTACCGAGGATGACTTCTTTATTTATTTCTTCCACAACGACTCCTAAACCTACTAAATTAATTAAGCTGCTACTTGAGCATCTTTCACTAACTTAGCCACACGATCAGATAAACCAGCACCTTGACCAATCCAATGGTTGATACGGTCTAGGTCTAAGCGTAATTTCTCAGCTTGACCTTCTGCTGTTGGGTTAAAAAAGCCAACTTTCTCGATGAAACGACCATCGCGAGAGTTACGGCTATCTGCAACAACAACCTGATAGAATGGACGCTTTTTGGCGCCGCCACGAGCTAAACGAATGGTTACCATATCGCCCTCTATTATTTAAAGTGTTAAAACGAATTTTCCAGACAATTTCTGACACCCTAGGTGACAGAAAAGCTCGCGTATTTTACGCTTCCTAGAATAAATAGCAAGTATAATAATCACTCGCGGTGATTGCTTGATAAGCTTTTCGTCTAATAACGATTAAAAGACATTAACTTAATCGCTGTATTTACGTCTTTAAAAAGCAAAAAGATAGCAAACGCTACCTTTTAAAAGTGTAAATACTAGTAATACTTAACGGCCAAACATTCCGCCGCCCATACCACCTGCTCCAACTGGGGGCATCATGCCTTTCAATAGGATGTGCTCGCATCATTTTTATTTTTAAATGATGTGTAGCTTAACGGCCAAACATTCCGCCGCCCATACCACCTGCTCCACCTGGGGGCATCATGCCCTTCATTGAACGCATCATTTTTTGCATACCTCCTTTGCCTGACATTTTCTTCATCATTTTTTGCATTTGCATAAATTGTTTCAATAAACGATTCACGTCTTGAATTTGTGTACCTGAACCTGCAGCAATTCTGCGTTTGCGAGAGCCTTTAATAATGTCTGGTCGTTCACGCTCACCTTTAGTCATCGAACTAATAATCGCTTCCATACGCAAGGTAACCTTATCATCCATTTGATCTTTGATTTTATCTGACATATTGCCCATACCTGGCAATTTGTCCATCATGCTTGTCATGCCACCCATGTTTTTCATTTGCACAAGTTGCTCACGAAAGTCTTCTAAATCAAAACCTTTACCGCTCTTGAATTTTTTCGCTAATTTTTCAGCTTTCTTTTTATCAACCTTTTGTTCAACTTCCTCGATTAAAGAAAGTACGTCACCCATGCCAAGAATACGAGAGGCAATACGGTCGGGATGAAAAGGCTCTAACGCTTCAATTTTTTCACCTACACCCATAAATTTAATAGGTTTGCCGGTAATATGACGAATAGAAAGTGCAGCACCACCTCTAGCGTCACCATCAGTTTTCGTTAAAATGATACCGGTTAATGGTAATGCTTCGCCAAATGCTTTAGCGCTATTGGCGGCATCTTGACCCGTCATTGCATCAACAGTAAATAATGTTTCTACTGGATTAATTGCAGCATGTAAGTCTTGAATTTCAGTCATCATGTCTTTATCAACATGTAAACGACCGGCAGTATCAACAATCAGTACATCGAATAAAAACTTTTTAGCATGTTCAATCGCGGCATTAGCAATATCAATTGGCTTTTGCGAAATGTCACTTGGGAAAAATTCAATACTAATTTCATTCGCTAAAGTTTCTAGTTGTTTAATTGCTGCTGGACGATATACATCAACACTTACGACTAATACTTTTTTCTTTTCACGTTCCGTTAAGTATTTTGATAGTTTTGCAACAGAGGTCGTTTTACCTGCCCCTTGCAAACCTGCCATTAATACAACAGCAGGTGGAGCTGCTTTTAAATTAAGCGTCTCGTTCACTTCACCCATAGCATGTACAAGTTCTTTTTGAACAATTTTTACGAAGACTTGCCCCGGGCTTAAGCTTTTAGAAACATCTTGACCAACCGCACTTTCTTTTACTTTAGCGATAAACTCACGAATAACAGGTAAGGCGACATCGGCTTCGAGAAGTGCCATACGCACTTCACGTAACGTTTCTTTAATGTTGTCTTCAGTTAATCGGCCTCGGCCACTGATATTTTTTAACGTTTTCGTTAAACGATCGGAAAGATTCTCAAACATGTTCGACTCTATATTGTGCTGAATATAAAAATTATTGCATATTATACGCACCAATAAAATAAGCGAAAGGATTAATACCAAATCCAATAAATTTCTTTACGCTCAGTGGGGCTTAACGTAATGAATTTTCTGTAACATTAAATAACCATACATAAAATAAATAAATCATCGTTATTTGATGTAGGGCAATGCACCTTATGGTAAATATGATAAGCTGGGTCTTGGTTTAAATTTTAAATAATTAACATAGTGAATGTCTTGGAATATTTATCTGCCTTACTGACAAATTTTTTAGCCTTAAGTGCTGAAGCAAGTCCTTGGTTATTATTAGGTTTACTCATCGCAGGTTTAATGAAATCTTGGGTGCCAACTCAGATTTTAAGTCAACATCTGGGTGAAGGTAAACTGGCTATTGTTAAAGCCGCTTTTATTGGCGCGCCATTACCTTTATGTTCTTGTGGCGTCATTCCAGTAGCTACTGAGCTACGCAGAAGTGGCGCATCAGCTTCAGCAACCTCTTCATTTTTAGTGGCAACGCCAGAAACAGGCGTTGACTCCGTTTCCGTTTCTTACGCATTATTAGGCCCAGTGTTTGCTATTTATCGACCGGTAACAGCGATTATGTCTGCCATTATCACCGGCCTTCTCGTTTCAACGACTAAAAAAGAAGATATATCTTTACCGAAGGATTCAAGTGATGAAGTGAAATCTTGTTGTTCGAGTAAGCATAAACCTGAACCGACTCCAGAACCTGCAGCAGTAAAAACGTCATGTTGTGACAGTAAAAAACCAGCGAATAAATCAGAGAACTTTCTCAGTAAAACCCTTTCAGGTATTCATTACGCGGCCACCAAACTTATTGACGATATAATTATTTGGCTATTAGTGGGACTAATATTTGCCACACTCATAAAAACATTTCTCCCCGAATCTTTTTTACTAAGTTACGGCAGTGGTTTAGGCGCAATGTTAGTGATGATCGCTATTTCAATCCCTATGTATATTTGTGCAACCGCTTCGACGCCTGTAGCTGCGGGCTTCATTTTAGCCGGAATATCACCCGGTACTGCATTAGTGTTTATGATGGCAGGGCCTGCAACTAATATTTCAACTTTAGGTGTCATTAAAAATGAAATGGGTAGCGGTGTTCTAATTAGGTATTTATTAGGTATTTCATTAAGTGCTATTGGTTTTGGTTTATTACTAGATTCAGGCTTAGCGTTCTTCAATGTAAATATTGTACAACAAATGCAGCATAGTCATGAATTGTTGCCTTTTTGGTTTGGACTATCCTGTGCAGGTTTAATTGCTGTATTATCAATTAAACCATTGAGAAAATTAGTTTTATAACTTTTGTATCTGGCGTATTACATGCATTCTGATAGAATCGTTTTCCGATATATTACTTAACTTTTAAATTCTAGTGTGGGAGCACGTTGTGAGTTTTACCGATATTTTTTCTTTGATTGCTTTTTTGGCTTATAGCGTTGCGACTTTTGCAATGTTACTACGCTTATTCCACCCTAAAGGGCCAAATTTAGTTTTCGTTTTATTTTTTGGTTGTTTAGCCATGGTGTTGCATACGTTAAGTAATGCACAATTCTTAGTCGCACAGGCTGATATCAACTTTGCTTTGCCTAATGTTATCTCTTTAGTCAGTTTAATTATTTGTTTATCTATTTCAGCATTTGCTCTGCGTTTTAAGGTAAATTTACTCTTACCCGTTATTTATGGTTTTGCAGGTATTTGGCAACTACTTATGGTGTTCATACCCAACGTAGAGCAAGCGCCATTAATAAATCACGAGTTTAGTGTGATAAGTCATGTAACACTTGCTTTATTATCTTATTGTATTTTGATCATTGCTACGCTTTATGCCTTTCAAGTCGCTTATATCAATTTAAAATTAAAAACAAAAAACTTAACGGCAGTAAGTCATTTACCCCCGTTAATGCAAGTTGAAGGTCAGTTGTTTTTAATTTTAGGCCTTGGCACTAGCTTTCTATTACTTAGCCAAGTGATTGGCTTTTTATTTTTAGATGGCATGATCTCAAAAGAAAATTTACATAAAACGACATTATCAATTTTAGCTTTTCTGGTATATTCAGCTACACTCTGGGGCCATTATAAGAAAGGTTGGCGTGGTCACCGTGTATTAATTTTAACGATATCAGGCAGCTCGCTTTTAACATTGGCTTACTTTGGTAGCCGTTTTGTTAAAGAATTTATTTTACTTTAAATTTAAAATTGTGATCGTTGAGAAAAATAACGCATTAATATTTGCTTAGCGATTCAGTTAACAACAACATAAGGTTCCTTTTTTGGACAGCATATCAACGGAAATTCTTTTTGCCACACTTGGCATTCTTATTATTTTATCAGCCTATTTTTCAGGGTCTGAAACCGGCATAATGTCGCTTAATCGTTATAGATTACGCCATTTAGAAAAACAAAATCATCGAGGTGCGAAGCGTGTTAGTAAACTGCTTGATCGCCCAGACCGCTTAATTGGTTTAATTCTTATCGGCAATAATCTTGTCAACATTGCGGCTTCGGCTATTGCGACGATAATCGGTATACGATTATTTGGCGATATGGGCATCTTGATTGCAACCATTACATTAACCTTAGTCATCTTAATTTTTGCTGAAGTTACGCCAAAAACATTAGCGGCTTTGTATCCTGAAAAAATAGCCTTCCCAAGTTCAATTATTCTCTCTTTATTATTAAAATTGTTATTTCCACTTGTTGTTACCGTCAATTGGATCACTAATGGTTTATTAATGTTAATTGGGATCAGTCCAGAGCAAAGACAGGAACACAGTTTAAGTTCTGAAGAGCTGAGAACAGTGGTAAATGAGTCGGGCGCAATGTTAGCAAAGCGCGATCAAAATATGTTGGTGGGTATTCTTGATCTAGATAAAGTCACGGTTGAAGATATTATGATCCCACGTAACGAATTGGTGGGTATTGATATTAATGATGACTGGAAAAAAATTCAGAAACAATTAGCCCAATCAAACCACACGCGAGTATTACTTTACCGAGACAATATGGATGATGTCGTCGGTTATATTCATCTGCGTGACGCATTAAAATTATTATTTAAAAATCAATTCACGAAAACCACATTGATCCGTGCTGTAAAAGAACTCTATTTCATTCCAGAAGGTACAACCCTTAATGTTCAATTATTAAAATTTCAACATGCTAAGGAACGGTTAGGCTTAGTTGTTGATGAATATGGTGATATTCAAGGTTTAGTGACATTAGAGGATATTTTAGAAGAAGTTGTTGGAGATTTCACTACAACGATGGAACGAACCACCAGAGAAGAAGTACATATACAACCCGACGGAAGTTACTTAGTTGACGGTAGCGTAACAGTACGTGATATTAATAAAGAAATGACATGGCTTTTTCCAACAGATGGTCCTAAAACGTTAAATGGTTTAATCATCGAATATTTAGAAGATATTCCTGAAGCTAATTTAAGTGTTCGTATTGCTGGTTATCCGTTAGAAATTGTTGAAGTATCAGATAATATGATCAAAACCGTTCGCATTCTTCCAGACCTATATATTGGTACGGAGAAAGACCACTAACATTAATTCGCCCCATTACTTACTATAATATAAAGGCCTTAAATCATCATTTAAAGGCCTTTTTTTATGTTTTTCTTATCACGGTAGCGATTAATTTTTGATACGCTTATTTCCTCTTTTGTGGATAATACCATCAACTAACAAAGTTATTCACAAAGTTATTCACACCATATGATCTATTAGGGATCTTTCCACAATTTCTGTGGATAACAAAACGCAGCCCAATAATAGCCAGCCCTCACATAATGCAATGGATTTTTTTAAAGTTTTCGAAGTTTTTTTTGCAATAATTTTTATTGGTTAAAACGCAGGCGTTTACAAGCATTATTACAATTAGATAAATATTTTAGTCAGATTTATACAATTTATGATATAGACGTTTACTGATGTAGATTTAGCCCTAAAGATTAAAAAGCATGCTATTTTTAGAAAAGAGCATGCTAATTATTAATAAGTTTCGTTCATAGGCCGATTAATCAAAAAACAATCGCCACAACCAGCCGTGGTTTAAATCAGCCTCACAGCTCTTTAACTGACTGCTGTAACGCCTTGCTCGGTTATCGACCTTTCGGGCAACTTTTACTAGCCAAGGTTTCTTTTTATAAGATTTCTTTTTAAATCCCCCCCAACCTTCGTGATAATTTAAGTATTGATTGTATGCATCCCATTTAGATACTTTATTAATTTTTTGCGTTTTAAAAATAAACCACCCCATGAAATCAATGGCATCTTCAAAGTCATCACGGTCGGCTCCTGAATTATCTGTTTCTCGAACGTAATCAGCCCAGGTCATGGTTTTGGCTTGTGAATAACCATAGGCTGTACTTACTCGCCCCCAAGGAATAAAGCCGAACAAATAGTCTCTAGGTGGTAGGGCATCGGCTCTAAATGAACTCTCTTGGAACATCATACTCATGGGCACATGAATGGGCACCCCCCAGCGATCTCGGACTTCTTTGGCTGCAAAATACCAATCCCGGTGTTCTCGAAAAATTTCACAAATATTTTCAGGGTTTTTCGGAGGTGGCGTTGCACAACTTGAAAGTAATATAATGCTGAACATTGAAATAAAAAAAGGTTTAATAAAGGGCATAACATCAATACGTTATTGAATTAGATATAGGTATCATGCCAGAAAGATTGAGTGATACCAAGTGCAGTAACTAATAGATCACTTAGTTACATTTTATGGCTGCTAGACAATGCATTAATTGCAGATAGTGGGATGAAAGGATATATAAAAAATATTTTTCAATTTAAAATAAACTTTATTGAACTAAACTGAATATTGTTGTTCTTACTTTATAAGTGTTTTATGTTTCCCTTAGTAATTATGTTTTTATAACGCATCCCTTTTTAAGAGATGCTTTTTTTTGCTTGAAATTTGACGTTAAAAAAGAAGTGTAATTTATTAAAAAAGGATGTTTTTTTGATAAGGGATAAACATCAGAAAAGTATGTCTACTATTGTTGAATAGCAAAACCTTGCAACCCTGCTTATTGAGATGAAAAAAGCGCGTAATCTATACGCGCTTTTTGGTTTTCATATATTGACTAGTGCTAAATAAGGTTAACTAGCAAAGTAATCCGATAAAAATGTATCAAAATCTAGCTGATCAGCATCTTCAATAGCTTTTTGTTCTTCAAGCGACTTTACTGCGGCTTCGGCAAAGTACGCTTCACTATATATTTGATAATCACTATCGAGCGACTTCTGACGATATTCTTGCGCTTGTTGCAAAGCTATTTTTGTTAAGCTTTGATCTTGATTAACAACACAGTCGAGCAGTTTAGCTGAAGGCGTCAAACTCGGATCAGTCAATTTTTCATGTTCATTTAATAACGCTTGAGTATATTTGTCACCGCCATGTGCGTTATCCAATAATTTTGCGACTTTCCCCATTTCTGAGAAAATCTCGATTCCCCAATCTTTAACA
The DNA here is from genome assembly GCA_013215295.1 of Colwellia sp. Lineage (GTDB taxonomy): Bacteria > Pseudomonadota > Gammaproteobacteria > Enterobacterales > Alteromonadaceae > Colwellia_A. The sequence continues at coordinate 582,311 of JABSOZ010000002.1, forward strand.
GATTTATCACAACCATTATCATTGAGTAGTAACTGTGGGTCTCTTCCTCGTACAACAACTTCATCCATATTAGCATCACAGTTTTGTTGCTGTTCACAATTAAATAACGGGCTATCTGCTAAGGCACAATAGGTAATAAAAATATCCAGAAAGTAAACTTGTTCAATGCTTATACCCGTATCAGAAAATGGATTAACATCAAGCGCTCGAACTTCAATATATTCCACCCCTCTATTTCTCAATGCCTCAGAAGGTTTCTCACCAGTTTTAGCAACTTGTTTGGGACGAATAGGCGCATAAAGCTCATTTTCAATCTGCAGAATATTACTGTTAAGCTGTTGATATTTACCATCAACTTTTACGCCTAACGCTGCAAACTTTTCTGAAGGAAGATTGATCGCATTTTGTACACCATCTAAATAACCATCTAAGTCGTTATAACAAATTTGCAATGATGACTGTTCGCTGTTTGTGTAACCTAAATCACTCATTCTTAATGAAGTGGCATATTCAAGATACATATAGCCACTCGTTGATTTTTTAAAAGGTAGTGAAGTGGTTTTATTTTTTAGAAATGAACTACAAATTGCCGGTGAGCTACCGTAAAGGTAGGGTATCAACCAGCAATAGCGTTTGTAATTACGCAATAATGAAAAATATTTTTCCGAAATAAAGTCGTTAATTGGCGCATTACTTGATGAAATCTGTTGCATGCTTTGCCAAAAATTTTGCGAAAATGAGAAATTAAAATGAATACCAGAAATCACCTGCATCATACTGCCATAGCGATTTTTTAAGCCCTGACGATATGCAGTTTTCATCAAACCTACATTCGATGAACCATAGTCAGCCAGTAGAATGGCATCTTCATCATCAACAAAACAAGGCATACTCATGGGCCACAGTAATTCACCATCAATTTGGCTTAACGTGTACTTTTGAATATCTTGTAATTGTGCAATGGTTGTTTCAGCATCAAAACTTACTGGAGTGATAAACTCTAATAACGTTTCTGAATAGTCCGTAGTAATATAAGGATGTGTTAACGCAGAGCCTAAACTTTTATAATGGGGTTTTAATGACAAGCGTCCTTCTGGCAAAACGCGTAATCCTTCACGTTCTATTCCTCGTCCAATACCCGTTAAGGAAGATAGATGTTCGTCTTGGCTAAAGGCCATTACATAGTCGTTAAAAGATAGTTTCAAAATAATCCCTAATACATTAAGCGTAAGCTACTATTCACTATTTGAGGGTAATAATTAACTTTTCAATACTTTATAGTATTAAAAAACAATCTAAAGCGAGATCCTCAAAATAAATATACCAATAGGACTAATTTATCGTCCTTTTTAGCATGAGTTCTTTTCCTCAAAACAACAGACCGTAATACTCGAGATTTATTTTCAAAATAAAACACAATCGGTTGCCAAAGCAGTTTCTAAACATTTGCGCTTACGGTAAAGTGTTGAACAAAATAATAATAAGGAAATAAATAAAATCATGCAAGATAGTCCTTTATCATTACTTCCTCCCCTAGTCGCAATTATCATTGCTGTTTGGCGAAAAAACGCCTTGTTAGCTTTATTTTCCGGTTTAATATTAGCGACAATAATGTCTACAAACTGGCAATTAATAAGCGGTTTAACGGATGGGTTTTTAGCAATTAGCGGTGTATTTACCTCTACCAGTAACCTTTACATTATTTGTTTCAGCTTATTAATTGGCTCTTTAGTAACGTTGATGAATAAATCAGGTGCGGTGAATGGATTTATCCAAAAGCTGTCATCATTAAATTTAGTAAAAAATTCTCGTCAAGCCAGTATGCTGCCAACCATTATTGGTACCAGTATATTTACTGACACGAATTTAAGTATGTTTACTGCGGGTATGGCAAGCCAGAAATTATTTGATAAATATAAAATGAGTCGCGCAAAACTAGCGTACCTTATCGATTCAACTTGTGCACCAGTGAGCATCTTATTATTAGTAAATGGTTGGGGCGCCTATGTTTTAGGATTGCTAGATGATTATCAACTTTCTGATTCTGTTGGTGTTTTAATTGGCACGGTTAGTTATAACTTTTATGCGATAATTGCTATTTTATTGGCTTTTTATACCGCTTACAGCGGCAAACTTTATGGCCCTATGAGAAAAGCAGAGTCGTTGGTAAAAGAGCAACAACAAGACTTAGTCAACAAAACGGCTCCCGCTTATATTATGTGGCTACCCTTACTGTCGCTTCTTGTACTTACTTTAGTTTTATTGTGGATAACAGGTGATGGTGATATTCGACGTGGCTCAGGCTCATTTTCGGTTTTTTGGTCAATCACCAGTTCCTTCCTTTTACTCGTTCTATTGATTATTTTTCACAAGCTGCTTAACTTTAAAGAAATCACCACAAGTTCAGCAAAAGGCATTAAGGACATGTTCCCTGTTGTGGCGATATTAGTATTATCATTTGCTTTTGGAGCTGCGATAAAGGACTTAGGTACAGGTATTTATGTCAGTGAACTGTTTAATGTTGAGCTACCCCTATATTTAATGGCTCCGGTTATCTTTATTGCCGCTGCGTTAATGGCTTTTGCCACAGGAACATCTTGGGGGACTTTTGCAGTATTGGTACCTATTGCTGTTCCGATTGCCCAGCAAAGTGGCTTGCCCATAGAGTTTTTAGTCGCGGCTGTTTTAGGTGGTGGCATATTTGGTGACCACGCCTCGCCCATTTCAGATACAACCATTGTGGCATCAATTGCCAGCGGCTGTGACCATTTCGAACACGTTAAAACGCAACTACCTTACGCCTTATTTGGCGCAGTAATTACTATAATTCTTTATATATTTGTCGGTTTAGGACTTTCATAAATGCAACCAATTAACATTGTTTCTGACCATGATGATTTTATCATTGTCGAAAAACCAGCTGACATTAACTTTCATGATGAAGGTGATATAGATAATGGCTTTTTTAATCAAGTAAAAAAACAGGGTAATTTTGATGACTTATTTCCCATTCACCGCCTTGATAAAATGACATCTGGTTTAATTATTTTCGCTAAAAATTTATCTGCAGCTCAAACGTTTCAACAATTATTTGAACAACATAAAGTTGAAAAATATTACCTTGCGATAAGTGATAAAAAACCGAAGAAGAAGCAAGGTCTCATAAAAGGTGATATGGAGAAAAGTCGTCGTGGCATGTGGAAGTTAGTTCGTAGCCAAGAAAAGCCCGCGATAACACAATTTTTCTCTTACCCGTTAACCGCAGGAAAGCGGCTATATTTACTAAAACCCCATAGTGGTAAAACACATCAAATACGGGTAGCGTTAACAAGTATTGGTTCACCAATATCAGGTGACCCTATCTATTCAACTCATGATTCGTATAAAGAAAAACGAGGGTATTTACACGCATATGCGCTGAACTTTACTTTTAATGGACAAACATATCAGTATGTTCTTGCTCCTTCTTTTGGTGAAGCGTTTTTAAGTGAATCTTGTCAACAACAATTAACCCAGCTCACAGAGCCTTGGTCTTTTCCTTGGCCAAATGTGAAATAATACCCGTTAAAAACAACCAAGATTACTTTGAAAAAAATCAAGAAAAACGCGTGTTTTCTTAGGGATACTTCGACTCTGATAAAGTATTGATAATTGTTGAGCAATCGGAGCACTGGTTAAACTTACCGGTTTAACTAAATCACTTTGGTTATCACCTTGAACCAAATATTCAGGTAATTTTGCCAAGCCTAAATTTCGCTTTACTGCAGCGAGTCGCATTTCAGGGCTTGAAAGTACCATAAAAGCTTTAGGCTCAATTGCGGTAGTATTACTATCACCTCGAAAAAGCCATAATTGATTTTCTTGTGACAAAATACATTTACTTTTAACGAGCTCTTCTGGTGTGATTTTTTCAGACTGAAAACTTGTAGTCGCACCGTAAATAGCTTGTGGAAAACTTAATAACGTTTTAGCAATCCAATTTGACGCAGGCAATGTTTGCTCATGTAATACAAAAATCAAATCATAGCTTAAATCTTGTTCAGGGATTTCTTGAGAATAATGCTGACAGTTTATAGAGACATCAGGATAAAGCATGGCAAACTCTGAAATAAGTTCAGCCATTACTTGATTAAAAAACTCTAACGGTAGCAAGATCTTGAGCTTTCCTTTAGGAAGAGAAACAAAGTCACTAATACTCGCTTCAGCACTCTTTAAAGCTTCTACGTGCGGCTTACAGGCTATAAATAACTGCTCCCCTGTTTCAGTTAATTGTTGTGACCGTGTTGTTCTAACCAACAATTGACTGCCCAATTCCGTTTCAAGTAGCGCCAAACGCCGGCTTAATTTAGATTTAGGAAGCCCAAGTCTACGGGCAGCAGATGTTAACGAGCCAGATTCTACAATCGTTAAAAATAGTGATAAATTATCTAAATTTTGCACACCCACACCTTTATTGTTCCAAAAATAGAACAATCAATTCTATTAAATCAGGCTAATCAAGTAAAGTTAAGTCAGATAAACTCCTTCTCGTTGAAGCAATTAAACCCAATAGGAGCAAAAATGAGTAACGTAATAGAAGTAAATAGCGAACAGTTCGCGACTGAAGTTGAACAGCATACCGGTAAAGTTTTAGTAGATTTTTATGCACCATGGTGTGGACCATGTAAAATGATTTCACCTATTGTTGATCAAATTTCAACAGAGTTTGATACCTTAAAAGTGGTAAAGGTTAATGCTGACAATGCTCAAGAATTAATGGCTAAATTTGGCATTAGAGGCATTCCAACTTTATTATTAATAGAAAATGGCGAGCTAATTAATACCAAAGTAGGTGCGGCATCATTATCTCAAGTGAAAGAATTTGTGAGTTAGAGTTTTAGTTTTAGTTTTAGTTTTAGTTTTAGTTTTGAACATCGTCGTTCTCCGTCAATCATGACAAGGAACGACGATATTACAATTTTTTAAAAAAGATTCAGTGAATGAATAAATACTATGCCAATTGCTGTCGGGCAAACAAACTTAGTATACCAAGGCCAAATTTTCCAAAATACACTATGTTCTGCGTTATCATTGCCTTCTTTTAATTCCATTAACACATCATTTCTGTACCAAATCCAGCCGACGAAGACACAACATAACATTGCAATAATGGGTTGTCCGTATTCTGTTGCAATCGTAGCAACTAAGCCCAACATCACATCAACATTACTGATTATGCCAATACTGATCAAGAAAATGATTGAACCAATAATCTTAGTCGCTTTTTTTCGAGCCATACCATGTCGTTCAACAACATAAGACACTGGACCTTCAAGCATAGATATTGACGAAGTTAATGCCGCCACCGACATCAGTACAAAAAAGGCAAAAGCAACAAATAATCCAATATAACCCATAGAAGAAAATAAGCTTGGTAACACGGCAAAAACGAGTCCAGGTCCTGACACTAAACTACCATCATCAGCAAAAATTGTTACGCCTTGTGCTTGCGCTACGTACATTGCAGGAATAATTAATAAACCCGCTAAAAAAGCAATCGATACATCAATGAGTGTAACTTGCGCACCCAGTGTGACTAAGTTTTCTTTCTTAGAAATATATGACCCGTAGATAATCATGACACTTGTACCAAGCGATAAAGAGAAAAACGCTTGTCCTAGAGCACTTATTAATAAATCAGGTTCAAATATTCGGGAAAAATCAGGATTTAAATAAGCATTTAATCCTTCACTAGCGCCATCAAGCGTTAAAACGTAACCAATTAAAATGATCAATAAAACAATTAATAATGGCATTAGCCGCTTAGACCACTTTTCAATACCGTCTTCAACACCTTTTTGGATAATGAAGATGGTTAAGAACATAAAGATTGCAGTGAAAAGAGCATTACGGATAAAGGATTGACTAATCACCCAATCAGCAACGTTAGTGACGCCTACAATTCTCGCTATGGGCTCAACAGCATACGACATCATCCATCCAGCCAAAACACCATAAAAACTGAGTATTAACGCAGCACAAACAACACCACCAAAACCTACCACAAAAGCGAACCGTTTATGAAAGAGGGTACGAGACATTTTTTGTAATGATGTAACAGCGTTTGCTTGTCCGTATCGGCCAATAAGCAGTTCAGCCATAAAAGCGGGATAAGCTAAGCAAAATGCTAAGACGAGATAAACCAAAACAAATGCAGCACCACCGTTGCTTGCTGTTTGTGTTGGGAAGCCCCAAATATTTCCTAAACCAACAGCCGATCCGGCCGCTGCCATGATAAAACCAATGCGAGAACTAAACTCACCTCTTGATGCACTCATTAACGTAATCTTTATTATTTTTAGAATGCGGTTAATCTACTTAATGTACTAACAAATAAACAGTGTTAATTACGTAAATTTTAGCAATTTATCACTATAATCGTGTATTGCATGTAAAGATAAGGTTACTCAAAGAGTAAACTTAAGCGTTTACGCATAAAAAAACAGCACAAAATGTGCTGTTTTTTATGAGTTTAAAAAAGTTCAGTGCCTAAAGTAAGGTGCTAAAACATATTTAAGAAATATTAGTCTCGAAAGTTATTAAACTGAAACGATTGTTCAAGATCACCTTCACGAATTAATTGCATCACAGCTTGTAAGTCATCACGTTTTTTACCCGTAACACGTACTTGGTCACCTTGAATAGATACTTGTACTTTTAATTTACTGTCTTTAATGAGCTTAACCACTTTTTTAGCGACTGGTTGCTCAATACCTTCTTTAAATGAAAGATTTTGGGTAAACGTTTTACCCGTATGTTCAGTATTAGAAAGGGTTAACGCTTTAGCATCTATATTACGTTTTGCTAGCTGTCCGCGCACCATATCAACTAATTGTTTTACTTGAAAGTCACCCTCAGCTTTTAATACTACGTTTGGCTTTTTCCACTCGATACTTGCTTCAACACCGCGAAAATCAAAACGAGTTTCTAATTCTCTCTTACAATTATCCGTTGCATTTCTTACTTCTTCCAAATTAATTTCGGAAACGATATCCATTGATGGCATGATTTTGGCCTTTCGGTAATTCAATAATATAAGTGGTGTAATCTTAACAAAGCACTACTAGCGGGTAAAGGACATCGCAACGGCTATTTTCACATGTTATGATGAATTATTATAAACTTATAACTTCATAAATTTACGTTCTCATGAAAAGTTACATTAAATTATTAATAATATTAATTGCGTTGCTCATTTTTGTACCACTGTTTTTAATCCCTAGTGAGTTAAAAATGGCAGTACTCAATAAAATACAAATAGACACGGTTGGCCATATTATTGGTTTTTTTGGACTCACGTGGATATTAGTGCGTTTATTCAAATTACCTTTGCTCAACACCGTTATTTGCCTATTTTTTTACAGTGCCCTGACTGAATTAAGCCAATATTATTTAGGCTTTCGCAGCGGTGAATTTTTTGATTTTGTGGCAGATGTCGTGGGGATTTCTCTCTTTGCTATTTTCCAGTGGTTACTCGTCATTTATGGCAAACCTCAACATTTGAAAAATTAATATGAATACGGTTATTGTTGGTCAAGGTGCCATAGGTTTACTTTGTTATCACCGACTTTCTCAGCTTAAAAAGCATAATAAGGCTAATGGATTAATTTCACTACTGCCTTCAACAAAAACGTCACTTACACAATACTCCTTTAGTGAAATTAATGGCGAGGCTAAAAACTTCCCATTAACACTTGCAAATAATCAAACATTAACCTGTGCACAACTTATTGTTGTTTGCGTAAAATCTTACCAAGTTGCAGACGCTTTGAAAGCCATTCATCACTTAATAGCGGACGACGCTATTATTATTGTTACTCACAATGGTTTAGGCACACTGGAAGAAATATCTTATTTATTTAAACCGTCTCAGTGTTTATTTGCTTTATTACTAACACAAGGCGCTAAAAAAACAGCTGATTATCATATTGAACATACCGGAGAAGGCGAAAGTAATTTAGGTATTATTTGGGGGGAACCCGTAGCTGAGAAAAAAAGACATCTACTAGAGCTTATGACACAAAGCCTTCAGCCGGTAAACTTTCAAGAAAACATAAAACAAGCTCAGTGGGAAAAAATAGCGATTAATTGCGTTATAAATCCACTTTCTGCACTGGAAAATATTGATAATGGTAAAATAAATCAACGGATTTACCAAGACACCGTTAGAGATATTATCAAAGAAGTCGTTAACGTAGGCGCAAGAGAAGGTGTGGAATTAGCAGAAAATGTATTATTGAGTCTGGTTACGAAAGTTGCTGAGCGTACTAAAAAAAACATCTCATCGATGCGTGCAGATATTATGAACAAGCGTCGCACCGAAATAGATTACATTAACGGTTATATTCACCGTTTGGGTGAAAAACACCAGCTAGCCACACCGATGAATACAAAGTTATGGCTAGCCGTTAAAGTACTTGAAAAACAGTACTTACCTCAGTAAATACGGTAATATTAAGGACGATAAACTTTAACGTTCTTATTGCCTTCACCAATCAAATAAAGTGCTTGAAGCTTACTCATTACACCCTGATCACAATACAGTAAATATTCTTTGCCTTGATCTAGTTCACTAAACTTATTTGATAATTTATAAAAAGGAATATGAATAACGCTCACGTTATCAAATGACAATGGATTGTCTTCTTCTTCTTCAGGGCTGCGAATATCAATAACAATATCATCGCTAGAAAGATTCTCTACAGTATCAACCGCATGAATTTCTTCTTCACTTTCTTTACCAATATCACGTATATCGTACATACGCGTTTCTTGAACGACTTTATCTAAAACATCAAAATTAAAGTTTTCTTCTTCTGCTTCGATTTTAGATAAAATAGCTTTTATGGTTGGACGCTTTGAAATAACGCCACAATACTCAGGAATGGTTTTAGCAAAATCTTCAGTACCAATTTTACGCGCAATATCAATAATATCTTGTTTATCATAAGCCACTAATGGACGAAGGATTAACGTCTCAGTAACTCTGTCTATCACGTTTAAATTAGTTAATGTTTGACTGGATACCTGACCTAATGCTTCACCGGTAACTAATGACGCTATATTCGCTCTTTTAGCTATTTGTGCTGCAGCACGCATCATCATACGTTTAAGAATTACGCCCATCTGACCGTTTTCTACATTTTCTAAAATTTCAGCAACAACGGGCTCAAAATCAACGGAAAAGAACTTAACTTTATGTGATGCACCAAATTTGTTCCACAAGTAATAACTCACTTGTTTTACGCCGACTTCGTGCGCAGCACCACCTAAGTTAAAGAAACAGTAATGGGTACGAGCACCTTTTTTGATCATCTGAAAACTAGAAACACCCGAATCAAAACCACCAGACATTAATGATAATACATCTTCTTGGCTGGCAATGGGAAAACCACCTAATCCTTCATGACGCTCTGCTACGATAAATAAATTTTCGTCTTTAATTTCTAATCGAATAGTTACATCAGGCTTTTTCAATTTAACTTTTGCCGATTCAACATGCTGATTTAAACCACCGCCAACATATTGTTCAACTTTTAATGAATTAAAATCGTGTGTCCCAACCCGCTTAACTCTAACGCAGAAGGTTTTATTTTCAATCGTCTTCTCATGTGCTTCTAGGGTTTTCTCAAAAATGTTGTGAACATCGGTAAATGATGTTTGCTGAACCTCAAGAAAATGAGCCACACCAGGTACACATTTTAAAGTATCAATGAGTGCCAAACGATTTTTAGGACAATCGTTTTTAGTATTGATTTCAATATTATCCCAGTTTGCGTGAGTGGTAACTTGCTCATCAACACGACGTAAAACATTTTTAATGCTAGATTCTAAAATTTTAGTAAAGCGCTTACGAACTGGGCGACTTTTTACGGCAATTTCAGCCTGGAGTTTTACGATGAATTTCATGAACAAACGATCCTAAATATAAACAATAATAAAGGCCATGATCGGCCTGTAAAAATAATGGCGCGAATTATACACGAAATTGAAATGAAGGTTAAGTTGAAAAAATCGCCATTAAGAAATAAACAGAACGTTTATCACTCAATGACTCTTTGAAATTAAAAATTTATCGACTTTTTACTTTTTAAGAATCGACACCGGCTCGGTTTCTTTGGCTTTACCTTGATTAATTGAAATTTCAACACGACGGTTTCGACGGCGATTCAGCGCATTGGTATTCGGTACCAAAGGTCTACTATCTGCATGGCCAACCGCAAGTAAACGAGAATGATCAAGCCCAGGCACTTTGAGTAACTCATGAATGATAGCAACCGCTCGTGTGCTAGACAGTTCCCAATTTGAAGAAAATAATTCCGAGTTAATACCACGATTATCGGTATGTGCAGAAACCATTATTTCACCAGGTACTGTATTAAGTAGTTCGCCAATATCTCTAATAATAGATCGGAATTGTGGTTGTAGAAATGCAGAACCAGAAGGAAAAGAACCGTTTTCACGAATACGAATAGTCACTTGCTGTCCTAAAGACTCAAGTTCTATTGCACCATCTTGGATTTGTTGCTCTAACTGATCTGCAATTTTTTTAACTAATTCATTCACTTGTTCTTGTGAAGATTGTTCAAGTTCATCTTTTGCTTTTTGCATTGCTTGTGCTGACATTTCATCAGCTGTACTTTGTGATTGTCCGCCACGTTCTGTGCCGCGCTGCTCTTGTCGACCACCCGCAGACGTTTCATCACCCGCTTGGAACTCCAACATCTGTTGTGTCATTTCCATTGTTTGCTGTTGAATAACTTCAATGGGGGTTGGCTCTGGTTTACCTGGGCGGAACTCTTGCGCAATAATACTGGTTCCTTTGGGAATATCTTTCACTTCAATCTTATTTTGCACACCAAAAGCAAACTTCATTGAACCCGCGATTTGCTTAAATTTCAAAACATCCATTTCAGAAAATGATAAAAGCAAAACGAAAAAGCACATTAAAAGTGACATTAAGTCGGCAAAAGTACCCATCCAAGCTGGGAGCCCAGGAGGTGGACATTTACATTCTTCAGCCATAAATTACTCCTGTTAGTCTTCTTCCGTTGTATTTATAGCTCGCTTACCTTCAGCAAGATAATTTTTCAGTAATCCTTCTATAACTCTTGGGTTTTGGCCGTCTTGAATACCTAAAATAGCATCAAGAATGAGCTCTTGATTCATTTTTTCTTCTGCGAGTCTAAGTTTTAATTTTGCAGCAATTGGTATGGCAATAACGTTAGCGAGAAATGCACCATAAAGTGTTGTTAAAAGTGCAACAGCCATGGCTGGACCAATGGATTTAGGATCATCCATATTTGATAGCATCGCTACCAAACCAATTAATGTGCCAATCATTCCCATTGCAGGTGCTACATCGGCAAGCGCCATCATCATGCCTACGCCAGTTTCATGTCGTTCAGAGGTAAGCTGGATATCTTTTTGTAACGTACCACGTACTACATCAGCATCGTGGCCATCAACAAGCATATCAACGCCTTTTTGCATAAAAGCATTTGTGATTTCAGCTTCTTCTAATGCTAAAAATCCACCTTTACGTGCTGCATCAGCCATTTCAACTGATTTTTCGATTAGATCATCAGGCTGTTCAATTTTGAACATAAAAGCCTTGCCAATAATTTTTCCGATACCAAAGAACTGGCCGAGATTATAATTAGATAACACAACAAATGTTGAACCACCAAAAACAATAATCATTGACTGAGTATCAAGAAACATACTGATATCACCAGACAACATCATTGCCATAACGAGTAAACCAACGGCGCCTACTACACCTAATATTGTTGCTATATCCACAAAAAGCCTCCATAAAGAAATAAAACGTATAGTCGCATTATTTGATAATACATTAAGGTATTACGATACGCGAATACTAATACTTTTATATATTCACTCGATATAAGTTTATTATCGTCCATATTGTCAAGAACTTAAGGAATTAGTTTCTATTATTAATTGTAAATTTATTGCGCTAAATGATCGCGCCAAATATTTAACAACAGATATTCAAAACGCTATTAAATATAGGTACAAAATTTAATTAAATAAATGCCCGATAATTCCCCATTTACAATCCAGGTAGTTTCTCATTCTCTACATCGCCTGTTATAAGTGCAGTAATACAAACGAACGAATCGTTTATATTACTGCACGACTTAATAATTAAGAATTGAAAGCACTTGAAGTTGATTGATTAATTATTGGGTTTGGTATAAATTTGCGCCTAGATATTTAATCACTGTGATCCTCGCGAATGGCTAAGAAAAAAATAGAAAATTTAAGCTTTGAAGAATCACTTTCAGAACTCGAAACAATTGTTCAAAATTTGGAACAAGGAGAACTGAGTTTAGAGGATTCTATGACGCTTTTCGAGCGTGGCTTGAATCTGAGTCAAGTCAGTCAAGAAAAGTTAAAAAATGCTGAACAAAAAATTCAGATACTACTCACTAAAAATGGTAACACTCAACTTGAAGCTTTTGAAAATGAAGCTGAATCAAACAATACGAGTGGCAATTAGTGACCCAATTAAAACAACTCGATTTATATCAAACTCGCATCAACCAATATCTTGCAGACAAGTTAGCCGCATATGAAATAAATGATAAAAGGTTGCTGTCAGCAATGCAGTATGGCTTATTGATAGGTGGCAAACGTATGCGCCCTTATTTAAGTTATATAACGGGCGATGCTCTTGGACTTGAATTATCTGATGTCGACGGCATTGCCGCAGCATTGGAATGTATTCATGCATTTTCATTAATACACGATGACTTACCTTCAATGGATGATGACGATTTACGTCGTGGCCAACCAACTTGTCATAAAGCCTTTGATGAAGCTACGGCTATTTTAGCCGGCGATAGTCTACAGACACTTGCCTTCGATATTTTGGTTAACCACAATTTCAGTGATAAAGTTGAATCAAAACGCGTCAGCTTAATACGTCAATTAGTTCACGCTTCAGGTTACCAAGGTATGTGCGGCGGACAAGCTCTTGATATCTCTGCAACGAATAAAAAAATATCATTAATCGAGTTAGAAAAACTGCATTCGCTAAAAACAGGGGCTTTATTAAAAGCATCAGTCACTATGGTTGCAGAAATAAGCAACGATATTACAGATAATGAAAAACACCAATTAGCGATTTATGCAGAACATGTCGGTTTAGCCTATCAAGTACGAGATGATATAATTGATATTATTTCGAGTGACGAAGAGCTAGGAAAACCAGCGGGTTCAGACGTTTCAGCTAATAAAAGTACCTATCCAGCGCTTTTAGGTTTAGCAGGCGCTCAACAAAAAGCTGACAACTTATATCAACAAGCACTTCAAGCTTTAGCGACTTTACCCTACAATACAGATAACTTAGCTGAATTTGCGACGTTTATTATAAAACGCGCTCATTAGTCTTGCTCTAGCAATTTAAAGAATAAATAAAATAATATGACTATAAACCTTGCCGACTACCCTTTATTGGCCAATATAAACTCTCCTGACGATCTACGTATGTTAGATCAAAAACAGTTAACTCAAGCCAGTCAAGAACTGCGTAGTTACTTATTGAGTTCAGTAAGCAAAAGTAGTGGGCATTTTGCTTCAGGTCTAGGCACAATCGAATTAACTGTGGCATTGCATTATGTTTATAAAACGCCATTCGATCACCTTATTTGGGATGTTGGACATCAAGCTTACCCGCATAAAATATTAACGGGTCGACGCGATCAGCTACATACTATCCGTCAAAAAGATGGTTTACACCCTTTCCCATGGCGTGAAGAAAGTGAGTATGACGTATTAAGCGTTGGGCATTCAAGTACGTCAATTTCAGCAGCATTAGGCATGGCTGTTGCTGCAGAGAAAGAAGAAAGAAATCGCAAGGTTGTTGCAGTTATTGGTGACGGTGCGATGACTGCAGGCATGGCTTTTGAAGCATTAAATCATGCAGGCGATATTAAAAGTGACATGTTAGTTATTTTAAATGACAACGAAATGTCAATTTCAGAAAATGTTGGCGCATTAAATAATCACTTCGCGAAACTGTTATCTGGAAGCTTCTATACCGGAATTCGTGAAGGTAGTAAGCGTATACTTAAAAATATTCCTCCTATTAAAGAATTAGCAAGTCGTGCTGAAGAACATTTAAAAGGCATGGTTGTACCCAGTACCTTTTTTGAAGAGTTAGGTTTTAACTATATTGGCCCTATTGATGGTCACGATGTTAATGGTTTAGTTGATACCATTACCAATATGCGTAATTTAAAAGGGCCTCAAATCCTTCATATTGCCACTAAAAAAGGCAAAGGCTATCACGCAGCAGAACAAGACCCTATAAAGTATCATGCGGTACCTAAATTTGACCCAACACAAACGAGCTTGCCAAAAAGCAAACCCAGCATACCGACCTATTCCAAAATATTTGGTGATTGGTTATGTAAAACAGCAGAAAAAAATAGCTCACTTGTCGCAATTACACCAGCAATGCGTGAAGGCTCTGGCATGGTTGAATTTAGTCAACGTTTCCCTAAGCAGTATTATGATGTTGCGATTGCCGAGCAACACGCAGTAACTTTCGCTGCAGGTCTAGCTATTGGTGGTAATAAACCTGTTGTTGCCATTTATTCGAGCTTTTTACAGCGCGGGTACGACCAATTAATTCATGATGTTGCTATTCAAAACTTACCGGTGTTATTCGCTATCGATCGCGCTGGTATTGTCGGTGCAGACGGGCCTACACATCAAGGTTCATTTGATTTAAGCTTTATGCGTTGTGTGCCAAACATGGTTATTATGGCCCCCTCGGATGAACGAGAATGTCAGCTAATGCTCACCACAGGCTTTCAACATAACGGTCCAGCGGCTGTTCGTTATCCTAGAGGTTCAGGCAATGGTGCTCATTCACCTGATATAGATGAAACGATTGAAATAGGTAAAGCAAAGACGATTTTCCAAGCTAACGAAAACAGTTCAGAGCCTAGTGTTGCAATTTTAAATTTTGGTAGCACACTTGATGAAGCAAAAATTGCGGCGAGACAACTCAACACTACATTGGTTGATATGCGTTTTGTTAAACCGCTTGATTTATCACTCATCGACGACTTAGTTAAAAGTCATGATGTTATCGTTACCGTTGAAGACAATGCAATTGCAGGTGGTGCAGGCTCTGGAGTGAATGAATATATTCTTAGTCAGGGTGTCGCGATTAAAATATTGAATATTGGCTTACCTGATAGTTTTATCAAACATGGTACCCAACAAGAAATTCATCAAGAACTAGGATTAGACAGTAAAGGGATTATTGATAAAATCAATGCCTTTATTGAATTATAGAGATTATAAGTAATCTCTATAATAGTTACTAACAATAACCATTGTTAGTAACTAATTTCAATCATCCTTTCAGCACACTTTTAATATAATAAAATTTGCTCTATATCCTAATCAATAATGGACATTCTAGTTAGTGTCTGAAATTAATACCCAAAAAATATTGTACACTTTGATAACTAATGTCAGGTAAAGTTTCTGAAGTACCATCATCAAATGTATTCTTAATTTGCTTACGTGATTTGTATAAACCTCGCATACCTAAATCAACAGATAATTTATTTGTTAGCATCCAACGTACTCCACCATAAAGTTGTGCACCAATACCATCACCTAAACCACCTGAATGTTCAGAATCAGGCCTAAAAGTATTTAATACACGGTAATATAAGGGGAATGATATTTCAGCGCCAGCATACCATTGAAATTTATCTTTACTGAAGAAATGTGTATCATAGAGGTATCCCAATGAAAGATCCAAGTTATCGCTAGATTCACTTATATCACCAGCAACAACGTCAAATCCTGACTCATCTCTAAAATTGTCAATTTCTTCTTGGCTGAAGCCTGCTTCTCTTGCTATTTCTTCACCAGCATCCTTCAGGATTATATTTAATTTCTCTCCATCTTGTGCGTATTCGAATGCTGAACGTGTAAAATCAAAAGTATTCAAAGTGAAACCAACTAATAATTGTCCACCAGAATGAATATTATAAGCTGACTTAATTTCAACCTCAGTAGTACGTATTTTAAATTTATCATTTTGTATATGACCAATACCACTAAGATGCCATTCTTCATCTGCGAAGTTTTGAGATATTGTCGATGTGCCATTAATATAGACGCCCCACTCATCATTAATAACAGTATATGATTGAGAGCGTTGTATAACATTATCCACTGAAGTTTTTGTATGTAGATTGTGGCCAGCAGATATACCCTGTAAAAAATCGGAAATATCCTCTTTATAAGTAATACTTTCTGAGCCTATTGAAAAAAAGCTAAAGTTCAATAAATTAGGGTTTACATTGGCGAACGATGAAAAGCTTATTGCTGACAATACAATTAATAGTGGTATAGATAGTGTTTTCATTCATGACTTCCTTTCGTGAGCGACAAGTTTCATTGTTACTGTATCAGGTGAAAATATCAACTATGGCTAACAAAAAACCTTGAATTTACCAATAAAAGAGATTAATTAGTTTTTGATATAAGGCAACAATAAAGCTAAATAATGCTTAAAATTTGAACTTTAACCTTTCACTAATTTTCTTTGTATGCTTAAATTACTGGCGCATTTTATTATATTATAACAAGGATTTTTTAATGATATTTCGTAAAAGCATTGTACCTCTTGCTCTCATTTCAGCCCTCGCCGCTTGTGGTGGATCCGATGATCCAAAACCTGTCGTAGAACCACCAGTTCCGGTCCCTGTTAAAACAATTATTACGGGTAAAGCATTAAAAGGCACGTTCGCTAATGCTGCAATCACCGTATATAAATTTGTTGACGGTTTGCCTGTCGCACTTACTGCGGATGAATTAGACACTGCAGATGTTATTACTGGCGCTGACGGTAGTTACAGCGTAACAGTTGTAGATTACAACGGCCCTATTAAAGTTGAGCTCTCAGTTGGTGAAAATACCACCATGCTTTGTGACGCTCCTGACGGCTGTGGCAGTATAGCATTTGGTGAAATAATTGAACTTTCCACTGTAGACCCTGACTTTGTTTTATCTGCTGTGTCAACTGTTTCTGCCGATAGCGGCGATACGGTTACCGTTAATGTTTCAGGTTTAACACATTTAGCAACCGGACTCATTGAAGCTGATGCAGGTGGTGTCTCCGCTGAAACTATCCAAAC
Organism: Colwellia sp.; assembly: GCA_013215295.1. Classification (GTDB taxonomy): domain Bacteria; phylum Pseudomonadota; class Gammaproteobacteria; order Enterobacterales; family Alteromonadaceae; genus Colwellia_A. Next base: position 599,548 of record JABSOZ010000002.1, read on the forward strand.
ACAATCATCAGTAATTGCCAACGCCTTTAATATTATGGGCAGTATCACCGAATTAGAGCCAACAAGCATAGATGACGCTACAGCAGTTGCAAACGAAGATAATGATAATGAATTACGTTATGGCTTAATCAACGCTGGTATTATGGCGGCGCTATTTTCAGGAGAAGAAGATGCGAGCGCAGTATTATCAGAAAAACTTGCTGAAGCTATAGAAGACTTAGTGGAACACGACGGCGCATTCCTCGTGAATCAAGATAATGAAGCTGAAGGGTTTGAACTTTCTTTAGTTGAAGTGCTTGACGGTGCTGGCGAAGCAGCCAATGCTGCTGCAGAAGCAATTGCCGCAGATCCTGACCTTGCAGGTAACACTGAAATTATAGAATCGCTTGAACAACACGAAACAAATTTAGAGAATCAATCTGAATACGAGGAAGTTAACGAAGGCGATGATGGCCGTAGTGAGCCTACCGTTGAAGTACCAACCGAAGGTGATGCTGTTGCTAAAGCCAAAGCTATGGTTGCAGATGTTCGTTTATTTAGTCACTTATTTGAAGTAGGGACAGATTCAAATACAGCCATAACCACTGAAGGTGATACGTACCTCGAACTTATTGATAGTGCTGGTGTAATGATTGAAGCAGAAGCGGCTAGCTTTTTATTACTTGCTGACGTAACTGATGCCCTATCGACAATCAGTATGATGTATGAAGCAGGTACCATTGCCGAAGGAACTTTCCCCATAGACACTTACTTAAGTATTGAAGGTGCCGTTGGTTCTATAACCCTTGATGAAGAAACCGCAGATGGTGGTATATTATTTACAATTAGCGCCACTTCAGGAAGTGAAAGAATAGCATTAAATGCATCAGTAGTTTTTGCAGAAGACGGTTTAAGCATTATGTTAAATCTTGATGGCTCAATTGAATCAGCAGGTGCAATGTTATCTTTAACGGAAGGTAGCTTTGCCAAAGTCTATCTTGATAGTGCAATAAGCCGAGCAGCGATTGAAGATGATAGTTATGACGGTGAAGTGACTTCGGGTGAGCTTTCTCTTGAAGTGATACTTGAACAAAAAGCAAGTGACACAGTTACCAACCCTGTTGCTTTTACTGGCATGATTAACACCAAACTACTACCGGTTACTGTTCACACATTAGACGAAAGAGAAGACTATGTTAGAGATGAAAATGGTCAAGTGGTGTATGAGAATGATGTAGCACTACGTAGAACTATTTACATTAAAAGTGTAGAGACTCAAATATTACCTGAAATGTTATCGTTAAGTGGTGGCTTTAGCTCATTAGAAGGAAACTTAATCAAAGCAACCTTAACCGTTAATATTCAAGACTTAGAAAGTTATGAAGCACCTGAATTTGAATACATTGGTGCTTCTGTTGAAGATGTTGCCACGGTTACTGTTTCAGAAGACAAAAACACCGTCGTTATTGATACCCATGACATTATGTTGAAAAGCAGTACAGAGACGCGTGTATTTACCCCAGGAGACGTTGCAGGACATTGGAGTATGACATCTACCACTGTGTTTGATAATAGTGAAACACCAGGTTTTTCCTCTACTTTTGAACGAGAAACTACTACAACCGACGGAATGACTGGATATATTTTTACTGTTGTCCAATTAGATTCTTATGCTTATTTAGAGCATGTAGTTCCTACAGATTCTGACGGTGATGGTGTAGTTGATTATTATACTTACAATGGTTGGTTCGGAAGTTATTTGGATGAGCAAGGAAACTTGATTGATTGGAATGATAATATTGTTGAGTTGAACGATGAAAATTCTTGGGGAACAGCGGTTTATGATGACCTTGATGAATTATTTCAAATCCATGCACTGCAAGGAGATGATATTTCAAATGGCGCAGAAGAATTTGCTTACATGGCTCAATGGATATATAGAGGGTATCAAAGAAGCGTTTTGGCATCTGGCGTAGAAGCAGAAATTCTCTTTAGTGAAAATGAAGATAACTTTGCAGCCATTGCTGAAGGCAATACAGCATCACTTTCTGCTAACGTTACTTCAGGTGCTAAAATTGAAGATGCGCTTTCAGTAACCATAAGTGCAGATGGTAATGAAATATCAACCATTGTTAATAATATCCCTATTAGCACAATAACGTTCACTAAAGAGTCTGCGGGTAACTTTAGTTATGTGCGCCATTGGACTGATGATCTGGATGAAAATTATCGTCAGACGATAACCGCAAAAACGGTAGAAACAACACTAGATGCCGATGAAGTACTGATTAACTGGGAGCATTCATTTGAAAATGGAGAGTGGTTTTCTTCAAGTCAAGTCAAAATAACACCTATCGATGATGACAATGACGGTATTGCTGATAGATTTATGCAATTAGTGCTTTGGGGTGATCACTTTACTGATGAAGGTGTATTAGTTGATTATGATGGTAATGTACTAAGTTATGACAATGCTTACTCCGACTTTGAATTTATCAACTATGAAGATGTTAACTGGACTAATAACTGGAATATACCTTTCAATCCGCTGACGGTTAATAGCGCTTTAACTATTTATAAAACCCATCAAGCCGTATATTACCTAGATGGTATAGGTCTATTAGCGCTTAAAGATAATGACGAAGAATATGCAGCGCTAACTATGGGAAGCACAACGTTTCTCGATTTATACAACATTTACCCTGATAGTAATGAATCGCTAGAAAACGAAGATGTATTCTTAGATGCTAGTGCAGCCCTAACATTAGAAGCAATTTTAGGTGAATACCAAGTGAAGTTAATGCTTTCAGGTAATCGCACGGCGTTAAATGATGGTGAATTTGATCTTGAAATGAGCTACAAACTTCCTGACGATGAAAATATGCGCAAGTTTATTGTTCATATGAAAACTGACGAAGCAGATAGGTTCAGTGTCAATAATAGTGAAGGCGTCTTATTGATAATCAATGGCAGCGATGACTCATCAACTGATGTTATTGGTAGTATAGTTGTCGGTTCTTCAGCGACTAAAGTTGCAGATATTGAAGATCGAGACGGTGTTATTTGGATCGTATATAGCGATGAAACAACCGAAACCTTGTAACTTTTCTCATTAGCTAAACAAAGAGTAAAGATAAAATACCAGTCATGTGTGTGACTGGTATTTTTTTACTTATGCATTCAGTTATCTTATTAAACTTCAACTTCATTCTCATACAATAAATACAATGGAAGCACTTCTCAAACTTAAGGAAATTAATGAACGTTAATTATATATTTTTATTACTCTTGGTCTTTTTATCTACATTCTCTCATGCTTCAGCAAAGGTTGAGTTTTTTACTTTAAGTCAATCATTTAGTAATATTTTGCCGGTAAAACAGTTGATTGAAGACGATTGGCAGCAGTCTCCAGGAAATAAAGCCAGTGACGGTTTTACCCAAAATGAAGTGGGTATTAGAAGTTACTGGCAAAACTTTTCATTCAGTCTTGCACATCGCTACGATTACTTTGTTTTTTCTAATCCTGACACCGCAAAAGCATTTTATTTAGACAGAAGTGATTTGGCACTAGATACGCAAGAGAAATATAATATTGACCTTAAGTTATTCCATCAACGTAGCAATGGTGTACGTGTTGGATATAAATTTGAATTTAAAAATTTTAATAGCGAAATACGCATTGGTTACTGGAATTTACATGCCACCCGAGAGTCAAATTTAACGGGGACACTCACCAGTGATCTTCAAGGAAACATATCGGCGGTTGCTGAATTAGACGAATTTTACTCTGCTGATAACTTTTTACATCGCCGAAATACCAATGATTGGAAGACAAGCGGTTCGGGTATTACCGTTGATATTCATTTAGATTGGCAACCAACAAATAACATCAGTATTTACGCTGACTTGAAAGATATCTATTCTAACTTCTCCCTCGATGAATCTGGTTTTAGTGAAGGAAAAATAGATACTGAAGGTACTTTTATCAACAGTGTAGGTGGCACAGCCTATTTACCTGTTTATCGTGGCAGGGAAACAACAGACAAACATCAGTTTGATTTACCTGTGCAATTAAGTTTTGTTGGTCTTTTTCATCATACGAAACAATTGAGCTACTTAGCTCGGTATAAACGCCAAGGCGAACAAAATTTTTATTATTTGGGCGCTGAAATAGCACACGAAAACTCTTCAACACGGTTGTCATTTGATCTTAAAAATAAGGCTCCTGAGATTCAATATAAACGAGATTGGTTCTCATTGTTTATTTCAATTGACAATATAAAAATTGAACAAACGATGTTATTTAACTTAGGTTTCAATATCCATTATAGTTTCTAAAGAATATGATAGTTTTATCAAACATGGTACTCAACAAGAAATTCATCAAGAACTTGGTTTAGACAGTAAAGGGATTATTGATAAAATCAATGCCTTTACTAAACGCTAAACGTTATAAATATGACCTGATTAAGTGACTAAAAATACAGTTTTATTAGTCACTTAATCTAATGTTTCATTTCATTGTATTCCTCTTTTTTTTCCGTTACATATTTGTTACTAACTTGTTGTTCGTATGTGACTTAATTATTATATTTTTCTTTAAAAAATATTATTTATCTGCTTAAATGCGCCAGTGATATTTTTCTCAATTATGAATAAGGATTATTTAATGAAATTTACCAAAAGTATTATTTCAATTGCTCTCATTTCAGCGCTAGCCGCATGTGGTGGGTCCTCCAGTAGCAAACCCCCTATTGTTGAGCCAGAACCAGCTCCAGAGCCAGTCAAAACAGTTATTCAAGGTAGAGCAATAAAAGGCACAATTGCGAATGCTGTTGTTACCGTTTATAAATACGTTGATGGCCAAGCCGTTAAATTTACAAGCGATGAATTAGAAACGATTGAAATCATGACAGAACTTGATGGCAGTTATGCCATTAGCATATTAGATTACATAGGGCCTGTTAAAATAGAATTATCTGTCGATGAAAATACCACTATGATGTGTGATGCTCCGGCAGGTTGTGGCGAAGTGACCTATGGTGAGCCCATTGCACTTGCAACGGTTGACCCAACCTTAGTCTTATCAGCCATCTCAACGGTGGGGAGTGATAACGGTGAAGCTCCTAGTCTTATGCTTGACCATCACACTATCGTGAATTTGAATGGTGCTGCATTAGCAAACATTAATGTTTCAGCATTAACCCATCTAGCTGCTGCATTGATAGAAGCTGATGAGAGCGGTGTAAGTGCCGAATCAATACAAACACAATCGTCACTCATAGCAAATGCTTTTAATATTATGGGCAGCTTAACTCAGCTTGAGCCAACTGCCATTGAAGATGCAGGAAGAGTTGCAGGCGAAGACAATGCCAATGAATTACGTTACGGTCTTATCAATGCAGGCATAATGGCTGCTTTGTTTTCAGGCGAACAAAATGCAAACGGTATTTTATCAAGTAAATTAGCCGAAGTGGTTGAAGATTTAATCGCACATGATGGTGCATTACTGGTAAACCAAGATGAAGCAGACGAAGGATTTGAGCTTTCTTTGGTTGAAGTACTTGATGGCGCAGGCGAAGCTGCGGCTGCAGTTGCTGAAGCAATTGCAGCTGACTCAGAATTAGCCAGCCAAGATAACAGTGAAATACTCGGTGAACTTGAACAACAAGAAACCAATTTAGAGAATCAATCTGAATACGAAGAAGCTAACGAAGGCGAAGATGGCCGTAGTGAACTTGAAGTTGAAGTACCTACAGAAGGTGGTGCTATTGCTAAAGCGAAAGCTATGGTTGACGACGTTCGCTTATTCAGTCACTTATTTGAAGTAGGCACAGATTCAAATACAGGCTTAGCCAACGAAGGTGATAAATACATCACACTTATTAACAGTGCTGGTGCAATGATTGAGGCAGAAGCGGCAAGCTTTTTATTACTTGCAGATGTCACTGATGCTTTGTCTGAAATAAGCATGATGTTTGAGGCTGGTACCATTGCAGAGGGAACTTTTCCTATCGATTCTTTCTTAAGTATCGAAGGTGCGGTTGGCTCTATAACGCTTGACACAGAAACTGATGATGGCGGCATGCTATTTACAATTAGCGCTAATTCAGCTTCAGAAAAAGTAGCATTAAATGCTGCAGTTGTATTTGCAGAGGACGGCTTAAGTATTAATTTAAATCTTGATGGTTCAATTGAATCAGCAGGTGCAATGTTATCTCTAACTGAAGGCAGCTTTGCTAAAGTAAACCTTGATAGTGCTATCAGTCGAGCAACACTTGAAGATGATAGTTTTGACGGTGAAGTGACTTCTGGTGAATTATCTTTGGAAGTAGTTTTAGAACAAAAAGCAACTGACTCTGTTACAAACCCTGTTGCGTTTACGGGAGTGCTTAAAACTAAGTTAATGCCTGTAACGGTTAATACTCTATATGAAATAACTGATTTTACTACAAAAGACGGTACATACATTAGAGATGAAGATGGCAATATCATCATGCAATTTAATCGATATGGAAAAAGCACTGATACAAAAATTCTTCCTGAAATGCTCACGTTAAGTGGTGGTTTTAGCTCTTTATCTGGCGATTTGATTAAAGCAACTTTGACCGTAAATATTCAAGATTTAGAAAACTATGAAGCTCCGGAGTTTAAAAATATTGGTGCACCGATTAAAGATGCATTAACCGTTGTAATCTCTGAAGATAAAAATACGGTAAATATTTCAACAGCAGATATTATTACCAATGGCTTCACTCAAACGTATACTTTTACACCAGGTGACACGGCTGATGAATGGTCATCAACAAATCGTATAGTTCATAACGAGAACAGTCCTGGAAATGATTCTTTACATTGGGATGCAGATTTAACAAAATCACTAAGCCTATCGAATGGTATGACAAGTTATACTTATACAACGGTTACGTCCGCATTCGGTGCTTATATAGAAACTGTTGTTCCTACCGATGAAGATAATGATGGTAATATTGATTTATATACTTATAGTTTTTGGTCTGGCATTGATATAAATGATAATGGTGAATTAGTTGATTATTATGGTCAGATCAACCCGCTTGATAGTACGAATGCTTTTATACAAACATATGAAGATCTCGATGAATTACTTGAGGATAGAAGAATACACTCAAACACAGTGGACGATGCTGCTAAAGCCTATGCATGGGAAGTTGAACATTGGGCAAGAGAATACGAATTCGAACTAACCTCTGGTACAAAAGCTTCTATATTTCTTCATGATAACGAAGAAGAGGTTGCCGAAATTTTTAATGGTACTTCAACATCAGTCAATGCTTATATTACTTCTGACGCCCCACTTGAAGATGCTTTATCCATTGAAGTGAGTGCCGATTCAAATACAATTACAACTACCTTCGGTAATATGGTAAGTACAACAACCTACGCTGGAACAAGTGCAGCTAACTTTACCTACTCAGCACAAACTATCTACAACGGTGACTATATCTGGACAGATACTCGAGTAGTAAGTACCTCTGAAACCAATTTCACTTCTGATGAAGTACTGGTTAGCAGAAACCGAATGAATAATGAAGGCTGGACTTATTACGAGCGTATGGTAATAACACCTATTGATGAAGATCAAAATGGTCAAGAAGATACATTTATTGTGCGACGCATGGGAAGTGATCATATTAATGATAATGGCGATTTAGTTGATGAAGAAGGAACTGTTCTTACCTTTGAAAATAATGGCTGGGAGGCTGGTCGATTCACTTCTTACGATGATATTGAATGGTCTGAACTACCGTTTAAATATATGCTCCCTCTTAACCCGTTTACCACTGAAAATGCATTAATGGCATTCACAGCTAATGTTAATAATCGTATGGATAACCTATTTTACAGTTATGCTGATGAGGTAGGTGATTTAGAAAGCGAAATTAGCAGTGATGACTTGTCGACACTTACCGCCGATAGCACCAGTATGTTTGATGCTTATGTTACACATCCTGACTCAACAAAGTCACTAGAAAACGAAGACGTATTTTTAGATGCCAGCGCAGCCCTATCATTAGAAGCAATACTTGGTGACTACCAAGTGAAGTTAATGTTGTCGGGTAATCGTACGGCGTTGAATGATGGCGAATTTGATCTTGAAATGAGCTACAAACTTCCTGACGATGAAAATATGCGTAAGTTTATTGCTCGTATGAAAACCGACGAAGCAGGTAGTTTCAGTGTCCATAATAGTGAAGGTGTCTTACTGATAATCAATGACAGCGATGACTCAACAACTGATGTTATTGGTAGTATAGTTGTAGGTTCTTCAGCGACTAAAGTTGCAGATATTGAAGATCGAGACGGTGTTATTTGGATTGTTTATAGCGATGAAACAACCGAAACCTTGTAACTTCTCTCATTAGCTAAACAAAGAGTAAAGATAAAATACCAGTCATATGTGTGACTGGTATTTTTTTACTTATACATTCAGTTATCTTATTAAACTTCAACTTTATTCTCATACAATAAATACAATGGAAGCACTTTTAAAACCTAAGGAAATTAATGAACGTTAATTATATATTTTTATTACTCTTGGTCTTTTTATCTACATTCTCTCATGCTTCAGCAAAGGTTAAATTTTTTACTTTAAGTCAATCATTTAGCAATATTTTGCCGGTAAAACAGTTGATTGAAGACGATTGGCAACAATCTCCAGGAAATGAAGCCAGTGACGGTTTCACCCAAAATGAAGTGGGTATTAGAAGTTACTGGCAAAACTTTTCATTCAGTCTTTCACATCGCTACGATTACTTTGTTTACTCTAATCCTGACACTGCAAAAGCATTTTATTTAGACAGAAGTGATTTGGCACTAGATACGCAAGAGAAATATAATATTGACCTTAAGTTATTCCATCAACGTAGCAATGGTATTCGTGTTGGATATAAATTTGAATTTAAAAATTTTAATAGCGAAATACGCATTGGCTATTGGAATTTACATGCCTCCAGAGAGTCAAATTTAACAGGGACACTCACCAGTGATCTTCAAGGAAACATATCGGCGGTTGCTGAATTAGACGAATTTTATTCTGCTGATAACTTTTTACACCGCCGAAATACCGATGATTGGGATACGGGAGGTTCAGGTATTACTCTTGATGTTCATTTGAATTGGCAACCAACAGATAACATCGATATTTTCGCTGATTTAAAAGATATTTATTCTAACTTTTCACTCGACGATTCGGGTTTTAGTGAAGGAAAAATAGATACTGAAGGGACATTTATTAACAGTGTCGGAGGCGTTGCTTATTTACCCGTATATCGTGGAAGAGAAACAACGAAAAAACATAAATTTAAGTTACCCGAAAATTTAAGTCTCGTTGGCCTATATCATTACACTAAACAATTAAGTTACCTAGCCCGATATAAACGCCAAGGTGAACAAAATTTCTATTATGTAGGTGTTGAAATAGCACACGAAAAGTCATCAACACAACTTTCGTTTGATATTGAAAATAAAGCGCCTGAAATTCGATATAAGCGGGATTGGCTTTCACTCGTCTTATCAATTGACGATATAAAGATTGAACAAGCTATGTTGCTAAATGTAGGCTTTAATATTCATTACCGATTCTAGACAGTATATGTAATGGATATTTTTTTATAAGCTATCGAGCAAAACAATTTAAAACATAATACTCATCTATAAAACACTATTATAGATGAGTACAATATCAATTAAATTCAGTTATTCTGCAATATATTCAACTACTTCAAGCCCAAAACCAGATAATGAGTGATACTTGGTTTGTGAACTCAATAAGCGCATTTTACTTACACCTAAGTTCGAAAGAATTTGTGAGCCAACACCTACGTTACGCGAACCTACATGGCGTTGGACCTCATTAACAACTTCACCCGCATCAATTTTTGCATACTTTTCAACTTGAGCAATAAGTTCGCCTGTCGATTCATGCTTACCCAATAAGACTAATACCCCACCTTCTTTAGCAATTCTTTCTAAAGCATGAGCCATTGGCCATTTAGCAACGCTTTCACGTTGACTAAATAATAAATCTCTAAAAGTATTTTCTAAATGGACGCGGACTAACGTTGGCTCTTCCGCTTTAATTTCACCTTTAGTTAAAGCAAAGTGTGCTTGACCATCAATAGTGTCTTTAAATACGGTTAAATCGAACTCGCCATAAGCCGTTGGTAGTTTACATTGAGAAACGCGCTCAATAGTCGTTTCATTCGCATTACGGTATTCAATTAAATCGGCGATTGTTCCCATTTTTAAATCATGCTTTTCTGCGATGACTTCTAAGTCAGGTCGGCGCGCCATAGTGCCGTCTTCATTCAATATTTCAACAATAACAGCAGCAGGCTCTAAACCCGCTAAACGTGCTAAATCGGTGCCAGCTTCAGTATGCCCTGCACGATTCAATACGCCGCCATCTTTAGCAATTAAAGGGAATATATGGCCTGGTTGTACAATGCTCAAATGATTTGCATCTTTGGCTACAGCAGCTAAAACAGTCGTCGCGCGATCACCCGCAGAAATTCCCGTAGTCACCCCTTGCGCAGCTTCTATAGAAACAGTGAAGTTTGTACTAAACTGAGCGTCATTTTTTTCTACCATTAAGGGTAATTTTAGCTCTTGGCACTTTTTAACGGTCATCGGCATACAAATTAAACCACGACCGTGAGTCGCCATAAAATTAATCGCTTCCGGCGTAACTTTTTCAGCAGCCATAATGAAGTCACCTTCATTTTCACGATCTTCGTCATCCATCAGAATGACCATTTTACCTTGAGCAATATCTTCAATAATTTCTTGTGGGGTATTTAAATTCATGATCATCTCTTTTTATTTAATAAAGCCACTACGAGCTAATAAGTCATGGGTTACACCTGAACTTTTACTTTCAGCTGCACTAGGATCTTGTCGAGTTAATAAACGTTCAATGTAACGTGCTATCAAATCAACTTCTAAATTTACTTGGCTACCGACCTGATAATGAGAAATTATCGTTTGTTCGGTTGTGTGTGGCACAATCGTTATGCGAAATTTATCGGCGGTTATACTATTTACCGTTAAACTCGTACCATCTACTGTAATTGATCCCTTTTCGGCGATATAAGGCGCTAAATCACTCGGCATATCTAGCCAGTATTCGATACTATTACCATTATGTTCAATAGCACTAATTGCGACGACGGCATCAACATGTCCGGACACCATATGCCCACCAAAGCGCGTGGTAGGTAACATAGCTTTCTCTAAGTTAATATTTTGACCGGTTTTATAATTAGCAAAACCTGTGCGTGTTAACGTTTCATTAGAAACATCAGCACTAAAACTTGACGAGTCAAAGGCAACAACGGTTAAACAAATACCATTATTGGCAATCGAGTCACCCAATTTAACGTCACTCATATCGAGTGTTCCGGTTGAAATAACAAGTCTTGCGCCCTGCCCGGTAATATTTATGGCTTGAATTGTGCCAATTGCTTCAATTATTCCTGTGAACATAATCACTCTTTAAATCATTTGTGGGTCGAGTGAATCTCGACACAATACTAAGTTTTTAATGTAAAAGTTTAGCAATAATACGAATATCTGTACCGACCATACGCAAATCGCTTATATTTAGTGCTTTGGCTTGGCTCAAGTGTTGAATGCTTGTCATATTTACCAAACTTTTACTCTCAGCCCCCATTAATTTTGGGGCTTGGTATAATATCAATTCATCAACTAAATTTTGTTCAATAAAAGCGCCCGCTAAACGAGAGCCTGATTCAATCAACACGTCATTTAAGCTTAGTTTAGCTAAATATTCCAATAAGACGCGTAAATCAATATGCTGACCATATTTTGATTTTTGATAAAAAGGTAAACACACTTGCTCTACAAAATGAGGCCATTGATGAATGTTTTCAATGGTGTTTCTAATTAATATTATTCGCCCACTCTCTTTGAATAAAGCTAGACCAGGCGTCAAACGGTTTTTAGAATCTATTATTACTCTAACCGGTTGCCTAACTAATTCTTTTTGATAACTATTCTGTAGCTCTCCGAGTTCAGACCAACGCACAGTCATCTTCGCATCATCGAATAGTATGCTATCGGCACCACTGATAATTGCACAACTTTGCGCGCGTAAACGCTGAACATCTTGTCGAGCTTGAGGTGACGTTATCCATTTACTTTCACCACTTTTCATGGCGGTTTTACCATCTAAACTCGCCGCTAACTTACAACGAACATAGGGTAAACCTGTGGTCATTTGCTTGATAAAGCCGATGTTCAAACTTTCTGTCGCTTGAGTTAACAACCCATGCTGTGTAGAAATCCCTGCTTTTTCAAGCATTTTCAAACCATTACCCGCCACTTTAGGGTTTGGATCAACCATCGCAGCGATCACATGCTTAACACCTGCTTTAATTAACCCTTCGGCACAAGGCGGGGTTCTCCCATAATGACTACAAGGCTCTAGGGTTACATAAGCAGTTGCACCACGTGCATTATTGCCAGCCATTTTTAATGCGTTAACTTCTGCGTGGCCTTCACCTGCTTTTTGGTGGAAACCTTCACCAATAATTTCACCATTTTTTACCAGTACACAACCCACACGAGGGTTAGGCGATGTTGTGTAATGACCTCGCTTAGCAAGTGTAATTGCGCGCTGCATAAAACGGTAATCATCAGGTGAGAATGTATCCATTTTATTTATCATCATCTAGTCGAGCAATTTCTTCACCAAATTCTCTAATATCTTCAAAAGAGCGATATACAGAAGCAAATCGAACATAAGCCACTTTGTCTAATTCTTTTAATTGTTCCATGATTATATTACCAAGGAGTGCGCTCGGTACTTCTCGTTCGCCTGTGGCGCGTAATTCTGATTTTACTTTATTGATAGACAACTCAACTTGCTCAACACTTACTGGGCGTTTTTCTAACGCCCGCACTAAACCATTACGCATCTTGTCTTCGTTAAAAGGCTCACGTGAACCATCATTTTTAATGATACGCGGCATAACTAATTCTGCACTTTCAAAGGTAGTATAACGCTCATGGCAGGCTAAACATTCGCGGCGACGGCGAACTTGGTGGCCGTCAGAGACCAAACGGGAATCAATAACTTTGGTGTCTACAGCTCGACAAAAAGGACAATACATAAGAAGCTCCAATAATAATATTTATCGGCACACATGTCTGTTTAAACGTCAGAAACAATAATGGCCGCTAATGCGGCCATTTTAATATAAATAAGCAGTTGTTACATCAACTTATTTGTCTGCAGTCTTTATGCTCAACATAAACTTAATTTATGCGTAAACAGGGAAACGTGCACAAAGCTCTTTAACGCTTGCTTGTACTTTAACAATAGTATCTTCATTGTTAATATCATCTAAAATATCGCAAATCCAACCTGTTAATGCGTTAGTTTCTTCAACACCAAAACCACGACGGGTAATTGCTGGTGTACCAAGGCGCAAACCAGACGTTACAAACGGAGAACGTGGATCGTTTGGTACTGAATTTTTGTTAACAGTAATGTGTGCTTTACCTAAAGCGGCATCAGCATCTTTACCTGTGATATCTTTATCGATTAAATCAAGTAATAACAAGTGGTTTTCAGTACCGTTTGAAACCACTTTATAACCACGCTCTTGAAGAACAGCAACCATCGCTTTAGCGTTGTCTAAAACATTTTGTTGATAAACTTTAAATTCTGGCTCTAATGCTTCTTTAAATGCTACCGCTTTAGCCGCAATAATATGCATTAATGGGCCGCCTTGACCTCCAGGGAAAACTGCGCTGTTAAGCTTTTTATAAATAGCTTCATCATCACAAGCAGAAACGATTAAACCGCCACGTGGGCCAGCTAATGTTTTATGCGTAGTTGTAGTAACTACATGTGCGTGAGGTAATGGGCTAGGGTAAAGACCTGCAGCAATTAAACCAGCGACATGAGCCATATCAACGAAAAAGATAGCATCAACTTTATCAGCAATAGTACGCATACGTGCCCAGTCAACAACCCCTGAGAATGCAGAGAAACCACCAATAATCATTTCTGGTCTGTGCTCTAAAGCTAAACGCTCTAATTCTTCATAATCAATATCACCTGTTTCTGGGTGAAGACCATATTGGAATGCTTCGTAAGATTTTCCTGAAAAGCTGACATGTGAACCATGCGTTAAATGACCACCATGCGCTAAGCTCATACCTAACACTTTTCCACCTGGAGTAACTAAAGCTTGGAAAACCGCAGCGTTGGCTTGAGAGCCCGCATGTGGTTGTACATTGGCGTATGTTGCACCAAATAATTCTTTGGCACGGTCTATTGCTAACTGCTCAGCAACATCAACGTACTCACAACCGCCGTAATAACGTTTGCCTGGGTAACCTTCAGCATATTTATTAGTTAATTGAGAACCTTGTGCTTCAAGAACACGAGGGCTACAGTAATTTTCAGAAGCAATAAGTTCGATGTGTTCTTCTTGACGAACTTTTTCATTGCTCATCGCTTGATAAAGTTCTGGATCAAAATCAGCAATATTCATATCACGTGAAAACATGGTTTTTCCTCAATAATTCAGCCTTGGGCTGTTAAAGACAATTGTCTAATGGATAGCAAAATTTATGCGGCGTATATTGCCTGAAATCAGCTTAGTTGTACACGGTAAAAGCGACAAGTTTTAGCTCATTTAGTAATCTATTATGCCGTAAACAAATTTGTTGTTATTGGTAGAAGTTTTTAAAACGACCACCAGCACACTTGTAAAATAGAATATAACGGAGAAAAAAAAGAATATCAAGAAATTTTAAACAGAAAACAAGTCAATTATCAAAATAAAATATAGCTTTAAACAGTATTTCTATATTTTATTTTCACAAAGAACTTTTGAGACGTTTTAATTCTTCGACTCTTTTTTTGTAGAACTTATGCGTTATAAACCACACAGTTACAAACATTGCATTCGTTAAAACTAACCCTAGGACAGCTGGTTTTTCTGTCTGTTGAGCCATAGTAAAAACATACCAATTTGCGAATGGGCATATAACAAAACAAGAAAGCTTTAGTAACTTAATATAACTAAGAGAAGATTGACCTGCTGCTATGGCATGCTTAATCGCTTTATCTGGGCTTCCACAATTAACTTTCCAGGCAGATAAACGAATTTTAATCACGTAAAAAACAAAAACAACAGAAAGAACCCCGCTTATACCTAAATATATTATCGTTAACTTATCTTGTGAGCCGCTCATCCACATAAAGATAGCCACACCAAGAATAGCCAATGTCGCTATAATATCTACAGCTAATGAAAGTTTTGCCCAAACAGTTCTTTGTTTTGTTTGTTTAAGTAATTTAGCAATATCAGTTTTAGTCGTCGGTTGGCTTTGCCAGTCTTGCGTCATTTCAGCCCACTGTTCGTCGAGCACCGATGTATCACGAGGTTCAATATTACTGTTTTTCGGTAAAGTTGTGACATCCAACAAAGATTCAGCTTGACTTTGCGTTTGTAAAGTAACTTTGCCTTTTTCATTTAACGGGGATTCGTCTTTATTCATACCGCCTCCATTAATTTCATTAAAGCGGCTTTTGCACGCTGTAAACGAACACCTACAAGGTTTGTGGTTATCACTAAAACATCCGCAATTTCTTGGTAACTCATACCTTCAAGCGCTAAGGTGATCACTTGTTGTTGTTCAAGTTTAAGCTGCCTGATAGATTTGGCTAAACGTGTTTGTCTTTGCTGTTTATCCAAACTCTGGTAAGGGGTTGGTTGTGATTGATCCAGCTCTGCATCTTGGCTGATCTCATCAATATCTTGATCGGCCTTAACACTTTTAACCGCTTTAGCAACATGGGTAGCTAAAATGTTATGTGCAATACGAGCGACAAAAGTTTTCACTGCAGAGTCTTGTCGAAAGCTTGGTAGTGCTCGCCAAATATTGAGTGCTATTTCTTGAAAAAGTTCATCTTGAATCGCGGGCTTTGCTTCAAAGCCCGTAATGATATGACGGAGTAATCTTTCATACTCTGTCATCCATTCGGTGAAAATTTTCTGATAGTTTGAAGATGGATTCAAATAATAACTCGATAAATTACAATGCGCCGTTTAATAACGGTCTTGTTGTTGTTTGTTAATTCTATCGAGTTATTCATCTCAATACCAATTCAACTTAATATATTGAACTCTAGCTTTAAAAACTAGCTTAGTGACATAACAACTTTTTCTGATTTCAGTTTTTTCGATGTCATAATCACTAATGCGACAGTCATTACAATGGTCATCATTGTAGTACTCGCCAAAACGGTCCAATCAACAGGTAAGCCTTTAAAGACATCTTCCATTAACATTGACTGCCCAGAAATCGGTAACCAATTTACCCAAGCAGGCTTATCATCAATCATCATGATAGCCATAGGTACCATAGCAGGTAGCATAATTAACATAGAAACCGTTGATTGTGCTTCTTTAAAACTTTTTGCTTGGAAAGAGAAAAATAATTGTAACGCCGTTGCAAAGAAACATAATGGTATAAGTAATATTAATAGAGCCGCGATGCTAAAGGCGTTTAGACTGAAGGTTGCTCCTATTTTTGATAAATCAATGAACCCAACTGAAATGGTCGTTAATACCAACATGATGATAATAGATAATACGGAAACGGCACTGGCACAAGTCATCTTCGCAAGCACAATTTTAAGTGTGCTAACCGGTTGACATAATAACATTTCTAAAACGTTACGCTCACGCTCACCAGCACTTGAATCAATCGCGATTGAAAGCCCTGAAACAAAAGCTCCCATTAATAAGTACATGCCTAAAAACATCGATACCATTACTGCATTACTCGTTGGCAGCGCCGTATCTTGCTCTTGTAAGATGATAGGTCGTAATAACTTAACGTCGACTCCGCGTACCAATAAACGTTTATAACCAATAGCTTGTGAATAGCTTCTAACGGTTTCTCTTACTCGACGTATCGGTGAACTTGATGATTTCTTGCCAAAATCAGCACGTAAAACAACGTCTATAGCCTGACCTTCTGCCATTTTTTCAGCAAAGTCTTCAGGAATATCAACTTCAATACCACGCTCTTGCCATGCGTATTTATCATCTTCAGGCACGTTAGCAAATTGTAGGATATTATTTTCTTCAAATTTCTCGATCAATTTCGGGGCATATTCAGCGCCGGTAAATTGCACATAAATAGGTGGGTTACCCACACTCTCGGTGATCATCACTTTCGATATAACCATGATCATTACAGGTGCGAGCAAGCCCATACTCAAGGCAACCATCAATGCACGTTTATCACGAAATGCTTCTTTTAATTCTTTTATTAATAACGCTTTAAACTGGATCATGCGGCTACTCCTTCATCTGAACCAATTAATTTAACAAAGGCATCTTCTAATAGTTTTTCTCCCGCTAAATCACATAACTCTTGCGGAGTACCTTGTGCGGCTAATTTGCCATTAGATACTATAATCACTCGATCACACAAAGCAGCAACTTCTTGCATTACGTGGGATGAAAATAATATACAGTGACCTTTTGCCTTAAACTTTGCTAAGTGGTTACGTAAAACACGGGTGCTCATAACATCAAGACCACGAGTAGGTTCATCTAGTACAAAGTTTTTTGGTTGATGTACTAAGGCTTGCGCTAAAGTCACTTTCATACGTTGCCCTTGTGAAAAACCTACCATTTTACGATGTGCTAATTCTTCCATTTCTAAATCTTTAAAAACTTGCTCTATTGCCGCTTTTTTCTTTGTGCCTCTCATGCCGTGAAGACTAGCGAAATAGTCAACTTGTTCGTAAGCCGTTAAGCGTTCATACAAGCCAAATTTGTCTGGGAAAATCCCTAATTGCTTGCGAACAGCTAGTGGGTCTTCCAATACATTGATACCATCAACCATTACCGAACCTTCGTCTGCTTTAAGTAAGCCATAAAGCGTACGTAAACAGGTGGTTTTACCCGCACCATTCGGCCCCAAAATGCCAGTGATCTCGCCATCTTTCGCGGTAAATGACAGACCATCGAGGGCTTTCACTGTATTCTTTTTATCAATAAAACTTTTATGTAAGTTATTAACTTCTATCATGGTGATACCCTTATAGGTTGCCGTTCAAATGTGTCATAAATGTTTCGCTTTTTAACTCTGCTAAACACGATTCATCTAACCCCTTAGGGTCAAGCGTTTCTAGAAACTCATTAACAATATCAACGACACAAGGCGTTGAAGCCACAATATGTGCGCTATTTTTAGAGACTATATGATGACTATTAGGCAAGGTTGCCGCAGATTTATCGCCATTACTTGGTGGTGTTACTGGGTCTAAATTACCTGATAAAATAAGCGTTGGAATATTTACAGTTATACTCTGATAGAACGATTCATCAACTGAATATTTTGGCCATAAAGGACAAGCTTGCAACCAAGGATTATGGCTATCATTGCCGCCAAAATCATTATCTGCGTCTGCAGTAAACATATCTGTGGTAATTTTAGGAATATCTTCATTACAAACAATATTCAAGGTCAACCCAACATACATTCCTACTCCACCTTCTGACATAGCAATTAAGCCAATCATAGGCTTATAGTTACCAAGAAATGCTTGATGAATAATCAGCGGTACTAAAGTACGTGTTTGCATCGAGTATAATTGCATGCGTAAATTACTAATAAATTTACTACGACTTAGCACGAAATCAGTTTTTGTGCCTAAACGTGGGTGAGCAATTTCAATTTTAACGGGTCCTTGCTCTAACCGAGCAACAACCGCTTTAAATTCGTTAGCTAAATCTGGGTAAGCAGCTTTACAGCTATCATCTTGCATGCAGTTTTCTAACAATAAATTAAATGAACGTGCAGAACTCTGTCCAAAAGTTCCTATAGGTACTTCTATTGGTCCAACGCTATCTAACACAACACTTTTTAATGAGTCAGGAAACATGCGCATATATACTAAACCTGCACGAGTGCCATATGAACCACCGTAAATATTAATCTTTTCATGACCTAGCGCACTTCTCACAGCATCAAAATCACGAATAGCATTTTCTGAATTATATTGGCTTAAATCCCCTTTGAACTGTGCAATACAATCTTTAATTTCTTGTGCTGAAAAATCTTCAGGAATAATGTCGTAAACATTATTAACTGAATTTTCTTCACACTCTAAAGGGTGAGACTTTCCAGTGCCTCGTTGATCAACTAAAATAATGTCATGAGACTTCTTTATTTCAGAAAATGTTGTAAATATATGTGCTGCTAATTCTACTGCTGCTTGTCCAGGACCTCCGGCTAAGAACATAAGTGGTGTCTTATTTTGGCTACTATCAATAGCTGGTAATACTGCAAAGTTAAGCGTGATTTTTTCGCCATTGGGTAAGCTATAATTTTCAGGAACTCGTAATGTGCCACATTGAACTTGTGACTTAATGCCTTTCAAGTGACAATTTTTCAAAGTGAGGACTTCATCTTTATTTTTGTGTTCATCTGCATTATCAGCCAATAGCATCGAGCTAAGACTAAGTAGGCTTATAGCTAAAAGGCTTTGCCATTTTGTTATCATTATTTTCTTCCTTTTGAAGTATCGAACACATAGTCGCAGGAATAACCGCTTTATTACAATTTATTTTAAATAATGCAAAATTAATTTTAATTAACTGATAATAAATAGATTTAAAGAAGGGACTTATGCCTGAAGAACAAGAAGAAAGTAAAATTAAATTAAATTAAATTAAAAAAGAATCCTCCTCCTAAAGTTAAATAATTTCCGTACACCCTGTACATTCGTCGTTCATTGCAATCCATGGCACCACGACATTGCCTACATGGATGTAGGTACTTATGATTTGTCGGGAACAAAAATCATGACCGTACATCCTGTACATTCGTCGTTCATTGCAATCCATGGCACCACGACATTGCCTACACGGATGTAGGTACTTAATTTTTGTCGGGAACATAAAAACTGACCGTACATCCTGTACATTCGTCGTTCATTGCCATCCATGGCACCACGACATACCGTACATCCTGTACATAAAAAAGCCGAGCAACACTCAGTGCTATTCGGCTTTTTATTCTAGAGAAAACTGTTTTATAAATTATGAGAACTGATTAGACGTATTGTTTGCTCCGCCTGCTTTAAGCGCATTCTCACCTGCAAAATATTCTTTGTGATCATCACCCATATCAGAACCTGACATGTTTTGATGTTTAACACAGGCGATGCCTTGACGGATCTCTTTACGTTGTACACCTTCAACATAACCCAACATACCTTGGTCACCAAAGTATTCTTTAGCAAGATTATCAGTAGATAATGCAGCGGTATGGTAAGTAGGAAGTGTAATTAAGTGATGGAAAATACCTGCTTCACGGGCAGTATCAGATTGGAAACTACGGATTTTGTCATCTGCTGCTGCAGCTAACTCAGTAGTATCGTAATCAACATTCATTAAGTCAGCACGAACATAGCTAGATACATCTTTTCCTGCAGCAACCATAGTATCGAATGCTTGTTGACGGAAGTTTAGTGTCCAGTTAAATGATGGGCTGTTGTTGTAAACAAGCTTAGCGTTCGGGATCTCTTTACGAACTTCGTTCATCATTGCCGTGATATCAGCAACGTTTGGTGTCGCTGTTTCTATCCACAGCAAATCAGCGCCTGCTTTAATTGCTTCGATGCTGTCAAATACACAACGTTCTTCACCGGTACCTTGACGAAATTGGTATAAACCTGAAGGTAAACGCTTCGGACGAACTAGCTTGCCATCACGATTGAAACATACATCGCCTTCTGCCATCTGGCTTACGTCAATTTCTTCAACGTCTAGGAAAGAGTTATAAATATCACCTTGATCGCCGGGCTCTTTTACAACCGCGATTTCTTTAGTCAGGCCAGCACCTTCAGAATCTGTACGTGAAACGATAATACCGTTGTCGATACCAAGTTCTAAGAAAGCATGGCGTAATGCGCGAATTTTAGAGTGAAAATCAGCATGAGGAACCGTTACTTTACCGTCTTGATGGCCACATTGCTTTTCATCAGCAACTTGGTTTTCAATTTGAAGTGCACAAGCACCGGCTTCAATCATTTGCTTAGCCATTAAATAAGTCGCTTCAGCGTTACCGAAACCGGCATCAATATCAGCAATAATGGGTACAACATGAGTAACATGGTTATCAATTTTGAATTGGATAGCGGCTTTGTCGCTATCGTTTGCAGCGTCAAGTTCGCGGAAAAGACCGCCTAGCTCACGTGCATCGGCTTGACGTAGGAAAGTATAAAGTTCTGCAACCAAAGAAGCCACTGAGGTTTTTTCATGCATAGATTGATCAGGAAGCGGACCAAATTCGCTACGAAGTGCGGCCACCATCCAACCTGAAAGGTACAAATAACGACGGTCTGTGCTGCCATCAAAATGTTTCTTGATAGAAATCATTTTTTGTTGACCAATAAAACCGTGCCAACAACCTAGAGACTGAGTGTATTTAGAACTATCAGCATCGTATGCGGCCATATCGCTGCGCATTATATCTGCAGTATATTGTGCAATTTCTAAACCTGTTTTAAATCTGTTCTGCGTTCGCATACGCGCTATTGACTCTGGGTTTATAGTATCCCAAGCGCTACCTGCATTTGCTTTAATTGCTTGAACCGCTTCTATTGCACTTTGATAATTAGACATATCACTCTCTCCAAAAGTCTATAATATTTTAAATGGTTTAGTTAGCTTTAACACTTGTTATAAAAGTAAACATGAAAGCAAACATACCGAACAACACAAAGTCTAGATCATATTAGAGATATTCTTAAAATATATAATATCTATCACTATCATTCACAAAATAAATGGGTAATTACAAAAATAAAATAAATCATATTTTTCATACACTAAAGTATATAAAAATACACTTCAGTCTGAATAATAATGTTTAATGGCGTTATTTTTCACTTGAAAATTCTTGACCTTTTATTGTGGTCGTGACATATACTTTAGTTATATTATTTCTATTGACCATTAAAACTATGAATATTGCTAAAATTGATCTTAATCTGCTAATTTATCTTGATGTTTTACTTCGAGAAAAAAACGTAACACGCTCAGCAAGCCAACTGAATATTACTCAGCCCGCAATGAGTAATGGTTTAAAAAGGCTCAGAAATTTATTTAATGATCCCATATTAGTAAGAACATCTGATGGTATGGTGCCAACAGAACGTGCAAGAGCTTTAGCGCCAGTGATCAGAAAAATTTTGTTAGAACTTGAAGAAGCATTGCAAGGTGAAGAAGAATTTAATGAAAAACACAGCCAACGTGTTTTCCGAATTATGGCCAGTGATTATGCCGCTTCTACCTTATTACCTAAGCTACTTAGAAAGATAAATGAAATTGCCCCTAATGTTACCATTGATATTATGACGCCAAGTGATGTTACTTTTCATGATGTTGAGGCAGGTAAAATAGATATGGCGATTAACCGTTTTGACGAGTTACCACAGTCTTTTCATCAAAAAACTATTTGGCGTGATACTTTCTCTTGCTTATTAAGTGCTGATAATCCTGATGTTTCTAAATTTAACTTAAACACTTATCTTTCATCCAAGCATGTTTGGGTGTCAAAAACTGGCTTTGGCGTAGGTGTGGGGATGGATCCAAAAGACGTGCAAAAATTAGGTTGGGTTGATGAAGCTTTAGCGCGGTTAGGTAAAAAGCGTGATATTAAAGTATTTACCCGTAACTATCACGTTGCCATGCAATTAGCCTTTGAAGGCGGTTTGATCGCCACCTTACCCACCAAAGCGGCGTTATTACATAAAGACGATGCAAAATACACCATAGTGAGACCGCCTTTTGATATTCCGGAAATAGAATTAAAAATGATTTGGAGCCCACTTTTACACCACGATGCTAGTCACATTTGGTTTAGGCAACTCGTTATAGAAGCCGCTAATCAAGGGTGATTAGGTCATGTTTAGTAATATAATCTATAGTCTATTATCGGTGAGCATTTGTTTATTAATAGGTAAAGTTATTGAACTTTTTCTGCCTATTTTTCCAGCAAGTTTATATGGAATGCTGATATTTACCGCTTTACTACATTATCGATTTCTAAACGCAAAGCGGGTTAAAGCTTGTATTGAGTGGGCTATCACTAATATGGCCGTGTGTTTTGTACCTGCTGGCGTGGGAATAATCAATCACTATGAGTTAATTAAAAATCATGGGATTATGTTAGTTACCATTATATTTTTGACTACATTTTTATTACTTACCTTTGTTGGCCTTACCTATCAGCGACAATTAAATCGATATGAATCTACAGCAAAAAAAGAACTCAACAAATAATGAATGATAACCTTATTTCTGAAATCAGCTTTATGTTATTTTTCATCATTGTGACACTAGTGGTTTATCAGGCTTATGCTCAGTTACAAAAGTTATGTCAAAAACCTTGGCTAAACCCTATGTTGTTATCAATATTAACGCTGATACCAATGTTAGTATTTTTTAACATCCCCTTTGATCAATACTATCAAGCCACCGCCCCTTTAAATGGGTTATTAGAGCCTGCAGTCGTTGCTTTAGGTTTCCCGTTATATCAACATATTCAAACAATAAAAAAGCAATGGCGACAAATCGTTATGCTATTATTTATGGGAGCTATCATTACAATCGCAATAAGCTTTTGCGTAACAATATATGCAACTAATCAATATGAGTTAGCGGTATCCCTTTCTTTAAAGTCAGTCACAACACCAATAGGCATTGCTTTAACGGAGCAACTGCAAGGTAATAATTCAATCACCGCATTCGCGATTATTTTAGCGGGCTTATTTGGCGCGTTATTAGGCCCACCCTGGCTTGCATTTATCAATGTTACTTCTCCTAAAGCACAAGGATTAGCTATTGGCGCTGCTAGCCATGCACTTGGCACAGCAACAATTAGTAGTATAAGTTATGAACATGCAGCATACAGTTCTTTAGCTTTGATTATTTCAGCCGTAATCACGTCAATATTCAGCCCAATGATCATAAATACGCTTGTCCATTTTTTATAATGATGAGTATTTTACTTTAATTTCACGATTATAGATGCTGCCATTAACCCTCCTATTATTCATAAACTAAACCTTTTTTACACTTACATTCATATAATCTATACTAGTTATTATCAATAACAATAACCACCAATAATCAATCAAACGGAAATTCATTAAAAAATATTTCGTTTATTTTACAACAAGATAAAACCTCTAATTAGGTATTAAAAGCACATTACTCAAGTAATAATAACAGCCATAACTTTTTTCAGCTATTGCATGGAAAAATAATTCCTCCTACATTGCACTTATCTACTATCGTTAATTTTGTTTGTCGCTCTTTTGAAGGGGTGATTTGAAAACATTCATATCAGATAACACTAAAGCGATCATTCACTGATTCGCTGAACAATCGGTTAGAGATATAATCAATAGGAACCAACATGATCCAATACCTTAAAATTGAAAAAATCCAAGTTGCTCAATGCCTTCATCACTTTATCGAGCAAGACGTGCTTCCTCATAGTAAAATATCTTCAACTGATTTTTGGCAAAGATTTTCAACCATCATTGAAGAGTTAGCCCCGAGGAATAAAAATTTATTAGCGGCTCGCGATGACTTACAAGAAAAAATTGACCTTTGGCATCAAAATAACTTTGGCGATAAGTTTAATTTCTCAGCTTACAAAAACTTTTTAAAAGAAATTAACTACCTCGTCCCTGAAGTCGACGACTTTACAATAACCACTGAGAATGTTGATGCAGAATTAGCAACGATGGCAGGCCCACAGTTAGTTGTGCCAATTATGAATGCCAGGTTTGCAATTAATGCGGTAAATGCTCGATGGGGAAGCTTGTATGATGCACTTTATGGCAGCGATGTTATACCAGAAGAAAACGGAGCCGAAAGCTTTGGTGGTTATAACCCTGTTCGTGGCAAAAAAGTAATTACTTTTGCCCGTAACTTTCTAGACCAAAATATTCCTTTATCGATGGGCAGTCATGACCAAGCTGTGAACTATCAAATATCTGATCATACATTAATAGTCCACCTTGAAAGTGGTGAAAAAGTTAAGCTTTTGCAAGATGAAGCTTTTAAAGGTTATCAAGGACAAGCTAACTCACCTACTGCTTTGTTATTTGCTCATAATGGTTTGCATTTCGAAATTAACTTTGATGAAAATAACGTTATTGCCAAGAGTGATAATGCTGGAATTTCAGATATAACGCTTGAGTCTGCTTTAACCACGATTATGGATTGTGAAGATTCTGTCGCTGCGGTTGATGCTGATGACAAGGTTGTCGCTTACAAAAACTGGTTAGGTTTGATGCAAGGTAACTTAACCACTGCCGTTAAGAAAGGTGGTAAAACGATTCAACGCAAAATGGCCTCAGACAGACAGTATCGACAACTTGATGGCACCAACTTAACACTAAAGGGCCGTAGTCTAATGTTTGTTCGTAATGTTGGCCACTTGATGACTAACAATGCGATTTTACAAGATGACGGTAATGAAGTCCCTGAAGGCATTATTGATGCGATGGTGACCTCATTAATTGCCAGTATTAACTTACAAAACAACGCTACTGAAGCAGATTATTGCAATAGCGCTGAACAATCTATTTATATCGTTAAACCTAAAATGCATGGGCCAGAAGAAGTGGCTTTTGCTAATACTTTATTTGAACAAGTAGAAGATGCTTTAGCGTTAGATAGAAATACCATAAAAATGGGCATCATGGATGAAGAGCGCCGCACCAGTGTTAATTTAAAAGCATGTATTGCTCAAGCCAAGTCTCGGGTGGTATTTATTAACACAGGCTTTTTAGACCGTACCGGAGATGAGATACATACCTCTATGGCTGCAGGTATTATGGCGAAAAAAGCCGATATAAAACTAACGCCATGGATAAATGCTTACGAAGATAACAATGTTGATGTTGGTTTAGCGTGTGGCTTTAGTGGTAAAGCACAAATAGGTAAAGGCATGTGGCCAATTCCAGAACAAATGTCGAATATGCTCGCAACCAAAATCAACCATGTACAAGCCGGCGCGAATACTGCTTGGGTACCTTCACCAACAGCCGCTACTTTACATGCATTGCATTATCATAAAGAGAATGTATTCACACTTCAAAAAGAATTAATGTCACGTTCGCCAGCAAACTTAGATGACATTTTAACGATCCCTTTGGCTAAAGATACTAATTGGAGTGAGCAAGAGATCTCTGATGAATTAGATAATAACGCTCAAGGTATTTTAGGTTATGTTGTGCGTTGGATTGACCAAGGGGTTGGTTGTTCAAAAGTACCCGATATCAATAACGTCGGTTTAATGGAAGACAGGGCGACTTTACGTATTTCAAGCCAACACATAGCAAATTGGTTAACTCATAAGGTATGTAATGAAGAGCAAGTTTTAGCCAGTTTGAAAAAAATGGCTAAAACAGTGGATATCCAGAATAAGGGTGATGCAAGTTATCAAGCTATGGCAAGTGACTTTGAAAATAGTACCGCTTTTAAAGCAGCATGCGATTTAGTGTTTTTAGGAACAAAACAAGTAAATGGCTATACAGAGCCTTTATTGCATAGTTATCGACTTAAAGTGAAAAAAAATAACTAGTCTATTTGGGTTCCTAAAATGAAAGAGGAATATTTCCCATGATATTTCTCTTTTTTATTATCGATTACGTGAAACTTTTTTCTGCAATTACCTGTCTATTCTATCGAACACTCACACATTAATTATTGGTGATAAAAAAGTGTCAAAAAGCTATTTAACTCAAATTTTTGACCGTTTAACTTATATCACTCGTAATATAGATTACGACGAATTATAGTAAGTGTGACATATTCTAACGACTAATAATTAGTCGTATTACAAGAGATAAGTTTTGTAGTCAATGCTCTGTGAATTTATAAGACGAGGATCGCAACATGAAATCACAATTTAAAACTGTCGCGTTAAGTGCCATATTCAGCATAATCGGATTATGCTGTACCCTTTCGACTGCATCAGCAG
This sequence comes from Colwellia sp., assembly GCA_013215295.1. GTDB lineage: Bacteria > Pseudomonadota > Gammaproteobacteria > Enterobacterales > Alteromonadaceae > Colwellia_A. Next base: position 626,638 of record JABSOZ010000002.1, read on the forward strand.
AATCAAGCAATACCAGCGTTAACGTAGGTTTCACTACCGCCACTTATTTAAATTCTTTCCCAATTTTAGTTAATGAAGGCGGTGCAAAAGGTGCCCCTTTGCTAAAACCTGACAACGGATTAACAGAGTTTTCCGCTTGTAAAGCAACAACTAAAAATGAATATTTCGAGTTGGCCATCATTTTTAATGATAAATTACAGCAGTTTATTTCAGTTTTATTTGTAGATGACATGGGTAGTGGTAATAATATTCCACTTAACCAAATCACTAAGCTAGATTGACATTAATCGGTTATTAGACAAATTATTGAATGAATAAAAAAAGGCCATATGGCCTTTTTTTATTTGTGCTTATACCGAAACTTTAAGCTTCGAGCTCTCCTTTTTTATATTTTATTGGCACTTTCACCTCAAAACTACAACCAACCTCTGTATCTAAACATTTAATGGTTCCTTTTAATTTTGCATCGACTAAGTTATAAACAATATTCATACCTAACCCTGAGCCACCCTGACCACGCTTAGTTGTAACAAAAGGGTCAAAGATACGGTTAACAACACTCTCATCTAATCCCTTACCATTATCACTATAAAATAGGGTTAAGTATCCATTGTCCTCAACAAATTTTATTGAAATGTCTCCGCTTTCTCTTTCATCAAAGCCATGTATATGCGAATTAGTCAAAAAGTTAGTGAGAATTTGATTCCATGCACTGGGATAAGTTATTAAATTAATATTCTCGTCTACATCAATATCAATTGTATATTTTTTCCGTTTAAACAATGTTTTAACTGTGTTCACAACATCATTAACATGACGTGCGACATTAATTTTCAATTCGGGGTCTGTATGCTGCTCAACCGCAACTGATTTAAAACCTCTAATTAACTCAACCGCTTTATTTAAACTTCTTTCAATAATATCTTGATATTCAATGAGCAAATTAAGTGTTTTAGTTAAGTGAGATTTGGTAAGGTTTTCAGTTTCTACTGAATGGTTTAATTCCAACACCTTTTCTTTCAAGGCTGTTATTGACGTTACACAGATCCCCAGCGGGGTATTTACTTCATGCGCAACACCTGCAACAAGTTGCCCAAGAGATGCCATTTTTTCTGACTGAACTAATTGATCTTTTGCTAAAGTTAAATCATCTAAAGATTGTTGTAATTGCTTGTTACTCGAAGCTAATTTAGACGTACGGTCAAAAACTTTAACTTCAAGTTCACCATTTAGGTTTATCAGTGCATTTTCCGCATCTTCAAGTTTTAAAATATCATTATTTAATGTTGTTCTCATATTATTAATAGTTTCAGCTAGGTCATCAAGTTCGTCTTTTACTTTGGGTCGTGAACTTAAGACTAAAGGAGTATCTATTTTTTCTGCAGCAACTTGTTGAGAATAACGAGTGATCTGATAGATATGGCGAGTTATAAGCCAGTGGACAATAAATATAAGAAAAAATGCGACAATAAAAATCTTAATCACTTCAACGGTTAGGATAAAACTAGCTTGTTGCCAGAGCCGTTGATAAATATCTTCATAACTCGCCGTTATAATGAGTACACCAATATCATTTTCGCTGTAAAAAATCGGAAATTCAACCACTTTATCAGCAGAACCTTCTATGTCACCAAATTGATAGACCTTACCAAATCCAGTGACTATTTTTACATGACTAATATCAGGTAACTTTACAATTCCTTGAATTTGTTGCTGTACTAAAGGTTCGTTAAAATCCCATAAACTGGTAGATATAGACTGAAGATAACTTGTTTCAATATTACTAAAACGCTGGTTTAACGTTGTAAGACTTTCTTTATAATCAACATATAATTGAAGAAAGGTTGAGCTAATAGATATCACCGAGCTACATAACAATATGTAAATGAGTACCCTGCGGCTTAACTTACTATTAAATGATCCAGATTTATCCATTTATCACACCATCAGTTAAAAGTAATAATATGGACAATGGTATCCATATTATTTGAATCTAGTTTTTAGACATTATTAAAATATTGATACCCTACAATGTCAATAAAAATAGGAAAATCTACCTACTTCTAACAAATTAAAATAAGCTATTAAGGTGACTTACTGCTTTTCGTTAGTCTTAGCGTATTCAGCTACAAGTTTAGCCGCAGTCAGATCTTCTAATGCATGACCTACTGACTTGAAAACGGTAATATCTTCATGTTTACGTTCAAATACATAACTTTTATCGCACATCGAGAATAAGTCAGCTTTAATATGCTCAGGCTGAATGACTCCGACTTTCAATGGAATAGCTAAATCACCCGTTTCACGGAGCGCACTTTCCATATTATCGACAAAGACCAGGGAACGACGTAAACATTCATCATCCATTTCCCGCATATCTGGCCGATAAGCTCCAACCATATCTAAATGTTGACCTTTTTGTAACCATTCACCGAAAATTAATGGTTCTGTACTTAGCGTAGCACAAGATATAATATCCGCCTTATTGACGTGTTCTTTTAAATTACTAACAGCTATACATTCAAGCCCAAGGTGTTGTACTTGCTGACAAACAAGCTCTGCTTTCGCTAAGCTTCTTCCCCATACATAAACTGTTTTAATTGGACGAACACTGCTATGGGCTTCTATCAATTGCGACGATAACGTTCCTGTACCAACAACAAGCAGTGTTTTACTGTCATCTCTAGAAAGAAACCTAGATGCTAAAGCCGATGCTGCTGCAGTTCGCTTTGCAGTGAGTGACGGTGCATCCATACTTGCTTTTAATGTGCCAGTTTTAACATCAAACAGCAAATATGTACCTTGAATTGTAGGAAGTTGATGTTGGTGATTATCAGGTGCGACAGTAACCAATTTAATACCCGCAACGTCACCGGCTTGCCATGCAGGCATCATGAGTAATGTTGTTTCTCGGCTTGCTGATGGATTTTCAATATCAAAATGCAAACGAGGAGGAACAATAATATTTTCAGTAAATGCTCGTTGTAATGCATTGATTAATTTAGGATAAGATAACGCCAAATTTACTGTGACTTCAGAGATAGTTTGCATAATGTTTTATAGTGGTCAATTTATGTGAGAGTGGAATTATCACATAACCGACCACCAACTGTATACAATATACCTAAAATGGGTTTTGGAAATTTTAAACTAAGCCTCTATATACAGGTATTCGTCTGACCATCGACGCGACAATGATTACAATTAATGCTGGGAATGCAGCATATAACATTGTAATTAATATTGATTGTCTGACTAACATTGCTAAAACAATAAATCCTAAACTTGGCAGAGCCAACCAAAAAGTATGCTCACTTGCGCAAACTTTAAAAAGGCTACGCATAATCAATATAATTACCCCTGTAAGTATAAAGGCAGTAAAAGCAGTAACTGTCCCTGAGTAATAATTAAGTATAAAATCTGGATAAGAATGAAACACTTCAAATATCGGGGCTGAAACACCAAAACTTACTAACCAAACAAAGGTTCCAGCAATTAAGCAGCCAAAATTAAACGACCACAATTTTTTATTTATATTTACCACTAACGATCCTTATTTTATTTCTTATTATTTTTATGAATTTTCGTTATTCGCCCTTTTTATATCTTATGTATAGTTTTTAAGCAAGCTGAATAAAAAACAGTCTTATTATTACTTTGTTTGAATAAAAATTTTATCCAACTAAAACTCAATAATAAAAGTGAGTTATAATCAAATATTGCTATTCAATTCAGGATAAATTCGTTGAACAAACTTGCACCCTTAGTTTTTGTTTTATTATTATCATGTGGTGCTGCGCTATGGTTTTTAGCCAGTGACTCATTAAATTTTCATATCAAGAATCAACTACAGAACATTGGCTCTGAATTGACCGAGCAAAAATTCACGGTTGAAAATGTCACTATCCTTGGTTATCAAGGCAAAGGTACTATTACCAACTTATCAATAAATTCTTCACATTCGACGAATTTATTGACCACTGACAAAGACACGTTGAACATTGCTTCAATCGACTTAGTCATGAATCATAAAAGCTTAAAAACTGAAGTTGTTATTATTGAAAGTATCACTATCAATGGGCTCAACGCTTCATTTCATATCAATAACGCAGGTACGAGTCTCGATAATTTACTTGAAACGGTACAGAAAAACATCCAAAAGCGAGCTATACAAAAAAGCACGACGGCTCTAAAGCAACAACTTAAAATAGCCCCCCCTTTAATAAAGGTTACTCAAATCGTAATTAAGCAAGGTACTTTAACCCTGTTCAACGACAACAATGAACAAGTCATCACCAAGGTTTTACCACAAATTGTATTTGAAATTGCTGGAAAGGAAGCCGGAAATAAAGGTGAAACGATTGGAATTGAAATATTCGAAAAATTGCTTATTGAATTGAATAAGCAAACGAGTATGCTACAAAGTGAATCATCCGAACCCTGTAAAGCTTGAATTAGTCTAATTTCCAAGCTATTAATAACAGTACTCTTAGAATCTTTATTTATATAAAAAAAGGTAGTTAAATGCGAAAGTCATTAAAACCCGCAAATTTCTTCTTCAGCATAGTAATGAGTGCTGTTGTATTGCTAGTGACTTTAACAACCCATGCCCGAGATTTAGAAATCACACCATTTATCGGGCAAATGTCTAGCTCTGACTTGATGAGCAATCAAGACAACGGTATTGATTTGGCCGTAGACGGTGCAAACAATTATGGCTTAGCGATAGCGTGGCAAGATTCACCTAAGGGTCAAGGACAAATATTATTCAACACGGTAAGACACAATTTCATCAGTACCTCTGATTTACAAGAACATTCCTTCGATGTGACTTACCTTCATTTTAGTGGCGTTGCTCAGTTCAAACAACGATATTATGTTACCACCGTATCGTTAGGTGTAGGTGGTACATATTTCGATACTGACAATAAAGAAGAGATTTATCCTTCACTCACTGTAGCTTTTGGTACTCGCTACGAACTATCAAAGACCTTCGCTATTGTTACTGAACTTCGAGGTTACGCCAGTTATATTGAAGAAGACAATCAATTGTTTTGTGAAGGAACTACATGCCATGCTTTATTAGAAAAGAGTATGTGGCTTGAAGGAAGCATATCTGTCGGCTTTGCTGTTAAATTTTAGCTCAACTTTACCTGCATTAGGTTAACCAACTAAGTCGTTTTCATGGTTTTACTCATAGCTATTAATAAACACCTAAACGAATCATGCTAGGCACCCTCCCAAAGAACCAATAACACGTCTAATATTATATGAGCTGAGGTTATTCTCATATATAAAGCAAGTTTGTCGTTTTTCTTCAATATTTATCATTCTCTAGTTTCTATCATACTTATTATTGAAATGCATAAATTCAATACTTTAGGTTTGTGTCCTATTTCACCCATTAATTTAATCTAGGTAATAGTAATGATAAAAATAAAAATCATAGAATCACTCATGGAATTGAGTGAACTTAAAAAAGCGTATTTTGAGCAATCCTCCGAAGCGCTTGATGGAATGTGGCATTTTGGTTTTGTTCCAATGGCCAAGCATTGGGGGTTTTACCTAAAGGAAAACTTGGTAGGATTCTGTTGCGTAAATGACGAGGGATATATGCTGCAATTTTACTTAAAGCCTGAAAGTCAGTTAGATGAGCAAGCGTTGTTTACTTTAATTGCTGAACAAAACAGTTCGATTATAGGAGCCGTAAAAGGCGCATTTGTGAGTACCGCAGAACCTCGCTACATTGCTTTATGTTTAGATAATTCATCAACATTTAAGGTTAATGCCTTGATGTATCAACTAGCCCCAACAGCAATCAGTAAAGAAAATGAATATTTAGAGATGGAACTTGCAACGATAGATCAGTTAACAGACTTTGTTCAGTTTTCAGTCGCCAACATTGGTGCTCCAGAACAATGGCTTAAGGGTTATTATGGTAATTTAATTGAACGTAAAGAGCTATTGGGCTGCTGGCGTGAAGGGCAATTAATAGCCGCTGGGGAATGTCGCTTATTTGACGAATACCAAACTGAATATGCTGATTTAGGCATGATAGTATTGCAATCTCAACGTGGGAAAGGTATCGCAAGTAAAGTATTAACTTACTTAGTCAATCGTGCTCAAGAAAAAGGCTTAAAGCCTATGTGCTCAACTGAAAATAATAATATAGGCGCTAAAAAAGCAATTTTACGAGCGGGGTTATTACCGACTAATCGCATCATTCAATTTGAATTTAATCACCAATAAATAATGCTATTGTAAATATCTAAATTAATTTTAAAATAAACTAAAATAGCTGGAGAATGAAATGATAATGTGGATAAAGTCACCGAAACGCCCAGCTGTTTCTAAGTATATTGCGAATTACTGGTTTCTTGAAAAAAAAACTGATATTGATGGGGATAATTACCCCAAGTTAAATCCTGACCCTTCTGCCCATTTGATACTATCTCCAGCCAACCAAGCGTATAAATATGAACGAACTAATGAAGTATCGCAAGGCAAAGGAACTCATTTCATTTATCCGTATTGTAAAACGTTACAGCTAGATCATTCTACACCTCAGATTTGTTTAGGTATTAAGTTTCATGTTGGCGCATTATATTCTTTAAAAAAGTTAAACATCCCTACAACGTTATTAAACACCATTAATGATGTTATCTTTGATGATATTAAAGGAGAAGCTCAAATAAATGTAAATGAGTTACTGGAACTAGCCATAACAACACCTGATAAATGTCTAGAAATGCTAGATGAACTTTTTATGCCCTTACTTATGAACAGCCATGAAGACAAACATAGCGAAATCACCAGAAAAATTCTTCCGCTACTAGAAACAAAACTGCTTAATGAAATAGGCGCATCATTAAATTGTTCACAGCGCACTGTCGAACGTTCTTTTTTACGAGTGACGGGCTTAACACTTAAGCAGTGTCAATCAATGAATAAACTCGAAGCTATTTTAGAGTTTCTTTACCAACGAGAGCAAAAAACAATAAATTGGGTTGATATCGCATATCAGTTTGGTTTTAGTGATCAGCCTCATCTCATTAGATATTTAAAAAACCAAATTGATTTAACACCTAAAGATTACACACAACAACGTGGCTTCACTATTGATGTTTATGGTGGCGTTGATTCCAAACAATAAGGACGATAATAGTTAATAAAAACTCATTTCTATCTTTTGGTTATGCTCTCGATACGAACGACTGAAACCAATTAATGACATCACAACACAACATCTACCAGGACATGGTATTACTTGTGAGAAAAAATAATAAAATAATTCATCATAAAACCTATGGTTATGCAGACATAAAAGCACAATAACCTATGGCAAAAGACAGATTATTTAGACTTCATTCGATGACAAAACCCATTACAGCATTAACTACCCTGCAAGTATTAGAAGAAAAAAATATTGCCTTAGACCAACCTCTACAATCAATCTTTCCTGAATCCCCCCTTAGCACAATTCCATTATCTACATTGATGACACATACTTCAGGATTTTCATATGGTTTTAAAATCAATCGCTGGGTTGTCTGGTGTTGAAATTGAGACTTCAACACCTAAAAAGATAAAGCAATCATCACCTGAATTTATTGCTAAAACCCAAGAACGACAAATTAAACAGTTTAAAGAATGGAAGCTGGGGTATAAAAAAACGTGGCTGTATTTAAGAATGTGAGTAGGGTCAGCGAGCCTACTCACCAACAATACTAGCCCATTGATAATTAATATATGACCTCAAAATAGGCTGTTTAAGAAGAAAGTGGACCTTACTGATTTTACACGTTTGGTTCGTGCTACACTGCCTCATCAAACTTTTTCATTGATAATATAAGACAATTTTTATCACTTTTTTTGTATAACATCTCTATCATTTAAAGATTTTTTTTGAATAACGGCTCTACGTGTATCGATTAATAGTATAGCTAAGAAAAACATACCAAGCTGTTTCTAATAATAACTATAAAAGGCTAATGAGTGAGTATTCTAACGGTAGAACATATTAGTAAAAATTTTGGTGCTCTTCAGGCTGTAGATGATATTAGCTTTGAAATTAATCAAGGAGATATTGTTGGTTTCTTAGGAAAAAATGGCGCAGGAAAAACGACCTTAATGCGTATGATCACTTCTTTTCTAGCGACGTCATCTGGAAAAATTTTCATTGATGGCGATGATATAACTAAACACTCATTAACGATCAGACAGAAAATTGGTTATCTTCCAGAAACGCCTCCTTTATATACCAATATGACCGTGCTGCAATATCTTAAATTTGCTGCTGAAATAAAAGGTGTATCCTCGAAAAAACAAGCTATTCAGATAGCTAAAGTATTAGAAGAATGTCATCTAGAACACGTTAAGTTTAAAAGTATCTCAACCTTATCTAAAGGTTATAAACAGAGGGTGGGCATTGCTCAAGCTATTATTCATGAGCCTAAATTACTTATTTTAGATGAACCCACCAGTGGCCTTGACCCAATGCAAATTCAACAAGTATTAGCCTTAATAAATAATCAACGAGAGCAAAGAACGGTATTGATGAGCACCCATACCTTGCCAGAAATTGAAAAAATAGCACAACGTATTTTAATGATTAAATCTGGTCAGCTCGTTATAGATGAATCCTTAGATACCTTACTTACCCGTAGAATCATCACAGAGAGTACAGGTAGTTCAGAGATACAAAGTAGCCAGAGCAAGCCATTAACTTTAGAACAAGTTTTTATTGATTATCATCAAGACCAATCGCAAACACAAAAGGTTAGTAGTAACTGATGAATAAAGTCCTCGCATTAACCAAAAAAGAGCTACACAGCTATTTTAGCAGCCCTATTGCCTATATTATTCTTATTTTTTCCCTGTCTTTATTTAATATACTTTTCTTTATGATCATTGACCAAAATAGGGAAGTGTCATTACGAGATATATTCCAAGTGATGGAGTTTATGTTTATCTTCATCATTCCACTATTAACCATGAAGCTATTTGCTGAAGAAAAAGCTAATGGAACTATGGAGTTTTTGCTTACGTCTCCATTAACACCAACCATGATAGTGTTAGGTAAATATTTAAGTATGCTGATTTTTTACTCGCTATTAATTGGTCTAACAGGCGTTTACTATTTTATTGTCGAATATTTTGGAAATCCTGACCCCTATAGTATTTTATCGGGTTATGTCGGTATTTGGTTAGAGGGAGCATTCTTCATTGCCATTGGTTTACTGACCTCTTCATGGACACGAAATCAAGTGATTGCGGCAATGACATCCTATCTTATTTTATTTTTACTTTATTTTTCAATAACCTTTACTAAATACTTTACGGGCTTTGCTGAAAATTTTCTTATCCAGTTTAGCACTCGCACTCATCTTGAAAATTTCGCTATCGGTATGATCACCGCTAACGATGTAATCTATTATTTATCGGGTATTTTACTTTGTTTGGTATTAACACGTTTAAGTATCGACCATAGGTTGTGGCAATAAATGACTATTAACAGTAACAAAAAAAATAAAAACATAAATCAGTTAATGCTTAAGAAAATTTCACCTGCCTTTATTGGATTGGCAGTGTTTATCTTCAGCCTTGGCTTATCGTTATTCTATATCGAAGGACAACTTGCTTTACTATCTTGGAGTATTGCCAGTGGCCTAACTATTAGCGGAGGAGTTTCATTTATTTTATTACTTGGTTTAACCATAAAACGAAGTAATGCTGCCGCTAAATCGGTAGACATAACGCCTAATGCTAATTACAAAAGGTCTAACACAAAACGTTGGAAGCAAGTCTTAATCGCTTTGACCATGGTCATAGGTAGTTTAGTATTTCTTGCCATAAGTCATTATGTTGCCAATAGCATGACTTTTCGATGGGATGTCACTGAAGCTAAACAACATACTCTTTCTAAAAACAGCATCGAGTTCATCAGTAAGTTAAATAAAGAAGTTGAATTAACGGCGCTTTATGTAGGATTACCGCCAAAATATTTACAAGATTTATTTAAAGAATATGAACGGTTATCTGCTGGCCTTATTACTACTCAAATTGTTGACCCCATTGAAAATATTTCTTTTGCGGCTAAATTTGGCAATGTAGTTAACGGCAAAGAACGAAAGGTGATAGTACAGTCCGGAAGTGTCCGTAAAGATGTTGATTTCACCGATGACACGTTAACAGAAGAAAAGCTAACCAATGCCATTGCTCGTGCCAGCCGCTCACCAAGGCAAGTTTATTTTCTAGATGGCCATGGCGAATATTCAATTTCAAATACCGATAATGTTGGTTTAGCCTCATTTAAGCAATTATTAAAAGATAACAATATTCAAAGTAACTCTTTGATGTTAGGAATCGCGCAATCGATCCCTGTTGATTGTGACGTGCTTATAATTGCAGGACCACGCACGGAACTGACAGAACAAGAAGAAACCTTAATCGTTGAATATTTATCTGCGGGCGGTAATGCGTTATTTCTAATTGAGCATTCCGTGGTAACCACTCCTGATAAGCCATTAACAGCTGAGCAAGAACAACAAAATCCGTCATTAAATAGTATTCTGAATCAATGGGGGCTTAACGTTCAGTCAGATGTTGTGGTCGATTTAACCAATCATGTGGGTGATGATGTTGGCAGCCCTGCTACGAAGAACTATCAAAAACACAAAGCCATAACAGAAGGGTTAGACTATACCTTTTATGTAAGGCCGCGTTCAATTCAAGTATTAGCTCAGCGCCGCCCAACCATTAAGCTGGCTGCCATTGCTTCTACGACATCAAAAGAAAAAAGCTGGGCAGAAACAAATAGAAACTTAAAGATTGAATATGATCATGGTGTAGATACTCCAGGCCCCGTTCCCATCTCTTACGTGGTACTTGAAGAACATCCCCAAAGTAATAGTAGCGAGATTGAACAAGATAAGAAGAAATCAGATACACGAATTATTGTTTTTACCGATGCTGATTTTTTAACGAATGTTTATATTAATCAATACAGTAATGCACAAATGGGACTTAATATTGTTAATTGGTTAGCAGAATTAGACTATCAGGTTTTTCTTAGTTCTAAAGAAATAAAGGTTGAACGGTTAGATTTAACCAGTAAACAAATACGCCAGGTTGTGGTGACGTTATTCTTACTGCCATTTTTCTTTGTTATTGCAGGAATAGTTGTTTGGCTAAGGACTCGTCATCAATAAAAGTCTAAATAAATATATAATAAGGTGATGAACGGCCTCATTATATTTAACATTTTAAGCTTAGCTCAAAGACCAAACGTGGGTGCTAAAGTGTTCATCATTACAAATACCCCCTAATACGTTGCCAATGATATAAGCAGATATCGCAATTAATTTTAGGGGGAAGCCTCTGTTATTTTACTTGAAACTATGGGCTGTGCTTACAATATATTTCTAATATAACAGAGGTTACTCTTTATTATGGTTTTCTGTCTTTGGTTAATAAATGGTTACTGCCAATAATTATCCAAATACTGATTACACACTCTTAAGTTTTTTTATGATTGAAGATGAATCAGTCAAAGGGCTTCTCGGTACATAGCGCATAATACCCATTTTGTGAGGTAACTCATACATATGTTCCATATTATTGCCTGCTACGTGAATATCAATACTATGTAATAGGTAAAAATTCTCATCGTTATCCGGCGTAAGTGGGGCAACAATTACCTCATCGACACCCTTAATGTTACGAATGATTTCACATCGTTGTTCACAAGAAATAATTGGAGAACGCTTATAAGATTCAACGTCTTCGTCTGAATGTACGCCAACAATAAGGTAGTCGCCAAACTCTTTTGCTTTTTGTATAACAGATAAATGTCCTACGTGAAATAAATCAAATACGCCACTGGTGTATACTCTTGTCATTTTTTTCTCCTCTAGATATTGAACATATAACAGATATTATTGTGTTATATGTTTTGTTAAATTTTTTCGTCTCAAGTAAATTAATGAAAACATAGATGTGAACTTCACCTTATGCGTCATAGTTGTTTGCCGAGAGATATTTTATACTGAAATAAGTGATGCCATCATCTGTTCACTAGAACAATAGCCTTCCATAAATCACCGTTATAACTAACGTGTATAGAGCAAGAACATAATACCAGCGACCACTGAGTTTTGGTGTTCTTATGGGAGCTACATTAAATGCAGCCAATAAAAGTATAGTAATATAAAGTACGACAGTGAAAGTGGTGGTGGTAATAAAACTTTCTAACAGAAAGATAAAAACAAGAATGATGGCATTATTATCAGACGCAAGACCTTGATATGTCGATTTTCCATCTAAACCAAAAACATTAAAATAACTTAGTCGTAATACGCATGCGGCAACAATAATGAAAGCACCGGGGAGTAACCATGGATTATAGTTTCCATAACTCAATAAGATAATTGCTGGGCAGATACCAAAGCTGACAATATCGATGAGTGAATCAACTTGTCCTCCAACTTCGCCTTGTACTGCCGTTCTGTTTTTCATTTTTCTGGCAATCTTTCCATCATTCCAATCGAAGAATACCGCCCAAATTAATCCTATCATTGCGGCAGGGTATATACCGATCAAGGCAAAGTATAGCGCCAATAATGCCGAAAAAAGACCAAACAAAGAACAGATATTGGGTAAATCAAAGGCAAGAGATAATATCGAAGGAGGTGTTGACGAAGGATTATTATCGGTCTTTACTGATGACATGGTTCACTCTCATAGTTAAATTAAGGGGATTAATCTAAAGAATGAACAACTAACGGGTTTTGTGATCTATATTAGTTATTTTAATGAGGTTAATTTTCTTACGGGAAATATTTAAAACATTAACTAACTTATTCTAAAAAACATTTGTCATCAATAGATAATTTGGCATGAATATAGCATGTTACGTCCACGGAATCTTGTTTATTTTACATTTGTAAAATTAAAAGTAACTTATTATTCATGTTTTCTGTTTGATGACTCGGTAACCAATTGTTTTCAATTATTTTTTATTATTTTTATTATTTTCAATTGTTTTTATTCGTGAGGTGATTGCACCAGTGATCACCGCCGCTAGAAAAGATATTACTGACCATATAAGAAGTGATGCTTTCACAAAACGTTTACAAAGATTCTGTAGAGTTGTACATGTAGTCAAAATAGCGGAAAGCTGCAACTTGCATGAACGATCAAAAAGGGCCGCAAATTAATACACTGCTTTGGATAAAAAAGGCTACTTTGGTTCTATCACGGTGGCTATGCTTTACCGAAGTTAATGTCATATCCCCACAATCAATATATGTTTGCCTAGATGGGAAGTTACGCATCCTTTCTTTTATTCTTGTATCACTAAAGAATACAGGTATTAACTCAGCATCGCCTTTGCCATACGAATAAATTTTTAGGATCATCACCTTTCTTAGTGACCTTCCTAGAAACGATCATTGTTTTGAGGTGAAATACAACACAATTCAACAATCTCATGGAATTGTTCAAGATTAAATCTATCGTGGTTTTTTATAGCGATGGCATCGAGCTCTGCAGAGCCAACATATTCACTTAATTGGGTTAGTGAAAATGTAAAATTTTCAGCACTGATTGTAGGTATCTTATGTAAGTGAAGATCAACTTTATTCAAAGCTCCCTCGATGAATAATTATAAAAACATGCTTTAATATCCTGTATCACCAGACTATGAGCCGTAAATTGACTTTAAATAGCATAACAATGTATCCCACAAATGTTCTTCAATATCCTTTAAGAATAATTGCTTATCTCATGTTCTGGGAAGAAATCAGTTAAGAACAGGGTTTTATAATAGTGATACTAGCAGTCGGACTTGAACTTACACAACTTGCCACAGAGATTTTATAGAACGTCATTCAAAAAAACGCTCGTTGTAAACTATGTCCTGTAAAGCACTTTGATCACATGCCACCCAAACTTAGTTTTAACCAGGTGAGGCTCTAATATGGCGCCGTTAAATGCTATTTTATCAAACTGCGGTACCATTTGACCTCGTTTAAATTCGCCTAAATCACCACCCTTTTTACCTGACGGACATGACGAGTATTTTTTAGCTAACGTTTGAAACTTAGCTCCTTTACCTAACTGTTGAATAATGTCTTCTGCAATTTCTTTGTGCTTCACCAAGATGTGAAGTGCGTGCGCTGTTGATGCCATGTTAAAACCTTTTTTAATACCATTTGATAAACACGCATATTATAGCGGTTCATGAATTAACAATTTAAAATATTATCTTTCGGAAATAAGAAAGCCCCGACTCTTTCGAATCAGGGCTTCAATATGTGGTACCGGTGGGCGGACTCGAACCGCCACGTCTTTCGACGGGGGATTTTGAATCCCCTATGTATACCAATTTCATCACACCGGCTTAAATATCTTCCGTTGTTACAACCAAAGATTTAAAACTGTTATCCATCAACATAAGTGCATTAATGAATCTGTTCGGCATTATACGAAAATAACTTAATTTAGCAATATATTTTATTATTCTCCCGACTGTTTGCTGAATATTTATACGTTTGTGATGTTTAAAAAATTATTAAAATTTTCATTGGTTAATTTTTATCAACAGCTTTGCTAGAATAGTGGGAATTTGTATATTCACTCTTTTAGGCTTTTAATGTCATCTTTAACTTCTGATAGTGTAGAAACGTTCCCACGAGCTGGTTTTCGCCGCCGCTTAGCTTCATGGGTTTATGATTTTTTAATTGCCACAGCTGTGTACATGACCGCTGGAGCAATGTCATTCCTCATAATGTACCTAGGGTTTCACTTTGGTTTGTTTAGCATGCAAGGCTACGAACACTTTTCAGATGCTATTGCTAATACTGCATGGTTAAAGTGGCCGAATGAGTTTTGGAAACTAGCTTGGGTTTCGTTATTCTTTATTTGGTTCTGGTCTAAAACAGGCCAAACATTAGGCATGAAAGCGTGGCGTTTACGTGTGCAAAACCAAGATGGTACTTTAATTAGTAAAACAACCGGATTAAAAAGATTATTCCCTACCCTGTTGGGTTTAGGAAATTTTACCTTATTATTTGATCGGAGAAATAAATTAAGCTTACAAGACCGGCTGACAAAGACTGAGATAGTGGTGTTAACGTTAGAAGCGAACCGCGGCCGCTTATAGTGCTTGGACAAAATAAAAGGCATGATAAAACTTTATCATGCCTTCTCTCATAACATTTTTAGTAAAACTTATCTTCTAATACAAAGTTAACTAGGCCGTTTATTCATTAAGTACAAGGCTAGCGAAACAAATATTACACTTGGCATTAGCGCACCCAAAGCAGCCGGTAATTGATATACCAAACTCAATGAACCTAATACTTCATTCGTTATAAAAAATGTAATTCCTGTCCCTACTCCCATCATTATTCTTGCACCCATAGAAACAGAACGTAACGGCCCAAAAACAAAAGACAACGCAAGCAGTAACATTACAGCAACGGTAACAGGTTGAACAATCTTTCGCCAAAATGCTAAAACATATCGACTGGTATCTTGTTTGTTTTCTTCCAAATAACTTAAATATTCTGACAAGCCACGTAAAGATAAAAGCTCTGGCTTCACCATAACAACACCCAGTTTTTCAGGGGTTAAACTGGATGTCCACATTTTGATGCTTGACGACTCTTTAGTCATTTTATTGCCAGTTAAATGCGTATCGACAACGTTTCGCAACTGCCAAGCATCTTTTTGATAAATGGCACTCTCAGCAGATAACCAACTTGAGAGTTTTAAGGATTCGTCAAAGCGATATATTTGAACATCATTTAATTTACCTTTGTCTTCTACATCACCGATATGAACAAAGTAATCACCATCTTTTGCCCAAGTTCCATCAGCAGATGGAATTAAGCTTCCTCCTGATATAGCTTGTGCCTTCAGTTGTCTTGCCGCTAATTCACTCTTCGGTGCTAACCATTCCCCTACAGCCATGCTAATAAAAACAAGAACAATCGCTGACTTCATTACTGATTTAATAATATCTACCCGAGACAAACCGGCCGCTTGCATAACCACAAGTTCACTGTTTGAAGCGAGCATGCCCATACCGATCAACCCGCCGATCAATGCCGACATAGGAAAAAACATTTCAATATCAGGAGGTATTTTATAAAGTACAAATAAAGCAGCATGAGCAATATCATAATCGCCTTCTCCCACTGATTTTATTTCTTCAACAAACTTAATGATGCCACTTAGACTGACAAATACTGATAAAGCTATAAATGTGGTCGATGCAATAATTCGACCAATGTATATGTCTAATATACGCATTATGATGATGTTCCTTTACGAGTAAAGTTTCGTATTAAACGAGGCAGTTTAGCTTTCATTCTTAAACCACTACTGCGATCCTTAACCAGTAAACTTACGCCTATAGCGAGTACAAAAAAGTGTACGGGCCATAATCCAATACCTTTAGGTATAGTTGCCGACTCAACGCCTGACTTTACTGCTGTGAGCATTAAAAAGTACCCAAGAAATAACAATAACGCGGGCAGCATTTTAGCAAATTTACCTTGCCTTGGGTTCACGACACTTAGCGGCACTGCGATTAAGGTCATGATCAAACAGGCAATAGGGAAAGCAATACGCCAATGCATTTCGGCACTTAATTCAGCGGTATCTTCTTTGAATAAATCTGAAGTTGGAATGGCTCTCAGTTTTCGGTTTTTATGCGCCACTTTTTGATCTTGAATTTGAATGTAGTATTTATCAAAAAAAACTTCTTTGAATTCTTTACTCTTGGTATCGTTTTGATAACGTGTACCGTCACTTAACACTAATCGCTGAGAACCACTTTCTTCCTCAACAACCTGTCCCGATTGCGCGTAAACCAAACTAGAATTGATAATACTTTTATCCGTGGCTTTCTTATCAGGGAGTTGTGCAACAAAAACTTTTTCAAAGGTATTATCATCGCGATTTTTATCATGAATAAAAATGACCGCTTTATTATTACCTGTAGTTTGAAACCGGCCAGCTATAAGAGAGCTTAAGCCAGAATCAGCGGCTAATTGCTCTTTAACTTGATATTCATATTCCGAGGCCATTGGTGACAAATACAAAGTAAATATTCCGGTGAAAATAGCCGTAATTAAACTTAAAATAAGTGTTATTCGTACTACATACCATTCACTTACGCCACAAGCATGCAATACCGTCATCTCGCTATCGGCATAAATACGTCCGTAAGCCAGCAAGACACCTAGAAACAGACTAAGCGGTAAAATCATTCCCGCTAAGTCAGGTATCTTCAAGCCAATAAAGACCATAACCAAATGTCCAGGAATACCACCTTCAGCAGCATCATCTAAAATACGGACAAATTTATTACTAATAAATATGGTCATCAATACTAAGAATACCGCTAATTGAGTTTTAGCGACTTCTTTCAGTAAATAACGAAAAACAATCATAATAATTCCCTATAAAAACATCGTTTTTTTCTGACATCTGCTCTATTTTTAAGTAAACTTGTCGTTTTCATAAGTAATATTAATTTTTGCTCTAAGGGTAATTCGCTCGCATCTAGCTATAATTATAGCCTTTAGCCGAATACTTTTAATAGTAAGCATACCGATTATTTATAGATTTAAACAAGTTTACTCGTAAATTTCATTTAAAAACAGCTTGTTTTTGTACGAATTAGGAGAGCTCATGGAGTTCAACGTAAAAAGTGGTAGTCCAGAAAAGCAACGCAGCGCCTGTATAGTGGTTGGCGTTTTTGAACCTCGCCGTCTTTCAGCCATTGCTGAACAGCTTGATGAAATAAGTGAAGGTTATATTAGTAACTTATTACGTCGTGGCGATTTAGAAGGTAAGTCAGGGCAAATGTTACTGCTTCATCACGTGCCTAACATCCTAAGCGAACGTGTTTTGCTAGTGGGTTGCGGTAA
Organism: Colwellia sp.; assembly: GCA_013215295.1. Classification (GTDB taxonomy): domain Bacteria; phylum Pseudomonadota; class Gammaproteobacteria; order Enterobacterales; family Alteromonadaceae; genus Colwellia_A. The sequence continues at coordinate 644,580 of JABSOZ010000002.1, forward strand.
AGAACGTGAACTTGATGAACGTCAATATCGTCAGATTATCAGTAAAACAATTAGTACCCTAAATGAAACAGGTTCAATGGAAGCTGTGTGTTTCTTATCTGAATTACACGTTAAAGGTCGAGATACTTATTGGAAAGTTCGTCAAGCCGTTGAAGCGACTCAAGATTGCTTATATAGCTTTGATGGATTGAAAACTCGAAAAGTTGAAGCACGTCGTCCATTACGTAAAATGGTTTTTAATGTGCCTACACGTAGAGAATTACCTTTAGGTGAACGTGCCATTTCTCATGCACTTGCTGTTTCAGAAGGTATATCGACTTGTAAGAATGTGGCGAACATGCCGCCAAACATTTGTAATCCAGCTTATTTAGCAGAACAAGCTAAAATTTTAGAAAATGATTACGACAATGTTAGCACCGAACTTGTTGGCGAGAAAGAAATGGAAGAATTAGGTATGCACTCATACCTTGCCGTTGGCCGAGCTTCTCGAAATGAATCCATTATGAGTATTATTAAATATAATGGCGCTGCTGATGATGTAAATCCAATAGTATTAGTCGGTAAAGGTGTTACTTTTGACGCGGGTGGTATTTCATTAAAGCCAGGTGAAGCCATGGATGAAATGAAATATGACATGGGTGGAGCAGCCGGTGTTTTAGGCGCTATGCACGCATTGGCAGAATTACAGTTACCGATTAACGTAATTGGCATTTTGGCCGGTTGTGAAAATATGCCGGGGGGTGATGCATATCGTCCTGGTGATATTTTAACGACAATGTCAGGTCAAACGGTTGAAGTATTAAACACTGATGCAGAAGGTCGTTTAGTGTTATGTGACGTGCTCACCTATGTTGAACGTTTTGATCCTGAGCTTGTTATTGATGTTGCAACACTGACCGGTGCTTGTGTCGTTGCATTAGGCAAACATGCATCTGGCTTATTAAGCACGCACAACCCATTAGCACATGAATTATTAAATGCTTCTGAACAAAGTGGCGATCGCGCATGGCGTTTACCATTATGGGAAGAATACCAAGAACAGCTAGAAAGCCCTTTTGCCGACTTTACTAACCTAGGTGGCAAAGGCGCAGGTACTATTACTGCCGCTTGTTTCTTGGCTCGATTCACTAAAAAGTACAATTGGGCACACCTTGATATTGCGGGTACTGCTTGGCGAAGTGGCGGAAAAGATAAAGGTTCTACTGGTCGCCCGGTAAGCTTGTTGACTCAATTTTTATTGAATCGTTCAGGCGCCGAGCAAAGCGAATAATATCAAGCTTAATAAAGACACATAAGGAACACCGTAAACATGCAAACACAAGTAATGTTTTATTTGCTTGAAGAAAATACAAAACGTGAAGATGGGGCTGAAGCGTCACATTTTCATGCTTGTTTGCAGGCAGCTAATTTTTACCGTCAAAATCAGCGGGTATTTATTTACTGCGCGGATCAGAAGATGGCTCATCAATTAGATGAACTGCTTTGGGCATTTGAGCCTGACAGTTTTGTTCCGCACAATTTACCGGGCGAAGGCCCTAAAAATGGCGCAGCCGTAGAAATCAGTTGGCAACCACCAACTCATCGTCGCGCTATTTTAATAAATTTAACCAGCACAGTGCCAAACTTTGCTAATCAGTTTTCACATATTGTTGATTTTGTACCGAGTGATGAAACCCTAAAACAACAAGCTCGAGAGCGTTATAAAGGCTATCGTCAATGGGGATTTCAAGTGGATAATCAAACCGCGCCAAAACAGTCAAACTCAATTAATGCACATCAAACAAGTTAAGTAGTCATTCCCATGGAAAAAACATTCAATCCTTCAGAAATCGAACAGTCTCTTTATCAAAGTTGGGAAGAGCAAGGTTATTTTAGCCCAACTGGCGAAGGCGATGGTTATAGCATTGCTATTCCGCCACCAAACGTTACCGGTAGTTTGCATATGGGACACGCCTTCCAACAAACTATTATGGATACCCTAATTCGTTATCAACGCATGCAAGGTAAAAGTACCTTATGGCAAACCGGTATGGATCACGCAGGTATTGCCACGCAAATGGTGGTAGAGCGTAAAATTGATGCTGAAGAAGGAAAAACCCGTCATGATTACGGTCGTGACGCATTCATTGATAAAGTCTGGGAATGGAAAAACGAATCTGGTGGCACTATCAGCAAACAAATGCGCCGCTTAGGAAACTCAATTGACTGGACTCGCGAGCGCTTCACAATGGACGACGGCATGTCAGAAGCCGTACAAGAAGTCTTTGTTCGCTTGTTTGAAGATGACTTAATTTATCGTGGTAAACGCTTAGTAAACTGGGATCCTAAATTTCATACAGCTATCTCTGATTTAGAAGTAGAAAACAAAGATAAAAAAGGCCACATGTGGTACTTACGTTACCCATTAGCTGATGGAGTTAGAACGGCTGAAGGTAAAGACTACCTCGTTGTCGCAACAACTCGACCTGAAACTGTTTTAGGTGATACAGGTGTAGCGGTTAACCCTGAAGACCCACGTTATAAAGATCTTATTGGTCAGCAGGTTCTATTGCCTTTAGTGAATCGTTTAATTCCTATTGTTGGCGATGAACATGCCGATATGACCAAAGGGTCGGGTTGTGTAAAAATCACGCCTGCTCATGACTTTAACGATAACGAAGTCGGCAAACGTCATGATTTACCTTTAATCAATATTTTAGATCAAAATGCCGCTATTTTAGCCCGTGCCGAAGTTTATCAAAACAATGGTGAACCATCGACTGTATATAGCACTGACCTTCCTGCTGAATTTGCAGGGTTGGATCGCTTTGTTGCTCGTAAAGCCATTGTTGCCGCATTTGACGATTTAGGATTTTTAGTTGAAGTTAAGGAGCATGATTTAGTTGCACCTTATGGTGATCGTTCAGGTGTGATCATTGAGCCATTATTAACTGACCAATGGTATGTACGTACTGCCCCTCTCGCTGGACCTGCCATTGATGCAGTAGCCAATGGTGAAATTGAAATTGTACCTAAACAATATGAAAACATGTACAACGCTTGGATGAGTGATGTTCAAGATTGGTGTATCTCTCGTCAACTTTGGTGGGGACATAGGATTCCAGCATGGTACGACGAAGACGGTGGTTTTTACGTTGGCAGAACGGAAGAAGAAGTTCGTGCTAAGCACTCATTAAGTGCGGATATAAAATTAAGACAAGACGATGACGTACTTGATACTTGGTTCTCATCAGCATTATGGACATTTTCAACACTTGGCTGGCCAAACAGCGTGGAAGATCTCAAAAAATTCCATTCAACTGACGTGTTAGTTACTGGTTTTGATATTATTTTCTTCTGGGTTGCTCGTATGATCATGATGACCATGCACTTCATCAAAGACGAAAATGGCAAACCACAAGTACCGTTCAAAAAAGTTTATGTTACTGGACTTATTCGCGATGAAAATGGCGATAAAATGAGTAAATCTAAAGGTAACGTAGTTGATCCTCTTGATATGATCGACGGCATTGGCCTTGACGATTTACTTGAGAAACGTACCGGTAATATGATGCAGCCAAAACTGGCGGCAAAAATAGCTAAACTTACCAAGAAAGAATACCCAGAAGGTATTGAAGCACATGGTACTGACGCATTACGTTTTACCCTAACGTCAGTTGCTTCAACGGGCCGTGACATTACTTGGGATATGAAACGCTTAGACGGTTACCGTAATTTCTGTAATAAACTATGGAATGCGAGTCGTTACGTATTAATGAATACCGAAGAGCAAGACTGTGGAAAAGTAGTTGACGGCAAACAAGGCGAAATGGAGTTTTCATTAGCTGACCGTTGGATATTAGGCCAGTTTCAGCAAACGGTTAAAACGGTTCATGAATCGTTTGAAGCATTTCGCTTTGACTTAGCCTCACAAGCACTTTACGAATTCACTTGGAACCAATTTTGTGATTGGTACTTAGAGTTGACTAAACCTGTACTCTTTAAAGGTAGTGAAGCACAACAGCGTGGTACTCGTCATACTTTAGTAACAGTGCTCGAAAGTTTATTACGCTTGATGCATCCAATCATGCCATTCATTACTGAAACAATTTGGCAACGCGTTGTGCCATTAAGTAATTTCGTTGCTGATTACAAGGGTAATGAAACGGCCAGTATTATGGTGCAAAGCTTCCCTCAATTTGATGAAAGCCAGTGTGACCAAACAGCGATTGACGATTTAGAGTGGGTAAAACAGTTTATCGTGGCAATACGTAATATTCGTGGCGAAATGGATATTTCTCCCAGTAAAGAATTACCGGTATTACTCAAAAATGTTAATGCACATGATCAACGTCGTTTAGATGAAAATCAGCAATTTGTCAGTGCATTAGCTAAACTTGCAAGCATTACTGTATTAGCTGAGCATGATAACGGCCCACTTTCAGCAACGGCTGTTGTTGGAGGTTTATCAGTGTTAATACCAATGGCGGGATTAATTGATAAAGAAGCTGAACTTGCTCGCTTAACTAAAGCGGTTGATAAGCTAGAAAAAGATGCTGATAGAACTCGCGGCAAACTAAGTAATGAAAAGTTTGTGAGTAAAGCGCCTGAAGCTGTTATTAACAAAGAAAAAGCTAAGTTAGCAGATGCAGAGTCTGCTTTAGCCAAGCTTGCTGATCAAATCACGCAAATATCGGCACTTTAGTTAAAGCATTTGTTTGTTATTTATTTAACCTAAAAGCCCTCAAATATGATTTTGAGGGCTTTCTTTATATCCTATCAGAAAGCTTATTTCACTAAGTTCCCTAGTTGTCCCTGACTCAGCATGGCACTCATTTCCTTGATATATTCAACAACTTGTAAGGCATGATCTTGTTTGAAAATCAAACTCATATGATCCGACCCCTCTATAATAACCATTTTACTCTTTGTTGAAGAAAGTAGATTTTTTTGTTGAGTTTTGTCATGGATATTCGTCATTATATAGTCTAACTCAACGGGTGCTTTACCATTTCGTCCCATGACTTCACCTAAAGGTGTTGTAATAATTGTCAGGGGCATACTACCAAGGTTTTCTGCTTTACTCGCTTGCTCAGAAGAAATAGCTTTTGCACTGATTTCACCACGCAACCCAGCTAATATTGTGCCTCTGTCATGATAATAATGAATTTTTTCAGAAATATGTTCAGGAAAACCATCCTTAAAGGGTGTGCTAAATAGATCAGAAATACGGACTAACCCCAAATTTGTAACCACTTCCATCATACTCAACATCCAAACAAAGTCTTTTGTTGCTTGTTTACTATATTGCTGAATATAGGGGCGTTGCTCCTCATATTGATCAGGGTGTACGGCATCAATAAAAACCATACCCGCAACTTCATCAGGATATTTATTGGCATAAACCCGCATATGAAGTCCAGCAGCACTATGCCCCGCAAACATAAAAGGGCGCTTTATATCACTTTTATTCAGTAACGTATGAAGCTGTGTGGCAATGTTTATAGAGTCTGCGTCAAAGTCACTTTTTTCACTCCAGCCCATACCTGCTCGGTCGTAACTGCACACATGATCGCTTTGTTCTAACCCATTTTGTATCCAGTAATATTCCAATCCTGAATTACCTAAGCCTGATTCAATAATAATGGTAGGACGATCACTGGCAATACCTGTGCAATTGATATGCAATGAATGACCGCCGACATCAATAATTTCCCCCGGAGGTGGGATGTCTTTTGCGAGAAGGTTAAGAAATTGCCCCAGTATAAGGGCGATAACAATAATGCCAACAATAACGCTGAAAACTATTTTCACCCATTTCTTGATAGGTTGTATTAAAGATTTTTTAACAGTGACTTCCATAGGTATCTCTCATTTTTTCATTAGAGTTACATAGTAGCGACTGTCACCTTACCGGAACCTTTCTTAAAGATTACCAAAAGTTAATAATCTATTGGCTCAGCTAAAATGGGAAGAATTAGTTGAATTTTTGTTCCTGGCTTATTATCTGTAATCAGAATTTTTCCATGATGAAGTTGCACAATAGCATTAACTAAACTAAGTCCTAAACCATTACCGCTGGTATTTCTACTTTGTTCAACACGATAAAAACGCTGACAAACTTTTTCCCTATCGCCTTCAGGAATACCGAGACCATTATCAACAATAGTTATCGTTAAGTCGTTGTTATTTATTGAAGTAGAAATGATTATTTTGCCATTATCTGGCGTATATTTAATTGCATTTTCAATACAGTTTGCTATAGCTTGAAAAAGTAAATCGGCATCGCAGATAAAAGAATATGAATGAGTGTCAGCACTCAACTGCTGATGCTTTTCAATAGCGAGAGGTTGATAAAACTCGACTAGGTCAACGAGCAAAAAATTAACATCTACTGATGAAAAATGTTTGTTTTTATCGCCATATTCAAGATTAGAAATTCGTAATAAGGCATTAAAAATATTAATCACATCATCAAGCTCTTGCTTCAATTGTGTATGAGTATTCTTTACCTGTTCAGCGCTTAAAGACTGAAATTCAAGGGTCTCAAGTTTATTCCTTAACCGAGTAAGGGGAGTACGAAGGTCGTGAGCAATGTTATCGCTAACTTGCTTAACATCGTTCATCAACTTTTGGATATGAGTTAACATAATATTTATATTGCTAGATAATAAATCAAAATCTTTATTCGAATCGTCGCACGGAATACGAGAAGACAAGTCCCCTTGTTCAATAATATATTTACACGCTAGATTAATTTTGGTCAGACGTTTTTTTACAAAATAACCGACAAATATACCACCAACACCCGCCATAAAAAAAGTGAAAATAAACAACCATAATTGCCATGGAAAACTAACAAACTCGCTATTAACGTAGGTAATATCCTGAGCGACAACCAATCGATTATTATCAATATTAGTGACCAAGTACTTCAATTTAGTATCAGGTTCCATGACCTTTTTTGACGGCTGACTAAAGTATCTTACGCGAGGTAAATCACCTTTATCTAATTGCCAGTTTATATCTGTCGGTAAATTCCAGCTCGTTATGTTGCTATATAATTGCTCGCCGCTTTGATCGAATAGCATCACTTTAGTATTGATGAAACCTGCTCTATTAACCCCTTTCTCTAAACCTTTAAGACCTGCAAGTTGATAAATATCACGGCAAGTTTCGCTATATACAGTGAGTAAGCTATGGTCTTCAGTTGTCTCACTTAAGTTGCTAAGTACTGTTATCACTGTAATGAGCAGTGATAAACAGAAGATCCCGCCGAACAACCATGCTTGATAATATATCGGTAGACGTTTAAATTTAATGCTATTCATCAATCATATAACCTGAACCACGTATGGTCTTTAGCAAGGGGATATCAAATCCCTTGTCTATTTTTCCACGTAATCGGCTAACGTGCACATCAATGACGTTCGTTTGCGGATCAAACCGATAATCCCACACACTTTCCAATAACATCGTTCTGGTGATAATTTGACCTTTATGTTTCATTAAATATTCTAACAGTCGAAATTCTCGCGATTGCAAACTGATAACTTTGTTAGCACGCGTAACCTTTCTAGAAAGTAAATCAATGTGTAAATCAGCGAGGCTAATGCTTGTTTGCTCTTTATAATTATTATGAGCACGCCTAGAAATAGCGTCAATGCGTGCTAACAGTTCGATGAAAGCAAAAGGTTTTACTAAGTAATCATCACAACCTTGCGATAGGCCCTCAACGCGTTCATCAACACTACCTAGCGCACTAAGAATAAGAATAGGTGTTGTATTAGCCTGAGCGCGAATAGTTTTAATTAAAGTTAAACCGTCAAGCAGAGGTAACATTCGGTCAACCAGTAATACGTCATAAATTTCAGTGGTTGCCAAAAACAATCCATCACGGCCATCGAAGGCCTGATCAATTGTATGACCTGCTTCTACTAGCCCCTTACTGATATAACTGGCCAGTTCTTTGTCATCTTCAACGACTAAAATTTTCATTATTTCACTGTTAATATAAGTTCTCTGTCTAGTAGCATAACAAATGTTAATATATGAAAACATTATCATTACTTAATTTTTAGTAATAAATAGCATGGGTAATAAAAACTCTTCAACTAAAAATTATAATTTTCATGGTACTAATAATCCTCAGTTATAATTTTCAATAAAGCCAGCACCTTAGCTGGCTTTTTATTGTCATAAAAAAGTCATCAAATCTTAATGTTTTTATAGGATCTCACTAAAAGATTGTGCTAACATACTTTTGCGTTGAGTTTTTGCGTTTCGGGAAAAGGATATTTCAACTATTATCTTATTTATATAAGATTTATTATTGATTAACCTCAAACGCTACTAGTTTGTGTTATTGGAAACCTTTCTCTGTCTGTACTTTTATAGGTAGAGAGCATTTACTCCGTATAAATCAAAGTGGATAATCCACTTATTACTATTTTTTAATTAATAACCTACGGGAAATGTACACATGTCTGATTCAGTAACTGGTAAAGTAAAATTTTTTAACGAATCTAAAGGATTCGGTTTCATCGAACAAGATAACGGACCTGACGTTTTTGTTCACTTCAGCGCTATCTCTGGTGACGGTTTCCGTACACTAACTGACGGTCAAGCTGTTACTTTTACTATCAAGCAAGGACAAAAAGGTCCTGAAGCTGAAAACGTAATTGCATCTTAATAACTGATTTATATTAGTTATTAAAGGGTCTTAAGATCCGAACAAAAAAGCGGAACAATGAAAATTGTTGCGCTTTTTTTTATAGTTAAATTCAAACGCTTAACTTTTACATCCCCATTATTAGTCACTTCAAAGTACAAAATTTGAAAGCTCTGCTACACTCTTTGTTGTAAATAAATTGATAACAAGAAGTTAACAATTATACATAAAGGGAATTAAAATGAATAAATGTACTTTAGCGATACCCGTAAGATATATCCTTCTTTCGTTCATATTATTAACATCGATTACTAGCCAAGCTTCTCTTATTTTCATCAATGAAATTCATTATGACAATAGTGGCGCGGACAAAAATGAGTTTGTTGAAATTGCCGGTACCGCAGGTTTAAACTTATTAGACTGGTCATTACAATTTTACAACGGAAGTTCTGGATTAATTTATAAGTCCTTCACAATTGGCGATGTTACATTGGTTGATAGCTATAATGGCTTTGGTTTTGTAGCTTTCGAGGTAAGTGGTATTCAAAATGGGGCCGCTAACGGCATTGGAGATGGAATAGCAATAGTTGATAATAATGATCAGGTTATGCAGTTTCTTTCTTACGAAGGTGCTTTTGAAGCTAAAGACGGGGCAGCTTTAGGCATATTGAGTCATAACATTTCAATCAGTCAAAATAGCACTCCTGAAGGTAAGTCGATGCAACTGACTACAAGTGGTAATCACTATGATGATTTTGAGTGGATTATTGAAGATAATACCTATGGTATAAAAAACATTGGTCAGAGTTTTATAAGTGATGCAGCTGCTATTTCAGTACACGTTTCAGAACCCAATCTACAATTATCATTTATATTAATGACGATAATATTATTGATAAGTAGAAAAAAGTTAATAACGCGACGATAAGAAAGAGCTTTATACTTTGATAAAACAGTCGCCATGAAAAGTCCACTTCCATGACAACTATTATAAGTCTTGAGACCCGCATAAAACCAAGTGTCTAGATTTTAGTTATAGCGTGATTTCTGCTGAGATTAAATCAACGATGGCTTCAATATGTTTTTCGTCACTATTTAATGCCGGGATGTAATGATACTTTTCACCACCCGCACCTAAGAATAAATCACGGTTTTCATGTTCTAATTCTTCTAACGTTTCTAAACAATCAGCACTAAATGCAGGGCTAATAATAGCGATATGTTTATTATTATTATTAGCGAGTTCAATAAGTGTTGCGTCGGTATAAGGTTGCAACCACTCAGCTTTGCCAAAACGTGATTGAAATGTCATCACAAAGTCATCATCACTCAATGCTAACGCTTCGATTAATAAACGTGTTGTCTTCACACAGAAACAATAATAAGGGTCTCCTTGCTCTAGGAAGTACTTAGGCATACCATGAAATGACAGCACTAATTTATCTGGCTTACCGTGCTCTTCAATATGTTTAGTTACACTCTGAGCTAAGGCAGCAATGTATTTAGGGTTGTCATGATAACCACTAATAAAGCTTAAACTGGGTATCCAGCGCCAAGTCTTTATTTTATTTACAATAGCATCAAAACTTGAACCAACGGTAGGCCCTGCATATTGTGGATAAAGGGGTAATGCGACTATTTTACTCACACCAGCAAGTTGTAATTTGTCTAAAGCATCATTAATTGTTGGCTTGCCATAACGCATCGCCAGTTCAACCTTTACATCATCGCCATATTTTTCTGCAAGCACTTTAGCGACTGCTTCTTTTTGTTGCTTACTTATTACTAATAATGGCGAGCCTGATGGCGTCCAAATACTTTCATATAGTTTGGCTGATTTTTTCGGTCGAATATTTAGAATAATGCCATGTAAAATGATCAACCAAATAAGTCTTGGTATTTCAACTACGCGAGGGTCAGATAGAAACTCTCGTAAATAACGCTTTAACGCTGAGGCTGTCGGTTCATCAGGTGTGCCAAGATTAGTGAGTAACACACCAACTTTTGCATTTTTATTATGAATGTCTTTTGTGCGGCCGTGAAAACGTCCAGTAAATTTAGGCATGAATCCGATACTCTATAGTTTGAAATGACGACAAAATTACCACTGATTAATATACCCGATTAAATAAAACATCATACCCGTAGGTGTGAGATATGATGTTTTAAACGGTCACGATAAATAAGACCGAACTACGGCACTTTACTGCTAACAACTAAATTTAATGGCTCTGTTGTATTTACTGCGACGTTATTAAGTTCAGCTTTGTAATCGCCTGAATTAATACCTGCTCCGCCTTTAGCAGAAACAACCGCATAAATATTCACCGTTTCAACATCGCTTAATTTAGCTTGCGGTGTCATTGCAAGCGAATCATTCAGTACCACTGTTATGGGTAAATCACTCGCTAATATTTTAACGGCTGCAAGTGGCATACGACCTCGGGATGTATCTGAAGATATCGCATAAATGAATACCGTTTTGTCATTTTCTTGTGACAACTCTTCTAATATTTCATCGCTTAATTTAACATTTACCGTTAATTGTGGCCCTACTGCTGTAGTTCCATTTTTAGTTTCTTCGGCACTTATTGCATTAGGGTTAGCAAGACGAGCTTTGGCTTCATCAATGACTTCGATTAACGCTTGTTTATTCACATTTTGTTTATCTGAATCAACAACGCGCTGCCAATGAGAAATAGCGACTTGATAGTTTGTTGCTATAAAATTATGCATTCCCAACAATATATTAGTTGAAGGATCATTAGGATCTATCGTTAACGCTTGGTCGATAAACCCTTGTACCCTGCTATCAATTTTTTGCTCATTTTTATAGTAGGCTGCTTGCGCTTTTGCACCAAAGACATCCGCTTGCGGACCTTCAATGCGTAATACTTGATTATAAGCTTTTAATGCTCCGTCGAATTCTCCAACACTCACTAACGACTGCCCTAACCTATACCAAGCATCTGAATTTTCAGGCTCAGTTTTAGTTACTGCCATCAGTTGCTTAATTTCATTAATGGTTTGTTGTTCCGGATTTGTCGACGGTTGCATGGGTGCTTGTGCAGTCATGGTCGTTAACTTTTCATAAGTACCTATTTCACCATAAAGATAGAAACTAAAAGCTAAAATAAATACGGATAAGCCGACAGGCCAAGCAATGCCCATAGCCTTAGTGTCTTGTGGTGTCTTACGTTCAAGATCTTGATTTTCCATATCTTGCAATAAAGTATTATCAAGCTCAGTCAATAAATACTGATAGTTTTCGTCATCAATATTATTTTGTTTAAAATCTTTTTCTATTTCTGCTTTATGCTCGTGATATAAACGTACATTGGTTTCATCACGCTGAGTATCATCAATAGAGATATTGCTTTCTTGTTGTTTTATAAAAGGTGCCCACACTACTGCTAATATCAGTAATAAAAAGGCGATAACGATAAAGATTAATTCCATGATACAGCCTTATTTATTCTTTAGAATTTGAGCAAGTTTTTCTTTTTGAGCATGGTTTAATGGTTTTTGAGCATTTTTCACTGGCTTCCTTCGCAAAACAATGACAACGACAATAACACCAATAAATAATAGCCCTGCAGGCCCATACCATAAAAGATAGGTTAAGCTAGAAACACGCGGGCGATATAAAACAAACTCGCCATAACGCGACACCATGAAATCAACAATCTCCATATCCGCTTTGCCTTGTTGAAGCATGTCGTACACTTCTCGGCGTAAATCAGCTGCAATCGGAGAATTAGAATCAGCTAAGTTTTGATTTTGACATTTTGGGCAACGTAATTCTTTATTGAGTGCATTAAAGCGAATTTCTGTTACCTTATCCTTAAAAACATAAGTATCAACAGGCGTAGCTAAAACTAATGAACTGAACAAAGTAACCATTGCTACAAGCGCTGTAACTAAGTATTTATTGAACATGATTACTGGGTTCCTTTGTTATTAGTCGAAGCTAAAAATTCTGCTTCGATTTGTGCAATAAGTGGTTCAAATTCATTCTGCCAAATCTGTGGATTCAACGGGCCAGCATAACGCTTACGAATAATATTATTGTGGTCAACAACAAAGGTTTCAGGTGCAGCATAAACACCTAAATTAACACTGAGTTTTCCTTCTTCATCAAAAGCCGAGAATTCATAAGGATTACCTAATTCAGTTAACCACTTAGCTGCATGTTTTCGTTCATCATCATAATTTAAACCGTATATAGTAAAACGGTTAGTTTTAGATAACGTGTTCAAATAGTTATGCTCATAACGACATGACGGACACCAGGTTCCCCAAACATTAACCAATTTAATACCGGGTTTAAAGTCAGCAGTTGTCATAGTTTGCGAAGCATTTAGTACTGACGTTAAAGAAAACTCTGGGAATTTCTTACCGATCAACGCAGAAGGCAGCTCTGTAGGATTAAGCGATAATCCTCTAAATAAAATAGCACCGAGCGCAATAAATAAGATAAGCGGAATAAAACGAATTAACTTACCCATTACCCATTTCCTTCATTGATTGTTGCTAATGTATCGATTGCAGGTGCTACCAACGAAGCTCTCTCTGCTTTACTCATCACTTTTTTCCGACGATAACGTTTATCTAATATCGCTAAGAAACCACCAATGCCCATAAATATTGCCCCTAGCCATATCCAACGCACAAAAGGTTTGTAATGAACTCGAATTGCCCAAGCATTACCAGGAAGAGGGTCGCCTAAGGCAACATATATATCACGGAATAAACCAGGATCTATACCTGCTTCTGTCATGCCCATCGTTTGTACTAAATACGTGCGGCGTTCAGGCTTTAAAAGCGTCACAAATTTGCCATCATTATAAACTTCAACTTGACCTTGTTCAGCGCTGTAGTTTGCCCCTTTGACTTGCTTAATACCTTTAAAGGCAATTTCGTAATTTGTATCATCAATTTTAACTTTATCATTGATGTACATTTTTACATTCGTTTCACTTTCATACATCGAAACTAGCGTAACACCCGTAATAGTAATCGCAATGCCCATATGAGCAACAGTCATTCCCCATTGGCTTAAGGTCAATTTAGAGAAGTTCCATTTATCTGTACCTGAGTTCACTTGATTTAATAACTCTTGCATTACGACAAGAAAAACCCAACAAGCTAAACCAACCCCCATAGTTACCAAGGCCGCAAATTCGCCACCGTATAAAAATGGAAATGCAACCCCAAAAACAATACTGATCACCAGTGGACTTACCATTAGTTTACGTAATTCACCTTGTTTGGCTTTTTTCCAGCGAATGAGCGGGCCAATACCCATGACGACAAACAGCAAACTCATTATCGGTACAAATACCGCATTAAAATACGGAGGTCCCACAGAAATTTTACCTAAGCCCATTGCATCAACTAATAGCGGGTATAACGTTCCTAGCATTACAGTAACGGTTGCAACCACTAAAATAATATTACAAACAAGCAGTGCTGTTTCACGAGAATACAAAGCAAAACGACTAAAGGTTTGAACAGTTCTGGCTCTAAAAGCATAAAGTGTTAATGAGCTACCAACAGCTATAGCCAGTAATAATAAAATAAATAAACCACGACCAGGATCAGCGGCGAATGAATGCACTGAAGTAATAACGCCCGAACGTACTAAAAATGTGCCTAATAAACTTAAGCTAAAAGCAAATATTGCCAGTAACACGGTCCAGTTTCTGAATGTGCCACGTTTTTCAGTAACCGCTAATGAATGAATCAGTGCAGTTCCTATGAGCCATGGCATGAAAGAAGCATTTTCTACCGGGTCCCAAAACCACCAGCCGCCCCAACCAAGTTCGTAGTAAGCCCACCAACTTCCTAAAGCGATGCCTAGTGTTAAGAAAATCCATGCCGCAACAGTCCAAGGTCTTGCCCAGCGGGCCCAAGCGGCATCTAACTTGCCACACATTAAAGCAGCAACAGCGAAAGCAAAAGCAACAGAGAAACCGACATAACCTAAATAAAGCATCGGCGGGTGAATAATTAAGCCGATATCTTGTAGAAGTGGATTTAAATCGCGCCCTTCTGTTGGCACCATTGGCCATAAGCGCTCAAACGGATTAGAGGTTAATATGGTAAATAACATAAATCCAACGGCTATCATACCTAGCACGGCTAACACACGCGCAACAAAGGCTTCATCGATGCCTTTACTAAATTTTGCCACCGCTGCTGTCCATGCGGTTAATGAGAATACCCACAGCAGTAGAGAGCCTTCGTGCCCACCCCATACCGCGCTAATTTTAAAGTAGTAAGGTAAATGGGAGTTAGAATGACCTGCTATATATTTAACAGAAAAATCATCGATGACAAAACTCCAGCCGAGAATAATGAGACTGGTGGCTGTAAAGGCAAACATACCAAAGGTTAAGGGTTTAGCATAACCAACTAAGCGTTGTTGATTACTTGCCAAACCGACTAATGGAATGATGCTTAAACAAATTGCAAAAGCCAAACCAACAATAAGGGCAAAATGTCCTAACTCAGGGAGCATTACTTCAGGGGTCATTACTTTCTCCGATTCAGTGCAAACACTAAATACAAAAATTTATCGATAAAAGACGCCTCTATATGGCGTTTTAGTGAGTTTAGTTTTTCAATTAACATCAAATAACGAGGTAAGGAAAAACAATTCAAACTAAAAATTTTGGTAATTCTAGCACTATATCATGTGTAATTTCATCAATGTAACAAGAAAATGAATGATTAATTTTCTCATTTCTAGGGCTAGCCTTTACTGTGCGATATAGTATGATATTACCCGACTTGATATTAAGATCTAAATCAACTCGTTATGCCGTAAATTACGATAACATTCAGTTTATAAACTTGATGTGAAGCTAACATATAATAATTATTCAAAAAGTGATGCTATTGGCAAATTCTCTTACTACTCAACCATCAAAAGACCTAGCAAATAATCAAGTACTGCTATCAGCAAACGGATTGACTTGTATTCGTGAAGATAGAATATTATTTGAAGCACTTAATTTTTCAGTATGTAGTGGTGATGTTATACAGGTGGAAGGCCCGAATGGAGCAGGTAAAACGAGCTTATTACGTATTTTAGCCGGATTATCACAACCTTATGACGGAACAGTATTATTTAGAGAACAAAATATTGCAGAACAGAAAGATGACTTTCACCAAAACCTTCTGTATTTAGGTCATTTACCCGGGGTAAAAGGCGAAATGACTGCTCAAGAAAACCTAGTGTTTAATCTTGCTTTGCATGGCAACGACTGTTCAAAAGCGGAAGAAACATTAGAGAAGGTAAATTTGTTAGGTTTTGAAGATGCCTTAGCTTCACATTTAAGTGCAGGACAGCACCGTCGTATTTCTCTCGCGCGCTTATGGCAAAGCACTGCACCTATTTGGATACTAGATGAACCTTTTACTGCAATCGATAAACATGGTGTAACGCAATTAGAACAATTATTTCTAGCACATGCTCAACGTGGTGGCTGTGTTATATTAACGACTCACCAAGATTTGTCATTTCCTGAAGATAAAGTGAAAAAAATCACTTTAGATTACCGGTTTTACTAGAGTTTATAAGCATGATACCCGATCAAAATTTATCATATAGATCTGCTTTCAATTTAATTATCAAACGAGATCTCACGATAGCCTTTCGTCACCGCGACGATATTATCAATCCGCTATTATTTTTTATCATCGTAGTAACATTGTTCCCATTAGGTATTGGCCCTGAATCTACAACGTTATCGCGCATAGCACCGGGAATTATTTGGGTTGCCGCTTTACTTTCTACATTATTGTCATTAGACCGATTATTTAAATCAGATCACGAAGACGGTTCGCTCGAGCAAATGATGCTTAGCCCCCACCCTATTTTTATATTAGTGTTAGCAAAGATTATTGCGCATTGGATGGTGACAGGCTTACCACTTATCTTTATTGCACCATTACTCGCCGTGCTTTTACATTTAAATGAAAATAGTTACAGTGCACTAATGCTAACGTTATTGTTGGGCACTCCCATATTAAGTTTACTAGGGGCTATAGGTGTTGCATTGACGGTAGGCCTTAAAAAAGGCGGTGTATTACTCAGTTTATTAGTCTTACCCCTTTATATTCCAGTACTAATATTTGCGACTAGCGCCATAGATACTGCGGCAATGAACTTACCCTACAGCGGACAACTTGCTATCATTGCCGCACTGTTTTTTGGATCTTTAACCTTAGCCCCATTTGCTGTAAGCGCAGCATTAAAAGTGAGTACTAACTAATGTGGAAATGGCTTCACCCTTATGCGAATCCTGAAGTGTCCTATCACTTTGTGGGTAAGTTATTACCTTGGATTTCAAAAATTACTATTGCACTACTTGGTATAGGTATTGTCTGGGCGCTCGTTTTTGCCCCCGCCGATTATCAACAAGGCGACAGTTTCAGAATATTTTATATACACGTTCCAGCCGCAATTTTGTCAATGAGCATATATATGGCGATGGCGTCAGCAGCTTTTTGCAGCTTGGTATGGCAGTTTAGACTTGCTGATGCATCAGCGGCAGCAATGGCGCCAGTAGGTGCGGTAATTACCGCTATCGCATTATTTACCGGAGCCGCTTGGGGTAAACCTATGTGGGGAACTTGGTGGATTTGGGATGCTCGATTAACCTCTGAGCTGGTGCTACTTTTCCTCTATTTAGGTGTTATCGCTTTACACAATGCTTTTGAAGATAAGAACCTTGCCGGTAAAGCAGCGGGTATATTATCGCTAGTAGGTGTCGTAAACATACCGATTATTAAATATTCAGTTGAGTGGTGGAACACACTTCATCAAGGTGCAACGGTGAGTAAATTGAGTGCTCCTTCGATGAGTATGGATATGTTTTGGCCGTTTGTTATCTGCTTTTTAGGTATCGCTATGCTCGTGACATTTGTTATCTGTATCCGTTTTCGCACTGAGATTTTATCGCGTAATGGCATGCGTCCTTGGGTACGAGAATTAATTACCGCAGAAGGAACTAAATAATGCAATTTGATAGTATTTCAGCATTTTTAGATATGGGTGGATACGCATTTTTCGTATGGTTATCTTACGGCGTAAGCGCCTTTCTGTTAGTCGCACTCGTATATAGCAGCAAGAGCAATCATAAAAAAGTCAAAAATAAAATCGCTCATCGTTTACAACGAGAAATAAAGTTACGCAAAGCAGCTGAAAAATCTTTTGCTGAAGCAGAACAAACTGATGGTAAAACGTCAGTAGTACCAGAACTATCAAAAAACTCTAATAAGGTTGTTTCATGAATCCCCGTCGTAAAAAACGTTTAACCGTAGTAATTTCAATTTTAGTTGGTCTTAGTTTCGTTTTAGGATTAGTGCTTTATGCGCTAAGCCAGAACATAGACTTATTCTATAAACCCTCTGAGATATATCAGGGTAAAGATGATACGGGGATTAAGCCAATTAACGGCCAGCGTCTGCGTATTGGTGGATTAGTTGTACCGGGTAGTGTGAAACGTGATCCTACAACTTTAGATGTTACTTTTGAACTGGTTGATATGAGAATGCCAATTGCTTTTAATGATTCAGATCCTGTCATTAAAGTACATTATGATGGCATACTGCCTGATTTATTCCGTGAAGGACAAGGCATAGTCGCTAACGGTGTACTTGTTGATGGGAATTTCATCGAAGCATCAGAAGTATTAGCTAAACATGACGAAAACTACATTCCAAAAGAATTAGCTGATGACATGGGCGAGAAACACGTAAAGCCAAATTATACTAAAGAGCAGTTAGAAAAAAAGAAATATTAGTAAAATAAATAACGATAAAGCGCGACAGAAATAGAGTTTATATCTTTATTTCGTGGCGCTTTTTTCTTTGAAACTTTATAGGTTTACTCAACAATTTTATGAATAGATAAAATACAATCATCTACTTTATTCCATCAAATACTCTTGCCTTCTCATGCACCACATAATATGTCGGAAAACAATAAAGTTGCTTTTTAATTAATGGCTCTATGTGTGATTCTTAATTGTTTTAAAGCTGTTATTGCTACAGTTTGTGTGAAATATTTTTGATCTCCTTTTGAATAACTATCACGATTCATGCTCAATCGGTCTTAACTGACTTTATTACAACGCACATATTTATTTTATCTATTAATAAGTCAACCTTTATTAATCTGCGTTATGTCTGCCTATTCAAAGGCGTAAATTAATCACGAACACATATTTTTCGAAATCCTCCAAAGTATGATATTTATCACTGTTGATCCAAGCATATCCACAAAGTATGCAAGTCGTTAAAACCAATATCAGATCTTTATTGATATATTGAATGAACCAATGTCCACCCCTGATAAGACGCTAAAAGTAGCCATTCAATTGAAGCAGATGCAACTCAATTCTCTATATTTCAATGCATTTCAGTCTTGATTTTCCTCATAAAGACACAAATGGAAAGAGGAGTTAAATTGATTTTTCTATGTTAATTAAATAAATGTCAATAATTTGGAAAAGTGAATATTCAATATTATTAACGTCCTATGAAAAAGATATTTTCCATCAAGACATCTTCTCTTTTAGAACAAGCCCACTTAGGTTGCACGATTGTTCTATATCTAAAGTTATTCATTGCTTAGACTTATCGAAATGTAAGATGTTGCTGAAAATAAAAGCGGTGTATGAAAATGATAGAATTTTTACATTTATGGCTCATTCAATATAACGTTTTAACAGTAATGTTGATATTCCTAAGAAAATTTAAATAAGGTAAAACAATTAGCGAAGATAATTTTTTTGAATTGTTATTAATCTAATATTTGACCCGAAAATTTATACTCCTAATTTTAAAACTACATATGTTATTAAAAAAAATTATAAAACGTACAGTGTTATCGATATTAATGACAAGTGCTGTTATGCCCTCAATATGTGCTGCCAAGGATAATAGCTTGCCAAATTATAAACATCTGATTGAGTCTACCCTCAAACAAATTGAACGCTCAATACACAATAGTTCTACATATAAAACTACAAAAATTGAAAATATTAATGGGGATATATCGTCAGTAATTGCTACTTATGACCCTAGAAGAAAACCACAATCACCATGGCATCTTATTACGATTGATGGAAATATACCGTCAAAAAATCAGATAGAAGATTTTCTTATATCGATTGATGATTCAAAGCCAAGCAAACTTACCGATTTTATTGATCTAAACTCGTTAAAATTCAGGGAAGAAGATGCGAATACCAGCACCTTTATTTTTGAAGGACGAAATAAGAAATTTGGTGATGGTGCTATTGGAAAATTGGATGGCACAATAATCATCGATAAAAAAGAAAATACCCTATTGAGTATGATAGTTGTCAGTAATTCGGCGTTTTCTTCTAAATTCACCATGAATATTAGTCACTGGCGCATGGGATTTGAATTTGCTCGTCAAGGTGATTTGGCCATACAGACATCACAAAAAGCAGAAATGAAAGGCACTATCGCCCTGTTTGTTGACATCGATATAAAATCTTCAGTTTCTTATACCGATTATGATCATTTTTTGATTAGTCGTTAAACGTTAAGCAAATAGCGTACTGATGTAAAAAACTTCAACGAACACAATTATAAATTTAAAATAGGATAAAAAATGACTAAACAAATCCCCGTGAGTAATGAAATTGTAAATAAAAACAATCAGCCACTGCATGAAAACATACGAGCTCATCTAACATGCAAGATGACTTTTGTTTATCTGACTATTTTATCAGGCGTCTATTTTTGGTTTCAACCTGAACACATGGAAATAGTTTTGGATGTATTATGGAGTATCATTTATTAGGATATCGTTATTAACGAGTAAATGAAAAAGGTTGAGGCTTTCTTTTAATAGCCTCAACGATTACCTCAACAAAGAAAGCGTTTTTTTATCTAACGATAAAATATTTGGCTTTGTTCTCTTATTATCATTACAACCCCAAAGATCACAAGAAACCCCCTCCTACCCTGTTGATAAATAACATGTAATAGCTTTTGAAACCAATCATCTTCTTGGAAAAACAAGCATACGTAAATAATATTCCCGCTTGTATAATCAAGACACTAATGCCCATTAGCGCTAATTGAGAGACAAGTGTTACATTGGGCTCTATGAACATTGGAACAATAGCAGAAAATAGGAGCAAAACTTTTGGGTTTGAAGCATGGATAATAAAACCTTTTACCACAGCACTATTCCCTTTTTCCAGTGAGTTTTTTATTTTTTGTTGAATCCTAGGTAACCGAAAAATAGTTATGCCAATAAAAATAAGATACACAGAGCCGAATATTTTTAATAAATAAAACACAGTAGAAGAGGATGACAGCGTAGTAATTAAGCCGCTCGCTGCAAGAACAAAATATAAAACATTGGCTAAAAGTATACCCTAAATTGTATAGACGGCTAATTTTAGTCCATGAGTGATCGTTTGCGATATAATGAATAAAACACCCGGCCCAGGCATTGCGCACAGAAATACATCAGTAATACAAAAGAGTATCCAATTTTCAATGCTCAAAAAAAACGTCCTTATTTATTCATACTAAGCAGGTTAATTTATTGGTCATCTTTAAATGTTGGAGGCTCTCAATCCAAAAGAAAACAAGCCTCTACAAGGGAGAAAATTCATTGTAATTTAATGATTTAAATTGTTTGAAGCTCTTTTAAGTACTCTCAGCAACAATAACATCAAAACGGTATAACTTATTGTGCCACCACTCGACGATTTCTTTTCTACAGTTGGAGCTGGTTGTTGATTAACGGTTGTTGTAGTGACGGTAATGTTCACCCTTGCTTCGTTAGAAGATATACCTTTAACGTCATTAATGGTGTAAACAATTGAATCTGTTCCACTAAAACTTGCATTGGGTTTATATGTGATTGAACCATTACTATCATCAACAGTCGTTTCTCCACTTTGAGCAATTATGACGAGGGTAACAGTTGCAGGGTCAATCGCCGCGTCACCAACTATATCGTTAGAAAGAATATCGATCACAACTTCTGAATTTTCTTGAACTTGTGCGACATCATCCTGAGCAGTAATCATTGTTGGTGCCACATCGCTAAGGTTTTCAATAGCGATGATTTTATTGTCCCTCCAATTAGAGACATAGAGGATGCTGCCATCTTCATTCGGTGTAATGCCATTTGGAAAATTAAAGCCTACTTCTGATGAACCCTCTAATTCTTTAGCACTGCCACCATTAGTAGGAATTGCATAAATTTTATTGGTATTTCTACCCGTAGCATAGATAAAATTATTTGCATAAGTAATATAACCAGAAGAATCTAGTGAGCTACTCAATTCTGTAACTGTTTTATCTTTATCTATTTTGAATAGCCTTGCATCAAGATAATTACCCACATAGAGATTCTCATCTTCATCAAATGCAATACCAACGGGGCCGTTTAATCCATTGCCTTTTATCCATATTTCGTTATCACCATTAGGCATAATTTTGTAAACAATATTTTTCTCATAACTTGTCACAAAAAGCTCATTTTGTTTGTTAATAACGATCCCAGTGACATTCCCTAAAGTGACAAAACTTGTCGTTACACCTGTTGTATCAATTTTAGTAATAATTCCCGTATTGTTATTTGCAACATACAAATTGCCTAACGAGTCAAAGTCACTACCCAATGGGCCGGATAATCCATCAACAGCAGTGGATATAGTTCCATCAGGTTTTATTTTGTAAACTAAAGTACCTCCTAAGTTTCCATTACTAGCTCCTCCTGAATTTGAAACATAAAGATTCCCTTGATGATCAAAACTCAGTGCATCATTCTTCCCGAGAGGCGTGGCAGCAAACACACTATAATCTACGGCTAAAGACATCGAAGCCGGAAATATTAGTAATGAAAAGAAAAGTATGTTTTTAAACTTCATATTATTTTATCTCTTATTTATAGTTTGTTATGTATTGCTAAGTAATAAATCAAGTGAATAATTACTTTCAACTACATCGTATAGGTGGTGTAACATTGACGATTTATAGTTTAAATATATTGTCATTACTGTCTCTGTCTATTAATTTCACAAAAGGGTCTACCGCTGCAAATAATGGCTTTTTCGATACGATTAAAGTGATTATGTTTTTGCCATCTTTGATCCTGTGTTTTTTCAAGTACAATATGTTGCCATCTTCCTGACTTGTGCCGCTGTTAGTTATATCTTCAGGGTTAGATAAAAACAAACCAATATCCACCATTGCAGATAAAGGTGCTTGCTTTTCAACGCCTTGCCCATCTGCAATAAGGCGTTTTGCTTCTACCGTTATTGTGACTTGAAATTGGTTATTCTTAATCGGTTTAATTAGCACATCGGTTGTTTTGATATCGTAAATGTTTACTTCTGTAAACAGTCGTTTTATCTCTGTTTTCTCATTTTCAGTCGCATTCTTGGTAATGAATTCAAGCAAGTTTTGAGTGGTCGGGTAGATGTTGTCAGTAAATTTGTATCGCTGAACAAAGCGGGATAAAGCATGGTTTAATCTTTCTTCACCTATCAAATCAACCAAGGCCATCATTACAATTGAACCTTTGTGATAGTGTAAATATTTTTGGTTTTCAACCCTCATTAAAGGTAGCTCTTCAACTTGTTCGCTAGAACGGCCACGTAAATAACTATCAAGTTCCATCTTGAGAATTTTTCGTAACTTGACATCGCCATATTTTTGTTTAAATAGCATTAACGCACTGTACTGTGACAAGGTTTCTGTGATCATAGCGCTACCTTGAACATCAGCAGCATCCACTTGATTCCCCCACCACTGATGTGCCACTTCGTGAGCTATAACATAATAAATTTGATCTATGCTATTTTCATCTCGTAGATCAGTGATAAATCCTAGCCGTTCAGAAAAAGCAATAGTATTAGGAAAACTTTGCGCAAAATTTCGATAAGATGGGAATTCAATAATCCTTATTTGATCATGAGGATAAGCGCCAAAACTAGTTGAAAAATAGTCTAATGCATCCTTAACTGCTTGACTCATTCGACTGACATTAACGCTGTGGTCATGATGATAGTAAATTTCAATATCAACGCCATTATGTACACTGGAATGCTTTTCATATCTTGCTGACATGAACGCAACAAAGTTTTGAATGGGTTCATCAGATTTATAATTAAAATATCGACGTCCGTTTTCTTCCCATTGTTTTATTAATGAACCTGGTGCGATGGCGATTTGATCAGCGGCGGTTGAAACAGTCGCTTCAAAGTCGATATAACCAATATCTACACCTTTACTTGAGACATTATAATATGATGAATTTTCTAATTTATGGGCGCGTCGTGGTGGCTCAAGAGCATACTTTTTCCTTTTCGCGGGCGAAATTAACTCAAGACTTGGTACATATCCATATAAAGGGAATATTGCGTATCCTTCAAAAAAAGTACCGTTCCCCACAATTTCAACATTTGCAGAGCCAGCATTATTATCAACAAACCCTTGATGTTGGCGCTCCAATTGGAATGAACCTGAACGTTTCTCTCCGGGTTGTAAAGGAAGGTTGAATTCAAACCAGTAAGTATTGGTATCTTTGTCCCAATCAGCTAATTTTCCGCCGTCAATTGTTATATTGAAACTTTTTGGGGTGTAATAGGGTAGAGAAATTAAAAATCGGTTAATAGGCTCGTTAGTTTTATTGATGAGGTTAATTTTTGCATCGACTTTTACAGCACGTGAATCAGGGTAAAGATCTACATTTACCTGAAGTTTTGTAATTGTTGGAACAGGTGAATCAATATATTGTTGATAACGTTTTTCGTAATTAGCTTTAATTTCATCCTTCTCTTGCATTGTTGTATATTCATTAACTACACGGGTGTTGTAAAAAATGGTACTGCCACTCAATAAAAATATAATAGAACAAATAGCTATTGCGTACCTTCCAGTATGGGTGATTTGGTAACTGACTTTTGGCAAACGTGTCTTTAAACTTTGTACTGGACCTCGTTGCCAAAGGCCATAACCAATAATACTTAAAATAATTGCGAGTGCTCCCCAATAAAGCATATACCAGCTATGACTTTGTAAAGACCAACCGAAGCCATTTAAATCTGTATATTGTAAGATGGGAGATTTACTAAAACGAAACATGTTATGACCAAGACCTAAAGGCTCCATAGCAAAGTTAATGCCTATGCACAGTGCAAATAACAACATGCCTATATACTTGTTAGGGCTTATTACTTGCAGAAAAAAAGCCAGAATCGTTAACATAATCCAAGGTAAAACTGAGAAATAAAAGAGTGAAATCAAATATTGTGGAATATCAATTAAGTTAATACCATTAGCCAACTGATAAGTAATTGTTACGCATATAGCTAAGATCATTAAGATGATTAATATTGAACATACTGCAATCAATTTTGACAGCCAGAAGCAAAGGTTATTTACTGGCATTGAGTCAATAATATCGCCCATTCCGGAAAGACGTTCTCGCCAAATTACCTCAGCGCTATAGTAGGTGATGATTATCATGCTTAATATCACCATTGACCCTTTGATGACTTGTACCATAATTTGGGTAAAAGGTAGTTGAGTGCTGCCAAACATACCTTTGGGTTGGAAAAGTACAGCAATCATCGTTAAAAACACAAAACCACATAATGCAATGAATGCGGGTGTAATTATTACCTGTTTAAACTCGAATTTTGTCCGCGCAAAAAATTGGCTCCATTCGGGATTATTAGCACCTTTGTAGTTAATAATATGATGGCTAACAGTTGTATCTTCTAAGATGATATGTTGATTTTTAGTTTTTTTCTTTGCAGACTTTTTATTGTGTATTGTTAATGGCGATAAAATCTTACCTATAGCTATCAATATTATACTAGACAATATTAGCCATAAAAGGCGATTTAATAGTAGGCTATCCGTTAATGTCAGCATTTGATTATTCTGCTCATATAACGTCCAGTAGCGGCTGATTTCTTGGAATGTGCTGATAGCAAAAGGATCCATCAGTGAGCCTAAAGCTGGGTTTGAGAGAAAAAATGTTCCACTAGCATTGTATAAAGCAAACACAGCAATAAGGCTAAGATAAATGGGCATCATTGCTTTGAGACGAGTTGCAATAGCGTAGAAAAGACAAGAGGTTACAAAGAGTGCAGGGACTGAAATATAGAAAAAAGTTGTTAGGTAATAGGCAATATTTGTCGAGCCTAATCTTTCTGGTGCCACCCATGGCATTAGGCTTCCAACGAACAAGCCTATTGGTACTGCTGAGAATATCACTACGATCACAACAAATGTGGCTAAAAAACGTCCTAGTTGATACATCAGAGCGTTAATTGGCTTGCAATATAATATCTCAGCCATATCACTTTCATGGTCTCTTAATGCGCTGTTAGACATAAAGTTCACCACTAAAATCATTGCAAAAAGCCCAAACATACTCATGACTTTAGCGATAAAGAAAGGACCATTAATATGTACATTACTGCCAAGGTCATTCAACAGGTTTTGCATGTTTGTTGCAGATATAGCCAGCATAAAAAAAATACTTGCAGAGATATAAAATGATGGTTGACGGGTAAAATATCGCCACTCAAACATAAACATTTTAGCTAACATAATTGCCTCCTTAACTAGCTGAACGCTGTGTGTGTAAAGTAGAAAAGTACACATCTTCAAGATTGGCAGGTGTGGGTTCAAAGCCTTCAGGAGCACTATCAGCTAGAACATGTACTATGGTTTGCCCCGAGAGTAAACGTTTAGAAATAACGGAAAATTCTTTTTCAATTTCAGATAATTCATCTCGTACGATTGATTTGCGCCATATTCTGCCATTAAGTTTCTCAATCAGGTGTATTGGATTGCCTTCGAGTAATATTTCTCCCGCAGCTAAAACAGCCATAGCAGGACATAGCTCTGTAACATCATCCACAATGTGTGTTGACAAAATAATGACTTTATCTTGGCCAAGAGAAACGAGTAAATTATGAAAGCGATTTCGCTCTTCTGGATCCAGTCCTCCAGTAGGTTCGTCAACAATAAGTAAGTCGGGATCTCCCAATAAAGCTTGAGCAATTCCAAAGCGTTGACGCATTCCTCCAGAGTAACCGCTTACCGCATTTTTTCTGTGTTGGTACAAATTTGTTTGGTGTAATAAACTATCGACAACTTCTTTACGTTCAATCTTATTAACTAGTCCTTTAAGTATGGCTAAATGGTCTAATAATTCATCAGCAGGAACGCGTGGGTACACGCCAAAGCTTTGTGGTAAATAGCCTAAACGTTTTCTCAATTCATTTGGGTTATTCAATACATCAATACCGTCAAAATGTATGCTTCCAGAATCGGCTTCTTGTAATGTAGATATGGTTCTCATTAGTGATGATTTACCTGCACCATTAGGGCCTAGCAAGCCGTACATCCCTTTAGGAATGGATAATGAAACTTTTTTAAGGGCATTGACACCGTTATCATATGTCTTGCAAAGCTTGTCGATTTTTAACATGTCCTACCTCTGATTAGCGCTATTTATTAACGGTATTTATTTCTGTTTAATATAAATAAGAGTGGAAGAAAAGATCCAAAGTATATTTAAGTTATTGTGCGTTATATAGAACGTTTGTGCGGAACTTACCGGTGCCTATGTGAATGAATGCTTAATATTGCTGGAATTTGACTGTTTTATGATATTAAAAATTATCGGTGTTGACGTAACCTTGTTTGAAGTCTTCGTGGTGTTAAACCGTAGGTTTTTTTAAAGTGTCGGTTCATGTGGCTTTGATCAGAAAAATTACAAGCGATTGCTGCGTCAGCAGCACTCGTTCCCGTGAGGAGCATAGTTCGCGCACGTTCTAAACGGCGCATAATTAAATATCTGTATGGGCTGGTGCCAAATAAAGCACGGAAGTCTCGTGTTAGTTTCCAACGATCCCGTCCAGAAATTTGCTCTAAAGTTTCCAGATCGATGGTTTGGTTTAGGTTGGCATTAATATATTCTCTAGCTAATTCTGCCGCTTTATAGTCAGGTCTCTTTTTATTTTGGCTTTTTGTACAAGTTATCCTGTCCATACTTATAGCGAGATCATAAAGACTTTCTTCGTATTCTAGACCTTTAAGTGGGCGTTCCATATCATCAAAAATCCCGCATAGTGCCAGATATAGTTGCTGGTCATCAGATATGCCACCATCAATAAATGGTAACGATTTTCCGCCAAGTATTTTTTGTATTTTTGCTGGCTCAATGTAACAAACACGATAATGCATTATAGATTCATTGACAGGTTGACCATCATGAAGTTCATCAGGGTGAATGATTAAACTTCTGCCTGCTTCGTTAAATCGTGAGCATCCTCGGTAAGTAAAACCTTGTTTTCCACTTAATGTAATTCCTACTGCATAGGTATCATGGCGATGGGCACCAAAGGCAGGTTGGTCAAAACAGGCTTCTATACGCTCTATTTCACCGGGTGCTTTATAAATCCAATTTGTATTCATATAAATATTCTCGTGTATATTTTTTACTATCGCGCTACTTCAGCTGAACTATTGTTATTGATAGATTCACGGGGCAATAATGTCTAATACCATCACTAATATTAGTTAAAAAATAAGTGTTTTTCGAAACTTGGGACATAATAACAATATATAATTGCAATAATTTTAGATGAGTTGAAATGTGGTGGATATCAAATTCTTGTGGTTTTCATCAGTTTTGTTTCAACAGAATGAACTTTTAGTTAACTATCGTTTATCGAAAAAATGTAGCTCAATATTAATTCACAATTAACATGCATTTAGTAATAACCTCTGCGAAAAAAACTTTTACAAAATAATTCTGACTTTGAGTACTTGGTTAATATGGTAGAATAATTTATGTTTGAGCCAAGTTGAGTGAAAATTGAGAAATATTGTTGAACATAAACCCTTTGTAGATGTGACCAATAATCTTTTCAATGCTAATTTCATTGAGAAAGGCATTGGTGTGAGCAAATGGAATGTTCGTAAGAATAATGTTTCCTACTTTCAAGCTAATATTCACACATTGAGTTTGTATCTTTGTGGTGGTGATAATAGCTTCAGAAATGACAATAAGTCACTAAAAGGTGGTCCCGGTAAAATATGCTTGATGCCACAGAATCAAGCTTCTTTGTGGCAAATAAACGATCAGATAGAGTTTATTCATATATATTTTAGTGAAGATTATCTTAAAAAGTTTGCATCGTTAAATTTAGATGTTGATATTAGAAATATAAATCTTCGCGATGTGATCTACGACAGCAATGCGACTATAAAAGCTATGATTGTAAATTTATATCAATTGTCTCGCTTTGATGAACAAGTAAATTTACTAGCAAAAGAAGAGTTACAAATGCAGTTAATGCATAAAGTCATCAATTGCTACAATGAAAATAAAATTAGAAACGAGTTTATTGCCAGCGGGCTTTCCATGTCAAATATCCAAAGGGTGAAACAGGCCATTTTTGACGATATTTCATCCGCTCATACCATCCATGGTCTAGCAAATATAGTTAACCTTAGCCCTTTTCATTTTGCCAAAATGTTTAAGCTGAGTGTTGGCTTAACACCCGCGCAATATATTTTACAATGCCGATTCACTTTAGCAAAAAATCTCCTTAAAACACATATGCCTTTGATTGAAATTACTTATCTTGCTGGTTTTAGCCATCAGAGTCATATGTCTGCAGTTTTTAAAAAGTTTTTAGGTGTAACACCATTATTTTATCGTAATAATTTGTAAAATGAGTCGTTAATTTCACTTTATCGTTTATTGATTGAAACTAAATAAATATCAATCCTATTGATCTAAAGAACGATTTTACCGCTATGCACAATATTATTTATCAGATAAAAAATATTAACGAAAAAGCATAAAAAAACGCTGCAAATAGATATGATATTTATCTATTTGCAGCGTTTTTTATATTTTGAACTTTAAATTTTATTTGAGCGATTAGGCAACTTCATCTATCGCTAAAATGCGATCACCGACTTTGTTCATAATATTAATTTCACCTTCACATACTGCAATAATCGCCTTACCTCTTTTAAAGGTTTCAGGTATTACTACTCGTCCTTTTGGACATTGTAAGAATGATTCAATTTTATGTAAAAGTTCAAGGGAAGTATCACTGTAATAAATCACAGTGACTAATTTTTCTTTGTAATCTGTCATGAGTAAGTCTTATTGTTATTTGTGAATGTAAACTCATCAATCCATTGAAAATCTTATGTTATCGTTCGGCTATAACTACCGACAATTTATGAATAACTAAAGCGATGAAAATTTATACAATGAAGATAACATACTGGATGCTTGAAAACCACTTTGAGACAAAAACAATCAACTTAAATTATAAATGTCTACTTAATACAGTTTAAAACTTTAGTAAATTTTTAGGAAAAAAAAACCCTGAGTATAAAACTCAGGGTCGATCAAATTAGATCGTTTAACGCACCCTCAACTAGTGAGATCGGATATCCATACGGATAAATTTGTACCAATGTCTATAAATATTACGTTTAAAAATTGTCCAGAGATTTAAACTACTTCCAGTTTTTTATTTTATGACCTTTCACCGCATAAAATAGAATAAAACTGTATATCGGGATCATCATCCAATAAGCAGATTGACCATTAATAGATTCAGAAAGAAGACCATAAACTAAAGGTAATAACGCTCCACCTGAAATACCCATGATTAATAATGCTGAGCCTTTTGATGTGAACTTACCTAGCCCCTCTAAAGCTAATGGCCAAACTGCAGGCCAAACAATCGCATTTGAAAAACCAAGCAAAGCAATAAAGGTAATCGTATTTGGCAATGTAGGTATTCCTGACCAACCCCATAATACTTCAGAGACTGAAATACTGCTGGTATCGCTAAATACCAC
Source organism: Colwellia sp. (assembly GCA_013215295.1). Classification (GTDB taxonomy): domain Bacteria; phylum Pseudomonadota; class Gammaproteobacteria; order Enterobacterales; family Alteromonadaceae; genus Colwellia_A. Next base: position 675,160 of record JABSOZ010000002.1, read on the forward strand.
GAGTAATGAAAAAATCAAACCGGTTACTGCCGACGCTTTTAAAGCAAATTCTTGAGACATTACACGGGGTATCAATACAATGCCTAACGCATAACCTATAAGCATAAATGCCATAGTATAAGAGGTTAATGTTGTTGCATTCGCCACACCTAAATTAGAGGCAAATAACCCGATAGTATCTCCAGCAATAACCTCAGCACCAACATAAACAAAAATGGTTAATGCCCCTAAAATTAAACTAGGGAATTGCATGATTGACGTTTTATCTTTTCCATTTGCATCGTGTGTTGCATCTTGACCTTCTTCATCATGAGCAAGATCTAATTCTGGTAACGATATTTTTTTCATAATACCAGCGAGAAAAATAAAAATAATAGCCATACCAATATATGGATTAACCAAACCACTCGCTAATCCATCAATAGTTTGCAAACGTTCAGCTTCAGGCATTGCAGCTAAACTTGCTGCTGTAACCCCTGAAAACTCACCAAGGACAATAGCGGTAAAAACGATAGGTACAATAACACCAGCACCTTTGTTCATTAAGCCCATAAACATTATACGAACGGCGGCACTTTCTATTGGCCCGATTTTGACAACATAAGGGTTTGCAGCTGTTTGCAATAACGTTAAACCACTGCCAATAACGAATTGGGCGATTAAGAACAACCAAAAAAGTTTTGATTGGGCTGCAGGGATATAGATCAAGAAACCTACAACGAGTACTAATAACCCAACAACGATGCCATTTTTGTAGCCTATTTTTTCTAACAGACTAGCGGAAGGCAATGCGACAAGTGTAAAAGCAAAATAAAAGGTAACGGCAATTAATAGAGCTTCAGTTTCTGTAAGCTGTAATACCATTTGCAAATAAGGGACTAATGCACCATTTTGCCAAGTAACAAAACCAAAAATAAAAAATAATGCACCTATTATCGCAAGTGGCCCCAAGTTACTTTTAGCTTTTTCGATTATCATTGTTGTTTCCATATATTCCTCATTATTTATTTATTATTATTTTGTGGTTTATAAAATTCGGATTACAAGTCACGTAAAACGAAGCGCTCTTATTTTTCTCTAATTCATATCACTGTAAACTGAAAAACCATCACCATATACTTCAATAATGACGAACAAGTTAAACAACTCTCTTATAAACAGCTTGCCCGGCAATCCAAGTAGACTTTACTTTAAATTGATCGTCTAGCTCAACAAAATCAGCTTGGCTTCCGATGATTAAACACCCTCGAATATCACTTTGGTTAATATAGTTTGCAGGATATTTTGAGGCCATTCTGATGGCTTCATCTAAAGGTAACTTTAACCCAAAATGTGCATTCTCGACTGCTGTCGCCATATCTAACACGGAACCAGCTAACTCTCCTGTTGTAGAGGTTAACTTGCCATTTTCTAACCGTACTTTTTTACCCACCAAGTCAAATTCAATATCATTGGTACCAACGGGTGGCATTGAGTCTGTTACTAAGAAAATTGATCCTGCAGGTTTTGCTTTAAGTGCTAATTTACAGCTGTCATAGTCAACATGATGTCCATCAACAATAAGTCCACAGCTTGCTTGATCATTTAAAAGTGCACAACCGGTAACACCAGGTGCTCTACCTTGTATTGGCGACATCGCATTATACAAATGGGTGAAACCGTCAGCACCCGCATCTAACGCTTTTTGTGCTGTTTTAAAATCTGCATTGCTATGTCCTAAACACACCTTAATACCTAAAGAAACCATACGAGTAATATCTTCAGCATTGACAGTTTCAGGGGCAAGAGTTACTAATATTTGACCAATATCTTTACGCGCTAATACTTTCCACTCTTGTGATGAAATCGGACGGATATGCTCTTCAATATGCGCGCCTTTTTTGGCCACCGACAAATGAGGGCCTTCAAAGTGAATACCAATAATACCGGGCACTTTTTTGGTAATAGCTTCAGCCATTGCGTCTGCAGCCTGTTCCATTACCGCCATTTTATCAGTAATAAGGGTTGGTAGCATTGCCGTAGTGCCAAATTTTGAATGAGCTGAAATGATCGTTTGAATATTTTTCAATGACGGTGAATCGTTAAATAATACACCACCGCCACCATTCACTTGTAAGTCAATAAAACCAGGAACAACTAATCCTTCAAGCACATCATCAATTTGAGATGTATCACTATCGAGTGCTATGATTTTTCCATCACTGATAGTTAATACTTGATCATCAATATAATTTTGACCATCAAATAACTTTTTCACGTGAAGACGAAATATTGTCATAGCGATTACTGTTCCTAAAATGGCTTCAATTACTTAACGATTAATACGTTGATATTCATGACTAATAACTAATTATAATAAGGCAACTTGCTGTCTAGCAAAAATAACTGAACCAATTTCTGGAGGATGTATAGGTTCAATAAGTTGCTCTTGAATATCTTTATCTAACCAAGGTTTTATTCTTGACGTTAACCCACCAATTAATGCAATATTAGGAGGATTTTGTTTTAACAATTGCTTAGCCACATGGCTGATGTATCCAGCACCTTCACGCACAATATCTAATGCCAGCTCATCACCTTCTTCGGCTGAATCGAAAACCAAATTCGCCATTCGAGCGTAAAATGCTGCAGGCTTACCAGCAATTACTTCAACTAATTCAACATCATCTTTTACATCTAACAATGCTAAAACTTTGTCGTTGATTAAAGAAGGTGGAATAAGTCCGTCTAATGACAACAATGCTTGTTTAGCTGCTTGTAAGCCAAACCATGCTCCACTGCCTTTATCGCCATGAGGAAAACCATGTGCTCCAACAATATATGGATGGCCATCAACAAATGAAAAGCCACATGAACCCGTTCCAGTGATCATTACAGCTCCGTCTTTACCGTCATGAGCCCCAATACAGGCAATGAGTAAATCAGTCGCAAGATACATAGTTTTGAATGGGTGTTTCCATTTCGATATTTTCTCAAACAACACAGGTAAATTAACGCCAGCAAGACCAACACCAGCGACAATATTACCTAATTCACTTTCATCGATTCCAGCATCTTTAAGCGATAATTTAGCAGATTCAACAATTGAGTTAATTGCTTGTTCATATCCATGTAGCGGGTTAGCAGGACCAGCGATGCCAGTACCTAGTATTTGGTTATCGCCTGACATGACGATAGCCTTGCACTTACTGCCACCACCATCTATACCTAGGAATATTTCGTTATTGTCACTGCTGCACAGCATGTAGACCTCATGTCTTTATATTTATTATTTTAGTAACTTGGCATTGATTTACATTTGGTTACTAAAATGTAATCTGATTTCATCTTAACCATAAATGACAGCGTTGTCATTTAATTTTTCAGGAAAAATGAATTAATTTTATTTGAGTCCTTCAAATAAAAAAATAACAGACTGATTTTGCGAGATATTCCACATAACCAGCCTAAGAATTAAAGGGTAACTTAGTCGCTTTTAACGGCTACAGAACGGCCTTTTCGCTGTCCATCAAAGCTAATACTGCGAACTTTTACTTCGCCTTTCACGGCAACTGGCGCTGAATAACGTGTCCAATTACCTCCGTGTTCTTTATATTCAATAACAACACCAGGAAAGGCAATATTAGTATGTAGCTTGCCATTTTTTACAATGGCACCAACAGTAGGTAAACGATAAAAAATGTTATCGTTCTCCAGTTTCGCTAACGCTTTTTGACCAATCGCATTAGCAAATATTTTCCATTGTTGATCTCGTTGTGCTCTTTTATCAGGTGTAAAAGCATCTGTCTCTTTACTATACTTAGCGCCTTGATAATTATACGGAACAGCCCAATCGGCTAAATGCCATGAACGCTCAGCTAAAGCAAAAAGTCGTGGAAATAATTTATATTGAGCAGTATTGTCGGTGCGAGTATTTTCACTCCACAACTGCCCTTGAATTCCGACAAAACGCTTACCTAGTTTCATTGGTGTCTTGGTATCATCAGCTTCATAAGCGTTGTCTTCGCGATCTAACCAAAACTCAGCATGAATAGGTAAATTGTCAGGTATAAACTGGAATATCTTTTCAGTATTTGTATGACGAGATGCCCAATAGTAACCATGCTCTTTTGGATCCGCTTCATAGGGAAAATCAAAATACAGTACATCAGGAGATGACAATACAACTTGCCAGTCTCTATTAACTAATTGATGTGTTTTATTGTGCCCACCCCAAAATAAAGTATCCCAAGCGTTTGATTGCACAATTGCCGGCATATTTTCCTTGCGAGTATGCTCTAAACCATCGCTCCAACCTGCGGTTTCTATGTCTAAATCAGATAAAATACCAGCAACGCGTTCGATAAAATAAGCACCAAGATCACTCATTTTTTCCACACCTTTATCATTATTAGCAATAAAGTCTATGCAAGCTTGAGACTCTATCCAAGCACCTGCTGTTTCATCTGCCCCGATATGATAACGCGTTAGTGGTTGACCCGCATCAGCATGCATTTTTTTAACTTGTGTCATCACTTCCGTGACAAAATCGTAAGAAGATTCTAAACAAACGTTGATGGTATTATCGTTATAAAATTGTACTGATGAATATACAGTTGGATCATTAGCATCATATAAATTGAACTGCTTAGCTTTATCGTCTTGTTCAGCTATCGCGTATTTTTTGGTGCGTGCTGCCATCGCTTTTATCGCAGCACGAGAATGACCAGGCATGTCTAAAGATGGGATCACTTGCATGTGACGAGCTGTTGCCGCCTTCAGAATTTCTTGATAATCAGCAACAGAATAGTAGCCATTCACTTCGCTTTTCGGATCAACGCCAGCACCTAATTGAGGAGATAAACAGTTTTGATCGTCTAAATCAAAACAACGTGTACTACTGATTTCGGTTAATTCTGGTAATGAAGGGATCTCTAAGCGCCATCCTTCATCATCACCTAAGTGTAAATGTAGCTTGTTAAGTTTATAGGCTGCCATTTGATCAAGTAGCGTTAAAATGAAGTCTTTATCGTGAAAGTTTCGGGCAACATCAATCAACAAGCCACGAAATTCATAATGAGGTTCATCAGTCGCCGTTAACAATGGAACGTGAGCTGAACCTAAGGTGATCAAACTAGATATTGACTGCAAGCCGTTAAAAACACCTGCTCCGTCAACACCTATCACTTTAATACCTGTATCAGTAATCGTTAATTGGTAGCTACCAATCATCTTCATATTGTTTTTAATAATGCTTAAGGTAACTGGTTTACCGTTCGTATTATTATTAATACCCAATGAAGCTAATCGAGAGATTGCCGCCATTACATCAGTTTTTGCTACATTACCAAAATCAATGTTTATACCTAAAGTGAGATCAAGTTGAATATTGTTCTCATCATAGCTGACATGCTTAGGTGTTGGAATAATCACCTTACTCACATCAAGCTTATTATCGCCTAACTTGGCATTTCTTTCGTATAAACTTGCCGCATCAAGCCATTGAGTTGAGTCACCTGCCGAACGTTTGAACTGTTGTTCATAGTCAGTGAATGGCACAACATACGGGAGAACTTCTAACCCCGTTTCACTATCTATATATGGCTTTGTACTTTCAATAACACGAGGCTGTATGTTATTAGCACTGACAATATAATTAGGCAGCGCATCACTTTCAGACAGCGACCAAAACATTGCTCTAAACATCAGTGTTTTAGTCTCACCTGCAGTAAAGCCCTTGAAAGTATCTTTCAATGAAATCTTATGTAAATCACCGTTCACATGTTCAACTGAAAACTCTTCACTCTCAAATGACTGTATAGGCGAGATTTGACTGAAATGAATACTCCATTCGTTGCTATTTATCACTTGAGAGGCTGTAAAGCTAAGCTGAACTGCAAAACACATTCCGTCGGCTTTGCTTTTATCACACTTATCTGTAGGTATATTCGTCAGTACTTTGTACTTAACACCAAGCGTTTCAGCGATAACATCAACATCTTGCTTATTTGCTTGATGTAAGATCAGCTCATCAATCGATTTTTTTTCATTGTTACTCATACTTACATCATTATTACTCGCTTGTTCACACCCGGTAATAATAAAACTGATCGCTACACAGCAAATAAGTGCAAAATTCCCTGAAAATTTGCTCATAGACAAAGTAAGAGTGTTTCTTTCATTCATTATTCTATTCCTTCGAACTTAAATGTATTAACGCTGAAACGGCAACAACGTATTGGCTAAAAATCTTTAAACAACTTAATAAAAAACAAGGTAATACTAAAAACAATGATACTTCTTCACGATATAACCTCAGTCATATAAAGAAAAGGAGTCATAATAAAGCGGGCTTTTAGGTTAGTTACTATTTATTAATAGTCAAAACTCACTATCAATAATCCAACCCAAGGAGTAATAATAAAACTACATCTCCTCTTATTCTTGAAAAGTAATAAGTTGATCCACCGTAACCTGCTTAAATTCACTCACCGTGCTATTTGGCCAAGTAATAACAATATCAACCGGTTCATTGTTCTCTGCAAAACCAAAGTGTGCTTCCACTGCATTCATTGAAACAAAATTGGTATCGGTTCTAAGTTCTTTTGTTTGCACCAAACCTGTCGATGATGTGACTTGTATTTTTGCACCTAATGCTTGGCTATTAGGATACTGTCCTTTAAGTTGAATAATTAAGTAGTGATGCCCTTCGGTAAGATCATTGCGGAAGTAGGTAGCCGTCGAATCGTTATTTGAAGTAATAATATCTATATCACCGTCTCTATCAATATCATTACAACTGATGCCGCGCCCTTGTTTAGCTTCATTCACTTTTACTGCTGCGGCTGATTCTACAAAAGTACCATCACTTTGTTGTAAATAAAGGCGAGAAATGTCATCTTTATATTGAGTAAAATCTACACCCGACTGTCCCCAGCCGTTAACATGAAAAATATCATTAAGACCATCGTTATTAAAGTCAGCAATGCAAGCCGCCCATGCCCAACCACCATCATCAACTTCTTTCGCTAAGGCGGTATTTTTAAAATTTCCTTCTCCATCATTTATATATAAACGATTTCCGGTATAACTCGCGGACAGGTTTATTGCTTGACTGCTATTATCTTTTTTATGAATACTGGTTACATACCAGTCCATATCGCCATCATTATCAATATCACCTACCGCAGATCCCATACCAAATTGGTCGTTAATACTTTCAACATTTGTGCGGGTAAATTTATTACCATCATTCCTTAGCACTTTGGATTTACCAAAGTCTGATACGAGTAGTAAATCGATATCGCCATCGTTATCAATATCACTTAAACTTGGAACAAAAGAGGTATCAAGGGCTTGATCAAGGTAAAGCTCATTCATACCCCACTCAGTACTGACATCAACGAACTTAATCACACCATTTTCGCTGTCATTACGCCAAACAATTTCCAAACTTTTATCGGCGTTGAACGGATTTCCCCAGTGACTTATAAACATATCCAAGTCGCCATCATTATCAATATCCCCGAAAGTGGTAGAAACTGAATTAGCCGCCTTAATAATGACACCAGCACTGATGGTTATATCGGTAAATGTGCCATCTTTATTATTATGAAATAAATAATAGGGATCATTATCAACAGCGCCCACAAATAGGTCTAACCAACCATCACCATCAATGTCAGCAAAGGTAGGACCCGAGCTTCTCACTCCAGGAATAGTAACGCCTGCTTCACTTGCTGTTTCAGTAAAGGTGCCATCGCCTTGATTTTGATAAAGATAATTATCGCCATCATTTCCCGACACAAAATACAAATCTAAATCGCCATCATTATCGTAATCAGCAACGGCAACACCTGCAGAGTACATCATGGGCATACTTAAATATTGTCTAACATCATGGCCATGAACAGCATTAAGGTTGGATGCATTAGTTTGATTTGAAAATGTTAATATCGCCTTTTCAACGCTAGGGGGAACTACCGGCGTTGGTATAACAACCTCATTCTTAACCGCATCACTGCCACCGCCTCCACATGCAGAAATTCCAAAGAGAATAAAAGCCAGTACTAAACATTGTGTTAAATTTTTCATTTTCTACCTATAAACTCAGCAATTATTAGCTGATGTTAACTGCGCATACTGTCTAAATATTCGCGATGATCAGGAAATAGCTTATTGACCACCTTGATACAATATTTTTCTGCCTGAAGATGTTTATCCTCAGCATTATTAGGTTGTATTGCTTTCTCTGGGAATAATCCCATTCCCGCGAGAATGACATACCAAGAAGGTCTAAGGTAAGCGAGTGAATCTTGCTGTTTTTCTAACTCATCTTCAAATAATTCAGGATCTCCCCACGCATTCAATAATGCGGCCAAATTATTTGAAATATTGGTGTGTTCTCTGCATTTTTTCCAATACGGCGAGTTACTTTTACTATTGACTTTATAATGGGTAACAATATAGTCTCGCACACCTTCAATCATGTGATTTACTTTATTATTGAAGTTTTCTTGCTGTTTAACTCGTTGATCATTATTGGTATATTTTTCGATAAATTCTTCTAAGGTGAACTGAACGAGCATTAACGCTGTTGCCTCAAGGGGTTCTATAAATCCTTGAGAAAGGCCTACGGCCAAACAATTCCGATGCCAATGTTTATCTACTCTACCAACCTTCATTTTCAAATGTCTTACGGTGACATTATCTTGAGGGCTTATCTTAAGATGTGCTTTCAGTTCTTGTTCTGCTTCTGCTTCAGTAAGAAATTCAGAACTATATACATAACCATTGCCATATCGATTAGCTAAAGGTATTTTCCACGCCCAACCACATGATAATGCAGTTGAACAAGTACTTGTTGTGATCGGAGATTTACTTTCTTTCGGTGTTTGAATAGCAACCGCAGCGTCATTAAATAGATTATCTTTAAAGGATATAAACTCAATGTTAAGTGCTTGCTGAATTAATAGCCCTCTAAATCCTGTGCAATCTATATACAAGTCAGCATTTTGTACGCCATGTTCGTTTGTCACTAATCCTTTGATATCACCATTGGTCTCCAATTCGACTTGGGTAATGTCGTCAATAACATTTATTAGCCCTAAGCCTAAACATCTTTTTTTCAAAAATGCGGTCAGTAAACCTGCATCAAAATGGTAACCATAATCTATGTCTAAATTAGGATAACGTTGGCTGATAGGTGCTTTGCATTTTTGTGCGATTTGCGTGTTTACAAAGTAGAAGTCTGGATGTGCATTACTACACACACCGAGTTTTTGGGCTTTAGCCCGCTTGAAAAACATTTCACCAGTTTCAATATCGAGTGGCGAAAAAAAAGGATGAAAGTAGCTTTCATATCCTGGGGTTTCAGACCAATTTGGAAATTCTATGCCTGACTTATAAGTGGCATTACAATGAGGCATCCACTCATGATCTGCAATATTTAGTTTTTTAAAAAATTGTTTAAGATAGGGAGTTGAACCTTCACCAACACCAATAGTGCCGATATTCTCTGATTCAATAAGGATAATATGTGCATTTGGCCAGCTATGCTGCAACAAACTCGCTGACATCCAACCGGCAGTTCCGCCGCCTGCTATGATTATTTTCTTCGGATACATAGTTACACCAGCCAAATTGAGTTCAACATAAAATATAAAAACTTGGAGTATATTACTATACCCCAAGTATTTCGAACATTAAGCTTAGAACTTAAAGTTCATTCCTACATAGAAACGACGTCCATTTTCTGCTTCAGAAGTAATTGCTTTAGAACCATTTTGTGGATGGTCTGTAACATCACCGTTTTGAATCAAATAGTTTCTAAAGATTTCATTCGTTAAGTTTACAGCTTCAACCTTAAGCGTAAGATTTTCCGAGATGTTATACGATATTTGAGCGTCTAAACTTGCATTGTCATCACGAAATTGTGGGCCAAATTCAGTTAAAGCAACAAAGTAATCATCACGCCATGTGTAAGCTACACGAGCCGTGTAATCTTCAGTCTCGTAGAATGCGCCAACGTTAAATGATGTTTTCGAAACATCTGGGAATTCAACATCACGACTCACTAAAGCAGCACTTGCAGCAACAGTTTCATTACCATCTGCATCTACAACTGCTGGAATTAACTGTGCTTCTTGAATAGTACCTGGTGCAGCATCAACGTAGGTATAGTTGAAGAAGGCGCCAAAACCATTATCGAAGGTATGCGTAAGTTGGAACTCTAAGCCTTCGTAATCAGTATTTCCGCCATTTTCTGGACGGGATAATTGATTATAGTTAACACCATCAATTTCAGCTTGAACCGTATTTAAAAAGATAAAGTCAGAAATATCTTTCTTAAACCAAGTCAATGAGATCAAAGATGCTTCATCAAAATACCATTCTGCACCTATATCATACTGATTAGCTCTTACTGGTAACAAATCTGGATTACCAGCACTTCCTCTACCTGTTTCAGGTGTTAGGTTAAATGCCGGAGCTAAACTAAATGGTGAAGGACGAGTGAGTACTTTAGCAGCAGACATACGTAAAACAACATCCGCACTAACATCAAATGCAAGGTTTATACTTGGTAATAACTCATCATAGCTATTATCAAAAGATAACGCTTTACCTGCAGCGTCAAAACCTGAAGTATCAGAATCAGTTTTTGCATAACGTAAACCAACATTACCGCGGTAACCATCACCGCTAAAGTCAGCCATTGCGTATAAATTTGTAATAGTTTCTTCTATTACAAAGTTAGCCAAATGTTGTACTACATCATCATTTCTACAAGCGCCTTCAGGTGAAGTATCACACCCTGGTAAACCTGCGAAGTACGATCTGATTTTGCTTACATCTGGATCAAAGTAACTTTGTGCAGACAATGAATTACCTGAATGGCTAGGATTTAACATTGCGCCTGACCAGAAATCAGATGCTGGACCAAAGTTAGATGCACCACCGATATCATCACGAATACGATATTGATTGAATTCACGGTCTTTTAATTTAACGCCAAATTTAATTGATTCAATTGCGCCAAAGTCAACATTTAACGTTAAATCTGCTTGTATGTAACTTTCATTATCTTCAGTTTTTTGTTTTTGATCAAAAACAGAAACTAACGGCATTTCATCACCAGGATTAGTTAACCATGGATTAGCACCAGTAAAATCGATTGCTGCACCATGATTACTCGGATCAGGGTTAGTATAATCAATGGCTACACGAGGGTCGTTTGCACCGGCATAAAACTCTGTAAAGAAATCATTAATTTGACTCTCACCTTTAGTTGTACCTAATTGCACATGTACTAGCGTGTCATCATTCAATTGATAATTGATATCAAGATCTAATACTTGTGTTTTAGCTTTTGAGCCATCACGATAAATATTATCATAGGCTAAAAACGGTGCCCATCCTGGTTGTGCGTCATTACCAGTAAAGTTTAGCTCGGTCACATAACCATTCTCTACACTACCTTCACGGGCATTATCAGCACCAACAAATAGACCACGAAATGGAATACCGATCATATTTGAGTTAACGTTAGAAGCTTTTAATTCAGAAGTTAAATAGTGCAATGCAATATCTAACTCGTCATTAGGACGATATTGTGCAGTTGCATCTACGCCTGTTCTTTCACGATCTTGTTTAAATACTGCAGAACCGACACCCCAAGGTAAAGAACCTTTTTCATCACCTGGATTGCCAACACCATCAGTTGAAGGAGCAGATAAACCACCAGCAATACGCGCTATACCAGGGCCAAACCAACCAAAATCACTTTCCTGAGAATGTCTTTCTACCGTTCTTTTTTGTACAGATGCTGCAAGAACAAAACCAAATGTTTCATCTTCGTTATTCCAGTTGTAAAGCGCTGAACCCGATGGGTCCCATTTTTCTGGAATTTCTGAATATTGACCTTCAATTGAACCAGCAAACGTGCCTGATTCCATATCTAAAGGACGACGGGTATGTACAACAACTGTTCCGCCTAAACCACCTTCTTCTAAATCTGCTTGAGGTGATTTATAGACATCAACTTTACCAACCATTTCAGAGGCTAATAACTCAAAATTAAAGTTACGACCTGTTTGGTTTAAGATAAACCATTGTGCAGTACCAACAGCTTGTCCGTTGAGTAGTGTAAGGTTTTGTGTTGGTGAAAAACCACGAATAGTAACGCCTTCGCCTTCACCAAAGTCTCTGTTAACAGTAACGCCGGGAATACGGCTTAAAGTTTCTGCAACGTTTTTATCTGGAAATTTACCGATATCTTCTGCAGATACAGAATCAATAACAGCACTTGCAAAACGTTTGGCATTAAGATTCGCTTTTAACGAACCACGAATACCAGTAACTTGAATACGTTCTACTTCTTTATCCGTAGCTTTAGCTTCTTCAGCCGCCATTGCAAATGGTGTAGCACCACCAGCTAGCACTAAAGCGATTGAGCTCGCTAACATACCTTTCTTAAATGTTTTAGTTGACATCGACTTTCCCTTACACACGTTTTTATAAATATAATTAGTTATTTTTTAATAACCTTATTTAAGACAGCGCTGTCTTTTTTCTTTATGACAGCGTTGTCATAGGCTGGATAAAACATTACACAATAAATGACCATCTGGCTACAGTTGATTACAATTTAATAAGGATCTTTATCACAACAAACTGTAAACAAAAGAGTTTTATTTTAATTTTATTCGTCAATACAAGGTATTTATTGCATATTTCACTGAAAACTATTCAATTTTTTTGTGATTTTATTCATTTAAATATCCTTTTGATGAATAAATAAATGTTTTTATGAATGGTTAAAATATCGACAATTTAGGTGAAAATAATAATTAGGGGGATCTTTTGCAATATTTTATGATCGTTGGAGGTTTTTCATCAGGCTAAAAATAAAAAAGCGCTAATATTGCATTAGCGCTTTGTATAAATATCAATCTATATAAACGAACTATTTCGACGCGTTATAATAATTCATTAAGTTGAATGTCGAGCAATCGTGATCATCTGATATTTCGCCGCTTTCCAGCTCTTTATGAATATTTTCTGCTAAGCCCTTCCCTAATTCAACACCCCATTGGTCAAACGAACAAATTTGTAACACAATACCTTGAACAAATATTTTATGTTCATAGAGGGCGATTAAACTCCCTAACGTTGTTGGATCAATACGCTTTAAAAGTATGGTATTAGTTGGCCGATTCCCTTTATGCACTTTATGTGGAGCGACTTTATCAATATAATCTGGTGTACGTCCTTTCGCTTTTAAATCAGCACGTACCTGTTCTTCATTAACGCCTGTCATTAACGCTTGTGTCTGAGCAAAAAAGTTTGACATTAATGTTTCATGATGACCTTTGACAGGTGTCACACTGGCAACAGAGCCGATAAAATCAGCAGGAACAACATTATTGCTTTGATGAAGGTATTGATAGAATGCATGCTGTCCATTAATACCGAGTTCACCCCATATCGATGGCACAGTAGCATAGTCAACTTCTTCGCCATTCCACGAGACAGATTTACCGTTACTCTCCATTTCAGCTTGTTGTAAATAAGCGGCGAGCATATGCAAAGTTTGATCATAAGGGAGTATTGCTTGTGATCTTGCACCTAGAAAAGTGGTATTCCACACACTGAGTAGTGCCATAATTGCTGGCATATTTTGCTCTAACGGTGCATTTTGAAAATGCTCATCCATCTCATTCGCACCATCAAGCAATTCTATAAATTTATCAAAACCTAAATCAAGCGCGATGGCTAAACCTATTGCTGACCACAATGAAAATCTGCCACCAACCCAATCCCACAAGCCAAAAATATTTTCAGCTTTAATGCCAATACTCATCGCATTTTCTTTATTCGCCGTTACGGCAACAAAATGCTTGGCTACGGCATTTTCATCAAACGATGATGCGGTAAGCCATTTTATAGCTGTTTTAGCATTGGTCATGGTTTCTGTTGTTGTGAAGGTTTTACTTGAAACAATAAACAAAACTTTTTCAGGGTCAAGCGGACGAAGTATTTCTACTATTTGTGCACCATCAACATTAGAAACATAATGTACATTCACGCTATGGTCACTGTAATGCTTTAACGCTTCGGTCACCATTTGTGGACCTAAGTTAGAACCACCAACACCAATATTCACGATATCGGTAATACGTTTACCCGAGTAACCTAACCACTTACCTTCACGTACGCGATTAACAAATCCTTCCATTTTTTCTAGTTGTTTTTGAACACTGACGGTGACGTTTTCGCCATCAACGATTAAAGGTTCGGAACTTTTACGACGTAAAGCTGTATGTAAAACAGCTCGGTCTTCCGTTTTATTAATCTTTGCTCCAATGAACATTTTTTCGCGCCATTCGATTACTTTACTTTCCTTTGCAAGGTCAAAAAGCGTGTCCATCGTTTCACTGTCAATAAGGTTTTTAGAGTAATCTAACAATAACTTAGGGAGTTCTATAGAAAACTTGTCGAAGCGATCACTGTCTTGTGCAAACAGATCATTCATGTGTTGAGATTTTTTCTGTTGGGCAAGCTGTGTAAGCTTTTTCCAACTATTTAGTGCTTGTCGACTTGACATAAGTTTTCCTATAGTGCATTAATTTAACTCTATGATGAGTTACCTTATTTGATAATGACAGCGCTGTCAATTTCATTTTATTAATATTTATGCTCTAGATTAGCACAAAGGTTAAGGCTATTTATAAATAAGTAGTTGCCGAGGTGCTAAAGAAACAATACCCTATAGCATTGCTATCGGATTATCCAACAAGAATAACAGGGAAGGCTGTACCAATAGATGAAAGCTACTATTAACGATGTTGCTAAATTGGCGGGTGTATCAATAAAAACCGTTTCTAGAGTAATGAATAATGAGACCTCAGTACGACAGTTAACACGTGACAAAGTCATGGAGGCGGTAAATGAATTAAATTACCAGCCGAACTTAGCTGCGCGTAATTTAGCGGGTACAAAAGCCTACAGTATTGCTTTTATTTACGATAATCCCAATGCATATTACGTGATTGATATGCAAAATGGTATTTTGGCTGCTTGTAAACAACAAGGATTTGAGCTGCTTATTCACCCTTGCCAAGCAAAGTCTGAACATGTGCTTGAGGAAATCGGTGACATGATAAGAAAGTCACGTGTAGCTGGTTTGGTCCTCACACCTCCTTTTTCAGAAATGCCTGAATTCGTACAAAAAATTATAGACTTAGATGTTGATGTCGTTCGTATAATGTCTGGAGATGTTGCACCCGACGAATTATCACCGTGCGTTATGGTAAATGACCATGCGGCTTCGGTGAGCATTACTCAACATTTGATTGATTTAGGCCATAAACATATTGGTTTCATCGGTGGTGAAGCTGCACATATGTCAACGGTTGAGCGTTTACGCGGTTATAAGCAAGCCTTAACTGACAATGGTATTTCTATTGATGAACGATTAATTATTGATGGTGAATATTCTTTCGAATCAGGCGTGCATGGTGCAAAACAATTAATGTCTGAAGATGTTCGCCCCACCGCTATATTTTCATGTAACGATGAAATTGCCGCGGGTTCATTATTTGCAGCTCGTTTAATGGGTATTTCAATTCCTGAGCAACTTTCTATTGCGGGTTTCGAAAATTCACCTTTCTCTCGTCAAACATGGCCTCGTCTAACGACAGCCAATCAGCCGAATCAAAAAATAGCGGAAGATGCGGCAAGTTTATTGATTGCAAAATCGCGTAAACAAACCGCGAACAACAGTGTTAATTATTACACACCACAACTCATTGTTCGTGACTCTACCGGCAAAAGCCACTAAAAATCGCTTTAGAAAACTAAAGCTTTATCTGGTCTTTCTTTTAGATGCAGATAAAGTTTTAGCCTTACAATCAATTTATCGTCCGTATCGGTACTCAATGTACTATAAATTATTGCTGTCTGAACGAATAAACGCCAACTTTACCCTCAGAACCTGCAGCCAAAAACATCATTTTACTACTGGCTAAAGTATAAAAACCTTTATCATCTTTCTTTCCTTGAGGGTTTGCTAAAACCTGCCAAGATTTTCCTGAATTATGTGATATATCACTACTGGTTTTTCCTGTAGCAATACAAATATTCTTTTGGCAACTCATTGCTGAACGTAAACCATGCTGCCCTGTGCTAATTTTCTGCCAGGTGTTATTGCTAAATGTGGAAATATTTGGATAACTCGCTGGTCGTTGCTCATAGTCTCCGCCAACAACAAATATTTGCTGTTGGTGATTTAACGCTAAACCATAACCGCCAGCCGTTTGTGTTTCAGAAAATAACGGTACGGTATGACGCACCCATGTTTCACCAAAATCTTCACTACTATAAACTGAGGCTGAAAACCCACCGGTTGTTAACCATGCTTTACCTTGCTCACCAACAATAAGTGTATTGCCACTTGCTGCAAAGGCCGCTTCTTTTTCGGTGATTTTAGGTATTTTATTGCTGTTAATTCGACGCCAAGTTTTTCCGCCGTCATTAGTTTTTTTGATCACATAAAAGCCATCAACAGGATCCCCCATCAACAAGCCGTTTTTTCGGTCCCAGAATGCGATAGAGTCAAAAAAACCTTCTTTATCCATATTTTTATAAAGTAAATCCCAGCTATCTCCGCCATCAATCGTTTTATAAAGCACTGATTGTTCACCACTACCAACACCCATGACGATAGCGGTTTTACTATCGAACAACACAATATCACGAAAGCCTGTTTTCAGTGGAATATCTACCGATTTATCCACCCAGCTTTTACCCGCATCTTGGCTAACAAAAACAGTGTTATTATTGCCACTTACCCATAGAGAGTCACCAATGATGGCACTTCCTCGTAAAGATGGAGCGTTTGGTAAAACCGTATGTTGCCACAACGGTAAATCAGTCATAGGCGTACTTGTTACAACAGAAGTAAAAAAGAGCCAAACTAAACCTAGAGGTTTAATCGTCTTGATTAACATATTGCGAAATTTACATAATGGTGATGCTGAAAGAATCAAGTGCATGATAATTATTATTTTTAATGAACGTAGCGCTACTATTAAATATTTTCAAATATTAAACAAGAGATATGCATTAAATACTAGCCATGTAACAAAGTAATAAAATTTTAGTCATTAAGTTGTAAACGGAATAAATTTCAGCGATAGTAGCTCAATATAAACAGATGTTTGAACACGACCTTTTTTAATAAAATAATAGGTGCTTATGCTAGAAGTTGATGACAAAGTACTTGCTGATATACGCCGTGGATTTTCAGTGCCTGCGCAGCCAACCTTACTGCTAAAATTACAGAAAATAATGGCAGAAGATGAACCTGATTTAAATGTTTTAGCCGACACTATTTCTCAAGACGTAGCGGTTGCTTCTACTATTTTGAAAACAATCAATTCACCACTTTATGGCTTAGCACGTTCCATATCCGATATTCATAAATCTGTACGTTACATTGGTTTGAATGGCATAAACTCATTAGTCACTAATACCTTAATAAAAAATAGCTTTGAACAAAAAGATTGTAGTATCGCTTTAGAAGAGTTTTGGGATAACGCAACACACATTGCTAATACCTGTGTTCATATTGGTCATTCATTAAAGCAGGCGGTATCGAAAGACAAGCTATTCTCTCTTGGATTATTCCATGATTGCGGTATTCCTGTTATGGCAATGAAATATAACGATTATAATGATACTTATGAGTTAGCTTATAATACCCCAAGCAAAACCCTACCTATTATTGAGGATGAAACTTATGGAGTTAACCATGCAACCATAGGTTATTACGTTGCATCATCTTGGCGGCTACCAAAAGATATTTGCCAATTAATATTATCTCACCATGACCGTGAATTTCTTAATTTTAAAGGTTCGCGCGTTCAAAAATTTTACTATGCGATATTAAAATTGGCTGAAAACATTGTCCATAACCATAAACACTTTCGTGATAGTGCTGATTGGCCATATGTACAAGATATGGTTTACACCTTACTTGATATTGATGAAGATGATTATCAAGATTATATTGAAGATACTGAAGCGTTTCATCGACAAGAAAATTAGCATGTAACGTCTCATACAAAACCTTGATTCAAAAGATTAATACGGTGCAAGCTCTCTCAATAGTATTAAATAAAAATAATATAGTTGAGAGCTGATTTTCACGGTTCCTGCTGCAAAAAATGCCATTAGCGATGGTTTAGTTAGACATAACGCCATCATCCAATCATCATCTTTTCCCTATTATGGCGCAACGTTACCCATATGACATTTGTCATATAAACTCCTGACAAATCTCTCTTACGCATAGATTTTATATTCGGCAAACTAACCTCATCATCCAATTAGCCATAAAAGTCACTCATGAAATATATTATCAAATCAATCGTTCTATCTTTTGTACTTATGCAAACAGCTTGCTCTGTATTTGTGTCTGAAACTGAATCCCGTGCAGTAGGGAAATTTACAGCATTACGAATATCAGGGCTTGCTGAAGTTATTATCACTCAAGCCAGCGAACAAAAACTGGTGGTAAAAGTATCCGGCATGCCAATAACTGATGTCGTTACCACCGTAGAAAATGAGACATTAATTATTACCACGAAAGGCTTTCATCGTGGTGAGTCGGTGCAAGTTTTTGTTAATTACAAGCAACTTAATAGTATCAGTACTGCAGGCTCTGCTGAATTAACTGGCATGAACACCTTGAACACCTCACACATGAAAATCATCACCAATGGCGCAGGAGATATTAAAGACTTAACGATAAAAGCTGACACTTTAACCGTGAGTATTAACGACTCGGGTAATGCCAACTTGAACGTTGAAGTAAACGATATAGAAATTGAAATGAACGATGCAGGCGATTTAAGTATTCAAGGAACTGCCATGCGACAACACATCACCTCTAACGGTTCTCGCGGCACGCTATCCAATGCTGATTTAGCTTATTCAATATAAATTCAACAACGTTAATACACCCTATAACTAAATAATGTCCCCCACTTTTGAGTCGAGTATTACTATGAAAAAATTCTTTATCTACTTCACCCTCTTCATCATTTTGATCACTGCCACTTTTATGATTTCCTATCAGAATGATTTGTATGTGTGGGAGAATCCGCAGCAAAACATGTGGATTACTAATGGACAGTTGTTTGATGGTACCAGTGAACAATCGATAAAAAATCCCGGTATTTTGGTTGAAAACAGTAAAATATCTTGTATGGGGATAACTTGTAAAATACCCGCAGATGTTATTCACATTGATGCCACAGGCAAAGGTATTGTCCCTGGGTTAATTGATTTACATGGTCATTTTTTTAGTGGTAAATCTAGAGATATTGAACAAAGTTTACCCGCGATGATCTGGGATCAATTTCGTTTTTTACCTAGTGTTCGACAAGAGCTTATTGCCGCAGGCATAACCAGTTATCGTTCTCTTGGTGATGTCATGCCAGCTATTTTCAAACTTAAACAAGAGCTTAGTGAACAAAACATGGCAGGACCAAGGCTGTTCGTTTCTGGACCAATATTTACCATCAAAGGCGGGCACCCAACTCAAAAAAAAGGAATTCCAAACTGGGTGCTTGAAAGCATGACCGTACAGTCTGACGATCCGGTTTATGTAAAACAACAAATTGCTATTTTAGCAAAACAGGGAATAGATGGCGTAAAGGTTGTCTATCAGAGCCATACTAATAGCGAAGGCGTCGTTACTATGCCACGTATTTCCAATGAAACGTTACATGCTATAACCAGTGCAGCGCGTAAACATGGACTTTGGATCGCAGTACACACAGGCACTCCTGAAGAAACTGAAGAGGCTATTGCTGCTGGTATAACAACTATTGAACATGGCATACGTCATGGTAATCTTATCTCTTCTAAAACGATTAAAAACATTATAGATAATAATATTATTTACGTACCCACTTTGGGCAGAGAACCACAAGGTCATTTGAATATTTCGGCATTGAATAAGTCTGGCGTGATGTTTGGAGTAGGTACTGATTCACCCGTCGAAATGAACGATGGTAACAGCTATCGTAATGAGTTGTCTCGCCTGGTTAATGCCGGTCTTTCTGATGTTGAAGCACTCATCGCAGCAACACGAAATGGTGCAATAGCTTTAGGAAAGTCAAAAGAATTAGGCACTATCGAAGTAGGGAAATTCGCAGACATATTATTAATTGATGGACAGCCTTGGCAAGATATTACTGAACTTAAAAATGTTGAAATGGTTATTTTATCTGGCCGTATAGCAATGGATAAGTTAACAGTTCTTTGAGATTAAAGGTAAATATAGAACTTCTGCAAAATTAGCTGTACGTTAACCGCCTTTTTGCAGATGATATACTTCATAATAATTGCCGAAACAATATGTAATACAGGGGTCAAATGAGTTTATTACTGAAAATACATTATTTCTTAATGCCACAAAATGAAGATATTGGTTATGCCGTATATAGCAATTTACTGTTCTTGAGCTTATTCTTTGGTAACTTGTATTTTAGACCCGTACACGGTGTGGATATGGTAATAACCATTGCCGGACTTATGACTTTTTTAGTCCTTTATTTTCGAGCATTTTCAGCTCAAAAAAGTGATTTAATTTATTATATTGCTGCAATGTGCTTAATTGGCGTTGGCTTGTCAGAAATTAATGTCGGGGCAAATGTTTTTTTCATTTATGCCGCTGCATTTAGTGGTGAACTGTATAATAAGAGGAAGGCGCTTATAACGCTTTTGTTAGTGTTGGCCTTCATCATTTTTTATTCAGTTATAACCGATAAATCAAGTTACTTTTGGTTACCCGCAATATTTATGTCAATCACCTTAGGGTTGTTAAATATCAATCGTACTGAGGTTTTAAAAAAGAATAAAGCATTAAAACAATCACAACAAGAAACCAAACACTTAGCGAAAATAGCAGAACGTGAACGCATTAGTCGAGACCTACATGATTTACTGGGTCATAGCTTGTCAGTAATAACTTTAAAGTCTGAACTGGCAGGTAAAATGATTGATAAAGGCGTATCACTAGAAAAAATTAAAACAGAAATCAAAGCGGTAGAAGAATTATCACGTAAAACGTTAGCGCAAGTTAGAGATGCTGTTAAAGGGTATAACATCGCGACGATTAAAGGAGAGCTACTTCAAGTAAGAGTTGCCACTGAAGCCGCTAAAATCGAATTATTCGCAACTATTGAGGTGGAGTCATTACCAGCAAGTATTGAATCAGAATTAGCTTTAATTATCCGTGAAGCCATCACAAATGTCATTCGTCACGCTGAAACTGAAAAGGTCTGGATAGTTTTAAAGCAAGTTGCCACACATTTAACCTTGATCATAAGTGACCAAGGGCAAATCACCACGAAAAAAGAGCAATCTGGTATGCAAAATATGCGCACGCGTATTCATCAAATGGGTGGTGAAATGAATGTTGTAAACGCCCCAAATACACAACTTAAATTTACACTGCCTATTCCCGATAAAAGTCAAACTAACGAAGTAATATCAACCTTGACCCGTGCAACTAATGGATAACATAAATGATTAAAATACTCATTGCAGAAGATCAATCAATGGTGCTCGGCGCTTTATCTGCTTTACTAGATATGGAAGATGATTTTGAAGTCGTCGTAAAAGCTAAAAATGGCAAAGATGCGCTAGCAAAATCTCAACTTCAATCCATTGACATAATTTTGACTGATATCGAAATGCCGTATATGACAGGTATAGAATTAGCGCAGGAATTGCAGAGAATCAACCACCCTGCCAAAGTTATGATTCTAACGACATTTGCTCGTGGTGGTTATCTTCGCCGTGCTATGACTGCAGGGGTAAAGGGCTATTTACTCAAAGATGCTCCCTCAGATTCTCTAGCCGATGCAGTGAGAAAAATTCATGCGGGTAAGGTTATTGTTGCGCCAGAGCTAGTAACAGAAGCCTGGGCTGCCGATGATCCATTAAGTGACAATGAACGTAAAATATTACGTTATTCATTAGAGGGTCATTCAACAAAAGAGATCGCTGAATTGATCTGCTTATCTGCGGGAACGGTACGTAATTATCTTTCTGAAGTGACTTCAAAATTAGGTGCTAAAAATAGAATTGAAGCGGCTCGTATTGCCAAACAGAAAGGTTGGTTATGATTTATCTCAATAATCATTAATATTTATAAATACCCGTCTAATTGACAATCTTGACAGAACTATATAAGCCCCTGATTTAATGCAATTAATACTGCTCTAGTTCTATCGCGAGTATTAAGTTTAGATAATATATTCGAGACGTGATTTTTCACGGTTCCTTCGGCAAGAAAAATACTATTGGCAATTTCTTTATTCGAAAATCCGCCTGCGAGTAACTTTAATATTTGACGTTCTTTTTCAGTTAAATCTTCAATGACAGGTACGTCAGCTAAGCCTTTGTTTAACTGTTTCATCACAACGGGTTCTGCAACAAAACCGCCATCTGCTAACGTCTTCACCGCATTGACCAACTTTTCTAACGAAACATCTTTGAGTAAAAATCCATTTGCACCGGCTTGTAAGCTTTGCATGAAAAGCTCACTGTCATCGAAAGTTGTCAGCATTAAAATAGGTAACGTACTGCCTTGGCCTCTCAATATTTTTACTAATTCAATACCATTCACTTTCGGCATTCGAATATCGAGGAGTAATACGTCTGGCAATGCTTCATTGGCTAACATTTGTTGTGCATGCTCGCCATTCTCCGCTTGCCAAAGAATACTAATATCATCACTTAACGACAGTAACCCTGCGATTCCCTGCCGAACTAATTGTTGGTCATCAACCAAAGCAACATTAATCATAACAATCCTCTACGTGTATTTTTAAGGTGCAACCATTTTCATTAGTCACAAGTTCTACTTCGCCTTTGAAATCGATTAACCGTTCTTTCATACCGGCTAAACCACTACCAAAACTTGTTGCCGATTTTGCTTTATTAGCGGAGCCATTATCAGATAATTCAATCATTAAACTGTTATCTGTTTTTTCACTGGTGAAAGTAAATAGATTAGCTTTACCGTGGCGAAGTGCATTACTGACGCCTTCTTGTAAACAAAACATTAACTGTTGTTTAAGTTGCAGAGAATTGATATCAGGAGATGAAATCACCTTTAACTGGCAATTAGGCAACTGATTAATGAGGCTTTCCAGTGACGCAATCAGCTCAAATTGTTCTTCATCACGCATTTCTTTTACTACTTGGCGAACGTCTGTTAACAATGTCTTGGCAAGTTGCAAATTATCTTCCAATAAAGGTTTAAACTCTTTTGAAACTTTATGTTTAGCGACTTCTAAATTCAAAGATAAAGCCGTTAGTTGATGTCCGATGACATCATGTAAATCACGTGATATACGTAATCGTTCCTGTTTTTGGGAAGAGGTTTTAAGCATAAAACGTGTTGCTAATAGCTCTTGGTTAATTGCTGCCAATTCTTTTTTTGCTTTCTCTTCACGTCGAACAGTCTCAATGGCAGAAAAACCAAAGACTTGTAACATAAAGTAAATAATGACCTTAAAAAATGCAGATATAAAGCTACCATCATAAGCAATGCAAAAATGCACTAAAGAGACAAAAAACATAAGCAATAATGCTTGTTTCCGTGTGAACATTGAAGGTAATTGCGTTGCAATCAGCACTAATAAAATGGCAGCAACACTATATCTGTCGTATGAAATGAGCAATAAAATAGTAACAATTTCTAGGCCAAGTAATACTTTAGTTACTATTGATTCAGGATTTTCATCAGAAAAAACAATCCAAGCAAATGAAAGATAAAAAACAATAAAACCCAACAGTTTTAAATAAAATTCACTACCAACATTAAGGTTAGCCAAAGACAAATAGCAAATAACTGACCAAGTAATAAAACCTGAAAAATGTAATAACCAGTCTTTACGTAAATCTTCAGAAAGTAATGACGTCAACATAAATGAATACCTAAATAAGAAATTAGCATACTAATTTTTTAGCATGCTAATTTAACAATAAATCATAATCAGTTGATTTTAAAATAAATCAATCTCAATTGCTGTACTTTCTTTCACTGAAAACTTAGCTTCTGCATATTTCGGAGCACCAAACATGCCGACATTATTACTAAAACCATAGCCTTCTTTAGGGATCCCCATCATATTGAAGTCCATTTTGTTATTGTCGTTCTCATCTTGATACATTTTTATCGCATACTCGCCATCGGGTAAATTCTCAAAGACCGCAATTTCCCGATCATTTAACGCTGCAACTTTTGTGTGAAAGCTAGCCTTACCACTCTTATAATCTTCTTCAGATTTATATAAAGCGATCATAAGATGGCCTTTACCTTTTTCCACATCACTCACGTTTACCGTTAAATTTGCAGCCACCGCATGCTGACTCAATAATATAATCATAGACAATGAACTTACCGCTGCAAGGACTAAACTAGTTGCTGAGAAAGAGATTAATTTTTTGAAAATCATAATGATTCCTTTATGTATGTAAGTTAAAATTTTTTAAAATAGGGTTGTTTGTTAATTCATGCTTATCGTTAATTCATAGTAAGTTTAAAGCCGAAACGTTTTTTAAACATGTGCCAGAAGTCATCACTTTTAAAGCGCTTAACCATGACTTCTGGCACATCAATGTTTCAAATGGTTTTACATGAAGTTTGTTGATTATGTTGATGGACTAAATAACGTTGAAATAGTGCGAGAAAAATAATCGGTGTAACCACTGAAAGCCTAATATCACCTTTAAAAACCAAAGAGAAAATAAGGGATAGCAAAACAGCAACAAATAAATAAGATGATTTTTTATTGATGCTAATACGCTCCACCACATCTTTAACATACGTTTTATCGATACCCACAAAACTATTTTTTGACCATGTCATCGTAATAATCCCGACAAATATCATCACGATAAAAATAGCGGTTTCCTGCAGGATGTTATAAAACTCTAAATACCACCACTGTTGAAAAAATGACGCTAAGCCACCTAAAATTAAATAAATATTTGCCGAGAGAATTAATCGACTCATGATTATTTTAAGTTTAATAATCAATAACAATTGAGCAACGCCTACCAAAGCCGCTATTTGAAAGGCAAGTAACCAGGTTTGGTTTGACGTTTCTGGATGCCAAAAACCAATCATTGAAAATAACGAAAGAGGTAAAAACTGAAACAACGGAGCTAGCTTCTTTAACATATGAATCGCCTTGTTTTGTCCATGATTGATTGACTATCTACTTGGCAAAAATAATAACGTTTATACGCTTAGCGCAAAGGTGCCAAAAGTCATGACTTTGAAAAAATGATGACTTTTGGGATTTCAGATATGGGATGTAAAATAGATGTATAACTAATCGCGTAACGCTTCTGTAACAGGTAAACGCATTGCTTTTATTGCAGGTAATAATCCCCCTAATAAACCGATAAATAGGGCTAACGACATGGTTTTGATAATCAACAAAAAAGTAATATCAAAATTGAACATCATTTGACTTAAATTACTGGCATTTTGTGTTGCCGCAGTCCAGCCATCGAAAGCGAAATATAAAGGTAATATTCCTAATAGCCCGCCAACAAAAGCAATTAGCAGCGCTTCACAAAGAATCGAGGTTGAAATCGCCAATGGACTAAAACCTATCGCTTTATGTGTTGCGATTTCCTTTGAGCGACTGGCTATGGCGGCATACATAGTATTAAGTGCCGCAACCATTGCGCCTAACGCCATAACGATTGCAATAGGAAAACCTAACCAACGAATAAGACGTGTTAAACTACTGGCTTGATCTGCAAAGAATTTCTTTTCTGTTTGCACGCGAATATTTAGTCGAGGATCTTCCTGCCACTCTTTTTCTAAAGTAGGTAAATCATTAATATCTTTTAACGCTAACCGTATAGATTGAATCGTATTACCACGCCGATAATCACTTTGTACCATACCGATATCAGCCCAAAGTTCTGATTCAAACACACTGTTGCCATCTGAAAAGATGCCGCTAATTTTCCATTGTGCACCGCCTAAAGTAATCACTTTTCCAACCCTAAGCGCTGGCATTTTTCGTGCTACCGCTTGGCCAATAATTAACTGACGTACACCCGTTGCAAACATATCTCCTTCAACTAAACGAAAGTTAGGTCGAAACTTTTGAGTGGCATTACTGGTTCCCCGTAATGCTAAACTGACCGTTGTCGTTGCTTGTTTTATCCCACCTACATTAGAAATATACGCAACTTCAGCATTGACAAACATCTCGGCTGAAACTTGCGCTACTCCTTCATTGTTTTTGATGATTTTTTGATTATTCGCTAATATATTCACTTCGACTGGGAACATGACACTTTGTAATTCTGATGTTGCCCCAGCACGCATAACCAATACCGTATTATCTAACCCTGTACGTTGCAGCGTTTTCATCATCCCTTCTGTCATCGCTAATACACTTAAAATAACGGCAGCAACACACGCAATACTTAATATGCTTACCATTGAAGCAACAAAACGCTGTGGGAAACTTTTAAAATTAATAACCGTTAACGCTTTAGCCTGTCTCATATTCGTTAACAATGAATGGCCCGTTTTTAATGAAGTATTCATGCTTGTCCTCCTAAAGTTTCGCTAATAACCAGTCGTTTAATCGCTAGTGCCGGAACTGCACTGCAGAACGCAGCGGCAATATTGACTAAGGCGAAGACCGTTAAATAATGGCTTGGCGCAATTGAGATACCAGGAAGGAAATCATTAAAATTTTGACCAACCGCGGTAATCAACAAATAGGCAAGTAGACTGCCAGCCAAAGCTCCTAAGCCAAGCAGTAATAACGACTCAAGATAAATCCCTTGAATTAAACTAAGCGATGAGAAACCTAATGCTTTCATCATGGCGCTTTCATTATTTCGCTCACGAATGGTTTGAATCATGGTATTGCAAACAATAAGCAATAAAGTAAAGAATACCGCGATAACAACAAGGTTAATCACCATAGCCATATCGACAAACTGCTGCGCTCGCTCTTTGATAAATACCTGCTCAGTTGTCGTACGTGTTGGGCTATTGGTATGAATGAATAATTTATCGATTGCAACAATGACATCCTCAACATTGGCCTTACCTGTAATTTCAGTCGATAGCCAACTCATTGAGTTTCCTGCATAGGCACGACCTTTATCAAAATAGGCATGCTGAAAAAACACTTTATTATTAGCGCCTGATTGCCCCTTCGTTTGGTAGATAGCCGAAACGGTAAACGACCAATTAAATGAAGCACTTTTGTTCATCCATATAGAAGAACTTAACGGCACTTTATCGCCAATTTCCCAGCCATATTTATCAGCAAGCGATTGACCAATAACAATGCCAGTTCGTGTATTTTTCCACTGGGTTAATTGTTCAGGTGAGATGTAATATTCATCGAACAAGTCGAAGTAAGTTTCATGGTCAACCGCGGTTACCGGTAATTGGTTTTTTTCATTTTGATAAAAACCACCAAACCAAGATGCATAACTCACTTGTTTTACGCCCGGTAATGCCGCTATTTTTTGTTTGTAGTTAATGGGCAGTGATTGTGTCAACGATATTTTATGGCTTGTCATTAACCGATATTGATTGCTGTTACTCACATTAGCAGTAAGCGCATGGTTAACACCTGACAATGTGGTAAATAAGAAAAAGGCGACCATGACTGAAATACAGGTTAACCAAAAACGCACTTTTTTGCGAAAGCTATTACGCCAGACTAATATCAGCATATTCATAAACGTTCACCAACCTCAATATTCTTTGGCTCAAAAATATAGGTTTCCAAATTAATCACTCGACTGGCGTAGTCGGCCGCTTTTTTGTCATGCGTTACCATCACAATGGTTTTACCAAAATCGCGGTTAAGTTGAGTAAGCAAAGCAAGAATTTCATCTGCTGTTTTTCGGTCTAAATTTCCTGTCGGTTCATCACATAATAAGATATGCGGGTCGCTAACAATTGCCCTAGCTATAGCAACTCGCTGCTCTTGACCACCAGATAACTCTTTAGGATAGTGATTTGCACGTTCACTCATGCCGACTAATTCTAGTGCGTAACTTGCGTGTTCTTGTCGCTGTTTCTTATTTAAAGGCGTTAAAGCTAACGGTAATTCAACATTGCCTTGCGCGCTTAAAACCGGTAACAAATGATGGGATTGAAAAACAAAGCCGATATTTTCTGCCCGCCATTGGGTTAACTGTGCTTGCTTTAAGTTATCAATGCGCTGTGTGCCAATAATCACCTCTCCTTGAGTCGGTTGATCAAGACCACCCATTAAATGTAACAATGTACTTTTCCCTAAGCCTGATGGTCCCATTAGAGCCACAAACTCTCCAGATTCAATGGTCAAGTTAAAATTGTCGTGAACGACTACCGTGTTATTACCTTTTTGGTAACTTTTATTAATATTATTTAACGTGATGTTATGATTATTTTTCATCATTATTTCCTAAAAGTCTGTGTGTATTTGGATTAAAGTGCAGCGATATCAGTTTCTGCTTTTGAGCTATCGACTGACTCATATGGGGAGTTATCACTGTTTTTCATAAAACTAACTTTCACTCCCATATCAGGTAAAACGCGGGAATCAATTTCCAGCAATTTAACCCGAACTTTAATACTCGCTTTTTGACGGTCAGCGGTGGGAATCACAGCAACTACTTCACTGTTAATTTTCCATTGTGGGTAAGCATCCAATTTGGCGATAACTTTTTGTCCGGGATAAACTCGGTTGATATAGCTTTCCCCCACTTCAACTTCAATTTCTAACGAACTCATATCAACAATAGTGCCGACACCTGTACGGATAAAACCACCGCCTGAAGAACCTGCAGAGATTAATTCACCTACTTGGGCATTTTTACTGATCACAACGCCATCAAATGGTGCTCGAATTTTATGCTGGTTTAACAGATACTTCGCTAGTTCTACACGCTGCTCAGCTGAATGAACCATGGCTTGTTTATTGCGTATTTGAATAGTCAATTGCGCATTTCTAAATGCACTGTCTTCAAGCAATTGCTCGCTGATCAGTTGGCTATTCGCGAGAGATTTATTACGTTTAAAACGTAATGTTTGTTGTTTCAAAAGTAGCGTGAACTCGTCAAAACTTGCCTGTTTGGCGGACAATTCAGCTAAAGCAAGTTGATAGGAAATAGCCGCTTGTTTATCATCAAGTTCAGCAATTATTTCTGATTTACTCACGCGCTGGCCTTCTTCAATATTCAAACGGTTTAACTTGCCCGTTACACGAGAAGATACGGTAGCAATTCGTCTAGCGACAACATGTCCACTGGCATCAAGAACGATGTTATCGGTTTTATCGACTATTTTTGAGTGAGCAACTAAAGGGGGAGATTGTTGAATACTTGATGGGGTCAACTCATCGAGCTGTTTATTACTGGTTAGAATATGTGTCGCTGTTTCAGCAGCTGTCATTGGAAAGAATAATGTCTGCCCTACAAAATATAAACTTGTACTGAGCAAGGTAAAAATTAAAATTCCTGTGTAGTTTACAGACAACCAAGTCGTTTTAATTTCAGGTGTTCTATCAATGCTAAGCTTAGACAGTTCTAATGGGGTGTTATTATTTATAGTCATTCTATTCTCCTGCAAAGTTTGTAAGAGAATAAGAAAAACAGTGATTAGACAACAGTGCCAAAAGTCATTGTTGCAGGCAAAGGGATAATTATAGGGGTGTAGAGCTGATCAATTCGCTTTTGAGCTACAAATAGCGAGTTATGCCTTTACTGGAAAATCAATACCATCAATACTACTAAATTGCATCTAGCCTAGCCAACCAATTGCATTTTGGTTTGCCACTTTAAAATTTCAGTATTTGCGAAAGAATATATGATAATTCATTAATTTAAAGGCAGCTGTGAGCTGTGCTGCCTTTAAGGTTTTGTAAAGGCGCGAGAATTTTTATTCGAGATTAGCCAAGATTCACTGCTCGCTTGTGGGGCTGGTTTAAGGCTCATTGCTGCCAGTGGAGTTTCATTTCAGAACGCTAACTTTTGCCACCCTATCGACGATTAACAACCTTTCTTCAAATAGCTGTTATTTATATGTTGTGCTGGAGAAAAATTTTCTTGACCAAACTGGGAAGTTTAATGCCTATTTCTTTTTTTGAAAGGCTAAAGTCGGCCCCCAGTTTCTTTGCACAATATAACAATGTATGAGGGGAATTTTCTCCTAAGTAGCTGCCTGAAATTGCCAGAATAGGGATGTTTTTTTGAGACTTAACAAAATCTATAAATTCATAACCATCAACTTCTGGCATAACTATATCAGTAATGACAAAGTCTGGGTTTATTCTTTGAAATTCTTGTTGAGCATGAACAGGATTATCGAATGAGATTACTTTGGTTTCAAAGATAGCACAATCATCTATAAGTCCTGTTACAAGTGTCAGTGTCATGGGCGAATCATCTACTACCATGATTGTAAACATATTACTCTCCTTCCTAGACAGCTACTATCATAGTTTCCATTTTTTAATTTATTCTATTAATCAATTGAGCACTTTTGACATATTAAACATTTTCAATATTTTCTCGGCCAATTTATTCACTTTAAAAATTTGAAAAACTATTTACACTTTGTACTAATTGTTGACTTTTAGTGCTTAAATGACACTAATGACTATTTAAACACCAACACCACTACTGTATTTATAACAGAACTTAAATTAATTCTTATAGAAATCTTATTTTGTCTTGTGTTGCAAAGAGTTAGAGGACATAACTTTTTCTTCACAATATTTCTTATATATCTTGGAAAAATAGCCAGTATGACTAAAGCCAACTGCATAGGCAGTTTCTGCTAAAGTACGATGAGTATTACTTTGAATATAATCATGTGCTTTTTCAAGACGAACTTTTCTAATAAATTGTACTGGTGTTAATCCGCTTTCGCGTTTTATTTTACGTTGTAAGGTAGAACGGCTAATAAATAATTTGGCTGCTAGCGTGTCTATATCAAATCCATTGACACCTAGATTCTCGAGAACAATATTCCGAACTTTATTGAGGAAGTCATTGTCGTAATGCTTAGACTTATTGCGTTCAATGAGTTCATTTGTGCGTACTTCGATCATTTCCTCAAGGAGGTCTCTGTGACTATTCAACTCATTCTCGGCCAGTTTGCGAGCGGAGATATCGACGAAACTGATAACTATTTCAGAACAGTCACCTGTACTACTGTATATAGGAAACCCATTGACTGTTACCCAAACGACATCCTTGAACATTGGACTATGAATGCCTAACACTTGACTTTTAATTGGTTTTTTACTGGTTAACACTCTATTTACAGGGTAATCATCAGGGGATAAAGTGTTATTATCTGGATCTACAAATTTCCATGCAGGATCAATGGCCTTTTTGCCCATCATCTGTTCATTACTAAGACCTAGTAGTTCTGATGCTTTGAAATTATTCATAATAATAGAAGTATCTGGTGCATGAACAACAATGCCTGCTTCAATGTTAATAAGCAAACCCTGAAAACGCTCTTCGTTTATCCGTAAAGCTGCTACTATTTGCCCTCCCTCAGTCTCGTACATCTTACGTCCTGTTATTCTTAGTTTTTAGATAATTTATATTCCGTAACATCTTCACAATATCTATACTCAAGATAAGAAACCCTGTAGTGGTCAATCAAAACTGCAATCTAATCTCTTTCTAAGCCTGTATCTTTTTTAACTCATTAAGTTTTAAACGTCTGTCATGACTGTGAGGACTAACCTAACGGAGATAACTATTAATGCGGCTGAACCAATGTTCGAATAAGAGGTGAATAATTATTGTCTAAAATTACACCAACAGCAAATAAGGGTACACTGATATTGGCGAAACTACGAATTCAGTAGGGAAATTGACTGAATTGAGACTGAATTAGACACACTTGTGCTACGAATATGGATCGGGGTAAATTATAAAGATAAAAGTTAGGTATTAAAAGTCAAACTATATTGACTGCTTCTAAGGTTAAAGGCGAAGTTAAAATTAATTAATACTCATTGTCGGTTTGCGCACTTTAAAGTCATGTCGATACAATTACGTGAACGACTGCTTTGGTGTGTGGTTTCAACGGGTAAATGCAACGTTATCCTTATAGTAATTAAAGGAACGTTGACATTTAATCTCTAAGCGGCAGCTTGGTAGCATAAAGCAGACTAAATTTCCGATTCAAAACCGTTCGCCCAAACGCTCACTTAGATCTAAAAACAGACGGTTCACTAATTACTTTTTATGACTAATCTGTGCGCTATATGGTCTTAAAAATAGTGAATATAGTTTAAATTTATACGCCTAACTCTTTTAACTTATTCCAGTTCTATAATTAGTAGCGCATATGTGTCAAATTCAGTCTTAATTTAGTCAATGTCTTTACAAAGTTTGTAAGTTCAACAATGTATGATTAATCTTATATCATTAGTAAATAACAAGTTTTAACAATATAACTAAAAGAAATTTAAAAGAAACCTGAATGCAAGATGATATCAATAATACTAAAGCAGAACTCCTAATCAAAGTTAAGCATTTACGTGAACAGTTAAAAAAAGAACACAAAATTGCAGCTGAAGAAATAGAAAGAACGATAGCAAACGTTCAGACACTAAGCGGTGTAATCTCAATCTGTAGTTATTGTAAAGTAGTTCAAAATAAATATGCTACATACGTGTCGGTAGAAGATTACGTAACCACATGAAAATATTAATGTCAGGTTATAGCGATAACCCCGTACAATCGTTGCCGAACAAGGCTCACTTGGTGCGCAATATAGTTAACTACTGCGATAATACGATACATTTTTGTATCGTTAAATCCCAAATTGTTATACTTTGGTGATAATTGCTTTTAACTATCTATTAGTAGAGGTATAAAAATGACAAAAATCTTAAATCATATTATTTTCATATCTCTGCTAGTATTCTCAGCTACATCAATTGCGCAACAAGTAATAAAAGTTGGTGTTGGTAACTTTCCTCCTTTTTTTATTGAACAAGGACCTGAAGGCATATTTATCGAACTCATCGATGAAATATTCAAGCAACTTCCTGAATACAAAGTGGAATATATCTTTATGAGTAATAATAGAATATTGCATGAAATTAACTATGGAGAATTAATTGATGTTGCTTGTAATATTTTTCCTGACTCACAAGTAAATGTATATTTGTCTGATCCACTATTTCGTTTTAAAGACGTTGCAGTATCAATTAAATCAAATCAGCTAAAAGTCAATAATATATCTGATTTACAAGGAAAATCTATCGCTGCATATCAAGGTGCAACAGAGCTGCTTGGTGCTGAGTTTAAGAAAATGGCTAAAGAAAATCATGAATATTCTGAGCATCCTCACCCAAAAGAAACTACTCATCTAATGCTTTCAGGAAGGAAGGATATTAGAATCGGTGATATCAACATATTCAGGTATGATTTAAACAATAAATATTACAATAAAAATATAAACGTAGATTATACCAATTTTACTGTACATTATTTATGGCCTTATATTTATTCACACATGGCTTTTAAAGACAAGTCTCTAAAAGACTCCGTCAATAAAATAATAAGGGAATTAAAGCTCAATGGTTCGTTAGATAAAATCTACACTAAGTATAAAATGCAATAAAAAAATTTTGTTATGTATTTCACTTTCAACAGTGTTCATTCCCAATAAAATCGGTCGGTTAATTAAGGCCAACGATATTCACTAATTGAGTGTATTCTGAGGCCAAGTTAATGCCAGTGAAAGCTGAAATAAAAACCTTGTGGCTGAATAATCGCTTTTGACAAAAAGCCGTCCTTCGAGGCGGCTTTTAAGTATCTGGCGTATGTCGGCAATGGTGGATTAATTGACTGTCAGGATAAAGGTAGGTCAACGTTTTCTGGTCCTTCTCAATGGCCTAAAAAACCATTGCCGCTAATGAACCCTCTGTCGGATCACTTGCCGTTTGCAAGGGAAATGCTAAAGGTAAAAAAGAGCACATTATAGTCATTCAACCTTAATTATCTATACTCAGGTTATTTAGGTTATGTGCTGGCTGCCCAAGCATTGCCACCTTCAGAGTCACCTAACCCGTCATTAATGGTTGATTCTCACCTTCGCCTATATAGAGCATTGCTTGCATGAATCTATATTGAAACTCATTACAAGGTAATAGTTATAAGCGCCAATCAAAAGCAATTGAAAAAGATTGAAATATACCCTCTCTATAGGTACTTTTTTAATTAATACTTTCATTGAATATTTCTGCCCAATCGTTTTTCCAATTGACGTTTCTCCCAGCCACTCCCAAGGAAATCTGAGGCATCAAAAATGTAAAGCGCATCGTAAGCAAGTAATATCCCCCATACTAAAGCAGTCAGTCCTCCCCATATAATACCGTGGCCGAAAATCCACGTCGCCAAGCATACTAGTGGCACAATCACGATATAAGAAAACAACTCTAATAAAAATCTTTTCATCTTTCTTACGTGTTTTAATGCTTCAGTTTCTTGCTCAGTAAGTTTGGACTCATCTATCTCATGATTAGAAATAAGAGCGGATATATTAGTCTCAAAGACAGATGCTAAAGCCTTTAATGACTCCATTGTTGGCTTTTGACCTTTTTCGATACGTTGTACTGTTCTCAGACTCAAACCGCAAAATTCTGCGAGTTGAGATTGAGACCAACCGTTATTCATTCTTCTTTGACGAATTGACATTTTTTATCCTCAATGATTAAACAACGCTAAATTATCAAATAATAGCGTTGCAAGATACGCCAGCAATGTGTCATGGATATGACAAACAGAGAATTTGGCGTTTAACGCCCTAATAATGGGCAATAAATTATTGGCTCAAATATTGAGAAACGAAAACAGTCAACTGTAAGTTTTCCTGTTTAATTGCCCTGTATAGTTTCAGCTATTTCGAATACACCTTCAACTTCTACCACAACATTGTAGGGTAAAGAGCTAACATATACAGCTAACCGAGTATGTTTACCGTATTCGTCAAAAACCTCCATAAACAAATCTGATACACCATTTATGACTTGAGATTGACCATTAAAATCGGGGATACCGTGCACATATCCAACTAATTTTAACTGTTTTTGTAATTCTATCCAAATCTCCATCTAGCGCTTTTTTTAATTGTGCAATTAAATTTAGCCCGCAAATTCGAGCAGATTTTTGCCCATCTTTAATATCAAATTCTTGTTCGAGTTTGCCAAAGAAATGCCTTTCACCATTCCTGTGGCATAATTGACCTGTGAGAAACATTAAATGTTATGTCGGAATTATTCGTAAACTAAGAGCACTAACCTGAATCAATTAAGTATGGTGTACCAGGAGTGTAAGACTATATTGTCGGATAAAACGACTATTGTCATAAGGAATTAAGGGGCGATTTTGAGCACATTGCTGCTGTTAGCAATATAAGAACTAATGATCACTTCGTACGCATTGCGGAATAAGTTGGTATCAACACAAAACCTTCCGCAGCTAGCCAGTAGTTTATGATGAACCGTATCAAAATAGCTTGATAGGTCTCCTTCAACTACCCAACACCCACGCGACGCCTTTCCATCGGTTAACTGTAACTTTACCGTTCGAATGGCGTGGTGGACGCTTCGCTCTGGCCTGAAACCATAAGATAATGAATGAAAGTCATTTTCCCATATTGGTTCCATTGCCATGAGCATGGCACGTTGGACTATTCTGTCTCTCAAGGTTGGTATGCCTAGGGGGCGTTGCTTTGAATTTGCTTTTGGAATATAAATCCTTCTGGCAGGCATCGGCTGATAATTACCCGTACGTAAATCATTACTGATTTCATCTAGGTAAGTATGCAGATCAGCTTGTAAATGAACTTTAGTTATTCCATCCACACCAGGCGTTTTAGCACCTCTGGAGGAAAGCGTTACTTGTACCGCTTGGTATAACCATTCGTGGTGACTGATAAGGCGCAGTAGTCGATTAACTCGACGAGTTCTGTCTACTGCTGTCCATGTGGCTAATTTACGTTGCAGTTCGCTGATTATCAAAGGTCTTCACCTCATTAAGGTCAGGTAATTTACTTACGTAAATCAATTAAACTGCGCCCCTTCGCCATGTAATGGGCTTTCCCCATCTCAGACTACTACGAGCGCTCCGCCAGCCTATTTGTCATCGGGTTCGTGCTCCCTTATCATCCAAATAAACCTTCCCCAGTTTACCTACCGGAACTCAAGCATATTGGGGTGGTTGCCGATCGCAGTCTTTAACCTTATCTTTCTGTAAGGTGATAATGCTTAAACGCAGAATTGTGGTATAAACGTTTATCTATGACAAGCATATACACACTTGAAAATTGGTAATATTGTCCCTACTATTCACAATATTACAGCATTTTACTACCTGTTAATTCGTGTAGGTAGTGGCGACACTTCAGCCCTTAGATGCGGGTTAATCGGTTCATGTTCTTCATCCGTCCGATACTCAGTTTAGAGAAGCCTGTTGGCGTAACGAATTTGCCTCACCTCCCGTTGTCAGCGAGTTACATCACCTTATCAGCATACGATAAGTCACTGCCGCTCAAACTCAACTATCTGCACAACCAGATAGTGCCATGAATACTTTGATTCCTGCCGCACTATTCATGTATTTCAGGTAGACTCGTGGTTCATTAAAGCATTCCATGCTAGTGCTGAACTCTGGGCACACAGTAAGGTGTATAATCAAACTTATTTGACGTTTTCTTGCTGTTGCCATGAACTACTCCAACTAAAGTTATTGGTTATTATTCAACCTTAGTTGAAGTGTTCAGTAATTCCACTTCTATAGGTGTCATTAATGTTTATCCTTAATGTGCTCTCCAACCTCGCCTTTATCATCATAGGTGTGATCGGGCTTTATCGTTTATTGGTTGCTAAAAATCTCGTCATTCTGGCTGAGCTGAAAGCCGGCTATTTTTTATTGTTTCTTGGTTTATTATTAATTGGTTTTGGCTCTGGTTATTACCATTTGGCGCCAAGTAATCAAAGTTTAGTTTGGGACAGATTGCCGATGACCTTGGTATTTATGGCGCTTGTCGCGATTATTATTGACGAGTATGTTGGTATGCATTGGGGTAAACGCCTGCTCTACCCTTTACTATTTCTTGGTGGCACAGCCGTTTTCTATTAGCATTACACTGAAACTAAGGCGGCTGGCGATTTAAGATTTTATCTCTTAGTTCAGCTGCTGACATTGATTGCCATGCCACTAATTTTACAGTTTATGAAGCAAACATTTAGCCACGAAAACCGGTATATATGGTTATATTGGCCTATCTAAGGCTAGGTTAACTGCGCATTTTGAGGGGAAATATTTAATATTTCGACGATAGCCAGTGGTCATACGCTAAAGCATTGGATCGCGGCATCTAGCATGATATTAAAGTTAAACTTCTACAAAAACCGAGAGAAAATATAAGTCAATAAACCCCATTTTTATCAAAAAAAGCACCGACCAAAATGGCAAGTGCTGCTAAATATTTTGTACTATTTCTACCAGTAAAGCGACGAAGTTAGAACATGGCTGAGCTAATATTCCTCAAGCTATGCCTTGTTCACTTGTTCACTTTTAAAAACAGTTTCGATAGTCAAACTAAATTAAGCTTGTTTCTTAAAACGACGTGATGTTAAACCCATTAGCGCTAATGCAAAAATAGCAAGTGTTGATGGTTCGGGGACTGATACGCTAGGGTTGAAGGCAAATATTGTGCCATTATCGTTAACACCGCCATTGTTGGTCACACCATAAAAGACGCCGTCTATATGAAGTAGAGAACCCTCAGGATCACCACCAAAAGTCGACTCGTCAAATTGAGCCAAAACATCAAAGTCACTGCCGTCTAAGTTAATACTAAATAAAATGCCATCGTCAGTTAAGCCACCATCTTCGGTCATGCCATAAAGTATATCGCCCACTAACGTAAGTGAACCTTCCGCATCTTTTCCGTCAGTCAATGCCGCAAACTCGTGCAAGATTGAAAAGTCGCTTCCATGGGTGCCGATGGAAAAAATAACGCCGTCTCCTTCGGCACCACCATTATCCGTCATACCATAGAGGGTAGAGCCATTGAGTATCATACTGCCACGTGGATCCGCACCATCTCCGGCGCCATCCATAAATTCATGCAGAATATCGAAAGCGCTGCCGTCGGTCTCCAGTGAAAAAATGATGCCATAGTCATTTGCTGAATCGTTGGTCATGCCAAACAAGGTGCTGCCATCTAGGGTAAGACCGGAAATACTGTACGAACCATCAGTGGCATAATTAAAGTCATGAAGTACAGAAAAACCTGTGCCATCAATACCTACTTGATATATCCCTCCGTCGCCATTGGCGCCACCATAAGTCGTGGTGCCATAAATGTTGGTACCGTCAATGTTAAGGGCTCCAGTAGCATTCGCACCTGTGGTACTTTGTTCAAAATCAATCAAAACCTCGAAATTTGTGCCGTCGGTATCTATCGCAAAAAGTGTGCCTTCGTCGTTAGTGCCACCGGACCCCGAAGTACCATAGAGACGCCCGTCATCCAATGTTAGCCTACCTTCTGGGTATTGGCCGTCAGTACTTGAAGTGAAATGGTGCAATATGGTGTAACCGCTGCCATCAAGGTTCATCGCATACACTACACCCGAGTCGTTAGCTCCGCCGTTTGGAACCACGCCATAGACACGTGAGCCGTCATAGACCAAGGTTGAATCGTCATCGGGGGCAGCGCCATCTGTGGTGCCACCGGAAAAATCGTGCAACTTCACTAAGCCGGCTTGGGCTGTGCCACAACTTAAGGCAAAAAATACAGCCATCATCGGCCACCATGGTTTTCTCATTTGATTCGCTTCCTTCGCTTTGTTATTCATAGGTATCAGCGACCGAATGATTCGGCCGGGCATTTGAATAAGGGTTGTTTTCATCATTGTAATCATTGACTACGTTAAAAATTAAAAGAGGTTAATACTTCACCTCTATTATGTTACGAACTTGTTGTACGATTTTGACAGCGACACCAAGCAAAATTCGAGCCATTGATTTTTATGTGTTTATTATCAGTAACTTGGTGTTTTTATGTGTAAATATAAAAAGAACGGTGTAAAAAAACCTGACAAATTTTAAATAAAGTAATATTCGTCGTAATTGCTCATATACTCAAACACTTATTTGCAGCACTAGGCATGAGATTATGGTTAAATGGCGACAAATATAAGAGACATCCACTCAAACATTAAACTTAACGCGATGATTATTTACCCAGCCAATTACGGTGAAGCAACTATTACGCTATAAGTTGGGGCTAAGATCTGAGGGATGCCCACGAATTCATTTTAAATCATCATAGTTAATACTCAGTTCTGATAACTGGCTAAAAACATAAATTAGCAAAGGTTCATCAAGACAATATCTGTGATCATCAACGACTTCTCTTCCTATATAAATATAGGATAATACCCGACGTTTTCTTTCTGTGTTTACCTGTAATAGCCTTTGTTGATTCAGTTGATCGGATGCATATCCAAAGCACCATAAGACATACAGGATTATTGCGGCTATCAGCAGAAGATTCAAGAATCTCTCTGCGCTTCTTGAATTAGCGTACTCCAGGCTTATGCCAAGCTTACTGTTTTTAGTGTCTCTAAAGTTTTCTTCTATCTGCATTCGTTGACGGTACATGTTGACCACTTTCTTCGCTGTAGCTTTAAGTGACGCCGGTAAATTAAATACCAGCAACCTTGGCTCTTTGGCCTTCTGTTGCTGGTATTTGTCTGTTGTACACTGCGATTTACCACCATGCTTTTTCTTTTTAATACGACCTTTATTGACACCTCTATAAAGCACCGCTTGCCACGGGAACTGTGTCGGTTTACTATAATAAACCTCTCTCAACTTTTTAGCTCTAGTCGTTGCATTGTCGAACCATCGATTACAGCGCTTCCATATCCTTTTATCGGTAGATAATTGAACATTTCCCCTGACTCGACCAACCCAATACCAGCCTTTTTCTTCAACGGCCTTGAACCATGGTGTTT
Source organism: Colwellia sp. (assembly GCA_013215295.1). GTDB lineage: Bacteria > Pseudomonadota > Gammaproteobacteria > Enterobacterales > Alteromonadaceae > Colwellia_A. The sequence continues at coordinate 715,275 of JABSOZ010000002.1, forward strand.
TAAATATGACATCCAACAATATGATCGGTTGGCAATCAACAGGCAAGCATTGCGCTAAGTTATCCACTAGTTCACGGTGGGCAACGTCAGTATTCAATTCAGATATGGGTACACTTTTTCAACAAGTGTTAAAGCTCTGCCGCCCATTGGAATACTCGCCCGGAGTACCTGAATATTTCATTGCCGTTTATAGGTGACCAATCAACAAGGATCAAGGGGTGACGGTCATTCCCCAGCAAATTTTCGGTCATAAATTCATAAAACGAAAGCCGTTCGTTATGCAAATGTTTGTTCCCGATGAGCCTGTCTGACCGTTCAATATCATGTTTCTTTTCGGTGAATGAATCATTTTTTAGCCCACGTCCTAGGTAAGTTACGGATACTCGTTGATCACGTGCTCCAGATTTAACAAAGGTAAAAACGGTATTTAGTCGAGTAAAATGAATTTCAGGGTAGGAAAACGCAATATCTTTCTGTAATATTTTTGTGGTTTTCACTGCAGTTGTCATTGTTGTTTTTTGGCGAAATCATTTGATCACAATTAGCCGTGAAGGTCGATCCCCTTACTTAAATACTTTTCATATTTTGTGGGGATTCGTCAGCTTTTAAAGTTCATTTCATCTACCGATGAACATATCAAACACTCATTTTTATAGTTATTTTTTTCTTTAGTATTAAATGGTTAGCATTTATTGTCGCAACGAACTATACCTTTCGCCTTTTATTCGCAATTTATAGCTACTTCCTCACTTGTTGAAAAGCCAATTCATCTTTAAAGTAACGCTTTTACCTCAAGAGTGAGTGGTTAGTTATCTTTATGAAGTCGTTATTTTTAATATTACTTTTGTGTATTTTATTGCAAAGTTGTGATGAGGGTGCACAAGAGAGCCCCGTGATAACTGTAGATCCTAACGTTTGTCTAGACCAAACTGCAAAAAATATCGCCTTATGGGATTACATGGACGATTGGTATTTATGGAATGAGTCATTAAATAGCAGCACTGACTTTGGTGATTTTTCATCGTTAGAGGATTTAATCAATAATATCAAAGAAAGTAACCCGATTGACAGATTCAGCTTTATTATGTCTAAAGCCGAGTACGATGATGTTTTTGTTAATGCTGTAGACGTTAGTTATGGCATGGCAGCTAAAGTCGATGACATTAATAATGAATTGGTGATTAGTTTTGTTTTTGATAATAGTAATGCGCAAAAAATAGGCTTGAGTCGAGGCGATCGTATTATTGCCATTAATGACATTGACCTACATAGTGTTATGGCTGATGAGCACTTTGTATGGTCGGTGTTTTGGTCAGAATTATGGGCTACAACAGACATTTCTCAAGACGTCACTTTTACTAGGCGAACGCTTGAAGGTGTTATTATTACTCAGTCGATGAAGCAAAGCCAAGTGACAACCAATACCGTTTTTGCAACCACAGTTATTGAATCTGCTGCCGGTAGCATAGGTTATCTTGTTTATAATAGTTTTATAGACCCAAGCTCAGCAGATCTCAACCAAGCCTTTGCCTACTTTAATGATAAAAATGTCGATGAACTTATTGTTGATTTACGTTATAACCATGGCGGTACGTCAAGAATGTCTAACCAACTCGGCAGTCAAATTGGTGGTGATACTGTCGCAGGTAATATTTATAACAAACCAACGAACAATGCTAATCATCAAAGTGATATTGAGCTATTTAACCTTAATGGCGTTGAGCATTATTTGAATATGTCTCGTGTTGTTTTTATTACCACTCAAGAGTCTTCTTCAGGCAGTGAAGTATTAATTAATTCACTCAAACCTTATATCGATGTGAAACTAGTGGGTCAAAAAACCTTTGGAAAACCAGTAGGTATGAGAGTTTCACAATTATGTGATCAAATGATATTAGCGATTACCCATCATAATCACAATGCCGATGGTTTTGGTGATTTCTTTGACGGTATTGCTGTTGATTGTCCTGCTGTTGATTCTATTGCAGGAGCATGGGGAGACTTAAACGACCCAATGTTATCTGAGGCAGTTTATTTGCTGGAAAATAATCAATGCTCTAACAATCAAGTTACTGAGCACCAGTCACTTAAACCTTTGTACCCACTCTACTTAAAGATGCAGAATTCATTGAATGAATTTCATTTGACCGATAGCAATACTTTTTAAGGCTAACTATGAAAACGATTATTATATTATGCGCACTTTTTTTAACGGCATGTTCAAGTATTCCCTTGGCAACCATGATACATTTTTCCGATGCCAAACCAGCAGATTTTTTTACTGTTGACCCAAAGGGCATCTTAGTAAAAGTATCGATTAATAGTGTCGTTAATTTCGATCCTACCCATTCTATAAATTTATCGGCAAGCATTAAAGACAGTACCGGACAAAGAACCATAGCCTTTCCTCTGGTAGTTGTTAGTAAAACCACTCAAGCTGCTGTTAAAGGTTTATTTAATAATAGCCCTGCAATTGATGTTTATATTTTGAAACTTTCACCCAAGGCAATCGCCAATTTAAAAGTATTACATCGAGAAAGAACCTCAGGTATTAAAAAAAGACTCGGTTTAACCGCTGGCGTCAGCTTTTCTAGAGCACATGGTAATAGTGTTGAAATTGGTGAGAATACCTTGTTGTCTGTTGCGCTTAAGTTAACGGTACAAGATGAATTTATTACCTTGATTGATAACTGGAAAGTGGCGATTAGCGTTGCTGGAACCTAAGTTGGTAACATTATCAAAGTCAGCTGTGCGATCACCCCCCTTGGTAACATCTAATTTCACCATCAAAAATAAATTAAGTATTAAATAGGATTGTTATTAAAGTCTGCTTTCATTCTTTGTATCATTAACAGAAACTAGCAGTTCTACGACTCATGCTATTCAATGAATAGTTAATCTTAAAAAAGCGACACTCATCAAACGTTACAAGCGCTTTCTTGCCGATATCACCTTAGCAGATGGCTCTGAAACAACCTTACATATTGCTAATACAGAGTACCTTTAGTTGCAGATTTAAATTTTTCCAAAAAGGGTCTTCTTGGTGCGCTGAGCTGTCCTTAGCTACTAGTTATTCTTTAGGTCAACTGATTAGTCTTACCCCATTTTCGTGGACACACTATAATTGTTGTAGAGATACAACAGGAGGTGTTTCATGACAAAAGCC
>JABSOZ010000020.1 GCA_013215295.1 Colwellia sp.
AAGCCATGTCATATCGCTTAGGTGGTCATTCTACATCAGATGATCCATCGGGTTATCGTACAAGTGAAGAAGAAGCTAAGTGGAAAGCTAATGATCCTATTCTACGTATGAAAAATTGGATGCTCGTAAATAACTGGTGGGATGAAGAACAAGAAGTCACTTTACATGATACGTTACGTGAAAAAATATTAGCAGCTGTTAAAGTTGCAGAAGTCATTGATAAACCACCGGTTGAAGATTTGATCACTGATGTTTACGATGAACCACCAACGCTATTAAAAGCTCAATTTGAAGAATTAAAAATACATATCAAAAAGTACCCAGAAGCTTACCCATTTACTGCGGGGAGAATTAAATAATGGCGCAAATGAACTTATTACATGCAATTAATAACGCGCTTGAAATTGCAATGTTAGAAAACGATCGTGCAGTGTGTTTTGGTGAAGATGTTGGCCATTTCGGTGGCGTTTTTCGTGCAACCAGTGGTTTACAAGAAAAATTTGGCAAATCGCGTTGTTTCAATACTCCATTAGTAGAACAAGGTATTATTGGCTTTGCTAATGGTCTAGCTGCTCAGGGCAGTGTACCTATTGCTGAAATTCAGTTTGCAGATTATATTTTTCCCGCATTCGATCAAATTGTTAACGAGTCAGCAAAATTTCGCTACCGTAGCGGCAATGAGTTTAATGTCGGTAATTTAACAATACGCACACCCTACGGTGGCGGTATTGCAGGTGGCCTATATCATAGCCAATCTCCAGAAGCTTATTTTGCTCATACGCCTGGTTTGAAAGTTGTTGTACCCCGTAATCCATACCAAGCAAAAGGTTTGTTGTTAGCGTCTATTCGCGATAAAAACCCGGTTATATTTTTTGAACCAAAGCGTTTATATCGTGCATCAGTCGGTGAAGTGCCCACTGAAGATTATCAATTACCCTTAGGCAAAGCAGAAGTTGTTACTGCGGGCAGCGATATCACGTTACTAGCGTGGGGCGCACAAATGGAAATTATTGAAAAAGCAGCTGAAATGGCTGCCGCTGATGGTATTTCATGTGAAGTCATTGATTTACGTACTATCTTGCCATGGGATATTGAAACCGTTGTTAACTCGGTGACTAAAACAGGTCGTTTAATTGTCAGTCAAGAAGCACCATTAACCGCTGGTTTTGCCAGTGAAATAGCCGCTACGATTCAAAAAGAGTGTTTCTTACATCTTGAATCACCGATTGGCCGAGTGTGCGGTATGGATACACCTTACCCATTATCGTTAGAAAAAGAATATGTTGCCGACCACTTAAAAGTGTATGAAGCCATTAAACACAGCATAAATTATTAAGGTTTTTGTCATGAGTATTGATTTTATTCTACCAGATATTGGTGAAGGTATTGTTGAATGTGAACTAGTTGAATGGCTAGTGAAAGAAGGTGACGTTATCGTTGAAGATCAGCCCATTGCTGATGTGATGACAGACAAGGCACTTGTACAAATACCCGCTATGCATAATGGTACCGTTACTAAGCTTTATTACGCTCAGGGCGATATTGCCAAAGTACACCAACCACTTTTTTGTATGACAACCGATGAAGTGTCTACACCGGTACAAACGGCACCTTCAGCTGAAGTCCAAAATACTGCCCCCGTTGAACGTCCAGTTAAAACGACTGTCACTCGTGAGTCTTCATTAGAGCGAGAAGACTTTATTTTACCTGACATCGGTGAAGGTATTGTTGAATGTGAATTAGTCGAATGGCTCGTTAAAGAAGGCGATGTGATTGTGGAAGATCAGCCAATCGCTGATGTAATGACCGACAAAGCTCTTGTTCAAATTCCTGCTATGCATAATGGTACGATTACTAAACTTTATTATGCTAAAGGTGAAATTGCTCAAGTACATGCGCCTTTATTTGAAATCGAAAAAGTTGCTATTGGAGGACTAGGTGGCGTTGGCGGTGATCATACAAGCACTGTTGTTGAGCAAACGTCGGCCCCAGTAACCAAAGCTATTGCATCACAAGTTAAACCAGCATCATGTGAGAATAAAGTCGTCAATGGTAAAGCGGTTGCTAGCCCTGCTGTACGTCGTGTCGCTCGTGAATTAAATGTTAACATTCATGAAATACCAGGTAGTGGTAAAAAAGGTCGTATTTACAAAGAAGATGTTGTGTCTTTCACAAATGCACCTGTTGCTACCGCTGAAAAGGTAACGCAAGTTGCTGCCCCTCAAAGTGGTGGTAAACGTGTTGAAGCTATTCGTGGTATTAAAGCGGTGATGGCTAAAGCTATGGTTAGATCGGTATCTACTATTCCTCACTTTACTTATTGTGAAGAAATAGACATGACTAACTTAATGGCTTTACGTAGCGGAATGAAAGAAGCTTATGCCAAGCAAGACATTAAATTAACCATGATGCCATTTTTCATGAAGTCGATTTCTTTAGCGTTAAAAGAATTTCCAATTGTGAATACACAAGTTAATGATGATTGTACTGAAATTACTTATTTCGATGATCATAATATCGGTATGGCGGTTGATTCTAAAGTTGGCTTGTTAGTGCCAAATGTAAAACAAGTGCAGAATAAATCAATTGTAGATGTCGCTAAAGAGATTATGCGTTTAACCGATTCTGCGCGTTCTGGTCGTGTCGCGGCTGCCGATTTGAAAGGTGGCACTATCACTATTTCAAATATCGGTGCTATTGGTGGAACGATTGCTACCCCGATTATTAATAAACCTGAATCAGCCATTGTTGCGTTAGGTAAATTGCAAAAACTCCCTCGTTTTAATGATAAAGGTGAAGTTGAAGCTCGCTACATTATGCAAGTGAGTTGGTCTGGTGATCATCGTATTATTGATGGCGGCTCAATTGCTCGTTTTTGTAACTTGTGGAAATCATTCTTAGAAGAGCCAAGCAATATGTTGATGCATATGTCTTAGTTTTACTTTTGTTGATATTAAAAAACCTGCTGATGCAGGTTTTTTTGTTTTCTTATGCCATCAAACGCCTGACGCTGACTTTATTCCTAAGAACACTCAAAATAGTTTTATTAAGTTAAAGAGTCCGTTGTAAAAGATGTACATATTTGGCCACGAGGTGAACCCGCGTTTTTAACGCCAACGTCTTCCGGTGAATTCATATGCACACCCTAATTATAACCTTACAAACAAATACTTAGCGATTAAATACAGCACAAACTACCGAGTGAAGTTTTTAATTAAATTGATTGGACCCAACCAAATTTATCTTCACGGGTGCCATATTGAATGCCCGTTAATTCATCATATAAATGTTTGGCAACCGCTCCCGTTTGATTGTCATTAATAACGTACTCATTACCTTTAAAACTAAATTTCCCTACAGGAGATATGACCGCTGCTGTACCACAACCAAAAACTTCAGTGATTTTGCCACTGGCAATATCCGCTAATACTTGCTCAATATCTAAACGCTCTTCAGATATTTCATAACCCAATGTTGGCGCCAGTTTTAAAATGGAATCACGAGTAATACCAGGTAAAATACTGCCACTAAGCGAAGGCGTGTATATATGTTTACCTTCATAAACAAAACATATATTCATCGCTCCAACTTCTTCGATATACCGACCTTCAATGGCGTCTAACCATAAAACTTGTGAGTAACCTAACTTAATAACGTCTTCAGAGGCATAAAGGCTTGCTGCATAATTACCCCCTGTTTTAGCTTCACCGACACCGCCCTTAACTGCACGACGATATTCATCAGCCACATAAACAGAAATAGGACTTAACCCTCCTTTGAAGTAAGATCCTGCGGGGCCAGCAATAATAAAATGGGTATAATTAGAACTCGCACCAAGGCCTAATTTAGGGCTAGTAGCAATCATCGTTGGACGAATATATAAAGACGAACCTTCTTGTGAAGGGACCCAATCTTGATCAAGGTAAACTAGCGCTTTAATCGCCTCAAGATGAAGCTTTTCGTCAACTTCAGGCATAACCATACGTTTGGCTGAGCGATTAAAACGTTTAACATTTTCTGTCGGGCGAAATAAATTAATACCACCACATGGTTTACGATATGCTTTGAGTCCTTCAAATATTTCCTGACTATAATGAAAAACAGCTGCTGACGGTTCAAGCACTAAGGAATGGTAAGGACTGATCAATGCGTTATGCCAGCCTTTATCTTGGTCAAATTCTTGGGTGAACATATGGTCAGAAAATGTCACGCCAAAGCTGAATTCTTCAGGACACGATTGACGTTTTTCGGGATTTAGTGATTCTATTTTTATAGTCATATTTTTTCCGTTTACACTCTGTTTATTTCATCTTTTTACAGTGAAGTGGCCATTGATAAAAGCAAACCCTTATCTTTATTTATCATCACTAACGTGAGTAATAAACGAGCAGCATTTGTCCAGTCAACGTAACTTCAAAACGCTTGTTCTCTATATAGAACTAAGAAAAGTAAGATATAGATATGTTGGCAATGATACTGGCGTGGTTAAGTTCTAGATAAAATATAACATGACAGTCACTAAGTAGTCATGCCAAAATAACATTTGATACCCCCAATTATTAGATTATAAAATCAATAATTGACACTAAATTAATGATAATCATCAATATAAGACAATTTATTGAAAACAAAGGACCTAATGCTTAATTTCACTCTTGATAAAATTGACATTGATATATTAATGGCATTACAACTTGATGCCGGCATTTCTAATTTAGAATTGGCTGACAAGGTATCGTTATCCCCCTCACCCTGTTCTAGACGGGTAAAACTATTAGAAAAAGCAGGGTTTTTTCGCGGTAAAGTGACCTTATTAGATCCACAAGCGGTTGGGTTACCCGTTAATGTTTTTATTCAAATTACCTTAAGTAGGCAAGAAAAAACCAAACTAGCATTATTTGAAAAGAACATAAGTATATTACCTGAAGTTATGGAGTGTTATTTAATGACCGGCGATTTTGATTACCTGATTCGAGTAGCGGTGCCTGATCTCATTAGTTATCAGATATTTTTAGATAAAGTGACTGAAATGAAAGGTATTAGCCTGATAAAAAGTAGTTTTTCCCTGAAACAAGTTTGCTATAAAACCGAGCTACCGTTAAAACATTTAAATATTGTGTAACATTAAAACCTTTGATACTTCCGCCACTACGACTCACTTTAAAATATCCCCGTGCAACTGACATAAATCTGTCATAAAACCGCAACAAAGATCGGTGAAAATCCGCGTTAATTTATAGAAAATTACGCCTCAAGGATTAACACATGCGAGTATCCAGTTTTTCACGACTGTCTGTTATTGCCATCAGTATTTTTGCCATCACATTCGTCGCAACTATGTATCAGGTAGGTGCTTCACTTACATCAAGCCGAAGTCAATATTCTGAATATCAAATATTGAAAACCTTAACCACGGTCAAATTCTACCGCACCGTTGCAACATACTTACAAACGGGTGATGCCAGCCTTATCAATGTAGCACAAAGGCAACTTAACGAAATAATTACCCAATCAGCACGTTTAAATGTTGGCAACTTAAGCATGAGAATTACTGAAGAAGCAGCCAAACTCAACCAACATATTGAAACCAAGTATCGCGCGATGGGTAAGTTAAGTGGCGACCCACTTGCCTTAATTCGTCATGGAGAACAAAGCATGGCCGCCATAACGCATTCACTTATAAAGTACAGTTCACAAAGTTCAGCACTTAATCAGCAACAACGTGTAAATTATTTAATCACCACAGGGAATATAGCCAGTTCACTTAACAATTTAATAAACACACGTGAAAAACTTTTTCTCAATCAAAATATGAACAGTACAGGCTTTCAAAGCACCTTAAAATATCTCATGTTTTTAACTCAGAAATTGTCAAACTATCCTTCATTAGCTATTTTCCCTGAAAACGAAGGGGAAGCTGACGACGATGATTTTTTTAATAATGAAAATGACGAAAAAGAAGACATCAGCGAAGAAGCAATTGCTGAACTTACTTCCCTGATTAATCGTTACCAAAGCGAGTTTGAACATACGTTAACCTTACAAAATCAACGCACAGCTGGATTAGCCTTACTCAAAGAAAATGTAACGACATTAGAAAACATTATTCTTGTTGCTGAAACCGTTATTTTACAGCAACAAGAAGTATTGAATCAGCAGCTTTACTTAGTTGTTATGGGTTTGCTGTCGTTTTTAATTTGCTTTCTTGTGGCAAATTATTGGCTACAGCGCAGTGTTATTTTGCAGCCATTACGTAAATTACGAGACGGTTTTCTACAACTGGTTGAACAAGGTAAAGTCGATAACATTACCGATATTCCGCCTAAGACGGAGCTTGGTGAAATATCTTCGAGCTTTAATACCATGGTTAACAGACTTGCACAAGACGATAAAGCGAAAGCACAACAACTTGATTTAGTAGCCAAAGCCTTAACCACGATGGAATGCCAAGTTAAAAATATTTATCAATCATCCAAAAGTACCAGTTCACACGTACAAGGTGCTCGTGAAATTATGGATGCCTTAGGCCAAGCAACTGAAACAGTAAACACGTTATCAGAACGGGTAGTGCACAACGCGCAAGCGACTCAACAAGCAATGGAGACAAGCCAAAGCCATGTTGCTCAAGTATTAGCCGCCAGTGAGTCAACCAGTATCGCTGCACAACAAAGTAAATCAGCGATCACTTCACTCTTTCAATCTGTCGATAGTGTGACCTCTATTGTTGATGTTATTAGCGCTATTGCCGACCAAACTAACTTACTTGCCTTAAATGCTGCTATTGAAGCCGCTAGAGCGGGTGAACACGGTAGAGGTTTTTCCGTAGTTGCTGACGAAGTAAGGCAATTAGCAGGTAAAACTCAAGACTCTCTCAAACAAATATCTCAGCGTTTAGACCAACTGCATAGTGCAAGTAATTCTATTGAAAAAACAATCGTCGATATCGAAATAGCATCACACAATCAAAAAACGATTGCTGACCAATTACAAGAAACCGCATTAGAGGTTACCGGACAAGCCAAAATATCAGCCACCGTTGCACAAGACTCTTTAACGCAAATAACATTGCAACGTCAGCACTTTATTTCTTTTGAGCGAGCCATGTGTAATGTCGATGAAGAAGTAAATAACGCTCAAGAACTTGCCAATATTATTACTATTGATGTAAATAACCATGTTCATGATATCGGTTTAACACTCGAGAAAAGAGCATAAATACGATCAAGCTAAATAATTATTTTAGAAATATTTACGGATAAATAGATGCATGTCTTCGCACTCTATTCTAAAATGAATAGAGTAATGAGATTCATTTCTGGAAGTTTTATGGCAAAGGCACTTTGTAAGTGGAAGAAAAAAGACATTGAAAAAAGTCTTCACGAACTTGCTCACATTGTTGATAAACCACGTTTTATTTGCAAAGATTGTGCACGTTCTGCCCACGACAAAGGTTTTCTGTGTAAAGCGATTAAACTTCCATTGAACCATCCACCTCACTAATTAACCCTTAAGAAGAAGAACCTTATGATCCAAGAAAAAAAACCAATGCCATCAGGCGAATTATCGCAGTTAAAAGATGGAAATATGATCACTCACAACACCGATGAACTTTTTGCGAATAAGAAAGTTGTCTTATTCGCGGTACCTGGTGCTTTCACACCGACTTGTTCTATGTCTCATTTACCGGGTTATGTTGTATCTGCCGATGAATTCAAAGCAAAAGGTGTTGACGAAATAATTTGTTTATCTGTAAACGACGCCTTTGTGATGAATGCATGGGGCGAAGCGCAAAATGCTGAAAATATTATGATGCTTGCCGACGGTAACGGCACTTACACTACCGCACTCGGTTTGCAGATGGAAACGGCTGGATTTGGTGGCTTACGTTCGCAACGTTACGCTATGGTTATCGATAACGGTACAGTAACGACTTTACATGTTGAAAAACCTAAAGAATTTGAAGTGAGTTCAGCCGAAGCGATATTGAAAACACTTTAAATGTGGAATGAGAACAATTAACATTAGTTATATCATTGTTTTTTAAAGTATTTATTCTTATATTTTTACAGATTTCTCTTGTGTCGAAGCGATGAAACAGGCAGAATTTACGCATATTATTTAAATGAGGCACCACCATGTTAAAACCTGAAATGGTCAAACAGTTAAACAAACAAATCAACTTAGAGTTTTACTCTTCAAACTTGTACTTACAAATGAGTGCTTGGTGTGAAGAACAAGGATTTGAAGGTGCGGCAATATTTATGCGTAAACATGCGGCGGAAGAAATGGACCACATGACACGCTTATTCACTTATGTAAGTGAAACGGGTGCGTTACCTATTCTAGGGACAATTGATGCTCCACCACACGAGTTTGATTCATTGGCCGATATATTCGAAAAAACGTATCAGCATGAATGTGAAATTACTGAGCGTATTAATTCTTTAGCTCATCAAGCATTTACTAACCAAGATTATTCTACCTTTAACTTCTTACAATGGTATGTTGCTGAGCAGCACGAAGAAGAAACCTTATTTAAAAGTATATTAGATAAAATTAACTTGGTAGGTCACGACGGACATGCATTATTTTTTGTTGATAAAGATTTAGCAGAAATGGCAAAAGTGGGTACAACAAGTATCATGACGAGTACTACAGCGTAGTCATGATAAATAAAAAGGCTTCGTATTGAAGCCTTTCTTTTTTTATAAGCTAATTTTTATTAGCTCATCCTCAAGCTCAGTGAGTTAAAAAACATACCCTTCACCACGAAAAGATTTTATACGTGAGCACTCAGTGTTAATCAGCAGCTTTTTCCTAATCGTAGAAATATGCATATTAATACTTCGATTAGACTCATCGAGACTGCGATTAAAAATTTGCTTCGCAATACTTTCACGAGACACTATTTTTGGAAAATCATTCATTAACAACCAGAGTAAATTAAACTCTAATCCGGTGAGCGGTATCAACTGATTACAACAATAAACTTCTCGGCTGCCGAACAAGATTTCAACACCATCAATCATTATTCTCTTCGAAGCAGACATTATAGTGTTTGATCAAATAAGCTAACTTTATAACCTGTAGGCTGAGTTTCATCAACTTCAACAATCATAAATTGCTCTTTAGACTCTTCATCTAAAATCAGCTCAAAAGCATTTAAAATAATGTCACTACTGTTATCTTTTGCCACGACATAAACTTGGTAAGTATTATTATTCAGGTACAGTAATTCGCTGTCTGCAAAACTCACCGCCTTTTTATAAAACGCCGTATCAATGGTTTCATCATTACGGACAAAATATATAGTAAATGCGCCAAATTCAGAACTATCAACTAAATTAACCATTTTAATTTCATGATCATAAATGCTACTTCTACTACTGTTACTTACCACGAGTGAATGAACATCTAGTCGTATTTCATCTACAATACCATCACCATTTTCATCAACATCTCCATCATTATCGTCATCAACCTCGACTTCATCAAGATAAAAGAAAGCCGTTTTATGGCTATTTTCTTCGAGAGAAAGTAAATGATTTTTTAACAATAACGCTCCTTCATCAGTTATCGTCATATCGAGACTGTAATCACCTTTCGCCAGTACCACAGGTTCACTTAACGCCCCTATTGATAAATCTTCAATCTCTGAAGAATCGTCAATACCGTTTATATACAGAGAAAATGTCCCTTGGTATTCAGGTAATAACGCATGTTGTGAAATCGCGTTATAAGCATTAAATTGCGCTTCTGAATCAACATCGATAAATGACTCTATTGACGAACTAGACATTTTATCAAGCATATAAGGAGAAGTTCCTACGCCGGTATTCTCACGTATTGCCATCACATACTGAGCACTATATGAGAAACTTATGTCATTCGACTGAAACAATATTTCGCTACTGCCAGCCGTAGTAAAATAGAATATATAATCATCTTGATCGAGTTTTTGGTTCACTGATAACTCTTGATAAGCATATTGCCCAATAAAATCAGCCTCATTAAAAGTCTCATCTGCTTGGGATAAATACACGTCAATACTTACACTATCTGCATACATATTAAGCAGTCTAAAGTTGAATCGATCGTAGGTAATGTCATCGTCATCATCAATAATGTCAATATCATACGTGGTCACCGAAGGTGCTAAAATATCTTCACTGATCACAATTAAATGAATAGCATCGTCGCTAATTTGTAAACCATCTTCATAGACCACGCTTAAGTCGCTACTGTCGGTACTATCGCCATCTTGCCATGCTAATTCATAAAAATAGTTACCCTTTTTGACAGTTTTGTTACTTGATGAACTCCCATAAGGTACGCCGCTATAAGTGACTTCTATATCATCATCGCTGGTTGAAAAATCTTCATCTACGGTTAAGTAAATGGCGGGAGAATTTTTAACTGTGTTGTAGAGCTTCACATAACCTTCTCCACTCGTGTCATCATCCGAACCACCACAGGCTGAAAGACTGAGAACTGTAGCTATTATTATTGAAAGCTTCACTTTATTTATGCAACGCATGTGTTTTTGAATATTCATTGACTCACCTAAACTCTTTATTGTTATCTCTGCTTAATTAGCAGTTCAAATACCACCAGTAAAAATGTTGGTAGTTTCGAGAGCAATAGAGTCGCCTGTTACAAATTAGTTCTTACCTTTACACAATCTTTGCACTTCTTTACCTTTCAACATTTTGTTTACTCGCAGCGCTTTTAACACAAGCTTGAATAGCGATATAATGGCACCGATAAAAGGTGACACTAAATAGACTAGGAAAGTACTTTGGAAATTGATGTATTAATTATTGGCGCAGGCGCTGCAGGTTTAATGTGCGCAGCAACAGCAGGTTATCGCGGTAAAAAAGTTGTTGTGGTTGATATGGGCAAAAAGCCGGGTCGAAAAATACTCATCAGTGGTGGTGGCCGTTGTAATTTCACCAATGAAAATGCGGCTCCTGAAAACTATATTTGTCAGAATCCACATTTTGTAAAATCAGCACTAAGCCGTTATTCTGCGCAAGACTTTATCGAATTAGTCGATCGACACGGATTAGATCACCATCACAAAACCCTTGGCCAATTATTTTGTGATGACAGCGCTCAAGATATTGTTGACGTTTTGATGACCGAGTGTGACTGGGCAGGCGTTGAAGTAAAAATGCGTAATGAAGTACTCTCGGTCACCAAAACTGAACAAGGCTATCAAGTACAAACCACTGAAACAAATTACTCATGTACTTCATTGGTAGTAGCATCAGGTGGATTAACCATGCCCAAGTTGGGTGCTAGCCCAATTGGTTATAAGATTGCTGAGCAGTTTGCTTTAAAAGTATTACCCACTTGTGCCGCACTAGTACCGTTTACTTTGCATGACCACGACAAACAACGTTTTGATGGTCTTTCGGGTGTTAGTGTCGACTGCTTAGTCACTGCCGAAAATGGTACTAGCTTTCGCGAAAACATTCTCTTTACTCATCGGGGATTATCAGGTCCAGCCATTTTACAAATATCATCCTTTTGGCAAGCCGGTCAGAGTGTAATGATCAACTTATTACCGGACATAAAACTGACCGAGTTAATCAATTTTTGGCGAGAAGAAAGCAGTCAAAAATCTTTGAAAAACTGTTTAAATACTTTATTACCGAAGCGGTTAATCGAGATAATGTATAACGAAAAGATCATTCCTGATAAAGCCGTTAACCAACTCAACCACGCTGAAATTCTTGCCCTTGCCAATTACTTGCACAATTGGCAAATAAAACCTAATGGAACCGAAGGTTACCGCACCGCGGAAGTTACCCTAGGTGGTGTTGATACTGACGAACTTAGCTCAAAAACATTTGCCGCAAAGAAGATCCCTGGATTATATTTTATCGGTGAAACTATCGATGTTACCGGTTGGTTAGGTGGTTATAATTTTCAGTTTGCCTGGAGCAGTGGTGTCGCCTGTGGTGGTGCGGTTTAATCTATTAATGAAATGAAAACGAAGATAATGTTTTAGTGATTAAGTTAATGGAAGGATGATCCGATTTAGCCTTTAATGTTCCTTTGGTTTCTCAGTTAATATTGATCGTTTTTCCGATACAGTTATAAATTGCAATTTATGTGGAGTGTACCAAAGCAATCAAAGGCACGTGAATAAAGCCAATTTAGAAGGAGTATGAAGATTAATTGATACCTTATTTGTGAGAGATAACAATTAATCAACTTGATGTATAACTTCCTAAGAAAACTTATTTGTTTTGAAATAAATTTTCTCTAGTAATACCAAATCGTTCGGGCTCTTTCATCACATCTCTTATGGTGCTGTAATGTGGGAAGCCGTGCCAGCCTAGGTCTTTTTCTCCGTGGCGTGTTAAATCGCAAGTAAAGCCGACTAAAAAGCACCAATCAGAAGCACCATAATGTGCAAGACCCCATGAAAACCCTTGGCCATCACCATTGTCTAAAAATTTATCTGGTATGAATGCACCGCCTGCGGGTGGGATATCTTCAAGTGTTGTGACAACCTCAAAGTCTACGCCATTTTCAGAATATTGGATGGTGCCTTTTTCGGGCCCTGCCCAATCGACGATGGCCGCCAACCCGGTTTTCCATGGAAATATCCAAGTTTCATGGCCACTATTAGAAACCGGATTTGCTTGATGTTTTATGTAGGGCCCTTCAGGTCTTTCAGCTATCGCTAGCCCCCATTTTGAATCGGTAAACATTTTTTCACCAATCGCATGTCCTTTATAATATAAATAATACTGGCCGTTAAATTTAATGATACCCGGATCATGAATGGCGCCACTATCCCATGAACCCATCTCCAACGCAGCTCCCCAGTTGGAATCTCCATGTTCATGTGGATTCATTAGTTTCCCATCACGACAAGGCTCTAAAATAGGTTGAGTTAATTTAGTCCATGGACCGTCTGGGTTGTTGGCTGATGCCATCCCCACAACATTAAGCGGATCATTATTACGTTTAGCCTGATAACATAAATAGTACTTGCCTTCGGCGACTAATATTTCCGTGGTAAAAACACTGTATTCATCCCAAGAGCCTTCCGGTCCTCTTATTACCGCAGGGCCTTGCTCTTGCCAAGCAATGCCGTCATCACTAGTTGCATACCAAATATCCGCATTTAACCAACTTGATTGTTGGCATTCATTGCGGGTATACCAAATATAATATTTTCCTTTAACTTTGATGATAGTACTAGGATCACGGCGGTTAATGCCTTTCTCATACCCTAATCCCGTTACCGGTTGATAACGAAAACGGGTATATAATTCATTTTCACTATCATCCATTTGATGACGTTGCATTGCCGCACTTAAATTATTCACTCTTTACTCCGAAAATTTACTCAACTAATTAGCTCTAAAGATGGCTAAAATTTTAAAAATGGGGATTTCATCATTAGCCATAAAGTTGTAAACGAATTTCTTCACGTTTTGTTTGATCAAGTTGGTAAAACATCATAATAATGCCGGCAACAACAAACAAAATTCCCGGTAAAAAGGTACTGATGAAATTAATACTTTCTACAACTGCTGTGCTTTGTAGTTCACTTGCTGCCTCGTAGCCTGTGGTGCCCAATACCCATAAGGATACTGCGCCACCAACACCTAAACCAACCTTCAAGGTAAATAGAAATAAAGCAAAGAATAGCCCCGACTGATTTTTGCCCGTTATCGTTTTATGATAGTCAACAACATCACTGAGCATGCTCCATATTAATGGCACCATACTTAACGATAAAAAAGAAGCTATAACACCGAGAGACATGATAGAAATAAAAGCGGTACCCGGTAGCCAATAAGGAATAGCGCTCAATAGACCACAAACAAACATCAATATTTTATAAGCGCGTACTTTATCAAATCGGGTCCACATGATGGCAGACAGAGCGGCACCTAACGTTGCGCCTATAGTGCCCAAGGTCATAAACAAGGTCAGCTGTTCTCGTGCGTCGGTCATTACATGATTGATGTAATAGACTGCGGTGGTCCCTTTTAATGTTAAAGTAATAAAAAATATTATATTAGCAAGGAATAGGATAACTAATTGCCGATTAGAAAATGCCTGTTTGATATCTACTACTAAACTTTTAATTCCTCGCTCATTGATACTTAATTCTTCTGGCTGATATCGCTCTTTTACCGTAAAAAAACAATAATATAGGCAGGTTATTATTAACAGACTAAAGACGGCTGCCGTCAAGAAAAAACCGTACTGTTGATCGCCACCACCAAAAAATTCGACAAGATACAATGTGGTGTATGAGACAAAAACCGATGCCAGCATGCCTAAGCCAAAACGATAAGACTGCAATAAGGTTCGTTCATCTGAGTCTCTACTTAAAAATCCGGCCATCGCGGAAAACGGCACATTCACTATAGTATAAGTTAAAGTAAGCAAGCCAAAGCTCACATAAGCATAGATTAGCTTACCTGTTTCATCTAAATCAGGCACATAAAACAGCATAGTAAATGAAATAGCTAAGGGGATAGTGCCAAATAAGATGAATGGCCGGCAAGTACCATATTTAGAACGGGTTCTATCTACCCAGAAGCCAACCAGAGGGTCAGTGATGGCATCAAATATTCTTAATACCAAATACATGGTGCCGACATGAGTCGGATGCAGACCATAAATATCGGTGTAAAAATAGGCTAACCACATTCCCAGCATATGCCAAACAATATTATTGCCAAAGTCACCCATGCCGTAGTTAAATTTCGTCGTTCTTGGCAAGTTAACTGTATAAGATTCCGTGGGTGTAATC
Source organism: Colwellia sp. (assembly GCA_013215295.1). Taxonomy (GTDB): domain Bacteria; phylum Pseudomonadota; class Gammaproteobacteria; order Enterobacterales; family Alteromonadaceae; genus Colwellia_A. The sequence goes on from JABSOZ010000020.1 coordinate 14,792, forward strand.
ACTTCAGTGCATGTTGTCATTGTTTTTTTACCTCAGATTGGAAGAGCACAAATGCTCAACTCCAAATATAAATATTGTTAACAATTTACAAATTAAGTTAACAGTTGAGAAAACCGCTGTAAACTGTTTTTTATCTAAAACGCGATAAATCTGACTTTGGCTGGTTCTATCAAATAACTTATTATTGTTTACTCGAGTAAATTTTCCCGTCAATAAAATAGTTAAGGGGAACAAATTTCAGGGTTTTCTTCACATGGAAAGCCAGCTTTGGTATAAAGTTCAATTAACCCCCAGCTTTTTAATGCCGGTATCTTTACGCGGGTTGTGCCATTTACGTAGCTGATGTCTAAATGAATGGAGGGTTGTCCTGCTTGAGTATACGTAGCCCCAACAAAACCTGAAGTGACATCAGTATATAAACTGTCATTAATGGTTACGGTTAAGTTGCTTTTAATATTAAGACGAGAACTTGTCGCATTGTAATCTTGGTTGACCAAATGCATTATGCGTGGAGCGTTATTCATGCTGGTATTTAAGTGTGAATTTTCTCTCGGGAAAAGGGCAACATGTGACACATCAACAGACATTTCCTTAGGCAACATATCAACAATTGACTCAGTATCAGACCAATTAATTATTTTTTTGTTATGAGAATTAAGTTTTGCTGTTTGTGCGAAATCAAGCTCAGCGCCATTAAAATTGGTTTTAACAATGGCGCTATATTTTTCCATGGCGATACTTTGATCGTTATCGGTTAAATATTTTGGCCACCAGTTATCACCTGCGACTAATAGTTTATAAGGAATATTTTGTTCCATTAGGTCGGAGGCTACCAAAAACACATCTAACTTATCGTACTGATTTTCACGATAGGCTTGGTGGCTATAGACTAATCCAACGTTAGCAACCGTTTCAAAGCCATTAAACATGAAAGACTTTTCGCTTATCCAAGTATAGATATAATCATAATCGCCTACGTCAGGATTATAATAACGTTGTAATGCGCCTTGATAAGCCCACATGTGTTCTGGCGCCATAAAAATAGCACCATTGGCATAAGCCTGCGCAATCCATGTCCGCACTAAATCAACGGCTTGTGGGTTATCAACCATAAAGTTCCAATCGGGATAAGGCAGTGCAGTTAAGGCTAAGGGTTTGCTAATCGCTTCTGCAAGCTTATACAGCAACATTACGTCAGTACTTACTTTCTGATCGGTGGCACGGTGATTGAACTCTTGAACATAGAAATCAAATTCATCATTAAAGGGCATTCTTATCCCGTTCCAATAGGGATCAAAGATCGGTGAACTGGTGCCCACTTCGATATAACCAACACCTTCTTTATAGGGATATCCTTTAGCCTTAGCGACTTCGTCTGTGAACTGAACTAATTCCGCTAAATAGCTATTATTCCAATCTTGTAAGAAATGACGATATTCATTGTTTAACGGGATTTCGTTGGGAGTATTGGTTGTTTCAGCCTCATATTGAATTGCGTTATATCCAGCGGTTTTTAAAAATTCACCATAATGAAATGTTGATATATGAGTAATGCCGAGAGCTGTTAACTCTTCATTAATATAGTTTTCTGTCAGCCACAGGTTGAAATTGGCCATGCAATGTTCACTAAAGTCCCCACCTAAATAATATTGCGCTGGATTGGAATGTTGTGAATCAAACAAGATCGCATCGACGCTATTCACCGCATTTTCATTATCATTATCATAAAAAGCAACATCTTGAATTTGCCATTCAATATATTCGCGAAATAATGGATGGTGGGTTGAGAAAAAATAATGGCCGGGAAACCATTTTATTTCTAGATTTGAACCATCGAGTCGTTTAACCATCGCCTGTTGAAAAGTTTGAGGGTATTTTGACGTCATGCCAGTCCAAATAACATCCCATTCTATGCGTGAAACCCAGTTTACATCAGCAAGGTCATGATTAATGGTGTCTGTTACATAACTAGCCATTGTTGCTGTAAAATTACTTTTAAAATCAAAGTTTGCAAATGAAGGCGGTAAGAATCCCCACATAGTGGCATCAACATGATAATCAGCATATTTGCCATGCTCTTTGCTTGCTATTTCATCTCTGAGAGGTTGAGTGAAGAAAACACTCGATTTGTTAATAAAGGATTCTGCTTTGATTATTACCCGCGTTTCTTTTTCAATCGAGGGCTCTTTAGGTTTATTATTTGCTTGTTCACTACAAGCAAATAGAAGCCCTATGATCGCGGTATAAACCAGTTGTTTAGTTTTCACTTTTTCGCCCTTATTCCTAGTTTTATAAATATAGCCAATTCACCTTAAGATACTCTGAAACATTTCCTTGAAATAAAATGGCTATATCAACTAAAACTCACTTTAATCTTGAACTCATTACCTAGGGAAAAACTATCGATTTTTATTGAAGGTCATTGCCAATACATTAACTCGACCTAAATATTTTTTGCATACTTGCAATTAGTTGTCAACAATAAACAGTCCACAATCAAGTCGGGTAAATTTATATATTCATTAAGGTAAGGGTAGCTTTGAAAATAAATTATGTAAATTGTTGACAATAATAAAGTGAGGGGTTATAAATTAAACAGCATCACTATTGTTAACAATTTGCAATTGAATTGTTTTGTTTTGACAATGTTTGATCTGATAAGTTAATATCTATAACTAGCGTTGCTTAAAAGGATTGTATATATCGCTAGTTTGGTTTTCTAAATAACTATATAAATAATAGGCAAAACCATGAAACAGTTCTCTCGAAATAAGTTAAACCTAGCGTGTATACATGCTATAGCCGTACTAACCTTTAGTGCACAGTCAGCTTTGGCGGCTGAAGAAGCAAAAAAAGCAACCACCGATGAAACCGAAGTGATTCAAGTAACAGGGCTACGTGGCTCGTTATTTGAAGCGGTTAACCGTAAACGCTTTAATGATGTGATTTCTGATACCATTGTTGCTGAAGACATTGGTAAAATGCCTGACAGAAATATCGCCGAAGCATTACAACGTATTACCGGTGTAAGCATTAACCGTGAAGATGGTGAAGGTACTGAAGTTACGATTCGTGGTATTGCGCCAAATTTAAACTTGACCTTGATCAACGGTCAAACCATGGCCTCTGCGGGTGATGGTCGCGGTATTGATTTTAGTAGCATGCCTTCTTCAATGATCTCTGCCATTGAAGTATATAAAACACCTGAAGCCAGCCATATGGAAGGTAGTATCGGTGGTACCGTTAATATTATTACCGCCCGTCCTTTAGATGTTGGTGAAAGCAAAGGCACGGCTTTTGTTGAATCGGTTTATAATGAAAATAATGAAGAAACCTCTCCAGCCTTCGCTTTTTCTTATACAACAGCGCTAACCGATACTTTTGGTATTGCTGCCGCTGTTTCACATGAAGCAATTAATACTCGAACTGATGGCATTAGTAACTGGAGCTGGGGACAGACTTCTACGGGAGCGCATTATCCAACACGTTGGGGTGTTCAAACTAATAGTCGCGACCTTGAGCGTGATTCATTGATGGTTAACCTGCAATGGCAACCAACAGATGCTCTCAACCTTTATTTGGATAGCACTTACTCTAAAGTAAGTGAGGAAGTAGATCTTACTAGCTTTACGTCTTGGCTCCCTAGTGGCACTGCCGACTTGGTAGAAAGTTCTATTGTTACCGACTCGAAAACCAATACCGTCACAGAATTCATTGCCGATAGTACATATATTCAAACGGGTGATGAAGGTACAGATTCCGAGGTTGATACGTTAACATTACAGTTAGGTGGCGAATACGAGTTAGATAACCTCACTATCTCTGCAGGTGTAGGTTACTCTGAAGCAAAAACTGACCAAATGGAACAAAAAATATACAACTATGATCACTGGTGGTGGAATGGCGATAGACATGACGCGAAATACGTTATGGGCGCTGATAATCAATGGGGTTATTTTAATCCTAACGACGAAGCTTATCCTGATTTTTATGATCCTAGCATCGACAATAACCATGAAGGTGAAGGCTTTGAAGGTTGGGGTGGTGACCTTAACCGTTTAGTTCAAGGCTCAGTTGACCGCAACCCACAACAAAATACTGACAAAGACATCTCCGCTCATGTTGACTTTGAATATGCGCTTGATGACAACGACTATATCAGCTCGCTTGAAGCCGGTATCCGCTGGAACGAGCGTTCAAAAACTGTCGTATCAGATGAAGTAAATCTTGGTCCATGGCAAATCGCCATGGCAGATGAAAATGGCGTGGTTGATCCCTGGTTGTTAATGAATGGTACATTGTTTCATGATCAGAGCTCTGCACGTTATGAGCCAGTTAACTTTTTTGGTGGTCATGCCGCTACGGGCATTCCAACAGGTTGGAATTCGATTCAGAGCTTTGAACAAGCCGAAACTGCTTATGTTAACTGGATTAACGACCTCCATGGTTTTACCGATGATGGTGTCGGAACTTATATCACCGATTTTGATGGTGTATTTGAAGCTATCGGAGCCACAGCAGATAGACGTGGCTCTTCCGATAACACAGAAACGACGCTAGCGGTTTATGCACAAGCAAACCTTTATTTACTTGATGGTGACTTAACGGGTAATGTCGGTGTTCGTTACGTAACAACAGACCTAGAGAGCTTCGGTTTAACGGGTGACGCTTTAGCTGCGAGAACTGGCGGACCACTGACTGAGCTTCATTATAAGCATGACTATAGCAATATTTTACCAAGTATTAACTTAAGTTATAAGCTACAAGATGACATGGTATTACGTTTTGCTGCGGCAACGGTAATCGCTCGACCTGATTTTAGCCAAGCAACTGCCGGCGGCAAGTCTTCCGTCGATGGTTGGATGGAGCTGGATTATGAGGGTATTCAAGATGAAGATAGCTATGAAGATGGTAATGTTTATCTAGACCCTTATGAAGCGAACCAGTTTGATGTCTCTTACGAATATTACTTTAGTGAAACAGGCATGTTCTCAGCCGGTCTCTTCTATAAAGACATCAGTTCTTTTGTCTATGAAGATGTAATAATAGGTCAAACAGTCGTTGATGGCTTAGAAACCGAGCAGTTTACCCGTCTTCCGTTTCTTAATGCAGAACATGTAACTTGTAACTGTAGAAATACTCCAGACAACCAACCTGTTGACTATCCTCTATACTTTGAAAGCTATACTAAACCTGTTAATGGTGATGGCGGATTCATTAGAGGTCTAGAGTTAGGTTTCTTGACCACCTTAGAAATGATCCCTGGCATGGAAAATTATGGTGTTCAAGCTAACTATACGCTAGCAGCGAGTGAAGCAGATTTTGCTAGTGCATCAAATCCAGACGTTGATCTACCTTTTGAGAATCAATCTGAACATAGCTATAACCTAACGGGTTTTTATGAAGGTGAAGATTTAATGGTTCGCCTTGCTTATAACTGGCGCTCTGAATCATTAAATGAAATATCAAACAGTCTTGACGGTTATAGCGTTTGGAATGATTCTTATGGTCAACTAGATGCGTCATTTAGCTATAACATTACCGAAACTATTTCTGTGATTGGTAGTGTTAGTAACTTACTTGAAGAAAGTCAAAAACAATTCAAAACTCTTATGACTGAAGGTAACTTAATAAAAGGTGATAATGTGCCAACGAATCGTAACTATCTTCAAAGTTATAATGGCCGTACTTTCCGTTTAGGTGTTAGAGCAACATTCTAATCTGGGCAAAGCTTGATTGCGATAGCTGTTCATAGCATATCGTAGTTAATCGATAACCATGTTATCTACTAAATAAACTTCAGGCTTCATTAGGGGCCTGATTTTTTTATGCTTAAATAAAGTGCAGTAAACTGCTGTTTTTTTTAACGAGTAAATGCTTTATTTAAGTAGCTATTCAATTATCTGCACCAAGCAAGTCAATGAGAAATAACCCACTGAGGTAAGTATTCATGTTAGCAAAACTACCAAAAGATAAGCCCGAAGGTTTAAGTCATGCCATGCAACGTCTTTATGATGTTTGGCCTAATCCCGATGACAGAGACAATGAATTTTTCACCAACTTTAAATATTCTCGTATTACCGCCATCGGTAAAGATAGCCAAGTTTCACGACGTGACCCAACTAAAGTTATTCTTGTGGGCGATACTTATTATGTTTGGTATACCCGCAGAGCAACACAAAGTGATCCCGTGGGCATGGAAAGATGCAGCGAGACTCTGCCGGCGGTAGATTGGGATCTGGCTGAGATTTGGTATGCCACCAGTAAAGATGGTTTTGACTGGCAAGAGCAAGGTGTTGCGGTGGAAAGAGCACCTTTAGGCCAATACGGTGACAGATCGGCCACCACTCCAGATATTCTGGTGTTCAAAGAGAAATACTATCTTTATTTTCAAAGCTTCACTGGCACATTTCAAAGTGCTAAGGGCGATCATTGTGATGTTAGTATGGCTTGGGCCGATTCAGCTGACGGTCCTTGGACCCGCTGCGAAAACAGCATTTTAGATTTAGGTGATGAAGATCAGTGGGACGGCGGCGCGATTCATGATCCCTACCCGCTAGTTTATCAAGGCAAGATCTGGCTATTCTACAAGGGTCAGCCAATTTCAAAAGAAAAAGACTGGTTGGTCAGAGCGCAAGGCGTGGCTATCGCTGATACCCCCGAAGGTCCTTTTGTTAAACCAAACATCAACCCATTATTAAACTCCGGCCATGAGACCTTTCTGTTCCCTTATAAAGAAGGTATTGCCGCCATGTTGTGTGTTGATGGTCCCGAAAAAAATACCATTCAATATGCTGCTGATGGCATTAATTTCAATATTATGGCGACGGTTACTTGTCCACCTGTGGCTGGCGGGCCATTTTGTCCTGATGCCTTCACTGATAGTAATGACGGCCAAGGAATCTCGTGGGGATTAAGCCATATTAGTGAGAGTACCATTAATCCAAGTGATGCAAGACGGGTGGTTGAAAGTAATTCATTTTTGGTAAGATTTGATTGTGACTTACAACAAGGTTCGAAGAATGCCTATTTTAGAAACCCAAGAGATCAAGTCGGACGTTATGATGAAGCAACTTTTTTTCAGCCGACCATGGCACTAGAACCGCATATAAAAGCAGATCTTATTGCCAAAGATCGAACAAATAAAACATAAAACTCTTATAAAATAATCAAGCCAGAGGAATTATTGCTTTGCTAAAACAAGCTTTTGGCACAATGGCTCCTTTGTGCTGAATAACACAGCCGGCAACGTTTGCTGCATATATAACAGAACTTTTTACCGATTTACCGCTTTGTCTAGCACTCAAATATCCTCCGTTAAAAGCATCTCCTGCGGAAGTGGTATCAACGACTTCCGTTACTGGAATAATGTCGATTTGAGTTCGCCTACCTTCCACACTAATCAGCACTTCCAAATCACCATTTTTTATAATGATTTCACCGATGCCTTTAGCTTCTAAATGACTGGCAATTTCAGCTGCACTTTTGTGATTGTATAGATTTTTATGATCATCGACGCCAGGTAATACTACGTCTGATAGAGAATAAGCCATCTCGAACGCATCTTTGGCTTTGTTGGGGGAAGACCATAGCGCAGGACGGTAATTAGGATCAAAAACGATTTGGCAACCGTTAGATCGACGGCACTCTATAAATTCCCAGAAATTTACTAAGTCATCAGGAGATAAAATTGCCAGTGAAATACCGGAAAAAAATATTGTAGTGACAGACCTGAAAGCCGTTTTATCGGTGTCTTTTTTGATAAATTTCACTAGGTGTCTAGCGGCAGAGTTTTCTCGCCAATAATCAAAAGTTCTTTCACCATATTGGTCGATATTAATGATATACAAACCCATTTTATTTGATTTACAGCGATATAGATAACGACTGTTAATCTCTTCACTTGCCATTAAACTTAGCAATTGAGAGCTCATTTTATCTTCACCAATAACCGATAAAAAACTCACTTGAGCGCTTTCTTTTAAACAGCGCTTGATATAAACCCCGGTATTAAATACATCACCAGCAAAACTTTGTTTATATTCGCCGAGTTCATTGCTTTGAGATAACTCGATCATACACTCACCTATCATTAACAAGTGGGGCATCAGATTATTCCTTTCATTTGATTGTTATTGTATTCACTCTTGGTTAACCCACCGTTTGCTTCGAGAAGGACAGCTTTAACTGCAATTAATGACATAACTAACAGAAAGATGGAGAAAAACAACATAGTGTTTCCTTGTTGAAATTTAACTAATAAAAATTTAATTTTTACTTTTAGCCTGTTTATGAAAATAGAGAAATTGATTATTTCTCTATATTTTTCAGGCTATGTATTGACCTTACCAGATAACTAAGTACACTGCATAGTATATTGTTAACAATTTACGATTGGCAAAGTCATGAAAAGTAGTAATAGTGAAATAACAAATATTGAAATTGAATATTATCTAATTCCCCTAGCTGAAGTGTTGAATGATGCAATGCATGGTGACCATACTCATTTTGAATTAATCCTTTGTCGAGTAACTTGTCAAGATGGTTACCAAGGTGTTGGTTATACCTACACAGGTGGGAAAGGTGGCAAAGCTATTTATTCATTACTTGAAGATGAGCTTAAGCCGTTCTTAATGAATGAAAATGCCAATCGCATTGAATACCTTAACGACCAAATGGGTTGGCATTTACATTATGTCGGACGTGGTGGTTTAGTCTCATTTGCTATTTCTGCTGTTGATATAGCACTTTGGGATATTCGTTGTAAGCGTTTAAATCAGCCGTTGTGGTGTGTTGCTGGCGGTGCAAGCAATAAAACCAAAGCTTATGCGGGTGGGATAGATTTGAATTTTTCTGAGGAAAAATTACTGAATAATATTCGCAATTATTTAGATAAAGGCTTTAATGCAGTAAAAATAAAAGTAGGCTCACCAGACTATCGTACTGACGTGGCTCGAATTAGCGCTGTAAGAAATTTACTCGGGAAAGATTGTAAATTTATGATCGATGCTAATTATTCCTTATCTGTTGATCAAGCGATAAAGTTAGCGAATGCCGTAGAAAAATATGATATCTCTTGGTTTGAGGAACCCACCATTCCCGACGATTATCAAGGTTATGGTCGTATTGCTGATTGTATAAACATTCCCACCGCTATGGGAGAAAATCTACACACTATTTATGAATTTGGCTATGCCATTGCCCAAGCTAAACTCAGTTATTTACAACCCGATGCTTCTAATATTGGCGGGATCACTGGTTGGTTAAAAGTTGCAGCCTTGGCAAAAGCGAATAATTTAACGATATGTAGTCATGGTATGCACGAATTACATGTCTCGTTGATGGCCTCTCAATCTCATGCGGGTTATCTAGAAGTACACTCTTTTCCTATCGATCAATATACCAAAAATCCATTAAAGCTAACCGATGGCTTAGCTATTGCTCCACAAGATGCCGGACATGGTGTGATTTTCGATAGAGACTTATTAGCCCCACATCGAATCAAAATATAACAAAAAGGTTATTTTTATGAAAACTACAAATCAAAAAAGCACTGTTCAGGCCGCATTATATGTAGGTAATAAAAACTTTGAAATTGCTGAGGTACAAACGGTAGTACCAAAAGCAGATGAAGTTCGTTTGGCTGTTGGTTATGTTGGAATATGTGGTACTGATATGCATATTTATCATGGCGTGATGGACCAACGTGTCGCTCCTCCTAAAGTTATTGGTCATGAAATGTCAGGCACCATTGTCGAAATTGGTGAAGATGTTAATGGTTTTGCTCTGGGTGAAGAAGTAGTCGTTAGGCCGTTAGATTATTGTGGTGACTGCCCAGCTTGTCATTCAGGCCATAGCCATATTTGTCATAACCTTAAATTTATGGGGATAGATACTCCCGGGGCTTTTCAGCATTTTTGGACAGTTAAAGCAAGAACGTTACATAAGTTACCCAAATCTGTATCACTTAAACAAGGCGCTTTAATAGAGCCGCTTTCGGTTGCTTGTCACGACGTTGCGAGAGCAAGATTAGTCGCTGGTGAAAAAGCCGTCATCATTGGTGGTGGCCCTATCGGCCAATTGGTTGCACAAGTGGCTAAAAGCACCGGAGCAGAAGTATTAATTTCTGAAGTGAATGAATCGCGATTAGCGTTTGCCAAAGCTAACGGTATTCTTGCGGTTAACCCAATCGAACAAGATCTCGCAGAATATGTATCAAGCTGGACTGAAGGAAAAGGCGCTGATGTGGTGTTTGAAGTTTCAGGCGTCAAGCAAGCCATTGAAGCGATGACGGAGATTGCCGCTGTGCGTGGTCGAATATGTATGGTGGCAATTCACAGTGAAAAACCCGAGATAGACCTGTTTCAATTTTTCTGGAAAGAGCTGGAATTATTAGGTGCACGGGTTTACGAACATCAAGACTTTGAGAAAGCGATAGCATTAATTGCCAATAAAGAAATTGATATTGAGCCTTATATTACCTCGGTATCTGAATTGACTGATATTAAGCAAGCATTCGCACAAATGTCGGGTAATCCACAAGGGCTGAAAGCTTTAGTCTCTTGCCAAACAAAGTGTTAATAATTAGCAGTAGGAAATTGAAACGATGATCTTAAATAAATTTAGTTTAACGGGTAAAGTTGCGCTAGTAACTGGCTGCAAACGAGGTATAGGAAAATCAATGGCCTTAGCCTTGGCAGAAGCAGGAGCTGACATTATTGGAGTCTCGGCTACATTAGAAGAAGGCTCTGAAATTTCGGCATTAGTGACTAAACTTGGTAGGAAGTTTGATGCTTATAAATGCGACTTTAGTCAACGTGATGATCTTTATCAGTTCATTAATAAAGTAAAAGAAAATCATCCGGTCATTGATATTTTAGTCAACAATGCTGGCACTATATTAAGAGCGCCAGCGGCAGAGCATAGTGACGAATTGTTTGATACTGTAATGGAAGTTAACCTTAATGCTCAATTTATTTTAAGTAGAGAGATTGGCAAAGGGATGTTGAGCCGACAAGCAGGAAAAATCATTTTTACCGCTTCGTTACTGACATACCAAGGTGGGATCACCGTTCCTGGCTATGCAGCAAGTAAAGGTGCAATTGGTCAATTGGTTATGGCTTTATCCAATGAATGGGCGTCGCAAGGGATCAATGTTAATGCCATTGCTCCGGGGTATATTGCTACCGATAACACGCAAGCACTAAGAAGTGATAGCGAGCGTAGCGCGTCAATATTAAATCGAATCCCTCAAGGACGTTGGGGAAAACCGGAAGACTTTATGGGGCCTGTGGTGTTTTTAGCCTCAGACGCTTCAACATATATGAATGGTAGTACTGTCCTTGTGGACGGTGGCTGGATGGGAAGATAACAATGATTAAAATAAAAAACAACGTACACTTTATCGGTGGCGAATATACTACGTCTAAATGGGATGGAGAAATTCCAGTATATAACCCAAGTACCGGCGAGAAATTAGGTTGTATACCTGAAGGTTGCATTGATGATGCTCAAAATGCTCTAGAAGTAGCAAATGAAGCACAAAAATCATGGCGTAAATTTACTGCTCGAAATAGAGCTAAGATATTACGAAAATTTGCTGCGGGTATTCGTGCACAAGCAAATGATCTTGCTCACTTATTAGTACTAGAACAAGGAAAGTTGCTCTCTGTTGCCGAAGGTGAAGTAGAAGCTACCGCAACATTTATTGAATATGCTTGTGATAATGCATTAACGATGGAAGGTGATATTTTAGCTTCCGATAATGAAGGTGAAAAACTTTACATTCATAAATACCCGAAAGGAGTAGTCGTTGGCATCACGGCTTGGAATTTTCCTTTAGCACTAGCCGGAAGGAAAATTGGACCTGCTCTGATCACCGGTAATAGCATTATCATAAAACCGACTGCCGAAACACCATTAGCCACGTTAGAGCTAGGTAAAATAGCGAATGAGGCTGGTATTCCTGCCGGTGTACTAAATATAGTGAATGGCAATGGCTCGGTTGTTGGGAAGTATCTATGTGAAAGTCCTCTCACTAAAATGATCACCATGACAGGCAGTACCAAGGCCGGGCAATCAATTTATCATAGCAGCGCTGAACATTTGACTCATGTCATGCTTGAATTGGGTGGAAAAGCACCTTTTATCGTGATGAACGACGTTAATATCGACAATGCGGTTGAAGATTTATTTTGGGCTAGATTTGCGAATTGTGGACAAGTTTGTACTTGTGCAGAGCGACTTTATCTTCATGAAGATATTTACGATGAATTTATGGGTAAACTGATCAACAAAGTTAGCCAATTAAAAGTAGGCGACCCGTTAGATCCAACTACTGGAATGGGGCCTAAAGTTAATCAACGAGAAGTCGACTTTATTGATGGGCAAGTAATACAAGCAGTTGAAGAAGGTGCGACCATTGCTTTTGGTGGCAAAAGAGCCAAAGTCGAAGGATTTGAAGATGGGGCATGGTACCAACCGACCGTCTTAGAAAATGTCACTCAAGAGATGACTATTATTCATGAAGAGAGCTTTGGGCCAATTTTACCTGTGGTAAAGATTAGTTCAATAGAACAAGCTATACATTACAGTAATGATTGTGAATTCGGCTTGTCTGCCTATCTTTATACCAATAATTTGGCATGGATAGAAAAATGCACAGATGAATTGGAAGTCGGTGAAATTTATGTCAATCGAAGTATTGGGGAACAGCATCAAGGTTTTCATTACGGCTTAAAAATGAGTGGTTGTGGCGGGGAAGATGGCAAGTATGGTTTGGAACAATACCTTGATAAAAAGACTGTTTATCTAAATCATTGTTAACAATTTATTGTAACCTTGTTATCATGGGCACTTACTATTAAGTAGTGCCCCATAATTTATGGTTTCTTTAAGGACGAAATAAGTCATGCTTGACTCAACTGCAATTGTCTCAGTACGCGAACAAATAGCACGTCAATTACGTGCTGATATTATTAACGGTGTTTTAACTGAAAAAACGAAACTAAAAGAACAAGAACTAGCGGCTCGTTTTAATGTTTCTCGTGGTCCTGTGCGAGATGTTCTACTTCAGTTAACGAAAGAAGGCTTACTTATTTCAAAAAATAATTGTGGCGTAATCGTTAACAGTGCGCCAAAAGCTGAGTTACAACCATTAATGGTAAATTTACGGGTGAAAATCGAAAGTCATGCGATAAAGATAACCATCAATGAATTAACCGAAGAAGATTTTAATCATCTTGATAATATTCTGGCGACGATGACTAAGGCTTTTGAAGAAGAAAATTACTCTCTAGTCACCGAAACTGATATGGCTTTTCATCGTTATTTAGTGCATAAAGCAGGTGGTGATGATTTAGTTAATTTATGGCAGCCTGTTATTTATCGTATGCGCATGAACTATAAACGTATCAGTACCCCAAAAGAGTGTTTTGAAGAACATAATCAGCTACTCACTTATTTAAAAAATAAAGAATTAAAGTTAGCTTTAGCGTCACTTAAAGACAACGTTAAATGACCGTTTGCTTAAAAGACTGCTGAAACAGCTATTAACTAATAAAAATTCAAGTCGATGTTGTAATGGTCAGTATGTTTCTGCAGAGGATCTACAGTAATCTTATTTATATTGAACAGACGTAGAGGTTGATCCCTAGAGGGTGAATACACTTCATCATAAAAAGAGTATTCACCAGTAAAATCACTAGCCGTATAATAACTATAAAAATAATAATGAAATCAAGCTATAGAGTATTTTTCATCGGCCTGATTCCCCAGAGCTTCTTTAATTTATCCCCTTCATTTACCGAAAAAACTAAATTTTTTGATTTCTATTTAATGGACGGGTGAAAACCGATCATTGCCCTATAAAGTCTATTGCTATAAATTATCTAGCTTATAAAAATTATTTAGCTTCAAGAGAACCGATAAATCGATGTGACTTCTATTTGAAGAATGGCAATACGTACTTACCTCTGGACATACTTTAAAGAAAATATTGTCCCTTAAGAACAAACTCAATTACCGATGAATATGAGTAATTTAATGCACGAATTCTAATAATAAAGTAAAAAACAAGGTCAGATTCACTATGTTTAAACAGTTATTATTCATTACTATTAACTTATCTTTTTTAGGTTTATGTGCTTGTGGCGGAGGGAGTAATGCTACTGAAGTTATTGTTACAGAACCCATTGAATATCATTATGAGATCCCGACTCAAACAGCCGATGGCTGGCCTGTGGCGTCATTATATGATAACGGTTTTGACGTCGCTAATATCGAAACGCTGATTAGCTCAATGAAAAAAGGGGCTTATCCAGAAATCGATGGCATCTTAGTTGCCCAATCAGGTTCATTATTGTTGGAACAATATTTCAACGGTTACTCTCAAGATAAACGACACGAAACGCAATCAGCGATAAAAAGTTTTGACTCCGCAGTAGTGGGTATTTTACGTGACCAACAATATTTTCAATCAGTAGATCAACCCATTAAAGACTTCTTTCCTGAGCTGCAAGAAATAGATTGGAGCGGTTCGAAAGAGGATATGACTTTAGCAGACTTGTTAACTATGCGTTCTGGGTTAGATTGTCTTGAAAATCAAGAGAGTAACTGTAACTCATCTAACCTCAATCAAAGCACGAATTGGGCAGAATTTACCTTAGCGCAAGAAATGGCAACACAGCCGGGAAGTTATTTTTCTTATTTTTCTGGGTTACCCCTTGTGATGCACCGAATAATAGAAAATCAAACTGGCTTGTCATTTACTGAGTTTATTGACAAAAATTTATTCGTACCTTTAGGTATAGTAAACTATAAATTTGACAGCTCACCGAGTGGCGAAGCACTGGGCGCTCATATGTTACCCAGAGATATGGCAAAATTTGGCCAACTTTATTTAAATAAAGGACATTGGATGGGCCAACAAATAATATCGTCACAGTGGATAACAGAGTCTACTCAAGCGAGCGTTGAAGATGGCCAATGGTTAGAGCAATTCAAATATGGATATTGGTGGTGGTTGTTTGACGGTAAAAAAGCAAACAGATCATTTAGCTTCGTTGGCGCCCGAGGGGCAAAGGGACAATGGATTATACTATTTCCCGAGCGAGAACTACTCATAGTGTTTACAGGTAATAAAGATAGCGATGCCGTTTTTGATATTATCGAAAAATATTTTTATTTAGCTGACTAAATAATTGCGTAAATAAACGAACAATAGAAGTGGATATAATATTAGACATATGAAATTAATAAAAATAATATTTGTTGTGATGTTTCACATCCAAATGGTGCAGGCAGAAACAATTAAGGTCGCTGCAATTGACTGGTGCCCACAAATTTGTGTCGATGAAACGAGACCAGGTTATACCGTAGAATTAATAAAAAAAATATTTCAAGACAGTGAATACACTTTAGAAATAGATCTATTCCCGTGGAGCCGCGCGATAAAATACGTTTCTGAAGGAAAATACGACGCTTTACTTGCTCCGGCTAAAAAAGAAGCGCCACTTTTAATTTTTCCAAACTTCCCTGTAGGTCACCAACGAATGTGCTTTTTTATCGATGCCAACAGCGCTTGGCGCTATGAAAACAAGCAGAGTTTACAAGGCCTAAAAATAGGTATTGCCAACGATGCCTCCATAGAAGAGCTCAATAGTTATATCAAAGAACACCCCGAACAATTCAATTACCAGCCTTATCACGAACGTTTTGTTGCTCAAAATGTGGGGAAGTTATTAAAAAAACGCATTGATACTTTTATATTCACGAAAAACACAACGCTTTATGAACTTAGAGAGGAAAATTTACATCACAAAATAAAAAGTGCGGGCTGTGTATCTGAAGCCGAAATATTTTTAGCGTTTACACCGGCCGACAAAAAAAAGCAGCAGATCAATAAAATGATAAACTACTTTAACAAACGTATGGCCATATTAATAAATACCGGTGAAATAAATAAACTTCACCAAAAATATGATATTTAGCAGACGAATCACCAAGGTTTTAAAGATAAGCTGAATCATAAACACAATATCACTCTTTATGATTCAGCCTGCAATGAACAAATATGGTTTAAAGGCTATTGCTCACTTTATTCAAATCCCAAAGTGCTTTTAATTTATCGACGAATAATTTATCCCTTTCCTTTGTTGAAGAAACAAATAATTCAAAGTTAGAATCATCAAACCTAATAATGGTAATTATGGTGTCTGCGTCTTTTTTAGACGCATGCTTTACCTTAATATCTTTGATGTCTATAAATGTGGCTTTTTCAATTTGAAGACCGTCATTGTCATCTTGCCAATATGAAAAAACATGCTGGTCAGTAACGCCATTTCCTTCACCTCGAATACTGAGAAATCCATCACTGTAAAAATAATGTATCGTTTCATCCGCAGACACAACGTCCTTTCTGTAGAGGTACTTCATGTCATGTTGCATAATATCATGCTGAGAAATAACTGAATCGCTAGGTATAAGCGGTGTTTTTTTGGCAATAACAAACCCTAACAAGGGAAGGTATAATATGATGGCAATAATACTTTGAACATTCCACATGGAGTTGTAGCGATATGCTTTACTGTCTTGATGATTCACATTGTTAATGTATTTCACAAAAGGAATAAAAAACAAAGGTAATAACAAGGTGAGTAAACTCAAAGCGCCATATTCTATGTAACTTCCTATCAATGTGAAGACAAAATAAACGAGAGCAAAAATGATAGCAATAACAGGCAGCATTACTTTATTTTTATCAAAGCGTTCAACACTATCATTTTTCAATGCTAAAAATAGTGGATAAAACCAGAAGATAGCAAATATTGCACGGGCAATTGGCATCAACTCGCTTTGTTGCTTTTGCTTTATAATGTTCCAATTTCTGTACATCCAATAAGCACTGTAAAACCCCATTGTAAACAAGGATAAAACTAAAAACTTAACCGGTGCCACAGGAAAAAAATGACTTTCAGGAAAATCAGGACGTTTACTCGACTCTATTCGCCAGCTGACAATAAAAGCAAGAAAACCAATAACGTAAAGCAAAACAGCTTCCATCACCCAATTATCTAAAAGATCTTTTTTAAATTCTTCAACATCATCTTTTTTTTCTGCAAATTTAATAATGCCGTAATAAGCTTTGTCTCTTAATAAGTCTCTGGCAGTAAGATAATTATCAATTTGATTAGCTGGAATATGATCAGTTTTAGAGCGGTACTCATAGGTTAGGCTTAAGGTATCATCAACAAAAGTCACCTTGCGTTCAAAAAAGAAAAAATCGTTGTCTTCAACAAAAGCTTCATTGTCGAAATCCCAGCCATTTTCTTTAAATATAACCGTGGTTTTATTGATAATATTATTAGGGTAGTCGAACCATAGCGGTACATTTCTTGTCTGTTGCTTAGGCTTATAAACCGCATTTCTAATATTTGAAGGATAGAAGTCGCTTTCGTAATCTACATCACCTTTTTCCCAAAATTCATTAATAGAATAACTTTCTGTTAATTTCAAAACACCTGATATGGTATCGGTAGAAATTTCAATTGCAGCAGTTGAGGTTAATTTAGGATATGTCCGTTGGTAAAAGACTTTAAAGTCTTGAGTCAGCTTCTTTTTACCGTCACGTTCAATTCTCCCTTGTTGCGTTTGTGCTTTATCACCTAAGTATTTACTCACTACACTATACGAAGTCGCTTGATCAACACCTTCAGGAATAGTGAAAATTTCTTCAACATGGGTATAAGTATTTTGCCCATTGCTCGCCATAGACGTTAAAGCTGTTTCACCCGACTTAACAACCAAAGCATAACCATAATCAGGCTGAAAAAGATGAGCTAACTGCCCTTCTTGGTAGCTTAAGGTTGGATCTAACCAAATACGTTCGCCATTAAATTGCAGTGTCACGATAACGTGATTAAATAAATTAACCGCAGGTAACTTCTCAGCCAATAACTTAGTATCTTCGGTATCAACCAGTGCAGGGAAAGCCTCAATACCCAGTGCTTTTAGCAGCGTAATGAACAACAAGGCTTTGTCTTTACAATCTCCGTACCTTAACGCTAGAGTTTCATGAGCAGGTGTTGGTATATGTGAATTTACGCCCATCTCCAAGCCAACATAACGTATGTTGTCTTGAGTATATTTTAATGCTGCGGTAATTTGCTCCGCTTGGTTAGCGCTGTTTTGTTTAATCTCATTAGCAAGCTCAACAATACTGTTATGCAGTTCACTTGGTAAGTATAAAGTTTCGGCCCAAACAACGACATCTTGCCAGTTTTTGCTTTCGCTAAACGATATTGAACCATAACCGTCATACCACCCTGGCACTTCCCCAGCCGTTGAAAGTGTTTCAGCATTATTCATATGCACTTGGTATTCTGTAAACTCACCCAACTTTTGTTCTTTTATATCGGCAGTGATATTGCGAGTGCTTAAAAATAACGGCGTACTTTTTCCCCAAAGTATGCGAACAAATTGATCCCTTACTGGCACGCTCCAATTCAGCGAACGACTGTAAGCAAAAATCCCTTTGTAAACAGGATTGTTTCCATAGCGGGTGAAACTATAATCAATGGTGTCACCCATTTGAATGTCATCAATAAGAATATTAAGCGTTAAAGAGCCGTTATAAATTTGGTTTTCTAATTCAGTTTCACGGTTTAATAATGATATTTTTGCACTCGACAATTTATCAATGCGTTCACCGTTTCGAAAAATGAATAAAGTATTCAGTGTGAGCTTTTGGTAAGTAGGATCATAATCAATATTTATTTGTGAGGTATAATCAACGCCAGCTTGATTCACAACGGTTTCAACGTAACGAAAGTACGAAACTATTTTCTCCGTCGCTGACACTTTCTTTTGTGAATCGAGTAATTGATAAAATACGCCGTCGTTGATTTCGTCAACGGGAATATCTTGTGTCAGTGTAATGTCACGGATCTCGACCCAAGTTGGGGCGGCTTCGATGTGAATGTCATCATATTTTTCAGCGTGAAGTAAACCGCTTAGCAATAGGAAAAGAACGGTAATGACACTTGTTTTTATTCGAGGTAAATTATTGAAAAATTGCAAAAAAAATCCTTTTATTTTTATTATCCTGCTAGTTTGCCTTTAAAGAGGACAATATAGCAATATTTTAAGCCTACTTTGATACATCAGTATTAAGCTGAGTAAAAAGTAACGTAAGGCTAATTTTTTCTTGGTATGATTATCAAGCCTACTTCATGGCATATCATAAAAGAGTATATTCGGATGACTATAAATCTAGACGCCAGCCACTGCCCTCTTTGCCAACAGGATAACCGTTGTGATGTTGCTTCACCACAAGGTTGTTGGTGTTCGCTAGAAAAAGTCCCTAACGCATTAATACAACAAGTACCTGATGATAAAAAAGGTCAAAGCTGTATTTGCCAAACGTGCATAAAAAAATTCAACTTAACTAAAGAAGATAACTTCACAGCACTTTAAGCCATCTTTTAACTCTCTTTTAACCACCCATCATTTTTTCTAACCGCTCATCACTTTGTGCCACTTCAATCATTATTATTATCTATGCTAGCAACATAAAGTTATATCGATTAACCCCACAAAAACATAGATGGAATAAAATGATGAACAGTCAAACAGTAACCGCTGCAAATATAGAAGAAGCTAGTCTACTCGAACAACACGTGAAACAACCTGCAATTAAGAAAGGTTGGGTAAGGGCCCTAGTTGGCTTTATTATTATTAGTATTTTTTCCAGCCTTGGTGCAATACCCTTTGTTATTACAGGAACAATTACTCCTGAAATGATGGAAATGT
The DNA here is from genome assembly GCA_013215295.1 of Colwellia sp. Lineage (GTDB taxonomy): Bacteria > Pseudomonadota > Gammaproteobacteria > Enterobacterales > Alteromonadaceae > Colwellia_A. The sequence goes on from JABSOZ010000020.1 coordinate 34,601, forward strand.
CTGCTAGCGCTCTATTTAACAGCATTGGCGTGAACATGATGTTTGCTTTCATGTTGTTTCAATTTATCGGCGCATTGTTTGCTATTTTTATCTTTCGTAAGTTTGTTGATAGACGATCGTTTATATCGTTAGGTTTCGAATTATCTCACCACAAAGCTGACGCAATGAAAGGGTTAGTCTGGGGAGCTGCTTTAATATCAGTAGGTTTCCTTGCTCTTTATATCTTCGACTTCATCTCAATTATTGAAACTGATTTTGGTGCCATTCAATGGTTGAGCTATCTCGCCTTTTTTGCTGTTGTTGCTTTCAATGAAGAAATATTAGTCCGTGGTTATATACTGACAAATTTAATGGCTTCAATGAACAAATATTGGGCGTTAATCGTTTCTGCATTATTGTTTTCTGTTATGCATTTAGCTAACGATAATACTTCGTTAATATCGACCGTTAACCTCTTTTTAGCGGGTATCATGTTAGGTATGTACACGATTCATAAACGTAACTTATGGTTCCCTATTGCAATGCATTTCACTTGGAACTTTTTTCAAGGTCCCCTGCTTGGTTTTGAAGTCAGTGGTACTAGAATGGACAGTGTTATCAGCCAACAAGTGTCAGGAAACGCATTAATTACCGGTGGTGAATTTGGCTTTGAAGGTTCATTATTACTTACCGTTATGATGATTGTTTCAACAGCTTATATCCACTTTACCTATAAAAACACAGCCAAAGTTTAATAAGTAATAACGATATGGTGCTCTTACTTTCGCTCATGCCCATCATTGCATGGATAATTCTCTTTTTAGTTTTGCTCGTTAGCTTTTCATATTTATATGTACATTATAAAAACTGGGGGAAAGTCGCCATGGGTAGCATGCTGATTTTAGTGTTGATTGGCATAGGATCATGGCATTATCACACTGCTGAATATGACACCAAAATAAGTGAAGTCACTAAAAACTCACCGTAACTTGAAAAACGAATAGATCAAAGCAAGCAAGAAAAAATTATTGCTTTGATCTATCAACATACAAACAAACCTGTGTTAGCATCGTCATAAATCTAATCAAGTCACAAAAAATTAACCGTATGAAAACGAGTAAAAGCTATTATTTTTGCCAGTTAATTGGAACGTTATTGTTCTTTAGTTTTCTCATGTTCAGCGCCATAATCACTAAAGAAGGTGATGTTTTTACTGATGAATTACTGAAGTTTATTAAAAGTATAACCGTCTCTCTTTTAGCCACTCATTTTATACTGCGGGCCTATATAAAAAAGCATAATAAAAATAGTCAGTCGTCTTTAAAAATATACAGTGTCGCAATAATTTTCACTGCAATTGTCGCCACATTAACAGGTGTTGCTTGGGGCCTTGCTTTTGGCGAAGCAGAAAAATCTTATTTGTCCGTTGAATATGTATTAATGAATATCAGTGTTTACTTAGTTCTGTATTCATTATGGGCCGCCCTATATTTAGCGATCACTTCAAATCGAGAACGTATTCAGCTTCGCCGTCAGTTACGCGATCAAGAGTTATCCAGCTTGATGAATCAAATAAACCCGCATTTTTTATTTAATTCACTTAATACCATTCGCGGGATGATCTACGAAGATAAAGATAAATCAGCTGAGCTAGTCACCAAACTCTCGACACTTTTTCGTTATAATTTATCAACAGACACTAAAGCCCATACGAGCTTAGGCGCTGAACTAAAAATCTGTGAGCATTATTTAGCCATTGAGGAAATCCGTTTAGGTGATCGCTTAAAAGTTAACTTTTCTGTATCGAAAGAGAGTGAATCGGCTAAGATCCCCACAATGTGTTTATTAACCTTAATTGAAAATGCCATTAAACACGGTATCGCAAATTTACAAAAAGGTGGTACAGTTACCTTAGTGAGTAAAGTTGAGCATAATAAATTATTAATCGAGGTCAACAACCCTTACCAAGAAGATTTAGTAAAGTCTGGCACAAAAGTAGGCTTGAAAAATTTGAAGCAAAGAATTGAGCTTATCTTTGGCACGCAAGGAAAGTTAACGCAACAAAGTTCAGGAAATACTTTTAGTGTTTCTCTTTCTTTACCTTTCGAAATAAGCTGATAATCCGGCGATTCCCTAAGACTCAAACCTCATTTTGAAAGATTACTGATATATATACCCGTAATCATTCAAACTGCTCGTTTTTATAAAGCTAAAAGTTTCAACTAATGCGTTGCATTCAATCCCAATAGCAAGCTATTACTCAATCATGCGCCTTGTAGCTAAAATTTTTAGTCATTCTAAAACTCAAGCATTTCCAATGTTCACGGGTATATAACCACTCATCATTTTTTCTAACCGTTCGTCACTTTTTACCTTTTTCATCTATTTGACCCTGTATTCTTGTTATCACTTAAGAAGCATAGCGCTCAAAAATTTGAAGCCTTTTGAAAGGAACAAAAAATGACAACATTTAAAATGATTTTCGCCGTAGTAGGTTCATTGATTTTTCTAGGTCTTTTTTCTGCAGGTTTTAGTTCTGCACAAAATCAAGAAATGCCCTCAATGGTCTGTGAAAGTAAAACCAACACCCAGGAAATTAGCTTAATAAGTTTGACTTGTATAACGACTAGCAATAACCAATCTATTGGAAAAGGATAAATATTATGCCTATTTTACTTTTAATTATACTCATTATCGTTTTATATTAATCGCTTAATACCGAATACAGCACAAGGAAAATAATGCCAACCCTTATTGAGAGTCCACACGTAGAGATTATGCCAAATGAAATCAATAAACCTTGGAGCGCTAAAGCAACTTTAGGTTTAACCTTGTTGATTTTCATCCTCTACTTTCTTGTATCAATAATCGTTCTTGGCATAGCGGCGGGTATAGAAATCGCCACATCAGATATAAATTCAGAAAATATGTTAGAGGTTGGAGCAAGTATTAGCCAACAGTTAGCACTCGACGGTGACTTTAACGCGATTAATTATCTATTAACGGCTTTATGTTTATCCCCCCTCATTTTCACCTTTGCGAATAGAAAAAAAATAACAACGGCAGCTGCTTATTTAGGTTTTGATAAACGTCCAAACAGATCGACTTTTATTAACTTTAACTTAGCCATATTCGGCTATTTTATATTCTCATATTTTGCCTCAAGCGCCTTATCCATTCAAACACCACAAAGTATGATCGACATTTATAACTCCACAGATTATCTTTGGTTGTTATTTATTGCTGTCGTGCTCGCAGCACCCATTTTTGAAGAACTTCTTTTTCGCGGTTTTATTTATAAGGGATTAGCAAGTTCCCCTTTAGGTATTATTGGTAGCATTATTATCACCAGTATTTTATTTACATTGATTCATTCTGGTCAATACGATTTATCCTTACTGATAATATTATTCCCCTTAGCCGTTATTATTGGTTTATCTCGCTATCGAAGCGGCGGTATATATTTACCGATTTATTTACACTTTGTGAACAACTTATATTCTTCGGTACATATGTACTTATTGATGAATTAAATTAGGACTATAGCGACTTTGTTTATACCCTTTAACGCGATAGCCGTTATATACTGTCTATCTATTATATAAAATACTAAAATCGACAAAGAAAGCGATAACAATGACTGAAAAAAAAGAATCTAATACTGCTTATTATATTTGCCAATTCCTCGGCTTATGCTTTGTGCTAGGTACCGCTATGTTCGGGCTATATTTCGACCCTCAGTTTCAAGCCCCGGAATTCCAAAATTCGGCATTGGATTATTTCTTTAAGAACACGCTTTCTTATACCTCGGCCATTTTATTAACCCATTACTTGCTTCGTAAATATCAACTTAAAAACCAAGAAACGACATTAAGTACTTTCTTAAAAGTCATTTTTCAATGTGCGCTAATTTCTACTGCATTCGACAAATTATTAGAATGGGCTTTTACCCTTCCTCTTCCTGACATTTTTATTTATCACTATGGACTCATCGTCGAACTCACTCTCTACATACTGATAAATTCAATATTCTTTTTTATTTGGAGCTTTCTCTATTTAACCATTACTTCAATAAGAGACCGGAGAAAACTAGCCGATCAAGTAAAAGAACAGCAACTTGCCAGCTTAATGAACCAAATAAATCCGCACTTCTTATTTAACTCATTAAATACAATTCGTGGAATGATATACGAAGACGAAGATAAAGCTGCAGAGCTAATTACTCAGCTGTCTACCTTATTTCGCTATAACTTATCAACAGACACCAAAGCTTATACTTCCCTAGGTAAAGAGCTTGATGTTTGCCAACATTATTTAGCCATTGAAGATATACGCTTAGGCGACCGACTTCGTATTGATCTGAACATATCACCTGAAAGCAAAAATGCTAAAATTCCTACTATGGGTTTATTAACCATTGTTGAAAATGCGATAAAACATGGTATAGCCCATTTGAAAAATGGCGGCACCTTAACGTTAAATAGCAAAATAGAAAATAATATGGTAATTATTGATGTTATTAACCCTTATCAGTCCGATTTAGTTAAATCGGGCACCAAGGTGGGATTAAAAAACTTAACCCAACGAATTGAGCTGATTTTTGGTAAGCAAGGTATGCTAAGCCAAGAAACAGACCACGATACTTTTCATGTGAATATGAGTTTGCCTTATGAACCTATCAAAAATGGATAAACCACTCAATGCCATCATCATCGATGATGAACGAATGGCACGCCAAGAATTACTGCGCTTATTAAAAAAACACCCAAATATAAATATAGTTGCTCAAGCAGAGAATATAGATCAGGGATATGATGAAATTGAAAAGCATCAACCGGATATTATATTCTTAGATATTGAAATGCCCGGCGGCACAGGCTTAACGTTAGCAGAAAAACTTAAAGGTGAAATTCCTATTGTTTTTTGCACGGCTTATGACGAGTTTGCCGTTGACGCTTTTGCGCTTAATGCCATCGACTATTTAGTAAAACCCATCGTTCCAGAACGTTTAGCTGAAACTATAAACAAATTTTCAGCACGTGAAGTTGTCACCGAAGAACCACTACTTAATGATGACTTTAAGCTGATGGTTAAGTTTGGCGACCATATGAAAATAATACGTTTAGGTGATATCTCTCGCTTTGAAAGTATCGGAAATCATGCCGCAATTTATACATCGCAAGGAAAAGCTTATTTACACAGCTCTTTAAACAAAATTGAAGCGAGGCTTGATACCAACACTTATTTTCGTGCTAGCCGCGTCGACATACTTCGTCTTGATTCTATAGAAAAGCTAGAACAAACCGTTAACTACGGCTTGATCGCACAAATGACAAACAATATGGAAGTGGAAATTTCTCGTCGCCAAGCGAGTAAATTGAAAGCACAATTGGGTTTCCCCGTGTAATTAGCGACACTTTTCATATCAAAATTATGCAGTTAAATAATATTGTTCAATTTACAGCTTGATCAAGTACATTATTTAACTAAACTAGTGCGATTAAACTTTATTAGGAATAAACATGAGAACTGTTCTCTCAATATTATTAACTTGGCTGGTTTTAAGTAATCAGCAAGTATTGGCTAAAAGCGATACCACTTATCAAATTTCATTTGAAAATGCGGTTCACCACGAAGCTCGTATCTCTGTTACATTTCCAGAAATAGACACTCAAGTATTAACCGTACAAATGAGCCGAACGTCACCAGGACGTTATGCTTTGCATGAGTTTGCTAAGAATGTTTATAACGTCAGTGCCGTAAACAGTGTTGGCAAGCCTTTAGAGGTTACACGACCTAATCCATATCAATGGGAAATAGCTGACCACGATGGTGAAGTAACGGTAAATTATACGTTATTTGGTGATCGCGCTGACGGTACTTATTCTCAAATAGACAGAACACATGCTCACTTAAATATTCCTGCGACTTTCATGTGGGCTCTTGGCCATGAACAAAGGCCTGTCAAAGTAGAATTTGTGCCTTTTAGTTCGAAATGGCAAGTAGCCACTCAACTGAAAAGTACCAAAAACAAATATGTCTTCACTGCGCCAAATTTAGCTTACTTCATGGACAGCCCAACAGAACTTAGCGATCATCAAGTAAAAAGCTGGTGGGTAAATTCAAATGGCAAAGACTATAAAATCAACTTAGCGGTTCATCATAATGGTATTGATGCTGACTTAGTTGAATTTGCCCGTAAAGCAAAAGCTATCGTTGCAGAGCAAATCAAAGTTTACGGTGAATTACCTGACTTTGATTATGGTGAATACACGTTTATTGCTTGTTATCTGCCCCATGTAAATCGTGATGGTATGGAGCACAGAAATTCAACGATTCTCACTAATACAAATTCCTTAGATGAAGGCGATTTCTCACAAATTGGCACATTATCGCATGAGTTTTTCCATGCTTGGAATGTTGAACGAATTCGACCAAAAGCATTAGAGCCTTTTGATTTTAATGCCGCCAATATGACAACTAACTTATGGTTTGCAGAAGGCTTTACTTCTTATTACGACAAGTTAATGATCCGTCGCGCACAAGAATCAACCATTGATGAATACCTTAGCGTTTTATCCGACATAGTAAATCAAGCGGATCAAGTGCCGGGTCGCCAATTTTTCTCTCCTGAAGGCGCCAGCATGTTAGCGACTTTTACCGATGCGGGTACCTCTATTGATAAAACAAATTTCAGCAATATCTTTTTCAGCTATTACATCTATGGCCGAGCAATGGCACTCGCTTTAGATTTATCTATTCGCGAACAATTTCCAGAAAAGTCACTTGATGACTTTATGAAAAAAATGTGGACTGATTTTGGTAAACCTGAAATTCCATATACTCGTGACGATTTATTAACGACATTAGCCTCATTATTAGAAAATGAAGCATTTGCTAAACACTTCTTTAAACAGCACATTTATGGTCAAGTAAAGCCTGATTACGCGCCGCTTTTAGACAAGGCTGGATTAAAAATAGTTAAAGCCAAAGAAGATGAGGCTTTTCTAGGCCGCATAAAATTTAATTTTAAGGGCGAAGCTGCAATTATATCGAAACCTATAACTTTCGGCTCGCCTCTTTATAAAGCAGGTATTGAACGCGGCGACCAAATTATAAAATTGGGCCGTCGTGAAATACACAGTAAAGACAAATGGAATAGTGCATTAGAGCAATTTAAACCCGGTGACACCACGACTATTGAATATAAGCAGCGTGGCGAAAAATTTAATACGACAATTACTTTTATTGAAAACCCGAAACTAAAAGTAAAAAGAATTGCAGATGAAGAATTGAACGATGCGCAAAAAGAATTTCTTCTCGAATGGATTGGAGATGATAAACCAGAAGAAGATAAAACAGAAAAAGAGTAGCTCTGTAAAACTATTTATCCATTGTTAATAAACAAGGGGATTAATTTAATCATTAATTCCCTTATTTACAAAGAATTACCATAAAAACAACATCTAGTTAGAATAACAAAAAAAAATTGCACAAATGAGAACTCTTATCAGCAAAGCCCTTTCTTTATTGTATTAATAAGTTGTAATATACAAAGCATAATTGATGTTTTACTTTAAAGTAATGTTCCTTTTAAAGTCTATTTATAGGATTTTTTGTGTCGTATTCCCAAGAAAAAATTGAAGAATTTACTCACCCTGTTATTTGTTTACTCGGTGACCAACTTTCATGGCGTTGGGAAGATAAATTTTCAGTCATGTTATCTGAATTTTCACGTAACAAAAAAGATAAAACCCTCGCTGCACTCCGTCTGCAATTTCAACACGAATGGAATAAAAAGACGATAAAAAAAGCACCAACTGAAATCAAAGACCACTTAGGTCCTTTGATCAAACTCAATAAAGACCAACTTATATTGGCTTGCCCTGCAACTGACTCAACACCAGCTATGATTGCATTATGGTGGCCGTGGGGTCACGGTGGTACATACTCATTACGTTTAACCCTATTAGATGCCCCATATGAATATAATGAAGCTTCAGCTAATGATGGCAATTTGTTTAAACGTTTAAAGAATTATTTCGCTTTATAAATATTTAGACGTATATTTACTTATATGAAAGTTCACACCTTGTTCAGATAATACTTTTATAAAATCGTCTCTACTGCATTCAGCTACCTGTTTGCAAACAATCAGGTATTTATCGATAGCGATTTGGTTTTCTTGAATAGCCGCTGCTTGTAACCAAAAAAGTGCTTTATTTAAATCTCGTTCCCCATGCTTACCTGTGATATAAAATTCAGCTAAATTTACTTGTCCGATCTTATGGCCTCTCTCGGCTGAAACTTTAAACTTCTCAAAGGCTAATTGAATATGGTCACGAATATAACTCGCTTCTAAAAAGGCTAAACCTGAGTTGTTTTGTCTTGCTCCGGGGAAATAGGTACTGCTTATAAAACGTTTTTTAGCGGCAACAACTGGCTTCCCACGTAACCTATTTTTCACGGGCCTTTCAACTCTATAAATCGCGCCTTGTTCACGCATTTTTTCTAATTCAGCAAAATTATAATGGTATTGTTTTTTTGAAAAGAAACTGAAATGAGTAACATGCCCCACTCTAATACTTTCGTCTGCGCCACGCTGCATTCGATAAAATAATCGGCTATAAACTACGGTTGCTATGTCACCAGTAATATCAGTGACTTTACCAATTCGATACTTTTCATTTGGACGTAGATCATTAGATAGGTAGCGAAAATCAACATGATAAAAGTCATTAACCGCAGGTTTCCCGATAAATTGGTCTGACATTTTATCCTTCTCAAATTCTCCTTGTATTAAATAACCGATGAACATTAACGTTAAGAGCGAACCTAAGAATTTACTGATGAGTCGCCAAGCAGGAAACAGATTTTTTGATAACTCTTTTACCCGTTGTTTTGACAAAGTAGTTATATCAGTTTTAACCCAACATTGCTGACATTGAATAACCGTATTTTTTTCAACGGGGAAAAATGGAATGCTCTCGACCAAAAAGAATGCATATTTGATCACTCCTTTTACTTGATGGTGGTTACAACCACAATCAGGGCAAGTTAACTCATCTATAACGCACCCTTGAATTATCTGTTCACTATATTCCATTGTATACTCTATTTTTATTCCATTATTTTTTATACCACTGGTACAAAAATCATACAAGCATTAATTACGAAAAGTTTAGTAGTAAATACTTGTCTGTTTGATTTATATATCACTCACTATTCTTCAGCGAATCGATAACGGGCTTATTAATGTAGCGACGTAAAGGAAAATAACAGGCAAAGAATGACGTGATTGAAATCAACGCCAAGGTCAAAATAAGGGGGGGTATTGACGCAATAGAAAGGTAGTTTATTAACAATTCACTAAAGTTCAAATACAGGGCAAGTAACAGTAAACCACTAACAAGAATACCGACGAGTAATGGCTTGATATTATCGAAAAAAATCAACTTAATAATATCTTTTCTTTTTGCGCCAATTGCCATACGCGTGGCGATTTCAAAGCGTCTAATTTGTGTGCTGTAACTTAAAATCCCGTATAAGCCAATCGCCGCTAATAAAAAGGTAAATATCGCCAATACACCACTGGTAATTGCCGTGGTGTATTGGGTAAAGAGCATATTGGCTTGAGCATCAGATAATCGTTCAAGGCGTGACAAGGTAAACTTATGCGTTACCGCTTTTATCGCTTTAACAACTTGCTCTCGACTTAGGCTTTGTTGTTTTTTAACCTTAATTAAAAAGTTATCAGACCCCTTCCATACTGGCCAGTAAACCTGTGCGGGAGCAACCGCCTTATTAGGTAAATTCACGCCAGCAACCACGCCAACAATAGTGCGCATAACCGCATTGTTTTCACGATCAATTTCGTTTTCCATCGATATTTTCATACCCACAACATTACCGTTAGGCGCAAGTTGTTTAGCAAAAACATCGTTAACCACAAAAACTTTATTATTAGCTAGAATATCTTGCTCACTAAACCAATCACCTGCTAATAAGGGTTGTTCAAGTAGGTGAATAGCATTATGACCCGATGAGCTTTGCAGCTCACCTGAGAAGATTTTCTCTTGACCTAATAAAGTAAAATTGGCTGTATTTGAGTGCATAGGAGAATTCGATTGGCTGACATCACTCACTTCTGGCAATTGTAATAACGCGTTTTCAATTTCCTTAATCAGTGATAATACTTCATCGCTGTTCCATTTTAACAAGCTAGACCGAGAGAGATCTAAGGTATAAACCTGTTCCACGTTGTATTTCATTGGCGTATTAATGATCGACGTTGATTGATTAAACAAGCTTATATTTGCAAAAACTAATAAAGCCGTAACCGCTACTTGGCTAATAATCAGAATTTGGCGTACCTTTGTAGACACTTGAATACCAACGCCTTTCCCACTGCTTTGTAAACTGCTATTCAGCTGTCGATAATTAATAACATTACTGCTGAGTTTGGCAAAAATCAACGCTAAGATAACAAGGAAAAGCAGCGCCATACCTAAGGTAAATACACTTATCGTTAATTCATTTACCCGTGGTAGAAACTCAGCGAGATAATATTGTAATAAACCAAAACCCAGAGATGTAATCACTAAAGCCAGCGTTAAAGAAGTAAACATCAATACGATAGATTCAGCATAAAAACTTTTAAAAATGTCTCGTTTAGATGCGCCTACAGCAGCATTAATTGCCAATGACCTTTTCTGCTCAATGGCACGAGCGATAAATAAATTACTGATATTAGCAAAGGCGATCACTAATAATCCTAAAACGGCAGCGAGTAAAAGGTACATCCGTTGTTCGTTATCTCCGATGATAATCGACTTCAATGTTTTTAGTCGTAAACTAACCGTCCAGTCTTTATAAAAAGCCATCGACACTACATTCTCTTGCCATAACTCATTTAGAAACGGACTGATTTTTTGCTCTGCTTGCGTTAGAGAATACCCTTCTTTTAACTTGCCGACGTACGCCAACTCATGAAGTACATTACCCCAAGCATTCTGGTAGTCTTTGGCTTTAAAGTTATAATCCCATGGCAGCCAATATTGTGTTTTTCTACCGGGGGTAAAAATTTCAGGCTCAATAAAATGTTCAGCAACCACGCCAATAATATTAAAGCTAACTTCATTAATGGTTATTTTTTTAGTTAACACCTCACTGCTGCCGTTGTATTCAACTTGCCACGTATCGTAACTTATCAAAGCAACGGGACTATTACTGTCTTTGCTTTCACTTTCATCAAAAGCTCGCCCTAGTGCGATTGGCGTTGCCATTAAAGAGAAAAACTCAGGCGTAACAAAAGTAGTATTAACCAATGGCTGTGCGGGATCAGAAGCTAATAAACTTTCACCAAAACAAAACAATGCTGATTCACTAAAGACACTTTGATTTTCATAAAAATGAATCAAACCAGGGTAACTAAAACTACTCGCTCGCTCTTCACCAAAATTGTCAGCCAAGCCATGTTCAACCCAATAGAGTTTGTCTTGTTCAGGATACGGCAACGGCTTAAGCAACATTACATACGCTAGCGTTAAGACACAAAGCAATGCGCCTAATGTAATGCCCATGGTAGTAACAACACTAAAGACAAAGCCCGGTTTTTTCTTCAAGCTTAAAAATGCTTGTTTTAATTGATAGATAAATAGATTCATTATGCATTGCCCTTTAAAGCATGGATCACAGGTTTGTTGATGTATTGACGAAGAGGAACATAACAGGCAAATAACGACAGCATGCTGATCATCGTGAGTGTCACTATAAATACTGGTAGTAATTGTAAGGTTAGGTATTGGCTCACTTGTTCACTAAACACAAAGGTGAGTAATAACAACATAGCAATGCTAAACAGTACGCCGAATAATATGGCACTGACATTGTCTTTAATAATCAGTTTAATTAAATCAGCACGTTTAGCGCCCACTGCCATGCGTGTTCCGATTTCAAATTGGCGTAGTTGTGTTGAATAACTGAGCACACCATACAAACCTATCGCAGCGAGTAAAAAGGTCAGTAAAGCTAATGAACCTGTTGCCGTTAGTATCATAAAATGAATAAATAACATTTTTTTCTGCGACGCTATATCACTCTCAAAAACCTGTACGCGGTATTTACTGGTCACTGTTTTTAGCAGTGAAGCAAATGCTTCACGTGAAAGCGAAGTGTGCTTTTTTAATTGAATAACTAAACGACTTTTGGGCGTTATCCCTGGAAAATATAAAAGATTGTCGTTATCTATCTCCCCAGGTACTTTAAAGCTTTTAACCACTCCTTTAACGGTATAGGTACTTTCACCTTTAAAATCTATTATCAGACCAATAGCACTGCCATTAGGGGCTATTTTCTGAGCAAAAATTTCATTAATTATAATGACTTTATTTTCATCTTTAATATCAGCGTTACTAAAAAAATCGCCAGCTAACAATTGTTGCTGATAAATTGAAAAGTAGTTTTCATCAATTGATCGGCTTCTTGATGGATTGGTAGTTTCACTATCCTTAACTTTCACCTCACGAAACCTAGAGCCGCCATTAAAAACAGAGCCATCGGCGATACTGACACGGTTAACCTGCGGTAAAGTCAGTAAGGCCGCTTGTATTTCTTTATTTATTTGAATTCTTTCATCATCAGATAAAGTTATCGTCGGGTCTATCGACATTTCAACTCGAGTACTATTTTCTATATCGATTGAAAGCGGATCATTAATCACTTGCCAAGCATCAATAAACAAATTGAGATTAATGAATACCAGCAAAGTGGCAATCGATATTTGGCTAACAATAATAAAGCGACGTTTTCTTTTAGAGACTTGTTTACGGCCGCCTTTGCTACCACTTTGTAGTTGACTGTTTATGTTTTGATAATCAACAATATTGAGGGATAATTTGGCAAAGAGCCAAGCAAAAATTACAAACATCAATACGGTGATACCTAACGAAAACAAATTGAATGACAACTCATTGACTCGAGGTAATAATTCGAGCAAATGCGTACTCATTAGCTGAAAACCACTTAAAGTAACACCAATGGCCACTACTAAAGCCAGAAACATTAATAGTGCTGACTCTACTAGAATGGTTTTAAATAATTGACTTTTACTTGCCCCTAAAGAAGCGTGGATACTATAACTTCCTTGTAATTCAGCAGTACGTGCCATAAATAAATTCGCAATATTGGCGACCGCAATGAATAAGGTGCCCACTACGCCAGCAATTAACGCCATAACAATATTAGTCGCATCGCCGATGAGGATGTCTTTTAAAGGGGTTAACTTCATTTTAATATTCAGCGGTGTAAAATAGTCAAATTCTGCGACCATTTCTTTCCAAGGTAAATTGACTAATGGCGTTATGATTTCTTCGACTTGTGCAGCAGAAAGGTCTTTAATTGTCCGCCCTAAAAACATGGTATCAAGTGACATTGAGCCGGTTTCTTTTCTGCGTTCAGCACTGATATAGTTATAGTCCCATGGAAACCACACATCCGTTAACAGGTGTTTTATATAATATGTTTTTGGCTCTACAAATTGCTCTGCTGCAACACCAATAATGCTAAAACTGATATTATCTACCACGACTTTTTTATTAAGTACATCAGCACTGCCGGAAAATTCTTTTTGCCAAGTGTCATAACTTAAAATAGCCACGGGGTTATAACTATTAAGCTGTTCATTTATGCCAAATGAACGACCTAGCGCCATGGGAACATTTAATAATTCAAATATTTCAGGTGTCACATACGTAGTCGCAACCTGGGGCTGAGAAGGCTGAGAAACCAGTACGTTGTAGCCATAAGCGATTAAAGCTGCACTTTCGAAACTGGTTTGTTGTCGGTAAAAATTCACTAATGAACGGTAGTTAAAAGCACTGAATATTTGTTTATTGTCTTTATCTACTACCGTTGACTCCACTAAAAACAATCGGTCTTGCTCTGGATACGGTAGCGGTTTTATCAACATGACATACGCCAGCGTTAACACACAAAGCAATGCCCCTAATGTGATCCCCATCGTAGAAACAACACTAATCACAAAGCCAGGCTTTTTCTTGAGACTTAAAAATGCTTGTTTTAATTGATAGATAAATAAATTCATTATGCATTGCCCTTTAAAGCATGGATCACAGGTTTGTTGATGTATTGACGAAGAGGAACATAACAGGCAAATAACGACAGCATGCTGATCATCGCGAGTGTCACTATAAACACTGGTAGTAATTGTAAGGTTAGGTAATGGCTTACTTGTTCGCTAAAGACAAAAGTTAATAAGGATAAAATACCAACACTGATCAGTACGCCCAGCAATATCGCTATAATATTATCTTTAATAATCAATTTAATTAAGTCACCACCTTTAGCGCCAATGGCCATGCGTGTTCCCAGTTCAAAACGGCGCATTTGAGTGCCATAACTTAAGATGCCATACAATCCTATACCCGCTAATAAAAAGGTAAGTATCGCCAGTAAAGCTGTTGTTAAAACAGTGACCCTTTCACGAAAAAGACGCTTATCTTTTAGTTGTTCCAGTGAATTATAAGTAAAAATAGAATAACCTCGGTCTACTTCATTTATAAGATCTGCAACTTGGTCTCTCCTCAAGCTTTCACCTGTTTTGTATTTTATTAATAACATTTCGCCGTAAGGATAATTGGGTATATAGATACGAGAGGTAATACTTGATTGCCCTGGCATTAAAATGCTTTTAACAACGCCAGATACTATGAATTGCTCATTATTCACCGTAGTTAAATATTTCCCCATAGCAGAGCCTGATGGTGCCAGTTTTTTGGCAAAAAAATCATTGATTATAATTTTTTTTGCACTGTTTTTAATATCAGCTTTGGTGAAACTATCACCTTCAATAATGGTTTGCTTTATCATCTCAAAATAGTTTTCATCAACATCTTGTACTGACGGAGAAAATTTTTCATCCGTGAGGGGATCCGACACATTACGACTATGACTGAAATTCAATGGGCTGAGTGACCGACTTACCAAGGCAATTTTTGGGTGCAGGCTAAGCTGTGCTTTAATTAATGCCATTGTGGCATTACCATGCTCTATTGAAGGGATTTCTTTGCTATTAGAAATAACATGCAATGAATTAATATTGTTCAGCTCAAAACCTAGATCTTGATAAATAACATCACTCGCATTGCTAAATAAAAGCATACTGACAAAAATGAGTGCTGAAGCTACCGCTAATTGGCTAACAATTAATAGCGTTCTTAATTTCTGAGAAACTTGTACCCCAATACTTTTTCCGCCCGACTGTAAGTTTTTATTTATTTGATGATAATTAAGCATGTGAATACTGGTAAACGTAAAAAATAGACTCAAAATTATGGCCGATATTATCGCGACAAATAGGGTGACATAATCCAGCGATAGTTCACTCACTCTGGCGATATATTGCGCGACATTATGTTGAATAATTTCAAAACCTAGCATAGCGATAATTAATGCCACTACGATGGAAGAGAACATCAGGAGGCTTGTTTCGGCAAGTAGCATGGTTAGTAATGTTGATTTTTTAGCGCCTATCGCGGCATGAACGGCTAGTTGTTGCTGTTGCTGAGCAGTACGGGAAACAAATAAATTCATCATGTTTCCACTCGCAATTACCACTATTCCAATAACACCAGCAAGTAACAACCAAACCGTATTTTCAGTGTCTCCAAGTATGACTTTGCCAAATGACTGTAATTGCATTTCAACATGCCAGTCTTTAACAAAATCAATACCTACACTATTCTCTTGCCAATGTTTGTCGACTAAATCGGTAATTTGTTGCTGTGCCTGCAATACGGTTATATTGCTTTTTAATTGCCCTACAAAGACGAACCATGGAAAAGAGTACATCTCCTCTTTCAAGTGATTGCGGGTATTATAATCCCATGGTAACCATACTTCTGTTTTTCGGCCTATCTCGTATATATCAGGCTCAATAAAGCGTTTATTCAATACCCCTATTATTTTGAAACTAATGCCACTAAACGTAATTTTTTTCGAAAGGATATCAGCTGACTTTGCGTAATCGTTTAACCAAGTATCATAACTTATAATAGCTACTGGATTATAAGTCTCTAGCGCTTCACTGTTTTCAAAACCTCGGCCATGAACAAATTGACTATCTAATAAAGTAAACCAGTTTGGCGTGACATACGTGGTGGTTATTTTTGGCTGATGCTCAAGTGAAGTACTAATATCATCACCATAAAAAGCGATAGCAGCTTGATCAAATGTTGTTTGCTTCAAGTATAAGTTACGTAAACCCGGAGAGTTAAAGTTCCCCCCTTGAAACTCGTTTTTAGCATTGAATGTTTGGTGAGTAACCTTATATAATTTTTCTTCATTTGGATAAGGCAGTGGCTTAATCAACATCACATACGCCAGCGTTACAACACAAAGTAATACGCCTAAGGTAATTCCCATAGTAGAAACAACGCTAAAGACAAAACCTGGTTTTTTCTTGAGGCTTAAAAATGCTTGTTTCAATTGATAGATAAACAGGTTCATTATTCACTACCCTTTAAAGCATGGATCACAGGTTTGTTGATGTATTGACGAAGAGGAAAATAACAGGCGAATAACGACAACATGCTGATCATCGCAAATGTCACTAAAAACACCGGTAGTAATTGTAAAGTTAGGTAGTGTTCTACTTGTTCGCTAAAAACAAAAGTGAGTAATAACAACACACCAATACTAAACAGTACGCCGAATAATATCGCACTGGCATTATCTTTAATAATCAGCTTGATTAAGTCACTACGTTTGGCGCCCACAGCCATATGCGTTCCTAGTTCAAAACGACGTATTCGAGTGCTGTAGCTTAAAATGCCATAGAGACCAATACCCGCGAGAAGAAATGTGATTAACGCTAAAGTTGCGGTTGTCACCGCTGTGGTAATTTCGGTAAATAAGCTTTGGGTAAGCATGTCATCTGCTGAGGTGAAGCTAAATACAGAATATCTAGAGTCAACCTCGGCTAATAGCTTGCCTAGTTGTTCTCGACTAACAGACAGACCGGGTTTAAGTTTAAGCATAAAAGTTTCTGTGCTAAGCGAATTTGCTCTATAGGCTCTTGGTACATCTGCACTTTTGCTGTCATTAGCTGTATCGCTAGGAAGAGAAATATCTTTGACAACACCAATTATATTGAAAGGTTCTGGACGCCCCGTAGATACTTGCATACCCAATACATTACCATCAGCTTTTAATCGTTTGGCAAAAGCTTGATTAACAATCATCACATTAATACGTTCTTTACGATCTAATACAGAAAAATTGTCCCCTTGTAATAATGGTTGTTCAATCATATTAAAATATTGATGATCAACCCACTTGGAATGTGGTGTATATTTTTCGTTGTCGGTAAGATTAGTTACCGTTAATAGACCAAAACCGCCAAGAGGAGTACTTGACTGACTTATAGATTCTACTTGTGGTAGCGCTTCGATTTTTTCCATTATTTCAGCCATAATGGCTATTGCTTCTTCTTGGCTAGGATTATCCGTGGATGAAAAATTCAAGACCAAAGTCGAGATATTATTGGTCTCAAAACCTATCGGAGCATTGATGGTTTTCACTGCTCCATTAAGCAGGCTAAAATTAGCAAATACCAATACTGTCGCTAATGCTACTTGGCTGACGATTAATACGTGACGAACCTTTTTAGATACCTGTAATCCACTGCCCTTACTACTACTTTGTAACCTAGTATTTAGCGTGCGGTAATTGATCATACGAGTACTTAATTTAGCGAAAAACAACGCCAAAATAACGCCAATTATCACCACAAACCCAAAGGTCATCGGAGTCAAGAACAACTCGCTAACCCTAGGTAACACCGCGCCCAAATATTGTTGCATAATATAAAATCCGACCTTGGCAAGCACCAATGCCAGTATTAAGGACATAAACATCAGTAAACTAGTTTCAGCAAACATAGTTTTAAATAAATGCTTTTTGGTTGCGCCAATTGCCGCTTGAATCGCCATTTGATGTTGCTTTTCTGCGGTACGTGACATAAATAGGTTGGAAATATTTACGCAGGCGATCAATATCAAACCAACCACGCCAGCTAACAACATAAGCGCAATTGATTTACTTCCACCGAGAATAACGTCCTTAACCGAACGCACACGCATTTCTATAGACCAGCCCTTGAAGAATTCTATATCGGCAACACCTTCTTGCCAGCGATTATTCACCAAAGGGGTTAAAATTTGCTCTGCCTGGCTTTGACTGACCCCTTCCTTCAATTGACCAATAAATTTAAGCCAACGGTTTGAATTACCAAAACGTTTTCTGTACCTCTCTCCTGTTTGATTGTAGTCCCATGGCAACCATACGTGTGTTTCCCGTCCAATTTCGGCTAGCTCTGGTTCAAAAAAACCTTCAGCCAACACCCCAATAATGCGATAGCTCACGCCACTTAGGTTGATTTTTTGCTCAAGAATGTTCACACTGCCAGTAAACTCTTGTTGCCAAGTTTTATAACTAAGCATAACGACAGGATTGTATTTATCTAAGGCTTCAGTGGCCTCAAACATACGACCCAGTGCCAGAGGTGAGGCTAACATCTGATGGAATTCAGGTGTCACATAAGCGGTATTAACCAATGGTTGATTGTTGTTTGAAATGATCACATCTTGACCA
Source organism: Colwellia sp. (assembly GCA_013215295.1). Classification (GTDB taxonomy): domain Bacteria; phylum Pseudomonadota; class Gammaproteobacteria; order Enterobacterales; family Alteromonadaceae; genus Colwellia_A. The sequence goes on from JABSOZ010000020.1 coordinate 53,252, forward strand.
TGAAGTATCATCGCCGTTTGATCAAATGCTTCTTTACTCTTATATAAGTGCACTAGGCCAGGATAAGTAAAAGAAAAACCATCGTTATTATTTATTGAGTCGACAAACCCATGTTCAGCAACAAAAAGACGATCTTGTTCTGGGTAAGGCAAAGGCGCTACCAGCAACAAATGGTTTAGGGTTAATATACATAACAATGCGCCAAGTGTTACTCCCATTGTCGAAACAATACTAAAGACAAAGCCCGGTTTTTTCTTCAAACTTAAAAATGCTTGTTTTAATTGATAGATAAATAAGTTCATTATTCACTGCCTTTCAAAGAATGAATAACAGGTTTGTTGATGTATTGGCGTAACGGGAAATAACAAGCGAATAACGATAACGTACTGATCATCGCGAGTGTCACAATAAATACCGGCAGTAATTGTAAGGTGATGTAGTGATTTACTTGTTCGCTAAAACCAATCGTTAATAATGACAAAATACCGACACTGAATAATATACCCAACAATATTGCACTAGCATTGTCTTTGATAATCAAATTAATTAAGTCACCACGTTTGGCACCAATGGCCATGCGTGTCCCTAGTTCAAAACGGCGCATTTGCGTGCTGTAACTTAAAATGCCATACAAACCAATCGCTGATAAAATGAAGGTAATAACGGTAAGTGCTGCCGTGGTAATTGCCGCAGTATACTGGCTGAATAATCGCAGGGCCTTTTGTTCTTCTAGCGTTGAAAATTCAAATAAACTTATCGATTTACTGGTGGATTTAATCGCAGAAACTAACTGTTCTCGCGTTAAGGTTTGATTGTCTTTTAATTTAATTAGTAGGTTAGACCGATTTAAATTAGGCATGTAAACACGCGTTGGAATCGTCGATTTTCCCGGTAATTTATGATCATTAACAATACCAATAATGGTAAATGCGCTAGGGCCACCAAAGGAAAGTTGCTTACCTAATGCTGCGTTTAAATTACCTTGCTCTTGGGTGACTAATTGCTGAGCAAGTTGTTCATTAATAATCAGTACAGGTGCTCGGTCAGTAAAGTGACTATCAATAAAGTTATCACCCATTAACAGCTCCTGCCCCATTAACGAAAAATAATGGCTATCGACACTTTTGCCCAGCGGTAATACGATTTGGTTAGAGGATACTTCGGTTAACGACCATGTTCCCTCGCCATCTGTTAACGGTGAACTATTTCTGCTCGCCACACTTACTTGGGGTAATTCAACTATTTTTTGTAATATTTCCGCAGTAATCGCAGAACTTTCTGCACGCGTTAATGTACTCGCATCAGATTGAGTGAGTACCACACTGCTGAGTTGTTCTACATTCATTACTGACGGATCGTAAATAGTTTGTAATGAGCTTTTTAATAAATTTATATTAATAAAAATGAGTACCGTAGCCACGGTTACTTGGCTAATAACCAAGAAGGTACGCATTGCTTTCGACACTTGTAAACCTGTGCCTTTACCACTTGTTTGAATGCTGCTATTTAATCGGCGTAAGTCTATTGCTCGATAACTTAATAAAGCGAACAAAGTGGCTAAGAGTAAAGAGGTGAGCACTGCGCTGGTGAAGGTAAACAAACCAAGGTTCAGTTCATTTACGCGTGGCAATACTTGCTGCAAATAGGTTTGTAAAACTTCAAAACCTGCTTGTGCAACAATAAGGGCTAACAATAATACGCCAAACATCAGTAGAAATGATTCAGCAAAAAGCACACTAAAAAGGTCTTTTCGTTTAGCGCCAACCGCTGCTCGCAAAGCTAATTCGCTCTTTTTTTCAATCGTACGTGAAAGTTGTAAGTTAGCGATATTAATAAACGCGATGGTTAATAAGCCAATCACCCCTAATAACAATAAATACGCGCTACGGCCACTTTCGCCTAAGATTACCGATTGAAAAGATAACAACGCCACTTCAATATGCCAACCTTTGTTATAGCCGTTTTGGTCGATATTTTCTTGCCAGGTGTCATTAACTAGCTGGGTAACTTTCGCTTGCGCTTGTTCAACATTGGTCCCACTTTTAAGTTTGCCAATGAAAGTTAAGTTATTCGCTCTGTCCCACCAGCGTGCTCGATAAATTTCACCACCGGCATTAAAATCAAACGGTAACCAAACTTTAGTTTCACGGCCTATTGTTGATATTTTTGGCTCAACAAACGCTGCAGATAAAACACCAACAACTTGAAAACTCACGCCACGAAAGGTTACTTTTTCACTGAGAATATCAGCGGATTGAGCAAAATCATTCATCCATGTTTGATAACTTAATATCGCGACGGGTACATTGCTATTAATGTTCTCTGACTCAGAAAATGCACGACCCATAGCCATATTTGCGCCAGTGAGTTCAAACCATTCAGGAGTAACATAGGCTGTCGACATTGTTGGTTGTGTAGTAAGCGACGTTAATACTTCATCATCATATATAGATAATGCCACTTGATCGAAAACCTGCTGGTTTTTATATAAATGTACTAAGCTCGGATAGCTAAAAGCAGTGACATTCAATGCGCCAGCAGCATCAAACTGTTGGCTGTCGACACGATATAACCTGTCTTGATCTGGATAAGGTAAAGGCTTAATCAGCATCACATAGGCTAATGTAAATACACACAGTAACGCCCCTAACGTGATCCCCATAGTGGAAATAACACTAAATACAAAACCCGGTTTTTTCTTGAGGCTTAAGAATGCTTGTTTTAATTGATAGGTAAATAAGTTCATTAAAGAATCCTTCGACAATATTGATTACTAGCTTTATTTTTAAACGACTGTTTGCGGCACCGAGAGTCTGAAATAAATTCAGCATGATGGGGAATATTTTTTTTATGATAAATTGACATTATTCATTGCCCTTTAACGCATGAATAACAGGTCTGTTAATAAAGCGGCGTAACGGTAAATAACAAGTGAGCATTGATAAAACGCTGATCAAGGCAAAACTGAGTAATAACAATGGGAGAAGTTGCAGGGAAACATACTGATTTAACTGTTCACTAAACCCAAAAACCAATAGCAACATAACAACCAGACTAATGACCATGCCCTTTAGAACGGCACTGCCATTTTCTTTAATATTCCAACTGATTATATCTTTACCTTTGGCGCCAATAGCCATTCTTGTACCAATTTCAAAACGTCGCATTTTAGTGCTATAACTTAAAACACCGTAAAGCCCTAATGCTGCCAAGAACATGGTAATAACGGCCAGACTTGCTGCAGTTAACGTGGTTACCTTTTGTATAATTAGCCGTTCATCTACTGCCGCCGACAAATCATCATAAAACTCATAGACAGTATATTTACTACTAACTTCTTTCACTAAATCAGCCGCTTGACTACGAGATAGTGCCTGGTTGTTTTTTAACTGAATAATATAACTAGGAAATCCTCTGTCGATATAATAAATACGCATGGATATTTTCTTGTCTGTAGGCATAGTTACTCCTTTAACCACACCCACAACCGTATAAATGTCTTCATTGCCAAAGTTTAATTTCTTGCCGATAGCACTACCATCAGGCGCTAACGCTTGAGCAAATTTATCATTAATAACCAGTAATAAGTTTTCATCGTCTATATCTGCGGCGGTGAAATTATCACCACTAATAAACGACTGGTTTATCATCGAAAAGTAATTTTCGTCTATTGAAATACCCTCCACTGAAAATGGCTGCTCTGTTCCTTCTAGCCAGATACCATAGCCAGCCCAACCTCTTAAAAGGGTGCCTGATTGACTGACCTTCATTACCGCTTGATGCTGTAATAGTCGTGTTTTTATATCAGACAATATGTCGGTAGTTTCTTCGGGGGTTGGTGGAACGGAAGATGAAACTGAAAGACTTAAATGACTTAATTTATCGACGTTAAAACCTAATTCTGCATCAATAATATCGGTAGTATGTTTATATAAACTGATACTGAAAAATATTAAAATCATTGCGATGGCTACTTGGCTTGTGATCAAGCGAGAGCGTAATCGCTTCGATACTTGTATGCCGGTGCCCTTACCACTTGTTTGCAATGTACTATTTAATGCCCGGTAATTAACGGTTCTGACACTGATCTGTGCAAATAAAACCGATAATAAAAATGATAATAATAACGCTGAGAGTAAAGTAAAATAATTAAGTGATAGCTCTTCGACTCTAGGTAAAAATTGAGTGAGGTTTTGTTTGAAAAATATAAACCCTAAGCTCGCGACTACAAGGGCAATAATCGCTGAAAATCCCATAAGAAGTCCAGTTTCAACCAATATGGTTTTATATAAATCGGCCTTTTTAGCACCAACAGCGGCACGAATACACAGCTCTCTTTGTTGCTCGGCAGTGCGAGATACAAATAAGTTCATCATATTACTACTAGCAATAAGCACTAAACTAAAAACGCCCGCTAATAATAGCCATAACCTAGTTTGACTATCCCCCACAATAACGTCACTGAATGATTTCAATTGCATATTAAGATATACGCCTTTTTGCTCACTCATTCCCGCTACATTTTCTTGCCAAAGATTATTCACAAGTGGAGTAATATTTTGTTCGGCTTGCTGAGGTGTGATGTCTTTTTTTAGCTTACCCACAAAAGCATAACTTGGATGTGATGCTTCCCACCTATCATTTAAGAACGTCGCTTCATTGAAATCCCAAGGAAGCCATAGATAAGTATTATATCCGGGGTAATAAATCAGTGGTTCAATGAAAGCCTCGCTTAAAACGCCGACGATACGAAAACTTTTCCCTTGAATAGTAATATTTTGGCTGAGTATTTCAGGATCTTTAGCAAACTCATTTAACCATGTTTGGTAACTAATTATCGTTACGGGATTATGCGTATTAATGGCTTCTGTTTTTTCAAATCCGCGACCTAAAACAAACTCACTTCCTAGCAAATTAAACCATTCTGGCGTTACATAACCAATGGTCGTTGAGGGTTGATTAGGCAATGAACTGATAACATCTTTTCCATAAAATATTAAAGCGGAATCGTTAAATATTGTCTGATTTTTATAGAGATTAATTAGACTAGGATAGTTAAAAGCTTCGTATTTTAGTTCACCTGTTTCATAAAAATTTTGACTGATGACTTTATGTAATCTATCTGGCTCAGGATAAGGCAAAGGCTTTATTAACATCGAATAAGCGAGTGTTAGTACACACAACAAAGCCCCTAACGTAATACCCATGGTGGAAATAACACTAAAAACAAAACCCGGCTTTTTCTTGAGGCTTAAGAATGCTTGTTTTAATTGATAGGTAAAAGAGCTCATTATTCACTTCCCTTTAAAGAATGAATTACAGGTTTATTGATGTATTGTCGTAGTGGTAGGTAACAGGCCAGAAATGAAATAACTAGAATTAAAGAAAGCGTTAACATAAATAATGGCAACATTTGCAAACTAATATAGCTATTTAAGTAACCATTAAAGCTAAGAAATAAACAGATCAGTAATAATGTACTTACGACAAAACCTATTAATATTCCGCCAGCATTATCTTTAAAAATCAGCGTAAAAATATTGGTTCGCTTAGCGCCAATGGCTAGCCGTGCACCTATTTCAAAGCGACGTATTTGAATGGAATAACTTAAAATGCCATAAATGCCAATACCAGCAAGTATCAAACTCAGTAACGCCACGACAGCAGTCACTATTGCGGTAACTATTTTATTAAACAACCGCTGATACCGAACACCTTCCAATGATTCAAGCTTGTCGATACTAAAAGCAGAGCTCACACTTTTGATAACATCGATGACTTGTGCTCTTGTTATTTCCTGCTTAGTTTTCAATTTAATAAGCATTGACTGCTTTTCTCTTGGGTGTAGGTCATAAACAGCAGAACGAGGCAAATAGGCACGCTTGGCAATGTCTTTTTCAGCAGGAACTTTCATGCCCTTCACTACACCAATAATGGTAAATACTCGATCATCTCTAAAGAAGACTTTATTACCAATAACCTTGCCATTGGCTGACATTTCATTGGCTAAAGCGTCATTGACAATCATGACGTTGTTTTGATCTAATACATCATCATCAGTAAAATTATCTCCTGATAATTGCGATTGATTCAACAGTGAAAAATACTTCTCATCAATAATTCGGTAAACAATATTGTGCTTTTCATTACTGTTTTGCTCCGTTAAGCCGGGCCACCAGCGACTAAAAAAGCCGAAAGGCGATGCACTATGGCTAAGTATCTCAACTTGAGGTAATTCAGCGAGTTTATGCTTAATTAACGTCAGCTCAGCTAAAGTAGCTTCAGCGTTCATTTCGACAGTATTAGTTGGTGCTAGCGTTAACGCCATAACTCGATCAATATTCAAATGACTTGACGTATTAATCGCAGTTATCGCCTCTTTAAATAAGTTCAAACTAATAAATATCAGCACACTGGCGACTGTTACTTGGCAAATAATTAACAGTTGACGAAGTAGCTTGGGCAATTGACTGCCGGTACCTTTACCGCTGGTATTTATAGTCACTGCCAGCGTTTTCTTGTTAATACTGCTCAGCGATATTTTGGCGAATGTCCAAGCAAAACCAAATAAGATAGCGACCGAGCTAACGAGTGTAAAACCATTCACGCCCATTTCATTTGAGCGTGCCAATGAAGCCGATAAATAATATTCAATTAAAGCAAAGCCAAATAAAGCAAAGGCCATACCCACGAGTAATGACAAAAAGACCAGCACCAGTGCCTCACTGAAAAACACGTTAAATAACGTCGATTGTTTCGCACCAATCGCCGCTTGTATTGCCATCGAGCGTTGTTGCATAAAAGCTCTTGAAGTCATTAAATTAGCAATATTGGTAAAAGCGATAACCACTAAACCTATGATGCCTGCCAAAAGAAAATAGACGGTCTCTTTATTATCCCCGATAATCACTTTTTTGAAATCATGCACCGCAATACGTTGTGTCTTGCCTGTAAAACGTTCATCACCAACAATGGCGGCTAACCATTGTTCATTGACCAGCGTACTGGCACGTTGTTCAGCTTGTTTAACACTTAACTCAGACGATAACTTACCCACGACCATGCCACTCGTGCTTCGCCACCAAATTTTCCTTACCTCTGTTTCAGTACTATTAAAGTCCCAAGGTAGCCATAACTGTGTTTTTCTATAGACACTTGCTCCACGATGATAAGCATAAATTTGTGGTTCAATATAATCTTTTCCAACGACACCAATAATTTGATAAGAGACATTATCAAAGTTGATATTTTTGCCGATAATATTATTATCTGCTGAAAAATTATCTTGCCACGTTACATAGCTGATAACCGCGACAGGGTTATAACTGTCAACATTTTCAGAACGTTCAAAAGTTCTTCCTTTAGCCATTGGCATACCCGTTAAGCTAAACCATTTTGGTGAGATAAAAGTAGCTTCAATCATAGGTAAATCTTGCTGGCTCAGTAAAACACCTCTTTTAAAGGCAACTAAAGCCGATTGGGAGAAAATATCACTTTGGTTATATATCGCCATTAAAGCCGGATAAGAAAAGGCTTCAAACATTAACTTCCCTTTAGCGTCAATGTGCTCATTTGACGTAATATGTAATTTTTCTTGCTCCGGATAAGACAATGGTTTTACTAACATCACATAGGCCAGCGTTAATACACAAAGCAAAGCGCCTAACGTAATACCCATCGTTGAGACAACACTAAAGACAAAACCTGGCTTTTGCCTAAGGCTTAAAAACGCTTGTTTTAGTTGATAAATAAATAGATTCATTATTCACTTCCTTTTAAAGAATGAATTACTGGTTTGTCTATGTATTGTCTCAGTGGCAAATAACAAGCAACCATAGAGAGCATTGAAATGAGTAAGCTAGTACCGATAAACAGCCATACTGATTTAATATCAAGGTAGTAATTAAATTTTTGTGTGAACATTAAATACAAACTTAATAGCAATAATAAACTCACCAGTACCCCTGAGAATAAAGCCGCAACGTTGTCTTTCATGACCATAAGAACTATATCCTTTCCTTTGGCACCAATTGCCATACGTGTACCAATTTCAAAACGGCGTGTTTGGCTGGAATAGCTTAAAATCCCATAAATACCGATAACCGCTAATCCTAAGGTGATCAAGGCTAATATTGCCGTACTAATCGCTGCGGTTCGTTGACTGAAGTGTGCTTGGTTTTGCACTGAACTTAATGATTGATAGTCATAAACAACCATTGATTGACTACTTTTTTGTAACAATTCAGTTAATCGTGTTACTGGGATCGTTTGATTATCTTTAAACTTGATGAGCAATCGGCTGCCAGAATTACTGCCGGGCATATAAACACGAAAAGGAGTACCTTCTTGATTAGGTTGTTTAATATTACCCACCACTCCAACAATCTTGTAAGTATCCTCTGGGCTTGTCGTAACATTAATACCAACAGCATCCCCGTTAGGCGCTAGATAATTTGCTAAGGCTTCATTAACAATCCAAAAATTAGTACGATCTTTTATGTCCGCTTGAGTAAATACACGGCCTGAAATAGTTTTTTGTTCGATGAGTTGAAAATACTTTTGGTCCACCGATTTAATAAAGGCGGTATAACGTTCTTGCCTCACTTCATCATTAATTGGCCATTGACCAAATCTCCCTAATGGAGAATTTGAGTGACTAATTAAATCAACTTCAGGTTGAAGAGCTAATTCATCAACAATTGTGGCCATTGTTTCACGGAAAAACTTCCTTTCTGGTCTATCAGCACCAGAATATGCGGTTCTCAAACTAAAAATTTGCTCGGTATTGAATCCTACGTCTTGATATAACTCCCCCATGGCTTGTTTGAAAATGTTGCCATTGAGAAAAAGTAAAATGGTAGCAATAGCCACTTGGCTAACAACTAAACCTTGACGTACTCTTTTTGAAATTTGCGCGTTATTACCTTTACCACTTTGTTGCAAACTACTGCTTAATTTTTTATAAGGAACCACACGTATACTAATGTAGGTAAAAAAAGCACTAAAGCTCACTAAACAAAATAATACGGCTAACAAAGACACACGATTAAAATTAAGCTCATCTATTCTGGGTAGAGTTTCCGCTAAAGATGTTTCTAATACAGTAAATCCTAAACTGGCTACAGTTACCGCGACAATTAAGGTCATCACCATTAATACTATTGATTCGGCTAAAAACGTCATCATCAAATGTTTTCTTTTTGCGCCAATTGCCGCACATATTGCAAGCTTGTGCTGTTGCTGTGCAACTCTCGACATAAACAAATTGGTGATGTTCGCACTTGCGATCAGCACTAAACCTAAAACACCCGCTAACATCAAATAAATAACGTTTCGGCTATCACCTAAAATGACTGATTGTAGCGGATGTAGTTTCATTTCTAACGTCCAACCTTTCAAAAATGAAATGTCGGCAACATTGTCTCGCCAAATTTCATTCTCTGCTGGAGTTATCCTTTGCTCAATTTGATTAATGCTTTGTTTAGACGTTAATTTACCTAGAAAACCTGTCGGTATAATTCTGCCCCAAGCTTCTTGATTAGAGGCGAAACGATTAAAATCCCAAGGCAACCATACGTGAGTTTTATCCCCTCGATGATAAATGTCTGGTTCAATGAAATGCTCGGCAGTAACACCAACAACGGAAAAAGTGACACCATTAAATTCAACATGTTGATCTAATACATTAGCCTCACCATTAAACAGGTTTTGCCACGTTTGATAACTAAGTACTGCCACAGGATGATTACTATCTAACGCCTCACCTTCTGCAAAACGCCTTCCCAATATCATCGGAATATCGAGTAAGGTAAACCATTCTGGTGTGACATAGCCGGTAATTAATCGTTGTTGGTCTGACGTATTTGTCAGTACATCTTCATAAGCATATATTAATGAACCTTCTGAAAAATCTGTCTGGTTTTTATAAAAGTGAAGCAGGCCCGGATAGGTATAATATTTATTATCTATCTCACCATTTTCTTTGATTTGTCTTTGTTCTACTTGATAAATTTTTGCTTGTTCGGGATAGGGCAATGGCTTTATTAGCATGACATAGGCTAGGGTAAATACACAAAGTAAGGCACCTAAAGTAATGCCCATGGTGGTAACAACACTAAAAACAAAACCTGGGTTTTTTCTAAGACTTAATGAGGCTTGTTTTAGTTGATAGCTAAAAAGGTTCATTATTCACTTCCTTTTAGAGAATGAATCACCGGCTTTTTAATAAACTGACGAAGCGGCAGATAACAGGCGAGCGATGAAAGCAACGATATCGCCCCCAAGGTGAGAATAAATAACGGCAAAAGATCTAAGCTTATATAAGCACTTAATGTCTCACTAAAACCGAGATACAAAACCAATAACACAATAAAACTGACCGCTAAACCAATGCCTAAAGCGCCAGCATTATCCTTAAAGACCAACTGAACAATGTCTTTACCTTTTGCACCAATCGCCATACGAGTGCCAATTTCAAAGCGACGCATTTGGCTTGAATAGTTAAGAATGCCGTACAAACCTAAACCCGATAATAATAGCGTTAAGATGGCTAGTACTAACGTTGTTACGGCAGTGGTTACAGAAGAAAATAATCGACGGTCTTTATATTCATCCAACGTAATGAAGCTAAATAAACTTAGTTTTTTATCAACGATCTTCATTGCACTAATCATTTCATCACGGTTAAAAATTTGCCCTTGATGTTGCTCTATTAGCAACATATTTCTGGCTAAACTTGCTGGATAATAAAAGCGAGATTCTATTCTCTGTGTACCGGGCAGATTAATACTTTCGACAACACCAATGACTTCTACACCATTTTTAAATTTGAAGCCGATGGCACTACCATTTGGGGCTAATTTGTTGGCAAAAACATCATTAACTATCATCACACTTCTGTCGTCTTTAATATCTGCAGCACTAAAATTTTCACCCTCAACAATCGCTTGTTTGAGCATGTTAAAATATTGGTCATCAATATCTTTCCCTAAGACGGTATAACGATGGTCTGTGGTCATAGCCGTTAGCGCCAAAGTTCCAAAACCTGTAGGTCGCATCGCTTGGCTGACATTTTTTACTTTCGGGTGGGCTAATAACTCAGCTTTAAGCGCTGTGACCTTCTGTGCTTTCAAGTCGCTTTCTGCATTCGGTAATGCCAAAACAACCGAGGTAATGTTATTCGTTTGATAACCCAAAGGTTGGTTGACTAATTCGATGGCGTCTTTATACAAAACAACATTAATAAAAACCAAGGCGGTAGCTGTCGCTATTTGACTGCTAATTAAGATGTTTCTCATACGCTTTGACACTTGAATTCCATTGCCTTTGCCACTCGATTGCAATGTTGAATTAAGCGCATGATAGTTAATCATTTTTAGGCATAAATGAGAGAAAACAACTGTGAGCAATACTAAGAGTAAAATCGAAGCCGAAAAAGAAAAGGCACTGAGTTCAAGTTCATCAATACGTGGTAAAAAGTTTCCTAGATAATATTGTAAAACGCTGAAGCCAACAAAAATCACAAACTGCGCGAGTAAAATCGCTGCAAACATTAATAGCCCAGTTTCGGCTAAAACGTTTCGAAATAACTGTGCTCTTGAAGCACCGACAGCAGCAGAAATAGCCAGTTGTTGTTGACGCTCTACTGTACGTGAAACAAATAAATTGGCTATATTCGCACAGGCAATAAACAATAACCCTAGCGCCCCAATCAGTAATAAGTAAACACTGCGTTCTCCATCGCTAATGATAAAAGATTTTAACGATTTCGTTTTCAGTGCTATCGACCAACCTTTGAAAAATGCATGACCCGAAACCTCATTTTGCCAATTCTCACTGACTAAAGTCGTCAAAATCTGATCATTTTGTTGCTTTGAATTTTCTGTATATTCTTCTTTAATTTTACCAACAAATATCAAACCGCCATCGTCATTTCCCCAACGTTTTCGTTCACGTTCACTGATAGAGTTGTAATCCCAAGGAAGATATAACTCTGTTTTAAAACCTGCTCCTGCTAATGGCGCTTCAATATTACTTTTGGCTAAGACACCGATAATAAGGTAACTATTTCCACCTAATGTCAGACTTTTTTCTAGCACATTAGCTTCACCATTAAACTTGTCTTGCCATGCTTCATAAGTTAAAACGGCGACAGGATTATAACTGTTCACTTTTTCACTTTCTTCAAAGCCCCTGCCAATTGCCATTTTTGCAGAGAACAAAGAAAACCATTGCGGCGTTATAAATGAGATAGCCACCATAGGTTCACTTGGCAATGAAGTAATGACACCGCCATCAACATACATTAAAACACTTTGTTCAAATAACGACTGCTCATTATATAAATGCATTAAGTTAGGGTAAGTGAATGCGCGGCCATCAATGGCATTTTCATTACTGATTAATTGATGTTCAACATGATAAAGACGATCTTGATCAGGATAAGGTAATGGTTTTATTAACATGACATAAGCTAAAGTCAGCACACACAATAAAGCACCCAACGTTATGCCCATAGTAGACACTACGCTGAACACAAAAATTGGTTTTTGCTTTAAGCTTAAATACGCTTGCTTGATTAAATAAATGTTCATTTCCATTACCCTATAATCTGACCGTCACCCTGAATACTATTCAGGATTATTTCTTTCCTTCACTATTTAGCACCTTGGCGAACTGAAATATGTTCAGTTTTAACAAGGCTATTTCATGCTAATTTTAGTGAATTAACTCGCTATTTTTATACTCGGTGCCTGTAAAATAGCGCCATCAAGAAGCTGTACTTTAGTACGCGCCATATCTGCATAGCGTGGGTCATGCGTTACCATGCAAATAGTTGTGCCCGCTTTGTTTAATTGGTCAAGTACTTCCATAACTTGGTCAGCACTTTTTGAATCAAGGTTACCTGTAGGTTCATCGACTAATAACACAGCAGGATTTGCAACGAGAGCACGCGCAATTGCAACACGTTGCTGTTGTCCGCCAGAGAGTTGATTGGGTTTATGACTAATTCGATGTGATAGACCAACTTTTTCTAAACATTCAATTACACGTTTTTTTATGGTCGCACTATTGGGTTTATCGGCATGGTAGCGTAATGGCAGCGCAACGTTATCGAAAACTGAAAGTTCGTCAATTAAATTAAATGACTGAAAGATAAAGCCTATTTTTGCATTTCTTACATCTGCAGCTTGATCAAGCGATAAATCCGTTACATTGACACCTTCAATATAGTACTCACCACTGCTGCTCACGTCCAATAGGCCCATAATCGACAAAAGAGTCGACTTTCCACAACCTGAAGGACCTGATATTGCGACGTAATCACCCTGGTTAATCGTTAAATTAATCGACTTCAGTGCATGTGTTTCAAGCTCTTCCGTTTCAAAAAATTTTCCAATGTTGTTAAGTGTTAAAATTGCTGTACTCATTTTCATTTCCTTTTTAGTATTATTTAATCATCACTAACGTTATAAAATAGTGATTTGTGGCGTTTTATAATTACTTAAATCTGAAATAATAAATTGGTCGCCTAATTTCGCGCCAGACTTTATTTCAATAAATCTTCCTGTTTTTTCTCCAAAATTAATGGCGACTCTTGTAGCTTCCGACATATCGTTGTTTAACTGATACAGGACTGTTTCACTCTGCGACCTTACATTTGCAGGTCGGTCCAAATAATAAATATTTTTTAGAATTTTAGCCGTGATAACCGCATCAATATTCTGCTCTGGCCTTGCACTTGAGGGTAGTTTTCCTGGGAATGATATTTCAACTTCTACGGTGTTTTGGTCAACAATAGGGTCAATGCGCACAACTTTACCCATAATGGTTTCTTGTCGAGTATCAACCAACACATTTTGTCCAACTTTAACGAGTTGAACCTTATTTTGTGGTACCCGGATCAGTGCAATAAGTTCGGTAACACTGCCAATTAACGCGACTTCTTGACCCGGAGATAAGCTTTGACCCAATTTTACAGATAAGCGTTGTAATACCCCGTCAAAACCAGCCTTTACCACTAATTTACTGTTGCGATTTTTAGCGATAGTCAATCTTTGTTCAACTTGTTTTATGCGTTCTAGTTGAATATTTATGGCTTCTTTATGTACTTCACTTAGTTGCTCATTACGCTCTTTGAAAATAGCGATTCGCTCTTTTAATTGCTCTTCTCGTAAAATACTTTCTTGATAGTCTATTTGTTTCACAATACCGCTTTTTACTAATTTGTTTTGTGCGGTTAATGTTAAACGAGCCCCTTTATGCTGGGATACCAGTTCTAAATAACTTGATTTCTCGGTGAGTATTTCACGTCTTTGGTTTAATTTTAGTTGGCGTAAATTTGCTTTTGATTCAGCCAATGAATATTCGGCACTTTGCACTTGTTGTTGTAATTCAGGATTAGCTAGTTTTACGATGATGCTTTCTTTGGTAACTGTTGCACCTGGCTTTAATACGATTTCTTCTACTGTTGCTTGTGTTAACGTGGTAATGAGTTGCAACTTATCTGACGTCAACTTGCCATATCCTTCAACAGTAACGTCGATGTCTCCTTGCTTTACTGTCGCAAGTAACAGGTCTTTTCTCGCTAAACTGACATTATTAAGTGAAGCTTTTGCATAATTTACCAAGATGATAACAACCAATACAGCAATAGTGATTATTACGCCTTTGTTAGATAACAGTGTTTTTTTAGGCTTCTGTTTTACAATATCCACATTATTCTCTTAATTGTTGCTTAAACGTTATTCTATACATGTTGATATAGCGATTTTCGTGCCAACAATATTTATCAATAAAATCAATAATATAAGATATGTCAGCATTCATATTTTCGTACTAGTTCGATAATGAACTAAAAATATTTCATTATTGATACCAAAAATGTATTGATTCCTTTTTACTTAATAATTTGTAGCTATTACAATTAATGCTTTAATTCTATTTGAGATAGACTCTTGCCTAAACATGTTCTAATTTGGGATTTACCTTTACGAATTTTTCACTGGCTATTCGCCTGCACCGTTATTGCTTCTTGGTACACTTCTGATCAAGATAACGATTTGATTGATGTGCATATGAAACTGGGTTATTTCGCCTTAGGTTTACTTGTTTTCAGAATTTTATGGGGATTCGTCGGCACTAAACACTCACGGTTTAGTGCTTTTTTCCCTACAGCTACTCGTCTTCGTTTGTACATTGAAGATTTAAAAAATAATCAAGTTAAAAGCACGGCAGGTCATAATCCATTAGGAAGTTTGATGGTTTTTTTGATGATCTTGCTAATAAGCTTACAGGCAATTAGCGGTTTATTTATTAATGACGATGTATTTTCATCTGGGCCTTACTACGATAGTGTCAGCAAAGAGCTTGAGCAGTTCATGTTTTTTTTACATCACAATGTTTTTGATTTTATGATTGCTGCCATTGTTATGCACCTTCTAGCTATTGCATATTATGTACGCGTTAAAAAACAGTTATTAATTATCCCCATGATCACCGGTAAGAAACCAGAAAACTTAGTAAAAATTACTGACAAGATTAAACATTCCAAGATTTTTTTAGCGGTTTTATTAGTGATAGCCATTACAGCATTTATATATTGGTTGGTGGTGGTGAATGCACCGGTAATTGAAGAGTATTATTATTAATGCTACGTTTGTTGTTTTCTGAAATTCCAGCCTTATCTTCTATAGTTAAGGCTGAAGTACACTTGAGCGGTTAGTCTATAAAATGATTATCGTTCATCACTAACCTATCTCACTTTATTCTGCTTTAAAATCATCGTGACAACCGCCGCATGTTTTACCAACACCGCCAATTGCTTTTTTCATCAAGCCTTCCTTTCCGCTTAAAGCTGCTTTTTGTAAATTTGCTGAGGCTTTCGTTAAGTCTTTAATGCGTTTTGCGAAATCATCTGGTTGCGACCAAATTTTATCTAACGCTTCAGTTTCAACTTTATGCGCTGAAGTATCAGTGCGCGTATAATCTGCAATCATCTTTGATAACTGATTAATCCGTAAAGCGTGCTTACCCACTTTTTCTGCATCGAAAGGTATTTTACCTCTAGCCATGCCACCTAATGGTCCCATATTGCTACTAAGCAAACTGAAAATGGATTGACGTAAATCAGTAGCTTTCTGTGCATGTTTCATTGATTTTGCCGAATTAGCCATCGCACCTGCAGCTAGTACAGTAATAACACTCGCTAATGCGACTTTTGTAAATAATTTCATTTGAACTCTTAATCCTTTTATGTATTTTTTTACTATATCAAAACTTTGACCGTTAACAAAAATTTATCATATTTCTATTTGCTCATATTGTTACAAATAGTTTCAACTGCGTTTGTAAAAGGTCTTCAAGTACACGGTTCATTTTCGAACTATATAAAAGTTCAAAAACGAACTGCGCTTCAGCCTATGACTTTGCTGGCTTAGGGAGTATCATCATGATGGTAACACCTTGCTGAGTGGAATTATTGTCGTCGTTGTTATGCAACTCCATCACCCCGTGATGTTGCTCTATAATGTTACGACAAAAACTCAATCCGATGCCTTGTCCTTGTGGTTTTGTTGAATAGAGTGGTACAAATAAATTATTCAAATTACTAAAACCATGGCCATTATCGACGACCTCAATAATGTAATATTGGTCTTGAAGGGCTAGCGAGACACTTATTTCAGTAGCACCAGCCTCTTTAGCGTTTTTGAATAAATTAATGAAAATCTGTTCTATAAACTCACCATCAGCCCAAAATTTATCAATACTCGCATTAAGGGTAATATCCACTTCCGAAAACAAACCAGCAACAGATTTTACAACTTGCTTCACTGATAACCACTGACAATTAATTTGAAGTTGTTGAGAAATCGAAGAATAGCGGTTTACGAACGATTGTAGGTGCAAGCAACGTTCTGTGATCACACCCAGTATCATTTTGTCTCGTTCATTATTTGTCTTATCAGCCAAAGTCTCAGCCATCGATGAAACCGGTGTTAATGAGTTGCGAATTTCATGGCCTAATACTCGAATAATTTGTTGCCATGCATTGAGTTGGCTTTCTCTTAGCGCCGGCTCAATATCAATAAACACAAGTAATTGATGATTCTCTCCATCATCAATAAATTCACTATGACGTATCTGCCAACGGTTTTGCTTAGCTTGATCAATAAATTGCCAGTGTCCGTCACTGTAATGTAAACCGAGTAAATCCGCCGTGGCATGGCGAAACATTTGCCAAGGCTGCTTAAACAAATAATAGAAAGCTTCGTTACCAAGCGTAAGCTGCTGCTTTTCATTGAATATCAAGACTGGTGTGTCTAACTGAGAGATCAGTTGATAAACCAAAAAAGCCTGCTGATCGTAATGAGATTTCTGCGTCTGTAATTTTTCACTGAGTTGTTTCAACTGCTGATGAAATTCACTCACTTTGCCCTCAGGAAAAGCCGATTTGCCAAATTGATTATAATCTTCTTGATTAATCGCGTCTAAATGCAGTGAAGCGCGAGTAAATGATTTCATTATGCGCTGCTTTACTGACAAAATATATCCGATAAAAACAATCAATAATGTTAAATCAATAATGATAATCCATTGCCATTTTACCGTTAAAAGCCATGCGACATAACCAGTTAACAATAAAATTATACTACACAGTATAGCGAGCTTGGCTTGTATAAAGCCTTCTAGAGAATTAGTTTTTAGCAAGGCCGTATTTCTCCACTCGTCTGTACATTGATGCTTTTGTTAAACCCAGTAATATCGCTGCTTTAGGCACATTTCCAGCGGCTTTAGCCAAAGCTAATTTAACCATTGCAACTTCAGCTTCTGCCAAGGTCATTAAGGGTAATTCATCGCCTCGCTTATTGCTCACGTTATCGTTGTTAACCGCTGGTTCTGTTGAAGTAGCGTTACTGACATTTTTAATATGTAAGTCTTCTGTCAATAATTGTTCATGTTCAGCGAGCAATACCGCTCTTTCAACCAAATGACTCATTTCTCTAACGTTGCCTGGCCAATGATAATCGAGCATAGCCTGTTCTGCACCATATGAAATAGACTTTAACGATCGTTGGTATTTTTTAGAAAACTTTTCGACAAAATACTGAGCTAACGATAAAATATCTGCCGTTCGTTCTTTCAAAGAAGGCACTCTAAATTCAATAGTATTGAGGCGATAGTATAAATCTTCTCTAAATAACTCTGAACTCAGGAGTTGAGTAAAATCTCCGTTAGTCGCTGATATAATTCGAGTATTAGTTTTTTGAGTAGTACTTGACCCTAAAACCTCATATTCCCCATTCTCTAATACTCTTAATAATTTAGCTTGTTGTGCTAATGGAATATTGGCAATTTCGTCTAAAAATAATGAGCCTTTTTCTGCGAGTTCGAATCGTCCAATACGGTTTTGTTTTGCATCGGTAAAAGCACCTTTTTTATGGCCAAACATTTCGCTTTCGAATAAGGATTCACTAATAGCGCCCATGTTAACTGCAATAAAGGCTTCATTGTGTCGATGTGATTGTTGATGAATAAACCGAGCGAGTTCACTTTTACCGGTACCGTTGTCACCGGTTAATAAAATACTGACATCCGTATTTGCCACCGCTTTGATTTTTTTCAATAATTGCGTCATTACAGGTGACTGCCAAACATATTCATCAAAGTGATGTTTGGTAAGCTGTTGCTTTAACTCTTTATTTTGATTTTCTAAGTTAAGTAAATTGAACTGCTGTTCAACGGTATGAAGCAGCTGCTTATTACGCCAAGGCTTTTCGATAAAATCGTTAGCGCCTAAATTCATTGCTTTAACCACTAAGTCGGTATTCGACCAAGCGGTCATCGCTATTGTAGGAGTTTGTGCAAATGAAGAGTCTTGTAACCAAGTAAGAAAAGCTAAACCTTCCTCACCTGACGTGGTGTCTAACTGATAATTCATATCTAATAATATCAATGAGATACTATGATTTTTCAGTTTCACTTGTGCGATTTGAGGATTGTCTGCTTCGATGACTGTGTAATGATGGTCTTCTAATAGTATCGCTAGGCTAAGACGAATATCAGGACGGTCATCAACAACTAAAATACAAGGCATCTATATCTATTCCTTAACATAAGGGTAATAAGGGGGATGTTAGCGCAATAAAACTTTCGGATCAGAGCTTGCCATTTCAATACGTACCCAGTCAATAAAAACCTGAATACGCTTACGTTTTACAGAATTGGGATCATAAGCAAAATAGCGTTTCCAAATCATCGGATGTTTTATTTTAAACGGCACAACCAATTGTTTAGTCGGAATATATTGCGAAAACATAGCACTGGCAGCAAGGGTAACGCCATGACCGCTTAATACCGCACTTAACGCCAAATCACTTGAGGTAACTTCTGTTTTTTTAGTTACGTTTTCATAACCTTCAACGCCAGCATGCTCAAACCACGACTGCCAGGTGACTAAACGCTCGTTAGCTAAACTGACTAAAGTACAATCTAATAAATCTTTAGGGCTTTTCAACCACACATGTTTTAACAGGTTTGGTGAACAAACAGGATAAACAACATCCTCACCAAAATCTTCCGTCACAAGGTTGTCAGAGTCTGATACTTTATCTTCCACACCAAAACGAATGCCTAAATCAATCTGCTTTTTTTGCAAATCTTCCTTTTGGTTTGAACCTAGAATACGAACATTTACATCAGGGTGTAGTTGAGAAAACCTAAATAAGCGTGGCATCAACCATAACGAGCAAAATGCTTGTGTTGAGGTAATCGTTAAGTCACCTGCAACGTCCTCATTTTGAATACTATTAAGGCCATTTACTAATAGATTTAACGCTTGATGTGTTGAAAGAAAAAGGCTTTCACCACTTTCCGTTAGTTGCATATTTCGACCACTTCGTAGAAAGAGTTTAACCGATAAACCTTGTTCTAATTGACGCATTTGCTGACTAACAGCAGCCTGTGAAACACATAACTCTTCTGCCGCCCTAGTGTAGCTTTTATGTCGTGCCGCACTTTCAAAAGTGCGTAATGCATTTAAATACTTAAGACGTTTATCCATCACCAACAACTCAACACATAAGTTTTACTTATACCAAGTGTAAATTTTTATCGTTGGTTTGTCATCAGTTGTTTTGACAAAATACGGTTCACAAAACAAAGAAGGATATCTTATGAATAAGAGTACAGGCAGCTTAAACACTAGAAAAACAGCAATAATCAAAGAAAAAACCATCGTTGACAAGAGTATTAAAAACACAAATACAATGACGTTCCAACAACGTTTAGCTTCAATATCAAAGAAGTTAAACTTATGCTTATTAGTTAACTATAAATAATAAGTTTTATAACAAGTACTGACGAAATAAATTTTTACATTTAACCTTGAACGAACAATTTCTACTTTGGTCTATAATCGCAACAATGAAATTTATGTCTATTCCAAAGGAACACCATGAAAGCTCTTAAAACACTATTTGGCGGATTTATCGCTTTGACCTTATTTGCTACTGCTGCTGTATCAGCACAGGGTAGTAAATATGAAGAAGGTAAGCACTACACTCTGATTTCTGAACAGGGCACAAATACTCCTGAACTGAGAGAGTATTTCTCTTATTACTGTCCAACATGTCGAGCTTACGAACCTTATTTAAGTGAGTTCGTAAAAATATTACCTGATGGTGCAAAATTTAAAAAAACCCATGTAGATTTTATGGGACATACCACACCTGAAATTCAATTTATGTTAAGCAAAGCGCTAATTATTGCTGAAAAAACATCGGTTGCTAAAAAATTCTCACCGGCAGTTTTCAAATACTTACAAATAGATCGTGCAAAATTCGGTTCTGAAAAAGATATACGTAATATTTTTGTCGAAAATGGTGGAGATGGCGCAAAATTTGATAAAGGCATGAAAAGCTTTAGCATTATTAGTGAAGCGAAGCGAAACAAAAAAATTCAAGATAAACTATCACAGGCCCGTCATCTAACGGGCGTGCCTACTATGGTTGTTAATGGCAAGTATGTAATTAATTCAAAATCACTTGATGATAAAAACTTTTTCGCTGATTACACCGCATTAGTCGCTCATCTCTTTACACTTTAATTATTCAACAATCATCTTCACCATTATAAAAACCTATTAGGGCTAACTTAATAGGTTTTTACATTTCCGAACATAGCCTAATCAAAAGCGAACATAACCCCTTCTTTATCATGATGTAAAACAAACAAACCACTGATAAATATATACTTTTATTTTTGGCACAACTCTTCCATTACACTATTCACTTTAGATTTATAGCAGTAGATTTGTCATGGAAATAAAATTATCTCAACAAAAACCTTGGAAGAAATGGCTAGGACTCAGTTTGTTCATCGGACTACTGAGCTACGCCGCTATCACTGTGAGTAGCAAAGCGACAAAGAGCCTTGATGTAACCGAAGTATCTTTCCAACGAGTAGAGCAAGGCCCATTAGATATTTATACCAATGCCTATGGAGAGTTTGCTTCAGCGAAAGAAAGATTACTTACCGCTCCCGCTTTAGGAAAGGTTGCTGAAATATTAGTCCGTCCAGGCACAAAAATTTCACCTGAAACCATCATACTCACTTTATCAAATCCAAAATTAGAACAAGAAGTCAGTGAAGCCCAAGGACGCCTTGCCCAACAAAAAGCCCAACAGCAAGCCTATAAATATGAACAACAAAACGAACGCCTAAATTATCAAGGTCGAATCGCTGATATTGAAGCTGAAATAGAAAAAGCTCAACTGGAGCTCTCCGTAAATGAAAATTTACTCAACTTAGGTGTCGCGTCTAAAATTGAATTGCAACGGGCAAAATTAGCGGTAAAGCAACAAAGTAAACGCTTAGAATTTGAAAAAGAAAAATACTCACAATTCATTGAAATGCAGGGCTACCAATTAACCCAACGTGAAATCACAATTGACCAACAAGTTTCCCAAGTGAAATTATTAGAAAAGCAACTTGATGATATGCATGTTAAAGCAGGCATTACTGGTTCATTACAAAACTTAGTCGTTGAACTAGGACAGAGTGTTCAGCTGGGTCAGTCGCTGGCTAAAGTAGGTAGTGATGATGAATTAATTGCTCGATTACGTTTACCACAACAACAAGCAGATCAAATAGATATTAATGCCCCTGTGCTAATTAATACCCAAAAAGGCATCGTATCAGCACATATCACTCGAATTGAAAGTGTGGTGACTAATGGTTCAGTATTAGCAGAAGCCGTCATAGATGGTGAACTCACCTCAAACTCACGTCCTTCTCTAACCATATCAGCACAAGTCTTTGTTAAACATATGAAGGACGCACTCTATATTCGACAGTCGACGGGTCTTCGTCCGCAAACTAAACAAGCACTCTTTGTGCGCAGCCAAAATAACTTACTCGAACAACGTGAAGTGATTTTCGGTGAACTTAGCCAAGATAAATTACTGATCACTTCAGGACTTAGCTTTAAAGATGAATTAGTTATTACTGACATTAGTCAGCATAACCAATTTTCTGAAATCACATTAACCCATTAATTTTATAAATAATAATTAAATAAATAGACAAGGAAATGGCAATGAAAAATGTAGTTACCATGAAAAACATCCATAAACGTTACGACAGTCAACAAATTGAAACACATGCTTTACAAGGTGTATCACTCGAGATAAGTCAGGGCGAATTTGTTGCAATAACAGGTCCATCAGGATGTGGTAAGTCGACGTTATTATCGATTATGGGCTTAATGGACAGCGCCAGCGAGGGTGACTATCAAATAGCGCAGATACCAACAAAAAACTTAAAAGTGGATCAACGCACTCAAATAAGAAATGAGCATATTGGTTACGTTTTTCAGTCGTTTAATCTCATTGATTCACTAACTGTGTTTGAAAATGTTGCCCTACCACTTGAGCACAGAAATATAAAAGCCAAAGAAATAAAACAAAGAGTTGAAGAGGTATTAGCCCAAGTTGATATGGCACACCGTCAAAGTTATCGACCGAATCAATTATCAGGCGGCCAACAACAGCGTATTGCTATAGCCCGTGCACTGGTAGGTAAACCTGATTTAATTTTAGTCGATGAACCTACCGGTAATCTTGATAGTAAAAATGGTGACCAAGTCATGGCGCTTTTAGAAAACTTAAATAAAAATGGCTCTACCATAGTGATGGTAACCCATGACAGTCGATATTCACGTTGCGCTAATCGTCAAATCCAACTACTTGATGGGAAAATAGTGACAGAACAAGTAATGCCACAAGTAGTACAGGGGGTTGCATGAGTTTATATAAAAAGGCTTTTTATCAAGGCATCGCTCGGGTTTTCTCTTTACCCCGTTTAAGTGTGCCGCTAATTTTAACATTAGGGCTAACCTTAGGTGCGGTTTTATCGGTAGTGACTATATCGTCTTCTCTACTCTACAAGCCTTTACAAGGTGTACCGAATGAAGCGCAAATTAAAACCATTAAATATGATTTGAAAATGTCTGGTCAGATAGTGATATCTTTTTGGAATTTTCGTCGCTTAGCGGGCATCGTTGAGAATTTTGGTGACCTAGGTACCTGGGCAGCAATTAATGCTGAAGAGCAAGAAGTATCAATTAACAACGCCAGCTTTCCTACGACGACTTTTAATGCGTCAAATACCATTTTAGACGTACTAGGCACCAAACTTTTGCTCGGTGATGATGTAAAAATTGCGGATCCTGAGCAATATGTATGGATCTCGAATTCATTATGGCAAACCGCGTATTCTGGCGCTAAATCTGCGATTGGCAAACAAATAAACATTAATGATCAGCAACTTATTATTGCTGGAGTTATTGAAGACCTTATGGCCATTGATAGTCAAGAACCCATATTAGCCCAACAAGTTTGGAAAATTATAAATCTAGATAAGCTAAACAAAGAACAAGAAAGCGTGAGTATAAATGGTGAAATTGAAAGCTTATTATTAAAAACACATAACGGAACGATTAAAGCTCCAACCAAAGAGCAGCTAGATCAATGGCTTAATAATTACATTCATGCCTATTCACCCGCTGAAGTTGCTCCTTTCTTTATTAAGTTTATCGAACAAGCCGAAGTGCTTCATGCAACAGGCACTTATCGAAGTGAAATACTGGGCGATACCGACAAACTGCTTATCGGATTATTTTTTGCAGTATTAGGCTTGTTACTCATGGCTACACTTAATTTACTTAATTTGTTTATTGCACACTACCAAGGAAGAACGAAAGAGTTTGCGATTCAAATCAGCCTTGGTGCAAGTATTTTCAAAGTAAAACTATTAGTCATGTTAGAAAACTTTTTCAGCTTTTTTCTAGCCGCTATTACCGGTTTATTGGTTGCTGGTTGGGCCGTTAAAAGCTTACCGCTTATTGCTGGAGATAGTTTACCCATGATACAGACTATCGGAATTGACTTCACTGTAGCGGTTATCGCGCTCATTACCGTATTCATACTGAATATTATTTTCAGTGCATTAGCATTAGTTGATATTGATAAAGAAGCGCTTAATAGTAATTTAAATAGTTCAGGCAAAGGTATTCAAGCACAAAGTAATCAATATATTTCACGTGGTTTGATGATATTTCAATTAGCCATTGCATCACTTCTCCTGACAGCTTCAGTCATGTTAGCCATGCAAAGCTATCAGTCGGTTTATCGAGATTTAGGTTATTCCTTTGATAACATTTATCAAGTTTCTGCTGCAATTGAAGACGAAACATGGCAAGAGAAACTAAGAGAATATGAAAAGTATCCTGAAAGTGAACTTAAAGGCCTTCAAGATGAAGTGAGTAAATATATTGAAAGCACTGTCGCAGGAAGCGAAATGATTATTGCTGGACAAGGTGCTCTTTCAGACAATTTACGGATGAGTATGTTTGTACCCGAGGACAATCCCGACATTCAACTCATGTATCAATTAAGACACTTAACACCGACATTTTTTGATGCTTTTAATATTAATTTTCTCGCTGGTACAAACTTAACAGCAGCACAAATTGCGCAAAGCGAACCGAGAATTGTGATAGATGAAAACATGGCAAAAAGTCTTTTTCCTCAGTTATCACTTGAACAAATCGTTGGCAAAGCGATTAAGTTAAGCCGTAATGAAGATGATGACCCCGTGATCATTAACGGTATTGTCCCTGTTACGCAACCCCGTGCTGGTAGTACTGACACGATTAATATTCCTGCTGTATATTTTGCAGATTTAGGACTGGGTCAACGTTTGAATTTTGTCTTCAAAATGCCAGATGGACAGGATATAAACAGTGAACAATTTATGGCAGAGTTTAGTCAAAAATTTACCCGATTTTCTAATGTTCGTGTAGAGTCACTTGAGGGTGTTTGGCAACAACAAACGTTAAATCAACGTGTCAGTTTATGGATTGTATTATCAGTGACTGCTTTAACGTTACTATTAGCTGCAATAGGTGTTGCGGGATTAACTCAAATGACAACAAACCATAGAAAGTATGAACTTGCTGTTCGTATGGCCACGGGTGCTAAACAATTAAAACTCGTTAATTTTATATTAAAAGATGCACTATGGATGCTGGTCATAGGCTTGGGACTAGGCTTTATTATTTCAGTCTTTAGCTATGAACAACTACAAAATCATTTCGAGATGTTGCCTGAATTTAACTGGTTGGCAATGTCAGTATTAGATATAGGATTAATTGCGATTGTATTATTGTCTGTTTTTATACCGGCTTGGCGTGTTATTAGTGCCGATCCGATGCAAGCTTTACGTGAAGAATAACCCGTATATCCATACTATAATAAAGATGAAATTACGATAAACTACCTATGGGTTAATTAACATGTTAGCTAGCCCATTTTATTTTTATCAAGCGTTAAAATAAGGACTGTTGTGACCACAAGAAATACCAAAAGCATTCTCATCGCCGATGATGATGAAGATATACGTTTAGCCCTTGCTTTACTTCTAGAAGCGAATGGTTTTCGTATACTTGAAGCAGGGAACCCTAAAGAAGTTGTTATTCAGGCTGAGCGACAAAAACCTGATTTAATTTTATTAGATATGAACTTTAGCCGTGATACCACCAGCGGAAAAGAAGGTTTAGAAATTCTCACTCAACTTCAGAAAAGTAATATTCCCGTGATTTTAATGACCGCGTGGGGCAGTATTGAACTTGCCGTAAAGGGGTTAAAACAAGGAGCTGGCGATTTTATAGAAAAACCATGGCAAAAAGAGAAACTCCTCAATAGTATTCATCAACAACTTAACGTTGCCAAACTTCAACAAGAAAACCAAGGTTATCGTGCTTTATTAAATTCAGCGGTTGAAAACAAAACCCCGTCGACATGGATTTGTCAATCACCGGCTATGATTGCTATTGAACAACTGGTTAAGCAAATAGCGCCTACCGATGCTAATGTGCTTATTTTAGGTGAAAACGGTACAGGGAAATCTCTTCTTGCTGAGCGTATACACCAACTTTCAACGCGTCATAATGAACCGTTAATTTCAGTTAACATGGCAGCGATACCAGAAAATTTATTTGAGAGTGAATTGTTCGGTCATCAAAAAGGTGCGTTCACCGATGCTAAACAAAATAGAGTTGGCCGTTTTCAACTGGCGGATAAAGGCAGTTTATTTTTTGATGAAATAGGTTCTTTGCCACTGACTTTACAACCTAAGTTATTGCGTGTTTTAGAAAAGGGTCAATATGAAATATTAGGTTCAAGCCAAACACAAAGTGCTAATGTTCGCTTGATCAGCGCAACCAATGCTAACTTGCATAATTTAGTCACTAAAGGGGGCTTTAGACAAGACTTACTTTATCGTTTGAATACACTCGTTATCACCTTACCACCTTTACGCGATCGCCTTGCTGACATGGCTTTATTGGCGGAAAACTTTATTGAAAAGTTTTGTAAAAAATATCATAAGCCTGCCCTAACCTTGTCGGGCTCTGCAGTAACTAAACTTAATAGACATAACTGGCCGGGTAATATACGTGAACTCAGCCATGTTATTGAGCGAGCTGTACTCATGGCCACGGATAATGAAATAACGGATACACAGTTATTGCTTGAAGCGCAACAAAGTGAACAAAATCACATTGTTTTACAACCTTTAGAAGTCGCTGAACAGCAACTTATTGAGAAAGCGATGACAGTAACACACGGCAACGTTATTGAAGCCGCTCAAATTTTGGAAATTTCACGTAATGCACTCTATCGACGCTTAGAAAAATTTGCTAATAATGATGAAAGTGAACAGTGTGTTTAATTCTCTGTCCATAAAAGTAGGTATTATTGAGTGAATCATGAAAAAGCCTTAATTATCATCCTGAGTAGCTTAGTGTTAATAATATTAAGTTTGGTTGGCGCATTAACCTTAAGCATAAGTTGGAGTCTACTCAGCGTTGCAACTCTATTATTTGTACTTGCTTACCCATTAATTTGGTTAGCATGGCGTTGTTACTCATTTTGGTGTCAAGCCATCATGCAACTGACGACTTTTACCCAAGTACTTAAAGAAGGTGAACGAAACCTTCGCTTCAAGCATCAACACCCAGATAACTTACTGCTTGGCTTACAAAAAGAAATTACGGGTTTAGCACAAATAAATTTAGCGACAGCACAGCAACATCAATCTCTAGATAATTTATTAAGCCATATTCTAGATGCTTGGTCTGTGCCGGTATGTTTGTTCGACGAAAATCTGCAACTTAGCTACCGTAATACTGCAATGAATGAACAAATTCAGCAGCCGATGTTATTAGGAAGTTTTGCAAACGATTTAGGTTTCAAACTTCAAAATGGCCAGTTGACTCACCCAAAATTTGATCAAGCATGGCAATGTCAAAGCATTCAATATTTACAAGAAAAACAACAGCACTGGTTATTTTCAGCCATCAATATTTCCCAGCTATTAAATAAAAATAGTAGCGTAACACAACAAAATCTCATCCGTGTTTTAGGGCATGAGTTACGTAACTCATTAACCCCTATGGCTTCTATGACAGATACTTTATTATCCGCCGATGTATTAAATGAGCAACAAACCCGTTTAGTCCTGACTCGTATTCATAAACGCAGTAATCGATTGCTGTCTTTTATTAGTGAATACAGCAAATTAACGCAATTACCACTTCCTAAGCTTGAATGGTTTGATTTAATGGAGATTATTGATGAAGCGAAGTTATTAGTTATTGAACAGCTTTGTGTTATTGAATTCCAAGGTAATCAAAAATGCTTCGGGGATGCTGAACAAATAGCTCAAGTGATTATAAATTTAGTAAAAAATGCGCAAGAAGCGAATGAAAACACGCAAACTAAAATAATGATAAAAGCTTATTACAAGCAAGGGCAACAAATAATAGAAATAGAAGATAACGGCCCGGGTTTTTCGAATTTTAACAATGTTTTAACGCCTTTTTACACCACTAAATCTGGAGGTTCTGGCATAGGTCTATCGTTATGTTCAGAAATAATAAAGAATCACTTAGGCCAGCTTCGTGTAGAGAATATCCATCAACAAGAAAATGTCACTGGCGCTAAAGTTTCTATGCAATGGCCTCTTAATGTAGAGACCTGATTTATTAAAGACTAGTTACTGATAGCACTAATTCATGGCGAAGCTCGCTAGTGGCAGAGTTGACTAATTATCTTCGTGCATATTTGTTTTTTGGTCCAGAGCGTTTTTTACCGTCTTTGTTTTCACCTAACGCTTTTTTCCTGTCACGTTGTTTCTGGCCACCTTTTCTTGCAGGTTTTTCTGTTTTTGTTAAGTCTGGTTCATAACCTGGATACCATTGCTGCAATAAGCGAGTATCAAGTACCTTTTCAACCGCTTCTAGTAACCATTCTTCACTAGGGCTCATTAATGATACCGCTAAACCTTCTTTGCCTGCCCTGCCGGTACGACCGATGCGATGAATATAGTCTTCTGCGATATAAGGGAGTTCATAGTTAATCACATAATTTAAGTCTGCAATATCTAAACCACGAGAAGCGACATCAGTAGCCACTAAAGCACGGGTTTTTCCTTCTTTAAATTCTGCTAAAGCTTTCTCTCTTGCACCTTGAGATTTATCACCATGAATCGATTGCGTCTTAATACCGTCTTTACACATTTCTTTCGCTAATGCGTCAGCAGTTACCTTAGTACGGGTGAAGATCAGTACTTGTTTCCAATTCTTTGATCCGATCAAAAACGAGGTTAACTCACGTTTTCGGTCACTATCAACGGTATAGAGAATTTGCTCAACTTTTGAAGCTGCAGCATTACGTTCACTGACTTCAATTAATTCAGGGTCTGTTAATAAGTTTTTACTGAGTTTGAAAATCGCATCGTCAAATGTTGCTGAAAATAACAAAGTTTGTCGTTTTAACGGTACGCGATTTAAAATACGGTCAATTTCATCTTTAAAGCCCATATCTAACATACGATCAGCTTCATCAAAGACTAAACATTCAAGTTCAGTTAATACTAGAGATCCATTCACAATATGATCGAGCAGTCGTCCCGGTGTTGCCACTAAAACATCAGCCCCTTTATTTAATGCCGTAACTTGTGGCTTAATACTTACCCCACCATAGGCCACTGCGATATTCAATTCGGTGTTTTCAGCATAACTAACAAAGCTTTTATAGACTTGTTGAGCAAGTTCACGTGTTGGCGTTAACACTAGCGCGCGAACGGGACGATTATCAGGAAGCTTGGCCATTAGCTTTTGCAAAATGGGTAAAGCAAAGGCTGCTGTTTTCCCTGTACCTGTTTGTGCTCCGGCCATAATATCTTTTCCAGCCAAAATAGCTGGAATAGCTTTTTGCTGAATAGGTGTGGCTTCATCATAACCGAGTGCTTTCACAGCGTTGGTTAGGCTTTTATCTAATGCTAAAGAAGTAAAACTCATGTCTTAACGCTGACCTTTTGCTGATTGATTTTTCTGTTTGTTTTTCAATTCTTGTTCAAGTTCTTCTGGATAGAAAACTAACCCTTGCTCATTTTGGCTCGGAAAAACCACTAGGGCTAATTCATCATCAGCTAAACCATGCGACCAACGGCTAAACCATTTACTTAATGAAATAGCTTCAGCCTGACATTCTTTCCACTCGTCGGTTGCCCAAGCTTGTGCAAATGCTTCATTAGGCCAAACAGGTACACAATCTTCATCTTCGGTATTAAGCATCACACAGCCGTGTTCATCTTTTAATATCCAAATCTCATTATTAGTGACAACTTCTTTCAGAAAGTAGCTTGCACGTTGGGCATCATCGTAACCTAATACTTTCTTGATTTGTTGTTCGTCGAGATTTTCTGCCATGATATCTTCCTAACTAGCGGTGTATTTAATAAACACGCCTATTCTACAAAAATTTGCATCTCTTCGCCGATGAGTTTTCGCATTTCCATCAATCTTTTTGCTGATTCGTGTTGTTTAATATCTTCTGGTGATTCTGGGATCCACTTTGGTATTTGTTCAGATTGACCATTTTGATCAACAGCTACCATGATCACTATACAATGCGTGGTTAAGCGACGATTAAGTGACTTCGGATCACAGGCATTAACTTCAAGTGCTATGTGCATTGATGAGTTACCGGTATAGATTACTTTAGCTGCTACTTCAACTAAGCTCCCTACATGTATCGGAGCTACAAAACGTATACCCCCTGCATAAGCTGTAACACAATATCGCCCACTCCAACCCGCTGAACATGCATAAGCAGCCAGATCTATCCATTTCATTACTGCACCACCATGAACCTTACCGCCAAAATTTACATCTTGGGGTTCGGCTAAAAATCTTAATGTTATATCTCTTTGTGGCTTGTTCATCTTTTAACTCTCTTATTAACTATTTTGTCGTACTTAGCAGATATCATTCCAGTTTAATATTTTTATTAATATCCCGAATCTATTAGGTATACCAGCAATCCTCATATTAAAATAGTAATAGTTTGCACCTAATGAGTGCGAAAAATGAATAGTAATAAGGAATAGTATGAAAATTTGGGTCGATGCTGACGCCTGTCCGGTGGTGATTAAAGATATTTTATTCCGTGCAGCTGAACGGGCAGAAATTGAAACTATTTTGGTTGCAAACCATTACTTAAAAATCCCACCTTCGAAATATATTTCCTTCGTTCAAGTGAGTTCAGGTTTCGATGTTGCCGATGACGAAATTGTTAACAAAGCCCAAGCTCATGACTTAGTCATTACCGCTGATATTCCTTTAGCTGCAGAAGCTGTAGAGAAAGGTTGTTTAGCGTTAAATCCAAGAGGTGAACTGTATACCGAGAGTAACATCAAACAAAGGCTCAATATGCGAGACTTTATGGATACCCTACGGTCAAGTGGTATTCAAACGGGAGGTGTTCCACCTATTAGTCAGGCTGACAGACAAGCGTTCGCAAATAATCTTGATAAGCTATTAGCTAAAAGAAAACAAGGCTCTTAAAGAGCCTTATTTATAGGGTATTAGCGTGAAGCAGAGTATGGATCACCACCACTCTTAGGCGCAGTACTCGCTGGATTTCTACGACGACCACCTGGATTAGAATTCCTATTGCCGCTGTTATCAGCTTTATTTCTAGGGTTTTTACTCTTAGGTTTATGACCGCGTGCATTGTCTGCCGAACGCTGTCCGTCATGGTGTTCACTTTTCGCCTTTTTTGGCTTATTAGCTTTCAAAGGCCTTAACGGACGTGATTCTAATAACACATTGAATGGTTCAAATCCTGGGATTACTTCACGAGGGATATGTGTTTGAATTAAATGTTCTACATCGTTTAATAAGTCTATCTCTTCAGAACACACTAACGAAACAGCTTTTCCGCTAGCTCCGGCTCGGCCTGTCCTGCCAATACGATGAACGTAGTCTTCTGCTACATTCGGTAATTCAAAATTAACCACTTGTGGTAGTTGATCAATATCAATTCCACGTGCAGCAATATCCGTAGCGACTAATACGTTCACCGTACCATCTTTGAAATTCGCTAATGCTTTAGTTCTAGCGCCTTGGCTTTTATTACCATGGATGGCAGCAGCTTTTATGCCTTCAGCTTCTAATTGTTTTGTTAACTTATTAGCACCATGTTTAGTTTTCATGAATACTAAAACTTGGTCCCAACCGTTATCTTTAATAAGCGCGGTTAATAGGCCTGACTTTTGTTTTTTATCAACTGAGTATATTACTTGCTCGACTCTCTCAGCAGTAGTATTTCTTGGGCTAACAGATATTTCAACAGGGTTATTTACTAATCCACGAGCTAGCTCTCGAATATCTTCTGAAAAGGTTGCTGAGAATAAAAGGTTCTGACGCTGTCTAGGTAATACGGATAGAATCTTTTTAATGTCACGAAGAAAACCCATGTCTAACATGCGATCAGCTTCATCTAAGACAAGAATTTCAAGTTGCTTAAAGCTAACAGCTTTTTGATTATACAAATCAAGAAGACGTCCTGGTGTTGCTACTAAAATATCTACCCCTTGACGGAGACGTGAAATTTGTGGGTTGATTTTTACTCCGCCAAAAACGACTGCAGATGTTAAAGGTAAATGCTTGCCATACATCTCAACGTTTTCATAAATCTGTGCCGCTAGTTCTCTGGTAGGCGTTAATATTAATGTTCTAGCTTGATTAGGTTTTGGCCTATTTCCGCCTGATAAACGTTCCAAAATTGGTAAAGTGAATCCCGCTGTTTTCCCCGTTCCTGTTTGTGCAGCAGCCATTACATCTTCCCCAGATAAGACTGCAGGAATTGCTTGTGCTTGTATTGGTGATGGTTCGGTATAACCTTTCTCAGCAATTGCTTTTTGAATTTGAGCAGATAAGCCCAACGAGGTAAAACCCATAGAAAATTCTCTTTATAAAATGTGGAAGTTAGCCAATGTATAGCGGCGTTGCAGAATACAGTATAGCTATTATAAGTGCAATTACGAGGCGACGAATCAACGTTTAAATACTCCATATATTCGAATAAATTAACATTGTTCCGTTGAAAGGTAGACAAGCACATAGATTTCCGCTAAAAGTCTATGTGTTAGGCAGTATTTTAAATGGAGTTTAGGATCAATATCCAATACAACAAGAAGCGCTTTTTAATTGTAGAAAATATTAATCAGTCACGGGACACATTGAAGATATTTGCTCACACCCTTGGTGCAATGAAGGTAGATACCTGCCATCACGCTCCTGATATTCTTTCTATGTGTGAAAGTATCGAGTTTGACGTGATACTGCTTGGATATGATTTAGGTCCGGATAAAAAAAATGGTCAACAAATTCTCGAGGAATTGAGATCTAAAAAGTTGATCCCACGCCAATGTACAATAGTAATGATTACTGCTGAAGTCTCGCAAGCCATGGTATTAGCTGCACTAGAACATAAGCCTGATGAATATCTTGCGAAGCCCTACTCATTGAATGATTTAAGTACCAGATTAAAGAGAAGTTTTAACAAAAAAAATGCCATGCTGGATATTTATAAGGCAATGGATATTCGTGATTATAAAAAAGTCTTCAAGTTATGTGAATCTACAATTATTGTTAATTCTATACATAAGACAGAGTGTTTAGGCATTAAATCAAGGCTTTACTTTGAGTTAAAACAATTTGAAAGAGCCAGTGAAATTTATGAAGCATACCTTGGAGCCACAAACTGTCAATGGGCTGCTATCGGTTTAGGAAAGATTGCACTTATTAAAAGTAATTTTGAACTTGCGATCAATTATTTTAATGATGTAGTAGAAAGCTACCCACTATATTTATCTGCATACGATTGGTTAGCTGAAAGTTATACGCTTAACCATCAACCACATTTCGCAGAAGATACCTTAGAAAAGGCACTATTAGTTTCTCCATTATCCGTCAAACGTTTAAAAAAATATGCAGATTTATGTTTGCAGAATGAAAATTTTGATAAAGCAACTCATGCTTTTTCAAAAACAACAGATCTTGCTTATCACTCTGTTCATAAAAAACCCGAAAATACACTGAACTTTGTTGAGGCTCTCCTTGAATATTCTGTTGATTTAAGTTCTCTTGAAGTACGTAAACTTAGCTATAAAGCCTTTAAATCCCTCGCTGTTATGCTAAAAGATTTTAATTCTGCAGAAATAAAGATTCATAGTCACTTATTAGTTTCTAGACTACATCACAAAATCAAAGATCCTGAACTTGCTAAAGAAGCATTGAGACAAGCAGAGGATTTGTTGCATGAATTTAAGCACAAAATGACTGAATCTGGCACTATTGCAATTGCAAAATCACTAATTTCCCTAGGCAAAGGTAAGTATGCTGACGATTTACTTAGGGATCTTGCCAAATCAACACCTGAAAATACTGTGGTCCAATCAAAAATCAGGTTGCTATCTGAAAGACCATTAAGAAATAATGATAAAATTGCTGCTCAGAATGCGTTAGAAGTAGGCGTTAACTTATATAAGACACATCATTATAGTTTAGCTATAGATAAATTAAATAAAGCATTGCTTCATTTCCCTAGTCACATGGGAATTAAACTTAATTTATTACAAGTACTGCTTGTTTCATTTGATAAGAATAGAGAGAAAACAGAAGATTTAGAGCAAGCTGAGGAATTAATAAAACAATTTAGAACAATTGAACCTGATAGTGAATTTTATACACGATTTGCAAAGTTAAATCATAAATATATATTAATTCAAAAGAGTTTAACTTAAGTATAAATAGATGTTTTTGGGAGTCTTGTATCTGAGGTATAAATAGAAAAGTGGTGGAGGGAGGTGGATTCGAACCACCGAAGGCTGAGCCATCAGATTTACAATCTGGTCCCTTTGGCCACTCGGGAACCCCTCCACAGGGCCGATATTTTAACATATGGGATAAAATATCTTAAACAGCCGTTTAAGAATGAAACGCTATGCGCTTCATTCTTAAACTAATTAGAAGCCTAGCAATGTCCTACTCTCACATGGGAACTCCCACACTACCATCGGCGCTACTGCGTTTCACTTCTGAGTTCGGA
>JABSOZ010000021.1 GCA_013215295.1 Colwellia sp.
TTAACTTATCAAAACAGCTCTTTGGGTTACCCCTTGGAACTGGAGCGCATTCTAGACATTTCTCGCTGGGCGTCAACCCTTTTTTGTCATTAAATTGAAATAAACATTTGTTCGGCTATTTAACGTACAATCTAGGTGATATATAGGCTAGCTTGCTTAATTTCATCTATGCGAATAGCTTTTATTGCTTGGTCATCTTCGTATTTATCAATGAGTATTATTCTATTTGTTATACCTGCACGTTCAGCTGCTTGTATATCTGAAACTTTATCACCTATGAATACGCTATTAACGAGGTCTATTTTGTGTTCTTCGGCAGCAAGCATAATCATTCCAGGTTCTGGCTTTCTGCAATCACACGCTTTTAAATACTGCCCTAGTCCTTTATCTGGGTGGTGTGGGCAATGGTAAACATCAGATATCACGATTCCTTTTGATTCAAATTCACCTACCATCCAATGAGTGAGTTGTTGAAATTGCTCAACCGTATATTTCCCACGGCCAATACCAGATTGATTGGTGATTACAAAAATGTCATAACCTTTATTTCGTGCATCTATACAAACAGTAAAGATATCTTCGACAAATTCAAACTCTTCTTTTTTATATACATAGCCGTGATCCACATTAATAATGCCATCTCGGTCTAAAAACAGTGCTTTTTTCATAATTTGTTTCTTCTGACTTAACGGCCATAAATACGTTATTTATTATATCAATTGAAAAAGACGAGCATAACTCGTCTTTTTCAATATTTATATTTTCTACAAAACGGTTACAACTTTTGAAACTACATGCAAAGACCGCCATCAATTTCAACGACACGACCGGTAAAGAATTCGTTCTCGAAAATGTATTTTACGGTATGAGCAATTTCATCTGCTTCGCCTAACCGTCCTACCGGTTTCATGCTTTTAAGACGGTCGCGCATTTCTGGTTTCATTGCATCTGTCATAGCTGTGCGAATAACACCTGGAGCAATTGCGCCGACACGAATTCCGTGGCGTCCAAGCTCACGAGCCCATGTAACCGTCATCGCAACTACGCCTGCTTTTGAAGCTGCATAATTGGTTTGTCCCATATTACCGCCACGAGCAATTGACGACATATTAATGATGACACCTTTTCGCTTGCCTTCGATCATATGAACTGCTGCTTCACGGCCACATAAGAATACGCCGGTTAAATTGACATCAATGACTGACTGAAATTGCTCTAGTGACATTTTCTTAGCGACTACACCGTTTTTCGCTTTAACAAACATGCCGTCACGTAATATTCCGGCATTATTGATTAGGCCATCAATACCTTTGAAGTCACTATTAATTTTAACAAAGGTCCCTTCAACTTCACTTTCATTAGTGACGTTAGCGATATAATACTTTGCCGATGAACCTGCTTCTTCGATAAGTTTTACTGTTTCTTGTAAAAGTTCTTCGTTTAAATCAATTAAAGCTAATTTTGCGCCATGCGTTGCTAAACTAATTGCCATTGAACGACCTAGGCCTTGTCCGCCACCTGTAATTACGATAGTTTTATTTGTTAAATTCATGTTTTCCCTCTGGCTTATGCTTTTATATTTTTAATTTATTTGTTTCTTTACATGGATATAGGAATCGGCTTAAAGAACCACTCTACTTCATTATGATCAATGTCGTTTATATTGTCGTAACGCCATTGTGGATTTTTGTCTTTATCAACCAGTAATGCTCTAACGCCTTCTGAAAATTCGTTTTGCTGACAACAACGTAACGATAAGTTCAGTTCGCTTTCAAAACACTGCGCTAATGTATAATTTTCACAGCGTTTTAATTGCTCGAAAATAAGTGCACAACTTAATGCGCTACCATTTTGCATTTTTTGTTGTGCTTTTTGAAGCCATTTATCATCGATTATCTGTTTATTGCTGCCATTAAGATCACAATCGAGGATAGCTTGATGTATTTCAGTAATATTATCTGACTTTGTTAATTCTGCTATAACCGCTTGGTGTCTTACAATGAGTGACTCTGGCTGTTCTGCTTCTTTTATTTTTAATGCTGCTAACGTTTCATTGAGTAGCTGATGATTTTCACCTTCACTTCCCCAACATATATGGAGTAACTTATTTGCAATTTCGTCTAATTTATCACTGGCAATAAGGTAGTCTGTAAGCCCTAACAACTTAGCATCTACTCCGTTAAACATCGCCCCGGTTAATCCCAAAAACAAACCGATATTATCAGGCATTTTATTAAGGAACCAACTTGCGCCAACATCAGGGTATAAGCCAATGGTAACTTCAGGCATGGCCATTAAGGTTTTTTCTGTACTCACTCTATGACTAGCGCCAGCCATTAAACCTATACCACCTCCCATAACATAGCCATTTGTCCAGGCTAAAATAGGTTTTTTATAGGCGTGTATGAGTTGATCAAGCTGGTATTCATGTTGAAAAAATTCTAGAGCTTTTGATGCAACTATTGTTTCATCACTAATGGGAAAGCTTTCACTTTTTAAATGATGGTAAAGACTGACGACATCTCCACCTGCACAAAAAGCTTTATCTCCAGCACCTTTTAGTAAAACAACGGCAATATCATCATTGCTCTGCCAGTGAATCAATTGCTCTGTCAGTAAAAGTATCATCGGCAAACTTAAGGCATTTAATGATTTGGGTGCATTAAGCTCAGCAATGGCAATAATTTTGCCATTTGCTGTTATTTTTTCAGAAAAGTTAACGGGAGATTGTTGCATAAGCTTCACTTCAAAGGATTAAAAGAACGTACATCAAATTTTTGCTCAAACATATTGTCAGACTTATTTTAGATAAGCGCTATAAACTTCCATCAATTTCGACAACAGTTCTACCGGTTACTGTACCATCAACATAAGCGTCAAAAGCATTGGGTAACTTAGAGAAAGGAATTGTTGTTGGCGCAATAAGCGCTAATTTAGAAGGTTTAAGATCAGTCGCTAAGCGTTTCCAGGCTTGAGTACGCACTGAAAGTGGCATTTCTACAGAGTTGATACCAAGTAAACTTACGCCTCTTAATATAAATGGCATTACTGTGGTCTCTAATTTATAACCACCCGCTAAACCGATAGCGGCAATATTCCCCCACACATTAATAGTTCGTGTCAGCCAAGCTAACGTTTCGCCGCCAACACTATCAACTGCTCCACCCCATTGCGCGTTTTCAAGTGGTTTACTGCCCATTTCAATATCATGACGACTAATAAGCTTAGCTGCGCCAAGTTCTTTTAAATAACTTTCTTGCTCTGTCTTCCCTGTGAAAGCGATAACTTCATAACCAATATTTGACAACATATTAATAGCGAAACTACCGACCCCTCCTGTAGCACCAGTAACAACAATAGGCCCACGTTCTGGAATTTGTCCGTTATCTTCCATACGCCCAATTGCAATAGCGGCGGTATAACCTGCAGTACCAATGGCCATAACGTCGCGCAAACTCATGCCTTGCGGCAATGCGACTACTGAATTAGCTTTTACTCGCGCATATTCGCTATAACCACCATCATAAAGTTCTGAAAGCTGTGCGCCACAAACCAGTACCTTATCACCCTCTTTGAATCTGTCATCAATAGAGCTAACCACAACACCAGACAAATCAATACCACCCACTAATGGATATGTCCGTAAAATTCGTCCTTTACCCGTTGCAGCTAATGCATCTTTGTAATTAATGTCTGAGTAGGCAACTTTAATAACCACTTCACCTGTCGTTAAATCATCAAGACCAATTTGTTCAAAGCCACTGCTAATTTTTTTCTTATCACCATCCTTTATTTGATGGATACGAAAGGCAGTGAATTTTTCTGGTACTTGAGTTAACTCAGTTAGCTCATTACATAACGTCGACATAATTATTTCAGTTCCAATTTTTTTTAAACGTTGTACAAAGCAATAAGATCAAAACATAAGCAGTAAACCAATACTATTTATGCTTTGACTTAATAATGCACTTTGAGCTAATAAAGCGGCTTTTCAATGCTACCGATTACATGTTACGACGATACTGTCCGCCTGCTTCAAATAATGAATTAACAATTTGTCCTAATGAACAAACCTTACAAGCGTCCATCATCAATTCAAAGATGTTTTCATGATTAATAGCCGCCGTTTGTAAACGCTTAAGTAATACTTGTACTTGTGCATCATTGGCTTTATTTAAGCTGGCTAACATATCGATTTGATAGCTTTTTTCTTCTTCTGTAGCGCGAATAACTTCATCAGGAACAACCGTTGGTGATCCCGTTGAACTTAAGAAAGTATTTACGCCAATGATTGGAAATTCACCCGAGTGTTTTAAGTGTTCATAATACATACTTTCTTCTTGGATTTTACCACGTTGATACATGGTTTCCATTGCGCCAAGTACACCACCACGTTCATTAATGCGATCAAATTCAGTTAATACTGCCTCTTCAACTAAGTCAGTTAACTCTTCAATAATAAACGCCCCTTGAATAGGGTTTTCATTTTTAGAAAGTCCTAATTCACGGTTAATTATTAATTGAATTGCCATCGCTCGTCGCACACTGTCTTCAGTTGGTGTCGTGATAGCTTCATCATAGGCATTGGTATGCAAAGAATTACAGTTATCGTTTATCGCGTAAAGTGCTTGTAACGTAGTACGAATATCATTGAAATCAATTTCTTGAGCATGCAATGAACGACCAGATGTTTGGATATGGTATTTCAACATTTGCGCACGGGCATTGGCACCATATTTGTTTTTCATCGCTTTTGACCAGATACGACGAGCAACACGGCCAATGACTGCATATTCTGGGTCGATTCCGTTCGAGAAGAAAAACGATAAGTTAGGACCAAATTCATTAATGTCCATACCACGGCTTAAGTAATACTCCACAAAAGTAAAACCGTTCGCTAAAGTTAACGCCAGCTGGGTAATTGGGTTCGCGCCGGCTTCGGCTATATGGTAGCCAGAAATAGATACTGAATAGAAATTACGCACACCTTTTTCGATAAAATATTCTTGAACATCGCCCATTAAACGCAAAGCAAACTCAGTTGAAAAAATACAAGTATTTTGCGCTTGATCTTCTTTTAATATATCTGCCTGTACCGTACCACGTACCAAGGTTAACGTTTTTGCTTTAATCTCTTGGTAAACTGCTAGAGGTAACACTTGATCGCCAGTGACACCAATTAACATTAAACCTAAACCATCGTTGCCTTCAGGTAATTTTCCTTGATAACTTGGACGTTCACAGCCTTTATCTTGGTAGATTTTTTTGATTGTTGCAGCGACTTCTTTTTCTAAACCATTTTCTCTGATGAATAATTCACATTGCTGATCAATGGCTGCATTTAAGAAAAAGCCTAATAACATCGGGGCTGGACCGTTAATGGTCATTGAAACTGAAGTCATTGCATGGGCTAAATTAAAACCTGAGTAAAGCTTTTTAGCATCGTCTAAACAACAAATAGAGACACCAGCGTTGCCAATCTTTCCGTAAATATCTGGACGAACAGCGGGATCGTTACCATATAAAGTAACTGAATCGAATGCTGTGGATAAACGTTTCGCTGGCATACCTTTAGACACATAATGAAAACGACGATTAGTACGTTCTGGGCCACCTTCACCGGCGAACATACGTGTCGGATCTTCACCCTCACGTTTGAAAGGGAATAAACCAGCTGTATAAGGAAATTCACCCGGCACGTTCTCTTGTAAATTCCATTTTAAGATATCGCCCCACCCTTGGTATTTAGGCATACTGATTTTTGGAATATCACTACCTGCTAGCGATTTAGTGTGAGTTGCTATCGATAACTCTTTGTTACGAACTTTAAATTTAAATTCAGGATCTTTATAACGTTGAACTTTAGACGCCCATTGCTCAAGCAATACTTTATTTTTCGGGTCTAAGTCTAACTCGACATGGGTATATAAGGTTTCAAGTTGAGTGACTAAATCATGCGATACTTCTGAGTCGGTATCTTTTGCTGTTTCAATCGCCTGATGAATACCATAGAGTTTTTGCGCAACGGTTGACTGTTTTTCTACCCAAGCATCGTAACCACGATTATTTTCTGAAATTTCAGATAAATAACGAATACGCGCACCAGGAATAACACTAGTTTTATTGTCCAGTGTTCCCTCAATAGATAAAATATCACCAACGGTTAAGCCCGCTTTAGTATTTAATTCGGTGATCACCGCATTATAAAGTTCAGTCATACCACGGTCGTTAAACTGTGATGCGATAGTCCCGAATACCGGTACTTCATCATCTCCCGCTTCAAACATGCCACGGTTGCGCTTGTATTGTTTTTTCACATCACGAAGCGCATCTAAAGCACCACGTTTATCAAATTTATTTAGCGCGATGATGTCAGCGAAATCAAGCATGTCGATTTTTTCTAACTGCGTTGCTGCGCCGTATTCCGGTGTCATTACGTATAAAGAGACATCTGAATGTTCTTCAATTTCAGTATCTGATTGACCAATGCCTGAAGTTTCTAAAATAATTAAATCAAAGTCAGTGGCTTTCAAAATGTCTAAGGTGTCATTGACATAAACAGATAACGCTAAGTTTGACTGGCGCGTTGCTAATGAGCGCATATAAACACGATCATTATTCACGGCGTTCATGCGAATTCTATCGCCTAGTAATGCACCACCGGTTTTACGTTTTGAAGGATCGACTGAAACAATCGCAATTTTGCTGTCATCTGTTGCCATTAAAAAGCGGCGAATTAATTCATCGACTAATGACGATTTACCTGCGCCACCTGTGCCGGTAATACCTAATACCGGTGTTTTACTTGCTGAGGCAATTTTGCGAATTTTATCTAAGGCAGCTTTATTTTCTACAGGGGCATTTTCTGCTGCTGAGATAAGGCGAGCAATAGCTTGTTTGTTATTTTTCTTTAAATTAGCAACATCATCTTTTTTAACATTTACGCCGGTTTTAAAATCACAGCGTTCAAGCATGTCATCGATCATGCCTAATAAACCCATTGAACGGCCATCGTCTGGTGAGTAGATACGCGTAATACCATAGTCTTGCAGCATTTTAATTTCATCAGGCAAGATAACACCGCCACCACCACCGACAATACGTATGTGCTCACAACCACGTTCTTTTAATAAGTCGTACATATATTTAAAGTATTCGTTATGACCGCCTTGATAAGAGGTCATCGCGATAGCATTCGCATCTTCTTGAATCGCGGTGTTAACCACTTCTTCAACACTACGGTCATGGCCTAAATGAATAACCTCAGCACCACTTGACTGTAAAATACGGCGCATAATATTAATAGCAGCATCATGGCCATCAAACAGAGAAGCCGCGGTAACGATTCTAATTTTATTTTTTAACTGATAACGTTCGGTTGTCATAGCAAACTCACTTATAGTGGGGGATATATTGGCAACAAAGCGGTAAATATTGCTGCAAATAAAGTATCTTTAGTGTTTTATTGTGATAATTGTTTCTAATAAGTCTATTTAAACATAGTGGTTACCCAGTTAAAATTGATTTTATTGTTAATTTGATGGACTATATTGCTATAAACAAACCTACCTTAAAATAATAAGTTTGGTAAAAGCATATGAGCAATAATTTAACCAAGTACCCAGTATCAGAAATAGATGATATACGTTTAATCATTCCGATATTTTTACTCAATAAACTTAAATTTCATCCTTTAACACAAGGCTTATACCCGTTATCTCTTGGCAAGTCGTCGCAAGACTTAACCTTCAATATAAAACAGAGTCAACCGGCTCATCATTGTTTAATTTACTGTCAGGCAGGTAGTGGAATTCTAGACTATAAAAATAAAAAACGAGAGGTCAATGCAGGTGATCTTGTTATTTTGTCGCCGAATCAAGCCTTTGCTTACAACGTTAATAACAATAATGCCCACGCTGTTTTTTGGATTAACTTTCAAGGGACATTAGCAGACGACTTTGCTCAACGTTTATTAATGAAAATGGATGATGGTTTGGCACATGTTAGTGTGCTGAGTAATATACTTGCAGACTTCAACCATTTACTGGCATTAGGCAGCAGAGGTTATACCGCCACCAACGTTATCCATGCGGTGCATATTTTACAGCAAGCCTTAAGTTTTTTAGCGCTACAGCTCAGGTTAACGGCATTTAACAATAGTTCTGCTTTTGACATAGATGCAGTAGAAGCTTTAATGAGAGATAATTTACATCAAGAATTAAGTTTAGATACACTTGCACATTATAGTAAGTTGTCGAAATTTCACTTTTCTAAAAAATTTAAAGAACTCACCGATACCTCCCCTATTCAACATTTCATCAATATGAAAATTCAACGTGCCTGCTTTGAGCTAGATAATACTAGACAGACCATCAAACAAATTGGAGAAGCCTTGGGTTATAGCGACCCATATTACTTTTCTAGGATATTTAAAAAAATGGTGGGCATGTCACCTAAGCAATATAGAGATTCTGGTCATAAAGAGCTATAAGTGCGATCATATCTTGTCAACAGCATGTTAACTATCCTAAACGACTAAAACGGAAAGTAGTAGAATAAAAATTCGAATCACGCAGATAGATATATCGGTCCTAAATATCATGACACGATTGTAATCATTGCCCCCTCACACGCACTGTCAAAGAATAAAGTGTATAGCGCATATAAACTGAGTTAACCCTAAAATTAGCGAACAGAAGCAATGTGGATTACTAACTGAAAACACCTAAAAAACAAGAATTGAGACCTATAGTTCAGGGGTGCATATCATTGTAATTTTCTGACTAATAAAATATTAATTATCGAAAAGTTTTGATTCATTGGATCGAAATGAAATAGCACACTTTAATCGCCACTCAATCTAGCTAATTTATCATTTCGTCTATACTCAATGACAATTGGTGCCAACTTAGTAAATTTACCTTTATATTTACTTGTTTAGTTTAGGATTTTGCTTTAATTTAATAAAAATATCCCAGCATATTTCAAATATGATAACGAACTGTAGCTATTTCTCTTAAAGTTGATATTTGAGAATGGTCAACTGACTCATATATAAGCAGCCGTTCAAAAAGGATCATTATTACATGGGTAAACGAAACATAAACAATTTTAAACCAACAATTTTAATTGTTGATGATATTGCGGCCAATCGATTTGCATTACGGCAATTGCTAAAAGCAATTGATGCTGAACTTATCGAAGCTTCTTCTGGCGAAGAAGCACTCTTAAAAGCCATTGAATTAGATAATTTAGCGCTGATTTTACTCGACGTTCAAATGCCAATAATGGACGGCTACGAAACAGCTGAACTGCTCAGAGAAGAAGAGCAAACGCTGCACATCCCTATCATTTTTGTCACCGCAGTACACAGAGACGAGCAACATATATTAAAAGGATATTCTTCAGGTGCCATTGATTATATTACCAAACCCATTCAGCCCGATATTTTAGCCGCAAAAATATCACTTTTCATGGAGTTGTGGCGAC
Organism: Colwellia sp.; assembly: GCA_013215295.1. Lineage (GTDB taxonomy): Bacteria > Pseudomonadota > Gammaproteobacteria > Enterobacterales > Alteromonadaceae > Colwellia_A. The sequence continues at coordinate 9,490 of JABSOZ010000021.1, forward strand.
TACGATATGGATTAGAGAAAGAAATAACCCATCGTAATAAGCTCGAAGATAAAAATCGCTTTCTTGCTGATCACGACATGTTAACGGGTTTGCCTAACAGACGACGGTTATTTCTTGAAATTGAACGGGCAGTTAATCGTTCTGATCGAGACAAAAACGAATTTGCGCTGTTGTTTATAGATTTAGATGGGTTTAAATCAGTCAACGATACACTGGGTCATAAAGTTGGTGATGCGGTGCTCATTCAAATTGCTGAACGTTTTAACAAGTTAGTCAGAAAAACAGATACCGTAGCCCGGTTTGGCGGCGATGAGTTTGTTATTTTATTAACCGATATCAGCGATTCACAGTTTTTGATCGGTCGTATAATGGATGTATTAAAAGTAGGTAGACAACCTATTATGATTGGAAATGAAGAGATAATTCTCAGTGTTAGTATTGGCGTGTGTATTTATCCTAATCAAATCGATGACCCAGATAAACTCGTAGATTATGCAGATATCGCTATGTATAAATCAAAAGAATTAGGTAAAAACACCTTCAGTTTTTTCTCAAGTGATATGGATCAAGCTGCACATAGACGTTTGGCTGTAGAAAAACAATTACGTCATGCAAGTAAAAAAAATGAGTTTTCCATTCATTACCAACCCGTTGTTAATTGTAGTACAGGTAAAGCCGTTGGGGTCGAAGCATTATTACGTTGGACCAATAGCGAGTTAGGAAATGTCCCACCCGATTATTTTATTCCCATTGCAGAATCTACCGGATTAATTCATGAACTGGGTGCTTGGGTTTTTGAACAGGCAATCGAAGATATCAATGAAATCAACGAAAGACTCCCTTCATTACCGATGACATTAAAAGTCGCCGTTAATGCGTCAACACTGCAGTTTAAAAATTCACTTTGGTTTAAAACAGTTCAAAAAGCGATAAAAACCAAAAAAATAGCGCCTGAAAATATCGAGATCGAAATTACTGAAGGATTATTACTAGAAGACTCTTGTGATATTAATAACCAGCTATCAGACATAAGAGCATTAGGCATCAGTTTATCTGTTGATGATTTTGGCACGGGTTATTCCGCGTTGAGTTATTTAAAGCGCTGCCCCATCAACACAGTAAAAATTGATAGAAGTTTTATTAAAGGTATTCCTGAAGATAAAGAAGATATGGTATTGATCCACGCAATAATTGCCATGGCGCATGGTCTAGGGTTAGTCGTAGTTGCTGAAGGAATAGAAACACAAGCCCAGTGGGACTTTCTTAAATCTGAAAATTGTGATTTTGCACAGGGATATTTTTTCAGTAAACCTTTGCCTCCGCAAGAGCTTGAGATTTGGTTATCTGAACAATTCAATATCGGATAGCGAAAGTTATTTGTCTGCAATAATAGTAAAACTGGAATATTTTTATGGTGTTACAACAAACAATAGATTTTAATTGGATATGCTTAGAAGGAGCAACACGGTTGATATTTATAATCCTAGCAAATTGTAATGGGGTCGGTGATTTATGTCGATAAACAATAACATTCACTTTTTTGACAAACTCAGCACTCGTTTATTTACCCCTCTAGTCGTCATTTTTATTTTCGTCATTATTATTTTAATCACGTACGTGCCCTCTGTAACACAAGAACATACCATAAATTCCGCCATTTCTACCGCAGAAAATACGGTCAGGCAATACAAAAGTATTCGAAGTTATTACACTAAAAATGTGATAAATAAGGTACTTAGTACTTCTGATGTTACCACCAACTATGATCACGAAGGGATAGATAAAGTGATCCCTTTGCCTGCGACTTTCATCCACGAAATAAGTGAAGAGTTTACCAAACAGGGTATTATCGCGCTAAAATTATACAGTCCTTACCCCTTCCCCAACCGGAAAGATAGAAAACTCGATAGCTTTGCGGAAGATGCTTGGTCTGCATTGAATAACAATGGTGATAAAGTTTTTTCACAAATAGATAGGATTAATGGCAAAGAAGTCGTCCGTGTAGCGATTGCTGATACGATGACCCAACAGGCTTGCGTTAATTGTCATAATACACATCCAAATACCCCTAAAGCTGATTGGCAACTTAACGATGTTCGGGGAATTTTAGAAGTACAAGTTCCTATTGAGGAACAATTACTACATGCTTCTTCACTAAATGGGGAAATCACCCTTATTGTACTCATATCTGTATCCTCGACCGCTGTATTATTATTTATGATGTTCAAGCGTCTCGTTTCTCGCCGTTTAAAAAATGTACATGATGCACTTCAGAGTATCGCTAGTGGAGATGAAACTTTAAGCCAAAGTTTAATAGAAACCAAAAAGGACGAAATAGGCCAATTAGTACAAGGCTACAATCGTATGCTAGTTAGCATAAATAACAGTAGGAAAAATAGACAAGCAAGAGAATGGTTAGAAAATGGTATTTCAGAGATAAACAATATTATTCGAAAATCACAAGATAAAACCCATGTATCAAATCAAATACTCTCCTATTTAGTGCATTATCTTGATGGTCAACTTGGCGCTTTATATTGGCAAGAAGAAGATAAATTCATTCCTTACGCTACATACGCACTAGAAAAACAGCTCGTGAAGTTAAAAGCAATTGAACTTGGTGAAGGACTCGTCGGTCAAGTCGCGGTCAATAAAAAGCCGATGCACCTAACAACTCTTCCTCACAATTACTATGATATAACGAGCAGTTTTGGTGAAGTTAAACCTCAATCACTTATCATTTTCCCTATTATTTATAATGAAAAAGTTATCGCTATTGTTGAATTAGCTTGGTTTGACAAAATGCCCGATAAAGTCCTGACGTTTCTGGAAATAGCCAATGAAATTTTAGCCGTATCTTTTATTAACATGAGGCAAAATGAAAATGTTTTAACCATGTTGAAAGAAAGCCAAGTACAGTCTGAAGAATTGCAGACGCAACAGGAAGAATTACGTGTCACCAATGAAGCTTTATCTGTTAAAACCAACGCGATAAAGAACCAGCAGGTTATGCTAGAAAATACCAACCTCGAAATGGAAAAAAAGGCGATAGCACTTGAGGAATCGAGCAAATACAAAAGTGAGTTTTTAGCCAATATGTCTCATGAACTGCGTACGCCATTAAATAGCTTACTTATTTTGTCGAGATCATTAGCACAAAATGACGATAACAACTTATCTGACGACGAAGTCGAATCTGCCGTAGTGATTCAAGAAAGTGGTCGTAGTCTATTGGAACTTATAAATGAAATTTTAGACTTATCAAAAGTTGAAGCAGGCCAAATGCAAGTCATTTCAGATGCACTAAGCGTTGATGACTTTATGGCCACACTTAAGCGTAGATTCAAGCATATGGCCGAAGACAAACACCTGAGCTTCAACATTACTTTGGCAAGTAATTTACCTTCTTCATTTATTGTTGACGGTAAAAAGCTCAATCAAATAATCACTAATTTACTCAGTAATGCAATAAAATTTACTGAGCAAGGTGAAGTTAGATTAAGTCTGTCGTATGAAAAAGATACATCTGATGAGGCGAATTCAAAATTAATTTTTTGTGTAACAGATACAGGTATAGGGATCCCAAAAGAGAAGCACCAAGCAATTTTCGAAGCTTTTCAACAAGCTGATGGTACTACAAGCCGAACATATGGAGGAACAGGCCTAGGTTTGTCTATCGCTTTAAGTTTCGCTAAATTACTGGGGGGTGATATTGCCTTAGAAAGTGACCTAGGCAAAGGCAGTCGCTTTTCTTTTAGTTTACCTTATATACCTACCTCAGAAGTTATCGATAGCGTTATCCCTATTGAATTTTCTGCTGCGACGGTAAAACAAAATCTTGTTAGCTTACCCCCTCCTTTCGAAGATGATAGAAATAAGCTGGATCACTCGAAAAAATTAATTTTGATAATAGAAGATGATGTGCCATTTGCACGTATTGTTTTTCATGCCTGCCATCAACAAGATTGTCAGGCAATAGTTGCTACTGATGGTGAGAGTGGCTTAGCCCTGGCGAGTAAATATCCAGTTGACGGTATTGTGCTTGATTATATGTTACCTAAGTTAGACGGAGGCGAAGTAGCAAAACACATACGAGCGGACAATAAGCTAAAACATCTTCAAATTCACTTAGTGAGTGCTTTGGATAATATAAATACGATGGACATCGCAGATAATATTGACCAATCAGTAAAACCTATTCCTCATAACCGATTAATTGAAATTGTTGAATCATTCTCTAAAGAAAAAAAGACGCTAAATATTCTCATCATTGAAAATGATAAAAGCGCTTTATACGCAATGAATAAGTTATTGGCTAAAGAAGAAAAGGTGACTACGTTTGGTGTTAATAACGCCCAGGAGGCATTAACTTTATTAAAAGAAAATAGCTATGATGCCATTATTCTAGATCTTGATTTACCAGACATATCAGGCTTTGAGTTTCTAGAATTAGCATCGGCAGATATAAATATAACGCTCCCCACCATTTTTATTTATTCAGGTCGTGACATGTCTGAAGACGATTTATCTCGTTTATCGCCCTTTACCGGCAATGTTATTGTTAAATCAGCGAGATCGCCAGAAAGATTACTCGATGAAATTCACTTATTTGCTAATCAAATAGCGAACTTACCTGATGAAAGAGAAAATAATTATTCTGCTATCCAGCCTATAAATAAAACAATAGAGCCTGATAACACAAGACTCTTTGATGCTGACTTTGAAAATCGGGCGATTTTGTTAGTGGATGACGACATGAGGAATACCTTCGCACTAGCTAAAGTCCTTAGAAAAGAAAAGTTAAAAGTGAGAATAGCCTCAAGTGGTCAACAATCAATTGATATGCTGCATGAGCACTCGGATATTGAATTAGTGCTAATGGATATTATGATGCCAGGTATGGATGGCTATCAAACGATGAATAAAATCAGAGAACAGGACAAATTTAAAAAGCTCACTATTATCGCAGTAACCGCAAATGCTATGCCGGGCGATAAAGAAAAATGTTTAACTGCAGGAGCCGATGATTATATGTCTAAACCTGTCGATGTAGGTCAGCTATTAACTATGATGAAGTTGTGGTTATAAATTTAACCAAGGAACGCTCTATTATGGAAGAAGATAATATTACAGAGACACTGCGAACTGAAAATCTTGAAATTGATTTGTTAATTACTGCTATCAAAGGAAAAATAGGCTACGACTTAACGGGGTATGCAAGGGCATCAATTAAAAGACGTATTCAGCAATTAGTTATTGATGAAAACGTGAACTGTATTTCGGATTTAATTCCAAAGCTACTCTATTCACGTCAGTGCCAATCTAATTTCATTAATCGTCTCACTATCAATGTTTCTGAGTTGTTCAGGCATCCAATTTCATTATTAAGACTTAGAGAATCGGTACTCCCTTATCTGGAAAGTTTCCCCCGTCGCGATATTTGGATTGCTGGATGCGCTACCGGTGAAGAAGCCTATTCAATGGCAATATTATTGGAAGAAGCAGGTTTATTAAATAATACACAAATTCACGCCACCGATATAAACACTGAAGTTCTCAAGCAAGCTAAAACGGGTATTTTAACGAAAGGTCTGAATAAAGAAGACGCAGCTCGTTACCAAGCCAGCGGAGGAACATCAAGCCTGAGTAAATACTTCTCCACAGCTTATAATAAACAAAAACTTTCTCAAAATTTATTAGACCACATTAGCTTTAGTCATCATAATATTATACAAGATCAAGTCTTTTGTTCAGCTCAACTAGTAATGTGTCGAAATGTGATGATTTATTTTGATTTGAAGACACAAAACAGAGCTTTGACGCTATTTAATAACTCTCTCGTTCAAAATGGGTATTTAGTTATTGGCGAAAAAGAAAGTCTCGTAAACTCCCCACTTAGCAGCCTTCTTACAACGATAGATGAACCTGCAAAAATATACCAAAGAAAAAGTAGTGAACATGTCTGATTACCAGGTATTTATTGGAGGATCAGCAGGCTCTATAGCCCCTGTAATAACGATACTATCAAGCTTGCCAGCTGATTTTAATTTGACCATTACGATAGTTATCCACTCTGGCACAGACAGCAAGGTTTCTATCTCAGAAATATTAGCCAATCATAGTGCTTTAACCGTTATTGAAATTATAGATAAAGAACAATTTAACCCAAATACTGTTTATGTTGCACCAAGTGGTTATCATCTATACGTAGAAAATAAGCATCACTTTTCACTCTCTGTAGATAGAAAAGAATATTATAGCCGACCAGCCATTAATGTGACCTTCTCCTCAGCAGCAGAAGCATTTGGTGAGTATTGTATCGCTATATTATTAAGTGGAGCCAATGAAGATGGCGCTGAAGGTTTACTCAAAGTAAAACGTCACGGAGGAATAACGATAGCTCAATCGCCTAAATCATCACAAGTAGATATAATGCCGCAAAGTGCCATTGACAACAGAGCTGCAAATAAGATCCTGTCACCAAAAGAAATTATAAGCTTACTATTAGAATACAACGATTTAGCTTGAATTCTATTCAGATGCATAATTGTAATAGAGCTTTTATCAATTAAATACACTTCATTCAGACTAAAAGCTAACTTAATTCGAATTTTATTCACCTAGTTAAGTGTCATCACTGTTTAAATTGAAATAAATAAGCATTCAGTTTTGTCGTTTCGATTAAACTCATAATTAAATAAGTGAGGTCCAGAGCAGCCGTGCTTAGAACGATTTAAATCAGCACGTTAAAGAATCAATATTTATCTATAATGGAATGAGGTCAACCTTAAGTCTGACAATATAAACACCAAATAGAGTGCATAAAAAAGACCAGAGGCTTAAGCCGCTGGCCTTTCATTATGAGCCGTCAATATACTCTAGGACGGGACAAATCTAAAAAGGTTAAAGCATCTCGACAGCTATCGCAGTCGCTTCACCGCCACCAATACAAAGTGAAGCAAGGCCTTTAGAAAGACCTCTATTTTTCAATGCATGCACTAAAGTTACCATGATACGAGCACCACTAGCACCTAAAGGATGACCCAATGCACAAGCGCCACCATTCACATTTACTTTTTCAACATCTAAAGCTAATTCTTTAATCGCTAACATAGTAACCATAGCGAATGCTTCATTAATTTCCCATAAATCAACATCGGCTGTTGTCCAGTTCGCTTTTGCTAAAACTTTATTCATAGCGCCAACGGGTGCTACGGTAAACTCTTCAGGTTTTTGTGCGTGTGTTGCATGAGCAACAATTTTACATAAAGGGGTTAAGCCACGCTTGTCTGCTTCTGATTTTTTCATCATGACTAATGCTGCAGCGCCATCAGAAATAGAGCTAGAGTTTGCGGCAGTAATAGTACCGCCTTTCTTAAATGCGGCTCGTAATGTAGGGATTTTATCTGGACGAGCATTACCAGGTTGTTCATCTATTGCAAACACTGAATCACCACGACGAGATTTAATGGTTACTGGTGAAATTTCATTTTCAAAAGCACCTGATGCAATCGCCGCGTTGGCACGTGATAATGAGCGTATAGCATATTCATCCATATCTTCACGGGTAAAACTAGCAGCGTCGGCAGTTTCTTGTGCGAAACATCCCATAGCGATACCGTCATAAGCATTTTCTAAACCATCAGTCATCATATGGTCAAGTATTTGGCCATGTCCCATTTTAATGCCGCTTCGTCCCTTAGGTAAGAGATGCGGAGCGTTTGTCATACTTTCCATACCACCAGCGACAGCAACATCAATAGAACCAGCCATTAATGAGTCATGTGCTTGCATTGCGGCTTTCATACCAGAACCACATACCTTATTGATTGTGGTACAGACCGTTGATAAGTCTAGATCAGCGGCTAGTGCTGCTTGACGAGCAGGTGCTTGTTTTAAACCAGCAGGAAGAACACAGCCCATAATAACTTCATCAACTTGATCGTTGGCAATATTCGCCGCAGCAAGAGCACCACGTATAGCCGTTGCACCTAAATCAGGTGAAGTAACAGCAGATAACCCGCCCATAAAACCACCCATAGGGGTTCTAGACGCTGAAACAATAACAATAGGGTCTGTAATAGACATGGAAGCTCTCCAACATAAAAATAAAAAGGGATAAATTAATGAACATTACTTTAACTTATATTTGACGTTTACGCCAACGTAAACTTTAATAGTAACTATTAAGAAAAGCTTAGTTATGTATTGGAAAATGTCCATATAGGTGTAATTAAATAAATACATCTTTCTCTATATTTTATAACAAAGCCCTCAGCTTTACGTTTACGTAAACTTCCTGTAAAGTAAGAGGATAATATAAATAGTGAGTTATACATGTCCGAATCCAAAGCACAGACGTTTTCAATCAGTGACCTTTCAAAAGAGTTCGATATCACAACGCGTAGTATTCGTTTTTATGAAGATCAAGGTCTGCTTGCTCCTACCCGCAAAGGACAAACTCGAATTTATAACCAAAGAGACAAAGTTAGACTAAAGTTAATTCTACGCGGTAAACGCTTAGGTTTCTCATTAGCTGAAACTGGACGTATCTTTGAACTATACGATTTAGATAATACCAGTGCTAGCCAGCTGAAACTAATGATGGATATTATCGATCAAAAAAAATCAGACTTACATTTACAACTAGATGATATCAAAGTTGTAATGATGGAATTAACAAATTTAGAAGAAAGCTGTCTAACAACACTTGCAGCTATCGAAAATAAAAACACATAACCAATAACTTTAAGTAGCTTATATAAGCTAAGGAAATAACATGATTTCTACCTTTTCATCATTAAATTTTAATTTAGGCGAAACCGTTGAGATGATCCGTGACACGGTTAATTCATTTTCTCGTGACGAAATTGCTCCACGCGCAGCGCAAATAGATATTGATAATGAATTCCCTAACGATTTATGGCTAAAATTTGGCGACTTAGGCTTATTGGGTATGACCGTTGACGAAGAGTATGGCGGTTCTGGTTTAGGCTACTTAGAACATATGGTTGCCATGCAAGAAATTTCACGTGCTTCTGCTTCTGTTGGTTTAAGTTACGGCGCGATGTCTAACCTTTGCTTAAATCAATTAAACAAAAACGGTTCACATGAGCAAAAAGCTAAATATTTACCTAAACTTTGTACTGGCGAACACATTGGCGCTTTAGCGATGAGTGAACCAAATGCTGGTTCTGATGTAGTAAGTATGAAATTGCGTGCCGACAAAAAAGGCGATAAGTACATTTTAAACGGCAACAAAATGTGGATCACCAATGGTCCTGACGCACATGTCTTCATCGTGTATGCAAAAACAGATACCGCTGCAGGCTCTAAAGGTATTACTGCTTTTATCATTGAACGTGATTATCCTGGTTTTTCTCGTCATCAGAAATTAGACAAATTAGGTATGCGCGGTTCAAACACCTGTGAATTAGTTTTTCAAGATTGTGAAGTTCCAGCAGAAAATATTTTAGGTGAAGAAGGAAAAGGCGTTCGTGTATTAATGTCTGGTCTTGATTACGAACGTTTAGTATTAACGGGTGGGCCTTTAGGCATCATGGATGCTTGTATGGATCTAGTTGTTCCTTATATTCATGACCGTAAACAATTTGGTCAGTCAATTGGTGAATTCCAATTAATTCAAGGAAAAATTGCTGATATGTACACTCAAATGAATGCGGCTAAATCATACGCTTATTTATGTGCTCAAGCAGCTGACCGTGGTGAAACTACGCGTAAAGATGCGGCTGGTGTTATTTTATTTGCTGCTGAACTAGCGACAAAAATGGCGTTAGATGCCATTCAATTACTCGGTGGTAATGGTTACATCAATGAATTCCCAGCAGGTCGTTTATTACGTGACGCTAAATTGTATGAAATTGGTGCAGGTACTTCTGAAATTCGCCGTATGTTAATCGGTCGTGAGTTATTCACTGAATCAAAATAATCGTATCACTTGCAGGTGCCTCCCTTTCATAATAAAGAGAAGCACCTAGCCGCACTGCTATTTGTATTGGCTTGCAGCATAAAACCAGACGATCTTACTGATAATAATCCATAATAAAGGCAAATATCGTGGCTAAAATAATTTCAAAAATCAATGTTCGTAGCCCAGAATTCATTGAAAACGCAGCACATATGCAAGTTCAAGTTGACGATTTAAAAATTAAACTAGAGCAAATAAAACTGGGTGGCGGTGAACGTAGCCGTGAACGCCATTTGTCTCGAGGTAAATTATTACCACGTGATCGTGTTAATGCCCTACTTGATGCTGGCTCACCCTTTTTAGAACTATCTCAACTTGCCGCTCATGAAGTGTATGATGCAAATATTCCTGCCGCGGGAATTATTACCGGTATTGGCCGTGTCGGCGGTCAAGAATGTATTATTGTCGCCAATGACGCTACGGTAAAAGGTGGCACATATTTCCCACTGACTGTTAAAAAGCATCTTCGGGCACAAGCAATTGCACAAGAAAATAACTTACCTTGTATTTATTTAGTCGACTCTGGTGGTGCTAACTTACCCAACCAGGACGAAGTATTTCCTGATAAGGAACACTTTGGTCGAATTTTCTTTAACCAAGCCAATATGTCCGCGCAAGCCATTCCACAAATTGCGGTAGTTATGGGCTCTTGTACCGCCGGTGGTGCTTATGTACCTGCGATGTCAGACGAGTCAATCATTGTTAAAGAGCAAGGCACCATATTCTTAGCTGGGCCACCACTGGTAAAAGCAGCAACTGGTGAAGTAGTAACTGCTGAAGACTTAGGTGGCGCAGATGTTCATTGTCGTACGTCCGGCGTGGCCGATCATTACGCACAAAATGACCACCATGCTTTAGAAATCGCGCGTAATATCGTTGGTAATTTAAACCGCGTGAAACCGGTAACAATGAATATTCAACCGATTGTTGAACCAGCATACGACACACAAGAAATTTATGGTGTTATACCAAAAGATGCTCGCCAACCATTCGATATCCGTGAAATTATAGCCCGTGTTGTCGACGGTAGTAATTTCGATGAATTTAAAGCACTTTATGGCACAACACTCGTTTGTGGTTTTGCACGTATTTTTGGCTACCCCGTTGGCATTGTTGCTAATAACGGTATCCTCTTTGGCGAATCGGCACAAAAAGGTGCTCACTTTATTGAGCTATGTGCACAAAGAAAAATCCCACTCGTTTTCTTACAAAACATTACTGGTTTTATGGTTGGTCAGCAATATGAAGCTGGTGGTATCGCCAAACATGGCGCGAAAATGGTAACAGCTGTAGCCACAGCACAAGTGCCTAAATTTACCATGCTAATAGGTGGTAGTTTCGGTGCAGGTAACTACGGCATGTGTGGACGTGCCTACGATCCTCGTTTCTTATTTATGTGGCCAAATGCACGTATTTCAGTAATGGGCGGCGAACAAGCTGCTGGCGTTTTAGCACAAGTTAAGCGCGACCAAAAAGATAAACTCGGTGAAACTTGGAGTGAACAAGAAGAGAATGATTTCAAACAGCCTATTATTGATTCCTACGAACATCAAGGTCACCCTTATTATGCCTCAGCTCGTTTATGGGACGATGGTATTATCGACCCAGCTGATACACGACAAGTGTTAGGCTTAGCGATTTCTGCCTCTCTTAATAAACCGATTGAGGATACCAAGTTCGGTATCTTCAGAATGTAGGAGTAATAAAATGACTACATTAAAAGAAATCTCCACTGGCCATGTATTATTTAACGTAGATCGTTATGGCGTGGCAACCGTGACGTTAAATAACCCAGATAAACACAATGCCTTTGACGATAAGATAATCGCTCAACTCACCATTATTTTCATGGAAATAGCCAAACGTGACGATATTAACGTTATGATTTTAGCATCAACAGGGAAAAGTTTTTCAGCGGGTGCTGACTTAGGTTGGATGAAACGCATGGCAAGTTATTCTTATGAAGATAACTTGAAAGACGCCAATGCCTTAGCCTATATGTTAAAAGCATTAAACTTTTTACCTCAAACAACTATTGCTCAAATTCAAGGTGCTGCTTTTGGCGGCGCAGTTGGATTAGCCAGTTGTTGTGACATTGTTATTGCCAGTAATAAAGCAAGCTTTTGTTTAAGTGAAGTTAAGCTTGGTTTAATTCCAGCCACTATAAGTCCTTATGTGGTAAACGTTATTGGACAAAAAGCTAGCCGTCGTTACTTTCAAACCGCAGAACGTTTTTTTGCTGATAAAGCCCAACAGTTAGGCTTAGTTGATGAGATTGTCAGTTTAGAAGAACTGGAAAACACCGTAATTAATATGGTGAGTACCATACTTAGCAACGGCCCTCAAGCCGTTCGTCAAGCGAAGAAATTAGCTTTAGATGTTGCTTATCAAGAAATAAATGACCACTTACTTAGTATTACCAGCGAACGAATAGCCACAATTCGCGTTTCAGAAGAAGGCCAAGAAGGCTTAACCGCTTTTTTTGACAAACGCCCAGCAAGCTGGCAAAAAGAACCGACGAGTGAAGGATAAAACATGACTCAATTAACAAATAAAACAGCCAAAATGTTTACTAAAATTCTTATTGCCAACCGTGGTGAAATCGCCTGTCGCGTTATTAAGACAGCCCGTAAAATGGGTATTTTAACGGTTGCCGTATACTCTGATGCTGATGCTGACTCGCTTCATGTAAATATGGCTGATGAAGCAATTTATCTAGGCCCATCGCCCTCTCGTGAAAGTTACTTATTATCAGAAAAAGTCATTGCAGCGGCCAAGCGCACTGGCGCTCAAGCGATACATCCTGGTTATGGTTTTCTGTCTGAAAATGCTGATTTTTGTCGCATGTGTACCGATGAAAATATTACTTTTATTGGTCCTCCTGTTGCAGCAATTGAAGCGATGGGATCAAAATCTGCCGCTAAAAACATCATGGAAAAAGCCAATGTGCCATTAGTACCAGGCTATCATGGTGATGACCAATCGGAAGCTATAATTAAGCAAGCCGCTGACGATATGGGTTATCCGGTATTATTGAAAGCTACTGCCGGTGGTGGCGGTAAAGGCATGCGACAAGTTTGGAGTGAAAGCGAATTTAGTGAAGGTTTTTATTCAGCTAAACGTGAAGCAATGTCATCGTTTGGTGATGATAGAATGCTGGTTGAAAAATACTTAACGCAACCTCGTCACGTAGAAATTCAAGTGTTTTGTGATAATCATGGCCATGCGGTTTATTTATTTGAACGTGACTGCTCGGTTCAACGTCGTCATCAAAAAGTTATTGAAGAAGCACCAGCATTTGGCATGAGTGAAGACTTACGCAAAGCTATGGGTGAGACAGCAATAAAATCAGCTCAGGCTATTGGTTATCAAGGTGCGGGTACTGTTGAGTTTTTACTCGATGTTGACGGTTCATTCTACTTTATGGAAATGAATACTCGTCTACAGGTTGAACACCCTGTTACTGAAATGATCAGCGGACAAGATCTAGTAGAATGGCAGTTAAGAGTCGCTGCAGGAGAAGTTTTACCAAAAACACAAGAACAGCTTGTTATAAACGGGCATGCGTTTGAAGCACGTATTTACGCGGAAGATCCTAACAATGACTTCTTACCGGCAACCGGCACTTTAGACTTTTTACAACCTCCAGTAGAAAGTGAACATGTGCGTGTTGATACGGGCGTTCGTCAAGGTGATGAGGTCAGCGTATTTTACGATCCGATGATCGCTAAATTAATTGTGTGGGATGAAAGCCGCGAAAAAGCATTACAACGTTTAACGAAGGCTCTATCTGAATATCGGATTAATGGCGTAACCACCAATATTGATTTTCTCTATAATGTTGCCACGTCAAAACCCTTCATTAATGAAGAAATTGATACCAGTTTTATTGAAAAATACGACAGTGAAATATTTCATGATGACCAGCAAACACTTGCTGATGAATTACCAATGGCTGCCTTATATTTAGTACTTGCCCTTGCTGATAATGCAAAACAAAAAGCAGCAACAACTACCGACCCTTACTCACCTTGGAATAACACTAATGCATGGCGTTCAAATGAAGCACATATTCATCAGTTAGTATTAGCGCATAACGACGTAGAATATCCAGTTACGGTTGAACAAAAGCGCCAAAGTAATAAAAGCTATTATTTAATTTCTGTTGGCGAGCGTACCGTAGATTGCCAAGGCCGAATTGATGGCGATACGTTACATGTCAGTATTGACGGTTATCGTAGCCAAGCAACGATTGCTCATAACATTTCAAATTCAGGCGACCAAATCAGTTTGTACCGCCAGAACGGTGTCTTTAATTTTATTCATATTAAACCTGATTGTGGCGATAGCGATGACAACGAAAATCATGGCGGCTTAATTGCACCGATGAACGGCACTATGGTTAGCGTGTTAGTAAAAGCAGGCGATGTTGTCACTAAAGGTCAATCGTTAATGATTATGGAAGCCATGAAAATGGAACATACTATTAAGGCGCCTGAAAATGGCACCATTGATACATTATTTTATACTGAAGGTGAAATGGTTGATGGTGGCAGTGAGCTACTTGCATTCACTGCTGAGGAATCCTAATGATCTCTAATACAAATAACGAATTTCCTGAACATGTAAAAATCGTTGAAGTTGGACCTCGTGATGGTCTACAGAATGAGAAACAACACATTAGTGCAGAAGATAAAGTAACGCTGATTAACCTTCTCACTGATGCAGGTATTAATTACATTGAAAGTGGCAGTTTTGTATCGCCTAAATGGGTGCCACAAATGGCAACATCTAGCGATGTTTTCAATGCAATAACCCGTAAAGAAGGTGTTACTTACGCTGCACTTACACCCAATATGAAAGGCTTTGAAGCAGCGATGGCCGTTAATGCTAATGAAGTAGCTATTTTCGGCGCAGCTTCGGAAGCTTTTAGCCAGAAGAACATCAACTGCTCAATTGCAGAAAGCCTTGAGCGCTTTGAACCGATAATGACTGCAGCTAAGCAAGCAAACGTTCCTGTTCGTGGATATGTATCTTGCGTGGTTGGTTGTCCCTATGAAGGGGAAATTGAACCCGAGCAAGTTGCACTGGTTGCTGAAAAACTATACAAAATGGGCTGCTATGAAATTTCATTAGGTGACACCGTTGGTGTTGGCACTCCGCTCAGCGTACAGAAGATGTTACAGGCAGTAAGCGCCCGTGTACCAAAGGCTAAACTAGCGGTTCATTTTCATGATACTTATGGTCAAGCGTTAACTAACATTTACACCGCTCTACAAAATGGTATTTCTGTTATCGACAGCGCTATTGCTGGTTCAGGCGGTTGCCCTTATGCTAAGGGCGCTTCAGGTAACGTTGCCACTGAAGATGTTGTTTATTTACTGAATGGTTTAAAAATAAAAACCGATATAGATCTCGATAAACTTGTAAAAGCGGGTTGGTTTATCAGTGATAAATTAGGTAAAACACCTTCATCAAAAGTATCTAATGCGTACCGCGCACAAGCGTAATTTAAAACACAATATCATGCAGATGAAACCTTAGCCTAAAAGAACATATCAAAAGATATAATCTAAAAAGCTCATCTGCACTTTTTTATTCAAATAGTAAAAAATAAGAATTTAATGAGGATTGAATAATGGCAGGATTTGACAAAGTAGTATCAACCTACGAAGAAGCTATGGCAGGGCTCGAAGACGGTATGACCGTAATTTCAGGTGGCTTTGGTTTATGTGGCATTGCAGAAAACCTAATTAATGAAATAAAACGCAAAGGTACCAAAGAGTTAACAATGGTTTCAAATAACTGTGGCGTTGATGACTTTGGTCTAGGTGTATTGCTACAGGATCGTCAAATCAAAAAAATTGTCGCATCATATGTCGGTGAAAACGCAGAGTTTGAACGTCAAATGATGAATGGTGAACTAGAAGTAGAGCTCACACCACAAGGTACATTGGCTGAAAAAATGCGTGCCGGTGGTGCTGGTATCCCTGCATTCTTTACTGCAACAGGTTATGGAACACCCGTCGCTGATGGCAAGGAAGAACGTGAAATTGACGGCAGAATGTATATTCTAGAGCATGCAATCAAAGGTGACTTCGCCATTATTAAAGCGTGGAAAGCCGATCGTTACGGTAACTTAGTTTTTAGAAAAACCGCACGTAACTTTAACCCTATGGCTGCAACAGCCGGTAAAATAACAGTCGTTGAAGTTGAAGAAATAGTTGAACCCGGAGAGCTAGACCCAGATCAAATCCACACTCCAGGTATATATGTTAATCGCCTTATTTTAGGTACATTTGAAAAACGCATTGAACAACGAACTGTTCGAACTGCTCAGTCATAACGAATTCCGGAGATTAAATAATGGCTTTAACAAGAGAACAGCTAGCACAACGCGTAGCGCAAGAATTACAAGACGGTTATTACGTTAATTTAGGTATAGGCATTCCCACTTTAGTCGCCAACTATATTCCAAAAGAAATAGAAGTGATGTTGCAATCTGAGAATGGTTTACTGGGTATGGGACAATTTCCTACCGAAGACGAAATTGATGCTGACTTAATTAATGCCGGGAAACAAACAGTAACAATGGCAACCGGCGCTTCTGTATTTGATAGCGCAGAGTCATTTGCCATGATCCGTGGTGGTCATGTCGACTTAACAGTACTTGGCGCTTTTGAAGTAGATGTAAACGGTAATATCGCTTCATATATGATCCCAGGCAAACTTATTAAAGGTATGGGTGGGGCTATGGACTTAGTTGCTGGCGCAGATAACATTATTGTCACCATGACGCATGCTTCTAAACATGGCGTATCAAAACTTCTATCAAACTGTACTCTGCCATTAACAGGTAAAGGATGTATTAAAAAAGTGCTCACTGATTTAGCATATATCGAAATAAAAGAAGGTAAATTTCATTTAGTTGAGCGAGCACCAGGCGTCAGCGTTGATGAAATTATAAAACTTACGGAAGGTGAATTGGTTATTCCCAATAATGTTCCTGAAATGAAACTTTAACAAATAACTAATAAGCGTTTACTTAGACTTAACAAAAAGAGAGTAAACTCTCTTTTTGTTATCCCAATTTAGTGTAAAACAAAATCATCATTACACTAATCTATAAAAATAAAAAACAATTATCTTTTGATTTATAACAATAAAAACAACCTTCAGGTTTATGTCCTACAACAAAAATCCTTTCTATCTCGCAAAACAGCACAAAAATTGCACATTTGTCTTGCAATTTATTTTTCTATTAGCAATAC
Organism: Colwellia sp.; assembly: GCA_013215295.1. Taxonomy (GTDB): domain Bacteria; phylum Pseudomonadota; class Gammaproteobacteria; order Enterobacterales; family Alteromonadaceae; genus Colwellia_A. Next base: position 26,749 of record JABSOZ010000021.1, read on the forward strand.
TTAAAGAGACAAAGAAAAGGCAAGGCACGCGAAATCGTGTTACGCAAAACCACCGGTCTAAGGGATTTATATTTTATAAATATAATTTCTATGACAGCGGAGTCACCTCATTATTTAAGGTACATCCCGTGGTTTTTTCCTTTACTAACTAATATTACTTATTAAGGTTATTAAAATGAAAAAATTATTACTAGCTTCTACCATCACTATTTTAACATTGACGTCTGTTGTATCGGCGCCGAAAGCACAAGCTGCTAACATCGCTCAAAGCGTTTGTCAGTATGTAGCTGCTGACGACAAGAAACGCATGCGTACATTCTTAAAAAAGAATAAATTAAAAATACGTACTATTTTTAAAGGTATTCAGTGTAATGGCAAGAATCTGTTGGCGTTTGCATCAGATAAAGGTTCAGTTAAAACAGGTTCTTTGATGATTTCAAAATTACCAAAGAAAGTTGTTTCAGCTAACTTAGCGATGATGTTGCAAACCGGATCGCAACCATTGATAGACGCAGCTAACAAACGCGTTAGCAGCTAAACTTATTATTTAGTAGCCGTTATTTGTTAAACCAAGTGTACAGTTTTACTAGATAATAATTCTATGTCATTTAGAAAAGTCTGCTTAAGCAGGCTTTTTTTTATCAATTTTATTTCAAAACTATTTTTTATCACACTAAACTAGCACAGCGCTAAAAAACTGATTACACTAAAGTTATACTTGAAAATATTGCGATTTACATGTCAAAAAAAAGAAACTATAAAGACAGTAAGAATGCTTTAGTGCTTACAGGCGGTGGAGCCCGTGCAGCATATCAAGTAGGCGTACTTTCAGCAATATCCAAATTTGTCCCAAGAAACCACGGCATTCCCTTTCCTATCATATGTGGTACCTCAGCAGGAGCCATCAACACTACGGCATTAGCATGTTACTCTTCATGCTTTCATTTAGGTGTAAAAAAATTAGAGTGGGTTTGGAAAAATATTAATACCAGTAGGATTTATCATAGTGATGGCATACGCGTTTTTTCTCATTTAGCCAAAGGTATGCTTGCTAGTTTCCAAGCTGATTATGCGAATAAAAGTGCCCGGAGCTTGCTGAACAATGCCCCTCTTCGTGACTTGTTGAACATGGTTGTTGATTTTAAACGTATAGATACTAATATTTTAAGGGGATATCTATCAGCCGTATCTATAACCGCTTCAAGCTATAGTAATGGAGATTCCATCAGTTTTTACCAATCTGAAGAGTCTATCTCACCTTGGTTTAGAGCGAAGCGACGGGGGGAGCCTTGTCAAATTAATAGTGAACATTTAATGGCATCTGCCGCTATTCCATTAGTATTCCCTTCAATCAAAATTCGCCAGGAACATTATGGTGATGGTTCCATACATCAGTTGTCACCACTAAGTCCGGCAATCCATTTAGGGGGTGAGAACCTCTTCGTTGTAGGTGTAGAACAGCCAAAAGAGCCTATCCATAATAAAGTCAATAATCCTCATCCCCCAACTGCGGCTACTGTAGCTGGTCATTTACTTGATAGTATTTTTTCGGATACTTTGCAAAGTGATATTGAACGTATGGAGCGAATTAACGAAACAATAAAACTGATCCCCCAACACCTTAGAAAAGATACTGAGGGTCTGAAGCCTATTTCATCCTTCATAATTAATCCAAGTCATGATTTTAATGCTATGGCCGTGGATTACTTCTCTGATTTACCTTTGTCTATACGTTTATTATTACGTAGTGTAGGTATATCTAATGACTCTGAATCAAGTATGGTGAGTTATCTACTTTTTGAGAAAAATTATTGCCGTCAATTAATAAAACTAGGCTTTGAAGATACCATGGAAAAAGAAACCGCTATAAGACAATTTCTTTCTCTCGACTAGTATTTTGTACCCCTTTGATTAATGATGAGATCTGATTTTTCATGAAGAAAAACAGACAAATACAAAACATAAAATTTAGTCAGTCGTTATTCGTTTTAACCTATAAAAAATGAGCAGATAGATAATGAACTTGGTATTAGTACTAATCTCCGTCTTGAACAAAACGTTCTACACGTTCTACTCTTCTTGGTTTACCACGAACAATTAATGTATCTTGAGCTTGCAGAATAGTCGTTTCGTCTGGCTGCTCAGTTTCGACATCATCTCGGCGAAGGGCAACAACAGTCACTCGTTTTGCTGTTAAATTCAGCGAGGCAATAGAATGGCCAATCGCAAATGAATTTTCTGTCAAAATAATACCATTGGCAAACTCAATACGATCCATAGCTTCTGGGCTCATATCCGTTTGTTCGCCTTGAAAAAAACCATGCAAATGACTGTAATGATCTTTACGTTCTTTTTGTACACGTCGCATAATGCGTGAAAAAGGGACACCTGTCAGTGACAAAACTTGTGACACAAGCATCAAACTACCTTCTAGGCTCTCTGGCACCACTTGATTAGCGCCAGCTTCTTGAAGTGCATCTAGTTGATCATCATTGCGAGTACGTACCAGAATAGGCACATCAGGCGACAATGACCTAACCTTCTGAACAACATCCAGTGATTGCTTGTCATCTCCGAAAGCAATCACAACAAGTTTAGCTTGAGATAAATGCGCTGCTTTTAATAACTCCGCTTGTCTTGAAGAGCCAAAAAGGATATTTTCTCCTGCTTCTCTAGCCTTGGTAGTACGTAAAGGGTCGATATCAATTGCGACAAACTTTATAGACTCTTGCTTTAAAAAGCGGCTTACTGTTTGCCCTACTCGTCCGAATCCACAAATAATAACGTGATCCTTTAAGTCAGTATTCTCTGGTAATTCAGCTAAATGTTCCGTTTTTATCGGTGTTTCTTTACTGAGTGAAATTGACCATTTTCGCGCATTATCAATCATATATGGGGTTATCGCCATACTTAACACACCAGCGCCTAACAATATAGAGGCTGTTTCAACAGGCAATAATTCAACTTGGTTGGCTAATGCAATAAGCACAAAGCCGAACTCTCCCATCTGAGCAAGCATGATACCTGAAGCCCAAGCATCTTTAGAAGCTTCTCCTGCACGCATAGCAAGAAAAGCGATAACAAGAATTTTAACCAGCATGAAGCTGACCATAAGACCAACAATAACGAATGGTGAAGAATAAACAATACCAATATCGAGTTTCATGCCGACGGTCACAAAAAACAGACCAAGCAAAATATCTCGATATGGTCGAATATCAGCTTCAAGCTGATGTTTATATTGACTCTCTCCTAACATCATTCCTGCAAGGAAAGCACCTAGCGCCATAGATAGACCAAACCATTGTGTTAAAGAAGAGGCAACTAGCGTTACTAACAAGGTTGTCAGTACAAACAATTCGTCTGTTCTCACTTGCGCAACTAAATTAAATAAACGTGGTAAAAACCATTTACCTGCAAACATTAATATTGCGACAACAAATACGCCTTTCACTAAAGCGATTAATAACTCAACTGCCATTGAGGTATCTGACTCTTGAGCAAACATTGGGATAATTATTAAGAGGGGAACAACAGCAACATCTTGAAAAAGTAAGATAGCAACAGATAATTGCCCCGACTTTCTTTTCATTGCACCTGTTTCACTCAATTGTCGAATGACAATAGCCGTTGATGAAAGCGCTAAAATACCTCCAATAATTAGGGCACTAGCAAATGTTTGACCGAAAAAGAGCGCAACCCCCATAAAAAAAACTAACGATATGCCTACTTGCAAACTACCTACAGCTAATACTAGATGACGCATAGCCATTAGTTTTGGTAATGAAAACTCTAAGCCAAGCGTAAACAGTAAAAAAACAATGCCCAATTCTGCAAAATGATCATAATCAACTTGATCTTGTGCCAAAGCAAAACCATGCTCACCTACAAGCATTCCAGCAACTAAATAAGCAAGGATTGCAGGTAAATGTAACCGACGAAATAACCAAACGATGAGTACCGCACTAGATAGAATTGCTAAGAGTTCAAAATGACCTGCCACAAAAAATCCTTATTTTATAATTCACGCTTACAGTAAGTTAATAAAAACCTATGTCTACACTAGAGTCTAATGCAATTTCGGGTATTTTGACAGCGGCAACTCATTGCCACTAATGATTTGTCAAAAAAACACCTTCATTTTTATTAATATAAATTTCTTTAATATCAATACACTAAACACATGTAATTACACATGCGCTTTTGGTACAAAAATTGCTAAATGTTTACTGAATAAAATAATCAGGTGATGATATGCAAACATTAAATTTAGTAGATAATCAGGGGGTTGAATTTAACGCTTTTAAAGTGTTCGGCACCCCTAATCACGAGAATTCTAATAGAAAGCTAGCTTTAATGGAACAACTTCAAACTTCATTAGAGCTTGACCGTTTACTTAATATTTTTGCGATGGAAGCGGCAAAGTATGTAGATTTTTCAGGCTTGTGCTTCAAAAAAGGTGACATTACTGCAGCCATCAGAGGAAGTAGGCAAGGTAAAAATGAACGTCTTTTTGAATTAAAATTAAATCAAAAGTTTGTTGGCATTTTAACTTATGCAATTAATTCTCCTATCAGTATCACAAACTATAAAATACTTAATGAGTTGCATCAGTATTTAATTCATCCTTTAAATAATGCCTTAAATTATCAAGAAGCGTTGCAATTAGCGATGCAGGATGGATTAACGTCATTGAATAATCGTCGATGTTTTGATGAGCAATTAAAGCGCGCAATGCACCATGCAAGCCGCCAGCGCAGTAAAGTAGGCCTAATTGTTTGTGATCTGGATAAGTTTAAATTGATTAACGACACCTATGGTCACAGTATTGGTGATGAAGTATTAATACACTTTTCTCAAGCACTAAAAGAAAGTGTGCGTGATTCTGATAGCTTATTTCGTTTTGGTGGCGACGAGTTTTCAATTATTGTTGAAAATGCCACGCTTGATTCTTTATTGGTTATCGAGCAGCGTATATATAATGCTATGGCGGATGATCCTTTATTATCAAACTACAAAATGAGTTGTAGCTTAGGCCACACCATTATGAATGGTATGGATACACAAACGAGTTTCTTTGAACGAGCTGACAAAGCGCTTTATCAAAGTAAAACATTCAAAGGTCGTAAACTGAGTTTAGTTTAAGTGGATTAAAGAAATTTAATCTAACTTTTCATCTTCTGCAAAATAACGTAACGCGAGTCTTTGTTGTTCTGGCGTATTACCAATGAGCAAGCGGCAAAATTTTACCGCTTTGCCGAACTTGTCAAAACCGACAATCGATAGTGCTTTTTTAAATGCCCATGATGATAAATCATACGTTTCAATAAAGTGATCAATCGCGATATCTACACTTGGATATGTTACTCCATCAAATAGAAACTCAGAGCCAACATAATCAACATCTAACTCTACACTTTCAAGTGATAAAACCCATCCTTGATAGTTCACGCGTTGTTTAGCTATTTCATACATAAGCCAAGCACTTTTTTGAAAACCAACAAAATTTCCTGTTTCAAACTCGCTATTGGCTAACTCTTCTTGTGTCCAATTAATGCCAATGGCTAAATCTTTTTGATAAGTCTGCGTTAAAAACCGCTTGACGGCATTTCCAACAGCCCAAATGGAATGTTGTTCTGCTTTTCTTGCTAAAGAAGTACATTCCCGACAACTGGGTACAGATAAAGGCGGATGAGAACAATCAAACACGATAAAATATTGATGTGGAAAACTAAAAGTTAATTCAGATGGCTCGCCACAGAACCAACATTCATGGCGATTTTCAAACGGAATATCAACTAAGGTATGTGCCATAATAATGTATCAGCTACTGATTATCTTCTTCTACCTGTAGGCGCTGGCTTTGCTTTTTTCGCCACTTTTGCACGTCGTATAGATGAAGGTTTACTTTCCTCTTTTTTACGGGCAATTAATTGATTTTTCTCTTGTGTAGCTCTATAGCGACTTTTCTTTAATGGCTTATCTTCTTTCTCTGCATATTGTGCTGGTAGTGCTCTGTCGAGTTCATAACCAGGAACAATAGTACGTTCGAAAGTACGACCGATTAACGCTTCTATATTTTCTAGGAATTGCTCGTCTTTAGGACTAACTAATGAAATAGCAGTACCTGATTTTCCAGCACGACCTGTACGGCCAATCCTGTGTATATAATCTTCTGCTAGGTAGGGTAAATGGAAGTTAACGACATACGGTAAATCTGGAATATCTAAGCCACGAGCTGCAACATCAGTAGCCACTAACACGCGAACTTTTCCTTCAGTAAATTGCGCTAGTGCTTTATTTCTTGCACCTTGAGTTTTGTCACCGTGACATACAGCTGACTTAATTCCGTCGAGCTTTAATTCTTTCGCGAGTACATTTGCACTTTCTTTAGTGCCGGCAAAAACGAGTACTTGCTTCCAGTTATTCACGCCTATTAATTCTGACAACAATTCACATTTACGAGTTTCGGAGACCCAATAAACAGATTGCTTAACCTTACCTGAAGTAGAATTTTGACGAGAAACTTCTAGCGTTTTTGGCGTATTTAATACTTGCTTTGCTAACGTTTTTACTTTATTTGAAAACGTTGCAGAGAACATTAGCGTTTGATGTTTTTGCTTAATCACACTGATTAATTGCTGAATATCATTTAAGAAACCCATGTCTAACATGCGATCAGCTTCATCTAAAACAAGAAACTTAACTTGTGATAAGTCAACATTTCTAGCAACTAAGTGCTCAAGTAAACGCCCAGGTGTCGCAACAAGTACATCAACACCTTGCTTTAACATTTTAGTTTGTGGCGGCATATTTACACCACCATAAACCGCACCACTGCTAAGCGGTAAAAATTCACTATAGGTTTCTATATTACGAGCGACTTGTTGAGTAAGCTCTCGCGTAGGCGTCAAAATAAGTGCACGAATGGTCTTAGATGAATTATTATTCGCTGGGATTTTAGCTAAAGCATCTAATATAGGTAAGCTAAAAGCAGCTGTTTTACCGGTACCTGTTTGCGCACTCGCTAACAAGTCAACACCCGAACGAATAAGCGGAATAGCTTGCTGCTGAACAGGCGTCAACGTTTTATAACCACAGGCTTTAACGGCCTTTAATAGTTCAGCCGACAACCCAATTGCATCAACACTCATATATCACCACTTATCAAATAAACGAAACCAAAAATTAAGGCGCGCATTCTAGCATAGTTTAATGGTTATTCATCAGACTATTTTTGCCAGATCCCTTTCGTTAAATTAAAACGATTATGTTCACTTGCACTCGGTGCATAAGTCGGCAATTTTCCATTATTATGTTGTTGATGATAATCTTGCGTAATACTAACAACCACTTTCGACAACAGTAATAAAGCCGTGACATTGACAACAGTCATAAGACCCGTTGTTAAATCAGCTAAAGCAATGACTTGCGGTAAACTTGCCACAGAGCCGAAAATTAACATCGATAAAAAGCCACAACGTAAAAACCAATGACCAAGGCGATTATCCATATTTAAATATTTCAAATTATTCTCGGCATAGGCAAAGTTAGCAACAATTGAAGTGAAACCAAAAAGTAGAATAGCTATGGTAATGAAATCGCTTCCCCATGCTCCTACTTGATAAGCTAAAGCTTGCTGAGTTAATTGAATGCCCTGCGCATCACTACCGGTTTCTTTAAACAATAGAATAAGAAAAGCGGTACAAGAACAAATAATAATCGTGTCAAAAAACACGGCAAGCATTTGTATGTAACCTTGTGAAACAGGATGAGGGGGGTGCGGTGATGCCGCAGCAGCGGCATTGGGTGAACTACCCATTCCGGCTTCATTAGAATAAAGCCCGCGTTTTATACCTTGTACAATCGCAGCGCCAACCAAACCACCACCCGCTTCTTTTAATCCGAAAGCCGAAGCAAAAATGTCATTGATGATTGCAGGAATTTTCTCTATGTTTAAAAAGATAACGCCTAAGCATACTAACAAATATGCAAGCCCCATAAAGGGTACGGTTATTTCAGCAAAACGCGCAATATTTTTCAAACCACCAAAAACTATAAATGCAGTACCTATAGTGATAGCAATGCCTGTATACAAGGGATTAATACCAAAAGAACCATCAAAAGCACTGGTAATAGAGTTAGCTTGTACAGAGCTGAATACAAAACCATAACCAAAAAACAAACAGAGAGAAAATGTTACTGCTAGTTTTTTATTCTTCAAACCTTTACTCATGTAATAAGCAGGGCCGCCTCGAAAGTTTCCATTGGCGTCTTTCTCTTTATAAAGCTGCCCTAAAGCACTTTCTGCAAAAGCAGTTGCCATACCAACTAAAGCAATAAGCCACATCCAAAAAACAGCGCCTGCGCCACCTAATGTGATAGCAACCGCAACGCCCATTAAATTTCCGGTACCTACACGGGCGGCAAGCGATGTACATAAGGCTTGAAAAGAAGAGATCCCTTGGCTGTCAGATTTTCGACTTAACTTTAGCAAGGTAAACATGTGGGTAAAACGCGTTATTTGTAGGAACTTCAATCGCCAAGTAAACCAAATACCGCAACCGGTGAGTAAATAGATAAGGATGCTTCCCCATAGATAACCATTAATTGTTCCTATCCATTGTTCCATCAAAATATTTTCTCAGCTTTTTATTATTATTGTGAATTATCATAACAAACAAAACGATAAGTGCGTTAGGCTCTATTAGCCTTAAACAAAAAAACCCGTGACATGTCACGGGTTAATTTCATTTAATACAGATTAAATTACAACGCTTTAAATATTTGCTCGACGCTATCTTTTGCATCTCCGAATAACATTTGCGTATTATCTTTAAAAAACAACGGATTTTGAACACCCGCATACCCTGTATTCATTGAACGTTTAAAAACAATAACTTGTTTTGCATTCCACACCTCTAATACTGGCATACCCGCGATTGGACTAGTTGGGTCTTCAGCAGCAGCTGGGTTAACTGTGTCATTTGCACCAATAACCAGAACCACATCAGTCTTAGGGAAGTCGTCGTTAATTTCGTCCATACCTAAGACGATATCGTATGGCACTCTTGCTTCCGCCAATAAAACATTCATATGTCCCGGTAGCCGCCCTGCCACAGGGTGAATAGCAAAACGAACGTCAATACCTTTATTTTTCAATGCTTGAGTCATTTCATAAACAGGATACTGCGCTTGCGCAACTGCCATGCCATAACCGGGCGTGATAATAACGGATTTTGCACCACACAAGATATCTGCCACAGTTTCAGCATTTACTTCAAAGTGATCGCCATAATCGGTATCGTTATCAATCACAACATCAGTACCGAAACCGCCAGCAATAACACTGATAAATGAACGATTCATCGCTTTACACATAATGTATGAAAGAATCGCACCTGATGAACCAACCAATGCACCTGTAACAATCAATAAATCGTTGTTAAGCATAAACCCTGCGGCTGCGGCTGCCCAACCAGAATAAGAATTAAGCATTGATACAACAACTGGCATGTCTGCCCCACCAATTGAAGCGACTAAGTGCCAACCAAATACAAGCGCAATTAACGTCATTAAGTACAATGCACTTGCATTGCCATCACTCTGGACAAAACTAATCAGTAAAATAAAAGTGACAACACCCGCGACTAAATTTAATTTATGACGATGAGGTAACATCAAAGCTGAAGAACTAATAACGCCTCGTAATTTAGCAAAGGCAACAATTGAACCGGTAAAGGTAACAGCCCCAATGAAAACACCTAAAAAGACTTCAACTAAATGAATGTTTGTCGCCATCTGTTGAGTATCAGTAAAGTTAGCGGTTAACGAATGATCCATTTCAAAATAACTGTTAAAACCAACTAATACTGCCGCCAAACCAACAAAACTATGCAATATGGCCACAAGCTCTGGCATTTGCGTCATTTCGACTTTTCTTGCTAAATGTAAACCAATAAATGCGCCTACCGACATAGCAATGAATATCATTAAAACATTATCAACACGCGGATCAGCAATGGTTGCGATTAAAGCAATAGCCATACCCGTGATCCCATACCAATTACCCGTTTCAGCCGTTTCTTGTTTGCTTAAGCTAGAAAGACTAAAAATAAATAATAATGCAGCAACAATATAAGCTGCACTAATTAACCCTTGAGAAAATTCCATCAATGCGTCCCTTATCTTCTAAACATTTTTAACATACGTTTGGTCACTACAAAGCCACCAACAATATTTATTGTGGCAATAAGCACCGCAATCCCCGCAAGTATTTGCACCACCAAATTGTCTTGCCCTATTTGTAATAAAGCGCCGACAATAATAATGCCTGAAATAGCATTGGTAACACTCATTAAAGGCGTATGTAGTGAATGACTGACATTCCACACCACGTTGTAACCAATCACACAGGAAAGCACAAAAACAGTAAAGTGCGATAAGAAATCAGCAGGAGCAACACTTGCTACCCATGCAAATAATAAAGCGCCGATGCCCATAAAAATATGCTTTTTAGTTTGTGATACAGGTTTTGCTTTCTCAACAACCGCTTTAACTTTGACTGGAGCCGGTTGAGCGGGAGCAGCACTTACTTGTATTGGTGGAGGTGGAAAGGTAATTTCATCAGCATTCACAACTGTCATATTACGTACGACTTGATCATCGAAGTCTACGGTGATTGTGCCATCTTTTTCCGGACAAACTAACTTAACTAAGTTAACCAAATTATTTGAATAAAGCTGTGAGGATTGATTAGGTAAACGCGAAACTAAATCTGTGTAACCAATAATTTTAACGCCATTAATATTAGCAACCTTCCCCGCTACGGTAAGTTCACAATTACCACCGCCAGCTGCTGCTAAATCTACAATAATTGAACCGGTTTTCATTGAATGAACCATAGCTTCAGTGATTAACTTAGGTGCAGGTTTTCCAGGGATCATCGCAGTAGTGATAATGATATCAACATCTTTTGCTTGTTCAGCAAAGAGTGCCATTTCCGCATCTATAAATGCTTTACTCATTTCTTTTGCGTAACCATCACCTGAGCCAGTATCTTCGGGTTCTTCATAATCTAATTCAAGAAATTCAGCCCCCATACTTTCAATTTGTTCTTTCACTTCTGGGCGTGTATCAAAAGCACGTACGATTGCCCCCAAACTTCCGGCGGTACCAATAGCTGCAAGACCTGCAACGCCAGCACCAATAATCATTACCTTCGCAGGTGGCATTTTACCTGCAGCGGTAATTTGTCCGGTAAGAAAGCGACCAAAATGATGAGTCGCTTCAATAACGGCGCGATAACCTGCAATATTTGCCATAGAACTAAGTGCGTCCATTGACTGAGAGCGCGTCATACGAGGTACCATTTCCATGGCAAAGGTTGTAATAGATTTTGCGCGTAACGCTTCAAGTAATTCAGGACTTTGCGCTGGGGCAATAAAACTAATTAAGTGCGCACCATCTTTCATTAGAGAAACTTCATCAAGCGTTGGAGCATTCACCTTAAAAATAATATCTGATTGCAAACATACTTTTTTAGTGACAAGTGAAGCTTCAGCATCAAGAAATTCTTGATCAGTAAAACTCGCTTTAGTACCGGCCCCTTTTTGTACTTGAACGCTAAAGCCTAATTTAAGTAGTTCACTTACCGAGGTTGGTGAAGCTGCTACTCGATTTTCTCCTGACAACGATTCCTTAGGTATTCCAATATTCATAAGCCACCTTGATTAAAGGTTACACTTTCACCATAAACTAAGGCGATGTTGTAACGTATTATTTTTATTATCGGTTTTATAATTTAATTGTTATGATTAATGTTTTACCATTAATCGAATGAATTTCATACACCTAAAAGCAATAACGAATATTATCTTCAGAAATAAAGGCAACAACACCCAAGTGATATCTTTTATAAGTGAAAGTAAAGTTAATGAGCAGTGATCACAAAGGTCACACTTATTTCGTTTTATTCCAGCTCTTCCTCCCCCACCAAATAATCTATAAAAACAGCTTATTTAAAAATAAATAAAATATCTATCAACCTTTCGCTTTTAATCACGTATTAATAACTATGAAAACAAAAATCACCGTGAAACTTAACGTTAAAGCTAAGTAATAGGAACGACAAGTCAAAGCAGGTCAGCTAGATAAGCTTGCGCCACTATTTGAAAATAATAAGGTACAACTTTTTAATTACTTTCTGCGTTCAGGTAATAACCGTGCGTTAAGTGAAGAGTTTGAGACTCAGCAGCAAAATGCTCTTTTTAATCAATCTTTAGCCATTGCTGAAGAAAACTTATTAGTACAAATAGAGCTGTGTCGCTTGCTGCTAAATTATGGCTCTGTCGATATTAAAAAATTATTAACCGAACAAAGCAACCAACAACAATTAAAACCAGAAGTACGAGAATTTATTAAAGCGCAACTAATGGCTTCATATATTTAGTTTTATCCTTAGGAGTAACCCATGAAAAAATTATCATTAACCTTATCTTTAACATTCGCGGCCATGTTAACTGGCAGCATGCAATTAGCTAACGCAGCAGAAAAAAGTTATAGCTTAGCTTTATCTAAACCTGGAGAGCCTGTTTCAATAGACATTGAAATATACCGAGGAAGTATTACTCTTGTCGGCTATAAAGGAGACACCATCGAAATAAGTGCAAAAACATCGATATATTCAGGTAAGGATAAAGACCTTAAAAAGGTAACGGCAAAAATAAACCCGAATACATCGACGAGATCTACTAAAGGCTTGAAGAGTGTAAAAAGCCCATCAATGCGATTAGAGATTGAAGAGAAAAATAATGAAGTTGAAATTAGCAGTGAAGTTTCAAATCAACATATTGATTTAGTCATAAAAGTGCCACAGCGTTCATCATTAGAAATCGATCTGTATAAAGGTGGGGATATTAATATCGATGGCATTAGCGGTGGTTTAGAACTTGAAGCGTACCAAGGTATGATAATAGCAAAAAATATTTCAGGCCCCATTGTTGCAGAAACGGCGCGCACTGATATTGTTGTTAGCTTTGCTGATTTGGCTAAGACAAGCCCTTCCTCATTAACAAGCCATTTGGGAAATATTGATATTACCTTAGCAAAAAAAGTGGCTGCAAATATAAATGTACAAACCTATCAAGGTGAAGTGTTTTCAGGAATCGATAAAGACTTTGTGGTAATTGATGAAATTAAGAAAAACAAAAAAGGTAAAAAACAAAAAGTAGTACTTGGCGGTATAATGCAGGCAAAAGTTAATGGTGGCGGACAAGCGTTATCATTAATTAGTTATAGCGGTAATTTGTATATCCGAAAAGCAAAATAGTGATATCGCAGTAGATTGTTTATTCCTTTTCGAAGAAGCCTTATGGCTTCTTTTTTATTTTCCTTCTTTAAAATCTCCCATCAAACATTCAATAAAATACTTTTATTGAAAATAAATAAATCTTTATCAACCTTTTCCCAAAAATTACGTATTAGTCATTATAAAACAAAAAAATTTAATTCACTCGATGTTTCAAACCGATGAATTATCGCTTACACCTATTGACTAATAATCTGAGATTCACACACAACTATGAAAAAATTTAATTTAATTCTACTCGCACTATTATGTGTAAATAGCTTTGTCGTTTGTAGCCAAGAAATCGGCAATAAATATGATGATGTCTCCAAGTTAATTGATGTCTGGTTAGCGTATGAAAAAGATTACCAAGATATTCCTTTTATTTCTGGCGTAGCTGTTAGCGACCAAAAAATATTATGGAGCGGCGCCTTTGGTCATGCTAACGTCGAAGATTCAGTGTTAGGTAACGAGAACACCATGAGCAGCATCTGCTCTATTTCAAAAGTATTTACTGCCACAGCGATTATGGCTTTAGTCGACGAAGGTAAAATCAACTTAGATGATAAGGTGAAGGATATTTTACCGAAATACTCTATTACTCAGAATTTTCCAGAAGGAGGCTCTATCACCGTTCGGTCGTTGCTTTCTCATACTTCAGGGTTACCACGCGATACTAATCATGGTTACTGGGGTGGACCTGACCATACATTCCCAACAAAAAATGAATTGTTTGAAAGTCTCTCAAGTCAACAAACAGAACGCCCCGTTGGAACCGAAGTGTCGTACAGTAATGTTGGCTACGCTTTACTAGGACAAATAATAGAAAAAGTAACTGGAGACACGTTCAAAAATCACCTTGAATCTAGTCTATTTAAACCACTTAACATGTCAAATTCAACGGTAGAAATGCAATCATCTCACTACGGAAATAAGCATGCTATAGGTTATACAGCGGTCAATAGGTATGGAAAGCGTAATCGTGCGAACTTTTATCAGAGCAAAGCATTACAGCCAGCAATGGGCATATCAAGTACCGCTTTAGACTTAGCTAAATTTGCTATGTGGCAGTTTCGATTAGCGGGTTCATCAAAAACCGAGATAATGAAACCATCAAGCCTTAAAAGTATGTATAAAAGCCAAGGCACAGCCAAAGATGAACACGATCGCGGTTTTGGCTACGTAGTTTATACCGACAAAAAAGGCAGTGACTGGGCTATACATGGCGGAGTTTGCCCAGGTTACGTAAGTTTTCTTAAAATGGATGTGACGAATAAGAAGGCCTATGCATTTCTTGTCAGTGCAAACCGCGGGAATCCATACAAGTATGTCAATCGTTTAGTTGGCCTGCTAGAGCGTGCCGATCAAATCGAACCCATGGAACAAAAAGAAAACAGTGAACTTGACTTGTCTCAATACGAAGGTTTTTTCAACGTAAATCCTTGGAACAGTGATTATTATGTTGCTAAGTGGGGAAATGATTTGGTTAGTTTGCACTTCCCAGTAGAGTCACTGAAGTACTCGATGCGACAGTATAAACATATTGAAGGAGATAACTTTCAATTAGTAGAAAGTGGTGAATTACTTGATGAAACAATTCATTTTTCTCGAGATGAACAAGGAAAAGTCTTAACAATAAATAATATGGGAAATGATCATTATCGAACGAGTTACCCAAAGAAATAACTGACCTAAAACGAGACTTTATTACGTGGCAGCTTTATAGCTGCCTTTTTCATTATCTATTTCACCTTTATCCATTTCATTTCATTTCAAAATAAATTCATTACTTAACAACCTTTCATCTTTTTTTACGTATATATCATTAACAGTTTCAATAATATTTTTCCAAATAAACAAAACGAGGTTTTAGTATGAATATTAATTTTTGGACAAGAGCACCTGCTTTAATAAAGATCGCTATTATGGGTGGTTTGCTATTAATCGGGAACATAGCTGCTGTAAAGGCAAACGAGTATAACCGTGCTCAAATGAACAGTAACCATGGAGTGACAGCTGAGTTCATCGAATCGTTAGCCAAGCTTAGCTTTGCCCCTCTCAGTTATGGAGAACTCATTGCATTTAAAGAGCATGATATTGATGCAAAATATGTTGAAAAGATTAGAAAACTAGGATTTTCATCTATAAATGCTGGTGAAGTCATCGCTTTTAAAGCTCATGGAGTTGACCTGAAATATATTGAAGAAATACATGCTTTAGGATTCGATTCAATTTCATTAGGTGAGATGATAGCCTTCGATGTACATAATATAAGCTCGAATAAAGTTAATGCTATTCATCAACTTGGATTCACCGATATAGACGCAGGTGAAATGCTCGCCTTTAGTATCCTAGATATTAATCAGACCTTTGTCGATAAAATGGCAAGTTTAGGTTTGGCTAAAATCAATAAAAGTGAAATGTTACGGCTAAAACAATACAAGATAGATCAGGCCGCAATAGATAATATTAAAGACTATGGCTTATATAACCAACAAGCTAACACGGTAATCGCATTAGCTATTCTAAAGCTAGATGACAGCTTAATCAGAGAGGTTAAAGCTTTGAATATCAATAACTATTCAATGCAATTATTTTTAGAGTCGAGAACAGGTAAAAATCATAACCCCGATAATGATGTAGAAATGACTAATGCATTAGTCAACGTTGTTTCAACAATTTACCGTCTATAATTTCAAACTGACGAGTATTCAATTACTGCAAGTAATGGTGTTGCTCGCACCATTATTTGCTCTTTAATAACTATCAACTATTAATTTCAGGAAAACTGAGTTTAAATTCAACACCTTTATTATGATTAATCACTTTTACTTGTCCGTTCATCGCATGTGTTAATTCTTTTACTAACGCCAGCCCGATACCGGTTCCCTTTGAGTCACGCGTTAATTCATCACCTATACGGTAAAAAAGCTCAAAAACTTTATCAACTTCACCTTTCGCTATTCCAATTCCATAATCTCTAACCGATATAGAAATTTTATTCTTCGATGAAACACTAAAAGTAATATCAATTTGTTGCTGTGAAGAACGGGAAGAGTACTTTATCGCATTATCAACGAGGTTGATCATTATCTGAATGAAGGCATCAATATCGAGGATGATATTTTTATTATTAATAGTCGAATCAACTGAGAGCTTATATTTGAAACCACTTTGTTTTATTTGTGAATCTATTGTTGAATCAATGACATTTGCTAGCTCATTCGTTGTAACCAACGTCATTTCAAGATCTAAACTATTTCGACTAACTTGAGATATTTGTAAAATATTTGAGATGAGCCTAGAAAGCCTTTCTGACTCACTGTAGATAAAATCGTAGTATTTTTCTCTTTTTATCTCATCAACCCAACCATTTTTTAATATTTCACCATACATTTTTATTGACGTGATAGGCGTTTTTAACTCATGACTGACCGCTGAAATAAAATCTTGATGTTGTTGAGCTAATTGTGATTGACGATACGTTAGACGAAAAAGTGCATAAGTACCAAAGACCAGTGCTAAAACAAGTAACAAGGCGATCAGTATTAGAAATTCTCCACTCTGCCCCCTAGGCATATCAGTGATATGAAAGACTAAAGAAAGCTGGTCAAATGGGTCTGACAGTTTTGTTGATGAGAGTAATTCTTCGTTCAGTTCACTTATAGTGGGTCTAGGATATTTAGCGAGAAAATTGTCCCCGTAAGTTATGCTTAATCGAGTAAAAGACGAAAGAGGTGAACGTTCAAAACGTGCCTTAATAGCTTGTTCAAAAAACTCATCAACGGATAAAATAGCGCCCTGTATCAGCCGATTATTATCGCGCCAGACTCTTCGATAAGTAACAAAATGGCCACTTTTTAATAAACTGAATCGAAAAGGTTCAAGTTCGCTTTCAAAAAGATTAATGTTGAAAGGCAGTTCACTCACTGACTCTCTCAGCACACCATTATTATCTTCGAATAAGAACCCTTCCTTTTTGAAGGATAAAGCCTGTTGCGGAATATAATTTTTTTCTTTTCTTTTTGCCCGTTTAGGTAATGGCGGTTTTTTTGCTTTTTTCTCGGCTAACTGGGAAAGTTCCTGCCTTCCAGGTAACAGCTGAACATTGTAGCCTTGTTGCCTACCCACATTTTGAGAAATTTTACGTTGTTCAGCGGCAGTCTCTAATTGAGAAAAACCTAAATTCGCTTTACTTTTTGGCTTATTAATTTTGTCATCAACTGCAGATGGATTAGATGTCCATTTAGTCAGTTTAGCAACGAGTTGGTTTTCATAGAGAATATTATGTAAGTTGGATGTCAGCTGTTTTCTTAACTGTTTATCTTTGCTTGAAAGTCCATAAAAATCCGACTGATTTGAGTTTTCAGGCAGTAGCGGTGAACTAAAGGTCCCCTTTGAGTCTACTTGAAAATACCCGACGATTCCCGGTAAGTCAGATTCAACGGGATAACGAGATAGGATCGAACGTTGTAAAAATTTGGCTTTAGGATCGCCCTCAAGTATTAAAAATGAAAAGTCGCTATCCGATCGAGCTTCTTCTTTTAAGACCGCGACATTAAGTGCGTTATTTATTTCAAGGGCAAGTGATTGTGCCGTTTGCTGGTATTGGTGAAAGGTTTCCCAGCGCAATTTCTCATAAGCAACATAGCTGATGATAGTCGATGGAATGGCTAACGCGAGAAAGAATAACGTAAATATAAAACGCAAACGCCTTTTTGATAATCGACTTTTCGCCAAACTACTTTTAAATAACCAATGAAGAGAGAATCTGTCATGAATTTTCTGCCAAATGTTCATCTAATATTCACTTGGGCAAATCAAACGATAACCAGCCCCTCTTATCGTTATCAGAAACTGCGGATTTTTTGGATCTTTCTCAATCTTACGTCTTATGCGTGCGATATGAATATCAACGGTGCGTGTTTCGATTGCCAACTCTTCAGAATATCCCCATACATTGGAGAGTAACTCTTCTCTTGCCACCGGCCTTTGATTGTTACGTTGCAAATATTCCAGCACTTCTATTTCGCGCTTTGTAAAGGGGATATTATCTTTTCCTATTTGAATGCTAAGATTTTGTAAATCAATTTTACGGTTTTCATCAAGCTGAATGAATGTTTGCTCGATGTTTTCAGGAATACTGCGTCTTAATACGGCTTTGATTCTTAAAATCAGCTGCGTTACCGAAAACGGCTTAGACACGTAGTCATCTGCCCCTAAGGTAAAACCGTTAACAACGTCTTCATCAGATGATTTTGCAGTGAGCATGATTATAGGCTGTGCTTTATCTTGCTCTCTTATTTTTGTACAAATCTTAAATCCATCCATATTGGGTAACATCACATCAAGTAAAATAAGGTCATATTTTCCTGTCAGTGCCTTTTCCAGACCAGATACCCCTTCTTTAGCATAATCAACCTGATAACCGTGATATATCAAGACATCAACCAAACCGACGCGGATAGCGTCTTCGTCTTCAACGATAAGGATAGATGCTGATTCTTTCATACTCGGTACACTCTCGTTTTTCAAACATTTCATTAATAACTTGCATTCAATCACTCGCTTTAAAGCTGAACGGGCAATGAGTTGATACTAACATTATTCAAAATTCCTTCATGTAACTTTTTTGTAAACTCTATTCTGTGTTTGTTACCAAATTCTGTCTGTTTTACTCAAGTTATCAGCGATAAATAAAATATTATCGAATGAAACACACACCCTATTCCGTATCATCACCCTAAGGGTACGAACCTTACGTTAACTTGCAAATAAATTAGCATCAGTACAGATAAAGAGCGCGAGGCTTTTATACGTCAATATCTGAATGGATTATTCCAGTTAAGCGCTTGATAAACAAAAGAAGCGTTAACTGACTCTGTTGTTAGTTCTCACTGTGTGAGATATTAAAGCGTATAACTGGGATTAATGGGCACTTCATTTTATATAATGCTAGTTTGCTGATTATTCAGTGGGTAATTTAGTAAACTCATTAAAATCATCCAATTTTATAAATTTACGTAAACCTTCATAAATTAACGTGTTAACGGCAACATTAGGTCTCAAATGAAAACATATTTACTGTTATTACTCCTTATTTCTCTCAGTACATTAGTTAAATCAAAAGAAATTGCCATCACTTTCGATGACTCACCAAGAAGTGCTAAAGGATATTTCGATGGGCCCAATAGAGCTAAAAAATTAATCCAAGCATTAAAAAATCATAACATTGAACAGGTCGCCTTTTTTGCTAATAGTGGAAGGCTTGATACTGAAGGCATGCAAAGACTTCAAGCTTATAGTCAAGCGGGTCATATCATCGCTAATCATACGCATAGTCATCCAAATTTTAATAAAACAAGCTTGGAAGAATACACTGAGAACTTCTTATTAGCAGACGCTCAACTAAGCCAATTTAAAGGATTTAAAAAACTCTTTCGTTTTCCCTATCTCAGAGAAGGTAATAGTGTTCAAAAACAAAATGGCATGAGAGAAGTGTTAAATAAACATGGTTATAAAAATGCTTATATTACGTTAAATAACTATGATTGGCATATAGAAACGCTCTTTCAAAAAGCGATAAAAAATGGTGCTTCGCTTGACCAAAATCGCATGCGTAAATTTTACGTCGAGGTAATGATAGAAAGCATCGAATACTATGACGATATGGCGAAAACCCATTTAGGTCGTTCACCTAAACATATATTGCTCTTGCATGAGATGGACATCTCTGCCTTATATATCGGAGATTTAGTGGATGAACTTCGCCGTAAAGGTTGGAAAATAATTTCTCCTGAGGAAGCTTATACTGATGAAATATCTCAGTATCAATCAGTACAACCCCGCAGTCATAACCCCGGTCGAATTGGTGAAATTGCTCGCAGTAAAGGTCAAAAGAAAGGGCTTTGGCACAAGACGCTTGATGAAGAGTATCTAAATAAAAGATTTATTGAAGAAGTACTGAAGCCAGAGCTAAAGAAATAGATTAAGCAATACCGTTAAAAGCAGCTTACTGCTTCGCTCATCATGGTTTTAGCAAACGGGTTACCCCATTATTTAAAGCGCTACACACATTTCAGGAATTCAAGTTGAAAACATTTACAATCTTTTTGTCATTATTATTAACCTCACTTTCAGCGCTTTCAGACTCTATATCAGCAGAACCATTTAAAGTGCCAAGAAGTGCTGTAGTTGAAGTTACAGACCCTATTTCAAAGCTAACTTACCCTTTATTTATCAAGTTACCAAAATCATACCGTAAAAATGAAAATAAAAGGTATCCCGTCATCTATTTAACAGACGCTTGGTATGCCTTTCAAATTATATCTGGAGCAACTAGGTATCCAATGAACTTTAACTTTATGAAAGAGGCTATTATTGTTGGGATATCTTATTCAAAAGGATCTAAAGGAGCATCGAGTAGAAATCGAGATTACACTCCGACCTTTGATAAATACTACAAAGATAAGACAGGTGGTGCGAAGAAACATGCTGCTTTTATAGAAAAATCTGTTTTTTCTTACCTTGATGAGAACTATCGAACAGATCCAAGTAACCGTACCTTTGTTGGTAACTCTTTTGGTGGTTTATTTGGTACTTATATTTTATTGAATACCCCCCATATGTTTAAAAACTATATTTTAGGGAGTCCGTCCTATTGGTGGGATAACAAATACATTTTTAAACTTGAGTCAGCGTTTGCAAAGCAAGAAATAGCAATCAATGCCAATGTTTACCTTTCCATTGGTGAACTAGAAAGCAAAACATTTGGCAGCCGTTTTGAAATGGTTAATGATGCGAAACTTTTTTATAATAAAATGTTAGCTTGGCGACAAGAAAACTTGAATATAAAACTAACGGTTATTGCTGATGCTGACCATAGTACAGCATTCCCCACCACGGCTATTCAAGGTCTAAAATGGGTTTTAGGTAACTGTAATAAATCAACGAATTGTTTATCAAACTAATCTAGGTAAATGCTCACAAAATATCATTTAATTGAGTGTTTTTGCTTCAGTAACAAGAAGTTATGCTGGTTAGTCGAAGCTAGTATGCTGCTATTTTTTCAAAATCAGTATTCTCCTATCGGCTTTCAAGTCGGACATTTAATTCGCCAAAATAACATTATTCTTCATTCATCCATGTAACTTCTTTGTAAACTTTTCCCTGAATTTGTTTACCAAACGCTGTCTATTTCACTCTGGTTGTCAGGGGTAAACTTTGTCCTAACTTAGTTCATTCATTGAATTAATTAGCTTAATAAACCAGACAAATTAATAAACCTAATGGAGAATCACATGAAATTAATCAATAAACTATTCAGCGCAAACGCAGTGTTATTTTTAACCTTGTTAGTACCAAGCCAACATTATGCCTTTGCCAATGAACAACAAAACTTACTTGTCGCCATCGACAAAAAAGAGAAAGTGATAACAAAAGTTAAGTTAGCGGCCAAGAACAGCTCACAAGAGTTAGAAAAAATGGGTACTAAGGCGGTGTTAACAGCGTTACTTGTACGTAAGAACATTCCAACTCTGAAAATAAAATCCACACAGAAAAACACCTACCAACTCAATGACTTAATAGTTAAGAAAACGTCAGCAATAAAAACTGAAATATTGCCACTTTAGGGCTAAATAACGTCTAAATACAAAACTGAATAGCCTCTTGAAAACAGTGGTTATTCATCACCACCTTACTAGTGATCACCTTATTAATAAACAGAGAGCCAAACACGACAATGAAAATTTACAATTTAATGCTATACACATTTTTATGTATAAATAGTTCTGTCGCTTTAAGCCAAGAAAACCACCAGAAAAATGCCGATGTATCCAAACTCATTAATGTCTGGCTAGAAGCGCAAAAAGACTATGAAGACATTCCCTTTATTTCGGGTGTAATCGTAAAGGACCAGAAGGTTTTGTGGAGCGGCGCTTTTGGCACTGCTAACCTCGAAAGTCCTGTAACAAGCAATGAGAACACGATTAACAGTATATGCTCTACTTCAAAAGTATTTACGGCTACGGCTATTATGAAATTAGTAGACGAAGGGAAAATCAGTTTGCATGATAAGGTAAAAGATATTTTACCAAAATATGCCGTTAATCAGAAATTTCCAGAAGGTGGCTCAGTAACGGTTCGCTCGTTACTTGCTCATTCATCGGGGTTACCACGCGATACTCATCATGCGTATTGGAGTGGACCCGATCATTATTTCCCAACGGAAGACGAAATGTTTGACAGTTTATCAACTCAAGCAACAGAACATTCCGTAGGTTCTGAGATTTCTTACAGTAATATTGGCTACGCTTTACTCGGATTAATTATTGAGGAAGTCACCGATATTTCTTACAAAAACTACGTTGAGACCCATATTTTTAAACCGCTTAATATGTCTAATTCATTTGTAGAAATGCAATCATCTCTTTATGGAAATAGACATGCAATAGGTTATACCGCCACCAATCGAAACGGAAAACGTAAGGTAGCAAACTTTTATCAGACCAAGGCGATGCAACCTGCCGCCGGCATATCAACAACAGTTATTGATTTGGCAAAATTTGCTATGTGGCAGTTTCGATTAGCTGGCGGTTCAAAAACCGAAATAATGAAGCCATCAACCCTTAAAAGTATGTATAAAACTCAAGCGACGACCAAAAGAAACGAACACGATCGCGGTTTTGGCTACGAAATATCTACCGACAAAAATGGTAGTAAGTGGGCAATGCATGGAGGCGTTTGTCCAGGCTACGTTAGCTATCTTAAAATGGATGTAACGAATAAAATGGCTTACGCCATTCTTGCCAATGCGAACCGTGTAAATACACCTAAGTATGTTAAAGGCCTCATTGACATTCTTCATCGCGCAGAGTCAATCGAACAAGGAATAAAACAAGATCTGAGTCTGTCTCAATATACCGGATTTTATAACTTGAATCCTTGGAATAGTGAGTATTATGTCGGTAGCTGGGGAAGTGGCTTGATTTTGTTGTACTTACCTGCACAATCGCTTAAGTATGCCATGTATCACTATCAACATGTAGAAGGCGATATTTTCCAGTTAGTGGAAGATGGGAAGGCTATTGATCAGGAATTTATAACGTTCATCCGCGATAAAAAAGGCAAGGTTGTCAAAATTAAAAATGGCGGGAATTATCATTATCGAGCTCACCAACCAAAATAACATCGACGTTAAAATAGAATTTAAAGAGAGCTAAACCACAGTTAAACGAGAGTTAAACCGAGATAACAATGCTCACACCAACCTGTGAGTATTGTTCTTTATCGGCGAATTACCTTATGGGTATGAAATGACCGTTTTCATCGATGACAAAACCGTCAAACTAAAATTTCAAGCACCTCAGTTACTGTATAGAAATAATTTAATTATTAATAATCATCTATTCATCGTTAACACTATACTTTTGCTAAAAGTTTTTCGTTACATAAAGCTAATATTTTATCAATTCAACGCTATTGAATGGTTGAGGAATATCACCTATTCTTCATAGACTTTTCCCCGCCAGTGAGCACTTAATTGAAATTCAACAATATATTATTCTTGATCGCATTAGCCATATGCCCTTCTGCTTTTTCAAACGATTTTTCTGATGATATAACCAAAGAAATTGTCTCGATTGAGTCTGGATCACATGATACTGCGCGATTTTCAAAAAATACTGCCTGGAATATCAATGAACGTATGGAACACTATGGTGTACCGGGTGTGAGTATAGCGGTAATTAAAGATTATAAAATTCATTGGCTTAAACATTATGGTGTCACTGATAAAGCAACAGGTAAAGCAGTCGACGGAAAAACATTATTTCAAGCAGGGTCCATCAGTAAACCTGTCGCAGCGTATGCAGCGCTTAAATTCGTAGAATTAAACAAACTTTCACTTGATGAGCCTGTGAATAATAAATTGGTTGGTTGGAAAATTCCTGAAAATGAATTCACAGAAAAACAACCAGTAGCTTTGAAGCATCTACTAAATCACAGCGCAGGATTAACAGTACATGGCTTTGCTGGTTATTCAACAGGAATGCCTGTTCCAACAGTTATACAAGTGCTGAGAGGAGAAAACCCAGCTAATTCAGCTGAGGTTCGGGTTAATATGCAACCAGAAACTAAATTCCGCTATTCAGGTGGTGGTTATACGGTTATGCAAAAACTAATTTCAGACGTGGCTGGAACAGATTATCCACAAATCATGCAAGCTGTAGTGCTAGGCCCGATAGGAATGACACAAAGCACTTACGAACAACCCTTGCCAGCTGAAAAACTAAAATATGCAGCGGCAGGATATCTGCCAAACAAATCTGCTGTTGTCGGTAAAAGGCATACCTATCCCGAAATGGCTGCAGCAGGATTATGGACAACGGCTGAAGATTTGGCGAAGTTTGTCATTGATGTTCAATTAGCCATTAAAGATGATAAAAGTATGGTTTTAAGCCAATCGATGGCAAACAAAATGTTAACGCCATTTGTAAGTAAAAAGGTAGGATTAGGTTTTTTTATTAAAAAGCAAGGCAGCTACTTTGGTCACGGTGGTTGGGATGAAGGCTTTAGTGCCGATTTAATCGCTCATAAAACCCGCGGTTATGGCGTGGTTATCATGACCAACTCTAATCACCCTGCTTTTATCAAAGAGTTAAAAAACAGAGTGGCTAGCTACTACCAATGGCAACCAATTTAGAGCGAACCTTAGTGTATTTACCGAGTAAGTGAAGTTAAAACACTGAGTATAGTAAGCGGTAGGTACCGCCCGATTAAGCGTATGATAATGAATTGCAAATATGTAACGAAGCTGAGCAGTAGCAACGGCTATCAGCTCGGTAAATATTTATTTAGCTATTCTTATCTTTTATCCATCGTTTTACCGGAATGATCCATTCAGGAATCGGTCGATAAAAAGCACCGTGTTCTTTGCCGGTAGAAATAGAAATTTCTTCAAACGATTGAAGGTTATTACTTCTATTTTTAAGCTTGTTACATGTCCCGTTACCATCAGTTGTCTCAAAGATAGAAAACAATTTCCCATTAGCTTTAATATGGGCATATTTACTTGAAACTATACGTCCACACGCAGCAAGAAGAATGGTATTTACAGGCGTTTCTTCCAAGTTATGTGATGTGATTGCAGTAATAAAAGCGCCTCTAGAGAACCCCATAATTGTTATATGGTTAGCATCAACGCCATTTTCTAATAACTTTTTAACATTAGCAGCTAACATTTTGGCATGTTTAAAGGGGTCTGTTCCTTTAGGTCGATGATAAGCAATTAAGTTATATTCATTATCCGACAATGCCTGCTTGATCGCAGGAAACTCATAAATTCCCCACCTTGCATTTTTCGGGGTAGGGTTAGTGCCTTCTACGATAAAACCATGTGAATAAAAGACATATTTTTCATTTCCATTAATATTTTCTGGAAGTTTATCGTAAACCTCGCCAGCAAAAGATAATGATGTAAATAGTAGACTTAAAAATACTGTAAATTTGATACGAACTCTCCTTAGTAGTTAATGCCCTAATAAGGGACGATAATAGTTTGTTAAATTGTAAAAAGCAGCAGAAACCCGCCAACAGAGCAACGTTTTGCTTGATTGGTACCTTATGTTATAAAGCTAAATCGGTACTTAGTACGATAATTTCTTTAACAAAAACGATGATACCTTTAGCTTGCCTAACGCTTTATTAATTGGTGTTATCAAATAACGATAGTTATTTGATAACACCGACTTCAAGTATTGCTTACCTGTTGTTATAGTGTATTTTTTCTTTGAATAAATTCCAAAAACACATTAAAACCTAAAAACAAGAAACCAATGATAAAGCTAATACCGCCAAAATCTAGATATCGAAAATCACTATGGATTTTGTATTGGTTATTAAAATCAGCCCCCTTTAAAGTGGGTATAAGTATATCAACGATCCAAGAACCAAAAAAAACACTCGATACTAAAAATGCAAACAACCAAGCATATTTACAAATAAAGTTGAAAGTAACATGCTGAATACCTTTGGTACTTTGTAAATAGTCGGGGGCAACTTCAAAAACAGAAGCAAGTGCTTTTACCGTTTCTAAAGATGCATTACCCGTTTTTTCAACTCGCTGAATCGTTCTTATGCTTAATGCACTCGCCGTTGCTAACTCGTCTTGACTCCAACATTTTTGAGTTCTTAAACTCTGAATTTTTTTATTATTTAATTCCACGTATTCACTCATTTTTTGCCATACCTTTAGTTTTAAAAAGTAAAGCTACCTTAACCACAATTCTACAAATCAATACCGACAAATGTAAGACACTATCCCGACAACACTCTGCCAGTTTCATGACAGTACTATGTCAGTCAAACAATTCAAGCTAAATAACTGGGTTCATTGGTCATAAACGGTGAAGATTTCTTTTCCTATAGCAGCAATTGCTTTATTACGCTGGGCAAATGATGCATCTGTTTGAGTTAAATAAATGCTGATAATTAACGGTGTGCGTTTATCAGACCAAACAACGGCCGTAATCGCTCGAGAGCCAAATCCACCAGAACCCGAACGGTCGGCAATAAACCAATCACCAGGAAGTACCGAACGCAATAAACTACCCGTGACTTTATTATCCATCATCCATTGTTTCAATTGATCCTTTGAAGCTTGAGACAATACATCACCGAATAATAATGTATGTAAACTTGTCACCATAGCATTAGGCGTTGTGGTATCTCTTTTATCACCATCAAGTGCTTCATTTAAATCAGGTTCAATTCTATCTAAACGGGTGACGTCATCGCCAATAGAGCGCATAAACTCTGTTAAAGCTTTTGGCCCTTTGATCTCAGCAAGTACGATATTCGCCGCGGTATTATCACTCATTATCATGGTTGCTGAGCAAGCTTGTTTTAATGTCATTTTTTCCCCAACCAGTTTTTCAGTTATCGGCGACCAAGTAATAAGCGATTTTTCAGTTATCATTGTTGAAATGTCAAAAAATAGAATCCCTTTTTCCACATCAGAAAGTAACTTTCCACAAGCTAAGGCTTTAAATGTACTCATTAATGGAAATCTTACATTCCCGTTATAATTCCATAAGTCATTGGCTGCCACATCATAAACAGCAACTCCAATACGAACACCAAGCTGCTGCTCTTGCTGTTTTATTGTTTTTAATATCGTATTAGCTTGCACACTAAAAACTAAAGCAATATTTATGATTAACGCTAACGGCAAATAATTGGTTTTATACAAATAGGTTTTAAAGTTAAATTTCATAAAAAATATCCTGATCCTGTTTTCTTGGACGGCTTAACAACTTCAACGTAAATATTTAAAGTTAAATAAATGAGCCATAACATACATTGATATATAAACTGTGTTTGGATGAGGTCAGTATATTCGTAATTCTTGTAGGAGCAATGTTCGAATTATGATGAAATGTGGCAAAATCATGGCAAGCTATTATGTAAACATTCAATAGCCTGACAAAAAATGATTTCCTTAGAAAATACCTGCAAAATAATTCGAGACTATTGTCTTGTTAGGTAAACTCAAGCCCTAACTCTATAATCACAGGTATTACCGACACAACTAATAGCCCTGCCATTGAATAATTAAACATTCGGCGATGTTGCTTTGATTTGAGTACCTTCTTTAAAGTTGAACCAAAGAAGAGCCAAAGACCAACGCAAGGAAATGAAACAATCAGAAATGTTAATGCTATTGTAAAGTTTTGAGTATAGAAATCAGCCCCTACTGTTGTAAACGCAGCGATGGCACCCGTTGCTACCACCCAAGCTTTGCCATTTAGCCATTGAAATAATGCGCCATTAATAAAGGTCATTGGTTTGATCTGAGTGTTTGATGTAGAGATTTCGCTCGCCGTTGCAATTAACAAGGCTAAATATAATAAATACAGTGTTCCACAGAATTTTATAAGTATATGTAAAACAGGAAACTGCTCAAATATTTGTCCGAAACCAATGCCAACAAGTAATAACATTAGAGCAAAGCCAACACAGATCCCCATAAATACAGGAACACTTTTTCGAATACCAAAATTAGCCCCTGAAGCCATAACTGTTATATTATTGGGCCCAGGAGTAACTGATGATGATACGGCAAACAATACGATTGCAGTTATATAGTCCATATTATCTCGAAATTTCCTTATGCATGATGACTAAGTCACTCGCATCATAGTAGATGTATCACCAGTTGAACTATACCAGAAAAAATATTGACTAAACTTATAATCAACACTATTTTCATCTTACTTTTACTTACAAATTTTTGATTAACAAACTTATATTACAACTTGCCAGCACCATAAAGAAAAATGATGCTCCACAAATTAATAACGTTAGAAAAAACTAAAATCCATCAAAACAATTATCCTTGTGACATGTTGCATACTGAGCGCGTATAACACTTAATTTTCATTGGTTTTGATCTTGAATGAATCAATTAACAGAAAGTGGCAGTTTGCCAAACAGTCTGTTTAAGGACTTAATTAATCTCGAGTTACCTTCTTTTTTAGCTAAGGCTAACCCTGTTGTTAAAACTTGCTTAGCTTGTAAATATTTTTAACCTCGATTAATACCTCCCCATAACTGTCATAGACGTTTACTGATGAGGGAAAATGCTTAATATTCAATTGAAAAATGCTTTCTGCCTGTGAATTTTCTTGCTTTTGTATTAGCCAATATCCGAGACGATTTATAGCATCCTCTGAGAGCTCAAAATGTAAAGACTTAACGATCCGCTTGGTTAAATTTTGAAAGCTAGGTTCAAAGCCTCGCTCTTTATATTCTTTTTTAAATCCCCATGAAGCGGGTATTAACGTTTTTCCGGTTTCCATAACATCTAATATTTTGGTTTTTAAAGCAAACGGGGTTTGTTTATTTCCATCACTCGACATCACTATAATGATGAGATCTTTTTCAAAATCATGAAACTTTAAACTATGATGCATAGGATTAGCGCTACCATCATGCTCCCAATAAATTAACTTACCTTCATTATTTGGATAAAAACGACCAAAGTCAAAATGGGCTCGATCACTATTACCTGAAAGCACATCACCAGCAAGCGACTCTTTAATCAAATAAATAGGAATGAACTTCCCTTGCCACAATGTTTTTTCGAATTTATATAGATCTAAGGGTGTTGTATAAAGTGCGATACCTTTCAGTGCATTAGGCCCTTCTCGGTAAACCATTTTGCTATTGAGCATTTCCATGCCAACAGGCTGAACAGTGTCATGCATATTAGCTATATCAATAATCTCTTGCTTTAGATAATCTTGATAAGACATTTCTGTAATGGCCTCTACAAGATAAACACGCATCACAAGATTCAAATTGCCATAAAGAAAGCCTTCCCCTGGTTTGAAAGCTAGTTTTTTAATGGCCATTAATTGCTGATGAACATCGCTTGATTCAATACCAACAATCCAATTAATCCTTGGAAGTCCTGATGTATGTGTCATCACATGTTGAACCGTTACTTTTTGCGCCCATTTAGGGAGTGTCGGTAAATAGCTAGCTAATTTGTCTTGATAATTAAGTTTTCCGTCATCAACCAATTTCATAATAGCTAAGGTGGTAAATTCTTTGGTAATAGAGCCTGGATTAAATAAATGTTTATCCGTTAAAGCTTCCGTTTTTTTAAGGTCTCTATACCCTACTCTTTCGTAGTAAAGTACTTCTTTACTGTTGCCAATTAAGACACTGCCATTAAATTCAGTTAAAGCATTCGCTGTAAGTATTAAGCGATCAATTTCGGCTTTTTTGTCTTTTTCGACTAAAGCTAAACATGGCGTACTTACAATCAAACATAATAAGGTGATTTTTAAAATTTTCATTTATTTTCCATTTCTTTGCTAACCGCAATTTCATACTGTAAACGTATGAAATTACATTAATATAATTCATTTCAAAAAGGGCTCACGTTAA
Organism: Colwellia sp.; assembly: GCA_013215295.1. Classification (GTDB taxonomy): domain Bacteria; phylum Pseudomonadota; class Gammaproteobacteria; order Enterobacterales; family Alteromonadaceae; genus Colwellia_A. The sequence goes on from JABSOZ010000021.1 coordinate 57,053, forward strand.
AGTACAGAGACCGTTTTCTTTTAAAGGACCTATCTTGATTCAAAAAAATACGCGGGGCTTAATCGGTAACCACAAAACTTGTTTGGTCTACGCCGGTATTCCCCGTTTTTGGGTCGTAGGCATAAATAGTTACGCCATAAATTCCACTTGAGTCAGGCATAAAAGATGAAATAAAAGTATTCATCGTGTTTTGAATTTTTAGTGGAACTGATAGGTAATCGTCGCCATTTTTAGTAATGATCGCGGTAACTTCAATTTTACTGCCATCCCAAAGGCCATTTTTTGTAATGATACATCCACACATCATGACGACATTCGCTTTTAACTCAAAGGGGCCATTTTCAATGGAGGTATATTTATGTGTTTGTGGGCTTAATACGTCAACAATCATTCCCGGAACTTCAATAATCAGACCATCTCCATTGATATGCTTCCCCGGAACAAGCCATGTTTGAATCTGCGAAACAGTGCTAGCCTGCCGCTTTATATAAGGAGAAACTAATTCAATGGTTAATAGTATGGGTTTGTCGATAAGTAACGTTGTTTTAAAGAAAGCTGCGCCTTTCGTTATTGAGTCATAACGGCTTTTAGGCTTGGTCATAATTAGCTTAGTATCACCTGTACCTCCTTGTATCATTCCTTCAGCTAATATCTGACCATTTTCTGCATTTCTAACGCTAACTAATGCGCCACCGATAGATGAACCAATGAATTTTCCATCTCTTGCCTTTGCTCGAACCACGAGTTCAGTTGAAATAGGTTCGGATGCGATGGCGGTTTCGCAAAATATAATGCCAATAACTGTAATAAAACTAATAACCAACTTCATGAATAAATCCTTATCTTTATCAAATCAGTTCAAATAACGAACATTTCTAAATATTTATTGATACTCATTCCCAATTATTTTGAAGATCAGGAGTACATTGAGGCCACTATAAGGGATAGTCTGATAAAGGAAGTGACAAACACGGTTCTTTTGGGTGACACAAAGTGACACTTACTTGAAGCTCCCGTATAATCTTGTGTTTAGTGAATAATAAAAAAAATAAAAGTAATTAAACTATGGGTAAATTTCAGGTTGGTGAGGACTTAGTCATTGATCCAGACCATCGATTAGTTCAACAAAATGGTGTGGAAATAAAGCTTCCCGAGCTTTCATATCGATTACTACTTATTTTGGTCGAAAATGCTCCCAACATTGTCAGTCATGACAAATTGGTAGAAGCCGTTTGGCAGGAGCGCGTTGTTTCTGATGAAAACCTAAAAAAGCGGATTTCGCGCTTAAGACATGCTCTTTCAGACGAAGCAGAATCGCCGAGTTATATTGTAGCCGAAAGAGGTATGGGTTACCGATGCATAGCCCCGGTAATATTATTAGCTGATCCAGAAATTAATGAACTTGTTCCCCAGCTGACGGCAGAGTCGGTAACTTCCTCTAGACGAATATTTAACACAACAACTTTGATATCATTGCTAGTTATTGCTGTTATTGGATTGGTGGTTACAATAATTAACCATAAATCTACTCCACAGCCCTCAGCAAAGAGTAGCGATTTCACAGCCAAAGATTACGTTAATAAAGCGGGCAATTATTACTTCCGCTTTAAACCTAATGATAATGACACAGCAATAATGCTGTATAAAAAAGCAATTGACCATGATCCCAACTTTGGTCCCGCTTATGGTGGTTTAGCAAATGCTTATGCTCAAGGGTATTATCAATTTGGTAAAGAAGAAAGTTGGCTACAACTGTCTATTGATTTTTCTATACGAGCGATAGAGATTGAACCAGAACAACCTTGGGGTTATAAGTCACTTGGATTAGCATTTCACCTCAGCGGTCGTTACGATGAGTCATTAGTTGCTTACAGTAAAGCGAGCGATTTAGCTCCAGAATGGGCTGGGCCTGTAGCCAATAGCGCGCTAGTTTATTTGGAAAGAGGCCAATTAGTTTTAGCTTATCAATATGTCATGAAATCCGTAAAAATGGACTATAAAGATCCCATTCCCTACTCGTTTCTTGGTTTTTGTTATCGAGAGTTACGAATGACCGAACACGCTAATAAAGCCATTGATAAATCTTTAGCGTTAAAGCCCGACTATCTTCTGGCACAAAATTACTTTGCTGAGTTTTTATTATTTATTGAGAAATTCGAAAAAGCTCAAACTATTTTGACAAAAACGATAGAACAAGCGCCAAAAAATCAATTTAACCATTGGATAAATGCACAGTTACATATACAAACAGGAGACTTGATTTTAGCTAAAACAAGTTTCGAACAAATTGCACAAATGGGTGGCCGTTATCGGCTACCAGCGAAAGTGAATCTCGCTGCTTTAAATAAAGATACACAGCAATTAGTCGAACTTTATCAACTATTAGACAGTAAGATTAAAAACGGGAATCAATGGGCTGAACTCATTTATAGCAAAGGCCTTATAATGTTAGCTCAACATAATATCCCTGCAGCCATCAGTACATTCGAGCAAGCAATTAAAGCTGGAATGAATCATTCATACCGTTTTAAAAATCATCCGCTAATGGCAAATATTGCCGAAAACCCTGAATTTAAAAAATTACGACCATTGCTAGAATCAAAAAACAAAGAGCAACGCCAAGAAGTTATAAGACTTGAGCATTTAGTAAAAGATGTTTTATAAAGCTCATTTGACTACGATAATAAACTCAATCAAATTGATAAAAATACAACCGTGGCATCAAGGACTAGTGTCCGATTATTTGTTAAGTTTTGTTATGCTTATTAAAAAGAAACTTTCACTTGAAGAGAATTCATCTAAATAATGTGGAAGTGACGGCATAAATCGTCATTTTCAACAGCGTTATATTAAAGGGATTTTAGCCGAATTAAAACGAAAAAACCCCTGATAAATCAGGGGTTTTTAATATGGCGGTGAGCGAGAGATTCGAACTCTCGAAAGGGATAAACCTTTACACGCTTTCCAGGCGTGCGCCTTCAGCCACTCGGCCAGCTCACCAAATTTCTGACTAATACGATAACCTATTTAATAAATAGTAGTTAACATGTTAGTGCTAATTCTTTTACTGATTTATAAAATCAGTATTTACTCATTATGCAATAATTCAAAATTTGCCAAATTATTATATATCTTAAATGATATAGATAGCTGCATAAAATGAAGTTGCGCCATGTTAGGGAAATTTAATAGCCAACACAACTTAATTTTAATAAAAAAATGCTAACTGCCTATATTATAAACAAAACATACATTTACTGAATTAGTTAGCGGCTAAAGCTGCATTAAACGTTAACATACGGTCTAACGACTTTAACGCCCCTTCTCGAAGTTTCATATCAACAAACACTTCTCTACCTTGAGGATTAAGCAAGGCGTCTTCAATCTCTTTTAAACCGTTCATTGCCATCCATGGACAATGAGCACAACTTTTACACGTTGCACCTTCTCCGGCAGTTGGCGCTTCAAAAAATTCTTTATCTGGGCAAAGTTGCTGCATTTTGTAAAAAATACCACGATCAGTTGCCACTATAAATTTCATGTTCGGCATTTCTTGTGCTGCTTTAATTAACTGACTAGTGGAACCCACAGCGTCAGCAAGGTCAATAATTTCAGCAGGAGACTCTGGATGAACCAAAATAGCGGCATCAGGGTGTAAAGCCTTCATATCCATCAATGCTTGAGTTTTAAACTCGTCATGAACGATACAGGCGCCCTGCCACATAAGCATGTCAGCACCCGTTTGTTTTTGTATGTAAGCACCTAAATGTTTATCAGGTCCCCAAAGAATTTTTTCCCCTTGCGAGTCAAGGTGATCAACAATTTCTAAGGCACATGAAGAAGTAACAATCCAATCTGCTCTCGCTTTTATAGCTGTAGAGGTGTTCGCGTAAACAACAACGATTCGGTCAGGGTTATCATCACAAAAAGCATTAAATTCTTCAATGGGGCAACCTAAATCTAAAGAACAGGTCGCTTCAAGGGTCGGCATAACAACTGTTTTCTCAGGAGTGAGAACTTTCGCCGTTTCCCCCATAAAGCGAACACCAGCGATAATAAGCGTAGTTGCTGGGTGATTATTACCAAAGCGAGCCATTTCTAAAGAGTCTGCAACACAGCCGCCAGTTTCTTCAGCTAAAGCTTGAATTTCAGGGTCAGTATAATAATGAGCAATGAGGACAGCATTTTTTTCTTTTAATAAAAGTTTAATACGATCTTTATATTGTTTACGTTCATTATCTGAAAGTGGTGCTGGTTTTGCTGGAAATTGAAAATCAAATTCTACGGCTAGATTGCTTTGTGGCATTATATATCTCTGTTGATCTCTTTTAAAACGCGGCAATTATACGGTATAGATGAAAAGATGTGTATAAGACTTTTGCCTATTGCAGATTTAAAATAGATCAGAGGATTTTAAAAGGGGTAAAGATTTATATTTGAATTAGGTGGTAATGAAGAATGGGTCGGCAGAGAAGTCTTTGAATCTTTGAATTATTTAGTTTAACTGAATAGTAATAAAGAAGTGGTCGGCCGTGAAGGATTTGAACCTTCGAATTAATTTGGCTTAACGGTTAAAAGCCTTGGCTTTAGCGACGAGTTAAAGTTTAACAGAATACAAATAAAGAAGTGGTCGGCCGTGAAGGATTTGAACCTTCGACAAATTGGTTAAAAGCCAACTGCTCTACCAACTGAGCTAACGGCCGACATAAGTGCTAAATCACACTGCGTTGCAGTAGTGCCTCAACGCGACGCATATAATACTCATAATTTTTTTTAGTGCAACTATAAATTCAATTATTTTCTTATTAATTGTCTGCTTGCATAAAAAGAAGACACTTAGCGTAAGTTATCGTCGCTTTTATCGGTTATAAATTCTCTAACCTTGATTTTGCCAGTTGAGCAGCACTTGATTCTGGGTATTCTGAAAGAACTTTTTCGTACCAAATTTTTGCTGCCGCACTGTTATTTAGTTTTTGTTCAACCATAGCTAACTTCAACATTGCATCACTTCGCTTATTTGAGTCGATAAATTGCTCAACCACTAAATTGAATTCATTCTTAGCTTTGGAGTATTCAGTTTTGTTAAATAATAGCTGTCCTAACCAATAATGTGCATTAGGTGAATAACTAGAATCCGGAAAATTTAAATTAAACGCCTGAAACTCTGGAATTGCCTCATCGTATTTTTTATCTTTCAACACTAGATTTACAGCGCGGTCATACGCTTGGTTTTCAGTTAAATTAGTTGAATAATTTATAGAAACATCTGGTGAAGTTGATGTTGGTGCGATAATAGCAGCAGGAACGTTATTCTCAGGTTTTAAAGCCTCAGAGACCCTACGGTCAAGTTCTTGATATAACTCACGCTGTCGGTTCAAGACTTGGCTTAACTGATGAGTATGTAGTTCAGTTACACCACGAAGTTCATTCACTTCATTTTGAAGTTCGTCTAGTTGACGCTGGACTTTTACTCGACCACGATTACCCGCATCAACTTGTCGTTCAAGTAGAGCAACCTTTTGTTCAAGCGTGATAGATGAACTTGAGGAATATTGCGAAGTACTATTATGAATAGAACCGTTATTGGTTACATCTATAACGGGAGCAGATTCTGCCGCTACTACCACTATAGTAGTAACAGCAAAGGACATCCCGAATAAAACTTTATTCAGTTTCATTTATATCCCTGATTAGTAAACTAATACCGCACGACGGTTTTTAGCGAATGCACTTTCACTGCGATCTTTAATCATCGCTTTTTCTTCGCCATAGCTAACAACGCTAAGTTGTGAAGATGAAACACCCATGTTTTCTAAATAAGTAACAACTGATTTAGCACGACGTTCGCCAAGAGCAATATTGTATTCAGGTGTACCGCGTTCGTCGGCATGACCTTCAACTAAAACATTGGTGTTTGTGTTGTTTAAGAACTTAGCATGTGCGTCTAAAATAGCTGAAAATTCACTACTTACTGTAGAAGTATCAAAATCAAAATAAACAATGTGTTGTGCACGTAGTTTTTCTATTTCTCTATTTTGCTGATCTTCAATTTCAGCGGCACGTTGTTGAGCAGTTACTTGTACATCATTCGTATTAGCTGTTACTGATGACTGCTGAGCATTATTTGATACACTGCTATTTTCATCAGTTTCTTGTGAATTTGAACTACAAGCAGATAAAGCCAAAATGGGCAAGGCAATCGCTAGAGCTTTCACAGTTTTATTCAAACGCATTATATTTGTCCTTATTATTCTAAAGTTATGTTTTAAATTAATGTTCAATTCTAATTTTTATAAAAATGGTGACCAAGCCGGCGCTTTAACTTCACCATTAACCGCGGGTAAGCGCGCTTTAAATCGTCCATCTACAGATACCAAACTAAGCACTTGCCTATTATTATGTAATGTACTGTAGATTATCATGCCACCATTTGGAGCAATGCTCGGCGACTCATCTAAACGTGTTGTTGTCAAAACTTGAAATATCCCTGACTCTAACTCTTGTTTAGCTAGATGATAATCGCCTCGCGTTCTATTCACCATAATTAATTGTCGACCATCCGGTGTAATTGAACCACCAAGGTTCATTTCACCGTCAAATGTCAAACGTTTTACGCGACCATCGACTAAATTTACGCGATAAAGCTGAGGTTTACCACCCCGTTCTGAACTAAATACTAAGGATTTCCCATCAGGGCTCCAACTTGGTTCAGCATCTATGGCGCGATGACGAGTGATTCTACGTAATTTCTTTGTTGCAACATCCATAACATAAAGCTCTGAGTTACCATCTTTTGATAGCATCATTGCCATTTTTTCACCATTAGGTGACCAACGTGGAGCACTATTTATACCTGGATGGTCGCTGATCATAGTACGCTTACCTGTATAAATATCAATAACATATATTTTCTGTTGGTTATTCTCAAATGTTGAGTACGCTAATTGGTTACCATTTGGGTGCCATGACGGTGACATTAACGGTTCTTTAGAGCTCAATAATACATTTTCATTAACACCATCATAATCAGCCATAACTAATTGAAAAGGAAACTCTCCTTCATCACGAACAATAACGTAAGCAATTTTTGTTAGAAATGCACCTTTACTGCCCGTTAGTTTCTCATAGATGACATTACTGATGTGATGTCCGTACCGACGAAACTGATCTGAACTAATTTCAAATTCACCTTGTGCATAGATATGATCAGAGGTTTGGACGAGTTCACCGTTGCTTAACATCTGTGATTGCCCACCCGTTATTTGTCCGCGTATCACATCAACTAACTGGTAACTTATTTTGTACCGACCAATACCTATATCACTTACTTGACCAACGACAACAGCTTCTACACCTTCACTTGCCCATGCTGAATAATCAACTTCTTGATCTGAAAAGGGAGCTTGAGGAAATCGGCTCTCTTTTATTGGATTAAATTTACCACTACGCAGTAGATCTTCACTAATAATAATAGAAATATCATCAGGCAATGGTCCTGTTCCAGTCCATTTAAAAGGTAAAACGGCAATGGGTCTCGCACTATCAATACCTTCTGTGATCACAATTTCAAGCGTTGCAAGCGCACTGTTTGAAATCAGTACGCTGAAAAAAATGAAAGCTATTTTAAATTTATTCATATGTTTTACTATTTTCTCATTCATTGGTGGTTGGTCATTAAATGTTAAACATTATAATTAAAACTTGGATACTAGGATTAAAACTCAGGTACTACCGTTAAACTAATTGTTCGCATTTCTTTAAACACTTCAGGATCTTTAGATACCGGTAATGTGCCTGCTTTATAAATTGCAGTCTTTGCAGCGTTACAAACAACCCTGTCACCTTTACCTATAACAACATTTGTCACAAAACCTGATGGTGCAAGACTTATCGTTAATTTACAAGACTTACCTTCCATTGTACTGCGATCTGTGATCAATCGTCCCTGAATAGTTTGTTTTATTAAAGCATTGAAACGACCTATTTCTGACATCGTTTGCTTATTACGCGCTTTTTGCCTAATGGCCATTTCTTCAGCCATTTGTTGCTCCAACAGTTTTTGTTGTTTAGCACGCTCTTTCGCTTCTCTTTCTTTACGTTTTCTTTCCGCTGCTTTTTTCTTAAGTAAGTCGTCAGCTTTTTTTGCTGCTTTTTCTTCTTTCAATCGCTTAGCTTTTGCATCAGCGGCAGCGTTTTCAGCAATTTTCTGTTCTTTTTCTTTTTGCGCGCGTAACTTTTCTGCCGCATTCGCTTTTGTTCGTGCTTTTTTAGCCGCAGAATCTGCCGCTATCTTTTCTATTTCCTTTTTCTTTCTCTGTCGTTCAAGCGCTTTAATACGTCTTTCTTCTTTAGCTCTTTTCTTTCTAGCGTAAGCAACTTGTTGTTCGAGTTCTCTTAATTCTCTCGCATCGTCTAATTTTTTCTTTTTAATTTTATTGATTTGTGCTTCGATCTTGCTTTTGTCAACAATAGTGGCTTGGATCGTTTGCACTTGAACAACTTTTGGAGGAGGCTTTGGCGTATGGTCAAAATTCCCCATTATCAGCACCGCCGCTAAAACAGCATGCAGTAAAAAACTAAGAGATAATGCTGTGGTGAATTTTCGACTCATGACTTATTTGGCTCCGGGATCTGTCATTAATCCAACAGAAGGTACACCCGCTTTTTGCTGTAATAACACCATCAATTGAATAACGGCATCATATGAAACGGCGCCATCAGCATTAACAACGACAGGAGTGTCGGGATCTACTTTTAAGTGAGCAGCAACTAATGTCGCCACTTGTTCAGGCGACATGGGTTCATTCTTACTCGTACCAACAGCTAAATAATAATTTCCGTCTGCATCAATTGAAGCGACTAATGGCGGTTTAGAATCTTTATCAAGGGCTTCAGCATCAGCTTTAGGTAAATCGACTTTCACACCTTGCGTAACCAGTGGCGCAGTTACCATAAATATAATCAACAATACCAACATAACATCTATGTATGGAACTACGTTGATTTCAGCAACCATACGGCGTCTTACTCTTTTATACATAAGATATTACTCCGTTAATGCTTATCGTTCAGTCGTACTTTGACGTTGCAAAATACTCGAAAATTCTTCCATAAAATTACCATAGCCGTTCTCCAGCTTTTCAACATGATGACTGAATCGATTAAAGGCCATTACTGCTGGAATTGCTGCGAATAATCCCATAGCGGTTGCAATTAAAGCTTCAGCGATGCCTGGAGCAACCATCGCGAGCGTTGCTTGCTCTACAGCGCCCAATGCAATAAACGAATTCATAATGCCCCAAACTGTGCCAAACAATCCAATGTAAGGGCTTATCGAACCAACAGTCGCCATAAATGGCAAATGGGTTTCAAGGTGATCTACTTCACGCGAAAGCGCTACACGCATAGCTCGATGAGTTCCGTCAATAATAGCTTGTGGGGAATCCTGATTACTTTTTCTTAAACGAGCGAATTCTTTAAAACCAGAAACAAATAGACTTTCAATTCCTGTTGCGGGCCCTTTGGAAGAAACTTCATTATAAAGTTTACTTAAATCCGCACCACTCCAAAACTTATCTTCAAACCTCTTCATTTGTGCTTGAGCGTCATTAATCACTTTACGACGTTGGAATATCATCGCCCAACAAGAAATGGAGAAACCTAATAGAATAATCATTACAGATTTTACTAATAGACTGGCTTGAAGAAATAAATCAAAAATAGAAATTTCAGCTGACACGTTTTAACGCTCCTAATATTTTTTCGGGGATGGCACAAGGCTTAGCAAGTTGTAAATTAACACAAGCAATTCGTACAACAACAGAACAAATGATTCTATTTTGTTGGTTACTGATTTGTTGAGTAAAAACTAGACTGGCGCGTTTAAATTCGCTGATCCATGATGTCACAATAAGTAAATCATCTAACTTGGCTGAAGCTATATTATCCATTTCAATTCTTCTGACCACCAAACCAATGTTTTGTTCTAAAAAAAATGATTGATTTGCATTCAATTCTCTAAGCCACTCAGTACGAGCACGTTCACAGAATTTCAAATAGTTTACGTGATAAACAATACCGCCAGCATCGGTGTCTTCATAATAGACTCTGACAGGGTAATCATATTTAATATTTGGCATGAGTTGAGTGATACAAATAGCTTATTACTACACTGTTATTAATATTGTAATTAAAAATAACAACCTAGGAATTTTATTATAGTTAACGCTATATTAATGATAATGCCGCCTGACGACAAGCGTTGATACGTAAACTAATGTAACAATTTTTATCAAGCATTAATTTAGCGAATATATCGATTATATTTTGTAAAAGTTAAGGTACCTAAAAACCAAAGTGACATTAGTTTTTCTAATGCGAAACTTCTAATTTTATTAGCTTGTCAAAATAGAACTGTTACTCTAAAATTCACTTGTTCTTTGAGCTAACACACTAATTATTCAAGTTTGTCTTCACTGATAAAACGGGGTAGTTAATAGCCAAACAACTTGATTTGATTATTATCATTTCTCTCTGACATGTTTATTGGAACCCTATTTCCTTCTATCAACTTAATTTATAAGTTGGCCCACATAATTTATGTGGGCTTTTTTTTGTCTAAAATTTAATGAATCAATAATGTTTATCATTAATCAGGCTTGTCTAATCCGAAATGTTGGTAGGCACGTTCAGTGGCAATACGTCCACGAGGGGTTCTTTGTAGAAATCCTTGCTGAATGAGATAAGGTTCTATCACGTCTTCAATCGTTTCACGTTCTTCACCAATAGCTGCCGCTACATTATCAAGCCCTACAGGTCCACCCATAAATTTATCGATAATGGCTTGCAGTAACTTTCGGTCCATTAGGTCAAAACCTTGATCATCAACTTCCAGCATATTTAATGCTTTGGCAGCAGTTTCTTGACTGACAATACCCTGGGTTTTTACATCCGCATAGTCACGAACTCGTCGTAATAATCGATTAGCTATTCTTGGTGTGCCACGTGAACGTTTCGCCACTTCAAATGCGCCCTCAGCATCAATAGGGAGGTTTAGGAAGTATGCTGAACGCTTAACGATTTCGGTTAAATCTTTAGTGTTATAAAATTCAAGGCGTTGGACAATACCGAAACGGTCTCTTAGCGGCGAAGTTAATGCACCAGCACGAGTGGTTGCACCAATCAGTGTAAATGCAGGCAAGTCTAACTTTATTGAACGAGCTGCAGGTCCTTCACCGATCATAATATCAAGTTGGTAATCTTCCATTGCAGGATAAAGTATTTCTTCAACAACCGGGCTCAATCGATGAATTTCATCAATAAAAAGTACATCGTTTTCTTCTAAATTAGTTAATAAAGCCGCTAAGTCTCCGGCTTTTTCAAGCACTGGCCCTGAAGTTGTACGAATATTAACGCCCATTTCATTGGCAACAATGTTTGCTAGTGTAGTTTTACCTAAACCAGGAGGACCAAAAATCAATAAATGGTCTAAAGGTTCTCCTCGTTTTTTTGCTGCCGCAATAAAAATTTCCATTTGAATTTTTACATGATCTTGACCGGTATAGTCCGCTAATAATTTAGGTCGAATAGCACGGTCAATGGTTTCTTCTTCTGGCTGGGCAGCAGGTTCAATAAGACGATCAGCTTCTATCATTATTTTCTCTTTTGTTATTATACCAATCTCATTAAATTGGTACTCACTTGTACTGGTTAAAATACTCCAAGGCGGCGTTGCTCTCAATCACAATAGCTAGCTATTATTCAATCGAGCGCCTTGCCCTGATTTATTTTTCCTACGCACAACAAGATCACAAACTTAACGAGACTGGTATTACTTATTTAGGTAATATTAAAGCATTGCTTTTAGTGCGTCACGAATAAGATCTTCACTCGTCGATTCAGCTTTAAATACGACTCTTATTGCTTTGTCTGCTTGTTGCTGAGTGTAACCTAAAGAAACTAAGGCGTTAGTTGCATCACCTTTAGCATTGGTAACAAAAGTATTTTCATGGTGAAGTTCAATAGGTAAAGTATCTGTTATTGCTGAAGTAGTAGTGGTTACTTGCCAATCTTTTAAACGATCGCGCATTTCAATTAAGAGACGCTCAGCTGTTTTTTTACCGACACCTGGAATTTTTACAATGCTGGTTAAATCTTCGTGAGAAACACAGCTAACAAATTGGTCGGCTGACATACTTGAAAGTATAGCTAAGCCAAGCTTTGGACCTACGCCATTTACTTTAATAACAAGTCTAAATAACCTACGTTCAATTTTATTAGCAAAGCCATAAAGTAACTGTGCATCTTCTCGAACAACAAAATGCGTATAAATAATGGCTTGTTCGTTTAATTCAGGTAAGGCGTAGATACTTGTCATTGGCATGGTAACTTCATAGCCAATACCGCCACACTCAATTAAGACTTCTGGTGCTAATTTTTCTAATAATGTTCCACGTAATCGACCAATCACAGCTAAAACCTTCAATATGCTAAACTTGCCGCAACCATACCACTATATATTTATACAGTAAAGTAGCTTAATTTGTTTATCGTAAGCGACCTCTTACTATTTTATTAACCTGCCCCGCCATTTTTTCAAGTGTGTCATGACTATGAGCGTGACAAAGTGCAACAGCAAGTGCATCAGCAGCATCTGCTTGTGGCATACCGGGGAGTTTTAAAATAGATTTAACCATATGTTGCACCTGCTCCTTATCTGCAGCTCCTGTGCCAACGACTGACTTTTTTATTTGTCTCGCTGAATATTCAGCTACCGGTAAGCCTTTATTGGTTGCGGCAACAATAGCAGCGCCTCGAGCTTGACCTAACTTTAAAGCGCCTCCAGGATTCACTCCCATAAAAACTTGTTCAATGGCAAAAAGTTCGGGTGAAAACTGCAGGATCAACTCAGAGATACCTGCAAAGATGGTTTGTAACCGTAAACTAAAGTCGTCTTCTTTATTACCCGAATACGCTTTTATACAGCCACTGCCCAAATAGGTAAGTTTACGCCCTTCTTTTTTAATAACACCGTATCCGGTAATACGCGAGCCGGGATCAATACCTAAAATAATGGTCAAATGAGGATCTCTTGTTTAATTATATTTTTCAAAAACATGCAGTGACAACAGAATTGTATTTCTGATTATGCTTTGAAGTCACAAAAATTCCAATAAAAAAGCAGCTATAAATAGCTGCTTTTATTGAAACTCAGTTTATTTACTGGCTACTCAGCTGAAGGTTCTGCTTTCTTTTCAACTTTTGGAAGACAAGCAATACCTAATTCAACCAATTGTGCAGGGTTTGCTTTACCCGGTGCATTTGTTAAAGGACACGCAGCAGTTGTTGTTTTAGGGAAAGCCATAACTTCACGAATTGATGAAGCACCCGTCATTAACATGACTAATCTGTCTAAACCAAACGCTAATCCAGCATGTGGTGGAGCACCATATTGAAGTGCCTCAAGTAAGAAGCCAAATTTCTCTTCAGCTTCTTCATCACTGATACCTAGAATTCTAAATACTGCCGCTTGCATGTCTTGATTATGAATACGAACTGAACCACCGCCTAATTCACAGCCATTTAAAACCATGTCATAAGCATTAGAAAGTGCCCCTACCGGGTTTGCTTCTAATTCTTGTGCAGTTAAATTTAAAGGCGCAGTAAATGGGTGATGGATTGCGTGCATGTGTCCATCGACCTCTTCAAACATTGGAAAGTCAACAACCCACAATGGTTTCCACTCGCCTGCTAATAAATCTAAGTCTTCACCAAGTTTAATACGTAATGCGCCTAGAGATTCAGTAACTACATTGTAGTTATCAGCGCCGAAGAAAATAATATCGCCTGTTTTAGCATTAGTGCGTGTTAATAAAGCTTTCACTGCATCTTCATTTAAAAACTTTAATACTGGCGATTGAATACCTTCAACGCCAGTCGCTAACGCGGCTTCAGCATCATTAACTTTTAACCAAGGCATACCTTTAGCACCGTAGATACCTACGTACTTAGTAAGGTCATCAATACCTTTACGTGAGAACTTTGAAGCTCCACCCGGCACACAAATTACTGATACACGACCTTTTTCATCATTTGCAGGTCCTGAGAATACTTTAAACTCAACATCTTTTACAATATCAGCAATATCAACTAATTCTAATGGATTACGTAGATCTGGCTTATCTGAACCAAAACGAGTCATCGCTTCTAAATAGGTCATTCTTGGGAATGACCCTAAATCAACATTCAGTAGTTCTTTGAATAAGTTAACGATCATTGTTTCAGCAACGTCCATTACTTGATCGCTGCTCATGAACGATGTTTCAATATCTATTTGAGTAAATTCAGGTTGACGATCAGCACGTAAATCTTCATCACGGAAACATTTAACGATTTGATAGTAACGTTCCATACCAGACATCATGAGCAATTGTTTGAACAATTGTGGTGACTGAGGTAAAGCAAAGAATTGGCCTTTGTGCGTACGGCTAGGTACTAAGTAATCACGTGCACCTTCTGGAGTTGCAGCCGTAAGTATTGGTGTTTCAATATCTAAGAAACCTTGACCTTCTAATGATGTTCGAACTGCTGACGTTACTTTTGCTCTGAAACGCAGACGTTCTGTCATTTCACTGCGGCGTAGATCTAAATAGCGATACTTTAAACGTTGCTCTTCTGAATTTTTTTGGTTTGAATCAAGTGGTAATGGTGCTGATTTATTTAAAATATTAAGTTCTAGCCCTAATATTTCAATAGCACCAGTTTTCATATCTTTATTAATTTGACCTTCAGGACGAGCTCGCACTTTACCTTTAATTTGAACACAAAATTCATTTCGTAAGGTGTTGGCTTTAGCAATGACTTCAGGTAAATCTGGATCATAAACGACTTGTACCATACCTTCACGATCACGTAGATCTAAAAAGATCACAGCACCTAGGTCTCGACGACGGTTAACCCAACCGCATAAGGTAATTTCTTTGCCGATGTGAGATTCGTTCACATCTCCACAATATAGATCGCGCATGTATGTTGTCCTGATAAGATTAACTAGCCAATGCAAAATATTAGCATGGCAATTCGTTAGGATAGAAAATTGCCGACATTATAAAGGAATATGCCGACAAAAAAAGCTTTATGGGAGATAGTGACCGTAAAACATTATAAAAAAATAATTACTTATTACAAAATAACTAAATTTAATTAAAGAAGATCGTTGGGATCTGAATTAAATACATAATGGTTTTTACCATTAGCTTTAACCCGATACATTAAAGTGTCTGCAACTTTCAAGAGATCATTATCAGTAATACCATCATCAGGATACATTGCAATACCTATGCTACAACCGATATAAACTCGTTCGGCAGACAGTTGAAAAGGTTGTTGCATAAGTTTTAATACTTTATCCGCAATATAAGCAGCTTCATTTTTGTTGTGTAACCCTGTTAATAATAAAACGAATTCATCACCACCAAAACGTACAACAGTGTCTGATTGTCGTACACAGCTTTTCAATTTATCTGCCACTTGTACTAATAATTCATCACCAACATCATGCCCATGGGTATCATTAATGGTTTTAAAACCGTCTAAATCTATA
Organism: Colwellia sp.; assembly: GCA_013215295.1. GTDB lineage: Bacteria > Pseudomonadota > Gammaproteobacteria > Enterobacterales > Alteromonadaceae > Colwellia_A. Next base: position 72,654 of record JABSOZ010000021.1, read on the forward strand.
AACAAAACGGCTATTTGCAACTGTTGACGTTTATGGAAACTGATTGCTGTATTAATTCTGTCTTTAAGCAAAACTCTATTCGCTAAGCCGGTTAATTCATCATGAGTCGCCATGTGCTTCATTTTTTCTTCAAGCAGCTTCCGATTTTTTATTTCAGTATATAAACGTCGATTCCAAATTATTATGGCAATAATAACAATGAGGGTGATCACGCCTATTTGTGCAGCAAGACGCAGTACAATATCTTTATCAAATCCAGTTTCAATGTTTACACCAAACCAACGATCATAAATTTGTTGTTTTTCACTTTCCGAAATAGTTAATAGCGTTTTGTTTATAATGGTTTGTAATTCATGCCAATCAGGCCTGATTGCAAAATGGCTGCTATCACTTTTAAGCTCTTCGATGATTGACATATCTAAAACAGTTAAACTTTCCCGTTTCAGCAACTCAGATGCGGTAGCAATATTCGAAATAAAGCCGTCAACTTTACCTTGCTGAACGGCCATTAAGCCCATATTGTGATGTTCAACTAAATGAAGCGATATTTTAGGGTGATTTTTTCTAATACTTGCAGACAAATAATAACCTTTAATTACCGCCAATTTTTTTCCATAAAAACTGGCTAAGTTTAGTTGAGACCCTAGCCGTCTCTGATGAAGAATCACCCAAGGCATCGTCCAATAAGCTTGAGTAAATGTAACCTTCTTCTTGCGCTCTTCAGTCACAGTTATACTCGCCAACATATCAATTTGTTGTTCGAGTAAACCTTGATATAATTCACTCCAACTATCAAAAAAAGTATAATCAAACGATAAACCTGAACGATTGGCGATTAATTTCAGCACATCAGGGTTTATCCCTTCCACTTCACCATGTGCGTTAATAAACTCCATCGGCATCCAGTGTTTTACTAAACCGACATTAATTTGTTCATGTGTATCTAGCCATGATTGCTCAGACGATGACAAAGACACTTTTTCTGCTGAGCGAATAAAGTAGCCATTGTTTTTATTAATTAACCAATTTCTCTCGAGGGAAATAAGTTGTTCAATAGGAATGTTGTCAAAACCTTCATTAATAATCTCAATAAGTCTATCGTTGCCTTTATGTACTAAAGAAAAAACGGCTGCAGGAAAATACACATTTTTTAATTGATAAAATGAAGATTGTAAGTTGCTTTGTATTAAACGTGCATTCAGGTATTCTTGAGCACTTACCATCGCATCAATATCTCCAATCTCAGCACTATGAAGTAATTCATTAGCTGTTTGATAAACCTGAACTTTTAATTTAGGAAACTTATCAGTTAGGAGTTTTTCATAGGTTGTTCCCGCTAAAACACCTATTTTTTTACCCTTTAGATCTTTCATTGAATATACATTATCAATTCTACTAGAGACAAAGACTCCTGCATCAACGCCATAAATTTGAGAAGCGATCTCTAATTGATGATCAAAATTGTCTGCAGAGTACCCGATATGAATATCTACATCCCCCTCTTTTAGCATGGCGAGATTTTGTGAGGATGACTGTGCAATGAACGCGATTTCTATGCCACTTTCTTTCGCCCACAAGCGCCACAAATCAATGAATAGCCCTTGCGGTTGACCTGTCGGAGAAATCGCCATATAAGGTGGAGCATCGGTTAAAAAGCTCAGCAATAAGGTTTCACTTTTTGTATCACGTCCTAGCCACTTTTTTTCAATAGTAGACTTTTCTTCTTCTGTAATTTTATCAAAGCCTTGGATAATAAATTTTTTCAAGGCAATGTTTTCTAAAGAAGTTGCAGCGACATACTGTCCTTGATGAAAAGCAATTCTTTTGTAAGGGGGATAATGCTTATTTAATTCCATGTATCCAGGAAAAAATTTAGATGGCTTTTCGAGTCCTGTATAAACTACGATTTCGTTATTTAATGCGGCTTGATACAAGTCATGACGGTTATCATATAAACGTAACTTAAGGTTTGGGTATTCCAAGGCAACGATAGCGGCGTGACTTTCCCCTCTAACCGAGCCAATAATATACGGTGATAATTGGCTAATTTCAGTTAAATTAGCAAAATCTCGATGAATATAAAAATGAAAATCGTGAGAGAAAAATGATGGAGTAAAAGCAAATATTTTGCTTCGCTCAATGGTTTTTGTCATGCCGCCATGTATATCAATTTCTCCTGACTCAACAAGCGATAAAGTGGAAAGCCCATCAGAGGTTTTAAATTCAATTTCGATACCTTGGCGTTCTGCCCAAAGTCGCCAAAGGTCTGGCATCAAACCATCGGCTTTTCCGTCATCATTGAGATACATGTAAGGGTATGTTGTTTTGTTTATAGCTATCGTTATTGGTTTATTCGTTGGTTCAAAAGGTTCGTCATTTGCTTGAACGGATATAACGAAAAAAATCGCTAATATAACTAAACATCGGAAAAAGTGATCGTGTAGCAACAGCAATTCCTTAGTGGAACAAATATATTGACGAAATAACAACAATTATAGACCTTATTAGCATAAAGTTTCTGGTTAACTTTATGCTTTAGCCACTAAAATTCATCTAATTAGTAGCCCATCACAATCAATTTAAGTTAAAATAGCCGAAAATTGATATTTAACGCAGATACAAGTTCAACGTAATGAAACCATCAGAACCCGATTTAATTTTTTCTAAAAAACACAGCCAAATTAAAGATTTTACTTTTGACGCTCAAGTCGTCGAAGTTTTTCCTGATATGATTTCCCGTTCTGTGCCAGGTTACAATACGATTATTGATACTATTGGTCGTTTGAGTCAACGGTTTGTAACCGATAATAGTAATGTTTATGATTTAGGTTGTTCGCTTGGCGCAGCTACATTAGCCATGCGTAAAGCAATTACCGCAAAAAATTGTAAAATTATAGGTGTTGATAATTCATCCGCAATGGTTGAACGCTGTAAAATGCACGTTAAGGCATTCAAAGGTGAAACACCTGTAGAAATAATTGAAGGTAATATCTTAGACATTGTTATTGAGAACGCATCAATGGTTGTGCTTAACTTTACCTTGCAGTTTATTGAACCTGAAATACGCTCTTCGTTAATTAAAAAAATTGCTGATGGACTAAAGCCCGGTGGCTTATTACTACTCTCAGAAAAGATATCAGCTGATGACGATGTTTGTAATGATCTTCTTGTTGACTTACATCTCGACTTTAAACGAGCCAACGGTTACAGCGAACTAGAAATAGCTCAAAAACGTACGGCAATTGAAAAGGTAATGCGTATTGACAGCTTACCTGAACACATTGAACGTCTTGAAAGTGCTGGTTTTAATCATCAGACGCCATGGTTTCAGTGTTTTAATTTTTTCTCACTCATCGCTATTAAGTAACTCATTTATGTCATTCAATAAATTTTACCAAGAAATCGCCCAAAACCGTCTAAGCCATTGGTTAAACACTTTACCAGCACAACTTACCGAATGGAAAAAAGAACATTTACACGGTGAGTTTGCCCAATGGCAAAAAACGCTAGCGGCTTTACCAAAAACAACACCATCAGCCATTAATATCAGTGATGGTGTTACTGTCGGTAAAAAAGAAGATATCAGTGAAGGCGAATATAAACGTTTAGAAAACTTATTGAAGAAATTCAAACCTTGGCGAAAAGGTCCATACCATATTCACGGTTTGCATATTGATACAGAATGGCGATCAGACTTTAAATGGGATCGACTTCAGGAACATATTAGTCCGTTAAAAAATCGATATGTTTTAGATATTGGCTGTGGCAGTGGTTATCATTTGTGGCGAATGCGCGGTGAAGGCGCTAAGTTTGTTGTTGGCATAGATCCTACGCAATTATTTTTCACTCAGTTTAAGGCTATTCAACACTTTGTAAACGATCCTAAGGTGAACTTATTACCTTTAGGTGTTGAACAACTTCCTGAATTAAAAGCTTTCGATACCGTCTTTGCAATGGGCGTTTTATATCATCGACGTTCCCCCATTGATTTTATTTATCAATTAAAAGCACAATTGGTAAAGGGTGGGGAATTAGTTTTAGAAACGTTAGTTGTTGATGGCGATGAAAACACTGTACTGGTACCTGGCGAGCGTTACGCTAAAATGCGAAATGTTTGGTTTTTACCAAGTTGTGAGGCAATGTGTGCTTGGCTATTACGTTGTGGATTTAAAAACATACGTGTTGTTAATACTGATATCACAGCACTTGATGAACAGCGAAAAACTGATTGGATAGATACCGAATCACTTGTTGATTTTCTTGATCCCAACGATAATAGTAAAACGATAGAAGGCTACCCAGCCCCCAAACGTGCCATCTTCATAGCAAATACATAACGAGTAACGCCACAAATATATTACTTAAGGTATTTATCCATAATTAATTGATACGTTCCTTGTTGTTTAATTATTTTAATACCTTCGTCAAACAAGTCTCTGTTTTTTTCAACGTTAAAAGCGGCTGAATAAGGACGTTTATTAAAAATGTAATGAACGTTATAAGGTTGAGAAAAACGACCTGAACTGTGCGATTTCATAAAGTGTCTAAAAATATTAATATCCAGAATGATGACTTCTGTTCGATGTAAAAATAGCATATCAATTTGCTTCATTTGATCCGCTATTTCTCTATACTCCAATGATGAGTTGATTGAATTAACATATGCATCCCCCAAGTACTTTCTAGCATTTTGAAAGGCAACCATACTTTTACGTGATAAAGACTTGATATCATCAATTATGAATTCATTTTCACGTAAACTAACGGCCACATTTTGATAGGTAATGTAGGGCGCTGAAACAAAAACGTTTGGGTGTTGATAATCAGGAAGTACCGTAATGATCCCATCAACATTTAAACGATGAAAACTGGTGATTGTTCTACCAAAGGGTACATGAATAAATGTTACTTCCTTATTAAGTTGACCAAAAGCTGCCTGAAAAATATCTAGCTCAATGCCACTGTTATTATCTTCAATAATAAAAGGGGGTTTTGATAAACCTGCAATAATTTCAAGTTTAGAACGTTCACCAATCTGAGTATTATTTTCAGCAAAAGTTATAGTGTTGAAAAAAAATAAAGTCAGTATCAATAATATTTTAAGAGAATAAATTAGCAAACCTCATAAATCCTTTAAAGATAAACACTTGCATTCATAAATAAAAACTAGGTAAGGTGTAGGAACAACGACTGATTAATTTTTTATCAAGTGCCGATTTATAATTAAAGCACAATAGCATGATATGTAAAATCGGTTAAGAAAATCAATGTAAAGGAATGTATATGAATGAACTTTGGTCACAGCGAAAACAAGCTAGTGTTACAAAACGTCAACATGACCATCGCAGTTCTTATCAACGAGATCGTGGTCGTATATTACATTCAGCAGCCTTTCGACGCTTACAATCGAAAACTCAAGTAATGGGCAGTGGGCAAAGTGATTTTTATCGTACACGCCTTACTCACTCGTTAGAGGCTGCACAAATTGGTGCAGGTATAAGTGCTCAATTAAGATATAGACACCCACAATTATCTGCTGAACTGTTTCCGGATGACGAAACTTTAATTGAATCTATTTGTTTGGCACACGACATTGGCCATCCCCCCTTCGGTCATGGCGGTGAAGTTGCGCTAAATTATATGATGCGTGACCATGGCGGCTTCGAAGGAAATGGACAAACATTCCGTATCGTTTCACGATTAGAGCCATTTAGTGAATTTTATGGCATGAATTTATCACGTCGAACTTTATTAGGATTAATCAAATATCCACAAACGTTAGCAAATTTAACTCAGTTACCTTTACCTATTGCGCCACAAAATTTTAGACAATTAAAAGCCGGCGATTGGCACCCCGCTAAAGGGTTATATAGTGACGACGCAGAAATGTTTGATTGGGTATTATCACCTTTATCTTCTGCTGATCGCGAGCTGTTTCAAACAATAAAAAACACCAAAAATAAACATAATAAAACCCTTTTTAAATCGCTCGATTGCTCTCTTATGGAATTAGCTGACGATATTGCTTACGGTATACATGATCTAGAAGATGCTATTGTTACGGGGATAGTTAGCCAACAAGACTTTGATAATGAAGTTATTACTAAACTCAAAGAAATAGACGAACCATGGGTGCAGGACTATTGCCAAACATTATCTGCTAAGTTATTTAACGAACAACACTATATTCAAAAAGAAGCGATTGGCGGACTCGTCAATTATTTAATCACTGAGATTTATTTGAGTGATTTAAATGAAAGTGGCTCAGATGAAAATATTAACATAAACTTTACTGAACCCTTGTTACGTTATAACGCCAAGTTACCGGTTAATGCCGCAAATGCTTTACAAATATTCAAAGACTTTGTCTTTTTATTTGTTATTAAACAAACCAGCATTCAACAGCTCGAATATAGAGGGCAACAGATAGTTATGGAACTCTTTGAAGCACTTGCAAGCGATCCAACCCGTCTACTCCCAAAACATGCAGCACAACGTTGGGTTTATGCAAAAGATAATAACTTAAATGAGTATAGAGTGATCGCTGATTATGTCTCAGGAATGACAGATGACTACGCCACCCAACTTTACCAAAGTCTTTTTCTACCAAGTGGATCATTTCCAATGAATGAGCGATAGCCCAAGTCGACTGCCAAGCATAGTTATTGCTATGCTTTGTTAAATATAAACAAAGCTAATGTCCAAATAATTCTAAGCGCTTTAGCATCGATATTAATTAATACCCTTACCCTTTTTGGTATAATGCACAAACAGCACCAGAAGGGTCTTTCACAACGACATATTTATCTTTCCCTGCATCTTTAACACGAGTCAATAATTCTCCGCCCAATGTGATGACACTTTCAATTGAGTCAGTAATATTGCTAACTAAAAAATAAGGTAACCATGCAGCAGGCATATCTGCATTTACGCCTTGAGAATGACAAATACCACTTACGGCTTCTCCTGTATCAGGAATTTTCATTGTATAATCGCTATGATCACCCATAGGCGTTTCTTCAACTTCCCAACCAATAACTTTTTGATAAAAGTTTTTTACATCGTTAGCGTTTTCTACCGTTAAATCTAGCCAGGCCATTTCGCCTATTTTATCACTCATTTTATTTCTCCACCGGTTCAATTAATTTTGGATTCTTTGGGTAATATTTTTCAGGTAAAGCGCTAATATGTTCAAAAAATCGTGTGTCTTTATAAGGTAACTTCATGAAACCTGAAATTCCTTGCCCCTTAATCGTAGGTAATAATGCAATAATTTCAGCTAAGCATAGTGCAAATTCTGATTTTTTATCATGATTCAATAACATTAAATAACTATGAATTTTTAAATGTGTGGGAAGCACTTCAAAAATGATACACCCCGTATGATGAATTAGATTTAAACGCGATAACACGGTCATAATTTCATCAGGGAGATATAGATATTCATCAGGGTCTTTACCATCTTCAAAATATGAATGTAAACGCGTAATATCATCGACTTCTTCAATATCACTCACTTCAAAAGAAATAGTTTGTTCAGGATCTGCAATGAAGTCGTGTTCACTACTTTGTCTTTCTACGTGTAAAGTATTCTTAGCATTAAATAAACAACTCTTAAACATACCAACACGATGGATACCCTGAGCAAGGTGAACCATGTTATTTACCGCACTTTGAAAAGACACTTTTAAATTTTGGTCAAATAAAGTTAGATTTGAATCAATATAAACACCGTCTGCTTGCCAGCGAATAGCTAAACCTCCCACAACAGGAAAGTTTCCTAAACGACCAACTGCTGCGATAAATGCTTTTTCAGCATCTCCCATGCCCATTAAAAAGTTTTTATAGTACTTTTCTAATTGTGCATCATCAATATCATTGAGTTCATCATTACCGGTTGATTCTCTTAAAAATGATTTTCGAGAACCATAAACAACAGTATCGATAAGCTCGTCTGTTTTTGGCTTTAACCAAACAGGAATAAGTGGCGGTGTGATGATTAATGTATATTCATCAGCCATTACCATTCGCTTTAAGTAAGGTAATTGCTTGAAAAAATAATCCCCGGCACTATTACGTGATTTTAGATCCTCACTGAGCATAGCTTCAATAATTTTTGCCAGGAGCTTGGGTAAACCAAGCGAAAGCGGAGAAATAACTTGATGACCATAACGACATGACTGTCCAGAAGCTATTGCATATAATGTTGCCGCTAAGCCTTGTTCGTCAAAACGAGGAGATGACATCGCGCCATTTATTTGGTCTTGACCAATAAAATAGACATCACCTAGACGCGCATTAGTATTTTGCAAGTCACTGCTCATTAAATCCATGATGCTATTTGCGGTGTTCTGTCCCGATGTGTCTAGCTGGGCAATAACAGCAGATCCCCAATCTACCAAATAAACTTTTCTCGTTTTTTCGTTATAAACAACATTCGACGGTTTTATATCACCATGCACATAAGGCTTACCTTTTTCATGCTGGCTAGAGTCACGTAAATACAAAAGAATGTCAGCAAGTTGAATAGCAATATCAACCACAAGCTCAGGAGGTAATGGCCCATGAAGTTGAGAATACTGTTCCAAATCAATGCCTGGTGCTCGTTGCATATGAACAATAGATTGCCGCTTAATTTTATAATACTGAACAACCTTTGGAATTCTACTGTGCGATAACTCGCCTTGAATTTCAGCTTCTTCCGCTAATCTATCTTGTACATGTTGCGGTAAGTTCGTACGCGAAAATTTAAAAACAAACTCATTACCAACATCATCATCACCATTGAAAACAAATCCATAAGCGCCTTTACCGAGTAAAGCAATATTTTTATAACCGAGCAAAGCTAATTGTTGCTGACATAATTCCACCCAAACTTTTAATTTAGTGGCGTCTTTAGTATTCAATAAATAAACAGATTGCTCTTCGGCAATATAAAAATGTTGAAGTTTATTTTCGTGCACTTAATTTCCTAACAAGGTTGTTTCACTAAAAAGTATATCGCTAAACTGATTTGATGTTAACTGAAAGCTAAACCTTTAACTCAATAGTTTGAAGATTTCTTTATTCCTTACAAACTATTTTTATTAAGGTAATATCAATAAAAACAATAATAAAGCTTAAAAGGATTTATATGAACATAGTAAAAGCAATTGGACTTTTAACCATAGGGGCAATAGTAGGTTATGGCGTATCATTTATCGGTAAAGCGGAAAATAAAGAGAGGGTTTTTAATGATGATGTCATCATATCAAAAACATATTTGCCAGCTAAAACTATAGAAGCACAAGTTACCTCAGTAAACGTTGAACATAACGTTGTCGCTCATAATAATTCTCCGACTAAAAACATTCAGCCAGAAACAGCAAAGCTCGAAAATAAAGTATTGAATAAAAAGCATCTTGATTTAGTAAAAGAAAACAAAATATTAAAAGATAAATATGATAAATCGCTAGATACAGTGAGATCATTACAATCTGAATTGAATAAACTTTATGTTAGTGAAGTTACTGATTATGAAATGGAAGCGCTAGTCCCTGAACCATTCAAACCTTTTCTTAAATCATATCAAGGAAAAGGTCGTGATAAGATCTTTAACTTTCATCAACAAGAAGATGATTATAATTGGGGCTTTGAAATGCAAACGAATATTTCAGATTTTTTTCAAATACACTATGAAAGCACCAATATTGAGATTATATCAGTAACTTGTAAGCAACCCCATTGCGAAATTTTAGCTATTGAAAAACAAGAAGGAGCTTGGAAACAAATGATGAAAGATATCTATCAACAGCCATGGTTAAAATTTTCGTCAGCTACTCACTCAACAAGATCTAACATTGATAATCAGTTAATTGTTTACGCTTTTTTTAATAAATAGCATAGGTTTCTCTAAACAAAAAAACCTGCATCAGCAGGTTTTTTAATAAGCGGAATTGTTAACAACTAAGACATATGCATCAACATATTGCTTGGCTCTTCTAAGAATGATTTCCACAAGTTACAAAAACGAGCAATTGAGCCGCCATCAATAATACGATGATCACCAGACCAACTCACTTGCATAATGTAGCGAGCTTCAACTTCACCTTTATCATTAAAACGAGGGAGTTTTTGCAATTTACCTAACGCAACAATGGCTGATTCAGGTTTATTAATAATCGGGGTAGCAATCGTTCCACCAATAGCACCGATATTTGAAATAGTGATAGTGCCACCTTTCAAATCGGCAGCCGCGACACGACCAGAACGCGCAGAATCGGTTAAACGCATAATCTCTTTAGCGACATCTACAATTGATTTATTCTGCACTTGTTTTACATTTGGCACTAACAAGCCAACTTTAGAATCAACCGCCATACCGATATTATGATCATCGAAATAAGTAATTTCAGTACAATCATCATTAACTTGTGTATTCACAATTGGAAATTCTTTTAACGCTAAAGAAATCGACTTCATGAAAAATGGCATCATGGTTAATTTAATGTCTTGCTTGGCATAAGCTTCTTTCATTCCGCTACGTAAAGCCATTAAGTTAGTCATGTCTATTTCTTCACAATAAGTAAAGTGAGGAATAGTAGATACCGATCTAACCATAGCTTTAGCCATCACCGCTTTAATACCACGAATAGCTTCAACACGTTTACCACCACTTTCTGGGGCAGCAACTTGCGTTACCTTTTCAGCGGTAGCAACAGGTGTATTTGTGAAAGACACAACATCTTCTTTGTAAATACGACCTTTTTTGCCACTACCAGGTATTTCATGAATATTGACATTTAATTCACGCGCTACACGGCGAACAGCTGGGCTAGCAACCGCTTTACCATTAACGACTTTCTGAGCAACTTTCTGTTCAACGTTTGCTGTATTCGCTGCTACGGCAACTTTTTTCGCAACTGCACATGTTGCAGTTACAGCCGTTGTTTCAACAACAGCTGCAGCTTGATTACCATTAGCAGACAACTTCTCTATTTGAAATAAAGGCGCATGCACTTTCGCAATATCACCTTTAGCATAATAAAGTTTAGTAACTGTGCCGTTATGCATAGCAGGAATTTGAACAAGGGCTTTATCTGTCATTACATCAGCAATAGGTTGATCTTCTACAATCGTATCGCCTTCTTTAACGAGCCATTCGACTAACTCACATTCAACAATACCTTCACCGATATCAGGTAAAATAAAGTCTTCAAGTTCTAATGCAGTTTCAGTGTTATTAGTCGGTACAATTAAGCTTTCAGCAGGTACAGTGCTTTTCACTTCAACCACTGGAGCTACTTCATTAGTTGAAGATTCTTCATCGGTTGTCATACAAAAAAGTGGTTGGTGTACTTTGGCAATATCGCCCTGAGCGTAATAAAGCTTAGTAACG
>JABSOZ010000022.1 GCA_013215295.1 Colwellia sp.
CTTCTCTCTTAATTCTTTCTCTTCTTTAAGTTCTTCGGCAGTTTTTTCTTCAAATTCATCTTCATATTCATCATCCCAATCTTCTTGTTACTCTTCATCTTCATCATCATCAGCTTCATCATAATATTCATCTTCATACTCTTCATCTTCATCCGCTTCAAAATTATTATTGTGGTCAATGAAAAAAGTTCTGCTATCCCTATAGCGTACTTGTTGACGGTCTTTACCAGAATCAATATCACTATAATTAAAAGCAACATAACCACCTAAAGTTTCTGCATCATTTTGAGCGACATATGCGCCACTTAATCGTTGGCCAATATCTTCATCACCAATCTTTGTTTGTTCTGCTCGCGCTTCAAAAAAGCCAAGCCAATTTTTATCTTTAAATTTAGCGTCGTCTAAAGGGCGTAAGGTTTGCATATCAACGCTGCCACCAATGCCTGATTCTACGGTATTTGCAAGAGGAGTTTTAGTCACAACAACCTGATGTACCACTTCACTTGGCACAACGTTAAAGTTAAAGCTTCGTAAATCTTTACCTTCACCGGAACCTGAGCCCCAAGCTGAGCGACCATTTACGGTAGCAACAACGAATTGTGAACCTAAACCACGAATACTGATCTGATCACCACGTGATCCTACCGTGTCTTCTTGTACTTGCACACCAGGCAACCTTTGCAGTGCTTCGGCAATACTGTCATCTGAAAACGCACCTAGGTCTTCTGCGGTAATTGCTTCAACAATATTTTTAGCTGAAAGTTTAACCGCTTCGGCACGACGAAGACTTCCTTTAATGCCAGTTACTTCAATAACCTCGATTTGATCTTCTTGGGCATTATTTTCTGTGGTTTCTGCAGCATATAAAGAAGTTGACATTATTGGAAATGTCAACAACATAGCAGCAGTTAAATTATTTACTTTGAATGATTTCATTCTACTTCTTCCCCTTGGATTTATATTAATAATTATATTTTTATTTATACTTATATTTAAACTAGTAATTTTCCAATACTAAGGCTTGTTATCCTTTCAATCATTTGATTGCAAGTCGTATCAGCTAACAAATAGATACCGGTGTTATTGTATACTGCAACCATTGCCACCGGTGTCATTATATATATATAACAAGCTTCGCCACCGGTGTCAATTAAAATCACCTGTATTTGCCACCGGTGTCAATTGTAATTATCTAACCGGTGTCAATTGTAATTATCTAACCGGTGTCAATTGTAATTATCTAACCGGTGTCAATTGTAATTATCTAACCGGTGTTAATTGAAATTGTCTAGATGGTGTTTTAGTCTCCTGCTTGTTCCATAATAAGCTTAAGTTTTTGAACAATTTTGGGATGTTTATCTGCTATGTTTGTCGTTTCGCTTAAATCATTGTCAAGGTCATATAGCTCAAGATCAGACTCAGGCGTGACTTTAACCATCTTCCAGTTTTTCAAGCGAAGCGCTTTTTTGATTGGTATCGTTTCATTCTGTTTAAACTCCCAATATAAAGGTCGTTCATTACCAACCGTTTCTCCCTGTAAGAAACTAGGTAAAATCGAGATACCGTCTACATTTTTAGGTGTATTTACCCCTGCAATTTCAGCAAAAGTTGGCAAAATGTCCCAAAAGGCAATTTGACTTTTTTCATCAACTGTACCGGCAGCGACTTTACCAGGCCAACGAACAATAAACGGCACTCTAATTCCGCCTTCATATAAATCTCGTTTTATACCCCTAAGTTCGCCATTAGCATTAAAGAAGTCAGGATCTGAACCTTCTTCTCTTGCTGCACCATTGTCTGAGGTAAAAATGACCATGGTATTATCTGCTATACCTTGTGCTTCAAGTTCTGCCATTATTTTTCCGACATATTCGTCTAATCTCGAAACCATAGCGGCGTATGTTGCTCTAGGTTGTTCAATCAAAGGTAAATTATTTTTAGACTGATATGGCGTTTCTTCGAACTTATCTTTATATTTTGCGAAGTGACGGTCATCCGCGTATAACTCAGTGTGCGGTAACAAAGACGGTAAATATAAGAAAAATGGCTTATCTTTATTTTTCTGAATAAACTGAACGGTTTCAGTTAAAAACAAATCTTGAGAATAGGTATTTCTTAACCCTAATTCATTTTCATTGTAGTTAACCATATTATCGTTACGCCACAAGTGAGCAGGGAAATAATAGTGCGCTTTATGTTGGTTTATATAACCAAAGAAATAGTCCCAACCTTGTTTGCTTGGTGACCCTGTTGTGCCGGGCTCGCCCAAACCCCATTTACCGATCATACCCGTTGTATAACCCGCGCCTTTTAAAACTTCCGCAATGGTTACATCTTCATCATTTAACGGAATTCGTTCGCCGGTTGACGATTTGTTTAATCTGACCGTAGTATGCCCAGTATGTTGTCCAGTCATTAATACACTTCGTGATGGAGCACAAACTGTTGAACCGGCATATGCTTGGGTAAAACGTAAGCCCTCATTTGCTAATTTATCAAGTGCTGGCGTTTCTATTATTTTTTGTCCGTAACTACCAATCTGAGCATAACCAAGATCATCGGCCATAATAAAAATTATATTGGGCTTATTAACCTTAGATAATTCAGCTGAATTATCTGTTTGTTTTTCTGATTGTTTTTTTGGACTGTTCGCGTCGCAAGAAAATAATGAGGTGCAACAAAGTAATGTTACAACGATATAGTGAAATTTAGGCACTTTTGGCTCCTTTTTTCTATGATTTTATAGTGTACTTTGGGTATTCATCGTACTTTATCTAAAAAATGATATGCCGTAAGCTACGAATATATCACCACTGGATAAGCATAATCTATTCCCGACAAACCTTAACAAACTAAATATTAATAGATGCTATGCCTGACTGACACCGGTGTCAAAACACTATACATGTAAGCTGTATCTGTTACAAATTTAATTTGTATTTGTATTTGTATTTGTATTTATGATGCTTTCTTAGTGGAGTTTCTAACAACAAGTTCGGGCAGTATCTCGATAACTTCATTTGAATTAGTATTATTACTACCAAGTTGCACAAGTAACTTATTAGCTGCCATCTGTCCCATCTGTATAGCTGACTGATGAATGGTGGTCAAATCAGGCCAAACAACCGTTGCTATAGCGCTATCATCAAAACCAGCTATCGACAACTGTTCAGGAATACTTATATTTAACATTGAAGCAGCCCGCATAACGCCTAACGCCATAAAGTCGTTACTTGCAAAAATAGCAGTAGGGTTTGGCTTCATAGCAAGTAACTTATTTCCTGATTGTATACCGGACTCAAAGGTGTTTTCACCTTTTATGATCAGGTCTGCTTGGATGGGTAAATTATACTTTTGCATAATTTTGCAAAAACCTTGATATTTTTGCTCGGTAGAAAGGTTACACTCGGGGCCTTTAATAAAGCCAATATTCCTATGACCTATTGATACAAGGTATTCTGTCATTAGCTCTGCGCCGAGTTTATCATTTGAAATGACTGTTTTTTCTTCGATATCAATCTTTTTTGGTGAAATTCTTACGTAAGGCACCTGGTCGTTCTCTAATCGTTTTGCGAGCTCATCAATTTGAGATATAGGTGACAACAGAATAATGCCATCAACACGAGCTCTGGTTGCAAAGTCACAAACTTCTTCAATTAAATGTTCACTATTAAAATCACCTGGATGCATAATCAATTCGTAACCAGTTCCTTTACAAGCTTTCAAAACACCTTTTTGAATATCTGAAATATATAAAACATTAGGGTTATCATAGACAAGCCCTACGATAAAAGAACGTTTAAAAGCCAATCCTCTAGCTTGAGGATCAGGAACGTAATTCAATTTTTTCATCACAGCGGTAACTTTTTCTCGAGTAGCATCACTAACAGATGGCGAGTTATTGAGCACTCTAGAAGCAGTTTTTTTTGATACGCCAGCCAGATTAGCTACATCATTAATTGTTGGCTTTTTCTTTTTTTTACTGGGTACAATATTCATACTAGTAGTTATTTTCCTCATCAATCAAATGATAATATACAACGATAATTGCCACCGGTGTCTTTTGATATTTAAAAGCACGTTTGTTAAGACTTTTACACTATATTACAATTGATTGTAAGATATTGCGTAATTTAAGTATACATATTAATTTTTTTTAACCATAATATGACACCGGTGTCTCACTTATGATTTGTTAACTTAATATGAAAATTTATCTTGCGCTACTTTTATCTCTTTCAGTTGGGCTATTTAGCTGCACTAACTTATTTACTAAAGCTCACACAGACAAAAGCCAAATAAGATTTGCAGATTTAAATTCTATGGACTGGTCAGAAGTCTTTTATGACACTGGCACACAACAGTGGAATAGCAAATGGACCTTAGACGGGCTTAAAGCAAAAGTACTGAATAACGAAGACGGTATGGAGTTCATCGCCGGACCTGTTGCTAAAGAGGCAGCAAGCCACTCTGTTTTGTGGACCAAAGAAAACTTTACTGGTGATTTAAAAATTGAATATGACTATACACGAACAGACGAAGCAACGCGGTTTGTGAATATTCTTTATATTGAAGCTACCGGTAATGAAGAAGCAGGCTTTCCCAACGATATCGCAACCTGGGCAGACCAAAGAACGACACCAGCGATGAGTGAGTACTTCAATAAAATGAATACTTATCATATTAGTTACGCTGCATTTGGTGGAAAATCAAATCCTGACGGCTCAGACTATATTCGTGCTCGCCGTTACATGCCTCATTTAGGCAAAGGTTTAAATGGCACAGAGATATTACCTGACCCCTGTCTGAAAACAGAATTATTTAAGCCCGGTGTCCTACATCACATTACGGTTATTAAAAAGCATAATGAACTTTATATGCAGATAAAAAACAGTAAAAAAGAACTCTTATGCTCATGGAAAAACACAGAGTTTCCGCATATTACCGAAGGTAGAATTGGCTTACGCCATATGGCTACAAGAAGTGCCCGTTATAAAAACTTTCGTATTTCAACCATTAAACAGCCAGAAAAACAGCTTGCCTTTCCATCAGCTGAAGGGTTTGGAGCTCATGCTAAAGGTGGACGAGGTGGCGATGTTTATCATGTAACAAACCTAAAAAATGATGGTAAGGGTTCACTACGATACGGGTTAGAAAAACAGCAAGGACCTAGAACAATCGTTTTTGATGTTTCCGGTAACATCATGATTAACAAGAAACTTGCTATAAGGAAAGCTAATTTAACTATAGCTGGACAAACGGCTCCTGATCCTGGAGTCACTGTGGGTGGATATCCATTCCAAGTAGGGGCAGACGATGTCATCGTTCGATATTTAAGGTTTCGCCTAGGTGATATTAATAAGCAGCAAAAGGATGCAGTCTCAATAAATAGCGGAAACAACATTATTATTGACCATGTATCTGCAAGTTGGTCTATTGATGAAACGTTTTCATCTCAGGGAAATAAGTTGGACAACCTTACAATACAGTGGTCGATGATCACTGAAAGTTTAAAGAACTCCTATCATAAGAAAGGAGCTCATGGTTATGGCGGCATTCTAGGCGGACTAAGGCAGTCTGTTCATCATAATTTGTATGCTCACCATTCAAGCCGTAACCCTAAAGTAACTGGACGTAGACATACAGAAACCGATTTTAGAAATAATGTGATCTACAACTGGGGCTTCAATAGCAACTATGATGGCACCAAGTCTCACATCAACTGGGTAAATAATTATTACAAACCAGGGCCTGGTACCGAAGATAAAGTTAACCAACGAATATTTCGTTTAAGTAATGGAGAAATCTCAAGCGGAAACAAAAATTTCGAGTGGTCAAATACATTTACCACTTCACTTTATGCCGAAGGCAACTATATGGAAGGCTCTGTAAAAGTTACCAACGATAACTGGGATGGAGGCATAGATTTCGACAACGGTGCCTCGGAAATACTCCATAGAGCAAAGCAACCTTTCGCATTTCCTGTAATCACAGAACAAACGGCAATAAACGCCTACCCTCTTGTACTAGCTAAGGCGGGCGCCTCTTTGTTTCGTGATTCTGTTGATAGCCGAATCATTAACGAGGTTAAATCAGCAACAACGACCTTTGGTGATAACGGTTTTATTGACTCCCAGGATGACGTAGGGGGCTATCCACAGTTAGCAGAAAATAAACGATCTGCCAATTTTGATACCGATCAAGACGGCATGCCTGATGCGTGGGAAGTTATCAATAACCTAGATCCAAAAAATGACAGTGATAGAAATGGAGACAGTGATGCAGACGGTTATACCAATTTGGAAGAATATCTAAATTCAATCACCAAGACGGAATTAGCTGAAGTTAACTAACATGAATCAAAACAATAATAATCTGTGGTTATCTGAAAAAGATAAGTTAGATGTTGAACTAATTGATCAGGGGATTACCCCGATAGAGCTTGCTAGTGAAGCGGCTGTTGGTCAAGCAATGTTAGACGAACTTTATAGTACTGCCGCATCCAAATCAGGTGATATTAATATAGCGCTTCTTGGCGGTAGAGGCGCTCAGGAATTACATCGTTTACTCGGTGAATTGTCGAAATCTACCCAGGCAGATGCCCTACTGTCGAGGCTAAACGTTTTCACTCAAGATGCCCTTGCACCCATGAAAATGAATAATGGACTTAGTTTTGTTAGAGACTTTGAACGGATACTCGGTGATGAATTTTTTAAGAAAATAAAAAGTTTCACTCCTATGCAAACAGATGTAGAAGATCTGAAATCCGGACTCATTAACTATTTAAATAAGCTCGATACTCTTGGCGGTCTAGATATATTTTTTATTGGCCATGGACCGGAAGAAAATCAAGCATCACATCTCGCCTATATTAAGCCCTGCTCTGGTGCACAAAGTTATCATATGGCAGGAATCATTCCGATATCCACCAGTATTTTGGATCACCATATTAGCAAATTTAAAGCAGGAGGAAGCTTACCAAGCAAAGAGGATGAAAGTGAATGTAGAGCAGCACAATATATTCTTACCTTAGGTCCCGCTGCAATTTTAAAGGCAAAAAAGATCGTTCAATCAGTAGTCGATGCCGATACCGCTCCGGCAAAAGTTCAAACCTATGCCAAGGTGCTTAACACCCAGTTGAGTTTGAACAAAGATGAAGCTTATCATCAGTTGAACAACAACCCGGGGTTATGGATAAGGCTTCACCCGAATGTAAAATCATTTGTACTTCCCAATGTGCTTGTCGATGCTTAAATTGATTAAATGAAGGCGATTTTTATGAAGGCAATTTTTAAATTTATGTTGAATTCTTTAAGCAAACTACCAATACTTTTTAGCGCATTATTATTTGCTTGTGGCGGCGACTCTGCTAATCAAGTTGACGGCTCTGTGAAACAAGGTGAAGAACCTCCCGCAATACCTACGGGAGTTCTTGCATTTCCTGGCGCAGAGGGCTTTGGACGATACGCTGTAGGGGGCCGAGGAGGAGATGTTTATCATGTAACCAATTTAGACAATGACGGAGAAGGCTCCTTACGATACGGAGTGGTAACAGCTGCAGGCCCTCGAACCATAGTCTTTGATATTTCAGGAACAATTTTATTGAGGAGCAGATTGAAACTCGACTCTGCTTATATGACAATTGCTGGTCAAACTGCACCAGGTGACGGCATAACCTTAAGTGGAAATAGCTTAATAATAGACGCTGATCACATAATTGTACGATTCATTCGCTCACGTTTAGGCGATACCTTAAATGTTGAAGCTGATGCAATTTCTGTTGTTGGCGGTTCCAATATTATTATTGATCATTCAACGGCGAGTTGGTCGGTAGACGAAGTTTTCTCGAATCAGTCTGATTTTGTAGATTTAATGACGCTACAGTGGAGTATTGTTTCCGAGAGTTTACACAATTCGCTTCATGAAAAAGGCGCGCATGGTTACGGTGGCATTATTGGCGCTAAAAGACAAACATATCACCATAACCTTTTTGCTCACCATAGTTCTCGAAACCCCAAAATAACCTGGCGTCGCCATACTAAAGTCGACTTTAGCAACAATGTCATTTATAACTGGGGCTTTATGAGTTGCTACGATGGCACATCGACTCACGCCAACTGGACAAATAATTATTACAAAGCCGGCCCGGCAACCGATGCCACTGTAAACTCTCTTATTTTTAGAGTCGACAACAAGCCAGACGCGCCTGATTTTGCAACATATGGTACACAATTTTATATTTCAGGAAATGTTGTTGAAGGCAATCAAATCGTATCAAGTGATAACTGGCAAGGTGTAACCTATAAAGATGATGCCACAGAAGAAGCTGTGCGAGCACAACAAGCTTTTGACTACCCTAAGATAACAGAAACATCTGCAGAACAGGCATTCAGTGATGTACTTGATTATGCCGGTGCTTCGCTGATACGCGATGATGTAGATAACCGTGTGGTTGAAGAAGCGAGAACGGGTACTGCAGCAATGGGAATAAATGGACTTATAGATTCTCAAGACGATGTTGGTGGATGGCCAGAGCTTGAATCATTGCCAGCACCGCTTGATACCGACCAAGATGGCATGCCAGATCAATGGGAAGATGAACATGCCCTCGATATAATGGATATTACTGATAGAAATAATGACACTGATGGCGATGGTTATACTGAATTAGAAGAATATTTAAATAGTATTGTTAGCAGCACTTTTCCTCAATGAAGTAGCCTATAGTATTAACTAGGCTTTGCAGTAGCTTTTTAGCCCTTTATACAAGGTAGAGCAGCCTTCAAGGCCGCCCCTTATTGCTCTTTGTTTCCAAAAAAATGGCATTAAGTGTGGTAAAAATAAAGACAAGGAGCAAAGCAAACATGATACGAAATAAGTTAATGCTTTTTACAACAATACTAATTTTTCTATATTCATCACCGAATTTAGCTAAAGAGCTCATCTACGTTTCGACAACGGCCAACTTTGCAGAGGACTACGAGAAATTTCTACAAGAAAAGCAGTTACCGCCAGAGGAAATTACCGACTTTAAAAGTAAATACAGCTCGCGAGTTGTTGCATCCTTAGTGCTTATCAGCCAAGCACTTAAATTAGGTGGAATGGATGCAAAACTTAGGATCGTAACCTTTCCTAATTCCGCGAGGGAACGAGCGCAAGTCAAAAAAGGGAAAATTGCAATAAGCGGGCAAGTCCACTGGCGCACAGAATTTGATTCAAGCGTTCACATGAGCTCAGCAATCATACCTCAGGGCCGATTTATTAAGGCTATTTTAGGTTTAGCCAACAACGAAAAACTGAAAGATTTACGCTGGCATAGTGACTTTAAACAGCTTACAACAGCTATCGTTCCTACATGGGCACACGATTTGAACCTACTTGAAGAAATGGGTGTAGAACATATTTACAAGGCTCCGAACAAGGGCAACCTACTCAAAATGGTTCATGCAGGGCGAGTAGATTTTATTCTGTACGAATTTTCTAATAAAGTTAAAGATGGTTACTTCCTCGAAGATGGCATTAAACTTAAAGTGACAGAGAAAACTAAAATTATCTTAGATGGCTCACGGCATTATATGGTTTCAAAGTTACACCCGCAAGGCGATCGAATCTATAAAGCACTAGAAGCTGGCGTGAAAATCATGAAAGAAAAAGGTGTTTTTGAAAAGGCCTTGTACGGCGTTGGTTTTTACCCAGAAGGTGAAAAGGACTGGCATATAATACAAGCTAAACCTTAAGTGTATTAGCCTTAAAATACTTATCGGTTCAAGCATGGTATCGTCCTAGGGCAAGCTCATTATAACGTAAACTAAACATACTTTATGTAACCTTCTCAGGAAACAATAAAAGCTTTCCCGAAACGACAAATAATACCAAACGGACTATTAAATTGCTCACTTAGCGAGAATTAATTAGTCTGATTGGTATAAACAATAGTTGTGGTCGCTGGTCTATTTTCATAGCCAAGCTCGAAGCTGTTGTTGGAACATCAAACGAATAAAAAGTACAAGCTGTCAATGACAAATAGGGCACCTATCGCGACTATTGCGCTAGATACTTTCATATCCTTAGTCACTGTTAAGTCAGCTTTTTTTTAAAAGAGTCAGCTTGATGGGCCTGATAATTCACCGTCAAACTTCGTTCCATTGATGATCACATTTTCCAGCTTTAAACCTTTAACATGGTCAAGTACAAAATTTTTGTCTGCTTTTTTAATGGTGATATTTTTTAATAAAACATTCTGTAAGGGCATCTCTTTATACGCGTGGGCTTCAAAAACCACACCGGCTTTTTCAACTTCAATATTTTCAAAGACAATATCACGGTAGATTGATGGATGACCGCCTTCAATAACGCCTGGGTAGTTAAGCTGAAACCAAAAAAGCTCATCAAATTCAGCTATTTTCATGTTACGTATGCGAATATGTTCAACTAACCCACCGCGATCAAGTGATCCTTTAAAACGAAAAGCCGCTTTGCCTTTGCGCAAAACATTATCAGTAATATAAACATGGCTGATGCCACCTGACATTTCACTGCCTAACCTGATTGGCGTAAATCAAAGGTGAGTATGCATACACTTCAGTGCCTTCCCACCGCTGTTTGACCACTGGCAAATAATCTTTTGCTTTGGGGCCAAATAAGAGGGTGGCATTTTCACTGATATGTAAATTTATTCCTGATTTCAAAATCACAGGTCCATTGGTTAACCAAATACCAGCAGGCAATATTACCTTACCGCCGCCATGGCTTGCTGCATGGTTTATGGCTTTAGCAATAGCTGAGCGGTTATCGTGCTTACCGTCACCAACTGCGCCAAAATTTTTTATATTAAAATTTGCATCGGCTATTTTCGGTAATGTTATCTGGTTAATGATATTTTCAGCTTCAATCCAATCATCATCCGTTGTTGTTTGTTCTGCATGTACCAAAGAGCAAAGTAACATTGTTGTTACTAGCAAAAAGTATAAATGTGTTCTCATATCAAACCTTATTAATTAAATTTATAGTATAAAAATTAGTAGAAACAGCACCTGTACACTTAATTAACAACAGAAAAATCAAAACTAAATGGTGAATTGTTTTCCAACACTGCGGGGAAGTTTCGATAAAATCCGCGAATACTTAACACTGGCTTACTTACTTCTTCGCCATTAGTTTGTGTCGTTCTAAACATCACATTGTCATACACTTTATGCTCAAGC
The DNA here is from genome assembly GCA_013215295.1 of Colwellia sp. Taxonomy (GTDB): domain Bacteria; phylum Pseudomonadota; class Gammaproteobacteria; order Enterobacterales; family Alteromonadaceae; genus Colwellia_A. The sequence goes on from JABSOZ010000022.1 coordinate 11,205, forward strand.
GCCGCATAGCCATTGTGTTTGCTTTGCGTATCCCACTGAAACCTTAGGGTATTGGCTCCACTGTTGTCAGTTGTGATCCCAGAAATTTGGAAAGGTTTATTATTATCGACAACCACCTGATCATATTCAGCTTGAACATTGTCTGATATCGCGGCCTTAAACCAGGTATTTCCACCATCTAATGAATACTCAACTTTTAAAGCAACTGTCTTTCCGTCAATATCATGTGCGGTAGTCATGATATTGACTAAGCTAGCATTTTCTGCATCTTGCTTAATTAAAAATAACTTATCTGCTTTTTCTGGTATCGCGCCTTTATCTCTCCAGCCTAAAGATTCATGACGTACTTCCATCCAATCTTTCAATTTAACACGCATCGATTTTAACCTTGCTGCGTATTTAGGATCATCGGCAAGATTATTTAATTCCCATTTATCATTTTTTAATTCGTATAGCTCTTCCTCAGGTTTAGTCGCTGCAAAGAATAACGACTGCGCCTTATTTAATTTACCCTCGACAAATAGCTTTTTCATCACACCGTAGTGACGATAAAGCGTATTAGTATCTTTATATTGATTGGTTTGAGTATATGGAATTTCAGGGTAATAATTCTTTATATATTTAAAATCTTTAGTACGAATGGCTCGTATTCTATGAAAAGTTTCATCACCTCGGTCACGAGAAGCAACAATATGATCATTTATAATCGCATTAGGACCTAATATCACCTTCCCTTCCATATGCTCTGGCACATCAATTCCAGCAAGGTCTAAAGAGGTCGCCGCCAAATCGACTAAACTAACGACATCGTCTAAAACTTGACCAGGTTTAATAATGTCAGGGCGATCTCCCCATTTAACAATTAATGGTACGTGAATACCACCGTCATAAAGCCATTGTTTGGTACGGAAACCATTCTTTCCATGATCTGAAAAGAAAAAGACAATGGTATTCTTTTCTACACCTCTATCTCGAAGGTTTTGTAGAATAGCCGCTAAACTTGGATCGAATTCATTAGTAACACTATTTAAAATTCGAGCTAAGTCTTCTCTAACAACTGGGTGATCAACATAATAGGGTGGAAGGTCAACATCCTTTGGCGCTAACGGTTCAAAAGCACTAGACTTTTTACTTATAGCAGCAACGGCAAAAAAAGGTTTATTGGACTCTAATTGGGACCATTTTTTCCCATCCCACAACTTTTCAGTGTAAGTAAAGTTGTAGTCTTGCTTATCATCAAAATTATAAGTGTTATAACCTGCATTCTGGAAATAATGAGCAATATGCTTAACAGGCTCAGGTAATGTCCAGCCATCGTGATACGGCGTTTTCTTAGTTGGCGCATGAGAGCGATGATTATGTGCATCTATTGTCGAAGGGTACATCCCTGTAATAACCGACGATCTAGATGGGGAGCATATAGGGTTATTTGAAAACGCTTGTGAAAACAAAACACCCTCACTAGCCAGTTTATTTATAGAAGGTGTACTTGTCTGCTTATTTCCATAAGTCTCAATGTGTATGGGTGAAAGGTCATCAGCAAAGATCCACAAAACATTGGGTTTCTCACTAGCCACAGTTATCGGGGCTACAAGGGATATAAAGCTACAAACCATAAACTTGTTTATAGCAAGTTTTAAAGATAGAAATTTATTTTTCATATTTTACCTGTTTTTTTAGCTAACAACATTTTAGTTAACTTATAACCAAAACCGTTAAATAGTCTTTTTTTCACAAATCACATCATGATGACACCGGTGTCAAATGTGTCTATATTAAAATCATTTTAAATACTCAGAAAAACGTTCCAATGAGTTAATTACTCGCTCTTGCGAGTTGGCCGAAGTAATATAATATTCCAACTTTTTCGTACTGTTCGATATTAGTAAGGTCTGCTCTTCCTGCTCTAAAATTTTAGATTGAAAGTCCTTGCTATTGTATTTTAACGCCGTACCTACTTGGATTTTTTTAGCACTGACGTCACCAGTTGAGTCACCCCAAGTCATAATATAGTTATCTTGAACATAAGTACGAGTACCCTTTTCGTGAGTTAACCCCGTGACAAATTTCACTTCCTGATCTGACAATGCGTATGCCTCCACTTTGGCATCTCTAAAGCCCGAATAAACGGTCACTCTTACCAAAATATCAACCTTAGTATTTTTGTATGGCACATCTTCAGACAACATCTCGAGAAAAGACATATTATTGTGTTTTACTACTCTAGCTGATCTATTCGAAACTGGGTTTAGTGAAATGACTTTCGTCCCATCCCACAAACGAATTGAACCTAGCCCTATTGTTTTACCTACATGATAATAATCACCACCCCAACCATGATTTTGTTGTTCTTTCGTTGGATACCAACCTGTTGTTGCAAGCTCCAGTCTCGGCGTAGATTTGGAATATAAGTCAATACCACTTTTTTTTCCGAAAAACATTCTTAGCGCTAAATACTCATTTTCTATCGCTGGTCCATGATGTCCGAGTTTTTTATATAAATCACCTGATAGTTCTGAAACTTCTTGCAGTTGCTTATAAGGCTGCTTTTTAAAGAATAGGCTAACATCGGTTTTATTTTCGGCTACTCCCCATTTTGATATGATTAAAGCAGTCGTAATTACCACTACTTTAAATATATTAAGATTCATTATTTACTCCGCTGATATATTATTAATATAAAGATTTTCACATCATATTAATTGGCTATTTCTTCTTCAAAGACGTTTCCTGCCTCGTCTATTTTTACTTCAATTTCCACTTTGGTAGCCTTATTTTCCAAATCAAGGTCATAGTAAATACCAAATTTTTCATCAAAACCTTTCTTTATTTTATGAAAATCAATCTCAAAACCTCTGTATTTCTCTAAAACGGCGTTTTTAATATCTACAGGAAGTTTTTCGTGATAGTCAATAGTATTGTTAAAATAGCGAGCGGCTATACCTTCATTTTGGCGATCGACAAGTGTATTTGGCCCTTTTTTGTTTTTGATTAGGTCAAAGGCATCGTATAACTCGCCGGTTGCAGTATAGGATTGAAAGTGGAGAGTATCGTGATCAACCGTAATCACTTGTACCAGTTGTGTATTTTCAGCATCACGATCTTTTTTTGCTCCCCATTGCTGCCATCCATCTTTGCTTAAGGGATACATTTTTCCGCCACCTACCGATACCACATACATCGTACCTGTCTTCTCGTCGATAGTCCGGCCACGAGCATAAGCATGGTCGTGCCCTTGAAGCGCAAGGTCAACGTGGAATTCGTCAAAAATTGGTTTAAACACCTCTCTTCTTTTTTTATCTGAACGTCCTTTCGAAATTGGATAGAACGGGTGGTGATAGGTGACAATAGTCCATTGATTAGGATTATTGGCCAATACTTCTCTCAACCAATCTGCTTGTTCTTCGAGGTATCTGTTGGTATTCAGGCTAATCATTCTTACGCCCTGAAAATCCATGTAATAGGTGGTTTCTTTTAGTTCATCAATTCCCTTTGGACCATTTTCGGGCAAGGTGAACTGTTGACGCCATTGAATACTCAATTGCTCATCATCCTGTCCTTCATAAAGAGGCCTATACTCGTGGTTACCCGGTGTTGGGAAGCCAGGTATCATACTATGGATAAAACTACCGGCTCTAAACCATTCTTGCCATTGTTCTTCATCATGGCCGTCACCAACTAGGTCTCCTGCATGAACGATGAAACGAGCATCAGGTGCTTTCTGAAAACCCTGTCGGATCAAGCGCGACCACAATTCAAAAATATTGTTCTGGGCATCGCCAAGGTATATAAATGAGAATTTATCATGGGTTATCGATGCGGTTTTAAACTGAATCCATTCACTCCAGTGATCGCCATCGCCAACACGGTAGCCATAAAGCGTATTGGGCTCTAACGTGTTAAAAGTAACAGAATGATTATTGGACATTATGCCCGCATCTTCAACCAGTCTGCCATCGAGCAATGTGGTTTTAGCCGTAAAACGTTGAGCAGTTCGCCAAAACTTAGGCGCAGCAGTTGCTTTTGCAATTTCGCCGTAAGCGGTTTTAACCTCGGTATTCGTTCTCCAGGTAACACTGGCAGTGGTGGTGGGATCAGCACCAATGTTTAGCATAATGCGATCGGGGTGAAGGCTTGGTTGTATCCACGCTTTCTCATATTCAGGCGATTGGTAAATATTATGAGTTTGAGTTTGAGCTATGCTGCTGCCAGCCCATAAAATAAGTGTCAATGCACTAAATAAAATTCTAAATTTCAATTTAACTTCTCTTTGTGGACTCCTAGTGTCAGGACAACATTCATCCTGACACTAATTTGTGAGTATGCAATTTGCAATATACTTAAAGTCTTTACTTAAACGATTGAGACGCATATTAAAGCAACGTATCCAGAAACCATGATAAAAGATAGTCGTTGCCTGAATTATGAATTTATTTATTCAATATTATCAACGACTAAATTTATAAAGATTTTAACTTAATATTTGGCTTCAAATTTTTCTTCAAAGATGTTTCCTGACTCGTCTATTTTTATTTTCAATTTCTCTTTAGCCTTATTTCGTATCTCAATGCCATAATAAATTCCAGCCTCTGAATCTAAAGCTCTTTTTATTTTATCCACCTGAAGATTAACATAACCTGCGTCTTTGTATTTCGCCATAACTATGTTCTTGAGATCCAAAGGAAGTTCATCGTGATACTTATTGACGGTATTGTGGTGATAGCGAGCGTCTATAGCTTCACTTTGGCGATCAACCAGTGTATTTGGCCCTTTTTCATTTTTGACTAGGTCGAAAGCATCGTATAACTCGCCGGTTGCAGTATAGGATTTATATTGTAGGGTATCGCCATCAACCGTAAGCACTTGTACCAGTTGTGTGTTTTCTGCATCACGTTCTTGTTTTGCTCCCCAACGCTCCCAACCTTCTGGGCTTAGGCGATACATTTTTCCGCCGCCTATCGATACCACATACATAGTACCTGTCGTCTTGTCGATAGTACGGCCACGAGCATAAGCATGGTCGTGCCCTTGAAGCGCAAGGTCAACCTTAAATTCGTCAAAAATGGGTTTAAACAGATCTCTTCTTGTTCTATCTGCACGTCCTCTTGAAATTGGATAGAACGGGTGATGATAGGTGACAATAGTCCATTTATTAGGATTATTGGCCAAGACTTCTCTCAACCATTTTGCTTGTTCTTCGAGGAGTTTGTTGGTATCTAAACTAATCATTCGCACGCCCTGAAAATCCATGTAATAGGAGGTTTCTTTTAGTTCATCAACCCCCTTCGGACCATTTTCGGGCAAGGTGAACTGTTGACGCCATTGAATACTTAATTTCTGTTTATATTTACCTTTATTACCTTCATGTTCATAAACACGATGATAATCGTGGTTACCTGGTGAAGGGAAACTTGGTATCATAGAGTGGATAAAACCACCGGCTTTAAACCATTCCGTCCAGTCTTCTTCACTATCAGCCGGGCTAACTAAGTCTCCTGCGTAAACGATGAAACGTGCATCAGGTGCTTTCTGAAAACCCTGACGGATTGCGCGAGAAAACAATTCAAAAATATTGTTCTGAGCATCGCCAAGGTATATGAATGAGAATTTATCATTGGTTTTAGATGCTGTTTTAAACTGAATCCATTCACTCCAGTGCTCACCATCGCCAACGCGGTAGCCATAAAGCGTGTTGGGTTCCAACGTGTTAAAAGTGACAGAATGATGATTGGACATGATGCCGGCATCTTCAACTTCTCTGCCATCAAGCAATGTGGTTTTAGCCGTAAAACGTTGAGCAGTTCGCCAAAACTTAGGTGCAGCGGTTGCTTTTGCAATTTCGGCGTAAGCGGTTTTAACCTCGGTAGTTGTTCTCCAGGTAACACTGGCAGTGGTGGTGGGATCAGCACCAATGTTTAACATTATGCGATCAGGGTGTATGCCTGGTTGCATCCACTCCTTCTCATATACAGGAGTTTCATAAAAAACTTCTTGTTTATGATTATGGGTTTGAGCTACGTTATGTTCATTATTTTGAGCTTCGCTGCAACCAACCAATAAAACAAGTGTCAAGGCAGTTAATAAATTTCTAAATTTCATTTTAATTTAATTTCTCTTTGTGGCTACGTAGTGCTTTGTCCATTTAATAAACTATTGTCAGGACAGCATTAGCATTCATCCTGACAATAATTTATGCGTATGCAATTTACAACATACTTAAAAGCTTCACTTAAACGATTGAGACGCCTATGAAAGGCAACGTATCCAGAAAGCTTTAGAAACCATGATAAAAGATAGTCGTTGCCTGAATTATGAATTTATTTTTTCAATATTCTCAACGACTAAATTTATAAAGATTTTCACTTCAGTTTAGTCGTCTATTTCTTCTTTTAAGATGTTTCCTGCTGCGTCTATTTCTATTTCCATTTCCACATCGGTAGCATCATTTTCCAAATCAAGCTCATAGTAAACGCCAATCTCTGAATCAAATTCTTTCTTCACTTTATCAAGATCAATCTCAAAACCTTGGTATTTCGCTAATACGATCTTTTTAAGATCCAAAGGAAGTTCATCGTGATACTTATTGACGGTATTGTGGTGATAGCGAGCGTCTATAGCTTCACTTTGGCGATCAACCAGTGTATTTGGCCCTTTTTCATTTTTGACTAGGTCGAAAGCATCGTATAACTCGCCGGTTGCAGTATAGGATTTATATTGTAGGGTATCGCCATCAACCGTAAGCACTTGTACCAGTTGTGTGTTTTCACCATCACGATCTTGTTTTGCTCCCCATTTCTTCCAGCCGTCTGGGCTTAAGCTATACATTTTTCCGCCACCTATCGATACCACATACATAGTACCTGTCGTCTTGTCGATAGTCCGGCCACGAGCATAAGCATGGTCGTGCCCTTGAAGCGCAAGGTCAACCTTGAATTCGTCAAAAATGGGTTTAAATATGTGTCTTCTTTTTTTATCTTTACGTCCTCTTGAAATTGGATAGAACGGATGATGGTAGGTGACAATAGTCCATTTGTTAGGATTATTGGCCAATATTTCTCTCAACCATTTGGCTTGTTCTTCAAGGTGTACGTTGGTATCCAGGCTGATCATTCGCACGCCCTGAAAATCCATATAATAGGAGGTTTCTTTTAGTTCATCAATCCCCTTCGGACCATTTTCGGGCAAGGTGAACTGGTGACGCCATTGAATACTTAATTCCAGCTTTTCTTCATCTGTTCCTTCAACTTCATATTCCTCATAATCGTGGTTACCCGGTGAAGGGAAGCCAGGTATCATACTATGGATAAAACCACCGGCTTTAAACCATTCTGTCCATCTTTCTTCACTATTAGCAGGGCTAACTAAGTCTCCTGCGTAAACGATGAAACGTGCATCAGGTGCTTTCTGAAAACCTTGACGGATTGCGCGAGACCACAATTCAAAAATATTGTTCTGGGCATCACCAATGTATATGAATGAGAATTTATCATGGGTTTCGGATGCGGTTTTAAACTGGATCCATTCACTCCAGTGCTCGCCATCGCCAACGCGGTAGCCATAAAGAGTGTTGGGTTCCAAGTCATTAAAAGTGACAGAATGATGATTGGACATTATGCCGGCTTTTTCAACCAGCCTGCCATCGAGCAATGTGGTTTTAGCCGTAAAACGTTGAGCCGTTCTCCAAAACTTAGGCGCAGCAGTTGCTATTGCAATTTCGGCGTAAGCAGTTTTAACCTCGATGGTCGTTCTCCAGGTAACGCTGGCAGTGGTAGTGGGATCGGCACCAAGGTTTAACATTATGCGATCAGGGTGAATGCCAGGTTGCATCCACTCGTCCTCATAATCAGGAGATTCGTAAAAAACTTCTTGATTATGATTATGATTATGAGTTTCAGCTATGCTGCTGCCAGCCCATAAAATAAGTGTCAATGCACTTAATAAATTTCTAAATTTCATGTTAATTTCTCTTTGTGGACTCGTAGTAGAGTCCATTAGCTAATTGATAAAAGGCCAAGTGGAAGGGTTGCTGTCACAGGCGGAAAAAATCCTCATTCAAAAAAATCTTTCATACTAAGTTTCTCGTTTGTGCTAATGACAATAAATTGATCCAAGTCACCTATTTCAGCACCAATTTTGAGCAAAGATAGAAAACACGATTGCCACCGATTATTCATTTTTTCACATTTAGTATTCACATTTGTTAAGCATGCACTCATTGGGCCTTATAAATTAAATATCATGTAAGTCAGCTATCGGTAGCAATTTTAATTGGACTGTTTTTAATGATGCTACCGGTAGCAGTTTTAATTGGTCTGTTTTTAAAATCTACACAAGTAACCGCACAAACCATATAGGAAACCGGTGTCATTTACAAGTGAGAAATAATAATAAGTCGCTCTATATATCAGATCTTAATGAGATTTCTTAGTCGAATTTCTAACTATAAGTTCAGGTTATATATCAATAATTTCAGTTAATTCAATATTATTATCAAGTTGTACAAGGTTTTTTTTAGCCGCTATTTCCCCAATATTGTTAAGGGGTTGATGAATTGTGGTTAAATCTGGCCAAACAACGGTTGCTATTGTTGTATCAGGGCAATGCCATTTTTACTGGGTTTTAGGCTCTGTTGTTGTTCAAATTCGCACTGAGTGAGTTCTGCTTGTCCGTAAATCATTGTCCTACCCTCAAATATGGGTGCGGGTTTACTCTGGCCCGTTCTCGCTCTGCTTGAAGATGGCTGATCATGTCTCGTTCAATGAACGCTGGCTCTACTTCGTTATCAATAATGTTTATAACATTACGTAAGTGACATTTCCAACCCTTACAGCCCAAAGGTGATCTGGTTCAGTGTTAATTAACCCAGATAAAAACCCTAATTTATAAATGGCCCAAATGAGGATGATGGTAACATATCTTTCATTACTGGTGTAATGTCTCAACAGCCTGATATTTAGTTCAACATCAGGCGTTAAATAAACAGTAGATAAACTAAGAACTTTTCTCAGCTTCTCGTAAATTTAACAGAAATCAACATATAGTGTTGACTTTCAACTGCCACCGGTGGCAAAATGTTATTTAAACCAAATATGTGACCTAGCCAAATAGGCAAAAAATATCACTTTTCATTTATCGCTATTATTTGAGTGTTTACGATGATAATAGACAATCCCCTAGCTCAATTTTTCGGCCTACTTAGTTTTGCCATTGCCGTGCTGTGCTATTTGCAGAAAAATGATACCCATTTTAAGTATGTAATGCTCGCTCTCAATATCGTTCATACATTGCACTATTTTTTATTGGGTGCAATTACATCAGCTGTTTGCACTGCAATAGCCATAGTTCGTACATATAGTTCTATAAAAACAAATTCTAGGTATGTCGCATATTTCTTTATATTTATAGTGATATTCATCAACGAAATTTGGATAGTTGAACATTGGTTTGACAGACTTAGTGTGATGGGTTCTTGTGTTGGCACTTATGCTATGTTTTGTTTAACGGGCATTCGTATGCGATTAGCTTTTCTATTGGGCTCTATTTGCTGGCTCATTAATAATTATCTAGTCTTTTCAATTGGCGGTATGGCATTAGAAGCAGTAGCTATAATTGTTAATCTAAAAACTATTTATAGTTTGTTCCAATATCAGCTTAACAAAACCAAATTTTCTACCACGATATTCTCATCAAAAAAATCACTAAATGGCATTCCCTAACCTGTTTCAGGGTAATCCTTAATTTCTTTAATAGACATGGTTGAATCACCAGCCATAAAAATATGAGTAACTTCTTTAGCATTAACAATTAATCCTGTTCCCGCAAAGATCATGACTATTAAGTATTTATACACAGCTATGCTCCTAACAAAAATGTTCACACTGATTTACTTAACCAATGTATTTAAAGACGCTTAATTTGTTTATTATTGCCAAAAAATTCTGCTTGTGACACAGCTAACCACCCTAGTAACTTCTTAACATTGTTTTATACATGATTAGACTTAATAACGACTTTATCAGCAGTTAAACCGCTTAAATTTACAAAAAAAAAGCACTAAATAAACTAGGTATTTTCAAACAACTTACCACAGGCGTCAATTCATCATTTAGTGATATTGACCGGTGTTATTTTAAGCATTTTCATTTGCTTGCGCACAAATCAAAGCAAAATGTTCTGCGTCTAAACTAGCGCCACCAACTAATAAACCATCAATATCAGACAGAGCAAGTAACTCAGCTGCATTAAGCTTTATTAACACTACCACCATAAAGAATGCGAACTCCGTCAGCGACACCTTCATTAAACATTACGCTAAGTGTATCTCGAATATAATTGGTGCACCTCCTGAGCTGCTTCAGGCGTAGCCGCTTTCCCCGTACCTATTGCCCATACAGGCTCATATGCAACGGCAAGGTCTTTCCCTGTTAAATAAATATTATTTAACGATTCTTGTAACTGACGATTCAAAACATCTTTGGTTATTCCTGCGTCATATTACTGAGCATTTTCACCAATACATAAAATTGCCGTTAACCCCGCGTCGAGCGTCTTTGCAACTTTAATATGACAAGCAGAGTCATTTTCCAAAAACATTTGTCGTCGTTCTGAATGGCCAATAATGCAAAATTTACAACCAGCCTCACCAAGCATTTGTGCAGACGTTTCCCCTGTAAAGGCACCTGATTCAAATTTACTAATATTTTGACTACCAATGATAATCTCCAAATTATGTAAGAAGTTAATCATATCTCGTACATATATATAAGGAGGAGTAATACCTATCTGTGCTTTAAAATGTTGCCGCAAAAACGAAACAATCGAGCTACAAATAAGATCTACACCGCCATTTAATTTCCAATTAGCAATGACGACGTTTATTCATTTATTAATACCTATAATTAACCAATATTTACTATAAAAACAAACAAAGCTGCTAAGAAACAGGAGCTTTGTCACATAATAGCTACAAAGTTGGTGTAGATATTGGATGATTAAAATTACTGACAACCATAAGAAAATTTAACGCCCTTGTTAGCACCCGCTGTTGCTTTAACAATATCAGGAACACATTTAGCATCATCTAAATCATAATCATAAGGAACACTTACTGACGCAGTTGAAACAGGGTTGTTTTTACTAGAGCCTGCAGGATGTTTCTCATCTGCTTCATCTGACCAAGTTGAATCATTCCATTCATTACCGCTAACTTCCCAATAACCAATATCGTTGCTGTAGAACGTACCAAGTGGGTTTTTAGCATTTTCAAAGTAGTTATTTTCAACTAACATTTTGCCACCAACACGAACGTTGATACCTGACTTATTAATACCATCAAAATGGTTATTATAAGTATGACCTAAACGGCCACGCATTAGAGGAACACGAGAGTCCATGTTTTGATAATGGTTATGATGATAAGTAACAGGACCATTGTCAGTATCACTAGAACTTGAACCCACTAAACCACCACGACCAGAGTTACGAAAGATAGAGTAAGATACCGTAATGTATGTAGAATCATTTTTCATATCAACTAATGAATCATAGCCGTCAGACTCGCCGCCACTCGCTTCAAGCGTTAAGTGATCCATCCAAACATTAGAAACTTTATTTTCTAAACTAAGTGCGTCGCCGCCATTAGACAAAGGAGAACCTGATTTTTTAACATTTCGAATATGTAAATTCTGAATAATAATATTTGAAGCTCTGGTAAGGTGAATACCTAGCTGTTCAAACAAAGCTCCTTTACCGACACCAATAATAGAAATATTACTGACATTTTTAAGGTCGATCTGGTCATCACGGGTATTACAGCTTCCACTTTTCTTAGCAGTGTTACTATGCTTTATTGTGCCTTCAACGCGAATAATTAAAGGTGTGTCGTTATCCGATCTATTACAAATAGCAGCGTTAATTTCGGCACCTGTTGTTGCATATACGATTGAACCGCCTGCACCACCAGTTGTTCCGCCATTTTCATCTGAAAACCCGTTTTGTGCTGCAAGGCTGTGTCCACTAAGCATTGCAACTACAATGGCGGCAATGGAGAGTGAATTTTTAAAGATCGTTGGTTTTTTCATTTTTTACCCTCATATAATACCAATACGAATAAATAAGTGCTCATTCTAAATGGACTAAATATTCCAATAACATCGTTACTTTCAATCCTAATAGCCAGCTATTACTCAATCCAGCGCCTTATTCTTGAAAATTTATCCTCATTAATATTTGATCACTAACTTACTAGTATTGGTATAATTATTATTTTCATTTCAAACATTTCAATGTAAAGACCGAAAACAAATGCCACCGGTGGCATTTGCATTCTATTCTTTAATCTAAATTTTGCCAAGTGTTTTATACTGTTTAATCGATAAAATTTTATACAAGCCAAATAACATATTCAAAATAGTAGCCATAACTTTATTTGAATAACATTAAGCAATTATTATTTATTAATAACTATAACAAGCGCCTTAGAAAAACTGCTGTCTGGTATGGTTATTATGTTTAACCCATTTTGTTTGTTCTAAGCTCGCTAATGAAACTCTAAGTTGGTCAATTAATTAATCCGTTTGGTATAAGCAGCATTTTATTATGTGCTGATTTTTCAATCACTGCAACTTTGATGTGCTGTGCTATCCGTCCTTAACATGGTGTTTTTCCGATAAAAAAATGCCGCTAAATATTGCTATTTAGCGGCATTTAACTCTGTAAAAGTAATCTACAAATTATAGACCATAATTTACGTTATCGATTAAAAGCTATAACGACCACCTAAGAAGATATTACGACCAGTATGGTTGTATTCTCTAGGTAAATTTAAAGTACCATCACCTGTTGTGAATAATCTCTCATATTCATCTGTTAAGTTAACGACTTCTAATGTAATCGAAAGCGCTTCACTTACGTTATAAAATGCAGAGAAGTCAACATGTGTTGGACCACTTGTACCATGTGCAACATTACCATTACTACCGGTGTAATCTGTAATATAGTCATCACGTTTATTCATTGATATACGTGCGCCATAATTCTCTTGCTCATAATAGAAAGTTACATTATAGGTATCTGGTGATAAACCTGTAATTTCTCCCGCTGATACATGAGTAAAGTTAGCAATCATACCTAAACCATCAAATGGTGCAGGTAAGAAACTAAACGGTTGTTGATAAACCAACTCGATTCCTTCTACTTCTTCATAACCAAGATTTCCCGGAATTGAATGTTCATACTCATCGGTAAATGGGTTTGAATTCTGCTCATCATTCGGGTCAAATTCAGGATCGTTATTAATGACAGGATAGTAAAGAGGGTCAATCAATTTCTCTTCTTGAATTGAAAGAATAAAACCATCAATTTCTTTATAGAAGTAAGTGGCAGCAAGTAATGCTTCGTCAGCAAAGTACCATTCAAAACCGAGATCAAAGTTATTAGAGGTAATTGGCTGTAAATCTGGGTTACCTTGACTTGTAGTAGCATTCCTATAACTGAAACCAGGTGCACCAGGGTTCAACGAGTCTAAACTAGGACGAGTCATTGACTGTGTAACAGCTAAACGAACGACTAAATCATCAGTAGCGTCAAGTGCTAAGTTCATTGACGGTAAAAAGTTTTTATATGTATTATCTTTGGTAATTGTAGAAACATTACCCTCGCCTAAATCCAAATATCCAGTAGTCGTAGTTGTTGTTTCAACATAACGAAAACCAAAGTTTGAACGTAATACCATATCACCAAGTTCCATTTCTGAATCTAATTGAAGGTAAAAGGCTTCTGTCTCTTCTTGTACTTTCCAGCTGTCGTTGATAGATTGTTTATAACCATCGGCTTGGGGTAACAATGTTGATGCTATCGTTGCAAAATCTGCGACAATAAAAGTATCTAACGGACCGTCAAAGCCACTACCAAAGTCTGAATATGGGAAGGCTTTAGTAAAACCAACCGCAGAAGCTTGATCAGGAAAGCCTGAGATTTGTGATGTGGTATTTTCGACAGTTCGATCATTTAACGCAATACCTGCTGTAACCGTTACGGCGTCAGAATAATAAGTAAAATCAAGTTTAGCGGTATCATTTTCACGTAGAACATCAATATCACGAAGTTTACCATCTTCTAAATTGTAACTAGATGCTTCATTAACATCAAAACCATGATCAATTGTTGGAACATTGGCATTATCACCAAAATCATAACTTACTGTATTCTTTGTAATACTAGTCATATTATAACGCTGTTGTTCTGAACTACTATCTGACTCAGCAGTACCAAGCATAGCATTAATGGTGAAGTTATCAGTGACATTATATTCACCAGATAAAACAAACTGGTTAAATTCTGTTGATGATACTTGGCTACGACTTTCTACACGCCCTTGTAGCCCATCGAAGGTTGCCGCTTGAACTTGTTTTCCGTTATCAGCTACTTCAATCGCAGTTGGGGTAATTTTTCCAAAATTCTTACGGAACTGCTCAAAGAAGTTATACATAGTACGGTTATTATCAAGCTTAGAGTATAAGCTATCAAAAGTAACTTCTAAATCATCTGAAGGCGCCCATTGTAATGAGGTGCTGATACCTAATCGGTCTTGTTCGTTACCAAAAAAATCTGGACGAGGAAGACGAGGAGTCCACAAACAGTTAGCTGCATGAACATCTACACCATCGTCTTTACAATCTCCAACAGGCGTGGCGCCAGTCATAACAAGATTATCAGTACCTGCACTGTCATAATGGCCTTTACCATCCAATATTGGCGTGGTCCAACGCACCGTACCATAACCTTCTTGGCGTACTGTTCTTTCTGAAGAAGAAACAGAAAGTAAGGCACCAAAGGTATCATCAGCAAAAGTATTACTGATCATAAATGATGCACGAGGATCAACTTCTTCTGTTACATCGTTATAGCCACCTGAAGCTGCTGCCATAACATGAAAACCGGTATTATCAAAAGGTTTAGCTGAATATAAATCAATAGAGCCAGCAATACCACCTTCATCCGTAGAAGCCACAGCAGACTTATTAATATCAATACGGTTAAATAATTCTGAAGCAAAGACGTTAAAGTCAAACGCACGACTAGAATTCACGCCACCACCGGAGTCAGTACCATCAGTACTAGAAGGCACGTCCATACCGTTTAACGTAGTACTGGTAAAGTTTGGACCTAAACCACGTAATGAAACTTGTCGACCTTCACCACCTTCACGTGAAATGGCAACACCAGAAACACGTTGTAATGACTCGGTCAGGTTTAAATCTGGAAATTTACCCATATCTTCAGCAACAATAGACTCTTTACCATTAACTGCGGCACGTTTGTCTAATAAAGCTTTATTTAATGAGCTACGAAAGCCAGAAACTTCAATGACTTCGATATCATCCACAATTTTGTCAGCAGCTTGCACAGCTCCAGTTTGTACAGCAAACATACCGCCAGTTATGGCCATTGCTGTTAATAATTTATTGAGTTTAAATTTTTTGTTCATGCTTTTCCCCTATATTCTACATGTTTGATGTTACTAACAATTAAAGCGCCACGGTCTTATTAATTATTATTACCGTTACACATTTAACCAACCACCGATACCGACCTCAAATGCCACCGGTAGCAGTTAGTATTTAGTAAACGCTACTAAGCAGATCGTGTCAACTAATATCTGCTACTTACTATATTTAAATGTCTACCGGTAGCATCTTTAAAGGATTGATCGAAATATATATCAAACCAATTTATTCAATCACACATTCAACAGGTTAAATTAGCTTTCGATAGGTCTTTTCATCCATTGAGGCTATTTAACGGCCTACGATTAATTGTAAGTCATTCTTAAAAAAACGTTGTTAACCTCTCGTTATATGGGTGTACTACGAAATAGATTAAAAAGTATATCTTTATTAGCTCAGTTACTTAGAGGTGCCTTTTAATAAAAAAATACAATTAGATTCTACAGTACCAAAATGTTTATCAACTAAATCATTTGACAAAAAACTTGTAATGATGCCATCTTATTGCCACCGGTAGCGGTAGCGGCTACAATTAGGTAATACTTAAATAGCTAATAAACATATATATAATAATGAGTAAGATAATGACACAGTTTTCAACACTGTTAAGACAACAAAAAATATTACCCATAATCCAAGTAAATTCTGTTTATCAAGGCGTTAACATTGCAGCTTGAATACGTGATGCTGGTATATACCCATCACACCTCAAGGTGTGATGGGTATACATTTAGTCGAAGTCGTCTTGCGTACTGAAACTTCGTTAGATGCTAACGTAGCAATTAACGCTGAGCTCCCTGATTTAATTGTCGGTGCTGGTACGGTAATTAACCAAGATATTTTATCTAAATTAAAGTCCGCTTCCTGCCGTTAAATCCATACTGAGAATAAACATCCAATGAATATTTTTACCCACTATTTTACTTTTCTAAATTCGGCGATTATTATTACAGCACCCATTTTTTTAATGATGGCATTAGGTGCTTGGCTTAGGTACATAAAATTAATTAACCAAGAATTTATTCAAATAGCATCAAATCTAGTTTTTAAAATAGGGTTACCGGTAATGTTATTTACCAGTACTTCAAGCCATGATTTTTCGCAATTAGTTAATTATCGTCATTTACTCTTAATACTATCAACCACCATTATTATTTTTATCGCCAGTAGTATTTTCGCGAATAAAATAGTTGAAGATAGGCAAGATAAAGGCGTAATTGTGCAAGGCGCGTTTAGAGGTAACTTAGTTATTATTGGACTGGCCTTTTGTGCCAATGCTTACCCAGAGCAAGGGATAGCCATTGCCACTTTACCCATGGCGCTCATCATTGTTGTTTACAATGTTTTATCCATTTATACCCTCAATACAAGTTTACAGCGACATCAGAGCACGATTAAAAAAAATGTCGTTGATAGCATTAAAAATCCGCTCATTATTGGCATTTGTTTAGGGTTATTAAGTAATTTTATAAATATTCAACTGCCTACTATTATTGTGAATGCCAATAATTACTTAGCACAAATGACCTTGCCATTAGCACTTATTTCAATAGGAGGCTCGCTTGGCGCTGCACAACTAAGTGATAATATTCGCCCTGCTGTTATCGCTAGCATATGGAAAGTGCTAGTCTGCCCTGCGGTGTTTATAATGCTGTGTTTTATTTATCCTATTGATCCTATTGCTACCGGCGTTTTGTTTTTTCTAACCGCATCGCCAACAGCAACTGCAAGTTTTGTTATGGTTAAGGCCATGGGTGGAAATAGTGATTTAGCTAGCAAAATCATTATTATCTCTACTTTATTCTCTGTTATTACCATTACATTGGGTTTTGCATTATTGCAGTCAACAAGTGTAGTGAACTAAGACCTATAATATATTTGTTATATATCTATTAACAAAAACACAGTTGCCACCGGTGGCAGATAGTGTTAGCATTTATTTAATCACTAAAATTTTACATTAGGTAATAATCAATAATGGATAAGAATCGAAGGTTTGTCCTAAAAGCGGTCGCGTCAAGCACGGCTTTAACCGCTGTACTTTCTGCTTGCGGTAGCACTTCAATGGTTAATAAGCTCTTCGGTAATCAAGCTTCTTTAAATGATGATTGGTTAAAGGCTGACAAAATACGTAAAAACATTGTCTTACCTAGCTTTCCAAATAAGGTTTTTAATATTAAAGACTTTGGTGCTATTAATGATGGTGACTTTGATTGTTCACCTGCGATTAATGATGCAATAAACACTTGTCATCAAGCCGGTGGTGGCAAGGTTTTAGTGACTAAGGGCATCTATAAAACCGGTCCTATTCATTTATTATCGAATGTTAATTTACATATTGAAAAAAATGCGACCTTAAGTTTTGTTACCGATCCTAATCGATATCTTCCTATGGTAAAAACTCGCTGGGAAGGCCTTGAATTAATGGGCTATTCTCCGCTTATATATGCTCATAAACAACAAAACATCGCCGTTACCGGCCAAGGTGTTTTAGATGGAAATGCAGATGAGCAAACATGGTGGCCTTGGAAAGGTGCTCATAAGGAAAGTCATTGGGATCTTATTCCCGGTGAAGATCAAGCGCCAGCAAAAGCGAAATTAGAAGCAGATGCTGAAAATAACGTACCTGTAGCTGAGCGAGAGTATGGAAACGGTGCTTTTTTACGTCCTCCATTTGTTCAACCTTATGAATGTCAAAATGTCTTAATCGAAGGCATTACCATTAAAAACTCTCCTTTTTGGTTAATCAATCCAGTGTTATGCCAAAGCGTAACGGTAAAAGGTGTAACCATGGATAGCCACGGCCCTAATAATGATGGCTGTGATCCTGAGTCATGTGATCATGTCTTAATTGAAGATTGTACTTTTAATACTGGTGATGACTGTATCGCGATTAAATCAGGCCGTAATGGTGATGGCCGTCGATTAGCAACACCGTGTCAAAACCTAGTGATCGCCAATTGCCATATGAAAGATGGTCATGGTGGCATCGTAATTGGTAGTGAAATATCCGGCGGGGTAAATAACGTTTTCGCCGAAAATTGCACCATGAGCAGCCCAGATTTAGACCGTGCTATTCGTATTAAAACCAACTCGATACGTGGTGGTTTAATTGAGCATATTCGCATAAGAAACATTGACGTTGGTGTAGTGAAAAATGCCGTTGTTATTAATTGTTTTTATGAGGAGAAATTAGGCCAAGGTAAGTTTAATCCTATCGTTCGTGATGTTCGTATAGAAAATTTAACCTGTGAAAAAATCCTGCAAAAACCTTTGTTTTTTAGAGGCACCAGTGAATCTCCAATTCACGACATTCACTTAACAAATTGCCATTTTAATCAAGCAAAAGAACATTCTTCTATTAACGAAGTTAATAATTTGAACTTTACCAATGTCAGCATCAATGGCAAAAAAGTATTAGTTAGTGATGTCAGCTCAATTAGCTAAGTACACACAAATAATAATTGCTGGTAAAACGCTATCAGCAAAGTTTTTACCTTATATACGTTTGAAGGAAATGAAATGAATAACCCGATACAAGCTTTAGCATTACATCCAGATAGATTATTTTCTAGTGATGTTAATGTTGTCGAAATAGCTAGAAAGCTTTATGCAGAAATTAAAGATTTACCGATTATTAGTCCTCATGGCCATACCGATCCAAGTTGGTTTAATGAAAATAAAAATTTTGGCAATGCCACAGATTTATTAATTAAACCTGATCACTACGTATTTCGCATGCTCTATAGCCAAGGTATTCCATTAACTGATTTAGGTATTCCACAGCATGGCCTAAAAGGAAATATGGCGCAGGCAATAGATACAGATCCACAAAAGGTTTGGCAAATATTTGCTGATAATTACCACCTGTTTGCCGGTACACCTTCGGGTTACTGGTTAGACTCGGTCTTTAGTAATATCTTTGGCTTCACCGAGAAGCTTTGTAGCCAAAATGCCCAAGAATATTACCAAGAGATCACCGAAAAATTGGCAACGCCTGAGTTTAAACCACATGCATTAATGGATCGTTTTAATATTGAATTCATTGCGACTACTGAGGGAGCCTTAGATGATTTAAAGCATCATCGTGCCATTAAAGATACGCCAATGGCAAAACGTGTATCAACTAGTTTTCGTCCTGATGACGTTGTTGATGCTAGCCGTGAAGATTTTGTTGAAAATTTAGCTAAATTAGCTGAAATAACAGGTGAAGACACTAACACTTGGCAAGGTTATTTAAATGCCATTAGAGCCCGCCGTGCTTTCTTTATAAAAGAAGGCCGTGCTACCGCCACCGACCATGGTCACCCTACCGCATTAACTGCAGATTTATCTGAAGAAGATTGTCAGCAACTATTAGCTACCTGTTTATCTGGTCAATCTACAGCTGCAGAGCAGGAATTATTTCGCGGCCAAATGTTAACAGAGCTTGCTGGCATGAGCATTGAAGATGGCTTAGTCATGCAAATTCACCCAGGTGTACACCGTAATCATAATCAACCTATTTTTGATGTTTTTGGTCGTGATAAAGGCTGTGACATTCCAAGTCAGACAGATTTTGTTGATGCATTAAAACCATTATTAAGTAAATATGGTAATCATCCTAAATTAAAAGTGATTTTATTCACCCTTGATGAAACCACTTATAGTCGTGAATTAGCCCCTTTAGCAGGCCACTATCCAAGCTTAAAATTAGGTCCTGCTTGGTGGTTTAACGACAGCCCTGCTGGTATGTATCGTTTTAGACAGCAAACCACAGAAACAGCTGGTTTTTATAATACCGTTGGTTTTAATGATGATACCCGTGCGTTTTTATCGATTCCAGCACGTCATGATGTTGCACGACGTGTTGATTGTCGTTACTTGGCAGAGTTGGTCTGTAATCACCAAATAAGCGAAACTGAAGCACATACTTTAGCCTATCAGTTAACTTATGGATTAGTGAAGAAAGCTTATAAACTTGATTGATAGAAACACCTTTATGTTAGCCATAACCAATAATTGTTTATGGCTAGCTATTGCTTAATGAGTAATAGGAAGATATAGATGAAGTTCAATGCAAAAATACTCGGATACTTTACGGTTTCTCTTACTTGCACAACATTACTAAATGCTTGTGCGCCCAGTAATACAAGCAGTGAGCAGTTAATTACTGTCGTTAAAGATGACATTCAGACCCCAGAGACTAATGTCGCGCAACTTAAAGTCACCAACCCATCGAAATTTGGTCGGGAATCACAAGCTATTTATACCAGTTTTTACGATTTAGGCTTAAGCAATGTCGGCCAACACACTAAAAAATTACAGGTAAATAACTCACACGGTATTGTTAATAGTCAGTATGTTGACCAAGACCATGATGGCGCTTTAGATGGCTTACTCTTTCTAACAGATTTGCATGCAGGTCAGTCGCTTACCTTCTCTATTGATTATAGTAATAACTCGCACTCTCCTGCCCACTCTCCTGCTCCGTCAAGCAAACTAACGCAAGCTGAAATATCTCATAAAGTAGGTGGACAATGGGTTACCCATACCAAGCCGCCAAAACATAAACCTGCCAATGAATTTAAAGAATATGTTGGTGGCCATTTTGAAAATGTTAATGAATTAACACCGCCGGCTCACTATACCGACCACTCAAATTGGATCCGTTATGAAGGCCCTGGAATAGAGTCAGATAAAGTGGGTTATCGTATTTATCTAGATTGGCGTAATGGTTTTGATATATTCGGTAAAACAACCAGAAAACCAGCATTACAAAATGTTGGACTTGATGGTTATGAATCATATCATCACATGCAAGATTGGGGCATGGACATCCTCAAAGTTGGCAGTTCACTTGGCGCTGGTGGCTTTGGTCTTTGGCACGATAACAAGTTATCGTTAGTCAATAACGTTGACAGCTGGCAAGCCAAAATTTTAGCCGATGGTGATCTACAATCAACGGTTCAAATAAATTATAAAAACTGGAAAAACACTGTTAATAATCAGAATATCAGTGTAAACATCAGCATGAATGGTGGTAGCCGTTTGGCCAAAGTAAAGGTTAAATTACAGCAAAATTTACCAACCATGGCCGCAGGTGTAGTTAAACACAAAAATACTGAATTTATCCAAGGTAATACAAATATAACCAACAAAGCCTACAGCTACATTGCCAGTTGGGGTAAACAAAGTTTAGATGGCTCATATCTAGGCATGGCAATATTTTTTCAAAAAGGGCAATTAGCAAAAATAACTGAAGATAATAAAAACTATCTCGCCATTTTAAAACCCACAGGAAAAAGTAATCAACAGCATTTAGATTATTATTTCGCCGCAAGTTGGCAGCCAGAAAGTGGTATAAGTACTAAAGCAGCTTTTATTGACTACCTTAACCAAGAAGCAGAAAAACTGACAATACTACCTCGTATAGAACTCAGCACACGCTTAAGTCAACAAGCGAAACAAGGCACGATAACAGCTAAAAAGGCCTTAGCATGGAGTAAAAAACTAGCAGACTCTGAACTCAACCGTAAAGTGTTTAGTTATACCTATAACGGCTGGGATGTTCACCGAAAGCGTAAACCTAAGTTCGAATACGACATTATTGGTTTGCTACCGATGAGTTACGACAAGTTGTTTCAACTAACCGGTGAAAACAAATATGATGGCATAATCGAAAAAATTACCGGCTCTTTTATCAATGAACAAGGAGAGATCGGTAGTTATACCTATAAGAGCTTCAATATTGACAGTGTCGCCCCTGGCCGAAATTTATTAACGCTTTATCGACAAACTGGTGAAGATAAATATCGTAAAGCCGCAGCATTACTCCGTAAGCAACTTGAGCAGCAACCAAGAACAGCTGAAGGCGCTTTTTGGCATAAGAAAAAATACACCAATCAATTGTGGTTAGACGGTGTATACATGGGGCTACCCTTCTTAGCCGAATATGCGATGATGTTTGAAACCGGTGATAAACAAGCTCATAGCTTAGATGAGGTTATTAACGAATTTACGTTAACACGTAAATATTTACGTGATGCTAAAACCGGTCTTTATTACCATGGTTGGGATGAACTAAAACAGCAAGATTGGGCCGACAAAACCACCGGTTTATCACCAGAATTTTGGGCGCGTGGCATGGGTTGGTTAGCTATGGCAGTTGTTGATGTGCTCGATTATATTCCTGAACAGAATTCTGAACAACGCCAAGCATTAATCGAATTATCGCAAGAAATTGCCGCTGATATCGTTAAAGTGCAAGATGTAGATAGTGGTACATGGTGGCAAATAATGGACAAACCTAACGCTATTGGCAACTATAAAGAATCAAGTGCAACGGCAATGTATACCTACTTTTTAGCCAAAGCTATTAATAAAGGTTATATCTCAAAAGATTTTCAAGCTGCGACCTTAAAAGCTTATCAAGGCATGATTGATCAGTTTGTTTTAGTTCATGACAACGGTGAGATCAGCATGACACATCAATGTTACGTCGCCGGTTTAGGTTTTGGCCGTGATGGTACTTACCATTATTACATGAGTGAACCTATCTATAAAAACGATCCTAAAGGTAATGTGCCATTCATTATAGCGGGCATTGAAGTACATCATTTGTTAAAAAACTAACAGCTTATACCAATTTGATTAAATAAGTGAGCTAGATTCGATGAGGATAAACATTCAAGAACAAGGCGTTTGATTGAGTAATAGCTGGCTATTGGGATTGAAAACAACGCGGTTATTGGATATTTAGACCACTCGAAGATGACCAATTATTTATTCAACTTGGTATTAGGCAAGTTCAACAGTATTAAAAGCAAGTCTATTACCGACTTGCTTTTTTTTGTTAAAAACTAAGTTTATGTCTTAATAACTTATGCCATTAGCACTTTGCTAACAAAAACTAATCATTGTGTCACAACACCATTTGAAGGAATTCAACATGTCTAAAATTAGTCATCTAGTCGTATTATTAGTAATTGTATTTTCACCGCAACTTCATGCAAATACTTCAGTTGGTACTGAGCTATCTAATGCCATTATTAAACGTTATAGCCCTACTATAGATAACATGACCCATCACGGTTGGGATCATTCAAATAGTGTAATATTACACGCTATGGAAAAAATCTACCGCCAAAATAAAATCCAGCTTATTTAAGTTATATCCGAACATACGTGGATGATTATATTGAAAATGATGGCAGCATTAATGGCTTATTAACCACACTAGATGGCCTTCACCCGAGTATATTATGTTTATTTCTCTATCAAGAAACTGGCGAACGTAAATATAAACTCGCGGCAAAAAATATGCGCGATCATTTTCTTGGTAACGACAAAAAACCTTCCGCTTTTAATAAAACCCCAGACGGCGGCTATTGGCATAAAAATAATGATAAATATAAAAATGTCATGTCAGTTGATGGTTTATATATGATTCATCCTTTCTTGGTCAGATACGGGGTTATGTTTGATGACAAAGCCGTTATTGATATCGCCACCGAGCAAATATTATTAATTTCTGAGCGTTCTTTTAATATTAAATACAACTTACCCTATCACGCATGGAACTATGACAAATCAAAATCTTGGGCCAATGAAATTACCGGCACCTCTTCACAATTTTGGTCTATAGCATCGGGCTGGTATGCCATGGCACTCGTTGATGTTTTAGAATTTTTACCCAAAGAACACCCCAAGTACCTCACTATTTTAACTTTATTCAAAAAATTAGCTGAGGGGTTAAAAGCAGTGCAAAACCCTGATGATGGCTTTTGGTACCATGTATTAGACAAATATGATGATGCCTATAATTATCCCGAATCAAGTAGTACCGGCATGATAGTTTATGCGATAAAAAAAGGGGTTGAATTAAAGCTATTAGCTTCTTCTTACAATGCAGTTGCAAATACAGGCTGGATGGCTCTTAAAGGACACATCAAAAAAGCAAAAGATGGTGGGCCAAAAATAATTTCCGTTGCCCCTGGCATGGGTGCACAAGATAACTATGAAAGCTACCTGGCAATCCGCCCAGTGTCCGTGCCTTCAAAGACTAAAAAACAGCATGCACACGGATATATAGGTGTTTTAATGGCTGCAGCTATGATGGAAAAATAGATGTGCATACACTAATTTCGCTATATTAAGCTCAGTTTCAGCGGCAGCGAAAGTTAGCAAGGCTATAGAACAACAAATATTTAATTAACAGTAAAACCCTGTTAATTTATCGATTTCATTTATTCGAGCAGTATTCATATACAGAGAACTTAAAACTAATTTTGCTTAAATAAAACACAAAACCATTGCACAAATATATCAAGAGATTATAATAAAATTAAGGCTTAGCGCTGTATTTAGCGGCTAAACCAACTAAGGCACTGAATTAAAGTGTTTTTTTTAACCATACAGCTGCCACCGGTAGCATCACTGTCAGATATAATAAGGAATTTAGTTAGAAATTAGGGGACTGCCACCATAAAAAGTGCTGGATATAAGCCATACTAAAATTTGAATAACATTAATAGATAGTTACCTACAAATGAGTAAAATAAATCCATGTATAGAGCTAATTTATTTAAAAAATGTGCAAAAATAATTGGTGGGATAATTTTTATATGTGCCCTGAAAACTCATGCTTGTGAGCAGCTAAGTGAAAACGACATACCTGTACTGCTATTCCCGCCTAAGTTTGATTCCAAAAGCCCTGAACAAGATTATGTTTTTCAATTAATTCAGCTGATTTTAAAAAAATCAAACAAGAAATTTGGTCCGTGTGAAGTTCGTTTATTCGATCAAAAGTTACCTTTAAAGCGATTAGAGTTATATTTACAAAAAAATCACTTCCTGCACGCAGCAGCATTAACCGTTAGTAATGAAAGAGATGAACGTTTTTTAGCCATACCTATTCCCATATCAAAAGGTTTAACGGGCTATCGTGTGCTGATGATACACAAAGAACAGAAAAATAAATTTTCCAAGGTTAATAATATAAAAGATCTCAGTAACTATGTGGCTGGACAGGGTATTGGCTGGGCCGATGTCGGTATTCTTGAATATAACAATTTACCGGTATTAACATCAGGAAGCATTATAACGCTTATTGATATGTTAGCTCATGGTCGTTTTGATTATTTTCCACGTAGCGCTCTACAAAATACCACTGAAAAAAAAGCCTACCAAGATAAATCGATTAAAGCTGAACCGACCCTTATACTGAGTTATCCCAGTATGACCGCACTCTATGTAAATTCAAATAATATAAGCTTGGCACAACGATTAGAATATGGTCTAAAACAAGCGTTAGATGACGGTAGTTTTAACGATTTTTTTTATTCGCACCCATATTCCGTGCAAGCGCTATTAATTCTTAATTTAAAAAATAGAAAAATTCTTACAATTTGTAATCCCTTACTACCATCATGGGTGCCACTTGAAAAAAGTGAATACTGGCTAGAGCCCTGGCCTGAAGAAATACTCAGTGCCAATTGTAAACCAGCAGATATAAGGTAAAAAAGTTAACAAGCTGTTTATGTCAGCAATACATACTAGCGATGCCAAATATAAGGCTAGATAAATTTAAATATAATCATTAAATTAAAGCTAAGGTTAAGCGGTATTATTTAAGTCTACCGAGAGAAAAACTATTAGTAGGTGATAATGACCAATTTAATAATGATTAATACCAAGAGAATTGAAGGTGATTCATTACCTTAGAAAAGCTATATAAGAGCGATTCCGGTTGATTGTTATAAAAGTTTTGGTATTGTAATTCAGAGTCAACCAGCCATGAAAGACCAACCATAAAGCTGGTTCCATTTTTTACAATGCGTATGCCTATTAGGTCGTGTTTACCTTGCACAATACTCATCAATTGTTTATTAAGTTCAATAGTTATCATAGTGTTGTATGTAAAACCTTAACGCGATAATTTAAATTTGTGATGGTTAGATTATCTTTTAAGAAGAGCCCAAGAGCATGAGAAAGCTACCTCTCTATCATTAAACTAAAAGAGAATAGTAATAACTAACACGGGATTTATATGTTAGTTATTACTCTCGCCATTAGCAGAACTATAGCCCTTAGACCCTTTTTAAAAAATAGTCATTCGTCCTTTGCACATGCCCTATTACCAATGTGCCAACAAATATATAACTAGGAGGCTGTCCGAGAATAGGAACCGTAGCGAGGGAAAGCTGATTTGAGTCATTTTTTGTGGTCTTTTGAGGCGAATAGCCCGCTATTTAACGATAAAGAGCGCATAAAATGGCAAAATTCAGATTTTCCGCAGTAGGTTGCTAGTTCTCGGACAGGCTCCTCGGCATTAGTTTTACAATAAAACCAATGCCTAAACTGATATCAAATAGGTAGCAGCACCAAATAAGTGATTATGAGCGTAAGGCCATTAAATACTATAAGTGGTTGACGCTGTATCGCCGCCACGCCCGGTCCAGTTGGTATGGAAGAACTCACCCCGATTTTTATCTTTACGCTCATAAGTATGAGCCCCAAAATAATCCCGTTGAGCTTGCAATAAATTAGCGGGTAAGTTTTCGGTACGATAACCATCAAAATAACTTAATGCAGAAGATAAACAAGGCGCAGATATACCTTGCATTGCGGCTGTAGCAACCACTTTACGCCAGCCTGGCTGGGATTTTTGCATAACATCGATAAAATAATCATCAAGTAATAAGTTAGTTAAATCATCATTATTATCGTAAGCTGTTTTAATGTTATCTAAAAATACAGAGCGGATAATACAACCACCACGCCACATTAAGGCGATAGCGCCAAAATTCAGTTGCCAATTATATTCTTTAGATGCTTCATGCATTAAGGCAAAACCTTGCGCGTAAGAGACAATTTTTGACGCTAACAATGCATCCTTAAGTGCCTTAATAAACTCCACTTTATCACCATCAAAAACACCTTGAGGACCAGAAATTTTCTTTGAGGCATTCACTCGTTCTTCTTTAATGGCTGATAAACAACGCGCAAACACTGCTTCGCCAATTAAGGTTAATGGCACCCCTAAATGTAAAGCCGTAACTCCGGTCCATTTACCGGTGCCCTTTTGGCCTGCGGTGTCTAAGATTTTATTAATTAACGGCTCGCCGTTTTCTTTGTATGCCAAGATATCAGCGGTGATCTCAGTAAGATAACTACTTAATTCTGTTTGATTCCAATCGGCAAAGACCGCTTGCATCTCGTCAACACTTAATCCTAGTAAATCACGCATAATTAAATACGCTTCACAAATTAACTGCATATCGCCGTATTCAATGCCGTTATGAACCATTTTTACAAAATGGCCGGCACCACCATTACCAACCCAATCACAACAAGCAACGTCACCGTCAACTTTAGCCGCTATCGCTTGGAATATAGGTTTGACTTGCGGCCACGCATCTCTTGAGCCACCTGGCATAATAGCAGGACCTAATAATGCCCCTTCTTCCCCACCAGAGACGCCTGTTCCAATATAAAGTAACCCTTTACCTTCTAAGTATTGAGTTCGGCGCTCTGAGTCTTCAAATTGGCTATTGCCGCCATCAATAATAATATCGCCTTGTCCAAGTAAGGGAATAAGTTGCTCAATAAGTTGATCAACCACTTCCCCCGCTTTCACCATTAACATAATTTTACGAGGTGATGATAATGAATGAACCAGCCCTGCTAATGAAGTTGCACCTTTAATGCTTTTATCTCTTGCTCGACCGTTAATAAAGTTTTCCACTTTACTTTGTGACCGGTTATACGCGGTAACAGTAAAACCTTTGCTCGCCATATTAAGGATAAGATTTTCTCCCATCACCGCTAGGCCAATAACACCAATATCTGATTGTGAATTCATAAAACGTCTCTTTTAAAATTTCTATAATTTATATAATGTCTTTTGACGCGTTGAAATAATGGTTAAACACCACCAAACAACGAGTCCAAAAATTAGGTTCATGCACTAAGTGTGCATAAAAGGGATGAAAATGCTTAGATCATGTTAAACATCAACTAAATACGAGCAATACGCCGCCACTTCATTTTTTGCGCCAAGTACCACAGGTACACGCTGATGAATGTATTCAGGCTGAATATCTAAAATACGCATTTTTCCTGAATAGGCTTTACCGCCAGCATTTTCTACTAACAAAGCCATCGGATTTGCCTCGTACAACAGGCGTAATTTTCCAGCTTGCATGCCCGTTCTTTTATCTTCTGGGTATAGAAAAATACCACCACGTGTTAAAACTCGATGCACATCACCAACCATGGCGGCATTCCAGCGCATATTGAAGACTTTTTCACGATCCCCAGCCAGTCCTAACAATAATTGCTGAATATAAAGTTGGGTGGGTGAATACCAGCTATAAGTATTTGCCATATTAATAGCAAATTCTTGCGTATCTTGATCGATCTGTAATTCATCGGTTGTTAACAAATAACCACCATGAGTTTGATCTAAGGTATAACAACGTGTTGGTCCTCCCGTTGTCATCACCAACATAGTCGCAGCTCCATATAATATATAACCCGAACACAATTGATTTTTTCCCGGTTGACTAAATTGTAAGTCACTGTCGTCACTAACATCATTGCGGGCAGGATAAATAGTAAATATAGTGCCAATTTGACCATTGATGTCGATATTAGATGAACCATCTAAAGGATCAAACGCGACAATGAAAGGTGCATTAGCATGACCCGCCACAACATTATCTTCTTCTTCAGAGGCAATGGTACGAACTGAATCATCATCAAGTAACATATCTTTTAATAATTGGTTAGCAACAACATCAAGTTTTTTTTGCACTTCACCTTGAATATTTTCATCTAAGGTTGAGCCTAAAATACCGGCTAAAGCGCCCTGGCTAACACGAAAAGATATTTCTTTAGAAGCAGCTAAGATAGTACGAATTAACATAATAAGTTCTACTGAAACATTGTCTTGTTTTAAGGTCGGTATTAATCGTTTCACTAAACTACTCCCAACGATTTAAACAATTTAAATCGGCAAAACTTTCCTGCAAACGTTGTTGCATAAATTCTTCCCCTTTTCGCATCCATACCCTTGGATCATAATACTTTTTATTGGGTTGGTCGGTACCTTCAGGATTACCAATTTGATGTTGTAAGTAAGCTTGTTTTTCTTGATAATAAGATAAGACACCTTGCCATGTTGCCCACTGAGCATCAGTATCTATATTCATCTTTATGACACCATAAGAAATTGCCTGACGGATTTTTTCTGGCTCTGAGCCCGAGCCACCGTGAAAAACAAAATTCAGGCTATTTTCAGGTAAATCAAACTTTTCAGAAACATGTTGTTGAGACTTTAACAGTATTTCAGGTGTTAACTTAACATTGCCTGGTCGATATACGCCGTGCACATTGCCAAATGAAGCGGCAATAATAAAATTAGGACTTATAGCGCTTAACTTTTCATAGGCATAAGCGACATCTTCAGGTTGAGTATACAAAGCACTGGCATCTAAATGACTATTGTCAATACCATCTTCTTCTCCGCCAGTACAGCCGAGCTCTATTTCCAGCGTCATATCAATTTTTGCCATACGTTCGAGATAACGGCAACAAATCTCAATGTTGTCTGTTAACGGCTCTGCTGATAAATCGATCATATGAGAGCTAAACAAAGGTTTACCCGTTAAAGCAAAGTGTTTTTCGCCTTCGTCAAGTAAAGCGTCAATCCAAGATAATAAATTTTTTGAGGCATGATCGGTATGTAATATTACCGGTATACCGTAAGCACTAGCCACGGCATGCACATAACGGGCAGCACCAATACTGCCCACAATAGCAGCCTGGTCTCCACTTAGATTAGAGCCTTTACCGAGAAAAAATGTTGCTCCGCCATGAGAGAGCTGAATAATCACTGGCGAATTCACGATTTTGGCCGCTTCAAGCGTAGCATTAATAGAACTCGTACCAACAACATTGACGGCAGGATAGGCAAAACATCCTTTCTTAGCTGCATCAAACAAGGTATTAACGGTATTTCCAGTAACAACTCCTGCAGGAACTAAACAATAATTTTTCACAATATATTTCTCATTTTATTTTTTGATAAAGCAACTCACTTTCTGTTGAAACCCATTATGCCACCGGTGGCAGATTATTCAAGTGATACCTTAGAGACAAAACGAAAAAATCACGTAAATAGCTTTAATTAAATCATAATAATAATATTTATTATCATGGTTTTTAGCCATCTAAAACGTTTACATTAAGAAATAGAGTTGTTTTACCGCTATTTTATTAAAATAATAAATAAATCATATATTTTTAATCTTCTTTATTACTATTTGGAATATTAAGTGAAAAAAAACAATATTGCGTAAAATTACCTAGTTATAGCTTTATTTTATTGTTCAGTATTTTGAACAGTAAAAAGGCTGGCCACATTATAGACATTAGGTTTCTACACTGCGTGGCTGATTCGGATTAGATTTTGTACCAACGCCTAAATAACAGGCTAAGTAATGGTTGGCTAAAATGTTGAACGCAGTGAAAACAGCCAACTGTAAATTGTCCGTTTGAATGCCTTATAGTTTTATTAGCAATCATCAGTCTCTAGGCCTACAACAGGTTTGTTACCATCACGGTAATTAATAAAATAAACCCCGCATTCATCATCAAAACTATACCCTCTAGGATAAACCTTTCCAATGACTACAGACCCACTTGTTGTGATTCCGCTAGATATAGAAGTCTGATTACCTCGACC
Source organism: Colwellia sp. (assembly GCA_013215295.1). Lineage (GTDB taxonomy): Bacteria > Pseudomonadota > Gammaproteobacteria > Enterobacterales > Alteromonadaceae > Colwellia_A. Next base: position 42,441 of record JABSOZ010000022.1, read on the forward strand.
ACACCATTCGTTATCACATACTGTTGAATTGCTGGTAGAAAAGGCGACTGAATCTAAACCAACAATATAGCGCATACTATTATTCCAGGCACCTGTGGGGTAGCCGCTGTGTAACTCAATAGTAACTCCACCAACAACTATCGAATCTTCACCTTGTGTTTTTTGATTGATCACAGCTTTCGCATAGATCATATCTGTACCACTGCTCAAAGCCCCTTTCATACCTTCAAGCGTTGAAATTCTTGCATCTGACGATAAATCTATAAATTTTGGCGCCGCGGTAGCAGCCAATATCCCTAATATAACAATAACTATTACTAATTCTATTAAAGTAAAACCTTGATTTTTATTCATCAATATAGCCTCTTTAAAATATACTATAGCCACAAGCTCAGGAGTAAGAAACGTACCAACGCCCTGTTAACAGCCAACTGTAACTTGTCCCGCTTGACAGCTTGTTATATGGTTGATTTCATTTGTAAATACTTTGTTTTTCGTTTTGTACAACGAACAACAATATCATTTTTTTCGTTTTCTGATTTATTTAGCCAACCGCCAATCTCTGCTATTAATCTATAACATCCCATACAAATATCGTTTTCAATTAATTGGCATTTACCTACGCAAGGGCTTACTACTTTGTTTCTATTTATACTCAAAATATTACTCATACTCTAATCTTTAAAAATACCAACGCCTTGCTAAGAGGCGAGTAATTGTTGGCTAAAATGTGGAGCGAAGCGGAACCGAGCCAACTGTTACGAGTCCTTTTAAGCAAGTTGTTATGCTTGCTGGCACCTCCACTAAAAATTAAAGTTGCTCGAGCGCTAAGTTTTGATAAGCAATACGGTAACCGGGCGGGACATCGTCCTCGTACAAACCTATTTTAAGGTAATAATCAGGCCCTGCGCCATCAATATCATAACAATCAGTAACCGAGACACTATTATCAGGTTCGGCGGCAGATATGAAGAAGTAGCTGATTTATGGCAACAGGCCTCACCGGTCTATTATATTAATTAAAAATCTCCACCAACCTTATTTATTAACGGAGAAAGAGATCGTTTCCATGCAGGTAGAGACGATGCTACTGCACGTTTAAATAAATTAGGTATTGATAGTAAAGTTATAAAAATAGCGCAAGCGCCACATTCTTTTTGGCTTGTTAACCCTTGGATAAATCAAACGATTAACTATTGTCATCAATTTATAAAAAACAGCTAAATAAAATTTAGCTGTTTTAAACAATACTTATAGTTGAAATAAAGTGGGATAGTTAATCAATTAAAGATCGAACAAATCCTTCAATTTCAGCATTTTGGCAATGTTCAAAGAAACAGGCTTGAAAACGCTCGCCACCAACAGCTGTTTTCACTAACTCAATATCAATTGATTTTAATGCGCTTAAATAATCTTTAGCTACAGCCGTTTTTATTGTATTTAAAATTCCAGCATTTTCGGCTTGTGACGCTTTTCTTTCCGGCGGATATCCTTGACCTTTATCGCCAGTAAAGGCTTTCTCAAAAATATAGCGAATATTTAACTCGGCGCCCCAACCAAAACCTTTTGCAAAAGGTAAAGCTAAGGCGTTGCCATTATTAATTTGTGCAAATAAAAACGCATCGGCAGGCTCAATACAATAGCCACAAGTAACTCCAGGATATGCGTTTAGCGACATTAATGCGCCTTGGCCGGTTCCACAGCCACTAACAACAAAATCAACCGCTTTAGCGTTCAGTAATAAACTGGCCATTATACCTAAATGTATATAAGTGAGACGATGATCATTATCATCATTCATACCGACATTATATACAGTATGATTTTGCTCACTAGCAACCGCTTGTAGTTCAGTTAAAACAGCCGAATTTTTTGATGCTTGGCTGAATTCATTCATTAATGCAATTTTCATTTTAAAATATCCTTAAATTCTCTACTAAAACACTAGATTCTCAATAATGCGTTATTGCATAAGTTCAAGAATCACTAACTAAAAATAGAATCAGAAGGTTGTCGTTTAATTAGTTAATTTATCAGTTGATTCTCTAATAATAAGGTGTGGTTTTACTTCACCGGTTAATTTAAGCGGCATACTATGTTCACTTTGCATTTGATTAACTAGCTTTTGCGTTGCCAACGCAGCCATATTATCAATAGGCCTTTGAATGGTTGTTAACGATGGAATGATCCGGGAAGCAAGAATGTTATCATCAAACCCTGCTACTGAAAGTTCTTCTGGTATTTTTATGCCTAAATCATGTGCGGCTCTGATCACACCAGCGGCCATTTCATCATTGTTAGCAACTATAGCGGTTGGCCTTTTAGGTTGAGAAAGTAATTCCATGCCACTGGACAATCCGGTTTCATAACTATTTTGACCTTCTCGAATGCGAGAGCTTGGGATATCAATTTTGAATTTCATTAATTCAGATAAAAATCCTTCCATTCGTTCTAACGAAGAACGATAAACCATAGGTCCAGAAATATAAGCAATATCACGATGACCTAATTCAACAAGGTGATCCGCCATTTCTTTCATCGCCGCTCTTTCATCGGAAACAACGATGTTTTCTTTGTCATCTACATCTACAGAGGCAATGCGAACATAAGGACATTCTATTTTCCGCAGTGCCGCAGCCAATTCTTTATTTTCAGACACGGGTGGTAAAATGATGACACCATCAATTTTGGAACCAGAAATAAATTGAATACATTCATCAACTAACCCAGTTTCACCCGATTTGCAAGGGTGCACAACTAATTCATACCCTAATTTGGCACAAACACCTAGTGCCCCTTTTTGAACGTCAATGATGGTGAGTGCATCAAAATGGTCGTAAATCAGCCCTATTAAATATGAACGGTTAGAAGCTAAACCTTGCGCCTGTTTATCCGGAGTAAACTTAAGGTCTTCAATAACTTTTTCAACACGTTCTCTGGTTTTGTCTCCAACCAAAGGGGAACGGTTAATTACGCGAGAAACGGTTCTTTTTGACACGGCTGAAATTCGAGCAACGTCATTAATAGTTATTTTTTTAGCTTGCATTTAAAGTCATCTTATTGATTTATTGTTAAGGGACAAAGAGATGAAACATAAAATGACTATACAGCCGAAATATAATTTCATCTCTTCGATAACATTCTACCCTATCACTTAATTAAACCAAAGAACCTTGGTAATGCTTCACTTATTGCCGGAACATAAGTTACTAACATTAACACAATAAACATAACAGCATATAAGGGCATCATTGGTTTTATGATTTTATGAATCGATGTTTTAGCCACTGCGCAACTTACAAAAAGCACACTGCCTACTGGTGGTGACACTAGACCTATTGATAAATTAAGTACAATCATAATGCCAAACTGAATAGGCGACATACCAAGCGACTCAGCAACCGGTAAAAATATCGGCGTAAAGATTAATACTGCGGGGGTCATGTCAATAAATGCACCAACAACAATTAAAATTAAATTAATCAGTAACAATACCACGAGTGGATTGTCACTTAACATTAAGAAAAAATCACTGATAGTTTGTGGGATGTGAGTGTAAGACAACAACCAAGACATTGCTGAAGAAGCGCCAATAATCAGCATTACAATTGCCGTAGTTTCACAAGCCTTTAATAATAAACCGGGTAACTCTTTTACTTTAATTTCTTTATAGATGCCTATAGAGAGTGTTAATGCATACAGCACAGCAATAGCACCGGCTTCAGTGGCAGTGAAAATGCCACCGATAATACCGCCAATAACAATAAAGACTAACAATAAGCTCGGCAGTGCTGCGACAACTTTTTTGATGGCCACTTTTAAGGGCAAACGAGCAGTAACAGGGTAATTATGTCGTATAGCATAGATAGCACAAACCAGCATTAAGGCTAAACCGACTAGAATACCAGGCACATAACCAGCAACAAATAAGGCGGCAATAGAGACACCACCACTGGCAATAGCATAAATAATAAGGATGTTACTTGGCGGGATCAACATGCCCGTAGTTGCCGCGGCAGCAGTAACTGCTGCACCAAATTCGGCGCTATAACCATGTTTTTTCATTTCCGGCACCATGAAACTACCAATAGCCGAAGTTGCGGCAACCGCAGAGCCAGAAATGGCACCAAAGAGCATACATGACATCACGTTCACTAACGCTAAGCCGCCAGGCAAAGAGCCGATAAGCGCCATAGCACATTCGATTAATCGCTTAGCAATACCCCCTCGTCCCATAATTATGCCTGATAGAATAAAAAACGGAATGGCTAATAAGGCAAAACTGTTAATCCCTCCGGCTAGTTGCTGGGCAATGGTCATGGTGGCCGGTGTAAAGTCGATGTGTATCAGTAATGACACTAAGGTCGCTAAACCAATACAGATGGAAATAGGCACATTTAAAAACAACAGTACAAAGAAACTCACTAATAATATAATTGCAGTCAAATCCATTACGACTCTCCTTCTACTGTATTTTCATTAGCGGGAGTTGATTTTAGTAACTGGCTAATATTATCGATACAAAACATGACGATTAACACACCCGATAATGGTACGGCTAAATAGATAACCCCCATATTCAGACCTAGTGCTGCGGTGGTTTGCTTTAACTCAACGGTCATAGCAACGAGCAATGTACCGCCATAAACCATGACACTGCTGGCAAATATCAACACCAACACTTCAATTAAAATGCGTGCTCTTTTTTGCTTCACCGGGGGCATTTTATAGATGAATAAATCTAAGCCTAAATGAGCCTTGGTTTTATAGGCGTATGCGGAGCCTAGTACACCTATCCATATCAATAGAAAACGCGCTAACTCTTCCGTGAACGAGCTCGGCGATTGTATAATAAAGCGAGAAAACACTTGCCAAGTAACGGTGACCACAATGGCGACCATGGCAAGCATGAGTATTTTTTCCAGTACTGAACTGATGAACGACATAAATTTATGCATAATTTTACCCTACATCTTTTTAATTTGTATTATTTGCTCAGCAACAGGGCTATCAGCAAAAGAAGCGTGAAAATCAACCATTAATGCTTGGAATGCTGCTTTGTCTGGATAACTAACGATAGCTCCCCCTGCTATAACGGCAGCCAAAGCATCCTCTTCAGCAGCTTTCCATAAGACTTTCTGATGTTTAATAGCATCTGCCATGGCAGCGGTTAACCATCCTTGCTGTGCTGAATTTAAAGCGTTCCATACCGGCAAACTCGCTAAAATAACATCAGGTACAAAGGTATGCTCATCAAGGCTGTAATATTTGGCAATTTCATAGTGACGAGAAATGTAATAACTGGGTGGATTATTCTCTGCGCCATCAACAACACCTTGCTGTAAGGCAGCATAAAGCTCTCCCCACGCAATTGGGGTAGCGGCGCCACCTAATGCTTGCACTGCAGCAACTGCTGTAGGGCTATTTAATACACGTATTTTCTTACCTATTAAATCTTCTGGGGAATTTATTGGTCCATAACTACTATAAAAGCTACGACTACCCGCATCAAAATAACCTAATCCTTTTAGTCTGACACTTTCCGTTTTTTTAAGTAGATCTTGACCGACATCGCCCTCAAGTACTTCCCAAAAGTGCTTATGACTACGCATTAAATAGGGAATAGCAAACACTTGCATTTCAGGAACAAAACCTTCAAGCGGACTCGCTGATACCTTGGTCATAGATAAGCTGCCTATTTGCAACAATTCTATCATTTCCCGCTCATCGCCTAACTGAGCACCTGGGTAGATCACCATTTCCATAGTACCACCAGAATGATGTTCTATCCGCTTCGCCATATATTCCATCGCTACATGTACTACATGACGAGTATTATGGGTATGGCCTAAGGTGAGTGTTACTGTTTTATTGTCACTGCCACAACCGAGTAAAAGAGAAGTTGTTATAACCACCAACGCTTTAATCAAGAAATGCTTTTTCATTATATTTACTTCTTTGTTGTTAATAATTATTAGTGTTGTTGCAACCATGAACAATGCTGTCATTCATGGTATTAACAACCTGCGCATTAACCTTTATCTAAGCTCATTAGGTTGATACTTATCCATATCATCATAATCAAGATTTTCTCCGGCCATGCCCCAAATAAAACTATAATTTTGTGTACCCGCACCTGAATGAATGGACCACGGAGGTGAAATTACCGCTTGTTCATTATGTACCCATAAATGCCTTGTTTCTTGAGGTTCGCCCATAAAATGACATACCGCTTGCCCCTCTGGGATTTCAAAATAAAAATAGACTTCATTACGTCGATCATGTTGATGTGCCGGCATAGTATTCCAAACACTTCCCGTTTTTAAAGACGTTAAACCCATCTGAAGCTGGCAAGTTTCAACAATACCATTAATCAACATTTGATTGATATCACGCTCATTTGAGCTCGCAGGGCTTCCCATTTCAAGTACGTTAGCATTATCTGTGGTCACACGTTTATTAGGATATTTTTTATGAGCAGGCGCTGAATTTAAGTAAAATCTTGCTGGTTTGGTTAAATCGTCGCTATTAAAAATAACGTCTTTACAATCCTTACCTACATATAAAGCTTCTTTATAACCTAAGTTAAAGATTTCACCATCAACGGTTACTGTGCCCGGCTGACCAACATTGATAACCCCTAACTCACGGCCATGCAGAAAAGTGCTAGCCTTTAATGCATCTAAGGTTTCTAAGGTAAGCGGCCCTGAAGCAGGAACGGCTCCACCAACCATAAAACGTTCATAATGGGTATAAACCCAGTAAACTTTATCTTCTTGCATTAATTTATCAGCAAGAAACTCTTTTCTAAGTTGGGTTGTATCAAACCCCTTAACTTCGTTAGGCCCAACGGCATAACGGTTTTCCATTTCTGTAGACATAGTATTCTCTAATATTACTTAAATTCAGGTTATTAATTTTGATTATCTGTTAATTAACGAGCCAACCAACCGCCATCAACAGCCAATATATGACCATTAACATAGTCACTAGCACTTGAAGCTAAGAATATAGCCGCCCCTTGTAGTTGCTCAGGCTCTCCCCACTCTCCCGCTGGAATGCGTTTTTGAATGTCGGCATTACGAGTTTCATCATCTTGCAAAGCTTGGGTATTGTCAGTGCGAAAATACCCTGGAGCAATAGCATTTACTTGAATATTATTAATCGCCCACTCATTAGCTAATGCTTTAGTTAGTCCAGCAATGGCGTGTTTACTTGCGGTATAAGCAGGTACTGTCATGCCGCCACTGTAAGACAACATCGAGGCAATATTAATAATTTTACCTTGTCCTTTTGCCATCATCGCTGGTGCAAAGGCTTGTGCTAATAAAAAACTTGCATCTAGATTAACTTTCATCACGTTTTGCCATTCTGGATAAGAATAATCAACCGCAGGCTGTCGATGAATCGTGCCTCCGACATTGACCAATATATCAATACAACCATGGTCGGCTAATATTTGCTCAGCTAAAGAAACAACTGATTTATCATCACTTAAATCAACACAGCGTTCAGAGGCCTGACCGCCAATTGCTTTAATGTTAGCTACAGTTTGTTGACAACCGCCTTCACGGCTACTACTACAAATAACTTCAGCACCAGCAGAGGCTAAACCTTCTGCAATTTTTTGACCCAAGCCACGGCTTGCTCCAGTTACTAACGCTTTTTTGCCTTTTAAGTTAAATAAATCCATCGTTACTCTTGACCTTATCGGTATTAATTCAATGCCCTATTGTTTGTTACCGGTGGCAATTTGTCAAATACTATTTGCCACCGGTGGCAAGTTATTGTACTATTTGCATCATACAGTTTCTAAGAGGAGATCATTGATGAAGTTATTAAATAGAAAAAATTTCACTAAAAACAAATACCCTACAAAGATTATGCAGTTTGGCGAAGGTAACTTTTTACGTGCCTTTGTTGATTGGCAAATTGATATATTGAATGAAACTACAGACCTAGGTGCGGGCGTTGTCATTATCAGACCCATTGATTACGACACCTTACCTCTACTTAATGTTCAAGATGGTTTGTACACCACAATTATTCGTGGTTTAAACGAACAAGGTGAAGCGGTTGCCGAGCATAGAATCATTTCTTCCGTTAATGAAGAAATACCTGTGTATAAAGAATTTGATAAATACATGGCCTTAGCGGAAAATTCTGAACTAAAAATCATTTTCTCTAATACCACCGAAGCTGGCATTGAGTATATAGACAGTGACAAAATCACCGATGCCCCAGCAAAATCATTTCCGGCTAAATTAACCCAATGGTTACATCGTCGATTTGAGTTTTTTAACGGTGCAGCTGACAGTGGTCTAGTGATTATTCCTTGTGAGCTCATTGAGTATAACGGTGAGAAGCTAAAAGAAATTGTTTTACAGTATTGTCAACTATGGAAGCTATCAGATGAATTTATTAGCTGGTTAGAAAATGCTAATGATTTCTGCTCAACTCTTGTTGACCGTATTGTTACGGGTTTCCCTCGCGATGAACATCAAGCGTTACAAGAGAAACTTGGCTATCTTGATAATTTCATGGTGACTGCCGAGCATTTTCATTTATTTGTTATCCAAGGGCCAGCACATCTAGCAGAATTATTATGCTTAGAAGGTAGTGAGCTAAATATTAAAATTGTCGACGACATATCACCTTATAAAGAACGTAAAGTCGCTATTTTAAATGGTGCCCATACAGCAATGGTGCCACTGGCTTATATGGCAAATATTGATTCAGTAGGTGAGGCATTATCCGAACCACTTTTTGAACAATACTTAACTGCATTAATTTTTGATGAAATTATCCCAACATTAAATTTACCCAAAGATGAATTGCAAGCTTTTGCCAATGATGTCTTAAATCGCTTTAGAAATCCTTATATACATCATAGGTTGATTGATATTTCGTTAAATAGCATGACTAAATTTAAAACCCGCATATTACCGCAACTGCTAAAATATTCAGAATTAAAACAAGTGGTACCAAAAATGATGGCATTAGCGATTGCTGGGCAACTTTTCTTTTACAAAGGCGAACGTAATGATGAAAAAATTGCCTTAAGTGATAGTGAAGAGTGGCTTGAGTTACTGAATAAATTATGGCGCAGTTACGATGAAAAATCGCTCTCTGTAGAGCAACTTGTTGAAGAAGTGTTAGCTGCACAATGGCATTGGGACAGTAATTTAAATGATGTGCCAAACCTAACGACTCAAGTGAGTGAATATTTATCAGAGCTGTTAACACATAGAGTCAATTATGTATTAGCAAAAACGTTAAAAGGCAAATAATATGAAAGCTATCATAAAATTACACGCGACAGATAATGTCGCTATTGCCATGAGGAATTTATCTGCCGGTGAAATAATCATCTTAGATAATGTTGAATTGCATATCAACGAAGCCATTGTTAAGGGCCATAAAATAGCCTTAACCGATCTGGCTAAAGAACAGCACGTTATTAAATACGGTGCTCCTATTGGTTTTGCTTTACATGATATTAAGCAAGGTGACTGGATTCATACCCACAGCATAAAAACCAATCTTCATGATGAGTTGCAATATAAATATCAACCTGAATTTATCGAACAGCAAACGGCACTGCCATCACCGGAAGTTAATATTTACCGCCGTGCCAATGGTGACGTTGCTATTCGTAATGAAATTTGGTTAATCCCTACGGTCGGTTGTGTTAATGGCATGATAGCGCAGATGAAAAAAGAATTTTTAGCACGACACCCTGAACTAGGTATTGATGGCGTACATGTTTTTCCTCATCAATTTGGTTGTTCACAACTGGGTGATGACTTAGAAACAACCCGAATATTGCTACAAAACATGGTTTTACACCCTAATGCTGGTGGCGCTTTAGTGGTTGGTTTGGGCTGTGAAAACAACCAATTATCGGTATTTAAACAAGGTTTGGGTGACTTTGATAGTAATAGAGTGAAATTTATTATTACTCAGCAAGCCGATGACGAAATCGAAGAAGGCGTGCAGCTGTTAGAAGAAATTTATGCCGAAATCAAACAAGACAAACGCCAACAAGGCTTGTTGAGCGAAGTTAAATTTGGCCTAGAATGTGGGGGTAGTGATGGGCTATCAGGTATAACAGCCAACCCACTTCTAGGACATTTTTCCGATTATCTTATTGCTCAAGGTGGTACCACGGTATTAACCGAAGTGCCGGAAATGTTTGGCGCAGAAACAATTTTAATGTCGCGTTGTAAAGACAAAGAGACTTTCACCGATTTAGTGGACATGGTTAATGATTTTAAACGTTATTATAGCGATCATAATCAGCCGATTTACGAAAATCCTTCACCGGGCAATAAAGATGGTGGTATAACCACCCTTGAAGATAAATCATTAGGTTGCACGCAAAAAGCCGGTAGCAGCCAAGTTCAAGCGGTACTCAAATATGGTCAACGTTTAAAATTTCCGGGCTTGAACTTACTCGATGCTCCCGGTAATGATCCTATTGCGACCAGTGCCCTAGCCTCTGCCGGTTGTCATATGGTGTTATTTACCACAGGCCGTGGCACTCCCTATGGCGGATTTGTACCGACCTTGAAAATTTCAACCAATACAGAATTAGCTAACAAGAAAAAACGTTGGATAGATTTTGATGCCGGTATTCTCATAGGTGATGCCAGCATGAATGAAACACACGAGAAGTTTGTTGAATTGTTAGTTAATGTAGTTAATGGTCAAGAAACTTGTAATGAAAAAAATGATATCCGTGAAGTCGCTATATGGAAAAAGGGAGTTACGCTGTAAATGAGCATGAGTAAAATAGCCATCATTGGCGAATGTATGGTTGAAATATCTGGCCAGCCGTTTAATACCATGCAACAAAACTTTGGTGGCGATAGCATGAACACCGCCATTTACATAAAAAAAGTGGTCGGGGATGTCGTGGATGTACAGTACGTATCCGCTATGGGTGAAGATAGCTTAAGTACTGCGATGATCGAGAAATGGCAATCGTATGGCATTGATACAAGTTCAGTATTGATCAATCCGGAGAAACATGCCGGTTTGTATCTGATTCAAAATGATGATGACGGCGAGCGTACCTTTCAATATTGGCGCAATGACTCTGCAGCAAAATATATGGTACAACACGCTAAATTTCCCGACGTAGTGAATAAATTGGCAGATGTTGACGCTATTTATTTATCGGGTATATCTCTAGCAATACTTCCTGTAAATGACTGTAAAACATTACTTGTTCACCTTAAAAAACTTGCAGAATCAGGTGTTAACATAATATTCGATAGCAACTACCGCCCTACTTTGTGGTCAAGTATATTGCATTGTCAGCAAGTTTATAACGAAGTATATGCTTTATCATCGTTAGCCTTAGTTACTTTTGATGATGAACATATGCTTTGGGGAGATACATCAATAGAAAAATGTCGTACTCGATTACATCAGCATGGGGTTAATGAATTAGTGATTAAAGATGGTGCAAACGGATGCCAGTATAGCCGTGATTCACAGAAAAATAGCGTTCTAATATTCCCAACTCAAAAGATAGAAAATGTTGTAGACACAACCGCTGCTGGCGATTCGTTTAATGCAGGATTTTTAGCTTATTGGCTACAGTCATGCCCAATAAAACAATGTGCTGATGCAGGGAACCAACTTGCGGGACAAGTTATTCAGCAAAAAGGCGCTATTGTTGAAATTGAGTTAGAAGATATGCATTCGGTCCCACATTGATCTTAAGATCGAAATAAGCGCTGTGTTATTTTTAATTCATAACTAACTCGACTTGAAAGGCTAATTCATCAAGGCCGAAAAACAGATTAAACAACGATAACAGTAGCCTAAATCTACTTTTTGGCTACGTGCTTAAATTTACTTTTAAACAACACAACAAAAATGCTGTGCTCTATAAAACAATCAACTTACTAATATTATAGGTTTCATATTGCAAAAATTTTCAACATTAATGGCTCAACAAACACTTCTACCGATAATTACAGCTCATACTGTTGAGCAAGGGGTCAATATTGCTAAAGCAATGAAAAATGCTGGACTTTCATTGGTTGAAGTAGTCTTGAGAACTGATGCGTCGCTTGAAGCGCTTAGTGAAATTAAGAAGCAAGTGCCCGGTTTAATTGTTGGTGCTGGCACTGTTACTTCAAAAGAGCGACTTGAACAAGCTATTAATGCCAACGCCGATTTTATAGTAACTCCAGCGGTTTCAGACAAATTATTAACTGCACTGACCAAGTCGCCTATTCCTGTTTTACCTGGCGTATCAAATACAGGTGAAATATTACTAGCTAGAGAATATGGCTATACCGAACAAAAGCTATTTCCTGCTTCACTTGCTGGAGGCACAAAGTTTATCTCTACCATTAGCACAATTTTTGACGATGTTATATTTTGCCCTACAGGCGGTATTACTGCAGAAAATAAACACGAGTATCTTACACTCAATAATGTTTTCGCCGTTGGGGGGACGTGGATATCAAAGCCTGAATGGGTAGAGCAGAAAAATTGGCAAGCCATAACCAACGCATGCCGACTTGCAAATCAATAATCAAGTGAGTGCGAGAGTTAATTAATCTCAATTATCACATTGGGCTTATAAAAATTTAACTTTATTTATCGGTACAAGAGGAAGATCACATGAATAATATTATTCAACCCCATTCCATGTTTAGCTTCATGATAAAAATAATACTGCCATTGTTATCCGTAGTTGCTACCTTTAATGAGGCTTTTGCTAATGAAGCTACCTTATATGAATGCCCTACGAGCAAATGTGTTTACCAAACGCTTAAAATTATTAAGCCAGGTGACACCCTCATGCTTGAAGGCGGTAAAGTGTATGAGATTAATAAAAGTTTTAAACTGGAGGCCAGCGGCTCTAAAGACAACAGAATAACCTTCAGTTCAAAAGACAAAAGTTCTCAGCACCGACACGCTATTATCTCTACTGTCGGTGGAAAAAAGGAAGAAAACCTTACGGCAATTAAAGTAACGGGGTCGTTTTGGGATCTTTCACGCCTTGAAATTAGCGGAAAGCGCATTCCCCTCAAGACAAACTACTGGGACGTAAACGGTTTCCGTATCGGCCTATATTTGGATGGCGCCGCAGAAAATAATATTGAAGATATTCATATTCATCATACCCACAATGCGGCTGTCGCTATAAGAAAGGAAAGCCATCATAATAGCTTCAGGCGAATGAACATTCATCATATTGGGGAATGGCTTAATAAGGATTATAACGCTCATGAAGGGGAAGGGTTTTATATTGGCTCATCAAAAGGAATGGATATGGCGGGTAATAAAGCGCGAGTTCACGATATTTTAATTGAAGACAGTATTATAGGGCCAGGTGTGTTGGGCCAATATGTTGATATAAAATACGGAGCGTCAGCGGTCACCGTTCGCCAAAATACGTTCAATGCTTGGGAAATACCCTATAATGAAGAGATCATTAAGTTGGCAGGTTTTGCAAACCATATTGTAAATAATAACTTCATAGGCTCCCACCAAAGACTTAAACAGTATATATATCTTGTTAACAAGAAAACTAAAAATCCTGTTCGAGTAGACTATCGCGGTTTGAAAAACATTCCAGCACCTTCAGGCAGAGATAATACGATAGCGAACAATACCTTTTATACTGATAACCAGCATGTTGTGGCCATAAAAAATGAACTTAAAGCGGCAGATCGTTCCACAACAGTGAATGAAGGGAATATCATAGCGCCTTTAAATTCTCTAGATGAATCAACACTAGATTAACAGAGCGAAAAGTAACATGAGATCTGGATAGCAAAAGTTAGTGTTCTGAGTGAAACTCCACTGGCAGCTATGTTTAGGTTTATTAGTCTCAAACCAAAGAATCATCCACCATCCTAGTCAGGCTGGTGTCGAAAAAACCTAAACTTAACGGCCTGTCAGCGTTTGCAATGGTCTCAACAATTTACGTCTAGCTGATAAACTAAACCTATAATCACCGAGCGTCCGCTTTATGATCATACACCTGCCCTTTACAATATTTCTGCCTTAGTCAGTCATGCACAAATCGCCATAAAACCTAACTCGCTATGTGCCCCTTTCCACCATAGAAGTATGAAAGTTATGCCAGCTAAAGGATGCTAATGCAAGATCAATTTTTAGTAGTCAAAGAGATTGTAAAATGTCTGCTCTAATGTTTTAATTTACGACTAACAAAGATACGCACCTGTCTTTTTTATATAGATTGTGAAAAATAGTGAGGCACCATTCATTGTCAAGCTTGTTGGTGCTCTAGATGCGGCAACTAGCTTATCTTCGTATAACCCCAGTGATATGGACTGGGGGTCTCTAGCAGGAACCATAAATCCTGATTACGAAGAGTTCAGTACGTTAGTGCTTTTCTCTTTGTATGGATAATTTTTCTTCACAAGATAAGTGCTGAATAAACTTCTTATTTATTAGGAACTAAATCATGAAAGAATTTATCCAATATTTACCTAAGGTTGAATTACATCTTCATATCGAAGGAACACTTGAGCCTGAGCTGATGCTTAAGCTTGCAAAGCGTAACAATATTCATATTCCTTTCAAATCGATTGCTGAAGCTAAAGATGCATATAATTTTCATAACCTACAATCGTTTCTAGATATTTACTTCCAAGGAGCTGAGGTATTAATTAATGAACAAGATTTCTTTGAGCTAACTTGGGCCTATTTACTGCGCTGCAAAGACGATAATGTTTTACATACAGAAGTGTTTTTTGATCCCCAAACACATACCGAACGAGGTATTTGTTTTGACACTGTGGTTAATGGTATTCATCGCGCACTTATAAAAGGCACAACAGAGTTAGGTATCAGCAGTAAACTCATTATGTGTTTTTTACGACATTTGGATGAAGAGTCAGCATTTAAAACATTAGCTCAGGCACAATCACATAAAGATAAAATCATAGGTGTGGGGTTAGATTCAACTGAAATTGGTCACCCTGCGGGAAAATTTGAGAGAGTATTTATACAAGCTATTGAGCAAGGGTTCTTAACCGTCGCCCACGCTGGAGAAGAAGGGCCAGCAAGCAATATCCATGATGCATTGAACTTACTTAAAGTCACTCGAATTGATCATGGTGTTCGCTGTTCAGAAGATGAAGCTTTAATAAAGCACCTAGTCACTGAGCGCATTCCTCTCACTGTTTGTCCTTTATCAAATATTAAGCTAAAGGTATTTAATAGTATGGAACAACACAATATCGTCACCCTTCTTAGAAAAGGAGTATGTGTAACTATTAACTCTGACGACCCAGCATATTTTGGTGGCTATATGACAGATAACTTTTTTGCGGTAACAAACGCACATTCTATGAATAAGACTGAAATTGCGCAATTTAGTTTGAACGCAATCTATGCGAGCTTTATTTCCGATAGTAAAAAAGAACAACTAAGAATAGTGATTCAAAAATATTTAGACGTACACCAATAACGCTTTATTTAATAGATATTATGTTTGGATAAAAATTAATTTACTATCGATACCTGTTCGAGGTGTACGGCGTCAAGTCAAAGATTTAACTGCTAATATAGACAAAGCAGCCTTATATTGGCTGCTACTTAGTTACTGTAAAAGTTAACTAATAAGGAAGAAGTTAGCCTTAAAGATCCAACAGTGATCTCAGCTATTAAACCTACAATGGTAGCTTAAATATAACAACTAGAAACGTCCATTTTGCGTATAGAGTGATCATAAATCATATCTCGCTAAGTGCCCCTTTCCGAGGTGGACTTATCGAAAATCAAGACAATCTAAGCTCATAGAATAACTTTTTTATTTACTCATATTTATATCCTCCTACCTTTAAGCTTAACTTTTAGTTCTATAGTTGAAGTCGGGGATTAATCATGACAGCTTGGAATAAAGATAAACGTGTTGGCCAGAAAAAAGCATTTAAACTTGACGAAATTTAGCGCATTCGAATACGGTTAGAAATTGAAAACAAACTAGAGCAATTAGCTTTATTTAATTTAGCTATCGATAGTAAACTTAGATCTTGTGATTTAATAATCTTAAAAGTTCGCGATATTTCATCAGCCTCACTTATTCAATCTCGAGCGATGATTGAACAACAAAAAACTCACAAAGAAGTTCAATTTGAAATTACACCAAAGACTCAACAGTGTTTGAGCCAGTGAGTATATTTGAAAAATCTATCGTCCTTTGATTTTTTATTTCCTAGTCCGAGAAAACTAGGGCAACATATTTGCTATCACTACTATGCCAATATAATCAAAAAATGGGTCTCCACCCTAGGGTTAGACATCACCCAATATGGAACGCACTCGCTAAGACGTACTAAGGCATCCTTAATTTATGCAAAGACAAAGAATTTAAGGGCTATTGAGCTATTACTTGGTCATTCAAAGCTACAAAGTACAATTGAATATTTAGGGGTTGAAATAGAGGATGCGTTGTCTATTTCAGAAAGCACAAAAACTTGAATTATAGAGTTCGCGCAACAGAAGTTTGTGGCGCTAACGCCCGTGAGCGAATCAGAAACTCGCAATAATCCTGAACTAAAACCTACATTGCAATTGTTTTAATGGTATCAAATTAAGTGAACTTACCTATGTAGTAAGCGACAGGATGCACCAGAATGGGTTAATCGAACAGAAATAAACTATTCTCGATGACGTCGTTTGAAATCAAAAAATTACCTCTTTTGATAATTAGAACTCTGTGAGTAATTAAAGACTAACTCACGCTATGAGACGTGGTATTTACATCTGCCAGAATCAACAGCCATATTTCATGAGTATTCACTTTAAACACTCAGGTAAGATTATGATTTTATGTAAATATATTATAAAGGCCTTTATCTATAGAACAGTTGCACAACAGTTTTCTGATGGTAGACTAATTATATTTTAAATAAGATGAAATAGTGAAGTATGCAAAGATTCTTGAAACAATTATTTAACTTGTTGGTATTTAAAATGTTACCACAAATCTGGCATTATTCCGGACTTGCCTATATTGCCGCCAAAGCATCTTCCAGTGAGAATAAAGAGCATCATCCTACATTACCTATTTGGTTATTAGGTCTGTATTTAGGTTTGTTTGGTATGGCAACCCAATATTATGAAACTCGCTTGAACCGTTTTGAAAGTATACTCAATATTTATGTCTCACAACTTGGTACGAGTGCTAGAACTAACACCTTTTTAGGTTTGGCACTACATCAGAAATATGAACTACCCATTGAACCCGACTTCAGAGATCCTTGGCGTACGATAAAAACCTTAATATTTAAGGCCGAGGCAATGAATCAAGATCAAAGCCATGCAAAAAAAATCAGACGGATATCTGACATTATTTCACGTTTTAAAGGGGTACTCGGTTGTGAATATAAGCCTGAAGAACTTGGATTTGATAATTGTGAAGTTGCCAATTTAACCACTGCAAACCTAAGTCGCGCAGATTTATCTCAAGCAAACCTGCGGAAAACTATATTACTTGCGGTTGATTTAACCAAAGCCAACCTTAACCAAGCGGATATGAGTATGGCTAATCTCATGATGTCTGATTTGAGTCGTGCTAACTTAAGTGAAGCTAACCTTTACAAGGCGAATTTAGCCCAAGCAACTATTCAAGGAACAGATCTTACTAATGCAAACCTTAAAGGAGCAAATTTACTTGGGGTCAAACTCCTGAATTGTGAACAATTAAAAAGTGCTAAGTTTTGGCAATCGACCTATCGTGATGATTCTTTAGCTTGTGGAGCTTCAATTCCTAAAGAAAAATAAAGTTAATAGGAGCACTTTGTATAACCTGCTTTGTCTTAAAATTAACTTTCATAGCCAAAGGCCTAGCGATCCTTACTCGATATATTAATGAAGGCTATATACGATTAAACTATCTCCCTTGCCCGTAGTGACGAGTAGATGTTTTCCATCTGGTGAAACATAGACAGAGGCAGCACCATTGAGTGCATCTGCCTTTTTTACCCCTTCGCTTTTCATCACTGAAATAATTTTTAATTTACCGTCATTGAGTCTTTCCAAAGATACTACCGCATTATCTGATTCAGAGGCTACATACACACGCGTTCCATCTGGAGATGTTGTAACATATCCAGCAGAGCCAAGACCACTTACCTTATTGTCTGAGTTACTTATCGATTGAATATAGGAATATTTACCTAGAGAATTTCTAGCAAAGACGATAATAGCATTACTTCCTCCACAGGCCGCGTATAAATAGTGACCATCTGGCGACATTGCTAAGCCTTGCGGTGCTATCATATTTCTCACCCCATCTTTTCCGTTGTTCAATGTCTGACTATGCTTTAGAACACCTTTTGCATTTCGATGGAAAATAGTAATTGCATTTTCATTAAATCCTGCGACGATGAGTTGAGCGTTATTCGGAGTTAGAATAACGTTAACTGCACCAGCTAATCCATATTTAGTATTATCACCATCTCTAATAGCATGATTAAAAGAGACATTTCCATTTTTATCAATGTCGAAAATGGAGACGGCATTGCTCGCTACACTTGCCACATATAATTGACTATTGTCATTGGTGATGGCGATGTCATATGCGCCGAGAAGCCCAAGTTTGTCTTTTTTCTTGATCGAACTTTCCTCACTAAAAACTTCCTCATAAGGCAGTCCATCTCTAAATACTTGTAAAAATTGATAATTACCCTGTTCGTTTTGTTCGAATACTGTCAAAGCGCTATCATAAAAACTGACGACATAAACACGACGTCCATCGGGGGATAAAACTAAAGATGTTGCACCATTTAAGCCAGAAATTTTTGTATTGTTTGTAAAGATGCGATTAAAAGTGAGCTTAAAATCAGCATCGACATTAAAAATAGCCAACGAATTATCATCAGCACTGGTAACAAATAACAAGGTGCCATCAGGTGTCAGTTGAACGACTCTTGCTCCTCCTAGACCGTTTACCCCTCGTTGGTTATCTTCAAGCACTTGTTTTTCACGTATCGACTCCAGCGTTGAATAAGGCTTATGATTAGAAATACAACCCGCTGTAAAGCTAACGATAAGGAGGATTAATCCATATGTTTTAATTGCCACAAATGATGTCCATGAATGATGTTTAAATATGAAGTAAAACTAATTTAGCCGTATTAACATAAAGCGTACGGTAAAAATAGTAATAGCTTGGGTAAGAAGGTTTCACAAAACTCAGGACGCTAATGAAACCTTAAAACTTAAATGGTAAACTTTCCTATCAATTTTTTTAGTGCTTCCGATTCACGGTGTAGCCCTTCGCACAATTCTTCTGATTGAATCATATTGTCTTTTGTTTGACTTGCAGAAGTTGCAATCATTACAATATTTTGACTTATTTCGGCAGTTGCTAATGTTTGTTCTCGTGTAGCTGACGCTACGAATGTATTGATTTCTGTTAAGCTGATAATTTCTTTAGCAATGTTGTCTAAGGTACTGCCTGTTTGCTTTAACCTTTCAGCACTTTCAAGGGTGTTTTTACTCCCTTGCTCGATTGAAGTAACGGTTGCTGAAGCTTGAGCGTTTAGACTTTCTATCATCTCATTAATTTGTTCCGTTGATTCAGCCGTTCTTTTGGCCAGCGTTCTTACTTCATCGGCCACAACAGCAAAGCCTCGTCCTTGCTCTCCGGCTCTGGCGGCTTCAATAGCTGCATTCAATGCCAGTAAATTCGTCTGTTCAGAAATGCCTTTTATAACTTCTAGCACATGCCTAATAGACTTGATTTCAATTGAAAGCTCCGTTACTGATTTAACGGATGTTGCCATTGAAGATTCTAAAACTTCCATTTTCGATATTGTCTGGTTAACAAACTCTGTACCTTTATGGGTGGTTTCTTCTGTCGCTATCGCTATTTCTGATGCACCATTTGCGTTATTTGAAATATCTTGTACCGTGACCTCCATTTCATTAACGGCAGCGGCAACAGTTTGCGTGTTGGATGACTGCATTTCCGACAAACTTGCTGCTTCTTTTACTTTCCCTTGAACATGCTCAGCAATAGTTTGTACTTGTTCTGCAGAAAGAGAAACTTGCTTGAACATCTCATGTAATTGCTCGATAAATAAATTAAATTTTGTCGCTAAATGACCTATTTCATGATTTTCTTTGGCTGGTAACCTTGCCGTTAGATCACCATCTTTTTCTGTAAGTGCTGTAACTGCATCAGTCATTTCTTCTATGGGCTTAAAAATTTGTCCCGCTAATATCCTGACCAATACAAATCCCAGTAAAGCGATGACACCACCAAAAATTATATTTTTATTTATTGCACTATTTATCGGTCCATAAAGTTGTTCTTGCGGAATTTCTGCAACTAGATGCCAGTTTAAAGAGTTAAGCGGTGCGCTTGAAACTACATACTCTTCTGCGTTTATATTTTTATCAACTATCTTGCCATTCTTTATTTCAATAAGGTTAATGGACCTTCCAATTTTAGTTTTATCTCCATGGAGCATTATTTCTCCACTGCTCGAGACTAAATAAACGAAACCTGCATCTCCAATCCTATAATTACTGACCAAACTGGTCATCGAATCGAGGGAAAGCCCTATACCGGCGATACCTGAACGAACGCCTCCAATTTCTATCGCATAATTAATGAAAACAACTATTTGATTCGTCGCTTTATCTACATCTAAACTTAATTCAAAAGGTTTATCCGAGGCTAAAAAACTATAAAACCATTTATCTTTTTCCCTATCTACTTTACGGTCGATACCGGTATGGGTGTAGTAGTTCCCTGACTTTTCAGAAATGATATATGCGCTGATAGCATCATTTTTATTCCTAATGTCAGATAGATATTCAATAAATGAATCTTGCTGTCCGACAACTTCATTATCATTCAGCCAGTTAATTACAAATGAATTTTGTGCTATTTCTTTAGAAACAATGATTGGAATTGATAACGCTAATTCTATGCCGTTTTTAACTTCATTTAATGTTGTAGGTAAATCAACATTGGCGAGTTTTTGTTCTGTATGAGTACGTATACTTGTAGTAAAAAGCAGAGTAGAAATAGTTAAAGGTAGGACTATTGCTAAAATTAAACTAACGTATAACTTTTGTTTTAATAACATTTATAAATTCCTATTTTTACACACATTAATAACTTATTTAAGACCACTTTTTTAAAGAGTTAAGCAATTAAAAACGCCATACTATTAACATCTGTAAAGCATTATCATCAGTGCCATTCTCGCCAAGTCTGTTTTTCCAATACTGGTATTCGATGCCGGTAAATAATGTCCCTGGGCTAAGGCCTAATACTTCCCCTAAATCTAAGCGCACTTGAGGCTGAAACAAGATCCAAGATTCCAGTTCAGTCGTACCAAAGCTATGGGTTTGTGCACGCCCATCGATATACTCTAGGTGACCTTCGATAGTCCAACTTGTTGACCCTAGTTTAAAAGGATACGCCCAAGAGAAATCAACCATAAAGCTTGAGTCTTCATCGACAATGGTAAATACGGGAGAATTTGAATCACCACCTCCTTGATGCATATATCCGGTCACAGTAATTTGGGCAAACGCAAAACCAGGTAAATCTAATGAAAATTTCACGCCCGGTAACACCCACGAGCTGTCAACTTCAGGTGCGAAATTAGTGCCTATAACGAGACTAATATCTTTCACCATGCCAAAGGATAAATCATTACCTGAGAGTGCAGCTAAACTAAAACTTGAATACCACTCACCATAAAATTCACTGCTGTCTGCAACGGGAAAATTAGAATTATTGTTCACGCTATAACGAGAGTGATCAACGAAGAAAAAGTTGTCACCATATTCCCAACCACCAGCATGTTGAAAAGTAATAATAGTGGCATCTGCTGTACCACCTGTTCCCACTCTCTCTAATTCACCAAAGGCTTGAAGTTGTACTTCTGTTGTACTCCAAGTTTCCGCATAAGCCGGAGTGATTATTAATGCTATTGACGCAAATATATGTGTTGCGAGAAAGTTGTAAAATTTGTTTTTTTTCATAGTTTACAGTTCCCAAATCATAGTTTAGATAATTATAGTCGATAATTTTATCTAAACTTTAGAGTCTTAATTATTTATGCCTTTGGCTAAACATCTACGCTTAACCAAATATGTTCACACTCGTTAAATAAACCTAGCCTTAAGTAACTAATATTGCAAAATTTGACTTCAGGGTGTTAAACACAGCTAACATTAAGAGAATGATTGGTTCGACTAGTATATGGTTCTATCTAGTGTAGTTTTTTGACAGGATGTTCATCGTGAGAAAAGTAAATCTGCGTATGTACTTCTATAATATAGAGATTGGAATTAGTCTCAAATATAATAATGTGGATGGGGAATGATCAGTTTCATGCATAATTTATTTAAGTTAACGCTGTGTGCATTGTTAATACTGAACAATACAGAGAGTCTTGCGAAAAACAATCTTACAAGATCATATGAAATTGGTACTGAAGATATTGAATACTACCCACATTACGGTAGAAAGAATTCATCCGATGATGAGTTTTCTGGTTTTGCCCGGCCTTTTTTTGATAAATTCTCAAATGAATATCATTTAGACTTTCAGTACACCCCCTTACCGATAAAACGTTTATATAATTATTTTTTGAACACTAAAACCTTAGATTTTAAATACCCTGATAATCCAAACTGGAATATCCAAAATAAACGAGGGCATAAAATCTATTATAGCGATGAAATCACGTATTATGTTGACGGTACATTTATACACCAAGAACAAAATTTGCCACTAAACATTAAATATTTAGGGGTGATCCGTGGCTTTACCCCTGAACCCTATTTAGCTCAAATATTAGCGAATAAAGTTATCCTCATTGAATTTACGCGATCAGTTCATCTGTTAAGTGCACTAAATCTCAAACGAATAGATGCAGCATATATGAATGTCGATGTTGGTAAATTTCAAAGTTCAAAAAGCGATTTAAACCTTAAAGTTAAATTTTGCTCCTCGTTACCTTTGACAAAAGGATCTTATTACCTTTCAACAATTAAGCATCCCGAGTTACTCATCCAAGTAAATCAATTTATACGTAATAATTCTGATTTCATAAAAAGCTTACAACAATTATATAAACTTACTGTTGTTGATTAAATGCAAAAGCTTTGAACATCTATTTCATCAAACCTACTACAGACTTAAATTTCACAAGAAATGGAGAGCCCGATTCGGTCATAATGCCTTATAATATCGTACATGGAGAGCTGTTAAACCGTCGATATAAAAGAGAGGAGCATTAGAGAGAAGGCGATAATCTCACTGTTTAGCTATTTGGCAGTTTTCTTTTCACAGTGTTTGTTTCCATTTTCACCCGTCACCTTATCTCCATTAACTTTATTAATACAAGCCGGAGTTATTTCATCTACCGTAAACTCCATATCGGAATGTTCTTCTCCAGTAATGCGTTTTAATTCTGCAAGCATCGCCGCTTCTTTTTCTTCGGTAAGTTCTCCTTCAATACCCACTTCAATTTCATACCCTCCCTCTGCTAACTTTTGGATGGATAAATCAGGAAAAGGGAATGGCTTAGGTTTTGGCTTTGGTTGAAACATAACAAATAACAAAGCGCCCATAATCAAAACACCTGCTAATAAATATATTTTTTTGATGCTAATACTTTGATTAACTACTTTTAAATTTAATACACTGGGTATCCATAAATACCCTTTACGTTGAACAGTTTTAATAAACTGTGGATTTTTAGCGTCATCCTTCAATATTTTTCGCAGTCTTGTCATTGTATTGGCTAACGAGTCAGGCCCAACAACGGTATCAGTCCATAACGTTTCAATAAGTTCTTGTTTACTTAACGTTTTACCATTAGCGGCACAAAGAATAATAAGTAACTCTAAAACCTTGGGTTGTAGTATTAAGTCTTCGCCATCGAGTGTGACTTGGTTTTGACTAAAATCAACAATAAGTGACCCTGTTTCGAACGGCGACTGCATTAATTGTTCAACGGTTAAGGGCTCATTTGAATTAACGTGTTTATCAATTTTCATATTTTTCATAAACTTAGAGTTTGGATATAATTTGGATAGTCAGAAGTTATAACTTATTAAGGACTAACAGATAGATTTTATTTTTCATATCAATGATAAAGGCTTCCTGCAAATAAATAAACCATTAAGGTAAATATGAAACTTCTAACTGGCTCAACATTGATAACGCTTTTATTCTCTTTCTATAGCAATGCTATTATTATTCGGCACGATATTAATCCTGAAAAACACCAAGTTCAACAGACCGAATATCAGAGCGTAGTAGATCTGAACTTTTTGACGGGAACACTCATTGCACCTCAATGGATTTTAACCGCGGCACATGGCACAGCATATATGCCTGGCAAACAAGAAGTGATCATCAACCATCAAAAATATTATGTAGAATATATTATTGAGCATCCTCAATTTAATGAAAGCAACTTGAGCCATGACATCGCATTATTGAAACTTGACCGTCCTGTTTTAACGGTTGCTAGTACCGGTATCTATACTTTGGAAGATGAAAAATCAAAACACGTTTGGTTTGTTGGACGAGGTGATATCGGCAACGGACAAGTCGGTATTACAGGTTCTACTGATGTGTTAAATCATGCAGAAAACCTAATTGAAAACGCAGAAGGTCTTTGGTTAACTTTTGACTTTGACTCTCCAGAGAATAACGCGCTTCCTTTAGAGGGCATCAGTGGCCCTGGCGATAGTGGTGGCCCTGCTTTTATCAAAACATCAACAGGATATAAAGTTGCAGGCGTTAGCTCTCATCAACGTAACAACGATAATGGTGAAGGTTTATATGGTGTTGAAGAATATTACACTCGTGTCAGTGCTCACATGCAGTGGATTAAGAACATCCGAGCAACACCGAATCAAAAATTATCAACTATAGCTCTAAAGCGCCCTACATATAAAGTTGTAAACCCGAAAAGAAATGAAACGACTGCCTTAATAGGCCGCTATACGTTAGCAGATGGCACCGAATTTTTCATTGAACCTTGTGCTGAAGAGGTCTGTTACCGCTGGGAGAACTCTACTCGTCAAGTAGAAGTATTTAAAACCACAGATGATCTATGGTTTACACCGAAGATAAATAGAACTTTCAAAGTACATTCATCTGATAATGGAATGGTCAATCATATAGTGATGAAAGATTTCCACGGACAAAGAGAGTTAATAAAACAAGATCAAGTCAAGACATTAAAAAATAAAATTAAAACAAGAGGCAGACAATTGCTCACCCATGTTGAGCCGGTATGGCCCACAAAGGCTATAGACAACAAAATAGAAGGTAGCGTTACTATGTCATTCTCAATTAACACCGATGGATCGGTAGACAATATAGAAATAATTGAATCCACGCCAAACGGCATGTTTGAAAAATCTTCAATAAAAGCCCTTGCACAATGGAAGTATGCTGAATTAGACAAAGCTTTAGTTGATATTAAAACGAAGTTCGATTTTTCCTTATAATTAAATACTGAGTACTGACAATAAAAAAGTCGATTATCTTAAGCACGATTCGTAATCGAGAAAGAGCTAAAGTTGCTGAAAAACATGCAAAAAAAACGTTTACTTGAAATCAAGTAAACGTGTAATAAAAACATGAAACACTAAGGGAAATGTACTCTCACCTAATAAGAGCGCGAATTGATAGAAAAGTTCAATTCATCTATCAATTCATTAAAATTTACTATGAAAACTCATTTATTTTTAATTATGTTGTTGAAAAAAATAAAATTTATTTATCGTGACTTTCAATACAACGATATACCGTCTCTAGTAACACACTTCTTTTGACAGGTTTTACCAGACATTTATAAGAATTCTTGGAAACAACTTTATCTATCGATTCCATGTCCGCATAACCAGTTACTAAGATGATGGGGATATCTACTTTGACCTTTAACACTGCTTTAATGAGTTCAGTCCCCGTCATTATTGGCATAGAATGATCTGTCAGAAGAAGATCATAGTTTTCAGGATTAGCCTTTAACAACGCTAAAGCTTCTTTGCCATTATCACATACGGTTACTATATATCCTGACGATTCTAGGTGTTCCCTATATAAAAGGCGAAGGGCTTCTTCATCCTCAGCAATGAGTATACTGCCAAGCCCCTTACGGTCCTTTTCTATTTGCTGTATTTCATTCAAAGGGATCTCTAGTGTTTTCGGCATTAAGATAGTGAACTCCACGCCACTATTCTCATTATTTACGACTGAAATTTTTCCGTTATGCCCATGGACGATGTTATACACAACAGACAATCCCAACCCTGTCCCCTTACCTACTTCTTTTGTACTAAAAAACGGATCGAAAATATTATTAATAATTGATTCATCAATTCCACATCCGGAATCAGTAACCTTAAGCGAAAAATAGCCATTTTTGTCACTAAGTCCACTGGGTATTTGAATATTTGAACCTGATAATTTTATCACTAATAAACCAGAATTTGGAAACATAGCATCAATAGCGTTTGAGCAGAGATTAATTATTACTTGATTAATCTGAGTTTTATCTCCTTTTATAACATAGTCATAACCACTTTCTATTTCGTACAAAATATTGATGTTTTTTGGTGATGTAGATTCAATTAATTGAATGCAATCATGAACAACTTCTGCAAAGTTTATAGAATGTAAAGGGGCGATACTCATTCTGCTGAATGTCATGATTTGACTGACTAACTCAGTTGCACGAGTACTGGCGTTGTATATATTTTTATTGAATTTTTGTATTATTTCATCTTCAGGAAATTTGATATTAAGCAGTTCTGAATTACCTATTATAATGCCCATAATGTTATTAAAGTCATGTGCAATGCCTCCCGCCATTTCTCCTAGTGCTTCCATTTTTTTCGATTGAAGTAACTGGTCTTCCAATAATTTACGCTGCTTAATCTCTCTTTTTAATCGACGATTAATAGCCACATAAATGAATATAATAAAAATCAATACGGTCAAAATTGGAATTGCCCATTTCAAAATGGTTTTTAACTGAGTGCCCTGCTCAATGCGCACAGCTAACCAATTATTGGCAATCCTTGATTTAGATTTTTCATCTAGACTGTCTAATGCTTTATTCAAAATAGGAACCAAGGGCTCTAAACCGAACCTAACTGCCATCGATAGCTGCAATTTATAGGGTGTAAACGACGCAACAATTAAATTGTAATAACTCTCTTTGTCTATTTCATGATTTACAATAGGTAACGCACCTATATACCCGTCTAACTTTCCATCGTTTAGCAAACTGAGACCTTCCATGGTGGATGAAACGTAAACAATGTTTATTTTAGGGTAATCTTCAGAGATAAGTTCTGCAAAAACATAGCCCTTTATAACGCCCACTTTTCTGTGGTTAAAACTACTCATAGATTCGGCATAAAATGTGCCCTTCTTCGTTACTGCAACGGCAGGTAATTGAAAATAAGGCTTAGTGAATAACATAAATTTTTCGCGTTCATTGGTGCGTACTATCGATGACATAACGTCAATTTTTCCATCTTTTAATTTTTCTACAGACTTTGCCCATGCCATATTTTCAGAAACAATTAGCTTTATACTCAACTGTTCCGAAATGTAATCAATGTAGTCTGAAGATACTCCACTTAACTGATTGTTATCATCTGTAAATTCGACAGGATAAGAATTGTGATCGACACCAAGAGAAAAAGAAATGTGATCTTGTAACCAATTCCGTTCGTATAAGGTCAGTATATCAAGTGGTGCTTTGCTGCTAAAAAAAGGCCGTGTATTAGGTAACCACTTTTTTTCTAATACGACGAGATCATGAATAGGTATATCTTCGAATCCTTTGTTTATTTCTTCCAATAATGAAGTTTGACCTTTCGCTACCACTACATGTACTAAACTCGAAGCATCATCAATAATACTTGATTCAAAAACGCCTCTTAAGCCCATTTTTGCTAATAATGAGTTGAGTGATGGTGATTCATTAAAAATCGCTTGAATATCTTTATTAATCAAGTCAAGAATACTAGAAGTACCTCGTAAAGGAACAACTGTTATATTAGGGTAATTGTCTAAAAGGTATTGCTCATGGTAGGTACCTATTATCACAGCAACTTTCATTCCGACGAAGTCTTTCAGACTTTTCTTATTCCCCCCTTCATTCCTATATAAAATACTCGATTCTACACGATGAATAGGCACAGAAAAATCGGCCCATAGCTGACGAGTATCGTTTTTAAACAAACCTGAATGAACCGCTTTCTTCGATTTCACCATGAGTAAACCATTCTCCATATTATCGGAGATAAAGTTAATCGGAGTACCTGTAGTTACTGACCATAAATTCCATAGGTCAACATATAAACCCGCAGGTTGACCGTTGGGCAATTCAAAAGAAATGGGATGATGATCATTGTGGACGACAACGTTAAGTTCACGTTTCAGACTTTCCCCTTTAGATAGCATTGGAAAAACCAAAAAACATAGAAGCAATACTTTAAGAAAACATGAACATATTTTTATAAACAACGAGTTTGATATCCTATAAGCCAGATAAAATAGATACATCAATGTAGAATTAGAAGTATAGCTAATATTTAGCCAATTCATATGATTGATGAGTCACTTTACAATGCTTAGAAGCTTAAATGAATCAATAATACCTGATACCAATAAATAACATCTTCAATATAATCAAAAGCAATTGAATACCAAAACTTGTTTAAGGCGTACATTTAGCAATGATGAAAATAGAGATGAGATAAGCTCATTGTGGTCATAGGAAAGTAGAACTCAAACCAGAGTTTACCGGTCAAATACCAAACAGCCAGACATTCAACACTACCCACAGAAAATACGAGTGTTACGCGCTGTTTTAGAGCACAAGTTGACGTAAACAGTTGAATAATTTACTGTAAGCTACTACCTAAATGTAAAAGAACTTTCACAAGATAGAAAACGCATCGTCTATGCTTTGAAAGTTCAAAGAGAGATTATGCCTAATCGTCCACCGCAACAACTTAATATACTCATAACCATGTACTTGGGTTATGCCGCTATGATGATTTGCCGTCAAATGATCACTATTCTTAGTCCTGCCATGCTTGCCGATGAGGCTTTAGGACTAACCAAAACTAATATTGGTGACTTTGCTGCTTATGGCACATTAGGTGCGCTGGTTGGGAAACTGATTTGGGGGCCCCTTGCTGATAAAATTGGTGGAAAGTTTACTTTTTTAATTGGCATTTTTCTTTCAGCATTGTTTGTTATAGCATTTGGACTCTCTGCAAATGTTATGGCTTTTACCGGCTTTTCATTTTTACTATATTGCACTAAATCTTCTGGCTGGCCAGGCATGACAAAACTGGTTGGGGAGTGGTATCACCCGCAACATTATGGACGTGCGTGGAGTATCCTATCAACCAGTTCAAGGTTTAGTGTTGTATTGGCTACCTTGTTCTTCGGTTGGTTATTGAGCTTCATGCATTGGCGTTCGGTGGCATTCATCGCAGCCGCTTTTGCCATCGTTATTTTTGTCTACTGTTATTTTTATCTAAAGGAAAAGCCCGACAACCCCAATTTTTTCAAAGATAATATCAATGATGATGAAACGCCTGAACAAACTATTGCATCAAAACAAGCACTTGATAATAAATACAATCATCCGCTCAAAGACACTGGAACGCTTGGAGGTCTCAAAGCATTTGCAAAAAGCCCTAGGGTTTGGCTGGTGGTGATCATGTTAATGATGCTTACTTGCATGATGGCCTTTTTAGACTTTGTTTCGATTTATCTGATGGAGAGTTATCAATTAACACCTTCACAGGCAGCAATGGCTTCCACCGTTTTTCCAGTTGGCTCTCTGGTTGGCCTTTTGGCTTCAATCGCATTTTACGATCGTTTTTCAAAAAGTGGCATCCGAACAGTATTAACCATAGCGCTGCTACTTAGTTTATTCAGCGTACTGACTTTGAAGTATTTACCTTTGTTTGATTTCAGCACTGAATTGAATTACTTAATCGCGTTAGGTGCAATATTTCTTTTTGCTTTTTCAATTTCTCCTGCTTATTACCTACCGATGTCGATATTTTCAATAGAATATGGTGGTCGCCATAGTGCGACCTTAGTGTGTTTAATCGATGCATTCGGTTTTGCGGCCAGTGCAACATTTGCCTTCATTGGCGGAAGGTTGGCAGATAGTGCGGGTGGCTGGTCAAGCTTTATGAATATGCTAATTTTAATTTCATCTATTGGGATCATTTCAGTTTGGGCATTTATGCATTCCGAACATAAAGCAGCAAAAATAATCGTCAGTTAAACAAAAAATATATCAGACTTAAATATTACAATAATAATATTTAAGTCTGATACTCATTAATGAAATAGTAACTTCCGTATAATAAAGATCGTTAAGTGGGGCCATTTCAATACACCTATTAATCTAATAATAAATTCACATATCCTTCATTTCTCTTAACACGGCATTCTCTACAGAATCGTTCAAAATAATATATTTAAAAATAAATAAACTATTTATCAACCTTTCGTTAAAAATCACGTATTAATAACTATGAAAGCAAAATTAGCAGTAACACTTAACGTTAAAGCTAAGTAATAGGAACAACAAATCAATGTTCGATGAAAAAGAACTTATGTTTCAAGTCAAAGCGGGTCAGCTAGATAAACTTGCGACACTTTTTGAAAATAATAAGGTGCAACTCTTTAATTATTTTGTACGTTCGGGTAATAACCGTGCGCTTAGTGAAGACTTAGTACAAGAAACCTTTATGAAAGTGCTCGCTTATCGCACCAGCTTTACCGGTAGCAGCACGTTTAAGTCTTGGATGTATGGCATTGCCAGAAATACAATTGCTGAGCATTACCGTAAAAATAAAAACCAAGCATTGAACTGCGATATGGATGATGAAGAGTTAATCAATGAACAAACATTAAGTGAAGAATTTGATACGAAACAACAAAATGCCATTTTCAATCAATCATTAGCCAGTATTTCGCGAGAAGATAGAGAGATCATTATGCTCAGTCGGTTTCAGCAATTGAACTATCAAGAAATTTCCACCTTGTTAGATTGCAATCTTAATACATTAAAGTCTCGTATGAGAAATGCGCTGAGTAAATTACAAATGAGTTATCAAAAATTAGTTGGAGAAATTAACTAATGAAAAATCAAATAATTATAGACTGGAAAATTGCTTCATTAGCCAATAATGACAACAGTGAACTAACCGATGAAATGGAAAGTTTTCTTCAAAGCAATCGTCAATTACAGGAAGAATTACTATTTATCGAACACTTCTGGACAAACGATGTTAAGCCGCTGGTTATGCCGTCTGACAAACTAAATGCTAATTTTTATCAGATGTTATCAAGAGCACAAAGTGCGCAACAACAAACAATGCAGCCAAGAGATAACGCTAGTTCTTATTCAAAAGAGCAAACTTTATCTTTAATGGATAAAGTTAAAAGCTGGTTTATGCCTACGTCGATTGCTCAGTTCGCAACATTAACTTTTGTTTTTGTCCTCGGGTTTAACTTAAACCAAGCGCCGAATATTGATAGAAACAGTGATGACTTCAGTGTATTACAGCAAGACATCTCATCGTTAACAACAGTGATTGCTATGTCTATGCTGCAAAAAGACTCGGCAAGTGAACGTCTTTCAGGTGTTGCTTATAGTCGGCAAACGGACTTATCAAATCCGCGTCTTGTCGAACAACTCATTGCGTTATTAGCACGAGATAAGTCAACCTCGGTACGACTTGCCATTATAAAAAGTCTCAGCGAATTAAAGTATTTTCGCTCATCAGAGCAACAACTCTTCAATATGACTATTAAGGAAGAAAACGTATTAGTACAAATAGAGTTATGCCGTTTATTACTTAACTATGGCTCTGACGATATTAAAAAATTATTCACCGAACAAGTGACTCACCAACAATTAAAACCAGAAGTACAAGAGTTTATTAAAGCGCAATCACTGGCTTCATATATTTAGTTTTATCTTTAGGAGTAACCCATGAAAAATAAATTATCAGCAATCTTTCCTTTTACATTAATAGCGATGCTAGCGGGAAGCGTTCAGTTCGCAAACGCAGCAGAACAAAGCTATAGCTTACCTTTATCTAGACCTGGAGAGCCTGTTTCAATTGATATTGAAGTATATCGAGGAAGTATTACCATCGTCGGCTATAAAGGTGATAGCATCGAAATAAGTGCAAAATCATCAGTTTTTTCAGGCAAGGATAAAGACCTTAAAAAGGTAAAGAGTAAAATACATAACTCATCAAGATCTAGAGAAGGTCTAAAGACTGTTAAAAAACAATTGTTGCGATTAGAAATTGAAGAGAAAAATAATCAAGTAGAAATTAGCAGCGAAGTTTCAAATCAGCATGTTGATTTAGTCATTAAAGTACCACTACGATCATCGGTAGATATCGAATTATACAAAGGTGGAGATATTAATATTGATGGTGTTAGTGGCAGTTTAGAGCTTGAAGCATACGATGGTATGATCATAGCAAAAAACGTATCAGGTCCCATTGTAGCGGAAACAGCGCGCACCGATATTGTGGTTAGCTTTGCTGATTTTGTCAAAACTAGCCCTTCTTCATTGACAAGCCATTTAGGTAATATTGACATAACTTTAGCAAAAAATATTGCTGCTAATGTAAACGTACAAACTTATCAAGGCGAAATTTTTTCAGGCCTAGACGATGATTTTTTAGTGGTGGATGAAATCAAGAATAATAAAAAAGGACAAAAGCAAAAAATAGTACTTGGCGGCATAATGCAGGCGAAAGTGAATGGTGGAGGACAAGTGTTATCATTGACAAGTTATAAAGGTAATTTGTATATCCGAAAAGCAAAATAATAGCGTTATCTTTGCAGTAAAGCTGTAATGGTGTGCCAAGCACCATTACCGTTAACTTTTTCAAACTCACTTTATCGCCGCGCTAAATTTCAATCATTAATTAAGGCATTAATGTTTTTGAAACTTATTTTTACCAACATAACTGTCCGGATATTTTTGAATAACAATTATGCTGGTATTCATCTCTAATTTGCTTTTAAAGGGTTATTTACGTAGTTAAGCTGAAAGTTCTACACGGCGAACAATATAATTTAACAACGTATTTTTTTCATCACTCTCAGGGCTACTTTTAGTGAGTTTGTATATCGCTAAAGCAAGCAGATAATTTGTGCTTCCATGTTTGATAAATAATTTCCTAAGACTTTCTAAGTGACAGGTTTGAACATTCCCTTTAATGTACTCAAGTGAAATCAGCTTTTCAATACTACAAGTGCTGTCGTCTATAAGCGTTACTTCCAATATTTTATCGATTAGCGTTACCGATATAGGCGAGTTATCAAATGTTTTACATAATTCAAGTTCTGCATTAAGAGTCGTCACTTTAGAAACTTTATCATTTAAGATCCTATGTTGTATCAGCTTGGTTTGGTTTCGACTTTCTACCGTTGATAAGATGCTATTTCTTAAAGGATATTTTTTATAATTCACCCGAAAACCTGTATTTTTACTTACTTTACGAGTACGACCATAATTTTTAGTTAGATATGCATTTAATAGATAAATAAGTAATAAAACTATCACCAAGTATATAAACATTAAATTTCCTTTTCATGCTGGCTTAATAATAGAATTGGTCTAAGTATTACGACTCATTCATTTCAATTAAGACTTATTTATAATATTTTTGAATAGAGCAAAGATCACGCCATATAGTTTAATGCCCTATTTTCATTGACTTAAACAATCAATATTAAAAAGTACCTGATATTCGCCTATAAAAATCCATAGGTGCTTATAGAAACGCCATAAGGTGCTTATATGTACTCGAAAGAAACGTTATTCAATGAGATATTTGCGCATAAACTAAAATAGGTGATCTCGATAAAAACAAAATTTCGTTGAATTATTCATTTAATGAAATATACAAAAGTTATTTTAAAGCTATAAAAAACAATAACCTTAATCATATTAGATATATAAACACACTGCAGTCATGAATATTTCTCCTTCTACTTACGTTCGAATAATGAATCTATTAACACGCAATACTTTACTTGGTATAGAACCTGCAAAATGTTATTTAGTTTGATCGTTAGAACAAAATATAAATAGTGGAAGACTACGATGGTCTAATATTTAGCCCAAAGAAGTTGAATCCATAAAAATTGTTCTACTACCATTAGCAACACGTTGAGGTTTTAATGAAATTTTACCAACCCTATTTAATCTTATGTATGTCCACTTTGCTTATTGCATGTGGAGGAAGTAGCTCAAATTCTTCCTCAGGTACAGATACAGAAACACCAAGTAATAGTGCTCCGATAGCCAATGCAGGCAGTGATAATGCAGTTGTAACCGGCGAATCATTTAGCCTAGATGGCGCAGCAAGTACTGATGCTGATAACGACACCTTAACTTACGTTTGGTCGGTAACTTCTGCACCGGGTGAAAGCTCTGCTGTGCTAAGTGCTACAACAATTGTTCAACCAAGTTTTACCGCTGACGTTGATGGTAGTTATACTTTTTCACTGACGGTAAATGACGGCACGGTTGATAGTGCTACCGATGAAGTGAGTGTCGTTGCAACAACCACGACAATTCCAAATGTAGCGCCCATTGCAAATGCAGGTACTGATAAAGAGGTAATTACGGGAGAATCCTTTAATTTAGATGGCTCTGCAAGTAGTGATGCAGATAATGATGACTTGATCTTTACCTGGGTTTTAACAACAGCACCTGCTGGGAGTTCAGCCACATTAAGCGATACAACCTCTGCTCAACCTAATTTTATCGCCGATATTGACGGTAGTTATACTTTTTCACTGAGTGTTAATGACGGTACTGTAGATAGTTCTGCTGATACAGTAACTATAACGGCTTCTACCACAAATATAGCGCCTGTTGCTAATGCTGGTGTAGACCAAGAGATTGAAACCGGTGTTACAGTGACACTTGATGCAAGTACCAGCAGTGATACTAATGGCGATACGCTAACCTATCTTTGGGAATTAACGTCAAAACCAAGTACGAGTGCCGCAACTATCAGTGTGGCAACGGCTGAAAAACCAACGTTCGTTGCTGACATGTCAGGGGTTTATATTGCTACACTTACCGTTAATGATGGTATTGAAGATAGTCCATCAGATACCATAACAATTACGGCATCTACTTCGGCTGATTTCTACACGCCAGCACCAATCGTTGAAGTTTTACAGCTAACACGCGACCACACTTGGTCAGAATTAGCTTCAACTCCCGTTAACCTTACTCGTTTTTCAATGGGCCCTGCTGGTGATACAAGTATATTAACGTTAGTTGATGAAAGTAATACTATTAGTAGTGACTTGTTAGAAGTAAGTGGTTTAGCGAGTGCGACATCATCAACAGATGATGTTTTATTACGTTCAATGTTTCAATTTATTGAAGTTGAAGATGATGTGTTTAGAATTGTAACCGCCAAGCACAGTAATTACGCATTAGATATTGATGATCAAGGTGTTACTGATAGTCTTATTATACGAGATTTTCGTAGTATCAATAATATAGATACCAGCACAGCCGGTTATTTAACGTTCACAATAAGCGGTAGTTCTCCGATGCTGCTTTCAGCTAGCGGTCGTAAGACTTATGACACTAGCACTGATACTTATATTGACGACAGCACTTGGACAGCAAAAGAAGTATTACTAACGTCGGGGGCATTAACATTAACTGCTAGCGCGGGCACTTCAATGACGATTTATAGTCCTCCACTTAATTTTGAGATCCCTGCTGATTTCAACCCTGATGAAACAGCACGTGTCAGTAATGAAGAATTAACTCCCATCACTAAAGAAGATGCCATTTCAGATACCGCCAGTAAAATTGTTAGTGCGTATGCAGATCAAGTATCAGCTACTGGAGCAGATGCCGACACCACAGCAGCGGCAGAAGCAATGTTAGCAACAATAGAAACAACTTTAGCCGCTGAAGGATCGCAACTTCGTTATGCGGCTGATTTTTATACAACTTTTAGAGCGGGTTTATTTAGCAGAACAATACAGTCTGCTGACGCAACCGATTCAACATTAGGTCAAGCGACCGTTCCTTATGTGTTCTTTACTAACGAAGCAGATGCAGAGGGTGTTCATCACCCGTTTATGGTGATCGCGAGTTATGGCTTACCTGATAGTATGGCGTTGCTTTGGGACGTAGCTAAACCGCCAGGAAGCGGTGATGCTGGTATTGAATATGAAGACCAATCAGTTACACGTAGTTTTCATCGCGAGTCATTTCTGATGAAAATTCCAATGCGTGATTACGGTGAAGTTGAAAGTTTAACCGAAAATGATATGAACAGTGATCTAGCGACTGATGCTGGTGAAACTGAATTAACCCACCATAATTATGCGAGTCTCTCTGCAACAGGTGTCGCTATTGACGGCGTTGTTATTTATCCTACTTTTAATAACGCTTTGCATGTTGTTCAAGCTGATGCAGAAATTTCAGCTCACGGTATGCATTCAGGGAGAGGTTTAGGCTTGCATTATCATGCTGATGCGCATAGTGCCACTGAAGAAGGCTTGAACTTGTACAATTCAAGTGACTATTCGGGACATACTCATCCACCCATTGTAAGTATAGGGTTTGATGGGGTTGCTGGCTTCGGTATTTATCAAAATGGTGATACTACAAGTGATGGTATAGATATTGACTTAGACAGTTTTGGCGGCCATGAGCATGGTAACTATGGATATCATTATCACTCCTTTACCGCTTCTGAAACAACTGCTGCAGGAGCAGGGCCAAGTGATCCAGCAGGTGAAGTTGAATATACCAAACATATGTTGCCACCATTAGGCGCCTGGTCAGGACGTATTAATGACATTCCAGAATTTTGGGACAATACCGTACCAAACTATGTGGGTGGTAATAGCATTTATTTAGGCACTGAAGAATAAAATAGCTTTTCATAAAATAAACACAACCTCAATTCACCTAGTTTGAATTGAGGTTTTTTACTCATAAGTATTTCAACACAATATAAAATCTAATAAAATTCCTCAGGATTATTCTTCGGCCATATTCATTACGAATATTCCTCAACTATCCTTTTCAACAAGGCTCTTTAAAAATAAATAACTAGGATTTATCAAATATTATCAAATATTATCAAAGAACTATAAATAGATTATCAGTTGATGATGAAATTGGAAATACTATTGTTTCACCTCCGTTTGGACTCAAATAACATGAAGCATCAAAGGTTACTATTTATTCAGATGTACCGGCATCATAATGCTAATGAT
This sequence comes from Colwellia sp., assembly GCA_013215295.1. Lineage (GTDB taxonomy): Bacteria > Pseudomonadota > Gammaproteobacteria > Enterobacterales > Alteromonadaceae > Colwellia_A. The sequence continues at coordinate 79,792 of JABSOZ010000022.1, forward strand.
ATTGAATAAAGGTGTAACAGAACAATAAAGTTATTTTATATATTTTTGGGAGTATTATTGGATTTTCTTAAAAATATTTTAATGATCACTTTGTGCGCTTAGTTGACATGCCGTAGTGGAGGATCTTAACGACAACTGATAGCCCAGACTGTGTGAAAACGTTTTGATCACTTTTTCGAATAAGCACCGAATACTTATGATCAATCAATCTCAAAACAAGATAATAAATCACTCTATATTTGCTATAATATTCATTAGGTTAATTGATTATATGTTGGCTATATGTCACGTCATATTAAAGGTTCATCTCGCTCCCAAGCAACCCTCTTTCCAGAAATGCTTGAAGATTTTGTCGCTAAAGAAAATCCCGTTAGAGTAATTGATGTATTTGTCGATGGATTAGATTTAGAAAACCTTGGTTTTAAAGGCGTTCAATCTAAAGCAACTGGACGTCCTGGTTATCATCCCGCCATATTACTCAAGATTTATATCTATGGTTATTTAAACAGAATTC
>JABSOZ010000023.1 GCA_013215295.1 Colwellia sp.
TTTGCATGCGGGTGGCTGGATGACATTCTCCGAGCTTGCTCGGCAAATTTAACAGTTTATTAGAAAGAAAAAGTTAAAAAATAATATGGTTCACTCTTCCGTCTTTATTTACAGTAATTAATAGCACATCTAGCAAGCTAATAACAAGACTACCCTTTTTATATTTCTAAATATTTCAAAAGGTGCAACGCCGAAATTTTACTTTTATTGGCAAAAGAACTGAATACAACCTAAACTGTACAAACATACAGTAACAAGGTTTTATATTATGGATGCAAAATCTCCATTTTTATTAAGTATCGTTGAGCATATGCGAAACTTAAGATACGCTAAAAGAACGATAGAAACCTATATCCATTGGATTAAATATTTTATCAATTATTCGAATAAAACTCATCCTGCCCTTATGGGGGATTTTGAAGTTGAAAGATTTCTAAGTTATTTAGTTAATCAACAAAATGTGTCCTCGGCTACCCAATCACTAGCATTAAATGCTTTAGCTTTTTTATACAAAGAAATTCTAAAAAATGAATTGAGTTTAAAATTAAACTTTAATTTAAGTCGTAAACCTAGAAAGTTGCCTGATGTACTTACTCCTTTAGAGGTCATGAAATTACTTTCTCACATACCACCACAACATCATTTATTAGTAAGCCTTTTATATGGTAGTGGTCTACGACTTATGGAAGCGATCCGCTTAAGAGTTCAAGATATAGACTTTGACTATCACTGTATTTCTGTTTGGAATGGTAAGGGGAGTAAGCACAGAAGAGTTACCCTAGCGACTGAGCTTATACCTGAACTGTATCAGCAAATTCAGAGGGTTAAAAAGTATCATCACCTAGATTTAGATAATATTCAATATAAAGGCGTATGGATACCTAATGCATTTAGCCGTAAATATCCGAGTGCAGCTAAAGAACTCAAATGGCAATATTTGTTCCCATCTTCACGATTGAGTATTCAACCAGAACAAGACTCCCAATATCTAAGACGTCACCACCTAAATGAAAGTAGTATTCAAAAATCGGTAAAGAAGACAGCAAATCAGTTAAAGTTAGATAAAAGGATAACTTGTCATACGTTAAGACATTCATTTGCCACCCATTTATTGCAACGGGGAGCAGACATAAGAACAGTACAAGAACAGCTAGGTCATAGTGATTTAAGAACAACACAAATTTATACCCATGTACTTGAACACGGAGCAAACGGTGTTCGAAGTCCCTTGTCAGATCTTATTTAGGGTATTTCTGACTTTATAAAGGACTAAAAGGAATAGACGGTTAACAACAATCTGGCTAAACATATTATATGATACGATTGTTTTTTGTTAACAAATGAATAGCGCTATTAAAATTATATCTCATACTGTGAATCCAACTATCATATTCTAAAAGTACGGTTTACTGAATATGTATGGAGCTTAATAAAAATTTCATTGACTAAAAATTGTTATTAAGCCCTAAAAATAGATAAGCGTTCAAATTTCAGTGACTGACGTATTCATATTCCAACAGCCTGTTTAACTTTTTCTTTATAACTTCTGCTCACCTTTAACTCTTTACCACTACTCATCACTAAATAGTATTCGCCATTAAGCTGGCTACAAAATTTATCAATATAATGTTTATTAACGATAGTAGAGCGATGGCTACGAACAAATTGCTTGGGGTCTAAAATCTCTTCAAGCTGTTTCATTGTTTTTCTTAGGATATGTGTGGTACTTTCAGTGTGAACACACATATAGTCCCCCGCAGCGTCAATCCATAAAATGTCTTTTACAGGAACTAGGCTAACTTCACCGGCATCTTTAATGGCCAAGATATCGGAATAAGACGACAAACTTACGGGTTGGTTATTAGACAATTCTTCTAGGATTTTCTCGCAGTCATTACCTGTTACATCGCTAACAAGTTGAATGAGTTTTGATTTATGAGCAGCATTTTCTGTGCTGATAAGCTTCTGTCTAACTTTATTCATAGACTCAGCTAACCGATTTTCGTCTGCGGGTTTTAATAAATAATCTTGAGCGTGAACTTCAAACGCTTGTAACGCGTATTGATCAAATGCAGTAACAAAAATGACTATCGGTAACTTTAGCCCCTGTTCAATAATAGCTTGTACCACTTCAAAACCATTGAGTCCTGGCATTTGTATGTCAAGAAACATTAAATCAGGTTCATATGCACGCACAGCTTCAAGTGCTTCACGACCATTATGACATTGCGCAATTATATCAACGTCTTTATGTTCAGCTAAACGCACTGCAAGGCCTTTCCTTGCCAAAGGTTCATCATCAACAATGATTGTTGATAGAAGCATTGTCATGTATGTTCCTCTAATTCGTGTGGCATTCGAATACTTACTTTAACACCTTTGGGCTGATTATTGGCAACAACTAAGGAATAATTATTGCCGTACAACGCTTGTAGTCTTTCACGACTATTTGCAAGTCCAACACCATTTTCACGATACAAATTACCATTTGTAATTTCAGCTCCAGGTCCATTGTCTGCAAGCTCTAATAACAGGTCATTGGCAAAACGCGTAACCGTTACTTTAATTGTGCCACCGTTTTCTTGTGATGCTATAGCATACTTTATGGAGTTTTCAGCAATCGGCTGCAATATCATACTCGGTACTAATGCATTTTTACAATCATCTGCCACAATAAACTCGACGCGTAATCGGTCTTCAAAACGAACTTTTTCGATATCTAGGTATAATTTAAGTGCGTGAAGTTCACTCTGTAAAGTCACTTTTTTCATCGGGTCTTTATCTAGAGAGTAGCGTAAAAATTCACTTAACTTCGTCACCATGCCGTTGGCTATTTTATTTTCTTGCACTAAAATCAGGGTGGAAATTGCGTTTAGGGTATTGAAGAGAAAATGTGGATTGAGCTGATAACGTAGCATTTTTAGCTGCGCTTGATGAGCAACACTGTTCGCTTCTAATACATTTTGCTTTTCTTTTTGAAGCATTTGATAATATTTTGTTCCAAAGTACAAACCACTCCAGCTCAAAATAATAAAGAATGAATAAACACTATTGGACGTATAGTACAGCCAAAAGTCAGGACGGTAACCGTGCTTATATATTTCCCAATGATTAACATTTTTGACAACTTGCCAAAGAACACCAGTTAAATAAGAGGCAACAATGACGACACCCGCTATTTTAGCAGGACTAAAGTTCCAAACTCGGCGGTAAAGGTATCGTAAAGGTACGGTAAACAGCCAGCCTGCGTAGGCATTCAGAAAAATAATAACCACAAAAATATCACGAGGATCATGTAATAATGATCCTAAGTAATGCACTAAAGCAAAACCAAACCAACTGCAGCTATGAACTAACCAAAACAATCGATTTTTGTTTTCTAAAAATTCTTTCCAATTCACACAGTACAACCAGTAAAAGATCCTATTTTAATTATGGAGTAGCTTTACGATTGACGCATTACCGTTGACCGTAGCATTTCAGCTACTTGTCTCATTTATATTTAAAATGATGTAAGTAAAGCTTAAACAGATAACATTTTACCCAACGGCTGGCCGCCTACTAAATGCATATGAATGTGATAAACCTCTTGTCCACCATGATCATTACAATTAATAATGAGACGGTATCCATCTTCAGCTATTCCTTCCTCTTTGGCTATTTTTTTTGCTACCGTAATCATTCGTCCTAAGGTAAGTTCATCATCCTCAGTAATATCATTAATCGTAGGTATTAATTTATTTGGAATAATAAGTACGTGTGTCTTTGTTTGAGGGGTAATATCTCTAAATGCTGTAACAAGTTCATCTTGATAAAGTAATGGTGTTGGTATTTCTTGTCTGATAATTTTTGAAAATATTGTTTCTTCTACCATGGTTTGCTCCAATGTATATTGTTAGTCTTCGTCAATTGACCATTTATTATAGTGTATCGCTTTGTCAACCGATCGTCTTGGTAACCATCCCGCACTTTCAAGTTCAGGTTTATCTTTAAATTGAGTGACATATCCGATACACAGATAAGCAATTATTTCTATATTTGATGGAATACTTAAAGCGTCTCTAAGAACGTCATCTTCAATAATACTTACCCAACCGACCCCCAAATTCTCTGCCCTTGCTGCAAGCCATAAGTTTTGTACGGCACACACTGCACTGTATAGGTCCATTTCAGCTTTGATAGTTTTACCTAAAATAACGGGCCCGTTTCTTTCTCTATCGCAGGTCACACAAATTCCAATGGGTGCCTCTAAAATACCTTCAAGTTTAAGTTTTTGATATTCTTTTTGTTTATCATCACTAAACATAGCTTTTGAATGTTCGTTAGCTTGATCAAAACCCTGCTTAATTTTTTGTTTTGTTTCTTCTTCATTAACAACAATAAAATCCCAAGGTTGCATAAAACCAACACTCGGTGCGTGATGTGCTGCGGTTAATACTCGCAATAAAGTATCTTCAGGAATATTGCGATTAATAAAGTCGCTTCGAACGTCTCGACGCGCAAAAATAGTTTTATAGACTGCGTTTCTTTCTTCTTCAGAAATCTTCATTTTGAATTATTTTATGATCCATTAACAATTTATATTGTGACATAAAAAAGGTCTAGATTAATGCGTAATCTAGACCTAATAAAAATATTAAAAACAATTAATTAGCTTTCATTTGAAAATCTTCGTCTAAAGCCTAATATTAATAAAGTAAATAAACCCGCAAATCCGAAACTTGCACCTTGTCGTTTTACTTTTTCTTCAACTTCTGAACAATCTTCAATCTCACCATCGAGTAAAGGTTTCAAAGTAACAGCTCGAACTACATCTTCAACAAGTTGCTCTCCGGTATCCTTATCAAACATCAAATCGCCTTTCGCATCACGACGTGGTGCTTTCACTAATGCTGAAGCTGATATTTCATTATTATCATTAATATCACGTGCTTCAATTATCGTGTAATCAGATGAACAAGTTAATAAATCATTGAGGTCTGTGAATGTTTTACTTTCAATCTCATACATAAAGGCATGTTTACGTCGAGGTGCACTATCACTGTCGTTATGTGTTTCAACTTCACCTTCACCAACAATAATTCCATTTTCATTAATGGCGCGGCCAGTACTTGATGAACCATTGAAGAAGTCATCTGGTCTTATCATTTGCATAGCACCATCAAACTCATTGGTGTCTACATGAAAAAACTTAGTACGCAAACTACCGTTTACGTAAGTTTTAACATGACCAACGGCAATGCCTTTGTTGTTGATATCATAGGCACGTGAATCAAAAAATTTACTATGGTCTTCTGTGAAATCTTTCACCTCGCCATTTTTATAAACTACCGCATATAATTGACGTGATTCATTACTACTTGGATCAGTTTCATTTTCATCCCACCAGCCATGTGCAAAACCTACGGCAACACCATCATTATTAATAGCCTGAGCATAATTTACAAATTCACGTTCATCATCAACATGTGGAGTAATCAAGTGACCGAGTGTTTCAGAGGTAGTAGAGCCATCTATACTGATCGACCATTTAATCGCTTCTGTGTTGTACATGCTACCAACAATTCTTTGAATACACACCTCGAAAGGTAGGTCGTCAAGTATATCAGGGTCAGCACAACCGCCCGTAGTATCGGTTATAACATCGATTGCATCTTGATCAATACTTGTACTGGCGTAACCAACGGCAAACCTAGACTCACTGATATCTAAAATTGCAGATTCACCACCGAAACGTAAAGCTTCTGGAATATCATCGCCTTCTGTTGGCGGTTTTAATTCAATGATTGTGTCACCGGCATCAGGAGAGAAAAAGGCGCGAGTGGTAAAGTCACGTACCCAATGAACAACTTCGTCTCCATCACTTTCCGTAAAAGGTAATGCGGTGTACGGTGCAGAACCATTGCCGTAAATCCAACCTTCATTAGAAATGCCATTAACGTAATCTATTGTAGAACGAGTTAATGTTGATGTATCAGGAAATGGTTGATCAAATACCACAAAATCTTCTGTAGCACCTGCTTCGCCCGTTAAGTTGCGCATGGCAACAATTGCACCCACTTTTTGATAAAGGCTACTGGTAATTCGACCATTCAAAAATCGTACAGCCCAAGCTAAATCATTAGCCGTTGGGTTACCGGCTCTTAAAGCATTTTCGTCTTCAATATCTTCTAGAGCGATCACATTCTCATGACTAAATTTTGCTAAAGTTACAATGTCATCGAAATCATCATCATCAAAATATTGGAACTGAACGGGGAAATTATAAATATCTGTACCAGAAATCGCCATTTGACTTTGATTATTTTCTTGCTGAGCATAGCTAAACTTTACTATATCTATACCGCCTTTATCGATAACTTCATATTTAGCTGCATGTGCAATGGATAAACTTAAAGCACTACTAATACCTAACGCTAATACCGATTTTACAAATTTGTTCATATAACTACTTAACTCTCATTTCTTGTTATAATTCATCTAGCTCTTGCCATCTTGCGAAAGCGATTTCGAGTTTTGACTCACTTTCTGCAAGCTGGTTCAATATATTTTTTTTAATATCACTATCTTTGCTAAAAAACTTAGGGTCATTGACCTGTTCTTGCAGTGAATTAATTAACGATTCTAGCTCATCAACTTGTTCTGGTAATGCTTCTAATTCACGACTCTCTTTAAATGATAATTTTTTCTTTGTAGAAACTTTAACCGCAGTCTTACTTTCATTTACCGCGGTCTTTGGTGTCACGCCGTCAGCTAATTGCTTTCGTTGTTCTGCTTTATAAGCTAAGTAACTATCAACATCATCATAACCACCCACTATATTTGTTATTTGACCACTGCCATCAAAGTAAAGGCAAGTGTTTACACAGTTATTAACAAAATCACGATCATGGCTAACTAAAATAACCGTTCCGGCATAATTTGCAACGACTTCTTCTAATAATTCTAAAGTTTCGATATCCAAATCATTGGTGGGCTCATCGAGAATCAATAAATTACTGGGCCTTAAAAATAAACGCGCTAATAACAAGCGGTTCTTCTCTCCACCTGATAAAGCTCTTACAGGCGTTCTTGCCCGTTTTGGACTAAATAAGAAATCTTGTAAATAACCTAGAACATGACGAGTAACACCATTAACTGTCACTTCTTGTTTACCTTCAGCCACAGTGTCTTGAACGGTCAGATTCAAATCTAAAGCTTCACGATGCTGATCAAAATAAGCAATATCTAAATTAACACCGGCGCGCATTTTCCCAGATGTGGGTTGCTGCTCATCCATGATCAATTTGATTAATGTTGACTTACCTGTACCGTTTGCCCCAATAAGTGCTAAACGGTCACCACGCGTGATCAATAACTCTAAGTCTTTGAATATTGTTTTATCACCAAACGCCATATGCAAGTTTTCGCACTCAAAAACCAACTTACCAGAACGATCACCTGTTGATATATTAATTTCGCCTTGTTTCTTAACTTCACGCCTCTGCTGACGTTCAACACGTAATTTTTCAAGAGATCGTACTCTTCCTTCGTTACGCGTTCTTCGCGCTTTAATGCCTTGTCTGATCCAGACTTCTTCTTCGGCTAATCGCTTATCAAAAAGCGCATTTTGTGTAGACTCTACTTCTAAGTCATGCGCTTTCTGTTCAATATAGAGGTCATAGTTACCTGGGTAACTCACTAATTGACCACGATCTAAATCTAAAATGCGTGTCGCTAAACCGCGAATAAATGCTCTATCATGACTTATAAAGATGATAGTCCCTTTAAAGTCTTTCAAAAATTGCTCTAACCACAATACACTACTGATATCTAAATGGTTGGTTGGCTCATCAAGTAATAAAACATCAGGCTCACTTACCAATGCTTTAGCTAAAGCAAGTTTACGTAACCAACCACCTGAAAGGCTGTTAATTTTTTTGTCTGCATCTAACGCTAAAGTGGTTAATACTTTATCAATGCGTTGTTCATCTTGCCATGCATTAGCTTGGTCAAGTTCCTGTTGCGCATTAGCCAATTTATTAAGATTTTTCTCTGAAGGGTCTTCACCGATTATATGAATTAGATGGTGATATTTTTTTATCAATTCAGCATTTTCAGCGACACCTTGAGCAACATAGTCAAATACAGTCATGTCAGATGATTCAGGTGGATCTTGCTCTAACATCGACAATTTAATATTGTTCGACATCAAAATTTGGCCATCGTCCAGGTTTTGCTTACCCATTAAAACTTTCATTAATGACGATTTTCCTGCGCCATTTTTACCAACCAAACAAATCCTTTCGCCCGTTTTAATGGTCAAATTTGCTTTGTCTAAAATACTGTCTTCACCAAAGGCTAGTTCACCTTGGGCTATGCGGATTAATTCCATGGGTTATATCAACTCTACTACTTGTGATTGTTCAAAAGGCCAGAATAACTTCATGTTATCACTCAGGCGCTCTAATACGGGAATATGGACACCGTATAACTCAACTAAATTTTGTTCACCTTCAATATTTGCATCAATAATATCAACAACACTGATTTGGTGATCGGGAATAACATTGCCAATAAGCTCCATCGCTTGTTCACATAAATGGCAACCTTCACTGCTGTATAAGTGAAATAAAACACTCATTATGCATTACTTTTTTTACGGGTAATTAACCAACTATTATGTATATGCTTGTTACGTTGAAAATCTTTATCTCGTGTTAACTCTGAAATTGACTTCACATCAAAATTTAAAGCCGTAACAGCGTCAAAGTCCATTTTAAAGTTTCGCTTATTATTAGTGAAGATAAGTTCACCATTTTCAGCAACACAGTTCATTGCGTCAGTGATAAGGGCTACATGGTCGCTTTGCACGTCAAAACTATCTTCCATACGTTTCGAATTTGAGAAAGTTGGCGGATCAACAAATACCACATCATAAGTCGTTTTATGTTCTTTTAACCAGGTTAAACAATCTGCTTGAACAAATTGATATTTATGACCCGACAATTTATTCAGTGCAAAGTTTTCTTGTGCCCAATTCAAGTAAGTATTCGACATATCGACGGTAGTAATTCTCGCAGCGCCATGGAGAGCAGCTTGTAATGAAACTGAACCAGTATAAGCAAATAAATTTAACAGTGATTTGTTTTTAGCTTTTTGAGCAACAATTTGACGCGTTTTTCGATGATCTAAAAATAACCCCGTATCAAGGTAATCCCATAAGTTTATTTTTAATTTTGCGCCATGTTCAGTAACAATCATTGACTGCTTACTTTTATCAACTCGTTGATATTGATCAGTACCTTTTTGCTTGGCACGTGTTTTTAATATAACTTTATCCGTTGGCACGTTCAGTACTTTAGGCGCAAAATAAATCACCTCTTGTAGTCGTTTAGCAACTTTACTTTCTTCAATAATTTTAGGTGCAGAATACTCTTGTATAACAAGATGATCACCATAAACGTCAATCGCAACATTATATTCAGGGATATCTGCGTCGTATACACGGTAACATTCTATTTGCTCTTTTTTGAGCCAGTTTTTCAAATTCTTTTTATTTTTAAGTAAACGATTACCAAAATCAGAATCTTTATCAGCAAATTCAGCTTCATTATTTTGACCTGCCGCTTGTTTTTCATCGACGTTATAAATGGCTAGTTGACAATCTAAAGGACCATTCTTGAATTTATAACGTTTTCGGCTTGCCAGCTTCATCATTGACAACAATTCAACATTCGCCGTTAAAATAGCAACATTCCAGTCTACAAATTGTGCTTTAAGTTTTCGACCTAAAAGTACAAAATTTTCAACTAACTCAGGTAATTCACCAATACGTTCACCGTAAGGAGGATTAAGTACAAAAGTACCATTATGACCAAAACCATTATTTAGGTTATTAATATCTTTACATGAAAACTCAATAAATTTCTGTACACCGGCATTACGTGCGTTGACTTGTGCTGTGTTTATCACACGGCTATCGATATCAACACCAAATACTTTTGCCTTTAATTGTTCAAGCCCTAAGTGCGACTTCTCTTTGGCTAGTGTTAATTGCTCTTGCCATGCGTATAATTCATGGCCAAGCCAAAAATCAAAACCCCATTTAGCTCTATCAATACCAGCAGCATAATTGGCAGCCATCATTATCGCTTCAATTAAAATAGTGCCTGAGCCACACATCGGATCAACCATAGGTTTAGTCGTATCGTCTAACCAACCAGAACGCTTAATAATGGCAGCAGCTAAATGCTCTTTAAGAGGCGCCGCACCAGAATGTTCACGATAACCACGCTTAAATAAGCTGCGACCTGAGAAATCTAGATAAATAGTGACTTTTTGTCTTAACAAACGTGCCTGAAAACTAATGTCAGGTGCACCTTTATCAACAGAGGGTCTTTCAATACCTTGATCGCGAAAATGATCTACTAAGGCATCTTTAACGGTAAGGCCACCAAATTGGGTATTTCTGATTTCATCATTTGTACCAACAAAATCAATCGCGAAGGTATGATTATTTGAAAATTGCTCAGACCAATTAACCGTTGCAGCAGTGGCAAAGAGTTGATCTTTATTTTCGGCATCACCTTCGGCAAGTTTTAGTAGAATGCGTGTTGATAAACGACAATATAGGCAAATCTTATATGCCTCTTCAATCGTTGCAGTAAAATATACGCCTTCAGGCTTTTGAACCACCTGCTGAGCGTTTAAGTTTTTAAGCTCTTCAGCTAATAATATTTCTACACCAAAAGATGTTAATGCTAAAAATTGCTGCATAAGAATTTTCCAGACCGATTTATGCCCGCGATTATAAACAAAGACGTCTACTACTTATATAGATACAATGAGAAAACCTGAAGAATCAGGGAAATTTATTTCAAAATAATTGTAAATTTATATCTTATGGCTCACTCGTTCATAAAAACGGCTTTTAGTCTATAATTAGCGCAATTTCACGCTACTTTTAATTAGATGTTAAATAGTTAAAAAAACGCCTTGCAATGTGAAGGAACTATCCTTAATATACGCCTCGCTTTCAAGGGCATATGTTTTTGAAAACACTTCTTTAATAACGAGAATTAAAACAGTTATTGGCTTTCCTAAGACGTTATTAGGACATTCGGACGCGGGATGGAGCAGTCTGGTAGCTCGTCGGGCTCATAACCCGAAGGTCGTCAGTTCAAATCTGGCTCCCGCAACCAACTTCGCTAAAGTATAAAAAGCAGGTCGTCAGTTCCCTTTTCATAAGATATGGGCTCCGAAAACCAACTTCACTTAAGTATAAAATTATCTGTATAGAAGTTCGTCAGTTCCCTCTTCACTAGATAAGGCTCACAAAGCAACTTCACTTAGTATTAATTCTGATAAATTTTCCTACTAAAAGTAAAATTAACCTCCTCATTCGCTGCTTTTCACTCAACGCATTTTATCGTTGATTAAAGCAGATGTTGCAGTCTTTTCTTAAAGGTTTTACTTACTTTAACTGTTCTCCCACACTCCATTGTTATTGAATCAGTTTCTACAACGATTATTTTGGCATTGTTAACAACAAAAGATTTATGGACTTGGGTAAATTTTGTGTTTGGCAGCATTTCAATGAGTAGTTTCAAACTACTGTTCACTAACACCATTTCATCGCCCTGCCAAAGTTTCACATAGTTACCGTAAGCTTCTAACAAAGTAATATCTACTAAGGTAAACTTTCTCTTTTCTCGATCCACTTTCAGTATAATATGGTGCGGTACAACTTCCCTTGATGAGTGTTTTTCATTACGAAATCTTACTTTATCTAGTGCCTGTGAAAGCCGTTCACTACAAACGGGTTTCAGTAAATAATCTGTCACATCTAACTCAAAACCTTGAATAGCATATTCTTGATAAGCACTGATAACAATCGCTTGCGGACGATTGCGCAACACTTTCAGTAACTCTATACCACTAAGGTCTGGCATATTAATATCTAAAAAAAGCAAATCAACATGATCATTAGCGAGCCAGCTAAGCGCTTGGGTTGCATTGTAGCAACGGCCAACGATACTGATGTCGGCATGTTCAGCTAGATGATATAAAATCACTTCATGAGCAAGTGGTTCATCATCAATAATTAAGGCTTTTAACATGGTAAATACCACTTCCAATAAGTTTCTTCCCACTCAGCAATTCGATAACTGCACATAATTTCCTTTTTCTTTCATATACGACTGCATGGATGCAGAAGGTAGAGCGACGCAGGATGCCTAAGCCGAGAATAACTATATACAAAAAAATTCTATTTGTCCTCAAACCGCTGGCAAGCTCTGAGTGGGAACAAACTTAATGGATTTGGTATAGCTCCAATGTCATTTTGGCGCGCCATAGTTCACCTATAGGTCCGCTACTTATCGTGTGTTTACCTGGATATAAAAGTGTTAAACGACGGCTTAAGTTTTCAAGGCCCAATCCACTTGCTTTTTCTCGCTTATGAGCAAAAATAGGGTTCTCACAAACAACGGTTAATATGTTTTGACTTAATTGCATATGAAAACGAATATGGCTTTTCTCTATGGTGGGTTCAACGCCATATTTAAAGGCATTTTCTAATAACATTATAATTAATAACGGTGGCAGGGTTAATTTCTCGTTGTGATCAGGCCACTTCAGATCCAGTATACACTTGTCATGGCTTCTCATCAGCTGAAGTGCAATATAACCTTGTAAATATGTCACCTCTTGCGCCAAGGTAACTTGCTCTTTTTGCCCTTCATATACCGTATAGCGTAGTAAATTAGATAGTTTCATGACTAAATTTGGTGCATCATCCGACTTCATGAGTGTCAGTGCATAAAGATTATTTAACGTATTAAACAAAAAGTGCGGATTAATTTGTTGTTGTAACAACTTGAGCTCAGTATGAGTTTTCTGCAGGGAAATTTGTGTTAATTCACTGTCTTGTTGTTGCCGTTCAAAAACCAAAATCAACGGCGTACTTATCGCTAATAGCCAAAACATAAATTGATAGTTAGCAAGGGCAAACACCTGATGGATTTGTGACGGAAACAAAGTGATATTGGGTGTGTTCAGCGGTAGCCATAAAACTAAAGTTGCAAAGATTGGTGTGACGACAATGATGCATATTAATGCTCCAGCAACAAATGCCAGTACCCCCTGCTTTGCTAACACTTGCCGTATCAGGCCATAGCGGTTTATTGCGTACAAACAGCCAATTACGGCGGCCACCACTAAAAGCTGCCATAAGTACTCGAAAAACTGACCGAATTCAGTAACAATATTATTAAGATCAATGATTACTTTATCTGAAGGGTTATCCTTGGGATCTTGGATACTATTTAAAACTCCCGCCATAACGGTTGCCCAACCAACCAGCAATATCGCTATCACAATGTTAAGTGAAAACAGTTTTGATATAAATTGCATAGCACGCGTTTTATCACGCATTTTTAAAGCGTGATTAATAAAGCACGCAATACTTGCAAGCAAAGCAAACATCCACCCTTGAGTGGTTAATAAAGACCATTGTTCAAAAATAGTGCTTTGTAAGCTTATTATTAATGACAATAACGGATAACATATAAAACCGAGTAACCAAATTATAACCGCACGGGTGCGCGGTGCATTGTGTGCAAAATGATGGGCAATAAAAAAGGGCAAGCTCTCAATGATAAGTTGTATCATTATTTGCAGATATAAATTACCACTATCACCTTGTATCGATAAAAAACGAATATGTGTTTCTAGCAACACGGCACAAAGCAGCGGTAAATTAAGATAGAGCAGTGATCGGTTAATGGCTTTAGCTAACATAGTAAAAGAGTATGCCTTAATTTAATTCTACCTATTTGGCTGCAAAATAGCACTTTGATGTGCCCTGTGACAAACTTAATGACGAAATGACCGATTTAACTGATGAAATAACATTTTGACCTCTTATCATTCAGTTTATTCACTTCATCCTCTTAAGATAGCTTACCTCTGCATCAACTCGTAATCTAGCATTATCAAAAATCAAACAGGTTAACGATATGCTTACCATTAAAAATATTAACAAAAAATATGCCGACGGCACTCATGCACTCAAAGATGTGTCATTACACTTTCCTACCGGCATGATTGGCTTATTAGGCCCTAATGGTGCAGGAAAATCGTCATTGATGCGAACACTTGCTTGCTTGCAAACGCCCGATGATGGACAAATGAACTTTGACGGTATTGATATAAGAAAAAGCCCTGATGAACTTCGAAAAGTGTTGGGTTACTTGCCACAATACTTTGGTGTGTATCCACATATGAGCTGCCAAGCCCTGCTCGAGCACATGGCAATATTAAAAGGCGTTGATCAAGCAACGAGCAGCAAACAAATAGTCTCTTTATTAGCGCTAACCAATTTGACGGATGTCGCCCATAAAAAAGTAGCCACTTTTTCTGGTGGTATGCGCCAACGATTTGGTATTGCACAAGCCTTACTCGGTGATCCAAAAATTATTATCATGGATGAACCTACTGCAGGACTTGACCCTGTTGAACGTGAACGCCTGCATGGTTTGTTGGTCGCCATTAGCAAAGAAAAATTAGTGATCTTATCGACCCATATCGTCGAAGACATTGAAAATCTTTGCCATCATGTTGCATTGCTGATTAAGGGAGAAGTCATTGACAGTGCTGACGTTAAAACCCTAATTGCACCACTTGAAGGTTGTATTTGGCAAACTCATATTGAGCCGGAGCCTGATAGTGGCATTAAAGTTCTCAGTAAAAGCTACCGTTTTGGCGAACCGTCTTTACGCCTTTACAGCAAAACCAAACCCACTCCTGATGCCACATTAGTCGAAACAAACCTACAAGACCGATACTTCTTTGAACTGTTAGCAAAGGAGCAAAGCTAATGTTATTTATCAATGAATGGCATTTTTGTCGACGCCAGCCTCTGGTCTTAATCAGTATGGTCTTAATGCCAATTTTTGCCTTTTTGCTAGGCGGTGGTGCTCAAGCAGGAAGTGATAACCCAGAAAATCAGCTACAGTTTTTGCATATCACCTTGTTAATGTTGGTATTACCTATTGTGCTTGCGGCGTTATCACCCATTGTTTTCCTGCGCGATACAAGCTCCAATATGAGCGAACTTATCAACAGTACTCCCATTACTCACAAAAAACGCTGGTTATTACGCTATGGCACTATGGTCAGCCTGTTATTTGTGTTGTTTGTTGTATCCTTCACTTTTATATTGGTGCCATATACGGTTGAATTTGGTTTTTCAGCTGAACTTTTTACCATCACAATACTCAATCTACTCTTGTTAGTATTACCTAGCATATTGTTTACTACGGCTTTTTCTCTGTGGCTTTCGATTTACTGGCAAAGTTCAATGGTGATGTATGTTTGGATAGCCACTGCAGGTATCATTTATTTACTACTTGCTAGCTTGGCGGGATCACCTGTGCTGGCTGGTAGCGTGGTTATCAGTGAATCTTTTTATAATGCAATGTTATGGCTCGACCCATACGGTATTAGCGCATTGCTAGATAACATCAATTCAGCTAACACTTATACGAGTGTTGAACTACTGACAAATCGGCTAGTTTATCTACTGCTAACTTTGGCACTTGTATATGTTGCGCTGACTAAAAAACCTAAGGAAAAGGTCCGTAAAAAGCGGGCTAACAGCTTTGATACAACTAAATTATCACTACAAGTTAATACTAAAAATAAACGCGTAATTCGCTTACCTACGTCACCTTTTATTCAATTAATCAAAGTATCTTTTTTTACCTTATTACATAGCCGAATAACACAAATCATCCTGTTGATTTGGCCAATGATTATCTTTAATGAAGTGATGTCCGGCATAAGTAATACCGGAGCACTGTCTGTAATTTCACCAAATAGTATCGATGCACTTAATCTCGTCGCTTTTGATCTGTTTTCAGTACTCGGCGCTTTTGTTGTTGCCCTATGGAGCTGGTTTATTTGCTCACGCGACAAAAGCTACAATATCGCTGAGTTGATTGCAGCTGCGCCGATAGCGAATCGCCAACTGATTGGCGCTCATATTATTGCCCTTGGTTTAATGATTGTAATACTACTATTTCTCACTTTTGTTGGCAGTAGCTTGGCTGAATTGATGTCCGGTAGTGAATGGTTATTTGATCATTATCTGCTGCAGCTAGGTCTAAGCGGGTTACCCTTATTTTTATTGGGGTCGATATTTATTTGCTTACATCACCTTTGTCGCTCGAGTGCAACTGCTGGCGGTATTGTCTTCTTCATTATTTTGATCAAATTTACGCCAATCATGACCGCACTAGGTATGACTCATACGCTGTGGAATATTGCTGGTTCACCTTTGCAAGCGCCTGATAATTTCTGGGGTTATAGTGCTAGCATTTCACTTTACTTACCTTACATGGCTGTATGGATTGCTGCTTGTATTAGTTTAGTTTTACTTGCCATTAGTCAATCGCACCGTGGTACGGGTCTAGGGAAGCTTTCAATAATGAGCTTACCAAAAACCGTGCTGATGTCATTTTTCGTCACATTCATAGCCGGTCTAAGCTTACATTTTGCACTTGTTGATGAAAAACCTTTGACGAATTCTGACAAGCGCGAGGCGTGGAAAGTGCAATATGAAACAAACTTTGCCCATTGGCAGCATAAAGCGCAACCTGCAGTTGTTCACATTGATTCTGAAATTGATATCTACCCATTGCAAGAGCTTGCAAACTTTAAAGTGAGTTACACGCTAGAAAATCGCACGACTACACCTATCGAGCAAGTGTTAATAGGACGATACGGCAATTATACCTTTGGAGATATTACCCTTGACGGAGCGACGTTAGTTGAATTTGATAATGATCTTAATCAAGGAGTTTATCAATTCTCGCAAAAGCTTATGCCTGGCGAACAACGAGTAATGCACGCAGAGTTTAGCTATAAGCAATCGCAATATTGGCCACACCGTTCGCACCAAGTGGTAAAAGCTGAATTTGCTTATTTTCGCGCAAATCCGTTACTGCCAACGATTGGCTATCAAGTTGTGCACCAATTGGACAAAGCTCAACTACGCGCAAAGTATAAGTTAAAGGAAATTGAAAACTTAGCACCTTCTAGGCTATTTAAAGAAGAAGCAAACAAAACAGGTACTTATCAATGGGCGTCACTCAGTACGGTAATTTCAACTAAAGAAGGTCATCATGCTATCAGTCAGGGTGAATTAATTAGCAGCTGGAATGAAAACCAACGATCTTTCTTTAAATTTAAAACGAAGCAGCCTGTTCGCGCAATTCCTACTTGGTTGTCAGTGCCTTATGCCGCGCTTTCTCAAAAAACACAAGGAACTACCCTTAATGTCTATTCCCCGCACAAGAATGAAGCAGCGCAAATAACCATTAAAGCAATGGCCGACACCTTAACGTGGTTCGCCCAAAACATAACACCATATACAGGTGAACAACTTAACCTGATTGCCGCACCAGACATTGGCTCTAGCGGATATGCTTTACCTCAAATCATACTGATAAAAAATACGGTTGGTTTTCGTGCAAGACCTTCAAAGGATGCAGGTTTTGACCAGCGATATCGCCGCGTGGTTAATGAAACGGCTCATCAATGGTTTGGCCATGGTATTGGTAATGGCGTACCGACAGACCGCTCATTTCTTAGCGAATCACTGGCGAAGTATATTGAGTTAGTCACTATTGAAAAGCACTATGGAAACAAAGCTATGCTTGCCCTTGTTGAGCTTGAGCAAAACCGTTACAACCTTAGCCAGCGTAACAACTTCCAAACACCCGTAGCCCTAGTCGATGCTATTCAATCACATGATATGCATTCACGAGCTACCCTAGCATTTGCCAAGTTACGTGAAACGGTTGGCGATAAGCCTATAACTGCGGCACTCAAGTCACTTTGGTTACAACATGCTTACCCAAACACACCCGCTACATCGATGGACTTTGTTCGAGCATTAAAGCGTCACAGTGCCGCTAAACATCATCCACTGATTAATGAATTATTTTTAAGCCATGTAAAAATTTCTGGGAATAATTAACCGTTACTTATTTTGATCTTCGCACTGGTTTACAGGAAATAGACTCTATCACTCTC
Organism: Colwellia sp.; assembly: GCA_013215295.1. Taxonomy (GTDB): domain Bacteria; phylum Pseudomonadota; class Gammaproteobacteria; order Enterobacterales; family Alteromonadaceae; genus Colwellia_A. The sequence goes on from JABSOZ010000023.1 coordinate 18,082, forward strand.
TAGACCTTTTTTTACCAGTGCGAACGATTACATTGCTTCGTTCTAGAAGTAGCAATTTGACAAAAAATTACACAAAAGATAAAGAGGAAATAATGATGAAACTTATTTTGCACAATTTAAAACACTTTATGATCACTACAACCATTCTATTAATGGGACTCGTTGGCTTTGCGGTATCTATTGGCGCTGACGTTCACTACAACGATAACCGTTTAATGTATAAGATCGATCAATCTGGGCCTTTTGCGTTTTATAAAGACAATCAACTCGCCATTAATTATTTACGTGGCAATCGTACCGATGGATACTCAGTCGACAAGCAGAGCGTATCTTTGAATAAAACTACCTCCGTTAAAGTCTACTTTCCATTGGAAGATAACCATTTCGAATTTCAACTGAATCCAACAATCAAAGAGCCTAAAACACACTATAACGACCAAGGGGCTATTTTAGCGATCTCAGATATAGAAAGCGGCTATAAAACCTTTCGGGATTTCTTAATCGCTAATTCGGTTATTAATCAAGAGCTAGAGTGGACATTTGGTAATGGCCATCTCGTTTTGGTGGGTGACTTTACCGACCGCGGCTATTCGACTAATCAAGTTTTATGGTTTATTTATAAACTTGAACAAGAAGCAATGCCTCACGGTGGCACGGTACATTATATTTTAGGTAATCATGAGATAAAAAATCTTCAAGGTAACTATCAAAAAGCAGGGAAAAGATATCTGCAAGTTGCCGCGATGTTAGGGAAACAAGAGGTTGAAATGTTTGACGACAATGCGTTCTTGGGCAGATGGCTACATAGCAAAAATAGTGTCGAACTCATTAATGGCTACTTGTTTGTTCATGGTGGTATTCATCCAGACCTTGCAAAAGCAGATTGGTCACTCACGGACATTAATCAAATAGTGCGTCAAAACTATAGAAAAGCCTATTTCCCAACACCTGAGAAAAATAAGGACGCATTATTACTCTCTCTTACCAAGGGACCTTCTTGGTATCGGGGTTATTTCGATAATAGCTTAAGCCAAGCTGAGGTTGAATCTGGACTTGATAAATTTGGCGCCAAAGCGGTTATTGTTGGCCATACACCTCAGGGGAACATTAATACTCAATATCAGGGCAAAGTCATTGCCATCGATGTAAATCACCCAAAGGATTATCGCGATACTTTCCCATCAAGACACTCAGAAGGTTTGTTGATTGAAAACAATCAATACTTCCGTTTATTGGAAGATGGAACAAAGGAAGTGTTATAGCACGCATCATAAAGTAGTTGCTCATTACACATAAAGAAAAAGAAAAACAACCATCACACAATAGGACGACTTATGAAATATACAATGACTAAAAGCATCCATAAATCGAAGGTGTATTTATTTGGCTTAGCTTTAGCAACAAGCTTAGGCTTTGTACAATATAGCCTTGCTAACGATAATAACATTACGATAAATTCTAGCGAGCTACCGAAATTAGCTTTTGAAACGGCTGTTGTCGATGTTAAGCAACGCTTGGCGCAAATACAGCCAAATATGCGACTCTCGTATGTTAAACAAAAAGACGACAATGACGGGTCAATCAAGATCTATAAATTTACACCGCAAGGTATTTCTGACGGGTCATGGACGGCGGTTCACACTGAATTTACCGACAATAACACCGAGACAAAAACCTGGGATAACGATGCATTGCTATCACTCGATGCTTTTGATTTAGTCAACGCGAAACTTAAATCAGAAACAGAAAATTCTTGGATCTTTGAATTACCTAGTTATGTTGAATTGAATATTGACGAAGAAGAAACAGATCAGCCATTGGATAAAGGAGAGGTGAGTAAAGTTATCCAAGCAGAGTTGGAAGTGACTAAAAAAGATCCTCATTTTATTTCATACCGAATTTATGGATTAATGCCCTTTTCTCCAATGTTTTCGGTCAAAATATCTAAACTCAATATCTACAATGTACTCAATGAAGCTTGGAAGAACGGTCCTTTAATTACCACGTCACAAACTGAAAAAGTGGAAGGGAGTATCGGTTTCCTTGTCAGTATTGATGAAGATATAACCGTCATAAATTCTGATTTCAAATTAGTCGAAGTCGATTAAATATCTAATGTGAAAAAGATAAGGTAACAGCAGGAGTTTTAACCTTGCTTAAACATAATAAAAAAGGAACTAAGTCAGCTAGGTTTTGATTAAAATTTACTAGAACATCAAATACCTCCCATACAGAGGTATTTAATTTCCATGTAATCATCAAGCCCATATTTAGAGCCTTCACGGCCATTACCTGATTGTTTCATACCACCAAAGGGAGCGGCAGCATTAGAAATAATACCTTCATTAATACCAATCATGCCAAACTCGAGTGCTTCTGAGACACGCCATACACGTCCAATATCACGCGCATAAAAATAAGCCGCTAATCCGTATTCAGTATCGTTAGCCATTTCAATTGCTTCTTGCTCAGTTTTAAAACTAATAATAGGTGCTACAGGGCCAAAGATTTCATTTGCTGCAATTGCCATATCGTTGGTTACATTAGCTAAAACCGTAGGCAGGTAAAAACAACTGCCCTGCTTGGATTCGCCCCCCGTTAACACGCGAGCGCCGGCATTGACTGATAGAGCAACTAACTGATTTACATCATCAAGGGCCGAAGTTGAAATCATCGGGCCTACATTTACGTCACTGTCTAAACCATTACCTAATGTTAACGCTTCAACCGCTTTGACAAATTTTGCTGTAAACTCTGCTAAAACACTTTCCTGCACTAAAATTCGATTTGTACTCACACAAGTTTGTCCTGCATTACGGTACTTTGAAATAATTGCCCCTTGAACGGCAGCGTTAATATCAGCATCATCAAAAACGATAAATGGCGCATTACCTCCAAGTTCCATTGATACTTTTTTCACGGTTGATGCACATTGTTTAATTAATGTTTTACCCACATTTGTTGAGCCGGTAAAAGTAAATTTGGCAACATCAGGATGAGTCGTTAGCACTTCTCCCATCGCACGAGAATCAGTGCCAACAACGACATTAAATACGCCATCAGGTATTCCTGCTTGTTTAGATAGTTCGGCTAATGCTAGAGCTGACAATGGAGTAAGCGATGCAGGTCTAACGACAAAGGTACAACCAGCCGCTAATGCCGCTGCGGCTTTACGGGCAATCATCGCATTAGGGAAATTCCATGGCGTAATGGCAGCAACAACACCGACAGGCTGCTTGATTACCACAATACGTTTATCGTTACTGGGAGCTTGCATCGTATCGCCATAGACTCGCTTGCCCTCTTCTGCGAACCACTCTATAAATGATGCACCATAAGCAATCTCACCTTTAGCTTCCGCTAAGGGCTTACCCTGCTCTAACGTTAATATTTCAGCTAATGGGTCTTGGTTTTTCATCACAAGATCAAACCATCTTCGCATTAATATTGAACGTTCGTTGGCCGACTTTTGTGACCAAGCTTTCAAAGCACGTTTAGCGGCTTGAACGGCTAGTTTGGTTTCAACAACACCTGCATTAGCTACATTTGCCAGTACACTATTATCAAAAGGATTAGCCACTTCAAAGTGTTCAGATGAAGATAACCATTGGCCATTGATAAAAGAGCCATTTTTTAATAAATTTGATTGATACATAATTTCGCTATTTTTGTATTGTTATGAATCTAAATTTGTTTAAGTTTACATTTATTCTTGAAATTTATCTAAGCTAAGAAAAACAGATTAAAGTCACACATAAACGCGTAACAGTTACAACAAATTATGTTTGTACTGCTTACCTATCGGTACCTTTTTCCCATCTTTCAAGGTAACGGTGTCGCCTTCTATAAAATCTATCATGGCTTTATTAATAATGGTGGATTTATGCACTCGAATAAAAAACGCTTTAGGTAATGACTGTTCAAAGCTACTCAAGGTCTTTGGCGTTAACAGGGCTTGTTGATTTCGCCACACTTTAACGTAGTTACCATAAGCTTCAAAACAACTAACTTGCGCTAATTCAATTTGAATTTGCTTTTTGTCAACTTTGATAAAAATACTGAGAGGCTTTAAATCAACTGATTCTCTTGTTAACTGACTCGATTTTTCACTATTTACATTGAGTCGCAACTTTACTTTATCAATCGCTTGTTGAAATCGGTCAAAGCGAAAAGGTTTTAACAAATAATCAGCAACGTCCATGTTAAAGCCCTCAAGTGCATATTCTTGATAGGCTGACGTGATGATCACTTGCGGTTTTTCAGTTAAGACACTCAGAAAATCAAACCCGGTTAAAACAGGCATTTCAATATCAAGAAAAATTAAGTCCACAGGTGTTTTTTTAATGAATGCTAAAGCTTCAGGTCCAGAATAACATTGCCCGACGACGACTAAATCATCACGTTCCTTTATATACGTTATGACCACTTCATGAGCCAGCGGCTCATCGTCAATGATCAAAACACGCAGTGAGCTATTTTCATCCATTTCTATTCATTCCCGGTACTTTCATTAAATTTCGTTTCTAATTCTAAAGATAATTCGACCCGATAATTTGAAGCGTCAACTTCATACTTCAACTGATGCTTTTCAGGGTACATAAGTGCTAATCGACGCGATACATTCTTTAAGCCTATACCCGAATCGTTGGATTCACGAGCAAGATGTTTTGATACTGAGTTTTCACAAATAAACTGTAATGTTTGGTTTTCAACCTTCATACTGACTTTTAAAAAAGAGTTTTCATTACTGGGCTCTATGCCATGTTTAATGGCATTTTCCAAAAAGTTGACCATGAGCAGCGGACTCACTAAAAGTCCTGCAATATTATGCTCACTGATATCAATATCAAACTGACACTTATTGGCAACTCGTAATTGTTGTAGAGACAAATAGTCATTCAAATATTCAATTTCGTCTTTTAGTTCGACAACATCTTCACTGCCTTTATACACAACAAAACGTAATAAATTGGCGAGTTGTAAAATGGCATCAGGTGCTTGCGCCGACTTTGATAAACATAAAGAATATAAATTGTTTAAAGTATTAAATAAGAAGTGTGGATTAATTTGTTGTTGCAACCATTTTAATTCGGTATGCAGTTTTTCTTGTTGTAATTCTGCAAGTTGACCATGATCTTTTTGTAATTTAAATGCCATTACAATAGGCGTACTGATGATTACCACTAAGGCTCCCACATACATATTGAAAAAGCTGAAAGGATTTTGAATTGCATGGGTCGTATGTGGGGCAAGTACATCATTTATAGGTAACCAAAGGGTAATTTGTGCTAATACAGGGTAGCAAATTAAAAGAAATAATATCGTTGTCCACAAATAAGTAAATACCCCTAGTTGGCTTAAAACACGCTTAACCAAAATATGGTGGTTCATCAAATAAATGAGATACAAACATCCAAATAACACGATGATTTGTATCCAATAACCGATTAAACTTAGAATATTCAAGAAGTTTCGTTTAAGGTCAATTAATATATTAACCGGTTGATTAGCTAATGGATCATCACTTGAGTTGAGAAACATGGCGAACATAAAACTTAACACCAATAAAATACCAAAGACTACACTGTCTAAGTTAAGTTGTATTTTGCGTGAAGAAGATTTTTTATTCGCAAGCAATGTATTTATAACCGACAACAATTCGATAGCAGCGATAAAACCTAATGTGACATCATTACTGATTAACCAGTTCATTACTCCAACGTTATCATTAGCCGTGATGAAAAGAGCGAGTGGCATAATGACAAAGCCCAACATCCAATAAAGGGACCGCTTTTTACCCGTCGAATTCAATGATAAATACTTACAAATCAACAAAGGGCTTAACTCAAAAGTCACTTGAATGAGTGTTGAAAAATATGTTCCCCAGTTCGGCTGGTTATGATCATATAAATAGATAAGTGTTGTCGCAAAAATCGCGATAAACAAAGGTAAAATTTGATTAGATATAATGAGATGGAAACTGTTTTTAGAGAAGATATTAGCAACTTTATTAGGTTGAAATAATCGTAAAATATGTTTCAAAATAAAACTCATTTAGTTTGGTAAATTGTATAGAGCTAATTTAAGCACCTGTAATAAAATAAGTCTCTGAATTAATGACAAACACAATGTTTTAGATGACAAACTGTCTTACATATCAAGAATAATATAAACGATTCGACTTATTGGTCGAATCAAAAAGTGGTAGATGGTTATGCATTCTTTACCCCGTTTACAAATCGACGGTTCTAATTAAAAAATATGAAGGCCAAATCTCACGCACCTGAGACTCCCAATGAGGATCAACTTTCCCATTAGATAATTGTAAAAACCAATATCTCGCCCATTTAGTGACAACTTTTCCAGACTTACTTAACTTAAGTGGCGAAAACCGACGTTGATACAGTTTACCGTCATACTCAACAACGGAATTATTTTTAACTCGTTTATGGAAATTATCGAGCGCAGTGCTTATTAGCTCTACCTCAGAGATTTCAATTATCCCTTGTTTTTTTAAACAGGCTAAAATGGCCGCTTTCTTTACACAAAGCTTCATATAGTCATCTATATAAGGCGTATAAACCATACCCGTTAAACCATAAATAGAGGCACGCTCTCTTTCAGCGAGTGATTTCAACGGAATTATTTTCTCATTGATATCGTATAATTCAGTAATATAATGCAGTTTAGCGGGCAATTTAGGCATTCTCTACACTCTCATACAATTTCATTTATTTCTCGTTAACGTGGTGGATCAATATTATTAGCAATACTGTTATTTAAACGAAACCAGCCAGCTATAGAATAACGATCTCGCTTAGCCGGTAATACTTCATGAGGAAATTCTTCACTTAAAAAAAACACCAACGTACCAAAACTAGGAGTTACCGTAATTTTACTGTTATCTCCCCCTGATGAAGGCGACGATTCTTTCTCATAAATGACTAATTCGCCGCCATCAGTTGCTGACCAATGCTCATTAAGGTACACCACAACAGATAACACACGATTGCCTTCCCCTTTAAAAGCGTCTTTATGCTTTTTATAAAAGTCATCTTTTGCATAATGAGAAAAATGACTTTCAAAAGAAAATAAACCGAGATACAAATGTCTATTTAAATAAGCTTGTAATGCATCAGTCCAATTTAGCCAAGCATAATTCGCTTTGCTATCATTGGTTATCCAGCTAATTTCATCTGTACGAATAGAATCATTTACCTGATGGTCTTTGGTTCGACCAATTCCCGCCCGTTTAAAATCTTTAGTGGGAAGTTCGATAATATGCTGTAATAATAAATGGGTTAAATCGCTTGGTAATGCATTAGGGCGAATGCTATACCCTTTTTCAATAATGTCATTGGAAATCGATTCAAACAGTGTTTGATCGCTTTCAGAGTGAATTGTTTGGTCTAAGCTCAACTACTTTCTGTCTTAATAGGTAAAACTAACATTTAATGGCTAATCTAATAATGTCTAATATAAGGCATAGTAGCACTTTGCCTACCGTTAAGTGTGAGGTTTCATCTAAATAAGCGGTTTAATCACTTCAAATTCATTAGATTTTTTTACTTAATTCAATGACTTTAAGCTGAAATCCGAACAGGTAAAATATTAGGTTAAAAAAATTGGCTAAAGCGGTTAAAAACAGCATTAGCCAATAGAAGTAATACTCAATCGTTAGGTTGGATAGCGTTCAAAGTTAGTCGCTGATTGCCCAGCTTCATACCAACAGGCTTTTTCACCAATGAAGATATTTGCTTGAGGAACTATCTGTGGGTCATCATTTAAAAAACCTGCTGGTGTTACTAAGAATTTCCCATCACGACTGATGTAAGGAACTTGAGATCCGCAATGAGTGCAGAAAGCGTTACTAAAGCGCTCTGCATTTGGTAAATCAAATCGTTTAGTGCTTTTCTCACCAGATAACCAAACAATCTTGTCATACGAAGTAAATAACAACGACGCAAAAGCCGACCCTGACTTTTTCTGACATCGGTCACAATGACATTGATAAAAACGATCGAATGGACCCGAAACGTCACAAGTGACTTCCCCACATAAACAACTACCGTTAACTTTATTACTCATTTTATAGACCTTTTTTAGTATGAAAAATAATGCGTGTACAAAGAACACAACACTCATCAGTGTTTATTGACGCTATTAAACACGAATTTATAGATGCTATAAAGTGATAACGTATAAAACAAATGTTTTTATTATTGAGGCAGTAAATGGATAATAATGAAATGAATAGTTTGGTGAGCTGTATAACTTTAGTTTGTATTGCTGATCATCTTAATGGCGATGTCAGTTAAATCAGTCACTTCTCCTATACCAATAGTATTATAGAGTTGAACTTCAAGATCATGAGCCAAATCTTTATCTAAAGTCTTTAAATAGGTAATTTCATCTCGATAATACATATTCTGAACTTTATCACTCTTCTTCAATTCAACCTTTAATATTGCGGGCTTACCATGACTAGAAACCTTATTGGTATATTCTTGTAGTTGAGAAGCTTTTTTTAATACTGACAAATCACGATACCAGAACGAGTACTCTTCACTTTCCTCATTGTCTTTAGGTAAAACAAGGATATAGAAAGCTCGTGCAGGCAAGTCTTTATAAGCGAGAGCAGCAATAATAGATAAACATGAATCTCTAAACTTTTTATTACTCAACAAGTTGAGAATTATTTCTTCACTGTTTTCATTTTTATACACAAGATGTTTAAGCGCTGAGTTACCACTAAAACTTGCAGCATTTATATATTGTTGATGTTTAGTTGCTTTCAAGTAAAACGGAATGGAAAAATGATTATGAGCATAAATATTCCTCATCGCTTTTTGCAAACCATAAATCCGACTACCCCGTTTACCACAGGCGTCAATGCTATCAATGTGCTGATAAATATACTTACGTATTGCTCTACAGGCTAAATGTTTACTTTCAATAGCGTTCATTAACAATCTCACGGCACCATGACTATCATAACCCAGTACAATATATTTTTGTTTTGTTAAGGTACGTTGTTGTTCTGTAAAAGGCACGGTTAATTCAATTTCTATTTCTGCACCCGCTTTGAATTTTGTCTCTTTTTCAAGATTAACTAATAAACCCTGTACTGAAACATTTTGAGTTTTTCCTATCATGTTTGTCACGACATTATTACTTCGGGTGATTGCCATTTCAAAATGCAATACGAAGCGGTCTTCACCTCTGGACTCATCATTTTCAGCGGTTACTATTTCTGTTTCACAAAGATCATCTACAGCACTAAGTTGGAAACGTTGAGGTAATAAGTTTGCTAACTCAGTAATTTCGCCACTTACTGGTTGATAAATAGTTTCATATAAACTGGTAATATCTGAAACGGTGATCATGTGGTCACAATCACTGATCATATCTAAAGCTGCTTTAGGAATTGCCCTATTTAATACCGCCATTTTAGGATGAACATGAGAAGGTAGTGCTGATGGCACATAAGCATCTTCAGTGGAATTAATATAAGACGACGATATTTTGACCACTCTAAATAAGCTATTTTTGAAATAATTATTAAAAACAGTTTTAACACTGCGGTTATGAATAAGATCGTCATACCAAATAAGTGAATAATTAAAAGCCCCCTTTAAACTAGATTTCAGTAAAAAGGCATATTTATCAACAGTATTCCTTTCGTTTAAAGCATGTTGAATATCTTTATTGCCAAGTAATACGGGTAAATGAAACTTCTGTTCTTCATCACTAAAAAAACTCCATAATTCATCGTTGCCTGACGTTTTCATGGCTATTTTAGCATGCCAAATATTATCCTCTTTATAACAAAGCAGTGGAATATCATGCGTTTTATTGAGATAAAGTTGTTCATAACCTTTCGAAGTCACTGAATCAAATAATGGCTCGATAAACCTTTCGGTAGGACCTATAATTGCTAGTTTTTTCTGCCTTAAATAATGTGCAAATAAAATCCGCATTTGTTGATCTGTCAAAGGGCTTGAAAATTTTAAAAGATATTCGAATTTATTATTAACTTTAGATTTTTGTCTATCAACAATGATAAAGCCAAGTTCAAGTTCTTCTGTAAAATCTATTTCTGTATGATGATCAAATAACCATAGGTAAACGGTATCCGCTGTTACATTTTTCAACTCATTCGACGTTTGAATAACCACTTTTTGATTATTCATTCTTTCAATCACCGCAGTAATACCAACTTCTTTTTTTCCTTGGATTGTCATTCCCATAATAGGATTAATAAAGACTTTACATGAAGAGTTAAGCTTCTTTAGATCACTGACTATTCGATTTTTATTGACCAAGGGTTTAGGTTCAGTTTTGTCAATGGTAAATTCTGAATTTTTACGTTCAACTTCACCTTTTTTTTTGTATGAAGCTCTTTGTTGAGCGTCTTCATAAACTTCGTGATATAGCCCTATGGTATATAGATTTTGGTATTCAATAAGCTTTTGTTTGAATAACTCTTTACCCGCTGAATCAAGATAATGTTTGACATTGTTATGTTCAAGAATTTCGCAATCCGCAAAGAGTTCACGTAAATCAATAGATTTCGTTGATTGTTGAGCAAGTTTTTTAATTTCATTCTTTACAGCGAGATGACGACCAGCGTTTTCGTCAGGCAGGAGTTTTTTAACGAGGTACTCTAATCTATCATTACTCGCATAAGGTACTAAACTTAGTATCTGTTTTTCAAACCTTTGTAAGTGAGCACTTATAACACTACTCATTAATAATTGTACCTCATATGTTTAACATATATTAAAGGTATGATAGCGATAACTCATTAACCTGTTTAGTTTAATCTTAGTGCATATTGTTTAATAATGATTAAATATTTGCACTTAAATCCACGTGCGTATCTGTTGAAAAATGTTAACGGTGAAATTGTTCATTGGTTTATTATCTATCCGTCTTTTTAATGTGCGTAACCACTACCAATGGCACTAAACGGCAGTATTAATTCTAGTTCAGGTACTTGAAGGCCTATCCAAGCCACAAAGGTATTGCTATTAGGACCAGGAAACACACTATATTCGTTTACCCAAGGGTAAAGCGCTATGGCAGCCTGAATCTTTGGGATAAGCTTCGATGCTTTATCCCCTTTAATAGAGAGCAATAATTCTGGTTTTGAGCCATACCAATACCTGTCCGGCGTAGGAGTTTGATATTGCCTAATGGCTGATTTCCCTCGCTTGACTTGCCATCCAATAACCTCATAAACGCTATATTCAGTCGCGTTCTCTTCTTTAATTGCAATCCAAGGATGAACCGCAAACCAACCACGCCAACTGAAAGCATCAGCTGCATAGAATTCAATAATGGCTCTACTATCTGCACTGGGTGCTGAGGCTAGACCCGCAGGCTCTCGACTTGCCGTTCGCCAGTTAGTATTAGTACAAGCATTAAGAAGTAAGGCCAAGAAAATAACATACCAATATTTCATACGTTCATCCGTTCACCATTCAATTGTAGATTTCAATTACCTTAGCATCATACGGGTACAACATCCTTTAAAAATTAGCACCCTCATTAATAGTTGAATTAAAAACAAAAGGTTGCGGTGGTGATGATGTTATTTTCATTATATTTAAATATTTTCGCGACGATTTCCCACCTCACTTAGTCTTTCTATGAGTGAGTATTTATATAATTAGGATAGTTAATGAACATTATCAAAAATGTAGAAGCTAGATCTATACACATTCACAAGTTAATACATTAACTTACACGATTATTCGGACGGGTCATTTGAATAATTCCGTGACTCATTTAAATAAATCAGCAATATAATCACCGCCACTGATAACCGGCTAAGAAGACTCATATGATTAAAATTAAAAAAATAGGAGCAATACTCAGTTTTGTTTTTATTCTAGGATGTTCGTCTGATGAATATCAGCAAGCAGAGGTGTTATATTTGAAAGCTAAGCATACACATAACATTCATCAGCTAGTAACGACATTATCAGTACTCGCGAGATTATCACCCCAAGAATACTCTCCTCTTTTATTAAAAGCTAAACAGGCTAAAGTTAAGCTCCTAGAGTCTCAGAAATCTATTGAACAGCAAGACTACTATTTAGCTTATATATCAAGTCATGACTCTCTGCACAAACTTTATAGTATTGAAAGTAAAGAGGTATTGGTTAAATCTGGACGTGTATTATTACCTTTACTTAACGCTAAAAAGAAGTTCGATAAATTATATCAACATCCCCTTCTAGCTTTGACACCTTTATCCAAATATAAAGAATCACCTATAATTGATTGGGATTTACTGGAATTAAATGCGCGACTGAGCAAATTAAGTGAACATATGATCACCTTAACATCATCAATGAATACGATTAAAACCATCAATAGTTCTGCAGTTAATTCACTTTCTTCGGAATTAAGATTGATAGAGCTTCGCATTGAAAATCGGTTCCAGCAGATTAAACAAACGCAGGATTATTTAATCAATTTAGCTTTGTATCGTAACGCAAAATTGTTAATAACCTTAAATCATAAATTATCTGAAGAAAGCTTTTCAATTTCACAAATATTTAGTAAAAACAAAACGAATAAGGCTATGCGTCCCTTTATAAATAAATCTAAAAACAAATATGCTTCAAGTAAATACATTATTGAGAATATGTTTTTTGCCGCTTCATCGAAAGCTAAAAACCGTCATAAGGAATTGTTCAAGAAATGGCAGAGGCTAGAAAAAGATATTTTAGAACCAACAGATGGATTTGTTAACTACTCCCTTAACGCTAAACTCAGAAATGAAAGACTCTTGGTTTATGTTAATGATAAATTAATCCAATTGCCTGTAAAGGAAAGTCAGACGAAAAATCCAATGAATATTTTTCAAGAAAACAAAACTATTCGCATACTGATCGAGAAGTTAGCCAAAGATAGTCGATTTTTTAATTCATAAATGTGGCAACGTTTAATCTCTTGATAGTTTTCATACATTACAATTTCCAAAGAATAAACTGAGAAAATTCTTTTAATAAAGCGCTAATTTATATATTTTAAAATATTTTGCGACGTTTTTGTAACTCACTTAGTCTTATAGTTTAAAGAAACAATTGAGAATTTAATGATAGTTAATGAACATTTAGTAATAGCGATGAAAAAAGGGAACGAACAATCCTTTTCATCTTGTTACAAACAGCTTTCACCATTGATTTACTCAATCGTTTTTCGTATTTGTGGACGTTCTGCAATAGCAGAGGAAATTATGCAAGACTCTTTTATCCAAGCTTTTACGAGTTTGCCTCAATTAAAAGATAATAAACATTTTACGCCTTGGATAAAGCGGATTGCTTTTAATAAAACAATGACTCATTTGAATAAAATTAAAAATGAAGTTGCTGTTACTGATGAACATTTAGCGTCCTTAAAATCAGATAATTTGGACGTTACATTAATACATCAAAATCAATTGGCTTTTTTGATGGGGCATTTATCAGCTGAGGCAAAGCTTATTATTTGGCTTTTTATTGTTGAAGGCTATAGCCATAAAGAGATTGCCGTAATAACAAATAAAACGCAGAGCTACTCAAAATCAATCGTTTCAAGAAATTTAGAAAAATTACGCAATATCGAAAAAGGCGAAAAAAATGCATTGTAGTGATGAAGAGTTACTTCTCAGTAATACAGAAGCTCAATTACATATTGAAGCCTGTAAAGATTGTCAGCAGCGTTTATTACAACTTCAAATGTTGAAAGCGGATGCTGAATCATTAACAGAATATCAGCCAAGTGATTTCGCTTGGATAAGAGTGAAAGCATCAATACCCCAAAAGAAGAAACACCATGCATTTATGTTTCCACTTAGTATTGCCGCTAGTGTGATCGTTAGCGTTACGCTCACGTTATTTATTAATAATAAGTGGCAAGATCACAACATAGACCAATTGGTAGCCACATCGAATGCTTATGAGCAGCAATTAGTTTCAATGCAACTACCCAGCGCATTAGTGGGGAATAAATTATGGGAAATATCGCAAATTGATATACAACTTAACCTCAAACAAAGTAAGCGTTCACAGAAAAAGTTATGGCAAAAAAGAAATGCAACGCTAAAGCAAGTATTAGCAACAACATTTAACAATGAAATAATCTAAAGGACTGATAATGAATAAAAATTTAATTTTAATATTACTACTGATGAGTATAGTAACGCCGACGACTTTCGCTAAATCAAATGATTGTGCAATAGTGTCAACTCGAGTTACTTTTCTTGAAAAGAATGAATATAAACTGAAATTGTTTCATTTAGGAAAAGTAAAGTCGGTAATTTCACTATCACCAGGCCGACATAAATTAAGTGCCCAAGTAATGTATACAAAAAACAATGCAACGGTTAACCATAACACCCTTGAACTCATTAATAATGAAGACGTATCAGCACAGATAATTTTTGAGATTGATGTAAAGAAAAACACAACTTATCAAATTGTCGCCAAGACAAAAGGTAAACATAATAGAAAGTCTAATCGTTCATTTAAAATATCAATTAAAAAAGAAATAGCTCAACATTGCGAGTCTGACAAGCAGTCCATAGTAATGAACGAACCTCAGGAAGATAATCACAGCAATACGATCCCTGAAAACTTACAATATCGATTAGATTTAGTCATGATGGATATAAAAGAATATTTAAGCAGTAATAACCTAAATAATAAAGGCGTTACTATAGCAAAAGAACAGCGCATGATGAATACAATAGGTATTGTTCCTAATAGTAAAACACCTGTTACAAAAGGTATAAATATTCTTGCTATAACCCCCTTCTCTACTGCAGCTAAAATAGGGTTAAAACCAGACGATACAATCTTAAGTATTAATGGCATAGATTTAACTCTAGACCACAAAAAGCAAGGTAATAAGTTATCGACACTTGCCATTTTTAAAAACGTTCTCGTCAAATTATCTGAAAATGAAAGCGTTAAAATTGAAGTCATAAGAAAAGATAAAAAGTTAATATTAATGAGTAATTATAAGGCCCTATCTCTTCCCTCATACCAGCTTAAAATGACAGTAAATTAACCGCTACTAAAACCAAACCTTAATAAAATATATTAATGCCATTTAACCATGGTAAGGAGATTTCTATGCTCAAATTTAGCTTTTTAGTACTAGTAACGTGCTTAATGCCATTAAAAACATTGGCTTCAATAAATGAAAATACTAACTTTTGCGAACGTGATTGTCGTATGGAATATAACTTTTTTAAAAAATATGCCAGAGAAGGTTCATCTCTAGCCAACTTGTCAATGGCAATAATGAATTATCAAGGACATGGTCGGCGTAAAAATATCGAATTAGCGAATAAACAATTAGTCCGTGCTGCTAGAGCAGCAGAGCCTGCAGCACTGTTTCAACTGGCCTACAATTTAATGTTCGGCTTATATATTGAGCAGGATTTAAACAAAGCGCTTGTTTGGTTTAAAAGAGCAGATAAACATGGCGTTAAACATTCAATGAAATATATTGATTTATTAAATGATTTTTTGACCATTAATAATGAAAAAATAAAATCATCAATGAAAAGTATATTAATCGAAAATATGAATCTTGAAGAAAGGATTGTAACTATTAACGAAAACAGTGAACCAATAGAACGTATTTCAGTAACCCAACAGTTTTATTGGAGCTATATTTTATACAATGCTAGGCTCCAAACGTGTTATGTCAACTGTACTCTCGGCTCTTCTCATACCAGGATCCCTATCATTCATGTGAAGAACGAAAACAAAATATTAAATGCGCTAACAAAGTTAACCAATAATAATTCGACAACCCATTAATTTAAGTTTACTTCTCTTGAATCAGGACTCATTTATATGAAACTAATCATAACACTATACATTTCTCTTTTGACGATTACAGCTTGTTCAAACACCTTAAGTCATCAACAAAAGTTAATAGAAGCCGAGTTTACACACAGTGAAAATAATGTCGTATATTCCGAATTAGTTGATAAAACCAATGAACATATTAAAAATATAAAAGGTTCACACAAGAATGAAAATTTCACAATAAAAATTGTTAGAACAACATCACTCAATAACAAACAAATAAGGCAAAGCTCTCATTCTCTAAATGCGGATATCAAAGCTGGTATGAAGTACCATGTAAGTACTTCCATCACTAATGACAAACTCAATGTTTGGATAATTGATAGTGCGACATTAGCCGTTGTTTCAACAGTATCGACAATAAATACGGTATTCGAAAAAGTATTTACCTTAAAAGAAATGACTAAAGATAAAGTTAAACGTATTAAAATCATCTTAAATAATAAACAAGATGAAATAGCTCATCTTAGCGTCATTAATAAAAGAAAGCCTCGTTATACATGGGATTAATTGTCATCTAATAAAAGATAACACGTTGATACACCTGTGGAATAACCCTTAACACTGACGAGCAAAGACAATGACGCCAAAATAATAAATCAATAAAATACGCCTAGAACAACATGTGTTTCAATAGCTGTTCTAACTATTCCCCAACGATTTAATTACCTTTATTACTTAACACTACAACCTCTTTTTTAGCCATAATAACTTGTGTCAGCAATAACTCAGATCCCCGTATATCACTAATAAAACTTGTGTAGCTATCCATTGCGCCTAATATCTGAAAGACGTCAGTTTTTGGTGTATATAACCAGAGTTGCTTGTGCTGATTAATACCGTAAATATTGCCATTTTCGAATATAAAACGTTTGCTGCCCAATTGTGTTTTTAATTTTTCAATCTGCTGTGTTTTATGCTCTGTTGTTATCCATAATTTATAATTTTTATCTATATATAATAATTGATTAAACGCAAGTTGAGCCGCCCCGTTAGTTTCGTCATCAATTAAGATGATTGACTCACGGGAAGTTAAATTATAGGTAATGAGTTTAGGCTGACTTGCTTGGCTAACACTTATTAATAACGTGTTGTTTTCCTGCCATTGAAAGAGTTTCAATACAGCAAATTTCATCGCTATTTTGTTTATGCTTTTATCTAAAAAAACGTTAAAAAGCTCGGAATTAGCCGTTAGCATTATACTGGCACCTGAAGGGGCCCAGCTAAAACTAGAAATAATGGTGTCAATTGGGAAATGAGTTAACTGAGTGAGTTCATTATTATTTTTTATCCATATTTGACTAGTGCCAGAACGCGTGCTGATAAAGGCGATTAAGGCGCCTTTGGGTTGAAATTTGGCATCGTAATCTTCAGCGATAGAACGGGCAATGCTAGGATAAGGCTGACGTACTTGATTAAACTTAACATTCCAGTTTTGACGCGGATGAGGCTTTTGGTTTGGGTCAAAGATTGCTAAGTTAACTTTAGCAATATCGGTATCAATAAAACCTTGTACAGTTACGATATCACTCCCGGTATCATTCATTTTTATATTGGCAAGATAATTGTGACTGAATGTTGACACCTGCGCTATTTTTCCCTCAATAGATAAGCTGAAAAGTCGTTTACCCGTTGAAAATAATAGCTGCTCTTGCTGCGGGTCAATAAAAGGGTATAGAAAAAGGTAAGGCGAAATAACGTTGGGGCGCTCTATAACATGACTCGACAATAACTGACCTTGTGGGCTAATTAAATCAATAACATGTTCGTTCAGTGAATTTACCGCAAGTGCGACCAATTGCTCGCGTTTATTTAAATACATTAAGTGGTAATAATTTTTATCACTTGACGTGTAAAGAGGTACATAACTGGGCGCACCGGGCATAAATTTAACAAGTTGCCAGCGAGAACCTTGTTTGTTAAGCGCGACAATATTGCCATTATTTAACCAAATAGGGCTAGATAGAGCGCCTTGATCACAACTAACAATGAGTTCAGGTTGTTGCGGCTCCTTTAAAGCCTTGGCAAAGTCTAAGGTCATTAAATTCCAACATGCATTTTTTTTCTTTTGTTCCTTTTTCTGGCCACAACTTACTTTTGCCATAAAAGCTAATTTATCACCCTTGGCGGTAAAACTGTGGTCACTATAAAAACCATAGGTTTTCGTTAATTTATATTCTCTACCTGTAGCGAGTTCTTTGGTCCAAATGTTGTTATCACATAAACCGTCATAACGATGAAATAGAATGAATTTACCATCGGGAGAAAAACTCGCATTGCGCTCTAAATTGTCGCTCGATGTTATGGGCGTTAAGGTATTAAAGTTAAAGTTTCTTGGCGTTGGCGAATAATAACTATAAATAACGATGACTAATATCAGCAGACTAACCAAACTCATGACCCGCTTTGTAAAGTTTGTTTTCTGTTTTTTAAAGATTACATTCGGTATGTGATCGGGTTCATGCTCCTCCACTATTATTGTTTTATTTGTGGGGCCTATGTTTTGTTTTACCGAATCTAGATGCTCAGTGGGAGGTTGAACTGATGACTGGATTGAATTTTGTATAATTTTAACGGGAACTTCGAGGCTATAACCTTTTTTGGCATGCGTTTTTATTATGCGTTGTTGCTTGCTGTCGTCGGCCAAAGCTTTTCTTAGCTGCGTTATGCATCTTTGTATTGAGTTGGGGGATACCACTGTATTTTGCCAAACCACGTTCATTAACTGATCATGACTAACCACTTGTCCTTGTGATTTGGCAAACTCTGTTAATACCTGAATCGTTTTGGGCGGAAGCGTTTGAATGACTTCATCGACTGAACCTTGATCACGAATAATTTGATTTCGTGCTACATCAACAATGTGATGAGTAATTTGATACAGCTGCATCTTTAATGTTTACCTATAGAATACCGTGGACGAGTCGATTATATCAGTTTTATTCACTCAACCGATATGTGTAAGTTGTTGATTTTTATGTTTTCAGCTAAAAGTCAGTTATATTTCAGAGTTAATTCATGTATTGATATCGATAAATGATCAAACTGCAGCTTCGAAATAAAAACACCCTTTTTTGAAAATTCTATCATAGCAGCCAGTTTATTGTGAAAACATTTAATCTTACTTATTGAGTGACAGTGAAGCAGGAAATCTTAGCTGTGATAACAAATCAAAAACAAACGAATAGGAAAGTTAATGAATTTATTGAAGATAGTACTTGTTGTAACTGTACTCGCCAGCATAAGTTTTATCAGTGACGCTAATACAACATCTAAAAATAATGAACAATTAATAACCAAATCTACGCCATTAAACTATGGTCAGCAAATTACCTTTGATTCTAAAATTTTGGGAAAATCACAGGTTATGAACATCTATATTCCTGAAAATTTTGACCAAGCTTCCGCTCACCATACTTACCCGGTTATTTTTGTAAACGACGGACATGGAATGCAGTTCTTTCATGCGTTAACCGGTATCGTTAAGCACCTAAGTGACGTAGAACGTATGCCAAAATCCATTGTCGTTAGTTTAAATGACACTCATGCTCCTGATATATATGTTAACAAACAATGGAGCGGCTGGACTGGAGTTGATAAGTTCGAGAAATATGGACAACCAGAGCTATATATACGTCACCTTACTGAGGAAGTAATTCCATTTCTAAAACAGCATTACCGAGCCAATAATCACCGAACCATTATTGGAGTTTCTGGCAGTTCGTTATTCGGCTTAAATAGTTTTGTACAACACCCTAAAATCTTCAATAACTATGTCTTTATGGCAAGCAGTGACGTGATAGGAATGGGATTAGAAAATGGACATACTTTTATAGATGCCATGGCAGAAAGCCTTAATAAAGAGCAAGGCACAAGGGAATACCTCTATTTTGCTGATGCTGATTCTGATTTAGCTGGGGATGACAGATCCAAACAAAATTTAGCGACGTTAAAGGATAAGTTATCAGTTTATAAAAATGAACATTTTACCTTTGATATTGAAACTATTCCAAACGAGAATCACTATGCTGCATTCCTTAAAACCATGCTTTCGGCATTTGAGCATATGTATCCACAGAAATTATGGGCGCCTAAGTATCGCGAGATAATAAAACAACCCGGTGACGCTATGACTAATATTGATAACTTTTATCACGATTTGTCAGCGAAGTATGGCTTTGAAATTATCCCTAATGCAGACCGTTGGAATAACGTTAATAATTTACGCTTTATTTCCGGAAAATTATTACGTGATGGGCGTATTGAAGAAGCGATTAATGTTGCAGAGCGCTGGAATTTATATCAGCCTCAATCGTTACCCGCTTTATTAACTTGGGCTCAAGCTTTAGAAAAGTCGACGCAATATAAGCAAGCAGAAAAAATATACCAACGGTTAGTTTTAATGGCGAAAAAACAAAAAAGTGAACGTTTACCCGAATTTAAATTAGCAATGAAAGAGGTAAGCAATAAAATTCACGGGTGATAGGAACTAAGTTGCACAGTAAATATGTTATATAAAAAGCAAAATAGTCCAGTAAAACAATAATGTATGGCAAAGCAAATCAGGTCATAATAACGACCATCACAAACGAGCTGTTTATTTATATCACTAAAATATGACTAAACAGCCCAAACAATACGTTCTCGCCATTTCTATGAGCTATACTTTTATAAACGTATAATAATCGGAGTTATTTAACACATCAGCCTGTAGCATTGTGCTAATAAACGCACACCATAACATCGTGTATCTTGTTCGTGTAATTCATCAGAAAGGGGAACATCATGGCTAAAGCAGAAGTTAATAAACAACCCGTAAAAGAACGCCCTTTATATCTACCTCCACTGCTAAGAACATTACCGCCTGAATAGCACACACTAAAAAGCCAGTACATTGATACTGGCTTTCTTTTCACACATTAAATTAAATATCACAGCTTTTTAAAATGGCATAAAAGCAGCTCGATAAATAGCCTCTTTCACTCATTTTCTGTACGTCTGTTCTTGCTCGTTGCCAATTCATGCATACAATTTAAGTGTCTAGTAGTATATTTCCCTAATATAAGGCTAATCGTCCTTTTAAATAATCCCCCAACGTGCCAATCTGAAAAGTATCCTACTAGAACTGTTTAGTTAGTTACGATCATTTATGCTTTCATCTCATTACGCATAATATTCAAGTTGTGTATGAGGTTACATAGCTTTCAGATTTGGTTGACTGGCACGCCTCTCGCTATATCTGTCGAGCAAAAATTCACTTTGGTCTCTTGTTAAATAAGTGAAACGCATCAACTCTTCCATAACATCAACAAGTCGGTCTCTATAAGCTGACTGTATCATTATGCCATTTTCAGTAAACTCGTTATAAGCTTTTGCCACTGATGATTGATTAGGGATTGTTAACATTCTCATCCAGCGACCCAATATCCTCATGTTATTGATCGCATTAAAGCTTTGCGAACCTCCTGTGACTTGCATAACCGCTAAGGTTTTTCCTTGTGTGGGCCTAACTGCGCCAAGCGACAAAGGGATCCAATCGATTTGGGTTTTCATAACACCAGACATATTGCCATGTATCTCAGGCGATGACCAAACCTGAGCTTCAGACCATAACACTAACTCTCTTAGTTCTATCACCTTTGGATCATCCTTTGAGTCATTGTTATCAAATAATGGCAGTGCTTTGGGATTAAAAAATTTAACGTCAGCGCCCATTTTTTCTAATATGCGCCCTGCTTCTTCAGCAGTTAAACGACTAAATGAGGTTTCGCGTAAAGAGCCATATAACATTAAGACTCTTGGTTTATGAATACTGACTTTGTTTACTACAGGCTGTAAGTTAAATTGTTCGTTGTTTAAGAAGTTCATAAATAATTCCAATGTGTTTATTTACCCATAAGACGATAAACATAACAAAAAGACGAAAAATTAATGAAAAATAGTAAAAAATAGTAAAAAATAGTAATTTTACGCTTTTTTTACCTTTCAGCTTGTTGTTTTCTAATATGTAGGCAAAATCAAATCATAGCGTTAACGGGGAAGTTTTGACGATTGAAAATCATCGTCCGAGTACTGGAGGTTGTCAGCAAATGAATGTAGAAAATATATGGTCAGAATATCGAGCAGCGTTAAAGCGCTTTTTACATACGAAGATTTCAAATGAAGCTGATGTAGAAGATTTATTGCAAGATATTTTGATAAAAACCTATAACAACCTAAATTTAGTAAAAAAACAAAAGAGCATTAAGTCTTGGTTATTTCAAATTGCCAATAACACAATTATTGACTACTACCGGAAGAATTCGCGTACTCAAGCAACCAATATAGCGGATTTGCCCACCCTTGATGAACCTCTAAGTAAAAGTGTTGATTTATCAAACTGTATATCACCTTTTATTCACGGGCTGCCAGAAGAACACGCAAACTTATTAACCGCTATTGATATAAATAATCAATCACAAAAGCAATATGCCGAGCAACTAGGGGTAAGTTACTCAACGCTCAAATCTCGCGTGCAAAAAAGTAGAAGTTTACTGAAACAGGTATTTGACGATTGTTGTCATTTTAAAATTGATAAGCGTGGTAATGTTTATGGTTATGATGTAAAAACAAAAAAAATTGATAGTTGTCAATAATGGTTGTTTTTACGCCTCTTATTTAATCAATAATGTGAGTAAAATCATTAAAGATAATATCGTTATAAATAAATGAGATATTTTAAATACTGAGTTTTGCATTTCCCCCTATTCCCTTGAGTAAAACATATTATTATTAAAGTTATTTTAGTCATCATTTACATGAGTGTTACGCATTCCATTATCTACAAATATCATAGCCGAGATGAGAATTTCTCAAGCTCAGGTGAAAAGAAACTAATTGTTCTACTTTGGAATTTATCCCCAGTAATATCAGCGACTTGAATTCTGTCGATTCGAAACGTTCGAGGCTCATTTCTCAAATGGTCAAAACAGATCAAATACCAAATTGGCCAATTTAAGTATAGATAGTGAATTTCTATTAACCGCTTTGTAATGGTGCCGTCTTTTTGTTTATAACAAATATCTAGGCATTTTTGGTCGAAGAAACTTTCGAGGATACAGTCGTTTTGTTGATTGTTAACGGTAGAGGAATAATTCTCCGTGACTGTCGTAGGTGCAAGTTCGCCAATGAGTATTCTATTTCTTATCTTACGAATTTTAGGCCGTTGAGTGTCAGGAAAGCTTGCATACAGTTTATTTTTAATGGATTCCAGATTGTTTAAAAACAATTGAGAATTCAGCTTTTCTAGCACACTCAGCGCAAGCAGCAAGTCTATAACCTCTCGATAGTTCATCGTTAGACGACCAACACCCCATCGCGGGTAAAGCCTCACACCACCACCTCTGCCTTTGTCAGCATCAATAGGATATCCCTTATCTCTTAGCGTTTTTAAATCTCTCATCATGGTTCGTAAACTCACACAGAGCTCTTCGGCCAGAGTACTTGCCGTATATGCTTCACCCGTTTTAAGTTTGCCTATTAACTGATCCAGTCGCTCCAGCTTATCAATAGTTGATCCTCGACCCATTTAATATGTCCTATAATGTCACATTTAAATTTATCATAACTGTTGAGAATAGAATTCACCAGATTAAAACATAAATAAGGAGCAGGAATGATGACGAAGCTACCGCTGCTGCGCATACGAAACTTCAGAATACTTCTCCTTAATGGAAAGTGGTTTTAAACAAAGTAAAGTCATACTTTATGAGAAAATTTATCGTTATGAAAACAATACAAAAATTTATCGGTCTGTTTATTTTAACAGTGATAATAGGGTGCAATACAACAATGGTTATGAATACTGAGCAAGAACAATACTTGGGTGAATACCCACCAATCGCTACACCCGTACTATTCAAACCTGAACTAATTCCTGATGAGCAACTCGCCCATGCAGGCGTTTTCACCCCAGATATGAACGAGTATTATTATACACTTTCTAATGCAAGCTTCAGTGAGTTTACAGTGATGTACATAAGGAAATCAGGTGTTCAATGGACGGCCCCTAAGGAAGCCTTTTTCAACTCTTCATACCTAGAACATGGTGTCCATTTCACGGAAGATGGCCAGTGGCTTTATTTCAGCTCTACTCGTCCAGTTGTCAAAGAAGGAAGTTCAAAAAATTGGCATATTTGGCGAAGTAAAAAGATGCAAAATGGTTGGAGCGAAGCACAATGGATAAACATACCAGGTATGGAAGGTAAATCGACTTCCCATCCATCGTTAACCCGTTCAGGACGTATGTATTTTCACAGTTACAATTCGGACTTTAGTGATATGGCTTTGTTCGTAACCGAGCCTTTAGAGGGGGTGTTTCAGCAAGCTAAAAAAATAGTCCTTCCTAAAGGAGAAAACCATAACACCTTGACCCCTTTCGTAGCGCCAGACGAGTCATACTTACTTTTCGAAAAGAAGTTCGATGACTTTCTCGAAATTTACATTTCATATCGCGACAATGGCGATTGGCAGCTTCCTGAAAGACTACCAAATAACATTAATACTAAAAACCTTGGCAACCCATACGTCACTCCCGATGGAAAATACCTATTTTTTGCTTCAGGTCACTGGTCACATAATACGCCAGCTAGAGAATGGGTTATTAAGTGGGTAAGCACAAAAGACGTATTTAGGCGATAAAACAATACTCGTGGCATACGGATAGAGTTTTAATTTTACTTAAAATATTCCGATGCTTGCTAAATAATTCATAAATCAAACTAATAGATAAATAGGTACACAAAACCATGCTAAAAAATTTTATTATTATACTAATCGGAGTATTAATGTCATCAACCTGTATTGCTAACCAACCAACAAAAGCAGAAGTAGTTAATATTAACGGTAAAAATATATATTACGAAGTTTATGGCGAAGGTACGCCTTTATTTTTGCTGCACGGTTATACCCAATCATCTGAAATTTGGCGTGATCATGTCAATGATTATATGAATGAATATCAAGTTTATTTGGTTGATTTAGCCGGACATGGAAAATCTGATGCATTTACTGAAACATTGTCAATTAAGAAGGTTGCAGAAGACTTAAATATGTTAATCCAACATTTAGAGCTAGATAAGATCAAAGCACTCGGTTTTAGTTATGGTGGTGATGTACTTTATCAACTTGCCTTAATTAACCCATCGCTTATTGAATCTATGATTACCGTGGGTTCCTTGGGCAGTTGGTCCATTAAAGATCACCCTGAAATAGAAAAATCATTTACTTATGAAACCGCCAAAGATTACCCTTGGATAAAAGGTGCTCATAAATCTGATGAACAAGTTCGTATTATGTTTGAACAATTTAAGAATTATTCTATACGCCTTAGTAATGATGATTTAAAAAAAATTAAGACAAACGTCCTGATTGTTGCAGGTGACAATGACCCAGGCGTGCCACTAGCAGAAGTTTTACGTTCAAGAAAATATCTGCTTAATTCTGATCTTTGGATTATTCCCAATGTTGGTCATGGTGGGCACGATGCTGAAAATAAAGAAGCATTTGTCCATGTATCTAAAATATTTCTAACTAGTAAAACTAGCCAATAATATGGTTAGACGTTTATGCAGCTTTTCTTTTTGTAACACTAAGTTGAAGCTAAAGCTGCCAATATTTAAAAGCCAACAAAGTAACAAGGTTTACAGTTTAATTAGCGAGCTTATTTAAATTTAACGATACTTGTACCAATAATAAGCACCCTGTTACGCCAAGCCCGATGGCAATACCCATCCATATGCCTTGTAATTGAAATGTCTGCATTAAATACCAGGCGGCAGGTAGACCTGCCAACAAATAACCAACACCTGTGATCACTGCCGGAGCAAATACTATTTTCATACCACGTAGAATATTTAGTCCGGTTAACTGCCAAGAATCAACAACAAAACAGGCGGCGGCCACTAACATTAAACTTGGTAAAATATCCACCAGTTCCGTAAATAGCGCATCGCCTGGTTTAGCAAACCACTGCGACAGCCATTCAGGATTAATGGTGAACATCAGGCCTATCACTACACTTGATGCGGTAGTCAAGATCAAACCATTACGTGCGATGTGAATGATAGTTTGCTTGTCTTTTTTACTACCGAATTGGTTACCTACTAAAATGGAGGTTGCCTGAGCAAAACCATAAGAAATACACCATGAAAAGCTTAATATTTGTAAAGCGATTTGATGCGCGGCGAGTGATACAGCACCTAATGTACCGGCCATCAAACCAGCACCGGAAATTAATGCAAATTCCGTCAATGTTGCCAAAGCCACAAATGATCCCATAAGTATTAAGGGTTTAACGGTGTTTAGTTTATATTCAAACCATTTAGTCCAAGGTTTGTACGGCAAAAACTGTGGTTGGCGAAATAACCACACGCCGTAACTTATAGCCATCAACCAAGCAGCTAATGAAGTACCGTAACCGATACCAACAATGCCAAAATCTAGTACAAATGCCAACACATAGCTAAAAATAATATTTAACATTACTGTGATCACCGAAGCCCACAAAACAGAACGAGGAGCGCCAAAGCTCACTGCCAGTCCACGAAATACCACGATCAACAAGTTAGGTAACATTGACCACTTTAATGCATGCAAATAGAGCATACTAAGTTCAATGATCTCGGCTTGTTGCCCAGACATTTTTAATAAAGTAGGTAAAAAATAAAACAAGGGTAACAAGGCGATACTTATCAATGTAGATAATAAAATGGCACCTTTTAAAATCCCTCTAATTTCAGCATCATTGCCAGCATTATGTTGTTTTTCACCATAGGCTATTGCTAATAGATTGGTAACCGCTCCTATTAGGCTCATGACAACAATAAAGATAAAACCAAAAACAGAACCAGCAAGCCCTCCAGCAGCCATGGTAATAACACCAATACGTGCCATCATCCAAATATCTGAAATTACCATTAATTGCGCGACTAACTGTGAAATGATTAAAGGTACTGCAAACTTAGCAAGCTGCCTCACGTTTATCCCCTTATATTTTGTGAACTTTGTTCAATAGCTACAAATTAAATGAATCTATATTGGTTTTCAAACGAGTAATATGCCAATCTAGGATGCATAAAACTCATGTCAATTGATATTCACGAGAAAAACATGCAACGCCATGCACTTAAGCGCCACTTGAATCTTCCGCATTCCTTAAATACCTTGCGAGTATTTGAAGCTGCCGCCCGATATTTAAGTTTTACGCATGCGGCCACCGAACTTAATGTCACTCAAAGTGCGGTAAGCCGACAAATACGCCAACTTGAAGATAATCTGGGCTTTAGTTTATTTAATCGTTTGCATCGAGCTTTGGAACTAACCAATGAAGGCAGTGAATTGTCAATGCTGTTATCGAGACAATTTGGTGAATTAAACCGAGCAATTTATCAATTGGCCCCTTCGCTGCAAAGTGAACTTAAAATCAAAGTGGAAACCAGTTTGGCAGCGCGATGGTTAGTTCCTCGGCTACATAAATTTAGAAAACGCTACCCAAACCTACAAGTGAACTTAACGCTGGCTTGGTTTCAAGCTGGGGTAAACATCAATCTGGAAAGTGGCGGTTATGATGTTGCTCTCTTTGGTGAAAAATATCCTGATGCTCGATATGCCGAAAATAAACTACGCTGTGAATATATGGCGCCGATTTATCATTCATCACTTTGTGAAGACCAGCAACACCTCACGGTTCAACAAGCCATTGATCATGTTCACATTCATCCGACAGAAGACAGATCTGACTGGAAACAATGGTTAGCATTAACAGACAATAATGATCAAAGCCTAGACAAAGGCATAACCTTCAACAGTTTAGATTTAGCTATTATTGCCGCAACGGCGGGTGAAGGCGTAGCTATGATGGATTTAATGTTGATATTGGATGAACTGGAACAAAACGACCTTTTGCTACCCAAGCGGGTACAAATCACGCAGAGCCCTTGGCAGTATTACTACTATGTTGCCCCGCAAACCAATGCCATTGATGATATTAGTCTCTTTATTGCTTGGTTAGCAGAAGAGTTCAGCCAAGACCAACAAAGATTGATTAAACTCGCCAGCGAAAATGATTGGTCTATGCCTAATGTTAATAATAGCCTTTAGTAGGATTATCATCACTTAAGTGCATCTAGCCAATACTAACCGTATAATGAGCTATCACTTTTATTTTACCTTTAAAATCAGATTTAATGCCAAATAATGACCAAACCTGTTTAACAGAAGTCTCACAGCCAATACATACTCACCAGCATTTCAAAATATTTAAGCCCTATGGTTTTTTAAGTCAGTTTGTACCTGAAAAACGAAAGAAGAAACGTCTGCTAGGCGAGTTATTTAACTTCCCCGATAAAACCATGGCGATTGGTCGATTAGATCACGACTCAGAAGGTTTATTGTTACTCACCACCGACGGTATGATTAGCTATAAAGTGAGAAGCAAAGATATAGAGAAAGAATATTTCGTGCAAGTAGACGGAGTCATCACAGCTCAAGCAATATCATTGTTACAAACGGGAGTTGAGATTGGTATTAATTGCACGACTTATTTAACCCTGCCTTGTAAAGCTGCCAAGTTAGACTGTAGCCCTCAACTTCCCACGCGTGGTCGTAAAATTCGTGACCCAAAACATGGCCCTACTAGCTGGATTTCTATCACACTGTGTGAAGGAAAAAACCGTCAGATACGAAAAATGACCGCGGCTGTAGGCTTTGCTACATTAAGACTGGTAAGAGTTCGAATTGGTGATATTCATATCGATAACATGACCGCCGGTGAAGTTGTTCCACTTACTAATTTTGACGCCAGATTTAATCGCTAAAGATACGGTTTATTAAGATGTGCGGGTCGAATGCTGCCTGATGATCCGACAGGTTTCAAGTTACCTGTGCGTCAAACTGAAGTCTTTATGTGCTCAGTGGTTGGTATTATGGGGCTTGATTTATCAATTCCAGATTATAACTGCATCAGTAAGCGCTGTATTGACTTAAACTCAAGAGGCTGATCGATAGAATCGAACCAGGATCATATTTCCTTGTCGATAGCACTGGACTTAAAGTTTACGTTAAAGACAAGTGCCATCAGGTAAAAAACAAAGTTAAGGCCCTGCATAGCTGATGTAAACTGCACTTGGTTGTTGATGGAAATCTTCAGAACCTTGCCAGTGATTTAACCGAAAAGTCCGTTTGGGGACACAATAGTTTTAGCTGGCTTATCGAGTCGAATTCAAGGTTTAAAACCTTCTTGAGTAATGGTGCCTACGACAGAGATACTCTTTATCGACAAGTTATCTCAGCAAAAAACAAAAACTGCGGTTTCCGTGTGAGTACTAAATATCATGACCGGTATGGGTATGCCGGTATCGATTAAAATGGTGTAAAAGTCATTGATATTTAGTGGACTTACGGCCTAAAATTTAATTAATTCAACAACCCATATAAATACCACAATCATACATGCGGGGTGTTTTGTTTTTTCTTTGTTATCTGCCAGTCAAAAAAATTCACTTTCTTTTGTTAATAAAGAAATACAAGCGTTAACTTCATCATCAATATTTACGACTAAGCGCGCTATATCACCTTTATTATTTATTGCTGAGTCCAGATACTTTGCTTTATCTTCTATGATCATAGCTCCAATATTGGACGCAGATTCACGAATAACACGCGTAAGCTGACGAATTGTATCAATATCACTAACCGCCATTGCTTCTTTAAGATTTACAACATGCACTGGAATGTCATGAATAAAATGAGCAACTAATTTTTTAAGTAACGCTTCATTATTTCTAACTCTTTTTAGCACTATGTCTTTATTCCAAGTTAATAGAATAGGTGCTGATTGAAGTTTGCTCTCTTGCTCTCCCGTGATAGTTAATTTGGCAATTTTTTTAGAATTTTCATTTGCTTGCTTAAGGTGACTACCGTGAAGCAACTCGTCGTTCTCTTTTCGGTCTGTGCATGTCTTAGCTTTCGGTAATATCTCTTGAGCTTGCCAATGCTTAAGTTTCACCAGTAACTTGTCTGTATTGATAGGTTTAGTCAAATAATCACTCATACCCGCATCCAAACACTTATCTTTATCGCCTTTCATAGCGTTAGCTGTCATAGCAATAATTGGAATATTAATATACTGCTGGCCTGCTGAACCTTTTCTAATGTTTTTTGATGTCTGGTAGCCATCCATTTCAGGCATTTGACAGTCCATTAATACTATGGTGTAAGATGATTTTTCAGGGGTATCAGCTAACATTTTTAAAGCCTCAACGCCATGGTTAGCAATATCGGCTGTTAAATTAAATTGTTTTAAAACGGCCAATGCTACCAGTTGGTTTATTCGATTATCCTCAACTAGCAACACTCTCATTTTTTCTGACCATTGCGGAATAGAAGTATCACACTCATTTTTTTCATCCTTGAGTGTTTCTAAATAATCATGAGTAACTAACGGCACAGCGTGTGCCAAAGCCTCGCTATCATCAACCACAACAGCAAGTCCTTTAAATAAATCTGATGTAGTCGCAGGTTTAGGAAAAAAGGCGCTAAAACCTAATTTAGCAAAATATTCGGGGCCATTACCTTGCGAGATAGATGTCATCATGACAAGTTTCATTTTGCTATAGCAAGGATCTTCCCTAAGGGTTTTCCCTAAGGTTGCACCATCCATTTTAGGCATTTGCATATCTATAAAAGCAACATCAAATAATGGTTTGTCTGGATCCATTATTACTTGCTGACAAAGAGATAAAGCCTGCTCCGCACTTTTAGCTTCGGTAACGCTAGCCCCCCAGTGCTCTAATTGTTTACGTAATACTTCTCTATTCGTCTCATTATCATCAACAATTAATAAATTTAACAGACTGGTATCAACTTTTGGCTGTACCAATAAAGATCTGTGGCTCACTTCAAGCGATATATCAAACATAAAAACACTGCCTTTACCGACAACACTTTTAACGCTTATTTTTCCGCCCATCAATTCTACTAATTTTTGTGAAATGGATAACCCTAATCCTGTACCACCATACTTTCTAGTTGTTGACGCATCCACTTGTGTGAAAGCCGTAAATAAGTTGTCAATTTTATCTTTTGGAATACCTATTCCTGTGTCTTCAACTTCAAAATGTAGTACTAAATTATTACCCTCATGATTCAGCGATTTAGCACGAATAATTATTTCACCATCATGTGTAAATTTAATTGAATTGCCGACAATATTAGTAAAAACTTGTCGAATTCGTCCAGGATCTCCTTTAAGCATTGAATGCTCAATTTGCATGACATCGAGTATTATTTCTAGCTTTTTTTCCTGGGCGGTAAGTGCCATTGATTCGGCAAATTCACCCAACATATCTCGAATATTAAAATCAATAATTTCTAGTTCTAATTTACCCGCTTCCACTTTAGAAAAATCAAGGATATCGTTAATCAACATCAAAAGAGACTCTGCACTTGATTGGGCAATTTGCGCTTTATGTTCTTGCTCTGATGATAA
Organism: Colwellia sp.; assembly: GCA_013215295.1. Lineage (GTDB taxonomy): Bacteria > Pseudomonadota > Gammaproteobacteria > Enterobacterales > Alteromonadaceae > Colwellia_A. The sequence goes on from JABSOZ010000023.1 coordinate 49,486, forward strand.
AGTGCCATCAAGTAATAAACCTAACATACCTAGAACACCATTCATTGGTGTTCTAATTTCATGGCTCATACTCGCTAAAAACTCACTTTTTAACTTACTATTTTGCAGTGCTGTTAATGACGCCTTCTTCATTAATACCCGAGTATTTTCGCGTACTATTGCTGATGAAAAAATCAAGGATATGTCATCTAATATATGACGTTGTTCATCATCAAGACCCGCTGAAACTTCGATAAGAAGTACACCGAGAAGATTCTGATTTTTAGTGCTTTTGGTAAGTAAAGGCAGCAGAAATAAACCACCTTTTTCATTAGCATTACTATACTTAGATGAAATATTTTCTTGATAGATAAGCCGACTACTCTGATAAATTGGTTGGCTAATATCTCTAATATATTGACTATATTCTGGACAGAACACTGTTTCACGAGCTAGGTATCCCGCGTAGGTATAAATGCGATTTTTTAACCCTTCTTTATTGGTTAAAATAACGGTCGCTTGACCTTTTACTCCTAACGAAGTTAGGTTAAATATTTCTTTTATCGCATTATTGAAACGTTTTTTCATAATGCCTTGTCCTGACATTATGCTAGTAATAGCGAGTTTAACTTTAGTTACTTGCTCTAATTGTTGTTTATGTTTTTCAACTAGTTTTTTCTGTGTTATATCCCTAAACATGGTATTAAAATAAATATCTCCATCGATATTTATAGTAGTCATTGTTACTTCAACATCAAAAACATCACCGTTACTACGTACTCCTTTAGTTTCAATTGGGCGGTTAAAGCGCTTAAGAACTCCAGTTTCAATATATAAAGAAATACTTTCAAGATAATCATCGACAGTTTCTGGTGATACAAGTGAAACAAAGCTCTTTCCTTTTATTTCAGACACACTTATCCCATACATTTTTTCAGCTGCCGGATTAAACGATTGAATAATACCTTGTTGATCGAACATAACAATTGCATCCGCGACTGAATCAAAAACGCCCCTAGCAAACGCTTCACTACGAGCGAGACCAAGTTCAGTCGTTTTTAGTTTTGTAATATCCAGTAACGTACCTATCATACGACTAGGAAAACGATGTTCATTGCGTTCTACTAGTTTCCCTGTGTCGATCACCCACACCCAATGACCATCTTTATGCTTGACCCGTAATTCACATGTATAGGGAACAGCTGAGTCATCAAAATGTTTTTCAATACTCTGCATTGAAAGTGATAAGTCATCTGGGTGAATCATTTCTTTCCAGCTTTCTATATCAAAATCTTCAATTTCATCTTTTTGATATCCTGCAATGGCGAACCAGCTTTCATTGCAAAATATTTCTCCTGTTAGAATACGCCAATCCCAAACACCTACAGCGGTAGTATTTAAAACAAGTTCAAGCTGACTTTTACTTTCATCTAGTTGCTTTAGATACATTTCTGACTCTTGAGTTGAGCGTTTCAAGCATTCTTTATAATTTTTATTACTATCGAGTAGTTGGTTGAATGATTGAGTAAATTCACCTATTTCATTACTGCCTTGAATAACTATGTGTTCGCTCTCTTCATTGTTATATTTTGATCTCGCCGCATCAGTTAACTGTATTAATGGCTTCGTTATTTTTTTTGATAGGTAAAAGGCAATAACGACAATGCTAACAGCCGTAGAAATGAGTAATCCAATAACAAGGGGGGTTATCGTGATGACTAAATTTTGGGTGGAAGATAGTACGAAGGTAAATAATAAAGGAGTAAAAGATAAAAGTAACAAATACAGAAATAACGTTTTAGTTAAACTTTTGTTTAATTTAAATAGCCTATTTTTTATCACTCTGTGCATGGTTTAAAATATGAGTCTAAAACGTATGAAGTTATGAGTGTAGTTCCATATTGTAAAAATACTTAGATAATACAAGTTAATCTTTATCTATTATTGACTGGTTCTCCGAAAAACATTAATCATACATTAGCTGTTTTGACCTAGGCATAATGAACATATGTGATGTATTCATGATTAAACGTTAACTGTAGTGACTAAGTGATTTTAGCCACTAGAATTATTGAAATATATAATCACGAAATAAGTATCGGCAATAAACGCTGTGGGTTTGAAACTAAGTTAATTGTTAATATTGAGGAACAAGTAAGGGACGAACCACATCACGATTCACTCAAAGAAATTCAAAAAGGGGTCAGCCAGGGATTAAAATGGAATCAAATACATGTTTTAGGTGAGGCATAATCTGCAAAAAAAATCGCTGATAAGCTAAATGTATGTGATCGATATGTTTGCCAATACATAAGACTAGCTTACTTATCTCCTGATATTAAAAACGTGTTTTTAAGGGGGATATAAACAAAAAAGGCTTAACGTGGAGAGGATAAATCTAATCTTTGTAGCATACATCCATATGATTTTTAAACACTTAGCTCGATTAACTAAGCGAACTCAAGGACAGAACACACAATGTGGCGGTGAAATAGAGGTTTAAACTCTACTCGAAGGTTTTCTGCTATTAACCCATTATCTAACTATTATAAATAGCAGAAAGCAAAAAACCGCTAATCTTTCAATTAGCGGTTTTTTTAATGTGGCGGTGAGATAAAGATTTGAACTCTACTCAAAGGATTGGCGCTATAAACCCACACAATAAATTAAACTCGAAAAAAAACCGCGACTCGTTAAAGTTGCGGTTTCTTAGAATGTGGCGGTGAGATAGAGATTTGAACTCTAGGACGGGATAAACCGTCGCTGGTTTTCAAGACCAGTGCTTTCGACCACTCAGCCATCTCACCTGAATGTTTCAAAACAATTGCTTGCTTCAAGACGGGGCGAATATTAAGACCTGCAATAACATTTGTAAAGCACTAATTTTACTATTTCTTCTTTATGTTCAATAAACAATCAAGTGTGAGAAAAAAACAGCTTTTTACTCAGAAACAAAGGTCTATTGTTCATTCTAGACTCTCATTTCGAATTACCTAACTTAAATCCTTTATACTTATATCATGCTGAATACGTATGTAATTTGTTGTGTCCATTTTTCGGTTGTGATTATATAAGTTCATCATGCGCTTTTAATACCATAAGAAAAATAATAAATGAAAAACAAACCTCAACTCAGTTTTTGGCAAATATGGAATGTGAGCTTCGGCTTTTTAGGTGTTCAATTTGGCTTTGCCTTACAAAATGCGAATGTTAGTCGAATACTTTCAGATTTAGGCGCAGACCTTCACTCTTTATCTTTATTCTGGTTAGTAGCCCCTATTATGGGTTTACTCATTCAACCAATAGTCGGCGCAGCTTCTGATAAAACATGGAATAAATTCGGGCGTCGTAATCCTTATATTCTCATTGGTGCAATATCCGCAACGGTTGGCATGTTATTAATGCCAAACGCACCGCTATTTGTTTCCATAATTACGCCGATGATTTTTGGTGCCATGATGTTAGCGGTTATGGACGCTTCTTTTAATATCGCCTTTCAACCATTCAGAGCGTTAGTGTCTGATATGGTGCCAGATAATCAAATGGCGAAAGGTTATTCTATTCAATCGCTATTAATTAATATCGGCGCTATTATCGGCTCTATATTACCCTTTGTACTAACAAATGTTGTTGGCTTAGAAAACACCTCACAACAAGGCAGTATTGCACCTTCAGTTGTTTGGGCATTTTATATTGGTGCTACTGTGTTATTAGGCTCTGTATTGTGGACGGTGTTTAGAACTAAAGAATATTCGCCAAAAGAATACTATGAGTTTAAAGGAATGGACGCAGCAGAAGTTGCAAAAGAACAAGCTATTGAAAAATCATTAGTTGAAAAGTTAACTGAGTTCGTTGGCTTAATGAAAACCATGCCTATTGTGATGAAACGTTTAGCACTGGTACAGTTTTTCTCATGGTTCTCTTTATTTATAATGTGGGTTTACACTATGCCAGCCATTGCTCAACAGGTTTGGGGCATAGACGTAAAATGGTTTGACCCAAGTTATATTACCTCAGTTGGTGGTGTTCCTCATGATATTGCTGCTGCAAAAGGTGCCGCTGGTGATTGGGTGGGTATTTTATTCGCCGCTTATTCTTTATTCGCTGCAGTTTTCTCTATATTTCTAGCAAAACTCGCAAATACCTTCGGCCGAAAAACTGTTTATTCATTATCTTTATTAGCAGGCGGATTAGGCTATTTAAGCTTTATGTTTATTCAAAATCCTGAACCTACTTTAGTGAATTTATTTATCACCGAAATCACCGTACCACAAGGTGCTGTTACCTTGTTTATTCCGATGATGGGGGTAGGTATTGCTTGGGCTGCTATTTTAGCCATGCCATACACGATCCTTGCAGGGGCATTGCCTGCAAATAAAACGGGGGTCTATATGGGAATTTTTAACTTTACCATTGCAGCGCCGCAAATTGTTTCAGGTATATTTGCGGGTTGGATCTTAAACTCCATTTTTGAAAATCATGCGATAAACATTATTATGTTGGCGGGTATCTCGATGGTACTTGGTGGATTATCTGTTTATTTTGTAAAAGAAAAAAGCGAGTAATATCTACTCGCTTTCGTTTGCTCTTGTAGGTTAGGAAATGTTTTAGGTAATACGCTAATATTTAGCAGTAACAACCTAGCCTACGGCAATAACAAACTAGAATGAAATCGAGGAACCTTAACTTCCACAAGACTGTCGAACGATAAGTTTAGTTGACATCAACTCTGTTTTCGCTTCTTCTCCGTTGATTAGCGCTAATAGTTTTTCTACTAATAACTCCCCTGCTAACATCGTATCTTGTCTTGCCGTTGTTAATGAAGGAAATGTAAAACTAGCAACAGGAATATCATCAAAACCAAAAACGGCTACCTGTTCTGGAACGTTAATACCATTTTCTTGTAAAGCGCGCATGGCGCCAACAGCAATTAAATCACTCGCCGCCATAATAGCATCAAATTTTCCACCTTGATTAATGAGTTGTAATGCAGCGTTATGACCAGACTCTTCTGTAGAAATAGCATCAAACTGAAGGTTTTCATTAACAACAAGATTATTATCTGTTTGCGCTTTGCAATGACCTGAATAACGATCTAAAAATTCAGGAGAGCCACTTGTTACCCCTCCTAAAAATGCAAAGTTTTTCCGGTTGTTTTTAATAACATGTTCAGTGAGTTGATAACCTCCTTGAAAATTATCACAGCCCACTGATACAACGGCTAGATCTTTTACTTCAGCTCCCCAACGAACAAAATGTGTTTCTTGCTCAATGAGCTGTATCAGCTTTTTTTCATAATCAGTGTAATCGCCGTAACCCAACAATATTATGCCATCAGCTTTACGCGTATCTTCGAAATCAGCGTGCCAGTCGTGGCTCATTTGCTGAAAAGACACGAGTAAATCATAACCTTTGTTACCGCAAGCTCGTGTGATGCTTCCTAGCATTGACATGAAAAATGGATTTATTAAAGAGTCATCGTTTGTCGGGTCTTCAAATAACAATAAAGCGATAGTACCACTACGTTGAGTACGTAAACTGCTGGCATTTTTATCTACTTTATAATTAAGCTCTTTAGCAATAGCTTGAACACGTAGTCGCGTTTCTTCATTTACTAAGGGACTATTACGTAATGCTCTAGATACCGTTGACTGGGAAACTCCTGCACGATAGGCAATATCAAAAGAGGTATTCTTTGCTTTTCCCATTAAATAACCAACAACTTATAATAAATATAGTTTCTAAATACTAACGTAGCCCCCTAGCCTTGTATACCTTATTAGTGGTAAATCAAACAAATATCAAAAATTAAAATCAACGATTTATCAGTATTTTTCTCGTTTCTTTTCTTAATCATTCACTCACTCAGCAATCATATTAAATAAACAGTAAAAATACATACGTATGCATGAGAAAAAAGGAGTAAATCCGTCATGCATACGTATGTAGTTTATTGCTCTAATTCCTAACATCGGCATAATTTAATCATCACGTTATTTATTGTGGAAAGAATTCGATCAACTGATGAAAATAAAAAATAAGGATGAATAAAGTCCTCATAAAACCACAGATTTTAAATAGACAGGAAATAGATCAAAAAAACGCAAGCAACGATAAAACGGTTTTTTGATGTTAAAAATTTATTATGATAACTAAAACTAAAAAGAATAACGCTGCAGACATTACTACAGCAGATTTAAAGAAGCGCATTCAACATCACTTAAAAAATACGTTAGGTGATCGTATTATTTCTCAAACGACTAACGAAAATACACAGCAAAACAAACAAGCTTATTGGCATGCAACTTCACTCGCGCTCAATGAGATTATTGTAGATAAACTTCAACAAACTAAAATTAATCAAGCAAAGTCTGAAAATAAAAGTATCAACTACTTATCACTTGAATATTTGATGGGACGTTTACTTTCCAATAACTTGCACAATTTAGATTTATATAAAAACACAGAAAAAGCGCTTAAATCATTAGGTTTTGAATTAACTGACTTATGTGAAGAAGGTGCTGACTTAGCGCTAGGCAATGGCGGATTAGGCCGTTTAGCGGCATGTTTTCTTGATTCATTAGCAACACTAGATTACAACGCTATGGGTTATGGTATTCATTACCAACATGGTTTATTCAAGCAAAGTTTCAAAGATGGACATCAAATTGAACAACCAGACATGTGGCGTGAATTTGGCAGCCCATGGGAAATCTGTCGTCCTGAATCTACTCAGCTTATTCCAGTTTATGGTTATGTTGAACAACAAGCACAAGCTGATGGCAGTTTAACGGCTGTTTGGCGTGCCGGTAAAATGCTCAAAGGTGTACCTTGGGATATTCCAATTGTCGGATATAACTCTGCTACGGTAAATGCCTTACGTTTATGGGAATGTCGGGCTGATTCCGCTTTCGACTGGGATAAGCTAAATGAAGGTGGTTATTTACATGCCCATCAAGACCAAGTAAATGCAGAAACCATTTCTAAAGTACTTTACCCCAATGACGACCATGACGAAGGTAAAGAGTTACGTTTCATTCAACAATACTTTTTCTGTGCTTGTTCTGTTAAAGATATTATTAGTCGTTATGAATTGCAGTTTGGCCAACTAAACCAAGAAAACAGCACAAATTTTGCCGATAAAGTCGCTATTCAACTGAACGATACTCATCCAACGATTGCCATTTTAGAGCTAATGCGTGTATTACTTGATGAATATGATTTTTCATGGAAAGACGCATGGCAATTGGCGGGTAAAGTATTTTCTTATACCAACCACACCCTGTTACCTGAAGCGTTAGAGAAATGGTCAGTTTCATTATTTGAACGTGTTCTTCCTCGTCATTTAACAATTTTATATCGAATCAATGAAGCATTTCTTAATGATGAAGTTAATGCTAAGTGGCCAAACAACGAACAAATGCGAACTCGCCTTTCCATTATTGAAGAAGGTGAACAACGTAAAGTTCGCATGGCACATTTATGTGTCATTACTTCACATAAAGTTAATGGTGTTGCTCAAATTCATTCTGAATTAGTAAAACAAGATTTGTTTCCAGAGTTCAATCAACTTTGGCCAGAAAAATTAACCAACGTTACCAATGGCATTACGCCTCGACGTTGGTTGAAATCATGTAACCCATTACTTTCTGAACTGCTGACAAAACACATTGATGACGATTGGGCAAAAAATCTCAACAGCTTAACCTCTTTATCTGAATTAGCTGACAATGCCAATTTTCAAAAGAAATTCATGTCAATTAAGCTGAAGAATAAAATTGCGCTTACTGCTGAAATAAAAACCTTAACAGGTATCACCGTTAGCCCTGACGCGATTTTTGATGTGCAAATAAAACGTCTTCATGAATACAAACGTCAACACTTGAATTTATTGCACATATTAGCGCTCTACCGTCGTTTACTCGCAGACCCTGAATTAGATATGCAACCTCGTGTCTTTATTTTTGGTGCAAAAGCGGCTCCTGGTTATAAGTTAGCAAAAGACATTATTTACGCCACTAATAAAATTGCTGAAAAAATTAATAACGACACGCGCATACAAGACAAACTAAAAGTTGTGTTTTTACCAAATTATCGGGTGAGTTTAGCTGAAAAAATCATTCCAGCTGCTGATGTTTCAGAACAAATATCTACTGCAGGTAAAGAAGCTTCCGGCACGGGGAATATGAAACTTGCACTTAACGGTGCTGTAACTATTGGCACATTAGATGGGGCAAACATTGAAATAGCTGAAGAAGTGGGTAACGACAATATATTTATATTCGGCCTAACCGTCGATGAAGTTAAAGCCTTAGATAATGAAGGTTATAACCCATATGAGTATTACGAAAATAACCACGAAATTAAGGCGTGTTTGGATTGGTTAGATACCGACTACTTTACGCCAGGCAATGCAGGTGAATTATCTTCTATTAAGCATAGCTTTTTAGAAGGTGGCGATCCTTACAAAGTATTAGCAGACTTTCAAAGCTACAGCGAAGCTCATCATGCATTAGGGATTGCTTACCAAGATAAAAAACGTTGGGCGAAAATGGCCATTCTAAATACAGCCTTGATGGGTAAATTCAACGCTGATCGTTCTATTGAAGACTATGTGAAGAACATTTGGTTTTTAACGCCAAGTGTCTAGTTGTTCATTTTATACGTTAATAACAAACATTAATTATTACCCCTTAATTAAGAAAAGTACTGAAGAAAATATATGAGTTTATCTGTGAATGACATCAACGCTTTGGTCAATGCTTGCCATGCTGCACCTAACCAGGTTTTAGGGTTAAATGCTGACCAAAGTAGCGGGCGTTTACGAATAACTTGTTATTTTCCTCATATTAATAATATTGAATTTGTTGAAATCCTGGCTTTATTGCCAAGCAAAAAAACATCAAAATTTGATAAGGGAGAAAGTGTAAAGTCTTTAGGAAAGTTGACGAAGGTTCATGAAAGTGGACTTTACTCACTAAAGTTACGCCGCAAAAACACCTTCAATTATCGACTCAGAATTACCACTGCAGAAGATACAAGGATCATTGATGACCCATATTTTTTCTCTGCAACATTAGGCGAACTTGATATTTATTTGCTTAGCGAAGGGAATCATCAAAAACCTTATGAAAAACTTGGCGCTCATCAGCAAGTAAACTCACTCAATGAGCAAGACGTTCATGGTGTTTCATTTTCCGTTTGGGCGCCTAATGCAAGCCACGTTTCTGTGATTGGAGACTTCAATCATTGGGATGAACGAAGCCACCCAATGCAAAATATCACGTGCAATAAGGTTACCAGTGGTTATTGGAATATCTTTATTCCCAAAGCAGTTACAGGACAACACTATAAGTTCGCTATCAAAGACAATAACGGTACCGCGTTACCATTTAAAGCTGACCCTTATGGCAACCAAGCCCAATACAGACCTGATACGGCGTCAATTATTAGCGCTAAAGATAACTTTGCCTGGAAAGACCAAAACTGGTTAGCAGAACGTGAGAAACGTAACAGTATTAACGCACCAATTTCGATTTATGAAGTTCATTTAGGCTCTTGGCGTCGTCGCGAAAACAATGAATTCCTAAATTATAGAGAGATAGCTGATCAGCTGATCCCTTACACAATAGAAATGGGGTTTACGCATTTGCAACTCATGCCGGTAAGTGAATTTCCATTTGATGGCTCATGGGGATATCAACCGGTTGGTTTATTTGCGCCGACAGCACGTTTTGGAAATGAAGCAGACTTCCAATATTTTGTTGATGCATGTCATCAAGCTAATTTAGGTTTACTCATTGATTGGGTACCTGGTCATTTTCCAAGTGATGATCACGGTTTAGCAACCTTTGACGGGACACATCTTTTTGAACATGAAGATCCTAGACAAGGATTTCATCCTGACTGGAATACACTGATTTATAATTATGGTCGTGTTGAAGTCGCAAACTTTTTACGCGCAAGCGCCCTGCACTGGCTAGATAAATATCATGTTGATGGTATTCGTGTTGATGCTGTTGCATCAATGCTTTATCTCGATTACAGCCGTAAAGAAAACGAATGGATCCCGAATATCCACGGTGGTCGAGAAAATTTAGCAGCGGTCGCTTTTTTGAAACGTTTTAATGAAGAATTATACCAGCAACATCCAGGGGCATTTTCTGTTGCTGAAGAATCAACTTCATGGCCAGGTGTTTCTCGTCCAACACATGATGGTGGTTTAGGTTTTGGTTATAAATGGAATATGGGCTGGATGAACGATAGCTTGCAATATATGCAACGTGAACCTGTTCATCGCTCACATCATCATGACGAACTTAGCTTTAGCCTCGTTTATGCCTTTGATGAAAACTTTATTCTCCCACTAAGCCATGACGAAGTTGTTCATGGTAAAGGCTCTATATTGCAAAAAATGCCCGGTGATGCTTGGCAGCAGTTTGCCAATGTACGTGCTTATTACAGTTTTATGTGGGCTCATCCCGGTAAAAAGCTACTCTTTATGGGCTGTGAGTTCGCCCAAGGAAAAGAATGGGATCATGACAAGCAACTTGACTGGTATCAACTCGATATTCATTGGCACAGCGGTGTACAAAAGCTCATTAAAGATTTAAATAAACTTTACTGCAATACGCCGGCTTTATATGAAAAAGATTGTGAAGCAGATGGTTTTAGCTGGTTAGATCATCAAAACCGTGAACAATCAATTTATAGCTTCATTCGTTTTGGACATGCTGCAAATATCGCAGCTAATAACACAACCAAAGAGACCGCTGAAGAAAACGCGGTAATCGTCGTCTGTAACTTCACATCTGAAAAACATCAACACTTTAAATTAGGGGTACCCGACTCTGGTGAATATATAGAACTACTAAACTCTGACGCTGAAATTTACGGCGGTAGTAATACATTAAATATTGGCACGTTGCTAAGTGTTGAATTACCTTGGCAAGGTCAACAACAGTACATCGAAATTACAGTGCCACCGTTAGCTACAGCAATGTTTATGCTCAAAAACTCTAGCCTTAAACTTGAGAATAAACAATGACAATAGGGCTAATAACAAGGGTAAATAATGTTACCTCCGGCCGTTCATATCCAATGGGGGCAACACTTGCTAAGAATGGCAAAGGCTGTAACTTTGCATTATTTTCTGCTCATGCGACCAAAGTAGAGCTTTGTCTTTTTGCAATTGATGGCACAACTGAACTACAACGCATTGAATTACCTGAATTTACCGACGATGTATGGCATGGTTTTGTTGAAGACATAACTGAAGGTTGTTTATACGGATACCGAGTATACGGTCCTTTCGAACCTCATAATGGTCATCGTTTCAACCCTAATAAATTATTGTTAGACCCATACGCTAAGAAATTACACGGTGACTTCATCCGCAGCGAGCTCAACTTCAGTTATGACCTTAAGAGTTCACAACAAGATTTAGCCCTCGATAATCGTGATAACGCTACATGTATGCCGAAGTGTGTCGTGGTATCTCCCCTTTTATATAGTGAAACGCATCCTCAAGTACGTCGTCGCGACACCATTCTTTATGAATTGCATGTAAAAGGTTTTACGCAACAAAATCCTGATGTACCTATAGAGCTACGAGGTACTTTTGCAGGGCTTGCTAATGAAAAAGTCTGCCAGTATTTAAAGTCTTTAGGGGTAACCAGCATTGAACTTTTACCTATACAACAGTTTATTGATGAAGATTTTCTACAAGACAAAGGTTTAAATAATTACTGGGGTTATAACACCATCTCATTTTTTGTGCCTCATGCTGCTTATTGCCACTCAGGTGAAGTGGGCGAGTTTCGCACTATGGTTGAAACTTACCATGAAGCAGGTATCGAAGTGATCCTCGACGTGGTCTATAACCACACGGCAGAAGGTGACCATCTAGGCCAAACATTAAGTTTTAAAGGCATCGACAATGCCAGTTATTATCGTTTGCACAAAACAGACAAACGCTATTATGAAAACTTTTCTGGTTGCGGGAATACCATTAATGTTCAACATCCACGTGTTATCCAACTTATAACAGACAGCTTGCGTTACTGGGTAGAAGTGATGGGTATTGATGGTTTCCGTTTTGATTTAGCGCCTGTACTTGGTCGTGACGAACCAGACTTTAAAGCAAACAATCATTTTTTTACCAGTATCAGACAAGATCCTGTTTTATCGAAAGTTAAACTTATTGCAGAGCCTTGGGATGTTGGTGATGGCGGATATCAACTTGGCCGTTTCCCTAATAGCTGGTTAGAATTGAACGACCGTTTCCGCGATTCTTGTCGTCGTTTTTGGCGTGGTGATAATGGTTTAGTTGCTGAATTTGCCAAACGCTTACATGGTTCATCCGATATTTTCGAGCAGCCCAGTCGCCGCCCTAGTGCCAGTGTTAACTTTATTACCTCTCATGACGGTTTCACTTTAACCGATTTAGTCAGTTTTAATGAAAAGCAAAATAGCGCAAACGGTGAACAAAACAACGACGGCCATAATAGTAATTTCAGCAATAATTTAGGGGTTGAAGGAACTACAGATAATCGTCGAATTAATATGCTTCGTCGCCAACAGAAACGTAATTTACTAACAACACTTTTTATTGCTCAAGGTACGCCTATGTTACTCAGTGGCGACGAACTAAATAACAGTCAGCATGGTAACAACAATGCTTACTGCCAAGACAATGCCATATCATGGATCGACTGGCAAAGCCCTGATGCACAACAAGAATCTAATTTCGTTAAAGCGCTAATAGCACTGAGAAAAGCGCACCCATTATTAAATAGAACACATTATCAACATGGTCACGAAATAAGTGAAAACACGGGTTTAGCGGATATCAGTTGGTTGAATTGTCATGGAAAAACAATGACAAAAGATAACTGGCACGATCAATCAGTAAAGTGTTTTGCCATGATGCTCGCCAATACGACTCAAGTAACTGTAAATGATCATCAGCAAGACGATGCCCTCCTCGTTATTTTTAATGCACATCAACACAACATAAATTATTTATTGCCTGAACTTGATGGTTATTGGCAAGTGCTTATTGATACCGCAGTAGAAACAGCACAGAACATCCAGAAAATTGATAAAAACACGCTTAAAAACATTAGCCATCCAGCACTTATTATCGCTGAGCATAGCTGTGTGGTATTGCGATATTTACACAGTTCAAAAGACAAATAGCAAAACATTGTAAAAAAACAATTAAAAACCAGATAACAAAATCACAACAAGAATTGGTAAAAGGTCTCCTTAAGCCACTCATAAAGACTAGAGTATTAAACTTATGAATTTGATAGAAAAACTTGCCGATTTAGTTGGCTTTCACCGTAGTTACACTGACAGTTATGGTAATCAAGTACACGCAAATGAAAGTGCTAGACATAGCTTACTCATCGCGATGGGTTATGATCTGAGTAATGAAGATACTATCAACGCAAGTATTACGGCATTACAAGAAAATACTTGGCGTAAAATGTTACCTGCAGTTCATATTGCAAAACTTGAAGATAATGAGCACCGAGTTATCGTTAGCTTAGCGGTTACTGAGTGTTCTAACATTTCTTGGGCAATAATAACTGAACAAGGCGAAACGTTAACGGGTGAAGTGCTTTTAAACGAACTTCACGTTCACGATGAACGTTATTTATCTGCTGTAAAACATCAAAAATTCATTTTAACACTGCCGACGCTACCTCAAGGTTATCATGAGCTTTCAATTTGTTATGATCAAAACAAAGAAAACTGTCACCTGATTTACGCGCCCAAAACCTGCTATAGCCCTCAAGAAGCATCAACAGATAAAATGTGGGGTTATGCTGCACAATTGTATTCCCTTAAAAGTGAACAAAACTGGGGCATGGGTGACTTTGGTGATTTAAAGTCGTTGGTTAAAAAGTCTGCCGAGCAAGGTGCTTCTGCGATTGGATTAAATCCTCTTCACCCTTTGTATCAAAACAATCCTGCACACCGCAGCCCTTATTCACCGACAAGTCGTTGTTTTCTTAATAGCTTGTATATTGATGTGACACAAGTTCCCAATTTTGGAACATGTAAAGCAGCTCAACAGCGATTTAACAGTGATGAATTTCAAGCCAAAATGACCTTCGCTCGAAATACTGAACTGATTGATTACCCTGCCGTTGCTGATGTTAAATTTGAAATTATTGAAATACTATTTGAAAACTTTTTGACTGAAAATAGAGGTAAAAAAGTTAGCTCATCATACCAAGAGTTTCTTGATTTCAAAGTAGAGCAAGGTGATGACTTACACCTATTAACAACATTTGACGCTTTATATGAACATTTTAGAAAAACAGATTTTAATGCTTTTGGTTGGAAAATGTGGCCAGAAGAATTTCAAAGTCCACATTCTCAGCAAGTATCTGAATTTCAAAATAAAGCGTCAAAACGAATAGATTACTTTGCCTTTTTACAGTGGCTCGCGCATCGCCAATTGACTGATGTTGCCGCTACCGCTCAAACATCAGGTATGCCAGTTGGTTTGTATCTTGACCTTGCCGTAGGTTGTGACGGCTCAGGTGTTGATGTTTGGTCTGACAAAGATGTTTATGTTTCAGGTGCTGCGGTTGGAGCACCACCTGATGCCATGAATACGCTAGGGCAAGATTGGGGCTTAACACCGATTAACCCTGTAGCCCTTCAACAACAAGGCTATTTACCGTTAATTAAGGCACTACGCAGCAATATGCAATATGCCGGTGCGTTACGTATTGACCATATTTTAGGCCTTATGCGTCAATACTGGGTAGCACCGGGTATGAAAGCCAATGAAGGTATTTACATTACTTTTCCTTTTAAAGATATTCTCCGTATTATTGCCCTTGAATCACGTCGAAATGATTGCGTGGTGATTGGCGAAGACTTAGGTACTGTGCCCGATGGCTTTAGTGAAATAATGGAAGCTGCTGGCTTACTTTCATACAAAGTATTATTTTTTGAACGTTGGGAGTCAGGACTATTTAAACGACCTGAATTGTATCCTGCGCAATCTATGGTCACGGTTTCAACCCACGATTTACCTACACTTTCCGGTTGGTGGAAAGGCCGTGATTTGCATTGGCGACAAACTTTAAACTTATATCCAAGTGAAGAAATGGGCCAACAAGAGCGCAGTGATCGTATTGAAGACCGTAACTTATTAATAGCCACATTAGCTGATTTAGACGTAATTGACTTGGAAAAAGCTCCGCAACAAACGCCAGCACAAATGAATACTGAATTATCCATTGCCGTTCAAAAATATATGGCAAAAGCGCCGAGTCATATACAGCTTATTCCCTTGGAAGACAGCTTAGAGATTATTGAGCAAGTTAACATTCCAGGCACAATTGATGAACACCCGAATTGGCGTCAGAAGCTGCCAGTGACAATGAATGAATTTTGGCAAGAGAACTCGGTGATATCTATTGCGCAAGCGATGCAACAAGCTAGGCCAAAAACATAACTTGCAGTGCATTTCATCGTAGCAGCCGAAATATACGTATTAATGATCACGATAATGAATGAGAATATAATGATAATAAAAAAGAGTACATTCAAATTGAAAATGTCAAAAATTGCCTTAGTTGTTTTAAGTGGTTTTATTCTAAGCGCTTGTAATGAAACTAAACAAGTTGAAACAAACAAAGATAAAAGTTTGGTTAGCCCCGTAAAATCATCACTTAAAAATGCTGATGACTTACCTCATTATTTGAATCGTAATATACAAGATGAAGTATTTTATTTTGTAATGCCTGACCGTTTTTATAATGGTGACACTGAAAATGATCAGGGTTCTAAAACTGATAAAATATCATCTGGTGGTTTAGATAAAACCGATCATGGTATGTACCACGGCGGCGATATTCAAGGCCTGCAAGCCAAACTTCCCTATTTAAAAGGTATGGGAATTAGCGCAATTTGGTTAACACCTATTATGCGTAATCAAGCCATGCAAGGTGATTCTTCGGGTTATCACGGCTACTGGATTTTAGATTTCAATGAAATTGACCCGCATTTGGGCAGCAATGATGATTTAAAAAACTTTATCGACGCCGCTCACAAAGAAAATATAAAAGTATTTTTCGACATTATTACTAACCATACTGCTGACGTAATCAAGTACGTTGAATGTCACGGTGAAGATGGTCTGCAGTATTTGATGAAAGAAAATGACGGGTGTGTTTATAAATCTCTTGCGCAAGTTGCTGCTGGAGATACTTATCAGCCTATTATTCCTCAAGGACAAGAGAACATTAAATCACCAGCATGGTTAAATGATAAAAAATATTATCATAACCAAGGTGATACTACCTATACCGGCGAGAACTCTATATACGGTGATTTTAGCGGATTAGACGATATTGATACTAATTCTCCTGAAGTTCTTGAAGGTATGACTGAAATTTTCAAAAATGTTATTAGTGAATTTAAACCTGACGGTTTTAGAATTGATACCGTAAAGCACGTAAATATGGAATTCTGGGCAGAATTTTCGCCAGCACTTGTCAACCATGCGAAAGAAATTGGTATCCCAGAATTCTTCATGTTTGGTGAAGTTTATAGTGGTGACAGTAAAGAGTTAAGTTCATTTACTACCGAAGGTAAAATGCAGTCAGTACTCGACTTTTCAATGCAATTTGCCTTGCAAGACACGCTCATTAAACAACAAGGAACGCATAAACTCGCAGAGCTTTTCGAACGTGATCATTATTATAATGATAGCGACAGTAATGCAAATCAGTTACTTAACTTTACCGGTAATCATGATATGGGACGCTTTGCTGGCATGTTGAAAAGCAGTAATTTTAATTACCGCGAAAAAGAAATGATAGAACGTACATTATTAGCCCATGCGATGGTTTACTTTATGCGTGGTGTACCGATTGTATATTATGGTGATGAACAAGGTTTTGTTGGTGATGGTGGTGATAAAGGATCTCGCCAAGATATGATGCCCTCAATGGTGGATACGTACAACGACGATGACTTACTCGCCAATGCTCAAACAACAGCCGCTGATAATTTTGATACGAATCACCTCTTCTATCAAACATTTTCAAAATATGCGGATGTTTTTTATCAATATCCTGCATTAAGGTTTGGTCAACAAGAAACCTTATACGCTCAAGATAAACCCGGTATTTTTGCAATATCACGAACGGTTAAAGATGGCGCTCAAATGGTCGTGGTATTTAATACCGCAAAAACGGTGCAATCAATCGAGCTAGACATAACACTATCGGACTCACAAAAAGTATATCCAGTTTCTGAACCTGATGAATGGGTATCTAAATCATTAAGTGTTCCTGCATTAAGTTTTGCTATTTATCAAGTGAAATAAGTACTTGAGTTGATCCTCGAAGAGATAATTATATACAAGACCTATTGCGGTAATTAACAATACGCATAAAAAAACCAAGGAGGCATGGGAGTGTCCTTGGTTTTTTGTTTTAGTCTTTATATTCTTTATTCACTTAACTCTGTACAATTTTTTCTGTTTCACCTCCTTATATAAATTCATTAACCAATAAATATCAAACAACAATTCTAAAACAACGCTTAATAGTTTTTAGCCATTTGTTCAGTATTACTGTGCAGCTTTATAACGACGCGGCGGTCATAAAAACTCACTTCTTTTTTAGAATTTGCAACGACAGGGGCTTGTTCACCAAAGGCAAACAACTGAATG
Source organism: Colwellia sp. (assembly GCA_013215295.1). Lineage (GTDB taxonomy): Bacteria > Pseudomonadota > Gammaproteobacteria > Enterobacterales > Alteromonadaceae > Colwellia_A. Next base: position 67,175 of record JABSOZ010000023.1, read on the forward strand.
CGTTCTGCTTCAACACCTTGGTCTATCAAGGCATTTTTAACCGTATTCACCCGAGCAATTGAAAGCGCTTGATTTAACTTTTTCTTACCTTGTTTATCGGTATATCCGGACAAGTCGATGAATAGATTAGGAGATTGCTTTAGCATTTCTGACAACGCCACTATTTGATCTTGATAATGCGGCTGCAAGTCACTAGAGCCTGTTGGAAACTGTAAGCTCATTAATAAATTTTCAGCTTGTAACTGACTGGCATGTCGATATTTCTCATCAAAGTTTTGCTCTAAAGCAGATAACTCTAATTGATGATTTTGCTCTGAACGCTGTAACTTACGTCGAAACTGTTCTACGGCAACTGAATATTCACTTTCCTGCTTATTTAATGACGCCTTTAATTTAACTAGGTTACCTTTATCTATTTCAGTTTTCGCCACGAGAGCGCCCGTAGCACCAACGAGAATAGCCCCGAGTGGCCCGCCAAAAATTGCGCCAATAATCACACCCGCGCCTAGACCAATACTTTCTTTATCTTTATCCGTAAGTTGTTGTGTTTCACTTTCAGCATGATTTACATTTTCGAAAGCGTAAGCAGATTGACTTAATGTAGGAGCGGCAATAAGAGAAGCGATTAAAAACAATTTTGCCGGATTTAATTTGCTGTTAATTGTTTTAAGGGTATTAGTTGTCATGTTTGCTGATTTGATGCTGGTTGTTTTCATATGGGTAGTTTTCATGTGAGTTCCTAAAGTTATAAGTTGTTTTGTTGTTGACGAGGTAATTAAAACAAGAAAAATAGGCTTTGAAACGGCACAAAAAAGGCAATGTACTGAACAAATGTGGCAACAATATGGCAATTACAACTATTGCGCGCAATTATAAAAAAACTCTTATATAGTGCCTAAATAAATCAATAATCAGAGTTGATATCAAATTGTTAAAACGAATTGCCATAGTTGAAGATGAAGCAGCTATCAGAGAAAACTACGCCGATGTTCTTCGCGCTCAAGGTTATCAAGTACAAACATTTGCGAACAGAGAGAGCGCCTGCGAAGCCTTTGCTATAAGCCTGCCGCATTTAGTTATTCTCGATATTGGTTTAGAGCAAGAATATGATGGAGGGTTTACCCTTTGCCAATGGCTGAGAAATATATCAACAACCTTACCCATTATTTTTTTAACCGCTCGAGATAATGATGTTGATACTGTATCTGGCTTACGTATAGGTGCAGATGATTATTTAACCAAAGATATTAGCCTGCCACATTTATCTGCCCGTATTGCTGCGTTATTTAGTCGCCAAGAAGCACTTAAAAAGCCTACTCCAGAAAGTAGTCTATTAACATTGGGGCCATTAACTATCGACAATCAAAGAATGAGCATTGTTTGGCAGCAACAAAGTGTTGACTTAACAATTACCGAGTTTTGGATGGTATTTGCCTTAGCTAAACATCCTGGCCATGTTAAAAATCGTCAACAACTCATGAAAGATTCAAACATCTACGTGGATGACAGTACAATTACTTCTCACGTAAAGCGCATTCGTAAAAAATTCAATCAAATTGATAAAAACTTTAATTGTATCGAAACAGTTTATGGCATGGGTTATCGCTGGAATGAAGATGAAAAATAAGCTCCATTTTCGTTTTGGCTTACGGACAAAGTTATTACTGCTTTCTAGTTTCTTATTTGCGATCCCATGGTTTGGCTATCAATACGTATGGGAAATGGAAAAGTATTTACGCTTTGGTCAAGAGCAAACAATCATAGGAACCGCGCGAGCCCTTGCAACATCTTTACATGAGCGCCCTAACCTATTTAATAACCAAGCCAGTTTTTTACCTGATGTTGAAAAAGGTAAAGACTTATATGGCTACCAACTTTCTCAAGCGATAAACCTTGACGGTTTACCTAGTGACTGGCCAAGTTTTCAAGAAAAGTCCCATTATTACGGTGTTAGTAATCAATTAGGAGAAAAATTAACCGTTGATAAACTAACGAATCATTTCAGCGCAGCGGTGGGTAAATATGACAAATACCTCTACTTTTTTATACAAGTTGTTGACGATAAAGTAATTTACCGAAATGAAAATGCTCGAGCCATCAATAAAAATGATCACCTCGAATTATCCTTCAACGATGTTAATGGCGATTTCCAGCGATTTATTATTAGTAACAAACATCAAGGATGGCTTTCTGCCTATCGTATTAACGATCTAAAAAGTAATGCAATACTTGAATTTCCCGCTGCAATAAACTTTATTCAAGGACATTGGCTGAATACAGAACAAGGTTATAATATTGAGCTTCGTATTCCATTAACGAAAATAAGCGACCGATTAGCTTTTGCGATTCATGATGTTGATGCGCCATTAAGCCCTGCAATTTCGTCTATCGGCAGTGCTGATCCAAGTAGTGCTGACACCTTAGGGACTATTTTAGTACCATCACCTGAGATAGAACGCATCGTAAAAGGTATGAGTTATACGAAGTCGCGTATTTGGGTCGTTGACCAACATCATCGCGTTTTAGCCAAAAGTGGTGACATAAAAAAAGCCAGTGGTTTATGGCAGAAAAACATCAATTCCTCTGATAAAGATGACTCTTGGTATGCCTGGGTACAAACGTATTTAGCACCATTATTTCAACTTTTACTGAACAAACCACAAAATGATTTTATTGACCGATTATACGATACGCAAAACCTAACGGGTGAACATATTGAAGCCGCTTTAGCCGGAGTTCCTAAGTCACAATGGCGCTTAACGACTGATAATAAAGCGGTAATTATTTCGGCCGCTTACCCTATTTATATTAGCGATAAAGTTAACGGTGCCGTGATTGTTGAAGAAACAACCAATGGTATTCTCAGTGTTAGAAATAAAGCTTTAGAAAAACTATTTACGTCAATTTTGGCCATTATGCTACTGGGTGCTTTCGCCTTTTTCTTTTTTGCCTCTCGAATATCAAATCGTATTCGACAACTTCGTAATCAAGCTGAAGTGGCCATTGATGAACACGGCAGAATAAATAATGATATTGCTCAAAGCATGCAAACATCAAAAGCAAACGACGAAATTGGTGATTTATCTCGAAGCTTTTCTACGGCAGTAAATCGTTTAAGCCAGTACAATCATTACTTAGAAAATATGTCGTCACGCTTGTCACACGAATTACGGACACCGATAGCTATTGTAAGAACGTCTCTTGAGAATTTATCTTTACAGGCACTACCTGAGAAGAGTTCTGCGTACATTGACCGTGCTCAAAGTGGCATAAACCGATTAAACAATATTTTAACCAATATGAGTGAAGCAACTCGCCTTGAACAAATGCTCAGCCAAACTGACAAAGTCAGTTTTAATGTATTCGATGTGCTGAATGGTTGTATTCAAGGCTATCAACAAATTTATCCTACCTTTGATATTGAGTATGTGGCGTCAGATAAAAAAATTATTTTGGAAGGCTCTCCTGAACATATTGCACAATTACTCGACAAGGTTGTCACCAATGCAGTGGAATTTAGCCAAGACAGTAAGCTTTTTGTAACGGCTGAGTTGAAAAATAAAGAGATCACTATTCACATTAGTAATAACGGCATTTTATTACCTGAAACGATGGAACAGCGACTTTTTGATTCCATGGTTTCAATGCGAAGCACACCACAAACTAAAGAAGATAAAACACCACATTTAGGATTAGGTTTATATATAGCGCGATTAATTTCGGAATTTCATCAGGGGAAAATAGCGGCAAGTAATCATCATAACCCACAGGGTGTGACTATTTCGATTACTTTACCTCTAATGGTGAAGTGAATATTTAATGTCTAAAGACTTACTCAATACCAAGATATTTATGAACCTGTACAGACAAACGCCAGTTGTTTTCAATACAGGTTTTTATCGCTAACGCTGTAGCCCGTTCTTTTTGGCTGATAGGCTGCAGGTAAACTTGGGTATCGGTAATTTTATGTTCAACTAATAGCGCTTTTAAATCATCAACATGTTGCTCAGTTGCAACCGGGTGTTTTATTTCATTTGCACGTAACATGGCAGAATTTAGTATATTGTAACCGCCTTTCATGTTCACTTTCGGGGAAACCGTTACCCAGCATTTCTCAGAAACTTGCAGTTCAAAAGTACCCGATGTTTCTAGCTGACAGCTCAGTCCTTGCTGCTCAAGAGCTTCACAAAGAGGAAGCAGGTCTACCATTGCGGGTTCTCCACCGGTAATGACAATATGTTTTGCTTGATAACCTTGTTCGGTTATCACTGCTAATATTTCTTTTACTGAAAGCGCAGACCAAGCTTGAGACTCTTCTTTTTTCGTTAACATTGCAGATGTATTCACTTCATCTTCAAGGTTTATGTCCCAAGTATGTTTTGTATCACACCATGAGCAGGCAACAGGACAACCTTGTAAACGGATAAAAATTGAAGGTTGGCCCGTAAAAGCCCCTTCTCCCTGAATAGTTTCAAATAATTCATTAATTTTATATTTTACGGTCATCGTGATCTTTGCCTGTTTATTGCTGGTGCAAATTGAAGTAAAATGCGCAACATTAATTATACCCTAAGAGACTTTAGAAATGACAAACAAAGTTGTTGTTATTTATTCCGGTGGCATGGATTCATTCACTGTACTTAATCGCGCCTTACATGATGGCAAAGAAGTGTACGCGTTAACATTTGATTATGGTCAACGTCATGTGAAAGAAATTGAGTATGCGAGTACGGTTTGTAAGTCGCTTGATGTTAACCATAAAGTTATCGACATCTCAGCAATTAATCAACTGCTTGCGGGTTCATCATTGACTGATGATATTGATATTCCAGAAGGTCATTACGAAGCTGAAAGTATGAAATCTACCGTTGTTCCTAACCGTAATATGATTTTATTATCGCTTGCCGTAGGTTATGCCGTTTCAGTAGGCGCTAGCCAAGTTTATTATGGTGCACATTCTGGTGATCATGCGATATATCCTGATTGTCGTCCAGAATTTGTCATGAAAATGAACGAAGTATGTAAAATTGCCAATTATGAATCAGTAGAAATATTTAGCCCCTATTTAACAGTGACTAAAAGTGACATCTTAACTGATGGATTGAAAATGGGTTTAAAATATGACAATACTTGGACATGTTATAACGGTCGTGAAAAAGCCTGTGGACATTGTGGCGCTTGCCAAGAACGTTTAGAAGCATTCAGTGATAATAATGTGACGGATCCCCTAAATTACGAATAACGGAAAATTCCTACAAGGTGTGCATACCTAATAACCGTCATGGTGCCACGACATTGTCTATATGGATTTAAGTACTTTTGATTGGTCTGTAACCCTAAACCCCAAACTTTACGGACTTAAAAGTCTGTAAATAAACATAGAAAAATCATAGTCTTACTAATCACCTTGGGTATTCAACAAAACAAGGAATCTGTGCACTTTAAGATACTTGATATTACGAATTGCATTCTAATAACAGTTGAACCAGCAGTACGGTCATTAGAGAAGCTGTTTTTAACGCTCACTGTTGCTACAAAGCGGTTTAAATTCACGTGTGAAAATAATCCCACCTAAGGACCCCTTTAATACGATATAGTCCTTTCAGTCTGAATAAACCTATAATTAGGGTGTTCAGATCATGTGCCTATTTCATACGAATATT
>JABSOZ010000024.1 GCA_013215295.1 Colwellia sp.
TCCAGTTAAGCACCTACTGTTAGATTTGCATGCGGGTGGCTGGATGACATTCTCCGAGCTTGCTCGGCAAATTTAACAGTTTATTAGAAAGAAAAAGTTAATAAATAATGTGGTTCACTATTCCTTCTTTATTTAAAGTTATTAATATCACAACTTGTAAGTTAATAACAAGACTACCTTTATTATATTTCTAAATATTTCAAAAGGTGCAACACCGAAAGTTTACTTATATTTGCAAAAGATCTGAACACAACCAGACCTGTATGAATACACAGCCCATGATTTAGTGTTATAAATGAAAAATCTCCATTTATATTAAGCATAGTTGAGCATATGCGCAATTTAAGATACGCTAAAGACGATAGAAACCTTTATCCATTGGATTAAATATTTTATCCATTATTCGAATAAAACTGAGCTGGCATTATTTATTTCCCTCTGCTCGACTCACGCTAGACCATAAATCAAATAAACTACGACGTCATCACGTTAATGAAACAGTACTCAGAAAATCTGTAATAAAGCAGCGGAAGAAGCTGATATTGAAAAGAATGTAACATGCCACCCTCCGTCATTCCTGTGCCACTCATTTATTACAGCGAGGTACTGATATTCGAACAGTACAAGAACTATTAGGCCATCGTGATTTACGAAAAACACAAATTTACCCCATGTACTTGAACACGGTGAGAATGGTGTAGGTAGCTCTTTATCTGACATTATTTAGCAACAGACTTATCTCCTTACAATTGCTCCATCTATTCTAGCTTTGTATCTTTATCAGAAAAAGATTTCTCACAAGCTTTTAGCGCCAGATATACAAAAATGTAATCAATAAACAGATTCAAAGGCAAATGATGTATTAAAGACAGAAATGCGAATACAGAGAACTAAGCTACAGCGGTTATAAATAAGCGCCAATAGAAAAAGGCGACTTATTTGTTCTTTTTTCAAATGACTTACTAACTGCTTTTTGTAGACTCATGATCATACCAAATACCATAATGGTCACCCTGCCATATAAGTCCATGGTATAAATAGGCGGTTGCAAGCATTAATATTCCTCCCGCAAGGGCTGCTTCGTCTATCATACCTAAACAACAAAAAGCGAAGCCACTAATATGTCCAATTATTTCAATTCGACGGGCTGATTTTCTGCTCGGTTTCGTTTGCAAAAAATTAAATACAAACCAACACTTTAATACCAAAGGTAAGTTTTTCCAGTTATCTGACTTTTTATCTATCATAAATTTCTCCTGATTCAAGGTTGTTACATCAACATCGAGTGCAGCAGCAATACATTTAAGAGACTCTACGCTAGCATTTTTTCCACTTTCTATACGTTGTATTGTTCTAACATTTAACCCAGATATTTGAGCGAGTTGCTCCTGAGAAAAATGTCGACTAATACGTATTTGTTTAAGAATCATTAAATTTACCTCTGCACTTAAGAATCACGAGTATTCATTAATCTCTATAGTGTCGGTTACGAATTTAGCACGACATTAACCCGACAGTCAGGGATTACGGCATTTATTTAACACTCCCGCTCGCCATTTAGTTAGCAATAAACGGTAGACTAAAATAAGTTATGAAAAAGATAACGCCAAAGATTCATCGTCATTTTATGAAATTTATGAGCGGTCTAACTACTTGATGACGCAGCCGTTGAAGCGGCAATGGTTGATGCTGCGACTGCTTGTTGTGTTGCTATTTGACTTGAGATAACCGCGGCATTTTGATGCTCGCTCGCAATAATACAAGTACTGTAACCAAAACCTTTTAATGGGTTTTCCCAATTAATAGCACCATCCGTGGCGTTTAAGCTAAACAAGTGACCACCTGAATAAGCAAATATACTGCCATTTTCGTAATACACATTGGTTATGCTTGAACTTTTAAGTTTTGTTTTCCAGACCTGCTCCCCCGTCTTTTTATCTAAACAAACAACATGATTACTGATACCTAAAAATAATTTTTCCATAAATTTCTCCGAAGCTAATTCGCTAATAGTCATTTAATGTTTTGGGCTAAAATGGCTTTGAGCTAAATTCTCATTTCATTGACCATTTTGCACTAAGTGTCATAATTCACTGTATTCTGGCTTAAGTAAACCAAAACACTTAAGGTCGTGAAACTGGTTTTTCCAATAGCCACTTTGCCTGCGTATACCTTCCTCTTTAAAGCCGACTTTGAGTAAAAGAGACTCTGAGGCAGAATTCCCTGGAACAGTATCACCTTGAATGCGATTCAATGCACCACAGGGTAACTCACCTAAAAAGGCTGATTGAATAATGCGATGCACTGCCTCAGTTGTGTAACCATTGCCCCAATACTTTGGCAATAAGTCGTAACCTATCACTGCATTTTTCATTTTAGGGTTCCAAGTATTAAAACCACAAGTCCCTATTAATTGATTTGTTTCTGCTAAACGTATTGCCCAGCGAATACCAGAGTTTTCTTTAAATCGATCGTTAAAAAACGTGATCAAATTACGCGCTTGCGTCAACTCAGTGAACGCTTCTAGATCATAATACTCAACGACTGAGTTGTCCGAGAATAGATTAAATAGACTACTTGCATCATCTTGTGTTAATTCATCAAATCTTAAACGATTTGTTTTTAGTACTGGAAATAACATTAAAGCTCCTTAATTATAGATACCACCTCATTATTTGGTATGAGCAAACAAGTCATAGGTTTGGTAATTCTATATTTATTTATATTTTTACTTTCCGCCAGCCAAATCTATAAAGGTACCAGTAATATAGGATGCTTCATCATCTAACAAATAAGCGATGGCCGATGCAACTTCAGACGGTTGCCCACCTCGTTGCAGAGGAATATTTTCTTTTACTCTATTAATACGATCAGGCTCTCCGCCATCAGCATGCATATCCGTGTGAATGAATCCTGGTCTCACACAATTAACACGAATGTTTTCACTGGCCACTTCTAATGATAAACCTGTTGTTAACGTATCAATCGCACCTTTACTCGCGGCATAGTCAATGTACTCGTGAGGAGCGCCTAAACGTGAAGCCGCCGATGACACATTTACTATAGCGCCTCCTTTACCGCCATGTTGAGTAGACATTCGCTTAATCGCTTCACGACAACAGAGAAAGTAACTCGTTACATTAGTTGTAAGTATGCTATTTATTCTTAACGCGGTTAAATCTTCAACTCGGCTCTGGGGAAATAATACGCCAACGTTATTCACTAGGTGGGTTAATGCACCTAAATCTTGGTCAATTTCCTGAAAAAGGCGCATAACATCACTTTCTTTAGATACATCAGCCTTTACTGAAATAGCCTGTACACCATAACTTTTAACTTGTGCTAAAACTTGAGCAGCAGCGTCAGTATTTGATTTATAATTAATACAAATGTTATATCCTTTTGCGGCTAGATATAATGCTGTTGCAGCACCAATACCGCGACTTCCTCCTGTGATCAATGCTACTTTTGACATTTGTACTTTCCTTGTTTCTTGTTATTCTCGATACCCGCTTTGGTTAACATAATACGTTTGATCCTATTATATTGTCCATCAACAGCATTCATTTTATGTTTTTTGAAAAACGGGGGATAAGTTGTACAGTTCTGTTAGCCTTCGAACATATGACCTACAAAATCAACTAACATCAAGTCGCCAATTAAATTGCTCAACGGTTTCACTGACTTTAATGAAAGCATTTTTTTCGAGGATAGTATAAGAAGCAACATTCGTTTTATCTGTTGAGGCGATTACTGCTTTTACATTCTTTTGTTTTGCCGCCCAATTAATCATGCCTTCTACGGCTTCTGTCATATAGCCTTTTCCTTGATGCTGCTCATAAGTTCCGTAGCCAATCTCAACTTCACCCAGCGAATTAGGCTCCCCTTGAAAGCAAACATCAGCCACCGACCTATTTTCTCTTTTATCAATAACAGTCCATAAAGTGGAATATAAATAATTTTTATTTTCATCTTGTAAACAAGGCATGATTGATTGTGCTAAGGCATCTTTTAATTCGGGCGAGAGTACCATTGACGAAGGGTTTAGTGCTAATTCTTCTTCTAAAGATTGATCGTTTTTAATGTACTTCAACATTTGTTGATACGTTAAAGGCGTTAACGTTAATCTGGGTGTTTCTATCACGTTTGTTATTCTCTTTCTCGTTGGTTTGGTATTTATATAAACGTTCGAATTATACACTGAACTGTTTTATGTGAACAATGTGTGCTGATACATTTTTGCAGCACATTACAGTTACTATAATGTATAACGACTTTAGTTTCTTTGCTGAACGGGTGTTATTGTTTGTCGGGCTGGCGATATACTCTGGGGCTTCGTCCAAAGTGCTTTCTAAAACGGTCACTAAAAGCTGAGAGGTTTTGATAACCAACAGATTCAGCAATAGTTGTTATCGGCAATGTTGTTTGAGTAAGTAACGTTAGCGCTTTTTTCATTCTTTGATCTCTCAGATAATTTAAGGGAGTCAAACCTAATTGTTCTTTAAAAAGTGTTGATAGCTGACGCACACTTAAATGCGCTGCCATCGCGACCTGCTGTAGCGAAACGTATGTAGCTACATGGTCATCTAAGAATGTTTTAGCCAATAATATTCGTTGATCAATTTTCGAATTGCTACCTAACGATGTAGAAATCAAGTCTAATAACATCGCTAATATTTGTTCTTGATTAAGCGTTGATACAGCGGGGTCTTGAAGTTGACAGTCAATAAAGTGAATGTAACTTTTTACCGAAGGCGTTAATGGTAAAAAAGGTGGCAACGCTCGTAAGGTGTCCGTCCATGCCAAAGGAACATTAGCGACTATAAATCTATTCTCATCATCGGCAATAAAAGTATGTTTATTACCCGCACAAACATAAGCAACAACATCGTTATTGCCCTTAGCTTGTATACCTTCTATTTCTAATTGTAAATCACCACTGATCGGCAGTATCAGTTGGTGAAAATCATGACTATGACTTGGGCTTTCAATATTATTACAATTAATATCTATCAATAAAGAGTGTTTCAAAGATCATTGCTCATCAAATACAAATGTGAATTACTTTATTCATTGTAAACTATTTTTATTAAGTAAAGTTCAAAGTAAAAATGCAAAAAACAAAGAGGTCTGCTTTCAGTAGTCTGAGTTATTTGCTCTGTGTTAAAGCAAATAGGCTAAAAAGCAGGAGGATAAAATTAACTTTATTTTTAATTCCGTTAATGTCGCCGCGTTAGCTTTTATTGTTCATCGCTGCAGCAATCATCTTGAAAAAAGCGATAACTGCTTGTAACTTGTCATAATTTGCAACGCAATATACAGTACGCCCTTCACGCCTTTGTATAATGAGATCAGCGGACACTAGCTCGATATATGATTGCCGTTGGCGCCGTATTACACGGTTACCAACCCCAAAATGCTTTTGAAAACTTAAATGGATATAGCGTGGTAGTCATCATTCCACTGGCCATTAATGTTTACCTTTTTCTGCTTTAAATATCACTTGTAAAATTAGATGAATACACTTGATGACGAGCGTATTTAATTCAACGATTACTTTTAGTGAAACGTAAATTCTTGATGTTTTTTAGAGAGAGAGACAACAAAGTTTTATCACCTTGGCTGGCAATCGAAAGTGTTGATAGGTTTTCTTGATCAAGCCAAATTTTTCCCTTGGTATGTAGATATGCTATTTCACCAATTTTATCAATTTTGATTAATATTCCTGTTTCGCTTTTTGACAAAGTAATACCGCCTACTCCGTCTTCACTGGTATATTGACCAAAGTGTTTACTACTCATTTTTACTTCGGGTTCAAATACTAATTTTTCAAATTCGCCACTGAGTATTGTGCTATTAAATATCAATGTATTGGTAGAAAATGAGAAGGTATTATTTTGTTTAAAACCGACATCCTTGAACAACATATTTTCTGAATCATAAAATAATTTTGCATACGCAGAATTTGCCGGTGAAACATAGTACAAAGAGCCTTTGTGAAAGCGAATATCGATTATTTCATTCAACGTTTTATTAAAATAAGTGCCTGCAAATGATTTCAATAGACTAACTTTATCAACGTCACTATTGTCATTTTTACTTTTATTATCGCTTTCACTTTTATCTACGTCAGCCCAATTTAATAAGGCCGCGGCAATTTCGTAATTCATTTTGTTAGTTGAAATATCAGCTCGATTGCACAAAGAAGTAATCGATAATTGCTTATCAGGATAAACACTGAAACCTTGACGCCAGTTTTCATAATAACCCGCATGTTGATAAACTAAATCACCGTTAAGGGTTTCTTTAAATAATCCGGCAAAATAATTAACGTCGCCGCCATTTGTTGATTTAACATAAGGTGTTAATGGTTCAAAAAACGCGGTGATATTTAAATTAAGCAGATGATTAGCCCATGTTGAAAAATCGCGGGCTGTCGTTACAATATGACCCGGGCCTATAATGTTTGAATGCGTACGCATGGCAACAAAGTTACCTGACTCTTCAATCATATACCCGTCAGCCCTATTTTCGATAATACGTTTATAATCATCAAGATATTCGGTATTATTCATACCAACTTTTTTAAAAACCTCTTGTTTCATATACTGATGAAATGACTTTTTAGTGACACTTTCAACAACTTTTGTCAGTAAAAAATAGCCACCATTTGAATATAAATATCGGCTGTTAGCTGCAAAATCGACAATTGAAGATTGCAGCACGTCAGTGACTAACTCGGGCTGATATTCGTCAAACAAACTTTTACCCATTAATTCGAAAATGGCCCAGTGTGATTTCACGCCAGAGGTATGATTTAACAATTGATAAACTTTAATATCGGTGAAGTTGGTAAACTCAGGAATATACTTTTCAAGGTTATCATCCAAGTTTAACTTGCCTTGTTTTACAAGTTGTAATACTGCATAGCCTAGAAACTGTTTACTGGTTGAAGCGGTAAGCATTTTTGTGTCAGGGGTAAGACTTGTACCATATTCCAAACTAGCGAGTCCTTTAGCATTGAAGTAGCTATTAACGCCATCGGTCACAACAACACTACAACCTGGTTCATTGGGTTTTATAGTGTTATTGAGAATTTCAGTCACTGTATTAAAAATATCGGCGTGGGCAAAAGCAATTGTTGGTATGCATACCCATGCGAATAACAGGGTATTGAGGTATGTTTTATATTTCAATTTTCTTTCCTATTTTCATCAGCAAATTAGCGCATTAATTAGGATGCTAGCTTAACTTAAGTGTTGAAATTAGGTGACGTCATTCATACGTCATAGTGCCGCCAAAGCAGTGACAAGCACATGAAAACCCTACTATGTAGAAGCATTAAGAAATATAGACTTAATTTCCCTTGTGTTTATAAAATCTCGATAACGCCTCAAAGTAACCCGGTATCATAACAAGTGCATGGGGTAATGAATAATAACTAACTTTTGAATCTAGGTTATCAACCTGATTATTTACAACAAAAGATTCAACTTGTTTAAATAACTCGCGCATTTTTCCACCTTCTAAACCAAGGTTTAGATAGATGAATTTTTTATCAGAGACCTGTTCATTCAGGCCATTTTTAAAAGACATAACGGATGAATTTGAATCTTCAAAAGAAGGGCTAAAGCAGAAGTAACCGTCAAAAACCTCCCGATGTTCCGTAAAACTATAAGCGGTATACAAGGCACCATAAGAATGTCCGGCAAGAAATTTACGGTTTCCTGTGCGAAATTTATCAGTTATATTTGGGATAAGTTCATTCTCAAGAAACAATTGAAATTGTGCAGCTTCTCCAGAAGTTTTCCTGCCATCGACAGCCACCGCGCCTTTACGTCTAAAATCCCGTTGACGCATGCCTTGTCCATCAATTGCAACAACTATGATGTCAGGAATAATCCCTAAACTGGCTAATATTTTTGCCGTAGCTGCCGCAAGGTAATTATGCTGTGGGTTTTCACCGTCCAAGGTATATAAAACATCATAGGATTTATCATCGTCAACATATCCTGATGGCAAGAATACGCTGACCTTACGCTGTTCTTTGAGTACTTTCGAAGACAAAACTACCGTTTTTTTATTTTCAGAGAGTTCAACAAACAACATCGCCCCGCCAATAAATAGCCCTGCCGATAGCAGACAAAAAGTAATGAATATAGATTTAACGCTCGGTAACTTTGAAAACCAATATGGCCTTTCAACAGACTCTGAATTTATAGGTGACGTTTTGGAAGATCTCTTTTTTATTAAAGACAAAAATATGATGAGGGTACTTGCAAATAGATGTTTAAAAAAAGAAACAACATCATACCAAAGTGGCATGCCGCAAACCCCAACACAGTCTAATCCGCCTAATTCAATGTAGTAAAATACCAGTCCTGTTATCCCAACCGGTAAAGCAGCCACAAGAGGATGAAATGTTGTATACCTTATTGCCAAATAACTGCCTAATGCATAGAGCGAAAATGTCAGCATTATTTCGGTTAGATAAAAGCTATTTCCAACGCTATACGGGGCTGTATCAATGAAAATCCCCAGCAAATTGAATACACTAAACCAAGCAATCGTCACAGTAAGCGCACATAGAGTTAGCACTATTATTATATTTTTAATGGCGTTCAAATTTGGACCTATTTGTCTTAGTTTATTGTTGTTATAAATAACGGGATTAATTCGCGTCATTATTTAAATAATGATCTTTGAATCTTACACGACTGCTAGCTAAAGTATCAAAATATAATCAGTTTAATCCCTAGCGCAATAAGCGTTATGCCCATAAAGCGATTAATCACAGTTTGATATTTTTTTACTTTATGAATAAATTTTGGTTGAGTAAGAAAACAACTTAATATTGAGAACCATAACAAGTGCGCCAATGAAATTATACAGCCATAAACTAATTGTATAATTATCGGTGTATCAATTGTGACAAATTGAGAGAATATCCCCAAAAAGAACAGCGTCGTTTTAGGGTTTAAAGCATTAGAAATAAAACCGCTGACAAATGCTTTCATTGGCTTAATTAACTGAGTGTTTTCACGCGGTTCATATTCATCAATGCCTTTTGATGTTATTGACAACACGCCAATAAACATCAGATAGAAAGCCCCTAAATACTTAATGGTAGAAAACAACATCGGTGAAGTATTAATGATTATCGCTAAACCCGCTATGCAATACATTATGTGTACCCACGTGCCTAATGTAATACCAAACGTGGTATATAGCCCTGTATTTCTAGAATAAATTAAGCTATTACGTGTAACTAAGATAAAATCTGCACCTGGGCTTATTGCCATCATTAACGCTACCGAAGTAATGGTTATAATCTCCATTTGGTGAAGTAACAGCAATTCAATAATATTCACTTTTATGCCACCCACTTTTGTTTATTCTCAGTGACTAATCCAGAAATGCCTGACATATAGTCAATCGCAGTCATCGTGAATCCGTTATTGGATAACTGTTCAATTGTGAAAGGGGCCTTAGCCAAGGCTCGGCCGGCATTAATTTTATTTACCCAATTTGGATTTCCGACAGCGGCTTTTCCTATAGCAACCAAGTCTGCTCCGTGAGAAATTATTTTATCGGCGGAAATGATATTTGAAATGTTACCCGCGATAATGAGGGTTATTTCTGGGTTTAGCTTGGTTTTAATCCACTGTAATAAAGTTTCATCCCCCTCAGGTAAATGATTAGGCTTTTTAAATGCGTCATGTAAAGACATGTGAATATAGTCAATATCGAGCTTATTCAACGCATTACTTAGCTGAATTTGTTCTTCAATTTTGATACCTGAAAAATGTGCATAGTTTTCAGGTGAAAGCCTAACGCCTACAATGAAATTTCTTGGGATCTCAGCTCTTATGCGTTTTACTATTTCGAAAATAATGCGGTTTCGATTGTCAAATGATCCGCCCCATTGATCTCGACGTTTGTTAAGAGCAGGGTTACTGAAATTACTTAACAAAAAGTTGAATGCGGCGTGAATTTCTACCCCGTCCATTCCCGCTTGATAAGCCAATTTAGATGAATGCACAAAATCATTTATTAACGATTCTATTTCAGTCGTGGTAATTTCTCTAACGCCGTCGGGATAATAACAGTCAAGTTTATAAGCTGAAGGGGATACTGCTTTTGCAGTACTAAACTTGTCTTCACTTCTCATTCCACCGTGGTGCAGTTGTACTATGGCTAAAGCATTATTTTTATGGGAATTTTCTGCAATTCTGGCAAAGCTGTTTTTTTGTACTTCAGTTATTAATGCTGGCTGCCCTTGCCAACTACGACCTGTCATTGATATAGAAGTCGCTGCAGTGATTATCATGCCAAATCCACCTTCAGCGCATTTATTGAGCCAATCGATTTCGTGATCACTTAAATCACCATTGTCTAAACTCATATTGTGAGTTAATGGCGCAAGTACCGAGCGATTCTTCATGTATTTACCGCTTTTTATAAAATTAAAGGTTTGTCTTGTTGCAAAGTGATTCATAGTATTTTCTCTGTTATTTTGTAGACACCTACCTTAATACATTCCAAATGCGTACATAACATGGCAATATTGCACAACATAATATCCTGACAGGATATTAAAGTATGATATCAACGCAAAGGTTTGTGATAATGAAGAGTAAATTGAACCAACTCTATTTGATGAAGTTGTTTATCGCCATCGTACAAAAAGGCTCATTCGCTGGAGGCGCAAGATCAGTAGACGTGGCGGCGGCTAAAGCGTCTAAAGATATTAATTACTTAGAGTCATCACTGGACACTATTTTGTTGAGCCGTTCCACACGCGCATTAAATATTACTGATGCGGGTGAACTGTTTTATCAATCTGCTTTAGATATTGTAGAAATGCATTCACAAATGATTGATAACTTAGCCATGCTCAAAACCACTATTTCGGGGGAATTACGCATTACGGCGCCGGCTTTATGGGGGGAAGTGGTACTTGCGCCAATCATTATTGCTTATAGACAGCGCTTTCCTTTAGTCAAATTCACCGCTGACTTTTCCAATGACATTATTGATATTTTTAAGGAAAACATTCATATTGCTTTTCGAAGTACAAATTTACAAGACGAGCCCTATTTAGCACGATTCATTGCAAATGATGAGTTCGTTTTGTGTGCAAGCAAAGAATATTTATCATCAAAAACAATGCCTAAAACACCTCAACACCTTCTCGAACTCGACTTCATTACTTTAGTAAATAACGGGAGTCAGTTTGACCGAATTGACTTTGTCCATAAAAATCAACCTTTTCATCAACACTTACGTGGTGAGTTACACTTTAATAACAAACAAGTTATTTATGAAACAGTAAAAGCGGGATTGGGTTACGCTGTTTTGCCGCGATATTTAGTGAGTAAAGAATTAGCATCGAATACGCTCGTTGAAATGCTGCCAGACTATCAAATAAAAGGTGCTGCATTTTATGCGCTGTACACACAGCGTAGAAAAGAATCAGCATTAATTAATCATTTCATCGACTTTGTCGGTGACAGCGTAAATGCATAGCGCTGAAATATTTGTTTTTCATAAAATAAAGCAGTTAAAATCATAATTTTAATAATCGCAATCAATACTGAATATCAAATTCCAGTAATTCTTTCTTAAAACTCACACTAAAAGTGAATAAGAATTCACCGCCGCGTGTATCACTAATGAATGAACTTGATTTTGCTATCTTGTGTAAAACATCTATTTTTTTACTGGTAAGCTCATAAGACCAAAGCTGCATAGCGCTGTTAATTCCAAACAATTTGTTCTGTTTGAGGACAAATTTGGGGTGATGTAAAAATGGTGATAACTCAGGTAAATAAGTGCTCTTCCCTGCGCTTTCAATAAATGCTTTGTTATGTGAAACATAGAGTAACTGATCTTCTGTTAAACGATGGGCCCATTGCACATCATTGATAGCTAATTCAGTAAGTAATTGATTATTGACCCCAATACTGAATAGTTGATTGTTTTCTTTAGCGATAAATAAAATTTCGTTATTTGTTTGCCATTGTAATATCTTTTTAACAGGTATTGACGTCTCAATCTGCCTACTCTTTTTATCCAAGCGGTAAACGACAACCTTATCACTTACCAGCACTGCGATTTCGTTTCCTGTCGGTGACCAAACAAACTGATCTGATTGTAAACCCAATGACTCGTGACTAATTTTGGACACTTTATTTTCATTATACAACCACAATTGTTGGCTGCCCGTGCGGTTTGATACAAATGCTATAGCCTTTCCTGTCGGCTGAAACTGAGCATTTCTTTCCGCTGCATTTGAACGGGCAATAACGTTAATTGACTCTCCTTCTGATATCAACGGCTTCAATACCGCGATATCAGAATCATAATTCAAATGTGTTACCACGAGTTTATTTTCTTTAGGGTGGAAGTTGGGATAAATTAATTGTCCCAATATGTCATAATCAGGTTTAGTTATACGCCCTTCAAAGTCGAGTAGAAAAAGCCCTAAATCAGTATAAGTAATGAGAAAGTCGCCACTGGGATGAAGGTAACCACTATAGTATTCATAAACTGAGCCGGCATTGCCTGTTTGTATTAATGCAGTTGAAATCACATGACCCGCTAAGTCTACCTTTTCTATTCGATGCTGATTGTTCTGGGTTGTGCTTATCACTGCAAATTGTTTTTTCTTAGGGTCATAATCGTAGCTGTATATTTTGTGATTAAGCGGCGCATAAATGACAGTGTATTCACCCGTTTTTAAATCATAAGATCGCAATTGCCTGTTGGAATTTGTATCTGAAACAATGAGGGCGACATCACCCTTGTCTACCCAGCGCGCAACAGCGACTCTATTTTTTTGACAAGTAGAACGAGACACTGGTTTTATAGGTTGTTGCAAAGCCAAAGCAAAATCGAGTGTATTGAATTGCCAACACTTCTGAACCGTGTCAGGTGATTTATTACAAACATTCTGCGAGGTAAAGGCGAGCTGATTACCGTCTGCAGACCAATCAACACTGCCATAAACGCCAGCTTGTTTGGTGAGTTGATATTCTTCTCCACTGCTTAATCTTTTTGCCCAAAGGTGTGTATTACAAGCAGGGCCATTTCGTTTAAATACCAAAAATTCACCATCTGGGGAGTATCGAGCGTTTGTTTCATTACGATCCGTCGCGGTAATAGGCCTAGGGTTAGAAAAACTTAACTGAAGCTCTTCTTTTCCTAACCAACTAAAAAGAAAAATGATAATTATAGGTACTATTATCCAATAAACGTTTTGCCAATACTTAACGACTTGTGACGGCGGTTGGGCAATGGGGGCTTGTTGCCACTTAATTTCGCCGACTAATGAGTACCCTTGTTTTGCGTGAGTTTTAATAATTTTTTGTTGTTTACTGCTATCACCTAACGCTTTTCTTAACTGAGTGACACTACGTTGCAAAGTGTTGGGGCCTACAACGGCATTTGGCCACACTGCTTCCATTAACACATCATGGCTTACCACTTTCCCTGCATTTTTGGCGAGTAAAATAAGTACCGCCATTGCTTTGGGAGGAACATCTGTGACCTGCTTAGATAAAACAATTTGATTTCTACTCGGGTCGACTAAGTGGCCATTTAACAAAAACGGTGTGGACATCTAATTTATATCCATTGAATTTTTTATTTGCATCATACATTCACTTCAGTTTTTTCGCTTGTTTCGCTTGTTTCGCAATAAATCAGCAAAACGTCAGGTTTATTCATGTTTTTCAGGATCTCATCAGTTAAGTTGCCAATAACAATTAAGCTGAAACGTTCGACTGCTTAATACTTTTAAAGTTAATCGACTAATGGAACTCAAATGACTGATCTAAAAAAGCTAAACTTTATTCACTGGCACAAGGCTATATTATTCCTACCTGTTATTTTATTTTGTTTGTTAATCACAAAAATCAATGCAAGTGAATTGAAAGACGATACGCTTTTTAAGATAAAAACAAAAGTGTTTGATTCTTCTCTTTTAAACAGGAAGCAAAACATCTCTATTTATTTACCTGATGGATACCAACAGACGACCAAACAATACCCGGTAGTTTATGTTTTAGATGGTGAGTTCTTGTTTTCCACCACGATTAATACGTCACGCGTCAGAGCGAGTAGAGATTTAATGCCACAGTCTATTATCGTTGGGTTAACAACAAGTAACTCAGCAAGCCGCATGCCGCTTGCCATGCCAATGAGAAGAATCAAAGATGATGAAAATTCCGTTGTTTTTAAAAATCGTAAGCCAGCGCTGTTTTTGTCATTTATGACTAAAGAACTCATACCTTTTATTGAAGCGAATTATAGAACAGCTGCCCATAACACTTTAATAGGCATGTCACCCACGGTAGGTGTATTGCTAACAGACTACTTTAAAGAGCAACCAATATTTAATGCTTACATTGCCTTAGCCGCGGATCCTCATAATTATACTTTAGAAGGAAAGTACATCGCGAGTGAAATAATACAACACATTAAAAAAAGAAAAAATACACATTTTTATATATCTAGGGGAGAGTTCGACGTTAAAAGACGTGAAAATTTGAAAACTGTTTTTTCTTATTTGCGTAAAGAAATTAAACAACATCAAGTTGAACGCTTCTTAATGGCCGAGGTTATTGAAGGTGGTGAACATTATGGAATGAGTTTAGTCGGGATAAATAACGGCTTCAGACATATATATCCAGAAACAGTATGGCGACCAGACTATATAACTATTCGCAACCATGAAAACCCAGCACAAGAACTAAAACGCTTCTATCAGCAATTGAGTCAACAATATGGTTTTACTGCTTACCCTGTCGCAGATGGCTATTGGATGGGAATGTCTATTGCAGGTACGACTCGATATTTACTGAGAAATAAAAAGAGTAAACAGGCGCTTGAAATGCTTAACTGGGCAATGAAATTACAACCTAATAATATTGAGCTGCAATACAATTTAACCTCTGCATTAGAAGAAGATAAACAAATCAAACAAGCCATAATCTCAGCAAAAAAATTGATAAAGATGTCAGTGCTGCAAAAGCACAAATCAAAACAGTATTTTGAAGACTACCTTAGCGAATTAATTGCCATAAAATAAAGAATAGGTGGAAGATTATACCGCTGGCTTTGTTGATAAATCCCGATCATTTATAACATAACAAAAACGACAAAATCCAGTTTGCCTTGAATCGTTAATCGTATTGAACTTAAAGCTTATTAAGGAAAGAAAATAATATTTTTAGAGACTAAAGAACAGCCCCTTATGGGCTGTTCTATGCACTGAATATATTGCTTCGTGATGTGAAATTAATATTAAATCTCATCTGCCCCAAAAAGATTACTAACCTACTGATTTATTGCATTTAATTGACTAAAAGTGCTTACAGGCAAATATTATTATTTGGCCGATAATTTACTTTTTAAGTCAGTATACAGTTGCTTGTAATAGCTGTCGTATGCGTTATTTTGCTTAGTCGCCAATTCAGAGGCAATTTTTCGCATGGCTAATGCCTCAGTCAAATCACCGTCTTGTGTTAAAACATTGGCCATGACGGCATAAACATGTGGTGAGTCTGGATAGTCTTTTATATTGATTTGAAAAACTTCTATGGCTTTTTTGACCTGTTCTTTGTTGAACATTGCAATGCCTAGAGCTCGCATCGCATTTTCTGAAGAGATTGCATAGCCGTATTTATTTTCCGAGAGTTGCTGGTAATAGCTTTTTATTGACTGGACGCCTGCGCTAATGACTGGTGAGTCTGACGCTAAGTAACGATCAGCAAATACAGACACTAATGCGCTTGACAACGCACTGACATATTGGTCGAACTGCGCACTTTTCCATGTTAGCTTTTGCGGGGCATGTTGCTGTAAAAGCGAGAGAATTTTCTGGTGATTTTGGGTTTCCCTAGACTCACCACTGACACTTAACCATAAAAATGCTGAGATGTCCTTATTACTCTTTAAGAAGGTTTCAAAGTCACTTACCAAGCCGGATGCATCTGTTATCCAGGGATTCATCATTATATAAGCTTGAAATAATTTGGGTTTGTGAATAAGCCCATATAACGGCGCCATACCGAATCGTTCACCAGACGCGAGTATTCTAAATGGTTGGGTACGATAGTGTTTGTCTATATAGGGAATAACATCGGTTTCGAGGAAGTTAATAAAATCTTCGCTTTTGACGCCACGATTGATAATGCTTACTGCGGTTTCTGTGGTCAGTGAAACGAAAATGGTTTCGGGCATTGGATCTTCTTGATTATGACTTAGCTCGTGCAAAGTACCGGCGGTACTCGCAAAATCTTCATCAGTACCGAGCTTAAAATATACCGGGTATCTTTTTTGCTCTAATGCCTGATAACTCACCGGTAGGCGAATATTAATGCTAGCTTTTTTCATCAGGATTTTTGAATCGATAATCAGGGTTTCTCCGATAACAATCGGTTCATTCGCTAGGGCGAAAAAAGAGACTAACCAAAGCACAAAGATAAAGGGTAACTGACGAGACTTGTTTATATTTTTTTGCTTAACGATGTCAAATAATTTCATTTAAATGGCCTGTTTCTGATGAAAAAATAATAAAATTATTTATTCATATTTAGTGGTGACTATAAAATAACTTAGTTTTACTTATGGTACTTAAGTGCCTTCACTTAAATTTTAATTCTATGTTTAAGTGACCTGCTGATTTAAAATCTCAATGAGCAACATACCCCAAATTGTAATCAATTAATATGTTGTCCTAAAAGTTTCGTACTATAAAACATTTGATCGAAACTATGATTGATTGGCAAAGCATACGACTTACCTTGGTCAGTTAACGCACAGTGCTTGCCGTCTCGATAAGATAACTTACCGCCAAGAAATGTTGCTAAATCTTTATTTGGTGGCTGACTGCACTTTGTGTAATGTGAATTTCTTGAGGCTAAGGCAAATGTTTTTAATGACGGCAGAGTTTTAAACATCTTAATGCATACATAAATATAAATATGAATATTATTCATTATTGTAGTGTTTAAGCCTTAATATAAATAACATCATTGAGAATTGTCATCATGCATTATTAATAATATCGCTATTTACACAATCACGCCTGCTGTACTAACACCCATGATTTAAATCTATGGGGTTATTCTATAGGTGGCAAAAGCTGTAGCGAGATAAGGTTAAAGCTCTTTCTTTTCAAGCGCTTCAATTTGTGCATTCACTATCGCCAGTGTTTCTTTTTGAGTAATTAATGATGCATCAGATGCAGCTTGAGGGTTTTTGTTCTTAATATGTTCAAAGATATCTACATGCGCTTGGTATTCTTCAGTAGTCACGGGAATCATTCGATTGGTAAAACGGATATTTACTTTTAAAGCGGTATTGATAAAGTTAATTAATTGAATAAAGAATGGATTATTACTGGCTGTTAACACACTTCGATGAAAGTCTATATCTGCTTCATGAGTGTCATCTTTACCATTAGTGGCATCTTTCATCCTCATCAAAGCA
The DNA here is from genome assembly GCA_013215295.1 of Colwellia sp. Classification (GTDB taxonomy): domain Bacteria; phylum Pseudomonadota; class Gammaproteobacteria; order Enterobacterales; family Alteromonadaceae; genus Colwellia_A. The sequence goes on from JABSOZ010000024.1 coordinate 17,500, forward strand.
CTTTCTATGGCTTTAAGATCAGATTCTTGAGCATATTGAGCGGCTAAAAATGCAGCTTCAGGCTCTATGGCTAAACGTAATTGCAAGAAGTGCCTCAGCAAGTATAAATCAGGTTTACCGAATAATATCCAATTGAGTACATCTACATCAAATAAATTCCAATGTTTAGAGTCGACAACTTTAATACCTTGTCTTGGCCTTGAGCTGATCAAACCTTTTGCAGTTAGCATTTTAACCGCCTCACGTGTTGCTGTGCGACTTATATTAAACTCGATACATAAATCAGCTTCAGAAGGCAAACTATCACCAACCTTATACGTTCCCTGCATTATTTTTTTACCCAAAACATGGACGAGTTGTTGGGTTAAATTAAGGTGTGATAAATCCATAGAGATTCTGCTTTAAACTAATATTATTTGTATGATAAGTGACTCCATGTAAATACTCTAGCTAAATTGTTACAGACACGACATTCTTGTTTTACTTATCTGAATAAATTTCTTTAATAAATATAACACTTGCTCTTATTATTTTTAATTGTATTATAAATAGTATTGTATACCTTTTGAGATTTCTGATTTATGGTTAAGTTGAAAATGCTGTTCCAAGTTGCTTTTGCAGCAATATTAACTACTTCATTGCAGATAAATGCCGAGACCCGACAGCCTTGGGAAAATAATGAAGTTTTTGCGATAAATAAAGAAGCGGCCCATGCAACACTTTTCCCCTTTCAATCAGTCAATGAATCGTTAAATAATGTCAAAGAGCAAAGCGATAATTTTCTTTTACTCAATGGTTTATGGAAATTCAATTGGCAACGCTCCCCGGTAGATAAACCCGTCAATTTTGAACAAGCTAATTATAATGATAAAGCATGGTCAGTGATCCCCGTACCAGGTAATTGGGAAACAGAAGGCTTTGGCTACCCTATTTACTTAGATGAACGCTTCCCTTTTACCACAACTTGGCCCGATGCACCGAAAGATTACAATCCTATCGGTTCATACCGTAAACCCTTTAAATTACCGGCGTCGTGGCAGAATAAACAAGTCTTTCTTTATGTTGGTGCAGCAAAATCATCACTCGATGTATGGCTCAATGGTGAGAAAGTAGGTTTTAGCCAAGGTTCAAAAACTCCTGCTGAATTTGACTTAACGCCCTATATAAAAGCAGATAACAACTTACTCGCTTTTCAAATACGTCGTTGGACAGACGCCAGCTATTTAGAAAGCCAAGACATGCTTCGAATTTCAGGTATCGAGCGTGATGTTTACCTTTACGCGACACCTAAACAACATATCTTTGATTTTCATGCGAAACCAATACTTAATAGCGACTTTACCCAAGGTACGCTTAATCTTGAAATCGATATCAAAAACTTTACCGATAAAACGTCAAAACAAAATATTCAAATACAATTGTTAGACCCTCGCAATAATATGGCGGTGATTGCGACAAAACAAAAATCCATTACGCTAGCACCAAAACCGTTTGCATCAAAAGCGATTAAATCTATAAACCTTGCTGGTAATAGCTCACAAACGATTTTGTTCAGCGAGCCGATCAAAACCCCAGCATTATGGTCTGCAGAAACGCCGAACTTATATACCTTGTTAATTAATTTAAAAGATGAGCAAGGTAATATCATCGAATCTATACGTGATGAGATTGGTTTTAGACATTTAGAGGTGATCAATAGTCAGTTAACGATAAATGGTAAAGCTATTACCATTCGCGGTGTCGACCGCCATGAAACCGATCCCCTGCACGGCCATGTGGTGTCTAAAGCCTCTATGGAAAAAGATATTAGATTAATGAAAGAATTTAATATCAATGCCGTACGCTCAAGCCATTATCCTAATCATCCTTATTGGTATGAGTTAACTGACAAATATGGTTTATATGTTATCGATGAAGCTAATATTGAATCTCATCCTTTAGCTATTGATGAAAAAACACAACTGGGCAATGAAATGAGTTGGTTACCCGCTCATTTAGACCGCACGCAACGTATGTTCGAACGCGACAAAAACCACCCTTCTATCATTATTTGGTCTTTAGGCAATGAAGCCGGAAGAGGTAAAATCTTTGAAGCAACATACCAGTGGTTAAAAGATAATGATGACAGTCGTTTAGTTCAATATGAACCTGCTGGCGAAGATCATTACACGGATGTATTTTCACCTATGTACCCTTCTATAGAACGTTTAGTAAAATACGCAAAATCAAATCCTAAACGCCCTGCCATTATGATTGAATATGCCCACGCTATGGGGAACTCTGTCGGTAACTTAAAAGATTATTGGCAAGCGATCGAAAAATACGAAGTATTGCAAGGAGGCTTTATTTGGGACTGGGTTGACCAGTCATTAGAGTATACCAATGAAAATGGCGTGAAATTTTGGGCCTATGGTAAAGACTTTCATCCAACCCTGCCCAGTGATGGCAACTTCTTAAATAACGGTTTAATGAACCCAAACCGAGAACCTCACCCTCATGCATTTGAAGTTAAAAAGGTTTATCAAGCTATTCGCTTTCACGCGTTAGATAGTAAAAAAAATCAGTTTATTGTCGAAAACCGTTATGACTTTATTGATATTAATCAATATGACTTACAGTGGTTAATAGAAGCTGATGGTGAAATTTTTGCAAAAGGTCAACAATCATTACCCTCAGTAAAACCAAGTCATAAAAAAGCGCTTAACTTAACATTACCGACCTTACCAAAACAGGATAACAAAGAGTATTTTATCACCTTAAGTGCCGTATTACGCACGCCACAGGGTTTACTCACTACGGGTCATGAATTAGCTTTTGAGCAATTTAAACTGCCTGTTAGCTTAGTAGCAAAGCAACACAAAGAAAATAAGCATAAAATACAAATTGTTGAAAATAACGATCAGTTAATCCGTTTTGATAACGGTGTTACTGCAATGACTTTTGATAAACGCTCTGGCTGGCTCAGTGAATATCAGCATCAAGGAGAGCAGTTAATGAAATCTCCAATGAAAGCAAATTTTTGGCGCGCGCCCACCGATAATGATTTAGGTAATGGCATGCAGAAATGGGCCGCTATTTGGCAAACAGCCAGTGATAAATTACAACTTATAAATATATCAAATACAGCGGTAACTGATGGCTATAAAGTCACAACACTTTATAAAAGCACACAGTTTACTGGACAATACTCGGTTGAGTATCATGTAAATAACAACGGACAAGTTCATGTAAACAATCAATTAACCATTGATGAAGGGCAAAATTTACCTAACTTACCAAGACTCGGTATGCAATTAGCTATGCCTGGAAGTTATCAGCAGTTATCTTGGTTTGGGCGAGGGCCACATGAAAACTATAGCGATCGTAAAAGTTCAGCAAAAATATCTCATTATAAAAAGGCGGTTAAAGATCAAATACATCATTATTCTCGCCCGCAAGAAAATGCCAATAAAACCGATGTTCGTTGGATTGCGCTTAAAAATGAAAAGGGTCTAGGATTACTTGCTGTAGGTGATCAATTACTTAATGTTAGTGCGTGGCCTTATAAACAGAGTGATATCGACTTTATTGCCGGCAAAGATGGTTCAGCGTCTGCTTCAGGCCTAGTACCTGTTACCACGAAGCGTGGCGCAGAAGTGCCGATGCGTGATTTAGTCACCGTGAATATTGATCATAAACAAATGGGCGTGGGTGGCGACACTTCTTGGGGACGATTAGTACATGCACAATATACTATCCCTGCCCAAAATTATAAGTATGGCTTCACCCTTGTTCCTTTTAACAAGAAAGAATCAAATATCGCAGAACTTGCACGTACGTTAATTAAATAAATAAATAAATAAAGTATTTACATCATTATTGCTTAGAGGTAAACCATGACAAACCAGACAAATCCTTCATTTTCTGATGATGAATTATTAACGGTACTAGCACAGCAGTATAATTTGAGCGGACAGTTAAAAAAATTACCGGGCTATTGCGATCAAAATTTACGCTTAACCACCGCTGACCAACTTCAATATATTGTAAAAGTTGCCAATGCTGCGGAGCCCAAGCTTGAGCTCGATATGCAAAATGCCGCAATGAAACATTTAACACAGAAAAAGTGTGCGGTACCTCAGGCTTTATCAAATAAAGACGATAAATCTATCACCACGATTAAAGACTCCCATCAACAAACCTATTGTTTAAGAGTGTTGACGTATTTGCCGGGTGATTTTTATGTCGATGCTCAACCGCTTACCCATAATCCTGAGTTATGGACTGATTTAGGTCAGTTTATGGGAGAAATAGATCTCGCTTTGGCTGATTTTGAACATGTTGGTGCCTATCGCTATTTAGATTGGGATTTAGCCCAAGGTTACCGTGTTTGTATGAGCAAGAAATCTCTGCTTAACGATCAACAGATTAAGTTAGTTGAGCACTTCTTAATACTTTATCAAACACAAACTATGCCTTTGCTTGGGCAATTACCGCAAGGTGTCATTCATAACGATGCCAATGATTACAATTTACTGATTAACAATGTCAGTGCCCCAACAAAAATTTCAGGTCTTATCGATTTTGGCGATATTGTTCATAGTCATATTATTAATGAACTGGCTATTACTTGTGCTTATGCCCTCATGGGTGAGAAAGAGATAAAGCATGATTTATTGAGCGTATTAAAAACAATTGTGGCGGGTTACCATAAAGTAAGGCCACTGCAAGCGGCTGAACTTGAAGTTTTGTTTTCATTAATCGCCTTACGCCTTTGTACTTCAGTGTGTAATGCCGCTTTGGCTATATCGCAACAACCCGAAAATGACTATTTATTAGTTTCGGTAAAACCCGCATGGCACTTACTTGAACATTTAAAGGCATTGAATCCTTACGCTGTTTTATGTCAGTTAAGACAAGCGTGCGATTTATCGGTTGATAATGGCCAAGCTAAAGAAACTATCATCAATTACCGTAAAAAGCATTTAGGTAAAACCTTAAGTCTTAGCTATGAAGCACCATTAAAAATGGTGCGTGGCCAAGGTGCTTATTTATTTGATGAACAAGGCACGCCTTACTTAGATATGGTGAATAATGTTTGTCATGTCGGTCATTGTCATCCTAAAGTGGTTGCTGCTGGCCAACAACAATTAGCCAAGTTAAACACCAACACCCGTTATTTGCATGACAATATTGTTAATTATACAGATAAACTATTGGCGACTATGCCAGACGAATTGTCTGTTTGCATGTTAGTCAATTCAGGCAGTGAAGCGAACGAACTCGCTTTTCGCCTCGCGCGTTGTTATACAAAATCGAAAGAACTCATTGTTGTTGATGGCGCTTATCATGGCAATACTAACGCTTGTATTGAAGCCAGCCCTTATAAATTTAATGGCCCGGGCGGCGAAGGTCAACAAGCTCATGTGCATACTGTTACTTTACCAGACCCTTACCGCGGCGAATTTTTAGGAGATACCACTGCTTCAGCACAAGCTTATGCCCAAAGCGTTAAAGACACCATTGAGAAATTACGACAGTCAGGTAAGCAACCTGGTACTTTTATTTGTGAGTCTTTACAAGGTGTTGCTGGCCAAATAATTATGCCCGCAGGATATTTACCTGCCGTTTATGATCATGTTCGCTCTGCTGGTGGTGTTTGTATTGCCGATGAAGTACAAGTAGGATTTGGCCGGGTGGGCTCACATATGTGGGCGTTTGAAACGCAAGAGGTAGTACCCGACATTGTTACTTTAGGAAAACCTATTGGTAATGGTCATCCTATGGCTGCAGTTATTACCACTCAAGCCATTGCCGATGCTTTTGTGACTGGCATGGAATACTTTAATACCTTTGGTGGCAACCCCGTCTCTTGTGCGATTGGTTTGGCGGTACTCGATGTTATTGAACAAGAACATCTTATAGATCATGCAAAAACGGTAGGCAGTTATTTCCAAGAGAAGTTACGTGATTTACAAGGTAAGTTTGACCTTATTGGCAATGTTCGTGGCTTAGGTTTGTTTATTGGTGTTGAGTTAGTAGAAGACAGAATAACCAAATGCCCTGCTACCGATAAAACCTCATGGCTGGTGGAGTTTTTCAAAAAACATCAAATATTAATGAGTACCGAAGGCCGTTTCAATAATATTTTGAAAATAAAGCCGCCTATGGCCTTTACCACAAATGATGCTGATAAGTTCATCAAGGTACTTGAATTAGGATTAATCGAACTTAGCCAGCAGGCTACATAAGCAATATTTCAGTGTGCTGCACTGATTAACTATTTTGTATAACCGTAAATCCCCTGCGGTTATACAGCCTGTAAATTCCCTGCAAAAAAATAAAAAGCAACCTATAGCGTACGGTAATATAGACAGCAGAGTCAGTGACTATGTCTATGACGATAACGACTCTGACCCTATTGATTCTCTCAGATTGAACGAGCTTAAATATCTTTAAAGATAGAAGCCGTTCTGCATTAGCCACTTTTCGGCATCTTGTCTGCTTACACATTTATATAAAGGAACGCCTGCACTTTCGATATGATGCTGAATGTGATTTCCTTGGTCCATAGTATCGACTAGCCAACATTCGGCTTGCTGATTTTTTCTCGTTAACTCGATAGTCAGGTTGTGTTTGAAGTTCACAACTTCCTCAGAAACTCGCCAACCACGAAGATCAGCAAATAAGGCCCATCTATCGTTTCGCACCTTCGAGATAGTTTCATCAAGTATGGTTAAATAACCGATGTCAGCTTGTATATTCCAGTCTCCTGAAATTTTTGCCACAACGATGTTATTTGTCAGCTCGACAATGTAAGTTGGTTTAGTCATATATAGATGGTAATTTAAGACGGTGTTGAATTCAACAATGAGTTCACGACAGCCAGTTTAATTTCCTTTTAATTTATTTCCTAGGAATTTCAATAGCGTACAAGGTATCGTTTGTTCACTCTCTGGGCGAAAAATTTGAACAAAATTTATCCAACAACAAAATTATAAGGGTTAGGTCTTTCGTTGTGCACAATAAAGGTACTTATCTAACTTCCGAAAATAGCGCTAAGAAGACTTTAAGCTTTTCAGAACATTAGGTCAACTAGGCGGTCAACTTTGAACATTAGCTAAAGCCATACTTATAGTCCCTTTAACCAAAGGGACACTATTAAAGAATACTCACCTGATTAATTTTTCCAATTGAATTTCCAACGTAATTCAATATAATTGGACAATTATACCTTTAGTTTAGTACGTATGGATTCAGAATCATTTAAAACCATTCAAGCTTTTTTTAGAAAACTCAATATTGAAAGCGACATCATAAATTCGGTCAAACAACAGTTTAAATATATAAAGCTTAAGCCCCAACAGGTCTTGTTACGCCAAGAGGAGCAACAAAAATATGGCTATTATATATTGTCCGGTCTTCTAAGAGCCTGTCATTATTCAGATAATGGCAGAGAACGTTGTAAAGAGTATTACTTTGTAGGAGAACTGTGTTTTTTATATTCTACTTGGATAACGAATACACCTGCTAAGTATCAAATTGATACCTTAAATAATGCTGAAGTCATTCGAGTACCTTTACATTTATTAAACTTAAAAGAATGGCAACCTGCAAAATTAGCATTACTTCAACAACAGTTACTGTACAAAGAAGACAAAGAAATATTTTTACTCTTGAAAAGCCCCGAAGAAAGATACCTACATCTTCTCGAATATTCCCCTCAATGGATATCCAATCTTAACAACATGCAATTAGCTACTTATATTGGTATAAGCCCAATAAGTTTATCAAGAATAAAAAATAGACTTAATCAAAGCTAAAATCCATCCTCTGGGTAATCTAAAATTTGGATTAACGCATTAACTTAAGTTAATTTCCTCAAAACAATTTTGGCCCATAATACGTTTCATAACTTTATCCGTTGTTAAGAAACTTAAATGTCTGCATTTCTTTTATCACAGTTGTTAATTGCTATTGCAATATTTTTTGATTTAGCATCATTTCAGTTTAAAAGCAGACGCAAAATTGTTGGATGTTTATGTATTGCAGGCGTTCTAATTTCAAGCCATTTTATTTTACTTCAGCAATATACAGCAGCGGGCTTAATGGTCGTAGCTGTCGCTCGTTATTTTTCTAGTATATTCACAACATCTAAATTGGTCATGTTAATTTTTATCGTATGTTCCTTGATTGTGACTATTTTCACGTACTCAGGAATAATTAGTCTTGTCAGTTGTGTGGGAGCTTTAATACAAACAATAGCTGCATTCTGTCAAAGCGATAAAAATTTAAGGCGATTAATGATTGTGGGAACAAGTTTTTGGCTGTTACACAATTACCTTGTTAACTCACCTACAGCAGTAATTATGGAGGCTTTATTTATTAGTAGTAATTTAGTGGGGTACTACAGGTTTTATCTAAAACCCAATTTGAAAACAAGTACTGGTTAACCTGACTTTTGTATGTTTTTTAGTCTTAATTGACACACAATTGGCAGTATTGAAGAAAATACAATGAATAATTGACACACATTGGGCCTTTGAACGTGTACTTGAATTGTCTACATTACTCATCAAGCTTTAATGAGTGACCTAAACTTTGTCATCTGTCGAGTTAGGTAAAAATAGGACGACAAATAGTCCACATAAAAATTGTGTATTGCATAAACAGGTCAATGAGTTTAATTACTCGATAAAATTTAGCGACAGTTTAGTCAAGTTAACAATCTAATAAAATATAAATTAGGAAAAAGAATTCATGCTTATTTTTCATATTATCGCTGGGCTAATCGTTTTATTGACTGGTATAGTAGCTTTATCTTTCAGTAAGGGAGAAAGCATTCATCGGGTTTCGGGAAACCTATTTTTTCTAGCGTTTCTATGTATGACTGTCGGTGCCACGTTTATCACAGATGATGCAACGATAGCTATTTTATCAACTTACTACGTTGCAACGGCGTGGGCAACAGTACTTAGGCCTGAAAAGAAAACAGGTTATTTTGAAATAGCTGCATTCATAGTTGTTTCAATTATAAGTGTACGTTTATTTATCGATGCTATGGCAGCAACGAGAGATTTTGAAATATTCGTAAATTACCTGTTTGGTAGCGTTGCCGCTATTTCTGCAATGTTAGATTTAAATATGATTGTTCGAGGTGGCCTTTCTGGGACCCACCGCATCGCGCGTCACCTTTGGCGTATGTGTTATGCACTGCTTGGGGCAGTTGCCTCTTTCACTGCAAATACTTCAGATAAGTGGCCCGAATTTTTGAATGTTAATATCCTTATTTATCTTGTCATCGCAATCATGTTCTTTTGGTTGTTTCGAGTGTTGTTTACTAAATGGTTTAACAAAGCAAAAAATGTTGTTGGCAAACACTCTTATATTAGAAATAGTAGATTGTTAAATATCACAATCAAAAATTCACAGGAAAGTTAAATATTACGTGCCAGTGAATCGAATAAAAACCGCATAAGTGGTTGAACAAGACCAAAATATTGATGGCTTTATTGTTATAGTCAATTATTATTAGCTGTTTATTATGATAATGTTTTTAAGAGGAATAAGATGATTTTTTCTGGTGGTTGCTTGTGTGGCGCAATACGATATGAATCAAAACAAAAAGCAAGCGAAACAGGGTATTGCCACTGCTCTATTTGCAGAAAATCTACAGGCGCACCCGTTGTGGCATTCGCCTCGTTCCCTGAAAGTGCATTTATCTACACTAAAGGAAAGCCATCGACTTACAGTTCTTCATCATCAGGTCATCGTGAATTCTGTAATAAGTGCGGTACTCAAATATGTTATAGAGAGAACAATAATGCTAAAACTGTCGATATTAACTCGGGAACACTAGATGACCCAGAAACGGTAGAGCCAGAATTCCACATTTACACAAATGATGCAGTATCATGGCTAAATATAGAAGACGATCTCCCTAGACACGCCAAAGGACCGGTTTAACAAAACATACAAGGCTATTAAATAACAGGCTGTTAACAGTTTGCTCAGTTCCGCTTCGCTTCATATTTTAGCAAGCTCTACTTAGCCCTTTATTGCAGCGTTATCTATACTAAACCTAAGGTAACCTAGCCAATTAGCTGTAATAGCCAGTTTATCGAATGTGGCAAAAGATCCCCTTCAAGGGCGAGGTGCGACCGACCGAAAAGAGCTTTTAGCAGTCAGTGTAAACCAATTCTTATTTATCACTTCACAGTCGCAAAAGCCACCATTGCCCTCAGTCATTAAGTTGAAATGTGTTGACTGATTGGTGAGAAAAGCGGAAATGAATTCATCCAATTATCAGGATTTTTTGACAGTCAGTTAAAGGTCATATTGCTGACCTTAGCAATAACGAAGAATATAATTTCAGAAACCCCTTTGAAGAGTGTAAAACCTATTTTTATACATTTTACAAACGAGGTATAAAATAAACCTATCGGTAAAATCACGCTAAATCACGCTGAATTAATAGCTATTCTGTTCTGATTTACTCATGATTATATAATAACCTGTATAAACTATACGCTTCTGCACTAATTTAATGCTCCTACCTAACGTATTAACTATGAGTATTAATTTAAACATTAATCAAGCATGATAACAGGTCAAACTTTCTATAAGGAAATTGTGCTACCCATGACATATACAACTCCTGTTCAAAACTTACTAAAGCAAAGTAAAAATAATCCAGACAAGGTTTATTTGCACCAACCCATTGACAGGCAGTGGCAAAAGTTCACTTGGACAGAGGTAGAACATCAAGCACGTTGTATTGCACAAGGCTTACAATCGCAGGGATATGAAAAAGGTTCACGAATAGGTATTTTATCAAAAAACTGTGCCCATTGGATTATCAGCGATTTAGCGATAATGATGGCGGGCTATATACCTGTAGCAATTTTTTCAACTGCGAACCACAACACGATAAGCTTTGTAATTAAACACGCAGACTTGAAGGCCATATTCGTAGGTAAATTAGACGACAAAAGCGCAGCCGAGTCAGCAATTAATAAAGATGTACTGCGCATAGCTTTTCCTTACCCTACTGCTTCAACTACAGAATCATTTACGTCTTGGTTAAGCAAATATCCGCCTATTGAAAACGTTCATCAAGCGTCTATAGATGATACCGCCACCATACTTTATACGTCTGGTTCAACGGGCGAGCCGAAGGGTGTTGTATTAACCTATAAAAACTGGATATCGGCTGCACAAAGCACAGCATTCAAATTTAACATGACGTCGAATGATCGCCAAATGTCTTATCTTCCTTTAGCGCACGTGGTTGAGCGAAGTTTAGAAGCGTCATCATTATTCATGGGATATGAAATATATTTTGTCGAATCTATTGAAACGTTTATTGAAGACCTAAATTACGCTAAGCCAACCTTTTTTGGTTCAGTACCAAGACTATGGACAAAATTCCAAAGCCAAATATTGAAAAACATTCCTGAAAAAAAGTTAAACTTTCTAATCTCAATCCCAATTATTAACAAAATTATAGCTAAAAAAATAAGAACTAAATTAGGCTTGGAATGTGCAAGGTACTTTGCTTCAGGTACAGCTCCAATACCTCTTTCATTATTACAATGGTATGAAAAATTAGGCATTAATATTAGTGAAGCATGGGGCATGTCAGAGTCGTCCAGCATGTCTTGTATTAACCTTCCCTATGTCAAAAGTGACTTAGGAACAATTGGTAAGCCAATTAATTGCGTAACGATGAAACTTTCTAAAGAAGGTGAAATTTTAATTAAAGGTGATGCCGTATTCAGTGAATATTATCGAGATCCTGAAACCACCTCAGAATCGTTTACCGATGGTTGGTTTCACACGGGTGATTGTGCTGAAAATACTGCCTCTGGTGCATTTAAAATTGTCGGCCGAATAAAAGATAAATTTAAAACCAGCAAAGGTAAATATGTAACGCCCGTACCGATTGAAAGTTTGCTAAGCGCCAATACTGATATAGATCAGGTCTGTGTGATGGGATCAGGCTTAAAGCAACCTATAGCAATCGTGGTGTTAAATAATTCAATTTCAAAAGAAAATACTGAGGCCGTTGATAAATTAAAAAACATATTAACAGACGTAAATAATAAATTGGAAAGTCACCAAAAATTAGATTACATTCTCGTTTGTTCTGACGTATGGGATATAGATAACGGGCTATTAACACCCACGTTAAAAATTAAACGAAATGCTATTGAACAAAAGTATATGCAATTAATAAATAGTGAGTTACTCGGTGATATTATTTGGGAATCCGAGATAGCTAGTATATAAATTTAAAGCTAATTCTGTTGATGGTGTTCTCATTTTTGATAATCAAAATTCCACAGTCGTCTTTGAGCCTCATTACTGCCGTTCACCTTTCATCACTTGATGTTAACTTTGGGCCTTATAGCAGTCATCAACATAATTTTTAAAATAGAGCTTTATGAAGTTTTGTTGACGTTAATGGTTGAAAAGCTTAATGTCTTCTGTACTTCGATAATTGGATGAATAGCTTTATCGAGATCCTATTAATACTTACCTCTAACGATGTATCTAATTAATGTCGTTACATTAGTATCAAATAACGAAATTACAGGATGTAATAATGAATCAAGAAGTTAATGCGCTTAAATCAGAGTTGGCGCTATTAAAACTTCAGTTTAGTGAAAGGGTAAATGCTGTTGAGACTCGGTTGAATGTGTTACTTGAGTCAGAAAACCTCCAACAGAATGAACAAAATCATTCTTTCATTGATATTGAAGAGGGGATCCCTGTTCTAATACAAAATGAGGTGGAGGTAAGAGAAGTTCTATTACCCAAATCAGCGGATGAATACCTAGCAATTAAAAAACAAGTAGAAGTTTCAGTACCTGCCAAGCCATCATTTATCACGATATTTTTTCAAGCTGTCCTATCTTCATTATTCGATTGGTTCTCTCCTGTTGCTAAAATTTATCAATCATATAAAGAGCGCGACATGCTTGGTATTTTTATCCTTACTATCGTGGGCATAGGTTTAACATTAGCGGGCTTTGGCTATTTGATGCAGCTACTAATTGATCAGCTTGGAGCTGGCTCCAAATCATTATTGATGTGCTTTGCAGCAATACTTGTTATGGGAGTAGGAATAAGCTTAAAAATCAAAACAAGGTTTGGAGAGTTCGCCACTGCGATTGTGACTTTAGGCATATTATTGTCATATAGCACGATATACTTTTCTGGCAGTGTATACGGGATAATCCCCAATATTGCAGTGTTATTTTTATACTTGTTGATTGCACTAGTTTGTCATGGATTAGCTCACTGGTTGGATACTAAAATTGTTGCTGGTTTGGGAGTTATTGGTATTGCCACAATGCCTATTTTGTCGAATACCATCCAAATTGAACCTTTTTATTATTTATTGTCATTGGCATTTGTCACCTCTAGTAGCTTGATTTTCGCATATAAAAGAGTCGAACCGTGGCTTGCTAATTTAAGCTTAGCTTTCTGTATCGTCGCACTAGAGTGGACAATTGGTGTTGAAACAGTGGCTGTTTCCGCTTGGGTCGTAAATTTATTTTATTTGCTATTTTTTACCTACATAGCAATCACTTTATTTAGAAACAAAGAGTCGAACCAAAAAGCTCTAATCTTATTAGCCGCGTTAGTAGGTTCAACTGTGTTGTTTTACTTTCAAGCGAGCGAGCTGTTTTCAAACCAGATGAGCTCAAGTTTTGCACTGAATTCTGCCGTTGCTGCGGGTATTGGTATTCTCTTCTATAAAATTATGCACAAACTAACTCACTTTCTTATTTTATTATCAGCATTGTGGGCTGTCTTAGCCGTTGTTAGTGCAATTGGCGATGCTTATTGGGGAATCGCATGGGCAGTGGAAGGGATATTATTACTTTATATTGGCCGAAGATATGAAATGACTACGGTGCTCAATCAAGGGCAGGTTTTAACTGCATTGGCTCTTATTTACTGCTGGTCGGCATTAGCCATGTATTTTCCATTACCAGCGTTAAGATCAGTCGATGGTTGGGTATTATCGATTGTGATTGTTGCCGTCATTGGTATTTGGCAACGACTACTAAATAATTCAGAAGTTTTTGATGAACTGACACGGAATAAAATCAAGCCTTTCTTACAACTACTGGAAGTGGTTTGGTTATCTATATTGCTAATCGCTAGTTTAGATATATGGATAGGAAATTGGATTGGTGGGATAGTCATTTTATTACAGTTGGCTTGGTTATTTAGAGCTAAGCAATGCAAGCAAGTATCCATTGAAGTTTTTGCTGCGCTGTTAATATTAGTGCCATTATTCTACGTCTATAGTGGTGTATTAATGGTTGATAGTTATCGCTTTATGATGCTGCCACTGTTCGCCAAGGTTTCTGTCATCTCTGCTTTTTTCCAACTATGGTTGTGGTCGGCATTTTATCGAAAATATCGACCAGAAAGTGCAATAAAAGATATTGCAGAATCTGCAAGGATTATATTTTATATGTTGCTTCCTGTGTTTTGGGTCGGCTCAATTATACGTCGGTTAGATGAAAATTCCTTAATGATTCTTTGGTTGTCGCCTCTTATAGCATTATTTTTTGCTAAAAAAATAAAACATCAATTATTAGTTAAAGAAACAAAGTTACTAACTATACTAGCAAGCCTTGCTTTTATTGTACTTGTGGGGCAATTAGAACTTGTTTATAGCCTTATAGCGATAACTGGATTTATGGGGTTCTATGGTTCAGCCTACTACTTTGACAATAAGGTTTCTAAGTCTGAACTTTGCCTAACCATCTGTAGTTGGGGAATTATATCTCTAGGGTTTTCAATACCAAGTATTATTGGATTTCAAAGTGATAGTTTACTAGTGGGGCTAGTTGCAATGTCAACATTTTGGGTTACGTATTTAGGAATGCTTAACCTTTCTGAATACTTAAAAAGAAATGAAGTCTTTATCACTTTTATCAATGGAATATTAATTATTGCTGCTTGGTGGTTAACTTCTTCAAATGTTATGTATGTGAGTATACCTGTTATATTCTTGATTGGTGCCCTCCATCAAAAGAATGCTTTATTTATAAATACTCGATTAGGATCTGCACTAGGTCTAAATGGTGACTTATTTCTTCACACCCTCGCTGCTATTACCTATGTCACGTTTTTCGCTGCGCTTATAGATTATCGTTTTGACTTATTGATTGCTCCTGCATTAGCTATTCATGGTGCACTCATTTTATTTATGAAGGACAGACGAGTTTTTACCGTTAAATACAGTTTCGGTCTGATTTTGTTAGGTATCACTAAATTAGCACTTATAGATGCTGATAATGCGCTACTTTGGCAAAAAGTGATCCTATTTATGGGAATAGGTGTCTTTATTTTGGCCGCATCATTTTGGTATCAGAAACTATTAAGACAAACCGATCAGGAACTTGCTTAAACTTAATAAAGCAGTGTAACAATCAAGGTTAAGGATGAATTTGTATGCCAAAAGAGCACTCTACTAATGATATAGCTTTAAAACTACGTAAGTTATGGAAAGGCACCATTTATATAGGGATTACAGGTGGTTATGTTTTACTGTTAGGTATGGTACTTGTTTTTACTGGTTTTCGTCCTGCATTACTCACTTTCTTTCTGATCGCTTTAGTCCAACTGTTTCGTTACATTGCGGGAGATGTTGATAGACTCGGTTGGGTCATGGACAATAAAAAGGTAAGTGGTGAGCAAGAAGATGCTCGTAGCTATCAATCAAAGATGCTTCTGTTGTTATTTTCTATTATTCAAATTTCTAATTTAGCTATTGTTTACCAAACTTACAAAATTTCAACAGGTAGCTGGGCTTTCTTAGTTTTCATCGGAATACTTGCCATAGAGTTATTGTTTATGAAAATTAGAAAAATAAATCATGAGATTGATTATGAACTTGCAAGCTACGGTCTTAAAGACAGAGACCCCATATGTCACGGTGCAATTCCCCAAAATTTCAATGAGTCAAAATTCACTAAAGAAAATGAAGTGATAGATAAAAAACTTGAAACATTGAAACTAATGGTAGATAAAGGAGAACTTACTCAAAAAGCATTTGAGGAAGTTCGAGATCAACATTTAATAAAACGAATAATGAATGATTAGCTCGAATGACAGTTAATGGCACTTCGAAATCATGCCAACATAATTACTTGAATGACCGTTTTGGTGGCTTAGTTCTCACTCAGACTTAACGGGGTATTGGCAAAAATCATCACCAGGATACAGGTATTCTTATCTGTATCTAACGCCTGCTATCAGGAAAAGGTTAACGTATTATGGTTGTTAAGCCATGTCCGCTGTAGCTCAAAACATACTAAAAAATTTTAGTGAAATTTATCAAATGCTAACTTCCGCAGTGTGGCAGCTACTGCCCTTAGAGTTTTATTTTAAAAAGTTAATAGTTTCAACATTTCATTAAATATCTTGAAAGGTCTTTTCAGTGCGCTAAGCGGAAGTTTCTCAGTTATTCTAGCTAAGGTCTGCTTCAGGCTCACCGTTAACGTTAAATAATCGTATATGAAAGACTATAATGGGCTTGCAGCAGTCATCAATTTATTAATTCCTTTCCGAGTTTTGGCACAAAACACCATAGAAAATATGCACACGTTATGTGTTAAGTTGTGCCTCCGCACAACCTATTATTATTTATTCGAAGTGCTTCACTTTAAAAATTAGAATAAATTTTCCGAGAAAATTATCAATTTTTGTTTTATCAAACGTTTGATTAATACGCGTAACAAGGATTATGTCCTGCGACCTTTATCCTTTCATTTATGGGTACTGTCTTATATTTTTTTCTTTGCAATAAACGTCTTGTTGATAATTCGCCAGTTATTCTGGCGTTTATACATCACTAAGTAATCTGTGTAGTATGTTTTTGGCGTTTCAAAATCAAGCTTAACCATTGCCATTTTGTCATCAACAATATCTACCGAAATAACTTTTGCCTGCCAAGTATCTTTAGTCGCTTCTTTAAAAAATCCTGCAAACTCCTTCAACGAAACGGTGCGGATAGTTTCTTTTTGTGTTTCTTTATTTATTTTCAGCATTTTTACATCGCCAAATTCCAGATCAAAACTCTTCGCGAGCATTTTTTGGTCGGCATTAGCTAAGCCGTTAACGTAGTTATACGCTGTGGTAACCACTGCCTGATATTCATTACTTGTCACCGACTCTGCTAATACCATTGATGACGGGAATAGGCATAATGCCGCGAAAGTACCGGTGATAAATTGCTTTACTGTTTTCATTGATTTATTTCCTTTATGTTTTATGTTTGTAAATTTAAGTGCTTACGTATATCCGATACCATTCAAAGTTATTGATTAGCAACGGATGTATGAGCGATAACGAATAGATTAACGATTTAACTTAATTAATTATCGCCATAGCGGTTTTTTCTTCTTCTACTTCTGTCATCAATGACGCTGTTTTGTTATTAGGTGAAAATATCGGCATAGAAAGTAACGCCGCCATATAGCTCAAACTAAATAACGCGCTAAAGGTCATTCCGCCAATAATGACTGCAGCTAAACCACGATATATTTCAGCGCCTTCACCGGGTAATAACATCAACGGCAACATACCGAAGATACTGGTGGCAGTACTCATATAAATTGGCCTTTTTCTGCACTCAATTGCTAGGGTAATAGCTTGATATTGGCTTAGGTTTTTCTGTAATGCACTCTGGTATTTACTCGCTAGTAAAATGGCGTTATTAATCACTAAACCTAATAGGATGATAAATCCAATCATGGTAATTATATCTAGCGCTTGATTCACAAATAGGTTTAGCAGCTGTAAAAAAAGCATGCCGCCGGCAAATGCTAACGGCATACTTAACATCACGGCAATGGCTAGTTTCCATGAATTTAAACTTAGCCAAAGTAAAAAGATCAGTAAGATAATTGAAAACACAAACATTTGTAAAAATGACTGAATAAAGGCCGATAATTGATCGGCACTGCCACGATATTTAGCGTACAGTTGTTGAAACTCTGGTTGATTAAGTACTTCATCAACCTCTTGTGAAATTTGCTCAGAAAAACTACTGATCGATACATTCGCTGCAGGGGTTAGTGCCAACGATACCGTGGCTTTTTTATTTATTCTCAATAAGGAATCAGGGGCTAAACTAAACTTGGTTGAAACAAGTTCTGATAGTGGTGTTAAGCCAACATTAGGAATATAAATATCTGTCGCTAATAACGTCTCAATATCACTTGCTTGCTGCGCTTTTAAGTAAAAAGGATAACTATCACCTTGATAAAAAGACCGCCCTAAATACACCCCTTGAGTTAATGCCGAGAGCTGTAAGTTCAACGCTTTGGCAGTTAAACCGTAGTAAAGTAACTGTTCATACTTAGGGGTAAACTCGATATTAGCTGCTTGATTGTCCAATGGGGTTGTTGCGCGAATATTGGCCTCTGGAAAACGTTCTTTTAATTTAGCTAATACTTGTTTACCCGCGAGTTGCAATTGTTCTAAGTTTGCACCTTGAATATCTAGCTGAGTTGTTCGGCTATTCGGTAACGCAAAACTTAACAAGCTTCCTTGTCGACTAAAGACCTGCGTTCCAGGAATATCATGGGTAATATTTGTTTCAACCCAGGTTTTAAACGCTTTATATTCCCAACCTTCTGCCGGATTAAAATATAAATAGCAATAATCACTGCCACAGACAATGCCACTGACATCATAATCTGGGGCTGCTATATTGGATTTTTGCTGCTCAATACGTTGTAAAATGGGTTGGGCAACGACTCTATCTACCGCTTCCTCTGATATCGGTTGATTAAAGCTAACTATAGAGATCATTACTCTTTGCTTAGGATCAGGTAATACATCGATGTCAGGCATAGCGAGTACAGTAAGCCAAATAGCAATGGGACCGCCAAGCACTAAACAACCAATGGCGACGGTTCTTGAACGGGCACTGGCACAAATATACTGCACTAGCTTGCCATTTTTAGCACTGTTCGCAACTTGCTGATCGGAAATTAAATAACGGGCGAACGCCGGTATTATCACTAAAGCCACTAGCAATGATGCGAGCAAGGCACTTGATATGGTGAAGGCTAAATCTTCAAATAACTGACTTTCGGTGCTGTTAATCATCAAGATAGGGATAAAAATAACAATACTGGAAAGTGTTGATGAAAATATCGCCGAGCTAACTTCTTTTCGTCCTAGGGCAATGGCTTCACTTAATGAATGCCCCTGCTTCTTAAACGTTAAAATGCTTTCAACGACAACTATCGCCGCATCAAGCAACAGACCGACACTTAATGCTATACCCGCTAGTGAAATCACATTTAAACTAAAACCAGAAAAGCTCATGGCGAGCATTACCATGGATAAACATACGGGGACACTGATGAATATCAAGGTTACAATGTTAATATTTCTAATAAAACAAAAGAGTATTACCCCTGATAAAACAATCCCTAACAACAAAGCTAAATAAACTTGCTCAATCGCATTTTTAATATCTTTAGAATCATCACGACTTAATACTAAGGTCATATCTAACTGTTTTAATTCACCTTGATTCAACTGACTAAACATGGTTTTTATTGCATCAACCGCTTGTAGGGCATTAACGCCTTTAGTCGGTTTTAATCGAAAGTAAAACGCACGTTTGCCATTGATTGCCGCGTATCCCCAAGGAGTAATTAGTCGTTTATGTAATTGGGCAATATCCCCAAGGCGAATAATGTTGTTACCCACATTGTGTATAGGTAAAGCGGCCAATTCGATAGCGGTCATTTTCCCTTTAAAGTTTAAGCCATATTCACGACTGCCTAAAATTAACTTATCTCCAGAGCTATCTGATAAATTATTCAGCATACTGAGAATTTTTTTAATGGGTAACGAATACTCCGCCAGTTTTTTGCTGTCAAATTCAATATCAATTCGCTGCTCTGGCGAGTTTCCAAAGGGAGTGATGCTAGCAACACCCTCAACCATCATTAATGATGGTTTTACAAAACGCCTAAATGCTTGCACTATTTCATCGGTTGTTGCCGTTTCATTTGCATATAACATAGCCGTTGCCAAGGTCGCATTAGTTCCCGAAGAACGGTTAATAATTGTTGGTCTTGGTACTTCGCTAGGCCAGCTTGATACTTGATTAATTGCCGCTAGCACATCAATATAACTTTGTTGCATATCAGTGCCCGATTTAAATTTCAACAACATAGTGGCACTGTCACCAGCGATATTACTTTTCTGTTCAATCAGGTGATTAACCCTCTGCAAACTATCTTCTAATGGCGATATTAAACTTTGCTCTAGCTCTTGGGCATTTTTTCCTGACCAACTCATCTGTAATACTATCTCTGGTCTATCTATGGCGGGTAAAAGGGCATTAGGCAGTTTAAACGCCATGAATACACCTAAAATTGTCACCAAAAACGTCATAACAATCACAACGGAGTTATATTTTTGCGCTGGTTTAATATTGTTTGGGATCGCCTCTGTACAAGCGGTTAACGGGGGTAATTGAATAGACATTAGCTAGTCTCTATGTTTGTACTAATTTCAACATGTTGGTTAATGGTTAAACCCGCTTTACCTAGGGTGATCACCCGATCACCGGCTTTGAGTGAAGATTCCACTAAAAAATAGCCCGATTGATTAGAGATTAATTTGACGTAAACTTTTGCTACCTTGCCCTCCCCATCAATCTGCCAGACATAATCGCCAGATTTTGCGAGATTCAAACCATCGACCGGCAGCCGTGTTAAACTGCTATTGGCGAAACTCATTTTCACTTTTAATCTTTGTCCTAAAAGTTCCGATATTTCAGTACCTTGTGCATCAAGGTAAACATTGACAAACTGACTGGTTTTATCCACAACTTGATTAATTCGCTTAACATTGAGTTGTTGTTTATTATCATTAAGTAAACTGAACACCGCTTGTTTATCTAAACTAAACTCGGCAACCGGTACCTTACAGTTAATTTCTTTTTCATTATTTGATAAAAAAGACAACACCTTTTTCCCCTGAGTAAGATATTCACCAGGTTCACTATAGGTGTTTACAACAGTGCCGCCTTTAGGGGCGTAAAATCTTAAACGTTTAATTCTATGTTCAAGTTCATCAATTTCGCTAATCACTTGTTGTTGTTTACCTTTAGATTGTTCTCGTTTTAGTGAAAAGTTTTCAAGGGTTGTAGCAGAAATCATGTTATCTAGACTTAAAAGGCGATTAAATTCTTTGGTATTATATTTTAGCTCAGCATTGCTAACGACTAGCTCTTGTTCAAGGCGGCTAAGCTGTTTCAAATAGTAATAATTTTGCTGCTCTGCAATTAAATCTCCTGCTTTTACTTCGCTACCCTTCGGTAGAAGATAAGTTAATTTAGCGTCACTTTCACTTGAGAATACGGTAAGAAAAGGCACCGACACCTCGCAATTAATAATACTAATATCCCCCTGCTGCCACGCTTTAATCTTTGCAACTTTTACCAATGGAGCCGGTGCGATTGCCAAAACTGGCAGAGAAAGTGTGGTTAAAATTACGATGATGAATAAGGATAAATGACTGCCAACGGAATCAATTAACTGGTTTTTTTTCATAGTGCTCTTTTCTTTTCTGCTGAATTAATTAACAATAGCGCCAGTTAAAAACAATGAGTCATGATTGAACACGGATGATCTATGACCTTATGTGTTTATTACATCATCACAAATAATCACACGACTAACAGTTTGATTTTATAAGACTAAATAATATTTATGATTATTGGTAATTAAGGTAGTTAAGTGCAAAATAAAATAAGAATTGGTGACCAAGTAGTGTGTTGGCAATCATCTTGCGTGATAAACGAGCAAGGTGAACATAAACTTGAACCACTAGCATTAGCTTTTTTAAAGTTCTTATCTGAACATCAAGGGCAAGTTGTCAGCCGAACACAACTTTTGCAGGCAGTTTGGCATAATCGCGAAGTATCAGATGATGCTATTCGCCGCGTTGTGAGAATGCTAAGAACCGCATTGGGTGATGATGCAAAATCTCCTCGATATATTAAAACATTACCTTTACAGGGTTATATGTTATTGCCCGCAGTTATTGCTTTTGATGAGGTGACTACGACCAATAAAGCAACAGCAATAAAAAAGAGCTTACCTTCATATAGTTCTTTAGTGTGGGTTATAGGTTTTATGCTAGTATTGGTGATCATCGCTACGCTATTTTTCTGGCAACAATCTACCCAACAGAAAAACACTACGCTATCACCTAAGGTTGCAAAGCTCACTCATCTTGCGGGTGCGCAGGCGCAAGGGAATTTTTGCCATGTCAATAACACCTTAATATTTGTTCATCGCTCCAACCGTAATACCCCCTCAGCTTTATATAGCAAAAACTTAACCACAAAAACCGTAAAACGCTTAACGTTTACTGATGACAATGTGGTCTTTGCACGATTTTCCCCAGACTGTCAGCAATTAGCCTACACAATTCAACAAGCAGAAGGTAAAGCGACCTACCTAGCAAGTTATACTCAACAAGGCTTAACTAATGTTATTTCATTAACGAATGACAATGATTTGAATGATAATCAAAGTAGTACATTTTTATCTTGGTCTGCTGATGGCAAGTCGTTATATTTTTCCACCAAGCGTTTAGCTGAAAATAACAGTAGCGCTATCAGCGCTGAAATTAATAACTCAGCGGTAATCTCTCGTTATATCTTACAAGGCAAGAATTGGCAGCAAGTAACCTTTTCATTAGTTGAAGGCGCGGGAGATTATTTGGCGCAAGAATCTTTAGATGGTCGCTATCTCGCGGTATTAAGAAATAGTGTTGGTGGTCGATTTTCAATTCTGGTGCTAGATTTAGATACACAAGCCATTGCCGTTGAACGCCATCTATCCTTTCGCCCCAAGAAACTTGTTTGGCTTAGTGATGATAGTGAAAGCCTAGCTTTATCGGGCGTTAAGGGGCTGTTCTTTTATTACAATATATTGCATGACGAGCTACGAGAACAAACAGGTAATAAAATTACTCTGAAAGATGTCGCTTACCATTGTGGTGATAAATGCTTCTTTATGAGGAAGTATGATATGAATTTTACGGATATCAAAGAAGTGCCAAACCCATTTTTACCCGATATTAAATTAGCGACTATACACATAGAATCTACTGGGGCTGACTTTAACCCAGTCTATAGCGCCGATGGCGACACTATCTACTTCACTAAAAGTCGAGAAAATGATGGTGAGTTAATACGTAGGACGTCAAACGGAGATGAGGATTCCCTCTTTCGTTTTGGCAGCAGACAGTCAATTCATGACTTACAAATTGGCCCTAATGAAAAGTATGCCACAGGTAAGCTTGATAGACGGGTTTTTGTATTGGAATTAAAGACTAAAGCCATACAGTTTATAACCTCTCAGCAAGAGCAAGCATTTTTTCCTTTATTCGATCAGATGGGTAAACACCTTTATTTTTCTAGAATAGAACAAGATAAGGTTGTTTTGCAAAAGTACCACCTTGAAAATCAGACAATAACTACAGCTGATAAAGGCTTTTATGCTAGATTTGAAAACAAATATAACGAAATATACTTAGTCAGTAGTGAATACATGCTTTACAAACAATTAAGTGATGGCAGCCTAACGTTTATCGTGCAACTGGGTCGTAACCCTTATCATAGCTGGCAGGTGTTTGAGCATTACGTTTATTTCACTACAGATAAAGGTAGTGATGTTGAAATACACCGTATTGATATCAATACAGGGAAAACACAGAAAAAAATCTTATTTCAGAACTCCAACAGATTTCATTTTAGGTTACACCCTAGTGGCAATAAAATGCTGGTTGTTGAATCTTTATTATCGAATAGTGAATTGGTTAAAGTAACTTGGCAGTAAATTACCTTATGGGCCGGTAGTGGCATTGTTAATTTGTGCACTACATTAGATTGATGTCATCTCCTACAAGAAAGAGTCGTCGTTAAAATAACCCATCAGTGTCAACTTTTAGCGATGTTTGTCCTGTTGAATTGCTTGTTATGTGTAAGTTATACAAAAAAGTTGTATGCAAACAACAAGAATATAATTACTGATAATAATAAATAATTTTCACTTCATAAAGGAGCGCAACTCGAAATGCCTATGTAGCTAATGAACGTGTAACTGCGGCTATAACCAATCGTCCAATCCACTCACCGAGCAAGACATGTTTACCGCAAAATGCGATTTTTGGCGAGCCATTTCCACTGACAACAGCAATAGCATCGGTTCCAGTTCCTGTTGCTAATCTACCAGATATTGGGCTTAAAACATCGGCATCTTGCAAGGCGGCTGCCTTGCCTTCTGTAGCAACCATGACGGCTTCTAACATGGCTGCATCCGTTAACCTAGCTGAGCAGATTAATATGAGGTTTATGGTACCGACCTCTTCTGACATGCCTAATAATTCACGTATGTCAGCTTTATCTCCTGCACGCCGAGCGTTATTTATTCCTGTCGTGACCAGTACGGTAATATCAACGCCTTCTATACAAGCTTGCTCAATACAAAGCGAATTCATCGATGCTGCTGTCATCATGCCGACAACATTACCTTCCCAGCCTTGAGTTTTGGCATAATCGCGTAGACTCTTATCTGGTGCCTCACAAGAGGATGAGTCTTGGGCTACTTTTCGATTCACAATATGATCTGCTTTAATTAAACCACCGTTCAAAATGGCCGAGCTCATCACCCGTTGCGGCGACGAAAAGGCGACATGGATATGTTCACCATTGTGCTGCAGTTGGGTAAAACTATTAATATTTATAGTCATAGATATTAATTTTTATAGTCATAGATATTAATTTTTATAGTCATAGATATTAATTACGATATTTCCTTGTTGTAGGTGACAAATATCTGTCCCTGCAATTGATGCTATATTTCGTCGAAACATGAAAGACTTGCCTCAATTATTACGGTGATTCAAAATACCTTCAAGACACATAACGCCCTACTAAGCAGCAATAAAATAGTTGGTTAAAATAAGCGACGAAAGAGCAAATAGCCAACTGCTTTTTGTCCTATTTGAAAACCCTTGTTAGGCAGTAGAAGCTCACAGCTTCAATTTCATTGGCTGAACAGCTAATATTGATGCATCCCGAAGCTTTTCCACAGGACCATAAGGTTCAAACCCATAAGCTTTATATAATTTTACAGCCGGTAAATTCACCGTTGTTACGGCTAATGAAATATGATCTAAATCCGAATTTTTCGCCCATGCTATGATATTTTTAAGCAATAAACTACCAACCCCATGACCTCGAACATCTGGAGAAACCCACATTTGATAGATATGAGCAGTTTTATCTTGGGGATTATGAAGCAGCCCCAAGCTAGACCAACAGCAATACCATTTAGCTCAGCAATAAGTGGCCGTGCATATTTCGCGCGATTCTTCAGATCAAGACGAGTAACCCACTCATCATTTGAAAATAAAGACTCATGTTCATAACTACTGCCAAACGAACCAGGAGAGTCTTGAAGAGACATCAGCCGGAGGTTTCTATATATCGCCCAATCTTCCTTATTCATGACTCTTATATTCAACCCACTCACTTAGCTATCCTCTGCGGCCTAACGCCCTATTAAGCGGCGATATATTGTTGGCTAAAATTCCGAGCAACGAAGCTAGCCAACTGTTTAGCGTCCGTCTTGTGTAGCTTTGTTATACGCTAAAACTTATAGCCAACATTTAATGTTATAGCTGTTTTAATTTCGTGGCCATGGCTCGAATCACCCTGAATATGCGCTATGCCATCTTGAAGAGTATATCCAAGACCTGTTCCTACAACCCAACCATCTTCAGAGAAACCGTTAAGATGATAATCATAAGTAACAAATAAGAACCCTCGACTACTCTGAATCTCTTCCCTACCTGCAACAAGTCCAAAAGCATGCTTTGAGTTTTGACTAAAGGTCGTTTGAACCCCCGCAGAATATCCAACTAGCCCAAGTGAACCGTAATATTTACTAGATTCTGTTTTATAAGAGAACTGAGCGCCTAATACTCCACCATATTGGTGACCGAAACCGACAGTTGTTTCATATTCTCCTGCAGCGCTGGATAGAGAAATAAACGACAAAGCGATAATAATTTTTTTCATGAAATTCCATTTATAAAGAAAGAACTAGAGGCACCCCTAGCGTAGGGCGGCTTATTAGACGGGAAAAACTTGTTTTTTACAAGTCATTAACCACCTTGATTTTTATAATAGAAACTACCTTTATATTCTCAGTATATCAAGCGTTTATTGACTCCTTTAATAAGCTTTTGAAGAATGCATGTTTTTATCACATATTCTCTGGTGAAAGCGTGCAAAAAAGGTATATAACGTCGAGCTTAACCTATGGTCTCCTGAAGAGCTTCCACCTGAGGAGGAAAAATCAGCTGAGATAGGCGGCAATTACTTCTATTTATACAACCCTGAGGAAGTTTCTATTGATAGCGACCAAAATAACCGCACTGTTGAATTTACTTTTCATCCAAGCTTAAAGAAGCGCTATCAATTTCGATGGCTTACCGCAGATTATCCACAATATGTCACTTTACAAAAGAAAACAAAGCGTAAAATGAAAGTGCAATTAAGTGATGGCCCACTTGTTGATAATATATATTTTGAAGTGTGGGTTCTCGATACACTTACCGGGGAGGTGTTTATGTGTGATCCTATCATTGTTGTTACTGGTGGCAATGGCAGTACGCCAGTAACAGATTTTGGGTAACTGCCAATTTTAAAAAAAGTCCTTTAAACGGTCTTCGAGTTCAATCATAAATCGATTCAAGGCCGTTTTCCAGTATCCCCTTGAGCGCGTTACTAATGATCACTTTAGCCAAAAAATGGTCGTTTGGTTTTAGTTACATTACGTCAACTACAGGCTGTAAATCTGCTATAAATTGTGACAAGAACTCGCTATATCTATCAGTCACAATGAGCCTATCGCGGTCATTAACTAGAACTTAATTCAACTCGATAATTAGTCCGCACCGTCACTTGAACTCAAGCGGAGAAAACGACCACCATCATCATTGAGAAAAAATGCGCTAAAAATAGTAACTCTAGTCAGTAAAAATTATACATAACCAATTTTTTTAAAATAGAATCAAATGCTCTAACACATTGGTTAGGGATTGAGTTAATATCAGCCAACTTTGCCTTTATAATAACGGTAACTATTTTACCGCTTAAAAACAACTACGGACATATAGAGTTATGCGTTTATTTGATATTTTGTCGGTTCTTTATGAGCCTGTTAATCTTCTAGATAACCATGAGCATTTATTGTCATATATTCAACCTAAACTCAATGATGATGGTTCCTGCCCTATTTTCAAAGAAGCAGGTGAGAGATATGACTTGCTCCAGTACGCTGATTCGCCAGAACAACGCAAAAACCTACTGGACTTAGTTATTCGACTTAATAGACTGGTGCGCTGGATACATATAAAAACAGATGTAATGTGGTTTGGCATTTATTTGTCTCACGGAAATAAATTGGTGAAATATGTTTACAACGGTGATATGTCTAAAGCGGAATTTCCAATTGCTCCTGAATATCTTGATAAGTCGATAAATACCAGAGTAATCATGGAAAGGAAGCATTATTATATTCCCAACGTTGCCGAACATGATGGTCCATATTATCGCTGTGACGCTAAAGTAAAGTCTGAGCTATGCTGCCCTATTTTTGATCCCGAAGGAGATGTTATCGGTATTTTTGATTGCGAAGATTACCGTGAAAACTTCTTTGATGAAAAAATAGGGTTTATTAGCACTAAGGTGAAAAAAGCGATTGAGATTTTTCTCGAAGACCACCCTTATATCACTCATCTGGGTTATAGCCACTTTAACCCTAATACGTACAACCCTCCTGCTTGATAATTTCATAAATAGAGATTATCAACGTAAGGTTAGTAGCGAAGTAATTATTGTAACCTGAAAAAACATTCAGATTACAATGGCCGTTTTTTCACTTTTAATACCGCGGCTGATTAGTCGAAGCGGAAGTCATAAGTGCGTCAACAATGCTAACAACCGCTTTAAGTCATTGAGCTGCCGTTAGCAATGCGCATTTTGTTGTCAGTTCAAACTTTCACTATATTAAGAATAGTGTTCTTAAGCCCAAAGTTTCCTATTTAGCGAGTTGCTAATGATAACTTTTACCACATTCGAGACATTAAGAAATTATATGAATAGTGTATTTGGATTAGATTTTGTATCGAGAACGCCACGTTAAGCGGCAAATAATAGCTGACTAAAAGGTGTGAGGTACGAACAACTGCCAGCTGTTATTTGTCCGTTTGACGCCTTATAGTTGTTAGGTGTGTTTTTCAATAAACTTAGTTATAAGGCTGAAAGTAATAATACCAACAAAATCAGCAAGTAAATCAGTTGCGTCTAGCGTCCTATTTGGTATGAAATATTGACTTAACTCTTCAACTAAAACCAATACGAAAACAACAACTGAACCTATATAAATGTTAGAAGACATTAATGTGATACATTTGAGTTTAAAAGCAAAGTTAGCACCTAAAGTTAACAAGCCAAATAAGCAAAAATGTCCTAGTTTGTCTCCGTTAGGAATACTTGCTACGAATTCAAAAAACACACTGTTTTGAGCTGTATTAGCTAAATATATAATCCATGCAATAAACCCCAAAAAAGCGACTGATAAAATAGAAATCAACTTATGCATAATTCTTCTCTTAATTGTAAAAGAGGCTTGTTAATCATTTCGATTACATCGTAACCTTTCAATTTCTTGGCCTTTTTACCTCTAATAATTTCAACTTTAAATATTTGATATTTTGTTGGAAACAAAATCAAACCCAATATAAATAAAACCCTACCTGCAAACGTTGAATTATTATTTCCCCACATAAAAGCTTGTAACTTCAATTCCTCAATCGAGGTTGTTCCATAACCGAGAAGCGTATGGTACGCATCATGCATTTCATATTTAGGCAAATAATTAAATTCCCGTGAATTTAAAAACTCATATAAATGAAAACCTAATGTATTTTCATTCATATCTTTTAAATCATCAAAAGAAAAAGGCCATACAGGTGGTCTCCGGAATACATTTAAAAATGGGACACTCCATTGAATTAGCTTTTCAATAACTCGATGCATACTCAGATCCATGGACACACCTAACAACCCATTAAGAGGCTTTCAATTGTTGGCTAAAATGTGAAGCGAAGCGGAACCTAGCCAACTGGATCAAAGTCCTGCTTGAATGGCTTATAGGTAAGCCAGTAATTATGTGGCAAGCAAACTTACTTAAAAGCACAATATATTCCAAACGGCCATATTAGTAATGCAAGCCAAAAAGTTGTGTTGCTTCCCCCCTTATAGGCGGAGGCGACACCTCGATACCATAGTCCGAACACAGCGACTAAAAGAGTAAGCAATATCGGGAATTCCCACACTTGCATCTCATCAATATTCAGCGCTCCATCTGCTAGTCGCTGATCAAAGAGAGCAAGTACAATAAAATAGGCTAAGCCAGAAATCCCCAAAAACGATAATATGCTACGACTCATAAAGGCTACCTAACGCCCTGGTAAGCGGCGAAAAAAGTTGGCTAAAATATACGAGGAACGTGCGTAGCCAACTGTTTAGCGTCCGTTTGAGCAGCTTGATAAATTGCATATTGATACTTTTTACAACGCTCTTTAACCCAATTGTATCTATTCGGTTTTTTGAACTTTAAAGGCACAACAACTAAATAATCATTAATCTGCCTTTCTGAATATTCGTAATTATCTAAAGTGTTAGAAAAATGAATATATTTTAGGTTTTTATCAAAAAAATAAAACGTTGAAATAACACATAGTATTACTAATGATGATACTAACATATTCCCTTTTTTATGCTTTACGTCATTGAAATAACTTAAAGTAAATTCTAAAGAAGCCCATAAGCCAATTAAAACAAATACAAAAATAAACATCCCCTGAGGATTGAAAAATGTATTTGGAATTAACCAAAAGCTTTCGTAACTGATACAGTCTGACCAAATTAGAGATAGTATTGTATACAGCCGAAGGAAAAAAAAGATAGTCATTAAAACTATAACTAGTAACCAAATTCTAAAACTAATTATGCGCTCCTTGCAACTTAACGCCACGTTAAGCGGCTGATAATTGTTGGCTAAAATAGTGAGGAACGAACGACAGCCAACAGTTAGCAGTCCGTTCTTAAACGCCTTGTTAGCTATCTTAATCTACTTTGCTAAAAAACATGTTTCCAAATTTTTGTGTTCGAAACACGTAGTAGTAATCAAATTTACTACGATATAATACAGGATGTTTATCAATTATATGATAAGGGTTATCCATTGTTATCGACCATTTTTCCGGCGTCTCGTTCGCCCATTTAACATACCCTTGATATACATTCTCAGATTTATCAGCTAATCGAACAAATAAGTAGAATTTATTGTCTTCAGTTATTTCAAATCTGAAATGTTCTTTTTGCCAGTTTGCATTTTTTCCAGGATAAAACTTTGTATCTACTTCATAGCTACCAACGATACGTTGCTTGTCCACATGCGTTAACCCGTTGAACCACGCAAAAAGCATTAATAAAGAAATAAAACAGATAGGTGTTAACCATAAAACTGAAAACTTATACAAAAATTGTTTATTTTTAGTTTTGTAGAAATGCCATAAGTATTTTATCGTCAATACTATCATCCACAAAAATATGGGTAACCAAAGTATAATCATAATGAAATAATCATTTCCAAATTTTTATGACCTATAGACAATTTAATACTCTAAATAGCCAACTGTTAAAAGTCCTGCTTGAATGGCTTATAGTTATGACTTAGCAAATAGCTTTAGTTTACGTGCAAAATAATAGTAATAAACAACGATTAAAACACTGGTAATGGAAACATCTACAAATGTTGTTTGATATGTCTCACTTTCTTCTAAATATGAAGAATCAATAAAAATAGCGCCTATTAAACCAAAAACAATACCAACTACAATTGCTAAAACGATTAAACGAACAATGATAGGCAAACCTAAAGTTACAAACCTAAGAATAAAATCTTTATCATCGGTAGATTTATTAACTTTATAACAATACACAATACCTATAATTGTCAGTAAACTCATAATTACAGTATTGATTGTGTCATAGAATCCATATTCTAAGCCAACTGCTAAAAGTGGATCTGTGGCTAAAATCATAAGAATGCTATAAGTTAAAAAATACTTCAACTGTTCTTTTTGACTTAAACTTTCAGTTTTTAATTGTTCGATTAATGGCGATACTTTCCAAATATACATAACTTTCCTTGGTAACATAACGCCCCATTAAGAGGCTTTTAATTGTTGGCTAAAATGTGAAGCGAAGCGGAACCTAGCCGACTGTTTAAAGTCCTGCTTGAATGGCTTAGATTACGATTACTCCGAACCTATTATATCTTGGGGGTTAAACTGATGATTGTAACTATTCCACTTTGATGCAATGCCAATATCATAACCATAAGTAAGAGTTACTTGAATCATGTTTTTATTTAATGACTCTGGGTAAGTTTTAATTATTGTTATCGCTAATTCTTTTGCAGTATCAGAATCATCTACATTATTTTTATATAGGAAAGCCTGTGTACTGACATAGGTAGTTGTAGTGCTGTCTGAATCAGATGAAGTAAAGGTCGTGGAACCTACTGTAACACCTGCATATTTTACTGATTCGATACTATTTATTGCTTCTTGGGTGGCTAATAAACCTTTGAATGGTTCGGATTGAGCTAAATCAGAAGTAAATACTGGTAAAAGCAAAGCGGCAATAAACAAACTGGTAACCACAGCTAAATGAGGCTTCCAAACTGATGGTAGCTTTTCTGAGGGAGCTTCAACAATTACAACATAAGAGCCTACAGCTAAATCATGTAATGATTGTCGAGTTACACGATTGAAAATGTATAAATAACAAATTGAAAATAAGCCACCAAATATAATAAAAGATAAAGGGTACATCAAATATGAAAGCAGAGCTTCGTTCGTGATTTGAGCTCCATTA
This sequence comes from Colwellia sp., assembly GCA_013215295.1. Taxonomy (GTDB): domain Bacteria; phylum Pseudomonadota; class Gammaproteobacteria; order Enterobacterales; family Alteromonadaceae; genus Colwellia_A. The sequence continues at coordinate 49,574 of JABSOZ010000024.1, forward strand.
AGAGAAAATGGGATAGCGAGGAAGCTATACCTTAAAAAAGATTTAGGTAAACTGATCGTTGAATTTGTTTCGTCTACAACTTTAATATTTAGTAACTTTTTACCAATTGTTTGCCCATTTGAAACAGAGCTATTCATAACCCCAAAATAAGTAATTGATACAGCAAAACCAATTAACCTTCCCCAACCACCAAGCTGAACAAAAGTATCTTCAAGGAATATCCCAACGACATATCCCAAAACACCTAAGACGAGAGTGTCAATAAATAACGCACCGATTCTTCGCCAGAATCCACAAATCCATTTTTCTTGTACTTCTTCCAAAACTTAATCCTTATAAAGATATTTAAAGAAATCTAACGCCCCATTAAGAGGCTTTTATAGTTGGTTAAGGAACCTAACCAACTGTTAAAAGACCTGCTTGAATGGCTTATAGCCTTCTTTTAATCGAAGTCAGTATAGCCGCCTAACTTCCCACAGTGATTGCATTTAAATATGTAAGCGGCGGGTGAATCATCAGCATCTAGAGCCTTAAAATAGTTATTCCAATCTTCTTCACCAATTTTGTAAGTCTTAATAGTTTCAGATTTCAGCTCTTCAATTAAATCAGAGCCAAATTCTATTATCTCTTTGGAACCTGCTATTCCAATAAAAGAGGCTGCGTCATTACAATGAGTCCACCACTTGTGCTCTTGCCATCCACTAAACCCCGGAGTACGAAAAGCAATTTCCTCTTTAATCTCAATTGAGACTTCAGTCCATGAACCATAATCACCAACCGCATCATAATCAGTAAATTCAGCATCGAATTTTTTATGGGCATCTCCGTTAGCAATGCACCATGGGCAAATTGAATCTTCTAAGTCTTCCTCTGAATAAGGAAGGCCAGTATAAATAAAACCAGTGACTTTCCCACAACACTCACATACGCAATCTGATTTTTCAATCGAACCAGTAACGAGTGGTTCCGTATGATACTTAAATTTTGGGAGTTCCATATACCCTCGATAAGGCTAACCGCTTGTACGAGAAAAGACCATTTTTCTACAGATCATTAACCGTCTGATTTATTAATAATAGAAATAAATTTACCCTTATATTCTCAGTATAGCAAGTGGTTATTGCTTTACATTAATAAGGTATGAAGAAAGCATGTTTTATCTCTTTTTCCAGGGTGAAAGCGTGTAAAAAAGGATTAGAAAATATAAGGAAATTTATTTGTAGTTAATGTCGTCAATGTAGTCTTACCCCATTTTCATGTCAATTATCACCAATATTATGTCCACTATCTTCAAGGATAGCTGACATTAGGATATATACTCTCTATAGCATAACGCCCCCATACCGACACAGAAATATAACTTTAGTATTATCCAATGATGCCAGTTTTAATTTCAAGTCGAATTTTGATAACAACATTAATAACTTGGAAATTAACTATGCCACTGCATTGTTTTTATGAAAGAAACTCTTAACTACTTCTAATAAATATATTGAAGTATCTTTATGAACTTCATGACCCGAAAATGGAATATTAATAAAATGTGAGTTTTCAATATGCTCTCGTAAATTAACGGCTTCTTTCAGTGAAAATAGGTGGTCATCATCTCCTCGTACAATTAATGTGGGTATTTTAATTTGTTTAATAGATTCATACGGATAACCAGTAATCTCAGTGTCAGTCCAGAGCGATACTACAGATTTTATTAGCGTATCGAAATTGGGCGTTGGGTTAACTTCCGTATAATAGGAGACTGACTCAGGAAATATTTCTCTCCATTTCTTAGACGATACACCGCTCAACAATGAAAATATTGGTTCTTTAGGATCTATTTGGCTAGGCGCGCCAACCGTGACAAGAGTTTTAATTCGCGATGGTGTATTAATTGCCATTCTATATGCCGTTGTTCCTCCATCACTAAAGCCAATAACGGAAAATAAATCAATTTTTAAATATTCTAGAACAGCCTCAACATCAAATTGATGTTGTTGATATGTCATGGCAGATGTACCAAGTGTTGACTTTCCGTGCCCACGAAAATCAATTCCTATAAATTTAAAGTGATTTGGTAATTTACTAATAATCTCATTAAAATCAGTAAGATTTCCTAAGCCACCGTGAAGTAAGACTAAAGGTTCACCCTCTTGAGCCCCCGCAACCTCAAAGTATATTTTGGCATCATTAACCTGTAAATACTGGCCTGACAAATGGTTAAAAGCAGTCATTATAAATTTTTCCTCGATATAGTTGATAAAATTAACTCCCTAATAATGGGGCAAAAGTCTGTATGTTAAAATGTTAATAAACGAAAACAGCCAACTGTTCTTTTACCCTGATAATTAGCTTGTTATTTGGTTTTTCATAATGCTACCATTAGTAACTGCCAAAAAGTGGCAGTATACTTTTCTTCGAGTACCATTTAATGAGATCTAGCCGCCTGCTTCAACTTTTACAAATTTTACGCCGTCACCGCCTGCCAGTAAGTGGTCACTTGTTAGCCAATGAATTGGGAGTTAGCATTAGAACTCTCTATCGCGACATCGCGACACTTCAAGTTCAAGGTGCCGAGATAGAAGGAGAAGCTGGAGTCGGTTATATTCTAAAGTCTGGCTTTTTTCTGCCACCGTTGATGCTTACTCAAGATGAAATTGAGGCACTTATGCTTGGAATACGTTGGGTTTCGACTTTCGGTGATCAACCTCTGGCATTATCTGCAAAAAATGCGTTAGCAAAAATTACAGCAGTCCTACCTCCTGAAACTTGCGATGGTGCTGGTGCAGTACCACTTCGTATCGGCTCACCAATACCTGAGCATCTATTGAAAGAGGATTTGTCTAACCTTCGAAAGGCAATTAGACTAGAGCGAAAGCTGGAAATTGACTATCAAGATAAACAAGGACATGAAAGTACACGGATCATTTGGCCATTTGCAATTGGGTATTTCCCTCAAGGGAGAATTCTTGCAGCTTGGTGTGAGACGAGACAAGACTATAGGCATTTTCAAACAGAGAATATCACTCTATTACAAACATTAGCCGAAACATACCCTCGCAGACGTAGCCAATTATTTAAGGAATGGCATGCGCTGCAAAAGAGAAATTCTACCGACTAAATATTGAAATTAAAAAGAACGGATACTTAGGAAATATAGTTATTTTCGAATGACGACTATATAGTCGTTAAGCAGATATTCATATTTACAATCAGTTAGATCAATTATGCACAACTTGGCCATAACACCTATCTCGGTTTGGGGCCCCAAACCCATAGAAGTAGAAATTTATGTCCGCTACTTGATCGGAAGTTGACCTTAACATTAAGGAAGTCTTTATGTCTAGAATGCGCACGGAGAAATCGTTCTTGTTTGATGGGTAACAGCGCCAGTTGTTCATCCGCTTAGGATAGAGGATAACGATCACGACTAACAAATATCAAACCTGCATATATCTTTATTTAATCTTGGATAGAAAATCCAAACTTTACTGATTTTTATGCTTAGAGAACCTTTACATACAATTAGACTTCAACCCTGTCATTCGATAAATCTAGAATATAGCAATATTTACGTTGCTTTAATGTGCTCCTGCCCAAAGGTAGAAAGTGTTTCTAATAGTTCAATCAACTGCTTTTCTGCTTGCAAATTTATATTTTTAGTTTCAAAAGACAGTCCCACTTCACAAGTACGAACATTATTATCAGACTTGCCGTCTGAATATATTCGTAGTGGACTACAGGGTAATGACTCAATGCAAATATCATCAAGCAACTCTATCCCCTCAAAAGTTAAAGTGAAATCAAACCAGTCAAACAATTTGATTTTATCACTATAGGGTAATCTTATTAGCGCACCTGTTCTGCTTATATTGAGTAATTCTACAGGCACAGAAAAATCGTTATCGCTTATTTTGGATTGATGAATTGGTAGACCAGTATGGCGAGTTGATTTACGTTTATTAGAACCATTCCAAGACTTGCGAATAGCAACATCCAAATTATCAGGAGTAAAAGGTTTTATAAGATAGTTGCAAGCGCCACTTCGAATCGCAGCCAAAACGTGATTTTTATCTCCTTTAGTCGACATCATGATAAAGGGAATTTCTTTATATTTAGAATGGATTTGCATCTGATGAAGAAGTTCTTTCCCTGACATTTCAGGCATTTCCCAGTCAGAAATTACGATGTCAATCTCCTCCTGTCTCAACAGGCTCATTGCTTCTATGCCATTAGAAGCGGAAAATATTTGCTCTGCTCCAATCTTATATTTAATGGCTTTTCGAACTATCTTGATTACTGTAGGGCAGTCATCTACAACCAAATATTTTATATTTCTCATAATATTACCTTAATAGAATAACTAGTGTTTATTTTGTTAATAAAAGCTTAATTCGATATAAGTTTTACCTGACGTAGAGGAAGCAGGAATTAGTACTTTGTGATCTATCTGATGGTTTTTTCCATCTGCAAATTTGTATTTTCCATGGTGGAGAGAACATTTACTAGCGATGTAATAAAAGGGTTAATAAATTAGACATTCATTGTTGGTCTCCTGACATTATTATTCTATCAGCCTAGATCTATTGTTCAGAGGAACGTTGGTGAATAACTATAGAGTAGTAAAGACAAAAATGCCCAGTACCTGATTAAAAATTGCCTGACCGGATTAAGATTTATTATACCAGTCCTTTAATTTTCTAAACTGTACGACAATCAAGCACCATGATAAACAGGTGAAAAACATAACGTTTACACGACAAAATCAATATTTAGATATTGATGTAGTTCCTTTTCAAATGTGTTTAGCCCATTGGGCTTTACCTAAGATGATATTGATTCTGGAACAGTTTTTATGGGAGTATCTTGTCTGGTTAATGAAACATTTCAGTAACCTGATAGAATTTATTCATTAGAAAATATATGGAAAAACATTTTAGGCTAATGACGTCTAAGCGCACTTTTTTGACGTTAGCTTTTGGTGAGGGAAAAACTACCAGTGTTCATTTTTCTAAGGTCACTAGCTACTACTTTCGAGAACTTTTCTTATGCTCCAAATTAGCTTCAAAAAGGTCATTTCTGATACGAAAGCAGAAGTTACCCTTGGCTTATCTAGCGACAAATGATCCGACAATCTGGACCTTAAGCTTCTCAATCAGATAAATAGCAAAAATTTATTAAATAATTTTCAACCTTTTCATTTTTCTTACGTCTTGTATATGTACATCAACTCTCAAAGATTAGAATTATGAATTTTTATAATAAACTTGTAAAGCTGCTCAAACGAGATAGATTCATCATTTTTGCTCTTGTTTCTAAGGAGACATTAGTAGAATAAAAATTATAGAGTAATTGTGAAATATGGATGATTTTTACGGTATTAAATATTGAAAACAAAAAAGAAACTGGCTATTTTTATGTCTATGAAAGAATCAACATAGTATAAAAATATGAAGTGCACTTTCAAGATAAAAAAGGTTTTAAACTATGATAAAAAATACTATAGCATTTTTAGTGTTACTCATTTCGACATTATTTATAAGTCCCACCATAGCCCAAGAAGAAAAAGTAGCGGACAAACCGGTGATAAAAACTGGCTCTGGTAATTTTGCAATTGGCGTTTCGGAACAAATTTGGATAGATCATAGAAGAGAAGAAGATTGGACGGCGACTGTAGGAGACCCAAGGGAAGTTGGGCTGCGAATATTTTACCCAACAAAGAACAATGAAACGAGCCTGATTCCATACTTTTCATATGGAACCCTTATTCAAGAAGTTACAGAAAAAGAGTGGGAGGAGCCTAGCCCTCAAGGTTTTTTTCTTAAAGCTGCGAAAGATGCTCCTGTAAATTGCGATGTAAAATGTCCTCTTATTATTCTTTCTCATGGACTTTCTGCTGGGGCTTGGACAATGAATCAATTGGCTTTAGATTTGGCATCAAATGGTTTCATTGTTGCACTTCCTGAACATGCATTCATTGGTATGGCTTCTAAAAACTCCAAAAATGAAGCTATTAAAGCAGAAATGGTTAACGAAATTCTTGGAATGCACCGCGTGAAAATGGATCAAAGTGTTCATGAAATAGCTGAAGTGCTGTCTCAAGACCAAGCATTCATCGCAGACCAATTTACACTTTTTGCAAATGGAGATAAAGCTTCGGGTATTAAGGGGTTAGATTTCTCCGTTGATATGAACAAGGTGATTGTTGGTGGGCACTCTGTGGGTGGCATGGCTGCCGATCAATCATGCGTTAGGTATCGTGTATTTGATGGATGTTTTAGCTTGGATGGAAACCGTTGGACCGCCATTCTTGCTGGTTGGACGAAACCGACCAGTAAACCTTTCTTATTGCTTTTATCTGAAGCTTTCTTCGAACCAGACCAAAGGTTTGCAGAGCGTTATCTCGATACGTTCAGCAATCATGGAGCAGCAGTAGTTAAAGGTTCTCGCCATGATTCCTTTGTTAATCTTCATGCACTGTATGATCCTGAGTCAGAAAATGGAATAAAAGAGATTAATACACATCAAACATTTGTTCCTATTATTATTAATTTTGCAAACTCTATTCAGTCTGATAAGAAATTAGATGTTGCCAACTTCCTTTCAGCATATCAAGAACAAGTCAAAATAGTTGATTTTGAAGAAATGAAAATAAATGCGCCACGCCCTGAATTATATACTTGGATTTATGCTGATGAAAAAGCGACTAAAAAAATAGCTGTAGAAGTTAAAGAAAAATAATATTGAGAAGGATTTTGATTACTCTCTATGAAATTAAATACTTCGCTATAGCGCAGTAGTGACAAGTTAATCTCAGAATATTCAAGTGTCCAATCTTTGTGAGTCATTATAAGCGCTGGTCGGAGTGAGTTAGACTATCTTCCTAATGTCTGCGTCAAACTCTGAGTTGCCGTTAGTATCTCAAAAGCTAATGTCAGCTTATTGGCTATAAGTTGACCTAAAGAATAACCAGTAGCTAAGGTCAACTAAGCACTTTGAAGACATTAACACTAATGGAGTGGAATTGAATTCGGATTAGTTTTTGTATCAATAACGCAGCATTCACTGGAGGTAAAACCGAAGTGAAGCGTAGGTTTTGAACTTCCACGTGTAATTCCTTGTTATGTGTTTACTGACAATACTCGTGGCTATATATTCAATAAATAGAGTTCAATCAGTAAGGTAAGTTACAACTTTTAGCCATCTTTTATTAATACTAACCTAGCCTTCACTATTAAGTTGTTTCTAGCACTACTTTTTTAAGTCCAAAGAATCACGACGAGCAACTAAGATGGGACAATCCACCCACCTCAAAGAACTCAGGCGGTTTCAATCTATAGTATTTATCCTCCACTTCTTTCGACTGCTCTGCATAGGGCTGTGTCATTACGTCTTGCAGCTCTCGAATTAGAGTGTAATTTCCCGCAGTTGCTTGCTGATAAGCCGGCATAACAAACCACTCTCGCAAAATGTATTTTGGGTTGACGAGCTTCATCTGCCTTGAAATCTCATCATTGGATCGGGGCGAAGTAGCATTCGCGTCACTTGAACTGTTGAGTAGCGTTTTCCATTTTTCGAGCCACTCTGCCCAGCGTTTGTCCATCTCTTTGGGGTCCGTCTCTTTTGGGTATGAGTCATGCGCCGAGTTATTGTAGAAACTTTTCTTGAGTGGGCCAATGTCGTCGGGTATCGACGAGAGCTCGCGGAAGAAAATAATGTAATCGACAGGCGTTTGCATCATGAGTGTTTCCAGCTCGCTGAGCAGTACATTGCAAAGTGCCTGGTGAGACGCTGTGTTTAAAGTGCTAAGACCCAGCTTCGAAGCCCACATCTTTTTCATTTGCGTGTGCATTACTTTCGAAAACCCACTTTGAACCTCGTTGAGCTCTAGCAAATAGTCCTGATTAGACGCCAGCAATGGCCGTAACGCCGAACAAAACATGTCAAAGTTGCGTTGCGCTGCGCTTGGTTGGTTCATGAACGAGAAGTGACGACCGCCACCTGTCCAAGGCTGATAATGCGGGTTAAACACATCGCAAAAGCCGAAGGGACCATAATCAAGTGTAAAGCCACCAACTGCGCAGTTGTCGCTGTTGAAGTTACCTTGGCAGAAGCCGACGCGGATCCAGTTCGCCACCAGTGACGTAAGACGGCGTTGAAACTCGCGCGCCAGCAACACCACTTTTTCTGGGGTGGTGAGTTGCCTATCGACAACGTCTGCGTACTCACGATCAATCAAGTGCAGCACAATCTTCTCGAGTTCTTCCATCGCTTTCGGGTGTTCGTTTTTACGGGCACGGCGAGCGAAAAGTTCGAGTTGGCCGACGCGGATGAACGACGGTGCGACACGTGTCGAGATGGCGACGGCTTCAGATATCATCATGTCGGGATTCTCCGAGCGCGAGCCCTGTGAGTACCACGGTCGCTTTACCTGCTCCGTTTTTGAAACGTACAAACTCAAAGACCGTGATGTGGGCACGCCCAGTGCGTGCATGTGCTCCTGAGCCAAGAACTCGCGGATACTCGACCGCAAGACAGCACGACCGTCAGCGCCGCGGCAATAGGGCGTGCGGCCACCACCTTTAAGCTGCATTTCCCAACGTCGACCGTTGATGACTGCTTCAAGCACAGAAATTGCACGACCGTCTCCATAGCCGTTGCCGGTTTGGAACGGGCACTGCTGGATGTATTCAGTGCCATAGATGGAAAGTGCGTACCCAGTCGCCCAACCGACCTTGCGCATCGGCTTTGGAACCTGAGAAATGTCGCCGGAGAACATGCGGACGAAGTCGGAGGACACTGCCAACCTGTCGGCGAAGCCAAGCTCGGAAAAAAAACTTTTACTGTGCGCTACATACTCTGGAACTTTGATTGGCGTAGGATTGACGGGCACATAATGGCCCGTAAAAACTTGTCGCGGCGCGTGGTCGGCACCATTTTTTGTCGCGTCAGGATCACAGTTGAGCGAGTCCATGAGGGAATAGTTTGCCAACTTCGCAAGATCGTTGAGCGTCGATATAGTCGAGGAGGTTTTCTGAGGCAGTAGGTTTGTCATAGTTGTTTTACCACGGCTCGTAAAGATAAACTTTAATACTTTGTATCTTACCCCGTTATTGGTGCAGATATCTGTACTTGTTACATAACGCCTTGCTCAGCGGTTTGTTTGCTGCCTTTTTGCAAACAAGGTGACAGTTTACACAAATCCGCTGCAGCAACTTGTTATGTGATGTTTTCAAATAGATGCTAATAACTCCGATAAAACCTGCTTACCATTACAAAATATAGGCCAGCCATCACCAGGTAAAACGGCCTTAATACCTGGGATAGAAGCAAGCCTTCTTACCGATTTTTTAGCCTTATCTGAATCTTGCAACTTAGCTTCAGGAAGTATACAAAGCTTACCCCCACTATGGGCTCGAATAAGGTCACCTGTAATTAAAGTTTCACCTTCAATAACAAATGCAAGCTCACCTTCAGTCTTAGAGCCATTTAAACAATATACATCCAGACCTTTAATAAACCCCTTAGTTTCTTCCAACCACTCTGCGCATTGAATTGGAAAACAGTCTTTCTCTCCAACCGGCCCATAAATTTTAGCGCCTGTTAATTTGGCTAGTTTTTCAGAATCACGGATATGATCAGAGTTTGAAATAATAATATGAGAAACTTTCCCTAGAGAATTAAGGTGCTTTTCATCATGAACAGTTAATGGTAGAGGGTCAAAAACAACGTTACCCTCACGTCTTACCCAAAGATAACTATGAAAATCAATATTCCGATCATCGTCAAATTGACTCCAGCAGAAGAGATTGTTTTTGTGCAGTAATTTCATCGATTTTTCTCAATTAGTAATATGGTGTTGGTTACGAAAATACATAACGCCCCATTAAAAGCCCTGCTTGAATGGCTTAGTAGCTGCCACGTTAATTCATAGGTTTATTTCTAATATACCTACCATTTTTTAACTTTGAAAAAAACTGCTTTAGCAGTGGATGGCTGATAGGTTCCAATATATCATCAGCCTTTAAATTTTGTTCGGCCACATAGGTTGCATGTATACTTCCATGCACTAGCACATTATACCAAGGCTCACTTTTTGGAGGTCGAGACTTCGCGGTTTGCTCATACCAATCATCCGTAAGTTGAAAGTTCCGATCAACATCTGTAATAACTCCACGATATCCAAAAAGTCGGTGATGAATCAAATCGCCAACGGAAAACTTTGCATTTGTAATGTTTGTTACAGTTCTCATACACTATTCTCCATGGTCGAGATGATAAGCTACTAACAGCTTATTATTGTTTAAATTTAAAATTACTCTTTAAAATCAATAGTAAATGTGATTGTTACATATTCATGTAGGCATTATGTAGTCAAGAGTTGCCGATGATTAACTGGTTAAAGTATTTCTATATTTACATTAAAATTAGTCTAATGACAGCAGTTGCCACAGACTGTTTGAAAACTCCCAGCTTAAAATTTTTATGTGACGCTACGTAAATTATCAGGTGATTTTACACCATACGTACTACAGAGTCTTTTTTCGTTGATATTATCCAATTACGTTAGTTCAAAATAGTTTTCACACAGGCTGGCCACTTTGCTGACCTTTTTTAGGTAATAAAAACCGTCTCAAAAGGACGGCTTAATGCCAATAGCGGTCAATTGTAATTAAATACGTTTTTTTAAAGCCTTATTGATCTTCTCTTTTAAGTCATCGGCAGAATGCGTGGAGTTAAGGTAATCATCTATATTAGTCATTTCTGCTTCTGTCAACGTCATCTCTCCCGAAAGAGTGACAATTATAGGCATAGCTCCAATGGGTACATCATTTCGGATAGATTGCGCGAGTCTGCCCCCAACCATATCTGTTAAGTTCCAGTCAGTTATGACTAAATCAATAGTAATGTCTTTCAGCACGCTGTGCGCTTGTTGACAATCAGAGGCTTCCACAACATTGTTATAACCAATATCATGAAGTTGACGCTTGAGAATTCTACGCATTGTGAAAAAACCATCTACAACCAAAAACACCAAATCATTGGTTGTGACTATTTCGTTCTCCCCCTTTATTTCCAATACCTCTGATGTTTCTGTATTTTCAATCATCGCTTGTAGGCACCACTTAATTTCTTGCTATAGTAATTATAGTACTTTACTGTAAGTTCCGATGTCGCTTATTAGCAACTAAGGTCTGTTGAACGCTCAAACCATCATATGATTTATATCTGTATGAAGATCTGATTTGGGGGATGTAAAGTGTAACTTTCTTGTACTTCCGCTTATCGCTCTTTACTGACCTTGATTTTTTTCAAAACGTTACGTGAACTTTGATCCATTAGCTGTTACTCCTCTTTCTTTTGAGGTAAAAAAGCAATACCTATTATAAGAATACCAAACACTACTTTACTTCCTGTTTCAAAAGTAAATAAAGTTGGATATTCCTCTCTGCTAGTATCAACACCTTTACTCGTAGCAATTCCTGTAGACCCGTCCTTGTAAGCTAGTAGTAAAGAAGATACACCAAGCAATATCATAAATATTTTCGATATAACTACTTTATTAACTTTCATGTTTTATCCTTACTACTTGTGCTGCTCACTATTAAGCCAAATTAGCTTACATTGAGGAGATTGTTTAGATACTTAATCCGAGCGCGGTATCGCCGCTTCATACACTTAGTTAGCTCGGTCTGACTTTCCATTGAGCACTCACGGCGAAGTGATTTTAACCAAGTACGCTGAAGACTTTTAATTTCAGGATATTTCTTAGTTGCTCTAACGTTTTTATACAGTGCTCCTAGTTGAGCGTCGTAAACAGAAAGCCCTTTACTACTACATATAGCCTTTTCTTGTTTACTGAGTGCTAATTTACAATCAAAACTGGCTTTTACATCAGCCGTTGAAACAGCGACGATACTTTCTATACTGTCAGTTAATAAATTATTTTTATTCAAGTAATGTTGTAGTCCATTTCCATCTGAATCTTTTATATTTTTGTCGGCACCCGCCCTTAATAAAGACTGAATTACAGGTAACGAGGCATTCTCTAAGGCGTAAGTTAGTGCAGAACGATTAAGGTATTTGACGGATGCATAATTATCGCTAGAAGCAGTTACATCAAATACAGATGAGTCTTTTTTTAGCAGTCGTTGAGTCGCGTCATAATCGTTAAAATGAGCAGCCCACATTAATTCTGTTTTATTAAACCAATTTGAGGATAAAGAGCCATTTACGTCATCTAAAGTATAAGGGTCACTAGTTTTTTCACTTTTGTCATTACCGTATTGGATGAAAGGATGAAGAGAAACTGTTTTCTCTATGAAGTTATAAATCGCTTGGGCAGCCATACCATCAGCAATAGCCTCATCGACTTTTAACTCGTTAATATAATAATGACTAAGAACATACCTTACACCGTTCATGTGCTCTCGAATGGCTTGTACTTCTCTGTAGCTCCAAGGGTCGAGTGAAGCAAATTGTTCTAAAACAGCCTCTACGTTTTTGTTCTTAGAACAATTATCTATATGTTTGTTTTTAAAGCACTCTCCGTCTTTATTGACTTTGACTAACCAAGGTTTCTTTAAAGCGTTATCGAATCCACCAATAACTTTCCTATGTTGATTTCCCTTGCTTCCATAATACTGGGAAATACCTGTCACCCCGTTGGTCATCAAACTCGCATTTGCAGCTTCTTCAAGAGCTGCTATTTGTTGTGATTTAAATGATGTTTGAAGTCCAAATTTGCAAACTAATTCGGATTTTTCTTCGTTTAGTCTGTGCACCTCATCACTGGATACAGTATAAAAGTTATCTTTAAACTGAAAAAGGTTAGTGACATAAGAATGAAACACACGCTCTTCGTCTGGATATATAAGTTGTGCGCCACTCCCTTCTATCGGAACAATTTTTTGTTTATCACCCATGCCAGAGATAAGCGAGTCTAGCTTTACATCTTCTATCAACCATATCCTATGAAATGGGCCTCTCCAGCCAATAGTATTGCTTTGGAATACGAAACTTTTATTTTCTGAAGGTTTTATCGAGCCTACTGCCGTAGCGTCAGTCGACGTTCCTCCATATATGAAGCTGTGTTCCACACCAACGATTGGGTGCCAAGACATCCACTTAACCCCTTCATTGGTGAAAGGAGATGTAAACTTAATTGGGGTACTTGGTATTTGTTGTGGAAGGTACACGCTACCATCAGAGTGAGAGGGTAGCTCTTCAGTTATGAATGACGGAGTTTTGCCTTGATGAAGTTGTTCCAAATATGATTGATTGTAAATAGCACAAACAGGGTCATCATTAACGGCTAATGAAGGTAATACTTGGGACTGACTAATGCCAGATAATAAACTTAACGTGACTAATAAGGCTTTGAGTTTCACTTAATTCCCTTTAAAAAATTTGAACCTATGCCTGAAAAAAATCAACTTTTAAAATCGAAGATGAAATATTTCATAAACAACCGAACATCATATTTATTGAATTGAACAATCTCACAACCGTCTGCTTATCGGCTCTAAGCAGACATTAATATTTTCAATCGCTTACGTCAACTATGCCACCAAAGCGGTAATAGAGGCTTTAAACAAAAATGGCAGATAATCCGGCTAAGAATACATTGATGCGTTAATTTTAATTACTAATATTTTTTTGCAATAGCGTTCCTAACCACCTTGAAAAACACGGAACAGCTATGTTTTTTCTCACTTTTTTAGCTAGGGAGCATATGGATCCGTCCAAATGTGCTCCTTTTTGTAATAATAATTCAAATACACAGGTTAGCAATTGACATCGGGGTGATAACTACAATTGAAATTTAGTCATTTCTTTTTCCAAGCTGGCCGTAAGATATTTAATTTGATCTGTTGCAGAATGCGCCCGCTGTGATACTGCGGCCGTATTATTGGCGGTATCCGATATATTTACAATATGCCGAGCCGTATCTTCACCTGCGCTCAACTGCTCTGTTGCTGCAATTGAGATCTGATGGCTCATTTGTGATATCTCAGAGAGTGAGCTGGCTATATCTTTCAACTCTTGTGATACCAAGTGAGATTTAGAGACTGTTTCTTCACTGGTTGAAATACTTTGGCTTATGGACGTTTTTGCGTCTTTTGTAGCACTTTGCAATTTAGTCAGCATGTGATGAATTTCTTCGGTACTGGTTTGGGTTCTTTGTGCCAATTGACGCACTTCATCGGCAACAACGGCAAACCCCCTACCTTGATCTCCCGCCCGCGCGGCTTCAATGGCGGCATTGAGCGCCAGTAAATTGGTTTGTTCTGCTATGCCCTGAATCACAGATAGTACATTTGCAATATTGTTAACTTCATCATCAAGTATCTGAATGTTCGCGCCTGCATTGTCGATTTGCTGCTCTAGCAAGGAAATTGCTTTTGAAGCTTGCTCTGTCAGTATATGTGCATTTTGTCCTTGTATTTCTGCTGACTTTACGGCCTCGGCAGCTTGCTCTGTATGACTTACCACTGCCCCCGCCGATGCTGTTAATTCTGCAATGGCCGAGGCAACCATTTGAGCTTCATCGTTCAGAGATTTTGTTAGGCTATCAAGCTCTACAGAACTAGTTTCAGAATCCAGGGCCTGAGTTTTTAAAATATCAGAGACATTTTTAATGCCTTGTACCACACCTTGTAAGCTGGTTTGCATATAAAACACACTGCCGACAACGCTGTCATTTTTACGGTATTTAATCTCTGTATTTTGCTTTAAGTTACCCTGTGATACTTTGCGAACTATACTTAATACCTCGCTGATCTCTGCACCCAGTGCATTACTTAATCCCAGGCCAAAATAGCCAAGTGCAGCAGATAATGTAAAGGCAATGACCACTGAGAAAGAAACTAGCCATTTAGCCGTAGCCCAGTAACGTTCATCTACTTCTTTATTGCTTATACCCGTGCCAACGTACCAACCCCAGTCATTGGTTTTTTGTACTACGGATGTTAAATCGACTATTTCGCCATTGCGTTCGGAATCCCAATGGTAGGTAATGATCTGATTAAGTTTGTTTCCGACTAAACGTTCAACTAACTGGCCAATACTGCCGCCACTGGCATCTTTAAAATCGTTAAAGCTGGTGCCTTGTAATTGCGGATCGTGCGGGGTCGCAATAAAATCAAGTTTTTCGTCAACAACATAAACATATTCAGAATCGTGATATTTATTTTCCCTTAGCATCTGGCTGGCGTATTGCTTTGCTTGTTTTTTTGTTAACTGGCCTGATGAAGCAAGTTGCTCAAATTGTTGCACGATGTTGACAGTGCTTTTCATCAGTTGATTTATTCTGGAAATATTGTCATTTTCACTTGCATGACTTAATGCCTGAAGACCGAGAGTTGCGACACTCAGCAGGGCGATAAATAGCACTGCGACAAAAGCTATTATTTTTGAACGTAAGGTCATAGCATTGGAAGTCATGGTTGATTTAGGGTTAATCGCTGAATTACTTTGGGCTACATTGTTAAAAGTCATGGTTGATTTCGTGTTCATCTAGGTTATCTTCCTCTAGTCTGGGGAGTTGAATTTTTTAGCCTATCTGGTTTGCCAATTTTATTGGCAAAGATTGATGTTACCCCCATAAATAAGATTGATTCACCCCGTAATGACACAATACACTTCAATAGTTTGTGTGATATATAAGCACGTAACGTGCTAATATTTTTTCTTTATTTTTTATTCGTTAAATGAAAAGAAGATTGATGCTAGCCCATAATATAATGGGGTAGCATCTGATATTTTAGCTAGGTGAGGTTAAAAAATAAATTTTACATAACGCCCTAAACCCATTTTGGTAGGGGTAAACTACTTTATTGTGCGGGTACAATTCGTCGGTAATATTTTTAACAAAAAGTGATATTCACCTTTAAGAAAACAGGCTGATAGACTTTTAAAATCAGTCCAATGCAGCAAGAACTATTTTCCTATAAAGGCTCACAGTTGCCATTGTTTTCTTGCGATTTATGATGTTTTGTATAATTTCCTCACGACTTTTGACGCAAGAATTTTAATTCTTTTTACCAACCTTGCTACGGCCCAGAAAATAATGAGAAACGCGTCACCTGATGGCAAAATTTAATCTCTAAAGTTCACGCTTGCCACATTCGAAACATTAGGTAGTTGGTTCTTAAAGCTGATTTGGATTAGATTTTGTATCGATAACGCCTAAATCAATAGTTGCTGAGGTTTGGCGTTTTTCAGCCAAAGCTTCAGCAATCTGAGTGTATGTTTTTGTTATATTTTGACCGATGTGACTCGTGACATAATCCCATATACTGAATCAATTCACTCGCTAAGGGGGCCCAATAGATTCGTTTGTTTGAATTGGCGCGCACTCTTCAACGCATACACTCAAATTCAATGATTAATGCATCACAATTTTGGTCTTAAATTCTCAATAACTTCTGTGCTCACCCAATACAAATTTGGTACTTCGTTTTCTGCGTTATAGCCTGTTATATGGTTTGCTATTTGGGTCGGAGGGTCTCAATAATTTGCGCATCCACCCAGAATATATCTCCCTTTCCTGAGCTATCATGACTGAAAAAGAAAAAATATTTTCCATCTGGCGTTACGTATCCTCCACGCTGTGAGGTACTTGTATTTACCTTATCACCTAAGTTAATGGCAGTTCCCCAAGAGCCGTTTTCCTGCCGAAAACTAACGTATATATCACTACCCCCATAGCCATCATCTCTTTTACTATCCCACAAAATATAGGACTCATCAGGTGCAATGAAGGGGTGGACGTTCTGTTTTCCGGTATTTATCTTTTTACTAAGTGGCTTCGGGGTTTCACGTACACCATTTATCAGTCGAGAATATCGAAGAACAAAATTTCCATCTTTAGCATATTCATCAAAAACATAAGTGCCATTGAACGAACTCGTAAGGCGCATGATGTCGATGTCTTCAAATGCGGGACCAAGACTTTTCCACTCTGACCATCCCTCATCGGTTCGCTCCCTATATTGGTTTTTAAAAAACATAGTTTTACCATCGGGAGAGAACTCCCCACCCACCCCCGATTCTGACTCGTGCCATCGATTATTCTCGAATTTAAGAACAAAATGCGAATCTTTTCCACTTTTGTTGTTTCTCCTACTAAAGTAGAACTCTTTCATGTCGGGTGAGAAGATAGAGCCCCACTCATGATGCTCTGTCGAAACAATACCAGGAGCGAAAACTTCGGGAGTTAAGCCTGGAGGCTTTTGCCCAAGATAGGGACCTTCCAATACTGGAAACTCATCCTTACCATAACTATTGCTACTGAAAGCTAGAATAGAAAACAGCAAAACAATTGAAATACAAATATACTTCATAATTTACCTTTATTTTGAAATCAACGAATTATTTAACTTCCATATTGAAGTCGCTTTCTGTTGATATAACATTTAAATGTGATTCAGCAAGCGTTCTGTTTACCCAATTATATTTTTTTGTTGAACCTGACATATTCTATACAAATATCAAGACATGCTGGCGACTTTAACTGCGTCCAGGCCAGCATTTTTTTGCCGAGGTAACCTTCTGCAACACTATGTACTTAGCTTACATAGTGTTGTTATTTTATTTTATAAATGCGGGTAGGACTCTTTTGGGAACCAAGGCTAAAGTTATATCGTCGTTACCATGTGCGGTGAAAACTATAACCAAATCGAGTTCTTCGATAGTCATGACATATTGCCCTCTGCCGCCCCAGACAAATTTATTATCATACAACTTGTCACCGACTTTCATATCAGCTCGCCACATAAAATAACCATAAGATAAATCAGATACCTCTGCATCCTCAGGCACCCAATTAACGTTAGGTTCGGCTACCCTGCTGGTCGCTTTGGCAATAAACGCTGCTGGGATGAATTGCTTACCATACAATTTTCCTTTGTTCATGATCAGCGTACCCCACTTGAGCATATCTCGTGATCTCTGATTGGATCCATCTCCACCATAACCGTGAGGGAGACCATTGACGTCAATTGGCCAGCCATAGACTGTGATGCCCATTTTGCCGAGTACTTCATTTTTGATGAAGTCTTTGGCGGACCCCGGAACAACAGCATCAAGTACATGCATGGCAATATTTGCGTTGATGCTCTGATAACTGAACGTATGAGATATCGGCGTAATAGCGCTACTTTGCTCTAGAAGTCCCTGAACCAGATTCAGTCCTGGAGTGTTTGTGATTTCTGTTATTTTATTTCCACTGAAACGAAGACCAGAGCGCATACTCATCACTTGTTCAAGGGTGATATTCTCTGCACCATCGACAAACTTTTCTGGATTCAGTCCTTTTAGAAAACTGACCACAGGTTTGTTTAAATCAGCCATAGTCAGGTATCCCAACTGCATTGCTCGGCCAATGGCCATTGCCGTGTAAGATTTAGTTGCAGATTTTTGGAAATGAGGCAGATTGATACGACCACGCGAGTAATAGGATTCAAACACAAGCTTGCCTTTGTAGGAGATGAGCATGCTGTCATAAAGGTCGTGTTTACCCTCGGCCATCTCCCGTGCTAGTTTAAGGATCATGTCTTTGTTGCCGCCATCAGCGCCTAACTCACCCACGGGTATGCCGTCTTGTTTGTCTTCGGGCGTTGAATCAATAAAGGCTTTTTTAAGTTCAGGAATTGCTTTTTCAATAACATGGAATTCACCCTTGGTAGGCAAATTCTGAACTTCAGGAGCATGTGGAACATTTTCCGCTGCAAAGCTATTAAAGCTAACCACCCCAGTTAAAGTAGCAACGGTGAGTAAATTTTTGAATTTTAAACTGATAACCATTTTGTATCCTATCGGTATTAGAAAAAACTATGTGCTTGTTAATGTTGTGAAAAAACTACAGCGGAGAGGGGTTTTAAACAACTTAAAACTTCTTAAATCTTCTTAAATCGCGGCCTAAACAAGAGGTGATTATTGACGATTAACTCGTATTATCAATTGGTTAACGTCTGTTTTATTTTTACTTGTCTGGTAGAGATTTAAGGGAGTATAAGCTTTAGTTAGCATAACTTGCTCTCATGGTTTTGACTTAAATGACAGTCCATTTTGGGCAAAGCTGTTTTAGTTAATGTTAATAAAATACGATTAACGACAGGTCAGCCAGGTTAAAAACAAAGAATACATTTATAGATGGAGGTATACTCTCCCTACAATAAAATCATCTTTACCCTTTGGATACATTTTTGGAATATAGTCAGCAATATCAACTGGGCTCGTGGATAATTTGTCCCCAAACCAATACCTTAACGAATAAAGCTGATACACACTCTATCGACAATAAAAGCATGCAAGTGCTGTTGTTTTTAATTCACCATAGTGGAGAACAGGTTACTAAAGGTCAGATTTTTGAACATGTCTGGAAAGATAGTTTTGTGGCAAATGACATCTTATCTGTCGCGGTGAGTAAAATTCGAAAAGCATTGGGCGATAATGCACGCAGTCCGACGTTTATCAAAACCCTGCCGGGTGTGGGCTATACATTAATTGCCAAAGCTAAAAAACTAGATAAGCCTGAACAGGGGCGTAGCAAAAGAATTGGCTTCTCTAGTTTATATAAACCAAGTATCACTATAGGCATCATAACCTTCTTACTAATAGCCACATCTGTGGCGATGTATGTCTTCAACACCGATGAAAGTTCATCTACTAATCAAATTATTAGTCAACTTAAGATCAACTCCATCGCAGTATTGCCTTTTAATGACTTGAGTGCAAAAAAGGACAATCAACATTTTACTGATGGATTGTCTGATGCCATCATCAATCAACTTTCTCAAATAAAAAACTTAAAAGTTATCTCGCGTTATTCTTCCTTCACCTATCGGGGAAAATATAATGCAACAGAAATTGGTCAAGCTTTGCAGGTCGATACTTTACTCGATGGCAGTGTGCAAAAAATGGGGAAAAAGCTTCGCATCAATGTCAGAATATTCAGCACAAAAAATGGTCAACAAATTTGGTCTAAAACCTTTGATAGTGACACTCAGAATAGTTTTAAACTACAAGACAATATCAGTGCCGCTATACAAGAAGTAATCCAACCTGGTTATGCTCCAAGAGATGGCAACCCTAGTGCAAGGCCGACTAACGCAATCAGCGCACAGGCCTATGAATGGTATTTAATGGGGCAATATCACTGGCGACAAAGGAACCCAATATCCCTTTCCAAGGCAGTGACTTATTTTGAACATAGTTTAACGCTAGAACCTGAATATGCCGATGCACATATCGGTTTAGCTATTACTTATGGGAATCTTCATCACTTTGCAAATTGGAGTGAAAAAAAGTCATTCGATAAATCATTACCCCATATAGAGAAAGCCTTGGCTTTAAAGCCGAATTCACCAACAGCACTCGCAACTCAAGGTATGCTCTTGACCCTCAAAGCGGGCTATGAAACAGGTTTTACTGATGCTGACTCAGCCTTGATTCAACAAGCACATCAAGCTTTCTTAAGTTCACTTGCCTTAGATGATAATGCCACTACTCACCGGTGGTATAGCTTATTGCTAAAGAAACTAGGTAATGAATCACAAGTCATTCAGCACCTGAATAAAGCAATTAAACTTAATCCATTGTCAGCGTCTTTAAAACGATCACTCAGTAAATATCTGCACTCCATAGGGAAACCAGATTCAGCACAAAGAATGTATCAACGTGCATTAATTCTCGAACCGGATCAGTTCTCACACGTGATTGAATCAACACATGTTTTCAGACATACCCAAAAATCGATTATTGCCTTGGCTGAATGGCAATCGGCAAACTCTGAACTTTTCACCAGCTGTTCTAGTGATGAGTATTGTGAACAGGTTGTTTTAGCCTATTTAAGCATTGGCGCAGTTGATGCCGCCAATAGCGTTTTAGCCCAAATGGGGGGAAAGCACCGTCATTTTAGAAAC
Source organism: Colwellia sp. (assembly GCA_013215295.1). GTDB lineage: Bacteria > Pseudomonadota > Gammaproteobacteria > Enterobacterales > Alteromonadaceae > Colwellia_A. Next base: position 70,495 of record JABSOZ010000024.1, read on the forward strand.
TCTTTGAATTTGATTAATTTAGGTTTAAAAAGAGAAAAACAAAAAATATTATCGATCAAAGAGGGTTTAGCATTATATCGACCCAACAGCCGAAGAGTTTTATTCGACTTAGCTGTTGCACAGTTTCGTGCAGCAAAGTTTAGTCTGGCCAAAACCAGCTTGTTGCAACTGTATCCAAATTGGCGCAACAAAGCAGATGTTGGACTAAATGATATCACCGCAGATAACTATTTGGCACTGGTGTTGTACGCTGCAACTTTATCCAAATTAGACGAAAAAGAAGCCACAGCTTTTTTATTGCATAAGGTACAAACATTCCTAAAAAAGGACAGGGTATTTGATAAAATTCAGGCTGAATTTAGCTTGGCCGAAATCAACGCGCAGTTAGAGAACACTACACAAGCATTACACCATTTGGCGACGGCGTTAGACATGGGCTGGCTCGAATCTAACAATAGAGAATGGTGGTCATTACAGAATAATCATCTTTTACGGCCTTTGTTTGAAGAACCTGGATTCAAAGTATTGCTGAAAAAGCACCAGGAAAAACTAAACGAATTGCGAGAGCAAGTTACCCGAAAGTTAAGCGCTGTTTCTAGTTCGATGGAGTAAAACCATTTTTCATAGTATTAACTTCCAATAATGACGACTGGCGAACAGCGTCTGTTTCTTATAATGCTAAAATGTGATTGAACAAGCATTCAGTTTAAGCAAGCCGGCTTTAAAATACTTGACGTCCTTATGAATTTTTTGCTGACTTGTTCTGACGGCGATAATCAACTTATTAAGTCCATATAACGTTTTTTATGGAGGCTTCTCAGTAATATGACACAGTATCATTAGAAAATATATCGCAAATATTTTGAAGCTAACTTCCGCTATAGCGCACACTGCTGACCTAAATTAGTTCTCAAAATTAGGCAAATTTATGTTCACTTAGATACGATATAGTCCTTAATAAAAATTTTATTTTAATACTTAATCTATTGTTGGTGGTATAAAAAAGCAGATGCAATGAGGGTCAGCTTTATGATCCCACAGCGGACATTTTTCTTCACCGTTCTATGGCGGTATGGGTCGGATAGACGACACCTGTTACCAAGTGCCGTCCTCCTAAGAACCGTACGTGCAACTTTCACTGCATACGGCTCAAGCCTCCACAAAGGCGTACTATGTTACCCAGCAATCTCATAAAGCAGATAAGACAGGATTAAACCAAGTGTTTCTACATTCCTTCCCAAGTTTCCGCTTACTTAAGTAAGGTTCATATTGGGGATCGTAAGGGATAGCCGCACTTCTGATTTTCACATGTCTTTTTATTGGGGTATGGGCAATTTGAACAAGATTGAATAAACAATCCATGTTCGCAATTTTCTGCCAGCCGTGAAACTGCCATTGACCTTTACGGTTCAGAAAATATTTCCGCGCTATCCAGTGTCTACTTTTAGTTGGATGACGCCTAGTTGCCCATCTCCATAACATCCAGAATATTTGATGACCTACATAACCAAAAACTTTCTTGGCAACACAATGGCGATAATAGTTCGCCCATCCTCTCAGTTTGGGATTCATCATCTTGATGAGATCATTCACTGGGATAGTTAGATGTTTTCTGATGAATTCACGCATGTTTCTCAAAAATGACAGTACATTGCTTTTAC
>JABSOZ010000025.1 GCA_013215295.1 Colwellia sp.
GATGAAACACTAACGTTTTATAAATTTTTGTTGCAGATGTCTGATCTATTTCAGGAAGCTCGGCACCGTCATATACGCTACCGTCTTGTTTTAATACTTTGAGGATGGGAATTTCAACTGAATGACCATCAATAAAGATAGGCACGTGAGTTTCCTGACTATCTTTGTATATACTTTTGCTCATAATATGTTCCGTATTAACAAATAAATTTGCTGTGATTTCTTTAAAATAATAAAACTAATAGATTATTACTACTAACTGGCTAATCGGCTGATTTTTCAAAACGTTCTTGAGCTATTTGATTGGCAACGACTTCCGTTGAATAACCGGTAGAATCTGATCTTTCAAAAATACTGGTTAAGGTTGAACCAATCAATTCAATATGGCATTTCAACGCTTCTTTTCCTTCACCACTACGCTGATAAGCAATATCGATAATCCCACCAGCATTAATGACATAATCAGGCGCATACAAGACATTATTAGCGAGTAATATTTGTGAAATTTCTGGACGAGATAGTTGATTGTTCGCGGCGCCCGCAATTACTTTAGCTGTTAATTTATGTAGCGTTTCAGCGTTAATAATACCTCCCATAGCACAAGGAGCAAACACGTCGGCTTCTACTGAATATATTTCATCTGGAGCAACGGCTGTTGCGCCTAATTCAGATACCGCTCTTTCAACATTAGCCGGAAAAATATCGGTAACAATGAGCTCAGCGCCTTCTGCCTTTAAATATTTGCATAGATGAAAACCAACATTACCAACGCCCTGGACGGCAACTTTTAAGCCTTTCAAATTATCACGTTTAAATTTGTAATTTACCGCCGATTTTAAGCCAACAAACACACCGTAAGCGGTAGATGGTGAAGGATCTCCCCCATGCTCGCTATCTGCCATTACACCAGAGACATATTGAGTACACTCGCTGATAGTGACCATATCTGCAACTGAGGTGCCAGAGTCTTCGGCAGTAATATACGCACCGGACAAACTCTCTATCGCTCGGCCTAACGCTCGTAAAAGTTCAGGGTGTTTATCTTTACGATGATCACCAATAATGACACATTTACCACCACCTAAAGGTAGACCTGCAATGGCTGATTTATAAGTCATGCCACGTGAAAGGCGTAGTACATCTGTAAGCGCTGCATCATCACTTTCATAGGGCCACATTCTGCAACCACCAAGAGAAGGACCTAAATTAGTATTATGAACGGCTATAATCGCTTTCAAACCGCTACTTTTATCGTTTACAAAGATTACCTTTTCATGATTATCAAACTCTAAGTGAGAGAACATTGACATATTTTAATTTCCTATCTATAAACGTCAAAAATTTATTGAACTTCACAGCAATAAATATAATATAGGATTAATGATATCTCTTTTATAAAGGTTTTTTTATTCTAAAATGATAGAAAAATCAGCTGTTGAATATAAAATATACTTTAAATTGGTCTTTTTTAAGGATATTATACTCAAGGAAGTATTAGACTCAAGGAGGTGTTAGGAGAAAATGACTACTAAATCGAAAATTAAGGATTAAACATTAATATGACTTTAGATGATATAGATAAGAAAATTCTGAAATTAATTCAATCGGATGCAAGCTTGTCTGTCTCAAAAATAGCAGATCAAGTCAACCTCTCTCAACCTCCCTGCTGGAGAAGAATAAAACGTTTAGAAGATGAAGGCGTTATTGTTAAACGAGTTGGCATTCTCAATCATAAAAAACTGGATTTAAATCTTGTCATTTATGCTGAAGTGAAGTTAACAGCAAACAGTGAACTGACAGCGTTTGAAGAAGAAATTAAAAATATATCAGAAGTTACAGAATGTTATATCATGCTTGGTCAGGTTGATTTTCTGCTGAGAATTGTTACTAAAGATATCGCTTCTTATGAAATTTTATATCGACAGCAACTTTCAAAATTGACAGGGTTAAAAGAACTAACCACCAGTGTAGCAATGGGTGAAGTAAAAAGAACCACAGAGCTACCGCTAGATATATGAATATCTCGGTCGCAAGCAACCGTATCGCACATCTGACAGCACTTAACCGTTTGTTGATTACAAACGGCGAGACGTAAACTTTAAAAAGGCTAAAGCCAACAAGTGCTACATCATCTGATCAAACTAACTTAGATGATAAAGCATTCATTAAGCTATATAAAACACGGCATTTATAAATATTGTCTACTTAATTATTTTTAGGAATTGCTTGATTGACATAAACATCAAAACGGTTTTTTTTCATTTTTATACTCGTTGATGGTTTTTTATCATTTAACGGTGGTGCGTAACTTGGACGTTTAACCACAACACGGTACTTGGCTAACTTCAATGCAGGTTCCAGTAAATCGTCTGCATCTAAGTCTTCACCAACCAGAGATTGAAATACACGCATTTCTTTTTTCACCGCCGCTGATTTTTCTCGATGCGGATACATAGGGTCGAGATAAATGACATCAGGCTGTTGAGTGAATTCCAATTCTTCAATAGTGGAAGCATGAACAAGTGACATTCTATTCGCAATATCACTGACTTCATTATTCAATTTTGCACGTTCTAAACCATTTTCTAAGAGTGCAGCGACAATAGGCATGCGCTCTTTCATGGTTACTGTGCACCCTAAAGTCGCGAGTACAAAAGAGTCTCGCCCCAAACCTGCGGTAGCGTCTAGAACATGTGGCGTAAAGCCATGCTTTAATCCGATAGCTTTAGCGATATCTTGACCGCGTCCACCACCAAATTTTCGACGATGGGCAACAGCACCATCAACAAAATCTACTTTAATACCACCTAGTTTAGGTTCATCAAGTTTGATCAGCTCTAATTGTTGAAAATTCACTTGCAGTAAAAAAAGTAACTGCGGGTGTTTAGCAGCAGATTTACTATCGCCTATGTAGGCTAGCTGCCATTTTTTAGCAATTTTCTTCGCTAAATCAACATCGGTTTTATCAACATAACCTACGGCTATTAAAGACATGTCCATGATTTAACGCTCTACTTGAATATTGTTATCGCCAGTGGCAAAAGCAACAAGACGACTGAGCTGTGTGAGTGACAAATCGCATTCAGTTTGCCATTGATTAAAAGAGGCTTGAATAGCTGCTAAGCTCTTTTTACTTTGCAGCCCGCCATCAATAATATTATTCGCGCGAAAATAAGCTTCAATATCACGGGTCAATAAAAAGGTGTCTTTGCCAATAGCACGTAAAGCATAAGGCCCAGTATTACCACCTAAACGCTGGCCATTTTTTTTCAAGTAATCCCATAAACCAATCATGTTATTACTCGGCCATGCAGCAATAAATTCAGCAAAACTTTTATGCAGGTTATTATCACTATGTATTTCATCAAACATCATTTGTGCGTTAGCTTGAATCGTTTTTACTTTGTTATAATTACGAATGATTTTGGCATCGCTGGCTTTACGCTCTTGCATTTCTTCTGGCATCATTAATATTTTTGACAAATCAAAATCGAAAAACATCTCTTCAAAGTTAGGCCATTTATTTTCTACCACGCGCCATACAAAACCACTTTGAAAAATCTTCTTGGTAAAGGCTGACAAAAGACGATCGTCACTGAGTTCTGCTACTAAATGGTCTTGTTGTGCTTCACCTAATAATAAGTTCAGCACAGCTGCGCCACCTTTACGTTCCGCGGCTCGCTGGTAGAGTGAATCTATTTTTTCTAGAGACATAAGTATTCTATTTAAGTTGTGTGCTTTTATGAGGGAAAATATTAACACAGTGAAAGTCATAGTTGGAAAGCAAGTTACAGTTATTGTTCTTGAAGTTAGTCATTTTATTTCATAGCGGATTACAAAAAACTTTACTGTATAGTAAATAAACACTTGAAGATCTAAATAGGAATGATTATCATTACCCTTAAGTTGATTTGAAATAATCAATCGTAACTTGTTTAGTTGAAATTTATTTAACCGTGGAGGAAGAAATATGAGGCAGTGGCAACGTCTGTTGACTGATGGTAATGAATGTTTCGATAATGAAAAATGGCTACAAGCAGAATACTTTTATAAAGAAGCCGCCTCATACCTAGATATTTTATGGGTTGCAGATAGTAGCAATATAGAGCTCTTAATGGCATGGATAGGTTCATGCCATAACTTAGCCGTATTATATGAAAAACAGGGCAATCCGCAAATATCGTTAGAATACTTATTGATCCCCCATCATAGAATGTTGGCTTTGAGTCAAAGTCGCCAAGAATGTGAGGATGTAAAACTTATTGCGCTAAAAGCACTAAAGTTGACTTTTATGCCCGTACTTTTATTTTCAAAAAAATACGCGATTTGTAAAGATTGTCAAAAGGGCATAGAAGCATTTAAAAGTCAGCTTGATGAGAATCAAGGAACCATTCATTAAAGCAACATACCTTCTAAAATAAGGAATAAAGATGAAAATATTATTGGTCATTATGACACTATTATTGGTCAGCATAAGTTTTGATAGCTTCGCACATGATGGGCATGACCATCACTCAAGTTATGCATCATTAATACATCTAATGTGGCTAGCACCTATTTTTGTTGGTTTAAGCTTTTTATACAGTAGAATTTTAAATCAGCTATACAAAATGGACAATTAAGAGGGCGTTATGATGTACCAATTACTTAAAAAGTTAGATTACAAATTACAATTTGAAACTGCTGCTGCGCATTGCGATATACCCTGTAAAATTTATGATCCAATTTCAGCCCAAATTGCAGTTTTAACGATGATTCGATTAGTTGATTTATTAAACGAATTGCAAGAAAAAACACCTTTTAACCAAGAACAAAAAGTACAGTTTATCAGGTTAGTCGCACAAAAAGAGCTTCATGGCAGTAAAGTGAAAGAAGAAATATTGGTGATTTGGGGAGATTATATTAAGGAACCTCAACTTGAGATGTTTCCTGAGTTACACCGGTTGGTGCACAATATTATGACAGAAACATCAAAAGCTAAGCAGATTGTGGATAAAGAGATAACATTGTCTTTATTGGCTAAAGTGAATCGCTTTGCTGATATTTTCTGGCAAACAAAAGGACAATCAACTTTTGTTGCTCAATGCCCATATCCTCCTGCGCAATCGCTTGTTTACCCTTTGCTTAACTCATGACTTTTTTAGGGTTTAAAATTTGGAAAGTCACTGGGCATAGTATGTTTCCACGAATACCTGAATCTAGCTATGTATTGGTGTGTCATTGGTTAAAAAAAATGAGATTAAAGCCAGAGCAAACAATATTACTGCATAGTCAGCAATACGGTGTGATCATAAAAACAGTGGCGTTAATTGACAGTAATGGTTTTATTTGGTGTAAAGGTGAAAACTTATCCAGTCTTTCTGTTGAAGAAATTGGCCCAGTGAGCCAACATCAAGTCATTGGAAGAGTGTTGAGCGTATTTAAAAAATGAGTTTCTTTAAAATACGCTCAATATTAAGCATTATGTGATGAAGTTAATTACCCCATAATCCCGCAATGTCTAAGTAAAGCATCAATTTCAGGTTCACGACCGCGAAAGGCTTTAAATAACTCACTGGGTTCTTGTGAACCGCCTTTTTCTAAGATATTGGTGAGGAAGTCATTGCCCACTTTTTCGTTGAAAACACCTTCTTCTTCGAAGCGGCTAAAAGCGTCAGCTGATAATACTTCTGCCCATTTGTAGCTGTAGTAACCTGCAGAGTAGCCGCCGCCAAAAATATGACCAAAACTGTGTTGGAAGCGATTAAAATCTGCCGCTTTTACTACAGAGTATTCATTACGTACTTGGTTTAATATTTTTTGAATGTAGTTGTCATTCTGATTATCGGGTTGGTAATCTTTATGCATTTTAAAATCAAAAATACTGAATTCCAATTGACGTAACATTTGCATCGCAGATTGATAATTCTTTGCTGCTAACATCTTATCAAGCATTTCTTGTGGTAACGGCTCACCTGTTTCAAAATGTCCTGAAATAAACGCTAAAGCTTCTGGCTGCCAGCACCAGTTTTCTAAAAACTGACTCGGTAACTCAACGGCATCCCAAGGAACGCCATCAATACCAGAAACGCCGCTGGCATTAATTTGTGTCAGCATATGATGAATACCGTGACCAAACTCATGAAATAAAGTAACCACTTCATCATGGGTGAATAGTGCTGGTTTATCACCAATAGGTTTATTAAAGTTACACGTAAGATACGCTACAGGGTATTGAATATCACCATTAGCTAATTCGCGACGACTTTTACAATCGTCCATCCATGCACCACCACGCTTATGCGCTCGTGCGTATAAATCTAAATAAAATCGGCCACGTAAATTATTGTCGCGATCGAATACTTCATAAAACTTCACATCTTTATGCCAAGTATCAATGTTCGATATTTCGTTGATTTGCAAACCAAACAAACGATTAACGACTTCAAATAAACCAGCCACTACTTTGTTTTCTGGAAAGTAGGGACGACATTCTTCGTCTGAAATAGCGTAACGGCTTTGCTTCAATTTTTCACTGTAGTAAGGTAGATCCCAAGCTTGTAAATCTGTTTCATTAAATTCTGTTTTCGCAAATGCTTTAACTTCATTTAAATCTTGCTGACCTTGAGCCTTTGATTTAACGGCGAGGTTTTCTAAGAAGTCTAAAACTTCATCAGTTGATGAGGCCATTTTTGTTGCGATAGATTTTTCTGCAAAATTATTGAAATCTAATAGTTGCGCCAATTCATGGCGTAGTTTTAGCAACTCGTTCATAACGCCACTGTTATCGAATTCGCTGGCGTTAGGGCCTTGGTCTGAAGCTCGGGTAACAAAACCACGATATAACTGTTCACGTAGTTTTACGTTGCCGCAATACATCATAACGGGTAAATAACTTGGAATATCTAAAGTAAATAACCAGCCTTGTTTTTCTTTATCTTTTGCAAGTTCAGCAGCCGCTTCTATTGCGCTGTCGGGCAAGCCAGCTAATTCGCTTTTATCGATAATATTTACGCTATACGCTTGTGTTGCATCAAGCAAGTTATTACCAAATGTTGAGCTTAATTCAGATAAACGGGTAACAACTTCACCGTATCGTTTTTTGTCATCATCATTTAAAGCGATACCCGATAGTTTAAAATCACGTAAAGCATTATCCATCACTTTCTTTTGGGCAATGTTTAATTGCTGATATTCGTCGCTATCTGCAAGTTGTTGGTAAGCTTGGTATAAGCCTTGATGTTGGCCAACAAAAGTACTGTATTCTGACAATAAGGGTAAACACGATTCGTATGCATCACGTAATTCGTCGCTATTAATAACTGAATTCATATGAGAGACAGGTGACCAAAGCTTGGTTAATGTATCGTCAGCCTCATCCGTCGGCATGACTAAATTAGCCCAGGTAAATGTTTTTTCTTCTAGCACATTAGCAATCACTTTTTTGCATTCTGCTATGGCATGCTCAACAGCAGGCTTTATATGTTCAGGTTTGATTTGAGAGAAAGAGGGTAAATCTGAAGCGATTAATAATGGATTGCTCATAATACAGTTTTTTTATTAAATGATGATGTAGATGTAAGACCTCTACCTACACTATTCAAGGGTTATGGAACTTTTGTTTTGAGATGATACCAATAAATAAAAAAGTTGATGAATAAAGCATAAACATCAAAGGTGTTAATTTAGTGTTACCAGTCGATTATATTGTATTTTATTCGTGCCTCATCAAGTGATAAACATTTATTTTATCAATATTTTATTTATACTTAATAATGGCTTTAATCCGCACAACATATTTTTAGGGGTGAGATGATTCGTTTTTTTAACAGCAAATATGTATTATTTTTTTATCTACTTTTAGCGGTATCTTCTGTAAGTATTGTTCATGCAGAAGTGAATAATTTATATTTAGAAAATTTGTCAGTTGAACATGGTTTATCTCAAGGCTCTGTTAAAACTATTTTTCAAGACGACGAAGGTTTTATCTGGGTTGGTACTGTAAATGGTCTGAATATGTATGACGGTTATACTTTTCGAAGTCTATCTGGACCGGATAATGATTTTGATAATTATACAACGTATAGAATAATTGAAGATAAGGAAAAGCTACTTTGGTTTAATGTCGTTGATAAAGGACTATACACCTATAATAAACAAACAGATAAATACAAACTAATATTAGAAACAGATCCGATAAACAAAGATTATTTTTTAGTCGATATGGTAGAGGGCGACAATAATAATTTTTTTATTGCCAGTTCAAAAACAATTATTTTATATAATAAAGTTTCTCAAAAAAGTATACGTTTATTAGATTTGTCAGCTGAACTGACCGCGGTTAGTAACATTTTCGAAATATTGTTACATCAAAATATTTTATATATTGCGACACGTGTTGGCACTTTTTCGTTAAATGTAGAAACCAAAGTATGGAAAAAATTACCCGCCGTTACCTCTAGTGATATTAGCTCAGACAGTTTTAGCAATGTCGGTGCGAATACAGTGTACAACCTACATATTACGGCGGATCATCAGCTTTATATAGGTACGCACCATGGTGTGTATAGCCTCCCCATTCAAAATATTCATAATTATTTGATGAACGACTATCAATTACCTGCTTATAAAACAATCACAGATGCAGCATCAAGTTGGCAACTTTATGCTGATGGCGATAACTTGTATCAAGGCACTCATTTAGGCCTATCAGTTATAGATACCCAAACCGACAAAACAGAATTTCTTTTTTCGTTTAATGAATTTTTTGATCACATAAAAAGCAATGATGTTGTGTCTATTATGAAAGATAAGCAAGGTTCATTTTGGTTAGGTTCTAATGCAACGGGTCTTTATAAGTGGGATCCTAAGCTGAGTTTGATCACTAATTTTCGATATAAAAAAGGCGATGAAAGGAGTTTGACGGACAATCTCGTGTGGACTATTTCAGCGCTGCGTAGCGATCCTGAGCAGTTATGGGTGGGTACAGGAAATGGCCTTAATTTACTTAATACTCGTGATAATACGGTTGTGCATTATTTAACAACAGAAAATCCAAAGAGTAATTACCATACAGGTTATGTGCTCGGTGTGTATGAAGATTTTGAAGGTCGTGTTTGGATTTCAACGACAAAAGGTATTGTATTATTTGATATAGCAAGCAAAAAGTTTATTGATATTCCCTACAATGACAAAGTGAAAGCGCTACTTACTTTTGAGCAGTATTCTCTTTTTTATGACCAGCACAATACAGTGTGGAGCATTAGTGATGAAGGTGTGAATCGCATTTCATTAACAACGGGAAGCATTGATCCGCTTGATGAAATGACTGACATTATAGATGAAGATAAAGTTTTTAACTTTCTAGGCTATATACCTAATAGTGAAAAAATGCTGTTTTCTACCAACGATTCATTATGGTCTTTTGATCTTGAAACACGAACCAATGCGTTGATATATAAACAGCCTAACATCAAAGAAACTGAGTGGACTTCAATAGAAAGTTTGGTGTTCGATGACAAGGGGACCCTATGGTTTAGTTTCTCTGGTAAAGGACTCATTGGCTTAGACAGCACAACTTATGAACAAAAGTACTTTTATCACAAAGGTAATTCCATTGTAGGAAATAGTATTTACGGTTTATTGGTGGACACTGAAGGGGATCTTTGGTATTCCAGCCATAATGGTATTTATATGATAGATGGTGAAACACACCATATACGTAACTTTGGTATAAATGATGGCCTAGTCGGTAAAGAGTTCAACGGTGGTGCATTCTATGAAATGTATAACAATACTTTTGCTTATGGTGCGATGAATGGCTTGAGTATTTTTGATCCTCTGGCTTTGAAGAGAAAACACTATGGGGATCAATTGAGTGTTCATGCGACTCACATTGATATTTTATCGCGCGATTTGGCTTTGCCGTTTGTATTGAATGCTGATGAGACCATTGAACTGAGATATGATGATGTTGGGATCCGTATTGATTTTTCGCCATTAACATACAGTAAAACCAAGAACATACTTTATGAATATAAGTTACAAGGAGTTGATGATATAAATTATCCGCTCACCATTGAAAATCACATTACATTCCCTAGTTTACCTTCGGGGTCTCATTCCCTACAGGTACGTATTCAATCTTCCGACACTAAAAAATATTCTGAAGCCTTCATCATAAATTTTAATGTCGGATATGCTCCTTGGGCGTCGCCTTTAGCCTATTTGTTCTACGGCATTCTCTTCTTAACATTATATATTTTGTGGTATATCAAACGACAAAAAGAGTCAGGTTTATTAATTGCTGCACATAAAGAAGTAAAATATCGAGAGAATCGTTTACAGTTAGCATTAACGGGCAGTAACAGTGAGGTGTGGGATTGGCAAAGTAGTAATAACTTAATTTTTGCTAAACGAGGCTCCGAAGAATTAGGTTATAACAACCTTCAGTATTCTTATAGCTTTAAAAAACATTTATCATTAATTCATAAAGATGAACGTAAATTATTTCACGCTCGTTGGTTACATTTTTTAGAAAATGCTGACGTTAAAGCAAGTTTTTCCTTCAGTTACCGAATGAGAAAAGCCAACGGACAATGGTTATGGTTTAAAGATTTAGGGAAAATTGTTGCTACAGATAGTGAAGGTAAGCCTACCAGAATTACCGGTGCCTACACGAACATCACGCAATCTCAAGTGGATGCAGAGCGTGCTCATTTTTATGGTGAAGCATTTAAGAGAACAAAAGATTGGGTATTAATTGTTTGTGATAATTTTAGCCGAATTATCGCTAATGAATCATTACAGAAAGTTTTTTCATGGCAGGATAATGACTTTGCTTTTAATACGAACTTATTTGGATTGACAGATGATCGGTTTGGCTTTTATCAAAAATTATTTATAAATTTAAAGGCGGGCGATGATTGGCGAGGTGAAGAGCTGATAAAAACAAAATTGGGTGCAGAATTCCATGTCATTGTTACGATAAGTGCCAGCCTTAATGAATCAACAAACAGTCTTTATTTTGTCTGTATTTTTACGGATATCACTGCGCAAAAACACGCAGAGAAAGAGCTACGTTATTTAGCCAATTATGACCATCTAACGGGTTTACCTAATCGAGCATTATTACTCGATAGAATAAAACATGCGATGGATTATTCTGCGCGTAGGTCACAGTCGATTGCTTTATTCTTTATTGATTTAGACAAATTTAAACAAGTTAATGATTCATTAGGTCATGATTGTGGCGATTTACTCTTACAAGAAATTACCAAACGCTTAAGTGCAGTACTTCGGGTGGATGATACCATTGCTCGTATCGGTGGCGATGAATTTGTCGTACTTTTAGAGTCGTTTCGCGGTAATGGCCAGCTTGGACGAATTGCGCAAAAAATCATTTCTACAGTAGGTGAACCCGTCGATTTAAAAGGTAATAGGGTGAGTGTAGGGGCGAGCCTCGGCATTGCACTTTTTCCTGAAGACGCCAAAGACAGTGATGAACTGCTTCGCCATGCAGATGTTGCTATGTATCATGCTAAACAACTTGGTCGCAATACGTTTCAATTTTATACTCCTCGTATGAACGTTGAAGCAAGTGAGCGTTTACATGCTGAATCTAAGCTTAAACTTGCTTTTGAAAACGATGAATTTATTAATCACTATCAGCCTATTATCGATTCATACGAAGGAAAAGCTGTTGGTGCTGAACTATTGTTACGTTGGCAAAGTGGTGAGAATTTAATCCCTCCCGATAATTTCATCCCACTGTCTGAAGATTTAGGTTTGATTATGCCTATGACCGAAGCCGCTATTTTGCGTGGTGTGATAGATTTGAAAAAATGGCGCTCTATTCGCCCTAATATCTATTTATCGATTAACTTGTCCGTTCAACACTTTCTTGAAGATAATCTAATTCCTTATTTAAAACGTATTTTGAAAGAATATGATTTACCACCGGAAGCGTTAAAATTTGAAGTCACTGAAAGTATGCTTATTTCAGACCCAGATAAAGCCATTGCTACGATGCAAGCACTTGATAAATTAGGTGTAGTACTCGCATTGGACGATTTTGGAACAGGTTATTCATCATTATCGTATTTAAAAAAACTTCCTTTGAAAATAATAAAAATTGATCGTAGTTTTGTTTCGGGTATTGGTATTCACTCTGCCGATGAAGCTATTGTGGCAGCGACGCTCGTTTTAGCTAAAAATTTGAACATGACTTGTATTGCTGAAGGTGTAGAAAATGAAACACAGCTGAAATTTTTAGGAGATAAACACTGTCATCTCATTCAAGGTTATTTGTACAGTAAGCCTGTAGAATGCTCTAAAATCGAACAATACTTGCAAGCAGATACCATTGAAATAATAGTTAACAAGCCATAATGAATAAGCGGCTTGAATAACCCTCGGATCAGCCGCATATATAATTCAATAATATTTTTCTAGGAATTGAAACATGACTCAACATTTTGACTTTCTTGCCATTGGTGCAGGAAGCGGTGGTATTTCTTCAGCAAATCGCGCTGCAAAACACGGTAAAAAAGCGGCAGTAATTGAAGCTAAACATATTGGCGGAACCTGTGTAAACGTAGGTTGTGTACCTAAAAAAGTTATGTGGTATGCCGGACAAATTGCAGATGCGTTGCATTATTCAGCGGATTACGGTTTTAACGCTCCTTTGCAAGGTTTTAATTGGGCAAAACTGGTAGAAAATCGCGAAGCTTATATTAAACGTATTCATGCTGCTTATGCTCGTGGTTTTGCCAGTAATGACGTTACTGTTATTAATGGTTTTGCAAAATTTATAAATAAAAATACCGTTGAAGTTAATGGCGAAAAAATTACGGCTGATCATATTGTTATCGCTACTGGCGGTCGCCCAAGTATGCCAAGTATCGAAGGTGCAGAACATGGTATCGATTCTGATGGTTTCTTTGCTTTAACTCAGCAACCTAAAAGTGTTGTTGTTGTTGGTGCGGGTTATATCGCGGTTGAACTCGCTGGTGTATTTCACGCTTTAGGCACGGCTTCACATTTACTGGTACGTAAAGAAAAGCCACTTCGTGGTTTTGACGATATGCTTAGTGACACTTTGGTGGAACAAATGGCAAAGCACGGACCGACACTTCATACTCATAGTATTCCTACGCGTGTTGAAAAGCATGATAATGGTCAACTAACGGTGCATTTAGAAAATGGTAAATCTGTAGGACCTGTTGATGCTTTAATTTGGGCTATTGGCCGAGAACCTGCAACTGATAATATAAATTTAGCAGCTGCTGGAGTTGAAACTAATGATCGTGGTTTTATTACAACGGATAAATATCAAAATACCAATGTAGATGGTATTTATGCGGTAGGTGATAATACTGGTCGAGCTCAATTAACGCCGGTAGCTGTTGCTGCGGGTCGCCGATTATGTGAACGCTTATTTAATAACAAACCTGATGAGCATTTAGATTATTCAAATATTGCTACAGTCGTATTCAGTCACCCCGTGATCGCTACGGTAGGGCTATCTGAGAAAGAAGCGATTACTGAGTACGGTGAAGAACAAGTAAAATGTTATAACTCGCAGTTTACAGCATTGTATCAGGCGATGACTGAAGACTACCGAGACCCTACGCGTATGAAGTTGATTTGTATTGGCAAAGAAGAAAAAATTGTCGGTATTCATTCTATTGGTTTTGGCAGTGACGAATTACTTCAAGGCTTTGCGGTTGCTATGAAAATGGGCGCAACTAAAGCTGACTTTGATAATACTATTGCAATACATCCAACGAGTGCTGAAGAATTTGTTACTTTGACTTGATCGGATGAGATAAGACGCTATAAATATTAGCGTCATCTGGAGTTATTCTACGATGACGCTTTACGACATTTATTAATTGTATTATGACCTGCCAGTTTAGAGGGTAAATCGCTCTACAGAACTTGTCAGTGAATGCGCTAAGTTATTCACCTCTTCACTCCTCTTATGCATATTGCTCGCTTCAGTCGCATTTTTATTGGCTGCTTGCGCTGTTTCATTCATTGTATGTTCAATTTTTTCACTATAAATAAGCTGTTCTTGTGCAGCGTTTGTGATGCTTTTACTCATTGAGTCAATGGCTTTCAATGTATCTTCTATTTGATTAATAGCATGACTTAACTGCTGACTTTGCGCTACACATTCGCTTGCTTGTGCTTGTCCTTCAGAAATTGCTTTAACCGCAATAGAGGTATCATTTTGTAAATCATTAATCATGACCTGTATTTCAGCTGTTGATGCTTGGGTACGAGAAGCGAGTGATCTAACTTCATCTGCCACCACTGAAAATCCACGTCCTTGCTCTCCTGCACGTGCAGCTTCAATAGCAGCGTTTAAAGCAAGTAAGTTTGTTTGCTCAGCAATACCTCCTATCGTATCCAAAATACCGCCGATGTTTTTACTGTGCTGGGTAAGTAACTCCATCACGACAACTGATTCACTTAATCGCGTTGATAATTGCTCAATACGTTGGCTGTTATCATTGGCTATATTGTTAACATCTTTGCTGCGTTGTGATGCTTCAGTGACATGTTTGGCGGTAATATCTGCTTCGTCTTTTACTGTATTTGAACTAGCAAACATCTGTTCAGCGAGTTGTTTAGCATTTTCTAAACGAATAATTTGCTGCTTAGCTGATTGCGAAATAAATTGGCTTTGTTGATTAGTAAGCGATGCAGATTTATCAAGTGAATGTGCATCTTCGTTTATCGTGTTGAGTAAATGCGTAAGGTCGTCTGACAACTTATTAATATTCGTGATAAGTACACCAAATTCATCATCACTGCGCTTCTCCATGCGTTTTGACAGATTGCCACTGGCAATCAAAGCAAGTGCTTTATTTACTGCTCGTAAAGGGCCTATCATCGCTTTTGTGGTGATATAGGAAATAAAACTCGCCATAACAATAAAAATTAATGCGAGCACTATCGCCAAGGTCTTTCCTGTTTGTATTTCATCTTGTGCACTACTTTGGAAATTCACAAAACGTTTATTAGCTAATGCCACTAATTCATCGAGTTTTTCATAACTTGAATTATAAGACTCGCTGGCTGAAAGGTAAGCCTCCTGAGCTTTGATCTTCAAAGTAATCGTCTGGTGTTGAAGCCGGTATAAATTTCCTGGTTGTTCTATTGCTTGTTGAATTATGGTTAAATTACCCTGAAAGTCATCTAATAATGTACTTGCATCCAATGGCTCCGCTTGGCGAACCAAATAAGTGAAATTAGTTTGAATGTTATTCACTATAAAAATCATGTCACCTTGGTGCTTAGTCACTAAGTCGGATAATTCAATACGATTTAGCCCTGACATGCCATTCCCTAGTGTGTATAAAGAATCATCAACACGAGAGCCAGTACCAATCACTTCATCAAGGAGTTTTTCTTGCCCTGCAGCTTCAATGATTTCTAGATCAAGCATGTTTGAACTGGCTTGGTATCGTGCCTCGTCAAAATTTTTATAACTCGTTTGAAAATCACTAATAGCATGTTGGTGATTTATTTTAGCGGAAAACATGGTTTGTATTTGTGTTGAATACTGCTGATATTGTATTTGCGCTTGTTTAAGCGCAGATTGCATTTGAGCGTGTTCGGTCACTTTTAGACTTAATAACTGAACCGTTTGTTGGTAATTATTTTGCAGTTGATTAAATTCCTTCAAGCTTGCTTGCAAAGCATTAACATCTGAAAGGGTATAAGCTACGGCAGCCTGTTTCATCATTTTTAATAATTGTATTTGCAAGGAGCTACTTTGCTTTTGTACGGGAACCGCTAAAGTTTCAATATTATTATTGGCATCAGAAATTTTATTTAATGAGTAATAAAAGAAGCTACTGGCAGTTAATAGTAATAAGCCAATAGCGGTAAAGCCGAAGATGATTTTTTGTTTTATGGTCAGATTTAGCATAAATTGAGCCTTTATTTCTCTTGGTCATCTCTTCAGTGTAATCCTATATTAACTTTACGCGATATTGAGGGGATTTTTTTCTTTCAAAAGGCAATTTGATAGAAGGTTCCACCCCATATTAAAAAGTTAAATAGTAGTAAGGTAAAGATAGACAAGTTTATTATTTTTATTATTTATGTACAGTAGCATGCTGAAGTAATCCACTCAACAAAGGTCTGACCAGACGATTTGTGAAAAAAACAATCATTAGTCATTTCAGAGTAAAAATAACGTTAAATAAATCTAGTTAAATATTCGAGATAATTTCTGGCAAGTTATTGCTACAAAAACTGAGATTTATTCGAAAAATAAAGCAAGAGAACTACCATATTTATAGCTGGCGAATCGCGCAAAGTCTTACCGTTATTAGCTTATGTTTTTTAGTTATTTAAAGCCGTAATATTACATGAAAAATAATTTAATAATTGTCTGGTATTGAGGAGAAATTCTGCTACTCTCTTACCTCGTTTATTTAAGCAGCACAAAAAACAAACAAATAATAAGATGCTGTAAAACGTCAGGATAAATTTTTATCCACATAAATAAAAATAATAAAAAATATGTGAAAAAGGAATTCTAAATTACCTTTTCCCAATAAAAACAATCAATTATCGAAAATAATCCCATAATGACCGTTTGGTTGCTATGGTTTCTTTCGTTGTTTTCAACATACTTATCCACATTTTCCGTGATCTTTTGTGACTAATTTTCTAGTTTAAGTGGAGAGAAAACACTGAATATGGCATCCTTAGCCAAATTTCATTTCTAGTCGCATATCATCATGACAAACTCTGCTTTATCGCCACTCATTTTAGTAGATGGATCTTCGTACTTATTTCGTGCCTACCATGTTCCATATTTACAAGCTTTATCCACCAAAGATGGCCAACCTACCGGCGCTATTACCGGTGTGTTAAATATGCTAAAAAGTCTGACGAAAGACTATCCAAATGGCAATGTTATTGTGATATTTGATGCGAAAGGTAAAACCTTTCGTAATGACATGTATCCTGAATATAAAGCTAATCGTCCGCCAATGCCTGATGACCTACGTACTCAAATAGCGCCAATACATGAAATTGTTGAAGCCATGGGATTACCTCTATTAGTAATAGAAGGTGTAGAAGCTGATGATGTTATTGGTACTTTAGCTGACCAAGCCAGCAAAGCGGGCATTGATACGGTTATTTCAACGGGCGATAAAGACATGGCGCAGTTGGTTGACAAACACGTCACGCTTATTAATACCATGACTGATGTGAAAATGGATGTCGCTGGTGTTGTCGAAAAGTTTGGTGTACGCCCTGATCAAATCATTGATTACTTAGCATTGATGGGAGATAAGGTCGATAATATTCCGGGCGTTAATAAATGCGGGCCTAAAACAGCAGTTAAATGGTTACTTGAGCATGAGAACCTAGACAATGTTATGGCTAATGCTGATAACGTAAAAGGAAAAATTGGTGAGTATTTACGTGAAGCGCTTGAGTTTTTACCGCTTTCTTACGATCTAGCGACGATCAAACTTGATGTACCGCTTGAGCAAACGGCTGATCAACTTCAACCGGGTGAAGCGAATATTGAAAAACTCACCGAGCTTTATACCAAATATGAACTTCGTCGACTGTTAGCCGATTTACAAAAGGGTGGTGCTGCTTCAGACAGTTCATCTGCGAAAGAAAGTTCGGTTGGTGAAGCCATTGAAGAAGAAATTCAAAAAGCGGATGATATTGAAACTGATTATCAAATTATACTTAACGAAGCCGACTTCACCTCATGGCTTGAAAAGTTAAAAAATTCAGATCTGTTTGCTTTTGATACCGAAACCACCAGTGTTGATTATATGAAAGCTGAGCTTGTTGGTTTATCGTTTTCTGTTGAAGCAGGAACAGCTGCATATGTTCCATTGAAACATGATTATGAAGATGCACCACAGCAGTTAGATTTAGACTGGGTACTCGCACAATTAAAACCACTATTAGAAGATGAAAACCAAGCAAAGGTTGGCCAGAATTTAAAATATGATGCCAACGTACTTTCAAAGTACAACATTGAACTGAAGGGTATTACTTTTGATACCATGATCGAGTCTTACTGCTTAAATAGTGTGGCGACTCGTCATAATATGGATGCGTTAGCGAATAAATATTTAGGCTACAAAACGATAAGTTTCGAAGAGATTGCAGGTAAAGGCGCTAAAAAGTTAACTTTTAATCAAATTGATATTGAAAAAGCAGGGCCGTATGCTGCAGAAGATGCTGATATTACTTTGCGCTTACATCAAGCCATTTTTCCTCAATTAGAAAAACATAAAGATCAGTTGGCAATATTCAATGATATTGAAATGCCATTACTGCCTATATTGGCGCGTATGGAGCAACACGGTGTATTAATAGATTCTGATCTATTGAATGAACAAAGCCATTCTATAGGCATGCGTTTACAAGAATTAGAAATTCAAGCACATGATATTGCAGGACAGGTCTTTAATTTAGCTTCACCTAAACAATTGCAAAAAATATTGTTTGAAGAGTTAAAAATTCCAGTTATTAAGAAAACGCCAAAAGGTGCACCTTCAACAGCTGAAGAAGTATTACAAGAACTCGCGCTTGATTACCCTTTACCTAAAGTTATTTTAGAAAACCGTGGTTTGAGCAAATTGAAATCGACTTACACAGACAAACTTCCACTACTAGTCTGTAAGTCAGGTCGAGTACATACTTCTTATCAACAGGCTGTTGCCGCGACCGGACGTTTATCTTCCACCGATCCAAATTTACAAAACATTCCAATTCGTAGTGAAGAAGGCCGCAAAATTCGCCTCGCCTTTATTGCGCCTAAAGATCATAAAATAGTAGCGATCGATTATTCTCAAATAGAATTACGTATCATGGCCCATTTATCTGATGATCCAGGTTTAGTGTCTGCCTTTTCAGAAGGGCGTGATGTGCATAAAGCCACTGCAGCTGAAATATTTGGCGTTGATTTAGCCGATGTAACAATTGAGCAACGTCGTAGTGCTAAAGCGGTAAATTTTGGTTTGATTTACGGGATGTCTGCTTTTGGTTTAGCGAAACAACTTGATGTACCTCGTCATCGAGCACAAGAGTATATGGATAAATACTTTGAACGTTATCCTAATGTAATGGCATATATGGAAGATACACGTCAGAAAGCTGCTGAACAGGGTTATGTTGAAACATTGTTTGGCCGTCGTTTGTACTTACCTGATATAAAAGCGAAAAATGCAATGCGTAGAAAAGGCGCAGAACGTGCCGCTATTAACGCACCTATGCAGGGTACCGCGGCTGATATCATCAAAAAAGCGATGTTAGCAGTAGATGAATGGATACAAGCTCAGAATGACCCACGAATTCAAATGACCATGCAAGTACACGATGAGTTGGTGTTTGAAATACATCAAGACATTGTTGATGAAACAACAGCCAAGCTTGTTGAAATAATGAATGATGCAGTGGAGTTAAAAGTACCGTTAATCGCTGAAGCGGGTATTGGTGATAACTGGGAACAGGCGCACTAGTATAATAAATTGAACCAATAAAACGGGTCAATTAAATCCCTATTCAGCTGTGTGGTTATAGTTGAATAGGGGGTTAATTTACAGAAATCCAATATCTTGGGTTGCTGGTATCAAAATCTTTAGGTAAAAAAGGGTTATTTAATTTTAGGAAACGTGCATTTTTCCATTTATCCAAAGGAAATAAATGCTCAGTTGTTGGATGAGATTTGATATATTCTTCAAAACTACCGTCGTCTATTGCTTTCTCGAGACCTGTTTTTAAAAATTCGGCTAGTTTACTATTTTTGCTGGAAGTGAAAAAATACATCGGGAAAGGGTAATATAGAATCAAGTCTTGATAGAGTGCCAATTCAGGCATCACTACTTTACGCGCTTGATATTCTGACATTGCTTCATTAATACCTCTTGGAAAAGCATCGCAACGTTTAATATATGTTTGACCAAACATGTTTTCATAAATAGGGTTTGGTAAAACCTTAAGGCCTGCGGCCAGCATAATGTCAGTGTCAGGCCAATGACTACCTTGACATAAACTTATTTTTTTTAAATCCGATAATGTTGTGACTTGCTCAAGTTTTCTCACATTGTCTTGATGAGTAATAAAAACTCGAAAACCTAATAATCCTTTGATTAAAGGTATATTCACCACACTAAATTGACTTGCTCGAGCCGCGTCGATACCCGCCCAATAAATATCTATTATTCTTTCTGCTTGTAACTCTTGTAATGCTCTTTTTTGTGGCATGTAAGGGGCAAAACAAGATTAACGTCTTTAGCGTTTTTTTGATAAGCGAGCTTGATTAAACCGATATAATAACTGTGACTCGCATCAAATTCTGATTGAGGACCTCGCGTGCGAATGGTTTCTGTAGCATTAGCATTATAGAAATAAAATATTAAAAAAGTATAAATAAAATATTTCATATTCAGCACCGCACCATAATATTTCTAGAGTATAGCCCAAATCACATGCCCTATTGGCAAAGTTGAATTTACCTCAGATAGCTTGAAAAACAACTGATAACGTATAATAATTACATTTACGTAATTTAATTACGTAAATGCTTTACATAAGTAGAATACTTACTCTATAATGAACTTGTTCCTAAACGAACGCTTGTTGTAATAATTTGTATATTCTAGCTTTCCTCATGGCTATAAACCGATGACTTTGTCATCGGTATTTTTTTACCTAAAATATACTGAAATCACATTGTGTAATTATATTTCAGTATTTTTAAATATATTAGCTTTCAGGATCAATAATTGGCTCTATCGGTTTAGGTTTACTTCGGCCAGACTTTCGAAGTGCATCACGCAGCACATACTCTATTTGCGCATTTAAACTGCGTAACTCATCATCAGACCAACGTTGCATGGCAGACAGAATTTCTTCATTAATACGAAGAGGATATGCTTTTTTTGCCACAATATTTCTTCCTCAATTAACAGTTAATATAAACTTCCGGCATTTATAACGGGCTGAGCTGCTTCGTCACTACATAAAACGACCAGTAAGTTACTGACCATCGCTGCTTTTCTTTCTGTATCAAGTTCAACAATCCCACGTTCTTCTAATTTAGCTAACGCCATTTCAACCATACCTACAGCGCCCTCAACTATGGTTCTACGTGCTGCTATAATTGCCATCGCTTGTTGACGTTTAAGCATAGCATTTGCAATTTCTGGGGCGTAGGCTAAATGGCTGATACGAGACTCAATAACCGTAACACCTGCTTTTTCTAACCTGTCTTGAACTTCAATTTTTAATGCCGCAGAGATTTTCGCAGGATCACTTCGTAATGAAATGTCATTGTCTTCGTGGTGATCGTAAGCATAACTTGTTGCTAAATTACGCAGTGCGGACTCACTTTGAATAGAAACGAAATCTTCATAATCGTCTACTTGAAATACGGCTTCAGCAGTATCTGTAACTTCCCAAACAATAACTGCTGCGATTTCAATTGGGTTACCATTTTTGTCATTAACTTTAAGCTTACTACTTTCGAAATTTCTTACGCGCAAAGATACCCGCATTTTTGTATAAAAAGGGTTGGCCCAGCGTAAGCCTGAATCGTGAACGGTACCTGCGTACTTACCAAAGAGTTGCATCACTCTTGCTTCTTTTGGATTCACCATAAAAAAACCAAACCAACAAATGAAGATAACAATACTCATAAGCAGGCTAATGACGACGAGCATGGTATTCGCATTCATCAGGTTATTAATGAGCATGGCTAAAGCACTAATTTGTGCTATGAGTAAAACAAAAATAAACATGATGCCATTAGGGGCTTTAATTTCTTTTTCTGTAATCATAGTATTCTCAATTATATTTATAGTAAGTGATATCATTATGATATCACTTCGTAGTTTATGCAAGTAAAATACGATTAACAAAGAAGTAACAAAATATGACTGAAGATAAATATCAATGGTAAAGAGGGGAAGCAAATAATATATTAAGAAGTTAAATACTGATGCTATATTTAAGTGTTAGGAAAAACCAATGAACCCTATAAATAACAACATCCGCGAAGGAGCATAAATTGAAAAAATGGAGCATACCACTGCTATTAACTTGTTTAGCAGCTTGTGAACAGAGCACGCCAACAACTACTATGGCTGAAGCAACATTGCCAGCAGGTGTTAGTTTTATTGAGCAAGTAAAGGCAGAAGCCGGTAAAACTGTTATTCCTTATGAAAAATATACGTTAAGTAATGGTTTGACCGTAATTCTACATCAAGATGATTCTGACCCATTGGTGCATGTTGATATGACTTATCATGTGGGTTCTGGTCGAGAAGACTTGGGTAAATCAGGTTTTGCTCATTTTTTCGAACACATGATGTTTCAAGGTTCTGAAAATGTCGGTGATGAGCAACATTTTAAATTAGTAACAGAAGCTGGTGGCACCATGAATGGTACAACCAATAGTGATCGTACAAATTATTTCCAAACGGTTCCTGCGAATCAACTAGAAAAAATGCTGTGGTTAGAATCTGACCGTATGGGTTTTTTGGTTGATGCCGTAACACAAGAAAAATTTGAAGTTCAGCGTGAAACCGTAAAAAATGAACGTGGACAACGCATTGACAATCGCCCTTATGGCAAATTAAATGAACGCGTTTCAGAAGCACTATACCCAACAGGTCATCCGTACTCATGGCCAGTTATTGGTTTCATGGACGATTTAAATCGTGTAAATGTTAATGACTTAAAAGCATTTTTCTTAAAATGGTATGGTCCAAACAATGCAACGTTAACTATCGGTGGTGATATCGATGTTGCAGCGACGTTAGCACTTGTTGAACAATACTTTGGTTCAATTCCTCGTGGACCAGAAATTGCTATGCCAGAGAAGCCAAAGTTCACCATTGAAGCAGATCGCTATATATCAATGGAAGACAATGTTCATCTACCCTTAGTTTATATGTCTTATCCAACGGTTACTGTTCGTCATGCCGATGAAGCACCACTTGACGTTTTATCAAGTATTTTAGGTGGTGGTAAAACGTCACTGCTTTATAAAAACTTAGTGAAAAATCAATTAGCCGTGCAAGCTTCAGTAGGGCACCCTTGTGCAGAATTAGCATGTACTTTTACTTTATTAGCTTTACCGCATCCCGCTTCAGGTAAAACATTAGCCGATATTGAAAAAGTTATTCGCGACAGTTTAGTTGAATTTGAAGAGCGTGGCGTTCAAGACGATGACTTAACTAAAGTGAAAGCAAGTATGGAAGCAAGCTTCATTTTTGGTTTACAAAGTGTTTCAGGTAAAGTGAGTACACTTGCTGCTAACCAAACATTTAAAGGTGATCCAAACTACATCGAACAAGATATTGCTCGTTATGCCAATGTCACTAAAGCTGATGTGATGCGCGTATTTAAAAAGTATATTAAAAATCAACATGGTGTGATCATGAGCATCGTGCCTAAAGGCAAGCTTGATTTAATTGCGGCTAAAGACAACTTTACTCCAGCGCCACGTAGTAAAGGTGAAGCATCAAAAACTTCAGCAGATAGTCTAGTTGTTCGCAAAGCTAAAGATAATTTTGATCGCAGTGTAATGCCAACATCAGGCGCCAATAAAGCCGTATCTGTTCCACAAATGTGGCAAGAAACTTTCGCGAATGGCATTAAAGTTTTAGGTACGCAAAGCATTGAAACGCCTACAACTTCATTACTATTGAAAATACCTGCAGGTCATTACTATTCAGATAAAGAAAAAGCCGGTGTCGTTTCTTTACTTGCTAGCATGTTAAACGAATCGACTACTGAACGTAGCGCAGAAGCAATGAGTAATGAGCTACAAAAGTTAGGTAGCTCAATATCTATCTATGCAGGCACTCAATACTTAAATATTAATGTAAGTTCGTTAACGAAAAATCTTGATGCGACTATGGCACTGGTTAATGAAAAGCTGATGAAGCCAGCGTTTATTGAAGCAGAGTTTGCACGTAACAAGAGTAATGCTATACAAGGTGCAATTAACAGTAAGAAAGATGCGGGTTATTTAGCATCAACCGCTTATCGTCAATTATTGCAAGCTGATAACATTGCGGGTATTTCAAGCCAAGGAACAGAGAAAAGCCTTGGAAATATTACACTAGCTGATGTTAAAGCCTTTTATCAACAGCAAGTTAAGCCGACTAACAGCCAGTTAATTGTTGTATCAGACCTTAAAGAACAAGCGTTAGTTAAATCACTTAACGTCTTTTCTGCATGGCAAGGTAAAGGCAAGAGTTTAGTCTTGTCACTTGCTAAACCTGATACAAAAGCAGGTGTTATATATTTAGTGAATAAGGATGATGCAGCACAATCGGCGATTCGTATTGGTAAACGCTCTATCACACAAGATATTACCGGTGAATATTACAAAGCTTCCTTAATGAACTTTGCCTTAGGTGGCGCATTTAATAGTCGTATTAACTTAAATCTTCGTGAAGATAAAGGTTATACCTACGGTGCTCGTTCATACTTTAGTGCTGATAAATTCTCCGGGTCTTATACTGCATCTGCTGAAGTTCGTGCTGATGTTACCGATAAGTCAATTGTTGAGTTTGTTAACGAAATAAAGGGTTACCGCGAAAAAGGCATAACAACCGAAGAGTTAAGTTTCATGCGTAATGCTATTAATCAAAAAGATGCATTAAAGTATGAAACGCCACGTGCAAAATTAGGTTTCTTAGCGCAAATTTTGGAGCATAATTTAGAGCCAAGTTTTGTAAATGAACGAGCAAAAATCGTTGAAAATATCAGTGCCGATGAAATTAATGCGCTAGCGAAAAAGCATTTGAATTTAGCAGAAATGTTAATGGTTGTTGTGGGAGATGCTAAAACATTAAAACCACAACTTGAAGCATTAGGTTATGTCGTTGTTGATTATGAAATCTAAGAACTCTGAGATTTATTAGCTGAAATACTGAGTATTTCGTCGCGTACAGAAAGAGCCTTAACTTTTTATAAAGTTAAGGCTCTTTTATTTATTCCTGTATGGTCACTTCAGCTTAATCCTGTCACAATAAATGCTCTGCTTACCTGTGTTTAAAAATATGAAACGAAGTAATTACATTACCCGCGAAGGCTGGGATCGCTTAGATAAAGAATTAAAGTATTTATGGAAGGAGGAGCGTCCACTTATTACCAAATCTGTCTCTGAAGCCGCAGCACAAGGCGATAGAAGTGAAAACGCAGAGTATATTTATGGTAAGCGACGTCTTCGTGAAATTGATCGTCGTGTTCGGTTCTTAGTTAAGCGCACAGAAGACTTAACCATTGTTTATCCTAACCCTCAGCAAGAAGGCAAAGTGTTCTTTGGTGCTTGGGTAACACTCGTCAATGAAGATGATCACCAAGTGACTTATCGTATTGTCGGTCCTGATGAATGGGATGTTAAAAAAGGAGAAATAAGCATTGATTCACCCATGGCAAGAGCATTAATTGGAAAACGAGTTGATGACGAAGTCGTTGTACAAACACCTGAAGGTGAACGTGTTTTTGATGTCATTAAAATTTGGTACAAATAGTATCATACTCAATTTTGGCTAAGTCTTTAAGTTTCTAAGCGGTTAACTTCAAACTAAAATTAACAGACAAACCACCATTTTCGCGGTTAATCAAACGTAATTGTCCATCATGATTACTGACAATTTCATTACACAAGGCTAAGCCTATACCTGTGCCGGTTTGTTTTGTGGTAAAAAAAGGTAACAACGCTTGTCGTTGTTGAACTTCAGTTAACCCTGTTCCTCTATCATTTACCGTAAAACTTAAAATGTTAGCTTGCTGCTTTAAGGTAAAACTAACCTCTGAGAGCTCTGAACCTGATTCTTTGGCATTTTTAATTAAATTTATCACCACTTGTTCTAGTTGCCCAGGATCAAAATTAGCAGTTTCTCTCACGATATCAAGTGTGCAATCTATGTCAGCTAATGTTTTAATTTGATTAAAGAAACGTGATAAATCGACCGATTTTACTTGTGGTTTTGGTAAACGAGCGAACTTGGCATATTGACTGATAAAGTCATGTAGATGATGCGCTCTATTACCAATGGTTTCTAATACTTCATCAAGCAAATGGATATGCTCTGGTTGTTTAAGAATTTTTTGCGCAGAACGTGTCAATGATGAAATAGGGGCAAGAGAGTTATTGAGTTCATGGCTGATCAATCGAATGACTTGCTTCCACATATCACTTTCTTTACGGGATATTTCATTAGTCATATTTTTATATAAATATAAAAAGTGTTCTCTACCATTGAGCATAAATTGGCGACAATCAATATTGTAAATTACTTGTTTATCATTCTCAGTATCGGTTATTAAGCCTGTTTTTTTCGCTAAAGTTGCTTGCTGTAATGCGGATGATAAATTGTTTTGAAGTTGACTAAAATTAATGCCTTCTATTTTTTTATTTTGTTTTAATAATTGCTTAGCGGCAATATTACTATAAACAATACTGTCGTTTTTATTGGTGAGTATTAAGGCAACAGGCGTACTTTGAATGACGGTATCAAGTAATAATTCGCGCTGAAAAATCTCCATACGTTCGTCGCGCAAGGTCGTGGCAAGTTCATTGTAAATATCCACCAATTGCTCAATTTCGATAAAGTGCTGATTGTGAATGGTCAAGCTAAAGTCATTGTCATTAAAAGCACTAACGCCATTATTTATCGCAGATAATGCTTTCTTGAGTGGGGCAAGCTGCCAGCTAAAAATTAAACCAAGCAATAACAATGTAACTGATGTTAAAGCCACAATCTCAATAGAGAAAAATGAATAACTTGTTGATAAACTTGCTAACAGTAAACCATAGAGCAAAATTAGCGCGCAAACACTGACATATAAGCGGCTAAATACTGATTTTTTTGCCATTAAGCGGAGATCTCAAATTTTTTCATACGACGATATAGTGCTGAACGACTAAGACCAAGCAGTTTAGCTGCCTCAGAAATAACACCACTCGCATTACTTATCGCGTTGTTAATGTCTTCTTCAGTCACTTCTTCATTACTCGTTGATAACAATGATTGAGGTAATTCTACGTCTAAACCGAGAACGTCACTATCAATTAATTTATTTTTCGATAAAAGCGAAGCTCTTTGCATAACGTTTTTAAGTTCTCTAATATTACCTGGCCAAGCGTAATGTTTGAGGGTTTGAGAGGCCATATCGGAAAGTTTATATTCGCTACCTAAAAAGAACTCAGCTAAAGGTAAAATATCAGATTTTCTTTGATTAAGTGATTTTATAGCCAGTTCAATAACATTGAGCCGATAGTATAAATCTTCACGAAATTCACCTTTTACAATAGCGCTTTTGATGTCAGCATTAGTTGCACTGATAATGCGCACTTTTACTTTTAATGTTTCGCTACCGCCAATACGTTCAAATTCGCCTGTTTCGAGCACTCGCAGTAGTTTTGCTTGGCCATCAAGTGATAAATTAGCTATTTCATCAAGAAATAAAGTGCCCTTATCTGCTAATTCGAATCGACCAATACGTCGTTTAGTGATGCCTGTGTATGAGCCTGCTTCTGCGCCAAATAATTCCGCTGCCATGAGTTCTTGAGATAAGGCGCCAACATTCACTTTAATGAAAGGACCTGCTTTACAGCTTGAATTGGCTTGTACTATTTCGGCTATTTTTTCTTTGCCTGCACCGTTAGGCCCGGTAATAAATATAGAAACATCGGCATGTGCTACTTGGGTGGTTATTTGCAATAAATCGAACATTGCATCACTTTGAAAGCGTAACCCACAAAGGTCATATTTTTCAGCTAGTATTTTACGTTTGTTATTATGCTTTATCGCCGAACTACGTTGCGTTTGTTGTAGCTCACCAAGTTCTAATAAATTGTTCACGGTAATAATTAATTTGTCGTCATCCCAAGGTTTGCCGATGTAGTCGCTTGCCCCAGATTTTACTAACTCGATAGCGGTCTCTAAGTGAGTCCAGGCAGTCATTAAAATTATCGGTAAATCATCAAAGTGCTGACGAATTTCGTTGAATAATTCAATGCCTTCTTCACCTGACGTAGTGTCTTTAGTAAAGTTCATATCCTGCATAACGAGATCGTAATGATGTTCAGAAAGTGCAATTAAGCCTAGTTCAGGTGTAAGACGGTGCTCACAATCGATATTATTAATCATAAACAATACCTTCAACGCATGAGCAATGTCTGGGTTGTCATCAATAACGAGAATTCGAGCTTTCATTGAAATGGGTTGTCCTTAAATATAGATAACTAAAATATTAGCTTAATAACCAAGTAATTAATATAAGTGACTATTAAGCTAATTTTAGCGCATTTTCTATGCGCTACGGGTCACTATGGCGGGGTCAATATTTGCGGCACGTTTGGCTGGAAACCATACGGCTAAAATATTAACAATCCACATAACTAAACCTGTTAGCAATAATACACTAACGTTCATAAAGTTTTGACTCGCTTGTTCAGATAATTCAAAAGTAATCATCAAGGTAACCAAAATACCAATCAATAAACCTGCCAAGGTAATGATGCTGTTTTCAGTTAAAAAGTAACGCATAATATCACGTTTTTTTGCACCCAAGGCGCGACGAGTACCAATTTGCTTACGTTTTTGAGTCACTTGAAACGCAGTTAATCCTGTCATACCTAAGCCCGTAATAATAAGTAAGACTACACTG
Source organism: Colwellia sp. (assembly GCA_013215295.1). Classification (GTDB taxonomy): domain Bacteria; phylum Pseudomonadota; class Gammaproteobacteria; order Enterobacterales; family Alteromonadaceae; genus Colwellia_A. The sequence continues at coordinate 28,678 of JABSOZ010000025.1, forward strand.
ATCACTAACATCGTTAATGCACGACTTCCTCGCCCATCATACATACGTTTTTGGGTACGCTTTAATAGTTCACTCGTTCTAATATAGCGGCCACGTTCTTGGTAGAAAACATCAATAATATCTTCCATCATCGCTGTGCCTTTGCCTGATTCAACCCGAATCAAATAGTGAGGTTGCTGGCTTTGATCCCATTTTACTTGTGGTCTTATAATAGACTGATAAGACTTACCTCGGGCATTAAGACGCTCTCCCACCATAAAGTTACTGTAAATACCAACCACTTGTACGGGGTCAGCGTTTTTTGCTAACCAAATAGTTTGTCCTAAGGCGGGTTGATCAGCGAAAAGTGCCGTGGCCATATCTTGACTGATCATCACTTGTGAGGCATTTTCGGGGGTTGTACTCGTTTCGCCTTTGATCACATCACTGGCGTTAAGTAGTCGTCCTTCAATAAGCGATAACTGTAAAACATCAAAGATATTTTCATCCGAATGAAAAACCACTGTTTTATATTCTTGGGCGTCTTCTTCTGTCGCTAAATAAACGTTAATCATTCTCTCTGCGGTAAAAGGTACCGCATTTGAAGGAGCAACATTGATGACATTGGGCATGTTTTTTACCCGTTCAAGGTCTTTTACCAATGCTTGACCAATATCTTGTGTTTCATCAAAAAATTCAGGCGAAATACGAATAATATCTTCATGTGGAATGCCTGATGGCATACCCCATTCTCGTAATGTGTCAGTGGCAACAAGTACCGAACTGCTTAATACTCCCATGGTAAAAGCGATTTGAATAACCATTAATATCGTTAGGAATTTATTTTGTTTTAAGCTGAGAAAAATAGGTTTAATATCCATGTATCTCTCCTTATTGTGATTTTAATTGGCTAGCTGGCGGTGTATTACAAAGGCGCCAAATAGGGTAAATACTCGTGACAAGCGTACATACTATGCCAGTAATAAATGCGTTGGTTATCATGGTGAAATCTAAAGCATATAGCGGCTGTAAATCTTCGAGTTGACGGGTGTAATCAGAAGAATAAAGTGCGATCTTCATCATGCCTAATAATCCAAAATGAGCAACGACAATACCTAACAATCCACCGAGAAAACCAATGATAACCACTTCAATAATATGCTGAGCAATGATGGTTTTCTTTTTCGCCCCTAATGCTCTGCGTAAACTAACCTCTTTGGTTCTGCGCATAAACTTAGCTAATATAATACCTACTGCATTTAACAGACATACTGCAAAAAACAGTGTTGATATTAATGAGAAAACATTCATGAAATCATTGCGACCATTGATATAAGTAAATTGGTCGTTAAGGTTGGTGACGTAGGTTAAAATTTCACGAGGAAAGCGGCCTAACGATTTTTGTTCTTCAATATAATTATGCAGTTGCTGATTATAGCTTTCTACTTGGTCATCAGGGATTTCAGCCCAAAAGGTAACCCAAGAACACTCTGAATTAATTAAGCGCTCGGTATTTTCAGTACGGAAACTTCTTGAAATATCGGCATTGCCTGCCCAACAGTCAAAGCCAGCACGACGTGGTAATTCATTTTCCATAGCGAAGGTATAAGGAATGAAAAAGTTATCGGGACGCGCGGTACTAAAACTACGGTCATAAAATTTACGGGCTAAATGCCAAGTATCTAATACGCCAATAATTTTAAGCGTATGGGTACCAATACGCACATTTTCACCAACACTGTTCTTACCGCCAAAAAGCTTGTCATTCATTAATTTACTAATAACGATGACACCTTCACCACTGTTTTCTATAGCTTTGTCCCAGCCATTACCAAATAAGAAGGGCGGTTCAAACATAGTGAAAAAGTCACTACTGGTGACAGCGGCAAAAGTTCTTAGCGGGTTAATGTTTTCATCTTCAACATTTAAAATACCGTAAGTAGACCAGTTAAAGGTTTGCTTAACGCCAGGTAGATCCATTGCCATTAAATTAAGGGTATCTTTATAGGTGGTATCGACCAAGCGTGATTGATGAGCGACTTCTTCTGCGGTAATTTCACGGTTATCCATTTGCACTAAAAAGATGTTTTTACTTTTGTGTGCTAAAGGAACTTGTCCACCTTGGTAGCTCATGGTTTTAACTGTCGTGTAAAAACCTAAACCAATGGCAATGGTTAAAATGGTTAAGAAAGTCAATGAAGGTTTGTCCCTCAGGCTTTTTAACGCAAGCTGTAAATTATAGTTAAACATGTTTAGCTCCTATGCGCTGCGCATTACGTCTTTAGCAACGGCTTTCTCAATATCACTTACTTGGCCATCAAATATTTGAATATTACGATGTGCGCGACGTGCCAATTGGTCGTCATGCGTCACCATAATAATAGTGGTGCCTTTGCTGTTAATATCTTCAAGCAATTCCATGACTTGCTGAGCCATTAATGAATCTAAGTTACCTGTAGGTTCATCGGCTAATAAAAACTTAGGACTACCGGCAATAGCACGGGCAATGGCAACACGTTGTTGCTGACCACCAGATAATTGCGTAGGTAAATGCTTCATACGTGAAGCTAAGCCAACGGTTTCAAGTGCGTGTTCTATACGTTCTTTACGTTCTTTTGTACTCATGCCCCGATAGCGTAACGGAACATCAACATTGTCAAAGAGGGGTAAATCAGGCAAAAGATTAAAGCTTTGAAAAATAAATCCGATTTTTTCATTTCTAATTTCTGAGAGTCTATCATCACTTAATCCTTTTACATTTTGACCATCTAAAAAGTAGTCACCTTCTTCGAATGTTTCTAACGCACCTGCTAAATTTAGAAACGTTGTTTTCCCTGAACCAGAAGGGCCGGTTACTGAAACAAACTCACCACTTTTTATGTGTAAATTTACGTTGCGAAGTGCGTGTGTTTCTACTAAATCTGTACGGTATATCTTGCTGACATTATTCATTTTTAACATAGTATTTCCCTTAATTGGTCAGATAAATTTTTTCATGATTATTAAAGATATCAATGCTTGATATCACGATTTGGTCACCGACTTTTAAACCCGATACCACTTCAATTTCTCCAATGCTACGAGCACCTAGTGTGACTTTTTTGCGTGTAGCGTTATCGTTATTAACGATATAAACAATGCGCCCACCACCACTCTCTACGAAAGCGCCGCGACGAATTTTTAAAATATTTTCTTTTGACTCGATTAAGATACGTGCGCTAACCCGTTGGTTTTGGCGTAGGTTTGCAACAATATCGTCATTGAAGCGTAAACGACCGACCACTTGTCCGTTAGTCACTTCAGGTGAAATCGCAATAATCTGTCCTTGATGAGTTTCGCCGTTGAAGCTAATTTCACAGGCAAGGCCAACGCCTAAATCATCAGCAAAACTTTCTGGAATATTGACTTCAACTTCAAAGGCACTTAAATCGATAACCGTAATTAATGAGGTGTTTGCAGGTACGCTGTCTTTTTCACGAATGTTAACGCTACCAATAATACCGTCGGTGGGAGCGATGAGCACCAACTCACTCACTTGGCGCTTTAAATCATTAACGACAAATTGCTGTCTGTCTAATTGTGATTTTTTGCTTTTTAGATCAAACTCCATACTTTCTTTTTGTAAATCAAAATTCTGTTTTGCATGTTGATGAGATAAAGAAGCGCGTTTAAATTCTGCGAGCTTTTCTTCATGTTCTTTTTTGCTAATCAGTGAACTTTTAATGCTGGTATCAGCACGATCTTTATTAACTTCAGCTGCTTCTAAGTTTACTGCTGACATTTCAATGACTTGTTGGGTGTTTAATTGTGTACTTTTTATTTCGATTTTATGACGACCTACAGCAAGATCAAGCTGTTCTAACGTCGCTAATTCTTGTTCATAGCGATTCTTTAACTGCGGGCTATTTATTTCAGCAAGTATTTGACCTTGCTTAACTTGGTCACCTGCTTTAATAAATAAACTTACAATACCGGGCGCCGTGGCATAAAGTGTAGGGCTATTGGCTGCAACGACTTTCCCTTGCACGCCAATATCACGCTGTAAGTTACCTTGCTGCACGGTAGCAAAGCGTAAACGCTCTTTAGAAACTGTTAAATCTGAAGAAAACATACTATTAAACTTCGGAAGTACAATAATAATAAAAGCAACAATAATGGCTATCGCAATTAATCCTTTAAAAACGAGTGACTTTTTAACGCCACTTTGTTCAATTTGGACGTCTTGTCCTGAGGTGTCTCTAAACATATCGGTTTCCTGTGCTGAACTGTTGATGCATTGAGCATGCAATTCAAACGTAACTAAATGGTAATTAAGTATTGTTTAGCAGGAATAATGCCAAGTTGTAATCTATTGTTTTTTAATGAAATTATTTATTTTGTGGTGCGGGCGAACAGTAAGTGTTCGGTGGTTGAAGTGAGCGAACACTTATAATTACCAGGACAAAAGCTGTTTTGATTTAGTTATGGCGTAAGATGACTTACTTGCTTTAATTCTAATTTTGTTAGTTTTGCGTAAAACCTAGGATAAGACCAACCGTATCCCCATCTAAATTTTGTCGGTAAAAAAGGGGTGCCGCCGACTCTAACGCCCGCGAGCATGAGAGCCGCTATCTGAGGTTCTCCGACGTTAGAGACACACGTTTTCAAGGCAATATCCGATTGTAAGCGTTCTTGATAAGTTCCACCCTGCCAGTACGCTAGATCATGTTGCTGACAACAACTGAGCCAAAGATTTTTTTGTTTGAATGTACCGTCAGGAAATGAACTACAGCCATCACTGGTAAATGGTTTAAGCGTGTCTGCAGATGCTGTAAATGCATAAGCAGTAAGCACTATTGTTAATGTCAGCTTTAACAGAATAGTGTTCATGGCGTGTTCCTTCAGTTGCTTGTGCTATTTCGTTATTGTGGCAAAGCGTGTTTTTACCGGTGTTTGACAAACATCTAATACCGGAGGAGGTTTTTTGTAAAAAAAGGCATTTTCACGTTTTTTACGTTTCACTATCATTTCACTATAGGTAGGATGTTCGGTATTTTGCACCTGCAGTAAAATTTGTTGATCTTTAGGCACATCATTCATCATTTGCATGCTGAGCATTGGCGTGTAATCTTTTTTATCAACAGGTGTATCACCTTCAATAACGGATGTTCTCGTTATCGCTTGTATGTTGTTCATGCCATAAACTACGCGACCAAATACGGTCATGATGCGATCTAAATAACGCGTTGCTTGACCATTCACTATATAAAAGTGGCTTGAGCCTGAATCAGGTTCATTACCGCGAGCCATGGCAATAACGCCAGGGCAATGGGTTAGCCAAGCCATTTTTTCACTGGGATTGTGCCCTATAGGAAAGCCGTCTTTAAAACCTGTTTGTTCAGCGAATAAGTCATTGTCTTGAATCTTGGTGAAGTGCCAGTTTTCTTGGGTAGTAAAATCACCTTCCATTTTCAATATAGGTACAGATTTATCAGCACTACTTCCATCTTCTGGACCACCTTGAGCAACAAAACCATCGATGACGCGGTAAAACTTATTACCATCATAGTGACCTGATTTAGTGAGTTTGATAAATTGCTCCACATGTTTTGGAGAAAACTGCGGCGCCAGTTCAATGACAACTTTACCATGAGGCAAAGTGAGCAATACGGTTTTATCAGTAGCTAAAGTACGCCATTCATCGGCTTTATACGTATCGCTCGCTAAAGTAGAATAGCTCAATAAGCATGAGCTAAGGGCTATAATAATGCTAAGTTTCATCGAATGTCCTTTATTTTTATTATCTATTTATCGCTTACTATACCCGATCTACTGCAAAATGCTTGGCGCAAAACCATGCAATTGTTAACATAGCAAAATAGATACTTACGTCGAATTTTGAGGTACTTAGTGAATAAAAGCTTTATCACCAATTTCATCGCCTTGCTTGCTACATTAGCAGGTTACTTTTTTCAGCAATCTTTACTTTTTACGGTTGGTTTATTTGCCTTGTCGGGTGCCTTTACCAATTGGATTGCTGTGCACATGCTTTTCGAAAAAGTGCCTTTTCTATATGGTTCAGGTGTTATTCCGGCCCGCTTTGAAGAATTCAAAATAGCGATAAAATCGCTGATGATGGAACAGTTTTTTACCGAAGAGAATATTGACAGATTTTTATCAAGCGGTTCAGCTGGCGTAGCATCTTTAGATTTAGCGCCGGTCATTGAAAAAATAGATTTAAATCCTGCCTTTGATGATTTAGTTGATGTGATTGAGAAGTCATCTTTTGGAGCTATGTTAGCGATGGTTGGAGGCAGTGAAGCATTGCAGCCTTTACGTGAACCTTTTATTGAAAAAATGAAGGTTACTGTGGGTAAAATTTCCCAGAGTGAAGCGTTTGCTCAGCTTCTTAAAGAGGAACTTGAGCAAGGTAGTATGAAGGCTGACATGCGTGAAAAAGTCAGTGACATTATTGATCAAAGATTAAATGAATTAACCCCGCAACTTGTAAAGGAAATTATCCAAGCGATGATCCGTAAACACTTAGGTTGGCTAGTCGTTTGGGGAGGGGTGTTTGGTGGTGTTATTGGCTTTATCGCCGCCGTTACTAATAATTTCTAAGATTTTATAGTCAACTTTTTCGCAGCGGGCTCTGTATAGAATTCGTTGCGGAACTTTTCATCGTAAACATCAAAATTCACCTTGTTATTCCTTAGTTCCTTTTGTGCTATTACTTCCTACATTTTTTTAGGGTAAACGCTTTAATTCTTACTTCATTGGGGCTATGCTTGCGCTTTAAACAAAGGGATTTATTCCTCTTGTTGAGCGAAATCGCTGAATTAAGAAAATCCCGTCATTGAATAAGGTAACTGGAGACATGTTTGGTAGCTTAAAGGCTTTGCCTGCCGATCCTATTTTAGGCTTATTGGCTAAATATCGTGAAGATTCAAACCCACATAAAATCGATTTGGGTGTTGGTGTATATAAAAATGAAGCGGGCCACACGGCAATTTTAGATTGCGTGAAAGCAGCTGAAAAATATCGTACCGATCACGAAGATACCAAAGTTTATATTGGTCCTACAGGTTCACCCGTATTTAATGACGAAATGAGCAAATTAATTTTCGGTCATCATAAAGTACTGCTTGAAAATAGAGCGCGTACTGTTTCCACTCCAGGTGGAACAGGTGCATTGCGTGTTGCTGCAGAATTTATTAAATCGTGTAAAGCAGGCGCCACCATTTGGGTAAGTAACCCAACTTGGGCAAACCATACCGGTTTATTTGAAGCTGCTGGCTTAACGGTTAAAACTTACCCGTATTATGATCACGAAAACAAAACCCTTGATTTCGATGGCATGTTAGCGGCTTTGAAAGAAGTGAGCAGTGATGATGCCGTGTTATTACATGCGTGTTGTCATAACCCAAGTGGTATGGATTTAAATAACGAGCAATGGCAGCAAGTTGTTGAAGTGGCTAAAGACGTTGGTTTTTTACCTGTTGTTGATATGGCATACCAAGGCTTCGGTGTAGGTTTAGACGAAGACGCTTATGGCTTACGTTTAATGGCTGAACACGCAAAAGAAATGATTGTGTGTAGTTCATGTTCTAAAAACTTTGGTTTATACCGTGAGCGTATTGGTGGTTGTACTATTATTGGTGAAACACCTTCAGCAGTAGATGTTGCTCAGTCAGTGTTACTGCATGTTATTCGTGTTATTTATTCTATGCCTCCAGCACATGGCGCGGCATTAGTTGAAACCATTTTAAGTTCTGATGAACTACGTACACAGTGGCATGCAGAATTAAAAGAAATGCGTGATCGTATAAACGGCAATCGTCAATTACTCGTTGATAAATTAGTCGAGAACGGCGTTACTCGTGACTTTAGTTTTATTTCTCGTCAAATGGGTATGTTCTCGTTCTTGGGTATAACGCCTGAACAAGTACAGCAATTGCAAGATGAATACAGTATTTATATGGTGGGTTCTAGCCGTATGAGTATTGCGGGTATTGCAAATCGAAATGTAGATTACTTAGCGCAATCTATCGCGAAAGTATTGTAGTTTATTTTTAAAAGCGTTTGAATTATTCAAACGCTCAATAAACAAAGCCAAAATATGTCGAGTGTTTTGGCTTTTTATGTTCAGGATGGCCTTTCTTAGGCATCCATGCCTTCTCGGCATTAGTGCTTCCTGTACGTCATTTTTGTTCCAGACAAATCATAAGTACCTACATCCATGTAGGCAATGTCACGGTGCCATGGATGGCAAAGAGTGGCGAATGTTCAGGATGGCCTTTCTCAGACATCCTGTCTTTCAAGGCATTAGTGCAGGCAATATATTTGAAGTCAGTGTCTTTAGCAAAAGTGAGATCAGGAGATGCGTTCAAAATACCTTTTAAGAGTGAAACCAGTTCTTAATTTTTTTTGATCATACTCGCTACCTGTTTAACGTATCATTTTATAAGTGAAAGTTGCCATCATCGGCTAGATGAATGTTTTCTACTTTAGTAACAGCGTTTATATTTAATACGCCATAAATATGCGGATATAAACCGCCTGTAGCTGGCTCCCATTTTATTTCTGATGAAACTAGTTTTTTATCAACGACTAATATCAATGGTTCTATTGTCTTCTTATGGTATTTGTTGGCAAGTCGATTAAGTTGATTTCTAGGGGAAGCATGGATGAAACCTTCACTCTGTAAAGAGTCTCGAGTGAGATAACCATTCTTAAGCGCTTGTTGATATTCAGCTTTTGATGATAATAAGTAAATGTCGGAGTCATTTAAGCCTGCAAACATACGGTCAAAAACACGGCTGATAACTTTTTTCTCATCTTCTTGGTAAATATAATCAATGCGAAAAACACCTTCAACACTATCATTTTCAATAGATTGATTAATAATGCTAATTTCTGCTCTGACAGACCAATCATTGTAAGCTAGCCAAAGAGGAGTATTTTCAACAAATTTTAGACTACCTCGGCGCTTAAACGGATAAATTTTACCTATTGCTAATGTTGAAAAATCATCTGTACGTAATATGGAATTGATTTCTAGATTGAAATTCATTTGTAGTGCTCTGTATTAATACATAATTAATGTTTGGCTAGCTAAACGCTGCATGTTTAGCTGATTAAAACATTTTATAATTACGTTAACTAGAAGTAGTTAAGTTTATGCGAATAAAGTTTTAAATAATAAATTTTATCGTCTTAAATTTGATTAGCTTTCGGGTGATATTTTGAAGAATAACAGTGCTAGCTGACGATGAATTTGTGCTACATTAGCGAGGTAAATTTTTAGGGAAATAAAATATGACTGAACAAGAAAACTTTAAACATATGCAACTAGACACACTGCATGAAGGTTTAAATGAAAAAAAATACGTGGTTGTTGATATTCGTGATGCAGCTTCATTTCAAGCTAATCATATTCCCGGTGCTATTCATTTGAGTAATGAAAATTTTCCTGAATTCATTCGAGAAGCTGACTTAGATGTTCCCGTTGTTGTCTGTTGTTATCATGGAATTTCTAGCCAACAAGCCGCACAGTTTCTTATTAGCCAAGACTTCTCCGATGTCTATTCGCTTGATGGTGGTTTTACTGATTGGCAATTGCGTTTTCCTGCTGATATAGAACACTAAATGGTTGAGTATCATGTTGGAATTTAACTCAATGGATGATTTAAGCCCGTTAGTAAAAGTATCGCAACATAACATTGCTTTACTCTTTGCAAATTATTTAACGAGTATAAATATTCATGCGAAAGTAGAGCTGGAAGGTAGTGAATACATTGTGTTCTGCCAAAGTAGTGAGCTTGACCAAGCGAAAGGTATTTTTGCTGAGTTCATTGCCGATCCCTACCAAGAAAAATATCAACAAGCTGCGTGGAATAGTGGGGAAATTGCTGAGGTAAATGACAACTCTCCTTCTTTAATCGCTAGCTTTAAACAGCAATTTCTTGCTCATGCCGGTTGGGTAACATTAACCGTATTTGCCTTATGCTGGTTAGTTTTTATTGCCAGTGTGTTGGGACTTGCTCGTCCTGCTTTTCAATTATTGCATTTTTACCCTGAATTAACCTTGGATGCTTTTTTTGAATCGCCATTACGATTATTAGGACCTGCGTTATTTCATTTTTCATGGCTACATATTGTTTTTAATACCATGTGGTGGTGGCAATTAGGCGGTAGTGTTGAACGTATTCTCGGTAAAGGCGCATTAATTAATTTGTTTTTGGTTACTGCACTCTTTTCTAACCTTGGTCAGTTTATAGTGACAGGGCCTAACTTTGGTGGTTTGTCAGGTGTTGTTTATGGCTTGGTGGGTTATGTTTGGTGGTACGGTTGGTTGGCGCCTGAAAAAGGTTTACTGATCTCGAAACCTATTATTGGCTTTTTGTTATTCTGGCTTGTACTCGGATATGTTGATGTATTACCCGTTAATATGGCTAACACGGCGCACTTGTTAGGTTTAGTCAGTGGTTGTTTGTTAGCGGCGATAAATATCTTGTTGATGAAACGACGATAGTTTATTCATTACAATTTGTAGGTCGAATTTTGTCTCGACCTACAGAGAGTGTTTTTTATTAGTTATCTAACCACTGCGTAAAGAGTAGTTTTTTAATTAACGGTTGGCCCGTTTCTTTGGTCAAAAGGTTTTTCACTTTTATTTCACATAAGCGCTGAATTTCTTGGCGTCCATTGATAGATCTTACTTTCGCTTCAGGTTGTTGACCAATAATAGTAATAATCGCATCGCGTAATAATGGTGCGTGATGCTCAACAGTTTCATAGTTTGAAGAGTCTTCAATCATCAATTCGACGGTTATCCTAACGTATCCTAGCTTCTTTTTTACAGCAACGTAGTTGGTAATAATCGAAGGTTCAAAGCCGAAGTAAGCGTAATCTGCAGCTTTCACTGAAGATAAAGGTAAAGCAAATGACAACAAGGTGACTAATATTAATAAGTTTTTTTTCATTTTACTGCTCTAATTAACGGGAGAATCGAAAAGGCTATCGACTATATTACAATGAATCTTTAATTTTTATTAGCAAATTTATGCCCTATATTTTTTTAGTAGCCAAATCAATTATAAACCCTAAGGGAAAAACACTCAATGAACCACTTCATCTCCTAAATTACCAGCGGCATAAACAAAACAATACTGATATGATATGCAGGTTCTTGTTTAATAAAATAGTTATTAATTAGTTGTTATGAACCAACCACATCCTTTATTTCCCATTACACTTGATACCTCATGGCAGTCTCCTGTAGGCATATCGCTAAATGAAAATTTATTAAGTTGGTTACTTGACCCAAGTTCACTGACCGCTCGATTAAGTGAATGTTGCAAGCGTTTTAGCGTTGAAGTTTTAGGTCAAAAAATTCAACCATGTTCAATAGAAGAGTCAACAGGTGATATTCACGCTGCAGAGCAAGTCTTAGTGCGTGAAGTGCTGTTGTATTGTGATGATGTGCCACAAGTCTTTGCACGTAGTATATTACCGTTAAAAAGTTTAACAGGTGAAGAACAGCAATTGGCGCATTTAGGTAACCAATCGTTAGGACAAGTACTGTTTAGTAACAAAAATTTATACCGTAAATCTATTGAAATCTCCGCTTTTTCGCATAGTAGTGCCGTGTCGAAATTAGCGCACCAGCTTGAATTGCCCACTCAAACTGAGCTTTGGGGTCGACGTTCAACCTTTATGTTACATGATAAACCTTTAATGGTTGCTGAAGTGTTTTTGCCAAATGCTTTCGCTTATCAATCGACTGCTTTACAAACAACACAACCCATACAGGAAGAAACATGACAAATGCTGTTGCAACTAAATGGCAGGGTATTGTACACATTACTCGTGCAGATAAGCCGATTGGCACTTATTTATTGTTATGGCCAACATACTGGGCATTATGGATCGCGGGAGATGGTTTCCCGACGCTACATTGGTTAGTTGTCTTTACATTAGGTGTTTTTGTCATGCGAAGTGCCGGTTGTGTCATCAATGATTGGGCTGACCGCAAAGTAGATGGACAAGTAAAGCGTACAGAGAATAGACCGCTAGTGACAGGGGTATTAACGGCTAACGATGCGTTATCACTCTTTGGTTTACTCCTTGGTATAGCGTTAGGCTTAGTTTTAACCTTGAGCTGGTTCACTATTCAGCTTTCCGTTGTCGCTGTTTTATTAGCGGCAAGTTACCCGTTTATGAAACGCTACACGCAATTACCTCAGGTTGTGCTTGGTGCTGCTTTTAGTTGGGGAATGATCATGGCCTTTGCCGAAGGCATGGGAGAGATCCCCCCCGTTGCTTGGTTACTTTTTAGTGCTAATTTATTATGGACGGTGGCTTACGACACAATGTATGCCATGGTAGACCGAGATGATGATTTGAAAATTGGCGTTAAATCAACCGCCATCTTATTTGGTCGTCATGATAAACGCATCATTTTATTATTACAGTTGGCAACGTTAGGACTGTTAATGAGCGCGGGTGAGATACTCGCATTCGGTTGGCCCTATCAATTAAGTCTTGTGGTTGCCGCCGGGTTCTTTTGTTATCAACAAATTTTAATTGTAAATAGAGAGCGTGAAAAATGCTTCCAAGCTTTTTTGAATAATCACTACGTTGGTTTGATTGTTTTTATTGGTATCGCTATAGAATACTTATAGAAAGCACTAAAAGAAAAAATCATTATGTATAATGTCACCTTGAAGCCTTACAAAATGACATTATGGTAAGTCTAAGGCTTTAAAAAATAATGCCTTAGCGAAAGTTTTTTAACGAATAATACTTTGTAATACTTCAATGTCTACCAGTTGAGTGACAGACGATTTTAGTAACCCTAAAGTACTACTATCAACGAGTTTACCTTCTTCATCTTTATTCATATAACCTTGTTCAATCATGGCATTGATTAAGGTCCCTTGCGCTTTTTTATCGACAAACTCAGGGGCATTAATATCATTTAATACCGATAAACGTTGGGCAATAGCCACGACTTTATCTTCAAGGTCATTTTTAGTGATGGGTGAAAAACGATTAATCAATGAACATATAATGGTAAAACGTTGCACGGTTTCATTAACACATTCGCCGAGTAATCGAATATTACTATTAAGCTCGCCGTCATTGACGACACTGAAAAATCCCGCTTTACTTTGTGTAATAAGACCATCGTTCAGTAAAAGGTCGATGACTTTTTCGGTTTGTTGACTGACTTCACTTTCGTTCTGCCAGAGAAATAAATCGGTTTTTACTAAGCTAATGATTCGCTGAACTTGTTCTAATAATGTGTCGAGATTAATTTTGCTATGACGGTCTAATAAACGACAAATAAGTGCAGGCAATATATAGCTATGCAAAATATTATTGCGGTAATAGCGCATTTCTAATGTTGCTTTTTCAGACAAAGAAATGATATCGCCATAACTATCGTGGTTAACGGTGACTTTATTTAACCCAATAACATCATCAAGGAGTTGCTGACCATTTTCACTTGGGATGGTGAGTTGCGCACTATAAGGAGCGTTGCGTTGTAGTTTTAAAAAGAAATCAAGTTGGTTGATTAATTCAGTTTTAGCGAGCGCTTTATTTTTACAAGCATGAAGAATAAGCGCGACTAAAGCGGTACCGTTAATGGCGGCACTTTTATTGATATGCGTCATCACTTGATTAGCCAATACATTAACGCTGGGTGTTAACCACGTCGGTTTTTGAGGGTCAATGGGGTCAATATCTTTTTTCCAATCAGGTACTTGCTTATTCAGGAACTGATTAATATTAATGGGTTCACCAAAATTTACGTAACCTTTACCGTAGTTTCGTAAATTTTTAATGGCTTTAAGTACACCAAAGATAGATTCGTTCTTCTTTTTACTGCCACTTAATTCTTTGTGATAAGTACCAACTTCCATGACATGTTCGTAACCTAAATAGACAGGTACTAGCGTTAATGGACGATCTATACCTCTGAGTAAGCTTTGTATTGTCATGGCAAGCATGCCGGTTTTTGGGGGTAATAAACGGCCTGTTCTACTTCTTCCTCCCTCAGAATAATATTTAACCGAATAACCACGTTCGAATAACAAGCCTAAATATTCTCTAAAAATGGTGGAATATAAGCGGTTTCCCTTAAAACTACGACGGATGAAAAAAGCGCCAGCTTTACGAAATATCGCGCCTGCAGGCCAAAAACTTAAGTTAATGCCTGCTGCTATTCTAGGTGTAACTAAGCCTTCTTGGAAAATGACATAAGTCAGTAATAAGTAGTCCATATGACTGCGATGGCAGGGTACATAAATAATTTCATGACCTTCTTGAGCGAGATCACGTAACACTTTCGCATTGTTTATGTTGATGCCGCTATATAAACGATTCCAAAGCCAATTCAATATACGGGCACCTAAGCGCACCATTGAGTCACGATAATCACCAGCGATTTCATCCATGATGGCAAGTGCTTGTTTTTTTACTTCATATTCACTTATTGATTTGCTTTTTGCTTCGTCGCTGATTAAGCGTTTTATTGAAGGGTTAGTCATCAGTGTGGCAAACATTTGTTGGCGGTGCATCAGTCTTGGGCCAGTCACTGCAATCGTTTGTCGGTAAAAATGGAAGCGAGCAATGCGTATTAGCTTTTGTGCGCTTGCGGGTGTTGTGCCATGTTTATCGGCCATTAAACGGAAAGAAATGGCTTCGCTAAAGCGTACGATGGAGTTACGGCCTAAAAATAAAACAATGAAAAATTTACGTAACCAAGAGGGGGATTCTTGATCTGCTAAAACGGTACCAATATTGGCGTTGTTGTGCTCTTTTGTCGGCGTTCGACCCCAAATAACGTGAGCAGGGATCAACTGTGCATTTAATGATTCGTCTATGCTGTGTTGTTTTAATAATTCAAACCCTTGAGTAATCGCTTCGGTGGTACTTGCTTTTCGCCAGCGAAATAAAGGGGTGGGTTTTTCCAAACATAATAAACGCGAAAAACTTTTGCTGTTAATTGTTACTGGACTTAGCGGATCGGGAAGATTTAAGGTTTTACATGCCTTACGTAATGCTAACAAATCACTGGCAGATTGATGACGAATTACATAAAACTGTGGCTGTTCTGGCTTCACTTCTTCTGACTCTAAATAATTAACAGGGACAATTTTACTGTGAACGAGGAGTTTTATAGGGAAACGTAATAGGAAATAGAATAATGAACGTATGGCTGGCATCGTGTTTTTTTCTCTGAATTATTATACTTCTTACCCATCACACTTCAATATACAGATTTCAGCAAGTAGAGAAAGGGTTAGCTACAAGGTATTGATTGAAGAGAATAGTTGTTCTATTGTCGAAACCAATAACGCAGAAGGTGACCCTTTATCGACTTGCCCAAAGGGAGCTAAGCTGAAAAATCAGTCCAGCGTTGCAATACTCGATAAGGGAATAACCATTCTCTTCGCATCGCGCCTTGATCTGACTTTTTAGCTTAGCTCTGAAACTTCATATTGAGGTATGATGGGTAAAGTCATGTTTTTAATCTTCACTTTATTGTAGCATGTTGCATCTGGTTTGTCGTAATGGCAGCCATTACGCACATATTTCATTCCTTATTGGGTAATATAATGACATCAGAACTGAAAAGAATTGCTATTTTTGTTGACGTACAAAATATTTATTACACGACCCGTGATAGCTTTCAAAGGCAGTTTAACTATCGTAAGTTTTGGCAACAAATTAATGAGCAAGGCGATATTATTATCGCTAATGCTTATGCTATTCAGCGAAGTGATGATGCACAGCATAAATTCCAAAAAGCGTTGAAGCACATAGGGTTTGATGTGAAATTAAAGCCTTTTATCCAACGTCGAGATGGTTCCGCCAAAGGAGATTGGGATGTCGGGATCACCATTGATATCATGGAAAGTGCGCCACATGTTGATACGGTAATATTATTATCTGGCGATGGTGATTTTGATTTGTTACTCAAAAAAGTTAAAGAGCGTTATGGTGTCAAAACACATGTTTATGGCGTATCTGCATTAACCGCTAAGTCGTTAATTAATGCGGCAGATGATTATTTCCCCATTGATGATTGGTTGTTAATGTAAATCATCAATAAACTTATCTTAACGACCATTTATACCAATTCCATTAAGTTAGTTCCCACTTGGGCATTATGTGCGAATATAATGCCACCAATGTTTTTGCGAAATCCCCCAAAATACTCCATCATTTATTCGTCAGTAATATTAAGTTTATGGCTTTTTTATCATCATCCTGTGGGCAAAGCACCCACAGTGAATATATAAACGATTTGCTGTGACCAAGTTGCATTAACTTGATTTTATAGTGAAAATTTCACCATTTTGGTTTTATCATTAAAAAAACAAAAGATTTTTGACTTGGGTGTAATAAATCCTTACGTCAAACCACTAACTAAGCACAACCAATCAATAGAGAACAGGGTTTACATGGGAAGCGATTTTTATCAGCTATATATACTGCCTTATGCGGGGATCATTATTAAAATTTGCCGAGCTTATACGAATAGTCAGGAAGATTTTGAAGATTACTATCAAGAGGTTTGCTTACAAATTTGGCGTAGCAAAGACAACTTCAATAAAGAAAGTGAATGGTCAACGTGGATATATCGTATTTCGCTTAATGTGTGTTTAACCTATTTGAAGCGACGAAAAAGTGGCAATAAAGAGATAGTTTCAGACGCATTACCAGAGGAAGCAATTGATGACAGTAAGGCATTTATTAGCGATGATATTAATGAATTATACAATGCTATCAAACATTTGTCTGAAACCGACAGGGCTATCATTCTACTTTATCTCGAAGAAAAAACGTATGAAGAGATAGCAGAAATTATAGGTAGTAATATAAATAATATTGGTGTTCGCATAAAGCGCATCAAAGACAGACTCAATAAAATTATTAAGCTCAAGGATTAATACATGACAAAATCAATAGAAACCATGTGGAAAGACGGCTTTGTTAACGAGGCGAATTTAACTGCCCCTAAAATTAATGATTTATATAACCGTAAGTCAGAAAATATTGTTGATAAACTGAAGAACATGTTCGATATAAATATAAAAGCCATCATGGTGGGGTGTGTGATTATGTTTGTGATGATGTCTCTCATTGGAGCGCCATTTTTAGGTTTATACATATGCGTCTTACTTTTACCACTTATTATTATTGCCAAAAAAGAGCTGAAAAAAACAGTTAATTTGTCTAAAGGGCAAAGTAGTTATGATTACCTGATGAGTTTTAATACCTGGCTTCAAAGTTCAATTGATACGTATGCTGGTTATTACAAAATATTTTATCCGCTGTTCTTTCTTGGTATGGCTGTTCAAGCGGTTGTTAGTAAAATCGGTGGAAAGTTGATTGCAATGCTCGTCGAAAAGATACCTACTGATATCATACTATTTGGCCTACCTTATTATTTGATCGTGGCTATTGCTATCGTAATACTGTTTTTTGCGCGCTACGCAGAGGCAATTTATCACTGGGATTTGAGCATCGTTTATGGTCGCCAGTTTAAAAAATTAGAAGAATTGATTGCAGATATGGAAGAATTGAGAAAGTAATACCAAGTCCAGTATAACAACGGGTGACCATGCTCTTTTGAAAGTCGCTGCCGTTTCATTTTATCTTTGGCGTTAGCGAGTATGATAAGTTAACGAACATTAGCAGGGGGATAAATTTCCATTTTTCCATAAAGTTGTGAGATAGTGTCTTTATTATAAAAAAGAGATTGAAAACATAATGAAATTTTTGACTGTACTGATGGTTTCTCTATGCGCAATAGCCTGTAGCCAACAAGAAGTTTATAACTCAGCGGCTGTTAGCAAAGTTAATCACAGCAAATCCCCTATAGAAGCTGCTGCATTGTCATATGATGGTCAGTTAAATGTTGTGGTGAATACTGACAGTGTATGTCTTTGGCAAAATAAGCAGCCAGCGAGTACGCCGAAGTGTTTGTCAGCCGCACATGCACAACATATTGAAATAGCTCACATCAGTAAGAACAATCAGTTTCTATATCTTTCTAATAGAGTATCTGTAAAGAAGTATGCAATTAATAACTTACAGGTAATAGGTGAGTGGCAAGTTGCGGATAATATTATTAATGATATTTCGACTTCAAAGAATGGTCGAACACTGCTTTTAGGATTTCGCAGTGGTAAAGCCAGTATTATTGATACTCAAACAAATAAAGTGACAACATTTCAAAAACATCGATTAGATATAAATGCGGTGAGTTTGTCTGAAAATGGTCAAGTTGCTTTTACGGGCTCAAGTGATAAAAAAGCGCAACTGTGGAATACCTCAAACGGCGAAACCGTGTTTGAATTTGGCCATGCTAGCCGAGTTAATCATGTAGACATTAGTGCAGATGGTTTGGTTGGTTTTAGTATTGATGCCGTTAAGGACCGGAAATTTTGGGATTTGAAAACAGGAAAACTCATTGCAGATTTAGACACCTATTTAAAATTTTTAGAAGTCAATGATTCAGTATTCTCTGATGATAAACGGGTATTTTTAACAGGTTCACCAAGGCGAGTTCTACAATTATGGCGAGTTGTTGACGGCGCATTGATTGGCCAGTGGGAATCAACAGCGGAATACGGTAGAGCATCAGTATTAAGTGTGGCAATGAATGAAGGTAATAATAAATCTATAGCAAATGCTAAAAGCGTTAAATCTATTGTTGCTACTAATAGCGATGGTGTTGTAGAGCAGTGGGATTTTTCTGAATTTGAATAGTCTAAAAATTTATTTAGCGGAAAATCACTTCATGAGTTTAAGTGTTTGCTCTCACTTTAACGCGGGCATCAAGTAATTATTTCTTGAAGATGATTATATAAGTGCATGACATGTGCCGCTTCATATTCATCTTTTGTTAATTCACCATAAGCAAAGTGCGGTGCAAGTTTTCCTTGATAGTTATCGAAGTCAATCAAGGCTTTTTTTAAACGATTGAGCGCTATTATAATCTCTACATTTTTATCCAGTATTGGCGCGCCTGGAATGGCTTCATTTAACGCATGAGTCATCTTGCCTTTAGACGAAAATACCGAGAATGCTAGTTTACCTATGGTGCTCTTAAAAAGGTTCGATTTATGTTCTGGAAAATGGGACATTGAATATTCGACACTTTGTGCGCAATGTACAAATATTTGAGCGGGATCCCATTCGCCTAAATTAATCATGTTTTCATTAAATAAGGCATCGAGATTTTTTAGAGCGAGGTCTATCGTAAGATTATTTTTATCGTATTCATCAATGATTAAAAATGTTCCAGCACCTATACCTATAATAGCCGCTCCACTTGCCAGTGAAGCTTTAAAAAACTGTCTACGTTTCATGCTATTTCCTTCAAAGCTTAGGTTTTATTCATTTTATCAACGCGATGAATAAATATTAAAATCGGTAACTAATGCCGGTATTAAACCCTCTAATATCTATATTGTTTCCCAAGTTCAATACTTCGTAACCGGCTTTCATACCTATGCCATTATCAAATTCATACATCCAACCAAAAGAGAAACCCAAGTCACTGCCATCTTCATTATACATAACTTCATTATCGTCAATGATATCGTAATCATATTGCAGCGCATTTACTTTCAAATATAAAGAATTGCGTGTAGATAACGGAAAGTTTATTACGGCAGAAATCATAAAAGCACTGTAATCAATTTTAGAGTCAGTCAATAGATCCAATATTATTCCATCGGCTTTACTACTATCTCCTTTCAAATAGCCAAGACCAATTGAAATGTGTTCTGCTATCTTGTATTCATACGAATAAGAATAGTGCGATGTGAATAGATCATTCAAATCAGATGTCTCTTCAGCCGAAGAGTTATCGATATCTGAATAGCTATATTCAAGACCTACTTTATGAGGGGTTTCACTCGCAAGTGTTATAGAACTGATAAAAAAGCTTAAAATAAGTATGCGTAACATTTTGTATCCCTACAAATTAAGTAACTGACAATTTGGGCACATAATACCGCAGCCTTTGTTAATGTAAAGTTGAAATAGTAAGAAAAATGTAACAATTAGCGTGTAAATATCATGCCATAGCAATAAATCTTGGATGTGTCTGAATCCGGTTAAGCCACTTTTTAATCGCAGGATATTCTAATAGGTTAAAGCTGTTTAATCATATGAAGAGTCTCAGATTCAAATCCTTGTTTTTGATAGAAGTTATGCGCTCCTTTATTTTGAGCGAAAACCTCTAAGTGTAATAAACGATAACCTAACCCTTTCGCCCATAGTTCAACTGAATTCATCAGCGTTTTTCCAATGCCCAGTCCTTGTGCATTTGGAGATACAGCCAATAGTGGCACTGTTCCGCATGTTTCACCTGAAATACTGTCGATGTGTGAGCGAGCATGAATAAAACCTAATGGGACTGAATCTTTTTCTGCGATGAGCGTTGTGTGAGGCACTGGTGTTTGAATGAGCATTGCTGAAATATAGTCATCCTGCATTTTTTGTATAACTTCATCACTGTGCCATTTTAGCTCTGCGACTTCAGCAAGGCGTGGTGATAATTGGAAAATGAAAGATCGATCACTTTCAAGGGCTGCCCTAATAATTATATTGTTTGTCATATTATGTTTACTTGTTGTGATAAATAAAATTGAAGAGCATCCAACACTTTACAATATATAAGAAAAAACTCGAGATATGTATAAGGTGTTGTCTGTCTTATTGTTCAATCTTAAATACTTTCCGGATTGAAAATGAGACTGATAATGAAATTAACATGCCCATAAAAAAATAGATTGCGATTAAAAAATTTCCTAGCTCTGATACTTTTACCTCGCCATTTTCTAATAAGCATTCACCTTTGTTGTAATTGAAACTACCGTTGTTCTCTAGGCATTGTTCTACTAGCAATAAATCATTGACGAACCAAATAGCGATAAAACTAACAATGACGCCAATAAACAGTGGAATGGAGTTTTTTTTCATACGTTCCTACAAAATAGCCGCTACTATAGAACTTTCGCAATGAAAATCACTCTATAATATTTTATTCAATAGGCATTAATATCCCATAATTTCAATGCTTGATAAACCACGAATGTTACTTTTTCTTCAGACTTTGCTCCGACTCGTTATTCTGAGCAATATGACACCAATAAATTATTGGAACATTTAATAAAATAAGTTAACCCCTTTTTCTTTTTATAAACGTTTTATAAGTACAAGCACTTATTTTATCGCTTGTATTGGTTTTTTGTTTATTAAATAAAGGAATAAATATGGCTAAATTATTATCTTATATCAGCTTATCTGTGATCATTACTTTTGGTTTGTTTGCTTTTATGGCGTCTTTAATTAGTAGCGACAGTGTTAATGTTACAACGCCGTTGCCACCCGTTGTTATTGAAGTGGCACGAGCGCCAGAAGACTCAAAAGTACAACATATTGAAAAAGTAAAACTTGATCCGCCGCCAAAACCTGAAGTTATGCCAAAGAGTGATGTTACGCCTGTTGTTGCAAATGACGCCCTCGCTTTAACCTATCAGTCAGTGCCAATTTCATTCACAGGAAAAGGCACCACGTTTAAACAATATGAAGGCATGGGTGATAAAGAGGCCCGCCCTATAGTACGTGTAAATCCTAAGTATCCAATGGACGCAATGAGAAAAGGTACTGAAGGTTGGGTGATATTATCTTTTGATATCAATAAAGTGGGGAAAGTGGTTAATATTTCAGTTATTGACTCTCAACCTAAGCGTATTTTTGATAAAGCGGCAAGACATGCTTTAAGAAAGTGGAAATATCAGGCAAAATCAGTTGATGGACAAGCGGTATATCAAAAAGCGCGTACCGTACAATTAGATTTTTCTATGGAACAACAAAGTTAGGATGTGTCTTTGAAGTTACCCTCAATGATTAAGGGCTGGTTTAATCCAAATATCAGCCCTGAAATCTTATTAACGCGATATATTGCTACCAGCAAAGATAAATATTTTATTTTGCTGGTAGAGCAATTTAATCAGCCCATTTATCATTATTTGTTGAGTCAATCAGACAAAGCAATGGCTGAAGATATTATTCAGTCAATGTGGTTAAAAGTCATCAAGATTAAAGAGATACATCAAGCGCATAATAATGTGAAAAGTTGGTTGTTTACTATCGCTAGAAATACCTTGATTGATGAATTGAGAAGACAAAACCGTTGGCAAACTCAACCATTGGATGAACCCGATATTTCGTCAGAATTGTCAGTGTTATCTCAAACGATTAATTATACTTTAGAGCAAGAATCAGAGAATAGAGATAGGTTGACCATTTTTAATCAAGCGGTCACTTTATTGCCTTTTCATCAGCGTGAAGCTTTTATTTTTCAACAAGAAGGCTTTTCCGTGTTACAAATTGCAGAATTAACCGACGAAAGTTTTGAAACGATTAAAAGTCGTTTACGTTACGCCAGAACACACATTAAAAATTTCTTGGAAAATAAATCATGAAATACGAAGATAGTGATAGAGAGATTGCTTCACTTTATCAACAGAGAAAGCAGCAAATAGAGGCGCCTGAGATCCACTTTTCGTCGCTGCAAAAAAAGAAAAAACCGGTATATACGATCGTGCAATTACTGAGTATATTATTTTTTGGCAGTCTGGCATCATTCGGCATTTTAGCGGTGATCAGTCATTTTTCTACACAAGTTCCACTGTCACTTAAACAAGTTTCGCCAACTCAGTTGAACGTTGTTGAGCTTGAGCATGAAGAGATAACACTCGTTGATGAAGTAATCGCTATCGTTATACCGCCATTAGTACCGAAAAAACCTTATGTTGCACCTGCTTATTCTAAAAATGCACAAGTTCATGGCATGACAGACTTACCTAATGCATTACCGTTTTCTTTATCTGTAGATGTGATCACCGTTTCTATTAATCCTAAAGTTATGCAACCGGTATTATCTTTGGTGCCTATTTATCAGGAGCAACCCAAATATTCACATAAAGCGATTAGAGCTCAGCAATCTGGAACGGTTAAGCTGGCTTATATTATCTCACCTCAAGGTAAAGTATCTAACATTACGTTGGTGGAATCTAATGCTAATAGAGAGTTGAATTTCGCGGCTAAAAAAGCGCTATCAAGATGGCGTTATCGAGCTGGAGAATACAACGAAGAGGGCTATGAAATTATTTTTGACTTTACCTTGGAAAAGAAAAAATAAAGATTATAAATTAATTTGAACTTATTGGTAAACTTGTACTCTTACTATACGAGAGTTTATTTCCCTTAGTGTTTCATGTTTTTATAAAGCGTTTCTTGTTTTCAAGAAACGCCTTTTTTTTGACTTTTTTTCAATGTTTCCGTTATATAGAATGTTATTTCAGGGGTATTCGACTCTTAGTTGGATTTGTGAACCATAACAAACATTAAGCTTAATATTCATGGTAGTAGCACAAGCGAGATGAAGGTGAATAGTCGTCTAGTTTGATAAAACTCATGGGAATACTATGAAATAGAAATGTAGCGAGTCGCTGATTCGTTATTATGAATATCTGGACTATAGTTAATTAATATTGTTTTTTATCCATGATGTGAGTATGGAAGGTTTTGATATAAGAACATTAGCCATGACAAATTTAATACTTGGTGCGTTGTTAAGTATTGGTTCGGTGGTTTTTGCAAAAGTACATTCATCATTTAGAGGCTTCTACCAATTAGGTGTGGGCTATTTTTTATTTGCCTTCGGATACATCTTATTTGCGGCAAGACAGCATATTAACGATTTTCTCTCAATAGTCATTGCTAATATATTGATTGCCTCTGCCTTTACCATCGTTATTATCGGTATTTTAAATTTCCTCAATTATTCAAAGCGAAAGTTCATTAAAGTATCGAGTTTTTTTCTTGTTATTATTGCGATTTTGTTTATTTATTTCACCTATGTTGAGAGTAATGTTAACGCTCGAATCATTATTATTAGTAGTTTTATTAGCGGCCAAGCTTTTTTTGCTACTTATAAAACGTATTACCATAAAAATTCCGTTATTCGTGTGTTTATTCAGCTTTTAGCTTCGTCTTGTTTTTTTTGTGCTTTGGCTTTTTTATGCCGTATTGTGATGACTCTTAACTCTGTGCCATTAGGCAATTTCATGGATGCAGGTTATATCGATGCGATTTCGATAATAGCACTGCAAATATTCGTTGTTAGCACTTGCTTGTTGTTGTCATGGAGCGCTAGCCAGCAATTGGCGCAGAAGCTGAAAGTGCAGGCGACCATTGATTCATTAACCAATTTATATAATCGTCGGGCTTTTGAAGAATTCGCAGAAAAAGAAGTGAATAGAGCAGAGAGAGAACACACGTATATTTCAGTTATTTTGATGGATATTGATTTGTTCAAAAAGGTAAATG
Source organism: Colwellia sp. (assembly GCA_013215295.1). GTDB lineage: Bacteria > Pseudomonadota > Gammaproteobacteria > Enterobacterales > Alteromonadaceae > Colwellia_A. The sequence goes on from JABSOZ010000025.1 coordinate 53,068, forward strand.
ATACTCATGGGCACCAAATTGGTGATAAAGTTTTGCAAGAGTTTAGTGTGCGTTTGAAGGAAAGTTTGCGTCAGTATGACATTTTAGCGCGCTATGGTGGTGAGGAATTTATGTTGTTATTACCTGATACCAATGTGGATACAGCGTTGACCATTGCCGAAAAACTTAGGGTAACTATTTGTCAGCCCGTATTCTGTATGGAAAACTCCCTGCAGTTAGAAGTCAGTGCAAGTTTTGGTGTCGCGAGTACTTGTGGAGGAACTATTGATTGGAATGCACTGGTAGCCGAGGCTGATTGTGCCTTATATCAAGCGAAGGATAATGGACGAAATCAGGTACATGGCTTGTGATTTATTTCAACTCGATAAAGCGTTAGAATCTATGACTGAAGTTTATAACGATTACATTGTTTGTTAAGTGATGTTGGTCGTTATAGGTAATAGATGAGAAATAATAGATGAGGTATAAATGTATTTAGGGGCGTGTTTGTGTGGGGCTGTAAGTCTTAGAATTTCCGGTGAAATAAGCGATATTATTCATTGTCACTGTTCTTTATGTCGAAAAAATAGCGGTACGGCATACGCCACAAATGGTTTTATCAACACAGCTGATTTTGAAATTTTATCGGGTGATGATTGTTTAACGACTTTTGCATTTAAACCAGGACGAAATCGTCATTTTTGTACGCAATGTGGTTCACCTGTTTATAGTTCAAATGACCAAGATCCTACTAGGCTCCGAATTCGTTTAGGCATACTAACGTCTGATATTTCAGAAAGGCCCATCTCACATAACTTTGTTACTTCAAAAGCAAACTGGGAAGACCTTGACGAAAAACTTCCCAGATACGATGCTTTCGAACCTAGTCGAAATAAGAACTGATCGTAACGTTATATTCAACCGATAAGTAGCAAATTTCTGCGCGATAAACAGCCCATATAGCACAGGCTCTTGCCAATATTAACGGGTTAGCATTGATTTTGTATCCCAAACCACGACTTTGCCATCAGCGCCTGAACTGATTAATATTTCACTGTCAGACGTTAGATTTACATTACTGACATCGTTTTTGTGGCCCTTAAGTCGTTGCATCACCTTGCCCGTTTTAACATCCCAAATTCGAATGGTAATGTCGTTTTCTTCACTCTCAACTTGCCAATGATATTGGAAAAATTCAGCGAATAGGGATTTGTCTCGACCACCACTGACTAAAAATGAGTCATCATGACTAAATGTTAAATCGTAAATAGAATATGAATCGTCCTCTAAGGTGTTTATTACTTGCCAATTAGAGGTATCCCATATTTTAATGGTGTAGTCATCTCCTCCTGAAGCTAATAGTTTGCCGTTATGGCTAAAGGCTAAATCTAATATAGCTTGGCTATGCGCTGTTAAGGCCTTAATATGATCACCCGTTAACGCATTCCAAACATTAATAATGCTATCTTCTCCGCCGGTTAAAAGAGATTTACCATCAGCACTGAAAGCTACGGCCCATACGTCAGCACCATGTGCTGATAATGTTTTTGATTCTCCAGACGCTAAATCCCAAAGTCGGGCAGTATCGTCTGCACTTGCACTGGCTAAGCTTTTTCCGTCGGGGCTGAAGGTTAATTTAACAACCATACCTGTATGACCAGAAAACGTATTAAGTAACTCTCCGTTTGAAACCTGCCAAATTCTTACCTTATTATCGTAGCCGCCAGTCGCGAGAAGTTTGCCGTCAGGACTAAATTTAACGCTAGGCACTCCATCTGGGTGTATGAGTGATTGTATTACTTTGCCGGTATCTCGTTGCCAAATTTCAACATTGGGTCCTGAGCTGCCCGTCGCAATCCATTCATTGTTTGGGTGTAAATCAGTTTTACAAATACTATTTTTATGAACAACACACTTAGCATATTCTTTCACACTGAGACTCGTTAAATCTTTAGCAGTAGTATGGTTACTACATCCGACGATGAGTGTTATTCCAATGAAAGATAGAGTCATTTTTCTAAAAATTGTCAGCATAATAATTCTTAAATATTTTTTTGGTGTTGATAGCTTACTTTTGTCGATTAAAGAAAAACATCGGCAAATGATAAAGGGATCATTAATCGTGACCAGTGCCTTATTTTTTCTTTTATCATCAAAAAAGTGACCTTGGTCATTAGTGCCATGACTTTACATGCGTTTAAGGGCAAAATGATTAAATGAAAAGTCTAACGCAAAAAATATCTCACTATTTAAATCATCAAGATGAATGGATTTTCATTGCGTTGGCTATTGGTTATAGCCTTTGGCAATTAACGGTTAATGCTTGGTCCTCTTATCTACATTTATTTATAATAAACGCGCTGTATTTGTTGCCTATCATTTTCTTTAAAGCGTTTCAGCTAAAATTAAATGTTAAATTTAAACCTAATCTATATCGTATTGCTTGGTTTTTCGTCTTCATTATCTATCCTCTTACGGTGTTCGATGCCAAGGGATTCTTGTTTTTAACCGCCTTAGCACTTGAGCTATTACTTATTGCTAATTATAGCTTTAAGCATGTTGAACCACTAAAAATCGGTTTGAATAGACTCGGTTTAGACGGTGCTATCATTGCCTTTTTAATATTTCTTTCATTTTATGTTGGCTTATTGATCACCTCTGATTTACCTGGGTGGGTACAATCTAATTCAATTCAGTCAACGATCAATTTCACACTTGTTGCTCAAAACTTTCTCACCTTTTTAAGTCTTTCAATGCAAATATTCTGTTTGTTTTTTTGTGGCTATATATTTTACTGGCTCAATCGTCATATCCTGGTGAATAAAGTGTTAGCGCAAAGAGGTGTGGTGATTTACTTTTTAGCTTTAGTCGCCGTGTTAGTTTTTTTATATCCCGTGATCACAACATTATTTTTATGGTTACCCATTAATTATATGGGTGAACCTTTAATACCTTCAGTAACCGCTAACCCTTTTGATTGGCATAATGGGCGTGTTATTTTTGGCGTGATGATCTTAAGTTTACCGGTGATTTTAATGACGCAGTGGCATTTAAAGAGCAAGCAACTGGTTCAGTTAGAAAAAGAGCATGTTCAAACAGAGTTGAGCTTATTGAAGCAACAAATCGACCCGCACTTTTTATTCAATACCTTAAATAATTTATACGCGTTGTGCCGGAAAAAATCCGTTTTGGCCCCTGATGTCGTTTTGCAGCTTGCTGAATTAATGCGTTATGTTGTTTATCGAGGCAAAGAAAGCTATGTTTTATGTAGTGAAGAAGCCAAGTACATTGAAGACTATATTAGTCTGCAAAGTATTCGCTTACATCATCACTTAGCGTTAGACGTACAAGTCAATATTGAAGATCCTCAAGCAAAAATACCGCCTTTGTTATTAATAATTTTGGTAGAGAATGCTTTTAAACACGGTATTGAGGTTTCAACAAAGGATTGTTTTTTAAAAATAAATTTACAAATAACAGATAAATTTATACTTTTTACTTGTGAAAACTCTGTTGAATATGACAAAAATGATGAGGAGAAAATAGTGGATTCAGCAATACTTTTTGGCGTGGGTCTAGAAAATCTTCAGCGGCGTTTAAATTTGCTTTATTTGGACAAACATCAATTAACCTTGCAGCCATCAAGCAATAGCTTTATGGCCAGATTAAAGATTTTCCTATGAGTATACTTAAGGCATTAATTGTCGATGATGAACCTTTAGCACATGAAATCATCTTAGATTACTTAGCGGATCTTCCTTTTGTTGAGGTGGTATCGCAGTGTTATTTAGCGACAGAAGCGCTTAACTATATCAGTGAAAACCAGGTTGACTTGTTGTTTTTAGACGTAAACATGCCAAAACTTTCAGGTATCGAACTATTGAAAGTATTAACAAATAAACCACAAGTTATTATAACCTCGGCTTATCAAGAATATGCGTTAGAAAGTTTTGAATTAGAGGTGTGCGATTATTTACTCAAGCCTTATCGCTACCACCGATTTCTGAAAGCGGTAAATAAAGCCCATGAACAAATTAAATTACAAGCATCACAGTTTCAAATTGCCGGTGTTGATAAAAAAACTGGATCTGATGAAAATGGAAATACTCTTTTTATAAAAGTAGATAAAAAGGTTATTCAGCTACAGTTGGCAGACATTACTTTTTTTGAAGCTTACGGTAATTATGTGAAGGTGTGGGTAAATGACACAGTCTATTTAACGCCAAGAACATTAACTTCTTTTGAAGAACAATTAGAAGACCATCAAGCCTTTATTCGTGTTCATAAATCCTATGTCATTCAAAAATCAAAGATAGATTTTATAGAAGCTGGTGTGATACAAATGAATAATCACCAAAGTGTGAGCATTGGCAAAAGCTATAAACATATTACTAAAACACTATTGTAAAGCCTGCTTGAAAAACAGGCCTGACAGATAGTCTCTTCATATAGAAAGAATAAAATTAAGCTATTTAACTAAATGGTTATCTAACCAACTCACCATATAACTGGCCAACATCGTATCACTATCAAGCAAAGGGTAACCATGTTCAGCCCCTTTATACGCAATAAATTTACTATTCATATTCGTTGAAGCCGTAAATAATTTTTGCGCACTCTCGTAAGTGCCCCGGTCTTTTTCTGAAGCTATGATCAGCGTAGGTTTGTCAGCTAACATTTTTGTATAACGAGTAATGTTTTCATCACGTTGGCCTGATGAGAAAAAGCTAATGAGATTTACAGAATTCTTCTCTGCTAGCGTAATCGCTTGAGAACCACCACAACTTGCGCCAACTACACCGACTATGCCTTTATCAGACATTTTACTTTTTAAGTGATCATAAGCGAGTTGAACATCACTAGGCCAATGTTTAGACATCTTTTGCCAAGCAATCCTTCGCTCTTCCCTTGGTAATGCTTGCAGTCTTTCAGCACTAAACTCATCGTTTGCGCTTTCACCAAAGCCACGAAAATCTAAACTTAAAGCATGAATCCCCTTGTCTGATAATTGCTGACCGATGTCGTTATACATGGTTCTATTGTAGTTACATTGGTGTAATAACAATACAGCGCGGTCACTTGATTGGTTACCTTGGTAATAACTCGCTTTTAAGGCAAAACCTTTGTCGGTTGTCAAAGTAAGGTCACTTGCCTGACTTGATGCGGTAAGTGTTAATAACGCGGCAGATAATATCTTTATAAATGCGTTCATAATTTAACTAGACCTCGCCTGTGTAACAATACGTAAGGTATTGATATTAATGAAAATAAAATTGTTACAGTTTTTCATGAAATTTCCCTTTGTTTTTAGACCTATATTTTATTGTATTATGACCACTCTAAGCACATCTAGTAAGGGCTTAGGGTTAATATAATGGCTCTATTAGCGTTAACTATTGGTAACTTGGTATTTTAGTCACCTCAATGAAAATGTGGGCTTACTTTGCAGCAAGCCCATTGTTCTTCAACCGTCTCTTAAGTGCCTTAGTTGACGCTAGCTACTGGTTATTCTTTAGGTCAACTGATAGCCCAGACTGTGTGAAAACGTTTTGATCACTTTTTCGAATAAGCACCGAATACTTATGATCAATCAAT
>JABSOZ010000026.1 GCA_013215295.1 Colwellia sp.
ATTTAAAAGCGTTGAGCGACAGAAATTCTCCATTACTTTTTAAAGAAAAAGCTTGTTAAAGGTCTCAGGGCGTAGAGTTGTCATTTTAATATAAAATATTTAAGGTTTGCGTTTATCTCTGTCGGTTATATCTTTATTAACTATAATATTTTTATCAATACCATTATTGAACATTAATATTTTCTAAGTACGACAAGTCTACAATTATAAATTTGTATACCTTTATTATATTTATGTCACATCCTTTGATTATTTATTTCTAATATACATATTCAACCTACAAATATTGCAGTATATATAATTTTATTGTTCCTCCTAAATATATGAGTTCAATTATTTATACTCAATATTTCAGTTAATTTTCCATTGCACTAAATCCTTTATAGATTTTTATGTATATATTTATGATTTCTATTATATGAAATCAGAATAATTATGCCTTCATTCTCTTTTATAACAGGTCTAAATTACTTATTTTACCTCTATAAACTATATGTTTTTCTCTGCCCTACCCTATTATATTCATTTATGTATTTTCCAAACTCTATATTTTGCGATTAAACTGCTTCAATAAATCTTCTTTTTCCTTTATTTTATTATTCTTTTATTTCAACATTGTATTTTTGATGGCTATTTTATCTGTATATTTATTAGTGTTTCCTGCTTTATTAATCCTAAATTTATGGGTGTCTCCCTGGGAGACACTTTTACATCCATTATGATTTTCTTCAGCATTTGAAACAATGTATACGTGATATTTTTAAATGTTGACATATAAAAACATACGTATATTATTGCTGTATGTTATTAATTTGGAGTTAGAAAATGCCGATAAAAATGCCAATAATATTAGGTGTATTTAATCAAAAAGGTGGAGTTGGAAAGTCACTTGTAACATCAATAGTTGCTGAATATGCAGCCATAAAAGCTAATATGAATGTATTGGTCGTAGATCTCGATATGCAATGTAACAGTTCTGATTATTGGGTTGGAATGGAAAATAGTCCACAATCTACTGGTGGTCAATTACCGCCAATCCATCCTGATTATATAGAAGATGACGAAGATTTTTCGGATGTAGAAGCAAGGAGTACAATTGCAGATACGTTTTATGGCAAAGAAGTATTAGCGTACGAAACATATATTAAACCTGACAATGGTTTTAAAGGTAAAGTAGATTGTCTTCTTGGGCACCCTGCTCTACTAGAAAAAATTAATACTGAGTTTTCAAATGAAAGCGGTCAGATTGAAGAAAAGGTTATTAATCGTCTTAAAGAAGTATTGCTTAATGAATTTGTAGGTGGTGAGTATGACCTGGTAGTACTTGATACTGGGCCATCAAGAAATCCAATATTTCGTTCTGCTATTCGTTGTGCAACACACGCTTGTATTCCTTTTGAGCCGGAAGAAAAAAGTATGCAGGGCATTAATGCTATGGTTCAAGTCATTCAATCAGAAAATTTCTCTAGAAATTCAGCCCAACAGTTGAATCTAATCGGTTTGATCCCAAATAAAGTACGTATAAATACAAACCTTCATAAAGGTACCTTGGATATGCTTCAAAATAGATTGGGGTCTATTATGCTACCCGATGATTTATTTCTTCCGCATTCTACTGCGTTTCCAGAAAGAGATCTAAAAGGAATTAATCCTAGGTCAATATTCCAGATCAGTAAACATCACACAGCATTAAAGCATAGTGAGACACTTTGTCATTACATACTGAATGACATGTTCGGCAAAAGTGTAATAACAAAAAGATTAGCTAAATAAAGGTGTCTCCCAGGGAGACACTAAGGAAATAACATGGTCAAAAAATTCGGTTCAAAAAATAGAGCAGGTACAGGTTCTATTGAAAAAGATAACAATTCAACAGCTAACACTGAAAAGTGGGCCGGAGCAATTGCTTCTCAAATGTTGAATAAAGACAAAGTTAAAGAAGTAATCGTTAAAACTATACCTATTGATTTCATAAAAGCAGATCAAGATAACCCACGTAAACTTGCCATAGATTTAGCATTAATTAAAAATATAGTTGAAAAACACCCTATTCAACAATTTATCAGAAATGAACAATGTAATGACTGGATTGAAGAATATGTAGAAAAAATTACCAAGGCGTACAATCTAGAGGGTAAACAAATTGGAGACTTCACTTCAATTGTAGAATTTGCAGCCGTGTTAAAATCACCCGAGAGATTACTTCACCCAATAGTAGTATGGAGAGAAGAAAGTATATTTCATTTAATTGCAGGGGAGAGAAGGGTACTTGCTTTTGCACAATTAAATGAATCACATATATCAGCAAAGATATGTGATACAAAACCAGATGAAAGCGAAATAGATATATTGCAGTGGGAAGAAAATGTATCTAGGGAGGATATGTCTTTATATGAAAGAACAATAAGAATTCAAAAGTTTGTAAAAGCCACTACTCCTAAAAATATATCAGTAAGGAAATTAGCAAAAATAACAGGATTGTCAGTTGCTGAATCTCATCGATACTTAGCGGTAATCAAATATGAAACTGATACATTGATAAATGCTATAAAAGATGGAAAAGTTAAAAGTATTAAACTTGCTCAGGAATATTCAAAATTGTCGGAAGAAGATCTGCAAATGAAATTGTCCGGCAAAAAAAACCAAGTAATGAACACCGTTAAGCCCATGGTGAAGATTAGTAAAGATGTAGACATTAACGTAATAAAAAAGATAATTAATACTATTACTAAAGAATACAATGCTGATGCAGTATTAAAAGATTTAGATTTGAGTAAGACTAAAGATATAAATTTAGCCTTCAATCTGTTGATCAATTTTTTATCAGAAGATAAATAGGGAAGAGTAAATGGTTCGTATTAAAAACCCTACTTCTGTACAGATAAAAAAAAGAATGTCCGTAAGAGTTCCATTAGGAATGATAACGCGTATCGAGATAGATCTCCTCGCTTCTGGCTACAACAAGAAGCAACGATTCTTTTGGTTTGAAGATGTAATAAATGAATTATTCTTAACGCCCGATTATCACAACCTGATTGCAGAAGAATTTATAACTGCGGGAACGACTAAAGTGGTTACATTGAGTATTAGCAATAATACTTATAAGAAAGTTGAGGCTACCGTTGCGGAAGTATTAGCAATAGAAAAATATAATACTGATAAAAGCTCAATTATACGTACAGCAATTATTCAACGCCTACTTAATAAAACAAACGAGCATCTGGTATAGGAAGATAAACTATGAGTTCTGATTTAATAGCTTCTGAACAGCTAGAATTATTTGTAGCAAACATAATTGATGCTGCGCCTAAAGGTGATACACAATCAATGGAATTCCCTTTGTTCAGTATAAGCTCCAAAAGAGATACCGATACTTATCGTTATCAAAATAAAAAAACAGGTGCTTCTATAGAGATTGTCCCTAACGAAAAGGGAAGGGCAACCATCCATGATAAGGATTTACTATTATATTGTTTTGGTCAAATTGCCGAAGCCAATAATAGAGGTATTCCTATTGGCCAAAAGATCCATGTGACTCTGTACGACTTCCTAAAGACAACAAAAAAGGGTACTGATGGGAAAGCTTATAAATCTGTATTAGAGTCCTTGAAAAGGCTAACTGGGACAACCGTCTATACAACAACAAGACAAGATAACTTCAAGAAAGATAAAGGATTTAGCTTTATTAGTGATTACGATTTAATTACCGATGAAAAAACAGGGAGAATGAAATATGTGGAACTAATACTACCAAATATATTATTTAACGCTGTGAGCAATAACCAAATACTAACATATTCTTCAGAGTACTTTTCTCTAAGATCTCCATACGATAGGAGGTTATATGAGTTATGTAGAAAACATTGTGGCAACCAAACACAATGGGAGATAGGCTTTGAGAACCTATATAACAAGTTCGGGGTAAAATCACCATTGAGAGAATTTAGACGAAAAATAAAAGAAATCGTTAAAAAACAATCAATACCTGACTACTGTTTAATGTACGCAGATGCTAAAACGTCTGGAACTATTGAAAAAATCATTGTTTTTAAAGACAAAAGTGGTGAAATTAAACATGACTTTTTGAGTAATAATAATGACTAATTATCGGGGTTTTAAACACAGTAAGTAATAAAATCAGTAGAATCGTGAATAATAGACGGGGTTTTGAACACATAATAATTTAATAAATACATATTTTGGGCCTATTTGCATAAAAGTTGACGAAGAAACAATCAAAAAAAAGATAACATACGGTATGTTATTTTGAATTTAGATGTAAATTAACATTCGGGGTTTTAAACACAACATTAATGTAGATAAAATTGAGCTTTATGTAATAAATAACATAATAACCTGTATATAGACTGTGCATAACCTGTTTATTATAACGTGTTATTAAACACGTATATATCGGGGTATTAAACACATAAGGCACGAGATTGTAGACACAAACTAACGGGGGTTTAAACACGCTACTAACCACAATGTACTGTGGTTATAAACACAAAACATCGGGTTGTTGAACACAGAACTATGCTATGAGTCATATGAAATAAGGGTTTGCGCTGACGTAACCTATTAACTCCATAACTTAATGGTTAACTATAATAACTAAATATCTATAACGAGAAATATTAACTTTATTAGAAATATTGATACTGTAAAATATATTTAAATTAAATAAGTAAATCAAAAGTTAGTAAGAGTAATTTAGCTTCGGATGAATTTAAAAAGAGTCAAAAATGCAAAGTGATGAATTTGAATTGCTATTGAAAAGCACCGGAATAGTATTAAAAGGTCTATTTATTGAATTAAATAACGCTCAAAGTAAGTTTATTAAGCATAGTGCTGAAAAAGGTTACCTATTATTTATAGAAAACCAAAGGTTTACGCTAGAAGAAATAGGGTACACAGACAGTTATAAGATCAAAAAAGCATTAGGAAAAGTGTTAGCCCTAGAATATGATGAAGGTGTTTCCATTACAAAATTACCAGGAACAACAGAAACGTTCCATGCAGTAATAGCACTTCCATATGAAAGTTTAAATATTATTCAAAAAATTAATGGACTAAAAGCTGAAATAGGTTCAGTGATGAAAGAATATGTAGATGAAAGGGTAAAAATAAATGGTCAATGGACACCTGTTAATAAAGCTTTATTAAAGGAAATTGGCAGGCCTAGGGTAAACTTAAAGCAAATTAGGCGTCGATTAAATCACCATAAAGATTATTATCAAAGATTATCATTAAGCTGTACTAATTCACGGCCGTCATATAAAAAAAATAAATTAGAAATCATAGAATTGCTGAAAAAGATTAAAAATGATACAGCGAAAGAAGACATAAAGTTTTTAGATAAATATAGTAATGATACGGAATTTGCATATTTTTATGATAAAACTTACTCCGTCATAGATGGAAATTTTAGATATAAAGAAAGTGTATATAATGATCCTACCAATGAAATAGATAAAAAATTTCGAACACAAAAAATATCTTCACCTGTGTACATAATATGTGATGATCCAAAGAAGATTGATATAGAAATAATTTTTCGAAATAAAGAGAAAAAGCAAAAGAAAAGAGTAGGTTATAAGAATGTAATTTTGAAAGAAAAAATACTAATGACTTTACCTGTCTTTGAATATGAGTAAGATATTGTGATTAATTTAACCGCTTACAGATAAAAACGAATTATAACTATTTTAAAAGATCAGTCCCCCTTATTTGTAGTGTCGGCCATATGGAGATTTAACATTGTTAGAATTAATAAAATACTTAAACGATAATTTTTTTACTAAACAAGAACTACTTAATGTAACTAAGATCCAACAACAAACGTTGTTAGATTACCAAGAGTTAAAAGTTATGCCAAAATGCTCTTATAAGTTAAATATTGATTTACAAAGTGATTCAGTTTTTGGTTTGTATAATGAAGAACAAGAAATAGAATATTATGCGAAAGGTTACGCTTCTTGGTTAGCTACGATAGAATCTATAAAACCTCCGGAAACCGGTTATTCTGTATTCTCTGAGCGTTATAAAGTTGCAATAAATACCCTTAAAGAAGATGGGTATACAACGAGCTCCTCGAAAGTAACCACTGAATTGAATCAGCACATTAAGGAAGAATGGTCCCACTTTATAAATGGCGTATACGGATTGTGCACAAAATCTGGTTTACCTGAAGATATAGCAGCTAAGGAGCTTGCGGTTATTATAATCACAGAACTATCAGAAATTAATGAATTAAGCGCTGATGAAATGACTAAGCTTACTTCAGCTGTAAATCTATTGGACAAAGCTAGTTCTTTGTTTGCACCACATGAAAGGTTACGAAGTTCAAGGCATCGATTGGTCAATGAAACACGTAGAAAATATATGTTAAACAGCTAACGTTGTTTACTACTGGGTTTTGTTAAATGTTTGTGAGAGGCCTAAGGTTCTTGCTTCAGAAAAGGCTATAGAAAATCCTAAAAGTTAGTTATTCTAAATCCCCATTATCAAAGATAAACTAAAACAATGATACTTAGAGAAGCACATTTAAAAGACCTGTCAAATATTGCAGAATTACATGCTCAGAGTTGGCGTGAAAATTATAGTGAAGTCTTATCTTATACCTATTTGAACGTTGATGTTTATGCCGATAGAACAAAAATCTGGACAGAACGATTAACTGATCCATCTGAAAATCAATATATCTTAATAGCGGAAATTGATCATGTTTTCTGCGGTTTTGTTTGCGTGTTTGGTGCAAACGATCCTAAATTTGGCACTATCATTGATAACCTGCACGTTAAATCAGAGATTAAAGGTAAGGGAATTGGTACTCAATTAATACTTGAAGCTGCTGGGTGGGCAATGCGAAATTACAAAAAAGACAATCTATACCTTGAAGTTTTAGAGGTGAACACAAACGCGATTACATTTTATGAATATCTTGGTGGAAAAAATGTCGATACTGCTTATTGGCATACTCCGTGTGGTAATAAGGTTAAAGAGCATATTTATAGCTGGGGTTTGCCTGAAAACCTAGTTAACCAGGTAAAACAACAGAGCTGAAGATTTTGAACTCATCTTGGATGTTGAATTGATAGGCCACTGATTTTATACCGCTATGATGACATGGGTTTAACCGTACAGTTAGACTTTACTTTTGGATAAGTTCATTGAGGAAAGATCATTTATATTTGATATAAGATCAATTGTTTTGAAATTGCCTCACTCTGAAATTTTTGTGTTTGTTTTAAAATTATAAGCCCGATGTAAATAGGGTCTTAAAAGCGCATTTTTCGTTGTCTGAGGTTGTAATCTAGTATAAGTAACTAAAACGTATGTTAAATAGCGGTATATCATCGCCATATGCTTGTTCTAGTCATTAATATTAAACACTTAATACATTGGCGTGTATTTATTTAGTTAGGAGTTTGTATGTCTTTTGAGAGAGTTATGGGATTAGAGGTTGTTGATGAAACAGTCTATCAGCAATATCGGGAAAATATGATACCGATCCTTGAAACTTTTGGCGGGAGTTTTGGTTATGATTTCATAGTGAGTGATGTATTAAAATCTAAAACGGATGATCCGATAAACCGTGTATTTACTATCGACTTCCCAAGTAGAGAAATGATGGATCAATTTTTCTCAGACTCATCATACCTTGAAGTAAAAAATAAATATTTTAATCGTTCGGTTAAGTCTGTTACAACGATTTCAATGCATGAAAAAATGTGATTTGACCCATATAAAAATTAAATTTTGTCATGTAAGAAAGTCTAATAAACGTTTAGTACAACTGTTTTGAAAAACATTATTCGGCCAAACAGCATAGAGAGCTATCGGCTCCACTTGCCAATTTGGCAGTAATTCTATTAAGGTATTATTTTCAATTTCTTTGTCGATCAAATAATCAGGTGGTGTTGCTATACCTGCGCCATTAATACAAAGCTGAGTCATGGCTTCAACACTATTGACACTGATATTGCTGTCGAAATTAATTTCACATTTGTCACCAACAGAATTTATTAACGTTCGGTGATTTGGCAGCATATCTAATTTTATCCAATTCCATGTTGTTAAACTCTTCGGAGAGGTAGGGGGAATATGTTCTTGGAAATAATCAGAGGAACAAACTAATTTTCTGTTTATTTCACCTATCCGCTTTGACTTCAAATTACTGTCATCCATTGCACCCGCTCTGAAAGCTAAATCAATGCCTTGATGAATCAAATCTTGTCTGTCGTCGGTGTAAAATAACTTTAAATTCAGTAAAGGATGAATTTTACTAAATTTTGCTATGTTATTACTTATGTTTGACTTGATCAGAGCCGACGGTAGACTAACGGTTAAGGTTCCTCTTAATTCCTGTTTTTCTAATGCGATTTGATTTAATCCTTGCTGAGCGGTTTGGATCATATTTAGCGCATACTGATACAAAACAGTGCCTTCAGACGTTAATGACAACTTTCTAGTTGATCTGTAAATTAACGCCGTGCCAACAAATTCTTCTAATTGACTCACTTGATAACTAACAACTGAAGGTGAAAGTTTTAACTCTTTTGCCGCAGATCGAAAAGAGCCCTGTTTGATGGTTTCAGCAAAGATCGCCATTGATCGTAATTCATCTATCATTTGTTTCTTTATTAAAGTTTTTAGAACAGTGTAGTTTAATTCTAGCACCTTATGTTATTAATAAAACCGATATATAGTTTAGAAAAACAAGGGGGAAATTATGTCATTATTGTTTGCAATGTTTTCATTTTCATTGGTTATGTCAATTTCACCGGGGCCAGTGAATATGGTCATTGTGTCTTCAGGTGCAACTTACGGGGTACGTAAGACTTTTGCATTCGTTTCAGGTGGAACGATTGGATTCACATCTCTATTACTATTTATTGGTTTGGGATTTTATCAAATCATTGATTTATATCCATTATTGCTTAAGAACTTGGCCGTAGTGGGCTCATTGTTTATTGTATATATGGGATATTTAATCGCATGCTCGAAGCCTGAGTTAGCGATTGAAGAGCAAAGGCGGCCAACATTTATACAAGGATTCTTTTTGCAATGGTTGAACCCTAAGGCTTGGATTGCGAGTCTGGCTGGTGTTTCTTTATTTTCTGTGTCTGACAATGGTCAGGTATTTTTAACCTTTTCGTTAGTCTATTTCATCGTCTGTTATCTATCTCTTTTTTCTTGGTCGGTATTAGGAGATAAAGTAACAATATTTTTGAATAGTCCATTGAAGTTAAAAATGTTTAATCAATTTATGGGAGGATTATTAATCGTGACGGGAGGATTTTTACTATCTTCTCAATTCAAGTAAACTGACTTATGTATAGTCTAATCAAAAAATGGTTCAGTGAAACGTCAGCTCTGCTTTATAAGTCAATATTTGGTAGAAGAATACTAAGTCAATTGATTGACTTAGTATTCAAATATTATGTGAGAATTATTGTAGGTGCTTGTACAGTTGACCATCTTCAAGAGCTGTAATTCTAGCTCCTTCGCCTTCAAAAATCTTAAGTTCAACCATCATGCCTTCATTTTTAAAGATATCGTGCGCACGTTGATTGATTTCAATACCTATTTTATCTTTTTCACCCAAGAATAAATGTGTCGGTTTAGCACTGAAATTCTTTAACGAGCTATCCTTCCAATTTTCCCAATAATAATTTCCTATCGTGGTTAATCCATTCACATAGTCGCTCGACATTTGAGAATAGGTTGCGGCAGGTGCACCTCCACTGTGATAACCAAGGAAGTGAAACTGATTGTCAGCAATTTTGTACTTTTTTCTTTGATGACTCATTAAGTCGTTTAATGCATGATGAGCAGGGTGGTTTATCAAACCTTTCTCAGGGGCTAATACAACAGTAATGATCCATTCGTCGTTGTCATGATTATTAAAAAGTTTATCAACCATCCAATCTGCTGAAGCCTTCCCATAATCTCCAGGAGGAAATGCGACCATGCCCTTATAGGTTTTATTGTTATCAAAATGAGTGGGCAATATTGTTTTGTACGGCACTACAATGTTGTTGTGAGCGGTGAACTCTTTGTATTGTTGCTCAGGAGAAAATTTAAAGGTTTTATGGTTGTTTAGTTTTGTTAATAGAGGTTCATTTTTCAAGCGATCGAAATTTGTATAACCGGCATGAATGGCATGGTTAATGTGCTTAAGTGCTTCTTCAGATTGTTCAAGTCCAGCATAAGCTAAACCTATATCAAATGTTGCATACCTAGAATAGCTATCAGATATGTCGATGGTTTCTTTATATACGTTAATTGCCTCTTTGAATTTATGCATTCTCAGCAATGACAATCCAAACTGATATCGCACATCAGCATCTTTTGGATATTGTTTGACTAATCCTTGTAATTTATGTGCTGCCTTTTCATATTGCTTGTCGTCCATCATATTATAGACTGAGCGCAAGTTAGCTTTATCTTGAGCACAGACCAAGCTACTAAACGCAACAAGTCCTACTCCAACAATTGATAACCATTTTTTCATCATTTATTCCTTTTAATAAAAAGTTAAAGCATTTGATCATTAATGCTCGTGAACAAAGCATATCTTTACGGATTAAAAGAAAAAACTAATTTGTGAGCAATAACATTGCCAGTGCTAGAATGGGTTAAATGATGACAGTTATCACTAAAAATGCTTTTCGTCCCACAACATGTCACATATTAATATGGTTGAGTTTAAAATAGATCGATAACACAGTTTTGAGGTATTACCATGTATAAAAAGTTTGTCCCATTTTCTTTTTTTGCTTCAGTAGGTGGGTGCGCTGCAGTTTCAGCCATATTTTTTCTTCAAGCATTAATCCCCTATATTTCCAATAACCAATTGGATAACTTTAATTGGCTGTTTGAAAGCCTAAATATTTTTATGCGTTACTTTCTATGGGCGCTTATTATTCCATTTGTTTATCGTTATCTTCATTTATTACTTTGGCAAGTGGGGCGTGCGTTTACCGCTAATCTTTACTCGATAATGAATGGAATATTAGTGGCAATGGTTCATAGTATTATTTCATATTGGATGTTTATAGGCGTTTATTCTACACAAAGTGAAATGGATATAACCGCTGCTATGAGCCATATAATGTCTGCAATCTATGTGGGTTGTGTTAGTAGCTTTGTCGAGTTATGGGTATTACTTGGTTTATTTAGCGCCATGAATTACTACAAAAAATATCGGCAACAAATGGTAATGATGGCCAATCAAGAAAAAGAACTGGCGAATGCTAAGTTAACTGCTTTTCGCATGCAGTTACACCCACACTTTCTTTTTAATTCATTCAATTCAGTTATGTCGTTGATTGATATTGATAAATTACAAGCGAAAAACATGCTGGCAGAGTTATCTATTTTAATGCGACGGTTATTAGAAAGTGATCGACGACACACCGTCACAGTACAGGATGAAATTAGTTTTATCCGTAGTTATTTAGAGATTGAAACCTTGCGATTTCAAGACAGATTAAAAATTCAAATTGATATAGAAAAAGAATTAGAAGATGCTTTATTACCGAACCTTATTCTTCAACCTATCGTTGAAAACGCTATTAAGCATGGCTTTAATCAATCAACTGAAGAATGCAAAATTAGTATAGAAATAAAAGAAAATAAAGAACATCTGTTTATTCGAGTTGAAGACAATGGTGTTGAAAATCCTGTGATACCGAAGTTACCTCAGTCGGGAGGCGTGGGATTACAAAATGTTTATCGACGTCTTGAGCAAATGTTTGATACCGATTTTATTTTTACTGTTTATGCTGTCAATCCAAAAGGCTTTGGTGTGCAACTTCAAATGCCTTTAACCCGTTCGAGTTTCTCATGAAAATAAGAACGATAATAATCGACGACGAACCTCTTGCTCGGCAACGCATTGAAGGTTTACTATCACATGTCGATGAAGTTGAGGTGATCTGCCAGTGTAGAAATGGCGCAGAGGCGATCGAAGCAATTACTAAGTATCAGCCAGATTTGATATTTTTAGATATTCAAATGCCTGGAATAAATGGATTTGGCGTATTAGATAAAATTGAAGTTTTACCCGTTGTTACTTTTGTAACCGCCTACGACCACTATGCGATGCAAGCGTTTGACTATCACGCTATTGATTATCTATTAAAACCATATAAAGATGCACGGTTTTATGAAGCACTCTCACATGCTATTAAACAGATCCAACTGCAAAACCTTTCTAGTGTTCACCAAAAACTTGAATCGTTAAGAGCGTCAACTCGACAAGAAGAAAGCTATTTTAAGGGCATTAATTTCGAAATAAAACATTTAGGGCGACAGATCAAGGTTAACTCAAACGACATTGAATATGTTAATGCCGCAGGAAATTACGTTGAGCTTCATGTAAAAGGTGCTGTTCACTTGATACGCAGTACTATCTCGTCTTTAGAATACGACTTGGAAGAAAATGGATTTATACGCATTCATCGTTCAATTCTGATTAAGGAAGCTTCCATTGACCGTGTTAAATATCTGAATACCAATAATCAATATAAGTTTGTTTTACAAAGCGGAGAGATATTGCAATCATCTCGGTCATTTAAGGATCGAATTGTCAGTTATTTAGAAAGAGCGAATCATTAGCATATATTATTAACGCTAGATCGGACATCGAGTGCGAATAGCGTCATAATTCTAATAAAAGTAATAGATTTATTCCCAGTAAATACTTATTCAGAGCGATGAATAAGTACTAACTACAATAAATTGCGATTAACATAAAAGATGCAATCCAAATTGTTTCAACTAACATCAGTATAATTGGTTTAAAACCGACACAAGAAAGCTTAGCAAAGTTAGATTTCATGCCGATAGCGGCTATCGACGTGATTAAAGCAAAACGCGAAAAACTAATGACTGGATCTGTAATGCTCTGTGGAATGTCAAAACTAGAATTGATTATCATAAGCACAACGAAAGCGATAAGAAATGTCGGCACACTTGCGGCTTTAGCACTACTGCTATCAGCATCATTGAAACGTTTAATAATAATTAACATAATTAAGACCACAGGCATTAACATACTTACCCGTACTAACTTAACTAATGTTGATATATCGCCGGTAGTTTCTGACACAGAATAACCTGCACCAACCACTTGGGCGACATCGTGTATTGTGCCGCCTAAAAACAAACCAGATTGAGCTTCATCTAGCCCTAAATAAGCAGCAAGTATGGGATAAAGTACCATGGCTATAGTTGATAAAGACGTGACACCAATTACGGTTAATAAGGTGTCGCGCTCTTTGTGTTCATGATCAGGTAACACGGCGGTAATTGCCATTGCCGCGGAAGCTCCACAAATAGCAACAGAACCGCCAGTAAGTGAGCCAAAACTTTTACTAAGACCTAACTTTTTGGCTAAGAATATACCAAAAAGTATAGTTGTCCCTATCGACGCTGCGAGTATTGCGATGGTTTCCCAACCTAAGCCCAATAAGTCAGTAAAAGCTAGGCGTAGACCGAGTAGGGCAACACCTACTCTTAAAACAAAGCTGGATGTAAATTCAATACCTTCTTTACAAGGTGATACTTGATAAGTGCCGTCTGCACGCGCGGGTCCTTGGTATAAAAAAGACATGGCAATACCTAGAAGTAATGCAAATAGCATCGCCGGTGCGCCATAGTGTTCACTTAAAAACAGCGCAGCTAGACCCGTTATTATTGAAATACTAATACCAGGAAGTTTGGTCTTGAATGACATGTAAAAGTCCTAAATTATTATTGTGTTGCTAAAGTGCTGAGTACAACAAAAACTTTACGTTTCGTTCATCACAATAGAGACAACGACGCATTGTTAAGTGATCTGTAAACACTGCTTCAGCAGTTACTCAGTATATTTAATGCGTATCCAGTTAGAAAATGAATCGTTATGAGTAAAGTTAGGATAAGTAAATACCAAGAAAAAGTCATCAAATGTTTGCACATCTAATACAGAAACCCCATGAGGAATAATAAACAGGTATCGGGTTTTTTTTCTAACGTTGTTAATTTATATCAAAACCAGACCTTTGAATGTTAGTACAACCAGTGGAACATCCCAGGTCGCTATTAAATATCACTTACTGTGACCATCGAATTATATTAGGTTCATCACGAGTAAAGTAGGATCCCTTTGTGCTGCTGAAGAGGAGAAATCCTGCCATTTTGTGATTGAATTTTGAAATAGAAGAAGTCTCATAAAGACCGCTTTGTATTAAATTTATTTTGTATAACGTTATTTAGATAAGTTCGCCGTAGATGGTTGGTGTTTATTAATTATGCTATTGATTACATTGTATTTCGAACGACGTTTCTCTAATAGTACGGGTAATAACTGGATACCAAATACAGATATAACAACCAGAATCATGCCTAATATCGTGAGAAGATCTAATTCGTCCGCTTTAATTATTTCAGGCCACCATCCGAGTGACGCAACTATTGCCGTACTAGTAATACTCAAAATGGGAGTTAATGCGACCATAGGCCCTACCCGTGATGTAGGCCAGTACTTCATTGACTGAGCAAAACATCCAAAGGCAACAAGGGTAATCGCTGCACAAAACAGTGCAATTATCCAATCATTGCTTTGCATATGAGTAAACGACTGCCATTGGCTAAACGGCACCATGGCTAAAGTACCAAAACCATAGACAAACAATAAAATATTATTAGAAGACAAGCGTTGCACCAGTGACTTTTGAACCAATGCATAACTACTCAAGGTTAATGCTGAAAATTGCACAATTAGAACACCAAGCCAAATATCGTTATTACTGGTTTGGGAAAAATCTATGTAAGGATGAAAAAACAGCATCATACCCAACGCCAGTGTAGAAAAACACATTATTTGTACAGCATTAACTTTTTCTTTAAAAAATAACACACCGCCTATTGCCATAAAAAAAGGTGCGGTTTGGAAATTTAGTTGCGCCTGACCAGGCGTCAAATAGTCCAAACAATAAACAAAGGAAATATAGTTACCTATAGAGAATAAAGCCGCTAAAACTAATTTAGACCAATCAGCTTTGTTTAATTTTTTGAACTCACTTAGTTTTCCGGAATAATACTGAATAAAGAAACTGACTATCATGGCAATCAAAAATCGAAACCAAGTAAGTGTTACAGGATCGATAAAACTGGCCGATAATTTTAGTGCAATTGGCGCAATACTCCAAAAAATTACTGCTGTAGATACAAAAAAAAGTCCTAGTCGAAAGTTAGTTGATACCAAGGCATGCTCCAAAAAATTGTCTGTTCGTTATTTACCCATTGTGGTCTATATTATGTATTCGATCCAATGCATAATTAAGCTAACCATTATTCGAATTATGTATATTACTTTATGGCGTTATCCCAAATAGATTTCAAATTATTGTTATGCTTGAACAGCCTACTTAAGAATCGTAGCGTGAGCATGGCAGCTGATGAAATGAATATGAGCCAACCAGCAATGAGTCGTGCATTAGCCAAATTAAGAACCTTGTTTGGTGATCCATTATTTGTTCGCAGCTCTTTGGGTATGGAGCCAACTCATCGAGCATTATCACTATCCCAACCGTTGAGTAATACATTAGATCAAATGACAGAGTTGCTCTCCAATCAAAGTTTTACACCAGAAACCTGTAAAAGAAATTTTCGTCTGCACATGAGTAGTTATCTTACTCAAGCCTATTTACCCGCTATTGCTGAAAAATTTTATAAAGAAGCGCCGGATGCCCAGCTTGAAGTTATTGATCTAAAAGAGAAGTCATTGTTTAACCAAAGTGGACAGAACATTGATCTAGCTATGTGCAGTCAGGCAATGCAGATACCTGAATACTTCCATCAAATACCTGTTGGGGAAGAGTTTATGCAATGTTTCATGTCGGATAAACACCCTTTAAACGGAAAGAAGATGACAATGAATGACTACCTTAATTACTCTCACATCATGGTCACATTAGGTGGTGGTCCCAATATTCCAATACAGAATAGTTTAACCAAGTTAGGCAGAGCACGTAAGGTCGGTTTACGCGTCTCGCATTATCTTGGGGCATTAGAAGTATTAAGTCGTACCAATATGTTATTTAGCTCAAGTCCGTTGGTTCCAGACCGATTCGCAGAGCAATTTTCAATTACTTCACAGCCATTACCTTTTAAACAAGATAGTCTGCGTTATTTATTAGTATGGCCACCGACGGTACATAAAGATCCCGCTCAAAAATGGTTAAGGAATTTATGTGCTAATGTAATTAAGACAAACTCTTGAGCTAAAATTTTTTTTTAACTACGTAACGTGACTTGCCACTTTTTTATCAATCTACAGCTCAAATATTTTATCTAAACTGAAGGTTGGACTTCTCAGTGTACAATAAAAACACGAAATTGATGACAGCTGTATGTGCGGAAAGTTGACCTTTCTGCTTGGTGTTCTTTTATGTCTTTATTGCGCAAAGTATATTCTTTCTCTGAAATTCAATAATGTCTATATCGTATCTAAGTGATCGTTTCAAAGTGCAAAATTTGCACTTTGCTATGTATCTTTAGTGGCAAAAGTTAGCGTTCTGAGATGAAACACGACAGGCATATTGAGCTTGAAGCAGTCATTAACTTACCAACCTATAATTGTTCACCCTGACGGGCAGAAAATCCACCATTGCTGTCGTTCACGTATTTGTATTGGCATGACTTCAAAGTGCCATCAAGGGACCTTCACATTAGAAAACAGACACGATCATAGAGTGTAAGAGTGGTCACAATACTAATGCCCATAACAAGGACTTTTGAGAAACTTGAACTAAACTTAACACCTATGGTGAATTGTTTAAATCACAATCTAATATGTAGTAATTTTATGACGTCAATAACAAAGTTCATATTATCAACCGTTTTCTTACTATGGTCTTGCTCGGTCCTAGCAGCCTTTAAAGAATGCAAAATACCGTTAAAATTATCAGCTACATCAGAATGGTATCCATACATCTATCAAGATAAAAACGGTGCGAGCACAGGCGTTGATGTGAGTTTACTCACTACTATCCTGCACCATATGGGGTGTCAGTTAGAAGTATTCCATTTTCCTGAGCGACGTGCGTTATATGAATTGAGTCATGGGCACTTTGATATAGGTCTAGGTGCAAGTAAAAACGCTGCTCGGTCAAAGGCTTTTTTTTATTCCGAGCCTTATCGAAATGAAAGAAACAAATTTGCCTACAGGGGTCATAAGCAAGACATTGCTTTGGTAAAAAATTTACAAGAAATCTTAAAATTGAAAAAGGTTATTGCGATTAACTATGCTGGTTGGTATGGCGATGAAATCGAAAAAGCCAAGGCGAAATACGAGTCATTCATTTATAGCCCAACTGCTGCCATTCGATTAAAAATGTTACACTTTAATCGTGTAGATATTGTGGTCGATGACGAAATAGTTTTGTGTAAAGAATTACTTCGTTCTACCTATAAAGAGATAATAATTCATCCGATAGTGCTGTTTGAGGCACCAATTCATTTTATCTTTAACAAGGAATCTGTATCTTCAATATTTGTTAAACAATTTAATAAAGTACTCGATAGTATGAGAGATGATGGTAGCTTATCGGCACATTATTACAAGCAACTTCCGATACAGTGCCAAATACACGAAACAAAAGAACCATAAAGTATAGAACTATTGGAACAGATCAAATTGACCGTCTGTAGAGTTTCCCTACGGCATAAAAGAAGCCCCCATTGATGAGGCAACTTTGCAGCAATCTCTGGCTAAAAAACTGGTTGTTTTTCTCGGCGAATTCGATAATAAAAACGAGACTAGAGGAGACCTGAGAAAAGAACCTGAAATTAATAAACAAGGTACTGGTAGGCTGGAAAGAGGCAAATATTTTTACCAAACGGCTCAACTGACCAGTAAGAAATTGGCCGTTAAATTATCTTGGCAGTTAGTAACGGTACCTGACGCAGGGCACTCCAGCACTAAAATGAGCATTGCCGCAGCCGAATATTTGTATGGCGACGAATAGCGGTTTAACGAAATTATTGTGGAGTAATAAAAATTTAAACAGTCTAGAGTCTAACTGATATTCAATTAACGGGTATGAGGCATTATAGAAGCTTCTAACATCTAAGGGTGAATTGAAGAGCGGTGATGATATTGCCAATCAAGTTTATGGTGTAAATTCGAAATTTAACACGTTTATAAGACCCTCACTAATTATGACTATATTCAGATTAAAAGGAATGGAATGCTTAAATAGTATCTAAGTCTGTTTATACACCAAGCTGCATATAAGGGGAAGTGAGTACTAACTTATATGTTATATCAGGCTGATAACAAGCATTCACTATGTGGTCATTTGATTTGTATTGTCGACATTTTTGAATATTATTTACTCAAAACAATATAATAAATATTTATAGTTTATAAAGCTTTGAAATTATGTGATATTAACAAAAATTAAATGAAGCGTATGGGACGGTCATTACGAGCAGTCCCCACAATATATTGTTAAATGAAATAAGGAAGTTAGTATGAAATCTTTTAGCGTTAAACTGTTGTTACTTACAGTAGGTTTACTATTTGTAACGATTGGTAAAGCAGATGTTATGTCTGAAAATGCAATTAAATCAGCACTTAAGGTTGGTAAAAGACCAATTTCTGATCAAATGAAGGATAGTAATAGGAAACCTAAAGAAATATTAAACTTCTTCAAAGTAACCCCTGAAACTGTCGTTCTTGATGTATTGGCGGGTAGTGGTTATTACTCTGAAATACTGTCTGGAGTTGTTGGACCTAAAGGAAAAGTTATCATTCATAATGATAAACACTTTCTAGCATATTATGGCAAAAGCTTAACCGAACGGTTAGGAACAGGAGAGCGTTTAAGTAACGTTAAACGAATGGACATTTCTCTGAATAATTTAGAATTAAAAGAGAATAGTGTTGATACGATACTTCTGGTATTGGGCTACCATGATTTTTATTATGTAATGAATGGCGCTGAGAAAATTGATGTTAAAAAAGTACTTTCTAAATTTAGAAAGTTTTTAAAGCCAAACGGTGTCATCGGCATAATAGATCATGAAGCAATAAAAGGTTCTCCGAGTAATGTCGGTAATACGTTGCACCGAATTGACCCGCAAATCGTTAAAAGAGAAATGGCTGCCGCCGGATTTGTATTAGATGGTGAGTTAGATATTTTAAAAAATACCATAGATATTAAATCTAAGAAAATTTGGGATATCCCTAATAGTAAAACGAGTAGATTTGTATTACGTTTCAAAAATATAAAATAGGATGATTTGCTCAAGTTTAGGATGAAAAGTAAGTTATGGTTCGTTTTTCACAATTATAGTCAACTCGTTCGCGCCTCACATTGAGGCGTTATTTTTACTGATATTCATGGAGTTACCTATATTTTGAACGTCAATATTAGACCCGCCCAATTAAAAGATTTAAATCAATTACTGGAATTCGAACAAGGGGTGATCGCTTCAGAACGTCCGTTTGATGAAAGCCTTAAAGACAGTGAAATAACCTATTACAATCTTGAAAAATTAATCACCAATGAAAACTCACAACTCATGGTAGCTGAATATGCAGGAGTATTAATCGCTTCAGGATATGCGTTAATTATGAACTCTAGACCATTCGAAAAGCATGAGTATTTTTCCTATCTAGGTTTTATGTTTGTGGTGCCTGAATATAGAAGAAAAGGATTAAATAAAAAAATTATAGGATCTCTCATCGATTGGAGTAAGAGTAAAGGTATTGTAGAAATACGACTTGATGTTTTTGAGCAAAATGAATCGGCGTTACTTGCCTATGAAAAACTTGGCTTTAATAAAACCTTGGTTAAAATGAGGTTGGATATCTCATAAAGTAAACATAACAAGGTATCAAAATAAAGGGTGACAATTGTTAGTGCTTAAATAGGGTAATTTATTGGCTTTAATTCTCCAGCAGTAAAATAGTTTGCATAACTCGATCACAGCCAATTGATACTTTCCCATATTGAATGGGTTATAGTCATTTAACCATTTAACCATTTAACCAGAATGATATTACTCTATATCTTTTGGTTCTCCCGAATCACACTTTTTACAATTTAATAGATGACCTAACATAGAAGAACGACCTTTTTCTGTCGTTACCCAAGGCCTACATATAAAAGGCGGATTATCTCTAACGTGTTGAAAGTGTCCACACTGTAATTCTGCGACCCAATCATTTTTTTCATCTTTATGATAATCAATAATAGATTGTTTCATTAATACACATAACGCTCCGTTAAGGGGGTTCATTGTTGGATAAAATAGGTGATGTGAGATCATAAAGCGAACATTCATTTGTTCTTTTTGAATGGCTTGTGATAAGCACTTATAACATCAACCAATGATTGTAGGATTTCCGGATTGAAAAATATACTATGAATATCAGTTAATTGTATTTGTTTACTGGCACATCTAAAAGTTTCAGAAGTTATACCTAATTATACTCGACTAACTCTGTAAATTTCGGGTGATGGTTCACCTTTTAATTTAAGTTCAACGATCTGAATTACTGCCGCTTATCGTTATACTATTTGGATCTAAATGTTAGATTCATTCTAGTAAAATTAAAGGTTTCTTTCACTGTCCAAAATGATAGAATTTTTCAGATATTGTAATTAGAAAATAGATCGAGCATTAACTAGGCTAAAATTTTTTAAAAATACCTTTCAGAACCTAACCTCTTTTTAATGAGGTGCTTTATCTAATTCAAACCGGGATGATATTTAAATGAAATGCACAATTCTTATTTTTATTCTTTTTTTAAGTGGCTGTGTTGTATTACCGACTGACGATAATACATACGTTAACAAATGTGAAATTTCGAGTGATCGAAAGACATTAAAAGTGGTGAGTGCTTCAGAAGGTTTGAACACTTTTTATTCTATAAGTGATTTACTTTTGTTACCCGTAACGGGCGTTATCGTAGGTATATATGTAGGGGTTAATAATATATATCACCTTGGAGAAGAAAAAATTGTTTGTGGTTGAGCATCTCATAATAAGTCGCTCGCGAGATAATTAAATTGTTTTTTTAACTCTGCTTTGAAGACCAAAATACACCTCCCATTAGAGGGATATGTAGATTATGGAGAAATATATGTTACTAGTAGGTGCTTTTCTACTGATTTTTATTGGATTAATTCACTCATATTTAGGTGAAAAATTTATCTTGATCCGTTTATTTAGACGTGATGATTTACCTAAATTACTGGGTAGCGATTGGTTTACCAAACGTGTTCTAAGATTTGCTTGGCATATAACTACAATAGCGTGGTGGGGATTTGCAACAATATTGTATTTTCTTTCTAACCCAAGCGATAATATTCGTACTGAAATTCTGATAACAATTGCTGTTGTATTTGCAATAAGTGGCGTTGTATCCTTGTTTTTTTCACGTGGAAAACACTTATCGTGGTTGTTTTTTTTCGGTATTGCTGGCTCAAGCGTTTTTGGTCTATTATTCAATTAAAAAGTTTCAGTTAATGTTAAGAATATTGATATTCAAATGCCCATAATGGACGGCAAAGAAGCAACCAGAGATTTCCGTAAAAATAGTCATCAATCGTTAAATTATAGCTTTGACAGCCAATATCACTGTAGACATTAATGATAGAAACGCTTTTATCATTCGAATATTCGTTCTAAATAAGTTCGTTCTTATACCACCGCTAAATTCGATAACTAAGGTTGCGTTTTATTGACAAAATTAGTGACATTTTTTAACGCCTGTTGAAAACCACTTTGATAGCCTTGTTGATAATCTGTTTCTGATGAGGTATCGGTAATTTGGCTCATTTCATTTTGAGTAGATTGAACTGAGTTTTTGATCGTTTCATCATCACTGCTTTTGATTTTATATAATGCCGCAGGACGATGTTGGCCACCTGATTTGAGTTTGTCGGTTTTAACAAAGTAATCAGTTGAGTTGATCCATTTTCTAAAATTACGTTTATCAACTTCTTTAGTCAAAATTATTTCGTAGACTTTTTGAAACTCAGCTAAAGTGAATTCTGTTTCAAGAAATTTAGAAGGTAAAGATGAATTCTCTAGATCACTAATTAATGTCTTGAATGCTAAGTCTACAATTTTATTATGATCAAAGGCTAATGCGGGTAAATCTTCATAGACATACCAATCAACATTTTCAGCATCAGTACCTGCTTCAACGATAATATCGTGTGATGGAATAATTGCATAAAAACCAACAGATAATACTCTGTCACGCGGATCACGCTCTATGTCGTCAAAAATACCAAACATTTTCAAATGAAAGTCGGAAAGATGAGTTTCTTCTTTTAATTCTCTTTGTGCCGCAGCAAACAAGGTTTCACTCGTATTAACAAAACCGCCGGGTAAAGCTAATACACC
Organism: Colwellia sp.; assembly: GCA_013215295.1. Lineage (GTDB taxonomy): Bacteria > Pseudomonadota > Gammaproteobacteria > Enterobacterales > Alteromonadaceae > Colwellia_A. The sequence goes on from JABSOZ010000026.1 coordinate 22,423, forward strand.
TTTAAAAGGTTCTATGCCACGATTGATCAGTAAAATATGAAGTCGATTCTGTCTAATAGTAAATACTATAATGTCTACCGTCGTCGCGGGTCTTGGGTATTTGTATGTTGCCATTCGCTGTACAAACCTTGTTGCTATAAAATACTAAAAGGTATTCAGTGAGATTTTATCTACGTTTAATAGGGGTTAAAAAGAAAGCTATTTTTAATTTATCAAATTCTTTAAAACTACATAAGTGTTTATGTTACAGTACAGTTTGTGTTGCTTCAACACTAACATGTAAGATTGTATTAAATTTTTGATAGAACAAAAATTCAATGCTTTATCATTTTGTCATGTCTGAGATATAGAAATTGTGGAGTTTTTGATGAAAGCAGTTGTATGCACTAAATACGGTAAAGCAGATGTACTTAAACTAGAAAATATAGCTAAACCAGCGCCAAAAGATAAACAGGTTTTAATAAAAATTATGGCAACCACTGTTACTGCCGGTGATTGCGAAATAAGAAGCCTACGGTTCAATTTGTTTATCAAACTGATATTAAAAGTACTTATTCTCTTCAAAAAGCTGATATTGGGCATGGAACTCGCTGGTGAGATAGTTGAAGTCGGTAAAAAGGTTACGCTATTCAAAGTGGGCGATAAAGTCATTGCTGCTCCTGGGTTTAATACTTATGCACAATATATGTGCATGGACGAAACAGGACCTATTGCAATAAAACCAGAAAAATTAAGTTATGAAGAAGCTGCAACAATTTCAGTGGGTGGTATAACTGCCTTATATCTGATGAGAAAGGCTGTTATTTCCCCAAAAGATAAGGTGCTCATATATGGCGCATCCGGAAGTATTGGTGCGGTAGCAATTCAATTAGCAAAATATTATGGAGCAACGGTTACTGCGGTCTGTAGTACTTCAAATTTTGAACTCGTAAAGTCGTTAGGGGCGGATGAAGTCATTGACTATACAAAAGAAGATTATACAAAAAAGGGTGTGGTTTATGATCTTATATTCGATGTTTTGGGCAAAAGTACGTTCAGTAAAAATGTAAATATATTATCTGATAAAGGCTATTACTTACTTGGCTCTCCAAAATTCACCGAGTCGCTTAAAGGTTTTTGGGTTTCAATGACAACCGCTAAAACTGTGATCTCTACATTTGCTCTTCATGACGCAGAAAAATTACAGTTTCTCGCTGATATCCATGAACAAGGAATAATAAAGGCAGTAATCGATAGAACGTATTCCTTAGAAGATATTATTGATGCCCACGTTTATGTAGAAAAAGGTCATAAAAAAGGTAATGTTGTCATTACCGTTTGTCATTAAATTGAAAAGTATTTATTATGATTTAGTTATCATAATCAACTGAAATATTCCGTAAGCAGTCGTCAAATAAATCATTATTAATAGTAGCCACTTCATTAATGTTTTAATCCAGCTCTGTTGATAAAATCGTTTCAACGCAAATGCAATATAGATAAGAAGATAGAACACCAACGGAAGTTCAAGGAAGAGCAATATAGAAATTATATCTTTTGGCAAACTCCAAAATTCCGCCAGACTTATGGCAAAGATAAAAATATAGATAAAATAAATAACACAATGTATATGGATTGAAAAAATTAAGTTAGACAGATAATAAGTCTTTCCAAACATGAGTTTCAAAATTACAGCAAACAGCGGTAACATTACAAACATCATCGCAGCACCAAACTCTTTTAAGGCGTGAACACCCAGGTCTGATCTTGTGTCATAAGAATCAAGAATGTTTAAAGTTAACAAAGAAATGAAACTGATCACCAGATATAATCTTAGCGGCGGCGTATATTTCATCCTTTTTCCTGCACAATACGCCTTCGACATTAAGCCAGGTTTAAAAAGCATTGCTTTTAATGTTATCAATACTTTGCCATCAATATCTAACATTTCGTGAAACATATCTTTTAATACAGGTTTTAACGGTTTCTGAATACTTACAACACTTTGCCCACATTGATGACAAAACTTGTATTGAGGTTTCATAGCAATATCACAGTTTTGGCAACTCATCATATTCTCTGTCTTCATCTATTCATTTAGCCTTTCTATCGAATAACTTCATTAGTATAAAAAAGTCATTTCTAACATTATATTTGTTGTAGCAGCAAAGGGTCAGTTAACTTTTACTGACTATCAGCTTGTTCAAAAATCTTCATTTACAGTATAGACAGTTAATGAACACGACTAAGCTTCATCAGAATATTTATCATTAATATGTCAATAAACGTTACAAAAAACACTTAGTGTTGTTTGTACGCTAACGATAGTGTACCATGTTGTGGTTAGTGGTGTTGTCACTATATTCAAACTGCGTATTATTTGGTTTTTTAGATAATGTAAAACTAAATAAATGTTCGTTCATATATCGAGCATTTAGTCAGTTAAAACCAACCTATTAAGGAGAGTATTTTGCAAGTAACTGAAATTGTTTTTTTCCTCTATGTGATTGTTATTATTTTAAACCCAACGATAAATCCAATGATAAAGCCATTGATGAGTATTAAATCAAAAGGTAAATTTATTTTCATTGGATATTTGCTGATTTTAGTGGGTATAACTTTGGAAGGATTTCGTTGGCAATTAATTCCTTCCTACCTGGTATATGTCGTTATCACTGTTGTTATTTTGAAATTTCCAGCAATGAAAATGTGGATCAGAAATATTGGGCGGGTTGTCGCAGTGATGTTTCTGTCGATTTCAATATTTCTATCTTATCAATTTCCCGTTTTTACATTAGCTACGCCAAGTGGCTCATACGGGGTTGGAACATTTAATTATATGGAAACGGATGAATCTAGAACCGAACGCTTTAGTCCCAAAGATAAACGTAATATTTATGTTCAAGTTTGGTATCCATCTGATAAAAGTACGAGTACTGATTACCCTGTGAGAACATTTTGGCAAGAGCTTTACAGCGGTGATTATGACTTAACGAGCTTTCTTTTTGGATATCTAGGACAGATTGATACGCATTCACATATAAATTCTCCCATTGCTAAAGACAAAAAATTTCCGGGATTACTCTTTAATCATGGTCTGTTTTTGATCACTGAACAAAATACGTCTTTGATGGAGCACCTAGCGAGTAATGGCTATGTCGTTTTCTCCATTAGTCGACCCTATCAGGGGTTCAAAATTAATTTTGATGACTCACCGAGCATCATGATGTCTGACAAAGTACCAATGGATGTAGGTAACACACAGATTAGTTCAATAGACATAATCAACAGGTTATTGACGAATGAAGAACAGGCTATTGCCATGAAAGAATTATTTGCTTTAGGGCTGTCGTTTTCAAATGCGAGTAATGAAAATGAGAAACGTGCGCTGGTAACTCAAGGCCTAAAAAGCAGACAGTTTCAGCTTCTTGAGCCCGCAATAACAGAAGAGTCTTTATATGACTCTTTAACATTCTTGTGGCATATGAATCTATCGATTGACCATTGGGTAAAAGATACCCAGTTTATTATCGACAATCTTGAAAGCGTTAAAGGGCCCGATGGTAACTTCTTGAGTCATTTGAATACCGAAGGTTTTGGTCTGTTTGGTATGTCATTTGGTGGTGGTGCTACGGGGGAATTTTGCAAAATTGACGACCGATGTTTAGCTGGGATTAATATGGATGGTTTGCACTTTGGCGATCATTGGGACTCCCCACTAAAATCTCCTTTTCTTGTTCTGACGAGTGTTGAGAATACCGGTATGAATGACTTTGCTTATTTACCAAGTTCGAAAGACTATTTTGACTACACCATTAAAAACACGATGCACTTTGATCTTCTCGATGCGGGGTTGATTTCACCGTTGTTTCATAATTATTTTATGGAAGAGGATCTCGATGCAGTCAGGGTAAACGAGGTTATTAATGATGTTCATCTTAGTTTCTTTGACCATTATATTAAACGAAAAACAAATACCATAATGTCCGATCCTGACATCCCAGAACTAACAATTAGACAGGGTAAAGAAAACGTTAAGTGATCAGCATGAAAATAGTCAACATATTAAAAGTATTGAAAAAAATTAATTTTTCTTATCGATTTACCGAGGTAAAAAATGAATATAACAGAAGTTGGTAATACAATGTCATCAGCAGGTAAAGCTGGGATTAATTATCAGAAAGTCAGTAGAAAAGCATTGGACTTAGTCGCAAAGTTTTGGTTTTTTTTTGCCGTAGTCGGCCAATCTATTTTTGCCTATTATATTGTTGCACGTTATTTTAATTCAAGTTTCACGCAAAAGGTTGAAGAATTACACTTTACGGGGGATGAGCCACTTGGCATCATCTGGCTGTCTATCCACATATTCTTAGCATTTATCATTACAGTGAGTGGACCGATACAACTCATACCACAAATACGTAACAAAGCACCATTATTTCACCGCATTAATGGTCGGTTATATGTATTTACGGCCCTTGTTATTTCTGTAGCGGGGGTTCTTGCTTTGCTTGTTAGAGGTCCCGTAGTTGGAATACCTACAGGTGTTGGAAATATTACCAATGCCATAGTTATTATCATATGCGCGTTATTGACGATTCGTTTTGCGATGCAAGGAAACATTAGTCGGCATAGACGGTGGGCGTTGAGGTTGTTTCTAGCGGTAAGCGGAACTTGGTTTTATCGCGTTATATTAATGTTCTGGTTTGCTGCAACTGAAGGATCCGGTCATACCGATGCGTTTGATGGGCCGTTTGATTTGTTTTTAGCCTTTGGATCTTTTGGATTACCTTTGATAATACTGCAAATGTATTTAGCTGCGCAAAAAACTAAGTGTGTTTGGAGACGCTCGTTGGGAGCATTGATATTGTTCATTCTGACGCTAATGATGGGTGTTGGTATTGCGGTAGCAACACTGGGCATGTGGTTGCCTATGAGCTAATTTAGTCACATCCCTAAATTACACTAAACTTAAATTTAGGGATGTTATTTTTAATGTTGATTATTTCTCCCTAGTAGTTCATCCATAACTTTTATTGCATCCTATATTTTAACGTGATATTTAATAACTACAATAATAGTGTTGATTCATACACTAACTAGTCATTGAATTTGATAATTGATTTAATTAGTCAATATCCAATAACGACTATGTTCCGTTACATTAACCTACCTACGGTAACCATAGGCTACAAGTGATGCTTGTAGCTGATCATGTGGCATAACCGAAAAGCTAAGTTACATAATTTTCTTTAATACGTTAAGCCGGTATAAAATAGATTTGACAGCTGATATTGTTAGTGTATAATTTACACTTAGTTGGTTTGGGTAGATGTATACGATAACCAGAAATAATATTCGTATACATATAATTCGCCTGTCTAACTAAGTTCACACGAAAAAAGAACGTGTGATTAGCTGAAGTATTGAGGGTGAACACCTTGTTACTTTACTATTGAATTAAACACAAAAAGAGAACATAAAATATGACATTTTTAAAGAAATTTTTCACACTGACCAAAAAACAAACACTTTTATGTTCGTTATTATCCCTTACTGCCATTTCGAGTTGTGCTTCGAATGTTAACTCCCAGAGCTGGAATCTGGAAAAGGAAGAGAGCGGTATTAAGACTTATTCAAGGCAAGTCGCAAATCATAGTATTAATGAGGTACGTGGTGAGACAAAAATCAAAGCGACAGTAAGTCAACTTGTCAATCTGTTCATGGATGTAGATAAATGTCATTTATTCTCGGAAAATTGTCATTCGGCTAAAATACTTAATCGAAAAAATGACAATGAATTTGATCTATACAAAATGATCAAAAATCCTGCCCCCTTTAGTGATAGAGACGTTTTACTCAATGTTAAGGTGGAGAAGTCCACTGAAACAGGTGAAGTACTTATTTCATATAAAGATATAAAAGGTGATATGGCTCAAGATGATTGTTGCTTAAGACTGATATCTGATATAGGTTTTTGGAAGTTCACTCCTATGAGCGATGGTTATACTAATATTACTTGGCAGTTTCATACAGACCCTGGAGGAGCTTTGCCTGCAATGTTACTCAATGGAGTAATGCCGAGTTTACCTGTTAATTTGTTTAACAAGATTATCAAAGAAATATAAATAACTAATCTTTATTCTCCAGAAACATATATGGATGTGTGTTTCTAGAGAAAATGAAGTGATCAAGTCAGTTTCCCGCACTGCTCATCTTTACTTAAAAGTTTTTCTCGTTTCAGGTTTTCTTAACTTATCAAATAGATCAATATCCCATGGTCTCATCGCCAATACGAGACTGGTACCAAATTTATCAGACAATATTTCTTGCTCGTTTTCTTTATGTAAAGCATCAAACGAAACTGCGAGTTTCTTTATCCTTCTTTGCATTTCAGCGTTAGATGACTTTGTTAGCATTCCTGAAATAAACAGTTTAATCTCACCAGGCGAAGTAAAATTACAATTAAAAAATTCCGACTCAATATTCTGGTTAAAGAACTGTTGTATCGGGCCTTTATCAATCCATGTGAAATTTCGACTTATTTTTAACCTCACTCGTTCTCCTGCTAAATAATCAATGATCCGCATAGTATCGAGCTTAGATAATAGCTGGACCATCCTAAGTCGGTCTATTTGATAGTTACTGAGTATTTGATGCACCGTCCATTTGTTTATTAATAGATGTGCGGTTAACAATAACTCTATGTCTGAAACTAATTCAATTTCATGCTTTATGGGTAATATTTCAGTCGACAGTTCTTTTTCTTTCATTCGCTCTAACAGATCGAATAACTCTAAATCAACTAGCGAGCAAATTTCTTCTAATCGCTTCAAGGTAAAATCATAGTTTGAGAAAATCCGCTTAATCGACCCTTCACTCAATTCAAGGTGAATTCCAATCGTTTTGTATGTAATGCATTTCTCTTTAAGCGCAATTTTAAGCTCATCAATTAATTTGTTGTTCTGATTCATTTTATTGCCAAAGGTATCGATATACGTTACTTGAAAGGGAGTTGAGTGAAACTATGCGCATTTAAGTATCGTCATGCAAGTCGAAATGTAAAAGTAATGACAATATTTAATAAGGAATTAAACGTATGACGATGAATAGTAAAGTTAATGGTGTCGATAGAGATAAATTAAAAGAAGGCGATATTATTTTTATATCGATTGCTAATTTTCTCTATCGTGCCATAGAAAAAGGAACTGATTCACAGACTTCACATGTAGGAATTTTACTCAAAGAAAAGGGCAAATGGATGGTGGCTGAAAGTAAAGTGCCTATGAGTGGCCTTTCTTCATTGGATGATTTCATCAGCCGTTCGAATCATTCATGGTTTGCAATCAGGCGGTTTAGGGATGGTTTAACACCAGAACAAATAAAAGAACTGAAAATTGCTTGTGAAGCTCGTTACGGGGTTTTATATGATTTCAGTTTTAACTTTAACTCGACTAAATTATTTTGCTCTAAATTTGTATATGAAGTGTTTTACGAAGTTTGCAATATTGAAGTTGGTACACTGGAATCTTTTAATACACTCATCAATAAAAACCCCAAAGCGTTAACAGGTTTTTGGAAGTTATGGTTTCTTGGCTTCATACCTTACAAAAAGGTAACGGTTACACCACAAAGTCAAATCACCGATAAAAACCTTAAAGAGGTCATAGCCCATATTTAAAGTATTCGTTAAAGAGGTTACTTAAGACTCAAAACGATTAATGATGAAAATATTAGATACTCTAGCTTAGAAATACAGCGGTGGCCCTTTAAATGCAAAGAACTGCAATATTTATAAAAAAAATATTGTTAAAAATGAAATAAATAAATTAACAGCTACACTTAAAAGAACACCATAAAATTAATGTATAAGCTAATTAAGGAGCGAATTGTGAGAAATAACATCGCGAGTAGTACTTCAATAATTATATTATTAATAATGCAATTATATGCTCCTAATGTATCAGCCGCTAATATTGCTAAAGACTTATGTGAATATGTTGCCGCTGATGATAAAAAACGACTGCGTTCTTTATTAAAAACACAACGCATAAAATTACGGTCTATATTTAGTGATGTAGCTTGTAATGGACAAAATTTATTACTTTTTGCTGCAACAAAAAATTCAAATAGAGTCGGTGAGATGATTATTAAAAAGTTACCAAAAAAAATATTGCGAAAATTAATTGACGAATTAACAGCAACTTCCGCAACATTAGGTGCTATAGCTAAAGATAGGGCAGGGTAAAATAAATATGTTGATTACTGCTTAATAGATTGCAGCGTTAGCCGCTACTTATCCCTGTAATACTAGGATAAAAGTCATTATTATTAATGACTTCTCAATACGAAATAGGCCTAAAGCTAACTTTTATAAACACTGTAATCAACTTGGTCAAACTTCATTATCTGATAAACATAAACAATAAAAGCTTGTAAATATACGCTATAAATCACATTTCCCAAGTCACGTAAATCCATTGACGCTAATATCAGTGATATACCTAGATAAAATGAAGAGCATATTGCTGTTAAAACCAATAGCTTAATCACTACTGTAGTTTCAAAAGACCTATCTTCACTTGTTTGCAATGGATTACGTTTTTTACCATAAAGTTTTTGATAAATACCAACACTAAGACCTGCATATATAACACTTACGCCTAAAATGTTTACTAAACCAGCAAACCCATCAAAGGGATATTTAATAAAATATAATACGGTTAAAATACAAAAACTGTAGGAGAAAATTGCGGTTGTAAGTAATGATTTTGATACATAATCAAGTAGCTTTCGTGGTTGTAAATCGGCAATACGATGTTCACTTGTGTTTTGTTCACGCATCAATTTTAAATAATAATAACCTTGTGTGCCAAGGAATAAAACAGGTAAATATTGTAACATTACAAAGCAGACAAGCACGGCTTGATCATCCCACCCTATCAAGTCTTCCGTACGATTAATTATGCTTATTGCCAATATTCCAATACCAATAACTACCACAAAAAAACTAAATAACTTAAATGTTTTGAGTTGTGTATTTATCACATCGTCTGCAACTGGATAAAGTTTTGGATAATCGATACGTGGATGTTGAGCCATTGATTTATTAATTTTTTCTAATATTTTCCTTGGAAAGTAATATGAAATTACGAATGTTTGCCCCAAAAAGGCTATATAAAGTAAATAATTATCCCACATAATATTATCCCTAATTTTGACGTTTACTGATTAAGTTATTAAAGGCTATACGCATTTCTGATTCAGTAATGCCAGCGTCTCTAAAACTTGTTAATGTTTTATTTAATTCGGTCAATACCCATTCATTTAAGTCAACGATGCTATTCTCTTTAGCATTTTGATGAATAAAAGTACCGCGATATCCTTTGGTTTGAATGACACCATCACGTTCAAGTAAACGGTAGGCTTTCGCGACGGTTTTATGATTAATATCTAAATCATTAGCGAGTTGACGAATTGAAGGCAATGGATCTCCAATGCCAATTTCATCATCTTGAACGGCCTTTTTTATCTGCTCAATTAATTGAGTAAATAAAGGAATGCTATGTTCAATATTTACGGATATTTTCATTTTTTTTGTGATGACCCATGTGACCCAGCTAGTCAAAGGGTACATGGTGGCATTGCAATAATCAAATAATAATCAAATAATAATCAAATAATAATCAAAAAATAATCAAAAATGATGTAGACATATACCGGCAATGCCATTACTCGTTGGAGAAGTTCAATTTCTTATCTTGAACGGGAGAAGGGAATTGAGCTAATCAAATAACCTCGTTTTATCTTTTAAAGTGATTATATAATTTCATAAAATCAGTTGGTTATATATTGCACAACAATGTACGATGTAATGGGTACTATCATCATTGAAAAGTTAAGTCTTGAAAACTAATCGACTAAACTCAATGAAATCTTATTTTTCAAAAGGGACACATGAAGATGAAAACGCTAATAACTAAGATCGTGCTTCAATTTGCGATCGCATGCGCGATTGCCACAGTAATAACGACAACTCACGTTTACGCAGACAGTAAAAAATTCCAAATAGAAAGTTTGGTTCAACAATATGCGGATGCTGGACAATTCGCTGGATCTATTTTGGTTGCAAAAAAAGGGCAGGTGATTTTTAAGAAAAGTTACGGTTTGGCTAATATGGAATGGGAAGTCGCTAATACGCCTGTAACCAAGTTCAGAATTGGTTCTTTAACTAAACAATTCACCTCAATGTTAATTATGCAACTGGTTCAAGAAGATAAAATTAAGCTAAATGCAATGATCACAGAGTACTTGCCCCAATATAGGAAAGACACCGGAGATAAAGTAACCGTACATCATTTACTCACTCACACTTCCGGCATTCCTAGTTATACGGGGTTACCCAGTTTTTTCAAAGATGTTAGCCGAACATATTTCAGCGTTGATGACTTCACCAAAGACTACTGTAGTGGCACACTAGAGTTTGAGCCAGGGTCGACTTTTAAATACAACAACTCAGGATACTTTTTGTTAGGAAATATCATAGAGAAAGTGACAGGAGATACTTACGAAACAGCATTGAAAAAAAGAATATTCGATCCTTTAGGTATGGTAAATAGTGGCTACGACACATCAAATACTATTCTTAAAGAACGTGCCAGTGGTTACCAAAAATCGCTAGATGGATTAAACAACGCAGCATTTCTAGATATGTCATTGCCCTTTGCTGCTGGTTCACTCTATTCAACGGTTGAAGACTTATATTTGTGGGACAGAGCACTTTATACTGAAAAACTCCTTAATAATAAAAACAAAACGATAATGTTCACGCCTTTTTTGAACGGTTACGCCTATGGTTGGGGTCTGGAAGATATCAAAATAGACAAAAATGATCAGGCTGATAAAGTCGTTTCCATCGGGCATAGTGGTGGTATTAATGGTTTTCATGCGTTAATCACAAGATTAATTACAGATGAATATGTCATTGTTCAACTTAATAATACTGGCGGTGCATCCCTCAACGCAATACGAAATGGAATAACAAAAGTGTTGTATGGAAAACCCTTTGATATCCCCAAAAAATCCATGGCGACTACCTTATACAAATCTTTAAAACAAGACGGTGTTACTTCAATTGTTAGCACTTATAATCGCTTGAAGGAAAACTCGTTTGAAGAATATCAGTTTACTGAAAATCAGTTGAATAATTTTGGTTACCAGCTGTTGCAACGAAATAAATTGCTTGCGGCTGTTGAAGTGATGAAACTAAATGCTATTGAATATCCAGAATCAGGAAACGCTTATGACAGTCTAGGTGAAGTATATTTAGCTAACGGTCAAAAGAAATTAGCGTTAGCGAGTTATGAAAAATCACTTGAACTGGAACCAGAAAATGCTAATGCAAAAAAAGTAATCGAACAATTGAAAAGCACACCCTTTTGATTACGGTTAACTTATTATTTATCTGATACAGTTATTTTTTTCTACGGGAGGGGGACCAACAACCCGAAGGTTAATGAACTGATTGTTGTTTGAGGATAATGTTATTTTACATCTCTTAAGCATTTATCAAACATCATTCAATAGCCTTAATATTTTATAACTCAATGTTATTGACAGTGATCATATTGAGTTAAACATCTTGAAAAAATGTTGGTGAATTTTCAGGAAAGGGTGCATAAAATCATGGCATGTTATTCATTGCGTTTTTGAAAGCGTCCAATTCAATGACTCAATGGAAGGGCAATTTTATCTTGTTGAAAATAAAAGACAAGTAATGCGATAATGGTAATACATTCATTTTTTCCGATAGGGCGACTTTATGCAAGATGAAGACTTTGAACCCGTAGCTAAAGAGATAGCTATACCGCGTAATCAATTAGAGCGTTTACAAGCCTCGTTAAAATATCGAGACGTATCATTTGAAAAGTTTAAAACTCTTTTTCTTTGGTTACCCAAAAAACTGATTTCTTGGTGGCAGGTTCTACATTCGAATCAAAAAATATATTTTGTGGCTGTAATATTTGGCATATCACAAGAAGAATCACTAACACAAGCAACTATGTTTGAACCCAGTACGGGAATGCTTATTGTTGGCTCTATTGCAATGGTCGGCATGTTACGCGAATTATTGGATATATTTACCCGAGTTTGGCAAACACTGCTTGGCAAGAGTCTTATTTTTATCATATACGTTATTATTGGTAATTTTACCCTTGCCGTAGCGGCGAGAAAAGTTAATTACATTACCGGTGTTGACCCAGATTCATTGATATACGCACAAGGATTTACCACCGTTTTAGTACTTCCTTTATGGCTATTACTGTTAACATCGATGAGTTTAATTTTGTTGTTTACCTTAGGAAACGTTTGGTTTTTATTTCTAAAGTTAGTGAGTTTTTTGCGTTTGCATACGATTAAAGGGCGTGCAAAAGAACGTTTTTCCATGTTATTTATATTTATCCGTTTGATGTTAATATCACCGATTATGATCACTTTGATGCAACCACTTAATTGGTATAACAATGAGTTGAATATTCAAATTCCCGGCATGATAATTAGTACAAATCAATCATCTGATGCAGAAAATGAAGAGACTATTAATGAATCAAAGGTTATAGCAATAGGTGAGGGGCTAGAAACAGAACAGGTAGCCGTTCCGGTTAGCTCTGATGAGATAGATGGCAAAAAATCAGACGGTGACTTAGCTATTATTGGTTCACAGAGCAATACAGCTAAAGAAAAATACACTGATTTTGATCGAGCTATCGCAGCCTTCGTATTTGAATATGAAACTTTTCAACTTTCCCGTTGTGAAAAAACAGACACTGAAAGAGTGAGTATTATTGGTGAAGACATTATTTTAGTCGCAGAGAAAGTAGAGGGGCACCCATTAGGGTATAAGTTTAGCGCACGAGCTTGTACTTTAAGAGATTATCCATAATGGGCACATGTTTATAAATACTTACACTTAATCGTTCCTTTTTAATAAAGGAACATTCCAAGCTCATGTAACTTCTCCAACTGAGTTCACAAAAGGCATGATGGGAGTTAACCAGTAGGCAAAATAGAAAATGAATGAATTTGACCAGATTATAGATCGTAGTAATACAAATTCCTTAGCGATCGAAGGTTTTGTTGATTATCTTTTTAAAGGGGACGTGAGTAAAAGTTTTTCAAGCGATTATACTGGCTTGATTTCAATGTGGGTTGCCGATATGGCATTTGCGGCTCCATCAGCTGCGACCAACGCTATGATAAAGCGAATTTCCCACCCTGTTTTCGGTTATACCATGAACTTTGATGAGCGTTATTACCGAGCGTTTTTAAACTGGACTGAAAAAAGATACGGTTGGACATTTGCTAAAGAATCGCTTCATATTTCGTCGGGTGTTATTCCTGCATTATTCGATTTAATTGATCAAATATGTGAACCCGGAGATAAAGTACTTACGCTCACTCCTGCTTATGGGTATTTTAAACACGCTGCAGATCATCATCAAAACGAATTGGTTTCATGTTCGCTTAAATTTGTTGAAGGGGAATATTTCATTGATTTTGACGATTTGCGGATTAAAACCGCAGATCCGAAATCCAAATTGTTTTTCTTGTGCCATCCCCATAATCCTACGGGAAGAATATGGACGGATGAAGAACTCCAATTGATCGGTGAAATTTGCATAAAGAACAAGGTCGTTATTGTTTCCGATGAAATTCACTGCGATCTGCTTCGGAACAACAAAACACACACACCTTTAGCAAAACTCTTTCCGGACTCAGATCAAATAATAACGTGTATGGCACCGAGCAAAACATTCAATCTCGCCGGTTTAATGCTCGCTAACATCATTATTCCTAACCCTGAGCTGCGCGCTATGTGGCAAAAACGTACTCAAGCCTTTGTTAATCCTATTAGTCTTGCAGCAGCACATGGCGTATATGAAAACGGTCATGAGTGGCTACATAGGTTACGCGGTTATCTTGATGAAAACTTTAGCGTGCTTGAAAATGAATTAAAAGCGCATTTACCTGACGCAATATTTAAAATACCCGATGCGACATATTTAGCATGGATTGATCTAAGTGCATATCTTCCAGCGTCAGTTAATTTGACTCGATTATTTTTAGATGAAGCGGGTGTTATTATCGAAGGAGGGGAGATGTTTATTTCCGATGGTGGTATACGCATCAGAATGAATGTAGCGTGTCCAAGGTCACAACTCAAAGATGCCTTAAAAAGAGTCATTAAAGTCGTTAAAAACTTCAATTGAAAACTATCAATACAACGAGACTAAGTCTTGCCTAATTCAGCTTGGTTAATAGGATATTGTACCTATAAAGAGGGTAACGATATGCGCACATCATTACCCTCTTTATAGCTTAACAATCCTTGAAGAAACTCAGAATATTAAGCGTCTTGTTACCTTAAAATAAAACCCATCCAGTAAATTATTACAAAGCCAGTGTTAGAGTTTTTTATCAATAATATTTAAAAACTCAACTAATCTGCCCAATAAAAAAGTATTGTTTTCTTTTTTCGCTAAAGTAATTCCCCGCTCAGCAGCGGATTTGGCTTCCTTGTATTGTTGCGCCCTTAACAGTAATTCTACGTAACTATCATAAGCATTAGCACTGGGGAAATGAGTAACGGTTTCTTTCATTAACGCCAACCCTGCCAAATACTTTTTATCACTAAGCAAGTTATAAGCATTAGTGGTTAATTCAGTTTCATTGGTGACAAATGTGCCATTTTTAATACCTAACGATAATTCAGCAAATACTTCAGCATAACCCCTTACCTTTAATTGTTCCTTTAACCACCAACTGACAGGTAAAGAGACTTTCTTTTGCTCAACAGTCGGTAATGTACTATTAGTAAAAAGAGTCGATATATAAGATCTCAGCTCTTTGAGTGTTGCTCTTCTACCATCTCGGGATAAAAGAATAATAAACAAATCTTTTTCTATATCATAATATTTCAAGGCATAATGTTTTGGGTAAGTACCATCGTGCCAAACTGAAGATATTTCGCCTTCTTTATTCGTACTATAAAAGCCGAAATCAAAATAAGCTCTGCCAGGGCCTCCCTTACTTGGCGTGAGTAACGCCTTTTTAAAAGCTTCATTACTGATCAAGCGGTTTGTCCACAGGGCTCTTTCCCATTGATAAATATCAAATGCAGTCATATATGCAGTAACACCATCAATAGCTAACGGCTTTTCTCCAAAGGCCATTAAAGGTGCGCTATCATTTATATCATCTCGGGCAAATGCCGTTGTCATCTTCGAAAGAGCGAAAAGGTCTTTTTCTATATAGGTTTTATAATCGCTGTTTGTTATTTTTTCTATAATTAACGCTCTCAATACAGTGACAAAATTACCGTAGGAAAACCCTTCGCCCGGTTGGTACTTTAACTTTTTTACTGCTTTAATTTGCTCAACTACACCGGCTGTTTCTATACCCGTTATATAATTCATTTCACCTAAACCATTGGTATGTGTTAATAAGTGTTCTATGGTGATGTCATTCGCCCAAGCAGGTAAGTCAGTTAGGTATTTAGTTATTTTGTCATGGTAATTAATTTTACCTTTGGCCTCTAACCTCATCAGTGCGACCGTGGTGAATTCTTTTATAATTGACCCTGGGGCAAAACGGTACTCGTTTGTGAGGGGCGTTTTTTCCTCTTTGTCAGCAAAGCCTATTGAGCTTTGGTATATAACCCCTGCAGAGTTAGCAATGAGTATAGTACCGTTAAAATTTACTATTTTGTTCGCTTCGGCTACGACTTGATCAACGTTTTCAGTAAATTTCGTTTGTGCTTGTACATTCGTCAAGCATATTAAAAGAGCACATAGCGTGACAATGCGGTTGAGTAAATTCATATTTTATTCCTAAGATTAAAGATACAGTCCCCCCGAGTTTTATCATTTAAACAAAGCGGGGGAGAAGTTCTTGAAGATGTTCTAAGCGTGAATATTAGTACTTTATATAGGTTACTTTTCAGTTGCTCCTTGACTGACCAAATATGCCGTTACGTTTTTATTGCGGGTAATATTCAAAGGTGTTCTAAAGTAAGGTCCATTAAGGTTATTGCCTTCCATTCCTAAGTTAACATCAGCGCCATTTTCTACTAGAAACGTTACCATCGCTAAGTCGCCGCTTTGTGATGCGTTAATCAGTGGTGTTTCGTCTTCCGCCACTCCCATATTCACATGCGCACCATTATCGATAAGAAATTTAGCCGCCGCTATATTACCTCTTTTAGCCGCTTCAATTAACGCACTGCCATCACCAAAAGCCTTAGAGTTTACATTTGCACCATGGTCGTAGAGGTATTCCATTAGATCTAAACGGTTTAGAATGACGGCTTCCATCAATGGACTTCCATCACCTTCAGATGTCTGGTTTACATCCGCGCCCATACTAATTAAGTCTTCCATTAGTTGACGGTTACCATGTCTAACGGCAAGGAGTAATGCTGTACCTTCACCACTGAAAGGAGTATTAATGTCCATGCCGGTAGCTAGCATTGCATGTAAAGCTTGTCGATCATCTCTGCGTATAATATTGACCAGTTTCTCTCCTTCTATTGAAGACATACTTGAGTAATGATTCGACTCTTGCTTCAAGTTTGTCACATTTATTTTGGGTGCATAATACTGTGCAGCAGCTACGCTCGATACGGCTAAAGCAATACATGCGATGATTGTTGTGATTGTTTTAGGTGTTCTGTTTGATTTGATTTTTAGCACTTCGTTTACCCTCTGGTTAAGTTCTGATTTTTTGGCAAATAAACCCATCGCCAAAATGTTTGTATGTTGAGACAACATAAGTTGTGCACAGTCAACTAATGACTGTGCATAGTTTTTCCCGCTGTTTAACTGTTTTGCTGCTCTCATATCACACGCTAATTCTCGTGAAATATGAATTCGTCGGTTTAATATTCGCATGACAGGGCTCCACCAAAAGATGATAGCCAGTGCTTCTTGAAACAATCCAACCCATAGGTCATTACGTTGAATATGTGCAACTTCATGTAAGATAATAGGCTCTAATTTCTTTGCTTCGAATCGTTCAACAACGGCATCAGGTACTAATATAATGGGGGACAGCAGTCCAGTTGCCATCGGCGTACTCACACCTTTCACCATAAATATTGGAAATGCACTGATGTGTGTAAACTGCAGTCTCTTATCATCTTGCATAGCTTTTGAAACAAGCTTATGAGTAAAATATGCAGAACGAATAACTGAAACCCCGCGCCAACAACTCCCGATAAGCCAAATTGTCAAAAATAGGTAAATCCATATCATTGCGGCTAATACATCTTTGCTAGGTACGTTCCACTCGACAGGGTTAGGTTGCTGTTCAGTGAATTTCTGCGAAGAAATCAATGCACTTTCGCCGCTTTTATTACTCGAATTTGTTAAATTGTCAGTCTGCTTCGTTGCGTAAGTATTAGGTCTTACATCATCAACGAATAATGAAAACGGTAATAACGTTGAAACAACAAAAACGGTGATCCATAACCAACTTTTTAATTCAGCGGTAAATTTAAATAACTTAAAAGCGAGCGTTAATATTAAAAATAAACTGCAGCCAATAAGTAGGTGGTATACCGCAAAACTGGCAAATATGGTCAATTCGAATAGCATAAGAGTTACCTAATCTTCTTTGTCTATTTGATCTTGCAAAGATTGCAAATCATCTAGGTTTATATTGGATTCTTCCATCAAATGTTGGGCGAGCAATTCAGGAGAGCTGCCAAAGAAACGATTCAATAATGAAGTAAGTGCGCCTTGTCGTGCCTCTTTTTGAGATATCTTTGCTCGGTAAATGAATGCTCTGCCTTCTTTACGATATTCGGCGTAGCCCTTCTCTTCGAGAATCTTGCACATAGTCTGCGCAGTTGTATATGCAGTCGGCTTTTCCTCTGATAATGCCTGAGCAATATCTTTCACAGATGCTTCACCTTCTTTCCAAAGAACCTCTAAAATACGCTGTTCAACATCGGTGAGTTGGTTTGATTTTTTTCTGGCCATAGCTTAACTCCTAATTAATTAGTTTTTAATTTAGTGCAAACAATAAATCTTGTCAACTAATTAATTAGTTTTTAAATGTGAGGTAAACAAAATATAGCGTTTTATATGTATTTTAATATGCATGTTCTCTAGAAATTAGTCATAAATTACAATCTATTACTGTGAATTTTTAGTGCTGGTTTTTATGTGTTATAGAATTGATAAAATGATTTGATTTTTTAATAATGGCTTTTAAATTTAAGGTGCTTATGACTTTAGTTTCACACTATTGGTGAGAGGCTGATCAAAATTTTGATGTCATTTTTTATATAACTATGACGAGATCCCAGACATCATTACTTTTGATTACTACGGCAACGAGTGCCAATATTTCTTACCAGTTTGAAAAATATTCGGCAGAATAACAGGTAATCATTACGCTGCATTTTGCGCTTTATCTGTTAAAATGGTCTCTTTAATAAACGTTGTTGGCAGCCAACCCGCTTCTGGTGAACGGCTTAGCCGTGAATTCGGCCCATATTACCTAATTTGTTTTTTTTGCTTACAACACGCGCAACTAAAATGCTACGCATATAAAGAGAATTTACATGTCTAAGTCATCAAAAGATAATCCTGCCTATTCTTCACCCGCAGGTGGCTGGGGAGCATTAAGAAGCTCTGCTAAACATTTGATCCAAAGTGAAAATGCAGCCAAAAGCGTTAAAGCATTACTCAGGGCTAATCAGCCTGGTGGTTTTGACTGCCCGGGCTGTGCGTGGGGAGACTCTACAACGGCTGGCAAAGTTGATTTTTGTGAAAATGGCGTTAAAGCCATTGCATGGGAAGCCACCAGTAAACGTGTTGATAGCAGCTTTTTTAGACAGTATTCCATAACCGAGTTACAGCAATGGGATGACCATTCTCTAGAAAAAAGCGGCCGTTTAACCGAGCCAATGTACTATGACGGGATAAGCGATCACTACCAACCGATTAGTTGGGATGAAGCTTTTAAAGTGATTGGAATTAGCCTGCAACAGCTAACTTCTCCCAATGAAGCCTTATTTTATACCTCTGGTAGAGCAAGCAATGAAGTCGCTTACTTATACCAATTATTTGGCCGTGTCCTCGGCACAAATAACTTTCCCGATTGCTCGAACATGTGCCATGAAGCGTCAGGCGTTGGCATGACTAAAAGCATAGGAATAGGTAAAGGCACAGTTACCATGGACGACTTTTCTCAAGCTGACGCTATTTTTGTTTTTGGTCAAAACCCTGGAACCAATCATCCTCGTATGTTGGGCACCTTGCGTGAGGCAAGTAAACGCGGCGCTAAAATTGTTTCAATTAACAATTTAAAAGAACGCGGTTTACAAAAGTTTTCAGATCCACAAAGCCCAAAAGAAATGATATTTTTAACCGGCACGACCATCAGTAAATATTATTTCACCCCTAGATTAGGCGGCGACATGGCGTTATTACGTGGTGTAGCTAAATGTTTATTTGAACGCTTTGAGCAAGACAAATCGACACTAGACACTGACTTTATCAAGGAACATTGCCACGGTTTTGAAGACTATCAACGCAGTGTAGCCGCAAGCGATTGGGACAAAATTCTCGACCAATCTAGTTTAACTCGTGAAGAAATTGAGCAAATAGCAACCCTATACGCCAGTAGTGAAAAGGTTATTTTTACTTGGGCTATGGGTATTACCCAACACCGTCATTCTGTTGCTACGGTTCGAGAGCTGGTAAACGTATTAATGCTAAGAGGTAATATTGGCAAAGCCGGTGCAGGTGCATGTCCAGTACGTGGTCATTCCAATGTACAAGGAAATCGCACCATGGGCATTAACGAAAAGCCATCAATGGACTTTCTTGACTCCTTAGAAAAGCGTTACACCTTTACGGTTCCACGTGACGCTGGTTTTAATACCGTTGAATCTATTCATGCGATGCTTGAAGGTAAAGCTAAAGTATTTATTGCCTTAGGCGGTAATTTTTCGGCGGCAACCCCAGATACTAAACGCACTCACCAAGCCTTAAGAAACTGTGATTTAACCGTACAAATTAGCACTAAGCTAAATCGCAGCCATGTGGTAACAGGCAAACGTGCCTTAATTCTTCCGTGTCTTGGCCGTACAGAAATTGATCGACAAACGAGTGGCGAACAATGTATCACGGTAGAAGACTCAATGAGTATGGTGCATGCTTCAAGAGGTCAAAATGAACCGGCATCTGACAAACTTCGTTCAGAGACATCTATTGTAGCCGGTATGGCAATGGCGTCTTTAGGCGATCAAAAAGTAGATTGGAATAAATTAGCCAGTAATTACGCGTTAATTCGCGAAGAAATAAGTGCGGTATTACCGAGCTTTGAAAATTATAACTCACGAATAAAAGAAGGCAGAGGTTTTTACCTGCAAAACCCTGCAGCACTTCGACAATGGCGTACCCCTGAGAAAAAAGCTGAATTTTCTGATGCGAACTTACCAGAACAACTCGCGCATGAACGCGCACAATTGATGACAGAAAAACCTGTATTAACCCTGCAAACCCTGCGTTCTCATGACCAATACAATACTACTATTTATGGTATGGATGATCGCTACCGTGGGGTATATGGCGAGCGAAATGTCATCTTTATGAATGAAGATGACATCAGTAAGCAAGCATTGAACAGTGGCGATTATGTAAAAATAACCTCAATATCAAACGACGGTATTGAACGTTCAGTCTCTAATTTCAAAATTATTGAATATGCAATCCCTGCGGGTTGTGTGGCGGCATATTATCCTGAAACTAATCCGTTAGTGCCATTAGAAAGCATCGCTGATGACTGCGGAACGCCAACCTATAAATCGATTGCAGTTTCAATTGAGAAGATCTAAATAGGGAATAGTCTATCAATATAACAGCTTATGTAATCAATTAACTTTAAGTGAGCCTTTTTCGGCTTGCTTTATTATTGTGTAGGGTAAAACGACAGTATCTGAAATTGCAGATAAAACCGTATCTATAACAAACCAAGGTAGTTTGTTAGTTGAACTACCCAAATATATTCTTGTACTTGGTTCACCATACATAAGGCAGAAATTATACCAAACACCACTATAAACTCTTGGTATCTCTTCACAATAACTTTTTTTTCCATTATAGGAAATATCAATATGGTCCGTTGGGGGATCAATCGTTTTAATTGTCGCACATGAAAATGTGCATAAAGCTAATAAAATAAATGTGAATCCTTTCATAAAAAATACTCCTTAGATGAAAATTACATACGGCCTGAGTGAAAGGCTGCAATTACAAACTATTGGTGATCAATGCCAAAAGCAAATAATTCAACCCTATAATAACTCTTTTTACCACATCAACAACGTGAAATTTCGAGTACTTGGTTTGAAATGCCTGGCATTATAAAATTAACTTTCGAAGACAAATAGTGATAACCGTGCTTATTACTCATCTAAACCTACAGATTATTATGGCGATCTTTCATTAATGTCTATCCGATAAAATGTATGTGAATCGTGTTAATGTCACATAACTTCAAGGCTTTAAAAACTATAAGTGTTTATTATTACTTTAGATTTCTGATTATGACTTACCCGATATATGCCAAGAAATCCATTGGAAAGTGTTCTATCAACGAGTCTTTATACACTAATCTTCTGATTCAATTACGATTTAATCTAACTTTTTGAATAACTGATATAACGGCGTTCACAACAATTTCAGGACGCTCAAACTGAACATAGTGGTCTGCGTTGTATATGACTGTAAGTTCACTGTTGGTTGACCAAGAGGCTTGATCCTTATGTGTGAAAAGGTCTTTTTTTATTAATATCGGCAACTGCTGACGAGTAAGACCTGCCGCACTTAATTCGTCATCTGACATGTGTTGATAATCAGAAATAGCGCCGATAACAAAAAGAGGTTTGTTACCAAAGTCGCGATAGCTACCTGCTTCATTCAACGATTGCGAGTAAGATTGGCTTTCTTGTGTTAATGCCAGTCCAGATGAAGGGGAATAGGCATCTATAGTTTGCTCGTCTTTGATGGATTGATTAACAAGTCTGTCGTCATTTGATTGTGCAAATATACGGGTTAGCCCAACAAAACTCCACAAGGGTTCAAAAAAGTCCATTACAACATAAGAAAATCGACTGAATAACGGCTCTTGATACTCTTTGAAAATTTCAATTTGATCTGGGTGTGATGTATCAACAAAAACCAAGCCCGCAACACTTGTACTGAAATATTTAGTAAAAGTAGTTATGTAAGGACCACCAAAAGAATGGCCAACTAAAATATAGGGTGGTTCTTCACCTGCTATTGATAATGTTTTATTAAGATCTTCGGCAATCGCTTTAGCTAGTGAATCTTTAGTCGTTACACGGGGATCACTCCACATCATTCCTGCACGATCATATGTACATGCCCGTGTCGTTTTAGCTATTTTATCATGCACCATCGACCAACTGAGTGAGCCACTGGTGTCGAAGCCCGACTCAAAAACTACTATCGGGCTACCACTTCCTCTGCAATCCAAGTGCATGTATCGTTCGCCAATATCAATTAATTGACCTGTAGGTGGGAAATCTATTAACGCTTGATTTCTCGCGAATATTTCGTGAATCACTCCGATGGTAGAGCAAATCACAATTAGGCCAATAATATGACGAAAGTAAAATTTATTGTTTATTTTAAACACTCTAACTCCATTGAAAGCGACATCATATTAACTTGAGGGCCGGTTAACAGCGTGTATTCATTGTTAATTTAAACTAAGCCCATCAATATTATAACAAAATAATTTTACGTTACTTCTGTATATCTATAGGCTTACTGTATCTTTTTGTTTGGTGTTTAGCACTAGAACAGGGGAAACCAGCTACAGGAAAACTTACCTTTCTTATGATAACTGGTCTCGACAAATAGCGCGGTTTTGCGTTTTTACAGATTTACAGAGTCGAACATATTTTTGTTCTATAACCTGCTTGCCCCATTGGTTACCTGAAATTTCTTCAACGAGGTCAAAGTTGTGTCGCTCATAAAGTTTTTTTGCAGCATCTAAACCTTTATAGGTCCAAAGGTGAACTTCATTAAACCCTTGGGTATCACAAAAATCCATCGTTATTTGTATTAGTTTACTTCCAAGGCCTACTGATTGCAGCGTGTTGTCAATTATAAACCAACGAAGGTGTGCTACATTATTGCCTAGATCCTCTCCATCAATAGTAATGCCGCCGACAATTTTTCCACTTTGTTCGGCATACCATGTTTTATTTTTACTATTGTCAGCTCGTGGCATAAACTCTGCCATACCAGTGGCTACCAGACCTTCAAAAATTGCACCCAAACCTGCTATCTGACTATGAATACTGCCATGATATCCGGATATAGCGCCAATAAGGCCTGGTCGATAGCCTTCATGAATTGCGATCTCTATAGGTTTTACTTCTGGGTCAAGCGCCTTAGAATATAAGTCTAATCCTTGCATGATCACGTCACGCGATGCACCACTTAGTGGAGCTATAGCATTGATCACCTGATTTTTAGCAAAATTATTTATTTCCTTTAAGGTAACTTCTCCTTGCTGCGTAAGAAATAAATTCTTCTGCCTGGTATCTATATCTGATTTTTTTTCTTCAACCTCACCATGTTTTATTAAGTTTTGAATCAAACGGCTAACCGATGACTTATCAAGATCCAAACGTTCTGAAAGCTCTTTACCTAAAAGTTTTCCTTGAGCGCCTATTTCGATAATGGCATGAACAGCTGAAGCAGAATATTTGGTGCCCGCTATATTTTTTTTCATGTAACCAAATTTACGGACTAATGTCCGTGAAGCGAAACGAATAGAATTGATCATTTCGTCATTTAATTCATATTCTCTATTTATAGTGCTCATTGGTTAAATCATCTTATTAATATATGGTTGTATGGTGCAACTATATATTAACTAAATATTTTATCAACTGATAATCTATTTAACTTTCGGGCTGGTAGGTGATGTGGGTGGAATTTGATAACAATGATATATAAATACCGTCAGTATTATTGGATTTTAGTCTTTGCACTCTGCATTCATAGCGTCAATTCAGCTTAGGTTTGAAATAGATAAAGGTTATATAGACTCAATGTGGAAATATATTGCGAGGGTAATCTTACTGACGACATGCAATGTGGTTTGCAGGATAACGATTGGCATTTTATAACTAATAGACTAATATTTAAGTAAATTTATTTAGCAATATATATTTATGAAAGCGCTTGTAGTTGACCCTTCCAAATTAGCAAGAATGATTATCAATATGACGCTTAAAAGTCATGGGATTATAATAGACAGCGTGGGTTGTGAAAAAGAAGCGTTATCCTTAATCAAGAAGAATAAGTACCAGCTTATTTGTGTTGCTAAAACACTAGAAAACAGTGATTGTCGCCAATTTTGTACAAGATTGCGGGCTACCCCTGCTACTCAATCTACACCTATCGTCATGTTATCTGTTTCAGATGTACAAGATGCAGAATCTTTTATGGCGTTAGGGGTCACAGAGATATTTAGTAAGAGCGATATTCCTGCTTTTTCGAATTATGTTGACAGTCTTAGCAAAACAACAAATAGCAATTTTCTATACGGGGGAAGAATACTTTACGTTGAAGATTCAATGACTATCGCCAAAATTACCATTACGGTATTAAACTCTCATGGTTATGAAGTTAGTCACATCACAACGGCCGAAGAAGCTATCGAGCTTTATGATGACAACGTATATGACTTAGTAATAACGGATATTATACTTGCTGGAAAAATCAGTGGCACAGGGGTTGTACGACATATTCGAGCAAGCGAGAAAGAACAGAAAGTTCCATTTCCAATTTCTATTTTAGCGATGAGCGGCTTTGACGATACCTCTCGAAAATTGGCGCTATTTAAAGCGGGTGTCAATGATTATGTTCCTAAGCCAATTATGAATGAAGAACTCCTAGCACGAGTTGATAACTTAATTCTTAACCAACACCTTTATAAACAGCTTGAAGTACAGCGACAAGGCTTAGAGGAGTTGGCAATGACCGACCAACTAACAGGCCTTTATAATCGTCATTACCTGTTGGATAACGCATCGAAAAAAATAAGTGCTTCAATAAGGCATAAAATTGATCTTTGTTTAGTTGTTATAGATATCGACTTCTTTAAGTCGTTTAATGACGACCATGGCCATGCTGTAGGTGATTTAGTGCTGATAAAAGTTGCAGAACTACTTTCTAATCATGTCCGTAATAATGATATTGTCGCTCGTTTTGGCGGGGAAGAGTTCGTTATATTATACGAGCACTGCTCTTTAATTAATGCTGTTGATAAAACGGAAGCGTTGCGAAAATCTTTAGAACAATTAAAACCAGAGGGCTTAAAAGTGACCGCAAGTTTTGGCATTGCGCAATTTAGCGAAGAGGATAAAGATTTTAATGGTGTATTTGCTCGGGCTGATATAGCCGTCTATCAAGCAAAAGACAATGGTCGAAATTGCGTTGTATTTGTTTAGCCAAATAATCTCATTGTTAATTACGTCAATAACCTAACCTTTTGTAATTGATAGGTTGTTCGTCATCAGATAAACCTCATGTATTCCTAATATTTTGAAATTGTAACTCAAACAAATTTTCGAAAGATGAAATTACTGATCTTTTAAATATTTTTGTTCATTTATTAAAGCGATTAGTTGATGTAAAAAGGAAACTTTTTTAAAAACTATCTCCTGCCATTTTATTGTCAATGATTTACATGTTATTCCTTTAAATTAGAGGTTTAATGTGTCGTTGTTGGTTTGAAAGTTTTACGTTTTAGATCTGGAACTTTAAGGCTAATTTATGTGAAGACAAATAGATAATAAATTTTTTTGAAATTTTTTATTAACTTAAGCTTTCTTTTCATATGTATAAAACGAAATTAAACCTCACGAAGGAATGACAATGAATAATAAAATAGTAGCGAAAGCGGCAATATCGAGCATTTTAGCTTTAGGCGTATTAGCTGCAGGGTCTGCACACGCTGTGCCTGAACAGCCAACATCTTGGGAAAAATGTGCTGGTATTTCGAAAGCAGGGAAAAATGACTGCGGCGCGTTAAACGGTAGTCACGGTTGTGCGGGGCAGGCAACGATAGATAATGATGACAATGAATGGGTATATGTGCCTAAAGGAACTTGTGAAAAAATTACTGGCGGTATCGTTAAAGCAGAAAAACCGGCCAAGAAATAGTTTACATAAAACTAGATTGGCAATGTGCTCACTAACGCATTGCCAAACTATTTTAGGGATATTATTAATGCAAAAAATAAAGGGTGTTGGTCTGGGATTACGACACCAACATTTTCAGGATTTTATTGAAAGTAAACCTGATGTACCTTGGTTGGAAGTTCATACTGAAAATTTTTTGAGTCAAAATAGCACATCTTCAAAATACCTTGCTACCATTCGGCAGCATTATGAAATATCGGCACATTGTGTTGGCATGTCCTTAGGCTCAGCTGATGTGGCATGCCCAGTTCGCGAACAACATTTGCAGAAGATTAAGAAAACCGTCGATTGGTTGCAACCTGCGTTAGTTTCAGACCACCTTTCTTGGAGTGCTTCTGATGGTGTTCATTATATTCCTGATTTATTACCCATTCCCTATACAGAAGAAGCATTTGATGTAGTAACTAAGAACATCAATCGCGCTCAAGATGTTTTACAAAGGCAAATACTTGTTGAAAATCCCTCGAGTTATTTGGGCTTTGTTGATTCAACGATACTTGAATGGGATTTTCTCGCAGGTCTATACAAAGCAACCGGATGTGGTCTATTGCTTGATGTTAATAATATTTTTGTCAGTGCCCATAATCATGATTTTGATGCACATACTTATTTAGAAAGTCTTCCGGTTGATTCAGTGAAAGAAATTCATTTGGCGGGTTACAGTATTGAAAATATTGAAGGGAAGGAGGTTTATATTGATACGCATGGTCAAAGAGTTTATGACGGTGTATGGAAGTTATATGAACAAGCAATAGAACGCTTTGGTGCATTACCCACCCTCATTGAATGGGATACTGATGTGCCAGCGCTTTCGGTTTTACTCGATGAAAAATGTAAGGCTGAAGCCATTATTAACAAAGTACTTAAGCATCAACTTAAGCTATGAATAAATCGCTTCCGATCTCAACGTTAGCCCAAATGCAACGTAACTTTATCAGTGATTGTCTGTCTGGAAAATTAACCAGTGACAATATGTTACTGACCAGCGGTGTTGATACACGCTTTATTTCAGCTCAAGGCTTGATGGGAATATATAAAAATAGTGCTATTGCAAATATTACTCAAGCTTTATCGCTAACCTATCCCGTAATTGAAAAATTAGTAGGCAAAGATTTTTTTAACGCGGCTTGTCGACATTTTATCCGTGACGTTTGGCCTGAAAGTGGAAATATGGATGATTATGGTTCAGAATTCCCTACATTTTTAGCTGAATTTGAGCATGCCAAACATCTTGTTTATCTTGAAGATGTAGCACGATTAGAATGGGCTCTTCATCTAAGTTCTTTAGCCAATAACGCGATCATTACTGACTGGTCTACGTTGGCATATGTGGCTGACATATTACAATTACAATTTACATTATCCCCTTCTATTCAACTCATTCGCTCTTCACATCCTATTGATAGAATTTGGCAATTAAATCAACATAGTGATTTACAAGATAACCAAGTGGATTTAAGTCTCGATGATGAGACACGTAATGATATTTTATTGGTTGTGGCTAGGCCTGAATTAAAAACCGTTATCTTTTCGGTTACGGTCGGTGAGTTTGAATTTTTACATTGTTGTGAAAAAGCGCAAACCTTTGAACAAGCAATCACCTCTGCAACATTAAAACAAGCTGACTTCTGTGTTGAAGAAAGCCTCAGAAATTTCATTGAACGATTAGTTATTATTGATTTTAAAGACAAGGAGTGATCGCATATTTATAGTGTAGGTATTTCTACTCGAACTTGGTTTACAATCACTTACCCACGATGAAATATTACTATTATGCAGCGTTTGAAAATACTATTCTGACTGGCTAAGGTGAGGCGTATTTTCCGATATGAACAGCTTGGTCTTGACTCATGATATCTTGAAAGAATAACTGAGGCGAGATCGTTGCTAGTTTTATCTCCGTAGCAGAATCAATTAAATGAGATTTGCTTTAAGTTCATCTCTATACCGACGAGATAAGCTCAAAACCTCTCCACTTTCTAATTTAATCTCACAATCACCCGTCGTTAGCGGCTTTATTGATTTTACAAATTTCAAATTAACGCCGTAAGATCTATGTATCCGAAAAAATCCCTGTTCTGAAATCAGTTCGATAAAATGGCTTAACGTAGATCTGGTCGGGTATATTCTATTTTTTATATGTAAATTTACGTAATTCCCGCTCGATTCAAGCCATTCGATGTCTTCTACTTTAATGATAAATTCTTCGCCGAGTTTCTTCACGATGAGTCGTTCTAATTTTTGTGGTTTTGAGCTGTTTACTCCATCAGTTATTATTTGAGCCTCACCTATCATGCGACTGGTGACAAATCGAAAACTGTAAATTATGATGATGAAAATAAAATATGCCCATATATCTTTTCGATATTCATAGAATAGCTCTGCAGGGATTTCACCAAATTCATAATGTAAGTTTTGGCTGATATAAATAATTTTACGAAAGACAACCATCAGGAAAATGTGGATTAATGAGAAAACAATAGAGCCGAGTAAGTGCAACGCAATGTTTTTTTTAATGAATGACCAGGTGAGTGGGACTTTTTCTAAAAAAATAAAGAGCAATGGAACTAATAATATTAAGCTTAACGCACTGGAGTACTCCAAAGCAAAAGGTTGCCATAGTGGAAAGGAAATTCCATGAGCTTGTCTGCTTGATTCCATTAGAATTGACGTTGCACTGATAGTATTATTAATCAGTAGATAGCAGGAAATAAACAATAGTTCGTAAAGTTTTGGCTGTTTTTCAAATTTAGATAATAGAGTCATTCGATTAATTGTTATATTGGTTAAATTTCCTTATCCCTATATATCACCGTTCATCCCTATAAACCAGAAGTTATCCCTACACACCAGCAGTTAAGCCTTTATTGCTTTTTAGATACCATTAAAAAGTTACAATTTTTATACATTGAAAAGCTTAATTAAGAGTAGGAAACATGTCTAAAAATATAGACTCAAGACGTTATGATATCGATTGGCTAAGAACGTTAGCTTTTATATTATTGATTTTTTATCATATTGGTCAATTCTATGTTGCTGACTGGGGCTGGCATGTAAAAAGTGCTTACCTCAGTGAGTTTTTAAAAAACATTATGCTGTTAGTTAATCAATGGAGAATGCCGTTGATATTCTTAATTTCGGGTGTTGCTTTATCACTTGTAGAAGCCAAAATCAGTAGTACAGAATTATTAAAAATAAGATTTACTCGAGTCGTGATCCCTTTGTTTTTTGGTATGTTGGTCATTGTTCCTCCTCAAGTATATTTTGAGTTAGTACAAAGTGAGGGTTATACCGCGAGTTATCTAGAATTTCTTAAATTATACTTAGATATAGACAGTACTATGTATGCAGAGCATCAACTACTGACAAGCAGAACTGGACTATCGTTAGGTTTGATAACTTATAATCACCTTTGGTACTTACTTTATCTATTCACTTACACTTTGGTTTACCTAGCGATTAAACCACTACTTGTAAAAATAAATTGGCAAAATATATCTCAAAACGTATCAGCATTTACAATTTTGGCGATACCTTTTACCTTAGTCTTATTCTACGATATTGTATTACTTCAATATTTTCCGGAAGATACCTTTGTATTGGTTGGTGATTGGTATAATCACGCATTATATTTCACCGTATTTATGTTGGGCTATGCACTCGCTAAATCACCTAATGTATGGCAAACCCTTATTAATAATCGAAAGGTTTGGTTAGTATTAGCGATAACTAGCTATAGTTTAATTGTCATTAGATCCAATAGAGCTTTGTTTTTTGATTTTGATTATAGTAGCGCATCAATGCAAACTCAGTTGTTAATCAATGTAATTTGGTCAGGTAATAAAGTGTTTTGGTTACTTACTTTATTGGGATTCGCAGGCGCTTATTTAAATAAGAAACACCCGATACTAACGTATATGAATAAAGCCGTATTACCCTGGTATATTTTGCATCAAACGTTAATTATTGTCTTCGCCATGTGGTTAGCCAAGTTTGAATTAGGCCCAATATTCGAGCCAATTTTACTTATCATACTGACATTTATGGGGTGCGCGCTAGGCTATGAAATCATCAAGCGATATGTTGTGACACGTTTTCTATTTGGTCTAAAAATATAAGGCTGCTTTAGCTTAATGGAAAATCTCTATAAGCAGTGCCATTTAATTGCATTTACCTAAGCCACAATATTCGGCTTTATTAAAGCTGTCACCTTTGGATAAGTTGAACACTGCTAATGCACACTTCTGCCACACTGCTACTAAAGCAAAAATCTAGATAAGGTCAGGTATATGCTCTAAAAGCAGACGCTAGGCTACCTCAATTATTAGTAAAACTTCAATACATGATATTATTGTTAAAATACAAGTTTTAGCAGTTATGACTGACTGTAAAGCGCGAACAACAGCCGTCCAAGAATTTTCTAAGTAGATTTCACTTTGCCTCATAGTTGCCGTTAGCATTTGTTTCACTAAAGACAACTGATCCGACAAAGCTGCCCTGCATCAGATAATGAAGTTATTCTAAATTTTCTTCCCGAAACCTTGGTATTTAGACTCAGATTTAATTGAAAACACCGAAAGCTGACATTCGACTGATATCGATTTACCTCATTTTTTGTCTAGTAGAAATTTCATACTTCTATGGCGGTTTGGGGCACATACTAACTAGCAATTATTCGGGGGGGGATTGCGCAAAAGGTAATTCTTTATTGCGCCATTCGATGGCCC
This sequence comes from Colwellia sp., assembly GCA_013215295.1. GTDB lineage: Bacteria > Pseudomonadota > Gammaproteobacteria > Enterobacterales > Alteromonadaceae > Colwellia_A. Next base: position 53,450 of record JABSOZ010000026.1, read on the forward strand.
CACCAGCTAAAGAATAAACTTTATCAAAGCCCATTTTACCTAATGACTGTGCTGCTAATGCTGAACGGGCTCCACTTTGGCAATATAAAATAATATTTAGCTGGGCAAGAGTCATCAATGGTTCTGAAGCATCAGAGACCCTAGCTAAGCTAGTGATACGCATTTCTAATACTCCTCTTGGCATATGGACAGCACTGGGCAACAGACCATTTTCTAGTTCAATTGCTTCTCGTATATCAATAATGAGGGGTTGAGTTGGCAACAGTTTATACAGTTCATCACACGTTATTTCTGTTATTTCTTTCTTTGCTAGACGTACTAGCTCTTTACCATTGATAAGCATTATATTTCCTTGATCTATAAAATATGTTAATGAAATTGGTATAAGGTTTGTAATAAAATAAAACTCGACATCAGCAGCAGCATTAATGCAAAAAGCTGACGAATTTTTTGCTGTGGTAATTTAGTTGATATTTTTTGACCAATTAAGCTGCCAATTGAACCAATCACACTGATCAAACCGATGATTTGCCAATCAAGTGTTTGCTCTATATCGATAAGTAGTTGCTGATATTTTAAAAAGCCAACAACAGAATTTAAGCTAATTATCATCAAGCTGGTGGCCACCGCTGCACTCATTTTAAGTCGACCAAAAGTCATTAAAGCGGGAACAATTATAAAGCCACCGCCGACACCAACAAAACCAGTTAAGATGCCTACTATGCCACCCAGAAAAACCGACTTCATGGGATCTATACTCAAGGTGTTAACAAGTTCTTTAGCTTTAGCCATTCGCCAAGCCGCGATCATCATTACTAATGAAAATACCAGCATTTGTACCCATTGCTCGGTATATGAACCTAGCCAAGCTCCCATATAGGTTGCCATCATACTGGGCAAGCCAAACAGCAGGACCATCGACCAATTAATCTGTTTCTTTGCCAAGTTCACTATCACGGTAACCAAACTAATAGTGCCAACAATAACCAAAGAGCTAGTAATTGCGATTATTTCGCTTTGATCTAGGCCATAAATGAGCACAGGTATGGTTAAAATGGCACCACCAGAGCCCAGAATCCCCAAACTTAAGCCAATTAATAAAGCAGCAATAATGATGATGAACATTTTTATTCTTGTATATTGATATCGTATATTGCTAATATACGATATTAATAGATAAAAATACAAGAGAAAATAATTTCATGGTCAATATAGAAGCTTTTTATCATTCATGCAGTTCAACAATTAGTTATATCGTTTACGATCAGCATGGCGGCCATGCCATTATTATTGATAGTGTTCTGGACTTCTCATTACAGTCTGGTCAAATTTGGAGTGAATTTGCCGATAAGCAAATTGCCTTTATCAAAGGTAATCAACTCACCGTCGATTGGATTTTAGAAACTCATGCGCATGCTGATCATCTCAGTGCGGCACATTATCTAAAATCTCAACTTGGCGGTCAAACAGCGGTTAGTGCTGGTATTACTAATGTTCAGCAAACCTTTAAACAAGTCTTTAATATTTCAGACCAAGAGCTATTGGCAACCGGTGATGTTTTTGATGTGCTACTTGGTAGCGAACAAGTGATTAAATTTGGCAATCTAAGGGTATTAGTGCTGGCAACTCCGGGACATACCAATGATAGCCTAACGTACTTAGTTGAGGATAATGCCTTTGTTGGCGACACTTTATTTATGCCCGATGGCGGCACCGCACGCTGTGACTTTCCTGGCGGTGATGCTGGAACTTTATTTGACAGTATTAGGCTGATTCATACCCTACCAGAAGAGACTAAATTATGGGTATGTCATGATTATCAACCCAATGGTCGAGTATTAAATTATACCACTACAGTGGCCGAGAGTAAGCGTGAAAATATTCATATTAATGACAAAATATCAAAGGCAGACTTTGTTCAGTTACGCGAAAATCGTGATAAAAGCTTAGCAGTGCCTAATCTGCTTTATCCAGCGATTCAAGTAAATATTCGTGGTGGAAAATTACCTAGCGCAGAACAGAATGAACAAGCATTCTTGAAAATTCCGATTGATCAGAGCTTATTTTGCACTTAAACAGATCGGTAAAATTACGATATATACAGTTCAGCAATGACTAACCGGCGTTATTTAACGCAATAAAGAGAGCCAAATGACAGAATTCACCCCACTAACCGCCTTGCTAGGTGGTGCATTAATTGGTGCTTCGGCACTACTGCTATTAATTTTCAATGGCCGAATAGCCGGGATTTCTGGCATATTACACAGTGCAATACAACCGATAGATAATGACCGGTTATGGCGCTGGCTATTTTTGCTGGGCTTAATGCTTGGAGTATTTTTTGCAATGAACCCAGCAACACCATTACCTACCGATATAGAGGCGAGCTGGCCACTGATCATTATTGCCGGCTTATTGGTTGGTTTTGGCAGTAAAATGGGTAATGGTTGTACTAGTGGTCATGGTATCTGTGGGATTGGTCGGTTATCAAGTCGTTCAATTGTTGCGACAATAATCTTTATGCTCACCGCAGCATTAACGGTATTTATTACTCGTCATATTGTAGGGGCTTAAACGATGAAACTAGTTATAGCGTTAATCTCAGGGGTATTATTTGGTGTAGGATTAACGATTGCACAAATGGTTAACCCTGCCAAAGTGCTCAACTTTTTAGATATAGCCGGTCACTGGGATCCCAGTTTGGCTCTAGTAATGGCGAGTGCGTTAACCATTTTTGGCAGTGGTTATTTTTTACTGGTACAAACTAAAGATAAACCGTTGCTTGATAAAGAGTTTATTGTCTCAAAGAATAAGAAAATAGATAATTCTTTGGTCGTTGGTGCTACAGTGTTCGGTTTAGGCTGGGGGTTAATAGGAATTTGTCCTGGACCTGCTCTGGCTATTTTACTGACGGGTAATATGAAGTTTGTCGGATTTTTCATTGCAATGCTCATTGGTATGCAAGTCGCCCAAAAAATCTCTAAGACCAATCGAAGCAAAAGTAACATGAGAATACAATGATCGATTACAACCAATTAGAAGCCAATGCTGAAAAAGCAACCAAGCTATTAAAAACAATGGGCAACCAGCATAGGTTAATGATTTTATGTGCATTACAGCAAGGTGAATTATCGGTCAGTCAATTAAATGAATTATTCCCTATTGCTCAATCAACACTATCACAACATCTGGCTTGGTTACGCCGTGAAAGTTATGTAAAAACTCGCCGTGATGCACAAACAATTTATTATACTTTAGACAGCCATGCGGTGATCGAAATCATTGCTGTTTTACATAAGCTGTATTGTGACTAACTGACTCCGTTATTTTTTGCTAAATTTATCAACCAGATAACTAATGGCCATCAAGGTGAAGTTTAAATTTACCTATAGCAATTTCAAGAAGGTAAATAATGAATATGATGATTAACCTCATTAGATAGTCTGTCCTAATTGTAGTTTAGGGGAGGCTGGCCATCTCATTAATGTATATGTTCTTAATTTCTTCTATCTCGTTAAGGTCGGATAGACGACACCTGTTACCAAGTGCCGTCCTCCTAAGAACCGTACGTGCAACTTTCACTGCATACGGCTCA
>JABSOZ010000027.1 GCA_013215295.1 Colwellia sp.
AAGTGCTGGTGTTGTATCTGCTCATACCGAAAATAATATGGACTAGTTCCTTATTTTAGTGCTCACGAGAACTGAAAGAAAAGACGCTTAGCCGTCTTTGTTTATGTTTGAAATTTAACGATGTTTATATTGGTAATTCAATGCTTGATGGGGGCTAACATGATTATCAATTTTAGTATTTATGTGATTCGGTAACAAAGTAAAAATATTTATTTAAATTGTCCTTCAATATTAGGCTGTTTCCAATGCGTTGCGTTGTAAAAAAAATTAAAGAGATCTCTGCTGACCTTATCTGAAACTTTTGTGCCTCTTAAGGCTAATTTCAGCCACTCATCCTCACGCTTAACTGTTAGCTTAGGTACCACACCTGTAAGCGTCATGCGATGATTAACAATACATTGGCCAGCTACCTTCAGTAAAGGCTCAATATGATTTTTTACCGCTTGTTCTACTTTGTATTTATAACCTGGCTTACCAAAGTCAGAACAAAGTAAGTTAACAATTACCCATGTATCAGCACTCAATAAAAAATAACAACCGAGTAAAGGACACTTAGAGAAAATGGTACTGTCTATTTGATTTGGGTTTTGTAGTATGGTTTTAACGGAACGCATTTCGTCCCAGTCTTTTTTTAGTAGATGTAAGGTGATCAGCAAACGTGATGTCATACCTATGACTGAGCTTGCGGTACCTGTTATTGTCCCTGCATCAAGAAATATTCCTGCAGCTTTTGCTGTAGCTTCAATAGCATGGGTTCCTGCATGTGCAGCGCAAGCCTTACTTTCTCGGGTAATTAATTCTTTAACAGCTAAAAAAGCTGCTGTTGGCTCACCGGGAAGGAGTCCTTCAGATGAATTCCTAATACTATGTGCTGATTTTGCAGCTGATAATGCTAAATAGCCATTATAAGTAACCATAGATGATGAATAAGCTAAGCCAACGCCCGGTGCTATTTGAGTAACTAATTGAGATAAACTCTTACCTAAAACCTCTTTAATTATTGACGCCATACCAGGGTCTGTAACCGCACTCCCTAAAATAAGATGTACAATATTTTTGGTAAGCGTTATAGCTGATGTCGTCGCAGAATACCCTTGGTAAACAGATGTCAAACTTTCATTGACGGTATATATTTTACTGGATAACTTTACTTGTCTACCTTTAAAAAGTTCAGTGATATATTGTCGACGATGATCAGATAAATAGCGCATAGCGGTATGATCAAGGTCAGATAATTCAAAATCATTATTAATTTGTTTCGTTAAATCTTCAACAGCACCGTTTATGTTTCGTACACTGTTTTTCCATGTTACACCTTTGTTCTCTTTCCAAGTAGCCAGTGCGACACTAACTTCGTTATGACTTAATGTAGAAAAGTGAGGATCTATTGTAGATAAAGGACTTTTACTATGATGTGCTTTAAGCTTGTTATCAATATTTTTTAATTGACTACTGCGTGGTTTATTAAATCCTGCTGATGTTCGTTTGATCCAAAGATCGTATTCCATAAGTTGTAGCACAATAAGGCTCCTTTAATTACATTGATAAAAGCTGGCTAATGGGGAAGGATTAATCAGTATATCTTTTTTCGGTTAACGACATGTGAATATATATGTAACTTAATTAATGATTGTAGATATAGACTCTTTTTGCCTAATACGGATTAAAAGAATACGGTTACTTTTTATAAAATAGACCGATTGAATAACACTATACTAGCGTTAGGTTAAATTCGTTTGCTCACTGAACTTGACCCAGTGTGATAACCTTTTTGTTTGATTAATTCAAATGCTTCTTTTAATCGAGCATTTTCTTGCATTATATCAATCTGATTACGCATGAGTTTATTACTTTCAATAATTTTACAATGTGTGCGAACTCTGGCTTGTACCAAGGGTGGATCAATAGGTTTAGTGATATAATCTACCGCCCCAAGGTCTAGTCCTTGAACTATATATTTTGTTTGATCTAATGCAGATAAAAAGATCACAGTAATATGTTGCGTTTTAGGATTTGATTTCAACCGACGGCAAACTTCCATACCATCCATAACAGGCATCATTATGTCTAAAAGTATTAAGTCAGGTTGTGGATCTATCTCACATATTTGTAAAGCTTTTTCGCCTGAAGTTGCTGCTTTGACTTTGTAATCTTTACGTAATATCTCACTGATAATTTTAATATTATCACTAACATCATCAACCACTAAAATTTGTAATGGTTGCTGGTTGTCTTTCTCTTCTGCTTTTTGAGTGTTCTTTTGGGTTAAACTAGTGAGTTTTTTAGTTGCGTTGTTATTTTTTTCAAATAGCGCTTTATTTAAATGATTAACAAACTGCTTTTCTGAAAAAGGTTTTACAATATACTCAGCCACACCATATTTTATTGCTTCAATTACTTGTTTTTGATTTATTATTTCAGCAATCATAACAAAAGGAATTTTAGATGTTTTTGGGCTTATCCTTGATTGTTTTAATAATTGCATACTTTCATCTTTTGCCAATTGTGGCGCCGTAATGATTAGGTTAATTTCTTTTTGAAAGAGAATGTTTAACGCATGAGCGCCATTCGATGCATGTAAAATCTTATCAAAGCCCATTGTAGATATCATGTTAGTAATTGTACTTGGTATACCCTCAATATTATCAACCAGTAAAACAGTTAAACCGAGAAAGGTATTTTCTTGATGGGTAGGTGATTTTTCGATAGACATGATTATCCGTTATTATTTAATTGAGCATACATCTGGTTATTAACTTAAATGATTATAACTAAGTTAAAAGAAGAGTGCATTTACTAAGTATTAGATCACTTTAGTTTCAGCGGTGTACTCGTTATATATTGCTAATTTCTAGCAATATATAACGGTTTAGTCTGTTTTAATTGGTTTGTTAATAGGGTTTTGATATTATTTGTGAAAGAAGGAACTCGCTTGATGGTCCGAATTTAAAGGCTTGTAGCTTTATTTTTTTAATGTTTATCAATTTTATTTCAAGTGGTTTGTTATGTTTAATGACAAATATCAGTTATCCTTTTTACGGATATAAATTTGCAAAAAATAAATTAAAAAATGGAAAAAGATAATTATAATTAATACCGATTTAATTTTATCGGTGTAAATTTAATATTTGAATTGATTGATATTATCTTTGAATAACATGTAATAAGGAGTCATTGGTGACTAAAATAGCTTTTGTGGTTGATGATGAGCCTGCCAATATTGATTTAATCAAAGGATTAATGCCTGAAGGTGTGAAGGTAAAGGCCGCTCTGTCCGGTGAAATAGCATTAAAACAATTATCAAAAAAATTTCCAGATATCGTATTTCTCGATTTGTTAATGCCGCAAATGGATGGTTTTGAAACTTTGCGAGCGATAAGAGCGTTACCTGAAGGCAACTCCTTACCGGTTTTAATTATTTCTGGTAATGCCAGTGAGTCTGATATTGAGAAAGGGAAAGCATTGGGTGCTATAGGGCATCTTACCAAACCAATAGATAGCAATAAATTAGCTGTATTTATTAATCAGTATTTGTAGAGGAGTGGCGTATATGCCTTCGAAAACTAAAGCAACAATCTTGATCGTTGATGATGCACCTGAAAACATTGATATACTTACAGGTATTTTACGGGAAGATTACAAAGTTAAAGCTGCATTAAACGGTGAAAAAGCTATTCACATTGCGAATGGGAAAAAAAAGCCTGATTTGATTTTATTAGATGTTCTTATGCCGGGTATTGATGGTTATGAGGTATGTAGACAATTAAAAGCGAATGTTGAAACAGCAAACATCCCCGTCATTTTTGTCACCGCTAAATCTGAAATTAAAGATGAAGAATATGGTTTTACTCTAGGCGCTGTTGATTATATTACTAAGCCTATTAGCCCACCATTAGTTTTGGCAAGAGTTAAAACTCAACTCGCATTATACGACCAGTCACGTCATCTAGAAAAGTTAGTGCAAATAAGAACAGCGGAGTTAAATGACACGCGGGTAGAAATCATTCGCCGCTTAGGGCGCGCGGCCGAATTCAAAGATAATGAAACAGGCATGCATGTCATTCGTATGAGTTGGTTTTCACGTTTTCTTGCTGAGCAAATTGGGAAATCAGAACAATGGTGTGATTTATTATATAATGCCGCACCCATGCATGATATCGGTAAAATAGGTATTCCTGATCGTGTCCTATTAAAGCCAGGGAAGCTCGACAGTGAAGAATGGGCGATTATGCAAAAGCATGTAGAATATGGAGCAGAAATTATAGGTGATCATAGTTCTCCTTTATTAAAATTAGCTAAAGAGGTCGCCATCTTTCATCATGAAAAATGGAATGGTAAAGGTTATCCTAAGGGGATAAGCGGAGATGATATCCCTATTTCGGCACGCATCGTTGCCATTGCTGACGTGTTTGACGCATTAACCAGTGAACGTCCTTATAAAAAAGCATGGTCAGAAGAGCGGGCTATCGCACTATTACAAGAGGAAGAAGGTGAGCATTTCGATCCGTCTCTAGTCTCTGAGTTCATCAAGTGTTTGCCCAAAATTAGAGAAATTCAATCACAATATCAAGATAAATTTGATGATTAACCCCCCATTATAACTATAAGAAAAATGATTGAGTTGCAGTTTGTTTATCAATATAGCAGATGTTATCAAACGAATAATAAAACTTGAGTATCAGAAATACAACAAAGGCGTAAAAATGCATCTTCTCAATAATAACAAAATTCAGTTGTTTAATAAGGTCGCTGACTTATTATCAATATTTATCACTCTTTTTGGTTTAATTATCCTGCTTGGTTGGCACTCAGGCAATGCAATGTTAATAAAATTCACTCCCCACTTTGATTTTATTCCTTATAACGCAGGTTTGTTATTCATTTTTTCTGGACTGGGTTTATTTGCAGTTAGTCGCCAGTATAATAAATTGTCTTATTATACTGGCGGCATAGTTATAGTTTTCGCTTTAACTACCTTAATACAATACATATTTGGTGTTCAACTTGGCATTGATGAACTATTAATGAGCGATAGTTTTCAAGCAAACGCCACATTTCCAGGAAGGATGTCCTTTAGTATTGCTTTGTCTTTTTTAGTGACTGGCGTATACATCTGTACGGTACATGTTAGACAACCATTATTGGTATTTGCAACATTTTCGGCAACTATTTTCTCATTAGCCTTTATTGCTTATGCTGAGCACTTAATGTCAATGGACATAAGTAGCGGCTTAGGTATGTATAGTAAAATGGCAGTACATACTTCTTTAGCTTTTATGACAATTAGCTTGATTATCATGCTAAAAGTAATTGTTAATATAAGGAAGTTATCACATTTACGTTGCCTAGTAAGTCCTATCGCTTTAGTGGGTCTTTCAATTACAATTATGTTTTGGCAAGCATTTGAACGTCAGTACAACGTACACCTAAATCAAGGCTTTTTATTAACCGCAACTTATGTGAGTGAAGCCATTCTTGTTTTAGGTTTTTCTTTAACCGCATTAGCTTGTTATCTTATGCATTTGCAGTCAGATAATAATAAAGCTCGTCAAAACAGAATTGCTATTTACGCTAGTGTTTATCTCGGCGCATTATTATCATTACTTTTGTATCAAGTTGCCCACAATGAAGCACAAAAGAATATCCGTCTTGATTTTATTGCTAAAGCAGATAAAAGAGTTAGAACCCTTGAGTTAGCAATCCAGCCCTATTTTGAAAAACTTTATATTGTTCAAACGGCTTTACATGCAAACCCAGATATTCATCTTGGTCAATTTCAAGAAATTCTAAAAAGAGCAGCATCTGCAAAAGAGGGGATCATCAGCTTAGGGTGGTTACCCAAAGTAGAAAGAGATGATAAGGAATTTAGAAAAAAGGCATTAACTTTAGGTTTAAAATATTTTGAAATGTTTGATTTTGATGCAAATGGCCAAATAGAGTTATTTAATGACTCCAAAAAACCCTATGCATACCCTTTATTATTTACGGTACCTATAAATAGTAGTAAGTCAGTAATAGGCTTAAATTTTAGTACGGTTAATCATATTGACGCTGCTTTTAATGCTTCATTATTAAAAAATTCAACGGCGGTAACTGATATTCTAAAATTCGTTTACCCGGATAAAAATTACCTTGCGATGGTACTCCCTATGTACGCTCCTCATCTTTCTCTTGAATCACTTGCGGATAGGGAAATAGCATTACATGGTTATGCTATAAGTGTTGTTGATGTAGAATCTATGATTAATTTTGCTTTGAATAAATACACCTCCGTTGGTGGTATGCATATTAAGTTTTATGATTTAAGCAATAAAACTTTATTACATTATCACGCTTCACGCAGTAAAAATGCATTGTCCATTGAAGAGCTATCAGACTTTAAAAGTTTACATTTTCGAAGAACATTAGATGTTGGTGGAAATGAATGGGAAGTTGAAATTGTTGGTGCTGATCCGACTGCTTTTGCGGTTGATGAGTTAGAAATAATTAGTATTCCTGTGTTTATATTTATTTTATCGCTATGTCTTTCATATTATTTAAGAAGTTCTCTTAATAAACAAAAGCAGCGGGAACACTTATTGAGTTTTCAGGAAGCATTACTTGATGCTTTACCTAATCCAGTCAAAGTTTCAAATGAATCCTTAAATATTTATGCGATAAATAAAAAATTCGAATCAGCGTTTGGCGTTAACCGAACTGATGTTTTAGGTAAATCGATACTTGATACCGATTTCTTTCCAGAAGATTTACGTGAAAAGTTTCATCAAGAAGATCTGGAACTACTTGCAAACGGTGGCAGTAGTCATAATGAAATGAAATTGCAGTTCGCAGACGGAAGTGAGCGTGATGTAATGTATATGAGAACATCGTTTGAGCTTGAAGGACGTCCGCAGGGGATTATTAGTTTAGTCGTTGATATTAGTACACTCAAGATTGCTGAAAGAGAGTTATTTGATAATCAACGTCAGCTAGAGCTCGCTATGACAGGTGCTAATGCTGGCTTGTGGGACTGGGATTCAGAACATAAGCATCTTGATATCGGTGATATTTGGGCGTCAATGTTGGATTATAGTACCGTGGATTTACACCGTCTTTATGGTAGCGCCAATAATTACTGGCAACAGTTGATTCACCCTGAAGATCTAGGTGAAATGCTTACCGCTTTAGATTTTCATATGCAAGGGAAAACAGACGTTTTTCGAGCAGAAGTGAGAATGAAAACCAAATCAGGTGACTGGAAATGGATACTTAGTGTTGGTAAAGCGTTTGAACGAGATGAAAATGCTTATGCTTCGCGTGTTATTGGTATCAACCTAGATATAAATGATAGCAAAAATATGGAAAATGACTTGTTATTGGCTAAAACATCAGCAGAAGAAGCAACTCAAGCTAAATCTGACTTTCTTGCCAACATGTCTCATGAAATTCGTACACCTATGAACGCCATCATAGGTATGAGTTACCTAGCATTAGAAACAGACCTCAATAATAAACAGCGTAATTACGTTCAAAAAGTTCATCGCAGTGCTGAATCATTGTTAGGTATTATTAATGATATTCTAGATTTTTCTAAAATTGAAGCAGGTAAATTAGATATAGAAGAAGTTGATTTTCGTTTAGAAGATGTCATGGATAACCTCTCCAACTTAGTAGGGATAAAGGCGGAGGAAAAAGCACTAGAATTGCATTTTGATGTATCACCTGAAGTACCTACAGCCCTAATAGGAGACCCCTTACGTTTAGGACAAATTCTGATTAACCTCGGTAATAACGCAGTTAAATTTACAGAAACGGGTGGCGATGTAGTCATTAAAGTTGCATTGAAAGAGCTTGTTGATGATCAAGTGAACGTACATTTCTCCATTCGTGATACCGGTATAGGAATGACACCAGAACAGCAATCTAAACTATTTCAATCGTTCTCGCAGGCCGATAACTCGATAACCCGAAAATATGGCGGTACAGGTCTAGGGTTAACCATTTCGAAGAAGCTGACGGAATTAATGGACGGGGATATTTGGGTTGAAAGTGAATCGGGTGTTGGTAGTACTTTCCATTTTACGGCTAAATTTGGTAAGCAAAAAAATGGTATGTCGCAGCGACTTCCTGTTGAAGCCGATTTAGGTGTTTTGCGTATTTTAATTGTTGATGACAATGCAACCGCAAGAGAAATTTTGTCAACAATACTTGGTGGATTTGGTTTCCAAGTTGAACAAGCAAATACGGGTGATCAAGCACTTGAGCTATTGAAATGTGCAGATTTAAATGATCCCTACGACCTAGTCTTTATGGATTGGAAGATGCCAGGAAAAGATGGCGTTGAAACAACTAAAGAAATACAAACAAACGAACTTATTGAGAACGTCCCAACAGTGATAATGGTCACTGCTTATGGCCGTGAAGAATTATCAAATGCAGCCAGTCAGATTGATATTAGTGGCTTTTTGACTAAGCCTGTAACCGCTTCAGGGCTACTTGATTCAATTTTATTAGCGATGGGCAAAGATGTCGTTAGTGATCGCCATATTGCCGAAAAAGATGAATTAGCCGAAAATGCTATTAATCACTTACAAGGGGCCAAGGTACTGCTAGTTGAAGATAACGAAATGAACCAAGAATTGGCAATGGAATTACTGACGATGAATGGTTTGATAGTCACGTTAGCTGAAAATGGCCAAGAAGCACTTGATGAACTAGAAAAACATTCATTTGATGGCATCTTAATGGATTGTCAGATGCCAGTGATGGATGGTTATACCGCGACTAAAGCGATAAGAACACAAGCTGGCTATGAATCATTGCCCATAATAGCGATGACAGCGAATGCGATGGCTGAAGATAAAGCGAGGGTTATAGCAAGTGGTATGAATGACCATATCGCTAAACCCATTAATGTAAACGGTATGTTTATCACTATGGCTAAATGGATAACGCCAAAAGAGCCTAAGTTAAGAGTGAAAACGAAATCAGAATCATCAACAAATGACAACAATGAAACGGAGATACCGAGTGTGTTAGGCATAGATACAGAAGCAGGATTGGCGGTTACTCAAAATAACAAAGTGCTTTATTTGAAATTATTGAAACGTTTCGCAAGTAGTTATGAAAACTTCGAACAATTATTTTTAAATGCGGTTCAAGACAATGATGAACAAGCAGCAATAAGATGTGCGCACACACTCAAAGGAACCGCTGGAAATATTGGTGCTAAGTCAATACAGCATGCAGCAAAAGTGTTGGAGCAAGCCTGTGAAGATGCGTTTGAGGCTGGAAATCTGAAGGTTAATGGCGAAGCTAATGAACAAATTCAAGTTTTATTGAATGACGTCATCAAAGAGTTAGACCCAGTGGTTCAGGAATTAGATAAATTATCTATGCCTATGAAAGTGGTAGCAGAGTCGCAAGTTCTCAATAGAGAGAAAATAAAGCCTCTTTTTATTGAATTGGAAGAATTGATAGAAGACTTTGATACAGACGCTACGGACGTATTAGAACAACTTGAACCTCTGTTCCAAGGTACCGAATATTATCAGGAACTGTCTCAACTTACTGAAGCCGTAGATGCATATGATTTTGATACGGCTGCGACAATATTTGAAACATTGAAGGCAAAATTAGATGAGTGACTTTTAATTAATTGTCTGTTCTAAGTTTGACAAGTTTATAACGTAACGAGTATATATCAGCTTTAAATTAACTAATCACTTGATTTAAAGCTATTTCCCAATTATTTTAAATAAAGAGAAAAAATATCGTCTCTTCATTTTATACAAAGGTTAATGAGGTTTTTTTTGGATTTTAAACAGTTATTAGATCCTATCGAAGGAGAAAAACCTTCTGGGTGTTACCTGAAAGATGACCGTGCACAGTACCGTGCTTTACGAAATACGTTCAATGCAGCACAGTCTTCATTTCGACGCTTTATTGAAACTCCCGACTCCTCAAATGATGAAGAATTATTTGAGGAAAATCAAAAAAATTGGCAAGCAGTGAGTGATGCATGCTGGCAAACACTTACTGAAAAAAGTAAAGATGTTGAAATATACTGTTGGTGGGTAATGTCGTTAGTTTTTCAAACCGACTCTATTAATAAAATCTCAACAAGCTTGGCAACCCTAACGCCATTCATTGAGACTTTTTGGCCCGATGTTAATCCTTATTTACCTGATAATAAACTGAAATCCACTGATTTATCAGCGCAGAAAACCGAGCGTGCTGAATTACAACTAAGACCTTTGATCCAGCTATTTGGAGAAAGTAGTAATAGTGGTTTGCTTTATATGCCATTGCAAATGATCGCTTTAGTGGGCGAAATAGATCATACAAAATATCTATCGGCAACCAAAGCCGGTACATTATCTGCGCTAAAAACTCAGGCACAAAAAGACTTTTTATCGTATAAAAATGATATAACCGAAACAGTGAAAGCGCTCGATTTTGCGATTAAATCGGTAGAAATATTTGATGTATGGTTAAGAACTCAGATTACAGCGTTGTCCTTACCTGTGATAAGCACACAGTTTTTAAAAAACAATTTAACGGATTGTTTGCAAGCGATTAAGTTTTTAGTGGAAGACAGTTATCAGCACTGGCCGCTTGAGCAAAAAAAGTCAATTGAAGTAGCCGAAGAACCCATTCAACAAACTGCTAGCACGAATATAGATAGGAAAGTGGCTGCAGACGTTGGTCAAAATGCAACGATAACTAAACGACAAACAGCTTATGTTGAATCAGGTGATCAGACGATGAACCGAGACTTGGCTTTTCACGAACTGCGAAAAATTGCTGAATATTTTGCTAAAAATGAGCCTCATAGCCCAGTTTCATTTTTACTAGAAAAGGCGATTCGTTGGGGGTATATGTCGCTTCCTGATTTAATGGAAGAACTTGTCTCTGGTAACGATAAGGTTTTAGAACAAATTAATTTAGTAACAGGGATCAGTGGAGAAAAAGCTGAACTTCCTGCATATAAACTGACTGCTCCGACGAGCGATAACAACTCGACAGATGCAAAAGTATCAGCTATAAATGACACAGTTAGTGATTCTAAATCAACTGCAGAACTGTCAACACCTGCTAACAGAGAGGTTTCTCCTCTAAATACCGTTAGTTTATTAGAAAATAGTAATAATGACGAGGAGGCAGAGTTTAGTTGGTAACACATTGATAAAAAAGGTGTTGTTTTTTATTTGCATCGCCTTTTGTAAGTAAGTAATTGAATAGTTATGAAAATTATTAGGAATATCCATATTTCCTCCTTAATTTTCTATTACTATTTTATGATCCGATATAAAAATAATATTTCATAGATTTACACCAAGTAATTAAATAAACACAACGAGGAATAGAATATGGCTTCAATTTACATGAGAATTGATGGAAACGACGCGATTAAAGGTTCAGCTACAGTAACTGATATTGGCGGAAAAAAAGGATTTTTCGCTATAGACTCTATGTCTTGGAGTGCTATGCGAAATGTATCTGTTGATATTGGTAATTCAGATAATAATGACGGAGGCATGGTCGCTCTTGGTGAAGTGCAATGTTCCAAGCAATTAGATGGTGCTAGCCCATTCCTAACAACATTCTTATTTGCTCCAGGTGAAACAGGTAAAAAAATTGAGATCGTATTCACTAAACCTAACCGCGCAGGTAAAGGTTTAATTCCTTATTTAATTGTTACACTAGAAAATGCACGTATTTCTAGTTATAGCGTTGCAGGTAGTGACGGAAGCCAACCTTCTGAAAATTACGCAATGACTTATTCTACTATTTCTCAAACTTATTATGTTGAGTCTGAAGGTGGCAAGGTAGAGAAGTCCGCGGAAGTTGCATTTAATACACAAACTGCTGAAATTACTTCGCAAGCTGATTTGAAATAATTCTTATAAAATGAAGGTAGGAATAGAATAATGGCATTGAATTCACAACATAAACGCGTGAGTAAAAACCGCGTTAGCATCACATATGATGTTGAAACTAACGGCGCTTTAGAAACTAAAGAATTACCTTTTGTTGTTGGTGTTCTTGGTGATTTTTCAGCGGATAGAGAAGATAAACCAGATGCTGCTGACCGAGAGTTTTTTCAAATAGATAAAGACAACTTTGATTCGGTACTCAACCGTGTTGGTCCAGAACTTAAAATGAAAGTTGATAACGTTTTAACTGACGATAATAGTCAGATTGAAGCAAATTTATCATTTTCATCTATGAAAGACTTCACCCCTGAAGCCATTGTTGAAAAAGTTGATGTGCTTAAAAACTTAGTTGCAACACGTAATCAATTGAAAGTACTACTCAGTAAAGCTGATCGCTCACGTGATTTAGAAAAACTACTGAAAGAAGTGTTAACGAGTGCAGATACAATTAAATCGTTATCTGATGAATTAGGCTTGAATTCGGGAGATGAAGCATAATGAGCACTGAATTAGAACAAGGTGGCGCACCGGAAGGTGAAGCGCAAGATCTTAGCTTTTTAGATCGAGCCATTGCGGCAACTACGCAAACTACACCAGATGCGACTAAAGAGTTAATTTCAACGTTAATGGACCAAGCAACAGACGGTACCATTACTTGGGATAAAAACTTAACAAAAACAATTGAAAATGCCATTGCTGCCATCGATGAAAAGCTTTCTAAACAACTTTCTGCTGTGATGCAGCAAGAAAAGTTTAAAAAACTTGAAGGTTCATGGCGTGGGTTAAATAAACTTGTCCGTGAAAGTGAATTAGGATCAGGTTTAAAAATTAAAATGGCTGACTTCAATCGTGATGACATTTTAGAGCAATTTGAAGATGCTCCTGCAATCGACCGTAGTCCATTATTTAATACGCTTTATCAAGGTGAATATGGCACTGCCGGTGGCGAACCTTATGGTTTACTATTAGGCGATTACCAATTTGATGCCAGTGATGAAAGTGTTTCATTATTGCGTTATATGGGTGAAGTAGCTGCTGCATGTCATGCACCTTTTGTTGCTGCTGCCTCAGCGAATATGTTTGAATTAGATAACTATGAAGTTTTTAATGAAGGTAAACCAATTGCACCAGCTTTTGATTCACCTGCTTATGCTTCTTGGAATTCTTTCAGAGAAAGTGATGATGCGCGTTATGTGTCATTAACATTGCCACAAACCATTGCTCGTTTACCATACGGTCAAAAGGGTATCAGCACTAAATCGTTCGATTTTGAAGAGTTAGGTACTGACGCAGAGGGTAATCCAAAACCAACCGGTAATGATCAAATTGTTTGGTCTAACGCGGCATACGAAATGGGTCTTAAAATGACTCAAGCGTATACTGCATCAGGTTGGTGTACATCAATTCGTGGTTTAGAAAATGGCGGAAAAGTTGAAGGTTTACCTAATCTGACTTTTAAGTCTGAAGCCGGCGATATTCAACAGCAATGTCCAACGGAAGTTAATTTAACTGACGAACGTGAGAAAGAATTAAGTGACTTAGGCTTTTTGCCATTAGTACACTATAAAAATTCTGATTACGCTGTTTTCATTGGTGGTCAAACAACGCAAAAGCCAAAAACCTTCACGGATCCTGATGCAACAGCGAATGCTGCTATATCAGCACGCTTACCCTTTATTATGGCAAGTAGTCGTATCGCGCATTATTTGAAAATAATGGGACGTGATAAGCTAGGTTCAAACCTTGATGCAGCTGACGTTTCTCGTGATTTAAATACGTGGATCAGTCAGTTTACTAATCCAGGCGCTATCGGTAATGAGCAACGAGCAAAAACACCTTTAGCAGAGTCGGCAATTGAAGTTGTTGAACAACCTGGCAAGCCTGGTTCATTTTCAGCTATAGCTCACTTGAAGCCATGGTTACAAATGGAGTCATTAACAACCTCAGTACGTATGGTTGCTAAGATCCCAGGATAATACTTAATAAAGCATTAAAACATAACTATAGAAGGTTATGTTTTAATGCTATTTAGGTTAGCTGAAAAATCTTTCCTTTATCGTTTCTTTTGACGTATAGCAACTCTGTTATTCGTTGTGAATCGATTATCGGTAATCCTCCTTATTTCGATATTGAAACACAATAATTTTAGTTTGAGATAACCGTTCTTGATAGTGTATTTTTATAATTATCTACTAATGAAAAAGTACATTAATTTCCTTTTATTTCAAGAGCAACATATTACTAAACCCAATGATATATAGACCCAGATAATAGTATGAATATAAAAAATAATACTGTTTGGTTAACAAGGCTGAATACGTTAAATAGTGAAGACCCCCAGTATTTGCAACAAGCTTTGGCGCTGTTGACTGAATTAGATCAGGGATTAATGTCATCATTGACAGCTGCAACGTTGAAAGCGTTATTAATTACACTTATTGCTGAGATTGATTCAGCACTGAGTAATCAACTTTCTACAATCATGCAAGAACCTAAATTTACCGCACTCGAAGCAAGTTGGCGCGGTCTCAATAATTTAGTGAGTGTGCCATTCAATAAAAATCGTATCAAAATAAAATGTCTTGATTTTGATTGGAATACTATATCGAGCGATGTAAATTTATCGAGTAGTTTAAGACGTAGTCAGCTGTACAACAAAATAGGTAATAAAGAGCTCAATACATTGGGCGGTGAACCTTTTGGTACTATCATTATTGACCATCAAGTCTGTGCGGAGATAAGTGATTACAGTGATTATGATGATTTATATACACTAGAGCTCTTAGGTGCGTTAGGTCAACTTTGTTTATGCCCTTTTATTTTATCGCCTGATGAAACCTTTTTTGGTGAAGCGGGGGCACAATGGTTAACCGATACCCATCGTGTACAACGTGTTGTTGATGGACCTGATTATCAAAGTTGGCAAAAATTACGGGGCATGGCATCTAGTCGATTCATTGGCTTAGCCATGCCAAAAATTAAATTACGCTCTCTCTATAAAAATCACGGTTGCGGTTTTTTGTTTAATGAAATATCGCATGATAAACAAAAGGGTCTTTATGGGCTCGCTCACTATGCTTTTGTTTCAACCATTGTTAGGGAGTTTAATCGCATCAGTTGGTTTGGTTTCTTAAAGTCTCGGTGGAATGATAGATTACAAGGTGCAGTGATTAATTTACCCGATACTAACCTTCAGCATACTTG
Source organism: Colwellia sp. (assembly GCA_013215295.1). Taxonomy (GTDB): domain Bacteria; phylum Pseudomonadota; class Gammaproteobacteria; order Enterobacterales; family Alteromonadaceae; genus Colwellia_A. Next base: position 15,123 of record JABSOZ010000027.1, read on the forward strand.
GGTTGCACCTCAACCGAAAGTACGTTTATTTGGTAATATTGCTCAGTTTTATGCCAAATTAGGCTTCATCCCTTTAGCTCATAGTCCTTTAACCAAAAAATATTATTTTATGGATAACCACTCTGTTTGGTCAGGTCAAAATAGTGGTGATGATAAAGTACTTTCTTTAATTCAAACGACTTTAATTTGTTGCCGCATCGCCCATTATTTAAAAGTACAAATACGCGATGTTTTAGGAAGTTTCCTTAACGCAAATGAATGTGAGTTGCATCTGTCAAAATGGTTAAGTAAATATGTTTCTAATGTTTCTTCGGCAAATGATGAAACATTGTCAAAGTATCCGTTACGAAGTGCACAAGTCAAAGTAAAGGAATCGGAAAGTTCTCCGGGAGAATTTTCTTGTGAGGTTTCTTTACAACCGCAATATCAATTTGACATGTTTGCTGGGCAAATTCTTCTAACAACAGAGTTAGGAGAAAGCGGCTAATGGTCTTTATCAAAACATTTTTAAAAGAATTACACTCTAGCGATGAATCTCATTTAGTCACATCGATTAAATATAATTTAAAGCAACTGTTAGAAAGTGAAGCACCGTTGCTTTTATTAGATTCAAATTTAGTTGAATCACAGCACTCTATTTTCGCTTTTGGTGTCGAAGATATTCAAAGCTTGAATTATCAAATGGGAAAAACCATATTCACTTCCCGAATTAAAACACTCATACGTAGCTTTGAACACCGTATAGAAAATGTGGAAATCGATATTATTGTAGACAAAAATAAGAGTAATACCATACGGTTTACTATCTCAGGAGATTTAGTTGATGGGCAAGCTTTTCAATTGAACAGTAAATTAAATATTAGTGACTTTAGTCTTTCAATGGAGAATGAGATTGTCTGAATTACTCAATCGCTATTTTGAACGAGAATTATCGTTAATTAGACGAGCTGGCGGCAATTTCAAAGCTAAGCATACTGATGCTGCAAATAGTATGCATTTAAATGAAAAGCATTATGAAGATCCAAACATCACACGATTATTGGAATCAGTTGCTTTATTAAGTGCTAAAAATGAAATGAAGCTAGATCAGCAACTGCCACACCTCTCTAATGCGGTTTGTTCGGTCTTGTATCCTTCTTTTAATCAGCTTATGCCTTCTGCTATGAGTGTTAGGTTTGAAGCGGATTGTAAGGATTTTGTTGCGACAGAAAAAATATCAAAAAATGAAGGAATTAAGGTAACGAATCAAAGTGGGCAAGTTTGCCTATTCAAATTCTGTAATGAGGCTTTATTTTCTCCCTTAACGCTAAATGATGTTAGCGCGCGTTATGCACCTTTTCCTTTTGACCTACCCGTAAAGCATGACGCCAATGCCGTTATTCAATTAAAAATTAATACCAATGATCCAGAAGCTATGATTTCGAAGGTTATGCCTGACACCTTAAGTTTATACCTCAATGGCTTTGGTGAAGGGGCAACGGGATTAATTGAATTATTACTTTCACAATTATTATTTATCTCGGTTTCAGATAATCATTTCACTCAACAAATTTTATTAGATAAGTCGTGTTTTAAGCCGCGATGTCTTGATGTTGATTTTAATGTGTTAGATAAGAAAGCCAATGAGTTTAGCGCTTACCAAATGTTGTTGGAGTACTTCAACTATGCTGAAAAGCGAAAGTACTTTAATCTTAAAGGCCTCCATAATGCGTGCATAGCGCTTAACACGAATGAAGTTGTGCTAAGTTTTTTTGTAAAAGATATTCCAACAGAATATATAGGTTTATTTGACAGTAGTATCTTCCAATTAAATACCGCGTTGGTGGTTAATCAGTTCTCTCATCGTGCGGAGCCGATATATTATGATCACCAACAACTATCGGTGCCCATAAACCCTGATGTGAGTAATCAAGAAAGTCATATAGAAATCATTGCCGTAGAAAATGTCAAAGAAGTTAAACCCGATGGTGAGTATCCTTTAAAACCATTATTTGCTAAACGCTATTTTGACCAAGACCATCCTTTGCTTTGGTTTAGTGAAAGCCATATAAATAGCGATAGGAAGTATCAGCATCATTTGTCGATAAGTTTTGACCCATCGAACCACACTGAGACTGCACAGCAACATTTATTATCAACTCAATTAATATGCTGTAATGGTCGATCCCCAAGTTCGATTACCGCGGGGAATGAAGCCAAGTTTTCGGGAGCAATTGAACTACCAGGGAAACTCGTTTCACACAATATCCCCACTGTTCCGCTTTATCCGAATGAATCACAGCAATTGCATTGGCAACTTATCGAGTTACTAAGTACTAACTTCAGCTCTTTGATTAACGTTAATGATCCCGCAGATAAGCTCAGAAATCTATTGTCGGTATTTAACCGTTCAACTCAGCAGCAAGAATTAGCGGGATCAATTCAAAAAGTTAAATATCAACAAAAGGTTGCGCGTGTTTTTATTGATGGCGTGAATATATTTACCTCTGGTACATTAATCAGTATTGATGTGTCAGTTTTTGATCAGGCAAATTCAGCTAATGTTTGGCTTTTCATTCATCTATTGAACCAATTCTTTGCGAGCTTTTGTAGTTTTGACCGTTTTGTTGAACTCGAAGTGACACTCGTGACAGATAAAGGTAAAGACGTTATTCAATTTGATAAAATTCATGGTGCTCAACAATGCCTATGATGATGCAGCAAACATCTCTAATTGATAGAGTGCAGCAAGATCCAGAGAGTTTTGACTTAGTACAGCTGGTTAGAGTACTGAATCGTCATTTTTCTAAGGTAGCAAAACCTTTCGAATTGATTATTGAAGCAGATCCTATGCCGAATAATATTGCTGCTGAAATTAGTGATTTTGATTTGATAGGTCAAAAAGCAATTATATCTAGCAGTAAAACATCATTAACATCAGGTTATAGTGTTGTTCCCATTTATATTTATGAAGAGTTATTAACCGCATTTCATGAAGAGCAGTATGCCTTAGCCGATTTTCTTAATATCTTTAATGATCGTTATTTTAAGTTATATGTTCGAACAGTAGAACAAACCCATTTGCTATTGACCGACGAAATAGATCGTTATTTAAATAGCACATCATTTCAGCAAAAACATCAAAAAAAATCACAAGTACAATTGGCTAATTGTCTTGCACAATTATGCGCTTTACCGGATGAATCAGACGTTAAAAACTGGCTTGGTTATAGTCTGATTTTAGGGAGTCCCAACCGGTCTCTAGATGATTTGCAGCAAGTGTTATCAGACTATTTTTCGTTAGAAGTGACTGTTAATAGTGGTCAACTAAATAAATATAAACTTGATAGAGAAAGTTGGACACGTTTAGGTATTGAAATATCTTTAAATAATCAGGAAAATAATGGTCGATTTTTACAGCAAAACAATCAGTTAGGTCGTGGGTTTTTGCTGGGTCAACGATGCTGGTTATCTAAAAAGAGAATAAACATAACATTAGAAGCTAAGACACAAGAAAAATTGAGGTTTTTGGTGGATGACACAGCTTGGTCTCGAGAGCTTGCACATATGACTCGTAGTTATCTACGGGATAAAACTGAAATTGCTATCTATCTAAAAGCACCAAGCAACTGGTTTCAAAGTATAAAAATTTCTGTAGATACCGAGAAAACTGTCCGTTTAGGTCGCGGTTTTCACTTAAAAAATTTACAACAGAATAAACCTGTTGTATATCTGAACCACCTAGTTAAGGATTAATATCATGTCTCAAATAAATTTACCGAATTTAATCGCGAAGTTAGATCCTGATACAAAACGGGCTTTAGAGCTTGCTGCAGGTGATGCGATGAATTCACATTATCCATCCATTGAACTCGAACATTGGTTATTACAAATAATATATAAGCCGGCGTCTGAGCTTAGTGAATTTTTTGCAAAACAAAAAATAAATACAGACACAGTGATAAAAGAACTTTCTGGAAAGTTAGCTAAATTAAATAAAGGCTTCGAAGGACAGCCGAGTTTGAGTGGCAACTTAACTGAGTTGGTCAAATCGGCATGGTTAATTGCTACCGTTGATTTTTCACATAGCCAGTTAACACCCTTGCATTTAATTTTAGCGAGTCAACAAACTAATGAGTTGGGAACTAAAGCTCTTTCACTAAAGAGTTTAGAAAACTTTTCCGAGTCAGCATTAAGAAATCAAATATCACAGCTAAACGTCTCTCAGTTAGGTACACAATCAGCTGGCGCTCGTACGGCCGGCCCGAGCTCTGGTGATGCTTTAGCAAAATATACCACCAATTTAACACAAGCCGCACGTGATGGTGAACTTGATAATGTTTTAGGGAGAAATCAAGAAATTAGAACAGCGATTGATATACTTTGTCGTAAGAGACAGAATAACCCTATTTTTGTCGGTGAACCAGGCGTTGGTAAAACGGCAGTCGTTGAAGGATTGGCAATTAAAGTCGCGAAAGGCGAAGTACCTGCGATTATTAAAGATATTGAAATTCACAGTTTAGATTTAGGCCTATTACAAGCTGGCGCGAGTGTTAAAGGTGAGTTTGAGAATCGTTTAAAAGACGTCATTAGTGAAGTTAAAAACTCAGAAAAACCCATCGTTATGTTTATTGATGAAGCACACACTTTAATTGGCGCTGGCGGTGCTGAAGGACAAAACGATGCAGCCAATCTATTAAAGCCTGCTCTAGCTCGCGGTGAATTTAGAACCTTAGCAGCAACAACTTGGGATGAATATAAAAAATATTTTGAGAAAGATCCCGCTTTAACGCGTCGTTTTCAAGTGGTTAAAATTGAAGAGCCTAGTGCCACTGATGCTATACAAATGTTACGTGGCGTTGCTGAGTCATTACAGGCGCATCACAAAGTATATATTCGAGAGTCGGCAGTTGAAGCAGCGGTTAATTTATCTATTCGTTATTTACCTGCACGTATGTTACCTGATAAAGCGATCAGTTTATTAGATACCAGTTGTGCACGTATTGCGCTAACCCAAGGTGCGAAACCAGAGTCAATTGAAAGCTTAGAACAAAGTTTACAATATATGCAAAATGAACTTGAAGTTATGCAAAGAGAGTCTGCAGTATTCGATAATGTTACCTTCGAAGTGGGAGCACTAACCAGTAACATCACTAAGGTTGAAGGTGATCTTAAGGCTCTGAATATACGTTGGGGAAAAGAGCTAGCTTTAGTAGAAACAGTGTTAGCATTGCAAACCGAAGTAACAGACAACTTAGCTAATGAAATTGAAGACAAAGAGAAGCATAGCGATTTAAATCAAAAGCTTGCAGAATTAGAAACATTGCAGGCGGGCGAGCCATTGGTGAATGCCATGGTTGATGATATTACTATCGCGCAAGTTATTGCTTCTTGGACAGGGATCCCCATTGGTAATATGTTGAGTGATGAAGTTAAAAAATTACTCACAATTGAAGAAAACTTGCATAAGCGCGTTATTGGTCAAAGCACTGCGATTAGTGAACTAGCAAAAAGTATTCGTATTTCTCGTGCAGGGTTAACTGATAGTCGTAAGCCTATCGGTGTATTTTTAATGTGTGGACCCAGTGGTGTAGGTAAAACAGAAACAGCGGTAGCGTTAACTGATTTATTATATGGCGGTAGCAATGATATGACCGTTATTAACATGACTGAATTTAAAGAAGAACATAAAATTTCAATGTTACTTGGTGCACCAGCAGGTTATGTTGGTTTTGGAAAGGGCGGAGTGCTCACCGAAGCCGTACGCCGTAACCCGTATTCAGTGTTATTATTAGACGAAATGGAAAAAGCGCACCCAGGTGTACATGACTTATTTTATCAAATTTTTGATAAAGGATGTATTTCAGATAGTGAGGGGCGAAATGTAGACTTTCGTAATACCATTATTATTATGACCTCTAATGCAGCTGATCAAGCTATCTGTGATGCTTGTGATGAGAATGAGGAACGCCTACCGAATGAAGAACTGGTTGAGAAAATTAGACCTGCATTGCAGCAATATTTCAAACCAGCCTTTTTAGGCAGAACAACTGTGGTACCTTATTATCCATTGAATGATGAAGAGCTAAGTAAAATATGTGAAATAGCGCTTAACCGCATTCGCAAAAAGCTTGTTGAACAATACAAAGCAAGTTTTGATTATGATCAAGAGTTTATTGATTATGTGGTTAATAAGAATAATGATCCAACAACAGGTGCTCGTGGTATTGAACAGATCATTAATCGTTCATTGATGCCAAGATTAGCCGAGCAATGTATTATGTTATTGAGTGAAGGCAAAGAGATTAACTCAGTAAGTGTAAAATGTATTGACGGTAATGATTTTGAAGTGAATATTGCATCATAAGTCATTTACTGAGTAAAATGAGCTACATGGGTAGCTCATTATGATAAAGACTAGCAGTAAAATAAATGGCAATAACAATACAATTAACTGAAATACCCACGAATGAAAATGTGCCAACTCGCATAGTTACTTTACCCAAAACGGGGGGAGATTTTGGTACGGCATTTGACTGTGATATTCAGTTACCCGATCGTAGTGGTCAAGTTGCGACAAAACATGGTTGTTTTATCGCTAATAAAGACAAAATGATGGTGCAGACTTTTGCAGGGCAAAGCATCAGCTTGCAAGGAGTCCCGTTAGCGCCGGGCAAAAGTGCTGTAATAGAAGATGGCACTATTATCGGTATCGCTGATTATATTATGTTAGTGAGTATTGTAGCGAATATGGACGGTGAAAAAGCCGACGACGACATAGCAATTGAGCCAGATAAAAATTATCAAGCCTACTTTTCGCATAAAAGTCTTGATGAAGAAGATTTTGAAGATACTATTGTAATGATAGACAATAATGACGGCATGATAAAAGGGCAAACGATGACGCAAGATAAAACACCACACTTTGCGGCTAGTGGCGTATTTTCTGATGATCCTTTTGAAGATGATCCATTTAAAGACGAAGAAATTTCTCTCAATTTAAATGAACAAGCGTCCTCAGAAGAAAAAAGATTTGCTAAAGACTCCGAGAGTATTGAAACGTTTATTGCACAAGAAAGTGATGACGATGATACCGATGTTATTTTGATGAACAAAAGCATTATTAAAACTTCTGATAGGGAAAGGAATCATTCAAATCATGATAACAATCAAGGGATCACACAATTAGTCAGTTTGTTAGAGAATCAAATAGTCAGTAACAATGAACAGCAGAGTAAGATTTTTCAAGCCATTGATAAAACATTAACAACTTTTATTAACGAATTCTCACCTGAACACCTTGAAGATGTTTTTGATGATTTTGGCACGCCTTTTTTTGTGCAAAAAGAAAAACAATATTGGCGTTCATACCGTAAATCATTTGACCGACGTCTAGATAAAGGTGAATACCATCGTTTATTTAAGGCGTTATTACTGGAAAATATGCAAGGTAATGTATCAATGAATAAAGATAATAAGGGCGATAATGACTGATCGTCTACATTCGATTTTACCATGCATTTTATTGTTATTACTAACAATAACGTTTTCAGCATGCAGCGTATTTTCTAGTGAGGAAAAGGAATATGAGTCTATTGAGTTAAAGTTAGTACTTAAAGCCAGTGACAATATTAATCCCTCGCAATTAAGTACAGGAAACCCTGTTGTTGTAAATTTATATCAACTGAAAAATGTTGATGCATTCAAATCTTCTCAGATACTTGATTTGTATGAAAAGGACACATCTATATTAGCTAAAGATTTAGTGAGTAAACAAATACTGGGTAGTGTACTGCCTCAAGAAAAACGAGAAGTAACATTATCTATAGATCAGGGGACTAAATTTTTAGCCGTATTTGTTCAGTTTTCTAATTATTCGCAAGCTAAAGCTAGAGCATGGTTAGAGATTAAAGAAATTGACGATATTGAACAAGTAAATATTTTGATTGATTCACTAACCGTTAATATTGAGCCAGTTATCGAAGAAAGCTTTTGGCCATGATAATTATTTTAGGAGAAATCACTTGGATTTAGCTAAACAAGTTGTTTGGAAAGAAGGGATTTTTATATCTCCACAGCACTTTCAACAACAAGCGATACATAATAAATCGTATATTCAGAATTACGCAAGCACACAAGGATACTCTGCACATTTCGGTTTAAGTGATATAACGCTTAATACGGATTTACTCAAAATTGGTAAGATTGCAGTAACAAACTGTAGAGGATTATTTCCTGACGGATATTATTTTAATTTAACAGAAGAAATAGTTATCGATGTACCCATTGATGCCGTTGAAAAAAATGTTTATTTATCTTTGCCTATCGCTCTGCAAGGTGCTGCTGCTTTTGCTCAAGAAATTGCGCAAAATACCCGTTTTATATGCCAAACCATGACCAGTTATGACAATGCCTCATTTCAAAATGATAGTATTGAGCTTGAAGTGGCGCGTGACAATATTAGTTTGTCTATCGGTAAGCAAGATATGGCAGGTTTTGTTTCTTTTCCCATTGCTCGTATTCTTGAAACTAGAGAAACAGGAGAAGTGATTTTTGATAAAAGCTTTATTCCTGCATGTATTCATTTTCAAGCCTCTGTTTATTTATATGACAAAGTGAAAATGCTGCAAAGTTTAATACAAACACGAGCACATGAAGTGCAAAAGCGTATTGCTATTGGGCAAGACAGTAAAAGTGAACCAACGCTATATAAAGATTATTTATGGCTACAAACCTTGAATAGATGGTTACCCTGGAGTGATTGGGTGCAGCAAGACTTGCAATATACTACTCATCAATTATATCGTGATTTAACAACACTTTCGGCTGAGTTGTCAGGGCTAACACCTGAGTTGCCTAGTAATTTCAATCAGTTAAAGTATGATGAACTCTATCAAGCGTTTAACCCTATTTTTATGAAATTACATGATCAATTAAGTATGGTATTGCAAGATTCTGTGATTGTTTATGAATGGGATGATAAATTATACGAAAAACGTCGCTTACTTCGGACAATGATCAGTAAACCCGATAGTATGATAGATCGACGTTTTGTGATCAGTGTTGAATCATCAATGAGTGCTGAAGACATTGCGATACTGTTACCACAGGCTGCTACGTTAGCGGGTAATGCCAATATTGTCGAATTAGTTCGTAACGCTATGTCCGGTGTGGAATTGCGTCATCTTATGGTTGCTCCTCATGAATTAAAGCCAAAAGCTACGGCGAGTTACTTTGAAGTCAATATTAAAAACGAACTATGGATTGATATGCTAAATAAAGGTGAAGCGTTAAATATGCACATAGACAACAGGATTTCAGATCTAACTGTCACTTTATACGCACTTTCACTGGGTTAATTTATATAAATGTCAGCTGCATCACCTACCACTACTGCAATAGACTTCAGTGATAATATCATGAGTAATCAAGCACCTTTTGATTACTCGGACAATGAACTTTATAACCTTAGTATTCCTTTATTGTCGATTATACTTACTTTAGAGCGACTGCCTAAACCGGATAATTTATCCGTTTTTAAAAGTTTATTGAAACAACATATTGTTGATTTAAGCGAGCAGGGTAAAAAGCTACAATATCCTTCAGCCGTTATAGATAAACTTTGTTGTTTACATTGTATTGTACTGGACGAATTTATTATTCACAGTAACTGGGGTATAAGTGCTGGCTGGGAAAACAACACCTTATTAAGCGAACTATTTAACCTTCAAAGTGGTGGTGATTTGTTCTTTACAATTACCGAAAAGGCAATGCGTCAGCCTGCTAAAATGATAGATCTGCTCGCTGTTATTTATATCTGTTTACAAATAGGCTTTAAAGGTCGCTATCGCTCAAGGCAGTCGGAAAAAATAGGCTTTATCGTTAAGCAAATTAGTTCGGTGATCTTAGAAAATACAATGTCGCCTAAAGTCGTTATGCAAGAAACCCCAGTAAACAAAGGTTTATTTCTTAGTAGCAGGCGATATTTTTCCTTTACCTTGGTAGTGATGCTCTTGTTAGTGCTGGTGGTAACATTTTTTGATTATTGGTTTAAAGAAACTTACTCAGCTAGAAGCCGAGAGTTACGAGAGTTAAATAATATTATATTAAGTTACAATCACAGTGATAACCCAATTGAATCATCAATAACGCACAAAAATATGGTTACCACGGGTCATCAAGAGCATACAAATACTGATATATCAGAGTTAGTTGTTGCATCTTATCGAGTTCAGCTCAATTCATTTTCAGTTCGAGTCAACGCTGAACTTTTTCTCGAGAGAATAGAAAGTAATCCATATGATTTATTTATAAAATCTATTGGAGAATATTATATTGTTTACAGCATGGCGAATTCTGAATTTTCTGCAGAGCAGCAGAAACAGTATTATCAGCAAAAACTTCATCTTTCGACGATTATTTTTCAGCTAGATAACATGAGTAAGCGCGACTTATGACTATTACGCTGACTAAGCGACACTTGATTACAACATTATTCATTCTCTTATTTGTTGGGTTTAGCTTCTCATGGTACTTGTTACCCAATTTTTATTGGTTATTTGGACCAGCAATGGCCTTTACAGTGATCACAGCTATCGTTTTATGGTTAACCCACCGAGAAGACGACGACGTTAAGCAACGAAAAGCACTTGAAAAACAAGACAAAATAACGATAAATAAATTATTTAAGTCTCTAATTCGGGAGTTAAAAGACAGAGGACAATATAAACAAAAGTACCGTTTACCTTGGTACCTTTTTGTCAGTCACAATATTGAGGCGGATAGTGCGGTACTGAGGCAAATGGGCTTCAAACACAGCTCAGTTATCAATATTGATAGCCAGTTGGTTGTTCAAATTTGGTTGAAAAATAATGCAGTGATGATAGCGGTAAGCTTATCAGAACACGATCATCGAGTATTGAATTGCACTAAACTATTATTACGTAAAGTAAAAAGTTTTAGATCACGACAAGCATTAAACGGTGTTTTACTTAGTCAATCGATTGACCATTTACTCAATCAAGATAAAAGCAATAATAAACAAATGGCCAATGATAGCCGGCTTGTTATAGATGCTGCGCAAAAGTTATGTGGTCAAAAATTACCGCTTTATGTGTTATTTAATCAAATGGCTAATCTTGCTGATTTTTGCCAATTTTTTGCCTCACTTGAAGAAAATAATGTAGATGGTTGTTTTGGTGCTATGAACAATCAACCCTCTCAAGCCGAATCTTTTACATTATCTTGGTTTAATAGTGCCTTTGACAATCTTTGTCATCGGATGGGAAAAGCGATTGTATTTGCTATTGATCATCAATTAAATGAAGCTTTTAGACGTTCAGTCATTGCTGCTCCAGTACAATTTAGACAAGTAAAAAGTAATATAAGTCTTTATTTATCAGAGCTACTTCTCTCTAAATCTTCACCGCAAGAGTATCAGTTTAGAGGTTTCTTTTTTACAAATACTGAAAATAATGCGACAGTTGTTGACCCTTTAACTAAACAAATTGCTTATCAACTGGATCATCATGAAATGGTGGTTTCCGACGGAATAAAATTATCACAAAGTATTTTTGTTGCCGAGCTTTTTAATCGATTCATCCGTCCTGAAGCGGGTATGGCTCAAGTCAATAAGCTACGAGGACGCCTACATCTTACTTTTCAAATAAGTTATTTTGTCTTTATTTTGTCGATAATAGGTATGACTGCAGGCCTATTCAAAGTAAATTTTGATTACTATCAATCCCTCAATGCTGAGACGTTCGTTCAACTTGATATCTATAAGAGAAGTATAAAAAAAGCGCCTTATCAAAGTGGAAATTTAGCTGATAATGTTAAAAAATTAATTCAGGTAGAAAAAATTTACCGTGATTATAAAAAACCAACGCCTGCTTATATATCTGATCTAGTGCCAAATCCCAGTTTATTCAAAGCGCTTAGAAAAACATATCATAAAGAATTACTAACCGTATTATTACCTTCATTAGTGAGTGATATCGAAGCAAGGCTACGATCAAATCAACAATCAGGTAACATTCTGCAAACAGCAAATTTATTGAGCCTGGCTAGAGCATTACAAATACATAGTCGTGCTGAATGGTTAGTGATAAAAAATTATTATCAAAAAAGTTATAAAATTAACACTAGTGTTGATAAGACAATGATTAATCATTTAATGGTTTTGATGGATGATTTATTTCTGTTGGGAATACCTAAAGTAAGCATAAATCAAAACTTTATTCTAAAATCAGAGTCAATGCTGAATACTGTCAACCGTACTGAAGTGATTTTTAACTATATTAAAAGCCTACCTCGGTTCTCGTCTGTTGTTAATATTAAGGATGAACTGGGTAATAAATTTTTACAGTTATATAGGGTAAAAAACAGCTCAATATTACAAGTCCCAGTTATTTATACTCCTCAAGGCTATTCATCGCTAAACCTAAATGCAAACGCTCCGCTAATAAGGGATATTATCAGTGGAAACAAGTCGCTGTTAGGGGAGCAATTAAATGAATTTGAAGTTAATAATTTAGTCCAGCAACTACAGCGTTTATATCAAAAAGAATACATAGCTTATTGGCGTGGATTTATTGATAACATTTCGCTCAAATCAATATCTGAGGATAATTTAAGTTATTATCTAAATTTATTGGCAACAAAGAAAGATGCCCCTTTAACTCAGTTTTATGACGTAATAGCATATTACACGTCGCCCAAGTTACTATCAGTGCTTCCTAAACCGGAAATAACAGATGCAGATGATGAAACATCAGCATTATTGTTCGATAATAAACCCGCGCCTATGATACCTAGTGTGGATCAAAAATTGATGGAAAAAGCAATTCAAGAAAAATTTTCCTTATACCATGATTTTACCAAAGCGGATGACAATGGTGTAAGTAAGTTATCAAATTTAGTCACTCATTTTGCTAAGGTAAAAAAATGGCAAGATAAGTCGAATAAAAGTAATGATGGCGATGCTGAATATTTTCAGCAATTATCCTCTATTGATAAAGACCAAAGCTTATATCAGTTAAGTGAAGCTAACGTCGGTATTGAACAACTTGATGATTATACTAGCGAGTTAATTCGTGTGATCAGCAATAGTATTCGTCAAACAGTCGTTAGTTATTTAGATAAACAATGGCAACAAAAAATGAGTACACCTTTCGATACTATTTTTGCTAATAAGTTTCCATTTAACGTAACGGGTGAATCGAGTGTTACCCTAAAAGAGTTTAATAGATACTTTAAAGGTGACGGTATATTTGACCAATATACGACACAACTGTTAGCTAGGTTTAAGCGAGTAGAAGGTCAAGTATTTCTCGATAGTTTTATACCGAATGAGGCTATTTATGTCAGTAAAGAAACGTTAATTCAATTGGATAAGTTGGCTGAAATTAGGCGAGTACTTTATAGGCAAGGACAAAGCCAGTTTACTATTCCTTTTAAGTTGAACGTTAAATCAATGTCAGCAAATTTGCTAAAATTTGAATTGTTTTCACAAAGAACCTTGATGAGTTACCAACATGGTCCTAAATTATGGCAGGACTTTGTGTGGCCAAACTTATCAACACAAACTGAATTACTGGCAGTGTTTACGGATACGCAAGGACAAAAAAATACCATTAGCTACAACGGTGATTGGGCTTGGTTACAGCTTATTTACCAAAACTATCAAAGTGCTCAGGGAGAAACAGAGATAGTGATTGGTAGAAAAAATAAAGATATAAGATTAAAGCTGACGGTTGATAGTGATCAAAACCCGTTGTCACCGACATTTTTTAGTCAGTTTTTGCCACCTAAACAGTTATTAAGATCGCATTAATTATTTCCAGATGATTAATCTTATCTTCATGATTAATCATTATTGCCTAACTGCGATAAATAAGTAAACGGTGCGAGTAAAATTAACGCGATTAACCAATCAATACCGTTGGCATGCCTGCTACTACAGTACCACCATGTGCACTACTATCACCCATTCGTATGGCCGGTTTTGAGCCAAATAAAACCGTTGTGCTACCCATGATTAAACTATCAGGTGGACCAACGCAAGTGCAGCTATCGCCCATAACAGAAGCAGGCATACTGCCAATAAGCACAGTAGGACATCCCGGGCCCAAAATAGGGCCTCCAACATGTGGTATGGGTGGTACGGCAGGCGTTTGCATCGGACAAACATGCATATCAGTGAGTCTAGCTGCGGGTAATCCCATTATTTTTCCTCACTCATGGTAAGTAACTTAATCCGTAATGGTGAACCTTCAGCAAGTTTAATCCCGAGATCTATAACTTTTAGGTAAAATTTTTCGTAACCTATATCTCCTTTTTTCCAAGCAGGCACTGCAGCAGCAATCGAAATGGTTGCGGCAATAGCATGGCCATATAAAAATGCGGGTGGCATTACCGCAGGAAGCTCTGGTGCAACGATACTACCTGTTCCAGACCAATAAACCGCTTTAGCTATCCAGGCTGGAGCAATCTCTAATCCTATTCTTTCGGCAAGTTGGTTGGCACGTATCCTATTGGTTTCGTTAGGTTGCTGTAACCATTGTCTAGCACTATTTATTGTCTGACGTTGAGGATTGTCCCATTCATCTAATCTAAGGGCTAATGACTCACTGGCCCAATATATGCCATCGATCATTGGAAGGGCATGGGCAATAAATTGAATTACATCGTTGTAAAGTTTTACATCAACTAAAGACGCTATTGCTTGTTTTGGTGACATTTTTGGGTCGAGTATCGCTTGGGCGTCTTCCGTTAATTCGTAACGTTCAATAATCGAAGCGATATTTGTATTGGGTATTTTTTTATACATTAGTTTACTTGCACCAGAGAGCCTGAAATTTGTGTGATCCCAGAAGAGGATACTTTAGTTAAAGCAGTAGAGCTTAATTCTGCGCCAGCTGTTCCGCTTATTTTAACTTGTGCGGTTGAGCTTATTTCTGCTCCTGCGGTTCCAGCTAAACTTAGTTTAGCTGTTGCGCTGCCTTTAAGGTTAGCTCCAGCGCTGATTTTGATATCTGCAGTACTGCTAATTTTAACATTCGCACCACTTGCAGCGATATCACCCGACGACTTAATGGTTAACTTATCGCACGTTATTGTTATACCACTACTGCTTAATTCAATTGAGTTACCGCCAACAGCTAAGGTGATTTTATCATCCGCTTTAATGCTAATTTCTTTTGCAGTTTCAGATAGCGTCTTAGTGACTGATAAGGAATAATCATCTTTACCAATGATCGCAATGGCTTTTTCAGTCGTACTGCTAAATTCTGCGGTTACCGTTTGAGTAAAATTATTTTCAACTTCTATAACATGGTCTTTCGCCGCATGAAAATAGAGTTGCTCGTTATCTGCTTTATCATCAAAGCGTATTTCATTTGCCAGTTTACCCAATTGTGTTTTTATGCCACTTTGACTGCTATTTACCTCAGGGTAGGGAGGTTTGTTTTTGCTATTATAAACACTGCCAATAACAACCGGTTGGTCAGGATCGTTATTAACAAAACTAACCAGTACTTCATCACCAATCCGAGGAATAAACTGCATTCCTAAGCTAGCACTCGCCATAGTTTGAGCAACACGTATCCAACAGCTAGGGCTGTCACCACCCACTTTATCCCAATAAAACTGTACTTTTATTCGGCCACTTACATCATGTTGTGGTTGGCCCACATCGCCCCCAATAACAATAGCTGACTGCAAACCATTAATCGCTGGCTTTGTGATAGGTTGAGGGAAACTTGGGCTTGATATCGGCCGACAGATAAAATTGTTGTGATATTTCACTGACTGCTCTGCGGCCTCAATGGTATGAGTGATGGATTCAATTGCATAATCACCTAACTGTTTACTGTCGGGGTGTGCAGACAAACTGAATTGAGTGGCTAAGGTGATATCTTCTACAATACTTTCTGCTTCAACAGAGCTGTAATCACTTTGCAGTTGGTTTAACCGTATTTTAGCCGTATCTGAAGTTAAATCACTCATATCACCTTTGATTGAGTTAGTACCAAATTCGTATTGCGTTAACTTGGTATTATTGGCTATTTTATTAGCAGACTTTGTATCACCACTATCAATGAGTTTTGTACTCTCATAATCATAGTTCACTGTGCTAATTGAAGCTGAATGAACTTTTAATTTTGGCTGCCATTTTTTGAGCAACAGTTGTTCACCTGTTCGACTCGCAATGTATTCTAGTTTGCTTATTGTTGCTTTTTCATAAGGAGAGTTTGGATCATGCAAAGTTAACTGATGGCTTTTATTATTATGGGTAAAGTAATAATGAATACCTTGTTCTGCTAGTAATCGTTGAACAAAGTCAAAATCTGTTTCGTTATATTGAACACAATAGTTTCGTTCATCTGAAGGTAAAGAGCCTAATGTATAGTTGCCCGAAAATCCTGCGTCATTGAAAATGCTTGTTAAAATAGCGGATAAAGTGGCTTGTTGAAAGACTTGGCTATTCTTACGTAAGGTCAATAACCATAACCAAGGTCTTAACGTTATTTGATATCGTTGATAATCATGATCACTTTGACTCTCGAGTAATTGTATTTCAGTTAAATAGCCATTGAAAACTCGTTTTTCTTTTTGTTTGTTATCAGCAACTTCATTCCAGTGGCACGTTATCAACTGCCCTAATTGATCTGCTGTTGAAAAGTTATTACTGACAAGTATGCCTTGGATCAGAAAGGGTGTGGATAAGCTTTCTTCGATTATGACTTGATGTCCAAGGTGGGTATTACCGCTTGCATCAGAGAAATATAATCCTCTATTTTCAACTTGATATGAAATGGCCACTCAGTATCCTTTAAATGATTTGAATGAGAAATGTATAATAGTAAGAGAGTTCGGTTTACTACGCTTTTAATGTAATTAATGCGTAATAAAACTAACCTAAACTCGAGATGTTTATCCTGCTAGTACCTTATTAGAAGCGATAATATTTGTAAAGGTATAGTGATACTAGCAGTAGTGCTTGATTATTGGTTATCAGTCCAATAATACTCTTGCATTATCACCTTGCTCATAAATACAAAGGCTTACGCTAGAGAGTGCTTTAATCTCTTTTAGATCAACGGTAAGGCTATGGTTACCTCGAGAGATATTGCCATTTAAACGTTTAACTAATTTTTCAACTTCGGTTAATGAACTATTGGCTTTAGGCACTCTATTTTTTATAAAAGAAAACCACTTATCTCCCATATTCTTGGCTACTTTTTTAATAACTTCGGTATTGGTGATAGTGAAGGGTTTATCTAAAGTGCCACCATCTCGTAAGATGTCATAAATAATATGGCCATTTTTTTTCGCCGCCATCATGTTTTTAGTATTTAATTGTAACTCACCAATATTGCCATTATTCATCTTAAGGAAAAACTTAATATCTTTATAGCCAGCGTCAGTAGCACCACAATTATATTTTGCGCTGTCACCTGTACTCGTACCGTACCTATCTTTCATCGCCGATTGGAAATGTTGAAGCTCACTAAATTCCTGCGTTAAAGCAATCATTGATTTTGCCGCAACCATATCATCAGTGTTTTCAAAAATAATAGTCATTCGCGCTGCGTCTTTTAAATCACCAATATCATATCCTCTTTTTCGGTTGGTAATTTTATCGAGTGCACCGTGAAAATCTTTAACACCAAAATAGGCCCCTGGTGGTTGTTTAACTATGCCGTTAGAAACTGAGGCTATTTTTATTGCATATTCTTTTAGTGATTCTTGTGCTTCAATCGTCTCCATAAACATCATAAATAATTGTTTACGCTTCAGCTGTGCATTGGAGATTTGATTTCTAGAGGCGTTGTCTTGTTGACCTGATGCGATTTTATTTTTAGTGTTTTGATCTAAATAATTATGAAGAGAATTTTTGCTGGTCATAATATCTAGAATTGATTCATCTTGCTTTTTGTTCGCACTATTTTGGTATTCAAAAGAAGCTATCTTTTGTTTTAATTGTGCTAATTTTTGTTGGTAATCTTTAACGTTTACCAATCGAAACCCTTGAGACATGTTATTTTGTAAATTAATCTTAGCCATTACTGCAGCACGATTCTTCTTAATGTTCGATTGTGTAATTTCTATTGAAATGTCATTTATCATTAGATAACCTCAATGTTTCCAGCTTGATTGAAAAAGTAATAGTATTAAAATCTTTAGTACTTATTTATATTGTGGATTAATTTATCATTCACAGAGATGGTCTTTTGCATTCTATTGTCTTCAAAAATCTATACTATAAATGTAGAAAGTAAAATGAAAAATTCAACCGAATGAGAAAATTAATCTTGTCAGCTGAATTTATCGGTGTATTTTAATTATCGTATTTACACTTTAAATTGTTTAACCACAGTAGTTAATGCGTCAGAATTTGTTTGTAACTTGGCTAAACTTTCACTCATATTTGATGAGCTTTCGACGGTATCATCCGTCAGTAAACGAACATTTTCAACATTTCGTGATACTTCTTCAGCGACGGAAGCTTGTTGAGAAACAGCATCAGAAATTTCATGGGTTTGTAGTTGAAACTTAGATATAACCATAGTGATATCATTTAGTACCGTATGTACTTGTTTTGTTAATTCCACACTTTGTTGTGCTTCATTTTGGCTAATGTTCATTACCGCTACCGCTTTAGTTGCAGTACTTTGCAATTCATCAATGATTGATTCTATATTACTCGTAGATTCTTGTGTTCGCGAAGCTAGCGTACGAACTTCATCCGCAACAACAGCAAATCCACGGCCTTGTTCACCTGCTCTAGCTGCTTCAATTGCAGCATTAAGGGCCAGTAAATTCGTCTGATCTGCGATACTTCTGATTACGCTCAGTACTTCGCCAATACTTTGTGTACCCTCTTTTAATTGGTTAACAACATTCGAGGCAGAAATAACATTCTCTGAAAGTACACTTATTCCCTTAGTCGCTTGTTCCACAACACTAACGCCATGTGATACTTTCTCTTCGGCTTGACTGGCTAAATCATTGGACAATTTTGCGTTACCAGAAATATCGTTACTCGTTTGGGCAAGTTCAGTGGCCGCGGTGGCAACCATGTCGATTTCTTGTTTTTGGCCTTCAATAATACTATTGGCTTTTTGCCCAATACTTGCAGCTATTTTTGTTGATTGATTGACCTCTTTGCTGATATCAACAGTCTCTTTAACCAGTTGCTGAATTTTACTGACAAAGCGATTAAATTCTTCTACAAGATTACCGATCTCATCATTTTTGATCACTTCAATTCGTTTTGTTAAATCTCCTTCCCCAGTTGCCATGTCGCTCATAGCAACTTGTAACATATTAATACGTCTCATCAGTGGAATTGCCATTAACCAAACGACGAAAGCGATTAATGCGATAATGACGACTACGGTAATACTTGAAGAAATGAACGCCTGTTCAACAGGTTCTGAAATTAATCTCTCAGGAACTAAAAAACCTAACTTCCAACTCATTAATGGATAATCACTACTCACCTGATTAAAAATAACTTGATAGCTTTCTCCTTGCCAAGTGACATTAGAAGATCCTGAATTATTACCGGTGATTTTTGACTGTAATGCATCAAAGCCATGAGTATTGTTAAATTGTTTATCAACAGATGACATTAAAGAGCCGGGTGCAAAGTCTTTTTTGAAACCAGGGAAAAATACCAATTGGCCACTATCCGTCATTAAAAATGCTTCACCTTCTCCTTGGTATTTGATGTTGGCCAATAAATCTTTACCAATAGTGCTAATTAAAATATCTATACCACCAATACCTAAAAAACGTCCATCGGGTAAATAGTATGGTCCTTTTACCGTTGCTGATATGGAGCCATCATTTGCATCAACGGCAGGTTCTGTAACGTACATTTTTCCTTGATCTATACCTTCCTGCCACCAAGGGCGTTTATTGGTAAAATAATCCGCATCATTATAACGGCCGTCTAAATCAAAATATTCATGGGTATTTTCACTACCAAAAAATACACTTTTAATGGATGAGTCTTGATCTGAAAAATATTTGAAGTACTTAATCACGTCTTTATAATTTTTATCATCATCTAAATTGGATAACCGTTGATCATAATCAGTAAACCAATCGATCACTTGTGGGTTAGAAAATATAGCGTGATTTAGTTGCCCTTTGGCAATAAAAAAATTACGAACTTCACCGGCTTGCTGACTAACAATACTCTCAATAGAGTTATTTACTTGTTTACGAGTGTCCTCACTGATATCAGATAAAACGAAATAAGAAGTTACGATGAGGAGAAAAGCTACTGCGGTTGAAATACCAAAGACTAATTGGCGTAAAATAGAGCTGCGGAAGAAATTTATCATATAATAATATCCGGATTAAGTAGTTGTTTTGGTTATTAAAGCGCTATTTAAATAACGTCTCTGTATTTTAAAACTTTATCATGACAGTTAACAAATCGCTATTGTGTCATTTAATAATTTTACTTTTCCATTCATTAATAATGAGAAATACACTGTTTTGGCTTAAGTAATTGAACAGTTTTATTATAACTTAGTGCCAAATAGAGGGAAGTTCGCTGTGCTCATATTTTATGGGGCTTTTCTTTATCCTTACCTAATGCTATTTCCTATGTAAAAGAGTATTAATCACTCTGTATTGTCTATTCCTTAACCACAATGTTAACGATAATAGCAATGCAAATGATAACCATTGCTATTTGTGTTGATATTTCTATTACGTTTAGTTACCATTGGTTAATATCTTGATTACATTTAAACTTTTAATACAAATAGGTAGGAAATAATGAAGTTCGGTTCTGTACATAAAATAACAACAGCAATTTTACTGGCAAGTGCTTTAACAGCATGTGTTGACGATGGTGATGATGGTGCACAAGGTGTTGCAGGAAGTGATGGTGCTGCTGGCGCCGCAGGGACTTCCGGTGTAAGTGTTTTTGTCACTCGTGAAGATGTTGTTACCACTAATGCCAATATTGCTTATGCTGTATATTCAGACTCGTTATTTGCTGCAATAACATTGCGCGATTCATTAGCTACATTTGTTACTACGCCAACGGCAGATAACTTTGTCGCAGCCAAAGAGTCATGGAAAGCATCACGTGAACCTTACGGACAAAGCGAAGTGTATCGTTTCCGTGGTGGTCCAATTGATACTAATGCTGATGGTAGCGAAGGCGGAGTTGAAGGGGCTGTTAATGCTTGGCCTTTAGGCGAAGCAGTTATTGATTATGTTGCCGGACAAGTAGATGGTGATGATGGCATTGCTACTTTAGTAGGAACAAATGTTATCGCAGGTACTGCAACCATTGACCAAAATTTGTTAGAAGGACTCTTCGAAAAGAATGGTGATGCTGATGTAACTACTGGCTACCATGCAATAGAGTTTTTACTGTGGGGACAAGATTTAAATGCAGACCTAACGGGTACAGGTACTAGAGATATGACTCCAGGGCAACGTCCATTAACTGACTACGCTTTAGATGGTGCTTGTACCTCTGGCTTAGGCAATACAGTTACTTCTGTAACCTGTCAACGTCGTGGTGAGTATTTATTAGTTGCCGCTGATATTCTGATTAAAGATCTAACAACTGTTGTTAATGCTTGGGAGCCACAAACGGGCAGTCATTATAAATCTTTTGTTGCTGGTGGTGACGAATCTCTTGGCATTATTTTGGAAGGGATGGGAAGACTAAGTTACGGTGAATTAGGAAGTGAGCGTATAAATATCGCCTTAATCAATAATTCACAAGAAGATGAGCATTCATGTTTTAGTGACAATACCCATCGCGACATTTTCCTCAATGCGAAAGGCGTTCAAAATTCATTTAACGCTCAATACACCCGTATAGATGGCGAAGTGATTGAAGGTGCATCTATTTATGACTTATTAGTAACTGAAGGCGAACATGAATTAGCGAATAAATTACGTGGTTCATTAGAAGCGACTATGTCAGCTGCTGCCGTTATCGATACAAAAGCAAAAACAGGTATGCCATTTGATGTTTTGACTGCGGTGGATATTGAACAGCCAAATGTTGTAGCAGTTATTGCTGGCTTAGTTGCTCAAACTGATGATATTGAACAGGTTATTGATGCACTTGGTGTTACTGCCGGTGACTTGAAACAAGATGGTAGTACCAGCATCGAATAACACCCTGCATAGTCTTTTTTGTAATAATTTAATCATGGGCTCTTAAAGAGCCCATTTGCAGTTTCAGAAATTTAATAAAAAGTAAGAGTGCCGTCGGTGAAAGAGTTGATAAATAAAGTTGTTATAGTGATGTTCATTGCGAGCAGTTTAGGTGCGTGCGGTGGCAGTTCGAAGAGTAATGAACCACCCGTTGTTGTACCACCAACTCCTCCTGTACCAGTAGTAGACCATAGTGGCTTAACACCATTATCCGCAGATATAATTTTAATTGAAGAATATTTAACCGGTGGTGATGCAACCGTATTTGTTGATAACCAAGATGCTTTTGGCACTCGTCCGCAAATGATTAAAACTAATTTTAAACAAGATGGCTTCTTCACTGCGGGCGACCACTTATTCCGCACTAAGCATACTGATATTGGTCCCTTACTGAATAACCCTGTCTGTCAAAATTGTCATATCAGTGATGGACGAGGAGAGTTACCTTCATCTCAAACACAACCAATGTTAACCATGCTGTTCAAACTCGCTGATGAAACCGGTGCAGCAGATCCTATCTATGGTAATCAATTACAGCCTTTTGCGGTGCAAAGTTTTGATGGTGGCGATATTAACTTAGGTTTGGCTGTTTACGATGGCTCATTAAATGGTAATGAGTTAGTCGGAGAAGCAACGCCTTATATTGAATATGAAATTATTTCAGGAACTTATCCTGACGGTAGTACCTATCAGTTACGTTCACCCATTTATCGAATAAAAGATCTTAGCTTTGGTGATTTTACCAACAATATCCGTTTTTCTCCTCGCTTAGCACCAGCAATCTTTGGTGTCGGTTTATTAGAGGCAATACCCGCTGACAATATTCTGGCCTTGGTTGACGCATCGGATCAAGATAATGATGGTATTTCAGGGCGTGCCTCTATGGTTACTGATGCTCTTAGCGGGGAAGAAATGCTAGGGCGTTTTGCCTATAAAGCGCAAAATCCAACAGTATTGCAACAAGTAGCTGGTGCCTACCAAGGAGACATGGGTATTACCACGAGTGTCTTTAGAGATGAACCATGTTCAGAGCCGCAGTTATCATGCAATTTTATCGCTGAGCAAGAAATAAAAACTGCTGACAAAACCGATGTCAGTGACAAAGAGCTCGCGCTAGTCGAATTTTATAATCGAGTGTTAGGGGTACCAGCTCGACGTGGTTATGATACTAACAGTGAGCTTTGGCTAGATGGTATAATAGCAGGTCGAAAGTTGTTTTTTCAAGCTAACTGTGTCGGTTGTCATACGCCTCGGCATGTAACCGGTGAAGCCGCTGGTAGTGTATTAGGTGAATTAACTTTATTATCTTTAGAACCTGATGCGCAACCCATTGCACTTTTGTCTGGGCAAACTATTTTTCCTTATACCGACTTATTGCTCCATGATATGGGCGGCTCTTGTGTGGTGACGCGTGAAATGGCCGACGGTCAATTATGTACCGGAGGTGCTCAATGTGAATATGTGCAACGCTGTGAAGGATTAGCCGATGATCTTATTCAAGGTGATGCTGGCGGTACTGAATGGAAAACCCCCGCTCTTTGGGGAGTAGGCTTAACAAAAACCGTGAATCCACAAGCTACTTTTTTACATGATGGTCGTGCTAGAACAATTGAAGAGGCCATTCTTTGGCATGATGGTGAAGCCGAAAATAGTAGAAATGCCTACATGCAGTTAAGCCAAAGTGAGCGACAGCAGTTATTGCAATTTGTTGAGTCTTTGTAATGATAAAAATCAAATCGATTTTTAATCAAATAATTACCACAATAAAAGAAAGCACTAAGTCTCTATCGCTTCTTATTGTTGTTTTGGCTTCAGGGTGCTCAGAAAATAAAGCGCCCGCCTTTCAACAGAGTGAACTGTCCCCTGGCGGTACAATGACCGTCAAGCGTTTACAAAAACAAAGTTATATCCATCCTGGTGCTGCAGTGACAGGGATGCAAAAAATGAATTTCTGGACCGGGTTCTCGTTTTTTAGAGATCCATGGATTGCTTCTCCTAGTTCAACTAAGTCGCGAGATGGTCTGGGGCCACTATTTAATACTCGTTCATGTATTAGTTGTCATGATGCAGGGAGTCGGGGCCCGATGGCTGAAGTTGGTGAAAGTATGCCAACTTCTTTAGTTATTAAGTTGGGAGTGCGTGATAAATTCGATGATAGCAATCACCAAACCAAAAAATCAAAATCAATAGATAAGCTAACCCTAGTCGACCCGAATTATGGCGATCAAATCCAACCTCGGGGGTTATTGTTTAGACATCCGAAACTTGAACATGCACCTAAAGGGGAGGCTCTACTTAAACTTAGTTACCAAACTATTGATGGTCGTTATGCAGATGGTACTCTTTACCAATTAAGTAAGCCTAAGTATCAGCTTACTAAAATGGCTTATGGTGATTTAGCTGATCATATCGGTTTAACTCCGCGCTTTGCTCCTAATATTTTTGGTGCCGGTTTACTCGATGCAATCCATGTCGATGACCTACTTGCCCAAGAAGATATTGACGACAATAATCGAGATGGAATTTCAGCAAAATACAATAGAGTATTGAATATTGCTACCGGTACTTTAGATATTGGCCGCTTTTCATTTAAGGCGAAACATCCTACTTTAGCCCAGCAGATAGCTGCAGCATTTCGTAATGATATTGGTATTACTAGTCGTTTATTTCCAACCGAGAGTTGTACTGAACAACAAATAATTTGCCAACAAACCGCACGTTTGGGAGAGTCATCTATCGATAATAATCATCATCAAACCTCCTTCGAAATTTCGGATAAGTTATTTAGTTTAGTTGTCAGTTTTAATCAGTTATTAGGTGTACCGCCAGCTCGAAACTTAACGACAGAAAAAGTATTAAAAGGCCGCGAACATTTTTATCAACTTGGTTGCCAACAATGTCATACCCCAAGTTATCGAACTGATAAGAACTACCCAGTAGAAGTTTTAG
The DNA here is from genome assembly GCA_013215295.1 of Colwellia sp. GTDB lineage: Bacteria > Pseudomonadota > Gammaproteobacteria > Enterobacterales > Alteromonadaceae > Colwellia_A. The sequence goes on from JABSOZ010000027.1 coordinate 40,260, forward strand.
CAGACCAACTTATTTGGCCGTATAGCGATTTAGCATTACATGATATGGGCGAAATGTTAGCGGACAATGTTAAAGAAGATGATGCTAATGGCCAAGAATGGCGTACACCACCCTTGTGGGGTATTGGTCTGCAAAAGTCTACGACTAAACAGCAACGATTTTTACATGATGGTCGAGCCAATAGCATCAGTGAAGCTATTCTCTGGCATGGCGGAGAAGCGGAGCAGGTACAGAAAAAATTTACTCAGTTAACATCTAATCAACGACAAGAGTTAATTAAGTTTTTGCAAGCCATTTAGTTTTAATTTAGAAATACCAGGAAATAAGCATGAAAAATATCAAATCAATGAAGTGTTTTTATCAGCAAGCATTACTTGTTGGCACACTGGCCCTCGTCGTTAGTTGTGGTGGTAGCGGCGGCGAAAAGCAAACGACTCCAATTACACCACCAACACCTACCACGCCAAGTGGCACACTTGATGACCAGTTTACGCTCTGGCTGACCGATTTAAGTAACAATGTTATTTTACCTAATTATCAAACTCTAGATGATGAAGCTAAGCAGTTTTCTGCTGATAGCTTAGCGTTTTGCCAGTTAGATAATGCTAATTCATCAGATTTAGCCGACTTAAAAATATCTTGGCAGGAATTGAACCTCGCTTGGCAAAGTATTCAATGGTTAAAAATTGGTCCTATTCTGGAACATAATAGAAACTTTAGAATACAGTTGTGGCCTGATAGTAGAGGTTATGTCGCTCGCGATGTTGAGAATTTTCTACTTGCTCAAAGTAAATTGGATGTTGATACCGTCGCTAAAAGTAGTGTAAGCGGTCAAGGTATTCCTGCTCTTGAATATTTACTTTATCCGTCATCAATCCAAGACTCCTTGCTTAACGCCACCAATAAAAGTAAACGTTGTGAAGTGGTGCTGGCGATCAGTGAAAATTTAGCCACGATTAGTACTGAAGTATTAGCAGCATGGCAGGCAACTGGCGGAAATTATATCGCACAAGTTATTGGCGGTACGGGAGAGTTTACCGGTGTTAAAGATGCGGTTGAAGAAATTATCACCAATTGGCTAGAGCAAATAGAGCGAGTTAAGGACGAAAAAATGCTAGAACCCTTCGCATTAAGTGCTCCAGGCATTCCTTCAATGACCGAGTTCTACTTAAGTGAACAATCATTAGTGAGTATTAAGGCAAATGTAAAATCGTTTCAGCAAATATATAGTGCCGGCGATGGCCATAGCTTTGAAAAAATACTTGCTGAATTTTTAGAACAACCCGCAATCGCGACTCAAATGAACGATAGAATTGCTGCGGCAATCACGGCAACTGAAACCTTCTCAGGTTTATATGCCGAACTACTCAATAGTGATGATGGTCGGGTAATTATTGATAATAACATTCAAAAGTTACGTGATGTTCGCGATATTTTATCTATCGATTTTATTCAAGCAACTGATATTAATATTGGTTTTAACTCAAATGATGGTGATTAAGCGTGCAAAAATTTCCTTTAACTCAGCTAGGGCTCTTTTGTACATTTTTTCTGACTCAAATGTCTATTACCGTTCAGGCAGAAGAGTTTGACAGTAAAACAGTGCCAGAGTCGAAAAAATCGTCCAACAAGCAAAAAGAAAAACAGCTTGAAGTGATCAGTATTTTTGGTCAGCGTAATCAATTAGGAACAGCCACAGGCTCAGCTTTTGTAGTTAGCGAAGAAACGTTAGAACAATTTGAATTTGATGATATTCATCGAGTATTACAATCTGTGCCTGGCGTGTATATTCGAGAAGAAGATGGTTATGGTTTAAGACCCAATATTGGTTTGCGCGGTGCCACGACAGAAAGAAGCAGCAAAGTTGCTATTATGGAAGATGGTATTCTCATTGCTCCAGCACCCTATGCTGCACCTGCTGCCTATTATTTTCCGTTGATGTCACGTATGACTCAGGTCGAAGTATTTAAAGGTCCTTCAGCAATAAAATATGGACCAAATACCGTGGGTGGTGCCATTAACATGCTGTCACGTCCTATCAACAGTGATAAAAAACCACAGACGGAAATTGATTTAGCACTCGGCCAAGACAAGTATCAAAAAGCGCATGGCTACTTTAGTCAAACAGCAACACTTGCGGGATATGGCGATATAGGTTTTCTGATCGAAGGATTGACCATTAATTCAGATGGTTTTAAAGATCTAGATGGTGGTGGTGATACAGGCTTTAAAAAAAATGAGCTTATCTTCAAAGCTAACTTTATTCCTAGTAATGTTCAGTATTATCAAATATGGCAGTTCAAAGCTGGCTATTCTGATGAAGTTTCAAATGAAACTTATTTAGGTCTAACGGATGCAGACTTTATTGAAAATCCCGAACGTCGGTATACCGCCAGTAAAAATGATAAAATGGATTGGGAGCATTACCAATTCCAGCTATCTCATTATATCGAATTGGATGACCAAACTAGTCTATATACCCAAGCTTATCATCGTGAATTTGATCGTGATTGGGACAGGTTAAATAGTTTTAATTCAAGTCGTAGCATGCAAACGATATTAACATCTCCTGAAACCGGTATTAATGCTCTGTTTATGCAAGTATTAAAGGGCGAGCGAGATTCAACGACTTCGCAAGAAAATTTACTCTTTACTTTAAATGACCGTCGCTATTATTCACAGGGTATTGAAAGTAAATTGTTGTGGGACAGTGAGTTGATGGGCGCCGATTTATCTTTGGATGTCGGGCTACGTATTCATCGCGATGAAGTGGCAAGAAATCATCGTGCCGACGAATACTTTATGCAAGCGGGTGAATTAGTTTTTGCCAATGAACAACAACAGACCACGACTCAGAATAAAGATACAGCTACAGCACTTGCTAGTTATGCCAATGCCAATTTAGATTTTGGCCAGTTTAATATTACGGCAGGCATGCGGGTTGAATATATAGCGGGTGAAAGCGATGACAACTTAACCGGAGAAAGACTAACTGCTTCTGACACCGTTGTTATGCCGGGCTTAGGTGTTTTTTACCAAATAGATGACAGTCTTGGTTTGTTGTTTGGCGTTAATAAAGGCTATGTGCCGAATAGCCCAGGTCAGGGCGATAGTGTCGATCCAGAAGAGAGTTGGAATTACGAATTTGGTTTACGTTTTAGCCAACAAGACCTTAGAGCTGAAGTTATAGGTTTCTATAATGACTACAGTAACCTAAAAGGCACTTGTACGTTTTCAAGTGGTTGTGATGAAACATTAGATGAAGAATTTAATGCTGGTGAAGTGAACGTTTATGGCTTAGAAGCAAGCTTTACTGCTGAGTTCGAATTAACCAGAGGATTAACTTTACCTATTAATCTAGCGTATACCCACACGGAGTCGGAATTTCAGAATAGTTTTCAATCTAATTTTTCACAATGGGGTCGTGTTGAAAGTGGTGATGCTTTACCTTATTTACCTGAAAATCAAATAAGTATAGAAGTGGCTCTTCAGCATGAGAACTGGCGTGCTGCTTTATTGTTAAAACACATAGATGCAATGCAAGAAGCCGCAGGTGATAATACAGAACTTGCTGGGTTTTGGACTGATGAAGTGAAACAGCTTGATTTTTCATCTTGGTATCGATTTTCTGCTAATTTTAAAGTCTATCTTAAGCTTGATAATTTAACCGACGAAACCGTTATTGTTTCTCGCCGACCTTTTGGGGCTCGACCGGGTAAACCAAGACAAGCAACCATAGGTGTTAAGCTAAGTTTCTAATGGATAAATTTTCATGTTGTTAACCCGTCGAAGGTTTTTAGCCGCCACCGCCGCCACTTGTGCTGCGGGGGTATTCGCTTTTGTTTCTAGTAGGAAAACTGATCAGTATTGGTTGGTTAGTGCAGCTACAGATAATAACAATCAACACTTTGTCAGTGCGATTGACTTACAAGGTAATGAGGTTAGCCGTATTGCTCTACCTGCACGTGGCCATGATGCTATTGATATCGCTGGTAAATCCGGCAGAGCGATAGTTTTTGCACGACGACCTGGCCTTTTTGCTTTTGACGTTGACTTTATTTCAGGGCGAATTGTTCATCAAATAGAGCCAGAGAAAGGTTATCACTTTTATGGACATGGCGTGATATCGACGAAAAACAATAGTTTGCTGACCAGTGAAAATCATTATGGTACTGGTAATGGCTATATTGTTGAGCGTGATTTAAGTAACTATCAAATTATTAATAGATACCGCTCCGGTGGAATTGGCCCGCACCAAATTGCTTTGATGTCAGATGATGAAACTTTAGTTATCGCCAATGGCGGCATTAAAACGCATCCAGAACAGCCTAGAAAAAAATTAAATCTGGATTCGATGAAACCAAATTTATCATATTTAAATTTAGCATCCGGAAAAATTATAGAACAGCATAAACTTGACAATCCGCAATTGAGTATTAGGCATCTTGCGGTTAGCGCACAAGATAAAGTTATTGCCGGCTTACAATATCAAGGAACCAAAACAGATCTTGTGCCGCTAGCTATTTCTCATTTTCAGGGGGGGGCGTTGAAGTACTTAACAGCACCAAACCATCAATGGCGGTCTATGAGCCAATATACCGCGAGTGTTTGTGTCGATAACAATAATGATTTAGTGGCGATAAGCTGCCCAAGGGCAGATATGATTACCTATTGGTCTTTAAGTAATGATAATTTTTTAGGAACGGAGCGTTTATCAGATGGTGCAGGTCTTGCGTACACGGATAGGTTATTTGCAAGTAGTGGCAAAGGTCGAATTGCTGAATTAGTAAAGGGGAATACTTATTCATCAAAGCTTGCTTTTTCATTTGATAAGCTGCGGTGGGATAATCACATGTTAGCCATGAAAATTAGTTAAAATAAATCCGTAAATGAGAATGATTTCTATTTACAGCAAGGAAAAGCTTTGTTATTATTCTTTTTGTTGATTGGCCCCCCTAAGTCATCAATGTTTGGAATAGTAGAAAACTTAAGTTACACACTTTTTCATCGTTTAACCCATATTGTTTTGGGTGCTGTATCTTCTCCAGATAAAATGATGTTTGCGCAAAACATCATTTTTATTAGGCTCTATGTAAATAGAGCCTATTTTTTTATTGAAACGTTAATTCTATTCCTAATTGATCAATCAGCACAAACAAGTTCTTTTTTTCTTATGGTACTTGATAATAAAGCAGAATTTTCTGGTAATTGTGAAAAGCCGGAAAGTAGATAAATAATTTTTTGTCCCTTTTCTGATAAATCTAATGCGTGCTGAAAATTGATCATAATAGTTGAGCAAATACTTTGCGGGTATTTATCGGCATCACGTCTTATATATTCTAATAAATCAATATTAACATTTTCATCATAAAATACTGCATCCGCGAACTGCATTTCGCGGTGAATTTGCAATGTTAATTTATCAGGAACACCCGTTTTAGTATGAATAAATACAATCTCACCCTGAGGAGGCGGAACTTCGTGTTTTAAACTACTTATTAACTGTTGTTCTGCGTGAACATGCTCACCCTCTAAAATAGCTCCCCCGATATTGCCACGTAATGTCATTTCCCAGAAGGTTCGGCGGTTACGCAGACCTTTGACACGAGCTTTAACATGGTCACGAAATTTAAAAGAGAACTCTGCTAACTTTCCATAATTATTGGGTAATATTTTTTCAATTTGTTCTCTTAGCATCCTTAATAGTATCGGGGCACTACCAGAGCTCGACATAGCGATTATTATGGGGGAACGATCAATGATTGCCGGCGTTATATAAGTACATAGTTCAGGCTGGTCGACAACATTAATGAGAATGTTAAGTGGCTTAGCTTCATCCGCAACCGATTTGTTGATAGTACTATTGTCAGTGGCTGCAATAACTAAATTAATATTCGCTAAATGACCACTTGTGTAATTGTGTTCTAGCCAAAGTAAATTGTGTGATTGAATCAAGCGATGTACGCTGGGGGAGACACTTTTAGACATCACTACAATGTTTTCTGTACATTTTAGTAATAATTCAATTTTACGCGCGGCGACATCACCACCACCAATGATCATTGCAGAGATGTTGTTAGCATCAAGAAAAATGGGAAAATATTTCATTTACATAACCTATATTGTTTTATTGTCTCAGATATTTTTCTGTTAATTGAATTAACGGTTAAGACGGAAGTGACAAAAGCGTATCACTGATGGCCAAACCATTGCTGTCGCCATATATAAAATGTCCCGGAATAAAATGAAGTCCAGCAAAGGTGATGGGAGTATTCACTTCACCTATACCTAACTTTTCAGTCTTAATTGGGCAACACCCCAATGCTTTAACACCTAAGTTAAGGGTAGCAATAGTACCTGCATCACGAATACAACCATTTATAACAATACCTTGCCAGCCATTTTTAACGGCTTTTTCAGCAAGCATATCACCTAAAAGCGCATGTGTAATACTGGCTTTACCGTCTACAACCATGACTTTACCCTTGCCATCAGTATCAACTAGGGCTTTGACTTTTGAATTGTCATTAAAACAAGCAACGGTGACAATTTCTCCGTAAAAAATTTTCTTTTGACCAAAGTCAGAGAATAAAGGTTGGGCCAGTGTTAATGCGTTTGGGTAAATGTCATATAAATCAGGAAGAAGATCGAGCATTGAAGAATCCCTTAATAGGCCGAATAGAATATTCTACTTGTAGTAAATACTCTATCAGAAGTCTATGTAGGTATTAACTAACAAATGCTAAACTAGTGAAAAATTTATAATGAGAACTTTTCATGCCATGGATACAACTTCGCTTGAGTGCGAATGAAGAAACATCAGAAAAATATAGTGATTGGTTAAGTGCTTGTGGCGCGCAAGCCGTAACTTTTATCGACGCTCAAGATACACCTATTTATGAACCTCTCCCAGGTGATGAAGTTATATATTGGCATAATACCGTAGTAATGGGTTTATTCGATGCAAGTCATGATATAGATAAAACAATTACCTACCTAAAAAGTATCCATCCAGATAAAAATGAGATGGTCTATAAATTAGAGCAACTTGAAGATAAGGATTGGGAAAGAGAGTGGATGGACAACTTTCACCCGATGAAATTCGGTGAGCGTTTATGGATCTGTCCAAGCTGGTGTGAAGTTCCCGACCCGACAGCAGTAAATGTAATGTTAGATCCCGGTTTGGCTTTTGGTACCGGTACGCACCCAACGACCGCTTTATGCTTAACTTGGTTAGACAGTTTAGATTTAGTCGGTAAAACAGTTGTGGATTTTGGTTGTGGTTCTGGAATTTTATCGCTGGCGGCACTCAAGTTAGGCGCGAAAAAAGTTATCGGCATTGATATCGATCCACAAGCATTACAAGCAAGCAAAGATAACGCACAAAGAAATGGCGTTGAAGACCGTTTAGCACTTTTCTTACCAAAAGATCAGCCAACGTTTAAAGCTGATGTTGTCGTTGCAAACATTCTTGCCGGACCATTACGTGAATTAGCGCCAACAATTATTGAGTTCGTTGCGCCAAATGGTCACCTTGCACTGTCAGGTGTTTTAGAAGAACAGGCGAATGAATTGCAGATTATTTATGGTCAATGGTGTGAAATGGATGCTATTGCTATACAGGAAGAGTGGGTTCGTCTTTCAGGTAAAAAAAATTAATCAAAATTCTTGTTACAAATTGAGCAGTATTTGTTAGCTATTTGTACAAATACTGCCCACATCAATGGTTTGCAGAAAGTCAATATTAAAAACGCAAATAAAAGCAAAAATTGTTCAATTTATATGCTTTGCAATTCAATAAAAAACACGTAAACTTAGCGCCCTTTTGAATAGTAGCTCAAAAAAACAGCAACATGAAAATTGGTTCGTACTCTTTAACAAGTAATGTAATGCTTGCTCCGATGGCCGGAATAACCGACCAACCGTTTCGACAGCTTTGTTGTCAAATGGGGGCAGGGTTAGCCGTATCAGAAATGATCTCGTCTAATCCAAAAGTGTGGCATACCGAAAAGTCAAAGCTACGAAGTATTCATAGTGAGTTCGCAGGTATTCGTTCCGTCCAGATTGCTGGTTCAGATCCTGAAGAACTCGCGTTTGCTGCAAAAGTTAATGTTGAAAATGGCGCACAAATAATAGATATCAATATGGGCTGTCCTGCTAAAAAGGTCAATAAAAAGCTCGCGGGTTCTGCATTACTAAAAGAACCTAAATTGGTTGAAGAAATTGTGCGATGTGTGGTTGATGCGGTAAACGTGCCAGTGACACTAAAAATTCGTACAGGATGGTGTGAAAACACTCGTAACGGTATTGAGATTGCTAAAATTGCTGAACACAACGGTATTCAGTCTTTAGTGGTTCACGGCCGAACGCGTAACGACTTTTATAAAGGCGATGCGGAGTATGAAACAATAAAAGCGATTAAGCAGGCGGTTAATATTCCCGTTGTGGCTAATGGCGATATTACCAGCGCAGTAAAAGCCGCGCAGGTATTAAATTTTACTGGGGCTGATGCCGTAATGGTGGGTCGTGGTGCCCAAGGGAAACCTTGGATTTTTCGAGAGATTAATCATTTCTTGAAAACGGGTGAACATTTGTCTGCCCCCTCATTGGAAGAGATTTGTCCGATAGTTATTGGACATGTAAAGGAATTACACCATTTTTACGGTGATTTTATGGGTGTTCGTTTTGCTCGTAAGCACGTCTCTTGGTATATGCTCGCGTATGACCACGAGAAAAAATTTCGTTCTGTTTTTAATGGGTTAGAGTCAACTACCGACCAGATTAACGCATTAGAACTGTATTTTGATAATTTAAATTAACTAGAAAGAGTCTGAACTTTATGTTTGAACAAAATATTTCATCACCATTCGTTACTGGCAAGATCCAAACTCAAGCTGAGTATTCTCCATTACGTACTCAAGCTAAACAAGCTATCAGTAACTACTTATCGCAATTAAATGGTAATGATGTAGATGATATGTACGACCTTGTACTTTCTGAAATCGAAGCGCCAATGTTAGAAGAAGTTATGAAGTATACTCGCGGTAACCAAACACGAGCAGCTAACTTATTAGGTATCAATCGCGGTACTTTACGTAAGAAGTTAAAAAAATACGGCATGAACTAAAAAATAAGACAGGTTGTTCCTGTCAACTGAAAGCACCCTAGGGTGCTTTCTTTATTTCTAGCTAAGGGAATATTAAAGCTAGCTACTTGTAATATAAGTAGAAAATATATCTCATCAGAGATAACTGCCAAGGACAAATGTCAACGGCCAGACAATTAAACTAACTTTAAGGTTAACAATAAAGCAATGGATACTCCACGCCCAATCAAACGTGCATTATTAAGTGTTTCTGATAAAACAGGTATTGTCGATTTCGCCCGCAGCTTAGCGCAAAAAGGTGTTGATATTTTATCAACTGGCGGCACAGCAAAATTACTAGCTGAAAATGGCATTCAAGTCACTGAAGTTTCTAATTATACCGGTCACCCTGAAATTATGGACGGCCGTGTTAAAACACTTCATCCAAAAGTTCATGGCGGAATTTTAGCGCGCCGCGGTATTGATGAAGCGGTAATGCTCGAAAACGATATTAGTGCCATTGATATTGTTGTCGTTAACCTTTACCCATTTGCTAACGCGGTTAGCGATGAAAACTGTACTTTAGAAAATGCTATCGAAAATATCGATATCGGCGGACCTACAATGGTGCGCGCAGCAGCAAAGAATCATAAAGATGTAACTATTGTCGTTAATGCTGGCGATTACGGTCGCGTATTAGCTGAAATGAATGCCAACAATGATTCATTAACTTACAAAACACGTTTCGACTTAGCTATTGCTGCTTACGAACACACTGCGGCTTACGATGGTATGATCGCAAACTACTTCGGTAAAATGCTAAATGCTCATGGCACTGAAAACGCAGAAGTTAAACTTAAAGATAAAAATAAATTCCCACGCACTTTTAACAGTCAGTTTATTAAAACTGAAGATTTACGTTACGGTGAAAATTCACATCAAGATGCGGCTTTTTATGTTGAAGCGAATGCAGTAGAAGCTTCGGTTTCAACCGCTAAGCAGATTCAAGGTAAAGCACTTTCTTACAACAACATTGCTGATACCGATTCAGCGTTAGAATGTGTTAAAGAATTTGATGAGCCGGCGTGTGTTATCGTAAAACATGCTAACCCTTGTGGCGTTTCAATTGGCGACAATATTTTAGCTGCATACGAAGGCGCTTATAGAACAGATCCTACGTCAGCATTCGGCGGTATTATCGCCTTCAACCGTGAATTAGACGCAGACACAGCAGAAGCTATTGTTTCTCGTCAATTTGTTGAAGTGATTATTGCCCCAAGTGTTTCAGAAGCAGCAGCTCAAATTGTTGCGGCTAAACCTAACCTACGATTATTAGAATGTGGTGAATGGTCGACGAAAACAACTGAATTTGATCTTAAACGCGTAAACGGTGGTTTATTAGTGCAAGACCGAGATCAAGGCAAAGTATCGAGCGACGATTTAAAAGTAGTGACTAAACGTCAGCCTACAGCTGATGAAATGCGCGATTTACAATTTTGTTGGAAAGTAGCAAAATATGTTAAATCAAATGCCATTGTTTATGTTAAAAATAGCATGACTATCGGTGTCGGTGCAGGCCAAATGAGCCGCGTATATTCTGCGAAAGTTGCGGGAATTAAAGCTGCTGACGAAAACTTAGAAGTTAAAGGTTCAGTGATGGCATCAGATGCATTCTTTCCATTTCGTGATGGTTTAGATGCAGCCGCTGAAGCGGGTATTACTGCGGTAATTCAGCCAGGTGGTTCAATGCGTGATAACGAAGTTATCGCTGCTGCAGACGAACATAACATTGCTATGGTGTTCACCGGAATGCGTCACTTCCGCCATTAAGCACTTATATCAGGAATGATGCTTGTCGTTGTGAAGCCTCTTTATGCGTTAAAAGTACTCACTGACTATCGTCAGCTCCGTGCTTTTTCCTTCAAAGAGAACTTCACAGCTTAAAGCATCTTCAATTAACTGCATTATTAGCCTTATTGATAAAATGTTACATTTCAATAAGGCTAAAACCATCCCTTTCTAGATCCTCTATCTGTTTCTTCTTTTAAAATCTGCTATAACATATCGAGTTAAATTTTATTCATGATATGGAAAAGCAAATGAAAACAATAAAAACATTACTGTCAGTCTCAATTATAAGTCTGTCACTTGCCACTGTTTCTTGTGCGGAACAATCAACGCAACCTATGGTTAAAACACAGTTAGCCCAAGCTGTTGCGAGTGAGCATAGATCCGCTGCTAATAAAATGCGTGATGAATACCGTCATCCTCAACAAACGTTGGAATTCTTTGGATTAAAGTCAACAATGACTGTTGTTGAAATTACGCCTGGTGGAGGTTGGTATACTGAAATTTTAGCTCCTACTCTAAAGGGGAAAGGTAAATTAATTGGTGCTCATTACCCTGATACAGGTGAAGACAACTATTACAGCAATTCTCGTAAAAGATTAGAAAAGAAACTTGCTAGTCATGAGATGTATAGTGAAGTTGAGTTATCAAACTTTGTGCCAAAACAAGCCAGTGAATTAGCGCCTGCAGGCACAGCCGATATGGTGTTAACGTTCCGTAATTTACATAACTGGGGTGATGACGGAGTTAAACAAGTATTTGTTGACGCATTTAAAGCACTAAAAGTTGATGGTATTTTAGGCGTTGTAGAACATCGTTTACCAAAAGGCGCTTCAGCAAATAAAATGAATAATGGTTATGTTTCAATGGAAAAAACCATAGAACAAGCAAAAGCAGCAGGTTTTACGCTAATTGCCAGCAGTGAAGTTAATGCAAATCCAAAAGATAAAGCGAGTTATGCCAAAGGTGTTTGGACATTGCCACCTGTGCTTGCTCTAGATGAAAAAGATAAAGAGAAGTACATAGCCATTGGTGAAAGCGATCGTATGACTTTAAAATTTGCAAAAGTAGCTAAATAATCTTAAGACTTGCGTCATAACTTCCCTTATAATGGCGCAAGTTTTTTAGCATATTTTCTAGCAAATAAAGTAGGGTTTAGATAAATGAATGTTTTAGTTATAGGTAGTGGTGGTCGTGAACATGCATTAGCATGGAAAGCCGCACAATCAACGCAAGTAGAAAAAGTATTTGTTGCACCAGGTAATGCAGGTACAGCTACAGAACATAAAGTAGAGAATGTTGCCATTTCTGTTGGTGATACCCAAGCACTCATCGACTTTGCTAAAACTCAAAATATTGCCCTAACTATTGTTGGTCCTGAGCAACCTCTCGTTGACGGTATTGTTGACGCTTTCCAAGCAGAAGGACTCACTATTTTTGGTCCAAGTGCTAAAGCCTCTCAACTTGAAGGTTCAAAAGCATTTACTAAAGACTTCTTAGCGCGTAATGATATACCAACGGGTTGGTACGAAAATTTCACTGAAATTGAACCTGCATTAGCGTATGTACGTGAAAAAGGCGCTCCTATTGTTGTGAAAGCAGATGGCTTAGCAGCAGGTAAAGGCGTTATTGTTGCGATGACATTAGCAGAAGCCGAAGATGCTATTCAAGATATGTTAGCGGGCAATGCTTTTGGTGATGCAGGTCATCGAGTTGTTATAGAAGAGTTTCTTGATGGTGAAGAAGCAAGTTTCATCGTCATGGTTGATGGAAAGAATGTCTTAGCGATGGCAACAAGCCAAGATCACAAACGTGCATATAATAATGATGAAGGGCCAAATACGGGTGGAATGGGGGCTTATTCTCCAGCACCGGTAGTAACTCCTGAACTTCATCAACGTATTATGGATGAAGTTATTTACCCCACCGTTGAAGGTATGTCCAAAGAAGGAGCACCTTATACAGGTTTCTTATATGCAGGCTTAATGATCGGCGCATGTGGCACACCAAAAGTTATCGAATACAACTGTCGATTTGGTGACCCAGAAACACAGCCTATTATGATGCGTTTAAATTCTGACATCGTAGCGTTATGTTTATCAGCTTGTGCCGGGGAATTAGATAAAGCGACAATAGATTTTGATCCACGTCCTGCCGTTGGTGTTGTACTTGCCGCTGGAGGTTACCCTGCAAGTTATGGTAAAGGAAAAGTAATTTCAGGACTTAAAACGAATACACACCCAGATAGAAAAACTTTCCATGCAGGAACTGCAGAAAGCAACGGCGATATAGTCACTGCTGGCGGTCGTGTGCTTTGTGCAACAGCATTAGGTGAAACAGTTACAGAAGCGCAAAAATCTGCCTACGCCTTATTAAATGAAATAAGCTGGGAAGAAGTGCAATTTAGAACAGATATTGCTTATCGAGCCATTGCAAGAGAACAAAGTTAAGCGATATTTTTAAGTATTTAAATCAAAGCCTCTATTAAGAGGCTTTTTTATTGCTTAAAATTGGTCGAATCTAATAGGATCTACGGCTTTCTTTATTATAGATCTTTGTCATGTATTTCACGGTTGATGTCGAATAAAGTAGATCAAGCCACTAATTTGTTCAAATAAACCTCAATAAATACGAGGCCTGTACGTTAAATGAGCGAACGATCGTTTATTTCAAATTAATAACAAAAAAGGGTTGACGCCCAGCGAGAAATGTCTAGAATGCGCTCCAGTTCCAAGGGGTAACCCAAAGAGCTGTTTT
>JABSOZ010000028.1 GCA_013215295.1 Colwellia sp.
GCCAACGTGGCGCGGGTATGGGGGGTGGACACGATGAACGTGAACAAACCCTTAACCAGATGTTAGTTGAAATGGATGGTTTTGAAGGTAATGAAGGCGTTATCGTTATTGCCGCCACTAACCGTCCTGATGTATTAGATCCAGCTTTATTACGTCCTGGTCGTTTTGACCGTCAAGTAACCGTTGGCTTACCTGATATTCGTGGTCGCGAGCAAATCTTAAAAGTACATATGCGCAAAGTCCCTTTAGGTGACGATGTTAAAGCATCGGTTATTGCACGTGGTACACCGGGTATGTCTGGTGCTGACTTAGCAAATTTAGTGAACGAAGCTGCATTGTTTGCTGCACGTTCAGACCGTCGTACTGTTTCAATGGATGAGTTTGAAAAAGCTAAAGACAAAATTTTAATGGGTGCTGAACGTCGTTCAATGGTCATGAGCGAAGATGAAAAAGCTATGACAGCTTATCATGAAGCAGGTCATGCAATCGTTGGTCGTTTAGTTCCTGATCATGACCCCGTGTATAAAGTGAGTATTATCCCTCGTGGTCGCTCTTTAGGTGTAACTATGTATTTACCAGAGCATGACAGGTTTAGTCATAGTAAACAGCACTTAGAAAGCAATATTTCGTCACTTTACGGTGGTCGTATTGCCGAAGATATGATTTACGGTTTTGAAAAAGTGTCTACGGGTGCATCTAACGATATTGAACGTGCGACTCAACTTGCTCGTAAAATGGTAACTCAATGGGGCTTCTCACAAAAATTAGGTCCAATGCTATTTGCTGAAGAAGAGGGTGAAGTGTTCTTAGGCCGAACTTCATCGAAATCATTAAATATGTCTGATGATACTGCAAAAGCCATTGATATTGAAATCAAAGTGTTTATAGATCGTAACTATCAACGAGCTGAAAAAATATTAAATGAAAATCGTGATATTTTAGAATCAATGAAAGAAGCGTTAATGCATTATGAAACAATTGATGCTAAACAAATTGATGACTTAATGGAGCGTAGAGAAGTTCGTGCTCCAATGGCTGAATGGGATAACCACTCAAAGTCAAAAAAGCCACCAAAATCTGACAACAATGCATCTTCTGATGAAAAAGAAGATAGCACTGAAAAGAAAGAACAAGCTGCGCCTGACCTAGATAAACCAACAGACGCATCTACTGACTAACAGTTCAGTAATATATAAAGCCTCGCCTGTCGAGGCTTTATTTTATAAAAGCTAATTGATTTTCAATAATAAGTTAGCTTTCATAAAATAATAATATATTTACTGTTAAGCATAAAACTATAAAGAGTTCACCCTTGTTAAAAAATTTATGTTGCGGTAAGAATTCCCTTAATATTGAATTACCGCAAGTAATGGGGATATTAAATGTTACCCCTGATTCTTTTTCTGATGGCGGAAAGTTTTCTCGCATTGATATTGCATTAAAGCAAGCAGAGCAAATGATAGGCGATGGCGCTACTATTATTGATATTGGTGGTGAGTCTACGCGTCCTGGTGCTAAAGACGTTTCTGAACAAGATGAATTAGCACGAGTTATCCCCGTTTTAGTAGCAATCAAAAAACGTTTTAATACCATTGTTTCTATTGATACCAGTAAAGCCAATGTTATGTCGGAAGCTATTAATCACGGCGCTGGAATAATTAACGACGTTAGAGCATTACAAAACGAAGGTTGTTTGCATGTCGTCGCACAAAGTACTGATATCGCCATATGCTTAATGCATATGCAGGGGCTGCCAAGAACAATGCAACACAAACCTCAATATCAGGATCTCATTAGCGATATCAAAATCTTTTTTGAGCAGCGTATTTTCGCATGCCAGCAAGTAGGGATCTCTTCGTCACGACTCATATTGGATCCGGGCTTTGGCTTTGGAAAGTCGCTAGATCAAAATTATAGTTTACTGGCTAAAATGAAAGAATTTCGATCATTGAATTTACCTATACTCGCTGGCCTTTCAAGAAAGTCGATGATCGGTAATCTACTCAATCGCGAGGTGAACGAACGTCTCGCGGGAAGTTTAGCGACTGCCATTATTGCGGCTCAACAAGGCGCTCAAATTATTCGAGTTCATGATGTCAAAGAAACTGTCGACGTATTAAAAGTATTACAAGCAACAATTACAAATTAACCAATCAACGTACCAATTAAGAATAAATAAAGGACAAATAAAGTGTCAGAAAGAAGATATTTTGGAACAGATGGTATACGTGGCTTAGTTGGCCAATATCCAATAACCGCAGAATTTGTTATGAAATTAGGTTACGCCGCAGGTCGTGTACTTGCAGCACAGGGTACTAAAAAAGTACTCATAGGTAAAGATACCCGTATTTCTGGCTATATGCTTGAATCAGCTTTAGAAGCTGGCTTTTCAGCTGCTGGTATTGATATTGGTTTGTTAGGGCCTATGCCTACGCCAGGTATTGCCTATTTAACAAAAACTTTTCGTGCTGAAGCCGGTATCGTGATCAGTGCTTCTCACAATCCATTTTATGATAATGGAATAAAGTTTTTCTCACAAAATGGTGAAAAACTCCCTGATGCCGTAGAGCTTGCTATTGAGGCTGAATTAGATAACCCAATGGGGTGTGTAGACTCGGCAAACCTAGGAAAAGCAACACGAATTGAAGATGCTGCTGGCCGTTATATAGAGTTTTGTAAAAGTAACTTTCCCAGCCATTTCTCACTGAAAGATTTTAAAATTGTCGTTGATTGTGCTCACGGAGCAACTTACCACATAGCCCCTAATGTATTTCGTGAATTAGGTGCTCAAGTGATTGAAATAGGTACAGCGCCTAATGGTACGAATATTAATGATGGCTGTGGAGCAACCTCTATGGATGCCATCAGTAAAGCAGTTGTTGAGCATAACGCTGACTTAGGTATTGCCTTAGATGGCGATGGCGACCGTCTGATGATGGTTGATCACACAGGCTATGTTCTTGATGGCGATGAATGCGTCTACGTTATCGCATCAAATGACCTAAAAAATGGTACTATTCGTGGCGGTGTCGTTGGCACACTAATGAGTAATATGGGGCTTGAAATAGCGCTTGCTGACATGGGCATTCCTTTTGCGCGTAGTAAAGTGGGAGACCGTTATGTCATGGAAATGCTTAATAAAAAGGGCTGGAAACTTGGAGCTGAAAATTCTGGTCATGTTATCAACCTAAACCATACTTCAACGGGTGATGGTATTATTGCTGCGTTAAACGTATTAACAGCGATTTGTAGTGGCGATAAAAACCTTAATGAACTTCGCCAAGGCATGAAAAAATTACCCCAAATACTGGTTAATGTTGGGTTTACTGGTGATAACGATCCACTAACCGCGCAAAACGTTGTTGCTGCTGTTCATTCGGTTAATGGAAAATTGAATGGGCGTGGTCGTGTATTATTGCGAAAATCAGGCACTGAACCTTTGATCCGAGTAATGGTGGAAGGTCCTGAGTTACAGGAAGTTACCGACTTAGCGAATGAAATTGCAGACGCAGTAAAAAGTGCTTGTTAATTAGAAAACTGACCATCCGGTGGAATTATAAGCAAATGAACAAGATATTAAGTTAAACACTTGTATCTTGTTCGTAGGTTAGTTAATATCTCGCCGCTTTAATTAGGAAAGATAAATGAATAGACAAGCAATAGTAGCAGCAAACTGGAAAATGAATGGCAGTTTGTCGCTTATAAAAGAAATGATTTCAGGGTTAAATAGTGTCAAACTCGCTGAAAATGTTGACATCGTTGTTTGTCCTGCTTCTCCTTTTTTATCAGCATTTGCAATTAGTGCTGAAAATGCACATTTACAACCTAATATTCATTTAGGTGCTCAAAATGTAAGTGAGCATAAAAGCGGAGCATATACTGGCGAAGTATCAACAGATATGCTCAAGGAAGTTTCTGTAAACTATGTTATTGTAGGACACTCTGAACGAAGAAGTCTTTATAAAGAAACAAGTACACAAGTTGCTCATAAAGTGAAATCTGTACTAGATGCTGGTTTAACGCCTATTTTGTGCATCGGTGAAAGTGAAGATGAAAGGACCGCAGAGCAAACTGATACAGTACTCGCTTCGCAATTGCAGCCAGTAATTGATGAAATAGGTATAGAAAAATTTAATGATGTTGTTATTGCTTATGAGCCTGTATGGGCTATTGGTACAGGAAAAACAGCATCACCTGAAATGGCACAAGCAACACACTCATTTATTCGACAATTTTTAGCAAATGCAGATAAAATTATCGCGAATAAAGTGCCATTATTATACGGTGGTAGCGTAAATGCTGCTAACTGTGAAGAATTATTTGCACAAACTGATATTGACGGTGGTCTTATCGGTGGTGCTAGTTTAAAAGTCGACGAATTTAAAATAATTTGCTCGTCAGCCAAAGGATCTTAAAATGTTGTATCAATCGTTAATTATCGCTTATTTAATAGTTTCAATTTGTTTAATTGGTTTAGTACTCATTCAACAAGGTAAAGGCGCAGATATGGGCGCATCTTTTGGAGCTGGTTCATCAGCAACTATATTCGGTTCAAGTGGTTCAGGTAACTTTTTAACAAAAGCGACTACTTGGTTAGCGATTGCTTTCTTTGTTATTAGTTTAGTTTTAGGTAACTTAACGGCAAACAAAATTAAGTCTACTGACGAATGGAACAACTTGAATACACCCGTTGAACAAACTATCCCAGGTGACTCTTCAATCCCTACTGATAGTCTTGAACCAAAATCAATAGAAAATACAGATGTACCTGCAGCTACTGAAAAAGCAAGTGATAGCGACGTACCAAATTAAGTTAACTTATTTTCCTCAAAATATAAGTTAACTTAATAAAACAGTTAGTATAGTTTAGTATTGCGCGGTTGTGGCGGAATTGGTAGACGCGCCAGCTTGAGGGGCTGGTGACTTAGGTCGTGGGGGTTCAAGTCCCCCCAACCGCACCACTAAACTTATATATAAAACAAGAGCTTATTTAAGCTCTTTTTTTATTTGGATCTTTCTTGGATCATTTAATGTATTTTGTTTCAGTTTTCTTGATACTTGAGCTGCCATATCAGGGACTTCTGATTCCATCCATCGACCATAATGCTTTTCTAGCATCTTAATGGTACTGTGCCCCATTTGTTTTGCTATCCAGTTTAAGTTTACGCCCGCTGTAACAAGTTGGCTCCCATAAGTGTGTCGTGCTTGTCCTATACCTCGATAACATACACCTGATGCTTTACAGTGTGGCCTAACAAACATCTTATTGAATGTACTACTATCACTCCAAAAGTCTTTAGACTTACTGCTAGTGAAAATAAACTGTAGATTTTTTTCATCAACTAATCGGTTATTTGCTTGGAGAACTTTTACTTTGAAAACTCTTAGGTTTTTTGTTTTTTGTTCTTTGTATTAGGTTTGATATAATTTCAAATGCATCGTCTAGCAGATCAATACAACGGTCACTACCATCATTTTTTGTACTAGCAAAAACACCTTTTACTACACTTCGTTTGACATAAAGCTTTTTACTTTCTAAATCAACATCACACCGTGAGATCGCTAAAAGCTCGGAAGGACGTAGACCTGTCCAACAGGCAAACGCTAAGGCATCTCTTTCTATTAAACGTTCAGTGTTAGTTTCGAGAATTTCGATATTTCTTTCTGTGTAAATGGATCAGCATTATCAGTGTGTTCTTTCTTTGGGTTCTTTACCATATTCATAGGGTTGACAGTTAATAGCTCATCTTCTATTGCATAACGAAAAGCAGCCCTTAACGGTGTAAGTACCTCACATATAGTTTTGTTTGATAGGTGCATCAAATTGGTATTAATCAATTGTTTTATATCAGATACTTTTATTTTTGTCATGCAACGTACGCCCAAGGCAGGTCTAATGTATTTATCTGTTCTACAGGTATTATGTTGGTGAGTCATTGGACGATTGTTAACCTTTGAGTCAGCTAGGAACTTATCTAAATATATATTTAATGGTATGGTTTGATCACTAACACCACTGCTGATAATTGCTAAAGAAGTTTTAGAATTAGGGAACGTAGTAATGTAACTAAATTTACCAATCTCAATATTATGTAAGATAGCCATCCGTTTATTAGCTGCTGATTTTATATTGTTTTTTGTCAGTTCAACATTTTTCAGTGTCTCTGTGCAACGCTTGCCTTTATACATAAACGACAATCGTATTGATTTTCCGTGTATTGTTACACCTTTGAATTTTCCAGTTACTATTTTTGCTTCATCTATACTTAGCATGAAGTGTCTCCTTCAATCCAACTATCAAGGTTTTCGAAATCCCACATTATTGACCCCACAGGATCTTTGATAAAGTGAATACCTTCTATAAATTTTCCTGCTTTTCTTCTGCCTTCAAGTTGGTCTCGAGTTAGACCTTTGAATGTTTCAATAACCCTGGGATGAACCCACCCTAGAGTTATTTTCAGACTTTGTGTTTTCATTATGATGTCCCTTTATTGTTAAATAAAAATTTTCTATATTGAATTATTTAAGTATTAGCGGATTTCGCTACTTGTATCGCTTTCCTCAATTTCATGTGTCTATTTTATATAAGCTAAAAATATTCATACCATTGTTAGCCGTCTTTTTTAGGGGGTTTAGCGGTGGTTCATTCAAATTTTTGAATTTATTCACCATTTTATTAATAAAGTTTTACTTTTTTCGCCATAACATTTATTGGCTTTAGCTCATTGTGCATCTTAAAATTGCAGTTTCTCTATCGCTTTTTAACTCATTCAGTTTAAAAAGCGATAGGATAAGTACAATTCCTATTTAAATGGTGGGATTCTTCATCATTTAAACTAAATTGCTACAGCTTGGACATCCCGGCCGGTTTAATGAATTACAGGATTGATATCACTTCCACATAGATTAAGACTCATCTGTTTATATGTTTCAAAATCATCCTTTTCGCTATCGTCAAATAGCTCTTCTAGTATTTCGTAGTTCAATTGCAATCTTTTACTGTTGTTTATGATTTGAATTGATGTTTTAAAGGGCAATTTAGTTAATTGATGTATAACATGCGCGCGGTCATACTCGCCTTTGTCATCGATTTTAAATAAGTTGTTAAACGCGACTGGATTTCCATAACTTAGAATAGCTTTGAAAGCTTTCAATACTTTTTCTTCGATATCTGTGTTGGTCGGTGTAGATGTACTCATGTCAGAGCCCTCTGTTTTTGGTGTTTGTTTACGTTACGAATAAACGCAACGTGTTTGCTTTATGATTTATTGATGTTTAATGAACAGCGTTTTTTGTTGCTGTATCGATGATTGAATTCATCGCATCAATACACTCATCAAAAGTCAGCACATCTGCAAATGAATCAAATTCCCAAATTAATTGATTAACATCCAAGTAAAAGGATTTGAGGGTTTTATCAATATTCAACATATAAATAGCGCATTCATGACTTGTCTTGATGTCCAGGGCCTGTTTCACCGCTATTCGAGGTCGTCGATATCGAGCGAGATTACTGCATGAAAAATAGTTATCGTTGTAGAAATCGGTTAACACGATGTAGGTGGGACCTTCGTGCGTAAATATTTCAAAATCTATATAGGTATCCTGCTCCTTTTCATTTTTGTAGGTAGTCTTGACACCATATCGATATGGCAAGCCTACTTTTTTCATTTGAAGTGCTAACAAAAATTCAAAAATGCTTTCAAATTCACTTTCACTACACATGGGTAAGTTACTTAATTTTTCAAAACGTTTTCTATCTTCTATTGGTAATAAATCAGAACGTATTATTTTTTCTTCTAACTGGCTTAAATAGTTATTTAAATCGATATTTTCTGCCATTGATGATTTAGTGATGCCACCTGTATTATTTGCTGTATTTACGAGACTAAGCTTATCCAACTTGGTTTTTTTGAATTGATAGGAGTAGTTTGAGGTTATTTCTTCAATACCTTCTTTGTCGACCATTGCTTTTGTATTATCAAGGACTGTGTTTGCTGGTTGGTGTAATACGTTATTGTTCATAGGTATTCCTTATGTATAAAAAGAGGTTTAATCATTCATCTCTATTTAATAACGAATAGCGAAACGCGCAACTGTGATGATGTCGTTGTTAAAAGGCGTACAAAGCGGACATATTAGGGGAGGGTATATAAATCAGAAAATATGGTGATAGGCTTATTTTCTTGTAGAACTTTTTATTCTTGAAAGTGGCGCGTACTCAAAAATCACATATCGTAGATGTTCATTCATACTTTGAATAACAGACATGACACTAACGTTGACTTTCACCTTTTTAGTACTGTTCATATTAGCCATTATTTACAGCAAAACTGCCTATAAATGTTCGCATAAAAAATTATATTAAGTGGCTGTCCCATCTTTCATCTTTAGCTAATCTAACGGTTTATTGTATTTGGATTATTGGCTGTTTGTTGTTAATGGAAGTATTACTCATGATAATGATGAGAGGAAGAAGCAACGTCGAGTGATAGTTAACGCGCTGTTACTTCAAATGATACTTGTCAGCGTCACATCAATATTGTTTACTATTAAACTTTTAGTGCAGGACATATAAAGTAAGTCGTATTAACTTCATTATATTTACAAAATCACTATATGCGACACTTAATGTCGTATAGGTGGTTTATGCTGAGCTTATAGATTGGTGTTATAGGTTTAACAAAATGAAAGAATTACTGAAATCCCGTCCAGGCTTACTCATTACAGTTGTCGGTGTAGGTGGATGCGGCTGTAATACTATTAACATGCTACATGAAAATAATTTAAGTAGTACCGTTAATTTAATTGCGGTGAATACAGACCTTGCCGTACTCAATCATTCAGCTGTTGATAGTAAAATTCTCATTGGGCAAGACCTGACTAACGGTTATGGAGCTGGGGCAGACCCTGCAGTGGGATTAAAAGCTGCACAAGAAAGTGAAGAAACCCTCAAAGCCGCGATTGAAGATAGTGACATTGTTATTATCACGGCAGGTTTTGGTGGTGGCACAGGGACTGGTGCGAGCCCTCTCATTGCAAAAATAGCGAGAGAGCTTGGTATTAACTGTTTGGCAGTGGTGACCTTACCTTTCGAGTCTGAAAGTAAAATGCGCATGGACTATGCACTCGAAGGAATAGAGCTTATTAAGGAGCCTGCCCAAGCATACATAACATTATCAAATGATTTGCTCCTTAAAGGTTTAGGAGAGAATGTGGGGCTGTTTTCGGCCTTTAAACAAAGTAATGAAGTACTCAATAATTTATTAACGGCTCTTGTGCAAATGTTGACGCAAACAGGGCACATGAATGTTGATATCAACGATTTTGCACGAATTTTATCGTTTGGTGGCGAGTCAGTATTAGGGGTAGGTAAAGCAGAAACCGAAGAAGATGCCTTTGAAGCGTTAGAGCAGGCACTTAATAACCCACTGGTGTCTGTAGAAAATATTGACACTGCACAGGGCATTATTATTCATATTTGCTGCAAAAAAGATGATATTAAGTTATCGACCTATGATGGTTTAGTGAATAACGTGAGAAAAAAATTAAAGCACGACTCAGCATTAATTGTGGCAGGTGTCTCTCTTGAGCCTGAGTTAGCAACAGAGTTATCTATATTAATTATTGCTTCAGGTATTTCAGCAAAGGAGCTACCTAAAAAAGTAAAAGAGACAGAGATACATGAATCATATGTTGGAGATGATTTAAGCTTTATTTCTGAGCCAGAATACTTAAAAGAGCTCACCAGTACATCTTCTTTTACCGATATACCATCAATTGTCAGAAAACTTCAGGGGCTTCGTCAGTAATGTTTATAATCAGTTTCTGGTAATAGTTAATGTCCGTTACCCTTGTATTTTTCAAGCTATATTGTTTCGGATGAATTAAAGCTTCTAATAATAAGTATGATTAAACGCAATTAGAAATATTTTGGATAAACGGCTTATTTATTAATGAGTAGTTATTGCCATTAAACTTGGCAACATAAAGATGCTTAACAGTTCGGTTTAATGCAACTTTAAAAGGTTAATTATTATTAACTACATTATAACCAATAGAGCATTACACTATTTCCATCCTGAATAAATGGGACTCAATAAGTTAGTCATTTATCTAAGACGATCAGAAATATTGCAAATCCATATTTATCAGCACCTTCTTTTATTCTTTCTACACCTGCTGTCAAGTTGCGCATATTAGAACCTGTATTAAAGTAGGTATTCATACACATTTTTATTAACAGATATCGTACTGTTTTGAGCTATACAATAAAGTTGTTCTCATCATTATCGATGGGAGTGGCTTAACAGTACTCACGTAATAATGGCTGAAACAACCACCTCAACACAAGTAAAAGGGTTTTAAATGAAACTTGCTATATATTCAGATTTACACTGTGAATTTGAAACATGGGTACCACCCAAAGAAACTTCCCATGCCGATGTTGTTATTCTAGCGGGTGATATTCATATTGGTATCAGAGGCTTAATTTGGGCTCGTGAGCATTTTAAACAACCGATTATTTATGTCATCGGGAATCATGAATACTACCGAAGCAACTACCAAAAACTCAATAAGCAATTAAAAGAAAAAGCCAGTGAACTAGGTATTCACCTGCTTATGGATAGCTCTGTTGTCATTGACAATATATTGTTTATCGGTGCGACGTTATGGACTGATTTTAAGCTATATGACAATCAATATAATAGCCAGATAGCAGCACAATATGGCATGACTGATTATAAATCTATTCGCTACAATCAAGGGGGAAAGTATCGAAAATTAACACCACCCGACACAATAAGAATGCATGTCACCAGTTTACAGTTCATTAAAACTGAGTTGAATGAAAAAAAGCATCACAAATCTGTTGTTATTACACACCATGCACCTTCGGAAGAGTCGATACCCGAAGAGTATAAAGCGAGTGAACTTTCTCCAGGGTACGCGTCAAACATTGAGCAAGACATAATAAATATGAAACACAGCCCCATACTATGGGTGCATGGTCATACACATAATAATAATGATTACTTCATTGGGGGGACAAGGGTACTTTTTAACCAGCGAGGTTATTCACCCTCTGATTTAAATGAGGACTTCGATGAGCGCTTCACCGTTGAAATTTAATTATTGTAAGCAACATTTATTTAATGTCCCTCCTATATTGGATGAACGATATCGAAGCCAATGTGTAAATGTGGATCTTCACAAATTATCAGGATTCTTGAATCGTATTTTCTGGGCCGTAGTTAAATTGATAAAAACAATTAAAGTTCTTGCGTCAAAAGTAGTGATCAAGTTACAAAACACTTCACTGTTCGCAAGAAAATAATGGCAACTAAGTGCCATTGCTGACATCAGCTACTGGTTGTTCTTTAGGTCAACTTATAGCCCAGACTGTGTGAAAACGTTTTGATCACTTTTTCGAATAAGCACCGAATACTTATGATCAATCTCAAAACAAGATAATAAATCACTCTATATTTGCTATAATATTCATTAGGTTAATTGATTGTATGTTGGCTATATGTCACGTCATATTAAAGGTTCATCTCGCTCCCAAGCAACCCTCTTCCCAGAAATTCTTGAAGATTTTGTCGCTAAATAAAATCCCGTCAGAGTAATTGATGTATTTGCCGATGGGTTAGATTTAGAAAACCTTGTTTTTAAAGGCGTTCAATATAAAGCAACTGGACGTCCTGGTTATCATCCCGCCATATTACTCAAGATTTATATCTATGGTTATTTAAACAGAATTCAGTCGTCACGCTGTCTAAGCGGAATAAGTTGGTATCAACACAAAACCTTCCGCAGCTAGCCATAAGCTGACATTAAACTTTTGTGAAGTCATGATCATATTTTGGGTAATATTACCGAGATTTTATGCTCGTTTGTGGGGCCGGTTTAAGCTCATTGCAGTCAGTGGCAGCTGAAGGGGCTATGCCACAATATAGTCTACACTTAATGCATCACTAGGGAATGTGAACAAAAGAGACTGAAATGCAGCAGGCACGCACAGCCAGCAACGGTGAACGCTTCAAATACCAACGCCATCAACCTGAGCAAACACTACTTTATCAACTTGTTGAACGTCACTATGACGAATTTCAATCGTTGCTTGCGGTGCAGGGAACTCCGCTGCCGCCCTATGTGCAGACGGAATTTGAAGAATTTCTAAAATGTGGCCGCCTCGAACATGGTTTCTTACGGGTGCAATGCGAGCGTTGTCATCATGAACGCCTAGTGGCTTTAGCTGCAAGAAACGCGGTTTTTGTCCAAGTTGTGGTGCCAGACGAATGGCAGACAATGCAGTACTGCTTATTGATCACATCTTACCAATGGTTGATATGCGTCAATGGGTGATCAGTTTTCCATTTCAATTGCGTTTTCTGTTTGCCAGTTATCCAGCGGTGATGAGTGAAGTATTAAGTATTGTCACTCGCCTCATTTCTACTCATCTCATTCAAAAAGGCGGCGCTAAACACAGTACGGCAAGGATAGGGGCAGTTACCTTCATTCAGCGATTCGGCTCGGCGCTGAACTTGAATGTTCACTTCCATATGCTATTTCTAGGTGGTATTTACATGGATGGTTTCAAAAAAGAAAAGCAGGTATTTAAACAGGTAAAAGCACCAACGACAACAGAATTGAACGCGTTGGTGCATATACTCAGTCAACGTGTAGCCCGGTTTTTTACCAAACAGGGTTTACTGGTTGAAGACATCGACAATAGCTACCTAAATCTTGATGGGCTAGCGCCTGATCCAATGCAAGACTTGCATGGTCATAGCATCACGTATCGGGTAGCACTTGGCGCTCAACGTGGTAAAAAAGTATTTACCCTGCAAACACTGCCCGCGCAAGTTGACGACGACAGTAGTAGCCAAGTGGGTAGCATAGCTGGCTTTAGTTTACATGCCGGGGTTGCAACCAGAGGAAATGAGCGAGAAAAGCTAGAGCGTGTATGCCGTTATATCGCAAGGCCTGCACTAAGTGAAAAACGGCTGACGATAACCGGCAATGGCAATGTACGCTACCAATTAAAAACACCGTATCGTGATGGCACGACCCATGTCATTTTTACGCCGCTGGACTTTATGGCCAAGTTGGCTGCATTGGTGCCCAAACCACGGGTGAATTTAACGAGGTTCTTCGGTGTGTTTGCGCCAAACAGCCAATATAGGTTGGCAATAATTCAAGAAAAAAAGGCAAAACCCAGAACAACGGAAGTCAAGGGGGATAAAACTGTAAAAGGAAAACGCAACTCAATGACCTGGGCACAAAGGTTAAAACGGGTATTCAACATAGACGTTGAAACCTGTGAATCTTGCCAGGGACAGGCAAAAGTCATCGCCTGTATTGAAGATCCTGAGGTCATCAAGAAAATATTAGAACACCTCAAAAGCAATGAAGAAAAAGCCTCCTCAAGTAAGGGCACCGCCAGTTTCGATATTTGCATTAGTTAATTAGGGAAAGAAAATACAACAAAACAAGGATAATATTGCCGTTGCGCTAGCAGGGTAGCGTTTGTTCTTTTTTTGTAAATGAAAAGAATGAGGATGAAATGGGTCTGTAAACTAACAGACTTGCGTCAAATTATCAGAGCATTGGTTTGATGTCACGGCCAAAAGCAGCAATTTTTCGCTGACATTATGGATTGATTATATCAGATAAGGTGTTTATATTACTTATACTCCGAGAACTTTATAATCTAGGGGTGTTATTGCTCATCTAATAGCTGTGTTAAAGTAACTATTCGAATTTACTCATTTTAATTAAAAGGTTATATTTTTGCGCCGACAAGTTAAATTAAATAATGACGAACTGCATCAGCCTGAGGTTGTGTCTTTATTTGCTCTTGTGGGGATGTCTATTACTGGCCTCATGGCTATCATTGGGCTGTTCAACAACAAAATAGCTTTAGCTGCAGCGCTATTTTTTGCCAGTTTTATCTACTTTATCGGTTATATTTCTTATAAAAAATTTAACAATATCGTATTAAGTTCAGCAATTGTACTCTACTCGCTCTATTTACTGATGTTCTATCTGGTCTACACTGGGGGTGTTGAGCATACTGGGCCGTTATGGATATTTATCGTTGCACCTGTTTCCTTATTTGTTCATGGCTTAAAGCGTGGCTTAGCTGATATTGCCCTATTTATTACCCTCATCAGTTTCATTATGTTTATACCAACAGATAGTATTGCCCATGCTAACTACAGCACAGAGTTTAAATTACGTTTAATCTACTCTTTTTTAACCGTTACCTTTCTATCAGCTTTGTATGAGTATTCGAGAGGTAAATCTTATCAGCGCATAGTAGAGTTAAGTAAGAAATATCAACAACTCGCTCATTTTGATCCCTTAACACAGTTGTCTAACCGCCGTGATGCCTTAGCGATACTGAAACAAGAACAAGCTCGAATACTGCGTAATGATGAACCATTGTTTATTGTTTTGTGTGACGTAGATCATTTCAAGAAAATAAATGATCAGTATGGCCACAATGGCGGCGATGCAGTTTTAATTGAACTTGCGCAAATCTTTGCCAAAAATATCAGAGAGCAAGATTGCGTAGCTCGTTGGGGCGGGGAAGAGTTTTTATTTATTTTACCACAAACCTCTGCGATTAATGCCAAGGTTATTGCCGAAAAAGTTCGAGAAAAGATAGACCAGCAGGTCATTATTTATCAAGGTAATAAAATTAAAGTGACGGTAAGTATGGGTATTGCACAACTTAATGCTAAGCAAAACATTGACGAAGTGATCAACCGTGCCGACAATTATTTGTATCAGGCCAAAAGCGCCGGAAGAAATCAAATATTTCCTTAAGTTAACAGTAATGCATGTGGTTTTTTGCCACTTTATTTTAAGTTAAGCCATTAAATCCAGAGACGCTTTATTCAGTGCTCTCGGCAATGTCGCCAATATAAAAATTAAGCTGCCTTCCTTGGCCTAAAAATCTAGTACGACATAAATTCCTCTTGTGCAAATCTAGACAGTATATGACGCTATGCCAGTGGTTTTGTTACGTTTATATTCAAGGTGATAATAATATCTTTGATATTTCCTGAAGCAGAACAGCGTAATTAGGTTGTTTAAATTCTGTATCGCATTTTGCAATTAATCTCATTTTGAGGCACGTAATTTAAATAACGATGATTATTTTCACACCGCCTTTCCAGTGCTGATTCAAGGGGGCAACTTCAATGCCTACCCTAATCAACCAAGCACTTATGGGGCAAGCATTTCATTTGAATTTTAATATCCTAACTTAATTTGTATGACGAACAACAAGGCTGTGGTTAAAGTGAACTTAACTCTCGGTAACAATAGCCTTTTTCCTATTTTTTAATAGGTTGTCGAGGATTCAAAGCCTTTTAGCCACCCAATTTCCCCCTTTAAAACCATAGCCTCTGATGATCATTTGGTACAACGTTGCCTAGCATTTAATCTACTGGGATTAAGGCAAGATATTTTTCGCACGATATCACTGAATATTTGCCCTATTCCCCTATTTAGTAGCAGTTAAAATATTTGAGATAAACCCAACTAGGGTTATCTCAAATTTATCAGTTCTACATAGGTTTTTTGAATAACAAGGTAAAGCGATCAGTATTGCCGGTTACCGTTTTTCGGCCAACTTCATAACGAAGTTCATCGTCGGCTTTGTAATGCATGTTTGAATAGTCAACAAACTCAAACCCTGCGGCCTCTACTTCTTTAATCACTAAAACCGGGTCGACACGACGACCGTTTTCGTCATTTTCACTCTGCATATGACGACGAGTATGGTCAATAATACCGTAAATGCCACCGGGTTTGAGGGCCTTAAGTGCTTCTTCGTTTACTTTAGTACGTGTGTCTAAAGACAAGTTATGATAATTACGGAAGGTTAATACCGCATCAATATTCTTCAGGTCAAAATCAACCTTGCTTAAGTTGTAGCGTTTTTCTTCTTTGTTTCTATCCCATTGGGCATCACTGACTGTTTTTACTTTACTAAAAGCTGCTTTTTTCAATAAACCATCTTTCAAACGGTCATTAGCCATGCCTAAATAAAGTTGTCCTTTAACTTTAAGCACCGGGGCAAGAATTGAGGTATACCAACCACCACCAGGGATTAGTTCAAGCACTTTCATATCGGATTGAATACCCAAAAATTGCAATGTTTCAAGGGGGCGACGGTTACGATCACGATCTTTATCTTTTTCTGAACGCATTTCAGAAGCCATAGCAGCTTTGACACTATCTGAGAAATCATCTGCCTGTACAAAGCCAGCACTTAAGCTACAGCTAAGCATAAGAGGAACAAGTATTTTACGCATATTATTCAATCCTGTTGTTGTACCAAATAAAACATTATTTGATCATCTTCAAAAAGTCTAACTTAACAATGTTGTCGTTGCTTTCAATCCCAATAGCCATTTATCTATTGCTCAATCAAGCGCCTTTAACTTGAAAGTTTATCCTCGTTGCTCGATTTAAGTAAAGTTGATCCGTTAATTTATCCCATTGGTATTATTCTAAAATTAGTCATTTTGATATTTTCGAGAATTATCCTAACCCATTGCTTTTAGCACGCTCCAGGGCACATATCACCATAGATTTTTTCTCTAATTTAGACCGCTTCGTGCGCAAAGCGGAAGTAACATTTCAAAATTTTGAGTGTTTATCGAGGTCAACTAAGCACCAGTTAGTTGACTTAAGCATGTAGGCAGCTAATTTGATAATCATTGGCATAGCAGACGTTCCAAAAATTGGTTTTGAGACTAATATCATAATCAAAAAATCAAAAAATCAAAAAATCAAAAAATCAAAAAATCAAAAAACAGTTATAGAACGAGAACAATATCTATGCCCCATGAAAGTTCATTGCTCCGTTGACCTTCCATAACTTGATGTTAACTTTGAGCCTATTGTGGTTATTAACTTAATTTTAGTTCAAGATAATTTTGTGCTCATTGGTGACTGTCAAGTTTCACATAACTATAGATTCGCTTTAGATCATATAGCAGATATAAATTTTATGCTTTACCGTCAATAAGCCTAAACTGTTAATTTTAGACATCTACCATAGGGCTAGTTAGGTATTTAATTAGCCTCAAGGCTTAAAATTGACATAATAGTTCCCAAAAAGTTGCTTGTTAAGGCTGTCTTAAAATATATATTTGCTAATTTCATGCCATGAGTGTGTATAGACGCTTTGATCTAATGCTAGGTCGCATTCACATATTCTATATGTTTATCTTCTATGTATTGTATGTTTAACTAGAAATTCGTAAGGGTGCTTCAGTTGCAATATTACGATTGAATGTTAGATTAATGTTTGTTTTTTATAACCATTCGCACTTTCATCGCATTAAGACTCAAAATAATGAGCACTGTGGAGAGCATAATGAACAAGGCAGGCACTTTTATTGCCAGTGATGGCACTTTTTATGTAGATAACAAGCGTTACTTTTGGTGGTTTTCTCTGTTGATACCCAGTGCAGCTGTAGCTGGTCTTCTGTTATATCCGTTTTTTAACCATGAATTTTTGCTCTGGTTGTTTTTTATTTTAGTCTATATCATATTCCCTATTGTTGATTACGTGATGGGAGAAGATAGCAGCAATCCGCCAGAGTCTGTTATAACCTTACTTGAGTCGGATCCTTTTTATCCCATAATCACCCGTCTGAACGTTCCGGTTGTCATTGCCTCTTTTATATTTTGTGCCTGGTTTGTCGCCAGTAATCAACTCAGTATTTATGGCTATTTAGCAGTTGCCCTGTTAGCAGGGATCGTAGGCGGGCACGGCTTAAACATTGGTCATGAATTGGGTCATAAGAGAAAGAAGCTTGATATATGGTTGGCTAAAATTGTACTTGCACCTGCGGCATACGGTCATTTTTTCATCGAGCATAACCGCGGCCACCATAAACACGTAGCCACGCCAGAAGATCCTGCCTCGGCCAAAATGGGCGAAAGCATTTATCGTTTTGCCTTAAGAGAATTACCAGGTGCAATATTACGAGCATACAATATAGAAAAACTGCGTATGAAAAAAGCTGGTAAGTCTGCCTGGTCATTAGAAAATGAATTCTTGCAAGCCATGTTGATGACTTTAGGGATTTTCGTTAGCCTGGTTGTGTGGTTAGGCTCAGGTGTTGTACCTTATTTAATCATATGTGCTTTCTGGTCAATGTGGCAGCTCACATCTGCTAACTATGTCGAACATTATGGTTTATTGCGACAAAAACTTCCAAGCGGACGTTACGAACGCCCACAACCACATCATAGCTGGAATAGTAATCATATTTTCTCAAACTGGGCACTGTTCCACTTACAGCGTCACTCAGATCATCATGCCAATGCAACGCGTAGCTATCAGTCTCTGCGCCATTTTAGCGGATTACCTACACTGCCAAGTGGTTATTTTGGTATGTATGTCGTCGCCTACGTTCCCTGGTTATGGTTTAAAGTGATGGACAAACGCTTGCTGCAAGTGACAGGTGGTGATTTTTCCAAAATAAATGTGCTGGCGCAAAAACGTGATAAATTAATGAGAAAATATCAGTCTACTATAAAGAGCCTTTCGTGAAATGAACACTTTATCGGAAGGGATGTTGTTGTGATTTAAAGTCTTAATGACCGCTTTGTTGGCTTAGTTCGCACTCAGACTAAACGGATCATTGGCAAATAAATCATCATCAAGATACATAAGTTCTCATCTATACCTAACGGCCGCTATCAGGAATCAGCTAACGTAATGTGGTTGTTCAGCCATGTCTGCTATAGATCAAAACATACTAAAAATTTTAGTGAAAATTATCAAATGCTAACTTCCGCAGTGTGGCAGCTACAGTCCTTAACAACTCACTTTATAAATTAGTGAATTGCCAAATGAAGTAGTTCTTTTATTAAGGGCTTCTAGGTGCTCAGAGCGGAAGTATCAGAGTAGCTAAACCTAAGGTCAGCTTCAAGCTTCTTTGCCGACATTCATATACTATTTTTAAAAGCTAAACTTGAGCCTGAGTCAAGAATAAGTAGAATTTAGAGGATAACTAAATTGTTCACACTTATCATTTAAATACCAATATTAACTAAATACATACACATATATATTTTTTTTATTAATTATACTAAGGTTAAACGATGTTTGTTTATTAACTGATATTTACTTGTATAAAAAAATAAAAGTACAATTAACTTTGTCGCTCATAATCCTATTTTATACTTCAATTGCTCTTGCATTAAACTCTGAGATCCGCTTTCAAAACCTTTCAATTGAAGATGGCTTACAGGAAAAATCTGTGAAGACTATGTTGCTAGATGACACAGGTTTTTTGTGGTTTGGTACTGAAGATGGCTTATTTAAATATGATGGTTATGGTTTAAAGACATTTAAGCACGACTTAATTAAGGATAACTCTCTTTCCGGTAATTCTATTAATATTATTATTAAAGATAGTAAGAGTAATCTATGGATTGGCACTCGAGGCAAGGGGCTAAACCACTTTAATACAAAAACAGAGCGGTTTACCCATTACCGCCATCAAGATGACAGCCCTAATAGTATCAGTGATGATCATATCTATAGTCTTTTAGAAGATAGCCAAGGCCACCTTTGGATTGGGACACGTAATGGTCTGAATCATTTTAATACTGAAACAAATCAATTTACCCATTATCGCCATCAAGCCAATAATCCGAACAGCTTAAGTAATGATAGTGTCAGGAGCATTATTGAAGATAATCAAGGCAATCTTTGGTTTGGAACATTTAGTGGCCTCAATCACTTCAATACCAAAACAAGACAATTTACTCAATATCGCCAACAAAGCAACGATGTTAATAGTTTAAGTAATGACTATATTTATAGCATTATTGAAGACAGTCAGAACAACCTTTGGCTTGGAACACGTGGTGGCATCAATCATTTTGATTCAAAAACAGCAAGGTTTTCCCATTACCCCCTTCAAGACAACGGTCCAAATAATATTAGTGATAACTATGTATATAGTATTGTAGAAGACAGCCAAGACAATCTTTGGATTGGAACACTTAATGGTGGCCTCAAATATTTTAATACCAAAACAAGACATTTTACTTTTTATCGACATCAAGCCGGTGATGCTAATAGCTTAAGTCATGATTCTATATATAGCATTATTGAAGACAATCAAGGCGGTGTCTGGGTTGGAACACATAAAGGGCTTAATTATTTTAATATAAAAACAGACCAGTTTAACCATTTTCGTCATAAAGCCTCAGATGCTAATAGTTTAAGTAATGAGGGCGTCTATAGTATTATGGAAGACAGTAACAGTGGTCTTTGGATTGGTACAAGTGGTGGTGGCCTAAATTATTATAATAGTAAAACAAATCAATTTACTCATTATCGTCATCAAAAAAATGATCCCAGTAGTATAAGTGGTGATTACATTTTTTCCATTGTCGAAGACCGTCAAGGGAACCTTTGGACTGGAACGGATGCTGGGCTTGATTATTTTAATACAGAAACAGAACAATTTACTCATTATCGCCATCAACCCGATGATATTAATAGCTTAAGTGGTGATTTTGTTTTTATCATTATAGAAGATAGTCAAGACAACCTTTGGATGGGAACAAATAAAGGACTTAATTATTTTAATACCAAAACAGCACAATTCACTCATTACCGTCATCAGGTCAATATTCCGAATAGTTTAAGTAATGACAATGTTTTCGGGTTAGTAGAAGACCGTCAAGGTAACCTTTGGATTGGGACGGATGAAGGGCTTAACTTCTTTAATAAAAACACTAAAAAATTCACTCATTATCGCCATAATCCCAGCAAAAGCGACAGCTTAAGCCATGATAATGTCGAGAGTATTATAGAAGATAATCGAGGCAATCTTTGGATTGGAACAGATGAAGGGTTAAACCTCTTTAATAAAAAAACTGAAAAATTTAAACGCTACACAACCCAGAATGGTTTACCTAGTAATATTATTTATGGAATTGAAGAAGATAATCAAGGGTTTATCTGGCTAACTACCAATCATGGACTATCTAGATTAGATACCAAAACAGGAAAGTTTCAGAATTATGATGTGGGTGATGGTCTTCAAAGTAACGAATTTAGTGGTAATGCCTCGTTTAAAAGTAAAAGTGGTGAATTGTTTTTTGGTGGGAACAATGGTTTTAATCGCTTTTATCCTGAAAACATAGTCGATGATATTCAACTACCTAAGGTAGTGATAACTGAAATGATGCTATTGAATAACACTGTGCCGATTATCCCTATCAATAACGTAAGGCACAACAATATAGACACAACCGTCTCGCCATCCAAAAATAAAGCAAGGTTTAGCCTAAATCAGGTAATTAACGAAACTAAAGCTATAACTTTAACTTATCAAGAAAATATTGTTGCATTTGAATTTTCTGCATTGCACTTTTCAAATCCTAAAAAGAATCAATATGCTTACCAACTGGTGGGTTGGAATGAAGACTGGGTAAGCACTGATTATAAAAATCGCAGAGCCACTTTTACAAACCTTCCTTACGGAGATTATATTTTTAGAGTAAAAGCGAGCAATGCAGATGGGTATTGGAATGAAGTAGGTACATCATTACAGATCAAGGTTTTGCCACCTCCGTGGAAAACGTGGTGGGCGTATACAATTTATGGTTTATTTTTATTGAGCTTAGTTTTTACGTTTATACATTCTCAAAGAAAGAAGGTGATTTTTGAACGAAAGGTTAATGCACAATTAGAAGACAAAGTAATAGAGCGCACCTCGCAGTTGCAATACAAGACTGAAGAATTACAAAAGTCAATTATGATGTTAGAAGAGATGAGTTTAACAGATCAATTAACCGGACTTAAAAACCGTCGTTTCTTGCTCAATAATATTGAAAACGATATTTTGTTAGTACTGCGTAAATATAAGAGTAAGCATGAAAGCAATAGCAACAAGAAACCAGAAGCGGCAGACCTGATTATATTTCTTATCGACTTAGACCATTTTAAAATGGTCAATGACATTCACGGCCATACTGCTGGTGATGCGGTATTAGTGCAAATTAAAGAGATTTTAGAACAAGTATTTCGTGAAACAGATTATTTAGTTCGTTGGGGGGGAGAAGAGTTTTTGGTTATTGCCCGCTTTACCGAGCGTGGCAATGCCCCTGAATTAGCCGAGCGATTAAGACAAACTGTAGAAAATCATGATTTTGATATTGGGGGAAATAAAATACTTAAAAAAACTTGTTCTATTGGGTTTGCTTGTTATCCTTTTTCTACGCAAGATACAAAAGCATTAACATGGCAACAAGTTGTTGATGTTGCCGATCATTGTATGTACGCCGCAAAAAAATCAAATCGAAATGCTTGGGTGGGACTATACGCGAAAACTAATAAACATAATGAGGATTTATTTACTGCGGTAATTGAAGAAACACAATCACTTATCCAATTAGATGAATTGAAAATGCTATCTTCTATAGCTGAAATTGATCAAGTTATTTGGATGGTGGGTGAGTGAGTTCTTATTCAATAAATAAATAGATTTCTGGCCACTCTTCTAAATAATGTAATAACTTTAAATTTAACTTTGAAGTCATACCATTACAAATACGTGAACGACCGCTTTGATGGTAGGGAAGCGGACTAATTACTATGATAAATCCCCGCTGAAATTTAGACCGCTTTGTGGCCAGCCTGTGTGAAAACTTTTTTGAACTGGCAAAGTTAGGCGAAATTACCTAGATAAAGCTCTGTAGCTTAAATTCTTAAGTAAGCTTGTTATCAAAGTGATGTGTACTTTGCATAGCGTTGCAAAAACATTTCAGGCTAGGAGTTTTCAAACAGTCTGTGGCAATAGTGAATATTAGTGTAACTTAATACATGGAAATTTCTGTCTTTTGATAAAGGGCAGATAATAAGTAAAAGCGGGTTTAGTTCTTCTACTATTTCCTGTGTTTTAAAGAGAATAGAGTTGAATACTGACTGAAATGTTAAACGAAATAGGAAACTCACTACACTTGAATTAGCTAAATAAATCCCCCTAAAAGCACTGAAAGTTTTATTACAATTGGGTATAGCCTTTAATTTACATAGATAAGTACTATATCAAACCCTGACATATTATATTGTAACCTATGCATTACTATTGAGCTTAGAGACTTAACTATGGTTCTGTTCTAGGTACTTATCAGCGAGTTCAATTGTTTCAAAGTAATATTTTAACAATTTCATACGCTTGAGTTTTATAGGCTCAGGAATATCTTTGTCTTGTATGACATCTAACCATGACTGTACTAGAAAGGTAGGAAGAGGTGTTTCGTTCATTATTTGTGGTCATCCTTGATTAACTAATCTGTCATTAATATTAGCCTACAAAGTAAAGTTCTCAAGTAAATACTATTTATTAAATAGTTTTTAGTCCCGAAGGTGGCATGAGTGATCATACTGAAGGAGATTTCAAAGATTAGGGATAATCATAAAATTTAACTAATATGTTCAATTTTCTCATCTGGTGACGCGTTTCTTATTTGTGACGATCCACATAAATGTATTGGTAAAACCTTTAATTAACCATATTTTTTTAATAAACTTAATGCCAATTCTTTGAAGTACTCACGTAAATAAAGGGGCTCTAAGACCTCAATGGTATTACCCATGCCTCGAAGAAACGCCTTTAACTTTGGTGTGTCCGAAACGGTTGCATTGATCTTTACCATTTCAACTTGCTCTGTTTCAACAATGGTTTGATCGTGATTGAATTTACCATTACTTAAAATAAACGGGCTGTCTTTTCTTATGAGTAAACTTAATGATATTTCATTACTCGTGCTATTTGATGCAAAGTAGGATTGCTTTATTTTCTCAAAGTCATAATCAGCAGGGGGAATACAACTCTTATCGGATACTTCGACATTCTTTATAAAAGCAATGGGAAATTTATACACTTTCTGGTGAAAGCTGCCAAAAGAACATACTAAAGTCATTACATTTTCGCGTTGCACTAACCCAAGGGGGTTAATCTTTTTGTAGCTTTTCCAAATAGGGTCTTGATTAGAAACGAGATAACGCTTTAGGTTGGCACTTATCTGCTTTTTATGAAAAATAGCCTGCTTTATTTCACTTAATGCGTGTTTATCAGGCATAGGTAAAGACACAGGATTGTTACTACTGATAAGTGCTACAGACCGTTTCCAATGTGAAATTAATGGAGACTTTTCACTTTCAATAATTGTTTGAGCTTTAATAAAGTATGCTGACAGATCGTCTAAAGTTGACTCTGGTAATAGTTCGTTTGCTACTTCTTGTAAAGTAGAGAAGGCTAGGGCGGAGTTAGCATCCATCAAAGATATATTAAGCTTTTTCCAATTTAAATTGATAGACCAACCATAAGGTTTTGAGCGCTTATCAACTTCTAATCCGAACAATCCTAGTTTTTCAAGAGATTCAAGATCTCGCTGTACCTTTCGGATGATCAAATATTCATGACCGTTAGATTCTAACCGTTCAAGCAATTGTCTTGTGGAAATCTTCTGAGGATAACGCGGAATATGGTCCAATAAATCAAGTTTTCTTTGAAACGAAGAGGACATGGATAACCAGAAAAAGTGGATAGTGAATAAACTTTAGCATATTGATACGACAAAAAGTGTCGCACAGTTGAGTTTTATCATGATGAGTAAATTATCACCTTCACTTGAATAGTCGCGCATAATTAATTATTCGTTAAGCTATTGCCTGAAGTACATAATAATTGTTGAATTTAGAGGCACAGAGTAAATGGTAGAAATAGAGAAAAACCGCCTACTTATCAAGTCGGTTTTGAAAGCGTGTAAGATACTAAATATTGATGAAAATCGTCTCTTTTCATCACTTGGTCTTGAAACAGCTATATATGCAAAAGCTACAGATAATATAAAATTAAAAAAAGATGACATTCAGTTATTAGTGAAATTTATACAGGTTTATCGATTTATTGATGGGTTTTGTGGTGGAGATATTGAATTTATTCATCATTGGGTTACTACAAAAAATGAATGTTTTGATGAAACACCAAAGGAGTATTTTTATACGAGAAATGGCATTCAAAAATTGTATGAATATGTGCAACGATTTAATCACTTGTACAAGTGATTAATATCTAAAGCTATAAGAGAATGACATTTATTAATTGTTCTTACATATGAGTTTTTATTGTTCATACGATAATAAAAAAATATAGGTGTTCTGGGCAATAGGTATTAGGTGATATTTTGTTTTAGCTCACTTTTTTGGTACCGACTTAGAATATATATGTTAGCTGGTCAGCTGGCCTAAGGGATACCAATAGCAAATAGCTATAATGTGGACTTTTATGGCTTTTAATGGGGATTTTTCTGAATGAAGTTTCTTCAAACAAGTGTCAGTTAAGAAAAGAGAGCCCTATAAAAGTCGAATTTCTAAATATGCACAATCCACTTGAATTCTAATCTTACAATCTAGACAGAGTATATTTATTAGGTATAGCACAAATGTGGCAGTTTACTGCACAAGTCGTTCAAAGTTACTTTGGTCATCACACCAATGTAACTTATTGTTAACATTACTAAAAAATATTGAGGATAAAAAGGATATTACAGACATGTATGCATATTATATGTTATAAATATTTTTCAATATAAATATATGGATATATTATGCTTAAAAAAACTCATGCTGATGATCATAATTCGGTAATAAGTTTATTAGATCAAGCTGCTTCAACATCTATAGTTTCGGCACTTCAGTCTAACTTCACTAAGGGACAAGCAATCGCCTTGCTGGATAACGCTCCCATTTGCATCAAAATATTAGACCTTGCTTTTAACTTAAAATATATGAGCCCTTCTGGAATTAAATCACTCGGTATTGATGATATTAATAGATTTTATGGACAACCTTACCCTTTTGATTTTTATCCACAATTATTTTGTGACGATATGACTAAGAGTTTAAATAGGGCACTGACAACTAATAAAATCGTTAAGCAAGAAGCTAATATAGTTGATCTCAAAGGTAATGAATTACGCTATCACTCAACCATTATTCCTGTCGAAAGTGAAAATGGACAAAATGAAACCCTATTAGTAATATCCATTGAAGTACCTGTAACTAATGAGGAGGATATAGAGTTATTAAAACTTAAAAGCCTTCAAGAAAGTATCGGGGGGCATTTCATAAAAGAGCATTCAAATCAAAATGTCAATTCAAGCTTTATGGCAAAAGTTGAAAATATTGTACTCGCTAATATGCATGATAATAACTTTGACGTAAACGCTTTGGCCGAACATTTATTTATGAGCCGTTCAACATTACAACGTAAATTAAAAATGGAAACGGGGGAAAGTGCAGCAATATTTATCCGCCAAAAGAGGTTGTCCAAAGCACATGAATTTATTCAATCTAAGGCTCATAAAACAATAGCTGAAACTGCATATTCTGTTGGTTTTAAGCACATTGGCAACTTTTCAGCAATATATAAAAAGTATAAGCTTACGATAACACCCTAGTGAACTTTCTTTAAAAATCAATTATTTGAAGTCGTTTTCCAATAATGACAATACACTTTTTACTTGAATTAATGTTTTTGTACGTACTTCAAGTGAGGGATCATTAACAAGAATGATCTCTATATAAAATCCTATAACTAAATTCACTTAATCAAATCGACATCGAACCTAAACATCACTGTAGAGTTGAGCTTTATTAATAGCTTAAATGGGGCGATTATAGGCGCAAAAGAGTCAATATTCCTGTTTGGCTATCAAACTCTCTCAGCTTATTGTTAATATTATTTATTGGAATTAAGGATGCTTCAAGAAACATAAAAGATTTTATGGAGTTTGTCGTTGTAAATGGAATTTGAATGAATAAAAAATACTTTAATATTAAGTTGTTATTATTGATTGTGCTTGGGATTTTTGTTTTAAGCTTTTTTTTGATTACAAGCGAACAAGATAAAAATGTAGATACTCAAGTTAGTCAGACTGCATTACCCACAAGTAAAAAGTTAGCCCAACCAACCCAACCTCCCGAAGCTCGTATTGTTAAAAATACAGGGAAGGTTTTATCTATTCAAAAGGGTGGTGGTTACTCTTTTATTCAAGTTGAATTGCCTTCAAGAAAAACATTAACCTTAGCTGCTGCTAATCTACCGAACAAGCTTTTGGTTGGTAATATTGTCCATTGGGAAAATCCTCGTTTAGCCAAAAACTATTTTAGTCATGCGCTCAATAAAAGTTTTGAGCGACTATATATGGTAACAATTAAAGATGAATCAATTAAAGCTGGTGTAATTATCTCCATTAAAACAGTGGATGAAAACACCTTCCTTCGAGTTCAACAAGAACAATCTATTCAAGAATTGATTGTTAAAAGTGATCATGTTTCAGATGAGTTACTTGTTGGCATGAAAATCGAGTGGAAACAAAAAACAAGTTCACCCAATAGAAATAACCAACCTCAAAATATGCATACCCCTCCTAGATCACCAGTGATGGTCGATTGGATAAAAAAGTCAGAAAAATAAATTAATAAGCAAACTTCAATAAATGGAATAACAATATGAAGAACGCATACTATAAAAAAACTTTAGCACTCACTTTTTCTCTAATATCACTGGCTGTGACAGCAAGTACAACAGGTCAACTGACCTTAACGGACTCTTCAGGTGTTGTTGTACCGACATACCAAAGTGGCGAAAGTGCTTACATTCAAGTAATCGATAGCGATGGCAATGTAGACCCAGCGGCAGCTGAAACTTTAACGGTGACAATCACCTCAGAAACTGAAGATACGGGTACGCCTTATAGTGTGACAGAGCCCGTTCCGTCTAGTGGCAATGTTGGCGATGGCACCATGTCAATGTTACAAACGACCTACAATACTAAAACCGAAGACTGGACGGTATTAGCGGTTAGCTCGGATAGTTTCTTGGTTACCGGCAGTGTTTCTGGCCAGCAGAGCCAACAGTACAACATGAATAATGATGCTCCTTATGTCAGTGATAATGAAGAAATTAGCTTTGTTATTGAAAATGACGCGGTTGCTTTTGGTGTTGGTGATACCTTCTCTTTTTCAACTGTAGCTGGAACGGTTGTTGGAGAAACCGTTACTTTAACTGAAACGGGTGTAGATACAGGTATATTCACTAGTAGCATTGCGCTAACTGAGGCTGAAACACCCGTCGAAGCTAACGAGTTGCTAGAAGTGCAATCGGGTGATTTAATCACTGTTTTTTATGACGACGCCACAGGTGATTGGGGCGATGCAGAGCAGGTGCGCACTAGTGCACTTTATGCGGCAACGGTTGTTAAAGGTTCAACGCTTTTAGTGGATACGATTTGGACAGAAGAAAATAGCCCTTACCTTGTCACGGGTGATGTGACGGTATCAGCTAATACCACGCTAACTATCATGCCAGGCGTTACAGTGTTATTTCTCGCTAATACAGATGATACGATTAGTGGTCAAGAAGCCTATGATAGTGAAATCATTGTTAAAGGCACGCTTAATGTTGCAGGTACAGAGGATAAACTTGTTACGTTAACAAGTAGTAATCGTGAAGGTTCTATCGGTGACTGGGGTGGCGTGCGCGTAGAAAATGGCTCGGCAAGTTTTGTTTTTACTCAACTCGAGTACAGTGCATACGGTATTGATTTATACGAGGTCAGCTACGGAAGGACGTTTACGTTAACAAATAGTGCATTAATTTATAATGGTGCGGGCATTAAAGCATCAAATTCTTATGAAGGTGTTTTTACTATCAAGGATAACACCCTGAGTCACAATAGTGGCAGCGTTATTTATGCTGATTACAATGAAACAACATGGGTAATAGATAACAATGTAATTAAAGAAAATGGCAGTGGTAGTTATGAAGAGTTCCCACTAGTGTCTCTTAACTATTCGAAAAGTATTTTATTTACCAATAATGATATATCTGATAATCAGGGAGGGATTCAGATAAATGAGGTTCGTGAGGACTTGATATTCACGGGCAATACATTATCGAACAATAAAGACGATGATATGATGATGTCTGGCGGTTTATCGATCAATACTTGGTCTGATGAAGGCGATTGGGTGGCCGACAGTATTATCATTGAAGATAATGTAGTAGATAGCAATAACTATACTGGCATTGAACTGAGCTATTCTGGAAATGTAAATCCTCAAATCAATCGTAATAAAGTACGTAATAATTCAGGGTATGGCATTTATGTCTATTCTCAAAGTCATAACACTCAGCCACATATCCATGATAATGAAATAACAGGTAATGGCTTAAATGAATGGGGTGGTCAAGCTGGCCTTTATGTTTCCGGTAAAGCTATACCTTCCATTGTTGGCAATACCATTAATAATAATGGTGCTGGTGTTTATGTTAA
Organism: Colwellia sp.; assembly: GCA_013215295.1. GTDB lineage: Bacteria > Pseudomonadota > Gammaproteobacteria > Enterobacterales > Alteromonadaceae > Colwellia_A. The sequence continues at coordinate 29,410 of JABSOZ010000028.1, forward strand.
TTACAATGATGTCAATGGTAATGGTGACTTTGACTTAACGGATAACGTTATTACCAACAACCTAGGATACGGTATAAGTGTCAACGGTTATGCCAAGCCAACCATTAATAATAACGATATATACGGTAACACAGGCTATGCAGTTGAAAACCATACAAGCTTTGCCATTGATGCAAAAAACAACTGGTGGGGCGAAGGCGATACGGCGGAAATTAATGAGGGTGGCAACCCCAAGTCGTTAAGCTTTATTTATGACAGTAATAGTAATGGCGATTCAGGCAGTGTTAATTATGCCGGTTGGTTAGATGCTAGTTATCAAAATGGCGGTACGCCAGTCTCTAATAATATTACCGGCCAACTCACAGTAATAGTAATGGCGATTCAGGCAGTGTTAATTATGCCGGTTGGTTAGATGCTAGTTATCAAAATGGCGGTACGCCAGTCTCTAATAATATTACCGGCCAACTCAGCTTAACGGATTCATCAGGTGTAGTTGCACCCACTTACCAAAAAGGCGAGAGTGCATACATTCAAGTTGTCGATAACGACGGTAATGCTGACTCTACTGTAGTCGAAACCTTAACGGTTACCATCACCTCAGAAACTGAAGATACGGGTACGCCTTATAGTGTGACAGAGCCCGTTCCGTCTAGTGGCAATGTTGGCGATGGCACCATGTCAATGTTACAAACGACCTACAATACTAAAACCGAAGACTGGACGGTATTAGCGGTTAGCTCGGATAGTTTCTTGGTTACCGGCAGTGTTTCTGGCCAGCAGAGCCAACAGTACAACATGAATAATGATGCTCCTTATGTCAGTGATAATGAAGAAATTAGCTTTGTTATTGAAAATGACGCGGTTGCTTTTGGTGTTGGTGATACCTTCTCTTTTTCAACTGTAGCTGGAACGGTTGTTGGAGAAACCGTTACTTTAACTGAAACGGGTGTAGATACAGGTATATTCACTAGTAGCATTGCGCTAACTGAGGCTGAAACACCCGTCGAAGCTAACGAGTTGCTAGAAGTGCAATCGGGTGATTTAATCACTGTTTTTTATGACGACGCCACAGGTGATTGGGGCGATGCAGAGCAGGTGCGCACTAGTGCACTTTATGCGGCAACGGTTGTTAAAGGTTCAACGCTTTTAGTGGATACGATTTGGACAGAAGAAAATAGCCCTTACCTTGTCACGGGTGATGTGACGGTATCAGCTAATACCACGCTAACTATCATGCCAGGCGTTACAGTGTTATTTCTCGCTAATACAGATGATACGATTAGTGGTCAAGAAGCCTATGATAGTGAAATCATTGTTAAAGGCACGCTTAATGTTGCAGGTACAGAGGATAAACTTGTTACGTTAACAAGTAGTAATCGTGAAGGTTCTATCGGTGACTGGGGTGGCGTGCGCGTAGAAAATGGCTCGGCAAGTTTTGTTTTTACTCAACTCGAGTACAGTGCATACGGTATTGATTTATACGAGGTCAGCTACGGAAGGACGTTTACGTTAACAAATAGTGCATTAATTTATAATGGTGCGGGCATTAAAGCATCAAATTCTTATGAAGGTGTTTTTACTATCAAGGATAACACCCTGAGTCACAATAGTGGCAGCGTTATTTATGCTGATTACAATGAAACAACATGGGTAATAGATAACAATGTAATTAAAGAAAATGGCAGTGGTAGTTATGAAGAGTTCCCACTAGTGTCTCTTAACTATTCGAAAAGTATTTTATTTACCAATAATGATATATCTGATAATCAGGGAGGGATTCAGATAAATGAGGTTCGTGAGGACTTGATATTCACGGGCAATACATTATCGAACAATAAAGACGATGATATGATGATGTCTGGCGGTTTATCGATCAATACTTGGTCTGATGAAGGCGATTGGGTGGCCGACAGTATTATCATTGAAGATAATGTAGTAGATAGCAATAACTATACTGGCATTGAACTGAGCTATTCTGGAAATGTAAATCCTCAAATCAATCGTAATAAAGTACGTAATAATTCAGGGTATGGCATTTATGTCTATTCTCAAAGTCATAACACTCAGCCACATATCCATGATAATGAAATAACAGGTAATGGCTTAAATGAATGGGGTGGTCAAGCTGGCCTTTATGTTTCCGGTAAAGCTATACCTTCCATTGTTGGCAATACCATTAATAATAATGGTGCTGGTGTTTATGTTAATTACAATGATGTCAATGGTAATGGTGACTTTGACTTAACGGATAACGTTATTACCAACAACCTAGGATACGGTATAAGTGTCAACGGTTATGCCAAGCCAACCATTAATAATAACGATATATACGGTAACACAGGCTATGCAGTTGAAAACCATACAAGCTTTGCCATTGATGCAAAAAACAACTGGTGGGGCGAAGGCGATACGGCGGAAATTAATGAGGGTGGCAACCCCAAGTCGTTAAGCTTTATTTATGACAGTAATAGTAATGGCGATTCAGGCAGTGTTAATTATGCCGGTTGGTTAAGTTTCTCGATTCAAGATCAAACACCACCAATAACAACCTTGTCTAGTACAAGTTTAATTTCTTCATTATCTTTTGAAATCACTTTGTCATGTAATGATGGCAATGGTGGTGTGAGTTCTGGTTGTAGTAAAACCTATTATACAACTGATGGAAGTGAGCCAACGACTAACTCAGCGTTATATGAAGGTGTGTTAACCATAAATGAAAGTGCAGTTGTTAAGTTTTTCTCTGTTGATATTGCTGGTCATGTTGAAGCTATCACTGCTAAGAATTTTTATATTGGCGATGTTGATGCAATAGCAGCGAGCAGAAGTGGTGAATTGTCTTTAAGCGACCAAGTAACGAGTCAAACATTTTCTGCTGAAATTTCTGAGCCTATTATCTTCTTAGGTGCTCCTAGCTATAAGGATAGTGGTTCAGGTGTTGCAAAAGTGTCAAGTATCACATCAACCGAAGTAATCGCTTCATTTAAAGAATGGGAATACCTTGATGGTAATCATAATGTAGAGTCAGTCCCTTATATTGCATTGACCAAAGGTAGATACTTGTTAAGCAATGGCGACGAGTTAGAGATTGGCGAACTTTCACTGTCTTCAACCCAACAGTGGCAAGAAACTTCATTTGAAAGCACGTTTGCTGATACGCCAACCGTCATTTTAACGAGCCAAAGTAATGAGACGAATAAAGTCTTTAATTTACTGACTGATAATATAAGCACTTCAGGTTTTTCAGCTAAGTTGGTTGAACAAGAAAGTAATACGGTAGGTGAATATACTGAAATAGTGGGTTATTTGGCTTACTACAAAAACGAATTTGAACTTATCGAACAGAGTGATCCATTTGCAACTTCTTCAAATATTGAAGTGGGATCTGATTGGTCAGCTTTAGATACCTTTGCTATTAGTTTGCAGGAAGAAGCTTCATTTGATGACGAATTAGTTCATACCAACGAGTACGTTGCAATAGTTAACATCAATGGCACTTTATTACTTCAGCAAGTCGGTGAATTAGAATCCGATACTAGCTCGCTTCGTCGTTCAAGTGTAGATACTGATTTAGATAACATATTAGATGTATTAGATACCGATGACGATAACGATGGTGTCTTAGATGTTGATGATACATGTCCTATTCACTCTCGTTTAAGCAGTAATGGTACAACTGAAGGAGATATTGAGTCATTTCAATATTGTATCAGCAGTGATGTTCCCCCTAAAATGCACTTTGAACTTGCTCTTTCAGATAACTTCTCTAATGCCGAAACAGTCAAAATTTTATATTGGCTATACGGAAATGAACAACACTGGATCACCCTAACAAGAGATCCTGAAACAGGTTTGTTTATTGCTGAAATTGAACTTAATGAATATGCAGCATCTGGTTCATATGATGTAAGAACAATAAGGTTAATTGATAACGAGAACAATGAGGTTGATTTAAACGAAAGTCAGTTGAACCTTCTTGGTTTTGATACAAACGTGAGTTATTTTAATCCAAGTTCAGATAGTGAAAAACCATCAGTTACAAGTTTAACTTCTTCAGGTTGGAGCATTAACAATAATGAAGAACCGCAAATAACCTTTACTGTTGTTGTTGAAGATAATTTGAGTGGTGTACAGGACGGGATACTTCTGGAACTTTATTCACCAACAGGCACTTCAATTCAAGAACATGGCATAAAAGTAGATGTAAATACTTATAGCTTTGATTTCATACTTAGTAAGTATGCTAGCTCAGGTGTATACCCTGTTCATACTATCCGCTTGTATGACAATGCCGGAAATTCAAATTTCTCACAAGACTGGATTGCTGACAATCTTGAAGGGTACGAATTAACAAACCCTAACTCTGACACTGTGGCTTCTTCTTTAAGCTATATCAACTTAGAAGCTAAGTTTGACGAACAAAGTGATCGTCCTATTTTAGTTATTAATGGTTTAGTAACTGATGATGTGTCAGGTGTTGAAAATGTCTACTTAAGACTAACAAGACCGAGTAATGGTGATCTGGACAAATGGCAAGAAATTGATAATGGTGACAATGTTTTGAGTCGCACCTTCTCTAGTCAAATAGCATTACCACAAATTTATGAAAGTGGTGAGTATAAAGTCGACTTTGTCAGACTCAATGATTTTGCAGCAAATGAAAAAACATTAAGTAAGGCTGATATAGATGAAACCAATCAAAGCTCTATAACATCCATAAACCTCTACTATCCTGATGACGAAGTATCTGAGTCATATGAGATTGAAGCTTCGCTAAAAGATGATTTTGTATTTGGTGCTAATCGAAGTAATGATCACCTAATAGGTTTATCAGGAAATGACTATATATTTGCTGGTGATGGTGATGATCATGTGGAAGCAGGGGCAGGTGACGATTTAGTTATTGGAGGTTCAGGTAAAGGTGATGATATTTATGAGGGCGGTATAGGCTTTGATACATTGAAATACACATCAGCAGAGCAACCTATTATTGTTGATTTCATAAAAGGTACAGCCTCTGGTATCAATATAGACAGTGATACTTTTACTGGCTTTGAAAAGTTAATTGCAGGCCAAAGCAATGACGTAATAATTACCGATGAGAATATCAATGTTATTTTGGGTTACGACGGTGACGATATTATTGTAGCTAGCGCGGGTGATGATGAATTAACGGGGGGGAATGGTAAAGATGAGTTTATTTTTAAAGATCTTTCTCTAGTTACCTTAGCTAACCACACCACAATTATTGATTATCAATCTGAAGATAGTATTGTGATTGTTGATCATGAATCTGCGAGTAATCTAGTTTGGAATGTCAGCTTAACAGACACAGTAACAACTGTAAGTGTTGAAAATGAGCTGTATTTCACCACAGATGGAACAGATGGTTACTTAATAGTGACAGGTGATATAAACGCTAAAGAAAACTCTTTTGTCGTTAAATTATCAAACATAAATAGCTTGGGATATATTTCAATTCTAAGTCACTCATCAAATGATTTTGATGAAGATGGTCAATACAATTACTTTGATACCGATGATGATAACGATGGTGTTTTAGATAGTGATGATGCTTTTGCAACGAATGCAGCAGCAAGTGTCGATACTGATTTGGATGGCTTACCTGATAGTTTCCATGAAAATTGTGATGACACCTGTGTTATTGATTCTGGCCTAACGTTAGATTTAGACGATGATAATGATGGTTATTCTGATGTTGATGAATTAGCTAATGATACAAATAGCTTATCAGCAGACTCGTTACCTAGTGATAATGACGGAGATTTCATTTCAGACTTATTAGATAACGATGACGATAATGACGGTTATTCAGATGAAGATGAATTAGCCAATGAAACAGATAGTTTATCAGCCGATTCTATCCCAAGTGATAATGACGGAGATTTCATTTCAGATTTATTCGATACCGATGATGATAACGATGGTGTTTTAGATATTGACGATGCTTTCCCATTAGACGCTACGGAATCAGTAGATACAGATGGTGATGGCATAGGTAACAATGCAGATACTGATGATGATAACGATGGCATTATTGACGAAGACGATAGTGCTCCTTTAAATGGCTCTATTGGTGATGTTGAATCTCCTGTTTTCTCTGAACTTGTTGATGTTACTTTTGAGGCTACAGGGGTTACCACTGAGGTGGCGTTAGTAGTGCCGGAAGTTACCGACAATAATCTTAATGCGCCAAGTATTGTTTCTGATTATATTGATGCACTTTCATTGGGTTCACATGAAATAACATGGACAGCAACGGATTTTGCTGGAAACGTTTCAACAGCAACACAGCTAGTGACAATTGTTGATTCAACCAATCCGAAGTTTGATGAGCTTCAAACGCAAGCTATTGATGCAATGGGTGTTCTTAGCGATATTTCAAACGCGATAAATAATGTTCAGGCTTATGACTTAGTTGATGGAAACATTAACGCGGTTCTTATTGGTGATACGCTCTACGCATCTGGTGCTCATCTTGTGCCAGTATCGGCAACAGATAGCTCGGGCAATATTGCTGAAATAGAGGTTGAAGTACACATTAATCCGCTTGTCGAATTAAGCCAAAACAGAAAAGTTGAACCAGGTGCTTCAGTTGTATTACCTGTGACGCTTTCAGGTAATGCTGCGGTTTATCCTGTTGGAGTAACTTATACATTGATGAAGTCAGGTTCAATCGTTGAAACGAACGAACTTACAATTGCTGAAGGTATTTCAGGTGTTATTACGATTGCAATACCCAATGATGCACTTGATGGTGAAGTTTATTCTGTTGCCATAACATCAGCAAGCAATGCAGCATTAGGTTTTGTAACGTCTACTCAATTAACGGTAGATGAAGCGAACTTTGCACCAACGTTAACGTTAGTGACTCAACAAGACGATAATAATATCAGTGTTGTTGATACGAACAATGGTGTTGTGACTGTGACGGCCATTGTGAATGATATCAATGTAAATGATACACACGATATTGTGTGGAGTTCAGTAAACGATGCATTGGTTGATTTAAATACTGATGGGCTAGCGTCTACCTTTGAGTTCTCTGCTGAAGGTCTAACTACTGATACTTATGAATTAACAGTGAGTGTGAGCGAAAGCAATACTAGTGAACTCTTTAGCGTCTCTGTTGATATGGATATCGTTGTTGATGCAGCGCTTGCAGTACTCGATGCAAATACTGATAGTGATAATGATGGTATTTCAGATGCTGACGAAGGTTATGGCGATAGTGATAATGATGGAATAGCTGACTACTTAGATACAGATGATAACCCTAGCCGCTTACCTATTGATGATTCAACAGCTTCCATGCAAACCGTGAATGGTTTAAGCCTAAGCCTTGGTGATGTCGTTACAACATCAGAGGGTGCAACTGCGGCTAATGCAACAGTTAATGCGAATGATATTACTGAAGATTCGCACTTTACTACGCTATCGAGTATCACTAACTTTAATGTTTCAGGCTTAACTGAAGTAGGGCAATCTGTACCTATTGTTATTCCGCTAGCAAGTGGTAACACAATAGCTGAAGGAAGTGTCTACAGAAAATATAGTGAAGCAAAAGGTTGGTTTGATTTTGTTGTTGATAGTGATAATGGTGTTTACTCTGCGTTAGCAGACGAAGACGGTAACTGTCCTTACCCATTATCAACCCAATACCAAGAAGGTTTAACGGTTGGCGACAACTGTATTCAACTACTCATAAAAGATGGTGGCGAGAATGATGCCGACGGACTTGCTAATGGTATGGTTAAAGACCCTGGCGTTTTAACTTCAGAAGTCATAAACCAAGCACCTGTAATTGTTGTTAATACGAACGAAACAGCAAATGAAGGCAATGTTGTTACCTTTGACGCATCAGCAACTATCGATGCAGAAAATGACATGTTAACTTATCAATGGATACAGCTAACAGGTGCAACGGTTGAACTCTCAGGGCAAGATACTACAACCTTAAGCTTTACAGCACCGCAGGTAAGTAGCGATGAGTCTTTTACCTTCGAACTCACCGTAAATGATGGTCGAGACAGCTCTACAACTGAAGTTAACGTATTAGTACTTCAAGTGAACATTGCACCTACGGTTTCAATTGATAGTCATGATTCATCTTTTGATGAAGGTGATTCTGTATCGTTAAAAGCAACAGGTGCTGACGAAGATGATGACACGTTAAGTTATGAATGGGAGCAAACATCAGGCCCTACAGTAACGCTTTCTGGTGCTTCAAGCGCATCGGTTACTTTTACTGCTCCAGCAGTATCAAGTGACCAGAGCCTTGAGTTTAAAGTAACGGTGTCAGATGGCATTGATACCGTATCTAAAACGGCGACTGTGACTATTAAGAATACAACTCCTGTAACTCCTACTACACCGAAAAAAGAAAGTGGTGGAGGAGGTGGTTCTATGGGGTGGATACTTGTCGTGATAAGTTTTGGATTATTAAGAAAGCGGTTAATAAAAGTAGCCGCGTAAACTGAAAAATAAAACAGCTTAATAAGGAGGTGCGTAAAATATGCGTACCTCCTTTTTTTTATTGTGCATTTGGGTAAAGTACTTCTAAATGTCAGTTATTATTCTAGCAAAACATTTATAAATTTAATTAACTCATCATATAGGCTAATAGTGATAAGCAGAATGTTTGTCATCATCGCTGCTCGCTTCCGATTAGCGAACATTGATTCTAATACCGATAACTACTAAACATTATTCACTGTTGCCACATAATAAAGAAATCATTTTGGGTACAGCCAAACTGTAACATTCAAAATCCCTCAAACTTGTTTCATTTAACGTCCGTTGCGCGTTTAACTTTTACAGTTACAGTGTTGTTTAAGAACTTAAATGAGTCAGTAATATGAAGTTAGGATATATCCGCGTATCAACCATTGACCAAAATACAGCACGTCAATTAGATGGGCTTGAACTCGATAAAGTATTTGAAGATAAATGCTCAGGATCTAATTCCGATCGTCCAGCGTTAAATCTACTAAAAGATTACGCAAGAGAAGGGGATACGATACTTGTTCATGATATTAGTCGTCTGGCTCGAAATATCTCAGACCTTATCGAGTTGATTAAATTTTTTAATAACAAGTTAGTTAGTATTCAGTTTGTTAAAGAGAATTTGATCTTTAGCCATGATTCTTCAAATCCGATCAATAACTTAATGTTGGCACTTCTCGGCGCAGTTTATCAGTTCGAAAGAGAAATGATTTTAGAAAGACAAAAAGAGGGGATAGCGAAAGCAAAGTTGGAGGGAAAGTATAAAGGGAAGCCGAATACGATTGATCGTCAGAGCGTTTGGGATTTATTAGATCAAGGATTGTCGATTCGTAAAGTGGCAAAAAATTTAGGTATTAGTCCAGTATCCGTTCAAAAAATAAAGTTTGAACAAAAATAAAACTAACTTTATATTTCTGTATTATTAATACAAATAAACCTTTGTGATTTCAAGTCTAAAGTACTCGAGCTCTTGACTCACAATTGCTGTCGCTAGATCATAGTTCGGTGTAAATTTGAATGCTTCCTTTAATTGTTTTTTAGAGTAATCATGTCGCATAGAGTGCACGGCAGTATTCCAGCCAAAATAGTTTTTTTACTGCGTACAACTTGGGTTCTGGATTCCCGATCAGACACTTCGGGAATGACGGTTGATGGGGTTATGCACAACTACTACAACTTAGCCGTCATCTTCGAGTGTCTGCTCGAAGATCCATGTTTTTTCTACAAAGGGAAAAAGGAAAAGTCATCAGAGCAGACAAGCGTGGTTATATATTAGTGGTTTAATCAGCTATGTTTTAATAAATCTTAATTTAGGGTTGTCCCGATTTTTGGCGACTGTCCTTTTGTCTGTATCTTTAAGAAATACCCACCATTGGTTAATATTTCCAACAGCGATCAGTGAAATTAACCCGTTCCATGGATACTCTCTACCATCCCAGGTAAGTAATCTTCAATCTCTTCAAGTTTTATGCCAAGACTTTGTAATTTTGAACAATTTAGACACCAGTCTCCGGTATTATTATAAGGTGATACATTGTTATCTAATTTCTGCTTTGCCAGAATGAATTTTGAATCTGTAATTTTCTCAATAATCTCAATAAATCGTTGCAGCGTTATGGGCTTAGCGCTTGCTGCATTGATCGTTCCTGATAAGTCATTTACGCCTAATTTAAAAAGAGTTTTAGCGGCATCATCGGCAGAGATAAAAGAAATTTTACCTTGAAGATTATCAAAGTAGAGCGGCAGTCCATTTTTAATACTGTTGACATGGCGCTGCAGCCTTAGGGAATAATCCTCTGCATCTACAATAACGGGAAGCCTGATGCTGGTAACAGGAAAAGTGGCAAATTTGATGAATGAAATTTCCGCCTGTCGTTTTGCCTCGCCGTAGTGCTCCTTTCTACTCACTTTATTGGCAAGTTCAAAATCCAAAGGATTGAATTGCTCTTCAGATAAATGATCATTTCGTTCTATATAAGCAGAAATGCTGGAAGTAAAAAGATATTTTTTCACTCTACCGCTGAAGACTTCGCAGGCGTGTTTTGCTTGCTCAAAATCAAAACATGATAGATCAAAAACTAAATCATAGTCGTGCTTGATGGCCTCTTCTAATGCTGTTTTGTCAGTACGGTCACAAATAATCCTCTTAATCTTTTCTCCGAATCCATCAGCGTGATTCCCTCGATTTAATAGGGTCACTTCATCGTTATTCTCTAAGAGAAGCTTCACAAGTTTTTTGCCAAAAAACTGACTTCCACCTAAAACTAATATTTTCATTTAAGTTTTCCAACCTTCTAAATCTAGCTTTTAAATGGATGTATTATATCATCATTTATAGCAAAACGAGGCACCACTTTAAAACTGCAGTTCACCCCCGCGTTCTCCCAAGGAACAATTCCTCAACAATTATTCCCCGCCCCCAAAAATGCACTATATTCAACCCCATCGGTCCTCCCAATTTTGAGTAAACAAAGGAACAGCATGAAACACCCCATTGAAAACGCAATCACCACTTTGCCCCTTCTATTCATCCGTAAAGCTACTCGTTTTCTGCTTAGGCGATACTAGCCTTAAATAGTTATGAATGATCGATGAAAAATAATATACGTTAAGGACTTCTTGGTGCGCAAAGCGGAAGTCGCAACAACTTCCCGTCTAAGGTCTGCTTAAAGGCAACAAAGCTGACGTTGTCGTTAAGTTTTCAAACGGCAACACTGAGCAATAAAGCGACTGAAAATGCTTCCATGATTTACTGTTGCTAATGACTATATTGTCCATGCCCTATTTAAAGTGCCCTCATATTTGGTTCTCCTAAACCCAGCAATACCTAATAAGAGATGGTGGTGTGTGGTTAGCCAGAGAGGCATTGTCCACTATTACGAACCAAGCAGAGAAGCACTACACGAAAATATGCTCCAGTATCCTATACTAACAATATGAATTGATAAGTTTTGTATATTAATGCGTGAGTTGTTAGTCCAGTTATAGACCTAATTTGATCACGACAGCATGCCATTATGGTAGCTAAACATTTGAAATTCACATGAATCAAAGACTAGTTAACAGTTAAAATATCCATTGCAGTACTGTCTACATAATGTACGGATATGCTTTAAGGATACATCATGAGACCAGATGAAGAATATGTTCTTGCGACCCTAGCGTCTAAATTCGGTGGTAAATATATCGATGGCGAAGACCCGCCAGACGGTTATTTACTACTAAATAACCGGAGAATTTCCGTAGAAGTTACCAAACTAGTTGAGCACATAAATGAAAATGGAAAACGACGCTCAAGGTTGGCAGATGATGTGCCAATCTCAAATATCGTCGAACAGTTAAATGAAGAAATAGGCAGCCTAATTCCTAAAAATCGTTGGATTCACCTTGTTATTCCCAGCCCAATTAATGGGATCAATGAATTTAAAAAAGAACTGACCCGAATAATTCTCAACATGATTGCGACCAAGAAACATGATGCAGTAATAGACATTTTAGGTTATGTGGTATCAATCAATTTATATAAGTGTCAACACCCGCCAAAGAAAAAAGTGGTTCAGTTAATAGCCACTAAATTTGCTTCGACAAACATTCAGGAAAACACCCAATTCCTGTTAGAAAACAGGATCAGTATCAAGAATCAAAAGTGCAATGCCAATGGTGATGTAGATGAATATTGGCTGGCACTCTTTAATACTTATTGCATGGCCGACGTTGATTCATATCGGGTAGCCTATGATTCTCTAAAATTAGAGCATAATTTTAGTAAAATCTACCTAATTGATGGATATCGACATGTTTATAAATTGTACTGACGCCAAACTACAATCAAAAATCGATTGAGAAATCGTAGTGGTTAGCTCATCGGTATAATTTATAAGTAATCAGTCCTGAGTTATTTGGATAGGCATGTAAAATAATAGCTTGATGCGCAGTAATGAACAGTACATTTCGAACATTTACCCATAAATTGCCTACCCTAAAATTCGATAATGTCAGCTTTCGTAACTAAGTGAGCTACTGGCTAATCAGTAAATATAGACATTTAAAACTTTGAGAAAAAGCCAATTACTATCCCGTTTCGAACGTTAATAATAGACTCTAATTATAAGGCCAAAACCGTAAAAAGGAGAGTAATTATGGGCGGGTCACCAAATGATGATCGTAGTGATAGTATGAATCCAAATAATGATGATTATTGGGATAGCCTTGATAATCACGCCGACCAATTAAACCTAAATAATGATGAATATCGTGGTGATGACAATGACAATGACAATGATGATTGATGTAATGTAAGTTATCATTTAATAATGGAAGCAAAGCCTTGATAAAGGCTTTGCTTCTTTACGTTTGCTCTCGTATCTAAACTGCCCCTTAGCTGAGATGAATTTGGTTAACAAAGAACGACCGCAATATGGCAGCTAGTGACCTTATAACAACCAACACTGGTAGCTTTCCCTCACCAAAAGGTTACGTCAAAAAAGTGCGCAAAGAAGAAGTAAGGATTTAAAATTGAGAGCGTTTGTCGAGGTCAACTGTACACCAGTTAGTTGACCTAACCAGATCGATAGGTAACTTTAAAACTTAAGGCTTAGCAGAGGTTGACGAAATCGGTTTTGAGACTCATTTCATGTTCATATAAGGAAAATTACAGTCTTCATCATCTAGTCCCCTTTAGGAACTGTTGCGAAGGTCAAATAATTGAAAAACCTAAAAAGTAAGCTCGGTGACTCGTGAAGTCTTATTATAGGCTTTAGGATCCTCTTGGAGAACTGATTTGGATTAGCCTTTTGTATCGAAAACGAATGATATGACTCTCCTACTAATCGACATCAATCTACCATATTGAAAGGTGTTAAAACATTAAATTAAAGGATAGTTCATATGTCTTTAATTAAAGTTTTTGGTATCGATTTATAAAAAATTGTCTCAGTATTCAATGTGTTGATGAATGTATTAAGTAAAAACCCCAGCGATTATAAAACTGTTGTTTTTGTTGATGTATTGTTATCTAGCGATGGAGAAACACAACAGGTGCAACTATCTCAACCTAAAAGCCTAACCTTGTTTAATCGTTTTGCTTTGTTAAAAGCGAAAAATCAAAGTTATGCGATTAAACACAAACAAGGCAATGTCATAAGTTATTGGGAGAAAAATATTGCCATGGAATTTAATTTTAAAGCGCTAAAATAACTACAAGTGATAACCTAATTACTTTTAATGACTTACTATTCTAGGTTAAGAATATTGGTTAAACGGGCTGCGACTATCTTTTTGATAATACAGCTCTGCTGCTAATTTACTCGCTAGCGAGCGATAAAGCTGAGCAATTTCAGCATGCGGGTTTTGCTCTTGAATCGACTGACCTTTATCAGCATATTCACGCACTTTAATATCCAGAGGTAATTGTCCTAATAACGGAATAGCTTTTGCCTGAGCTAATTCTTCACCACCGTGATCACCAAATATGTTCGATTTATTTTGGCATTTTGGGCAAATGTGATAACTCATGTTTTCGATTAAGCCCAATATCGGAATATTAACCTTTTGAAACATACTTATGCCTTTAATGGCATCAATAAGTGCTATGTCTTGTGGGGTAGTCACTATTACTGAAATTACCGCTTCAATTTTTTGCGCTAAGGTTAATTGAATATCGCCGGTACCTGGGGGCATATCAATAAGCAGGTAATCAACACCACCCCATAAGGTATCTTTGAGCATTTGTTCAAAGGCAGAACTAGCCGTAGCGCCACGCCATATTTTAGCTTCTTGACCATCTGCCAAAAAACCGGTCGACATAGCGGCAATGCCATTTTTAATTATCGGCTCTAAATGCATGCCATCGGGAGAGCGCGGATGCAAACCTTCAAGCCCTAACATTTTAGGTAATGATGGCCCATAAACATCAGCATCTAAAATACCAACACTGGCGCCTTGTGCTTGCAAGGCATAAGCTAAGTTAACCGAGGTAGTTGACTTTCCGACCCCGCCTTTGCCAGACGAAATAACTATGATATTTTTAATGCCGTCATATGAGTGCATAAAAACAGGGGAAATTTTTGTGTTTATTTGAAGCTCTACTAAGCTTTGCTCATTTGCCGCAGCTAGTGCTTGTTGAACATGTTCAGTAATGGCTTGATATTCACTTTGACAAGGAAAAGGCAGGGTAAAAGTGATAACAATATTGGCTTTCTTTTTAGTAATATTAAGATTACTGGCAACAGCTAAAACACCAGCAGGAAATAATTCGTTTTGGTATTGAGTCAATGCCTGTTGAACAAGTTTTTCTTGCTGGCCAGAGACCTTGTTAAATTTAAACAAATTGGCAAACATAGCTTTCCTAACTAATATTTTGTGTGATATTGACGCGATAAAAATAGCTCTAAATATGACATCTATCTGCTTCTATTATTCTTTACTCAAAGAGACTTACCTGAAGCTGTGCTCTACTTTGTGGGAGCAATATTTGTATCCGTTCATTAGAAAACATATGGTAAAACATTTGAGGATAATGTCTATAGTGTGCACCAAAATTAGCGTTATCAATTTGATGATGAATGACCACCGTGGTGGCTTAGTTCAACCAAGCTGAACGAATTATTGACAAAAGTCATCATCAAAAGATTCATGTTTTTATCTATGGGAAAGTCCGCTATCAGAAACTGCCAGCGTAATATGATTGTTCAGTCATGTCCGCTCTAGATCAAAACATACAAAAAATTTCAGCATTAATTTACAAATACTAACTTCCGCATTGTAGTCTTACCCCATTTTCGTGGACACACTATAATTGTTGTAGAGATACAACAGGAGGTGTTTCATGACAAAAGCCAA
>JABSOZ010000029.1 GCA_013215295.1 Colwellia sp.
ATATTCGTATGAAATAGGCACATGATCTGAACACCCTAATTATAGGTTTATTCAGACTGAAAGGACTATATCGTATCTTTGTTAACATTAAGCTAGTGATCATTAGAAACGTCTTCAGCTAGCCAAAAGCGGTCATTAAGTTTTTGTGAAATTATGGTCATATCTAGGATGATATTACCGAAATAAGCTACTTGCTTGTGAGACGGGTTCAAGACTTAAAGCGGTCGTTAGCATCTATGATCCCCTTATGACTCCTGATCCGACAATATAGGACAGTAATATTTTTAAGACGCATGCTAACTTTTACCATACTACGGATATTAACAAGTGGATGCTTAAACTTGATTCGGATTAGATTTAGTATCAATAACGCCCAGCATAGCTGGTTCTGGTGGGATTTTTGCGTAAGTAAAAAGTACGACAGGTTCCGACACCTATCCTTATTTGTTAGTTAGCATATTGAACCGACATTGCTAGTTTTTCAATACCATGTGAGGGAGTCCATTTTTTAAACTCAACAAAGCCATGTTTCTTGTACAAATTTATTGCTGGCTTATTTACCACCGCTGTTTCTACCATTGCATCTTTAAATTCAAATGAAGTTAGAATATAGCTTAACAATTTGTCTGCAATTCCTTTCCTAAAATATGTTGGGTCTACAGTTAAGCTATTAATTTCTAGATGATTATCTACAATTATTATTTCTATAATTGCAGCGAGACAATTATTATCACTAAAACCATAAAAATCAGTTTGAGAAGTAATTATGTCTTTAGTACTTCGCAATAATGGCGGAAATTCAAGAACACCAATAAGTTGTGCTTCAACTTTATAGGAATTTTGAAAAATAGTGTAAATTTGATGTGCTATTTCTTCATTCGAATTTTCTAGTTTTGTTATCATACTATCCCACGCCATATCCAATATTTCTAATCCTGTACTCTGCTTAATACGTTACTAACAACGCATTGCTACAATTTTATTGCAAAAATCTTGCTTGGCTGATCATAACCGGGGAAATTAAAATCTCCTTCAGCTTCAAATCCTAACTTTCTTAATACCCGAATTGATGCCTCATTAAGTGCCGAGGTATACCCGACGACCCTGCTCAAAGCCAGCACATTTTTAGCATGTTCCAGCACAGTTTGTGCCGCTTCCATCACATAACCTTGTCGTTGGTATTTTTCGAGTAGCGAATAACCTAGATCATAGTCTTCGATATCGTCACGTTTTATCAAACCACAGGTCCCTATCGGTGTACCACAATCTCGCAGCTCCACTAATAGTAGGCCAATGCCATTTTTTCGATAACTTGCTTGTGCCCAATCGACAATATTATTGATGGCATCATCAATTGAGCGAATTTTTTTGTCGCCTATGTTCTCAAGAAAAGCAGGTTCATTGTATTGTTCGAGAATAAAAGGAGCATCCCTTGCTGATAACTGGCGTATGGTTAATCTTTCTGTAGTGATTAATAAATTTTTCATTTAATTATGATTCCTCTAAATATCATTGTGACTTACTATTTTCAATTGATTACGTTTTTTAAATTTCTCTGGTAGCAGTACTGAGCCTATAACTATTATTATGCCGGTCAATGTCCATAACTCTATAGGATCATCAAATAACCAGTAACCCAATACGGCAGCAAAAACTAAGCCGCTATATTCGGCCGAGGCGAGGCGGCTTGCATCTGCTCTTCTTAAAGCATGAATAACCAAATAGGTCATGCCGATGTATAATAGGGCGAGGTAAAAACCGGTACTAAGCAAAGTTATACTCATTGGCGCTTCTTCCCAAAAAGCTAATGGCATGATGAAAGCCACGGTATATATATTTGACCAAAACAACGTCACCATAGGGTGTTCTTTATTGGCGATTCGCTTCAGGCAGACACTGTTTAAAGCGAGAGTGATAGCGCTAACCAATGCCAGTACAATATAAATATTCATTTCGCTCGGCCGTGAAATCATTAATACGCCACAAAAACCAGCGCACACAGTTATTATCTTTATTTGGCTGAGCTTCTCTGCTAATAAATACGCACTTATCAGCACCAGAATAATAGGTGAGGTATAAACAACGGCAGTTACTGTCACTAAGGGTAAATGTATTAAAGCCATTAAAAAGGTGACATTACCAACGGTAATTAGCAGCCCACGAAATAAATGAAGCTTAAGGAAGGGGCTGATAGTTAAACCACCCGGCAAAGCCATAAGCACGGGGAGCAGAATAATCAGGGCGAATGCTTGGCGATACAAAATTAATTGATAAATTGGGGTTTCGGTTCCTAATTGTTTTACCAATACTGAGCTGAAGGCGGCAAGTAGCTGTACCCCAAACATCATTATCAGTGCATATTTTATATTCATCAGCAGAATACTCCCTTTAGCATTATTAATTTAATTCATGATATAGCGAGATAAACCGATTGAATAGTGAAAATACTTGCCTTAGTATGAGATAAATTCATACTAAACCAGTAGCAAACAAAAGATAGACAACATAAAACATGTATAAACATTTACCTCCTTTAAAAGCGTTACGAGTTTTCGAAGCCGTAGCTCGCAATATGAGCTTTAGCCAGGCGGCTCAGGAATTGTTTGTTACCCAAAGCGCCGTCAGCCATCAGGTACGCCAACTGGAACAATTTTTAGGCAAGAAACTATTTATCCGTCAAGGTAAAATATTGTCGTTAAGCAGCGCCGGACAACTATATTTTCCAACAGTGCAACGTATTTTTTCTTCTCTTGATGCGGTTAGCGCCAAAACCATGGGTCAGTCAGCAGGCATTACCCGTTTAGCGGTATATAGTTCATTTGCATTGAAATGGCTAGTGCCAAAATTGCCGGAATTTCGTAAGCAGCATCCTGAAATTGATTTACGTCTGAACATGGTAACTGCAGCCGACATCGACTTAGATCTACTGGGTGTAGACTGTGGCATCAGTGTAAGTTGTGATAATCCAGCCTATCATTTTAATCATTTACGAAGTGAAGAATGGTTTCCGATTTGCAGTCCTGAGCTTTATGACAGCTTTTCTCAATTACCTTTTCATGAAGCCATATTGAGTTATGCGCTGCTTGAAGGTGAACATCAAAATCAACAAAATGACTGGGAACGTTTGTTTAATAAATTGGGTTTATCTCCTGGAAAAGATCAAGCAATCCACTTTTTCAGTCATAGTATATTGTTACAGCAGGCGGCGATCGAAGGACAAGGTCTAGCGCTAAGTACCGAAATTTTGGCTCGTAATGACATTGAAGCCGGTCGCTTGGTTCAGATCCCGCTAAAGTTTCAGCAGGCAGCTGACATTTCCACCAATTTCTATTTTTGTTGCGCGCTAGAACGGAAAAATGACATCGCCATCATGGCATTGCAAGCGTGGCTTAAGAGCGAATTTGCACAAGATGAAAAACCTTTTTGACCTGTTCTTATTTCTACTTACACATTATATAAAATTGCTCAAACACATCGAAGATGACCAATAAAATTAACATGACTTGAAGTTGAAGTTGAATGATAAAATTAGAAGTTATTCAAAATCATCATTCACCAGCCGAGCTGTTAAAATAGACGCAGCTGAAGAGTTTTGGGTGGAATGATTCATTAGAAAACATATTGGAAGAATTTTTAAGTCAATTTCCGCTCAGCGCAAAAAATTGATCATTTCAAAAAAATTGGCGCTATAATGAATTTTTTTCTCAATTGTTTTTTCATAAATTGCTAGCGGTTTAACTTGTTGTCACTGGATAAATTAAGAAGAAGTAAACTAACAAGAATAAAAATACATTGCTCAATTGTGGCGAAAATAGGGCAGCTGTTGAATTTACAGGGAGGGTATAGAAAGAGGGTAGGATATTGATGCTGGTAGGGTAAATTTTTGCTAACGCTACGATCTATTATCCTGCAATAGATCGTCATTCTTTCACATCCATGTGACCATGACATACCGTACCTCCTGTACATAAAAAGCACCTAAAAAGGTGCTTTCATTAGAGATTTATATTCTTAAATTAACTCTTTTTAACTTTTCTCGAAACTAAACCCAAAAGTCCTAAAGATAAAATAGCTAGGCTAGTTGGCTCTGGCACGCTCGTTGCGTTTGAGCTAGTAAAAGTTGAGGTATTTGGCACTTCGCCAAAACTGATACCTTGAACAGACTGTGCACCATTCCAATATTCCGTAGATGCAGAGTTACCAGAACTGTTAGAAAAAGAGTTAGCAAATAAGTCAGCAAATACGATTGCGATATTGTCTGGGTTGGTGAAAAAGTCAGTGCCGTGAGTATTCCAATCAATATCCCCGCCAATAATGCGGGTATAAGTAGCGCTTGCACTAGTTGCAATACTTTCTATCTCAAGCTCTTCTTTGTCATCAACTTCAATATCAACACCGCTGAAGTAGCTAAGGGTTGCACCTGAGGTCAGGCCGGTAAGGCTAAGGGTTGCATTGCTGTCTCTAAATTTACCTTGATTCTCCATACCAGTACCCGTGTCTAAATCAACAGCACTGTCATCGAAGGTAAAATCAAGCCTAAGTTCTTCGCCTAGTAAAAAGCCCGCCAAGTTTTCTGGACTAAGGTCATCGATAGCAGTGATTGCACCGACAGTATCAACGGATATATAAATTATCCCTGCATTCGCTATGCTAGTTACCGACAAAAGTGCTGCCGCAATCATTGATTTAAAAAGCTTATTATTCATGGTTATGTCCTTTTAGCCATTTTCGTTAGGAATCTAGCCGTGTTTGTTAAAAGTAAGTATTTTCTATATCGCGAATTAGAACAAAAAATGTGCCAGTTAATTAATTAATGATAAATTCATTGCATTAGAATGATTCTGGTGGCTAGGTGAAATTCGGGTGTAAAAAAACATGACAGTCAGAATATCTTAATAGTCTGTTATTTAAGTCATTATTTTATCTAATTAACGAAAACACCGATATTCTGCAGCTTTTATTAGTTGAGTCTGATTTATCTATATTTCACCATAAATATACCAACACTGCTTTCATTAGGTATTAATCGGTCACTGCTATTCTCTTTCGTTTTTTGTCGCCATTTAACCGTAATTTCATCCCTACTGCTGCAAATAAGTGTTTGAGTATATGAGCAATTACTACGAATATTACTTTATTTAAAATTTGTCAGGTTTTATTACACCCTGCTTTTTATATTCACCGACAAAAACACCAAACCATTGATAATAAACAGTTAAAAATTAGTGACTCATATTTTGCTTAGTTGCCCTGTCAAAATCGTATAATAAGTTCGTAACGATAATAGCAATAAAGTATTAACTTCTTTTAATTTTTAACGTAGTCAAATATTGCAACGATGAAAACAACCCTTATTCAAATGCCCGGCCGAATCATTCGGTCGCTGATACCTTTAAATAGCAAAGCTAAGGAAATGAATCAAATGAGAAAACCATCGTGGCCGATGATGGCTGTATTTTTTGCCTTAAGTTGTGGCACAGCCCAAGCCAGCCTAGTGAAGTTGCACGATTTTTCGATGGCACCACAGATGGCGCTGGCCCAAATGACGATTCAACCTTGGTCTATGACGGCTCACGTGTCTATGGCGAGACACAACCAATTACATCAGTAACTGGTTAAAAAGTAATGCAAACTAACAAGTCATTAAAGCAGGACAAAAAACAGTTGGCTTTTGCTCCTTCGTCGCTATTTTAACCAACAATTAAAAGCCTCTTAGTGGGCAACGCCGATCAGTTAAGAAAACGATCGGTTGACAGAGAAAACGATCATACGACAATAGCCCTATCTTTTTGATAGGGCTATTTTTTTATGTTGTCTATGTGGCTGGATGATATCCAACCCTTTGCAGAGCCGGAGAGTTTAAATGTTTTTCAAAAGAGCTTACCTCTTGAGTGGATAGAAACGGTTCTAAAAACGACAGACAAAGCAAGTGTTAGACGCAGTAAGTTACCCGCAGAGCTTGTTGTTTGGTTGATTGTCGGTATGGGCTTGTACCGTGATCGTTCAATTAATGATGTCGTTAGCAAGCTAGATTTATCTCTAGCAGGTGAGTTAGGTGAAACTGTCGCGCCTAGTGCCGTTCCACAAGCTCGCTTAAGGTTAGGCCAAGAACCGTTAGAAGCCTTGTTTAACTTAACGGCAGAGCATTGGATAAAGCAAGAAGATACCGAAGATGCTTGGCATGGACTACAGCTATTTGCTGTTGATGGTACTTGTTTTCGCACACCTGACTCACCAGAGCTTGCCGAGCATTTTGGCTATATAAAACATCGAAAAGACCGTCATACTGAATACCCGATGCTTCGCTTATGTGCCTTGATGTCATTACGCAGTCGACTAGTCCATGATGTCGCTTTTGGCCCTTGCGCCAAAGGAGAAATAACACACACCAAGTCTCTCAATATTCCTAAGCAAAGCCTTACGCTGTTTGACCGTTGTTATTTATCCGCAGAATTAATGATTAATTGGCAAAAAACACATACCGATAGCCATTGGCTGACTCCTATAAAATCGAATACACGGTTTAAAATTATCGAAGAATACAGTGGTGGAGATTGCCTCATTGAGGTGAATGTTTCAGCCCATGCTAGAAAACAAGACCCAAGCTTACCACCGATTTGGCAAGCAAGAATGGTGACCTATAAAGAGCCTAAAGGCCAAATGGTCAGTATTAGTGACCCTCGTCATTTACAGTAAAGAACTTTATTGCTCGGTTATTAGGACACAGTTATTAACTAAAGGGGATTGGTAAGTAACTTTATTTATATTGCCTATGAAGTGTTGCTACTCAATATGGCTTTAGCGAATGTAGAGTAAACAACTTTATTGATCTCCAACAAAAGGTCAGGAATATATTGGTTGAACAGTTACATTACTGTAAATTTCATTGATATTTATGGCAGTTGTTCAAGTAACTGAAGAAGCTTTGAAAACTGATAATTCCGAGCCAATGGTGAAATTAGTTCAACAAATTTTCGGCAATCAGGCTGTTCATCGAGTGTTGAAATTAACTGACGTATTGCCAATACATTATGTTTTGCTGCATACTCTTTCAACTCAAGTAACACTGCATGATCAGGCAAGGATATTGCCTCAGCATGTTCCCCTGCTTCGATTTTAACTTGCTTGAAATTATTATTCTCATGTTTATGGTGTTTGTTTTCGTTTTGACGACTAGAGATGACATCATTAATGATTGCCTCATTCCCCGTATTTTCCTCTTTCGAAGTTGAAGACAACATAATGGGTAGAGCCAGTTCAAAAGAAAAAACACTACCCTGACCTAGGGTACTTTCAACATTTAGCTTTGACCCCATCAATTCGAGTAAATTTTTACTAATCGACAACCCTAAACCAGAACCTTCTGCGCTAGTGATAACGTTCTCTACCTGTTGATAAGGTAAGAATATATCTTTAAGCATACTTTTAGGGATACCAACACCCGTATCTGTTACTGAAAATAATAAAGTACGAGTCAGTTGATCTTTATTAACAAGCTTTAAAGCGATTTCAAAAGTGACAGAGCCACTGTCAGTAAACTTCACGGCATTATTTAACAAATTTAATAGGATTTGTCGTAATCGTTTTTCGTCAATTAACACCTCAGCAGGTAAGTCATTGGAGAATTCAGTAATAAGTTGAATATCTTTAATTTCAGCGCGTATTGCCGTCATTTCCACCAAGGTATTAAGAAAAGATAACAGCGTAACCTGCTCTGGAAATAATTGTAAATGTTCAGACTCAACTCTTGAAAAATCTAAAATATCGTTTATCAAAGCAAGAAGATGCTCAGCACTGCGATGAATAGTATTAACTCCTCTGCCCTGAACTACCATCATAGGAACATCTTTTTTGAATAATTGTGTATATCCTAGAATCGCATTAAGCGGTGTTCTCAACTCATGGCTAACGTTGGCAATGAACCTTGTTTTAGCGCGATCGGATCTTTCAACATTTCGTCTTACTTTATTGATACGTGACACCAAAAACAAAACAACTATCCAGACCACAGAGAAAAGTGCCACCGTGACAAACGCTTGGGATATCAGTCCCGATTTTAGATCTGATCCTAACCATCTATAATAAGCATCCGTAACGTTGAAATGAGCAATGGCTAACATGTTCAGTTCATCATCAAATAAGGCTACTTCTGTTTTAATACACAAGTCACAGTCTACAATTCCTGCACTCAAATCAATACTTCCCTCAATCGCGTTAATTAATTCATAATCGATTTCGAGTGAAATCCCTTTAATAAAGGGTTCATTTATCGAAGGGTCAGTGATCAACAATATTTCTGAGAATACCTCCTGGAGGGCTTTTTCCCGTTTAATTGGATCTTGAGTCTCTAAGGCTTTTAGTAAGGTACCTGATTGAGATTGTGACAGTATTTCTGCTTGTGTTTTTGCCGCAAGGCTTAATCTTGGCTCTAATATGTTGTTCCAATATTGAGACAGTGAGATTAAGAAAACGGCCACCATGATAAAAAATACCGCGCTAATAACGAGATTAGTCATTACATAATGTGAAGATTTAAAGTTTAGGCGCATATAACTTCGACACCTTAATAAAAAATGGTTTCATTTCAACATTACTATGTTTCAAAGCAGATATATTGACATAAGGACGTACCCTAGATTCCACCGACAATCCGGCCATAACGCCTTTTTCGACATCCCCTTCAAAAGGCGAAAACAAGATATGTTGGTTTTTATGACCTTTGACGATCACCTGTTGAAGACTATTTATATCGATTTTTTCTGTGATAAAAGCACCAATTGATGATACTTGTTGGTCATGTACATATTGCGTGATAGAAAGTGGTCGAACAATTACTGGCACGCCATGTATTGCAGTGAGCTCTAACGTTAATCCACTTGCTAATTTTTTAGCTTGTTCATCATCATATTGATAGAGTAAATCAACATAAATCCTGCCTTCAGGTGAGATATTGTTTTTATAATTTAGGTTTGATACCAGCATAGTACGAAATAGTTTTTGCCCAACAATAATTCGCCTCTCGGTAAAAGTGTCGGCAACAGCAGGTGCAAAGGTTGCGGTAAGCAACCAGAGCAACAATACTATTTTCATCCCTGCTATTCTCATATTAGTTTGCGCTTTAAGCGCCCTTTAAATGATGAAGAAACTGTTAAAATCCGTATTCAACAGTTATATTCCAAGTTCGTTCTCCCTGCGTTAGCCCTTCGGGCCATTGCGTAGGAAAAGACTGACTTTCCCAATATTCATCCGTCATGTTTTTTACCGCCAGTCGAATCATCATCTTACGAAGACCAAACGCATTATTATATGCTAATGAATAGTCAATGGTATTAAACGCAGAGAAGGTTTCAACGTGTGGTAAACGTAAATTAGGTAACTCAGCCCCCTCTTGCTCCCCGACATATTTAAGCAATAAACTGCTGTGAATATTTGATGTCATTTGCCATTGAAACGTTACATTTGCTAACCAATTAACCGTTCCCGTCAGTTCTTCGTCTACATCACGATTTTCTTCAGTATTCACATAAGAGACACTGCCCGAAATCGTCCAGTCATCTCGTAGCTTTTCAGTCCATTCAAACTCAATACCATTAGCACTAATTTCACCAATATTATGGTACATAGGAAGTAAACCAGGAATAAATAACAATTCAATTAAATCAGTAAATTGAGAATGAAACAGCGTTGTTACTATTTTTCGTTCCGATTGCCTAAAAGTATAGCTAAGTTCAAAAGTTTCTATGTTTTCAGGCTTTAATGTTTGACTTAAACTAGCTATTTCGTTATTTCGATTAAAGTAGCTTTGTACTAGCGTTGGCGGCCTAAAGGCTTCGGCGTACTGGGTTTTTAATATATGTTCATCCGTTATTCGCCAAACACCTGCAATTCTAGGTGAAGTACTGCTACCAATATCACTATAATGGTCATATCGCACTCCTGCAGTCAGTTCAAAATCATCATGAATTAACCATTGATCTTGTAAAACAATACTAGAGAAGTTACGTTCAGAGTTAATCATCTCATTAGAAGTTTTATTCAATAAAAGTGTATCAATATCATCAAACAGAAAGCGATAAGCATCATCAACATCAAATTTAACGGTTTCAAGTACTAACAAAAAATTGTGATTTTCCATTAACATCCCATTAAATTGTAGGTTAGCTTTTGTGTATGACTCTTCACTACCAAACTTATCAAATTGGTCGGTTTCGGATATCACAATAGGACCTCTACCTGGCAACCTTGAGCCACTTGGCAGCACCATAGTTTTTGCCGAATCTAAAGTCGTACTTTGATACCCCAGCGTTAATACTGAATTAATATTCTCGTTTAGTTGCCAACTTTTGCTGAATTCAACATTGAATATTTCTTCAATGTTTGGAGAATAATCAAATTCATTTTTTCCTAAACGACCGAAATAACTGCCGCGTTCTGTTTCGATGTAATGCACTTTAGCTTCAAAACCTTGATACTGCATATTTAACGCTAAAAAGTCACCTTGGTCTTGATCAAAAATAGGACCGGGAGCATATCCAGAACCAAGCGGTGAAAAATTATCTTCTCCTGACTCACGACCTGTACCATCAGTTTCCCAATGACTGGCATTTATATTCCAGCTAACGTCATTCCTATTATTTTGGCTATGATTGCCGGTGCCAATCGAAATATCAGCCTGCCTAAAATTGTTAGCACCCGTGGTGATTTGTACAGTATTATCTCCTTGTTGAGTGATAATATTCACGACTCCAGAAAAGGCAAACTCACCATATAAAGAGGAACCTGGGCCTCGAATAATTTCTATTCGATCAATTTGACTTACAGGTAAACGTAACACTGCATCTCCTGATCCTGAAACGGCACTGTTAACCGATATACCATTGAGCATGATCTTTAAATGACTTGAATTTAATGACGATCCAACCCCACGAACGACAGACACAACTTCACCCGTGTTACCCAGACTCATATAAAAACCGGGTACGAGTGATAACGCCTCACCAGAGGTCAGTATACCTATACGTCTAAGAGTATCGCCATGTAAAACTGTTACCGTACCGGGCACATAATCAGCGTTCATTTTACTTTTAGTGGCAATAGTCGTTTCTTCGTCGAGTAAAGACATTAACTCAGCCAATTCGCCTTCATTTTCTGCAAAAGATTCTGCGCAAATACTGATGTTTAACAATATTAATGTCCAAACCAAGTGACTGTTTATTCGTTTCATAACAATTCGATCCAACCTAACGCTAATTGATAATTTATCTCTCACCACTATGATAACAAATCTCTGATTATTGAACATGAAATACACACGTTCATCTCATAAATTGGTGCACTCAAATGCAATGCTATTAATGAAATATCTTCTTTTATCTATTCACGCTAACGAATAAAATTATTTAGTTAGATTTACTTAGCAATATATTGACCAATAAATTAAATACCATGTACATCGGTTACTTATAACGAATCTCAGGTGGAAAAATACATCAGTAACTTTTTAATCCTTATAATCATGAAATAGCGCTTATAGAAAACACAAAAATCGCTTATAGTAACTTTATTAAAAGTAATCTATAAGCGTCTAATATATATGTCTGATTCTCAATTATTGTTACTCGTTGATGATAAGCCTGAAAACCTTGATATTTTGGTCTCACATCTTGAAGATCTAGGTTATGACCTAGCCGTCGCATTATCAGGTGAAGATGCACTAGAGATTGTTGATATACAAACACCGAGTCTAATATTGTTAGATGTAATGATGCCTGGCATCAATGGTTTTCAAACCTGCCAAGCATTAAAACAAAAAGCTAAGACGAAAGATGTTCCTGTAATTTTTATGAGTGCATTAACGGATACAGACAGTAAGGTGCTAGGTTTTGCTGCGGGTGGTGTTGATTTTATTACCAAACCCTTTCAACGAGAAGAAGTTCTCTCTCGTATCAATGCCCATCTTACTATTCAACGTCAGCGACTATTATTACAGACACAAAATAAAGATCTGAATGAACTCAATCAACAATTGCAGGATCAAATAGATAAAACCAACATCGTTGAAAAAAAACTAAGTATTGTAGACTCTCGCCTATCCGCGTTAACTGCCCAAGAGGCTAAGCAATGGGGTATTGACGCATTTACCGGTAGTAGTCCTATAATTACCGCATTACTTGAAGAGGTTCGCTGTTTACAAAGTGTTGATAGAACCAATGTACTGGTACTCGGTGAAAGCGGAACGGGTAAAGAACTAATATCTCGGGCTATACATTTTGGCAGTAATCGCAAAAGCAAACCTTTTGTAGCAGTAAACTGTTCTGCGATACCCACCGAGCTCGCAGACGCTGAGTTCTTTGGTCATTTGAAAGGTGCGTTTACCGGCGCGTTTAGAGATCGTAATGGACACTTTGTTGATGCCGACGGCGGTACACTTTTTCTTGATGAAATAGGTGATATGCCACTGATGTTACAGGCAAAATTACTGCGCGTTTTAGAGGACGGTATGGTAACGCCAGTAGGAGGTAATCGCGCATTAAAAGTAAATGTTCGCATTGTTGCCGCCACAAATATGGATTTACATCAAAAAGTAGCAGAGAAGACCTTTAGACAAGATCTCTACTTTAGGTTGGCAGGATACGTAGTAAAACTACCTCCTTTGCGAAAACGCATTGATGATATACCTCTACTTACAGAACATTTATTAACGATACTTGCCAAAGAAATGGGTCGAGAGAAGTCAGTTATTTCACCTTCAGCATTATCTAGTTTGCAAAGTTACCATTACCCAGGAAATGTGAGAGAACTTAGAAATATTATTGAACATGCACTTATTAGCAGTAGAGGAAAAACCATAAAACCTGAACACTTCCACTTTATAAATGAACAACATTTTGTAGATGATGAAGTGGAACAACATCGTTTAATCACTGAAGACCTCCCTGCATTGCACAAGCCTCGTAATGATGAAGAAAGTGTGATTGCTTATATAGAAAAACATAACAGTATTGATAACTCTATTGTTCAGCAGTTACTCAATGTAGAACACAATCGAGCGTCGTATTTATTGAAAAAATTACTCTCAGAGAAAAAGATCATCAAGCAAGGTCAAAGAAGATGGACACATTATGTATTGGTCTAAAAATATAATGTTTAGTAATACATTGAACACAACTACCGAAAATTTTCAATCTACTTATTAACAGATCTTCCATGATTCTTATAATATTGGACACTTGAGCCATATTTTTAATGTTCGTCCCTTCATATAATATCCACAATTCGAAACATCCTATTTATATTGCAAACCTGTGCTCCATAAAGTTTTTGCACCTTAATTTTCGATTTAAGCTGAATAAAGTTAAACAGAGACAGTATTTTATAGAGAATTAATTGCAAAAGCCTTAGATAAAAATAGAAAAGGTTGAACTTTACATTATGATAATAATTTTCAGAAAATTAATATTCCTTCTTTACCTTAGTCCGTTCTTAATTTTTGCGAATACAGGCATGAACTCGGATACCTTTAGTCCGGACAATGGCAAAGTTATTCTGACCGTCGCTATCGAAGAGATAGGATATTTTCCTTATAATTATGAAGAAAATGGTGAAATAAAAGGGTTTACAATTGATATTCTTGATTATATTGAAGAAAATTCAAACTATGATTTTGAATTTATAATTCTCCCTTGGCCTCGAACATTATTTCTTGTTGAACAAGGCGAAGTGGATCTTATATTAACGCTATTTAAAAATAAAAAACGTGAAAAGATATATAATTTCATAGAACCATCATATGGTTACGAAGTTAATCAATTGTTTACGCTAATTGACAGTAAGCTTGAATTTTCGGGTCAATTACCCCAATTAATCTCTTATTCTATCGGGACTAAAAGAGAGTATTCATATGGTGAAACGTTCGACCGAGCAAGTTATTTAACTAAATTACCAGTACTCACCGAAGAAGTATTATTAAAGCTGTTACTCTCTGAACGCATTGACGTGGCTATTACGAACCCGTATATTTTTGATAGATTGTCCATAAAACATCAAGTGAGCAATGAAATTAAAGCGATATGGCCGTATATCGACAAGACCCCCGTTTACTTAGGGCTAACGAAGAATAGAAGCGATTCATTAGAGATAAAACAAACATTTGGACAGCTAATTGAGCAATTCAAAGCATCGAATGATTACCAAGAACTCTTAGATAAATATCATCTAAACTTTGAATAACATGTTCACATTCATCATTTGTGATGACCTCATTGAGCTGTCGTAGATTCAGCTTAGGGTAACCATCGCTTTAATGCCTCATGCAACTTACTTGGGTTTATAGGTTTAGAAATAAAATCATCCATTCCCACCGATAGACACTTATCTCGGTCTCCTTGCATTGAATTCGCGGTCATGGCAACTATAGGTATCTTTTGATTAAGTACTTTAGAATCAGCAAGGCGAATTTTCAGTGTAGCTGCATAACCATCCATCACAGGCATTTGACAATCCATCAGCACTAAATCAAAAGGTAAATTCTCTAAGGTATCGAGTGCTTCTTGTCCATTAGCGGCTATATCGACTTGTATACCAAACTTTTTCAATAGACCTTCAGCCACTTTTTGATTCACCGCGTTATCTTCAACCACCAACACTCTTGCTTT
Organism: Colwellia sp.; assembly: GCA_013215295.1. Classification (GTDB taxonomy): domain Bacteria; phylum Pseudomonadota; class Gammaproteobacteria; order Enterobacterales; family Alteromonadaceae; genus Colwellia_A. Next base: position 14,655 of record JABSOZ010000029.1, read on the forward strand.
GAACTGAGGAAGTTCGCGCGCACTATAGGCCGTTACCAACGGTTGTTCTGGAGAATTAACGCCTGCGATTGTCATTAGCGTATTATAAAGAATAGACTGATCAATGGGTTTATTCAGGTATCCGCTAAATCCAGCAGCCTTCAATTTTTTAGCGTCTCCACGCTGCCCTTGCGATGTGAGCATCATTAAATGGGTATTTGGAAAAAGACGACTATCCGCTTTAATTTTAGTCGCAAGTTGAAACCCGTCCATTTCAGGCATTTGCATATCTAGGACCGCGATATTATAAGGGCACCCTTTTTCAAAGGCTTCAGTTAAGCTTTCTAGTGCTTTAATACCACTATTAACCAATGTATGCTCAACTTGCCATTTTGTAAGTAGCAGACCTAATAACCTGCGATTTGTGAAATTATCATCGACAACCAATATTTTTTGACGATGTAAATTGTCATAAGTTTTCTTTGGCCGAACCTTGTTAGAGTTAACAATATTAATGGTAAACCAAAATGTAGATCCTTGACCCTCTACACTTTTGACCCCTATTTCACCGTCCATCAACTCCACTAATTGTTTACTGATAGAGAGACCTAATCCAGTACCGCCATATTTACGCGTAGTTGAACCGTCTGCTTGGCTGAAACGTTCAAAAAGTTTATTTCTTTGTTCATCAGAAAGACCGATACCTGAATCAGTTACCTCAAAAAGAATGGTTGACCTCAGTTCAGTCTGTTCTTGGATTTTACAATATACTGATACTTCACCCTTTTCTGTAAATTTAATCGCATTGCCAACCAAGTTATTGAGGATTTGTCTAATACGTCCAGGATCGGCAATGTACAACTGTGATGGTATGATGTTGGCGGGACAAATAAGCTCTAAATGCTTATTGTGGGCCTGAAAAGAAAGCGTACTTCCAAGGTCGTGCAATAACAATTCCAAATCGAACTCGAGTGGTTCAAGCTCTAATTTACCGGCTTCGACTTTTGAAAAATCCAAAATATCATTAATAACACCTAAAAGTGACTCAGCGCTGTTTTTTACCGTTTTGGCAAAATTGTGCTGCTCTTTATTCAACGGTGTATCAAGTAAAAGATTCGTCATGCCTATCACGCCATTCATGGGTGTACGAATTTCGTGACTCATGTTCGCTAAAAAGTTAGTTTTAGATTCATTTGCAACTTCCGCTTGTTTCTTAGCTTCCGCTAAGTGAGTAATAATCTCCTTTTGATGTGAAATATCGGTACTGATATAAGTGTAACCACTCAATTTATTCATGTTGTTATAAAGCGGTACAATCGTAGTATCCACCCAATAAAGTTGTCCCTCTTTTGCTTTTATACAGACTTCGTCATGCCAAGAGTTGCCTTGAGATACCTCTAAGAACATGGCGTGCCAATAACTGTCATCCTGCTTTTCCGAATTTAGGATTCTATTGTTTTTACCAATAAGTTCTTCGCGGGTATAACTACTGAGTGAGCAAAACTTATTATTCGCGTAGGTAATAATACCTTTAACATCTGTAACAAGGACGAGTGAATGTTCATCCATTGCAGATTTTTGTGCAGCCAAATCTTGTTGGGCTAAAATCCGTTTTTCTTCATTTTCAATGCGCGCATCTATTTCTGTTTTTAGTCTTTTATTCATCCAGAAGAATATGACAATGATCAATATAAGCACGGTCAATATGGGTAATACCCAAACTATAATGGTAGATAATTTTGTACCCGTTTGTACGTGTACCGACAACCAGTTATTCGCAATGGCTGAACGTTGCTTTTCATCCATGCTTGCAATGGTTTTATTTAATATGGGAATAAGTGGCTCAAGCCCTTTTCGAACAGCCATGGATAATGCAAGTTTATAAGGTGTAAAAGCAGTAATAATAAGGTCGGTTATTTCATTTTTTCCCATTTCATAATTAATAGCAGCAATAGAATCTGCAAAAGCGTCAATTTCTCCAGACTGTAATTTCTCAAGTCCATCTTCAATTGAAGTAACATTCACGATATTTATATTTGGGTAATCTTGACTAATAAGTTCATTGTAAACATAGCCTTTTATGAGACCCAGATTTTTGCCATTGAGGGATGATAAACTTTCGGCATAAAAAGCATCTTTTTTACACACAATGACTAATGATATTTCAAAATATGGGTCAGTGAAATTTATATATCGCGCCCTTTCCTCTGTATACAAGATTGCTGACATGACATCTATATTGCCACGCTTAAACTCATCTAGCGCTTCGGCCCAACTAACGCCTAAGATTGGTTTTAGATTTATTTGTAGTTGTTCTTGCGCAAACTCAATGTAATCAGCCGAAATACCACTATGTTCGCCATGTTTATCATTAAATTCAAAAGGAGGGAATGCCGAGTCTGTGCCTAAACTAAGTGAGTTATTTTGAGATAACCACTTACTTTCGATAACGGTTAAACTCGAAACATCAGAACTTTTTTGAAAAAAGGGTTTCAGGGTCGGTAGCCATTTTTTTTCTAATTCGATGATTTTGCGAATAGGAATATTTTCAATACCCAGATTAATCTTGGCTAATAATTCAGGCTGGTCTTTTCTTATAAGCGCAAACACATCATTCGAAACAATAACTTCATCAGAAATAGTAAAAACGCCACTTAATCCTTTTTTAGCTATATAGGCAAGGGCACTCGGTAATTCAGCGACAACAGCCTGAATATCATTATCTAATAATCGTTCTATGCCCTCATCAAGATTTTCATAGGTGGATAGCTCAATATCAGGAAAGTTTTCTCTTAAATATGAATCTTGAAAGCTCAGGCGTTGAGTTGATATAACTAGATCATTGACGTTTTTAAGTTTAGTTTCCTTATTGATTGAACGGTTATAAATGACGCCAGTTTGTACATTATGAATAGGTAGTGAGAAATTCGCCCATTGTCTGCGTTGTTCATTACTAAAGAGTCCAACATGTAGCGTATTTTTTTGCTTAACTAACGCCAATCCCTCTTCGAAAGACACCAAGACTATACGGATAGGAATATTATTCGTCTTAGCCCATAGTTGCCAAAATTCAATATATAGTCCACTAAACGTACCATCGGGTAGTTGGAAACTAAATGGCAAGTTATTTTCAACTGCCACAACGGTTAAGACATCAGATTGCTCGTTGCGATGTTCTTGTGACATCAAAGGTGTACTGCAAAAAAACACAACAATTAATAGCAGATAGAAGAATATTCTGATTTTCATTTTTTTTATTATGAACTTATTTGTTATTAATTTAATCCAATATTTATGAGTATAAGTGAAATATATATATTTTGTTCAATATCTTACTGGTGTCCTGTTTAAATATTTCCCTCAGTGAGTTGAACACAAATTCAACAACATAAAGAATGTGCGAAACAATAGATATAATGCTCGGATATGGAATAAGCTAACGATAACACGATTAAGTTTTCCGTCATTCGTTATAAAAAATATATAAAAACCAAAAAGCTTTTATACTCCGTAAATACATACCCACTAGAGAAAAAATAGCAAGAAATGCATTCGGTACATGATGTAAACGCATAAAATGCCTATACGCTTTCTGAACTAGGAATTTTATGTTGCAGTAGGCATGCTAAAAATTTGATACTTATGCGGCTTAATTTTTATCGCTATGTGTTGACCCAAACTTAATAAAACTTCGCTATAAAAACTCAGCTGGTCAAAGAACAAAGATGAGTCCTTTTCAATACTGCTAAGCAAATAATGAAAACCGTGTTCTGTCACTCTAATGTGATCAACTTTAACGTTGCTTTTTTCACTCTGCCCCGTGCAATACTCAATCGCTTGAGACTTTAATAACAATTGCCGTGTTTTTGAATTGTTTTCATCGGTAACAGCACGAGTATTTGAAACAAGTTGAGAGGCTGATGGAAAATCACCTAAGGCCGATTGAAACAGACCATTCGCAGCCTGCAAAGGTATCCAGCTGCCTAACTGCAAAAAGTCAGCAACTTGCCAACTACTCGGTGTTTGACAAACCTGAGTTGGACTACCTACTTGCAAGATACTGCCCTGATGCATAACGGCTACTTTATCGGCAAAAGTAAACACTTCATCTTTGTTATGGGTAACAAAAATAGCGCTCATTTTTAATTGCTTTAAAAGTTGGCGCATTTCTAACATTAATTCATTGCGTAAACGTGCATCAATATTTGAAAAAGGCTCATCAAGCAATAATAACTTCGGCTGCGGTGCTAATGCTCTAGCAATTGCCACTCTTTGCTGCTGCCCGCCAGATAATTGATGGGGAAACCTTGCTTCTAAACCTGTTAATTTAAGTAGATTGAGCAAATCAGTCATACGAGACTTTTGTTCGCTTTTCGTTAATTTATCCAGTCCAAAGCAGATGTTTTTCTCAACCGACAAATGCGGAAACAGCGCATAGTCCTGAAAGATCATACCAATATTACGATGCTCAGGAGCTACATTTTTAGCAGGTGTAATCGTCAGAATATCTTCGTCATCAGATGAATAATCACGACTTATATTGCGATTATTTATCTTCAACTCACCAGTGTTAAACGTATTAAAGCCAGCAATAGTATTAAGCAAGGTCGTTTTTCCGCAACCGCTTGGCCCGACCAAACCAAGAATATCACCATCATTAAGTGTTAAGTTGATGTCGGACAATATCGTTTTTTTTTGTAACGTCACAGAAAGTTGCTTAATGCTTAACAATTCATTGGTGACCATTTAGGTTGATTCCTTACTTCTGTTAAGCCAAATAATAGGTACTAACCCCAGCAAAACTATTAAAATAGCACTCAAGGCACCTTGCTCTAGCATTTCGTCTGATATTAATTGATAAATTTGTATGCTCAATGTTTCAAAGTTAAAAGGCCTTAACAATAAAACGGCGGGCAGTTCTTTCATCGACTCGATAAACACTAATAACCATGCCACTAAAATTGAAGGTCTGAGTATTGGGAGATGTACCTTTTTTAACATCTCTCCTAAACCTACGCCCAAACTTGCCGGTGCAAAATCAAGCGAACGGGGTATTTGTTCAATACCGCTCGATATTGTTCCATTAGCAATAGCTGCAAAACGAACGACAAAGGCGAAAACGATAGCAAAAATGGTGCCTGACAAGACAAGGCCAGGTTCTATTAACTGAAAGTATACTGCTACATCATTAATAAAATGATCCAACGGACCGAAGGTAGCCAATAATGCCATCGCTAATACGGTACCCGGCACAGCATAACCAAAGCCTGAGAGGATTAAAGGAAACATACGCCATTTATCGTTACTCAACCGACGGTACAAACCAAACAGCAAAGCCAAGCACGTTGCGATAGTAGCGGCATAAAATGACACCTCAATACTATTCTTACTTGGCTCAACTAATTTCATCAGCTGACTCATATCGCTGTATTCAATTGCCATAATAACAAGTAAAGTGAAAGGTAAAAGAAAGCCCACTAAGACTAAAACCCAGCAAAATCCACTGATAAAAACTTGTTGAACAAAAGACAATTTAATAATTTCAATATGCTGATTTGGTCTATTTGATTGATGACGTTGTCCTGCTCTTGCTCGCTGCTCTGCTACAACAGCGAATAGAATGATCAGCATCAGTAGACTTGCTAAAGCATTGGCTGTGGCTAAGTCTCCATAGCCCAACCAAGTATCGTATATAGCGGTAGTCAGCGTATTTACTGCAAAATAATTAACCGTAGCAAAATCAGCTAAGGTTTCCATAAGCACTAAACTAGCCGATATTGCGATTGCTGGCCGCGCCAGAGGTAAAGCCACTTTAAAAAAGCTTTGTTTGGCCGACAACCCTAATAAACGCCCAGCTCTTAATAGATTTTGATCTTGTTGTTCAAATGCAGTGCGAGCCAACATATAAACATAAGGAAATAATACCAAAGAAATAACAAGGGACGCACCAGGCAAAGTGCGTATATCAAAGAACCAGTAATCATTTGGCGATTGCCAATCAAACCAGCCACGTAATGTTCGCTGAACAGGGCCTGCGTAGTCCAACAAATCAGTATATAGGTAAGCAACTAAATAGGCGGGCATAGCCAAGGGCAATAAAAGTAGCCATCTCAGAAACCCCTTACCTTTTACATTGGTATGTACAATGAAAGCGGCACTCAAAGTACCAAAAACTAGCGATAAACAAACCACCGATACGCCGAGTATTAGCGTGTTGGCAATATAATCTGGCAAAACCGTTTGCCAAAGGTGAGAAAATAAATCACTCGACGAAGCGAAGCTTGCTAATACCATTACCAATACAGGTGTAATGAGTAAACATGCTATCAGCCAGCAGGTACTTCGCCAGATATTATTTTTTAACTGAGTTATCAAGGAGTAACCATCACATTCTATAAATCAAATTTAGCTTGGTCGATCAGTTTAAGTGCTTCCTTTCTATATTTTGCGATAGTTTCTAACGGTAAAGAATCCGCTTTAAATGTACCCCATGAGGCAACTAATGCAGAAGGCATCACATCGGTTCTTACTGGATATTCCATATTGGTTTCAGCATAAAGTTTCTGGGCATCTTTCGATACCAAGAACTCCATTAATATTTTAGCACTTTCACTATTAGGTGCGTATTTAGCCATTGCCATACCTGATATATTTACATGGGCACCACGGTTACTCTGGTTAGGAAAATTAATGTACACGCCATCAGCCCATACTTTTTGTTTTTCATCTGCCAACATTTTGCCAAAGTAATAGCTATTACCTAGCGAAATATCACATAGCTTTTGATGAATGGCTTGAACTTGACCACGGTCACTGCCTTGAGGTTTTCGGGCTAAGTTTGCTTTAAATTTTTCTAACCAAACAAGCGTTTCAGCTTTTCCATGAGTAGCAATCATCGATGCAACGAGGGCAATATTATAAGCATGCTTACCACTTCGAGTACAAATTTTCCCTTTATATTTACTGTCGGCTAAGTCTTCATAATTAACATTTATAACACCTAAACGTTTAGCCGAATAAATATTACGCACGCGAGTTGTTAGCGCATACCAAGTATTGTCTTTTGATCGATATTGGCTGGGAATAGCATCAAGTAAAGTTTTAGAACTATACGTTTGTAGCAAGTCACGGTCATGTAACTCAATAAGTCGACTAATATCTGTGGTTAATAGTATATCTGCAGGGCTATGTTTACCTTCGCGAGCTAGACGTTCAGCCATACCTTTTTTAGCAAAAATAACGTTAACTTTAATCCCTGTTTCTTCAGTAAACTTGTCAAACAAAGGCTCAACTAAAAAGGCCTGACGATAAGAATATACATTTACCTCTTCACTTGCTTGTGCAAGCGTTGAAGAAATTATGGATAAACTGGCAAAAATGAGTAGAATTTTTTTCTGGATGAAGGGTATTTTCTGCATTAGCTAATTCTGGCAAGATAATGCCAGTCACTTTCAAAAATGATTATATGCGGCAAGATTAAAGAAAACATTAGGAACTGTCAATTTATTTGAGAATAATTCTTGTTTAGATCCGTGTCCAATAAATATTATTGATCCCTCATAAATCTAAATACTTATCAAAAACACGAAAAGTATATCAATAAAAATCTAAGACAAATGTCATTGTAATTTCTTATAAATTTTTATAAAGGGTTGCGTATAAATACTAATAATCGACTTGTGCGACTCCCCTTCTTTGCCAATACCAAAAGATACCGTTCCAACTTCAGATGCTAAAATATTGCAGTTAAACAATCGGTCCCAAATTGACAGCGCCGTACCAAAATTTTTGTCAAAGTGCTTTACATTATCACTGTGGTGAATTTGATGTTGTGCAGGGCTGAGAAATACACTTTCAATTTTATCCCCCCAACTTATCCAAATATGACTGTGCCGCAAGTTTGATCCCATAATATTGAATGCAAAAACAAAAATATTTGCACCGATTATGTCAATCATTTTTAATGTCGGACCAAATAAGTAATAACATAAGCCAACGACAAAACCTTGAGTTAATGCCATTCGACAAGCATAGAGATAATTTTCTACAGGATGTGAGCGATATACCGTAAAGGGTGTTAATACGGTTGCGGAATGGTGTACTTTATGGAACTCCCACAAAAACGAATTTTTGTGTAATATGTAATGTAAAATGAAGCGGGTAAAATCATCAAAAATAAACAGCATTAAGGTAAAAATAACCATAATACTTGTCGATGACCATGCAAATGGGGTCATGGGTCCAAACACCCACTCTATTGCCGATGAACTACCTAACGCCACCGGCACCATAGTTAAAACAATAAAAGGAAATAGCGCCGCCTTAAAAAGTTTATTCGCGATTAATAAAGTATAATCATTGAGAGCTGAACGAGCTAAAAACACCTTACGGGGAAATAAGAAGCCTATTAAACCTCGCGGCTTTTCTTCAGTTGAATCTGGTTTATACCCATTCTTAAGGTTTATAAAATAAACTATGGTGGCAAATATTAATGCCGATAAAAGATAGCCCCAAAACAATCGTTGATTGGGATCAATAATATATAGAGCTAACTCTTTAAAGTTTGAGCTAAAAAAATCCATAAATAAAAATAGTTTACTTAATAAGGGTATGAATAAAAAACGCTAAGTAATAACACTTAACGTTTTATTTAAGCTTAAACTCTATCAACACTGATTAAAAGCTATATTGATAACCAATGACTGCTGTTCTTGGTTTACTAGGTCTTGCACCGTATGGACGGCGGCTTACTATCTCTTGATCATCAAGTAAGTTATCTAGTTTAAAATAGACACTGCCCATTTTCCCCAATTCATAACTTGCTGCCAAATCAACGATGGTTAATGCTTCGGTTGTTTCCCCAGATAATAAAACATTTTCACCTGACGCTTCTGTCATTTCACTCGTGTAGCGAGTTATTAGATTGACTTGCCAGTTATTTGCTACCAAACCGATATCAAGCGTTAATTGGTTTTCAGGTAAGTAGGGTAAAGTATCCCCAACCTTTACGTCTCCCCACATACTAAAATCAGAACTAAAGTCACTATCAAACTCACCTTTGATGTAGGTGTAACTCAACGAGATAGGAAGGTCATAATCTGCTGATAGCTCGTAGGTGTGCTTAACACTAAGTTCAAGTCCAGTAACACTTGCTTCACCACTATTAAACTCCCCATCCGTATTATCTTGGCATAATGAGGCAGTTGAAAAGGAACAACTCTCTTTTAAATTTTCTAAATCATTGTAAAATATAACCGCTTCAAGCTGGCTATTATTATCATGATAACGTGCGCCCAGTTCATAGTTGATGCTATTTTCAATTTTCACACTCGTTGGCTCTTTCGGGCTAGTCGGTATAAATCCTTCATGAATACCAAAAAACAGCCCTGAATTTTTAGATAATGTGTAAAAGCCACTGATACTTGGTAGCCAAATATCAGTCTCTTTTTTCTGCCAGTCGTCTGCTTGCCCTGGAGCATCATTTTGGTATTCAGCGTCTATAAATTCACCCCGTAGTCCTAGGGTTAAATCTAATGCGCCTAACGTTATTGTATCTTTAAAAAATATAGAAACTGCGGTTGTTTTTTCGGTATTAGTATCAGTTGCAAGTGTTGCGCTACCATCACTCACCAATTTACCTGAGGTCATAGTAAACACGTCAGTAGTGTGGCGTCGCTGAATCTGATCTTGATGAAGTCTAAAGCCAAAATTAAACGCATGCTTTACATCAAATAGTTCTTGGTAAAGATATAACTCAGACTGAACACCTTGTGAATAATATTCCCGTTGGTTATCACCTAAAATAACCTTTTCATATTCTCTTTCGGTGTCACGTTGCCCCGTTAAGATTTGATAAAACGGTGCATTAGCATCAGATTCTGGGTTTGCTAAAATATCCTGTAAATCACTGACTACGGCACCATCTTTAAAGCCATTTATTTTATTCCATGAGCGCTCAAAATCGTTACGATACACGCGTGTAGTAATGTCAAAATCTTCATTGCCAATAAAATGGGTGAACTGTATTTGTTGGTGATCCCAAGCCATTAAGTCATCTTGGCTTGCAACATAACGGCGATTAGAGTTTTGCTGAAAGTCTGCATCGGTTAAACCTAAATAGGTTTCGTCTGACTTTTCGTCCGCATAAGATAACTTAAGTTCAACGATTTGATTATATTGACCGTTAGAAAAGTCATATTGAAACTTAGCCATAACATCATTTTTATCAAAGCCGGTATCACCACCGCCATCTAACTCTTTAAAACCATCAGCCTCGATATGTACTGCTTCGACCAAATAACCAAAATTACCGTCAATCGTGCCAAAGTACCCCTTAGTTTTAGCATAACCGTCGCTACCCGCTGCAATATCAATTAGAGCTTCCTGGCTAGTCGGTATTTGACGAGTGGTCATATTCAACGCACCCGCAACAGTATTGGGCCCATACTTAATCGCTGCTGGCCCTTTAAAAACCTCTAAAGCGGTCATCTTACTCATCATTGGAAAATAATATGCTGCCGGTGCAGAGTATGGTGCAGGACCAATTAATACGCCATCTTCCATCACAGTGATCTTTTTACTACGTTCTGGAGTTGAACCACGAAAACCAATATTGGGTCTTAATCCATAACCATCTTCTTCGCGAATATTGACACCAGGCACGCTATAAAGCACACGGTTAATATCGTCAAACTTGAATTTTGCTAGTTCAACTTCACCAATTAATGTCGCGGCCCCTGCTTCTGTACGCAACTTATCATCATGGCCAATAATTTGAACTCGTTCAGTGTACTCAGTAGGAGTATCATTAGTATCGTCGTCAGCATTGACTTGTGTATGGATGGCTAAAGCAACAGCAAGTGCAATATATTTACGCTTGTCAATATTCATTAATCGTTATCTCCTGCGGAAGTCGCGGGTAGTTCAAGTGATAAGCTGGTAATAAAATCTACTTTTAACTTATCTGTTATTGCTTTAACATCAGTATGGGTTTTCGTCACTTGCGCTTCATTGTTAACCAGCATTTCAGCTAAAGTAACCTGATAACTTTGAACATCATCAATTGCTATCTGAACGCCTGTAGACATTGAATCTGCCGTATCTTGATCGCCTACATCAATCAAATAATGAGTAAAACCAACACCAGCATCACCCGTTAAAAGCTTTTGAAATGCCAATAAGTTGTTTTCAATATTAATAACAGAATGATGTGCATATTCTGACTCTACATCTTCAGGACAACGTTGCGAACCACAGCTATTAGCTAAAAGCCCCAACGGAGTGGCTAACTTTGAATCTTTCGTGAACGTATCTAAGTAAAACATGCCATCACTAATTCGGTTAATGGCCTCCAATTCTGTACTGAATGGGTTACCTGAACTACCTGCTGCTTTTAGCGTGCTTGCAAAACCATTACTACCAGACCAAGCTGTTATTAATTCCTGAGCACTATTATTAACATCGCGTGCAGCCTCAACGGCAAACTCACAGCGAGCTACTTTTCGATATTCATCTGTTTGATTGTCCCAATTTTCAGGCTGAGTACTTGTTGTACAGCTGTGATTGAGTTGCTCATTAAACAATAAATATTCGATTGCAGCTAAGCCACGTCGCGAAGGGGTGCGATTGGCAATATTATAGGGTTGTCCATTGACTACCCCTGCTTTAAAATTAACGATTTCAAAATCTACCGAGCATGAATTAACAACAGGCCACGAATAAATTTTATCTCGCAATAAGCCGTCATTTTCAGCTAAAGGCCCTACTTTCATCACCTCCGCTTGCTGCCATACATTCATCGTATTACGCCATGCAGTCTTTGCTTGATCACGTGAACTGGTAACTTCCTCGCTGGTTGCATTACCTAAAGCGGCATCGGTTTCCATTTGGCAATATGCCATTAATGCTGGGATTTGTTCAGCAGATATTGTAGAGAATTGTTCAAAAATAGGGGTTATTATATTATCGGTAATGTTCTCAAGTAACGCTTGTGTATTAAAATTAGTGTCTGGATTTGGCGTGGGAGTTGTACCAAAATCTGAACCACTGCTACTACTGGTACTTTCCCCGCAAGCACTCACTAATATAGCCGCACCAACAGCTATAGATAGTACGGTACGGTTAATGTTTATTGACATTTCTTAACCCTGTAATCTAAATAAAAATGAAATTTGTTTAATATGAATAATGTTAATTGCTCAGTAATTTATCAAAATTTCTGAGCAATTAAAACTAAATAAGCCTTGGGTTGAAAAACCCAAGGCTTATTTTTACACTAACTTAAAAAGTTACCAATTGGCAACATTTGTCGCATCAAAACTTAACGCTGCTTGTAATATATCACGCGCTTTTTTAAGATCTGCAATGTAAGTTGCTACATCTGTTGTATCAGAAGAACCAAATGCTATCGTTACAGGCTTTAGTCCGATGAACGTGTGAATTTCAGCAAATTGTGCGTCAGTAATGGGTGAGTGCGGGTTAAATTGTAAGCCTAATGCAAAGCCTTTCATTTCAGACCAATGTTTAGCAACATCTTCAAAATCGTAATCTGCAGTACCTGATTTATCTAAATCAACACTTACGTCATTAATATAATGAATAACAGTCGCGGCAACTGCTTTTTCCCATGCATTAACGGCAATATCACGTTGTGCTTCAAGGGCTGTTGTTTGATCCGCAGTAAATGCAGTACCGACGTTATCATTAATAATTTTACGACCGGCTAAAAATGCTTCCATTGCATCTTTAGTGAAATCTGTTGGGTTAGCATTATTTGCAGTGCCACGGTCTCGCTTAGCAGCATTAATAGAGTTGCCTAAGTTCACTTCTGATGTTAAATCGAATTTTCCATCAGCGTCAGTATCGTGTTTACCGTTCCAATCAACACGACCAGTAGCTGCATCATCAGCATCAACTTTACCGGCAATTTCATTGTCGTTATATTCTAAGAAATCTCGAGCAGCGCCAAAATAACCAAAACCCTCATCGTAGCCATGTTCAAGCGCAGTATCTGGCTTACCATCACCACGAGCACTAATGTTATCGGCGGCTAAGCCTTCATCCAAATAATCATCAGTACCTTGAGAATAAGTGATACTCATGAGTAAGAACTTTTGAATCAGTTGTTTTAAATCAGTGCCATTAGTGTTGACATATACTTTGGTAATTTCGCTATCTGTCGCTTCATCACGTCGAATATTTGCATTTACCGCATTGTCAGCTAATTGATCAAAATAAGCATCAACTAAAGTTTCCGGTGTCATGCCTGCGCCTGCGCCAACAAAACTTGTACCATCAGTCCATACTTTTCGCATGCGACTAGCGTCACGACCCGCAATTTTACCTTCTAACGTTTTAAGGGTTGAAGAGACATCAGTAATAAAGGCCTGTTTCGCATCAGACATGAAAGTTAACGCGAAGTTGTTATTGTATTGATCATCAGTCGTACGAAAGTATGTGTTCAACTTATCAATTACCGCTTGCTTATCTGCAAATTCATTGGCATCGATATCCGCCTGTAAACCACTACCAATATAGGTATTTAACTCAGCGATTAAGGCATGACGAGCGCTTTGACCACTATAGCCAACACTTGATTCCCCTGAAATTATTTTACTTTCAAATTTATAAGTATCAAGTAAATCATTTACGGTAATTGTAAGTTCTTTAGAAAATGAAAGGCCGCCATTATCTGTAACTGTGATATTAGCAGTCAACGACTCTGCATTTTCAAAGTTAGCCATAACATCAGTTTTCAAGCTTAAATCATTGCCTGAAATTGCAAACATCTCGCTATCAGTAGTGAAAGTAAAACTATCATCTGAATTTGCATCGGTGGCTGAAAGTGTACCAATCACTGCACCCGCAGAATTTTCATCTACAACAATACTTGTAACAGCAATGTCAGATGGCGCTGTATTAGTAGGAGTTTCTGGCGTTGATGAACCGCTACTTGAACCACCACATGCCGATAAAGTTAAAGATGCTGCGATTGCAAGGGCAAGCGCTTTTATATTCGTTTTCATGAGAGACCTTTAAGATATAAAATAATGTAAATGTTAATGTTTCTGTTTTTTATTCAGGAACCTTAACACTAATGTTAATGCGAATCGATACCATTCGTAAAATAATTACTTGTTAACTATAAAAATTATTGAATATTCGCACTGCTACACAGAGAGATGTTTCACAAATAAATTTGAAAAAAACTCCCTTTTTTGAATGAAAAACCGTCTTGTAAAAACTGGAAATAGCCAGCCCCATTGCTGGTCCGTTAATTCAGCCCTTTGGTTCGATAGCTTAGTTGTCCATCTGAATTTGTGTTTTTACAAACGTTTGTGGCAAGTACTTTCGTTTCATTTATTATAGACAGACTACGTCCCTACGTAATCTGTCTACTTCCGACTAAGCCGCTCGGTCTACTATTTTAGAATTACTTGTTGATAATAAATATATCTGCTGTTTATTGGGTTTAGCGCTTTTGGTTTGCCAAAATGCGCCAAAAATTACCAGTAATAAAATGATTGCTAATGCGTAGTAAATAAAATCGTTGGGCTCTATCGTTTGAACCGTTTGCTTCTCAAGCTTTTGGCCTTCCACTTGTTGCTCGTTTTGGTCCGACTTAACTTCAGACAGAGCTTGCTGCTCAGCGAGTTGTTGGTTGTTCATTTCTTTCTGAGCTTGTGCACTTGCCGCCATAACTTCCATGGTTTTTGCTACTAACGGTGCTAAACCAAAGCCTTGGGCGAGTTCATTCACATGTGCTTTTACCGCGTCGTTTAAAATAACTAAGTCATTTTTATTCACTACATCGATATATTGCTCAACAAGTTGCTTTAAACGCTCAGCATCAGCTTGCCAGTAATCTTTACGCTCGGCTTCAAGCATTCTTTCCATCATTCGAGCAAAGGCCGCTGGATTAATTTTTTTAAACCATTCATCAAGTGCTATCGCTAATTTGTCATTCACATAAATATCCATATATTCATCCCATTGATCGTTTCTGATCAAGTTAGGGTCAACGACTTGCCAACCAAAAAAGTTATCCATTTTTGAAGCTAATGACACAGCACCTGAGTAACCTTCTTTTTGCAACTCTTTTATCCAACGTGGGTGAAACATGCGGGTACGTAATTCTTTGGCAAGGAATAAACCGGCGTCTTCAGCTTTGCCATTTTTAGCATCGCGTAAATTAGCCACCACCATGTCAGGGCTCTTGCCGTCAATATTTCGCACCGCTAAACTTAGTGCGCCAAAATATTCAAAAGGATCGTCGGTACTTAGCATACCAAATAGGTTAGATGAACGAGCAAATAGCGCAATGTCGGTGCCCGATAATTGCTTAGCATAAAGTTGTACTTCTTTACCTTGGCTGTTTTCTGCTTTTTGTCCCCAACGGCTATTGTCAGCGCCGAAAAAATAGCCCATTTTACCTAAGTAAACGTCTGATATTTTTTTGTCATCTTCCCAAGTATCACTGGCCCAGGCAGCATCATCAACCCCAGTACCGTAGTCCCCTGATTGATTAGAGAATATTCGAATGGTAGATAGGTACTCGGCTTCTTTCTCATCAACCCCTTCACTGAGCAAGTCTGCTTTTACTTTTTCGCTGTTTTTCCAAATAGAGTTATTCTCTTCTTTTAAAACCGCGACTTGATTAACGGCCTTTGCCAGCATTTGCATAACATTAGGAAACGCATCGCGATATAAGCCAGTGGCTGATACAACAACGTCAATGCGTGGACGTTTTAATTCACTGTACGGAATAATTTCGGTGCCAATAACACGACCACTTTTACTCCATTTAGGTTTAACACCCATGGCGTATAACACTTGCGATTCAAGCACACCATAATGACGCATAGTTTCAATTGACCATAATGAGAAGGCCATTTTGTCAGGGTAGGTTTTATGCTTTTGGTAGTAATTAGCAATCATTTGCTGGGTAAGTTCTTTGCCTTGCTCAAAAGCGGCTTGCGTAGGAACACGTGACGGATTAAAACCAAATAAGTTATAACCGGTTGCCAATGACTCAGGATGACGAATAGGATCGCCGCCCGACTTTACCGGGATATATTTAGCGCTAAGAAAGTCGACCATGGCATCCAACTCGTGAATATTTGCCATGCTGTTATATAATGTTTTGCCGCGCTCGATATCGGCTTGTAAATCTTCGCTAAGTTCTGCAAATGGCACTGGACGTTTGGCTGATTTCTCAGCGCCAGCAAGAATATAATTTTTAACCGTTAGATAACCTGATAAACGGCTAATATCATTTTCTTGCGGTTTTTCAGGATTTTTTATTTTATCTTTATCTGGACTTTTCTCATGGTAAGTATGGCTATGTGCAATGCTTTCATCTTCGCTATTTTCGTCTGAGTCGCTTTGTTCACCCACTAAGCTTTCTGCGTAATGGTTATGTTCGAACTCACTCGCTCGCACAGCAAATTCGCTGCCAAGCATTTGCACTAAAGTTGATATAGTTAGCGGCTCTTCTGGAATATAACCATAAGTATGTAAACCTAGTGGCTGGTTCGCTGTGGCTAAGTCTTCAAGGTGAATATGTAACGCGTCGATAAATTTTTCAAATGCTTGCTCAATTTGCGCTGGTTCCCAGTTTAAGTCTTTACAAATATTGGTATCGAAACATAATTTAGTCAGCTGTATTGCTGTTTTTTGCTTTACCCCACCTTGGTCTAGTTGTTTATATTGATGCATCAACTCATGTAAGTTACGTATTTCACCTTCTAAACCAGCTGCCGCAAACGGCGGGGTCATATGCGAAATAACGGTGGCTCGTCCACGTCGTTTGGTTTGCATTGCTTCACCAACATCGTCAACAATAAAAGGATAAACAACCGGCGTATCCCATACGGCTAAGTTACCTTGATCGTAAATAGACAAACCGCGTTCTTTACCCCCTAAATACTCTTGAGAGCCGTGAGTGCCTAGATGAACAATCGCGTCTGACTGCCAATATTCACGGGCGTAAAAGTAGGATGCAAGATAGAAATGGTTAATAGGAACTAGGCCTTGATGATAAATCATGTTTTCATCATTTTTATTATCAGAACGTGGCGGTTGACGCATGATCAGCATATTGCCATTACGTATACGTGGCAGAATAAAAAAGTGTTTTCCGTCTTTTTCTACTGCCATGAAATTGTCTTGCGGCTTGCCCCAATGGTCGTTGATTTTTTTCGTTACTTGAGTCGGTAAAGCGTTGAACCAGGTTAGATATTTATCAATGGGCATCAGCTCTGCCAAATCATTTTCTAATAACTCGGTTAATTGATAATCACGATAAAAAGGGTCGAGAATTTTTCTCGCATTTTCAACAAAATATTCTGCGTCGCGTTCCGCAGTTTTATATCCTTCCTTCGCAAGTCGTTGGCTAATGGCTTCAATACTTTTAGGAATATTCATAAAGGAAGCGCCAACATCTTTGTCGCCCCAAACAAATACCGTGAGTTTTTTATCTTGGTTGGCTTTATATTTTAAGTTAACAAGATTAATCGCTTTGTTTACTAAGTGTTCAAGTTGGTAGTCGATGATTTCTACATTTTGGTCACTCATGTTCATCGCTGCAACGATCATCGGATCAATAACACCAGCGTTTTCTGGTAAGACTAAAGTGAATGACATCATATTCGCACTGACACCCTGCTTATCATTTTCCCAGGTTTCCTTATCGCCTGAGTAATAGGTCATGGCATGCATCACTGGCACATTGAATTTTTCAAACTCAACTTTACGTTTGTTAGCCCAATGAATATTACGGAAATTTATAATCAAGTCGACATCGGTTTGCATTGATAAAGATTCATCAGCGCTATTTTTTTCAGTACTATTTGTTTCAGCATTAGGTAACTGCAATAAACGGCTATAGTCACCACTTACTGGGCTGAGTTCAAAAAAGAACGGCACGACATAAGCGCCTTTTGCTTCTAATTGCGCAATGGTGGCATCAATTAATTGTGTTTGCTCTGTTTCTATTAAAGCTCGTTGTAATAATACGGCTATTTTAGCTTGTTGACCTTTTACTGGACGGAGCTTTTTATAGGCGCTCAAGTCGTTGATGATTAACTTTGGTAGTGCCGGATGATAAATGCCTTGGCCTGGAAAAATAATCGGCGGTGGCACTTTAGTTGTTAACCGTTGATTTGACGTTCCGGCCTTGGTTTTAATATTCTTAGCCCTGATATATGCCAACATGTTATCAAGGTTTCTACTCCCTGCATTTTTCCAATAATCTTCTAACGTACTCGCTTCTTCGGTACTTAAACCTTTATTGAGCTTTTCATTTTGTAAGTAATTAAAGGCAACAACAGCGGTATTCACTTTCTTCATTGCCGTTGCGTAAGTATCAAAAGTAGCACTGGCTTCTCTTGCCGATACGGCATCAAGGATAACTAAATCATATTGATTAAAAAGTGCAGCAAGTGCTTCTGCTTGATTAACGTTTACTAGTAATGACTTAGCTGATTTTTGTTCAATTTGCCAGCTGGTATTTTCATTTTCATTAGCCACTTTTTTTAATAAGGTCACTTTAGCTGTATTGCTATGTGCACCACTGACAAAGAGCATGCTTTGTACATTTTTTTTGTGTGTTTGCTCTATATCGACGTTCGATGTCTCAGCAGAAACATTACTGATAAAAGCACTGATGCCGAATAATAGGATGGAAATTTTAATTAGGGAATTTTTCATGTGATTAATATCGCTACTCTTTTACGTAAATCATACTGCCGTCGGCCATTTCATAGGCTGTACCCGCTTTTTTACCTGTACCTGCCCCCATTTTTCCGTCGCTTTTAAAGCTTTCAATTATATTGCCTTTTTTAACGATAATTTCCATATTATCTTTGCCTGCGTTTATAATCACAGTGACATCTTCGGCAAGGAAAGGGTTTAAAGGATTTTGTGCGATGGCAATTAATAAAGCGGCAATAAGCACTAAAAACACATCAACTAGATTAACGACAGACAACGCTGGATTAATGCCTTCATCTTCATCAAGCAGCCTCATAATCTGTCTCCACAGCTTGCACTGGCAAGGTTGTTTCTTGGTGATCTTTTACCTGTGGCTTATTGTTAATTAATGGCATTAATGCCACGAGTTCTTCCACCATCCAACGCTTTTTAACCGACGCTATCCAAAAAGTGATTGATGCGATAACTAAACCAAAAATAACCGCGGAAAATGCGACGATCAAGTTTTCACTGATCCCTTGTATATTGCCGTCAGCCAAGCTTTTTAGTGCGGGTCCCATAGGGATCATCGTTGCAATTAGGCCTAACATTGGCGCAAGGCGACTGACGTTACGTACACCTTCAAGTTCTTTTAATGCCGCAACGTCAAGTTGGTCTTGACTAATATTAGGCATTTCATTTGCCAAGCTAGCCAAAGGATAACCGTTCAACTTCAGTTCGCGGTTACTCCCTAACTTTCCATTTAATAATTGAATAAACGGTTTGTAGTGGCGACGTCGTTGTACTGTCTGACTAAAAAATTGTCCGGTAGCAAATAATGAGTAAATAAAAAGTAAGGCTATAAGACATAGTACAGGGGCCATAAACAAGTCTGACAGCTGGTACATGATTTGTTCTATTTGGGGGATCATAATATATTCCTGATTATAAAAAAAAGCTCAAGGCACTCGCTGGGGAGAGTACCCTGAGCCTTTAGGGTAAAACTAGTTACTGGCTTCACCGGCCATTTCATTTATTTCATCGGCTCTGAAACTTATATTTCCAGAAACACCGTCTGCATTGTAATAACTGGTTAGTTGTAATTTGTGCGTTTTAGTCGAGGTTTTAATGATATAAACATCAAATTGAGACCATAATAAATGTCCGCCATTCACACCATATTGGTACCAAGGTGTGTTATCAAAAGCTTTAACGCTATAGCTGTTTTCTTGTAAGCCGTAGAAAGGAATAGAGGCTGGGTCTAAAGCGTCATAGTTATTATCAAAATCATGCATAGCTTGAGCATCGTCAGCAATGTTGATGATAAATTCAGCCGCAGTTTTATCTTCCGTACAAGGAAAATTAATATCCCAAGCATCAACAATAGTAACTTCTTGGTTCGTATCAAAATCAACGTAAACGTGAGTCACATCACCAGAACAGACTAGTGACGCATCAATAATAAGTTCTTGCTCTGCAGCAAATTCAACATCAGCACTTCCTTGGTAAGCTATTTGTAAGGTAATTTGGCCAATACCTCGACCTACGGTAGTAATGCTTGTTGCTCTAAATTTGGTAAAAGCACTGTCGGAATGAGTAATGAAATATTTTGTATCAGCTGCAGTAACTACATGAGTTTCTGAGTTGTAATCGTAAAAGCCTTCAATAATGTTTGACGTTACATCGCCAACAAACATGGTCTCATCAGTTGGAACATCACTTGTTTTAACGACTAAGTAGTCATCTAATTCTGTTTCAGCATTGGCAGCAATAAAGCTGTCAGCAATCGCTTGGCCTTCCGTATCAAAAAAATCACTATTATTACCCGTTGCATAGGCTTTAACTGCATTATCACTGTGTTGATTTAAGTACACACCACTGCGTTTAAAAGCAACATCCCATACGGTGTTTGTTTCTGCTTGCTCTGCTGTTAACTCAACGATGACGTTGTTATCTAAGTCAAAGTACACAAATGCAGGTTCGCTCAAACTGCCTGTACTATAAGGGCCATTAATTTCACCTTGTATTGGCCCAGCAGGCGTAGTATCTGGCGTTGGTTCAGGTGTTATAGGTTCAACTGTAATATCTTTGCTTGAGCTACTACTACCTCCACACGCTGTTAATAATACACATAATGCAATGCTGGTTAATTTAATGGACTTGCTGAAATTTGAACTTATTGTCATATTATTCTCCGATACTCTCTTAAAATTGGTAGCTAATACCGGCACTTATTGTGCGGCTACTAACAGGTCTTATATCAAATGTGTTTTGGCTATTCGCCGAAGGGTTTTTATGCTCATCAAAAATATTATCAGCACTAATTCGCCATGATAATGTTTCAGTTAATGTCTGATTTAGTATGAAATTTACTGTGGTATATTGATTTTTATCGACAGATTTATAGTTATCCGGCACCGCTTCTTCTGCTTGATAGACTGCATAGGCGATCAACTCAATATCGTAGCTTTCAATATCGTAACTCAAGTTAAATTTTACTTGATGGCGTGGTCGAGCAAGTAAACGTTGGTTGTTCTCATCTTTACTGGTTAAATAACTGTAATTTAATTGTGTTTTCCACTGGCTAAAAATTAACGCTGTACTGATATCAAACCCATGGATTTTTGCTGAGCTAATATTTTGGTATTGATAAATAGATAAACCCGTCTCAGCTGATTTTTCAATATCAATAATTGAATCGATTAAGTCTTCGGTTTGGGAATAGTGGACACTAATGTCACTGCGCAAGTCGACAAAATTGTCAGTAAGGCTAATATTAAAAGTTAAACTTGAACTGATTGATTCCGCGGTTTCAGGTTCAAGCTCTTGATTACCTAAAACCATATACCCTAGCGCACTATGGTCAAAAACATAAAAGCGTTCTTTTAAATTAGGTACTCGATAACTTTGACCCATACCAGCTCGCCACTGTAATTCCCCTTCACCTAGCGTGAAGTTTGTCATGGTGCTAAGACGAAACGCACTATGCCAGCCAAAATCCGAGTCATACTGGCTACGCATGCCTGCCAGCACTTGGTAATCTGATTTAACCCAATTACCTTGAACGAAAGCTTCTAGGCTTTCTCGGCTTTCATTATTTATTTCAATAACGTTTTCTTTAGGCTTGTCTTGATCCAACTTATCAGCGTGAATAACCCCGCCCGTGACTAATTCAATATTGTTAAATTGAAAGACCTTTTGACCATTAATTTCTGCCAAGACAATACTGGTATCACGTAAGCTATTTGATTGACCGCTGGTTTCTTGATGATTAATGTATCTGGCATTAAGCTGCCAAGGGGATTTGGAGTTGTGAGTACTTTTCAAGCCCAACTCTATTTGCTGCTGTTCAACATCTGTTTGGTAATAAATAATCTCACTCTGTCCTGGAATTGCCGAGCTATCGCGGAGTTTGTTATCGCTTAACCATTGATATTTAATGCTAGTCGCAATATGTTCATGGGCTTTGTTTGTACTTAAGGTGATGAACTTTTTTTCGACACTCGCTGCATCTTGACTGATTGTAGTACTATCATAATCATAGCCTTTATCATCAATAATCAAAGCATTGAGCTGTGTTCGCCAACCTGAGAAACTTTCAACCGCATGTAGTTTAATCGTATGATTTAGATCACCATTGTCGATGGTGTTACCTTGATATTGGCTAACATCGTAATCGAGCTTAAGCATCGGCTCATCAGTTTTGTGGGTAATGATATTTATAACTCCCCCCATAGCCGAGCTTCCGTACATAACCGATGCAGCACCTCGAATAACTTCTATTTGCGCGATATTGCTGGCAGGGATTTGATCTAAATCTGCTGATGATCCGGTAGGACTTACAACCGGTTGACCGTCAATTAATATCAGTACGTGATCGCCATCAAATCCTTGCATTTGAATGTTGTAGCCGTCTTTAACACTGCGTTTTACTACAACACCGGGAATATAATTAAGTGCTTGAGCTAAAGTGCCGTGACTAATTTTGGCAATGGTTTTACCGTCAATAACATCCACTAAGACGGGGGAATCGCTTAATAGTTTTGCGGTACGCGTTCCTGTTACGACTATACGTTCATGTTGATCAATTTCTGATGCAGGCTTTGCTATGGTTAACATAGGCATGACGAGAATTAACGACGATATCTTAATTTTTATATTCATTTTAACTGCAAACACTCAATCTAAATAGTAATCATTATCATTTTCGTTCGCAATAATATTTAATCGTGATCAAATTAGCAAGTAAAATGTAACAAAAAGTATGTACATCATTAAGCAATTAGGTTTTTAGTACCTTGACTTGATAACAAATGGGACGAAATATGGAATTGCTAAATACAAGCTATAGATTGGGTAATGAGTAAACTCAATAATTATTACTTATGTACAAAATACGACGGGCAAGCAAAAATTATAATGTGAATATTCAGGTATTACTTATTGATATTATTGAAGGTTTTCTGACAAGGTTGACGTAGAACAAACAATTAGATTTGTTTTCATAAATGCGATGATTAAATAATAACTAGCTTTCTTGTGATTAGGATATTAGATAAATTATCTGTTGGGAAAGGACTACCTTCAGTACCACTCAATGGCATCTAACCTAGCCAGCCAATTGCATTTTGGTTTGTCACTTTATTGCTTTAAGTTTTCATAAAAGCAGACGTAATTATTTATTATCTTAATGGCAGAACAGAGCAAAGCAAAGCAGTCTTTAGCAAGATTTCCTGAGATGATCACTATGTGCGCAAAGGGAAGTTAGCAGTGAAGATTTTAAGCCTTCCGCTTCTCGCTAATTTAAAAGAATGATATGCTTTAAGGCCTCCGTCTCCGATTTCATTTTTTATAACAATTGAATTTTCTCAATGTTTCAAACCGACTTTTAGATCAGATGCACAAATAGAAACATACATAGCTTTATTAAAAACAGGATGAAGGTATTTATTTTCTTCCTCCGATAATATCTTAGGATGAGCCTTTAGCATCCTAATAATATTATTTAGCTTATTTATAACTATTTGATAGGATCTCACAATTTCAGCCAAAACGTCCTTGGCAGCTAACGTCTTGCTAAGCGGAAATAATGGTGGCTATAATTAATAATGATAGCGACAGGAAATAACTGTTATATGACTATCACTAACGGCATATACAAGACGATTGGATTCATCCACACGTCTAGACCAAAAACCTGATAAATTTTCTTTTAGAGATTCCGGTTTTCCGATCCCCTCAAATGGGGAGCGTTTAGTGTCTGTAATTAATTTGTTAATTCTTTTAAGCGTTTTTTTATCTTGCCCTTGCCAATATACGTAATCAGCCCATGCATCATTGGTCCACGCTAACAACCTAGTCATTCAATATTTCTCGTTCAATCACTTGAGCGGATTTAAATTGTTCAATAGAACGGCTTAAGTGAACTGCGTTAGCAGGTGACTTTAATAAATGAACGGTTTCCATCAAGCTGTTGTAATGATCCAAAGACATAACAACAGCATCTTCAGAATTTCTACGTGTAATTACCGTATAATCAGCGTCGTTTACGACATTATCAAGTACAGATTTAAGCCCATTTCTTGCTTCAGTAAAAGATACGATTCTCATATTATCCTCTTTTCTCAGTTGTACAGTTAATAAGACAAGTTTAACTAAAAAGAATGACATGTGCAAGATAATGTACAAGTTCGATTGAGGCAGCTAACGCCACGTTAAGCGACAAATAATAGCTGGCTAAAATGTGTGAGGCACGAACAACAGCCAGCTGTTATTTGTCTTACTTGAATAGATTGTTAGTGCTATTTACACGTGCTGATCAATTAGAATCGAATTACCATCGGGATCTTGAATAGAAACACTCGAAGGACCACTTTCACCAGTAATAGATTTTTGTATTATGTTTACACCTTGAGCTTCAAATTCTTTCAAAAGCTCTCTAACATCAGTATACGACTCTAGAGTTTTGCAGTTTTTATCCCAGCCAGGGTTGAATGTCATGATATTACCTTCAAACATTCCTTGGAATAAACCAATGGTATGATCGCCGTTTCGAAGTATTAACCAGTTTTGCGATTGCTCTCCGCCAATTTTTTTAAAGCCAATTTTTTGATAAAACACTTTTGACTCTTCGATATCTTTGACCGATAAACTTACTGAAAATGCACCTAATTCCATTTTACACTCCATAGTTTGATTACAACACTAACGCCACGTTAAGCGGCAAATAATAGCTGGCTAAAAAAGCGACGAATGAGCAAATAGCCAACTGTTATTTGTCCTGCTTGAATGGCTTATGTGCTTGAGTCAAAGGACTAAATTCACTTTTATTCGGCTGTAATACTAAAGTTCCCCAGAAACTTATGCATCTAAGCGACTTTCATATGGAACTGATTCACCGTGTTCGAGATGTCTCCTGAGTATCCTCAGGTACATAGCCCAACAGTTGCAAGAGATTCTGTAATGTTCATTGGCGTTTGGCCAGCCCGTGTGCCAAAAACTTACCCATGTTACACCATTGCGACTTTCTAGACGAAAACCAATATGTGTTCCAACCCAATCGTCGTTTGCGCCCATTATTTTAAATTCGAATTCAGTGTCTTTCGTACATTTGGTTACTTTCGCGCGCCAATCGTATTCTGGACCGAACCAGAGTTTGTACTCTGTACCCAGCACCGGCTTTCCTTGCGAACATTTCGTCCACCAGCAGTCCAGCCCTTTGGGGGTGCTCACGGCTTGAAATACACGTTCAACAGGGGTGTTAATAGGAAAATCAAGAAAAATATCCGCCATAATAATCTCCTATTTGCAGCTGCTATGTGCACATAACGCCCCATTAAGAGGCAAATGATAGTTGGCTAAAATAAGCGACGAAGGAGCAAATAGCCAACTGTTATTTGTCCTGCTTGAATGGCTTGTTAGCCTGATTTTTGCAATGTTGCAGTAACGGCTCCAGCACCAATTAACATTGAGCCACTGATTTTATTAAATGCTTTCTGGAATTTTACTGATTTAATTTTACTGCGTAAATAACCAGAAAAAAATGAATAAAAAGAAGCGCTAAGTACGGAAACAGCTAAAAATGATAAGCCCATTATAAGCATTTGAGGTAATGCGGCATTATTTGTATTTATAAATAATGGAAAGAAAGCAATAAAGAAAATTATCCCTTTCGGGTTTAAGGCTGTAACAATTAATGCCTCTTTAAATATTTTTCCGCTTTTTTTCTGAGTTGTATCAAACTCTTCCATATTAGCTTTAGTGAACCATGCTTTTAACCCAAGATAAACTAAATACCCAGCAGCAATCCATTTGAATGCACTAAATAATACAGAAGATGTTGCCAATAAAGCCCCTAATCCTGCAAAAGATATGCTCATTGCAATGATATCCCCAGAAAGAACACCCGTTACCAAAGGAATTACCGATTTTTTCCCGTGATTTAAGGATTGCCCCATAACAAGAAAAACCGTAGGTCCCGGAGTGAAACACAACATCATTGATGCTAATACAAAGGAAATCCAAACTTCAATGCTCATACATACTCCATGAAGGCTAACAACTGTTAGACGGGAAAAAACTTGTTTTGTTACAAGTCATTAACCACCTTGGTTTTATAATAGAAATAAAAGCTACCTTTATATTCTCAGTATATCAAGCGTTTATTGATTTCCTTTAATGAGCTTTTGAAGAATGCATGTTTTTATCACATATTCTCTGGTGAAAGCGTGCAAAAAAGTAGTTAGAGAACATATACAAAATTTTTATTACTAATGTCAGGAATGCGCAGAGGGGAAGCTATAAACTTGTCAATCCTAATGTCTGCTTCATGCTCTACACTGCCTTTGACCTTCCATCAATTGATGATATTTGAGCCTACAGCAGATTTTTTATTTCTAATAAAGAATTTGCTGCAGGTTTATAAATGCAACTTTCTATATCCATAAATTAAACTAGACTTAGGGAATATTCATTTTTTAAGTAAAAATCAATTGCATAAGAAAATAACAATACAATTTACCTTACCTTTTATAACTTTGCTTTTTGTAACGATATTCTTTTCTTCAATTGCTTTTTCTTTTGATACAAGGCCGTCTCTTCGCTTTAAGCACTTAACCATTGAAGATGGCTTACCCCAAAATTCGGTAAAAGCAACGCTGCAAGATAGTACAGGTTTTATATGGATTGGCACACAAGAGGGGCTGGTTCGATATGATGGCTATAGCCTAAAAGTATTTAAACATGATCCTAGTAATAGTCATTCACTGTCAGATAATGATATTCTTAGCCTTATTGAAGATAGCCAAGGCAATCTTTGGGTGGGAACTCGTGGGGGCGGTCTTAATCATTTCAATCCCAAAACCCAGCAATTTACCCATTACCGTCATCAGGCAGGTGATGCGAATAGTTTAAGTGATGATGGTGTCTATAGTCTTCTTGAGGATAACCAAGGCAACTTTTGGGTGGGAACTCTTGGTAACGGTCTTAATCATTTTAACCCTAAAACACAGAAATTCACCCAGTATCGTCATCAGACAGATGATGCCAACAGTTTAAGTCATGATGATGTCAGGAGTCTTATTGAGGATAGCCAAGGCAATCTTTGGATCGGAACTCGTGGGGGCGGTCTTAATCATTTCAATCCCAAAACCCAGCAATTTACCCATTACCGTCATCAGGCAGGTGA
>JABSOZ010000003.1 GCA_013215295.1 Colwellia sp.
TTCCGAACTCAGAAGTGAAACGCAGTAGCGCCGATGGTAGTGTGGGAGTTCCCATGTGAGAGTAGGACATTGCTAGGATCCAAATATAAAACCCGCTACTCTGTAGCGGGTTTTTTCGTTTATAATCACAAATTAATTTAATTAATGGTGTAAATAATGAATTGGGAAGATGCTAAACGAAGGAGTGCTATTCTTACTCAAATAAGAGGCTTTTTTCAAAGGAAAAATGTTATTGAGGTTGAAACTCCCTCATTATCGTTAGGAACAGTCACAGATCCTTTTCTAGATGCTTTCATCTCTAAGTATAACTATCTATCAAATAGCGACATTAATGCTTCTACACCGCTTTATATGCAAACCTCACCAGAGTTTCATATGAAGAGATTACTATCATCAGGCTATCAATGTATTTATCAAATTTGCAAAGCATTTAGACATGAAGATTTTGGTCATCATCATAATCCTGAGTTTACTATATTAGAATGGTACCGTTTAGGATATGACCAGCATAATTTAATAGCAGAAGTTGATGAATTATTATCTACTGTATTAGGTACAGAACCGTGTGATAAAGTTACCTATCAAACCTTATTTCTAAAGTCAGTTAACGTAGATCCTTTATCGACAAACTTTAAAGAACTTTATGATGTGATATTAAAACATCATAAAGGAGCTGAATGGCTCTTTGAATCACAAGACTGTGATTTATTACTACAGTTTATTTTCTCTGAGATTATTGAAGTGAGTATCGGGAAATCTGTTCCTTGTTTTGTTTATAATTTTCCTATCGAGCAAGCATCACTTGCAAAAGTTTGTCCTTCGGATGGTCGTGTTGCACAACGTTTTGAGTGCTATTATAAGGGGTTGGAGTTAGCTAATGGCTTTAATGAACTTACCGATGTGGACATACAAGAAGCTAGATTCGTTCAAGATAATAAGAAACGTCAACAATTAGGCTTACCAGAAAGAGAGATAGATACAAATTTTATCGATGCTCTGCATTTAGGCTTACCTCAATGTTCAGGGGTAGCGTTAGGTATTGATCGGTTGATGATGATTGCACTAGATAAATCTTCAATAGAAGATGTGATTACATTTCCTATAGAAAAAGCTTAGAAACTTTTGTGATAATATATCAATTGTGATAATATCCACTTTATAGATTTACACGATATAAACTTACATTAAAGAAGGCCGAAGAATGCTTGATCGAATTGGAATAACTGCAACTTCGCTTTGTGCCCTCCATTGCATATTATTACCGGTATTATTACCCGCTTTACCACTACTAGGCTTAAGTTTTTTAGCAGATCATGCTTGGGAACATATCTTTCTAATAATCACTGCTATTTTGGGAACTATTGCATTATTTTCCGGTTTCAAAAAATACCATCGACGTCTTTACCCTTTTTACCTTTTATTTTTAGGGGTCGGTATTTATTGGATAAAACATGACTTTTCAGAAGCAATTCAACCCTATTTTATTATTATCGGTGCTAGTTTAATTGTAGCTGCGCATATTATTAATTTGAAATTATGTAACAATTGTAAACAGTGCACCGATGAAAGTTGTGAAAGTAGTTAATTAGAAAATTAGTTAATATTATTACAAATCTAATTCTTTTAACTTTCTTGTTAGTGTATTTCTTCCCCAACCCAACTTTATAGCCGCTTCTTGTTTTCTTCCTTGGGTGAAATGTAAAGCCCGTTCTAATAGTACTTTTTCAAACTCAGGTAATGCTGTATCAATAATATTGATATTACCCTGTGCTAATTGTTCGTCTACCCACTTTTGTAGAGCAATAGGCCAGCTTGTCACTTCTTCAGTCGATCTGATGAGTGAAGTTTTTTCAGAAAGTTCGCTAGGTAGGTCATCTAATAAAATTTCTTTACCGCTACCCATTACTGTTAAGTACCGACAAATATTCTCAAGCTGACGTACATTTCCTGGCCAAGCACATTGCTCCAAATAGTTAAGTGTAGATTTATGCAATGTTTTTTGTTCTACTTCAAGTTCTTTGGCTGCGAGATGTAAAAAATGATTAATGAGTTGCTCAATATCTTCCTTACGTTCACGTAGACTCGGTAATTGGATTCTGATTACATTTAGACGATGAAATAAATCTTCACGAAACTCACCATTATTTACTTGTACTTCTAAGTTTTGATGTGTAGCAGCAATGATTCTTACGTCAACCTGAATAGGCAAGTGTCCGCCAACTCGATAAAATTGACCATCAGAGAGCACACGCAATAAACGTGTTTGTATGTCTAAAGGCATATCGCCGATTTCATCAAGAAATAAAGTGCCTTTATGTGCTTGTTCAAATCGACCTTGTCGAACGGCATTTGCACCAGTAAAAGCACCTTTTTCATGACCAAATAACTCAGATTCAATTAAGTCCTTTGGGATTGCCGCCATATTCAATGGAATAAATGGCGCATCTGAACGAGGACTATGCATATGTAATGCATGAGCAACTAATTCTTTACCTGTACCAGATTCACCATTAATCAATACACTTATACTCGAGCGCGATAGGCGACCGATTGCTCGGAAAACTTCTTGCATGGCAGGAGCAGCGCCGATAATACCCACTGAATCAGGTACGGCGACCAACTGCTTGCGTTTCGCACTTTGCTCACGAGAATGGGTTAATGCCCGTCTGGTAAGTGCTATAGCTTCATCTGTATCGAAAGGTTTGGGGAGATATTCAAAAGCACCACCTTGATAAGCGTTAACTGCACTATCAAGATCTGAATGAGCTGTAATTATTATTACTGGAAGGTTTGGATATTGTTCAGTAACACGACTAAGTAGGGTTAACCCGTCAATATTGGGCATTCTAATATCAGAAATAATAACTTCTGGTTGTTGGTGATCTAATGCAATCAATAAGTCTTCTGGTTTTTCAAAAGAAGCTACAGATATATTTGCTCCTGATAGCGCTTTCTCTAAAACCCAGCGAATAGAGCTGTCATCATCTACAATCCAAACTTGCTCAACATTCATTATTAATCTCTTCTTGTATAGGTAGTAAAATTAGGAACTCTGTATGACCTGGTCGGCTGAAACATGATAGTTTGCCTTTATGCTGCTGTATTAATGTTTGGGAAATGGATAAACCTAATCCCGTACCATTATCACGCGCAGAAACCATAGGATAGAATAATGTATCTTGAATCTTCTCAGGGATACCTGGTCCATTATCTATAATGCTTATCTGAACACATAACTTTACACGTTTTCCGTTGATGGTCTTGTTACTTGCCGCTCGTGTTTTGAGTGTTATACAACATTCAGGATCAATTATTTGAACGGCGTTGTTAACGATATTTATAACGGCTTGTTGCAATTTGTCTTGGTCAAAGCTTATTTCAGGAATTGACGGATCATAGTCTCGAATAATTTCAATCTTTTTGGGGTTATTATAATTTATTAGCTGAAACACTTTTTCTAAGACAATATGTATATTTTGTTCTGCCATCTGGGGTAATTGATTTGGCCCCAGCAGTTTATCGACTAGATTAGTGAGACGATCAGCCTGTTCGATAATTAATTCAGTATATTCTTGTTGTTCTGGTGATAATTCTTTACTCAGTAACTGTGCTGCGCCACGTAAACCGCCAAGGGGGTTTTTTATTTCATGAGCAAGCCCACGAATTAGGTCACGAGCAGACTCCCATTGCTGATGCTGGAATGCTTCGATACTCATTTGCTTTTGTTGATCTATTTGTTTGAATTCTAGTAATATATGCGGTTGCTTACTGAACTCGACAGAAGAAGCGGTAATTTCTACTGTTATACGAGTATGATCAAAGAATTCGATGGTGACATCACTATCACTGAACTCTTGCCCAGAGGTAAGTAGTTGGTCCAAACGTTCTTTCTTGATAGGAGAATTGTAGAATACTGTAGTGATCGGTAAATTGTATAATTTATTAAAACTTTTAATGAGTAATGCTTCAGCTGCAGGATTAACATATTTTATGGTTAATTCACTGTCAAGCACAACGACAGCTGTAACCATTTGGTTTGGTAGCTTTTGTTGATAACTAAGTTTTAATTGCTGATCTCTACTGCTGATAATAGACATAAAAACCTACTTGCACTAATTCAGTGCAATAAAATATTGAAATAGTTATTTTGGTGCAAATTGTACTGCGTTTTAATTAATTTGCTTTATTAACCGATGATCTATGCATATAAAAGGTTATAGACTTGGATGATGCAATTACCTTGCCTTTTTCATTAAGTAATTTCATTTTTATGATATGTTCACCACGATCTATATTTCTTAACACAAACATGGAGTGGGGTTGGGGTTTTTCAAAAGGTTTGTCATCTAAATATAATTGGATATGTAGACCCTGTTTGAAAATAGGTTTAATACTACCTGTTACATATACTGAGCCAGTGTTATCCCTAATAGTGGCATTTTGTTTAGGTTGATTTATTTCAACCTGATAGTCATCTTTTATAATTTTTGGTGTTAAATCTAACATTGAAGTATCAACAGAAGATGATGTATTGGGCGCTCTTACTTCAACTTCTTCAGCACCAGGCTTAGGGCTATCAGAAAAAACTAAAACGCCATCATCATTTCTCCAAACATAAATTTTTGTTGAAGCAGCGAAAACATTACTACTTAGTAATGTGAAGATTAACGTTAATAACAACAAAGAATGACGCAAAAAGTTAACTCTTGTTAAAATACCTACCTTAAACTTATATAACTAATGGCTGTATTGCCACAAAAAAGCTCACCGAAGTGAGCTTTTTTTAATATTTATTAATTTAGTGGGTATTAAACACTGTAATACATATCAAATTCAACAGGGTGAGTTGTTGAGTTTAATAACACAACTTCTTCACGTTTAAGGCCGATATAGGCATTAATCATATCAATATCCATCACGCCACCAGCCGTTAAATAATCATTATCAGCTTCTAATGAATCAAGTGCTTCTTCTAAAGAAGAACATACTTGCGGAATAGCCGCTGCTTCTTCTGCTGGAAGGTCATATAAATCTTTGTCCATCGCATCGCCAGGATGGATTTTGTTTTTAATACCATCAAGACCAGCCATTAACATAGCAGTGAAACCTAAGTAAGGGTTCATTGTTGGATCAGGGAAACGAACTTCAATGCGCATTGCTTTAGGGCTTGGCACAATTGGAATACGAATAGACGCTGAACGATTACGAGCTGAGTATGCAAGCATTACCGGTGCTTCAAAACCCGGAACAAGACGTTTATATGAGTTAGTTGATGCATTCGTGAAAGCATTAAGTGATTTAGCATGTTTGATGATACCACCAATATAGTAAATCGCCATTTCAGATAATCCGCCGTACTTATCACCTGAGAATAAATTAACACCGTCTTTAGCTAGAGACTGGTGAACATGCATACCAGTACCGTTATCACCAACTAAAGGTTTTGGCATAAACGTTGCCGTTTTACCGTAAGCATGAGCAACGTTATGAACAACATATTTATAAATTTGAACTTCATCAGCTTTTTTAACCATGGTATTGAAACGACAGGCAATTTCATTTTGGCCAGCAGTTGCAACTTCATGGTGATGTGCTTCAACAACTAAGCCCATTTCTTCCATGACTAAACACATCGCTGATCGTAGATCTTGTGAAGAATCAACTGGTGATGTTGGGAAATAACCACCTTTAACACCAGGACGGTGTCCCATGTTGCCTTCTTCGTATTCAGTACCTGAATTCCAAGCAGCTTCTTTATCATCGATTTTGTAAAAAGAACCAGACATATCAGTATGGAAACGAACGTCATCAAAAACGAAAAATTCTGGTTCCGGACCAATTAACACTGTGTCAGCAATACCAGTACTGCGTAGGTATTCTTCAGCACGGTTAGCAACTGAACGAGGATCACGGCTGTAACCTTGCATAGTTGCAGGTTCAACAATATCACAACGTAAGTTCATCGTTACAGCATCAGTAAACGGGTCTAATACAGCGGTAGATGGATCAGGCATCATAACCATGTCTGATTCATTAATGCCTTTCCAGCCTTCTATAGAAGAACCATCGAACATTTTACCATCTTCAAAAAAGTCTTCATCTACTTGATGATGAGGAATTGAAACGTGTTGCTCTTTACCTTTTGAATCAGTAAAACGTAGGTCAACAAATTTAACATCGTTGTCTTTGATTAAATCTAATACTGCTTGTGACATGTAAAGTCTCCAGTGTCTTTAAAATAAAATACGTTTGCATTTTGCTTAAATGGCATAAAGCGAAATTCATGCCAAGAGAAAAAGTGTTGATATAATAAGGTGTTAAGTTAATCAATGAACTGACCTTGCACTATTGTTGTGCGTGAGGCGATCAAAGTTGGTGCGCATGCGGTTATTTGGTGCTTATGAGTATAACAGGGTGTTTGAATTTGTGTTTATAGATATTTGTGAAAGGTTAAATATTTGTCGCTGTCTTTATTGTGTTCGTTACTGTATAATCCGCGCCCAATTATAGCCCTATATTCTTTTGATGAAAAAGTCTTTAAAGAAAGCGAGTAACGCCTGTGTTAGATAAATTAAGAAATGTAGCAATTATTGCTCACGTTGACCACGGAAAAACCACTTTAGTTGATAAATTACTTGAGCAATCTGGTACGCTTGATGTCCGCGGCGGTCTTGAAGAACGTACGATGGACTCGAATGATATCGAGAAAGAACGTGGAATCACAATCTTGGCTAAAAACACGGCTGTTAACTGGAATGGTTACCGTGTAAACATTGTAGATACTCCTGGTCACGCTGATTTCGGTGGTGAAGTTGAACGTGTTATGTCAATGGTAGATTCAGTTCTACTGATTGTTGATGCACAAGAAGGCCCTATGCCACAAACGCGTTTCGTTACGAAAAAAGCGTTTGCTCAAGGTTTAAAGCCAATTCTTGTTATTAATAAAGTTGATAAGCCTGGTTCTCGTCCTGATTGGGTTATGGATCAAGTTTTTGAATTGTTTGATAACCTTGGTGCTACTGATGAACAGCTAGACTTTAAAGTTGTTTACGCATCAGCAATCAATGGTTGGGCATCGCTTGAAGAAGGCGTAATTGGCACAGATATGACGCCTTTATTTGATACAATCATTAAAGAAGTACCACAACCAGTAGCTGATCCTGATGCTCCCTTCCAAATGCAAATTTCTCAACTTGATTACAATTCATACTTGGGCGTAATTGGTGTTGGTCGTATTACGCGTGGTTCTGTTAAGCCGAACCAACAAGTAACGATTAACCTAGCAAGCGGCGGTGTACATAATGCTAAAGTAGGCAAAGTATATGGTTATTTAGGACTAGAGCGTCTTGATATAGAAGAAGGTTTTGCCGGTGACATTGTTGCAATTACCGGTTTAGGCGAATTAAAAATATCTGACACAGTTTGTTGTCCTACAGACGTTGAAGGTTTACCGGCATTATCTGTTGATGAACCAACGATCAACATGACTTTCCAAGTAAATACTTCACCATTTTGTGGTAAAGAAGGTAAGTTCGTTACTTCACGTAACATTAAAGACCGTTTAGAAAAAGAGTTGATTCATAACGTTGCTTTACGTGTTGAACAGCTTGCTGATGCAGATAAATTTAAAGTATCAGGCCGTGGTGAACTTCACTTAGGTATTTTAATTGAAAACATGCGTCGTGAAGGTTTTGAATTAGCGGTTTCTCGTCCTGAAGTTATTGTTCGTGAAGTGAATGGCGAATTACAAGAACCTTATGAAAACGTAACCATTGATGTTGAAGAACAACATCAAGGATCTATCATGGAAAAGATGGGCATTCGTAAAGCTGAATTAACCGATATGGCACCAGATGGTACGGGTCGTATTCGTATGGACTTTATTATGCCTAGCCGTGGTTTAATTGGCTTTCAAACTGAATTCATGACATTAACATCAGGCTCTGGTTTGATTTACCATACATTCTTTGAATACGGACCTCATAAAGGTGGCGAAATTGGCCAGCGTAAGAATGGTGTAATGATTGGTAATGCAACGGGTAAAGCATTAACAAACGCTATCTTCAACTTACAATCTCGTGGTCGCATGTTGATCGGACACGGTGTTGATATTTATGAAGGTCAAGTTATTGGTATTCATAGCCGTGATAACGACTTAACAGTAAATGCCCTTAAAGGTAAGCAGTTAACTAACGTTCGTTCATCAGGTACTGATGAAGCACAGACATTAACGCCACCTATTGTTATGTCATTAGAGCAAGCGTTAGAATTTATTGATAATGATGAACTTGTTGAAGTAACACCACTTAGCATCCGTATACGTAAAAAACTTTTAAAAGAGAACGAACGTAAGCGTGAGTCTCGTCCTAAGTAAGCATTTTATTTAGACTGTAGAGAAAACCAGCTTCGGCTGGTTTTTTTGTCACTAAAATTTAGTGGGCTTAAACGTCCAATCGTGTAAGACATGTCTTAAGCTCACATAAGAAATAACATAAAAAACAGCTCTAAATATTTACGGGTTAACCTATATTATTGTTTTTATAGATAAATTTATTTTGAATGCGGTTGGGTTAGCGTATTATTGTTAGTTACAACACAGAGAGTTCACTGGAGGAAATCATATTAACTGTTACGCTTAAGTTACGAATAAAACTTTGACAATGCTGAGCTAAGCAAGGAGAAACTCTTGATGGATCAAAATAAATTAACTAGGTTAAACATTCTATTTGAAAAAGTCGTTTCTGATAGAGCGAACTCTAATGAACAAAGGGAGTTAAAATCCCTTTATCATGAATATATTGATGATGGCAGAGAAGTAGGCCTTCCAGTGCAGGAAGCATCTCACTTTCAACATGCGACAGCTTAATAGTCAAACGACTCCCTGTTTAGCTTTACAGGGTAACCACTTAAAAAGGAATTTCATTATGTCTCCTGAACAACTAAAAGCACTACATACCCTTAGTCAACTTTTTGAAGAAGGTACTGCAGGGCCAAGTCAAATAAAAGAGCTCTCATTTTTACTTGGTGAGATTAATAAAAATCAATGTGCAAGTGAGTTATTCTCTAATACGGGCTTGTCTCATTCTAGAGCGAGTACCGAAAATTTATAATTCATTGTCTGTGAAAAATCTAAATTGCATTTATTCTCTATAACCGGCAATCATTTAATACAGCAATTAATTATAAAAACTTGGTGATACTTTACCGACATTAAAATAACTACACTGTTCTTTATTTATATATTGATTCACTTTCTAAGTTAAAAGTTATACTCATAACTAAAAAGTTTCATGTCATTAAGTGCTTTTAAGTGACTTGATGAATGCTTGTGACTTGTCAATAGAATTATTTATTTATTTAATTCCCACCTTTATATCTTGCAGCATCAACAATAGACCATAAATACACTATTGGAACTAAGATCCAGCCGATTAGTATCCATACTAATATTCCTGATATTATTAGGGCAGCAAAAAACATGATTGCGGCAAATATCCTTCCCTGAACGAGTTGCCCTAAACCAGGAATAAAAAAACTACATATTGCCGCTAAAACATTACCACCTGAACCTTGATTTGACATGACCACTCCTAAGTTAAATTGTATTACTC
Source organism: Colwellia sp. (assembly GCA_013215295.1). Taxonomy (GTDB): domain Bacteria; phylum Pseudomonadota; class Gammaproteobacteria; order Enterobacterales; family Alteromonadaceae; genus Colwellia_A. The sequence continues at coordinate 9,612 of JABSOZ010000003.1, forward strand.
TATTATCGCTATCACTTGTTTCGCATTTATCATAATATATTACACACATTAAGATAATACCTCATTTGATATGAACTGGATCAAAACGATTAAGAACAGCCGAAAACGCCAGATGATTTGGCATTTTATATTGTTTTTTATAAGGCGAGTATTAAAAGAGCAAGTGCATATTACTGCAGGGTACTTGTCTTATGTCACATTGATGTCTTTGGTGCCATTGATTGTCGTCATGTTGTCGGTGATGACTGCCTTCCCGATCTTTGCTGATGTTAAAGATATTATTGAGAATTTTGTTTATCAAAACTTTTTGCCAGCTACTGGAGATGTCGTTAAAGATCATATTACTGGCTTTGTCGATAATGCTTCCAAAATGTCAGCTATTGCGATTACGTTCTTATTCTTTTTTGCACTTTTATTGATTTCTGCCGTTGATTCTAGCTTAAACAAAATTTGGCGAATAACGGCAAAAAGACGAATTATTACTGCTTTTTCTATGTATTGGATGGTACTTACATTAGGCCCTGTTTTATTTGGCAGCAGTATTGCTGCAACCTCATATATTTTTTCATTAATATCTATAGGTGAACACGGCATTTGGGGTCTCTCAAATATTGCATTGAGTGCATTACCTATTTTTGCTTCTATTGGTGCATTTCTTATTTTATATACGATTGTTCCTAATAAAATCGTTTCATTCAAGCATGCATTGTCGGGTTCAATATTAGCTGCTGTTCTATTCGAGATAGCGAAAGAAGGCTTTGCTTTTTATGTAACTCAATTACCTTCTTATCAAGCTATTTATGGTGCATTAGCTGCTATCCCAATTCTCTTTTTATGGGTTTATTTGTCTTGGTTAGTTGTACTTATTGGTGCCATTTTTACCGTTGCATTAGAGGATTTTCAGTCAGACTATGCCCATCAAAATTAACTTTTATCATTGATTAAACTGTCTGTTGTGAATGGCTTTTGTTATTATTTTACTGGGCCGATTAAGTATATTAATCAACTGAGTGTCGATGATTTAACGATAAACTATTGATGCTTTTTACAGAGCAAGCGATACTATCGGAAACTTATTAACTGAATAATAAAATGATTGCACTTATCCAAAGGGTTTCACAAGCAAGTGTTAGCGTTAATCAAAAAGTTATAGGTGAAATAGATCAAGGTATTTTAGTTTTACTTGCTATTGAACCTGATGATAATGAAGTTAAAGCCAAGCGATTAGCTGAACGTGTAGCCGGTTATCGTATATTCGAAGATGATGCAGGAAAAATGAATCTTAATGTTAAGCAGATTGGAGGCGAAATTTTAGTTATTTCACAATTCACACTAGCCGCCGATACCAATTCAGGAATGCGTCCAAGCTTCACCACAGCAGCCAAACCTGAAGTTAGCATACCTTTATACCAATCCTTTTGTAGACAATTACGCGAATACGGTTTTGCTGTTCCTACTGGGGAGTTTGGTGCTGATATGAAAGTTTCTTTGGTGAATGATGGTCCAGTAACGTTCACATTAACTTGTTAAAGGTACCTAATGAATACTATTGCATGCCATGTCGCCAATATTTACGCCAGCGGTTAAATGTTCTTGTCGGTAAAGCGGTATTGATGATTAAACTTTCTTCAGACTGAATTAACATTTCGCAGGGTAACAAATGAATAATAACATTCAAGAAATGGGGGATATGGAAATAGACCAATTGTTTAGTGGGTGCGAGTATTTTTAATTCAGAAAGAAAATAGTTAATTTCTTCGCTTGATGGACTCGGTAAGTTAAGTGAGAGAACTGCATTTTCTCCTACTTTTTTAATGATGTTTTTAGTCAAAATTAATGAGTCATTAATAGACTGATTTTTTTGGTAGATATCACAAATAAACCAATCAGCTTTAATTTTTTTATTGTAATGCAACCAGTCGAGTGCCGAACAATGGTGCAAGTTAACATGAACAGATTGCGGATTGAAATATTTTTCAAAGCACTCGATCACTTCCTGAGAATACTCAATTGTATGTAGTGTTAAATTAGGTAAATAATGCAATAAAAATCGGGCTAAATTACCGCCACCTAAACCGAATTCAACGACATTTTTAGGTTGAAAAAACAATAAGGGTGATAATAAACTTATTTGATGAGGAAAGGTGATCTGCCAAGGTTGACGCTTTAACATCATACTTTGTACGACATTATCGAAAGCTAACCAACGGTAGTGTTGGTTTTCACTGACTGAAATTGAGTCATCACTTTGTGTGAAATAACTTAATTTACCTTGTTGAATATGTTTAACTAATTTCATAATAACGTCTATATACGAATTTTTTTCAATTGTTAAAGGTAAGCATAGCGAATGTTTGAGTGTCGAGCACCACAAAGCCAGCAAGAGTTTGATCAATACTACCATTTACGCTGGAAGATATTGCGTAAACCGTTACAGCAAGAGAAAGGCAGCGAAAAAGATGAGCTGGAAGCACAGTCAGTTCATCGAGCTATTTTTGATGTTAAAGGAGATGTTATTGCCGTTGCTCGCCTTCATTTTTGCGGAGCTTTTGCCGGACAAATTCGCTATATGGCGGTTGCCGTTGATTTTCAGGGAACAGGGTTAGGCCAGCAATTAGTCATTGCCCTCGAGGAATTTGCGATAAGTTTGGGTATAAATAAGATTTCTTTAAAAGCACGTGAACAAGCGGTCAACTTTTATCAAAAAATGTCTTATCAAAATATCAGTTTTTCGCATCTCTTGTTTAACGAAGTTAAGCATTTCAATATGGAAAAAAGATTAAGGGTAAGTCGTTCATCTTATGACGACTTGTCCATAGCACTGAAAGACACCTGGCATAAAACTATTCCAATGAGTAAAGCAATGAATGTGAATATTGGTTTTTATGATCGACAGACATTAGTCACTACGTGTGATGAAGAATTTAATAAAAACCTTCACAACACTATGTTTGCAGGCAGTATTTACACGCTTGCGACATTAACTGGCTGGGGCTGGGTGCATTTATTGATTCAACAGAAAGGTCTTGAAGGTAATATAGTGTTAGCAGATGCAAATATTCGATATCATAGTCCCGTAGAAGGAATAGCCTTTGCTAAAACTGGATTGTTGCATAGCTCTGGCAATGTTGATGATTTAAATAATAGAAATAAAGTAAAATTACACGTCGAAGTTCAAGTGTTGAGTGGTGAAAAAGTAGCGGCGACTTTTAAAGGTATATATTTTGTACTGCCAAAATAACTCAATTTTAGGGTTTATATAAATGATAAAAAATACGTTATTAATTTTAAGTTTATACTTGTTTAGTGCTAACTTGCTGGCAAATAGCGATATAAATAAAGTGCTTGATACTTTTCACCAAGCTGCAGAAAATGCAGATCAAAAACTATATTTCAGCTTGCTTGATGAACAAGCAGTATTTCTAGGAACTGATGGCACAGAACGATGGAACCGAAAAGAGTTTTATGATTTCGTTACTCCTTATTTTAGTCAAGGTCGAGGTTGGGCTTATAAATCTCGTCAAAGAAAAATCACGCATATTTCAACCGGAATAAACGGTGATCAGATCGCATTTTTTGATGAGTTACTCGACAATAAAAACTATGGCGAATGTCGAGGTTCAGGTGTCATTCGTTTAACGCCTCAAGGTTGGAAAATATTACAGTATAATCTTTCTATACCTGTACCTAATGGAATATCTAGTGAAGTCGTTGGAAAAATTACAAAATATCACCAAAAATTGTCGTCTAGTAATTAAGGAACAAACATGACAAAAAGTGTTGGGATCATAGGCTGTGGTTGGTTAGGTTACGCTTTAGCAAAGAAATTATTGAATGAGAAACATAATGTCGCAGTAACGACGCAAAGTGAAAAAAAGAAGCAGAAACTATTTAAAGATAATATCAATGCTGAATTATTAACCTTACCAATTAATGAATATGAACCCGAAGTGTTAAGTGTTTTTAGTCAAAAAATCCTTATTATTTCTATTACACCTGGGATCCGTCAAGGACGTAGTGACTATCCCGAAAAAGTTGCTCAAATAATTAAGATGGCTGAATTAGGTAAAGTAGAAAAGGTTATATTGTTAAGTACTACCGCTGTTTATAATGGCTTGACAGGTTTAGTTGATGAGCAATCAATACTTGATATGAGCGATAATAAAGTTGCCATTATTTGTGCTGCAGAAGATGAAGCGAGAGAATTTTTAGGAACAACAGTGATATTACGCCTAGCAGGTTTAGTTGGACCAGAGCGTCATCCTGGACAATTTCTACAAGGAAATAAAGTATTTGCTGAACCTAAGGCATTTATCAATCTAATTCATCAAGATGACGTGGTTGGTGTGATAATGGAAATCATCGAGGCAGAAAATATGAGTGGCACCTATAATGCGGTAAGTGCTACTGAAACCAGTAAACAACACTATTATCACGCAGCAGCCAGTGCATTAAGTTTACCTGTACCAGAGTTCTCGTTTGAAACTTCAATGGGGTCTGGTAAACGAATTAATGATGCGAAACTTCGTGATAGTATTGCTTACCAATTCATTCATGATGATTTGATTGTTTGGTTAAATAAATCAGTAGCAGGGTTATAAGATGTTTAAAATTTGGTTGAAAAACAAAACTACTCAACTGTTTTTTGTTTTATGGTTTCATATTTCGCTTTTAAACTTATTTTTTGTAAATAAAGGCGGTTTTGTTTTTTTATGGAAACAAAATGCAGAACTTAATACTTTACTGACCCATTTCTGTTCCGCTTTAATTGCGACACTTTTTTATCTAGCGATAACAAAAATACGTATAGTATTAGCAGACAAAAAATTTAGCTTTAGTCATAATGTTTTTGTTTTTGGTTCAGTTATTATGGTGATTTTAATTGGTTTTATTTTGAAATAGGGTTAATTGTCTGCTCTGAATACACGTAGCTAAAAGATGTTTAGCTACGTGGTTTGCTATTTTACTCTTGTGTACAGTTAAATTGGGTTCAACTACTTAATACCAGAATTTGCTATCCATTGATTAAAATCGAGTAAGTTAATCGGTAAAATAACCTTTCTATTTTCTTGGCTAAGACCTTGCATTTGTTGTAGATATTGCTCAGTTAATTGCAAATCAAGTGCCTGTTGTCCTCCTGGTTGTTCAATAGCGAGGGCTATTTTAGTGATAGAATCACCCGTTGCTTTAGCTATCGCTATTATTTGTGCTGCTTTACCTTCAGCAGAATTAATGCGACGTTGTTTCTCTCCCTCTGATATATTAATCATTTCGGTCATCAATCCTTCAGAACGATTAATTCGGCTTGCTTTGTCACCTAAACTTTTAGCTAAAATTGCCCGACGTTCACGTTCAGCATTGACCTGCAATTCCATTGCATTTTTAACGGTATCAGGAGGTGTAATGTTTTTTATCTCATAGCGATGTACACGTATTCCCCAGCTTTCACCCGCTTTATCTAACACTTCTACTACTTTTGCGCTGATAACATCTCGCTCTTCAAATGTGCGATCTAGATCTAAAGTACCAATAACTGAACGTGTGGTAGTTTGTGCTAATTGCATCGCTGCAAAGCGATAATCAGTTATACCGTAACTGGCTTTTAATGAATCGATGACTTCAATGTAAATAACGCCATCAACCTCAACATTCACTTCATCTTTAGAAAAACATTCTTGTGGTGGTACATCGATTGTTTCTTCTTTTAAATCTTGAATAAAAGCAACACGGTCGATAAAAGGTAAGAGAATATGGAAACCCGCATCTAAGGTGCAACGGTATTTCCCCAAACGCTCGACAACATATGCTGATTTTGTAGGGACTAAGCAAATAGCTTGAACGAATTTATAAGCTAAAAATAAAAATATAGCTGCCCAAATTGCTAATATTACGATATCAAGATTACTGTCACCACCAATATTACTTATAGTTTGCTGGATCATTATTTTGCTCCTTGAACGGTTTGTGTCACTTTGTCCATACCTTCGAAAAAACCTTCTAACTTAGCCATCTCAGCGGGCATAATTGAAACGTCTGCAGTTTTTAAAATTGAACCTGTTTGTTTGATGAATTGCTCAAGTAAGCGCATTTTTATCGCTTTATCTCCACCAGGAGACATAGATGCTTTTGCAATCATATTCATGCCTTCTGCGGTTGCTTCAGTTAAGATTTCAATTTCCTTAGCAAATCCGTGGGCTTCATTAATTTGTCGCTGCTTATCACCTTCTGAAATATTAATAGCCTCTTGGCGTTCACCTTGAGATAAGTTAATTGTCGATTCTTTATCCGCTTCAGCTAAGGTGATTTCAGCACGTTTTCTACGCTCAGCCTCCATTTGCTTTTCAAGTGTATGAATTACATTTGCCGACGGGGTGATATTTCTTACCTCGTAGCGCAGCATTTTTATACCCCATGGATCTGACGCTTTGTCTATTTCTCTCACTATAGTTTCGTTCAGGGAGTCTCGTTCTGAAAATGTTTGTCCCAGTTTTAATTTGCCAATTTCACTGCGCATCGTTGTTTGCGCTAGATTAATACAAGCACGGCGGTAGTCTTCAATGCCATAACTTGCTTTTGCACCATCCATGACCTGAATATAAACCAAACCGTCGACTTCTATTTGGATGTTATCTCTAGAAATACAGCTTTGTGAAGGGATATCTAAGACTTGTTCTCTGGTTTCATGACGATAAGCAACGCGGTCAATAAAGGGAATGAGAAAATGTAATCCCGGTCGCATTATTGCGCGAAATTTACCTAAACGTTCAATAATACATACTTCTTTCATAGGTACGATAAGTACCAGTTTTACTATAATAAAGAGTATTCCAAGAAATATAAAGGTGAGTGTGGCTAGCATAGGTGGCTCCTACATTTTTAGTTTAATTTGAGGTGTATTGTTATTTTATAGCTTCAACAACGAGAGAGATGTTTTCTTTGCAAACAATTGTGGCTTGGCTACCTTTGTCTAACTCAGAGCCATCGCTCAGAGCTGTCCAAGTCGTACCTTGAAACTCTACGCGTCCGGCATGTGTGCCAGGACCAATTTTTTCTACAACATTTACTTCTTTACCATATATGTCTAACTCTTCATAAATATTATCGACGGTATAATCGCCACTGAAAAAACGCTCAGTTACAAAATATAGAATAAATAATAGAAATGAAGCAAGAATAAACCAAGTCGTTAAAGTAATAGTCCATGTATCAAGCACCTGTTGTTGGACGCCTATAGCAACTAAAAGTGAAGCGATACCTAAGTTTAATAATATGCCACCAGGAACAAAAATTTCAGCGCAAGCAAATAGAATGGCTAAAATTATCCATGTTTCAAAAAAAAGAATGTAGTCCACCGGCAACTCCTTGTCATTAATTCAGCATAAAACGAACAGTTAAAAAATACATATACTGTTGTCACATTATTATAGAAGCGTAAAATATATGTTTTGCTGTTGTAATAATTAAGTTAGCAAGCTCGACATATTATGTCAAGCTTGTCGTTGTATTGTGTTCTCGGGATATTAGCTTTGATTGTCTGACATTGTTAACAAGTCTCGGCTTTGTAATTTAGTTGCTAAAGGACGAAGGATACCTTCAGCGATAATTGCGGCATATAAAATCATGAGTACGTTCACTGCCATAACACTGTAAAAAATATGATCAGATGATATTGCTTCTTCGCTGGAAAAAATAGCAATAATACCAATTAAGGCAGCTATGAATGAGCCCGCATAAATAAAAATAATTTGCTTCTTCAATATTAAAGATAAGAACTCACTGGCTGGCGACGGTGATATTTCGCTAGCAAATAAATACCTTAAACCTTTTATTGATTTGAATAATCCGTGGGATCCAAATGCGATAACGGTTGAAGAATATGTAAATAAAACCAAAAATAAAATGCTATATAAGTCCATAAAAAGTTTTATATTACCTGCCAACAGAAACAACATGATGATAGAACTGCACACAACAATAAGTGCTACGATACTTTGCATCATATTTTTCCTTTTCCAATGAACATTAATAGAGGGAGAAATAGGAGATAATGCTTTAGGTGATATATCAAATGCAGCCGCTAAAGCTAATTGTGTTTCAACTGAACTATTGCCATCTTTTTCCGCTCGTTGAATTGTACGTAAACTTAAACCAGAAGCTTTCGCCAATAGTTCTTGTGACCAGCCGTTGTCTTTACGAAAATATTTAACGCGTTCAGGGGATAAATTGCTACTTAAGTTTTGCAAATGATACTCCAAAGTATTCACTTCATATTTCACAGTAAAATATGCGGAATAAAATTAAAATTAGCGAGGAATGCCTTACGTCATTATAACGTCACTGTTATGACAAACTAATAAAAATAAAGTATCTAGCTTATCCTCGACTTATTTACAGAAATAAAAAAACCGAGGGTAAACTCGGTTTTTCAATATTTTAACAAGAATATTATCGTTAAATTAAGTACTAGTGCCTTAAAGTGATAAGTTATTTAAAATATCGTCATCAACTAAATTAGCTAGGGTAACTTTAAGTTTAGGCGTTCTGGCCATTTCACGTTTTATCGCAAAATTAGCTTCTGAATTACGCGCCCAACTGCGGCGTGCAATACCATTGTTAACATCAAACAACAGCATAGACTTTAGTTTGCGTTCTGCATCATCAGTACCATCAAGCAACATACCAAAGCCGCCGTTGGTTACTTCACCCCAACCAACACCGCCACCATTATGGATAGAAACCCAAGTAGCACCACGAAAGCTATCACCAATAACATTATGAATAGCCATATCAGCAGTAAAACGACTACCATCATAAATATTAGATGTTTCACGGTAGGGTGAATCGGTACCACTTACATCATGGTGATCACGACCTAGTACTACCGGGCCAATTTCACCACTATTAATAGCATCATTAAAGGCTTTAGCAATTTCCATTCTACCTTGTGCATCGGCATAAAGAATGCGGGCTTGTGAGCCAACAACTAAGTTGTTTTGCTTGGCGTCTTTAATCCAAGTAATGTTGTCTTGCATTTGTTGCTGAATTTCTTCAGGCGACTCTTGCATAATTTTCTCAAGCACGCTGGCAGCAATAGCATCAGTTTTATCTAGATCTTCTGACTTACCCGAAGCACATACCCAACGAAATGGTCCAAAGCCATAGTCAAAACACATCGGCCCAAGAATATCCTGAACATATGAAGGATATTTAAAGTCTATGCCATTTTCAGCCATAACGTCGCCACCGGCGCGTGAAGCTTCTAATAAGAAAGCATTGCCGTAATCGAAGAAATAAGTGCCTTTAGCGGTATGTTTATTTACGGCATCGGCATGACGCCTTAGTGTTTCCTGTACTTTAACTTTGAACACTTCAGGCTCTTCTCGAATTAATCGATTCGATTCTTCATAACTAATGTCTACTGGGTAATAACCGCCTGACCAAGGGTTATGTAATGACGTTTGGTCTGAGCCTAGTTGAATGAAAACTTCTTTTTCATAGAAACCTTCCCATACATCAACGATATTACCTATGTAGGCAATCGACACAACTTCTTCATTTTCTTGTGCTTCTTTCACACGTGCAACAAGTTCATCCATGTTATCAATTAACTCGTCAACCCAACCTTGCTGATGACGTTTAGTTGCGGCATTTGCATTCACTTCTGCACACACAGTAATACAGTTAGCAATATTACCCGCTTTAGGTTGCGCACCACTCATGCCACCTAAGCCTGCTGTTAGGAATACTTTACCCTTAGGCGTTTCGCCTTTGTTCTTACCTTTATTGAGAACTTTACGGAAGGCATTCATCAGCGTAATGGTTGTACCATGGACAATGCCTTGTGGGCCAATATACATGAAAGAACCTGCCGTCATTTGCCCGTATTGCGTTACACCTAAGGCATTGAACTTTTCCCAGTCATCTGGCTTTGAATAGTTAGGGATCATCATGCCATTGGTTACCACAACTCGAGGCGCATCTGGCGATGACGGAAATAATCCCATTGGGTGACCAGAATAAAGGTGTAAAGTTTGGTCATTTTCCATTTCACTCAAATACTTCATCACCAACAAGTATTGCGCCCAGTTTTGGAAAACTGCACCATTGCCGCCATAAGTAATTAGCTCTTCAGGATGCTGAGCAACAGCAGGATCTAGGTTGTTATCAACCATTAGCATGATTGCCGCTGCCTGAGTACATTTAGCTGGGTAGTCGCTAAGTGAACGTGCTTTTAAATCATAACTTGGCTTGAATCTGTACATATAGATACGACCAAGATCTTTTAGTTCTTGAGCAAACTCTGTTGCTAATTCTTGGTGCCACTCTTTAGGGAAATAACGCAGTGCATTTCTTACTGCCAGCTGTTTTTCGTCAGCAGATAGAATGTCTTTACGCTTAGGAGCACGATTCGCATCTGCGGGGTAAGCCTTTGCTGGTGGCAATTGGCTTGGGATCCCTTGCTGAATCTCTTCTTGAAAAAGAGTTAGCTCTTGAAAATTCATCGTTGTATTCATAGCAATGGGCCCTTTATTAATGGTTAAAGTTAACGGTAAACGCTTGTGTTTTAACCAATGTAATCATGGCATCGATGTCAGGCTTCAATAGTCTGTCTTCTTCAAGCTTAGCGACTTTTGCTCTGATGATTTTGTGGTTTAGTTCAATAATGTCTGAACATTTGTTAGGGCGTCTAAATTCGAGAGCTTGTGCCGCATACATCAACTCGATAGCTAGTATTTTCTCTAAATTACCTAAAATTTGATTTAATTGTCGGCCTGAAATACTACCCATAGAGACGTGATCTTCCTGACCCATAGAGGTAGGCACACTATCAGCAGAGGGCGGGAAACAAAGCGATTTGTTTTCTGTTACCAGTGCAGCTGTTGCATATTGTGGGATCATCATGCCTGAGTTGATGCCACCGGACGTGGTTAATAGTCTCGGCAAACCGTGCAAACCTTCTAACATCAAGTAACAACGTCTGTCTGAAATATTGCCCAATTCAGATGCGGCAATCGAAACATAATCAAGCACCATAGCTAGTGGTTGGCCATGGAAATTACCACCTGAAATCGCTTCTTCGCTACTGATAACAATTGGGTTATCCGTGACAGAGTTCATTTCAATTTCAACTAACTCTTCTAAGTGATAATAGGCATTACGTGATGCGCCATGCACTTGTGGAATACATCTTAATGAATAAGGGTCTTGCACACGATCACATTCTTCATGATCAGCCATGTTTTGTGAACCTTTAAAGAACTCTCTCATACGCGCTGCAACGACAAGGTTACCTTTAAATGCACGAACTTGATGTAGTTCGTCTCTAAATGGCGATTGGCTGCCTTGCATGCCTTCGATACTCATGGCACCTGTCATATCTGCTAGGTCTAATAAGTAACGCATTTTAGTTAACGCTGTGATGCCGTGAGATAATATAAATTGTGTACCATTAATTAACGCTAAACCTTCTTTTGCCTGCAGGACCATCGTATCTAAACCATGTTCGCGAAGTAACGGTGCCGCTGGTACTATTTTATCGGCTTGCCCCTCTTCACTTATCCAGAATTCACCTTCACTTAGCAGCGGTAAGAATAAATGAGAAAGTGGTGCTAAATCACCAGATGCACCTACTGAGCCTTGCTCTGGTACAACGGGGATCAAATCAAGTTTGATAAAGGTCAACATGCGTTCTATCACATCAAGGCGAATACCCGAAAAACCTTGACTTAAAGCATGTACCTTAGTGATCAGCATCAGCTTTGAAATGGCTTTTTCAATGGGCTCACCAACACCTACGGCATGGGTGATAAGCAGATTTTTTTGTAATAAATTAGTATCTTCAGGTGAGATTTGTGTATCACATAACGGGCCAAAACCTGTATTGATACCATAGACCGCTTTATCTGAAGCGGCCATTTTATCTACTCTTTGGCGGCTTGTGTTGATTTTATCTATCGCTTCTTGGCTAAGCTCAGCTTTGATACTGCCATCAGCAATACCATTTACAATATCAAGATTCAGGCGATCAATACCGTATTTAAATGTCATCTTAATGTTCCTAAATTAAAAAGTTAAATGGCTGCCTAAACGGTATTTATTACCGGGAGCCGTTAAAATAGCTAAACTGACAACACCTTGGCTTGACCAAGTTCGTCGTTTAACTTGTAAACAAGGGATTTGTGTTTCTATCGTCAGTAACTGACAGATTTCTTTTTCAGCTAAAACTGCTTCAATTTCGTGTGTTGCCTCTGTTAATGGAGCTTCACTTGATAAATATTCATGGGGTGTGATTTTGGCAAAATCTTGTGATAAATAATGAGGTACTAATTTACAGTTCACATAGCGTTGCTCTAATTGAATAGGTTCGTTGTTTTCAAAGTGCAGTACTTCAGAGTAGAAAACATTGTCGTTTTCTTTTATGCCGAGTAAAATGGCAAGCTCTTCATTTACTGACGTCGCGTGTAATATTAATTGTTCTGCACGATATTCATGACCACGATCTTGAATTTCATCGGCGATGTTACGAATTTCTAACAATGAAGACTGTGATTTAAAGGTAGCGACAAAGGTCCCTGAACCTTGAGAACGAATGAGTAGGCCTTGCTCGGTAAGTTCTTGTAATGCGCGACGAGCGGTCATTCGGCTGACAGAGAACTGCTCGGCTAATTCATTTTCAGAAGGCACCTTTGCATGTTGTTGCCATTCGCCAGATTCAATTCTTTGGCAAATATGTTGTTTTATTACGGTAAACTTTGCTGTTTTTACTTGAGTCATTTTAATTCGCTAGGCTTTTTGTTCACAAGACCCTCTAGGGGGTCTTATCTATAACTTGTATTTACAATCTCATTTATTGTTATAGATGTCAATAGTTGTATATACAAGCTTGCTTGTGTATTTGCTATAAGTTAAAGTGGCGCTATAGATAACATGACACTAAACTTATGAACGCTATAGTTTGATATAAACTCTGGTCGTAAGCTTAGCGTTAAAATCAACTTTTGGATCATTTATGACGATTAATTCCTCTGCTTGGCAAACTCTTTTCATCAACGTAAATCTAGCAACCATGACGGATGGTGCGAATAGTTATGGAGCCATTGAAAATGGTGCGTTAGCGATAAGTGACGGAAAAATTGCGTGGTTAGGTAAAGCATGTGATTTGCCCATTTATGACCAAGAGTCATTGAATATAATAGATGGGCTTGGAAAATGGTTAACCCCAGGCTTAGTTGATTGCCATACTCACTTAGTTTATGGCGGTAACCGTGCTAATGAATTTGAAATGCGTTTGGAAGGCAAGAGTTATCAAGAAATTGCTAATGCTGGGGGTGGGATCGTCTCAACTGTTTCAGCGACACGTAAAGCAAGCGAAGCTGAATTATTAGCAAGTGCATTACCGCGATTAACGGCATTACATCATCAAGGTGTAACGACGCTTGAAATAAAATCAGGTTATGGACTTGATACGATAAACGAAATTAAAATGCTAAAAGTGGCAGGGCAGTTAGCTGAACAACTTCCTGTAACGATAAAGCGTACCTTCCTCGGTGCTCATGCTTTACCTGTAGAATATAAAGACAAACCAAATGATTATGTCGAATTAGTTTGTAATGAAATGATCCCACTCATCGCAGAAGATAAATTAGCTGATGCCGTTGATGTATTTTGTGAAAGCATTGGTTTTAGTGTCGAACAAACTGAGCGTGTTTTTACTGCAGCGCAAAAATATGGTTTACCTGTAAAAGTACATGCTGAGCAACTGTCCAATTTAGGTGGAACAGCATTAGCGGCAAAATATAACGCGCTTTCCTCTGATCATATCGAATTTTTAGATGAAGCGGGCATAAAAGCCATGAAAGAGGCAGGTATGACGGCAGTACTGTTACCTGGTGCTTTCTATTTTTTACGTGAAACACAGTTACCACCGATGGACTTATTAAGAAAGTATGCGGTGCCAATGGCCATTGCAACCGATGCTAATCCAGGTTCATCACCGATTAATAATATCCAACTTATGCTCAACATGGCTTGTACGTTATTTAGATTAACCCCCGTAGAAGCACTAGCGGGGGTAACTTGCCATGGTGCAAAGGCACTTGGGTTATCAAAAAGCAAAGGGCAGTTGTCACTTGGATTTGACGCTGATATAGCACTGTGGAATATTGATAGACCTGCAGAACTTTGTTATCAATTCGGTGTTAATCCTCTTAATGAACTATTTGTTGCTGGTCAGAAAGTCATATAACTTCACTAAATAGGTTTGTGATTAAGGGAGTTATTAATTTCATCACGAGCCTATTCACAAAACTCACTATACAAAATCACCTATATTGCTTAATCTAGATATATATATCTTGTAGCATCTCAATATTTAGTTATCGATGCACGGGTATAAATCTGTTGTAATGATGTAAAGGTAATGTATGGAATATTTTCGTTTAGCGCGCTTATCATTGACTAAAGGTTTGGTTTCATTCTTAGGTCTATTTTTATTCTCCAGCACTGTACAAGCAGCCACTTTTTCATTCACTGAATTTAATATTGCTTTTGTTTTGGGGTTAATGTTCCCAGTGATATTAATCATTGCATTAGTTAAGCCTTTAAAAAATATTCGTCTTCGTTACCCCATTCTAATTTCTATCAGTGTTTTAGTCATGTTGTATGCTTTGGCTTATTCTAAAAATTATCAAAGTGAGTTAATACTTTCATCTGCAATGATTTTTTCTTCAGTTTTATATTTTTGGTTACAGAGCACTTATTCAGTTCCGTCTAAAAAAATGCATTATTTGATCAACTTTATTGTGGTCGCAACAGCAATTTCTTTTGTTTTTAGTTTATGGTTTCTCCCTAATGTTGATGGTTATTTAGCGTGGTTGGCTGCGAGTGTTGCGGTACTTTTATGTGCAGGTGCCGCTGTTCTATCATCGAAGAAAACAAAAGATCCTAGTAGTCTGAGATTAGCGATACAGTGGTTAATACATCTCTGCTTCGTGGTTATTCTTTTTTTATGGTTAAATGCGTTGATAAGCGCTACATGGTTAGTCTCTGCAATCGTTATTTCCTATTTAGCCTCATTAATTAATGGTTGTTGGTATTTGGTGCAAGCGGTTCGGAGAGAACTCAATAGTATTGATGAAAATACCCATAAAACATCACAATCGTATTTATTAGATCCTGCGACTAATTTGCCAAGCTATCAGCAAGCTCTTGAAAAACTTGATACTATTATTAAGCAGAAGCCAAAAAGTCGGTTCGTTACCATTGTATTTAAACCGATAAACTTTCAAGCGGTTAATACTGTTTTAGGTCATCATAATTCTGATATTTTATTATTACAACTCGCTTATTGTTTACAAAAAGAAGTCGCTGAGAATGTGTTGTTGGCCAATTTTTCAGATGATAAGTCACCAATAAAAATTGCACGGTTACAAGGATTACATTTTCTGGTCGTGCTTGATTTAAGTGCGGATAATTATCCTGACAATACTAAAGTTGAACAACTTTGCCGAGAACTCACGACCGCCGTACCGAGTGCCATGAGCTTTAAAAGTTTTTCTCTTAATTTTGAATTGGCTTTTGGTGCTGCATACATTGGAGAGTACAGTCACAGTGTGAGCGAGGTAATCTCATTTGCCGAAGACGCTTTACTTGTTTCAGAAAAAAATCAAACAATTGTCAGTTATTATGATCACAATAATGCGTTATTTACCGAAAAACAGCTTCATCGTATGGATCGATTAAAGCGAGATGTAGCTGATGAAAAATTACACTGGTTTTTGCTGCCTCAAATATGCTTAACAAATAGAAAAGTATTGGGTTTTCAAATTGAAGTGCATTGGTATTGTGACGCTCAAGCTCCCAAAGAATTAAATCAATTTGTTGATATTGCCGAACACAGTGGTGATGTATACCTGTTAACGAAACAGATGATTGTCCAAGCGTGTAAAGCTATTGCTCAATTGAAAAAAGTAGGCTTTGAAAAGCCGGTTACAATTACATTTGCGAGCAAAGAATTGCTTGATCCTGCACTCGTTGATTATATTGTTTTACAAGTAAAACAATATAATGTTGATAAAAAATATTTAATTGTAGAGTTTAAAGAAACATTAATTTTATCTGCTAGCCAAAGAGCAAAGGCGATCATTGATCAACTTAAATCCTTAGATATTAATGTAGCGATTGGTGACTTTTCTGGCAGTTATGAGTCATTAAGATATTTACGAAAAGTTAGCATTCATCAAGTGAAAATAAATTGTGACCTGTTGAGTGATAATGACAACGAAGATGACGGTTCAGATAAAGCGATTATTAACGCGCTAGTAAATTTAACCCGTGCTATGCAATTACCACTTATTGGTACATCAATTAATAATAGTAATGTTGAGCAATCGTTTATTGCTATGGGAGGGGAATTTGCTCAAGGTCGATACTTAAGTCGTGGCGTCGTTATTGATGAAATTGAAATTTGGACCAAACGTTGGTTAGAACAATATCCAAATAGAAAATAAACGAAATGAACTAACGCTGAGAAATGGCTATCTCTTCGTTTAAACGTAATACACGCTTGCACAAAATAGCACATTGGAGACTATTCAATATCTAATGGTTCGGCTGATAATATAATACCCGTATTGTCGGCATAAATATGATCTTCAGGCAAGAATGTTACTCCAGCAAAATTTATCGCTAAATCACTCTCTCCAATATCTTCATCGCTTGCACCTACAGGAATCGACACTAAGCATTGAATGCCTAAATCAAGTTCTTCTAATGCATCAACGTCTCTTACACTGCCATAACAAATAATACCTTCCCAAGCATTTTTAGTTGCCTGTTCAGCTATTGATAGATCAATAAGCGCTCGACGCGTTGAACCACCACCATCTATGACAAGTACTTTTCCTACACCATTCGTTGCGACAATTTGTTGTATTAAGCCATTACTTTCAAAGCATTTAATAGTCACAACTTGACCGCCAAAAGAATTTCTACCACCATAATTACAAAAAATAGGATCGACCACATCAATTAAGTCGGCATAAATATTACAGAGTTCAGAGGTATTGTATTCCATGGTGTTTCCTTTAATTGCTAATTTTTATACCTTAGTATAGCCAGATGAGCTATAGGAACAACTATTGTGTAAAATCAATTCAGTGGTAAATTAACAGTATAAAAAATAATAAGAGTGACTGACTTGTATTGCGCCACAAAAGAATATTTAATGGTTCATTATCACTTAATAGAGGATATAACATAATGGGTGAAAAAGACTTTTACCATAGTTTATTATTTTCTGTTGAGGCGATAGTCTTTGGATTACTTACCGCGCTTCTCTTCATGTACTATCGTGGTTTAGGGCGACAGTATGTTAAATACTGGATGCTAAGTTTATTTTCTTTGAGTACTCATCAAGTCTTTCTTGCCATCGAAACCCAACTGACAAACTTGAGTGATATCGCAATAGAAAAAGTTACCCTTGCGTGCTTTATTCAGCTCAGTCTTTATTTCCATCTCACGGCTCTCTTACTCGGTATTTATAGTGCCGTTTCTAACAAAAAAATCCATAAAAGTATGACTTATTATACTTTTATATTTAGCGCCATTCTTGCTCTAACGTCAACCTTACTTTATGGATTTGAAGTTAATGAAGTATATAATCGATTCTATTTACGTGAAAGCTTACCAGCGTTTGTGATGGGATGCGGTTTACTTTTAACAGCCCTTTATCTTTATAATTCACCCAAAAAATATTTTTCTACTCGGGTATTTGTTTTCTATTGTGTGGTAATGGGCCTAAGATATATCTTATTTTCCTTTCTTTCTATTGTACTGATTAATGAATACTGGTTTAGAGAATTAGCAGAGGTTTTGATTTATTTTGATATGGGGGCTTTCACTATTTTGGCCTTTTCTATGCTCATCTGGATGCAAGGAGCAGAAAGAAATATCGCTATCTCAGCAATGAATAAAGCACAATATTTAGGAAAACACGATTCGTTAACAGGGGCACTAAATCGACAGCAAGTAATGGAAAAGCTTCCCTTGATCATCGAAAAAACAGCAAGCAATCAGCAAAACTTAGCGGTTTTTTTATTGGATATAAAACGCTTTAAGTTTGTAAATGATACCTATGGCCTCAAAGTTGGAGACGCAATTTTAGGCGAAATAGCCAGTCGATTAGATGGAAGTATTTTTTTACCGCAAGTGATCGGACGATTAAGTGGAGATTCTTTTGTTTTTGTTATTGATAGTGTCGATTCAAAGCAACAAACTGCAGCAATAGAGCATTTACATGGTTTAATAAATCGCCCTTATTATATTAAACAGCATAAGGTGTTATTGCAGTGTTCTATTGGTTATTGCTTATATCCTCAAGATGGAAAACTCGCTGAAGATTTATTGCAAAAAGCTAATTTAGCGCTAGCCCAAGCTGAAAGCCAAAATGTAGCGACAGTTAAATATAAAGAAGGCATGCAATCACATGGCAGAAGATTACTGGCCATGGAAAAGGAAATTCGTCATGGATTCGAAAAAAATGAATTTGTTTTGTATTATCAACCTCAACTAAACTTATTAAATAATCGTATTGAAGGCTTTGAGGCACTTGTTCGGTGGCAACATCCCGAACGAGGTTTATTGCAGCCTGCAGATTTTTTACCTGACATCGAATCCCTTAACCTATTAAGTGAGCTTGATAGCTACGTTTTACAAGAGGCATGTCAAGGTGTTGCTAGATGGTACAAGCAGTATAACCGTCGCGTTACCGTTGCCGTTAATATTACCGCAGTGGAATTTCAAGATCCTAAGCTTATCGAGAATATTCAAGCACTACTTTATAAATACCAAATTCCACCTCGATGTCTAGATTTGGAAATCACCGAAAATGTTGTTATCACCGAAATGGCAACGGCGATGAATACTATTGTCATTTTACAAAATATGGGCATAAAAGTATCAATCGATGATTTTGGTACGGGTTACTCTTCATTAGCCTACTTACGAAGATTACCTATAGACAAAATAAAAATCGATAAAAGTTTTATTGAAGAAGTCGCGAGTAATGATTCTGACTTTACCATTGTAAAGTCGATGGTAGAGCTTTCTCATGGATTAGGTAAACGTGTTTTAGCTGAAGGCGTTGAAACGGAAGAACAACTTCGTTTATTGCGAAATATTGGTTGTGATGCTGTTCAAGGATATTACATCAGTAAGCCTGTACCAGAACATGATTTAAAAAAATATTTTACACGTCCGTAAACTTTTATCCCCTTGTAAAATATTATACGAATTCAAAAAAATAAAAATTATTAACTATACTAAACAGTATTATTAA
Source organism: Colwellia sp. (assembly GCA_013215295.1). Lineage (GTDB taxonomy): Bacteria > Pseudomonadota > Gammaproteobacteria > Enterobacterales > Alteromonadaceae > Colwellia_A. The sequence goes on from JABSOZ010000003.1 coordinate 28,948, forward strand.
TTTTTAGGATCCTTTTTTATGCTTATCAAGCACAAGTTGATGTCAAATACAGCAATAATTGTTGTAGCGATGGTTTTTATGCTCTTTTTGTTGAGTTTTACTGTCGGTTCATTAGAAGATGATGTTGGTGTTGTTCGAAGTATAGGAGATATAGAGTCTGGTGTTTTAGAGCTGAGACGAAATGAAAAAGACTTTCTTGCTCGTAAGGATCTCAAGTATTTAGATAAATTTAATAAAAAAATAACGCATATTAAAAAAACACTTAGTGACCTTGAACGTGCATTTATTGAAAATAATAATGATACAAGAGAGATAAAACAATTAACTAAGGTGTTGGTCGATTATAACAAGCACTTTAAAAACTTGGTTGAAGCGCAAGAACGTATCGGCTTAAACCCAAAGGATGGCTTATATGGTGAATTACGTTCTGCTGTTCAAGAGGTTGAAAAATTATTAGGTAATCAAGAGTTTAAGTTGTTAAGTAATATGCTGCAGTTAAGGCGCAATGAAAAAGATTTTATGCTGCGCCTTGATGAAAAATATTTAACCCGCTGGCAAGACAATGCTAGTATTTTTACTGATAATATCAATGAAAGTTCATTAGAACGTTCGGTTAAATCACAAATTATTAAATTGCTTGCCGTTTATCAAAGTGATTTCGAAAACTTAGTCAATGCTCAAAAAGAAATGGGGCTAAATTCAAATAGTGGTATTCAAGGTGTCATGCGAGCAACCGTGCATCAAGTTGATGACCTTACCACTAGATTGATCGTTAAAACCGAAAAAGCTATTGAAGAACATGTTTTTTACATTGATAGCATATCTTATAGTGTTTCTATTATAATTTTAATTATAGCGTTAGTTTTTGGGGTAGTTGTTAGTCGCAGTATTCTGTCAGGCATTACACAACTTAAAGATACGATGAATCAAGTCGCTGAAACCCAAAATTTATCGCTAGTGGTTAATACGAGTAGCGCTGATGAAATTGGTGAAATGGCGACTGTTTTTAACAATATGTTGGGTAATTTTAGAGATTTGATTACCTCTGTTAATCATTCGGTTACGACTGTAAATTCAGCCACTGAAAGCTTATCTCAAAATATTCATCTTGCTAATTCTGGTGTTGATTCTCAAATTCAACAAACTGATATGGTAGCCACGGCTGTAACAGAGATGGTCGCTACCGTTGATGAAATTGCTAATAATACTAACGCTGCTGTAAGCAAAGCTGAAACAACAAACAATAACGCTATCAGTGGTAAGGAAGGCGTTGCACAAACAATTACTAAAATTGACCAGCTTTCTGAAAAGCTCAAAGAATCAGAATACATTGTTCAAGAGCTTGCTAAAGATAGCGATACTATAGGCTCTGTATTAGATGTTATTCGAGGTATCGCAGAACAAACTAACCTGCTAGCGCTAAATGCAGCTATTGAAGCAGCAAGAGCTGGTGAGCAAGGACGAGGTTTTGCAGTTGTTGCAGATGAAGTTAGAACATTAGCCAGTCGAACACAAGATTCTACGAAAGAAATTGAAACGATTATTAGTTCACTGCAGGGAAGAACAAAAGAAATTGTTTCACACATGGCTATTTGTCGTGCGCAGGGTAAAGACAGTGCCGATCAAGCAAGTTCTGCAGGTCAAATGTTAGAAGAGATCACTCATGATGTTTCTACCATTATGGAGATGAATACCGCTATTGCATCAGCAATTCAAGAGCAAAGTACAGTAGCATCGGAAGTTAATAAACATGTGGTTGAAATTAGAGATGTAGCAGAGCAAGCAGGTCAAATATCTCATCAAAATGCCCAAATGAGTGAAGAGTTATCTCAACAAGCCGGTGTGTTACATAATGAAGTAAGTCGATTTACCGTGTAGGTTTATGGTTTCTCTTGAATGTACATAATATTGTATTTTCAAGAGATATTGTTACATAGAACATGTTGTCTATTTTACTTCGACAAAGTTAATCGATGATTCTCTATTTTGACTACTGGTTAAACTTTGGCAATATTTTTGCCAATTAATTTCGTAATTCTCAGATAATTTTATTAATATATCATCAGAAAATATTGCACTATGCTTATCATCAAAAACTAAGCGATGACCATATTTACCTAAAGGTTCAATTAACGTTAATTGTACATTTTTTTTATGGAACACCTCAGGAGGCGTATTACTCTGCTTAGGTTTTGCTGCTGCCGGAGAAAACACTCTTAAGTACTCAAAACTTAAACCAATCTGAAGGTTATTATCAAAGCTAATGGTCACTTTTTTTTGTTTACTACTGATAGAAAACTGGATAATACTCATTTGTCTACTCAACAATAATTCATTTGAAAAAGTAGGAGAAATATCTCCTACTTTTAATTTTCACTAAAGAATGAAACGACTTAAATCTTCATTTTTAACCAATTCAGAAATTGTCTTATCCACGTAGCTTTCATCAATAATAATAACTTCGCCAGCACGCTTATCTGCATTAAATGATAAATCTTCTATCAGACGTTCCATCATTGTATGTAAACGTCTAGCGCCGATATTTTCTGTACTTTCATTGACTTGCCATGCAGCATTAGCTAAAGCTTGAATACCATCTTTACTAAATGAAACTTCCACACCTTCTGTTGCTAATAAAGCGATATATTGTTCAGTTAATGATGCGTTTGGCTCTGTTAATATTCTAACAAAGTCATTAGTTGTTAGTGCTTGTAATTCTACACGAATGGGTAATCTTCCTTGCAACTCTGGGATTAAATCAGATGGTTTTGCCATTTGAAATGCACCAGAAGCGATGAATAAAATATGATCTGTTTTAATCATGCCATGCTTAGTGCTAACCGTTGAACCTTCAATCAGTGGCAATAAATCTCGTTGTACACCTTCGCGAGAAACATCAGGTCCTGAACTATCGCCACGCTTACAAATTTTATCAATCTCATCGATGAAAACTATGCCATTTTGTTCAACGGCATAAATCGCTTTTTCTTTGATATCTTCATTGTTAACAATTTTTGCGGCTTCTTCTTCCTGTAAAGCTTTGAAAGCATCTTTAATTTTTAGTTTACGTTTATTTGTCTTCTCGTTAGACATACCTTGGAACATGTTTTGCAACTGCGATGTCATCTCTTCCATGCCAGGAGGTGCCATTATTTCAACACCGATTTGGTTTGCCGATAATTCTAGTTCTATTTCTTTGTCGTCTAGTTTGCCTTCTCGTAATTTCTTGCGAAAAACTTGACGTGTACTGCTGTTGTCAGCCGAACCATCACCACCAAACCCGTCACGTGGTGGTGGCAATAATACATCCAAAATACGTTCTTCAGCGGCTTCTTCGGCTAAATGCTTAACGCGAGACATTTCTTGTTCTTTGGTCATTTTTATAGCCATATCCGCTAAGTCGCGAATAATGCTCTCAACTTCTTTACCCACATAACCTACTTCGGTAAATTTAGTTGCTTCAACTTTAATGAAAGGAGCGTTGGCAAGTTTGGCTAAACGACGTGCTATTTCTGTTTTACCCACCCCCGTTGGACCAATCATCAAAATATTTTTAGGTGTTACTTCATTGCGCAACTCTTCGTTTAATTGCATTCTGCGCCAGCGGTTTCTTAAGGCGATGGCAACTGCACGTTTTGCATCACTTTGACCAATAATGTGGCTGTCTAATTCACTGACTATTTCACGTGGTGTCATATTCGACATGATAATTCCTTAAGCATTTTTTACTGATTTAATACATTTAACTAAGCGATAGTTGAGATTTATAGTTCGTCAATCGTATGCTGATGATTGGTGAATACACAAATGTCGCCAGCGATTGTTAATGATTTTTCGACAATTTCTTTAGCGCCAAGTTCGGTATTTTCCAATAAAGCAATGGCTGCAGATTGAGCGAAATTTCCACCACTACCAATGGCAATTAAGTCATTTTCTGGTTGTATAACATCACCATTGCCTGTGATGATTAATGATGCGGTTTCATCAGCAACGGCAAGTAACGCTTCAAGTTTTCGTAATGCACGGTCACTTCGCCAATCTTTAGCGAGTTCAACCGCTGCTTTGGTTAAGTGGCCTTGGTGCTGTTCAAGTTTACTCTCAAAGCGTTCAAACAAGGTGAAAGCATCAGCTGTGCCACCCGCAAAACCTGCAAGCACTTTGCCGTTATACAAGCGACGTACTTTACGAGCATTGCCTTTCATTACAGTATTTCCAAGTGAAACTTGGCCATCACCGCCAATAGCTACTTTGCCATTACGTCTTACGCATACGATAGTAGTCACAATTAACCTCAAATATTTATTTTATCTATGGAGAATAGATAAGGCTAATTATGATTTTTTCAAGGAGGGAGTTAGATATATATCCCCATCACCACTCATGATGCGGTTTTTATTGCGTTTAAAAACTACATTTACGGCGTTACTCATTATTGCAATAGAGTAACTATTGCTTCAAATGAGTGCCTTGTAGCTGTAATTTTAAATTCACACTAAATCCCCGCATCTTGAGTGATAACGGGTATATGGTTATTATCGCCAAAGCCATATTTGACAGCCATTAACATTATTACTTTTTAACTTATGTTTATCTTTTTCTGCTTCACGTTTACGTGCATACGGACCTAAAAATACTTTGTAATAAATACCTTTCTGCCCTTTAGATTCACTAACTTGTGATGTTAAACCGGTAAAAGCAATTGTCGCTTTTAATACTTGTGCTTGCTTTTCTGTTCTAAAAGAACCGCATTGCATTTTGTATGGGCCTTTGTTTTTAACTTCATATTCACCTACTTCAACTTCTTTACTTTTTAGACTATCAACATAAGCCCACTTTTCCTTTGGTGGAGCGGGTAATGATTTTTTTTGCACTGTTTGTGATTTTTCTTTAACTATTTTTACCGGCGTTGTTTGAGGCTGTTTATCTTTTATCGTCCATAAGCCATAACTAAAGGCCCCAATTAATAAAATAAGCAAAAGCAAAACAAATTTGAATTTTAACGTGAAAATAGATTGAGGAGCTGCTTTGGTTTTATAGGGGCTCTTCTTTTTATTTTGTGAGCGGGAAACGTAATCTTGATGAGCCATGACAAAGTAATATATCGGTAAAAGTCCGCTAATTCTAACGAAATGATGAAAAAATAACACTAGTTTAAATAGGAAATTTGTAATGGGCGGTTAATCGTTGGAAATTACCAACTTAAATCGAGGGGATCTATATCGACAGTCCAACGTACTTTTTTCTGCCATTCATTGTGAGAAATCGTGTGAATGAGATGATGAACCGCCATATGCAGTTGTTTGCGTGATTTAGCTTGTACAATTAAATGATAGCGATATTTACCCGCTTTCTTCTCCATAGCCGCAGGAACGGGGCCAGCAAATTGACAACCTTCAAAAGAAACTTCAGTTAATGATCTGAGAAATTTTTCAGGATAAGAAGGATAATTAGCTTCTGCACGAAAAAGAGCTTGATAACTAAAGGGGGGTAATAATGCTTGCTTGCGCTCTGTTAATGCATACTTTGCAAAATGGGGGTAACCATTGTTCACTAAATCTTGCAATAATGGATGTTCTGGAAAATTAGTTTGCACCAGTACTTTTCCTGGTTTACTTTCACGACCTGCTCGCCCAGCTACTTGTACTAACAATTGAGCCATGTGTTCAGCGGCACGAAAATCAAAGCTAAAGAGGGCACCATCAACATCTAAAACTGCGACTAGCGTCACATCAGGGAAGTGGTGACCTTTTGCTAACATTTGGGTGCCAATCAGCAATTGATGTTTTTTATCACTGACCTCTTGTAATAATTTCGCTAGTTCTCCTTTCTTACGTGTACTGTCACGGTCAATTCTAACGGTACTGTAGCCATCAAATAGTTCGCTAATATGTTGTTCTAACTGTTCAGTGCCTTGCCCCATAGGTTTGATACGCACACTTCCACAACTTGGACACTGATAAGGAATGCGTTTTTGACTACTACAATGGTGACAAATGAGTAATTTTTGGCCTTGATGCAAGGTATAAGATTTATTGCAACGCTGACAATCCGCGACCCAATGGCACTCTTGGCAATTAATGGCAGGAGCATAACCTCGGCGATTGAGGAATATTAACGCTTGTTCGCCACGTTTAAGTGTGTTTTCAATGGCTTTTTTTAACGTACCAGATAAACCATGTTCCATTTGCTGTTGAGCAACATCAATAAGCGTGATGGGTGATTCAGTACTCTGACCCGGTCTCTTGGTTAATTGATGATATTGGTATTTGCCCGATAACGCATTTTGAAGTGTTTCTAAGCTTGGAGTCGCACTACCAAGCACAATAGGTATATTTAACTGGCCGGCACGCAAAATAGCAATGTCGCGCGCGTGATAACGAAAACTGTCTTGTTGTTTAAAAGAGCCATCGTGCTCCTCATCGACAATAATTAATCCTAAATGATGTAACGGAGAGAATACGGCTGAGCGCGTGCCAATAATTATGGCTGCTGTTCCACGTTGTGCCGCGAGCCAAGTTTGTAAACGCTCTTTGTCGTTTAAGCCTGAATGATGTAAGCAAATGGGTAAATTAAAGCGTTGCTCAAATCGACTGAGCATTTGTGGTGTTAAGCCGATCTCTGGTACTAACACAAGTACTTGTTTATTCGCCGCTAAGGTTTTTTCCATAGCCTGTAAGTAAACTTCGGTTTTTCCACTACCTGTTACACCATCAACCAAGTGACAAGAAAATGTCTCAAAAGATGCTTTTACCGCTGAAACGATTACCGCTTGTTCAACGGTTAATGTTAACTTTTCATTTTCGGCTAAAGCTTCTTCGTGATAAACAAAAGGTTCAGATTTCTGAGTTTTCTCTTCAACCAGTGCCTTTTTTTCAAGGACATTTAATTGAGGCTTAGTAAAGCCTAGTGTGCGAATCTCCGCCCATGTGATCCCTTGGTGAGCTTTAATCAAAGCGTATAGGGCAGCTTGCTTTGGCGCTCGTTTAGTTATTTTTTCAAGTGCTAGGGTTTCTGTATTTTCTAGATCAAATTTTTGACAATGCCAAGTGGTCGCTAACTCGATATTTGGTTGCTCAACTTGACGAAGCAATACGGGAAGAGCGAGTTGTAATACGTCCCCGATAGGATGATGATAATAGTTTGCACAGCGTTGTAAAAAGGTTAATAACGAAGCAGGAAAACTAAATTTGTCGTTCACTAAACTAATAATAGATTTAAGTTTTTTGTCTTCAATATCACATACCGTACTAGTACTGATGATAATGCCAATAACTTGTCGATGACTAAAAGGGACAATAACGCGTGCACCTATTTGAATATCTTCATCATTGATCGTTTGAGGAACAATATAAGTAAAGAGCTGACGCATGGGTACAGGAATAGCGACTTGAATATAACTAACCTGCATAGGGAACACTTTATTGACAATAATTATGCTTATTCTGCCGACTTGTCGCTAATATGCCAAGTACGATTTCGTACAAATTCATTTTTAATGCGAGTTATACGTTAATTGTTCATTTTTTAGCAATTAGTTCCATTCAGCTATTGCTAAGCAAAGGGCGATCTATTAAAATTCGCCTCCATTATTTTAACTCGTATGGTGCTTGGCAGCAATAATGACTGACTAAGTGGCGATACGGCCTTATACAGAGGTTTCTATGAAAGACGGTATTCATCCTAATTACGTTGAGTTCAAAGCAACATGTTCTTGCGGTAACATCATTGTAACGCGTTCTACAGCGAAAAAAGATATTCACTTAGACGTATGTTCAGCATGTCACCCATTTTACACTGGTAAGCAGAAAGCTGCTGAGACCGGTGGTCGTGTTGATAAATTCAACAAACGTTTTGGTGCTCTTAGCAGCAAGTAATTTTGCGCTAAAATCAAAATGTATAAAAAAGCGTCGTAAGACGCTTTTTTTATGTCTGAAAATCACAGCTAATCATTAGAAATACTTCTCTGAACGCCTGTAAGAGTAATTAAAGTTAAATATATTTATTTTTCCTTTAAACCCTTTTCTTAAATGCTGTATCTTACTTTATAACAACACCATTACTGAGAGTTAACCTTTGGATAATCCGAAAGTTATTTACATTAAAAATCGGTCTGATAGTCAGCTAGCCGCTTCGCCAGAATTAGTCGAAGAGCAAGCGATAATAAGCCGAGCGCAACAAGGTGATCAGCAAGCTTTTTATCAACTTTATCAAAAGTATCATAGAAAAGTTTATGCTATTTGTTGGCGTATGCTGGCGGATAAAGACAGCGCAGAAGATGTTTGCCAAGAAGTGTTTGTGCAACTGTGGCAAAAAATATCCAATTTTCGTGGCGACAGTAAATTTTCCACTTGGTTACACAGTGTAACGAGCAACATTGTACTCGGGCATTTACGTAAGCATAAAAACTGGTTGCAACGTATTTTTAGTATTGAAGAGCAAACCATTCAAGATGTCGCCGTAGAAATGGAAGATACGAGTGGGTTAACGGCATTAGATAAACACATAGCAAGGTTGCCAGAAAGGGCACGGTTAGTATTTGTTTTGTTCGCTGTTGAAGGGTATCGCCATGAAGAAATTTCAAAAATGCTAGATATGGCAGTAGGCACAAGTAAAGCGCAATACCATCGAGCAAAAAGTTTATTAAGAGAGTGGGTCGAGATATGAATAAATTATTGTCAGAAAAAGATTTGCAAAAAACAGTGGCTGAATTACCTGATGAATTGACACCACAACGTGATTTATGGGCAGGTATTGAACGTGCTATCCAGACAAAAAAACAAGATAAACCATCGTTTGATTTGCCAAAGAAAACAGCTTTTATACCTACAGCATGGGCAGCATCACTCGTTGCAGCAGTTTTGGTTACTTGGGTTTCATTTTCTCCACAACTTGCAGATAAATCTATAAATATAGCTCAACAAGATAATTCGCCATTGAATCTAGTCATAGCTATGCAAGAAAATTTTAAACAAACAAAACAAACCATGTTGGTGAGTTTTGGCCAACCTAAAGTATCGGAATTGCCGAAAGAAATTCAAGAAGAGTTAATCAAAATTAGCTCTGCACAGACAACAATAGAGAAAGCGTTAATTGAAGATCCTAGCAATAATGATTTACTGAATTTATTACGCTGGACACAAAAACAAGAACTAGATTTATTAACCCAACTGTACAGCCCTAAATGGCAAAGTATTTAAAATAACAAATATATAGAGGTAGTTATGAGTATTTTACAAAAAGTTATTCCGATGATGTTATTTTCCGCAGCATGCTCAAGCTTTGCTGGTGAACATATAGATAAGTCCTTAACGATTAATAACGTAAGTAGCGTTAACATTGAAAATTTACGCGGTACCGTTACAGTAATTGGTTGGGATAAAGCCACGATCTCTGTTAAAGGTGAATTAGAAGATGATGCCGAGGGTTTGATTTTTCAACAGAATGGGTCGAGTGTAAAAATTAAAGTGGAACTAGACAATCATAACAATAATTATTGGGGCAGTAATGAGGAAGGATCATCATTAACCATTCATATGCCGAAGGATATTCGTGTTAGCTTTGATGGCGTTTCAAGTGATATTAATTTTGAAAACTTACATGCGAGTGCTGAAGGGAAAACGGTAAGTGGCGACATCAATGCGAAGAACTTGAGCCAACGTGTTGAACTGATTTCAGTCAGTGGTGATATTGACAGTAAAAACTTATCAGGAAAAGTGACCCTGTCAAGCGTCAGTGGCAGCATCAGAGATCGTCAGTCAAGTGGTCGTTTAAAATTACGTGTCGTCAGTGGTGAAATTGACGCACAATCTGCAGCGAAAGAAGTATTGATAGAAAATGTGAGTGGCGATATTGACGTGACACTAAGCGATATTGATGAGCTTATCGTTTCAAATGTGAGTGGTGATTTTTCTGGAAGTTTAACGTTAAATGATAACGGCACGGTAAAAATGTCGAGTGTTAGTGGGAGATTAGCACTAAAACTTCAGAAAGGTGTTCAAGCAAGCTTTAGATTATCAGCAAATGCAGGCGGTGATATTATTAACAAAATCACTGATCAAAAAGCCAAAGAAGCTAGATATGGTCCAAGCTCAAAATTGCGTTTTGAAACAGGAAGTGCAAGTGCCAATGTACGTGCAAGTACAGTAAGTGGAGACATTATAGTTAGCCATTAACATTTATTTATCAGACTTTTAAAACATAACGAGTTAGGGACATCCCTCGCTCGTTTTTTTATTCAATTTAGAGACAAATTCTGATACCCTACGGCAAGTTTAAATATCGCATCGACGATGGTTTTTTAGGGTATAAGCATGGCAGAGCGCAAGCCAAATAAATTTTTCAAAGACAAAAAGTTTTCACAAGATAGCCAAATGGATGCTTTGAAAGTTCCGCCTCATTCACTTGAAGCCGAACAATCTGTATTGGGTGGATTACTGCTTGATAACGAAACGTGGGATCGTGTTGGTGAACGCGTTGTCGCTCAAGATTTCTATAGTCGTTCGCATCGTATTACTTTCGAAACTATTGCTGCGTTAATTGAGTTAGGTAATCCTGTTGATTTAATTACCTTATCTGAAGCATTAGAAAACGAGCAACGACTCGAAGATGCAGGCGGTTTTGCTTATCTTGCAGAGATGATGAAAAATACGCCAAGTGCAGCAAACATAACAGCTTATGCTGATATTGTTCGAGAAAGAGCGGTAACGCGTGAAATGATCAGTGTGGCTAATGAAATCGCCGAAGCGGGTTATGATCCACAAGGCCGTCCTAGTGCGGAACTGCTCGATTTTGCCGAAACTAAAATATTTGCAATTGCTGAGCAACGTGCAAATAAATCTGAAGGCCCAGAAAATATTACTTCAGTATTAGAAAAAACGGTAGATCGTATCGAACAGCTTTGTTCTGCTCCAAATAACGGTGTTACAGGTGTTTCTAGTGGCTTTAGTGATTTAGATAAAATGACTGCAGGTTTTCAAAAATCAGACCTGATTATTGTTGCTGCTCGTCCATCAATGGGTAAAACAACATTCGCGATGAACATCGCAGAAAATGCGGCAATGACTGAAGACAAACCTGCTTTGATATTTAGTTTAGAAATGCCTGCAGAACAATTAATGATGAGAATGTTAGCTTCATTAGGACGAATTGATCAAACTAAAATTCGTACAGGACAGTTAGGCGATGAAGATTGGGCGCGCTTGTCATCGACAATGGGTTTGCTTATTGATAAAGGTAAAATGTTTATTGATGATGCTGCGGGATTAACGCCAACAGATGTTCGTTCTCGTGCACGTCGTATAGCTCGAGATCATGGAGGGATCAGTCTGATCATGATCGATTATTTACAGTTGATGCGTGCACCACAATTTTCTGATAATCGAACGTTGGAAATTGCAGAAATATCGCGTTCATTAAAATCATTAGCAAAAGAATTACAAGTACCCGTTATTGCCCTTTCTCAGCTTAACCGAAGCTTGGAACAACGATCAGATAAACGTCCAATTAACTCGGATCTTCGTGAATCAGGCTCTATTGAGCAAGATGCTGATTTGATCATGTTTATTTATCGTGATGAAGTTTATCATGATGATTCTGAGTTCAAAGGTATGGCAGAAATTATTATTGGTAAGCAACGTAACGGACCAATTGGTCGTGTGCCACTGACCTTCCAAGGTCAATTTTCTCGCTTTGACAACTACGCGGGTCCACATGTTTTATCTGAAGATTAATGGCGTTAACAACAGCAACGGCAGTTATTAACTTATCTGCGTTAAAACATAATTTAGCGCAGATAAAAGCATTGGCTCCAACAAGTAAAGTGCTGGCGGTTTTAAAAGCCAATGCTTACGGTCATGGTTTAGAGCGTATAGCTCAGGCCTTATTCTCTGAGCAAAGTGAAGACACTAACAATGGTGATTGTTCAGTAAAAGCTGATGCGATTGCTGTGGCAAGAATAGATGAAGCGTTAGCATTACGCTCTTCAGGAATAACTCAACCCATTGTGTTACTTGAAGGTTTTTTTGATAATGAAGACTTATCTATTATTGCCGCTCATAATTTACAAACGGTTGTTCATAATCAGCAACAGCTTGACGCTATTTTAGTTGCAAAACTTACATTACCTTTAAAAGTCTGGTTGAAAATAGATACTGGAATGCATCGATTAGGTATTAATCCTGAGCAATTTTCGTATTTTTATCAACAATTAAATGCTTCTAAAAATGTACAGGAAGGCATTATTTTAATGAGTCACTTGGGTTGTGCAGACGATAAAGTTAGCGAGTCTACAGCAGCGCAAATATCACTTTTTGAATCTATCACTCAGGGTTGTGAAGAAGAGCGGACTTTAGCTAATTCTGCTGGGGTTTGTGTTTGGCCAACCAGTCATTATCAGTGGATAAGACCAGGGCTATTGTTATACGGAATATCTCCCTTACCCTTCGAAAAAACCGTAATAAAAACATCAAACGATGTTCAGCCGGTAATGACCTTGAAATCGAGTTTGATTGCGGTGCGTGAGTTGGCTGCTGGAGAATCTGTTGGTTATGGTAATGCATGGCAAAGCAAAGAAAACACGGTTATTGGCATTGTAGCTATTGGTTATGGTGACGGTTATCCACGTCATGCAAAAAATGGCACTCCGGTATTAGTGAATGAACGAAGGGTTCCCTTAGTCGGAAGAGTATCAATGGATATGATCACCGTTGACTTAGGTATCAATGCAAAAGATCAGGTTGGCGATGTTGTTACTTTATGGGGAGAGCAATTATCTGTTGCCGAAATCGCTCAATGCGCCACTACAATCCCTTATGAGTTATTATGTAATATTACTCGCCGCGTACAAATTACTTTGTCAGCGTAGAAAACGTCTTCTTTATTTCTGGTAATAGCTCATTTATTAATGCATTTTCAATATGCTTCGCTTTGTAATGAAGGTAAAGTATTTTTGTTAATCCTGTCTGCGTAAGTGATTTAACATCCACTAACGATTGAACGCTCATGCTGGCAACCAGCCAATTAGGTAATACAGCAATGCCCATATTTGCCGCGACCATTTGTAAAATCACATGGCTATTATTGACTTGCTTTACCTGGGCGGGCTTCACTCTTTCTGGCTGTAACAATAAATTAAAAATATCGAGTCGCTCTTTTTCTACGGGATAAGTGAGTAGGGTTTGATCCGCAAAGTCTTGAGCAATAAGAAACTTTTTTGCTGTTAATTCATGTTGTTTAGGTAAAATAGCGAGCAGTTCAAAGCTACCTATCTCTCGTGTGGCATCGTAGTTTTTATCAACTTTTTCATCACTAAATAATATGTCTGCCTGTGGGTCATGACTAGACGAAAACGAGCTATTCGCAAACTCAAAATCGTACAGAGGGAAGCTGTTACCGAGCGCTTGGGTTATCGGTAATAGCCATTGAAAGCAAGCATGGCATTGAATGGCTATCGCTATTTTTTTATGGGTCATGTGTTGCTGCGTTAATTGCTGGTGAGCTTCTGTCACTAACGGTAATATTTTTTTTGCTAACGTAAGTAGGACTTCGCCTTTTTGTGTAAAACGCAGTGGAGTTGAGTTTCGAATAAATAACTCCCCGTTTACTCTATGCTCTAATTCTTTTAATTGGTGGGACAGTGCTGACTGGCTAGAAAAAAGTTGTTGGGCGGCTTTGCGCATATTGCCACAAGCTTCCAATGCCAAAAGTGACTTTAAGTGTTTTAATTCAAACATCATGAGTTTTATTCATCTCCCTGTTGAAATTTATGCGCTTGTTAATAATGCCATATTCAACAATTATAACCATGTAAACATCTAGACGTCTATCGTTATCGGTGAAATATACAAATACCATGGAGATAATATGAAAATTCATAATTTAGGTTTTCCGCGCATTGGCGCAAAAAGACAGTTAAAATTCTTACTCGAAAATTATTGGGCCGGGCGACTCACTAAAGAAGGTTTTATTGAGTCGTGTAAGCAACAAAGAAAAAGTAATTGGTTGCTTCAACAGAAATCAGGCATTGAAATTTTACCCGTGGGTGATTTTGCTCATTATGACCAAGTACTCAATGCAACGATGATGTTAGGAGTCATTCCACAACGTTTTAAAGGCAATGGCGACTTACTTGATGTTGAGTTTCGTATCGCTCGTGGTAAAGCGCCTAGTGGTTGTAGTTGTTCCGCAAGTGATATGACCAAATGGTTTGATACCAATTATCATTACATCGTTCCTGAGCTTGATGAAAATACTGAATTTAATGTCGACTTAACAAGTTTATTAGCAGAAATTGTCGAAGCTAAAGCTGTCGGCACTTCGATTAAGCCGGTACTTATTGGCCCTTTAACTTATTTATATTTAAGTGCTGGCGATGGTGATAAGAAACTACATCATCTGCCTCAACTTATTAGCGCCTATCAAGAGATGTTAGAACAATTATCAGCAGCGGGTGTTGAATGGCTACAAATTGATGAGCCAATTCTAGGATTAGAGCTTCCATCTCAATGGTTATTAGCCTTCACTAATACTTATCAAATGTTAGATAAGGGCTCGTTGAAAATTTTACTCGCTACTTATTTCTCATCAATAGACCATGTGATTAATGAAATAAAGCAATTTAATATCGATGGGTTACATATCGATACTGTTGCTGAGTCAACGGATGTTGAAAATATTGTTCGTACATTACCTGATCACTGGGTGATTTCATTAGGCGTTGTCGATGGTCGGAATGTTTGGAAAAATGACTTATTGGCAACGTATCAAAAATATAAAAGTATTGCTGAGTTGTTAGCTGATCGTTTATGGCTTGCACCGTCTTGTTCACTACTTCATTCACCCGTAGATTTAGACCAAGAAACGGATTTAGATATAGAAATAAAATCTTGGCTAGCTTTTGCTAAGCAAAAATGTCAGGAGTTGGTGTTATTAAAAGCAGCTTTAGAGACAGGAGATATCGATGAAATTTCACGCTATTCCGCAATTGGACAAGCAAGAAAACACTCAGACTACTGTGAAGATAAAACGGTTAAACAGCGAGCTGAACACATTAATGTTGATGAGATACAGCGTCCTCATTCATTCACTCAGCGAAAAGTAGCGCAACAAAGAAAATTAAATTTACCCGATTATCCCACGACAACCATAGGGTCGTTCCCACAAACAGGAGATATTCGTCAAATACGATCTCAATGGCGAAATAAAGTTATTGATGAACAGGAATACCAGCAACTGATTAAAAAAGAAATTAAACAGACAATTGAAAAGCAAGAAGCATTAGAACTTGATGTTCTTGTGCATGGTGAAGCCGAACGCAACGATATGGTTGAATATTTTGGTGAACAGCTTAATGGTGTCGCCTTTAGTCAATTTGGCTGGGTACAAAGTTATGGCTCTCGTTGTGTAAAGCCGCCGATTATTTTTGGTGATGTAAGTCGTAAGCAATCAATGACTTTAGATTGGATAAAGTACGCGCAGTCGTTAACCACTAAGCCGGTAAAAGCAATGTTAACAGGGCCCATTACTATTTTGTCTTGGTCATTTGTACGTGATGATATTTCACGTAAAGCCGTTACTTTTCAAATAGCATTAGCCATTGCTGATGAAGTAAAAGAGCTCGAAGAAAATGGCTCTGTGATCATCCAAATTGATGAACCGGCAATACGTGAAGCGATGCCATTGAAAAAGAGCCATTGGCAAGCCTATTTACATTGGGCGACTGCAGCATTTCGTTTAACGTCGGTTGATGTTAAAGCCGAAACACAAATTCACAGTCATATGTGTTATTCAGAATTTAATGAAATAATGCCAGCGATTATTAATTTAGATGCGGATGTACTTACTGTGGAAACATCGCGTTCAAATATGCAATTACTTAATGCGTTCGAGCAACATGCATATCCTAATGATCTTGGTCCGGGTGTTTATGATATTCATTCGCCTAATGTACCTAGTGTAGAGTGGATTACTAATTTAATACAAAAAGCACAACAATACATTCCGAAAGAGCGTTTATGGGTAAACCCCGACTGCGGCTTGAAAACGAGGGCATGGCAGGAAACCGAATTAGCATTAGCAAACATGGTAAGTGCAGCAAAATTGCTACGAATGAGATAATTTTTAGAATGATGTAAAAACCTCGTTTATGACTAAATGAGGTTTTGTATTTTTATAAAGATATGCGTAAAACTATAATTTGGCTACTTGTCAAAACTAAACTCAATGAAAGCTTTACCGTATTCAGAACCTAAAGGAATGATAATAATAGGACCGTCTGCTTTGTGATGAATGGTATGGTCTTTCCCTGAAACTACCATAGGTGTAGCCATATCAAATTCAAAACCTTTTTCACTGAGCATGCGTTTAGCACCACCGGTAACCATATTGGTAATTTCACCCACTAAATCTGTAATTTCTTCATTTATTTCATCAGGGCCTTCACCGACCATTTTTTTCATGGTAGCAAGCGCTAACTTTCCTTCAAAAGTAATTGATAGAGAGCCTTTAGTTTGTGCACTCACCATACCAATTAAACCAGAAACATCACCCATTGCAACTTCACCTTTTTTCAAACGAGGTTTTTCGGGTACCAATTCCATTTGTGCCATTGTAGACATCACATTAAGCATTGAAGATAAAAAGGGGTTAATAAACTCTACATTCATGAATGTTTCCCAAAGACGTTAGTTGTACTAGTAACATGATTTTAAATGTTAATTTAGCAAATATAAATCGTTCCTACTAGTCATTGTTTCTTATTATAGCAATTTTAGACGTTTTTACAGAGGTAGAGAAAGTTAAACTGCCAATAATTGTTCCATCTTTATAATTTACAGTATTTACCTGTTTAGGGTAAGTATCGACGAGTAAATCATTTTTTACCACTATTCCAGATAAATAGTTTTCAAAATTAGCCTCCTGGTAAATATATACGTTACCTTTAGCAATTTCAAAACCTATCCAATTGAGCTTTATTACGTTTTGTTTATTATCTCGCATGTCAATAAGTTGGAAGTGAGCTTCTACATAGTTCTGAATGAGTTTTTCGTATGCTGGATGCTCAGGTGAAAAGTGTATTTGTTGTTGCTCAGCAATCGCATTGTCAATGTCGTGAGCGGTAAGTTGATGTATAACTTCTATATTATTGTTTTTTGGATTAACTGATAAATCAGTTAATCCAAAAAAGTAGCGGTGAGCTGTGCTGGAAAGCACAACTCCACACAATAAACAAAAAATGAAGCTTTTAAATAATGAATTTCTTACCATTATTTATCTTCTTCTTCCTTGTCTGTTTTCTCATCATCTGCAGATTTTAACTTAACGTTATAATCACGCATCATGTCTTTCTTTTTACGCTTGTATAACTCAAAACTTGATTTTATTGGGCGTGCAGGCCAATAGTTATTATTTACATCTACATCAGCAGTTTCCCAATTTGGATCAATAGCGATAGCCGTAATTTCTTTATCAGTAATAAATAATTTAGAGACGTTTTTACTATTTTTGCGCCAAATTTCTGCAGGTATCTTCACTTGTTCAGTTGTTTCATCTGCAAAAGTTAGTTGAACAATGATAGGCATAACCAAACCGCCTTTATTTTCGAAATCAACAATGTAGAAGTTTCTTTCGTCAACAAGTAAGTCTCTTTCCCATTGCTTTAACTTTTTATTTGCACTGTTATAAGTATTACGTGCTTTATTGGTTGCTGTAAATTTATCGTGTTCGTTATAGAAATCTAACAATTCAGGCCTGTCAGTCGTTCTAAGCCAGTGACCTTTGTCACGAATGTCGCTAATAAACGTTGGCTTTTCATTATGTAAAGCACGCTTCCAAGCCGCTTCAGTATCTGGATTTTGGCTGTCAGGGCGGTATAAATGAATATTACCTAAAGCGATATCAACATGATCTGTTGTGTAGAACCAACCACGCCAAAACCAATCTAAATCAACGGCTGAGGCATCTTCCATCGTACGGAAAAAGTCTGAAGGTGTCGGGCGTTTAAACTTCCAACGTTGGGCATATTCTTTAAAGGCAAAATCAAATAATTCACGACCCATTACTGTTTCACGGAGAATATTTAATGCCGTTGCTGGCTTACCGTAAGCATTGTTACCAAACTGAAGAATTGATTCAGAATTGGTCATGATTGGTACCTGATTGGTGCTTTTCATGTAGTTGGTAATGTCTGGAGCATGGCCTCGGCGTGAAGGATAACCTTCTTCCCAAGCTTGCTGTGCTAAAAATTGTAGGAAGGTATTTAAACCTTCATCCATCCAAGTCCATTGACGTTCGTCTGAGTTAACGATCATCGGGAAATAGTTATGGCCGACTTCATGAATGATTACACCAATTAAGCCGTATTTAGTACCACGAGAATATGTTTTTTCGCCGGTTTCTTTATCAAGTGTTGGTCGATATCCGTTGAAAGTGATCATTGGATATTCCATACCTCCAATAGGTCCATGCACGGAAATTGAAACAGGGTATGGATAAGCAAATGTGTACTTATTATACTGTTGCATTGTATGAATTATAGCTTCAGTAGAGTAACGTCCCCACAATGGATTACCTTCATTAGGGTAATAAGACATGGCCATTGTATCCGTTCCGCCTTCATTATATCCTTGAGCGTCCCAAATAAATTTACGGCTTGAAGCGAAAGCAAAATCACGAACGTTTTTCGCTTTGAAATGCCAGGTTTTAGTTTTTGATGAACGTGATTTTTCGTTAGCAAGTGCTTCTTCTGGGGTAACTATCAGCACTGGGTTTTTAGCACTTTTAGCTTTATTTAAGCGCTTACGTTGTGTTTTAGATAATACTTTACTTTCATTTTGTAACTCACCCGTTGCTGCAACAATATGGTCTGCTGGAACTGTGATTTTTACGTCGTAGTCACCAAACTCTAAAGTGAATTCACCGTTACCTAAAAACTGTTTATTTTGCCAGCCCATCACGTCGTAGTATGCGGCTGCACGAGGAAACCAACCAGCAACTTCGTACAAGTAGTTATCGTCTTCTTTAAAGTATTCAAATCCAGAACGGCCACCTAGTACTTTTTGTTCGTGAAGCTTGTAGATCCACTTAATGTTTAATTCAACATCGTCACCGGCTTTTAATGGCTTAGGTAAGTCAACACGCATCATAGTGCCGTTAATTACATAATGAAGAGCTTTACCATTTGAACCTGCAACTTGAGTGATTTTATTACCGCCGTCAAATTCAGTTGACTTTATTGCGTTTCGTAAACCGCGGTAAGTTACTTTTTTCTTAGGAGCTGTACTTGTTAAGCGATTGTCAGAATCACGTTTCATGCGGTTTTGATCAAGTTGTATCCACAAGTAGCGTAAAGTATCTGGTGAATTATTAGTGTAGCTGATCGATTCGCTACCCTTTAATGTTTGTGTTTTATCATCAAGTTGAATGTTTATTTTGTAATCAACTTGTTGCTGCCAATATTGATGGCCAGGTGCACCTGATGCAGTTCTATAGGTATTGGGTGTCGGTAAAATCTCTTCTAACTGACGAAATTTATCTGTATTTATCGTATTCTTTGCAATTGCACTACCACCGGCAGTAACAAATAAGCAAAGTAGCGCTAATTTGATCGAATATTTCATAGGCTTCCTGACTATTATTATAATGTATACACGTTTAATCGTGTATTTATAACATGAATAAACTTAGAGGGTTAACGAGAGGAGGATTTTATGCGATCAATAGCTGTAAACATAAGTTTAATGGAAGAAATTAAAGTATTCATTACAACTCAATAAAAGAAAATTTAGCTACAGCCTTGACAGGCCCCATGTGCTTCCACAATTTGATGGCTAATCGTAAAACCTGTTGCATCTGCCATTGAGCGCAAGGCAAGGTCTAAATTAGATGACTGAATTTCTTCAACATGTCCGCAAGTATCGCAAATCAGTAATTGTACAGGGTGATTACATTCACTGAAATGATGACACATGACAAAAGCATTCAAAGATTCAATTTTGTGAACAAAGCCTTGTTTGCTCAAGAAATCTAAGGCGCGGTAAATGGTTGCAGGTTTTGCTGAAGGGTCGATGAGTTTTAACTCATCTAGGAGATCATAAGCGCCTACAGCTCCGCTATGCTGAGTCAGTAATTTAAAAACTTGTTCGCGAGCTATCGTAAATCGAGCACCACGCTTTTGGCAAGAGTCTTTGGCTTGTATTAGTAATTCTTCTGCGTTCATTTTGGCGTATGTACTTGCATGATTGAATGATTTTTTAGCAGTCTATCACAGAGGTTTTGATGATGTAATATGCATGAAAGGTTAATTACTTTAGCATTTAGTTTAAAATTTTAATGTCAGTACTGTTTAACAATTACTTTATCACCATTATGAACATGAATGAGTTGGAGTGATTATATGACTGTTTGTAAATTCATTATTAAAAATCGAGTTTTGAACTATAGTTAATTATCGTTATATCTTTGTCGGTATCGTCAATATGGAAGTCGGAGCATGAACTCGAATGACCCCATTTCAAAACCATCAATAGAGATGTTTCAATCTGTGCTTGATACTCTGCCTTTTTGCGTGTTTTGGAAAGATCGTAATAGTGTGGGGCTTGGGTGTAATAAAGCGCTTGCTAGTATTGCCGGACTTAATTCTCCACAAGATTATGTGGGTAAAACAGATTACGATTTACCTTGGACGACTGAAGAAGCTGATTTTTTTCGTGAATGTGATCAACGTGTCATGAACTCAGGAAAGGCTGAAGTCAATATTATTGAAAGTCAGAAACAAGCTAATGGTCGACTTGCATGGCTTGAAACGAGTAAAATTCCATTAATCGATATGCAGGGCAATGTCATTGGAATTTTAGGTGCTTTTCACGATATAACCGAACGAAAACGGCTAGAAGACGAAAATATAGCCAGTCAAAAACTTGATTCTTTAGGTGCTCTAGCTGCAGGACTGGCGCATGACTTTAATAACGTGCTAAGTATGATCCTTGCTTCTAGTCAATTAGCAAAGGTTAAGGTCGCTAATGGTACAGAAATCAGCCAAGTGATAAAGTATTTAGACAGTATTGAAAGTGCAACAAAACGTGCGTCGGTTTTAACCGAAAAATTTATGAATTACTCTGAACGAGGCCAGATAACCAAAGTAGTCTGTAATCTCTCAGAAATGATTGAAGAGAGTATTTCTCTAGTACAATCGAGTATTCTTTCCCCCATCAAATTTGAAACATATAACAATGATGGAATGCTGTATGCTGATGTTAATCAGATTAATCAAGTGATGAATAATCTGCTTATCAATGCTTCTCAGGCATCAATTGGTAAGAGCGACATAATAGTAAGCCTTAAAAAGTGCGAAATTACACAAGCAGAATATTCAACACTTCGTTCCGGTCATTACTTTGCTGTTTCGATTAAAGATCATGGCGTTGGAATTGATGAACACCAAAAAGACATGATTTTTACACCGTACTTCACAACGAAGACCAAAGGTCATGGGTTAGGGCTGAGTTCTTGTCAAACAATAGTAAAAAACCACAATGGAGCCATTCAGGTCGAATCAAAAGTCGGATTTGGTTCAACGTTTACTATATATTTACCGTTATCTCCTGCACACCAAGATATTTCGTTTGTTGATTCTAAAAAATCAACGGAGCTTATGCGCGGTTCAGGTCGAATTTTATACATTGAGGACGACCTAAATACCCAAGCCTCTGTTATTGAAATGCTGCATGAGTTAGGTTACGACGTGCATTACTATGCTGATTTGGAACCGGCGATTGAGTATATAAAAGAGCATCATAATGATTTTGATCTGGTCATTACTGACTTTATTATCGGTGATTTTTCGCAAGGAGGCATAGACATTCTAGATAATGTACGGGTGAAGCGGCCTAATTGTCCGGTTATTTTGTTAACGGGTTACTTTGAACGTTTAGATAGACAAAAAGAACAGAGTAATCAGTTTTCTTATATCGCACAAAAACCCGTTGATTTTGCAAAAATCAGTCAAATAATAAACAGTTTTTTAAAATCAAACATGAGTGGAACACGTTAGTTCATATATTTTAAAATTCACTAAATAATACCATGGGTTATTAAAAAATATTTTTCCCTTAATACTAATTATCAATATAAAACAGAAAACTATTCATTTTCACTCACTTTACAATCTCCTGGGGAAAAAAACATAAATCCAGACGACCAATATTTTGTAGCAGACCACTTAACTGAAGGTGACGATAAAGTGAATTTGATAGAGATATTTTCACTATTTAAGTTAAACTTAACTACTAAGATAGGTCTTGGTAGTCTATTAATAATGTTTAGGTGCTATTTTTTTAATGAATAAATTTATTTTAAAGTCCATTTTTTTGTTTTTCATAATGCTTCCACAACTGGAAGCATTTCAATCCCCGTTACTAAAAGAAAATATTACGTTTTATACCGAGAATTACCCTCCTGCTAATTACCTAGTCAATGACAAACTGAAAGGGATTTCAGTAGATACATTAAAAGCAATATGGAAGCATTTAAATATTTCAGAGCAAGAAATACAAATCGTTCCTTGGTCTCGTGGTTATCGTTTTACTTTGGATGAAAATAATACCGCATTATTTACAATGTCTAAAACTCAGCCTCGTGAAAGTTTATTCAAATGGGTAGGGCCTATTTTTAACTCTACTCACGTGTTAATGGCTAAAAAGTCAAAAAACTTTCACTTTTCAACATTAGGGAAAGTTTTTTATCATAACGTTGCAACAGTAGAAGGAGATATTGCTGAAATATCGCTTCATGAAGTTGGTTTTCCTTCGTCAAATATGGCAACAGTCTCGCAAATAAAACAAGCATTTTTAATGATGCAATCAGACCGAGTGGATATGATCGCGATCTCAATTCATGGCTTTTCTTATTTAGCTAAGCAGCTTGGATTTGATGAAGATGACTACGAACAAGTTTGGCATGTTAACAAAATTGGTAACTACTTTGCTTTTAATATCAATACAGCCGATGAAGTTATAAATACTTATCAAAAAGCTTTCGACGATATTGCTAAACAACGATTACGTATTAAAGAGTCTTATGAGTTACCTTTAGCTGAATATTAATGAGATAACTTTTCATCAGATAAACAATACCGTTCTGAACCTCGGTGTGTGCTACCTTACTATTCATTAGCAGTAGACTTGTTGAAATAAATAGTATGTTTTAAATGAGTGCAGTTAACAGCCTTACTTATTTTGATGCTTTACAGTTATGCTAATAATCGTAGAAAGTGGATTTAAGTACACCTAACATAGGGAGAAACTTCATTGAATAGCTTGAACGACCAAAGTGCCGAAAAGTATTTATTGTCAAAACCTGAAGCCTCGCTTTATTATCCTTTTGGTGATGATGTCAGGGTATTTCGGGTTAAAAATAAAATGTTTGCAACTATTGCTCACGGCGCTAACGCTAAAAGTGCCAAAGTCGGAGATGAAGGTAAAAGCCACTTTTGGATGAATATAAAATGTGATCCTGATGAAGCTGAAATGTTACGTGATATTTTTCCAGCAATCATACCCGGCTACCACATGAATAAAAGAAACTGGAATTCAATTATTCTAGACGGTTCTATCCCGCAAGGTGAAATCGAGCGGATGATTGATAATTCGTTTCTGCTGGTGGTGAGTAAGATGACTAAGAAAGATCAGCAGTCAATCTTGGTACATTTGTAGAGGTTAGGTTTGATATTTTTAAAAGCACCTACGAAACGAGGTGCTTTATGGTATTTGATAAATTTAAATTATTGTTTTTTGAAGATGCGAGCAACTAGACCCATAATTGCTAATGAAAATATAGCCAGAGTAGACGGTTCTTATAGCTGTTCAGTTGCTCTATAAGCCCAAACACTATATAGATCATGATAGACGTTTGAAGCGCCTAGACGTAAATCCTAGTAAGGCGAATGCTAAAATAGCTAATGATGATGGCTCCGATACGCTGGTGGGTAAGGTTATTTCTTCATATCCATAGGTTACGCTAATAGCACCAGCCCATTTGTTTTGGTTTGAGAACGTGTTACACATGCGATTGCCATTAGTGCAGCCACTATATATCTTACTAATTTCTCTATAAAGAGAAAATTCCAATGTATTATCACCACCGATAAAGTCAGTTAATTCAAAATCATAGTCTATAATTTTTTGACTAAATGTGCGGGCACTGCCCGAGGTTTTAGAGCAGCCGGTACTAGCATTATTACCTTTATTTATATACTCAGTATCAAAACATTCTGTTTTATTATAACCAGAAGTTTCAAAGGTATAATTGCCCGTAGCATTATGAGAGACCAATTCCATATAGAGTGCTTGTGAAAATTCAGCACTGCCCGAAGTGGTCAATTTACACCATAGGAAGGTATCTCTAGGACAATTGTAGTGATTGGAAACGTTAACCGATCCTCCCAAAACCCAAAAGGAGGTAAAGTCGATACTCACGCTGGCTAATGTGCCTAAGTTGGAATCAAAACCAGATAAAAAAACAAACTTTTGTGTATTCAGATCAGAATTTAAATTTTTGGTATTTCCGAAACTAAACTCACTGGTTTCCTGAGTGTAAATCAAAGATGCCTTTGCTTGAGTTGGAATAAGCGCCATCATAATCATAGTTAATGACAGGATGATTAAAATCGACTTTGATTTCATGCATGTATTATAAAAAATTATGTACATTATTATTTATTTCCTAATTAACAAAACAGTGTAATTATGACAATGAAATGTGCAGTAAGGGTGCAGAAATAAATGATTTAATGTGCAGGAATAGTTGAGAAATGGTGCAATTTTTTGTTGGGTAATTACACTGCTGATCAGGTTTAGATTGGTTGGTATTTATACCCGACACTATATATAGATTGAATTATCTCTTGATCAGGCACTAAAGCGTTTAGTTTTTTGCGCAAATTACGAATATGACTATCAATGGTGCGGTTAGATACCACACGATAATCTTGGTATACATTGTCCATTATTTGCTGGCGAGAGAATATCTTTCCAGGTCGTTGATAAAATAAGTTAAGTAAATTAAATTCCACCGCGGTTAATTCTATCGTACTTTCTCCAAAACTTACCGAATGTTCATCGGCTATAACAAGTATTTGACTGGTTGATAGGGGACTTTGGCAAATGGAACGACCAGAAATCCTAAGTTGAATTTTTACTCTCGCGACAACTTCTTTGGCGCTGTAAGGTTTACATACGTAATCTACCGCACCTGAATCTAGGCCAATTAATCGATCTATTTCATCAATTTTTGCCGTCAACATGATGGTAGGTGTCGGTGCAAGTTCCATCACCTCTTTACAAATACTTATGCCGTCTTTACCGGGTAACATCCAATCAAGTAAAATAACATCGGGCTTGTGTTGTAGCACCCACTCAACAACGCCTATGCCTTGATGAAGTTGGTGAACGTCAAAGCCTTCAGCTTCTAAGTACTTTGCCATTACATGGGCAAGTTCAACTTCGTCTTCTACGATTAATATTTTACTCATCTTTTATACTTCTTCTCGTTGATAAGTAAGCGGTAACCACGTGGTGGTTTTAAGTCCGCCTAATGTTGAATCTGATAGCGATATTTTCCCATGATGGGCTTCAACTATAGCTTCACAAATTGCTAACCCCAATCCTGAGCCACCAGTTGCTCTGTTTCTTGACGAGTCAATGCGATATAAACGTTCAAATAACTTCTCTTGTTCATCTTTGGCAACACCGGGAGCTGAGTCTTCTACAATAATTTCTATACCCTGGTTTCGCATGGATACTGCTAATTTAATTTCGCCATTGGGATCGGTATAATTAATACTATTTTGCAGTAAGTTTCCATAAACCTGTAATAAGCGCTCCCAATCACCTTCAAAACTTTCATATTCATCGCAGTGGTTATGTACCGTGAGTGATAAATTGATATCTTGAGCTAGCGGTTTAAAGGAAGTATGCAGTTCTTCACATAGCTCATTAACAATAATAAGTTCGGGTTCGATTTTAAGTTGGTTTATATCAGACTTAGATAACAAGTAGATGTCTTGAATTAGACGATCTATTTGATTAAGTTTTCGCTGTAGAATAGGGTAGCTTTCTGCTTGGTTTGTTATGCCATCTTCTAACGCTTCAATATACACTTTCAGTACGGATAGCGGTGTGCGTAATTCATGAGATACATCTACTAACAGCTGTTTTTTGTTCTCTAACATTTTCAACATACTTTGGGTGTATTCTTCAGAGGCTTCTTTCTCTCTTGTTCTTACACGTTGAAGCTCTGTGTATGAACGATCAATCGACCATTCATTAAAATAGGAAATATAAACAATAACAAATGAGGCAAACGTAAAGCGGATGAAGCTAGTGATGTCCCAATCACCGTTTTGCCATACGTCAATACCTATAAATGCTTGAGTTAACAAAATAATATAAAAGGCGGCAATGATAAAAATACTGCGTTTTGGTCCTAGTAGCAGAATAACAAAGATAGGATAGAAAAAGTTCCATATGAGGCCGTAGCTCTCATTCTGATTGGATGCGGAAAAAGCATTCATAAAGAAAAACAAAAATGCTACGACAATATAGATAGAAACATCTAATTGCTTTCTAACATGCAATAAGTAAGCGGCATATAAGGTGATCACAATGCTTACTGCATCAAGGCTGCCAACAACATAATCATCAATAACAAAAAAGTTATAAATGGCAAAAAAGATACTGACGAGTAAAGTCATTGCTTGCAGGGTCGTGACAAGAATTAATTTTCGATAAAGCATTAAATCATTGTCGACATTAAATCCAGCAGTAAAAAAATTATGAATAGAAGACTTGAAGCTCATTGATGGCCCACTTTTTTATTATTAACTTATTGTATGAATGACAAGCAAGGTATTGCAACAGAAATTTTAATCGTGGTTATAGAGCTCCTTTGTAGAAGTTCTTGTTTTAATTTTTTGATTCAGCAGGGCCTTTTATACTTAAGAGTAGCACTAACGATTAGATGATTAAATCTTCCTGGAACTCAATTGTTTTAGATGGTTCTATCCCTCAAAGTGAAATCGAGCGAATGATTGATAATTCGTTTATGCTGGTGGTGAGTAAGATGACTAAGAAAGATCAGCAGTCTCTATTGATCCATTTATAATGAGTGGCGCGCTTTATTAAATTTTTCTCGAATCATATGCCCAATGGAGCAATGCTTAGCGTTGTTTTTTTCGACAACTAAAATCATGAAGTTCACAATACTTAATAACCGCACAGTAATGTCTTTTAAAGGCTCGCCAACGTTTAATTTGCCGTAAACCTTATTCGTCAGTTTTCTCCCTAAATGATAGTGTCAATACCATTGAAACCAAACTCTAGGGTTTTGGAGATGAATTCATCCTTTTTCTACTTGTGGATATAAGTTGTCGTGTTGCATTTTGTCTAAAACATTAATTATCTTCATACATTATTGAGTAACATAAGTTCGCTTGGGTGAGGGCAAAGATAAAAAGAATCGGTAATATAGTCGTTTGGATATTTTCTAAAGTGATGACGTAATAATGTAATTGGAACAATCAGCGGTACGTAGCCATTTTTATATTGTTCTATAGTCTGACAAAGTTCCTGTCTGTCGTCTTGGTCCATATGTTTTTTTAGATAGCTCTGTATATGTTGTAAAGTATGAGTATGATTAGATTTAGTGGTTTTACTTTTTAATAAAGTCATTGCCTGTGATAAATAAGTTTCAGCAAGTAAGGAAATATTAGTGCATGGCTTAGCTAAGATGGCGCCCAACTGTTTAAGAGCGAGCTGATCATGGCTCATATAAATATATTTATGTTGAGCATGAAATCGTTGAATATCATTTAGCGAGTATTTCTTTAAAGTTAAGCTCTGCCAGCGTTCATAGAAAAAAACACGTTGGATAAAGTTTTCTCTCAATATTGAATCGTTTAATCGCCCCTCTTCTTCAACGGGTAAATTCGGGAAATTATCCATTAGCTTTTTAGCGTAAATTCCTGTGCCGTTTCTATCGGGCATACTTCCACTATAAACTTTTACTCGTTCCATTCCGCAGCTGGGTGAATTTTTTTTTAATATATAACCTGATATTGTAGATTGCCACTTTACTTGATCATCGCCGATGTTTTGCAGTTGTGCTGTAACATCTAGGTTTTTATTTTTTGTCCCTATGCATCTTATTTCTTCGTCTTGCATCACCAAGCGAATTGGCTCTCTAGGGATGCCTAAACCAATAGCAACTTCAGGGCAAAATGGGTAAAAATCAAAATAATGATTTAATGTATTCAACAAGTATTGGTTTTTCTTATGACCGCCATCAAAGCGAACGTTTTCGCCAAGGAGACAACTACTAACACCAATTTTTATTTTATTAATTTTAATGTATTACTCCATTGGTAAACGTTTATGTTGAGAGATATATTAATAATATGCCTATCTATTAATAAAGATAGACTACAACTTATTAGTAGCACTAATGATTAAAATGAATTGGAATTCAATTATTCTAAACTGCTCAATTGCCCTAAGTGAAATTGAGTGGATAATGGATAACTCGTATTTGTTAATAGTGATCAAAATGAGCCATAAAGTTCAGCAGTAAATCTTGGTGCATTTGTGATTAGAACGATCACATCAGTGATTAAGATTAGGTTTTGTATTATTTAAGGTGGAGAAACTTGTGATATGTGTCTTGCTAATCTTTAGCATTAAATATATCAAGAAGAATAGCTAAAATTCCGAGTGAATTATCATTATCCTCTTCAGCCAAAGCTCTTTCCTCCTTGGCTGCAGCATCCTGCCCTATAGACTTATAATATTCACTGGCTTTCGTATGGTTATCAGCACTTTTTTGAAAAGATTTACTTGATGCGCAACCAGTCATTGTCGCGAGTAAAATAAGAACGATAATTTGTGGTAATTTCATCTGTTTTCCTTGGAATATTAGCCGATGCATATTTAATACATTACGCCTTATTGAAAGGCAATAAAATAATGAATTAAAATAAAAGAAGAGGAGCAAAAACCACTGATATTTCTCGTGTTTTAGTCGTTTATTAGCTATTTGTTAACTTTTTATATGTCGAAGTAGGGTAGATATTTAGTGGCACAATGTCAGGTTATTTTACATAACTATAAAACGAACTATTTTATTAATGGTATTTTCTTGTTTTACAACGAGTTGCTAAGTTGGTTTGATTTTTGCTTACGCAAGCGTAACTTGTAGTTGCATCACTTTTGCGGCTAATTTATACACTGTACCAAATGAATAATTAATTGATTCAATTGGTATTATTAATGAGATGATGAATGTTTAACAAACTCCCTAAAATTATTACTACCTTTTTACTGATCTTATCAACGACTGCTTCGGCGGGCTATATTGATTTTACAGGAACCAATGAAGGTATTGCAGATGAATTTATCTTTGAACAAGACGGTATAATATTAACAATTAGTGCTTGGACAACCAATGTAAATTCTAATCAAGAGGTCATCAGTGATTGGAAGCGTTTGTCTGGTCTATACGGTGTTTATAAAGGAGGAAGTGGTTTAGGTGTTATCTCAAATGATATTGATGGTTATCATCTTGATGGAGGGTCTTCAAGTAACCTCAATGATTTAGATGAAGGTTTATTATTTGTGTTTTCTGAGCAAGTAAATTTTTGGGGATTTGCTGCGGACTATTTAAGTGATAATGATGATTTAAATCTTTCTTATGTGAACATTCTAAATTCAGATGAAATTACTACAACCGATATCTTTATCGACAGAAAAGCTGATTCAGATGGTTATGCTGGTTTTCCTATTTCTGGTATTGTAGGTACCGCTTTTATGGTTTGGGTTGATGGAAACGATGATGATGTTCGTATTGCCGACACTTATATTACTGAAGTACCTGAGCCGAGTAGTTTGTTTATTTTCTCATTAGTTTTAGTGGGTATGGTTGTTCAACGTCGATTTAAATAATCTATTGATTGATTCAATAACAACCTTGTTGTCTTGGTTGTTATTGTTAATTTATGATTAAAATATTGAACAAGTTTTTTTGTTATTTAAGCGTTTCATTAAGTCGGCTAAGATAGATCAATTGCCACTTTTATATATCGTTAGTTTACTCATCTATGAACATAAAACCATGTCGTTTATTGTTTTAGATATTGTTTCTAATTGTCTAAATAAGTGGTCATCAGGAACGAGGCCAATATTTAAACGCAAACAATCTTGATACAAATCCGTTGTTGTGAAAGAACTTCCATGCTGTGTATAAACTCCTTTTTGGGCTAGAGATATTGAAAGTTTTTTTGTATCTACATTCGGTAAACAAAGCCAAAGTGTTAATCCGCCTTTAGGAACATAAATTTTACTATTCTTGGGTAGGTGTCGTACTAAAAATTCTATATATGTTCTGCAATGAAGTGAAAGTGCTTTGTTTATTTTTTTCAAATGTCTTGAATAATGTCCTTTTTCAACATAATCAGCCATCGCTGCTTGTATGGGGTGATTAATACCGAGTGTTTTTATTTTTCGCAGTTTGACATACTTTTCTAAAAATCTTCCTGGATTGCACCAACCTAAACGGAGCCCCGGAGCCAAGGTTTTAGAAAAGCTACTACACCATAAAACCCAACCCGCATCATCATAATATTTTATCGGTAAAGGAATGTTTTTTTGGTGGGCTAATTCTCTAAACACATCATCTTCAATGATAGGGAGTTCGTACTTTGCAGCTAATTGGGCAATTAACTTTTTTTGTTCGTTATTGATACTATGACCGCTTGGGTTTTGATGATTAGCGGTCAATATACAAGCGGTTACTCTATTATGCTCAACAACATGGCATAACTGGTCTAAATCGATACCCTCTTCTGTACTGGGGATCTCAATAATGGCACGTTCAAGTAAAGAAAGAATATCGAGTAAACCTGAATAACAAGGCGAGCTGACAATTATCACATCGCCTGGTTTACTTACTATTTCTAAAGCCGATACTACAGCGTCCAAGCAACCATTGGTGATCACTAATTCGTCTGGGTGATTGATGAAACCTTGCTGATTAAAGTGATGTGATAATTGCACTCTAAGTTGTGAGTTTCCCTGAGGGTTTTCATAGTTCAGTGTAAAGTTTGATTTCTTTGTTATTGCATGAATACTTCGCGTGATAATGGCATGATCAATTAGGCGAGTATCTAACTTAGCTGTTGCTAAACTATCTATAGAAATATCGGTAAAACTCTCTAGCTGTCGTTCAGGTACATTGGTTATTGAACTCTTGAATTGAGGAAATATGCTTGTATTTTCTATTGAGTAGGGCTTTTGTACAAAGAAGCCTTTTTTAGCTTCGGCTAACGCATAGCCTATTTCTTCCATATGCCGGTAGCAAGCCATAGCGGTGGTCATGCTAACGTTATGCAAAGTCATAATAGAACGCAAGGAAGGTAACTTAGCGTTAAGCGCCAAATGATCATTTTCAATATCAGCAATAAGTTTTTGCGCTATCTGTAAATATTTACTGGTGACTGCCATATGTTTCTTCTCATCTGTTATCTAAAAAAATATAAAAACTGTATCTGTTATCTAATTCTGACTAGAATACACTACTGCTTAATTTAGGCAAAGAGAGCGAACAATGAATTATTCTCCTGAAACGAATCAGAGACTTATAGCAGCGTTAACACAACAGTTTGACACCTTTCATAGCGATTTGGCTAATCGTGATGTTGCTAGTAAAAAAATGGCTATTCCTTATGAAAAGTTGCCGGTAAAAGGCATTGATTTTGATCGTTTAAATGAATATATATCAGAAAATATTCAACCAAATTTATCTGCAAGTAATGGCGGTCGATATTGGGGGTTTGTTACCGGAGGCGCAAATCCTGTTGCAACGTTTGCTGATTGGCTAGTCACTACGTTTAATCAGAATGTATCTAAAGGAGGCGATTCAATTGCATCTTTTATTGAACAGCAAACGCTAACTTGGCTGTGTGAGTTATTTGAATTACCCACATCGTTTAAGGGAATATTCACCACCGGAGCGACTGCTGCAAATTTATTGGCTGCTTTTACCGCTCGTCAATATGCGGGTGATCAACAAGGTATTGATGTTGCTAAAAATGGTTTGAAAGATCTGGACGTGAGCATTTTCAGTGCAACTCCTCATGCAAGCATGATCAAGAGTTTAGGCATGGCCGGTTTAGGGCAGAACAGTTGGCAAAAAATCACCTGTAAAATTAATTCTGAAGCTATGGATGTTAATGACCTAGCTCAGGCTCTACTTAATAGTAAGTCTAAAAGTAACATTGTTATTGCAAGTGCGGCAACGGTTACAGGAACGGATTATGATGATTTAGTCGCAGTCGCGCAATTGTGCAAAAAACATAATGCTTGGTTACATGTTGACGCCGCTTTCGGTATTTTTGATCGCTTGTTGGCTGGTAAACAAGGTAAAACACGGGGAATTGAACTCGCAGACAGTATTACTTTAGATTGTCATAAATGGTTGAATGTTCCTTATGACTGCGGTGTTTTCCTAACTCAGCATCAACGTTTATTAAAAGACTCATGTCATGTAGATGCACCTTATTTGGCAAGTGATAACCAAGATGTCGCCTTTTTGTCCCTGGGTATTGAAAACTCTCGTCGATTTAGGGCCTTTCCTGTGTGGGCGACATTAATGTTCTATGGCAAAGAGGGTATAAAAGATCAAATAAATAGAAATGTAGACCAAGCTAAGCAATTGGCTGAATGGATTGACGAATCGACAGATTATATACTCGTTAAACCGTGCGAGTTAAATGTTGTTCTATTTAAACCTAACCAAGAAAATCTCGGTTTAACAAGTCAGGAGTGCATGGATAAATTAAATAAATCTGGTCAGGTATTTCTAACACCGGGAAGTTGGCAAGGAGAAGCAATCATTCGAGCCGCGTTAAGTAACTGGGCAACAACAGATGATGATATAAAATTGGTAATTAAAACGTTAAGCGAATTAGCTTAAGAGTATTCCGAAAGTAAGATTACTGGCCATTATATCATTAAGGATAATGGCCATATTTCTTAATGTTTTTCTAGCCAGTTCAGCGCATGTCCCCATAAAATCTCAGACTTTCGGCTAAAAAATTTCATGTGACCAATTTCATTTAAACCGTAGTCTTCAGCAGAAAGCGTCAGTGTTTCGGTCTCTAATTTTGAGAAAACAGAAATCATATCCAAAACATTTTCGTCAATTGCAATTTCATCATCGACAGCGTTTACCCAAAGAGAAGGAATGGATAGTTCGTGATAAAGGTGTTTATGAACGGTTTTTCCAAAAGCAACTTTTACATAACCTTCACCGTTACACCATGTTCTCCATTGTTCGGCTGCTGCTTTAGGTAGTTTTTCTCCCATACCAAACCATTGAGATTTAGTGTGCCCAAAGAGAAAATTGCTTAGTGGAATAAAGCAGTTCATGAAAAAATGAGCTTTTATAAGACTCATTTTTTTCATGTTTTTCAATTGACCTGATGAGCATGCAAAATTAAAGATAGAAGTAAATTCCATCGCATTATGCATTAGCCCGACAAGTTGCCCTCCTGCGCTATGACCAATTAAGTGGTATTTAGTCTTGGGAAAGGTTTTTTTAAGCTGCTCAAATACAGCTGGCATATCTTTTTCACCCCAACATTGCAGTGAAGCATCACATTCATTGATATTGCCAATTAAAGATTCTCCAATCCCTCGGTTGTCAAAGGTAATCACGCCATATCCATTTTTAGCAAGAAACACGGCAAAGTTAGCATAGAACTGTTGTTTTATGCCTGTCGCCGGACCTATTAAAATTGCACCCTTTATGTCATTAATTGGCGTGTATATCGTTGCTTTTAAAGTAACGTTATCAGTACATATTATATTTGCTTCTGCAGAGGTATGGGTAAACATATAATGAGTGCTTTATATTTAAATGACTTCTTTGTGGTATGACCAGTTTGTGGGGTTTTATGATATAAATCAAGTAGAGTCTTTTAATGCTGGCATACTCGTCATCAATTTTTAACATTGTTCTCATCGTGCTTTACTGCTTTACTGCTTTAAGTTTCAACCTTTAAATTAACTTTATGGTGAAAAGTGTCGTTCGTTATGATTTAGTCCTTGTTTCAAAAGGTACTTATCGCCTTTAACTATTTGAGCTTAGTATGACGTAGACTGATATTTTAGTTTGCAATCCAATACGTTGAAATTAATTCTTTTTCTCCTATAAATACCCGACCTTTAAAGTGTGCGCCTTCATTAATTATCCCCACTCCTTTTGGCGTACCTGTCATAACAATATCGTTATCGTTTAATGTGGTATAGGTTTGCAATTCTGCTAATATTTCTGCAGGTTTGTACATCATTAATCCTACGTTACCACTTTGTACGACTTTCTCATCAATGGTTAGTTCTAGGCTGAGTCTTTCATTAATGTCACACGCCTCTATTTTTACAAATTCACTAAATACCGCGGCACCATTAAATGCTTTAGCGCGCTCCCAAGGCAAGCCCTTTGCTTTTAGTTTCCCTTGTAAGTCTCTTTTTGTGAGGTCTAAACCAAAAGCGACTGCTGAAAATTTGCTATCTTTCACCAAAAAGCATAATTCACCTTCGTAGTGGAGTTGCTCTTGAAAATGTGAGCTCAGCTCTGTTGAAATTGCAGAGTTTGGTTTATTAAAAATGACCATCTCATCAGGTATTTCATTGCCAAGTTCAGTAATGTGCTCAACATAATTTCGGCCGATACAAATTATTTTTGATGGGATTATGTTCTGGTTTTCAAGAATAACTGTTTTCATAATTATTACTTTCCGTAAAGTAAGATTGATTTAGAAGATTGTAATTTTAGTGAGTACATAATTTTTTATATTTTAAGAGTTTAACTCTGCAAGTGATGTTTTTACATTTTTACTTCAATTTATTGCAAAAAAATGTCTGTTTTGATAAAGGTAAAGAGGATAATTTACCGGAATTTTTAACGGATGTATTTTAACGCTACTTTGTTTAGGGAATGCATTTACAGGATAGTTTATAATTTTGTATCTCTGGATTCTAATAACGACTAACTCGATGTGTATTTTTGATATTCAACTACAGTAATATAGTCATTCTACAACTTACTAAATTGGGTTTTATCTGTGAGTAATAAGCAAGCATCAATCACTTTCATCACTAGGTGATAACGTTTCTATAGACGCTAAAATGCTTGGAGAAGTATTGAATAATGTAGGTGCCTTCATTTATACAAAAGATTTAAGGGGCGTTTATACTTATGTAAACCAACCGGTACTTGATCATGCTGATACTTATATTTACATGAAAGATATTGAATGAACATATCAATAGGTAAATAGTAAGGTTGCTGAACTATTTGGCGATAGTGCAGATAATATTATTGGCAAAAAATATACAGAAGTATTATAAATTGAAGTGGCAGAACATTTTCACCTCTCAGATCAAAAAGTCTTTGAAACAAATGAAAAGCAAATTATATAAGTACAAAAACTCCGTATCAACTAGAAGGAGGAATACCTGCACTGATTGGTTTTTCAACAGATGTCACTGAACTATATGCACTCAAAGAAGAATTTAAAAAGCAAGCAAACACAGACCCATTAACGGAACTCTATAATCGTCGTTATTTTACAGAGCATGCTGAAAGAGAATTTTATCGTGCGAAAAGACATTTACGTATCGTTTCTTTGATATCTATTGATATTGACCATTTCAAAGATATTAACGATAGTTATGGTCATTCCTGCCAGCGACAAAGTTCTTATGTCCGTGGCTAAATGTTTATTACCTTGTATTAGACAAGAAGATATTTTAGCAAGAATAGGCGGTGAAGAATTTTCAATTTTACTCCCTGAAACCACGCTACAATCAGCAAAGGTTGTTGCTGAACGCATTCGACTCAATCAAAGTAACTTATTCATTGAGGGTGAATGGCAGGGTCAAATAACATTGACAGTAAGCATAGGTGTTACTTGCATCAAATTTGAAGACGACACCTTTGATGATTTTTTTACCCGAGCTGATAAAGCATTATATCAAGCCAAAGCATTAGGACATAATCAAGTTTACTGCTTGTAGCTATTAATTGTTATTGAACAAACTATGATAAAAACTGTGAGTGTATTTCAGTATCAAATAAGTTTTTTATGAGTAAAGCAAACTCTTTAATAAAAGTTTGTTGTTCATTTGTCACAGTGTTATTTACCACGCCTGATAATATTTCTTCTAGATCATAAACAATCGCATCTACTTCACGAATAACAGTGTTACGTTGATTAAAAGACAATGCTTCATTTTGACTACAAATATTAATTATTTTCTCACTCAACTCTTGTTCGATAACTGCCATCACGGTATCTGTACCAGCACCTGATGTTGGAGAGTTTTCAAACAAACTTAAATGCTCAGTTAAGTATTCGATAATATGAATATAACCTTCCGTATCTGTGACCATTTAAACCTAACCTTTATTAGAGAGAGTGTACCTTACCTTTTATATGGGCGTTTAATCAAGGTCGTAAATCTCTATTTGTTGCAAATTAATATTCAATTTGTTGCAATTAATTACAATGATTTCCAAATGTAAATAGATAATTTTAATAAATGCCATGAAAAAAAATATCGATATAATGCCAATAAAACGATACACACAAGCAAATAAGTATTTATATATCATTAATAAACAGTTGGTTAGCTCGATCAAATAAAGTTCAACATCATTTATGTAATAGGGGTTGTATTATTTCTATATTCAGGCAGAATTAATAGATGTTGTTATCTAATGTAACAATTTGTTCCAAATGTCCATAAAACATAAAATAATAAATATTATAATTCCAGAGAGAAACACTAATATGAAAAATTCTAATCTAAAACGAAACTTTAAACGTTCAGTTGCTGCAGTAGCAGTAGCAATGTCATTGAGTGCAGCAATGCCTGCAATGGCAAATGACGGTTTTGTAACTGGTAAATCAGTAAATGGTAACGGCCAGATCCTTTCAGGCGTACAAGTTACTATCACAAACTCATCAACTGGTTTGACACGTACAGTTACAACAGATTCTGACGGTAGCTACAAGTTCCCACTTTTACCATCAGGCACATATTCAATACAAGCTAAAAAAGATGGCTTTTTAGTTATCCAACAAGAATCTTTACGCGTTAGCGCATCAGGTAAAACTAATGTTAACTTGACACTTGAAAGTGGCGATGTTGAGCGTATTACTGTTACAGGCGCAATGGTTTCAGCAATTGACGTTTCTTCAAGTGAATCTCAAATGGTTATTGACCTTGAGTTCTTAGACCGTGTCCCTGTTGCTCGTGACGTTACCTCAATTGCTTTATTAGCACCAGGTACTGTTAGAGGCGATGATGGTTTTGGTGATAACGCATCATTTGGTGGTTCATCAGTAGGTGAAAACACTTACTATGTAAATGGCATCAACGTAACTAACTTTCGAAATGGTTTAGGTGGTTCAGAACTACCATTTGAAATGTACAAATCTTTTGAAGTAAAAACTGGTGGTTATTCTGCTGAGTTTGGTCGTTCAACGGGTGGTGTTGTAAATGCGGTTACTAAAAGTGGTTCTAACGATTTTAAATGGGGTGTAAGTGCTCATTTCGAACCATCTTCAATGCGTTCTGATGGTCCTAATGTAAAAAGAACTTCTGCAGAAAATATTGAAGAAGCGGGTACAGAATTTTACCGTGTAAACAGTGAAGATAATGTTGGCGAAACAAACTTTAACGTTTGGGCTAGCGGTGCATTAATTGAAGATAAATTATTCTTCTTTGGTTTAGTTAACCAAAAAGATCGTGTAAGTGATTACGCAACAACAAACAAAATATTTGAACGTGACGCATCTGAAACGTTATACGCGGCTAAAATTGATTGGTACATCACTGATGACCATATCTTAGAATTTACAGCATGGGATAACGGTTCTGATTTAGAAGTTCAACAGAACGCTTACAAGCATGATGACAAAGAAATTGGACAAAACTACGGTGATTATATCTTACGTCGTGGTGGAGCTACTTACGGCATCAAATATACTGGTATCTTGACTGACGACTTTACACTTTCAGCTCAATACTCAGTTAACGAAGCTAATTACAGTAATCTTAACGTTGGTGCAAATCCTTTAGGTGATAAGCCTATGGTTACAGAACGTTATTCTGGTAAAGAATTTGGTCAGTTTGGTTTAAGAGGCCCATCAATTCAAGAAGATACTCGTACTGCATACCGTTTAGATATCGATTGGTTTGTTCATGACGATCATACTTTACGTTTTGGTATCGATTATGAAGATATGGAAGCTTCAGAAAATACCCAGCGTGCTGGTGGTGTTTCTTGGAGATACCAAGGTTGTGATTCGGATGCTTTAGCAAACGATATGTTAGATTGTACTGATGTTCGTAAAGAGCTTTACATTAATATCGGTGATTTCCAAACGAAGAGTTACGCATATTACTTTGAAGATACTTGGCAAGTAACAGACAATATCGTTGCTCGTATGGGTATGCGTAATGAAACATTTGAAAACTATAACAAATCAGGCGATAAGTTTTTAGAAGTTTCTGACCAAT
Source organism: Colwellia sp. (assembly GCA_013215295.1). Taxonomy (GTDB): domain Bacteria; phylum Pseudomonadota; class Gammaproteobacteria; order Enterobacterales; family Alteromonadaceae; genus Colwellia_A. The sequence goes on from JABSOZ010000003.1 coordinate 67,578, forward strand.
GGGCTCCACGTTTAGGCGTAAGCTGGGATGTTGGCGGAGAAGGCGAAACTAAAGTATTTGCTAACTATGGTCAGTACTACTTACCAGTAGCAACAAATACAAACATTCGTATGGCTGGTGATGAACTTTATACTCGTCAAAACTTTGAAGTTGAAAGCATTAATGCTGACTTTACACCTAATCTAGTTGCAGGTAGCGGTGGAGCAGTTCAAACTTTCGGTGATGGTACTCAAAAAGGTACGTTAGAAACAGTTAATGCTGATATCGAACCTATGTACCAAGAAGAATACATTTTAGGTATTGAGCAAATCATCGATGATTCTTGGAGCTTTGGTGTAAAAGCGACTTACCGTTCATTAACAAGTTCAATTGAAGATGTTGCAATCGATAAAGGTTTTAATGATTATATTGAATCTGCATTCCCAGGTGAAAGTTGTACAGCTTGTAGTGGTTTCCATTACTACGTACTAACTAATCCAGGTTCTGATGTAACTATCTCAACTGACCCTGATGGCGATGATGGTGCACTTCCTTTTGCTATGTACACTATTCCTGGTGATGTTTTAGGTTACCCTAAAGCTGAACGTACATATGTTGCTGCAGATTTTACATTAAACCGTGCATGGGATGATGTTTGGATGATGGGGCTTACATACACTTGGTCTCACAATTGGGGAAATAATGAAGGTTTTGTTCGTTCAGATAACGATCAAGATGATTCAGGTTTAACAACTAACTTTGACCAACCTGGTCTTACAGATGGTGGTACAGGTAATTTACCAAATGATCGTCGTCACTCACTTAAACTTAATGGTGCATATCAAGTTATTGAAAACTTGACTATCGGTGCTAACTTTAACTTCCAAACAGGTCGTCCACGTAGTTCATTTGGTCATCACCCTACAGATGTATTCGCGTCTTGGTACGGTGCTGAATCATTTGTTAATGATGGCGAAATTGTTAACCGTGGTTCACAAGGTGAAACACCAAATACTTGGACTTTAGATCTTTCTGCTAATTACAACCTAGACTATGAAGGTAATAACATTATCTTCCGTGTAGATGTATTTAACGTGACAGACAATGATGAAGTAACGCAAGTTAATGAAGTTAGTACACGTACAGCTGGTTGGGGTGCTGATGACATTTTATTAGGCGAAGCTAATCCAACATATGAATTACCAACGTCATTTCAAGCTCCACGTTATGTTCGTTTCAGTATATCAGCTGAGTTCTAGTTGAACGGTAACGAATAGACTAAAGCAGCCTTTTGTTATCATTTCGAAAGGCTAGTAAAATAGCTTAGTTTAATTGATAAAATAAAAATCCGATGATTTAATCATCGGATTTTTTTTGCTTTATAAAACTGCTTATGATTAGAAAATTTAAGTAAATCTTGGTGAATAGTAAATTACATTGAAAGGTAAATTCATTAGGAATAGAAGAAGTTTTTCCGATAAAAGAACTGCCTTTCGAACTTCAATTGTATTACTCTACCACTCATAAAATTAATAAAAGAGAGCCTCACATTGAACCACATTGACCTTGCAAACAGTGTTTTATCTGATATTCGAAATAAAAAAAGGCAAAATGCTGCTAAAAAGATAACACAACTCGTTGAAGAAAAAGCTAACTTGCAAGAAAAGTGGGGTGCTATAACACGCTTGGCTTTATCAATAGGCGAAGTAAACTTAGCAATAAAATCTGCGAAAAATTATCTTTGTATAGCTGCCGATGATCCTAAAAGAATTATTCAAGTTGCAGGGATTTTAGCAGAAGCAGGAAGAGTTCAAGAAGCCATTGAATTAGTTGAATCTAATAGTGATGTTTTATCAGATATTACAAAATCGCACTTCTTAGGGACAGCGTACAGTCAAACTGGACAATTGACTGAGGCTCAAAAACATTTAGCATTATCTATTGAAAAGAATCCTCATATTGGTATTTCTTGGCTTACTTTAGCGGCAATTCATCATTTTGAAAAAAATGATAAAACATTACAAAAATTAAAAGAATTGGAGCCAGATTTCAAAGGGGGAGATGATATTCAAAATCATATTCCGTATTGGTTTGCTCTAGGGAAAGCGTTACTTGATATAGGTAATAAAAGTGAAGCGCTAACGAAATTTAGCATCGGTAATCAACTGATGGCAAAGAAAACACCCTTTAATGGTGTTGCCTATACTCGATATATTGATTCAATTATCAGTACTCAGAATAAGCAATATTTTGAAAAAATATCACCGTTACAAAACTCGAAAGACTCACCCATTTTTATTGTTGGTCTTCCTAGAAGTGGTACAACCCTTTTGCAACAGGTTTTATCTGCGCATTCTGAAATTTCTATGGGTGGAGAGTCGAACTGCTTTTCGTTAGCTTTAGCCGGAATAGAACTCTTAGGTGATCCCAAGCTAGTTAATCAGGATAAAAACAAAATTAATTCATTGCTAGAAAAAGCGAGTGATGAATACCTTCATTTAATGTCAGAAAAATATGATGAATCTAATTATTATGTTGATAAAACGCTAAATTTGAATCATCAGATAGGCATCATTAAGTTGTGCTTTCCGAACGCGAAAATTATAAAAATACACCGAAATGCCAAAGATAATGCATGGTCTTGCTATAGAACGTTTTTCAATCAAGGGCTTTTATGGTCATACAAAATTGATGATATAGGGGTATATTTCGCGCAAGAAAATAAATTATTTAGACACTGGAAAAATATATTTAAAGAAGGAATTTATGAACTTTCTTATGAACAACTCGTTACAGAATCAGAAAGTACTTTGAAATTACTTATGGCCTATTTAAATCTATCGTTTGAACCTGCCATGCTCAAATTCTATATGAATAAAAGTATTGTGCAAACAGCAAGCGTTGGTCAGGTTCGATCAAGTTTTAACGATAAATCAATCGGGTCAACAAACGATATGCCTAAAATATTTGACCAATTTATCTAAGATGAAATGATTATTAGTTTGCATCGAGTCTAAAAAATAGGGAAGCAAACAGGAATGTTTTACATGTTCCTATTTCAGGTTTTTATTGCTTAAATAAATTTTTGAATAATCAGATATTAAAAATCAAATCGATTATTGACAATTTTATCTGAGATTTATGCGTAAATAATGCCGCATTCATCAAGTTTTAATACCTTATATTCCGATTTAATTATTTCTAAATATGATTGAATGTAAAATAGTATGATAATTATTTGCTGACAATAATTTTAATATTGAACAATTAAACAAGAACTTATAGGTAAAACGTAGGATTTATTATTTTGGTTTTCGAAATTTTCACTTACATTTACTCATCAATTTAATACAACCTTTTTTCATTTTAGCGTCACTATTAATAAGACAACGCAATTTGTGTTGTTATAAACATTAATTTTGGAGAGTTAAAATGAACATTAAAAATATCGTAGCGGCAACAATTATCACTTTGGGTTTAACGGCAACTGCACACGCAGCAAAAGTAACAGCATCAGATAAAAGTATTTCAACAGATTTATGCGTAACAGCCGTTTCGGGAAACAGGGCAGCAATGCATTCGTCAATCAAGTCTTCGGGATATTCTCCACAATTTGTGATAAATAAAGTTCAATGTAATGGTGAAAACTTACTAAGTTTTGTTGAGAATAATGGTAAAAATTCATCATCGATGCTTAAAATGTTAGATCGTACAAAAACGTCTGTTTCGATTACTGATTTAGCAAGCGTTAACTAGAAGAAAGGAATGTTGGATTATTATGATGTATTGCAAGGTGGTCACAAGAGTGATCTTTAGCGAGCAGATGAAGTGATTTCTGCCCGCTATAACCTAGCAAATATATACGTTAGCTATATGACTATGCAGCTACGTTAGTGCTTTCGAATATTTTATCTGCAGAAGCTGCAACAAAACCTGAATAAAGATTTCCACAATCTAGCGGGTAACGTTTCGCAAATTCATAAAAACAACTTGGAATTTCAGCTTCACCATCTGAAAATTTAACTGTCGCTTTATCAGCCATTGTTGATGATTGCTCAAGTTTAACAAGAGCATCACCTTTCACTTCACCGCCAGTTGTGTTTAATGGAAAACCACCAGCTTTAACTGCAGCGTTAACGGCATCTATACAGTTATAATTATCTAAATGGTTGATGCTGACGGTAAAGTGGTTTGCACGATATCCCCATGCAGCAACCCAAGCCGCATACTCACTTTCAGCTAACAATGTTTGGTAGTCTTCTTTGCTTACTTGCCAATGTGTTCCTGAATACAAGAAACTTTGATCCGCAATTGCTGATTCATCTATAGCATCAACGATGGTTTTGATGATGGTTTGAACTGCAACTGAGAATTCTGCAACACGTAACTCACTAATAAATACTTTTGGTAATGTGGTGTCGCTATGCTCAAAATGTTTTGCATTTAATTTTTTGCTCGAAAAATCATAATCACCCGAATGTTTATAACCAAGATTGATTAGGTGTGCAGCTAATTTGTCTAAATTAACTTTAGCGCTATCAAATGTTCTGTAAGCCACATGATCGTTGATTAAATCTTTACCAGAGCTTAGTAGTTGATGGATTTTGTGCGCTGAAGGGGTAACTTCAATATAATTTTTCCAGATGTTTGAAAACAAGTCGGTAACTTGTTGGTGCTGGTTCGAGATAATATCAGTCATGTAAATATCCTAAGTATGTTTAAATTAGTGACTAAAGAATAGTTAAAGAAAGACGTTCATTGACAAAAGATTGTTTTGAATGTGTGTAACTGCTAACTATTCAGAATGAATCGTTAGATTTGATCTATATTTTTAAAAAAGCTGGGACGAAGCCCAGCTTTTATTATTGGGTTATTAGTATGCATTACTATAAAACAAGCCTAAATGCTTAAACCAGGGCTTAACGTTGCTGGTAATGATACTTTAGGTGCTTCAACTGATGCCACAGGATATGCACAATAGTCGGCTGCATAAAATGCACTCGCTCGGTGATTACCACTAGCGCCTATGCCACCAAATGGTGCAGCACTACTTGCTCCGGTAATTGGTTTATTCCAATTAACGATACCAGCACGAATTTTGCGGAAAAAGTGATTGTATAAATCTTCACTGTCACTTAATAAACCCGCAGATAAACCAAATGAAGTGTTATTTGCTTCATTGATTGCAGCGTCAAAGTCACTGTAACGGTAAACTTTTAATAATGGACCGAAATGTTCATCATCAGGCATTGCATCAAGCGATGTTACATCAATAATTCCAGGAGAAATAAAACCGGTACCTACTTCTAAATGCTTCATTTCAACTAATGAATGAGCACCTAAATCAAGTAACTGTTGTTGTGCGGCAACTAAGCTTAAAGCGGCCTTTTCAGAAATCATAGAACCAATAAAAGGTTGTACTTCGTCGTCAAAATAGCCAATTTTAATCGCTTTGGTCGCTTCAATAAGTTTTGCAATAATTGCATCGCCTTGAACACCAGTTTCAATGAATAAACGTCTAGAACATGTACAACGTTGACCCGTAGTTACAAAAGCTGATTGGATAATATCATGTACAACAGCCTTCACATCGGTTACATCTTTAACGATTAATGGATTGTTCCCGCCCATTTCTAACGCTAAGATTTTACCTGGTTGGCCGCCAAATTGTTCGTGCAATAAGTGACCCGTCGTTGAACTCCCGGTGAAAAATAAACCATCAATTTGTGGGTGTGAAGCAAGAGCTTTACCTGTTTCTACTTCCCCTTGTATCATATTGATAACGCCATTGGGTAAGCCTGCTTGCAACCAAAGTTTTAAGGTTTCTTCGGCAACTTTCGGCGTTAACTCACTTGGTTTAAATACAACGGTATTACCTGCGATCAATGCTGGGACAATATGCCCATTAGGTAAATGCCCAGGGAAATTATAAGGACCAAAAATAGCAACAACACCATGCGGCTTATGACGAATGAATGCTTTAGCGCCTGGCATAGGGTTTTCGACAGTGCCGGTACGTTCACTATTTGCTTTAACAGAAATAGCTATTTTACCTATCATTGCACCTACTTCAGTGCGTGTTTCCCAAAGTGGCTTTCCTGTTTCTTGTGCAATAGTAATTGCAAGTGCTTCTTTGTTTTCGCCTAATAATACTGCAAATTTTTCTGTAATAGCAATACGAGCTTCAATAGCCATATCTGCCCATGACTCAAATGCTGTACGAGCACTTTCCACTGCAGAATTAACTTGTTCTTTTGAAGCAGATTGACCATGCCAAATAACTTCGTTACGTGCAGGGTTTACCGAGCTAACTTCATGACCTAAACCAACTTGCCATTGACCATTAATTAATTGTATTGCTTGTGACATTTTTCTGTCCTTATACTTTGCGACGTTATCATGTAATGATAAATTAGCTTACATGATGAACTTGTTTTTACTTTAGTATTATCGGCTAAACGAGATATGAAAACATCTCAGGCGATTAACTTAACTTAATTTTGTACGAGTCGTACAAAATCACCTTCTTCAATTTGCAGTGCTTCAGCTACATCGGCAGAGATCACGACTTGTTCTGCTGTAGCTCTTACTGATACTGGCGCTTGAACTGCTCTAAAACCAGTTATTTTAGTGTTACAGATAATAAAGTTTTCGTTGGAGTCTATATCACCAATGATCACTTGATACCTTTCACTATTACGTACCGTTTTCACGGCAGCGGTTTGTGCTTCTACTGTTGGTCCGCCATCGAAAATATCAACGTAGCCACGACGAGCAAAACCTTCGGCTTCTAATAAACGAAGTGCGGGTAATGTTTTCGGATGTACTTCATTGATGACTTTCTGTGCATCTTTACTTAATAAGCTCACATAAATAGGATGCTTTGGCATTAATTCAGCGATAAATACTTTTTTACCAATACCGGTTAAGTAATCAGCTGTTGGAAAATCCATTGAGAAAAAATGTTCTTCTAACCAATTCCAAAAAGGTGAACGTCCTTCTTCATCAGAAATGCCACGCATTTCAGCGATAACAGTTTCTGCAAAGCGTTCTTGATGCTCAGCCATGAATAAAAAGCGACAACGAGACAAGAAGCGTCCATTTTTATTTTTACGATGACTTTCACCTAAGAACAAAGTACAGATTTCTGATGTACCCGTGTAGTCGTTACACAGTGATAATGTTTCTACGGTATTATAAATGCCTAACTCACGAGAGTTATGAACAACCTTACCTAAATGATAATGGTAAAATGCATCTTCTAAACCAACAGCGGCTTCAATGCCACTTGTTCCAACAACGCTTCCCGTGTCTGTATCTTCCATCACAAACAAATAGCCTTCACTACCTGGTGATGAGACGTCTTTATTAAAAGACTCTTCAGAATGAGCGATACGTTGCTTTAATAAACCTTCATTGACCGGCAGTGATGTAAAACCGTGTCCTGATTCTATCGCAATACGATGTAAAGAGTCGTAATCGCTTGCTTGAATAGGGCGTATAATAATCATAGAAAAATCTCAGCTTTTACAAAGAAAATGAAATTGTAGTTATCTTTTGAATATTAACTACAATTTCGATGGTGCAATTGTCTTATAAATTTACCTAAACAATTATTATGATGCTAATTTTGCAACCGCTTTTTCGAAGCGTGATAAACCTTCAGTTATATCAGAATCTGGTATAACAAGAGATGGAGCAAAACGAATGATGTTAGCGCCTGCAATCAGAGTCATAACACCTTCTGCCATTGCAGCCACTAAAAATTCTTTAGCTCTGCCAGTATAGCTATCATTTAATACGGCGCCAATTAACAAACCTTTACCACGAATTTCTTTGAATACGTTGTATTTAGCGTTAATTGCATTTAAGCCATCTATATATATTTTAGCTTTTTCAGTTACACCGTTTAAAACTTCTGGCGTATTAACCGTGTCAAATACAGCTTCAGCTACAGCACACGCTAATGGATTACCACCATAAGTGCTGCCGTGAGTACCTAGTTTAAGGTGCTTAGCAATTTCAGTAGTTGTGATCATTGCGCCAATTGGGAAACCGCCGCCTAATGCTTTAGCTGACGTTAAAATATCAGGAACAACATTCAAGCCCATGTAAGCGAATAAATCGCCAGTACGACCAACACCTGTTTGTACTTCATCAAAAATCAATAACGCGTTGTGCTCATCACAAAGGTCACGAACACCTTGGATGAAATCTTGAGTTGGCGAAATTAAACCACCTTCACCTTGTAATGGTTCAATCATAACCGCACAAGTTTTGTCAGACATAATAGCTTTTAGTGCTTCAAGATCGTTGTAATCTACATGATCAATATCGCCTGGCTTAGGGCCGAAACCGTCAGAATAAGCTTTTTGGCCACCAACAGTTACTGTGAAGAATGTACGACCGTGGAAACCTTGATTAAAAGCGATGATTTGTGTTTTATCGCTGCCATGAACGTCAATTGCCCAACGACGTGCTAATTTAAGTGCAGCTTCGTTTGATTCAGCACCTGAGTTTGCAAAGTAAACTTTATCAGCGAAAGTACTATCAACCATTTTTTTAGCTAAACGTAATGCGGGTTCATTCGTCATTACATTTGATAGATGCCAAATTTTATCTGCTTGGTCTTTTAATGCGCCAACCAATGCTGGATGACAATGGCCTAAACAGTTAACGGCAATACCGCCAGCAAAATCGATGTATTCGCGATCTTCTTGATCCCATACTCGAGAGCCTTCACCACGTACAGGGATAACCGCTGATGGTGCATAGTTAGGTACCATTACGTCATCGAATAATTCACGGCCTACTGGAAAATGGTTAGTCATTATTTACTCCTCAAGTTATTGGACACTGCTTTGCAGTGACTTTGGTATTATCACTAAAAAATTTAGTAAATAAAAACCTAATATTAGTGTAAATCTTAGCAGATAAATAAATAATCTTGCCAAAAATTAGGCGATGAGTATGACATAAAGAAGTAGCTTTGTCTCGTTTGAAAAGACTGCAGCCCTTATAAAACAAAGGCTTGTCAGGTTTTATTCAGTATAGATGAATAACTATATTAAGTGTATTTGAAGAGTTTATTGACGGGATTGCTCGTTAGCTAGCTTACTAAGTGCTTTATTAGTGGTTGATCAACTTTTAATAAATAATCAAAATTATTTTCAATTATTTAAAATTCAGTTTTATGTGATCAATGTCACTTTTCCTTAATATACTGATTTCTTGTGATGTAATACCCACAGCCGTTAACAAAAGCTTTGCTTCGTCGGTGCTGATCAAGTCATCTTTAGCTAAACTTCTGTAGGCAACATAAGCTTTTGCTTTAGCGACAATTTGAGCTAACGGACACATTTTTTCTAACGTTTCTGTATACGCAAGATCAAATATGGTCTCAGTGATACGTAATCGATCTAAACGCATTAATTCCACTAATTCTGCTGATACTTTACTGCTGCGCGTTACTATTTGTTCAAGTAATAAATCAGGGGAAGCGTCAAAGCTAACTAAAGTGTCATGAAGTTTTTTATCTTTATTCTCATAAGCTTCTTTTAGTTCAGCTGTGTGTAATTCACTGTAAGTTATTAAAAAACAACGCGTCACAGCAATCAAGCCTAAATTGCTAAACATACCCGCAGCAAAAGCTGAAAACTCATCCATACCTGCTTTTTTGGCTAATACCGATGAAGACATACCAATAGCCAAACTGTCATTCCAAAGCTTTCTTTTCATTAAAACATAAGGTGCTGTGTTATTTGGCAACCAATGTTTAAGCATAAAGGTTGGCATCACTAACTTTAAATTGTCTAAGCCTATGTAACTTAAGGCTAAACTTGCGTCAGTGACTTGTATGTCAGCACGCTTACGATATTGTGGTTTATTGACTAAATTTATAAGTTCATCAGCTAACCAAGGTAGTGATTTTACTAAAGGAATTATACGGTTAATTGAAGCCGCGCGAACTGACAGTATTTCCATAATAGCCGGTGCAGCATCTTCAATTCTTAATGTACTCGTATAGAGGTTTTCTTTGTTATCAAACTTTTTATTTACTTCAACAGTGACATGCGCAAAGAACTTAGACATAACTTGGTCGGTAAAAAAACTTTCTCCATGCGCTTTAATGATTTTATTTTTTTTGGATTCTTCTTCAACAGCAAGTAACTCTCTGCGTCGATTAGCTTGTTCACTGTTTTGGTGAGAAGCGACAGACACTTTGCCACTTTGCTGATCAGCAAATTCTTTACTGATCACTAAGCTCATCGCTCTTCTGTATATTGGCGCGACTATGTCGTTGTTTTCAAATATCTGCATGAGCTAAAGTAATGTATTCCAAAAATGTTGAAGTTAATGTTGTCTATCGGCGATATTCTCGAAAGTATGAGTGATAACGGATGAGATTACTCGCCTTATTTTTTAATTATTAATTATTTTACTTATAGTGATTTAGGAAGTTCTGCAATAACATCATCCCTTGCTCAGTTAAAATGGATTCAGGATGAAATTGTACGCTAGCAATCGATAAAGTTTTGTGTGCTAATGCCATTATCTCATTGTTACCACCATTTTCATCTGTACTCCAAGCCGTAACTTCTAGACAGTCAGGTAATGTGTCTTTATTTACGATTAAAGAGTGATAACGAGTCACAGTTAATGGATTGTTTAACTGGTGGAACAATCCATTTTTGACATGCTTTATTTTGCTCGTTTTTCCGTGCATAACTTTACGTGCTTTTTCAATGGTTGCACCGTAATGTTGGGCAATACATTGATGGCCTAGACAAACACCTAAAATGGGGACTCTTCCTGCAAAGTGATTCACGATTTCTAATGACAAGCCGGCTTCGTCTGGTGTACATGGTCCTGGAGAAATAACAATATACTGAGGTGATAGTGCGTTTATTTCAGTTAATGTTATTTGATCGTTACGCGCGACCACGACTTCTTGACCTAGTGCTTGGAAATAATGCACTAAATTAAAAGTAAAAGAGTCGTAATTATCGAGCATTAATAACAAAATAGTACCTTGAATAGGGCAGTCTTAAACGCGGCTATTCTAATCGTTGATATAGGACAATACACGGTTTATTTTTATTTTAATATTCGAAGCGAATCCACATGCCAAGTTGATTGATTATTAACTCATTTTCAATGGCTCAAATGAAAAAATCTGCATAAATAAATTGATAAGCAGAAGAACTACTTACAAATCTAATGCGCTGACTGAATGGATGTAAGTGCTTAGGCTTAGTCTGAAACAATATTCCTATATATTATTTCACTTTTTTCATTATAAAGTAAAAAAGTCAAAAACTTTATGAATGAATTTTCCATGCTTCGATGACTTTGTGAGTGAGACAAAGATGAAATTAAGCTGATAACACTGGCCAATTAAGTAAGGTTACTTGTTATCTTTTCGCTAAAACTAAATCAGATTGCGGTACAGAACTGCAGGCTAATACAAAGCCTTGTTTTTTTTCTGCATCGCTTAAACCGTCAGTGGCTAGTTGTCTTACATCACCGCTTTTCAACTTTATTTTACAACGACCACACATGCCACCTCTACAGGAATAAGGCAGTAATATACCGGCAGCTTCACCTTGCTCTAAAATAGTGTCTTTAGTGTTGCCGGTGAATTTTTTCTTCCATGAATCAAAGTCTAAATTCACTTTTTTTACAGGCATGTTATTCATTTCCTTATTCGAGGTTAGGTTATGCACGGTTTGTGCTTCGTTTTCTTTCGTTGAAGGTTTGGTGATAAAGGTTGGAGAAGATTGTTTCTTTAAAATAACTATTTCGTCACCTTGCTTAATGCTTCCTTGATTAAGGGCAATTAAATTTTGTCCAAACATTACATCACCACTGGCAACTTGTCGGTAATTTTTTAATGTTTTAAGCGGTTCCTGTTGTTGATTTATTTCTGCATTAATCGGGTTAATTGTCGTAAATATACAACGCGAACAGGGCTTAGCTACTTCAAATTCAACGTCGCCAATACGAATGTGAAGCCAAGTGTCTTCGGCAAAAGCATTGCAATCATCAACCACAATATTAGGGCGAAACTGTGACATGCTAATTTTTTTATGGCCTGGCAATGACATTTTACTATTCAAATCGTCAAGGGATGCTTGTGAAATCAGTAATAATGGGTAGCCGTCAGCAAAAGCAACTTGCTTGTGACTATTATTGACTAGACGCTGCGAGCGCTCACCAAAATAAAGTAACTGGCAAGGTTTATGTAAATATTGGCTAAACCATAAATCGTAATCTTCATGACCATATTGTGCCTGTATGTTGTCTGCCCATACGGTAACGGTTTTATATGTTGGCGATAGTTTTTGATAACTAATGTGTAACGTCGGCATATCTGGTGCTGTTAATGCCAAACCATGTTCAGACAAGTTTACGTTTATAAGACAAAGAATTGGCTCAGTGCGAGCGGTTATAAACTGTCCGTTTGCATCTGCTATGACAAAGCGTCGGTCAAAGCTTAAACCCAAATCATCAACCCAACTTTTTGACAAAGCGATGCCTGCGGCTGATTTTATCGGGTAAATATGAAGTGAATGTAAAGAAGGAGGTCCCACTGCTGTGTCCTTATTTTATTGTGTGTATGCATACTTACTAAATTAACAAAGCATTGCAATGCCTTTTTTCTTTATGATCAGGTATATTATCAGCCAATATTTTGATCTTATTTATTTTATTGGTTGCCATAGAATAACAAGGGCACCAGAGCTTTAACGGACATTACATGCATATTCATATTTTAGGTATTTGTGGCACATTTATGGGCGGGCTCGCAGCCATTGCCAAACAGCTTGGCCATCGTGTTTCAGGTTGCGATGCCAATGTTTACCCGCCAATGAGCACGCAACTAGAACAATTAGGTATTGAATTAAAACAAGGTTACCTAACTGAGCATTTAAAAGATGAACCAGATTTAGTCATTGTTGGCAATGCTATGTCTCGTGGCAATGTGATGGTGGAGTATGTACTCGATCGAAATATTGCCTACACTTCTGGCCCACAATGGTTATTAGATAATGTCTTAAAAGACCGCTGGGTGCTTGCTATTTCAGGTACACATGGCAAAACCACTACCAGTTCTATGGTTGCGTGGATTTTAGAATATGCATATATGAAACCTGGCTTTTTAATTGGTGGTGTTCCCCAGAACTTTGATTGCTCGGCTCGTTTAGGTGATGCGCCCTTTTTTGTTATTGAAGCTGATGAGTATGACACCGCTTTTTTTGATAAACGTTCTAAATTTGTTCATTACCGACCGCGCACATTAGTGATTAACAACATGGAATTTGATCACGCCGATATTTTTAACGATTTGTCTGATATTCAGCGACAGTTTCATCATTTGATCCGTATGGTGCCCAGCAACGGATTAGTGTTGTCACCAAAAAATGAATCCGCTATTACCGAAACCCTAGCGCAAGGTTGTTGGACACCCACAGAATTTAGCGTTGAAGATGAATCAAGTAATGAAGGTTGGCATGCCGAAAAAGTTATTGCTGATGGTAGTGAATTTATCGTACGTTTTAAAGGTGAGATTCAAGGTACGGTTAAGTGGAATTTAATTGGCGATTTTAATATTGATAACGGATTAATGGCCATCGCGGCGTCTCGACATGCCGGCGTTCCTAGTCATGTTGCTATTGATGCGCTGGCGGAATTTATCAATACCAAACGACGCTTAGAGCTTCGCGGTGAAGTTAACCAAGTTCGCGTCTTTGATGACTTTGCCCACCACCCAACAGCTATTGCTAAAACATTGGCTGGCGTTAAAGCCAATGTAAACACTCTTATTGGAGATGGCAAGTCTCGTCGCGTTATCGCTGTATTGGAACCCAGATCGAATACAATGAAATCAGGCATCCATAAAGACACACTTCCTGTGTCGTTATCACAAGCTGATATTGTATATTTGTATCAAGGTGAGCAAGTGAAATGGTCGGTTGATGCACTTATTCAAGACTGTAAACAACCGTGTTTTGTTGAGACGAATATTGAAACTTTAGTGAGCCATATTGTGGAAAACTCTCAGGTTGGCGATACCATCGTTGTGATGAGTAATGGTGGTTTTGGTGATATTCACAATAAATTATTAATAGCATTAGAAAACAAGGCGTCAATATGAGTGAATTCAAAGAAAAAATTACAATCGCAATAACCGGCGCATCAGGCTCTGCTTACGCATTGCGTTTAATTGAATGTTTAGTGGCGGCTAACGTTCAAATTTATGTTTTATGTTCAAGTGCAGCCCGGGTTGTTTTTGATACTGAAGTTGATTTGAAATTACCTGCATCACCTGATGCAGCGACTCAGTTTTTAAGTGAAAAATTTAAAGCGAAAGCTTCACAAATTACCGTGTTTGGAAAAGAACAATGGTTTTCACCCGTTGCTTCAGGCTCTGCAGCACCAAAGAAAATGATTGTTTGTCCTTGCTCTACTGGAACATTAGCCGCGATTAGCCAAGGTATGAGTGACAATCTAATTGAACGTGCTGCTGATGTGGTTATTAAAGAAAGAGGGCAGTTAATATTAGTTGTGCGTGAAACGCCATTTTCTACAATACATTTGCAAAACATGCTGACGCTTTCACAAATGGGCGTTACCGTGATGCCTGCAGCACCTGGTTTTTATCATAATCCTAAATCAATTAATGACTTAATCGATTTTATGGTGGGACGAATGTTAGACCACTTAAACATTGATCAATCCATCATGCCACGTTGGGGTTATCAGATTTAATGCGTTTCTTTCGGTAATACGCTTTTACTTTCAATCTTACAATTCGGATCTATCTTCTTGCGATGAATGTCGCAAAGAGGTTGTTGAGGATTGATTATCACTTTTTGCCGTCCATGACTCATCGTAAAAGAACCACAAGAAAATAAAGATAATATGAGGAAAAAAGACAATAATTTTTGCATGTTCGTTGCTCTAAGCGCTATGAATAAAGTGAGTATGGCTGATTAAAGTGGCTTAGAACAGTTTTCAGTGTTAGCGGCAATTAATTCAACCGTTTTACCACTACGTACTTTTACACAGCTAATAGACTCAGGCAATTGTTGCTTTTGAACAACATCGAATGTGCCTAGAGTATCTGAATTCAAATGATATTTATAAGCTTGGTTATCACCTTCAAAAATGGCTGTAAATAATCCAAAAACAAGTGCTCCAATAATACCACCGGCAATCATCTCTTCAGTGTTACCGTCAATTTGGTCGAGTACACCAATTCCTGCACCCGTAACAATACCTGTATTTACTTCTGAAGATAACGTTACTGGGGTAACGGATTCAATAGAAGCATAAAATTCTTTCATTATCTGGTTTTCTTCATTTCTGTCAATTCCCTGACTTGCACATCCGGTTAACAATAAAGCGCTGAGTAATAATCTTTTCATTTTCTTTCCAATAGTTAATCGCTTTATATAAAAGCTCATATCAATGTAGTTTGTATGAAGATTTTATCGCTAGTCGCCGGTTAAAAGTATTTAAAAACTGTATGATATTTGTTTGTTGTGACTTACAGACTTTTACATTTTTAATAGACGACTTTACTCAGTAGGACGAACGTAAATTATTTTTTGATAGCAGAATTATGAGCATAATGCTTCTTGGACTTTAGGCGACTTTATACCGGGAAAGTCATTGGAACATTTTCAAAGACATTTCCCGAACATGTCTTTTAAAATGATTATCGGATAGAAATAGCGTCTAACAAATATTCGTTGTTCCTCCGTAAACTGCACTATTTCATCTTTTGAAACTTAACGAATAGGGCTGTTGTTAATATCCCGACAATCGAAAAAACACTGAGAAATAGAAAGTAATTTTGAAAGCCAACTAATCCAACGTTAGCATCTAAAATGCGTCCTGATATTGACGCAAAGAAAATATCAGGTGTAAAACCTAAGACTGAAATAACACCGACTGCCGTACCCGTAAACTTGTTTGATGTTTTAGATTCAGCAATAAGAGAAAAATAGACTCCTCTTATGGCAAATACCGCAAACATTGAGATGATCAGATTAATGAAAATAATAAGGTAACCAACAGATGCCGAACTAAAGGCCGTTGTAGGATCAATAACGAACATGAGCCCATAACAAATAAATGTGATCATAAAGCCAATAATAATAATGCGGCTAGGGATAAAGCGATCTGCCAAAAATCCTGCTGAAATTGCAGCGAAGGGGCGTATGTATGCAGCTAAAGAAGTGATTTGCGAAGCCTCTAGCTCGGTCATCTTCATTACCGTTACCGCGTATAAAGAATAGTTATCTATTCCTTTGTAGCCGCAATATGCACAAATAATAATAAAGGCTTGGCACCAAGTCGTTTTTTGTTTAACAACGCTTAGAATACCTTTAAGTGATTGTGTCGATGAGGTTAGATGTCCGTCTTTGACTGATGGGATTAAATACCATGCCAGCAAGGAAATTATAAAAGTAACTGCTGTATAAAAATAGATAACGGATTGAACACCTGCCAACCGTTCGTTTGGTGTTATGTCTAACGAATTTACAGGTAATGAATAGCTAAAAATAATGACGGCAATTGTTGATGTAATTGCTGCAACTAAGCCTCGGCCTCCATCGAGTATACCGAATGCGCGTCCTTGGTTGTCCTGTCCACCCCATTCCCTCGTTGCTTTTATCATTGCAGCCCAAAACAATAATATGGTGGTAATCCCCCAATAGCCGAAGAGTAATCTCATACCAAGGTAACTTGGAATAGTTGCGTAATATATTCCGCCCAATCCGGTGGCAAACAGTGATAAGGACATGAGTTTTCTA
Organism: Colwellia sp.; assembly: GCA_013215295.1. Classification (GTDB taxonomy): domain Bacteria; phylum Pseudomonadota; class Gammaproteobacteria; order Enterobacterales; family Alteromonadaceae; genus Colwellia_A. The sequence goes on from JABSOZ010000003.1 coordinate 84,383, forward strand.
GGTGATACACGGTCTGCTAATGCGCCACCCGGGAAATAGGCTAACATTGCCATCACGCCATAAATAGCGAATGTATCCCCTAATTGCGCGTTTGTTAAATTAAATACTTCTAAAAATGAGGCTCTAAAAAAACGTAAGGTATGAAAGGGTAAACCAAAAATTATTTCACCAGCGAGGATCAGGATAAGTATTATTTGCCATGACGCTATGGAAGTATTTTTATTCGATTTCATATATTCTTCAATTAATTAAAGCGTAAGCGTTTAATAAAACATAAAAGCAAATGTTTTTGAAGGTTTATGTTTGTTAGGTGTCGATTGATATTTTAACGGTGACTTTTAGCATGAACGATGAAAAAGAGGGGGCGATGAATTGGTTAAATGAGCGAAACTGAATAAACAGTCACTGGCTATTGTTGTCAGTTTCGCTTTAGCTACCAAGTCGAATTAACCTAATAGTTTACCTAAACCGTCAGCGAATACTTGTTTAGCACTTTGACTTTGTTCATTGTCCAAGTAGCCGTGAGCACTTGAAATAAAGCTGCTGATCATTTCAGGCTTTAACCCTAACGCTTCAAATTGCTTTTTCAAATCATTAATGGATTTTAATGATTCACTGTATTGTGCTGCTTTATCAAGTAAACCACCTAAACCGCCGCCAGAGCTAAGTTTACTCACATCTGGCATTTGGCTAACAAGTCCATCAACACCGGGTAGTGATTTCGCGAGTTGGCTAAACTGCTCCACTGAGACATGGTTTTTTACATAATTAAAAATTGCACCCATACCACCAGACGCTTGGTCAGTATCAACATTTAGTGAGCTAGTTAATAGTTCAACTAAGCCATCTGCACTTGGCATTTCAACAGTTTGTTCTTTAGTTTCGCCCATGCCAACGAGGTTTTTTAAGCTATCAAGCCAGCTTGTCTCTTCTGCCATTGCTGAAGTACTTAACGTTGAAATAGTTAATAGTATGATGAGCTTTTTCATAAGTGATTTCCGTAATTATTATCGTTATTATAGAGTTAAATAAATGTGCAATATATAAAGCCGCAATTAAACGACTTCATATATTACGACTTTATTTCTATTTTTCTCTCATATCCAATATCGGCATATTACTACTACCTAGAATTGTAGACGGTAGTTTTCCATCCCAATTTTGAGCTTCTGTTAGCTTCACAATTAAAGGATTATTACCCAAAGCTTTCGCTTTTGCAGTAATCGCTTCAGCTTCTGCTAAACCTTTAATTCGAATTGACTCAGCTTCAGCGATAGCAACTAATCTAATACCATCGGCTTTAGCTTTCGCTGTGTTTACGTCACGTTGAGCTTCTAAGTTTTGGCGAGCTAATCTGTGTTTCTCAGCATCAGCTAGGTTTTTTTCTGTTTGTTTAGTTTCAATTGAAGTTAAATATTTGGCAGGAAGCTGAATATTTTCAATTTGAATATTATCAACAGTTACCGGGAAGTCTTTCATTTCTTCAATGAAATTCAATTCAATTTCTTGGATAGCGCTCGCTCTGTCTTGAATTAATTTTTCTGCATCGTAGCGAGGAATAACATCTTTAGTCGCAGAACGAAAACGAGGATCTAAAATACGATTTTCAAACTGTGTTAGCCCACCATACTGTTTGTATAGCTCAAGAGCGGCTGTTTTGTCAACGGTCCAGTTAACAGAGACAACGATCGTTACAGGCATTTGTTCTTTGGTACTTGACGCCATTTTTTCTTCATTTTTGCGTGTTCTAACTTCTATTTCTTCAACACTGTCAATAAAAGGCACTTTAAAGTGTAAACCTGGATTTACTTGCTCTTTAGCTTCACTGAATCTTTTGACAATACCTATATGCCCTTCATTAACCGTGTAGACGGAATTGAAGAATAAGGTAATACCTATAACTACCGTTATTATTGTTTTTGTCGGAATGTTTAATTTTTCAATATTCACTTTTTCACCTTTGATTTTTAGATTTTACATGCTTATTTAATAAGCGTATTTTTTATTTTTATTTTATTATCAATGTAGTATGCAAACATTAATCATAAAAAATGAAGACACTTCAATTTAAGATTGTAAACATGATATAGATAATCATCGGTTTAGTAATCAAATTATTGTTAAGTTAGTAATAATAGCTTAAGCACCTTCATTCTTATAAATTATTCATTTTATTATTTATATTGATTCACACATCACTAGCATATAAATTATTTTTACTAAAATACAGTTAATTAAATAGTGCAACTGCTACATATGAAAAGGTTACTAATCAATGTTATTTGATCATTCCCGTCACGAGCCGTTGACAATATGTTTATGGGATAAAAATATTGTAGAAATGGAAATATCATTAATAATTGGTGATATAGAACAATCGTTATTACCCGGTGCTTGCTGGCCGACACATCCGCTTGATGCAGAAAGTTATTCTAGAGGCGGGCCCAAATGGTCTGCATACGCAGGAGCTGCAGGTACCATTCACGCTTTACAAATTCTCAGTCAATACGGTTATAAGGTCAGCGATTTATCTAACTCACTAGAAACTGTTTACCAATGCTTCTTGAAAAATCCAGATGTCTCAGTAGAGCCGGGCTTACAGATAGGAGAGCTTGGTATATTAATGCCTGCAATTTTAACGCAACCCGATAATGTAGAGTTATCAAAGCGTGTAATACGATGTATGGAAGCAACTGTAGATCTACCCCTTTATGAAATAACTTCTGGGCAAAGTGGAATGATGCATGCTGCTTTGGCACTTTATCGTAAAACAGGAAAAACGCAGTGGAAAGATTTATATGTCAAAGGCGCGAATGCGTTAATAGATAACTGGACTCAAGATAAAACTACAGGGGAGTGGCTTTGGCAAAGCCAAGTTTTTGGGCCTAAACGTCATTATTATGGGGCTTGCCATGGCCTGGTAGGTAATGCCAATATTCTATTACAAGGGGTAGATTTGTTACCTGATGGTTACACTGAAATGATCATGGAACGTACCATTTCCACGTTAAAGCTTTCAGTGAAAAAGCACGATAATTTGGCTAACTGGACGTTATGCACGAAACCCAAGATTGATAAGCTGCTTGTGCAATGGTGTCATGGCGCCGCAGGAATTGTTACTGCAATGGCAAGAACGCCTAGCGTTGATTCACAAAACTCTCGACTACTTGATCAACTGTTAGAAGATACCGCCGAACTAGTTTGGCAAGCAGGCCCTCTCGTTAAAGGCTCAAATATTTGCCATGGAACATCAGGCAACGGATACGCTTTTTTATATCTATATCGACGCACGGGTAATACTTTGTGGCTTGAACGAGCAAGAATATTTGCAATGCATGCTATTGAACAATGCCAGAAAGCACGTTTGCATTATGGGCAAGGTCGATTTACCTTATGGACAGGAGATGCAGGACTCGCGATATATTTGTATCACACGCTGTATCCTGAAAAAGCGGCAATACCTGGTTTGGACTTATTTTAATATCAGTCGAATACTTCAGCGTTCTACTCATTTTTGAACGAAATATATTCATTACAAAATGAAATATACTCAATTGTTTGTACGTCACAGCTGGCACAAACAATTGGGCATCTTATGATTATTTTAGCTTCAATTTTTTCCATATATTAATCATGAAACTGTTGTCCACACTGTCAAACGGATTGTCAGCAACTACATAAGAAGACGTCGATTTTGTCATTGCAAACAATTCACTGTTGGGATCAATACCATTTTCGTCTATAGCAACGCTATTAAACAATTCAACCACAGAACCCTTTAATTCTGCTAATAACTGTTCAAAAACCTGTTGTGCTTGCTGAACAAATGCATGGTAAGGCTCGGTACCTCCAAACATAAAACTCGTGCCGGTAGCGCCCATTAAGTTAATACCTTCTTTGATATAGTCAATCTCAGATAAGTGCTGGATCCATATTTTATCGAGGGCATGTATAACCACAATATTAAGAGCTTCATTGAGTGTCTCATCACTTACCGTACTACTGAGACTTTGCCAACGATGTGTTATTTCGCTTTTAAATTGATGAGCTGCACCTCCTTGTAAAACGTCACTACGCAATTGGTGGACTACTTGCCTTTGTTGTTCGATAAAATTGCTGTATTTATATAGCATTTTTCGTCGGTCAAGATTCGCACCTTCTAATACCCGTTGTCCGTGGGCAATTTTATTACTGATGCGGGCACTCGATATCAACTCGCCAGTATCTTTTTTGTCAGACAACATGGCGTCTACGTCCAAATGATTAAACAACTTGTCTTCAAGGCTGACAAAGTATTGTGAAGAACCAGGGTCACCTTGCCTCGCTGCACGGCCACGTAACTGGTTATCAATCCGTCTCGATTCAAATCGACTGGTGCCTAAAATATGAAGGCCTCCTGCCTTTTTCACTTGCTCAATGCGCGTTGTGTCAGTTGCTCCCAATATAATATCGGTTCCACGTCCTGCAAGGTTAGTACAGATAGTTACCGCCCCCCAAGCACCTGCCTGAGCGACTATTTGGGCTTCCTGCTCATCATTTTTGGCATTAAGTAAGCAACACTCTATGCCTTTTTCAATTAACAAAGCGTGTAAGTTTTCTGACTCTTGAACATTAGGTGTGCCCACTAAAACAGGTTGTCCTGTCAGTTGGATAGCCATTATTTCGTTGCAAATAGCCGTAGTTTTTGCCGCTTTAGTGTTGAACACTCGATCTGGTTTATCTATTCGAATACAAGGCATTCGAGGGGGAACAACGCAGGTTTTTAATTGATATAATTGGTGAAACTCTTGTGCTGCTAACAAAGCAGTGCCGGTCATACCGCTGACTTTATTAAACAAACTCATCAAATGCTGCAGTGTTATTGAGCCTAATGTTTGTCCGTCCATTTTAACCGGCAAGCATTCTTTCGATTCTAATGCCGACTGCATACCGTCGGGCCAGCGACGTTTTTCTGCAATGCGACCGGTAAATTCATCAATGAGTTTGATGCAGTTGTCTTTGATGATGTAATCGATATCTTTGAGCAGTAGTACTTCAACGTGTAGTGCGAGGTTGACGCTGGTTAATAACGATAGATTGTCAATGTCAAAAAGGTTTTCGCAGTCAAACTGTTGCTCGATTTTACCACTACCGCTTTCTGTTAAATGAACAGAAGTACTTAATTCGTCGGTGGCATAATCATCGTCTTTGTCGAGTTGTTTAATCACCTTGGCAATTTTCGCGAGTTGATGGTTACTTTGGTGGATATCACCTGAAATAACTAACGGAATACGGGCTTCGTCGATCAGAATTGAATCGGCTTCATCCACGATGGCTACATCTAAACCAGAGAGTACTTTTTGGTTTGTATTGTGTACTAACTGATCGCGTAAATAATCAAAGCCGACTTCTCTTGCGGTAGCAAAAATTATATGACATGCATGTGCTTTTTTTCGTTGTTCACTGGACATATCTTCTTGGATAACCCCGACACTCAAGCCAAAAAATTGATAAAGGGGGCTTAAAAAATGACTGTCTCTTTTTGCGAGATAATCATTAAAGGTGAGCACGTGAACTTTGTGTCCAGCTAACGCGTTAACGATAACGGGGGCAGCAGCAGCTAACGTTTTACCTTCGCCCGTTTTCATGTCGACAATAAAACCGTCATTTAATGCGAGCCCTGCTAACATTTGGCTATCGAAGGGTCTCATGCCGAGTAGTCTGCTTGATACTTCTGCCACAAAAGCAAAGATTTTGGCTTGGGTAGATGTATTCACTGGCGGTGAAATGGCAGCACAGAGTAATTGTAGTTGTGCTTTGAGTTCATCGTCACTAAGTGTTTTCAACGATTGGCTGAATGACTCAATTTGAGTCAGCGTTCTCTTAAACGGTTTAAGATCGTATTCAATCGGAGACCTTTGCAGTTTTGCCATAACCCTTTTAAACATACTTTCACCTGTTTGTTTTGATGCATAATGTTTATATTGGTTGTGAAGAAGCTGAATTCAAGTCAACAGCGTTGATACTCTTATTGGCGTTGTGGTAGCGTTGTTATTTGTAACCGTAAATAGGGGGGAGTTGCGCGATATATTGAATACTTAATCGGATTTGTGACTGTGTTGGGCAGTTTACATACAGAGTTTTAATACAGGGTTAATAAACACTTACTCACTCGCTCTGTATCTATAGTTCAACTTTCTTCAGCAATCTCTCGCATTGCTTTTTCAAAAACATCCGCAGGTTGGCCACCACTTATCAAGTGCTTATTGTTTATTATCACTGCGGGTACAGAGCTTATCCCCGCCAATTGATACTTACTTTGCAGATCACGTACGTCTTGCTCATATTCATTTGACGCTAATATTTGTTTTGCCTTTTCTTTATCCAAACCGACATTTTCTACAACGGTGAGTAACGCTTGATGATCGCTAGGGTTGCCACTTTGCTTAAAATACAAATCGAATAAGGCGAGTTTCAGTTCAGTTTGTTTATCGTATTCTTTAGCCCAATGAAGAAGTCTGTGGGCGTCAAACGTGTTATAAATTCGTCCACCACCTCGATTGCCAAACTCATAGCCAAGTGCTAATCCTCGTTGTTTGATCATCTCGCGATTTTGGTTACTTTGTTCAACACTAATACCGTATTTTTCGGTGAGGTGTTCGGTGATTTCTTGACCTTCTTTGGGCATGTGAGGATTGAGTTCAAAAGGCTGCCATGTAATAGCTACTGTAATTTCAGGTGCTAGTTTAGCTAGTGCCTGATTTAGCGCCTGATAACCAATTATGCACCAAGGACAAGAAATGTCAGAGACGATATCTAATTTCAGGTGTTTGCTCATATTTTTCCACTTAAAATAACGTTGATTGATAAATGAGTACTAAAGCTGGACAAGTGCTTTCTTCATTATCATTGACTTAACTTAACTTAACTTGGCTTAACTCAAGGTTAAAATCTTACTTCACCACATGCGCACTCTTGCGATAGTGAAGTAAGACGGTTACTCGGCTTCAGGTTTAACGCTTAAACTCTGATGTTTTACTCCATTTAGGCCAAACGTTTTCTTTCGATAGCTCATAGCCAATTTCATAAAAGGCTTGTATATCTTCAACGGCACCCGACATGTCCCAAGCGTCATTATACTCGTCACACAGGTTGTGATAACACTTGCCTAAACTTTCTTTAAGTTTAGCGCGTAAGGCTTTAGTTGCTTCGTCAACAGGTGTTTTACCACTCTTGGCGTATAGCGCAGGAATACCAATATTAGCAAAAGCGAAATGATCAGAGCGGTAGTAAATGCCAGCAGCAGGACGAGGATCCCCGGCAATAACACGGCCTTGCTTCTTGGCAGCAGCACTAAGGTAGTTATCTAAGTCTGACTGACCTAAACCATAAACAGAAACGTCAGTGCTTCGACCTGTAACACCTAAAGCATCCATATTAATATTAGCGACTGTTTTAGCCGCAGGAATAATAGGATTTGCCGCGTAAAACTTAGAGCCTAATAGCCCTTGCTCTTCTGCGGTAACCGCCATAATAGTAATAGAGCGCTGTGGTGCAACAGGCAGTTTAGAAAATGCTTCTGCGACTTCAATAAGTGCGCCAGTACCCGATGCATTGTCTACTGCGCCATTATAAACTTGGTCGCCCGTTAGGCTGGTGTCTATACCTAAGTGATCCCAATGCGCCGTGTAAAGAATATGTTCATCTGGCTTAGTGGTACCAGGTAAGGTTGCAATAAAGTTATAAGATATTGACTCTTTTACCGTATTTTTCACGGTAATCGACGCGGTTAAATCGCCCATGTCGACATGATAACTCCCTTTTGCGGCTTCAATTTTTGCTTGTTCGAAGTTCAAACCTGCGTTAGCAAACAATTCTTTTGCAACTTCGCTATTTACCCAACCTTCAACGGCAACACGGCCTTTATTGAGATCTTCACGAACAAAACCAAATTGAGGGCCGGTCCAAGAATGTTCAACTACCGACCAGTTGTATGATGCTGGCGCGGTTTCATGAATAATAATAGCGCCTTCTGCGCCCTGACGGCTAGCTTCTTCATACTTATAAGTCCAACGACCGTAGTAAGTCATCGCGTTACCATTAAATAACGCAGGATCTTGAGTGGCAAAGCCCGGGTCATTAACCAAAATAACAACCGTTTTCCCTTTAACGTCTAAGCCTTCGTAATCGTTCCAGTTATACTCTGGGGCATTAACGCCATAACCAACAAAGACCAGTTCAGAATCTTTAAGCTGCTCAAAGTCACTAATGCGGCTAGTGCCCATCACCATTTCTGGCCCGTATTTATAGTCTTTACCACCAATGGATAATGCCATGTCGGGTGAAGCTTCAATAGACACCATAGGGACCGCTTGTAAAAAGCTGTCGCCGTTGCCTGGTTTGAAACCAACAGCCGTTAATTGTTTAGTTAAGTAGTCAAGGGTAAGTTCTTCACCTTTGCTTGATGGCGCACGGCCTTCAAATTCATCTGAGGCAAGTATTTTGATATGTTCAATAAGTTGTTCTTTATTAATGCTGTTGTAGCTAGCCATAACGTCTTTGGCTGTATTTGTTTTTACAACATCTTGATCGCCACAGCCACTTAATAGAGCAAGGGCAAGTAAGGTTAAACCTGTTGTTCTTTTCATTTTATTATTCTTTTATGAGGAATGACACATGATTATAAACAGATCTTGGAATACTTAGGTAGATTTACTTGTAAAACTCGCGTTCAGTAATTTTTCATGCTGCTAAATCAGATAATTAGCCTACAAAATATAAGTTGAAACGGATATTTGAAGAGTGCTCATTTTTATTGGACAAATAATCAATTTGTACTAACTTAATATTAATAATACATAAAGGATTATAATGACTAAATTTATTAAGTTTTACTTTCTTGCTTTTACTCTTTTGACTTCAGCCGCCATAGCTGACGAATATCATTATGTGAACGTATTTAATGGTTCTAAAGCTGCGGGCCTAGGTGGTGCTTATACCTCGATTGCCGATGACTTATCGGCCATGTTATATAATCCAGCAGGTCTCTCTTTGAGTACCGTAAAATCTACTGCATCAGTGAATATTTTTTCAAAGGAACAAACAGAATTCACTAATATTTTCAGTGATGGCAGTGACTTTACGCGTGACTCCTTTGTTATTCTCCCAGGTTTTTTTGCTTTTAGAAAAAAAGAAGGAGATTGGGATTTTGGTGTTTCTTTTGCCATTAATGACCTGAGTAAAGAGCGCACTTCAACCGATAGCATTACTAATATTGAATCAAGCGAGTTCCAACCGAGTCAACGAAATAACGAATTTATCTATATTGATTTAGATAACAGTGCTTATAAACTGGGGGTAACTACGGCTTATCGTTATTCTGATTCATTAAGTTTTGGTAGTTCTTTGTATTTTCAGTATAAAGAATTTTCAACGGTGCAGGGCTCTGGAATTGTTTCGTCAATATTTACACCTATTGGAGAATTTGAAGGAGGATTCAATGCATCAAGAAGGATCATTGATTTACAAGTGTCGGTACAGCCAATATTGGGGGTTTTATGGAAAACAGGTAATTTGTCATTAGGTGGAAAAATAGCCTACGAAATACCCCTTCGAAGAGACTATGAAGCAACGGCAACTATTCTTTTTTCAAGTCTAACGGTACTTCCTCCTGAAATGACCCCAGCCTTTAGAATTAAAGAAGAAACGGATATTAAGCAAGACCTTCCTTATGAAATTACACTAGGCGCTAGTTATCAATTTTCTAACCTGTCACTCAGCGCAGATGTTAATTATTTTTCAGAGGTAAAATCAGGTGGCGAGTCGCTTGAATTTATCGATACGCCAATCACCCGAAAACTGAATGAAGTTATAAACTGGTCTGTTGGCGTTGAATATGAATATTCGACAGATATCACCATTCGGTTTGGAGTTTTCACCGATAACTCTAATGGTGATATTGATATTAATATTGATAATCAACGCATAGAAGATATCGATTTAGTGGGATTTTCAACCTCATTAAGAACTGTTTTTTTAAAGAATGTTGTCACCTTTGGACTTTATTATAAATATGGGAAAGGTGATGTTAGGTTTGCAGATGTTCGCTCAGTAGAGCAAATAGTAGGGCTGCCTTTATATCCAGATAACGGTAATCACGATATTGTAGAAGCTAAAAAAAATATATTAGTTTTATTCTTAAGTCTAGATTTTTAACCGCCGTTAGGCGTGATAAAGGGGGCATTTATAATTATAAATACCCCCAACAACATATCATGGTCAGTAAAATAACCATGATATGAACTAGACATTGTTTTAAGTTAAGCAGACGCTATACCTTGCGATGTGGTAAATATTCCCTCTGGATCGAATTGACGTTTTATTTGAGTCAACTTAGTGTAGTTATCACCATAATAAGCTTGTTGCCAGTCTTGAATATAAGTGTCTAAGTAGTTTACGTAAGCACCACCGCTGCTCCAAGGCGCCATTATTTCACGAAAACTATTTTGCCATTTTTGTGTTTGGTCAATAGACTCATTACTCACATTGGTTGAAAGGTAGGTATAATATTCAGCACTAAAAACTGCGTTTCGATGAATAAATGCCGTATCATTTTGACTAAAATCATTAATAGCCCCCCCCATAGTATTTATAATAATCATGCCTAGTTTTCCGTCACTTTTGCTTTTTTCAATAAATGCTTTTAACGTTTGAATACCTACAGGTGGAATGATTTCATGAAAAAAATCAGAACTGGCAGCAAAAGCACTTCGAGGCATAGTGCCTTGAGAAAGTTGACTCACTAAATGACAAGCGGCAATGGTCTTTTCACAAGTGCCTAACATTACATTTCTATAGGTATCGGTAGATACGGTATTTGAAGTAGGTGTTGCATCAATACTGTTGATAAAAGTCTGCCAATATTGAGTGGCTTCAGTTAATGAATTAAGACAAAAAGCGCGAATATACACTGTGGTAACACCATTCATCCAGTTAGGTATAACCTGTGCCCACATTTCGTTAGGCCACTCTTGAGATAATACTTGCCATTGAGCCATGACGGTTTCGAAATCATCAAATGCGTAATAAGCTTCAAAGACTGTAATATCTTTGGTGGCATGCGTGCTAAAGGTGAAGTTACTAACAATGCCAAAATTTCCACCACCGCCACCACGTAACGCCCAGAATAGGTCAGGTTCTTGCGTTGCACTACAAATTATTTTTTCTCCATCTGCGGTTATTACTTCAGCAGACAGTAAATTGTCGCATGTTAAACCATAAGCACGATCGATAACTCCTATACCGCCACCTAGGGTAAGTCCGGCAATGCCGACACTCAAACAACTGCCTAAAGGAATACCAAGCCCTTGAGCCGTTAATTGGTCATAAATATCAACTAATATTGCACCTCCACCTATGGTAACTGTGCCTTGTGTAACGGTAATGGTGTTAATCGATGTTAAATCTAAAACTAGCCCTGTTGTGGTAGAATTTCCGGTATAACCATGCCCCCCACAGCGAGAAGTAACATGTAAATTATTCCTCTTTACAAAAGAGAGCGCGGTTTTAATGTCTGCCTCGTTCGCACAATGCACAATACCTTCTGGGTAAATATGATCAAAGCGCTTATTAAAGACTAAACGAGCGTTATCATAGATACGCCCTTCATTGGGCAATGTAACCTTACCTTCTAGATCGTCGATTAGTTGTAGCCATTCACTTTCAGCAACGCTACTGTTCACTGGAACTATGGGGGCTGGTGCGGTAACGACTACTGAACTTTTGCTATTGCTATCACCTCCACAACCTGAAAATGCGATTGAAAATGCTGAAAGCCCTAAAAAGCGACGACGATCCATGTAGGTAACTCCATATTTAAATTTGGCCGTATATTAATTAAAACAACCTTATACTAAATAAGCTGTTAATTCTTATGAAAAAAATAACTTGCTCATAAGTGAATGTTATAAGTGTTGAAGCAATAGATGTACTTGCTCGTTTTTGTTGGATGTTGTATTGGGATTAAGTTATTTAATCAGTTTAGCTTCGCTTCACAATACTTATTTAAACATATGTATCAGTATTCATTGAGGCAACAGAATAGGTTTCGAAAGTAGTAAACATAAACGACTCATTCACTATTATTTTTCATCTTCACGTGATTTTTACGAAAAAGTAATTATTAAAGGCTTAAATCTCGGACAAGGAACAGACTCTCGGTGGTTATGGCTTCAGCAGGGAATAGCGATAGTTACTCTAAATTTATACATCAAACACCCCACTTAACTCTTAACTGTATTGTGGGAGAAGTACATGAAGGCTATGATTCGGGATCATTTTTGGGGTATGCTCAAGGTATCGCAGAGCAGGCTCGATATGACGATATTAGAGCTCGAACAGAGCCCCCCAAAAAACCTTATGTAATTGAATGTTGGGCTTCTGATGCTCTAGGGTATTAGTTTATATATTTAGGAATAATAACTATGAAAATGTTTGTAATTATAACTTTACTAATATTTCATCCTCTTGTTTTTGCGTGCAGTGGCGCAGATAAAACAATTGAGTATAAGTACGACAATGCTGAAAAAATATTTAGAGGGCGAGTTGTTAGTTTCAAAAAAGTAGAAAGGCAACACCCTCAATTCCGTATAACTCATGAAGTGACCATTTTGACGAGTGAAGTTTTCAAAGGAAATGTAGGTTTAATAGAGAAAGTTTATGCGAGCTATTCATCAAGCTCGTGTGGATTTGGGTTAGATGATAAAGAAAAAATATTTTTTGTTGATAGTACCAGTTACTCGGGAATGCTATTAGGTACTTTTCAATTGACGTTAAAAATTACTCAAGAAGGTGGAATTAGGGGGGTAAGAGGAGAGGAAGGGTTATTAAATTTAAGGAAGCTGTCAAAGGAAAAAGAGAATAATAAATAGCAAACACTCATCCAAATATCACTTGATTCAACTGCTATTCTCAGCTCCAGTAAGTGACGGTTCTGACTGCGTTTTCTGCATAAATTAAATGGAACTATTAGATAAATGAAAATCAATAAAAAAAATTAAGTAGAACTTGGGGAGCCATAAAAAATGTTCCTTTTTTAGAATTGCTCCAAGAGAAGTTACCCTCCATTGGGTTCTGCAACGATTTAGAGGTAGATTATGATTCAGGCTTTATAGAATGGTGTCGGGAGATAAATAATATAGAACTTGTTCTTACACTAATTCCCTTTGGAAGTTCAAAAGGTGAAATAGAGTTTTCAGTGCAAATAGGATTTGACTCAAAAATCCTCAAGAAAGTTTTAGATTTCGTTAAACCGTGGGAGTGTAATCCTCAATTTGAAACACTTCAAGTGGATAGAAGTTTGCCAACCGAAAGAGTAGCAAACTTGAACTTTTACATGTTGATCAATTCTTATAGTGACTTAATATGCCCTTCTACTTTCACGTTTACGCCCATAAACTTTATGGAAGAGGTTGATAGCCTGATAGAGCTTTTACAGTTCTCACTAGAAAATCGTGTTCTTGAGTTGTCTAATACGAAAACATTATCAATTGAACTGGTTAAGTTGGCCAAGTCAGGTTTAAATAGATCCAATTTTGGATTAAGTTCTTCGGATGCAATAGTTCATGCTGCATTGTTGTGTAATGCTGACGGTAGCCCAGAAAGAGTAGTTGAATTATTGAATATAGGATTGGAGTTAGAGTTAGAGTCAAATAAATTTGAATGGAGTTTTGATAAAAAAGAGTTAGAGATATCGAATCAAATGACACGATGTCAATTCGATAAATATATTCGGTATGTAGGGAAAAATAAAATAGAACAAAAATAGAAGACACCCACCCAAATGCTGATATTTAGCATTTAAAAATAAAAGCTCTAGCTGTATAGTTATGATTCGTGTCAATTTCGGCTTGATGGGCGACAAGCGGGGATATGAGCGTTGAATTAATACGAAAAAGTTGTTTCAGACAGACCAACTTGTATTTTATAAATTAAGGGTTGTATTATGGGAAGAATGTGTCCGCATTGCGGAGAAAAAACTGTTGGATTCAAAGATTATTTTATTACAAAAAACAAGTGTACTTCTTGTAATAAGGGATACAAATTAAGACTTAATATTAAAAGGTTCGTTTTTACTACTCTGGGTTTATACTTCGTGTCTATTTTGGTTAATGCTACTTATATTCTACCTATAATGGCTATAGCTTTACTGGTATCTTTCACACCAGAGAAATTAAATTAATGAGCACACCCAGATAGAGAAAAAGAAAAATAGAAGACACCCACCCACTTATTTGCAGATTTATCAAAGATTGATCTTTCGGGGATATCCATATCAGATTTTGGCTCAAATACTCAAAAGATTTTAATTTACTAGACCCTAAATACTTTAACTCCTTTAATGATGAATGGTGTATGGCAGTATAACTTTAACTTTACATTCAGGAGGTTAGGTTACAGGTAATTATGATATTTATGACTTTGATATACACGGTAGTTATTTTTCAAGGCCTGTTCGGAACCCATTAACGACATTAGGGAATATACTTGCTGGGCCAGGTACTCCTTTTAAGATTTCTTTTTACGGCAAAGGTCAGGTGAGTCCATGATAATAAGACTAGTTTTTTTAGTGCTGCTTGCAACAGGTTGTAGTGATGAAATAAATAGATTGCCAGGAGGATTTAAATTTATTTATGAAGGACCATCTAATTCAATAATTATTCATGAGTCTGATGAAAGTTTGATAATACCTTGTTCTATTTCTGACTATAAATTTGACACAGAATATATATTCATCAAACAAAAGAAGGAAAAAGAATGTTTTTGGGTTTCTTCCGATACTCATTTACAAAAAGTAGGCCGATACTATTATTGGGTAATAGAAATAGATACAAAAGAAATAATAGGGCCTTTAACTAAAGAAAACTTTATCAACCTTCAAAACAGGTTGAGCACTCATTTGGTTTTAAAATAAAAATAATAATAAAAAAAATAGAAGACACCCACTCAAATGCTGATAATAATTAATATTGAGAGCATCAGATGAAATGTATTGTTTGTACAAGTGAAATTAAAGAAACTACAAAGTGTAATGTATGTAAAAGTAAGTTGCGCATAATGGCAAATGGAGAAGTCGAGTGCATCACTTCGAGTGTTAAAACATACTCTTTATATTGTTACACGATATTTTTTGTAGGGATTGCTGTTGTGGCTTTTACCTATTTTATGCTTAGTTTTTCTAGTCAACGTGATCTGAACGCTGTCATTTGTTTGGAGTTCGGTATGACAATGTTAGCACATTTAGTTCTATCCTTTATTAAAGGAATTATCTCAACAAGAAATAGGAATCACCCTTATGCGTTTACAAAATAGAAGACACCCACCCAAATACTAAAGCGACTATATTCTTCGCTTTCTGTTCAATAACCTAGTTTAGTAGATATCAGGTAGGTTTTCATAATTTAAAGGTTTGAATATAATCAAGAAATGGGCCTTTAGTTCCAACGTTACCACCAATAACATAAGTGGTATCACCTAAAGTAGTAGCTGCATTGTGACGGCTAGCTTTATACCCGATATTTATTTTTTCCCATTGCTGCGTTATGAAATCATAACTATAGGTAGACGTTAAACTATTATAATTACCAAAGAGGAATAACTTATCTTTTACGACGGTAACAGAATGAGCACTAATTCCTTCGGGGATAGGTGGTAGTGATTTCCATGTGTTGGTTTTAGGATTAAAGCTTTCGAAAACATCAAGTGAACTTGTTCTATCATATCCACCTACAATATATATTAGTCCATCTTTCAAGACTGCTCGGGTTGTTTTTGCTGTTGGCATATCAGCAGCTCGCGCCCATTTATCTTTTGCTATGTCGAAAACTCCAACTATAGAGGTTGCAACTAATTTTTTCTTAACAGTGTATGCTCCACCGAAGACAAATATACGTCCATCTGAAAATACTGCACTATTAATTCGAGTAGGAAGAGGAATTGATTTTGCAAAACTAACTTCATGAGTGATTGTGTTAAAAACCTCTACTTTTCTTTCGTATCTAAATTTTTTATTTATAATACTTACACCACCTAAGATATAAATAGAGTGTTTACCATCCCAAATGGCAGAAAAATATCGTCGAGGTATTAAACGGCCTTTTAAAACTTCAGTTTCCCCTGTTGAAGGGTCAATAATTTCTATATCGGATAGAAAACCTGATTTGTTCGCTCCTGCAATAACATATATCTTTTGACCATCATTTACCGCGGCATGCCCATATCGAGAGGTATTTAAAGATAATACTTCAGGCTCTATTGAAGGTTTTGAAGTACATCCGGTAATAACGGTTAGCAATAAGATTAAGACCAAAAGGAAGTTGATGTTATTGTTTGAATTCATAAGTTTAATCCATTAAATTTTGAGTCTAGTAGACTACTATACTTACATATTAGTAAGCAATTGTTAGATAACTACAAAAAATAGATGACACCCGCCCAACAATTAGTAAACAATAAAAAAATAACAAGTGGGTTTTCCCCCATGGCCACCGCACGAAAAAAGCAAATCAGTTTAATTGATACCCCTTATTACCACTGTATTTCGCGTTGTGTGCGGCGTGCTTTTTGTGTGGCCAAGATAAAGTGACGGGAACGAGCTTCGAGCATAGGCGTGGTTGGGTTGATGATAAATTGTTAGAAAATAGAGCAAAATAGAAGACACCCACCTAAATGGAAATATTTAATGGACGGATGGGGCGATTCATCATGAACTTGATGATGGCTGCTGGCGGATATCATTGGACCGTTGTGCCAGTAGAAAAACGTAATGAATATATGCAAGCATTGGAAATGGCAAGTGTTCAGAAAAATATTATTCCATTTACAAAATTTATTGCTTCATTGCTGCAACAGCCTAAAGGTTAACTAAAAAACACTTTACAGAGCTATTGTTTAAATATTGAATGAAAGTTGAGACTAATCAACTATTTGTTAAATGTATCTATACTATTCACTAGCAGTGCTTATAGCATTTATATACAATCTGTTGTTCAATAGTGTTATCGCAAATGGTTTATTCATATAAAGGATTTTAATGTGGCTACTATTTTAAATCTTAATAATGAATCGCATAGCTTAAGTTACTTAAATGCATATCATTGTTTTGGTCGTTCAACGACTAATGTTGATACTGTTATTGATGCACCTGAAATATCGCGTTTACACACAATAATCGAGTGGGTAGATGACCAATGGTTTATCCGAGATATTAGCAGTAATGGCACTTGGCTTAACGACAAGAAATTACTCAAAGACACTCCTCAAAGGCTTAAACTTGGCGATAAAATATATTTCGCTAAAGCTGAAGAGCATGGCTTTATAATAAAAGAGCTAACGCCTCCGCAAAATATGTTATTTAGTGTTGAAGCAACAAATAACGATGCTCTACAAAAGCCTATTATTCTTAAAGATTACAACTTACTCCCTTCAGAAAATACGCCTGAAATAGCCTTGTTTTATGTGCACAGTAAAAACCAATGGTATAAAGAATATATTGATGATGAAGCTGGTGTAGCTTATCTGGTAACGGACTTAGACTTACTCAATTTTGCTAATCAAAATTGGCAACTTAAATTAAACACCCCTACAAATAATACAACTCACTTGGCTAAAGCTAAGTTATTTGCTCATCAAATTAAGTATCGCTTTAATTTGAGCCAAGATGAAGAAACCACTGAATTGACTATTACGGCTAATGGTGAAGAGTTTTATTTGCTGACTAGAGCCCATCATTATTTAACCCTAAGCCTAGCGCGAGACCGTGATGAAGATGCTAAAAAAGGTATCGATGAATATAACCAAGGCTGGCGATTACGAGAAACTATCGTTAAAGAACTTGGGGAAGACATGCAATTTGTGAATACGCATATTTTTCGGGCTAAAAGTCAACTGGTAAGTATGCTTAATGGTGCTTGTGATGGTGATGCGCTTATTGAAACAAGGGGCAAAAAAATACGCTTTGCCGGTAGTTCATATCGTATATATCAAGGTAATAAACTGATCGTTAACCGTGGACAAGAAAAAGTATCACTAACGGTTATGCATGGATAAGAATTTACCCCATTACACACGTGAAAAATTATTGGGTGAGGGCGGTATGGGCAAAGTTTACCTTGCCACCGATAACCAGTTACAGCGTCAAGTTGCTATTAAGGAATTGAATTACCTAGAAAAAGGCTTAAATAACAAACAAAAACAAGGTGAAAACGTTAATCATGGTCTCAAAGAGGCGCGTTTATTAGCACGTGTAAATCACACGAATATTATTCAAATTTATAATATTCTTGAAGAAGACAATAAAACCTCTCTCGTCATGGAATATTTCAAAAGTAAAACGCTTACGCAATTTCAAAATGAAACGATGATCACACTCGTTAAGAAATTAGATTTGTTAAGTCAATTAGCGGCAGGGTTAGCACAAGCGCATCGGCGCGACATCATTCATTGTGATTTGAAACCAAATAACATACTGGTAAATGAGCAAGGACAATTAAAAATAGCTGACTTTGGTATTGCCTGTTTACTACCGAATAGCACGCTAATATATTCAAATAATGCCCCAGCTAAGCGTGAAGATTCAACTGAATACGGTTGTCTTTTTTATATGTCGCCAGAACAAATAAAACAGCAAGCCGTGGATTATCGCAGTGATGTTTTTTCACTGGGCATTATTGCTTATCAATTAATTGTCGGCAGCCATCCTTTTGGTAAAGGTTCAACGTTGGCGGTGTCTAAAAGAATATGTGAACAGACACCTGAGCATGCTAAGCATTTAATGTTAAATGCGCCCAGTGTGTTAACTGACTTATTGATGGAAATGCTAGTAAAGCCAGTAGAGCAGCGAACATTAACCGCTAGCGCAATAGAAAATCGTTTAAAGCACATTCGAATGGCTTTAATACAATCTGATATGAACGAACAAACAACGCTGGTTTTATCTAATACAGAACTAAATTCAAACCTTAACTCTCACCTTAACTCTCACCTTAAGTCTGCGCCAAGCCAGTTTTCAAAACAACCTGCAAAAGCCAAATTGAAACTCATTCAAGCCGTGTATAGTATTGCTCTACTGTGCTTAGTTTTTGCCGTAAGCTTTTGGTTTTATAACGAACCAAAAATTGAAACTAAACAAGTTGTTATATTAAAGCCGACACTCGTTAATAGCCCGTTAATGGCAGCTATGCAGCAAGATTTGGTGATATCAGCCATTGAAGATGCATTACGACAAGCAGTAATAAATACCAAAAATATGTATTTAGTGTCGCGACGAGAAGTAAATGCGATTACCAAAGAATATCCTGATGATTTAAAAAAACTACAACAAGCGGTAGGCGCTTCCGACATTATTTCAACAACATTGGAATGTAACAATACCCGTTGTAAAGTAAGCTTTTCACGCTTGGTTGCTAACGCAAGTAATACCGAGAAGTTAGCGGTTAAATCTGAAAAAAATTGGGTCGTACCCATCGAAAAGTTTAATGCCATTTATAGCACCAGCCAAACACAGTTTGCCACGCTTTACTCTGAGTTACTTGAAGTGAATCAGTCAGGTTTAGTGCAGCGGCCGATTAATGAAGACGATTACCGTGATTACCTTGAGCTTTATAGTCAAATTAGAAGGCAGGGGAAATATAGTGAAACGAGCTTATCTGAACTTGAAGCTATATTAATACGTTCGCCTTATTTATATGCGGCTTATGGTTTGTATCGAGATGCGGCATTAGATTTATATTGGGATTCAAAAGATAATAAATACTTTAATCAACTTGATGCATTATTACTAAAAGCGCCCCCAGAGTATCGTTACAGTGCATATGAAGCTATTGACAGGTTTTTGCTAGCCTCTGACATGGAAAAACCGGAATTAGCCCAGCAACAAATTAAAGAAGCCGAGCAAAGAGGGGCTGATGATTTGATTATTTTCGAACTTAAAGCCTATATGTATTTTAGTTCAGGACAATATCAAAAAGCAGTTGATTTGTATTCTGAAGCATTAAAGCTTAGACCGAGCTCTGCACTGTTAAATAATATAGCATTTAGTTATTGGCGTTTAGGTGATTTAAACAAGGCAGAAGTTTCATTAAAGCAAATGTTGAAAATTGTCCCCAATAATTATAAAGCCAAACGTTTACAGGCAAACATTTGGCTACTTCAAGGACGACTGGAGTTAGCTATTACGATGTATGAAAAATTAGTTTCTAAATTCAATAGTGGAAGAGATTTAACAAACTTAAGTTTAGCTTATGCATTAAATAAGCAATATGAAAAATCGTCACTTTATGCCGAATTATCGGTAAATAAAAGTCCCAATAATACAATTAGACTTTTGAATCTAGCTGATATTGAATTTATTCTTGGAAATAAGGAATCAGCAAAAATTCACTATCAAAAGATAATTGATACTCCAGTTAAGCCTAATAAATACCGTTATTGGTTGGATTTGGCTCAAGCTTACCTTCAATTAAATAAACATAGTTTAGCTGTAGAGGCGTTAAATCATGCAAAGAAGCTAGCACCAAAAAATGGAGAGGTAGCTTATACTTCTGCTCTTATTTATAGCGTTTTAGGTGAAAGAGTTTCTGCAATATTTGAAATTAAAAAAGCACTATCAAATAAGGTTGGCGTCGTTTGGTTTAACCTTCCTTGGTTTGATACTTTATGTGAAGAAAAGCAATTTCAACAGTTGATGTCCCAATATGATAATACTTTGCGTTGTTCTACTTTAATTAAGGGCGAATAATACCACCTTCATCATCAATTCCGAACATAGTAACCTGTTCTTCTTGGGCTTTTTCTGCATCACTAATAATGATTAACTGCGTAAAAGCCTCTGGATCTGTTTCAGCAATATTTAATAAACGTTCAAGCTGATCTGGCTTTGAATTAGCCATTTTCAATAATTGATTAAGTAACTCGGGATTATTTAAGGCAATAGAATTCAATCGTTCAAGTAAAACAGGGTTGGTTTCTGCAACCGTTATTAACATTTCAGTAGAACTTGCGGCATTTACGGTTGGTAAATAATTACTGCTAATTAAGACGAGGGATATAGAAAAAGCTTTAAAGTATTTATTCATCATATTTCCTATTCAATTTTGTGAAGCTCGGTTTGAACTCACTTGAAATCGAACAGGAATTTAAAGGTTAAGCTTACCTCGATCCATTACACCCCATATCAGGAAAATATATTTTTACACTTCTTCTATCACCTGTTGACTACCGTCTAATTTTTATGGGTAAAAACAATATTTAACAGCAGGTTATTTTTTGTCGTTTGTTTTGGTATTAAAAGCAACCAATAAACGCATGATGTTAAGTTTTTACAAGCGTATTGAACTGTCATGTTTTGGAGGAAGGAGCTTCGCTTAGAAATACAGTAATATTTTCAATAAGTAAGTGCGTGTAATGCCGTGTAATGTTCTTTTGCTTTCAATTGTGGAATATTCGAGTTGAAGCTAATAAATTCTTTCAAAAATCAAGGATCGGTATTATGCAAATAGACTTTCATCATGCAACTACTTGGGTAGTAGCTAGAGCGGCAGGGTTCTCGGTTGAAGACGCTAAAATAATCGCTTATGCGAGCCAATATGTAGATGACGCAACAAATTATGGTTATATCAATTTTACCAATGGTGCTGCCTATGAAAGAGTGCCAAGTGCCCATGGCATGCTTGATTATAAAAACCTTGAAGACTTGAAAAATATGAAGGTGTGGGTGCCATTTCACTTTTTACCCGGTAATGGTGGACGACCTGCTGGAGAAAACCCAGAGGGGAGTTTTATAAGGAAGCTGGTTTGCAAACCAGGCTCTTACATTGCACAAGATATGGTGAAAGAATGTATTCGTGACAAGCACCGACCTTATGCGTTACATCGCTTAGGTATCACTTCACATGTGTTTGTTGATACTTGGGGACATCAAGGTTTTGCTGGTGTTCAGCACGACATTAATAAAGTTGATGACTTAAGGGGCGCTAATGAGGAGCCCGCAGAAAACCTGATTGAAAAAATTGGTGATTTCTTCTGTGAACTAGCACAAGAAAATATTCCAGCGCTAGGGCATGGCCAAGCACTTTCAAATCCCGACTTACCTTACGAGTCGTGGAGCTATGTAAATGGTCTTGGCGATACTGTGATAAGAAATAATCCAGTTGATTTTGTAACCGCCGCTGATGAGCTCTGCAAAGTTTATCAGCGTTATATCGCAGGTGACCATTTGGCAAATGCAAAAGGGTTAAGTGAAGGGCTTAAGTACAATATTTTAGTTTGCTTTAAAGAATTTAATCAAGTTAAAGGTGAGCAAAGGCATGCTCGATGGCTTGCCGCTATAGAGGAAGATTTTTTTGGCTTCGGCGCAGAAACGCTTACTTACATCGCTAAAGGTGAAAATTCATGGAAGCATCAAGCGTTAGGTACTACCCGAGCTGAAGGAGATGACGAATATACATTTTCACCTGACTTCATTACTTCAAACTGGAAATACTTCCACGATGCAGCCAAGAAACATAGGCTAGCGATTATTGATGATATTTTACCAAGATATGGCATTTGTGTTGCTTGATAAGTTAATTCGGTAACTAAATATTTTTAATCGTAATTTATCAAAAAAATAAGGAGGGAGCATGGCTGTAAACATGTACCAACAGCTAATATATTCTATAGCAATCCAATCTACGGCAACGCTACAAAAACATCACTAACCTTACAATAAATCACGCTAGTTTTTTCACTTTCGCAGTCCTAAACTTCGGCGAGAAGTGAAAAAGTGGAATGTGATAACCCCATTGCTAAAAAGGCACTATGTGTAAGTGAATAAAACTAAATACTTGTTCACTTATTTTAAAAATCAGAAATAACTCAACAAAACTCTCCTAAATTTAAAACTAGCAAAATATTCATCTACTAATGCCAATTTTATTAATATTTTCTCTGTTTTGAGTGATCAGTAAAACCGCTGTCATATATGTTGCTTTTAGGTTAATATCTTGTGTTTTTTGGGCGAGAGCTCTTGTAATCATTGGAATTAATAGGATTTAATGTAATGTTCGAATTACCACGCTACTCCGTTATAGTCGTTATTAGCCTTGCTTTTTTTGGCTGTGGAGGAGGAAGCTCTAGTACAGAAACGCCTACCAAAGCGCTTGCAAATATAGCACCTAAAGTAGATGCAGGTGTTGACCAAACCGTCAGTGAAGCAAATGAAGTGTCATTGCTTGGTTCAGGCAGCGATGAGGATGGCAGTATCGTTAGTTATAGCTGGACGCAAATAACTGGAACAACTGTAGAGTTAGCAGGTGAAAATAATTCGACTGCAACGTTTATGACCCCCAATATTGATACCAATGAAACTTTAACTTTTAAGCTTGAAGTTACCGATAATGAGGGCATGGCATCAAGTGATACCGTAGATATTACTGTGACGAAAGTGAACCAATTACCCATAGCTGATGCTGGAGAAGATCAAACCATTAGTGAATTAAATGAGGTGTCTTTAATTGGTTCAGGGACTGATGTTGATGGGAGTATAGCTAGTTATAGTTGGTCGCAAATAACAGGAAAAGTTATAGAATTAATAAGTGCCGATGAAGCGACTACGACTTTTATTGCTCCTGATGTTATAGCCGAAGAAACTTTAACTTTTCAGTTTGAAATAACTGACAATGAAGGCATGACATCAACTGATACAGTAATCATTACGGTACAGAATGTTCCCATTATTAGTGGTTCGATAAGCTATGATAACGTGGAAGTTTCATTGCAGGGTCATGATTATGACAATATAACTCAAAAGCCAGTGCGTGGTATCTCGATTAATTTGGTGGACACTTCCGGTAAAATTGTTGGTTCTACTGTCACAGATGAAAATGGGAACTATGAAATAGAAGCGCCGAATGTAGGTAGTTATTCTATAGAGGTTGTCGCAGAACTAGGTAATGACCAAGCTTTGCCTAATTACATAAGTGTACGAGATAACTTTACAGCGAGTGATGATGTCAGAGATCCTGAGTTAACATCTGTATATCGTTACACGGTATTACCTATTCAACAGATCACAGAATCATTAGTAAATATTAATTTTAACGCCACTCTTAATTGGAATTCTAGCTTAAATACTTACGATTCAGGTCGTAATTCTCCTGTGTTTGTTTTGCTTGATCAAGCTTACGATATGCAAGTTTTACTTAAAAACTGGAAATCTGATTATGAGTTTGCTCCATTGTATATTTTTTGGAATGAAAATAACGTAGCAACGGATGGGGTATGGTGGAATGGCGAAATTAGTAATAGTAGCTTTGCTGGACACAATATTAATGTTCTTTATGTTGCCTCAGACGATGAAGTAAATATTGATGAATATGATAGAACTATTATTGCTCACGAGTTGGGGCATTATGTGCTGGTTAACTTGAGCAGAGATAATACGCTGGGTGGAGGGCATTCTATGCAAAGTGCTATGGATCATAGACAATCATTTGCAGAAGGTTTTTCTTCATATTTCTCTTGGCTTTTAACCGGAAGTGAGGCGTTAATTAATTCAGATGGATTAGCTAACGGGACAACTGATGTAATAAATATTTTTGAAAACCCTATAACTGACTTTAATATGGGATGGTTTTATGAAAATGTGAATTCAGATGTACTGAAAAATGTTACAACAGGCAACTCAAACTATGGCTTAATCGAGAAAGGCTATATTTTTGTCTTTGATGTACTTTCAGTGGAAATGAAGTCTAGCGATGCATTTATCTCTATTCACAGCTTTTTAGGAAATAGCATTAAGCGTGATGCTGTTCTTGAAAAGAGCTTGTCTGACTTTGTAGCTAGCAAGGGTATAAATAGTGTTGATGAATGGGGGGAAGGGGAAAACTATTCAGTGTTAGATAATTTAACGATAAATAATTTAGAACATACTTACCTTCCTTTATATAGAGATATGGAGCTTGGTGTTCCTTCAACAGTTTGCCTGAATGATGTTGTTGCAGGAAGTGGAAATCGATTAGGCGTTTTCGCGTATTTAAAGCTTAATATAATTGAAGATGGTGATTATATTCTCGAATGGAGCTCTGATGAAGGACCTCCAACTATTTCTTCTAATAATCATTTAGGAAACCGTTACCTTAGTGGTGGTGGTCTTGATGATAATGCTGAAAGTAATTTATATGGTTCTAGAATAGAAAGAAATGTACCAGCAGAGTTAAATATCATAGATGTGAGTTTTTATGGAAATCAATTTCCTAATGCTGATTCGAGAGCACCATATGTAAGTTCAGGGTGTATTACTGTGACCATAAGTAAAAATTAGAATAAAAAGGGTAGAGGCCTTTAAGTTACTTATTGTTATCAAAAGATATCCTCCAAAATCAGGTTGAAAAAATGCCTCATTCTTGAGGCCTTTTATGGCTGACATTGAAATTTTAAAGATAAATAAAACGGGATAGACTGATTGACTACTTAG
Source organism: Colwellia sp. (assembly GCA_013215295.1). Classification (GTDB taxonomy): domain Bacteria; phylum Pseudomonadota; class Gammaproteobacteria; order Enterobacterales; family Alteromonadaceae; genus Colwellia_A. Next base: position 109,872 of record JABSOZ010000003.1, read on the forward strand.
AAAAATAGCTAAGCGCTTGTTGATTTTTGTAAACACAAGCACTTTAAAAATATGTGTTTTTATTCGTCAGGGACATAGGAAATTGCTTTATTTGCAATCGCATAAGAAAAGCCTTTAGTGCTTGTCAAATGTCTTAAAGCCTTTTGCTTCAACTTAATGTCAGTTATGGGCTCTTCTCCAAATTTTCTTATTTTTAACATTAACGCCTTTTCAAAATAGTCATCTTCTGTTGTTTCTAACTCATTTACACAATCATTTATTGTTGATGATTGAAACCCTTTCAAATAGAGCTTTTCCTTGATTTTGTTGGCACCTAAATTTTTTGATGCAAAACTACTTGTTAATCTTTTAGCGTAACGAACATCGTTGATTATTTCGTGTTGGATCAAATAATCAAGCGCCATTTGGTTATATTGAGTATCATCTTTAAATAAGATGTTCGCTTTTTGCAGCAAAGCTTTTGCTGAATAGTCTCCGTATCTCTCTATCATCCAGATCATATATGACTGAACTCGTTTAAACGAAATCTCCTGAGGTTTCGTACTCTTTTTTGCGGGTTTATACATACTAGTACTCTTTATCGATTTGACCTATGTAAAACGTTAACTATCAACCCTCATGAACTATTCTTTATATCGTTCTATTTCATAGCAAACTTTTATAGCTATATCTTTAACTGACACATCTGCAATAAAGGAAACTACTGTGATAAGGTTTGCTCGTAAATCTAAGGTTCTTAAGATTACTCATTGATATATGGTGGGGTTTATCGAAATCATAACCATTTTTGATATTGCATGTAACACATCATTGTAACAACTTTTTTGAGGGTTGTTACGGTTGTACCATTTCGTGTTGCATTAAATCTAGAATGTCACTATATCGTATTGAATACTAATAGGCAGGGAAATAGGCGCTTATAGGGTGCTCAATGAATTTTAGGCACAAAAAAAGACGTAACAATACGTCTTTAGATGGTGGCCCCTCCCTGACTTGAACAGGGGACCTGTCGATTATGAGACAAACAGAATCATTGAAATTTACCTTCTAACCCGAAGAAAACATTCACTTTTTACAATTTCATATTTCACGTTTGGCTGAAACCGAAACCCTACCGAACTTGGGTGGCGAAATTAACCGAACGCAATGCACTAAGTTGAAGATTTTTATGGGGATAACCAAACCGAACACCGAACTTTTACCGAAAGTTTACTGCTAAATGTGAAAGAGGGGAGGTGGTGGGTGAAACTGAAAACCTGGATTTCTGTAAACGTCACTATTGCCACATAAAGGACAAAGTTATTAGCTAAAATCACTCAAGATTAGGCGTGATATCGATACATAAACTGACACCGCTATTCGAAATGTAAATTACTTCCCATAAATCATAAGCATAATGGAACCTTCACATGGAATTGGAATTTCGGGCCTACTTAATGTACAATCCTCGCTCTTTTTTTTGTAGATAAATAGTCGCTGTCACCACAAGTTAACTGTTTCAAATCGAGTAGTATATATGCCTAACCTTTCTTATTTTCGTTTTATATTTTTGACCTTTCTATTCAGTATGTTAGTCGCATGCGGTGGGGGGGGAGGTTCAGAACCAGAAAAAGGAAGTACAAAGTCTAATTTACCGCCAGTTGCTAATGCTGGGGCTGATCAAGTTACCGACGAATTATTGGAAGTTACTTTACAAGGTTCAGCCAATGACTCCGATGGCTCTATTACCAGTTATAGCTGGCAGCAGACTGATGGTACCAGTGTCGAACTTTCATCAACAAACAGCCAAAACTTAACCTTTGTTGCACCACAGGTTACCGCCAGTACAACACTTACCTTTTCGTTAACAGCTACTGACAACGACGGCGCTACAAATACAGATACCGTAGTGGTGACGGTAAATAATGTTAATCAATCACCTAGTATTAATGCAGGTGACGATCAAACCGTGCCGACAAATACTTTAGTGCAATTGTCTGCGCTTGCCGAAGATTTTGACGGTTATATAGAAGATTACCAGTGGCAGCAACTGGATGGCCCAGAAGTAAGTTTGTCAGGAATTAGCAGCTCAATGAGCTCTTTTCTCAGTCCTGATGTTAACGACAGTACCCAATTATCATTTCGTGTAACGGTTACCGATAATGAAGGGAAACAATCAAGTGATGACATTATTATCACTGTCGACAGGTCTTCAATTTTTCGGAAAAAGGAGCAAGTGAATTTTGGTAAAGATATTACCAAATGGTTCCCATTTGATTTTGACAATGATGGTGATAAGGATCTCATTTCCCATTCAGACAAGAATAACTCACTGGGCTTGTTGCAAAATTTAGGTGGTGGTAACTTAACTGTCATTACTTCTGCTCTCGAATGTTCAGGCTGTACCTTGTGGGGGGCTTATAATTTATCAACTAACAACCAAGCCACCGTGCTCTATTCTTCTAACAACGAGCTCTTTAAAGTTACGGTTGATGAACAAGGGCAATTTAGTACTCCAAGTAAAATTAATTTACCCTCTAGTTATTATGACACTTGGTATGCACAAAACCCTAGACCTGGTTGGCGTTACCCTTTCCTTCATAATGTAGTGGTTCAGGATATAGATAAAGATAATGATTTAGATTTGTTAATAACTTATAAATCAGAAACAAGTCAGGATTTTCCAGACCGTGAATATTTGCACAGTCTTTATCGTAATACGGGTAATGGATTTTTTGAAAGTGAAGAACGATTGGCAATAACAAAATCAGTATCGTTACTTCGAACGATATTATTAGTTGATATTAATCAGGATGATCACCTTGATCTTATTGTTGCGACTCGTGGTGAAAGTACTTATACAGGAGAAAATGAGACTAAAGGAACTGTATCTAAATTATTAGGACCTCTTCAGGAAAATAATGATGGTTTAGTGCCCTTTATCGAACATAGAAAAGTCTACAGTGTCGCGACGGGGTATATCACTGATGATAATTTATTGGATCTCGTGGTGACAACTTATGACGACATAGCTTTTTGGTATGAAAATATCGGTAATGGTAGCTTTTCAACCAAGAAAACTATTGAAGCAGGGAGTATTGGCGGACAAACATTCTTGCAAGTGGTTGATTTTAATGGTGATGGTAGGGATGATGTTTTAGTTGGCAGTTATGATGCAAAGTTAAGGTATTACGAGAATCAAGGGCAGTTTAAAGAGGCTGTAATTCTTGACTATGATATTGGGGGGTTTAGTAACATTAGTGTCTTTGACCTTGATAATGACGGCGACCAGGACATTATTGGTAATACTTCATACGTTTTTGATTCACTTTGGTTTGAAAATGACACCATAGTGGCATCCAATCAAGCAGACTCACCAATAGCGCAGCTATCGGCTGAATTGAACCAAGCAGCGACTATACAAAGCAGTTTAGGTAAAGCGCCTTTTGCTATCAATAATGAACGTTATAAGTTGGCATTACCAAGTAGCAGTGAAATCATTATTGATGTTACCGGTGGGTTTTCTCCGACACTTTACCTCTACGATGAAAAATTGAATCTGATTCATACCTTGGATGAGACTATCGATGGCCATTATTTGACGGGTGTATTAGCTCAGGGGGAATATTACCTGGATATAAGCGCTGATGAGAATAGTGAAGATCAAATCTTTGAATTAAAGATTCAAGCCGCTGAGGACGCTAGTCTAACCCAAGTACCGGCTACTTTTAAACTGAGTAGTAAACAGGCATTGTTTACTGATAAACCTGATATTGTCATTTTGGATGCGGTAGATATCGACGCCGATGGCGACATTGATTACTTAGTGAAAAATAAAGCTCACAAAAATATCTTTTTCTACATCCAACAGCAAGATGCTTCATTTGTCGCAAGTACAATAATTTATTCGGCAGATTCATCGTCTAACGTATATTTCTCTGCTTCTGTCGCTAAGATAAATGAAGATAATTTACCCGATTTGATAATTAGTGATAGTGATTTAAATCAATATTTGGCTATTAATCTAGGTAATACCCAATTTAATCTACAGATAGCAACACAAATGGACGACGTTCGAAGTGTAGCGTTTGCTGATGTCAACAAGGATGGACTTATTGATATGGCTATTGCCGGCTATGACATAAATAACAACGCCCAATCTGCGCTCTACTTAAAAAATTCGGCGGGTAGCTATCAAGCCCCTATACTTTTAATTGCTGAGGAAGGAGGGTCAAGCTCAATTTCGCCAACTATCGAAATCATGGATATTGATGGTGACGGTGATATGGATTTAGTCACAATATTTACCGACAGACAAATCAATATTCATGAACAACTAGATGGATTAAGTTTTATTACTTATCAACTAGATCCTATTTACATTGGCGATAAGCGTTTTGTCGATTTGGATAATGATGGTGATCTAGACTTCGTCTATTTTTCCTATCGAGATCCCGTAGCCGTAGGTAAGTCGACACTTTATTGGCGTGAAAATATAGGTCAACAAAGCTTTGCTGAATCAAAGCAGTTACTCACTACAACGGGGGATTTAACCTCAAGTTACTTTGAAGATATTGATGGCGATGATTTACCTGAAATTATTCTGGCGTTAAATCCCTATCCCGTTAATGGCTATACGGCGCTATATCATAATTTAGGTAAAGGTGAGTTTTCTCCTAAATCTGTTATTCCGCACGGTGAAGACTTTTATCAAAGTTATGACTGGGCAACAAGTCGAGATCCTCACTTTGGTGTATTAGACCTTGATAATAATGGCAGTAAAGATGTTTATTTTGGCTCAGAATTCACCGGCAAGACCTTTAAATTAATTAATCAAAATACCGGCACGGTACAACTAATTGGTGACGATAAAGTACTGTCAAATAGTTATGTAGTTATTAATGCAAAATACAACGGTCATATCGTAACTAGCCAATGGTCTGTGGTGATGGGTCCTGAAGTGCAGTTAAATACTACCGATAACACAGTCGGTTTTACATTACCTTATACGGCAGAGTCAATGCTTATGACTGTAGCGTTTTCAGGGCAATATATCACCGGGCAAGAGTTTTACCAAACCCATGAAATGACCATAATTCCAGAAACTAGCTATACACAAGATACCTGGTCGGCTGGTGCTGACGGCTGGAGTGAAATATCGGTTTGGTTGGCAGGCGATGAATTTGACTCAGAACGTTATGAAGTCGACGTTTATTTAGATGGTGAGTTTTTATATACCACCAACTTAAAAGATATTTCAATACAGGCCTACCTGGGCGAGCACAACCTTACGCTGCGTTTTAGGGAGCGAAACTCGGGCAATATTGTCCAAGAAATTTCTCAGATCATAAACGTGACCCCAGACCCAACTCAAGATGTTGCAGTTGTTATCATTAATGAGCAGGTGTCATACTACGCTGGTGGCAGCATTATCATTCAAGTAATGAATAGCAGTGAAGCGCCTCAAGTTAGTCTGGAAGGTATCGATGTTGAAACTTTACCATTAGGTCATGGAAAATATGCTTTGGCACTTCCTACTCACCTAGAGGGCACTGATAAAACGTTACAAGTCGATTTAGCACTTGAAAACTTTGATTTCTTGGTGAATTTAGAATTAGTGGTAATCGATGATGCTAAAGCAACCATTACCGAGCTTGCCCAACAAGCAAGTAATGAGCTCACTTCATCACTCAGTGATATTAAAGACCTAGGCTTGTTAGCTAAAGCAAACGAATTCATTGCCATATTAGCTGAAACGGATGCTGAAATTGAGCAGTTAACCGACCTTGAGGCGACTAATTACGCGACTTACTTGACCTTGCTCAATCAATCTCCCAGGAGTCAAAGAGTATCAGCCCAATATAGCCAACAATCAAAAAGTCAAATGGTTAAAAGCATCAGGGCAATGGCTGATGATGAACAACTGTGTGACAGTGCGAGTAATGCATATGTTTATGATCTAGAGAAGCTCGTTGCTATAACTACACCTGCAACAGGGGCCCTTATTCTTGGAACACCACTTATTAAAGCGGCGGCTGGCGCCATTTTACTATTACAATTAAACAATGTGTTCAGTGATTACGATCAAATGATGATCTTTTGTAAAAAAGTTGAGCTTTTAAGGTTACAAAGCGAACTTAAGGAAGTCGTTGAAAGTCATTTTGTAGATAACAATCTAGTTCGTCAAAAACAATATGCGTCAATGACTACGCTAATAACAACAAGTTCATCTGTTGAGCCGGAAACAATCGTTGTCAATGGTCAGAAAACCCCTTTTAAAGTGATTAAAATAACTAAATATAGCGCAACAACCGAAAAACTCATCAATGATTTTAAGGCCTATTTACACCTGTTTGACTTAGTTAATATTACCGAGTTTATTTTTGAACAACCACTTGATAGTTTAATCACTACCACTCAGCGTAAGACAATACCATTAAGCGAATTGGCTATTAATACAATTATGGCTGATGCCGAGGTTGAAGTGTTTGCCAATGAAAACGCGATTATTGTCACCAGTAGTGCCGCTGGTTCTGCCGATAACAGTGGAGAAATCACCGAATTTTCTATTGTTGAATTGGCGACGGGTAAAGAATTTAGCTTAGGTTTTGTCTTTTATAACTTTGCAGAAATAAAACTTGACGGTCAAAGTTTATCAGGCCTCTACGGGAAAGAAATTAAAGGAAGTTTTGATACCTCCAATGCGGTGAGTCTTGAAGTGGTGCAATCAACTCAGCATGGTGAGTTGACCATTGCGAATAACTATCCGTTTGAGTTTCTCTATGTAGGGGACCGCAGTTTCTTTGGTATTGATATGGTAACGATTAAAGCGGTTGGACCTTTAGGTGATGAAACAACGGCTGAAGTTAGTTTCGAAGTTAAGAGAAATGACTCTTTCAACAACCCGGTTTCTATAATTTTTAATATTGATTGGTATGGTGAACTGAACAACACTGTTGACCCTTATACCCATTATGGTTTTGACCACATGACCGAAATGCTTTCCCCTGCTGAGGTAAGTATTAGACTCAAGTCTTACAAAGGGAAAACGGAAACGGGTACCTTAATTGGCATAAAAAACAATGGTCATATGCCAATACAGGTAACCGATATTATTACCGAAAATGATGCATTTATTAAAACCGGAGGTCTGTTACCGATACCACCGGGTAAATTAGGGTTTGTTTTATTGAGCGGTCAACATAGCTTTCCTGACGGCACAATTACCTTTGAATTTGATAACAGTTATACCGAAAGCTTTCAATTAACAGGAAAAATCAAAGAAATTCACCCCAAATTAGCAATATCGACTGGTGGTAGTACCTATCAGTTTGATTTTGATTCACCGTATTCCAGTGACATATTGCATACCTTTGAAAAAGCGGCGCATTACTCCTTGTGGTTTAGTAATTCAGGTGACGAATTTTTATATTTCACTCATGAATGTTTATGGGGATTTAATAATTGTACTCAAGCGGTACTTCCGCTTCAAGCTCATTATGGTTTGCCTTTAGTTCGTGTAACTAATGATGAAGTAACACCTAGCTATAACTTCAAAATACATGATGTTTCTATTATCGGACGTTGGGGCATTTGGGCCGATGGCCCTGAATTGATTAACTGGAATGCTAGCAACTTACAGATTAGCAAAGGGATGTCTAATTTTAGGGTTGTTAATTAGATATTCGCAACAAGACTTAATTAGATATTAGCAACAAGACTTAATTAAAATGCCATATTAGATTAGTGGTATGGCATTTTTTCTGGTTAAGCCGTCGGTATATTTATCAGGTCAACTATCTTTGCAAAAAGTTGATCTAAACCCATTATGTTTGGTCATGAATATTCTGACCTTTTGTGGCAGACTTTAGCTATACAAACCCAACCGTAATGTCGGCTATTAAACCAACTATAGAAGTTGTACTTTAAAAGCTTGTGACTATATTGCGCACAAACCAGCCAAAGCGCTACTAGACAATTTTATAATTTCAGCTTCACAGGATTTCAGGTTTCACGAAAAAAAAAGTCCCAATGCCCCCACCACCTCAACCGAAGTCGAAGTAGTAGGGGAAATTGCACAAGAGTGACCAAACTCGGCACTTTTTCAACACAGGATGGCTTCCGTCACAGGCACCTCAATTTTTGCCAGAGGCGACCAGTCTGAGCACCGTTTGAGGTGGCTCGGGTGCAATTTCCGCAACTTTCGAAGCGGCAGTGATTTTCTCTGAAGCGGCATCAACGGCGTCGTGCAATGTTTCTGTATTTAAGTGTGCATAACGCATCGTCACCTTAGGATCGGAATGACCAAGTATATGCTGAACCTCATACAATGATCGACCACTGTTGACCAACATCGAAGCGTAATTATGACGTAAATCATGCAACCTGAATTTAACCAATCCAACCTCATCACGTATTCTTGACCAAGTTTTCTTTATGCACTTGTAAGGGTTACCCGTTTTAGTGTTAATGAAAACATGTTCGAATTGACTCCTAGTATCGACGGCTTCCAAAACCGATATACCAATTTTGTTTAAGGGGATCGCACGCATCCGCTTTGATTTAGATACCGAAGCAGTAACTCGCCACGTTTTATGCTCAATATCAATATTTTCCCAAGTAGCCGTTAACGCTTCACCTAGACGAGCACCAGTAGACAGTAAGAACAGAATGATGTTACTTACCATCCTATTTTCATCATGTTTAAGGACATGAAGCAAACGTGATAATTCATCATCACTAAGGTAACGCTCTAGCTGATTATCCTCATTGAACAGTTTAAGCCGAGCCAAAGGGTTTGAATCAATAACTTCGCTATCAACAGCATGATTTAACACGCGCCGTAGTAATTTAATGTAATGGTCCGCAGTGGCTGAAGATAGACCGCTTTCCCGCAGGTTGGTATGGAACGTTTGTACCGAGGATCGCTTAATATCGGTTAAGCGTAGATGACCAAAATGTTTATCCAAATGAAGGCTAAACATCTGCAGATCGTTCGACCACGTTCGCTTATGCTGTTGAGCAAATGGCATATACTGCTCAGTCATAAAGCTAGCTAAAGTAGGTACTTGCTTACGCTTAATTAAATCGGACTTGGGATCAGAACCGAGACTTATACTAGATCGTAACTGCTTAGCCTTTGCACGTGCATCGGCAAGCTTGATATCGGCAGTTAACCCAATTTTAAAGGTACAAGTTTTACCATGAGAGTTTTTATAGCGTAAGTAATACGTGCCACTGCCTTGCGAGTTAAAGCGTACTTCAACAAACAAACCTTTAGTTTCTTGACAGCAAAACTCTATGCGTCTCTTACCGTCAGGACAAATTAAGTTTTGTTTTATAAAGCTGTTATCTAATTTAATTACCGGCATACGATTCTCCATAGTTATGTGTAACGATGTACTGATTATGTCTATCACTACTAAGCTCTTTAGCCTCAACGAGATTAATAGATCCAATCTTGACAGCCCTTGAAAGAGATCTACCAAACACCCTCATTAGCTTTAAATTTACCAACGTTTCAAGAAGGTGATCTGGTAACGTATCCTTAGATTTAATCAAAGTTCCATGTGTCATAGTAGCTACGCGTTTAACAGCTTCATCTGTAGCATATTCAATTAATTCAGCTGTTCTGTTTTGTTCATTTTTCATAAGAACTCCTAAAAAGTAAAAGTTAAAAAAGAAACCTACACATAATTTTTTATATAAAATTCCGCTTAAGGTTTTTAAAAAAGTAGTAGTTGTAGGTGGTGGGAGGGGGATGCAAATTTATAAAGTTTAAATTTATTCTTGATTCAAGTGTGAACCGTCGACTGCACGAACCCGTTTGTAAAGTTGCAAAAATTGCCCCACTTGCCACCTTGCCCCCCCCCAAAAAAATCCTGTGATGCCATTTTTCATGGGCTCCTCGGCAATTCGGGGTGGGGGTGGTAGCAAAAGATGAAACATTTAAGTTGCTAATAGTCGTCAGAAGCCTTGGAGCTAGCCGTGGCTTTGGACCTACCAAAATCAGTATGGTATGTTTTTTCTTCTTCCTTTATTGGCGGCACATTCCATTTCATTGAGCCATTGATCTTACGTGGTTCACCACAACGTTCACGAAGATAGGCTCCACATTCGCGGCTTTGCCCATTCGATGGCTTCTCGATAGAAATGTCAATGAGCAACTGAGTTGCCGTCAATTTTCGCCACATAAGTGGATCAGCATCGAAGTCTAACTCGGCACTTAAAAGATCGCTTACTGCACTTATTACTCTATGTGCTTGGTTAAAATGCTCTAACCTTGCTTCCTCCATAGCAGTAAGCCACCATTGATTAGCTTCAGGGCTTTCTTTAAAACCTTGGTAGAGTTGCGCCCATACTTGTTTCATATCAATATCGTGGTTATATTTAATTTCGATACAAGGTATGGTCCAGAAGCGCGTATTACCTGTGCTGTCGATTAAAAAATCAGAGGAGTTAACCGTTGCACAAAAGACTGTTCGACGCTGATAATTAGACTCTTTACGATCGTAGGGTTGACGTATTTTGTCTTTATCATTAGTCAAAAAACCTTTGAGCCTTGCGACGTCTTTACGGAACGAGCTGTCGAGTTCTCCTATCTCTACGATCCAGTGACGAATAGCCAGTAACACACTGTCTTTGTTGCCTGCATCCATATGCACATCAAGCTTAATGAGCCTTGATCTTAACGCTTTATCTGTTACTAATGAGGCTATCCAACGAGTTTTACCGATAGATTGTGCCCCCTGTAGTGTTAATACTCCCCTACTAGAGAACCCACTTGGCATTGATGCTGCCGCTACAGCACTTAATAACCACTTCCGCATTAATATGGCTTTCAGGTCGTCAGGAAATTCATCCTTCACTTTAATTGTTGCGTATAAAGCTTCTAATCTCTCCTTTCCATCCCACGGTACAGACTTAATCATGTCCATTACTGGATTTATCTGACACTTTGATGCAATAGCAAATACTTGGCTTACAAACTGACCTGAATAGATATTGTTAAGTGTCGCTAGACTGCTCAACGTGGTTATTGCTGCATTATCATAATTATCAGGACATGCTTTAAATCCAGGGATAAAAATCACATAGTCCTTGGCTATCACATCGTAATTGGCACTGATACCATATACGTTAAGCATATGTTTTGTATTTGATAATGTATTTAATGGACTTTCTTTACCCATAACCAATTTGGTATCAGGGAAAGATGCTGGGTCTAAGGGGGTGGGGTGATCAACATCGAACGGTCGGTCGATTTTTTCTGGTAGCTGTTCTTGCTTTGGTGCTACGGGCTTTACCTCCTTAACTGCCGTTTTTTTTTCTCTAAGACCTTCTGGTAAAGCAAAGCCTTTCGGTTTTACTTTGTTTTTTTGAGTTGAATTGTCATCATCCGCAAAAAGCGGTGTCGACAATGCCTTGTCAGACATATATTTTACTCCGGTTAAATTGTTAAAGAACTCGCCTTGGGACACATTCGCCTAAGACTGTCCTATTAGAAACCAGAGTGAGATGTTATCTGTGAAAGTTTATATTTAATTAATTTTCACTAGTTATTCTATCTTTTTTTATTGATGAAGCCAGCTTATATAAAATCCTTATATTTCTTGTTTTATCTTTTGCTTTAGGATTTTGACAGCGTTCAACTATTTGATTTAGTAAAGGCGTCAAATTCTCTGCTTCATTTTCTATTCTTGCATTAGGTTGCTTTTTATTTTCAAGAAGTAGCTCAAAAAGTACCGCAATATATTCAAGGTTGTTTTTTACTTTTGTTGGACCCCATTCGAATTTTGATTCATCAGACTCTTTTGATGCATGAGGGAAGTGTGTTGAAATATCTATTTCCAAAATGTCATCGGCCCATTTGATCGCACTTTCAATAGTGACTCTTATTTTATTGCATTCCGTAGTATCAATTTGTTCAATTATTAACTTGACACTTTTACTATTACTATTGAGATCAGCCCTGATTTTTTTAAAAATTGATTCAATTTCTTTTTTAGCAGTTATGACACTATTCTCTGTTGGCTTAACCTCAATTATTTCTCCCTCAGATGTTTTTGAATTAAGTTTTTTTGCTGCTATTGCTACTAAGTTAAGTTGTATGAGTTTTCCATAATTAATATTATTATCATGGAGATTCCAGAATATCTCAGCACCTGCCAATTCACATGCGGATAATAGTGCTAAAGAATCTACACATATTGAATACTTTAACTTTTCATCTTGATTTGCCATCTATTAGTTTTTCTTTTTTCTGCCGAGTCGACCTGCAACAATAGCCCGAACATCCATGTTCAAGCAACTGTGATCTTTTACTCGTGTGTCTATAGATCCACACCAAGCTTATTACGCTTTCTTTTCAAGTAACTCATCAAATACCTTTCTAGCTCACCCTCTGGGTAATCATCGAACTCACTATCAAGTATTTGAATTGCCGCTTGCTCATATAAATTATACATTTCTTGCGGTGATAAGCCGTCCTGTGAAACAACCATTACAGCTTTCTCCAGACGTGATCCTACCTCCGATATTTTACGGATAATCATAGTTATCTCCTGACTTATTTAGATTTGAATTTATGGAAACCGTAATAAACTACAGCCGCTATAACGAGTGCCAATACAGCTTGTTTGGGAAAGCAATACAGAAGTAATGCTACGACGACCGCTTGTTGGGCTTTCTTTGGGCCTATCAATAGTAATATTGCTGAAACCACCATGAGACTAAGCATGTGCATTCCTCCTTATACGACTGACTATCGGCACCGAAAACCTTCCACCTCGGGCTGTTTGCAGGCCACGATTGTTCAACTCGTCCGCTATGGCTTTGCATGTAGTGATGTTTTCAGTTTGCTCAAGGTGTTCAATGACTTTGATTATCTTAGATTGCCATTGAGCCTGCTCAGTTATTCGTTTCGTGTTTGCCGAACTCACGTCACGGTTTCGCTGTATGGCCAGTAATGGATTGCCCATTTTTACGCCTCGCTTTATTGCTTCCTGCATTGCCTGTGTAGTTCTCACCGATATCATCCTTGCTTCATGCTCGGCCATTGCAGCCAATATATGGATAGTAAGGTTATCTATCTCTGGTAGGTCACATAGTTTGAACTTGATGCCACGCTTTTGTAGACTGGTGACGAAATGTAAATCACGTGACAACCTATCTAACTTGGCTACCAGTAATGTTGCATTGGACAGCTCTGCATAGTCAGCCGCTTTCGTGAATTCAGGTCTATCAGGACGTTTACCACTTTCGACCTCCATAAATTCAGCCACTAACTCACCGCCGAATTGTTGTAGGAAATCACAGACTGCTTGTTTCTGCGCATCAAGGCCAAGCCCTGAACGACCCTGCTTTTGTGTACTTACCCGAAAGTAAGCGACATACCGTTGTTTTGAAATATTCATTGTGAGTGGACTCCTAGGCCCCAAATAGCGGACACGACTATGCCTACGCATGATGACGCATTTCGCTAAAGGGACCCTTTGGGTTATGTGAAGTTGTTATTGGATGGGGTTATGATTTTTCTTGAAGCTTCTCGGCTAACGCTTTGAGTTTGGCTTCTTTCAATACCTCACGTTCAGCAATTTCATCGGGCAAGCTGACTTTGCTTTTGACGAGCTTTTGCATAGTTTTAGTGAACGCTGATAGGTCGCCTAAAGTGTGTAGTCGTTTGGTTTCTTTGAAGGGCAGTAATAGTGATTCTGTTTTAAGTGCCGCTGCAAGGAACCCTGCATTGTTAGCACTCTTGGATTTGAATAGGGGTGTTAAGGCGGTTGCGTTGAAGTTGCTATCTGCTGGCAAGCATTCAGTTATATCGTTGAGGCTTATCCATTCATGTGAGAAGAAACCGCCTCCTGCGTTATCTGTTACACGAAAGTAATATTCATCGTCACAATGACCGATGTTGTAGGTTAATGTTTCTTTCTCTGGTGTTGAAACTTTACCGCAATTGGTTTTCTTTAGGATGGTGATGTTCATTAGGTATTCCTTTATGGGTTAATTGATTTCCATATAAGATACCGACTTAACCGTAAAGGTGGTTGGGGTAGTGGAGGGCGACTTGTTAAGTTAACCCTGCTTGTTTCTTTTTAGGTTTTTTGCTGGTGGAGGATTTCAGGTAGTGGAGTAAGAGCAAATTGAAACCTGAATTTCTGAAATGATCACTAATGCTAATTAGGATTACGTAACGGCCTTAGTCATTTATAGTCCACACACGTCAACTCTATGCCGCATTAGAAAATCAAAGTTTGGTTGATCACTCATAGGTGCCTTAAATTTGTTGTTTTTTAACAGGTTACTTATTACTGGATCAGATTTTTTTGATAAAACTATATTGTAATCAGAATCCAATCCAAAATACCCTTTATCAAATAGACCATCGTGATGTCGACACAGCAAAATTGCATTCGTTGGGTTCAGGCGATTTTCACTATCCATAGTCCAGGGAACAATGTGGCTACAAACTAACAAATCACTTTGATGAATATCACAAAAAGCGCATATCCCTGAGTAATTTTCTAATACAATACTTCTTAAAACTGACTGACCAATTCGCTGCTTCGTAGTGCGATCTATTTCAGTAATAGCTTTTTGTTCAAAAATTTTATGGTTGTTACTCTTGATAGCTTCCTTTGCTAATAATTCAACCTCATTAAACTCTTTAACTTTATAAATTGCTAATCTAAATAGGTCGGAATAATCATCCAAGTTCACTTCATTCTGTAATAGACCTTTATGCTCTCCTTTAATGCCATAATGGTGAAGGATTTCCATTGCTACAAAACCACCACCTTTCGCTGGGGCTGGTAGCCCAAGGATATTTCGCTGTATAGTCCTGTGGCTTTCACTATTGATCAAGTAAGCACGTAATACTTTTATAATAATGTCTTCATTAAACTCGTCTAAATATTTCGACATGAGGTCTCTATCATATAATGCCGCATTAAGCAGCTAATAATTGTTGGCTGTATTGTGTAGTTAAACAGATCAAATTGTTAGTAGTCCCGCTTGAACAGCTTATATTTCACTTGAATTCACTGCTTGAATATTATTATTTATTATTATTTGTTTAGTTGCCGGTCTCGCTTTATTCTCTCGAGGAAAATGCCATAAATTGAAACTTTGATTGGGGTAAGTATCATAATGAAGTTTGTCCCAACTTAGCATATTTGCCATTTTAATAAATGCAGCCTCTTTAGCTCTAGATAATGTTAGGGCGGGGTTGAGAAATTTCATGTAACCAGAATTAACGGCGCCTGTAAGAATATCTACAACTTGTAAACCTAAGTGAGCTTTAGAATCATGCATCTCAACTGTACCAACGGATTTTCTTTTTCCCAGTTGGGACAACATGTTATTTGCAATAATACCTATAACTTCATCATTTCTTTTATATTTATCACATTTTTGATCGATATAGACGGTCAAGTTAGAGCTGGTTTGTTGAGCAACCGACTTAACTAATTCTGTGTATGTTTTATAAAATGCTGTTTCACGATTTTTCTTCCAATTGTTGTATTTCCTCTTTTCTACGATTATCGCATGAAAACAACAATTGCTCTTTAATACCATATTGAGGAGGTCTATACATATGTTCGATTGACCCGCACTATTTTTGATTTTTGACCACTTTAACTCGCCGACAATTCCCCACTTCTTTTTTAGGTTCAAAACATAGTCATTGAATTCTTCGGTTTTGTCGATAGGTACGCAAAGCAAACCTATCGAGTAACACTTGTCACTTCCTGTAGTTCCGCTCTCATCTCCATATACAAGATAATCCATTACACCGTACTCTCCTTGAAATATAACGCCCAGCTAACAGCTAACAGCTAACAGCTAACAGTAAACTGTTATTTGTCCTTTTAAGCAGCTTATAGGTGAATTTACTGATCACTAGCTTCTTCACAAGCCTTAGATAGTGCAGCAGCTAACAACGCAATTATATTAATAAATTGCTGCCTTGGTTCCAGTTTTTTATGACTTTTAACTTCAAGCCCCAATTCAGTATGAACGTATAAAGTATTTTGTTGGAGCATTTGCTTCTCGTTGCTATCAAGAGTTTCATAAAAATTTTTAACATCACTTTTATTTAGTTCATCTCTAAGCTCGTGAGCAAATTTATTTCTTAATTTTCCGAGAGCGTTTAAGCTACTTTCGAATCTTGGTTGAAGACCGAAAGCTAATGCTATTTGCACAACTTGAAAATATTCAAGCTTGCTTGCCTCTAAATATGCTTCATTGACTATGAACGATTTGATTAGCTTACGTAGGAAATTTTCAACTACGATATGAGTTCTTATTACTATGCCTAAATCATCTTCACTTTCAAATGACTTAAACAAAGGCTCCAATTCCATAGTATTCACCTAACGCCCTAATAAGGGGCAAAAATTTGTTGGTTAAAATGTTGAGTAACGAAAACAGTAAACTGTTTTTTGTCCTTATTAATTAGCTTGTTATAAATCAATTTACACCTGTGTCAGTAGTTTAACAGCTAGACGTGTGATGCGGAAAATACGGTTGCCTTGAGAGCTATAATCTAAAAGTAAAAGGCCTAAATTAACAAGCTGAGTTAAATCATCTTCGACGAATCTAGGCTCCTTTATTTCAAGGCTCCCTTGAGTGTCCATAAATAAGAAACTAGTTCCATCAAATGTATTTGATTCAAGAAACGAGCTACCTCCCGTAGAGTTAAGCTGGTTGATTATTGATATCGCTTGCTCAGATAGTTCAATATTGGGAGCTAAAGCATTTGAGATCTCTTTAAAACCACCAATAGAAGATGAGAGAACCAGTAAAGTTTCATCTAAAGCGGAAAGTTTTTGGAGAACTACTTCATGGTTTAGATTTAAAAGTGACTTTATACCTAGGCTTAAAAGATGGTTAGACATAATCTCGTCTAATAAACTTTTATGCCTCTTTTCATCTAACCAGCTAACAAACTCCTTGTACTCATCTTCTGAGGCAGAATTCCTTTCAGATTTGAAGTTACTTAATAGCCCTACAATAGTAGCGAATGTTGTTGCCGCAGTTAATACTTCCACCAATCTCTCCTTGATTTATAACGCCCAAATAACAGGCTAAGTAATGGTTGGCTAAAATTGTGTAGTGAAACGAAACGTAGCCAACTGTTACGTGTCTTTGTTGGTTTTCTTCTTAGTACAACTACACTAACCAACTCTTATTCTACGGTCAATCTCCCTTTTAACGGCACCTAGCGCATACGATTTATCTCCACCCGCAACTGCCCCCATTGTCTGGCGATTACAGTTCTCACAGATAAATTTAGTTTCACTTCTATCGTAGAAACTACTGTGGCATGTACTGTCATCGTAAACCAATGTTGCATCACATGTAGGGCAATAGCACCAAAGGTTACTTATGTTTACCCCTCTCCAATCCCATCTCCAATTAACATCAAATATGTTATCCGACACGTAGTCTTTATGTTCAGGCTGTTTAAACATGTCCGCAATATTTATTAGAATAACTACAGAGCCTATAAAAGCTAAAATAAATAATAAAAGGAAAAACCAACCTGAAAAAGAATAATCTTGAAACATCGAATCCCAGCACCAAATACAAAATGACCAAATGGATTTTGCCGCGGTAATCGATAATTCGCGGACTTGAGGGATTAAAAGTAAAATAACGCCAGCTACTACAGAGGCAATAACCCCGTTCCTAATGCTTTTAATCGAATTATTACTCATAACATTCCTTGTGTACTAACGCCCAAATAAGGGGCTGATAATAGTTGGCTAAAATGGGTAGCGGAGCGAAACCAGCCAACTGTAATTTGTCCCAATTGAATAGCTGTTATGTTGCAATTGCAACACTGTATTCTTTGTTTTTAAGTTTAACTAGTTGTGACTTACTTAAACTGTCTTGGTTCGTTAAATTCTTAGGCTCAACAAAGATTAAAAATGTGCGTTTATCTTTTGTATTCCAACCGAAAGTGACAAATTTTTTGTCTGCTAAAAAACTCTGATTACCATCTTTATAATCGGCAACAGGTAAAGAACCATTTGGGTCAATTGACTCTGTAGCAGTTACATGAATTAAACCGATACAGCTTTTAACTAAAACTTGATCTTTATGTCCAGCTGAATTAGTTACATTCTCAAGGATTTCTGCATCTTTACCTAACGATAATAAATGCTCTACCACTAAATTAGCTAAACATTTTTTACGTTGTTGAACTGAAGCTCCAGTTATTCTCATACATTCTCCTTGCGGCATAACGCCCAAATAAGGGGCTGATAATAGTTGGCTAAAATGTGAAGCGGAACGAAACCTAGCCAACTGTTAGCAGCCCCGCTTAATTTTCTTATAGGTGTTACCTAAATACCAAACTTAAAAATTAATCCTCTTGAACCTGTTCAAAATTAAATTTAACCTTTGAAGGTTCAAAAATTGCACGCTCAATTACTTCTGCCGAATCTAAATCGAACAGTGCAATATTGTGTCCGTCAGCTAAAGAGCTTTTGTACCCAATACCATCATAACCCTTAGATTTGATAAACTCTGAAATAATCTGTGTCGGTGTATAATCAGATTTTAAATCTGATGTTTTAGTTGGTTTTGAAAATGCGTTGTCGATATCTAACCAAACGGCTTCGACAATCTTTGAAGCAGACGGTTCCTTAAAATAAAACTTTTTGTTGGTTTTTCCATGGTTAACAGAAAAATCTATAATCCTTAAATCTCTAGATAATTTAAAATGACCAAGAGAAATAATTGACCCAAGCCAAGGCCTAATCTCTGACATAGCAGTTTCTTTATCCGTTGCTACATATAAGCACGGTATACCTTTCGAGTTGGCTCTTCCTTCGGAGGCGCTGAAAGGTAACGGCTTCATTCTGTTCGAATCATACGGACAGGGCCAGTCCTCTATATGGACTTCCTCATTAGTATCAGGATCAGTCTGATAAAAAGGCATCAAATCATGTCCTTCTTGGGCTCGCCATACAGATGTATCTTTGTATAAGGTAAGAACTCGTTTTTGACAAGTATTGTTGATGGCAGTAAGAAAATCTTTGGATTCATTACTCATAATATAACGAAATTTGGTATTTACAGATTGGCTAAAATCCCAATAGCTACGCCAAGACTTGAAACTCATCACTAGATCCTTTTGTAACACCTAACACCTAACAGCTTATTAGACGAGCGAATATCTACTTTCCAACAGGTCATTAACTGTCTGATTTATTGATAATACAAATGAAATTACCTTTATATTACTGTTATATCAAGTGTTTATTGATTTCCTTTAATGCAATTTTGGATAATACGCGTTTTTATCTCGTTTTCTCTGGTGAAAGAGGATAGCTTTCTTTATTAACTGAAAATATGTATTACAAGTTTTAGGGCAAATAATTTGAAGGAAATGTATCAACTTCGCGCATGAAGAAGTCATTAGCACCTTATTGATCTTATGCCAGATAGACTAATCTAAGCCTCGTAGCCATAAGTAATTTAAAACTACTAATCGCCTAACGTCTTTCATTTCTACGCAGTTTTAGGTTTTCAGGAATTACAGCCACTAAAAACGCTAAAAGTATAAATTTCGCGCAAACGAATAGACCCGAATATATAAAGTCGGTGGGTTTGAAGTATTTGATTGATTTGTAAGAGAAAAGTGGTGGCCCCTCCCTGACTTGAACAGGGGACCTGTCGATTATGAGTCGAATGCTCTAACCAACTGAGCTAAGGGGCCATTTCTTTTTACTTTAAATTGAAGCTTCAACTTAAAGCGGCGTGAAGTATAAGCATTTTTTATTTTGTTGTCACTAGCCTATTTTTAAAAAGTGCAAAAAATCACATCGTTCGCTCAATTGTTAGGCAATACGGATGATTTATTATCGGTATTGCCTAAATCCTCTTTATCTTTTAATGATTTTTTTTCTAGCCAATAAAGATAATGACAGGAATGTTAACCAAAACATTGAACCACCAGAAGATTTTTTCGATGTTGGTGCAACGACTACAGCTGAAGCTATAACTGAAACAGTAATACTTTCAGCTGTTGATGCTCCTTGCGAGTCAGTAGCAGTAAACTTAAATGTTAACGAGCCAGCATTATCAGGGGCTGTGAAGCTTGTGATTAACGACTCGGCATTAGTCAATGTTACACTCGACCCTGCAGTTTGTTCCCATAGGTAAGTCATTGAATCATTTTCAGCATCTATAGCTTGTGCTGCTAGGCTTTGCGTCTGACCGCCATTCAATTCAAAGTCATCCCCAAGTGTTACAACCGGTGCGGTATTCACTGGAGGTGCAACAACTGTAATAGTAATGCTTCCTTCTGTTGATGCGCCCCTAAAGTCTGTCGCTGTGAATTTAAATATTAAAGAGTCAGTATTATTGGGTGCTGTAAAGCTTACTGATAATGTATCGGCATTCGTCAATGTTACCTCAGTGCCGTCAGTTTGCTCCCATAGATAAGTCATCGCATCGTTATCTACGTCACTAACTTGTGCTGTTAAGGTTTGCGTCTGACCAGTATTTACTTCGAAATTTTCCCTAAGAGTTACAATCGGAGCGGTATTGAAATCGTCATCAGCGATAGTAAACGTTATTTCAGCATTACTGCCAAGGTTACTGCCATCGATACTTGATAAAGTTAAGGTGAAATTCTCATTTTGTTCTTCTTCAGTATCATTGAGTATCGTTAGGATGATTTCTTTTGTCTCACTTTCGCCATCTGCCCAAGAGACTTGACCTGATGCATCAAGCATATCGCTGCCGATAATTGCTTCGCCTGAAGTCATGTTATATTGAAAAGCAATACTACCAACTGTGCTACCAAGACGATTTACGTTTACGGTGTATTCACCGACAGTCTCTGAAATTGTTTGCTCAGAAAATTCAAAACTGCCTGTTCCTGTATTGATTTGTCCATCAATATTAATGGTGTTGTAATTATTTGAGCCCAATGTAGCGCCATTAGTTGGATTATATAAGCGTATAAAAAATGATTCTGCTAATTCAGTATTTTCCATATCATCTGCAATGACGATACTAATGGTTTTATCAGTATTGTCGTTTGCTGCCCAAGTAAGCGTGTTATTTTCTACTGTAAAGTCATCTACTGGTTTAGCACTACCTTGAATTACTTGGTAGCTAACCGCGACGCTTTCTGTACTGTCTGAGGCATTACGTTGCACTGTTAAGTTAAACGTTGTTCCTTGAGCTGTTTGTGTACTATTACTCTCAAAACTGAACATCCCTTTAGTTGATGCATTAGCGTTGTCTTTTAATACATATAAGCCACTGTTAATATCACTGACTAAAATATTACCAGAAGGTAAATATGGATAAACGCCCCAAGCGCCATTGAAGCTGGCACTATTACTAGGAGTATAGGTATCAAAAAAGCCTACTTCTGTTGGTGTTGTTGGATCTGTTATATCTAAAATAGTTAAACCACGTTCATAGTTCGACATATAGTATCTATTGCCACGAACAAAACCATTATGATCAATAGCTCGTGTAGGACCCGTCCATTGACCTACTTGTGTAGGATTAGTAAGATCTGCAATTGAGAATATTCTAACGGTTGTATTTAAACCACCTCGTTGTTCGTCAAACTCGTCATGCAATAAGATAAACTGTTTGTCTTCTGTGCCCCAACCAGAATGCACATATTGGTTGCTTTCATCAACATCGCTGTAGGTAGCTGTGCCTAAATGGTCCGTACTATTTGGATCAGTGATATTCCAAAGCTTCATTTCTTTCTCATTAAAATCAATGAAAAGCGTACATGCCCCAGATGTTAAGCCACAGTCATCAACTGAACGTTGATCATCTATTATCAGAGATGCACCATCATGTGTATAACCGCTACCATAATTATGACCTGAAGCATTAGCTAAAGTTCTTGGGTTTGTTAATGAATAATTCTGAAAGGCACCACTTCTGCTATTCGCACCAATAAGTTGTAAAGTAGCCGTTTGATCTGGCAGTGTGATATTAAGCGTATGGTCTACATTTGTGATGTAAACATTGTGAGCGGTATTTACGACATCATTTTTTTCTACCAGGCTGACGGAATTAGGAAGGCTATTTAGATCAATAATGGTAACGCCTCCATTACTTCCTTCTGTTGTTGCATAGGCGTATGCTTGCCATAAATTTACGTTTTCATCATAATGTTGATAAACCTTAACGTCTCGCCATGAAGAGCTAACACCTGAGATAGTACCTACTTCAACAGGAGTGGTGGGGTCTGTAACGTTAACAACAATAACGCCATTTTGAACACCCATAATGGCAAACTCATTACCAGTATTTAAATCAACATGTCCCCAAATATCATTACCAGCACTTGGTGAACTAGACATACTAGATAAAGGGAAATGCGACAGTAAATCGACATTATTACAATCGAATACATCAGCCTTACCATTTTCACACGCTTCGTTTGATTGGCTTTGGCTTAATTGATGATATCCCTTAAGTTTTTGTTCTAAATCTTTATCTACAGTGAAGGCTTTACCATCAGCAATGATTCTAAAACCATTTTTTCTTAATTCATCAACCATATTAGCTGGAATATTATATAAACTGGTGACATTAGACTGAGGGCTTTGTGATTGATAATGATCGAAACGGTTATATCCACCTAAAACAGGTACCAGAGCACTTTTTAAAAAGAATAATTCTTCGCTAGAAGTGATGGTGAAATCACCTGACGATACAAGCACTTTATCGCCTTTGTTGGCTTGGCTTACAGCATAAGCGATTGTTTTACATGGTCTGAGGACGTTGTCACAGCGGTCTTTGTCTACGCCATTACTGTCAACAAATCTAGATTTATCATGCTCTGAATGGGCAAATGTATTTGAAGGTAGTATGAAAGATGCTATTGAAATAATTGCAATTCCAATAGGTAATGATAATTTAGCCATAATATCTCTTTTATTTATTTAGCTGTTCAATTTTGATGGCTTTACCATAGCAAGTTAACGTACAATTTAAAACCAAGCAGTTAACACCTCTTTAACTTTATGTAAATATTACTTTGCATTTATTGATTAAGCCTGATTAAAATGACACGTTATATATTAAATAAATTCCTGATAAGCACTATTTCTTTGTTATTGAGTGTAACTCTGCTCAGCGGATGTTTTGAAAAATCACCTCCTAAAAAAGTTTTGTTTCAGCCGGTGTTTAAAAACATGCCGTTAAGCTGTGAAAGCAATTTCCATGCTTCTGATAACAAAAAGATAAAAGTTGGAGAGCTGAAAAATTGGCAATATCAACAGTTACAGTTCTATATACATGGTGTTGAAGTCAAGATGAAAAATAATGGTTGGCAGCCATGGAGAATGACAACAAATGCAAATCAAGCGAGTAATGTCGCTTTATTAGGAGAAACATGTAATGAAAATACACAGCAGTCGAATTGGCAACTTGAGTTAGTCCCTTTCGATGACTCAGCCAATATAACCGATATTCGTTTTACTTTAGGTGTACCTTTTGAGCTGAACCACCTTAACCCTTTAACACAACCTAGCCCGATAAATGACTCGTCAATGTTCTGGGGATGGAGAGGGGGGCATAAATTTATGCGTGTAGAGTTAGTTTCACAAGGTGATGATTGGCTATTTCATTTAGGCTCTATCGGTTGTAAAGCTTTAAGCCCAGTTCGTGCGCCGAAAAGTGAATGTTTGCATCCTAACCGTGTGAATGTTTCTCTCCCTTTTACCGAGAAAACATCAGCAATCAAATTTGATCTCGCTGTGTTGTTACACGATATTGCATTAACACGTGAAAATAGTTGCCAATCAGCCGTTGATGAAGAAAGTTGTAAAACATTATTTAAAAACTTAAACATGGCAGCTGACAGTAATAATAAATCATTGTTATTTACAGCACAAAAAAATGGGTAGCCGACTTTTGAATTTAGCTAAATTATCAATACACGTTTTGTTCGTCGTAAGTGTTTTCCTCACATTACAGTCTTGTAGTGATAAAAAAGAGCAAACAAGTGATTACCAATGGCCGATTTTAGCTGGGTTTCCTAAACCTCAAGTGCCGAAAGATAATCCAATGACTCAAGCAAAAGTTAACTTAGGTAAAGTGATTTTCTTTGATAAAAACTTATCTGCCAATCAACAACAAGCGTGTGCCAGTTGTCATCATCAAGAATTTGCCTTTGGTGAGAATATTCCGCACTCATTTGGTAGCACAAAACAAGAGCATAGGCGGAACTCTCCCGCCTTAGTTAATATAGCGTATAACAAAACGTTAACTTGGGCACATGACGGTATAACGTCTATTGAGCAACAAATTCTGTTGCCCATGTTTGGCGAGTCACCGATTGAACTAGGCATAACGGGTCATGAAGAAGAGGTGTTAGCGAGATTTGAAACGGCTGATTATCAAGTGTTATTTTCGGCTGCATTTCCACACCAGCCTGCAAATTTTGATTTGATTGTAAAGTCGTTGGCAAGTTATGTTCGCAGTTTGATTTCGTTAAAATCGCCTTTTGACACCTATGCTTATATGGCCGATGACGACGCTATTTCAGCATCTGCTTTACGCGGTATGAATTTATTTTTCTCTGAAAAACTTGAGTGTCATCATTGTCACGGTGGCTTTAATTTTACCCAGTCAACCAGTCATGAAAAACAACTGATTGATCGCAGGCCATTTCATAATACGGGCTTGTATAATG
The DNA here is from genome assembly GCA_013215295.1 of Colwellia sp. Lineage (GTDB taxonomy): Bacteria > Pseudomonadota > Gammaproteobacteria > Enterobacterales > Alteromonadaceae > Colwellia_A. Next base: position 134,551 of record JABSOZ010000003.1, read on the forward strand.
TCAGCCGCGATACTCAAAGTAACCTCTCAGGTTATCCAAAGCATGATACAGGTTTATCTGAAATATCAACGTTAGCAAGAGATGATGGCCGATTTAGAGCACCAACATTGCGGAATATTGAAGTCAGTGCACCTTATATGCATGATGGTAGTATTGCCAGTTTATCTGAGGTTATTGATTTTTATGCTGCCGGTGGACGAAATATTACCACTGGAAAGTTGCAAGGCGATGGCCGCGATAATCTGTTGAAAAGTCAGTTCATCAAAGGGTTTGTTTTAACAACCGAAGAGAAATCCGACTTGATTACTTTTTTGAAAACACTCACCGACCCAAGCTTTTTATCTGATCCTAAGCATATTGTTGCAGAGTAAAGATTTAAGTAAGTTCAGACAGTAAATTAAAGACAAAAAAAATCCAGTAATTAATTACTGGATTTTAAATTATCTATTTCAAGATGAAGTTTTTATTCACCGTCTAAGAAACTTTTAAGTTGCTCAGAGCGAGAAGGGTGACGTAGTTTACGTAACGCCTTAGCTTCAATTTGACGAATACGTTCACGAGTAACATCAAACTGCTTACCCACTTCTTCTAAAGTATGATCAGTGTTCATATCGATACCAAAACGCATTCTTAACACTTTAGCTTCACGAGCCGTTAAGCCAGCTAATACTTCGTGTGTAGCAAATTTCAAGTTTTCAGCCGTAGCTGAATCAACAGGTAATTCACCACTACCGTCTTCAATAAAATCACCTAAGTGTGAATCTTCGTCATCACCAATAGGGGTTTCCATTGAAATTGGTTCTTTAGCTATTTTCAATACCTTACGAATTTTATCTTCTGGCATGATCATGCGTTCAGCTAATTCTTCAGGTGTTGGCTCACGTCCCATTTCTTGTAACATTTGACGAGAAATACGATTTAATTTATTAATCGTTTCTATCATATGTACTGGGATACGAATCGTTCTGGCTTGGTCAGCAATAGAACGAGTGATCGCTTGACGGATCCACCACGTTGCATACGTTGAAAACTTGTAACCACGACGGTATTCAAATTTATCAACAGCTTTCATCAAACCAATGTTACCTTCTTGAATTAAATCTAAGAACTGTAAACCACGGTTGGTATATTTTTTAGCAATTGAAATAACGAGACGTAAGTTGGCTTCAACCATTTCTTTTTTCGCACGACGAGCCTTAGCTTCACCGATAGACATACGACGGTTAATATCTTTAATACCGTGTACATTTAAGAATGTTTCTTTTTCTAATTGATTTAATTTATAAATACAACGTACAACGTCTGATTCAATGTCAGACAATTTGGCTGAGTAAGCATGACCTGCAGCTTTCTGTTCATTAAACCAATCTTTAGACGTTTCATTACCTGGAAAGATTTTGATAAACGTTGTTTTTGGCATGCCAGCACCAACAACACAGTGCTTCATGATTAAACGTTCTTGAATGCGTAATCTATCCATTACGCTGCGCATGTTTTTAACAAGCTTATCAAAAAGTTTAGGTATTAAACGGAATTCTTTAAATACTTCAGCGAGTGCATCAATAGCTGCTTGTGCGTCTTTATGACCGCGACCTTTAGCTTCAATAACTTTATTTGCTTTTTCATAAGCATTGCGAAGTAGAGTGAATTTTTCTTTAGCAAGCTCAGGACAAGGACCAGTATCTTCTTCTTCCTCGTCTTCTTCTTCAGCATTGGCTTTATCTTCATCACTCAGATCTTCTTTAGAAAGCTCTGAACCAATATGAGTCGCGGCAGCTGGTATTTCTTCTTCTTCAGCATCAGGGTCTAAAAAGCCAACAATAATGTCAGTTAAACGTAGTTCTTCAGCTTCAAAGTTGTCCCACATCTCGAGTAAAAAATTGATTGCAGGCGGATATTCAGCAACACTGCGCTGAACTTCTTTAATGCCTTCTTCAATACGCTTAGCGATAACAATTTCGCCTTTACGCGTTAATAGTTCAACGGTACCCATTTCACGCATATACATACGTACTGGATCTGTTGTTCTACCAATTTCGCTTTCAACCGTAGCAAGTGCTTGAGCTGCTGCTTCTGCAGCATCTTCATCGGTATTACCTTCTGTCATCATCAAGGTATCTTGATCTGGAGCAGTTTCGAATACTTGAATACCCATGTCGTTGATCATTCTAACGATGTCTTCAACTTGGTCTGAATCGATTATGTCTTGTGGCAGGTGATCGTTAACTTGAGCAAAAGTTAAGTAACCTTGCTCTTTACCTTTGGTAATGAGCTCTTTAAGTCTAGATTGTGGTGCTTGATTCATCGACGAGTGTCCACCTAAATTATGGCTATCAAAATGAAAACAGTAAGCCAGAAATTATAGCTAATTGCTTAGTATATTGCCAGCGTTAAACTACGTTCAACTTATTTTTGCTTGCTATGCACTTAATAAACTGTGCAATTCTTGTTTTTCACTTTTACTTAAACCGCTTGCATGTTCTTTAGCAAGCAATTCCTCAGTGCGTTGTTCAATAAATATATTTAAAAAACTTTCTATTACATCTATAAACATTGATTCAGCATTTTCAGGTTCAACATGATGTTGTAAACACATCAATTTGGTTAGTTGATTACCTTCTGTAGTGCCTCTAAAATGTTCAATGAGTTGCGCACTGTTAATGTCTGGTTTCTGCTTACATAGTACTAACAAGCTATTTAGCAAGGGAATACCTGGCATATCGAGCTGTTGTAAAATGGTAATATCTGGTAATGCACTTATTATATGGGGGTGCTCAAGTAATAATGCAATAGCAAGACGCAATGGGGTGATTTTAGTTTTCTTATTTATTTTATTTTTCTTGGTTGTGTTAGCAAAATCACGATTAAGTTTTGCAAATTGTTGTTCAGTACCATGACCAAATCGGTTAGCTAGTTTTGTTAATATAGCTGTTTTCAAATTACTATCAGGTAACTTTTCTAAATAAGGTTGGAATGCGCTAACTGCTGCACCTTTTCCCTCAGGAGAGTTCATATTAATTTGGGAAAGTAAATGGTCGAATAAAAACTCTGAGAAGGGCGTCGCTTGATCTAATATGGCTTCAAATGCTTCTTGCCCTTTTTCACGGATTAGCGAATCAGGATCTTCCCCATCAGGTAAAAATACAAATTTTAACGAGTAGCCGTCTTGAATCAACGGTAGGGCATTATCCAGGGCACGCCATGCTGCGTCTCGTCCTGCGCGGTCACCATCGTAACAACAAATAACTTCTTTAACCGTTCTAAATAATGTTTGTAATTGTTCCGATGTAGTCGCGGTTCCTAATGATGCAACTGCATAAGTAACACCGTGTTGTGCAAGTGCAACAACATCCATATACCCTTCAACGACGACCAAACGTGTTAATTGTTTGTTTGCTTGTTTCGCTTCCCATAAACCGTAGAGTTCTTGGCCTTTATGATATATACGTGTTTCCGGTGAATTTAAGTATTTCGGCGTGCCATCACCTAAAACTCTGCCGCCAAAACCAATGACACGACCACGTTTATCACGAATGGGAAATTGAATACGGCCACGAAAACGATCATAAGGTCGATTTTTATCGCCAGGAATAGCCATACCTAAATCAACAAGCTGTTGCGTGGTTTGCGGGTTAACACCAAAGGTGCCCATCATGCCATCCCACGCATCGCTGATATAACCAATACCAAACCTTTTTACCACCTCGCCACTTAAATCGCGGCCTTTTAAATATTCGATGGCGGTGTCTTTATCTTTAGCTACTTTAAGTTGTTGTTGATAAAAACGGCTGATTTTTTCCATCAGTACGTAATCATCTTGTTTTTGTTGATGAGCTTGTTGTTGCTGCTTTTGTTGAGCCGGGCTTTGATTGTTTTTCTCGCGCGGTACTTCCATATTGTAATGAGAAGCAAGCTCTTCAATGGCATCAGGGAATTCTAAACGGTCAAACTCCATCAGAAAAGAAATGGCATTCCCGTGTTCACCACATCCAAAGCAATGATAAAACTGTTTATCTTGGCTTACGCTGAATGAGGGAGACTTTTCGGTATGGAAAGGGCAGCAAGCTTGGTAATTTTTACCTGCTTTTTTTAACGGTACTCTAGAATCGATCAACTCAACAATATCAGCGCGAGCTAATAAATCATCAATAAATTGTCGAGGGATCATACCAGCCATTACTGCTCTTTCTTTGGTTGTTTGTGCGATGTTTATTTTAAACCTAAATAACCTATAGTGGATAGGTGTTTTTTAGTTTCTCGCTAGGGTGGAACTAAAAATGAGTTTATATAAACAAAAAAGCCGTAAAATAAATTTCACGGCTTTAAAATATTTTTCTATAAAATGAAGCTAGTAAGCTTTTATTACAACCTTTTATGCATTTAATGTATTGCGAACTTGGCCACTTACTGCGCCTAAATCTGCTTTACCTTGCATTAATGGTTTTAATATCGCCATTACTTTACCCATATCTGCCATTGAAGCAGCACCGGTATCGTTAATAGCTTGAGAAACTAATTCACTAATTTCTGCATTTGTAAGTGGCTGCGGAAGAAAAAATTCTATCGCGGTTACTTCTTCAGCTTCTTTAGCGGCTAGTTCCTCTCGACCACCCTCAGTAAACATCTTGATTGACTCTCTGCGTTGTTTAACCATTTTGGTTAAAATCGCAATGACATTGTCATCAGTTGCTTCGAGGTTATGATCTATTTCAGCTTGCTTAACAGATGATATAGCCATGCGAATAACGCCAAGACGATTTTTGTCTTTAGCGCGCATAGCGATTTTCATTTCATCTCTGAGTTGAATTATTAAACTCATATTTTTTACTCGATAGTCTTAAATACTACTAAGGTATCTTAGTACATGCGAACGCGGCGAGCGTTTTCACGAGAAACTTTTTTAGCAGCGCGTTTAACGGCAGCAGCTTTCTTACGTTTACGTTCCCAAGTAGGCTTTTCGTAAGATTCGCGACGGCGAACTTCTGAAAGGATCCCTGCTTTTTCACATGAACGTTTAAAACGACGTAATGCAACGTCAAATGGTTCGTTTTCTCTTACTTTAATTACTGGCATGTACTTTGTACCTTAATATGTATCTATATAATTGGTGTATAGCTTAAGCATCATTGCTTCGCAAACACCCACTCTATCAAAATTGGGTGACGTATTCTAAAGCGAACGACTAGTTAAAGTAAAGTGTAATGTAGGTTAAAACTAAAATAAGGTGGTGTAATATATAATAGGGCGTTAAAATCGCCAGATAAAGTGAAGTAAACGTTATTTAGCGTCTTAAGGTTAAGGGTAATATGCGAATTTTAGGTATAGAAACATCTTGTGATGAAACAGGTATTGCTATTTATGATGATGGAAAGGGTGATTTACCTGAAGGTATTGTTGCACATCGTTTATATAGTCAAATTGCTGTTCATGCAGATTATGGCGGCGTTGTTCCTGAATTGGCATCAAGAGACCATGTACGTAAAACCCTACCTTTAATTAAAGAGGTTTTAAAAGAAGCTAACTTAACACCTGCTGATTTAGACGGCGTTGCTTATACGGCTGGACCTGGTTTAGTTGGAGCATTATTGGTGGGCTGTTCAATTGGCAGAAGTTTGGCTTATGGTTGGGGGTTACCTGCTGTGCCTGTTCATCATATGGAAGGACACCTCTTAGCGCCAATGTTAGAAGAAAATGTACCAGATTTTCCTTTTGTTGCTTTACTTGTTTCAGGTGGACACACTATGTTAGTGCGTGTTGACGGTATCGGGCAATATGAAATGTTAGGCGAATCGGTAGATGATGCCGCTGGTGAGGCGTTTGATAAGACTGCAAAATTACTTGGTCTTGATTATCCAGGTGGCCCAGCATTATCTAAAATGGCAGAAAAAGGCACTAAAGGACGTTTCACTATGCCACGTCCGATGACCTCTCGCCCAGGTTTAGATTTTAGCTTTAGTGGTTTAAAAACTGCTGCTGCTATCATTATCCGAAAAGAAATCGAGTTGCAAAAGTCATTAGGTAATGAAGGTATGGATGAGCAAACTCATGCAGATGTTGCTTATGCGTTTCAAGAAGCTGTGGTAGATACTTTAGCGATTAAGTGTCGCCGAGCTTTGCAACAATGTGAATTGAAACGTTTAGTTATTGCTGGTGGCGTTAGTGCTAACACTTCATTACGTGAAAAGTTAGCACAAATTACTAAAAAGCTGGGCGGTGAAGTTTTCTATCCACGTCCTGAATTTTGTACGGATAATGGAGCGATGATCGCTTATGCTGGCTTACAACGTTTAAAAGCTGGAACAGACGCAGATTTATCGTTTAAAGCGACGCCTCGTTGGCCATTAGATACTTTACCGGCTGTTTAATAACGGGTATGAAATTATTTGGACGTGTTTTTGAAGGAAACTTTACTCTCATGTCCTTTAATTAATCGCCATATATTGTCCTTATGACGAAAAATGATTAACACGGAAAGCATCATCACAGGGTACATGTATAAAGGTTTTAACAGCCAAATATAAAAAGGCGCTAGCGATACCGTAATAATGGCAGCTAAACTTGAATACCGAGTGAAAACTATCACGATTACCCAAGTCAAAATTAGCAGTCCTCCTAAATCTAAACCGATTGGTAATAACACACCAAGTGCAGTCGCTACTCCTTTTCCTCCTTGAAAATTAAAGAATATAGGGTACATATGGCCCAAACAAGCGGCGAGTGCTATTAACCCTAAATTGAGCGGTTCTAAACCAAGGAAATATGCACCCCATACTGGAATAGTGCCTTTGAGAATATCAAAGCCTAATACCAGTGAAGCTATAAATTTGTTACTGATACGTAACACATTGGTCGCGCCGGGATTGTTGGAGCCTATCGTACGAGGATCGGGGAGCTTTAATAATTTACATAATAAAATAGCACTAGAAATCGAGCCGACCAGATAGGCAGCAATGATCATCATGAGTGTTAGTAATAAAGCGATAATACAAAAATCTCCAAATTTATTGTTAAAACTATTATTTTTACACAAATTTTTAACAACTTTTTATATTCTATCGTTTCGCAATCGCAATGCAAATAAGTTTTTCTTTCCAGTCTGCCAATAATAAATATTAATTGATCAGTGACCCTAGTTTTTATAGCTTTGCACAGGTAAAATCGCCCTTTATTTTAGTTGTTACCGGCAAATTGTTCATTTTTATTTTTGATTACTGATTAAAGGCGAGTATACGTTAATGGATAAAGTTCATATTCAAGGCTTAAGCATTCAAACCACGATAGGTTTTTTCGAATGGGAAAAGCAGATCAAGCAAACGTTAGTAATAGATTTAGCAATGGGATGGAATACAGCGTTAGCTGCTGAAAATGACGATCTTGCTAAAACGTTAGACTATGCCGAGATATCAGCAATAATTGCTGACTTTGCTAATAATAACCCTGTTGACTTAATTGAAACACTCGCAGAACGCATGGCTAAATTTTTGATGGAAACTTATCATATACCTTGGCTTAAGTTGAAAGTAGCAAAGCCGAATGCCGTTCATAATGCGTTAACCGTCGCCGTTGAAATTGAACGTGGTAGCCAATCAAATAACGATAAACAGATGTAATGGCCAGTTTATATATTTCACTTGGCAGTAATGTGGACCGACACCACAACGTAAGTGCAGGTTTGACTGCACTTAAATCAATTTTTGGTGAGTTAACGTTGTCGTCATTATTCGCAAGTAAAGCAGTGGGTTTCGATGGCGCAGAATTTTATAATATGGTTGTGGGTGCAACCACCGAGCTTACCATTGAACAAGTTGCAACAGCACTTCGCGATATAGAGTTTGCTAACGGCCGAGAAATTGATGCGAAAAAATATAGCCCACGTTCGCTAGACTTAGATTTATTACTCTATGATGATTTAGTGCTCGATACGCCTGCACAAATTCCACGCGCTGAAATTACAGAAAATGCTTTTGTTTTGTGGCCGCTTGCTGAAGTAGCACCACTTGTCAAACACCCCCTTTTGAAAAAATCTTATCAACAACTTTGGCAAATGTACGACAAATCAAAGCAACAAATAACCATAGTAGACTTTTCTTGGCCAAGCTAATAAGAAAAGTTATGCAATTTAAAATTGACCATTAAGCATTGAACGAAAAAAGGAATATAATTACTAATGACTATCACAGAGATATTTATTTTAGCTATTTTACAGGGATTGACGGAGTTTTTACCGGTTTCAAGTTCTGCGCATTTAATATTACCCTCAGCAGTTCTAGGGTGGAAAGATCAAGGGATAGGGCTTGATGTAGCTTTGCATGTAGGAACTTTACTTGCTGTTGTTTTATATTTTCGTAAAGACGTAGCGAACATGGCGGTTGCTTGGGTTGGCAGTATCAAAGGTGATAATTCCAGTTTTGAAGGCAAACTTGCTTGGTGGATATTATTTGCCACTATCCCGTTAGGTATCTTTGGTTTGCTTGGCAAAGACTTTATTGAAGCGCATTTACGTACTGCTGCAGTTATTGCTGCGACCACCTTAATTTTTGGTTTTTTCTTGGGGTATGCTGATATTAAAGCAGGAAAACGCAAAGCTTCTGAGCATATTGATTTTGAAAAGCTAGGTTTTAAAGGCGCTATGCTCATTGGGCTAGCACAAGCAATCGCTCTTATTCCGGGGACATCACGTTCGGGTATAACAATGACCATTGGTTTAATGCTTGGCTTAAATCGAGCCAATGCCGCACGATTTTCCTTTTTATTATCTATTCCTGCTATTGCGATGGCGGGATGTTATTTAACGTTTAAACTTATTACCGGCACTGAAGGTGTTGATTGGAGCGCTATTGGACTTGGCAGTGTGTTAGCTTTTTTTAGTGCTTATGCCTGTATTCATTATTTTCTCATTCTATTAAACAAAGTTGGCATGATGCCATTTGTAATATACCGGTTAGTACTCGGTGTGGCATTACTTTGGTTCGTGCTTGGTTAATTGACTCAATCGATTTAGATATCGTACATACAGTAAATAAAAAAATAATAATAAAGATAAAATATAACATTTGAATTTGTTTTCAAATGTTCACCCTATACAAATATAAAATACAAAAGTGAGTAACAAATGAATTTATCATTAACCGAAGAACAGATGATGATTCAAGATATGGCAAAAAAATTCGCTGAAAGTGAATTAGCTCCAGTAGCCGCCGAACTTGATGAAACCCAAGATCAAACACTTTTCCTTAATAACCTAGCGCAATTAACAGAGCTTGGTTTTATGGGCTTAAACATTAAAGCTGAATATGGCGGTGTGGAAGCAGGTTCTGTCGCTTTTAGTTTAGCGATAACAGAAATTGCTCGAGCTTGTGCTTCAACTGCGGTAACTACATCAGTCACTAATATGGTTGCTGAAGTTATTCAGGCAGTAGGTAATGAAGAACAAAAACAAAATTACTTACCTAAAATATGTAGCGGTGAATATAGAGCAGGTGCTTTTTGCTTAACAGAGAATAATGCGGGCTCAGACCCTGCAGGTATGAAAACATCAGCAGTACTCGACGGTGATGAATACATTTTAAATGGCAGTAAGCTATATATTACCAGTGCTAGTTTTGCCGATATCTTTGTAGTTTGGGCAGTAACTGATGCAGAGGCGCCAAAAGGAAAAGGAATTTCTTGCTTCTTAGTTGAAGCAAATACGCCAGGTATTACGGTAAGTAAACCTGAAGAAAAAATGGGACAAAAAGCCTCTCCGACCAATGAAGTGAGCTTCACTGATTGTCGTATTCCCGTTAGCGCTATGATGGGAAAAGAGAATAAAGGTTTTGGTGTTGCTGTTGGTGAACTAGCTGGCGGTCGTATTGGTATTGGATCTTTAGCTTTAGGTATTGGCTTAGCCGCTATGGATTACGCGCGTGTCTTTATTACTGAGCGTAAACAATTTGGTCAAGCATTATCAAACTTCCAAGGCTTACAGTGGAAACTTGCTGAACGCTATACCGATTTAGAAGCGGCTCGTTTATTACTTATGCAAGCGGCTTACACAAAAGAGCAAGGTTTACCGTTTGGTAAAGCAGCTTCTATGGCCAAGTTATTTGCTGCAGAAAAAGCGAATACCGCTTGTTATGATGCCTTGCAATTAATGGGGGGAGCAGGTTATATCAAAGAATATCCATTAGAGCGTATGGCGCGTGATGTTCGTGTTACTGCTATTTATGAAGGCACGAGCGAGATCCAAAAAATAATTATTGCCCGTGAGTTATTGCGCGAAATTTAATTTTATCTCGTTTAACGAATCTAAAGCTGAATTTCCTTTAAAACAAATGGAGTTCAGCTTTTTGTGTTTACCCCTTGAGCTTTCAATAATCGCCCCAAAATATAGGGTATAGACGCTTATCAATAAAAATAAATGGAAATGAATGTGACTACAAATGCCATTGAAATAACGTTAGAAAATTTTCAACAGATTATTTTAGAAGAATCTAAAACTAAGCCGGTATTAATAGATTTTTGGGCAGAAACAGTCCCTGAGAGTTTACAATTAAGAGATAGACTTGCCGCAGACTTAAATGGATTTGAAGCGCATGTTTTATATGCAACCGTGGATTGTCAAACTCAGCAACAAATAGCTCAGCAGTTTGGTATTCAAGGGTTACCTACCGCTATATTAGTGAAAGATGGACAGCCACTTGATGGGTTAACTGGGCCACAAAGCGATGACAATATAAAAGCGTTTTTAGCGAAACATTTACCTAAGCAAGAAGACTTACTGCTCGCTCAAGCACAACAACTTTTAGCTGATAATAACGTTAATGATGCATTTACAGTGATCAACAATGCTTATCAACTTGATAGTGAACGTGCCGATATAAAATTATTACTATCAGATGTGTACCTACAAACAGGTAAAATCACTGAAGCAGAATCATTACTCGCCACTATTTTAATGGTAGATCAAGACAGCTATTATCAAGCTTTGATTGCTAAGTTAGAACTTGCTAGCCAAGCCGCTGATTCGCCAGAAATCAAAGCGTTAGAAGCCCAGTTAGCGAATGATACTGATAATGTTGAATTACAGCATCAACTTGTCGCACAGTACAGCCAAGTTAATCGTCATGAAGAAGCATTGGTATTACTCTTTCGTTTAATGCAAAAAGACAGTAGTGATGCGGTAAGCAAAAGTTTGTATCTTGATGTCTTAAAATCGTTGCCTGATGGTGATCCAATAGCGAACAAGTATCGTAGAAAATTGTATACTTTGATGTATTAATTCAAGATAAAAATGAATGATAGCAAGTCTTACGCATGTTTATAAAAAACATTCATAAATATGCGTAGTGAGATTTCTAATTAAATTTTTTATTTATATAAATATTAATATAAAGGGTTAAATAAAAGTTAATCGTAAAGTAAATCTGAGTATGAATACTTAACCTACCGCGGCTATTGGTTCGACTTCATATGCTACTGGCTTAAGTTTACTCACAAATGTTTGTCTAAATTTAGCTAGCTTTGGTGAAATAATGACTTGGCAATATGGCGTTTCAGCATTGTTGCTGAAATAATTTTGATGAAACTTTTCACCAGAAAAGAACGCAGACTCCTTGGTAACTTCAGTCACAATTACCGCATTAAACATATCACTTGCATCGATCTCAGTAATAACGTCCAAGGCGAGTTCTTGTTGTTCTTTACTGTGATAAAAAATCCCTGAACGATATTGAGTACCTATATCGTTACCTTGGCGATTTAATTGAGTGGCATCATGTAGCGTGAAGAAAACCTCTAATATTTCACGAGCACTAATCTGTGTGGTATCAAACGTTAACTGCACAACTTCTGCATGACCACTTTTACCTGAGCAAACGTTTTCGTAAGTGGCAAGCGCTGCATTGCCGCCCATATAACCTGATATAGCAGATTTAATGCCGATTAATTGTTTAAATGCCGCTTCAATACACCAAAAGCAACCGCCAGCTAGCGTGATTTTTTCTTCATGTGATGACATTAAATTAAACCTTAATATGTGTGATTAAGGCAACCTTACAACGATAGACGTTTAGATGTCTATACGTTTTTGTTGGAAATTATAAATAAATTGTTTTTGACCCTTTAAAAGCAGGATAATTAGCGTAATATCAATAAATAATATTACCGAAATGAAATTTTATCTCCTTATTTTTATTGAAGTTTAATCAAGTTCGTACGGTTATTTTCCTACGCAGTATTGCTATTGTTATTCAGCTTATACTAATATTTTTTGTAAATGTAATTTTGGAATATGAACTTCCTTGGATGCCGTTAATTGTTGTCATTTCAATTGAAGCGCTATTTACCTTGGGCAGTTATTTATATTACCGTTCAGGTAAGGAAGCTGACAGGATCGCCTTACTTGGGCAAGTGTGCGCAGACATTATTTTCCTATCCTTTATTCTTTATTACAGTGGCGGGGCGACGAACGCTTTTGTTTCCTTGTTACTTATTCCAATTGCTATTGCAGCCGTAACATTAACACCATTATTTTTAGGTGCGGTAGCGCTTTTAGCTATTGCTTCATACAGTGTATTACTTTGGTTATTACCGATGTCAGTAATGCATGGCAATATGGAAGGGCATTTTATTGGCATGTGGATTAATTTTCTATTTTCCAGCATCGTGGTTGCTACAGTCGTAGGACAAATGGCAAGGCGCATCTCACAAAAAGAACATGCGATTGCGACTTTTCGTGAGGAGCAATTAAAGCAAGAAAAAATAATGTCGTTGGGTGTTGCTTCTGCTCAAATAACTCACCAGTTAGCAACACCTATTGCTACAGTGCAGTTACTGGTGGATGAGCTGAGTGATGAATTACCAGAACACCCTGTAGTGGTTGACTTACAAACACAGTTGTTACGTTGCAGCCAAAGCTTAGCAGAGTTTCGTGAAATGGTTTTTGAGATAAAAGAGCAAACGTCAAAGCATATGTTCTGCGATAACATTATCGAACAGATGATTGAACACATCGGCCTAAATTATCCCGATGTTAACGCCGAGTTTATATCAAACAATAGTCAATCTGTATTATGTGAAAAAGCAATGATATTGGCGGATGCTTCGTTATTGCCGGCGATTCTCAATTTAGTCAATAATGCGATTAGAGCAACTAAAGTCAATAATAGTTATCAAATTGAGTTAGCCAGTGTTTGTGATCAAAAAAACTGGCAACTCAGTATTCGTGATTTTGGCCGAGGTTTTACTGAATCTACATTAAATGAATTGGGTGTTAAGCCCGTAAGCAGCAAACAAGGTCTAGGTATGGCTGTGTTTTTGAGTCATGCAAGTCTAGAACGATTAGGTGGCACACTGACTCTAACAAATCACCTTGATGGTGGAGCATTAGTTACGTTAAAATTACCTTTAATTACAGAGGGTGTGTAAGGAATGGAATTAATGAAATTACTTATTGTTGAAGACGATAACGCCTTTGCTAATACGCTCAAACGAAGAATGGAAAAAAACGGCTATAACTGTTGGTTGGCAGATAACATTAATGATGCGTTACTGACTTGTCATCGTCAATTACCAGAATTTATACTACTGGATATGAAACTTAATAATGAGAGTGGTTTGAATTTGATTACTCCCATTAGAAAGCTACTGCCAAACAGTCACATTATCCTTCTAACAGGCTTTGCGAGTATTGCTACTGCCGTTGATGCCATAAAGCTTGGTGCTGATGAGTACTTAACTAAACCTGTAGACACACAAACCTTGTTATTTGCGTTAGCTAAAAGTAGTCATAATTCAACAAAAAAGCACATATCGTCTACAACGCATGTAGGTGAGAAAATTCAAAATGAACCAACGCTTTCAACAGAGCAAGTGGAATGGGAGCACATTCAACAGGCCTTGAAGTTTAATAATGGTAATGTTTCAGCAACGGCACGTCAGATTTCAATGCACCGGAGAACTTTGCAAAGAAAGTTGCAAAAAAAACCAACAATGAGTACTGAACAAACAGTATTTGATAATTAAAAATTGCGATAATGTTTGGTAAAAATGATAGTGGGGTTGCACACTGCCTTTATATATTTCTGGGGAAATTAACAGTATCAGTTCCCTGTTTGAAGTTAGTCGATAATTTTGCGATGCATTATAAATGCAGCTTGTGACACTTTTATGATGTTACAAACTTTTAGGTTATCATCTGCACAGGAAAATCTTTTAATTCTCAGAGAAAATATGTTTTCAGATCAAAAAGCTTTACTCGACGCCGTGAACCAAATCATGCCTTTCGGAAAATACTCAGGAAGACCTTTATTACATCTTCCTGAGCCTTATTTAGTCTGGTTTAAATCAAAAGGCTTTCCTGAAGGAAAATTAGGACAGCAGCTTGAATTAATCTACGAAGTAAAACTCAATGGTCTTGAAGGTATGTTGGAGCCACTCTTACGTTCAAGTCGTTTAGGTATTCCTGAACATTAAAATAATTTTTTATAAATAGACCTATTTTTATATTCATAGGTAATAAAGCTTTTTGGTAACAAGTTGTTTTATTTATTTAATCTTAAAGTTGACGTTTTATCATTTTATTTATATTTACTTTAGTTGGTTTTTTAGCCATAACTCACTTGATTTAGTCCTTTTATTAACCTTAACTTAGTTGTCGATTGCTGTTTTATTCGACAATGCTAAAAGTACAACAGGACAAAGACGGAGAATTATTAATGAGAACAAAGAAAAGAGATCGGCTAGGTAGAGCACATTCGAATGGTTATCAAGCAGGCCTGAATGGAAAAACGAAAGAGAAGTGTCCTTATCAAAATACTGATGTTAAATCAGAATGGTTAGGCGGCTGGCGTGATGCCGTTACTGATCGACATGCGGGATTATTCAAATAATTAAATATAAAAATAGCGTTAATAAAACAAAAAACCTTTCTTTAGAAAGGTTTTTTACATTTTAGCGTTAAAAAACTAAGGCGTTATAGGTAAATGCCAGTTTATTTGTGGAATGTCTTTAGAACGTAACCATTCATTTGCTTTTGAAAAGTGCTGACAACCAAAAAATCCTCTATATGCAGATAGTGGTGATGGATGAGGTCCATTTAATACCAAGTGCTTATCTGTATTAATGTTTTTCCCTTTTTTTTGTGCATGAGCCCCCCAAAGTAAAAACACACAAGCGTTACTTTCATGGTCAATTTTTTCTATTACTGCATCTGTAAATGTTTCCCAGCCTAACTTTGCATGAGAATGCGCTTGTGCTTGTTTTACCGTTAATACGGTATTGAGTAATAAGACGCCTTGCTCAGCCCACGGCGTTAAACAACCGTGATCAGGTTTATTGAAATCACTATATTCATTGACTAATTCTTTATAAATATTGACTAAAGACGGAGGAACTTTGACACCGGGTTGAACTGAGAAGGCTAAGCCATGTGCTTGTTTGTCACCGTGGTAGGGATCTTGCCCTAAAATTACCACCTTAATGTTTTTAATGTCGTGATAACAAAATGCACTAAATACCTCACCTTGTACAGGAAAAATAACGTCGCCATTAGCTCGCTGTTTAGACAGTTTTTGGTTTAGCTCGACAAAATAAGGTTTTACTTGTTCATCATTGATCAGCTTTTGCCATTGCGGCTTGATTTTTTTGCTCATAATTTAATAATAAAAAAGGCCGTTAATATAAATTAACGACCATTTTAAACGCTTCTATACTCGTTGCCAATCTAGATGTATGTATTCTGCATCTGGAGTTCTAAAGGTATTATTTATCGTTTGATAACAAGTATTCGCGTAAGTCACTAAAATTAGCAGCCATATCCTTAGATAAAATCACTTCGCTAGCACAATCAGCTAGCTCTTTCGGTAAACCGATAGGTTGTCCTAAAATACTTTCTACGACTTCTTTAAATTTTGCTGGATGAGCAGTACCTAAAAATACGCCGAATTCGCCTTCACTTGTATTATATTGCAATGCTTTGTAGGCAACTGCAGCATGTGGTTCACTGATGTAGCCAAGCTTAGCAAGCTGCAAAACGGTTGACTGTGTTTGCTCTTCGTCTATTGATACCGAGCTAATACAATCGCTTGGTACAATGCCTGTTTTGAGCATATGTTCAATACGAGGCCAGTTATTTGGATCGCTAACGTCCATAGCATTTGAGATAGTTGCTACTGTTTCGTTTGGAGCCCATTCGCCTGTTTCAAGATAACGCGGAACGGTATCGTTAGCGTTAGTTGCAGCGATGAATCGTTTGATAGGTAAGCCAAGTGCTTTGGCAAATAATCCAGCAGTTAAATTACCAAAATTACCACTTGGAATAGAGACAACGATATTATCCAATTCGCTTTTACATTTTTGACGAGATAACTGTGCGACTGCTTCAAAGTAATAACATATTTGTGCTAATAAACGACTTATGTTTATAGAGTTGGCTGAATTCAAACCGATTGTAGATGCCAATTCTTTATCGTCAAAAGACTTTTTAACCAATGCCTGACAATCATCAAAAATCCCGTCAATAGCAAGGGTTTCAATATTTCCACCTAACGTGGTGAACATTTTTTCTTGTAGCAGACTGATCTTTCCTTTTGGATATAAAATGACAACACGAATATTTTCTATACCATGAAATGCGTGAGCAACTGCAGCACCTGTATCACCAGATGTTGCTGTTAGTATGGTGATTTTTTTGTCTTTACTAAATGCTTGAAGACACTTAGCCATAAAGCGAGCACCAAAATCTTTAAAAGCGAGCGTTGGGCCATGAAATAACTCTAATACTGCACGATCTTTACTGATGGGTTGGATTTGTGCAGGAAAGTTAAAAGCACTTGTCACAATATCGGTTAACTGACCTTTTGTTAGATCATCTTTAACAAAAGGGTAAAGTACTTGCACACTTCTTTCGACCAATGGCATGGCGAGTAATTCGTCGATGTTATCTAAAACCGGAATTGTTTCAGGAAAAAATAATCCTTGGTTCTTACCTAAACCTTGTTTAACCGCGCCTGCGAAACTGACTTGTTCATCGTTTTCTTTTAAATTATAAAATTTCACAACATATTCCTAATAAGTTCTTTCTTTTTTACTTTTCAATTATGTGATTAGCGGGGTAATTTACCGGCACCTGCTACATCAACCTGGCAGACGTGGACAAAACCCAAATCGGTTTGTAAATAGTTTTCTTTTAACCAGCTAGCAGCACTTTGTGCTTTTTCAAGTGAATCAGACACACAAAATAAAGTGGGCCCTGAACCTGAAATACCTATGGCTAAATGGCCTTGTTCTTCTAAGTAAGTTTTAGATTGTTCAAACTTAGGTAATAAGTGCTTACGATAGGGTTCTGCTATTACGTCTTTGAGGACTGAAAATGCCTGTTCTTTATCATTACGGTGACAAGCATCAACAAAAGTTGCTAAGTTTTGGCTAAAAGTAATCGCATCAGCTCGACTGTATTTAGTGGGTAAAACATCACGAGCGGCTTTTGTTGAAACATTAATGCCGGGGTAGGCCATCACGTAATAGCAATTAGCAAATTGAGGTAAGTCTCTGCAAATAATCTGTTGGTCGGGCACCATTAATTGTAGGCCGCCTAAGTAACAAGGAGCTACATTGTCATAATGTAAACTGCCACTTATTTTGGCTTCCATTTCGCCCATCATGAATAACAACGTTTTCTCATCAAAATATTCTAGATAAAATTCATTAAGCGCAACCAATGCGGCAACTACCGAACAAGCGCTAGATCCTAAGCCACTTCCGACAGGCATATTTTTATCTAATGTTAGTTGTACTTTTTGTATTGGTTGCTGTGCTTTTTCAAGCGCTTGGTTAAATAACACCATGCAATGCCAAACAATATTATCTGTTGGCTTACCCGGTAATTTATTTGCAAACTTACCGATGACAATAAGCTTATTTTCTTCAGCTGATTCTATAGAAACGATATCACCTAACAATGTACCGTCAACGGGTTTAACAGCTAGGCCTAATACATCAAAACCTACATTGAGGTTACCAATTGATGCTGGCGCAAAAACGGAAATAGTCATTAGTATTGTTGCTCCCATGCTAATGTTCTTAATAAATCACCAAAGACTCCGGCAGCAGTTACTGCAGCACCTGCGCCATAGCCACGTAATACGAAAGGTAATGGTTGATAATATCGACTATGTATAGCTAAAGCGTTTTCACCATCTTTTACACTATAAAGAGGGTGGTCACTTGATACAGCTTCAATGGAAACTTTACATTGTCCATTAACGATATTGCCGATATAACGTAAGACTTTTCCTTCACTTTTTGCGTGAGCGATACGTTTAGAAAATTCTTCGTCGATTTTCGGTAAGTTATTCATAAAGTCGTTTACATCCCCACTCGCATCAAAATCTGCCGGTAATACTGACTCTATAGAGATGTCAGATAATTCCAGTTGCATTCCTGCTTCACGTGCCATGATTAATAACTTACGGGCAACGTCCATACCACTTAAGTCGTCACGCGGATCCGGCTCAGTAAAGCCATTTTCTTTTGCTATTGCAGTGGCTTGAGAAACCGTCATACCTTCTTCTAACTTACCAAACATATAGGAAAGTGAACCAGAAAGTACTCCTTCAAAACGTACTAACTCATCACCCGCTTTTATCAAATTTTGTAATGTGTCAATGACAGGTAAGCCTGCACCCACCGTTGTTTCGTATAAGAAACGACGGTTTGATTTTTGTGCTGCGCTACGAAGCGCTTGATAGTATTCCCAAGAGTCGGTATTGGCTTTTTTATTTGGCGTAACAATATTAAAACCTTCTTCAAGGTAGTTAACATAGCTCATTGCTAAAGATTCACTTGAAGTAGAGTCTACTAAAACGGGATTAATCAAATGATTTTTACGCACAAAAGCTTTTATGTTTTCAACATTTACCGGTACCGACGGGTTAGCCATTTCTGCTTGCCAGTTGTCTAAATTGATACCTTCTTCATTAAATACCATACCTTTACTGTTAGCGATGCCATAAATTTTTAAGGAAATATTTTGTTCTTTAAGTTTAGGCTGCTGACGAGCAATTTGCGCAATAAGTTCACTACCAACTACTCCACAACCAACAAGAAATACATCAATGGTTGGTTTGTGTGTAAAGAAATTTTGATGACTTACTTTCATTGCATCGGTACACTTACGTTTTTCTACCACGACAGATATGCTGCGCTCTGAAGAGTCTTGAGCGATAGCTATAACATTAACTCGTGCTTGAGCAAGAGAGCTAAAGAACTTAGCGGCAACACCTTGCTGGTGATGCATTCCATCACCTACTAATGACACGATTGATAACTCGTGCTGTAATTTAAGTGGTTCAAGCAAACCGTTGAGCAATTCTAGTTCAAACTCTTGTTGAAGGCTAAGTTGAGCTAATGCAGCGTCGCTGGAATGAATACAAAAACTGATACAGTATTCGCTAGATGATTGACTTATTAGTACTAGAGAAATGTTTTCTTGGCTCATGGTTGCAAAAACGCGGCTGGCCATGCCAACCATTCCTTTCATACCCGGACCTGAAACGTTAATCATTGTTAGGTCGTCAAGGTTGGATATTGCTTTTACTTTTTTCGTTTTATCGTCTTCATTTGAAATTAATGTACCTGGTGCTGACGGGTTACCGGTATTTTTAATCAAACAAGGAATATGGAATTGTGCAATGGGTCCAATCGTTTTTGGATGAAGCACGCTTGCACCAAAATAGGAAAGTTCCATCGCTTCTTGATATGACAAATAATCGAGTAATTTAGCCTCTTTTATTAATCGTGGGTCAGCATTAAAAACACCGTCTACGTCAGTCCATATTTCACAACAATCTGCTTCAGCACAAACAGCTAATACTGCAGCAGAATAATCGGAGCCATTTCTACCTAAAGTCGTTAATTGTTTTTGGTTGTTGACACCAATAAAGCCAGGCATTAAAGCAACGTTGTTTAGTTTTTCATAATGTATTTTGAAATTTTCTTTTGATAACACTAAGTCGGCTACCGCATTGAGTGAAGCATCATTAGTGATTAAAAAATTCTCTGGAACAAGCACCGATGTTTCGATGTTTTGTGCGTTTAGTACCGACTCAAGTAAGGCAACACTTAAACGTTCACCTATGCTGATAATAATCGCTCTTATATGATCTGGACAATAAGACAGCATTGTTGCACCTTGCAAAAAGCGCGACAGCTTATGTTCCCAGTTAACAAGAGTTTGTTCTGCATGTAATGGACTGAAGTTTGGTAAGCTAGCACCGAGATCTTCAATAATGGTCTTAATTGCTTTTCTGAAATGTTCTAGGTCATTTTGTAATTTTATTCCATCACTAATATTTTCTGCCATAGCAACTAAATGGTTAGTTACGCCTTGTGGCGCTGAAACAACCACGGCAACAGGAGAGTCGTTACTCTTGTCAGATATGATTTTGGCGACTTGCACAAAGCGTTCTGCTGATGCTAGCGACGAACCGCCAAATTTTAATACACGCATTTTACTTCCTCTTTATTACACCGTGCCTTGCGAGCCAAAGCGTTGTGTAATGATTAAAATCTTAAAACCTTAAAACAAAAAAAAGCCCGTTACCTAAAGGGTCACGGGCTTTTTTATAATGTGTTTTTTACACGTCAGCCGATGACCATCATCCCATTGAGGGTGATAGTAGTAATAATAGTGGTAATTCGGCGGATAAATGTTGTCATGAGTATAAAATGCCTGAGCAGTGTTTTACTGTCAATAGTTTTTTATGAATAAAAAGTTATACTTTATTCATAAAAGTTGGGATTGGTTGTTTTTTTCTGTATATTAATAGGTTTTATTCAGTTTTAATAACTTCAACAAGCTGTTTTGCAACGCAAACCATATTCCTGCCTGAAGCTTTAGCGTCATATAGCGCAAGGTCTGCATTAGATATTAAATCTTCGTGACGTTTGTCTTCTTTGCTGATAACTGCGACACCAACGCTTGCAGTAACTTTTATTTCAGATTCTTGAAAGTTAATTATATTTTTGCTGATAGCTATTCTAATTCTTTCAGCAACATCTAAAGCGCCGACTATATCAGTATTTGGCAAAATAATGGCAAACTCTTCACCACCGTAACGTCCGAATAAATCACCTAAGCGCAAAAGTGAACTAATGACTTTTGCCGTTTCAATAAGTACCAAGTCGCCACCTAAGTGTCCGTAGGTATCATTAAGCAATTTGAAATGATCTAAATCGAACATAATGAGGGCTAAACCATGCTGATAACGACGAGCACGAGAAAATTCTTTTTCTAAACATTCTTCCCAGTGCTTACGGTTAAATATTTGTGTTAAACCATCAATTCGGTTTGCCTGTGCGAGTTCTTCTAATGTTTTGTTAAGCATTGTCTGGTAATGACAAACATCTGTAACATCCTCAATCAGAATACATACATTGTCACTACCATCTTTTCGTTCAAGCGGCAGGAATGTGCAGTTCTGTGCCATAAAATGACTATTAGTCGATATAGGACGTGTATGCTGTAATTCAAAAAGGTGATGTCTTTGTTCCCATGAGCAGAATGATTGTGATTTCAATTGAAATACACTCTCAACTTTTCTTTTTAACCATTTTTGAGGTAATTCAGGAAAAACTTGAAAAATGTTATAACCAACAACATCATCTGTTTTTCTATTCGCATGAATTTCTAAATATCGATTCCAAAACACAATGTTGTATTGATTATCAATAATCAGAATACCGGTGTTTAGTTTGTTAGTAATATCAGTGCAAATATCATTTGGAGACATTAAAATTCTTCTAAAATTCTGTTTATAACAGCTTTGATGTTATTAATTGCAGATTCAGGTATAAACAAAATCATATCGCAATTAAATGAATAATCAGTAACTTGATAAGTTATTTTAACTTTTAATGCTAAGTCCCAATTAAATGATTGTTGAGCAAGATGGTCAGATACAGCACTTTGTGAACCGGCCAGCAAACGCGGAGCACTGTAAGACATTTGGTTATCTATTTGTTTAGCAAAAACATTTAAAAAAGTTGTGGTTAAGATCGAACTTAAATCAATAATTTGCTCTTCAACTGATAACTCGTCCGGTTCATAACCTAGTAAATCAGCTAGGCGATCAGAATCCTTCGGCTTGTACACTAATAGTGCTTCACCACGAATTCCTTCATAGCCAAAGAAGCCTTGACTGACAACCGAGGCAGAATTTTCATTACTGCCTAAGGTTTCAATCAGACTAAGCGTGCTTACTTGTTCAATACTGGGTACTTTCAAATAAACGAAGGTGTCTAAGTACCTTGCAAGTTGGTCACTTGCTTGACCCATAGCAACATTGATTATTTCTTGTAAACAATCTTGTTGATCTTCATTTAAATTGAGTTCGCTCATAAAAAACCGTGATTTTTCAAATTAGTATTTAGGACTTCTATTTGAACGGGTTTACGTAAAAAAGCTTTCGCGCCCAGCTCAAGTACTTTATTTTGCATTTCGGGTTGAATGTCAGCAGATATGACGAAAATTGCCGGTGTGATGTTTTCTTCTTTTAATGCTTGCAAAACACCTAGTCCGTCCAGAACGGGCATAGTAAGATCAAGAAATAATATGTCAAATTGTTGACTTCGCAAAAGTTCAACGGCTTCTTGGCCATTTTTTGCTAATTGTGCGTTGGCAGAGAGTTGCTCAGGTAAGCTGCGTAAAACTTGTTTACGGGCCATATTAGAGTCATCACAAACAAGAACTGAGAAGCCCATGTGATAGGTTTTCCTTTATTATTTTTATTTTATAATGCTAATCTACCTTAAATTTTGTGCACTGTTAATGAATAAAACATAAAAAGCCGTTTTTTTATGCTTTTATTGACAAAGATCATCAATAAAAGCTTAATTTAACAACAAATATGAAATTTTAGCGTATTTATTATTTTATTTTACGTATTAATTACACGCCAAATATGGCTGAAAATAGCATAATAGATAATATTGCTGAAAGGGTATATATCGCAGTTGCTTTCCAACTGTAGGTTTTTAATTTCATGGTTTGCGTCCTCATCTATTTGTAATAACGACAAATAATCAATTGTCATTATTTTATTCGTTTAAATTAGTGCAGAAAACTTAAGCGATATTCATGCCACATATTCATCGTAAACGGAGGATTTACTTAGAGATTATTATTTGGCTGAATAATACTTAAATCTTTTGGATATTTTAGGGGCAATAGCAGAAGGGATCTGTAATAAGTTTTTATAAACCTGATCTATTTTGTAATCATTATTTGAACGTATTTTGTGAAGGAGATTTAATTATCGACGCTATTTAAATATTTGGCCAATACAACTGATGCTGATGAGATTTCAACCAAGCTTTTGCTAGCAAATAGTTAGGAAAATTTAACTCGACTAATTGCCAAAACTCTCTGGAATGATTCATATGTTGAAGGTGACAAAGTTCGTGAACAATAACGTAATCAATTACCCAATTAGGTGTCATCGCGAGTAATGAACTAAAACTAAGCTCAGCTCTACTATTACAACTTCCCCAACGAGATTTATACAGCCTTACTTTAAAGGATTTAGGTAAAACGCCAATCTTTTCTGCTTGAAGACTGAGATTTTCATCGACATAATTACTGGTTTGTTGCTTTAGCCAATCTTCCAGTTGTTTCTTTACCTGTTTTTCTTTCAATTCAGCGTTATCAATTGCTTTTATTTTCGTTCTATTTGAAATAGTGACAATGATAAAATCTTGATCGAGGATAACTTCGGGAAATAAGCCGTAAGTAATGTGGAGTGTTTTAAGTTCACCCTTGATTAATAGTTTACTATTTTCTTGATAATGATTATTTGAATAGCGAGGGAGATTATTTTGCTCAGCAACTTTATTTTGTAGCCAAGTGCTTTTAGCGTTAACAATGTTGGCTACTTCTTTGTCAGAAACAAATTTTGGTGCACGAATAATAATTTTTCCGTGCTTAACCTGTAAGCCAATCGTTTTTCTTTTAGCACTGCGAATAAGTTGATACGACAACATACTCGCAGGTTTTAGTGCTTGCACAACAAGGAACTAAGCAGCGTCTTTATTCGCTTTGGCTTTTCGTGGTGCTTTAGCAGCGGGTTTACTTACTTTTTTTACAGCTACAGTTGCTGGTTCAATACTTTCTTGTTCTGACGAATCAGTGGCCGATAAAGGTGCAGAAGCCTGTTCTTCACTTTTAGCGACGACCTTTTTTGCCGTTGGTACAGGTTTGGGCTTTTTAGCTTGAAGTGCAATAAGTACATCTTCACGATTTTTAGCCAAATAAATACAGAGTTCTTCACGAATTTTCTCATTAAGATCTAATGTGGTACCTTCAAACATTTCGGCTAAGCTATCAGCCATATCAAGCATTTTGTCATACTCGTCTGCTGCTTTTTTATCCATGAATGTTTCAACCTCCACACCTTGTCTAATGACGACAAATCGACTTTCAACTGCCATTATTTTTCCTTACCTGATCAATATTACGCTTGATAGTTTTATCATATACGATAAAACGGCCTATACAACTTAAATTTAGCTGTATATGAATACAGTACTATACGAGCTTTTTAATTAAATACAATCATTTTATAAAGCCTGGTTATTTGATAGTACTGTTTTTTCACGTTTTACTACAACAA
The DNA here is from genome assembly GCA_013215295.1 of Colwellia sp. GTDB lineage: Bacteria > Pseudomonadota > Gammaproteobacteria > Enterobacterales > Alteromonadaceae > Colwellia_A. Next base: position 159,198 of record JABSOZ010000003.1, read on the forward strand.
TCTCACTCTAAATTTACGGCCTTTCAATTTTCCGTCACTGAGTTTCTTATAAGCGAGTTTGGCAAATTTTCTGCTGACAGCAACATACGCCCAGTTATCAGACAACTGAATCTTGCCCACTTCACTACCAGAAATAGTTTTATCGCCAGTCAATGCACCCAGTATATCGCCGGCACGTACTTTTTGCTTTTTACCGCCGTCAATTTGTATCGTCGACATTTTCGGAGAATACACCGAGGCATTTAAAACACTAGCATCTGGGAGTAATTCACCTTCGATAGTACGGTCAAGGTAATCTTCTAATAAACCAATTTTGTAGCTTTCTTTTTCACTGAAAAATGAACAGGCAATACCCGTGCTACCTGCTCGGCCTGTGCGGCCAATACGATGAACATGAATTTCGCTGTCACGAGCAATATGATAATTAAACACAGCGTCTAAAGCATCAATATCTAAACCGCGTGCGGCGACATCGGTAGCGACTAAAATTGAAATACTTTTATTAGAAAAACGGACTAAAACTTCAGTACGATCTCTTTGCTCTAAATCACCATGTAAATCTTGGACATTAAAACCATAATTGCGTAGTTCATTTACCACAATTTGTACGTCTTTTTTGGTGTTACAAAAAACGATGCTAGATTCTGGTTGATGTTTTAACAATAATAATCGTATGCCGTCGATACGTTCACTGTCATTTTCTACTTTATAGAAGTGCTGTGAAATAGTACTTTCTTCATGATTGCCTTCAACGGTAACTTTCGTTGGAGAACGCATTATTTTTTTAGATATATCAGAAATTTCTGCTGGAAAAGTCGCACTGAAGAGTAATGTTTGTCGATCTTGTGGGATCTGAGAAATAATATAATCAACGGAAGCTTGAAAGCCCATTTCTAGCATACGGTCGGCTTCATCGAGTACTAACATATTTACATCATTTAACTTTAGAGTTCCTCTGCCAAGATGATCTTCAATTCTTCCTGGTGTGCCAACAATAATGTGCGCGCCATGCTCTAATGAACCAACCTGAGGGCCAAATGGCATACCACCACATAACGTTAAGATCTTGATATTATGAATAGCGCGTGCCAGTTTACGCAGCTCTTTTGCTACTTGATCAGCCAATTCACGTGTTGGACAAAGGATCAACGATTGAATACGGAAACGTTTTACTTCTAATTTCTCTAATACACCTAAGCCAAACGCAGCTGTTTTTCCTGATCCTGTTTTCCCTTGGGCGATAACATCACCACCAGAAATAATGATAGGTAGGCTTTGTGCTTGTATATCGGTCATCTGTTGATAACCCATAGAGTCTAGATTTTGAATTAACTCAGGTTTGAGTTGTAAAGTGGAGAAACTAAGTTCGCTCAACGGAAATTCCTTGGCATAATAATAATGCGCCATTTTACCTTGTTTATCGCATTATTACTCGATAAAAAAACGGTTCAAGTTCAGAGCACACTTTTTCGGTTGCTCAAGTGGCAACATATGGCCGGTGTTGGCAAGCACAGATAAAGAAATAAAGGGTGAATGTGCCAAAATAGCTTCAATACGACTGAGCTTAACTAGTGAGTCGTTATCTCCAATTAAAAACATTATTGGTAGGGTAAGTGAAGGGAGTTTCACTAACAAATTCTCTCGTTGAGTTGTCACTGTTAATTGGTGAATGAGGGTTGCTTTGCCAAGGCTAGTATCCATTGCTCGAATACAGTGAATGATGTCTTGGTTGTTGATGTTATCTGGGTGAAGCAGTGCGGTTATACGTTTCGTAGGGATCCCTGAATATCCGTGAGTTTTTAAATAAGCGATGGTTCGGCTACGCTCTTTTAATTCATGTTCCGGCAAGGAGTAAGACATATTAGAAATAAGCAGTAATTTATTAATTTGTTCAGGAAATTTCAAGGCATAAGCGGTAGCGATATACCCGCCTAAAGAAAATCCGGCTAAATTTAATTTTCCTTCTGGCAGCTGTTTCTTAAGTAAAACGACTATCTCTTCAATACTATTACCCATAGGAATGGCAATATGTATAAGCTCAACATTTTCAGGTAAGTGCTTAATACACGCTTGCCATAAACGTTGGTCGCACATGGTGCCAGGTAAGCAATATATTTTAGTCATCATTGATTTATTACTGAATAACGTCATCAAATAACTGCACATTCACTATTTCATTTGCCGACACTTTTCCTTGGCTCGCCGGTAAAATAATATAACAATTGGCAGTAGACATACTGGTTAATACACCAGAACCTTGGCTACCTGTGCTCGTAACGATCATCTCTCCTTGCTCATTGGTTGATAATATCGCGCGCTGAAAATCCATGCGTCCGGGGCGTTTATTTAACGGGGTTGCCGTTTTTACTTTCAATAACGGCTTATTTCTTGGTTGAGCATGCTGTAATTTTAACAGGGCAGGTACCGCTAATTGATGCGCCGTTACTAATGCTGAAACGGGGTTGCCTGGTAAGCCAAAAAAGTAACTGTTGGGTAATTTTCCAAAGGCAAAAGGTTTACCGGGTTTCATGGCAATTTTCCAAAAGCCAATTTCACCTAATTGTTCAAGTACCAGCTTTGTATAGTCAGCGTCGCCTACAGAAACACCGCCAGAAGAAATCACTACATCAGCTTGCTGGTCTGCCTGTTCGAAGGCATCGCGTATTGCTTGTTCGTCATCGGCTATAATACCGAAGTTAATAACAGTGACATTAAGTTTGGTCAACATGGCGATTAATGCATAACTGTTACTCTCAAAAATATCACCTTCATTGAGTTTTTCTCCAGGAGACTTTAATTCGTCGCCGGTAGCTAATACCGCAACGGTAATTTTACGAAAAACTTCAATGGTCGGTACACCTAACGATGCTAATACGCCAATGTCGATAGCTGATAGTTTTCTACCAATAGCAAATACTTGCTGGTTTATTGCAATATCTTCACCAGAAAAACGAATGTTATCGTTAAATTCACGGTCTTCTAAAAAAGTAATGTTTTGTTCGTTTGTTTGGCAGTTTTCCTGCATTTCTACGGTATCGCAACAATTGGGTAATTTTGCACCGGTCATAATACGGATACATTCACCCAAGTTACATTTACCTTGAAAAGGTTCGCCAGCCATTGAACGACCAACCATGGTTAAGGTATTCGTTTTTTGTAAACTGGCTAAGCTAAACGCATAACCGTCCATTGCTGAATTGTTGTGTGGTGGAACATTTAATGGGCTTGATATGTTACTTGCTAACACGCGATTTAACGCTTTTGATAAAGGGATAAATTCAGTTTCGCAGATCGGCTTTATCGCCGATAACATTTTTTCCATTGCTTGTTCAAAAGGTAATAGTCCGGGGGCAGAACAACAATCAACCATAGGTAACTCTTTTGTTTAGTTTGTTTTTAGGCGGTAAATAAACGCCGCTGACTTTGTTGAACATTATGACTCATATTCTCCTTTAAAGAATATGTTTTAAATATTGAGTTCTTGATGTATATCAAAATTACTTATTGTATGGCCGTATTTTAATCTTGAAAATAGTTTACTATACTAAAACAATTAAAATAAATTATTCGCCGAGCTTTTTTAGCTAAATCTTTTTTGGAATGCTATTCAAGCCGTGGTTACAGCAATATCGCTTTAACCGCCAGGGTTAACAAGGAAACGCGTTAGCCTCCCTACATTTGGAAAGGTGAGATGTTAACAGACAACTTCGGTCGCAAGTTTTATTACTTGCGCCTCTCAATTACTGACGTGTGCAATTTTCGTTGCACCTATTGCTTGCCTGATGGTTATTCATGCGACAATGATCGCGACTTTCTCTCATTTGATGAAATCAAACGTGTGGCTAACGCTTTCGCGCAAATGGGCACGGAAAAAATTCGTATCACCGGCGGCGAACCTTCGTTGCGTAAAGACCTACCTGAAATTATCGCTGCTTGTAAGCAAACCCCAGGTATTAAAAAAGTCGCGATTACCACCAATGGCTATAAATTACCTGAGCATTTACAAAGCTGGTTAGATGCCGGCATTGACGCGATCAATATTAGTATTGATAGCCTTGACCCACGCATGTTTCATTCAATTACCGGGCATAATAAGTTACCGCATATTTTAAAAGGCATTGATATGGCGTTGGCGGATGGTCGTCCAACGATCAAAATTAATACCGTATTAATGCGTGAATACAATGGTCACGATATTAAAACTTTTCTTGATTGGCTTAAAGTGACTCCGGTGACCTTACGCTTTATTGAGCTTATGCAAACGGGTGATAACCAAGAGTTTTTTGATGCACAACATGTACAGGGTGCACGTATTAAACAAAATTTAATACTCGATGGTTGGTTACCTGTGATAAATGATAAAGCTGCGGGGCCGGCACAAGAATTTTATCATCCCGATTACTTAGGTAAAATTGGTTTGATCATGCCTTACAGTAAAGACTTTTGTAACACCTGTAATCGTTTACGAGTGAGCTCATTAGGAAAATTGCATTTATGCTTATTTACCGAGGCAGGTTTACCGCTGAAAGAGTATTTACAGCAAGACGATATCGAACCGTTGAAAGCACAAATTCGCGCCATGATGACAGATAAAAAAGCCACGCACTTCTTACAAGATAAACTGACAGGTGCTACGAAAAACCTGGCTATGTTGGGCGGATAATATGATCGGTAATATGTTAGGACATAGAGAAAAGAGTATGACCGCTTCTTTTTTCAATCAAGACTGTTTAGGCGTGGTATTAGCGGGCGGAAAATCTTCTCGTATGGGTACTAATAAAGCCATGTTAATGCGTAATAGCTCTACTCTTAACGGGCAATCACGCGGCAGTGAAAATATGCTTAGCTTCAGTAAAAATTTACTGAAAAATATAGGTATAAATAACATTGTTGTCAGCGGTAATAATGAAAGTGGCGATGTTGGTATGGGAAATACCCAACATTATGTTGCCGACCAATTTGCTGAGCTTGGTCCTATGGGCGGTATTTACAGTGTCATTAAAAAATACCAACCTAAAGCATTACTCATTTTACCGGTAGATCTACCCTTAATGACCCAGCAAACGCTTCAGCAGTTAAAAATGAAAGGTGAATTAAGCCAAAAAGCCTGCTTCTTTACCGATCATTTTCTCCCGCTTTACTTACCCTATAATGCGTTTGTTGAGCAATTTTTCACGACAAACTTTGCACAATATCAGCAAGGGCATAAAAGTGCGGTAAACGAAAAAGGTAATAGGAAAAAAAATGGCCCATCGATTCGTTCGATGTTCGCACAAGTGCCGCATCAGGCTTTAGCGCTAAAGTCGCCACAGTGTTTATTTAATAGCAATACACCAGAACAATGGCAACAAGCAGAACGGCGTTTTAATGTTTAGACGAAATCAATTTAAAAATTAATAAACTTTAGGAAAAATTATGAGCTCTTCACATGGCGGTAACGCTTTTATTCCCTTATCAATCGCCGTATTAACCGTTTCTGATACCCGTGATGAATCTAACGATACCTCTGGGCAAGTACTTGTTGAACGCTTAACTGAAGCAGGCCATAAACTCGCCGATAAAGTGATTGTTAAAGACGATATTTACCAATTACGCGCAATTGTTTCTAAGTGGATCGCTGACGATAATGTGCAAGCGATAATTTCTACCGGCGGTACCGGTTTTACGGCTCGTGATAATACCCCTGAAGCTTTACTGCCATTATTTGATAAAAATGTTGAAGGTTTCGGTGAAGTGTTTCGTGCTATTTCCCTCGATGAAATTGGTACTTCAACCATCCAATCGCGTGCTTTTGGCGGCATTGCCAATAGTACCGTTATTTTGTGTGTACCCGGTTCAACCAATGCTTGTCGTACGGCTTGGGATAAACTGATTAAAGAGCAACTCGATGCGAGCCATCGTCCTTGTAATTTTGTGCCGCATTTAAAAATGGCCGACATTGAGCTTTGTGAGACGCGTGACTAATGGACAACTCTACCGAACAAGTAAAACCTAGCCTTAGCCATATAAATAAACGTGGCGAAGCAAATATGGTTGATGTCACTGAAAAAGCCATGACCTCACGTTCTGCTACGGCAGAAGGTTATATTCAAATGTCGGCGCACACTTTGTCGTTAATTACCCAAGGCGATAATAAAAAGGGTGACGTATTTTCTGTTGCCCGTATTGCCGGTATTCAAGCAGCAAAAAAATGTAGTGACTTAATTCCGCTTTGTCATCCCTTAATGCTAACGAAAGTTAAAGTAGATTTCACCATTGATGAAGAAAACAGCCAAGTACACGTTACTAGCTTATGTAAATTGACCGGACAAACCGGTGTTGAAATGGAAGCGTTAACGGCGGTTGCTATTGCTTGTTTAACCTTGTTTGATATGTGCAAAGCGGCGGATCCTTTAATGGAAATTCACGGCATTCGAGTGATAACCAAAGAAGGCGGTAAGTCGGGTTCTTGGCAAGCAAAAGCTGAGCAAGCTAAGAAGAATGAAGGATAAGCTATGATCAAAGTAATATTTTTTGCCGCGTTACGCGAGCAGTTGGGCTGCGACGGCACTGAAGTCAGCGCTAATAACGCGAGCACAGTTGCTGAAGTCAAAGACGCTTTAGGGCAAAAAGACGAGGGTTGGAAAAATTATTTAGCCAATAACTCATTACTTTGTGCGGTTAATCATCAAATGGTGCAGGGCGACTTTGCAGTAAAAGCTGGCGACGAAGTTGCCTTTTTCCCTCCTGTTACAGGTGGTTAAAATTGTGAATATAAACACTGCCATGAATAAGCACGCAGAAATTAGCATTCAAACGGAAGACTTTGATCATGGCTTTGAAGTTAACTTGTTAGAAAATGATAATGTTGAAGACGGCGCAGTCGTGACTTTCAGCGGACGAGTGCGTAATAATAATTTAGGGTTAAAGGTAAAAGGTTTATTCCTTGAACATTACCCAGATATGACTGAAAAACTCTTGGCTGAAATTATTCAAACGGCTAAAACTCGTTGGAATATTGGTCGGGTAAAAGTTATTCACCGTATAGGTCAGTTAGCTATTGGCGAACAAATCGTTTTCGTTGGCGTCACCAGTAAACATCGCCAAGATGCTTTTGCGGCTAACGAGTTCATCATGGATTTTTTGAAAGTAAAAGCGCCGTTCTGGAAAAAAGAACTCACTGAGTTGGGTGAAACATGGCTTGAAGCGAAAACCAGTGATAAAGAAAAAGCACAGGCGTGGAGTAAATAAGCTTGGGTTTATTGCCAGTTCGAGTATTCATTAGCTTTATATGTATCGGACTAATGCTTTGTCCATTACCTTTAGTTGCAGCTACAAATACCGTAGGCTCAGATGAAAAAAGTATAGATGAAAAACCATTGCGCATTGCGGTTGCCTCAAATTTTGCCCCAACATTAAAAAAATTACTCGCTCGCGATAATCCCGATCAAACAAAATTCCCTAAGCCACTTATTATAGTCGCATCTAGTGGTACCTTATTCCTGCAAATTCAACATGGCGCTTCGTTTGATCTATTCTTATCTGCAGACAGTAAACGACCGCAATTATTAATAGCAACAGATTTAGCCTTTAAAGTTAGCCAACAAACCTATGCTTATGGGCAGTTAGCGCTTTGGTCAGCAAGAAACAATATATCTACTGACCCACTTACCACCCTTAAAAATAACCAGCAACGCCTTGCTATTGCCAACCCTAAAATCGCGCCTTACGGTAAAGCGGCTAAACAAGTACTAGAAAGCTTGGAGCTGTGGCATGATTATAAAACGCGGCTAATTCAAGGTATTAATATTAGCCAAACGTTTCAGCAAACTCGTTCACAAGCGGTAAATTTAGGCATTGTTAGTAATAGCCAATTAGTGCTCAATAATTTAAAGGGTGTGTTAATTCCCGCGCGTTTACATCAGCCGATACAACAGCAATTAGTGATTTTAAAACGAAGCCAAAATAACCAACAGGCAAAGCGCTTCGTTAAATTTTTGATGAATGAAAAAAGTCAGCAATTTATTGCTCAGTCAGGTTATGCAAAACTGAGTGAAATTAAGGAAAAAGTTAAGGGTAAAATTAAGGAAAAAGTTAAGGGTGAGGTGAATACCCATGAATAGCACGCACCCAGATATTCTTGCACTTATTACCACGCTAAAAATGGCGGGTATCACCACAATTATTCTGATGTTAATTGGCACTCCGCTGGCGTGGTTTCTCGCTAAAATGAAAAGCCGAGGCAAAGTTTTTATTGAAGCCTTGGTTGCTTTACCACTTGTTTTACCTCCAACAGTACTGGGTTTTTATTTATTACTGTTATTTTCGCCGCAATATTTACCCGGACAAATTTGGCAAGAAACTACCGGGCAACAACTTGCTTTTAGTTTTTCGGCCATTGTTATTGGTTCGGTATTATATTCATTGCCGTTTGTTGTTCAGCCCTTACAAAAAGCCTTTGAACAATTGGGTGATGACTTATTAGAAGCCGCAGCCATGTTAGGCGCTAGCGCGTTCGATCGCTTCTTTACTATTGTATTGCCCATAACCAAAGCGAGTTTTATTACTGCCGCCAGTTTAGGTTTTGCTCATACGGTTGGCGAATTTGGTGTGGTTTTGATGATTGGCGGTAATATTCCCGGCGAAACCCGCGTATTGTCCATTGCCTTATTTGATCATGTTGAAGCGTTTGATTACGCGCAAGCCCATATTATTTCAATAAGTTTAGTTGTTTCATCGCTTGTTTTATTGTCGTTGATTTATTTACTCAATCGACCTAATAAAAGTCGCCCAACTAAAAAGAATCAGACTAAATCAAAGAGGCTTAGTTGATGGCTGATTTATCAATAAACGTTAGGGTCGAACATGACGATTTTCACCTCTCTATCAACGAAAAAATATCGTTAACAGGTATTACTGGGGTTTTTGGTCATTCGGGCTCAGGTAAGTCGACACTATTAAAAGTAATCGCAGGGCTTGAAAAGCATGCGCAGGGTAAGTTAGTCATTAACGACTTACTTGAATCGGATATTTTACTCGATAGCGAAGCAAAAATATTTATTGCATCACAGCAACGTAATATCGGCTTAGTGTTTCAGAATAGTCGTTTATTTCCGCATCTATCGGTAGAAGAAAACCTGCGTTATGGACAAAAACGCAAAAAGAATATCGAAAGAAATAAACCGTTAGACTTTACTGAGATTGTGGCGTTAACCAAATTAGATAATTTATTGTCGAAATCAGTCGCTCAACTTTCTGGCGGCGAACAACAGCGTGTTGCTTTAGCACGTGCTTTATTAGCCGAGCCTCGATTACTATTACTTGATGAGCCACTGAGTGCGTTAGACGATAAAAATAAAAGTCTGATGCTAACCTTATTAGCTAAAGTACAAAAACAGCTAAATTTACCTATGTTATACGTCAGCCATTCCTTGGCTGAAATTCAACAGTTAGCTAATAACCTGTTAGTGCTATCGTCAGGTAAAGTCACTCATTATGGTGATATACATCAGGTGATTCATCAATTAACCACCAATAATGAGATATTGCACCAAACCAGTTTGTCATTAACGGTGAAAGAGCATTTAGCAGAATATGGCTTAACGAGTTTAGCGTTGGGCGACCAGCAGATATTAATGTCACTTAATCAGCAAATTGAGAGTGATGCCAATACCAACACCAATGTTCGTTGCATTATTGCCGCAAGTGATATTAGTGTCACTTTACATGAGCCCAGTGAAAGTTCGATAGTTAATCATTTACAGGGAACAATAACGAGTTTTGAGCCCTGTCAGTCACAGGTACTGTTAACGGTTAATTGCTCAGGCCAAGACTTTTTTGTCAACATTACCGCTTGGTCAGCTCAGCGTTTGTCGTTAATCGTTGACCAAAAAGTATTCATTCAATTTAAAGCCAATAGCGTACGTACACTGCGTTAATTTTACATAAGAAATATTGACTAGGAAGCACTTCAGATCATGTTATCTCAAAACGAACAATTACGTTATAGCCGACAAATTATGCTCAATAAAATTGGTGAAAAAGGCCAGTTGGCATTACGTGACGCTAAGGTACTGATTGTCGGCATGGGCGGCTTAGGTAATCCGGTAAGCTTGTATCTAGCCGCTGCTGGCGTGGGTACTTTGTTTATTGCTGATGGTGACACCGTCGATATTACCAATCTACAGCGACAAATATTGTTCAGCGAAAGTGATGTCGGCAATAATAAAGCAGATGTTGGCGCTGAAAAATTACAGCAACATAACAGTGAAATTACTATTGAAGTAATTGATGAAATGCTCGATGCAGAATTGGCTAATTATTATATTGAGCAAGTTGATGTAGTGATTGATTGCACCGATAATATCGCGACGCGTTATTTATTGAATCAAGTGTGCGTTGAACTAAAGACGCCCTTAATTGTTGGCGCGGCGACGGGCTTTGACGGTCAGCAGTTAGTGGTTGATCCCCGTAATCCAGAAAGTGCTTGTTACCAATGTTTATTTCCAGCCAGTGAAAAGGCCCCAGCGAACAATTGTCATACCGTAGGGATAGTCGGTCCAGTATTAGCAATTGTTGCCGGTATGCAATCGTTACAAGCGATAAAGTTATTAACGGGTAATGCGATACACATTAATCAGCTGAATATGTTTGATGGTTTAACGAATCAATGGCAACAGTTCAGTTTGAAAAAGCAGGCTGACTGTCCTATTTGTAGTGATTGTTAAGTTATTGCTTTACCAATATCTACGATGAATTAATTACTGTTCTAATGCTAACTATGGTCATAAAGGTGCCAGTCAAGAAGTTATATTAGGACGACGTTTAAGTGTACATTGTTGACGTAACTAATTGAAAATATTAATGTATTCTAAGACTGTAGAACAACCCAGTATGGAATACATTAAATTTAATAATAAGGACATTTATGAAACATATTTTATTAACCATTATTATATTGGTGTTAAGCGCTTGTGGGGGGATACTGATAAAAAAGCACCTGAAATCAATGATGTACAACCTGATTCAGAGAGCTTCACTTTACAAAATGTCAGATTCGATTCAAAAGATTATTATGAAGGAGAGCAGGTTACGGTTACAGAAGGTACTAGCTTTGAAGTTCAGTGGGTATCACCTACCTCAGCATCCTACAGAATAGATTTATATTTATCGACTAACGGTGAAGTACATTCTGACAGAAATAAGATAGTAGGGCTTAAATGTGGCAGCGCTTCTTTCTCACTTTGTCCTAACGCAACAGGTGAAGTTCAATGTGGAATTGATGACAACCGCTTATCTTGCTCTGTTGGAAGTGAGAACTTTCAGCCTAAAGATCTATCAAGCCTAAGGTTTATTATTAGAGGTTGTGATGCCTTCAGTAACTGTGATGTAAAAACGTTTAACTTGTCAGTACAAAATAATACAGGTGATTAAGAATAACGTTGTCGTTAGAAATTATTTGCTTGAAATTCTAGTGTTACTAATAATACTAAACACGAATATTACTTTTGAAACGTGAAGTGTAACAAGTGATTATGGTGTGCAGCGGATCTAAAGAAAAGCCAATAGCTACCGTCTTAAAGTGCACAAAGTTAGCTTTAGCAGTTTCATGATAAATGATCGCTGTTGGGGCGCAGAAGCCAGTCAAGTTTGCGGAACAATCAGAATTGATACGCCTCCTGCAAGCTCAGTATTATAAAGTATCCTTATATATGTTAGAATTTAGAAATATTATTATTTAAAATTATTAGGGGTATTTCATGTCTGAACACTCAATTATCGACATTTGTGTTGAACCTATAGAACTTTGTAACTTACTCAAAATAGCCAATATGGTTGGCGGTGGCGGCGAAGCTAAAACCATGATCAGTGAAGGTAATGTTTTAGTAAATAATGAAGTTGTAGTTCAAAAGCGTAAAAAAATTCGAAACGGCGATATTATCGAATATAACGGTAAAATTATTGAGATCGCTTATAATCCCACCAAAAAATCAGCAGAGTTTATTAATACCGTAGTTTTAGCGAGTAAAAAGGAACAAAGGAAAAAAAGAGCTAAAAGTAAAGCGCGAATTAATTCATCAGAAACTGTTACTGAACCATCGATCAAACGCTAAAAGGCCAAATTTTTAGCACCTACTACCCTCTAGATAATTCCGCAAAGTGGTTTAACTTGTCACAGGTAAAATATGAAATATTGCACTAACTACCTTTAACTTTGTGCACTAAAAAGTCATGCTTCTGCGATTATGTGAACCACTGCTTTGGTAGTTTAGTGTCGAGTGAGAGCTGCTACTTTGTCAGAGATAACGACAAAGATGACTTTGTTGGAATGGAGTACTATACAGTCGTAAACAAGCTGGCCCTAAAGTGCAACAAATTATGGAGGTGTTATCGAAACAGAATCTAATCAAACCTGCTCATTTAGCTGTTATAGCTAATGTTTCTTTTGTGGTGAGTTTTCCTTTCAAATCTAATTATCTTAATGACGCAATGTAAGACCAGCTGCGGTTAGATAAATTTAATGTACCGCTAATTGAGCTAAATCAGGTTATGAAAAAGGCCGAGAATATCGGCCTATTATGCAATTTTAGTTTACATCTTTATTATTCAATAGGAATGGTTAGATTTTTTGCCCCTTTACTTAACCTAGTGCCTAATGGACGGTTCAAAATAATGAAAACCTTATTCAGTCGCTTTATGTCTCTCTTCTTCGATTGTTGCTAACGTTGTTTCAATGTAGCTGTTAATTTGGTCTTCTAGTACGTTTAAAGGTACCGAGCCGTTTTTCAAGATTTGATGATGAAATTCACGCACATCGAAGTTTTGTCCTAATTCGGCTTCAGTTTTTTTACGGAGATTTCTAATGGTGATCTCACCAATTTTGTAAGATAACGCTTGTCCTGCCCAAGAGATATAACGATCAATTTCTGTTTTTACATTGTGTGTTGATAGCGCAGTGTTATTGGTCATAAAGTTCATGGCACGTTCTCTTGACCACCCCATAACATGCATGCCAGTATCAACAACAAGACGCGCAGCACGCCACATTTCATAGGTTAGGCGACCAAAATTACTGTAGTGATCTTGGTAAATACCTGCCTCAATACCTAACCATTCAGCATACAAACCCCAACCTTCACCGAAAGCAGAAATATAAGCATTCCTACGGTACGAAGGTAAGTTATCTAATTCTGCATTAAGTGATATTTGTAAATGATGCCCAGGTACGCCTTCGTGCAATGTAAGGGCAGGCAACACATAAAGTGGACGTTTATCTAACGCGTAGGTGTTTACCCAGTAATAGCCGGGCTGACTATCATTTTGTGCGCGAATATAACGACCAGTAGTATATTTAGGCGCGATACTGTCAGGCACGGGGGCAACACCATAAGGTGTGCGTGGTAAATGCTTAAATAACGCCGGTAATTTTGCATCCATTTGTTTTGCAATATATGAAGCTTCTTTAATTAATGCTAATGGCGTTTTCGCGTAAAATTGTGGGTCAGTACGTAAAAAATGGGTGAACTCGGTGAAAGAGCCTTTAAAACCCGTCTTGATAATAATCTCAGCCATTTCTTTGCGAATACGCTTAACTTCACTCAAGCCTAATTTATGAATTTGTTCAGGCGTCATGTCGGTGGTGGTGTAGTGTTTAACACGATTTTGATAGAAGGCATTCCCGTTAGGGGTCTCTGAAATACCGATGGTTTTACGGGCGTTCGGAAAGTATTCTTGCGTAAAAAAATGATAATAACTTTGATAAGCCGGAATAACTTTCGTTTCTAATATTTCAATAAGCTGCAGCCTTTTTTCAATAAGAAGGTTAGCGTCAATTAACGTTGATGCAGTGGTAAAAGGTTTAAGAAACTCAGAATCTTCAACATGCTTAGGAATAAAGGCAAGTATTGACTGTTCATATCCAACTAACACTGCTTGAGGCTGAGTAATACCTGTTGCCAAGCCTTGCTGCATCCAATAAATATTTTGATCGAAATATTCAGGAAGTGCCGATAGTTTATTTAAATATAATTCAATATCTTTTGCTTTTTTAAACCTTGTATTGTTGATAACAAAATTTAAATTTGAGTGGAAACCTGACTCAGATTTGAAAGGCATGTAATGTGCTTTAAATTGATAGTTAGCCACATTATTATCAAGTTGAGCTTTAATAATAGAATAGTTAATCTTATTATCGTCGGATAGGGAATTTTGATTTATGGCTTCAAACATCGCAGCGATGGAAACGCGTTCTTGATATTTTTTTTCTAATGCTTGTGGTGATAAATCAGGCCAATGTTTTTCTTCTTTTGTTGCTTCATCTTGCTGATAAAGTCCTTTGCCTGAACGATGATCTAATAGTTGTTTAACCGCACCATCAAATTGTTCATTAGCTGTACTCTGAGTCGAATCAGTTTTGTTACTTGTTGTTTGACAAGCGCTAAGTGCGATAATAATGGCTGGAATGACGAGCAACTTACCGAAAGAAAAATTCATATTTATATAATTTTGTAGTTAACAATAACGATAAACTAACGTAATTTGCTTTAAGTAAATAGGTTTGTACGACGAACTGTTTCACTTATCAGATAAATACCGACATACCCAATCTTTAAACCTTCAGTTTTCGAACAGAGGAAGTGTCAATATGGCTTCACAACCCGAGCGGTCAGTTCTATTTTTCAGGGTTAGTTGGCCATCATGGGCTTCTGATATTTGTCGACAGAGTATTAAACCTATGCCTGAGCCTTGTTTCTTAGTGGTATAAAAAGGTACAAATAAATTGTCAGGATTATTAATACCTGTGCCTTGATCGCAAATGCTTATTTTCAATTTGTATTTATTGATTTTCCAACTTACGGTAATGGCTTCAACATCGCTGTTAATTGTTTGAGATTCAATGGCATTTTTAATCAAGTTAATTAATACCTGTTCAATTTGAATGGGATCGATAGATAAACTGATGTCTTCTTTTGAAAGTAAAGTAATGTTGTTTTGTTTAAATAAAGGGATGATCTTTTCGAACAATTGGATAAGTGAAGTGAGTCTTTTCTTTGGTTTGGGTAGGTTCGCAATTTGTTTATAGCTGTTAACAAACTCTCTTAAACTCTGTGTTCGTTGAGAAATGATTGTTAGTCCTTCAACTAAGTTTGTACGATGTTTTTCCAGATCATCTTGGCGGCTCAATAGGCGTTTTGACGTTTGGCTAATTGAGGAAATAGGTGCGAGTGAGTTATTTATTTCATGGCTAATCACCCGAACTAAACTTTGCCAAGCATTGCGTTCTTCAGATCTTAGCATGGTACTTACGTCGGTGATAAACAGTAATTTATGTTGTTTTCCAGATTCACGAAATTCTTCTACATGCACGGTAAACTTACCTTGCTGGTCACCAAAATTTAAAGGCATAACTTTACTTTGCCCTATAACAGCAGACTTCAGTTGTAGTAATACATCAGTCGGTACATCTTTAGCGATATCTTTTGAGGTGGCTGAGCTCAATTGCAATAGCTTTTGTGCTGCAGGGTTTATGAGTTGAATTGTGTTTTCATCATCTAAGGCAACGATAGCGACATCAATATGGTTGATCACTGTTTGTAAGAGTAATTGGCTTTCCACTGATTTGATTCGTTGGTCGTTTAGTCGTTGTGACAAATTATTAATGGTCGTTACTAACTCATCTAAAGCAGAATTATTATCTCGAGAGCGGGCTCTCAGACTATAATCACCTTGGGCCATAGCATCGAGTAAATTACTTAAACTACGGAATTGATAAGCGGACTTTTGATAAATTCTTACGTGGCAGTAAATCAGCGTAATCGTGGATAAAAGAAACGTAAGTAAAATGATGTAAACTGATATTGCTGCGTAAATCATTATAGGGATTAGCAAGATAAAAAGCGGCAGTGATGCCAATAATGATAGGCGAGTTAATTGCGCTTCAAAAGATTTTCCATTGATCATTTCTGTCCTCGTATCATCGGTTTCTTCTATATTACTTATCTATTCTTCGATAAAAAGCACTACGGCTTAATCCTAGAGATTTTGCTGCTTTTATAGCATTACCATTAAAGTGTTTTAATCGATGATCAATAATATCTAATTCAAGTGATGCTAACGTTGGTAATTCACCTTTGGTATCAATATTACCTGAAACTTCACTCGTTGTCGGTTCACAAGAAGACCTCGCAACGGTCGGTAAACCTAAATCAGCCAATTCAATGATACTTTGCTGACACAGTATTTTTGCTCGTTCGATCACATGGCTTAATTCTCGAATATTTCCAGGCCAAGGGTAGTTTTTTAGCGCGCGTTGTGCTTCTTTACTGATAATGATTTTATTATCATGGTTAGTTATCGCGTTATTTTTTGAGCGCTTTAAAAAAAAATGAGCCAGCGGGACAATATCATCAAGGCGGTTACGCAGCGACGGTATTTCAATGGTAATGGTGTTGATACGATATAATAAATCTTTTCGAAAATGAACGTTGTCAACGTCAGCTTCAAGATTTGCATTTGTCGCTGAAATGAGCCGAATATTAACTGATTGAGTTTTGTTAGCCCCTACTTTTTCAAACTCACTGTCTTCCAAAACTCTTAAAAGTTTGCCTTGTTGAGAGAATGGCGTGTTAGCTATTTCATCTAAAAATAGCGTGCCTTTGTCTGCCATTTCAAACCGACCAATACGCGTTGATTTAGCATCGGTAAAGGCTCCTTTGACATGACCAAACATTTCACTTTCAAAAAGCGTTTCGGTAACCGCGCCCATATTAACTGAGACCAAGTCTGAGTTGTTACGCGTAGAAACGTTGTGGATATAACGGGCAAACATGCTTTTACCTGTGCCATTTTCTCCCGTTAATAATATGCTGGCGTCACTTTTAGCAACTTTGTCTATTAGTGCTTTCACTTTTTTCATCGCGTCAGATTTTTCGATGATTACGCCCGATTGTTCTTGGTTAACTTGTTGTTGTAATAACTGGTTTTGCTGTTGTAGTTTTTGCGTCTGTTTTTGGCCTTCAGCAAATTTGATCTGATTTTTGATTATCGCGATCAAACGGTCATTATCCCAAGGTTTTTGGATAAAATCATTGGCACCATTTTGCATGGTGCTTACCGCCACTTCTATGTTCCCCCAGCCAGTCATTACCACTATCGGGGTATCGTCGTCGATTTTTCTAATCGCTTCAATCAACGCCAAACCTTCTTCACCTGAAGTAGTGTCGAGTGAGTAGTTTAGGTCCATGAGTATGAGGTCAAAACTTTCTTTAGCAATTGAGGCAAGTGCAAACGCTGGTGTTTGCTTTAAGCTAACTTCATAACCTTCAGAATATAGCAGCATCTTTAGTGCTGATAATATATCTACGTCATCATCAACTAATAGGATTTTTTTACTCATAGTGTGGTGTATAAGTCCATTTTCAAAGATAGGTTTTAAATTAAAACACAAAAGATGGTGCTAGATTATTTAGCACCATCTTGCATGTTATTACGGACAAGTGGTTATCTGTTCTTAAGTGAGTTTATTAGGATCAAGACAAGCTCGCCACCCTTTTATATTATTCATAATGTAAGGCTTCACTGGGTTCCATTTTCAAAGCACGTTTAGTAGGTAAATAAGTTGCAATCATTACAATTGACCCAATAAACATGATAATGGAAAGGGTAATTATTATGAGTATACTCAGGCCGTTATTAAAAAGCTGTAATATTGCAAAGCCTAAAAAGCATCCTGCAAAGACTCCGGGAAACCCTCCCCATAATAATTGCTTCAGCCCAGTAGTCATGAACTCTTTTATAATAAGATCTTCGTCTGCGCCAAGCGCTTGTTTAACGCCTATTTCTTGTGTGCGTTGATTAATGGTATTTGACATTACGCCATAAATTCCACTCCCTGCCAATATAACCGCAGCTAAACCGCAAAGTAACGTTAATGAACTAACAAACTTTAAGGGTGCTGCCATTCTTTCAATACCTTGGTTATAGGTTTCTATGCGGTACGCAGGTAACTGAGCATCTATGGATTTTAGTGTTGCTCGTAATTGACGAATAGTGGCTGAATTATCCGTTTGAACGCGCATCGCTATGCTTATTGTCCCTTTAGGTACCTGTGAGTATGGTCGAAACACTGAAGGTATTTTAGCGTAAATATCATCACCTTGAGCGGTATGTGCAACTACTCCTACAATTGTTAGCCAGTCTTGAGGTTTTCCATTTTCAGAGATTAATCTGAAACGCCTCCCTAGAGAAGACTGTGTGCCAAAATGACGTTCTGCAAAGCTTTGGGTAATTACCGCTGTGTATTTTTCTAATCCTTCATCGCTGCTGTTAAAATATCTACCATGATGTAATTTGACCCCTAACTTTTTTAACGATCCTATGGTGGTTGATATGTTATTCGCCTTTGGATATTGCTCGTTATTTTTTTGGGTATACTCTTTCCCTTCTATTTCAAAGAGGGCAGTATCTGCACGAAAGCCAGGCAACTTCTTAGATATCATCACGTCACCAATATTTGATGAATTTTCAAGGCGAGAAGTAAGTGTTTTGGCAAACAATACCCTACTCGCTTTAGTTGGATAGTCGGTATCGGATAAAATAACCTTAGCGACGATGGTATTGTCTGTGTCTGCGCCAATATTTATATTTCGTTCAATATAAGATGCAACCGTTAAGGATACTGCCGATATTAATACCGTCATAGAAATAAATATTTCACTCATAACAAGTAATTTATTTATTCGACCAGACTTTTTACTTGTAGCTCCTCTTGTGCCATCACGTAAAACGCCATTAAAATCTTCAGCAGAATTTTTCCATGCAGGTAATAATCCGGTGACGACTATCGAGCAGATAACAAACAGGAAAAATAGCGATAGGGTAAAGTTGTCAAGACCGAACTCCCACCAGAAAGGAAGAGGGTCAGTAAAAAATGTCGCGGTAATTTTTTGTGTAACCTGTAAACCCCACGCCATCACTAATAACCCTATTAATCCACCTAGGCTACATATAATGATGCTTTCCCACAGCATTTGACTTATTAGTCGTGAACGAGGGGCGCCTAAAGCAACGCGTATGGCTGTTTCTTTACGTCGTTCAACCGCTCTGGAAAGTAATAAGTTACCCACGTTGATGGATGCTAAGATAAAAACTAATAAAGCGACGATTAACATAGTGTAAATAATCACGTCGCCATCTTGAACATTTGCCCACGGGATACTAGTGATATAAGCGCCAATGCCATGATTGGTTTGCGGGTAATTTTGTTCTATTCGTTGCATGATAAGATCTAGCTGGCGATTAACATCTTCTATAGACGTGCCTTCGTCAAGATGGGCGAGACCATAAATAGGTTCTGCCTGACCACGTGTTAGTTGCGTCGGATGTTGTTTTATCGGCAGCCAAAGATCTGCACTGTCAGGAAACGCATAACCTTGCGGCATTACGCCAATGATTTCATGATTAACACCATTAATAAGTATAAGCTTACCAATGATATTTTTATCACCAGCATAGATGTTTTTCCATAAATCAAAACTTATGAGGGTAATCGCTTCGGTGCCTGGTTGATTTTCAGCATCACTAAATTCTCGTCCTAATATAGGGGGAGTACGTGTTAATTCGAAGAAATTCGGCGCTATTAATATCGCTTTGTAACGTCTAGCCCCGTCATTACCTGCAACATTAACGGCAGTATCGTAATAGAGGCTAAATTCAGAAACACCTTGAAGTTGTTTTTTTATTTCAAAGTAATCATGGCTATTTAATCTATTTTGGTTGTGATAGCCATTTTCTGAACCGCTGAAAATAACCAGCGAACCACCATCGGTAAAAGGAAGATCTTTGAATAAAATGGTATTAAGGAATGAAAACATAAAAACACTTAAGCCGATCCCTGCGGCCATTACCAAGGTGGTTAAAATGGTAAAGCTGGGTTTTTTAGCTAATAAACGCATTGCATAGCTAATGTCTTGTAGTACTGTCGAATACATCATATTTAGCTCTTTATGCCGCATCAGTTTGATGCGTGTTTATATGGTTTAGGTTTGTCTGGTTGTTATTTTTATCAGCGATAATTTGACCGTCTAAAATATCAATGCTTCGAGTTGCTCTTTTTGCTGAACGAGGATCATGAGTTACCATGCAAATGGTTGTTCCTTCTTTATGCAATAGGTCTAATAAAGTCATAATCGTTTCAGCATTTTCTGAATCCAAGTTTCCGGTGGGTTCATCTGCAAGTATAATGGAAGGGTTGCCCGCAATAGCTCTAGCGATTGCAACTCTTTGTTGCTGCCCACCTGACAGTTGTGATGGAAAATGATTTGCTCTGTGTTCCATATTGACTTTCTTCAATGAAGATAGCACGAATTGTTCACGTTCATTTTTAGTCAGGTCCTTTCGGTAACTTAAGGGTAAGTTTACATTTTCTTCAACAGTAAGATCACTGATCAAATTAAAAGACTGAAAAATAAAACCAATGTCTTTATTGCGGATGCGAGCGCGTTCTTTTTTTGAAATACCAGATACATCATGAGCGAGTAATTGATAAATGCCACTATTGCTGGTATCAAGCAGACCTATTAAATTGAGTAAAGTCGATTTACCACATCCTGACGGGCCAGATATTGAAACATACTCACCTTTATTAATGACCAGTGAAATATTGCTTAGGGCATGAGTTTCTACTTCGTCAGTGTAAAATACTTTATTAACATCATTTAATCTAATTAATATATTGCTCATCATTTATTCCTTGTCGATGATTGTTTATTGTCTAGTTAATTCTAATTTTTTCGTAGTTATCCCAATCAGTTGGATCTGAAATTATAATTTTTTCTCCGATGTTAAGGCCCTCGACAATCTGTATCTGATTCACCGAGCCTTTACCTAATTTTACCTGAATGCGCTCTGCGAAATTACCATCGAGACTTATTCTATAAAGTGATGCAGTGCTTTGGCTTTGCGAAAATAGCGGACGGCTAACAAATAGGGTATCAATGATTTTTGTGGTAATTATTTCACCATCTACCGTTAGATCGGGTCTTGCATCTTTGGGTAACGGGCTGTTAAATATTACGTCGACCTGAACAAAACCATTAACGACAGCGGGGTCAATTCTGGATACGATCCCCTTAACCTTATCGTTCCGCGTATCAATCATTACACTTTGACCTACGGCGACTTCGCGGATCTGAAGTTCTGGTATTTGTATCTCTGCGATTAAATCATTTTGTTGTGCGAGTTTTGCAATGTTGCCACCTATTACTACTCGTTGCCCAGCAGACAATGGGATATCTTGCACTACACTGTTTATGCTGGCATAAACCTTTAGTGCGTTTACCTGTTGTTGTGCACGTTCTAACGTTTTTTGCATTTTTTCTAATCGGGCTGTTCTAGCATCGTTTTGCGCGATAATAATTTCTGCCATCTTCTCTAATCGCGCTTGTTGAATAACCCAACGTTTTTTTAGTTGAATAGCTTCTAAACGTGTTTGCTGGTACTCAATTTGAGAAACGGTACCTGTGCTTTTTAGGAATAACTTCGTTTGTGCATCTAACTTTAACTTCTTACTTTCATAATTTAGTTGTGCATCTAGCACAACCGATTTTTGATCGAGTAGCATTGATTCTTGAACAACTCGACTGGCTTTGCTTTCTGAGGTTTTTGCGCGCAACTCCCATTTAGTTTCTTCTAATGACTGCACTAACAAAGGATTGCTGAGTTCTACAATTAGGTCTCCTTGCTTCACTATCTTGCCGGGTTTAACGAGGACGCGTTCAACTCGAGCATCTACACTGGCAGATAACCACTGAATATTATTGGGCACCAATACACCTGTCCCACGAACCGATACTAAAAATTCACCACGCTTTACGTCGTCGAATACTAAGAAGTCACCATCGACAACAAAGTCTGCCTCTGACAAAAATTGTAAATAGTTTAAGGCGACAAATACTGTACTCACCGCAACAAGCCATGGCCAATAGCGCTTTATTATTGAAGGTGACTTTTTTGCTATTGCTATATCCAAGTTCATCTCTCACTTTTACGTTTCGGCTAATTTTTATCGAACACTGTCAACTAATGAGAAAGCAGTATATATGCCAAATAACTAACACCTTGATATTAAAGGTTTATGTAAAGTTTTATGTAGGCGGTTTTTCATGATCCCATTTTTGGTACAGACAAATTTACTTTAAATCCCATAATTGGGATTTTAATAAGTATTAAGCTAAAAACTATGAGGTAAATAGCTAAAGCATTAATAGACTTTGCATGGAATAAAATGAGTTTTCGTTAGGCAAACATATAACCGTTCAATTTAGGTGTTTTTTCTCGTAATTGATGTTATTTGGAATTATTTTGCGTATTTTGTGTTTTATTTGGTTTTTCGTTACTGCTGTTTGGTTTTTTGTTAGAATTGTTTTGTCGAAACAACCCGCGAGATAAATATCATGTCACTTGAAAATCATTTCCTTCCCTTTAGAAATAATATTATTGGTCAGTCTTTAACACATGAAATTAATGGCCAGAAATTAGATATTGTCTATGCGGATTGGACAGCAAGTGGCAGGCTTTATGCCCCTATTGAAAATTATATTACTAACACCTTAGGTCCTTTTGTCGCGAATACGCATACAGAAACCAATTTAACGGGTTGTGCGATGACCCATGCTTATCATGATGCGCAACAAATAATAAAACATCATGTAAATGCTTGTGATAATGACGTATTAATTACCGCGGATGCAGGAATGACCGGTGTTATTAATAAGTTTCAACGTATTTTAGGTCTGCGTATTCCTGAACGTATGCAAGATCAAGTTAAGTTTGATGACTGTGATAAACCCGTCGTTTTCATCACGCATATGGAGCATCATTCAAATCAAACTACATGGTATGAGTGTGATGTAACTTTAGAAATTGTTGACCCTGATAGCAACGGTTTACCGTCGTTAGATCATTTGAAGTTATTGCTTGAAAAGTATCAAGATCGAAAAGTAAAAATAGGTTCATTTTCATCATGTTCAAATGTTACGGGCATTAAAACGCCTTATTATCAATTAGCAGAAATAATGCACGAGCAGGGTGGTTTATGTTTTGTCGATTTTGCTTGTTCAGCACCTTATGTTGATATTGATATGCACCCAACAAACCCCAAGCAATCGTTAGACGCTATATTCTTTTCTCCCCATAAATTTCTTGGGGGCCCGGGTAGTTCAGGTGTGCTTATTTTCAATAAAGCACTCTATAAAAATAAAGTGCCAGATCACCCAGGTGGCGGAACAGTAACGTGGACAAATCCATGGGGAGAGCATAGTTTTTTCAATAATATTGAAATGCGTGAAGATGGCGGAACGCCCGGGTTTTTACAATGTATTCGTACCGCGTTAGCGATCAAAGTAAAGAACGCCATGGGTGTTGATAATATTATCGCCCGTGAAAAAGAAATTACTGGTTATGTGATGGGCGAATTAGCAAAAAATGACAAAGTCGTCATGTTAGAAGAAAATATTAGAGACCGCTTGGCCATTGTTTCTTTTTATATACCTAATGTTCATTATAATTTAGTGGTACGTTTACTTAATGATAAATTTGGCGTGCAAACGCGTGGTGGTTGTTCATGTGCAGGAACTTACGGCCATATTTTACTGAATGTTGATCACGACACATCAAATAAGATCACTGAAAAGATCAACAGGGGTGATTACGCTGAAAAGCCCGGTTGGATACGTGCATCGTTTCATCCCACTACTTCTGATAAAGAAGTTAAATTCATTGTTGATGCGATTAATCAAGTCACGATAAATATTACTGAGTGGGCAAATGAATATCGTTTTAATCCGGCAACGGGTGATTTTGAACATAAAAATGCTTCGGTTGAATATCCAAGTCTCACCGACTTTCAACCCTTAGCGCTTGCTGATATTGAAGTAAAACAGACTGAAAAAGATCTTCATATAGTGAGTGACCCTGAAATTAATAAGTCACCTTCATTACTCAAGAAAATATTTGGCTAATATTTACCTCGCTTAAATACGGTGGAAATGATCATTTTTCAAAGTGAATGATCATTTCTGCGGCAACGCAATGACATTCATTTTCACAAGCTGGGCATTGATAACCTTGTTTACTTATTTCATTCCAGCGTTCAGCGTGATCTTTTACTAATATACCGCCACATTTAGTAAAATATTTAACTGCACTATTACCTGGGCTTTGTCTCCATAAATGGCTAACACCAGCGACTGCACCTTGCTTAATAGCTGCTTTAGTTGATAGCTTGAGTAAGTGACTACCCACACCATAGCCACGGTAATTCTCATCTACGGTATTACATTTAAAGTAACAGACTTTATCAGCAGGAAGTTGCCATAATTCAGGACTACACCACTCATCTATTTTCCATTGATTAACAGAATAGGTTAATCGAAAACCAATAAGTATATTTTCAAAATAAGCGACAAAATTAGCATTTACTACTGATGAGTCTTGCTGTTTAGTTAAGCCTTTTGCATACCAATCCAATATAATGTTGTTATCAATATAACCAGCACCATGCACCGCAGTACCTAAAGCAATGATAGCTGAGAAATCTTTAGGTAACATTTCACGATAAGTTACTTGAACTTGTTTTTCTTCGATATTTTTTTTCATTTTAGACATTCATTTAAATAAAATATTTTTAATCATTCAGCTTAGCAAATTTTTTATAAATGGGGTAAGGTTTATCTGATTCTCTCCATTAAAGTAACCTTAAAAAATGTACGATCCTTTACACGATAAATCTCCAGGTTGTGGCGTAGCATATCCACAAAGTTATTGGGCTGAAAATGCCGATATACAAAATAATGCACCAACGAGCGATGGACAAATTAGTCAAGACTTAGACGTTGATGTGGCAATTATTGGCGCTGGCTATACTGGCCTTTCTTGTGCACTTCATTTAGCGCGCGAACATGGCATTAAAGCGCATGTGTTAGAAGCAAATCAAACTGCTTGGGGTTGCAGTGGCAGAAATGCTGGCTTTATTCTTAAGTCTTCAGGCCGTAAATCTTATAGCGATATGGCAAAGAAATGGGGTGAAGAAGTGATGCGCGGCATTTATGATGAAATGTGCGATGGCGTAGCAACGGTAAAGTCACTGATCGCTGAAGGCATTGATTGCGACGTGCAAGAACGCGGATTTTTAAAGGTCGCTCATAAGCCGAGTAAGTTAGCCGAACTAATTAAACAAGCAGAACTCCAACAAAAAACGTTTTCCGGTATTAAAAATAGTGAAGTAGAGATTTTGACGAGAAATGAAGTTCGTCAACAATACATGGACGATAAAAATGCATATGGTGCAATTCGTTATAAAGACGGTTTTGGCTTAAACCCGCTGAAACTTGCATGGGGATATCAACGTTTAGCACGGGAAGCTGGCGCTAAAGTACATACAAGCTCTCCAGTGTTAGACGTTTTAGATGAAGGAAACCAACAAAAATTAGTGACACCTAAGGGTGTGGTTACTGCAAAAAAAGTCGTGATCGCGACCAATGGTTATACCCCAAAAGGTTTTCATTCATTGATAACAGACCGAACATTACCGGTACTTTCACAAATCATTGTTACTGAGCCATTATCAGAACAACAATTAGCTGATTGCAATTTCTTAACGTCGAATGTAGTGATGGATACACGCGCACTAAAATACTATTACCGTAAGTTACCTGACAACCGCATTTTGTTTGGTGGTCGTGGTGCAATTACGGGTAAATCTGCTGACGATCCTTATTACGCTCAGCGTTTATTAGCGGTGTTAAAAACAAGCTTTCCACCTTTGCAAAATTTGAAGTATCAATATGCTTGGTCTGGCTGGATTTGTATGGCGCTAGATGACTTACCGCATATCTATCAAAATAAGAACAAGAGTGTATTTTATAGCATGGGTTATTGTGGCTCTGGTGTGTCATTTTCTGTGCAAGCGGGTAAACGTTTAGCTGAGAAAGTTGCTGAAAAGGCGATTGATCCAAAAATCGAAAACCTGCCTTTATATAATTGTGAACTACCCAAGTTTCCGTTTGCGCCATTAAGACGTGTCGGGCAATGGGGCTACTTTCATTATGGCAAAATAAAAGACGAGTGGTTTTAGCGACGAGTGTCAGCTTCTTTTACAAAATTTATTTCTATGAAATTTCACCTTGGTTAAAAATAAATAAGTAATTGATAAATATAATATATATATGTAAGGCTTGATTTTTGCATTGATGTCTAATAATGATGAATTTACCTTCCTGCAGACTAAGAAGTAACAGCATAGGAAATAGGAAATAGCTAACATGGATAAAACAAAACTTTCGCTAGCATTTGGACTATTGTTAACTGCTGGGTTTAGCCAGTCTGCCTTCGCCGGCACAACAACCGGTGAAACCGAACATTATTTAGTGATTGCAACCGGTGGGAAAAATTCTTTACAAGATCATGTCGAAATGTCAAATGTTGAGATTGGTGCTAACCAAGAATTTTTGTCTGTTGAAGAACCTTCTCTTGGTGGAAGCCAATTACTGGGTAAATTCAAAAACTCTGGAACAGGCTTTGGTGGCGGTGTAACGTTAAATGATAAAGGTATTGATATTTCTGCTACCAATCTTGCTGCTCTAGTAGGTAAAGACTACCGTGGTAATGTTGCCTTAATTGGAGAGAATGCCAAAACAGCATTTTCAAATGTAGATATCAACGCTAAAGATAGCACTGCGAATAGTGGCGTTTTATGTGCTAATTTCACAGAAGGTGAAAGCGAGTGCGAGGAAGATAATACGGCGTTCTTTAAAGAAGCTGATCCTAATAACCCAGATAATTATGATTTTGGTGTCGGGGCGACAAGTGGTGTAGATTTTTCTGGTGCCAATGGCTTGATTAACGACTTAGTCGCACAACGTGAGTGGATTCTTGGGCTAACAGCTGATGTTATATGGACTGATGTTAGCCAATTTAATGATAGCAACGAATTTGAAGGTGGTGATTTAAACGGAGTGATCACCACATCGACTGATGGTTTAAATACTCAAACTGACGGTATTAATGCTGATTATATTGTTATTGATCTTAATTTAGGTGGTAATGCGTTTGTATTAAATAATCTCAACTGGGTAATAGACTCAGAGCTAACGGTCATTTTTAGAATGGTTAGTGGTACTAATTACCAATTTAAAAACTCTTCTATTATGCTGAGCGATACTACAGCAACCAAAAACTTTGTTGACTCAGACTATAATGAGTTAGGGGCTATTTTTTATCAAGATGCCTATAACTCCAATTCAGGTACCAATTCGGTTTTTGATTTAAGTAATGTTGTACTTGGCGGTATCGGTTTATGGGATTTTACCGACTTTAACCCAAATGGTGGGAGTGGGGGGTTAATGTATAAAAATCTTGATAATGAGGAAGGTAACCTATTTGGCTCTAAGTGGATCGATCACGATACAACCGAAATATCCATGGATAATGCTCAAGGCTGTGGCCAATTCATTAGTAATACTGTTGACATGTCAAATGCCCGTTGGAGTCGTTGTTCTTTAGGACAACCTGAAGTCACTCCTCATACTGAAGTACCAGAGCCTAGTACCTTGATATTATTTGCTTTAGGTTTGTTCGGTTTAAGATATAGAGCTAAACATTCATAATTGTTAAGAAAATTAGAAAAACGACCAATTTATTGGTCGTTTTTTTTTGTCAAAAGGCTTATGCTTTCATCTGTTATTTTTATTCTTCAAAGGTCTATATGTTTAACTTACCCCCATTTTTCTCAGATAGCCTTAATACAACTAAAGCATGCATATTGACTCTGATTTTTTTTCTTAGTTCATCTGTTTTAGCCCAAGAAAAAAATATTGTGCTAGAGCACTATGAACTAGCACAAAAGGCCTATGAAAATAATGAAAATGAAACCGCCTATATCCATTTAAAAAATGCTTTGCGACAGGATGGTAACTATATTCCCAGCAAAATTTTAATGGCTAAGTTGTTATTACAATATGGCTATTTTTTTGATGCGACGTTAGAGTTTGAAGAAGTGGTAAACCTAGGCGGTGATTATAATTTATATATTCAACCTTATGCAGAAGCACTATTACTGAATAATAAGCCTGATGCAGTATTAGCTTTAGCCCTGGGCGCTCGGCTGTCTAATAGCAGTGCGACTCAATTACATATTCTTCGAGGTAAAGCGCAGGCAAAATTGAAAAACCTGCCACAAGAGTTAAATGAATACCAAAGAGCTTTAAAATTAAACCCACAGCATGTTGGCGTGTTAAATAGTTTTGCTGGCTTTTATTTAAAAACTGAAGACTTGACCAAAGCACAACAATACTTAGAACAATCATTCCAACTTGACGAAAAGCATTATTTAACCTGGCATTTACAGGCACAAATATATAAACAGCAGTCATTAAATCAGCAAGCAATTGATACCTATTTGAAAGCTTTAGCGATAGCGCCAGAATTTCTTGATGCCAAGCGTGGTATTGCCAGTGTTTACATTAATCAGAATGATGATAAAAAAGCACTTGAGTTAGTCGTACAGGTATTAGAAAAATCCCCTAATGATCCTCGGGCCAAACTATTACATGCCAATTTATTATTTAAACAAAACAATAATAAAGAAGCGAAAGCGATTTTAACCAGCTTAAATCAAAAAATAGCGTTAATCCCTGAAGATGTGCAAATAAAGAATAACTTTTTATTTTTTATTAACGCCCTAAGTCAATATTTACTGGAAAACTATCAGTCGGCACTACGCCATATTAATAAATATTTACGAGATGAACCTGATAACTTTCAAGCGATTTCTCTCGCGGTTAATATTTACCTTAAGTTAGGGCAAAACATCGCTGCACGTGATTTACTTGATAAAAATGTCGAAAAAGTGATGCCAGAAATAGACATGGCGGTAACACTATGTCAGCTATACATTGATAACCGAAATGTTTTTAAATGTGAAGAATTACTACCCAAGTTGAAAGCATTGCACCCACAAGCTAACCAATTAATTTTAGTAGAAGCAAAACTTTTGGAAAGTAGACAGCAGGCGGCAGTAGCCGTTACTTTTTTAGAGCATGAAAATACAAACAATCGACACGTTGCCTATGAGAAAGCGTTAGTTCGATTATATATGCAAACCGAACAAATAACGAAAGCAGGCCGGTTGATCGAAAAATTATTAAAAGAATATCCACAAAATCTAGAATTGATGAATGCCTTGGCTGCATCGTTAATTAAGTTAAAAAAATATCCGCAAGCACTAGGGGTACTAAAGCATATATTGCTAAAACAACCAGGAAATTTTAGCGCTCGTTTCAATACCGCCTCAGCCTTGTTAGAAGCTGGAGCTACCGAACAAGCCAAAGCGATATTATTGAACTTACTTGATCAGAGAGCGGGTCAAGCAAACGCGAGATTACTGCTAACCAAAGCACAGCTAGCGCTTGGGAATTCACCGCAAGCAATTATTGAGTTGCAAACATTAATTAGCCATCACCCAGATCATGTTAATGGCAATGAAATGCTGATGTTGTTATTAAAAACAACCGGGCAATTCGAGCAAGCACTTAGAGTGGTAAATAAATTAAGTAAATTTGATAGATTGAATGAAAACTACCTTAAAGAAAAAGCGGAGCTTTATTTATTAATTGGCGATAGCAAGCAATATCAAACGCAGGTGAATAAGCTACATAGCTTATGGTTGCAACAAGCCGATAAGCTCACTTATTTAGCGACAATGCAAAGAAATTATGGCGACATTAAAGGAGCAAGAATTACGATTAATTTAGCGAATAAACTAGCGCCAAGCAATGCCCAAGTAAACTATGAAAACATAAAAATAAGTTTATTTGAAAAGGACCTGACAAGCGCTCAGAAAAATTTAACTCGTTTGAAAAAAAGCTCTATGGAAAAGTCAAAAGTATTGGTGCTTGAGGGAGATTACTTTCTTGCTACTCAACAGCCGAAGCCTGCACAACTTAAATATTTAGCAGCATTTGAGTTAAATAATACTAATAACATGGCATTAGCCAAAGCATATAATTTAGCCTTGCTTGGGTTAAGTGCGGGACAGTTTGAAGAGATACTGATTGTTTCGGTTATGGAAAAAAATAGTAATATTTATCATCGAAATATTCTGGCTGATTATTACTTGAATAATAAGCGTTTTGTTGAGGCGGCTGAACATTACTTGTTACTTGAAAAAGCCAAACGCTTACCAAATCGGGCAAGTATTTTAAATAACCTTGCGTTTTCTTTAATGGCTATTGATAACGTAAAAGCACAAATGTATGCTGAACAAGCTGTGGAATTACAACCAAGTTCAGCGGCAATTGTTGATACATACGGCTGGATTTTATTCAAAAACAATAAGTTTGAACAAGCGTTGAAAACACTTAATCAGGCGAAATCTATTGATTCAACTAATACTGAAATTCGTTATCATTTAGCTGAGACATTAATTAAATTATCACGTGAATCTGAAGCGAAAGTTGAGCTAGATTATGTGCTTACAAGGTCTAGGAGTAAAACTGAATTGGCGTTGGCAAAAAGTTTATTTTCTCAGCTTTAATCTAATTAAGTCGTTGGTAATGTGGATGTTAATTTAGTGAATGTATACAAGTTAATAATTTGCGTTGTTATGAACCTGTTCTTTATTTCTTTACTGATAAGGCCTTATATGGGCGATCGCCTTTATAAGAAGACCCTTACTTTTATATATTCCGTACAATAACTAACGCCTTTTTTAATTGTGTGTAAGTGAAATCGTTATTTTAGAGAGTTCATTATTTTTTAATTGTATTTCTTTAGTTGCCACTGGGGACGTTCCAACGATATTGAAAAGACTCTTATCTAAACGATATTGCAAAGGTTTCTTCTTTTCTTGAAAAATATCAATGATATATTCAATGTCGTTTTCTGACGAGAAAGACCACAACCATTGACTTTTACTATCCAATGTTTTGTTTGAACGTTGATATTGTTCGAGCTGCTTAATCGATAAGTTCATTATTTCAACTTTATCCTCTTGCGCCTTAGCCTGTTCTGTTCTTTTGAAGTTCTGCATAATCACTGGTGGTGAGGCTATCATTCGCTTAGCGGTTTTTTGTTCAGTCAATTGAGTCTTTTGTTCATATTGCATGGCGCGTACCATTGTTTCTTTAGTCGCAACCTTAGTTTTATTAGCAATTGAGTTTGCCATTTGACTCGGTATAGTTGAATAGCTCGCGGGTGCTTGATAATCAATTTGTTCAGCGACTACTTCTTGCTCAACAAAAGCGTCGTTATTACTGATAGGGGCCATGGTTTTTTGTAGAGCAATACCGTTCTTTAGTTTTTCATTAGCTTGTTCATTAGGCAGTATATTACTTTGCTGTAACACAACTAAGCTGATGACTAGGGTTAAAGATGCTGCAGTAGCGAGTGATGAGTACCACTTTAAGTTGTTGTTCTCTTTTTGTTTATTCGTCTTATTAACCGCTTTGTGTGCAGCGCTGATAATCCGTTGATCCAAAATATCACTGGGTTGGCTTTGATTTACTTCTGACACTTCATTATAAAGTTCATTAATGAAATCTTCATCACTTTGTTGCGGCAAAGCTGACGTTTGAGTTTGTTTGCCGTTATTGTCAGCGTGTTTATTTGACATAATGCTGTAACCCCTTTCGTAAGCGTTTTAAGGCGTAACGCCAACTGCTTTTTACTTTTTCTTGGTGTTGCGCTGTTATTTGGGCAATTTGTTCAAGTGAAAAGCCAGATTCCTGTTTCAATAAAAACACTTCCCGTTGTTCTGTTGGTAAAGCGGCAATATTGAGAGACAGTGCTACGTGTAATTGTGCTTTTTGCTGTTGCTCACAAACGGGAGATGTTGCTATTTTAGCGGAAAAGTCATCTTGATTACCTTGATGGTTAATCTCAACGTTACCTGAGACGTTACCTGAGACGTTACCTGAGACGTTATCAGTATCAGTATAGTGCTCTTCATTTTGTGTACTTTTTTTCTTGTAGTGATCTATCAAGGTGTTTCTAGCAATGGTGAACAGGTAAGTTCTAAATAGCGCTTGTTGCTGATATTTTTCTCTGGCATTAATTAATTTTAACCAAGTATCGTGACAAAGCTCTTCGGCAATTGCGTGAGATAAACCTTGTTTAACAAAAAAACGAAAAACCACTTTCTTATGCCTCTGATAAAGTGAATCAAATGCTGATGCTTGCCCTTTCCCGTAGGCAAGCATCAGCGCTTCATCAGTTACCGATTCTTTTGCATGTTCAATCGATAATACCACTTGCTTCAATGGCGATTACTCATTGTTAGCAACGAGTTGTGGTGATAAAGCTTGTGCAAGTTTTACCATGTTAATGAACTCTGCTCGATAACCATGGGTATCTTCCCCTTTTCCTTGCTGGGCTAAAAGAATAATGTTGTCTAACTCCATTGTAGAAAGGTTTGTACCTCCTCGCAACAGTTGTGCAAAACCTGCAACCGCCGCAGAGAATTGATAGTTATTACTGGTCTCATCAAGCTCGTTAACGATTTGTCTTTTGTTGATGGCTATTTCTATCAGTTGGCTCTCTTGCTCTGTAGGAGCTTTGTAACGTAAGCGTAAAAAGGCTAATTCATCACTGTGAGTTTTAACGGATTTATTACTGTTACTTTTATAGCGTAAAGGATCATTAGCCTTATTTGAGCTGCCGGTTAAGCTGATTTCATAAATAGCGGTTACCGTGTGACCTGCGCCTATGTCTCCAGCATCGACTTTATCGTTGTTAAAATCTTCTCGATTTAGCGCGCGAGTTTCATAACCAATAAGTCGGTATTCACTGACTAATTGCGGGTTAAATTCCACTTGAATTTTAACGTCTTTGGCAATGGTTAACAGGGTTGATGACAGCTCTTCTACTAAGACTTTTCGTGCTTCATTTAACGTATCAATATAATAGGCATTACCGTTGCCATTTTGAGCAAGTTGCTGCATTAATTCATCGTTATAATTTCCTGTACCCAGACCGAGAATACTTAAATCAATACCTAACTTTCGCTTGCTCTCAATTAAGTTTTTTAACGCTTGGTTATTGGTTGTACCCACATTAAAGTCGCCATCGGTTGCTAGCATAATGCGATTGATGCCACCTTTGATAAATGATTGTTGAGCTAAACGATAAGCGGCTTCAATACCTTCGCCGCCATTAGTCGAGCCTCCAGCGGTAAGTTTTGCTAGCGCATCGATAATTGCCTGCTTATTATCACCTTTTGTTGGTTTCAATACTGTACCTGCAGCACCCGCATAAACAACAATAGCAACGCTATCTTGCTGGCTAAGCTGATTGGTGAGCATTTTTAAAGCATTTTTTAATAGCCCTATTTTATTGGCTTGATTCATAGAGCCTGAAACATCAATGAGAAAAACTAAGTTCGCTGCAGGTCTACTATCTGCTGCCACGGATTTACCTTTAATGCCGATATGCAGTAAATGTTTATCAGCATTATAAGGGCTGGGACCTATTTCACTATAAACAGAAAAAGGCTGTTTGGTGGGGGCAGGGTAATCATAAGAAAAGTAATTAATTAATTCTTCAACTCTTACCGCGTCATGTTGTGGTAATAAACCTTGATTCAATACGCGTCTTATATTGGCATAAGACGCGGTATCCACATCAACTGAGAAGGTTGAAACAGGTTGTTCGCTTACTATTAATACACCATTATTTTTTTGATGATTATATTTTTCATTATTCGCTTTACCTAAAAATTTCGGGGGTGCCATAGCGAACGTTTTGGCTCGGCTTTGAAATTGCTGATCAGCCATCACTCTATAACGAACTGAACTAGCCGTTTTCATACTTTCTAGATTTTTGATTCCCTTTTCTTTTATGAAAAAGTCTCTAACATCAGGCTCGGCTAACTCAACAGTATGTAATATTTTTATGGTTGAACTATCTTCTGTTTGAGATTTTTTTTCAGTCGATTCTTGTGCACAACCGGCAAATAATAATGCCGCGGTTATTAATGATAGTGAAAGTACTTTTTTCATCTTTGTCTCGCTTAATAAGTTTTGAGTAAGCTTGTATAGAGTTAAACGACTGAGTAATGAAAAAGGGTTAATTAATTTTTTAAATTTTAAGTGCTCTTGTATTTAACTTAACTTAATTTGATTTCATTAATTGACCGACCGGTCTATGAATTCTACAATTACGTTATTAATTTCCTAAATTGTAATTTGCATGGTCTTAACACGAAAAGAAACGGCTCAAGCCACTCGAATAAAAATCATTACTGCGGCTTATGCCATTGTTGGTGAAGAAAGCTTTGCCGGCTTAACCAGTAATAAGCTGGTGAGCGTTGCAGGCATTGCCAAAGGAACTTTATATCATCACTTTAAAAGCTTGGATGATGTCGTTAGCGCAATGATGCAAAAAATCATTGATGACTTTATGCAAAGCACTCCCATTGAACAATTCGACTCTATGGCTGAATATTTAGCCGCTTTGGGGGATTATCAAATTAATATTCTGGTAGAAGATAAAGTTATGATGAATGTCTTCTATGGATTTTTGCCTAAAGGTATCCACGAAAAAAAATATCAACTTCTTTGTCAGCAATTACTTGATGGAGCCTGTGGACAAATAGTGCCAGCGATTAAAAATTTTTATGGTGACAATATCTCCTCAGAAAAAATTGAAAGAACAATAAGAATGATTGATATTTTTTGTATCGGTTTTAATTTTCATCTTAAAATTTTTGAAGATAAACAGGCCTATAAAAGTTTGTGGCAAGACTTTAGCCTGATGTTGACCCATTATTTAGAACTCAAGTAGCAGAACAAATAAGAGCTTGGTCATCGGTTGTTTACAATTTAAACTTAAAATTATAGTGACCAACCGGTCGGTCAGTGACATAATGTGCTAGCTTTTCCAGAATTTAACAATTTTAATTTGTAACTTTATCTTTAATAGGGACATTTAACGTGAAAACCATCGGTGTAATTTTCTCTTCAATACTTCTTTCTAATTTAGTACTTTCTACCGTGCTACTAACGGCTTCAATGTTCAGTATTTCAGTATATGCTGAGAAATTTGTTACCGTTCAAAAAGCCGAATCATTGATTCTTTTCCCCGCGCGCAATGCCTCAGCGCAAGTTGTTGCTTTAAATCAAAGTAAAATTCCTGCAGAAATATCCGCATTACTAAAAAAATTACGCGTGAATGTCGGTGACGAAGTTCAACAAGGACAGCTATTAGCGGAACTTGACTGTTATAATACGGCATTACTTTTTTCTGCAGCACAAGCTAAAGCACAATTATTATCGAGACAATTAGCCTTTGCACAACGTGAACTTAATAGAGGCAATAAATTAGCTAAACAAAATAATATCGGCGAAGTAGAGCTTGACCGACGACAAACCACCATCAAAGAAATTCAAGCACAATCATTAGCACTAGAATCAAGTTACTCTTTGGCAAAAAAAAATGTCAGTCGTTGTCAAATTAATGCACCCTTTGCCGGAATTGTCACTAAACGCCTTGTGTCTGAAGGAGAAATGTTAGTCATGGGGCAGCCTGTGGTTGAATTATTGCAGCTGGATAACTTACAAGTCTCAGGCAAAATATCTCTCAATGACCAAGTTAGTTTCTTGGCTGCCAACCGCTATGTCTTTTCGGTAGATAAGCAAAGTTACCCACTGTCTTTACGCACACTTATACCTTTAGTAGAAAAAAATACCCGTAGCCGAGAAGCACGATTTGATTTCGAAGAACGTAGCGCGGTAGTAGGCAGTTCAGGTCGATTGACTTGGCTCAGTAGTCAAGCACATTTACCAGCACACTTGTTACAATCAAGAGATGGTAAAAATGGATTTTTCATCTTAAATGGACAAAATGCTCAATTTATTGCCGTGGACTCAGCGGAAGAAGGACGCCCAATTCCTTATACGATTGAAAAAAATCAAATACTCATTATTGAAGGTAGGCTTGGTTTGCTCGATGGTGAAAAAGTCTCGTTGATGAAACATAATAAAGTCAGCAATAAATTAATAGCTAATCAATAGGAGGTTTTGAATATGTGGCTACGTAATCTTATTCAAAACCATGTGTTAACAAATTTAGCATTTGTACTCATCTTAGTGATGGGGATCATTGTTTATCAGCAACTACCACGAGAGCAAGACCCTTCAATAAATTTTAACTGGGTACAAGTAACAACATTCTTACCTGGCGCATCAGCACGTGATGTCGAGCAAAAAATTACTGATGTTATCGAAGAATCATTAGAGCGTATTCAGGATATAAAATTTGTTTCTAGTTCAAGTCGTGAAGGCTTGTCGAGTATAACAGTACGATTCAATGATATTGACGAACAAAAATTTACTAAACGAATGGCTGATCTACGCCGTGAAATTAGTAATGTTGAAGACCGACTACCCGCTCAAGTTGAAAGTCCTTATATTGTGGAAATAACTTCAGCTAATGCCTTTCCAACAGCATCTGTTGTAGTTTCAGGGCCTGCTGATGATGAAAATTTACGTCGACAAGCAAGATCATTAGAGAAAGACTTAGCGCGTATTCCAGGTGTTGATCGGGTGCAATCGACAGGTCAACGAGAACCTGAATTACAAGTACAGTTTGACATTGAAAAAATTCAAAACTTAGGTATTAGCCCTGTTGATATTGCCAACAGTATACGTGAATTTTTTGTTGATACTTCTGCGGGTAGCGCACGTATTGCTAATGATCAATGGTTGATCAGGATCCAAGGTACCACTACCGATCCTGAGGTATTAGCTCAACTACCTATTTTAAGCAAAAAAGAACAATATGATGGAACCGAACTGCGTTTAAAGGATATAGCAAAAGTTGTTCGTGCTCGCGAAAAAGCTGATCGATTGGTGAATTTTGAAGGCCAGCCAGCCGTGCTTTTTGTCATTATGAAGCAGGAAAGTAGTAATACACTTGAGTTAGTTGAACGAATCAATCAATACGTATTACACAAAAATAAAACAGAAGAACAACTTGGCGTAAAGTTTACCCTTGTAGATGATCAAACGTTAAATACCCGTAGTGCACTAAACACCATGCAAACGAATGCGATGCTTGGTTTAGTGCTGGTTTTTTTTGTTACCTGGTTATTTTTAGGTGGACGAATCAGTATGCTGGTTACTATTGGCATTCCTTTCACCCTTGCTGGAACCTTCATTATTCTGCAAATGCTAGGGCAAACACTTAATACCTCGGTGTTGCTCGCTATTGTTATTGCGTTGGGCATGCTTGTTGACGATGCAGTGGTGGTGGTGGATTCTATTTACACTAAGTTGCGTCAAGGAATGCGAGGCATTGATGCCGCGTGGGCAGGGCTTAATGAAGTCATTCGTCCAGTAACCGCATCAGTGTTAACCACAATGGCTGCATTTTTACCGCTAATGTTATTACCGGGAATTTTGGGCAAGTTCATGATGGTTATTCCTTTAGTGGTAACGGTTGCCTTAGCGATAAGTTTAATTGAAGCCTATTGGATGTTACCTGGGCATATTACCGCCGCAAAAATAAACTTTGATAAACCCAGTAAATTTGATGTTAAACGTCAAAAAGCGATTCGACGACTAAAAGTTAGTTATGGTTTTAAATTGATAAAAGTGATGCGTCACCCTAAAAAGACCTTATTGGCCTTATTTATTCTTTTATCTTCTGCAGTTATTGTGGTGCAACAGGGTTTGATCCGTACCGATTTTTTCGCTGCGGACACGATTCGTTTATTCTATATTAACGTTGAAATGCCCACGACAAGTTCAATTAATGACACCATGAAAAAAGTAGTACAAATTGAACAAGTGGCGAGCGAAGTGCTGAATGACCAAGATACCCGTTCCGTGGTCAGTTATGCAGGGCAAATGTTTACCGAGTTAGCACCAAAATTTGGTGACCATTTAGGACAAGTCATGGTGAGTCTTAAACCCAGAGCAGGTGATATGCGCACCGTTGAACAGTTAATTGAAGAAACACGAATAGCGGTTGAAAATAATATTATTGGCGCTAGTAATATTTCATTTTTGAAACTTTCAGGTGGACCACCTGTGAGTAAACCCATCAATGTAAAAGTACGAGGCGACGATTATGCTGAGCTTCGACGAGCAACAGATAAGCTAAGCAAGTTTTTATACGCTGATGATCGTTTCCGAGACATCAGTGATGATGATAGCCAAGGTCGTTTTGGTTTAAACTTAACTTTAAACAGTGATGCGATTAACCGATTAGGTATTCAGCCTTCAGATGTGCAACGTACCATTAAAATGTTAGTAGACGGTGAAATTGCCAGTTATGTTCAACATAAGGGCGATAGAGTGGCAATACGAGTGAAGTCGAGTGCAGCGGTTACCAATCAATTTGATGATATCGAAGCGCTATTGCAAATATCCATGCCAACAAGAAGCGGTGATACGGTTTCACTGCGTGATCTTGTGAATATCAATACCATACAAGTGAAAAATAATCTTAGGCATTATAACTTTAAACGCACCATTGCACTGGAAGCCGATATTGATAAGCTACGTATAGATACCGTTGCGGCTAATAAACTTATTCAAGATTACTGGCCAACGATTGCAGAAGAGTTCCCTAACGTTAGCCTAGACTTTTCTGGCGAATTAGATGACATTCAAGAAAGTCTCGATGCGATTGGCGTTTTGTTTTTATTTGGACTTGGTTTAATGTACCTTATTTTGAGCACCCAATTTCAGAGTTACTTTCAACCACTCATGATTTTGATGACAGTACCTATGGCTTTTGTCGGTGTGGTTATAGGTTTACTTGTATCAGGTGACCCTCTGAGCTTATTCACCATGTATGGCATTGTTGCTTTAGCTGGCATTGCGGTGAACTCATCTATTATGTTGATCTCAACCGCGAATAATAACTTGGCAAAAGGCATGAGTTTAATTCACGCGATATTTTATGCCGGTCGTCGTCGGGTTTTACCTATTTTGATAACAACATTAACAACGGTTG
Organism: Colwellia sp.; assembly: GCA_013215295.1. GTDB lineage: Bacteria > Pseudomonadota > Gammaproteobacteria > Enterobacterales > Alteromonadaceae > Colwellia_A. Next base: position 198,189 of record JABSOZ010000003.1, read on the forward strand.
CTGGTTTGTTTTCCTTGGCATCAGGCTTAGGCGGGCATTCTCTGATTTGGTCTCCTGTAGCAACATCGATAGTTTGGGGATTAATATTTTCGTCTGTGTTAACACTCTTTATTATTCCTACGTTATATCAAATGGTGATGCAGCGTACCTATAATAAACGTCGTCAAGAGGAAGAAAAAGGTAAACCTCCTGAAAATACGATAGCAAATAGGAAAATTAGTTTGATTACTTCAGCAAAAAGATAGCTAAATTATTGTCTTAATTATAGATGTTACTTCAAAGTAATTCTTGCTTCAAAATAATAATAGAGAGCCAGTGTAGCGGACATTTCGCCACACTGGCTTTTTTACGATGAATGCTCATTGAATGCATAAGTTAAATAGATGAGTTAAAAGATATTTTTATTTCTTTAAGTTTTGGATATTATTCGCCACTAAATCAATTAACCTTTGCTGCGACTCAATACTCGCCCATGCGATATGAGCCGTTAAAGATAAATTGTCTATTTCGTTATTAGTCAGGGCGCTTATCAAAGGATGATCAGCTGAAGGCGGTTCTTGTTCTAGTACATCTAAAATTGCGTGAGAGATTACTTTATTTTTTAAAGCGTTAAGTAAGTCATTGCTGTTAACTATTCCTCCTCGAGCGGTGTTAATGAGTAGGGAAGACGTTTTCATTAACGCTAAGGTTTTACTATTTATTAAATTTATCGTTTCAGGTGTTTGCGGGCAGTGCAAAGTTATCACATCAGCTTGTTGTAATACGTGAGTAAAACTCTGGCGATTTTCTCTTATTTGGTTTGCATAGGGGCGTTCTGCAATAAGCACTTCCATGCCAAAAGCTTGGGCAATCTTAGCAACCGCTTTGCCTAAGTTACCGTAACCAATAATACCTATTTTCTTCCCTGCCAGTTCCTGACTTCCACTCCCATGAAAACAAAAAGTAGGGCTGTTTTGCCAATGACCTTGTTGAGTATTCTCTTTGTGATCTGCCGTATTATTAAAATATTCAAGCATTTGCGCAAAGACATACTGGCTAACCGAGGCTTGTGAATAACCACTGACATTGTTAACCGAAACGCCAAGTGCTTGTGCAGCATTTAAATCGACATTGTTCATACCGGTTGCGGCGATACAAACTAACTTTAGCTGAGGTAGTTGCTTGAGGATTTCTTTCGATAGCATTACTTTGTTGGTGATAATAATATCAGCATTTTTACAACGATCAATAACTTGGTCTTGTGTCGTTGTTGCATAACAGGTTAATTCGCTAACCTGTGACTTTATACTTTCGAGAGATATTTTTGGACTGAAAGTTTGTTGATCTAAAAAGACGGTTTGCATAGCTGATATTCAAAAATAAAGTGATGGGGTTAGCTTAATGGAATTGAAGATAAAAAAAAACGGCAAATAGTAATAATACTGTTTGCCGTTCTAACAATTTTTACCTGATGAAATTAGCTTTACGTAGTTTAGCCAGGACGTCCATCTTCTCGGGCTTTAAATAACATTGGGCCGTAGTGGAAAGTAAATAATCCAAAAGCAACCAACCAACAGAAACCGCTAATATCAATAAATATCATGGTTTTTTCTGGCATTAACCAAGGGCCAAATACCCGTATCATTGACGACAGGGTAATAAGTGCAAAAGCGGCTGACATCATTTTAGGTGGTATTAATGGCAGACCAGAGTGACCTAAAGAAACGCGAGAAATCATCGCCAATATCATACCGCCGATGCCACCAATAGTGAGCAGGTGCCAAACATGATTAGTCGGTATTTCATCAATAATATAGCTAAATCCGAGTAATATCAGACCGAACCACATAAATTGAAGCGCAAAATGTAATGACCATAAAAGTGGTACACCTAGTGTGATCCAAGGACGCCACCTCAGAGAACGAATTAATTGAAACATGCCTGCAACAATTAAAATAGCGCCGAAAAACATCGGTACAAAACCAACTAAAGGGTGTAAAAGCAGCATCAAGGTCGCAAGCAATAAACTCCCATTGGCTAACTTGTCGAGTAAAATGTTGGGGGTCGCTTTAGTGGTTTGAGTACCATTAGCGGTAAACATAGGAATAACGCGCCCTGACATAACAGACATTAAAAACACCACTAATAAAATGCCGGAATAACCGGAATAACTTAAGGAGACATTTTGTGGGTAAATAGTTGCTAAATGCATTTCACCATTGGCAATGGTGAATAATACCAATAGAGGAACAAAGAATAAATTTCTGTACTGTTTTATCGCTAATATCGGCTTGGCTAAAGTATAAGCAACAGTTAACAAAAAGCTTAAATCTATCAGTGCACTTAATGAAGTGCCGAATAAATCAGGCATTAACATGACAATGCGACCTAACAGCCATAGTAAAAAGAGTGCGGCGAGTGGTTTGCCTTTTATGCTCGGGATACCTGTCCAGTTTTGTACTGCCGTTAGCAGAAATCCTGCAACAATAGCGCTGCCAAAACCGAAAATCATTTCATGAATATGCCACCAATAGCCATTACCGTACGGTGAAAAATTCACTGCACCTCGATAAAGCAAAACCCACAAAGTAATAGCGATCAAACTAAAAACAGCCCCTCCTAAAAAAAAGGGGCGGAAGCCTAATCGTAATATTGGCAGAATTTTTTGCTCTTCTTTTAAATCAGTAATTTTCATCATGATGTGTTTTTCAAATAATCAGTAGTATTATATTACCGTATTTACGAGAACAAACGTTGCGAAATATCAAGGCTTATTAGCATTCCTGTCACCTTTGTATTTTTTGAAATGATAAACGTTAGCTGACTGGTTTTTCTAATTGATACATTTCATCAGAAATGTAGTCGAGTTTTTCTGTTAGCAATTTTTGAGCATCATATATGCCTTGATTATAAAAATGATTACCCATTTCTTTAGTAAAAAAATCGAGTAAAAAGTCAGCGTCAAATTGGGCAAGCTCTTGATCAAGTTCGTTAGAAAAGTATTGTTGTAGCTTTTGAATAAGACATTCTTTTTGTGTGATTGAAAACTTAATTTCACTCATATTTATTCTCTACTGTTTTAGATAAAATTTGTTTGTTAGATTATACCCATTATACTTCAGAATGTATGTTTGAAGGCTACTATGGTTATATACTCATGACAAAATGTGAAGGTGAATTGTTTAGTGAAAGAAACATTAAAAAAATGGTGGCATACCGATTGTCAGTTTTGCCTTAAATACCGAAGAATGTTTATTTGGTTAATTATCATGATTGCAATAGATGCATTGTGGTTTAACCTATTGTTTTAATCTTTTTTATATAGGAATTATTTATGGGATATCGTTGGACAGACTCATTAGAGTTAGCATTAGATTTAATTGAAGAGTACCCAGAGGTTGATCCACTTAAATTGCATTTTCCAGAACTCATGAAATGGGTGATAGCACTAGAAAATTTTGATGATGATCCAAAGCACTGTGGAGAAAGAGTGTTGGAAGCAATTCAATTAGCGTGGATTTCTGAAGTTGATTAAGTCGCTAGCCATTAATTGTTTTTTTTGATCCTGTTAAGGTAATCGACTGTTTTATAAGCCTCATTTGCACTATACTATCGATTGATATCATCACCATGAATTATCGCTATTCATCAACTACATGGTCTACATAAAAAATTATTATGACAACACATAAAAAGCGTCCTTTATATATTCCTTATGCTGGTCCAAGTTTATTAGAAACACCCCTGTTAAACAAAGGTAGTGCTTTTGATGAAGAGGAACGGACTAACTTCAATTTAATGGGCTTATTGCCACCTCGTTATGAAACAATCGACCAGCAAGTTGAACGTGCGTACATGCAATACAGCAAATTTCAAACTGACTTAAATAAGCATATTTATTTACGTGCTATTCATGATAATAATGAAACCTTATTTTTTAAATTAGTGCAGGCACATTTGTCTGAGATGATGCCAATAATTTATACGCCAACGGTTGGCGATGCCTGTGAACAATTTTCAGACATCTATCGTAGTTCTCGTGGATTATTTATTTCCTATGAAGATAGACATCATATGGATGATATTCTTCGTAACGCCACGAAAAATAAAATTAAAGTCATCGTCGTCACTGATGGCGAGCGCATTTTAGGATTGGGGGATCAAGGTATCGGCGGTATGGGCATTCCTATTGGAAAACTCTCGCTTTATACTGCGTGTGGCGGTATTAGCCCTGCGTATACTTTACCCGTAATGTTAGATGTTGGTACGAATAACGAAAAATTATTGAATGACCCTATGTACATGGGCCGTCGTCATAAACGTATCAATCAAGAAGAATACAATGAATTTGTTGACATGTTTATCCAAGCAGTAAAACGTCGTTGGCCTCATGTTTTATTACAATTTGAAGACTTTGCTCAACCTAATGCGACACCATTATTAACTAAGTATCGTGACGAACTTTGTTGTTTTAATGATGATATACAAGGAACAGCTTCGGTAACTGTGGGGACTTTATTAGCAGCATGTCGTATTAAAGGCCGTCAGCTAGGTAAGGAAACTAAACTGTCAAACCAAAAAATCGTGTTTGTTGGTAGTGGATCGGCTGGTTGTGGTATTGCAGAACAAATTATCGCGCAAATGATTAATGAAGGAACGTCAGCAGAGCAAGCCCGTAGTCAAATTTTTATGGTTGACCGTTTTGGTTTACTCACTGATGGCATGGCCAATTTACTTGATTTTCAGCAAAAGTTAGTACAATCCCCAAGTGCAGTATCAAGTTGGGGTGTTTCAGGTGAATATGCCACATTGCTCGAAGTAATGAACAGTGCACAGCCTGATATTTTAATTGGTGTCTCAGGCGTACCGGGATTATTTACCGAACAAGTGATTAAGGCAATGAAGTCACATTGTCCAATGCCTATTATTTTTCCACTCAGTAATCCTATTAAGCAAGTAGAGGCAACGCCTGAACAAGTGATTAATTGGACTGAAGGTGAAGTAATTGTTGCTACCGGCAGCCCATTTAAACCGGTTGAATACCAAGGGAAAACATTCCCCATTGTTCAATGTAATAATAGTTATATCTTCCCTGGTTTAGGTTTGGGCATTATTGCGGCGAACATAAATCGTGTGACTGATGAAATGTTAATGGTAGCGAGTGAAACACTTGCTGAGGCTTCACCTCTAGCTAATACGGGGCAAGGTGAACTATTACCGCCATTAACTGAAATTGCGAATTTGAGTAAAAAAATAGCTTTTGCTGTAGCGAAAGTAGCTTTTGATCAAAACCTAGCATCTCGTCTCGATGATGAAAATTTAGTGGCGAAAATAGAACGAAATTTTTGGAAGCCAGAATATAGGCAGTATCGTCGAAGTAGTGTTTAAAATAGTGTTAAGCTGACATCACTTATTATAATCAAGTAAGTATGCTGTTTCTTTCTAAGCCAATCTGATGATTGGCTTTTTTATTTTATTTTATTTAAACATTGGAAAAATAACGTTAGATATATTCTAAGCATAAATTACCTCATGGCTAATAAAGTAGTTTTTTACTAATATTTCGTCTATAATCGCGCCAAAATTTATACACCTATTTTAATTTAAAATTTATATAAGGGCTTATCATGGCTATCGAACGTACTTTTTCTATCGTAAAACCAGACGCAGTTGCTAAAAACTTCATTGGTCAAATTTACAACCGTTTTGAAACTGCTGGTTTAAAAATCGTTGCCTCAAAAATGGTTCACTTAAGCCAAGAAAAAGCTGAAGGTTTTTACGCTGAACATAGCGAACGTCCTTTCTTTGGCGCTTTAGTTTCATTCATGACATCTGGTCCAGTAATGGTTCAAGTTTTAGAAGGCGAAAACGCTGTTCTTAAAAATCGTGAAATCATGGGTGCTACTAACCCAGCTGAAGCTCTTGCTGGTACTATCCGTGCTGATCTTGCTGATAGCATCGACGAAAATGCTGCTCACGGTTCTGATGCTTTAGAATCTGCTGCACGTGAAATTGCTTACTTCTTCTCAGATGACGAAATTTGCCCACGCACTCGTTAATTTGATTTTAACGTCGTTAATGACGAAATTTCAGCGATGAAAGTGCTCACTTACTAACGTAAGCTCCGCGCTATCTTCTTGAACTATCGCCATTATCTTTGTTAATAATAGAAATTAAAATATGAAAGGGTTTTACTGTTTCCAGTAAAATCCTTTTGTTATTTTTAGGCTTATAGTAAACCTCAATGTTCTTAACTTGTTAACCCTAACTGCTAAGTAAAAGAGAATAATGAAGTTTGTTATAAATTGATCTGCAAATTGTCTACTTTGTATGAAAGTTGTACAATTTGTTTTATGTAATGTTGTTGTTTGAGAAGTAGTAATCATGAGTGAAGTGACCGAAGTAGTAAACCCAGCCGTATCTGTGGAAAAGAAGAAAATAAATCTATTAAACTTAGATCATCAAGCGATGCGTGAGTTTTTTGCTTCAATTGGTGAAAAGCCATTTCGTGCGGATCAAATGATGAAATGGATTTATCACTTTGGTTACTCAGACTTCGAACTAATGACCAACTTGAATAAAAAGTTACGTGAAAAATTACAGCGTTTAACTGAAATTACCGCGCCTGAAATTTCAGAGAAACAAATATCTAAAGACGGTACGATAAAATATTCTTTACGCCTTGAAGGCGGACAAGAAATTGAAACCGTATGGATACCAGAAAACGATCGCGCAACTTTATGTGTGTCATCACAGGTAGGTTGTGCACTTGAATGTACTTTTTGTGCAACAGCTCAGCAAGGCTTTAATCGTAACTTATCAATGAGCGAAATTATCGGTCAAGTATGGCGTGTTGCTAATGATATCGGTGCTACGCGTATCGCAGGGAAACGTCCGATTACGAATATTGTAATGATGGGCATGGGCGAGCCGCTATTAAACATGAAAAATTTAATACCTTCGCTTGATACTATGCTGAACGATTTCGGTTATGGCTTATCAAAAAGACGTGTCACGGTGAGTACTTCTGGTGTTGTACCTGCGCTTGATATGCTGAAAGAAAAAATAGATTGTGCATTAGCTATTTCTATTCATGCAGGCAATAACAAGCTGCGTGATGAGTTAGTACCCATAAATAAAAAGTATCCATTAGAAGAATTTATTGCCGCAGCCGGACGTTATATCGACGGTTCAAAAGCGAATAAACAAGCGACGATTGAATATGTAATGTTAGATCACGTTAACGACAGTACAGACCAAGCGCACGAACTTGCCATTGCTTTGAAAGACTTACCCAGCAAAATTAACCTGATCCCATTTAACCCTTATCCTGGTTCGCCTTATAAACGCTCAAGTAATTCACGTATCGACCGTTTCGATAAAGTTTTACAGTCATATGGTTTAACGGTTATTACGCGTCGAACTCGTGGTGATGATATTGATGCTGCTTGTGGTCAATTGGCCGGTGAAGTATTAGATAGAACTAAACGTACGGCAATAATTGCAGAAAAAAGTGTTAGCGAAAAACAACAGATTTCAGTAAAGCTTGTCTAACACTTTATTCCCAAGGTATGTATTCCTGTATACGTATCTTGTAGTAGAGCAGGGATAAGTATAATGTGTAGCCATTACATTAAGATAAGTGACATTTTTAAATATGATTAAATTTATGCCACGGTTTTTTATAACGAACGTTATCGTTTTGTTAACGGTCCTTTCAGGCTGTGTAACGCAAAGTTTTGAAAATGACAGCGACATACCGGTTGTAGAAAGCGAGTCGAGTAAAAATGATATGGCCATGACACGAATTACATTGGGTCTTGGCTACTTAAACATGGGTAACACCACGCAGGCAAAATTAAACTTAGAAAAAGCAAGGCGTTTTTCACCTAATTTATCAGAAGTTTATACAGCCTTTGCACACTATTATGATGTGGTTGGCGAATCGAAACTTGCGACTAACTCTTACGAAAAAGCATTATCAATAGATCCAAATAATCCAGATACTTTAAATAACTATGGCGTTTTTCTTTGTCGAAATGAAAAATATGAAGCTGCTGAAAAGTACACGTTAAAAGCGATAGAAATTCCAGCATATTTGATGGTTTCTCAAAGTTATGAAAACTTGGCGCTTTGTCAATTAAAGACCGAAAACTTTGCTAAAGCAGAAAAATATTTCAAAAAATCTATTCAACATAGTCCTAATCGCGCGTCAGTTTTGTTACAAATGGTACGTTTACAATATGCATTGGCTGACTATAAAACTGCGCAAAAATACCTGCAACGTTATGAAAAAGCAACTCGTCGCTTTAGTCCTGAAGCGCTTGCACTTGCTTACAAAGTATTTGAAAAACAGCGCAATCGTCGTATAGCTAAAAATTATGCAGGGATGTTATTAAAAATGTTCCCCAATTCATACGAAGCTAAACAATATATTATTAATGAGCTTGAACATATTGAGGCGGATGATTTAGCAAAAGTTTACCAAGGTTCACATCTTGATACCTTGCCTTCATCTCCTACAAAGCGAGTAGTGGTTTTATCACCGAAAAATCCGAGAAAAATACTCTATGTAGCAACAGATGAAAAAGAAAGTCTTGCTGAACGTAGTGTGGTAAAGACTGTTGCTGTTGAAAGTAATCAAAGTAAATTTAAGCAGGCCATTGACCGTCAAATACATTTAGTTCAATCAGGTGATAGCTTATTTTCGATTTCGACGCAATATAACATTCATATGTATAGATTAGAAAGTTGGAATAATATTTTTCGTGACAATGTTCTATCGCTAGGCCAAAAACTTTATGTATCTTCACCACAGCAGATAAATACTTTGACAACTAATCGCACTACCAAAAATAACGTACAAGAGAAAACTCAATGAATCCTGTTGAAAAGACCAATCCTGTGACCATGGAAAAAGCTGATTCTTCACCAAATGAAGCGATTGAAAATTCACCGGAAGAACTTTCTGAAGATATGGAAGTTATGGGGCCTGGGCAAATTCTCAGCGATGCTCGAAAGAACATGGGATTAACGCAAGAAGATGTAGCGACTAGGTTGAATTTTCGTACAAAGTTAGTTGATGAAATAGAAAATGAAGTGTTTGATACCCGTGTGCCAGAAACCTTCAACCGTGGATATTTACGTAATTATGCAAAGCTAGTCAATGTTTCTCAAGAAGATGTGATGGCAAGTTATGAGCAATTGAACGTGGCTAAAACCCAAGCATCTGAACTACAAAGTTTTTCTAAGGGAACAGAAAAGTTAGCCGAGAGCAACCGTATCATGTGGGTGAGTTATTTAATTTTAGCCATACTTATAGGTTCTACTGTCGTATGGTGGATGCAAAATAATACAGAACAAAATTCGAACGAGACAATCGAAATAAAAAAAGAAATAACACCAAGCATCGAAAAACTACAACCTGATTTATTTAACGAAACTAAAACCAGTTCAATTTTAACGCCAGCAGTTCAAAACACAGGCGTTGACAATACAATCGAAGCGCCATCTGCACCTGCCATTGAATTAAGCCAGGATAGTTCGAATTTAACGACCCAAGTAACTCAAATTGAAAATGTGCAAGTGAATGAAGAAGTTAGAGCGCAAATTGATAACATATCAGTAAATGAGCCAGAAGTGACTTTGACGAATGTTACTTTTACGTTCTCGGGTGATTGTTGGGTAAATATTTCAGACGCAACAGGTGAACGCATTGCTTGGGGGGTCAAAAAATTGGGCTATGTAATGAAAATATCTGGGCAAGCTCCTTTTAATGTTACTCTAGGTAGGCCTGAATTAGTGGCAATAAATTTTTCAGATGAAATTATTGATATGAGCCAATTTAACGCGGGCAATATCGCTAAATTTACCTTACCCGTTTCGAATTAGTCATTAGCATTTTGTATAAATAACGTTTATCACGTCAGAGTGATTAACCACTAAAGTTGTGAATTATTATGTTTAAAGAATCGCCTATCATCCGCCGTAAATCTCGTCAAATCATGGTGGGCAATGTCCCCGTGGGTGGCGATGCACCAATTACCGTTCAGTCCATGACAAATACATTGACCACTGATGTTGCTGCGACCGTGGCACAAATCAAAGCATTAGAAGCGGTTGGTGCAGATATTGTGCGAGTGAGTGTGCCGACAATGGATGCTGCAGAAGCTTTTCGTGAAATTAAAAAACAAGTTAAAGTACCTTTAGTTGCAGACATTCACTTTGATTACCGTATTGCACTGAAGGTTGCTGAATATGGCGTAGATTGTTTACGTATTAATCCAGGTAATATTGGTCGTGAAGACCGAGTGCGAAGTGTGGTTGAATGTGCACGTGACATGAATATTCCAATTCGTATCGGTGTAAATGGCGGTTCATTAGAAAAAGATATTCAAGAAAAATATACAGAGCCAACACCTGAAGCATTATTTGAATCAGCCATGCGTCATGTCGATATTCTAGATAGACTTAATTTCGACCAATTCAAGGTAAGTGTTAAAGCTTCTGATGTTTTTCTTGCGGTTGAGTCTTATCGTTTATTAGCAAAACAAATTGATAATCCCCTTCACCTTGGTATTACCGAAGCCGGCGGCTTGCGTTCAGGCTCAGTAAAATCATCAGTAGGTTTAGGTTTATTATTGGCAGAAGGTATCGGTGATACGTTGCGTATTTCTTTAGCTGCAGATCCGATAGAAGAAATTAAAGTCGGTTTTGATATTCTTAAGTCATTAAAGTTACGTAGTCGCGGTATTAACCTTATTGCTTGCCCTAGCTGTTCTCGACAAGAATTTGATGTTATTTCAACGGTTAATGCGTTAGAGCAACGTATTGAAGATATTTTAACACCTATGGATGTTTCAATTATCGGTTGTATCGTCAATGGGCCTGGTGAAGCGCTTATTTCCGATTTGGGTCTAACAGGCAGTAGCCGGAAAAGTGGTTATTACTTAGACGGTATTCGTCAAAAAGACCGTTTTGACAACAAAAACTTGGTTGACCAACTTGAGGAACGAATTCGAGCTAAAGCAAAATTGCTTGATTTCGCTAATAAAATTGAAATTAAAGAAATTGAGTAATCTAGTCATCTAAAAAAGAGTGAAGCGTAATGCTATTTACGTTTCGCCTCAAACTGCCTATAATGCGCGCTGCATTTAGTTTTTCCCGTTTATATAGTTACCTATTCAGTACAATAGATAAGAGAGAACCATACTTTGAGTAAAACAATACAAGCCATCAGAGGTATGAACGACTGTTTACCCTCTGAAACTCCTATTTGGCAAATGGTTGAATCGGTTTTACGCAGAGTTGCGAGTAGCTATGGTTTTGCTGAACTACGCACGCCGATTGTTGAGTCTACAGCACTTTTCAAACGCTCTATTGGCGAAGTAACCGATATTGTTGAAAAAGAAATGTACACCTTTGAAGATCGTAACGGAGACAGTTTAACATTACGACCAGAAGTCACCGCATGTTGTGTACGTGCGGGTAATCAACATGGCTTACTTTACAACCAAGAACAGCGGTTATGGTATATGGGACCGGTGTTTAGGCATGAACGTCCACAAAAAGGTCGTTATCGTCAGTTCCACCAATTTGGCCTTGAAGCCTTTGGAATTGCGACGCCAGACATAGATGCAGAAATTATTATGGCAAGTTTTCGTCTTTGGCGGGAACTTGGCATCAATGAGTTTGTCACACTAGAGCTAAACTCATTAGGTTCAAATGAAGAACGCGCAATTTATCGTGATGCTTTAGTGGTTTTCTTAACAGAAAAAGAAGACCAACTTGATGAAGACTCAAAACGTCGAATGCATACCAATCCATTACGCGTTTTAGATAGCAAGAATAAAGATGTACAAGCGGCTTTAGTTGGCGCGCCAAAATTAAGTGATTACTTTGGTGAAGAATCTAGAACGCATTTCGCCGGAGTTTGTCAGCGTTTAGATGCTGCGGGTATTAACTATGTGATCAATGAACGCTTAGTTCGTGGATTAGATTATTACAACCGCACAGTATTTGAATGGGTCACTGATAGCTTAGGCGCACAAGGTACAATTTGTGCGGGTGGTCGTTATGATGGCTTAGTAGAGCAATTAGGCGGTAAAGCAACACCTGCATTTGGTTTTGCCCTCGGTATTGAGCGTTTAGTGTTAATGTTAACGGGCTTAGAAAAAGCAAACAACATCCGCCCACAGGTTGATGTGTATGTTATTGGTTTAGGTGAAGGGGTTGATATACAAGCAGCACTGCTCAGCGAACAATGGCGTGATCAAGTTAAAGAAATTCGCATACAAAACCACTGTGGTGGTGGTAATATGAAAAAACAAATGAAACGTGCAGATAAATCGGGTGCGCAAATCGCAATTATCATCGGTGAAGATGAACTTGCAGAGCAATGTGTGACGGTAAAATATTTGCGTGGACAACACGAACAACAAAAAGTGTCACTTGAACAAGTGCCAGCTTTATTAAACAGTTTAATTTAAGGTGATGTAGTGGACGTTTATCAAACAGAAGAACAACAAGTAGAAGCTATAAAAAGTTTTTGGAAAGAGAATGGTACTGCAGTTATTGCTGGTTTAGCCTTAGGTTTTGCTGGTTTTATCGGTTTTAACTATTATAAAGACGCGCAATTAGCAAGTGAAGTTGCAACGTCTGATGCTTATCAAACTATCATGGAAAGTGCCGGTAAAGAGGAAGCGCTTTTTTCTGCTAATGCGAATAAATTTATTACTGAAAATAAAGATTCTAGTTATGCCTCACTCACTGCACTTGCTTTAGCAAAAGAAGCTTCTAGTCATAAAGATTGGCCGCAAGTCGCTATACATTTAACTACAGCGATTGAAAATGCGACAAACCCAGGTATTAAAGCTATTGCTAGTATCCGTTTAGCGCGTGTGCAGATTCAACTTGAGCAATATACCGAAGCATTAGCAACGTTATCCGTAACGCTACCTGAGTCATTTAAAAGTGCGATTGAAGAAGCTAAAGGTGATGCTTACTTTAAACAAGGAAAAGCAGAACGTGCTCGTACTGCTTATCAAGTAGCACTTGACGTAGAAGGCCAAGAAAATAACCGCGCATTACAAATGAAATTAAATGATTTAGCCCAATTATCAACTATTGCTAAATAAAGAGGCTGATCATTAATATGCTTAAAAAAATAGGCTTTAATAAAAAGTTGTTAGCGATAGCGCTATTGTCATTAGGGCTTGGAGCTTGTTCATCAACTGATGAAGAAGATGAGGCGACTAAAGTTGCTGAATTAACAGAAATCAACGCAGTATTTGAAGCAGATGTACTTTGGGAATCAAGTGTTGGTAACGGTGTTAGTGATTATTTTTCACGTATTCAGCCGAGTGTTGCTTATGGCAAACTCTATACTGCTAGTCGTGAAGGTGACGTTATCGCTTTTGGACTTGAAAAAGGTGATGAGCTTTGGTCAACAGATTTAAGTGATTTAAAAGGCGAACGTGGTTTTTTCGACAGTCGTCAATCCGCTTTATTAAATGGTGGACCGATTACCGGCATTAAAAAAATATTTATTGGCAGTGAAAATGGTGACGTATTTGCTTTAGATGCTGAGACTGGCAAGCTTGATTGGCAAGGGAAAGTTAAAGGTGAGGTTATTGCGGCTCCTGCAATTGATGCTGGGATATTAGTTGTCAATACTGCTTCAGGCGTTATCAAAGCATTCAATGCGTCGAACGGCCAAGATGAATGGCAAATCGAACAAGAAGTGCCGGCATTAACTTTACGTGGAGTAAGTGCTCCTGCTATTTCTTCTGGTGGTGTTGTCGTTGGCTCCGCTGATGGAACGTTAAGTGTATATATTCTTGAAAATGGTCAGCAGGGTTGGACTGCAGAAGTCGGTGAAGCAACTGGCTCTACACAATTAGAGCGTGTTATTGATCTTGATTCTGCCCCACTGATATTTGGCGATAAGGTTTATAGCATTTCTGTAAGAGGTAACTTGACCGCTGTTGATTTACGTACAGGTCGCATGATTTGGGAGCGTAAATATTCATCATATCGTCAACTTTCTATTAGTGGGAATACTATATTTTTAACTGATATTAAGGGGCATATTTATGCAGTTGACCGTCAAAATGGTTTTGAAAAATGGAGTCAACTTTCATTAACTAACCGTGGTGTTACGGGACCAGCGGTAGCAGGTAATTATATTGTTGTTGGCGATTTTGAAGGCTACCTTCATTTTATAGATCAAACCACCGGTAATATTGTTGCTCGCCATGAAGTAGATAGCAGTGGTTTAAATATTGCTCCGACTGTTCACGACGATATTATTTATGCACAATCACGTAATGGTGATTTACAAGCGATAAAAATTCCATAAGTTTTTTTATCAACTAGAATTAAACGGCTCCATTGCAGAATGCATTGGAGCCGTTGTTTGTTATTAAATAGAGTAAAAGTTTTGCATTTTGCATAACGGTGTTTACTCTAAAATGAAGTTATAGAGGTAAACATGCTTCCAGTTGTTGCACTTGTCGGACGTCCTAATGTTGGCAAATCGACGTTATTTAACCGATTAACCCGAAGCCGTGATGCTCTCGTAGCAGACTATCCTGGTTTAACGCGTGATCGTCAGTATGGTCAAGCTAAAGTAGAAGAGCATCCGTTTATTGTTATTGATACCGGTGGTATTAACGGTAATGAAAAAGGTATTGATGCATTAATGGCAGAGCAGTCATTAATGGCGATTGCAGAAGCCGATGCTGTTTTATTTATGGTTGATGCGCGCGATGGATTAACATCTGCGGATATTGGTATTGCTGACTACCTTCGTAAACAAAATAAAAAAATATTTTTGGTAGCGAATAAAGTTGATGGTATCGATGCTGATTCTGCTGTTGCAGAATTTTATGAATTGTCCCTTGGTGATACCGTTCATAAAATTGCAGCTGCACATGGCCGTGGTGTTACGCAATTATTAACGCTGGCATTAACGCCTCATATCGAAGCGCTTGGTCAAGCACGTGAAAATGATGAGTTTGATGGCGAACAAGAGTTTTCTGGCAAGACAGATGAAGAAAAAATTGCTGAAGCTCCTTTTGAAAATGATAAAATCAAACTTGCTATCATAGGTAAGCCAAACGTTGGTAAATCAACGCTGACTAATCGTATTTTAGGTGAAGACCGTGTAGTTGTTTTTGATGCACCAGGTACTACTCGCGATAGTGTTTATATTCCAATGGAACACAATGGTCGTGAATATACCCTGATTGATACTGCGGGTATTCGTCGTCGTAAAAATGTGACGGATGTCGTTGAAAAGTATTCAGTGATTAAAACTTTACGTGCTATTGAAGATGCTAATGTGTGTTTGTTGATCATTGATGCCCGAGAAGGTATTACGGATCAAGATTTAAGCTTGCTTGGTTTTATACTAGAAGCAGGTCGTTCGTTAGTACTCGCGGTAAATAAATGGGATGGCCTAGAAGATCATGTTAAAGACCGTATAAAGACTGAATTAGATCGTCGTTTAGGTTTTATTGATTTTGCTCGTATTCATTTCATCTCAGCATTACACGGTACTGGCGTAGGGCATTTATACGAATCGGTTGAAGAAGCGTTTATTTCTGCAACGAAACGTATTTCTACTTCTATGGTAACAAAGATATTAGATATGGCTGCGTTTGATCATCAACCACCAATGAGTCAAGGGCGTCGTATTAAGCTTAAATATGCGCATGCTGGTGGTTATAATCCGCCTATTATTGTCATTCATGGTAATTTAGCCAAAAAGCTTCCTGTTTCTTACAAGCGTTATTTAATGAACTATTATCGTAAATCATTAAAAATTATGGGTACACCCATTCGCATTGAATTCAGAGAAACCAGTAACCCGTTTGCAGGTAAGAAAAAGCTGAATTACACGCAGCAAAAGAAAATTGCTAGAGCTACTCAAGGTTATAAAAAGGATTAATTTATTCTTTACCGTAAGAATAATTGAAAATTACTAAAGCCAATCATTTGATTGGCTTTTTGCTAAGTGCTACATTGAGAACACGTATTATTAAGTTTTGATATTATGCCTGCAACGCCTCAACAAATTACACTAGCGAATCGCCTTGACCGAAATCTTGGTTTACTGCACTCAGGTTCAGTTATCACTATAGATATAGCAACCCCTGCAGGGCAAAAAGCTAAGTTCCGAAGTACTTTTATTGGTTATTTACCGAAACAGTATGTACTGGTGCAATTTCCTGAATCAGGTAAACTTGGGAATTTCTCTCAATATATCACTCAGGGTATGTCTGTGACTGTTAGAGGGCTAATAGAGGGTCATGAGGGAGCTGTGGTTGCTTTTGTTAGTCATGTTAAGCAAACATTGCAAATACCTTCGCGAATCATTGTACTTGAATTTCCACGATCTGTTAGTTTGCAAAGTTTACGTTCTGCAATGCGTATTGACACTGATATCGTTGTAAAAATAAAAGTGGCTAAAGAATATTGGCTAGCAACAATGATTGATATTTCTGTAAACGGTTGCCGAGTATTGATCAATAATGGTGAATCTCTGGTGATGGAAAAAGACAAAGCTGTTGAATTAGTCGTTGAAGATTTTCAAGGGTTAGGGAATTTAAAATTTTCTGCGCAAATTTGCAGTTTCAAATCACAAAATAATGGACTTTGTGTTGGTTTGCAATTTGAAGAGATAAGCAAAAAGTCAGTCATTAAACTACTTCAACATACCGTGATAGCAGAAAATTAATCTTTATTAATAACTTCTGTAAATACACAACCATTATTCACTTGAATCGTTAACTTATCACCCACCTCTACTTGAGATATAGACCGTATTACCTGGTCTTTATTATTACGAGTTACACTATAACCGCGTGCAATAGTAGCAAGTGGGCTAACAATATTTAATTGTTCAATGACACTTACAAAATTTTCAGTCTTGGTTTTAACTGAAAGCTGTAATCCGCGTTTCAGTCTTTCATCAAGTTGAGACAGCTGGCTTTGATTAAGCACTATCCTCTTTGTAGGGTCGCAATACTGTAAAGCTTTCGTTAGCTTCTCTGGTGTCCGTCTAAATCGTTCTAATTCACGCTGAATTGCTGTACCTAAACGAATATTCAGTTCATCTGATTTTTGCTGGTAAAGTTGAAGTTTTCTTTCAGGATGAACTTGTGTTAAACGATGATTAAGCGTTTGTAAGGTTAAACTTTCTGTTTTTATTGTTTGAATAAATAAATGTTGAGCTCGTTTTGATAATTCGACTAATCGACTTTGTAATTCACTATTGTCTTGAGAAACAAGCTCTGCAGCAGCTGATGGTGTTGGTGCTCTTAAATCGGCAACTAGGTCACTCAATGTTGTATCTATTTCATGACCAACAGCACTGATAATTGGAATACGACTGTGAAAAATAGCATTGACAACATCTTCTTCATTAAAGCTCCATAAATCTTCTAAAGAGCCGCCACCTCGGCCGACAATTAAGACTTGGCATTCTTCGCGTTGATTAGCGAGATCAATTGCATTAACAATATCTTCTTTAGCATGTTGTCCTTGTACAAGAGCCGGGTAAATGACAATAGTGATTGCAGGGTTACGTCTTTGAAGTACGGAAATAATGTCTTTTACTGCGGCACCTGTTGGAGAAGTAACAATACCAAGGGTATTAATGTTTCTAGGAATTTCTTGTTTGAATTGTTGACCAAATAAACCTTGGGCATTTAGTTTGCTTTTAAGTTGCTCAAATTGTTGTCGTAATAAACCTTCGCCTGCATCTTCCATCATTTCAATAATTAATTGAAAATCGCCACGTGGTTCGTATAAAGAAACTTTTGCACGCACTAAAACCTGTTGGCCATTGCGAGGCACTGTATTGCCCGCTAACTTGACACGTCGATTATTTCCTTTAAACATCGCGCAACGCACTTGTGATTTATTGTCTTTAAGTGATAAATACCAATGTCCTGAGCTAGCGGCAACGAAATTTGATATTTCACCACATAACCATACGGTATTAAGTTCACTTTCAAGCATGAACTTTACTTTTTTGGTGAGTTCACTTACTTGTAGAATGTGTTGTGTAGCCATAAAGTACTTACTTTTTCTAATGTTAAGGCGATTTTAGCCATTATTATATATTTCTTTAAACTATCTAGGGATATTTATTTTAGTTTATCTTTAAATTTAAGTTGTTCTTAAACAACAAAACGGTTAAAATTCTGCCGCAATATTCCTCCCCACACCCATGCCTTTTGAGAGATGTTGCGATGCTAAGAATTGCCCAAGAAGCACTAACTTTTGATGATGTACTACTTGTACCTGCCCATTCGAAAGTTCTACCCCACACGGCTGATTTAAAAACTAAATTAACCCGTAAAATTAACTTAAATGTACCGATGATTTCTGCGTCTATGGACACAGTGACTGAAGCTCGCCTAGCGATTACTTTAGCTCAAGAAGGTGGTTTAGGTTTTATTCATAAAAATATGACCATTGCTGAACAAGCGCAGAATGTTTCTCAAGTAAAGAAATATGAAAGCGGTATTGTATCTGATCCTATTACGGTTAGTGTCGACTTTACTATTGAACAAGTGATGCAAAAAGCTGACGATGTCGGATTTTCAGGTTTTCCTGTTGTTGATAATAATCATAACCTTGTAGGTATTATTACGGGACGTGATTTACGTTTTGAAACTGATTTAACAAAACCAGTTTCTGCCTTAATGACGGCGAAAGATAACTTGGTTACGGTAAAAGAAGGTGCAGCTCGCGAAGAAATATTAGGCCTGATGCATGAAAATCGTATTGAGAAAA
Organism: Colwellia sp.; assembly: GCA_013215295.1. Classification (GTDB taxonomy): domain Bacteria; phylum Pseudomonadota; class Gammaproteobacteria; order Enterobacterales; family Alteromonadaceae; genus Colwellia_A. The sequence goes on from JABSOZ010000003.1 coordinate 216,975, forward strand.
TATTAGTCGTTGATAATACTTTTAAACTTGTTGGTTTGATCACAGCTAAAGATTATCAAAAAGCAGAAGATAAACCTAACGCCTGTAAAGACGAGTTAGGCCGTTTGCGTGTTGGAGCTGCTGTAGGCGTTGGCGCGGGTACTGATGAGCGTATTGACGCATTAGTTGCTGCAGGTGTTGATGTATTATTAATTGATACCTCACATGGTCACTCGCAAGGTGTTTTAGACCGCGTTAAAGAAACGCGTGATAAATACCAAGATTTACAAATTATAGCAGGTAATGTAGCAACGGCTTCTGGTGCAAAAGCAATGGCTGATGCCGGCGTTGATGCTGTTAAAGTCGGTATAGGTCCAGGTTCGATTTGTACAACTCGTATTGTTACAGGTGTTGGAGTACCACAGCTAACTGCTATTTCAAATGCAGTTGAAGGGTTGAAAGGTACAGGGATCCCCGTTATTGCTGATGGCGGCATACGTTTTTCAGGTGATATCGCCAAAGCCTTAGTTGCAGGCGCACATTGTGTCATGGTTGGCAGTATGTTCGCTGGTACAGAAGAAGCACCGGGTGAAGTTGAACTTTATCAAGGTCGTTATTACAAGTCATACCGCGGTATGGGCTCTTTAGGTGCTATGGCGCAAAAAGATGGTTCAAGTGACCGATACTTCCAAAAATCTGAAGGCGAAGCAGACAAATTAGTACCAGAAGGTATTGAAGGTCGCGTTGCTTATAAAGGCCCTGTAGCGGCAATTATTCATCAACAAATGGGTGGGTTGCGTTCATCAATGGGTTTAACGGGTTCAAAAGATATTGAAACCATGCGTACCAAGCCAGAGTTTATGAAAATTACATCTGCTGGTATGGGTGAGTCACATGTACACGACGTAACCATAACCAAAGAAGCGCCAAACTATAGAACGGGGTAGTAAATTCGGTTGAGTTATTTAAGCTCGATTTCGGCGTTGCAAGTGCTCATTGACTATCGTCAACTCCGCGCTAGCGCCTTGAACTAGAGCTGAAATATTCTCAACTTGATGTTAATACAAATATTCTTAGGTGCTTTTCGGAAATGGAAAGCAAAAAATTCTACAGGCTGAGTTATCAATAAATAACTCAGCCTGTTCATTTTATAAATAGTTAAATAAAGTAGGAAAACAACCATGAGTAAAGACATTCATGATCACCGCATACTAATATTAGATTTTGGTTCTCAATACACTCAGCTTATCGCACGTCGCGTACGTGAAATTGGCGTTTACTGTGAACTTTGGTCTTGGGATGTAACCGAAGAACAAATAAAAGGTTTTAACCCAACCGGTATTATTCTAGCTGGCGGCCCTGAGTCGGTAACGGAAGATAACTCACCAAGGGCGCCTGAATATGTTTATACCGCGGGCATACCTGTATTAGGTATCTGTTACGGCATGCAAACAATGGCTGAGCAACTTGGCGGTGGCGTAGAAAGTTCGAGCCATAAAGAGTTTGGTTATGCAGCTGTTGAACTTATCGCTAAATCTGCTTTATTCAACAATGTTGAAGACAGCATCGGTGATAATGGTAATGCTTTACTTGACGTTTGGATGAGCCATGGCGATAAAGTGTCAGCTATCCCTGAAGGTTTTGTTACTGTTGCACAAACTGCAAGTTGTGCTTATGGCGCAATGGCCAACGAAGAGAAAAAATTCTACGGTGTACAGTTCCACCCTGAAGTAACGCACACTAAACAAGGTTTACGTATTTTAGAAAACTTTGTTGTTGATATCTGTAAATGTGAAAAGTTATGGACCTCAGCATCAATCATTGAAGATGCTATTGCTAAAATGAAAGCGCAAGTAGGTGACGACGAAGTTATTCTAGGTCTTTCCGGTGGTGTTGATTCATCGGTTGTTGCCATGTTATTACAACGCGCCATTGGCGATAAACTAACGTGTGTATTTGTTGATAATGGTTTACTTCGTTTAGACGAAGGTCAGCAAGTCATGGATATGTTTGGCGATCACTTCGGTTTGAAAATCGTTCATGTTAAAGCGGAAGATAGATTCTTAGATCGTTTAGCCGATGAAAGTGATCCTGAGAAAAAACGTAAGATCATTGGTAACGTTTTTGTTGAAGTATTTGAAGAAGAGTCGAAGAAACTTAACAATGCTAAATGGTTGGCACAAGGTACTATTTATCCAGATGTTATTGAATCAGCGGCTTCTGCTACTGGTAAAGCGCATGTAATTAAATCTCATCATAACGTTGGCGGTTTACCTGAGCATATGGAAATGGGCTTAGTTGAGCCTTTACGTGAATTATTTAAAGATGAAGTACGTAAAATTGGTTTAGAGCTAGGTTTACCATACGACATGCTTTATCGTCACCCGTTCCCTGGTCCTGGTTTAGGTGTACGTATATTAGGTGAAGTGAAAAAAGAATATGCTGACTTATTACGTCGTGCAGATGCTATTTTCATTGAAGAATTACACAACCACGACTTATACACTAAAGTAAGCCAAGCGTTTACCGTATTCTTACCTGTGAAGTCAGTCGGTGTTATGGGCGATCAGCGTAAATACGATTGGGTTGTATCATTACGTTGTGTTGAAACTATCGACTTTATGACTGCTCGTTGGTCACATTTACCATACGATTTCTTAGGGTTAGTATCTAACCGTATAATCAATGAAGTTGATGGTATATCTCGTGTTGTTTACGATATTTCAGGTAAACCACCAGCAACGATTGAGTGGGAATAAACGCTTTCTTTATAGTTACTAAATAATAAAAAGCCTTAGTATTTTTCAAAAATACTAAGGCTTTTTTTTTGCCTGAAACTTAGATATTTAACAGGCAAAAAATAAAAAACCGCCAACATAAGCATAATAGAAAGTATTTTTTTGTCCGTTTAGTTTTGTCTAGTGCTGTCTAGAATAACTCCCCTTTGAGATAACGGCACGCATGCTCGTTACTAAAACTAACCTCTTTCCTAATATGTAGGTATTTACAGTACTAATTTTACTTAGAATAAAGCAGAGACAAGCCTCAATTAACTACCATTTATTGTTAATTCAATGACGTCTTTGTTAATTTTATGTTCGGGATTTCGTGTGGTATTCCATCATAAATTCGGTGTTATTAATAATGTATATACAATCTGCAAGTTATTGATTTTATTCTTTGTTACAAATTTATTTGCTAAATCTGCAAAAGATCGTTGATCGTTGTCTTTTTGTTCAATATACTTGCTGCAAATATATTGTATACAGTATATTTGTTAACTATAAGAATAAGCTGTTTATAACAGTAATATACGTGCGATGCGCGTTCCATTAAGGGGATAAATATGAATAACAAAAAACGTGGTTTTCAACCGCAAAAAACACTAGCAGCACTTGCTGTAAGTACAGCGTTAATGCTTTCAATGCCTGCTGCTATGGCGGTAGATAAAACAAGTGGTGCTTTGATCGGCCATGTAGTTGTGTCGGCGGGCGCTACACTTTCTAATGTACAAGTTACTATAAAACATCAAAGTAAAGGTCTGAAACGAACAACGACTACCAATGAAAAAGGTGACTTTAATTTAAAAGCACTGCCAATTGGTAAGTACACTGTTACCTTCAGAAAAAATGGCTATGAAACGGTAGAAGAGCAAGAAGTTGTCGTTAAAGCGGGTAGTTCAGCGAAATACAACATTTCTATGTATGAAACAGGCGTAGAACGTATAAGTGTTACAGGTTCTAATGTACAGATGGTTGACTTTGAAAGCTCAACAACACAATTGGTATTAACCGCTGACGACATAGCAAGACTACCTATCGGACAAGACCTTACGTCGGTTGCATTATTAGCACCGGGTTCATCTCTAGCAGCAGATCCTGATGCAGACTATGGTCGTGGCGCATCTTTCAATGGTTCATCGGTTGCAGAAAATGGTTTCTTCTTAAACGGTTTAAACATCACTGATATCCGAAAAGGACTTGGAAGTATTGACCTTCCGTGGGAAGCAATCGCTCAAACAAATATCGTAACGGGTGGTGTATCTGCTGAATACGGTCAATTCATCGGTGGTGTGACTGATTTGGTTTCAAAATCGGGTGATAATGAATTTAAATTTGGCGTAACTGTTGACTATATTCCCAGCAGTATGGCATCTCAATCGCCAGACACTTGGGGCTACAGTTTACAATCTGATGATGATGGTAATTATCCTTTCGATCCAGTGATGATTAATAACAATGGCGACAGTAACTACGAAGAAACTCGCTACAATATCTACGCTAGTGGTGCCATTGTAGAAGATACGTTGTTCTTTTACGGGATTTTTAATCCTCAAGACATCAAAGATGAATATGCTAATGCAAATGAAATTGATTCGAGACAATATACCAAAAAAGATAAACAAGCAGACTACTGGTTAGCTAAAGTTGATTGGTTCATTAATGATGAACATAACATTGGTTTTACTGCGCTCAATAATGAATGGGAACAATCTCGTTCAACACGCACAACGGGTGATGCAGAGTTTTCAGCTCCTAACAAGTCTACTTGGGGCGGCTCGATGTGGTCAGCAAATTACTCTGGCATCATTACTGATGAAATTACTATCAATGCAATTTATGGTGTCACTGAACAGACTTCAGATTCTATTAACCCTACTGCTGAACATTCACCTGTTTGGGATAGACGTGATAACTGGGGCTGGGAAAAAATTGGTAAATGGGTTGGTGATTACAAACAAGAGTTACGCGATGACCAACGTACACAGTTTCGTTTAGATTTAGATTGGGAGTTTGGTGATCATACTCTTCGTTTTGGTTATAGCCAAGAAGTTGTTGAAACCAGTGATAATATTGCTTACGCGGGTGACGGAAAAACTTATGAATACCGCATAATGAGCCAAGGAACTTTAGATTGGCTTAATGGTAAGAGAGCAGACATAGGACAAGGTGAAATTACCGGGATCTCAGCAGGTGATGATTATTACCGAGCTCGTGAATACGATCGAGTTGGTACAGCGGAATCTACCAATTCTGCTATTTATATTCAAGATACGTGGAATGTAACTGATGACGTTACCTTAAATATTGGTATACGTAATAGTGCGTTCGAATCAAAAACGGGTGAAGGTGATGTTTATGCTGACATGGATAATCAGTGGGCACCGCGTTTAGGCGCAATTTGGGATGTAAACGGAGACGGTACCACCAAGGTATCTGTGAACTATGGTCGTTATTTCATGCCCATTTCGCCTAATACCAGTGTGCGAATGACATTAGGTGAGACTAACCAGTATGATTACGCTAAATTTGATGAAATTGGCGCAGACGGTTTACCGACAAATCCAGAGTCAATGTACTTGCTTAACTACGGTGATGGTACATTTACACAACCTTATGAAACATTAGTCGATGCAGATCTTGACCCTATGTATAGCGATGAATTTTCTGTTGCCATTACTCATGAATTAAATGAAAACTGGATTGTAGGGGCTCGATACGTTTATCAAGACCTTAAATCTTCAATTGAAGATACCAACATGAAGTTTGTATTAAGCAAATGGATGGAAGAGAACCCTGAGGAAGCGGCTAAGTTAGATCCTAACTGGGATATTAGTGGTTCATGGGTAGGCTTTGTAATTAACCCAGGCTCTTCAGCCCATTTATCATATGACCAAGATGGTGATGGTACTATAAGTAGTGGTGAAGGTGTCACTTGGTCTGCCGATTATATCGGTTTACCACAGGCAGAAAGAACTTATCAAGCACTTGAGTTTACTTTAGAAGGTAGACCCACTGAGAATTCTACTTTACAAGCTTCTTATACTTATTCTAGATCAGAAGGCAATACTGAAGGTTTAGTAAGTGGAACGCATTCACAGGCTGATCCAGGTTGGTCTGGTTCATTTGATAGTCCTGAATTTACCGATCACTCATACGGTAGAACTTCAAATGATATTCCACATAAATTTAAGGTATTTGGTACTTATGACATTACTGAAAATTTGAATATTGGTTTAGTTTTCTTAGCTCAAGAAGGTCGTGCCCGTAATATTCTAGGTTACCACCCTCAAGATGTTGATTCATGTGCCGATGATAAAAATATTACTTGGTGTGATGATTGGGATCGTAATAACTTCTACGCTGATGGTCAACCTTCAGCTCGTGGTGCTGGTGGTCATGGCAAGTGGATCACTAGTTTAGATATGAGTGTTAATTACAATATTGATCTCGGTGATGCTGGACAAGTTAGATTATCTGCTAAAGCATTTAACGTGCTTGATTCAGATACTGCGGCAAGTTACAACGATATGACTGAGTTTGATAAAAATATTGGCTCGACAAACCCTAACTATGGTAATGCTACAAGTTATCAATCACCACGTAGCTTCTTGCTAACTGCTAGTTACGATTTCTAATATCAGTTAAAAATATACTATTACGTACAGGATGTACCGTATGTCGTGATGCCATGGATGGCAATGAACGACGAACGTACGGGTTTATGTCGTGATGCCATGGATGGCAATGAACGACGAACGTACGGGGTTTATGTCGTGATGCCATGGATGGCAATGAACGACGAACGTACGGGTTTTATCTATTCGCAGCTTATCTATGCAAATAAAAAACTGACGACTATAAAAATTATTTAACCTTCAATAATAATATTGAAGGTTAAATAAAAAATAATAATTTAGATAAACTAGAAGCTATAAACTAAAGTGATACCCGTTTGCGTATTGGTATTCTCTTTACCGTCTTCAACTTCAGTATTATGGTCAATTTTGAAGCTTACTTTTAATTGCAACGTTGAAATTAACTTAGTCGTTATAGAGCTTTCTGCTTGGTAGTTACTGTTCTCACCACTTTCTGTTGCATACTTTGCAACAAATAATTGTTTAAATTCAACATGTTCATTTATGTTGCGAACATAAAGTGCTTGGGCTTGAATAATAAATGCACCTTTGCTTTCAGTGATTTCATTACCATCCACATCTTCTGAACGAGCAACATCTCTTTTATAACCCGGACCAATATCAGCATCGAAAGAACCTGTTTTACTCTCGAACCAGCGACGACCCCAACCAGCAGAAACAGAGCTTTGGCTTTCGAAACCACCGAAGCGATTATCATCATATGAAACATTGCCGTATATGTAGTTTGAACGTTCAGTGTCTATCGTATAGTTTGTCTGAAGTACTAACTTCCATTGTTGATCCGTCGTTTCAGAGTGCGCTTCACCATTTTCGTCTTCAATTTCAGTTTTGCGTGCAAGTAAGTCGAAACGTAAAGCGCTACGCCATAAACCCTTTTCATAATCTGCATCAAAGCCCGCTTTTACATCGGTACTTTTAGTATCACCAGATTTAAATAATGCGCCTAACTCAGCAGACATCGCTAAAGGATTTTTCGGAGCTTCAGCTTCTTCAGCAAAAGCATTAAGTGATAAGCCACCAAAAAGGGCAGCGATTACTAATTTATTGTTCATTAGGATTCTCTTAATTAACATGTACAGAAAGTTGTGGGAATGGAATTTCAATACCAGCTTTGTCTAATTCAATTTTAATTGCTTCTAATAAATCGAAATGCACAGGCCAATAATCTGATGTTTTCACCCATGGACGAACGACAAAGTTCACCGAACTATCGGCTAATTCAATAACATCTATGGTGATAGCTTGGTCTTTCAATACTAAAGCATGGCTACTAACCACATCGTTGAGTATTTGTTTTGTTAGTTTTAAATCTGCGTTATAACCAACACCAATAACTAAATCTATTCGTCGAGTTGGTTTGGCTGAATAGTTAGTAATAGTGCCATTGGTGATGCCACCATTAGGAATAATAACGGTTTTGTTATCACCTGTTCTTAACTGTGTGGAAAAAATATGCACTTATTCAACAGCTCCGGCGGTACCTGCAATTTCTACAAAATCACCTGCTTTGAAAGGCTTTAATGAAATTAACAAAATACCCGAGGCAAAGTTTAACAATGAACCTTGTAAAGCCAAGCCTATTGCAAGACCGGCTGCACCAACAATAGCGACTAACGAAGTGGTATTAAAGCCTAAGTGAGAAATTGCAGCAATAAAAGCAACGATTACCACTAGGCCATAGACGAGGCTAGCAATAAATGAAATCACAGTATCATCGAAATTTTTATGGATGAGTATTTTTTTCGTTGCTGAACTGAGCAGTTTTGCGACAATTTTACCAATAACAAAAATAACTATCGCAACAATAAATTTGATTAAATATCCTAATAGTAAAGATTGGTTTTCAGTAAACCAATGAATGATATTGTCCATTTTATGTACTCATCGTTAAATTGCGGGTGATTATAGTGAATTTGCTTAATATTGCCTAATATTATTATTTGAATTTTATAAAAAATGCTTATAAAAAAAGGGCCGAAGCCCTTTAAATATAAAATAAGTAGAAGTTTTATTTTACAACAGCAGTAAGCTTACCTGCATCGTATAAATCAAACATAACATCTAATGAAATAGGCTTGATTTTACCAGCATTGCCAGCAGTACCAAAAGCTTCATAACGGTTAATACAAATTTCTGTCATTGCTTTAGTGGTTTCTGCTAAGAATTTACGCGGGTCAAATTCGCTAGGATTTTGCGCTAAGAAGCGACGAGTTGCACCTGTTGAAGCTAAGCGTAAATCTGTATCTATGTTAATTTTACGTACGCCATGTTTAATGCCTTCACAGATTTGCTCTACAGGTACACCGTAAGTTTCAGGGATTTTACCACCAAACTCATTGATAACAGCTAACCATTCTTGTGGTACTGAAGATGAACCGTGCATGACTAAATGAGTGTTTGGAATACGAGCATGAATCGCTTTAATGCGGTCAATTGCTAAAATATCATTTGTTGGTGGACGTGTAAATTTATAAGCGCCATGTGAAGTTCCACAAGCAATAGCTAAAGCATCAACTTGTGTTTTCTTAACAAAATCAGCAGCTTCTTCTGGGTCAGTTAACATTTGTTCTAACGTTAATTTACCCGCCGCGCCAACACCGTCTTCTTCAGCGGCTTCACCCGTTTCTAACGAACCTAAACAACCTAATTCGCCTTCAACTGAAACACCACAAGCATGTGCCATTTCAACAGTACGGCGAGTCACTTCAACATTGTATTCGTAGCTTGAAGGTGTTTTACCGTCAGACATTAAAGAGCCATCCATCATTACTGATGAGAAACCTGATTGAATAGAACGCTGACATACGCTTGGAGAAGTGCCGTGATCTTGATGCATAACAACAGGAATATGTGGGAACTCTTCAATTGCCGCTAGAATTAAATGACGTAAAAAAGCAGCGCCAGCATACTTACGAGCGCCTGCAGAGCCTTGAAGAATTACCGGGCTATTGGTTTTATCTGCGGCGATCATTATTGCTCTAACTTGTTCTAAGTTGTTAACGTTAAAAGCGGGAATACCGTATCCGTATTCTGCAGCGTGATCTAACATTTGGCGCAGAGAAATTAAAGCCATTGAACTACTCCTAAGTATTGTATGAGTCGTAAAGTATTTTAGTTAAACGTCAAAAATGCAAGTTTCATTATGAAATTTAATCTTTCGTAACGTAAGTATATCAGATAAGAATTTGACATGGCAAAAGAAAAAACTAAACTTATTCGTGTTTTCACCTTTGTCTCGAATAACGTTCCAGTAATGTTCGATAATAACAATCAATATGGCATTTATTCTCAATTTATCACGTGTTTTTATGCTTTTATTTTGTAAGTTTACAACGAAAGAGTGAAATATAGCGAAAGGGTGTTTTATTATTTATTTATAGATTTTTATTAAAATACTCATGTTTATGATAAAAAAGCCTCAATTTCTAAGGAAAATTGAGGCTTAACATTGAACACTATTTAGAAAATATTTTTATGCTTTTGCGCGCTCTTCCAAAATAGCAACTGCAGGTAATATTTTGCCTTCTAAAAACTCCAAGAAAGCGCCACCGCCTGTTGAAATATAAGAAATTTTATCAGCAATACCGTATTTATCAACGGCTGCTAATGTATCTCCGCCACCGGCAATGGAAAAAGCTGAACTGTCTGCAATTGCTTTTGCGATAATTTCTGTACCTTTGCCAAATTGGTCGAACTCAAAAACACCTACCGGGCCATTCCATACAATCGTGCCGGCATTTTTGATAATCTCAACTAATGCTTTTGCAGACTCTGGACCGATATCGAAAATCATATCTTCATCGGTAACTTCATTTACTGATTTTAATGTCGCTACGGCAGTTTCTGAAAATTCAGTACCGGTAATAACATCTGTAGGTACTGGAATATCACCATCGTTTGATTTTGCTTGTGCGGTTAAACGGTTTGCTTCATCAAGTAAGTCTTTCTCGTATAATGACTTACCAACATTGTGACCATTAGCCGCAATAAAGGTATTGGCAATGCCACCGCCAACAACAAGTTGGTCAACAATTTTAGCTAACGAGTCAAGCACGGTAAGTTTAGTTGATACTTTTGAACCACCAACAATCGCCACTAATGGGCGAGCAGGGTTGTCTAATGCTTTACCCAATGCTTCTAATTCACCTGATAATAATGGACCTGCACAGGCTGTTGGTGCAAATTTTGCTACGCCGTGGGTACTTGCTTGTGCACGATGTGCTGTGCCGAAAGCGTCCATAACAAAAATATCACATAGCGCGGCTAATTTTTTAGCTAAAGCGTCATCATTTTTCTTTTCGCCAATATTAAAACGAATGTTTTCAAAAATGACCAATTCACCGACATTTGCTTCAACGCCATCAAGGTAGTCTTTTGCTAAACGTACTGGAGCGTTTAATGCTGCGGCTAAATAATCTGCAACAGGCTGTAGTGAAAATTCTTCATTGTATTCACCTTCAGTAGGGCGACCAAGATGCGACATCACCATAACTTTAGCGCCCGCTTCTAACGCTAATTTAAGCGTCGGTAATGCGGCTCTTAAACGGGCATCAGAGGTTATTTTACCGTCTTTAACAGGTACGTTTAGATCTTCACGGATCAATACTCGTTGGTTGGCGAGTGCCAAATCGGTCATTTTAATTACAGACATCGGGTGTTTCCTATAAGATAAATTTTTAAGTATTTGTTTAATCGTTTTGAGTTTATTTGATATTCGCCATAACTTTTGCCGTGTCTAACATTCGGTTTGCAAAACCCCATTCGTTATCACACCACACTAACATTTTTACTAAGCGTTTATGGCTAACACGCGTTTGGTTACCGTCAACAATACAAGAATGTGGATCATGATTAAAGTCAACAGAAACAAGTGGCTCTTCGGTGTAACCTAAAATTCCTTGTAAGCCATTACTTTGTGCGTTCTGAATTGCTTGGTTTATTGCATCAATATTTACATCTGTTGATATTGTTAAGCTTAAATCCATGGCGGTAACATTTATGGTGGGCACACGTACTGCTATCGCCTCAAAACGTCCGGCAAATTTCGGCAATATTCTTTCAATGCCCGCTGCTAATTTTGTATCAACAGGGATAATAGATTGGCTTGCCGCACGGCTAAGGCGTAAATCAGGATGATAAGCATCAATCACTTGTTGGTCATGCATTGAAGAGTGAATAGTGGTAATGCTGCCACTTTCCACACCAAACGCTTCATCAATTACTTTAATGACGGGCACAATACAATTGGTTGTGCATGAACCATTTGAAACGATTTTATCCGTTGCACTGAGTTGTTGATGATTAATGCCATAAATAATGGTGGCGTCAACATCATGGTCGCCAGGATACGAATAAAGCACCTTATTAGCACCTTGGCTCAAATGAAGTTGGCCTTCGCGTTGATTGGCAAACTTACCGGTACAATCAAGCACAATATCAATGTTATGCTTTTTCCAAGGGAGTTCAGTGAGTGATTTCTCATGGCTAAGTGCAATAACATCACCCGCAATAACAAGCTGATCGTCTGCTAACTCAACAGCAAAAGGAAAACGGCCATGGGTCGTGTCGTACTTCAATAAATGTGCAATGCCTTTAGGCTCGGCAAGTTCATTAATCGCGACAAGTTTTAAATGCTTGTTATCTGCATTCTCATACAAGGCACGAGCAACACTTCGGCCAATGCGGCCAAAACCATTGATGGCTATATTTATAGACATAAGTAGAAAGTTATCCGGAGTGAAAACATCCTCAAACTACCAATACCGTAGTTTGAGGAGTTGTGCAGAGAACTATAGTTGGTTTACTGTCTTAACTACGTTTTCTACGGTGAAGCCAAAATGCTCAAGCAAAACATTACCTGGTGCAGACTCACCGAATGTAGTCATACCGACAACTGCGCCAGAAAATCCTACATATTTATACCAGAAGTCAGTGTGAGCTGCTTCAATAGCAACACGCTTAATGACAGCTGATGGTAATACCGACTCTTTATATTCGCTTGATTGCGTATCAAAAGTATTGGTTGAAGGCATAGAAACTACGCGAACTTTTTTACCTTGCTCTGTTAATGCTTTTGCTGAGTTGAGAGCTAAAGAAACTTCTGAACCCGTAGCAATTAAAATTACGTCAGCACACCCTTCACAATCTTGTAAAACGTAAGCGCCTTTAGCAATGTTTGCTACTTGCTCATTATTACGTGCTACTGCCGATAAACCTTGGCGAGAGAATATTAATGACGTTGGGCCGGTTTTACGTTCAACAGCTGACTTCCATGCAACGACAGATTCTGTCGCATCACACGGACGCCATGTATCCATATTCGGTGTAGTACGTAAATTAGTTAATTGCTCAACAGGTTGATGCGTTGGACCATCTTCACCTTGCCCAATTGAATCGTGGGTATAAACAAAAATGTTTTGAATACCCATTAAAGCAGACATACGCACCGCGTTACGTGCATATTCCATAAACATCATGAAGGTTGCGCCGTAGTTAATAAAACCACCGTGCAACGAAACACCGTTCATAATACCGCTCATACCAAATTCACGAACACCGTAGTATATGTAGTTACCAGCAGGGTCTGTTTCAATGCCTTTAGACCCGGACCACAATGTTAAATTAGAACCGGCTAAATCGGCAGAACCACCTAATAACTCAGGTAAGATTGCGCCAAAAGCTTCAATCGTATTTTGCGACGCTTTGCGTGAGGCAATGTTCTCGCCTTTTTCTTGGGTCGCTAGTATCAATGCATTCGATTTTTCTTCGAAATCGCTTGGTAAATCACCTTTAATAACACGACGCTCATATTCAGCGGCAAGCTCTGGGTGAGCTTTTTGGTATGAAGAAAATTGGTCATTCCAAGAAACTTGGCTTGATTGGCCTTTTTCTTTTTGATCCCATTCAGCGTAAATGTCGCTTGGAATTTCAAAAGGAGCATGTGGCCAGTTTAATACTTTACGTGTTGCAGCAATTTCGTCATCACCTAATGGTGCGCCATGACAATTATGCGTACCTTCTTTATTCGGTGAGCCGAAACCAATAATGGTTTTACAACAAATCATTGAAGGTTTATCGGTTACTGATTTAGCTTCAACAATGGCTGCTGCAATAGCGGCAGAGTCATGTCCGTCAACACTGATTACGTGCCAACCGTAGGCTTTAAAACGTGCTGGCGTATCATCGGTAAACCAGCCTTCAACATTACCATCAATTGAAATGCCGTTGTCATCCCAAAAAGCGATTAACTTACCTAAACCTAATGTACCTGCTAATGAAGATACTTCGTGTGAAATACCTTCCATTAAACAACCGTCACCTAAGAAACAGTAGGTATTGTGATCAACAATTTCATGACCTTCACGGTTAAATTGTGCCGCAAGCGTTCTTTCAGCAATAGCCATACCTACAGCATTAGATAGACCAGCACCTAATGGACCTGTAGTGGTTTCAACACCAGGGGTGTAACCATATTCAGGGTGACCAGGTGTTTTAGAATGTAATTGGCGGAAGTTTTTTAATTCTTCAATCGGTAATTCATAACCGGTTAAATGCAATAGAGAATAAATAAGCATAGAACCATGGCCGTTTGATAAAACAAAACGATCGCGGTCAGCCCAGTTAGGATCTGTTGGATTATGCTTGAGAAAATCGCGCCATAATACTTCGGCAATATCTGCCATGCCCATTGGGGCTCCAGGGTGTCCTGATTTCGCTTTTTGTACGGCATCCATACTTAAAGCTCTAATTGCATTGGCCAAGTCTTGACGAGACGGCATATTAACTCCAATTCTTTATTATATTCATACTTAAGTAAGTTAAGTATGTGAGGGTGAAAGTGGCGCTATTTTCGCCTAGACAGTACCCAAACTGCAAACAATATTATGCAAAAAAGTGTTTTTTTTAGTATTAGTTAGATCAAAGAGTTTAAAATGGCAATAATGTTAATGTAATGTGAAATTATTGGTGTTTGTATTTTATACGATGTTTTTGCTTTTATATTGTTGAATTCTCGAAACTAATCGTATAGATTGGTTGAGTTTTGTACAGATGTAAGAATAATAACAATAATACCGAATCCATTTAATGAGTCCCTGTCAGAAACTTATTGGAATTGGTATAACACCTGACACAGGAACATTTATGAACAGGTCATCTCCGAGAGGAATTAAGCTGACCACAGTGATTTTTGCGGTAATCGTATTAGCTGTTTCAGCAGCATTGAGTAATACCTCAATTGCAGGTGACAAGGACGTTACAATAGAACAATCAGTCAATGAGCAGTAGTCTAATTGTTAAAATTTAAAAAAGCCTCGTAATTACGGGGCTTTTCTATTTTCAGAATTTGACCCGTCCCAAATAAGGTTGACACTTTTCCATCATGAAATAGGAGAGTGTTATAAAATCAACCACTTAATGTACTCAAAAAGATTATTCAATCGCTTATAAATTAGGTGTCGTAGAGCAAATTGAAAGAGGTGGTTAACCTACAAGCGAGCACAAGATAAATTAGCGCTCCATCAATTAATGAGATTCAAGCTTTCATGGCGGAAGCAGTTAATCCACTGTTATGTGAGTTTATCTACTAGGTATTGCGATTACTTTGTTCTTGGAATGGGGTATTGACCGTTCGAAATAGTAATTTTGGCGTCCCTGAGACGATTCGAACGTCCGACCTAGCGCTTAGGAGGCGCTTGCTCTATCCGGCTGAGCTACAGGGACAGTATAATGCTAAAAACGTTGCTAATTTATAGGAAAAGTTGTGTATGTTCTAGTTTTATTTTTTTTCAGTGTAAATGAGAAATAATTAATTATAAATAACGGTTTATCATTCGCTTTAAATCGTTTTATACTGCTACTGAGATCTATTGTATTATAGCGAAATAATAAATAAGAGGTTGAATTTGTTAAAAAAACGTTACAAACAAGTTACCTTGCACTTTTGCTTTCTATTTAGCTATTTATTCATATCTATGCAAATACTGGCTGATGACGGAACAATAAATCGTGAATTTAGCCTTTTTGTTGAGCGAGTTGAAAAAATACAAAATACAAATGTTACAGATGCATTTGTGTTACTCGATTCTTATCAAACAGATATTGATGAATTGAGCGTTGAAAACCAAGTGAAATATTATCAAGTGTTGTCAGCTATTTATATTGAAACATCTCAATTTAAATTAGCACTTAATGCTGCATCTAATGGATTACGTATCGCGCAATCTTTAACGAGTCCTACCATATTAATTTCAGAGCTTTCTTATTTGCGTGGTTTTACAAAAGAAAGTTTAGGTGACAGCCAAGGTGCGATTGAAAACTACCTTAATGGCTTAGAAGTTGCTGAATCTTTAAATGACAAAAAATATATTACAGATGGTCTGATAAATTTAGGGGCAATTTATTATCTTACTGAGCAATATGAACAATCGATGGTCATGCTCAATGACGCACTTTCTATAGCGAATATCCTAGATAATGCAGAATTAAAAGGTTCAGTAAATTCCGAGCTCGGGATTTTATATTCATATATGTATCAAAATGAAAAAGCATTAAACTTTTTTCAAGCTTCTTACGAACAATTTATAAAAGCAGGCATGCACTTATATGCATTAAATAGCCTGCAAAATATCGCTGTTATCCACATGGATGAAAGGCGTTATGAGCAAGCTATCCCCCTGTTAGAAGAATTAATCAAAAATGCTGCGAAACTTAGTAATAATGAAATATTAGGGGGAGTATATACACGCATGGCGATAGCACATGTAAAGAAAGAAAAACCTGATACAGAAACTGCTTACCAATATATCACTTTGGCTGAACAATATATGGAAGGAGCGCAGCAACATAATGCACCTATTCACTTTACCGTAGAAAAAGCTTTCGTACTTGAAGCGATGGAGCGTTATGATGAGGCGCTAGAAAGTTTAAGAATAGCGGAAAACTTATTAGCAAAAAATAGTCAGACAAAGAATACCTTCTATCACTACAATCTAATGTATTTACAGTCTGAAATTTATTATAAAACTGAAAAATATCAACAAGCTTATAAAAAACAGTCGCAATTTATCACGCGTTTGTTTAATGACAAACACAATATAAATATGGAGAAGGTGGAAGAGTTACGATTGAGTTATGAAAGTAAACAAGCTGATTTGAAAAACAAATTATTAGAACAAGAACAAGCAGTTCAGGTTATTCAGCTAAATGAGATGACTTATCATGAAAAAAACTTACAATCATTAATCGTATTTGTTGCCTTGGTAATGTTAGCACTTGCATGGTTTTTGCTTAAAATGGTTCAAGGGCAAAAGAATTTATTACACGTTAGTCAGATTGATGATTTAACCGGTGTGATTAATCGTCGTCGGTTAGTTGAACTTGGGGAAAATATATTTAGTACAACCGAAAAAGAACAACAAAACTTTAGTGTTTTAATGATTGATGTTGATAACTTTAAAGTTATTAATGACAATTTTGGTCATAAAAAAGGTGACCATGTTTTAAAAGAAATTGCCGGATTAGCCAATCTTATTATGCGGACAAATGATTGTTTCGGACGCTTTGGCGGTGAGGAATTTATTTGCTTATTACCAAAAACATCAATAGAAGATGCTTATGAAGTAGCAGAAAGATTGCGATTAACCTTTCAAAATGAAATTAAAATAAATACAGTCGACGAAAAAGTTACGGTAAGTATTGGAATTTCATCTTATAAAAGAGAAAATTCAGAGAGTTTTACACAATTAATAAAAGACGCGGATATTAAAATGTACCAAGCAAAAAGTGAAGGCAAAAATAGGGTGTGTTTTTAATGAACTTTTTCTGTTTTCCTAATATTTTATTACGTACAGTGATAGTGGTTTTCTTAATAAATGTGTCATTTTATTCAAGCGCCAACCCCCTTGTTAGTGCCGAAGAAACTGCTCAAGAAAGTAATAATGCAAGTGTAGCTACAGACTCAAATGATATTTTAAACAGTAAAGAACCTCTACCCGTTAATGATCGTATTTTATCTTTATTAGCGCTTGTACAAGAAGAGCCGAAAAATAGCTCGCCCAAAATTGAAGACCTGTTATTACAACTTGAAGAGATCAGCGCTACTTTTAATGCAGCGGAACATTATTTAATATTCTTAATACACGGATTAATCGCACATAACTCACATCAAAACGAGCAGGCTATAACCTGGCTTAAAAAAACACTAGATCTACTAGATAAAATTCCCGCTAAACAACTTGATTTACCAGAGTTTTCAAAAGCTAATTTTATCTTTGCTAAATCTTTTGCTGCATTAGGTGATTTTAAAAAAGCTTTTGAATATAAGAAAAAATATATACAAGGTGGTTATCGGTATTTTGATGAAACGAGAATAGAAAAAATTGAAGAGCTTAATGACATTTATGAAACAGATCATAAGATAAGACAAAACGAGTTATTAGAGAATCAGAACAAAATTAAACGTTTAAAAATTATTGCCGCAGAAAATAAACAATTTACTCAACAACGAAATATTATAATTTTAGTCATTACTATCATTGTTTTTATTATACTTTTATCAAGGCAAATGAAGGTAAGACAAAAATTAAAATATTTAGCGAAAACGGACAGCCTTACTCATTTGTATAATCGACGCACTCTATTTGAAAAAGGAGCTGAAGCCGTTGAGCTTGCTAAGAATGAAAAACAAAATTTAAGTGTCATTCTTCTCGATGTAGATTTTTTCAAAAATATAAATGACAATTATGGCCATGATATTGGTGACGAAATAATAAAAATAATTGCCGAGTTAGGTAGTGAAACTATGCGCTCTAGAGATCTTTTTGCTCGACTAGGTGGTGAAGAGTTTGCTGGAATACTTCCTGGAGTTGGATGTGATGAAGCTAAAGCTATAGCCGAACGTTTACGCGAAAAAGTAGCAAATAAAGATTTGTCTGAATTTAATATTAAACAAAAACTCACCGTAAGTATTGGTGTTGCTTGTTTAGATCAAGTTGATACAAGTTTTGATGATTTACTTAATGCTGCGGATATAGCCATGTATTTTGCCAAAGCAAATGGTCGTAATCTTGTTTGTCAGTTTAATGATCAAACCAAAAACAATATCGACTAATTTAGCCATATTCGTAAAGAAGTATTTTCCCGTATCGTATAATCATATAAGCTAGAGACTAGCCATATATAATATAAAAATAATAATCAAAGTCATCCTTAAGGCCGTAGCTTCAGAGGAAGACAACTCAGGAAATAATTCATGTCAGACGCGCTTAATTTTAGCCTTGAAGGTATTGAACAGCGACCACTTCGACAATTCACCGAAGAGTCTTATTTAAACTACTCGATGTACGTGATCATGGACCGAGCCTTGCCACATATTGGTGATGGCTTGAAACCAGTACAAAGACGTATTGTTTATGCCATGTCTGAATTAGGTTTGTCTGCCAACGCCAAATACAAAAAATCAGCGCGTACTGTTGGTGATGTGTTAGGTAAATTCCATCCACATGGTGATTCCGCTTGTTATGAGGCTATGGTATTAATGGCTCAGCCGTTTTCCTATCGATATCCATTAGTTGATGGACAAGGAAATTGGGGGGCTCCAGATGACCCGAAATCTTTCGCTGCAATGCGTTATACCGAATCTCGATTATCGCGATTTAGTGAAGTTTTACTTGCAGAATTAGGGCAAGGTACAGTTGATTGGACGCCAAATTTTGACGGCACCATGAACGAACCTAAAACATTACCTGCGCGATTACCTCATATATTATTAAATGGTATTACGGGTATTGCGGTGGGTATGGCTACCGATATACCACCCCATAATGTACGTGAAGTTGCGAATGCTTGTGTTCATCTTATTGAAAAACCTAACGCAGATATTAGCGATTTACTGGAATACGTTAAAGGCCCAGATTACCCAACCGATGCTGAAATAATTACGCCTAAAGCAGATATTGAAAAAATCTATCGTACAGGTAAAGGCAGCATAAAAATGCGTGCTATTTATGAAGTTGTGCAGGGTGACATTGTTATTACATCGTTACCTCATCAAGCTTCAGGCGGAAAAATACTCGAACAAATTGCTGGACAAATGACCGCGAAGAAATTACCTATGGTGGTTGATTTACGTGACGAATCTGATCATGAAAACCCAACCCGCTTAGTCGTGATCCCTCGTTCTAATCGTGTTGATGTCGAACAACTAATGAATCATTTGTTTGCGAGTACCGATTTAGAAAAAAGTTACCGTGTTAACTTGAATATGATTGGGTTGAATAATAAACCCGCCGTAAAAGACTTGCGTGTAATTTTATCTGAATGGCTTGAGTATCGTCGTGAAACCGTACGTCGTCGCTTGCAACACCGCCTCGATAAAGTATTAGCGCGTTTACATTTATTAGATGGTTTATTGATCGCTTATCTTAATATTGATGAAGTGATTGAGATTATCCGTAACTTTGACAAACCCAAAGCAGAATTAATTTCTCGTTTTGATTTGTCAGACCGCCAAGCTGAATCAATATTAGAAATTAAACTTCGCCAACTTGCTAAACTTGAAGAAATTAAAATAAGAGCAGAGCAAGCCGAACTAAATGTAGAACGTGAATACCTCGAAAAAATATTAAATTCTACAGCGCGCATGAACACGCTAATGAAAAAAGAAATTCAAGAAGCGGCAGAGAAATATGGTGATGATCGCCGTTCTATTCTTATTGAGCGAAGTGAGTCAAAAGCACTTTCTGAAAAAGATTTAGTACCGAGTGAAGCTGTCACTGTTGTTGTTTCTGATAAAGGTTGGGCACGTTGTGCCAAAGGCCATGATATAGAACCTGAAGCGTTGAGTTATAAATCCGGCGACAGCTATTTATGTTCATCAAAAGGGCGTAGTAATCATCCTGTGGTCTTTATTGACTCTACAGGGCGTGCTTATACAACGGACGCTCACACATTACCCACAGCGAGAAGCCAAGGAGAACCGTTAACTGGACGTTTCAGTTTATCAACAGGTGAAACTTTTGTTACAAGTTTGATGGCTTCTGACGAGAGTAAGTACTTACTAAGTAGTGACGCTGGTTATGGTTTTGTCGGAAAATTCTCTGACATGCTCAGTCGCAATAAAAACGGTAAGGCATTATTGAGTTTACCGGCGAATGCTAAAGTAAATATACCTTTACCGATTGTTGATATGGAAAATATGTTATTGCTTGCCATTACCTCGGAAGGTCGAATGCTGGTATTTCCGGTTAAAGACTTACCTATATTGAGTAAAGGTAAAGGTAATAAAATTATTAATATATCTTCTGCCCGAGCAAAAAGTCGTGAAGAGTTTGTTGCCATACTTAACGTTATTTCACCTGATAGTTCAGTAACATTGCATGCGGGTAAACGTAAATTAACCTTAAAACCGAGTGATGTTGAACACTATAGAGGTGATCGAGGCCGTCGTGGCAATAAATTACCAAGAGGCTTACAACGTGTCGACCGTGTTGAAGTGGAAATGATCCTTGAAGCAAGTTCAACACAAGGCATAGTTACACCAACCCCAAATGATGAAAGCTAAATAGTATCGATATTTAATCACTATTTACTT
The DNA here is from genome assembly GCA_013215295.1 of Colwellia sp. GTDB lineage: Bacteria > Pseudomonadota > Gammaproteobacteria > Enterobacterales > Alteromonadaceae > Colwellia_A. Next base: position 237,983 of record JABSOZ010000003.1, read on the forward strand.
CATCATTGATTAGAAACTAAGGTAAAATATCATCATTATTTTACTTTAGTTTTCTAACTACTATGCAACAGCCTTTTTCCTACTCAACGACATACCTACTAGACAAAGCTCATTTTCAAGAGTGTTACAGCGAGTCTGCTATTATCCCCACCCCTTTTCATGCGTATAAAAAATCAATGGTCCTAATTCTCGCTGGCATGTTATTGGTATTGTTCACACAAATGAACCCCTATGTTGCATGGTTTGTTTTTGCAATGGGTATTCTTGAAGCGCTAAGTAGTTATTATCAAAAACCTTGGTGGGTAATGCGTCAAATGCTCAGCAAAGCCGCAAAAGGTAATGTTGATTTGACCATTGATGAAGAGGGGATAGTGAGTAAATCTTTTTATGCCAGCTTAACTTTATTATGGTCAGAGGTACTTTCAATGGAAATGACCCAATTGGGCTGGTTAATAAAACATGCTAAAGGGCGGAGTTATATTTCTAACAATAACTTATCAGAAGAAGCGGTGTTGTTTCTCTCTGAAAAACTTAAACATCAGTACAAGCATTAACCTTTGATGAGTTTTCTTCGCTTAACCAACCCCAAATTCATTCTACCCTTTATTGTTATCTGGTTTCTAATCTTGTTACTGTCTCCGATAACGTTTGAAGATGTAAATGAATTTGGCTTGTTCAGCTTTATTGGTGTGCTTGGTGCTATCTTTGCCAACTCGACCGGGGCTGGTGGTGGGGTGGTCTTCATCCCATTATTTAATGAGTTAAATTTTACCGAACAACAATCTGTTGCGACTAGTTTCGCTATTCAATGTTTTGGTATGACCGCAGGAGCCTTCACTTGGTGGTTTCATTATAAAAAAGAAAAAACACAGTTACGTTTGTGGCAAGGTTTCAAACGTATCATTAGTATTACCACGGTTTGTTCAATTATTGGTATTTGGTTAGTTTATGGGGTTCAACTAACTTCACCTACTTCTTTGCATCAAAGTTTTAGCTGGTTTTCCTTAGTGTTAGGGCTACTTATCATAGTTACCGTTTTTTTCTTAAAACCCCACAGAGAACGTAGCCAACTTTATCTTTTTGATTGGCTCGCTTTAATATTTATAGGTTTATTTGGCGGCGCTCTGACTGCCTGGTTATCGGTTGGAGTAGGTGAGTTATTGGCCATTTATTTAATTCTACGTCGATTTGATATTAGTATGGCGGTAGCAGCTGCCGTTATTGTTTCAGCTTTTACAGTGTGGGCGGCTATTTGGCAGCATACGCTTATTCAATTTGAAGTATACTGGCAAGTGGTCCTATTTGCTGGTCCGGGTGCAGTACTTGGAGGTGTTTTTGCTAAGACACTAGTGACTCACCTTTCTGCAACCAAGTTGAAATTATTTTTCGCTTTATGGTTGTTAATAATAGGACTAGTCGGTATCAAGTAAGCGCTCGCTAACCGTTCGTGTTTTCTTCAAAAACAGTCAAAAAATTTAATTTTTCAGCATAATTTGGGGCAAGGATCCACAAAACCCCACAAATTCATCAACTTTGCTAAAAGCCTTAATTTTATTGGTGTTTGGCCAGATCATTTAAACCAATATTTGCTTGACATGACTTTACTTTTCTCACTAAACTGTATGATTGTGGGAATTAGTGGGTATTAGTGGATCTTCAACGATTACTAAAATAATAAAGCAGGTTTATGTTTAGAGGCACTAGCGCAATTACGCTCGACAACAAAAATAGAATTACGGTACCTACCAAGTACCGCGATGAGCTATTTGCTGATTGCCAAGGAAAAATGGTTTGTACCGTAGATATTCAGCATCCCTGCCTACTTCTCTACCCACTTCCTGAATGGGAAGAAATTGAATTGAAATTGTGTAGTTTATCAAGCATGAATCCACAAGAAAGATTGTTACAGCAAGTCCTTTTAGGAAATGCCTCTGATTGTGAGATTGATAAGAGTGGTCGCTTATTAATCAATGGTCCGTTGCGTCAACATGCAAACTTAGAAAAAAGCGTCATGTTAGTTGGACAATTGAAAAAATTTGAAATTTGGAATGAAAGTACATGGCAAGCGCAAATGCAAAAAGGCATTAGCCAAATTCAGTCGGGCGAAATTGAACTGACTGAACGCTTGTTAGATTTATCACTCTAAATAGATAAAAAAAACGACTAAAAATAGTTAATAAACCCAATACCGAATTGATCCCTCGGTATTACGTAACTTGGTGTTACCAAAAATGAAATTAGATACGTCACACATATCCGTATTGCTTGACGAAGCAGTTACCGGACTCGCTATTAAACCTGATGGCACTTATATCGACTGTACTTTTGGTCGAGGTGGTCATTCAGCCCTTATTCTTTCTCAACTGTCTGAAAATGGACGTCTTATCGCCATTGACCGAGATCTTACCGCGATTAAAGCAGCTGAGAAGTTTGCTGACGATACGCGTTTTACCATTGAACACGAAGGTTTTGCAGATTTAGAAAACATTGCAGAAAAGCATCAACTACTTGAAAAAGTTGACGGTATTTTACTGGATTTAGGTGTGTCTTCCCCGCAATTAGACGAAGCCGAACGTGGCTTTAGTTTTATGAATGATGGTCCACTCGATATGCGTATGGATACTTCTCGTGGTCAAACCGCTGCCCAATGGATAGCGGTTGCTGATGTTGAAGATATTACGTGGGTCTTGCGTACTTTTGGAGAAGAAAAGCACGCTTGGCGAATTGCTAACGCTATTGTTGATACACGTGAAGAAACACCTTATACACGGACCGGCCAATTAGCCAAAATAATCAAAACCACGGCACCACAACGTGAAATAAAGAAACACCCAGCGACACGCAGTTTCCAAGCCATTCGCATCTATATCAATAGTGAATTAGAGCAAATTGAAAAAGTGCTTGCTTCGTCACTCTCGGTACTGGCTGAAAATGGTCGTTTAGTGGTTATTAGCTTTCATTCTTTGGAAGATCGTCTCGTTAAGCAATTCATGAAAAAGCACTCACAAGGGAGAAAAGTACCTCGCGGTTTGCCCATTAGTGAAGAAGAGTTAAATAAAGGTAAAAAGTTAGCGCTTATTGGCCGTCGACTAAAACCGAGTGAAAGTGAAGTTGAAGAAAATAAACGTTCACGAAGTTCAGTTATGCGGGTTGCAATGAGATTAGCGCATTAATGCGGACTGTATAGTTATGGCAAACTCGAAAATGTCGCTGCCACTAGATATTTGGTACGACATTCAACGGCATATATTCATATATTTGTTGTTAATAATGGTCGTGATATCGGCGTTTTCGGTAATTTATTTTACCCATTTAAATCGCCAAACCACGAGTGGTTTGGAAGATCTCTTAACAGAAAGAGATGAACTAGATATTGAATGGCGAAATTTAGTATTAGAGCAAAATAGTCTAGCTGAGCACAGTACGATAGAAACCAAAGCTAGAAAGTTATTACAAATGAAAAGACCGAATATAAATTCGGAAGTCATTATTAAACTGCAATGAGTAAGTTAGTGAAAAAACAATTAGATAAACAGCAAATTTCGGTGGCATGGCGTTTTTACGTTGTTGTTGGCGTAATTGTGTTTGTTTATGCTGGTTTACTTGCTCGTAGCGCATACATCCAAATCATTGAACCTGACATGTTGAAAAGGCAAGGAGATTTGCGCTCATTACGTACTGCTGCTCATACAGTACAGCGTGGATCTATTGTTGATCGTAATGGCCTTGAACTCGCAATAAGTGTTCCGGTAGAAACTGTTTGGGCTGATCCTAAAGTTGTCATGGAAAATAATGCACTGACAATGAAAGAACATTGGCAGGCACTTGCTGATGTTTTAGGACGTGATGTCAGTAAATTAACCTCACGTATCGTTAAAAATCCAGGTAAACGTTTTGTATATGTTGAACGTAAAGTATCACCTGCGATGGCAACATATATTAAAGAGCTAAAAATCCCCGGTATTCACCTACGTAAAGAGTCAAAGCGTTTCTATCCTTCTGGAGAAATTAGCGCTCATGTTGTAGGTTTTACCAATGTAGATGATAAAGGCATTGAAGGCATTGAAAATGTTTATGACCAATTGCTTACGGGTACCGATGGGAACAAAAAATATCGAAAGGATGGCAAAGGACGAAAAATTGAAATACTTTCTGAGCAAGCATCTACTCAGCCTACAGACATCGTTTTAAGTATTGATCAACGTATTCAAGCCATTGCCTACAAAGAGCTAAAAGGTGCAGTGAAGGCATTTAAAGCGACATCAGGTTCAGTTGTTGTTACTAATGTACACACAGGGGAAATTTTAGCATTAGTTAACAGCCCATCTTATAACCCTAATAATCGTCGAAATACCGCTCCACATCGTTTTAGAAATCGCGCCATTACTGACTTTTATGAGCCTGGTTCAACGTTAAAACCTTTAACTGCATTAACTGCATTAGAGTTCGGCTCGGTAAACGCAAACAGTATTATTGATACCAGCCCTGGTTGGATGCGCTTAGGTGGTCGCCGAGTGAGTGATCCAATTAACCGCGGAAAATTGACCCTCACTGATATTTTAGTGCACTCGTCAAATATGGGCACTGCTAAATTAGCACTTTCAGTGCCTAAAGAATATTTACTTGATAAGTTTTTTGATGCGGGTTTTGGTGAGAAAACAGGTGTTGACTTGGTTGGCGAAAGCGCTGGCATAATGCATGATCGTCAACGTTGGTCAAAATTTGAATTATCTACATTGGCCTTTGGCCACGGTGTCGCAGTAACCCCGTTGCAACTGGCTAAATTTTATTCAACGTTAGCAAATGGTGGTATTAAAAAACCATTAACTATTATTAAGAAAGGCACGCTTGATACCTTACCGCTGCCAGATGAACGTATTTTTTCTCAGCAATCCAGTCTTGAAGTCGTTTCGATGTTAGAGAGTGTGGTGAATGACCATACTCCTAATGCGAAAGTAGAAGGTTACCGCGTAGGTGGAAAAACAGGCACAGCAATAAAAGCCTTTGCAGGCGGTTACGGTAATGATTACGTTGGCTTGTTTGCGGGTATGGCGCCTATTTCAAATCCTCAGATTGTTGTGGTTGTGGTTATCAACGAACCGGGCGGTGATCTCTATCACGGTGGTGAAATTGCTTCCCCAGTTTTTTCAAGAGTGATGAAAGGCGCATTACGAGTGCTAAATATTGCACCAGATGCAAAACGTGTTGCCGATGCCAGTTCTAGTCATAATAACGGCACTGTTCCTACTAAAGTTAAACCCGTATTAAAAACTAAAAAGGAGCAAGCTGATGTCTGAGTTTGCCTTCTCATTGAGCCAAGAAAAATTATTTGATGTTTTTCGTACCTTTAATTTGCCTACTGCACTTTTAAATGAACAGTCAGAACTTCCAACTAGCTTAGGTGATTTAGTTAACGATACCCGTAAGGTAAAAACAGGTGATGTTTTTTGTGCGGTAATTGGCAGCCAGAAAAATGGTAATGATTTTATCGTACAAGCAGTTAAATCAGGTAGTTCACTCATTATCTCTGAATGTAAAAGTGCTGACCAACATGGACAAGTTACTTTTTTACCTGTAGAAGATTCAGCCCGAAAAATTCCACAAGTCTCTTTTTACAAATTAAATGAACAGCTTTTTTCACTTGCCAAAGTTTATTATCAAAATCCGCAGCAAAATATGACAATGATCGGCATCACGGGTACTAATGGTAAAACAAGCACCAGTCAAATAATTTCAAAATTGCTCGCAAGTTGCCACGAGAGAACTGCTGTTATAGGAACGAATGGCGCTGGACAAATTGACGCATTACAACCGCTTGAAAATACAACACCAGCGGCTACACAGTTACATCACTTATTGGCTGCTTTTTCAGTTGATGACTGTAAAAATGTCGCGATGGAAATATCGTCTCATGCGCTTGAACAAAGACGTGTGACCGCTGATTTACTCGATATTGCAGTGTTTACTAATCTGACACGTGATCATCTTGATTATCATATAACGATGGAAAATTATGCAGAGGCTAAATACAAAATATTTAGCCAAAAATCTTCACAAATAGCCATTATCAATGGTGATGATGAACAAGCTATAAATTGGCTTAGTCATTGGCCTAATAAACAGCCCGTTGTTGTTTATGGCAAGTCGGCGACTATTTCAAACTATTCGTCCTATGTACAAGCGACAGAAATTAGAACGAATGCGAGTGGTGTTGAATTCACGCTTAATACACATCTAGGTCAACAGAAAATTGAAAGTGCACTCATGGGTGATTTCAATATTGAAAATTTACTCGCTGCAATCGCTGTTCTACTCAGCAAACATATGTCATTAAGTGATATAGCTTTAGCGGTGAAATCATTGACACCTATTATCGGACGTATGGAAGCATTCAAAGCGGATAATAAAACGACCACCATTGTAGATTACGCCCATACTCCTGATGCATTAGTCAGTGCATTACATGCATGTCGTCGCCATTGTGAAGGGGATTTATGGGTTGTTTTTGGCTGTGGTGGAGACAGAGATAAAGGCAAACGACCATTAATGGCACAAGCAGCAGAAAATGGTGCGGACCATATTGTTTTTACTACCGACAATCCTAGAAATGAACAAGCAGAAGATATTGTTGCAGATATGCTGAAAGGTTGCCTTAAACCAGAAAGAGTCACCGTTTTATTAGATCGTGAATTAGCAATCATTGCAACGTTAGCGAAAGCCAAAAAAGATGACATGATTTTGCTAGCCGGTAAAGGTCATGAAGAATACATCATAATAGGCAATGACCAAATCAATTATAACGAACGTAAATTTGTCAAATCTATTTATGAACGTTACCAACAAGAAAATGAAACAGAAGGGGCTATCTTATGATCCCATTATGCTTAACCGAAATTGCTCTAGCCATTGATGGCGAGCTTGTTGGAAAAAATATAACCATAGAAAATATCAATACAGATAGTCGTGCGTTGATAAAAGGCGAGTTGTTTCTAGCGCTCAAAGGCCCTAATTTTGATGCACATCGCTTTCTTAATAAAGCCGTAGTTTTAGGTTGTGCAGCCGTTATTGTTGATCATCAGTGTGAACTGGATATTCCTCAAATTATCGTAAAAGATACGCACAAAGCATTAGGCGAAATTGCTGCGTATGTGAAAGAAAAAGTTGCTCCTAAAACGGTTGCTATTACAGGCAGCAGCGGAAAAACTACTGTTAAAGAAATGGTCGCCGCTATTTTATCGCGTATAGGTAATGTATTAGCCACGAAAGGTAATTTCAATAACGATATCGGCGTTCCACTGACATTATTACGTCTTGAGCAACAACATAATTTTGCTGTAATTGAGTTAGGCGCAAACCATATGGGTGAAATAGCTTATACCTCATCATTGGTTAAACCTGATGTTGCGGTTATTAATAATATTGCAGCCGCTCATTTAGAAGGATTTGGCGATTTATGTGGTGTTGCGCGTGCTAAAGGTGAAATTTTTGAAGGGCTAAAGAGTAACGGTGTCGCGCTTTATAATCTAGATTGTAAATTGGCAAATAAATGGCAATGGCGTTTAACCGACAAAAAGGTTAGAAAATTTTCATGCTTGCAAAAAGCTGATTGCTTTTCTAGTGAAGTAGTACTTGATGAAAATGGCTGTGCTCGCTTCAAATTAAATACATATCTAGGTAATACGTTTGTCGAATTAACGGTACCCGGTAAGCACAATGTTTGTAATGCCGTTGCAGCAGCAACGATTGCGCTAGAATTTGGTGCAAAGCTTGATGATATTCACTTAGGTTTAGCTGATATGTTACTTGTTCAAGGACGGATGAATTTACATCAGTTAACCGATACGTTTAAGTTAATTGATGATACCTACAATGCTAACGTTGAATCAATAAAAGCAGCGACTGATTTACTGTCTAGCTATTCAGGGCGACGCATACTTATTCTTGGCGACATGGGAGAGTTAGGCGCACAAGCGCGTAGTTATCATCAAGAAGTTGGTGAATACGCAAAAGTCTGCAAAATTGATGATTTGTTAACCATTGGTGTGTTAAGTCAAAGTACAGCTGATGCCTTTAATGGACAACACTTTAGTGAAAAATCACAGTTAATGAGCTGCTTAATTTCGTTATTAGAAAATGAAGATCGAAACATATCAATTTTAGTTAAAGGTTCGCGTAGCGCCCGTATGGAAAATGTAGTGAAAGATATTATGAACTGGCGTAAAAATGCAGAAAATACTTCGTTAATTTTAGAAAATAATTCCTCGGAGAAAAGTGCATGCTAGTTTGGCTTAGTGAATATTTAACCCAGTATTATAGTTTTTTTAATGTGTTCTCTTACCTGACGTTCAGAGCAATTGTCAGTACATTGACCGCACTCATTATATCATTGTATTTCGGGCCTAAACTGATCCGGTATTTGCAAAACATGCAAGTTGGTCAAGTGGTAAGAGATGATGGTCCTGAAAGCCACTTGGTAAAAACAGGCACGCCAACGATGGGGGGCATTTTGATTTTAGCCGCCATCGTAATCAGCGTTTTATTATGGGCAGATTTAACTAATACCTATGTTTGGGTAGTGATTTTTGTTATCACGAGTTTTGGGATCATTGGTTTTGTTGATGATTATCGCAAAGTCATTCGTAAAGACCCTAATGGTTTAATTGCTCGTTGGAAATATTTTTGGCAAACCGTTGCCGGTTTGGCTACAGCATTGTTTTTGTATTATTTTTCTCAAAGTCCAGAAGAAACAAGTTTGCTCATTCCGTTTGTAAAAGATGTATTACCGCAACTTGGCATTTTCTATGTTTTGATGACTTATTTCGTCATTGTAGGAACAAGTAACGCAGTCAACTTAACAGATGGTTTAGATGGATTAGCGATTGTGCCAACTATAATGGTTGCAGGTGCATTTGCAATTTTTGCCTATATGACAGGCAACGCAAATTTCTCTGAATATTTACATCTACCTCATATCGCAATGGCGAGTGAATTAGTGATTGTATGTACCGCGATTGTCGGAGCAGGTTTAGGGTTTTTATGGTTCAACACATATCCTGCACAAGTGTTTATGGGTGATGTTGGCTCTTTATCATTAGGAGCTGCGCTAGGTGTAATCGCAGTGCTAGTTAGACAAGAATTAGTATTGTTTATTATGGGCGGTGTTTTCGTCATGGAAACCGTCTCTGTTATTTTACAAGTTGGCTCTTATAAATTACGTGGTCAACGCATTTTTCGTATGGCACCCATTCACCATCATTACGAATTAAAAGGCTGGCCAGAGCCTAGAGTTATTGTCCGTTTTTGGATCATCTCCTTAGTATTGGTTTTAATTGGCTTAGCAACTTTAAAACTTCGTTAATACTGATTTATTTAAGAGTAGACTCGTTAACAATAATCGAAATATAGCAGTAGGTATTAAAGCATAAAATGAAACAGCAAACCTCACAAGCTCCGCTAGCAATAGCGCAGTTAACAGCCAAAAACATTGTTGTCCTCGGTGCAGGGTTAACAGGGTTGTCTTGTGTGCGTTATTTAACAGAAAATGACTTAACATGTTCAGTTAATGACAGTCGTAATAATGCGGTGAATGTTAAAGATTTTCAGCAAGAATTTCCAAACGTAAATATAACTTTAGGTGGCTGGGATAAAGCGTTGATCGCTTCAGCTGATGTTTTATTAGTTAGCCCTGGTGTTAATACCTCTATTGCTGATATTGCTGACGAAATAAGCGAAAGCTGTATTGTTGCAGGTGATATTGAGCTTTACTGTCAAAATACTACGACCCCTATTCTTGCAGTAACGGGGTCAAATGGTAAATCTACGGTTGTTTCTTTATTAACTTTTATTGGACAAAAACTGGGTAAAAAAGTTGAGATAGGCGGAAATATTGGTGTACCAGTTCTTGAACAGTCGCAAAAATTATTAGATTGCTTAATCTTAGAACTCTCAAGTTTTCAGTTAGAAACATTAAGTAGTATGAATGCTATTGCTGCAACGGTTTTAAATATCAGTGATGATCATTTAGACCGACATAAGACAATAGAAAACTATATTGCGATTAAACAGGGTATTTATAAGCAATGCCAAACTGCTGTTATTAATCGTGATGATGTAAATACTCATGTTAAAGAAACAAATAAGAATATTATATCTTTTGGGGTAGGTTTAGCCTCTGAAGGCCACTTTGGGCTGGAAGTTATTGCAGGTAAAACACAATTAATGTTCGGTTCCACATCTCTTATAGCGGTTGACGAATTGCCTATTGCGGGTTTGCATAATGCGCTGAACTGTTTAGCAGTATTGGCATTAGGGTACAGTGCAGGTTGGCCTATTAAAGAAATGTTAGCACATATCGTTAAATTTGAAGGTTTAGCTCATCGCTGTCAACTTGTGTCGAAATATAAGAATGCACAATGGATTAACGACTCAAAAGCAACCAATGTCGGCGCAACACTTGCTGCGATAGAAGGATTAGCTGCAATTATGTCAGCAGATAATAATTTGTATGTTATTGCTGGAGGGGAGGGGAAAGGTGCAGATTTCTCTCCATTGAAATCAGTCATATCTAAAAATGTTACTGAAGTTTACACCTTAGGTAAAGACGGTGATGAAATTGCTTTACTCGCGAAGAAAGCACAAACAGCAAGTCGTAAAGTAAGTACTATTGATGAAGCGGTAAACGCACTTGGTCATATTGTTAAGTCGGGTGATATCGTTTTACTTTCACCTGCTTGTGCCAGTTTTGATATGTTTAAAAACTTTGCAGAACGTGGCAATGTATTTGTTAGCGCAGTCAATAAGCTTTCCCTAGATAATGAAACACAATCATCGAGGGAGGTGAACTAATGACAACATCAGTATTATCGCACCTTGATAACATGAAAATGCCCAAATGGTTATCAGCAGATCAAAGTCAAAGTAATGCAACGTTTGATCGTACCTATTTATTACTGGCTGTTAGCATGTATATGATTGGTCTTGTCATGGTGGCGAGTTCTTCAATGCCAGTTGCTGAACGACTATTTAATGACCCATTTCACTTTGTAGAACGCCATTTTATTTATATTTGTTTAAGTATAGGGGTTGCCATTGTAACAATGAGCATACCAATGAGCCTTTGGCAAAAGCATAGTGGACATTTGTTACTGCTTGGTATCTTACTACTCATAGTGGTCCTCATCATCGGGCGCACGGTAAATGGTTCAACCCGTTGGATTGTTGTGGGTCCTATTACTATTCAAGCGGCAGAGCCGGCAAAATTATTCTTTTTTTGCTATTTATCCGCTTATTTAGTACGTCGTCGCGAAGAAGTGATGGAAAATGTCAAAGGGTTTGCTAAGCCCCTTGTTGTCTTTGGAATACTTGGCGCATTGCTGTTAATGCAACCTGATTTAGGCACTATTATTGTGATGTTTGTCACCACCTTTGGTTTGTTATTTTTAGCTGGCGCAAAAATATGGCAATTTGCTTGTGTATCTGGGGTTGGCATTAGTTTATTATCCGCGCTTGCATATTTCTCTCCCTATCGTTGGGCGCGTGTCACAGGTTTTTTAGACCCGTGGCAAGACCCTTTTGGCAGTGGTTATCAATTAACTCAATCATTGATGGCGTATGGTCGTGGTGAAATATTTGGACAAGGCTTAGGAAATAGCATTCATAAACTAGAATATTTACCTGAAGCACACACCGATTTTGTTATGGCGGTTGTTGCAGAGGAGTTTGGTTTTGTCGGCGTTAGTGTGATCTTGTTACTGAGCATGTTTTTAGTCATAAAAGCGCTTCTGCTAGGGCGTGTCGCTTTACGGAAAGAGAAATATTTTGAAGGTTTTTTTGCATATGCTATTGGTATTTGGATGAGTTTTCAAGCAGCGGTTAATGTAGGCGCTAGCGCTGGTATTGTGCCAACCAAAGGCTTAACCATGCCATTATTAAGTTATGGCGGCAGCTCAATGATAATCATGACGATGGCTGTGTTTATTTTAATGAGAATCGATCATGAAATTCGATTACAAAGCATTCAAGCTACAAGCAAGAAAAAATTGAAAAAAAGTAAAGTTAAAAAAAGTGATTTAGTCAGCAAAACATTAATTAAACCTGAAACTGAACAGCGTAAGGAGGGCGAACAATATGACTGGATTTGAAGACAAAACTAGTAAGAAGTCACCTACTTTATTAGTGATGGCAGGTGGTACTGGAGGGCACATTTTCCCTGGTATAGCAGTGGCAGAAATGCTTCAAGCGAAAGGATGGACTATACATTGGCTTGGCACTGAAAAACGCATGGAAGCGAAAATCGTACCTGAACACGGCTTTGAAATATCATTTATTAATATTGCAGGTGTACGCAATAAAAGCTTGATTGAGCGTGTAAAAATACCTTTTAAATTATTGCAGTCAGTTATACAGTCAATCTCAATATTACGTAAAGTAAAGCCTGATGTTGTCTTGGGTATGGGAGGTTATGCAAGTGCGCCCGGTGGTTTTGCTGCTTGGTTAATGCGTATACCTTTGGTGCTGCATGAGCAAAATGCAGTAGCTGGGATGACTAATCGATATTTAGCTAAGATAGCCACAACAATTTTAAGTGCATTTCCTGAGGCATTTAGTCAGAGTGTTAAATACCAAGTTGTTGGAAATCCATTACGTAAACAAATAACTGATTTAATCCCCGTTATACCTGAACACCCAACGAGTAGTAAAAAAGTACTCGTGATTGGCGGTAGTCTTGGGGCAAAAGTTTTAAACGATACTGTGCCACAAGCGCTAAAACAAATTCATTTGCAAAATATAGACGTTTGGCATCAAACGGGTCGTGATAATCAAGTATCAGTACTAACAAGCTATCAACAATTTGGTATGGCTGAAGACAAAGTAAAAGTGACTGAATTTATTGAAGATATGGCCGCGGCTTATCAATGGGCTGACATAGTAATTTGCCGTGCAGGTGCATTAACTGTTTCTGAATTAGCGATGGCAGCTAAACCTGCTATTTTCGTGCCTTTACCGCATGCTGTTGATGATCATCAAACAAAGAATGCGATGTATTTAGTTTCTCGTGGCGCTGCAAAATTATTACCACAGAAAGAATTTAACGGAACAACTTTAGCGCAAATGCTTAACAGCCTCTTTATCTCCGACAGTGTCGTGCAATCTATGGTGAAAGCCGCACATGACGCTGCTCATGCTGATGCAACAAATCGTGTTGCAAGCACTTGCGCGGGGTTAGTTCACTAATGAGTAAGATATTAACAGCAATGAAAAACAAAATTTCAAATAATACCGCCCCTATTAAAGTGCCTGAAATGCGTCGCGTTAAGTGTATTCATTTCGTGGGTATCGGTGGCGCAGGTATGGGGGGTATTGCTGAAGTATTACTCAATGAAGGTTATAAAATTACCGGTTCTGATATTGGTGAAAATCAGGTGGTTAATCGTTTAACGACTTTAGGCGCAGAAATTACTATCGGACACGCAGCAGAAAATATTATTGGCGCTAGTGTGATTGTCGTGTCTACAGCAATCAATGCCGATAATCCAGAATTATTAAACGCACAAAAATTACGTATTCCAGTGGTACGCCGTGCAGAAATGTTAGCTGAACTGATGCGTTTTCGTCATGGTGTTGCTATTGCGGGTACGCATGGCAAAACAACGACAACGAGTTTGATTTCAAGCATTTTTGCTGAAGGTGATTTAGACCCGACATTTGTTATAGGTGGATTATTAAATAGTGCAGGGACGAATGCACGCCTTGGTACAAGCCGCTATTTAATTGCAGAAGCGGATGAAAGTGACGCTTCATTTTTACACCTCCAACCTATGGTTTCAGTGATCACTAATATCGATGAAGATCACATGGAAACATACCAAGGTGATTTTGAAAAACTTAAAGACACATATATTGAATTTTTGCACAATTTGCCATTTTACGGTTTAGCCGTAGTTTGTATTGATAACGCAGTAGTACGTGAATTAATACCACGCATGAGTCGTCAAGTGATCACTTATGGTTTTAGTGATGATGCTGATGTACGAGCAGTAAACTTCAAGCAAAATGGGGCTGTAAGCCATTTTACGGTACAGCGTGAAGGTTACGTTGATATCGAGATGTCAGTAAATCTCCCTGGCGAACATAATGTATTAAATGCATTAGCAAGTATTGCTGTTGCAACAGATGAAGGTGTAGCCGACGAAGCAATTGTGAGTGCATTAGAAAAGTTTGCTGGAATTGGTAGACGTTTCGAGCAACTCGCTAATTTATCTACAGAAAAGGGTGAAATGGTCCTGATTGATGACTATGGACATCATCCGTGTGAAGTAAAAGCAACCATTAAAGCCATGAGAAATGGTTGGCCTGAAAAGCGTTTAGTTATGATCTTTCAACCGCATCGTTATTCTAGAATGCGTGATTTATATGAAGATTTTGTTGAAGTACTTTCTGAGGTTGACTGTTTATTTTTACTTGATGTTTACGCTGCAGGCGAAACACCTATTAGCAGTGCTGACAGTAAAAGTTTAGCGCGTAGTATTCGTCAACGTGGCCAAATTGAACCAATATATGTAAGCAACCCTGAAAAGTTAGCAGAATTATTACACGCACAATTACAAGATGGCGATATGGTGATCACTCAAGGTGCTGGAACCATAGGGGTAATTGCGCGTAAAATTATACAAAGCCCGTTATTAACAGTTAACACTAAAGGAGCTGAAAATGACGGCTCTTAACGACCAGAAATTAGCTGTTTTATATGGTGGAGACTCAGCTGAGCGTGAGGTTTCTCTCCATTCTGGTAAAGCTGTTGCTGATGGATTACGTGAAGCTGGTTTTGAAGTTGAGTTAATTGATACAAAAGGTTTTTGTTTAACGGATTTAACAAAACGTAATATCGACCGTGTTTTTATCGCATTACATGGTCGAGGTGGTGAAGACGGTTGTGTGCAAGGTGCTTTGCAGTATATGGGGATCCCATACACAGGTTCTGATGTTTTAGGTTCCGCTTTATCAATGGACAAAATTCGCAGTAAACAAGTTTTCCAAGCGCAAGGTTTGCCAACGGCACCATACGCTATTGTTGACAAAAACGATTACCAAGCAACTCAAGCGACAAAAATACTTAATAAACTTGGCGATATGGTCATGGTAAAGCCTGCAAATGAAGGCTCAAGTATTGGTATGGCAAAAGCTCAAACCGCTAATGAGTTACATCAAGCATTAACGGCAGCATTTGAATACGATGATGAAATTTTAGTCGAAGCATGGATAAATGGCCCTGAATACACAGTGGCTATTTTAGGTAACGAAGCGTTACCTGCTATTCATATGGAAACGCCGCGTGAATTTTATGATTATGAAGCAAAGTATCAATCAACCACAACGCAATATCACTGTCCTTCAGGTTTGAGTGATGAAGATGAAAGTGCGTTAAAGGTATTAGCACTAAAAGCCTTTAAAGCTACCGGTGCAAAAGGTTGGGGACGTGTAGATGTTATGCGAAATAATGATAATCAATGGCAGTTACTTGAAGTAAATACAGTACCAGGTATGACTGAAACATCATTAGTCCCTAAATCAGCAAAAGTACATGGTATAAATTTTAGTGAATTGGTGACAAAAATAGTTGAAATTAGCACAGGACAACTGGCCAAATAATAATGACAAAAAATAACAAAAAACAAACGTCATTGCGAACAGCAGTGACTGAGCAACAAGAAACAATACACTGGTCGTTTTGGCTAGGAGTATCGTTTTTTGTGCTTGTGATTGTTACTATTTTTTCATTCGGTTGGTATTTAAATAATAAAATGTCGTCTGAAGAGTCGTCACCTGTAACCTCTATTGTTATTGGCGGCGAGATGCCATTTACCATACGAAAAGATATTGAAATCGCGATAGACAATATAAATTTAGGTAACTTTTTTAATGTTGATGTAAATGAAGTACAAGAAAAAGTTGCCGAACTACCTTGGGTGTATTCAGTGTCTGTTCGAAAGAAGTGGCCAAATGAATTGAAAATTTATGTTGTTGACCAAACACCAATAGCCATATGGAATGGAGATTTTTTGATTAACCAATATGGTAAGGCATTTCAGGCAGATACAACACGCTTACAATCTGCCTTACCCGCTTTTTATGGTCCTGAAGGTAGTGAAGATATCGCATTAGAAAATTTTGTTAACTTAAGCAAGTTATTAAAGTTTAGTGAATTATCAATTGATGAATTATTGCTTACGGAACGACACTCGTGGCAGTTAACGCTTAATAACGGTGTAATGCTCAATTTAGGTCGAGAGAATAAAATTGAGCGAGTGCAACGATTTATGGATGTATATCCACAAATAATAAAAACAAAAAAAGAAAATCAACAAGTCGATTATGTTGATTTACGTTATGACACCGGACTCGCTGTAGGTTGGAAAACCGCAGAGAAAAAACAAAGAGCTTAACCTTAATGTCAAAAGTAAACGAAAGAAATCTTATTGTAGGTTTAGATATCGGAACATCGAAAATATCTGTTGCTGTGGGTGAAATCACGCTAGACAATAAATTAAGTATTGTTGGTGTTGGTAATCAACCTGCACGTGGCATGGATAAAGGCGGCGTTAACGATTTGAATTTAGTTATTCAATCAATTCAACGTGCCATAAATGAAGCTGAGTTAATGGCTGATTGCCAAATAAGTTCAGTATACTTAGGCATTTCAGGTAAACATATCAGTTGTCAAAATGAAAACGGTATGGTGCCAATTAATGACAAAGAAGTTATACAAGAAGATGTTGATAACGTAATACACACTGCACGTTCTGTGCCTATTTCGGCTGAACGTCGTATGTTGCACGTTCTTCCACAAGAATTCAGTATTGACTGTCAAGATGGCATAAAAAGCCCTATAGGTATGTCAGGTGTCCGTATGGAGGCTAAAGTTCATATCGTTACTTGTGCAAATGATATGGCAAAAAATATCGTTAAATGTGTTGAGCGCTGTGAAGTAAAAGCAGACCAACTTATTTTTTCAGCGTTAGCATCTAGTTATGCAACCTTAACAGATGATGAAAAAGAGCTCGGTATTTGTGTCGTTGATATGGGCGCAGGCACCATGGATATAGCCGTATTCGCTGGTGGTGCATTACGTCATACTGCCGTTATTCCTGTTGCAGGTAATCAGGTCACAAGTGATATCGCAAAAATATTTAGAACACCGTTAAGCCACGCTGAAGACATTAAAGTGCAGTACGCTTGTGCACTTCGTCAAATGGTAAGTATGGAAGAGAATATTGAAGTTCCTAGCGTTGGCGGACGTCCTGCTCGTTCGATGTCTCGTCACACATTAGCTGAAGTTGTAGAACCTCGTTACCATGAACTTTTCGAGCTTATTCAAGATGAGTTACGTGAAGCAGGATTAGAAGATCAAATTGCCGCAGGTTATGTATTAACAGGTGGTACGGCGAAAATGGAAGGTGTTGTTGAATTCGCTGAAGAAGTTTTTCAAATGCCAGTGCGTGTAGCTAAACCAAAAGAGTCTATTGGTTTAAAAGAATATGTTGATGATTCAACTTATTCAACCGTTGTCGGTTTATTACATTACGGTATGCAAGCAAGTGAACAACAAAGTCTAGAAAGTAAGAGAAGTGAAGGTATTGCTAGTATTACTTCAAGAATATTGGCTTGGTTTAAAGGTGAGTTTTAAAGGCTCACTCATTTATAGTTAACAAAATATATTGAAGAAGTGTTTATAACCTGTTGCTGCAGGTAAGAAAAAAAAGATAAATCGAGTTTTGGTGGAACAAAACATAATAAAAATCGGAGAGAATAAAATGTTTGAACTAATGGAAGATCATAAAGAAGAAGCAATAATTAAAGTCATTGGTGTTGGCGGAGGCGGCGGAAACGCAGTTGAACACATGGTTTGTCAAACCATTGAAGGTGTAGAATTCATTACAGCAAATACTGACTCACAAGCATTACGTAATTCATCCGCTGATGTAACATTGCAATTAGGCGCTGACGTTACTAAAGGATTAGGTGCCGGGGCAAATCCTGAAATTGGACGTAGAAGTGCTGAAGAAGACAGAGAAACCATCAGAGATACCTTGCAAGGTGCTGATATGGTATTTATTGCCGCAGGTATGGGGGGTGGTACAGGAACTGGAGCCGCACCCGTTGTCGCAGAAATAGCTAAAGAAATGGGCATATTAACGGTTGCCGTTGTTACAAAACCGTTCCCATTCGAAGGCAAGAAGCGTATGAACTACGCAGACCAAGGTATCGAGTTTTTGTCGAAGAGTGTAGATTCTTTGATTACGATTCCAAATGAAAAGTTATTAAAAGTATTAGGCCCAGGAACCTCACTGCTCGACGCATTTAAAGCAGCCAATAACGTCTTGTTAGGTGCAGTTCAAGGTATTGCTGAGCTAATTACGCGTCCTGGTTTAATCAACGTCGATTTTGCTGATGTTCGTACTGTAATGTCAGAAATGGGTACAGCTATGATGGGGTCTGGTATCGCATCGGGACCGGATCGTGCTGAAGAAGCTGCAGAAGCTGCAATTTCAAGTCCGTTATTAGAAGATGTTGATCTTGCGGGTGCTCGTGGTATTTTGGTTAATATTACCGCTGGCATGGATATTAGTATTGATGAGTTTGAAACAGTTGGTAACGCAGTAAAAGCGTTTGCATCAGAAAATGCAACCGTTGTTGTTGGTGCGGTAATTGATCCAGAAATGAGCAATGAATTACGAGTAACAGTTGTTGCAACTGGTATTGGCGCTGAACGTAAGCCTGATATCACCTTAGTAAACCCAGCACCGACTATTGCGCCAATTGCTGTAGGACAAGAGTTTATTGCCAGCCCACAAGCAGAAATAAATTCAGCACCTATAACAATGCAAGACAGTAATGCACAAGTACAAACTGCAACGGATATAGAGAACTATTTAGATATACCTGCATTTTTACGAAAGCAGGCTGATTAATAAGCTAAAAATAGTTGAATGATAATATTGAACTTTACGGTCTATTGTTATTCTCACTTATTCGTCATTAGAACAGTACTGGTTGAACAGTTTTGTTTTTGATAAAGCGTAGCTAAAAGCTGATATTTTGATTTTGTTAAGTTTTTTTGCTATATTGTGCCCCCGTCAAAAATCGACGGCGCATTTAAAAGTGAAATAAAAGCTTAATAAGGCATTTATGATTAAACAACGTACATTAAAAGAAAGTGTAACGGCCCTTGGGGTTGGGTTACATAAAGGTGAAAAGGTGCAATTGACTCTCCGTCCTGCACCCGCAAATACCGGTATTGTTTTTCGCCGTATCGACCTAGATCCCGTTGTTGAAATTCCAGCAACACCTGAAGCTGTGGGCGAAACAACTTTATGTACGTGTTTAGTTAATGAACAAGGTGTGAAGATTTCCACCGTCGAGCACTTGTTATCTGCTGCCGCAGGTTTAGGAATTGACAACTTAATTGTTGAAATTGACTCTCCTGAGATCCCGATTATGGATGGTAGTGCATTACCATTTGTATATTTGATTCAATCGGTAGGTATCAAAACATTAGCTGCTGCAAAGCGCTTTATTCGCATTACAAAAACGGTTCGTGTTGAAGAAGGCGACAAATGGGCAGAATTAAAACCTCATCATGGTTTTAAAATTAACTTTGCTATTGAATTTGATCACCCTGTCATATCGAATACCTGCCAAACAATGAGTATGGATTTATCAAGCTGCTCATTTATAAAAGAAATTAGTCGAGCACGAACTTTTGGCTTTATGAGTGATATCGAGTTTCTCCGCTCGCACGATTTAGCTTTAGGTGGCAGTTTAGAAAACGCCATTGTGCTTGATGAATATCGTATGCTTAATAAAGACGAACTTCGATACGATGATGAATTTGTTAAACACAAAATATTAGACGCAATTGGCGATTTATATATGTGTGGTCATAGTATTTTAGGTGAGTTAAATGCCTTTAAATCAGGACATGGCTTAAATAATGTTCTATTAAGAGAAGTATTTAAACAAAAAGAAAGTTGGGAATGGGTGACTTACGAAGACGAAACACCATCTCCTATACAATACCAAGAAGTAGCTACTGCGGCTTTTTAGTCAAATCTTAAACTTAAAATATAAAAAAACCAGTCAATTGACTGGTTTTTTAATTGAAGGGACACGGTTTAATTATATCAGAAGTTAACGACCCGTTATGTTTGATTCTTTTGGGCGTGTTTTGCCAATTTTTCTAATTTTTTCTTTAAGCTCTCAGGTGCGTTTTTAGCAATAGCCAATAATTGATCAGCGGTGTTTTGAGATATTTTCAAAGGTTCATGTACTTTTACTTCTGTTTGATAAGTAACTTTATTGCGATAAGGGGACACTTTAATTTCAATCTGATCGAAAGCGTTATCAGTGGCAATGGCGAGCTCACGACAAATATTCATTCGTTCAAACTGTAAACGTTGGCTCCAAACGGCAGAAGTCACTTCAATGACTAAAGATTTTTGCTTAAAATTGGCAATATGCCAGACATCTGCTGGCAGGTCAGGGCATGTTTGGCGTACAATGTCAGACAAAATAGTTAAAGAGTTGGTTTTTGCCGCTATTTGTGCCAAAGTGCCTTTCGACGATTGAAAGAGCTCTGACATATCTGAAGGCTTTCTTGTTTTCCGTGCCATTAACCACTCTATTTTGGAAAAGTATTTAAGTAATTATGAGTTTAACACTACTATATCGCGGAAAGAACGTTAGATTTTCAATGACACTAAATAAGTTGCATTGGTTGTCTGCGATTACATGTTTTGCGCTCATTTCAGGCTTTGTTATCCATTTACTTTTTTCTGCGGATGAAGTTCCACAATCAATGCCATTTGCATTGAATGCCCCTGTTATTGACGGGAAAAGTGAACTTAATGAACATCAATTAACAGCATTAACCATGAAACTTGCCGAACTTCAAAGCCAAGTATTACGGTTGAATGCGTTGGGTGACCGTTTAGCCGATGAAGCATCCATTCCAGAAAATGAATTCAATTTTCAACAGTTACCACCAGCTGGAGGCCCTATGTTACAGAGCCAAACCAGTCATAAAAAATCATTAGCAGAGATGTTAATTGAAATATCGATATTAGAAGAAAGTTTACGACATGAAGAAAATCAACTCACTACGCTTGAATCTGTGACTTTAGGTCACCATATAGAAAGTACGAGTTATTTATCTGGTCGACCAATATCAAAAGGTTGGCTTTCTTCATACTACGGTGTGCGCAAGGACCCTTTTAGTGGGAAGCCAGCAGTACATAAAGGCTTGGACTTCGCTGGTAAAGAAGATGCCGCTATAATAGCAACAGCTTCAGGACTAGTTACCTGGGCAAGTGACCGTTACGGTTATGGACAACTTATCGAGATTAATCATGGTAAAGGATTAAAAACTCGATATGGTCACAATAAAAAATTATTAGTTAAAATAGGGGAAGTCGTTAGTAAAGGACAAATTATTGCGCGTATGGGAAGCACAGGTCGCTCAACAGGACCACATGTTCATTACGAAATTTTACGTAATAATGCACAAATAGATCCAATTAAGTTCGTATATAGAAAAGCAAAATAAAAACAGTTTATGTGATCATTATAGGTCACGTTATTTTCAGCGGAAGATTTTCTTCTAATAGCAATATGGTTTAACAAGATGTTTGTAAAGTTAATGACAAAAATGTTTGGTAGTCGTAATGACAGATTACTTAAACAAATGAATAAAGAAGTAATGAAAATAAACGCTCTAGAGCCTGTAATGGAGGCTCTTTCTGACGAAGAACTAAAAGCAAAAACCGCAGAATTTAAAGAGCGTTTAGCAAAAGAAGAGTCTCTTTCAAGTATATTGCCAGAAGCTTTTGCTGTTGTTCGTGAAGCCAGCAAACGTGTGTTTGGCATGCGCCATTTCGACGTGCAAATGATTGGTGGCATGGTATTAAATGACGGCAAAATTGCTGAAATGCGTACGGGTGAAGGTAAAACATTAACCGCCACTCTCCCATCATATTTGAATGGTTTAACCGGTAAAGGCGTACACGTAATTACGGTAAATGATTATCTGGCTACGCGTGATGCTGATTGGTGTCGTCCTTTATTCGTATTTTTGGATATGACCGTCGGTTGTAACATTGCTGGTTTATCCTCTGCTGAAAAGCAAGCCGCTTACAATGCAGATGTTACCTATGGTACTAATAACGAGTTTGGTTTTGATTACTTACGCGACAATATGGCCTTTTCGCCTGAAGAACGCACTCAAAAACCTTTAAACTTTGCTGTTATTGATGAAGTAGATTCAATTTTAATTGATGAAGCGAGAACCCCCTTAATCATATCTGGCCAAGCTGAAGATAGCTCTGAACTTTATCGTCAAATTAACATAGTTGTACCAACGTTAGTGCTCCAAAGCGAAGAAGATAAAGATAAAGATACCGGTCAATCAAAAGATTTTGTTGAAGGTGATTTCACCATTGATGAAAAATCTAAACAAATATATCTAACAGAACGTGGTCAAATACGCATTGAAGAAATCATGAATGAGAAAGATCTTATTCAAGATGGAGATTCATTATTTTCTGCGACCAATATTACGTTGTTACATCATGTTATGGCTGCATTGCGCGCTCATAAGCTTTTTCTAAAAGATGTAGATTACATCGTTAAAGATGATGAAATTGTTATTGTTGATGAGCATACTGGTCGTACAATGGAAGGCCGTCGTTGGTCTGAAGGCTTACACCAAGCTATTGAAGCAAAAGAAGGTGTAAACATTCAAAATGAGAATCAAACGTTAGCCTCAATTACCTTCCAAAACTTCTTCCGTATCTACGAAAGACTCTCAGGTATGACAGGTACAGCCGATACTGAAGCATTTGAGTTTAATCATATTTATGGTTTAGAAACTGTCGTTATTCCAACTAATCAACCGATGATCCGTAATGACATGGCTGATTTAATCTATCTAACCGCTGACGAAAAATTTGAAGCCATTCTTGAAGACATTAAAGATTGTGTTGAGCGCGGACAACCCGTGCTTGTGGGTACAATCAGTATAGAAACATCAGAGTTTTTATCTGACGTCTTAAAGAAAGAGAAAATTAAGCATAAAGTATTGAATGCTAAGTTTCATCAGCAAGAAGCCGAAATTGTTGCTGATGCCGGTAAAGTTGGTGCAGTAACAATTGCGACGAACATGGCTGGTCGTGGTACTGATATCGTGTTAGGCGGAAACTTTGATGCAATCGTTGCTAAATTAAAAGATCAAAGCGAAGCGAATATTGCTAAGACGAAAGAAGAATGGATAGTACAGCACAACAAAGTTTTAGAGCTAGGCGGCTTACATATCGTAGCAACTGAACGTCATGAGTCTCGTCGTATTGATAATCAATTACGTGGCCGTTCAGGACGTCAAGGTGATGCAGGTTCAACGCGCTTTTATTTATCAATGGAAGATGGTTTGATGCGAATTTTCGCCTCAGAACGAATTTCTAATATGATGCGTAAATTAGGTATGGAACATGGTGAAGCTATTGAACATCCATGGGTCACACGTAGTATTGAAAACGCACAACGAAAAGTTGAAGGTCGTAACTTTGATATACGTAAGCAATTACTTGAATTCGATGACGTTTCAAATGATCAACGCCAAGTTATATACGAACAACGTAACGAGTTAATGGATGAAGATGACATTGAAGATGTCATCAAAAACATTCGTATAGATGTTGTAACGGGTATTATAAATCAGCATATTCCTCAGCAATCTTTGGAAGAAATGTGGGATATAACTGGTTTAGAAGAACGTTTTAAAGGTGAGTTAGCTTTAGAGTTACCAATAGCACAGTGGCTTAAAGAAGACAGCAAATTACACGAAGAAACGTTGCGCGAAAAGTTATTAGCTGAAGTTGAAACTAACTATACGAATAAAGAAGAACAAGTAGGTGCTGATGTAATTCGTCAATTTGAAAAAGCCGTTATGTTACAAAGCTTAGATTCACATTGGAAAGAGCATTTAGCGGCGATGGATCATTTACGCCAAGGCATACATTTACGAGGCTATGCACAGAAAAACCCTAAACAGGAATTTAAACGTGAATCTTTTGAGTTATTCGGTGAATTATTGGATAGTTTGAAATATGACGTTATTAGCATATTGAGTAAAGTTCAAATTCGTGCTGAATCTGATGTTGAAGCCGTTGAAGAGCAACACCGTAAAGCTGAAGATGTACCAAAAGAATATAAGCATGAATCAGTAAATAGTGTGGAAACAAAACCAGAGGTGCCAAGAGCAGGTCGTAATGAGCCATGTCCTTGCGGTTCAGGTAAGAAATACAAGCAATGTCATGGTAAGCTAACCTAATAATTACTTATTGTGAAATATAAAAACGCCAGTTAATCACTGGCGTTTTTTATGTTCAGGATGAACGGTATGTCGTGGTGCCATGGATGGCAATGAACGACGATGTTCAGGATGAACGGTATGTCGTGGTGCCATGGATGGCAAAGAACGACGATGTTCAGTATGAACAGTCATGAATTTTATTCCAGACAAATCATAAGTACCTACATCCCTGTAGGCAATGTTAAGTTCTCATGTATCTCAGAGAATGGCGATATAAGAAACTAACTTTAATAATTCTAGGATATATAAAATGCAAAAAGTAGTACATGTGGCTGTTGGTGTTATTATTCGAGAGCAACAATACTTTTTAACCAAACGTCTTGATAATGCCCACCAAGGTGGTAAATGGGAATTCCCTGGTGGCAAGGTAGAAAAAGAGGAAACAGTAGCTCAAGCGTTACATAGAGAGCTTCAGGAAGAGATTGCTATCGATATTTTATCTTGTTATCCACTCATTGAAATTAGTCATGACTACGGAGATAAGAAGGTACTCTTAGATGTATATATCGTTGATAACTTTCAACAAGAGCCTATTGCTCAAGAAGGGCAAAAATCAGGCTGGTTTTCATTAGATGAATTAACAAACCTAGATTTTCCAACAGCAAATGCAGCAATTATTGAAAAGTTATTAGCGTTAAATTCATAACCAATAACTCTTCTCGAGACGTTAATCGTTACTCAGGTTCGACAAAAAATTTATTATTTTGTAAAAACTCACCTTCAAGCGCGTCAAGCATCTCTTCAGTTAATTGTATATCACCTTGTAATGGCTGAGTAATTTTATGTCCCTCATCTGCCCACTCGCCGATATCAATTAACTGACAGCGTTTACAACAAAAAGGGCGAAATTCGCTTTGTGGCTGCCAAATAACTTCTTTCTGACATGTGGGGCAAGATACTTTTAGGGTCATAGCTGGGCTTGTATTATAAATTTAGTGGGGATATTATACGAAATTAATGAGCAAAATACTAACAACGCGCTAATTCAAATGAGGTGGCATTATTTGAATATTTTCGGCCGGTACTGTCACAAGGCGACATAAAGCGAATTGAATAACGAAAACGATTACCACTCACTGTTGGATAATATGGCAATTTTTGATCAACCTTAATGCGTAACAGCAATACCCCTTCACCACTGTCTTGATAAAAGCCACTTTCAGTCTCAATATGCTTAAAGCTAACTCGTTGACGAATAAACTTTAACACGAGATCTAATGAGCTTTTAATTTGTTCCAATAATGATAACCATCTTTGTACATCTTCAGCGAGTATCTCGTTATCTTGATGCAGCCAGAACTGTAATTGAGGTAAGTCAAAGCTTGAACTACCACCTTGTATAGCAAAGCGTTGCTTTAAAGTCGCTAGAAACTTGTCATGCTTAAGTTGGGCCCAAAGAGGAGTATTGCATTTTAATTGGCAAACGAGCTCTACAGTTTGTTGTAGGTTTTTAGCTAAAATACTGTCGTCAATTTCTGGAGCTTGCGACCAAATGACTAAATTCTGCTCTAACTTTTCAAGATCTTTGATCAAATCACCACGCACATCGTTTCGTTCTAAAGTATCGATAATGGCAAATAAAGCGTTAAAAAAAACTTGATGACTTACAGACATTTTACGTTGCAAACAATCTTCTGCTTGAGTAAATAAATGCTCAAGTTTAAGGTAGTTGCGGATCCGTTCGTTAAGCGGATGTTCATATAAAATTTTGGTCATTTACTTATTGTCTTTAACTTTTAATGAGTAAAACTTTGTGATTATTTTTATATACTAACCACACCCATCTTAAATGGCGAATTTTTTTACCAGAAACATTGAATATTGGACAAAATTCCTAATTTGAAGCCAGATTATGGTATTTTTGATCTAATTTTATTACGCTATCTTTAATAATGCTCAGATCACTTTTACTATTATCGATAATATCATCGGCATATTTCAAGCGTTGTTTTCTGGGTATTTGGCTAGCGATTATCCTTATTATTTCTTCCTTTGAGCTAGGGTCACGTAATACTGCACGTTTTATTTGCTCTACTTCACTAATATCAATAACCAAAATACGCTGTACTAAACTTTGCAGATTATTTTCTATCAATAGCGGGGCAACAAGCAAGCAATAAGGGGATTGGCTCTGTTGAATTTCATTGAGCATTGTTTGTCTTATCAGCGGATGTAATAAATTATTCAGCCATAGTTTATCTGTATCATTGCTGAATATTCGACTGCGTAATAAAGGGCGGTTTAGTGTACCGTCCGCTTGAATAAACTGCGGGCCAAAATGTTGTGATATTCGACCTAGCGCACTGCTTTTGGGCTCTACTACTTTTCTTGCTGCGATATCTGCATCAATAATATCAATCCCTAAATCGGCAAAAAAATTGGCAATAGTCGTTTTACCGCTACCTATGCCGCCAGTCAAACCAATTACAACCTTCTTGGTATTATTCATAATTTATAACATTATATTACTTGAGCTAAATACCAAGACCATATTAAATCGCCCCATAAAAGAGTTATCCACCCAGCTATGGCGAGATATGGACCAAACGGGATTGCTTGACCTTTTTGGTGGTTTTTAAAAATCATTAAACTGATGCCGATAACGGCACCTACGACTGATGCCATCAAGATAAGTAACGGTAATAATTGCCAACCTATCCAAGCACCAAAAAGCGCAAATAATTTGAAATCACCAAAGCCCATGCCTTCCTTACCTGTTGCCAATTTGAACAACCAAAAAATGCTAAATAAGCTGGTGTACCCAGCAATTGCACCTATAACGGCATCTTCAATAGGCACAAGTCCATTTGACAAATTAACCATTAATCCTAACCACAACAAAGGCAGTACAATCTGGTCGGGCAGTAACATATGGTCAAAGTCGATCATGGTTAATGCCACTAACCCCCAAGTAAGAATCAGGGCATAACAAGTAATAACGGTTACGCCAAAGTGCTGGGCAATAACCAAACTTAATAAAGCGGTAGATAGTTCAACTAAAGGGTAACGAGCGGAAATTTTGTTTTTACACTGGCTACATTTACCTTTTAAAAATAACCAGCTAATAACCGGTATATTTTCGTAAAATCTTATACTGTGTTGGCAATGTGGACAGGTAGAGTCAGGTTTTGATAAAGTGAGTGGGGCATCCTCTTTTTTTGATGATTGTTTGAGTTCATCGGCAAGGAATTCTCGACATTCTTGGTACCAACCTTGTTCAAGCATTTTCGGAAAACGATAAATAACTACGTTTAAAAAGCTACCAATCATTAAAGATAAAATAAAAACGAAACCATAAAAAAATAGAGAATTATTCTCTAATAAGTAAATAAATTCAGACAAGATAAAACCTTTTATTATTATTTTTTATAATGATGTTATACAAATATTTTAGAATAACATGAGTAGAAAACACTAAACTATTTTTCCAATTTCGAAAATTGGTAGGTACATTGCAATGATCAATCCACCAATTACTACACCTAGCACTGCCATGATCATAGGTTCTAACAGGCTGGTTAAAGAATCAACGGCATCATCGACTTGTTGCTCAAAAATAGTGGCTACCTTTGCAAGCATATCATCAACGGCACCAGACTCTTCACCAATGGCTACCATTTGTATTACCATATCAGGAAAAATATTACAGTTACGCATAGCTAAGTTCATTTGCATACCCGATGATACTTCGGCACGAATTTCTAAAATAGCAATACGAAAAACAGCATTACCAGAAGCACCCGCTGCAGACTCAAGCGCATCAGGCAAAGGAACACCTGCAGCAAAGGTCGTGGAAAGCGTTCTAGCAAATCGGGCTACGGCGGCTTTTTCGAGTAACATACCAATAACGGGAATTTTTAATATCTTTCTATCAACACTATCTCTAAAACTTTGGCTATTAAGGTGAGCTTTTTTGAACAAGAAACTAGCAAGGAACATACCTGCTAAACCTAAATACCAATAAGCTTGCATAAACTCAGAGATAGCAATAACTAATAAAGTGAAAGCAGGCAGTTCTGCACCAAAACCAGCAAATATATCTTGGAATACCGGAACAACAAAAATCAATAATATCGAAGTTACAACGAACGCTATCACGAGTACAGATATAGGATAAGTCATCGCTTTTTTAATTTTAGATTTTAACGCTTCAGCTTTTTCTTGGTAGGTAGCAATACGATCATAAATTGTTTCAAGTGCACCTGATTGTTCGCCAGAGCTGACTAAATCACAATATAAATCGTCGAAAAACTTTGGATGCTCACGCAAGCATTCAGATAAAGGAATACCTGACTCTAATTTATTACAGATGTCTCCGAGCAACCTTTGCATATTACCGTTGCTATGACCTTTTCCAATCATTTCAATAGTTTGAACTAAAGGTACACCCGCGCCGAGCATCGTTGCTATTTGTCGTGTCACTATAGCCATATCTGCCGGTATTAATTTTTTATCTTTAGAACCACCAAAAAGTGCTTTGGCTTTCTTTTTAACTTTACCTGGAGTAATACCTTGTTTGCGTAACTGAGATTTTACTTCAAGTAAACTTTTTGCAGATAGTTCACCATTTATCTTTTTCCCTTTACGGTTTACGCCTTGCCATACAAAAATATCAAGAGCTTTAACTGGCGGGACTTTTCGTTGTTTAACTCTTGATTGAACCATATGATATTTTACCTATAAAAATAAAATTGCTTATTATTGTTAATATTAGTCAATGTATAACAAAATAGTAATACGCTGGAATATCTTATGAAGAAGTGACTCGGTTTATCTCAGTTAGACTTGTTACCCCTTGGTGAGCCTTTTGTAAACCTGATTGACGTAAATTATTGTAGCCTTCTTTCTGGCATTGTTTAGCAATATCCATAGAATTTCCACCTTCCATAATGATCGAAGACATTTTTTCACTGATCTTAATTACTTCATAAATACCAACACGACCTTTGTAACCACCAGTACAATGATCGCAACCAACAGGTTTGAATAATTGAATATCGCTAAGTTGCTCAGGTGTAAAGCCTTGCTTCTCAAGTTCAGGTTTAGGAATTATGTCTTCGACTTTACAATGGTTACATAAACGTCTCGCTAAACGCTGTGCAATAATAATGCTTACCGAACTTGCAACGTTATATGAAGGAACACCCATATTTAGTAGTCGAGTGAGTGTTTCTGCAGCTGAATTTGTATGTAAAGTAGATAAAACTAAGTGACCTGTTTGCGCTGCTTTAATGGCTATTTCTGCGGTTTCAAGATCGCGAATTTCACCAACCATCACAATATCAGGGTCTTGACGAAGAAATGATCTCAGCGCAGTTGGAAAGGTTAAGCCCGCACGAACATTTATCTGTACTTGGTTAATACCTTCTAAATTTATTTCTACAGGGTCTTCTGCCGTTGATATATTACGTTCTTCGGTATTAAGAATATTCAAGCCAGTGTAAAGAGAAACGGTTTTACCCGAGCCAGTAGGACCTGTTACGAGTATCATGCCTTGGGGTTGTTCTAACGCCTCCATGTAGATAGCTTTTTGTGCTGGTTCATAGCCGAGCATTTCAATGCCTAACATCGCACTGGAAGAATCAAGTATACGCATTACTATTTTTTCACCCCACATGGTGGGTAGCGTAGATACACGAAAATCGATAGATTTTTTCTTGGACAAGGCTAATTTGATTCGGCCATCTTGCGGTACTCGCCTTTCCGCTATATCAAGCTTTGACATGACTTTTAAGCGTGCTGCCATACGAGAGGCAAGTGATATCGGTGGCTTTGCCATTTCAGTTAAAATGCCATCTACGCGAAATCGGATACGATAAGATTTCTCGTAAGGTTCAAAGTGTAAATCTGAAGCGCCTTTTCGAATTGCATCAAGTAATATTTTATTGATATACACCACAATTGGAGCATCTTCTTTACCGCCCGTGGCAACATCATCTTCTTTACGTTCTTCTTGAACGTCTATACCTGCGAGCTCTTCGGCATCAATGTCAGAAATATCGAGAGCATCACCTTCTTCTTCAAGAATTTTATCAATAAATATTTGTAAATTATTGTCATTAGTCAACACTAATTCAGTAGGAAAGCCGGTATTGAACTGAATATCTTCTAATGCATCTAAATTAGTGGGATCAGACATTGCAACGAATAACACTTTACCCCTTAAAAACAAAGGCAGTGCATTGTGTTTGCGGATCAATTTCTCGTTGCGGATACCATCAGGGATCATAGCCGTGTCAAAAGCGTTTAAATCTATAAGAGGGTAACCAAAACTGCGAGACAATATTTTGGCAATATTTTCTGCGTCTAATTTTTTATCTTCAATAAGAAAACGAATGAAAGGTTTTGATTGTTTAAGGAAGTCAGCACTGATGATGTCAACCTTGTTCTCGGCGACAATATCATGTTTTAAAAGTGTAGATAACACACTTAATTGTCTGTGATGTCCTTTCATGGCAACCTTTTTTGGGTAAGGAAAGTATTATGTATACATTGTTAATATTAGCGCTAACTCTATGTTAACGCGTTTTAAGTTGAGTAAAAAGCAGTGTTGATAAAATGTAGATAAAAAAAAAGCTCCAGAGGAGCTTTTTTTCTAACGATGTTTAATGACTAACAAACACCTGAAGCGATACATGTACCAGTTTGTGCCCATGTTAATGATGCACCTGAAACTGTTGGCGTTAATATGTATGTTGATGCAGCATCATCACTACCTGTGCCAGTAACAGCAGCCGTTGCAACTGTTATTGTCATAGCAGTAACTTCGCCACCTGTAATCGCATTAGCTGCGGTCATACCAACTTCTGCAAAAGTATCACAGTTGGCTAAAGTAAAATCCCCTCTCGTTTGAAAACAAACGTCAATAGCGTCTTTTACTGATTTAGCGCCAAGGGTAACTTCAGAATATCGCGCTTTTTCTGTATATGTTTGATAAGCAGGTAATGCGACTGCAGCTAAAATACCAATAATCGCTACAACAATCATTAATTCAATAAGGGTAAAACCCTTCGCTTTGTTTAACGATTTATTTCTTAAAGATTTAACATTTTTCATAATATCTATTTCCATACATAATTACGGGGGCTGAATTCATCTTGCGACAAAAATTGGAAAATGTAAAATTTTGTGACACTTTTTTTACGTTTTTTTTGTTTTTAGTTAAAAAGTAGTTAATAACTAACAACTTTTTAACTGTTTTTTGCTAAAAAAATGACTAAACGAATCGCATTGATAAGTCGATAGCACGAACATGTTTAGTCAATGCACCAACAGATATAAAATCTACACCTGCTTTTGCATAGCTTTTAAGTGTTTCAATAGTCATATTGCCAGACACTTCTAATTTCGTTTTACCTTGAGATATTTTAGCCGTTGCTTCAACCGCTTGTTCAATCATTTCATGGTTGAAATTATCAAGCATAATTATATCGCTTCCCGCATTTAGCGCTTGATTGAGTTCTTCTATACTCTCTACTTCAACCTCAACGGTTTTATTTGGGTGGTTTTTGCGTGCAGTTAAAATCGATTTTTCAATGCCACCACAAGCGGCTATGTGATTTTCTTTAATTAAAAAGGCATCGAACAAGCCAATACGATGGTTAACACCACCGCCACACTTTACTGCATATTTTTGTGCACTACGTAAACCCGGAATTGTTTTACGGGTATCCAGTAATTTCGTGTTAGTTTCAGATAACTCTTTTACATAAGTACTGGTGAGTGTTGCAGTACCAGAGAGTGATTGTAAAAAATTTAAAGCACTGCGTTCACCTGTTAGCAGAATTCGTGCATTCCCAGACAACTCAAATAACGTACTATTCGCTTTAACACTTTCGCCGTCGTTAACAAACCAAGTGATATTAGTTTGCGTGTTATAAATAGCATCGAGCTGCGTAAATACCTCATTCACCCATGCAACACCACAAATAATACAAGCTTCACGGGTAATAATATTAGCAACGGCTATGTTTTCAGCGGGAATTAACTCAGCGGTAATATCTTGACTATTCTTTAAGGCCTCGGCGTTATCAACACCTAAATCTTCACATAATGCCCAAGTTACTGTTTTTTTGATATCGTGTTGTAATTGCACAGAAAGCATTGAATTTTGTTCTCTTGTTTGTAAATAATGAATAATGTTTTTAGTTAGTCGCTTAACGCATGTAAATCAAAGCAGGTAGATCATTGCTCACGTAAAATAAGTTGCTTACCTACTTGACTGAATTCTACCCTTTTTAATGCGCTCATGCCCAATAGAATTTGATTTGATTGCATACTCGGGTTGATGTGAGCACTGACATCATACAAATAAATATTACCGATACTGAGTTGTTGTAATGTGGTCTGATAAACAGTAGTGGTGCCATTTGCCGTGTTTACTCGAGACGCTCTAGTACCGGTTAACTGTAATTCCTCTGCTATATGAGCTGGAATTGACACTTGAGTTGCTCCAGTATCAAGTAAAAAAACAACAGGCATTTCATTGATTTCACCATGTACAACATAATGACCTTGGCGATTCTGTTGTAATATAACTTCTGCTTTACCTTGCGAACTCAAACTCATTTGCGGGTCTTTATTAGGATCCCATTGTTTATCAAGAACATCTTGGAAGAAAAACACGAGTAATGCCAACGCAAATATCCACGCTAACCAAATAAATATTTTTCCCATTTTGTTTGTCGAATCAATTTCAGTCATACTCTACACATAGAACCGCAAAATTTAATATTAACGCTATTGTATGACGAAAGACTTTAAAAATAAATTATCAGCTAAACAAAACAGTGATATGCCCATTATTAATGGTTGGCTTGTTAAAGAAGAGCAACAAAAATCGCCACATTTTAGCTTACGTGATAAAAGTGCCAAGGTTTATTTATTAGTTGTACATAATATATCTTTGCCCCCGAAGCAGTTTGGAGGAGGATATATTACTGACTTCTTCTTAGGGAACTTAGATCGAAACGCTGACCCTTATTTCGAAGAAATTGCGCATTTGAAAGTTTCTTCCCATTGCTTGATCACGAGGGAAGGGCAGCTTATTCAATATGTTTCATTCGATGACAAAGCTTGGCATGCGGGTGTATCGTCATATCAATCGATAGAAAATTGTAATGATTTTTCTATCGGTATCGAATTGGAAGGTGCAGATGATATCCCTTACACTCAAGAACAATACCTTGCCTTGGCACAATTAACTAAAACGCTACAGCTAACTTACCCCGAAATAAAAGATAATATCGCGGGTCACAGCGATATAGCGCCTGGGAGAAAAACAGACCCAGGTAATGCATTTAACTGGGAACATTTTAATCATTGTTTAAAGTCTAGTTAATTCAATGGCAAAGGGTATATAATAATTTCAAAAGAGTATTAAAAAATTAGGAAAACTTTATGAGCCTTATTAGCCTACTTATTGCATTGGTCGCAGAGCGTTATTTATCGACATCGTTGTGGCAGTTTAGAACTTACTTCGATGCTTATGTTAGCTTATTTAGAAGCTCGAAATTAATGCACTTAGCCAAGCAGTCTATAGTCTCGCAACTAATATTTATTGCCATACCGGTAGTGATTTGCGATTTACTCATCGAACTTGTCGATGATGGCTTACTTTATTTAGTTTTCTCAACAATGATACTCATTGTTTGTTTCGGTTGTGTAAAAACACGTCAGTGCTACAAAGACTATTTAATGTCTGCTTTTCGTGGTGAACAGAGCTCATGTCAATTACACCATGACCAATTACAGCAAGAGACTTGCAGCACACCAATGAGTTTTGGACAGCTTTTAGTCTGGTTAAATTACCGATACTTTATTGCGATTATGATTTTCTTTGTTGTTTTTGGACCTGCTGGTGCCTTATTTTACCGTTTATTGGTCACCATGAATGAAACGCCTGAAGCGCTAGAAAAAGAGTGTACCAAAGATGAAATAAAAGCTAACACACACAGTGATACTGCTGATGTTAATACTGAAAGTAGTGATGAACCTGAACCGAGTGCTGAAGTTAAAGCTGAGACTCATGCAACAAGTTCAACTGAAAAAGTTGAGACTCCTATATTAGAAGACATTCTATTTTGGGTAGATTGGTTGCCGGTACGTATTGTTGCTTTTGGTTACATGTTGGTTGGACACTTTTCAAAAGCAATGCCCGTCTGGTTAGAAAATTTATTTGATATAAACAAACAACCTAATCAAATACTTATTAGTGTTGCGCAAAAATCTGAAGATTTTATGATTGACCCAGAAGATTGTACCGCAGAGCCATGTTTATTAGTAAAGTTAGCAAAACGCACATTACTGTTATGTTTAGCAGCAATCGCAATACTCATTTTAACGGGCATTCTTAATTAGTATTAATTGCTCGGTTGATATGTTTTAAAGGAAGCCTCATTTTAATGAGGCTTTTTTATTAAAATGGCTCCGCAGAACTGTTTAACCACACGCTAAGAAATATGCCGGAATTGAGGCGTTTCTAAATATGAAAACGTTAATATTTGCAATGGCCTTGGTCTTCTTGTCGGGCTGTACATATGTAAATCAAAAACCAAAAGCGATTGGATATTTGATAGTTGAAGTGGTAATGGATTCTGAAAATGTATTAGGCGAACTTGAATCTATCGCATTGAAATTTAACTATACAATTTCTAGTTCACAAGATATAGCTCTTGGTAAACCCGATGTTGTTTTAAAACGTCGCCAGTATGAAAGTGAAAATTCCTCTTTTACCTTTTTCTTTGATAGCCTTTCTGGTCTTAGGTGTATAAAAATCGGAATTTACAGTGATTTGCCTGAAAAATTGGCGAGCGAAGAATTAGAACGATTTAGGACTGTAATATTGGACGCAAAACCATCATTGATATCTACTACAGAAAATTGTGTTGGGATGGAAAATAACCCTTCAATCTTCGATATACACAGTGGTGCTTAGTATTTATAGATAATAAATAAAAGGGGTCGGTGACACTTGGTAACATTTATCATTGGCCTTTTTTTTTAAGTCCGTCAACCCCAAATGTTATCTCCTTTTGTGGGGGAACCCCGTAAGAATATGCGAAAGGTTTACCTTTTGACTTACCTGATTATATCTAGCTCGTTGAGTTAACTGGGCGCTGAATCCGTGAAGACAAACGGGGGTTAGAGAAAATAACTTACCCGATATTTTACAGCGGCGTAGGTTCATCTATTTTCAGGCTTTTGCTTTGTTAGTACTTCTTCTTCTTCTTCTTTTGGTTAATTTCCTTGGAGTATTCGTTTGAGGTAAACCTGTAAAGCTAATCTCTTTAACCTCAGTAATCAGCTGTTGTAAGTTTTGTTCAACACCTCCAATAAAAGATTGATAATTTAGTGTTTGAGTACTAATAGACTCAAGTTGAGACTCCCATAACGCGGTCATATCAGCTTGAGAAATTTGCGTAGGTAAAGACGTTATTAGCTTTTTTTCAACCTCGGTTGCTCTTGTTTTTTTCCTTTTTTCAATAAATACAAACGTTTAAATAATAGCTCTATAATGCCAGCTCTCGTCGCTTCAGTGCCTAAACCGTCGGTATCTCTTAATGATTTTTTTATTTCACTATTGGTAACATAACGAGATATACCCGTAAGGGCGCCTAGTATTGTTGCATCAGTAAAATGTTTAGGGGGGGCTGGTGTTTTTTTCTATTAATTCACCCTGTAATGAATGTACTAATAAAATGGGTCGGTGACACTTCAGAACAATTCTCATTGGCCTTGAGCAATAAATGCCTATTTGGTGAAGGTGTATGTGATGAACCAACAAGTTGAAGAACATAAATTGGTTTAACTCACACTAATCAAGTTTATAGTAAATACCCTATAAACTTGATTTATAGCAAATACCCTATAAACTAATTTTATAGTAAATATCCTATAGAGTGTTAAATATGTATATCAATACGCCAAAAGATTTAGGCAAACTTATCACCAAAGGCCGAAAAGACAAAGGTTGGAATCAAAGCCAGCTTGCGAAGCATATTGGTATACATCAACCAGAAATTTCAAAGCTCGAGAATGACCCCTCCAAGTTTGATTTAATTATTATCATGAAAATCTTAGCATTAATTGGTGCAGATTTAATCGTTGAGCCTCGAAGTAAAAATGAACCTGAAGATTCAGGGTTAGGCTTCTAATGGGCAGAAAATCTCACACACAAACATTGTATTGCTCAATGAATGGCATTCTTGTTGGTGCACTTTATTATCGTCGAGGTGCATTATCGTTTGAATATGATACAAGCTGGATTGAACGTAAAGGAAGTCGCGCATTATCACAAAGCCTGCCGATGGGGGCATCACTCGACAATCACGCCGTTGAAGCTTATTTTGATAACCTTTTGCCTGACAACATGAATATTAGGCGAAATATTGTTTCTCGCTTAGGGGCAAGAAGTACATCAATCTTTGATTTACTCGAAACTATTGGCCGAGACTGTGTTGGCGCAATTGCATTAAGCCAAGAGCTTCCTGAAGGACATCTACCCGTTTTAGATATTCAACCTTGTAATGAGCATGATATTGCTGCGCAAATAAGAAATACTCGCACATCAAATACTTTAGGTATGCAAGGTGATGAAGATTTCCGTATTAGTCTTGCCGGTGCGCAGGAAAAAACGGCATTAACATGGTGGGAAAAACAGTGGTATAAGCCGTTAGGAAAAACACCCACAACGCATATTTTGAAACCGCCTATCCATAATCATGAAACCATGAATGTTGATTTTAGCAGT
Source organism: Colwellia sp. (assembly GCA_013215295.1). Classification (GTDB taxonomy): domain Bacteria; phylum Pseudomonadota; class Gammaproteobacteria; order Enterobacterales; family Alteromonadaceae; genus Colwellia_A. The sequence continues at coordinate 275,155 of JABSOZ010000003.1, forward strand.
AGTGTTGATAATGAATGGTTTTGCTTACATTTTTTAAAAGAATTAGGCATGCCTGTCGCTAATGCTGAAATTCAGAAGTTTGATGAAGAAAAGGTATTAATCGTTGAACGTTTTGACCGAAAAATTACAGATGAATCTATTATTCGATTACCTCAAGAAGACTTCTGTCAGGCATTAGGGAGACTCAGTGATAATAAATATGAAGAGCATGGTGGTCCTAGCGCACACGAAATAATGGAGCTACTTTCATTAAGTTTAGATCCCATTCACGACAGAGCCTTATTCATGAAGTCACAAGTGGTATTTTGGTTGTTAGCGGGTAACGATGGGCATGCAAAAAATTTCAGTATATTTTTGCAAGAAAAAGGTTTTTGTTTAACACCATTTTACGACGTGATAAGTGCGTATCCATATTTTGGGATAGGCAATATGCACCCTAGAAGAATTAAAATGGCAATGAAAGTTCACAGTCAAAACAATCATTATCAGTGGTATAAAATTCAAGCAAGGCATTGGATTAGTCATGCTAAATATCTAGGTTTTCCTGAATCAGAAATGAGAGCAATATTAGAAGATTTATGTGCGACAGTGCCCGATGCATTGATAAGAGCCAGTAAGTCGGCAACACCTTTATTTAATAAAGAAATAGGTGAAGCGATTACGAATGGCGCAATGGAATGTCTTGATAAAATGCAGCGCCAGTTAGCTGCATTATAAATAAAAAATAAAAAATAAAAAATAAAAAATAAAATGGCTCAAAGGGGTCGGTGACACTTGAGAGCAATGCTCATTGGCCTTTTTTAAAAAGAAACTATAATTACTGGGTATATACTATCGAAAGGAGTCGATAACACCCCGTAAACCCCGTCATTTTTTAGCTAAGAAAATAGAAAACACCCACCCAAATGATTACCAATGGCTTTGGTTTAGCAATAAACATTGACTATAAACCGCTAACCGACACAAGTGTTTATACACACGGTGAAGGGGCTGAATTGTTAAGGCAAGGCAGTTGCCACCCTATTGAGGGTAACCCAAGTTGTGGAATGACAACAATTATTACTCATTGGGGCTACATTAAAGACAGTGATAACTTTGAGCACTGGCAAGCTAGCTACATTTGTAATAATCCTGAGGAAATCACTTCTTTTCTATAAAGCGGAACACACTATTAACAATTTTAGTTTACCAAGGTTTTTAATTAGCCTTGGTTAAATGAACAACCTCAGTTATATTGTTATTTTATAAGCTAAATAATGTAGTTTGATATGAATATTCGCTCTAAACTGACTCTAAGCTTTGCGACAACAGTTATTTTCCCTCTACTTGTCATTGCAATAATTAGCATTTCAATGACCATTTCTCGTTCATCCACTAATTTTGTCGAGCGTACTCAAGCCGAACTACATCAAGTTGATAATGGTTTTCAGTTGTTCTTTCAGCAACTCAAAAACAATGTAATTTATCTCGCAAGCCACAAGTTCACAAAAAACTTACCTGATAATACTCATAATTACATTAATGCTAGTCATATGATGACACCTGACAGTGACTCTATTGCTGAGAATAATTTATATCATTTTTATCATGACTTTGGTCAGTCTCATGACGATCTTTTATACATATATACAGGAACCGAGTTTGGAGGGTTTGTTCAATACCCTTTAGAGGAATTAGGAGAGTATGATCCGAGACAACGTCCTTGGTATAAACAAGCACTAGCAAACCCAAACAAAGCCATAATTACAGAGGCCTATCAAGATGTGATAGGAAAACCAGTCGTTACCGCCGCCATGACCATTAAAAATAGTGCCGATAGAATCATTGGAGTACAAGGTGTTGATGTTACCCTAGCAACTTTAACCACGATTATCAGTAATACAAAACTTGGTATTACTGGCTACCTAATTTTAATAGATGAATTTGGTACTATACTCGCGGATGCTAAAACCCCCTCGAATAACTTTAAAAACATTAAAGACCTAAAATCGCCTTTATTTCAGTCCTTAAATGATCAATCAAAACAAAAACATTTTAAAACAAGACATTTAGACGAAGATATTAACGTTGCTACCTATTATTCCCCGTCACTGAAATGGCGTTTTGTTGGCGTGATAAATAGTGATGAAATATTAGCTCCAGCCTATAATATGAGTACAACCGTTATTGTCATTGCGTTGTTTATGGTGGCGGTATTTGTTGGCTTAGGTGTATGGTTAGCAAATAGAATAGTACAGCCAATTAATCATGTGGCAAGAGGCTTAAAAGATATAGCTGAAGGAAAAGGTGATCTTACCAAACGCTTAGATATAATTGGTAAAGATGAAGTCAGCGAATTAGCTCAATGGTTTAACCAATTTCTTGATTCCATTCATCAACTGGTTGTAGATATAAAGGCCTGTGCTGTTACTTTGAATGGCACAGCTAACCGTTCAAGTATTCAAATTTCTGATATTAAAACATCAAGTCATCAACAAGAAGGCTCTATTGAAAATGCCAATGCACAAATAGAACACATGGTTTCGACGGCTCATCAAATATCAAATGATTGTCAAGAAAGTTCAGCGACCATTAATAAAACTGAGGAAATTTCGTTAAAAGGGAAAAATTTGATTTCATTGACAGTAGATGAAGTAAGCACATTAAACCAATCATTAAGCGACTCTTCACGTTCAATGAAGTTACTTGAAGAAGAAAGTGACAATATTACCAAAATTTTAGAGGTGATCAGAAGCATTGCCGAGCAAACGAACCTATTAGCGTTAAATGCGGCGATTGAAGCAGCCAGAGCCGGTGAACAAGGCAGAGGCTTTGCCGTTGTAGCCGACGAAGTAAGAACATTAGCACAACGTTCAAGAGGGGCAACAGAAGAAATAGACTCGGTATTAAAGAACTTATTAGAGCAAACACGTATTGTTTCTGAACAAATGAGTGACAGTGTTCAACAATCAACTGAGACCATTATTAAAATAGAGCAAGCAAGTCACTCATTTAATGAAATAAGTACACTTGTTATCCAAATGAAAGATCATATCGCGCGGATCACATCGTCAACTGATACCCAATGTAATTCTTCAGACATAATAAACCGAGATATTAGTGGTATAAACCAATCAGCAAAAGGCATCGCTACACATGCAGATACCTTAGCTGAAGGTTCAAATGATTTGCTAAAATTGTCAAAAGGTTTAACCGACCTTGTCGATCGCTTTAAAATAAGCAGCTAAATTACTCATAAGAATAAATGCACAATTAATTTTAATTTACGCACAAATTAAAATTAATTGTTCCGGTAGAAGAAAAAAATAGAAGAAAAAAAATAGAAGACACCCACCCAAATGGAAATAGTTAAAAAGTTTAACTACGCTTTAATTATCTTTTTATTTTGAGTGGGTTATCCCTCATGGCTACTGCACGAAAAAAGCAAATCAGTTTAGTTGATACCCCTTATTACCATTGCATTTCGCGCTGTGTGCGGCGTGCTTTTTTGTGTGGCCAAGATAAAGTCACAGGAACGAGCTTTGAACATCGGCGTGGCTGGGTTGAAGATAAATTGTTAGCGCTTGGGCAAGTTTTCGCTATCGATATTTGTGCGTATGCGGTAATGAGTAACCATACCCATATGGTTTTACATGTTGATGTCGAGCGAGCTAACTTGTGGACAACTGATGAGGTTATTAACCGTTGGCATCAGTTATTTAAAGGCACATTAATTACTCAGCAATATGTAAGCGGGGTAAAGCAGAGTAAACCAATGCAGAATATGCTTAAAGATACGATTGCAGTCTATAGACAGCGTTTGACGGATATCAGTTGGTTTATGCGCATACTCAATGAAGATATCGCTAGAAAGGCGAATGTTGAAGACAACTGCACAGGCCGTTTCTGGGAAGGGCGCTTTAAATCTCAAGCCTTGTTAGACGAAGCCGCTCTTGCTGCTTGTATGGCTTATGTTGATTTAAACCCCGTTCGAGCGAAAATGGCAGCAACCCCTGAAACTTCTGAGCATACCAGCATTGCGCTTCGTATTAAGGAAGCCAGAAAAGCACGTCAGCCCAAAGAGCTTTCTCCTTTTGTGGGTAACCCTCGTAAGAATATGCCGAAAGGTTTACCTTTTGACTTACCCGATTACATACAACTTGTTGAGTTAACTGGGCGTTGTATCCGTGAAGACAAACGAGGCTATATAGAAAACAATCTTCCTGATATTTTACAGCGCTTAGGTATATGCCCCGAAAATTGGTTAATACTCACCACACAATTTAGAAAGGTGTTTCATGGTGCTGTAGGCAATAGCCAAGCACTGGCTGATTTTTGTCAGCATCAGCACCTTAAAAAACGCGCAACCGTGTCTATTTGTAAAAAGCTATTGGCGTAAGTTCAACTATTTTGAGGCTTTTGCTTTGTTAGTACTTCTTCTTCTTTTGGTGAATTTCCTTGGAGTACTCGTTTGGGGTAAACCCGTAAAACTAATCTCTTTAACCTCAGTAATCAGCTGCTGTAAGTTTTGCTCAACACCGCCAATAAAAGATTGATAATTTAATGTTTGACTACTAATAGACTCAAGTTGAGACTCCCATAACGCGGTCATATCAGGTTGCGAAATTTGCGCAGGTAAAGACGTGATTAGCTTTTTTCCAACCTCGGTTGCTCTTATTTCTTTTCCTTTTCTCACTAAATACAAACGTTTAAATAATAGCTCTATAATGCCAGCTCTCGTCGCTTCGGTGCCTAAACCGTCGGTATCTCTTAATAATTTTTTTATTTCACTATTGGTAACATAACGAGATATACCCGTAAGGGCGCCGAGTATTGTTGCATCAGTAAAATGTTTAGGAGGGCTGGTGTTTTTTTCTATTAATTCACCCTGTAATGAATGTACGGGATCACCCGTTTTAACATCGGGTAATGTTATCGCTGAAAATTCTGACGGTTCGTTGCGCTTATTTGATGTGGGAAATAAATCTTTCCAGCCGTTGTTAATAATATCTTTTTGCTTACTAACAAATAAGCCACCATCAATAATCGTGTGTATTTGCTTGTCCATATATTCAAAGTTTGGATAAAATTGAGCAATATATTGCCGAGCAATGATTTCATAAATTTTAGCCTCATCATTTGATAATATGCCCGTAGGGCGATTTTTAGCGGTTGGAATTATCGCATGGTGAGCACTTACCTTTTTATTATTCCACGCTCTGCTTTTTTTAGTTAAATCTGCCTTTTTAAGCATACCCGCTAGTTTGTCAGATATGTTACCAATAGCGCTCGTTACCGTAGCTACGTCATTTAAATGTTCAGTGGGTAAATATTGGCAATCAGATCTGGGGTAAGTAATTAATTTATGTTTTTCATAAAGTTGCTGGCATATATCTAACACTTGTTTTGCACTCATGCCAAAAGCTTTAGCGGCTGCTATTTGTAAACCCGATAAGCTAAAAGGTAAGGGGGCAACTTGCTGTTTTTTATCTTGGGTAACTTTTTCAACTTTTGCTGGTTGGTCAGTGATGCGTTTTACTACATTTTCAGCCAGTTGTTTGGATAATATGCGTTTTTCTTCGTCCATATAAGGTTCACACGCTTTACTGGGTTGCCATTTTCCTTGGTATTTTTCACCGTTTGCTGTAGTCATATGGGCAAGGACTTCATAAAACGGTTTTGATACAAAGTTTTCTATTTCAATGTCGCGATTTACCACTAAACCCAATATCGGTGTTTGTACGCGACCAATGGATAATACGCCTTTATAGCCCGACTTCTGTCCTTGTAAAGTACATAGTCGCGTCATATTTAGCCCATAAAGCCAATCAGCCCTCGCTCTTGATAATGCTGAAACAGCAAGAGGTATGTAATCTTTATTAGGTTTTAAGTTATTAACGGCTTTTTTAACGGCGGCAAAATTCATATCGGTGATCAGACACCTTAAGGCATTATCAATTTTGAATTTAGAAGCGCCACTAAAACTAATTGCTTCATCAACTAATATTTGGCCTTCACGATCAACATCGCCAGAATTTACAATGACATCAGCCTGTTTAATGAGTTTTTTTATAACGGTAAGTTGTTTTCGTGTTTTTGGTTTTGGCTTTAATTTCCATTGCTTAGGAATAATGGGTAAGTGTTCAACCAACCATTTTTTATACTTTATATCGTAATCTTCAGGTGGAGCTTGCTCTAACAAATGCCCGATACACCAAGTTACCACATCACCATTACTGGCTTCGATATACCCATCACTTTTTTTATGAGGTTTAGGCAGTACCTCAACAATTGCTCTTGCTAAACTGGGTTTTTCGGCAATATAGAGTTTCAATAGCGTTTCCAAAGGGTGAGATCATCCATTAACATAAGTTTAGCACGGTAACTGATGTTATATACAGTGTTTGTTTTTGCTCTATGATAGCGTATCCTTTAAATAAGCGTAATATTTCGCTTGAATATTGTTTCTCGTTTTATTAATTCATTTTATTTCGGTACTTATTACTGTCATGTTTACCCATCGTTTTAAAAGCATATTTGTTTTTTTGTTGTTCTTTGCCTTCGTCGGGCAAGTAACGGCAAGCAAAACGATGTCTTGTGAAATGCCAAAAACAGCCGTACAACAAAATGTAATGTCTGATGTAAACGTAGAACATAATATGCATGTTTCACAAACGTTAGCCTCTAATATGACCAATAGTGATATGAATCATGATTGTTGTGACGACGACACTAATAGCTCTGGCGATCAATGCGGTGGAAATTGCCAATGTTTATTTGGCGGTTGTAGTTTTGTTTATCTCGCGCCTATTAGCGTTGACAATGATGCGGTTATGCCAATATCACAAGTTTCATCCTTATTTACTGCTTCACCTCGACAAGAGTTTTTATCTTTCCTTTTTAAACCACCTATCGTTTAGTTTCATAGGATCAGTGCATCCTAATTTTGAGCTCTACGCTCATTAATGAGTTATGTCTTTGTTTTATCACTTTTTGTTATGACAAGAAATTGAACCAACAAAGATCTTAATTATTTAACTTTCTCAATTGAAAAAAATACTATGAAAAAAACGAACAAAAAATCACACGGTATTCGTGTGCTTTTAAAACAAAAGTTCTCTGAGAACATGATGATTTCGATGGCGTTAGTCATGACCCTTTCATCAAATAATATCGTGACAGCGAGTGAATTGAATAATTCTCCCTTAGGCTTTCATAAAGCGGTTAAACGTGCGCAAAAAAATGATCCGTGGTTAATGGGTAATAAGCATAAACAATCGGCAACTGAAGCTAGAAGCATTTATGCCAGTACTTTGGCTGATCCTAAAATAGCGATTGGTTTTGCCAATATTGCTAGCGATTCTTTTGAATTTAACCAAGAGCCGATGAGTCAATTTAAAATCGGCATTACACAAATGTTTCCCAGAGGAGACAGTCGAAACATTAAAAAGCGTCAGCTTAAAATTGAAAGTGAAGCTTTTCCATTTCAACGCCAAGACCGCCAAGCAAAAGTTGCAGTAACTGTTGGTACGTTGTGGCTAGATTTATATCGTATTCAGCAAAGTGTGGCGTTGATAGAAAAAAATCGCAGCTTGTTTGAACACCTCGTTGATATTACTCAAGCCAGTTATTCATCCTCGCAAGGAAACACTCGCCAACAAGATATTGTGCGTGCGCAATTAGAGGTGAGTCGCATCGAAGACAAGTTAGTACAACTTCGGCAAAAACAGGCACAATATCGTGGACAGTTAAGTGCATGGTTAGCGACAGATGAAATCAATAATCGTGTTGGGTTTCAGGTTGATACCGTAGAAAATAAATTGCCTGACATTTCACTTCAGCAAGTAAAATCTGGTCATGCGTATAACTCTCAACAGATTGATAGTCTGAATCTTTTATCGGCTGTTTTTGCGCAACATCCTGCTTTAATCGCTGTCGATAAAAAAATAAAATCTACCGCAGTGGCTATTGAATTAGCGAAACAAAAATATCAACCCGAATGGGGCGTAACTGCCAGTTATGCGCTACGCGATAATGATCCATTAGGTAATGACCGTGCCGATTTATTTTCATTGGGTGTTGTTTTTGAATTACCTTTGTTTACCACGAACCGTCAAGACCAAGAGGTCAATGCGACGATTTCACAAACCGAAGCGATAAAAACCGATAAGCAATTGTTATTAAGAGAATTCTACTCTTCTTATGTCAGTAACCGTGGTCGTTTACAGCAATTACTAAAACGTAAAGCGCTGTTCGATGAAAAACTGATGCCGCAATTTCGTCAACAGGCTGAAATAACACTCAATGCTTATACCCATGACAGTGGTGATTTTAGTGAAGTTGTACGTGCAAAAATTGACGAACTTAACGCAGAGATTGATTATTTAGCGATTAATGTCGAGCAACAAAAAACACAGTTAACGATTAATTATTTATTGATGAAAGCTGTCATGAAATTCACAGGCTTTCAGCTAAAAAAACAACAAGTGGGACTTGATAATGAGTACTGAAATAAAACTTAAAAAAACATTCCTCGTTTTACTTATTGCTGTCGCGGTAATTTTAGGGGGCATTGCTGGTCATTTTTTGGATAACCAAAGCCCAATGAATATGGCTAACGCTGATAATGAAAGTGAGAGCCTTCCTATGTATTGGGTTGCGCCTATGGATGCAAATTATCGACGTGACCAACCAGGTTTGTCTCCCATGGGCATGGATCTAGTGCCTGTTTATGCTGAAAGTAAAACGCTTGCAGTAGGCACGGTAAAAATCTCTCCAGCCGTTGAAAATAATATTGCCGTACGTACCGCAAAAGTAAAGTTTGGCATGCTCGAGAGTCAAATTAAAACCATTGGTTATGTTGGATATGATCAAGGGAAACTTGTGCATATTCATCCACGTGTTGAAGGTTGGATAGAAGTACTTGCCGTGAAGTCTGTCGGTGACCCTGTGCAAAAAGGCCAAGTAATTTATGAATTGTATTCTCCTGAGTTGGTCAATGCCCAAGAAGAATATATTTTAGCGTTATCACGAAAAAATGATCGTTTAATTATTGCGGCAGAAAACCGGTTAATGGCATTACATTTACCGAAATCAGCTATTACACAGTTAAAAGCAACGCGTCAGGTGGAACAAAACATTAAGTTTTATGCGCCGCAATCTGGCGTGGTTGAAAACTTGGCTATCCGAGAAGGCTTTTTTGTGAAACCAGGTGCGACATTATTTTCAATTGGAGATTTATCTGAGGTTTGGGTTGAAGCTGAAATATTTGAACGTCAAGCCAGTTTTGTCAGTGAAGGAAACACAGTCACCATGACCCTTGATTATTTAGCGGGGAAAGTTTGGCATGGCAAGGTTGATTATATCTATCCAACCCTTGATGCGAAAACGCGTACTATGCGTGTGCGTTTACGTTTTGATAACCCTAATTTAGCGTTAAAACCTAATATGTTTGCTCAAGTTATTATTCAAGGTGATGTCACTAATAAGTCTTTGCTGGTTAATAAAGAAGCTGTTATCCGCACAGGTAATCAAGACCGAGTCGTACTGGCATTAGGTCAAGGAAAATTCAAGTCAGTTGAAGTTAAGTTAGGTCGAAGTGATCAAAAATATTTTGAAATTATTGAAGGGCTTAACGACGAAGATAACATTGTCGTTTCGGCGCAATTTTTATTAGATTCTGAATCCAGTAGAACTTCTGATTTTAAACGTATGTCAGTATATGAAGATTCACTTACCTACATGGACACCTCAGTAAATGTAAACGACGAGATGAACATGGCAACAGAATCATTGCCCAGTGCGCGTGTTAAAGGTCGAATCAATAGCATTGATGTCGAAAATCGCTTATTGAACATCTCGCGCGAAGCGATAGAAAAGTGGCAACGACCAGCGGCAACAGTAGATTTTGCTTTAGACGCCAGTATTAACATTGATACATTAATGCCAGAGAGCGACATTGATTTTACTTTTGACATTAATAACGGTGAATTTATTGTGACTCACCTTCACCATGAAGGAATGTAATCATGATTAAACGCATCATTCACTGGTCGGTATTCAACCGTTTTTTTGTCATGTTAGTCACAGGTTGTATCATAGGTTTGGGTATTTTTGCTTTGAAAAATACGCCTATCGATGCATTACCTGACTTATCTGACGTGCAAGTCATTATAAAAACCAGTTACCCAGGTCAGGCTCCACAGGTGGTGGAAGATCAAGTGACTTATCCTTTAACGACGGCGATGTTGTCAGTGCCCGGCGCGAAAACGGTACGTGGTTATTCCTTTTTTGGTGATTCTTATGTTTATGTGATTTTCGATGACGATACCGATCTTTATTGGGCGAGAAGTCGCGTTTTAGAATACTTGTCGCAAGTTGCCCCTAATTTGCCAAGTAATGCGAAACCTCAATTAGGACCTGATGCTACAGGTGTTGGCTGGGTGTATTTATATGCGCTGATTGATAAAACAGGTAAACACGATATTAGCCAACTACGATCGCTGCAAGACTGGTTCTTAAAGTTTGAATTACAAACCGTTGAAGGTGTGTCTGAAGTCGCAGCTATTGGCGGCATGGTCAAGCAATACCAAGTAACAGTGAATCCTGATAAATTACGTGCTTACGGCATACCGTTAAGTTTAATTCAAACGGCAATCAAAAAAGGTAATCAAGAAGTTGGTGCGTCTGTCATTGAAATGGCAGAAGCGGAGTATATGGTTACCACTTCAGGTTATATTCAAAATGTAGATGATTTAGCCGCTATTCCGCTGGGTTTAAATGACAAAGGCGTTGCGTTGCAATTGAAAGATGTTGCTGATATCAATTTAGGACCACAAATGCGCCGTGGTATTGCCGAACTTAACGGCGAAGGTGAAACTGTCGGCGGTGTTGTGATCATGCGTTTTGGAGAAAATGCGCAGAAAACAATTGAAGGGGTCAAAGAAAAATTAGCACAATTACAACAAGGTTTACCCGATGGGGTTGAAGTTGTTACCGTATACGATCGTTCAGGTTTGATAGAGCGGTCGATAGAAAATTTATGGTCAAAATTAGCAGAAGAATTGGCCATTGTTGCTCTTGTTTGTGTGGTTTTCTTGTTTCATGTGCGTTCGTCAATTGTCGCTGTTATTAGTTTACCTATTGGTATTTTGGTCTCATTTATCATCATGCATTTTCAGGGGATTAACGCAAATATTATGTCGCTCGGGGGTATTGCGATTGCGATTGGTGCCATGTCGGACGGCGCAATAGTGATGATAGAAAATATGCATAAGCATATGGAGAAAACACCGTTAACCGACGAAAATCGTTGGGAAATTGTGGCTAAATCAGCCTCTGAAGTAGGGCCTGCATTATTTTTTAGCTTACTCATTATTACGGTAAGTTTTATGCCTGTGTTTATATTAGAAGCGCAAGAAGGTCGAATGTTTAGCCCGTTGGCCTATACCAAAACATACGCAATGGCAGCCTCAGCTGGCTTGGCTATCACCCTTATTCCTGTACTCATGGGGTATTTCATTCGGGGTAAAGTAGTTTCAGAAAGAAAAAACCCGGTAAATCGTGCACTCATCGCTGTTTATTTGCCGGTGTTAAAAACGGTTTTACGTTTCCCTAAAAGTACCTTGATTGCGGCGTGTGCGATAACGTGGTTGGGTTTCACTCCTCTTGATAAAATAGGCAGTGAGTTCATTCCCCCTCTTGATGAAGGCGATTTGATGTATATGCCGATCACCTACCCGAGTATTTCAATTGGCAAAGCGCGAGAAATTCTTCAGCAAACAGACAAATTAATCCGTACCATACCAGAAGTAAAAACAGTTTTTGGTAAAGTAGGGCGTGCAGAAACAGCGACGGATCCTGCGCCGCTCACCATGATCGAAACCTTTATTCAATTCAAACCTAAAGACCAATGGCGTAAAGGCGTTACCAGTGAAAGTTTAAAGGCTGAATTAGACCAAGTGGTGAAACTGCCAGGATTAACTAATACTTGGGTTATGCCCATTAAAACCCGTATTGATATGCTGGCAACAGGTATTAAAACGCCTGTAGGTATAAAAATAGCCGGTAGTGATATTCATGTCATTCAATCGGTAGGTTTAGAGATAGAAAAAATTCTCGAGAACTTCAACGGCACGGCTTCAATATATTCAGAGCGCGTTGCCGGAGGCCGTTACATTAAGGTTGATATTAACCGAAACAAAGCGGCAAGATATGGATTAAATATTGCCGATGTTCAGCAAGTGGTTGCAACAGCCATCGGTGGTATGAATGTTACGCAAACTGTAGAAGGCTTGGAACGTTATCCGGTTAATTTACGTTATTCACAAGATTATCGTGATTCGCCAGAACAGTTGAAATTATTACCTATTGTTACACCTAATGGCCAGCATATTTCATTAGCCGATGTCGCTAATATATATATTGAAGATGGCCCTCCGGGCATAAAAAGTGAAAATGCACGTATTAACGGCTGGGTATATATTGATATTGAAAATATAGATGTCGGCAGTTATGTTGAAAAAGCTAAAATTGAATTGGAAAAAAAGCTTAATTTACCAACGGGTTATTCAATTGCGTGGGCAGGGCAATACGAATATATGGAGCGAGCTAAAGCGAAGCTTATTTTTGTATTACCGTTAACGCTGGCGATTATTATTATTTTGCTTTATTTAAATTTTAGAAATTTTACGGAAGTTCTTATCATTATGGGCACTTTACCTTTAGCGATGATTGGTGGTATTTGGTTACTGTATTTAGAAGGTTTCAATTTTTCTGTTGCCGTTGGTGTTGGCTTTATCGCATTGGCTGGTGTCGCTGTCGAAATTGGCGTTATCATGCTGGTTTATTTGAACCAAGCTTATAATGAAACGCTAGAGCAATATCAAACGTCTAAAAAAACCTTCTCTACTGACGCATTGATTGAGTCAATTATACAGGGAGCTGGCATGAGAGTTCGACCTGTAATGATGACGGTGGCAACCGTTATTATTGGCTTATTACCCGTTTTATACGGTAAAGGTACGGGCTCAGAAGTGATGAGTAGAATTGCGGCGCCTATGGTTGGCGGTATGGTAAGCGCTACAGTGTTAACGCTACTGGTACTTCCTGTCGTGTACTTTCTGTGGCGTAAACAGCAGTTATCTTAATATTACGGAATATATTTATTTGATAAAAAACGAATAAAAGCTGATAAAACTGGTTATCGCTCAACTTAGTCGATAAATGTTCGACTAAGTTGGCTTTGCATACAAGTAATTAGCCTTGTATTTAATTTTAGTGGTCTTATTAATACCCTTTGATGAATTAACTTAATTTACCTCTGTGAGCGTTTTTTTATTGCTAGCTCCTGTAAACTCTCAATGACAGCATTCAAATAACTCGTGCTTTACTCTCAACATTGAACAATGTATTAACTCTTATAATGGCACGTTGAGTAAATAATAATGGCATATTGAACAAATAATAATGGGAAATTGAATAATGAAGAAAATTGTTTTATACAGCATGAGTAACTGTCCGCATTGTGATACAGCGAAAGCGTACCTTGAAAAAAACAATATATCTTACCGATTGTGTAATGTAAAAACGGCCGCGGGACAGAAAGAATTCCGCCGAGCAAATTTTAGATCGGTACCGGTAATAAAAATTGGAAATGAATACCTTCAAGGCTTTAAAGTCGCTGCTTTTACTAAACTCTATAATGACTAATTTATTGAGATATTGAGTAAGATTGGGGTAACGTACTATTTTAATGCTTTGACTCGTTTTAAAAAAATGGCTATGTTAAAGTTAAAGTGTTGAATAAATTAACAGAGTCATTGGTTACGGATGTCTAATGAAGTTTGATTTTTGTAGATTTTTTTCGTTTGTTGTTATTTTGTCTGTTTTAGTCTGTCCTCAGTCACAGGCAAACAATAGTGCGCAATCAGAAGTTGAGCAAGTCGATGTGTCTGTAAGACTATTGGACATGGATGACGAAATACATCAACAACCCTTACGTTCATATCAACAACTATTAACCCTCGAAAATACTTTTATCGACATGCCTAAACTGCAGCAGCTTTGGTGGTTGTTACGTAAAGCTCAAGCAGAAAATCTCCTCTACTTCTATTCTAATTTTAATAAAACAGTTGCTCAAGCAGTAGCGCTTATAGATACCGATACGCCTGCAAAAATTAAAAGTAACCTTTATATTTTTCAAGGGCTGACCCTTCGACGTGATGCAGAGTATGCTAAGGCTGCGCTTATTTTTCGTAAGTCGATGACTATCGCTAAAGCTGAAAAATTAACGTATCTTTTTATTATCGCCAAACAAGAGCTTGCTTATACCAAAAGTTTAACGGAACTGTTTGAGTTGTCATTAAATGAAATGCAAGAAGCTTACTTAGAAGCCTATGCCTTAAAAGAAGACTTTCTCATTGCGATTATCAATGAAACATATGGTGCTATTTATGGTTATATGAAAGATTATGAGCAATCGATTGAGTATTATCAAAAAGCGTTGAATACCTATGAACGTTTAAATTATCCCGCCCATGTTTCAGAAGCTATTTATGGCATTGCTGCAACCTATCGTTATTGGCAAAAATATGAGTTGTCGATTCGATATTTTGAACTTTATCAAGAAAAATTAACTTTTACCCCTAACACCGATATTTCATTTTTTTCTGCCTATGGATTGGGCATGACACTCGCAGAAAAAGGCGATTGTTTAAAGGCCATAGATGTTATTAATCATGCATTAACGTTAAACGGATTAATTGATTATAACGCTGAACTATACAAGCAACAGGTTCACTGTTTTATTATAATGGGTGAGTTAGACCAAGCTCAAACATCTTTGACGAAAGCAGAAAATATATTTATCTCTCTGCCTGAATTGGTTGGAACTGAATGGCAACTTGAAGTGATAAAACTCGCAGCAGAGCTTGCACATGCAAGAAATAATGACCGTGTAGCTTTTCAATTGTCTAGACAGTATTACGAAAAATACAATAAGTTACAGGTAGAAAACTCTAGTATACGGTTAACCAGTGCCCGTGCGGCTATGGAAAATGAGCGAAAACACATTGAACAAGCGCTGACTCTGCAACGAGCAAAAGTTAATGCATTAGAAAAAGAGTCAATGAACCAACAAGAATTACAGAATATTTATTTATGGATCTTTATTCTCTGTAGCGGCGTAATTGTTATTACAGTAATAACGATTCAGCATATAAATAACAAGAAGATGTACGCAGTATCGATTAAAGACCCATTATCAAATTTATTTAATCGACGCTATATTTTTGAGTATTTATCGGACTACCTCAAAGACACGTTAATAGAAAAAACGGAACTGTCCGTTATTTTACTAGATATTGATGATTTTAAAGCAATCAATGACGAGTTTGGTCACCCTTTTGGTGATGTTGTTATTAAAAAAATAGCGGATATTTGTCATGAGGTTTTTCGTAATGAAGATGTTATAGGTCGTATTGGCGGGGAAGAGTTTTTATGTATTTTACCCCGTACCAACGAAAAACAATGCAAAGTCATTGCTGAGCGTCTTTTGAAAAAAATTAGTAAGCAAACTTATCTAAAAAAACCGGGGTTACAAATCACCGTAAGCATCGGTATTGCCACCTTTTCTGAAGTTAGCTCTTCGAGTGAAACGTTATATCTACATGCTGATGCAGCCCTTTATCAAGCAAAGCGTAATGGTAAAAATAATGTGGTCATTTATCAATAGAAAATTTATTACCTTATATGAAAAATACAACCTCCTTATCTGCTCAAGCTATTATATTATTGCAAAATCATATAAAAAAACTTGGCTTTACCCCCGTAATTCACTTCGAATTAGAGGGCTGTTATCAACTTGATGTGAGAATAAAAAAATTCTCATTGAATTACCCACGAATTAATCGTCAATTGGCCAATGCAGGCATCGACGGAGAACTTGTTCCAGAATATTGGCGGAATCAGTGGGAGTATGTTTCTCTATTTAATGGTCAGTCACCTTTAAAAGAAGCTGATAACTTAAGTCAAGCGTTGAAAATTTTGCCGCGCTTATTTGCAGAACAAGGTATTTATAAAACGTTAATTAAACCTGTTGTATGGGCGGGTGATAAAGGTAAATTAGCCAACGGCAGTGGTGATATATTTACCACGGAAACACGCGCTGTTCATATTCCTAATGCCGTGCAGATGAATATTAGCGCTATTGATGGTGAAGGTAATAACATTATAATCGATGGCGGTTTTGGTGAATATTTACAACAATGTTTTCTAGATACTAGCTTAAATTGCAGCTTGATTTATTTACCGGAAGAAGAAGCCTTTGAACGTTTAGCGTTAAAAAGTAAGTATGGTTTGGCTGCTGAATTGTGTTCTCCTATCGATATTTCCGGCGGGCATCAAGGCAGTATTGCCTTATATAAAGAAGTGGGTAAACATAATCAAGCCATGGGCGAAGAGCCGTTACTGTACGACCACAATAATAACGTATTGGTGAGTCAGCAAAATTGGCAAAAAACCGCTCGGATCGAACATAGACTTGGTGCATCAAGCACACAATATAATGCTTATTTCAATATTATTTATGCATTATTGAACTTAATTGATGCACTTGAAGTATATAAAGGTGATAACTGTCGTAGATTGCTTCGTAAAGACGTTCATCAGCAAGACTTGCCATTGTCTTTGTATGATAATAATTTGACAACGGGTGTAGGTGCAATATCATTATTTGAAAATGATAACTGGTTCAGTGAAAGTTTAAATAAGCTGTCCGGTCAATCTTTAGGTTGTGAACAAATGATCAGTCAGTCGAATTTAGGTGACAAAATAAAGCAAATGATTTTAGCGCCATACCAACAGAAACTTATTCTCAAACAATCATTCATTCGTTATAAATAGCTAAAAATATAAAATATGAATTTTATCAATAATCAAAATATTACCCCACAGCTTAATGGTTTATCAGTGGATGATAAACGGGCAGAGCTGAAAAATTACTTTCATAATACTTGGACAACTTACGAATCGTTATTTGCGTTAATTAATAACGATGAAGCATATTATTTGCGACCAGAATCCTTACGTCATCCACTTATCTTTTATTTTGGCCATACGGCTACATTCTTCATTAATAAACTGATTCTGGGTAAATATATTAACAAACGGGTAAATACAAAATTAGAGGCGGTTTGCGCGGTTGGCGTTGATGAAATGAGTTGGGATGATCTCAACAGTGAACATTACGACTGGCCCAATGTTGATGAAGTGAGAGAATATCGAGAGCTGGTTTTTGGCTTAGTCAATCGGCTTATCGATACCATGGAATTAACCTTGCCTATCAAACAAGACACATTAGCTTGGGTGATATTAATGGGCTGTGAACATGAGCGTATACATCTGGAAACGTCGTCAGTGATCATGCGTATGTTGCCGTTAGCTCATTTAACGAACCAAACAGAAGAACATGGCCGATGGAGAGACTGTACTCAATTTTCTGCTGCGCCAACAAATGAATTATTACCCGTTGCTGAAAACTCAATCGTGTTAGGTAAAAAATCAAGTGATGAAACCTATGGTTGGGATAATGAGTATGGCCAATTATCCGTTACTGTAGCGCCATTCTCAGCGGCCAAGTATTTAGTTTCTAATCAAGAGTTTTTAGCTTTCATTCAAGCTGATGGTTATAAAAATCCACATTACTGGACTGAAGAAGGTCAACAATGGCTGAATTTTACCAAAACTGAAATGCCACGTTTTTGGCAGAAAAATGGTGATGAGTACCTACAACGTAATTTACTTAACGAAATACTTTTACCACTGAACTGGCCAGCAGAAGTTAACTACTTAGAAGCGAAGGCTTTTTGTCAGTGGAAAAGCGAAAAAACCAATAAACACATAGCAATGCCAACAGAAGCACAGTGGCATTGCTTACGAGAAAATGTCACTGAAGACAAACCTGATTACCTTAACACGTCGGCAAATATCAACTTAGCGCATTATGCTTCTTCATGTCCGGTTGACGAGTTTTCTGCGGGGCAATTCTATGATGTTATTGGTAATGTTTGGCAATGGAATGAGTCCGCAATAGATGGTTATGAGGGCTTTAAAGTTCACCCTCTATACGACGACTTTTCTACGCCAACCTTTGATGGCCAGCATAATTTGATTAAAGGTGGTTCATGGATATCAACGGGTAATGAAACCATTGCTTCGTCTCGTTATGCTTTTCGCCGCCATTTTACTCAACATGCAGGTTTTCGTTATGTAGAAAACCTTGATGGGAAAATTCCATTAACACCGGTAAATTGTTATGAAACGGATGTTGAAGTCTGCGAGCAACTGGAAAGCCATTATGGTGATAAACATTTAAATATTGATAATTATTCACAACAAGTCAGTGGCTTATTGCTTGATAAAGTTAAAGAATATGGTGTTAGTACCAGCAAGTTATTGAATGTAGGCTGTAGTGTAGGTCGAACGGCTTTTGAGTTGTCTGAGTATTTTCAACATATTGATGCAGTTGATTTTTCTGCACGTTACATACAATACGGTGTTCAACTTCAACAACAAAAAACACTCCGTTACACCGCTGTTATTTCAGGTGACATACAGAGTTTTCACGAAGTATCCCTTAAAAATTTATCATTGAGTGAATCGGTTGACCATATTGTTTTCAGTCAGGGTGATGCGAGTAATTTAAAAACTATGTTTAATGGCTATGACGCTATTTTAGTTGAGCATGCGTTAGAAAAAAGTTACCAGCCTAAACAGTTGTTAGCTACATTATCGCAAAGGCTCAACAAGCAAGGATACCTTTTCGTATTAACGGATCATCAATACTCAACGCAACATACTGAAAAAGAAAATTGGTTAGGTGGTCTTAAAGTAAACGGTGAAAATCTCAGTGGTTTCGATGGTTTAAGCGAAAAGTTACAAGATGACTTTTGCTTTTTAGCCGCGCATCCATTATCGCGAGTGATTAAAAAAAATCATTGCACCTTCACTGTAACAACAACAGAAATGTCGATCTGGCAACGGAAAACGTAGCAAACAATGAGAAAAACTTTACCTGCACATATTGCTTTTGGTCAGCAACTTGCGGCAAATGAAAACGTGACTATTCATTATAATTTGAGTAACTCTTGTGGGCAAAGTTTGTCAGTGGCGCAGTTATGCGCTATAGGAGGCGTTAGCCTTGATGATTTACTGGCTGAGCAAGAGTTATCATATTCATCAATAAGTGGCAGTTATCGGTTACGTTCATTGATTGCTCGTTTTCATCAAGACTATAATAACCATGAGTATAAGTTGTCTGCGGATAATGTATTAACATTTTGTGGTGCTCAAGAAGCACTGTCAGCCATTTATCAAAGCGTATTTTTTAATGATGACCTTGACAATAAAAAGGATGGCGATAAACATTGTGAAATGGAAATTGTTGTTGTCACGCCATGTTATCCCACTTTGGTGAAAATGGCAGAGCAATTGGGTATAAAGGTAAGGTGTTTAGCGGTTAACTTTGAAGAAAATTGGCAAACTAATGAACAAGCGCTTTTAGCTTTAGTCAACGAAAACACCCGATTAATTGTACTTAATTCACCTCATAATCCGAGTGGAAGTATCATAAATAGTGAGTTTTCAAATCGAATACTTACCATAGCGAAAAAATTTAATTGTTACCTTTTATCTGATGACGTATCCCAAGCAAGCAACTATAACAATATTGCGTTAGCACATGCCTATTTAGATTATGATCGTACTATTGTGGTATCCGTATTATCAAAAAGTTTTGGTTTGGGAGGTGTGCGCATTGGTTGGGCAGTGACTAAGAATAAGTCGCTGTTAAAAAAACTATTAGCGATAAAAGCACAAGCATCAATTTGCACCTCAGTTGTTGATGAAAAGCTGGCAGAGCTTGCATTAGAAAATCATGAGAAAATCATCAACAGTAATAACGCTATTATCAAAAGTAACATAACGATATTTCAGCAATTCATCGACACCCATCATCAGTATTTTAGTTGGCATGCTCCTCAAGCAGGCTTACTCACTTTAGTTAAATGTCATACTCAAATACCCATGCTTAAATGGGCTGAGCAACTTGCCGAACAAACAGGGATATTTATTTATCCCGCCTGTTTGTTTGGTCTTGAAGGTTCATATTTTCGTTTAGGATTAGGAGGAAAGAATCTTTCTGTGATAGTAGAATTACTGCAAACATTTGTTAAAAACCATCAACAGTTGAATGATAAATAAAAAAATAATTTGTTCGTTATTTTATTGATTTTGTTGTCTTTTGTTAGAGGTGACACAGACGGTTACATTTACACATAAACTTTTTGAACTTTAACTACGACAATAGGTGTAATAAAATGTAATTGTGAGCAACTTAGATGTTTGACCAAAACAATAATAATATCAACCTAAAGACAGAAGACAATGCGACGCCTAGTGTTTCACTCTTCAAAAAATGCCTTATTACTACCTTAACGCTGCTAAGTGTTAATTTTTCACTTCAAGCGGCAGAATCCATAAAGCAAAGTTATGCATTAACTCACTTTGAAGACAAAATAGTCGTTGATGGTGTTATGGATGAACCTGTGTGGAAAAGTGCCACCAAAATGTTACTTAAGTATGAAAATAATCCAGGAGAAGGTATTCCAGCAACAGCAAAAACTGAAATATTTTTCTATGAAAATGGTGAAACCTTTAACGTTGCTATTATTGCCTATGATCCAGAACCTGAACTTATTCGCGCCTCATTACGTGACCGAGATGCGTTATGGAATGATGATAATGTTGGTATTATTATCGACACTTTTAACGATCAACGAAGTGCTTATGAATTCTTTGTAAATCCTCTTGGTGCTCAAGCCGATATGCGTATGGATGATACAAATGGCTGGCATGAAGATGCATCTTGGGATGCTATTTGGAATAGTGCAGGGAAAATAACTGATATTGGCTACGTCGTTGAAATGAGTATTCCTTTTACTGCATTACGTTTTCCTCAAGTTGATGGGAAATTAACTTGGAATGTTGCGGGCTGGAGAAATTATCCTCGCGATGTTCGACGTCAGATGGCAACGTACAAGCGTGATCGTAATATTAAATGTAACTTATGCCAGTTTGATCAAATGGTTGGCTTTAATAGCATCAAACCCAGTAATAATTTTCAGTTAACACCAACACTCACGGTATCTCGCCAAGATAAAAAATCAGATGTCCCTGGAGCTTGGGAAAGTGGTGATACAGAAACAGACCCTAGTTTGGATATTCGTTGGGGCATTACCCAAGATATGGTATTAAACGCGACCATCAATCCAGATTTTTCACAAGTAGAAGCAGATGCTGGCCAGCTTGATGTTAATAGTACTGATTCATTATTTTTTCCTGAAAAGCGGCCATTCTTTTTAGATGGCGCCTCGTATTTTGATACCAGTAACTTCAACTTTGTTCATACCCGTAATATTGCTGAGCCTGATGTTGGTGTGAAATTAACAGGGAAAACAAATGAACATAGTTATGGCTTGATGGTAGCAAATGACAGTAATACACGCTTTTTAATGCCGGGAAATTCAGGCTCAGATATTGCTGTATTAAATGATGAGTCAGAAGTTGTTGTGGCTCGCTATAAAATGGATGTTGGTGAGCATAACGATGTGGGTGTGTTGGTTACAAACAGAAAAGCAACCGATTATAAAAATACCTTGGTTTCTATCGATGGAAATTATTGGATCAGTCAAACAGACAGTTTACGTTATCAAATAGCCCGTTCAGAATCAGACAATCCAGAAAAAGTGACAACAGAATTTGGTGTAGCAAAGGAGCAACAAGGTAATGCCTATAGCTTGGCATATTCACATCAAACACGCGATTATAGTCTTAAAGCAATGTACACGAATGTTGAAGAAGACTTTCGTGCTGATTTAGGTTTTCAGTCGCGAGCAAATTATGAAAAAGTTGTCTTAGGTGGTAATCAAACGTGGTATGGCACCGAAGAAGATACGCTCACTCAATGGGGATATTTTGGTGATTGGGATAAAACCTACGACCAAGACGGCAAAATGCTTGAGCAAGAGTATGAATTATTTGGCGAAATTGAAGGACCAATGCAAATGTACAGTAATTTTGGTTTTACTCATAGAGAGCGATACTTCGACGGTGAATACTTTTATGAAAATCAAGCGAGAAGTTATTTACAGTTTACGCCAACTTCTGGATTGAAGTTACAGTTCTTTACTCGGTTGGGTAAACAAATTGATTACGCGAATACCCGCTTAGGTGACGTATTTAATTTTGAAACAACCGTCACTTGGGATGCCAATAAGCATATTAATATAGATTTCACCCACAACTACAGCCAACTAGATATTAAAGGTAAACGTTTATTTACCGCTAATCAGTATGACGTTAGGTTTGGTTATCAGTTTAATATGCGCAGCATTTTGAAATTTGTTGTTCAATATACCGATATAGAAAGAGATGCTGATATGTATAACTATGATGATATTGATGATCGTCCTCATCAAATCAGTAAACATTTTTCAACACAGCTTATTTATTCTTATAAAATTAATCCACAAACACTGTTTTTTGTTGGTTATTCTGATGGCGGTTATCAAGACGACGATTTAGACTCACTTGAACGAAACAAGAGAACGATTTTTACCAAGTTTAGTTACGCTTGGCAGTTATAAATAACAGGAGATAAGTTGAACCTAACGACAGGCAGCTTCCTGTCGTTAGGGATATATTTACATAGGGTTTCACAAGTATAAATAAATCATAAAAAAGTGGCTAATTGCTCCACCTAAGACAAATAAATGCCAAATAGCATGATTAAAAATAATACGTTTATTCACGTAGAAAATAACCCCTAAACAATAAATAGCGCCACCTAAAGCAAGTAAGGTTAATCCCTGGCTTGAGAGCTTCTGCTGCAATTGATCGATAATCGTTATCGAGATCAATCCCATCCCTAAATAAGTGGCCAGAGATGTTTTTTTGAAACGATGGCCAAACTTCAATTTGAAAAAAATGCCTAATATCGCTAAAGCCCAAATGATACAAAGCATGATCATGCCAAGTTGATCATCTAAAGCAATCAACATCAGTGGCGTATAAGTACCCGCTATTAATAAATAGATGGCGCAGTGGTCGAGCAATTTGAAAAGCTTTTTTTTATCACTGTCTTGAACAGCATGATAAAGCGTTGATGCAGTGAATAACAAGAGTAAACTTGCACTGTAAACAGAATAACCTATTGTTTTTACTATACTACTTTCAGAAAAAGCCGCATTTAATAACAAGTAACAGGCAACCACAGACAAGATGGCACCAAGAGCATGCGTTAAGGTATTGGCTATTTCTTCATTCGTACTGTAGCTCGCTTGGCTTGTCATTTATTGTCCTGCTATTTTTGATGAAAATATTTGAGTGTACACGTGTACACTCAAATAATAACAGAAAATACATTTGAAACAAGAGGTCAGACCATAGGAATTTAGATATAAAAAAAGAGCTTTGTTAAGCTCTTGATTAGATGAAAAATAATAATTTCGTTATATAGAAGAAATTTTAATACATCTTAAAGTATGAAACTGAGATATTACAAAGCTAACTCAATTACCATAGCTTTGAGTTCGTCTTTAGAGATAGAGTTACTATGATTGACATCAAATTTATTAAAAATGGTCTCACACATACGGATACCTTTATCTTGTAAAAGGCAGTCAATTAATTCAACAAACTCGCTACGACTAATAACGCCGTCTTTATCAACATCGAAAACTTCAAATAATTCGTCAACCCACTGATTAATGTTCATCAGTATTCCTTTTGTAAGTGTTCATCTAATAAATACTTTATCGTTAATTACCCTGTTTGTGAATGTTTAATTGCAAGAATTAACGAATAATAATTATTTTTACTTTCATTGGTCAAAGTTTATTCACGGTATCAGTATTCAAATTACATTCTTCAACAGCTAAAGTATATACTTTAGAAAAATCAATAATTACTGAACAAAGATGACGATTATAAGACAAGAAACAAAAACAAGAATGAGCCGCATTGTTAAACATAACGGTGTTATCTATTTATGTGGGCAGGTTTGTAAGGATGCAAGTCAAGGCATTGCAGAACAAACAAGCTCAATGTTAGCTAAAGTGGATGAATTACTTGAGCAAGCAGGTAGTGATAAAGAGCATGTTTTATCTGCGACGATTTATATAAAAGATATGACAGATTTTTCAAAAATGAATGAAGTTTGGGATAACTGGGTTCCTGAAGGATTTGCTCCCGCGAGAGCCTGCGTTGAAGCATCAATGGCACGTGATGTTCTACTGGTTGAGATATCGGTAATAGCTGCTGAAAAACAATAAATATCATCGCTAACTTTCAATAAAGTACACTGAGATGTTTGTTTACAATGATAAAATCAAAATAGTACTGTATTAATTTACAGTGCTATTTTTTTTGTGTATTCTATTGCCATAAAGTTAATTAATAGAATTTAAGGATGAACAATGATAAAGCTCTATGGTTTTGGCAAGGCATTTGGCGTAGTTGATGCTAGCCCATTTGTTGTTAAAGTGGATTTGTTTTTAAAAATGGCACAAATTGATTGTGAATATATGAGTGATTTTAATCAGTTAAAAAAATCACCTAAACATAAATTTCCTTTCATTGATGATAATGGCACCAAAGTAGGAGACTCTGCTTTTATTCTCAAGCACCTTACGGAAAAATATGACATTAAACTTGATGTTCATTTAGACGCAACTCAAAAAGCACAAGCATCACTTTATACTAAAGCGTTAGATGAAAGCTTGTATTGGTGTTTGGTTTATTCTCGTTGGGTGAAGGATGATACATGGCCATTGCTCAAAGATGCTTTTTTTAGTGAAATCCCCATTCCTTTTAAATGGATCATGCCAAACATCATTCGCAAGGATGTAAAAAACACGCTAAGAAGACAAGGATATGGTCGCCATAGTGAAACTGAGTTATTAACAATAGCCGATGAACATTTTTCAGCTTTATCAACCTTGTTAGGCGAAAGTGACTATTTCTTTGGAGATAAAATTAGCTCATTCGATGCAATCGCATATGCTGCCTTGTGTGAATTCATCAGTGTTGATTTTTTCAATAGCTTTAATCAACAAGCAAGAAAATATGATAATTTAATTCGATATTGTCAGCGTATAGAATCACAGTATTATTCATAGGTATTTCAACCTTCTCTCATAAAAAGGCGATAAAATGTTTGTCGCTTTTCTATTTTTAAAAAGCTATGAATAAGGATATTTTGTGTTGCTATGAAATATGATGATTTATTGTAATATATTGCAGGAGAAAAGGTGTTACGACAAAAAATTAGCGTATCATTAATCTTTCTTGCTGAACGTATGATTTAGCCTTACTCATTCGTTAAAATTTCCCTAAGGGTTGTCATGAATAATTCATCAAACTTACCATTAAAGTCTACCTTAAAACAAACATTTGGCTTTGATGAATTTCGTCACGGTCAAGAGCAAACCATTACACAACTGTTAAATAATCAATCATCATTAGCCATTTTCCCTACTGGTTCTGGAAAGTCACTTTGTTATCAATTGGCTGCCATACATCTTCCACATTTAACGATTGTTGTTTCTCCTTTGCTGGCGCTGATGAAAGATCAATTAGCATTTTTATCGAGTAAAGGAATTACTGCGGCAAGTATTGATTCAACATTAACACCCCAGCAAAATCAACAAGTGATGGCGGATACTCGCTCTGGAAAAATCAAAATTCTCATGGTGTCGGTAGAGCGCTTTAAGAATGAACGATTTAGACAATTTATTGATGCAGTGAGTGTTTCAATGTTAGTGGTTGATGAGGCTCATTGTATTTCTGAATGGGGGCACAATTTTCGTCCTGATTATTTGAAATTACCAAATTATCGACAAGCATTAAATATCCCTCTTGTGCTTTTATTGACAGCAACCGCGACAAAAAAAGTAAAGAAAGATATGGCGGCGAAATTCTCCATTCTGCCAGAACATATAGTTCAAACAGGGTTTTATCGACAAAACTTAGATCTATCGATATTAGCCGTTGCAACAAAAGATAAAAATCAGCAACTTCTCGCGAGTATTAATGAACAATCAGGTTGTGGCATTGTTTATGTGACCTTACAGCAAAGTGCCGAATACGTGGCGAATTTCTTGTCACAACAAGGGTTGAATGCTCAGCCATATCACGCGGGGTTTATTAGTGAAAAACGACAGAAGATCCAAGAAGACTTTATGTCGGGTCATGTACAAATTATTGTTGCGACAATTGCCTTTGGTATGGGTATAGATAAAGCTGATATCCGTTTTGTTATTCATTATGATTTACCAAAATCTATTGAAAATTATAGTCAGGAAATTGGCCGAGCAGGGCGGGACGGTTTAGCGTCTAATTGTATGACATTGGCGAATTTAGATGGTTTAAATACCGTTGAAAACTTCGTATTTGGCGATACGCCTGAATTGAGTGGTATTGATCTGGTTATAAAAAATATCCAGCAGGAATGTTTAAACGAACGATGGGAGTTACAAGGATTATCCTTGTCTAATGCGAGTAATATTCGTCAATTACCCATGAGAACATTACTCGTTCAATTGGAATTACAAGGTGTTATTAAACCCTTGTTTTCATACTTTGCAGATTTTAAATATAAATTCACAACGACTAAAGATGAAGTGTTAAATACTTTTGAAGGTGAACGAAAAGAATTTTTGGCCACTATTTTCAAATACAGTGGTTTTAAAAAGGTCTGGGGAGAGCCAGACTTTGATGCATTGTTTCAACACTATGGCTGCGATCGCGGTAGGGTAATTGTGGCTTTAGAATACCTGCAAGAAAAACAGTTGATTACCTTGGAAACCAAAAAAATTACTGAAGTCTATAGCGTTAATAAGACTTTATTGTCTTCTCCTACATTAGTTAGCACCTTGCATGAATACTTCGTAGACAAAGAAGAAAAGGAAATAAAGCGTATTGCTACACTTGTGAGGTTCTTCGAATTAGACACTTGTTTAAGTCATAATTTATCAAAGTACTTCGATGATCAAAATGCCCCGGTAAATTGTGGTCATTGTTCTGTTTGTCGTGGCAAGGTGGTTAAGTTAAGTTATTCTCAGCAAGTTGTTTGGCCTGATGACAGTCGTATATTCGAAGTGTTAACGTCGCTCATTGAACATATGTCGACGAAAAATAAAAGTGTCATATCGTTGGAAACAATGTGCCGATTTTTAACCGGATTAACCGTACCTCTTTTTAGCAGAAACAAAGTTAAACAATTATCGGGATTTGGCTGTTGTGAAAATATTCGTTACCAAGAAGTTCGCGAAAAAGTTATCGGTATTATGAACCTTTAATAACGAGTAAATAACAAAACAAAAAAGCCAAATATAATGTCTCTTATATTTCGCTTTTAGATATAACCTATAGTAAGTACCTACTGTAGGTGTTTAGTGTATGTTTTTAGTCGTGAGAATGGCCACAGCCACCTTCACCATGCACATGACCATGCTGTAATTCATCTTCTGTTGCATCACGAACTTCTAAAATATCAACATCAAATTTTAAATCCATACCCGCTAAAGGGTGATTTCCGTCTACGGTAATCTCATCATCAGTAACATCAATGACAATAACGGTTTGTTCACCATCGTCTGTTGTCGCACGTAATTGCGAACCAACGGCTAAATCTTCAACACTTTCAAACATGCTTTTTGGCACAGTTTGTACAAACTCATCATGACGATCACCGTAAGCATTTTCAGCACTTACTTCTACTTCAAACTTATCACCAACAACATGATCAGTTAACGCACTTTCTAACCCTGGAATTAAATAACCCGTACCTTGAATTATTGATAAGGGGCTGTGATCATATGAGCTATCAATAAGTGTGTCGTCGTTGTCGGATACGGCATAATGCAATACGACAACTTTGTTTTCTGAAATTTTCATTATTTGTCCTGAATTTGAAATAAATATATATAAGTATTCGTTCTAACAAGTTATTTTTCAGCTAGATTATAAGGTAACTCAACCATGCTTAGTGAAGATTGCTCGTGATGTTTAATGCGTAAATTTGTGGTGTTTTCTATATCACTCGCTAGAATCGCTTGCAGATAATAAGTACCATCATCGCTGATATAACTCGCTAAAATATCACCAGCTTTCCGCCAGTTCTCACCTAATTGTTGTTCAATAATATCACCTGCGTGCATTGTTATTGCATCATTATTTGCAGATTTACTTTTCAATGAAAACAAAGCGCGCTTGTTCTTCCCTAAATATTGCATACGAGCAACGGTTTCTTGCCCTAAATAACAGCCTTTAGTAAAACTTATGGCGTGAATCGCTTGCAAGTTCAACATTTGGGGAACATAGGAAGAAATCGTTTCTGGTGCTAATAATGGAAACCCTTCGTTAATCTCAATTAAATTCCAAAGCGCTTGCGAATATATTGCCAATGAAAAGTCATTGATGATTTTTTCTGCGACTGCTGCTTCATCAATAATGAGATAACGTTTCAATTTTCCAGCTAAGTAAACAATGGTAGTACTACCAACTTGTAAAACAGGCGTTAGGCTATTAGGTAACTCAACAAACTGCTGATGTAGCACCTCGGTAGCGTTTTTTCCAGCAATGGCATAAAACGCTAAACCTGTCGTTTGTTCAATAGTAACTTTGGCAAATACGCCAAATTTTTTCAATTCTGCTGATGATGAACTAATACTTGCGGAAGGTTGCAACATTAAATGTTTTTGATGACGATTAATTAATCGAAAAACTGAAAAGACTTTGCCTTTTGCATCACAATGAGCGCCCAGTAATAAGTTGTTATCTTCAAGGGTATTTACATCACAAGTTACTTGCCCTTGTAAATATTTACTTTGCTCTTCACCATGCAAAGCAATTGCGCCATATTCAGCTAAACTAATGACAAAAGCATCAGGCAGGTTATCGTAACTAGGTAAGGTATTTTCAACAGAGATTGTCATAATTAAATTAGCATTATTGTTTTATCGTTAGGGTCAATAATGAGGACTTTCTTGAAAAATTCAAGGTGTTCATTAGATTCGTTACTTTATTTTTCTGGATTTGATAAACAATATTGTAATGGCAAATGACTTTGTTAGAATAAGCGCAGATTTTATTTTACCTGGTGTTATATGTCACTAACCGATAATAAACCACGTTTAAGATGGGCTTGCCGCCGTGGTATGCTCGAATTAGATGTACTTTTTATGCCTTTCGTAGAAGATGCTTATGATTTGCTTTCATTAAAAGATAAGCAAGTTTTTGAACGTTTATTGGAAGAAGAAGATCCGGAATTGTTTGCTTGGTTTATGGGACATGAAATTTGTGAAGACGAAGAGCTTAACGCCATGGTGCAATTTATCCTCAAGCGAGTTAAAGTTTAATATAGACGTAGATCATACGCATAATAAATATAACTTTATGCGTCTGATCTATACTCAACCCGACAGTTTTACTATTAATACCTTAGGGGAGTGTCAATTTTCAGCTGATGACAAACGTCAATTAAGCGTTTCAAGCCGAATTGGCTTTTGGGGCTGTTGGTTGGTATTTGAAAGGCATTCATCTGGAAGTGCGGCGTTAATTAAAAATAATCTCTTGAAAAGGTTACGAGTAAAACTCACTTCACCCAGCTATTTCATCTTCAAAACGAGTTTGTCACCCCAGCAATACTCCAGATTATGTCGTATTATTTTGAAATTAAATAATACGACGCACGACTAGAAAATCTCAATATTATGGTGTTAAAATAGTTGAGACTGCTGTCTCATTTAGCGCTGGATAGTCAAGCGTGTAGTGTAAACCTCGGCTTTCTTTACGTTCCATAGCACATCTAATAATCAATTCAGCAACTTGTACTAAATTCCTCAGTTCTAACAAGTTATTACTCACGCGAAAGTTTTGATAATAATCGTCCATTTCTTGTTGTAATAATTCAACGCGACGTAAAGCGCGTTCTAAACGTTTTGTTGTCCGAACTATGCCAACATAGTCCCACATAAATAATCGGAGTTCATGCCAGTTATGTTGAATAACAACCTCTTCGTCAGAGTTTGTTACCCGACTTTCATCCCAATCAGGTAGTTCTACTATGCTTTGTTCTGGATCAATTTTATGCTCTATATCTAAGGCGGCAGCGCGAGCAAATACCAAGCATTCTAATAGCGAATTACTTGCCATGCGATTCGCACCGTGCAAACCGGTATAAGCGACTTCGCCAATAGCATATAGGTTATTTATATCCGTTTTACCTTGTTTGTTGATCATTACACCACCACAAGTGTAATGAGCGGCGGGTACAACGGGCATAGGTTGCTTAGTAATATCAATGCCTAACGACTTAGTTTTTTCATAAATATTAGGAAAATGCTGTTTTATAAACTCAACTGATTTGTGGCTGATATCTAAATACATGCAATCAGCCCCTAGACGCTTCATTTCAAAATCGATGGCTCGGGCGACAATGTCACGTGGCGCAAGTTCAGCTCGTTCATCAAAACTTGGCATAAATCGGCTACCGTCAGGACGTCGTAAAATAGCCCCTTCGCCACGTAATGCTTCAGTTAATAAGAAATTACCGGCTTCGGGGTGAAATAAACAGGTAGGATGAAACTGATTAAATTCCATATTTGCAACGCGGCAACCAGCGCGCCATGCCATCGCTATACCATCGCCACTTGCTACATCAGGGTTTGAAGTATATTGATAAACCTTACTTGCCCCACCCGTGGCTAAAATCGTCTTTTTAGCAAATATACGCTCAACGCATTCGATATTTCGGTTCCAGATATAAGCACCGATACATTTTTTTTGTTGATTGTTAGCTTCAGTTGGTTGTTCGCAAACTAAATCAACGGCATTATATCGCTCAAAAATACGTATGCGTTTATGACGTTTCACTCGATCAACTAAAGTGGTTTGAATCGCTTGGCCGGTAGCGTCAGCGGAATGAAGGATCCGGCGATGACTATGACCACCTTCACGGGTCAGGTGATAACGTAATTCACCTTGTTCATCTTCTTCTTGATCAAAATCGACACCTTGGTCAATTAACCACTCTAAACATGTTCGCGCATTTTCCGCAGTGTATTGCACTATTTCTTCATCACATAAGCCAGCCCCTGCAACTAATGTGTCTTCAACATGAGAAGCAACGCTATCATTTTCATCAAAAACAGCGGCAATACCACCTTGCGCGTAAAAAGTAGAACCAGCATTCACCAAAGCTTTGCTGAGTACCACGACATCGGCGTCTTTTGCTAAATGTAGCGCAAGGGATAAACCTGCAGCACCGCTACCAATAATTAATACGTCGCAGTTGTGTTGTTTGTTCATAAAGTTTTGATTTTGATGTATTCTATATATATCAGGAATCTTAACGGTTATTAACGTTTGTGGACAGATAAAACAGGCTGAATTTAGATAAAAACATTCAATTCTTTTAGTTTTTATTAATTATTTGCATTTATATCGAACTTTATCAAATATGTGCAGTCCTACTTTGTGTGTTTGCCATGAGCCAAATGTTGAACCGAATTTTATAAGTTAAGTAATATTTAGGAGTATTGGCTCAAATGAGCGAAATAAACGTTGACCAAGAATTGGTTGAACGAGTACAGCGCGGCGATAAAAATGCTTTTAACCTTTTGGTGACAAAGTATCAGCATAAAGTAGCAAATTTAGTGTCGCGTTATGTAAAGAATCAAAGTGATGTACCGGATATAGTTCAGGAAGCATTTATCAAAGCTTATAGAGCTTTAGCAAATTTTAGAGGAGATAGTGCTTTTTACACATGGCTTTATCGAATAGCCGTTAATTGCGCAAAGAACCATACGGTTGCTAGTAATCGCAAACCACCAGGTTCTGATATAGACGTTGAAGATGCAGAGATTTATGATTCAGGCGAAGCGCTAAGAGAAAATGCTTCACCTGAAAAGTTGTTACTAACCAATGAAATCAAAAAAGTTATTTTTGATACCATTGAGCAGTTACCAGAAGATTTACGAACGGCAATAAATTTACGAGAGCTTGAAGGGCTAAGTTACGAAGAAATAGCTCATATCATGGATTGTCCCGTTGGTACTGTGCGTTCGAGGATTTTTAGAGCTCGAGACGCTGTAGATAGAAAAATTAGGCCATTATTACAAAGCTAGTTTTTCATATCAGCTTTGTAGTATTAAAGATAAAATTAATTTAATTCACACGAATGTAGTGTTAATTTTTAAGGTGTATAGTATGAGTGAAAGTAAGTTTGAGACAATGTCGTCTTGTGTTGATAATTTTCAACATAATGAAAACGCGTTTGATGAAATCATCAACGATGAGCATTTGTCCACTACTTGGGAACGTTATCATTTAATTGGAGATGTTTTACGTAATGACATTCCTGATGTTTTGCAACTCGATTTATCAAGCGAGATAGCTAACGCTCTTGCTAATGAACCGACAATTTTAGCACCTAAAACTAATAATGTTTTTGTGTTAAAATTTAAAGCCAAAGTTGCAGAGTTCGCTAAACCTTTCGGTCAATTAGCGATAGCCGCTTCGGCAGCTGGTTTGATGGTTTTAGGCGTGCAAAGTAATGTTGCACAAAACCACGAAACTATTTTACCTAACCAAATAGTAAAAACTATTCCTATGGCAGGTATAGCTGAACCTGTAAGCTTGAATTTCCAACAGCCAGATCTTGCTTCACAAAAACAAGCTTTTATTGAACAACAGCGTCGTTTTCATGCTTTACTTTCTGATCATAAACAACAAATAAAATTAGGTTCACTTGTTGTTTATGCGAATGAAATCGATGATCAAAGTAAAATAAACAGTCTTAGCACTAAAAAGGTAAATGAAAGTAATAAATGAAATTATTAAGCTATGTTGTACTGCTGTTAAGTATTAGTCTTTCAGCAGTTGCTGAAGAAAGTGAGCCAGCAAAGGTTTGGCTTGAACGTTTATCTAACTCATTAAATAAACTCAATTTTAGTACCTCTTTTGTGGTCGTTAAAAATAATCAAGCTCAACCATATCACTGGTTCCATGGTGTAGATGAAAATGGTGAAGAGCTCGAAATACTTTCATTACTCAATGGCCCACGACGCGATATTTTACGTAAAGGCAATGTCGTCAGTTATATTGAACCAGAACTTCCTCCTTACTCGGTATCTTCTCAAAAAATTAGCGGTCCTATACCCGCTATCTTCGCGGGGGATATTTCACAGTTAGAAAGCATTTATGATTTTATTTCTGTTGGTCGCAGCCGGATTTTAGGCCGCCCAGCACAATTGATCAGAATTGAAGCGAAAAATGCTCACCGTCATGCTTATTGGCTTTGGTTAGATCAACAATCTAGTATGTTATTGAAGTTGTCTATTGTTACAAAGCAAGGTCAACCATTGGAGCATATTCAATTCACCCATTTAGATATCACAGATAAACCATCAGAAAGTGTGTTACAGCTTCATGAAACTGAGCTTCCTGTGTTAGTTGACATTCCCGTGGATTATCAAAAACAGCAACTGCAATGGGATGTTAAATGGTTGCCAGAAGGTTTCAAACAAATTAATTCTAATCGACATAAAATTTCGATGACAAAACAACCCGTCGAATTTATGCTATTTAGTGACGGTCTCGTAGATATTTCAATTTATGTTAATGCCAGTAAAGAAAAACAACGTAATTCTGATTTTGCAATGGATGGAGCAACCTTAGTATTAAACCAAGTAAATGAAGGTATTGAAGTGAGTGTAGTAGGAAAAATCCCTTCTAACACAGCTAAAAAAATTGCTGACTCGATTACTATAAAACCACCCAAAGTTCCATGATAGAAGAAAACGCGACCGTTATTTCTATTCACTTAGCTGCAAATAATACAGCTGATGATATTGTTGGCAATAAAATAACAGTAGAAAGTGAAATAAAATCAAGCTGCAGTGGGTGTAAGCAAGTTGACAATTGTGGCAGTGGGCAAGTAGCTAAAGCTTTTCCACAAGCTAAACTAAGTTTAGATTTATATACAGATTTACCGGTGAAAATTGGTGATACAGTTGTTATAGGATTATCAGATAAACATTTATTATTGTCTGCTTGGCAGGTTTATTTATGGCCATTGCTAGGTTTAGCTATTGCTTCTGTTCTCGGACAATGGTTTGTTGAAAATGAAATATTTAGTCATGAATTAATTGCAATAGCTTTTGGCATTTTGGGTGGTTACTTAGGTTTTTGCCTTGCTAGGCATCAGCAAAAACGTGGTAAATATTGTGATTTGTTAATCCCACGTATTCTCCGTATAACCT
Organism: Colwellia sp.; assembly: GCA_013215295.1. GTDB lineage: Bacteria > Pseudomonadota > Gammaproteobacteria > Enterobacterales > Alteromonadaceae > Colwellia_A. Next base: position 309,516 of record JABSOZ010000003.1, read on the forward strand.
CCTCTTCAATAAATATCGTTGAAATCGCCGAATAAAACCCGCTATACACAAGTTAACACAACATAAAGATAGCCCCAGCGCGCTAAATTCGCTAAAATCTCGCCACTATTGAATTAACCACAGTATTATTTGAACTTCCATTTATGAAAAATATACGTAACTTCTCAATTATTGCCCATATCGATCACGGCAAATCTACACTTTCTGACCGTTTGATCCAACATTGTGGTGGCTTACAAGAACGTGAAATGGAAGCTCAAGTCCTTGACTCTATGGACATTGAGCGCGAACGTGGCATAACCATTAAAGCGCAAAGTGTTACTTTAGACTATAAAGCCAAAAACGGTGAAATTTATCAACTCAATTTTATCGATACACCAGGGCATGTTGATTTTTCCTATGAAGTATCACGATCACTTGCTTCGTGTGAAGGTGCTTTATTGGTTGTTGATGCTGGACAAGGGGTTGAAGCACAAACAGTAGCAAACTGTTACACCGCCCTTGAAATGGATTTAGAAGTTCTGCCTATTTTGAATAAAATCGATTTACCGCAAGCGGATCCTGATCGTGTTAGCGAAGAAATTGAAGATATTATTGGTATTGATGCAACAGGTGCTGTGCAGTGTTCAGCAAAAACCGGTGTCGGTATTGTAGATGTTTTAGAAACGATTGTTGAGAATATCCCTGGACCTGAAGGTGACCCTAAAGGCAGTTTACAAGCCTTGATCATTGATTCATGGTTTGATAATTACCAGGGCGTTGTTTCATTAGTTCGTGTTATGAACGGTGAAGTGAAGAAAGGCGATAAAATGGTGGTCATGTCGACAGGACAAGTACACCAAATTGATAAAGTCGGTATCTTTACGCCTAAGCAAGTCGAAACAGGTATTTTAAGAACCGGTGAAGTAGGTTTTATTATCGCTGGCATTAAAGAAATTCATGGTGCGCCAGTGGGTGACACCATCACCATCAGTAAGAAAGAAGCGACCACAGCCCTTGCTGGTTTCAAAAAAGTTCAGCCGCAAGTTTATGCAGGTATCTTTCCGATAAGTTCTGAGGATTTCGAAAATTTCCGTGATGCATTGAACAAATTAAGCTTAAATGATGCTTCATTATTTTTTGAACCAGAAAATTCATCGGCACTCGGTTTTGGTTTTAGAATTGGTTTCCTTGGTATGTTGCACATGGAAATCGTTCAAGAGCGCTTAGCGCGTGAATATGATCTTGATTTAATTACTACTGCGCCTACGGTTAACTATGAAATTGTTTGTACTAACGGTGAAATTTTATCTATAGATAACCCTGGTGATTTACCCGCAGTTAATAATATCGATGAAATTCGTGAACCTATTGTTCAAGCTAATATTTTAGTACCACAAGAACATTTAGGTAATGTTATTACCCTCTGTATTGAAAAGCGTGGTGTACAAAAAGATATTATTTATCACGGTAATCAAGTTGCCGTAACCTATGAGTTGCCTATGGCAGAAGTGGTCATGGATTTCTTTGATAAATTGAAATCAACCAGCCGTGGCTATGCCTCACTTGATTATAACTTTGTGCGCTTTGAGCCTGCAGACATGGTACGAGTTGATGTAATGATTAATGGCGACCGTGTTGATGCACTTGCCATGATCACCCATAGAGGTCATTCAGTTGCTCGTGGCCGGATGTTGGTTGACAAATTGAAAGAGCTTATTCACCGTCAAATGTTTGATATTGCGATTCAAGCCGCGATTGGTAGTAACGTAATTGCTCGTACAACCGTTAAACAATTACGAAAGAATGTTACCGCAAAATGTTATGGTGGCGATATCTCTCGTAAGAAAAAATTATTACAAAAACAGAAAGATGGTAAGAAGCGTATGAAGCAAGTGGGTAATGTTGAAGTGCCTCAAGAAGCGTTTTTAGCTGTTCTTAAATTAGATAGTTAGTAGGGAAGTCATGGCTGTATATTTTTCAATATTCCTCGTTATTCTTACCGGTATTACGGGTGTTGTATGGTTAGCGGATAAGCTTTATCTTGCCCCTAAACGTAAATTAACATTGGTAGACGCTCAAGCACAATGCCAAGAAACGTTACCAGATGATGTTATAACTAAATTATCAGAACCTTCAGTAGTTGTTGATACTTCTGTACAAATATTTCCGGTTATTGCGTTTGTTTTGATTTTACGATCTTTTTTATGGGAACCCTTCCAAATTCCATCGGGTTCTATGATGCCGACATTACTTGATGGAGATTTTATCCTAGTTAACAAGTTTAACTATGGCTTACGAGATCCAGTAGTACGTAATAAATTTTTTGAAGTCGGGTTACCTGAACGTGGCGATGTTGTCGTTTTTAAGTATCCAAGAGATCCAAAAATTGATTATATTAAACGGGTAATTGGTTTACCTGGCGATAGAATAATTTATCGTAATAAATCGATTTATATCAAACCTGCTTGTCTGGAAAGTGATGCTAAATGTCCTGAGTTTGAACAAGTTGTGCAGAACTTCTTAAAAGAAACTGATACTCCTGATGGTTCTTATGGTTTGAGTCGGCATACTTCTATTATGCCAAATAAAACCCATGATATTTTAATTGATAACCAAATATTGCCGCGTACTCAGCATTATTATCAACAAGCGGGAACACAGCGTGATGAATTTGTTGTGCCCCAAGGTCATTACTATGTAATGGGTGATAATCGAGATCATAGTCTCGATGCTCGTTTTTGGGGATTTGTACCTGAAGAAAACCTTGTCGGCGAAGCCATTGCTATTTGGATGAGTTTTGATTTCGACCGTGATGAAAATAGCCTTTTACCTAAGTGGGTGCCAACCAATGTTCGCTTCTCACGTTTAGGTTGGATTAATTGATTTTGAAAAGTTCAGCAATCGCACTAACTAGGTTAAGTAAAAAGTTAGGTTATACCTTTAACAACACTGATTTATTGCTCCAAGCATTAACGCACCGCAGTGCCAAAGGTACACATAATGAACGTTTAGAATTTCTTGGAGATTCAATTCTTGGCTTTGTCATTGCTGAGGTTCTTTATCAACAATTTCCTTCTCATGATGAAGGTGATTTGACACGGATGCGTTCTAGTCTGGTTCGCGGTGTTACGCTAGCTGAAATTGGACGAGGCTTTAATTTAGGTGAATACTTAATTTTAGGCCCTGGAGAATTAAAAAGTGGTGGCCACCGTCGAGATTCAATTTTAGAAGATGCTGTTGAAGCTATTATTGGTGCCGTGTACTTAGATTCGGATAATGATACGGCTAAAACCCTAGTGCTTAGTTGGTTTGCTGATCGACTAGATATTATTAAACCGGGTAACGAACAAAAAGATCCTAAAACTCGATTACAAGAATACTTACAAGCACGAAAGATTGCTTTGCCACTTTATGAAGTTATTCATACAACGGGTCAATCTCATAACCAGCAATTTACGGTGCGCTGTACAACAGAAGTGATAAATACCGAAGTTATCACTAATGGTACTAGCCGTCGTAAAGCCGAACAATCCGCAGCGCAACAAGTACTCGCGCTCATTTTTGATAAAAAATAACTCAGCGAAATATCATTATGACAAGTGAAAATAAACATTGTGGCTTAATTGCTATTGTTGGTCGTCCTAATGTTGGTAAATCAACATTGCTTAACAGTTTGTTAGGTCAAAAAATTAGTATTACCTCACGCAAACCACAAACAACACGCCATCGTATTTTAGGTATTTTAACGGAAGAAAATAATCAAGCAGTTTTAGTTGATACTCCTGGCCTTCATGCTGATGAAAAACGCGCTATTAATCGCTTAATGAACCGTGCAGCAAGTAGTTCAATCGCAGAAGTAGAATTAGTTATCTTTCTCGTAGAAGGTACCCACTGGACGTCTGACGATGACCTAGTAATGAGTAAAATCAAAAAATCTGGTTCGCGATGCATATTAGTCGTGAATAAAATTGATAATATTCAAGACAAAGAATTACTGCTACCGCACTTGCAAAAATTAGGTGAAATACATGATTTCAGTGAGATAGTGCCTATTTCAGCCTCGAAAGGTCATAATGTTGACACTATTCGTCAACTTTGTCTTAGCTCATTACCTGAAGGTGATTTTTGGTTTCCAGATGATTATGTAACAGATCGTTCAAGTCGATTTATGGCATCTGAAATTGTACGTGAAAAACTCATTCGTTTCACGGGTGATGAATTGCCTTATTCAACTACCGTTGAAATTGAACAATTTAAAATGGATGAAAAAGGTGTTATCCATATTAATGCACTCATTTTAGTTGAACGAAAAAGTCAGAAACGTATTGTAATTGGTAATAAGGGAGAACGACTTAAAACTATTGGTCAAGAAGCTCGTCGTGATATGGAAGCGCTCTTTGAAAAGAAAGTATTCCTTGAAACATGGGTGAAAGTTAAGTCGGGTTGGGCTGATGATGAACGTGCTTTACGTAGCTTAGGTTATGGTGATGAATATTCAGGCTAGTCTTCGATTAGTTTATTGGGCAACTAAAGATGGAAGAACTTGAACAAAGCGCTTTTTTATTACATTCACGGCCTTATCGTGAAAATCAAATATTGCTCGAATTTTTAACGTCACAACAAGGAAAAATTTCTGCGATTTCTTACTTAGGGAAATCGTTGAAATCGAATAAAAGAGCATTACTCCAACCTTTTTCTCCTTTGAAGATAGTATTAAAAGGGCAAGGGAGTCTCAAATATTTAAAACGTGTTGAACCTGAACGTAAGTCATACAAGTTAAGCGGTAACTACCTTTATAGTGGCTTTTATCTCAACGAGCTACAAGTTCGTTTATTGGGCGAGCACATTCCATACGACGAACTCTTTTATCAATACCAACAAAGCATCGAGCAATTATCAGAACAACACTCAATTGAGTATATATTGAGAAATTTTGAAAATAGACTATTAGAAGAGTTAGGAATGACTATTGATTATTCACCTATTTTTTCTGAAAACAATAGTTATTACAGTTACTTGCCTGAAAAAGGCTTTGTTCCTGCGAACTTTTTGCCTACTAGACATAAGTCTACACAAACTTGTTATAATGCAATCCATTTAAAAGCTATAGCAGAAGAAAATATATCTGCTAAAGAAATCATGCAAACATACAAATTATTGATGCGACAAATCATTAATCATTTACTAGATGGCAAACCGTTACATAGCCGTAAATTGTTTACACAAAATACATAAACTTAAGAGATAAAAATAATGAGCGAACTTTTATTAGGCGTAAATGTTGACCATATTGCTACCTTGCGAGAAGCAAGGGGGACAAATTATCCTGATCCTGTTTATGCTGCATCTGTTGCTGAACATGCTGGGGCCGATGGTATAACAGTACATTTACGTGAAGACCGTCGCCACATTCAAGACAGAGACATCCATGTTTTAAAGCAGACTTTGCATACGCGAATGAACTTAGAAATGGCAGTAACTGATGAGATGCTTGAAATTGCTTGTGAAGTAAAGCCAGCATTTTGTTGTCTAGTACCTGAAAAACGTGAAGAGCTTACTACTGAAGGTGGTTTAGATGTATTAGGCAATTTAGATAAAATTACTATTGCTGTGGCACGATTATCAGCGGCAGGCATTGAGACTAGTCTGTTTATTGATGCTGATAAAAGCCAAATTGATGCAGCAATTACGAGTAGAGCTCCTTATATTGAAATTCATACGGGTCATTATGCTGATGCTAAAAATGAGCAAGATCAACAAATTGAATTGATCCGTTTAATTGAAGGCATTAGGTATGCCCATGCGAATGGTTTAAAAGTTAACGCTGGGCACGGTTTAAATTACTTCAACGTAAAACCTATTGCTGCTATTGAAGAGATCATCGAACTCAATATTGGTCATGCCATTATTGCACGAGCAGCGATTGACGGATTAGATAGAGCTGTTCGTGATATGAAACAGTTAATGTTAGAAGCACGTAGTTAGGCTTTAGTCCTCATAAGGCAGAGTTTGCAATACAACGTGTGCTTTATTTTGTGAAATGTCACTCTTTAAATGGTGGCAGCACATCGAACGTAGTATCAAGAAAAGAGATTTGTTATGTCTGTTGTCGGTATAGGTACTGATATTATTGAAATAAGCCGTATAGCAAAAATGGCAATTAAAGTACGAGACAAATTAGCGCTTCGTGTACTTACTCCAAATGAGTTGGAAAAATATAAGACGTTAAAGGATCCTGCACTTTATTTAGCAAAACGCTGGGCCGGTAAAGAAGCTGCGTCAAAAGCACTCGGTACAGGGATAGCTAATGGTGTTTCATTTCAACATTTTGAAATAAAAACATTAGCTTCAGGACAGCCCCAACTCGTTTTAACTAGTCGTGCACAAGAGCTAGCTATTTCACTAGGGGCTACAGCTTGGCATATATCACTCTCTGATGAAGCCCTTTACGCTACAGCGTTTGTAGTGCTGTCTAGGTAATAAAACAAATAATACCACCTAGATTATCCATTCTGATCTATACTTACTTTGGAGAACTCAATTTTATTGTACTCTCTAAATGAAATATCAATCAAATGCGATGGGTATTTATTTAATCGGCGGGCATGTTATGCAGTTACAAAAACAACCTTATAACGATAGAAGAAATGAACCACCTGAACATTCAGTTTGGTGGAAAAAGTTATCACTTGCGCAAAAATTCTCTGTAGGTAGTTTAGGTAAATTTGGCTATGAACTACTGTTTATCCGCAATGACAAAGGTCGTAGTATCGCAGTACTTTCAAATACTACAGCTACAGTCATTATCACAGAAGATGGTGAAATCAATAGTTCACCAGAGATTATTATTCGCTAATTAGCAATTTTTTAATAACAACTCGATCCATCAAGGCAAATTTTTATTTGCTTTTTTTTATTTGATAAATGACAGCGTTGTCATTTATTGGTTTCGGTGTTAATGTTAATAACAGGCAAACATTGGTTTCAGTTTAATTTTAAATTAATCAGTCCTATTCGACTTTAGTTGAGTAGTCGCACTAATTAACTTCCTATATGATGTTGCTTATTGTTTAAAAATAAAAATCAGTTACTGCTTAATTTATGTAAATAATCATTTAAGTAGTGATCATAATAATGTGAGTAATATCAAGTTAGAAACGAAGGACTTAACATGAAAGAATTGAAAAGTTGTTATCCGGTTTTAGAGCAAGCCAAGGCACACACGCATATTGATAGTGCAACATATGATGCGATGTACAAGCAATCAATTGAGCAACCCGATATATTCTGGGCAGAACAAGCTGATAAATTTCTTGATTGGTATAAACCATGGGACAGCGTAAGTAATGTTGACTTAAAAACAGCTGATATTAAGTGGTTTTCTGGCGGTAAATTAAACGTCAGTTATAACTGTATTGATCGTCATTTGGCAACTAAAGCAAATGATATCGCAATTATTTGGGAAGGGGATGATCCAAGTGATGACAAGAAAATTACTTATCAAGAATTACATGATCATGTCTGCCGGTTTGCTAACTTATTAAAATCGCGTGGCGTTAAAAAAGGTGATCGTGTGTGCATATACATGCCGATGATCCCTGAAGTGGGTTATGCCATGTTAGCATGTGCTCGAATTGGTGCAGTTCATTCAGTCGTATTTGGTGGGTTTTCTACCGAAGCTATTCGTTCTCGTGTTGCAGATGCTGATTGCCAAGTGGTGATTACCGCTGATGAAAGTTTACGTGGTGGACGTGTTATACCACTTAAAATAAATGTTGATGAAGCAGTAGCCGATTGTCCTAATGTACATTCAGTTATTGTTGTAGCTCGCACAGGCGGAGATGTTGCATGGAATGACAGCATTGACGTTAGTTATGAAGATGAGGTTGCCAAGCAATCGGCAGTATGTGAACCAGAAGTTATGGACGCTGAAGACCCGTTATTTATTCTCTATACCTCAGGCTCTACAGGAACACCAAAAGGTGTTCTACATACCTGTGGCGGTTATTCTCTTTATACAGCAATGACTCATAAATATGTTTTTGACTATAAAGATGGCGAAATTTATTGGTGTACAGCTGACGCAGGTTGGATCACCGGTCATTCATATATCTTCTACGGCCCGCTAGCAAACGGTGCAACAACATTAGTATTTGAAGGTGTTCCTACTTACCCTGATGCAGGGCGTTTTTGGCAAGTATGTGAAAAGCATAAAGTCAATATTTTCTACACCGCTCCTACCGCTATTCGTGCACTAATGAGCGTAGGGGATGATTTAGTCAATCAATCAGATCTTTCTTCTTTACGTATTCTCGGCACAGTGGGTGAACCTATCAACCCAGAGGCATGGCATTGGTATTATGAAATTGTTGGAAAATCTAATTGCCCAATCGTTGATACTTGGTGGCAAACTGAAACAGGTGGCATTTTAATTACCTCACTACCTGGCGCGGTTGATATGAAACCGGGCGCTGCAGGTAAGCCATTTTTTGGGGTACAGCCAGCATTATTTGATAAAGAAGGTAACACCCTTGAAGGTGCAGATTCGGGTTTATTAGTGATAACAGGTAGCTGGCCAGGACAGCTACGTACGGTTTACGGTGATCACGACCGTTTCTATCAAACATATTTAAGCCAGTACCCAGGTAATTACTTTACCGGTGATGGTGCTCGACGTGATGAAGATGATTTCTATTGGATCACCGGGCGTGTTGACGACGTGCTTAACGTTTCTGGTCACCGTTTAGGTACTGCTGAAATTGAAAGTGCATTAGTGCTTCATCCCGCTGTAGCGGAAGCTGCAGTTGTTGGGTATCCGCATGAAATTAAGGGACAAGGTGTTTATGCTTACGTTACTTTAATGGGCAATGCGAGTGAATCTCCAGAGTTACTTAAAGAATTGACAGAGTTTGTTGCTAAAGAATTAGGTCGTTTTGCAAAACCTGATTACATTCAGTACGCACCTGGTCTACCAAAAACACGTTCAGGCAAGATTATGCGTCGTATATTACGAAAAATTGCTGAAAACGATATTGATACTTTAGGTGATACGTCAACTTTAGCGGACCCTAGTGTCGTTGAAAACTTGATCCGTAATCGAATTATTCACGGTGGCTAGATAAATAATACTGTAACTATTTACTTAAAGATAAAAGCGCCTCCGGGCGCTTTTTATGTTCAGGGTTTTCAAAGGATCCTGCCTTGAATTATAGGGTTTCTGATAGAGTAGCCAGAACATCGTCACTCTTTCACATCGACGTACAAGGATGTACTAATGCCGAGAAGGCATGGATACCTAAGAACGGCCATGTGATCGTGACATTGCCTGCATGGACGCAGGTACTTATGATTTGTCTGGAACAAAAATGACGTGCAAGGATGCACTAATGCCTTGAAAGACAGGATGTCTGAGAAAGGTCATGACCGTTCATCCTGAACATCGTCACTCTTTCACTTCCATGTGATCGTGACATACTGTTCATCCTGAACATCGTCACTCTTTCACTTCCATGTGATCGTGACATACTGTTCATCCTGAACATAAAACACTAAAAAATACTGTACCTTCAAAAAAATTCACTGTAAGATATTCTGTACAAATCAAGTAAACTTAACTTTACAAAAAGATAGTCAGTAGAATTACCATGCCAATACCAACAAAGCGATATTATTTTACCCCCTTCTTTTGCTAAGTCACTCTTAGTTCTTTTGCTCTGCCTTTAAATTATTAAACAATCTTCGATAAATGGAAAATACAATGTCTCAGTCTTTAGTTAACTCACTACCAAGTAATACTCCCCATGTAAAAACCCTTAATGATATTCATGTAAATTCTGAAGTTGTATTGACTACACCTGATCAGTTAAGAGATGAATTACCATTGTCTGAAAAAGGGCGAGATTTTGTTAAAGCTGCGCGTAAGGTTATCGCTAACATTATTCATAAAACAGACCACCGTCTATTAGTGATCTCAGGACCCTGCTCAGTACATGATCTAGATGCAGCAAAAGAATATGCGCAGAAGTTAAAAACGCTACATGATAAACACGCAGATAGCCTCTACATTGTTATGCGTGTTTATTTTGAAAAGCCTCGCACGACAGTCGGTTGGAAAGGTTTAATAAATGATCCTCATATGGACGGTACTTTTGATGTGGAAAGTGGTTTGCGAAAGGCTCGAGAATTATTAATTTACTTGACAGATTTAGGTTTACCTTTAGCCACAGAAGCGCTTGACCCGATCAGTCCTCAATACTTGGCTGAACTCTTCAGCTGGTCGGCAATTGGAGCGAGAACAACAGAATCACAAACACACAGAGAAATGGCTTCAGGCCTTTCAATGCCTATTGGCTTCAAAAACGGTACAAATGGTAGTTTAGACGTGGCAATTAACGCTTTACAATCAGCAGCGTCTCCACATCGTTTTATGGGGATAAATCGTCAAGGACAAGTTGCATTGATTAAAACCTCGGGCAATCCTGATGGACATGTTATTTTACGAGGGGGTAAACAGCCAAATTATGATTCAGTTAATGTAGCCATATGTGAGCAAGATTTGAATGGACAAGGTTTAGAGCCAGGTATTGTGATTGATTGTTCGCACGGTAACTCAAATAAAGATTACCGTCGTCAGCCATTGGTCGCGGAAAATGTATTTAATCAAATTGTAGAAGGGAATAAATCTATTATTGGTATCATGTTAGAAAGTAATATTCATGGAGGAAATCAGAGTTCTAATGTGCCTAGATGTGAATTAAAATACGGGGTTTCAGTGACTGATGCGTGCATTGATTTTAATGATACTGAGCTTTTATTAGCAAATGCTGCGAATAAACTTGATGATGCCTTAAAGCTGCGTTTAACTTAATGTGTGTTAAGTTGATTATTGCTAAAAGTAAATGAGTAAATTAATGAATAAAGAAAGTATAGCTCCTCAGTTGAAAGCACTGAGAAATGATATTGATGAGATAGACAGTCAATTAGTCGAGCTATTAGCGAAACGCAGAAAGGTTACCACTAAAGTTGGCGAGTTGAAAAGCCAGGTGGGTATGCCAATATATGCGCCTGTTCGAGAGGCTGAATTGCTTACCTTGCGTCGTCAACAAGCCATAGACGCGGGTATATCTCCTGAGTTAATCGAAGATATTCTTCGACGCCTGATGAGCGACTCTTATATTAGTCAAGATGCCAGTGGCTACCAATGTGTAAATACTGAATGTAAAAAAATAGTGATTATTGGTGGCAGCGGTCAATTGGGCAAAGTATTCGTCGATTTATTTGAACGTTCAAACTATCAAGTTGAAGTCCTTGAACAGAATGATTGGCCAAATAGCGATGTTATTCTTGCTGGAGCAGGTGTGGTTATTGTTGCTGTACCTATTCGTTTAACATCAATGATCATTCAAAAATTGTCTTGTTTACCTCAAGAGTGCATTTTAGCTGATGTTACTAGTGTAAAAGAAATGCCTCTCTATGAAATGATGAAAGTTCATAAAGGACCTGTTGTTGGCTTGCACCCGATGTTTGGTCCTGATGTATCAGGCTTAATTAAACAAACCATTATTGCTTGTGAAGGGCGTTCGCCTGAGCAATATAATTGGTTGTTGAAACAGTTTCAGGTCTGGGGAGCAAAAATATACCCTGTTGATGCTTTAGCACATGATCAAGCCATGTCTATGGTGCAAGTCATGCGACATTTTTCAACCATCGCTTACGGATATCATCTGATGACTGAAGGAGCCGATATTTCGCAACTCGTTGAAATGAGCTCGCCTATTTATCGTTTAGAATTGATTATGGTAGGACGCTTATTTGCACAAGACCCCGTACTTTATACCGATATAATTTTTTCAAACCACGATAATGTTGCCATGATGAAACGTTTTGCTTATCGGTTTCTAGAGCTGTTAGAAGATGTTGAAATGGGTGATAAAGATGCTTTTATCACGATGTTTTCACAAGTTGCCGATTGGTTTGGGGATTATGCAGATATCTTTTTACAAGAGAGCAAAGCCATGTTATTAAAAGCTAATGAATTAAAAAAACATTAACGAGCTTTAAGTAGCGTTAACTTTTGTTATTAAAAGAGTATCTATGAAAACATTATTATTACACGTATTCACGCTATCCTTTTTTTACCTATTATCGGTATCAGTTTTTGCTAATAGTGATGATGACTTTGCACTTGGCGTGATCAGCGAATCACAATTATTAAGTGACTTTAGTGGTTTCAATGAAAACTTTCAGGCGTTTTCAATCAGTGAACAAGAACAGGAGATTATTGCTCAATGGCCTGAAACGCTGCAAATAGATGTTTATTTTGGGACTTGGTGTCACGACAGCGAGCGCGAGATCCCAAAATTACTGAAACTATTGAAAGCAAATAAACATATTACTCCGACACTTATTGCGCTTGATTATCAAAAAGAAGATCCACAAGCATTAGCGAAGCGAAGTAAAGTAAAATACACCCCAACCATTATTGTCTATCGCGATAAAAATAAAAGAGATGAGTTAGGTCGAATTATTGAGCGACCTAATAACAGTTTGATTGAAGATATAAATCAATTGTTGCTTTAACAAACTCCAAAGTTCATAAGAGCTAGCGTGCATCATTGTATTCTGCTTAATCATTGGTTAAGTAGCCAAGCATTGTAAATAGTGTAAAATTATTGAGTATCCGTTGAATTGTTAAATACCTCTGACGATTGCTTTACCACATTATCAATGTGTTCAAAAAATTCAAAAAATTCAGGCTCTAAATCATCAATAGTAACACCACTCTTTAGTTCTGTTTCTATCTGGTGAGTCACTCTTCCTAGGCTGGGTACTCCAGAATAACAACATGCACCATTAAGCTTGTGAATGAGTACTTTTAATTGCTCAGCATCTTGTGAAGTCAGGGCTTCAGAAATTTTTAACTTAGTTTCAGGCAGACTTTGTACAAGCCCCTTAAGCATTTCTTTAGCAAGATCTTCTTTATTACCTGCACGCTTTAATGCTAAAGGCCAATCTATAACTTTATTGTTATGTGTCTCAATATATACATTAGCTTGTTTTTCTGACCTAAGGGATGTCTCATTGATATGAGTACTGCCATTACTTTTATCTTTTATTGTTTTAATAGGTAGTGGTTGGGTTAAATCACAATATTCGTAAATACAATGGCGAAGCATCGCTTCGTCAATCGGTTTAGTCATATAAGAATCAAAACCTAATTTTAACAGCTTATCTTTTTCCTCTTTAAGCGCATGAGCTGTAACCGCAATTATCGGAGTGTTCTCATTGAAAGTCATGGCTTTGATGCTTTTAAGTGCAGATATCCCATCCATTATAGGCATTTGAATATCCATAAATATCATCGCAAACTTTTCGTGTTTACAGATCTCTACGGCTTCTTGACCGTTAACTACGATAGAGACTTCATTCACTTGCTCGAGTAAAAGTTCCTTAATGAGCTTCAGATTAGCTTCGTTGTCGTCAACAGCCAAAAATTTTACAGGTATTTTATTTTCTTGAGTGGTGGTTCTTATGGTGTCCAGTAAATGGTGACGAGGTAATAAAACCTTATTTAACCTTTCCGGTGTTATCGGTTTACTTAAACAGCTGCTTGCGCCACTGGCAATTAACGCTTCTTGTAAATTAGGAGAATTACTGTTTATTGCGAGATGAATTTGAGTAACCTTCGGAGAAAGTGCCGTAATCAATTCTTTTAATTCCACCAATGCAGTTGGCGCTATATCATGACTAATAAGTGCAAAATCAAAATGCGATTTTTTACTCAATAGATCATATATTTGATCTAAGTTTTGTACCGCGTGAACGTCCAAGTCCCAATCCGCCAAAATTTCACTGGTAGCAATGCGGCTATGAGTATGTGGCTCCAAATAAAGGACACTTTGTCCTGATAGTCCATGATTATCAAAAACATTATCAATCGAGATAGGATTAACTTCACAGCGGAAAGTAAACCAAAAAGTTGACCCTTCACCTTCCTCAGTAGAAAAACCCATATTGCCGTTCATTTCATTAACTAATCGCTGTGAAATAACTAACCCTAACCCTGTACCACCATAAAGTCGGGTAACACTTTTATCTGCTTGACCAAAAGCTTCAAAAATAGTTTTCTGTTGTTCTTTGTTCATGCCAATACCGGTATCTTTTATCGTTATTTTAATAATGGCAATATTATTTTCAATACGTTCACTGTCTACATCAATATCCACAGCACCTTTATGAGTGAACTTCATCGCATTGCTGGTTAGATTAATTAACACCTGTTTAATTCGCATTGCATCACCAATGAGGGCATCAGGTAATTGCGGATTAACACGTAATGATAATTCAATGTTCTTTTTGTGAGATGTCGGAGCAAGTAGTGTTAAGGTTTCCTCAACAGCTTCTTTCATTGAAAATGGAATTTTTTCAATGACCATTTTACCTGCGTCTAATTTTGAGAAGTCTAAAATATCATTAATAATTGCCAATAAGTTAGCTGAAGAGCGTTCAATAGTTTGCAAATAATCACGCTGGGTAACGGTGAGAGGTGTCTTTAAAACTTGGCGAGTAAAACCAATGACACCATTGAGCGGTGTACGAAGTTCATGACTCATATTTGCTAAAAATTCTGATTTAACTTTATTGGCTTCTTGCGCTTTACGCTTAGCAATATCAAGTTCAACGTTTTGTATTTCAAATTGCTCTAAACTTTCACGTAAATCGGTAGTGGTTTGATCAATACTGCCTTGCATCTCTTCTTGGTAATCACCCAGTGATTGTGCCATTGCATTGACACCATTCTTCAAAAAGTTCAATTCTCCGATCAATTGACCCGTCACTCGACTTTCAAGCTTTCCTTCTCTAATTCTGTCAACCGCTTTAACCATAGCGCCTATTGGGCGAGTGAAGTTTTTAATTAATCGATAAGAAAAGAACGCACTGAAAGTACTACCCAAAAGTACAATAAAAAAGGAAAAAAGCATTTGATTTTGCTGCTTTAAGCGTATTTTACTGCTATCAATTTGCATCGCAATGTAACCGATATTATTTTGAGAAAGTGATCGGGTAGCATCATTTAACACGGCTTCATCAATTATCGGACTAATAAAAATATAGTCATCATCATTTTTAGAAGAAATAGTGTTATTAGGGATAACTTGGCCTGCCTTAAGGCGTAATAGATTAGTATCACCAAGGTATGAACTTGTGACAAAAACTTGGTTATCTTTAGTGAAAACAGCAATGCTTTTTATAATAGAGGATTGGCTACGATGCGTGAAATTCATCAAATTACGTAATTGCACCCTATCTTTATTCAACATGGGTAGCGAGCTGGCAATTGCTAAGGGTTCAATAATACTTTGAGAGCGCTGTATTAAAAAATTATTTAATTCATCATAACGGCTATAAGAAAAATAGCTGGCTATCGTGAATGCGATCAGCGTGGTTGGAACGATGGTAAGTAAAATTACCCAATCTTTCAGACTTATTTTATGCATTATTTGCTTAACTTTAGTGTAAAATCATGGCATTGAATAATCTTATCATGGCATATCGTCATATAAAATTATAGCACTTAACAGGTATATTTCGTCATGGCTAATTTTTTTAAAGCAACGGCTAAAAAACAACAATTAGGGCAAGAAGCAAAAATTAAAATCACTCGCCTTGATACTAATGGCTGTGGCGTTGGTCAATATAATAAAAAGCCGATATTTATTGATGGCGTTTTACCTGATGAAGAGGTTCAGGTAAAAATTATTGAGCAAAAAAACAAGTTCAGCCGTGGAAAATTAATTGAAGTTTTAAGTACAAATAAGCAACGTATTGCAGCAAAGTGCCAGCACTTTCTTAAATGCGGCGGTTGTGATGTACAGCATATGTCGCCTGAGGCTCAACTTGATTTTAAGCAGAAAAAAGTCAGTGATTTATTCGCGCGTAGCAATCATCTCGAGGAATTACCTTGGCATGCAGCTATTGTAAGCGAACCTTGGCATTATCGTCGAAAGGCACGTATTGGTGTGCAATATGATAAAGTAGGGCAAGCAACTATTGGCTTTAGACAACGTGGCAGTAATCATTTAATTAATATTAAAAATTGTCCTGTTTTGGTGGAACCGTTAAACCCTATATTTTCACTGCTTAAAAAATTGCTTCCGAAACTCACCGGAAAAAATGCTATTGGTCATATAGAAGTTATTTTTACAAATAAAATAACGGTTGTGGTTAGGCAACTAGAGATATTAACCAAGCAAGACAAGCTTCATTGGCAAACCTTTAGCGAAAATTTTTCCTGTGACGTTTTATTCGATTCAGGCAAAGAAATAACGCCTCTAGATGAGTCTACTGCAACTATGCTTAACTATGCTTTAGATGACAATATTAATATTTATTTCAGTACCAACAACTTTATCCAAGTCAATCACCACGTCAATAAAACAATGATAACTCAAGCACTTCAATGGCTGAAGTTGAATGAACAAGATATTGTTTTAGATCTTTTTTGTGGCCTAGGGAATTTTAGTTTACCCATAGCAAAAAAGGTAGCACAGGTTGTTGGTATTGAAGGTGTTGACCTTATGGTTAAAAATGCACATGAAAACGCTTTGAATAATGGTTTAAGTAATTGTGAATTTTATCAGGCCGATTTGAATAGCCGTTGGCAGAATGAGGATTGGGCAAATAAAAAGTACACAAAACTTCTTCTAGATCCCGCACGAGCAGGTGCATATCAAGCTTTACAACAATTGGTTCACTTGAATATTAAAACAGTTTTATATGTAAGTTGTGATCCGGCAACCTTAGCCAACGATAGTGAATTATTAATATCTCAAGGTTATCGCATTGAAAAAATATCCTTAATGGATATGTTTTCACAAACAAAGCATATTGAGACTATGGTATTGTTTGTTAAGTAGACATTCATTTTATTTTCCTAAAATTTAGCAGGTTGTTTTCATGGTTTCGGTACGTAAATCTCATCAAATGTCGGAAACAAATTTTGAGCAATGGTTAAGCTCATTAGAACTTAGTGAACATAAACATCAAGCACTTGAAAAGCTTTGGCATCAAGTCAGTGATTTCTATGTTGAACAGCAAGAGTGTCAAACTAAGTCACTAGAAATGGTAGAAATTCTTGCCAGTTTAAATTTAGATCGTGATTCATTATGTGCTGCTTTTTTACTCCCCTTATATGAATACCAATGTATTTCATTGGAATATATTGAAGAAAATTTTTCTAAGCAAATACTCGGTTTGTGCAATGGCGTTAGTCAAATGCAAGCGATAAAAGCACTACAGCAAGGTCAATCAAATAGAGTTTCTGCGAATCAAGTTGATAACATTCGTAAAATGTTAGTGGCAATGGTTGATGATGTTCGTGCTGTAGTTATTAAGCTCGCTGAGCGTGTGTGTTATTTACGGCTGGTAAAAAATGCGGATGAAGAAACCCGCGTTTTAGCCGCAAAAGAAACGGCTAATATTTATGCTCCGCTGGCTAATAGATTAGGGATTGGACAATTAAAATGGGAACTTGAAGATATTTCTTTTCGTTACCTTCATCCAATCGTATATAAAGATATTGCCAAACAATTAGACGAAAAACGTCTGGCTCGTGAAAAATATATGGCTGACTTTGTCAGTAATCTCAACGGGCAATTGAAAGACTTAAATATTGCTGGTCAAGTTTATGGTCGACCTAAGCATATATTTAGCATTTGGAAAAAAATGCAGCAAAAATCACTCGACTTTGAACAACTTTTTGATGTAAGAGCCGTCAGAGTTGTTGTCGAAGAACTGCATGATTGTTATGGCGCACTCGGCATCGTTCACACCAGTTGGAAGCACTTACCCAATGAGTTCGACGATTATGTCGCTACGCCAAAACCTAACGGTTATCAGTCTATTCACACCGTTGTGCTAGGCCCTGAGGGTAAGTCAGTAGAAGTGCAAATTAGAACTCAACAAATGCATGAAGATGCAGAAATGGGCGTTGCGGCTCATTGGCGTTATAAAGAAGGTAGTGCTGGCGGTAAAAGTAGTGATAAAAAAACAGGCTTTGATGAAAAAGTTAGCTGGTTAAGAAAAATTTTACAATGGCAAGATGACATCAGTGAGAGTACCGATTTACTTGATGAATTACGTAGCCAAGTATTTGAAGATCGTATTTATGTGTTTACCCCAAATGGTGATGTTATTGACTTACCTGTAGGCGCTACACCATTAGATTTTGCTTATTATATTCATTCAAATGTCGGCCATTGTTGTATTGGGGCTAAAGTTTTTGGTCGAATAGTACCTTTTACTTATCGCTTGAAAACAGGCGATCAAGTCGAAGTATTAACCAGTAAAACACCGAACCCGAGTCGCGATTGGTTGAACCCTAATCTGCATTATACTCATGCATCAAGAACACGATCAAAAATTCAACACTTCTTTAAACTTCTCGATCGTGACAAACACATTGCCTTGGGGAAAGAGCAGTTAGATGCAGAATTATCTAAACTTGACTTAACCGACACTGATTTAATGTCAGCGGGTAGACGCTTTAATATTAAAACCATTGATGATTTATATGCCGCTATCGGTTCGGGTAATGCTCGTTTGCAGCAAGTCATTAATCATCTGCAATATCATGATGATAAAAACAAACCACCTGTTGAGCTTGACCCGCAAAGTTTGGTAAAACCACAACAAATTCAGCCAAAATCTAAAGCTGATACGAATGGTATAACCGTATCTGGTGTTGGTAATTTATTAACGCATATGGCGAAATGTTGTCATCCGGTGCCTGGTGACGAAATTTCGGGTTTCATTACACAAGGGCGAGGCATATCAGTGCATCGCAATGATTGTGACCAATTAGCGAATGCGTTGAGTCAACAACCCGAACGTGAAGTTGAAGTGCAATGGGGGGAGCAAGACCAACAAAGTTACCTTGTTACCGTAAAAGTTATTTCGATTGATCGCCAAGGTTTAGTTCGTGATATATCGACGATTGTTTCAAATGAACGGGTCAGTATTGTTGGAATGGAAAGTCGCTCTGATCATACTAAACAGACAGTCGCGATGTTATTAACGATTGAAATTGCGAACAATGAAATATTAGGGCGTTTGATTGGAAAGTTATTACAACTTGACGATGTATTAGAAGTTAAACGACTCTAGTTTTATTTTATCTGCCTGATGGAAAGTATAAAGATGTTAACTGAACAAGCTTCAATGAATAAATTACGCTGGATCATGACCGAGCTACGCGATCCAGAAACGGGCTGTCCGTGGGATATCAAACAAGACTTTTCTTCAATCGTACCTCATACCATTGAAGAAGCTTATGAAGTTGCAGATGCTGTGATGGACGCCGTTGAACAACAAGACTTTTCTGAATTAGAGAAAGAATTGGGTGATTTATTGTTCCAGGTGATTTTCTATAGCCAATTAGGTTATGAGCAAAAACAGTTTGATTTTGACAGTGTGGTTAGCGCAATTTGTGAAAAACTTATTCGCCGTCATCCTCATGTGTTTGGTGATAAAAATTTAAGCTCCGATGCTGAAATAAAAGCAAATTGGGAAAATGAAAAAGCGAAAGAAAGACAACAAAAAAGCACGAACGATCAAATTAGCATTTTAGCGGATATACCTAAAAATTTACCGGCGTTAACTCAAGCGGCCAAAATCCAAAAGCGTTGTGCACATGTTGGCTTTGACTGGCATAACATTGAAGACGTCTTTGCAAAGGTTGTTGAAGAAGTTGAAGAAGTAAAAGTTGAAATCGAACAAAACAATCCTGAAGCATTGGCGGAAGAATTAGGCGACTTGATGTTTGCAGTGGTGAACCTTTGTCGTCATGCAAAACAAGATCCTGAACAATTATTGCGTCGAGCGAATCAAAAATTCACGAGAAGATTTCATGGTGTCGAAAAGCAAGTAGAAACCTCAGGTGTGGAATTTGAGCAGCATTCACTAGAAACGCTTGAAGCATATTGGCAACAGGTGAAAATTAATGAGAAACAAAAATGAGTGAAAACCTTCCCCAATTAGAAGATAGTTTATTAACGCTAGACAATAATATTGTTACGTTAACCTTTAATCGTCATGATGTACGTAATGCGCTAACGAGCACCGCGATTGCAGATGATATTGTCAATACCATTGAGTGGATTAATAAAACACAATCTATCGCTGTGCTGATTATTACCGGCGCAGGTTCTGCATTCTCATCTGGCGGTAATATTAAAGATATGGCTGAACGTGGTGGTGACTTTGCAGGCGACATGCAAGAACTTGAAGTGCGTTATCGTCAAGGCATTCAAAGAATTCCTTTAGCGATACATAAATGTGAAGTCCCCGTTATTGCCGCTATTAATGGCGCAGCAATTGGTGCAGGGTTCGATGTGGCAAATATGTGTGATATTCGTATTGCATCAAGCAAAGCAAAATTTGGTGAAACATTTGCTAATTTAGGCCTGATCCCCGGTGATGGCGGCGCATGGTTTATGCAACGCATTATTGGTTATCAACAGGCGGCTGAGCTTACTTTTACCGGTAGGATTATAGATGCAGATGAAGCAAAAAAATTAGGTGTTGTACTGAAAGTAGTTGAACCTGAATTATTAATGGATAATGTGATGACTTTGGCAAAAGAAATAGCAGCCAAACCTACTGCTGCTATGCGCTTAACTAAACGTTTAATGAAAATGGCCCAACGAACAGATTTACCTGATTTTCTTGATATTTGTGCTGTATTCCAAGGAATGTGTCATAACAACCCTGAACATTTAGATGCAGTGAATGTGATGTTGGAAAAATTAGCTAAATAAAAAGCACCTTAAAGGTGCTTTAGATTTAATATTTATGCGCTTGTCGTTTTTTATGACTCAGCAATATCTGCATTATGATAAACGTTTTGTACGTCATCACAATCATCTAACATCGCGATGAATTTTTCAAAATTAGCGGTATCTTCTTCACCTGAAATCTCAGTGTAATTTTGTGGTACCCAGGTGATTTCTTCAACTTCTAAATCGTACTCTGGCATAGAGTTAGCGAATTCAGTTTTTACTTTGAAAAATTCAGTATGTGGTGCATAAACAGTAATGATACCGTCTTCTATTTCAACATCCGTAACATCAATATCAGCCATCATTAACGTTTCTAAAACTGCTTCGTCATCTTCACCTTTAAAAGCAAATACGGCTTGATGATTAAACATGTGCGAAACAGTGCCAGATGAACCAATTTTAGAATGAGTTTTAGTAAAACATTGGCGTACGTCTTTTATCGTACGGTTACCGTTATCAGTTAAACAATCAATGATAACCATACAGTTACCAGGACCAAAGCCTTCATATCGTGCTGCTACAAAGTCTTCACCACCAGAACCAGATGCTTTTTTTATCGCATTTTCAATTACATGAGTAGGAACTTGATCTTTTTTAGCTCGTTCAATTAAACCTCGAAGTGTAAGGTTACCTTCAGGGTCAACACCGCCTTCTTTGGCACTTACATAAATTGCTTTACCGTACTTAGAATAAACTTTAGTTTTTGCGCCGGCTGTTTTCGCCATTGATAATTTGCGATTTTGGTATGCTCTGCCCATCTGAATGCATCTCGTTGTTCTTAAAAAGTTGATAGGCTAGATTCTACCCGCTGAGATTAAGTTTGACTAGTCTTGTCGTGTGCAAATCATGAATAATTACACCTTTATTCGTGCAAATATTCATGAAAATATCCAATCATAGCTACTTGAACTCTTCATTATTACTTTGATCATCATTTTGTTGTTCTTTCCATAACCACCAGCTATAAATGCAGGGAATTAAAACGGATGGCAACACTGTCAATATAATTAAAATTCCTAAGTTACTTAGCGGTATCAATAAACAACAAATAACTATTACCAAGCCTGCAATCATAAATAATTTACCGGCAAGTCGATGAGTTTTCTGCCAAACAGCGTCACTGGATAATGTCCAAGGCGTTCTAATACCAATAAAGAAGTTACTCCTAGTTTTACCTAAATAGTTCCCCGTAATCATTAATAAAATGCCAACAGTTAAACCGACTACCATCATCATTGGCACTTTAATACCGTTAGCCATTGCAATGTAACTTGCTTCAATAGTTACCATTAACAAGGTGATAGATAAGCTAAATGCGGCAATTGATTTATGTGACAACTGGATGTTTTTCTTTCGAGGATCAAGTTTACTTAACACCGATATAATACTTAAAATAAAGATCATTACTGCAGGTGGAAATAAAAATGCAAGAGATGCATCAGCGTACCTGTCTACTTCTCCGTCTATATTCCAATGAATAGGAAGTTGCAATGCATCTGGTAAATAATTGATCATGTATAGCGAAGTAAAAAGAGAGATTATAGCGATCCCCCAACATAGTTTTAATAGTTTCATTGTTATTCCTTATCTTCAGGCTTTTCGTATTTCTTATCGAATAGGTTAAATAATCCATTCATTAAATCTTCTATAACACTGGTGTTTAATGAATAAGTAATTGTTGTACCTTCTTTAATGGTAACCACTAAATCGGCTGATTTTAAAACATTGAAATGTCCAGACAGCGTTGATTTTGCAACATCAATTTGTTCAGAAATTTCTCCAGCAGACAAATCTTTATCTTTTAGTAAAGCTAATATTTGTCGCCTCACGGGGCTAGAAAGTGCTTGGTATGCATCAGACATTGTATATATCATCGTAAATAAAAACCTTAATTCGTAATTTAGCGAAATTACGAATTAAAAGCAAGTACTATATTTCGTTAATTTACGAAATACAGTGTATTGGTCTGATTAATTGCCATTCAAACTTATCCGCAATGGTTCCTTGTTTCCTACATGGCATCAATAGGATATATTACGGTGAATGATAATTTAATGGTGTGGCACGTTATGTAGGCACTGTAAACCAGAGGTTTTGAGTTTTGAGTGCAACTGATATATGGATAAATGGTTATCTTGTTGACTTTAAAAGAGCGGAAATTAAAGTTAATTCGAACATAGTTACTCTAGAGCCAAAAGTACTTGCGGTATTAATTCAGCTTTATAATGCTAAAGGTGAAATAGTCTCTCAACCGTCATTAATGGCCAATGTTTGGGCTGATGTAGTTGTTTCTCCGAATACATTGCAACGTTGTATCACTCTATTACGGAAATTATTGGGTGATGATGCTAAACAGCAAGTCGTGATCAAAACACACCCCAAATTAGGTTATAGTCTTAATCTAAATTGTCTTTTAGAAAATAAACAAACGAAATCCTTAAATTTTTTTTATCAGAGAAAAAAACTATTGATAGGTATGATCGTCATGTTGGTTATGATGGCGTTTGTTTTTTATCCAGACCTGAATAACCCGAATAATCTCCCGCATCTAAGTCAAATAAAACCGTTAACCACTAATGGCCACTCTGTACATGAATTCGTTGTATCGCATTCAGGCACATTTTCTGTACTCGTGCGACAAGCACAAGGTTTTCAACAGCTCATTTATAAAGAGTTAACAAGTCAAAGAGAAACAATATTAATAGCTTCATTACAAATAAAGGGTAATGTTGCTTTATCACTTGATGATCAAACACTCGCGTTTGGTTTACAGACAAAAAATGGCAATAAAAAATGTGTGAGTTTAGTCACCTTTGATTTGATTAAGCAGAAAATTAAGCCTTTAACGTCTTGTCAGGAAAATTTTAATCACTCACCTCAATGGATTGATAACCAAAATATTGTCTACTTATCATCTAATACTAATCGCACCAGTGAGCTATATTTATATGACCTCAAAAAGCAGACAAATAAGCTATTAATCCAGGGTCATAAAAATACGACTTACCTTTCTTATCAAACGGTTTCGCATAAACTTGCTTGGATAACTACTGATGGAAAACTTACTATTAGTACGGTTGATTTAGAGCATCAAAAGCTCAATGATCTTACGCAGTCTATCTTGCCCACAGGTCTAGAAGCTGCAAAAAAGTTGCACTGGTATAATGAGGAAATACTGTTAATACCCTATAAAAAAGACATTTATTGGTTTGAAGGGCATGAGTTAGTAAGCCAGCAAAGTATGATGACTAATAGTTATGTTATAGACTTAGTTAGCATCCCTGTGTCCAATGCTAAAGATGATTTTCAATCTGCTTCTCAACCACGAAAAATTATCGCACTGTTCAGTCAAAAAGATACCAGTGTCAGGACGCGACAGATAATAAAAGCGGATAGCATTGATATCGATATCTCTCCTAGTGTTCTTAGCGAATCAGGTGGAAAATACCGACCAGAAACAAATGAAATTGCTGTATTGTCAAATAAATCAGGTAGCCGACAACTATGGTTAACATCTGATAAAGAAGATAATAAGCTGACTGAAGATAAATCCGGGATTGAACAATTCGTCTGGCTGAATAAACACATAATTATTTATTTAAGTAAGCAACAGTTATGGCTACTAACTATTGGCGAAGAGCCGGTATTATTAACGGGAAGTTTCTTGCCTGTACGGCTATATCAAGCTCATGGTCAGCATTTACTCTTGTCAGTAAGCATTAATAATAAAGCTCAACTCGTGTGGTTTAATATTCAAACCAAGCAATTTAATACCTTACTCAATGACGAGGTTTATTGGGCGCAAAGAATGAACGATAGTCTTTTTATCAGCTCGGGAGGAAAAGGGCAGCTAGAAATATATCGTCAAGGTAAACTTAGTCAGATTTCAGCTCTACCGCCACTTACTATTCAATCGGCTTATGTTTGGCGGGAAAATAATTTGTATTTACAGGATAAAAAACAGAATGTTTGGCGTTACGATCCAATGAATGAAACTGCAGAGATTATTGGTAAATATGATATAAACTCGCTGTTCATGACGGATTTTAAACCAAGCACGTCCACGATGGTTACCGATAACTTTGTTGCGGAACAAAGAGATTTAGTATGGTTATTAGAAGAGTAAAATAACCATACTATTTTTGTTCTATTTTACTTTCGTTAATGCAAAAACGTTAATGCAAAGACGTTAATCTAGACTGAATGTAGTTTATAGCTTCAGCATCTTTTTGACTTTTTGCCTGCTTTAACGCGATTTTTAACGTTGCTTTAGCCTGCTCTTTTTTGCTTCCTTGTTGCTGAATTTCAGCTAAGCGTATCAAAAATATAATATTTTCAGGTGATTTTTTTATCACGGTATTCAAGGCTTCTTCCGCTTTTGCAAACTGTTTTATTTTTGCGTAGTAAAAACCTAAGTCGACAATGGTATTGCTGGGATCTAACTGATAGCCATACTTTTGATGAAGTTTATTAAAATGCTGTTCAACCCCTACGACACCTGTTTTTACAAAAAATTCTGCAGCAGGTTGACGATCTGAAAAAATCTTTTCAGCTGCATTGGTAAGACCGACAACAGGCGAGGATAAATAGTTCCTCTTGCTTAAATCTTCAGTTATTAGCTCTAAACCAGTGATACTAGCAGCAGACCAAGTGGTTAAGTGACTTTGTATTCTCTCAAATATTGGCTTGTTTTCTTCAAATGAGCCCAAGCTAAGATAAAGTGATCGGTATTGATACCGACTATCTGCTTTTTGGGCTATTAGTTTTTCAACAAGTCCTGACTTATCTAAATTGAGTGCAGGGCTAAAAATAAAATAAGCATTAAATAACTGAGGTTTATCAATAAATATCGACAGCAACTGATTTGCGTTGCTAGAAAAACCTTCAATGATTCGATATGACTGAGTGCGATAATGTTTCTCTATGTAAGGTATAATTTCCTTTTCATAAACTTGAGTGGTTAATGAATAAAGACTTCCTGAAGCATTAGTAAACTTATCGGCTTCAATTGAGGGTAATGAAATAAAAAATACTTGGGGTAAGGGAGCAAAGCCCACATGGCTAAGCCAGCTAACTTGTGTCTTTAGCACTTCAAGCCTACTTTTTCCTGAAGTTGTGTATAAAGCAGGGTAACGTTCTGTACCTTCATTTTGATAGCTTTGGGGCAGTGTAATGTGAAATGTTAAGTCTTGCTTGGCAATATAAGACGTTATTGTTATTTCTTTGGTAACCACTGCTGCTTGTAATTGAAATGCAGCTAATGCCCATACGATAAATAAATAATGCGAAAACCTTAGGAACATACTTTTTAATCCTTAATATAAATGAACGGGTATTTTTACAAGTCTGCTATTAAAAAGAATGAGAAAAAGCTTATGAATAGCTGATTTTTTTCTGATGTTTGAAGGTTTTGTTTATTATTCATCAAAAAACGTTCAATGATATACGTCAAACATACCGTTGCACTTTTTTGCTTTGTTTGCACTAAAATAACGATTAGATAAAGGAAAAAATTATAGAAAAAAAGGACATCAAATGATGTCCTTGAAATGAAACAATATAAACAAATGTTATTTAAGAATCGGGGGAGATCCAAAATAGAAATACATCTTAAATTTATTTGTTACACGCAGCAAACGAGTTAAATTCATCTGATAGGTTAGTTTGGTTCATCTATATAACTCTGTAATCAAATCTTTATAGATTAGATGAACTTGATGCATATTTATTATTGGTTTCTATGGTATTTCTAAAACTAATGATAAATAGATAATCCTAATTCCTCAGCGATACCTTCAACCAACTTCATGCCTACAACTGAATTACCAAAACTGTTCAATGGCGGACTCCATGTACATATCACGCCATAATTTGGCACAATTGCAATCAAACCACCTCCAACACCACTTTTAGCCGGTAAACCAACAGAAAATGCAAACTCGCCTGATTGGTCATACATGCCACTTGTCGATAATATCGCATTAACACGATGTGTATCTTTTGGACTACAAATGACGTTTTTCGTTATTGGATCGACACCTTTATTCGCCAAAAAAAGCAAACTCTGTGCGAGTTGTTGGCAACTCATCGCAATTGAACATTGCGTAAAATAATGACTCAGTACGTCAGGCACTTCTGCTTCAATATTTCCAAAGCTCTTCATTAAATAGGCCAGGGCAGCATTTCGGTTACCATGAGTTAATTCAGATTGATAAACCTCTCGGTCAATACGAATATTTTCATTGTTTGCCAGCTTTCTGACAAAGCTTAAAAAAGCGAGTTTACTGGCTGAATAATGACTTGTTAATACGTCAGCGACTAATAACGCTCCAGCATTTATGACCGGGTTTCGGGGAATGCCTTTTTCCCACTCTAGCTGAATAATTGAATTGAAGGGTTGCCCAGAAGGCTCCATTCTTACCCGTTGCCACAATGAATCGCCTAGACGATTCATTGCCATGACTAAACCGAAGACTTTTGAAATACTTTGAATGGAAAACGCTTGTTGATAATCACCCGCACCGACAGTATTTCCATCAATAGTCGCGACAGATATTCCGGCAAAGTCAGGTTTAACACAGGCGAGCGCAGGAATATAATCTGCTACGCTACCTTGTACAAATTTATCACGCTGAGAAAACAGTAATGCCTGAAGCTTATCTTGTAAATCATCAATATTTTTATTCATTTATACATTCGGTTGTTAGTCATGCAGATCTGTCCATTATGCACAAAATAAATTTGAGATATAGCTTTAAAAGAGACTAATTTACAAATTAAGCTTATATAAAAATTTATTAAATTCATAAATAAAAAGATTAACAATTCATTTGTTATATCAACAAATTTCACACCATTTATTCTTGATGTTTTCTTATATAAATCTAGATGATTAATGTGAACACTAAACCGGTATTCACCGTTTGCAATTTGCGAAAACCTTTCATACTGCAATAAATATTATTAAAAATGTATGTATATTTAAAGATGGCTTTTACAAAAGGTTGCTTTAAATAATTGTTCTTTAATGTTTTTTATTTTTTTATGTTGTCTCGCTAATGTTGGCTTATTTATTGAGATAACTATTAGTAGATACATCCATTATTAATCTAAATTTATTAAGGTGCGTATTATGAAATCATCGAACTCAATAAAAATGATAAATATAATTTTCTTAGTGTTAGCGCTTTGCTTTTCATATCGATCTCTGGCAGGTCTAATTGATTTTGAAACCACCGCGAGTGGCTTGATCCCCACAGATAACGGTATCATCAGATTAGATGACGAGTTTATGGCTGACGGTGTTTCAGTAAGGTTTGGTTTTGATACGAATGGCAATGGTCAGGTAAATAGTTACGGCGTGTATGAAAAAGTAGGTGGTGGAAAAGAAGAGGGGGAATCTGGATTTATGAGTAAGTATGGTAATAAATATGACATAGCAGCCACTGGCTTAGAGTCATTATTAGGTGTTTTTTTTCTAAGACAAAAGGATGCATATCAGTCATTCGGTACTTTTCATATTATTTATGATGCACTAAACCCTGTAACATCAGCTTCAGGTGAAATTTGGGATATAGATGGACACAATGGTAATACCGAGCAATTTTTTGTTGAAGCGTTTAATGGAGAGGAAACATTGGCTGAAATTTTATCGCCATTAGGAAAAAAATCAGGTAGGAAATCTCTAGACGGAAAACCTTGGACATTTGGTTTTAGTGGCCTTAGCGACATTACCCGTATTGAAATATCCTTTAAGGGCAGTAAAAGTACAGGGATCGGCCTTGCGTTTAATAATTTTTCACCAATAGAAGATGTTAGTGCTCGAAAAAACTCAGTGCCTGAACCATCAACACTGGCTATTTTCTCATTAGGTCTAATAGGTTTAGCTTCACGTAGGATTAGGAATAACACCGTTAAATAACGGCTATATCTTATTTACATCCAAGTCGTCAGTTTTTGATGTAGGGTATTAATGGCTATTGGTTTAGTTAAATAATCGTCCATACCAGCGTTCAAGCATTTTTCTTTATCTCCTTTCATCGCATTAGCTGTCATCGCAATAATGGTTATATTTTGGTGCTCCACTCCTGCATTTCCTTTTCTGATTGCTTTAGTTGTTTCATAGCCATCCATTTCAGGCATCTGACAATCCATCAGAATTAAATCATAGGAAGCTAAATTTAATTTCTCTATCGCTTTTATGCCGTTAACAGCTACATCTGCTTTCAAATTTAATTTTGTTAGAATTTTAGTCGCTACTATTTGGTTTATTCTGTTGTCTTCAACCAAAAGTATTTTTTTGAATGATAAATTAATTTCTTGAATTTCTTTGCTTTTATCCGATGTTTCAGCAAAGTCATGTTCTGGTTTACGATAAATTAAATTGAAAGAAAAACAACTGCCTTTATTTATTATGCTGGTTATTTTTATATCCCCACCCATAAGTTCACATAACTGTTTAACAATAGTTAACCCTAAACCTGTGCCACCATATTTTCGTGTTGTTGAATTATCAGCCTGAGAGAATGGACTAAAAATATTTTCCTGTTGTTCGTCAGAAAGACCTATGCCGCTATCACTGACTTTACATGAAAAATTAAGCTTTTCTTTGCTTATTTCTCCAAGCCTCACTTCAAGTTCAATACAGCCTTTTTCGGTAAATTTAATCGCATTACTAATAAGGTTGATCAGTATTTGTTTGAGCCGAGTAGGGTCGCCGATGACTGTTTTTTGAGATAAATGAATTGACTTAATCTTTAGCATTAAAGATTTATTTTCAGCGAGGGCACCCATCATTATGATGACTTCGTTGATGACATCAGTAAGATTAAAATGAATATTTTCTATTTCTAATTTTCCTGATTCAATTTTAGAGTAGTCTAAAATACTATTAATTAGCGTTAATAAAGATTCTGAACTGGAATTTACCAGACTAATATATTCTCTTTGTTCATCATTTAATGCAGTATTTGATAATAAACTCAGCATACCGACCACGCCATTCATTGGCGTTCTAATTTCATGACTCATGTTCGCTAAAAACATGCTTTTTGTCTGGGTTGCCTTCTCTGCCTTTTGCTGTGAGAAAGCAAGTTGCTGGTTTAACTGTTGAGATTCTATTAATAAAGTATTAGTTTGCTGATTCTTTTGTTGAAATATAGTGGCGGATTTCATTAATTGGCCTATTTCATCAGATCTATTAACATCAAGCTGCTCATGAAGTTCTTTATTTGATGCCAGTATATCGAATACTCGGGTTACTTTTTGGATGGGAAATATAAGCCTTATGAGCACATATAGTGTGATTACGCTCGTCAGAAAAATGCCTAAAATAAACATGATACTGCCACGAAAAATAGCTTCGTCGACAATGGTATTAAGCTCTGAGTTACTTGAATTCAGATGTTGAAGTACGACTTCGCTCAAACTTTTTGCTAAATATAAAAATTCATTTGCAGTACCCGACATAACAACGTTAACAAGATAATTATAATTACGAGTAACCTGTGTTAATAATCGAAAATCGGCAGAAAGTTCCGACAAGTTTGCGTTTAATTCTACGATATTAAGTGAAATTGCGACACTTTCTAAATTTTCTGACGTTTCTTGGAAATGGGTCATATTTTCAGCACTAGGTAACAAAAAATATTGATAAGCTGCGAGTTGTAACTCTGACGTTAAAGCGTCAAGTTTCCTGTTGTTTTTATACGTTGGGCTGTCGAATTGTTTGAGTGATATATCACCAGATACTTCAGAAGAGATTTTCTTCATATGACTTAATCGAATGATTATTTTTTCATTAAATAAATCACGTTTTTTATTGATCAGTAACACAACTGAATCAAAATTTTCTCGGTAATCTTTCAAGTGATTACGCATGCTGGCTATGGTGACTTCTTGATTGGACCCAATTTGATTCTTTTTAATAAGTGTCGTGGTCATGTCTAATTTATTGTTTACAGAAATCATAATGTCATTTAATCGTTTTAACACCGAAGAAGACTGTGTTTCTTTATAAATAAGCACGTTCCTTTGTAAATTTAAAACATCCTTCTCTAACACTTTTACCTGAATAACACCTTCGGCTATTTTCTGATTAGAGGCTAAGCCAATAACTAACAGGTTTTGACTTTGATATGAAACATATTGTTGTCCAACGAAAAGGAAAATAATAAGTGTTAATGAAATAATTAATTGTGCTTTTAAGCTTCTAAACATAGGGAACACCATGGGTTATCATTGCTTAGTCCAAGAGAAGGAACAATTATATTTTTAAGCATTGATGAATTCATACCACTTTTGAAGACTATAATCATAGGTCGGCATTACGGTATTCCAAACGGCAACATTGCTAAAGCGTTTTTCATAACTTCCGCCTGAACGAATATTACCTTTATAGACAGATACCTTATTGTCAGTACCTTTTAAGTTTGCTGCCGCTGGTTTTCCTTCATACCAATAGTCCCACTCTTGCGGTGATAAATAGCGAGCAGAACGTTGAGGATTTGAAATATAGTAACCTTGCCTGGCAATAAATGCACCAGGCCAACCAGACAACCACCAATTCATATAATCGTAAGCAGCATCTTTTACTTTACCTGTGGTCGCTTTTGATAAGCACATTACTCCATGCCAACCTCTGTAACCCTCTTTAGGTGCTGCATAAGTGACTGGGACATTCATACCATTAAGTGATGATACGGCAGGAGAAAACATACTTTCTATAACCACTCTGCCAGATTTCATAAATTGAACCGATTCAGGTACGGATGACCATAAACCACTAAAATGTCCTGATTGTTTCAAGCCAATTATAATGCCAAATAGTTTATCTAATTCTGGTTTTGTCATGGCGCCAATGTTGCCAAAGGTCATTAAATTTCTAGCTTGTGCAGCTAATGCTAGATCAAATAGTCCTATAGTAGGGGCATTTATTGTCCCAACACGACCATGGTATTTTTCGTCTAATAGCCAACCCCAGCTCTCAGTTTCATAAGGGATACCTTTTTTAATAATGTCAGTGTTATAACCAAAAGAATCAACGTTATGAACATAGGGTAAGAAACTTATATTGTTGGTGTGCTTTTCGCCTAATTGGTTGTTTTTTTGAATGTGCAAGATCTTATAAGGGGCGTCACCGGCACCGAATTTAGCTGATGGAGTAATTTGTCCCGTTTTGGTTAAGTTATTAATTTCGTCCCAATGTGTAATTCTTCTTTTGTCTATGGCTTGAATAGAGCCAGACCGCCAAAGTACGTTAATACTATTTGACCATTGTTCGTACAAATCAAACGACTCAGGAAACATTGAAGCTTTTTGTAAAACGGCAGCACTGCCTTTGGGTTCAAAGATCAAATGAATACCAAGATCTTCCATGGCTTTTTGTCTGAGCTCTTCTTGCAGGGTTACATGTGTACCTAATATTCTTAAGGTGACTTTATTTCGAGCGAATACATAGGGTGCTTTAGCAATTGCTATTCCAGCTGCACCGCCGAGAGCTATTTTTTTAATAGCACTTCTACGAGACTTATCCATTTGATTGTTCGCACCTAGCTAACGAGATGAATCAAGTATAGGTGAGTAAGTCAAATAATCTAATATGAAATATATTATTACTTATTAACTTATCCATCACGTTTACGTACAGAGCAAATATATTCGAAAATTCTAGGAGAAATTAACGCCCTAATTTCTTTTCTTAAAGCGGTAAACAAATCTATCTGTTTTACCTTTGGTGTTTTCTTGCCAAACATCTAATTCAAAATGGTCATTAGGGTTAGCTAACGCCGTTGATGAACGGTCTAATGTAAAACCTGCATTTATTATTTCGTTAAGTACAAAAGTATTTTCTACTCGGTGAAGTTTTTTCGTTTGTGATATTCCTGAACCGGAAATTGCATTGTGGTCGATTACGATAAAATAGCCGTCATTTTTTAATTTACTATGAATGGTCTTTAATAACTTTTGGCGATCAATGCTTTTTTTATTGATAATGTCATGATAATTAAGCGCGGTGAAAATACGGTCAACGGGGGCTTTGATTTCGGATAAATCAAGTGTCGGTAATACAGATATATTGGTGAATTTTGATAAATCTCTTTTGTCTAATTTACCTTTTACACTGTACACTTTCCCTGAGTTGTTAAGGACTCGTGCAAATAAATCAGTGTAATAACCCCTACCTGCGATAAAGTCGACAATAGTCATATTAGATTTTATATCAACCAACGCGAGTATATCCGATGGCTTTCTCGTTGCGTCTCTCGATTTATCTTGTGGTGAACGTTCTGCTGAGTTGATTGAATGGCTAATACTGTTTGCATAGGACAGTAAAGGCGCTGTTATGATGAATAAACAAGATAGTAGTAATGTGGTTCTTTTCATTGGTATTCCTGATAAATTAAGTGAAACGCATTTTTAACGTGAAGAGGAGTGGATGACAATATGTAAGCGATGATGTCTTCTCTATTTTCTGATGATTTTTTGATGATTTTATTTTATTTCAATAGATTAGCTAGTGAAGGCCTCGTGGTAAATAAGGTAGAATAGGCAAAAAATATAAGGGTGCTTTAGTGACATTTCCATTATCAAATGTATTTACGGTGGGTGAATTTACCGTCGAGAGAGAATTAAATACCCTTTCACGTAATGGTAAGCGACAGGTTATCGAACCGAAAGTCATGGCGTTGCTATATTATCTTGCCTGTCATGCTAACGAAGTTATATCTCGCGATAAATTGATGGAAGATGTATGGCGTTCGCAAGTCAGCGAAGGCGCGATTAATCGCGTTGTTGGTTTGCTGAGAAAGGCACTCTCTGACAATGCTGAATCTCCTTATTATATTCAGACGATTGCTAAAAAAGGCTATCGGTTAATTGCCCTGGTGAATAATATTCCAGAGGTAAATAAAGATGAAATTACTTCTGCTCAAGTAAATTCAATATCCACCTCATCAGTGAAAAACCTAAGTGCCAAAAATATAGGTTTGTTGAGCGTGTTCGCACTCTTGATATTATTAGTGATAAATTGGCAGAGTTTAACCTCATCAACTCTGCATACTTTTAATATTACTAATCCTAAATTTGAACAATTAACCAGTAAGCAAGGATTCGAATACGACGCTTCTTTATCGACTGATGAACAATGGTTAGTTTATCGACATCGTAAAGATGTCACTCAACCTTATCGTTTATATTTAAAAGCACGTGATCAACAACAAAGCATACAATTAACCGATTCTGAATATGATGATCGTTCCCCAAGGTTTTCTCATGATAAAAGTAAAATTGTTTTTTTCCGTAAGGGACAAAATACCTGTCACCTCAATTTATTAACGTTAAACAAAAGCGGCCAAGCACTTCAGATTGATGAACTTTTTGAGTGTGGCGCAATTGAACATTATAGTAATGTTGTGTGGGCTCCGGATGATTTATCGGTGTATTTTACCGATAGAATGAATAGCTCAATGCCTTATCAAATTTATCAATTACACCTCAGTACGCTTAAAGTTGATGAAATTACTGGACGTGAAGATAACTTCTATGGAGACAATGAAATAGCCTTGTCGCCCAGTGGCGAACAATTATTATTTTTTCGGAATAAATATTGGGGAAATAATCAAGTTTATGTGAAGAATTTACGCACTAAAGAGCAACGAAAAATTGCTGAGTTAGGTTTTTTAAGTTGGACGCCAAGTTGGACCCCTGATGAGCAGAGTATTATTTTTAGCGATAATCGCTCGGGAGGAAAGTTAAAGTTATTAGACATAACATCTGGCGATATTAAAACGTTATATCAATCTACTCAATCAATCAATTCTCCTCAATTAAGTGCATCAGGAAAGTCTATTGTCTATTCAACTCAAACGGCTGATGTTGATATATGGCAAGGTTCTTTAACGAAAAATGACCCCCAGCCTCTCGCTGATAACGCAATCCAAAAATTGGCGGTAAGTTCCAGTCGTATTGATAGTCAGCCGGTGTATTCTAAAGATGGCCGTTCGTTGTTGTTTTTGTCAAATCGAAATGGTGCAATGCAATTGTGGCTGCAAAAGGAAGAAGGTATTTCTTCAATAGAATCATTACCGAGTACGATCAAAATTGATACATACGCTTGGCATCCAGATGGGGTAAATGCCGTGATTGCTTCAAGTGACAAACAACTGTATTTATTAAATACGAAAACCAATACCACCTCACTTATTGAACTGGGCAAACAGAGTGCTGCTTTTCCATATTTCTCACCTGAAGGTACCATGTTGTACTTTGCATCAGATAAAAGTGGCGATTGGCAAATATGGGGTTTTAACTTTCTCGACAAAAGTCTTAGGCAAATAACCCAAAAAGGCGGCTATCAAGTAGAAACTGATCACGCGAATGGAAATTTATATTTTACTAAATACCGACAAAAAGGTATTTGGACGTTAGATGTTAATACCCAGCTTGAAACACGCGTTGTTGCAAATATTAATCGGAATGCAGATTTTAAGGTCTGTCCAAGTTCATTATATTATTTGGTAGAAACAGATGATATTGCGCTTTGGCAGATGAATTTGAAAACAGCGAAAGCTCAACAAATAATGAGCTTAGCGCTAAATTCAAAATTCAAATTTGATCTGATTGACGATTGTCAAAAACTCATTTTTTCAAAATGGGAGAATATAGAATCTGATATAATTATGCTCAAACTTTAGCTTTGAATATCAATTAAGCTTCATTTCTATTTAGTGTATAACCTTCACAAAGTTGACGTAATTTTTTGAAAACATTAAGATCAGTTAAGAGCGATAAGCAGTCAAAAAAATAAGAAAGGAATACTTATGAGTACACTAGTTGTTGTTAAAAACATGGTTTTTCGACCATGACATTGTCGAGTGAAGACTCCAACCATTTGTTATATTTTTAGGTGTAGTAATGACTAGTGTTTGTAATAAAAAAACAATGAAAGAGCCGTGGCTGTTTTTAGCTGTTGCATCTTTAGCAAGTTTTCTTTTTTTCTTAGGGTTTCAAGATCTATCAACGGGCACTACTATTATTATAGGTAAGCGTGAAATCACGGATATTAGTAATCCTATTTTATTTTACTTCGGGGTCATTCTTAAGTTAGGTTTTGGTGCTGCCATAGTAGGGTACTACATACATTTAAAATGTAATAAAGATTCCATAGCTACTATCAGTTTGCTGGATAGCGGTTCATCAAAAGATAAATATAAGTGCTCTGGAAGAAGAGTTATAGCAATTAATATCATAGGATTATCCGCTGCGAGTTTGGTTAGTTTATTTGCTGAGAATATTTCAACATCGCCATTGACTGTTAGTGGATGTTTAATGATTTTCATAATTTCACTTATCTTCTTATTGCCTTTGACTTTATCATTATTTACAGGAAAAACTATATCATTCCAAGGCCGTATTGAATGCATCCAAGATGATTCGTACTCTGTAACAGAGGGGCAGATAATACTCAGTTTTTTATTTTATTTGTTAATAATTATGTTGGGATTTAAATCGTAATATTCTTGAGTGCCAAAACCGATAATTTATTATGAAGAAGTTGGTATTTTGAAGTTACTAAGAGTTTTCTTAATCGTTACGAGATAATGTTGCAAATATTAATGGAAGAGTAATAAATATAGATTAACCTCAACTTTCGTTTATGGTACTAAGCAGTCTTCTATAGACTGCTTTTTAGTGTCAATATTAGGCCGGTAAAGTGGCAATTATTGTCTTAGAATACAATGCTACTAATGGTTACAATATAGGACAAATAGTTGTGAGAATTGTAAAGTCTAACGAACAACAATGCATAGGCTTGTCATTACATTAAAATTATTAAAGATCATTAGCCGAGCTAATCTTCATCTTAGTGATCAAACAACTCATCTTTATAATCATTCACTTTACTGCTCTCCAACACTTCTTGCCTTCATACTAGGGTTATCCGTCTAGGTATAATATCAATCAATAGACACGATAAGTTAAGCAAGTACTGATATTAATGCGGAAATAAAACTGTCTATATCTTCTTTGCTAATATCTAGATGCGTGACTAAACGCATGTTTTCACTCGGGGATATTATAATGTTCTGTGCTTTTAGCGCTGAAGCGACTGCATAAATATCAATAGATTTATCTATTTTAGCAAACACCATGTTAGTCATAACCTGCGAAACATTAACGTTAATACCCTTTATGTTATTCAGCTGAAGTGCTAAATATTGCGCATTTTCGTGGTCTACTTTAAGTTTTTCAACGTTTTCGGTTAACGCTATTTTTGCAGCGGCACAAAGAATACCTGCTTGGCGCATTCCTCCACCGAGTACTTTTCTCCAACGTCTCGCTTTGATTATTAAATCCGTAGGACCAAATAATAATGATCCAATGGGTGCGCCTAAACCCTTGGATAAACACACCGACATGGTATCAAAGTGTTGTGCAATTTCAGTAATATCTACATCTAATGCCGTCGCTGCGTTATAAACTCTGGCACCGTCTAAATGTAAACTTAATTGATGTTTGTTAACAAACGCTCGAAGATCTGCTAAATACTGCAATGGGAGTACTTTGCCATTAATGGTATTTTCAATGCTAACGAGTTTGGTACAGGCAAAGTGAGAATCATCGGGTTTAATGGCTTGTGCTAGTTTAGTTAAGCAAATAGTGCCGTCTTTTTCATTTTCTATCGGCTGTGGCTGAATTGAACCTAGCACCGCAGCACCGCCACCTTCAAATTTGTAGTTATGGGCTTGTTGGCCACATAAATATTCATCGCCACGTTCACAATGTGCCATCAGCGCTAAAAGGTTAGCTTGTGTACCTGAGCTACAAAAAATGGCAGCTTCAAAACCATGGCGTTCAGCGGACCATTGCTCTAATTCATTTACTGTCGGGTCGTCACCGTAAACATCATCACCAACCTCAGCCTGAGAAATAGCGTTACGCATTTTTAAAGAAGGTCTAGTGACTGTGTCAGAGCGAAAATCAATCATTATTAAATCCATATAAAACAATAAGAACAACAAAGTATAAACGTTTATACCGCTGTAAATATAGTTAAATAACATTATTAAATTAAGCGGTTTAAAAATGATTAAATCTTCATTTTACTATGAGTTTTTGTCATTGACAGTAGGTGATTCGATAAAACAAGTACTGACAAAATAATGTTGGAAATGTGCAGTTTTATACAAGCATAGTGGTTAAATATAAACCTGCTTTTAGATATTGTTGTAAACTCAATAAAACTGTAATTAATTCATATTTAAGTACAAATTAAACCTATTCAAAACTAGGCCAGTGAATTATCTCTTTGATGGGTGGGATATCCCGTATTTAATTCTGCCTTTGTTGGATATTTCAGTAGCACATTCTGTTAATTGTAGATTAATATGCGCAAACAAATCTTATTGTAATTAACGTTAAATAGTTTCAAAAAATACTATTTACTCTATTTAGGGCAAGCATATGCTTTTTAATGGTTCTTTTAATACTGACTGTCCAATTCGTCAGAAAATTCGTGAATTTTATCGTATTGATGAAAATATAGCGGTCGATCATATTTTACCTTTAGCAGAAGTGAATGTGAGTGCCCGAAGTAGGGCTTGGGAAAGAGCGCGCAAAATGGTGCTGCAAATTCGTCAAGACCAAGCGGGTAACGGCGCAATTGATGCCTTACTAAAAGAATACTCCCTTTCAAGTGAAGAAGGTGTGGTGTTGATGTGTTTGGCTGAAGCATTACTACGTGTTCCAGACAAACATACGCAAGACGCGTTAATTCGTGACAAAATTTCTCAAGGCCAGTGGAGCTCCCATTTAGGCGGCAGTGATTCATTATTCGTTAATGCTTCTTCGTGGGGACTTTTAATCACTGGCTCTATGGTCAATTATGCTGATAATCGTCAACAAGATAGCTTTGGCTTATTGAAAAGAACGATAGGGCGTTTAGGCGAGCCTGTTATTCGAAAATCAATGAACTACGCCATGAAAATTATGGGTAAGCAGTTTGTGATGGGCGAAACGATTGTTGCGGCTACTGAAAGAGCGGCGACTAAAGAGCAACAAGGTTATGTCTATTCTTACGACATGTTAGGCGAAGGTGCTCGCACCATGGTGGATGCCGAGCGTTATTTGAAAGCGTATCAAGATGCAATCGTCACCATTGGTAATGCAGCCGTTGCTTCAGGAAAAAATGACCCACGTAAAGTACCCGGTATTTCCGTGAAGCTTTCTGCCATTCACCCACGTTATGAATTTACGCACAAAGCACGTGTGATGGCTGAAATAGTGCCAAAACTTAAGGCACTATGTTTACAAGCAAAACACTACAACATTGGCTTAACGGTCGATGCTGAAGAATCAGAGCGCTTAGATATATCGCTAGATGTGATTGAGGCTGTCTTTAGTGATGATGACTTAGCGGGTTGGAATGGTTTTGGTATTGCACTACAAGCATACCAAAAACGTGCGATTTTCGTGGTGGATTGGTTACGTGAATTAACCCTGAAAGTTAATCGAAAAATGATGGTACGTCTTGTTAAAGGTGCCTATTGGGATAGCGAAATTAAAAATGCCCAAAAAGATGGTCATCAGCACTTTCCTGTTTTCACCCGTAAGTCTTCTACCGATGTGTCTTATCATGCTTGTGCGAATAAATTATTAGATTACAGAGATACTATCTATCCCCAATTTGCGACACACAATGCTTACACGGCTGCAACGATTGTTGAGCTGGCTGGCTCAGACAAAGAAGGCTTTGAATTTCAGTGCTTACATGGCATGGGTGATTCGTTATACGACCAAATTGTGACCAACGAAAAAATTCAATGTCGTATTTACGCACCCGTTGGGCAGCATGAAGACTTACTTGCTTACTTAGTGCGCCGGTTGTTAGAAAATGGCGCTAATTCGTCTTTTGTTAATGCCATTGTCGATGAATCTCAACCAGTGGAATCTTTACTTGAAGACCCTGTTGAAAAAACGCAACGTTTAAAAGATAAATACAACAAACAAATACTCAAACCCATTGCGCTGTACTACAGCGAAAGTGGTACAGACCGTGACAACTCTAAAGGTGTTGATTTAACGGATGTGAATGTAATTACGCCGTTAAAAGCATCGCTAGAGAACTGGTTTGAAAGCAACTTGTTTAATGTAAGTGACATTCCAGAAGGTGCTAGCGCTGTTAAGAACCCTGCGAACCGTAGCGAAATTATTGGCTTTCACCAGCATTACGATAAAGAAAAAATGCTGTCGATGATAGATACGGCGGAAACGGCTTTTGCTTCATGGTCAAAAACACCGGTAATCGAGCGTGCCGATTTATTATGTCGTATTGCTGACATTCTTGAGCGTCATACCGACGAGCTTATTGCTCTGTGTATGAAAGAAGCCGGTAAAATTGCGCAAGATGGTATTGATGAAGTACGAGAAGCAGTTGATTTCTGTCGTTATTATGCACAGCGCGCTATTGAATTAGAAGAAGATGAACGCCTTGAAGCTCGTGGTGTGGTGTTATGTATAAGCCCTTGGAACTTTCCACTGGCAATATTTTTAGGGCAAGTGGCTGCAGCCATTGCAACGGGTAATACCGTTTTAGCAAAACCTGCTGAGCAAACCAGTTTAATTGCTTTAAGAACGATTGAGTTAATGAAATCTGTGGGTTTACCTGACGGTGTTGTTCAAGCGGTGATTGCTCGAGGTAGTCAAGTTGGGCGCGTAATTATACCTGACCACCGTATCCAAACGGTGATGTTTACCGGCTCTACTGAAACGGGCACGGTAATATCTCAAACCTTGGCAGACCGTGGTGGCGACCAAGTGCCACTTATTGCGGAAACTGGCGGCCAAAATTGCATGATAGTTGACTCTACTGCTTTACCTGAGCAAGTCGTTGACGACGTTATCTCTTCAGGGTTTCAATCTGCAGGACAACGCTGTTCAGCATTACGCGTATTATTTTTGCAAGAAGACATTGCTGATAATGTTATTACTATGCTCAAAGGGGCATTAGCAGAATTACATGTCGGTAACCCAGCGTTTTTAAGTACTGACGTCGGCCCGGTAATTGACCAAAAAGCACTCGACGCACTAAATGCTCATAGTGAGTACATGAAAACTAACGGTGAACTGTTGTATCAATGTAAGATTTCTGATGAAGTATCGGACAATGAGCACTTTTTCTTTGCACCTCGACTTTATGAAATTAGTGATATTAGCGTCTTAAAACAAGAAGTCTTTGGTCCTTGTGTTCACATTGTCCGCTTTAAAGGCACTGAAATAGAAAAGGTCATTGATAATATCAACGGCACAGGTTTTGGTTTAACTATGGGTATTCATACCCGTATTGAGCACAGAGCCTTTGATTTAGCCAAACTATCTCGTGCAGGTAATGTTTATATCAACCGCAATATGATTGGCGCGATTGTCGGCGTACAACCTTTTGGTGGTCGCGGCCTTTCTGGCACTGGCCCTAAAGCAGGTGGTCCAAACTACTTAACACGACTGGTGAAAGAAAAAGCGACGCCTGATGCCGAGCAATTTAATTTGCAACCATCACATCTTGAAGCCTTAGTCAGTGATAAAAAGTCACAAACTGACGCGATAATTGTGATGGATAATGCCAATAAAGCAGAAAAAAGCTGGCGCTTAACGGATCTCAATACACGTATTTCATGTGTGCGTCAGTTGCTCGCAAAGATTGCCCATGTTGATATTGTAGAAGATTTAGCGGACGATTTGAGTCTGACATTAACGGCGGCTCGCTCGCAACTAATTGATATTGAAAAACGTTTGAAAAAGCCAAAAATATTACCAGGACCAACAGGTGAGTCTAATGTGCTTTACTTGGAAAATCGTGGCAATATTATCTGTTTTGTGGATAAAAACTCGACCTTTCACTTTTGGGTGCTTTCCATTGTAACGGCATTGGCAACGGGCAATACGGTTATTACGGTTGTGTCTGATTTGTTTTATGACGAAGCTATGGCCTTTAGGGATAAGTTTATTGCGACAGGGGAAGATAAAAATGTTTTCCAAGTGGCGAGATTACGTCACTTATCAACATTGTTGGCACATCCTGCGTTATCAGGTGTTGTTGTTGATAGTCATTGTGATCGTAAGCATTACATCAGTGAGGAGTTAGCCCAGCGTAAAGGTGCGATACTACCGGTGATCAGCTCTGAATATATGGACAACTTAATTCAGCGCTTACTCACGGAAAAAACAATCAGTATTGATACCACTGCATCGGGCGGTAACACGTCGCTGATGACCTTAGTGGAAGAAGACTAACGGCGCGTTGAACGTTTATTTTTGAGTATTAGAAAGCCGAGCATCCTATGGTGTTCGGCTTTTTTATGTTCAGGTGTATTTTTGTTTGCTCATTTAATTAATAGTACCTATATTTAATAGACTGTTCATGACGTTGTTAAATAGTAGGATGCTTGTTTATATTGACTTTTTTCAAAACCAAACCCATTCCCCTCATTTTATCTCCCTGCCTTAGCTTTTCTTTTAAGGCTGTATGTTTTTTGTTGTATGTAATTTTTTTTCAAGTCAGTTTTGCTTCAGCCGACACTCCTGCCGTTGATGCTCAATCTCTATTTGATCAGGGGGCGGTAAGCTTGTCTGGTGATTGGAATTTAAAGTGGGGGGATTGGGTAGCCTTTGAGGATATTCATAACGATAAGGCAGATATGCAGGTTGTGCGTTTGCCAAATTTTCTTAGTGATATTATTGATAACAGTAATCCAACTCAGCCAACTTCAATTTATGGGCACGGTACTTATGCCATTAAAATAAAGAATCTAGACCGCGTATTTACCAACCCTTCGATTTCAATGCGTTCTGTAACTGATGCATGGCAGGCTTGGTGGATAGATGAGTTAGGTAACATTTCCTTTTTAGGCGAGTCAGGCAAAATATCTAAGACACGCCAAAAACAACAAGTACGCTATAAACCTGAAATCATTCAACTGCCCTTGAATAGCCAACATGGGACGCTAGTTATTTATATTTCAGTGCATGTTTATGACCGTTCAGGGGTGTACGGTGAGATGAAAATTGTTGAACATTCCGTTGGGACTAAATCTATACTCGCGGATCTTGCTCTTCGTGTTGCCATTATGGGTGTTGGTATCATGGTTGTTTTACAAAATTTGATATTTTTTATTCAACGTCCTAAAGAAAAAACATTATTGCTGTTATCCATGTTTGCATTTATCGTTTTATTTAGAACAATATTATCGAGTGATTATTTTTATTATTTTATCAATACACCGCTTTATTTTGAGTGGATAACTAAGCTTGAATACATCTTTATAATTTGGCCAGGGGTTGCAGGTTTGCACTTCTTTGCAGCAATCTTACCTACAAAAAATTCAGCTAAAGTCGTTAAGTTTTCCTATCTCATACTTTTTATTACGATAGTTATAACTATGGTGATTCCAGTTTATCAAATAGTAACAGAGGTACTGTTTTATCAAGCGACATTGGTAATTTTAGCAATATATGTTATTCGCCTTTTAGTCTTAGGTGTTATAACAAAAATTGATAATGCACTACTTCTGTTAGTGAGTATAACGCCATTATTTTTAGCGATAATTAATGACATAGTGGCAACGCAGTTGAGTTACTACAATGTATTTATTGCAGAGTATGCATTATTTCTTTTTATATTCATTCAAACCCAAATGCAGGCTTCACGTTTTGTTACGGCTTTAGATACTGCTGAACACCTTACTGAGAACTTACAAAGAGAAGTTGCGGCTAAAACCAATGAGTTATCGGATAGGAACATTCAACTTCAAGAGAAAGCCAATTATCTGGAGATTCAACACGATGAAATAAAATTACAGTCGGGCACCGATCATTTGACGGGACTTTATAATAGAAAAACTTTAGATAGTTATAGCACGACTGCGTTTGAAATGGCCTTAAAGAATAACCAGCATTTATCACTTCTGATGATTGATCTTGATAACTTCAAAAGGATCAATGACCAATATGGTCATTTAGTTGGCGATGAATGTCTCAAAGCTACCGCCAAATTTTTGTTAGATATTCCGTTACGTAAAGATGATTTAATTGCTCGGTACGGTGGTGAAGAAATGGTAATTGTACTGATCGATAGCCCGATAAAAAGAGCTAAAAAAATTGGACAAGACATTTGTGACGGCTTGGTGGAAAATATCGTAAAAGGTGACGACTACGAAATTACGCTAACTGCGAGTATAGGTATAGCAGAACGCTGTTATCATGGAGCGAATAGTCTGCAGGCATTACTTCAACTCGCCGATACTGCATTATATAAAGCGAAATCTAACGGCAAAAATCGTGTCGAGGTAGCCACTATAATAAGTGATGCAGGAGAATAAATTTATAGTTACAGCAGCTGTCTATTTTTATTCACCATTAAATATTTGGTCTAACTTTAACCCGGTTAGTTTAGTTAAACTTTTTACCACATAAAACATAATTGTAATGAGCATTATCAGTGAAGGTATGGCAATTACCGGGTAACTTAACAACGTCATTTCACCTAGCTGTTCATTAAATTCTGTGGTCCCCGCAGGGCTCACGACAATCCATTTTGCTAATAGATA
This sequence comes from Colwellia sp., assembly GCA_013215295.1. Classification (GTDB taxonomy): domain Bacteria; phylum Pseudomonadota; class Gammaproteobacteria; order Enterobacterales; family Alteromonadaceae; genus Colwellia_A. Next base: position 353,935 of record JABSOZ010000003.1, read on the forward strand.
ATTCATTACCGCAGAAAAAACGAAGGTGGTTGATAAAAGGTGATTTGCCCACTGAATCTTTGATTTAAATTCATCTGTTTTATTGTTATTAGACAGGGTTTGATAGATTAAATCCAAATTGAATAAGATAGGATTCAACATTATTTTGGCAATTAATGGTTTCCCCCAAAAGCCAGAGATTAGCACAACTAAGCCAATCGCGGAGGGAATAGCAGCTTCTTTGATTGCCAACCATTCTACATCCAATTCAAATAAACCAATACCACCCGTTAATAAGGTACTTATAAATCCGAGTAATGAAATGAAATTCATCGACTTGTTTTTAATAAAATCATACAAGCCAAAACACAGTGGAAATAATAACGCGATAATTAATGCATTCACTGAGCCTAAATATTCATCCCCCGATAATTTCATTAAAATAACAGAGGGAATAACAATATTAAAAATAAGTTCTAAAAATGTATTAGGGCGTTTAGCCGGTGTTTGAGTTGACATTTTACTTCATATTTAGGAAAAACTGACAAACGTCAGTCTATTTAAGTCTGCCTACATGTTATCGAATAAAAGATAAAAAGTCATATTAAAATCTTGAAGTAATGTCGATCATTAACTTATTATCGATCTCGCTCAACACTTTGCACTTATTCCTCAAGTAAATTATATTTGTTCAAATTTATCTCCAACTTAATTAGCTAAGTTGGAGGATCTCAATAAAATATCCAGTGTTCTGTCTAACCGAATATTTCTAATTGTCCGTCGATAACACGTGTTTCATAAGTTTTAATGGCAAAGGTGTCATCATCTAAACATGCACCAGAATTTAAAACAAAACGTTGTTTTAACAAGGGTGAAGCAACGTAAATGTCACCTTTAGTTTCGCCAATTAAACCGCGATATAACACATTAGCTTTGCCAAAGGGGTCAAAGTTAGAAACGGCATAAACGGTATCGTTGCCTACTTGAAATAGGGCAACTTGTTCTTGATTTGCTAATAAGGCACAAACACCTGAATTTTTAATTAAAGCACTTGTTGGGCAGATGGTTTGCCATGTATTTTCTGTTGTCATTTTACTTTCCTTCCTTATTCCTGTTATGCCGGTGTTACGTCAACCGCTTGAATTTGAACACCGTATTTTTTTTCTTCACCTTTTGCTGGACGAATTTGATCACGTTCAGTAACGAATTCGATGTTGCCATCGACGGTGTCAGAGTTAACAAACTGACGGAAACGCTTTAATTGCTCAGTACTTTCAATGGTTGTTTTCCATTCACACTGATAAGTATCAATCACGTTCTCCATTTGTTTTTCTAGCTCAGCATTGATACCTAAGTGATCATGCTTAACAATTTTTTCCATGTAGGCTAAGCCGCCTTCGAGATTTTCTAACCAAACAGACGTTCGCGTTAAACGATCTGCCGTACGTACGTAGAACATTAAATAACGATCAATGTATTTGATCAGGGTTTCATCATCTAAATCAGTCGCGAATAAATCACCATGGCGAGGTTTCATTCCGCCATTACCACTTACGTATAAGTTCCACCCATTTTCGGTGGCGATAACACCAATATCTTTACTTTGTGCTTCTGCACATTCACGAGTACAACCAGAAACCGCAAACTTAATTTTGTGTGGTGAACGTAATCCTTTGTAGCGATTTTCTAAAAATATAGCCATTGCCATACTGTCTTGTTGGCCATATCTACACCAAGTGCTACCCACACAAGATTTAACCGTACGTAACGATTTACCGTATGCGTGACCTGTTTCCATACCTGCATCAATTAAGCGTTTCCAAATTGCCGGTAATTGGTCAACACGTGCGCCAAATAAATCGATACGTTGGCCGCCAGTGATTTTGGTATAAAGGTTATATTCTTTAGCGACTTCACCAATAACAATTAATTTATCAGGTGTGATTTCGCCGCCTGGCATACGTGGAACGACTGAATAAGTGCCATCTTTTTGCATGTTACCTAGGAATACATCGTTAGTGTCTTGAAGTGAAAGATGGTCTGATTTTAATATGTAATCGTTCCAAACCGACGCAAGAATAGAGCCCACTGCAGGTTTACAAATTTCACAGCCTAAACCTGAACCATGTTTTTCTACTAATACGTCAAAGGTTTTAATTTGTTCTGCTTTAACAATGTGAAATAATTCAACACGGCTATAAGTGAAATGCTCACAAAGGTCAGTACTAATTTCAACACCACGCTTTTCTAGTTCGTGGTCGGTTACTTTTTTCAATAAGGCGGCACAACCACCACAACCGCTACCGGCTTTCGTTGAAGACTTAACTTCACCAACATCAACCGCGCCGCAATCAATTGCAGCAATAATGTCACCCTTGGTTACATTCAAACATGAACAAATAGTGGCAGTATCGGGTAAAGCGTCAACACCTAATGTTGGTTTTTCGCCTGCGCTGGGTAAAATTAATCCGTCAGGGTTATCAGGTAATTCAATGCCATTTAATGCGTATTGCAATAATGAATCGTATTCGCTGGTATCACCCACTAAAACAGCGCCTAATAATTCTTTACCGTCTGCACTTACCACTATTTTTTTATATATTTGGTCAGGTTGATTTGAATAAACGTAGCTTTTACAGCCTTCAGTACGTGCATGTGCATCACCGATTGAACCAACGTCCATGCCCATTAACTTCAACTTAGTGCTCATATCAGCACCAGTGAATTGCTGCTCACCGCCAAGAATGTTATCAGCAGTCACCTTAGCCATGGTGTAACCCGGAGCCACTAAACCGAAGATGAAATTATTCCATAAAGCACATTCGCCAATGGCGTAAATGTTTTCATCAGAGGTTTTACAGTTGTTATCAACAACAATACCGCCACGTTCACCAACCGCTAAATCAAATTCACGTGCTAGATTATCGTATGGTCGAATGCCTGCGGAAAATAAAATAACGTCAGTTTCTAGATGTGATCCATCCGCAAAATTCATGCGGTGAACACATTCTTCGCCGTCGACAATTTCATTGGTGGCTTTTTGCGTATGCACTTGCACGCCAATACCTTCGATCATCGAACGAAGTAAAGCGCCGCCGTCTTTGTCTAATTGAACGCCCATCAATTGTGGGGCAAATTCTACCACGTGTGTTTGTAAGCCTAACTCTTTAAGTGCGTTAGCTGCTTCTAGTCCTAATAAACCACCACCAACAACAACACCTACTTTACCTGCTTTAGCTGATGCTTGAATGTCTTCTAAATCTTGAATAGTACGGTAAACCAAACAATGGTCACGCTCTTTACCTGGAATAGGTGGAACAAATGGGTATGAGCCCGTTGCCATTACTAATTTGTCGTAAGCGTAAGTATTGCCAGCTTCAGTGGTAACTATTTTTGCCGCTTTATCAATGTGAGTTACTTTTGCATTAGTGAAAAACTTAACACCAATTTCGTTGTAGTATGCTGGTGTAGTCATTGCTAAGTCATCAGCAGTTTTTCCTGAAAAATACTCTGATAAGTGAACACGGTCATAAGCTAAACGATCTTCAGCTGATAATACGGTAATTTCATAGCCTTCATGTTTCGCCATTTCATCAACAAAGTGATGGCCAACCATGCCATTGCCAACGACGACGATTTTTTTAGGTTGTGTGCTCATTTTTTGCAATCCTACTTTTTAAATTACCGCTGAATTAGCGGAACTAGGTAATAGTTTGTTATTAGCAAAAAACGAACCAATTACTTTTGGTAGTAAATTCAAATAGATAGACTTGGTAGTGTAGGTCAAATTAGCAGGTTTGCACTACGGTGAAGAAGTTAACGCACCACAGGTGTGCGTCATAATGATGAAAAGTAAGTTGATGACCACGAGAAGTTAGCGTGTCACACGCTAATTAACTAAAGATACCACGAGCCCAATAAACAACAAGGCCGACACTGATTGCCAAAATAATACCGGATCACGCTGCAATAAAGGTTGATTCTTGTATTCTTCAACGGCAGATGAACTCGGTTTACTCAAATCAGCAAAGAATTCTGAAAAGGCTCGATAGCGCTGTTTTGGATCTGCGGCTGTTGCTTTTTGAAGACTTAGATCTAACCATAAAGGTAACTCTGGTCGAAACTGTTTAATAGGACGATATTGCATATCGTTATAATTGTTAAAAGTTACTTCAGCACGTTGCATAGGTTTGTAAGGTAACTCACCTGAAAGCATTTCATAACAAATAACCCCTAATGAAAATAGGTCACTTTGATAATCTGCTTGCATGTTCAATAAGGTTTCTGGGGCTATATAATTTAAAGAACCTTGCGGTACATCTTCTTTTATCGTTTCTTGATTTTCATCAAGTGAAGCGACAAATACGGTGCCATAATCAATTAATTTAATATGACCAAATTCATCGATCATAATGTTGTCGGGTTTTAAGTCGCGATGGACTAAATCTAAGCGTTGAAATGATCGTAATGCGCCGATCACTTGTTTCATGATATCGCGGACTTGTGCAATGTTAGGTTTCGGGTTGTCATGTAACCATTCACCTAAGGTTTGTCCTTTAATGTATTCACAAACATGGTATAAAAACTGACTGTCTTTTTTCCCAGGTAATACACGCATTACGTTAACGTGCTTAATGCGTTCACCAACCCAAGCTTCACGCATAAAACCTTGCAAATAAAGGGCGTCGTCTGAAAAGTTCGCGGACGGTGCTTTTAACACATAAGGTTCATTTGTTTTAACATCGATGACTAAATACAAATGTGAACGAATGCTGGCGTGTATTACTTTTTTAACGAGATAATCATCAAGCTTCTGTCCAACTTTTAAGGCCGGTGGGATCGCTTTCGCACTCAAGTCGCGTTGAATTTCTGCCAGTTTACGATTCGGTACCGCGTCAATATAGACGAGTAAACACGTAACATTGTCATGACTACCGCGCTCGAGTGCGGTTTCAACAATTTTTTTTGAAAGCGCTTCTAAGTCAGTTTTATTGGGTGATAACGGCAATGAATCAAAGAGCGTTTTGAAAATAGCTTTAGTAATAAAGTCATGAATTCCATCACAACTCAGCATAAATAAATCTCGTGCCTGTAAATCCACTTGATAAACATCAACTTCTAAATGGCTATCGGCGCCTAATGCTCTTGTTAATAAGGCCTGTTGTCCTATTTGTTTACGATTATGATCACGGGTGATGACTTCTAATTGTTGATGGCGATATTTTGTTATACGGGTATCGCCAACATGAAAGATATAGCCTGAAGTTGATTTAGCAATAAGCGCTGAAAAAGTCGTTAGCCATTGCGGCGAGTTTTGATAAGCTAAATCATCAACAAATCCGCTTTGTGAATACAGCCAGTTATTTAAACTGGTTAATACCTTAGCGGCAGATTTTTGTGTCGACCATGTTTCAGGGGTTGCTAGATATTCTTGAATAAATTGAGTCACGGCAAGTTGTGAGGCTTCAGCGGCTTTACTCGCGCTGGAAACACCGTCAGCAATGGCAACAACTGCGCCTTTAGCACGTAATTCAAGTTGTTTAGGTACAATGGCAGCGAATGCGTCTTGGTTTTCGGCTTTCAAACCTTTATAAGAAAAACCACCGTAACACAATTGTAAATCTACAACCGTGCTTTGTTGAGTTTGTTTTTCGGTGCTGATGTTACTCATGTTAGCTTAGTGACCCACATTAATTAATTCAACCGTGCCATCTTCACGTACCTCTGTCATTGCGCCTTTTGGCTCTTGCATAAAGAGTAATGTTATAAAGCCTACCACAGCGGTAGTCGCAATCACCATAAAGAATGTAGCGTAATCAACCATGGTTAATACCGTTAAGTAAACAACGGCACCCACATTACCGTAAGCGCCAGTCATGCCAGCAATTTGGCCCGTTAAACGACGTTTAATTAAGGGGACTGCTGCAAATACTGCACCTTCACCCGCTTGCACGAAGAATGAACAAGCCATTGCAGTAATTACCGCTAAAGCTAACGGCCATTCACCGGTAATTTCAGACATAGCGTAATAACCTATCGCTAAACCAGCCGTTAAAATTAATAAGGTTTTCTTACGACCAAACTTGTCTGATAACCAACCACCACCGGGCCGAGACATTAAGTTCATAAAAGCATAAGTAGAAGCTAACATTGCAGCGTACACCATACTCAATTCAAAAGTTTCAGCAAAGAATAAAGGTAACATTGAAATAACCGCTAATTCTGAACCGAAAGTAGCAAAATAAAGAATATTTAACACGGCAACTTGTCTGAACTTGTAACGATGAATTTCTTCAACGGGTTTTGAAAATAAATGACCATTAACTTTAATGGTTTGTTTTACTTCAATGGCAAATAAAACCACTAAACTAATGTAAGCAATAAGTGCATATTGTTCTGTTAATAAACTGACTCCCGACGGTGATAGTTTCCATATTAGTAGAGCTAAAGCGCCGTACATCGGAATTTTCATTATCAGTAACAAGAAGAAGTCACCTGTTGAAGTCACTTCCATTGCACCTGTTTGTTTAGGTTTGAAATAAGTTGAACCTTTAGGCGTATCGGTTACGTTTTGATACCAGATAACACTGAAAATTAAGCTTAACGCGCCAGTAAAAGCAACAGCATATCGCCAACCGTCTTCGCCACCAAATGCTAATGCAATTGTCGGTAATGACATGGCAGCCGCCGCTGAACCAAAGTTACCCCAACCACCATAAATTCCTTCAGCCGTACCCAATTCGTTAACGGGAAACCATTCAGAAACCATACGAATACCAATAACAAAACCAGCACCAATAAAACCTATTAAGAACCGAGAAAGTGCAGCTTGTTCAAACGTCTCTGCAAGAGCGAACATAAAACAAGGAATACTACATACGGCAAGTAAAACGGCGAATGTTAATCGTGGGCCGTATTTATCGGTGAGCATACCAATGACAACGCGAGCAGGAATGGTTAAGGCTACATTTAATAACATTAATGTTTTTATTTCAGCGTTCGTTAACCCTAATGAGTCGGCAATGACTGACACTAAAGGGGCGAAGTTAAACCAAACAGCAAAGGTGATGAAAAATGCTATCCAACTCATATGTAAGGCTTTCATCTTGCCTTTGAATGAAAAGATATTGAGATTTTCTTGACCGCTCATACAACAATTCCTAAAAATATTTTTTTATTAAAAAAGCGACCTTGCTTAGTTAATATGAATAATTTGATTTAGTCGTACTCAGCAAATGTAATGCCATTATCGAAATGATTGTTATCTTGTTGTTTTTGTGGATGTTGTTTTTGTTTTGACGGATGGGGCATATAATTACGTGCACAACACAATGACTATTACGCACACATTGAGTGCACAAAAAGAGGAAGCAATCCTTGAAACACTGATGGGCATTAATTTTTACACCTATATTTAGTACTAATAATTGGCACTTATATTTAACATGGAACAAATGTAGTAATAACGATATCACTTCGAGTTTATGAACATCACCAATCAACCAAGCATTACTTTTTATTTATTTTGATCACTAAATTAGTTAATCCCTTTATTTACAAATAGATGGGGGGAAGATGTTTTATAAAAAACACCGGGCACGTTACAAACCCTTAGCCATGTTTAACGTTAATTAGCGAAGTGGGTGACACGTCAAAACTCGCTTTAAACTTATGTCAGGCCTTGATAGCGATGGTAAAAATGATGTAGGTGATATTATTTGTTCATGTTTTCAAATAGGTGAAAAAACCATAAAATAAGCGATTAAATTAGGGCAGTGTAAATCAGTGGAAGCTTTAGGGAAATCATTAAAATGCGGCACTAACAGTGGTTCATGTATTCCTGAGTTAAAAGCATTATTCACTTAATAAACAATATATTGTAAATAAGTGAAAGATTCTAAAATGAGAAGTTAAGCGATATAACATCAGTAATAAATGATGTTATATCGTAACGATTAAGTGAGTTTTTGGTAAATTATAATAATTGACTAACTTCTATTGAAAAACCGATTAAGGCTAACACTAAACCTACGCCACCTACTGAATTACCTCCACCTATAACGACACCCAATCGTACTAATGTTTTACTTATTCCTAATATAAGAAGGAATACTATAGTAATAGCACTAAAAAAAACATTGGCTATAAGGTTCAGTGATGGAGCCAAAATCGACAAACCTACTGTGGAAATAATCCAAATAAAAATATAACTTCCTATCCATACATTAGTGTTCTTTTTAATTTTTGGTTTAGTTTCTTCAAAAAAAGTTTTTAGGTTTTCTGCCGTTTTCGGAAGATAAAGTTCAATGGTAACTAGCAATAAACCTATTAATTCAACAAGAATAGCGAGCCATTGCATAAAGTTATTGGTCATAAAGTTCTTTACTCACAGTGAATATAACGCCTCATTAAGAGGAGGAAGGTTGTACTTTAAAGTAAGCGACAAAGGCTAAAAAGCCAACTAACAATTTTTTATAATGAGACATTGTTAGTCGTATTATGAACAAATTATCGCACAATATATTATTTTGCGTCATTCAATAATAGGCTTTTTATTTGTGAGATTAAACGTAAACTCATTAAGCTGTTTCTGCATCATTGAGGAACTCAGCCATATCTAATAACCGCTCGCCGACAATAAATCCCATTGTCCATTTTACCCAAGGGGTAGCTATATTTTTGTAGGTTAACTTTGATAATAACCAAGCCGTAATTCCAAATAGAGCAGCAGTTGATACCGCATAAAACGTCACCATTTGTTCACTTAACTGTTGGTATAAATCGAAACCGAACAAAGCATCAAAGCCAAAAAACAGATAAGACAGATAAAACGGGACTGATAATAAGGATAATTTGGTGAGTTGCAATCTATGAAAGCAAATACTATATAGGCTCTGCTGAAGATTTTTAACAGGTGCAGAATAGTCGACTTCTGATATGAAAACAATTTGGCCAATGTTACCTGCAAAACCTAGAATAGCGAAAACATTCAATATCATTGCAGATACTTTAGGTGCAGATAAGGTGAAATCGTTTACGATGTACTGCCACAATGACACAATAATAAAGAAAAAAATCACACTTTCCACAATACGCGAAATTTTCAAATTATGAAGTTTTTGCATTTGTTGAGTGACTTCAATAGCAGCTAATAACGGTTGATTAGTTTTATTTGAAGGTTCGACTTTTTTGCTTTGATTTTCCCATATACCTTTTAAGTTCGCTATGTTCATATTAATTCTCCTAGTCTTGATACTGATAAGTTAACGTTGTGACATTATTCTTTCTAATACTAATGATTCGCAGCTTAGGAGTAATAGTCACAAAAAAAGTTAATTTTTTAAGTTAAGTTATTCTAGTAATCTGATTCTAGAGATTATTATGATGAAATGAGAATTCATTGAATAGAGCATTAAAGCTTTATCAACACTTTTTCTAATACGTTGCTATCTATTTATAAATAATATGTAACCTTGAAAGATCTACATAATAAGCTGATATAAGCATCTAATAAGTTGATTATCACCGTCAGAAAAAAATCATCAAAAAGTCATAAGGACGTCAGGTATTTTAAAACCGGTTTTGTTAAATTGACCGCTTGTTCAATCACATTTAAGTGTTATATCAACGGAAAGCGACTTCAATATGGACGTTAAATAGTTCGTTGATTTCAAAATAAGGAAAAATCATGAACAACACCTCACGAATCGGTTTAATTATCACGGTAATGTTGATGTCATTTTTTATCAGTGCAGTCGAATTTGACGATGCTCAAAAGTGTAATGAGATTAAGGATGATCACGATTTAACAATCCAATACTGCACAACAGCTATACAGTCTGGTGAATTGAGTAATGAGAATTTGGTCCCTGTAATGGCTAGTAGAGGATATGCCTACTACAAAAAACGTAATTATGGTCAGGCTATCAGTGATTTCAGCGCCGTCATTCGGTTGGACCCTAACATTGCACGTATCTATGTTTTGCGGGGAATGGCCTACGATTACTCTGAACGTAATTATGACGAAGCCATCGATAATTTCACTTCGGCGATCCGATTAAAGCCTAACAGTGCAGAATATTACAATAAACGATGTTGGGTCCTCGTGCTAAAGGGTGATGCTGAATCAGCACTTTCTGACTGTAATAAGTCATTGGAACTTCGACCGGATAATCCAAATACTCTCGATAGTCGCGGCATAGCCTACTTTGCCCTAGGGAATTACCAAGCAGCACTGCAGGATTACAACAGGACCATTCAGTTAGATTCAGCAGCTTGGTCAACTCATCTATATAGAGCCCGTGTATTCGAAATATTAGGCAACACATCACAGGCAGAAGCAGACCGGAATATTGCCAGAGAGAATGCTCAGGGAGAAGAACAATACGGAGTTTGGTTCCGTAGCGTTGAAGATGCCGAAAAAAACAGCCAACATCTTGGAAGTAACATGGAACATTAGGCGACAGATGATGTGCTGACTGAACGCGTATATGAATTCGGCAAAACTAACAAATCAATCAAAAGGACTAAAAACAGTTAGTTTTGTTTCGTCGTCGCTAATTATACTTCATTACTTTTAGCTTCTTATTGTGAAGTTATCAATACAAAATCTAATCCCAATCAATGCTACTGATTAAATACTAAAGTTTGCAATGTGGTCATTCCCGTCTTTAAAGCTAATTGTCCTAAGTCACATTGTTGGAAATGTGGCGTTTAGAAAAAATATTAACTTGGGATTTAATATCTGAACAGGCTATTTTTAGTTCGTGTTTCAATTTACAAAATTATATTCTCTATCTCTCTATCTCTCTATCTCTTTATCGAATTAATTTATTGAAATCAACTCAAAATCCTTTGGCTTCAAACTCCTTCCCATTAAGTATTATTGATACTTGATGAACTCCCGCATCATAAACACGGATACTAATGGCTTTAAAACTTACGCCTAGAGATTATCGAACCATGGTAAGAAAAATACTCTTTAGCCAACTGTAATTCATGACAACAAATCGCACCAAAGATAAGCAACGCACCGTTTTAGTACAGTTCAACACTAAAGAAATAAACATAACAAGTTGATAATAAACAATTTAATGAGGGGCACGATTTTTGCTACAGGGGTAACAAGTCTTATTAAATAGCCAAATTCAGGATCCATCATGTTGTTTGGACGCAAAAACAGAAAACCGATCACTATTCCTAAAAAAGAAGTTAAGGAATGGAAATATACTACCTGTAACTATTGTTCAACAGGTTGTGCCATAGAAATCGGTTTGAATGAAGATAAACGCATAGTCACTACACGTGGTCATGCTGGTGCAGATGTTAACCGTGGTAAACTTTGTATTAAAGGTATATTAGAACACGAACTGTTCGAAAGCCCCGGCCGTGGTACTGAGCCGCTTATTCGTGATAAACATTTTGAAAAATTTGAAAAAACCACTTGGGATAATGCCCTAGATACAACCGCCAAAAAAATTAAAGAAATACAAGACAAGTACGGTAAAGATGCCTTTGCTGTTGTCTCTTCAGGTCAGTTACTTACGGAAGAGTTTTATACGCTAGGTAAGTTAACACGTGGCTGTATTGGTACTAATAACTATGACGGTAATACTACGTTGTGTATGGCGTCTGCCGTCAGTGGTTATAAGCGCTCATTCGGCAGTGATGGCCCGCCAGGTTGTTATGATGATTTTGAGCATACGTATTGTTTTATGGCCTTTGGCTCCAATTTACCTGAGCAGCATCCCATTATTTATTGGCGTTTAAAAGAAGCGTTAGAAAAACGTAAATTCCCACTTATTGTGGTTGACCCACGTGTGACCATGTTAGCGCAATTTGCTGATATTCATTTACCAATAACGCCGGGAACCGACTGTGTATTAATCAACTCTATGATGTACGTTATTATTAACGAAGGCTTGCAAGACCAAGCTTATATAGATGCACACACTGAAGGTTTTGAAGCGGTTAAAGCCTTAGTGCAAGATTATGATCCTAAATCTGCACAGCACATCTGTGGTATTGATGAAGATCGTATTCGTAGTGTCGCGCGTTTATATGCTAAAGCGCCTTCAGCAATGAGCATCTGGACCATGGGCATTAACCAATCAACTCATGGCTCTGATGGTGTTGCTAATATTAATAACCTAAACCTGATTACCGGTAATATTGGTAAACCAGGTGGTACGTCACTATCAATTACTGGTCAATGTAATGCGATGGGCACACGTGAATGGTCTTCATGTTCAGGTTTACCTGGCTATCGTTTATTAGAAAATCCAGATCATCGTCAAGAAATTGCGGATTTTTGGGGCATCGATCCAGAGTTTTTCCCGAAAAAGCGTGGTTTAGCACAAACCGATATATTCCCTGCGATTGAAACTGGTGACGTAAAAGGTATGTGGATTGTTGCCACTAACCCAATGACATCAATGGCCAATACGCCACGAATTCGTAAGATGCTTGAAAGCTTAGATTTTTTAGTCGTTCAAGATGTTTATGCTGATGTTGAAACCAACCAGTATTCTCATGTGTATTTTCCTGCCTCTGTCTGGGCAGAAAAAGAAGGTTGTCATACTAATACCGAACGTCGAGTTAGCTTAATTAGCAATGTATTACCACCATATGCTAATTCAAAACCTGATTTTTGGATATTTAATCAAATGGCCAAACGTTTTGAAAACGGCCAGAAAATTAAATTCCCTGAAACACCTGAAGGTGCTTTTGAAGAAATGAAACAGCTTTCTAAAGGGGCTAACCCATACGGTAATGAACGAACACTAGATATTTCAGGTATGAGTTATGAAAAAATAGTGAAAGCTCGAGGTATTCAATGGCCATACAGTGAAGAGCAAGACAAAGCCAGTGGCAGCCTTAAGGGCAGTCCTCGTTTATATACCGATGGAAAATTCCAAACACCTACGGGCAAAGCGAATTTAATCTGTGTCGACTTTTACGATAATAACGAAAAGCCCTGCAAAGATTATCCGTTTTGGTTAAATAGTGGTCGTGTTGTTGAGCATTTTCATACTCGTACTCGTACCGGAAAAATTGGTAACTGTAACAAATTCAGCCCAACACCTTATATGGAAATGAACCCTGATGCAGCGAGAGAATTGGGCATTGAACATCAAACCTATGTTCGCTTAACGAGTCGTCGTGGTGATGCTGTTGTTCTGGTACAGCTTACCCAACGCGTGGCTCGTGATATGGTCTTTATCCCATTCCACTTCCATGATTGTGTGAATCGTTTAACCTTAGGTTTATTAGACCCTTATTCTCGCCAGCCGGCCTTTAAGCAATGTTCTACCCGCATCGAAAAGGTAGATCAAGCAGAAGCAGCACGTTTGAATGCAGAACGTCGTAACTATTAATTCGGCAGAAGAGAGAGAGTAATTATGAGCAAAGTAATAGAAAATTCATCAGCCGATGTTGCCGTACAAGGTTTTGACCCAGCGACAATGGCAATTGGTACAGAGCAAGAAGGTCGTTCAAATCACTGGGAAGTAAGAACCCAAGAACGATCGTATGCTATTTTACCTGTTACAGAAATACAAAAAGAAAACCGTTATGGTCAATTAATTGATCTCGTTGAGCTTACAGATTTGCCCGCAGAACGTTCGATGTTTATCAACGAAAACCCTGAAGTTGGCTCAAACCCAAACCGTAATAAACAACATGGTTTTTTCTTCACTGCGGATAACTGTATTGGTTGCCATGCCTGTGAAGCAGCTTGTGCAGAAAAAAATGACACCCCTGCTCATTTAGCCTTCCGCTCGGTTGGTTATGTTGAAGGTGGCTCGTTCCCTGATTACAAACGTATGAACATCTCAATGGCATGTAACCATTGTGATGACCCTGTTTGTTTAAAAGGCTGTCCAACCAAAGCTTATACTAAACATGCCGAATACGGCGCAGTATTACAAGATCCTGAAACGTGTTTTGGTTGTGGTTATTGTACTTGGGTATGTCCGTACAATGCTCCTCAGTTAGATCCTGTCAAAGGGCAAGTATCAAAATGTAATATGTGTGTCGACCGTTTAGAAGTCGGTTTAAAACCTGCTTGTGTCTCAGCTTGTGTTGGTAACGCCTTAGATTTTGGTGTCATTGAAAATACCCCCGAGAACCGCGAGCAATGTAAAACTCAAATCCCTGGTTTCCCTGATCCTGAAATTACCCATCCTAATATTCGTTTTCAGCAAACCAAAGATTTACCCATTGAAATGACTCGTACTGATTCTATGCCGGTAAAATATCATCGTGATAGTGACGGTAATTACAAACCTGTCGTAGATCAAAAGCAGGGCAAAGCTAAACATTGGAATTTCAGTAGACTGAATAGTCGAGAAAATCCGTTAGTTTTATTCACCCTCTTTGCTCAGGCAGCCTTTGGCGTATTTTTTATCACTTTCTTAGGGGCAATGTTAGGCATAGAAGCGCTGGTATCTTTTGTTGCTTCAGATATGTTTTTACCATTAACGGTAACCTCTTTATTAATGACCACATTTGCCTTAATAATGAGTGTTACCCATTTAGGTAAACCGATGCGCTTTTATCGTGGTTTTAATAACTTAAGATATTCACCTATGGCGAGAGAAGGTTTAGGTTTAGCAATATTTTCAGCAGGTTGTGGTTTAACCGCGTTATTTGCATTACCAACTAATCAATGGGTAGTGGCGTTTACTAGTGCTAATTTAGGCGTAGATTTAGTGAGCTTAACTCAAGGTCTACCCTTGACTAGCTTAGTTAAATCGGCGGGCATATTGGCGTTACTCGGCGGCTTTGGTGGTTTATTTTATATGAATAAATGTTACCAAATTAAAGCTCGACCTTTTTGGCATCACCTGCAAACAGCAACCTCTTTTGTTGGTAATAGTTTATCTTTAGGGGCATTTTTTGGTGGTGTAATTGTAGTATCCAGCTTATTAATTTCGCAAGCGCCAGCAGCATTAGTTAATCAAGCAAGTTTAGTCTTTGCTAGTGCATTTATACTCGGTATGGTAATAGAAGCATTAGGTTTAATTAAACATAACAGTGATTTAAACCGAAGCGAAAATGAAGGTGGCGCAGCCCATTACATTCAATGTACAACTTTCGGTAAAACCTACTTATTCCGTAACTGGTTATTAGCCGTTAATATTATTGCCGCCATCACTTTATTAGCAATAAACCTAGCCGGTTATAACGAACCATTATTATTACTAGCATGGATAGCACTGGCGTTAATTAACTGTTTTACAGCAGCAATAGGCCGAGCTTTGTTCTATATTTTAGTTATTCCAACAACAATGCCAGGCGCATTTTTCTGGAAAAACAAAGCCTTTGAACAACATGCTCGCGATATTGGTTTAGCTGATAACCCCGCAACAGGTGTTGCGCCATTAGCACACTAATTATTTAGCTTCTCCACGATAAAAAGAGCGAATTTATTCGTTCTTTTTATTTTTGATAAGGTCCTATATCATGTATACAGTTGTATGACCGAACAAAATAAAAGAATGATGAACAAATGTTAAAAACACTAGAAGACACACTAACAAAAAGTTGTTTGATCGGATTAACCTATTTCGACTTTGACGGCAATGAACTTAAAAAGCAATTGCTTGCTGGTACAGTAATGGCGGTTGATACAGAAATAGGTATCACCATAAAGCTGTTAGCAGCAGAAACAAATAACGATAAAAAAGAGGCTAATTTTATTATTCCGGCTACTTTATCTTGTTGGTTTACAGCACCTAAAGGTGAATTCCATACTAGCCATGAGCAAGTGAAAATTGTCAACCCTGATTATTTAGTGACTTGGGATATCTATCAAACCAAGGCGCAAGATGATAAACAGCCCGATAGTGAACAACAATGGTGGAAATGGTACCCGAGGACCGAAGATCCTATGGTTAATAAATAACATCTCTATCTATTTCGCCGATAATAAACATAGCACTGACCTCATTGAGCTTTTTATATTTATTCAACAAATTGATAAGCTTCTTGCTAATCTAAAATAATTACAAAAACTGTAATGAATGGTCATTTCGGTGCGCATTTGAGACTTTATTGTTGAAAGTTTTTCCATCTGTTTTCTAATGAATCGTTTTACTCCTCCGGTTCGAAATACTTTGACGCTTAGATGATTCAGAAGCAGTGATAGCTTATTTATGTATCCCCCCTCAATGTGGAAGGTGTATAGTGCGTTCAGTATTTCTCACTCGATAGATTAATGATATGTCCAGCTACTACCTTCATACAGAAAACGCCCGAAAGGCACTAGAGGCCATCGCCAAAGGACAGTCCTGCGTTCAGCTCTCCACTGATTTGAATATTTCGGAACGTAACTTCTCTTTAAGTGACCAGAGCCTAGTCTTAGACGAAGATAATCGACTCTCTATCAACGAACTCAAAAAAATCGTCAAAAAGACACAGAGGATCTACCTTTGTCGTGATGGAGATATGGACCCGTTAGAAGATCGCAGCTCTGGCTACTACAAGCTAGTACCAACGGCTGGAGCACCTTTGTTAGAAATTAGTGGCGTTAAGATGCACATCTCGAAGGGAACAGATCCCTTTACGAGTGCCTCAGAGATGGCCCTCCAGGCGGTACGTAAGGGTGATAAAGTATTGGATTGCTGCAGCGGACTGGGCTATGCGGCTATCGCTGCCCACCGACTGGGCGCAAGCGAGGTGCTCAGCATTGAGCTGAGCCGAGAGGTAATGGGACTTCGCGCGCAGAACCCTTGGTCAGACGATTTGGGGAAAGAGGGGATTGTGCAATGTCAGGGCAGTAGCTTTGAACTGATAGGCACAATGCCAGCGACTTCTTTCGATTCAGTCATTCATGATCCACCACGTTTTTCTCTTGCTGGCGAGCTCTATAGCGAAGAGTTCTATGGGCAGATCTTCAGAGTTCTCCGTCGGGACGGACGGCTTTTTCATTACACCGGAAATCCACACGTCGTTAAGAAGGGAAGCAGCTTTGTCGATGGCGTCATCCGTCGACTCAAAGCGGTCGGCTTCAAGCACGTGGAAAAGGTCGAACACCTGATGGGAGTCAGAGCGCAGAAATAATACAATAAACGGTGGGTGACGATGATTAAGGGGTTTTAGGAGTTGTCTTCGAGCCCTTTTCAACATTCAACACAACTGAAATGAAATCGGTGACCTAACGAACAATTAAACGCAATCAAAGGTAATCAAACTGACTGCGTAACGCTGCACACCTACAGTCAGTTATCGTGGTGTTACCTATACAAAATCTAACCTGAACAGACAAATTAACGGTAATGTTTAATGTCTCAATGTGGCAGGAAACGTCGATATTTCCTGAGTTATTTGTGATTTAAATATCTATAGTTTCCGACAGTTCAAGTGCGTCATCTACTTCTATATCAAGATAACCAACAGTACTTTCGGGCTTTGTATGACCAAGTAAAATCTGAACTGCTCTCAGGTTTTTGGTGTTTTTATAGATCAAGGTTGCTTTATTTCAGCTAGGTTTTGGGGTGTTTGGAATGATGTTGTAAATAATAATCCTTCTTTGGTTAAAGGGACTATAAGTATAGCTCAGAGCTAATGTTCAAAGTTGTACGCAGTGAGGAAGTCTTGTTATGAAAATTAAGGTCATTAGTTGGCTTGATAGCCGTCATTAAAGGTTGGTTTTACAAATTTAACGCCTTGCCTAGTTAAGTTTTAACCCCATTATTTCTATTTGTAGTTTTAACAGTAGGATTTGCAACGAATTTGTTTTAGTCTTATTCGTAACAGACCTTAGTATTGGTTAATGATGAAAGAAGAAAAAATAATAACAAAACGAAGAAAGTGGTACTTTAATTACGAACTTTACGTTGGCGGCTCAGCACTCATTGTTAGCGTAGTTGCTCTGGCATTAGGTATTTATGAGGCTAACCTAGAACGAGCACATCAGCGTGCCTCTGTTTGGCCGAGATTAGAATTGAATCGTAGTTATGACGATATAAGTTCAAAACTAACCTATACCTTAGCTAATAATGGGTTGGGTCCAGCTATCATTAAATCTTCAACACTTTCAGTTAATGGCAAAGTACTCGATAATTGGGATGAAGTATTATTCACTTTGTATGGCAAGCGTTATCAGAGAAGTACACGCCGCATAGGGAACAGCGTACTCCCTCCTACGGCAATATTGACAATGTTACAGACTAATGATGCCGATTTATTTGCTCTAGGTTACCGTCAATTTTCGGAAAAAGATGGGCAGCTGAACATTGCAATTTGTTATTGCTCAGTATTTGATGAATGCTGGCTTACTGACCGCAATAACAACCCCACAAAAGTTGAAGCCTGTAATGCCATGCAAAGTGATCGGGACTAAATTGATTTGTTACAAGTAGTGGCTGTTAGCCATTATTTTTCAAGTATATTTATACCTCTAAATAAATACTATTGATGATTCTGGGAGCCAGCTCGTGATTATTAAAGAATGATCTTGTTAATTCTCCTACAACCGACAAATCCAAAAATGTTGAAGGTTTCCCTTGGTGCGCATTCGAGACATAAAGACTTACTGCATGTTAAGGTCAACTTTCCGATCATATAGTGAACATCAATTTCTACTTCTAAGGCGCTCTGGGGCACATAGCGAGATAGGTTATATGCAATAGGCTGAATCAAATACCTCCCCAAATTGTCTGCTTAGTATATTAAATGTCAAACACATCTGTATTCAACCGAAAAGTAGACTCAACACTGACCGGTTTATTAGGCTTGCTTAGCGTAAATTCAGGAAACTTTGTTCACAGAAGACAAAATCACCTCGAATATGAAGGTTAACTCCCCTAACATACAGCGGACATGAATTTAATACTTCTAAGGCGAATCAAGAACCGTTCGCCTCTTCTATCTATCTTCCTGTTATATCTTACAGAGCTAATTATTAATAATAGATAGTTGGTAATTTTGGTAAGAACAATACCCTTTAGTTAAACCATTTAAAGAAAAAACGCCATAGCCACTTTGGCTAGTTTTTTGTTTATTGACTTTAACGGTGTGATTAGTATTTCGCCATCGACTAGTAGCAGAGAAAGTTGAATTATCGGTTCTACATAATAATTCAGTTGTTAATTGATAGCGGTCACCCTTAAAAATACTATTAATATCTTCAGGCATAACAGCATGTTCTTGAGACTTTTTTTTCCAGTAAGCGAGTTTTAATTGAAAATCTAGCCCATTAAGTGATGCAGTATCATCTCGAGTAAGGTAATGACTCAGCACCGCGTTATTCTCTGAATTATTTATAGTGTTTTCAATAATAAATACGCCAGCTTGACCGATTACTTTAAAATAGGGACGTTCAGTATTAATGTTACTGACTATAAGTGCGGTGGTTTCATCGACACCAAAAGCAAATCTTGACTTAGTATCAAGTACTAATTTAGCCAATCGCCCTTGTCTGCCACGTTCTGAAAAATGGGTATCTAGGATGCCCCAAGGAAATAATCCTAAACCACCACTGGAGTTATAAGTGAGATCATCATTGAGCAAATCTTGATTACAACTCTTTGATTTTTGACAGCCTTCCTGTGGTAGTACATCCTTTTTAGCTCCACGGACAATGGCGGTATTACTTTGCCCATTAGTAATCATAGGGATACGAGTCGCCGCTATATTTCCACCGGACATAACTGCCGTTCCAGCGCTGGTGCCACCAAGTATTAAGGTATTATTAGCAAGTTTTTCTTTAATTAACTTTAACGCTTTGTTGTCAGAGCCATCTTTATTAATAAATGCTTTTAAGGTTAATGATTGATCGCCGCCGTTAATAAAAATGCCATCGGCCTGGGTTATTTGTTCTAAAATACTATCCGGAGACAAACAAGCTTTTAATTGCTTCTTGGTAAGATCCGGGTAGACATGTTCTCGATTAATTGAGCCTTGAACCTTTATCCGGTTGGCCGTTAATTGCTGACAAATCCTCTGGCGATCACCTTTTTGCTGGATTAAATTGTTTAAAGTAGCATCAAGTGGAAGCCACTGGGTATCTCCACCCGCTTGGGTAAAAGCTGATTGATAAAAATCTACCGCTTCAAAAGGATCACGAGCCGAAGCGGTAAGTACCAGAATTTTTGGTACTTTTTTAGCACTGATCTCTTGAGCCAATACAACAAAGTGTTGATATATTTCAGTGGAAAATATGTCGGTGGAATTGAGTAAGTCTACCTGTTCTTTTAATCTAACGGTGGTATTAGGTTTCAGTACCGGTTGCTCTAATAAATCGAGCATAAAATAGTATTCAGCATCGTTTAATTTATTAATGATGCGGTGATGGTCATATTTTTTTAATAAAAATTTCAAACCAGATTTAGATAAAATCTGCTGTGGTTCTGATGTTGATACGGTTGTTAGCACGTTAATAATTTGTAGTTTATTTGTGTTGTCGAAGTGTTCTGGCCATGAAAGTTCAATTAATTTGATCGTTTTTTTACTAATTTCAAAAAGAGCCGTTGTTTTAGCGTTGTTTAGTTGATTATTGTTAGCTAAGGTCTTGGCATTACAGTTTTTAGTGGCCATTGAAGAGCAAGTTTTTAAACCACCACCTACAAGAAAAAGTTTTCCTTGTGGATTTGTTGTTTTTGCCGACAATGTTAAGCTTATCGTTACAAATAGCAGCGCAATTAAAGATGTTTGTTTCATTTTGTTTGTTTTCCAATACTAGCTATTCGGCAAAATAGACAAGTGTAAAGTTAAAAATACTGTTGACAACCAACTAAGACAGCGGTATTTATAAATAAGCAAATTTTGAAGAGTTTGCGGCAAACAAACTTTTTAATGAAACTTTGGCAACCTAAGACCTTTTATATATGTACAAGAAAGCATTCGCACTTACAACATATTCTTATTCAAATTACTACCTTTCAGAGTGGTTTGATGAGTAAACACTAGAAAACAATATCATTGTTTTCTGGACGTTAGATCTCGTTTTCTACTCATCCAAAACTCAAAAATAAAATTAAATCCATGCATCAGCACTCCAGTACTCTTTTTTTGAGCACTTTAGCTGCTTTTTATAAAATTTAGATTAAAAATCAGAGAGTTAAAATATGAAAGTTTTTAAACCTTCGTGCCTAGCTATGGCCGTTTGTAGTACTTTGTTGTCGCCAATTTATATCTATGCTGCTGAGCAGAATGCAAACACTGAAAAAGAAGTAGAAAAAATAGTTGTTACCGGTAGCCGAATTAAAGGGGTTGATCTTGAAGGGACCCAACCTTTAGTGGTAATAAGTGCCGAAGATATTCGTAACTCAGGTGCCAGTAGTATTTCAGAGTTAATGAAACAAATTAGCCAAACCCGTGGTGGTGAAGGCTCGTTTAGTACCAGTGAAAGTGGCGCTACCTCAACTTCAACGCCAGCAGGTCAAGCTGCAGCTTCACTTCGTGGTTTAGGTCCATCATCAACACTTACCCTGATTAATGGACGACGTGTGGCGGCAAGCTCTTTTGCCTCAGGCACGCAAAACTTTGTTGATATTAATAGTATTCCTCTTGCGGCAATAGAGCGCATTGAAGTGTTAGCGACTGGGGCGTCTGCCATTTATGGCGCCGATGCGGTCGCGGGTGTTATTAACTATATCCTGAAAAAAGATTACCAAGGCGCCGAAGTAAACCTTTCTTATGGCAATAGTTTTGAATCGTCCAACGAAGGAAAATATAACCTTAACCTAGTGATGGGCACTGAGTTAGCGGGTGGTAATTTAACGGTATTTGCTGATTATTATGATCGCGAGGCGTTTAGCGCACTAGATAGAGACTTTACTCAAGAGCCATTATTAGTAAATTCATATTCATATCTACCTAAGCATACCCCCAATATTTATTATAACTCGAGTGATGTTGCTGATGCAGATGGCAATTATTTAGAATTAGCTAACCCAAATTGTAAATCTGCATTGGTTACCACTGAATATGGCGAGGACATTTGTGCTTATTACCGTAATGAAGACGATATGCTTAACACTGAGTTAACAACGGCTTCATTAGGTTTTATGTATTCAAAAGAAATTGGCGATATAATTTGGGATACAGATTTTTTCTATTCTCATAGCAAATCTACTGCCAGTTCATCTCCTGCACCCATCAACCAATTAGATGATAGTGATGCTGGCTGGGCACCAATGAGTGCTTTAGATGCGGTGCCAAGTTTAATTGATTTAGTTTATCCACAATATTACTACACCAACTTAGATAATTCGGCTACTGCCCGTGAATTAAGAGGCATTCAGTACGATGCGCGTTTTGCTACGCCACGTACTATTGAGGTTGAAACTAATTCGTTTCGATTAGTATCTAGTTTATCCGGTGATATTGGTGATTGGGAGTGGGAGTCAGCAATTACCTTATCTAAATCCGAATCTGAGCAAAAAGCTATTGCGGGTATTTACAATCGTTATAAATACACCGCCTTGGTTAATGGTGAGCTTTGTGGTGATGGATCTATTGCTGAATATGATTACGATAGTGACAGTTTAGCCTGTGGCTCTGGTGAGCTATTAGAGCGATATAATCCGTTTTTAGAAGGGAATGTGGATAATGACTCGCTATTGGCAATGAGCCAAGAAGTACCAACTCGTGATGGTGAAAGTACCGTTTATGGTTGGGATGCTCGAGTAACGGGTGAGTTATTTGAATTTAATGATCAAGTGATCAATGCCGCTTTTGGTATTGAAGCGCGAAAAGAAGAAATAACTGATATTCCTTCTTTAAATGCTCGAGCAAGAGCAGAGAATGATTATTTAGTTGATGTCTTTGGTTTTGGGTCAAGTTTATCTGCAGCAGACCGCTTTCAATGGGGCGCGTTTGCTGAATTTCATATCCCATTAAATGATATGGTTGAGCTACAACTTGCCGGACGTTATGACGATTATGATGACTTTGGCGATACTTTTAATCCTAAAATTGGCATTACTATTAGGCCAATAGATGATTTTATTTTTCGTGCCTCATGGTCAACCTCATTTAGAGCTCCATCATTAACACAAGCAGGGGTAAAATTAAGAACCACCACTGCGACCTATGATTGTGGTGCTAATCAGGCTGTTGCTGATTTATATTGTGGTGGAGATAGCTTTGAGAGTAGCCCAAATGTTTTAGAATTAGGTAACGCCAATTTACGTGCTGAAGAGTCTGAATCTATTAGTATAGGTTTTGCTTATAGCCCAAGCATCAATACCACAGTAACAGTAGATTATTGGCAATTTCATCACGATGGTTTAGTAGATACAGATATGACAGCAGTTTTAGCTAATGCTATTACCGATGAGTCGTTACGTCATTGTGGTTTAGTGCCTGTTGGTGAAACCGGTATTTCTTATGATCAAGAGCTTTGTGATTATACCGATGATAGTGGCTTAACTATCGAAGATACTGGCGCTAACTTAACGCAAATAAAAGATAGCTGGATTGTAGATAATACCCGAGATGATGGCTTACCTTTATACCGAGATCATATAATTCAATTGCAAAATACCGGTGAGCAAAATGTATCAGGTATTGATTTAGCTTTCGATCATAAAATTGACTTTAGCCAAGGCACCTTGAGTTTTGCTATTGATGCAACACATTACCTGGAATTTGAGCGTAATAAAGCGGGTTCTAGTGAGCTTGAAAAACTTGTTGGCACTTGGCGTTATCCAGAAAACATCGCCAGTGCCAGAATTTCTTGGTCACAGGATGCCTTATATTCAAGCTTAACCCTCGATTACACTAGCTCTTACCAAGACGATATCGAAGGTTTGAGAGGTCGTCAAATTAATGAGCTTGATGACATGGGTAAACTTGATGCCAACGGTGAGCGCGACGTGGAGTCATGGTTAACGTTGCGAGCAAATATTGGTTATGATTTTAAAAACATGAATATTAATTTGACGATTAATAATTTGTTAGATGAAGAGCCTCCGGTAGCTTATGGTTCATCCAGAGGATTTGATTCATTAAATCATGATGCATTAGGTGCTAACTATCGAGTATCAATGACCTATTTCTTCTAAATAGCTAAAGCGAAGACTTAACAGTCTTCGCTTACACCCTATACTAGAGCTAACGCTCACTGTTATTTTATTAAGAAGTAGAGTTAAAATGGATATAGAAGAAAGCAATAACGCTGATTTGGACAAAACTACAGTAACAAAAGCTCCTGCCTTAGTTACTGTAAAGTCGATGCCAGATGCCTTTGTTATTTTATTTTTTATCGTAATGTTGGCGGCAATATCGACACACTTTATCCCCGCAGGGTTTTATCAAGTAGAACTTGACCCTATTACTAACACCATGAAGTTAATTGCCGATAGTTTTCAATTTGCTGAGCAGCAAAGTGGCGTGCCGTTATTTGGCGAACATGGTGATATTGGATTTTTAAATTTTGCCTTTGAAGGCATGGTGTCTGGTGATAAATGGGGCTCTGCCATTGGCGTAATGATGTTTATTATTCTAACTGGCGGCGCGTTTGGCATTATCATGAAAACCCGAGCTATCGATAATGGCATCATGGCGTTAATAGTAAAAACTCAGAAATTAGAGCAAGCATTTATTCCTATTTTATTTGTCTTGTTTTCGTTTGCCGGTGCCATCTTTGGTATGGGGGAAGAAGCCATCGCTTTTTGTATTGTCCTTTTCCCTTTAATGCGTGCCATTGGTTATGATGGCATAACAACCGTGTTGGTAACCTATGTCGCCACACAAATAGGTTTTGCCACCTCTTGGATGAACCCTTTTAGTGTTGCTATTGCGCAAGGTATCGCTGGTTTACCCTTGATGTCAGCGCTAGAGTTTAGAGTGGCGTTATGGTGTGTTTTTACCACAATAGGTATCGTGTTTACCATGCGTTATGCTAGTAAAATTAAAAAACAACCCAATTTATCTCCTTGTTTTAGCCCTAATCAACAAATTAGTAGCGCTAAAATAAACCCCGTTAAGTTCAAATTATTGGATGGGGTATTACTGAGTGCTTTTGTCTCAGGTATTATCTGGATAATATGGGGCGTCGTTGCCAGAGGTTATTATATCCCTGAATTAGCAAGTCAATTTTTCACCTTAGGTTGTGTCATTGGTCTTATCGCCATTATTGGTAAACGTTTAACAGTGAATGAAGTGGCTGATGCATTTAAATCGGGGGCGAAAGAATTATTACCTGCCGCTATGATTGTCGGTATGGCTAAAGGTATAGTAATCATTCTAGGTGGTGACAATGCTGGGGACCCCTCGGTGTTAAATACTGTTTTACATTACACCGGACAATTGCTAGTTGAATTACCTCAAACCATCTCAGCGGTTTGTATGTTCCTTTTTCAGTCGGTATTTAATTTTTTTATCGCTTCAGGCTCAGGTCAGGCAGCCCTTACCATGCCAATAATGGCACCTTTATCCGATATTATTGGTTTGCAAAGGCAAGTTGCGGTACTGGCTTTTCAGCTGGGTGATGGCTTAACCAATATTATTATTCCTACCTCTGCGGCCTTAATAGGTTGTTTAGGGGTGACCAACATTGATTGGTTTGTTTGGGCTAAATTTATCTGGCGTTTCATGTCGATTTTAGCCGGTGTTGCCATGGGTTTCATGGTTTTAGCCGTAACTTTAAACATAACGTAAAGGATTATTATGAAGTTAATCAAAAATGCTCAAGTATTTTCTCCAACACCCCTTGGACAAAAGGATGTATTAATTGCAGGCAATAAGATCATTGCCATTGAAAACGATTTATCTGCATGTATAAACGATATAGTCGAAGTCATTGATGCCAATGGCCAAATATTAACACCGGGATTTGTTGATTCATTAGTACATATTACCGGTGGTGGAGGGGAAGGGGGCTACACCACTCGTACTCCTGAAATGCATATCAATGAAGCCTTGATTGGTGGTGTTACTACAGTCATTGGCGTGCTTGGTACTGATGCAGAAACCCGTAGTTTAGAAAACTTGTTAGCAAAAGCTTACAGTTTAGAAGAGCAAGGCTTGTCTGTATTTTGTTATAGCGGTTCATATCATTATCCTATGGTAACTATCACAGAGTCGATTAAACGCGATATCATGTTTATTGAGAAGTTTATCGGTGTCGGCGAAGTGGCCATTGCCGATCATCGAAGTTCTCATCTCACCCCTACAGAGTTAGCACGGTTAGCTTCTGAAGCCAGAGTAGCTGGTATGCTGTCAGGTAAAACGGGCATCGTTAGTATCCATGTCGGTGATGAAATAGGACGCTTGTCGATACTTCAAAATGTCGTCGAGCAGTCAGATATCCCCATTACCCAGTTTTATCCTACCCATATTAATCGCAGTAGAGCGCTACTCGATGCGGGTTTTGAGTTTGCAGCTCAAGGTGGTTTTATTGATTTTACTACCAGCACTAATGAGCAAATAATTGCACAAGGTGAAATTCCAGCAGCAAAAGCATTGGCTGAAGCTTTGGCGAAAGGGTTGAATATAAAACAACTGACCATGAGTTCTGATGGCAATGCTAGCTTGCCTTTGTTTGACCGAGCCGGCGAATTAATCGACTTACAAGTAGGGCAAGTGCGTAGTCTTCATCAGTCAATGGTTGATGCTGTTAAAGAATATCAACTTCCTCTGGAATTAGCGTTAAGTGCAATAACTCGTTCTCCAGCGGGTATATTAAAACTTAAAAACAAAGGTCAAATTGTGGTAGGCCTTGATGCCGACTTAAATTTACTTGATAGCGAGTCATTAGCAATAACAGCTGTCTTTGCCAAAGGAAAACAGGTAATCAAAGAAGGGAAAACATTAATTAATACGCTTTTTAGGTCATAACAACACATTAAAATTCTTACTTGAGTTGACTTATGCCGTCTCGTTTTGTTTTTATGTAAAGTTACTAATTATCAAAAAATTAACGAACATGCTAAAGCTCCTGTTTTTAATTGGAAGAGGTAACCATTAGCTAAGACTAAAACAACCTTTTTATGGCGCTATGGGGGCGAAAGCGAGATAGAAAATACTGCTAATGTCAGCTACCCTTGAAGATAGTTGACATAACAGTGGAGGTTAGAAAAAATATTAACGTGGGATTTAATCTCTAAGCAGGCTATTTTTAGTGCGTATTTTAATTTACAAAATTATCTTCTTTATCTTGGGTATATTATTTATCTCTTTATCTCTTTATCGAATTAATTTATTGAAATCAACTCAAAGTCTTTTGCGGCAAATTCCTTACCATTAAGTATTATTGATACTTGATGAACACCGGCATGATAAACACGGGTACTAATGGGTTTAAAGCTTTGCTTACGCAGCACTTGGTGTATTTCATTAGTTGCTAATGAACGTTCACTAATTTTAAATACCTTTTTTGTTAACTGACCGTTTTTCTTCATGAAGTATAAGCCGTATTCTACGCGTATTTTTTTTGTCTCTTTTGAGTTATTTTTTATTGAAAAAGCAAATTCAGCATATGTTCCCATGACTACTTTTTCTGTTAAAACATTAAACGTAATTAATTCGATATCAGTACTATCATAACCAAACAATGCAAGTGCTTCAGGAGAGGCTCGTTTTAATAACGTGCGACAGGCATGCTTTATAGTGCGGTCTGCTTGTGTACTTTCACCGATGTATTGATTTGCAAATTCAATCACTGTATCTGGATTATCTTTGGCAATATCATTCAGATTGTTAGCAACACTGCGACGAACAATTTCGGTAGGATCGTTAAATAAAGCATGTAATATCGGCAATAATAACGTGGCATCATCTTTGTACGTTCGTAGGTCAATCGCCCAAGGTAACCGAGGTCTAGAGCCTTCACTGGCTAAACGTCTGACCAAGTAATTAGAATGCTTACACCATAAGAACATTTGTGTCAGCATTTGTTGGCCGTATTTTATTAAAAATGGCCTAACCGCAAATTCAGCGCTGGTAAATTGGGTTATTTTTTCAAAAGCGCTAATCGATGTTTGGTAGTCATCTATACCATAAGTTTCTATGTATTCTGGTAGAAACATAAACTCGACACTGCCTTCTTTAATGCCATCATCGACTAAACTGTCAATTAACTTAACTAAAACATCAGTCGCTTGGGGAAAATCCTTTGGCATGAATTGATGCAATACCTCTTTGGTATGAGTCATTCGTTCTTTTAATTCTAATTGTTCAAAGTTATCAGACATTATTAATTGCATAAATTTGTCTTGATTAAAGTCAACTAAACATTTGTTCAAATGTTTTGCTAAAAGCAAATAAAACTTTTCGTTATACAGATCTTTAAACGCTTCTGGCATGTTAACTCACTTTATTAAATATAATGGTACTTAGATAAATACAAGTTGACTGTATCTATATACAGTTCGTTTGTAAATCAATAAAGGTTAACGAATCAATTTATCTTTATCGTTATAAACATGAAAAAATAAAATGTGGCGACATATAGGCATTAAGTGAAGTTAATGCTTAGGTTGAAGCTATTCGATATACACTTGAAAAGAGGGGCTTGGGTAATGAATAGGTGAAAAAATGCCAGACTGTTTATCTGACACTTGAACTACTTTCGGCACTAGCCTTTAGTTTAATCCATGCCACAAAGCTTGATAACTGACGTCTGATGTAATATCTATTGGCTCGCCTATTATCGGCGTTAACCCCTCAATATCAGCAATTCTCGCTAAAGTTGTGATCCTTTCTAAAGGTTCATACTTATGACCAATTTCTTTAAAACCTTTGAAATAACCACTATCACCACTGTAAAAAATTGACTGTTCGTTACTCTGTATCACCCAAGAACCCCATAATGTATCATTTGCGTCGAGTGATCCTCAGCCCGAAAAATGTTGAGCGGGAGTGAGCGTTAGCTGTAAGTTTGCTATACGGACAGATTGCCACCAGTCTAGTTCAGTAATAGTACTTTCTTTAATTCCCCAACTTTTTAAATCATTGGCAAGCCCTAATGGCACAATGAAGTGCTTAACTTTCTCTGCCATCTCTTTAATGGCTGCTTTGTCCAAATGATCATAATGATTATGTGAAATGTTCACGCCAGTAATTTTAGGTAATTCATTAATACTAATAGGGGGTTGATGAAAACGTTTAGGGCCAATAAAACTAAAAGGTGAAGCGCGGTCTGAAAACACAGGATCAATTAACCAATATTTATTTTCCGCCTTCATTAAAAAGCTTGAATGGCCAAGGCGAAATAACGTCATGCTATCAACGGGGGCTTTTGCTAATATATCTGGAGTGATTCCTTGTAAAGGAATGGATCGTATCGGTGAGATGTCTTTACGTTCTTCTGTCATGTACCGTTTGATTGTATGAAAGCGCAAGAGGTCATTATGGCTCCTAATAATACAAGGGCAGGCGTTCCCCTAAAAATTACAACAAACTCAAATTATCAGTTCTGGAGTTAACATGTTTCTTGGAGCTTATCGGGTATAGGATATTAATATGTGAAGTGAATCTATCTAGGTAAAAGAGTTTTAATGACTAAGAAATCTGACTGAGCGAGTGAAAATGAATATTAATGAAATAGCTGAGAAGAACTACCTTTGGGTAGAAGAAATGGGCTGGCACAATAAAACGACTTTAGAGGCCCTTGCATTAGTAGCGTCAGAAGTAGGAGAAGCTATCAATGAATGTCGAAACGAAAAGCCTACAGATGCTTTTGGAGAAGAGTTAGCTGATATTATTCTTAGAGTGTTAGATATTGCCCACTGGCAAGAGATTGATATCGAAAAAAAGATTCTTGAGAAAATGGCTAAAAATGAAAAAAGAGGCACGAGGGGAAGGCTAAAGTAAGGTAAATAAAATACATCTGAGTCTTTATTGCTTATTTTTTCGGATAGCTCGTTCAACAATTTCATCTATGGGTAGGTCAATGATAAACTTGCACCCACCTAGTGTTGAGGTGCTAAGTGTACAGCTTGCTTTGTGCCATTCACAAATTCTCTGAACAATGGCGAGCCCTAAACCGTAACCTCCTTTTTGCTGGTTTTCATCACGATTTCGGTGTGATTCTAATCTAAAAAATGGCTCAAATATTTTATCTCTATTTTTCTCGTCTATGCCATGACCGTCATCTTCAATAATTATTTTTACGTGGCTTTGTGTCATGACTAGACTAATTTCAACGCAACCTTTCGCATAACGTAACGCATTCGTTGATAAGTTTTGAATAGCACGTTCGATTAAATGTTCATTACAATGATAAAAGCAAGGCTCGGGCTTTTGCCATTTAATGGTTAAATGGCTTAACCGAACTAATTTATCTATTTGATTTGTTATTAGCGATGTTAAATCAACCGAAGATTTTTTGATATCTTGATTTATATTTTCTAAGCGAGCATAACTTAGCATTTCATCAATAAGTGCTTCTATCTCACTGACATCTTGCACCATATCTTTACGTTGTTCTTCGTTCGCACCTTCTAGCATAACGAGAGAAAATCGCAACCTCGATAAAGGAGTACGCAATTCGTGAGATACCGCATTGACTAATTGTTTTTGATCCGATAATAAACGAATAATGCGATGAGCCATGTCTTTAAAGGTAATAACAATTTGTTGGATCGGTGAATGTTTATTGGCATAGACAGCAACATCTAATTTACCGTTCGCTATTTCGCTCGCCATATTATTGAGTTGTTTGAGGTCTCGCCATAATGGTCGCGTCCAGAGTCCAATGACGCCACCCAATAATAAATATGAAGCAAGCAAAAACAACCATTTCAAATGTTGATAAGGGGTTTCTGAAGGTACATTCCGATTAAAGGGTCCTAACTGATAAATTGTAGCGCTTTCCAAAAACTTAACGTAAAAAATGACATTGTCTTGTTCATCATAATTACGCAGGACCTGACCAGACATGAGTTTTTCTTTTTGTTCTTCAAGCCAATAAAAATCATTCATTGGTGCTGTTTTTATCTGAATATCAAGCGATTTACTGAGTTTACTTATGATTGATTCTTTTGATTGTGATTTTTGTCCTTGTAACAAAGGCAAAATTTTTGCTACTTGTTCAAGAGGATGCAACTGCTGGCTCTGGGAGTGTTCAGACTCAATGAATTGTTGCCAAAGTTGCTCAGACAACCAGTTTATAGATAATAAACCTAGCATGATGACGAGGTATAAATTTACGAAAAGACGATTCAAAATAATTCTACCCGTTTAATGATTATGCAAGTCTATTTATGTTAATAAGTATGGGGCTCTTCCCAAGCGGTACTGCTAAACAAATAACCTTTGCCCCACACGGTGATAATGCGACTCGGATTTTTAGTGCAGTCACCTAATTTTTTACGTAATCGAGATATTCTTACATCAACACTTCGATCGAGACCATCATACTCTCGGTCGATCATTTGCTCATGAATATACTCCCTACTTTGTGGCTCTCCGGCATTACTTGCCAATAACCAAAGCAGTTCAAATTCATGACTTGTGAGCTCTATGGGTTCTGATGATAAAGTCACTTGTCGTGAAGCTTTATGTATATTTAATTGGCCAAACTCTAGGTGCTCAACAGAGTTTTTTATACTGTGCTTTTTACGACGCAGCAACATATTTATTCTCGCCAATAAAACATAGGGTTCAACTGGCTTAATAATGTAGTCGTCAGCGCCAATCTCCAAACCGTGGACATGGTCAAAATCGCTATCTTTGGCGGTGAGAAAAATAATAGGATGCTCATAACTGTTACGCACTTTACGACAGACCGCGAAGCCATCTAGTTTCGGTAACATGACATCTAAAATAATTAAATCAGGCGCATTGTTTTTAATGAAATCAACAACCGTATCACCTTGATGGAGCATAGATACTTGAAAGCCATTTTGGCCGAGAAATTTCGAAATAAGATTAGCTAAACGTAAATCATCTTCGACTAACAATATATGATTCATTAAAAGAAACTCCAATCTGCTCGTAATCTTCGACGATATTTTTTGGGTAATGCCGTATTAATTTTAATGTGTTGATAGGCTAATACCTTCTCATTGTTCATCAAGGTAAATTTCATATCTTGAGCAAGTGAAATTTCGAGATCGGCATTAATATCAAGTGTGTTTTCCCAACACTTTAAACGTAAACTATCCTGAAATAAGCAAGCGTCGATAGGGTGTGCGTTTTGCCATATAACTTTTACCTTCATTCTACAGCTATCTCCGAGCTTCTTTACCATACATACCGAAGGTTTAATAATAAGTTGGCTTGTGGATGAGGCCGAAAGAGGTTGTAAAACTAGACCAAAAACAAACAGATAGATAATAGCTCTCCATCGGCTAGAAGTCATAAGTTACTCCTGCAAAGATGGTATTGATATAATCATCTTTAACTAATGGACTCTCAGTCATCGCATCATCTAAAAACACCCTTTTAATATTCAGTTTTGCACGCCAGCGCTCTGATAGTTGATGCGTCAATACCAAGCGAAAGTAAGGATTAATACTTAATTTTCCTTGATAGTCTAGGTCTTCACCCGAGTCTGTTGTTGGTGAAATACCGTAGTAATAATCAACTAAGTTCTTGCTATTAATATTTGTGCCAACGCTAAATGACATTGCCGTATTGGGTAACGGTAATGTCATTATCCGCGTTAACTCTATTTTGGCATTAAAGCCGTTGTAAACATTATTAACATCATGGAGTATTTGTGCTTGAAGGTCGGTAGTTTGATTAATAAACCAATTAAATTGAACACCTGCATCAATTGCCCAGCGCCGATTTGAAACGTCTTTAACATTAACATCTATGTCTGGCTCTGGTGGATTAAGCTCTTCTGAGTCAGTTTCTCCTGTACTGGGAGTTAAGGCATCTCCTGAAGAAATTGACTCTATTAAAATATTTTTTGGATGCCAACGTGTGAAATATGCTTTTTCATGATTTAACTGAGTGATGGCACTTATGATCAGTTGATCATTATCAAAAAATGAATAACCTAAGGTATTATTATCAAAAAATACTTTTTCACCGTAATAACTTATCTGAGGAATAAGTACTAAAGGGATATTATCACCACCGTGTAAAGGATTGGTGTAAACGCCTGCGCCCACCGCTAAAGAAAATTTCCATTCTCCCACTGTCGCACAGCTATCCGTTATTAGCTCACAGTCATTGGAAAATGAAAGCTGACTGAACATTAACAATAGCAATAAGTAATATTTCAATGAAAAATTTCCGTTTTAAGTTTTATTTACTTCGTCTACTGCAATTATTTAAAGTCTCATTGGAGCATGTCTACTGAAGTAATCTGCGACTATAATTTACCATTGCTTTACATTATTGCCAGCTTCAGTTACATCAAATTACATTTGATTTCATTTGACAACAGTATATAAATATCAAGCGCGTATTGTTTCCGGTAAATAATCGTACATTAATTACATGGAGAGCAAAAATGTTGAACAAAAAAATAATACTACTCAGTTCATTTTTACCACTTTTAGGTTGCGGCGGCGATGCGAGCAACGACGTTTCCATAGAGAACCTTAAAGAAGTCCCTTCACTTAATGCAATGACAATGGCATTAACGCCTTTAAAGCCTGTTAATGCAACTGACTTTGAAAAACATTTGAAAAATGGAGTTTATCTTAATAGCGCTCAGCAGAGTGAAATTTTTCAAACGTTTGATGCTAATACAGAAGGAAACCCCACTCCAGCTACAAGCAATAATAACAATGAACAAAGTGGTTATTCATCAACCATTACCCAAGAAGAAGGGGTTGATGAAGGAGATCGAATTAAGTATGACGGCGAATTTATGTATATCGCCAATAATGAGTATTACCAGCGACAAACTTATGCACAAGAAGCTCCAATAGCACAAACATCGGTGCGCATTTTACAGCGTGATGCACAAGGTGAGATCAGTGAATTGTCAAAAACTTTAGTCAATGAAGCAGCCTCTTCAATCAATAGTTTGTATTTGAATAAAGATAAGTTAGCTGTTTTATCCGATATCTACACATTTTATAATGACGGTAATGTGAATACATCAAGTATCGCTTCCTATGGATTTTTCCCTATGGAAGAAAGTTTTAATTTATCATTATTGGATGTAGCTGATCAGTCAGCCCCTGCCATTACAGCGTCTTACACGATGGACGGTGCTATAATTGATAGCCGACGCGTTGACGACGTGCTTTACATTGTAAGTAGCTTCTCACCTTATATTTCTGAGCTTCCTGTTGCAGAAACTGAAACCGAAAAGTTAGATAATTACAAAACAATATTTTTAACAGATATAAGTGATTTCCTCCCACAATTAGTAGATAAACAAGGTAACAGCAGAAATTTAGTTGAACCCGAGAATTGTTTTATACCTGCAGAAACGACAGACAAAGATGGTTTTAATGGCATTGTCACATTAACAACAATAGATTTAAAACATCCTGACAGTATTTCTTCAATCTGTATCAATACCCAAGTTTCGGGTCTTTATGCGACACCAACTTCTGTCTATTTATATGGTACCCACTACCAGTACGAAGATAGTAAAACGATTGAAACATCTATCATTCATAAATTTTCAATTGCTGGACAAGATATAAACTATGTTGCTTCAGGTGCCCTTGATGGCCGATTTAATTGGCATTTATCTAACCTTAGATTTAGTGAAAATGGTGATGATTTACGAGTTGTTACTACCAAAGGTGACCGAAATATTGGTTATGATCATTACTTAAATATTCTCAGCCCAGTAGGGAATGAGTTAACACTTGTGGCGCAATTGCCTAATGATACTTACCCTGAAAAAATCGGTAAACTTAATAATGGAGGTATAGTGCAAGAAGATATAAAAGCAGTACGTTTCTTCGAGGATAAAGCCTTTATTGTAACCTTTTTAAATACCGATCCACTTTATGTACTTGACCTAGCAGATAATGACCAAATAAAAATTACCGGAGCCCTTGAAATTCCAGGCTATTCATCATACTTACATCCTATTTCAGACAGTTTACTTGTAGGGATTGGTCAGAACGTTGATCCAAATAGACTTTTCCTAGAAGGCGACGGTACATCTGCCGATGAAATTACACCTATTATTGAAGGCGCTAAAATAAGTTTATTTGATGTAAGCAATATGCATGATCCCATTGAAATTAAATCTATTGTTTATGAAAATGGTTATACCCCGGTTGAATTTGATTATCATGCACTAACGTACTTAAAAACTGCAGAGAACACTCATCGTTTTGGTCTGCCCGTCGAAAGGTGGTTATCAGAAAGGGTTGTTGATAGTGAAACAGGGCAAGAGTATTACATTTGGGCGCCTGAAAATTCACTGCAACTCATTGAAGTAACCGGTAACGATGCGAATGCAACCTTAGTTGAAATAGGCAGCGTTAAACCAGTGGGATCTACAGATGCTGATGAAGCGATCTATATTTCTGGATGGGATGACCGAGCTATATTCCACGGTGATGATATTTATTATCTTCATGGTAATAGTATTTGGAAAAGTTATTGGCTAACACCTGAATTAACGACAGGTCCATTCTAATAAACTAAAACGTATCAATGTTTTACTAAAGCCTAATGGTAAATATATCGTTAGGCTTTATTCGTTGCTGAATGGCTCAAAATCTAAATGAGCGAAATAATTTAGCCTTTACAGAACGCCAATGTGTTTTAGGGATTTTAGGCGCTAGTATCAATAACTGCTGGTAATCATGCTCGGTTAAATTTACCTCGCCACCATGAGCAAGAATTAAACTTTTAGGTGCTAGAGCTCTTATTTTTTGAAGCGAAGTCCGATAACGATTGGGATAGAAAATGGGGAAAGGGGGAATGTATTTATTTTTTACTTTTACCATTAAATCGGCAACATATACTTTATTGCTCGGTAAGTGGTGTAAAGATAAATCTCTATCTGTGTGACCTTGAGTAGCTAAAGCAACCCACTCAGAAAAACCTGGTAAGTGGTCTCCATCATTCAGTTTATAGTCAGCGATTAACTGACTAGAATACCACATATTAACACGGGGCTTCTTCATACGCTTTGCTACCCATCTAGCTAACATTATATCAGTGAGGTGCATGAGACGACCTTCGAGGCCAGAGTACCACTGTCCACTTACATTAGCAGTCGCAATTTTACATCCTGTTATTTTTCGTAATTTGTTTGCGGCTCCGGCATGATCAGGGTGCATATGTGTGACTACGACCAAAGATAAATCATTAAATGGACGTTGTAGTACTTGAGTAATAAAATTTCTTAACAGCGTAATATCTGAGCGACAACATCCATCAAGCAGGAGTAACTTATCAGCATACTCAGCGAGTAGTATGGTTTGGATGTGTCCGTCGATGTGATGAAGTTTTATGATAAATAAGTTCTGCATAAATTAAATATTGCTGAACATAGTAAAAGAATAAATAGACAGACGCACGACTTTTAATGTATTCGAAACTTAATTTTTGAAACGTTGTTTCGCCGATTCACAGATTAAAAACCGTATCGCTGATGCGAGCAGTTTAGGTTTAGGAAGGGGAGCAGCAATTAATACCTCGTAAGTGCTTGAAACATCAAACACTGATGAAACCATGTAAACCTAATGAATTCAGTTTTACGAGATAAAAGATACTCTTAATAAGTTGACCATATCAAGAACCTTCAAACTAATAAGGTCAATATTTAAAATAATCACCTTATGAAAATTCTTTTTTCATTGCCAATTCAAGTCTGTTAAATTCATACTCAAGTTGTTCAATATTTTCTTCTATTTCAATGAGGTTACCTGATTTACTCGCCATTTCCATATCAAAAGCTAACGCCGTTAACGCTTTACCACCAACATTCGACGCCGAACCTTTTATGATATGCATAATGGCAGCAGCTTGTTCAACATTGTCATCATTAATACTGAGCTTTAATTTTTCTATTTCGATATTCAAATCTTGATAAAACATTTCAGCAATAGACTGCATCAGTTCTTGGTCGTTCATCAGTCGTCTAGACATATCCTGATAATCAAAAACGACATGCTGATTATTTGTCTTATCAACTGTGGTTCGTTTCGTCTTACTTTCAATTTCTGGCTGTTTTTCTTCTTTATTTTCAGTTGGTAACCATTTGTTAAGCATTTTGATGACTTTGTCTGCTTCTATCGGTTTTGATAAATAATCATTCATACCAACATCTAAGCATTTTTGTTTATCGCCCGCCATCGCATTAGCGGTCATCGCGATAATTGGGATTTCACTGTTGGTAACTGCTGACGCTTTTGATCTTATTTTTCGGGTCGCTTGATAACCATCTAATACTGGCATTTGGCAGTCCATAAAGACTAAGTCATGTTTGCTAACACTTTGTAATGTTGCTATAGCTTCTTCACCATTACCAGCAAGATCGACGGTTATTCCAAGTGCGCGTAGCAGGCCTTCTATCACTAACTGATTCGTTGCATTGTCTTCAACAACCAAAACATGCGCTTTAAACTGTACATGCTCTTTAGAGGTGTGGCGAGTAACAAACTCAGGTGTCGATACTTCTACACCTGAAACCATTAATAAAACATCTAATAATTCTGATTGCTGAATAGGTTTAGTAATATAACCTTTAAAACCTGCTTCTTTCATTTTTAGTGCGTCACCACGTTGAGCCTGTGATGATGCCATGATGAGTTTAGTTTTCGCTATTTGCGGAACTTTCTGTATTTGTTGACATAACTCTAAGCCATCTGTTTCTGGCATGTGCATGTCTAAAACAGCTATGGTGTAAGGGATGTTATTTTGAGCAGCTTGTTCTAGTTCTGCTAAGGCAGCTTTTGCGCTATTCACTAATTTATGAGGAATTCCCCAAATTTTGTGCAGCTGATGCATTAATTCAAGATTCGTCTCGTTATCATCAACAATTAATATTTTTTGTTTTTTTAAGTCGGCACTATATACAGGGATATTATCTATAGCTTGAGCATTAAGTAAGGGTAGGGTAAACCAAAACGTTGAACCTTGGCCTATTTCACTATCAATACCTATTTCGCCGTCCATAAGTTCGACTAATTTTTTACAAATAGACAAACCTAAGCCGGTGCCACCATATTTTCGCGTGGTTGATGAGTCTGCTTGAGAAAACTTGTCAAATAATTGCACTTTTTGTAATTCACTGACCCCAATGCCGGTATCTTTTATTTCAAAACGAAAAAGCTTTTTCTCTGCTGTTTGTTCTATCAAATGTACATAAACGGCAACTTCGCCTTGATTGGTAAACTTTATTGCATTGCCAATTAAATTCGTCAAAACTTGTCTAATTCGGCCCGGATCTGCGGTAACCCACTGTTGAATAATTGGCGTAGCAGGACAAATAAATTGCAATCCTTTGTGGTGCGCTTGATAACTGATGCTGGCGCCAATATCTCCCAGCATTTGCCCTAAATTAAAAGGGATTAACTCAAGTTCTAATTTCCCCGCCTCTACTTTTGAAAAGTCTAAAATATCATTAATAATACCTAATAAACCAACAGCGGATGATTTAACCGTATTGGCTAATTTGTGTTGGTCTGGGCTTAAATTACTTTCAATGAGTAGATTGGTCATGCCAATAACACCGTTCATTGGCGTACGAATTTCATGACTCATATTGGCAAGAAAATCAGCTTTAGAGTCGTTAGCAACTTCTGCTTGTTTCTTTGTTATAGCAAGGCTTTCAAAGTCTTGTTTTTGTTGGGTAATGTCGGTACGAATCGAAGTGAAGCCATTAACTTGTCCACGCTTATCGTAATTAGGTACTATGGTGGTATCAACCCAATAGTGATGGCCGTCTTTAGCTCTATTTTGTACTTCATCATGCCAAGTTTTACCCGATAGTACTTTGGTGTGCATTTCTTCCCAGTAGGCCTTAGACTGATTATTAGAATTAAGTAGGCTATGTTTTTTTCCTATTAGCTCTTCTCGGGTATAACCACTAATTTTCGAGAACTTGTCGTTAACATAAGTTATGTTGCCATGCTTGTCGGCCATAGATAATAAAGAGTGGGCATTCATCGCAAATTTTTGATTTTTTAAGGGTATAAGTACATCATTTACTCTTTCTCTGGATTCCCTGCTTAGCAGGCGTAATAAAATGTAAAAAATAGCGAGGAAAATAAGAATAAAAATGGCTGTTAACTGATAACTGCCATTTTGCTGCCATGATAGCTGTCTATCTATAGGAACTATAACCTCTAATACCCCACGAACATCGCCTAATTCCCAGCCAATTTTTGGTGTTTGAGGATGGGTATTATGACATTGGACACACGCTTGCTCAGTAAGAATGTCGGCAATGGCAACACGAACTATATGCTGCTCACCTATGGTCTGTGTGGTGACATAAGGAGCATTTGGATTAATATTGAGTTGTTGCCAAGCCTGTTTTTGAAAAGTATCAAGCTTTCTATCGGCGCGTTCAGGAAAAGGAAAAGCAGAATAAAGTTTGATTTTCAGACCACTTGACTCAGATAATTCGCTCAGCTCGTGGATCATGGTTGCAGGTAAAGGAATGCCATTCTTTTTATCTTTGTAGTCACTTGAAATCGTTATTTCACCACTCGCTTTGAGTTTACTCACAATGTTTTTAGTATAATAACTTCTTAATGTGGAATATTGTTGGGCGGTATTTTGGGCCACTAAAGTAGCATCTTTGATAGTCGTTTCATTGAATATAAAGGGGACTACGCTGATAATGATGATAATGCCAATAACGGACAAGGCTAACAGCTGCTTCCAAAGGGATTGTATGATATTTTTTTGCATGTTTACTTCCGTATGAAGTTAACCCCTCTAAGTGAGGAGATTAACATTGCTTCATCCTTAAACAGATGCAAAAGAAAAATTTGAATATGAATTACTCAATCTAACAAAAGTTAGTCTTTAGAATTTGTTTTTATAGAATTTCACTAGGGTAAATATTGTTACATAACCCTAGCTTAGCTTAGCTTTCAACTATTTTAAACCTCAATGAGTAAATTATGACAAAACAATTTATAAGCTGATTATAAAGTTAAGAAGGAAGCACTAGAGGGAAAGTTTATATAATGCAGATGTTTTAACTTATTGTAATTCTTAAGTCTTATATATGTCAGATACAAGCTTATTGATTTTTTATCGAATAATAATAAAAAACAACAGCATATAAATTAAAATCGCTTGCTAGACAAATAAAGGGTACCGACATTTTTTCAGTTTTAGCCATCTACAGAATAATAAGTGCATCGCTATTTTACGATGCTTTGTTTATGATATTTAGGCAAAGATATGGTAAATTTTGCACCAGATAAACTTACCGCATCATCAATATTTATCTCACCATGATGCCACTCTAGAATACGCTTAACTATCGCGAGCCCCATGCCATAACCTTTAACGTTTTGATCAACATTTTTCCCACGAATAAAAGGTTTTAAAATTTGTTCTCTTTGTGCTAGAGCAATACCTTTACCGTCGTCAGAAATCGAAAAAATAATAAATTCATTTTTTTCTAACAAAGAAATTTCTATTTCTTTGTGACAATACTGACAAGCATTTTGAATTAAATTTGCGACCAGAATCATTAAGTAAGCAGGGTCACCATAAACGTGTAAGTCACTATCATTGTATAAAACATTGATATTAAGCTTGTCATCAGATTTATTTCTAATGGCGCTGTCAACCAAAGCGGATAAACTTACTTTAGATTTATTGAGAGTCAACATTGCTTGATCTAATCGAGCATAATTAAGTAAAGTTTCTACTAATTCCACCATTTCATTAACGTTATCGCTGATTCTTTGCTCAAATTTCTTTCTCAAAACCGGATCATCTTCTTCTTGCAAAGTATCAATACCAAAACGAATACGCGCCAAAGGGGTTCTTAAATCGTGAGATACGGCATTACTTAACAGCTTTACATCGTTAACTAAGCCTTCAATACGTTGAGCCATATGGTTAAATTCAGTTTCTAAATCTTTAATATATGAAATAGAACCAACGACAACCCTTTTCTCTAGCTTTCCTTCGCCAAATGCCTTTGCGACTTTTCTTAATTCTAGTAAACGCTTAGCAAGAGGATAAAGCCATAAAAATACTAAAAACAACATTGCCAAATAAAACAATCCGGTCAACAAAAAGTTAATCAACCCGTTTGATTCAGCAATAATAATAGGTGGGGCACTTAAAATAAAAAGTTCGTCGCTACTGGGTAGATAATAATGAATAGCAATGGTTTCATCGGTTTCTAATACCAACGCCTGTTCTGACTTCAGCTGGCTGAGTAATTCGTTAGGTAACGGAAAGTTGCTCAAAGGCACAATGCTTATTTGATATTGGCCACTTGCTTGCCATTTCTCTATAAATACGGCTCGATTGTTTAAACCATCAAGAGATTTGGCTAGATTGCTGCCAAGTTGCTCTAAAACAGTGATCGCATCTTTTTGTTGTTCTTTAGATTGCTCAGCATATTTGCTATAGAAGTTGTCAAACATCCAACCTAAGCCGATGGTGGCAAGCAAAACGACGCTAAGTAGTGATAGGGTTAATGTCCGCATTTTTTATTTATACTTTATCAATGATTTACCAAACATCTTTAGCAAATAAATATCCTTTGCCCCAGATGGTTTTTATACGATATGGTTCAGACGGGTTATCTTTTAATTTTTTACGCAAGCGAGAAATTCGTAAGTCGATAGAACGA
Organism: Colwellia sp.; assembly: GCA_013215295.1. Classification (GTDB taxonomy): domain Bacteria; phylum Pseudomonadota; class Gammaproteobacteria; order Enterobacterales; family Alteromonadaceae; genus Colwellia_A. Next base: position 395,528 of record JABSOZ010000003.1, read on the forward strand.
TCAAAACCGTCATAATCAAAACCACGCAAGTCGCTCACTAAGGCTTCTCGAGTCACCAGTTCACCTGCTTTTTTGGCAAGCAACCATAGCACATCAAATTCATTTGAAGATAAGTTAATGGCTTCACCATCTAGCGAAACGCTTCTCGCTTGATGGTTGATTGTTAATCGATTGAATTGTAATCTTGCTGATGGATCTGCTGTTTGTCGGGCTGTATTTTGAATTTCATTCATTTTTTCTTGACGACGTAACAAAACCCGAATTCTCGCTAATAAAGCCCTAGCTCGAACAGGTTTTGTTATATAGTCGTCAGCGCCCATTTCCAGTCCAAGCACTTCATCAATTTCTTCATCTCTGGCGGTTAGCATTATGATGGGGTTTTCAAATTCTGGCCGTACATTTTTGCAAACATCTAAGCCATCCATGCCCGGTAACATACCATCAAGGATGACCAAATCAGGATTAAGTTGCTTAATAAGCGCTACCGCCTCATCGCCTCGCCCTGTGCTCGTTACACGAAAATCCCGTGCAATTAAATAATCTGCAACCCATTCTGCTAAAGGAATATCGTCTTCTACCAATAATATATGAGGTAGTGCATCAGTGGTCATAAACTACAATCCTTCATTCTTTGAAAGTAACTGTTTGAAAGTAAATGTTATAAAATATGGTGTTAAAAAAACCTGGGATGATAATTAAAACATTCGCCAAGAAGTACGAGGTCGACCTTTTTTCTTATGTACCCAAGCCATTTTTATTTCAATGTTAGCAATATTCTCTTTAGTACTGAGTTTTTGAAGAAAAAACTCAATATTGTTTTTTGAGACAAACTCTTGTTTTAGTCTGCCCATTTTTTTATCACGCCAACACTGTATTGGATGAGTATTTAAGGATGAATAAAGACAATAATTTCCTGCTACTGGAGTTTGCCAATTTAGCTCAACAGTGACATAACATGCTTGTCCTTGAAGCAAGGCCACACACTGTTCAGGGACTATAGTCAATTTTGGCTCAACATTAAAAGGGGCCGCTGGTAGTTGAAATGACAACATTAACAATAATGTCACCCCAAATACTTTAGTGCTTACAAAGTTAAATGCACTCTTTAAAGGAGCACTTTGTTTGCTCCATATTCGACTTTTATTAACAATAAGTTGTGTTAAAAAGTTCATAACTTTTAGCCTCTAAAACACATAAGTCAGTAAAAAACCAGCTTTGTAGCCCTTTTCAACATCGTCTTGTCGACTTGCAATAACACGGTCTGACAACGTACGGTAGGCAACAAAGCTACCAAAGACCCAATCAGAACTTAATGGATATTCCAAACCGATTTCTGCAGAAGTACTTAAACCATCACTTGAAGTAAAACCTTCAGCACTTGGCTGATAACCCGTCGTTAGGTTATAGTCATAAACATCTTTCGAGCGATAATGCACACCAACATTGGCATAATAATTCCAGTTTTTGAATTGCCAATTATGACCATAAGAAATAGACGCTTCTAAGCCGTCTTTATCGACATTGTCTGGGCTATAAGGCGTGACAATAACTTGTAATTGACTATTGTCGAAATAGCCGGTGGCACGAAGCCCACCACGTTTTGCTTTTTTACGATTTTGGATACCTTCTAAACCATTAATGCTTTTGGTACTTGTTTCATAAAATAAGTCTAGCGACCAAGTATCATTGTTAAAAAAGTTTAAGCCCCAAGCTGGCGTTGCATATAAACCGTGAATTCGCCTTGAACTTAATCCTGGTGATTCAACAAATAGTCCCAAGAATTGTGCGCGATAATTAACATCTACATCGAAATCGATATCATTATCATGGTCTGTTAAGTAAAAGTCATCACCTTTACTGCTAATTGCACTCATACCTAAATAGAAACCATCTCTTGGGTTGTCATCCCAATCCATGTGATGATGGTGTTCATCTTCGTCGTGTTGTTGCTTTTTATCTTTATCTTCATCAAGTTTTTTTTTGTTCTTATGTATTTTGTTCTTATGTTTATTGTTCTCATGTTTATGATCAAAGTCTTTATCATGAGGAACAGCAATTGCGGCGGATGATGATAATAAAAATACTGCTGAAAGTAAGCTAGCTAATAATGGTGTTGAAATCTTTTTCATGTGTTTACCCTGAAACTAATTATTTGATGAGATCATCTTATCAATCGGGCGAAAAAAAGACGTATCACTATCAGTGAGAGTGTATCAGTTTGTATCTTAAGTGTGACAAGTTACACTTAAGTTGAAATATTTAAAATAAAAGTTATTTAATTTTAATGGCTTAGGTTTTTTTTTGAGTTTTTTTATTTTTTAAATAACGTGAACTTTTTAACATTATTTTGTTCATTATATGAGATTTTTATTTTTGATGTAATTATTCTTTATAAAACAAACGTTTCTTTGCCTTAATTACAGGAAATACTTAACCCAATCGCGTTTATAGTGAATCTTCGATCTTTTTTCTATCGAATAGACGTTCTTTAGCATTTACCCTAATAGCCAATTTACTTTACTTGGGTTTAGTCTAAACAGGTGGGGAATTGTGCCGACTGCCGGAGTCGAACTGGCGACCTACTGATTATAATTCAGCTGATGAGCCCTGATTAAATTACTCTTTGTCTTGTCTTAATGTGTGAGTGATGTCTGGAAATATAATCATCACCCTCTGACACCAGTTCCAATGTAGATATTTTATATTTCACTATTTATATGAAGTTCTTCAACTCTGTTTCTGCCTTTATTCTTTGCTAAATACAGCGCTTTATCAGCTGTTTCGATTAATGTTCGCGATCGCATGATTTTTGTAGGAGCTACAGTACATATGCCAATACTAATTGTAATGACTTGAGCGACACTTGAATATTCATGAAGAATATTTAAGCTCTCAACTGAGTGTCTGCAATTTTCTGCAATTTCTGCTACGTTTGTTGTGTTGGGTAGAATAATAGAAAACTCTTCACCACCGTATCTTGCGATAAAATCGGTAGGGCGCTTTAATGTACTTTCGAGGTTCTTGGCAACTTTTTTTAGACAATCGTCTCCCTCCGGATGCCCATAGTTATCGTTATATAGCTTAAAAAAGTCAATATCAATGATCACAAACGACAATAATGTTTTGTTGCGTATTGCCAGACGCCACTCTCGTTCAAAAAAATCATCCATACATCTTCTATTGGCTATTCCTGTTAGGCCGTCAGAACGAGAGAGTAATTCTAATTGCTTATTTACTTTATTAATTTCTTGGTTTTTATCTTCAACATTTTTTTGAGCAATAGCAGTGCGTTTGGATATAAAATGAATGTAGAGAGCAATGTAGATAGTGAAGAGAATAAAGGATATAAACACAGCTAAAGGGAGTACATTCCGCTTTTTATTAAAAAAAGTCTGGGATGGTGACGCTACTAGAGTCCATTGTCGTCCCCATATTAATGGCAGTTTTTTTCTATAAATTATTTCATTGCCAACTTCTTTTTCATAAAAGGAGTTTTGATGCAATATTGTTGTATTTAATGGTTCTGATTCATCTAACAGGGATATTTGTATATCATCGATAATCTTTCCTTTTAGTGAGTTATTGAAAATATCACCAATTCTAAATACACCAAGAACAAGGCCGAGTAGGTTTTTTCTGCGTTTTTCTTCCGTTGATAATCCCCTAAATTTATAGATTGGTATGAACGCTAGAAATCCTTTTTGGTTACCTTTTTCTTGAACAAGTGTAATACTTCCTGTTGCTGTCGCTAAGCCGCTATCTCTAGCGGCAACAATAGCTTGATACCGCGTTGAATTAGAAGATAAATCAAATCCATAGGCTAGTTCATTGCCGATATATGGCTCTATAAAATAAACAGGAAAGTACACGTCTTTAATTGGTGATTTCACCATTCTCCCTTGTTTTTGCCTTTCAATAATTTCAAATTCAGGAAGATTAATTAAGGGTGTAGATTCAAAGGCAGCCCTTTGAGAATTTAATACCAGTGGTATCCACTCTAAAGCTTGAATATCGTTGTGACGATTGAGGATGTTTTTTGCTTCAAAACTAAAATGCAGCCAGTCAGGAGTTTTAGAGTCGCTAAAAAGAATAGCGAGTGATCTTAGAGCTTCAAAGTTGATGATGATCTCTTTATGTAAAGAAGCTACATGGCTGTTTATTTCTGTGTGAAACTCGCGAATTATTTTCTTTTCTTCCATTTCATAAAGAGCATAACCACTTGATACAGAAATGAATAGACCAAACAAGATTATAAAAGCTAAGGCTGTATGTGTATTAATGGTTCTAAACATGAGCTCTACCTTATTGGTGGAAGTATAAACGTAGTAGGATTATTACGAATATAGAATAGGGTTTGCTTCCCTTTTAATGATAGTAGTTAGAAATAAGTAAGCCAATATTCAATGAGTATAGCCTTGGTTTTTTAAAAGAATTAAATATTAATTCAAAGACAAGCTAATCCAATCTAATGCTTTACCCTAGCCAACGTTAGTACCCTCGTTAGGAGCATTCTAAATGGGGTGTATTTCGCGCCGATTAACTTTCTGTATATAAAGGTGTAAATCACGTATAGGACGCAGGTTAGGTGAAGTAGGGGATTTATTAGTGTTAATGAAACACCTATAGAATTCGACCAATCGATAGATACAAAAAAGCCCTAACCGAGGTTAGGGCTTGATGCTTCCGTTGAAGGAATGGTGCCGACTGCCGGAGTCGAACTGGCGACCTACTGATTACAAGGTAGCGACGTGGTATAGGTGATACCACTACATATGCGGTTTAACTATATGGATAATAATTTGAAATACAATAATAGCCCCATGAGTTTTGAAGCCGATTAATTGCACTAACTGTGTAAAATTTGTGTTTTTAATCACTTTAATAATTAATTTAAAGCAGAATAACCAGACAGATATTTATCAAATATAGTTTTATATAAAATTACTTAATCACTAATAAATCAAACTGGTTTGATAATAACTGCTCTATTTTATCTTTTATTCAATAAACGACCGGAGTGATTTTTATATTATTGACAATAACATTTTCAAGCTGAGTGAAATGAGTAAAAATGCAAAGATCTTTTTCAAAATGTTTACAGGTAAATGTTGAGCTAGTTTAGCGCCATACGGAGCAGTTAAAAAGCTTGTAGTGGAGATAAGTAACACTGCGGGCAAGTAAATAAAACCCAATGAATGTTCATAGCTAATATCACTATTCCATCCGTTGATTAAATAACCTAATGTTCCTGCTACAGAGATGGGTAATCCTATCGCTGCTGATGTACCAATCGCATTTTTAATATCGATATTTTTTGACGTAAGGTAAGGCACAGTTAACGATCCGCCACCAATGGAAACTAATGCTGATATTGCACCAATTACCGTAGATGAAATTAATAGACTGCTATTCTTTATGTCGTCAATTACGATATTAGTTTGTTTTTTAAATAACATTTTAAGCGCTATGTATGCCATGAATACCGTAAAGAATATAGCTAAATAGAGCGAGCTTAAATGTGAAGCTAAAAACGTAGCAGTGAAGGTGCCTATTATCACGCCAATTGACATTAATCGTACTATTTTCCAGTTTATTGCTTTGAACTTTTGGTGTGTTCGTAAACTTGAAATGGATGTAACAATAATAGATGCCATTGAAGTACCTAATGCTAAATGCATAACCGTATCAATATGAACTCCTTGCTGTAAAAAGATGATAGTTAACACTGGCACCATAATTCCACCACCACCAACGCCGAGTAAGCCAGCTATAAAGCCAACAATTGAACCTAATAATAAAAAAGATAATATCCATTCAATTTCTATCATTTTCAAATCCTATATAAGTTTTAAAAAGAAAATTGTATATAAAAAAGAGAGTGGTAACATATCGACTAATTGACAAACAGTATCGAAGATATGCCAATATTAATAAAAATAGCTCCATCAAAAGAAAGTAAGCAAGAGTTAAGTAATCCAATAACTGTTGTAAGCAGATCTATAGCGATGAATTCTGTGGTAAGTAAGCACAGTCATGACTGGGGACAGTTTGTTTATGCACATTCAGGTGTATTAGCAGTTTCAACACCTTCAAATCGGTATTTAGTGCCTCCTGAGCAAGGTGTATGGCTATTACCTGAAATTGAACATGAAGTTACAGCGATCAGTAATGTTCAATTAACCAGTTTCTATTTTGATGTATCTTTACTTGATGACCTACCTGTAAAATGTTGTGTGTTAAAGGTTAATGAATTTTTAAAAGCGTTAATAAAAGAAGCAAATAATATTGAAAGTGATTATCAATGGAATAGCACTGATGGTCGATTACTACATTTAATTTTAGATAGATTAACTCAGGCTCCTAATGAAGTATTTCAACTTCCTTATCCTAAGGATCATCGATTACTAGCACTGTTAAATGAAATACAGATTACCCCTGAAAATAATAATAGTTTAGGTGAGTGGGGGGAAATCGTTGGAGCTTCTGCTAGAACATTATCAAGGTTATTTAAAAAAGAAACAGGGCTAAGTTATAGCGAATGGCGACAGCGTTTGAATATTCAAATAGCAATAACTCAATTATCACTTGGTAAATCAATTAACAGTATATCTTTGCACCTTGGTTATGAATCACCGTCATCTTTTATTTACATGTTTAAAAATAAAACAGGTGTGACACCAACTTTTTATCGTGAAAATACAAATGATTAGGAAATGAGTTTCTAAAGCAGAATAACCAGAAAGTAATTGACTAAACTAACTTTAATATTAAATTAAATCATTCTTAATATATCAAACCAGTTTGATAATAATCCATCTGTTCTAACTGCTATTTGTTGGTTAACTAAAAGCAGCAGCTGCTTAAAACAACGGCTACCACTGGTGTTAATACCTAGTTCGGATCCTTACCATCAAATAATTTACCCTAATAAATTACAACCGCAGTTTTAGTAGCCTATACACAAACCACATTAGCCTATAGCAACGGATTAATTTTTTTACACGCCCTTTTCATCAAAAATATTTAATTAAAACTTCTATCAATAGATAAATGAATCAATTTTAATTTATTTACCCTAGATAAAATTAGTGCCCTAGTTAAGGGGATTCAAAATGGAGTGTATTTCGTGCCTAACTCTTACATGTAAAGTTATTGGTATGACAGGGTTAAATCACGTATAAGGTGCAAAAATAGGTGGGGTAGGGGCGTTTATTGGTGTTAGTTAAATCTATTATAGAATTCGACCAATCGATAGATACAAAAAAGCCCTAACCGAGGTTAGGGCTTGATGCTTCCTACGAAGGAATGGTGCCGACTGCCGGAGTCGAACTGGCGACCTACTGATTACAAGTCAGTTGCTCTACCAACTGAGCTAAGTCGGCACACAAAGATGTGTGCAATAAATACATTCTCTCGAACTATTTATTTTGGCACCGAATAAATATTTCTAAACTATTTTTAATAAAATAACTAAGCAACAAATATTCAAATAGGTTTGAATAGATGGTGCCTCGACCCGGAATCGAACCAGGGACACGAGGATTTTCAATCCTCTGCTCTACCGACTGAGCTATCGAGGCAGTGTCTAATCTGCTGTCTTTTCGGCTTTGCCTTGAAGACGGGGCGTATTAAACTGTTTTTCGTTTTGTTCGTCAACTCTTTTTTTTAAATAAATGTTTGTTTGCTGTTTTTTTCTGCTTTTTGTCGGAATAGTCAGCGTAAAACCGCAAATTAATCGTTTGCGGCGTTAAAAAAAGAGCTTCACTTGTTATTTTTTAGGAGGAACGTAACCTTCAATCTCTGGCTCTTTTCCTTCAAAAAGATAAGCAACCATGGCTGCTTCTAAAAAAGCACGGTCATTTGGCTCCATCATGTTCATTTTTTTCTCATTAATTAGCATGGTTTGTTTCTGTTGCCAGTTTTTAAATGCTTCTTGGCTAATGTTATCAAAAATTCGCTTGCCAATTTCTCCAGGGTAAAGTTGAAATCCTAATCCCTCAGCGTCTTTTTTTAAATTTTGACAAAATACAATACGGCTCATAAGTTATTTCTCTTGTTCTTGGTTATATATTTTCGATGAGTGACTCTCGAAATTATCATGGCTTTAATAAAGTGATCAGTTTTTTCGTTGATGCTGCTAAGCCAACTGATGCTGTTGTGGCCAAATTGTACCACTGTTGTTGGCTGTTTTCGTTGATTTCTTTTACTGGTAGTTGTTCACAATCGATAACAATAGGTTCTATGTCTAAGTGAAAGTGACTAAAGGTATGACGAAATTTTGTTAATTGTTGCACAGAGGTTTGCTTTAGGTTTTGTTTAGCCAATAAAGAGGCAATCTCATCTTCGTGTTGAACCTCTAGAAAACACCATAAACCTCCCCATATGCCACTTGGCGGTCGTTTTTCTAATAATACCTGTTGGTTGATACGTGGTATCACCATGATGGTTTGTTTTTCAGGTATGGTTTTCTTAGGTTTCTTTTGCGGGAAGCTACTTTGCTCATTCAAAGAAAAGGCTAAGCAGCTTTCGCTTAATGGGCAGAGTTCGCATTTTGGTTTACTGCGTGTACAAATGAGTGATCCTAAATCCATCATCGCTTGATTAAATTGCGCAACACCTTTTTCGGGCGTTAATACTTCTGCAATAGGCCATAATGCTTTTTCATACTTACTTTGCCCGTTATGGCCTTCAACCATATAACAACGAGCTAATACACGCTTCACATTGCCATCTAAAATGGCATGATGTTTATTGAGCGCCAAACTTAAAATAGCGCCAGCGGTTGAACGACCAATACCAGGCAGGGCAATGACTTGTTCAATGTCTTCTGGGAAAGAGCCTTGGTATTCTTGCTGAATTATTTTTGCAGTTTTATGTAGGTTACGTGCCCGTGCGTAATAGCCTAAACCTGTCCAGTGATGTAACACGTTATCTTCATCAGCATTAGATAAATCAGTAATGGTCGGGAAGCTTTCCATGAAACGTTGATAATAAGGAATAACGGTTGCGACTTGCGTTTGTTGTAACATTATTTCAGAGATCCATACACGGTATGGGGTTTTATTTTGTTGCCAAGGTAAATGCTTGCGGCCTTGGGCTTGATACCAGTCGAGTGTTTGTGTGGCAAAATACTGCGCTGATTTTACGGAAATTTGAGTTTTATTTGTCATAGACTCCAGTTTACCTAATAAGTGGACACGAATAAATGTGCATTTTTTATTGCAAAAATTTAAAATGCCATTATGCTCTCGTCCATATTAGTATCGAGATTATTGCTCGGAATGTGCTCACCAAGTCTTAAGGAATTAAAATGAAAATAAATGCTAAAAACCGTAACCGCCGTTTACGTAAAAAATTACGTGTTGATGAATACCAAGAATTAGGTTTCGATGTTGCTTTTAAATTGGCAGACGGCACAGATAATGATGCAGTTGATACCTTTTTAAATAACTTTTTTAGTGAAGTTATTCAACCTAATGCCTTAGGTTTTGGTGGTGAAGGTGACGTGTTATGGCATGGCATCGTTTGTACTCAAAGTATTGGTAAATGTACGGATGAAAACCGTACTGCCGTTGAATCATGGTTGAATGATAATGGTGCTACAGCAGTAGCTGTAAGCGAGCTTTACGATGTTTGGTGGGCTGAATAATTTTATTCGCCATAAATGAACTTTACCCCGCATTGTCAGCAAATTTCAGACCCATTTCTTAGTAACATAAGCGCAGGCTCTGAAAATTTTGACGGCTTTGTTAAAAGCCCATTTATTTAGAATAAAACTTGGATTATATTGAAGAAACCTATGACAGATAAAACTGAAAACACCCACAAGACCATTGAGCAAGCTGAGAAAGAAGGTAAGTACATTCGTAAAATACGTAGTTTCGTGAAACGTGAAGGACGTTTAACGAAAGGGCAAGCGAGTGCATTGGAACAGTTCTGGGCAACAATGGGCTTGAATCACCAAGACGGAATGATTGATTTTGCAAGCCTGTTTACTAATAACAATCCTATTGTTTTAGAAATAGGCTTTGGCATGGGTAAATCTTTAGTTGAAATGGCAAAAAATTCGCCTGAACTAAATTTTGTCGGTGTTGAAGTGCATAAACCGGGTGTTGGCGCTTGTATTTCGTTAGCTCAAGATGAAGGTGTTGATAATTTAAAGGTATTTGAACACGACGCGATAGAAGTGCTTGCTGACTGTATTCCTGATAGTTCTTTAACCACAGTTCAATTGTTTTTTCCTGATCCTTGGCATAAAAAGAAACATCATAAGCGTCGTATTGTTTCGCTTGAGTTTGTCGAGACCATTCGTCAAAAGCTTAAAGTTGATGGTGTTTTTCATATGGCTACAGATTGGGAAAATTATGCGGAATGTATGATTGAAGATATGAAGTCGGCGCCGGGCTATAAAAATTTAGCGATTGAAGGTGACTTTGTGCCACGCCCTGACTCTCGTCCGTTAACGAAATTTGAAAACCGTGGTAATAATTTAGGTCATGGCGTTTGGGACATTCAATTTAAACGCCAAGATTAATCTGGAACCCGTGACTAAGTTAGATTTTTCTAATTAAGAAATAGTTAATGAAGGTGTTCTTGCTCAATATGAAAAAGATGCTGGCTGTTACGCAAATTGCCAGTATCTTTTAGCCACTGGGTGGTAATGATTTCGCGCTGTAACGCCGCTTGTAAAATGCGGGCTTTGTATTGTGACCAATAATAAATAGTCGCCTGCTGATGTATTTCGTTATTAGGAAACACCTCACTTCTACTTTCTTCTAAATCAGCTAATATATCTGCGATGACCTTTGGCTTTAGCTCTTCTTCAATTTGCTGTTTAAATTTAGTGAAACGTTTTGCTTTGACTAATAACCATGCCATCCACAATATAACGGCAACAGCAAAAACAGGTAAAATATCTACATTCATTACTTATTGGTTCTCTAACAATATTGTAGGCATCTTATCAGGCTTAGCTTTATTGACTAATCATTTTTTCTTTTTTAAACGGAAAAAATGTACAGCTATAGCGAGTGTTTTTAGCTAGACTTCTGGTTTATTTATTTTTGACTTTATTTCTAAACATTATTCTAAGGACATTTTTAATGTTACGTATTGCTTTTTTATACTTTATTTTGAGTTGTTCATTTTTTTCTTATGCAGAAAATGGTGTGCAAAAGTTATTCAAGGCCGTCAACAACGGTGTGGTTGAATTACACGTTAAGGCACTTGCTCAGCCAAATCCTAGTCAAGCAAAGTATGAAGTGAGTACTTCAGACTCTTTAGGCTCAGGCGCATTAATTAGCCAAGAAGGGAGAATATTAACGGCTGCACATGTAATTGAGCGCGCGACAGAAATTGAAGTGATATTTGCTGACGGTTCAAAAACTTCAGGTCATGTCGTTTGGGTTGATGCTTTGATTGATTTGGCGATGATCCAAGCCGCTCATGTACCCAGTAAAATTAAGCCATTAACATTAGCAAAATCGGGTGATTATAATATTGGAGAGCAAGTTGTCGTTATTGGCGCACCTTACGGCGTTAGCCATAGTTTATCGGTAGGTTATTTAAGTGGTATACGTGACCGTGAACAAATTCCGGGGTCAACATTAATTCCTCGATTTTTACAAACAGATGCTGCTATCAATAAAGGGAATTCTGGTGGGCCGATGTTTAACCTTGATGGTGAAGTTATTGGTATTGTTAGTTATATTCTTTCAAACACCGGTGGAAGTAACGGCTTAGGTTTCGTTGTATCGATAGATACGGTTCATACTGTGATGGATAGCGATCCCGGCGTTTTTTCTGGTTTTATTCCTCAGCTATTGGATGAAAAATTAGCGAAAGCGTTAAATAACCCATATGGCTATGGCATGTTAATTCAGCAAGTTATTCCCGGCACCTTAGCCGATAAAATGGGCTTTAGAGGAGGTAATATCAGTATTCTTATTGAGCATACTCCGATGTTGTTAGGTGGCGATATCTTAGTATCTGTGGGTGGTTATCAACTAAAAGATTTAGAGTCAGCCGTAAAACTTAAGCAACGTATGTCTACTTATAAAAAAGGCACCAAAGTAGAGTTTCGATTTTTGCGTGATGGCGAAGAAAAGACAGCGATATGGGTTGTGGAATAAGCTTATCGAATAGCATCAATATAAACGTTCATCTGCCGCGCTAAGTTTGTGATGAACGTTTTTATATTTCTGTGTGAGAAAGCGGAATGTTAAACGGTAAAATGTGCTTTTTCATGCATTAATAATTTAGCTTTTAATCCTAAACCACCGGCATAACCTGTTAATTTCCCGTTAGCACCAATAACACGATGACAAGGAATAATTAACGCGATTGGATTTTTCCCATTTGCTGCACCCACCGCACGTACCGCTTTTTCATTATTAATTTTCTTCGCTATCCATAAGTAACTTTGCGTATCACCCTGTTTTATCGTCGTTAATGCTTGCCAGACCTTTTGTTGAAATGGTGTGCCTTGCGGTGCAAGTGGCAAATTAAATACGATGCGTTCACCTGAAAAATATTCTTCAAGTTGTTTACACACTTCTATGAAATGTTCCTTACTTTCGGTGTAACTGTTATCAATAATAAGTGGTGATGCACCTTGTTGAAATGAAAGAGCCGTTAACCCTTCTTCATTTGCTGTTAAAGCTATATCTCCATAAGGAGAAGCAGTGATAGTAAAATACATAATTATTTCTCTTTTTTCGGTGCTTTTGATATTTTGGTGTGGTCAATTATTGCCAGTGACTGCCATAAAAATATTGTTGCATATGCACGCCAAGGTCGCCATTGCTCAGCAATAGCTAAAATGGTTTTATTATTGGGTTTGTCATCGTTTATGGTTAACGCTTTTATTATGCCTAAATCGGCACTTGGGAAAGCATCAGGATCGCTTAACCCCCTCATGGCAATGTAATTTACTGTCCACGGGCCAATGCCTTTAAGTTGCGTTAACGTTTCCTCAAGCGCCTCAATGTTTTCGTATTTTGAAAAAACATCAGGTGTGGCTAAATAATAATCAACCCAACGTTGTAATGTTGCAATACGTGATTGTGTTAACCCAATATCAGCATAATCAACCTGTTTCAATTGTTCCGGCGTTGGGAAGTGTTTGGTCATTTCTGTATAGGGGCTGTTAGTTTCAATTACTGACGTTCCATATTTTTCAGCAATGCGTTGCGCTAAGGTCGTTGCTGCTTTTACTGATATCTGCTGACCTAAAATGGCACGAATGGTAAATTCAAAAATATTCCAACAACTCGGTAATCTTAATCCCGGATATTGTTGTATTACTTTTTTAAGCACTTTATGGGAGCTTAAGTGTTGGTGAATGACTGACATATCAGCATCAAGGTCAAACATCTTACGAACGCGTGTTATCACTTGATTCAGGTAACTAAAATCATCCATATTTACCGTTAACAGTAAGGTATGTTTTGTTTTATAACTGGGTTTATCTGAAGGCTGGGTTACTTTGAACCAACCATGGCAGTTTTCTAAAATAAAACTGCGGCAATATTCTGTTTCAGTCACTTTCTCAATATTACTGATTTGTCGATGACGAAAAAAACTTAACATCAATGGCCAATCAAACGGTGGGCGATAAGGTAAGAGAATTGATACGGTATTGGTATTTGATTGTATAGAATTACCTTCTTCAGTTATTTTTGTGCCGCGCATTTCTGTAGGTGTAGCAGCGTAAGCACTTTTTATCACCTCATTAAAACGTCGAACACTATTAAAACCTGATGCATAAGCAATGTTTGTCATACTGAGTTGCGTTGTCGTTAATAACTTTCGAGCTTGCAATAAACGTTGATGATGAAAAAAATCACTGGGAGATAAACCGTAATATTGAACAAATAATCGCTGTAGCTGGCGTTCACTTATTTTTTGATGTTTGGCACATTCAGCAATACTGTTATTGTTTTCGTAATAACTTTGCACGATATGTTTTATTTTTTCGGGCAACAAAGGCGCAGGAGCAAGTTCGGGAAAGCAACGTTTACAGGGGCGAAACCCTGAATTCTGAGCGAGTTCTGCACTTTGGTAATATTGAACATTTTCTGGTTTTGGTGGGCGAGCAGGGCAAACAGGGCGACAAAAAATGCCTGTAGTTAAAACCGCGGTATAAAACTTTCCATCAAACCTTGCATCACGACTTAAGCGAGCGCTTTGGCAAATGTCGATATCTAACATTTTATCGTTCCGTTATTTATTGTGTAGTTATTTTGTTGAGTATAAATACTTCAACATATAAAACGCGCGAGAATCGGACATCAATGCTAAAAATGACAATGAATTATCATTCTTCTTCTTTTCGTATATTGTTCTGAGGATGTAATATTTACTTTTCTAATGTTATTTTTTGGCGGTACTGTAAGGCAATTACTTTTAAAATATCACGCCAGCTGATGATACCTAAAGGCTCCATTAGATCATTTACAATAGGCAAGCACGATATATGGTTGTCATAAAACAGTAATACGGCTTCGTTTAAAGTAGTGTTTTCGGAAGCGGTAGTAAGATTTCTATTCATTATTAAATGCAATCTTTTTTGTAGCAATGAATGATCACGTGGTGTTTCGTTTCTGGTACCAATCGTTGGGCTCAAATGCTTATATATGTCACGATCGGTTATTACCCCCACCAGTTCTTTATCGTTAAGTATTAAAATATGGTGGATTTTATGCTGATCAAATATCGCTTTTGCTTTACCTAAGTCATCATCCATTTCGAGAGTGATCAGCTTTGTCGACATTACTTTATTTAAGCTCATTATTTCATCTATAACTATTTTTTATGCCTCTAACATAAACAAAAATCTTTTAGTAAACAATCCCCTTTTAATAAAATATGTAACTGCATTTTTTATTACTTAAAGGAATTTATGAATGTCACAAAAATGTCACACAACTGCCTTATAATTCACCCTGTACTAAAACTTCCCAAATTGAAGGTGTTTTGAGTGGCAATTGCATTAAAGTCGACTGGTCCACGCCAGTTGAAAAATACATTAGCAAAGTGGTTAATAACATTAGGTGGCATAAGTGTTCTGTTCACACTGGTGTTGATCTTTTTATATTTATTATATGTGATACAACCTATTTTTGAATCGGCAAAAATTGAACCCGCAGGCCAATTTGAAATTAGTACAGTAGCGCCAACTCTAGCTACAGGCGTTGATGAACTTAAAGAAATAGCATTCCAAATAAACCAAGAAGGTCAGATTAATTTTTATCAATTGGTTAAAAGCCCCGCGCACGAAAAAGGCACTTTAGTGCTGAGTGAAAACTTACTGAGTGGCGACGCTACATTGGTTGATGTGATTACATCTGGTGTAGAAAATAAGTTATTACTCGATAGTGAAGGTAATGTGCAACTTATTGCGGCCAAATTTTTCTCAAACTTTGACTCAGGTTCACGTGAAATAATTCCAAGTATCGCTTACCCATTAGGGGAAGGGTTTATTGACGTTGATGAACATGGAGGTGTTTTTTCTAAACTTTCATTTGGTATGGATGAGGAAAAAGCAGTTTTCGTTGCCTTCACGCAAGATAAGCGACTCATTAAAACAAGCCTCATTGCAGAAGATGACTTTACATACGACTCTGCTCACGAAGCTAACTATCAGGAAATTGACTTCCCTGTTGACCATGTTAACGAAATTCTAGTGACTCTTGATATGGCACTAGCTTTTGTTCGTAGTGATGATCAAATCTTTGTTTACGACCTGACAGATGAAGACACCGTAGAATTGAAAGCCACGATCATTCCTTCATTAGAGCAAAGCAGCACTAAACCTCATCATGTTACTTCTATGGCGCTGCTTTCTGGCAGTAGCTCTATTTTAATTGGTAGCAGTGCCGGAAAAGTAACGCAATGGTTTGAAGTGGCAACCGACAACGGAAGGCAGTTTAAAAATATTCGTAGTTTCGATGTAAGCGAAACCGAAGCCGTTGCCCAAATTTACACCGAACAATTTAGAAAAAGCTTTTATACGTTAACGCCGTCAGGTGAAATGGGGGTTTTCTACACAACGAGTGAAGCCGACTTATGGCGTGGTCAGTTAATTACAGGAAAAACTAGCGCATTTGCTATTTCACCTCGTGCAGATGGTTTAGTGATTGTTGAAGGAAATCTTTTAAAAGTATTCAATGTTGAAAATGAACACCCAGAAGTTACTTGGAGTGCTTTATGGGAAGAAGTTTGGTACGAAGGTTACCCTGAGGCAAAATTTATTTGGCAATCTACATCGGGCTCAGATGATTTTGAAGGGAAGTTCTCTTTAGTCCCTATTTCTTTTGGGACCATGAAAGCAGCTATGTACGCGATGATGTTTGCTGTACCCATCGCTTTAAGTGCGGCTATTTACACGGCGTACTTTATGACGCCAGGTATGCGTCGAAAAGTAAAGCCAACCATTGAGTTAATGGAAGCATTGCCAACAGTTATTTTAGGTTTCTTAGCGGGGTTATGGCTAGCACCAATCATAGAAAATTATTTACCTGCAATAGCTATGTTGTTAGTTCTGTTGCCACTATCGGTATTACTGACGGCATTTGCTTGGCATCAATTACCTAATAAAATGAAAAGCCGTATCCCTGAAACATGGGCACCGATAATACTTGTACCGGTATTGTTGATTGCTGGCGGAAGTGCTTTTTTCTTATCCCCTTTCTTTGAAACACTATTTTTTGGTGGCGATGTTCGACAATTTATTACTAATGATCTTGATATTGATTTTGATCAACGTAATTCATTAGTTGTTGGTTTAGCGATGGGGTTTGCCGTTATACCTACTATTTTCTCCATGGCAGAAGATGCAATTTTTAGTGTACCCAAACATTTAACCAGCGGCTCATTAGCGCTAGGTGCAACACAATGGCAAACGCTTGTAAAAGTTGTATTGCTAACCGCGAGCCCAGGTATATTTTCTGCTGTGATGATGGGATTAGGCCGCGCAGTAGGCGAAACAATGATAGTTCTTATGGCTACCGGTAACACACCGATTCTAGATTGGAGCATTTTCCAAGGTATGCGTACTTTAGCGGCTAATATTGCTGTTGAAATGCCAGAGTCAGAAGTGGGTAGTTCACATTATCGCATCTTATTTTTAGCTGCTTTTGTTTTATTTGTTTTCACCTTTATTTTTAACACGTTTGCAGAGCTGATACGTCAGCGCTTACGTGAAAAATACAGCTCGTTATAGTTAAGGTATTGAGTTTATGAATAGTTGGTTCAAATCTGGCTCTCCGTGGGTATGGTTATCTGCTGGCGGCGTAAGTATCAGTTTAATTTCAGTTCTAGGTTTATTGTGGTTAATTGCTTCGCGCGGATTATCGTACTTTTGGCCTGCAGACATTTATCAATTTGAGACAGTTAATGAAAAAGGCCAAGCAGTCACAGTTATCGGTGAGATTTACGATCGAGAGACACTGCCGACAAAACAATTGTCTCACTTAAATTTAGGCTTAGACCCGAATAAAGAAACCATTGAAAGGATTTTAGTTAAAACGGGTAACCGTGAACTTGTTAATTTAGATTTTCGCTGGCTGTTATTACCGCTTATCAATAAGACCAGTAAACCTGAAGAATTAGTGGTTGTTGAGCGTCGCACTAATGGTAATTTCTATGGTTATGTCGATGGAATTATTTTAGATGGTCAACTTGAAGGCCTTGAAAAAATGGCAGAGCTGGTTGAACGTGTTGATGTCTTTCAAGATGAAATGGCAGAATTACAAAAAGTTGATATCGGTGCTATTAATTATCAAATAGAACGCTTACGTTTGAAAAAACGCAAACATATACTTGATGAAACCTTAACCGTTGAACGTGAAAAAGAAATTGACCACCAAGTAGCGAGTTATAACGCTGATTATCAGATACTCGAAACACAGTTAATGGCTATTCGTGACAAAGTATCGCGCGACCAATTAGTGGTTCGGGCGATGGGCGGAGAAATTATTGAAATCAATTTTGAAGATATACTCAAAATCACTTATAACAATAAATTGTCTGTTTTTGGCAGAGCATCGGTATTCATTCAGCAAATAGGCAGCTTCTTAGTTGATGACCCTCGGGAAGCAAATACTGAAGGTGGTGTATTTCCTGCCATATTTGGTACTGTTTTAATGGTGTTGTTGATGACGGTTATTGTTTCTCCTCTTGGCGTGGTTGCCGCCATTTATTTACATGAATATGCTGGCAAGAACGTACTAACAAAATTGCTTCGTATTGCTGTGATTAACTTAGCAGGTGTGCCATCAATTGTTTATGGTGTATTTGGCTTAGGTTTCTTCGTTTATATGGTGGGTGGCAGTTTAGATCAATTATTTTATGCCGAAACGTTACCTAGCCCAACTTTTGGTACACCTGGGGTTATGTGGTCAGCACTAACACTAGCGATACTCACGCTACCGGTCGTTATTGTATCAACCGAAGAAGGTTTGTCACGTATTCCATCAGAAATGCGTCATGGTTCTTTAGCATTAGGCGCAACAAAAGCAGAAACGTTATGGCGTATTATTCTCCCTATTGCTAGCCCCGCTATTATGACCGGTATTATCTTAGCTATTGCTCGTGCAGCAGGTGAAGTTGCGCCCTTAATGTTGGTAGGTGTCGTAAAAATGGCGCCGAACTTACCGCTTGATGGTAACTTTCCCTTCCTACATTTAGACCGCAAGTTTATGCATTTAGGCTTTCATATTTATGATGTTGGTTTCCAAAGCCCTAATGTTGAAGCTGCTCGCCCGTTAGTGTTCGCCACCGCATTTTTACTGGTGACTATTATTGTTTCACTGAATATGACAGCAGTTACCATACGTAACCGTTTAAGAGAAAAATATCGCATGTTAGAGCATTAATTTTAGTCATCACCTTAGTTATCAACGTTAACTAAGGTGAGACTTTCCTTTTCAAATTAAGGAAGAGAACATTAAAAATTGAACGCTTTAACCGTAACGAACAAAATTTAAGCATTGAAAGAGAAAAATATGATTTCAGTCATCCCAAGAACATTAGCTCCAAAAGTTAAACTTGATCTTAATAACCTATCGCCAGAACAAGTAGCGTTAGAAATTAAAAATTTAAATTTATACTATGGCGACAAACAAGCCTTACAAAATATCAGTATGTCTATTCCTAAAGGACAAGTTACCGCTTTTATCGGTCCTAGTGGTTGTGGTAAGTCAACGTTGTTACGTTGTATAAACCGTATGAATGATTTAGTAGACATATGTAAAGTTGAAGGTGAGATTAACCTTCACGGTGAAAATATATATGGCAAACATGTAGATGTTGCAGCATTACGTCGGCAAGTAGGTATGGTATTTCAAAGACCAAACCCATTTCCAAAAACTATTTACGAAAATGTTGTTTATGGTTTACGTATTATGGGCGAAAACAATCGCCGTGTATTAAACGAAGCGGCTGAAAAATCATTGCGAAGCGCTGCATTATGGAATGAAGTAAAGGATCGTTTGCATGATAGTGCTTTAGGGCTTTCGGGTGGTCAACAGCAACGTTTAGTGATTGCCCGCGCTATTGCGATTCAACCTGAAGTATTATTACTTGATGAACCAACATCTGCACTTGATCCTATTTCAACATTGACGATTGAAGAGTTAATTAATGATTTGAAAAAGCAGTTCACCGTCGTTATTGTTACCCATAACATGCAACAAGCCGCACGTGTTTCAGATCAAACTGCTTTTATGTACATGGGCGAATTAATTGAATACAGCGACACTAATACGCTGTTTACTACCCCGGCTAAAAAGAAAACTGAAGATTACATTACTGGCCGCTATGGTTAATACTGACGATTACTATGCTACTTTTATTGTAGATATAAGGAACAAATAATGGATAACATCAATCTTGGTCGTCATATTTCAGGCCAATTTAATGAAGATTTAGAAAATGTCATTAACCATGTCATGCACATGGGCGGCTTAGTTGAACAGCAATTAAGTGATTCATTAACGGCTGTTAATAATGACGATGAAGTGTTAGCTAGAAAAGTTTTGGCAACAGACTATAAAGTTAACGCACTAGAAGTTAGCATTGACGATGAATGCACCCGTATTATAGCTAAGCGTCAACCAGCAGCAGGTGATTTACGTTTAATTATGGCCATTATAAAAGCCATTGCAGATTTAGAGCGTATTGGTGATGAAGCCCAAAAAATTGCGCGAGTTGCACTAGAAAATTTTTCTGGTGAACAAAAAGCGTTATTACTTAATTTAGATAACTTAGGACGTAAAGTTTTAGAGTTTTTGCAAGCAGCTTTAGATGCATTCACTCGTATGGATGTCGAAGCTGCAGTCAAAACACATCAAAGTGATGAAAAAATTGACCGTGAATATGAAGCCCTAATGCGTCAGTTAATGACTTATATGATGGAAGACCCACGTTCTATTCCACAAATAATGACGGTTATATGGTCGGCACGTGCTTTAGAGCGTATTGGAGACCGCTGTCAAAATATCTGTGAACATATAATTTATTTCGTCAAAGGCAAAGACGTTCGTCATACAACCGCCGAAGATATTAGATCTTTGTAAATTCATAAATATCCACTAGGTTTAAATAACTTTATATAGACTTGTGAATGTTTTCAAAAATAGTCGGTGTATATACCCGATCCACTTCAAGATGCAGGTTTCAGCATGTCGAGAAAGGGTTGGCTACAAGGTATTGATTGACGAGAATAGTTATTCTATTGTCGAAATCAATAACGCAGGAGATGACCCTTTATCGGCTTGCCCGAAGGGAGCTAAGCTAGAAAAACAGTCCAGCGTTGCGGTACTCGATAAGGGAATAACCATTCCCTTCGTATCGCGCCTTGATCTGATTTCCTAGCTTAGCTCTGAAATTGCATCTCGAAGTAGAGCGGGTATATATTAAAAAGTACTTAAAATTGTCACGATATAGTCATAAAGTGCTTGAACATCGTGTTAAATGGGTTAATATCCGCGACGAATAATAACAAAGAGCAATTAGGCTCTCGGAATAAAATTATGGCTAGAAATTCAATACTAGGTGTCTTTGCAAAATCACCTATTAAACCATTAGAAAAGCATATTCGATTGGTCACTAAGTGTTGTAATCAACTACCTGCTTTTTTTGCTGCTTGTGCTGACCAAGACTGGTCAACAGCTGGGAAACTTCGTAGTAAAATTTCAAAATATGAGCGAGACGCAGACACTTTAAAACGTCAAATACGTCTTGAGTTACCAGGCGGTTTGTTTATGCCAGTTGATCGTGCTGACTTATTAGAGTTGCTGACTCAACAAGATAAAATTGCCAACAAAGCAAAAGATATTGCCGGACGTATTTTCGGTCGCAAGCTTGTTATACCTGAAACACTACAAGCTTCTTTTGTTACTTACGTAGCGAGAAATATTGACGCAGCAGAGAAAGCCGCTGACGCTATTAATGAATTAGACGACTTATTAGAAACAGGGTTTCGTGGTCGAGAAGTCGTATTGGTTGAAAAAATGATCAATCAATTAGATGCAATTGAAGATGATACTGACGTAATGCAAATAAAATTGCGTGGCGACTTATTAGCTATCGAAAATGGTTTAAATCCAGTTGATGTAATGTTCTTATATCAAATTATTGAATGGATTGGTGATTTAGCTGATTTAGCTGAGCGTGTTGGTTCTCGTTTAGAAATCTTACTGGCTAGAAAATAAGGGTACGTCATGGATATATTATTTACACATGGCCCTATGCTGGTCATTATTGCCGGCGTAGTTGGCTTTTTTATGGCGTGGGGCATAGGTGCAAACGATGTCGCTAACGCTATGGGTACATCTGTAGGTTCAAAAGCACTAACCATCAAGCAAGCTATTTTTATTGCAATGGTATTTGAATTTGCGGGTGCATATTTGGCTGGTGGTGAAGTTACTTCAACCATTCGTAAAGGCATTATTGATGCTGCATACTTTGTTGATAGCCCCGAGTTACTTGTTTTCGGGATGATCTCAGCTTTATTTGCTGCGGCAACTTGGTTACTTGTTGCTTCTATTTTAGGTTGGCCAGTATCAACTACTCATTCTATTGTAGGTGCTATTGTAGGTTTCGCTGCCGTTGGCGTTAGCGCTGATGCGGTTGAATGGAGTAAAGTCGGTGGTATTGTTGGTAGTTGGGTTATCACACCATTGATATCAGGTGTTATTGCCTTTGTTATTTTTAATAGCGCGCAAAAATTAATATTTGATACTGATAAACCACTTGAACAAGCCAAACGTTGGGTGCCGTTATATATGTTCCTAGCAGGTTTTATTTTATCTTTAGTGACCATTTTAAAAGGTCTAAAACACTTAGATTTTGATATTGCCTTTGGCGACGGTATTCTCTATGCAGCTATTGTAGCGATTGCTGTAGCACTTATCGGTAAAGTATATATTAACCGCATAAAGTTTGATGAAAACGCGACTAATAAGACTCATTATGCGAACGTTGAAAAAGTATTTGCGATATTAATGATTATTACCGCTTGTGCTATGGCATTTGCCCATGGTTCAAATGATGTTGCTAACGCCATTGGTCCATTAGCCGCTGTGGTAAGTATTGTTGGTAATGAAGGTAAAATTGCAGCTGATTCAGCAATCGCTTGGTGGATTTTACCCCTAGGTGGATTTGGCATTGTTGCAGGTCTTGCGCTATTTGGTCATAAAGTTATCGCCACGATTGGTCAAGGCATTACGCACTTAACACCAAGTCGTGGTTTTGCTGCTGAATTAGCTGCAGCAAGTACCGTAGTTATTGCTTCAGGAACTGGCTTACCTATTTCAACGACACAAACCTTAGTGGGTGCTGTGTTAGGTGTAGGAATGGCGCGTGGTATTGCGGCAATTAACTTAAGCGTAGTACGTAATATTGTTGTGTCTTGGGTTATTACTTTACCTATAGGTGCTGGTTTATCAATTATGTTCTTCTGGATGATGCAAGCAGTTTTCACCTAAGCTTTAATTGAATAGTTCTTTTAAGAAACCAGCAGCGATGCTGGTTTTTTATGTCTGAAATTTAGCTTTCTAAATATAAGGTATTGATAGTTATAATTATATTTATATTTATATAAAGGCATAACCTATATAAAAATGATGTTTGAATAAAGTGCATATTGTGAGAGTGTGGCCATAACATTAATGATTAAATTTTAGATGAAGGAAAATCATGGTAAAGAAAACCGCATTAGCCCTTTTTTTCAGTATAACGATATCTATGTTCATGGCTTGTGAATCAAGTCATGTCTTAGAAAACGCCTCAGTTACA
Organism: Colwellia sp.; assembly: GCA_013215295.1. Classification (GTDB taxonomy): domain Bacteria; phylum Pseudomonadota; class Gammaproteobacteria; order Enterobacterales; family Alteromonadaceae; genus Colwellia_A. The sequence goes on from JABSOZ010000003.1 coordinate 418,829, forward strand.
CCAAATATAGTACTCAGTAAGTTTCATCAAAATATTATTAGTAATACGCTAGAAATTAAACTTACTGAAGGTGAGTTATCTGAAGCTGATTTATCAAAATTTGCAGACAGTTTAGGTGATTCACGTATTGTTGGTCTTGGTGAGCAAACCCATGGCGAAGGTAGTGTTTTTACCTTGAAAACACAGTTAATCAAATATCTACATGAACATCATGATTTTGATGTTTTCATTTTGGAAAGCGGAATGTTTGACGTACAAAAAATTTGGCAACAAGCTCAAGCGGGTAAACGGATAAAAGACATTGCTCCCGATAATATTTTTTATATGTACGCCAAAACAGCAGAAGTCACCTCTTTATTTGATTATATAAATGAACAAATGATAAGCGATGAACCTCTACTTCTAGTTGGCTTTGACAGCCAACATACCGGAGAAATTTCTAATAAAGGTTTAGTAAAAGCATTAACACAAACAGTAGTGCAATCAGCAAGAGATATAAGCAAAACTGCAGAGTGGTCATTGTTTTCACAACAGCTACAACAGGTGTTAGATGTTGATAGCACTCGTTTTGAAAGCGACGTTGAAAAATTGTTCTTCCAACAACTAAACGATTTACAGCAAGTATTTTTAACCGACACCAATCTTGATAGTGCAGACAGTCGCTTTTGGTATCGGATCACTAAGGGGTTGGAATCTCAAGCGAAAAGACAGTGGGAAATTGCTGATAACCGAAGCCAAGAAATGGGCGAAAACATTAAGTATTGGGCTGAACAATATCCTGATAAAAAAATAATAGTCTGGGCACACACAGGGCATTTAACACGTGAAGACCTTTATCAAGTTAATGCAGGTCAGGTTGTTGCTGAGGCTTTTGGCGATCAATATTTTATGGTTCATTTTACCGGTGCTGCAGGTGAGTATTTAGACTTCGTTACAATGAAGAACAAAAACATTATGGCTAATGAACCCAATACTTTAGAGAACATACTAAACAATAATGTAGCCTCAGATATCAGTTTTTTAAATTTAAGACACTTGAATAATTATGAAGAAACAACAGCAGATAAAGCTACCTTGATGTTTACTAATGACTACCAACAAACGTTACCAGCTAGCCAATGGCCTACATTCTTTGATGGACTATTCTTTATTAAAAATATTGAAGCGGCAAACTTTCAGGATTAACCTTAATATAATTATGGAAGTGTTCAGGTATTACTTGCCTGAACGAGTTTTACCCTATATTATTACGCCTCTTTGAAATTCAACAGAAATTCAAATTGCCTTGATAGCTCAGTCGGTAGAGCAGAGGATTGAAAATCCTCGTGTCCCTGGTTCGATTCCGGGTCAAGGCACCATATTCCTCTTAATTGAGACAGAAAAGCCTACAAGAAATTGTGGGCTTTTTCGTTTTCAGTGTCTGGCTTAACCTTAGCTAAGATCTTTTCGACCAAGCATTACTTTATATCATCCATGGTCTTCTCTCCTCAGAAAGCTATTCCCCATTAACTTGTTAAATAAAGGTTAGTATTAAGTTTGTTTTTTGTTTTTTATCTTCTGTTGTTACAGGGTGAAACTCAACAATATTTACTAAAAGGATATAAACATGAAATGGATTTTACCACCCCTTGGCACGTGTTTTTGCTCTGTACTTGTTACAAGTACATTATGAAAAAAGATCAGTTCACATACGCTGTTAGTGACACAAGAGGGTATTAGGCTTTTTGTGATGGCTTCACCTACACATAAATTACAGGGTGGGCTTAAATAATGAATTTTGCCAAATTCAAAAACACTGCGTGTCGACTTTCGTTAGTGATGTTTGTTTCCATATGTTCACTTCTTGGCGGAACATTCCCTGCACTCGCTTTTGAAGCGATTAGCTTTGAAAGTGACTATTATAACTTTTTACAACGCAATAAAGTCAATTCTGACTTAGCTCCGCTCGATGTTACGTTAGCGGGTGAACAAATTGACCAATACAGCGGCTTGTTGTCCATCGCTTTATGTTTACGATAATTATTCGGGGTGCTTTTTATTTTGTCCTTTATTTTTTATAGTCCTTGATTTAGTGTAACAGGCACTGCAATAGCCTCTTATTAAAAACTCATTTCGCTAATAAAACTTCATTATTTAATTGTCAAAACCTCGATTTTTTGACTACACTTTTATGAACATCTGACACCTATGCTAACTTTCCCAAGGTTTACCATAACAACCGGATTGACTAACCATAGTTTCACAAGGGGGTAACGAACATGAGTATGTTTCCCATTCTTAATGACCAAGATTTGTCCCAAAGCAGCGAGACAATTTTTGGTGAAATTGGTAAGAAATTTGGCATTGTGCCGGTATTTTATCGCTTTCTAGCCAATTGTCCTCCTCTCGTCGAGGCCTATTGGACAACTTATCAAAAAGTTATCGCAGACGGAGTACTACCGATTAATATCAAGGAATTGATTTTTCTGGCGGTGGCACGTAAGCATCAGTGTGTTTATTGTTCATCAGTCCATTTGGCTATTTGTGACATATTCAATATCGAGCGGCATACCTTAGACAACTTAATGAATGATATATCTAATCTGCAACCGGAGAGAACATCGAAATTAATTTCATTTTGCCTGTCCTCAATGGACAACCCTGATGAGATTACTGAGCAAGATTATCAGCAATTACAAAGCTACGGCATCAATCAACAGGAAATATTAGAGGCCTTATATTCTGTTGCTTATGCTAACAGCGGCGTTTACTTGGCCAAGGTCACCAAAATTGAGCTGGACCAAGTGGTTATAGATTACTTAGCTGATAAGAAATTGACAATCAGACTTGTATAGTTAGAGGTTTATTAAGGAGTTATGCAGATGAGTATTTTTCCGATAATAACAGACGATGAGCTGAGTGATGATGCTCTAGCTGTTTTTGAGGCGGTTAATGACAAATTTGGTTCAATCCCAATATTTTACCGCCTACTTGCTTTAGCGCCCCCGCTGCTTGAAGCATACTGGCTAAACTACAAAAAAGTAATTCTCGAAGGAGTATTACCACCACAGATTAAAGAATTGGTCTATTTGGCGGTAGCAAGAAAAAGAAGATGTATTTTTAGTTCATCAGCTCATCTTGCTATTTGTGATATTTTAGAAGCCGACCGCCAAACAATAACCGCAATAACCAATCAGGTAGCCGATTTTAGTCCGCGGAGGGTCGCCACTTTGATCAACTTTTGTCTATTATCGATGGATAATCCTGCTGCCGTTAGCGAAAGTGATTATCAATCAGTTTATGACGAAGGTATCAGTCAGGTGGAACTAATTGAAGCCCTATTTACCGTCGCTTATGCCGACACAGGTATATTTTTGGCTAAAGCCTTAAAAGTAGATGTCGATATTGAGATAAAAACCTACCTGGATGAACATAACTTGACCATCGGTTTTATCTAATGGACCAATTCTCTAAAAGTGCCATGATCAGCAAAATGAATAATTTGCTGGAATTGTTGCTAAAGATAACCCGCTCCAATGAGACCAATGAACTTTTTGAAAACTCACTCACCCAGTTCAAATGGATCGTTAATTTTGATTATTGTCACTATCTCTATTTTAACCAAGCGAAACAGACATACTGTTTCGAAACCATATCTTATGATGGCTGCAATAATATCGCTTGTTATTACCATGAGGCCGAAGCTGAATTTGAAAAGGAACTAGAGACACTCTACAACAAAAAACACTTACTTCAGTCCGAGTTTAATAACCTCCCCTTGCTAAGTGAGTTATTAAACTGGCAGGATAATGCACTAAAAAATCTTTTTACCGTCAGTACCGCGCAAAAAAATAGTAAAACAAGCGCGCTGTTATTTATGAATAAAAATGAAGTCTTTAGCAAAGACGATAGAGTATTAATGTCAATTTTTGCCAACGTACTGTTATTAAATATTGCTTCAATTAAGGATTTGAAAGAGAAAGAACTGAGGCTGAATTATCAGCAAGAAGTTATCAGTGAAACTGCCAGCGACTTAGCCGTTAGAGTACAAGAACTGGCACTGGCCAATAAATATAAATCTCAATTTCTGGCTAACATGAGTCATGAGTTACGCAGTCCGCTTAACAGCATTTTGTTATTAACCAAAGCACTTATAGGCAATGTAAAGCATCACTTCGATAATAGTGAAATCGAAGATTTGCAAATTATTCTTAAAGGCGGCCAAAGCCTGCGTGTGTTAATAGACGATATTATGGATCTATCAAGGATAGAAGCAGGAAAACTACCGCTTCAGGTAGGGCCGGTAAAAATAAAACAGTTAGCCAAGTATTTGCATAAAACATTTTCTGCTCAGGCACAGGAAAATAATTTAAATTTCTTAATCAATCTTGATGAAAACTTACCGACATCAATCATTACTGACGAGTCACGCTTAGCACAAATATTGCGTAATTTATTGTCTAATGCCTTTAAGTTTACTCCCCATGGTTCAGTCGTACTAAAAATATCACCAACCGAACCACAAATTAATTTCAAACACATGATAAACCGTGCGATTAAATCGATAACATTTACCGTGACAGATAGTGGTATTGGTATCCCAATAAACAAACAGCAAGCAATTTTTGAGTCCTTTCAACAAGTGGATGGTTCAGACAGCCGTCACTTTGGAGGTACTGGCTTGGGATTAACCATTAGCCGAGAACTAACCCATTTATTGGGCGGCGATATTCAAGTGCACAGTGAACTAGGCTCAGGCAGTACTTTTAGAATTGACATACCATTAGACATTAATACAGAAAATCAGGGTGATAGATTATCTAACTTGACCACTAAAACCATTAATAAGCGCTTTCAATTTAAGACTCAAGCGAGCGAAGAAAACAATGAAACACAAGCGTCTATGCAGGCCAACAAGAAAGCCGAACAACAAGAAAGTGACAAACTTATTCAACGGCTTAAAAGTGAATACCAAAGTGTGATAAATTATAGAGTTCTGTTAATTGATACTGACATGATAGTTTGTTTCTCTCTGTCTAAAAAACTCATTGATATGGGCTTTGAGGTTGATTTTTGTTCAAGCGTCAGTGAAGCATTGGTGATGCTTGATGAGCAAAATTATCAATTTCTATTTATCGAATACGACCTTGTCGTCAACCAAGACCTATCTTTAGCAATAAATTGCCAACAATTATTAGATAATAAAAACTCAATCATTATTGTGCTAAACAATGAACAGAATAAAAATAAACAAAACATCGTTAATATTCATGAAGTGGATGGACAACTGGATAAACCCGTTCAATTAGAAGATGTATTAGTGATGATGAAAAAAGTGCTCAACCACTGATTTTGCTTCATATATAAGTTTAATAAAAGGGGTCGTTGACACTTGATATCTATTCTCATTCAATCTATCACTATTATTTTGAATCTAAAGCCCCTTATGAGGTATCCCAATAGTTGGGATACCTCATAAGGGGCATTTTTTTGGCAGATTTTGAAGCGAAATGCTCATTTCTATCACTATTCACAGCAATAAACTGGTCTAAGTGGACCATTTATTGCTGTGAATAGTGATAGAAGACACCCACCCAAATGTTTTCGTTTTCAGTGTCTGGTATAACCTTAGCTAAGATCTTTTCGACCAAGCATTACTTTATATCATCCATGGTCTTCTCTCCTCAGAAAGCTCTCTCTCATTAATTTGTTAAATAAAAGTTAATGACAAGTTTGTTTTTTGTTTTTTATCTTCTATTGTTACAGGGTAAAACTCAACAACATTTATTAAAAGGATATAAAAATGAAATGGATTTCACCACCCCTTGGCACGTGTTTTTACTTTGTACTTGTTACAAGTACATTATTAAAAAAGATCAGTTCAGATACGCTGTTAGTTACACATAAGGGCATTAGGCTTTTTGTTATGGCTTCACCTACACATAAATTACAGGGTGGGTTTAAATAATGAATTTCACCAACTTTAAAAACACTGCGTGTCGACTTTCGTTAGTGATGTTTATTTCAATCTGTTCACTTCTTGGCGGAACATTCCCTGCACTCGCTTTTGAAGAGATTAGCTTTGAAAGTGACTATTATAACTTTTTACAACGTAATAAAGTCAATTCTGACTTAGCTCCGCTGGATGTTACGTTAGCGGGTGAACAAATTGACCAATATAGCGGCTCGTTGTCTTTTCGAACCACAGATGTAAGCTTAGCGGGCAATTCAGCAATTCCAGTAGCGTTTACGCGCGTGGTTAGTCATGGTCTTGAAGGCCAAAAACAAATGGGTGATTGGGACATCGATATTCCTCGAATTGAGGGACGTTATGGTTACGGTAAAGAAGGCCCTAATTGTCAAGACCCCATGCCAGAGACATTTTATACGGGTAAGTATCAAACAGGCTTCTACCCTTGGGATTATCATCATGGTTTAAGTGTTCATTCAGGCAGTGGCGGTGGTGGTAAGTTAATTACCCCGTCAGCTTCATCTCCTAGTCCGTATAGCTTACCTGCAGGTGCTCGTCATTTAACCAAAGATAACTGGATATTAAGTTGTACCGGCTCGGGTGGTAAAGACTTTATTGCTCGCTCTCCGCAAGGGCTCAAATATACTTTTAATGTTGTTAACCGAAAAGAGGTACACGCGACAAAAAAAGGGTTTGCTATCTCTCGCACCGAAGCCGTGGCTAAACTTGTCAGTAAAATTGAAGACAGATTTGGTAATTACGTTGAGTATAAGTATACCAATGGACTACTTACTTCTATTACCTCAAATAAAGGAAGAAGTATTGTACTCGCCTATAATACCAGTGGTACTTTTCTCGGAGAGCTTTCAAGTGTTACGGCCAATGGCAAAAAATGGCGATATAGTTATAAAACATCCACAACGGGAAATCATTTAGAGCGAGTTACACTACCCGATGGTACTTTCTGGTTATACGATATTGCAGGGTTTAGAGGATTCTATTTAAACGGCGAATCAGATTACCAAGGTGCTTATCCTGAATTATCTATTAACGTTACTCATCCACAAGGAAGTATGGTCAATATTGTTTTACGCAGTATTTGGAAATACAAACCAGGCATATGTTGGAGCCCCGCTAAAAGTCTTGGTACGGACCCAGGTAACATTAACCAACTTTGTCGCAGTCGCGTGCTTGCGGTAGTCAAAAAAGAGCTTACTGTGAATAATGGCGATTCATACGAATGGTTGTATGAATATGGTGACGATGACCACAATGTGTTGTTGTATAATTATAATACTAAAACTTGGTATAACAATATTGATGAACAAACTAATACAGTAACCACACCAAACGCAGAGCACACGTATGTTTTCTCAAGACGAAAAAACTGGCAAGAGGGCGCACTTTTACGCAAAGATACTCGTTCTCTAAACGGTACATTGCTCTCATCATCTACAACAGAATGGCAAGCGACAGTAGACTATGGCGAAGGTGAAGATTGGGATCCTGCCCATGCAGGTAACCCTGGGTTAGACACATATAAACGTGCAGAAAAAACCAGTGTTATTATTGAGAATAACAATACCTACACAACCCGATACACTGACTTTAATCAATATGGCGCTTTATTAGGCTCAAACAGTTTCAATTCATTTAGCAGTAACACACGTTACACGAAACAAACCTATCAGCACGATACCAGTAATTGGTTACTGAACTTACCTCGCCAAAAAAGTATATCTGCGAACGGCAGTAATTGGAAAGTTCACCAAGAAAATACGTATTACTCGGCAAGCGGTAGTTATAAATCATCCCCTTACGAATCCAAAATTATGGGGCGAGTTGCGGTTAAAAATAGCCAATACCACAGTGACGGTAACCTGAAAAAAGTGGAGTATGTCGGTACCGGGCGTTATGAACTATTTGAAAATTACAAGCGCGGAAAAGCGCAAAAAATCACCTTACCCTGTCAGAAGGTAAATGGCTGTAATACCGCTAACGGTAGTACCAGCAATACCGTAATTGCTAAGCTTATTATTAACAATGATGGCAGCACCGACCGAGTAACTGATTTTAAAGGCTATGCCACCAATTACGATTACAATACGATGGGCTGGTTAACTAAAATAGACCCTGTTGATAATAAATGGTCAAATACCAACATCAGTTATGGCGTTGTTACTACCGCGAATGACGGTTTATCGGGCAGTGGTGCCAAGGTCGGGCAACTAAAACAAACGGTCAGCCAAGGCAGCTCTCAAAAGCTGACTTATTTTGATAGCATGTTACGCCCCTATTTAGTTCGAACGCGTGCCACGAATAGTGCGAATACTACGTCTTATCAACGCAGCGAATATGACTTTGAAAACCGCACCACCTTTTCAAGTTTCCCGAGTAGTTCTATTACTATTTCATCGGGTATAAGAAGTGTTTTTGATGCACTTGGACGAAAAACCACTGATACCCGTACCACTGATAATGCAACCACGCGATATAGCTATATCTCAAATAACCGTTCAACGGTAACAGACCCTAAAGGTAACGCCACCACCACAACGTACCTTGCTTATGGTAGCCCAAGCAAATCGAAAGCAACCTACATTTCAACCCCTAAAAATACAACCGTTATTAATTACAATGTCTTTGGACAGGTAGAAGATATTAGCCAAGGTGGTATCACTGAAGATCGTTTTTATGACAATTACCAGCAACTTTGTAAAACCGTACGACCTGATACCGGTGTTACCGCTTTTGGGTATAACACCGCGCGGCAAATGATTTGGCAAGCAGAAGGGGCTTCTGGAAATAAAAGCAGCTGTGATGCAAGCAAAGTTACCTCAACACAAAAAACCAGTCTTACTTACAATAACTGGGGAGAAATAAATGTTCAAAACTACCCCGATGGCTCGCCAGATAAAGTGTTTAGTTATGATGAAAATGGCCAGCTAGAGAAATTAACCGCAGGGAGTACGGTGTGGAATTATCAATACAACAGCTTAGGTTTAATTGAAAAGGAAACCTTATCAGTAGGCAGTAAAAGTTTTGTTATTGACCCTGCCTATAACAGTTTAGGACATGTTCAAAGCCTAACTTACCCAAGTGGACGTGTGGTTGACTTTGCGCCTAATGCTTTAGGGCAAGCAACAAAAGCGGGAATTTATGCAAAAAGTGCTAAGTACCATGCTAACGGCAGCTTAGACAGTTTCACTTACGGTAATCAACTCACCTATAAACGTAGTTTAAATAACGAGCAACAGCCATACGAGCTAACCGTTAAGCAAGGGAGTAGCTATAAATCTCGCCAACGTTACCTATATGATGATAATAATAATGTTGACCGCATTTATGACTTTACCGATCGTTCATACGATATTAACTTAGGTTATGATGCGCTCGACCGATTGGTAACGGCTACAGGAAAATGGGGCAGTGGAAGTTTTAATTATGATAGCTTAGGAAATATCTTGAAGAAAACCCTCGGCAGTCAATCGTTAACTTATCATTATGATACGACAAAGAACCGCTTGAATAGTGTCAGTGGTTCGTTAGCTAAAAGCTTTAAATATGATGCCCGCGGCAATGTTGTTAATAATGGCTATGGTTTAATCTTCAACCGCGCTAATCAACTGACCAATGCGAAAGGAAACGTTTATACCTACGATGGCCATAACCGTTTAGTCAAAAAAGTCAGTAACGGCAAAACCATTTACAGTGTTTATGGCATGAGTGGCACCTTGTTCTACCGTGAAGACAGTCAACAAAAGAAAAATGACTATATTCGCCTCGGCAGTGAGCTTGTTGCGAAAGACAATACACCGGTTAGCGCAGCAGCTCCTCCGTCAACTACCCCTATTATAAGTGGCTCCTTCACTAAAACAGATTATAGAGGCTCTCACTTTAGTGTGAGTTGGCAAAGTACAGGAATGAGCAACATCACTCATTTCGAATTGTATAAAAGTGGCGATGCTGCAGGCCCAACGCCACCACCTTGTAAACAGCTTTATTGTAACCAAGTCAATGCATTACCCAGTAACACTATAAAAATATCAGGGGAGTGGGTCCGTGCTTATAGTGGCAGTAGCTTAAGCACTACAATTTTAGCCTTGTCAAATACCATCGATGTTAAAGTGCGTGCCTGTAATAGTTACGGTTGTGGCCCTTACAGTTCTATTAAATCACTATCAAGTGCTTGGTAAAGGAATACCTATGAAAAATTTTATACTAATATTAAGTTTACTAACCTTTTTAGGCTTTACCGTGGTTAGCCAAGCAGAAATTGTTTATCTGCATAACGATGCACTCGGCTCGCCTATTATGGAAACCAATGAACTAGGAGCGGTGATTTCACGCAGCCATTACAAACCTTTTGGTGAAACGCTTGAACAAATGAAAGATGGTGTGGGTTACACTGGGCATGTAAACGATGCTGATTTAGGGTTAACCTATATGCAGGCACGATACTATGATCCAGTTATCGGGCGATTTTATTCGAATGATCCTGTGGATGTATTGGGGCATATAGGTCATGGGAACCCTGTTCATGGCTTTAACCGTTATACTTATGCTAACAATAATCCGTACAAGTATGTAGATCCTGACGGAGAATTAGGGTTGCTCGTAACAAGCTTTCTTGCTGGAGCCTTAAATGCTGGGATTGAATATGCAACGAATGATAATGCTTCTGGAAAAGACCTATTCGTAGCGTTCGTTAAAGGGGCTGTTATGGGAGCTACTGGTGCCGGAGCAATTAACTTGATGAACAAAACAATGAAGTTAGTTACCGCTGCATCTAAAACTGAAAAAGTGACTGCGAGTGCTATAGCTGCAAGTTCCGTTACTTTGGCTACTTCAATGACAGTGGATGTAGCTACAAATGCAGCGGGATTAACTGATATTTCTGCTTTAGATTCAATTACTAATGGCATTGCAAATTCTTTTGGAATAGGTACAGGTGCAACAATAATTAATACGGCTAAAGGCCTCGTTAAAGACTCTGTTTTAGGTACTGCTGGTGAAGTCGCAGCTGCGGGAACCGCTAAGGTTGCTGACGATAAGCTGAAAGATGTAGTTGACTAATGTTTTCGGTTTTACTTATAAAGATTTAGTAAGATTTAGTGTTTACCTAGATTTCCTATAGGATAAACACTTTGAATATAGAGGTAGATTGATGTTTGGTATAAATGTTCCAAATGAAGTGTGGTCAGCGCTCATAATAATAACTTTTTTTTTATTGTACCCTATTGTTTTTAAAGGGAGTATCGAAAAAGGGATCTTAAAGGGCCGAAAGGTTTTAATCGTGATTTCTTTCTTATTGTCAGCATTTTCACTTTTCCTTTGCTATGACTGGATATCTGGCCGATTTGAAAGTGAACATGATTTTTATTACTTAGCTTTTTTAACGACCGTCTTGTTTGGAGGAGCAATTTACTTTTTTGGAGAGGGCTACTTAGTAAAGGGAAAGTTTGACGAAAATAGAATTGTATTTCAAACACCTTGGTCTGGTAAGAAAGAGTGCCCATGGTGTTCATTGAGAGAAGTTAATTTCAGTTCGACATCAAATTGCTACATTCTTGAGTTTGAAGATGGGATTAAAATAAGAATTTCAACTTTTTTGCTTGGTTATTTAGATTTGATCAATCATGTTCGAACCTTGGGCTTTAAAGTAGAAGATAATTAGAATACATATCCCAATTAGTTTGAGTCCAAAGCCCCTTATGAAGTATCCCAATAGTTGGGATACCTCATAAGGGGCATTTTTTTGGCAGATTTTGAAGCGAAATGCTCATTTCTATCACTATTCACAGCAATAAACTGGTCTAAGTGGACCATTTATTGATGCACATATTAAATAGAAGACACCCACCCAAATGTTTTCGTTTTCAGTGTCTGGTTTAAATTTAGCTAAGATCTTTTCGACAAAGTATTACTTTAAAACATCACCTCTATTGTTTCCCCAAAAAGACCTTTCTTAGAAATATTCCTCTTTTTGTATATTTATTATAAAAACGTTAAGTAATTGTTTGTTTTATGATGATTCATTGTTTGTGGTGTATTTATAAAATACAACAATAAATATATAAAGGGTATAAACATCACTTAGAGATGTTCAAGTGTTAACCTCGAAAAAATCACCTGTTCGCAATTAAATAATGCCTACTCTATACTGATTTTATACCAATATTTTTAGGGGGTATAAATGCGATACCTATTGCACATCTTGGTAATTGTTAATCTTTTATATTCTCACCAATCAAGAGCTGAAGATGTTCTTACTATTGGTATTGCAGGAACCAATGGTGTTGCACGTGAAATGGTTTATTTCTTAGCCTCTGCATTTGAGAAACAAACACCTAATGTAAAGATTAGATTCATTGTAAGGGAAGGTGAATCCTACAAAAAAGATTTACAAAATATGCTCGAGAAAGATGATGGCTATGATGTGGTTTTTTGGATGGCTGGAGAGCGATTTAATAAGTACATACGTCTTGATCTTGTTACGCCCATCACTGATATTTGGCAATCCCATCAATTAAGTGATAATTTTTCTGAAAACCTCAACAATGCCATTACGTTCAATAAACAAATTTACGCCATTCCTTTTTCTCGCTATCAATGGGGTATGCTTTATAACAAAAGACTTTTTGAACGACTGTCACTTGTTCCTCCTAATAATTGGCAACAATTTATAGATGTACTCAGCGTGCTCAAAAGTGAAAATGTCATCCCCATTTATGTCGGTTCAAAATATAACTGGCAAATAAGTGCTTGGTTTGAATTTCTAAATTTAAGATTAAATGGTTATGACTTTCATCAATCTTTTATAAAAGGGAAATCTCCTGTAGATTCGCCTCAAATTCGATTGGTTTTTAAGTATTGGCAAGTGCTAATAGAAGCAGGTTACTTTATTGTTCAAAGGCAATATAACCTTCGAGAGGGTTTACCATACCTTTATAGAGAGCTCGGCGGAGTAATGTTGGTAGGCAGTTACTTTACAGCTTTTGTACCACCAAATAAGCTGAATGACATGGGTTTTTTTTCCTTCCCTCAGATAGACCCACAGATAGAAAATGTTGAAATTGCTCCCGTTGACATTGTTTTTATCGCTGAACGAGCAAAAAATAAAATATTAGCTAAAAAGTTTATTGTTTTTTTATCATCAAAATACGCTCAAGAAAAATTCAACAGTGGTAGTCATTTTCTACCCGCGAATAAATTATCAGTAATCCCTGAGCATGAAATATTTCAATCGGTACAGAAATCCTTGAATAATGTTCGTAAACAAACTTTATTTTTTGATAGAGAAGCGGAAGACACTTTTGCCCAACAAAATATGACTATATGGCGTGATTTTATCGAGAGTCCAACTATTGATGCGACGATTGTTGATAAAGCGATTAAGTCGATGGAAGAAGCTAGGTTAAATTTATTGTCGCGGTCTTGTGATAGTAATTGTAATATGAATAAAAGGGGTCGGTGACACTTGAGAATAGATCTCATTTAATTATTGATTCCATCTTTATTAAATAAAAATGTAAAAATAAAAAAAGCCATGGCAGTTAATTTCTTAACTGCCATGGCTTTTTTATGCCTGCTTGTTGGGGGCGTGGGTAACGAATTTCGATAGATGGTTTAGCAATAGCAAAGGCTATGATAAATAGCCTTTGCTAAACTCCTTTAATATTCAAATGATGTTAACGGGTTTGGCCATACTGACTGTCTATTGTGTTCCTGCCTTTCTGTCTATTGTGCTCCAAGGTGATTGTAATGGTGGTTCAAGGTGGGCAGAATCTACAAGTGTCTATTACGATTAATAGAACAGTGAAAGATAAATCACGTAAGAATAAAAGGGGTCGGTGACACTTGAGATTCATTCTCATTTATTGCTCTTATTTATTTTGAAGCCAAAGTGTTAAATAACAGACACCCACCTAAATAGGTTCTTCAACGAACTTAAATGAAATGCCTCAACCATCGAGGGATTGTTATGTATTCTCTTCGAGAAAGTAGAAGTAAGCCTGCTGAATTATTCCTTAAAACAACGAACTCTTTTTCTGGTTACAAGATAAGTTAACGGGGGATCTTCTTGTTTCATAATCATGGAGATATAGTTGAAGACTTTGCATTTATATAAATAGTATGTTATTTAAATGTAAAGAGGGTTCGGTAAATCTATAGACATAAATCTAATGGCATATGTCTGTAAATTAGTTCTCTTTATAATTAAAAAACATTTCATTAAATAAGGAAGAAATATGAAAAAACTAACTACTTTTATAGGACGATGCATTATTTTAGCGTCGTTTATCATCACAACATCCTATGCAAATAATCAGATAAGTGATGCACAAATTTATCAGTTAATGGATAAGTCCGGAGCAACAAAGTCAATTGAAGGTCTACCGGAACAAATGCAAGCGATGGGACAGCAAATGGCTTTAACGGCTAAAAACCCATCGGAACATAAAAAATTCATGGAAGTGTTTGTATCGTCTTTAAATACTGACAAGCTACTCCAACAAATGTCAGAACATATCAGAAAAAATGTTTCCTCAGAAGAGTTACAGCTTATTCTTACATGGTTAGACAGTGATCTTGCTTCTCGCGTAGTAAGTGCGGAACTTCAATCAGCGGAGCCAAAGTTTCAGCAAAATTTAATGCACTATGTGGCCGAGTTGCAAACAACGCCACCATCAGCTGAAAGAACAAAAGTAATTATTAATTATGTAGAATCGTCAGAAGTGGTTGAACAAGGAATAAATATGGTCACGGCGCTGTTAGGTAATATGTTCGAAGCCATTAAAATAACACAACCAGAAAATGTTCAGCTTGCAAAGCAGTTAGATGGTCAATTAGAACAGATGGCTGTAAATATGAAACCAGCAATGGAACAGCAAATGATTTTAACATCCTACTTTATTTATCGCGATATCAGTAACGAAGATTTAAATCAATACAGTAGTTTTTATAAGAAAGAGACAGGACAGAAATATTTATCCTTGATGGTTGGTGCCATTGGCGAAGGTTTGAATGAATGGGGCGCATCACTGATTCATCAGATAGCAAAAGAGCAAAGCTAAAGTTTTAGCTTGTTTTATATTTTTGAATCAAAAGCCCCGAAAGGGGCTTTTTTTAACGCTAAAATGGACAGTTCAATCATAATAATAGCGATACATGCGTGTAAATGTTTTTTCCTCTTTCATGAATATGTTGTCGATACAGTCACCGTTTATTCATGCTAAGTCATTTCTTTGAAATGCCCACGTTCCCCGTGAATTAACAACCTAGCAATAGCTTGCACATTATTTCCTTATTTTGTACACATTGTTTGCACTTTTTATTGTTACTTTCTTATATGAGAATCTAACTGTAGGAAGTATTGATATGTTTAAAAAAATGACCTTTAAAAAATCCATTACCCCAGTATTATTCAGTTTTATTTTATTGGGTATATCTGCTTGTGGTGATAGTGAACCTGAAGAAACAGTTACTGAAGAAGTTGCTCCTGTCGTCATAAATGTTGGTGAGTCTACAAGTAATATGCCAGCCAATAATAGTCAGCCTACTGTTAGTGATACTAATGCAACGGTCAGAACCAATGGCACAGTAGACATTAGATTAATAGCCAGTGATGCTGATAATAATATCCTCACTTATCAAATAGAAAACTCAGTTGATAATGGCTCACTAACACTTAACAATAATATTGCCACTTACATTCCAAATAATAATTTTTCAGGAAATGATCGTTTCACTTTTACCGTTAACGACGGCACCGTCGATTCTAATACAGCGACAGTGAATATTGATGTTTTATCACTTGATGAAGTAACAATATTGGTTGATGGTAGTGAAGTTGAAACGAGTATGCTGGTTAATCTTGGAAACCTCATTTATCATGATGCAGGTTTATCAGATCCAATCGGGCAATCATGTGCCAGTTGTCATGATATTAACACGGGTTTTGATGACCCTAATGATTCAAACCCTACTTCGCTCGGGGCAGATGGCAGTAGTTTTGGTACACGAAATTCACCTACAGCAAGTTATGCAGCTCATATCCCACCTCGTTCTAACAACGGTCAAGGAGGAAGGGCAGAGTTAATCGGCGGTTTATTTCTTGATGGACGAGCAAACTCATTAGAAGAACAAGCTAAAGGGCCATTTCTAAATGCTGTAGAAATGGGGAATGCTTCAGAACAAAGTGTTATTGAAAAAGTTGCACAGAGTACCTATGCACTTGAATTTGAATCGTTATTTGGTGAAGGCATATTTGACGATAATGAACGTGCCTATAACTATGTTGCAGATGCTATTGCTGCTTTTGAACGAACACGTATTTTCTCTCCTTTCTCTTCGAAATTTGATCAAGTACAAACGGGAGCTGCAATATTTACTGCTGCGGAAGCTCGTGGTCAAAATATTTTTAATAACAAAGGCGATTGCCGACGTTGCCATCATACCAATCAAGGACCGGACATTTTTTCTGACTTTACCTATAAAAATATTGGTGTGCCGAGCAACCCCATTTTACCTGCATTCATTGCGGACCCTACTTTTGTTGACCTAGGTCTAGGTGGAGAAAGTGGTAATGGACGCAACAATGGTGAATTTAGAGTGGCAACTTTGCGAAACATTGCCAATACTGCCCCTTACATGCACAACGGTGTTTTTACTACTTTAAGAGATGTGATTGATTTTTATAACACCAGAGATACCACCTTCAGTGTTGATGCGGAAGTTAATCAAAATATTGATCAAGGCGGCCGTATAGGTGAATTAAGATTAAGCAATAATGAAATAGAGGATTTAATTGTCTTTTTAGAAACCTTAACGGATGAATAACTCGACAGTTTTCTATGTATTTAGCTGATGGGTAAGACATTTATATGAATAAAGCGTATAAATGTCTTATAACAATTTTATAAAACCTACTGTATATTTCGAAATGAAAATATTTACTAAATTAATTTTAGCACTGCTGTTAACAAGCTTACTGATACTGACGATTATTTTTACAGTGGTTCAGTTAAGTTTTGATCGCGGAATGCTTGATTATGTTAATCAAAAACAGTTAGAAAATTTGCAATTACTCAGCGAAAATTTATCGCGATATTATCAGAAAAAAGGTAACTGGCAGTCTTTATTAACGGGTAATGATTTAAAGCAAGCAAGACCGCCACAGAAACCATTTTTTCGAACAGAGCAGCTACGAACAGAGCCGCCTCGTTCAGAGCCTCCTCGAAGTAGCAAACATTTTAAAACAAAACCGACTGATAGAAAAATTCCACCCAAGAATTCGCCATGGATGAAAATATTAAGATTGTCAGAGCAAGGAGAAAACCTCCCAGCTAATATCGATAATTATCTAAATAATAACGCGAGAGAATATTCATCAGGTCCTCCTAGGCCTCCTCGTGACAATAGACGTGATTCTCGGCCGCCGCATCTGAAAGAAGGTAGAGGAAGAGATGGACCTCCACCAGAATTTGGTCGCGAAGCTGCAAAGCCGGCATTATTAGATGCTGATAAAGTATTAATTATTGGTCATTATCGTGAAAACTTTAGTTTGAAATCTATTGAGCTCGATAATAAAATTATTGGCTACCTTGCTTTACCTCCCGCGATACATTTAACGGATAAGTTTGATTTAGCTTTTGCAAAACAGATGCAAAAAAATATGTTGTACACCTTTTTTGGTTTTTTTGTATTGATTGTTCTGATCGCTTTGCCATTATCTCGTCACTTTGTTTTGCCGATTAAACGATTAGAACGCTCAATGCGATTACTTAATAAGGGCGACTTCAAAGTAAGTTTGAAAGTAACAGGTAAAGATGAATTAGCCTCATTATCTCAAAATTTTAATGACTTGGCGCAAACACTTGAACAAAATGAAGACTCTAGAAATAGATGGTTAGCGAATATTTCTCACGAGTTACGAACACCTATTGCTATCATAAAAAGTGAAATTGAAGCTATTGAAGACGGCATTAGGCCTTTTGATTTGCAAAGCTTGCATTCATTATCGGAAGAGGTGCAGCATTTACAAAAGTTAGTCGCAGACTTAACGGAATTAACAAATGCTGAAATTGGTGCTTTAAGGTACCAAAAAGAACGCATTAATGTTTCAACGCTCCTTGAACAAAATATTGCTCGCCATCAGCATAAGGCGAATGAAATCGGTTTATCAATAAGTTGCAACATTGAAAACAAAAATTTATATGTTTGGGCGGATGAGACCAGAGTAAATCAACTATTTGATAATTTTTTAAATAACAGCATTAAATATACCCAAGCACCGGGAGCTATATTCGTTAAACTGACAAAAAATTCAGGAACGGCAATAATTACTATTGATGATACTTTACCTTGTGTGCCTCTCGAGTCGCTAGATAAATTATTTGAACATTTATATAGAGTCGAGAGTTCAAGAAATAGGAAAACAGGCGGTTCAGGGCTTGGCCTTTCTTTGTGTAAAAGTATAGTATTAGCGCATCAAGGCTCAATTACGGCCAGTGATTCACCAAAAGGTGGTTTACGTATTCACTGCACTTTACCGCTTGCTTAATTAAACGTAAAAATCAGAGATTAAGGAATTAATATGGCGCATATTCTAATTGTTGAAGATGAAGAAAAGCTGGCTAATGTTTTGGCTGAGTATCTAGCTTTAGGTGATCATCAAACAACGATTTTATTAGACGGTCTTAACGTTATTGATACGGTTAAAGAACAAAAGATTGATTTAGTGCTGCTTGACTTAATGCTTCCGGGTAAAGACGGTTTAACACTTTGTCGTGAATTACGAGAGTTCAGTGATATAGCCATTATAATGATGACAGCTAAAGTTGAAGAGATTGATCGATTATTAGGATTAGAGTTAGGGGCCGATGACTATATTTGTAAACCTTATTCACCCCGAGAAGTGGTGGCCCGTGTTAAAGCGCTTCTAAGACGTACTAACATTCAAGAAAAAACGCCTTCCAATGTATTAGAGTTAGACAGCGAAACATATCAGGTGAAAGTTTATCAGCAAGTGGTTGAATTAACAGCGATTGAATTTAATTTACTGAATATACTGAATAAAAAACCTGGGAGAATATATTCTCGCTCGCAGTTAATTGACTTGATCTATCAAGATAACCGCATTGTCAGTGAACGTACTATAGATAGTCATATCAAGAAGCTACGAAAAAAGTTAAATGCTATATCATCAGAAAATGAGCTCGTACAATCTGTGTATAGTGTTGGTTATAAATTATCAATAATGTAGATGTTTTGTTGACCTTCATCGAAAATTTATTGCAATGTTTGTAAACCACCACCATTCATCCTTACATGACTGCTATTCATCGCAATAGATTTAACGAAAGTAAACTTATGTAAAGTCATTACGTATATTCATAAATATTGATTACAATTAAGCTATTAAAAATAGCAGTAGTGGTTTCATCTCTTATGAACAGCCGTTTTCGAATGAATATCAAGCGTAGTTTTATCGTAGGTTTAGCAAGCAGTATTTTACTCGCTTGCGCTAGTATTTCAGAGCTTGATAAAGATATTAAAAATATCGACTTGCCTGCAACATGGCACGAGAGTAAAGAAAAACTCCAAGTTCAAAATGATTGGTTAAATCAGTTGGAAAATCCACAGGTTAAGCAATTAGTTAAATCAGCTCTAGCCTCCAATCATCAATTAAAGATTCAAGCGTATAATGTTGAAATACAACGGCAGCAATTAATTGTGTCAGGCAGTACGTTATGGCCATCACTTGATTTGTCTTTGCGTTCCGGGCGAAGTAAAAATAATACAACCGATACCTACTCTAACGTGAGTTCTATTGATTTGGATCTGAAGGTCGAACTCGATTTATGGGGAAAGCTTACAGCAGCTGATCAACAAGCGAATCTTACGTTTATGGCTGAACAGTCAAATTTTGAGCAAAGTAAGCAACAATTAGTGGTTGATGTTGTGACTACTTGGTTTGCGGTAGTTGAAGCAGAAAAGTTACTGTCGCTATACGAAAGTCGAGTAAAAAATTCTCAACAAAATTTGGATATTATTGAGTCAGGCTACAACAGTGGGCTAAGTGCAGCTTTAGATGTTTACCTTACTCGTAATGAACTAAACAATGAATTAACGCGTGTTTCAGACCAACGCTCAACAAAAACCAAGCTAATTAGACAGCTTGAGCGACTAGTGGGTGAGTACCCAGAAGGAAAACTATTAGTCGACGCTGATTTACCCCTGTTAACTTCAGATATTCCGTTGGGACTTCCATCAGAGCTAATTAGTCGAAAACCTGAGCTAATGGCGAGTTGGTATCAGCTACTGGCTAAAGATGCGGGGGTTGCTTTTGCCCACAAGCAACGTTTTCCAAGTTTGAGTTTAACAGCATCTATGGGTGACAGCAGTAATGATATTGGTGAC
The DNA here is from genome assembly GCA_013215295.1 of Colwellia sp. Lineage (GTDB taxonomy): Bacteria > Pseudomonadota > Gammaproteobacteria > Enterobacterales > Alteromonadaceae > Colwellia_A. Next base: position 439,203 of record JABSOZ010000003.1, read on the forward strand.
TTACTGTCGGGTTCATCTTTAGCTTGGTCATTATTTGGTAATCTTTCCGCGCCATTGTTTAATGCTGGCCGTCTAGCTGCCAATGAAGAGAAAGCACGATTGTCGCTGAAACAAGGTGAACAACTTTACCTTGATGATTTATACAATGCTTTTTCTAAAGTTGAAAATGCCATCACGCAAGAAAAGAACTTAAAAACTAGCTATCAAAGTATGTTGGCAGCACAAGAGAATGCCAAGATTGCAGCAACGCTGTCATTCGAACAATATCAAAGTGGTTTAGTTGAATATACAACAGTACTTGATGCTCAGTCTCGCTCCTTTGATGCGCAAAGTACCTTGATACAAATTAAAAACCGCTTAATCGCAAATCGCATACAACTACATTTAGCACTCGGTGGCGACTTTTCTGTCTCTGATGAAAGTGCCACCACTTCAAAAGCAAAGGCTGAATAATTATGTCTCCACAATTTTCTTCAAGTACAGCAAAAAATCCAAAGACGAGCCAAAAGAAAAAACTCACCATCCTAGCGGTAATTATTGGTGTAACCGCATTGTTGATGTTCCTCATTTCAAGTAATCCACCACAATCGAAACGCTCAAAACCTTCTAAAGCTCCTCAGATGACAGTGGAAACAAAAGTCTTAGTACCTGAAAGCTTCCAAGTGATGATAGAAAGCTTTGGTACGGTAAAACCTCGCACTCAAAGCATACTGTTTGCACAAGTTTCAGGACAAATTACCAAAGTGAGTGAGCAATTTAGTGACGGAGGTTTTTTTGAAAAAGGCGATATTCTCGTTCAACTTGATGACAGAGATTACACCTCAGAGGTTAAAGTATCACAAGCAAGCTTATTGTCTGCTAATCAGGTCTTGCTCGAAGAAGAAGCAAGGGTTGCTCAGGCTGAGGCTGATTGGCAACGTTTAGGAAATGGTAAAAAAGCCAGTGCGCTAGTATTACGTAAACCTCAACTTGAAGCCGCAAAAGCACAGGTACTTTCAGCACAAGCAAAATTAGATAAAGCCGAGCTTTCGCTGGAGCGTACACAAGTTATTGCCCCTTATGCAGGACGTATTTTAAAGAAACAAGTGGATTTAGGGCAAGTCGTTTCAAGTAATAGTCAACTTGCGACCATTTTTGCTGTTGATTATGTAGAAATTCGCTTACCTATTAAAAATAAAGATTTAGCGTTAATTAACTTACCTGAAGTGTATCGAGATATAGGCGAACAGGGGAGCAAAAACGACGTAGTGCTAACATCGGATTTAATGGGGATGCAATCTTGGAAAGGGAAAATAATTCGAACAGAAAGTGCGATTGATGAGCAATCACAACAGCTTTATGTTGTCGCCCAAATTAATCGCCCTTACGATGCTAAAACTTCATTGGGTTCGCCTATTAAAATAGGCCAGTACGTTACTGCTCAAATAAAAGGAAAAGCATTGAGTAATTCTTTGGTGATCCCTAGCAGTGCCATCTATCAAGGTAGTTATGTTTATACCGTAGAAAATAGTTTATTAATGCGTAAAGAAGTTACTCTTAGTTGGCAAAATGGTACGCAGGCGATTATTAAGTCAGGACTGGCTGTTGGTGATGAGTTAGTACTTACTTCCTTGGGGCAGGTGAGTTCAGGTACGCCGGTTGCTATTGAAGGAAGAGTTAAAAATAAAAGGAATAAACAGAGAAAAGGGACTAACCAAGGGGCTAAAAAACGTGAAAAAATGGCTAAACGTAAAGCCGATAGAGAAGCAAAAGGTGAATCATTATGATCGCATGGTTTGCTAAAAATCACGTCGCGGCGAATCTTCTGCTAATTACCATTTTAATAGGAGGTTTATTTAGTTTATCGGTTCGCATCCCGCTAGAAGTTTTTCCATCATTTGCCACTGATCGTATTAACGTAAATGTGTCTTTACGTGGAGCAACACCGGAAGATGTTGAAAAAAGTTTGTCCATTAGAGTAGAAGAGGCAATTCAAGATTTAGAAGGGATTGAACAAATTTCTAGCCGTTCTTCTGAAGGCTTTTCATCGGTGAGTATCGAAGTTGAAAGTGGTTACGATGCGCGAGAAGTGTTAGCTGATATAAAAAGCCGTGTCGACGCGATAAATACTTTCCCTGCAGATGCCGAGAAACCCGTTGTTTCGTTGGCGACTCGTAAACGTGAAGTTATTTCTGTTACCGTGGCCAGTATTTATGGCGAGAAAGAAACACGTGAGTATGCAGAAAAAGTACGTGATGACTTGTTAAATATACCCGCCATTACTCAAGTCGACCTCAGTGGTGTGCGTGACTACGAAATCTCTATTGAAATACCTCAAGACAAATTACAGCAATATAACTTAACTATTTCTCAGGTGTCAGCAGCAATAAGTAATTCAAGCACCGATGTTTCTGCAGGTAATTTAAGAACCCAAGGTGGTGACATATTATTGTTGTCAAAAGGGCAAGCCTATCGTAAAGATGAATTTTCTGAAATTGCGATAAAGACACACACAGATGGCTCTATTTTACATTTGTCTGATATTGCACTCATTACTGACGGATTTGAAGAAACACCGGTACGAACAAGATTTAATGGCAAACAAGCCGCCTTTATTGATGTTTACCGTATTGGCCCACAAAGTGCCATTGATGTTGCTGACGCAGTGAAAAACTACATAGATGGCCAACAAGATAATGTACCTGAAGGCGTAGAATTAAGTTATTGGGATGATGATTCTCAAATCGTTAAAAATCGTATTTCAACGCTAACAACAAGTGCGATGCAAGGGGGGATTTTAGTGCTTGCATTATTGAGTTTGTTTTTACGTCCGTCGATTGCTTTTTGGGTGTTTATTGGCATTCCGATTTCATTTATGGGGGCCTTTATTGTCATGCCATTTTTTGGCGTAACACTCAATATAATAAGCTTGTTCGGTTTTATTTTAGTTTTGGGTATTGTGGTGGATGACGCCATTGTCACGGGAGAAAATATATATACCCATTTGAAAACTTCAGAATCAGGTGAGCAAGCAGCCATTCGTGGTACTCAAGAAGTAGCTACACCGGTTACTTTTGGCGTATTAACTACTGTAGCGGCCTTTTTACCTTTAGCTTTTATTGAAGGTGCACGAGGGGCATTGTTTGCACAAATTCCTGTTATTGTGATCCCGGTATTATTATTTTCTTTAATCGAATCTAAGTTTGTTCTGCCGTCACATTTAAAGCATTTAAAGTTACGTAGTGAAAAAACCAAAACATCAAAGTTTAGTCAATTTCAGCAACGTTTTGCTGATGGCTTTGAAAATACAATTTTACGTTACTATCAACCCTTATTGGAAAAAGCGATTAACTTTAAAGCCGTGACCTTTTTTGGCTTTGTTGCCGTATTCTTAATCATTATTACCTTGATTATGAGTGGTTGGACTAAATTTATTTTCTTTCCAAGAGTGCCTAGTGAAACGGTTAGGGCTTCATTAACCTTGCCAGCGGGATCTCCGTTTGAAGTGACAAATAAATATATTTTGAAAATGACGGAGAAAGCGGAAGAGTTACGTGAAAAATATATTGATGAAGACACAAATGAAAGCATCATTATTAATGTTTTAGCAATCACTGGCGGTAGAGGTGGCACCACAAACAAAGGGAGTGTTCGATTTGAAATAACACCACCAGAATCCCGAAGTTTATCTATAGGATCTGCGCAATTAGTCAGAGAATGGCGAGCGTTAATCGGGCCGATCCCTGGCGCTGAAAGTCTCACTTTTAGGGCGGAAATAGGGCGTTCATCAGATCCTATTAATGTACAGCTAAAAGGAAGTTCACTAGAAACACTTAAAGAAATCACCGATAAAGTGAAAGTTCATTTAGCGACTTACCCCACTGTTTTTGATATAGAAGATAGTTTGTCGGACGGAAAAGAAGAACTTCAAATTGAATTGACCGAACAAGGTAAAGCATTAGGGTTAACGAGAGTGAGTATATCGAAAGAGGTAAGGAATTCGTTTTTTGGCTCACAAGTTCAACGTATTCAGCGTGGCCGAGATGATGTTCGAGTGATGGTACGTTTACCATTAGATGAGCGCCGTACAATTGCTGATTTAGAGAATATTCTTGTCAGAACGCCAAGTGGTGGCTCGGTACCTTTGTCTCATGTAGCAAAATTAATACCAGGTAAAAGCCCCGCTACCATCTCTAGAATTGACCGCTTTAGAACCGCTAATGTGAGTGCAGATATTGAGAAAGAAAATACTAATATGACCATTTTACAAGCTGATTTAAAAGCGTTCTTAGATGAACTGATTGTGCAGTACCCAGGTGTAAGCCATTCTCTTGAAGGTGAGGCTAAAGAGCAACGTGAATCTTTTGGTTCGCTTGCTTGGGCATTATTGTTTGTTTTCTTTATTATATATGCATTACTAGCCATTCCCTTTAAGTCATATTTACAACCTATTATTGTCATGAGTGTAATACCTTTTGGTATGATAGGTGCGGTGATAGGTCACTGGATCATGGGCATGGAATTAACCATCATGAGTTTACTCGGTATGCTGGCGCTCATTGGTGTTGTGGTAAATGACTCATTGGTTTTAGTTGATTTTATTAATAAAAAACGAGCAGAAGGGATGAAACTTATTGATGCGGTATTAATTGCCGGTGCATCACGCTTTCGTCCGGTAATGCTAACAAGTTTAACCACCTTTATTGGTCTAATGCCGCTATTGTTTGAGCAATCAACGCAAGCACAATTCCTTATTCCAATGGCCGTATCTCTTGGCTTTGGCATATTATTCGCTACCTTTATTACCTTGATACTTGTGCCGGTTAATTACCTCATTGTTGAACAATTAAAGGAATTAGTGGGGGGTAAACCTCAGGTATATGCTTTCGATACTTAGTTAGATTGATAAATTATCGGCAATAAAAAACCCAGTTTTTAACTGGGTTTTTTCATTTTGAAATAAAACTAGAAATCTTCCAGCATAAACTCTAACGAGTCTTCATAAGCTTTTAGTTCTTTTTCTAGTTGAAATCTTTCTTTTATTTGTTCTATTTCACGCCATTTTCTTTTCTTATTAGTGCTTTCCGAGGACTTTGGTCTTTTACCAAATGAGCCCAATACATCTTGAAGTTTATCCATAGAATGCTCCGTTTTTATTTAACAGCACCTTTTTAATAACACATTCAAGATGATAAGCAAATAATTAAAGCAATAAATAACAGCATTAATTGAGTGTAAAGTAACTCATTTTAGTCGATTAATAGAACTAACCGTATGAAAAACAACTATTAAAGAAGTTCGTTAAGTTGTTTTTCTAATTTTATTTGGTCAATGGTGAAATTTCTAATTCCTTCAGCAAGTTTCTCTGTTGCCATAGCATCTTCGTTCATTGCCCAGCGATAGCTACTTTCAGATAATTTGGCTCCACTCGCAAGCTCAGATTGTTGACTAAATAGTTTTTGCTCAAGGGTTTCATTGCTCTTTTCTAATTCATCAAGCAATCCTGGGCTTATCGTTAAACGATCACAACCCGCTAACTGACGAATTTCATCGATGTTTCGAAAGCTTGCCCCCATCACTACCGTTTTATAGCCCTTACTCTTATAAAAGTTATAAATGCTTGTTACTGAAACCACCCCCGGGTCTTCATCTGCAGCGTATTCGCTTTTGCCGCTATCTTTTTTAAACCAATCGAGAATTCGACCAACAAACGGTGATATTAAGAAAACACCTGCTTCTGCACAAGCTTGTGCTTGAGCAAAACTAAATAATAAAGTCAGATTACAATTAATGCCTGATTTTTCTAACTGCTCTGCAGCTTTAATTCCTTCCCAAGTTGAAGCAAGTTTAATAAGAATGCGATCATTATTAATGCCTGCTTCTTTATACATCGCTATAAGTTTATGCGCTTTTGCGATTGAAGCTTCGGTATCAAAAGATAAACGAGAATCAACTTCTGTTGAAATACGGCCAGGAACCGTTTTTAATATTTCTAAACCAATGAGTACTGATAACTTATCAGCAGCATCAATGACTTGTTGCTCTGCATTTGATGATTGTTCTTTTGCCCATGAAACAGCGCCTGTGAGCAAGTGCTGGTAGCTTTCAAGTGAAGCTGCTTTTAATAATAGCGATGGGTTAGTAGTAGCATCTTGAGGTTGAAATTTTGCGATTGCTTCAATATCGCCAGTGTCAGCGACTACAGTGGTCATCTTTTTCAATTGTGAAAGCTGATTAGTCATTTCCTTTACCTTTTTAACTTGAAACTTCAAATTGGAGAATTATTACAACATAAATGGCTAAAAAAGCTATAAATCTTTGATGTAATGCATGATACAGCTGTATTTGTAACAAATTTTCAATATATAGCAAGCATGTTTGACATGTTTTTAGGCGTGTTTTGAGTAGGTTTATCATTTTTCTTCATGTTCAGCTGTTTTATTGTATTATATGGCGTATATATTTTGATACTGCCATTAAACGGATCCTTTATGCTACTTGTTGTTTCTCCAGCTAAAAATTTAGACTTTGAGTCGCCATTACCTACAGATAAATATTCTCAGCCTGAGCTTTTAGACCACAGTAAAGTATTGATCGGGCATTGCAAAAAATTAACCCCCGTTGATATCTCAACACTGATGGGAATTAGCGACAAGTTGGCAGGGTTAAATGCGGCTCGATTTGGTGAATGGTCAATGCCTTTTACTGTCGATAATGCTCGACCCGCTGTGTTAGCTTTTAATGGCGATGTTTATACTGGATTAGACGCAAAGACATTTAGTGATGAAGATTTTGAATTTGCGCAGAAACATATGCGAATATTATCTGGCTTATATGGTTTACTAAAGCCGCTTGATTTAATGCAAGCTTATCGCTTAGAAATGGGGTCAAGATTAGTCAATGACCGTGGTACTAATTTATACCAGTTTTGGGGTGATATTATTACCGATAATGTCAATGAAGCACTAGCCCAACAAGGTGATAAAACTTTAGTTAACCTTGCATCGAACGAATATTTTAAAGCAGTGAAGAAGAAAAACCTTAAAGGTGAAATCATCACACCAGCATTTAAAGATTGGAAAAATGGTCAATTTAAAATGATCAGTTTCTTTGCTAAAAAAGCACGAGGCTTAATGGCTCGTTATATTATTGACAATCGTTTAACCGATATTGAACAACTTAAATCGTTTGATATTGCTGGTTACCAGTACAGTGAAGATTTGAGTCAAGGCAATGATTGGGTGTTTACTCGCAAGGAAACTGCATAGTTTCATTATCCCGTTATTTACCGCTATAAATTAATAAAAATGAAAACAAAAGAAAAGGAAAAGAAATGCTCTCATTATTCGCTAAACTGTTTCATGCATTGAACTCCGAAAGTTCAACAAGACAAATATCACTAGCCATTGCTTTAGGTTTTATCGTTGGACTATCACCATTATTAACGCTACATAATATTGCTTTTCTATTCGTTGTTTTATTTCTCCGAGTGAATATAGGTGGTTTTATATTAGCTTGGGGATTCTTTAAAGGGTTAAGTTATTTATTATCTTCCTTAATAATAATGGTTGGTGAGTCATTGTTGACAGCAGAACCTTTGCAGCCTTTATTCGATACCTTGTATCAATTTTCGTTGTTTAAATTAGCTCATCTACATCACACCTATACATTAGGTGCTCTAGTTCTTGGCTGTTTATTAGCTATTCCACTTTATTTTCTCTGTAATTTTTTAATTGAGAAATACCGCATACACATTAAGGCATTTTTTGATAAGTTTCGTATTGTTAAAGCATTGAAAGCATCAAAATTTTACAGTGTTTATTCTCAGATTTCTGGTCAAGGAGCGTTGTCATGAGTCGTTTTATTCGCTGGCAAGGACTCGCCAGTTTTTTCGTCGTTATCGCATTCATTATCACTTTTATTTATTTTTTTGCTGACTCTTTAGTCAAAAAAGGCATAGAGAGTTCGGGAGAATGGTATTTAGGTGCAGAGGTTAATGTCCGTGATGTTGAAATAACGTATGCGCCATTAACAATAAATATTGAAGGTTTTCAGGCAACAGATCCAGAAAAACCTACGCATAACTTAGTGAGCTTTTCAAAAGCGTCAGCAGGGGTTGATGTTTGGCAATATCTATTTGGGAAAATATATATTAGCGAACTAAATATTATTGCGTTACGTATTGACCAGCCAAGAGCTACTGCAGGTGAGGTCTATACTTCTAGTGATGATGGAATAGAAGAGGGTACTGTAGCGGCTGATGAGTCAGCATTACCAAAACTTGATATGAGCTTACCGAAAGTTGATGATTTACTGAATAATAGTGATTTATTAACAATTAAACACGGTAAAGCTTTAGCGCAAAGTTATCAAACTGAAAAGAAAAAACTTAACGATATTTATGAAAAATTACCGAATAAAGACAGTTTGGCTAGCTATAACGAAAAAATAAAGGCACTAGGCAATACGAAAATTAAAACTTTAGCTGATATTGAAAAGCTTAATAAAGAGTTTAAAGCGCTGAAAAAACAATTTAAAGCCGATCAAGCCATTGTTAAGCGAGCTAAACAGCAGGTAACCGCTTCTAAAGAGTTATTATCAAAACGGACTAAAGCATTAAAAGATGCGCCTAATGCGGATTGGAAAAACATTGAGAGCAAGTATCAACTCGAAAAAGTAGACGGTGCTGACTTTGCTCATTTGTTATTTGGTGAGCAAGCCCGTGAATATTTTGGCTACGCTGATACTGTCTATCAGACAATAGCACCATTAGTTAAATCGTCTAAAGTAGATAAAGAAGCGAAAGCATCAATAGGTGGTGGGCGATTTATTCATTTTTACGATGAAGCACCTATACCCGATGTACTTATTGAACAAGCCAATTTTTCATTAATATTACCGCAAGGTGAATTTGCCATCAGTGGCAAAGAATTGACGCACCAACATTGGGTACGTGGCAATAAGAGCATCGTGGAAGTGAAAAGTAATAATGTACAGGGTTCTGGTGAGTTAACACTAGCGCTGAATTTTTCATTAGATCAGAACCATGTGCTGAAAAGTGATGGAAAATGGCAATTAGCTGAAGTTGCCCTAAAGGATGTGTCACTACAAGAATCTAGCGCTTTTAATTTAAAACTTAATAGTGGCTTATTATCGGGTAATGGTACTTTTTCATTACTTGATGATCAGCTTGATAGTGAAAACAAACTTAACCTTGATAATACCAAATATACAGGGACGGGGACTTCTCATTTAAGTAAGTTATTTATTGATACGGTTCAGTCTTTGAAAACATTAGCATTAACGATTAAAGCTAAAGGTAAAATCACCGATCCAAGCTTATCCGTTTCATCACCTTTAGATAATCAGTTAAAGAAATCAATGATGAAACAAGTATCGAATAAATTAACCGGTTTTAAAACGGATGTGAAAAAAGGTTTGAACTCCAAGTTAACTGAAGCTTTAGGTTTAAGTAGTGAAGGAGAGCAGTCTTTTGTTGATGTAGAGTCCTTGATTAATGATACGGATAAAGCACTAGATAACCTGATTAATTCGGATGTAATGAAAGCCAAAAAGAAAGAGTTTGAAGACAAACAAAAGAAAAAGCTTGAAGACGAAGTGAAGAAAAAACTAGGTAAGTTGTTTGGTTAGATGATATCTGGTCTTGCACCTTTATTAGATGCATTTTAAGACGTTAAGTCTGATAAGTTGATAAGTGACTGACCAAGCTTGACTTAAGCCCCAGAATAGCTTCAATAAACCCTGTATTTCTTAATGACAAAAAGCCTCAACTAAATTCAAAGTTGAGGCTTTTTATTTTCAGAATATATAATAGATTTAAGTGCCACGGTTGAAATGAGTGACAATATTTGCTTTTCCTACAAGTATATTATTAAGCTTTAATACCTAAACTGCTGAGGCCACCGGTTTTTTTGCCCTTACTATTGTAAGTCATTGACGAACGGTTGTGATTTTCAAGTAAGGAGTTTTTCATACGTTCAGCAGCAAGTGATGATTGTTGTATGACTAGGCCATTGACATGATTTTTGTTTTTACAGCGAATTAAAATAGCTTCAATTTCGGCAATTTTTTTCTGATGAATACCCGAATCTATTTCATTTTTAAACACAGGGTCTTGAGCGTTTTTCTCATCAAGTTGTTGTATAGTTTGAAGTAAATTACTTTTTTTCTCTGTTAAAGAAATTAAAGCTTCAGGGTCTTGATTCTGCAATACTTCTTTTTCTAAGACAAGCAGATTTTCAAGCTGTTGTAGGTTTTGTAATTGTTGAGCAATTGTTTGCTCTGCTGCTAACGCGGTCATCACGTATAAACTCCTGTGATTAGGTTAACAGTTACTATTAACCTAGTTTAAATTCGAAATTTGCTATGCTTGCGGCAAGCTTTTCAGGGTCAACTTTATATTCACCATTTGCAATTGCTTTCTTCAGTTGATCAATTTTTTTCTGATCGAGTGCTGGAGCGTCACTTGCTTTCTTTTGTAACTCATTTAGCTGCTTAGCTTGTGGTGTTAAAGAAACAGAATCTTTACCAGCCGATTTAACTTGTTCACTGCTAGCTGCATTTTGTGTGACTTGTTGTTTAACTTGTACTTGTTGATCAAGCTTTTGCTTTACCTGACTATTGTTTGACAAGTTATTGATATTTATAGCCATAATACTATCCTATAGATAACGGGTTTATATTCACTATCTTGTTATCGGCAAGCAGCCTAATAACTTAACAATTATTATAGATTAATTACGACTTTGTTGATAGCTGATACTCGGCCTATGACCGTTCTTCCACTACTTACATTTTTAACGCGTATTTGCTCGCCAATTCCACCATCTTTTAGTGCTATTCCTGCCGTTTTTATCATTAAAGAATCAGATTTTGCAATAATCGTTATGTGACTTCCTTTACAAACAAAGCAAATATTTTTTTTCGTTAAAATGGCACCTACTGACAACTTTCTTTTAGCTCTTGTACCTATGACTATTCTAGTGTCATCAAGCGTCTCACCGCGAATTCTACGAGTATCCCTGTATTCAATGATAACATTTGATTCGTCAACTCTACTGCCTTTACTAATGATGCTTTTTGCCACAACTACGGGAACGACCATTTGAATTCTTGCAGGAATAAAAAGATACCATGGTGCTGGATCATTGCAAATTATTTTTACATTTACGTTTCTACCATTATGATTTTGAGGTATATTTGCCACTAAAGAAGATAAACAAGGTTTAATGATAATTCTAGGATCTATTGAAGATACAGAAACCGTCATTTTACCTTGAGTTGGCAATGGAATATTATTTTTTAAAAATTGTTCCACAAAATCTTGAAGTTGCTCTCTGTTCATTGTTTGGCCAAAAGCTAAATTTGGCAAAGACATTGAGATTACGGAAATAATGATAAAAATCTTTAATTTAGTCATAAATTTGTCAACTATTTGCTAGGGAAATTAAAATACTCGTCTATGCTTAATTAATGTATAAACTTAAAAATAAGTAAATGCAGACGAATATGCATCAAACGTCAAAAAATTGAACGTTAAATATAATATTAGTAAGCACAATCAAGAAGTGTGCCTTTTTGTGAATTAAGTAATATGAGGTTTGTATGGCAGGAATTTTAGACTCAGTAAATCAACGTACTCAGTTGGTAGGGCAGAATAGACTTGAATTATTATTATTTCGTTTAATCGGACCGCAACTTTTTGGCATTAATGTTTTTAAAGTACGAGAAGTAATGCCTTGCCCACGCTTAACTACGTTACCTGGACAAGATGCTTATATTAAAGGTGTTGCACAAATTCGTGGACAAACCATCTCAGTAATTGACCTGAGTAAATCGACGGGTGGCCCAGCAATAATCCCTGATGAGAACTCTTTTGTAATTATTGCTGAGTATAATCGAAGTGTACAAGGATTTTTAGTGGGTGGCGTTGAACGAATTGTAACCTTGAGTTGGAAAAATGTTATGCCACCACCTGAAGGAGCCGGTAAGTCAAGTTATCTAACGGCAGTCACTGAAATAGATAAGAAAATGGTATCTATATTAGATGTAGAAAAAATTCTCAATGAAATTAGTCCTATTTCAACTGAGTTAAGTGAAGATGTCGCAGACTCTACCATCGGTGATAGTATTGGAGAGCGCGTTATCATGATCGCTGATGACTCAACTGTTGCACGTAATCAAGTTAGACGAGCGTTAGAGCCTTTAGGTTTGAATATGTTATTAGCTAAGAACGGTCAAGACGCTTTAGACCAATTGCTTGCTTTAGCAGAAGACTGTAATTCATCGATTACTGAAAAAGTAGCTCTGCTTATCTCTGATATAGAAATGCCTGAAATGGACGGCTATACATTAACCGCTGAAATAAAAGGTAATGATTGCTTAAAAGCAATGCCGGTTATTTTGCATACTTCACTCAGTGGAGTTTTTAATAATGCAATGGTTGAAAAAGTTGGAGCAGAAGATTTTATTCCCAAATTTCACCCTGATGAATTAGCCACAGCAGTTAAGAAATGGTTGAAGAAAGATGAAATGGGGAACGGTGCTAATTAAATACAATGTTGTTTAGCGTCTTTTATATCCATATAACAAGCACAAAAATAATTTAAGGTGGAATATCGAAGTGTCAGACCGACAGCTTGATGATAGCAGCTATCATCAGTTTAGAGTTTTTCTAGAGAAACAGTGTGGTATTGTTTTAGGTGATAACAAACAATACCTAGTGAAAAGTCGTTTAGCGCCTTTAATGGCGAAATTTGATGTTGCCACACTAGGTGATCTAGTCACTCGTACTCTCAGCCCTATGGAAAGACAATTACGCGCTTCGGTAATCGATGCGATGACTACCAATGAAACATTATGGTTTCGTGATGAATACCCGTTTGAGTTATTAAAAAAACGCCTACTTCCTGAATTCAAAAATCAAAGAACGCCTTTAAAAATTTGGTCTGCGGCAAGCTCTTCCGGTCAAGAACCATATTCTATTGCAATGGCCGTGACAGAATTTCAACAAAGTAATCCCGGTTCTTTTTCTGGTGGTGTTCAAATTATTGGCACTGATATCTCTAATACTATGCTAGAGCATTGCAAGTATGGACATTATGACAGTTTAGCGTTGTCACGCGGTTTATCTGCTGAACGTAAAAGAATGTTTTTTGAAAATGGTGATAATGGTATGTCAAAAGTCAAAGACTCAGTTAAAAAGATGGTGAGTTTTAGACCACTGAATCTATTGAATAGTTATAGTTTAATGGGACGGTTTGATATCATTTTTTGCCGTAACGTATTGATTTACTTTGCTCCTGAAATTAAAAAACAAATAATATCTCAATTTGAAGGGGCATTAAATCCTAAAAAGTATCTATTTCTAGGGGCCTCTGAATCACTCTCTGGTTTAAACCAAAATTTTAATATGGTTCGTTGTAATCCTGGTATTATTTACCAAAAAAAGAATTAATCTCCTCTATATCCCCCCAGTGGCATAAATATTGTATGGTTACTTTCATTGATTTGGAGGTAACACTATGGCTATCAATTTTGAACAAGCTCTAGGCATTCATCCGCAAACACTTGCGGTTCGCGCTAAACGCGCAGAAGTAATTGCTAGTAATATCGCAAATGCAGATACACCTGGCTATAAAGCAAGGGATATGGACTTCAAGACAGCTTTAGTTCAAGCCTCCCAAAAACAACAATCAGGTATGACTCGCACACACGCTAAACATTTTGATGTTCGTAGTGAACTCAATAATGGCGTGCAGTTTAGAATGCCAAATCAACCAGATACAGGTGATGGAAATACGGTAGATGCACAAGTGGAACGAAACTTGTATCTAGAAAACTCAATGCAGTATCAAGCGAGTCTACAATTTTTGACTGGCAGGATAAAAGGCTTGAAAAAAGCCATTACGGGACAATAAATATGAGCCTATTTAACGTATTTACTATATCTGGCACCGGTATGAGCGCTCAATCTGTTCGCTTAAATACTACTGCCAGCAATATTGCTAATGCCGATAGTGTTAGCAGTAGTATTGATAAAACATATCGTGCACGGCATCCTGTTTTTGCCGCAGCGATGCAAAAAGCTGCCGCAGGGCAAGAAGATTCTTCTGTAGGTGTAAGAGTTTTAGGTATTGTTGAAAGCAATAAACCATTAACTGTTGAGCACAACCCTGGGCATCCAATGGCAGATAAAGATGGCTATATTTATAAACCAAACGTTAACGTGATTGAAGAAATGACTAATATGATTTCCGCTTCACGCTCTTATCAAACCAATGTTCAGTTAGCGGAGTCAGCAAAAAATATGTTGAACAAAACTCTGCAGCTAGGCAAATAACAACTAAAGGTGGAATGAATATGGAAACTGTAACTGGAACTAATCCTTTAGATGGCCTTCGCTGGCAAAAGGAAGTAACTAAAGAAGCTGCAGATGACAATGGTATGTTAACGCAAGCAGATTTTTTTGCGTTGTTAACCACACAGCTTTCTCATCAAGATCCGACTAAGCCTGTTGAAAACAATGAAATGATTTCTCAAATGACAGCGTTTTCAACAACTGATGGTGTGTCAAAGTTAAATGATCAATTTTCATTATTTGCTTCATCAATGTCTTCTAGTCAAGCATTACAGGCCTCCTCGTTAGTTGGTCGTAGCGTATTAGTTGACGATAATGTTTTTGGTATGGCTGAAGGTGAAGATGTCAAAGGTAAGATGGTTACAGATAAACCGGCGAGTAATGTAAATATCTACGTTGAAAATACTGCTGGTGAACTAATTCAAACGGTACCTGTTGGCAGTGTTTCAGCAGGAGAGTTTACTTTTAACTGGGATGGCAATATGGCGAATGGAGAGCCGGCTCCTGAAGGTGCATACCGTTTTAGAATTGCCGGTTTAGTTGATGGTGAAGCGTCTGAGTTGCAAGCGATGACTTATCGTAAAGTAGAAAGTGTAACGATAGCAGGTGCAGGTGGAAATATTTTACTCAATCTTAATGGTGGCAGTTCCATGGCACTAGCAGATGTGGTGGAAGTATCAGAAGGTTAAATTTAACCGTTCATTAGAACAAAGTTAAATTTATACCACTGTTATTCCAATGAAACGTGAATACTCACAAAATTTAGAAATAATTAAGATAAACAGTTTTTATATGAGGTGCAATTATGTCATTTAATATAGCGTTGAGCGGATTGAATGCTGCTCAAAAAGATTTGGATGTTACATCAAATAACATCGCAAACGTTAATACCACTGGTTTTAAAGAGTCACGTGCGGAATTTGTAGATGTGTATGCGTCTTCTTTGCTGGCTGCGGGTAAAACCAAAGTAGGTGACGGAGTTTTGACGGCAGATGTAGCCCAGCAATTCCAACAGGGTAGTATTCAATTTACTAACAATGCTTTGGATTTAGCGATAACGGGTAATGGTTTTTTTGCGACAGTTCCAGAACTTGACTCTTTAGAAACTTCTTATACTCGAGCAGGTCAATTTAAATTAAACGATAGCAACTTTGTTGTGAACTCGGGAGGGGGATATTTATTAGGCTTTCCCGTAAATTCAGATGGTTCATCATCATCGGTTAGTTTAAGTACCGCAGAGCCAGTACTTATTCCTACGTCGTCGGGTGCACCGACGCAAACCAGTGAAGTTGATATTCGCATGAATTTACCGGCGGGTGATTCATATATATCAGGCTCTCCAGGGAATTTTGATAACGAAGACGCTTTAACCTACAACCATTCTACCTCAGTGACAACTTTCGATTCACTCGGTGATAGTCATATTATGACGTATTATTTTGTTAAAGAAGACCCTACTGCAGCGGCTCCTTCAGGCAGTAACAAGTGGTTAATATTTGCGGCCGTTGATAGTACTATGATCGATTTAGCTGATCCTAATGGTAATGCAGTAGCTGACCTACGTGTAGGTGGTGCTGTTTCTGGTCCGTCAACAGTCATTGGTGGCCGTTTGGAATTTGATTCGTCAGGTGATTTTATCGCGCAATATCCTGATGCAGCCTCTGGTGGTTTTAGGACAGTAGCACTGGGTAGTGCCATTTTATCAAATGGCGCAGATGATACTCAAACGATAGCAATTGACTTTAATTTAGATGCTACTGGACCAAACTCAAATGAACCAACTCAGTTCGCTTCTAATTTTGAAGTGACTGCGTTAGAGCAAGATGGTTTAGCTGTTGGTCGACTAACGGGTATTGATATTGGTGCTGATGGTCTAATTCGAGCGACATACAGTAATGGTACATCAGAACCATTATCACGTATTGCCTTGGTTAACTTTGCCAATGAACAGGGTTTAACGCAAATAGGAAATAGTGCTTGGAAGGAGAGTATTAGTTCAGGTGAAGCGCTTGCGGGTGAAGGTGGCTCAGGGACTTTCGGAACAATTAATTCATCGGCATTAGAGCAATCAAATGTAAATTTGACCGCCGAACTCATTGATTTAATTTCAGCACAACGAAACTTCCAAGCTAACTCCCGTGCTTTAGAAGTAGATAATCAATTGAACCAAACTATTCTTCAAATTCGATAATTAAAGCCTTAGCATAATTATGTATTAAACTTTATTAGTATTTATTAAAGTTAAAGAAAAGAGATAAAACATGTTGAATGTTTTATCTCTTTTTTATGTTCAGGATGAACGGTATGTCGTGATGCCATGGCAGCTCCTAGGCATCCATGCCTTCG
Source organism: Colwellia sp. (assembly GCA_013215295.1). GTDB lineage: Bacteria > Pseudomonadota > Gammaproteobacteria > Enterobacterales > Alteromonadaceae > Colwellia_A. The sequence continues at coordinate 455,908 of JABSOZ010000003.1, forward strand.
CTGCATTAGTACTTCCATGCACGTCGAAGGCAAGGAACGACGATGTTCAGGATGGCCTTTCTCAGACATCCTGTCTTTCAAGTCATTAGTGCATCCTTGCACCTCAGCGACCATGTTTCTTATTTTCATTTCCTCCTTGAAATATTTCTTCTGGCACTGTTATTGCATTTCTCTTTGTAAGATACAATTTTAGAGAACTGTTATGGACAAAATGCTTTATATCGCCATGAGCGGTGCGAAACAAAATATGCGTGCGCTATCAGTCAACGCTAACAACCTTGCCAATGCTAAAACTATTGGCTTCAAGGCTGACATGGCACAAGCTCGTTCAATGCAAGCTTTTGGTGAAGGGATGCCTTCTCGCGTATTTGCGATGCTAGAAAAGTCTAGCCAAAACTTTGACAGTGGCTCTTTAATGCAAACATCTCGTGATTTAGATTTAGCTATACAAGGACCAGGTTGGTTTGTTGTTCAAGCGGAAGATGGCACTGAAGGTTATACACGTAATGGCCAATTTAGAATGAATGCAGAAGGTGCTTTAGAAACTTCTGAAGGTGAACTGGTGATGGGAGAAGGAGGACCAGTATTTATACCTCTCCCGGTAAATAATATCCATATCAGTAAAGATGGAACCATTATGGTTCAACCTGTAGGTGCACCTAGCTCTGTACAAGAAGAAGTAGGGAGAATCAAAATGGTTAACCCCAGAGTACAAGAATTAGCCAAAGGTGCGGATGGTCTTTTTCGTCGTAAAGATGGACTAAATGAAGCAGCAGACATCAATGTAAAAGTAGAAAACGGCATGCTTGAATCGAGTAACGTAAGCCCTATCGGTGAAATGACTGCGATGATTTCTTTGCAACGTCAGTTTGAAATGCAATTAAAACTGATGAAAACAGCTGAAGAAATAGATGCAAGTGCCGCATCTTTATTACGTGCTTTCTAATTTAAATAAATAATTTTTGAGGTGATTTATGAACCCAGCATTATGGATAAGTAAAACAGGATTAGATGCGCAAAGTAAAGATATTGCGGTAATTTCTAATAACTTGGCTAACGCTAGTACCATCGGCTATAAGAAAAGTCGTGCGGTATTTGAAGATTTGCTCTATCAAACGATTAATCAACCCGGTGGACGTTCAGCGCAAGATACAGAAATGCCATCGGGGTTAATGCTTGGTGCAGGAACAAAAGTGGTTGCTACGCAAAAAATTCATACCCAAGGTGATATGCAAACCACCGATAACGCTTTAGATTTAATGATACAAGGTGAAGGTTTTTTTGAAGTACAACTACCTGACGGTACATCGTCTTATTCACGAAATGGTCAATTTACCATGGATGAAGAAGGCAACATAGTTACACCCGGTGCGGGCTATTTAATTCAGCCACAAATAACCATTCCACAAGATGCATTAAGTATTATTGTTTCTCAAGACGGTGAAGTCTCAGTGACCCTTCAAGGGCAGCCAGACCCTGCTGTAGTTGGTCAAATCAATACGATAAATTTTGTAAACCCGACAGGTCTACAACCTATCGGGCAAAACTTATATATTGAGACCGCTGTTAGTGGCGCACCACAAGAAGGTGTTCCAGGGTTAGAAGGTTTTGGCATGATCGTGCAGGGTGCACTTGAAACGTCCAACGTAAATACGACAGAAGAATTAGTCAACTTGATTGAAAGCCAACGTATCTATGAAATGAATTCAAAAGTTATTTCGGCAGTTGATCAAATGCTTAGTTATATTAATCAACAGTTATAACCATTAAGGATCTACTTATGAAAACGGCCTTAGTATTAATTATTACTTTTTTAGCAATAAGCGGATGTGCCAGTATTGAGCAGGCTAAGACTTTACCTGACGATCCAGACTTTGCACCTATTTTACCAGAAATGGAAGAAACATCGATCATTCCAACGGGTTCACTATTTAAAGTGAATTACGTGAATAATATTTACTCAGATTCGAAAGCACATCGAGTGGGTGACATTATTTCAGTTATTTTGAGTGAAAGTACTCAAGCGCAAAAAAATGCTAAAACTGAGCTGAAAAAAGAAAACAGCGCAACATTAGACCCGATTATTGGTTTTGGCGGAACAGCAGTTAACTTTAAAGGTAATCCGGTTCAATTTGGCTTCAATCAAGCATCAGATTTTAGTGGTGATTCTAAGACTAACCAAGGTAATAGCTTAAGCGGTCATATATCAGTTCATGTATTACGTGTTTTACCTAATGGAAATTTGATGATCCGTGGTGAAAAATGGATGAGTTTAAATAACGGTGATGAGTATATACGTTTAACCGGTGTTATCCGCGCCCAAGATATCAGTTCAGGCAATACAATAATTTCCAGTAAAATTGCTAATGCTCGCATTCAATATGCAGGTACAGGAACTTTCGCTGACATACAAGAACAGGGGTGGTTGTCTAGTTTCTTTACTAGTTCTTGGTGGCCACTTTAGTCTTTATTCACTTTTGCATTTATTCACTTTTGCATTTATTCAATACAGGTTTTCAATAGGTATTATTATGAATACTTTTTTCACAAACATAAAAGCGTCGATATTTGTTCTTACGTTTTTGATGAGTTCTACGAGCTATGCTCAACGTATTAAAGACTTAGCGGATGTTGCTGGCGTACGTAGTAATCAGCTAATAGGGTATGGCTTAGTGGTTGGTTTACCTGGAACCGGTGAGCAAAGTCCATTTACTGAACAAAGCTTTAAAACCATGTTAAGTAATTTTGGTATTACTATGCCAGCTAATTTAAAACCAAAGATTAAAAATGTAGCTGCAGTTGCCGTTCACGCAGAATTGCCTGCTTTTGCAAAACCAGGACAGAGAATAGATATTACTGTTTCTTCAATGGGCAGTGCGCAAAGTTTACGTGGCGGTACCTTAATACAAACCATTCTTATGGGGATTGACGGTAATGCTTATGCCGTAGGTCAAGGAAGTCTGGTTGTAAGTGGTTTAGGTGCAGATGGTTTAGATGGTTCAAAGGTTATTGTAAACACCCCAACTGTTGGTCGTATTGCAAATGGTGCAACGGTTGAACGTGAAGTCATTTCCCCTTTTTCAAGCGGTGATTATATTACGTTTAATTTGCGAGATTCTGACTTTAGTAGCGCGAGAAGTTTGGAACGGGTGATCAATAGTGAGTTTGCCAATATCAATGATCCCGCAACTTTTATTGCTCGAGCGATTGATGCCACATCTATACAGGTGAATGCACCAAGAGACGCTAGCCAGCGTGTCAGTTTTCTTGCCGCATTAGAAAATTTAGAATTCGAACCATCACGACCTTCTGCAAAAATTATCGTTAACTCACGAACGGGTACTATTGTTATTGGCTCTGATGTACGTTTGTTACCCGCGGCAATCACACATGGTGGTATAACTGTTACGATTAACGAAACCCAAGATGTATCACAACCTAATGCTTTTTCAGACGGTGATACAGTTACAACAAACCAATCGATAGTGAATGTGAACAAAGACGATAATCGGATGTTTGTTTTTAATCCTGGCGTAAGTTTGGATACACTTGTTCGAGCTATTAATGAAATTGGTGCTGGCCCTGGTGATGTAATGGCAATATTAGAAGCATTGTCGCAAGCCGGAGCATTACGCGGAGAATTGATCATTATTTAATGATCAATAACGCTTATGACTTCTCCGACTAATTCTTCATTATCTTCATTTGCATCGCATGCATCTGTGACAGCTAACTCTCAAAATTTTTTAGACATCAATGGCTTGAATTCTATTCGTCAACAGTCTAAAGCAACAGATAAAGAGTCAAAAGCTGCTGCTTTGGATACTGCTGCAAAGCAATTCGAAGCAATTTTTATGCAAATGCTGTTGAAAAGCATGCGTAAAGCACAAGACGTTTTAGAGTCAGATAGTCCTTTTAATTCCGAAAGTACTAAATTCTATCGTGATATGCATGACCAACAAATGTCATTAGAATTATCTAATAATGGCTCATTAGGATTATCGGAATTAATTGTTCGACAATTAGGTGGGGATACAGATAGTTTTACACCACAGTCATTCTTACGCAGTGATACTAGATTCAGTAAAAATAATGGCTTGCTGAACGAAGAGATGAACAAAGGTAAGTCAATCGTACAAGAAGGGATCCTAATTTCAACAGAAGATCGTCAAACTAATGACTCGAGTGATCATTCAACAAATAATCAAAATACATTATTTAGTATGCCTCAAAGAGCGCCTTCTTCGTCAAAAATCGAACACGCGCAAAATGAAAAATTATCAGTTTATGAAACGCTTGCCATGCCAGAACCTCAGTATAAAGCCCCTAAAGATTTTGTTACAGCATTAACGGCAGATGCGAAACGCGTAGAAGAAAAATTAAATATTCCATTCGAAGTTGTTATTGCACAGGCTGCGTTAGAAACAGGCTGGGGACAAAAAATCATCAAAACCGAAAGTGGACAAAGCTCAAATAATTTGTTCAACATCAAAGCTGACAAGCGTTGGAATGGTGACAAAACGAATAAAGAAACCCTTGAGTTTGAGCAAGGCGCTATGGTTAAAAAGCGCGAGCCATTTAGGGTTTATGAAAGTATTGGCGAGAGCGTCAATGATTACATGAATTTCCTGACGAATAGTGAACGTTATAAAAACGCACTAGATAAAGCTGACGATGTGGAACACTTCCTGCATAACCTACAAGGTGCTGGTTATGCGACGGACCCCAAATACGCAGAAAAAATTAAAGGGACACTAAAAACCGTAACCAGCCTACTGAATAAATAATTAAGTAATTAAGTAATTAAGTAATTAAGTAATTAAGTAATTAAATAATTAAGTAAATAGGCAACTCAGCATTATATGTTATGAGTTTTGGTTAGGTTAGGAGTGAAGTCATGTCGGTTAGCTTATATAACACAGGCGTTAGTGGATTACTTGCCGCACAGCAGCAGTTGGCGACAACAAGTAACAATATCGCTAATGTAAATACTGAAGGTTATAACCGACAACGCGCCGAGCAAAATGCATCAGTTGGACTATTCAGTGGTGGCAACTTTGTTGGTTCAGGTACTTATGTTCAAGACATTTCTCGCATCTATAATCAATTCACTTATAAAGAACAACTCAATAATCAAAGCAATTTAGGCAATGCCGACACTTTACATAAAGATTTAGATCAACTTAACCAAATTATGTCTTTTTCAGGTCAAGCGATTAATAGCTCTATCGACAAGTTTTATCAAACAATGAATAGTATCGCTGATAATCCAAGTGATTTAGGTCTTAGAAGTATTGCGTTAAATCAAGCTGGGGTTTTAGCCAGCGATTTTAATACTTTGAATGATAATATCGATCAATTAGAAAAGTCGGCTAATGGCGAAATAGTGCAGATGGCGAGTATGATATCGCAAATATCTGTTGAACTGGCAAACATAAATGATCAAATTTTACAAAGCCAAGATTTAACCTTACATGGCCAACCTAATGGTTTACTTGATAAGCGAGATCAGCTTGTTAGTGAACTTGGCGAGTATACATCAGTTAATACTATTGTCGATTCCAATGGTGTCATGACAGTAATGATAGGCAGTGGTGCGACTTTAGTTGCTGGCATAACCCCATTATCTGTAAACGTTATTGCAGGTGACCCTGATCCTAATGTTACAGAACTTAGAATTGTGGGAGCCAATAGCTCGGTGGCTCTTAATGGTGCCGTGCTCGGTGGTTCACTGGCGGCAAAGTTTGAGTTCAGAGATGAGCATTTATCGCAATTAAGACGAGAAGTTGACCGTATGGCAATGGCCGTTTCAGAGACATTAAACCAGTCACAATCTGAAGGCTTAGATTTAAATGCTCAGCAAGGGTTAGATATATTTACTGATATAAATACAGCGGCATTGCAACAAGGCCGTGTTCTTTCCCCTTCTTCTAATGCAGGAAACTTAGCAGCTAGTATAAATATCACAGATATTTCTAAAGTCCCAACCGATGAATTCGAAATAAGGTTTGATGGTACAGATTACATTATGACCAATATGAATGACGGCAGCTCACAAAACCTTGGAGCACCAGGCTCAGGTACTTATACCCCGTCAAGCCCGGATTATGGATTTGAATTTACTGAATTGTCAGGAACACCCACTAGTAATGACAGCTTTCTTATAAAACCGACTAAAAATAGTGCATCATTAATGGCTGTTACATTAACCGACGGTAAAGGCATCGCGGCGAGTACTGCGATAGGTGTTGATGTTTCGAGTCATAATGTCAGTGATGGCAAGGTTAATATTACCAATGTTACTGATCCAGAAGCTGCAAGGACATACGCTGATACAACCAATTCAGGTTTATTAGTGGATGTTTATGAAAGCTCTACAGGCGTTTTTTCTTATCGTGTGTATGATGCAGATCCATCAACGCCACCACCAACACCACCATCTGTTGTTGGTGCACTTGCTTCAGGTACCTTTTTATCAGGTAACAGTGCATTGATTGATATGCCGCCTTCTCCTTCAACAGCCGCTTTTCAAATTGAAATAACAGGTCAACCGAAAGGTCAAGGGGCATTAGCACCTGAGGAGTTTACTATTGGCGATGCTTTTGGTTTAGGTAATGGAGGAAATGCCACCTTTATGGCATTGACTCAGGAAAAAGGCGTCATAAATGATGGAGGCGAAACCTTCAGTCAAAGTTTGGCTATTTCAACATCCGATGTCGGGGCAAAAGCTAGTTCTGCTGAATTAGTCGCTGACACTGCCGAAGCATTACATACTCAAGCCTATAACAGAAACCAAGCAATTTCGGGTGTCAATCTTGATGAAGAAGCCGCAAATCTGATGAGATTTCAACAAGCTTATCAAGCATCATCACGAATTATATCAATTGCCAATACCATTTTCGAAACCTTGCTACAAGCGTCTCGTTAGGAGTTTTATATGCGTGTATCTACAGCTCAGTTTTATTTTCAAAGTAGTCAGCAAATCACTAATAAATCGTCTGATGTTAATGATCAAATAGGGTATATTTCAAGCGGAAAGCGTATATTAACCGCAAAAGATGATGCTGTAGCTTATGGTACATTGGCAGGCTATAAAGAGAGTCTACAGAATATTGAAAAGTACGAACGCAATATCACCCAAGCGGAAAGTCGAAATAGCTTACAAGAAGTTTCGTTTTCAAATGCGGAAGACATTCTACAGGAGTTAAAGCAACTATTTGTTCAAGCGAATAACGGCAGTTTGTCGAGTGAAGATTTATACTCTTTATCTGAGTTGGTAGGCAACAGCCAGCAAGAATTACTTAACATCGCCAACAGTAAAGATGAAACCGGTGGTTATATTTTTTCAGGTTTTCAGATTGATAAAGAACCCTTTACTTTAGCAACCGATAATTCAGTTGATTATCAAGGTGACTCGGGTATTAGAGAGCTCCAAATAGCTAAAAATGTGATGGTTGAATTAAATCAACCAGGCGATGCAGCTTTTCAAAATGTTAATAATGCTATTGGGGATTTTATACCATCCTATATAACAAATACTTCAGGAATTAATGTTGCGAGTGCGGTTATTGCCGATCCAAGTAATTACGATAGTCTTAGTTTCCCCCCTGAATATACTTTTAGTTTTACGGCACCAAGTGATTTAACCGTTACAGATAGTAATGGTGCTACCGTTTATCCAACGACTACGTATACTGCTGGGCAAACAATTGCCTTTAATGGTGTAGAAGTACAAATAAGCGGCAACCCTTTGCCCGGCGATCAACTGACATTAGGACAAGAAGAAAATATCAGTGTTTTTGACACCATCAAATCAGCAATTGATTGGATGAATGTGGGGACGACGTCAGCAACGCCTGAGCAACATCAAGTTGATCATGAGGAAATTCTAAATCAGCTGAGTAACGCGCTTAGCCATATGACCATCCGTCAAACTGATGCCGGCGTACGCGGCAATCTTATTGATCACCAGAAGACTAGCCACTTAGACACTGAATTAGTTATGTCCAAAGGGCAGTCAAATCTTGAAGATTTAGATTATGCCAAAGCAATTTCAAAATTTGAACAGTCACAAGTCGCGCTACAAGCGGCTCAACAAGTTTTTGTGAAAATAAAAGACTTATCTTTATTTAATTATATTTAAAAATAACATTTGGCACGCAATATGCTTTTATATTCATGTGTCAAAAATTATACACCGTGGTTCCATAGATATGTTGTTATCAGCAAAGAACCACTACCTAACATTAGGAGATGATAGCAATGGCTTTAGTCGTAAATAGTAATATAGCATCGCTGAATTCACAGCGTGCATTGAGTAACTCTACAAATGCTCTGGCAACTAACTTTGAGCGTTTATCTTCAGGTAAACGAATCAACAGTGCCAAAGATGATGCAGCAGGTTTACAAATATCTAATCGTTTAACCGCGCAGATTAACGGTTTAAACCAAGCAACACGTAATGCAAATGACGGCATATCTTTATCGCAAACTGCTGAAGGTGCATTAGACGAGTTTACTAACGCATTACAGCGTATGAGAACACTGTCTGTACAAGCCGCGAATGGTTCAAATAGTGCTGAAGATAGATTAGCGCTAGATTCTGAGTTTCAAGAGCTTGCAAATGAGTTAACAAGAATTTCAGACCAAGCGAGTTTTGCAGGTGAGAATTTGCTAAACGGTGCATATGTAGGGAAAGATTTTCAAATTGGCGCTGATGGCGGACAAACGATTCGTTTATCTATCCCACAAGATTTTGCCGCTTCGGCTATTATCAGTTCACCTACTGTGTCTACCGCCGCTCAAGCATCAACAGCCATTGGCTTAATTGATACCGCATTAGGTACTGTTAACAGTACACGTGCAGATCTTGGTGCAAAACAAAATCGCTTTAGTTCCGTAATACGGAGTAATGATAATACTGCGCAAAACCTATCAGCGTCACGTTCACGTGTCATGGATACAGATTATGCCGCAGAAAGTGCTGAATTAGCAAAAAGTTCAGTATTGCAGCAAGCATCCAGTTCAATGTTAGCGCAAGCGAATCAGCAGCCTCAGATTGCACTGTCGTTATTACAATAACGCTAAAAACTTATATAAACGTACAAAAGCCCTAACAGGGCTTTTTTTTTGGCTGTTAGAAAATTACTTACGGTGAGGTCCTGCCAATTATAGGCAAAACTCTTTGTGTAATTCTCATCTTTTTAATAAAAATTTATTAATAAAAAATAATCACTTTGGGAAAGTGTGTAAAAAATACTTCTAATTCAATTGGTTACTTTGTTTTTATGTGGTTTTGCAATTATATTGTAAAAAAATTTAAAGTTATTTTAAATGTGTCCGATAAAGTTTGTAGGAAGCATTGACCAACACGATTAATTGCTTCGTCTTATAATCTTTTTGTAGGGTGTCATACCCAGGAGTATTAAAATGGCTTTAGTAGTTAATAGTAATGTTCAATCTTTGAACTCACAACGTCAGTTGTCTAATGCAACAAATGATTTAGCGGGTAATTTCGAGCGTTTATCTTCAGGTAAAAGAATCAATAGCGCTAAAGATGATGCTGCTGGCTTACAAATTTCAAGTCGTTTAACGTCGCAAATTAATGGTTTGAATCAAGCCTCACGAAATGCAAACGATGGTATATCTCTAGCACAAACTGCAGAAGGGGCATTAGATGAATATACGAATAACCTTCAACGTATGAGAACACTAGCGGTTCAATCAGCTAACGGCTCAAACAGTGACGCCGATAGAACAGCACTAAATGCTGAATTCAGTGAATTAGAAACCGAATTAACGCGTATCTCAGACCAAACAACCTTTGCGGGTGAAAACCTTCTTGATGCTACGTTTACCGGAAAAGATTTTCAAATCGGTGCTAATGGCGGTCAAACAATTACTTTGTCAATCAGTCAAGATTTTGCTGCTAGTTCGATGTTAGGTTCTACAAATATAACCATTTCTTCTAATACAGGAGCGTCTGCAGCCATAGCTCAAGTAGATGCAGCTTTAGTTTTAGTGAACACGACTCGTGCTGATTTAGGTGCAAAACAAAATCGTTTTTCATCGGTTATTCGAAGTAATGATAATACCGCGCAAAACTTATCAGCTTCACGTTCACGTGTACTTGATACAGACTATGCTGCAGAAAGTGCCGCATTAGCAAAAAGTTCTGTATTACAACAGGCGTCAAGTTCAATGCTTGCACAAGCAAATCAGCAGCCGCAAATAGCATTATCGTTATTATAATTTCTGATTACAGGCTTTATTCATAGATGAATAAAGCTCATCGGAAAAATAATTATTAAAATAGCTAAAGTAATTATTTTTTCTTCCGATACGGTATTCAAGAGCAATAAATTTATATATTAATAGGGTAATATTTACCCGGGAGTTTTAAAATGGCTTTAGTAGTTAATAGTAATATTCAATCTTTGAATTCACAACGTCAGTTGTCAAATGCAACTAATGATTTAGCAGGAAATTTCGAGCGTTTATCTTCAGGTAAAAGAATCAATAGTGCTAAAGATGATGCTGCTGGCTTACAAATATCAAGTCGTTTAACGTCGCAAATTAATGGTTTGAATCAAGCTTCACGAAATGCAAACGATGGTATTTCATTAGCGCAAACTGCAGAAGGGGCATTAGATGAGTATACTAATAACCTTCAACGCATGAGAACGCTAGCGGTTCAATCAGCTAACGGCTCAAACAGTGACGCCGACAGAACAGCACTTGATGCAGAGTTTAGTGAATTAGAACTTGAATTAACACGTATCTCAGACCAAACAACTTTTGCGGGTGAAAATCTTCTTGATGCTACGTTTACTGGTAAAGATTTTCAAATCGGTGCAAATGGTGGTCAAACGATCACTGTTTCGATTGGACAAGACTTTAACGCTTCCGCGATGTTAAGTGGAGCCGCAACAATCTCTTCAAATACCGGAGCATCAACAGCCATCGCTCAAGTAGATGCAGCTTTAGTTTTAGTGAACACGACTCGTGCTGATTTAGGTGCAAAACAAAATCGTTTTTCATCGGTAATCCGTAGTAATGATAATACTGCACAAAACCTAAGCGCTTCACGTTCACGTGTACTTGATACAGATTATGCAGCAGAAAGTGCCGCATTAGCAAAAAGCTCGGTATTACAACAAGCATCGAGTTCAATGCTTGCACAAGCAAACCAGCAGCCTCAAATAGCATTGTCATTATTATAGATGTTGATTTTGTAGCGACAAAATAATGACACTCAAGGTTTGAGTGTCATTTTGGTTTTAAGTATTAGATGTTTGGGGGGTGTACGATGTCAATAAATGCTTTTAAAAACAATCAGGTAGTTTCTCTAGATGATTTAACTTCATCAGGTAATGCTTCTAAGCAACAAACAAATGCTATTGATAAAGATTTAACAAAAGCGATTGCGTTAGAAAAGATTACTGCAGTTGAAGTCAAAAAATCTGAAGAGTTATCAAAGAAATTAGAAATAAATCAAGAGCAATTAAATAAAGATAAATTAGCGCAAGAAGCTGAGTCTTTAGATCAATCGGTTAATGTTTCTGATGCTATGAAAACAATTTCTGAGTTTATTAACATGCCTGTTCGCACGGTAAACTTTACTCAAGACGATGGTTCTGAAAGAACAGTGATCAAAATTTTTGATTCTGAAAGCAAAGAGTTGATTAAACAGTTCCCGTCAGAAGAAATACTCTCTATTGCGCAACGTATAATTGATTTGCAACAGGATATAAGTCAAAAAACTGGTATACTTCTTGATGAAAATATCTAATTAAACCTCTATTTATTTAGAGGTAAATGTATTTGAAGAGGAATAGTTATGAATGTTACACAAGCAGGTATAGGCTCAGGCTTAGACTTAGAATCACTAATTGAAGCTTTTGTAACAGCAGAATCTGTTCCACAAGAAATACGCTTACAACAAAAAGAAGACCGTATTAATACTGAACTGTCTGGTATTGGTAGCTTTAAGTCTGCATTATCTACTTTTCAAACTGCAGCCGAAAAGCTTGCATCAGCAGATGACTTCTATGAGCAAACAGTCGATGTAAGTAATGACGATATTTCAGTTACCACAAACGGCTTTGCTACTAACGGTTCGTTTTCCATTGAAGTTATTCAACTTGCTGAAGCGACTCGACTCCAAACTGCAGATTTTACTGACTCAGAAACTGTGGTTGGTGCAGGCTCTTTAACTTTTACTTCAGCAAATGGCGATACTTTTGATGTTGCTATTGATGCTACAGACGACCTTTCAGCTATCCGCGATAAAATCAATGAAGAATCTACGAATTTCGGTGTTAATGTCACCTTGGTTAACCATGACGGAGGTACTTTCTTAAGTTATAGTACAAGCGAGACGGGCACAGATAATGCGTTAACCGTTACTACAGCTGATACGGATTTGGATACTCTAGCAACAACAACAGAAACTAATGCAGCTCAAAATGGCATCATTGAGATTGACGGTAATGTAGTTACTAGTTCATCTAATGAATTTAAAAATAACATTGAAGATGTCACTATTGTTGCTAACCAGGTTACAGCCTCAGGTGCTGCAACCTTAGATATTGCACAAGATACAAGTGTTGCGTCTACCTTAATCAATGAATTTGTCGCTGGTTATAATGCTATGATCGAAAACCTCATTGGTTTAGGGGCTCCTGTACAAGGGCGTTTAGCCTTTGATGCTGACGTTAGATCAATGAAAAATCAATTAAGTAATATTGTTACCGACACTGTTTCTTCAATTACAGGAGACTTTAATTCTCTGGGTAGTATCGGGGTTTTAGTGAATGCAGAGGGAAAATTAGAAATATCTACAGTCGGTATTGGCACCATAGATTCAGGCGCAGATCAACTAAGTGATGCCATTACAAATAATCTAGATGAAGTTGGAGCGATTTTTGCTACTAGTGATGGGGTAATCAGTCAAATTACCGAATTAATCGATAGTTATAACGATTCTGACGGTTCTTTGACACAAAGACAAACGTCACTAAATTTAGATTTGACGGGTATAAGTGAAGACTATGAGACACTAGAAGCAAGATTAAGGGATTACGAAGCAACATTACGTAGTCGGTTTTCTTTTCTTGATTCTACGGTAGCAGGGTTTAATGCAACTTCTACTTTTTTAACGTCCGCATTAGCCCCAATAAAGAAAGATTAGTGACTAGCTCTACTTTAAGAACGTAGGAGAAATTTATGAGACAGAATTTAAAAGCATATAAGAAAGTAAATATCGAAAGTACTATATTGAGCTCGGAACCGCATCAAATTATTCTAATGATGTTTGATGGCGCATTACAGAGTTTAGCGATTGGAAAAGGGGCTATCGAACGCAAAGACTTTGAACTTAAGTCTCAAACGATATCTAAATTTATGAATATTGTATCTGCATTAAGAAATTCATTAGATTTTGATGCAGAGCCTGTTGTATCTAAACGTTTTGACGATTTATACATTTATTGTATTGATGTAATAAATGAAGTGAGTCTTTCAATGGATGCTAGTCGTATAGACGAAATTATTGAGTTACTTAAGCCATTAAGAAATGCATGGTTTGAAATGCCTGAAGCTTCAAAGCAAGAAGGGCATGATTTACTGAGAGAAAAAAACAAATTAGCTGAAGGTGCTTAACGTTGACAGTTGAGCAGTTATTTAGAACAATTAATGAGCTTTCAATTCAGGTTGAAGAATTACTTAAAAGCGAAAATGAAGCCGAGTGTGCGTCGCTGTTGGCTCAGCGTCATGCATTGCTTGAGCAGTTAGCTGAAAGCGTTGCTAAGTTATCAGAAACTTCCCCTTCTACAGATTTATCATCTCAATACCGTGATTTTTTAAAAAGTATTCAAAAAAGAGATGCTGTGTCCATTAAATTTGCCCTAAAACAAAGGGACGAAATTTTCGACAAGCGAAAAAAACAAGAAAAAGGCAAAAAAGCAATTAAAGCTTATCAAAAGTCGCTGCTGTAAATCCTATTTTCGTTTAAACTCCTAATTGTATTTGAATGTCTAAGAAAATAATAAATAGAAGGTCATAATGCACAATAATAAGGTACTTGTTACGGGGGCCGATGGTTTTATTGGCTCTCACTTAGTCGAATTACTTGTGGCTAAAGGGTATAAGGTAAAAGCTTTAGCCCAATATAATTCGTTTAATCATTGGGGCTGGCTCGAAGACATCAGTTGCAAAGAGCAAGTAGAGATTATTTGTGGTGATATCCGAGATCCTCACTTTTGCCGTCATATAACACAAAATGTTGATATCATTTTTCATTTGGCCGCACTTATTGCTATTCCTTATTCATATATCGCACCAGAATCTTACGTTTCGACAAATGTAACGGGCACGCTAAATATATGCCAAGCTGCACTGGATAATAACGTGAGTCGAATTATTCACACGTCAACAAGTGAGGTATATGGCACAGCACAGTACGTGCCTATTGATGAGAAGCACCCATTGCAAGCTCAATCACCTTACAGCGCCTCTAAAATTGGAGCTGATTCAATGGCAATGAGTTATTTTAATGCCTTTGATTTACCTTTGACTATAGCGCGACCTTTTAATACTTATGGTCCGCGGCAGTCAGCTCGAGCAGTCATTCCTACGATAATTAGTCAGATTGCGAACGGTGAAAAGCAGATAAAACTGGGTGATGTTAGCCCCACTCGCGATTTTAATTATGTAGAAGATACATGTCGCGGGTTTCTTGCTTTAGCAGAACATGAATCATGTGTTGGAGAAACTATAAATATAGGCTCAAACTATGAAATAAGTGTCGGTGATACTTTACGGTTAATTAAAGAAATTATGGGAAGTGATGTCGAGTTTATTCTAGATGAACAAAGAATACGCCCTGAAAAGTCTGAAGTGAATCGTTTATGGTGTGACAATGCTAAAATGAATAAATTAACTAACTTTACCCCTCAACATGATTTGAAAACCGGATTAATTAAAACGATTGAGTGGTTTGTTAATCCTGAACATTTGAAAAAATATAAACACGATATTTATAACGTATAATCCGGTTCATTATCAAGGGTAGAATGATGAAAAAAATTGCAGTATTTACCGGCACACGTGCAGAATATGGTTTGCTTTATTGGATATTGAAAGGGCTTCATGAAGCCAATAGTATCGATTTGCAATTGCTTGTTGGTGGCAGTCATTTAGCTCATGAATTCGGACACACCATAGATAATATTGAAAAAGACGGTTTTCTAGTTACTGAGCGCTTAGATTTTTTACTTTCATCAGACTCACCACAAGCCATCAGTAAATCTTTAGCATTAGCGGTAATTGCGGGTGCGGATTGTTTCGCAAGATTAAAGCCTGATTTATTGGTTTTATTAGGAGACAGGTATGAATGTTTAGCACTTGCACAATGTGCCATGTTAGCCAACATTCCTATCGCTCATATTCATGGTGGAGAAAGGACTGAAGGTGCCGTCGATGATGTTATCAGACATGCGATCAGCAAAATGTCTCACCTTCATTTCACAGCAACGAAGACATATCAAGATAGAGTCATTCAATTAGGTGAACACCCCAGTAGAGTATTTGATTATGGGGCACCGGGTTTAGATAACATAGATAAGCTCCCATTACTGTCAAAAAAACAATTAGCAGATGCCATTGAATTTCCTCAATTAACACAATTTTTTTTGGTTACATATCACCCAGTCACATTATCTTCGAATGATGCAAAAATCGCATTAGACAATCTGTTAACCGTTTTAGCTGAACAGACAAAATTTCAAATACTCATCACATTTCCAAATGCAGATGCTCAAGGGCGTAAACTGATTGATGTGTTGAAAAATTTTGTATCTCAATATTCAGATCGCGTTAAACTATTTGAATCTATGGGACAACTCAATTATTTATCTGCAATGAAGCATGCTTCGTTAGTTATTGGTAATTCTTCAAGTGGAATAATTGAAGCACCATCGTTTCAAGTGCCTACGATTAACATTGGTGATCGACAAAAAGGACGTGTATCTGCTGATTCAGTCTTTCATTGTGGAGAGTCAATTGAAGATATTGCTAAGTCAATAACAATAGCGCTTGAACGTAAACTTAAACATGTTGTAAATCCGTATGGAAAAGGAGGAGCTTCAGAAAAAATTATTGAAAAGTTACTTACTGTCAAAATTGATTCATTGCTTGCAAAATCTTTCTACGACATTGATATTAATGTAAACGACTAAAATCCATTGTAATCAAAATTAATAATAAATTGTGGTAAGGACATATATGATTTCAACGCTAATTATAGCTGAAGCAGGTGTAAACCATAATGGTAGTGAAGAACTTGCATTTAAGTTAGTTGACGCTGCGATTGATGCCGGCGTAGATATTATTAAATTTCAAACATTCAAAGCGGATGAGCTTGTTACCTCTGAAGCTAAGCAAGCTGATTACCAAATTAAAAATACCGAAAAAGCACAATCACAATGGTCTATGCTAAAAGAATTAGAGCTTAGTTATGACAGCCATATGTCGATAAAGTCATACTGTGACAGTAAAAATATTGAGTACTTATCAACGGCATTTGATTCGTTAAGCTTAAAATTTCTCACCGAAACCATGTGCTTAACTCGACTCAAAATTCCGTCGGGTGAAATCAACAATGCACCTTTTGTTCTTGAACATGCACTAACAGGTTGTGAAATAATTTTATCTACGGGGATGTCGACACTTCCCGAGATTGAGTTTGCACTTGCCGTTCTCGCTTATGGATTTACCCATAAAACGGAAGAATTAGCCCCAAGTCATAATGCCTTTGTTCAGGCATATCACTCGAAGGAGGGACAAGCGCAACTTAAGAAAAAAGTAACTTTATTGCATTGTACAACCGAATATCCAGCCCCTTTTAGCCAAGTGAATTTAAAAGCTATGGATCTTATGGCTGACACTTTTGAATTACCCATAGGTTATTCAGACCACACTTCAGGTATATCGGTTTCGTTAGCTGCAGTAGCACGTGAAGCCTGTGTTATTGAAAAGCACTTTACCTTAGACAGAAATATGCAAGGGCCAGATCACAAAGCTTCAATAGAACCTGATGAGTTAAAAGCATTGGTTACTGGCATCAGAGAAATAGAAGTCTCTTTAGGTCAAGCAGTCAAAGTCGCTAGTATTTGTGAAGAAAAAAATAAAGCCATAGCACGTAAAAGTATCATTGCCAAAAAAGAGATATGTAAAGGCGAAATGTTAACGGAAAAAAACTTGATGATCAAAAGACCAGGAACCGGTATATCTCCAAATCAATATTATGAAATACTAGGCAGTAAAGCCGTAGATAACTTTAAACCCGAACAGCTTATTCGTATAGATTAGGCGTAAAGTGGTTTAATTATTGCAACGATCAGTTTAACTCTTATATATTAGTATTCTACTACTTGGAAGATAAGTTATGTGTCAAAATTGGGAAAGTATATTAATACAACCATCAGCAACCATGGTTGAAACCATTGAAGTTATTGATAAAGGTGCACTTCAGCTTGCTTTAGTTGTAGATACTAACAATAAGCTTTTAGGTATAGTTACTGATGGCGATGTTAGACGAGCATTGATACGTCATCAAAGTATGGATTGCTCGATCTCTGATGTTATGCACAAAACGCCATTAACCGCAGAGTTTGGAACTTCTCGCAGTAAATTATTAAACTTAATGAATAAAAATGCATTGTTAGCGATCCCAATTGTTAAGAAAGGTATTTTAGTTGGTTTAGAAACTTTACAGAAAATTGTAAGACGCTCGCATCACGATAACCCTGTATTTCTTATGGCAGGAGGTTTTGGTACTCGATTAAAGCCATTAACCGATAATTGTCCTAAGCCATTATTAAAACTCGGTGGCAAGCCTATTCTAGAAAATATTTTGGAAAATTTTATAGCAGCAGGTTTTCATAATTTTTATATTTCTACTCATTACATGCCTGAAAAAATTCAGGATTATTTTGGTGATGGCTCTCAGTGGGGAGTCGATATTCAATATATTTATGAAGAACAACCATTGGGCACTGGCGGTGCTCTGGGTTTGTTACCGGATGATATGCCAGATTTACCTGTTATTATGATGAATGGAGATTTATTGACCAAGGTTGATTTAGAATATTTATTGGCATACCACAATGAAAAAAAGGGTATTGCCACTATGTGTGTAACTGAATATGAATATCAAGTACCTTATGGCGTTGTACAAACTAACGGTCATGAGTTAGTTAGCATGGTTGAAAAACCAACTAATAAGTTTTTTGTTAATGCGGGTATTTATGTGATCACTCCCTCTTTAATTAATCGAGTAGCTAAGAACCAAGTAATTGACATGCCTACATTGATCAGTGCTCAAATTGAAAAAGGTGATAAAGTTTCTGTATTTCCAATACATGAATACTGGCGCGATATAGGTAAATGGAATGATTATAATCAAGCTCAAATAGACGTGGAAAACGACTTTTGATGAGAGGAAATAATAAAGTCCTCGCTTTTATTGGCGCAAGAAGTGGTTCTAAAGGGCTTAAAGATAAAAACATAAAGCAACTTAATGGTAAACCATTGATGGCTTGGACTATAGAAGCTGCTCTTGCAAGCGATTTTATTGACTCAGTGGTTGTATCAACTGATTCTGAAGAATATGCTGAAATAGCTAGCCGTTTTGGTGCGCAGGTGGTTTTACGTCCTGAGGAATTAGCAGGGGATGACGCATCTTTAATGGCCGCACTACAGCATGGATATCAACAAGTTCAAGAAAAACTTGGTGACTTTGAGACGCTGATTAATTTACAGCCGACTTCACCACTTCGCACATCTGAGCATATTGATGAAGCATTGACACTTTATTCTCAATATAAGGTGGAAAATAATGTAAGAGTTTTTTCTTGTCTTTCGGTACCTGCAAAATATGCGTGGATTATGAATTGCGACCAACAGGGGTATGCGCAATTTGTTGACAAAGAAGAGCAGAAAAAAACCGTTCATGCACGTCAAAATAATAAAGGTATCATGCTACCTAATGGGGCTATTTTTATCTTACCTGCGAGGGACTTAACACAATTTTATAATGGTAAATGTATACCTTATATAATGAATGAACCAGACTCGATAGATATTGATACCTTAGATGATTTTGAAAAAGCAGCTAAAATTATGCTTGAAGTAAACTAAGCACTATTTCTTTACCCTATATCAGAGGGGAAGTAAGCTTATATTAATTGAAAAAATCCTCATGTTATTTGAAAAATAGGTACCCAGACAAAAAATTCACACACTCTAAATAGTTATAAAAGTACTTTCGCAAAATATCTAATTATTCTCTAAGTTAATTAAAATTTATTTAAGTATGCTAGTGCTATATGATTATTTGGTTCATGTGCTAAAACATGTTCAAAAGCTATCTTGGCAGAATCATCTGCATTTATCCCATCATAGAGGTTTCCTAAAGATATCCATGCTTGAATATCTTCAGCGTTTTCAGCTAAATAGTCGGTATAACAATTAATCGATTGTTCAATTTTCCCTAATAACTTTAATATTTTTGCATACTGGGAAGTGTAAATACTAGCTAGGTCTGATAAGCGTTTAAAAGCCCACTCGGCTCTATCGTATTCTTTAAGCTTAAGCGAGAGAGATGCTATTTGTTGTAGCTCATCTTCTTTTATTTTATCTTGATCTAATAGTTCAAAATATTGCATTGCTTTAACTTCTTGTCCTTTGATGACAAAGTAATATGCGTGTGCAAGGATGCATAACTCTTCAGCTAGTTTTTTCTTCTCTTCAATGTCTGGGTAGGTAGACAGACTATTTGCGAGGACATTTAAACCATCCATGTTATTTTGATGAAATAATACAATTATCTTTCTTCTTACACCTGCTAAAGATGCTTCTTTTTTAGTCCTTGCTAGGTGTGGCGAGTCGTCATCGTTAAGCACTTTTTCAAATTTTGTAGCATGTTCATCAAATTTAGCCGTCAATTCGTCATTAAGTTGTACTGATTGGTGGCGACTGTTCTTCAACCAATATTGAGCGCGACCAAAGTGTTTATCTTTTTGCCATTGCTTAAAGATCATATCAAAATTTGGTGACTCTTTTTCTTCTTCTATCCTACTCTTAATGCGTTCTATACAACCTTGAAGAAGTTTTACTAAGGTATTACTTGAATCAATATATGCTTGATAGTATAAACGTCCCGTTTCTTGTATTTTATCATCAGACCAATCATCATGAGAAGTTTGAGCAGATTTTATAAAATTATTTAAACCAAAGTTTTTAACAAAAGCTTCGGTTTTTTTATAACTTGTTGTCAGTTTTTTCTCAATTTTATCCATTCGTAATTTGTATTTGAAGTTTTCACTCTCTTTACCCTTTACTGAAAATAGCTTTATGTTGCACTGCAACGCTTCTTCGGCAAGAATTTTTATTTTTTGAATATTTTTCAATACTTTGATAACTTTATTTAATATCAAATTGTTATCTTTTCGGATGGCGGATTGCCTAATTTCAGGCAAAGCGGCATGTATCTTTTGCCAGATATCATCTTCTTTTTCGTCAAATGACAACTGGGATGTTGGAATGTGCTCAATATGTTCGGTTCGTGCTGCATTTTTTGACAAATTGTAAATGCAAACGCCTTTATCTTTCACATTTTTTGCTTGCCCAGATAATGATAATACAGCATTGTCAAATGAAATTGATGTTTCTGCTTTATCGCCTGCATACGTTTCAACCCAAACCCCAGGTTGACCTAAAATAGGCCCAACTTTTGCTTCGTTACTGCCTGAAGCATGACTCACTCCTGTTTGTGAATAACACAAATCGACACCGGAGAGGAGAATGTTGCTGAAGCCCATTTCTATCGCAGCTTTCAACGCGGTATTAGTCACGGTAGGGCCGGTCATAATACTGCTATTTTTATCAGCTTCATCTTCCCATGGAAATCTCTTACCAATGCAAATACTTCTCCCATGCCATTGTGATAATAAGTCTGGAGTGACACAGTTTGCGTGTAAAAACAGAACCTGAGGAGGTAATTGCAATAATTCTTTACTCACATCAAAGCTAACATTGTAGGGATCAACGGAAACGATAATATGGGGTATCAATTCATGTTTAAGCAGTAACTTTGCAATTCGAGAAACAGCGATAATCACAATGTTTTTTTGGTTATCTTTTAGCCACTGAATATCGTCATCGAGTGATGGGCCACCACCTAATATGACACAGGTTTTTCCAGAGAATAAATCATCAAGTAAAGCAGATGAATACCGATTTTCAGATATATTCATTAATTGGCGTGTCATAAAAGGGTATACGCCAACGATAGCGCGAGTGAAGAAGGATAATATTTCTAATGCACGAATAATATCTTGGTTTGTTGAATGGTATTCAACCCAATAAGCGTTTACCACAGCAAGCGATTTAATATAACGAATACTGTCTTTGTATATATATAAACTTATTTCAAATGCTTCAGCGTCTTCTTTCCATTTATCTGGTGTGGTAAAAGCAAATATATCTTTGTCGTAATCAGTAGGAATAACTTGTTTTATCTGCTCAATAACATGAGGAAGTTCGATAAAAAGGAAACGAGAATTTTTGGCCGTGTCTTGTTCGAATATAAACTTCGTTAATAAGCCAGAGTCAGTACCAAAAATAAGGTACAGGCTATCTTCTTTTTCAAATTGTTTGGCGAAGTGGCGTTTATAAACACTACTAGAGCTTTCTTTATTAAAAACATGGCGATTAATCGAATATAGGTATTTTTCACCGTAAGGATTAGTTTTAAAGACTTCATTTTTTTCGTTTGATAACTTCGTCATTATTTTTCCGTTACAAATGTTTTTGTTATTATTTATTGAATAAAGAACCTTGTTCGTAACAAGTTAATTATGAGGTAATTAGTCAAAATGTTAACGTTTTACTACTTCTAACTTTAGAGCAAGAATAATACCGAAAATAAGCACATTATTTATTATTTTAAATAACTCACTGTTGGCATAGTATTAGCTTAATATTTACCTGTTATCTATCTTGCGCTACAAGTCTGTTTCGATAACTCTACAATTTGATGGGAGTCTTTACAGAAATATCTAGCTAATCATGTGAAATATATTAACATCAATGAAAGGTTTTTCCATGTTGCTATTGAAAAAAAGTATTTGACATCAATGATTAAAAATAAAAAATCAATGATAAATTACATCTTTCTATATTAGTAAAAGTAATGATGAGTCTCTTAATAGCATGAGCTTTATTTAAAAAGGAAATATGGGGTCTAGTATGCAAACGAAATTAAAAGTAAGTGAATTACTTGAGCAAGTAAAAGAATTTGATCAGGCGGGAAGTTTTCTTCAACTGTTAGATGCAGTAAATATATTACTGTTAAAAGATCCAAATAATAGCGAATATGTACTATACAAATTAAAAGCACTGGACGGGCTTGGGAAAGTTAATTCTGATATGAAATTATTAGAACATTATGTCAACATTCGCAGCACTGATTCCACAGGTTTTATACTTTTATATCAAGCATGTTTAGAGAATAAAGATACTGCGGGTGCGCTTATCGCATTAGCATATGCGTTAAGTGTTAATCCTGACGATGAACAGTGTATGGTTTTACTTTTAGACCTACTTAATAAAGTTGATCCGAAGTATAAACGCGTAAAAATAAATATTTTGACGGTTGTGCGAATTGGTCATTTATCGAGTGAAATTGAACCTTTAATGAGAAAAGTCAAAGGTCAAGATGAGCAAGATTGCTTATACCTTTTTGTTAGTAATACGCCGACATCTTGTAATTCTTACCTGCTTTCATTGTTGAAAAATATCTCTCATATAGTAGTCTCGCCTTTTTGGTATCAGTTTTATGTGTCGCGTCCGACATTACTTGATGACTTTTTCTTTGCTGATTTTCCTTATGATGTTAATGGTTCTTTAAGAGGAAAAAGTAACACAGATATAAACACTCAAGGATTCAGAAACTTAGTTAATATTTATGAAAATTACCCGAAGTGCACTGAAATACCTCCTAGCGATGAAAATAAAGCTTGGCAAATTCTTTCCGCATTAGGAATAAAAAAACTTGATAAAATTGTATGTTTTCATGTAAGGGACAGCGCCTATTTATCAAGCGTTAATTCAAGTCTTAATTTTTCCTACCATGATTTTAGAGATGCTAAAATTGAGAGTTATAAAAAAGCTATTGAACATCTTATTTCTCAAGGATATAAAGTTGTCCGCATTGGCGTAAACTCCAATCAAAAGCTTGAAATCAATGATCCTAATTATTTCGACTTTTGTTTGCAAAGGGACAAAGTTCATGGTGATTTAATAGAAGTTTTCATTCTCAACGTTTGTCAATTTTTTATTGCTAATTTTGGTGGACCTTATGGTATGGCTGCTATGTTAGACACACCGACCTTAGTGGTTAATGGTGTTCCAATTCAGCAACCTTATATGAAATACGGTCGTTTTATTCCAAAACGATTGTTTAAAGGCGATAGTGAAGTTAATTTACTTGACGTTTGTGCGGGTAAACCATTATCCGAAAATAATAAGACTCCTATTTATTTAAGTTTTAACAGTACTGAATTTGAAAAGTATGGATATCGTTATGTCGATAATACAGATGACGAAATTTATCAAGCCGTTGCTGAGTTTGAAAAATTGGTTGAAAATCGTATTCTAAATATGACATTGACAGAAAAACAAATGGCATATTTTAATGCTTTACCGGATGCTTTTTGCCATAAAAACAAATGTGTAATCACAGACAGTTTTTTGACGGCGCATGAACATACATTTAAATTGGCGACTAGATTGGTTGAGCAAATATAAGAGAAGTCGTTTTATCAAAAAATGATTAAAGAGGTAAAAATGAAAGTAGGCTATTCCTATCTAGCAAAACAATTTGCAGATCCTGACGCTATTTTGGCTGATATTAAAGCGCTGGTTATATCGGGTGACTTTACTTTAGGCAAAGCTACGGTTGAGTTTGAAGATAAATTCGCAAAATTAATTGGCTGTAATTATGCTATAGGCGTAAATTCTGGTACTGATGCATTATTTCTTTCCTTAAAAGCTTTAGGTATTGGCGTAGGTGATGAAGTTATAACAACAGCCAATACTTTTGTTGCTACTGTTGGGGCAATTGAAACATCGGGTGCTCGTACAGTCTTTGTCGATTGTAATGATAAATATGTGATGGATACCTCGCAACTTGAATCAGCAATCACTGACAAAACAAAAGCTATTATGCCTGTTCATTATGCAGGCCAGCCAGTTAACATGAAAGAAGTGATGGCGGTTGCAAAAAAATATGACTTAGAGGTTATAGAGGATGCATGCTGTGCAATTGGCGCTTCTTTTGATAACCAAAATTGTGGCACTATCGGAACTACAGCGGCATTTAGTCTTCATCCCTTGAAAAATTTAAATGTTTGGGGAGACGGTGGTGTGATCACCACTAACTCGAAAGAGATTAAAGACAAATTACATTTGCTGAGAAACCATGGCATGGTCGACAGAGACCATTATGCTGAGTATGCATATAATAGTCGTCTTGATAGTTTACAAGCAATTGTCGGTAATCATTTGATATCTGATGTTGAGTGGATAACTCAGCAGCGTATAAAGCATGCACAAACATTAGATCTTGCATTTAAGGGGTTAAGTCAGGTAATTACAATTCCTCCTAAGGCTGTGAATGAAAAATGCGTATATCACATGTATATGCTCTTGGTTGAAAACCGCGATGCACTAAATGAATACCTTAAATCTAAGGGAATAAGTTCGAAAATACATTACCCTATTCCACTTCATTTACAACAAGCCAGTCAGCACTTAGGTTATAAGTTAGGAGATTTTCCCGTAGCTGAATCTCAGGCTAAAAATATAATAACTTTACCTATTCATCAACATTTAACTGCTGATGAAATTGATTATATGATTAAAACTGTTAACGAATTTTACTTATAGGTGCATGATGAAAGTTCCATACGTAGATATTGCTGAACAATTTTTTGAGATAGAAGACCAGGTGATGTTAGCTATTCAAAAAGTTTTATCTTCAGGCAAATATATTCTGAGTGAACAGGTTTCACTTTTTGAAAAAAACTTTCGAGAGTTTTGTCAATGCAAGTATTCTTTTGGCGTTGCCAATGGCACAGACGCTTTAATCATTGCGATGAAAGCTTTAGGGATTCAAGAGGGAGATGAAGTTATAACGCCTGCAAACTCATGGGTTTCTTCAACATCTTCTATAGCAATCTGTGGTGCTACTCCTGTTTTTGCTGATATAGGTAGTGATTTGCAAATTTCAGTGCAGGACATTGAAAAAAAGATAACGTCAAAAACTAAAGCTATTATGCCTGTTCACCTTGCTGGTAAAATGGCAAATATGAAAGCCATAATGGCTCTTGCAGCAAAGCATCATTTGTTTGTCATTGAAGATGCAGCACAAGCTGTAGGTGCTAGTTATGAAGGACAGGCAGCGGGTACTATCGGGGATATTGGTTGTTTTAGTCTACATCCGCTTAAAAACTTGAATGCTGCTGGCGATGCAGGTGTTATCACTACCAATAATAAAGCTTTAGCACAGAAAATAGCTTTATTACGCCAGCATGGTTTAGCGTCGCGAAATGATATTCAGCAATGGGGATATAATTCTCGTTTAGATGAAATTCAAGCCGCTATTTTAAATTGTAAGTTTGTAGGTTTACCTGCGGTATTAGAAAAGCGTCATGCTAATGCTGAACTTTATCGTTCGTTGTTATGTTCTGAAGTTGTTCTGCCAGATAAGTCAATTGTTGGGCATGATGCTAACCACCTTTTTGTTATCCAGTGTAAATATAGAGATGAATTAAAGGAATACTTAAAGACATATGATATTTCTAGTGCCATACATTACGAAGTCCCTATTCATTTGCAGCCTGCGGCGCACTATTTAGGTTACAAGTCTGGAGATTTGCCAGAAACAGAGTTGAGCGCATTGCGTATTTTGTCGTTACCAATACATCAACACTTAACAAAAGCGCAAATTTTATTTGTGGCTGAAAAAGTTAATGAATTCTTTAAAATGAAAGGTCTGTGATTCTGTGAGAATAGGTATTGATTTTGATAATACAATTATTAATTATCATCATGTTTTTCACTCTTTAGCTTGCGAATTCAGTTACATTTCCGTAGATACACCTAAAGACAAAGAACAAGTGAAGCAAGCAATCATTGCCCATTATGGCAATGATCTACACTGGCAAGAACTTCAATCTATTGCTTATGGGAAAGCTATTTTTCAGGCCGAAGCATTTGAAGGTGTTTTAGTTGCGCTTGAATCATTGAAAACAAAAGGCCATGAGTTATTTATTGTTAGTCATAAAAGTGTTGCATCGCACTATGATCCAACGGTTCAATTAAGAGAATATGCACTCGATTGGTTGACCAAAAACTTCATTGTCAATGAAGCGCTAATTCATGACTCATCGTTATTTTTTCTTGAAAACCTAGAAGATAAAATATCAACTATAACAAGTCTAGATCTTGATATATTTATAGATGATTTAGATTTAGTTATTTTGCATCCAAACTTCCCCAAGAAAACTATCGCCATAGGTTTTGGCGAGAATAAATTGTCAACAGTTGAACGTTGCCATGATTGGCAACAGTGTTTACAAACGTGTCTTGTCATTAGCAGTTTAGGCATAAATGAAACACAGTCTTGGTTTTCATTTGAAAAAGGTTTTCCACTGACAGCGAATGCATTAACAAGGCATGGTAATAACCAGATTGTTGAAGTGGTTTCTCAAAGGAGTAAAAAGTACATATTAAAACGTTATTTTTCTTCTGAATTTGACAGCCGAAATCGTGGGGAAACTGAATTCGAAGCACTAAAGCTTTTTTGTGAACATGAAATAAATAACACTCCTTATCCATATGTTTTTGACAATATAAATCAATACGCTTTTTATCAATATATAGAAGGTAGTAACCAAGTATCGGTTGAACACAGTGTAGAAAGTGCAAAAGCAATAACGCAATTTATTACTCAATTAAAGAATATTCATCAAACAGCCGATACCCTAGTAATGGACCAAGCGTCTGATGCTAGAAATACGCTTGCAGATTATTTTGACAAGATAGAGTCAAGATTAAAATTAATAGAGATAGGTTGTGATCAAAACCTAGCTTTAACAGATGTAGAAATATTTATTAAAGAGGATTTTTGTTTATTTAAACAACAGGTTTTTACTCATGTACGCCAGAAAATCAAACAATTTTCTTTATCTGATAAGCAGGGTTTTTCATCGCATAGTAAAACGTTGAGTCCATCTGATTTAGGGCCACATAATATGCTTAAATCTGGTGATGATGATTTCAGTTTTATCGACTTTGAATATTTTGGTTTAGACGATGCATGCAAAATGATAGCTGATTTATTTCATCATGCGCAAAGAAGATTATCAGAAAAGTCTAAGTGGACTATATATCATGAATATTTAGCCCATATCGGAGGTAATGATGAATTTGTAAAGCGATTTGATATTGTTATCGACTTAATAGGTTTGGAGTGGATATTGATCGTATTAAATATTGCGGCCCCTGGAACAATTGAGCGGAGAGTTTTTGCCAACAATCATTTGGATGTTGGGCAACTTATTACCGAACGACTGGCTTTAGCAACCAATATGTTACAAGGTTTTAATGATATTGCTGATAAATCAGGACAATATTTAACGATAAATTGTGAGTCAGAATGATTTTTAGCGTTATTGATGAATTTATCTACAAACAAGCTATTTAAATACTTATTTTGAAGGTCTTGGTGCATATATTGCTTGAGTGATCATTAATAAAAATAACGTCAAAGACTATGATAAGCTTTTGGTAAAATGTGTTTTTTTAGAAAAGGTGGGTTAAGTGAAAGTTATACAATATGACGAAACATTACAGGAATACAATAGTGCTTTACTTAATACATTAAGAGGCTTCACGCCTAAGTACGAATTTATTGCAATTTGGGTACCCGATGCTGACTTATTAAGAAGTGTCATTTCATTAGTTGAAGCTGCTTTTTCTGAAGATGAATTTCAATTTACACTTAATTTTTCCAAAGAAACTATGCTGCCAATAAACAGAAAAGAGTTTGACCTTCGTTTAGCTGATATCGCTATTTTTACTTCTGAAGAAACTGTAACAGGTGTCAACTATCACTTTAGTGATATGAAATCGAAAGACAGAAAGTTATCATTCCAAAAGAATCAAATATTCAATCCAAACAGTAATGATAATAAAACAACGACACAACAGCAAAGTGAATTGAATGGCGATGAAATATATTTGAGTCAAATTAATTATTTCTGTGCGCATGCAAAGCACAACACCATGCTTGAAGAGGTTGACGTTTTAACGTTAATGACACTTTCAGAACAGAAAATAACGCTACAAGTTCAGATTGATCAGGAAAATGTTATACGTCACTTAGCTTATCATGGAGAATTGCCTTTAATACAAAAAGGTATATTTGAAGCTGCATGCCAGTTGCTTGTTAATTTACCGATAGATGATATTCGTGATAATGGCCTTACCTTAATTGAATACCATTTAAGAAAAAATAGTAAACAAAGAAAAATGGCCGGTATTCAAGTGCATTTCAATTTTTCTGAAATTTTTTCTCCCTTAAAAGCGTTGTTATCAGTGTTGGTAAAACAATTAGAGAGCAAAAAAGTTAATTTTTTTGATATTCGAAACCAATTAACATGGGGTACTTCTCAAAGAGATGACATTAAGAAACAATTAAATGAGTCTATTAATCAGTATTTATCTGATGAAAATAAATCAGTCGGCATTGAAATTGATAATATTGATGAAAAAGCCAGAGTAACAATCATGCTTGGTGATGAAATATCAGCTAATGAAAAAGGGCAATTGCTCATGGACTTAGAAATTATAGTACGTAAGGAAGTACACCCAGCAATTCAACTTTATTCTACGCTTTATGTCGATAGAAATACAAAACGAAAAGGCCATCAGTGGGCGATTAACCTTTAGCATTTTCGACCACACATTTTGGAGAGAACAATGGAAGACTTTACTGAAAAATTGATACTAGATGACACCAAAATAGGTTGGCATTTAGACCGTGTTGAAAAGTGGAAGCGTGGCGAAAAATTTGCACCTATCACAATTGATATGGCACTTACGCGTGCATGTAATTATTCGTGTGGTTATTGTTATGCCATGCTACAAGAAAATGATAGACATAATATTGATCAGAAAGTGATTTACGACTTTCTTGAAGATTGTGCAGACATTGGTGTTAAAGGCATTAGTTTTGTTTCTGATGGTGAAAATACAATATCACCTGTTTTTGTTGATGCCGTTATTCGAGGTAAAGAATTAGGTTTGTCGATGGCTGTTGGTACTAATGGTTACGCATTGACTACTTCAAAGCTTGAAATGATTTTACCCCACTTAGATTACATTCGTATTAATATCTCAGCAGGCGAACCGAAACGATATGCAGAAATTATGGGGACTAGAGAAAAGGCCTTTGATCGTGTTTGTAAAAATATCCGTGAAATGGTACGTATTAAAAAAGAGAATAATCTGAAGGTTACGATTGGCATGCAAATGGTCTTAATGCCACAAGATAAAGATCAAATTATGCCACTTGCAGAATTAGGCAAAGAACTAAGGCCAGATTACCTGGTGATAAAACACTGTAGTGATGATGAGGATGGTTCGCTCGGCATCGATTATGATAAATATGAAGACTTGTATGATACCTTGCATGAAGCTGAAGCTTTGTCTGATGACGAATATAGTGTAGTAGTGAAGTGGTCGAAGATTCGTGCGAATGGTAAACGTTCATATCAAAAATGTTATGGCGCACCATTTATGTTGCAAATGTCGGGATCTGGCTTAGTTGCCCCATGTGGTATGTTATTTAATGAAAAATATAAAAAATTTCACATAGGTAATATCGTGGAAACACGCTTTAAAGATATTTATAACTCTGATCGTTATTGGGATGTTATGAACTACTTATCTTCTCCTGAATTTAATGCTCAAAAAATGTGTGGATCTTTATGTTTGCAGCATAAAGTTAATGAACAATTAGATGCTCATGTTAAAGGGAGTCCTTTACTACAGCCCGAAGGCAATAAACCAATACACATTAACTTCATTTAAAAAGTAGGCTTTATGGAAACAATACTTATTACAGGTGGCGCGGGTTACGTTGGTGCAGTGCTTACACCAAAATTACTTGATTTAGGTTATCGAGTTAAAGTCATAGATTTAATGATTTATGGTGAAAACGTTATTGCTGAGCATGTAAACTTAGAAATGACCAAAGGTGATATTAGAGATCAATCCTTGTTGAGTAAATTATTGGTTGGTGTTGATTATGTCATCCATCTCGCTTGTATCTCCAATGACCCTAGTTTTGATCTTAATCCTGAGCTTGGTCGAAGTATCAATTTAGATGCCTTTGAGCCCCTAGTAAAACTCTCTCAGAAGGAGGGCGTAAAACGTTTTGTTTATGCTTCATCTTCAAGTGTTTACGGGGTTAAAGATGTCGAGAATGTGAGTGAAGATATGGTCTTAGAGCCGTTGACTGACTATTCAGTGTTTAAGGCTGATTGTGAAAAAATACTCGCTAACTATACAAGTGATGATTTTGTAACAGTGACTATTCGCCCGGCAACTGTTTGCGGTTATTCACCAAGACAGCGTTTAGATGTTGTGGTAAATATATTAACTAATTTTGCCTATCATAAAGGTAGTATTAAGGTTTTTGGTGGAGAACAATTAAGGCCAAATATCCACATTCAGGATATGACCAATTTATATGCCGAGTTATTGACAATGCCAGCAGATAAAATTAATGGTGAGATTTTTAATGCGGGTTACGAAAATCAAAAAGTAATTACGTTGGCTCATACTGTTCAAGAAGTTTTGGGAGATGACATTACTATTGAGGTTGAGCCCACGGACGATAACCGTTCTTATCATATCTCTTCGCAAAAAATAAAAGATTGTTTAGGATTTACTCCACAATTTACGATTAAAGATGCGGTAATTGAATTGAAGGATGCCTTTGATCAAGGTTTATTACCCAATGCATTAGATGATAAGCGTTATTTCAATATTAAAACCATGCTTGATCTACATTTGGAATAATATGAAACTGCTAAAAAGGTTATCACTAGAACAACTGAAAATTATCCCTAAAAGAATAAATCAAGATATGCTTGATGTCTGTATTCCCGCAAGAGCAGGGCATATTGCACCATCGCTTTCTTGCACTGAAATTCTTGTCGCTCTTTATTATCATGTGATGAATATTGCTGAAGATCCTCACTGGGAGGGTCGTGACCGTATGATCTTTTCAAAAGCTCACGGTTGTTATTCTCTCTACGCTATTCTTGCAGATCTTGGTTACATACCTCAAAAACAATGGCGTAACTTTTATCGAGACTCTGAATTATCAGGTTGTTCTGAACAAAATATAGATTTTGGGATTGAAGCGTCGTGTGGTTCTTTGGGGCACGGGTTACCTATGGCTGTAGGCCAAGCGTTTGCGGCTAAATTACAAAAGAAAGATATTAACGTTTATTGCATTATCGGCGATGGTGAAATGCAAGAAGGTACCAATTGGGAAGCTTTGCAATTTGCAAGTAAGTTTAAATTGGATAATCTCATCATTATTATTGATGCAAATAAACTTCAAGCAATGGACTTTGTTGATAACGTACTAACAGACCAAGATATAATCTCAGATTTAACGGTGAAAATGCAGGCTTTTGGTTGTCATGTAGAGACATGCAATGGCCATTCGTTATCAGACTTACTCGATACATTTTCATCGTTAACATCCCGAGAACATGATAGTGGACCAAAAGCGTTGATAGCAGATACTATAAAAGGTCATGGCTTGAACTGTATGGAAGGTGTGGCTAAATTTCATTTTAGATTACCTAAAGAAGAAGATTTAGCGCAAGGGGGCTTGTATGAAAAGTAGTGCAGACAATCCTTATTATCGCAAAAATATTATTAATAAGCTGACTAAATATATGGCAAGCAATGAAAAGTATGTGTTGTTCGTTTGTGATAGTGGTTTTGGTGTTATTGATGATCTAAAGACGCGTTTTCCTGAACGAGTTCATAATGTTGGTATTATGGAGCAAGGTACTATTGGCATTGCTGCTGGTATGGCGCAAATGGGCATGATTCCGATAGTATATAGTATCGTTAACTTCCTCGCTTTTCGTTCTGTTGAGCAAATTAGAAATGATATTGTTCTTCAGCAAGTGAATGTGAAATTAATTGCTACCGGGGTTAATAATTACTTTAAATTTTTAGGTCAGTCTCATTGTTGTGATGAACAAGATAAAACCATTATGAATATGATTGGAATGCCAGTTTTTGATCCTTATGAAACTATGCCTAATGAAAATGAATATGATGAACTTGTAGATGAATGGCTCACATCACCCAACGCTGGATATATGAGAGTCTAAACAGATATCACAGCAAGAGCTCCTAACCTATGACTTGAACTCTTGCTGTTGTGTCTTATAATTTCAGTTTTATTTTTCTGATAAAGCGTCAAACCACTCTTTAGTCTCTACTGCGATTGATTCTTCATTCCAAACAGGGGCATTTTTCCAATAATCAATATGAGAAAGCATTTTGTTGACACCTTGTTCAAATGACACTTGAGGAAGCCAATTGGTTAGCTGTTTTATTTTTGATATATCAGCAAATGTGCAATCTGGTTCACCTGGCCGTTTAGGAATGTAGCTTACTTCACCGCCGAGTAATGAGACTAACTTATTAATAGAATAAGTACCGCCACTGCCAATGTTCATTATTTCATTACATTGCTTAACTTGAGCAACAGCCCAGATACCAGAAACTATATCTGAAATATACGTGAAGTCTCTAGTTTGCTCTCCATCTCCCACAACTGTGTATGCTTTTCCTGCCAACTTTTGCGCTAAAAACACACCAAAAACTGCACCATACGTTCCTGATGTTCTCGAACGAGGACCATAGGCATTAAAGAATCGAGTTGAATTTACGGGTAGATCGTAAACTTTCCCCCAATGTAACACCATTTCTTCTGCTAACCTTTTAGTTAAAGCATAAGGGTACTCTACACGTATCTCGGCCTCTTCTTTAGTTGGAAATTCATCAGGAACCCCATAACAAGAAGCAGATGCAGCATAGACAAGTTTTTTCAGTGATGGAGCGCATCTAGCCGCTTGGATAACATTCATAGTACCAATGACGTTGGACTTGAAGTATGCATCAGGGTCTTTTATTGAAGGTACAATATCAGCGAGAGCAGCTAAATGAAAAACATAATCAGCATCTGTAAAATACTGTTTCATGCAAACATCGCTTTCTGAAATATCTAGTTCAACGATAGTAAGATTTTCATTGTGACTTTGATGTGCTAAATTTTCAGGACGTCCTGAGGAAAAATTATCTAACACTAATGTTGAAATATTCATGTCTAATAATAAATCGACTAAGTGACTGCCAATAAAGCCACATCCACCGGTAACAATTGCTTTCATTTTACATCCTATGTTTTTTTGGTCTGAAGGTTGCATCTGTTTTTAGATTACGTTGACAATAATTAAAGAAAGATATCTAATTACTTAATTCTAAGGAGAATTACGTGAATAAGCTAGACCAAATGTTTGAAAAGTCTTCTACCCCAGCTGATTACGCAAAAGATTATAATCAATATCTTGTAAAAATATTATCAGCAATTGAAGGTGACGCATTTAATAATTACATTCAATTATTACTAGACGTCGCAAAATCAGGGAAAACAATATATATCATAGGTAATGGTGGCAGTGCAGCGACAGCATCACATTATGCTAATGATATTAGCTTTGGTGTTAAAAGTGTATCCTGCGGTTTAAAAGCTATTTCGTTAACTGATAATAATGCCGTTTTAACCGCGCTAGGTAACGATTATGGCTATGAGTATATTTTTTCTAAACAGTTAGAAAAAATTATGGTTGAGGGCGATATATTGATTGCTATCTCGGCTTCTGGAAATTCTGAAAACATTGTTAAAGCTGTGGATTTTGTAAGGAATATAGGTAACAGAACTGTTGGTATATCTGGTTTTGATGGTGGTTACTTAGCCGAGCATAGCGATGTATCTCTTTTAGTGAGTTCTAATAAAGGAGAATACGGCCCTGTTGAAGATGTACACAGCATTATTGGCCATATCACTGGTACTTATTTAGCTCGTCATTTTACTTGTGAATAATGATAAGCCTTTGACTTTTAATATTAACTCAGATTATGAAAAACTAGGTGATTATTTCAATGATTTCATTGCTCAATGACATTATACATAGCAAAAAAAGTCTAGGGAGAATTGTTCTAGTCACCGGTGATTTTAATATTTTACACCCAGGACACATTCGTTTATTACGTTTCGCGAAAGAGTGCGGAGATACCTTAGTGGTTGCTGTTAATAGTGATGATATTTTACAAAACGCTCAATATAACAATCAAGAAGACCGATCTGATGTCATATCGTCCCTTAGCTTTGTCGATTACTGCTTTGTTAACGCATTACCTAGTGCTGAATTAATTGAAAAACTTCAGCCGAAAGCCGTGGTAAAAGGCCGAGAATATGAAGGGAAGTTTAACGCTGAGAAATTAGCTTTAGATAAATTAGGTGGAAAACTTATATTTAGTTCAGGATATACTTTTCAAAAGTCATCATCTGTTTTCCAGCACGAAGGTAATCAACCTTTATTAAATGCGACTAAAGTATCAAGCTATATTAAGCGTCATAAAATAACGCGTGATGCGGTTACCCAAGTAATCGAAAACTTTAGTCAACTCAATGTACTTGTCATTGGCGACACTATTATTGATGAATATATGCAATGTAATGCGGTTGGTATGTCGCAAGAAGACCCTACGATTGTTGTTACGCCCGATGAAAAAAAACTATTTCTTGGCGGAGCAGGTATAACCTCAGCGCATGCAAAGTCTTTAGGGGCTAAAAACGTCTCTTTTTATACCGTATTAGGTGATGATGAAGCAGGTGAATATGCTCAAGAGAAAATTTCAGAGTACCAATTAAATGCTAATACCTTTCAAGATGATACTCGCCCTACCACACAAAAACGTCGTTATCGTGTCGGTAATAAAACGCTATTAAGAGTGAATGATTTTCGTGATCACGATATCGGTGTTGATATTCAAGAAGCAATATTAACAAAACTAGTGGCAGAAATTGACAATATTGATTTAGTCATTTTTTCAGATTTTAATTACGGCGTATTACCGCAATCTTTAGTGGATGCGATTGTCGAGCTTTGTAATGATAAAAAAGTAATGATCGCAGCAGACAGCCAAACGTCATCACAAGTGGGTGATATTTCTCGCTTTAGGAATGTCGATTTAATAACGCCTACTGAGCGTGAAGTCCGTGTTGCTTTGAATAATACGCGAGACGGTTTAATTATTTTGACAGAAAAACTCCATCAAAAAATGCAGTGTCATAATATTATTGTCACACTTGCCGATGAAGGTGCGTTATTGCATGTTACCGATAGCGGTAAAATTAGAAGTTGGACAAACGACAAAATACCCGCGCTAGCGGCTAATGTAGTTGACCCTGCAGGGGCTGGCGACTGTATGCTTGCTTCAACGGCCATGGCTTTAGCTAGCGGCGGCGATTTATGGTTATCATCATTAATTGGCTCTGTAGCGGCTGCTTGCCAAGTATCTAAAGTAGGTAATCAACCACTTTCCTTCCAAGAACTGCAACAAGCGTTTGACCAATTACTATGACGCAAGTTAAAAAAGCTATATTACTTTCTGCCGGTTTTGGTACTCGGTTACGTCCGCTAACCAATACTTTGCCTAAGTGTCTTGTGCCAATCAACGGGAAACCCTTACTTCAAATTTGGTTAGAGCAACTGACTGAAAACGGCATTGAGGAGTTTTTAATCAACAGCCATTATTTATCAGAGCAGGTGCGTGAGTTTATTGAAAATTCAGTGTTTAAAAGTCATGTAACGATATTCCATGAACCTGAACTTCTCGGTACTTTAGGCACGTTAAAATCAACACTCGACTTTTGGAAAGATGAAAGTGTACTCGTTGCTCATGCAGACAACTTATGTCTGTGCTCATGGTCTAAATTTCAACAGCAATTTTTTAGCAAAAAGGATGATGTACTCGGTACTATGATGGTATTCAATACGGATACACCGAAAAGCTGTGGAATTATTGAATATAACGATTCAGGACGAGTGACTGCTTTTCATGAAAAAGTTGAAAATCCACCTTCTAATTTAGCCAATGCCGCAATATATATATTTGATCCGCGCGTCCGTCAGTTGATTGCACAATCAACGTTAAAAGAATCTGATATTAGCCTTCATTTGATCCCTCAATTATTAGGCAAGCTTAACTTTTGGCAAACTGATGGCTATTGTCGAGATATTGGTAGCATGGAAAGTTTGGCTAAAGCTGAATATGATATAAGCAAAATGAATCTTTATTAAGCCAAAATTAGCTTTTTATAAAGGTGATAACTCATCATTGAATAATTAACTTTTTAACGTGCCGTAATTTGTCAAATTAATGACCTTATACCGTCAATTTTTTGTTGCTTATTTAGTGGATTTCGCTAAAATCAAAGTTATAGTTATCATAAATAGTGGTTTATTCATACATATGCAGGGTCAAAAACATGTTCTTGTCGTTGATAACGACATTGCAAGGCGCGATCAAATAGCTACCGTATTATCATTTGTTGGTGAACATTTTCATGCATGTTCTGATGAAGATGTTGATGAATATTTTAACGATTCCGATAATATTCTAACTGTTATATTATGCGGTAAGGTCAGTGATTTACTCGTTAATTTTGTCAAACACCACCCTGAGACCCCTTTTATACTACATGATGTTCTTGATGCAACACTGCTTAAGGAAGCTGTAAATGTATTAGGCAGTTTAGCTGTGCCATTAAATTATGCCCAACTTACCGAACAAGTACACCACTGTCATCAATACCATAACCAATTACCCTCAAAAAGAAGCTATGCTGGCCCTAGTTCGCTATTTCGTTCATTAATTGGCACGAGTGAACCTATGCTACAAGTTCGATTTTTAATTGAACAAGTCGCGTGTACACAAGCGAGTGTGCTCATTCTAGGTGAATCAGGTACAGGTAAAGAAGTCGTGGCCCGTAATATTCACAACTTGTCTGACCGTAGTAAAGGACCTTTTGTACCAATTAACTGTGGCGCTATACCGGGCGAATTGCTCGAAAGTGAATTGTTCGGGCATGAAAAAGGCGCGTTTACCGGCGCTATATCTACCCGTAAAGGACGTTTTGAAATGGCGGAAGGCGGTACTTTATTTCTTGATGAAATTGGTGATATGCCTCAACCCATGCAAGTAAAATTATTACGTGTTCTGCAAGAACGTACTTTTGAACGAGTGGGTGGGGCAAAGAGTATTAAAACTAACGTCCGTATCATTGCTGCGACACATCAAGATTTAGAAGATATGATCACCGCAGGAACATTCCGTGAAGATCTCTTTTATCGTTTGAATGTTTTTCCTATTGAAACACCTTCGTTGCGTGAACGAAAAGAAGATATTCCCTTACTCATTAAAGAACTTATTTCTCGCTTTGAAGTTGAACAAGGGCAAAGTGTACGTTTCACTGAGCAAGCTATTGAATCTTTGAAGCTACATGCTTGGGCAGGTAATGTTCGTGAGTTATCTAACTTAATTGAACGTATGATAATTATGTTTGCTGAACAAGTCGTCAATGTGAGTGAACTGCCGAAAAAATACCGTCATATTGATGTAGAAGAATATCAACCTGAATACCCTGATGAGTTGCAGGAACGTGATGCAATAAATGAGCTATTCTCCGGTTTTGACTATGACGACGAAGACAAAACAAGTTTTGATCACGAAATAGAAAGTTCATCTATGGTTGATGTATTGCCAAACGATGGATTGAATTTAAAAGAATACTTAGCAGACCTTGAAGTCTCAATGATAAACCAAGCACTTGATAAAAATGATTGGGTTGTGGCTCGTTCGGCTGAATTATTAGGCATGCGCAGAACAACACTTGTTGAAAAAATGCGCAAGTATAGTTTGCAAAAGCAGAGTAATTAATCGAATAGGTTACTTATTGCCTATTTGTAATCATAATGATAAGCATCGTCTAATAAATGCGATGTTATTCGGCATCAAATCCGTAAAGCCAAATCTTTGACAGTGGTTTTTTATTCGTAAAACCATCTCTAACTTGATGAAAACAAATGTAAAATAGTTCTGGCATAATTAATGCTTTATTTGGTTGTTATTTTTAAACTGAGTAAAACATATGGCCGTTGCAGTTTCACATTCATCAGCATCTTCAACAATGTCTTCATCACTTCATCGTGTGAAAGACAGTTTGTTTCATCAAGCTAAGTCTGCTTTTACTCACCAGCCTTTTTCTTCTAGCAATACTTTAGAAAGTGAATCCTATGGTGGTGAGCTTTCTTTACTCCGTCAGCAATCTAACCAACTAGAACAAATTATTGATGTCATGCCAACAGGCATGATCATGCTTGATGGTGATGGTATTGTCATAAAAACCAATAAAATTGCTAGCTTATTACTTGATGAGCCTATTCTTGGTCAAGCTTGGTTTGATGTGATCAAACGATCTTTTCAACCTCGTGCAGACGATTGGCATGAGGTGTCATTGAAAGATGGCCGTCGAGTTAAGTTAGAAATTACGGCTTTAGGTGATCAGCCCGGTCAATTAATCATGATCACCGATCTTACAGAAACTCGCTTACTACAAGACAAGCTAGGCAATATGCAACGCTTATCGTCGTTAGGTCGTTTAGTGTCAAAGCTTGCTCATCAAATTCGTACACCACTTTCTGCTGCGATGTTATACGGCGCGAATTTAAAAAATAAAAAACTTTCTACAAACGATCGCAGTAATTTTCAAGACAAACTAATGTCGCGTTTGCAGGACTTAGAACAACAAGTAAATGACATGTTGTTGTTTTCGAAAAGTGGCAAACAGCAAGTTGTCGAACCGTTATCAATTAACGAACTTATAACAGACTCTGTTAACGGTGTGGAAGCACTTGTGACACAAGCCAATGCCAAAATAACCCTTTCACTTTGTAATGATGATTGTGAAATTTTAGGTAATAAACGTGCATTAAATGGTGCTATTGAAAACTTAATTCACAACAGCTTACAAGTTATCAGGCAAGGTGCTGAAATTACGATTACGACTTATTGTCAAAATGAATATGCCTATATCTGCGTACAAGACAATGGCCAAGGTATTGAGAAAGATCTTGCCAGTAAAATTTTTGAACCTTTTTATACATCAAGAGCGCAAGGTACAGGGTTAGGTTTAGCTGTTGTTAAGTCAGTAGCGAATGCTCACCAAGGTGATGTGCGTTTAGTGAGCAAGCCGGGAGAGGGTGCTCACTTTTGTATCCATTTACCTATTTTAGAAACCAATCATGTTAATAGGGAGAACACTAATGAGTCATAGTAAAATATTAGTGGTTGAAGATGATGCAGGATTACGAGAAGCATTAATTGATACATTAAAATTATCAGGCTATCAATGTGTTGAAGCAGAATCAGGTGAAGATGCTTTACTGACACTTAAAGAACAAAGTGTAGATCTTGTTGTTAGTGATGTGCAAATGGGGGGCATGTCAGGTTTAACGTTACTTAATAGTATCAAAAGAAGTTGGCCGAAATTACCTGTGCTTATTATGACAGCGTACGGTACGATTGAAGATGCTGTGCAGGCAATGCGTGATGGTGCGTGTAATTATATGGCAAAACCCTTTGCACCTGAAGTTTTGCTCAATATGGTTAATCAATATGTGCCCTTAAAAGTAGCTCAACGACATGAGCCAATAGTTGCAGATGCACAAAGCATTGAACTATTAGCACTTGCTAAAAAAGTCGCCACTACAGATGCCTCTGTTATGGTGCTTGGACCCAGTGGTTCAGGTAAAGAAGTATTAGCGCAGTATGTTCATTACAACTCTAACCGAAGTGATAAACCATTTGTTGCTATAAATTGTGCAGCTATTCCAGAAAACATGCTTGAAGCTACTTTGTTTGGTTATGAAAAAGGTTCATTCACCGGCGCTATCCAGGCTTGTCCAGGGAAATTTGAACAAGCGCAAGGTGGCACCATTTTATTAGATGAAATAACCGAAATGGATCTAAGTCTACAAGCAAAAATTTTACGTGTATTGCAAGAACGAGAAGTTGAACGTTTAGGTGGCCGTAAAACCATCAAGCTTGATGTTCGTGTTATTGCAACCAGTAATAGAGATTTAAAAACTGCAGTATCTGATGGTATATTTCGTGAAGATTTATATTACCGTTTGAATGTGTTTCCATTAACCTGGTTACCTTTGAGCAAACGCAGAGATGATATTTTACCGCTAGCTAAACATTTAATTGCACAAGTTTGTAAATTAAATGGTCAAGCTATTCCCGAACTAACTGCCGCGGGTCGAAATAAAATAACGAGCTATGACTGGCCAGGTAATGTTCGAGAATTAGATAATGTCATTCAAAGAGCTATTATTTTGCACAGTGATAATATTATTGATGCAGGCGATTTGTTAATTGAAAATTTTGACAGCCAAATTGTTACAGATATGCCAATAGAAAATAATACAGAAGACAAGTTAGGCAATGAACTCAAAATTCAAGAACACCAAATTATTCTTGATACGCTCACTGCGTGTCGAGGTAGCCGTAAAGATGTTGCTGAGAAATTAGGGATCAGCCCAAGAACTTTACGCTATAAAATAGCGAAGATGCGAGATTCAGGTATTCAAATACCCGCTTAAAGTACTGTTAATAATCAATATCTGTATGATCGTGATTTTACGAAAAAAAGGTAATCACAATTAACCCAATGTTTTTTCCATTAAAATATTGGGTTTTTGTTATTTAAAGCCTGACCAACACACTCCTTCGATTAGTTTCACACTGGCATCATGCTTGCAATATCGTGTTATACCGTTTACTAATCCGTTATTTAGGGGCTTAGTAGCAAAAAATTGACACAAGTGAGTAGCCCATGGATATCAACACAAATTCTTTATACGCACAAATGCAAAGTATGTCGCTTGGAAATTCATCAGCGCAAAGTGCCTCGTTTGAAAAAATGGGCAATAACTTGGCAATGGGAGATAACGCTACTCCCGCAGTGAATAAGTCATC
This sequence comes from Colwellia sp., assembly GCA_013215295.1. GTDB lineage: Bacteria > Pseudomonadota > Gammaproteobacteria > Enterobacterales > Alteromonadaceae > Colwellia_A. Next base: position 497,245 of record JABSOZ010000003.1, read on the forward strand.
AGCTAATTTTGGCGATATGCTTAGAGATGCAGTAAATAATGTGAATGATATTCAAAAAGATGCTGGCGCAAAAAAGATAGCTTTTGAAATGGGCGATCGCAGCGTTACGCTTGCAGATACCATGGTTGCTTCTGCTAAGGCAGGCATTGCATTTGATGCTACCGTACAAATACGTAATAAATTTGTTGAAGCCTACAAAGAAATAATGAGTATGCCTGTTTAATAAATACATTTAAATAAATAATAAACAGATAGCTCTCGTAATAAAAATCAAGTGGTAGTGGAGAAAAATAAGTGGCTGATACCGATAATAACTCAATGGTTGCTGCAGATGGTGGCACAAGTCTAATGGCAAGTGACGGCACTGAAAATGTAGCAGAAGAACAAAAGTCAGGCTTTGCTTCTGCTATGGGTAATGTGGATTTATTACGACAACTCACCCTTATTATGGCATTAGCAATATGTTTAGCCATTGCTGTATTTGTAATTATGTGGGCAAACCAAGCTGAATATAGACTTCTTGCAAAACAACCTACCGAACAGTTAATAAAAACAATGGATTTTCTAGACGCCAGTGGTTACAACGGTGTTTACCGTCAAGAAAATAACACCATCTCAGTGCCGAGTGATATATATCAAGATATTAAAATTTTATTAGCGCGCGAAGGCTTATCGGAAAGTCCATCAGAAGGTAGTGAAATTATTATGCAAGATATGGGCTTCGGTGTAAGCCAACGTCTTGAAACGGAACGTCTTAAGTATTCCCGTGAACAACAACTCGCTCGTACTATTGAAGAGCTGAGAGCTATTTCTAGAGCTAAAGTATTACTCGCTATACCCCGTGAAAATATTTTTGCAAAACGAACGCGCAGTCCATCGGGTACTGTTGTATTAACCATGCGTAAAGGTCGTATGTTATCAGAAGAAGAAGTTGATGCCGTTGTCGATATTATTGCTTCTGCAGTTCAAGGAATGGAACCTAACCGAGTAACCGTTACTGATCAAAATGGTCGCTTACTCAATTCAGGCTCTCAGACTTCAGTTTCTTCTCGTTCACGAAAAGAATTTGAAATGGAACAAAAAAGAGAACGTGAATATTTAAACAAAATTGATAGTATATTAATTCCAGTTGTTGGTTTAGGACATTACACGGCGCAGGTTAATGTGACTATGGATTTCACTTCAAGTGAAGAAATGCAACGTCGCTATAATTCAGATTTACCTGCATTGCGTAGTGAAATGAAAGTGGAAGACAACACTATTGGTGGTTTACTTGGAGGTATTCCAGGTGCGTTAAGTAATCAACCACCACTTGATTCAAATATTCCAGAAAATGCAAATGGTGGGGCACAACAAAAATCAATGCCGGGTCGCAGACATAGCGAATTAACCAGAAACTATGAACTTGACGAAGCGATAAGCCATACAAAACAACAAGCCGGCGTTGTTCGTCAAGTGAGCGTTTCTGTTGCACTTGATTATGTATCATTACCAAACGCAGAAGGTGTTGCAACACCATCACCGCGTTCAGTTGAAGAAATGTCAAATATTCGTCGACTATTACAAGGCAGCATTGGTTTTAGTTTACAACGAGGTGATGTTTTAGAAGTTGTTACCTTACCGTTTTCACGCGAAGCTATCGAAGCTTTACCTCCAGTTCCCTTCTATGAAAATACGGATATTTTGAAGTTTTTCAAATTAGGTATGGGCGCGTTAGTTATTATTGTATTGATACTTGCTGTTGTTAAACCCATGGTTAAACGTTTAATTAACCCGGATCAAACACCAGATGACTACGGTGAAAAATCACTTGATAGCCATATTGACTTGGGTGATGAAACGATGGATATGTTAACATCAGATTTTGATGCCGCCGCGGTGGGTTTCGCCCCTGATGGCAGTCTCCAATTACCCGATTTACATCGTGATGAAGATATACTAAAAGCTGTTCGAGCGCTTGTTGCAAATGAGCCTGAACTTTCCTCTCAAGTGGTTAAAAGTTGGTTGAACGAAGATGAGTGATGAAATACAAGAATTAACTCCTGCACCCAGCGGCTTTGACGTTGACAAACTTGATGGTGCTGAAAAGGCTGCGATCTTATTACTCAGTTTATCTGAAGAAGATGCTGCACAAATACTAAAACACCTAGAGCCTAAACAAGTTCAACAAGTGGGTACGGTTATGGCTGCGATGGAAGATTTTACGCAGGAAAAAATCACCGCTGTTCATAAACTGTTTATTCATGAAATACAAAACTTCAGTACTATTGGTTTCCAAAGTGAAGAATTCGTTCGAAAAGCCTTAACGGCTGCATTAGGTGAAGACAAAGCAGGTAATTTAATTGACCAAATTGTTATGGGCGGTGGTGCTAAAGGTTTAGACTCATTGAAATGGATGGACTCTAAGCAAGTGGCAAATATCATTCGTAACGAGCATCCCCAAATTCAAACCATTGTATTATCGTATTTAGAGGCTGAACAATCAGCTGAAATAATGAGCCAGTTTGCTGAAAAGGTACGTTTAGATCTAATGATGCGTATTGCAAACCTTGAAGAAGTACAACCAGCAGCACTACAAGAATTAAATGAAATTATGGAGAAACAGTTTGCGGGCCAAGCCGGCGCACAAGCTGCGAAAATGGGCGGCCTGAAAGCAGCTGCAGATATTATGAACTACCTCGATACCAACGTAGAAGGTATGTTGATGGATTCAATTCGCGAGCACGACGAAGAAATGAGTCAACAAATTCAAGACTTAATGTTTGTCTTTGAAAATCTCGCGGATGTTGATGATCGTGGTATTCAAGCAATATTGAGAGATGTACAGCAAGATGCTCTCATGAAAGCAATCAAAGGCGCAGATGATGTGCTGAAAGAAAAAATTATGGCGAACATGTCGAAACGTGCGGCTGAAATGATGGCAGATGATCTTGAAGCTATGGGACCTGTGCGTATCAGTGAAGTTGAAGCGGCACAAAAAGAAATTCTTTCGGTTGCTCGACGTTTATCTGATGCGGGAGAAATTATGCTAGGTGGTGCTGGTGGTGGGGACGAGTTCCTATAACATCATTCATGAATTAGCGCTTCTGGTTACTTATACTAAATAAAGTCATGATGTAGAATTATGAAATTAAGTCGTCAAGTCAAGTGACCAACGTAAATTGAGATCTTTAACCTAAGTAAAGATCTCTTATATTAAGAGCGGTTGAGAAATACAGTTATAAAATATTATGAAAATATTTAATCAAATCATACCTAAAGTCATTAAGCCTAATACTGAACAAGAAACAGATGTTTGGTCATTGCCTACCATCGAATCTGAAGATACCTCTAAAGATGAAACAACCAATGCTATGGGGAGAAAAGCTACTTGGCGGTTTGAACCACCAGAAAATTCGGTAGAGGAAGAACTCGTTCCCTTAACTGCTGAAGATATTGAGAACATTCGACAAGCAGCATTCGATGAAGGCTTTAATCAAGGTAAAGAAGAAGGTTTTGCTAAAGGCAATGAGGAAGGAAAAGTGTCTGGCCATGAAGAAGGCCTTGCATCAGGACATCAAGAAGGTCTTGAAACAGGTTTGGCCGAAGGAAAAGAAACTATCCATGAGCAATCTGCTGCATGGGCGTCGCTTACTGAACAACTTCATAAGCCATTACTTGACGTAGAAAAGAATGTAGAACAGCAACTTATTCACCTCGTTGTACAGCTTACTGAAGCTATTACTCTACAAGAAGCTCAAACTAATCCAGATATATTAATTGGTGCAATATCTGCTGGAATAAAAGCACTACCTAGTCAAGAAGCACAAACACAAATTTTGCTACACCCAAATGATATAAAACGCGTTGAAAAACAATTTGGTGCCGAACATATACAAGAACAAGGTTGGCGTTTACTTGCCGCGCCACAATTAGCAGCAGGTAGCTGCCAAATTGAAAACAGCACATCTAATGTAGACCTCAGTATTAAATCGCGCATAAAAGAAGTATTGGACTCATTTTTGCAAGATGCTTTACATCAGTAAACCCTTGTATAAAAGAGTCAAAATACCGCTATGGTTGATATTTCTCGCCTTAATGAACGACTAAATAACTGTAAAGAGTACGTGCATCCGCATAAAGTTTCTGTTGCCGGGCGTTTAGTACGAGTCGTGGGTTTAACGCTAGAAGCTGTTGGTGTAAAAGCCGCAGTAGGAAGTCAATGTTTAGTCGAAACAGCACAAGGTGATTTAATTGCCGAAATTGTGGGATTCTCCAAAGACATAACATTTCTAATGCCAGAACAGAGTTTGCAAGGTGTTTTACCTGGCGCGCGCGTTGTTCCGTTGACAACTAAAGCTCGTTTACCTTTTTCAATGGACCTACTTGGCCGTGTAATTGACGGTGTTGGCAAACCCCTTGACGGCAAAGGTCCAATCAAAAGCTCGGAAAACTATCAAGTAAATAATAAACCCATCAACCCGTTATCAAGACGAGCAATCACTGAACCTCTTGATGTTGGTGTGCGTGCAATCAACAGTTTTTTGACGGTTGGTATTGGCCAGCGTATGGGATTGTTTGCTGGCTCGGGTGTAGGTAAAAGTGTCTTGCTCGGTATGATGACGCGCGGTACTACTGCTGACGTAATCGTCGTTGGTTTAATCGGCGAACGTGGACGAGAAGTTAAAGAGTTCATTGAGGAAATATTAGGAGAAGAAGGGCGCGCACGATCAGTTGTTGTTGCTGCACCCGCCGATAACTCGCCCTTAATGCGTTTGAAGGGCTGTGAAACTGCTGTACAAATTGCTGAATATTTTCGTGATCAAGGATTAAACGTTCTCTTGTTGGTTGACTCTCTCACACGTTATGCACAAGCACAACGTGAAATAGCGTTGGCGGTTGGCGAGCCTCCTGCAACAAAAGGTTATCCACCTTCGGTTTTTTCAAAGTTACCACAACTTGTCGAACGTGCTGGAAATGGTGGGGATGGTCAGGGCTCTATTACGGCTTTCTTCACCGTATTAACCGAGGGAGATGATTTACAAGATCCGATTGCAGATGCTTCGCGCGCTATCTTAGACGGACATATTGTTTTATCTCGATCTTTAGCTGATTCAGGGCATTACCCTGCTGTCGATATTGAAGGCTCTATTAGTCGAGTTATGCCTATGGTAACGAGTGAAGAGCATCAACAACTTGCTAGACAATTAAAACAAATTTATTCACTGTACCAGCAAAACAAAGACTTGATTGCTATTGGGGCTTATAGCCGTGGTAATGATCCACGCATTGATCAATCTATTGATTTAATGCCTGTTATCCAATTTTTCTTACAACAGAAAATGTTAGAAGTTATTCCTTATGATCAAAGTTTAACGCAGCTCCAAGAAATATTTTCTGCTGCCCAAGCGAATGCTCAAACAGCGCAGGGACAGTAAGATGATTCAACATAAAGACATGAGAGAAACTTCCGTAAAACGCATCGACCATTTATTAGCACAAAGGGGTAACTTATGCCATTGAAGCAACTTAATACCTTACACCGTTATGAACAAGACAAAGAGAAAAGTGCATCTCAAGCACTACAGACGGCTGAATTTGAATATCAGCAAAATATTGAACGTTTGAAAAGTGTCACTGATTACCGTCTTGAATATATGAAGCGACTGAATGCACGTTCATTGGAAGGTATAGATAGTGCAACGTTTAGCCATTTTCATGCTTTTATTGCCAAACTCGACAATGCAGCAGAGCAGGTTGATATTGCTATTATGCAAAGCAAATCCATGGTCGAAAAGAGAAAGAAGCAGTGGCTCGCTCAGCGACAAAAAATACAAGCAGTGGAGTTACTGCTCGATAAAAAAAGAAGTGCACTGGAAACTAAAGCCAACAAGCTAGAGCAAAAAATGTTCGATGAAATAGCTACCCAGCAATTTGTTCGCAGAAGAATGCTCTTATAACGCAACTGATATAACTTTCTACTTTGTTGGAACAATATTTGCTTATTGTAAGTATTAGAATATAAATCAGCTATAAAGTGACAATAGAATAATTGCACGTATAGCTTGAATGTACCGTTAAAATTAAAAGGTTTACTATGCCGCAAGTTAATATAATAGCCATAGATGTAGCGCCAAGTAACGACTTTAGCTCTGTTCAATCAGGAGCAACAAGCTCATCCAAAAATTCAAATAAAGATTTTGCTCAAGTGATCGAACAGCACTATAAAAGCCAGCAATCTCAACAAAGCGGCAAAAAACAAGAGACAAGTGGCAATAAATCGAAACTTGATACTGATGTGCAACCTGAAAAGGACAATGTTCAAGGGAAATCTTCATCACGAGAGGCTCAGTCGACTGAAAGTGAGACAGGGAAAGTCACTGATGATGAAGTAAAAACAGAAAAGTTACTTTCTAGCGAGAAAGACAGTAATGAAAAAACAGTGCAGTTAGAGAGCCGTCAAAAAGAACCTACTGAGAAGCAAGAAGTCGTGTTATTCGATGTAAATAACACATCGTTACCTGCTAATAAGGAAGATGATAGTACACAGCAGCTCATGTCGTTATTATCTGCCTCTGATAAAATATTAAATGATGATGTTAAAAGTGATAGTACGGTTACGTCAAACGATAATATAAAACTGCCAACAGCACACGTTGAACGTAAGATCCCAGAAAAAACAGAATTAGATGCATTATTAAAGCAAGTACTAGGTGGAAACAATAAGGCAAAAACAGAGACATCTAAAGCAGAGACCTCTGATGATAGTTCAGGACAAATAAAAGCTGATAAACGCTCAACTGAACAGATGAAGGTTCCTACTGAAGTAACAAATCAAGCATTAATAACAAAAGTTGAATCCAACGTTAAGTCTTCGATTGAGGTCGAGGGTGCTATTAAAAGTGAAAGTAAATTAGATTTGTCTGTGTCCACCGATAAAAATGATAAAAGTGATAAAAATGTAGAAATTTCATCAATAAAAACTACAGATATTAACAATCAAGGGTTAAATCAAAAAAACAAAGATACTCAAACAGAAGTGACAAGTAAAACTGATCGTGTTGTCGATAGAGGTAATAATGCTAGCAAACAACAGCTGTCGGCGAGTGAGCTTGAAGCTTTAGTCGCTGATGTGAAAAATACAACAACTGAACCTGAATTGGAAAATGTTAAAGCTGATCTTATAGGAAACCAAGATAAAGTTTTAACATTCGATAAAAGTAGTCAAAGTGATGCAAAAACTGATAATTCAGCATCTAAAAATACTGCCGGTTCAGAGTTATTATCAAAGGCTCAAAATGAACATGTAGTGAGTAAAGTTGATACAAGTATTGATACAGATAATTTAAATACAGATAAAGTCGCTTTTGCAGGTGTAAGCGTGTCGGGTGAAAAGCAAGCTCTGGAAAATACTCAAAATCAAAGTCGGGTGATAAATCAAGCCACCCACAAAGTAATTGAGCCGCAAACTTCTCATACTGGCGAACAATTTAAAGAGCAATCTAAAGAACAATCGTTAGATCAACAAAATCAGAAACAAGCACAAGTTTTATCTAATGCAGAAAAATTAGTTAATAATGAAGTACTTGTTAAAGAGAAACCATTCAGTGAGCTTTTTGATAAAAAATTGGTCAGTACAAGTATTGAAAACACACTTAATAAAGATATTCACCAAGTTAATGAAGCAACAAAATCTGCGGCCTCTGCTGAAGAAATGATCACTAAATTGACCGGTGACCATGTTCAATCTACAACACAGTCAGTGACGAATGCAAAACAAATTACTTCGTTACAAAATGAGGCTTTATCTGTTTATCGTAAAGACTTTACTAGCGAGTTAAAAGATAAAGTCATGGTCATGATGAATCAGAAACTTCAGCAAATTGAAATTCGTCTAGACCCTCAGGAATTAGGTAATGTAAACGTTAAAATAAATCTTCAAAATGAACAGGCGGTTATTAATTTTACTGTACAAAACCAGCAAGCTAAAGAAGCCTTTGACCAAAATTTAGGCCGTTTAAAAGAGATGCTTGCTGAAAGTGGTGTTGATGTTGGAGATGCAAATGTTGAACAGCAAAGCAAACAAAATGACAACGAAGCACTCAGTGATGATCGACAACAAGGTGGTGAGAGTGATGTTGTAGATAATGAATTATCTGATTTAAGTGGGACCCAAACACTAAATTTGGTCAAAGGTTCGTCAACTGGTGTAGATTACTATGCATAAATGACAAAACTCATTGGCTAGCTGACGATTCAACGATATAGTTGACTTAAAGTAAACCTCACATATAAATAGATATTTAAGGCTTCATGATGGCTGATGAAAAAGGCGAAGGTAAAGAGTTAGAGTTAGACGGCAAAGGCAAAAGCAAAAAAATGATCATTATCATTGCTGCTGTTGTGATTTTAGCTGTTGGAGGTGGAGCAGCATTCTTTTTTATGGGTGGTGATGATGTTTCTCAAGAACAACTTGATGCTGAACTTGATAGCGCAGGTGCTGGTGATGGATCTGAAGGTGAAGCAGCTGAAGATGTAGCTGCAAGTATTGGTAGTGCATTATATGTACCTATGCCTAGACCTTTTCGCTTTAATGTTCCCGGTGCTGCTCGTGACAGATTTGTTGAAATCAGAGTCCAGCTATTAGTTCGAGGTTCTGATAATGAAGAAGCGGCCAAGAAACATGTGCCATTAATCGAAAGTACTCTGTTGTCGGTTTTTTCTCAGTCAAATGCTGATGATTTAGCGACCAGCGCAGGAAAGATCTCATTAAAACAAAAATCTTTAGTTGAAGTTCAAAAAATGATGAAAGATATTGAAGGTAACAATGTGGTCGAAAAAGTATTATTTACCGGTTTTGTAATGCAATAAGGCCATTAGATAAGACGATGGATTTAACTAAAGAGACTATTCAGTGAGTGATTTATTATCTCAAGACGAAATTGATGCGCTATTACATGGTGTCGATGACGTTGAAGAAGAGGAAGTAACTGAGGACTTTGCCCAAGAAGAGGGCGGTACGTCTGATTATGACTTTTCATCACAAGATCGCATTGTTCGTGGTCGAATGCCCACCTTGGAGATGGTTAACGAACGTTTTGCCCGCCATATGCGTATCAGCTTATTTAATATGATGAGACGTACAGCTGAAGTATCAATTAATGGTATTCAGATGATAAAATTTGGCGAGTATGTTCATACATTATTTGTTCCTACCAGTTTGAATATGGTGCGTTTTCGTCCATTAAAAGGTACTGCATTAATTACCATGGAAGCACGATTAGTGTTTATTTTGGTAGATAATTTCTTTGGTGGTGATGGGCGTTATCATGCAAAAATTGAAGGCCGTGAATTTACGCCAACAGAACGTCGTATTATTCAAATGCTATTAAAATTGATTTTTGAGGATTACAAAGAAGCATGGTCTCCGGTTATGGATGTATCTTTCGAGTATTTAGACTCTGAAGTAAATCCATCAATGGCAAATATTGTCAGTCCAACAGAAGTGGTCGTTATTAGCTCTTTTCATATTGAACTTGATGGTGGCGGTGGTGACTTTCACGTAGCTTTACCTTACTCGATGCTTGAACCCATTCGTGAGCTACTCGATGCCGGCGTACAAAGTGATAAAGAAGACACTGACATGCGTTGGTCGAAAGCACTGCGTGATGAAATCATGGATGTACCCGTAGAATTATCAACGAAATTTATCTCTGTAGATCTCCCGTTACATAAGATTATGGATTTAGAGGAAGGTGATATTATTCCGATTGAGATGCCAGAGCATATTACGGTGTTAATTGAAGGTTTACCGTCTTTTAGAGCAAAATTAGGACGTAGTAGAGATAATGTAGCGATTAAAATATCTGAGAAGATTAAACGTCCTGAGTCAGTTAAGAACGAATTAACCATATTAACTAAAGGTGGCAAACGTTTAGATAGCGATGCAGATTTACACCTTTTAGATGATGATTTTGATTATTAATAATTTTATTAAAGCAAAAGTAGATAATAAAGTAAATTTGAGGCCAATGGCATGAGTGATAAAGATGATGATTTAGGTATGTGGGATGAGGCTATGGATGAACAAGCCGAAGCCAAAGCCGAAGCCGAAACTGTTGAGTTAGAAGAGCTTGAAGAAGATTCGCCGATCACCGGTGAAGAAAAGCGCAAACTCGATGCAATTTTAGATATTCCCGTGACGATTTCGATGGAAGTTGGTCGTAGCCATATTAGTATTCGTAATTTATTACAACTAAACCAAGGCTCTGTTGTTGAACTGGATCGAGTAGCTGGTGAATCACTTGATGTTTTAGTTAATGGTACTTTAATCGCGCATGGTGAGGTTGTCGTAGTAAACGATAAATTTGGTATTCGATTAACGGATGTTATTAGTCAAATTGAACGCATTAAAAAGTTAAAGTAATGATGATGCGCTTCTTAATTTTTATCTTCACAATCTTTCTTGTTTTTAAAGTGGCTGCAGAAGAAATTTCCTTAGCGCCAATCGTAGATCAAATACAAGACAGTAGCGTTATAGATCAAACAACACCTGCCACGGTTGAAGTAGGTCGACATGTTATCGGAAATATTGATGCAGGAAGTATGATACTTTCATTACTTGCTGTATTAGTTGTTATTGTTATTGTTGCATGGATATTAAAGAAGCTACAAGTGGGGGGATTAGCGGTTAATGGTCTTAAAGTCATTACCAGTTTAAATTTAGGCTCTAAAGAGCGATTAGTCGTCGTTCAAGTGGGGAAAAAGCAATTATTACTTGGTGTAACGGGACAACACATTAATTTACTTGATACTTTAGCTGAACCTATAGCAGTTAAAACAGGTGTGCCAATAGAGCTTAGTCAAACATTTGCACGTTTTAGCCGCAATTCTGCAGATAAAACCAACAGCGATAAATACTCATGAAAGATCCTATGCCAATTCAAGTTTCTAAAAATATAGAAAATTTTGTGAATAACAACACAAAAAAAAATGTTGTTGAAAATTTATGTATCAGTTTATTTTCAGTTAAAGGTTTTATTTTTTTATTTACACTCTTAGTTATATTTTTCGCTAGCCAATCGGTATTAGCGGCAGATGAATTGGGCATATCGGCACTCAAATTAACCACCAACCCAGATGGTTCACAAGAGTATACCGTAACGTTGCAAATCTTAATCTTCATGACCGCGTTAAGTTTTATTCCTGCGGGCATTATTATGATGACATCATTTACCCGTATTGTTGTCGTCATGGCTATTTTGAGGCAAGCACTTGGTTTGCAACAAACTCCTTCAAACCAAGTCATCATTGGTTTAACATTATTTATGACCATGTTCATCATGACACCTGTCTATAATGAAATTAATAAACGAGCGATTGAACCTTATTTAGCGGATCAAATGACCTCTATTGAAGCTATTGATACTGCAAAAATTCCTTTAAGAGCATTTATGCTCGAACAAACGAGAATAAAAGACCTAGAAACTTTAGCGAATATGTCAGGTATTGAAGCGGTTGATCAACCCACTGATTTGCCCATGACAGTTATTATTCCAGCGTTTATTATCAGTGAACTAAAAACCGCATTTCAAATTGGTTTTATGCTCTTTATTCCTTTTTTGATCATCGATTTAGTTGTCGCAAGTATTTTAATGGCAATGGGTATGATGATGTTATCGCCCATGATTGTTTCTTTACCTTTTAAATTGATGTTATTTGTACTTGTTGATGGCTGGAATTTAGTTATAGGTACAATTGCGACGAGTTATGGAATGGGGAGTGGCTAATGAATCCAGAAATCTTTGTCGACATACTGAGTGATGCCTTATTTTTGGTGATTGTTCTTGTGTGTGCCATTATTATTCCTAGTCTATGTGTAGGATTGGTTGTTGCTGTTTTTCAAGCCGCAACGTCTATAAATGAGCAAACGTTAAGTTTTCTTCCTCGACTTTGTGTCACCTTGTTAGCATTGATTTATGGAGGGCATTGGTTAGTACAAAAACTGATGGATTATACCATTAGGCTGATTTCCAGTATTCCCAGTGTGGTGAGTTAATGGAATTTACTGAGTCAGTTATTATGCAATATATAGCTGACTTTATTTTACCCTTCTCGCGCATCTCTGCGCTTTTAATGTCAATGATCGGCTTTGGTTCAAAGGTCATTCCAGGCAAAGTTAAACTTTTTCTTTGTGTCGCATTAACCATAACTGTTATGCCTGCTATTCCTGCAGCACAAGTAGACTCTCTCTTATCCTTTCAAACGACCTTACTTATTTTTGAACAAATGATTATAGGTATAGCGCTCGGGTTCGTAACCGTTATGGTGCTAAATACGTTTACGTTGGCGGGCCAAGTTATCGCGATGCAAACGGGGTTAGGATTTGCATCACTTGTAGACCCGGTCAGTGGTATGAATGTGCCAGCTGTTGGCCAGTTTTTCTTAATTTTATCAACACTTATGTTTTGGGCTATGGATGGGCACTTAACCTATATTCAATTCGTTGTAGCTAGCTTTGAAACACTACCGATAGGTGAGTATCAATTTTCACCCGATAAATTTAAAGAATTAGCTGAATGGGGTTCGTGGATGTTTGCAACGGCGTTATCGCTAGCTTTAGCGCCAGTCACAGCGATGTTATTGATTAATTTTTCTTTTGGTATTATGACTCGAGCAGCTCCGCAATTAAATATATTTTCTATTGGTTTTCCAGTAACCATGTGTGCAGGTTTATTAATTATGTGGTTAACGATGGGTAACTTTTATACGCATTATGAATTGCAATGGCAACGTGCACTCGAATTTAGCTGCCATCTGATTAATTGTAAGGGGCGTTAATGGCTGATTCTGATAGCGGCGAAAAAACAGAAGAACCCACGGCAAAAAAGCTTTCTGACGCAAGAAAAAAAGGTCAAATTGCGCGCTCTAAAGATTTAGGCACTATGTTTGTTCTCGTGGGCAGTGCTGTCGCTATAATGCTTGTAGGTGGCATGCTAACTGAAAGTTTGGCGTTAATAATGAGTCGACTATTCAGTTTGACTCGAGAAGAAGTCATGGATATTCATGCTTTATATGGCGTGCTTAGCGGAACAGTGACCCATTTAATTACGCCTTTAGTCTGGATTTTTGTCATTATCATGTTTGCGGCTTTTATCGGTAATACGATGCTAGGAGGAATAAGCTTTTCTGCTGAAGCTATGGCACCTAAACTCAGTAAGATGTCACCATTAGCCGGATTTAAGCGTATGTTCGGTATGAAAGCAGTTGTTGAATTAATCAAATCATTGCTGAAATTTTTTGTCGTTTTTATTGTAGCTTATTTATTGTTGAGTAGCTTATTTGATGAAATTTTAGGATTGAGTTTAGAAGCTATTCCATTGAATTTTGAACATTCAGTGACTATGTTGCAATGGATGTTTTTAGTGTTAGCTTTATCCATCGGTATTATTGCGGCTATTGATGCGCCATATCAAACATGGGATCACACGCGTCAGTTAAAGATGACAAAGCAAGAAATCAAAGATGAAAACAAAAATACCGAGGGTAGCCCTGAAATTAAAGGTCGAATTCGACGTGCACAATATGAAATGTCGCAGCGAAGAATGATGCAAGACGTCCCTGACTCTGATGTGGTGATCACCAACCCAACTCATTACGCAGTTGCCTTAAAATATGATCTTGAACAAGGAGGAGCACCGATGTTAGTGGCTAAAGGTATCGATCAAATGGCCATACATATTCGTACCATTGCCAAAGAGAATAATGTGGAAATTATTGCTTCAGCTGCATTAGCACGTTCTTTATATTATTGTGCTGAAACTAATGAAGAAATTCCTGAAGAGCTTTTCGCTGCAGTTGCTCAAGTCTTAGCCTTTATTTTTCAACTTAATGAGCACAAAAAAGGTAAGGCAAAAAAGCCAACCCCTATTGCGAAAAATCTCCCTATCCCCGATGACTTTAAATATTAATTGTTTTTAATCATTAGGTTACCGTTTTAATTGTTTATTTATTACTCATTGAAAATTTTTAAAAATGAGTTTGGTCTATTTATTGCTACTTGATGATATGCGTCAAAAAAATATCATAAGAGTAAAATGCAGCTAGCAGCCACCTTTGAGAGTTTAAAAAAAAATAAGCTAAACTTTTTTTCTGGTTTAGGTACGCCGATACTTATCATGGCAGCGCTTGGTATGGTTATATTACCTATGCCTACTTTCCTACTTGATATACTTTTTTCTTTTAATATCGCCTTATCTTTGGTGGTATTACTCATCACTGTTTATACCTTAAAACCTCTTGACTTTGGTTCTTTTCCGGCAGTGTTACTTATCGCTACTATTTTACGGTTAGCCTTAAATGTCGCGAGTACTCGAGTCGTACTTCTAGATGGACACGAAGGTCCTGATGCTGCAGGTAAAGTTATCGAAGCGTTTGGTTCTGTTGTTATTGGTGGTAACTATGCTGTAGGTTTAGTGGTTTTTATTATATTGATCATTATTAATTTTGTTGTTGTTACTAAGGGAGCAGGAAGAATTGCTGAAGTAACCGCACGATTTACATTAGATGCCATGCCCGGCAAGCAAATGGCTATAGATGCTGATTTGAATGCAGGGTTTATAACAGCAGATCAAGCAAGAGAGCGGAGAATAGAAGTCACTAGTGAGGCTGACTTTTATGGTTCGATGGATGGAGCGAGTAAATTTGTAAAAGGAGATGCCGTTGCTGGAATATTAATTTTACTGATTAATATTATTGGCGGACTTGTTATCGGCATGGTACAGCATGATTTGAGTTTCAGTAATGCAGTTGAAATATATACACTATTAACGATTGGAGATGGGCTTGTCGCTCAAATTCCAGGCTTATTATTATCCGTGGGCACTGCGATTGTTGTCACTCGTCAAAATACCTCTCAAGATATGGGAGAGCAGGTCAGCAGTCAATTAGGTCAAGAACGTTCATTGTATATCGCTGCAGGCATTATGTTCGTCATGGGTATTATTCCTGGAATGCCTCACTTTGCTTTTTTATTATTTGCATTCTTGATTGCGGGAACTGCTTTTATTAGTGGTAAGCATAAAATAGCCAAAGAAAAAGAATTAGCGGATAAATCGGAAAAAGCGGCTCTGGTTGAAAATGAACAACAAGAATCTGATGTTAAAGATTTAAGTTGGGATGATGTAAATCACGTTGATGTTATTGGCTTGGAAATTGGTTATCGTCTAATTCCACTTGTAGATAAGTCTCAAGGCGGGGAGTTACTTAACCGTATAAAAGGCGTTCGTAAAAAGCTTTCACAAGAATTTGGTTTTCTGGTACCTGCGGTACATATTCGCGATAACCTAGATTTAGATCCAAATATTTATCAAATTTCATTAATGGGCGTTACTATTGGTGAAGCTGAGATCCGTCATGATCATGAATTAGCCATTAATCCTGGGCAAGTTTTTGGTAAATTAGATGGAATAGCGACTAAAGATCCTGCTTTTGGTTTGGAAGCCGTATGGATCAAGCAAGCACAGCGTGAACATGCGCAATCACTAGGGTACACCGTAGTAGACGCTTCAACCGTTCTTGCGACGCATCTAAGTCAGATATTGACAAACAATGCAGCTCAATTACTTGGCCATGAAGAAGTACAAAATCTTCTTGATATGTTGGGAAAAAATTATCCAAAATTAATTGAAGGTTTTATCCCGGAAGTTTTAACACTGGGAACACTCGTTAAAGTATTACAAAACTTAATGAACGAAGGTGTTGCAGTGCGTGATATGCGCAGCATTATTCAAACGCTTGTTGAATATGGTCCTAAATCACAAGACCCAGAAATATTAACTGCGGCTGTTCGTATAACTTTGCGTAAATTTATTGTGCAAGAGTTAGTGGGACCTGCTGCTGAAGTACCCGTCATAACATTGGCGCCAGAGTTGGAACAGATGTTGCACCAGTCTATGCAAATGGCTGGGGACGATGGCGCAGGCATTGAACCAGGATTAGCAGAAAGGCTACAAAAATCATTAACTGATGGAGCTCAACAACAAGAAATGGCAGGTGATACGCCAATATTGTTAACCTCAGGGATTTTACGAGCAGTACTTGCTAAGTTTGTTAAATATACTATTCCAGGTTTACGTGTGATTTCTTACCAAGAAATCCCTGACGATAAGCAGATAAAAATAGTTAGCGCCATTGGTCAATAATTTCGGTATTCGTAATTCGCAGCAGGAAATATTTGTCGTTTAATAAAATTGTAATAAACGGCGATTGCAGTTGATAAGGGGTTAGTTTTGAAAATAAAACGTTTTGTAGCAAAAGATATGAAAAGTGCCTTGGCACAAATCAAAGAAGAGTTGGGTTCTGACGCTGTTATTATGTCAAATAAACGTGTAGCTGAAGGCGTTGAATTAATGGCTGCGGTTGACAACAATGTAGAAATTACTGCAACGAAACTACCAGCTCCTACTGTAACCCCCTCTGAAAACAGAACAGCGGTTAAAGCAAATGATAGCTTCGAACGCTCGATTAAAAATGATGTTGTTAATATTGGACAAAATAACCCATTAACAAATCCATCTTTACAAGATCGTATGAGTGGCGAAAACGTTACCCTACCATCAGATAGTTTATCAGCATTGTTAAACCGTCAAGTTCAACAGGCTCCTGCAAACAATAGACCGGGTGTAAATCAAGCTCAACATGATAAAATTGCACAAGCTGCTGCAAAATTAGCTCAAAATAAAACAAGTACATCTGAACAAATACCTGCTTCAACGCAGCCAAATGATATTGAACTACAATTTAAAAGTTTTACAGACCGCTTAGTGCAAAGTAGTGATCAAACAACAAACCAATATCAGCAAGTTTCTGCGAACCAACAACACTCAAAATCGTCAGAAATTAATTCACTTCCAACACAAAATGTAAATAACGACGATTTTGAAAAAATGAAACGCGAAATGTCTTCTATACGAGAATTATTAGAGCATCAAGTTTCTGGTTTAATGTGGCAGGATATGGCGCAAAAAGATCCTTCTCGTGCAATGCTGGTAAACCGTCTAATGTCTTTAGGCATGAATGAACAAGTTTCAGATCAAATTGCGGGTTATATCCCCGCACAAAAAAATGATCAAGATACATGGGAATTGGCGAAAAAATTTATAGGTCAACAAATTAATACCACGAATAATGACATTATCCATCGTGGTGGCGTTGTTTCATTAGTTGGACCAACAGGTGTTGGTAAAACAACAACCGTTGCAAAGTTAGCGGCGAGATTCGCACAAATTCACGGTTCAGACCAAGTGGTGATGATTTCAACAGATAACTATCGAATAGCGGGTTTTGAGCAGTTAGCAACCTATGGACGTATTATTGGTTGCGAAGTCAAACTTGCAACGGATGCAAAATCTTTAGATTTATTGTTACAACAGTTTTCCAAAAAGAAACTCATTCTTATTGATACTGCTGGTATGGGGCAACGTGATATGCGTTTAGCTAAACATTTAACAACATTAGTTTCAAATGCACGTGTAAGAATTCGTAATTATTTGGTATTAGCCGCCAATACTCAACAGCGTGTTATGCAAGAAAATGTAGATCGCTTTAAAAAAGTACCATTAGCGGGTTGTATCTATACAAAACTTGATGAAAGTCTAAGTATTGGTGAAATAATTTCAACATCGATTCAAAATGGCTTAGCAATAGGTTACCTTACTGATGGACAAAGAGTTCCTGAAGATATTAAAGTTGCAAATGCTGAAAAGTTAGTTGCGTTAGCGGATAAAATGACAGCAAAAAATCAAACCAATAACCCGATAAATTGGCGAACTGTGCCAACATCAGCAAATAGCGCTGTATTTACATAATTTGTGTTAAGATCTGAATTTTAAACCTATAAAAACATGCAGGTTAGATGATTATAGGTATATACTAAATTTAATTGATAGATTTTCGTAAGAAAGCAGAGAAATACGATAAATGAATGATCAAGCAAGTGGCTTAAGAAAAATGCAAAATTCTGAACAAATAAAAGTCATCGCGGTATCTGGAGGTAAAGGCGGAGTAGGTAAAACTAATGTTTCGCTCAACACCGCCATCGCTTTAGGTCAGCTCGGAAAAAGAGTCTTAGTTTTAGATGCCGATTTAGGTCTAGCTAACGTAGATGTAATGCTCGGTTTACGTGTTAAACGCAATCTTTCTCATGTTCTTTCCGGAGAATGTGAATTAGACGATATTATTGTTGAAGGTCCTGCGGGTATCAACATTATTCCTGCTACGTCAGGAACACAGTCGATGGTAGACTTAACCCCTGCTGAACATGCTGGATTAATACGCGCTTTTAGTGATATGCAGACTAAATTTGATGTACTTATTGTTGATACAGCTGCTGGTATTTCCGATATGGTATTAAGCTTCTGTCGAGCCTCACAAGATGTGATGTTAGTCGTTTGTGATGAACCAACCTCAATTACTGATTGTTACGCCCTAATGAAACTATTAAGTCGTGATCATGGTGTCTTCAAATTCAAAGTTGTTGCAAATATGGTACGTAGTCCAAAAGAAGGGCAGCAATTATTTGGTAAACTTTCTAAAGTAGCGGATCGATTTTTGGATGTGGCACTAGAACTTGTTGCTGTGATACCTTTTGATGAAAATATCAGGAAATCAGTAAGAAAACAACAAGCTATTGTTGAAGCATATCCAAAATCACCCGCATCTGTTGCGATCAAATCTCTTGCAGAAAATCTCATTAGGTGGCCGGTTCCTAAACAACCTTCAGGGCATTTAGAGTTTTTTATTGAACAACTGTTAGATCATTAACAATCATTAGAACTAGCTAAGAGTACTTTCTTGAAGTGCTTAATTTTCACATAATAATTAACGAGTGAGCGATAGTGGTAAAACCAAATGCTTACAGTATTCAAACTGATAAAGCTGCAATTATTTCGCAGCACACAGTTTTAGTTAAACGAATCGCTTATCACTTATTAGCAAGATTGCCTGCGAGTGTGCAGGTTGATGATCTTATTCAATCAGGAATGATTGGTCTTCTCGAAGCTTCTAATAATTTTGATCACAGTAAAGGAGCAAGTTTTGAAACCTTTGCTGGCATTCGGATTCGTGGTGCTATGCTTGATGAAATACGCCGCGGAGACTGGACTCCCCGTTCAGTTCATAAGAATAGTCGCATGGTCAGCGAAGCCATAAAAACGCTTGAAGCAGACTTAGGACGTGATGTAACTGATATTGAAGTTGCTGAAAAACTTGATATTTCGTTAAATGACTACCATCATATCCTTAGTGAGGTAAGTACTGGTAAAATAATCGGTATAGAAGATCTTAGTGTTGGTGAAGGCTCTCTATCGAAGTTGGAAGATGTTAATAATAACGATCCCTATGATAATATTGAAAAAATAGTTTTTAAAAAATCGTTATCAGAGTGCATTTCCACTTTACCCGAACGCGAAGCTCTAGTACTGTCACTATATTACGATGAAGAGTTAAATCTTCGTGAAATTGGCCAAGTGCTCGATGTAAGTGAGTCCCGTGTTAGCCAAATTCATAGTCAAGCGATGCATAGGTTAAAAGGACGTATGCAATCTTGGCAAAGTTAAGTAAAGTTAAGTAGAATATAAATATAATTCGATTTTTAAAATGTTCTCACCGGAGGGTGCCTTGGATAAAAATATGAAAGTTCTTGTCGTTGATGATTTTTCAACCATGAGACGTATCGTGAAAAACTTGTTACGGGATTTAGGCTTTACTAACATTTCTGAAGCAGATGATGGAAGTACTGCTTTACCAATGTTAAAGGAAGGTTCTTTTGATTTTGTTGTAACTGACTGGAATATGCCTGGTATGCAAGGTATTGATTTGCTAAAAGCAATTCGTGCTGACGCAAATCTATCCCATATTCCTGTATTACTCATCACTGCCGAAGCAAAGAAAGAACAAATTGTGATGGCAGCTCAAGCAGGCGTTAATGGTTATATTGTTAAACCATTCACTGCAGCAACGTTAAGCGCTAAATTAGAT
Source organism: Colwellia sp. (assembly GCA_013215295.1). Taxonomy (GTDB): domain Bacteria; phylum Pseudomonadota; class Gammaproteobacteria; order Enterobacterales; family Alteromonadaceae; genus Colwellia_A. The sequence continues at coordinate 517,261 of JABSOZ010000003.1, forward strand.
AAAATATTTGAACGTTTAGGATAACTCTTTAGTTAGATAGATAATTAATTGAGCTAAACATGAGGTTGTTTCATGAGTGTGGATACAGGTGTGCATGTTTCTTTAGAAGAAGCGAAATTGTTGGTCGAGTATTTAGAAACTGGTCAACAAGAAAAGGCAGACGAATTAATAGCAGAAATTCAAAATCCAATTAATTCAGAGTTGTTTGCAGAAATAGGCAAGCTAACACGCCAGTTACATGATTCATTAAATAATTTTCAATTAGACTCTCGGTTGAGTGATTTAGCGACAGCTGATATTCCCGATGCTAAAGAGCGTCTAAACTATGTTATTACTCGTACGGAAGAAGCAGCAAATAAAACAATGGATGCAGTTGAATCTATTTTTCCTGTTGTTGACACCATACAAAAGCAAATAAAAGCAGTTAATCCGTTATGGCAAAAATTAATGCATAATAAATTGGATTTACCTGAATTTAAAAGCTTATGCATTGATATAGATATACTATTAAAAACGACGGACAAAGAATCGGTGCGTATGCATGATTTAATGACTGATGTTTTAATGGCACAAGATTTTCAAGATTTAACCGGACAAGTTATTCGTAAAGTTATTGATCTAGTTCGTGAAGTAGAAGATAGCTTAATTGGCATGTTAACCGCTTTTGGTATTTCGCCTGAAAGTAGTTCAGAGCCAAGTAAACCCAAATTTGGTGAAAACTTAGTTGAAGGTCCGATCGTTAATGCAGCACAACGTGATGATGTTGTCGCTGATCAAGATGATGTCGATGACCTTTTATCAAGTTTAGGATTTTAATAGGAGTTGCTGGATGTCATTTGAGCAAGATGAAGAGATTCTTCAGGATTTTTTAATTGAAGCTGGAGAAATACTTGAAACGCTTTCGGAACAACTTGTAGAACTTGAAAACGACCCTGATAATGCTGAATTATTAAATGCTATATTTAGAGGATTTCACACAGTTAAAGGTGGAGCAGGATTTTTAGCACTACATAATTTAGTTGATGTTTGTCATGGAGCAGAGAACATTTTCGATCTGTTACGTACCAAGCAACGTAGTGTAAATGCAAGTTTGATGGATGTTATTTTACAAGCACTTGATATTATCAATGAGATGTTTGTACAAGTTCAAAATGGTGAACAACTTGATAAAGCTGATGCTACGTTACTTGCAGAGCTTGAGCGTTTAAGTCAACCTGAAGGGAAAGAAGAAGTTTCAGAACCTGTTATTGTTGGATCTTTAGCAGCGACGGCTGGAGCATCTAATGATGAAATGTCAGAAGATGACTTTGAACGTCTCCTCGACGAACTTCATGGCAGTGGTGGAACTGCTTCAGTTCAAACACCTGTACAAAAAACTGAGGTGATATCCTCAGACAGCAATGATATATCAGACGACGAATTTGAATCTTTACTCGACGAACTTCATGGACAAGGTGCATTTTCACCTGAAGTCGCGTCCAATACTTCAAATAACCCATCCTCGTCTAATCGTGCATCATCTGATGAAATAAGTGATGATGATTTTGAAGCTTTATTGGATGAGTTACATGGTCAAGGACAAGCCCCGAAATTATCTGTATCCCCTGTGCCAACTGCGCCTAAAGCACCTCCCGTTCAACCTGTAGCGAAAACAACTGCCCCGGTTCAACCTATAGCTAAAGCTAAAACACCAGTTAAAAAGCCGGTTAAAGAAAAAACGCCAGCTAAACCAGTGCAGGGTGAAACTACTGTAAGGGTTGATACAAAACGTCTAGACCAGATAATGAATATGGTCGGCGAACTTGTCTTAGTAAGAAATCGCCTAACAAGCTTAGGTTTGACTAAAGATGATGAAGATTTAACAAAAGCAGTTTCTAACCTTGATGCGGTAACAACTGATTTACAAGGTGCGGTAATGAAAACCCGCATGCAACCTATCAAGAAAGTTTTTGGGCGTTTCCCTCGAGTTGTTCGAGATTTAGCGCGCAGTTTAAATAAAGAAATTAGACTAGAACTTATAGGTGAAGAAACAGATTTAGATAAAAACTTAGTTGAGGCACTAGCTGATCCTTTAGTGCATTTAGTGCGAAATTCTGTTGATCATGGCATTGAAGCTCCAGATAAACGCGAATCTATGGGGAAACCCAGAGAAGGTGTCGTTATTCTTTCTGCTTCACAAGAAGGTGACCATATATTGCTAACCATCAAAGATGATGGCGCAGGAATGAATGCTGAAAAACTAAAAGAAATTGCAATTGAACGTGGTGTTCTCGATGTTGATTCAGCAGCGAGAATGTCAGACAAAGAAGCTTTTAGTTTGATTTTTGCACCGGGTTTTTCTACTAAAACGGAAATATCTGAAGTTTCAGGCCGCGGTGTCGGCATGGATGTTGTGAAAACCAAAATCACACAGTTAAATGGTACGGTAAGTATAGATTCTGAAATGGGTGTGGGTACAGTCTTAGAGATTAAAGTACCACTAACATTAGCAATTTTACCGACATTAATGGTCGTTGTTGGAAAGCAGACATTTGCATTGCCGCTTGCGGGCGTTAATGAAATCTTCCACCTTGATCTAACCAAAACCAATCTTGTGGATGGACAATTAACGATAATTGTACGTGAAAAAGCTATCCCACTATTTTATTTAGATCAGTGGTTAGTTCGTGATTATGTTGAGAAGAAAAGAGAGAAAGGACACGTTGTAATCGTTCAATTAGGTAATCAGCAAGTTGGTTTTGTTGTTGATAGCTTGATAGGTCAGGAAGAAGTTGTCATTAAGCCACTTGACCGACTATTACATGGCACACCAGGTATGGCAGGTGCCACAATTACAAGTGATGGTGGCATTGCGCTAATTGTTGACGTACCTAACATGCTTAAATTTTACACAAAGAAATCTTTTGCTAATAAAAAATTACGCTCTTAACGCATAATAAAACCCTATTACGTATTCATAGGTTTTTTTAACTCATAAAAACAAAAGAGATAATAAATGCCCTATAAGGTGTTGGTTGTTGATGACTCGAGCTTTTTTAGACGTCGAGTTACGGATATTTTAAATAAAGATCCGAACCTTACCGTTATTGATGTTGCTATAAACGGCAAAGATGCTGTTGAAAAGGCTATATCTTTAAAGCCTGACGTCATCACTATGGATATTGAAATGCCATTACTTAATGGTATTGAAGCAGTGAAGCAAATAATGGCCAAAGCGCCAACTTCTATCTTAATGTTTTCATCGTTAACCCATCAAGGTGCAAATGCAACATTAGAAGCTCTAGAAGCTGGAGCGCTTGATTTTTTACCGAAAAAATTTAGTGAAATAGCTAAGACAACTGATGATGCAGGAAGTGTGCTCCGTCAGCGTGTTGTTGAGTTAGCAAAAACTAAAGGTTCGCTGAGAAGACAGTCCGTGTCGCGAGTTCAATCGTCAGCGAGAACAGCGACTTCAACCGCGACTAAATCAATAAATAAATTCGATAAACAACCTAGAACCTCACTGCGTTCTGACAGAGTTGAGACTGCACATATTGAAAAGATCAGCAGTCAAGCGGTAAAAAGAAGTTCAGGCAAAAACTATCAACTGCTTGCCATTGGAACTTCTACAGGGGGACCAATTGCATTACAAAAAATATTGACGCAATTACCAGCGGACTTTCCGTTACCCATTATTTTAATACAACATATGCCAGCCGCTTTTACTTTTGCATTTGCAAATCGTTTAAACTCTTTGTGTAAAATTAACGTAAAAGAAGCTGAGCATGGTGATATTTTACAGCCGGGCTGCGCATACCTTGCACCTGGTGGTCGTCAAATGATTATTGATGGTACTGCTAATTTAGCTAAGTTGAAAATTATTGAGGATAACTCTGAAAAAATAGCATTTAAACCAAGTGTGGATGTGAGTTTTGGGTCTGCAGCTAAAATATTTGGTGGTTCAGTGCTTGGCGTTATATTAACTGGAATGGGATCAGATGGCAGGGAAGGTGCTCGAATGTTAAAAGGTAAAGGGGCAACAATATGGGCACAAGATGAAGCCTCGTGTGTTGTTTATGGAATGCCACAAGCCGTTACTGTTGCAGGTATTTCAGTATTATCTTTAGCACTGGAAGATGTTAGCCCAAGTATTGTGAAGGAAGTTGATGATGGATAAGTTAACGATAGCAGGCTTATTCGTAGCAATTTTCGCTATTTATTTAGGTTTTATTCTTGATGGTGGCTCACTTAATGCTCTATTCGAATTACCTGCATTTATCATTGTTTTTGGTGGTACGTTAGGTGCTGTAATGTTGCAGTCATCGTCATCGCAATTCTTACATGCTTTGTCTTTATTGAAATGGGTGTTTTTTCCTCCTAAATATGATATCGATCAGGGTATTGCCTCAATAGTATATTGGTCAGAAAAAGCGCGTGAATCAGGATATTTATCTCTCGAGAATATTGCTCAAGAAGAACAGGACTTCTACACAAATAAAGGCCTTAATTTGTTAGTCGACGGTATAGAAATTGATAACTTGCGTGTATCTTTAGAATTAGATTTAGATTTGTATCGAGAGCATAATTTGAGGTCTGCTCATGTTTTTGAATCTATGGGGGGATATAGTCCTACAATTGGTATTTTAGGTGCAGTATTAGGTTTAATTCATGCAATGAGTAACCTAACAGACCCAATATTACTAGGGCAAGGTATTGCGACTGCTTTTATTGCTACGATTTATGGTGTTGGTTTTGCTAATTTACTTTATTTGCCTATAGCAAATAAAATTAAGGCAATTATTCATCAACAAACTATGTATCGTGAAATGATTGCAGAAGGTCTTATTTCTATCGCATTAGCCGAAAATCCACATGCCATCGAAAATAAGTTGTCTGCCTTTCGGTTAGAGCAATGAACCGCTTAAAAAAACGTCGTCATTTTGTTGAACAAGATAATGTGGATCGCTGGCTTGTTTCTTATGCTGATTATATGACTTTGCTGTTTGCTTTATTTGTTGTTTTATATGCAATGGCTATGGTGAATGAAGAACCATTTGAAACAGCTACAGAATCAATAGGTAAGATTTTTCAAGCGAATGAAGAGTTACCAAAAAATCGCGGTCACGGTGACGACATTCTTGAAGTAAATACTTCTAAAACCAATAAACGATTATATGGCAATGGAATTTTAGATGTTGCTGGACCAGAATTAGTTGACGGTGAAATCATACTATCCAATATATCAGACAGCGAAGTTGGTACAAATTTAACCTCACTAGAGAAAGAGTTACATACAGCATTATATGATTTAATAGAATCAGGTTATGCACAATTACAAATAGATGGTGATTGGCTAGAGATAGAATTGAACAGTGGCATGCTTTTTCCTAGTGGCTCATCTTCTGCGACAAAAAATGCGACAACTATATTAGAAGTTATTTATGATGTTATTGGCTCATCTAGTAATTTTATTCGTGTGAGAGGCTATACTGATAATCAGCCGATTAATACAGAATTTATTACCTCGAATTGGGAATTGTCTGTGTTTAGAGCTACGGCTATTTTGAGAGTACTTGAAAATTTGTCCTTAGATCCTGCTCGTATGGCTATTGAAGGATATGGAGAATATTACCCAAAAGAGGATAATCGTACATCTGCAGGCCGAGCACAAAATCGACGTGTTGTTATAGCCATATCAAAATATGGTCTAGAGAAATTAAATTTACTTGCTACCCCAACTATTAGTGTCAAAGATGTCGAAGCGATAAAGCAGATTAGTGATGCGAATGACGTACAAGATGATATACGTATTATACGACTTGATAACGGCGGTATTCGCATTACGACCAGAGAAGATGACAATAAATCCACTCAGAACAATGATAACTAGTTAAATAAAATAAGTAGGAAATAAACTTGGTAGTATGGACCGTAGCAAATCAGAAAGGTGGCGTTGGTAAAACCACTACAACAATCTCCTTAGGAGGCTTATTAGCAGAGCAGGGCTATAGAGTCTTACTTGTTGATACAGATCCACATGCATCTTTAAGTTATTATTTTGGCATTGAATCTGAAGATCTTGAATTAAGTGTTTATGATTTATTTGTTCAAGTTTCAAGTAAAGAACAGATAATGCAAAGTTTATGTCCAACGAAATATGAAAATATAGATATACTGCCGGCAACGATGGGGTTAGCAACTTTAGACCGCTCACTTGGTAATAAGGGTGGAATGGGTCTAGTTTTAAAGAAAGCGATCAAAAAGTTATCTGGTGAATATGATTATGTTTTGATTGATTGTCCACCTATTTTAGGCGTGCTTATGGTGAATGCTTTAGCAGCATCTGAGCGCATTATAGTTCCCGTACAAACTGAATTTTTGGCATTGAAAGGCTTAGACCGTATGATGAAAACTATGGATATCATGCAAATTGAGCAAGATAAGCCATTTAAATATACTATTGTCCCTACCATGTTTGATAAACGAACTAAGGCTTCATTAATTACGTATAGGAAGTTACAAGAGTTATACGATGACAGTGTTTGGGCAGGTGTAATACCGGTAGATACTAATTTTAGAAACGCAAGCTATTCATTACAAATTCCATCAGACTATGCACCTTTAACGCGTGGTGTAAGTGCTTATAAAAAATTATTAAGCAGTTTATTAGAACTTCAAAAATTAGGTTAAATAACCAATGGCAAAATCACTAGCTGCAAGTAAAAAGCTTATGCAGAATTATTTATCAGAGTTGCTGACCGAAGAACAGCACGAATCTGAAGTGCCAGTTGCACCCGTAAAAGAAAAAATACAACAACCATTAGAAAAACTGTTACAAAAAGTAGATATTACTGAGAATATAGCAGATCCATTAGACGAATCGATTCAAACGGTAAGAAGTTCTGTAAATCAGCAAACAGCAAAAGTTATAAAATCACCCATTAAAGAAATAGTTAAAGAAAATATCACAATAGATAAACCACTTAAAACCAGAAAAAGTGATCAGCCATTAATTGTTAAACAAGCAAAAGGCTATCGAAGTGGCAGTTTTCAAGCCATGTTCTTTGATGTTGCTGGTCTAACTATAGCTGTACCATTAATTGAATTAGGTGGAATACATAACGATGATAAAACGACAAGTTTAATGGGTAAACCAGATTGGTTTACGGGTGTAATGTTACATCGAGATGAAAAAATCAATGTTGTGAATACGGCTTTGTGGGTAATGCCAGAAAAATGTGACGAAAAGTTAAAAAATTCGCTAAACTATCAATATGTTGTCATGCTCGGTAATAGTCATTGGGGATTGTCAGCTGAAAATTTGGTAGATACAGTGACGTTAGATCAAGAAGATGTAAAATGGCTAGATGCGCCGAACAAACGACCTTGGTTAGCAGGTTTAGTCAAAGAACGTATGTGTGCGTTGCTTGATGTTGAATCTTTGATTAAGTTACTTGACGCAGGCGCAAATATTAACCAAGATTAATGGCTAGATTTCAAGATAGTATTATACTAAGTACACTAGACTAATAATCAAACAGATTGATTTTCAATAAGATATTTAAGAGGCAGGTTGTATGGCTGATGAAAGACGCAATGCAAATGAAAACGTAGACAATGATGAAGTGTTACAATGGGTAACCTTTAAACTTGATAGTGAAACCTACGGTATTAATGTGATGCAGGTGCAAGAAGTTTTACGTTATAGTGAAATTGCACCGGTGCCAGGGGCACCAACCTATGTATTAGGTATCATTAATTTACGAGGTAATGTTGTAACTGTTATTGATACACGGCAACGATTTGGACTAAATCCTGCAGACATTACTGATAATACTCGTATTGTTATTATTGAAGCAGAGAAACAAGTTATCGGTATTTTGGTGGATAGTGTTGCTGAAGTAGTTTACCTCAAAGCATCTGAAATTGACGACGCTCCGAATGTAGGTAATGACGATAGCGCTAGATTTATTCAAGGCGTTTCAAATCGTGATGGTGAACTATTGATTTTGGTCGATCTAAATCAACTACTTTCTGACGACGAATGGGATGAACTTAAACAGTTTTAGATGTTTGAAAACTGTTTAATAGCTCTTTATAAATAAAGCCTGGTTAATCAGGCTTTATTTCGTTGTAATTTTAAAGAAGATTTTATGTTTATTATTTCACCATTTTTTGTGTTAGGTAGCACCTTAGTACTTTTTATTGTGTTCATTGCGTACTTTTATCGTCAAAAATTTTATTTTCAACGAACTAATGAAAAACTTCAAACACAACTTGATGCCCAAGCATTGTTTCTTAATGAATTACAGTCATCTCAAAAAACTTTAAATAAGAAATTATCTGATTTAAATGAGTACGTTAAAACTCAGAACGTAGAATACGAACAAGTAAGTAAGCAGTTTGAGCATAGAATTAAGGCAGTACAGCAAGAAAACATTTCACAGAAAGAACTATTAGTTCAACTCCAAAACCAACAACCACAAGACAAACTATATTCTAGAGCGTTTAAATTAGTTGAGTTAGGTGCTGATATTGATGAAGTTGTGAGAGAATGTGATATTCCTCTCGCCGAAGCCGAAATGTTGATATCGGTGCATAGAAACAAAACTACCCCTTCTTAATATTCTAAACTTCGTTTTATTGTTACGGGTTGTAAATATTCGATACTTTTATGTTGCATTACTTTTCTCCATGGTAAACTTAACTTTTATTTTCATATCAAGGGCATCAAGTGAAAGTCGCAGCTATATTTTGTCAACTCTTTAACCGTCAAGCTAAAAAAATAGTTACTGTTCTACTAGTATTATTTATTACTGCCTGTTCATCAACACCCTCTACTGACGATGGAAGTACTTCAGATTCTAATGATCCATTAGAATCTATTAATCGTCCACTGTGGACATTTACTTGGGACTACGCGGATAAATATGTTTTGAAGCCAGCGTCAGAAACTTATGTTGAATATATGCCAACAGGTTTTAGAACGGGCTTATATAATGTTGCATTAAATTTAAATGAACCATCAACAATCATTAACAACCTTTTACAGGGAAAATTTAGCGATGCAGGGAAAAGTACAGGACGCTTTGTGCTTAACTCAACAATAGGGTTGTTTGGATTCTTTGATCCCGCAAGCGATTTTGACTGGATGCGAAACCAAGAGGAGTTTGGTGAAGTATTAGGGTCATATGGTGTCAGTGATGGACCTTACCTTATAGTCTTAGGGCCAAGCTCTGTTCGTGAAGAAGTCGGTGATTATGTTGACAGCTACTACTGGCCTTTAGCCATCATTGATTTTTGGCCAAATTTGTTTCGTCTAGCAGTGTTAGGTCTTGAGACAAGAGCTTCCCTTGCAGATCAAGAACAAATCATCAATGATTCTATTGATCCCTATGAGTTTGTTAAAAATGCTTATTTTCAGAATATGGAATTTAAAGTTTATGATGGAAATCCACCTATCGTAATTGATAATGAATATGAAGATGAGATTGATAGTTTTTTAGATGAACTTGATGAACTGGACGATCTTGATTAAATTTTCAAGTTGAAGCACATAAAAGTGTTTACCTGAATATCTTGAAATGTAGAATATAGCTGTTCGACGTTAATTTAAGTGCCTCTGTTTAGCTAAAACCTAAGGAGTTTTAGCTAAAACATTGAACTGCTTGATTGCATTATCGAGATACTTTCGAGTAAAAAGTAAAGATATTGGTCGAAGTAAAATAAAATAAATAACTAATACGCCAAATAATGATACGACGAAAAATTCCCCATCTAACTGCGCCATAAATAGAAATGGCGGCACTAACATTATTAATTTCAATATATTCAAAGCAAATTTTTCTGGTGCTGTTAGTTTACTCGCTGCCAGTGTTAAGATCTGTTGACGTTGCTGGAGAGTATAACTCTCCAATTCGGAGAGTTTATTTGTTGAAAATATAAAGGCCATCAGTACTTATTGTTTAATGAATAATATCCACATTCTACAGTAATTTTGTTATTTATTAAGCAAACAAGTACCGAATCGTCTCATGTTTTGGTAGAATTGCGGAAAATTTTATTTGAGTGAATTATAAATGAATATTATTGAAGCTAATTTTGATGCAGCCGGTAAAAAATTTGCCATCGTTGTCTCACGTTTTAACAGTTTTGTAGTCGAAAGTTTATTAGAAGGTGCGGTTGATGCACTTAAACGCCATGGTAATGTTGCGGATAACGACATAACTGTTGTCCGTGTTCCTGGTGCATACGAATTACCCGTTGCAGCTAAGCGTATAGCGAGTAAAGGTGAGTTCGATGGTATCATTGCTATTGGTGCCGTAATTCGTGGAGGCACTCCTCATTTTGATTTCGTTGCGGGAGAATGCAACAAAGGTTTAGCGCAAGTCTCAATGGAATTCACTATTCCTGTTGCCTTTGGTGTTATTACTACCGATACCGTTGAGCAAGCAATAGATCGCGCTGGACTTAAAGCAGGTAACAAAGGCGCAGAAGCGGCTTTAAGTGCTTTAGAAATGGTTAATGTTTTAGACAAGTTATAATTGGAGTTTTTGTGAAACCATCACCTAGAAGAAAAGCCCGTGAGTTAGCAGTTCAAGCTATATACTCATGGCAACTTAGTCAAAACTCAGTGACTGATATCGAAGTTAACTTTTTAACAGATAACAGTGCACGTCGTTTTGATATTCCATATTTTCAGCAATTACTTCATGGCGTAACAAAATCAGTTGGGTCTATTGATGAGGCTATCTCACCTCATGTTGATCGTCCTCTTGAAGATGTCGACCATGTTGAAAAAGCTATTTTGCGTGTTGCTATTTACGAATTGAAAGACTGTAAAGATGTGCCATACCGCGTTGTTATTAATGAGGCAATAGAGTTAGCAAAATCATTTGCTGCTGAAGATAGTCATAAATTTGTAAATGGCGTACTTGATAAAGCTGTCAAATTAATTCGTCCTCAAGCATAATTTATTCTCATAATATGATAAGCAAAGGATCCGCTTCTGTATGAAAGAATTTGAACTCATCCGTCGTTATTTTACTGAACAAGTAGTAAAGCGCAAAGATGTCCACTTAGGCATTGGCGACGATTGTGCTTTAGTTACTCCAAGTGAAAGACAACACATAGCCGTGACTACTGATACATTAGTTGCTGGTGTTCACTTTCCTTTGGATACTTCTCCTCGAGCGATTGGCCATAAATCAATAGCCGTTAATTTATCTGACCTTGCAGCGATGGGGGCTGAGCCTAGCTGGGTTTCTCTAGCCATAACACTCCCTGAAATTGACGAGAATTGGATTGATGAATTTTGTGTCGGTGTATTTGAGCTTTGTGAATTTTATAATGTTCAGTTGATTGGCGGTGATACCACGCAAGGACCGCTCAGTATTACAGTTACAGCACAAGGACAAATCCCTTTCGAAAAATATATTTCTCGTTCAGGTGCTAAAGCAGGAGACTGGTTATATGTTACAGGTGAAATTGGCGGAGCTGCACTTGCATTGCAGCATATATTAGGTAATGTAAAAGTCGCACCCAAATATCAAGACGAAATACAGAAACGTTTAGATTTCCCTAAAGCACGCGTTTTAGCTGGTCAAGCATTACGTGAATATGCGACATCCGCTATAGACTTGTCCGATGGCTTAGTCGCTGATCTTAAACATATCTGTGAAGCATCAGGTGTTGGAGCAAATATCGTACTCGATGATTTACCAATATCTGAAGCATTAAGCGATACCTTGGGTTTAGAACATTTTTATGATCTTGCCTTAAAAGGTGGTGACGATTATGAGTTATTATTTAGTGTTTCCGAAGATAATAAAGTGGGTATGGAAACTGCATTGGCTAATACGGGTAATAAAGTTACCTGTATAGGGCAATTAAACGGTTCAGATAAAATTACTACCACGTTAAATAATGAACCGGTAAATATTAAAATTCAAAATTATGAACATTTTACAAAATCTACTTTTGATGAATAATTGAAGATAATCTATGAGTAAATCTACAGACAATTTTCGTATCGCTAATCCTATCCATTTCCTCGCTTTAGGTTTTGGATCAGGTTTATTGCCTAAAGCTCCTGGTACTTTTGGAACGCTTGCTGCAATTCCTCTATATTTATTGCTAAGCCCTTCTTCAATGAGTATCTACTTAGCTGTTGTTATTGTAATGAGTATTGCTGGTATATATATATGTGGCAAAGCTGCAGAAGATGCCGGTGTGCACGATCATGGTGCGATTGTTTGGGATGAGATTGTTGGCTTTTTAATTACGATGTTTCTAGTACCTTTAAGTTGGCAAAGTGTCGTTGTTGGATTTGTCTTATTTAGAATTTTTGATATTTTTAAACCTTGGCCAATATCATTTATAGATAAAAATGTACACGGTGGTTTAGGTATAATGTTAGATGATATTATTGCTGGTTTTGCTGCGCTAGTTTGTATGCATATTATCTTTTAACGAAAAATATGCACTCCCCACATCTCTATTATAATTTACTACTATTCAACAATAATTAAATCAGTATATTTAGCAAGCTAAACAAACACTGTAAACCTTTAAGTGCAACAATTTGTTGACACCTTAACACTCATAAAAATAACTCAATGTTCTCATTAATACCAATTAATGTTCTCGCTGGTATAATGTCGCATATTATATAGTTGTCTCTATACTTACTTGTATTTTGAAACGTATTTTACGTTTTATCAGCGTAAGTCTTAAATTTCAGGAGTTGTTCTGCCAATGTCTAACATGAGTTTATTAAATGAAACCCACAATCCAGCACTTTCTAGCTGGCTTGTTACTGCTAACCAAGCAGGTACCGATTTTCCTATTCAGAACTTACCTTTTGCAGTATTTAAGCGTGCAAACATTAAGGAAACATTTCGAGGTGGTGTAGCCATTGGCGATCAAGTTATTGACTTGACAGCCCTAGGTAATGCTGAAATCTTTAATGGTCTTGCTCAAGATGCTTTGAAAGCTTGTAGTGCACCGCAATTAAATGACTACATGTCGATGGGTAAAATAGCTTGGAGTGCTTTACGTTTAGCACTTTCAAATGCACTGAAAGAAGGCTCTTCTGTAAAGCAAAAAGTCGAAGCTTGTTTAATCGCTCAAGCTGACGTGGAATATGCTTTACCTTGCAATATCGGAGATTATACTGATTTTTATACCTCTATCCATCATGCAACATCAGTTGGTTTAAAATTCCGTCCAGATAATCCATTATTACCCAACTATAAATGGGTACCCATTGGCTATCACGGACGTTCATCTTCTATTGATGTTTCAGGTCGTGATTTTAAACGTCCTTCTGGGCAAACAAAAGCACCAACAGCAACTGAACCATCATTCGGACCTTGTAAACGTCTTGATTACGAACTAGAAGTTGGTATCTTTATCGGCAAAGGTAATGACTTAGGTGATGCTATTTCGATTGATAATGCAGAAGACCACGTTTTTGGTTTGTGTATATTCAATGATTGGTCTGCCCGCGATATTCAGGGTTGGGAATACCAGCCATTAGGGCCATTTTTATCAAAGAACTTTGCTTCGACAGTTTCACCTTGGATTGTAACAACAGAAGCCTTAGCTCCTTATCGTTCTGCTTGGACGCGTGTTGAATCAGACCCTCAACCTATGCCGTATCTTGAATCTGAAAATAACCGTGCAACAGGCTCATTTGATATTCAGTTACAAGCGCTGATTGAAACTGAGAATATGCGCAAGCAAAGTGAAGAAGCGGTAGAAATGTCACAATCCAATTTTAAAGATTCCTACTGGACTGTGGCACAAATGGTTGCTCATCATACAGTTAATGGTTGTAACTTACGTGCAGGTGATATGTTTGGTAGTGGAACACAGTCAGGTCCTAACCCAGAAGAAGCGGGTTCTATGTTAGAACTTTCAAATGCGGGTGCTGAGCCTATTTCTCTACCAAACGGAGAAAAGCGTACGTTTTTAGAAGATGGCGACAAGGTTATCATGAAAGCGTGGTGTCAAAAAGATGGTGCAACACGCATTGGCTTTGGCTCTGTTTCAGCAAAAATATTACCCGCTAGTTAACCTCCAAGTTCAACTATAAACAGGCGTTAATTATGAATTATTAGCGCCTTTTTATCATCTCTTATAAAGTTCAATATAATTTTATGTTTCCATATACTTTTTTTGATCAGTTTGCCATTATATAGGTTGTGACTTTTCCAAAGAGTAAGTTTTCTGATACTAGAACTTCGATGAAGTGCTTGAATGTAACGACGAATAACAATCCATATCCAATTTTTATTATTATCTTTTATTTGTCAAGGCGATAAAAGCTGCTTAGATTATTTGGTTATATGTTATTTCTTTTTATTGTTTTGAAAGGTTTGAAGTTCTGTTTTTAAATAAGTGATTACGAACAATTTCGCATGTTGCATAGTGTCTAATAAGGCTACAGTCTTTAACCTATATAGTGTTATTGCTTTAAAGGTTTTTATAAATAACTAAACTTTATTTCGTAATAAAAAGGTGTTTATCAAACTAACGTTCTTGTTATATCTTTTTATAAAAACTTTCCGCTTGCAAACCTTTTTTGGCTGCTTTATAAAGTAAGGGCTACACTATATTTTTTTATAGGTGAATTATCTCTGAAAAATAATATAATCGTAATAAAATACAACATAATAAAAATATCTACATGAATATAAATATGAATATAAATCTAGGAAGGAAATAACATGTCTACTAAATTTCGTACAGCAACGTTAACGTTAGCTGTAAGTATTGCTCTTGGAACTGCACCTTCATTTGCAGAAGAAAATACCTCAGAAGTCAAAGCAAAAGATGTTGAACGTATTGCTGTTGTTGGATCACGTTCCGCTCCTCGTTCTGTTGCAGATTCGCCTGTTCCTATTGATATTATCGGTGGCGATGAATTAGGTAAAAATGCGTCAAGTGATATGCTTGACATGCTTCAAGCTTCTGTACCTTCATTTAATGTTCGTCAGCAACCAATCTCTGATGCTGCATCGTTTATTCGCCCAGTAAATTTACGTGGTTTGTCTTCAGATTCAACGTTAATATTACTTAATGGTAAACGTCGTCATCGTGCTTCTGTAATCGCTTTCCAAGGTGGTGGTGTTAACGATGGTGCTCAAGGTTCTGATATTTCTGTAATTCCTAGTGTTGCATTGAAACAGGTTGAAGTACTACGTGATGGTGCTGCTGCACAATATGGTTCAGATGCTATCGCTGGTGTAATGAATTTTGTATTAAAAGATGCTTCTGATGGTGGTTCTCTTTCTGTACGTAAAGGTGAATATTATTTCGGTGATGGTGCTCAAACTATTGTTGATGGTAATATCGGTATGCCTTTTACAAAAGATGGTTTTGTAAATCTATCTTTTCAATATAAAACGGCTGATGAGACGAGTCGTACTACGCAACGTCCAGACGCTGCTCAGCTATCTGTAGACGGCAATACTGCTATTAATGATCCAGCACAAACTTGGGGTAACCCTGAGATTGATGATGACATTACAATTTTTGCCAATGTCGGTTTAGACTTAGGTGATGATAACGAATTTTATATGTTTGGTAATTACTCTGACCGAACAGCTACAGGTGGCTATTACTATCGTAATCCACAAAACCGTGGCGGTGTATTTACTGACGCTAAAACAGGTGAATTATTAGTAGGCGCTATGGATGGTAATGCAGATGCATGTCCTAATATTGCTATCACGTCTCCTAATGTTTTAACTCAGCCTAATTACATTTCTGGTGTTGCGAATAATGATAATTGTTTTGCATTCAATGAAATGTTCCCAGGTGGTTACACACCAAGATTTACTGGTGAAATTAACGATGTTTCACTTGTAATGGGTACTAAAGGCGAAATCAAAAGTGGTTTCCTTAAAGATGCCTATTATGATCTAAGTGGTTCTGTAGGTCGTAATAAATCTACCTATACTTTAGCAAATACAGTTAACCCATCATTGGGTGCTGACCAACCGCTTGATCATTCATTTGAAGCGGGTTCTTATACTCAACTTGAAAAGTCATTTAATCTTGATTTAAGTAAATCTGTTGATGTAGATGGGCTTGATGAGCCTATCAACGTTGCAGCAGGTCTTGAATGGCGTGAAGAGAGCTTTGAAATTACTTCTGGCGATGAAGCTTCATGGAAAGCAGGGCCTTTAAGACCTCAAGGTTTTACTGATGGTTCTCATGGTTTTGCCGGTTTTTCTCCTGAATCTCAAGGAATAAACTCACGTCGCAGTATTGCCGCTTACCTAGACGTTGAGGCATTTGTTACTGACGAATTATTATTAGGTCTTGCATTACGTTATGAAGATTTCTCTTCATTCGGTGATACATTAAACTATAAGTTAACGGCGCAATACTCTCTAACAGATGAATTGTCATTCCGCGCTTCACATAGCACAGGTTTTAGAGCACCAACCGTTGGTCAAGCGAACGTTGTTAATACACAAACATCATTAGTAAATGGCGAGTTGATTCAATCAGCAACATATCCTCCAACACATGCTATATCTTCTGTAATGGGTGGTAAAGAACTTCAACCAGAAGAGTCTGTTAGTTTTGCAATGGGTGCTGTATATAAAAAGGGTGACTTTTTTATGACTGTTGATATGTACAACATTGAAGTTACAGACCGTCTTGCTCAAACAGACAAAATTTTTATTGAAGAAAGTGACCTCGCAAAATTAGAAGCCGCTGGTGTAGCTAGTCCTGAATTATTATTGGATAGTGCTATAACATTCTTCGCTAATGACTTTGATACTACAACGCAAGGTGTTGATATTGTAGCTAACTATTCAATGGCGTTACTTGAAGGTGCTGGTGATACGAGATTTAGCTTAGCTTATAACTACAACACAACTAAAGTAGATAATGCCGGTAGCTACACGTCTGATTTTAAAGTAAGACGTTTAGAAGAAGGTATTCCTGAGCACAGAGGTACATTCACTATCTCTCAAAACTGGGAAGATATCAGTGTTCTAGTACGAGCTAATTACTTTGGCGAATACTTTGCAACGCATGCTGATGAGCCTGATGTTGACAGTAGCTATGGTTGGTCTGAAGTAGGTGATTCAGCTATTACTATAGATGTTCAAGCTAGTTATAACATAAATGATAACTTTGCTATCTCTGCTGGTGTTAACAACCTTTTTGAACAAGAAGCTCAAAAGTTACAAGAAGGTGGTGCTAAAGGTGTTGTTGGAGCCGTTTATTATGAAAGTGGCCCATTCGATTACAATGGCGGTTTCTACTACGTTAAAGGTACATACACCTTTTAATGAGTAACCATCATTAACTAAATAAGGCTCTACAAATTGTAGAGCCTTTTTTTTGTCTGAATTAAATAAGCGAAAATAAGTTTGTTGAAATCATTTTATATGAGGTTTTCGTGTATAAATTACTTATTATCTTTTGTTCATATGCCTCTACATTATTCTCTAAAAGTCTATAATCACTTAAAATCGTCATTAATGAAGATGTATAACAAAATTACCTCCGTGTATTACAGGATCAAGATGTCCTATCCGTTAAAAATCATGGCAGAAAATGATCTCGTCATCAACTATTGAAAGTGTGCTCTTATCAGGTTCAATTGATGAATTAAAACGAATATCTATTTTTTCTAATAAGCATTTAACAACCGATTGGAAAAACTTAACTAAAGCAGGTTTTGAATGAGTTTGTCACGAAGAAGAATGGATGTATCAAGCGCTATAAATGGTATGTAAATAATGCGAGCTGAAGGTGCTATTACGAAGGCATTTGAACACACCGGTTTGTTTAATCCTACAGTTGCTCATTGGCAGCATGTAAGTTCGCTTCTTTAATCTCTTGAACAATAGCAATGCGCTTATTGTATATTGCCTCTTTAATATCCGCACCTTTTAATCCTTTTTCAATAAACTCTTTTGCTGTAATACTTACTGCGGCATTAAAAAGACTTTTTAAAAAATTGACTTGCGGATAGGGTTTTTCATCAAAATGTAATCGCCCACGAAAATCAGCTGTACAGGCAGTGAGAAAATCAGAAAATTCTTCAGGTTTACGCCATACGTCTAAACTATTGAATAATTTAACGACAGTACTGGCTTTCAATTCAAATGCTTTATGACAATGTAAATGAAATTCACAGACTTTAAGTGCTAACGTTTTGTGATCTTTAGGGACTTTTAGCTGAGCACATATTTTTTCTACTAACGATAAACCCGATTTTTCATGCCCTTGGTGTCTAGGCCAATTCTCTTCTAAGGTTAATGATTTTCCTAAGTCATGGCAAAGCGCTGCAAATCGAACTGAAGTTTTCGATGAAAGCTTAACGGCCTGTTTAAGTACCATTAAGGTATGTATGCCTGAGCAAATTTCAGGGTGCCACTTTGTCGGATTAGGGACTCCCCAAAGTGAATTAAGTTCAGGCCATATTTTTGCAAGGGCACCACAGTCACGTAAAACTTGAAAGAATACCTCTGGATGATTCTCAGCCAAGCTTCGCTGCATTTCCAGCCAAACACGTTCGCTTGGCAGTGTAGCTAACTCTCCGCTATTACTTATTTTAGCCATTAATTGCATGGTTTCATCTGCAACGGTAAAACCGTAATTATGATAACGTGCAGCAAATCGGGCGACACGTAAAACTCTTAGAGGGTCTTCAACAAAGGCGGATGAAACATGACGAAGTATTCTGTTCTCTAGATCCTTTTGTCCATTATATGGGTCAATGATGGTTGAAGTGTCTACAGTGTTAGTAAAAGGCATCGCCATCGCATTAATAGTGAGATCTCGACGTAAGAGGTCTTCTTCAAGTGTTACAGCTGAACTCGCATCGCAAATAAAACCGGTATAACCTTGACCTTGTTTACGTTCAGTTCTCGCTAAAGCATATTCATCTTTTGTTTTTGGGTGAAGAAAAACGGGAAAATCTTTTCCTACTTGCTGAAAACCTAGTGCTAACATTTTTTCAATCGTTGCTCCAACAACAACAAAGTCATGATCATAAACTTTATGACCTAAAAGAGTATCGCGTACTGCGCCACCGACTAAATAGGTATTAAGCTCTGTAAGGTTATTGCTGGTCATTATTACTCATAATATTTAAAAATTTTAACTTGCGTGAGTGGCAGTTTAGCATATTTTTACAATTTATTTACGCGCTGGTTTTGACTTATGAGGTACTACAAGGTAGTTTCTATTGCAGTTTTTTAAATTGTGAAATCACGTAAATTTATTATGTATAAAGGTTACTTTGGCTTAAAAGAAAGCCCTTTTTCAATCGCACCTAATCCTCGCTTTTTATTTATGAGTGAACGTCATAAAGAAGCTTTAGCTCATTTAAGTTATGGTTTAGGAGAAACAGGTGGTTTTGCATTACTAACCGGTGAAGTTGGCACCGGTAAAACGACGATAAGTCGTCGTTTAATGGAACAGTTGCCAGATAATACTCAAGCGGCTTTTATTCTTAATCCGACTTTATCAAGCCAAGAATTACTGGCCACCGTTTGTGATGAGTTAAAAATACGTTATCGAAAGACGGGAGCAACGTTAAAAACACTTACCGATAAAATATATGAGAAGCTGAATAAAAATCATCAGGCGAGTCTCAATACGTTATTAATTATTGATGAAGCTCAGCATTTAGCGCCAGAAGTATTAGAGCAGCTGCGCTTATTAACTAACTTAGAAACGGATACCAAAAAGTTATTGCAAATAATATTGATTGGACAGCCAGAATTAAAACAATTATTGCAACGTCGAGACTTACGACAATTAGCGCAAAGAATTACTGCCCGTTACCATTTACTCCCCTTAACTAAAGTTGAAGTTACCCATTATATTCAACATAGACTGTCAGTGGCACAATGTGACCGTAGGTTATTTGAAAACGCTGCGGTAGCTGAAATTCACCGTATATCACAAGGTATTCCTCGTATTATTAATTTGTTATGTGAGCGGTCTCTTACTAATGCTTATTGCACTAACAATGCCTTAGTGACTAAAAAAATTGTTTTGCAGTCTGCTCAAGAAGCTTTGGGCGATGAATATCAAGCGCGATATTGGTGGCAACATATAGCAGTGAAAGCAATATCCGTATGTGCTGTGATGACGGTTATTATTAGTAGTTCTTATTACATCGGTCATTTGTATGGCGAAAATGTTAATGCAGATATAATAGCCAATACGCCTGAAACTCCCGTTCAACAAGATGCCATTAAATCGATTGTTCCTGCGCTTATTGCAACGAATGATGAAGTAGAAAAATCACCTGAACATCAGGAAGCAGTTCATGAAGAAAAGTTAATTAAAGCCTTTGAGATAGAAAGTGATGGTGATCAAGTACGTGCCGTTGAGGTTAACGTAGATAAAACCAGTGAAACTGAAAAACCTGTCTTTGCTGAAAATACTATCAAACGCAAGGTTAAGGAAAAACTTTCTGTTAATGCCGTGGATGGCGTTTCCGATGATTTACTCGCTCGCTTTCAAAACGCCATTGATGAAACTGAACGAGATAGTAATTCGGACAATGGAACCGACCAAAATGAAGTCTTTGAAATAGAGGCTCCTGCATTATCGGATATGCCTACTTGGGTGCAAAACGATCTACCTTCAATAAGTTTTGAACAACACATATATACGAGTGATGGCGATAGTTGGGTTAAAGTGAATGGTAGAGATCGTTTTGAAGGTGACACTATTTCAAATGGATTGGTGTTAAACCATATTTATGCGCATAGAATTATTTTAACCTTTAAAGGAGAACAATTTAGCTTACCTGCGCTTGCTACTTGGTAATATTATCGTTAAAAGTAAGGGGTCAAACGCTTATTTTGTCTGAACAAGAACTAATCGATAAATGCGGTTTTGAAGAATCCTAATAAATTAAGATTGAATTCTTCAGGACGAATACAGCAGTCTATTTGGTCTTTGTATTTTGATTCACTCAAATTTATTTCTTGAATAGGTATGGCTTGATTCATCCGAGCATTATAAAAGACTCGTACATATGGGTGTAAAGGCTTCTTTTTATTCAAACGACTAATTAAACCTAATTTACCACTGTTTAGTTTGACTAATGTCCCTACAGGATAAACACCCATGCACTGTATGAAGTTTTCCACCAATTCTTCGTCATAACATTCTGGTGCGGCAATTAACGTTTTGAAAGCGTTAATGGGGGCAACACTCTTTTTATAAGCTCGGTCACATGTCATTGCGTCATAACTATCAATAATAGCGATCATTCGTCCATATTTTGATATCTCATCTCCTTGTAGTTTTTTTGGGTATCCTGAACCATCTACACGTTCATGATGTTCTTGTATCATCTTTATCGCCATATGTGAAACACTCGGACTGTCTTCTAATATCTTTAAGCCCAGCGCTACGTGGCTGCGAATAATATTTTCTTCTTTAGCCGTTAAAGGAGTGGGTTTATTTAAAATATCAATGGGTAATAGTATCTTACCAATATCATGCAAAAATGCCCCGAGTGCCAGTTCTTGAATGAGGCGCTTGTCCAAACCTAAATGCTTTGCAAATACCGACATCAAAATTGAAACATTGAGCGAGTGCTCAATAAGGTAGGAGTCTTTAGTTTGAAAACGGGACATGCAGGTTAAAGCATCTTGATTTCGAAATATAGAATCGACCATCGCGTTTGTCGTTTCTTCTGCTTCGCGCACATTTATAGATTTTTTGTTTTTAATTTGACCAAGAATTTTTTCTTGTAAAGATTTTGCATTTTTATAAAGCTTACTCGCTTTTTTCATTTCACTGTCGAGTGATATAGCTGGTTTTTCTGTTATTTTCTTTTTCAAGGGAGAAGACTGTTTCGATTTTATTTCCTTCACAACTTTTTCTACGTTCACGGTTTGTTTTTGTTTTGCGGGTACAATAACAAGCTGGGTAATGTTTGCTTTTCGTAATTGAGTAATGCTTTTATCACTTGATATATACCCCTCAGATTTAATATTAATACTACTATTATCTGAAAATGACTTTACATACATACCAGTAACAAGTTGGTCGATTGAAATAGTCTGGGTGATTTCGCTAACTGTAGATTTTGACATATGGATACTAGGGTTATGGAAAAGGTATTTGTGATAATACCTTATTAATAAAGTATATTTTAGTCTAGTTTTGGGATTAAAAAAATGTTGAAAGTCAAAAAAAAACCCTACCCAAAAGATGTCTACTTATTTTAAGGTAAGGTTTGATGTTTGTTGCGAACGCTTATTGCCAAGAAGGAAGCTTTGCTTCGTAAGCTTTTATCGTATCTAGCTTATCCAATGTCCAACCAACGCTGTCTATACCTTCCTCTAAACAATATTGATGAAACTTGTCTAAGCTAAAAGAGAAACTTAGTTCACCACAATTAATTTGGTTATTAATTAAATCAACGGTTAACTCAATATTTTCTTTTGCTGATTTAGTAAATAAAGTATCAATTTCTTCGTCACTTAGTTTTATCGGCAATAAGCCAATATTAATACAATTACCATAAAATATGTCGGCAAAACTTGGTGAAATAATTACTTTAAAACCGTATTCTTCTAATGCCCATGGCGCATGTTCTCGGCTTGAACCACAGCCAAAATTTTCACGAGTTAATAAAATACTAGCACCTTGGTACTGTGGTTTATTTAAAATGAAATCAGGGTTGTTCTCATTGCCTGAAACATCTAAATAACGCCAGTCATGAAATAAATGCGTGCCAAAACCAACGCGTTCTGTTTTTTGTAAAAATTGTTTTGGGATGATTTGATCCGTATCTACGTTTGCAGCATCTAAAGGAACAACTAAACCGGTATGTGTTGAAAACTTTTCCATTTCTATATTCCTTGTGAATTCAAGTCAACAAAGTGACCGGTAATTGCAGATGCAGCGGCAAGCTCTGGACTTACTAAATGAGTACGGCTGCCACGGCCTTGTCTACCTTCAAAGTTACGGTTACTGGTTGAAGCACAGCGGTCACCTTCTTCAAGAACATCATCATTCATTCCTAAACACATAGAACAACCGGGTAAACGCCATTCAAATCCTGCATCACTAAAAATTTTGTCTAAACCTTCAACTTCGGCTTGTTGCTTTACGCGATATGAACCGGGTACAACGATGGCGTCTACAGCCGCAGAAACAGACTTACCTTGTGCTTGATACTTTGCAACAATACCTGCTGCTGCACGTAAATCTTCAATACGAGAATTAGTACATGAGCCAATAAATACTTTATTGATAGTAATATCAGTGATTTTGGTACCTGCAGTTAATCCCATGTAGGTCAATGCAGCGGCACATGAATCTTTTTCTACTTGTTCGGTAAAGTCATCAGGTGACGGCACAACGCTGTCTACAGATGTCACTTGCCCAGGAGTGGTGCCCCAAGTTATTTGCGCCTTAATGTCTTCAGCTTTTAGGATTAAGGTTGTGTCGAATACCGCGTCTTTATCTGTTTTGAAGTTCTGCCAATCACTTATGGCTTGAGCCCATACGTCACCTTTAGGTGCGTATTCTTTGCCTTCTAAATAGTCGAAGGTTTTCTGATCAGGGGCAATTAAACCTGCTTTCGCGCCAAATTCGATACTCATGTTACAAACGGTCATGCGCTGTTCCATGCTTAATGCTTCAATAGCACTGCCGCAATATTCAACCACATAACCGGTAGCGCCAGCACTACCTGTTTTACCTATAATTGCTAAAATGATATCTTTTGCGCTAATGCCAGAGCCTACTTGTCCATTGACTTCAATTCTCATGGTTTTAGCTTTAGTTTGACGTAACGTTTGCGTAGCAAAAACGTGTTCAACTTCCGATGTACCAATGCCAAACGCTAATGCACCAAATGCACCATGAGTCGCGGTATGAGAGTCACCACATACTATGGTTGTTCCCGGTAAAGTTAAGCCAAGTTCAGGCCCTATTACATGTACAATACCTTGGTTTTTATGGCCCATACCAAATAACTCAATACCAAACTCTTTACAGTTCTTTTCCAACGTTCTTAATTGGTTGGCTGCTCCTTCACCAGCAGCATCAATTTCTATCGAGCGGGTTGAGATATTGTGGTCCATCGTAGCAATCGTACGCTCAGGATGACGAACAGGGCGGTTATGAAACTTCAAATTTGCAAATGCTTGTGGTGAGGTAACTTCATGGATCAAATGACGATCAACATATAACAAAGGGGTTTCGCCGTCTTTTTCTTCAACAACATGCTGTTGCCATAATTTTTCATACAAAGTGGTCGACATCTTTAAGCCTCTTTAATTTGTTGGTCGGATATATACTGGCAAATATAATCACCAACTTCACTGGTGTTTTTTGCGTTTTGTCTTTGGTTAGCAGGTAATAAGTCCGCGGTAAGAATGCCATTATCTAATGCGCTTGATACTGCATCTTCAATGGCTTGTGCTGCTGCCCCTTCATTTAAACTATAACGTAACATTAAGGCTGCAGATAATATTTGCGCGATAGGGTTAGCAATACCTTGTCCTGCAATATCTGGAGCGCTGCCACCAGCAGGTTCATACATACCAAAGCCTTCACTGTTCAAACTGGCAGAAGGTAATAACCCCATAGAACCTGTGATCATCGCACAGATATCAGAAAGAATATCACCAAATAAATTTGGACATAACATCACGTCAAATTGGTTAGGATCGCGTACAAGTTGCATTGCTGCGTTATCAACGTATAAATGCTCTAGCTCAACTTCAGGGTATTCAACGGCAACCTCTTCAACGACCTGACGCCATAATTGGCTGGTCGCTAAAACGTTCGCTTTATCAACTGAAGTTACTTTGTTGTTGCGTTTTTGTGCAGATTGAAACGCCAAATGGGCGATGCGTTTAACTTCTCGACGAGAATAAAACATCGAATCAAAACCAGTTTCTTCTTCGCCTTCTCCGCGACGGCCTTTAGGTTCTCCAAAGTATATGTCACCGGTTAATTCGCGAATAACAAGTACGTCAAAGCCTTGTTCTGAAATATCACTACGCAATGTTGATAATGAAGATAAAGCCGGTTGCAAAGTCGCTGGGCGCATATTGCAGAATAAATCGAAACGGCTACGTAAGCCTAATAATGCACAACGTTCAGGTTGTTCTGTAGGAGGTAAGTTAGCCCATTTTGGACCACCAACAGAGCCGAATAAAATGGCATCGGCTTGCTCACAACCTTTCATGGTTTCATCTGGAAGGGCATTACCGTGGATATCGATTGCGGCGCCACCAATATCGTAATCTTGTGTAGATATTTCAATATCAAATTTATTGGCGATAGTGGCTAATACTTTTTTAGCTTCAACCATGACTTCTGGTCCGATGCCATCTCCGGCTAATATTGCTATGTTCGACATGTTTTTATACCTTTAAGTAAATCTTATCATTGTGAATTCTATTTATACTGAAGCTTGTACTTCGTTTTTCAGTTCGCTTTTTATTTCATTAATTGTTATAGCACGGTGAATATTATTGAGTGCGTGGATCAACGCTTTTGCTGAAGCTTCAATAACATCGGTTGCTAAGCCATAACCGTGGAATTTTCTGCCTTGCCACGCGACAACTAAATCAGCTTTACCGAGGCCGTCTTCACCCTCACCCTTGTTTGATATTTTGTAATCAGCAACCTCGAAGTCAATATCAACTGCCTTTTTAATCGCACGATATAATGAATCTACCGGACCATTACCTGTTTCAGAAACAATATGGCTCTCTTCTCCTGCTAATAACTTAATACTTGAAGTTGAAAACTCTCCGCCACCGCATTGCACGTTTAGTGTTTCTAAATGATAGAATTCTTGTTCTTCACCTTGTTGCTGAATGTTAAAATGTAAAGCTTCTAAATCGTCATCAAAAACTTGGCCTTTTTTATCGGCTAACGCTAAAAAGTCGTTATATAACTCTTCTAAATCAAACTCAGTTTCTTTATAGCCTAAGCTTGCCATACGATGCTTAATAACATGACGACCACTGCGCGAGGTTAAGTTTAATTTTGTTTTACTGATGCCGACACTTTCAGGTGTCATGATTTCATAAGTATTACTGGCTTTTAACATGCCGTCTTGATGGATGCCTGAAGAGTGACTAAAAGCATTACCGCCAACAATTGCTTTGTTTAATTGCACCGGCATATTACATAACTGGCTGACTAATTTAGAGGTACGCGCTATTTCTTGATGATTAATATTGGTGCGTACATTTAAGAAGTCATGACGGGTTTTCATGATCATCGCGACTTCTTCTAATGAACAATTTCCTGCACGTTCTCCAATGCCATTAATCGTACATTCAATTTGTCGTGCGCCTGCTTGTACCGCAGACATTGAATTTGCTACCGCTAAACCTAAATCGTTATGGCAATGAACAGAGATGACCGCTTGGTCAATATTAGGTACACGATTAAATAATTGCGTAATTATGCCGCCGAACTCGTTAGGCAATGTATAACCAACGGTATCAGGAATATTTATCGTGGTAGCACCCGCTTTTATCGCGTTCTCAACCATTCTACATAAGTTATCAATCGGCGTGCGACCCGCGTCTTCACATGAAAATTCTACATCATCGGTAAATTTTCGTGCGAATTTTATGGCATGAATTGCCATGGCTTCAACATCAGCAAAATCTTTTTTCAATTTATGTTGAACATGAACATCTGATGTTGAAATAAAAGTATGGATACGAAATTGGTCTGCTACTTTTAAAGCATCGGCACAAGCTTGAATATCACCTTCAACAGCACGGGCAAGGGCACAAACACGTGAATTTTTAATTGTTCGGGCTATTTGTTGCACTGATTTAAAATCGCCAGGTGAAGAAACTGGGAAGCCAACTTCCATCACATCAACACCTAAGCGTTCGATCGCAAGCGCAATTTGTAGTTTTTCATGTACTGAAAGACTTGCATTCAATGCCTGTTCGCCATCACGTAAAGTGGTATCGAAAATAATTACCTTGCTGTCCATGTTTTCTTCCTTAATATTTATTTGTACTGAGTATCGCTTCTTACCTCAAACGCAGGCATAAAAAAACCCGCGGTAATGTGCGCGGGTTTTAATGTTTATCTCTAATTTACAACAATAAAAAACCTATCCGCGCACCGTTAATGCGAGGAGGAGGTTAATGCGAATAGCATTTATTAGGTTAAAAATTGTTGTCATTAAATTAATCTTATTTGGTTATTTAAGCTCGTAAGAGCAAACAGTCATCTATTAATAGCGTATTTACTCAAATATTGTCAATTAAATTTTGATAATAAAAGAGTCTATAGTTATGAACTAATAGTATATGGATCGAGTAAAACGATTAACTAGTTGTATTTTCTTCATTTAAAAAAGGGTAAAATTTTAATATAAATAGTGCTTACCTTTAATATAATAAGATTAAGTTTGTGGTTAATCGATGAAATAACGAGTTGTTTTTATGAAATATTTGATGTACATCTCCAAAAATTACAGTTTTGCCATATTAAGGCCTATTCAAGCTGAGATTTTAAAAAGAAAACAACACGTTGTTTGGTTTGTTGCTAGTAATGATGTTGATGTTGATTTTTTTAATGAAGACGAAACCGTGTTAACTACAATGGATGATGTTTTTAACTATCATCCAGAAGCTATTTTATACCCTTCAAATATTGCTCCCACATTTCTTCCCGGAATTAATGTGGCAATATTTCATGGTTTTGATGCTGGGAAAGTTGATAAACGTGGGAATAACGATCATTTTAAAATAAGAAACTGCTTTGATTTGTACTGTACACAAGGACCTATTTATACAAAGCAGTTTCACTTATTGTCAGAGAGTAAAAATCATCACTTTATAACCGAAACAGGTTGGAGCGCTTTAGATCCTTTATTTAACTATTCGCAAGAGTCAGAAAAAAATGAACGTCCAACAATATTGCTTTGTTCAACATTCACTAAACACTTGTCTTGTGCAGACAGTTTATTTTCAACCGTTAAAAAGTTAAGTGAGACAGGACGGTGGAATTGGATTGTACAGTTTCACCCTAAAATAGCGAAAGAAACGGTAACTAAATACAAGAGCATACAAGGTGAGTTTTTATCATTTGTAGAAACTGATAACGTTATTCCTTTATTACAACAAGCGGATGTTATGGTCTGTGATACTTCATCTGTTTTACTCATGTTTCTTTTATTAGAAAAGCCAGTGGTAACGTTTAAAAATATTGACCCAAAGGATTATTTACTGGATATACAGGCTCCTGAAAATCTTGAAGATACAATTGAACAGGCACTTACTTATCCTGCTAATTTAATGTCAAATATCAAAACATTTATCAAGGGCACTCATCCATATACTGATGGTAATTCGTCGAGCAGAGTGGTTGATGCGATTGAGTCAGCGGTGACAAAAAAAGACGAGTTATCTCAAAAACCTAAAGACATTATTCGCCAATTTAAACAAAGAAAGAAATTGAAGTATTGGAAAGGCTTATTTTAAGTTTAGCTAAAATTTAAATATTTTACTTAAAATAGCATCAATTCAATATAGATCACCTGTATTCTGAAGTATGAGAATATTGCTCATATGTATATCTCTAAAATGAGTTTTATATTCTGCAATTTCTTTATAATCAATATCTAACATGGTTAACAGCTCGGGGATTGCTGTAATTTCATTGGTTTTATTACCTACAGCGAGTCGCCCTAAAACTAGTTGATGCTGACAGCATTTTTCTATCTTTGGTGGAAAATGAACGTCGTGCCGTTTTACCGTCAATGGCAATTACATCGCAACCAGTATTTTTGACAAGTAAAGATATCCAAGACTGAAATGCTTGTTAAATTTCATCACTTTTTAATCAACACATTACCCGAGCTATTGTGTCATGGCGCGGAATACTCGCTTCAAAAGAACCATATTGACGTAGCTAATCAAGCTTTATATGGCAAAAGTTTTCAATATCTTCACAACCTTCAGAGCCAGACATAACGGCACTTATTGCGAGTAATAGGATATCCATCAGGTTATGCTTTTTACAACGTGCTATACGTGGATCAGAAACCGAATTGAAGTGTGTCAAGAAAGTCGCGCTCATGTTAATTACCTCTATGTATTATATTGAGATCTGATCGCGACTAAAGTAAAAAGTTCAATTTATAATGATCTTGCCGTGCTGAGTAAGGTGCATAGGCATGAAAAATATTGTTCAACAGTACAAATCACTTCAGAATGAGTCTTTAACTTTTGTCGAAACCGATAATGTACTTCCTTTACGTCAGGAAGCTGATGTATTTGTTTATGATACACCTTCATTATTAAATATGTTTGATGAGTAAAGAAGGGGATTGATGCGAAAACCTTTGGATATTCTTCACGAAATAAAATATGGATAAGATTAATTGCTATTTTTTAATTAAGATAAAGTAATAATTTAACTGGGATTTAAGATGAACTCACCTTTACGGACAAACAAAATATCGCCTGTTGTGTATTTTTCATCAATGATATCGATCACATGCTTTGAAAGTTCTTCACAAGTTAAAATGTTGTCGTTTGGTAAATCAAATTTGTCTCTGAACTTTGTCATTATTGCACCAGGACACAAGCAGTAAGAATTAAAGCCATCATTTGCTAAACATTTTGAAAGGGTGACAACTCCTGCTTTTGAAGCACAGTAAGATGACCAATCAGCATAAGCATTATACGCAGCTGTTGATGATATATTTATGATAACCGCTTTAGGGTTTCTAGTTAATGCAGCTTTGGCGGTAAGGTAAGTGCCGATTAAGTTAACTTGTATATCGTTAATCCAAAGGTGTGTATCGCTTTCCAATATTCTTTTAGGATGGATTGTGCCAGCATTATTGATAACAATATCAAATGCGTTGTGTTTGAAATAATTACTGACGCTTAATTCGTTACTGATATCCAATTCAGTTCTACTGGGTGTAGAGATATTAAAGTCACTTTTGCATTGGTGGTAAAAGCTCTGTGCCCAGTCACCAGCACCACCGGTAATTAAAATAGATTTCATTTTGCTTTTACATCAGGATTGGTATGTTCATCGGAATTAGTGATTAATTCTTTATATTGATCAACAATTTGAGCTTTTAAATTTGAGCTACTGACACCAGAACCATAAGGGAAGTAGAAAACTTTAACGCCAAGATCTCTGAGGTAGTCGTATTTTCCTTTCCAGTCGTCTCCAATGACAAATATGTCAATATTAAGATCTTTTACTCTTTCTGTATGTTCTAGTGATCTTTGAGGAATGACGACATCAGGGTATTTCAACGCACTTACAATTGCTATGCGCTCTTCAAAAGGAATGGCTGGAGGGTTTTTATAGCTACAGACTAATTCATCAGTACTTACACCAACAATTAATGTACCGCCTAAACCTGCTCCATATTCAATCATTTTCAAATGGTTACGATGGAATAAGTCGAAAGTACCAGAAACATAAACAACAGAACTCATATTATTAACCTAGTCTAGTAAAAAAAATATTATATAACTTTGTAAGCAAAACCTATAGAGCAAAAGTTTATCATTCAGTATGATTTAACAGATATTCAGTAATGCGCTTACTACAATTACCATCAACTTTACCGATAAGAAGTTCGGTTAATTCAAGTCTATCTTTTTCTTTTAATTGTGGATTATTTATTTGTGTATCAACTTGTTGAACTAATTCTTTAGTATTTACTACTTGTTGAGCGACTTTTGTAAAGTACTTTAAATCATCATCAAGACGTTTATTTAAGCGCCACTTGAATATCCCTCTATAACTCCAACGAACTTTGAAAAAATCACACCAAATAGCCGGTTTATTAAGCGCGGTAAATTCAAACAAGGTTGATGATGCATCACTGATTAATAAACTAGCAGTACTCATAAAAGGAATAATTGAGGTTTCTTCTACGGAAGGTATGTATACGTTGCTGTATTGAGACCAAGATTTAAATATCTTTTGATGATTTTTGTATTTATCTTTTATGAGGGAGAAATAGTGAGGCTTAATAATAAGGTTATATTTTGCTAAGCTTTCAGGAAAATTATCAGGTAAGCATTCAATACTGCTTGGGTAATAAGTCGGTGCGTATAACACAGTTTCTTTCTTTGGATCTAAGCCTAGCTTTTCTAAATCTAAATAAGAGTTTTCATTATTCACGATAGGGTCTAATTTAGCGTAACCAGTATCAATAAATTTCTTAGAAGGAAACCTTTCCATCAACCGTTTTAATCGATGTTGACCTTCAACAAATCGATGTTGAATATCACAATCTGACCAATCGTAATAACATGATTTTGGACCTACTCCGTGGTTCATCATTGCTGTTTTAGAGCTTTGGTGAATTTTTTCTAAATCATGAAAGGCATTACCAAAAATTATCCAATGAGGTTTTTTATCCAGATAAAGTGCTTTTGCTTCACTTGAATCATTCACGAGTGTGTAGTTTAATTTTTCATTTTCAACATAATTAATCAATACTTTTTGTAATTGATTTTGATTGTATAAAATAAAGTGACAACGCACTGAATTTTTTTCAAGCGCATCTTTAACCGGTATATATTGCGGCAAATAATAAAGGTGTTGAATATCAAAAAAAACATTCATGAATTACCAACTGTAGTTAAAAGTAACGCTCTAGAAATATTATCCATAAATATCACTAGCAGCCATTTAATAATAATTTTAAAATCCATTTTATATACTTGTTATAAATTTATACGATGTTTTCGTTTAGAATACTTACCTTTATTTCAAGTGTGTATGAAATGTACGTATCATGTTTGTAAATAGTAATGAGATAAATCCTGTCGAATTAAATACATTAAGGATTTATGTTTTAATACTACATATTATATTCAACCATAAGTGAGGCATTAAAGTCTGATTCATTACTAATATCATTATAAAATGTTGAATGACTAAAGTCGGTCGCTAAAGTAAAACGCCAGTTTTTATAATCATGTTGCACGCTACTTGATACCATCCAAACTTGTTCTGCAATACTAGTTACCGTGTTGCCTATTATTGGGTTTTCAGGGGCTTTGTCCTGATTATCATAATTTAAATCTAAATAACGTATTTTTGTGGTGAGTCGTGTATCTATACCCAACTGAGAAATAGCGCCTAATACATAAGTTTTGGCATCATTGTCATAACTACTACCAATATTACGGCCATTATAACGCATACCTGTTGCATAACTCCCGTGTTCATAATAACAATCACCAATATTATCTCTTTCACCGCAATCAGCCAAACTATCCGCGATCTCAATAAAAACGGTACTTGCTTTGCCAAAAATGGCTAAATTAGCGTCAAAACCGATTTGGGGTTGTGCTTTGGTGAAATATTGTAATGTACCTTCACTACCATCTTCGGCAAATTTTTGTCCGTAAACACTCATTGGAATACTAAACAACTTAAAGCTATAACGGAAATCGTATCCGGCTTGTTGATTGGCTGGGTTTGGTGAGTTTTCATTACAAACAACATCATCTATACCACAATTAGTTTTGCCTAGGAGTACATCACTAAAAATTGAAAGACTATGGGAACGCCCATCACCTCCCCATTGTGCTAAGCGAGTAATGCCTAATTCTAGATTTTTGAAAGGTTTCAAATTAAACCTAAATCCCCACAGTAAAGTATTTTTAACTACACGGTTATCATCCATTTTTCCCATGAAACTCGTAACTGTCCATGGGATTTTAAATTCAGTAAAAGGAACGATAAGTGGCTCGGCTGATTTACGTGAAATTGCTAGAGCAGTAATTGGGCGAGCGTTATTGGTTAAACTTAAACTGGTATCCCACGTTGGGCCATACCAGCGGTCTTGCCGACCCAATGAAACTACCCAATTACCAACAAATGCTGCAATGTAGCTGCCATCTAAACGTTTTTTCTCACCATCAGTAGGATTATTGGTATAACTGGGTGCAAATTTAGCGGCGAAATTTTTGAACATCGTACTTGAATGAACACTGATGCTATTCTTATCGCTTGCATGGTCACCAAATGTGGAGAAACGTTTATTCTCAAAACCAATTTTCGCTTTTACACGTGTTTGATTTTGTTCGGCTAGTTTGAATTGGTGCTTAATATAATGATAGGCACTTTGCTGATTTGAGCTTAAATTATCGAGGTCGATGTTTTTAATATCGCGAATAATATCGTGCCACATTAATGGATATGTTGTTACAGGCGTAATAATGTGACCAGAGTCAGCCAGTAATTGAATGTTAGCTTTCAAATAAATGTCAGAAGTATCTATCCAAGGCTCTGCTAGAGAATAGGTGTTTAAAGACATGCCTACCGCTAATATTAGCGCAGCAAAAATGGTGTTAGAAGATAACATGTTAGGAAATATCCATTAAATAGTTTTACAGTTTCATTTTTTTTTATAAAGGAAAGTGTACATTAACGCAGAAAATCAAATTATACGTGTTTTCATCACTGTTATATATAGATAAAAGGGTGATAATTAACAGGTCTTTATTTTAATAGTTAAGTGGAATGTTTCATGTCTTCAAAACGTTATTTATTTTATATTTCTCAAAATTACGCTTATGCTATTTTACGACCTCTGCAAAGAGCTATATTAGGGAGAGGTGACCAAGTTGCTTGGTTTTTAGAGGGGAAATAGGTCAATGCGGACTTTCTAACCCTCGATGAATGTCAGTTAATGTCAATTGAAGAAATAAAAAGATATCACCCTGTAGCTATTTTTTACTCTGCGAATGTAGCACCTACTTTTTACCTGGTATTAACGTTGCTCTCTTTCACTGCTTTGATGCTGGGAAAGTTGATAAAAAAGGTAATAATGACCATTTTAAAATTAGAAATCGTTTTGAACTTTATTATACTCAATGCCCAAGCACAACAGAGCCTTTTCTAGCATTAGCGAAAAAATATAACCATTTTAAAGTTACTGAAACTGGATGGTGTGCGGTTAGATAGGCCTTTTTTAGAGGATGAGAATAGCGCGGTACGTAAACCAACTATATTATTGAGTTCTACTTTTTCAAAAAAACTTTCTTGTGCTCCTCATTTATTTTAAACGGTAAAAAATATTAGTAAATTAAATAAATGTAATTGGCTAGTGCAACTGCACCCTAAAATGCCTATCGAAATTGTTAATCAATATAAATCTATCCAAAGTGACAACTTAACCTTCATTGAAACTGATGATGTTCAACCACTATTACAAAAAGCTGATGTTATGGTTTGTGATACATCTTGAGTTTTAATGATGTTTTTACTATTGGGCAAACCTGTAGTTACATACAATAATATAGCGCCCAAAAACTACTTCAGTTAATGGAGCATATTGAGAGATTTATCAATATGACTCATCCATATAAGGACAGTAGATCTTCCATAAGAGGGTTAAATGCTGCTGTTGAAGTATTGTCTGGTAAATTATCATTAGGCAAAAAACCAATAGATTTTTTTCGTCAATTTAAAATGCGTAAAAAATTAAAATATTGGCAGGTGTAAATACAAGCGCTTTTTCGGGCTGACTATAATCAATAGTTTTAAACATTGATAAAATACTTGCTAAAAGGCATTGAACGGGGTTGCTTTTAATAGAAAATAAGGACCTCCACTATATAGGTTAGCAAGTGCTTTGTTAAACAATAATAGAGTTATAAAAAGTAAGTATTTATATTTGTGTAAAAAGCCAACATAAAGTAAAAATAGTACAGACTATTTGTTAGCTTTTTTCCAACATTACAGATGTTATTTCCAATTATCCATTGAACCTTTTCGACGAGCAGTAAGCCTTGGAATAATTAATCCTAAAACTAAGCCAATAATTAGTACTATGGCACCATTAAAAAACCACTCTTTTTTGATATTAGTATCTTGATCTTTTAATTGTGAACGAGTTGAAATCAATGTTTTATTTAATTCGCTAATTTCGTTGTTAAGCAAAGACTTTTCTTTACTTAGCTTATCAATAGTATTGTTTGCTGCGGTTAACTCTTCTGACATACTATCAGTATTACTTGTTGTGTTCGCTAGCCTTTCATTAAGTTCGGCAATAACAAATCGTAAACCTGGTTTTGGTGAAACGTATTTACTTTCAACCCAGACATTTCGATTTTTTTCATCGATAATTTCCGAGTAATTATTTTCGTTATTGCCTGTTACCTTCACTTCCGTGCCTGAATTTATACTGCCTAAAATACGATAATTGTTACCAGCACCTGAGTGCATATAAATAAATAAATCGTCCGAAATATATCCAGTTACAAGGTTAGACGGGGCATCTTCTGCAAGAAGAGGGAAAGATAAACTAAGAACTAAACTAACCAATAAACCTTTTAAGATCTTCATTAAACTACCAGTAACGTTTGTAAAATAATTAATAGCAAAATATTAGGGCTTTGCAGGATTGATAGCAAGTTAAGTTTACGGACAATAAGGTGTTTTTGTCAAAAAAGTCCTTTATTATCGAAATTTTGTAAGCAAAGCATTGTTAGTTACTTGTTTTCATATGTTGCTGTTGTAAACTCAAGATGTTGATAGGACGAAAATATTATTGGAAGAATATGGTTACCGAAATTGAGCTTAAATATTTTGTTACAAGTAAGAATACTCAAGAAAATATTACACAGTTATTTACCGAACAACAGTTATCATTTAGCTGTGTAAAAAAGAAACTATCTAACTGTTATTATGACACCACTGATTTGAATTTTCGCCATCATGATATGGGGCTCAGAATTCGAGGTTGTGATGGTCAACTAGAGCAAACCATAAAAACCGCTGGTGTAGTTATTGCTGGTTTACATCAGCGACCAGAGTATAACGTTGATATTGAAAATAATTTCCCTGAACTGGCTTTGTTTCCTGCAGAAATCTGGCAGTCAGATCAAGATGTAGCACAACTACAAAAATTACTAATCCCTCTTTTTTCAACTGATTTCACCCGTATTATTTGGTTAGTGACTTTGTCTTCAGGTTCAGTAGTAGAGGTTGCATTTGACCTAGGAAATATAAGCAGTGATGGCAGAAGTGTTAGTATTTGCGAAGTTGAGTTAGAGCTTGTGAGTGGCACAACGTCAGATTTACTCTTCCTTGCCAAGATGATTTTTTCAGTTGTCTCGGTAAGACCAAGTAGTCAAAGTAAAGCGGCTCGGGGATATCGTTTATGGAAGAATACTCCCGTTAATTATGAAAAACCTATCACAGATCTGTTGCCCATTGACCGAAGTTTGTCAATTGCTGCTGCTTTTTCTACCGGTCTTAATCATTGTTTAGTTCATTTACATGATCATATTGAACATTATATAACCGCACCTAGTTTAGTTGAGTTAGAAAAAATTACCGAAACCTTGGCCTTAATGCGTCATGGTTTTTGGCTTTTTACTGATTACCTTCCCGAAAAATCGGTGAAAATTCGAAATGAATTAAGCCATTTTATCCATTTACTTTCGTGGGTTGATAACGCAGTTAATTTACAAGAACTCACTAATAAAACCGGTAATTATCGACATAAGCTTAATTACAGTGAGCAACTAGTCGAGCAATTAAGAATTGAAAAGCGCCGTCTACCGACTAGCGATGATGTATTCGAGTTATTGCACGGTAAGCGCTTTAACACACTTCAAGCTGATTTGTTGGCAATGCTATTAACTGAGCAAACAGACTCTAGTGATTTGTTATTACCTTTTGCACAGCAAAGTCTAACGAATAATATGTCAATATTATTTGCTGATAGTACAAAAACGCAGCCACTCACTAGCGAGCAATATTTGTCGCAAGCCAAATTATTGAACCGAAGTTTATTAACCGGTACGTGGTTTGGTTTATTGTTCGACCAAGAAGAACGTAAGCAATATCGAGCACCTTGGTTAGATATTCAACAAGGGATCAGCGAGTTGCAAACGTTGTGGGTTATTCAACAACAGTTACAAACATTGGACGAAAAACCGACAAAGCTCGTTTCATGGCAAGGGAGTAAAGTTGAAGGGCTATT
The DNA here is from genome assembly GCA_013215295.1 of Colwellia sp. Classification (GTDB taxonomy): domain Bacteria; phylum Pseudomonadota; class Gammaproteobacteria; order Enterobacterales; family Alteromonadaceae; genus Colwellia_A. Next base: position 554,240 of record JABSOZ010000003.1, read on the forward strand.
AATTGCTTTAGATAGCTCGAGAAAAATAGCGCTCATAATGAAGTCATATTGGCTAGAAGAGTCGTTATAATAGGTCTGTTAGATTGGCACAATAACGCAGTAGATATAGTTGATGATAATCATAAGGGCAAGATATTATGCAGCTTTTAGTTATATGAAAATACGCTTAATAGTAGGTTTATTGCTAAGCAGTTGTGTTTCGTCTGTTAGTTTTGCAAGTGTTTATAATCTACCAGCGCCTGATTCAAGACTTATCGGTGAACAAACCACACATGAAGCGGTCAAAGGAGACTACTTTCAAGCTTTAGCTGAAAACTATAACGTCGGTTTTTTTGCATTGTTGGCAGCGAATCCTAATGTAGATCCTTTTTTACTTGAGCCCGGCAGTAATATTGTTATCCCAAAGCAAATGCTTTTACCCTATGGTAAGCGTGAAGGTCTTGTTATTAATCTTGCTGAACTACGCTTGTATTATTACCCCAAAGGAGAAAAGTTAGTTTATGTTTTTCCTGTCGGCATCGGCCGACAAGGGCTAAAAACCCCTAATTTAACGAGTATCATTGGTGATAAACGTAAAGATCCTATTTGGCGTCCTACAAAAGCGATGCGAGAACGTTATTTTACCGAACATGGTAGAGAAATGGCGAAGGAGGTTCCTGCCGGGCCAAATAATCCATTTGGAAAATATGCACTGCGTATTGGCACCAGCGAGTATTTACTTCATGGCACGAATAAACGTTTTGGTATTGGCATGCGAGCAAGCTCTGGCTGTATTCGTATGTATGACCATGATATTGAATGGCTATATAACAATATTACCGTTGGCACACCTATACGTATTTTAGAACAACCAATAAAAATGTCTTATGAGCATGAAGGTAAGATGATAGAACTGCACAGCCCGTTAACACCTGATGGAATGTCAGAGGCTAAATTAACTATGACGAGTGCAGTGAAAAATTTTATTGGAAGTAATAATGATATGCTTGAACAAGTCCGTGAATTACTTGAACAGCCAAAAGGTGTTGTTATTTCTTTAAATTAGACATCGAATCACCCATCACTGTTTTTCGAAATACCTTTAGTTTGCTAGAAAGCTAATGTTTATAAATTCCCAATAAAAAACGAGACTAATAAGTCTCGTTTTTTATGCTAAATGATGTTCGTAATGTGACTTACATTAATGAAGTATACGTACGCGAATTGTTCCATCAATCTGTTTTAACTCTCTTAAGGCTACTTCACTATCTTGTGCTTCAATATCAATAACTACGTAACCGATTTTATCATCAGTTTGTAAATACTGTGCGGCAATATTGATGTTGTGTTGAGCAAATGTTTGGTTGATTTGTGTTAAAACACCCGGCTGGTTATGGTGAATATGCAATAATCGACTCGTACCTGTATGGCCTGGTAAAGAAACTTCAGGGAAGTTAACCGCTGAAAGTGTTGAGCCATTATCAGAATACTTCGCCATTTTACTGGCAACTTCTAAACCAATATTTGATTGCGCTTCTTTAGTACTACCACCAATGTGTGGTGTTAATATCACATTGTCAAATTCACGCAATGGTGAAATAAACTCTTCATCATTACCTTTTGGCTCAACTGGAAAAACGTCAATGGCTGCACCTGCTACTTTTTTACTTGCTAACGCTGCAACTAAAGCATCGATATCAACAACAGTTCCACGAGAAGCATTAATAAAAATAACACCGTCTTTCATGTTAGAGAATTCTTCTGCTGCCATCATGTTTTGAGTTTGCACAGTTTCAGGTACATGTAAACTAACTACATCAGCTTCTTTCAATAAAGTGGGTAAACTAAATGCTTGGCTAGCATTACCTAATGGAAGTTTTGTTTCAATATCGTAAAAACGTACACGCATCCCTAAAGTTTCAGCCAAAATACCCAATTGCATGCCAATGTGACCGTAACCCACAATGCCTAATGTTTTGCCACGAGCTTCTACTGAGCCAGCAGCAGACTTATGCCACTCACCACGATGAGCTTTAGCGCTTTTTTCAGGAATACCACGTAATAATAAGAGTGCTTCACCTATTACTAATTCAGCGACTGAACGAGTATTTGAAAACGGTGCGTTAAACACTGGAATACCACGTTTCTGTGCGGCTTTAATATCAACTTGGTTGGTGCCAATACAGAAACAACCAATAGCCGCGAGTTTTTTTGCATGGCTTAATACATGATCAGTTAATTGCGTACGAGAGCGAATACCAATAAAGTGAACATTAGCAATTTTTTTGATCAAATCTTCTTCAGCAAGCGATGTACTAATACATTCAATATTGCTGTAGCCTTTCATTTTTAACTCTTCGATAGCGCTCGGGTGAACGCCTTCAAGTAATAAAATTTTAATTTTTTCTTTTGCTAATGAATTATTGATCATTTTCTCATATCTCATGTAGGACTGAATAGGTCATTGTATTAGCCAAATAAAAGCATTTAGATGGCTAGATATCTAAACTAGCATATAGTGTATAAACTCTAAAGAATTATTTTATCAGTTTTGCGCCATCTTGAGTGCCCAAAATTAAAACATCGGCACCGCGTTGAGCAAACAAACCATTTGTAACAACACCTACGATGGCATTGATATCATTTTCAAGTTTCTTCGGATCAATTATCTCTAAGTTATGTACATCGAGAATTACGCAACCGTTATCAGTAATAACGCCCTGACGATAAACGGGGTCACCACCCAACTTAACCAATTCACGAGCTACATAGCTGCGCGCCATAGGAATGACTTCAACGGGAAGTGGGAAACTACCTAATAATTTAACTTGCTTACTTTCATCGGCAATACATACAAAAGTTTTTGCTACGGCAGCCACTATTTTTTCTCGGGTTAGTGCGGCACCACCACCTTTTATCATCGACATATGTTCAGTAATTTCATCTGCACCATCAACATAAACATCAATTCCATCAACATTATTTAACTCGAAAACTTCTATGCCGTATGCTTTCAATTTTTGAGTTGACACTTCTGAGCTCGAAACAGCGCCTTCAATTTTGTCTTTTATTGTCGCTAAGGCATCAATAAAGTGATTAACCGTAGAGCCAGTACCCACGCCAACAATCGTATCATTTTTAATAAATTCGAGGGCTTTTATGGCTGCGGCTTGTTTCATTTCATCTTGTGTCATGTTTATCCTAATTTACTAGAGATTAATTAGGCAGGAGTATATCAGGACATGATTAAATATCGAAGTTATAGCGAGAAGTAGGTGTAATAATTATAGGTAAGGGGATATCCCAACTCTCAGCAGGAATTTTTTCAACTTTTTGGCAATCGTGAGCTAAGCCAATTGGCAAAAGTTTAGTTTGTTTGTTTTGTTGATATTGAATATACCAAGTAGCGAGGGTTCTATCATAAAATCCACCACCCATACCCAGTCTATTGCCACGTTTATCAAAGGCGACTAATGGTGTGAAAATGATTTCAATATTATCAACGGTAATTATATTTCTGACATCGAGTTGAGGCTCTAAAATCCCATACTTATTTTTTATCAGTGTTGAGTTTTTAGTGTGCTTTAAAAAGAGTAAATTCCCATTACTAAAAGGGTGAATGACGGGTAAATACACAGATATTTCATTTTCCCAGCACCAGTTAATGAAAGGCTGTGTATTGAGTTCTCCATCGTTAGCTAGATAAATGGCAACTCGTTTAACATGTTTGAATTCTATTTGAGTAATAAGTTTTTGACACAATAAATCAGCTTGCTCTTGCTGTTTATCAGCAGTGAGTTGGCCGCGTTTATTTCGTATTTCTTGACGAATAAAATTTCTATTTCTCATAATCTGTAAATTTACTTAAAAGTAACCGTCTCTTAAATTATTATGACAAAAATACCGAGAAAATATCAATAAAAAAGCCAACAATGAATGTTGGCTTTTTATGAACAATGTAAATTTTACTTAAGTCGCATTTACCGTAGTATCATTCACTTTAACTGCAGGAGTTGTTTCTTCAGCATCATCTGAAGGCAAGTTTTCCCAAAATCTAGATTTGAAACCAACCAACAAGATGATGATGCCAATACCAATACTAAATAAACTAACTTGGATATAAAGCGAAGGTATTTGAGAAACGTTATTTGGATCATAATTGCCAGCTAACAAACCAGAAATAATATTACCAATTGAGTATGTTAAAACAAATACACCCATCATTTGGCCAGCAAAGCGTTTAGGAGATAACCTACTTACCGCACTAAGTGCTACCGGGCTTAAACAAAGTTCACCAACTGTATGTAAGAAGTAAGTTGCGACTAACCAGTATGGTGCAACCTTCATTCCTGAAGCGGCGTATTGTGCAGCAAAAAACATTACGATAAAACCACTCGCCATGACGATTAAACCAAAGGCACATTTGATACCGTAAGAAGGGCTGACAAGTCTTTTACCTAAGTTAATCCATATAGCCGCGAAAAACGGTGATAATAAAACGATAAAAAACGAGTTGGTCATTTGGAACCAACCAGTAGGTATTTCAAATGAGCCAATTAAACGGTCGGTATAATCACGCGCGAATAAATTCAATGAAGAACCTGCTTGCTCAAACCCTGACCAAAAACAAGCTGATGCAATACAAATAAGCAATAATGCCAAAAGTCTTTTCTTTTCGTTTGGCGTAAGAGAACCACCGAAATAGATCACGCTATAATAAACAATGAAAATTAGAGAGAAGACTACAGCAACATATTGAGCAACAGTTACCGGCTCAATCGTTAACATGCCTTGGAAAATAGCAAAGGCTACTATCACTATAGTAGCTAATACTACGCCGATAATAGTCCAGCTGGTTTTTTGTGCTTTAGCTGACATCGGAGATACCGGCTTTTCACCAACACCTTGAAGCTTAGGTGCAGTCATTTTGTATTGAATTAAACCTAATGCCATACCTACAGCAGCAGCACCAAACGCCCAATGCCAACCAACATTTTCCATTAAGTAGCCACAAATAAGGTAACCGAAGACTGAACCTAAGTTTATACCCATATAATAAATGGCATAACCACTATCACGGCGAACATCTTCATCTGAATATAATTGACCAACCATAGCGCCAATATTAGGTTTTAATAACCCAGTACCTAAAATAACAACGATTAAACCGATAAAAAATGTGGTGTCGTTAGGAATAGCTAAAATAATATGGCCAATCATAATAATGATTGCGCCGTACCAAACCGCTTTTTGTCCACCAATTAATCTGTCAGCAATCCAACCACCAGGTAAACCCATAAAATAGACACTACCTGTATATAGCCCATATATAGCAGCTGCAGAAGCAACAGTTAAACCTAAACCGCCTTCTTGTAATGTCGCTGTCATAAATAAGACAAGTAGCATACGCATACCGTAATAGCTCATGCGTTCCCACATCTCTGTAATAAAGAGTGTTTGAAGTCCTTCCGGATGACCGAAAAAAGAACCAGTATCAGGTTTACTCATAAAAAAATCCTCTAGATAAGTGTAAATTACAGTTAAATATTATTATTTTAATTCGTTAAAAAACTTTATAAATTTAGGCGAAAGTTCTTAACGCTGTAATTTTTGGCAAATATATTTGCGAAAGTCAGCGTGTGTTATACCTGTGCTAGCCATGAAAGGCAATAGTTGAGCGATGGATTTGATTTGGTTTATGTAATGTTTTAGTTACCCATACGTATGTTCATCGTTATTCGAAGATAAAATTATTCATTATTTCTCATGCATTATGAGCATAAACTTGTTTCTTAAATGATAAAAGTTACTTTATTCGTTTGTTTGATACTGGTAAACTCCGCAGGCTAATTTTTTGAAGTTTATACAGGGCGTTTTTGATTTTAGCTCCCTTATTTCTTTAGAATTTTAACTGCCTTTAGCTAACGTTACGCCTCGTATTAATAGGAACTTTATTGCACCAATGATGAACATTACTCGCTATGTTATAGCAGCCATATTACTTTCGACACTCTCTTTAAATGTATTTGCGCAGCAAGTGTCTGCTCAGCAAATAGAGCAATTTAAAAAATTACCTAAATCTCAGCAACAAGCTTTAGCTAAGAGTATGGGGATTGATTTAAATGCTATTGAAGCACAACTCTCTGGAAGTAATGAACAAAATTCTCCTGTTAATACAGCGGTATCACCTCGAGAAGTCAATGTTCTAAAAGCTAAGGGTGACGAGGAAACTGAAAAAGCAGAGGCGATTTTTAAAGAGTTGCCTCGTTTTGGCCTAAATGTCTTTGCAAATGAACCTGCAACTTTTTCTCCAGTAATGGATATAGCCATTCCGGAAGGATATATCTTAGGTACGGGAGATTCAGTATCAATTCAGGTTTTTGGTAGAGAAAATCGAGTACTGCAATTAACGATAAATAGAGAAGGGCAATTGGTTTTCCCTAACTTAGGGCCTATTCGTGTCGCAGGGTTAACCTTTTCAGAATTGAAATCTTTTGTTGTAAGTAAGATCAAACAACAGATTATTGGTGTGGATGTTGTCGTTGGATTAGCTGAACTACGTTCAATGCGAATATTTGTACTAGGTGATGCCTATAAACCTGGACCTTATACCTTAAGTTCACTTTCATCAGTGACTCACGCTATTTTTGCCGCCGGTGGTATCAGTGACATTGGTTCTTTAAGGAATATTCAAATTAAGCGTCGTGGCAAGTTAATCCAAAAAGTAGATTTATATGATTTGCTTATCGAAGGCGACTCATCAAGCGATATTTTATTACAATCGGGTGATGTGGTTTTTGTACCGCCTCAAGGAGCTAGCGTATCCGTATCAGGTGAAGTTCGTCGCCCGGCTATTTATGAATTAAGCGAAACTGATAATTTCAATTCAGTGATCTCAATGGCGGGTGGTTTACTTCCTTCAGCATTTTCTAAGTCTGCAACGGTTGAGCGATATAACAAGAGTAACTTACGTAGAGTTATCAATGTAGATTTATCGAACGCAGCTGAAAGTAGCAAACTGGTGAAATCCGGCGATTACATTCGTATTTTAAAAAGCTCAGATATGTATGAACAATCTATTACGTTAATTGGTGCCGTTGTACGTCCTGGAAAATATCAGTGGCAACAAGGCATGCAGATATCTGATTTGATTTATAATGCCGATTCTCATTTATTGCCATACGCCGATCTTAATTACGGTATTGTTGTAAGAGAAATTGACAAAGCTCGAAATATTGAAATTTTACAATTTAATTTAGCTGATGTTTTTGAAAATGAAGCATCAGTTATAAATATCTCGCTAAGCGCGAATGACAAAATCATTGTGTTCTCTAGTGAAGTGAAATTATCTAATGAACAGTTTTTATTAGATGATCTTGCCTACACGCAAGAGGAATTACTTGCTAAAGAAAGAAACTTGGCGATTAAAAGTAACAAGCAAAAAGAATTTTGGAATAAGTATGGCAAGCAAAGCCTTGTAGTTGATGACGAAACTAAAAAGGTTCTTCAATCTATTGATGAAATAAGTGGAGGAAGCGTTGAAGAAATTGTAGATGTTCGTGAAATGGCATTGTTCTCTCGTCAACGCCTACTTATTCCCATTGTTAATAAACTACGACAACAATCGGGTTCAGGCAATGCAATACAACTCGTTGAGATTGATGGTGAAGTTAAGTTTCCCGGCATTTACCCATTAGGAAAGTCAGCAAGAATAAATGACTTAGTTGTTGCAGCAGGTGGCGTTAAAGAGTCGGCTTATTTATCTCGAGCAGAACTTACTCGTAATGAGATGAATGGTATCAGCGCTGTAAAAATATCTAAAAATATTCACTTAGCTAATGCATTAAAAAATATCGATGAAGATAATGTATTATTAGTCAGTAAAGACCGTTTGAATGTTCATCGTATACCTTCGTGGAGTGAAAATCATGTTATTGAACTGCGTGGAGAAGTAGTTTTCCCTGGTAAATATACAGTACGTCGTGGTGATAGCTTATCTAGTATTATTCATAAAGCTGGTGGATTAACTTCTTTTGCGGATCCGAATGGTTCTGTTTTTTCAAGAACTAAATTAAAAAAACTCGAGAAACAAAACTTAATCAAAGTGAGTGCTGACTTACGTATCGAAATGGTAACAAAATCATTATCAAGTAATGGTAACGTAACTTCTTATAGTGAAATTCAATCTTTATTAGCCGACTTGTCTAAAGTCGAACCTTTAGGTCGTTTAGTTATTAATCTGCCACAAGTAATAGCGAGTAATGATTATGATGTAGCAATAGAAGGCGGCGATATACTCTACATACCCACTAAAAACAATTCAGTTAATGTGATGGGACAAGTGCAAGTGAACAGTTCACATATGTTTGACTCCTCAATTAGTGTTGAAGAATATATTACACAAAGTGGTGGTTTGAAGAAGCGCGCTGATGATGAACGCATTTATATTATTTCGTCAAATGGCAGTATAAAAATGGTTGAAGGGAGTAATTGGTTTTCCGGTGCTGGAAGTTCAGCACTTAAACCTGGAGATTCAATTGTTGTACCGCTTGATTCTGAATACATGAACAGTTTAACGCTTTGGACAACAGCGACAACTATTATGTATAATACGGCAGTAGCCGTTGCTGCTATTAGTGGGCTATAGAATAGCTCACTAATGAATGTAAAACGCTTGTTATTATAGTTTAACGTAAGTTTATTATAATGATAAGCGTTTATCCCTCCGACTAAAATGTATTATCGATAAATTTTAGTCGTTACTCCTGAATTTCTGATCAACTCAACAGTGTCTGCTAAAGTTTTTTTGAATTAAACTTGCAAAGTATTAACGCTCAACTACAATATTTCACATGTAAATAATATGTTAATGGGTGGCGTTGTAATGGATACATTAATCTATGTATATATAATACAATCAATAGATGGCAGCTATCATACTGGATGCTGTGATGAACTGGCTATAGTACTGGCAAAATACGATAAATATAAAAATCTCCTCAGAAATAATAGCATCAACCTACCTGTAAAACTTGTTCATCAGCAAAAATTTAAAACTAACCAAGAAGCTTCCACCATTGCAAAAGAGATAAGTAAGTGGACAAAACAGGAGAAGCAATTTCTTATTAACAATGACTGGCCTGAAATATCTAAGCTGGCTAAAAAATTTAATTAGTTGAAATTAAATCCTACATTTACAGTTCAGGGTTCTTGGTGTTTGAATTAATTAAGTGCAATCATTTTTAATGTAATCTATTCAATATATAGAAAGTAAAATTAGAATTCATATAACATTAACATTATTGTTATATTTAAAATGGTGTTAGTCTTTGCAGTTGATTAGCTGTTGACGTATAATCCCCGTTTTCGTGGATGTTAAACTCTACAAACGTATTAAAAGTCAAAGATGGAAGTTTCCTGGTGCAAAAATCTGAATATCAATCAGCAACAAACAATGAAAAACTGCACGATTCCTCTCTCTCTCCAGAAACGCAAATACTTACCCAACAAACATTACAGCAACTAGCCTTGCAAAATAACTCAGACGATGAAATTGATCTGTCCGAATTGTGGCATGCTATATGGTCTGGGAAGCTTCTCATTATCGCTATTTCATTTATCTTTGCTGTCTCATCAATAGTTTTTGCTTTATCCAAGCCTGATGTGTATAAAGCGTCAATCTTATTATCACCTGCCTCATCAGATTCAGCGGGTGGAATGGGCGCACTTGCAGGGCAGTTTGGTGGTTTAGCAAGTTTAGCAGGTATTAGTTTAGGTGGTGGTGGTGTTGATAAAACCGCTCTAGCCCTAGAAATTATGAAATCACGTGCTTTTCTTGAAACTTTTATTGATAAACATAATTTACTTTTACCGCTTATGGCAAGTGAAAAATGGGATAGAGTAAATGACTTACTCATTTTTGATGATGAAATATATAATACCGTTAATAAAAAATGGGTGAGGGAAGTATCATTCCCTAAAACTGTAATACCTTCACATTGGGAAGCTTATCAAGAACTATTAAAGTTAATCTCAGCTTCTCAAGATAAAACAACATCATTAATAACTATTGATATTGAGTTTTATTCACCGGAAATTGCAAAAGAATGGCTTAAGTGGTTAGTCGCAGATGTTAACGACTTTATGCGGGAACAAGATGAGAACGAGGCACAAGCGTCTATTGATTATTTGACAAAGCAACTCGAGAAAACAGAAGTAAGCGCAATGGAAACTGTTTTTTACCAACTGATTGAAGAACAAACTAAAAATATGATGTTAACAAAAGTTTCTGCAGAATACGTGCTTAAAACAATTGATCCTGCACAAGTACCTGAAAAGAAAGCAGGGCCTAAACGTGCACTAATTGTTGTATTGGGTACCATGCTTGGTGGAATATTATCTGTGCTTATTGTATTAGTCCGTTATTTTACTAAAAGTAAGAAATTAGTAAAACCTGACGAAGGAGTTTTAGCGTAAGCTAATAATATATTATAATGGAAGTATTTATTTCAGCACTAACTGCGTTTTGTTTTGCCTTTATTGCAATTAAATTTTTTAAACCTGTAGCTATAGAGGTTGGTTTAGTTGACAAGCCTAGCGAGCGAAAGTTACATGCAGGTCATATCCCTCTTATTGGTGGCATTTCTATTTTTATAGCCGTGTTAATGGCAAGTCTCTTATGGTTACCCAATACATTAGAATTACGTATGTACCTTATTGCCTCAGCTATGATGGTTTTTATTGGTGCTGTAGATGATAAATTTGACTTAAAAGTACGTATTAGAATTATAGGACAACTTATTGTTGCGAGTTTGATGATTTATGGTGTCGGCGGTTATATCTCGAACCTTGGTGATCTGTTTGGTTTAGGTAATGTAACCTTGGGACCTTTAGGTATCATATTTACCTATATAGGTATAATTGTTGTTATTAATGCTTTTAATATGGTTGATGGTATCGATGGTTTAATTGGAAGCTTGAGTATTAATACGTTTACCTCCATTGCCATTTTATTCATTATGAGCGAACAAGTTGATTATGTTAGCTATCCTTTGATTCTTGCTACGGCAACGATCCCCTATTTGATTTTTAATCTAGGTTTAACCAAAAAAACAAAGAAAATTTTTATGGGTGATGCCGGCAGTATGTTCATAGGTTTAAGTGTCATTTGGTTATTGACTATGGGGACCCAGAATGAAAATGCATCTTTTAGACCTGTAACCGCACTTTGGATTTGTGCTATACCGTTAATGGACATGTTAGCAATAGTGGTACGTCGTTATAAGAACGGTAAATCACCTTTTAAACCTGATAGAGACCATCTTCATCATATTCTTCAACGTGTTGGTTATAACTCACGTCAAGCGTTAATTATTATTTCTACATTTGCAGTGTTAATGTCTGTAGTTGGTTTAGCTGGTGAATATTTTAAAGTACCTGATGTTGTGATGCTTATAGGTTTCATTTTTATGTTCGTTTGTTATGTGGTTGTGATAAGAAAAATAACAAAATCTGAGCGAGTCTAATAGAAGGACTGTAGAATCAAATTTTATTGTTATGTTTAACTGATTAGAGTCAAATTATAGCCATACTTTTTATTAATATATTTACCTATCGGTAAAAGGTAGATTTGAATGGTTTAGCCCTTGTAGTGAAGGGCTTTTTTATGGGATTTAGTTGATTACGACGGTGGCGCTCTCAATAGCAATAGTTTCTGCGTCAGAATAGTAAACTAACTGAGAATTGAAGTTAAATATATTTAATCAAATACAAGGTAGTAAGTTCTTATTGATAACATTCATGAAGTTATCAATAAAAACTCGGAGTTTAAGTGAAAGAAACTCAAAATATACAATATATATGTTATGAATATAGTTAGTTTCAAACCAAGATTCAATACAAGAAATGGCTATAGAATTATCATTTAGAAAAGTGAATGATAAAGTGAGCTTTGAACGGATTTCTACCTAAATGTTAACAACAGTGAGGCAATTAGGTTGAATATATAAGAAAAAGTTAATATCGGTTTAATACAAAATAAATTAATTATTAGAATTGTTAAAAAATTGAATTGTACAGCAGATTTAGGAATTAGATATGACAAAAAATAAAGTAGCGTTAATTACCGGTGTAACTGGCCAAGATGGTTCATACCTTGCTGAGTTGTTATTAGAAAAAGGTTACGAAGTTCATGGTATTAAACGCCGCTCTTCGTCGTTGAATACAGAACGTGTTGATCATATTTACCAAGATAATCATGAAAAAAATCAAAAGTTCTTTTTACATTATGGTGATTTAACTGATTCTTCAAATTTAACGCGCATTATCAAAGATGTACAACCTGATGAAGTGTATAACTTAGGCGCACAGTCTCATGTAGCAGTGTCTTTTGAGTGTCCTGAATATACTGCTGATGTTGACGCTATGGGAACATTACGACTTCTTGAAGCGATTCGTTTTTTAGGCATGGAAAAAACAACAAAATTTTACCAAGCATCTACTTCCGAGCTTTATGGTGAAGTACAAGAAATCCCACAAACTGAAACAACGCCATTCCACCCTCGCTCGCCTTATGCGGTAGCTAAAATGTACGCGTATTGGATTGTGGTTAACTACCGTGAATCATACGGTATGTATGCGTGTAACGGTATTTTATTTAACCATGAGTCACCTCGCCGTGGCGAAACCTTCGTAACACGTAAAATTACCCGTGCAATCGCTAATATTTCACAAGGATTAGAGAAGTGTTTGTTTCTTGGTAATATGGATGCACTGCGTGACTGGGGTCATGCAAAAGATTACGTACGTATGCAATGGATGATGCTTCAACAAGATAAAGCAGATGACTTCGTAATTGCAACGGGGAAGCAGATTTCTGTACGTGACTTTGTCTCTTTATCTGCTAAAGAAGTAGGTATTGAACTTGCCTTTACTGGACAAGGTTTAAGTGAAATTGCCACTGTAACTGCGATCACAGGTGATAATGCACCCGCATTAAATGTAGGTGATGTTATTGTTAAGGTTGATCCTCGATACTTCCGACCTGCAGAAGTTGAAACTCTGTTAGGTGACCCTACTAAAGCCAAAGAGAAACTTGGTTGGGTACCACAAATTACAGTTGAAGAAATGTGTGCTGAAATGGTAGACAATGACTTAAATAAAGCTAAGCAACATGCGATTTTAAAAGAACATGGTTATAACCTGCCGGTAACAATTGAAAGTTAGATTTTAATTTGTACTGTTCAGGTTACTGATTAAAGAGGAGGAGACATTAATGTTACAGGAAATGTGTAGCGTAATAAGTCTGCTATTTCTCTTATATGAGATTATTATATATGCAGTTTTTAGAATTAATCGGCGATATTTTGCTAGAAGATAATTATGAATATTAAAAAGAAAGTTTTTGTTGCTGGCCATAATGGAATGGTTGGCTCCGCTATCGTTCGACAGTTAAGTGTAAAAAATGATGTTGAAATCATCACTCGTTCACGTAAAGAGCTAAACTTAACTAACCAGCAGGCTGTATTTGAGTTTTTTCAAACAGAAAAAATCGAACAAGTTTATTTAGCTGCAGCTAAAGTAGGAGGTATTGTTGCGAACAATACTTACCCAGCTGATTTTATTTATGAAAATTTAATGATCCAATGTAACATAATTCACAGTGCACATTTAGCGAACATACAGGAATTATTGTTTTTAGGTTCCTCATGTATATATCCTAAGTTAGCTGAACAACCTATGGCTGAAAGTGCCTTGCTAACAGGTACATTAGAAGAGACGAATGAACCCTATGCTGTTGCCAAAATTGCAGGAATTAAATTGTGTGAAAGCTATAATCGTCAGCATGGGAGAGATTACCGGAGTGTAATGCCTACAAACCTTTATGGTGCACATGACAATTTTCACCCTGAAAATAGCCATGTTATTCCAGCTCTACTACGACGTTTCCATGAAGCTAAATTAAATGGAGATAACGAAGTTATCGCATGGGGAAGTGGTAGGCCAATGCGTGAGTTTTTATATGTAGATGATATGGCTGGTGCATCAATATATGTTATGAATCTAGATAAAACAACGTATGACGAAAATACAGAGCCTATGTTAAGTCATATAAATGTAGGAACAGGTGTGGATTGTACAATTAGCGAGTTAGTCGAAACTGTTTCAAAAGTTGTAGGTTTTGAAGGTCAAATTCGGTTTGACACGACTAACCCTGATGGTGCACCACGTAAACTAATGAATGTAGCTAGGTTACAATCTTTGGGTTGGGAATACAAAATCAATTTAGAGCAAGGTTTAGTTCTTGCGTATAAATGGTTTTTAGAAAACCAAAGTGCCTTTAGAAGGTAAGGGATTAATGCTGTTCGAAAAGATAAATGATAAGTTCAAAATGTTAAAGTTGCACTCAGGTGCTATTAAATATTTGAAAAACACTTCCTGGTTATTATCTGAAAAAATACTGAGAATATTCGTCGTTCTATTTGTAGGTATTTGGCTTGCTAGATATTTAGGGCCTGAGCAATTTGGTTTGCTTAGTTATGCGTTGAGTTACTCTACTATTTTTATAGCTATATCTTCTCTTGGACTTGATAATGTAGTTATTAGGGAACTGGTTAAAAGTGAAGGTGATAGAGATATTCTCTTAGGTACAGCCTTTATCTTGAAAATAATTGGGGCTATATTTGGCATTTTTTTACTTGTTGTCATTTTGTTTATTCAGTCACAGGGGAGTTTAACTACGACTCTTATCTTGATTGTAACAGCTGTAACTGTATTCCAAAGTCTAAATGTCGTTAATTTTTACTTTCAAGCAAAAGTATTAAGTAAGTTTTTCGTTTTTAGTAATGCCATATCTATTTTCTTTTCTGTGATTATCAAAGTCACCTTAATATTAAATGAAGCACCGCTGGTAACATTTGCGTATGTGGTTTTGTTTGATAGTTTTGTTTTGGCTATTGGCTTTATGTATTTTTATACACATCAAAATTTGTCAGTGTTTTCTTGGTCTTTTGATTTTAAATTGGCCAAAGCCTTAATTCGCAGTGGTTTGCCGCTTTTTTTAAGTGCTGTAGCGGTGTCTGTTTATATGAAAATAGATCAAATTATGATAAAAAATATACTGGGTGATGCAGCCGTTGGCCAATATGCCTCTGCCGCTCGTCTTAGCGAAGCTTGGTACTTTATACCAATGGTAATTGCATCTTCACTTTTTCCATCGATTATTAAAGCGCAAAAAAAGGATAGGGCGCTTTATATAAAACGTTTACAGCAACTAAATGATATGTTGGTTTGGGGGGCTATTTGTATTGCCATACCTGTAACCTTTTTTGGAGACAGTATAATTTTGTTTCTATACGGCGCTGAATATGATGGAGCGTCAGATGTTTTGGTTATCCATATATGGTCAAGTGTTTTTGTATTTATGACAATAGCATCAGGTAAGTTCCTAATAGCAGATAAAATGGAAAATAAAATTTTTTACCGTAATTTAAGTGGTCTTGTAATTAATATACTGCTTAATATTATTGTTATACCTTTATATGGAGTGAAAGGCGCTGCTATAACTACTTTGATTAGCTGGTTTGTCGCGGGGTATGTTTATGATTATTTTGATAAAGATATAAATTACATGTTTAGAGTGAAAAGTAATTCCCTTAATCTTTTTCGCTTATATTACTTAATAAAGAGAAAGATTAAAAATGAAATGTAATACAATTAAAAAAGAATCATTAACTAAATTAATTGAACCATTTATTTATAATGATTTAGCTGATAAAACCTATGTGGTTGAAACTCTAGACTCTAGGAGTTTACTTACATGGAACCGTTTAGACTTAGCATTTAAGCTTACTTATTTGGACAATATAAAAGTCAATAGTCGCTTGGCTAAAGAGGTATATAAGTATGATATTAAAGCTCAAACTTTAGGCCAATTCATAGAAAATGGAAATGAAGAAAATAAAAGTAGTTTTGATGATTATATAAATATTTTTACTGAGACTTATAAGAACATTAAAAATCATGGTTTCAACAAAGATATTTCATTAATTCCGCTATCTAAAGATGGCTCGATTATGAACGGTGCACATAGAGTTGCAAGCTCAATACATTTAAATAAAAACATAAGTACTGTATTGACAAGCGGTCGAATAAAAACAATTGACTATCGATATTTTTTTGAACGAGATACTCCTCAAACTTGTCTTGATGAAGTCGTTCAAAAATTTATCGAATACTCGATGGATAATGTATATATTGCCTTTTTATGGCCATCAGGTAAAGGGCATAAATCAGAAGCTGAGTCGTTATTTTCAAATGTGGTATATAAAAAACAAATAAAATTGTCCACCAGAGGTGCTTTTAACTTACTTGTAGAATTGTATAAGCACATGGAATGGGTTGGTTCAAAAGATAATGGTTATAAAGGTGCAAAAAAGAAATTAATTGAATGCTTTCCTTCGTTTGAATCTTTTAAAATCATTGTTTTTCAAGCTAAAAGCCTGAAAGATGTTCAGATTGTAAAGAAGGAAATAAGAGATATTTATAAAATAGGTTTTAGTTCTATACATATTACCGATACAAAAGAGGAAGCAATTAGGCTATCTCGTTTATTACTAAATGAAAATGGTATCCATTTTCTAAATAATGCGGAACCGTATAAGTTTATAGATATATATAATAATTTAGATAGATTTAAAGAATTCCTTATAAATAATAAAGTTAACTGTAATGACATTGTTGTTGATGGCAGTTTAATTCTTTCTATTTATGGGCTCAGAAAAAATATTGATGTTGACTTTTTAGTTTCAGATAACTCAAAAATAACTTTTGTAGATGATGAATATGAAATTCATGACAGTGAGCTTCAATATCATAACAAAACAAAGTCCGAGCTGATTTACGATAGTGATAATTATTTTACATTTTATGGTTTGAAATTTATTTCGTTTTCTCAACTATATAATATGAAACTGAAAAGACATGAAGAAAAAGATCTTAATGATTGTTCAATCATGAAGTTTTCACTTGAAGGGAAATCCTATAAAAAAAACATGTCTCAGATGAAACAGAAGATATTTTATTTAAAAATAAAAATGTATCGATTTTTTGTAAATTGCTTGAAATACACAAAAGTATATAAGCCTATTAGGTTTATATATCGTAAATGGTTTAAATCTTAATTGTGTTGGTTTGTATTGTTAAGTGATCCTAGTGGTTTGTTTTAAAATATATTATTTGGAGTAGGTTTTTGAATTCTTCTATTCATTATTTTAAAAATATTGATTTTTTAAAGTCGATAGCAATACTTTTTGTAGTGTTATATCATTTTGAATCGTCTATTTTTAAAAGTGGATTTGTTGGTGTTGATGTGTTCTTAGTTGTCACAGGATACCTTTCAGCAATGAGCCTGTACAAATATTCACCGTTTACTTTTATTGTAGGGCGTTTAAAAAGAATTTATCCGTCACTGTCTGCGATGTTAGCTTTTTCGTTTGTTTTTTTGTTAATATTTGGTTTTTATCATGAAATAATGAGCTTTTCTAAATACATAATTTCATCGAGTTTGTTATTAACTAATGTTCACCTCTTTCTAGATAAAGGTTATTTTTCCGAATCTGTAAATTCAAATTTATTATTTCATTTGTGGTCAATTTCGATAGAGTTTCAGCTTTGGGTTCTAATTGCAATAATTGTTTTTTTTGACTTAATGAAAGTTGCTAGATATCTAGCTATATTAAGCTTTTTTACCGCCCTGTATAGTGTTTATATAGGAAAAGTAGACTTGTTTTATTTAAATCCATTTTTTAGGTTTTGGGAAGTTTGGCTAGGTTTTGAAGTCTATCAGTTGATGTTTCTAAAAAACATTAAATTTAAAACTAAGTATCCGGTGCATTGTTTTATATTTATATTTATATTTATATTTATATTTATAGATTTGAAGGTGTATTATTTTATTTGGTTTTTAGTTCCGTTGTTCTGTGCAGTTGCTTTATTGTGTGAATTTCCTTCTAGTAGCCTTTTTTCGAATGTTGTTAGGTACGTGTCAGCAAGGACTTATGCCTATTATTTATGGCATGTTCCTATTATTGTTACAATTAACTATTATTTTTCCATTACTGGCGTTTTAAAGTTGGTATTTGTATTGTTTCTGACATTTGTTATGGCTGAATTTTCGTATAAATTCATTGAGAGAAAGTAATGAATATTAAGCTCGTATTTCATGTCGCGCATTTTATAGCTTTAATTTTTGGAGTGGCTATTTTATTTAAAGTCATCAGTTTAGGGGATTTCAGTGATAATTATAGAGAAAATCAATTTCGTGCCTATAAGGTACACAAAAAATGCCCAAGTAATTTAAAAGATTTCAGATATTGCTTCGTAACGGGTGAAAATGCACCTGAGAACTTAATTATAGGTGATAGTTCTATTTTAGCTTTTGCTAATTCCATTCCTTCTCATATAAATTCATTAATCATTGGGAGTGGTTCTTGTTCACTGTTAAGTGATTTAGTGGTTAGTTTTTCTGTCCAGGGGTGCACAAAGTTAACTAATCGAATGGCAGAACTATCGAAAATGCCAATAAGTAAAAATATAAAAAAATTATATTTAATACACCGTTCAGGTTATTTAAGTGAAATTAGCAGAGAACACTATATAGAATCATTAAACAAAACCATCGAAATATTTAATAAACCTAATTTGGAAGTTATTTTGGTTTTAGAGCCTAAAGAGCTAAACTTCCAACCAGCACAGTGTATTAATCGATTGTTTTTTATAAATAAAAATGATTGTAATGCCGAATACTCTTCATATTATCATGAACATTTGCGAATATTAGAAAAGCATTTTTCAAAGTACTCATTATTAACGGCTAACGAATTAGATAGGGATTATCAGGGGGGATTTGTTTTTAATTATAAAGATTCTAAGCATATCACCGCAAAATCCTTTCCGTGCTTTTATAACGAGATAGCAGTTCAATTTGAAATGGATTGTTCTTTATGAGAATTCCACTAAACTCCTTCTTTATATGTGTTTCTGCACTTGTTTGGTTGTTTATAGCTGAAAATGCGGTGACTGAATTGATATTTAGTCCAAGCTTTAAACAATTTATAGTGTTATCTATAGTATTGATTACATTATTATTTTTACTTATAAAATTTAAAATATGGTTTACATATGTTCATTGTATACATATTGCAGCTTTTCTTTTAGCCTTAGTCTCTTTGTTATTACGATCTTATTATATTGAAGATGAGAATCTTGTCAGTTTTTCTAAAACATTGTTTAAATTTTTGTCTGTTTTTGTTCTGTTGATTGTTATAGAACAATCTATCGCGAACTTTAAAAGAGATAAACTAGAGTTGCGGCTACCTAAAACCGTTCAATTTTTATTCTTATGTACAATATTATCATTCATATTGTATATATTACACCCGATGATACTTTATACTTTTTATGATCATTCAGGCCATGAAATAAAACTGGTATATGGCTCACTTTCATCTTCTGTTTATCAAATAGGATCTGCAAAATTTTCTAGATTGAATTTTATCTTTGATGAACCAGGTACTTTCGGTATGTTTATTTCTTTTGTTATATCGTATATGTATTATTTACAAAAAAAAATAACAACTTCAATGATTATAGTAATTTGCGTTGGTATAGCTAGTGTATCGTTGGCATATTTCCTGTTTTTATGTTGTTTTTTTATCTATATAGCATTAAAAAACTCTTTATTTCAATTCAACATAAAAAGCATTATATGGGGAGGGGTTGTGGTTCTTTTGATCTCTGGGTTATTTAATTTAAGAAGTGAAGTCAAATTAATTGCATATATTGCTGATCGCTTCGAAAGTATTTCATCAAATGATCATAATCGAAGCAAAGGAAATTCTGAAGCTTTAAATATTGTCTTTATTGAGCCCCTAGGGGTTACAGTTAAAGATTTTGATGAAAGGCGATTTAGTTCAAGTGGTTTATTTGTAATCTCTGCATATCATGGTGTGTTATATGCGCTTAGCTTTTTGTGTTTATATATGGGGTTTATTTACTCATTATTCAAACGAGGAGGTGACTGTTTCCCATTAATTATCGCCATTTCTTTAACGATATTATCTAGAAATAATTTATTTAATTATAGTGGAGTTGCTTTAATGTTATTGGCAAATTATATTTGTTATCTGTCGATAATAAGTAAGGGAAGTTGTTTAAATGTGGGGGTGGTAAAATGAATATTGTAATTTTATCTACACATACCAAAGGTGGTGGTGCATTTGTAGCAGCATCTAATTTAGCTAATGCCTTGAATGAATATGAAGGATTTAAAGCAAACATAGTTTCTTTAAATATTGATTCATCAGTTATTGATAAAATTAGGTTTCTATTTTGTTCCATTCTTGACAGGTTAGTTAAGGTGTTTTTAATTAAACCCATTAATCCAATATTTCATTCTAGCGGAGTAATGGGCAAATATTCATCTAATGAAATTAATAAATTAGGTGCCGATTTAGTTATTGTTCATTGGTTTTCTAATGGTCTTATTACGCCAAAACAACTTTCACAAATAAATTCCCCTTATGTTTTACATATTCATGACTCATGGTTAGTTTGTGGTTTTGAACACCACTCAAATGAAGGTTTTTTTTCGAATAATATATTTGATCGTTGGTTGCGAAAATCTAAACATGAAGTTATTAAAAATGCCAAAGGAATTGTCTTTCCAAGTGCTTGGCAAAGAGATGTATTCTTTGATAGGCTTACCTTTATTCCTAAATCACAAGTAACTCCTAATATAGTTCCTTTTTCACCTACTAATATAATAAAAGATAAAAATAAATTAGATAATGTTGTCATAGGTATCGTTGCCCACCGTATATTCGAGAATAAAGCTAAAGGAGGGGAAGAGTTAATTCAAACATTACAAATATTAAATGACAAGTTAATTGAATATTGTTTAAAAGTTACTTTTGTTATAGTGGGTAAAAAATCTAGAAAAATGCCGCAAAATTGTTCAAATTTATCAAATATAAAAATCAATGAAATTGGGGTTTTGAGGCACAATGAAATGAATTTATTTTTTGAAGGCATTGATGTATTTTTAAATCCGTCTCGTTTTGAGAATTTATCTACAACAAACATCGAAGCCTGCTCGTTTGGTAAGCCTATTATTTGTTTTGATGTTGGCGGAAATTCTAGTATGGTTACTGATAACTTTAATGGTTACTTATGTAAAACTTATAACTGTTCAAGTATGTCCCAAGGGTTATTCACGTTGATCACTAACGCTGAAAGAAGAAAGGTTTTTTCGAGAAACTCTTTATTGATATTTACAAGTAAATTTTCTAGTTCTATTGTTTTGAAGCAAACAATTAGTTTTTATTCGGAGTGCATGTTAAATGCAAAATAAGTTATTTTCAATTATTACAATTACAAAAAACCCCAATCTAATCTGGTTAAAAGCGACAATTCAGTCTGTAGTAAACCAAGATTTTGATAATTATGAATACATAATTGTTGATGCGAGTTCTGAAAGTGTTTATTCCGAAATAGAAAATATTATTTTACATTATGCTGATAAAGTTAATATAAAATTATTAAAACAACAAACTAAGGGGATTTGGAGTGCGTTCGAAGAGGCATATGCTAACTGTAAAGGCCAGTACGTAGGTGTTATTAATTCAGATGATTATTATGCTAAAAACAATGTGTTCTCAAATGTCTCAAAGCAGTTAAGTACAAGTGAATCAGATTTTATTTACGGAAATAGTTTGCGGGTTGATTCATTAGGAAATGATTTGTACGAGCATAAACCTTTATTTTTTCTTTCTAAGCGTAATTATGATTTCTTTGTTTTTAACATATCACATCATACGCTGTTTTTTAAAAAAGATATTTTAGAAAGGATCCCTTTTGTAACTAGTGAATCTAATGCTGTTGACCTCGACTTTATGAGGAGGTTATATCAGAGTGAGTATATAGGCAGTTATATAAACGAACGAATTGCATGTTTTCGTATTCATGATAATAATTTTTCGTCTACATACTCGAAAGAAGATACATTAAATTTATTTGAAAAATGGAATTCTATGCCTAGATTTATGTTCTACTTTGCTAAAAGTATAATATTTATGTTCAACCCTAAATATTTTATTTTTTTCATAAAAAGAAAATTTAATTCAAAAATGGGAAAGCTGTAAATAGCTTTATGGTGTTATATGGCTATTTTAGCAATAAGTGCAAACACAAGTTGGTATATCTATAACTTCAGAAAAAATACAATTCTCTCTCTGATGGAAAAGGGTTATAAGGTAGTAGTAATTGCACCTGTGGATAAGTATTCAGAAAAATTAACTGAATTAGGGTGTGAATTAATTCATATTGACATTGATCAAGGCGGTACAAATCCGATCACAGACATAAAAACATTTTTTGATTTTTACCGCATATATAAAAGAAAAAATATAGATGTTGTTTTAAATTTTACACCTAAAAACAATATTTACAGTACCTTAGCTGCTCATTTTAATAATACCAAATCCATTAATAATATTGCTGGATTAGGCATTTTGTTTGTTAATGAAAGTATTACTTCTAAAGTCGCAAGGTTTTTGTATAAAATCAGCCAATCTAAAGCTTCTAAACTGTTTTTTCAGAATGAGGACGATAGACAGCTTTTTTTAGAAAAAAAAATAACTTCAACAGTACCAACTGACAGGTTACCAGGATCAGGTGTCGATTTGTCTCGTTTCACACTTACCCTTGCTCCAGACGATGGTAAAGTTAGATTTTTACTTATTGCACGTATGTTATATGATAAGGGCATTCAACAGTATATTGACTCTGCTCGTAGTTTGAAGAAAAAATATGGCGTAAATGTAGAGTTAAGTTTATTAGGCTTTTTAGACGTTAATAATCCTTCTGCAGTATCAACTGCGGAAATGAATTCTTGGGTAGATGAGGGTATTGTTAACTATCTAGGTGTGTCCGATAATGTTGAGCAAGAGATAGCAAAAGTAGATTGTATGGTTTTGCCTTCTTTTTATCGAGAGGGAGTTCCTAAATCATTACTTGAGGCAGGAGCTATGGGAAAACCTATCGTGACAACTGACAATGTTGGTTGTCGAGAAACCGTCGATGATGGTATTAATGGTTATCTTTGCCAACCTCGTTCAAGTGATAGTTTAACAGAAAAATTAGATGTTATTATTAATATGACACATGTACAGCGGCTTGAAATGGGTGAGAAGAGTCGAGAAAAAATTAAGAATGAATTTGATGAAAAAATAGTGATCAATAAATATTTGGCTGCAGTTGATGTATGTATAAAAAATAAAATGGAAAAACTATGAAAATAGCAATAGCAGGGACAGGTTACGTTGGGTTATCGAACTCAATGCTTTTAGCGCAACACAATGAAGTGATTGCCGTGGATATTATTGAAGAAAAAGTTAATCTATTAAATGATAAAAAATCCCCTATTTCCGATGTGGAGATTGAAGATTTCCTCTTAAATAAAAGTATAAATTTTGAAGCCACGTTAGATAAAGAATATGGTTATAAAAATGCTGACTATGTAATAATAGCAACGCCAACAGATTATGACGTTGAAACTAATTACTTTAATACTTCATCAGTTGAAGCAGTTATCAAAGATGTTTTAGCTGTTAACCCAAATGCAATTATGATCATAAAGTCAACGGTTCCTGTTGGTTATACAGAAAGTATAAAAGAGAAATTCAATTGTCCGAATATTATATTCTCTCCTGAGTTTTTACGTGAAGGTAAGGCTCTGTATGACAATTTACACCCATCTAGAATAATTGTTGGTGAAAGAAGTGAACGTGCTGAAATTTTTGCTAATTTGCTGGCTCAAGGCGCTATTAAAGAAAATATTGATATTTTGTTTACGGACTCTACTGAAGCTGAAGCGGTAAAATTGTTTTCAAATACCTATCTAGCAATGCGCGTTGCCTATTTCAATGAGTTAGACAGTTATGCAGAAGCACATGGTTTAGATTCAAAACAAGTCATTGAAGGTGTTAGTTTAGATCCGCGTATTGGTAACCATTACAACAACCCTTCGTTTGGTTATGGTGGTTATTGTTTACCTAAAGATACTAAGCAACTATTAGCTAATTATCAGGATGTGCCAAATAACATTATCCGCTCGATTGTTGACTCTAACAGTACCCGAAAAGATTTTATTGCTGACTCTATTGTTAAACGTAATCCTAAAGTTGTAGGTGTATACCGATTGATTATGAAAAGCGGCTCTGACAACTTTAGATCGTCTTCTATTCAAGGCATTATGAAAAGAATAAAAGCTAAAGGGATAAAAGTTGTTATTTTTGAACCAGAATTACCTGACGCTGAGTTTTTCCACTCAAAGGTATATACTGATTTAAACGAATTTACTAAAATTTCAGATGTTATTATTTCAAATAGAATGTGCCATGAATTAGATTATGTTGCTGAAAAAGTATATACACGCGATTTGTTCGGTTCAGATTAAAGCAAAAGTTAAAGTTAAAGTAAGAGATAGAGTTTATTATGAAGTATTTAGTTACGGGTGCAGCTGGGTTCATAGGTTTTCACTTAACCAAGCGTTTATGTGAGCAAGGCCATGACGTTGTTGGTATTGATAATTTAAATGATTATTACGATGTGAATCTTAAGCTTGCCCGTTTGGCGGAATTAGATAAGTTTACACTTAACGAACCAGCAAGCAGTCAAGGTTGTTTTAAGTTTATTAAGTTAGATCTTACAGATCGTGAAGGCATAGCAACACTATTTGCAGATGAAAATTTTGACCGTGTAATTCACCTCGCGGCACAGGCGGGTGTTAGGTATTCAATCGAAAATCCTATGGCTTATGCTGATTCTAATTTAATCGGTCATTTGACCATTCTCGAAGGCTGTCGAAATAATAATATTAAACATTTAATTTATGCTTCCTCTAGTTCTGTTTATGGTTTAAATAATAAAACGCCATTTTCCACCAATGACTCAGTTGACCACCCAGTATCGCTTTATGCAGCAACAAAAAAATCTAATGAATTGATGGCTCATAGCTATTCTCATCTTTATGATGTGCCAACAACAGGGTTAAGGTTTTTCACCGTCTACGGTTCATGGGGTCGACCCGATATGGCGCCTTATATTTTTACCAAGAAAATCTTAGATGGCGATACGATTGATATTAACAACAATGGTGATATGTGGCGTGACTTTACCCATGTAGACGACATTGTTGAGGGCATTGTTCGCATTGCTGATGTTGTCCCAGTTCGTGACCCTTCATGGAAAGTAGAAAGTGGCTCTGCCGCTTCCAGTTCAGCACCGTATTCTATTTATAATATCGGGCATGGCTCGCCGATTAATTTGATGGGCTTTGTAAAAGCGATTGAAGATGAACTTGGCATTGAAGCAACGAAAAACTTTCGTGAAATGCAAGCGGGTGATGTCTATCAAACCTATGCAGAAGTTGATGATTTATTTGACGCTGCAGGTTACAAATCAAAAGTTACTGTTGCAGAAGGTGTTGCTGAATTTATTAGCTGGTATCGAGAATTCTATAAAAAATAGATAATGTGCCGCTAGCACAATCTTTTATATAAAAAATGATACCAATCGGTATCATTTTTCATTTCAGCAAGTAAATAAATTTTTCATCGTGACAATTGCTACAAGTCCCTTTAATATTAGCCATCGTAAAAATTTAAGGACGAAAATGACAAATAAAATAACAAAAGCGGTAATTCCAGTAGCGGGTCTTGGTACACGTATGTTGCCTGCAACAAAAGCAATACCAAAAGAAATGCTGCCAATTGTTGATAAACCGATGATCCAACATATTGTTAATGAATGTGTTGCTGCGGGTATTAAAGAAATTGTTTTAGTAACTCATTCTTCAAAAAATGCCATTGAGAATCACTTTGATAAGTCATTTGAACTTGAAACGACGTTAGAGAATCGTGTGAAGCGACAGTTATTAGATGAAATTCAAGCAATCTGTCCGAAAGATGTAACTATTTTACATGTTCGCCAAGGTGAGGCTAAAGGTTTAGGTCATGCGGTATTAAAGGCTCGTCCTATTATCGGTAACCAACCTTTTGTTGTTGTATTGCCAGATGTTATTTTAGATGAAGTTTCAGCCAATTTAAAAACAGAAAATTTAGCAGCCATGTTAACTCGATATACTGAAGTTGGTGGTTACAGCCAGATAATGGTTGAGCCGGTACCCATGGAGCAAGTCAGTAATTATGGGGTTGTTGACTGTGGCGGTGAAGACTTAGCTCCGGGTGAGTCAAAAACAATGACGGCAATTGTTGAAAAGCCAACGATTGAAGATGCACCATCAAACTTAGCTGTTGTGGGCCGTTATGTTTTGTCAGAAAAAATTTGGGACTTATTAAAGTTAACACCTCCAGGTGCTGGTGATGAAATTCAACTAACTGATGCCATTGCAATGTTGATGGAAAGAGAAAAGGTTGAAGCTTTTCATATGACGGGTAAATCGCACGATTGTGGTTCTAAGCTAGGTTACATGAAAGCTAATGTAGAATATGGTTTACGTCATCCTGAATTGGGTGAAGATTTCAGAGCCTATTTATCTGAATTGATGAAATAAATTACTAATGACAAGGGATGTTGGAGTAACTCAGCATCCTTTTAAATTATAATTCCCTTTTTTCTCACAAAATACGAGTCATAACAAAAGTAACCATATGGATATCCCCGCTCTTACTCAATTAGCCGTTCAAACTAAATCACGCTCAATACGTTCTTTATTTGCCGATGGAAAACGAGCCGATAATTTCTCGACGAATTCACAGGGCTTGTACCTTGATTACTCTAAACAAAATATCACCAGAACAGAACTTAGTCAGCTTTTTGAATTAGCTGAAACGTCAAAGTTATCTGAAAAAATTAAAGCGCAGTTCTCTGGTGAAATAATTAATAATACTGAGCAGCGTGCGGTACTTCATACTGTTCTTCGTTCTCCCGAAACAACTAAAAAACATATACTAGGACATAATGCTGACGAAGTTATCGCAACTGAACAGCACATGGCCAAGATTGTTGATGATGTCAGTAATTGTAAATTGATGTCAGCATCAGGTGACAAATTCACCGATGTTATCGCCATTGGTATTGGTGGTTCATATTATGGCATTAAGGTCACACTTTCTGCGTTGAATACTTTCCATACTACCGGCTTGAATGCGCATGTTATTGCTAACGTTGATGGCGCAGCTGTCGAAGAAAAATTAGCTAAACTTAATGCTAACACCACGCTAGTCGTGGTAATTTCAAAAACCTTTACTACCCAAGAAACATTGTTAAACGCACTTGCTGTTAAAAACTGGATGCTTAAACACGCTCCTTATGCTGATATTATAGAAAAACAGTGGTTTGCGGTAAGTACCAATATCGTTAAAGCCACCGAATTCGGTATTTTAGAAAAAAATATATTACCAATGTGGGATTGGGTTGGCGGACGTTTTTCTCTTTGGTCTGCAGTAGGTTTACCGCTGGCATTAGTGATTGGCAATGAAAATTTCAATAAGCTGAAGCAGGGCGCTTATGAAATGGATCAACATTTTCAAAAGACTCCCTTTGAGCAAAACATGCCAGTATTAATGGCATTGCTCGGTATTTGGAATCGCAACGCTTTACAGTATTCAAGCTTAGCCATTTTACCTTATGATCATTCTCTTCGAGCTTTACCTGGTTATTTACAACAAACAGATATGGAAAGTAACGGCAAATCAGTGTCGAATTCTGGAGAGAAACTTCCTTGGCAAACTGCGCCAACCGTTTTTGGTCAGGAAGGTACAAATGGTCAGCATGCATTTATGCAATTGATGCATCAAAGTGACGATATTATACCTACCGACTTTATTGTATGTCTAAAAGGCGCTAGTGATTTACCAGAGCACCACCAAGTTTTAGTGGCTAATTGTTTTGCACAAAGTGAAGCGTTAATGCGTGGTAAATCTTTAGCTGAAGTTGAAGAAGAATTGAAAGATGCGGGTGTAACCGCTGAAGAGATATCACGACTCGCTGCTCACAAAACTATGAAAGGCAACACACCTAGCAACACCTTATTACTGGAAGAAATGACGCCTGAAAACTTAGGCGCTTTGCTCGCGCTTTATGAACATAAAATTTTTGTTCAAGGTGTTATTTGGCAGTTAAATTCCTTTGACCAGTGGGGCGTTGAATTAGGAAAGCAGTTAGGTAACAGTATTTTATCTGCAATGAACGGCGGCGAAGCGTCAATGTTGTCAGCATCAAGCCAAAACCTAATCAAACGTTTTAATACCTCTAGCAATAAATAGCATTTAAATAGGGTCAATAACGAGTAGAACTCCGCTTGTTATTGACATTTTCACTGCAAATCTATAGTATTCCCGCGCTTTTCCCTGATTTACCCCCAAATAAGTCAATTAACGCTTCTTGTTAAATTTTCCTATTATTAGGACGTCATCAGGTTACACCCCACTACCCACATAAATGAGAGTGCAATGTTCGAATTACATGCCAGTAAAGTTTCTAACCTGAAGAACGATGTTCTTTCAGGATTTACCGTCGCCTTAGCGCTAGTGCCTGAAGCCGTTGCTTTTGCATTTGTTGCTGGAGTTGACCCTCTGGTTGGTTTGTACGCTGCATTTATGGTGGGATTAATTACTTCTGTTTTTGGTGGTCGTCCTGGAATGATTTCCGGCGCAACAGGTGCTATGGCTGTTGTTATGGTGAGTTTAGTTGCTATTCATGGCGTGGAATATTTATTCGCGACGGTAGTACTTACTGGCTTGCTGCAAATTATCGCGGGTGTATTTAAGCTAGGTAAATTTATTCGCTTAGTGCCACATCCCGTTATGCTCGGCTTTGTTAATGGTTTAGCCATTGTTATTTTTTTAGCGCAGTTAGGACAATTTAAAAGCACCAATGAATTAGGTGAATTGGAGTGGATGCAAGGTATACCCCTGTATACGATGGCAGGGTTAATACTTTTAACCATGGCAATCATTCACTTTTTTCCAAAGTTAACTAAAGCTGTTCCTTCAACGCTTGTGGCAATTGTTGCTGTTTCATTCTTAGTTTATGGCATTAATCTTGATACTAAATTGGTAGGCGATGTTGCTTCTATCGCCGGTGGTTTACCTTCGTTTCACATTCCTACCGTGCCGTTTGACTTAGAGATGTTAAGAATTATTTTTCCATTCGCGATAGTTTTAGCGGCGATTGGTTTAATCGAGTCATTATTAACCTTGACCCTTATAGACGAATTAACCGGTACTCGTGGCCGTGGTAACAAAGAGTGTATTGCTCAGGGTGCAGCAAACACCGTTACAGGCTTTTTCGGTGGAATGGGTGGTTGTGCGATGATTGGTCAATCAATGATTAACGTGAACTCCGGTGGCCGAGGTCGAGCATCGGGTATTACTGCTGCATTATCATTACTTGGTTTTATTTTATTCGCATCAGGTTTAATTGAACAAATACCTTTAGCTGCATTAGTGGGTGTAATGTTTATTGTGGTCATTGGTACTTTTGAATGGTCAAGTTTTCGTATTTTAGGCAAAGTACCAAAAGCTGACGCGTTTGTGATTATTCTTGTTTCAGGTGTTACGGTTTATTCAGATCTTGCTATAGCCGTTGTGGTTGGTGTTATTGTGTCAGCATTAGTTTTTGCTTGGGAACATGCTAAACACGTTATAGTTCATCGCTCAATCGATGAAAAAGGCTCTACGGTTTATGATGTTACGGGTCCATTATTCTTTGGTTCGATATCAAACTTTTTAGAACAGTTTGAGATGGACAAAGACAGTGACGACGTTATTGTTGAATTCAAAAATTCACGTGTTGTTGACCATTCAGCAATCGAAGCGATTGATACCTTAGCTGAACGATATTTGTCTCGTGGTAAAACCATGCATTTAAGACATTTAAGTCGTGAATGTACTGAGTTATTAACTAAAGCCGGAAGTTTAGTTGAAATCAATGTGATTGAAGATCCTGATTACCACATTGTTACGGATAAATTAGCGTAAACAAATATAAGCCTATACGTTACAATTAGTGTGTAGGCTTTTTAAATTTTGCGAAAGGTTTTTATGCAATTAGAATTTTTTGATGTTCCTAGCCCTTGTATTGGTATTTGCCAATCAGATGAAAAAGGCAATTGCCTTGGCTGTTATCGTACGCGTGAAGAACGTCAAAGTTGGATAAACCTAAAGTCTGATGACAAACAAAAAGTTATTAAGCGTTGTCTGCAGCGTAAAAAGCGTAAGAACGCCATACCTAAAATTAAAGTAACTGAAATTACCACTCCTGAGCTACAGCCTTCATTACTCGACCCTCAATCTAAAAAAAAATTAGAGCCCTCCAGTGATCTCGATTTCGGTGACTTTGAACTTTAATCGTTTTTTTGTTATCGAAAATTTGTTGTCACTCCTAAGTAAGACATCCCGCTAAAACGCACTTAAACCATACTTAAGTTCAATTTCAAGCCACTCTATAATATCTGCATTCCATTCAACGTAAATGTATAACCATTGAACGTAATTGCTATAAGTTCTCTTGCTGAATTGATTAAATCATCTTATTGTTATTGATTGAATCCAAAAATAATAATCCGCACAGGAAGCATTTCATGCATAACAAGCAAAGCATCGCGCCTACGTTGTTGGCAATTAGCGTATCGTTAGCGTTATCGGGCTGTTTACAGTCAGAGCAACAAGACCCAAAAGTGACCATTAACAAAAATCCTTATCCTAGTACTTATCAACCGCTGCCAAAACAAACAACATTAATCAAAAATACCACGGTATTAATTGGTAATGGTGAACGCATCGATAATGCAGACGTGTTAATGACGGATGGAAAAATTTCTCAAGTAGGTCAAAACTTATCAGCAGCAGGCGCTGTAGAAATTGATGGTACGGGTAAATGGCTTACTCCTGGTGTAATTGATGTGCATTCACATTTAGGCGTTTACCCAAGCCCGTCGGCTGAGTCTCATTCAGACGGTAATGAAATGAGCTCGCCAAATACTTCTGAAGTTTGGTCTGAGCACAGTGTTTGGCCACAAGATCCCGGTTTTAATGCAGCACGCGCTGGTGGTGTTACTACCATGCAAATATTGCCAGGTTCTGCTAATTTATTTGGTGGTCGTGGCGTAACATTACGCAAT
The DNA here is from genome assembly GCA_013215295.1 of Colwellia sp. Classification (GTDB taxonomy): domain Bacteria; phylum Pseudomonadota; class Gammaproteobacteria; order Enterobacterales; family Alteromonadaceae; genus Colwellia_A. Next base: position 585,423 of record JABSOZ010000003.1, read on the forward strand.
GTATCAAGCCATACGATGCAAGGTATGAAGTTTCCAGATGCGCCTTATGGTTTAAAAATGGCTTGTGGTGAAAACCCTAAGCGTGTTTATGGCAGCCGTAAGGTTTTACCTTCTACCCGTATGGGTAACATGGCCGGTTACCGCATGGCTTGGGCTGAAGCTACTGAGTATAAAAGTGCTTGGGAAAAGTATGAACGTGACTACCAAGCGGGTAAAAACCCATTAGCACCAACACGAGATTTAGAACTAGATACGCTTAAAGGCGTGCTTGATGGTGATATTTTAATTCACAATCATTGTTATAAAGCTGAAGAAATGGCCATGATGATTGATCTAGGTAAAGAGTTTAACTACAAATCAGGTACGTTCCATCATGCAATCGAAGGTTATAAAATTGCTGACTTACTTGCTGAAAATGGTAACTGTGCAGCCATGTGGCCTGATTGGTGGGGTTTCAAAATGGAAGCCTATGACATGATCCATGAAAACGTTGCAGTAGTTAATGCGGTGAAAAATTCTTGTGCCGTTGTTCACTCAGATTCAAGTAGTACCATTCAACGTTTGAATCAAGAAGCAGGAAAAGTGATGTATCGCGCTAATGAAAATGGCTTTACTTTAAAACCTGCAGAAGCTATTCGCTGGATCACCTTAAACGCCGCTAAATCTTTAGGTATTGATGATAAAACGGGTAGTTTAGAAGTGGGTAAAAATGCTGATGTTGTCTTGTGGAATCAAAGTCCTTTTAGTGTTTATGCCCAAGCAGAGCAAGTATTTATTGATGGTGCCAAAGTTTATGATCGCTTTGATGATAAGTACCAAGCAAAAAGTGATTTTATGTTAGGCCAAGCTGAAGTACCTGTTTCACTTCAAAAAGGAGGGAAATAATCATGAACAAAATTAAACTATTTAAAGCCTCATTAGTTGCACTTGCTTTGGCAACAGTTTGCAGCGTAAATGCAGAAAGCTTAGCCATCACTAATGCAACAATTCATACGGTTACTGAACAGGGCGTTTTAACTAACGCTACGGTGGTTATTGATGATGGAAAAATTATTGCGATAAACCCTGATAAAATTGATGCCGATGTTGTTTTTGATGCGATGGGTAAAATACTCACACCAGGCCTGATCGGTTCAATGAATTCATTGGGTTTAGTTGAAGTAAATGCAGTATCAAGAACACGTGATGCAAGTGACAAAAAAGCAGATATCACTTTTGATGCTTCATTAGCTTTTAACCCGCGTTCAACGGTTGTACCTTATACGCGTAAAGGTGGTATCACGAGTAATGTAACCGTTCCTCGTGGCGGCGAGAGTATGTTCAAAGGTCAAACTTTTGTAACCGACTTGTCAGGTGAATTCGACAGTGTTTTCATCAAAGAAAATGCCGTTCTTATTGATTTAGGCGCAAAGAGCAAAGGTTCTCGTGCTTTAAATTTACAAAAACTGCGTTATAAGCTTGAAGATGCTCAAAAGGCATTAACTAAAGCTGCTGAAGAAGCTTTAGACGTTAAAACAGCGAAAAAAGATAAAAAGGCCGACGAGAAGAAAAAGGATCCTAAAGAGTTAAAACGTGATGAAAAAATCATTAATGCAATCTTAGCGGGTGACAAACCACTTGTTGCTTATGCTGATCGCGCAACTGATTTATTAGAACTGCTTAAATTAAAAGCTGAATTTAATATTGATCTCGTTATAGCTGGTGGCGCCGATGCTATATTGATCACAGAGCAAATCGCCGCAGCAAAAGTACCTGTTATCTTTGGCGCTTTAGATAACTTACCGAGTAGCTTCGATTCTATTCATTCTTCACTTGAAAATACTGCAAAATTAACGCAAGCAGGTATCAAGGTTTCTTTAGCAATCGATGATGCTCATAACTTGTACCAGTTGCGCTTTGAAGCCGGTAACGCTATAGCTAATGGCTTAACGAAAGAGCAAGCACTAGCTGCAGTTACTGCAAACGTTGCCGATGCTTTTAACATTAATGCCGGCAGAATTGCGGTTGGTAAAAGAGCTGACTTAGTATTATGGAGTGCGGATCCATTTGAGCTAAGTACTAAAGTTGATAAAATGTGGATAAACGGTAAAGAGTATTCAACGCAGAGTCGTCAAGATGAGTTGCGTAAGCGTTATACCACTAACAGCGATATGCCAAGAGGTTACACCAAGTAATTTTTTCTTGTGGAATTAGGCCTAATTTAAAGCGCTAAACGAGCATTCGTTTAGCGCTTTTTTATTGATAATACTGTTAAGAACTTATACTCGAATACTTTTAAGCTATCATCCTTGGAAAGGTTATTTTATTATCTCCTTATTACTTTATAGAAACCTTTGAGGTTGTATGGCATCAATTATTGCTGAAAATGAATTTGGCCAAGTTAAGCAAGTTTCGCTAACAGATCACATTAACGTCTTGGAAATTACTCATCATACTTGTACGGCAAAAATAAGTTTATATGGTGGGCAAGTACTCGCATGGCAGCCGGTTAATCAAAAACCTGTTTTTTGGTTGAGCGATGACGTTATTTTTGAGCAAGGAACAGCCATCAGAGGCGGTATTCCTTTATGTTGGCCATGGTTTGGACCATATCAAGCACCATGTGGTGAAACTGCAGGTAATCATGGTTTTGCTCGTCAAAGAATTTGGCAGCTCGATGACGTGACGATTAACAAAGATCACATTGAAGTGACTTTGTACTTATCAGGAGCAGATGAACACAAACTTTGGCCTCATCAGTATCAACTAAAGCAAGTACTTATTTTCTCTGAATGCTTTGAGCAAAACTTATTTATCAGTAATTTGTCATCGCAAGCTTTCGAATATTCAGGCGCATTACACAGTTACTTTGCCGTGAGTAATCCTGAAAATACGCTTGTTACACCGCTAGCTGAGTTTACCTTTGATGATAAAGTCACAGGAAAAAAACAGCAGCTCGCTGCTTTAGATAATTGCTTAGGTGAAGTTGATCGCATTTATTATGGTAACAAGGTTTGTGCTATTGAAGATAAGCAATGGCAAAGAACCATTGAAGTTTCGTCAACAAATTGTCAGCAATGGGTGTTATGGAATCCAGGACTTACACTAGCAAATAGCATGAAAGATATTCACCAAGGCGCTGAGAATGAATTTGTTTGTTTAGAAGCGGCAAATACCAATAAACATATCGTCGAGGCGAATGAAACAGTGATGATTGGCCAAAAAGTATCTCTTGTGTAGTACTGAAAAAAGAGAGTTCAACACAAGCTTCTAGACTTTGATGTCATTATCCTTTATCTTTTCATTATTAATTAACAGGTAATACCAGTTGGTATTGCCTTTATAATTCTTGGTGTTTATGTGAAAACCAGTCGTAGAGATTTTTTAAAAGTCGGTTTACTGGGGAGTGCAGTCTTGTTGGTTGGCAGCAGTTTGTCTGCTTTCTCCGTAGTCAAATCGCGTAAAAACGATTTACAAGATTTACGTTTTTTGACGCCTGCAGATACTGCATTGTTATTGGCGCTTGCCCCAATAATATTAAAGGCTAATTATCCAGGGATTTTAGGTGAAAAAGCGGAACAGCGATTACTTGTCACGATTGACAATCAAATTTCATCTTTAGGTCAACATTCTCAAAAACAATTACAACAACTCTTTGATCTATTAGGCTCTTCAACTTTACGATATTTTGCTGGCGCGCCAAGTAGTGATTGGTCGAAAGCATCAAGGGATCAAATTGAAAGTTTTCTAGAGGGCTGGAAAAATAGTCTGTTTACATTAAAGCGAACCGGCTATGCTGCTTTATGTCAATTGATCACGATGAGTTGGTATACTCAACCAGAAAATTTTTCACAAGCGAGTTATCCAGGCCCTCCTAAAATAGTTTCACCGCAGGAATAAAATGTGAAAATAGTCTCCGAAATTCGTGGTATTAGCGATCCGTACTCAGCTAAAAAAGCTATCGTAAAGCAAACGATTAATGCAAATCAGTTAGCAACTTATGATATTAGTGCTGATGTGATTATTATTGGTACTGGGGCAGGCGGGGGCACCAGCGCAGAAATATTGGCTCAAGCTGGGCTAAAAGTCTTGATGATTGAAGAAGGGCCATTAAAATCCACCCGTGATTTCAAAATGGATGAACAAAAGGCTTACGCTGATTTATATCAAGAAAATGCAGGTAGAGCCACTAAAGATGGCGGTATTGGTATTTTACAAGGCCGGTGTGTTGGAGGAACAACGGTAATTAATTGGACATCTAGCTTCAGAACGCCTTCACCAACACTTGATTATTGGCAACAAACTTTTGCAGTTAAAGGCTGTAGCCATAGTGATATGGTCCCATGGTTTGAGCAAATGGAAAAACGTTTAAACATAACGCCATGGCACGGCGTTAATGAAAATAATTCCGTGTTAAAAGAAGGCTGTGAAAGACTCAACATTCCCTGGAAGGCTATTCCGCGTAACGTAAAGGGCTGCTGGAATTTAGGTTATTGTGGAATGGGATGTCCAACTAACGCTAAGCAGTCAATGTTAGTTACCACCATTCCTGATGCGCTTGAGCATGGTGCCACCTTGTTATATCAAGCACGAGTAGAGCGGTTACTTATCAAGGGGAGTGAAATAACGGGCGTTGAATGTATTGCTCTTGATGATAACAAGCAAAAAACCGCCAAAAAAATCATCGCGAAAGCGCCGTATGTTATTTTAGCGGGTGGAGCCATCAACGGTCCTGCATTGATGTTACGCTCTAACGCTCCTGATCCAAATAATCGCATTGGCAAGCGAACTTTTTTACATCCAACCGTTTTCTCTTTTGCACAATTTGATAAAGAAATTTCACCCTTTTATGGGGCACCACAATCGATTTATAGTGATCATTTTCAGTGGGAAAATGGCACGACAGGCCCACTAGGTTATAAGTTGGAAGTGCCGCCATTGCATCCAGCAATTTCATCCATTATGTTAATGGGACACGGGAGTAGCCATGTAGCAGATATGGCGAAGCTTAATAATACTCATGCAATGTTGGCACTATTGCGTGATGGTTTTGATGATGACAGTGAAGGCGCTAGCATAGCGCTTTCAGATGACGGCAGTCCAATTGTTGATTATCCCATGAATGATTATTTATTTGATGGAATAAAGCGCGCCTATCTCTCTATGGCTGAAGTACAGTTTGCTGCAGGTGCAAAAAGAGTACGTCCAGCACATCAGCATGGAGAATGGTTTGAAAGTTATGAATCGTTCAAAAAAGGATTTCACAAGCTTGAACATAGAGTCAGTAATAATTTAGTCGGCAGTGCTCATGTTATGGGCGGACTCCCTATGGGAGAAAATAAAACATTCTGTTTAGTTGATAGCGATTGCAAATATCACTATTTAGACAATTTATGGGTATTTGACGGCTCGGTTTTTCCAACGTCTATTGGCACTAATCCTCAACTGTCTATTTATGCTTTAGTTTGTAAACAAGCGACAAAACTGGCCAAAAAACTGCAGAAAAATTAATCGTTTTTTTCCTGTCATTAGCGTGTAAAACGGCTAAACTCATCGGGTGAATTTGGCGATTAATTTATTTAATATTCACCCATTATACATTTATTCACATAATCAGAATAAATAAGATCTATTTGTATATTGTATAATATTATCCATTTTAACTCTCTAGCTCAACATAAATACAAAAGCATATTGTATACAATATGGTGGGTATACAGTTTCGTGTTGAAATGGATGCAAAAATACTGAATATTTACTCTAATCGATATTGACACTAAATTATTTTTCTGAAACAGCAAGATTTAGTTTGCTTTTTAGGCATTGGAGTGATTATTCTAATTATACTTTTTTGATTGAATGAGATTGTTAATGGAACACTTAAACCACTTATTTGTAGAAGCGGGTACTTTGATGCTTGCTGGCATGGTATTCGTTTTTACCTTTTTAAGCTTAATGATTGTTTTTATTAATGTGGTTTTAAAGCGATTAGCCATAAAATTTCCCGATGCAGTTATTCAAGTAAAACCTGCTCGTTCAAATCAAAAAATCAGACAAAATGTTGATGGTATTTCACCGAAAGTAGTAGCAGCAATTACTTCTGCTGTAACGCAATACCGTAAACAACATAATCAAAACTCAAGCACCCATAAAACTAAATAGGAAAAACTCATGACAAAGCCACTAGGTATTACTGAAGTTGTCTTAAGAGATGGCCATCAATCATTGCTCGCCACTCGTTTACGTCTTGAGGACATGTTACCCATCGCACCGAAACTTGATGAAATTGGTTTTTGGTCAATTGAGTCTTGGGGGGGTGCTACATTTGATTCTTGTATTCGTTATTTAGGTGAAGATCCTTGGGAACGTTTACGTGCATTAAAAAAAGCGATGCCAAATACCAAACAGCAAATGTTGTTTCGCGGTCAAAATATTTTGGGCTACCGTCATTATGCAGATGACGTGGTAGAGAAGTTTGTCGAGCGTGCTCATGTCAACGGTATAGATGTGTTCCGTATTTTCGATGCAATGAATGATGTACGTAATTTACAAACAGCGATTAAATCAGCAGTGAAAGTCGGCGCTCATGCGCAAGGCACATTAAGTTATACAGAAAGCCCAGTGCATACGCTTGACGGTTGGCTAACAATGGCAAAACAAATTGAAGATATGGGTGCTCACTCATTATGCATTAAAGACATGTCAGGTTTACTAAAACCTTATGATGCTGCTGAGTTGATAGGTCGTTTAAAAGAAACAGTTTCATTACCCATTGCTTTGCATTGTCATGCAACCACAGGTTTAAGCCTTGCGACACAAATGAAAGCGATTGATGCTGATATTGATGTTATCGACACGGCTATTTCGTCAATGAGCATGACTTACGGGCATTCGCCAACAGAGACAGTTGTAGCGATTGTCGAAGGTACTGAACGTGATACTGGCTTAGACATGGTTAAGCTTGCAGAAGTTGCTGCTTATTTCCGTGATGTACGTAAAAAGTATGCCAAATTTGAAGGCAGCCTAAAAGGTGTTGATGCACGCATTTTATTAGCACAAGTACCTGGCGGCATGTTAACGAATATGGAAATGCAGTTGAAAGAACAAGGTGCTGCTGACAAGTTAGATGAAGTATTAACTGAAATTCCAAAAGTAAGAAAAGATTTAGGTTATATCCCGTTGGTAACCCCAACATCACAAATAGTCGGTACTCAGGCGGTATTGAATATTTTAACGGGTGAACGTTATAAATCAATCACTAAAGAAACAGCAGGTGTTCTTAAAGGCGAATATGGTGCAACGGCTGATAAAGTTAATGCTGAGCTACAAGCACGTGTTTTAGACGGTGCTGAAGCAATTACTTGTCGCCCTGCAGATTTAATTAACCCTGAAGTTGATAACTTAACAGCAGAACTTAAAACCCTTGCTAAAGAAAAAAATATCAACTTAGCAGATGAAGTGATTGATGACGTCTTAATCTACGCACTCTTTCCACAAATCGGATTGAAATTTTTAGAAAACAGAAATAATCCAGATGCTTTTGAACCCGTTCCAAGTGTTGAAGAAGCTCCAGCAGCTTCTGCCCCAGCACAAAGTGCTACAGCACCAGAAAGTTATGCGGTAAGTGTTGATGGGAAAGTTTTTGACGTTATTGTTGCTCCAGGTGGCGACATTAGTCAAATAACGCACCCAGCAGGTGATGAAGCAATGAAACAATCAGCATCAGTTTCAGCTTCTGAAGCATTAAATGCACCACTTGCCGGTAATATCTTTAAAGTACTGGTAAATGAAGGTGATGAAGTTGAAGCCGATGAAGTCGTTATTATTATGGAAGCGATGAAAATGGAAACTGAAATTCGTGCGGTTAACGCAGGCACAATTACTTCATTACACATTAAAGAAGGCGATTCGGTTACCGTTGGCCAAGCTTTATTGAGCTTAGGGTAAATAAATAATGGATTCATTAAATAAACTTTGGTTGTCTACCGGCTTAGCTAACTTTGAGTCTGGTCAGGTGATCATGATGATCGTTGGTTGCCTATTACTTTATCTTGCGATTGCACGTAAATTTGAACCATTATTGTTACTTCCTATGGGGTTTGGTGCGATATTAACCAATATTCCTTTGGCGGGATTTTCAGAAGTTGGTGGTTTATTACATTTTATTTATTATGCTGGTATTGATACGGGAATATTCCCGTTAATTATCTTTATGGGCGTTGGCGCAATGACTGACTTTGGTGCTTTAATCGCTAACCCTAAAACATTGTTGTTAGGCGCGGCTGCACAGTTTGGTATCTTTGCAACATTATTTGGTGCTATCGCGTTAAACGCAGTGCCTGGCATTGAATTTACACTGAAAGATGCATCAGCCATCGCTATAATTGGTGGAGCCGATGGTCCTACTGCCATTTTCTTAGCATCAAAATTAGCCCCTGAATTATTAGGTGCTATTGCCGTTGCCGCATATTCTTACATGGCTTTGGTGCCAATTATTCAGCCGCCAATAATGAGAGCATTAACGACTGATAAAGAACGTAAAATTGAAATGGCGCAATTACGCCATGTAACTAAAATTGAAAAGATAGTATTCCCATTAGGTGTATTATTGATGACGATTTTCTTTTTGCCGTCAGCAACACCTTTAGTCGGAATGTTTTGTTTAGGAAACCTGATGCGCGAATGTGGCGTGGTTGACCGTTTAAGTTCAACTGCTCAGAATGAACTGATTAATATCACGACGATATTTTTAGGTTTAGGTGTTGGTTCTAAATTAAGTGCTGAAGCCTTCTTGAACGTTGAAACTTTAGGTATTTTAGGTTTAGGTGCTGTAGCATTCTCAATTGGTACCGCTTCCGGGGTATTAATGGCTAAGTTAATGAATAAACTTTCATCAACACCTATTAATCCACTCATCGGTGCAGCAGGGGTGTCCGCAGTACCTATGGCAGCTCGTGTTGCCAACAAAGTAGGTTTAGAAGCTAACCCTCATAACTTCTTGTTGATGCATGCTATGGGTCCGAATGTGGCTGGTGTGCTTGGCTCAGCAGTTGCAGCAGGTATTTTGCTCGCTTTAGTGGGATAGATTTAGAGAATACTTATAGATGAAGTAATGATTAACGGGAAGCTTTGCTTCCCGTTTTTATTTAAATTTTTATATTAGGAACTTCCATGTCTGGGGATTATTCAATTACACCCGTTTCAGGCAAATTGGCGTAAGGGGATATTTACGGGTTTAAATTAAATTGACGCCATAAACTTTTTGGGGCTTTTTCTAACTCTGAATGAGTTTGTGATAACTCAAAACAAATTCGGTCATGTAAGCGGTTAGCACGACCTTGCCAAAACTCCATGTAGTGAGGTTTTATTCTCCAGCCTCCCCAAAATTCAGGTAAGGGTATTACTTGTCCGGCAAACTTTTCAGTGTAGTAAGCTTGTTGTTTTTTAAGTTCTTCTTTATTGGCAAGTAGTGAACTTTGTTTTGACGCCCATGCGCCAATTTGGCTGCCACGATCTCGGCTATGAAAATACTTTTCAGATTGTTCATGAGTCACTTTTTCAACAATACCTTCAATACGGATTTGACGTTGTAGGACACCCCAGTGGAATAATAAGGCGATTTTATTATTTTCGGCTAAATCCTGGCTTTTTCGACTTGCGTAATTGGTATAAAAAACGAAACCGTCTTCGTCAAACTCTTTTAATAACACCATGCGAGAGCTAGGTTGCCCACTTTGGTCACAACTACTTACTGACATAGATTCAGCTAATAAAATACCTGATTTATTTGCGTCGTTAAACCATTGATCAAATAATTGGATAGGATTTGTTTTTGAAGAAATATCAGGAAGTGGTAAGGCAACACCTTGACCAAATGTAAATAAGCAACGTAACTTTTCGAATAATGTCATGGCAGTAAATAAAATGATGATAGGAAGAATATGTGATGGAGATCATAGCATGGAATATTTAACGAATTACAAGAAATTAAGCGCTTAATTTGATTTAGCGAATATGAATAGTTTATTAAATTTCCCAATCATCACTATCGTCTAAAGCTTCACGGAGCCGCTTCTTTTCTAACAAATCGTCAATGCGCTTGCGCACTTTGGTGTTTTTCTCAGCTTTTTTGCCTATAGCGAGATCTTTATCGTAGTTCTCTGAACCGTCATTTGTGCTAAATTCATCTGACATTATCGTGGGTGTCTCACAGTTATTTATATTTATTAAAGGGATTGATTTGAAGATAGGCAACAACTGAAGAAATTTCAATAAATTTACTTAATCGTCTATTTTATTTTCAAATAAATAAGGTAAAAATAAGACTTAACAAATAAATATATTTGAATTGTAATAACACGTTGATAAACTGTTTTATCTTTAATTAAACTGAAACTCAGCGACCAATATGGCAAACCGTAACTTTCCCCAATGGCTTGAACAGTTGCAATCTCAAGCATTAGTAAAGGTTGAACGACAATTAGTATTACTTGTTGGTGATGTTTGTTGGGTCAAAGCGTTGCTGCAGATAAATAGTCAAACACAGACAACAGACGATTTGTTGGTGTTTAGCCATCACCCAGACCTAGCTTCTACTATCGACACTAAACATTTTTCGCAACAACTGGGTAGTGAGAATAATAAAATTTTATTTTCTTGTGTTGAAAACTCAATGGCTGAAACCCTTAGTTTAGATGCTTTCGCTGCGCTTTCTGGCACTTTAGTGGCTGGAGGTATTATGTTTCTTTGGCTTGAACAGCCTTTAGAACATGCGATTGAACAAACTAACATGTTGTCGTTGAAATATTTTTACCAACAATTACTCAATAATAAAAATTTAGCGATTGTTCAGCAAAACTCTGACCAAAGTTTTGGCCAAATTCTCCCTGTACTTGATTGCGGCTTAACAATAAACTGGTCATTAAAAGTTGAATTTTTATATCAGACTAAAACCAAAGAGCAACAAACGGCAGTTGAAAAAGTTATTAACGTTAGCAAGGGGCATCGAAACCGTCCATTAGTGCTAACGGCAGATCGTGGTCGTGGTAAGTCTTCGGCGCTAGCAATCGCTTGTGTTCAATTACTTGATAATAACAATAAGCAAGGCAATGAAAGATTAAATATTGTTATTACTGCGCCTCATGTACGATCGTTATCGGTATTTTATCAACAACTTGCTCGTTCTTTTTCTGAAAATGGCACTGATTTTAGTTATGTGAATTCCAGTAAAACATCGATTATCCATAGTTTTGGTTCGATCACTTTCATTGCTATCGATCAACTTATTCACATAAGTGGCTCTTTAGATGTTTCTTTATTACTCGTCGATGAAGCCGCCTCAATCCCGGTGCATTTATTAACCGAGTTAGCGGTTCGTTACTCTCGGATTGTATTTTCTAGTACCGTACATGGTTATGAAGGAGCAGGGCGAGGTTTTACATTAAAGTTCCAACAAAAATTAAAACAGTTGATGCCACAATGGCGAAGTTTCCATATGCATGAACCTATTCGCTGGCGCACAGATGATCCGTTAGAAACCTTCGTTTTTGATAGCTGTTTACTGAATGCGAAGCTTGTTGAATTACCGCCTTTAGGTGAATCATCAGCAATGATCAATACGCGAGCGTCGTTGTCTTTTAGTCAGTTGACATCTAAAGAACTGGTTGAAGATACCCGGTTATTAGAGCAAGTTTTTTCAGTGCTCGTTACTGCCCATTATCAAACTTCACCAAATGATATTTCACTCATTCTTGATAATCATGCCGCTCATGTTTTTATTGCAAAATTCGAAGGTAATATTGTTGGCGTTGCTTTGTTACTTGAAGAAGGCTGCAGCAAGAGCGCTGATATTCAAGCGGTTGCAAGCAATCAACGTCGATTGAAAAATCAGTTCATACCGCAGTCTTTACTCACCCATTGTGGCTTCACTGAAAGTTTCAATTATCAATACTTACGTATATTACGCATTGCCATTCATCCGCAATATCATGGCTGCGGTTTCGGTAGTCGTTTTCTGAATAGTTTGCAAATCTATGCAAAAAAACAACAAGTGGATTTTATTGGTGCAAGTTTTGGCGCCAATGCCCAACTACTCAAGTTTTGGCAAAATGAGGGGTATCAGGTTGCCCGTATTGGTTTTACTAAAGATAAAGCAAGCGGTGAGCATTCTGCGCTAGTACTTTGTGCTGTCAGTGATAAAGGGCAATTTTTTGAACGAAAAATTATTAATGAATTTTATGGTTCATTTGATTATTTGCTCACAGATGAATATAAGAGTCTAGCGGCTCCACTCGTTTGGCAAATTTTACATCATTGTCCCGATAAAAGCTTACCGAAGTTAAGTTCACATCAACTCAGCAGTGTTGCTGATTTTATCAATAAAAAACGACAATTTAGTCATTGTGTTCGCGCATTACACTATTGGTGCTTGCTTCACTGCAAAGAAACCTATCACCCAAAAGTATTATTATTAATCGAACGAATATTACAAAAAAAATCAGTTGAAAATGTTTGTCTCAATCACTTATTAACCGGTAAAAAAATGCTCAATGAGGCATTGATCCAATACATTTCTCACCATCAATCGAAGTAGCTAAAAAGTTGATTATTGTATCTGTTCTTGCCAAAATTTTAACATTGAAAAATAATGGCATGGTTGGCTGGCAAATGCCGTAAAGTCATCATGTTTAATAATGCGCTTTAAATAATAAGCAATGACCTTTGCTAGACCATTACTGGGATGCTTAGCATAAGTATTAGTCAATACGCTTAACCAGCCTTCTATTTGGTTAAGCTCACTTGAATGAGCAATCGCGCAGTGGATGCTTTTTGAATGAGAACACGCGGAATAAGTTAAAGGCATAACGATTGCTCTCCATGTAAGCTACCCTGCAAAATTGACTTCCAAACAGTCTTCCGCGCTGCATCGTCTAAACACTTACATTCGTTACCCGGTAATACGCCAGATAATATTAGTTTCGCTAATAATGTGATGGGTAATTCAACTTTTGCCTTTTCATTACTGTCGTTTTGGTAACTTTCCTGAATATTCTTTCTATCTATATAATACTGGTGTGCACCCATAATGAAATTCCTTGGTGAAACTGATTGCTGTATAATTAACTTAATATAACAAACCATCAAATGCAAATGATAATTGTTATCATTTACGTATTGGTGATTTTTTATTGCCTTTATTTATGTAATATTTATAAATATCGCATTACAATTACAACCAAGGACTAGGTCTATACCCACTGAATTACTTACTTCATTTGGTATGATTAGGAAAGTTATGACGCAAATTCAAAAAACACAAAAAGAAACAAAAAACAATGTTATTGAAGTCAATAACTTGGTTAAAAGTTACAAGGGAATTCAAGCGGTTGACGATATTAGCTTTACTATAGGTAAAGGTCATTGTTTTGGTTTGTTAGGGCCTAACGGTGCTGGTAAAACCACAACAATCGAAATAATGGAAGGCATCATAAAAGCAACTAGTGGTCAGGTACTTTACTCAGGAAAACCTATTGGAAAAGATATTAGCCAGCAAATTGGTATTCAATTTCAAAGTACCGCCCTTCAAGATTTTTTAACCGTGCAAGAAACCTTAAATTTATTTACCTCGTTTTATGATAATACCATACCGCATGAACAGCTGATTCAATTATGTGATCTGAAAGACTTTTTAGATAGAGATAATCGTTTATTGTCTGGTGGTCAGCGTCAGCGATTATTATTAGCACTTGCGTTAATTAATGACCCTGAAATAATTTTTCTTGATGAGCCAACGACAGGGCTTGATCCCCAAGCACGTCGGAATTTTTGGCAGTTAATCAAAAATATCAAAGCACGCAATAAAACAGTTATCTTAACAACTCATTATATGGATGAAGCTCAGCAGCTTTGTGATGAAGTGGTTATTATGGACAATGGGAAAATAATTGAGAGTGGAACACCAAACCAATTACTTGCGAAACATTTTCATAACGTCTTTATTTATCTACCTAAAGCACAAGTGCCACAAATGTTAGTTGATGAAAATCAGTGGCTTGTTGAGAATGACCGTGTCGAAATCATCACTCAACAAGTAGAGGAAACGATAAGTTTGTTAATTGCCGCGCAAGTTCCATTAGACGGATTGCAAGTGAAGTCTCCAAACCTTGATGATCTTTTTCTTAAATTAACCGGCCATAAGTTAAGAGAGTAATAATCATGAATTTAAAACGTTTTTTTGCGGTGATCAAAGCACGTAATATCGAATTTTTTCGTGATAGATCATCTTTAGGCTGGAATCTACTCTTCCCCATTTTAATGCTTGCCGGTTTATCCTTTGTATTTTCTGGTGACGGTAAAGCAGTTTATAAAGTAGGTGTTGTTAATATTGGCACGGTTCAATCACCTTTTATGGAAACACGTTATGTTGATTTTATCGATTATAAAGATAAAACTTTAGCCAGTTTAAAGTTAGAACAACATGCGATTGATTTTTTAGTCGATTTTTCAGATAAAAGTTATTGGGTCAATCAAGGATCACCAAACAGTTATTTGATAGAAAAAATATTTCTTGGACAACATACTGATTTTAACCGTATAGAAACTAACGGGAAAAAAATTCGTTATGTTGATTGGGTTTTACCGGGGATCCTTGGCATGAATATGATGTTCAGTTGTCTCTTCGGTGTCGGTTATGTGATTGTACGTTATCGGAAAAATTCAGTACTAAAACGCTTAAAAGCCACACCGCTTTCAGCTTTTGAATTTGTTTCAGCACAATTGGTTTCACGTATTTTCATTGTGATGTTTATGTCGAGTGTTGTTTATATTGGTTGTAATTTCTTTTTCGATTTTTACATGCTCGGCAGTTATTTTGATCTTTTCATTATTGCGGTTTTAGGGGCTATTAGCTTAATTTCTTTAGGGTTATTGGTAGCAAGTAGAAGTAAGAGTGAAGAGCTTATTGGCGGCTTACTCAATTTATCATCATGGCCAATGATGTTACTTTCAGGTGTTTGGTTCAGCTTAGAAGGCGCACCGAATGCGGTAAAAGTAATTGCTGATTTTCTCCCGTTAACCCATCTTGTCGCTGGCGCGAGAAAAGTGATCACCGAAGGCGCAACACTTGCTGATATAAGCTATCACGTGATGGCGCTTTTAATGATGAGTACTGTTTGTTTAGCGTTAGGTTCGTATTTATTCAGTTGGAACACCGAGCGCTAATATTAAAAGGATAGCGGATATCAATAGTTTACGATTTATATGGGCAAGTCATTTACTTCTTGTTTTATTGACGGCTATAAAAAATAGCGTTGAATTAATATCAAATAACTAAATTTAGTGAATTAAATTAACGTTTTGGAAGTAAGTCGTCTATGCTGATATTATACTTGTCCGGTGAGTTAGACTCATTATTCTCCGCAATTGATTTTCTTACTAAGCTTGGTCGTTAAACCACAGCATTAAGAAAAGCACTTATAAAAGGTTTACTCTATGTTGTTAAAGATTATTGGCTTGTTTTTTGTTGGTCTTGCCATAATAGGTGCTGTGTTACCTCTTTTACCTACGACTCCTTTTTTATTAGTTGCCGCGGCTTGTTTTGCAAAGTCTTCACCACGAATGCATAAGAAGTTACTCGATAATAAGGTTTTTGGTCCACTTATATATCACTGGGAGGAATCTCGTAGTATTCCTCAAAATGCTAAAGTCATCGCTTTAACATCAATGGTTCTGGCATCTTGCTGGTCATGTTATATATTGGATAACAATGTATTAAGTGCAGTAGTCGTGGCTTTAGTCATGGGACCATTTGTATTTATATGGCGTTTGCCTATTGCTGATGGCCATAAATAATAAGGTAGGGTTGCGTGTTTTAAGGCTTAAGGCTTAAGGCTCATAGAATTCCCCAGCCTTAAGCGCGTTCAAATTTTTTCTTTAAATATTCCTACTCGGCTAAAGCTTTGCCGACTAATGCCGCTAAATGGTCGGGTAATGTTAAAGACAGTGCAATTTCGTGACCACGCTCTGACATTTTTCCCCAAGTCATTTTTACAATTCTAATGATTTTTGCTTCGTTGTCTGTTTCAGTATATTTCGTAGCAAAGGCATCAAAATAATATTGTAAGAATACTAAGCAAGCTACATCTTCAAGGGTCTGCGTATCTGTATTGGTTTTAAGCTTTTCCTTTCTTAAAATACAAGCCGTCGTTTCAGCTTCATTTTCGTTAAAGCCATTCTCTAGCATTAACGATTTAGCCAATTTCGCATGAAATTTTCCTTGCGCGATACGCCATTGGTAATAGCCTGCTTTTCCTGCTTCGAACTCAGTACGCTTTAATTGCCAGCGTTTAATGTGCTGAGCACGTACCGCAATTTGCAATAACTCATTAGATTGAGGGAAATACTGCGTTAAACAAGTTGTCATGTACTGACCATAAAGCAACTCATTTGGCTGAGAGTTTCCATCAACCATAGTTTGGTTTGGGTCTTCACTATTAATTTTATCAATAGCGGTTAATACAGTCGTTAAACGAGAAGAAGTCATAAGTGTTATCTAATTTATTGGATAATTATAAGTAACAGGGTAACTTTTTCTTCATGAAATACAAACTAATTCAATAAAAATCAATAATTGATCCCTTGATCATATTGTCGTTTAGTGATGTTTTAAGTATAATGTTTTCCCGTCCTGCTAGGTTGGTGTTTTTTTCAAAATCATGACTAAACTTACCTTCATATAGCAACACAAAACATTTATGTAAAAGAAAAAATCCTGCTCACTCTGACTTTTGGTATCACATGACAACTAGATATATTTTTGTAACCGGCGGCGTTGTATCGTCTCTTGGTAAAGGCATTGCAGCGGCATCGCTTGCAGCAATTCTTGAAGCGCGCGGCTTAAAAGTTACTATGTTAAAACTTGACCCCTACATTAACGTTGATCCTGGCACAATGAGCCCAATTCAACATGGTGAAGTTTTTGTTACAGAAGATGGCGCGGAAACAGATTTAGATTTAGGCCATTACGAGCGTTTTATTCGTACCAAAATGACTAAACGTAATAACTTTACTACAGGCGCTATTTATCAAGGCATTCTTGCGCGCGAGCGTAAAGGCGAATTTTTAGGGGCTACTATTCAAGTTATCCCACATATAACCAATGACATTAAGCGTCGAGTTATTGAAGGTGCTGAAGGTTACGATGTTGCTATGGTTGAAATTGGCGGTACGGTAGGTGATATTGAATCACAACCTTTCTTAGAAGCTATTCGTCAATTAGGTGTTGAACTAGGTCGTGAACGTGCAATGTTTATGCATTTAACGCTTGTTCCTTACATAGCGGCGGCTGGCGAACTTAAAACTAAACCTACTCAGCATTCTGTAAAAGAATTACGCTCTATTGGTATCTTACCTGACATTCTAATTTGTCGAAGTGACCGTGTTATTCCTGCGAATGAACGGGCTAAAATTTCATTGTTTACCAATGTGGAATCAAAAGCAGTTATCTCAATGCCAGACGTTGATAGTATTTATAAAGTACCTGCGTTATTAAAAGCACAAGGTACCGATGTATTGGTGACGACACGGTTTGGTATAGATGCACCTGAAGCGGATTTAAGTGAATGGGAAAAAGTGCTTTATCAAGAAGCCAACCCTGTTGGTGAAGTTGTTATTGGTATGGTCGGTAAATATATCGAATTACCTGACGCTTACAAATCAGTAAATGAAGCGCTAAAACATGCCGGTATTAAAAATCAAGTAAAAGTCAAAATTCAATATGTTGACTCTCAAGATGTAGAAGCTAAGGGCACTGAGATATTAAAAGATTTAGATGCCATTCTTGTTCCGGGTGGTTTTGGTGAACGCGGTGTCGAAGGTAAAATTCTAGCAGCAAAATATGCACGTGAAAATAAAGTACCTTATTTAGGTATTTGTTTAGGTCTGCAGGCAGCACTTATTGACTTCGCACGTAATGTTGCCGGTTTAACAGACGCGCACAGTACTGAGTTTAACGCTGAAACCCCACATCCAGTGATTGGTTTAATCAATGAATGGTTAGACGAAGAAGGACAAATAGAATACCGCCATGAACATTCTGATTTAGGCGGAACTATGCGCTTAGGGTCACAATTGTGTCACCTTGTGAAAGGTACCAAGGCAAATGACGTATATGGTAGTGAAACAATTTATGAGAGACACCGTCACCGTTATGAGGTAAATAATAACTACCGTGAGCAATTAAGCAAAGCAGGTTTAGTGTTCTCGGGGTTATCTACGGATAAAACATTAGTTGAGATGATTGAACTTCCTGATCATCCTTGGTTTATTGCTGGGCAGTTCCATCCGGAGTTCAATTCAACTCCACGTGATGGTCACCCATTATTTGAAAGCTTTGTTGCTGCTTCATTTGAGCATCAAAAACAGCAATCAAACTAAGTAATTCACTTAACTAAAACCGTAGCCTAGAGCTGCGGTTTTTATTTATACCATTTAGCAAAATTATTTAATCTCAAAGCGAACAAATAATAGCGCTAACTGGTATCAGATTTTTAATTTATTAGTTTACGTAAACGTAATACTTAAAGGAAAAAAAATGTCAAACATTAGTAAAATCATCGCTCGTGAAATCATGGACTCTCGTGGCAACCCAACTGTTGAAGCTGACGTGTTTTTAGAATCTGGTGCTTGGGGACGTGCTGCTGCACCTTCTGGCGCATCAACAGGTTCTCGTGAAGCACTAGAATTACGTGACGGCGATAAGTCTCGCTACTTAGGTAAAGGCGTATTAAAAGCAGTTGCAGCGATAAACAACGACATTCAAACGGCATTGATTGGCCAAAGTGCTTTAGACCAAGCTTCAATTGATCAAGTTATGATCGATTTAGACGGTACTGAAAATAAAGAAAAATTCGGTGCTAACGCTATTCTTGCTGTTTCATTAGCAAACGCTAAAGCAGCGGCTATGGAAAAGAAGGTACAATTATTTGAGCATATTGCTGACTTAAATGGTACGCCAGGTGTTTACTCTTTACCATTACCTATGATGAACATCATCAATGGTGGTGAGCATGCTGATAACAACGTTGATATTCAAGAATTCATGATTCAACCTGTTAGCGCTAAAAGTTTCCGTGAAGCTTTACGTATGGGTGCTGAAATTTTCCATGCACTTAAAAAAGTATTATCTTCAAAAGGTATGAGTACATCAGTTGGTGATGAAGGTGGCTTTGCGCCAAACTTAGCATCTAATGCTGAAGCATTAGCAGTAATCAAAGTCGCTGTTGAAGCTGCTGGTTACGAATTAGGTAAAGACGTAACATTAGCGATGGATTGTGCAGCATCAGAATTCTACGATGCAGCTGCTAATAACGGAAAGGGCATTTACGACCTTAAAGGTGAAGGCAAGCAATTTACCGCTAACGAATTCTCTGATTTCTTAGCGACACTTTGTGAAGAATACCCAATTGTTTCAATTGAAGATGGCTTAGATGAGTCAGATTGGGACGGTTTTGCTTACCAAACTAAATTACTTGGCGATAAAGTACAAATTGTTGGAGATGATTTATTTGTTACTAATACTAAAATCTTAGCGCGCGGTATCGAAAACGGTATTGGTAATTCAATATTAATTAAGTTCAACCAAATTGGTACGTTAACGGAAACGTTAGCCGCGATTAAAATGGCGAAAGATGCAGGCTTTACTGCTGTTATTTCTCATCGTAGCGGTGAAACGGAAGATGCAACTATCGCTGACTTAGCGGTAGGTACAGCAGCCGGTCAAATTAAAACTGGGTCACTTTGTCGCAGCGACCGTGTTTCTAAGTACAATCAATTATTACGTATTGAAGAATACTTAGGTGATAAAGCTATATTTAACGGCTTGTCAGAAGTTAAAGGTCAATAATTTTTAATTTTTTTGCTCATTATCTTTAATAGCCGCATCGCTCGTACTCATTGACTATCGTCAACCCTGTGCGACCTCTTTGCTCTAAAAGTAATTAGCTTCAAAATTAATAATTATTCGCGGTATTTATATCGAAAAAAAACCACTCGTTAGAGTGGTTTTTTGTTTAAATAATGAAAGTAAATAATAAATTAGTATCTAGACTATACTGTTAAAATGAAATATATAATTATTTTGATACTGTTTCTTTTTATCAATAATATTGCTTTTGCTCAGCAATCGTTTGTTTGGGCTGATGACCAAGACTACGAACCGTATATTTACCTTAACGCGCAAAAAGAAGTCCGCGGAATTTTTAATGAAGTAATGCGCGCTACATTTACTCGCATGAACATCCCCCTAACGAATCAATTATATCCCTGGAAAAGAGCACAAAAGTTAGTAGAAGAAGGTCATGCTGATGGAATGATCACTATTCCAACCAAAAAGCGATTAACGTACTTGGTTGCAAGCAACCCTATTATGCACGTTGAGATGAGGGTGCATTACAATAAATTAAACGTGAAGCGAACACTAATAGCTAAAATAAAAACTATTTCAGAAATGCGGCCATATTCTCTTATTGATTATCAAGGTGATGGCTGGGCAGAAAGCCATTTAGCTGAATATGATATTAGCTGGGCGCCTAATTATACCAGTGCTGTCTGGATGATCGCGGCTGATCGGGCTGATATTTTTTTAGATGATCCTATTTCAATTAAGTACCACATTAATAAACAAATAAGCATTGAACCTGTATTGGGCGATAAATTATTACTTATTGAACAAGGTGATTTCCCACTTTTATCAGCACCATATTGTTTATTAGTTAATAAAGACTCCCCGTATGCCCCTTTAATAAAACAGTTCAATATTGCATTGAAAGAAATTAAGACCAGCGGAGAGTATCAACGAATCATCAACAAGTACTTAAACTAGTTATTATATCGCCATGCCATTGTTGAATTAGCTTTAAGTTCATTCGCTATTATAAATAAACCACTCAAGCGAGTGGTTTTTTATGTTCAGGATGAACGGTATGTCACGATCACATGACCGTTCTTAGGCATCCATGCCTTCTCGGCATTAGTACATCCCTGTACGTCGATGTGAAAGAGTGACGATGCTTTGGATGCTTAGCTGAAAGTCAGACTTCCAGTATTGAAATGCTAAGGTTTAGAGATCATATGAACATCGCGTTGCGGGAATGGGATCTCAATATTATTTTCTTTCAATGTGAGATAAATCGTTTCATAGGCTTTAAATTTAGCATCATAAAAATTAGCCGTTGGTGTCCATAAACGAATAGAAATATTGATAGCGCTATCAGCGAACTCGCTAATACCAATTTGTGCTTCACGTGACTCTCCTACGATACCAATATCTTTGATAACGGTTTCTAACAAACGAATAACTCTCAGCGGATCTTCTTTATAAGCGATGCCTACCGTTAACTCTAATAATGAGTCATGTTTTGAATTGTGTAATATCTCACCGACAATATGTTTGTTAGGAATCGTAATACAAACATTGTCTTGATCGCTAATAATGGTATAGGCGAGTAAAACTTCTTTCACTATGCCAGTAACACCTTGAACCGTTATTGTGTCGCCAACAACGAATGGGCGAATAATAATGATATTAAATCCAGCAGCATAGTTTGCTAATAAACCTTGAAGGGCTAGACCCGCGCCAAGAGAAATAGCACCTATAGCAGCGATAAAGGGGGTAACACTAATGCCCAATTTACTCAGTGAAATAACCGTTATCATGATCACTATGAGCATTTTAGTGGTACTGGCCAAGAACTGACTTAACGTAATATCAAGCTTATGTCTTGTACACAGATTCAAAACCATCTTAGATATTTTACCTGCGAGCATATAACCCAGAGCAAAAATGATGAATGCGCCAATTAATTGGAAGGTGTAATTGGCGAAGAAATCAACAATGATATTATACACATAACTCACTTGATCTATTTCTTGTCGTAATAAATCAGCTGGCGCTAGCGATTTGGCTTCTTCAACTTTCGCGGTGGTACTTTCTACTTGTTCAAACATATAATATCCATGGAGTGTCTGTGTTGTTTAATGAGAAGTTTTATTGAGCCAATAGATAAATGAAGAATATAGAGCGAGTTATAGCTTTATTTTATCTTTTTCACACAATAGGTTATGCTTAAACTTCAGGTGGAATTCTACGCATTAACGTATTAAAAAGCACTCAATTATTCATGAATGAACAAACTTCATTATGGCAAGGAGACTATCAATCAGCTGATTTTGCTGAGCTTTGTAATGCGCTCTATGAAAGAGAGCTTCGTCTCTTGAGTGAATCCCCTATGGCATCAACTGAATCTATTCAGGGGCGATTAAAAAGCTTACCTCATTATATCAAACGCACCGCATATTCAATGTTACAAGTAGAAACGCCATTAGAACTTGATGTGCAAAATGCGAGTTGGTCAGCTAAGCAAGGGCTAAAAATGCCGTTAAGTGGTCAAGAGCAAAAAACAGTAAATAACTGGTATTTATCGATGAAATTGAATCATGGTTTGGTCGTACCCATAGCAACAGATTCAACTATTTTATTAGATTCAATTGAGAGAATTGATATTGAACAACAACGTTTTCGAACGAATGCGCATGGCTGGTTTTATTTATCCCAACATGAGAAAAATAAAACCAATCTGCAATTACTCAAACCTAATAAAAAAGTAATGACGTCGGCTTGTAGTGGTCATTGTTGGCTAAACGCTCATCGAGCAAATCCGGTTATACCTACTTTGCGTGAATTGCTACTGTCGTGCGCCATTAACTGGCGTAATTTTAAGCAGCCTATTGTTATTTAATTTAAAAAATCGTTAAATCCATTAATAATGTTTACACCAGCAAACACCTATTTATAATGGCTATTATACTGACGTTTCAATAGATGAGTTTTAGGCTTTTATTTGGGTTATATTTAGGTTTTTATGCGCGCAATCACCGTACTGTTACTGATTTTTATCATGTTATTACAATACCGACTCTGGTTCGGGAAAAATAGTGTGCCTGACTATCTTGCATTAGAGAGTGAAGTTCAACGTCAAACAGTAGATAACGATAAACTCAAGCGACGTAATAAATTACTATATGCAGATACTGATGATTTAAAATCAGGCGTAGAAGCCATTGAAGAGCGTGCTCGAAATGAATTAGGGATGATAAAAGAAGGCGAAACATTTTTTCGTTTGATCCCCTCAGATAAAAACACCATGCAAATAGATCAGGAATAATAATTTCATGTCAAATAAGCCGATAGTGCTTACTCAGCAGCTCATTGCCGTTGTTCCTGCTGCAGGCGCGGGTAAACGTATGTTGGCTAATTGTCCAAAGCAATATTTAAATATTGATGATAAAACAATTTTAGAACATACCGTTGATCGTTTACTCAGCCACCCTTTGATCAGTAAAGTGATTATCTCCCTGAGCGAAAATGATGAGTATTTCCCTCGAACATCTTTGGTGAATAACAAAAATATACAAACGGTAATCGGCGGTAAAGAGCGAGTTGATTCGGTGCTTGCAGGTTTGAAAGTGATAGACCCTCAAGTTAACCCATGGGTGCTAGTACATGATGCCGCTCGGCCCTGTGTAACACATGATGATATTTCACGCTTAATTTCACTGTGTTTAGAAAAACAAACGGGCGGCTTATTAGCTGCGCCCGTTCGCGATACAATGAAGCGCTCATTCAGTAGTGACAAAGAAGTAAACCAGGTATCTAAAACTGTTGATCGCGAAAGTCTGTGGCATGCGCTAACACCACAAATGTATCAAGTGAGTGAATTAAAAGAGGCGATTATTAATGGCCTAAGCAACAATGCGGAACTTACCGATGAATCATCAGCGATTGAATTGGCTAACATACCCAGCCTTTTAGTTTCAGCGAGTAGTGAAAATATAAAAATCACTCATCCTGATGATCTTGCATTAGCTGCGTTTTTTTTGGCTAAACAAAATAAAAAGTATATACAAAAACAACAATTACAGGAAACAGAATGAGAATAGGTCACGGTTTTGATGTACACAAATTTGGTGGTAGTGGACCTATTGTTCTAGCGGGTATAGAAATAGACTATCCGCAGGGATTTATTGCTCACTCTGATGGCGACGTAGCTATTCATGCTTTGTGTGATGCAATATTAGGTGCCCTTTGTTTGGCCGATATAGGCAATCACTTTCCTGATACTGACGGTCAATATGAAAATATATCAAGTCGAATTTTATTACGGCATGTCGTTGGATTGATGGTTGGAAAAGGTTTTCAACTTGGCAATGCTGATATTACTATTGTTGCTCAAGCGCCTAAAATAGCGCCGCATTTATTAGCGATGCGTACTTGTTTATGTGAAGATTTACAGGCAGAGCTTGACCAAGTAAATGTAAAAGCAACAACAACTGAAAAATTAGGGTATACCGGACGTAAAGAAGGTGTTGCTGTACATGCTGTTGTTTTACTAACAAAATCACCTGAAAACGTTATAGAGAAACATCAATAAAATGAGTAAGCCATTAAGTTATTTATACACTGAGCCTAAATCAACAGGGCAATTACGTAGTGAAATGTCAGACTTTAAAGTCTTTGAACGATTACCTTTTGAACCTTGTGGTGAAGGCGAACATCTATTTATTCATATTAGAAAAACGGGTGCAAATACCCTTGTTGTCGCTCGGGAGTTAGCAAAGTATTTCAAAGTGAAAGAAGGGTTAGTTTCCTATGCGGGCATGAAGGACAGATTTGCAGTTACCGAGCAATGGTTTGGAGTTCATCTTCCTGGCAAAGCTATTTATGATTTAAGTGATTTCACCGTTGAAGGTGTTGAAGTACTTTCGGTAAAACGCCATAACAAAAAATTACGCATTGGTGCATTATCCGGTAATAGTTTTGAATTAGTTTTAAGAAACGTTAATAATACCGATGACGTATTACGTCGATGGGCCGCTGTTAGTCAGTTTGGTGTACCAAATTACTTTGGTGAGCAACGTTTTGGCATTAATGGTGGCAACCTTGTCAGAGCTATGGAATTGTTTCAAGGAAAAAAAGTAAAGGACAAAAAGAAACGTGGCATGTATTTATCAGCTGCTCGTTCAGAAATATTTAATCAAATAATTAGCAAGCGTATTGATCAAAATCAATTTGAATCTTTAAAAGTCGGTGATGTCTTTATGTTAAGCGGTACACAATCTGTATTTTTAGCGGATGAAATTGACGAAAAAATAAGTCAACGTTTTCAAGAGAAAGATATTGATTTAACGGCTTCGCTTTGGGGAACCGGTGAATTAATGTCGCAGGGTGAATCTCAAACATTAGAGCAAGCAATCGCTGATGACCATGCTGAATTTTGTGAAGGCTTAGCTAAGTTTGGCTTGAAACAAGAGCGACGTAGAATTCGGTTATCTTTAACTGAAGGAAAAATAAAATCAGAAAATGATACAATTACGCTAAGTTTCTTTTTACCCTCTGGTTGTTATGCGACGACAATATTGCGTGAACTTATCAGTTATCAAGATATGACCGAGCGAGGGGTAAACTAAATTTATGAAAATATTATTAAGTAATGATGATGGCGTTCATGCTTTAGGTATTAAAGTCTTGCACGAAGAGTTAGCAAAAATAGCAGAAGTTATGGTAGTAGCCCCTGATAGAAATTGTAGTGGTGCAAGTAACTCTTTAACGTTACTGAATCCGCTGCGCACTCATACGATGGAAAACGGTTTTATTGCCGTTAATGGTACACCCACTGACTCTGTTCATCTTGGCGTAAGTCAGCTGATCACACCCGATTTAGTTGTCGCAGGTATTAACTGCGGTGCAAATTTAGGCGATGATACGTTATATTCAGGAACGGTTGCGGCAGCAACTGAAGGACGCCATATGGGCATGCCAGCAATTGCCGTGTCACTCGTTGGCAAGCATGAGCAACACTATCAAACGGCAGCGGTAGTAACGTCGAAATTCATTCAGCGTTTACAATCTCACCCGTTAGCAGCGGATCAAATTATAAATATTAATGTGCCAGATATTCCTTTGGCTGAATTAAAAGGTGTAAAAGTTACACGTTTGGGTAGTCGTCATAAAGCAGAATTGATGGAAAAAACACAAGATCCGTGGCAACGTGATATATATTGGTACGGTCGATTAGGTCAAGAGCAAGATGGTGGCGAAGGAACTGACTTTCATGCAGTTGCTAATGGTTATGCCTCAATAACGCCGTTAACAGTCGATATGACTGCACATAGTAGCTTGGAATCAATGACCCGTTGGGTTGATGATTTAACTATTTAGTCGATTTTACGTTTAAACTTTAAGATAAGAAAAAAAGAGCATGTTATGAATGTAAGGGTAGGGAGCCGTGTTAGCGGTAAATCACTTCGTAGTGGTGAAATATTAGCACAAAAATTACATGGTGAAGGGATACGTGACCAGCGAGTACTCAAAGCGATTGCTCAGTCACCTCGTCATATTTTTGTGCCTGAAATTTTAGCTCATAAAGCTTACGATAATACCGCCTTGCCTATTGGGCAAGGGCAAACTATTTCACAGCCTTATATTGTCGCGAAGATGTCGGAATTGTTATTAGCTGATGGAGTACCGGAAAGTATATTAGAAATAGGTACGGGTTCTGGTTATCAAACCTCTATTCTTGCACAGCTTGTGCCTAAAATTTTCTCAGTAGAGCGAATTAAATCGCTGCAATGGCAAGCAAAGCGTCGTTTACAATCGATGGATTTACATAATGTTTCAATGAAGCATGGTGATGGTTGGAAGGGCTGGCACAGTAAATCGCCTTTTCAAGCTATTATCGTCACAGCAGCGCCAACAGAAGTGCCTAAAGCATTATTGGAACAGTTGGCCGAAGGCGGACGTTTAGTTATCCCTGTTGGCTCTGACACGCAAATACTAAAGGTTATTACGCGTTGTGGCGATGACTACAATGAAAAGCAAATTGAAATGGTTAAATTTGTTCCGCTTGTTCCAGGCGATTTAATTTAATCACCTTGAATTATTCTGAGCATATGACATTTATTACTGCACACTAAATGATGAAAGCTGAAAGACATTTAATGTGTGAGTTTTACTAAAGTAATGAAAAAAGTAAGTGATAGTATATTTTTATTTTTTTTATTCAAAAGGTATTAGTTAATTGAAAATTTTTACGAAAATTTATGAATGGACACTTCGTTGGGCTGAACATAAATTTGCCCCAAGAATGCTGGCTGCATTAACATTTGCTGAATCGATATTTTTTCCTATTCCGCCTGATGTACTTCTTGCGCCAATGGTATTGGCAAAGCCAGAAAAAGCATGGTCATATGCAACCTTAACCACTATAGCTTCCATTCTCGGCGGCTCGGTGGGATATTTGTTAGGTTTTTATATGTTTGAACCTTGGATTCAACCGGCAATAACATCTATGGGTAAACAACAAGCTTTCGATGCTGTCGTTTTGTGGTTTGAACACTATGGGATTTGGGTGGTATTTATTGCTGGATTTTCACCTATTCCTTATAAACTATTTACATTAAGTGCTGGTTTCTTACAAATGGCATTTTTACCCTTTTTTATTGCTTCAGCCATAGGTCGTGGCATGCGATTTTTCCTTGTCGCAGGAATTATCCGATGGGGTGGTGCAGCAATGGAACAAAAAATAAGGCAATGGATAGATTTACTAGGCTGGATAATTGTCGGCCTTATCATTGTCGCTTATTTTGTCTTTCGGTAAATAAATATGCACAACAATAGGTATGCTTTTTGATTCTTAAGACTACAAATGATATTTCTCGGCCATGTAAGAAATTAGCATTCGTCGCTTTTGTTGTGCTTAATTTGTTATTGGTAGGGTGTTCTTCGAACCATAAACCAGCACCTGTTGTTGATGTTCAAGGATCAGTTCCTTTAAGCAAACGTGTTAAGAGCAGTTTGAAGGGCCGTGAATATATAGTCAAAAAAGGTGAAACTTTATATTCTATCTCATGGCGAGCTAATGTCGATATTAACAGCCTAGCAACGTTTAATAAACTTGTATCACCCTACAAAATATTCCCCGGACAAAAATTATTTTTAGTCAAAAATTCCACTCAAGCCAGTAGTAATGTAGCTCGCAATGAAAAGCAACAAAGTAAGAAACAAATAAGGGTAAAAAAACCTGTTGCATCAATTAAAAAGCAGGCGTATGGTAAAAATGTAAGAGGGCAAAAAGTGAACAACAAAACCTCTGCAAAGGGCACAAATTTTTCCCAAAAAATAAGGAATTGGTTGTGGCCTGTTAAAGGAAAAGTCATTGAAGGATTTTCCACAGCAAAACAAGGCAATAAAGGCATAAACATCGCAGGTATTCGCGGTGATTCGGTTAAATCAACCGCTGATGGACAGGTAGTATACGCCGGTGATGCATTGCGAGGATACGGGCAGTTAATTATTGTGAAACATAACGATGATTATCTTAGCGCTTATGCTCATAACGATAGCATATTAGTCAAAGAACAGCAGTTGGTTAAAGCGGGTCAAGTTATCGCAAAAATGGGTGATACAGACGCTGAAAGAGTCATGCTTCATTTTGAAGTTCGCTTTCGCGGAAAATCGGTAAACCCTATGAAGTATCTGTCAAAAAAATAGAAATTATAATAATAATAAATTGGAGTTTTACGTGAATAGTTAATCAGTGATAATAGAGTTTATTCAGTATTGGGAGATACAGCATGGGCATAGAAAAAGAAATGGAAAGTACAGTTGTAGATAAAAATGAAACAGCTAAAGATTCTTCTAAGGATAGAGAAGATGCACCGTCAAATTTAGATGCCACACAATTATATTTAAGTGAAATAGGATTTTCTCCGCTACTGAGCGCAGAAGAAGAAGTTTACTTTTCTCGCCTTGCACTTAAAGGTGATGAACCCTCTAGAAAACGCATGATAGAAAGTAACCTGCGTTTAGTTGTTAAAATATCCCGTCGTTATAATAATCGTGGTTTGCCCTTATTAGACCTTATTGAAGAAGGTAACCTAGGATTGATCCGCGCAGTAGAAAAATTTGATCCTGAACGCGGCTTCCGCTTTTCAACTTATGCAACATGGTGGATTCGTCAAACGATTGAACGTGCCATTATGAATCAAACGCGCACAATCCGTCTCCCTATCCATGTAGTAAAAGAACTTAATATTTATTTACGAACATCACGAGAATTAGTTCAAAAGCTTGATCATGAACCAACCGCTGAAGACATTGCTGAAACACTTAATGTACCCGTAGCAAGCGTAACAAAAATGCTACGTTTGAATGAACGTATGACATCTGTCGATTCACCTTTTGGTGGTGAGAATGACAAAGTATTGTTAGATGTTATTCCTGATGATAAAAGCGGTGGTCCAGAAGGTAGCCTGCAAACAACGGATATTAAAAATAATATCATTCATTGGTTAAATGAATTGAACTCTAAACAGCGTGAAGTACTTGCCCGCCGTTTTGGTTTATTAGGTTACGAAGCAGCAACATTAGAAGATGTAGGTGTAGAAATTGGCTTAACACGTGAACGTGTTCGTCAAATTCAAGTTGAAGCTCTTAAGCGTTTACGTGATATTTTAAGCCAACAAGACTTATCAATAGAAGCTTTGTTTCAAGCTTAGTTATTATGTCAGTATGTACATAAAACATAAAACCAGCAATTGCTGGTTTTTTTAGCTTTCATTAACAGTTAAACACTAACGACTAAATTTTACTTTTAAACTCAAATAATAAGTCTAATGCTTGTTTTGGTGTTAAATCGTTTACATCTATTGCCGATAATGATTCAAGAACAGGGTGTGTATTCTCAACAAATGAAAGTTGCTCAAAGGGTTGTTGCTCAATATTAATTACCGAGGGGGCTTGTTGCTTTTCAAGTTCAGCCAAACGTTGTTTTGCACGTTGAATCACAGGTTTTGGCACACCTGCAAGTTGTGCTACTTGTAAACCAAAACTCTTACTTGCGGCACCTTCTTGAACGGTATGCATAAATACAATGCTTTCACCATGCTCAACAGCATCTAAATGTACATTAACCAATGAAGGTATTTGTTCTGCTAAAAGTGTTAATTCAAAATAATGACTCGCAAACAAAGTAAACGCTTTGGTTTTAATGGCAAGCATCTCAGCACAAGCCCAAGCTAAAGACAAACCATCATAAGTACTGGTACCTCGGCCAATCTCATCCAATAGCACTAAACTTTTTTCTGTTGCATTATGGAGAATATTTGCTGTTTCTGTCATCTCAACCATAAAGGTTGAACGACCGCTCGCAAGATCGTCCGATGCACCAATACGCGTAAATATACGGTCAACCATACTAATATTGGCAGAGTCTGCTGGTACGTAACAACCAATATGAGCCAACAGCACAATAAGTGCCGTTTGGCGCATATATGTTGATTTACCTCCCATATTAGGACCAGTAATTATCAGCATCTTTCTTTCTTCGTTTAACGTCACTGGATTTGCGATAAAAGGATCGTTTGTCATTAGCTCTACGACAGGGTGGCGACCGGCATTGATTTCAATACGGTTATCGGTTGTTAGTTTTGGTTTAACATAGTTTAAGCTTGCTGCGCGTTCGGCAAACGTATTTAACACGTCTAACTCCGCAATCGCTTGAGCAAGTAACTGCAGTTTTTCTAAATCAGGTAAGACTAAATCGAACAGTTCATCATATAAACGCTTTTCTAAAGCAAGAAATTTACTTTGTGCGCTAAGTACTTTTTCTTCATGCTGTTTAAGTTCGTTAGTAATAAATCGTTCATTATTTTTTAATGTTTGTCGTCGAACATAATCATCAGGCACATCATTTGCTGCGCTTCTACTAATTTCAATGAAAAAGCCATGCACTCGATTATAGCCAACTTTTAATGAACTGATGCCCGTACGCTCTTTTTCACGTGCTTCTAGCTGAGCAAGAAATTCTGTTGCTCCATCACTTAAATCACGCAATACGTCAAGTTCTTCATGGTAGCCCTTTGCTATAACACCACCATCACGGATAAGAACGGGGGGATTCTCAACTAAAGCATGCTGTAATAAATCATGTAGCTCTGGTATCGGCATTGTTTGCGACGCTAATTGCACGATATGTGCTTGTTCGCAAGTTTGCAATTGATCCTGAAGCTCCGGCAATTGACCTAAAGCATTGCGTAAGCGAGCGAAATCTCTAGGACGCGCTGAACGAAGAGCAACACGAGACACGATACGTTCAATGTCCCCAAAAGATTTAAGTTGAGTAAATAACTCATTTGTTAAGTCTTGCGACAATAACTCGCTGGTCGCATTTTGACGTGCTGACAATGTACTTAAATCGCGTAACGGAAAATGTAACCAACGCTTTAGTAGTCTAGAGCCCATAGGTGTCGCAGACTTATCAAGTACAGACGCTAGCGTATTTTCGAAACCACCTTGTAGATTCTGAGTAAGCTCTAAATTACGGCGAGTGGCTGCATCTAAAATTACCCCTGTCGCTGAAGACTCACAAATAATTGCTCGAATATGAGGCAGGGCAGTGCGTTGACATTCCTTTACGTATTGGAATAAACAGCCAGCAGCCATCAAACCTAACGATTTATCATTAACACCAAATCCTGATAACTCTTTAGTCCCAAATTGGGTGTTAAGTAAATTAACGGCAGTATCTAAATCAAATTCCCATTCAGCTCTACGCCTTAACCCTTGGTATTTCTTGAGCAACTCGGGCTCAGAAAAAGTTTCACTATAGAGTAACTCTGCAGGAGACAATCGCTGTAACTCTGCTTGTAATTGCTCAATAGTACTTGGCTCAGTTAATACAAACCGACCACTGGTCATATCGAGATAAGACAGCCCAAATCCTTTAGATGATTTATGGCCTCCTTCACTTACTGCAACAATTAAATTGTCATGTCTATCAAGCAACAAAGCTTCATCACTAACCGTTCCTGGCGTTATGACCCTAACAACTTTACGTTCAACGGGGCCCTTACTTGTAGCGGGATCGCCAATTTGCTCACAGATAGCTACAGATTCACCAAGTCGAACCAGTTTTGCTAAGTAATTTTCGACAGCATGATAAGGAACGCCGGCCATAGGAATAGCATTTCCACCTGTTTTACCTCTAGCCGTTAATGAAATATCAAGTAAATCTGATGCTTTTCTTGCATCGTCAAAAAATAATTCATAAAAGTCGCCCATACGATAAAAAATGAGAATGTGAGGAAACTCTGCTTTGATTGTTAGGTACTGGCGCATCATAGGTGTGTGTTGTGATAAGTCTGTCATGTTTTTATTATACTTTTATGTCTTTAGTGTCTGGTTTTTACTGGCTTTTGTTTGTTTTGTAATCTTTTGAGATTTCATGTGATTTCATGTGATTTCATGGGATCTATCGTAATTACAGGTTTTTATGTAGGTTTGTGTTTTACTCACTAAGTAACCTATAAAAACCTACATAAAGTGCCAAGCTAGTTTTTATATGTAGGTATATTACTTTGGATTGAACAATAGGACTAGTGATGAGAGCTGAAAAGAGACCTTTAGATTCGTCAAAAATTAAAATGATGAAACCCAATGACAAAGATATTTCGGATACTGGTGAAAATAGTGGGCTGAGAGTCTCTTGTGCTAATGCAGGAACAAAGTCATTTTTTTATAGGTATACAAGTCCTATCACAAAAAAATTAACACAAGTACAGATCGGGCGTTTTCCTTCGACTTCACTAGCAGAGGCAAGGCTGAAGCTCCAAAACCTAAAAGTGATCAGAAAGTCAGGACGTTGCCCTTCTCTAGAGGCTAAAGAAGTCAAGCAGTTAGAAAACCAAAAAGATGAGCAAGAAGCAACTCGAATGAAAGTTATTGATGTAGTTGAACTGTATTTGAGTCAGTTCATCGAAGACCGTATTGTTGATGGGAAAAAAATAAAAGGTGCTAGGAAACTGAAAGGCCAATCTGAAACCCGTCGAACACTTTATGGGGTTGCAGTTCGTGTTCTAGGCAATAAATTTGCTGATGAAGTGAGAAGGAAAGATATAATAAATATGATCATGGCAATTGTTGACCGTGGTGCTAATGTGCAGGCAGGAAATGTATTAAGAGAACTAACTGCTGCTTATGAATATTGCATCGGTCTGGACAAGTTCTCTGATGAGTTTGCAAATCCCGCTCTTTTAGCAAAAAACAGCTTGTGTCAGGCAAAAATTCGATTAACTTCACAACGAGGAAAACGTGTTTTATCAGATAATGAACTGACAAAATTTTTGTGTTGGTTACCGGGATGTTCATTTACTCAGACTCAAAAAAATATTCTTAGACTTACATTATGGACTGGTTGTAGAACGGGAGAGATTTGTTCAGCAGAGTGGGACTATATAGACCTCACAAAAAGAACTTGGCATTTGGATGCAACTAAAACTGACGTGGATCGGTATGTTCAATTGCCTCAACAAGCAATACACTTTTTGAAACAGCTAAAACTAACAACGGGAAAATATCCATTCCCATCAATAAAAACGGGGTTGCCGATTCAGCAAAAGTCACTAACCGAGCAGGCTTGGCATATGAGACTTAAATGCCCGAATGAGGTCTCTGAGGCAATTCTTGGTCACTCACGAAAAGGGATCGAAGGGACTTATGATTTACATAAATATGAAGACGAATGTCAAGAATGGCTGCAAAAGTGGGCTGATCACATAGATGAATAGATTCTGTTTTAAGTTGAAATATCTTGGGAGGGAACATAACCTCATTCAAACTGAACTTACTTACAGACAATGAATTTTTTAGAAATATCAAAAATTTGAAAAACTTGAGTTACTCAACTGAACTCTCTTAAAACATCAGATACATTAATCATAGATATACATGCGCAGCTTAAAGAAAAAATAGTCTGCGAATTGCTATAAAAAAGGTTGTGTTCATTATGTGGGAAATGTTCCTTGAATACTTTTCTACATCTAAATAATAAGGAGATCAGAATGATGAAT
The DNA here is from genome assembly GCA_013215295.1 of Colwellia sp. Taxonomy (GTDB): domain Bacteria; phylum Pseudomonadota; class Gammaproteobacteria; order Enterobacterales; family Alteromonadaceae; genus Colwellia_A. The sequence continues at coordinate 619,362 of JABSOZ010000003.1, forward strand.
AGATTAAAATACATCTTTTAACAAAAGAAGAAAAAATGGACGAAGCGGTTAAAATATTCCTAAAAAACCCTGAACATGTGCTTTACCCTTTGTTTAGTAATGAAGCTGTTGGACACGAAGATCCTACGAGGAAATTTATTGGGACTGTGCATGTCATTGTTAATAACATTGCATTGGCTAAGCTAGACTGTGTATCAATAATTAAAGCTCACTCACAACTTGAAATTGGAAAAATAGAAATATTTTATACTCGTACAGATTTAGAAATGGTCAAATCGGTATTTAAATCTTTGATTGATGCGTGTAAGAATAATTTTCAGATAAAGCAAGTATTGTTCTTACGTGACGATTCTTTTGAAGAATTTTCTGATTTACTTTTGGAATGCATGTTGTGATCAAGTTTATGAATAGTATCTATGGTATTAATTAATCTAAGACGTTAGACCTTACCCGCTTATCTAATATTGATGAAAGAACAACAATTTAACGTAGCGTATAGAGTTTACTGAGTACGTACGCAATTTAATTCTAACAGGAGAGTAAAAATGAATATTGAAGTTAATGGAATGAAATACCTTGGTAGCAGTGAATTTTATCTGCACACAATTAGAAAATATTTGACTATCGTTTATTGTGAAGATATTAGTACAGGTCATAAAAAAGAATACGCCGAAATTTTAGACTCTCATGCTGATAGGGAAAATATTGTAAAAATCATGGATACTGGTTTTAAACCCTATCTGTTAAATGAGTGGTTAAACGAGTGCTTGAATACCTAATTGGTATGAAAAACAAACGACCTAAGCGTATATTGGTGAATAATATTGATTCTAATTATTTTACTACAAGTTAATATTACTTTTCTTATCAAAAAATAATGGTGGTTCGGATTTAGTTGGCAATCAACAATATCATTCACAATATCTTTTTTGATAAAATATGGGAAGTCCAATTTTTACTTGTTAAAGGCTAGAACAATTGTCAATAACGTTGCATGGAAAGGTAAAAGTCAAAACATATTGCCCCAATGGCAAAGTCCTACGAGTTAGATCTATGTTGTGGCCTATGGAACACTTAATATCATGTATTTACTCAACTAGTTGGTTTAATTACAATAAAATCTTGTGTTTTTGTTATTTATATTATATTTTCTATTTACAGTTTGTTGAAGGCAAGTATTAGGAAACTAATATACGCAAAGCATCCAGCCGTAAGTATTTATTACTCGGTAGTGGGGCTGCTAACAAAGTTTTATATTTAGCTTCCAAATTGTTTAGTTGATCACAAAAAACATAAGGAAAGTTGAATGATTTTATTTATCCCTCCCTCATTTTGAAAATGCATCTGATTTATTATAATCGGTATGCGTAAACAGTAGTCGCTCATATTTATTACCAAATAAACAGATACGTCCTATTAAATACAGTGTTTTGATTTTAAAACTCTATTGTGCGGATGTGGTCTGCCAATTAAATTAAATGGAATGTCATTCGATTATCCTGTGTTTTTTCAACCTATTAATGATTTAGCTATTAGGTTAAATACAACACAGAAAACTAACAAGATACATAAAAACAATAACAATATTATTAAAAGGAACATTAAATGAATATTGTAAAAAACGTTTTGATTTTAAGTTTGATTTTTTTACTAATTGCATGTGGGGGTGGAGGCGATTCAGGTTCTTCTGTAAAACCTCAATCAATAACTAATGCTAGCCCTATGGTAAATGCAGCAAGCGATCAAACAGTTGATGAAAATTCAAGTGTAACGCTTACTGGCTCAGCTTCTGACTCAGATGGTACCATTGAAAGTTATAGTTGGGCGCAGACAGGAGGTACTAGTGTTGTACTAACCAATGAAGACTCTGCCACAGCCACATTTATCGCTCCAGATGTAAAGGCAGATGAAACCTTAACTTTTACTTTGAGTGTTGTTGATAATGATGGAGCCTCCAGTAGTGATTCTATCGTTATAACTATCAACTATATTCCTGCCGAACTAGTGATAACTCCCACAAATACCCCGTCTGTTTTAACTGAAGGTACTTCATCCTCTTTTACTTTCGAGTTGACCGGTGTTGATGGGGAGTTGAGCTATAACGTTGAACATGATTATTTGCCTCAAGGTTCAACTGTTGATGTAGTTATCACTGATACTTCATTGGTTGTCACTATCAATGTTGCAGAAGAAATCTATCACAACAAAACATCAACAATAAATATACAACTTGAGGACATTAGAGCAACGCAAAATCAAACCGTCTCTTGGGATATGGTTTTACCAATAGATAACATATCCGGCACGGCTGATTATGAAAAATACATCAAGATAATGGACGCTTTGCAGCGGTACGTTACATTGCCTGTGGAACGCAATTTAGTTGAAAGGTTATCACAACTAGCTTCACTGATTAATGCAGAGCATTCAACCGCCAATCATGCGTCGTTACAAGCACACATCAATAGTGTGACTTCTAACCAAGCTAGGGTTGGAAAATTTGATATAGCCTTGTTGGACCTTGAGAGTTTGACCTCTGGGTATATCAATGGTGAGGTCTCTGAAATTGGCCTAACTCAGACAATGGACTCGTTAGTTCCCGCGGTAGAAGTTTACGCCGAGGGGGCTTATGAGGTCATTAATGATGCTGTTTTGGCAACTATAGGTACGGTTAACGCAATCCCGTATAACGGCGTATATATTAGCGATGATGGTGCTGTTATCTCGCAATTTATCGGCAACCAAGCGCTAGGAGAATTTCAACAAGGAGCTTGGGTGTTTGGTGCTAAATACGCCTACCTTGAAGCCGTAGTATTCCCTCAATCGCAACCTTGTAATGCAGAATAAGGAGTAAAATCATGAAAATATTATCAATGGCATTATTATCTATTTCTACATTAGCTCTATCATCTTCGGCAATCGCTTACGATACGGTTCGACTAGTTATGAGTCAAGGAGCGCAGGTTGCTGGTGAATACATGACAAAAGCAAGTTCCTCAATAACTAGCGGGTGTGTAGTCTCCCCCAATGCTCAGGTGAAATGGTGTTTGAAAGGCAACAGTCTTTCGAAAGTCGGTACAAATTCTCTCTCTGTTAGTGGTTCCTCTAAGCCGGTTGTATTTGAAGTTGATGCACAAGGGTATAGCGCTGAGGATATTGCCGTGGCATTTAACAAAGATGGCCGTTTTGGTTTGGTGGAAGTGGACGTGATCACCACGGACTTAGCTATCCCGGATGATCCTTTTGGGGGCGCGCAAGAATCGTATTTTGGTTCGCCGACAGATCACGTCACCGGCATGAATATTTATGGTCTGTGGGACGCCTTGCCCGAGGGAGCGGTCACTGAGTTAAACGATCCTATCGACATTGTCGTGCTGGATTCAACGTTTGTGGAAAACGAAGAGTCGCCTTATTTTGACGGAAGAAACTTTTCCACCACCGCCTTGACAAGGGATGGGCCTTACCAAGTGCCGAGCGATAGCTATTTGCCGCCGGAAGAATTGGTCGACCTTCACTGTAGCGCTCATGGATTAGGGGTAGTCAGCACGATTGGCTCGCGCATCGGCAATGGCGTCACCGCCGCTGGCGTAACCAATAACGCAAACATTTATGCGATCAGAACCATGACCTGTGGCGTCGGATTTTTGAGTGATACCTCGAATGCGTTGCTTTGGTTGGCGGGTGAGCACTTTGAAGGGGTTACGCCTTACCAAGGAAATCCAGGTATTGTCAACATGAGCTTGGGAGGAAAAAGTAACGGTTGCCCTAGTTTTATGCAGCAAGGTATCGATGCCGCAATAGGCGCAGGATTTACTCTTGTGGTTGCCGCAGGTAATGATAGTGTCGACGTAGTAGAGCAGACACCCGCCAATTGTAACGGCTCGATCGTGATCGGCGCTCTTGATAGCAGTGGCGACTTGACTGATTTTAGCAACTTCGGTAGTGGTATCGATGTAGTAGTTAGAGGAACGGATGTTATTGCTCTTTGTGGTCCTCAAGACAACGCTTGCTGGTGGGATGGGACTTCTTTCTCAGCTCCGTTAGTGGCTGGTGCGCTAGGTGTGATCAAGCAAGCCACAGGTTTGGGTGATGATAATTTGCAAGCCGCGTTGTACATGTCTTCAAATTTAGATGACCTGGGTGCAAGCTGTCAGTCAGATGATTGTGGCGAGGGCCTACCTGACTTTGCAGTGGTTTTGGAAGTAGCAAAGATGCTTGGTGAAGGAACATTGCATACCATAGAATTTGCTTTGGGACGTAACGATAATTGTGAGCAGGCATGGCTCTTAGACAACTTCAGTAATGAGGCTAAATTTTGCGAAATGTACCGTGTAAGTTTCTTCGGTGGCTACAAAGCGAAAGGTGCGACTTATGAGCTTTACTCTATTGACAGCGATGAAGATTGGTCAACAGCAGCTCAACAAGCTGAAGGTATCTTTGATCAGGGAACAGTGATGCTAAGCAACTTGGAAATAGCGGCGAAGCAATACGGCTTTAAAATGTGTAAAAATGGTGTTTGTGGAGATATTATTGGTTTAGACACCGAAATGGCGAAAGAGGAATATAGACCCGCTGCTTGTAATCATTAGTCATTTTTTGAAATATTGGAGTCACAGATGAGAAAAAACAAAATGTTAACCTCGCATTAATCGCCAGTGTTTTATTATTTGCCGGTTCAGCAGTTGCTACAAACACCCCGATAGTAATTACATATGCAGACGAAGACGGGATCGGTATTTATGATCCCAAAGCCTTAACCCTAGACGATGGTACCGAAACCACCGTTGGAGCTTTTAGAAAACAAACCATTGAACATGTCGCTCGCGCAGTTCCATTGCAGTTCAACACCTCTGCGGGGGTGAAGTGGGAGATAGAATTTTCGGAATTTTCAGGATATGACACCTTAACCTTAGGCCCGTCCTTTACTGCAAGTTTCGCCGGTACGACCGACCAAGGTGTTACCGTTGAAGAAGAAAGGCATTACCCCTACCGTTACTAAAATCTTTCGGCGTAGAGTTCTCTTCTGGTTTCAATGAATTCGATGCGAGTACCCGTTTTTCCGACACCTAAAATGCACATGCCACGATTGTCGAGGCCACGGGTTTTTCCTATTTAACCAGTATCGTCTATCACGAATTGATCCATGTTTACGGGTTTTCCCATTCTTCGTGTATGGGAGATTGTCAACCCGCGCCAACGGACAGGAATGATCATGTATCGCCTTTTTTCAGAGTGACCGATGCTCAAAGCGGAACACTTATCCCGTATGAGACCTTAAGCCTTGAAGAAAAAGAAGTCGCTGCAATGATAGAGCGCTACTGATTGAATATTATCTCACAAAGAAATACTCCAATACGTATTCCTTAATAGAAAAATTATCTTCAACTAAATTTGATGAGTTTGGTGAATGGATAAAGTGCATTTTTATGGAACTTAAAATTGATGTAGGTTTAATTTTTTATAACTCAAAAATTGACACAGATGAAAATATGCAATTACTACTATTATTCGTATTAGCACGTTACGAAGCAAAATATGAGCTATCTAAGCACCAATTACTGCATGGGAAGAAGAAAGGGGGAATAGATAAAGATAAAATGAATTTAGTTTTACGTGATCATATTAAGAATGCAGTTAAAGAACGAAAGAGGTTGGGTATAAAAATTAATGGAAGTGAAATAGCTCGGACTCATGGCGTATCAAGAGGCTGGGTTAGTAAGTTAATGAAAAATATGGGTTATTAATTAGTAAAAAATAAAATATAGGTGTAAGTGTAGGTTTATGATTGATTCCTATAATTTTCATTTAATATCAAGGTGTTAACACTTACGCATCATAGGTGTGTGTGATGATAAATCTGTCATGTTTTTATTATGTTTCTTTTTAGTCTGTGGATGCTTATTTCAATGGCTTCTGTGCGATTATTGAACGTAGTTGACAGCTATTGAAGTATCTTGCAATCACATGGAATTACATTATTTACTGTAGATGTTAGCGTTGGTTTAATTTTCGATACAAGTTTAACGTGAAAATTACGACAGTAAATACTGAGAGTTAATTAATTATTGCTAATAATACTTTGGATGGAAAAATAGAGCTAGTTATGGATCAAAAAATACTGAACTATTCTATCAAAAGTCATAGAAAGTATTCTGATAAAGCTATTTATGGTATCGCATAAAATATATCTTGAGTAAGCTATATTTTGAAATATCCAACTCCCCTCCTGAATCTAGCAGTGACTCCCAACTTAACCATATAACTTGAAAGCTTATAAGCTTTCAATGAGTAACCCCAGAATAGGGGGCCTGAAAACAGCTATACAGTTCTATAGGTTTTCTATGAGTAAATATATTGTTTTATAAGCAATATTATAAAGTAGCTGAGATGAAATCAGTAACTACATGAAAATAGTGAATAAATTTATTGGCGTGATCTTTGCTATGTCCATAACATATTGATAAGAAAGTTTACTAAGCTAACGCTAAGCAACAACCACGACAGTATTTATAGCTTCAAGGATAAAGGAATATTCATCTATACAGGTATTAATTGAACGCTAGTCGTAAATATATTTATTAATCATTAAATAATACAGAACAACGAACAAGACAACAGGCATATATCTGATGAAAAACAAATTTAAAGTACTCATTGTTGAAAATGATGTAAAAATTGCAGAACGTTTGACCCTTCTTTATCATCAACATAATTTTGAGACCTTAGTTATTAACGATGATGATGGGGTAATCGAGAGAGTATCAAAATTTAAACCTGATTTAATCCTGATGGATTTCATTATAAATAATCACAATGGTTTAAATTGTTGTCAGCAAATACGCATATTTAGTAATGTACCCATCATAATATTAAGTGCACAAGTAGACCACTCCAATAAGCATTTCGCTTTCGAGTGTGGTGTTGACGATTATTTAAGTAATTGTTTTGATGATATGGAATTGATTTTAAGGACCAAAGCCATTTTAAATCGAACTGAAGGTAATATCAGTTTTTCAAAAATCACCATAGATCAACAAAAAGCAAGAGTAGTATGCCAAGGAAGAAAAATAGCTTTCTCACTGATCGAATACAACCTGTTTAATTTACTTTTTACTCATCCCGAAAGAATTTATTCCCGTGAACAAATATTGCAATTGGCTTACCCACAATATCGACATATTACTGATAGAACTATTGATAGCCACGTAAAAAAAATTAGAAATAAATTTAAAGAAGCGGGGATATTGGATAATCCCATTGAGTCTATTTATGGATCTGGATATCGTTTCTCGCTGAATTAACCATGAAATGTTTGAACGGACTTAAGCATCTTATAACGTCAATAATTGGTGATGCATGCATGATGTGACCATCTGATATTAAGGGTTAACCTTACTTTATCAATGAATGACTTTTACACGGGATCATCTTATTTAAGCGTAATGATAATAAACAGGCAATGAACAATGAAAAATCACTTAGCAATTCTTGGCATTAAATTTTTTAATATATTTTTTCCAAAAGTTGCCTACATGTTATTTAAAAAAAGTTTACTCCCACCTGAGAATACCTCACGAAAATGGTCAAAAAAAGTAAAAATAAGTGTTATCAAAACTAAATTTGGTAAAGTAAAAACGTATCAATATGGGAAAGGGAAATGTATTTGGCTTGTACATGGTTCGTCTGATGCTTATCAATTTTTACCTTTAATGAAAAAACTCGTTAAATACGGTCACAGCTGTATTGCCATAGAATTTCATCCTGACGACAAGAACAACATATCATTACCAAAATGGATAAAAGCGTTTGACCTTGCATCAGAAAAAATAACAACACCTTCGCATATTGTAACGCATGGATTAGGTGTATCGGTATTAGCGAATAGTAAGTGGTTTTCGGGTTACTTTGATGATTTAACCGTTATTTCTCCTGTGCTAAATTACAATAATAGTTTAGACGTTTATGTTCGTAAAAATAAGCTTCCGCAAACCTTACTGACGAAGTTAATTGATGAAATTTATAGGGTAGATAAAGTCAAATTGAAAGACCTTGATGCCACGTCATTCATTAATAGATTCCAAGGCCGACTGTCTATCTTTTACAGCAAATTAGATGGCATTTCGTCAGCTCAGGCTATCCATAAATTATCTGACAAAAGTAATCGAAAAATCGTCCATTTTAAAGGGGCAACAACGAATAGAATTATTAATAGTCGTTCGTTACTTTGCGATATTCAAATGGAAAGTGTAAAGCTAGATATCGCAGTATAATAATAGCGTGGTTTACAGTAATAACTTATCGATTACATTAATTCATTGGATAGATTTCTTGGCAGATAACAATCTTTAAATTAGCGGGATTCGTATTAAGGTTAATACTCGATTACCTTTACACTACACGCTAAATGTATTGCTCCATTATAAGCTAATCACTATTACTCACTCCATTCTCTCATGTTGTCATTCAGTATTTGTATGCTGTATATCGTAAATGTAAATTATATTATTCATGTAAAAAACCAGTGAAACATATCGTTTATTATACTGTGTGTCTTATCGCGTGTTCGAATAGTAACTTTTTAAGAGCAAATTAAAAAAAGTTATCCGTATCATTTAAGTGCAAGTATATCAGTAGCTTAAATGTTGAGGTGATGTTGCTTTTATATATAAATAAAAAAAAGTATAAAAAAGCTTGATACTGTACGGTCATACAGTATACTTGCTTCATCAAAACGAAATCACAGACACATCGGCGGAATAAACATGAAAGATGCTAAAGAAAAAGCACTAGAAGCAGCATTCAGTCAGATTGAAAGACAATTTGGTAAAGCTTCAATTATGAAGCTTGGTGATAACAACACTATGGATGTTGAAACCATTTCTACAGCTTCTTTATCATTGGATATTGCGCTAGGTGCTGGTGGTTTACCGTTAGGTCGTGTTGTTGAAATTTATGGTCCTGAGTCAAGTGGTAAAACTACGTTAACGCTTGAAGTTATTGCTGTAGCCCAACGTAATGGTAAAGTTTGTGCCTTCGTTGATGCTGAGCACGCACTTGACCCAATCTACGCAGATAAATTAGGTGTAAACATCAATGAATTACTTGTTTCTCAACTCCTCTCCTCTCGTTAAACTTAATTCAATCAAAAATTTAATTTAAACTTATAACTACAAAGTCACAGGTGTATCTAAAATGAAAAATGACAACAAAAATGACAACAAAGAAGCAGCATTAGCAGCAGCGCTATCACAAATCGAACGCCAGTTCGGTAAAGGCTCAATTATTAAAATGGGTGATGCGCCTCGCGAAATCATGCCGAGCGTGTCAACAGGCTCTGTCGGATTAGATATCGCGCTAGGCATAGGCGGACTGCCGTATGGTCGAATTTGTGAAATATACGGTCCTGAGTCGTCAGGTAAAACGACGTTAACACTCGCAACAATAGCCAATGCTCAGCGCGACGGAAAAATCTGTGCCTTTGTTGATGCTGAACATGCACTAGACCCGATTTATGCTGAAGCTTTAGGTGTTAATATCAATGAGCTATTAGTATCGCAACCGGATACAGGCGAGCAGGCCTTAGAAATTGTCGATATGTTAGTGCGCTCAGGTGCAGTAGACATGATTGTTATCGATTCGGTAGCGGCATTAACGCCAAGAGCCGAAATTGAAGGCGACATGGGTGACTCGCACATGGGGTTACAAGCCCGTATGTTATCGCAAGCAATGCGTAAACTTACAGCCAATATTTCTAAGTCAAATACCTTGGTTGTTTTTATCAACCAAATCCGTATGAAGATCGGCGTAATGTTTGGATCACCCGAGACCACAACCGGAGGTAACGCCTTAAAGTTCTACGCTTCAGTGCGATTAGACATCCGTCGAATAGGGGCTGTGAAAGAAGGTGATGAAATTACCGGTAACGAAACTCGCGTTAAAGTGGTGAAGAATAAAGTGTCTCCACCGTTCAAACAAGCTGAGTTTCAAATCATCTATGGTAAGGGCATAAATCTTTATGGTGAACTGATAGATTTGGGTGTAAAACATGAACTTGTTAATAAAGCAGGTGCATGGTATTCATACGGTGAGGATCGAATCGGACAAGGTAAAGCCAATTCTTGTAAATGGTTTGCTGAGAATCCCGAAAAAGCTGTTGAACTTGAAGCAAAAATTAAAGCTAAGCTTATGCCGCACTTAAATGAAACTAAGGCTGATAAAACAGATAAAACAGATAAAACAGATAAAACAGATAAAACAGGGAAAACAGCAAAAGCATAGGATAAGGTGATTTTATGAGTGCAGTTGGTCGTTTTGTTATTAAGCATCCTGATTTTTATTTTGTTCTTGATGCCCATAGCGATGTTATCTGCACTTAAATTTTGCATTTTATTGCCCGTTCCAGCAATAGTAAATTACGTATAAAGGGCATTGATACGGTTCCAAAGGGTTATTTGTCTATGCTGATCTTACGTACCGAACCGCCTTGCAGAGCAGCCCCACTAATCAAAAATAATAAAGACGTAATCCATGATGCAATAGATTGGATCACTCATATTGTCCTATTCGAACGATATTTAAAGACGAATGTTGCTAGTGATTTTCAAAGAAACAAACACCGTTCAGCAATGTGGTATTGGTGTGATCAGCTTTCCACTAAAAAATATTGGCCTCCTTCGCTGAAACTCAAACACGAAGATGTTAAGCGTGTCAAAGACATCAAGGCGGTAGGCAGTAAAACCATTTTCGATAATGATATTCAACGCTCGATTTTAGCTGACGAAATGATCATTTTTATAGATGGCTTAGCTATACGCCTTCATCAAGCATCTTTAGATCTTTGTTCTCCATGTCCTAACCATCTTAGCTGCAAGAGCGTAAAATCACTTGCCTCCTAGGACGGCTGACAATATCTTTAGTTGTGACTAATGTGATACTTTATTACTCTCCTACATTTCTCATTTTTGAGAATTCCCCCCGCTCAGATGAGTTTGTATTTTGGGTCAAATTTAAATATTGAATTTATACTATTCTCAAATATTTTATCCTGTATATATTCCTACAGAACTATCTATAAAGAGAATGCCACAGAATCACCAGAAACGACTACAGGGGCAATGCACTTAAGTTTTATGCTTCAGTTCGTTTAGATATTCGTCGAGTTGGGCTGTTAAAGCGGGTGACGAAATTATTGGTAATGAAAATCGTGTTAAGGTTGTGAAAAAAAATTCTCCGCCATTTAAACGAGTTGGATTTCAAATTTTATATGGTGAAGGTATTAACAGCTTAGGTGAACTAATTGACCTAGGTGTTATACATAAAATGGTTGAAAAATCAGGTTCTTGGTACAGCTACAATGGTGACCGTATTGGCCAAGGTAAAGCGAATGCCGCTAAATCTCTAGCTGAAAAACCAGAAATGGCAAAAGAACTAGATACGCGTTTACGTGAATTACTACTCACGAAAAGTGTCAAGGCGAGTGATAAAAAGCCTAAGAAAGAAAAGTCTAAAAAAGAAGCTGTAACAGAGTAAATTCTCACAATTCAAATTAATGCCCAAAGCCACTGTGTATACAGTGGCTTTTTTATTACAGAAAATAGACAACTAGATTTAAACGCACAGGTAGATAATCTTAATTAAATGACAAAGCATAATCATTAAAGGGGCTTTGCACACCTCGCACAATTCATTTTCCCGTTAGAACTATCCTCTGAACGGGTCATTTCTACTTATGATTCTGAATAACGTTTTAATTTACGATGAAATTTTTCACGTCTCAATCCAGCATAAAACACCGTATATTTTGTATCACGGTAGATCAATTACAAACCCTTATTTTTATTGAACTTTTCTCTAGTAATCCACTCTACTTATGAATGTTTATAAAAACTGATGGGGGAAATACTGAATTATTTCTATTAATAATCTTATTTAGTGTAATTTTAACGAATATCAACAGGCAAAATAGATATGAAATTTGACAATAATAATAAAAAAACGGGCATAAACCGTATTGTCTCAGCTTTTAAAAATACCTGTAAAGGTTTTTTCTGGATGAGTAAGAATGAAGCGGCATTTAAGCAAGAAATTATACTTGTGTGTGTACTAACAATTATCAGCTTTTATCTCGATGTAACAGTACTGGAGCACATATTTTTAATTGTTTCTCTATTGCTTGTTATATTAACGGAAACACTCAATACCGCTATAGAAGCCGTTGTTGACCGTATAGGTTTAGAGCTTCATGAACTGTCAGGATTAGCAAAAGATTTAGGCTCTGCGGCTGTATTTATTAGCCTAACCATAACTGTAGTAGTGTGGGGGGGAATTTTATGTTTCTAAGTCAAACGTCTGCTTTATCTGATACTCAGAGCATCACCGGCATCAATAGAGATAGTAAAATTAAAGCACTATTAGGCCCTTTGTGGATCACAGCTGTCTTTTTTATTACCGCATTAAGCTTACTGTCTTCTTTTCGTTTAGGCTTTGTGATTTGGCAAGGTGAAAGGGTTAACAGTCTTAATGATCTTGGGTTAATAATGTTAAGTGGTATGCGTATTGATATATCTTCATTGTGTTATCTGTTCGTCATACCCATTTTAATTAGCTTATTATCTTACCTCTGCAATAAAGGAAAAAGCTTACTTCAGCGATTTTTAATGGTGTGGTACACAGTTTCGTTTACTTTATTAGTTTTTTTAGAAATTATTACGCCAACGTTTATCTTAGAATATGATTCAAGGCCGAACCGATTATTAATTGAATATCTTATTTACCCAAAAGAAGTATTTTCAATGTTATGGACAGGATACAAGTTAGAGATCCTCATTAGCTTACTGTCTCTGTTATTAACAAATGTCGTTTGTGGTAAATTATTTAAAAGGAACTGGCTTGCCAATTCAAATGCTAGTTTTATTAGTCGGATATTCATCAGTGTTTTTATCATTTTTCTTGTCTTTCTTGGTGCTAGAGGGGCCTTAGGACATCGTCCTTTAAATCCATCCATGGTGTCATTCTCTACGGACCATTTACTTAACGACCTCACCTTAAATTCGACTTACTCCGTTGCATTTTGCTTGAAGCAAATGAGACTTGAAAACCCTAGTTCTGAATATTATGGAACAATGCCAGACGAACAAGTTATTGATCTGGTTAGAAAAAGTACGATGAGTAATATCCATAGTTTTAAAGATAACAATTTTCCTACTCGTACTATGCACCAAGCGAGTTATACAGGGAAACCTAAAAATCTTGTTATTTTACTACAAGAAAGTCTAGGGGCTCGATATGTAGGGAAGCTTGGCGGGTTACCACTAACACCTAACTTAGATAAATTGATGAATGAAGGATGGAATCTTACCAACCTATATGCAACGGGCACTCGCTCTGTTAGAGGAATTGAAGCCGTTATTACGGGGTTCACTCCCACACCATCAAGAGCGGTTGTTAAACTGGATAAATCACAACGAGATTTTTTCACGGTTGCAAAACAACTCAACGATAATGGTTACCATACTCAGTTCATTTATGGCGGAGAAAGTCATTTTGATAATATGAAAAGTTTTTTTCTCGGCAACGGATTTATTGATATCGTCGACTTCGATGATTTTGAAAAAGTTGATTTTGAAGGTTCATGGGGAGCTTCCGATGAAGATTTATATGATCAAGCTCATATCGAATTTGAAGCTTTAAATAAACAAAGCGAGCCCTTTTTTAGTTTAGTCTTTACGAGTTCTAACCATTCTCCTTTTGAATATCCGGATGGAAAAATATCTCAATATGACGAAGAAAAACATACCCGTAATAATGCGGCAAAGTACGCTGATTACGCCTTAGGGGAGTTTATGAAAAAAGCTAAAAATTCAGACTATTGGAAAAACACGGTATTTTTAGTCGTTGCTGATCATGATTCAAGAGTTGGTGGAGCAAGTCTTGTACCGATAGATCACTTTAGAATTCCTGGCGTTATTTTAGGTGAAAACATTGCAGCTAAATCGGACAATCGATTGGTCAGCCAAATTGATCTTGCGCCTACTCTGTTATCACTTGTTGGTGTAAGTGGCCATTCACCAATGATAGGGCACGATTTAACACAAGAAATACCTTTAGCGAAACAAAGAGTAATGATGCAGTATGGCAAAAGTTTTGCTTACATGACGCCTGAATCGGTAACCATTTTGCAGTCGGGTAAAAAGGCTCGTGCATTTACTTATAAGGACAAAGAACTGTTTGATACCCCTATTAATAAACAGATGTCCGAAAGAGCAAGAGCGCATGTATTGTTTGGCACTTTAGCTTATCAAAAGCAATGGTATCAGTAATATCTGGAGAACTATCACTGCTTTGATGACATAGCAGTGATAGTTCACTAATTCACTTATGTTTTAGATTTTTGTATTTAAAAATATAGCCTGTTGCAAAAATATAACGGATACCATCATTAAGTATAAATACAAGAAATTCTGTTTATACGAATCATATTACCTAATCAAAAAAACATTATAGACGTCTATACGTTTAGATGTTGACATAGCTAAAAATACAAGTAACATTCAACGCTATTATTTGTAGATGAAAATTATTACGCGCTATTAGCGCCTGAGCTATGCCATCTGTTTTGATTGTTAGGTAACGTTATGCCCATTAAAATTCCAGATCAATTACCTGCTTTGTCTGTTTTAGGTGAAGAAAATATTTTTGTGATGTCTGAACATCGAGCCGCAAATCAAGAGATTAGGCCGATGAAGGTAGCTATTCTTAACTTAATGCCGAATAAAATAGAAACAGAAGTGCAAATTCTTCGTGTGCTTTCTAATACACCATTACAAATAAATGTCGACTTTGTTCGCATTCACGCTAATGAATCAAAACATACCCCGAAAGAACATTTAGATAATTTTTATCGTATGTTCGATGATATAAAAGATACACAATATGACGGATTAATTATCACAGGTGCGCCGCTTGCATTAATGGATTACGAGAAAGTTACCTTCTGGGATAAAATCTGTGAAGTGTTCGACTGGGCAGAAAAAAATGTTACTTCAACGATGTTTTCTTGCTGGGCTGCTCATGCCGCACTTTATCATCACTATGGTTTGAATAGGCATTTACGCAAAGAGAAACTCTCAGGTATTTTTCAGCACAGTCCCGTTGACCCGAAAGAACAGCTGACCCGTGGTTTTGAAGAGTTCTTTAATGTTCCGCATTCACGTTATGGCTATATTGAAAAGTCTGATTATTTATCGATTCCTGATTTGAAAATAATTGCTGAATCTCCAGAAGCTGGAGTTTACGTCGTCGCGAGTATGAATAAGCAACAAGTCTATTTAACGGGTCATCCTGAGTACGATGCAACGACCCTAGATGAAGAACATCAGCGAGACCTTAATCTAGATAAGAACGCAGCTAAGCCAACTAATTACTATATTGATAATGATATAACAAAAGTCCCACACAGTTCATGGCGCAGTCATAGCAGTTTGTTATTTACCAATTGGCTGAACTATTATGTTTATCAGATCACGCCATACAAGTTAGATGCAAGTAATATTCAAGCAATACACCCTGACACTCAAATATAGATAGCCACTTAACTATTTGTTAAATAAAGTTAGTTTGAAAGTAAAAGTAGAGAAATAACATGAAAAAATCAGCATCATTTAGCCGTCTTGAGCAACAAATGAAAAAACGCATTCTTATTTTAGATGGCGCAATGGGAACGATGATCCAAGCCTATAAGTTTGAAGAACAAGATTACCGTGGCGAACAATTTGCTGATTGGCATTCAGATGTGAAAGGCAATAATGATATGTTAGTGCTAACACAGCCTGATGTGATTAAAGCGATTCATAACGAGTATCTCGAAGCAGGTGCTGACATTCTTGAAACGAACACCTTTAACGCAACAACTATTGCGATGGCAGATTACGACATGGAGTCGTACAGCGCATCAATAAACTTTCAAGCTGCGAAAATAGCGCGTGAAGCCGCTGATGAGTTCACGGCAAAAAATCCGGATAAACCGCGTTTTGTGGCAGGTGTATTAGGCCCAACAAACAGAACATGTTCTATTTCTCCTGATGTTAACGACCCCGCATTTCGTAATGTTACATTTGATCAATTAAAAGATGCGTATATAGAATCAACTAAAGCGTTGATTGAAGGTGGTTCAGATATCATTCTTATTGAGACTATTTTCGATACGCTTAATGCAAAAGCAGCAATTTTTGCGGTTGAAACTGTATTTGATGAATTACAATTGCGTTTACCTGTGATGATCTCTGGCACCATTACTGATGCTTCTGGCCGTACTTTATCAGGGCAAACGACTGAAGCTTTTTATAATTCATTAAGACACGCGAAACCTATTTCATTTGGTTTGAATTGTGCGTTAGGTCCTGTAGAACTTAGACAATATGTTGCAGAGTTAAGCCGGATTTCAGACTACGCAGTTTCAGCACACCCTAATGCGGGTTTACCTAATGCATTTGGCGAATATGACTTTAGTGTTGCAGATATGGATATCCACGTAAAAGAGTGGGCTGAGTCAGGTTTTCTTAATATTATTGGTGGTTGTTGTGGCACAACGCCTGAACATATAAAAGGCATGGCTGATGCGGTTGCAAATATAGCACCTAGACCAGTTAAGCCTCGTGCAATCGCTTGTCGTTTATCAGGGCTTGAAGCGTTAACCATAACGAGCGAATCATTATTTGTAAATGTAGGTGAACGTACCAATGTAACCGGTTCAGCTATATTCAAACGTTTAATTACTGAAGAAAATTACGAAAAAGCTATCGCGGTTGCTTTGCAACAAGTCGAAAATGGCGCACAAATTATTGATATTAATATGGATGAAGGCATGCTTGATTCCAAAGCTGCCATGGTCCGTTATTTAAATTTAATTGCAGGTGAGCCAGATATAGCAAAAGTACCCATTATGCTTGATTCTTCTAAATGGGATATTTTGGAAGCAGGCTTAAAGTGTATTCAAGGTAAAGGTGTCGTTAATTCTATTAGCTTAAAAGAAGGCGAAGAAAACTTCCGCAAGCAAGCTGAACTGCTACGTCGTTATGGCGCAGCAGTAATAGTGATGGCGTTTGACGAACAAGGTCAAGCAGATACACGGGTGCGAAAGTATGAAATATGTAAGCGTGCTTACGACATTTTAGTACATGAAATAGGTTTTCCCGCAGAAGATATTATTTTTGATCCCAATATCTTTGCCGTAGCAACAGGCATTGAAGAGCATAATAATTATGCCGTTGATTTTATTGAAGCGGTTGCTGATATAAAAGAAAACCTTCCACACGCGATGATTTCTGGTGGAGTTTCAAACGTATCGTTTTCATTCCGTGGTAAT
The DNA here is from genome assembly GCA_013215295.1 of Colwellia sp. Taxonomy (GTDB): domain Bacteria; phylum Pseudomonadota; class Gammaproteobacteria; order Enterobacterales; family Alteromonadaceae; genus Colwellia_A. The sequence continues at coordinate 636,724 of JABSOZ010000003.1, forward strand.
AATGCTGTTCGTGAAGCAATTCACGCCGTGTTTCTTTATCATGCGATAAAAAATGGCATGGATATGGGCATAGTGAATGCCGGACAGTTGGCTATTTATTCAAGCATTCCCGACGATTTACGCCTTGCTGTTGAAGATGTTATTCAAAACAGTGATGACGATGCCACAGAGCGCCTACTTGATGTTGCTGAGTCGTATCGTGGCCAAGCAGGAAGTAAAAATAATAAAGCGGATTTAACTTGGCGTGAACTCCCTATCATAGAGCGTTTAGAGTATTCATTAGTCAAAGGTATTAATGAATTTATTGTTGAAGATACAGAAGCTGCACGCCTTATCGCTAAACGCCCGCTTGATGTCATTGAAGGGCCATTAATGGACGGCATGAATACTGTTGGTGACTTATTCGGCGCAGGAGAAATGTTTTTACCACAAGTTGTTAAATCGGCTCGAGTCATGAAGCAAGCCGTTGCTCATTTAAATCCCTTTATCGAAGCTGAAAAAACAGTAATAAAATCAAATGGCAAGATATTACTTGCTACCGTAAAAGGTGATGTTCACGATATAGGTAAAAATATTGTTGGTGTGGTTTTACAATGTAATAACTACGACATTATTGATTTAGGCGTGATGGTTTCTTGTGATGATATTTTGCGCGTCGCGAAAGAAGAAAACGTTGATATTATTGGCTTATCTGGGCTGATAACACCGTCTCTTGATGAAATGGTACATGTTGCCAAAGAAATGAAACGTCTCGATTTTAACTTACCCTTACTTATTGGCGGTGCAACAACATCAAAAGCACATACGGCAGTTAAAATTGAACAGCAATATGAACATCCTGTTGTCTACGTACCTAATGCGTCACGTTCGGTATCAGTGGTAAGTACATTGCTTTCAGATGATAGTGCCAAACGAGACGCTTTTATTGACCGTCAAAATGACGAGTATAATCGTGTTCGAGTACGTCATTATAAAAAGGGGCCACGTTCAAGCTTGATCACAATAGAAGATGCTCGAGCTAATGCTGTTCCCATTAGCTTTGAAAATTATACGCCAAAAGTACCCAATAAATTGGGTGTAACGGTACTTGATAACTTAGATCTGAACGAGATTAGAAAATACATCGATTGGACGCCATTTTTCATGACTTGGCAGTTATCAGGAAAATATCCGCTAATTCTAAGACATGAAGTGGTGGGTGTAGAAGCAACGAATTTATTTAATGATGCGAATGCCTTATTAGACGAGATTATTAATAATAAAAAGCTAACGGCAAAAGCGGTTTTTGGTTTGTTTCCGGCACACCGTCAACAAGATGATTTGATTTTGTTTAAAGATGAAAGCAGAGACGAACAATTAATGAAATTACATCAACTGCGCCAACAAAGTAAAAAACCAGCAGGGCAATTCAACCGTTGTTTAGCCGATTACGTCGCTGATGAAGCGTCAGGTATAAAAGATTACGTGGGAGCCTTTGCGGTATCAGCTGGTTATGGTTGTGATGAGTTAGTAAAAGAATTTGCTGCTCAGCATGACGATTACAACAGTATTTTAGTTAAAGCGATAGCAGACAGGTTAGCCGAAGCGAGTGCGGAATATCTTCATGAAAAAATTCGTAAAGAATATTGGGGATATGCACCAGAAGAGTCGCTTCCTAATGACGACTTAATTCGTGAAAAATACCAAGGTATAAGACCAGCGCCGGGTTATCCTGCTTGTCCTGAGCATACAGAAAAAGGTTTGTTATGGGACTTACTCAATGTTGAAGAAAACATTGGTATGGAATTAACGTCAAGTTTTGCTATGTGGCCAGGAGCTGCAGTGAGTGGATGGTATTTTGCGCATCCAGAATCAAAGTACTTCGCAGTTGCTAAAGTTGCTAAAGACCAAGTTATCGATTATTCCATGCGAAAAGAGATGACCTTACCGCAGGCTGAACGTTGGTTGTCTGCTAACTTGGACTATGAACCTGAGTAATAAACGAAGATCAGCGTATATCTGTAATTTTTATTAATTTTCTAAACGGCCTTAAATCATATTAAATTGATCTAAGGTCGTTTTCATTTCACTACGTTTATTTGTGTATGATAAGTTTAGCGCTATTCTAATCTGCTATTAAAAGACACGTTCAATAAACCAATATAAGGCAATGATTGAAATAATCGCGCTTGCAGGGATAACCACATATTGTCGATACCAGGGTTTATACATAAACCAACGTGTTACTAATAGCGCCAAAGCAATAACTGTGATTTGCCCGAACTCTACGCCGACGTTGAATGATAATAAACTACTGACATACTCACTCTCGGGCAACCCGAGTTCAACTAGCACCGAAGCAAAGCCTAAGCCATGGAGTAAGCCAAACACAAAAATAATAGGTAAACGCCACTTAGTGAGTTTCTGTTGAACGATGTTTTCGATAGCAACATAAGCAATTGATAACGCAATCAGCGGCTCGACAATGCTACTGGGTAAGTTAATGATACCGAATATCCCTAAGGCTAAAGTAATCGTATGGGCGAGTGTAAAGGTACTTACTTGCCACAAAAGGTTGGATGTTTTCGTGGCCAACAAAAATAGCGCTAAGACAAATAAAATATGGTCAAGCCCTTGGGGCAGAATGTGAACAAAGCCCTGGTAGATATATTCTGTGATGTTTAACAGTGTTAATTCCATATTCGAAAGTTCACGGGTAACCGCATTATTGCCATCGATAGAAAAAGAATGGCTTTGGTCACCGGACAACACCAAAGATTTTTTTGGACTCGTCATCGTTAATAAAACATCTCCTAACAAAGGTGGGAAGGTTAGAGCAACTTTATTGTGTTTTTGTGGGAACTCACCCGTTGAAAACAACTTAACAGGTTTGTTAGCAGAACTAGGATGAAGTCTATTTCTTAATTCTGAAACCGTTAAGCCTGAAAATGGCACGACCAGTACCTTTGTCTCATCAATAATAAAAGTGGTTTGCTGATTTAATTTTTGTTTTATTGTCGATAATAGCCGCTTGGTTTCAGTTAATGATAAACCCTTCAGATAATAAATGAGCTCGGGTTCATTACCTGTAAATTCTTGCTGACTTTTGATTAAATGTAGAGCATTAATACTCAAAACAAGCTGATATTTATTATCTTCAAGTAACTGCAATTCTGCCTGATTAGCTTCATTGGTATGAGCATTTACAAGAGAAGGAGATAAAAGAAAAAGTAGGACGAAAGCCATTTGCATAAAGCGAATTGTCATAAACACATGTCAGCTATTGATTGATAAAAAATAAAACGACAAATTAACGTATTTCGCAGGAAATTAAAAGCTGTCGATATATTATTTCAACATTGAATTATTGAAATAAAAGCTTATACTGTGTTTGTATACAGTGAATGACATGATCTGACAATGCAGGTTGAATAGATAAATTATTGCATTCACTTTTGAATACTGACGTACTGAAAAGCTTGTTCAACCTTATTTAACATCATTAAAAAATAACTAACATATAACTAAAACATGACACAGAACCGAAAAATAATACACATAGATTTCTTATCTAACATTTAATTTCTTGACATCAGTGTGTGAGCGAGCGGTAGGAGCTGTAGTTATACCGTTTTCTTTGGTATTTAACTAAAACCCACCGTTGTCAACCTTGACAAATTTAGCATCATGCAAGAATTAAGTTATTACAGAGTGAAAAATTGTACCTAGATTATAAAATCTTGACAAACTTTTAATGTAGATTGGTCTGGATACTATAGCAAAAATAATGGGATTACTTAAAAGAGATTTTAAATAATATGCAGAAGTTGATCCACATAGACATGGACGCATTCTTTGTATCTGTTGAAATTAGAGATAGGCCAGAGTTGGCAAATCTCCCTGTTGCTGTGGGGGGAAGTTCAAAAAGGCGAGGTGTACTTTCTACTTGTAATTATATAGCAAGAGAATTTGGTGTTCGTTCAGCAATGCCAACGAGTGTGGCAATGAGAAAGTGTCCAAATTTGGTGCTCGTACCATCTCGAATGGATGCATATAAAGAAGTTAGTATTCATATCCGTGAAATATTTTCGCGTTATACCAGCATTATTGAACCTCTTTCATTAGATGAAGCTTATCTTGATGTTACTGATTGCAAACTATTTAAAGGTTCAGCCACTTTAATAGCCCAAGATATTAGAGAAACAATCCACAGAGAGACTGGCCTAACTGCTTCTGCTGGAATTTCTTCTCTGAAGTTTCTTGCCAAAGTTGCTTCAGATTATAATAAACCAAATGGTCAATTTGTTATCACGCCTTCTGAAGTCTGTAGCTTCATTGCCGAATTACCTTTAAATAAGATTTCAGGTGTAGGTAAGGTTACTTTTGAAAAACTAAAGTCATTAGGGTTGGAGTATGGTCGAGACATTCAAGCCGTTGACCAGTCGATTATTAATAATAACTTTGGTAAATTTGGACAGGTGCTTTATCAACGGTGCCAAGGTATAGATAATAGAGATGTTGAAACAACACGAGTTAGAAAGTCGGTAGGTGTTGAGAGAACATTTGCTGAAGATATTGATGATTTAGATACTCTTCGTAGTATTTTAACCGATAAACTCATACCTGAATTAAAAAAACGGTCTGAAAAGTATTTACATGAGCGAAAAATAAGTAAATTAGGGGTAAAAGTTAAGTTCAATGATTTTCACCAAACGACTAAAGACTTTGCTTATTCTAACTTTGATGAAGGAATCTTTTTAGATTTGCTAACAGAAGTAGTGAAACGTGGTGACGGTAAAAAGGTTAGACTTTTAGGTGTTCATATTGGTCTTAGTGACATCGAAGGTAAAAGTCAGCAAATTGAATTATCATGGTAGAAAATGGAAATTCTACCAATATCAGAATATCACTCATTTTGTTTTCCTTTGTGATAAATGTACTACGACCCAAAGATAAGCACGCCAAGTGGTACGAGAAATACTAATTTTTTCAATTTAAGCTCCCTCCTTATTAATGTGACTTTGAACTGATTAACTTCAAGTGTAGCTGTTTTAGAGTGTTTCACTGGCTGTATTAACGTTCATTACTTCTTGCTGTTGAAACGACCTCTTTTGCGTAAACGAGACCTTTTCTAGCACCCTAAATCAGTACCCAAAGGGTCTTCTCTGATACGTTTATAGTCCTTAATAAAAATTCTATAACGGGGCATCAGTGCCATAATATTTTATGGTAACAAGGTGGCACTTGAATTACTTATAACCTATACCACCTAGTTCTTGATCTAATGCAGATAATTCATTTAAAGATTGTAGGCGTTGTTTTTCCAAAGACTCTTTTTTTACAATGGAAATAACGCCTGGTTTGTCAATAAATATTTCTACCTCGTCGCCTTTTTCAATGCCTGCGGATTTGCACAGGTCGAGAGGTAATGTTATCTGCCGGGTTGCATTGATTTTCATTGCATCATCTATTACATAATAATTATTATATTCAGTATAAATGGTAATGCCGCAATATTGCCAGAGTGTCTGAAACTATTTTGAGTATGCGAAGATAGA
>JABSOZ010000030.1 GCA_013215295.1 Colwellia sp.
TTCTCCTTGAATAAAGTTCTTCAAATCATCTTGCAACGGGAGACCAGCTGGAAGTGGGCTCACTTTCGTGTCAGACATCAGCCTGTATCTGCATCATTACAATGCAGCATTAGCTTTCTCCAGCCTCCTTTACCTGCACCACTATCGGCTTTCTTCTCAGACAGCTTTCCCTATTGGGAGCAATACAGGCTTACCGTGTTCCGCATGGAACGCAGTGTCAGGTTAGATGCCCACTCTAATGCGGAGAGATTCTCGATCACGAAAGAGTACGTGCCAACCTCTTTCCTACCCTCGTTGCCGTTTTTGGCTACAGCGTATTAACCACTTCCGCTGCTTGGCGCATAACGCATCTTACATGGGTTCACTTTCATTCATCATACTGACTCCCTAGCACTTACCCGACTTGTGGTTATCAGGAGGAACATCCTCTCACGATTATTTTCCCGTCCAGTGGACTTTGTTACATTGTCAGACTCGCTACTTTATTCAGAGTCCTAGGGTCATCTGGTGATACAGATGGTTCACTCTTATCGCGGTGAACAGCGTTACATACGACTTCACGTCGCACGGCACCTAGTGCCTTAGCTTATCCCCATTTTTTAACTATATTGCGTATTCCTGACATTAGCACTTTGATTTTAAGACATTATATTAATGCTCGCCTCTCTGCTCTGAATTATCGTAAGAAACGAAAAGGCCAGCGTCTGTTTAGTAGAACAATTTAAAAATAAAAACAACTAACCGTACAACTGTTTTGGCACAATACGGCCAGACAGCGTTTGTAATAGACGCAATAATTAACGGTTAGATGAAAAAACAAACCTGTAACCACCGAGCGTCCGCTTTATGATCATAGACCAGTCGTTACCTAGGTTTCTGTTTTAGTCAGTAATGCGCACCAAGAAGTCGTTAGCATTGGATAAATCTTGAAGCCAAAATTAAACCGATTGAAGTATTTTCCTAAGGCTAACTAATACATTCGAGACATTAAAAAATTATATGAATAGTATATTTGGATTAGATTTTGTATCGAGAACGCCCACTTAAGCGAACAAAAATAGTTGGTTATAATGTGTAGCGTAGTGGAACCTAATCAACTGTTTTTGTTCCGTTTGAAGTGCTTGTTAAGTTTTATTCCCCAGACGAAGTGAAACATCAGATTTTAATGACTCGTAGTCTTCAGTACTTTGTAAGTTTTGCTTTGGAATATTAACCCTACTGCCATTATCGAGCATTATTTCAATGACATGAAGCTCCCCGACTACTGCTAATTTGAATGATTTCATTTCTGAGTATTGGTATAGAGTCTTTTTACCACCTCTCATGCCAGGCATGTAAATGCCTGCATTAGTTAGAATTAGTTCGTATTCGGGATTTCTCAGTATTCCCATTATGTTTATAGCGCCCAATAATAACAAACCACTCCCAACTACCAGGCATACCGCGACACCGTAAATCGAAAGGAGATCCCTCTTCCACTCACTTAAAGCAAAAACCGTAACACCTTCATCAACTAACAAACCAATTGCAATAGAGGTGAAAAATAGTCCTGACAACAAGAAAATTATTACACCCGTATAATTACGCTTTAGTATATATTTTTGGTCCATTTGCAGACTACTCATATTGGAAACTTAACGCCCAATTAACAGGCAAAAAATAGTTGGCTAAAATAAGCGACGAAGGAGCAAAAGCCAACTGTTTTTTGACCTTTTTTAATTACTTGTTAGAGGTAAACGTCCCCGGCACTACAGCATTCGCTACTGATTTGAATAACATGAACCACAAAGCCACTAAACCAAACCAGTACAAGTTCGCATCATCTGTTCTGATTTCTCGTACTTTGGGCTTCATATAAACATACGGAAGTAGCATTCTATTTTCTGATTTCAATTGGTGGATTAATCCGTCTTCGTGCCAAATAGAAACATTTGTTCCAACTTTCAAATCACGAGCTAAGTTTTTACACTTTCCTTCACCAATACCAATAGCAGAAAAAGTATCTTGGTATGAGACAAGATTAAGATCAAAATAGGTATATACCTTATCGGTTTCATCATCGATGACTTCTTCTTTATGGCACTTGATAGAATCGATTTCTGTTGAGTATTCATGTATGTTGTTTAGATCAGAAACAAGATATTTTGGTATAACAAAAGCGAGTACAACCAAATTGATCAAGGTAAACACTAAAATAAACAACTTTCGGTTTGTTCCTTTCCCTTCAGATGAAAATTCAATGATAAATTCATTTTCATCGTCGTCCTCATCTTCCTGCTCTTCAATTTCTTGTACTTTTCGTTCAAATTCACCGCTTTGTTTTCTGCGTTGAATTTCTTCACATAACTGCTTATATCGCTCAGGATACTGATCCCTATCGATATTTTCATTTACATCAAATAATTCATCCAATGTATAATTTGAATAGTTGATTGACACGATACTTCCCTTTACCTCTAGCCTTGCTAAGCGGAAAATAATTGTTGGCTATAATCACGAAGCGATGGCCAACTGTTATTTTTCCGTTTAAGCAACTTGTTATATTTCAATTTAGATAAACTCTGACTTTATAAGCATTTTATTTAAAAGTTTAATAAATTTTTCTAGTGCAAGATCACCTGCTTCATCTATTTGAGTAGATTTAATATCGCGAATATTATTAGGAACAACGATATTTGGCATAGCCTGTTGACTGAAAAATTTGGAGTCCATTGGCTTTAAAGATGAGTTATTTTTAACATCAAATATACGAGCCCCGATATAATCAAGAGCATGTGCTCTGCATGAGCCAAAAAAACATCTAGTGTATAAACCATATCCTTGAATATATGCAGTAGAATTTACCCAAGCTGGTCCAGGTGTTGGGTACACAAGTATCATAAAATCTACGTCTGACTTTTTAGCTAATTCATTGAGTTCAATTTTAATTTTGTCCTTAAAATTAACATTGCTGGACATGTAAGAAAACAAAGAATCTCGGTCTTTCATAAGCTTAGATGATGGTGTTATTGTTTTAACAAGATATCCTGCATTAAGTAATGGAGTATTTATCTTTTCTTCAAATTTTTTATGAAAGTCTGTAGTTGATACCTCGTCACTTACCTCATTTTGAAATATGGTACTTCCTACATGGGCATGTGTAGGGTTTTCATCTACCAACAAAACAATACCAATCTTCGATTTTTGAGCGGGCTTCCCATAATTTACAGGTACAGATGCACACCCTGTCAAATATAATAGAACAAAAATTATTATTAGATTTTTCACGAACTCTCCTTGAAATATAACGCCCCATTAAGAGGCTTTTAATTGTTGGTTAAAATGTGAAGCGAAGCGGAACCTAACCAACTGTTAAAAATCCTGCTTGAATGGCTTGTTATATTTACCTAAAAACAGAATGTATTCAATGCAATAGTCCATAAATATATATTAGGAAAAGCTAAAGCAGAAATTGATAATATTCTTGTAAGCTACTTTTGAGTGCGAGTCATTATAGGTTTATTAAATTTAAATGGATGAAACAGGTTTATCCAGACAGAATATTTAACTTCATAACCATTTTTGCGAGCTAGATAAAACCTATACCAAAACACAAATTGAACAATTACAAAAATAGTAATCAATACATATTGTGAATGATATTTAAGAATTGCTATCCCAGCTTGATCATCAAATGAATAACACACTCAGAACTATTCTTGGTAAATATAACAGCTTATAAGACAAGAAAAGACCCTTTTTCTACAGATCATTAACCGTCTGATTTATTTATAATAGAAATAAAATTTACCCTTATATTCTCAGTATATCAAGTGGTTATTGCTTTCCATTAATAAGGTATGAAGAAAGCATGTTTTTATCTCTTTTTCACGGGTGAAAGCGTGCAAAAAAGGATTAGGAAATATAAGGTAATTTATTTGTAGCTAATGTCGTCAAAGCGCACCAACTTGTCGTTAGGATATCTTTTGAAATAGCGATTTTTTAAAACAAAACTAAAAATTCATACAACGGACTACTCTAAGGACAGTAGCTGCCACAAAAGAGACATAAGCTATTGCAGCTAATTGGACAGGTTGGATTAGATTTTGTATCGATAACGCCAAATTAACAGGCTAAAAATTGTGGGCTAAAATGGAGAGAAGCGAACAGCCCGCTGTTTTTAGTCATTGTTGAATTTCTTGTTAGCTTTCATTGCCCTGAATGATACTAATATTTTTAGATCCCAACAAAGCCGTCTGTACCAGAATCTGAATAAACTCATTTTTTTCTGTTAATACAAGTTCTACTTGTTTATCAAATGAGTCACCGTCGGTATTGGGTAGCACTTTACCTGCATACCGTGCGACAGGACATGCTTGAATCATTTGTTTTTGAGTCTTAGCATCGAATAGTGTTGAACACATAGAGGCGAAATTCATTATTGTTGGATTTCCTCCTTTTGAAGCAGTGTACCTACCATACCCTTTGGTATGTGGTGATGAGTCAGTTGTATCTCGTGTGCTAAAGACTAAAACATATGAGGCACCAGAGTTTATTGCCTTTTCAAATATTGTTCTATTAGCATTACCAAGATCTAATGAAAAATCCCAATGACTAGTTATTAATTCACCTACTTCGTTAGTATTATCTGATTTAAAAGAAAGGAACTTAAATCGAGATTTAGCTAATTTGATAAAATTGTACTCAATTAATGAATCTATATTCCATGCACTAACATCAATTTTTTTAAGTTCATCCGAAAAGACACCAGTATTCCTTATTGATAGGTTATTCCCAAGGGCAGAAACCACAAGAATTTCTTTGTTGTTTGGGATCTGCTCTATTTCTTTTAAACTGGTGGATTGACATGCTGAAATCATAAATAAGACAAATCCACACATACTGAACTTTAATAGTTTCATCAATACTCCTTGAAAGCTAACGCCACGTTAAGCGGCTGATAATTGTTGGCTAAAATGTGTAGCGGAGCGGAACCTAGCCAACTGTTAGCAGTCCGTTCTTAAACGCCTTGTTAGCTATCTTTTAACAATACTATAAAATATTCAACCACATAGCATTTATAAACTATATTTAATTGTTTTCTAAACTCGCTTTCATTTTCAAGCAACGCTAATTGAAATGCTTTTTCAATTTCAGGAAATTGGGAAAAACGTTTTTCTTTGAATGCAATACTAATTTCTATCATGAATGGTGAATCTAAATTCCATTCATCTGTTTCATCCAAAGTATCTGAAAGAAAGCATAGTAAACAAATAGCAGATCCACTTTGAAGAAGCTTTATATCAATATCAAATGAATATCCTTCCGGTTCGCATAAAAGGGAATCTAAATAAACCATAGGTTTAAATGTTCCAGTTTTAATATTGTGCCCAAAGCCACGATAAGATTCAATCATGTCCACATACATGAACAGGATGTCTCTTATCACGTCATAGACTTCATAATAGTTTTCGTCGGTAATATGATGCATAGATAGCTAACGCCCCACTAAGGGGAAATTTATAGTTTGCTAAAATGTTGAACGGAGTGAAAACAGCAAACTGTAAATTTTCCCTCTTGAGTGGCTTGTTATGAATTTGTTATTTGAGGCTTGCTTGTATAATAAGTAACTCAAGTTCTTGGTTACTATCATTGAATAACCCGTGAGTGCCATAGGGTTTATTTAGGATCATATCACCTTTACCTACCCGCTGTTCTTCGCCTTCAATTGTCATTAATCCCTCGCCACTCAAGATTATATACATTTCTTCGTCTTCTCCATGCTCATGTAACCCCATCGATGAGTTTGGCGACATAGTGACACGTAAAGCAAAATCCCAAGCGCCTTTTAAATCTTTACGAGGAAACACTTTTTGAATTTCAATTGTTCCATGTCCACCATGACTATTTATATCGGTGATTTTTTCACTGGTAATAAAATTTCTAATCATACACAGTCCTTTTTGAAATCGATGATTCATAACGCCCCATTAAGAGGCTTTTAATTGTTGGCTAAAATGTGAAGCGAAGCGGAACCTAGCCAACTGTTAAAAGTCCTGCTTTAATGGCTTGTTATATTTAATTTAGCACCAACTTTATTTCTAATTCGCCTTTGACATCACTTGTCATTGGGACGCTAATTGATGCATACGGAGCCGACATCATTTGTGCATTTACATCAGCAACAGTTGACTCTAAATTACGATTGTCAGCAGCAACTAAGAAATAATATTTACTTGTTTTAGGAAAAGAACCAGACCAAATACCGTGAATATTCATAGGGTATGAAAAGCCCATAGAGCCTTGTCCAAGCTGCATTGGTTTATCATTGATAATAGCCCCTTCCTCATCAATGATATATGCAACAGGGTATAAAACTGTTTTACTAAAACCTAAACAATCGCAAAGAGATCTCAGCTCGATGCTATATGAACCGCCTTTAATTCCATCAAATTCGAATAGCTTGTAATTAGAACGGTACTTTCCAAATTGAATGACAGAGTCATTAATCGCTATTTTAGCTTCGGTTGATTTGGATGCATTTAAAGTTATTGCCGCAGAATTTTCTATTGCTTCAATATTTGTAAGCGCAACTTTGTTAGAGTTCAATAGTTGACTGTAATCCTTTTTAGCTGTGCTTTGGCAACCAGCTAGTAGTGTGCAAGCGACGAAGAATGCACCAAAAACTTTAAACTTACTCATATGTTCCTTATTAAATATAACGCCCCACTAAGAGGCAAATGATAGTTGGCTAAAATAGAGAGCGAAGCGAACAAAGCCAACTGTTATTTGTCCTGCTTGAGTGGCTTGTTAGGCATATTTTCACCCAGTTTGTTTATTAAGGAACTAGACACCATTATCTCAAATAAATCCATGGGTAAGAATTTACTAATATTGCGCATTGATCGTTTACGTGATTTTGGTGTTCCACCACTAATCGTCGGGTAATTAAGCGCTTCATTTGCAAAGTAAGCCGCATCTTTAAGTAATTCTTTTATATCCACTGACCCCATATATACCGGAGGAACAAGTAAACGACCAATAGTTGTTCGTTTTAAATTAATTTGGCCTACATATTCTATTATTTCAGGATCAGTATCTTTACCATATTCAAACAAAAAAGCAGAACCTTCAGAATACCAATCTGTTGCGATAGCTTCTTCCCATGAAATTTCTCCACGACAAAGCTTTTCTGCGGCTTCAACTCCTTTTCTACTTCCTGAATCAGGTAGTAAATCCCATATACGTCTACAACACTCAAGGAAGTATTTTTGAATCATTGTCATTGAATCAGCATCCTGAAGATAACCATTTTCCTTTAAAAGATAAATGATTTCCCAAGCAGACTCTTCACATTCCTGGTTAACTGGCTCAATAATATCGACGTGATTCACCATATGCCTAACGCCCACTTAAGCGGACAAAAATAGTTGGTTAAAATGTGTAGCGAAGCGGAACCTAACCAACTGTTTTTGTTCCGTTTGAAGTGCTTGTTAGGTAAACATTACACGTAAAAGTAACAAAAACGTACTTAAAAATATACTTGCTTCAGCAATTCTCTGGATTAAACCAATAAAAGGCTTAGGAAAACCGACAAGAAATGTAATTAAGAAAAAACAAAGTAGCGTAAAGGATACATCAATATGCCAACCAGTATTGCTATCCATTAATTCATTAAGTTGGTACACCATTCCGACATAACATACGCCACCTACAATATTGTGTAGAGAATTTTTCCAAGTTCCTAAAAATGGCGTTTCAGGGTCACATGGAAAAAATGCACTAAATAAATAACTTAAGCCGATTGCACCAGAAAGAAAAGCAGCCGGGTAGTTATTGTTATATGCAAACATAGAAATGATTAAGCAACCTAAGCCTACAGGCAGAAAGATGAAAAATGAAACCTGTTTTTCATACTCCGAACCTGATTCACCTAACTCACTTATTGAATGCCTGCAGTGATTATAGGCTTTTCGTTTTTTCGCATAAAAAGTAATGCCCCACACTAAATATATATAAATTATAAGTAAAAAGAGCGCCATACTTTTGGTTTACCTAACGCCCCACTAAGAGGCTTTTAATTGTTGGTTAAAATGTGAAGCGAAGCGGAACCTAACCAACTGTTAAAAGTCCTGCTTGAGTGGCTTGTTATGTGTTTTTGTTCCCACGCTCTTGTTTTAGTATTTCGAGGAGTAAATCTATTCTGCGATTTACCTTTTTGCTTTCAGCAGTAATCATGGTTTGAACAAAAGAAGTTGCGAACAAAGTAATGAACATAATTTTCAATGTATCGGGGTCAACATTTAAAAATCGCTGTGCAATAAAAAGTAAACCAAAAGGAGTAATGATTTGTAAAATATCTTTAATACCAAAACTTTTTGAACCGAGATTATTGAACTCATCAATATTTTTTTGATGCTTTGTCATTTGATCATATTCAATTTTAGCTTCTACTTTTAATTGTTCATCATTTTCCATAAATTGACTCCTTACTATTGAAACACATAACAGCTTATTAGACGAGAAAAGCCCCCTTTTCCTACAGATCATTAACCGTCTGATTTCTTTATAATAGACATAAAACTTACCCTTATATTCTCAGTATATCAAGTGGTTATTACTTTCCATTAATAAGGTATGAAGAAAGCATGTTTTTATCTCGTTTTCTCGGGTGAAAGCGTGAAAAAAAGCATTAGAAAATATATGGTAATTTATTTGTAGGTAATGTCGTCAAAGCGCACCAACTTGTCGTTAGGATATCTTTTGAAATAGCGATTTTTTAAAACAAAACTAAAAATTCATACAACGGACTACTCTAAGGACAGTAGCTGCCACAAAGTGATCATATTTATTAGTAGTAAAGCTAATGTTATTCAGTGGTCGCAGTAAATGTTATTAGGTGTCAGTATTAGATGATAATGACTGGCAGTTCTGATGTAATTAGGTGGCAAAACTGATGTAATTGTCCAAGCTTAACCAAAAAACATATAAATCAAGCTATACGATGATGTAGAAAACGTAAACGGTTTATTCTTAGCCAGTGAAAATAACGCAGAGATAGATTAACCCTCTTCGTTATGTTTTCACTCTACAGCCATGAGTAAGCTCTTCCTCATCAGGGATCTCAAATTGTGGTTCCATAAAGTTGAACATCATATCAGTCACCTCGAAAGAATAGACACTTGGCTCTTTATCTAAGTTTCTTTTTTCTATCCGCTTTTTACGGATACCTTTTGGGGCGTCCAAATAATGTAGTTCTACCTGCATATTTAACGCTTCAGCTTTATGATGAAAAATGTCTCTTTGTGCTTTAGTCGTAAAACCTAGATCTAAAATAACATTGCCATTAAGTGATAATATTTGTTCACTTACTTGCCATATTTGTTCATAACACCTATTTACTCTCTCAATCATCCATGAGTAATCAAGAGAAGTCATATCTTTAGAAAATAATGTTTGCATCCAAGGGTCTATAGAAAATCTAACCGCATCCACTTCCTTAGAAAGTGATAATGAATAAGTTGTTTTACCTACGCCTATCGGACCACACACTAGAATTAATCTTGCCATATATATTTATCTCTTTTTTAGATATAAGAACGCTTTCATCAACAATTAAAGCGTTGAATAAAACCTGTAACCATGTCGTATAACAAACATCTTTTTATGCGCTGATTAGAACGTTTTTCAAATATTATTAGCACTTTATTTTGTTAAGTAATCTCAATAATTGCTCAATTTCTGAATCTTCTAACAATGAAAAAATTGAACGGCAACTGTGCTCAAAAGAATGTAGCGCATCGGTATATAGAGTATCTCCTGTGCTTGTTAGGCCAACTAAGCTTTGACGGGCATCTCTTGAATTGACCGTTTTTAGAACGATATTGTTTTTTGTCATAGGCGCTAAAAGTCTAGTCACGCCAGAACCCGTTAAACCTATTGAATCTGCTAAAGTAATACGGCTCAATGAGCCACCAGGAGCATTATGTAATTTGTGCATGATGATAAATTCTGTGAAACTTAAACCATGCACACTTAGGCATGAATCAACTTTTTTGTTTAACAACGTGCTTATGTAAGACTGTTCCAACATTAATGATGTTAGGTTTATAGTGCTCATGTAATATCCTTGAAATATACTTGATTAGTCAAGTATATTTTAATCAAGTCTAATGTCAAACAGTAAATAATTATTTAAAGATGTTCAAGTAAACCATGGATGCTCGTTCAATAATTTCTAGGCGGTAACCGCGGGGATAAATTAAATAAATATATAACAAGTCAGTGTGAAAAAGTTTTCAAAAGATAGTCAATTCGTTAACTGTTTGCTTTCAAATTAACAAAATCAAAGGTGACTATAGTAAACACCACGATGAACGATATGAAAGTAATGCTAAACGAAAAAGTGGGGGCAACGCAGGGGTTATCTAAAAGGATAAATACATCAATAATCAGCCAATAGAAGTCAATTTTTCATACACCTAACTTCTATTCATCGGCAGTATAGCTCGGCCGCAATATTCCAACTACTGTGCGAGTTTAATATTAATAAATATGTTATTCAAATGGTTAAATAGAGAAAATCAACTAGTCTTAAAATAACTATAGATAAAGAATCGCTTGGAATTATTGTTGCTTATGAACAATGATTAATAACCGTATACATACTAAATATTGAAATTAAATGTTAATACTAAAAATTTAAACTAATTTAAAATTTCTCATAAATTTGAGGATTTATGAATGTTGATTAAAGCCAATCTAATTATATTTTTGAAGGTACTACATAAGGAATAATCAATAAAATGAATGTTATACAAATAAAAGTGTGTTTCCTGCTCAGTATTACCTTTATATTTATGAGTGCATTTTGCGCAGCATCAACGAACGAAAATCATGTTGAAAAATTACCTAGCCTAACAGTAGGGTCTATATCTAATACACCAAAAGAAGAAGTAAGAAAATTCCAACCATTCATTGATCATCTCGTCGCCTCTTTAACAGATTCGGATATAAAAGTGGGTCGAGTGATTATTGCTAGTTCTTTACAGGAAATGTCTGAATTAATTAACCAAGGGTTAGTTGATATCTATATTGACAGCCCATTTCCTATTATGGCTATTCAAAAGAAAACTAATAGCACTGCTTTTATACGTCGCTGGAAAAAAGGGGTTAGGGAATATAATAGCGTTATATTCGCTCGTAAAGACAGTGGTATAAAGTCACTTAATGATTTAACCGGTAAAATGATTTCCTTCGAAGAATCATTTTCCACCTCAGGTTATTTTTTACCTAAGGCAACCCTCTTGAATGAACATTATTCCCTGATAGAGAAGCGGAGCAAAAATTCACCGGTAGCAATAGACAAAATAGGCTACATATTCTCCTATGATGATGAAACATCTATGGTATGGGTGTTGAGAAAAAAAGTTGCAGCCGCCGCATTAAGTAAAAAAGCGTTCAATGTATTATCAAAATCTAAACGTGACGAATTAATTATTCTACAGGAAAGCCTTTTTGTTCCTCGTCAAATTATGGTTCATCGCCCTAAGTTATCCGAAAAGCTAATCGCTAATATTAAAAAGGTGCTACTTAATATGCATAATGAGGAATCCGGTCGCAAGGTACTGTTAAATTTTTCGAAAACTAAACAGTTTGAAACATTCAACAATGATGAGCTAAAGGAAGTTTCTACTTTGTTTAACGCTATTGAATCTGAATTTCATTAGCAATGACAAATTGAAATGGATGTTAATCGATGAAAAATAGTCTTAGAATTTTTAAATTGGGAATTGCAGGTCAACTTATAAGTGCTATGTCGATATTAATGATCGTGATGATATTTGTTATATCTTTCATTAATATTCAAAATGAGCAAGCGGTGATTTTAAAGAAAAGCCTTGCACATGTTCATGCTATTACCTCTCTTCTAAATGAAAGTTCGATTAATTACCTTGATGAATTTAACGTTGGCAAGTTACGACTATTACTCTCTGATGTTACCGGTAATCCCGATATTGTATATAGCTATATATTTGATGAAGAAGGTCTGATCATTACTGACGGCACTGACGAAAATCCTTTAAGAGATGAAAAACTTCTAGATGCGATTAGTTTAAGAAGCATTGCAGCTTTAACAACGCTTGAGCAATTTGATCAAGGAATAGTTGATGTAACATCTCCTATTTATTTAGGCGAAAAAAAATTGGGTGGTGTCAGAATAGGCTATTCTTTAGCGAGTATTGAGCAAGAAAAACAACAAGTTATTTATAAAAACATTCAACTATCTTTTATCTTTCTTTTCATCATGATATTGGTGGTTTATTTGATCGCCAAACGTATCACTCAACCGTTGAAAAGCTTTACTACTGCTATAGTAAACTTTGATGTTAATGATAAAAAACAAATAACGCAGATTCAAAGAAAAGATGAGATTGGTGAACTTTATCAAGCATTTAATAATTTAATATATAACTTGAAGCTGACTACTGCGTCGAAAGAGCAACTCGATGAAGAGATCATTAACCGTAAAGAAATAGAGCTAGATTTACGTGAGTCCATCAAAAAAGCAAATATCGCGGTGGAAAGTAAAAGGGCTTTTCTAGCGAATATGAGCCATGAGATCCGTACACCCATGAACGGTGTATTGGGTATGTTGGGATTATTACTTACTGGCAATCTCGATGAAGAGCAAAAGCATCGGGTAGTTATTGCTAAATCTAGTGCAGACACCCTCCTGACAATAATTAATGACATTCTCGATTTTTCTAAAGTTGAAGCGGGAAAATTACATTTAGAGCATGTTGAATTTGATGTTCGCACGCTAATTGAACATTGTATCGTATCGATGGCGTTACAAGCACAAGAAAAAAATATTGAGTTAATCCTTGATTTATCCATGATAAAACACTCAATGATAAAATCAGACCCTAATAGATTACGACAAATTTTGACTAATATTGTCGGTAATGCCATTAAATTCACTGAAAAAGGTGAAATTATTATTTATGTTGAATTAGTGGACACGAAAAACAGCGAGAAGGGTCTTACAACCCAATTGTATTGTAAAATTAAAGATACAGGGATCGGCATTGAGAAAGAACAACAAACATTACTTTTCGAGACGTTTAGCCAAGTAGATTCCTCAACAACGCGAAAATATGGTGGCACCGGATTAGGGCTTACTATCAGCCGCAAATTGTGCCAATTAATGGGGGGTGATATACATGTAACGAGTAAAAAGGGTAAAGGAAGTTGTTTTGAGTTCAATCTAATCATTGAAAAAAGTAACCCATTAACCTCTGTCGCACCTGATATTAATCTAAGTCGTTTGCAAATTTTGATTGTTGATGAGAATGCCACTACTAGAAAAGTGTTACAGCGTCAGCTATCTATTTGGGGAGCAAAAACGGTTGAAGCTGATAGTTATGAAACAGCGCTGTTGTTATGCAATGATAGAGTTAATAGCAAAGTTCTCACTCTTTTTGATATTGCTTTAATTGATATGAAAATGACAAATATTGATGGCGAAACATTAGCTAAAAACATTAGATCTAATAAAAACTATAATGCGATGAAGTTGGTTTTGATGTCATCAATGGCAGAAATAGGAGATGTTAAACACCTTTCAGAATTAGAATATACTGCGTATTTCCCAAAACCGATAGCAACATACGATTTATTTAATGCATTAGCGTTAAACAGTGATGATGGTGAAGCATTAAAACCAATGCCGCCAATAAGCACTAAATCTAATACTTTAATTAATGACCAAGAAACTAAAAAACAAGCTGTTTTAAGTTATCCACCGCTAGCCGAAGGTAATGATACAAAAGATTGTTGGCCCGAAAATATGCGAGTTTTACTTGTTGAAGATAATAGAATTAATCAAATGGTCGCGTTAAGTGTATTAAAAAATATAGGTATAATTGCTGATGTAGCGGTGAATGGTATTGAAGCCTTAAAGTGCTTAAAAGAAGCAACGTCCGTCAAGCCATATACCCTTGTTATTATGGATTGCCAAATGCCAGAAATGGATGGATACGAAGCGACCAAAAGAATAAGAGCAAACGAAGCGGGTGTAGAAAACTCGTTGATCCCAATCATTGCAATGACAGCCAATGCCATGGAGGGAGATAAAGAAAAATGTCTTGATGCAGGCATGGATGATTATCTCTCTAAACCCATTGAACCAGAAATCGTGTATGAAAAATTGAAATTATGGGTAAATAAATAGTCGAGAAGTGATGTAATTTTTTGATAAATGTTCCTCGGTATTGCCAAATCTAAAATGTATTCTATTGCAAAATCATCGTTTGTTTTTTTCATCAGAAAAGAAATTTTCTATTTCCTTATGTCTCAAATTACCCGCTGTGGTATTGCCTTTAACGAATAAATACCGCGGTATGATTTTAGTATTGAGATACCCATGTTTTTATGGGACATTACCTGCATAAACACTATGGTAATGTTGTTATCATTATTTTAAATAGTAAAAGAAAGGTTATTAAATGCGGAATGTTTTGTGTTTTGGTGATTCTAATACATGGGGATACGTCCCAGGTACAGGAAAACGTTATGATGAAGAAGTTCGTTGGCCCGCATTAACTCAACTTCTGCTAAACAATGAATTTACACTTTATGAAGCAGGTTTAAGTGGACGGACTATTAATAGCGATGATGCGAGCAGAGATTTTCGTAATGGCGCTAAACAGTTGAATCTTTATTTGGAAAGTTGTCGACCGTTAGATTTAGTCATTATTATGTTAGGTACGAACGATCTTAAAGCCAGCTTAACTCTCTCTATTGAGGATATAAAAGAGCGAGCAAAAGCGCTTTGTCTGCAAGTCTTAAATTTCGACTATGCACCTTATGATAAGCCAGAAATACTGTTAGTGGCGCCTGCTCCTTTTGTTGACTCAGTGAACATAGATGATGAATTCTCCCAAAGCATAGTCAGATCAAAACAACTTGCACCTGCATATTTTCAGCTAGCCCAAGATTTAAAGCTTTTGTTTTTAGATGCAGGGAGAGTAATTAAATCCTCGATGATTGATGGTATTCACTGGGATGAAAAAGAACACAGAGATTTTGCCATTCACTTAGCTGCCATGCTTAAAGAAAGAAAATGAAACAGTAAGCCATCACTTTTTATTGATTTTTTATTACATTTTTAAATGTCTATCATTAACAAACACCCTGTTAGGAATGCATAATGCTTGGGATCCGAGTAGCAATCAGAAAAACACTTATTTACGGGGGAGGCATAGTTATTTTGTCATGCCTACTGTGGTTTCTATATATCGTTTATGCAACCCGTATATTTATAAACAGTGATGGCGAGCTGTATTATTCAGGCCGAATTACTTTTGACAACGTGGCACAAGCTCAACAATTGTATGAGGAGGCTAGGATAAAACCCACTATTTTGCATATACGAAGTAGTGGAGGTCGTCTTGCCGCGGGTGGAAAATTTGGTGAATGGATTTATAAACAAGGTCTGGATGTTAAAGTCACTAAAAAGTGTTATTCCACCTGTGCTAACTATGTTTTTCCCGCTGGCAAGCGTAGCCTGTTAGGTAAGAAAGCTAAACTCCTATGGCATGCCAGTTATCGCTCTTCATCGTTTATTAGAAAATCAGTAGGCCGAATTGATGAACAAACTGCGCGTAAAACCAGTGATATTGATTTGGGCAGACGGTTGGAGCAAAAATTTTATCAAATGATTGGTGTTGACCCACAATTACCAACCTATGGTGAAGCAAAGCAGTATGCCAGCTTACATGGCAATCAAAAGTACGATGTCGGTTACATTGGTTTTTATTATTCGGTAAAAGACATGCGTAAAATGGGCATTAATGTGGTTTTACTTGATGGGGTTTGGCTGCAGGAGCAGTGGTTGAACAAATCTAATAAAATGTATAAAGCTGTGGTTCCAGATAACACCGTACAACAATAACAGTACCCATAACTTTTAATCTAGATACCATGGGTTATGCATGTGTGACTATAAGCTCTTAATAAACTAGCATTCTTGCTCAATTATCAAATGTTGTCTCTTAATCTGCGGCATAGAGTTTCTGAAAGTTTTTTATATTCCAGCCAATCATTAGTTCATTACCAATTTTAAGGGCGGGTACAGAGCTAACCCCTAAAGCGTCAAGCTCTTTTCTACCGCGCTGCATTTTCGCATTTGTTAATCTGTATTTAATGCCATTATTATCTAAGTATTTTTGAGCTTCACGGCAATGGGGGCATTTATCTGAAATATATAAAACAACGCGTTTCATCACTATCCTTTACAGAACTGTTAAAGACTAACTATTTTACTAAACTCTCAAACAAAAACAAAGATGAATTCACTGAACTTTTGATTTAATCGTTTCTCTCTATTTTAAGGGCATTATTAATACGAAGGACCAACCAGTGTGGTGAATACACTGGTTATTATGAGGACAAAAAGTGCGATGAACATTTCAACTGAAATAGATCGCTTTAACTTATCAATATTTTGTTGTTGGGTAATTTGTGGTACTAAAGATATCTTATGCCAAGCCCCCAGTAATAACATGCCACTGACAAAAAATAATTTTAGCAAAATGAGCTGACCATAATTTGAAGTAAACAATTCAGAAAATGAATTTAAATACTGTAATAACAAGGTTATGCCAGAAAGAATAAGCACAGATACTATGATAATAGCCACCTGACCAAAGTCCTCCATTAGCTTTTTAACTACGCTTATTGGAAGTAGTTTGCAACTTCTATACAGTGGCCACAATGAACCAACCCAGCTAGCAATTGCCATAATGTGCAAGGTTAAAATGCTTTTAACTAAAATACCTTTGTCAGCGCTATGGCCAGTAAAGGTGAAGCTATAAGTGATAAAGCCAAGTATTAATAATGTGATTGAAAAATTTATAAACCAAGTTGAATCTGTAGTCGTCTGCCAAGTACACACGGCAATCAGGGCGATAAAGAAAGCTGATATTCTAAAAATAGCTTGGTCGCCAATAACTGATTGCCAAACAATTTCAAGCATGAAAGGGTCTATCATGCCCGAAATACCAGACTCAGCCATCGCGCCAGCTTCAATAGGTACTTGTAATATTGAGGCGACAAAACCCACTGCAACACAAGTGATTTGCCAACGTTTTAATTCTTGGTAAAAGTTCGTTACGCTAGCGTCCTCAGTATTACTGCTGTCATTGAGCAAGCGCATTAGCAAAGTACCGGCCAGCGCCAATACCGCTAAATAACTTGCTAGCTTTAACAAAAGTAAAAAGACTGACCAATCACTTACTTGCATGGTATTACTGCCTAATGATTATACCTGTTCCACTTCAAGATATAGTTTCAGAGCTAAGCTAGGAAATCAGACCAAGGCGCGATATGAAGTTAATGGTTATTCCCTTATCGAGTATTGCAACGCAGGACTGTTTTTCTAGCTTAGCTCCCTACGGACAAACCGATAAAGGGTCATCTCCTGCGTTATTTATTTCGACAATAGAATAACTATTCTCTTCAATCAATGCCTGGTAGCTAACCCTTTATCTACTTGCTGAAATCTACATTTTGAAGTGAAGCAGGTATATGTTTGCTATGAGAATCAGGTTTTTCTTCTATCATTTTAGAAGGCAAGCCCTTGCCATGTAGCATAAAATTAAAAGTACCTGACATTTTGTGGCCGTCACCACCCAGTGCTATCCACTTTACCGCGTAATTACCTTCTGCAAGATTTGGCAGTGACCAGTTAAAGTTTTTGTTTGGTGTTGCGCTGGGTTTAAAGCTAAAATCTACCGGTTGATTTTCTGAATCCTTCAGTTGTACTTTCGCAAGCCTCACTTCACCACTAAACGTTAACGTAAGCTGTTTAGGGCTTTGCATCAACATAGCATTATTTTCGGGCGTTGATTGTTTGAGTGATACATGTGCCGACGCTGAAAAAGTCAGTGCTAAACCTAGAACAGCTGTGGCGATATTAAAAAACTTCATAATTACCTCTTATTTAAGAAACGTTAAAACCAAAATTTGATACCAGCAACAAACGCTGTGTCGCTAGTACTTTGTCCATTTAACTGTGCATATTCGGCGGTATCACCGAATTTTTTTGTCCACTCTACACCAAAATAAGGAGCAAATTGGCGAGTAAATTCATAACGAACACGTAAACCAAGTGAACTATTTGACAAACCACTGCCAAGCTCATTTTTTTCATCGTCTTTGCCATAAAATGTTATTTCAGCGCGGGGCTGTACAATCAGCTTTTGCGTCAATAAAAGTTCGTATTCGGCCTCTAGGGTAAATGCGGTATTCCCGCCTTCCCCTAAGTAAGCCGTCATATCAATCTCAAACCAATACGGTGCTAAGCCCTGTAAACCAAAGGCTAACCATTGACGATTTTCACCCTCTTTATAATAATCAGAGCGAACTCCTACTTGAGTATCCCAATACGTAGAGAAAGCGTGCCCCCATAAAATATCAGTTTGGTTCTCTTCAAAATTGCTATCATTGAAATCACCTTCAGTTTTAATGACTAATCGGTCAAAAGTTGTACCGTACCAAGCCTGGAAATCGAATACTCCTGACTCTGTTTGTTCGTTATATTCAAGTCTATTGCCTAAAAGAGCGAAAAAACTGTGCTCATCGGCAAGGATTAAACGGTCTTGCTTAGCTAACGCATAAGGTCCTTCCGTAAGGGTTGTGCCAGCAGAATATGCGTGAGGGTCACGCGCATCTTTTGGTGCGTCATTACTCTTAGGCTGCATTTTTTTATTCTCCATTGCCGGCATTTCTTTTTGCGCGAACGTTTGCAGGCTTATTAAAGGTAAGCAAAAAAATAATAAACTAATCAGTACTTTAGAAGATATTAGTTTTTTCATGAGACGACCACCTCTCTAAACATACCGGCATCCATATGAAATAATAAATGACAATGCCACGCCCAACGCCCGACATCATGTGGTGTTGTTAAAAAACTAATCCGCTGAGCGGGTTGAACGGGAATAGTATGACGACGAACTTGAACATCACCCTGCTCATTTTCTAAGTCACTCCACATGCCATGTAAATGCATAGGATGAGTCATCATGGTATCGTTTTGTAAAATAACTCGTACTCGTTGATTCTGCTTCATGTGTACAGGCGTACTTTTACCAAATTCTAAGCCATCAAATGACCAACTATAACGTTCCATATTGCCGGTT
The DNA here is from genome assembly GCA_013215295.1 of Colwellia sp. Taxonomy (GTDB): domain Bacteria; phylum Pseudomonadota; class Gammaproteobacteria; order Enterobacterales; family Alteromonadaceae; genus Colwellia_A. The sequence continues at coordinate 19,185 of JABSOZ010000030.1, forward strand.
AAATGTAGCTCAATTTCCGCTTCAGGCTCTTGTTGGTTGGTGATGCCATCCAAAGAATGTAAGTCGGCAAGTGTTAATACCCTGCGGCCATTCTTTCGAAGACCAATGCCTGGATCGTCTAGATTTGTTCTTGGCATATCAACACGCATATCCACTGATGCTCCATACTCTGTTTTTGCATGGCGCACTTTAGTGCTGGCAACACCAAGAGGATTTTTTGGCATACCATGTTTACTATGGTCCATGGTCATCGCACTGTGATCCATGTTCGGCTTATTCATATTTGACATAGAACCGTGATCCATTGCCGACTTATTCATATTTTTCATGGCTCCATGACTGCCGCTAGCCGCCATATTACCCATCATGTCAGTCATCGTTAACCATTCAATCGGGTCTAACGTAGGTGTGGCGGCGTCTATGCCTGCCGCCACAGATAAGGTACCTTTTGCATAACCCGATCGGTCGATACTTTGAGCGAAAATAGTATAAGCATCATTTTTCGGTTCAACAATAACATCGTAGGTTTCACCAGGACCAAAACGAAATTCATCAACGGTTACTGGCTCAACATTTTGACCATCAGCTTGCACAACGGTTAATTTCAGTTCAGGTATTCGCACATCAAAAAAGCTATTACTTGAACCGTTAATAAATCTTAACCTAAGTTTTTCTCCTGCTTTGAATAGTCCCCTCCAGTTAGCCATCGGCGCGCTACCATTCATCAGGAAAGTCATAGCCGATGCTGATAAATCAGACAGGTCGGTAGGATTCATCCGCATTTTATGCCACATTTTTCGACGTGCTAATGCGTTAGCAACACCGAGGTTTGATACATCATCAAAAAACTCAGGCACCGTGGGTTGGTTGAAGTTAAAGACATCGCTTTGTACTTTTAGTTGTCGGAACAGTGCCATAGGATCATCATCAGTCCAATCAGATAATAGAATGATATGCTCATTATCCGAGGTGATAATGTCTTTTTCTTTAGGTTCTATAATTAACGCACCGTACATGCCGGTCATTTCTTGAAAACCACTGTGAGAGTGATACCAATAAGTACCGCTTTGTTGTAGTTTGAATTTATAGACGAATGTTTTGCCAGGCATAATGCCTTTAAAACTAATGCCCGGTACGCCATCCATTTGATAAGGTAAAATAATGCCATGCCAGTGAATAGAACTAGCAACTGATAAGTTATTAGTTACTTTAATCGTGACATCATCACCTTCTACTAGCCGTAACGTTGGACCCGGTATTGAACCATTGATTGTGGTGGCCATACGAACAACACCGGTAAAATTTACTGGTGATTCATCAATGACAAGTTCAATAACTTTTCCACTTAGCTCTGGGGCATTACCGGTAATGGTTCTTACAGCTGAAGATGATGTCGCATGAAGAATACTTGGAAACGCGGCTAACACACCTCCTGCGATTAGCCCTTGAACAAATCGGCGTCGGGGAAAGGGAAGGTGAGTTGCTTGTTGTTTATAAATATCGCCCATTTACGAATTCCTCTTGATCAGAATATAAGTAGAGTATAGATACTGTACCTGTCACTGACATGACTCAAACATGACAAAGTTGTCATCTTGGTGTCATGTTGCTGTTGTCACTGGTATTAACTAATATTATTAGCGACAATAGTGACGAAAATTAATGAAGGAATTATATGCGCCTACTAGTGGTTGAAGATGAAACTAAAACAGGAAATTACTTGAAGCAAGGTTTAAGCGAAGCTGGCTTTCAAGTTTCTTTAGCACGTAACGGCCTTGATGGTTATCACTTAGCAATGACAGAATTATTTGATGTCATTATATTAGATGTGATGTTGCCTGATGTATCAGGTTGGCGAATTTTAGAGTCGCTACGTGAAGCAAATAATGATACACCGGTATTATTTTTATCTGCTCGCGATAGTATTGATGACAGAGTAAAAGGACTTGAACTTGGCGCCGATGACTATTTGGTCAAACCCTTTGCTTTCCCTGAAGTGTTAGCAAGAGTGCGTACTCTTATTCGCCGAGGAGGGTCAAAAAAAATAGAAGACACATTAAAAATTGCCGATTTAGAAATGGATATTCCTAAGCGAAAAGTACTACGTGCTGGCAAACGCATCACCCTTAGTAATAAAGAATTTAGTTTACTTGAATTATTATTGCGCCGTGAAGGCGAAGTATTACCGCGCTCGATTATTGCTTCCCAAGTTTGGGATATGAATTTTGACAGTGAAACCAATGTTATTGATGTCGCGATTAGAAGGCTTCGAGGTAAAGTAGATGATGATTTTACCGTAAAACTTATTCATACGGTTCGCGGTATGGGGTATAAATTAGAGGTTGATGAAGATGAAAGCTAGACTTCGACCAATGTCACTTACCTTAAGGGTGGTGTTATTTGTCGCCATAGCCGTTATATTTAGCCTTTCATTGATAGGGGTATTGATCAACAGCTCTATTAACCATCACTTTTCTGTGCAAGACAGCGGTGAACTTCAAGTCATTAATCATTCAATTGAAGATGTTTTATCTCAGCAAAACGATACTAAAAAAACACTCATTACGAGCTTAGCAAACGCGGTTGTTGGTCACCACGGTGTTTATTACCAAGTTAATACTCAAGATGGGCATTTTATCTATAGCAACTCAACACAAGATTTTAGCGACTTAAGTAAAGTTCTTCCTTCTTCGATAGGTTTTAATAGTGAAAATATAGCACAGCATAGGGTTGGAGAATCTATGTATAGAGTGTTGGTTACTGATTATAAAAATCAACATTCCGGCTACAAAATTACGGTCGCTATTGATATGACTTTCCACATGCAGTTTTTAACGCAGTTCAGCCAAAGCTTGTGGCTTATTATGATTGGTACAGGTTTACTGGTGTTACTTGCGGCTTGGTTCGCTGTTTATCAAAGTCTAAATCCTTTACGTGGCCTGAGTAAAAATATGCATGATATTCAAACTAATAAAATGGATGTCAGGTTAGATGAAGATAATATTCCTATAGAACTGGTAAATATGGTGCAATCGTTTAACTCGATGCTCGATAGGTTGCAAAATGAATTTCTTCGTTTATCAAATTTCTCTTCCGACATTGCTCATGAGTTACGCACGCCACTGACCAATATTATTACTCAAACTCAAGTCGGATTGTCGCGTTCAAGGGAACTTGAAGAGTACCAAGAGTTACTCTTTTCTAACCTTGAAGAACTCGAACGGTTAACTAAAATGGTCAGTGATATGTTGTGGTTAGCAAAAACACAAAATGGACTGATAAAACCAGAGCAACAAGTATTAAACAATAATACCGAGATAGATGCCTTATTTGAATATTTTGATGCTTTAGCAGAAGAGGCTGATATTGGGTTTATACAGCAAGGTCAACAGTTAGATTTTTATTGCGACAAATTGCATTTCCGTCAATTATTATCGAACCTGTTATCAAATGCTCTTAGATACACCCCCCAAGGTTCATCGATCACGGTAAAGACTGAGCAAACTGACGATGGTCAAATTTGTATTTCAGTGATAAATCCTGGAGAAAAAATAGTACAGGAACATTTGCCTTTTTTGTTCGACCGTTTTTACCGACCTGATAAATCAAGACAGCGACACAGTGATGGGGCTGGATTAGGCCTTGCGATTGTCAAAGCATTAGTAACCGCAAATGGTGGTAAAATAGAAGTAACTTCGAACGATGTTAATACCTGTTTTAACGTTTATTTAAATCAAGTGAAATCTTGATTGTTGGCCCTTTTTTATGTCTCAATACGAGATTAATTATAATGACTTATTCTCGTATTGAGTTGATACGTCAATTTAGTACACAGAAAAGTCATAAAAACTAATTATAGGTTTATTCAGACTGAAAGAACTATATCGTATCTTCGCGATGGTTTAGTTAGATGAAAATTGAGCTAAGTCTTCTAAGATAGGGCAGTCAGGGGTATCGTTACCATCGCATTTATCAGCTAACTTTTGTAACACCTCTTTCATTTGCTCTAGCTCCAATATTTTTTCATTAATCTCTTGTAAATGACTCAGTGCTAGTTGTTTTACATCTCGACTTTCTCTATCAGTATCCAACCAGAACTTTAGTAATGACTGAATTTCGGTCATTGAGAATCCTAAATTTCTCGCACGACGAATAAATCCAAGTTGCTGTAATTGCGCTTGATTATATAATCGATAGCCTGCATCAGTGCGACTCGCTTCTTTTAGCACGCCAATTTCTTCATAATATCGGATCATTTTAGCCGACACCCCAGTTAAAATAGAAGCTTTACCGATTGTGACAAGTTTTTCCATATTATTTTTCCTTCATTGACCAACGTTGTAATAACAATGCATTACATATGACAAATAAACTACTAAAGGCCATCGCAGCACCTGCAACAATAGGGTCAAGATAACCAAAAGCGGCTAGTGGAATTCCTACTGTATTAAAGATAAATGCCCAAAAAAGATTTTGCAATATTTTACGATATGTTAGCTTTGAAATGAACAGCGCCGTGGGAACCAGACTTGGTTCACTGCGTATTAAGGTAAAAGAAGCTGCGCTTACCGCAACATCCGTACCCGATGCCATTGCCATGCCCAGATCCGCTTGCGCTAGCGCTGGAGCATCATTAATACCATCACCAACCATAGCAACCTGATAACCTTGATCTTGGTATTCACTAATATATTTAGCTTTATCAGCGGGTAATACTTCCGCTTTAAAGTCGTCCAATTGTAATTCTGCAGCCACCAACGTTGCACTGGCTTGATTATCCCCTGTTAGCATGGCGACTTTTATACCCTGTTGTTGCAATATTTTCACAGCATTTAGTGCATCAGATTTCAATTTATCGCTAAAACAAAATAGACCAAGTAATTTTATCTGGTCTTGCTGTTTGCTAGCCAGCCAAGAAACAGAAGCCCCCGGTATGGTTATTTTTTCGGTTGGCAGTTTCGCACCTAATTCTTGCATCCAATAACTACTGCCCATTAAGAGTAAATCATCAGCAATGATGCCTTTAACACCATAGCCAGCGACAACTTGAAATTCTTCTACATGAAGAGACTTTGTATTATTGGTTAATGCCTTTTCCACCACGGCTTTGGCTAATGGATGCTCGCTATTAATTTGTAAAGAATAGGCTAGTTGCAACACTTCTTCTTCACTACCACTAATAGCTGTCATCTCATTTACAATAGGTTTTCCTGCAGTCAAAGTACCGGTTTTATCAAATACCACTAAATCGATCTTTTTTGCCTGTTCCAATGCCACGGCATCTTTAACCAATACACCCAATCTTGCAGCGGTTCCTGTTCCAGCCATTATAGCCGCAGGCGTTGCCAAACCAAGTGCGCATGGACAAGCAATAACCAAAACAGCAACTGCATTAAGAATACCGCTGGTCCAGTCATCAAAGGCTAATCCCGTCACCAATAAAGTAGCAAGTGCCACCAATAATACTATTGGAATAAATATACTACTGACTTTATCTACTATTGCCTGTACCGGAGCTTTTGCTCCTTGAGCTTGCTGCACGAGTTCAATAATTTTCGATAAAGTAGACTCCGTACCAACATTAGTCGCACGAACTTCCAAAATACCGTCTAAATTAAGCGATCCCCCCGTGACAACATCGCCTTCTATTTTATTAACAGGTATCGCTTCACCACTAATTAACGCTTCATCTAGATGACTTTTACCCAGTAAGATTTCGCCGTCAACAGGCACTCTTTCACCAGGTATTACCTTTATTTTTTCACCTGTTTGTACCGATGAAGCTGGCACTTTTTTCCATTCACCTTGACGTTGCACTGTTGCTTCAACAGGCTTAAGACTTTCCAGCGCTCTAAGTGCATCAGTTGTTCTGCGTTTTGCTTTATGCTCTAAATATTTGCCCAGTAAAACCAATGTTATTACTGCGCTACTACTTTCAAAATACAAATGCGGCATGCCATGAGAACCATCAAAAACCCACCACAAATATAAAGACAGTCCATAGGCTGAGCTGGTACCTATGGCGACAAGCAGATCCATGTTGCCAATACCAGCCTGTAACGCCTTCCACCCGGCACGATAAAAACGGAAACCAAAATAAAATTGAACTGGCGTAGCGAGTAACCATTGCCAAAGTGGCGGTAATATCCACTGTTGAGCGACTAACATGCCCAACATAGGTAGAACCAGTGGCAAGGTAAATAAACCTGCTCCCAATACGGGCCACCAGGATGTTTTGTAAAAAGATTCATCTTGACTGACTGGGTTTGTCGAGCTTCCAGTTTCCAACTTAATATAAAGGTAACCTGCCTGGGTAACCGCTTGCTCTAGTTGTTCAATCGTTACAGAAGATAACGTTTTTACTTGTACGAGTTCAGTGGCAAAATTTACTGATGCACTGATCACACCATTTACTTTAAGCAATGCTTTTTCGATTTTTGCAACACAAGATGTGCAACTCATCTCACCAACGCTAAATTTCATTACCTTTACCGCAACTTGTTATCCAGCCTCGACAATAGGCTCAATTAATTCAGTGTGGCTTGCAGTACTTTGAATTGTTGCCATTTCTGTTGCTAGATTGACAGTGACATTAGTCACTCCAGCAACTTTATATAACGACTTTTCAATATGACCTGCACATGAAGTACAGGTCATACCGTCAATTTTGAGTTGTATAGTGGTATTCATTAGCTTCTCATCTTAATTGATTTGTAAAACTAACCGTATGCTAAAGCTTACCATTGTGGGAAGGTCAACTAGTTTTAGTATAAAAAGAGGTTATAACTGAAAATTATTAATTTGAACTCAAGTGCCATAGCGGCTATAGAGACTTTATATCAAAGTGATATTTTTCCAATAAACCGGACACTAAACGTCTTAAATAACATGCTTCTCTCTATGCGTAGAATCATTAATGCCCTTCATTATTAAGTCACAAATAATAATGAATGATTAATGTTATCTGTTCACCTTGATTAACAATTCCAAAAATTCTATAAGCATACTTTTGATATTTATGATTGACAAGGGACTGGTAGTCTCTTATTATTTAGTTAAGAGACCGGTAGACACTTAAGTGATGTACATGAATTGGCAACGTGCAAGAACAGATGAAAAGAAAAATGAGCGGAAAGAGGCTATTTATCAAGCTGCTTTTACGCTTTTTAAAAACAATGGCTACGATAAAGTGAGTTTTAACGCAATTGCTGTTGAAGCGGGTTTTACCAAATCCAACATGTATCGTTACTTTAGTTCGAAAGATGAAATTTTTTTGAATGTCTTTGCCGACTTATTTGAACAGTGGGTAGGTGATTTTAGTCAGCAGTTACGAACGCTTGAACAAGAAGTTGCGGCAAAAACCTTTGCTGATACTTGGGTAAACTCGATGTTATCACAACCCAATCTGCTAGATTTAATGCCTATTCTTTTTACTTCTTTAGAAAGAAATAGCTCATTTGAACAGTTGTTGGAGTTTAAGCGTTTGGCGATGAAATTGCTTTATGGCCTCACATTGGATATCACGAGAATTTACCCTGATATTGAAGGTGAAAAGGCTTTTAAGCTATTGAACTTAAGTTATGCAGCCACGACAAATTCTTGGACAGCAACCACACAAAGTGACGCACTAAAAAAACTTTATCAACTTGAAGAGTTTCAGGCATTGAAACCAGATTTTGAAAAAGATTTAACCACATCAATCGAAATAATTATTCAAGGGTTAAAAGTTAGTAATTAAACCAATGGGTAGAGATAAACAAACATAAATATTCTGCTAACTAATAATTAGCTAGCTTGTAGAATTTAATTAAATAGAAGGTAAATATCATGGCACAGCATTGTGAAAAGACATTAAAGGTTAACGTTCCAGCAGAAAAGGTTTGGCAGGTTCTTGAGGACTATAACAACATTGAAAAGTTTGCAATGACGATTAAATCATCAGCTAGCGCCAATGAAATTAGCTCAGGTTTAGGCGCAAAAAGAACATGTACTTTTAATAACGGCTCAAGCCTTGTAGAAGAAATTATTGAATACCACGAAGGGCAGGGCTATAAGATGGATATTTCTAACCATTCAATGCCATTAAAAAGCATGCAAGCAGAAATGAAAGTGACTTCGATTGATAAAAACAGCAGTGAAATTTACATGTCAGCGGATTTTGTTGTCAAAGGAGGGCCACTAGGTTGGGTGATGGGGCAATTGATAATGAAACCTGTAATGAAAGCCATATTTAAGAAAGTGATGACAGGTTTAGCCTATCACAGTGAGACGGGAGAACTCATTAGTGAAAAATTACCGTCTGATAAAGAGTTAGCTAAAATAATCCTGGCTTAATATATCATTGATAACCTAAGGAATAGATCTAGCAGCTAAAGCAATTTTTAGTCATTAGCATATGACCCGCTAACGGCAGTAACGACAACCTGCACGTTAGTATGGGTAATAAACTGTAAGATTTGTTATCTACGATGAATAGACATTATCAGCCTCAGAATTAATGATCATTTCTTGCTTATCGAGTTTATAAATGAGGAAATATGCACTTCATTGTTTATTCGCTGAGCTTTTGATATTAAAGACCCTGATGGCAATGAAGTATTAATGAACCAACACGTGTAAATAACTTTATTATTGGCCATTGATTTGGCGTTATATATCAATTTTTTACGACTAAGTTGATGTATTTTAGATAATAATTTCCTTTGAAAAAAGTCGTGTTTATAATGAAAAATGAAGGTGTTTTTTGGAATGTAAAAACTATCGTGATGAATTTGAATCTTTTTTAATTAAGGGAGTTATTCCTGCAGGTTATAAGATAACTAAAGCTGTTGAATTAGACCCTGTTCCTGAAAGCTCAAAATATGAAGGCTTAGTTTTTTCGTTAGACAATAAAGATATTGTTTATCGAAAAGGTAAGGTTACACCAGATAGACCAGGAGCATTTTTAGCCGCTTGGCAACGTCCTTCTTTAGACAATATTGACGGTAATAAGCCTATTCCACTAAAATCAGATGCACTCGATTACTTATTCATATTTGTGGAGGAGCATTCTAGTCTCACAACTAACGAATTGTTGGTAAATAGACTTAAGCATGGAATGTTTATTTTCCCTGTTTCACTTTTAATTGAACATGGAATAGTTTCCTCAACAAAAAATAAAGGAAAAACAGGTTTTCGGGTCTTTCCTCCATGGAGTGATAATAGAGGTATTGCTGGGACTCGAGTGTTTTCTGATTCAGGTAAGAAAACTCAGCGTTGGCAATTGCCCTATTTCATAGAAATTAACGATGATGGTTTAATCGACAAATGCAAGCTAAACAATGTTCTAAGAAGTAAGTGCACCTAACTCAATAACTGAAGTACCCTTGAACAATCAGCGGACTTATACAATATTGCATCAGGCTTTGTTCTTTCTAGTTGAATGCTTAAGTTTATCGCCGATTTTTTAACAAAACATATCCAATATTTGTTGTTAAACTTTCTCGAAACGAATAGGAAATATAATTATGTGTGGTAGGTTAAACACGACTTTCGACAGTGGTGTGAAAAAGCTTTATACCAGCTTGAAAATTCATCAGGTTATTGATAAACCGATTGATAGTCGCTTTGTAAAAGCTGCTGATACCGTCTCTATTGTCAGGAATGTCGGAGAGCAAAGGCAAGTTGAGAATGCTATTTGGTGGCTATTGTTAGACCAAACTGAAAATGGCTTTAAACCTTCTCGATATACTTCATTTAATACACGATACGATAAGCTTAATACAAAAGGAAGTGCGGGATATCAAGCGTACCGTAGCGCAAGATGTATTATTGCAGTTAAAGGTTTTGGTGAAACTGAATTTGTGAATAAAAAGCCTGTTCATTATTTTGATATGGAAGCAGCATCAGGCGGATTAATACTTGGAGGATTGTGTCGAGAATGGAAGCATCAAACGACAGGTAAAATTAAACTTAGTTGCTCTGTTATTACCTTGCCACCACATGAAAAACTAAAACATATTCACAGTAAAGCAATGCCGCTACTGTTACCTCAAGAATCATCCGTTATAGACCAGTGGTTAAATCCACAAATTAATGAAGTCGAGCAATTTGAGAGTCTACTACATCCCTTCATACCACAGACTTTAATTGCGCATCGAATTGATAAACCAATGTCTCATCAAGTAATATCTAAGCCAATGTCCATTCATAGGGATTGATGAAATAAGACATTTGTAACAATAGGCTACCTACTCTCAGTGTAATTAATGGGCTTGTTTATTAGAAAATATATTAATCAGCAAAACCATAAGCCTCACAAAGCGTAGTACAATTTAATCAACGGTTAGTTTCCTGTCGAATAATTGAGTAAAAATGAGTTACAGTGTTAAATCAAAATTATTAATCAGTGCTGGAGTTATTGCTGCAGCTGCTTCCATTTGGCATTTGCTGTGTATTTTTGGTGGACCTAGTTGGTTTGCATTTGCTCGAGCACCCCAACAAATTATAGACTCATCACAACAAGGAACGTTACTCGCTCCAATTGGTACTGTAATAGTTGCAAGTTTAATGTTTGCTTGCACTATTTTTGCATTCTCAGCCGTGGGTTTAATACGCAAAGTACCTTTACTTAAATCAGCTTTAATTACCATTGCTATTGTTTGTATTGTGCGTGGCTTAACGGGTATTCCAACATTTTTACATTCGAATGGCTTAGATCTTTGGCAAATAGTAGCGAGTACGGTTTGGTTTTATGTGGGTATCTGTTTTGTATTGGGATGTATCGAACAATCTACTTTAGGCAAATCAGACAAGTAATTTACTATTGATAAAGTGCCTCCCGCCTTACAGAGGTTATCCAAAAGAAGTTAATCGTTTATTTACGGTATAAAATAGCCATGGCTGAAAGATTATCGGCTTAAGCGGGTATTAAGAACTCCTACAAAGATTGAAGTAGAAACTTTATTGAAAGCGAAAAAGAGATAGTGATATCGGCCGGCTATTAGCCCATAAAACTATGAAATAAGTTCGATAAAAATTAACTTACAATTAGAGAGTTCCTGAAAAAAACGGCGACCAGCTTCAAACTGAATTTTAGCCGTTTACAGCGAATATTTTGATTAACTTATCAGTTTTTTTTTATCAAGATAAATAAATTTTTCTTCTGATGAAACAACGATGGTGTTTCTGCCATTTTCTTTCGCCTTATAAAGGGCTTTATCCGCAGAAATAAAGACATCAGTAGTATTTGAACGTTGCTCAGTAAAAGTGGCAATACCAAATGAGCAGGTAATTGTTAGTACTTTATTTTGGGTACGTAATTCAAATTTTAAACTATTGATCACCTTTTTAATTTTTTTAGCGAGTAAAACTGACTCTTTTAAATCGGTAGCAGGCATAATAATAACAAATTCTTCACCGCCATAGCGGGCGACATAATCAGTAGAGCGGATTTGTTTTTTTAACGTTTGACCGATACATTTTAACACTTGATCACCAACACTATGACCAAAATTATCATTGATGCGTTTGAATCTATCAGCATCAATTAACATTAAGGTTAAAGGCAGCTTAGTAGCAGACCAAGACTTTCGTTCTTTGTTGATTGTGTCTACGTAACCTTTACGGTTACCAATAGTAGTAAGTTCATCGACTAATATACTTTCTTCGGCAATATTTAATTTTGTCTCCAACTCTTCAACAAAATTAGCCGTAGTACTCACTTTATACGTTAGATCACTAATTGTAGATTCATTATTTAAATGAATATGATTTTGTGTTTCAGCATAATCATTCATAATTGAAGACATCAACAAAACATTGTCTTTAATATGTTTTTGCATACCATCAAGGGTATCTATTGATTTTGCTTTAACTTCCATATTTTTGAGTTGGAAAACCATTTTATCTTTAACGTCATCTACATTGTCTTTAGATGACGTCAGCAGATTTTCAATAACGCTCGTATGTTTAAAGGCATCCATAATATTGGCATGAATATCATTTAACATTTCCTCAGCGGCACAACGTTCTTGCTGAATGAGTAAAGCCAAATAAGTTGTCGAACGTTCTACTATATTAATGGTTTTAAAAAAAGAGCCTTTATCATCAGTTATTTGCTCTGCTTCAATTAATACATTGCTGATAAATTTATCATTAGGGTATGTTTTAGACAGCTGTTTTGAAATGGTAACAACATCTTTAATTAATCGTTTACTGGCTAAATGAATATCAGTCGCTTTAACGCCAGTTTCTTGTGTCATCACTTCAGTTTCAGACACTACCACTTTTGATACCTTTCTAAGGGTACCTAGATCTTCAGAAAAGTACGCCAAAGCTTTGCCAACAGCAACCATGATGACATGGTCTTCTTCTTTCAGTGTAATGGAGGTCATTATTTCATCAATTTTTTCACTTTGAATTGATGAAAGATTTTTATTAGCACTTTTTTTAAGTAGCGCCTTTAAACTATTAAGATCTTTTTTCTTATTTTGATAATTTACGTTATCAAAATTTTGTTTCATTTTAGCATATTGTTCAACGAGTGACGCAAAAGTAAAAACTGCTTCGTTAGAGTTTAACGCTACTTTAATATCGTTAACTTTTACTGCTAGTGGTCCTGAATTTGCGGCGCTATCAATAAAATGTCGAAGTGCATGTTTTAATTCACTGTTAGTACGACTAAGTAACTGGGAGTCTTGGGCAGACTGAGGGACACTCATTTATAAGTCTCGTTAAAAATGTAGGCTACATATATAAGCTAAACATACCCTAAAAAGGCTATAATTTCAATCAATGAGAACATATTAGTACGTTAATCTCTTCGCTAATATTGATATTTATATCCGCTATACTTTGTAATATAAGACGTTCAAAAACTTAACTAAATGTGCTGTCAGTATTTATAAAATGTCATTGAGCCCTTGGCTTGAAAATAATATACTCCGCTAGTTTTTATGCTTAAATTGACGTGGGATTATGATAAAGATGAAAGCTTATAATGCTCAACATCGCTCTGACAATACAAGCTGAAATTATTTGAAGTAATGCATGTATATTAAATAATTCTTTAACCGTGAACATATAACCTTTTAATGATGAGTGAGTGGCTCAGGAGATTTACGTGTATTTTATTACAGCGTTCGGCCTACTCTTAATGTGTATGAGTATCATCATGATTGTTAATCCAGGATATTGGTCTAATGGTATAATTTCGTTTAGTAAAAATCGCTATTTTCACTGGTTTGAGGTGATGAGTCGATTAATCTGCGGCGTTGCATTTGTACTTCTTAGGGGATCTACACCGTATGATAAATTAATACTAAGCATGGGGTATTTATTTATAGGCGTTGGATTTGGGCTTTTAATGATGGGTTCAAGTAAACACCGTAAATTTGCTGTTTGGTCTGCGCATAAATTTAAAAGTACATTTAGACCGGCAGGTATTGTTTCTTTGATATTTAGTCTATTCTTGATCTACGCGTCAATGATCAATGTGTTCAGTAACTAAAAAGTTATTTTTAGGCTGATGACAAATGTGCTTTTTTTACAATTTTCAGACGTAAACATCACCACTTTTATCTACTTACTCATCACTCTGCAATGGAAAGCAACATCTTATGCATGTAACTGAAAAGTCGAACAATGAACAACTTGAGTTAGTTATAGCAGCAACGGGGGTTGGGGTTTGGGACTGGAAAATTAGAACAGGTGACGTTTTATGCAATGAACACTGGGCTAATATGATTGGTTATAGTCTAGAAGAATTACATCCAATTAAATTTGATACATGGCTTGAACATCTTCATCCTGAAGACCTTCCAAAATCCAATAAGATATTAGAAAAACACTTCAATAGGGAAATTGAACTCTACGAAGTAGAAATACGGATGAAACATAAGCAGGGGCAATATATTTGGGTGCTCTCTAAAGGAAAAACCATAGAATGGTATGAAGATGGCCTTCCCAAAAGAATGATAGGTACTCATTTAGATATAACCGAACGAAAAATAAATGAGCAAACATTAATAACAACGAGTCAGCTTTTAGATGAATCTCAGAAAATAGCTAAAGTAGGGGGATGGCAGTTAGATTTAATATCAAACGATTTATTTTGGACAGCTGAAACTTACCGAATACATGAAGCGTCACCTGAAACATTTAACCCGAATGTAGATGTAGGAGTCAGTTTGTTCTTACCTGAATCACGTCAAATTATAATGGAAGCACTCGATGATGCGATTAATTTCGGTAAAAGTTATGATCTAGAATTAGAAACACACACAACGAAAGGTAAGTTAATTGACATAAGAACCACCTGTATAGCAACCATACATGATGGTAAACCAATTAAATTAACAGGTATTTTTCAAGACATAAGTGAACAAAAAAAGATTCAACGAAAACTAGAGAAATCTAATAGAGACTTAGAAAATGTTAACGATATCTTAACGCGCGGGGCAAATTATGATGCTCTTACCGGTCTACCTAATAGAAATTTGTTAGCAGACCGGATGGAACAAGCTCTTGCCTACAACAAGCGTAATAAGAGCAGTCTTGCTATCGTATTTATTGATTTAGATGGATTTAAAGAAGTTAATGATACTTACGGTCATAGCATAGGAGATGACTTATTGTGCTGTATCACTGAAGAGCTTAAAAAAACGATGAGGGAATGCGACACTTTAGCGAGAATTGGTGGCGATGAGTTCGTTATGATACTCGACGAATTGGAAAGTTCAGAGCAGTGTTCTATCATTTTAACCAGAGTACTTGAATCTGTATCCAATACTTCATTTATTAAAAACAAACCTATTCAAGTATCTGCCAGTATTGGCGTAACTATTTATCCTCAAGATAACAGTAACTCAGATCAGTTATTACGACATGCCGACCAAGCCATGTATATCGCTAAAAAGTCGGGAAAAAATTGTTTTCATATTTTTGATGTTGCAAAAGATGTCGCCGAAAAACATCAACATGAAGAAGTGACAAATATTCGTATTGCGCTAATAAGTAATGAATTTGAGCTCTATTATCAGCCAAAAATAAATATAAAAACTAATGAAGTTATTGGACTGGAAGCACTTATTAGATGGCGTCACCCCGAACTTGGTACACTTCCCCCTTTAACTTTTTTACCCATAATAGAACAAGATATACTGAATGTTGAAGTCGGCGAATGGGTCATTAAAGCAGCATTAACTCAACTTTCAGTGTGGTCAGCTAAAGGTATTAATCTCCCTGTAAGTGTCAATGTTAGTCCATTGCATTTACAACAGCCGAATTTTGTAGAACGCCTTAAACAAATTTTGAAAAAATTCCCAAAATTTAAAGCCGGTAGTATCGAGTTTGAAATATTAGAAACCAGCGCTTTAAGAGAGATAGAACAGGTCACGAAAGTTATACATGAGTGTCATGACTTAGGTATCACCTTTTCAATTGATGATTTTGGTACGGGATACTCATCGTTAGCTTATTTGAAACGTTTACCTACCGACTGCCTAAAGATTGATAAATCTTTTATTAAAGATATGCTTGATGACCCGGATGATAAATCAATAGTATTGGGCATTATTAGTCTGGCTAAAGCCTTTAATCGTAGTGTGATTGCTGAGGGTGTAGAAACAACAGCTCATGGCGAACATTTACTGCTTTTAGGCTGCCATTTAGCGCAAGGCTTCGGTATCGCTAGACCGATGCCAAGTTATGAATTTCCCCTGTGGTTCAAAGAATGGCAAATAGAAAACGTATGGCAGTATTTAAGCGATACCAACACTCTTTAGACACAGCGATTTATTTCCTTTCATAAAATCTAATTATTCATGTTTATTAATATGATAGATTACGGTATTTGAAATACTTATTTTAGCCCATAATTTTAAGCTGCCGTTTATGTAATAAGTACTACTGGAGCTCGTCAATTGAACTTAAATAAAGTATTCGTAATTTTGTTATCCACATTTTCTCTAAATGTTTTTGCTGCAACTCAGGATGAAATTAATCATCTTTTAAAATTTGTCGCTGCTACTGACTGTAAATATGAGCGAAATGGCACTATGCATACTGGTAAAGAAGCGGTTGAACACATAAATAAGAAATACAAATATTACACTGATGACATCGAATCTACTGAAGACTTCATTAAGTATTCAGCGACGAAAAGTAAAATGTCAGGAAAATACTACCAAATCCATTGTATTAATAAATCATCAATAAACAGCCGAGATTGGCTGTTAGCTGAGTTAATGGCTTATCGAAAAGTAAATCAATAATATTTTAGGTCTTATAAATGAAAAATAAGCGTTGTTATTATTTATTATCGTACTTTACATTATGGAACATTTTTATATTAATTAACGTGTTAACGTTCAGGTGACTATGGAAGTTTTTATAGCGGATATTAAATATTTAGCATTATATAAAGCTTTTTTGTCTGACTGCGTAAGTCGTGGTATTCATAAGTATGAATTCGCCCTTAATGATCCAAAAAGTTATCTGCAAAGTATAATTACTGATGTAGAAAATACATCAACTTATTTTTGTATTCAAAACAATGAAATCTTAGGCGCTATAAGATTCCGCCATCACACAAATACTTATATTGAAAATGTAATTGGACATGTGGGGTATGAAACAAGACCAGCTGCAAGAGGTAAGGGGGTAGCTAAGTTTATGTTGTCGTGGCTACAAAAAAACGTCATGAGTCGTAGTATCATTATTACCTGTGAGATTAACAATGTTGCCTCAGAAAAAGTCATTAATCGTTGTACTGCGAAATATCTAAATCAAGTTTATTCATCCGAAAAAAAGAGTGATATAAAAAGATTTCAATTAGAGCCAACATAGTCACTTCATATGAATAAATACGCTTTATGCTTTCATTCACTCTATTTTGGATCTAAGTAGTCGTTAAGTCTTACCCCTGTTTTGTGGACACACTATAATTGTTGAAGAAATACAACAGGAGGTGTTTCATGAAAATAGGTAAAAATATCAATGGTCAATCTTGAATTAAAATTTGAACCCAAGATCCTTTAGACTTAAATATTGTATAATTTAAAATTATCCACCCATTGAGTTTACATTATGGTCTATAAACAACTTCAGCCATCGGATCAGTTATCTTCAATAATTAAAAGCTTTTGGATGACTGACAGTGGCTATGATAAAGCAATAGTTAAGGAGAAAGTTATTCCGGATGGATATCCAGAAATGATTTTCCATTACAAAGATCCATACAAATCAAATATCAATGGCAGATGGCGAGATTTAGGGGATAAATACATAATTGCTGGACAAATTCGCAACTGTTTTTTCCTAGAAAATACTGGCTGTACGGGTATGTTCTCCATTAAGTTCCAGCCTTGGGCATTCCATACCTTATTTGGCATTAACATGTCTTCTTTAACCGATAACGCCATTTTAATTCCTGATAAAATACTTAAAACCATTGAGCCTCTAAAACACATAGCATTTGAGAAAATATCGTTTGAAGAAAAAGTTAAGCAATCAGAGCAATGGATAAAGGAATTTGTTAAAACTAAAACGAATAAAAAAAATCCCGGAGAAGCAGCTGTCAATCTAATTTTAGATTCTAACGGTCAACTTAGTCTTGATGAAATACTAACAAAAACTAAATTATCAGAGCGACAACTAGAAAGATATTTTAAAAAAGCGATTGGTTTAACGCCCAAGTTTTACTGCCGTATTATTCGGTTTGCCTATATATTCAAATTAACTTCAGCCAACAATTCAAATTGGTCAGAAATAAGTACACAAGCTGGTTTCTATGACCAATCCCATTTTATTAAAAACTTTAAAGAATTTACTGGTGAAGAACCTTCAAAATATGGCTTTACCGATCAAAACCTTGCTAACTTATTTTTAAATGCATAAAAATTAATTTCTGTCGGTTTTGTACAATACAAATAGTCTTATAAATCCTAATCTTAGTTACCTTAATCTTATTTGAATATTATTTTTAAAGGATAAATTCACACTATGCGTAAACAATCTATTTTCTTTTTCCTGCTTCTAAATACATCTCTACTTTTTAATGCGCAAGCCAATAATGAGGTTGTAATAGACATTGAACATAACGATTTAAATAATATTGAGTTGGTGAATCGATATTTTTATTATTTTAATCATCATGAGTGGGAAAAGATGAGCAATATGTACGGTAACTTTGCTGAATTTAAAGACCCTTCCCTTGGACAGGGCATTTTTAAACAGAGTCATAAGCAAGTATTAATGAAATACCAACAATTGAATGAACTATTTTCAGATATACATGACAAAATTATTAAAGTTTACCCTTCAGGGAAAGATAATGTGATCGTAGAATTTACATCGAGTGGTACGGCACCTGACGGTTCAAAATTCGAACTTGCCATTTGTACAATATTTACATTTAAAGATGGGCTGATTATTAAAGACTTTTCTTATTTTGATGATTATTAATATAAATGACAAACGCTCAAAGAGGTTAAATAATGATGAAAAAAATTACGTTTTATATACTACTATTGCTATGTTTCGATGTTTTAGCTGCCAATAAATTCCCAAACTTATTATTCTTAGAAGATAAGCAGCCATCCCCCAAAGCAGATTTAAGTGCAGTGAAATGGCTTGCTGGTCATTGGAGAGGACAAGCATTCGGAGGTTTCATCGAAGAAGTGTGGTCACCTGAAATGGGTGGCAGCATGATGGGTGCATTTAAACTTGTTGTTAATAACCAAGTGCAATTTTATGAGATTGAAACTATATCTGAACAAGAGGGTACACTTATTTTTAGATTGAAGCATTTTCATCGCGACTTAAAAGGTTGGGAAGAAAAAGATGAAACGATTGACTTTAAATTGGTCAAGGTTACGGAAAATAAAGTTTACTTCAACGGTTTGACTCTTGAAAACATTAGTGACACACAAATCAATATATATGTTGCTATAAAAGATAAAGGTAGAACAACAGAAGAAAAGTTTACTTACACAAGATTTAAATGAAGCATTTGAGATGTTTCGATATAGGGACTGCATAACTAACGATTATTCAGCCATTTATAGCGGCACTATCAATACTAAAACCTAGTCGGGATTGGTTTTAGTATCCAACCAATAAGTAAATTAAAAGGGTTAACAAAGTATTGGATATGTCCTCGTTGTTCCTCGATAAGACAAACAAATCGTCATATCTAATCCCACATTTCTGCTTATATTATGGGTCGTAAAAAGTATTCAAACATTCGCAGAAGTGATTATTGTTTCACACGACAATAGTACTAGCTTAGTGTCGCTTGGAGCTTGTACTTCGAAAATATAAGGTTATAAGTTAATCGGTTCGATAGATGATGAATGCTGTATGGTAATATCACCACTCCCATAAATGTGCTTAATATCCTCCATTGTGTTTTTATATAAGCTTACAGGTTGTTCCACGTTTTTTTCGGAAAGGCTCACCCAAGCATTTCTACCATTATTTTTGGCTATATAAAGAGCGGTGTCGGCAAAGTTTAACGTTTGTTGCCACGTTAACAATTTATGATCCTTCGCCATAAATGGAAATGAAGCTATTCCAATAGAACACGTTATAGAAATAGTTTTATCTAAGCCAATATCAAATTGAGCTTTTGCAATATTTTTACAAATCCTTTCAGCAAGGTTTTCAGTATCTTCTCTAGGTAAGCCCCGAGCGATAATAACAAACTCCTCTCCCCCCCAACGTATAACCCAATCAGATTCTCGACAAGTTTGAACTAATAGATGAGCAAACTTAACAAGCACTTTGTCCCCTGCATCATGGCTGAAATCGTCATTAACTTGTTTAAAAAAGTCGATATCAACCATCATCAAACTTATTTGTTCTAATTCGTCATTTTTTTGTTCAAATGTACGATTAAGCCGTGCCACTTCTTGAGGCATAAATTTGGTTAAAAAGTGTCGATTATGTATACCCGTAAGTTGGTCAGTAAGGCTTTGTTTTTCTAAAGCGTCAAGGGCTTCGTTAAGCTCTTCATTTTTTGAATGCAACTCTATTGTTCGTTTCTTGACAATTACTTCCAAATTAGTCGAGTATTCAATGAGTTCTTTACGCATTTGGTAGGCTTCAATGCCTCTTTGAACCGTCAGTGATAACTCAACAGGGTCAAAAGGTTTGGTCATAAATTTATAGAGTTTAGCCTTATTTATCGCATCAATAATGACTTGAGTATCAGAATAGCCCGTAAGAATGATACGGATAGTATCCGGCATTCTATCGACTATTTGTTCAAGAAACTCAACACCTGTCACTTTAGGCATGCGCTGATCGCTTATAATAAGTTGAATTTGTTTCGGATCAACCATATTGTCAATCATCTTTAGGGCTTCAGCTCCATTTAACCCCGTGATTATTTGGAAATGAGATTCTAACAATTGACGAAGTACATTGATATTTTCAATTTCGTCATCAACAAGCATTACTAACGGTTTTTCGTTCTCATCTTCGGTGTCTTTAGTGATATTTTCCATGCTAAACACTGGCATAAATTACTCCTATTTATTTCTACTCTTTCCATAACTATTTAATTGGCAAACAAATGCTAATAATTGAACCTTCATTTATTAGCGAAGATACTTTTAAAATTCCGTTGTGGTCTTCAATAATACCAAATGAAATTGCCATTCCTAATCCTGTCCCACTACCAACATCTTTTGTTGTAAAAAAGGGATCAAATATTTTTTTCTGTGTAACCTCACTCATGCCACAACCGTTGTCTTCGAATATCACTTGAGTTCGATCAACATCCTTAATAAGCGAAATAGTTAATTGACCAACAAATTCTTTATTTCCTAGTTTTTTACTTTCAATCGCTTGGCAAGCATTAACGGCTATATTCATAAAAACCTGACTAAGTTTGGCCGGAAAACAGCTAATTGAGGGATCTGAATCTATATCTATGATAATTTTAATTTCATCATACTGAGTTTTAACCAAATGAATGGTTGAAGCGATAATACTGCCAAGTTTTACTACTAGCTTTTTATCATCATCTAAGCGAGAGAATGTACGAAGGTCATTTACAATTGTTTTTATTCGAGTTGTACCTTCAGTTGCAGTTTCAATTAATCCAATTAACTTGCTGAATTTTTCATCAAAAGACCTTAATACTTCTTCATCTGCGGTATCACCACCAGCAAGTTGTTTTAAATAGACTTTAATGGCTGATGTTTCATCTTTCATCATATATACAGCAGCATGGGTAAAATTAGTCGGGTTATTTATTTCGTGAGCAACACCTGCAGTCATAGTACCTATTGTTGCCATTTTACTCGATTGAATTAACTGCTTTTGCGTCGCTAGTATTTCTTTGTTTTTTTCTTCCACTTCATGCTTTTGAGCTTTAAGCTCTGATGTACGCTCTGCCACTTTATGTTCTAGTTGTGCATTAACGCTTTGGACAAAAATCACTTTCTTTCTTTGAGAATAAATGAACGCCAAAACTAAGCTCAGTAAAAACAATCCGTATAAAGCATATGCCCACCATGTTTTCCACGGCGGTGGTAATACGGTAATTTGTAGTGAAGCGCCTTCTTCATTCCAATAACCGTCAGCATTGCTCGCTTTTACTCTGAAGGTATAATCTCCGTTAGGTAGATTAGTATAGGTAGCTCTGCGGTTTTTGTAGTCGGTACTTACCCAATCCTTATCCCAACCGACCAATTGATAAGCAAATTTATTTTTTGTCGGATTAGAAAAATGTAATGCTGCAAATTCAAAGGCAACAATATTATCCTTATAGGTTAATGTCATCGCTTTAGTTTGGTGAATTACCTGATTGAGACTAAAGCCTGCCACCTCATCAACTGCATTACTGGATGAAGAGACCTTTAATGATTTAGTCTCAGTGTTTTGTTCTAAGGTTCGGCTCTGTCTTGATAATAATGGCACTATTGGCACGGATTCATTTGATAAAAGCATATCAGTTATCAACACTATGGGTACTTGTTTATCATCGATAATATTTTCAGGATAAAATCGATTAAAGCCATTAATACCGCCAAAAAACAGTTCTCCGCTTTTGCTTTTAAAAGAAGCTCCTCCGTTAAATTCATTACTTTGCAGGCCATCGCCAACATCATAATTTCTAAACGTTTCAGCTTTTGGCACCATGCGTGACAACCCTTGATTGGTACTTAACCAGATATTCCCTTGTTTATCTTCTTCTATACGGTAAATAACATTATTGGGTAGGCCATTTGCTGTTGTGAGCCGCTTAAACTTTGCTGTTTTGTTATTAAAAAGGTTAATCCCATCAGGTGTACCCACCCAAAGATTGCCTTGGCTATCCTCTAGAAGACTATATACACCGTCATGACTTAAACTGTTGGCATCGCCTGCCAGATGACGGTAATGGGTAAACTGATGGGTTTTGGGATTAAAATGATTAAGGCCGCCACCATCGGTTCCTACCCAAAGATTGCCTTGGCTATCTTCAAAAAGGCTATATACATCGTCATCACTTAAACTGTTGGCATCGCCTGCCAGATGGCGGTAATGGGTAAATTGCTGGGTTTTGGAATTGAAATGATTAAGACCGCCCCCACGAGTTCCCACCCAAAGATTGCCTTGGCTATCTTCAATAAGGCTAAGAATAT
>JABSOZ010000031.1 GCA_013215295.1 Colwellia sp.
CCGCGATTATGGATGCTAATGGTGACTACATTGGTAATTCACTTGAGTGGGGCGATGTCACAGAAGTCAGAGCAGCGGCTAACAAGTCCGTACAATTACAAGGGGCCATTGACCAATCTAATACGGCTACCATGATGATAGACCGTGATTTCATCATCACCTACGGCAATAAAGCGACGTTTAAGTTATTAAAAGACAATGAAGAAACGTTTGCCAAAGCATACCCTGGTTTTAAAGCCGATGAAGCCTCTATTATTGGCGCTTGTATCGATGGTTTTCATAAAAATCCGGCTCATCAACGCAAATTATTAGACGATCCAAACAACTTGCCATGGCAAACCGATATTAAAGTGATGGATTTAACCTTTGAATTAAATGTTACCGCGATTATGGATGCTAATGGTGACTACATTGGTAATTCCCTTGAGTGGCAAAATGTTACTGCCGCACGAGAAAAGTCAATTGAAGTCGGGCGATTAACCTCGACACTTGAAGGCATGACCACGAATGTCATGATGGCCGATACCACAGGGCTAATCGTTTACGCTAACCCTTCCGTCAATAAAATGTTGAAACGAAGAGAAGCTACAATTCAAACCGTACTACCGTCATTTAGTGTCGCGAGTATGGTGGGGACTAATTTTGATTCTTTCCATGCTAACCCTGCGCATCAACAAAACTTATTAGGCAACCCTGATAATTTGCCATACGACACCGAAATTAATGTTGCCGGGCTAACCTTTCAATTAATCGCCATTGCTTTAAGAGATGAAGAAGGAAACCATGTCGGCACCGCAGTGCAATGGCTCGATTTAACCGAAGAAAAAGATGCACAAGCGCAAGTTGAAACTTTGATCAGCGATGCAATAGCAGGCAAGTTAGAGACCCGAATTGAAACCGCAGAATATACCGGTTTTATGAAAGGACTGGGTGACAATATTAACGGTTTAATGGACGCAATAGTCGATCCCATTAATGAAGCCATTAATGTTGCACAAGCACTGGCCGATGGCGACTTGTCACAAACGATGGACGGTGAATATGCCGGAGAGTTTTTAGCGCTAGCAGATGCGATGAATGGCTCCATTGAAAACTTAAATAACATGGTTACTGAAATACGCGCAGCTTCAAACAATGTTTTTGATTCAGCAAGAGAAATTGCTGAAGGTAATAATGAATTAAGCCATAGAACTGAGTCTCAAGCATCAAGCTTAGAAGAAACAGCTTCAGCAATGGAAGAGCTGACCAGCACGGTACAACAAAATGCTGAAAATGCTACTGAGGCCAGTCGCTTATCAACTTCGGTTATGACCAAAGCCAGTAATGGTGGCTTGGTGGTGAAAAGTGCAATAACCGCCATGAGTGATATTAATAAGTCGAGTAAAAAGATTGCCGACATTATTAGTGTTATTGACGAAATTGCCTTTCAAACCAACCTATTGGCACTAAATGCTGCAGTAGAAGCGGCAAGAGCAGGTGAACAAGGGCGAGGTTTTGCGGTAGTTGCTGCAGAAGTGCGTAACTTAGCGCAGCGCTCAGCAGGAGCAGCAAAAGAAATTAAAGGTCTAATCAATGACAGTGTCGAAGCTGTAGGCCAAGGAACTAAATTAGTGGATGAAACCGGACAAACCTTTACTGAATTAGTGACCGCCATAGAAGAAGTTGGCAAAATGATTGGCGATATGGACAGTGCAGGTAAAGAGCAGTCAGCGGGTATTGGTGAAGTGAGTGCTGCGGTGAGTCAAATGGATGAAATGACTCAACAAAATGCAGCATTAGTGGAAGAGGCCGCCGCGTCAAGTAAATCAATGGAAGAGCAGTCTCAAGCACTACTTGACCAAGTTGCTTTCTTTAATAATGGCGAAGAAGAAGCCCCTGAAATTAGAACCGCTCCTCAACGTGGGCGTGCAAAACCTGCAACACGTGGTCAACCCACAAATAGAGCACCTGCAAGTAGAGCACCTGCAAGTAGAGCACCAGCAAGAGCACCTGCAGGTAGAGCACCAGCAAGAGCATCGAGACCGGCACCTAAAGCACGTCGGTCAAGAACAGAAACTGACCAAGAATGGGAAGAGTTCTAGAGAACTTTATTGATGACAAGTCGTGATAAAGCTTTTGAATTAAGTAAGGGCGACTTTAATTTTCTTTGTCAATATGTTTATGACATTGCTGGTATTGTGCTTAATGCCAGCAAGAAGGAAATGGTTTATAGACGCCTTACTCGCATTATTCGTGAACGTAAACTTGCATCATTCACCCAGTACTGTGAAATATTAAAAGCAGAACCCGAAAAAGAAAAAGACTATTTTATCAATGCGATAACAACGAACTTAACCAGTTTTTTTCGAGAGCAACATCATTTTGATTATATGACACAACATGAATTACCAAAGCTTATTAAAAATAGCTTAACGAATCATAAGCGATTGCGGATTTGGTCTTCAGCAAGCTCCACAGGAGAAGAACCTTATAGTATTGCCATGACATTATTAGAAACGATGAAAGGAAGTATAGGGCAATGGAATGCGAAAATATTGGCTACTGATATTGACAGTAATGTATTAGCGACCGGCAAAGTTGGCGTATATGAGGATCGGAAAATTGATGACATTCCCAAAAAGTTTAGAAATAAATACTTTCATAAGGGGATTGGTGAAAACCAAAGCAAAGTAAAAGTAGATAAAGCATTAAGTAAACTTATTACTTTTAAGCCGTTGAATTTGCTACACGATTGGCCGATGAAAGGACCCTTTGATATCATTTTTTGCCGTAACGTTATTATTTATTTTGATAAAAATACCCAGCAAGAATTATTTGCTCGTTTTTATGAAATGTTAACACCAGGAGGTTTGCTCATATTAGGCCACAGTGAAAATTTGGGAGCATATCAAGCACATTTTGATAATGTAGGTCGAACCATTTTTAGAAAATCATTTTAGTTGTGGTATTACCTATGAACAGAAATAATCATGGTTTTAAATAGAACAAACAATATTCATGTGGAGCAATGTTTAAAAGATTGTTTACCTGAATTCTCACATATAAACCATTATTGGGATAACAAAAGAGAACAAGTAATCGCAAAAATTATGCCTGGTGAATTTTATATGACGAAAGATTCAGTTGCTATTGCAACAACATTAGGTTCATGTGTTTCTGCTTGTATTTGGGATGAAATAAATGGTATGGGAGGTATGAATCACTTTATGTTGCCACTTACTGAAAAGGAGGCTCATGAAGTGGATTGGGGCCAAAGGGGCATGGCATCTGACGCAACACGTTATGGTAATTTTGCTATGGAACACTTAATCAATATGATTTTGAAAAGTGGTGGCAGGAAAGTCAATTTACGTGCAAAAGTCTTTGGTGGAGGAAAAGTGTTAAAGCAAATGTCAGACGTTGGTGATAGGAATATCCGTTTTGTACTAAAATATTTGGAAGATGAAAATATCGAAGTAGAAAATTCTGATTTAGGTTCGTTTTATCCGAGAAAAATATTGTTTGAACCTAGCTCTGGACGGGCTTTTGTTAAAACAATTGATAATTTACACAATGATACTATTTCTCGAAGAGAAAATGATTACCGTAGTCGTATATATCAAGCACCACTAGAAGGTGATGTGGAGATATTTTAGAAACAATGATTAATTTTAGGATGTGAGTTAAATGAAACCAATCAAAGTATTAATCATTGATGATTCATCGGTTATTAGATCGATTGTGCAGGAGGTTTTAAAAGATGACCCCGATATTGTCGTCGTTGGTGAAGCTAAAGATCCTCTTATTGCGCGTGAGAAAATTAAAGAGTTAAATCCAGATGTACTTACCTTAGATGTCGAAATGCCGAAAATGGACGGTATAACTTTTTTGAAAAATATAATGCGATTAAGGCCAATGCCTGTTGTGATGTTATCTACCTTAACAACTAAAGGTGCAGAGACCACTTTAGATGCGCTCGAGCTCGGCGCCGTTGATTTTATTGCTAAACCAAGCTTTGAAGAGCTGATTACCCATAAATCCCTTTTTAAAACTAAACTTATTCGAAAAATTAAATTCGCAGCTTCTGTTAATCATAAAAATCATCTATTAATCAATGCAACATCTAAGCTGAATGAAAATGTGGTCCTTCCGTTTAACGGTTGCCAGCGTACAAATCATCTTGTTGCAATAGGTGCGTCAACGGGAGGTACCGAAGCGGTTAAAAGAATTATTACTGCTTTACCCGCTAACTGTCCTCCGGTATTAATCACTATTCATATACCCGAATCTTTTAGTGCAAGTTATGCAAAACGTATCAATACTCTTTGTCTGGCAAATGTTCAAGAAGCGAGGCACGGACAAAAAATTAAGGAAGGAAATGTTTATATCTCCCCGGGTAATATGCATTTAAAGGTTGAAGCTAAAGGAGGGACACTTTATTGCATTTTGGAAGACTCAGAAGACGTTAATCGTCATAAACCTGCTGTTGATGTTTTGTTTAACTCGTTAGTGCCGTTAGCAAATAATGTTCAAGGCATATTATTGACAGGTATGGGGCAAGATGGTGCGAAAGGTTTATTAAATTTGAAAGATGCGGGTGCTATGACTATTATCCAAGATGAAGAGAGTAGTTTGATTTGGGGAATGCCAGGTAGTGCCCATGCTTTAAATGCTCACGTTAAGGAGTGCACACTCTCAAACATAGCTACAGAAATTTTAGATTACGCCTCATTTGATAGAAACAGTATGAAGGGAGCAAAATGATAAACAATCAATTTCCGGTAATAATAACCGGGTTGTTCTTTGCGGTAATAACGCTCATTGATCTTGCGTTTCTTCAGATACGTTATTTATCTGTCGTATTTTCATTGTTGATAATTGCGGTGTTTATCTTTCTGTACTATAAAGAAAAAGTAGCACAGAGCACTGCTTCTAAAATACAATCTGATAATGATAATATAGATGCTGATACTGATGAAGAAATTCAAATTACCTTATCAACAATTTCAGCATTACTTTCTCAAGAAGTAAGTGTTGTAGATGCTGTAATTGATAGAACTAGCACCCTGATACAGGATGCGACAGAAAGCCTATCAGGCAGCTTTAAGCACTTGAAAGCATTAAGTGACGAACAACAGGGCATGCTCGATATTGTCATTAATAATCACAGTGGCGCCGTTGATGACAAAGGTACTACTTTAGAGTCTTTTGTTCATGACGCAAGTCAGACTTTAGAAGACTTTGTACAAGTTATTATTAACACCAGTAAGCAAAGTTTAGAAGCAATGGCATTTACTGATGAAATGAGCAAACAGCTTGAAGGGATTTTTAATTTGCTTGGACAAGTTGAAAATTTAGCAAGTCAAACAAATTTATTGGCACTTAATGCTGCTATAGAGGCCGCGAGAGCAGGTGATGCGGGTAGAGGTTTTGCTGTTGTTGCAAATGAAGTTAGAGCCTTGTCAGTAAACTCAACTGGACTGAATAATGACATTCGTGTAGAAATATCGTCTGCTCAAGCTATTATTGAAAAATTACAAAATTCAGTCAAAACCATGGCTTCAGCGGATATGACTTCTACACTTGAAGCAAAGGAAAAAGTGACTCTTATGGTAGCGCATGTTGGTGAGTCAAATATAAAGACCAATGCTATTGTAGAAGAACTAGCAAATATCTCCCCGAGAATTGCAGACACTGTGTCTATTTGTATACGCTCATTACAGTTTGAAGATTTAGCGTCTCAAACACTTAATTCATTGAAAAATAATATGTTCACTATAACGTCACTAAACGAACTTCTTAATGGATTTGAAGGAGAAAGTACCCATACCCACCTGCAATTACAATCTTTGCAACAACAATGCCAGAACCTAATCAAAGAATCCCAACATTCAGATGACAATAAAAGTGTTTCTCAGTCTTCGATGGATGAAGGTGATATCGAGTTATTTTAATTTTTCTAAGGAAAATATATGAGTGTAAGTAAAAAAGTATTTGACGATAATAGTAAAGTAGAAATTTCTGTTGTAGGACGGTTTGATTTTTCGTTACATCAGCATTTTCGAGATTCATATAGCAGCAGTAATGACAAGAATGTTGAGTTTATACTTAACCTATCTGAAACAACCTATATGGACAGTTCTGCGCTAGGAATGATTTTATTACTTAAAGATCATGCGGAAAGTTGCTCAGGTAAAGTCGTTATAAGTAAACCGAGTGAATCTGTTAATAAAATTTTAGAGATAGCACAATTTCATCGTTTATTAACAATAGTGACATAGCTTATGGTAAGTACCTCAAGAAATAGTAATGTTAAACTAGCGCTTGTCGTTGATGATTCAGCGATGCAGTGCAAAGTTTTAAGCGTTCTTCTAAAAGAGGAAGGATATCGTGTGTTTACCGCTAATGATGGCGCACGCGGTGTTGCTATGTACATAAAACATAGCCCAGATTTAGTGCTAATGGACATTAATATGCCCATTATGAATGGTTATGAAGCGGCAAGGAAGATTAAAAGCTTATCGCAAGATAATAGTTTATGCCCACTTATATTTATTACCAGTATGGACAGTGACCAAGCTTTTATTGAAAGTATAGACGCTGGCGGAGATGGCATACTTGTTCGGCCATTTTCTCCTGAAGTTTTTAAAGCTAAGATAAAATCTATTCAGCGTATTAGTGATTTATACGCGCAGGTTAAGACCTTACAACAAGAACAACAAAATGATGCCGAACTCGCAGAACAACTGATGTCAGGTGTTATCGAATCAAGAAATTACGCTATTGACCGAATTGGTATTATCAAGAAAGCCGCTGAATTGTTCAGTGGCGACATTCAACTCACAGCACTGGCTCCCAATGGTGACATTAATGTCATGTTAGGCGATTTTACTGGTCATGGACTGCGTTCCTCAATTGGTGCTATTCCCTTAGCTGAAACGTTTAGAACCATGACGAAGAAAGGTTTTTCTTTATTTGAAATTATTAATCAAATTAATCACCAACTTTACGATTTACTACCGACAGATTTATTTTTAGGTGCCGGATTTGCCAGTATATCCAGTCATGATGAATCCGTTTATTTATTTAATGCGGGTTTGCCTGACGTTTATTTGTTTTCTGACCAGGGAATAATAAAGCATAAAACGTCATCAAGTCATCCACCTTTAGGGGTTTTACCTAAACTTTTACCTGACAGTAAACTGACCGTTGTTAGTATTGAAGAAACCGATAGAGTGGTTTTAATTAGCGATGGTATTGTTGAAGCAAGGAATGAACAAGGTGAAATGTTTGACTTTATTCGTTTCGAAGAATCGGTAAAACAAGGTGTTCTGCAACAAAATGTCAGTAAAATAGTTTTGAAGTCAGTCAATGATTTCTGTCAAAAAATGCCGCAAGAAGATGATATCTCACTTATTGATATACCGTGTGGAGGTTGGGTGCAGGATCTCGTCTCAAGTCAAGGAGTCGAAAACTTTTCAGTTAAGCAACTTAATGATATTAGCCTCAGTACTGAGGCCGCTTGGCATTGGCAGTTATCGTTAACGGGCAGCCGGTTAGCGGCAATAAATCCTATCCCAATGGCGATGAGTCAAATTAATGAGATAGAAGGAAATGCCGAGCATTGGCAAAGTCTATATACCATATTGACCGAATTATTTGTAAATTCTCTTGACCATGGGGTTTTAGGTTTAAGTTCTGAGTTAAAAGCCAGTGCTGAAGGTTTCTCTCAGTACTTTTTAGAACGAGAACGACGTTTGAAGAGTCTAATTGATGGCAGTATTGAATTACAAATAAGTCATTACCCATTCCCTAGTGGCGGTAGGATTATAATCAAAATAATAGACAGTGGCCAAGGATTCGATATAAAAGAATATTACCAAAATAAGGCTTTAACATCAGATGATACATCTATGTTAAGTGGGCGAGGAATTGTGCTTGTCGAACAACTTTGTGACAGTTTAGATTTTCAAGGAAAAGGCAATATTGTAGAGGTTTCATATGTGTGGACAACCTAATAGAACAAAGTTCATTCATTCGTTCTGCTTTAGCCAGGCATAAAAACGTATTGATAAGGAACTAATTTGAATATATTAGTTGTAGATGACAATAAATTTATAAGGGAAGTCGTTAGTGCAATGATCATAGATAATGGTCATGCTGCTATAAAAGCAGATGGACATAAACAAGCACTTGATGAGCTCAAAAAAGATACGATTGACTTGGTATTGATGGATATTGAAATGCCAGAGGTCAATGGATTTGAATTGACTATAATGATGAGAGAAGAACACCCTCAGTGGTTTCCTATCATTTTTCTTAGTTCGAATGACAGTGAGGAATATTTAACAAAAGGTATTGATGCAGGTGCAGATGACTATTTGACCAAGCCGGTAAAACAAGTCATTTTAAGTGCAAAAATAAGAGCAATGGAACGTATTGCTAACATGAGTGGAGCACTTGCTCGCGCTAACAAACAATTGGAAATACTCAGTAGTATTGATCCATTAACGCAAATACTCAATCGTAGAGGTTTAGAGGAAGTACTCGCAAATGCTTGGCAGGTTAACGAGCGACAAAAAGGGGAACTTTCAATCTTAATGGTAGATATTGATTTTTTTAAGCCTTATAACGATAACTACGGTCACCCACAAGGGGACAAATGTTTGAAACAAGTTTCAGATAGCCTAAGTGAAACGCTTAATCGCTCTACTGACTCCTTAGCGCGTTACGGAGGAGAAGAGTTTATCGTTGTTCTTCCTTTTACGCCTAAAGATGGCGCTAGATTTAAAGCAAAAGAGTTAATTTCATCGCTTTTAAGAAAAAAAATAAAACATGAATACTCGTCTGTTTTACCTTATGTAACGATTAGCATCGGCATAGCGACAAAATGTGCTGCAGATAATATTGTTAATGCGACTGAACTGATAAAAAACGCTGACATTGCGCTATATCAAGCCAAGGAGCAAGGACGAAACGGTTACCAAACATTTATAACAGACGTTTAGAAATAAATATAAAGTATATATAAGAAAAGGAATTACGATGTCTACACCGAGTTTACTAATTATTGATGATGATCAAGACTACCTTGAATTGCTTAATGAAGCGTTAGAAGATAATTTTGACGTAAAGTGTGCGAGTAACTTGGAAGAAGCAGAAGAGTTAATCAATAATAATGATCTTTTTGATATTGCTTTAGTTGATGAAAACATTGGAATTGACAAGGGTTCTGAATGGATTAAAAAGAAAGTTGATCTGCATACGGTTGCTACTTCTTTTGTCTTATATTCAGGCTTAGCCACCGAGGAAGCTATACTTAAAGGGTTAGAATGTGGAGCTGATGATTTTCTTGCGAAGCCTATTTCATTATTAGCACTTAATAACAAACTCCAGAAATTAATTACCTATCAAGAAAAAATTCATAGTTTTGAATCAGAAATCACTTCTAAAAATAGAGTGATTAATGTTTCTATGGCGCAAGCCTCGAAATATGGTAGTTGCATGCAACTAACTTCTCGTCTTAATCATTGTTTTACACTCGAAAAAATAAGAGATGAAGTATTTTCTTTCCTTTACACGATGAATTTACATGGGTGTATTTCATTTTATCCTATCAGTGAAAAGCCTTTATATTTTAGTTCTAAAAATGGTTTTTGTTCTCCAGTTGAAATAGATGTAATTAATCTGTTGAGAATAAAACCTAGGCTCTATCGTTTTGGGTCAAGAACTATTTTTAATCATTCATTGTGTTCAATACTTATTCTAAATTTGGAAGATGGTGCAGTTGACACAGATATATATATTGACGCGCTTGCATCAGTGATTGAATGTATTGGTGCTCGAATCGCCTTTATTACCTATAAAAACTCGCTTGTTGGTGTGCAACATAAAATACAGCAGGCTGTTTCCTCCACAAAAAAAATGATTGAAATCTCAAAGCATCACCAACAAGAAGTTATGAATGAAATTGTTCAAAATATCGGTATGAGCTTCCATGTGCTAGATATGTCTGATGAGCAAGAGGAGTACCTAACTAATTTAGTGCATACCGCACTTAAAAAACATTCACAAGATGATATTAACTTTTTAGAAGTTACACAGTTATTAGACGGTGCTTTAGAAAGTGTGA
The DNA here is from genome assembly GCA_013215295.1 of Colwellia sp. Classification (GTDB taxonomy): domain Bacteria; phylum Pseudomonadota; class Gammaproteobacteria; order Enterobacterales; family Alteromonadaceae; genus Colwellia_A. The sequence continues at coordinate 10,112 of JABSOZ010000031.1, forward strand.
ATGAATTAGAAACGCTTAATTTACAACAAGAAGAGGTTGTTGATGAGCTAGACGATGAGGATGAGCTCTTTTGATTAGTAAATTAAATAATTCATCAATAAACATAAACGCTATCCCTTTTGCAGTTTTTCATGTTGACTTATTAGGTGTCATTTTAACCTGTAATGATAGCGCTGAAAAATTTACCGGATATTCATCCAATGAGCTAGAAGGGCAACTGGTAGAAATACTTATTCCTGCGGCTTCGGTGAGTGCGCACGTTAAACATCGTAATAATTATCAGCGTGGAACCGGTTCAATCTCTTACGCGAGAAGTGTTTCATTATTGTGTAAATCAAAACAAATACTCAACTGTATTATTAGAATTACTGAAGTTGAAAATGGTTACATGGTTTTTATTTCAGAAAAAGAGAAACCCAATACATCACTTAATGACTCTAAAAGTAGTATAAGTAGCTCTTCATCATTAGCTAAAAGACTAATGAATAGCATTGATGAAGCTTTTTGGGAGTGGAATATTGAAGAAGGTATTGTTTATTACTCTGCCCAGATGATGGCTATTCTAGGCTATAAAGCGGAAGCTTTTTCAGGCCCAACATCTTTTTGGGAGAAGTTAGTTGATAAACAAGATTTAGAAAGTTTTCATAAACAGGTTATTTCCCACTTCAAGGGAAAACTGTCTTGTATTCATCCCACTCTAGCCATAACTACGGAAGAAGGAAGAACTAAATGGTTTTCTGTTTTTGGTAAAATTATTGAATATAAAAATGACAAAGCTTATAAAATGTTTGGAACCGTCAAGGATATTACTGAGCATTATCTGTTAGTTGAACAATTAAAAGAAAGAAATAATTATTTATTACTCGCGGAAAGTTTAAATCAGTCAGGTCATTGGCGTGCCGACCTTATTGAAAATACCTTATATTGGTCTACTGAAGTTTATAATATTCACGGTGTTGACCCTATTAATTATCAACCAAGCCTTGACACATCTTTTAATTTTTATCTTGAAGAGAAACAAGATGAAGTTAAAGGTTATATCGATGCAGCAATCCAAAATAAGCAGGGATTCAGGTATAAGAGTGTTATAAAAAATAAACTAGGAAATGAGGTGAAAGTTGAATCTCTTGGTGAAGTTGAAATTAATACAAAAGGTGAAGTCGTTGGAATATTTGGTGTTTTCAAAGATATTACCAAATCTGAAAATGTTTTTGAAAAGTTAAAGCTAATGGCTATGGTGAATTACACCATAAAAGTACCTGTTTTTTTTATTGATGATAAAGATAATATTGTTTATCAAGATTTAACCCCTAAAAGTAGTAATTGTAGCTCTATTCTGTTTGATTACATCAACTTCAGCATTTCCGATTATCTTGGTTTTAAGCGAAAAGCAAAAGAATGCGGACAGTTTAAAAAAGTCAGTATTAGTTTTGATAAATATAATACGGTTTACGATTTATCGGTAACGTATGAATCAGAGGAAGGCATTTATATTTGGATCGTTGAAAATGTAACCGATAAGTTTCGTAAAGATCAGCAACAAATTATCAGTAATCGCTTGGCGTTATTAGGTAATACCTTTGGTAATGTATCTCATGATATTAATAATGTTTTAGGGGTTGCATTAGGCGCTACGGAAATGCTAGAAATTAAATTCGCCCAAGGTGAAAAAGATATATCAAAATATATTGAGCGAGTTAAAAATGCTATTGATAAAGGAAAAAGTGTTACAGAACGCTTATTAGCATTTACGCGCAAGCCCATTATTAAAGTTGTTAAGTTTGACCCGATACAGGATATTATTGATAACCAGTATTTATTTAAACAGTTATTACTATCTACCATCGACTTTAAACTTAATATTAAAGATGTACATTGTGAAATAAAATTCCCTCAGGGGGAATTTATAAATATTTTACTTAATTTAGTCTTAAACTCACAAGATGCTATTCGTGATCAAGGTTTAATCGGTGAAATAGAAATTTCAGCCAATATAAATGAAGATAAACATTTGGAGATTCATGTTCAAGACAGTGGTAAAGGTATTGAACAGGAAAATTTGACAAAAGTTTTCGATCCTTTTTATAGCAGCAAATCTGTAAATAAGGGCAACGGTATAGGTTTAGCTAATGTTTATAGCACTGTGTATAAACATAATGGCCATATTCAGTTAGAAGGTTATGGGAGATTAGGTGGAGCGCACTTTACTTTGATATTCAAATGTAATGTTTTGAAATCTAAACCCGTACTAGCGCCAATAGATATTAAGAGTCAATTGAACATGGAAGGGCAACGTGTACTTATTTTGGACGATGAAATTAGTATCGCAGAGTTTGTTTCATTATACCTAGAAAGTGAAGGTGTTATAACTCAGCATGCCAGCAGTAAAATAGGTCTAATTGAAATATTAGAAAGTGAAAAGATTTTTGACGTTTTTATTACTGATATGATTTTACCCGATATTTCGGGAAGAGAAGCTGTTCAATTAGTTCAAACAAAATTTCCAAATATTCGCATTTATTCTATTAGTGGTTATATTGCAGAGGAAGATAATAAATGGCACTACCCGGTACTAAGAAAACCATTTAATTCAAAAGAGTTAACTCGATTCTTAATAGAAAATAAATAAGTTTATTAAAAGTGATTGACCAATAAACGATATTTTATGTGAAAGGGTAATTAGATAATATCGTTTATAGATAGCCGGTGTGTTGATTTTAAACCTTTATAATGAGCTCAATAGCTTGAACATTATTTTTAGAAAAATATGTATTAACTTTAAAAGACGTAATTGAAATAACGCAAACGTATTTATTTAATGATATCATTATTTTAAATGATAAAACTGTAAATTATATGCATCAGATAGTGTTGGTTTAGCTATCTGAATATTTAAATTCAGATAATTAGTTTTAATTAAAAATAGTGGTAAATTGTTGACGTTATAAATAATTTAGCGAAATATTTCCTTTTTCATACAAAAGTTATGACATTCTCAAAAGTTAACATATTACGAATAAGCCTTCTAATAGGGAGAAACTGTGAATACTAATAAAATATATAAAATTCTTGCTGTTGATGATGCAAAAGATACACTCATGCTTTTAGATTTTGATTTAGCAGAAGAAGGTTATCAAGTATTTACTGCAGAATCAGGTGAACTAGCCTTGGATGTTCTAGAAGAACTAGCCATTGACCTTATTTTATTAGATATGTATATGCCCGGTATTTCGGGGTTAGATATGTTACAGAAATTAAAGTCACATTCTGAATTTATGAATATACCTGTAATCATGTTGTCGGCTTCTGATAATGAAGATCAAATTGTTGCAGCATTAGAGTTTGGCGCTGATGACTACGTTACTAAACCCTATATTCCAAAAGTTTTACTGGCAAGGATCAGAACATCACTTCGACTATTAGAAAAAACTTTAGAGTTGGAGTCTCTTGCGAAAACAGATTTCTTAACAGGGATTAATAATCGCGGTAGCTTTGAAGACTTAGCTAATAGAGCTATTAGCCAAGCAAAACGCACACAATTCCCTCTGGTTATGGCGATGTTTGATATTGACTTTTTTAAAGCGGTAAATGACAATCACGGTCATGATTCAGGCGATAAAGTATTGATTAACTTTGCTAATATCATGTGCGATTGCTTTCGTGATTATGACATTATTGGCCGTGTTGGTGGTGAAGAATTCGCGGTGTTTATGCCAGATACTACCGCAGAAAATGCCTTTATTGCCTGTGAACGTTTTAGACTCATGATTGAAGGTAATGAAATAAAGCTTGATAATGCTATTGATGAAATTATCTCAGTAACCGTAAGTATTGGTTTGTCGCTAGGGCAAGGTACTGAATTAAACTTAGAAGAATTGTTTAAGAAGTCTGATATTAGTTTATACCAAGCAAAGAATAATGGTCGTAATCAAATTAAACTTTATGAAGAAGCGGTCTCTGCAGCCGTTGATTGTCATGTTGAGGAAATACAAGATTCATCTGAAGATAAATACCCAGGTATTGATTTTCAAATAGGTGTTGGCAATGTTCTCGGAGATGAAGATCTTTTTGATGAAATTTTAGTCATGTTTTATGAAGATCACTCAAAAGACAGTGAAAAGATTCAATTGGCAATTAATAGTGAAGATCAAGCTGCCTGTAAGCACTTAGTTCACACTTTAAAAGGAGTATCCTGCTCCGTAGGGGCTATGAAACTTTTTGAAGTAACCAAAGCTTTAGATATAGCAATTAATCTTGAAGAAAAAACAAACTATCAACGACTTTACGAGCCGGTAGCTTCAGAGATACTGAAAGTGCTTGGTGGAATTGAAGCCATATTAAAGGATAAGCTTTAAGTTACTCAGCTGTTTGATGTAAATTTGTGAAAATTTAGTTTCTTTAAATTTTGAGGAATGCTTGAACGCTTGTATGAATTCATTCAATTAATAGTTTGATATCACTCTTGGGAATGCTACAGCAAGTCAATATCTCACCATCCCCAATAAAAGCCAGTGGTTCTCCATTAGGGTAGTAAATTTCGCCCTCAACGAGTGTTACTCGACAAGCGCCACAAAAACCATCACGACAATGATAATGTACTTCAACATTCGCATTTTCTAGACACTCGAGTAAATTTTTATCACTTTCTTGGAAAGTAATTATTTTATTATCAACAATGATGTTGTGAGGCTTTTTATTTGGGTGCATTATTGGCGGTGAAATTGAACGATCATTAGCACTTTTCATTTTAAAGGGTTAAGTTCTAGAAGTGCTAATGATGTTATTTGAATGCATGGTCTTTAGGATCTATTTTTAAAGGTCGAAGCCGTCGAAGTCATCAATTGAAACAGAGGAGTCAACTTGTCCAACCAAGTAGCTTGATATCTCAGTTTCTTGTGGAGCAACTTGAACGTTATCTGAAACTAAGTAAGCATTCATCCAAGGTAAAGGGTTACTCTTAATATCAAATGGAGCATCAAAGCCAATAGCGGTTAAACGTTGATTACTAATGTATTCAATATATTGATTTAATATCGCCGCATTTAAACCAATCATAGAGCCATCTTTGAATAAATACTGAGCCCATTCTTTTTCTTGCTCAACAACATCAAGAAATATCTGTAACCCTTGATCTTTTAATTCCTCAGCAACTATTTTCATTTCAGGATCATCTCTTCCTGAGATCCAGTTGTTTAAAATATGCTGAGTACCGGTTAGATGTAAGGCTTCATCACGAGCAATCAGCTTGATGATTTTTGCGTTACCTTCTAATAATTCACGTTCCGCAAAAGCAAAAGAACAAGCAAAGCTCACATAAAAGCGAATAGCTTCTAATGCGTTCACTGAACAAACCGCAAGGTATAAACGTTCTTTTAGTTTACGTGTTGAAACTTCAATAGTTTCACCGTCAACTTCGTACGTGCCTTCACCTTGTGATTGTAGTAGTTGTGTAGTGATAATCACTGAATCAAAATATTTAGCTATGCTGTTTGCACGTTTTAAAATTGCAGGGTTAACAACAATATCATCAAATACTTCACCCGGATTTGAAAAAAGGTTTCTTAAAATATGCGTATAAGAACGAGAATGGATCGTTTCACTGAAGGCCCATGTTTCTACCCAAGTTTCTACTTCAGGTAAAGAGACAAGTGGCAAAAACACGGCATTGACGGAGCGAGCTGCTATAGAATCAAGTAGTGTTTGATATTTTAAATTTGAAATGAAAATATGTTTTTCTGAATCAGTTAAGCTCTGCCAATCAGCTCTATCTTTAGAAACATCAACTTCTTCAGGTCGCCAAAAGAACGATAATTGTTTTTCAATTAATTTTTCAAAAGCAATAAAGCGTTGTTGATCATATCGTGACACATTGACACTATTCCCTAAAAACATAGGCTCAAGTAGCGCATTATTAGAGTTTTGGTTAAACGTGGTGTACGACATTTTTTTCTCCTTGATAACACGCATGTCAGCCATTGCTTGTTATCGAAATTTTATTTTGTGAAATGGATTTTTATTATTATAGGTAGTCTATGAAGCTTCATTGATTTATGCGCCAACGAAGCTTCAATTATATTCACGGATTAAATTTTACATGCGCCGCCTTCACAGTCTTCATCATCTCCTCCAAGCATATTCTCAGAAGCACCATCACGAGTATTATGGTAATACATGGTTTTAACCCCTAACTTATAAGCGGTTAAAATATCTTTCAAAATTTGCTTAATAGGCACTTTACCACCCTCAAAACGAGAAGGGTCATAGTTTGTATTTGCTGAGATCGTTTGATCAATAAACTTCTGCATAATACCAACTAACTCTAAATAACCTTGATTGCTTGGAATATTCCAAAGTAATTCATAGTTATCTTTCAGTCGTTTATATTCAGGTACAACTTGCTTTAAAACTCCATCTTTACTTGCTTTTACGCTGATTAAACCACGGGGTGGCTCAATACCGTTTGTAGCATTAGAAATTTGCGAAGACGTTTCTGAGGGCATTAACGCTGAAACTGTAGAGTTTCTTACACCATGTTTTTTAATACTTTCACGTAGGCCTTCCCAGTCAAGATGAAGTGGTTCGCCGGTAATGTCATCAATCGATTTTTTGTATGTATCGATGGGTAAAATACCTTGTGATAAGCGTGTTTCATTAAATTTAGGACAAGCGCCTTTTTCTTTGGCTAATTCGTTTGAAGCTTTCAATAAGTTAAATTGTATTGCTTCAAACGTACGGTGAGTTAAATTATTCGCACTACCGTTTGAATAAAACACACCGTTTTTAGCTAAATAATAAGCGTAGTTGATTACGCCTATGCCTAATGTTCTTCTACCTATTGTCGCATTATATGCTGCTGGCATTGGATAGTTTTGATAATCAAGCAAACTATCAAGCGCACGAACCGCTAAATCTGATAAACCTTCTAGCTCATCTAAACTTTCGATTGCACCTAAGTTAAAGGCAGATAATGTACAAAGCGCTATTTCACCATTTGGATCGTTAATGTCGTTCATTGGTTGTGTTGGCAACGCAATTTCTAAACATAAGTTACTTTGACGTATGGGGGCTTGCTTAGGGTCAAATGGGCTATGGGTATTACAGTGGTCAACATTCTGTAAGTAAATACGGCCGGTACTTGCTCGCTCTTGAGCAAATAAAGTAAATAATTCTATGGCTTTAATACATTTTTTACGAATTGAATCATCCGCTTCGTATTTAACATAAAGTTCTTCAAATTTTTCTTGGTCTTCAAAGAAAGCATCATAAAGGCCAGGTACATCACTTGGACTGAATAACGTAATTGTCCCGCCTTTGATTAAACGTGTGTACATAAGTTTATTAAATTGAACACCGTAATCTAAATGACGTACGCGGTTTTCTTCAACGCCACGGTTATTTTTAAGTACAAGTAAGCTTTCAACTTCTAAATGCCAAAGCGGGTAGAACAACGTTGCTGCACCACCACGAACACCACCTTGAGAACAACTTTTAACCGCTGTTTGGAAGTGTTTGAAAAATGGAATACATCCGGTATGAAATGCTTCACCATTGCGAATAGAACTACCTAAAGCACGAATGCGACCGGCATTAATACCTATGCCGGCACGTTGTGAAACATATTTCACAATTGAACTTGAAGCAGCATTGATTGAATCTAAACTGTCACCACATTCAATAAGTACACAAGATGAAAATTGACGAGTAGGTGTTCGAACACCTGCCATAATAGGAGTTGGCAAAGATATTTTGAAGGTAGAAATAGCGTGATAAAAGTCTTCAACATATTTTAAGCGTGTTTCAACTGGGTATTTAGCAAATAGACAAGCGGCCACTAAAATATAGAGGAATTGTGCACTTTCGTAAATTTCACCTGTTACACGATTTTGTACAAGGTATTTACCTTCTAATTGCTTTACTGCAGCGTAACTGAAGTCTAAATCGCGATGATGAACAAGAAATTTTTCCATTTGTTCAAAATCATCTTGGCTGTAATCAGTAAGAAGGTGTTCATCATATTTGCCATTTTCTACCATATTTACCACATGTGGAAATAGCTTTGGTGGCTCAAATTGGCCATAGGCTTTTTTACGCAAGTGAAAAATAGCTAAACGAGCGGATAAATACTGATAATCAGGTGTTTCTTCTGAAATTAGATCAGCCGCAGATTTAATGATGGTTTCATGAATATCAGCGGTTTTAATACCGTCGTAGAATTGAATATGAGATTTCAACTCAACCTGAGATACTGATACGTCATCTAGACCTTCAGCAGCCCAAGCAATAACTTGATGAATTTTTTCTAAATCGATGAGTTCTTTTTTGCCATTGCGCTTAGTTACAAAAAGATTATTATTCATGAAAAACCTGTAATTTATTAATTATGCGGATAGTTATATTTACGTTGATTTTGTTATTATTAAACGGATCTAAGTAAACACTTATCATTATTATATTTCCCTCGTAGCATCGAACAGTGCAAAAATGCGTCTGAACAACAAATGCACTACATGTAGGGTTTTTCTAAAAACTGATCACAAGATAATGAGGTTTGATGGTTTTTGCAAGTGATAAAAAACGACTGTTTTTAATAACTTTCTTGAGTGGAAAGATAAGTTAGTAACAACTAACTTAGTAGTGCTTTTTAATTTTGATTTTACAAAAACGCAACGCTTTTTTTTAATTAATTTTCGTCTCAAAAATATTTCAAAATAAATTTTTTAAATTTTACACTCTATTTGTAAGATAAACGTTAATATTCAATAAAAACAATGTTTTGTTGTTTTACGAACAGGACGATTACTAAATGAGCGATAATAGTTCTCCTGCTGTTTTTGGATGTTGAGTTACATCATTAGCTGTACAATATTTGTACTATACAAGTTTATACCTTTACGATAACTGTCGTAGGCTTTATGCTCTAATCGTTATTTGACGGGTAAAATACTCTTTCAAAAAATTAAGCAATAATCTGAGTTTTTTGGAGTTGGCCGTTCCAGGTGGAAAAACACCGTAAACATTGATATCACTAAACGAGTATTCATCCAATACGGTTTCTAGCGTGCCAGCTTCTATTTTGGGCCTCGCATCATAAGTTGGAATGCGAGCTAATCCATGGCCGGCTTCAACAAAAGCGGTACGTGCTGCCGCATTATTGGTACTAATACTGCCTTTAGTTGTAACGCTGTACGAACGACTTCCTTTAGTCAGAGTGACGACACCCGATGTTAATTTGTATATTACCCATTGATGGGCGCTTAGATCTGCGGGTTCCTTGGGACGTCCATATTTAACAAGGTATTCAGGTGCAGCACAAAGACAGGTGTTTAGCGTAGCAAGTTTACTCGCTTGTAAACCTGAGTCAGGTAAAGGTGCACCGCGAATGGCCAAATCTATACCTTCTTTCATGATGTTAACGACCTCGTCGGTTAACATGACGTCAAGTGCTATTTTCGGATAAATTTTCTTAAATTCATTAAGTGCCGGTACAACCGTCTGCAAACCAACATTAACTGGGCAAGTTATTTTAAGTAAGCCAATGGGTTCATTTTTGAAATTTTCAATTTGTTGGTTGGCTGCACTTGCTTGCTCAGCAATAACGCGACAACGCTCATAATAAGCTTGGCCTGCTTCAGTAAGATTAATAGCGCGGGTAGAGCGGTTGAGAAGCTTTACCTCGAGTTGTGTTTCAAGTTTTTTCAAATGATAACTTACGACAGCTCTTGAAAGTCCTAAATGTTTTGCAGCTGCACTTAGACTTCCTTGTTCAATGACTTGAGCAAAAACAACCATACTCTTGAGTTGTTCAAATGAAATATCCATCAGCATTACCTCGTTAATTAATAGGCACTTAATGATTGATTGTATCAATAATTAATACAATGATGTCAATTATATCTGCATTGTTCATATAGATTATTAGTCATATACTCACTTCATCGGAAACGTAAAACCTTACACTTACTTTATATACGCATAGATGGATGAATGATAATGACTAAAAAGATATTGATGGTACTTACCTCACATGATGAACTTGGCAATACGGGCCAAAAGACAGGTTTTTGGGTTGAAGAGTTTGCTGCCCCTTATTATGCCTTTATCGATGCGGGTGTAGAAGTTACATTAGCTTCACCTAAAGGTGGCCAAGCTCCCATTGACCCAACAAGTACACTTGAAGACTTTCAAACGGCAGCTACTGATCGTTATGATGCTGATGATGAAGCTCAAACTAAAATTGCGACGACAGTACAATTATCTTCGCTTAATGAAAGTGATTTTGATGGCGTTTTCTATCCTGGTGGTCATGGCCCATTATGGGATCTTACCAATAATAGTGATTCTATTTCATTGATTGAAAGCTTTCTTAATGCAGGTAAAGCCGTTGCAACCGTTTGTCATGCCAGCGCTGCTTTATTAAATGTAAAAAATGCAGCAGGTGGCTTTGCTATAGAAGGTAAAGCAGTTACTGGTTTTACTAACAGTGAAGAAGAAGCGGTGCAATTAACTGAAGTTGTACCTTTTTTACTGGAAAATGAATTGATTAAGCGTGGTGCTGAATTCCAAAAAGTAGGAGATTGGCAAGCCTTTGCAGTACAAGATGGTTTTATTATTACCGGTCAAAATCCAGCAAGCTCAACACTAGCGGCTGAAAAATTACTTACTCACCTCAACGCTTAGCTAAATATAGGTCCTATGATGTTAAATTTTAATTTTCAAAACCCGACGAAAATTCATTTTGGTGAAGGGAAAATAAAAGCAATTTCGAAAGAAATCCCACTAAATGCTCGAGTATTAGTTGTATATGGTGGTGGCTCTATTAAATCCAATGGCGTGTATCAACAGGTGATTGATGCCCTTACTGAACATACTTGGTTTGAGTTTTCAGGTATTGAACCGAATCCAACCTATAACACTTTGATGAAAGCTCAAGATATTATTAAAGAAAAAAAGATTGATTATTTACTTGCTGTTGGTGGTGGTTCTGTAGTCGATGGCGCTAAATTTATTGCTGCAGCTGCGTTATATGAAGATGATGGTAAAGGAAATGACCCTTGGGATATCCTTGCTAAACAGCAAGCAGTAAGCAGCGCTTTACCCATTGGTGTTGTATTAACACTTCCTGCTACAGGTTCTGAAAGCAATGGTAACTCTGTGGTGACACGAGACGGTAATAAATTACCTTTTTCTAGCCCCTTGCTTCGTCCATTATTTGCAGTGTTAGATCCAAGTGTTACCTTTTCATTATCTGATCGTCAAATTGGTAATGGCGTAGTGGATGCATTTATTCATACGATTGAACAATACTTAACTTATAGTGTCAATGGCAAAGTACAAGACCGTTTCAGTGAAGGTTTAATGCAAACCTTGATTGAAGAAGGACCTAAAGCTTTATCCGCTGCTACTAAAGATGATTTAGACGTTAGAGCTAATATAATGTGGTCGGCAACCATGGCTTTAAATGGTTTGATCGGGGCAGGTGTCCCACAAGATTGGTCAACCCATATGATTGGTCATGAACTCACGGGCGCTTTTGGTATTGACCACGCGCGTACATTATCGATTGTGCTACCTGCAGTAATGAAAGTACGTCGTGAGCAAAAGCGTGAAAAATTACTACAATATGCAGAACGTGTATGGCAATTGAACGAAGGTGAAGATGATGCGCGTATAGACCAAGCGATTCGTTTAACGGAAGCGTTTTTCGAAAAAATGCAAGTTCCAACACGTTTATCTCATGTCAAACTTGGTAGAACTGACATTGATTTATTGATGGAACGACTAAAAGTACATGGTATGACAGCACTTGGCGAAAGAAGCGATATTACTTTAGACATAAGTCGCGAAATTCTCACCCAAGCATTGTAATAATAATGTTGGTATAAATGGCGTGTTTAGATTTTACACACCATTTATTTATATAGATTAGCTTTTATGGAACGTATTTCATTTTTATTGGTATCAATGACTTTCAGTGTTATATAAGAAGCACTGGATGTTGTTGAACCGTTAGGTTATTTAATGAGCGACAAAATTTCTAACGGGGTTTCGATATGATGGTCAGCCTGCCATGTTGTGCAATCTTCGTTCGCTAATATATATCCCCACTTCGCAATGACCGTTGTTGAGTTTGCATTGTTGCCTGCTTGAATATCGCGAAGTGCATCACCCACATATAAACAGTGTTCACTCGCTACGGCAATTTCTTCGCAAGCTTTAAGGATAGGTTCGGGATGAGGTTTTCTGTTGGCAAGCGTGTCACCACCTATTAGAGATAAGCATTTGTCGAATTCAGGGTAATTGGGCAACAATAGGCGTGTTAACCCTTCCGGTTTGTTGGTCACTATTCCCCATGGGATATTTTGTTCATTTAATGTCGACAGTAATTCACTTACTTCTGGGTAAAGACAGGTATGTACAGCAATGTTATCTTGGTAATAAGCTAAAAATTCTGCACGTAATTCATCGTAATTAAAATCTTTTAATTGATCAGCGAAGCCTAAAGTTAATAGTCCTAATGCACCATCCGACGCGATAGGGCGGTAGTCTTCACGAGCAACCTCAGCTAAGCCATATTTACGTAGCACATAGTTAAGTGCTTCTCCTAAATCATTGGCGGTATCTAATAAGGTACCGTCTAGATCAAACAACACAGCTGAAATATTAGTATTTATTAATTTGTTTTTCATTAATACACTCTTAATTTATACACTTGCTCGAGGTTATATTTTTTGACAACAAAGTATGTAATTTACATCAAGAGATGAAATCAGCTTATGATTCTCTGTTAGTGGATTGTAATGAATACCTGCAGCATCTATACATTTTAGGTCAAATGATTCAGCCCAACCAATTAACGTAGAAGGACGGATGAAGCTGTTATGATCGTGCGTGCCATCGGGCACTATTTTAAGTATTTTCTCTGCCGCTATTATCGCGAACAAATAAGACTTTATTGACTTGTTCAAAGTGGAGAAAAAGACGTAACCACCTGGTTTTACCATTTGCGCACAAGCTTGGATGATTGAGGCAGGATCGGGCACATGTTCGAGCATTTCCATACAGGTTACTACGTCATATGTTTCAGGTTGTTGTTCTGCTTTCTCTTCTGCTGGAATTTTTTGATAATCAACTTTTAAACCTGTTTCTAAAGCGTGTAGCTTAGCAACATTTAAGGGCTCTTCACCTAAATCAATACCGGTAACTTCACCACCAAGTTGCGCTAAACTTTCAGCTAAAATTCCGCCACCACAACCAACGTCGATAATTTTTTTACCGAAAATGTCACCCACGTGCTGACATATAAATTGTCGACGAATTGGATTGATTTGGTGTAAAGGTTTGAAATCGCCATCGAGCTCCCACCACTGGCTTGCTACTTTTTCGAATTTAGCAATTTCTTCTTCATTTACATTTACTATTTTTGAACGAGTGGTTGTCGACATTAAATTATCATTACCTTATTGAATCATTATTAGCGATTCTAAACTAAAGCGTTTGCTACGCCTAGTCCTGAAATTTGAGTTTTTCACTCTCTATATTATGCCGCTGATTTATTGACAGTTGAAAAGATAGACAGATAAAGATAGATTATAACTCAACAGGTACGATGAGATGAATTTGAGAGAAATAATGAAATCAGCCATAGAGCAATTGTCCACTTATAAAAGTGTCCACCTAAATAGAAAAAATATTCGCACCCACTTCATTGGCGTACCTATGATCATTTGGTCAATAGCCTTATTGTTGGCCAGTTTTTCATTTGAGGTCGAATCTGTTTTTATTAGTCATTATTTGGGTGTTGAAATCGTGGGATTTACTTTGGCCGGAATTTTCTCTATTGGGGTACTGATTTATTACCTCATATTATCTTTTCCGCTTGGTATTTTAGCTTTTGTTTTGTTCGGTCCTCTGATGTGGAGCGTACATCACGTCGTAAATATGGAATATCATATTATGATAGCAATAAGTGTTTTTGTTATAGGTTGGGTTATTCAATTCATTGGTCATCATTATGAAAAAGCTAAACCCGCTTTTATGGATGATATTAATCAACTTTTAATTGGCCCACTTTTCGTCATTGCAGAGATATATTTTTTATTAGGAAGAGGTAAAGCATTAAATAAAAGTATTACCGAAAAAGCAGTTGAAAAACGCCGTGTTTTTGAGCAGGAAAAAGTTCAGTAGCTTTCATCTACTATGGAAAGTACACATGTTTAGAACAATAATTAATCAGTTGAAAATAGATGACTTTTCAAAGGTAACATTTTAAGTCCTTCATAAGGAATAAAGCGGTATGGCATCTCATTAAAACTATGCTAGTATGCCGTGTTAATTAATAATAAAAATTTCAGAATTCTTTCTAAGTTAAGGGATACCATCGACTTATGACCGATATGGCCAATAATGTTTCACCCGTCAATATTGAAGATGAGCTAAAAAATTCTTATCTAGATTACGCAATGAGCGTAATTGTAGGCCGTGCGTTACCAGATGTACGAGACGGCTTAAAACCAGTGCATCGTCGCGTACTATTTGCGATGAACGTACTAGGTAATGACTTCAACAAACCTTACAAAAAATCAGCGCGTGTAGTTGGCGATGTAATTGGTAAGTATCACCCACACGGTGATACAGCGGTATACGATACAATAGTACGTATGGCGCAGCCATTTTCATTACGCTATATGTTAGTAGATGGACAAGGTAACTTTGGTTCTGTTGATGGTGATTCCGCAGCTGCAATGCGTTATACCGAAATCAGAATGTCAAAAATAGCCCATTCAATATTGGCTGATCTTGATAAAGAAACCGTTGATTTTGTACCTAACTATGATGGTACTGAACATATTCCCGTTGTAATGCCAACACGTATTCCTAATTTATTAGTGAATGGATCTTCTGGCATTGCTGTAGGCATGGCAACGAACATACCTCCGCATAATTTGACGGAAGTAATTAATGGTTGTTTAGCGCTCATTGAAAATAGTGATTTAACCTTCGAAGAAATTTTGGAATATATCCCGGGTCCTGATTTTCCTACCGCAGGTATTATCAGTGGTCGTGCCGGTATTGACGAAGCTTACCGTACTGGCCGCGGAAAAATTAAAATTCGCGCCCGTGCTGATATTGAAGTTCATCCAACTACAGGTAAAGAAACCATTGTTGTGCATGAACTGCCGTATCAAGTCAATAAAGCTCGCCTTATTGAAAAAATGGCAGAGCTGGTAAAAGAAAAACGCCTTGAAGGTATTTCAGCCCTACGTGACGAGTCTGATAAAGACGGTATGCGTATGGTCATTGAAGTTAAACGTGGCGAGGTCGGTGAGGTTATATTAAATAACCTCTATAAACTGACTCAAATGCAAGTGTCGTTTGGTTTTAATATGGTGGCATTAACGAACGGCCAACCTAAATTATTCAATATTAAAGAAATGCTTGAAGAGTTTATCCTTCACCGTCGTGAAGTTGTTACTCGTCGTACTATATTTGAATTACGTAAAGCACGCGAACGCGCACATTTACTTGAAGGTTTATCAATCGCTTTAGCGAATATTGATCCAATAATAGAGACAATTAAAAGCTCACCAACGCCAAGCGAAGCAAAAGAGAAACTGCTTGCTCGTGGTTGGGATTTGGGTAATGTTGCTGAAATGCTTAGTGCTGCAGGCGATGATGCTGCGCGTCCTGAATGGGTTGAAGAAGGTTTTGGTATTCAAGATGGCCAATACTTCCTCACGATACAGCAAGCACAAGCAATTTTAGATCTTCGTTTACATAAGTTAACAGGCTTAGAACACGAAAAAATATTATCTGAATACAAAGCATTATTAGATATTATTGCTGAGTTATTACATATCTTAGGTTCTCCTGAACGCTTAATGGAAATTATTTGTGAAGAGTTAGAAGCTATACGTGATGAGTTTGGTGATGAACGTCGTACTGAAATTACTAATGCTTCTCATGATCTATCGATGGAAGATTTGATCACTGAAGAAGATGTAGTCGTGACCTTATCGCATGAAGGTTATGTTAAGTACCAAATATTAAGCGATTACCAAGCGCAGCGCCGTGGTGGTAAAGGTAAAGCAGCAACTAAGATGAAAGAAGAAGATTTCATCGAACGATTATTAATTGCTAATACCCACGATACGATTTTATGTTTCTCAGATCGCGGTAAACTTTATTGGTTGAAAGTATTCCAATTACCTTTAGCCAGTCGAACTGCTCGTGGCCGTCCAATTGTTAATATTTTACCGCTTGAAGCGGGTGAACGTATTACGGCAATTTTACCGGTACGTGAATACGAAGAAGATAAGTATATTATCATGGCAACGGCTTCCGGTACTGTGAAGAAAACAGCACTAACGGCTTATAAAAACCAACGTGCTAATGGTATCATTGCGCTTAACTTACGTGACGACGATACCTTAATTGGTGTTGCGATTACCAATGGTTATAATGATATTATGTTGTTCTCTGACGCGGGTAAAGTTGTTCGTTTTAACGAAAAACTTCGTGATAGTGAAACAGGTGCAATCAAGTTAGATGAAGAAACGGGTGAAGAGCGCTGGGCCTTAAAACCTATCGGCCGAACGGGTACTGGTGTTCGTGGTATTAAGTTAGATGGCGACCAAAAAGTTGTCTCTTTAATCGTGCCTCAAAACGATGGCCCCATCTTAACGATTACTGAGAATGGCTTTGGTAAACGTACGGCATTAACTGAATATCCAGCGAAAAGTCGTGCCACTAAAGGTGTTGTTTCTATTAAAGTTAGTGACCGTAATGGCCGTGTAGTTGGTGCTGTTCAAGTTGAAGACTTAGATGAAATAATGCTTATTACTGATAACGGAACACTTGTTCGTACACGTGTTAAAGAAGTAAGTGTTATTGGTCGTAATACCCAAGGTGTTCGAATCATTAGAACAGCAGAAGATGAACATGTAGTTGCATTGCAACGTATTGATGAAATTGAAGAAGTTGAAGAAGAGGATGTTCCAGAAGGAACAGAGGAAGCTTCACAAGACTCAGTAGAATCATCAGAAACAGAGAGTACTTCAATAGAAGCGTCAACAGACGTTGAAAGTGACAATGAAGAACTCGATGAAGACGATAAAGAATAATTACTGCTAAGCAATAAATAAGAGGGCGGTTAATTACCGCCCTTTTTATGTTCAGGACGAACGGTATTAAGCAAATGCAGGAGCATATTTGCTGTTATGTTCAGGACGAACGGTATTAAGCAAATGCAGGAGCATATTTGCTGTTATGTTCAGGACGAACGGTATTAAGCAAATGCAGGAACATATTTACTGTTATGTTCAGGACGAACGGTATTAAGCAAATGCAGGAGCATATTTGCTGTTATGTTCACATTTATGGTATACATCGAAAAGTTCCATCTTCGGTATGTTTATCAATGATTTTAGGTCTGATTTATTTGAATACTCAGTATAAATTTATTTCCATTTGATGAGTTTTCTTATTTGAAATAAGAGAATGCTCATCAAATTGATGTTTCCAATATAATAATTAAAACAGTTTAAGCAAATGCATCGACAAACTTAATGAAATCTTAATAGAAGGTGTTGTATTATATGTCTCAAGTATTTAATTTTTGTGCTGGCCCTGCCATGTTGCCTCAACCGGTAATGAAAAAGGCACAAGCTGAGTTTATCAATTGGCAAGGCACAGGATGTTCTGTGATGGAATTAAGCCATCGCAGTAAAGAATTTAAGGCGGTTGCCGCAAAAGCTGAAGCAGATTTACGTGATTTAATGTCAATTCCAGACAACTACAGCGTACTATTTTGTCATGGTGGCGGACGGGGTCAGTTTTCTGCCGTGCCCTTGAACTTATTACCTGAAGGCAAGTCTGCTGATTATATTATCTCCGGCTCATGGTCAAAGGCGGCTGCAGTGGAAGCTGAGCGTTATGGCGATATTAATCGAATAAGCGTAGTCAATGACGCTGATAGCGATACTTATGTTTTACCTAGCGAAGAGTGGGGCTTAAACCCAGACGCAGCCTTTGTACATTACTGCCCTAATGAAACGGTTGATGGTATTGAAATGTTTGATATTCCTCAGACGAACGGTGTGCCATTAGTTGCCGATATGTCGTCAACAATTTTGTCCCATGAAATAGATGTAGAAAAATTTGCACTTATCTATGCTGGAGCGCAAAAAAACATTGGTCCATCAGGCTTAACAATCGTTATTGTTCGTAATGATTTACTCGGTAATGCTCAGCCAACGACACCCTCTATTATGAATTATCAGGTATTAGCCAAGAGTGATTCAATGTACAATACGCCACCAACTTACGCTTGGTATTTAGCCGGTTTAGTTTTCGAATGGTTAAAAGAAGCGGGTGGCGTTAAAGAAATTTCGAAAGTAAATAAACAAAAAGCGGAACTTTTGTATGGCTACATCGATAATAGTGAATTTTATCAAAATCAGATCGAACCGCAATTTCGTAGTTTAATGAATGTTCCTTTTTGGCTAATAGATGAAACTTTAAACGCTGAGTTTCTCAAACAAGCCGAAGCAAGAGGTTTAATGTCGTTAGAAGGGCATCGTTTAGTCGGCGGTATGCGCGCAAGTATTTACAATGCTATGCCATTAGCGGGTATAGAAGCGCTTGTAGCTTTCATGAAAGAATTTTCAGCTCTCAATTGTAAATAATATTAAGATGGGCTTTCTACGATCTTGTAGAATACTTCGCACTATCGGTAAATAACCGATAGCGTGAAAACTTTAAATAGGCTGTTTTTACGCACAAATAGTCAAAGCGAAATTATTTTGTTTATCAAAAGTAATTTATAAAATTACTGATAACACAAAAAATAGGTATTGGAACAAAAAATGTCACAAGTAAAACAAACATTAACTATCACTACAGGCCTTGCCAGAAAAATCTCTGGAGACATCACTGTACCGGGTGACAAGTCATGTTCGCATCGCTCTATTATGTTTGGCTCATTAGCCGAAGGTACCACGCATGTTTCTGGTTTTTTACCGGGACAAGATTGTTTGGCAACAATGAATGCGTTTAAAGCGATGGGCATACAAATTGAAGGTCCGGATGCACAACAAAATGTTGTTATTCATGGTAAAGGTTTGCATGGTTTAACCGCACCAAAGAGTGCATTAGATATAGGTAATTCAGGAACTACTATTCGATTGATGTCTGGGTTACTTGCCGGGCAAAAATTCTCCTCTGAGATGGCCGGCGACAGCTCATTAAATAAACGTCCTATGGCACGTGTTGTTGACCCATTAAAACTTATGGGCGCTAATATTTCTGCCGCTGAAAACGGCACACCTCCGGTTATTTGTGCCGGCGTGAAAGAAAATGAAGCACTAACGGCTATTCATTACGATTTACCGATGGCAAGTGCGCAGGTTAAATCTTGTGTATTACTCGCTGGTATGTACGCTAATGGTGTTACTTCAGTAACTGAACCTGGCATTACTCGCGATCATACTGAACGCATGTTAACTGCCTTTGGTTACCCAGTTTTGGTTGAAGACACCCCGATTGGAAAAAAAGTATCCATTGAAGGAGGTCACAAATTAACGGCCTGCGATATTCAAGTACCGGGTGATATATCCTCGGCAACTTTTTTCATGGTTGCAGGATTAATTGCCAAAGAAGGTGAGTTAACGATTCGAAATGTTGGAATGAACCCGACTCGAATTGGCTCTATTAATATCCTGAAACAAATGAATGGTGACTTAACCGTTATTAACAAACGTATGGCTGGCGGCGAACCTGTGGCTGATATTGTGGTGAAGTCATCACAATTACAAGGCATAGACATTGAAGAAAGAGATGTTCCCCTTGCCATTGATGAATTCCCCGCTATATTTATTGCCGCAGCTTGTGCAAATGGTACAACGCGTTTACGAGGGGCAGAAGAGTTAAGAGTAAAAGAAAGCGATCGTATTCAAGCGATGGCTGACGGGCTAAAAGAATTAGATATAAATTGTACCGTTTTTGACGACGGTATTGATATAGTTGGTGGGCAGTTAAGCTCAGGCACAATTCATAGTCATGATGATCACCGTATTGCCATGTCTTTTGCTATTAGTTCGTTAAGAGCTTCTGGCGAAATTAAAATATTAGAGTGTGACAACGTAGCGACTTCGTTCCCTAATTTTGTCACGTTAGCAAACCAAGTAGGACTAACACTAAATCAAGTGTAGATTAAGTTATTTAATTAATTTTAACTTTCTTTAGTTGAGAAATATATATGATAGAACAAATACCGGTAATAACGATAGATGGACCTAGTGGTGCAGGTAAAGGCACCGTCGCACGTTTAGTTGCAGAACAACTTGGCTGGCATTTACTTGATAGCGGAGCTATTTATCGTGTTCTTGCAGTAGCAACATTGCATCATCAATTATCTATTGAAGAAGAAGAACCCCTGATCCCTATTGCAGCTCATTTAGATGTGCAATTTGAAATAACAAGTGAAGGTGAAGGAAAAGTTATTTTAGAAGGCGAAGATGTTAGCAAAAGTATAAGAACCGAAGACGTAGGAGCCATTGCTTCAAAAATCGCCGCGTTTCCTCGAGTACGTGAAGCACTTTTACGCCGCCAACGCGCATTTAAAGTCGCGCCTGGACTAGTAGCTGACGGGCGAGATATGGGAACGGTAGTATTTGTAGACGCCCCGGTTAAAGTATTTTTAACCGCCTCAGCAGAGGAACGTGCACAACGACGATTTAATCAGTTGAAAGAAAATGGTTTTGATGTTAAAATCGGGCGCCTTTTGGATGACATACGTCAGCGTGATGAGCGAGATCAGACCCGTACGGTCGCTCCACTTATCCCTGCAGAAGGAGCGTTAATTGTTGATTCTACTGACCTTTCTATTGATGAAGTGGTTGCTAAAGTATTAACATTTGCCAATGGCAAATTAACGTAAACGAAGCAATTTAGCTTCAAAAATCAACCTAACGTAAGGATGCCTTAGGTTTTATTCATAACCCCATGAAACATGTATGTTAATTGGATTAAAAAACTGAGTTCATATAATTATTATGACTGAAAATTTTGCACAACTTTTTGAAGAAAGTTTAAAAGAAATCGAAACACGCCCTGGTTCAATCATCAAGGGTACAATCGTAGCTATCAACAAAGACAATGTTATTGTTGATGCTGGCCTTAAATCTGAAAGTGTTATCGACATTAATCAGTTTAAGAATAATGCTGGTGAAGTTGACGTTAGTGTTGGCGATCAAGTTGACGTTTCTCTTAAAGCTACAGATGACGGTTTCGGTGAAACTATCCTTTCTCGCGATGATGCTAAGCGTCACGAAGCATGGCAAGTGCTTGAGAAAGCATACGAAGAAAAAGAAACTGTTATCGGTGTTATCAACGGTAAAGTTAAAGGTGGTTTCACGGTTGAAGTTAGCGATATTCGTGCTTTCTTACCGGGTTCATTAGTAGATGTTCGCCCAATTCGCGATACAACTCACCTTGAAGGCAAAGAATTAGAATTTAAAGTTATTAAGCTTGATCAAAAGCGTAATAACGTTGTTGTTTCTCGTCGTGCCGTTATCGAATCTGAAAGCAGCGTAGAACGCGATGCATTGTTAGAATCATTAGCTGAAGGCCTAGAAGTTAAAGGTATCGTTAAGAACCTTACTGACTACGGCGCATTCGTAGATTTAGGCGGCATTGATGGTTTACTACACATTACAGATATGGCTTGGAAACGTGTTAAGCACCCAAGTGAAATCGTAAATGTTGGTGACGAAATACAAGTTAAAGTACTTAAATTTGATCGCGAGCGTACTCGTGTATCTTTAGGTATGAAGCAGTTAGGCGAAGATCCATGGGTAGCAATTGCTAAGCGTTACCCTGAAGGTGCTAAACTTTCTGGTCGTGTAACTAACTTAACTGACTACGGTTGTTTCGTTGAAATCCAAGAAGGCGTTGAAGGTTTAGTTCACGTTTCTGAAATGGATTGGACTAACAAGAACATCCACCCATCTAAAGTAGTTAATTTAGGTGACACTGTTGAAGTTATGGTATTAGAAATTGACGAAGAACGTCGTCGTATTTCTCTAGGCCTTAAACAGTGTATCGCTAACCCTTGGGAAGAGTTCGCTAAGAACTTCAACAAAGGCGACAAAGTATCAGGTAAGATCAAGTCAATTACTGACTTTGGTATCTTCATTGGTCTTGATGGCGGAATTGATGGTCTTGTTCACTTATCTGACATTTCATGGGCTGGCGGTGAAGAAGCTGTTCGTGAATACAAGAAAGGTGATGAAATCTCAGCTGTAGTACTACAAGTTGACCCTGAGCGCGAACGTATTTCTTTAGGTGTTAAACAAACTGAAGATGATCCGTTTAATCAGTACCTTGCAGATACTAAGAAAGGTGCTATTGTTACAGGTAAGGTTATCGAAGTAGATGCTAAAGGCGCTAAAATTGAATTAGCCGAAGGCGTTGAAGGATACTTACGTGTATCAGATATTTCTAGTGAGCGTATCGAAGATGCGTCTACTGAATTATCTGTTGGTGATAGTGTTGAAACTAAGTTTATGGGTGTGGATCGTAAGAACCGTGCTATCAGCTTATCAATCAAAGCTAAAGACCAAGCAGAAGAACGCGAAGCTATGGATAACCTAAACCAAGTTGAAGAAAGTGGTTTAAGTGCAATGGCTGCAGCGTTTAAAAACGCTAAAAACTAATTTAGTCACTTGCAGGTGAGAAGTGTTTGGAATACAACACTTCTCTTTGTTTAAAATCCATTAGAATGAAGAATTTATACTTCAAACTAATGAACACTGGAGGTCAAATGACCAAATCTGAACTTATTGAAAGATTAGCGGATAAATTAAGTCATTTATCAGCGAAAGATGTTGAACAATCCATTAAAGAAATCTTAGAAATGATGGCGCAAACCTTGTCAAAAGGTGATCGTATTGAAATTCGTGGTTTTGGTAGTTTTTCATTACATTTTCGTGCTCCCCGTGTTGGGCGTAACCCTAAAACTGGCGAATCTGTTGAGTTGGCAGGTAAATACGTTCCTCATTTTAAACCTGGAAAAGAATTACGTGAAAGAGTAAACCTTTCAATAGCGTAATTGATAAATTATTGATAAAACGGCATGCTATAATGGTATGCCGTTTTTTTTAATTTAATTTTCAACAAAGGTAATTAATTGTGCGAATTATTGTTACAGCATTTGTATTTTTCATTTTAATAGCTATTGCTTTTATTTTTGGTAGTCAGAATGAACAAACGTTAACGTTGAATTATCTCATCGCTCGCACTGAGTTATCAGTTGCTGCAGCTGTTAGTCTTTTTACTTCTCTAGGTTTTCTATTAGGATTGATTTTTTCATTATTATTGAAATTTCTTAGTATGATAAAACCTAAAAATCAACCTTCAAAAGAATCAGTGTAAATTTTTATGTTAGAACTATTGTTTTTATTACTTCCTGTTGCAATGGGTTATGGCTGGTTCATGGGACGTAATAGTGTTAAGCAAAATGACCATTCTGCAAAACAAGCTTTATCGATAAAATACTCAACGGGTTTAAACTATTTATTATCAAACCAACAAGATAAAGCTATCGATTATTTGCTCGAAGCGCTAAAAGTTGAAGATGATACTGTTGAAGCACATTTTGCTATGGCCAATTTATTCCGCCGCCGTGGAGAGCTTGACCGAGCCCTAAAGGTACATGAACACTTAGTTAGACAAAAACACTTGCCTTCAAAAGATAAGCAACAAGCTGTTTATGAATTAGGTAAAGACTTTTTTAGTGCGGGCCTATATGACCGTGCTGAAACTATGTTTGAAAAACTGCTTAAATCTAAACATTATGGATTGAAATCGCTTGATTATTTAATGCGAATTTATCAATCAACAAAAGATTGGACAAAAGGGATCAGCCACAAAAAAGCTATAATTAAGACTAAAGACAAAAAACTTTTACATAATTTAGCCAATTTTTATTGTGAATTGGCAACAAAAGCCTTAGAAGAAGATAATTTTATTGAAGTGATAGAATTATTAGAATTAGCTTTAACTTATGATGCTAATTCTTGTCGTGCAAATTGGTTGTTAGCTCAAATTTATGAAAACCACCAGCAATACAATGAAGCTTGCAAATGCTATCAAGACATCTATCACCAAGATAAAGAATTTTTCCCTGATGTAATTGAACAAATGCATCATTGTTATAGTCAGCTTGATACAGAAGATGAGTATTTCAAATTTATTAAAAAAGTCTATGAAGAAACCGGTGGCGCTAGTGCATTAATAAAATACTTAGGTCATATAGAAAAGAAATTTGGCAAAGTAAAATCTAAAGAGTTTATTTTATTAGCTTTGAAAAAACGACCAACGATCAAAGGGTTTAAACACTTTATAAAAATGCAAATGCTTAATTCTCCTGAGCAAGATAATACTGAAAATTTAGATATGATTAATGAATTGATCGCTGCATATTTGAATTTGAAACCTAGATATAGTTGTCGTACTTGTGGATTTAATAGCAGTAAACATTATTGGGCGTGTCCTTCTTGTCATGACTGGGAACAGTTGAAACCAGTACGGGGCCTAGAAGGCGAATAATTTTCGACTTCTTCTTTCTAAGACTCAATAGCGGCATCTAAAGTACTCACTGACTTGCGTCAGCTCCGTGCTTTTTCTTTGCTCTTGAATTTTAGAACGTTGAATTCAAATATTATGGATTAAAGAATTAAGAATTAAGAATTAAAGAATAAGGATAAAAGATGAATGATGCAAAAGTAGTTGTTGCCCTCGATTTTGATAAAAAAGCAGATGCGTTAGCATTTGTCGATAAAATACAGCCAAGTGATTGTCGCTTAAAAGTAGGCAAAGAAATGTTTACTTATTTTGGTCCTGAGTTCGTAAAAGAATTAACCAGTCGGGGTTTTGATGTATTCCTAGATTTGAAGTTCCATGATATCCCAAATACGGTGGCTAAAGCTGTTACTGCAGCAGCAGAGCTTGGTGTTTGGATGGTAAATGTTCATGCCAGTGGTGGTAGTGAAATGATGATTAAAGCTAAGCAAGCATTAGAAAAATATGGTGATAAAGCACCACTACTTATTGCTGTAACTGTTTTGACAAGTATGGGAGAAGATGACTTATTGGGTTTAGGTATTACTAAATCTCCTGCGGATCAAGTTATGTCATTAGCTAAATTAACGAAAGATGCGGGCTTAGATGGTGTAGTTTGCTCAGCATGGGAAGCAGAAAGTCTAAAAGTTAATTTAGGTGAAGATTTTAAGCTTATCACACCAGGAATAAGACCTGCTGGAGCTTCAAGTGATGATCAAAAACGCATAATGACACCAGAGCAAGCAATGGCTGTTGGTGTTGATTATTTAGTGATTGGTAGACCGATTACTAAAGCTGAGGATCCAAAGAGAGTTTTGCAGTCGATAAATTTATCACTCAGCTAAATTCTGCAAAAGGACTTAATTAACGATAGGTAATTGACAAACTGAAGATCTGATCCTAAACCTATTAACGTCTTGGCAATAAGATATTAACATTTTATTGCTTCTTGAGGCGTAATGGAAATTACAATAAAAGGAAATGATCATGTACAAAATTTCAAGAATATTATTCACTTGCCTAATTTTTATATTTTCTTCAATAAGCTCTGCTGAGAATACAAAAGGGCATGAAATCAATTTAAGTACTTCCGAAGCTCATAAGCACATTGACATTAACAGTGCTGACATTGAAACACTTTCTTTACTCAAGGGAGTAGGTATGAAAAAAGCGGAAGCTATTATTAAATATAGAAACATGTACGGAAAGTTTGTTTTGGTTGAAGACTTGCTTAATGTTAATGGCATTGGCGAGAAAATACTTAAACAAAATAAATCAAAATTAACTATATAGTTCTATCTAAAATCTAAAATCTAAAAAAAGGCTAGATAATTAAGATTATCTAGCCTTTTTATTTTGTAAACTTTACACATCAACAGATGATTAAGTTAGCTTTGTTTTTGTGCAGCACAAACATCAGTGTGCGGACAAATAATAGCCCAAACATTTTTATAGCCTAGACGGTTTAATTGTTCAGCAGCAAAAATTGCTCGCCCTCCTGAAGCGCAGTGAAGAAAGATAGGATGGTTCACGTCAGTGCTACATTTAGCAATATTCATCTCTAAAATACCACGGGGTAAATTAATCGAATTACCAACAGGGCTTTCTGCTACTTCTTGTGGCTCACGTACATCAATAAATAAGCTACTTTCTTTTTGTGCAAAGAGGTAAGCATCTTTTGCTGAAGTTGTCTGAATGGTTTGTCTAATTTATGACATTAGCTCGGGTATAGTTTTTAGCATTTTATTCAGCCTTAAGATTTATTATTAGATATCATTAATGTTCAATTTTACTATCAGCTACATAAGCTTTTGCTAATTTAGCTGTCAATCATATAGTGAACAAAAGTATTGCTAGGGTATAATTAAATTTTAGGCACAAAAAAAGAGCCGAAGCTCTTTTAGAAAAGATAGCCGAAGCTATATTTTTGGAACTCTTATTTTCTTTTCTGGTGATTGACGATAGATAACTAACGTTTTACCAATCACTTGAATTTTTATAGCTGATGTTTCGCGGCATATAGCTTCAACAATTAAGGCTCTATTTTCACGGTCATCTGTAGGTATTTTGATTTTGATTAATTCATGATGATTTAAAGAATAATCAATCTCGGCAACTACTGCCTCTGTTAAGCCGTTGTTACCCAATAAAACCACTGGTTTTAATGGATGCGCAAGACCTTTTAAATATTGTATTTGTTTTTTATTTAGGCTCATTAACAATTTTCGTTACAAGTTAGCTTGAATTAATACTATTTTACCTCCATCTAGTCTGTAATACTAATAAAACGTTAAATCGTTTTGCATTATTAATAAATTAATTAAGTTAGATTAATGAGTAAAAAGAAATTAAGTAATAGCAGTACCCGTTGGATGCAAGAGCATTTTGATGATGAATACGTAAAGAAGGCTCAAAAACTTGGAGTTCGTTCGAGAGCTTATTTTAAAATTGAAGAAATAAACCAGAAAGATAAATTGATTAAAAAAGGAATGAAAGTTGTCGACTTAGGCGCCGCACCCGGCGGATGGTCTGAGTTTGCTGTTAAAGCAGTGGGTGACAATGGACAAATCATTGCTTGTGATATTCTTTCAATGGACCCTATTGCTGGTGTTGATTTTCTCCAAGGAGATTTTAGAGAAGAACCTGTAGTTGAAACATTACTAACACGTATCGATGGAAAAAACATTGATGTTGTTATGTCTGATATGGCTGCTAATTTTACAGGTAATGATGGTGCAGATGCGGCTAGAAATATGTATCTTGTCGAGTTAGCATTAGATATGTGTAATCAGGTATTGAAGAAAAATGGTGCATTTGTTGTTAAAGTATTTCAGGGAGCAGGCTTTGAGCAGTTTATGAAAGATTTAAGAAGTGCATTTAAAACGGTAAAAACGCGAAAACCAAATTCATCACGTGCTCGTTCACGAGAAGTATATTTGGTTGCTACTGGATTTAAATAGCTCCGAGCGTTAAATTATAGTAAATTACGACACATCAGCTTAAATGTATAAGTTGATTTCAGAACTAGCCGATTTTCTGTGCTAGTTAACAGTTAAGCAAAAGTTTATTTAAAGTTACAAGAGGTCATTAAGTTGAGTGATATGGCGAAAAATCTTATTTTATGGTTGGTAATAGCGGTTGTATTAATGTCGGTATTCCAAGGATTCACCCCAAGTGGTAATACGGATCAACCTGTTAATTACACCTCGTTCATTAAAGATGTCCGTCAAGGGCAGATTCGTGATGCAGTAGTTGGAAGAGATGGTGTTATAAAAGGCACAAAACGAAACGGTGAAGCATTTGTTACTGTAATCCCTGGAGTCCATGATAAAGACTTAATTAATGACTTAGTTAAACAAGGCGTTAATGCTTCGGGTGAATTACCAGAAGAAACGAGCTTCCTAACTACAATCTTTATCTCTTGGTTTCCAATGATTTTGTTAATTGGAGTTTGGATATTCTTCATGCGCCAAATGCAAGGCGGAGGCGGTAAAGGTGCTATGTCTTTCGGAAAATCTAAAGCTAAATTATTAAGTGAAGATCAAATAAAAACCACTTTTGCCGATGTTGCAGGTTGTGATGAAGCGAAAGAAGAAGTTGCAGAGCTTGTTGATTATTTAAAAGAACCGACTAGGTTTCAAAAACTAGGTGGTCGCATTCCATCAGGTATCTTACTAGTAGGCCAACCAGGTACAGGTAAAACCTTACTAGCTAAAGCTATTGCTGGAGAAGCGAAAGTTCCTTTTTTCACTATCTCAGGTTCTGACTTTGTTGAAATGTTTGTTGGTGTTGGTGCATCTCGTGTGCGCGACATGTTTGAGCAAGCTAAAAAATCAGCACCTTGTATCATCTTTATCGATGAGATTGATGCTGTAGGTCGTCAACGTGGCGCAGGTATGGGTGGTGGACACGACGAACGTGAACAAACGCTAAACCAAATGTTAGTTGAAATGGATGGTTTTGAAGGAAATGAAGGCGTTATTGTTATTGCGGCCACTAACCGTCCCGATGTATTAGACCCGGCATTATTACGTCCAGGACGTTTTGACCGTCAAGTTACTGTTGGTCTACCTGATATTCGTGGTCGTGAACAAATATTAAAAGTTCATATGCGTAAAGTACCATTAGGACAAAATGTTGAAGCTTCGGTTATTGCCCGTGGTACGCCTGGTTTTTCAGGTGCTGATTTAGCTAACTTAGTTAATGAAGCTGCTTTATTCGCTGCGCGTGGTTCTCGTCGTGTGGTTTCAATGGAAGAGTTTGAAAAAGCAAAAGACAAAAT
>JABSOZ010000032.1 GCA_013215295.1 Colwellia sp.
ATTTAAAAGCGTTGAGCGACAGAAATTCTCCATTACTTTTTAAAGAAAAAGCTTGTTAAAGGTCTCAGGGCGTAGAGAAGACCTTAGCCTTGGCTTATCTAGCGACATTTGAACCGATGAAAATTAGCCCTGCGTTAGATAATCGAATTATTCTAAATTTCATCAGGAATCTATAAAGTGAAAAATTCTAATTTGATTAAAAATTACCAAAGCGGACATTAGATTAATATGATTTTAGGTATTAAATTTTTGTGATTCTATGGCGCTTCGGGGCACATACCGCCATAGAAACTATGAACACTTTGTGCGAATAGGATACGGTTATGGCTAACTTTTTAACGAAAGCTCATCCTACGAAGAACTAACTGCTCGAGCGGTTAGTATGAATGATTGCCTTATTTTTTTCTCGCTAGAATAGGACAAACATGTCAGCTTTAGTTTATCTTACTTGATATTCTCAATAAGATTTATCGTATCTTGATAGCATTCTTTGGAAAAATTAATGAAAGCTTTAAGCTCATTTCCAACGTGATATAGCGGCTTTCCAACACTAGGTGCTTCATATTTAGCACTGTATTTAGAAAGAATGGTTATATAATCCAGCCTACGTGTGGCTGGTATAACAAGAGGAGCGAAGCCCGCTCTCAGTAAAATAAGGTTAGCTATTAAACGTGCAATACGACCATTTCCATCCCAAAATGGGTGTATCTGACCAAAGATTAAATGAGCAGTTGCATACATAGTGATCGCTTCGTTAATACTATGGGGTTTACATGACTCAATGTACTCGACTAAACCAACGATAAGTTTTGGCACATCAAATGGTCGTGAGTACGCATGGTATACACTTGATTTACCTTCAAGTAAATCATCAAGTATTAAATAGGTTCCATTCGGTACGACTTTGAAATCGCCATAAGGTTTATCTATATCGAATATAATGTCAGTCTGAACGGCTTTATGTAGTAGTTTGATTTTACTTACAGTCAGCTCACTACTGACCATATCGTAAAGTAAGTCTATAGCTGTCGCGTGTCCCATGACTTCTTTATGATCTTTTAAAGGCTTACCCGATACGGTTAATCCTTCATTTAATATAAACTGCGTTTCACCTAAGTTTAGTGTGTTACCTTCAAGTGCTGTTGAGTTGTGCGTCCATAGAGTACGCAACATGCTCAGTAACTCTTGTTGTTTTGAGCTAGGTAAGCCCTCTAAAAATTTAAAGGTCGGTTTACTCTTCACAGGTACGCTTACGTATTTACGAGCCTTTCGCTCGCCTGTAATTACAACTAAACCCTGCTTAGCCGCACTATTCAGCCACCGTAGTACTGTACGGTTATCAACTTGGAAATCTGTAGCAGTTTTAATATCACTGATGGTTACAGCTTTGTTGGCCGAACTTATGTAATTTAACACGAGTTCTTTTTCAGTATTATTTTGTCGCATAAGAGTTTTTATCGGACAATTATTGGTTTATACGGCATTGTCTCATAAAATAGTTTATCAGACAAACTGTTATTTATACGACATTGGATTAACACCAAAGACATGATTATTCTCAATTATTTGTTGAGGGAAATATCTTTTGCTTTATATAGTTAGTCATCAATATTTCAAATCTTTACAAGACTATAGTGCACTTTCGAGCCGTTAACTAAACTAACATCACTCAAAATTTTGTTCACTATCGATTCCTAAGCGGGCTTAGATATTTGGAACGGTACCCACTCTGTTTCCTAAGAGTACAAAGCCCTGATGAAAAATCTAATGACAAGCACACCTTATATTTCATGAAAATGCAGAATTTATCTGTTTTACAGGCAAAATTCTTTAGTAATTGCTTCTTTTATAAGTTCAGCAGCAGCAGACGTTTGCTGTTGTTTCCGTCTCACTAAAAAACATCGGTCAAGATAAATTGGAGAACCTTTTACTGTTTCAATTGAATCGCAATAGTGACTTTCAGCCACCAGTTTCGGCAATATGCCATAACCTATATCTGCCGCAACTAATGAGGCAATGACATGTAATTCATCAACATGTAATATTCGGCTATCAGTAAACAGCTTTTGGCTCTGAGCTTGCTCCATCAAGCTCTCACATTGAAACATTCTTGCATCGTAAGCCACAATGCACTTGCTTGTTGATGTTGTGCGCTTTTTTGATTGATAAAACTTGACCTGATCTTCAAACAAATGGTCGTAACTTAAACTAGGGTGATTAATGGGATTGATGATGATGCCAAAATCCAGTTCATAGTTTATTATTTTCTCTGTGATCAGATGTGAATTGCCATGAAAGAATGAAAAGCTTAACAGCGGATTTTGTTGCATCAGTTTGGGTAAGAATCTGGGTAAGGTAACCGTAGAGAGTGCGGGGTGAATCCCCATGGAATAACGACCACTGATTTCACTATTATCACAAGCGATTGCGCTTGTGATCCTTTCCCAGTTTCTTAAAAGCGAATCACTATGGTTAAGTAATATCTTACCTGATCTAGTCAGCGATACCCCTTTCTTTGAACGATGGAATAGTTCAGTTTTAAGCTGATGCTCCAATTTCTTTATCGATGAACTTAGTGCTGGTTGCGTTAGCCCTACATGGATGGCAGCTTGAGAAATATTGCCGCATCGTACGACTTCTTTAAAGTTACGCAGCAGTTCAATTGAAATACTCATCTTTCCATCCATAAATTTGACTTATACATAATGAAGATGATATCAATTATATTTCTGGGATCAAGTTGGTTAAGCTAAAAAAGCTAAGTACTTGAGGGTTTACTCATGAAAAAACAACATTTGATAGTCATGTTGGTGGCAATGGGCTGTTTAGCTGCTTTGTCTACTGATATCTATTTGCCGGCCATGCCAGCTATTGCAGATGCGCTGGCCACAGACATGGCAATGGTGCAGATAACCTTGGCGCTGTTCTTTGCCACATTCGGACTGGGTCAACTAATCTATGGACCCCTGTCAGATAAATTTGGACGACGTAATGTCTTATTGATCGGGGTGGGTATTTTTGGATTCGCTGCATTGTTTTGCGCGCAAGCGGGCTCAGTAGAAATGTTAATGCTAGGGCGATTCTTACTTGGCTTGGGAGCCTGCGCCGGTGCAGTCAGCTCCTTTGCTATATGTCGAGATGTTTATGATAAAACCGAACTGACTAAAACGATTGCTATCGTTTCTGCCACCATCGGGATAGCGCCTTTAGTAGCCCCCTTTATAGGAGCACTATTAAATGAAATTTATGGCTGGCAGAGTATTTTCTATTTTCTAGCTATTTATGCTTTCATCTTGTTTTTATGGATATACATATCATTACCCGAAACTAACAATACCCGCTTAAAACCTGCTGAAAAGGCTAGGGTCGAGGGTTATCTACAGATGTTGATGAATGTGAATTACTACCCATATATGCTGATGAATGCCGCAGCTTTTGTGGCGTTATTTGCTTTTATCACCAGTTCGCCAGTGATCTTTATGAGCCAATGGCAGTTTACCGAGGTGCAATTTTCACTGTTTTTTGCTTTTAACGCAGCATGGATGATTGTTGCAAATTCGGTGTTATCGGTAACGTTGAAAAAATACAGTACACAGACCATGCTTAAAACGGGTTACCTTACGATTATTACCGCCGCTACAGCCATGTTATTGTCGGTAGATGGTGCAGAATTTATTGCTCCGCTGGTGAGTTTTGAGGTAACAACTGTCGCCATCGTTTTATTTTCGGTGCTAATGGCGGGGGTGACTATGGGCATAGCCATTGTACTTTCCACCTCAATGAGCCTATTGTTGCAGGGTGTAAAGCACCAATATGGCAAAGCTGTTGCACTGGCAGGCTTTGTTCGATTCAGTTGCGGTTTCGCAATAACGTTTGCCGTTAGTCAAATGAAGATAATGAATGTTACTGCTCTGGCTGGTATGTTGATAATTTGTGGCGCTACTTGTTTATTTGTCATGGTTTTTCGTAACAGAAGTGAAGCGGCATTAGCTAAAATCTCTGAATAACCCCCTTTCACTCAAGTTACCGATAACCATCAAGAATATCTGTTCTTAGGGGCGGTGCTCACGTAAAGGTTCCTTCGATGACTATTTTAAAAATAATAATGTATTCAAATAGAGTACCGAATATAAAAGCATTACAGCAAAAAATCTGCTGAATGCGACGTGATATGCCCGTGTAAAAATAGAGGTAAATATGAAAATAATTTTAGTTTTAATAATAATGATAGGATTTCAATCCACCGTATATTCACAAACAGAATATAGTAATCAAACATTAGCCGTCAAAAGGTGGTTCACTCATAATGAACTATCAGCCTTAGCCGATAAATTTGTCGGTATTTCATCAAAGTCAGGAATACAGCATGGTTTATTTCCAATAAAATCAACGGGAATATCGCCCCAAACTATTATTGATGCAGGCACAGATTTTTTAAAGGCTTTAAGTCCAATACAAAAATTAAGAACTCAATTTTCTGTTGATGACCCAGAATGGAGAAAATGGTCAAATGTTGATAATGGAATATATGTTCGTCAGGGAATTAGTTTTGAAGAAATGACGAAAGAACAAAAAAAGAAGGCTTGGAAACTTTTACAAAGCTCACTGAGTGCAGAGGGGGTAAAATTAAGTAAAGATATTATGAAAACGGATCAAACACTCTCAGAGCTGAATAATGATAAATTAAGCTACGGAGAAGAAAAGTATTTCATTACAATAATGGGTACGCCTTCAAAAACCGAACCATGGGGTTGGCAATTAGATGGGCATCATTTAGTTATTAATTATTTCATTCTTGGAGATCAGGTAGTTGTTACTCCGATGTTTTTGGGTGCTGAACCCTCTGTGACGACATCAGGTAAGTATATTGGAAATTCAATACTACAAGCAGAACAGGATAAAGGTCTTCTCTTACTCCAATCTCTTAATAAAGA
Organism: Colwellia sp.; assembly: GCA_013215295.1. Lineage (GTDB taxonomy): Bacteria > Pseudomonadota > Gammaproteobacteria > Enterobacterales > Alteromonadaceae > Colwellia_A. The sequence goes on from JABSOZ010000032.1 coordinate 4,935, forward strand.
ACAGCAGAAACTTGCAATAATCGAACGAAATAAAAACCGTGTAGACATCAAAGCTGAAGCAAATAAAGACAACTTAGTATTAGAGTACTCAGGAATTAAAGTTAAAGATTTTAGCCCCGCTCAAAAAGAAAAGCTCATTGAACTCATTAAATTGTTTGTTAATAATATACGTAAAGAACATGCAGAAATACGGTTGAGTGAGGTCATAGAGCACTTAGATAAAACCTATTTCTCTTGGATTGGTGGCACGGATAATCATTCAGTTTTTTATTATCGCATACACAGTCCAGTGCTTTTAATTGAGTTCGATCACCAGCGCCCAGTAGGTAACCCAAATGAAGAATCAGGAAAACCAACGCGGCAACATATCCACGTAATAGTGCGAACTCCAAATGGGAATGACTATGGGAAGGATCTACTAAATCAACATTTATCAACTCATAAACATTAGTATTAGTGCTACTGGAGAACTATTTACCTGTTGGTTTTTCGATTAAAAAGAATACGTGGCTGAGAGTAGATAAGTGCGACCACGATTAGGCACGCCGGTTGTCAGGGAAGGTGAAGTGCCCGTAGTGAAGTATTTTTTATCGCTTAAATTATAAATAGAGGCTTCGAGTTTTAGGTTTTTATTTAGCTGATATTGGCCAACAAGATTGTTTAGCCAGTAACTGTCATACTTGATGATTTCAATGCCAGAGCCGGCTATTATTTCTGACTCTGTCTCGTCAATATAAAAACCATTCAGATTCAAATTGAAATTGTTTTTTGCATAATTAATACTATAGGATAATGTGTTTTTCGGTGCCCTTTGGGGCTCATCCTCTATATCAATTAAATGCGTTAAAGCGCCTCTTATACTAATTGCATCGGTAATGGATGTGGTGAGTTCAATTTCGACACCTGACGTGGATAGCGTGCCTTGGTTAATAAAGGTATTGCGCGGGTCTTCACCGCCCAAGGGCGTTAATACAATGACATCATCTATATTGCTATGAAAAACCGTCATTGAGGTGAAATAAAGCTCACCTGTGTGCATCCAGTTTAATTCAGTTGTGGTTATTTCTTCCGGTGATATATTCACATCGCCGACAAGCACTGGGTTTGAGGTTATCGTTTTCTCGCGAATAGAAGGTGCTCGAAATGCCTCTCCGTAAATAACTTTAAATGTATTCTGTTTTGACGGTGTATAAACAAGTGCTGCACGGGTATTAAAGGTATCGCCGAAGTCTGAATAATCGTCATATCTCACACCGATAGTTGCACCGAGCCCAGAGGAGACCTGCCATTTATCCTGTAAATAAATACTATTTATTTCTCGAGATCCCTCATCGCCAAATGCTGAATTTTCAATTACCTCGCCTAAGAATGTAAATTCACCAGCGGGTGGTGGACCTGTCAATATAAATACATTGATAAAATCATCAAAGTCATAGTTAGACTGGTTTCTTACTTTATCTATATCGGCTCGCCTGTATTGAAAACCACTAAATAATCGATGAGATTTGTTGACCTGCCATTCACTATCTAGCTTGATACTGCTATCACTCTCTTCAGCCACTGGGCCACCAATAAAGGCGTCAGTTCCCGTTGTTACAACGCCTGGAGGCAACGACTGCATACCTTGTCTACTAATTATCTCAAGCAATGTATCGCGTTTACTGTGCATGTAATCGGCATAGAGTGATAATTTGTAATCGACTTCATCATACAATTTATAATCGAGTGCGATAGAGCTTTGCTCATGGCTAAACTCGTTGATATCGTTATTAAGAAATCGGCCGAACACATAGAATTGTTCCAAGTCCCTTGATGTGTGTCTCAATGAAATCGACAGCTTGTCATTGCGTGCTTCAGCATGAAAATCAATGCCTTGCCATGGGTCTTCTGTTGAATCAACATTAGAATCAATGAGATTGCTATAGGTTGCTCCACCATCTTTATAAGCCTTTAAAAGCATAGATGCGGACCATTTATCAAATTTTTTGCTTAGGTTTACATAAGCCTCTTTCTGCTTAAGGTTACCCGCAGAGACAACGACCTCATTCAAATTATCATCGGTAATAATATTAACCACGCCAGAAAAAGCATTCGACCCATACAGTGCAGAGCCGGGGCCACGTATCACTTCTACTTGCTTAACATTGGCAGTGGTGATGTAACGATTATAAAATAATGCACCGCCACTCCACTCGGTATTGAGACGTTGCCCATTGAGTAAAAATAAAATGTCATGTGATATCGGCGATGCTCCTCGGCCCCTTGATGAGACTGCATAACCTTGAGCAGACTCAACACGTCTGCCAGCATAAAAACCAGGCACGTAATTCAACAGCTCTTCTACACTATTAATGCCCATATTCTGTATTTGTTTACGCGTAAAGACGGTAACCGAAGAAGGCGCTTGTGAGATGGTTTCAGGTGTTTTCGAGGCGACGGTGACTTCAACAACCATCAATTCTTGCAGTGTCATTTCTAAATAGTTCGTGTTATTCGCGGTTGCAGAAAATCCACATAACCACAATGCAACACCGCAGCAGAGCCTGCCAAGTGATTTGGTCAACATTGTTTTTGTTTATTCAGATAAAAAGACATAATTGAAAATGCTCGAAAGGACCCAATGATTAAGTACTTATAATAAGTGTAGCCGCAGCTTTTTACAATATAACTTACATTAGCTGTCTAACGGTTAAATCTGATGCGGTGTACCCAGTTGTATTCTCTTTACTCGCAAATTTCGGTTGTTTTTTTGTTTTGCCAATCATAGATTTAAATTTCTTTCAAAATGCGAGGTTGAATTCAACCATTGATGATAGTTGATGTTGAGCCGTTCTACTATAGCCGGGAGGATACTGTTGATGGCACCGCGTTCGTCTTTCCTTAATTTTATTCCAGTCCAGTCAACAAGGTCTATATAAATTTGTTCGTTAAATGGGCAAGCCTTTCGACACGTCTTCACGTTCGTGGCAAACAAATTTTAACAATACATTCTAATAGGGGGGGTGAATACTGCTGAAGCTCACTTAATATCACCAAGAAAACCAAACTTATTGGCTTAAACTACTCGAAATTATGCTCACCCTTAATTCATAAGCAAACAAAAAACTTGATGTTACGCGTACTTTATTCTCATTATGGTTTGTAAACTTTAATTCAACTTAACCATTTAAGTTATTGATTTTATGGCTTTCAGTTAAAAGTCAGCTAGCTTTCAGCTAAAATTCATGTATTACAAGTTGTAAATACTTAAGCTAGCCATCTGAATTAAAAGGCTTATTTTATAACAAGTCGAAAAGAAAACTTTATAGGAAAATAATGAATCCATTTACAAGATTATTTGTTGTATTTGCAATGGTCAGTATAAATTTTGTTAGTCATGCTAATACATCGCCCGATAACAAGAAACTTCCACTAACCTCATCAAAACCAATAACCTATGCTCAACAAATTACATTTCACTCGAAATTGTTGGGAAAATCTCAAGTCATGAATGTATATTTGCCAGAAAATTTTGAGCAATCTTCTTCGTATCATACCTATCCGGTCATTTTTATAAGCGACTACCATGGCACAAGGTTTTTTCATACCTTAACAGGTATCGTTAAGCATCTGAGTGATGTTAATCGCATGCCAAACTCTATTGTGGTCAGTTTAAATGATACTCATGCACCAGAAATTTATGTTAATGGTATGTGGAGCGGTCTAGAGACTAATGGTGTATGGGCCGGTATAGAGAAATTTGATAAATATGGGCAACCAGATTTATATATACGCCACCTCGAAGAAGAAGTGTTTCCTTTTCTAAAAGAGAATTATCGCGCCAATAATCATCGAACCATTATTGGGGTTTCTGGCAGTGCCATATTTCCTTTAAATACCTTTGTAAAACACCCACAAATTTTTAATAATTATTTATTTATGGCAAGCAGTGACATGATAGGTATGGGCTTAAAAAAAGGCCATACCTTTATAGAAGTGATGGCAGAAAGTCTTAGTAAAGGACTTGGCAGAAGGGAGTTCCTGTATTTTGCTGATGCGGATTCTGATTTTAATTATAGGCATGCGCCTCCACAACAAGGTTTAGAAAAATTAAACAATTTGAAAAAATTAAAGGATGAGTTAGCTGTTTATAAGAATGAAGACTTTACCTTTGCCATTGAAACTATTACTAACGAAAGCCACTATGGTGCTTTTCTCAAAACTATGCGTTCTGCATTTGAGCATATGTACCCTGAGAAATTATGGGCCACTGAAATGCGCGATTTAATAAAACAGCCAGGGGATGCTATGGTCAATATTGATAACTTCTATCATGCTCTATCGGCGAAATATGGTTATGAAATTTTACCCGAGGCTAATAGTTTGTCAATTGCCACGAGACTTTTGCGTGAGGGTCGGCCTAAGGAAGCGACTTCCGTCGCACAACGTTGGAGTTTATATCAGCCAAAATCTTTAGCTGCATTATTTATCTGGGCTCAAGCATTGGAAAAGTCGACTTTATACAAGCAAGCGCTAAAAAAATATCAGCAGCTAATATTATTAGCTAAAGAGCAGGAAAGTGGACGACTAGCTGAGTTCAAATTGGCGATGCAAAATATGAAAAATAAAATTAGGGAATAAAGTACTACTAATTCGAGCCTGTACCTGAACATTTCAGAGCTTTTAAATCGCTAAGCCGCTCAAGAAAACTTAGCGAAGCTATCTGTAATGATGGCTACTAAGGCACCAGGTATGCGAAAGCTGTACTAGATAAAAGCTAATAAGAAATTAAACAAGGACAAAAAACGATTGTTTTTTACTCCTTTGTCGCTTATTTTAGCTAACAAATTTTTGCCCGTTAATTAGGCGTTTTAAAGAAAGATGGCATTGGTGTAGCGCCCAAGCCTAATACATTTGAAGCTTTAAAAACTCACTGAAAATTAGAAGGATTTCTAAAAATGAAAAGTCTCACCTTAACTTATGGGTTTGCGGTTGTTGTACTCCTCAGTAAAGCAGCTTTCGCAGAAAATACTCAGGCTCCAATCTTTAATGATAGAAGTTCTTATCCTGTATCAATGGACAAAAATATTACCGCAGGCGTGGCGCTTGGTGACATTGATGGAGATGGAGATCTGGACCTAATCGAGTCTAATGGTCGTCATTGGCCACATGCTAGTTTCGTATATTTTAATGCTGAAAATCGAGGCTTTAGCCAGCGTGTACAACTGGGCAAATATCAAACTACCGGTTACCGTGTCGAGTTGATAGATTTGGATAGCGATAATGATTTAGATATTGTTCTTGCAGCAGACAAGTTACCCAATAAACTTTATTTTAATGATGGGAAAGGAAATTTTATTGAGACTAGAGATTTCGGGAGTGCTCTTTCAAATACACGCAGTATTACTGTTACTGATATTAATAATGACGGCGCACCAGATATATTAGAAATATGCCGTGGCACAGCCAATAATATATTTTTGAACGATGGTCTGGGTAACATGAGCCTAGCGGGTACTTTTGGTCGTCTCGATGATAGCACGTTAGATGTTGTTGTGGCCGATATGAACGGTGATGGCCATGTAGATTTAATTTTAGCAAATCGTGATGGACAACAAAACACTATATTATTAGGCACCGGAGGTATCAAATTCGAGACATCAATCCCCTATGGTAGTGGCAGTGATGATACCCGTGGCGTAGCGGTAGCTGACATGAACGGTGATGGGCTGCCAGATATTATTACTTCAAACATCGGTTCCAAGAATAGTGTGATATTCAACTTGGGTAATGCTAAATTTTCAACAGAAAAATACTTTGGTAGTAATTTGCGCTCATATGCACTTAAGGTAATAGATATTGATAATGATGGGGATTTTGATGCGGTAATAGCAAATGTCGCAGCAAAAAATGAAGTATATTTAAATGATGGGACAGGGAAACTGCATATCAATGCTTCATTTGGAGATCCTGAAGCACGAACCTATGCGCTAGCTCTTGGAGACATTAATAAAGATGGGAAGTTAGATATCGTTACTGGAAGTTCAGAGTCACGTAACTTTATTTTTTATCAAAAATGAAATAATCCAGACTAATTTATCAAAAGAAACAATAAGCCTGACCAAAAATTCTCATTTATACCGTGTCGTGCTGTGAATTCAATGGATGGCTGCAAGACACGGACTAAATCTTTGTCTCTGAAACTTACCCTGTTTTTAGCTGTATTTTTTGTATTAAGCTCTCTGATAAACCTATGGCAATTCCCGATAAAAGCAGTAAACAGGCTAATAACTTTGTCATGCCAATTTGTTCATTATAAAAAATTACAGAGCCTAATAAACCAAATAAAGGCACCAATAACGTAAGCGGAGCCATAGTGCTCATTGGATATTGCGCAACGAGTTTATTCCAAAGAAAATATCCTAACAGGGTTACTGGATACGCTTGAAATAAAACAGAAAAAGCACTCAAGTAATTCACATTACTCATCAGCATGTTAAAACCTGACGTACCATTGGTCATAAAAGATAAAACAAACAAAGGTATAGGCGCAAAAATAGAAGACCACACCACAAATGCAAACATATCATTAATAGTCACTTTTTTAATAACCAAACTAATGATGCTTAAACTAATGGCCGCAAAACTCGCAAATAAAATCCCAACTAAGGTGACTGAACCATCTTCTATGGTAAAAATGAGAGCTAAACCCAATATGGAAACAAATAGTCCGACTTTACGAGTCATACTCAGTTTTTCTTTTAGAAAAAGCACGCCAAATAAAACACCAATAAATGCGCTTGATTGCAAAATTAAACTCGACATACCAGCTGATACACCTAAATGTATGGAGAGTGTCAACATACCCCAAACGCCGACACCAAAAGTAAGACCATAAAAGGCTAAAATAGATATGGGAACCTGAGGTCTTTTTATAAAAAAAATCGCTGGAAATGTGGCAAAGGTAAATCTTAGCCCCGTTAGTATTAATGGATCCATTTCACTGACGCCCAGTTTAATGATTGAAAAATTGAATCCCCACATGCAAGCCACTGCAATGGCGACAAATAAATGAATTTTTTTCATATTACTTTCTACCCCTCATAAAAATATATTTGATAAGTATGAGAGATTGACCAATAATGTACAGATTCAATTTACAGTATATTTTAGAGTACAATTTGACGGCAAAGTACATTTCTCTTTCGAATATGATCAAAGCTGATATCGAAATTGGACGATTAAGCTTAGGCCAACGCATGCCAGCAATACGTAAATTTTCAAAAATGTATGATGTGAGTAATACCACCGCTATTAATTGCTATCAATATTTACAAGAACTAGGTTGGTTACAGGCAAAACCTCAATCAGGCTATTTTGTAACCCAGCCCTTTGGTAAAAATAAAAGGCCAGAATTTCCACAATTTATTAGCAAAATTAGCCAACCTAAAAGTGTTACTCAAATAAAAATAGCGTTAAGTAGCCCATTTTACATCTCTTTAATTTCACCTGAATTAATACCAATAGAAGCATTAAACCGTTGTACACGTCAGGGGAATACCAGAAACCAACATTTATCGCATTTATACCCGGAATACCAAGGTCAGGAAAGTCTCCGTAAAACATTAAGCCATCATTTTAGTGAACAATACTTCCCTTTAGATGCAAATAAACTCATCATAACCAATGGTTGTATTGATGCAGTTAAAACCGCTATAGAAGTAACAACTCAGCCAGGCGATACCATTGCAATTTCATCTCCTTGTTTTAATGGATTAATAGAATTACTCGCCAATTTAAAGAGATCGGTGATTGAAATTCCCTGCTGTGATTCACAATTAGACCTAAACCAGTTAGAACAACATCTTAAAAATAAGACAATTAAAGCCTGCTTATTTAGTAGCAATCATATTAATCCGCAAGGCATTTGTTTTAGTGCGCAACAAAAACAGCAACTAGCCTCTTTGGCAGAGCAGTATCAAACACCGATCATTGAAGATGATATTTACTTAGAGCTAAGTCATGGCTCGACCAATCCTTTACCCATTAAACATTGGGATAAGTCAGGTTGGGTACTATGGTGCGGTTCTATTTCAAAAACTATTTCACCAAGTTATCGACTGGGTTGGTGTGAGCCGGGGAGATTTTTTGAACAATATTTAACAGATAGAAGTGTGCAAAACTTTGGCGTTAATCAATCAGTGCAAAATACACTGTTTGAATTCATTTATTCTGGGCAATATAGTAAACATTTAAGAAAACTAAAATTAAAACTCAATCAAAATGTGAGAGATTATCATAATTTACTGAACAAATTTTTACCTAAGCAAGCTAGGATAAGTACACCTCAAGGTGGCTTAGCTCTTTGGGTACAGGTGCCCAAACTTGACAGCCAAGCACTTCTTAATGATGCGATTAAAGATCAAATCTATTTTAGAGTTGGAAATGAATTTAGCACCTTAGCCTTATATAAAGATTGTTTTCGTATAAATATAGGCTGGTCGATTAGTGCAGCAGATGAAACGTCCGAAGAAACAAAGCGATACCAACAACTCATAACATTATGTGAGTTAATTAAAAGGCAGTTAAATGATATTGCGTGATCAAGGTGAGTAACGCGAAAATTGTTCTAATAAAATAAAATAAGTTCAAGGTTGTAGAGAGTATCCAAACAAACACTTAATTACTGTTATCCCACCTGTGATATATCAAGAATATTAAATGACCAACTCTCTATTTATTTTGAGTAACAGTTGATATTTTTGTTCACCGAGCTCTGTATTGATAAAAAGCTTTTTCATCCTAGCCTCTGGATACATATCGTTATTGTAATCAGGTAACCAGCCATCATTGAACATAGCTAAAATTGTATCTTGAGCCTGTTCAATATTGCCTTGCAGTAAATACCATTCGGCTTGCGCAATACTTGCAGTGCTCAGTTCATTAAATAATAAAGCAAGTTGGCTTAACTGGTTAGTTGTTAATTTTGCTTGCAGAGGCAATTGAACTTGTAACAAATAATAAAGGAGGAAACGTTCCATATTTTGCTCAGTCACTACAGTGTAAACTTTTGCTAATTCAGGATTATATTTCAACAAAGTACCTAGCGCTGCCTGATATTTTCCCATTTGTGACAACACAATGACACGAGAGGTAGAGAAAACCTCGAAGGTATTGTGGAGTTTTTCACGTTCATCGAGTAGTTCCAATGCTCTATGATGTTCGGCCTGTGCAGTGGCAACAGCCAACTTGATAAAGAGCAAGAAAGAAGGATTGACCGAAATTTTATCAGCAACTTTAATCGTATCTAGGACCGAATCAATATCTCCTAACGCCAAGTCTATTTGTGCCTTGGTTAACGCAAAGTTCGGTTGTTTTATGAGCTTGCTTTGATTGGTTTCAAGCCAAACGATAAATGCTTTAGCTCTTGCACTGTTTAGGTCAAAAAAATCAAGTTCACCAACGGCTCGATCTGAGTAGTCAGGGGCAAGTTCCAGCGCACGTTGATAATAATATTTCGCTTGGGACATTTTCCTTAGATTAAGCATTGAATACGCCAAATTTCGATTGATGATCGGCGACATAGGTGCGAGTTGGTAGGCTTTTTGACTTAACTTTAAAGACTGAGGATATTGACCTAAATCCCTCAAAAGACTGCTATACCACATATAAGTAAATGCATAGTTTGGTGCCAAGGTAATCGCTTGTTGAAACAATTTTTCAGCAGCTTGCTTTTTTCCTTGTTGGCTTAATAATAACGCCTTTGCCGCTATCGCTTGCCCTAAATTAGGTTGTTCTGCTAAGGCCTGTTCAAGTAAAGGCTCACACTTATCAAGCGCTTTCATTAATGACCAATCGGAGTAGATATGCAGATAATGATAGGTATCGCACAAGCCAACCGCGGCCAATGGAAATAAGCGACCATTTTTCTGTAATGATTCAAAGAGTTGTTGTGAACGTTTTAAGCTTTTAATATCACGTTGGTCCCATAAATGACGTGCTAACAGGTATTGATCGAAGCTAAAATTATCAATATTTTGCTTATTAAACGTGCCGACCGCTTGCTGACGGTTAAAGAGTTGTAGCAGGCTTGCCACTATTGTGTCCTGCAGAGCAAAAATATTATCGGTACTACCGGTGAATTGCTTTGCCCATATTATTTGCTGATTTTCGGTTTGTTCCAGTTTCAAATAAATTCTGATCTCAGCATCTTGCTGGCTGATATTCCCGCTAAGCACGGCTTGCGCGTCTGCCGCGTGAACTGCCGATTTTAAGTTGATCACTTGAATACCTTTAAAGTGCATTAGCTGAGTCAATAACACATCATTTAATGCCACAAGATTGGCCGGCATATTATCTTGATCAATCGTCAGGTTTACTAGACCAATAGAATTGATTTCATCAATAGCAAGGTGATCATTTATATGTTGTTTGGTAACTGTCGTAGACGAAGGTTGGTCTGTCGATTGCTTTGAGAAGTCTAGGAAGTACCCGATAAACAAAAAGACCAGGCTGACAATACCGATAGATGCAAGTGCTCGTGTTTTTTTAGTGATAGAAGCAGTGCTTGATTCAATTATCGGACTACTAATGCTCGATGTAACTGTGTCTGTATCAGTTTTTATTTCCAAGCGACTAACCGGGTCGGTGATAACATTAGATGATTGCTCACTAACCTGAGCGATCAGACGGTAACCTTTACCTGAAACTCGCTCGATGAAATGTTTTTGGCGAGCACTATCACCAAAAGCTTTACGAAGCTGTGCTATTGCTTGGTATATAGAACTGTCTGAGACAACTTGTTCTGACCATACGTGTTCAAGTATTTTTTGCTGACTAACGGGTTCTCCGGCATGTTTAACCAAAAGTAGTAACAACGACATCACTTTTGGTACTAAAATAATTTCGTGTTGTTGGGCGCTGATCCGATTGAGCTTTGGCTCAATTCGCCATTGGCCAATATAAAATAAGTCGTTAGTTTCCAAAAAATCATGCCCTATAATTTACATCGGCAATATTTTAGCAGAATATTAACTGAAATTAAGGGTTTTTATCTTATTGATTTTTAATGATTAATAAAACTTTAAGAATTATTTTAGATTAAGTTTGAGTTTTAGCTGTCGGTAAAATGTCACAGTGGTGGCAGATGAAAACAACGAATGGAAAATCATGAATTATAAAAGAAAGCTACTCTCAATTTTATTAATAATGACAAGCGGTGTTAGTTTCGCTGCTGAGCTTTTGATTGAGAACGTAACGCTAATATCGCCAGAAAGAAAACAGCCACTCGAACATGCCTACATTAGGATAGTCGACGATAAGATAATTGAAGTGTCGACATCGCCACTAGTGGTAAAGAAGGGCAGCATCAAAATAAACGGCGCGGGCCAGTTTCTTATTCCCGGCTTGATGGACTCGCATGTGCATGTTTCAAGTATGCCGGGACTGGCAGACTCTCCAGAGTCAGCCCAATTGAAAGATGAATTTTTGCAACAACAACCTAAAAGTTACTTGTACTTTGGTGTTACCCAATTACTCGACCCTTCTCAATATACTGGCGCGATCGATAAATTTAATCAAAGTGAGCAAAAACCTGACTTATTTCATTGTGGCGCCGCACCCATCCTTGGTGGATACCCAACGTTATGGGCAGATGAAGAAACGACGTTAAGAAACAAACGTTATTTAATTCTCGACCCCAATACAAAAATTGCCTTACCAGAAGGCTACGATTTAAGCCAGCATACCCCTGAAGCCGTCGTGCAACGTATGGCCCGCGATGGTGCTATTTGCGTGAAAGTTTTTATTGAAGATGGTTTTGGTCATAATAATGACTGGCCAATGATCAGCACTAAATTACTCAAACGAGTGCGAGTCGCAGCGACAAAACATGGTTTATTGATGTCGGCGCATGCCAATGCCTACGACATGCAGAAAATAGCAGTACAAGCTGATGTTGATGTTATTACCCATGGAATGTGGAATTGGCTTGAGTTTAATGAACAGCCTGAGCTACCCAATGAAATTCGCACGGTACTGGATAAAATAGTTAGCAAGAACATGGTATTTCAACCAACGTTTAGTGTAATGGACGGCTTGAAAAGTATTACGGTGCCTGGCGTGATGAATGATCCACTCTACAAAAAAGTCGTTTCAACGCAAGCACTGCAATGGTATCAAAGTAAAGCAGGGCAATGGTTCAAAGAAATCGTCTTGGGCAACTACGATAATATGCCTTTGGCGAAAATCCACCAGAACCAAAACGGTAAAATTTCCCAAGGAGAGAGAGTCGTTCAGTATTTAAATGAACAGGGGTTGCCAATTGTACTGGCAAGCGATACCCCTTCAGCGCCTCTATACGTTTCGCAACCGGGTTACTCAACCTTTAAAGAGCTACAACATTTATTTAAAGCGGGTTTAAACTATAAAGAAGTATTGGCTGCCGCAACAATCAACAATGCCAAGGCTTTTGGGTTGGCAGAAAAATATGGTTCAATTGAACCGGGTAAAATAGCGAACTTATTATTACTAAATAAAAACCCTCTGCACACTATCGACGCTTACAACGCTATTGATAAGGTGATAGTGAAAGGACGAGCGATAGACCGAGAATCGTTAGCGGTTAAATAAGTAATAATCGATGGCAATTAGACATTAAGCGCCATCACTATCTACCGAATTGAAAGACTACCAATTTATTCTGCGCTATTATCGCGATAAAAATAAAAACATGGAGAAGAAAATGATGTTGTTTACAAAAAAAATGGGGCTAATGTTAGCTGGTGCACTTACCTCATACAGCTTAGCTTTGCCCTCGAATGCCGAAGACAGTTCTACTATACAATCGCAAGAGCAAACCCAAAAACAAATTGAACAGGTAGTGAATAGCTATACCTCGAATAGTGCCTTTGAAGGAACGATTTTGGTGGCAAAATCGGGGAAAATTGTTTTTGAAAAAGCATATGGACTTTCAGACCAAGCGAAAAACCAGCAGACCACAATCAGCCACTCTTTTCAACTTGCTTCCTTGAGTAAACCCATTACAGCAACACTGATGCTTATGCTTGAAGAGCAAGGGAAACTAAAACTCGATGATACCTTAGCTGACTATTTTCCTGAATTTAACAACCCTTTTGGTAAAAAAGTGACTCTACACCATCTCCTTAGTCATACCTCTGGTATGCCAGATCACTTTGCCATTAATGGCTGGTTTGACGTTGATTTTCATAAAAAAACTTCGGAAAAAGAGTTTACCGTTGAAATTGCCAAGTTATCGCCTAAATTTGAAGTTGGAGAAGATTATCTTTATTCAAATCTAGGATACTTTCTATTAGGAAAAATCATAGAAAAAGTAACGGGTAAATCGTATGCAGAAAATTTGCAAAAGCAACTATTATCGCCTTTAAATATGGGGCAATCGGGTGTTGCCAAAGGTTTCCAATTGAACCCTGAAACAGCCAAAGGATATCGTTGGAATCATAATGGTGGTTACCATGAGCAAGTCGCAAAAAATATGTCGTTGTTTGGTGCAGGTGCCGCCATTTACAGTAGCGTTAAAGACCTTTATCGCTTTGATATGGCTTTATATGGCGACAAACTGATTAATAAGCAGAGTAAGGCGCGTCTGTTTAATACCGAAAATTCATACGGTTGGCGGGTAGGTCGGGTAGTTGTTTCACCTGAGCATGAAGTAAATGTTCATATGTATGATGGCCAGTTCGACGGATATAGCTCGATGATGACACGCTTTATAGATGACAAGCACAGCATTATCATCTTAAGTAATGTCGGAATAAGTTATTTTTTAAAACAACAGCTTACATTCGATATCGCCGCGGTGTTGTATGATCAGGAAGCAATAAACCGGACTAAAGATGTATCATTAATGTTGATACAAAGCCTAGTGTCGGGAACTTTTGATCAGACGTTGACTCGCATACAGTCTGATAAAGCTGAGAAAAGTTATAACGAGCCGAGTTTATCTGCTTTCGCTTATCAAATGCTTTGGTCTGGTTTAGGTGATAAATCTCTGCAACTATTTTCATTAGTCAGCAATACGTTTCCCGACTCTTCTACAGCTAAACGAAACCTAATTCAAGCTTGCAATCATCGTGTTACGAGTGAGTCGAAAAGTAGAGAGAGTTTTTGTAACTAGCTCAAAACACCACATCCAGAAGGTAAGTCGCTGGATGTGGTATATCGTAAAGTAGCAAATTTATATTTTTAATTTCTGCTTTTCGCTCATATTAGCCATTAAAAAATAGAATATAAATGACTATAATGAGCTTGCAAGAGGCATAGACTTATCAACCGCGATTGTTTTTCAGTATGACTGGCTCCTGCGCCACCAATATAGTCTTTCAATCCTGATATTAGTCTATATTGACAACTCAGGTATGTATCTGTTTCATACGAATATTGAGCAATGCCTTAGGCGGAACCATTTGATTTATGTAGTTTTACTTTAATTCAGTGCAGTATGGTTTAATAAATTATTCGCTAACAGATCAATAAAACTTCTTACCTTCGCAGAAGACAGTCTATCTTCTCGATGAACTATATTTACAGGTAAAGCAGGTTGCTCAAAATATTCCAACACAAATTTGAGTTTGTTACTGGCTAGTTCATTTGATACTTGATAGGAAATAACCCGCGTTATACCAAAGCCAGCCACGGCAGCATTAATTCCTGCTTGGTTCGTAGTAACACTCAACCTTGATGTTACATGCTGATTAATAAGTTTACCGTGCTCAACAAACTTCCAGTCGGGGTTAAGGCTACCCGCTTGTACTTCAATCAGCGAATGCCTTTCTAATTCAGAAAAGTGTTGAGGGATACCATTCTTTGCCAAGTATTCAGGTGATGCAACAAGTGCTAAACGAACTGAACCTACTTTTTTGGCGCGCATTGACGAGTCAGATAATTCGCCAATTCGCACACCAACATCATAACCTTCTTCAAGTAAGTTCACTATGCGGTCTAAGAATACGGTGTTAACGCTGGTTTTAGGATGCACGCTTAAATATTCTAAAACTGATGGCAATACATATTGCTGACCAAAAAGTACCGGTGCCGTTATGCTTATTCTTCCTTGCGGCGCTGCGTTTACCCCTCGTGCTGCTTCATTTGCTAATTTAATATCATCTAGAATGCGTTTTACATCGTCTAGGTAACGCATGCCAGCATCCGTCACTCTTACATACCTCGTGGTTCGGTTAAATAATTTCACCGCCAAACGATCTTCCAACGAGGCAATTGCCCGAGTTACCGTTGGCGGTGACATATTTAAACGTCGACTAGCCGCGGCAAACCCTTGCTCTTCAGCAACAGCGACAAATACTGACATTAACTGTATTTGATCTAACATTGATTATTCCAATTATTGAAATAATCAATTGTATATTCTGGTTATTCTTAATGAAAGTGTTTTGTTGCACACTAGCTTCATCCTAAAGAAGGGATAAAATAAACAGTTTTAATTATTAACTACACTTAAAAGAGTAATCAATTATGAGCAGAATTAACCTGGTAACAACAGAGCAAGCAAACGAACAACAATTAGCCTTATTTCAAGCAATTGAAAATCAATTAGGCAGGGTACCTAATTTTTTAAAAGTATTTGCTAATTCTCCTACGGCGTTACAAGCCTTTTTAGGATTACACCGCATCGCTAATGAAGGTGATTTAGACGCTAAAACCAAAGAGCGTATTGCCTTGGGTTTAGCTGAGCAAAATGCTTGTCAATATTGTGTTTCCGCTCATACGGCTATAGGTAAGAATGCAGGGTTGTCGGGTGATGAAATTTTAGCGAATCGAGCTGGAGGCAGCCAAGATGCTAAAGCTGCTGTAGCCGTTAAGTTCTCCCGTTCGTTAGCTGAAAACAACGGTGATGTAACAACCGCAGAATTACTTGAAATTCGTAATGCGGGTTATTCTGACGCAGAAATTGTCGAAATAATTACCCATGTTGGTATGAATGTATTGACTAATATTTTAGGTAAAGCAAGTCGCGTAGAAATCGATTTTCCAAAGGTTGAATTACAAAAAGCGTCTTAAAGATAGCAGCTAAATCCTAGCACTTTATCGTTATTCAGGTTAGTGAGGTAAAGAGGATTAACCTCCTCTTATCTTAACGTTTATTTTCCAATTTATATCCCAATACCAAAGAGGTTATTATGTCTCACCAATACGCTAAAATCGCTTTCACAGAGTCTGTAAGGCAAGTACAAAAAGAACAGAATAGCCGTGCGGGGTATGCGGGTATGGATACCGGAGAAGACTACAATTTCTTAATATCTCAACAAGAAAGCGATTTTATTGGCAATCGTGATAGCTTCTATATGGCGAGCGTTAGCGAAACCGACTGGCCTTATGTTCAGCATCGAGGTGGTCCAAAAGGCTTTCTTAAAGTGATTGATGAAAAAACATTAGGGTTTGCAGACTATAAAGGAAATCGCCAATACATTAGTACCGGAAATTTTAGAACAAATGACAAGGTGTCTCTTATTTTAATGGATTACGCAAATCGTCGCCGGTTAAAAATTATGGGTTATATATCACAGGTTGATGAAGATGACTGGGAAAATCAGGCATCACTCGAAGACAATCATTATCGAGCGCGAGTTGAACGAGCCTTCATTATTAAAATAACGGCTTTTGATTGGAATTGCCCGCAACATATTACCCCAAGATACAGTGAGGCAGAATTATCAGCATTGATCGCGCCATTAGAAGCAAAAATAAAGCAGTTAACCGAACAAGAAAATTTTCAGCAACATAAGGCCCCCAATCAAACAAATGAAGCATCGTTAGGTAATGGTGAGCTTTCTTTAGTTATTGCCGGTATTCGACAATTAACGCCTGATATTCGCGCATACGAATTACGAAGCCCAACAGGAGAGCCGTTACCTGTTATTACCGCGGGTTCTCATATTCAAGTGCCTATTCCCCGGGTAAATGACAATGCAATAAATGCTGAACAAAAGTGGCGAAGTTATTCTATAAGCAGTAATCCCAATAGAACTGATTGCTATGAAATTGCAGTTAAGCGAGAAAAAAATGGCAATGGTGGCTCGTTAGCGGTACATCAGCATTACGAAATTGGATTAACGATTAACTGTAAAGCACCGCAAAACTTTTTTCCTATAAAAGCGCTACAGAACAATCTTTTTCAGAAAAATCAGCATGTAGTTCTAATTGCTGGTGGCATTGGTATTACGCCAATTAAATCAATGGCATTAGGCTTACTGAATCATCAAAAGGAATATTCAAATATAACCTTTGAATTACATTATGCAGGTCGTTCTGAAATAGATATGGCATATGCCGACAGGTTAACTCGTCAGTTAGGTGACAAGTTGTCTTTATATCCATCAGAAATAAGCGGAAGAATGTCGCTGAAAAATATAATGGAACAGAGCAATATCAAAAGTCATTATTATTTTTGTGGCCCGTCTTCCATGCTAAATGAACTTAAACAATGCGCCAATGAGCTGGGTATTGATAATGAAAACATTCATTACGAACAGTTCTCTATTGAGCAGAACAATGCAGCCCAAGCATGTGAACTAACGTTAACTAAATCCAATGTTAAAATTGATGTGGCTAGCGATCAAACTTTACTCGATGCTGTATTAGAAGCTGGCGTAGATATTCCTTTTAGTTGCATGTCTGGCGAATGTAAAAGTTGTGTGGTTGAAGTACCACAATCATATGTTATTCAACATTTCGATAATTGTTTAACGGAGCAAGAAAGAACATCAGGTAAAATGTGTTTGTGTGTTTCAAGACCACAAACCAACGAATTACTCATAAATTTATAATATTGAAACATTAGTTGTAAAAAGCCTGTAAAAGATTTTGTGACGGGCTCGGTTTTGTATAAATTGAATGCTGACCTCTGTTGAGTTCAGGTTATTTATACACATCAGGTTGGTGTAATTCCATGAATGATTCTGGAGAATTTAAAGCTTTAAAACCAAACTTCTCATATAAACCATGTGCATCACTTGTAGCAAGCGTCATACGACGGATCCCTTGTAAATTAGGATGTTCCATAATATGTTTCATGATTAACTTACTAATACCTTTACCGCGATGTTCATCTAAAACAAACACATCTGCTAAATAAGCAAAGGTAGCTGAATCTGTAACCATGCGTGCAAAGGCAATTTGATCCCCTGAATCAGTAAATACACCAAAACAAAGAGAATTCTTAATGGCTTTTTCCATCGTCAATAATGGAATATTTTTAGCCCAATAAGATTTAGAAATGTAACCATGAATAACTGATACGTCCATATCACCTGTATCTGAGCTTATTTTATAACCTGTAATCAACATTAATCCTTTTATTCTTCATTAAGTTTCTTGATACTCAGAGATTAAGAATCACTTATCCCATTTTCTCTACTGCAAGGTTGATTTGTTCCCACATGTATAACCACAATTGAGAAGTAAGCCTTTCAAGAAGTTTTGTTCGTTTAAATGAATTTTATAGCAGCTAATTTAACATAATAAATCTTTTAAACAGACCAGAAAAATCGTTGTTTTTCCTTTTTAATTGCACCCAATTTGAGATAGAACTCAATGGCGAGTAAATTGTCTATGGGGGTTTGCCATTGAATGGTATTGATCTTATTCGCTTTTGCGAAAGCTTTCATTTTATTCATTAAACTTAAACCGACACCCATTCCTCGAGCATCTTCGCTTAAATACAAACAGTCGAGGTATAGATACCAATCCATATCCCAAGTAGAAAACTGCTTAAGTATCGACATATAACCAACAAGCTTGTCATTTGAATAGACAACAAAAATGGTAACAGGAAGGTTATCTAATTTACATTGTTGTTGATTTTTAGAAATATCGAGGCGATGACCTTCAAACCTTGCATGCTCTTTCATCATTAACAATAATGATTCTTGATCTTTGTCTGTTATCAGTCGAATACCGTATTCCATTTTAGTTCCTAAAATAATTATTCAACCTGAAGCCGGGTTATTTGAATAATGGGTTGAAAAAGTTACGTTGGTAGCTCTTGATACATTGGGTTTGAGCTGCATAATTAAAAGCGGCAATACATGCTAAATCTTTAATCGCGGCATTCCTATATTGTTCATAGTCTGCCAAACTGGGAAACGTAAATAGAGCCAATGCCTTATTATTAGCGCCCTCTGAAGGTAAGAAGTATCCATGATGTAGCCCGCCCAGGTTATTGACTAGCGGGATCCATAGTTTGGCGTAATATTCAAATTCCTTTATTTTATTCGCGTCAATAACATATTCAATAAAACAGGTAACCATTTATAACTCCATCTGCCAAAGTAAAAAATTTAAAATAAATCCAGCAAGTATTAACAATGTGAATACTTGCTTCTAGCAATTAAATGTTATTTTTGCACTTCAGTTACTCGGCGATTAACGGGGTAACGTTCAAAGTCTTCCCAATAATGAATGCCGCCAATCATTTCTTTTACCTTATAGCCTAAAGCTGAAATTTTTGATCCTGCTTTAGTTGCACCATTGCAACCAGGTCCCCAGCAATAGACAACAAACAAAGTGTCTTTATTGTAATTCGCAAATGAATCACTATTAATTTCACTGTGTGGCATACTTATAGCGGTTATTGCATGGCTTTTATCAAAGGCTTCTTTAGAGCGTACATCTAATAATATGTAGTTTTTAAAACCGGCTTTAATATCACCATAAACATCTGAGCAATCAGTTTCGTTAGCAAGTTTAGTTGTAAAAAAATCGATGGCTTGCTGACTGGGTGCAGCAGGGTAAGAGAATGCGTTTGTATCAGTTTGCATAAATACTCCTCGTATTTTGAATTATATTAAACAAATCAAATCATTTGTCTTGGGTGGTGTAAAACCAATTTGATTAATTAAGTGTTCTATTTTTCAATTTAACCATTAAAAATGAGCAGGTAATTAATCAACTTGGTATAAGTTAACTTGATTTAATATATTTCAAAATTCACCATTGCTGAAGTCAACGTTCAAGATAACTGAATGGTGGAATAGTTAAACTAGCGTTATATTTGTTTTTAGAATAAATAATAATGTCATTCAGCATTCAATGAAAATAAGGTAAGGAGTTTAGTCTTGGAATTTTATCACTTACGCTCATTTGTTGCCGTAGCTGAAACGGGAAATTTAACTCAAGCAGCAAAGCGTTTATATACAACGCCTCCCGCAATAAGTGCTCACATTAAAGCACTTGAAGAAGAGCTATCTACGCCTTTGTTTATTCGATCAAATAAAGGCATGTCATTAACGGATAAAGGCCAATTACTGCTGAAAAAAGCACAGCTTACACTCGATAGTGCAGTAGATTTAGTGAATTTAGCCGCTGATAACCAACATGAAGTAATGGGGACTTTTCATTTAGGCATTAATTTATCTGCCGAAAAAATGAAACTCCCTGAATTAGCCACAAATTTGCAAGAAAACTGCCCGGGTATCAGCTTAGATATTCACCTACAATCTTCAGGGAAAATCATCAATGAAATAAGAGACCTGCAATTAAGTGGTGGTTATATTTTTGGTCATGTTCCCGATGACTTTATCGGTATCGCTGTTATGGAGCAAACTATAACCACAGTCGCACCATTAACTTTTGACGATAGTAAAATATTGACTCAAGCCGACCTTCGCTTGCATCAGTGGATAATGATGGGAGATTATTGTCCTTTTGATAATCTATTAAAAGAAAAGCTTGGCAAAGACATCCCCTCAGTGATGAAAACGAGTGATGATGGTACTCGCTTAACATTAGTTAAAAAGGGTTTAGGGTTGAGCTTTCTCGAAAAGGAAGAAGCACTTAGGGCTGAAAGAAATAAACAATTAAAAATAATATCAACGCTAGATTTTAACACAATACTACATTTTGTTATTGCTAAAAATAGAGCGAATGAACCATTAATCAAAGCGTTAATGCAAGAAATTAGAGTGTTATGGGCTATAGAACTATAGTGTTAGGTCTTATGTATTAGTCTAATCAAACTGGAAGCATTAAAAAGAGCAATAATAGTTAATTTGATTGCTCTTTTTGTTTCTTTATACTTTTTTTCAATAACTCATTATATTTTTGCCCGCAATTCATCTATTTTATCTTTCACAAATTGTTCGTATCCTGGGTTTAACTTAAAGGATTTTTCGTAGCTATTAATCGCCTGTTGAGATAGTTGTAATTCAGAATAAGCTTCGCCTAAGTCATAAAAGGTATTTGCACTATCAGGAAAAAGGGAACAATTTAACTGAAACACTTCAGCTGCTTGCTGTGATTTATTTTGGTCTAGCAGTAGATATCCCAAACTTTGTAAGTTTGACTCTTCAAATGTAAATTCATGGGTATTCTGTAATTTTATTGCCACAGAATGAGCATATTTATATCCAACAACTTCTAATTCACGCCATAAATCTTTAACAGATTTAACTAAGCCGTAGCCGCTGTATTCTTTCATTGTTGGTATGTAAAAACTGGCAATATCATCAGCAAAGTTTTCGGGAATTGAACTAACGTTATCGCCAAGTAATACAATAGATAAATTATCTTTGGGATAAACGGATAACGATAATTGATCACTACTCTTTCCTTTTATCACTGGGTGATCAGTTCTTACGCTTTGTTTCCAACATAATACACAAGCGGGTGAAGTGTTTGAGGTTTTACTGTTATTTTTAGATGGGCAATTTAGCGGGTTGTTAATGTTAGAACGTTGTTCAAAGAATCTATTTTTTTGTAAACCTATTATCCAATTGCCGATTTCTGTCGCATTTAGCTTAATATTAATGTTGTCTTCAACAGCACCATAATTCGCCACTTTTATTGTTTTTTCATTTTGAATAATGGCTAATTGCATTCCTTGTACATCGCTTTCAGACATTTGAGCGATGATATAGTCATCAAGTGCATCATTGTTGGAGTTCATTTCACCTTGGATCCAATCCTTATAACTTGAAATTCTAACCATAGCGCCACTTTGTCCATAGAGTGCGGCTTTATAATTAGACAAATCACCTTCAAAGGTATGCCAACTATGTAAACCCGCCAGGTAAGGGATATTGTTTACAACTATAATGCCAGGACCGCCACTGTCTCCAGAGCCCGTCATTCCTTCTAACGGTAATGCGTCAGCTGAATTATCGAATTGATAAAATAGCCAGTTATCAGAAACCTTATTAATAACGTTGTTGAATTTATTCATTACACCGGTTCCTCTTGTCTCCATTTGAGCACCCGTTAGGCCATTACCTGTTGCGCCTTTTCCGTAACCAGTAACAATTTTACCTTGCTCATTAACATCCCTATATAATTGTATCGGTTTGACCCCAATCACCTTTGTCGTTAATTTTAACAGGGCAATATCTTTGTCTCTTTTTAGGAAATCGATTAAGGGTTTCGCATCGCCCTTATTTAAATGACTCGGTGCAGATAGATCACCGGGGTGGATCACAACTTTATCTATTTCATAATCTTTATTACCAATGCGCAATGTACTTCCTCTATCAGAGAGTGAAGTAGTATGAGCTGCAGTGACCACCCATTGTGAACCGATAAGTACTCCATGTCCGTCACCGGGCATATCAACGATATAAGCAGGTGCTTGACTAATTTCATAAAGTTTTCCATTAACATCATGACGTTTTACAACTCCATAACTAATACTAGAATAGGTTATAAGTATGATCATAAGAAAAAGGGGGGTTGCCGTCATATTGTGTTTCCAGTCTTGATAATTCCAATTTCACTAGTTAGATACACAGTTAGACAATTAGGTTTAAATCATCCCTTATTTTTATTGGCATTGATATTTAGAGGCTATATTATGGCAATAATAGCATTTCAAACACCGCCAATTGTGTCTGCTAATAGCGTTCAATCAATAAATAAAGTCTATACAGCGCACAACTTCGAACATTAGCTCTGAGTCATACTTATAGTCCCTTTAACCAAAGGATTACTATTATGTACAACATCTTCCATATACCCCGAAACCTAGCTGGAATAAAGGAAATCTCGTGGGTCAAAAACTTCCTCTGAAACTTGAGGAAGTATGATCTCTTAGAACAAGGCTTGATTTGGCAAATAACCTTCGTGAATTAACGATGTTTAATTTGGCACTAGATGGTAAATTGAGAGCATGTGATTTCATTAAACTTAAAGTATCGGATATTTCACATGGAAAAAACATCCAATCCCGAGCAATGCTAATTCAACAAAAAACAGGAACACCTGTTCAGTTTGAAATAACGAAAAAAACTAGATTGACTCTGCAAAAATGGATTTCGTTTAAATCACTTCATTCAAGTGATTATTTATTAGGAAGTAGTGTTAAGGTGAATTGCCACTTAACGACTCGGCAATATGCGAAGATTGTCAAAAAATGGATTTCAAGTATTGGCTTAGATATAACATCGTACGGTACTCATTCAATGAGACGTACTAAGGCAACTTTGATCTATAAGAAAACTAAAAACCTGAGAGCCGTTCAGATTTTACTCGGTCACACAAAGCTAGAAAGTACCGTACGTTATCTTGGTATCGAAGTCGATGACGCACTTGAACTGTCGGAAACTATAGATATTTGATTTACAAAAAATTCAGGAAGTAAGGACGCTTCCTGCTACAAACCCGACCTAATTTATCACCTGAAATCGTTCAAATTTATGGGCGCTTTGATACGATATAGACCTTAGCCTTGGCTTATCTAACGACATTTGAACCGATACAAATCATCCCTGCGTTAGATAATAGAATTGTTCTAAATTTCATCAGGAATCTATAAAGTCAAAAATTCTAATTTGATTAAAAAATACCAAAGCGGACATTATATTAATATGATTCTAGGTATTAAATTTTTGTGATTCTATATCGGGTCGGATAAGTATTACGTTCATTGCTAGTTCAACCAAAAACAGTTCAGTTGACTAACCGTATCTCTGGCACCTTAATGATCTGTGTTGCTGTATGGATAGTAACAAGTTAATTTCTAGTGAAGTGATTTACTAGAAAACAAATAGACTAATTTCAAGCCTACTAGTGATAAACTGCTAGGGGAGCAATAATAATATTTAAGGTAAGAATGATAGACGATAAAAATGATTTAATTAAGTTATTAGCAATAGTCGACACCTGCATCAAAGCAAGTAGTGATTCAGTTGAAATTTACAATATAATAAATAAAATCAAGACACTGATCCCATTTAAAGCAGTCGCGATCGCGATAGATACCAACGTTGAGTTTTCACTTACAGCTAAACAACAATTATTCACTCAAGATCTTTCTGATGAATGGCAAGATATATACTTTCAACGTAAGTTTTATAATAAAGACCCTGTTCTTGCCGCAATATTATCAACTAAATCGGCGGTAGATTGGCGAACGGTTTATAGTCAAACCAAGCATGTTAGCTCCGATTTTAAAAACATATCCCAAAAATATGTCGGGCAAGACGGTTTATCCATACTCGTTAAATCGGATATTGGATCTACTATCTTATCTTTAGTGATGGCAGAAGGAAGCATTAAACCTAACCATCTTAAATTATTGGAATATATTGCCCCTCATGTTCATGAAGTATTTAACCGAACAGGAGAAAACCAACGCAATAGATTACGGATGCCAAACTTAACTAAACGTGAATTAGAAGTAATTAATTGGGCCAAGGAAGGAAAAAACAACACCGATATATCAACCCAACTAGCGATCTCTACACGCACGGTTAAATTTCATTTTTCAAATATATTCGATAAGCTTGGCGTCAGAAACCGCTCCCAAGTCATAGCAACAGCTATTCGATATCGATTAATCATCGCCTAATAACTTTAACGCTGCCGACTTTAAATAGAGGTTAAATATCTTTATCCTGTCCACATGGACAGGTGTTAATCCTTTTGATCACTTTATACTTTCACTTTCTGAATAGAGTCACCGTCATTAAGCCCGTCTCTATCAAGATATTGAAAAAATTAAAAAGCAACCGTACTAATTAACTGATAAACAGATTTAATACGGCTAACCAAAATAAATGATTACTAAGGAAAACTTTTGAAAAATATAATAACGTTTTTATGTCTTTTGGCACTTATGCTACCACTTACTGCTACTGAATCGGCCCCCATAGACCAAGATAATATCGAGCAGCAAGTGAATCGTTTCATGACCAAAGAAGATATCCCTGCATTAGCCATCGGTATTATTCAAAACGGAAAAGTTGTCTTTACTTCAGCACATGGGGTAATTGATAGAAAAAATAAACAACCAATCAACAAAAACACACTGTTTCAAATTGCCTCACATACAAAAGCATTAACTGGCATGATCGCTTTCGAGCTTATTAATGAAGGTAAGTTGAAGCTTTCTGATCGGGTGATTGACCATTTGCCTGGAGTATTTCCTAAAGCGTCTATTAATGAGTTTAAATCATTGACGATTGAGCATCTCATGGTGCACCGCTCTGGTTTACCGACCTATCCTAAAAATGTCACCCGAATTGATGGCGATGCAATGTTAGTTCACTATAGTGAAGAAATGTTATTGGAAGCATTGAGCACAATCGAATTAAGGTTTCCACCGGATGAAAAATGGAGGTATTCAAATTTCAATTACGCCGTGCTTGGATATGTGCTAAGCAAAATAACCAATAAAAGTTACGCTCAATTAGTTAAACAATATATTGCTGATAAATACGAGTTATCAGACACTTTGGTGACTTTATCTGATAAGCAAAAAAATACTCAGCTAGCAACCCCTTACAGAAAAGACGATCGACAAATTGTCACTCAGCCCTGGGACATGGGAATGCTTACACCCCATGGTGGTGCTTATTCATCGATTGAGAATTTCGCTCATCTTATGGAGCTGCAATTGGAAGCATACAGGGTGTATAACCATAGTGGCGTCACGTCACCGTTAGTTGCCACTCAAGTAATACATGACACCGAATTTACCCAGGGTGGTAAAACATATCCAGGGTTTAGCTATGGTGTTGGTATGTTTGAAGCGACCCCTACTTTCGGTATGCATCCTGAAACTGTGCTTTTCCATGGCGGTGATCTTGATGGATTTGGTAGTGAGTATCGTTTTTCTCCTGAATATGGTGTTGGTGTGGTAATGCTGACATCAAGTGGTGGCAGAAAGTTTATTGGCTTCGCTATGAATATTATGAATGAGTTATTGGAAATCGCGGTTAAAAATAAGAAGAAGCAAGCAGCTGATACTTCAACTGATTAATATATAACAAAACTTACTGACTGATTTCGCATTAATTCGTGATTTGTATATGTGAGAAAAACAACGCACCTTCACTGGAGAATGTGCGTTTTCAATACAAAATCTAATCTAAACTAGAAATTTAACTCAAGAGCTTAATGGCTTCTTTGTTAAGGTTTTTAGATATCAGCCACACAACAAACCTATCAATAGCTCATCACTAGCGGCTGATGTCTAAAAGGCCCACAAAGTGATCATCATCCTTGAGGCGTTATGGGGGCGAAAGCGCCTTAGACTTAATACTCTATATTTATTCAAAACTTAAATAATTCCAATGTCTGCTTTGGGGATTTGATATCTAACGCCATGCAAAAGTTTTGGTCATAATTTTAGTTATGAATTGATATGAATTTTAATTGAAATATGAAGCTTTAGGATCTCTGAACTGCCGTTAATACTCAAAAGTTAATGTCAGCTTTTGGCTCAGCCTGTGTGAAAACTAATTATTGTAAGTTTTCATTATTGAGGGTTTATATCAGCTCTTTATAAGGCTTCGCGTAG
>JABSOZ010000033.1 GCA_013215295.1 Colwellia sp.
ATTGTTGACGGCGGTGCGAATGATGCAGACGGTACCGTTAACGGTGTTATTGTTGACCCAGCGGTTATTGTTGCGGTGAATTCAGCGCCCGTAATACAGTTGATAGAGGTGCCTTCAGTCAACGAAGAAACGCCAGTATCATTTGTTGCCACGGTGACCGATGCTGACGGTATCCATGTTGAAGGAGAAGATGACGACGGTGATACGCTTACCTATAGCTGGACACAAACCCAAGGTGCCACGGCTAGTCTAACCGACGCTGATACCGCAACCTTGATTGCGACGCCAACGGCTGCCGATGGTGAAGACCTGGTGTTTATGCTAACGGTTAGTGATGACCGTGGCGGTACAGTTTCGGAAACTATTACGGTATCGGTAAATGATATCGGACCGACAGTTTCTGCCAGCGTGAGTGCATCTGCGGTCAATGGGGGGGATGAAGTGACCTTAACGGCTAACGTCACAGATCATGACGCTGCGAACATAGCTTATCGTTGGGTGCAAACCTCCGGTGAACAGGTAACGCTTACTGGCGCAAACTCCGCGGTAGCAACCTTTACGGCACCGAATACCGACACCACTCTGACATTTGAATTGATGGTTAGCGATTATGATAACCTACCTAAAATGAGAACCGTGTCTGTTGATGTTAGCGCAGTTGAGGAAAAGAAGAATAGTGGTGGAACTTTTGGCACTAGCGCCTTATTGTTCTTCGCGGGTCTGGTTGGTTTACGCAGAAAAGTAAAGCGTAACTAAACTAAGTAGACTTAACATTGATTTAAAGGAGCCTAACGGCTCCTTTTTTATGTTCACGATGAACGGTAATGATTTTAGTTCCAGACAAATCATAAGTACTGACATCCATGTCAGCAATGTCGCGGTTACATGGATGTAATGGATCGTGTATGTTCAGGGTAACGGTCATGGCCGTTCCTAGGCATCCGTGCTTTCACGGCATTAGTGCATCCATGCACGTCATTCTAGTTCCAGACAAATCATAAGTACTCACATCCATGTCAGCACAGGTTTGTAGCTCCAGGCAAAAGCTAAGTATTGACATCCATGTCGTGGTGAAATAGCGTAATACTGGTGTAATTACCGCAATGGCAAAGAGCGATATTAGTAACGGTTCGAAATGTTTTCATTGATGAAAGCATTGCTCTTTGTATAGAAAATAAACTAAGCATTCAGCTAAACTAATAAGTGATAGCTGATTACACTACAAGTTAAGACAATAATGGGGATCTCTGTAAAGTAATGTCAGCTATATTTCAAGTATCAAAAGTATTCTTCGGTTTTTTACTCGCTTACTCAGCCTGGTTACAAGTTAATGATCCTGATCCGATGTTTTGGATTATCATGTACTTGACTTGTGCAACGGTCCCCCTCATAACTCTTGGGAAAATAAACGCGGGTTTTATTCATATTACCGCGAGTTTGGCGACAATATTATGTGTTATCGCCATGATGCTAACTTGGCAAGGTATGCTCGAGTATTTATCTGTGCATTTAAGCAATGAATCATTGCTAAATGATATGAGCCTAGATAAACCATATATTGAAGAAGCCCGTGAGTTTATCGGTACCTTAATAGCACTCGTTGTGGTTATTGTCTGTTGGTATTATAGTCTCGCTCGTAGCAAACTATGGAAGTAAGTAGCTATTAATCTTAGCTAGCAATAATGCCGCTAGTCTTTGCAAGGTGCCATTTTAACTTTAAGAATCGCTTTAAACTTCGAGTTGAATTGAATTTAGTTGATTTAAATTGACTGGATTTGAGCGGTATTGTATCATGTTTGATAATCAACACGAGATAAGTAAAAACTAATGACAGCGGATATAAAAAAATATTGCTTGGTAATCGATATCGGTAAAACACATGTCAAATTGCATGTATTAAACCAGGCCTTTGACTCTATATTTTCCAACCAAATGAAAAATGTTGTTGAGCTAGGTGGACAATACCCAAGTATTAACACCGATGCTATTTGGCAATGGTTAGTTATGGGCCTTAAAGAAGCCGCGAGCCTCTATCACATTGCCGCTATAAGCATAACTACCCATGGGGCAACCGCTGCCCTGATAAACAGGAACGCTACCGTTAATGATGGACTGGTCTTGCCTATTCTAGATTATGAGTATCAAGGCATAAATGACGATATAGCCGAATATACTGCTTTGCGTCCTGAATATAGTGAAACCTTCTCGCCGGATTTACCTGCGGGGCTTAATTTAGGGCGACAACTTTATTGGTTAAAAAAACAATTTTCTGATGAATTTTCGCAAGCCACAGATATCTTGATGTATCCGCAATATTGGGCTTGGCGTCTAACGGGAGAGCGTGTTTCAGAGATAACCTCCTTAGGTTGCCATACCGATTTGTGGTCAATAAAAAATAATGACTATTCAACCTTGGTTGATGAATTGGCATGCCGAGCCATGTTACCCAAACTAGTACCAGCAAGTTTTGACCTTGGTCAGATACTACCTGAACTAAGAGCAGAGCTTGGTTTGAGCGCTGATTGTCATGTTTTTACTGGTATTCACGATAGCAATGCTAGTTTCTTGCGTTATCGTTTAAGCCAAAAGGATGCGCCATTTACGGTTATATCAACCGGTACCTGGACAATTTTAATGGCAACTCAAGTTGAACTCGCTAATTTAGAGGCCAGTAAAGACATGCTTGCCAACATCGATGCGATGGGACAAGCGGTTGCTTGCGCACGTTTTATGGGCGGTCGAGAGTTTGAAGCCGTATGCGAACAAGCGGGTTCTTGGCTAGGTGAACAATTTGACGAAACTGATTTACAACGAGTTATTGATGAGCAGGTCTTTGCTTTACCTGACTTCAGTGATGGCAGCGGTCCGTTTGGTGGTAATAAAAGCGCCTTCATCGGCACGGTTACGCAAATAAGTGGTATGGCACTGGCATCAATATACTGTGCTTTGATGATGGATTATCAGCTTGATATGCTTAATGCCAAAGGTGATATCTTTATTGAAGGCGCTTTTTTGAAAAATCCGCTGTTATGTGCGGTGCTAAATCAATTGCGCAGTAAGCAATCTGTGTATCTTTCAATGGATGCTACCGGTACCGTTCAAGGCGCCGCTTATCTCACTATCTTGAACGAGGTTGATTGTTATATTAATAAATCAGCGTCTGAAACCAGCAGCTTATCCTCTTTGGAGGCTTATAGAGATAAATGGCGAAAACTTGTTGATAAGTAAACTGAATTGACGGTCTCGACTTAACCATGAAAAAGCCCCTAGTTATTAACAATAACTAGGGGCTTTTTCTTAATTAATAAGGGTTGTTAGTCAGCAATAATGACTTCGATGCCTTGAGCTTCAAACTCTTTTATTATCTTAGGGTCGGCATCACTATCGGTAATGAGTATATCTACTTCCGCAAGCGGGACAAAAAGAAAATTACTACTGCCGCCTAGCTTTGAGCTGTCAGCCATGATGATCAATTTTTCTGCTTGTTTCTTGAGTTTGTGTTCGGCTCTTACTAGTAAGGTATCGGATTCCATCACGCCAATGCTATTAATGGCAGGGGTGCCCATGAACATTTTTGAACAGTGATAATTTGGAATACTGTCATTATCAAAGGCGCTCAAAATGATGCCTTGTGAACGATAAATTTCACCACCGGGTAAAGTGACTTGATTGTCGCTCTCTTCCCATAGTGTTTGTGCCAACACAATAGAGTTGGTTAATATATTTAGCTGCCTATCCATGAGGTATTGCCCCATCATATAAGTCGAACTGCCGCCGTTTATAATGATGGATTCATTATCTTCACACATTTCTACTGCTTTTTTGGCGATCAGTTGTTTTTTATCTAGATTTGTTTCTTTATCGACTAAAAACAAGGAACTTTGAATTTGTGGTCTTTTAGATTTAAGCTTTGATTTGTTATTGACTTCAGCACCACCCCTGATTTTTTTCAACAGCGACAACTTTGCCATTTTATTTAAATCTCGACGGATGGTTGCTTCCGATGACTTTAATTTAGTGCAAAGAGTACGCACACTGGAAAATTGCTCTTCTTCTAAAATATCAACAATTAATTGTTGGCGTTGTTTTTCCAACATAGGATAGCCTCGGTAGGGTTAAGTTATAAAGTTCAATTACATAGCATATATAATAATGAATAAAGATTACAAAAGAAAGAACAAATGATTCAAAAAGTAAAATAATGATTGTTTATGGTGTATAAAACAGTCAAAAAGTTAAATAATCAGTAATGTTTATCTAAGAATGCTTGGAAACTCACTGATATACGCATATTGATAAAGTAGTCATCGCTTGTTTGTTTTGTGAACATCTGCACGAATGGGTGGGTAATTACCTACAACAGATATTTATTTAGGAAATATTGTTGAGTTTCTATGCTATTTTTGTGTTTATTAGCTGTAAACCATCAATTGTTGACGTTGTTTTCCTGATTTTTATGATCAGTTTATTAGGTACTGTAGGGGGGAGACATTTTATTAAAATAAAAAAACCGCCTTAATGAAGGCGGTTTTTATGCAGATATTCAATTAGCTGATTTACCTAAGTGATATCACTCGGCTATTCAGCTAAGCGATTCAACTAGCGACTACGTCGGGTAAATAAAAGCGTAGACAATAAGGCCAGTAACCACCAGTTCATGCTACCACTTTTATTACCGTCATACGGTGTTTTTGGCTCTGCAGGAATAAACCAGACAAGACTTGCTGCTGAGGTATGCACAGGTCTGTTTACTTCGCTTACCGTTGCTGTAATCACAACTGACGCGGCGGCACTATAATCGGCATATTCCAGAGTTAGGCTGGTGGCGTTTTCACTGACTTGAATAGACGCACCATCAACGGTCCAGGTTATTAGCAAGGCGTCATCTTCTTCATCGTAGAGGCTACTTAAGGAAAATACCGCATTTTCTCCGGGTGTATGTACCATAGATATCTCAATGGTAGGGACTTCGTCGTCAGCGATGTCTTGTTCCCACATTCTTTTTTGCACCAGCGTGCCACCTTGTGGCGTTACGGCGGTTACTGTTAATTCTATGACCACATTGATGCCACCGACAAAGTCGAGCTCATCAATCACTAGGGTAGGGCTACCGCTGTATGTTTCTTCTATGGCAGCGCTATTATCGTCCTTTGCCTCTTGCTTAACTGTCCAATTATATTCTAGCACTACATCTGATTCAGGAGCTGGGTCTGAAGCAGAATTTTCAGTTACTATTGCATCGATAGTAATGGTTCGTGCTTCTGCATCATGCACTGGGGTCGCTTCGTCAATAGTAATGGCCAAGTGGAAGTTGTCGAAAGCATTGGCAATGCCATCACCATCTAAGTCATCATCATAACCGTTGAGAATACCATCGTTATCAATATCTAAACCTGCTGTTGGCGCATAACCTAACTCAGCATCAAAAGCACCATCACCTAACGGCGTAGCATCATCACCATTTAGGATACCGTCCGCATCTTGGTCACGACTAATATTAAGCGGAACCAGATTCATCTCTACATCATCGAAGAGTACCTCAATGCCGACGATATCGATTTTGGTCTCTAGCTGTAAGCTCATTTTGATATCGGCAATATCATCATTTCCAATATATAAGGGTTGATCAAAGTAATACCAGCCATAATCGTTTTCTTCAGTAGGGTCTATATTGTATATTGCTCTATCAGGGCTTCCTTCAGTAAAGCTCCAAAAGTGTCTATTATTTTTTTCAGAATCGTCAACTCTAGTTGATTTGACACCAACAGAGACTCTAGTATCGTCATCAATAAGCTCTGGCCCAGTAATTTTCACCCAACCGGCAAGGCGGACAACTCTGACGTTTTGGTTAACGGTAGTGAGTGTCGGGCTCTTAAGTTCGACTATATTATCACCTAAACCACTAGAGCTAACGCCTAATCTAAACGCTTTAGTCGATTCACCATTACGGCCGGTGGTGTCAATTACGTCATAATCTTGTGTGCCACTACCGCCGCTAAACGATGACCATTCATATGATTCACTGCCAACAAAGTCACCAATAACTACCGCAGTTTCAGCATCAGCGGCGTAGTCAGTGAGAACGTTGGTATACTTTTCTTTTGCTAAAAACAGATAGTGTGAGTCAGGATAAGCATCAGCAACCGGCAAATCTTTGTCATTGGCGTTGTACCAGCCATCAGCGTCAAGGTCGGCTAAAATGCTCGTGTCATCTAATGGGTCAGTACCTGCAGCTACTTCGTCAATATCGCTGTCGCCATCGTTATCATCATCAGTATCTAAGGTCAGGCCATTACATTCGGCATAGTCATCTCCATAAACCGCCGGAATTACTTCACCTTCTTCAGTTTCGCCTTCTGGGCTTACCAGTGGTTTACATTCAGGGGCAGTGAAGAAATCAGGCAAGCCATCACCATCGGAATCTAGATAAGCGACATGATTGGTGCGGAAATCATCGTCACCATCATGGGTGCCATCTTCGTCTGAATCAGGCAAAGGTAAAATTGTGGTATCAGTGCCTAAAAAGATATTGTCAAGTTTTGATGTTGGGTTAGCACCAACGCCTTGAAAGACATAGTCAATAGTACCAGTGAACGGTGCATCTAATTGCCAGGCTAACTGTCCGTGATACCAGTAGTTATTTATTGAGCCATCTTCATTGGTCCAATAGCTGTCATCGTCGAAAACTTCTGGGGTCAGATCAAGTTCAAAGGGCTCACCGTTGGTAGGCGTCAATACTAACTTAAATTGAATGGCATTATGGCCCTGCTTAGCGAAATCATAACTAGTATAGATTTCATTAACGTCGGTAACTTCTATTGCCTTTATTAATTCCATGCCACGGCCACTAAGAAATTGTGCCTTAAAACCTTTGCGACTATGGTTAGGTGGCGCGTAGTGGGTACGGTCATTAGGGGGGCGAGGGTGATTGACATTTGAATTGCCGACAATCATGGTTTTATTTTTTTTAGCTGGATCTGGTATTTTAAATCCTATGTAGGTCCAACTCCAAGCGAAGAAGCCGGCATTTACCTCACAACTTCTTCGGTCTTTAATCGTTTCTGGATTATCGGACGGCCTAGTCTCTACCATTACATAAACTTTGGGATCTACGTATTCGCCACACAGATCAAAAGACGGATTAACAATCAGGTTATTGCCCCATTCAGCAGAGTAAATGTGATTGAGATAATATTGAGTCAGCTCACCGCTCACTAACACCCCATCATCATCAAAAACTTTAACCGTTGGGAAGTCGATGACCACAGGGTCAGCATAAGCCATAGTTGTCGACAAAAGAGCACAAGGCAGGGC
Source organism: Colwellia sp. (assembly GCA_013215295.1). Taxonomy (GTDB): domain Bacteria; phylum Pseudomonadota; class Gammaproteobacteria; order Enterobacterales; family Alteromonadaceae; genus Colwellia_A. Next base: position 7,315 of record JABSOZ010000033.1, read on the forward strand.
AATCATAGTTGCCTTAGCCAGCTTGCTCAGTAATGGTATGCTTGAACATTTAAACATTTTCTTCATAGTTATCCCCTTCATTTCGCTGAATGATTTTCTTGCTATAAGTAGCTTTGTTTTTAGTTGTTATTATTTTTCAATGAAACATTTATCTATAATCTACCAATTAACCTATCGCAGTATCCCCATTTTGTAAACACTTTTTGAATAATAAAGATTATTTATGATTGAAGAAGATTGAAGTGGTCATGAGGTTCTGGTGATAAATCGTTGTTATGATTTGATTGAAACTCGTTACTATTGGTATGTCTCTTGAGTTTGGGGGTGTTGAGCGACGGTGTTTTCTATCTGCATAGCGTAATTCTGCAGATGAATCTGGAGTGGGTAATTGTGCATGTATTTAAGCATAAATACCGAAAATATGCCCAATTATCCTGAGTTTAAACACGGTTGGCATTATTCAATCTTGATAGTATCATTGATTAATCATCATAGTGAGTGAATGTGACTTGTGTTGATTGTTTTTGAGTGTTACTGTGTTGGGTGACTGATAGCTAATACCCTTTGTCTTTAGGGATTTGCTACCTGGCTAAATAGTGGAAACTAAAGGCGTTAAAAGTTTAATGCTTGGAAGGGGTACGATGAAAAAAATATTAATAATAGCAAATTGGAAGATGAATGGTAGCGTAGTTGCAAACAGTAAATTACTGATGGCGATGCTAAAGTTTTCAAATTCTTTAAGTCATAGTGAACTGGTTGTCTGTCCTCCACATATATATATGCATCAAGTTAAAGAATATATTGTTGGCTCTGGTATTAAACTTGGCGCTCAAAATGTCAATGAAAATGACGATGGTGCTTATACCGGAGAAGTTTCAGTTCAGATGCTTGGTGATTTTTACTGTCGCTATTGTTTAGTCGGCCATTCTGAAAGGCGGTTACTTTTTAACGAGTCAACTACCCGTATTGCCGATAAAATAATACGGTTAGTCGCAGGTGGGTTAACTCCGGTCCTTTGTATCGGTGAAAACCTAGCACAAAGGGAGCGGGGCGAGGCCAAGCGCATTGTTACCGAGCAATTAGCAGCAATCATTGAAATTGTCGGCCTCACGTGTTTCAAATCAGTGGTTATTGCTTATGAGCCGATCTGGGCGATTGGCACTGGAAAAACCGCTTCCGCTGAGCAAGCACAGGATGTACACAAGGTTATTAGACAATACTTGTGCAATTTAGACAAAAATATCTTTAAAAATTTGTCAATACTCTATGGCGGTAGTGTCAATGAAAATAATGCCGGTGATTTGATCAAACAATCAGATATTGATGGCTTCCTTATTGGCGGGGCTTCGTTAAAGGCAGCTTCCCTTGAGAGCATTTACCTTGGCGTCGATAGCGTTAAAGCGTAATAAACAATACGGCATTATTCCTTTATACAATATTAATCAAAAGTAGGATAAAAAGTCCATTTGAATTGATATGATGCGTAATGACTGTATTTGATTGACTGTTGCATTTGATTGTGTGATATTAACTTTAAATGAATACAAAATGACTTGATCTGCGTAACTCATTGGCCAGTTGTATGGCTGTGAATAGTAGATTATAAGCAGAAGGGTAAAAATGAAATATACTAAAGAAGAATTTAAGTACGTTAATTATCTATGGGATGATGAGACTGCCGCGCCGTTAAAATCGGTTGACAGCTTAGTCTATCGCTCAAATATATTAGGTGCCGATCAACGCATTACTAATACCGGTGGTGGTAATACTTCCGCAAAAATCATGGAAACTGACCCGTTGACGGGTGAGCAAGTGGAAGTGTTATGGGTAAAAGGCTCGGGTGGTGATTTACGAACCGCTAAGAAAGAGAACTTCTCTTCTTTATATCAAGACAAATTAGATGCGCTTGATAATACTTATCAAAACTTCCCGGTAAAAGGCTATAAGTCAGTCGGTGAAGACGACATGATTGCCATGTATAAGCATTGTAATTTTTGCTTAAATCCACGTGCCTCTTCTATTGATACGCCATTACATTCAATGATTGCAGACAAGCATGTTGACCATTTACACCCCAATGCGGTTATTGCTGTTGCTTCTTGTAAAGCACAAAAAGAATTAGCCGAAGTTATCTGGGGTGGTAAAATGGCCTATGTACCTTGGATGAGACCTGGTTGGGAAGCGGCGTTATTATGTGAAGAAATTTATGCCAATAGTCCAAGTATTACCGGTATTTTAATGGGCCAACATGGTCACACCAACTGGGCCAGTGAAAGTAAAAGTTGTTATGAAACGTCTTTATGGGTGATTGAAACAGCGGCACGTTATATCGAAGAGCATGACAAAGGTGAAATGACTTTTGGTGGCGCTCGTGTTGAAAGTTTAAGTGAAGACACTAGAACAGAGCTTCTTACTAAATTCTTGCCCGTTGCTCGTGGTTTATTGTCAAATAAAGTTAAATTCATTGCCACGGTGCAAACTGATGACAATGCCTTAAGGTTTGTTAACAGTGTTGATGCTAGACGTTTAGCTAAGCTAGGTACTTCATGTCCTGATCATTTCTTACGTACTAAAATTCAACCGTTATATGTTGATTTTAACCCTGCACAAGATGATTTTGATAGTTTAGTTGAAAAACTCAATGCCGGTATTGAACAATACCGACTCGATTACAAAGCTTATTACGATGCTTGTAGCAATGAAAATTCACCGGCGATGCGTGACCCTAGCCCAACAGTCATTTTAATCCCAGGTGTTGGTATTATTGGTTGGGGTAAAAACAAAAGTGAATCTCGCGTAACGACTGAATTTTATAACTGCGCTATTGAAGTGATGCGCGGCGCTGAAGCGATCAGTGAATATACTGCTTTACCTCAACAAGAAGCGTTTGATATTGAATATTGGGCACTAGAGGAAGCAAAACTGCAACGTATGCCAGCTGAAAAAACCTTAGCGCGTGACGTTGTTGTAGTCGTTGGTGCTGGTGACGGTATTGGTAAAGAAACCGCATTTCGTGTTGCTAAAGAAGGTGCTCACGTTGTATGTGCTGATTTACGTATTGAAGCGGCACAAAAAACCGCGGATGAATTAGCTGAAATCTACGGTCAAGGGATCGGCGTTGCAGGCTCAGGTATTTCTGGATGTGGCCCCGCGATTGCTCTGGAAGTAGATATCACTAAACGTGAAGCTGTTAAAAAAATGTTTGAGCAAATAACAATGGCATACGGTGGTATTGATAAAGTGATTGTTACTGCCGGTGTATTCCTTGCACCGGGTCAAGCCGGTATGAGTGATGACCAAATGTTTGATATTAGCTTTGCGGTTAATGTTAAAGGTGGTTATATCGTTGCGACTCAAGCGAATGAAATCTGGAAAGCACAAGGCTTAAAAGGCTCTATGGTATTAACAACCAGTGTTAATGCGGTTGTTGCTAAAAAAGGCTCATTAGCTTACGACACTAGTAAAGCTGCTGCCAATCACTTAGTCCGTGAATTAGCGGTTGAATTATCACCATTAGTTAACGTCAATGGTTTAGCACCGGCAACAGTAGTTAAAGGCAGTACTATGTTTCCTCGTGACCGAGTGATTGCCTCTTTAACTAAGTATGATGTTGAATTTACTGAATCAGATTCTGATGATGAATTACGTGATAAACTAGCGATGTTCTACGCACAGCGCACGTTAACCAAATCTCCAATTACCCCGGCTGACCAAGCAGAAGCGGCTTATTTGATGATTTCAGGGCAGTTAAGTAAAACCACTGGTCAAATTATTAGTGTTGATGGTGGTTTACACGAAGCATTTTTACGCTAAGCCAAGTTTATTAGCAGCTTGTTATTAGCTGTTTATTATTAGATAAGTATTAGGAAGAAATTATGACACAACGTATCGATAAAACATTAATTGCAGAGCAAAATGCAACGTTAGAAAGTTACTTAAAAGAAGATTATCAAGCATTGGGTAATCAATTGGCACGCAAAGACATCGACATTGATGACCTCACGGCTAAAGCACAAGAGTTCCAAATTGCGGTTCCTTCTTGGGGGACGGGTACGGGTGGTACACGTTTTGCGCGTTTTCCTGGTGAAGGCGAGCCACGTAACATTTGGGAAAAAATAGAAGACAGTGCGGTGATCAATGATTTATCTCAGTGTACTGAGCGAGTTTCACCACATTTCCCTTGGGATAAAGTTGATGACTTCAAAGAGTTAAAACAAACGTCTGATAGCTTAAACTTGAAATGGGATTCGATTAACTCGAATACTTTCCAAGACCAGCCTGGCCAAGAGCATAGCTATAAGTATGGTAGCTTAGCTAATACCAGTGCAGCAGCGCGTGATTTAGCCATTCAGCACAACCTAGATTGTATCGAATGGGGTAAAGAGTTAGGTTCTAAAACATTAACCGTTTGGGTTGGTGATGGTTCTAATCACCCAGGTCAACAACATTTCCAAAGTGCGTTTGAACGTTACTTAGAAAGTATGAAATCAATTTATGCTGGTTTGCCAAGTGACTGGGAGTTGCATATTGAACATAAAATGTTTGAGCCTGCGTTCTACTCAACCATCATCCAAGACTGGGGTAGCAATATCTTAGCGGCAATGGAATTAGGGCCACAAGCTAAATCGCTAGTAGATTTAGGTCACCATGCACCAAACGTAAACATCGAAATGATTGTTTCACGTTTAATCCAATTTAAAAAGTTAGGTGGTTTCCACTTTAACGACAGTAAATACGGTGATGATGATTTAGACAGTGGTAGCTTGCACCCGTATCAACAGTTTTTGATTTTCAATGAATTAGTTGACGCAGAATACCGTGGTCAAGAAGGTTTCAAGCCTAACTACATGTTAGACCAATCACACAACGTGACTGACCCCATTGAAAGCTTAATGAATTCAGCCGCGAGCGTACAACGTTCATACGTATCAGCGTTATTAGTAAACCGTCCTCAGTTAACTGAATATCAAACCAATAATGATGCGCTTATGTGTAGTAATACCCTTAAAGATGCTTTTAACACCGATATTTCGCCAATCTTAGCCATGGCACGTTTCCGTAAAGGCGGCGCTATTGACCCAATTGCCACTTATCGTAAAGCAAACTATCGTGGCATTGTTGGTAAATTAAGACCTTCTACTGGTGGCAATGGCTCTGGTATAGTGTAGAAATCAAGCTCAGAATAGAATTCATAAAAAATATAATAATAACTGTTGTCTATTTTCTTGCTGAGATAATTAACAAGAAAATAGACTTTTTGAGGAGTGAATATGTCTAATGCAGCAGAATTTGAAACCGAACCGGTATCCGCGGATAAATTACAGTCTGGAAAAACCTTTGCCGCTAGTTATGCGGGTGAGCACGTTGCCGGTACCGAATTTGTCATCGGTGCTTTATTTGTCGCCTGGGGTGTTGGTACAGGAGATATACTTTGGGGGTTATTGTTAGGTAACCTTTTAGCGGTTCTGACATGGGCGTTAGTCACTGCACCCATTGCTACCGATACCCGTTTAACGTTATATGCCTATCTTGAAAAAATTGCCGGTCCTGGCACGATAAAACTCTACAGTATTATTAATGGGGTTTTATTTTGTATTTTAGCAGGAGCGATGATCACCGTATCTGCTTCCGCGGTTAAAATTATCTTTGGGATTGCCCCGCAAACCACTTGGTATCCTACCGACATCTCCTTTATTTTGGTGGCATTAGCGGTTGGCGCCGTTGTGGTGTTGATGGCGATGAAAGGCTTTAAAAAATTAGCCGCCTTTGCCGAAATTTGTGCTCCTTGGATGATATTAATGTTTATCGTTGGTGCCTTGGTATTAATGCCGACACTTGTTGATGCATCGAGTAGTGTCGCAAGTATTTCAAGCTTTAGTGATTTTCTTACCGTTGCCGACCAATATATTTGGGTTGATACCGGTGGCGATATTGGTTTTTGGCATGTTGCTGCTTTTGCTTGGATTTGTAATCTCGCCATGCATGGTGGTATGGGTGATTTGACTATTTTCCGTTTCGCTAAAAGTGCTAAATATGGTTATTACTCTGCATTAGGTATGTTTATTGGTCATTATGTTGCTTGGATATGTGCCGGTATTATGGGCGCAGCAGCAGCGTTATTGTTAAAAGCGTCGATTACCGAACTTGATGCCGGCGTGGTCGCATTTCAAGCATTAGGTAGTGCAGGTATTCTTGCGGTGATTATCGCCGGTTGGACAACGTCTAACCCGACTATCTATAGAGCTGGACTTGCTTTTCAATCACTCAATTATAAATGGGATAGAACTAAAGTCACCATGGTAGTCGGTATTATTACCACAATCATTGCTTGTTTCCCGTTTGTATTTACTCAATTACTTGGCTTTTTAGGCATTATGGGATTAATGATGGCGCCAGTAGGGGCGATTATTGTTGCTGAACATTGGTTATTTCCTAAATTAGGTTTTACCCGTTACTGGTCAAAGTATAAAGGTAACAATACCAATATAGCGGCCATGATCACTTGGTTGTTATCACTTGTGATCAGTTATTATTTAGTGGTTGCTGATGTCATGCATATGTTCTTCATCTTACTTCCTATCTGGATTTTTGCTACCGTTGCTTATTGTAGTTTAGCATCAGTATTGGGGGCGAAAGAGGTGTATGCTCAAGCAGAAAAAGATGAAAGCCTGGAGCTAGCACGTAAAGAAGCTGAAAAACAATATTTACAAGATGCCAAGTTATCTGAAACGAAACAACAAAAAGTTGTACTGCCGTTTCTAGCCAACCTGGCACAGAAAATATCGATTTTATCATTAGTTGCTTGTTTTGTTATGGCGATTATCGCCTATGTTAATCATGATATTGAAACGATTAGAACGTGGTTAATCGTACCAACATTGATTTACTTCGTAACGGCCACTTATGCCTATATCGTAAAACAAGAATTAGCTGAAGGTTTGGTTATTGAGGATGAAACTAGCCTTGCCGGTAGTGAAAACCTTACTGAATAAAATGATTTAAGTGCTGTTGGTTCAACAGCACTTTTTATTTTCCTTTGACTAAGCCTACCTAATAACCCAAGTAAACCTCAACCAGTCTATTTGTCCGACTCTTACTCAGCTAGTTATTGGATCAATTTTTCTGACATAAATTAGCGGGTCATATAGTGATAGCACCTTCGATTTAATTCCTATCATCTGTAATCATGTGTCTGCGACATTAGAAATCTCTTCAACATCTATCCTCGTGCTATCCCCGTGAATTTATAACCTAGCTTCTTCTCGCTACTCATAAGGCAAAGAGTCTGAACGAGAGGTTTTACATTGCTTACTCATAAGCTCTAATGTTTTAACGCTTTAAAAAGACTCTTCATGACAATATAAGAGTAATCTTGATTGATATTGGTTTTTTATCCACATATAATCATTAAATATTTATTATAAATAATTAAATTGTAGGTGTATTACTCATGGGAAAAATCGCGCTTTGTCTAAGTTTGTTTATTTTCACTCTCTTTAGTTCAAACTACTCTAATGCCGCCAGCGCAACAAACCTGGCAATAGAAAAGCTTCGCCTTGAATATTTGGTTGATCCCCAAGGTCTAGATGTTCTGCAGCCCAGATTCAGCTGGATAGTCACCTCTAATGCACGCAGTCAGGTTCAATCAGCCTACCGTATTCTGGTAGCCAGTAGTGTCGAGCAATTACATAAGAACAAAGGCGATATTTGGGACTCAGGAAAAGTTATTTCCAGTGACACAAATAATATCGAATATCAGGGAAAAAAGCTGCTCAGTGGCAAAAAATATTACTGGAAATCTCTGGTTTGGAATGGCACTGATACGCAGAGTTCTTGGAGTGCTACCGCAAACTGGTCTATGGGCAAGTTGAAGTTTAAAGACTGGCAGGCCGAATGGATTGGCCATAAAGTGGATTACTTTAAAGGGGATAAGTTGAAAGATTTACATCTTCCACCTAGTCCATATTTACGTAAAGAATTTAATCTAGATAAACCCATTAAACGTGCCACTTTATATGTCACTGCCTTGGGTCTTTATGAAATGCGATTAAATGGCCAACGAGTGGGGGATGAATATTTTTCACCCGGTTGGACCGATTACAATAAACGAATTTATTACCGTGCTTTTGATGTTTCGAACATGTTAAATACAGGCACAAAAGGCAAGGGAAAAAATGCTATTGGCGGTATTTTGGCAGACGGATGGTATGCAGGTTATGTCGCTTATGCACTATTTATAAAATACGATAAAGTTCGAGAGTTCTACGGAGAACGCCCGGCATTATTTGCCCAACTTGAAATTGAATATATTGATGGCAGCAAAGAAGTCATTAAAACAGATGGTAGCTGGAGAGCAACCACAGGACCCATTCTTGAAGCTGATATTTTAATGGGCGAAACTTATGACGCTCGTTTGGAAATGCCAGGTTGGGATAAGCCTGGTTTTGACGACTCCACATGGGCGAAGGCTGGTTGGCACACTCAACCCCAAGGCAAGCTTGAGGCCTATCCGGCTGTTCCTGTGCAATATCAAGAGTTCATCACACCGAAGAATATATCAAGCCCAAACAAAGGCACTTATATTTTTGACCTAGGTAAAAACATTGCTGGTAAGGTTAGGATAAAAGTGAAAGGTACGCGAGGAGAGCGGGTGCAACTTCGTTTTGGTGAGCTGCTAAAGAAAGATGGCTCACTGATGACAGAAAACCTGAGAAAAGCCAGAGCAACCGATGCCTACATTCTTAAAGGCAGTCAAGCAGGTGATCAAGATTATGAAATTTGGGAGCCGCAATTTACCTACCATGGTTTCCAGTTTGTTGAGATTACTGGTTTAAGTTATGCTCCTGATACAGAAACCGTTACTGGTATTGTTATGAATTCTTCCACGCCCAAGGTTGGTAACATCCATGTGCAAGATGACATAAAATTTGACGGTAATAAGGGCATGGTTAATCAACTATTCAAGAATATACAAGTCACCCAATTTGCCAACTTCTTCGATATTCCAACTGACTGCCCGCAGCGTGATGAACGTATGGGCTGGACCGGAGATGCTCAAATATACGCACGCTCAGCCACTTATAATGCTGATGTTGCCAGTTTCTTTAACAAATGGCTTATTGACTTAGAGGATACTCAAACTTGGTATGGTGGCTACACCAATTTTGCACCCTTTCCATTTTCCCGAGCTCATGTGCTGTCACCTGCCTGGACTGACGCTGGCATTATTGTTCCCTTTGAAATGTATCGAGCCTACGGTGATACTCGTATTATCAATAGACTCTGGGACGGCATGCAGCACTTTATGCAGTATCTTGCTGACCAGGCTGGAGATGATTATATAAGACCGGGCGCAGGTCCTAACTATGGTGACTGGTTATCTCTTGACGCGACAAAAACATCCGATGACTTTCTGGCAACAGCCTATTACGCCTATGATGCTCAATTGATGGTGAAGATGGCCCAAGCGATAGGCAAAGACAAAGAAGCAGCACATTATCAAGACGTCTTTGAAAAGGTGCGTGCTGCATTTTTGGCAAAATTTCTAGCGAGCGATGGCAAACTTGGCTCACATACACAGACCGGTTATACCATGGCACTGGATATGGGATTGATCCCACCAGACAAAGCCGCACAGGTTGTTAAACAGCTGGTTGATTTAATTACCGCAAATGACAATAAATTATCAACGGGTTTCCTTGGGGTTAAACATTTACTGCCAGTGCTTTCAAAGTATGGATACAATGATCTTGCCTATAAATTATTCACCAGTAATAAATATCCTTCCTGGGGATTTGAGGTGGTAAATGGTGCAACGTCTATCTGGGAACGATGGAATAGCTATACCAAACAAGGCGGGTTCAATAAGGCAATGAATTCTTTCAGCCATTACGCCTTCGGCTCTGTGGTTGAGTGGATGTATGAATATATGGGGGGAATTACGCCCCTTGAAGCGGGTTTTGGCAAAGTACGAATTAAGCCTTATCTTGGCGATGAACTCAATGGTATCACCACTCATTATGATTCGATTAGAGGGGTTATAGAAACCTACTGGCAGCAGGATGATGACCAGCTGATTCTTAATGTTACGATACCGGCGAACACTACCGCTGAAGTCTATCTGCCTGCTGCTGACCCAAAACGCATTACCGAGTCGGATAAAGCATTATCATCAATAAAAGCAATAACTGGCATAAAACTCGATAATGGCTCAACGGTCGTGAGTATTGGCTCGGGCACGTATAATTTTATTATTAAAATGAATTAACTCAGTAGTCAGTTCACCAATAATCATGATGCCCAAATAGCGTATTTTATCAATATAGGCTATTTGGGAATTTGTCAATTTCTAAATAAGCGCTAATAGTTATTGTTTTACAACGCTATGATGTTACTTTCCGATAGAGAGTGGTGTTGCTATGAGTATTAATTCAAAATATCCCGGTGTTAGTGATTTACGCGCTAAAGCTAAAACTAGAATTCCTAAGTTTGCCTTTGACTATTTAGAGGGCGGTAGTAATGAAGAGTACGGCTTAGCTAAAAATACCAATGCGATTAGAGAAGTAGAGTTGCGTAGTAATCTGCTATCGTCAATAAGTGAGACTTCACTAGAAACGACGATTATGGGGCATACTTATTCTGCCCCGTTTGGTATTGCGCCGATCGGGCTGCAAGGCTTAATGTGGCCAAATTCCCCAGAAATTTTGGCAAAAGCCGCAGTAGATGCCAATATACCGTATGTATTAAGTACGGTGTCGTCTAGCAGTATTGAGCGCATTGCTGAGGTGTCTGAAGGTCAAGCTTGGTATCAACTCTATAATCCAACCAAAGATCATATTCGTTTAGATTTAATCAAGCGCTTAAAAGATGCCGGCTATAAAAACTTAATGATCACCGTTGATGTGCCAACATTTGGATATCGTCATAACGATATAAAAAACGGGCTTTCTATGCCGCCTCAAATGAGTATCACCAATGTTATTCAGATGCTTAAACGTCCGCGTTGGTTACTCAATACCGCATTAGCGGGAAAACCTGAAATGGTGACGCTTAAACCTTACATGGATAAGAATATGCCAATCAGTGAACTGGCCAACTTTATGAATAATACCGTTATGGGTAAAGTGGATGCGGAAAGTTTAAAAGTTATTCGAGATTTATGGCCGGGTAATTTAATTATTAAGGGTGTTATAAGCGAGGGGGATGTTGCTAGTTCAATTGCACTTGGTGCCGATGGCGTTATTGTCTCTAATCACGGTGCACGACAACTTGATGTCGGTGAAGCCCCTGTACGCCCATTACAACGTATTAGCGAATTATATGGCGATAAGATCACTGTTATGATGGATAGTGGCCTTCGTTCTAGCCCTGATATTGCCTGTGCTATTGCTAGTGGCGCACAGTTTACTTTCTTAGGTAGAGCCTTTGTTTATGGTGTGGCTGCGTTAGGTAACCAAGGTGGAGCTCATACCATCGACATGCTTAAAAGGCAGTTAACTCAATTAATGGGTCAGCTTCGTTGTAAACAAGTCAGTGATTTACCTCACCATTTAGTTAAGTAAATGGTGAGATAAAATTCCAGTCATTAGTTGAAAACAGCGCTGAGTTGCTTAATCGGAGGCCAAGCGCTTAATTGTAATTGTTACCGGCTAAGTAACCACAAAGTCACGATATAAAGAACATATTGCTGACATAAATTTAATTTTATTGTTGAATTAAGTATATTATCTGGTGTGTGGATAGGTTATGCCTCGCACTATACTAGTCATCAAGAAGTTTCCCTGATTAAAACTAAAGTGTTTCTTCACAAAGCTGTTTTTTTTATCTTGGCTCATTCTATCGAAATTGGGCAAACGGCGGGGTATTGATTTGAACAGAACTCTGGTATGGAAACCTGCCGAATTGTGATGAACATGACTATTCCTTTAGCCATGCCTCGTGTTTAACTTCAAGTCAGTACTTTAGAATTCCTTACTTAAGCTTAGAGTCAGACTACGACCGGTGTTATTAAAGCCAACAGCTTGTTCTTTGTCATTATCCAGAATGTTTTTTGCATGTAAGCGAAACATCAAACTGTTAGTTGACGTCCAGGCTGCAGACAGGTCAAGATGGTTGTAGCCTGGCAACTCAATCATCCCTGTTGGTACTGAACTGTCGTAATAATCATCATTTACCACCAGACGACCAGTAAATGAAAGGTGCTCGCTAGCTTGGTAGTTAACCAGTACACTGGCTTTAAATTCTGGTCGTCTTCTTAATACCACTCCGACTTCATCGATATTCATCTTATTATAAGTAAATTGTCCAGAGAGACTTAATTGCTCAGTCGCTTGATAAGCTAAGTGGGCTTCAACACCTTCAGCGGTGACTTTAGAACGATTGACATTGGTAAATTCAATCGGGTCGAAATCGACTAGGTCGGTGAAAATATTTTTGTAGATGCTGAGCCTAGTAGTCAAATTATCGGTGAAGAAATTACTGTCAATGCTGAGTTCATAATTTTTACTTTGCTCAGGTTTCAACTCCGGATTGCCAACAAAAGGGTGAGCTACAGCGAAAAAACTGGGGAGTTTAAATCCTTCGCTATACTGTGCCGATATTGTACTTGTTGAACTGAGTTGATAACGACTGATCAACCGAGCGGTAGTCACATCGTTTTGCTGCGTTTTGTCATGACGAACCCCTAAGGTGAAATGAAGTGATTGAAGTGGGTCAAGTCGGGCCTCAACAAAAACAGACTGGGTTTTTCTTTCCAGGGTATAGTCAGCTGGCATTGGGAAACCAAAGTCGATGATACTCTTCATACCGCCATCCTCTTTTGCATAGGCTGCTCCCAAGGCGATAACCGCGTTTTCTGATATCCCATAGTTAGCCGTTGCACTGAGGTCTAGACGTTCATAATTGCTTATACTGTCTATTGCCGGAACACCATCAAGTACGCCAGGGGCAATACCAGGGTTTTCAATATCTTCTTCACGTTTAGACAAAGCACTATTAAAATCCAGCTTGATAGTTTCGCTGATGCTATGTTGCAGCCTAGCCGTTAGATTGGTTTGACTGAAATCACGGGTTTCGGGATCACGAATAACGGCAAGACCATCACCGCCACTATCTTCAGGGAAACTGGCAGATTTGCCGTCGGCATAGAAAAAGCCCAAATTCCATTTGCTTTCACTGTCAGGCACTGAAGCAAGGGAAGCAATGACTTGCTGGCGTTCAAAGGCATCGCCAAACGTGCTGTCGTCACCCTCTTGAAATGAACCAATCACGCTTAATTGGGCAAATTCAGCAAACGCTAAACCAAATTGAACGGAGCCGCCATACATGCCATTTGAGCCAACTTTAATACTGGCTGTTCCGTTGCGTTGTTCAGAAAACTTTTTGGTTTCGATACTAATCACACCTGCTAAGGCATCACTACCATAAACGGTTGAAAAACTACCATAAAAAACATCAACCTTGTCGATTACCGAGGGGTCTATTGTACCCAGATCAAAAGCGCCTCCTCGGCTGTTTGTCGGATCGTTTACTTTGACGCCATCTATAAGTATCACGACAAAGTTTGGATCGCCACCTCGTACAGACAAGAAGGTTAGTCCGCCTACGCCGCCTTGTTCAAAGATGTCAATTCCGGGTACACCATCGAGTACATCGGCAAAGCTGTTAGGTGCTAATGCAGCAATTTCTTCAGCAGAGATGGTAAATTTTGGCAGACTGGCGGTATCACTACTATCGGGAATATGGGTGCCGGTGACGGTAAATATTTCTGTGCTGCTATTGTCGGTATTAGTGCTTTCTTTGTTAAAAGTTGTAGCACTTAATGCGATAGGGGAGCATGTCAGTAGGAGAGTGCTGGTTAAACCGGCAAATGATAGATATTTCATGTTATCAAAGAGATTCCTTGGAAGTGATTTAGATTGATTTATTATTGTTATTTAGACGGCAGTATGTTCTTTGAAAATATCTCTGTAGTATATTTGTTTTCTCTTTAGCAACAAACGATTGCAATAAGAGAACAACTACCCCCTAAACATGTTTATTTTGAGTAGTGTAAGCTGAAAGTTATTGTTAATATATATGCTGGTTATTAATTTATTATTTCTAAAAACGGTGTAATACATGCTTATTGCTAACGAACTATCACTCTTTGCTTTAGTCGTTGAAGCTAAGTCCTTTATTAAGGCAGCGGCTGTTGCTGATATTTCAACACCAGCGTTGAGTAAAAGGATCACAAAACTAGAAACGGATTTAGGGGTGCAACTGTTATATCGGACCACTCGTAAATTGAGTTTGACTGAAGCAGGGCAAAAGTTATATTTGCGTGCCAAAGATATTAATAGACAAGTTAGCGAAGCGATAGGCGAGGTCAGTCACTTTAGTGAACAACTAAAAGGACATATCCGTATATCTGTACCGACAATTTCTGGAGAATTGTTTTTAGCGGAAACAATTGCAGAATTTTGTCAGCATCACCCTGATATTTCTGTAGATGTACGTTTAGAAAACGAATTTGTTGATCTTATTAAAGAAGGAGTTGACCTTGTTATTCGCACAGGGGTTTTAGATGACTCAAGTCTCATTGCTAAATCATTGATCAACTCCCACTGGGTGGTATGTTGTGCGCCAAAATATATCGAAAAACATGGACAACCTGATAAGCCCGAAGCCTTAAGCCAGCATAATTGTTTAGTCTACAGCTATCAGGGGCAAGGTGCGTATGAGTGGCGATTTGAGCGTGATAATGTGCCCTGTAATGTAAAAGTATCAGGGAGTTTTGCCACCAATAATGCCCAAGCATTGCGTAAAGCCGCACTAGGGGGCTATGGCATTGTCTATATACCAAAATGTAGTGTATATGAAGATATTGAAAAAGGAGATCTAAGGGTTTTATTACCAGATTTTCAACCCCGTTCATTAGGTGTGTATGCTGTTTATCCTTATACCCGCCATCTGCCAAATAAAATAAAATTACTGATAGAACATATAAAACAAGGCTATGAAAAACTTCATCACTATTTTTAATAGTTTAATCCGGTTTATCTAGTTTTCGTTGAAATACAATTAGTTCAGTTGGTGTTGTATGATGTTGCCGACAGGGCAAGTAACATTGGCTAATCTGAGTATCTTTCCTTTGGTATTAAATATTTCGTTTGCCGCATTAACGATACACATGCGTAAAAACCTAACTAAGTAGGTATCAATTGTTGAGACATTATTATAAACAAGCATTCGATGAATTAATTTTCTGGTGTTAAACTAAAACCATTTTAAAGTGCTTTGTAATGACGTAAACATAATGATGAAGCTCTGTTACCTAATATTTTGGTAGCTAATTCAGATGTAAGCTATTGATCTCAAAAATGCTGAAAAAGAATGTGGTCGAGAAATCAGCAGGTAAAATTAAAGCGGATAATGGCGACATTTTGGTCTCGATTGATCAACGCGAGTTTTGGGCTGAAGACTTAGCTAATGTGCCGATTATTTCAGACAGTTCGGGTGATCAATTAAGGCTAGGCGACATTGCAAAAGTCACTGAAGGTTTTGCTGATGAACGTAATTTAGTGACTTATAACGGTCAATTATCGGCACAGTTAAATATCTACCGTATGGGAGAGCAAACACCTTCTGAGATTGCCGATGCTATCAAAGATATGTGGCCAGAAATAATTGCCATGCTTCCTCCTGGGGCAGGTATAGCGATTGTTGATGATGACGCCAAAAATTACCGAAAAACGCCTGAGTTTATTACTCAAGAATGCCTTTATAGGTTTGTTATTGGTTTTGATTATCATGAGTTTATTCCTTCAGTTTAAACTCGCCTTTTGGGTGGTTGCTGGCATTCCAAGTTCATTTTTAGGTGCGATACTTTTTCTACCTACCTTTGATGTTTCCATCAATATGGTTTCTATGTTTGGTTTTATCATCGCTTTAGGCATTGTTGTTGATGATGCCATTATTGCCGGCGAAAATATTTTTTCTCATATTCAAGAAGGCATGTCTTATCAGGAGGCTGCAATAAAAGGGGTTAGTGAAGTCGCTAAACCGCTAACTTATGCAATATTAACCAATATAGTCGCCTTTTTACCTTTGTTATTACTCCCTGGCAGTATGAAGTTATTATTTGGCGCTATCCCTATTGTGGTGGTGTTATGTTTTGCTGTTTCTTGGGTCGAAGCTCTGTTCATTTTGCCTTCTCATTTAGCACATATTAATGATAAGCACCCGAGTAAAATAGAGATATGGTTTAAGAAAACGCAGCAAAAATGTCATCTTAAATTGAATCATTTTATTGAACATGTTTATCTCCCATTTCTTAACAAGTGCTTGAAGCGGCCGGCGCTGGTACTCTGCATTGCCTGTTTTATTTTCTGTATTGTTTTAGCTTATGCTTTTAGCGGTAAAATGGGCTTTAGCCTATACCCCAAAATGGATGGACGATGGGTAAAAGCCAGTTATGAAATATCAAGTTCATCTACAGAGCAACAAGCGATTGTGCTTAGAGCAAGGTTAGCGACTAATGCTCAATCTATGATTAAAGCCTATGAACTGCAAAGCAGTGTGGTTAGTACTCGCAGTATTATTCGTGACAACAGTGTTGAAGTCGCGTTGTTATTGGTAGAAAGTGAAGAACGAGAGTTTTCTACCGGTCAAATAAAAGAGTTTTGGCGAGAACATGCCAAATCATTACCTAAAGCAGGTAAGCTAAGGTTTAGTGGTGCTAGGCGCGGTTCTAGTGCTATTTCAACAGCTTCGTTGACCATTGAATTACGTCATAGTGATAGCCAGATACTTGCACTCGCGTGGCAAGACGCCGTTGAATTTCTGCAGAGTAGTGAAAATGTCGTGGCTACTGTTAACACTATGGAAGAGGGTAAGCCCCAATGGAAGCTTACCTTAAATGAGAATGGTCGTGCACTTGGCTTAGATGCCAGTGAATTAGCTGCTCAGATGCGAGCGTCACTCTATGGAGTACGGGCTCAAAGGCAACACAGGTTACGAAATCAAGTCACTACCTTGGTAAGATTACCTTTGCATGAACGAGGTGACGTTAATAAAATTGAATCATTATTAATACGGACCAAAACTGGTGGATATGCTCCTTTAGGCAGTGTTGCCACTATCAAAAAGGTATTAGCTCCAGGTTTTATTTTAAGGCGAAAAGGACAGCGAATCGAAAAAATTGGCGCTGAAATATTGCCAGAAGAAAGCATACCGGCAGTAGCTCAAATGGTGAAGAATTACTTAGTGCCTGACCTAGAATGGCGTTATCCTGGCATAAAAGTCGTTTTTGGTGGCGACCAAGAAGAAATAGCAAACAGTGTTTCAAGATTACAGTTAGGTACGGGTTTTGCGTTGGCCGGCATTTATATTTTATTAGCCATTGCGTTTAGAAGTTACTCGCAACCCATCGTTATTATGGCAATTATTCCGTTTGGCGCAGTAGGTGCTATTTTAGGGGCATATGGTCTTAGGTTTCGGCTTGAGTATTGTTAGTTTAATGGGCATGCTTGCTCTGGCTGGGGTCGTCGTTAACGACAGCTTGATCCTCGTTGAATATGCCAATAAGAAATTTGAACAGGGGCACTCAGCAATGGACGCTATAAAAGAGGCCTGCAAAAGAAGAGTGCGTCCAATATTACTGACTACCATCACCACTTTTTGTGGCTTAGCGCCGATGGTCTTTGAAACTTCACGACAAGCTCAATTTGTTGTTCCAATGGCAGTATCGTTAGGTTTTGGCATTTTATTTACCACCCTTGTTTGTTAGTTTTGCCGTCATTATATCTTGTTATAAATAAAAAACCTTCGGAAATTCAAACACAAGTGCCGGTTGGTTTACTGAGTAAAGAATTGTAAAGATGCTGTAGATAGTTGTTCAATGATTTTATAGTGGTATTGCTGTTTTTATATCCTATTTGTATAAGCTAAAGGTGAAGTATGTCTGAAAATTCAATGTCATCAACAATTATAAGCCGAGCTAACATTGCGGTTAATCGATTTGGTTATGGTGCCCGTGGAGATGAGCTAACACAAGCCGAAAAAGATCCAAGGCAATGGCTAGAGTCTCAATTAAAGCCGATAACGTTTAATGGCGACTTTCCCCATTCAAATACTATTTTGATTGAACACGCAAAATATCAAAAAGAAAAGAAACGTCAGAAGAAACAGCAGAAAATAAATAGCCAATCAGGCAATATGCAAGCCAATTCTATGCAAGCCAATATGCAATCTGGCAATATGAAAGATCAGAAAAAGCCTAAAAACTTTTCCCGCCAAGCATTGCGTAATATGTCTGTCGGTACCTTAAAGCAAGCAATAGCTTCATCCAATAGTGTTAGTTGGCGACTACTTGACTTTTTCTCCAATCATTTCAGTGTCACCGCTCACGGCCAATTAATGGTCGGCCTTGCCGCTACACTGGAAAGGGAGGCCATTGCGCCACACTTGCTTGGTAATTTTGAAGATATGTTGTTAGCAGTTGAGCAGCATCCTGGAATGCTCATTTATCTTAATAATGAAAAATCGTTCGGGCCTAATTCAAGGATGGCAAAAAAAAGAAATAAAGGCCTAAATGAGAACCTCGCTAGAGAAATAATGGAGCTGCATACCTTAGGT
Source organism: Colwellia sp. (assembly GCA_013215295.1). Lineage (GTDB taxonomy): Bacteria > Pseudomonadota > Gammaproteobacteria > Enterobacterales > Alteromonadaceae > Colwellia_A. The sequence continues at coordinate 25,930 of JABSOZ010000033.1, forward strand.
ATTGATGGTGGTTATAGCCAAGAAGATGTCATTGAATTAGCCAAAGGAATTACGGGTTGGAGTGTGAAACGTCCGGGCAAAGAGCGCGGTGAAGGTTTCGTCTTTCGTGCTTATGGACATGAACCGGGCAGCAGAAAATTGCTCGGTAAAATATACAGCCAACTAGGCATAGCGCAAGGCCAACAAATGTTACGTGATTTAGCGATGAATCCCGCTACAGCAAAACATTTATGTCATAAGCTTGCCCATCATTTTGCCTGTCATAATCCACCTGCATCTTTGTTAAAGAAAATGGAAGCTACTTGGCTGAAAACTCACGGCAATATTAAAGCCGTAATGCATTGTCTATTTGATGCAGATGAAGCCTGGTTTAAAAGCGCACAAAAATACAAAACACCAAGAGAGTTTGTTATTTCAACCCTGCGAGCGTTATCGCTGAAAAGATTTAAAGACAATGCCTTACTTTCTACCTTAATCAATTTGGGACAACAACCTTTTAATGCTGGCTCACCGGCGGGTTATAGTGACTACGAACAAGACTGGCTTGGAGCAAGTGCTCTGATGGCCCGTATTGATTGGGCAACCATGGTGTCGGGTTACAGTAAAAGAGCCAATGCAGAAAAAGTGATGAAGCTGTCGATAGGTACAAGTGTTAGTCAGTTAACGTATAACTCGGTAATGAGAGCAGAAAGTCGTCAACAGGCGTTAACCTTATTATTAATGAGCCCAGAGTTTCAACGGAGATAATGATGAATAATACCCAAATAATCAATGACTCGGACGATTTATCTACCTCGTCTTTATCTCGACGTAAATTTATCACTATGACGGGGGCAGGCTTAGCACTTTTATCTTTACCAATGGGGTCAGCGTTTGCGCTTGGTTCAAATAAACAAGTTGGCAATCAAGCTGGTAAGCCAAAAATTGTTTGGCTATTATTGCGAGGTGCATTGGACTCATTGCACACTATCGTGCCGACCTTTGATCAACAATATAAACCCCTGAGACCCAAATTATCAAGCAGTTTTAAGTCGCCACTGTTACCCTTGGAAAAAGGCTTCGCTTTACATCCATCATTGAAAAATTTGCATCAGTGGTACCAAGAGAAGTCATTAATCCCGGTTGTTGCGGTGTATTCGGGTTACCCAAAACGTTCTCATTTTGATGGTCAGGATTATTTAGAAAGTGGTAAAGCTGAAATTGACCATGATAGTGGCTGGTTAGCTCGAGCTATTGAGGTGAAAAATAAACGAGCGTTGGCAGTTTCTCGTGCCACACCGATTAGTTTACGTAGTAGTGATCAGGTAAATACTTGGTATCCTTCAAACCTTAAAGTTGCCGATGAAGATATTTATGCTGCTCTGGACAAGTTATATCAAAATGATGAATCTTTAAGAGCAAGTCTGGAAAGTGGTTTGGAAGTGCGTGGATTGGTGGGTGATAAAAAAGGTAAAAAGAAAAAACGCCAAGGTAAGTTTATCGATTTAACGAAAGCCTGCGCTAAGTTAATGGTGGGGGAACAAGGTGTTGATTGTGCGATGTTAGAACTTGGCGGTTGGGATACCCATAATAATCAAGGAACTCGGCTAAACAATAATTTAGCAGAATTAGATAACGGCTTAGCTGAATTAAAAGCAGGCTTAGGCAAAGAATGGCAAAATACTGTGGTCATTATAGGCACTGAATTTGGCCGCACCGCCAAAGAAAATGGTACCGGTGGCACCGATCACGGTACGGGCAGTGCTTTGTTTTTAGCTGGTGGCGCCGTAAATGGCGGGCAGGTACAGGGCCGTTGGCCAGGATTGAAAACTGAACAGTTATTTCAACAGCGAGATTTAATGCCAACAACCAATAGTTTTAGCTGGATTGGTAACGTATTATCACAACATTGGCAATTCACTGAGCAAGAGTTAATGCAAGTTTTTCCTCATGTGAAACCGTATAATCAAGTATTATTACGAAGTTCGTGATTATAAAAAGTAAACTATGATGCGAAGTTAACTATTAATTTAATTTTAAGGTAAGTATAAATTTTGAAGCTGTTTTATTTATGTAGTATTGCTGTGAGTTGTTTTTTTGTTACTTTATCTGTGCAAGCCGTTGAAACTGCTGTGCATGAGTTCCAAAAAGATAAACCTGTCACCAATCAGCAATGTATTTCCTGTCATCAGGAGTCACAACATGATTGGCAACAATCTGATCATAGTAAAGCTATGGCCATTGCTGATAAAAGCTCAGTTTTAGCTGATTTTGATAATAAACAGGTTGAACATTACGGTCAAAAAGCGCATTTTTTTATTAAAGATGGGCGTTATCAAGTCACTATTTCTTATGATGAAAAAACAGATACTTACCCGATAAAATATACTTTCGGTCATTTTCCACTACAACAGTATTTAGTTGAAACTGAGCAAGGGAAATTACAAGTATTACCTTTTGCGTGGGACAGCAGGAGTAAAGAAAATGGCGGTCAACGCTGGTATCACAATTATAGCCATGAAGAAATCCGTCCTCAAGACAGACTACATTGGCGTCAACCCTTACAAAACTGGAATGGCATGTGTGCGGACTGCCATTCTGATGGTTTAGTTCGAGACTATAATGCTGAGAAAAATAGTTTCGATAGTCAATTTGATAATATCAATGTTGGCTGTTTATCTTGTCATGGTGATATGTCAGAACATGCAGAGACAGATCAAAAACGTAATGTGCTGAACGACGTTCTGTCAATAAAACATCCTACAGGCTCATGGTTACGTAGTATTGGCGAGAAAACGGCGCACTGGCAAGGAAAACCACGCGACAATGCTTTCATGGATGGCTGTTTTGCATGTCATGCATTACGCGCGCCTTTAACCGATGGTATTGAGGCCAATAAAGCGTTCTTAGATCAATTTACTCCTCAATTACCTTCAGCACCTAATTATTATGCAGATGGACAAATTAAAGAAGAAGTTTATGTTTATGGCTCTTTCTTGCAAAGTAAAATGTTCGCTGCTGGTGTGAACTGCTTGGACTGCCACGATAAACACACCATGAAACTAAAAGATGAAGGTAACGGGCTTTGTTTGCAGTGTCATGGCGCAGAAGTTTATAATGTAAAAGAACATCATCAACATGAAGATAACTCTACGGGTGCTCAGTGTGCAAACTGCCATATGCCTGAAAATAGATACATGGGCGTAGATGATAGACGTGATCATAGTTTTAAAATCCCACGACCTGATTTATCTTTAACTTATAACACCCCTAATGCCTGCACTAAATGTCATGATGATAAAAATGATAAATGGGCAAATGAAAACCTTACAAAATGGCATGGCACTCCAAAAGACATATTAAAAAGTAAACGATTCTTAATGGCGTTAAATAGTGGTCAAGCGATTAATCTAGAAGATCATATAAGTATTATTGCTGACACCAAGCTTGATGTCATTAGTCGAGCCAGTGCATTGCAAATGCTTAATTTTACTACGCAAACAATTACCATTGAGGTATTAAAACCCTATTTAACTCACCAGGAAAATTTAATTAGATTAAGTGCCGCAAATACTGCGTTGTTGTTAACGCCAGAGATAAGAGCGTTGCACCTTAGCCCTTTATTAACGGATAAATTTAAGGCAGTGAGAGTAGCCGCCGCGCGAGGTTTAGTCACAAGTAAAATATCTTCGGCTCATCAACAGGTTTTTGATAAAGCGTTTAGAGAATTAACTCAAGCCAATAACGTGAATAGCTGGCGTGGCGAAGGGGTAGCTAACCAAGGCGTGTTAGCTATTGAAATGAATAAGTTAACAAAAGCAGAAAAATCTTTTAAAACTGCGATTAAAATAGAGCCTTATTTTGAAGCCGGTTATATCAACTTGGCTGATATGTATCGTGCGCAACAAAGGCCATTTCAGGTCGCCTCAGTACTGAAAAAAGGCATTAAAAACAACCCTAAGTCAGCGTCTTTATATTATTCTTATGGATTACATTTTGTTCGTCAGAAAAAGTTAGAAAAAGCACTCCCACTTTTTGAAAAATCGATGGAATTGTCACCTGATAATTCACAATATGCGTATACTTTTGTTTTAGCACTTGATGGTATGGGTAAAAGCCAGCAAGCTTTAAACAAACTTAAATGGCTCATTGTACAATATTCAGATAAAGGTCAACTGAAAGAGCTAGGATTGTATCTATCGCAAAAGTTAAAATTGCGATCAGATTACGATTGGTTTATGAAACTATAAGTCGACATAACACGTTTTGGCTAGTGCCATAGAGTATATATCCTAATGTCAGTTAACTTAGGAAAGCTGCCCATTCTAGTGAATGTAATATATATACAATATACCTAGCAATCACAATGAGCCTGAAGCGGTCAAAAATGGTGGCTAATATTCACCTTTATTTAAGTCGGCTAGGATACGAAGACCTTAGCCTTGGCTTATCTAGCGACATTTGAACCGATGAAAATCAGCCCTGCGTTAGATAATAGAATTGTTCTAAATTTCATCAGAATCTATAAAGTCAAAAATTCTAATTTGATTATAAAATACCAATATAGTCCTTTCAGTCTGAATAAACCTATAATTAGGGTGTTCAGATCATGTGCCTATTTCATACGAATATTGATAC
>JABSOZ010000034.1 GCA_013215295.1 Colwellia sp.
AGCTCTTGTATAGAGTAGTTAACTTATCAAAACAGCTCTTTGGGTTACCCCTTGGAACTGGAGCGCATTCTAGACATATTTTGAAAAGGATCAAGCACTATTTTGATCTTTTTGTTTGTTTGCTCGAAATAAAAACAATATGAGTATTTTAGACTCTAATCGTCTAAAAATTCCCGTTATTATTAACCTGTATATTGAGAATAGTAACTTTGACGTTCAAATTAACGATAAAATAGTGCGCTTAACTTGCTTAGTCTAATTAGTGTAGTCAACATTTTAACTTTTGCTTAATATAATAGGTACTATTTGCATATAAATTAAACTTATCTGGTTACAACTGTTGCACAATGTTAAAAGCTGGGTAACATAGAAATCGCAATTTAGTTTTTTAATTTTGAATTTATAATAATAATTAGGTATTCATATATGAAGTCTCCTCAAGGGTTAACATTTATCGTCGCGGTTGTATTTGCTGTAATTGCTTACTTTTTATCAACTGCTATAGGTAACACATCAGCTATTACCGCTGTATTAGTTTTAGTTAGTGCTTTTATTGCTCCTCTTATTGGTTCATCAAGTTCAACTGAGAGCACTGCCGATGAAGAAGTAAAAACACTATATGTTGGTAATTTACCATACAGAGCTAATGAGTCTGCGATTAGAGAATTATTCTCTGAACACGGTCAAGTTCATTCGGTTCGTTTAATGAAAGATAAGCACACAGGTAAACGTCGTGGTTTCGGTTTTGTTGAAATGTCAGCAAATGCCGCCGATGCAGCCGTTACGTCACTTAATGATACTGAGTTTCAGCAGCGTACTTTAAAAGTTCGTGAAGCTAAGGAACGTCCAGAAATAAACAATGAAGAAACATAAACTTTATTATTTATAGTCTGCAATATAAAACCCGCTTTATGAGCGGGTTTTTTTTATCTATTAATAATAGATCTTAAGTTAGTTACTCTGTTGTTCAGGCTTAACTGTCTCTATCACCTTATCGAATTTTTCTTTACTTTCTTTATCATCTCCGAATTCAGCGTTAAACACAGCATCAAGAAGTTGACCAAAAGCATCATCATTTTTAGATAGAAGGTTATCTGCTCTTTCTTGTAATTGTTTAAAGTGCGCTAAGAAATCAATTAATGGCCTGAGTTCTTTATTTGCACTTGGTAATACCTTTTCTTCATACTCTGCAACTTCTGTATATGTTTGGCTTACATAGCTTGTTTGAGTTTGTTGTAAGTCCATACTAAAATTAGCAATTTGTTCGTTATCAAAACCAAGCTCAAGAGCTTTTTCAAAGGCTTGATCAACATTACCACTAAAGAAATCTTTCTGGAGTGAATTTACATCTTTGATTAATGCTTCAATGGCTGCTTTTTCTTCATCATCAAGTTCACCTTCAACACTGTATGAAAAATTAACTTCATGATACTCGCTACTTGCCATACTGTAATTCTCAGCAACTCCTTTACTGCCTTCCTCATACTGATAGCTTTCTTTACTCGCATATTGTTGGAGTTCGCTAAATGATATAGAAACGATATCGCCGTCAGTGGTTGTAATAGATAAGTCGCTATTTTTAGAATTACTTATATATAGCTCGCTATCGAGAGAGGCATTCCTTACATTCTGGTTTTCTAATGCTACATTACTGTTTGATTGCGTCTCTTCAGGAAATATTTTTTCATAAAGGTCACTAATATTTTGGTTAATAAGGTCACGGCTTTTTTCAATACCTAGGCTTAAATCATCATCAAGCATTGCCATATCCTTTAAATCACCAATCGCTTGATCAATTCCTAAGTTTACACCAGCACGCCCTTGCTCAAACATTTCTTTTAATTCATCGTCACTCGCCCCATTTGCTTGTGCAGCAAGAATGCTTCCTCCTACAAATTCCATAACGGTTCGTGCGACTTCTTCAAAATCAAAAAAACCTGCTAAAGAACTATCTTCACCTAACGAATTTTTCGGTACTATATTAGGAGGGGCTATATTTTTTTCTGGCAGTGTGCGATTAAAGTTTTCTGATATTTTGCTAGAAACAGATTGAAAGACAATCTTCATACTAATAGAAACACGATTGCTTAATGCTAACTTATCAAAAGAATCCGTAGGCATATGTTGTTTAACCGCTTCATTTTTCATTTCTTCGGCTTGACGGTTGTGGCCTAAATAATTAGGTAAAGCTGTCTGATTATCAATTTTATTCATTTTAACTCTCCGGTATCTAATTAAATTATAATTAAACACAATCAAAGATCTAAAGATCATCAAATTCAATATGGCTATTTTATCGGCATTTATCTACAAACCTTTAGCCTTAACTTTAGCACGCAGATGAAAATTTTAGACAAATAACTAGACAAAATAATCACAATCGCTAAACTCAGCGCCTCAGTAAATACTCGTTATGTTGAGTATAATATCGTTCATCTACTTCTATATTTAAGGCCTTTATATGTTTAGTCACATCGCACCCCAATTTTATGATAAACAACTTGAAGATAAACAGGATGATATCGCGAAATTGTTTAGTGAGTTTGACTTGCCAAGCTTTGATGTCTTTCGTTCAGAGACCTTAAATTATAGATTACGTGCAGAATTTAGAGTTTGGCATGATGGTGATGACTTGTTCTACATTATGTTTAATAGTGAAACAAAAGAAAAATATCGAGTAGATAATTTCCCTGTTGCAAGCACATTAATAAATCAGGCAATGAAAGCCCTACTTGATGAAATTAAAGATAAGCCATCACTACGACATAGACTATTTCAAGTAGACTTTTTGTCAACGCTTAGTGGCGAACTATTAATCAGCTTGTTATATCATAGACAATTAGACGAAGAGTGGCTAAAAGATGCTGCAATATTAAAAACAACACTTTCAACAATTGCCCCCGTAGATATAATTGGCCGTGCTAAAAAACAAAAATTTATTCTTGATAAAGACTTTGTTACTGAGAAATTGACCGTTGGTGATAAAACTTATACTTACCAGCAAGTAGAAAACAGCTTTACTCAGCCTAATGGTCACGTTAATGAACAGATGTTACTTTGGGCAAAGCAAGGCACACAGAATATTGGTGGCGATTTAATAGAACTCTACTGTGGTAATGGTAACTTTAGCATCGCACTCGCTGAAAATTTCGATCGTGTTTTAGGTACTGAAATATCGAAAACATCGGTAAAATCAGCACAAACTAATATCGCTGAAAACCAGTTAACAAATGTTGATATTATAAGAATGTCGAGTGAAGACTTTAGCCAAGCAATGAATGGTGAACGAGTGTTCCGTCGTTTAGAAGGCTTTGATCTGAAAAGCTATAATTACGATACAGTTTTGGTTGATCCACCTAGAGCAGGACTTGACTCTGATAGCGTTGAGTTAGTCAGTCGATTTGAACGTATTGTTTATATTTCATGTAACCCTGAAACATTAAAAGAAAATCTTGCTGAATTAGTAAAAACACACAATATTGAAAAATTCGCACTATTTGATCAGTTTCCTTACACCCATCATGTAGAGGCCGGTGTCATTCTTTCACGTAAAAAATAAGACTTTTAGGTTCTAACTTTTACGACTCGATGACTAAATTCTGCAGCACCGCGGGCAATGAAACGTAACTGTTGTATTGTTCGCATGGAAATTTGTTGACGATCATCTTTATCAACATCTAAAGCGTCTGAGCCAGCACTAAATACAATGGTAACCGCAGCGTCAGCTTGTAAAAAGGCCACGTCAGCATTTAATTTATTCGCTTGCTGCAAATAATCACATAACTCCAAAGTAAAATAACGTACTTCTCTGTTTACCGCAGCGCGGAAAGCGGCAGATGTACCTGAACGCTCTCGTAATAATAAACGAAATATATTACCGTTACTCTCAATAAACTCCATAAAAGTAACCACTGATATTTGAATAACAGAGCCACCTTTTTCAATTCGTTGCCGAGCTTGTCGCATTAATTGGCGCAAAGTTAAACCTGCTTCATCAACAAGTGTTAAACCTAATTCGTCCATATCAGAAAAGTGTCGATAAAATGATGTTGGCGCTAAACCAGCTTCTTTAGCGACTTCGCGTAAGCTCAAACTTGAAAAGCTACGCTCACTACTTAACTGCCCTAAAGCAGCATCAATTAATTGTCGACGTGTTTTTTCTTTTTGTTGTGCTCTAATACCGCTCATTACTTAATAAACCCGTTCTTCAGCTTGTTCATATCATACTGAATTTTCATCTATTTACTAGAACCTTGATAACTAGCATTCATTTTTAGATACAGTACCATGTATTATTTATTGAAATTTTAAACAAATTTACCTTGACTGAAAAGTGATCAAAGCTAAAATAGAGTACACGTGTACACTGAAACTTTATTGATTGTACGTCTTTTTACAAGTGGAATTTTTTACATGAACAAACCTAAAATCGTTTGGTTAAATCTTAGCGTATTTTTGATCACCTTTTTAGTAGCCGCTATAGGTGTTCCATATAGAGCAATGACACACGGTTTTGATACCACTGAAATTGTTGTTGCCCTGTGCTGTTTTATTTATTGTGGCATGTCGATTACAACAGGTTATCACCGTTTATGGTCGCATAAAACGTATCAAGCACATTGGTCTTTACGTTTTATTTTTGCACTTGGTGGTGCATTTGCTTTGCAAAACAGCATTTTACATTGGTCATCAGATCATAGAATTCATCATAAGCATGTTGATAATAATGAAAAAGACCCTTATTCCGCCAAAAGGGGTTTTTGGTATTCACATATAGGCTGGATGCTGCGAGAGTATCAAGCATATCGATATTCCAATTATGACAATACCCGTGATTTACAGAAAGATCCTATTGTTATGTGGCAACACAGAAACTATTTATTGCTGACAATATTGATGAACTTCGGTGTGCCCATTCTATTTGGCTTATGGCATGGCGATATTATCAATAGTTTACTTTTAGTGGGGTTTCTACGTTTAGTGTTGAACCACCACACGACTTTTTTTATTAATTCATTAGCGCATATTTGGGGCAAACAAACTTACACTGAAAAAAATACTGCCCGAGATAACGGTTTCCTTGCTTTTCTAACTTTTGGTGAGGGTTACCATAACTATCATCATATTTTCGAAAATGATTATAGAAATGGGATCCGCTGGTGGCAATTTGATCCAACTAAATGGTTAATCAAAGGCTGTGAATATTTAAAGCTAACCACAAAGCTTCGCACTTACTCGGATGATAAAATTGAAAAAGCACGCTTAGCTATGGTTTTAAAACGTAGTCAGCAAAAACTATTGGCTCACCCAAATGCAGAGCAAATGCGTGAAAAGCTCCAGCAAGAATATGATTTACTTATTACCAGAATAAATGATTATTACGGTGTTCGAAAAAAGTTACTCGCTTGTAGACGAGATAAATTAATTGCAGATGTTGAAAGCTCTGAGTTAGCGGTACAGTACCAAGAATTTAAGCAGCATCTTGCAGACCAACAGCTACATTGGCAACGTTTCTTAACCCAGCTTGCATAAAGCTTTCATCAATTTAAGTATTATAGGTATAGATCAAGCTTTTACATGGTCAGACGTCTAAATTCCTGCTAAAATTTTTTTTATCTTAGTAGGAATTTAAGGCAAGACCTTGGCAACTAAAAATAAAGCTAAAACAACGGAAAAAGTCATCGAAAATTATGATTACGATGCAATCATTATTGGTACCGGTCCAGGTGGTGAAGGCACTGCAATGGAACTGTCTAAAAAAGAAAAAAGCGTTGCCATCGTAGAGCGCTATAAAGATGTGGGTGGTGGCTGTACGCATTGGGGAACTATCCCCTCAAAAGCGCTTCGCCAAAGTGTTAGCCGACTTATCGAATATAACGCCAGCCCACTTTTTAGAGGCACAGAAAAAGCAAAGCACTTAACATTTCCTGATATCCTCAAACATGCATCATCCGTCATTCGTAAACAAGTGCAATTGCGGAGTGGTTTTTACGATCGTAATCGTGTTCAACTCGTTGCAGGTGAAGCTTCATTTATTGATGCAAATACGCTTAGAATTGTTAAAGACGATGGTTCTGTTGAGCAAATTACCGCAAAGCAAATTGTAATAGCAACAGGATCTCATCCCTACCGACCTGACGATATTGATTTTAATCACCCACGCGTTTATGACTCGGATACTATTTTATCGCTGAAGCATGATCCCCGTTCTATTATTATTTACGGTGCAGGCGTCATTGGTTCAGAATACGCATCTATCTTTCGAGGTCTAGGCGTAAAAGTTGATCTCATTAACACTCGAGATAGACTGTTATCCTTTTTAGATGCTGAGATGTCTGACTCACTCAGTTATCACTTATGGAATAACGGTGTAGTTATCCGCCATGGCGAAGCTATTGAACGTGTTGAAGCATCTGATGATTCTGTTGTTGTTCATTTAGAATCAGGGAAGAAAATGCGCGCCGACTGTTTATTATTTGCAAACGGACGTACGGGTAATACTGCAGATTTAAACGTTGAAAATGCAGGGTTAACATCAGATGGCCGTGGACAGTTAAAAGTAAATGATCAGTATCAAACGAGTGTAGATAATATCTATGCTGTGGGCGATGTTATTGGTTATCCGAGTTTAGCAAGTGCTGCTTATGATCAAGGCCGATTAGCCGCTTCTGCGATGATAGACCATCATAGTACCGCAAAACTTATTGCTGATATTCCTACCGGTATTTATACCATTCCAGAAATAAGTTCAGTCGGTAAAACAGAACAAGAACTTACCGCAGCAAAAATACCTTATGAAGTGGGTCGTGCACAGTTCAAACATTTAGCAAGAGCACAAATATCAAATAGTTTGGTAGGTTCATTAAAAATACTTTTTCATCGAGAAACCAAAGAAATTTTAGGTATTCATTGTTTCGGCGAGAATGCGGCTGAAATCATTCACATCGGTCAAGCAATTATGCAGCAAACCAATGGCGGCAATACAATCGAGTATTTTGTTAACACTACGTTCAACTACCCTACTATGGCTGAAGCATTTCGTGTTGCGGCTTTAAATGGTTTGAACCGCTTATTTTAATAAACTGTAAGCTTTAATCAAAAAAACTAAAGGGTATGTTATGAAAAAATTAAGAGTATTGATAATTGTTTTCATCAGCATGCCCTTTTTATTCGTTCAGGGAGCTGAAAGTAACACCCAAGATACGAATAGCAAAAGCTACAGCCTTTATTTAATTCGTCATGCTGAGAAGCAAATAGATAAGGATGACCCCACATTAACACAGTGTGGAAAATTCAGAGCAAAACAACTTGCGAGTATATTAGAAAATGCAAAGATAAAGAAAATATACAGTACACGCTTTAAACGAACGATGGCAACCGCTTCACCACTTGCACTGCAACAGAAGCTTGCGATAAATAGCTATGCCCCCAACAAGTTAGAGCAACTTGCTTGGCAATTAATTAAAGAAAAAGACAATGCAGTTGTTTTTGGCCATAGTAACACCACGCCACAATTGGCTGAATTATTAAGCCAAACGAAGGTTGAATCTATTTCAGAAAAACAATACCGAGGAATATATCAAGTGGTTATTTCCGGTAAAAATCGCCACCTAAATTTATTAATGCAACCTTTAATCTGCAAATAAACCCTAATGTAAATTCTTACCAGTGCCATTTCGACCTGCTTTGATTAATTCAATGTGAGTAATTGAAAAAGGCTTCCCCCATTGCTGAATTGTCATCAACCCCTCAACAGCATGACCTCTCACTTTAATAACGGCTCCATCTTGTTGAAATGTTTTATTTAAGTTCATCGGTAACCAGTGTTTCCCGTCTTTAGCCACCAAACCAAAGAAACCACCTTCAAGATTCATATATTTTACGGTAGCTGTAAATGAAAGCTGTTTCATATCAACCTCAGTTAAAGGATATTTTGGTGATACGGTTGGCGTTACAGATTTAGTTGTCTGTAAATCAGAAGTAACTTTTTCCGTAGACTTCATATCTGCTTGCTGACACGAAAATAACAAACTACTGGTTAGCGTTAAAATGGCTATTTGTTTATTCATAATATTTACTGAGTACCTATTTTGACTATTTTATTAGAAGTAATGTAACAAAAAAGCAAACCCTAAGGTTTGCTTTGAGCAGCTTAATCTACTAAAAAGTTATTGCGTAGACTCTTCTCTTAGTGCTTCTTCAATTTGATGTTTGTTGCCACAAATAGCGACTTGTTTGTCATCACGATAATAACGAATATCAATACAATCAACTTGATAACGACGTTCTAATTCAGTACGTTTTATCGGCTGATTTTTAGAATTAGTTATTTGTCTCTGTAAAGACTGACATTCTTGAATTTGTTCACTAGCCAGTGTTATATCTTCACACGCATTTTCAATCGTTGAACAACCGACTAAAGTCAAAAACGTTAGTGTAGTAAAAAGATAAATAGGTTTCATTATGGTGAGTTCACTTCATTTATTTTTATTAAGAGTTAACGGCATTATAGCCAGCGGTTTTTGGAAACGACAGTTTTCTTTTTCGTATAACTTTAATAAAATAACAATAGCCAATAAAAAAGCCATTACAAGGTAATGGCTTAATTAAACGATAAATCAGAATAACTTAATTCACGCTAAGCTCTCCACTATTATCTGTATTACTTGGTTGACTTTTCTTACGCTTAAGTAACCCTTTAATATCTTCAATAATGAGATATAAGCTTGGGATCAAAACCAAAGTCACAATAGTCGCAAACAATACGCCAAAAGATAAGGATATCGCCATTGGAATCACAATTTTTGCCTGCGCACTAACTTCAAAAAAGATGATAGGTACTAAACCAATAAAGGTCGTTATTGACGTTAGCATAATAGCTCTAAACCGTTTAGTACCTGCATGTATTACCGCATCTTTTAGCTTAACGCCTGACTTCCTTGCATTGTTAACATAATCAACCATGACCAAGGAGTCATTTACCACCACCCCGGATGCAGCGAGTATCCCCATGATGGATAGTGCACTTAAATCCATACCTAAAATAAGGTGACCAATTACAGCACCAATGACACCAAAAGGAATAACCACCATAATCATGGCAGCTTGTGAATACGACTTCAACGGTATCGCTAGTAATGAAAAGATGAGCAAAAATGAGATAGCGCCATCGCGTAGCTGGCTATCAGCGCTTTCCATTTCTTCTTGAATGCGGCCTGATACTTCACTTTTAACTTTCGGATACTTTCTTAATAATTCTGGAATATAGTTATCTCGAATATCTTTAGCCACTTTGAAAGGTTCAACTTGCTCGGCGTCGACACTTGCCCAAACATTAATAGTACGGTTGCCATTTTCACGGCGAATACGCGTCACGCCATCTTGTAGAGTAATAACAGCCAGTTCAGATAAAGGTAATTCTGCACCATTTGGTGCTTTGATCATTACATCATCTACATGACCAACAGAACTTCGTTGCTCAAGAGGATAACGGACCATCACTTTTACTTCTTCACTATCACGTAATATACGCTGTGCTTCTAGGCCGTAAAAACTGTAGCTCACTTGTGAGGCAATTTCAGCTAATGTTAAATCTAAACTGTAGGCAAGCGGTTTTAATTCAAACTGAACTTCTTTAGCACTGGTTTGACGACTATCGTTAACATCGCCAAGACCTTTCAAAGAGTTGAGTTTAGTTTTTAAGTCTCTGGACGCTGCGAGTAATTGTGCATCATCTTTACTTTCTAATCTAAAAGCAATATCTCCGTCATCACGGCCACCACCAAATAAGTTATCACCGATGGTTAATGATTTAACGCCGGGATAATTAGGAATGGCTGCACGCCATAAATCAGCAAGTTCAAAGGTATTCATTGGTCGTAACTCTGGTATTACTAATTTCACCATTAATTGACCACTTGTTCTACTGCGTAAATCTACCTGCATATCTGAGATCATTGACTGACCGTATTCTGCTTCAATATCTTTATCAATTTGATTAATAACACCTTGAATATTTAGCAAGGCTTGTAACGTTGCTTTCTCGGATGCATCAACATTCATTTCAACATTAACCCGCGGAAAGTCGTGTGGAATTTTAGGTTGACCAACAAAACGAACAAAGCCACCACTAAACAAACCAGCGCTAATGAGCATCAAACTTATAAAAAACATTAAGACGCCGTAACGATAGTCTAGAAATTTCTCTAACGCTGGGCGGTAAACGTTTTGAATAAAAGATTTTAAACCGTCATCAATGAATGCTCGAAGCTTGTCTACTGCTTTAGTGATCCTATCTAAAGGATATTGAATGAACCAAAAGTAACCATACTCGTTCAACTTCTTAAGTTTTATTATATTAATCTTAGGTTTCATTTTGACCAGATGCGCTGGCAAAATAAGCTTCGATTCAATTAAAGAAAAAATTAAACATAGAATAACAACCGAGCCGATAGCTTTACCAAACGCTGCCGACGGACCTTCACCAAAGAGAAAAGGGAGAAATACCGCAATAGTTGTTAAAACACCAAAGGTTGCCGGCATAGCAACTCGTTTAATTCCGCGAATTACGTTTTCGGTACTATGGCCGTGCTGTTCTATTTCTTCATGGGCACTTTCCCCCATGACAATAGCATCATCAACGACTATACCTAGCACTAATATAAAGGCGAACAAGCTGATGACATTAATAGTGATATTAATAAATTCTAACGGCATAAGGAGTAAAGTTCCGAGGAAACAGACAGGTAACCCCATCATGACCCAAAAAGCTAAACGAACACGCAAAAATAGCGCTAACATTAAAAAGACTAATATTGCACCACTTTTCATGTTGTCTATCATCATATTCAAGCGACCTTCAAGATAGTAGGTCATGTCAACCCAGGTTTCTAACTTAACGCCTTGTGGAAGAACCTCTGCTTTTTCATTTACATATTTTTTGACAGCATCGGCAACATCAGTAATGCTCTGATTATTCGCAGCACCAATAAAAATGGTAACAGAGTTTTCGCCATTAAATTTTGAATACTGTAAACCTTCTTTAAAACCATCAATAATGGTCGCAATTTCACCTAATAAAACTTTAGTTCCATCTTCCAAGGTAACAACGGGAATTTGTTCAAACTCATGACCTCGATAGGCTTGATTCTCTACTCGTAAATTAATGTAACCATTTTCTGCTCGAATTTGTCCTGCCGACATATTACGAGAAAAACCTCGTACTGCTTGTGCAACATCTCGAAAACTTAAACCATATTCACGTAACTTATCTTTGCTCACCTCAATTGATATTTCGTAATCTAAACCACTGTATAACTCTGAAATATTTACAAAAGGTAGTTGTTGAATTTCGTTATGAACTTTTCGTCCTAACTCTTTAAGCTCACCATTGGTTAAATCGCCATATAAGCTAACGTACATAACTTCTTGGCGGAATTTTTCACGTTCAACTTTGATACGCTCCATACCTTCCGGAAAGCTAGATATCGAATCAATGGCTGATTTGACTTCTTCTAAAACAATTTGTGGATCATAATCAAGATCAACTTCAAACCAACCATTTGAGAAACCACGGTTTGAATAGGTGATCACACGTTTTAAGCCTTGCACTGTTTCAAGAGCTTCTTCTATTTTAATGGTGATGCCTTCTTCTACTTCTTGGGGCGCTGCTCCTGGATACGGTGCCCCATAAGAAATCCAATTAATATTAATTTGTGGAAACATCTGTTTATCGATGGTGCTAATTGTAAAAAAGCCACCCACTAAAATAAATATCATCAACAAGTTTGCCGCCACACTATTACGGGCAAACCAAGCAATTAAGCCTTTATGAGTATCATCCATCATTTAGTCCTTAGAACTTGCGATTTGTGTTTCAGAAGCGTCTTGATTAGTCTCTTCACCTTCTGTGGTTTCGCTACTTTGCAATGACAGTTTCATACCATCAAGAGGGTAATCTAATGCAGAAACAATGAGCTGGTCACCTTCATGTAAACCACTGGTCACAATAACATTTGAACCTTCTTGACGGGCAATGGTGATGTCAACATATTGTAACTTTGAGTCTGCATCTAAAATTGCGACACGGCTATTATCAACAAGATAACGGGGAAGCACTGTGGCACTTTCAAGGCTCACCCCAAGAATTTCAGCAGTTACATAAGAGCCAAAACGAATGGGTTTGCTTTCTGATTCATGACTAGCGTTGTTTAAACCATAAGGGTCTTTAACTTCAGCAACTAAATAACTCATACGACTTTTGTTATCAACGACACCTTCACTTCGAGCAATTTTTGCTGGCCAAATGACTCTTTTACCTGCATAGGTGCCAATTAAATTAACTTGGGCATTTTCGCCTTGTTCCGCTAGGAACTGAAGTTGGTTATCAGCTATGGGTAAACGAATTTCAGCAATATCTGTTCCTAATAATTTACCTACTTTACTTCCTGTACTCACAAAGGAGCCTAGGCCAACCATACGGCTTTCAATCATTGCATCGTAAGGGGCTCTAATTTCAGTACGCTCTAAGTTACGCTTCGCACGAAGAACAGACGCTTGTGCTGATTTTACTCGGGCAAGCTCTTGTGCTAATTGAGGTTTACGTAAACTAAGTTCAGTAGGAGAGCTATCCGTGATACGTTTCCATTCTCGTTCAGCAACTTGACCTTGAGCACGCTCTTTTTCTAAGGCAGCACGAGCAGATGCAATAGTAGCTTCAGCTTCAATAAGCGCTGCTTGATAATCATTTGGATCAATACGTGCGAGCAATTGGTTTTTTTCAACAAAACCACCACGGACAAATACTTCAGCAAGCTCAACGACTTCACCACTAATTTGTGCAACTAATTCAGTTTCATACTTAGGCTTAACAACACCATAAGAATTAACCGTTAAGTTCATCGGTGCTACATGAATTTCTTCAACGGCAACGATTGGAGTATTGTCAACTTCAGCTTTTTCTTCTGGCGGCTTTTTCATACTAGAAAAGCCAATAAATAGTAAAATCCCGGCAGCAAGAATAGCAATTGGTACGATAATTTGTTTTGTACGCGTCACGGTTATGTCCTCATAAATGTGAGTCAGGTGTAATAATTTATTTAATTATGCATATAATAGCTAATAATAAGCCGACACAATTAATTAAGTTGTAAATGCTTATTACAAGATGCGCGCCGAAATTGTCCAATATGTTACAGAATAAGTAAAAAACTACATTTAACCATAAATAACAACAAGTTAATTCATCAACATTTGATTAACAGGCACAAAAAAAGACGGTTTAAAATAAACAGCCTTTTTTTAAGTTAGTATTTTTAACCAATATTTATACTTTTATAAAAATATTTCTTCGATATAACCAATATAATACTAACCACTGTAAAAACACCATTCCCCCAAAAAGAATAAGATCTTGCCAGCCACTAGGTGCAATATTGATAAAACCACCAAATATACTTTGAGATGTATATTGCCAATCGATAATGCTTGACCCTAAATAAACAATAATTGAATTTGTTCCTATTACCGCAAAAAATTTAGCCCAAGTATTGAATGCTAATACATCAATCAACCAATAAAACAAGGTAAGTAAAAGAGTACTATAACCAATGGTTACAAGGGCAAATGAACTCGTCCATAAAGTTTTGTTAATCGGAAAAAACATTCCCCACAAATAGCCGATTATTAGTACCGAAATTCCAATAATGGATAAACCCTTTAGCAGCTTTTTAGGGGCTGAAATATTCTTCATCATGTAACGCCCAATGAAAACACCTGCTAGGGCATTTACGATTGATGTAATATTTGACAGTAAGCCTTCAGGGTCAATTGCTAGATTTTTATAGCTAACACCTGGTAATAAATTTACGTCAAACCAAGCGTTCAATGCACCATCAGCTGAAAAATTTCCGCCACCATATCCGTCTAAAGTGATGAAGTTTAATAATAACCAGTAGCCTATTAATATACCGCCAGCGACTAACCATTGTGCTTTTTCACTGACATACCAAACCAGCATAGCGGCAACAAACCAAGCAATACCGATACGACCTAAAACGCTAACATAGCGAATACTATCAAATGATGCAGGAATACCGGTTCCCCAACCATGGTTATATAAAATGCCAAAACTGATTAAAAGGACTAATCGCTTAATGCCATTTAGCACAATTGATTTTGCTTTATCTGGTTCATAATTTGACAACGGTTTAGCCGCAATACCTAGACTGACACCAGATAAAAAGATAAATAATGGGAAAATAAGGTCGTAAGCATGAAAGCCATGCCAAGGAGTATGCTGCATCTGTTCTGCAAATACCGCTAAAATAGGCCACCCCGTAACAATGAATAATGCGGCAAATAAACTTTCTGCTCCTAAGATCCAAATCATATCAAAGCCGCGTAACGCATCAATTGACAGTAACCGCTTTTTAATAGGCTTAACTTGTTCAACTTCTGATAGTGCTTCATTCGACATTATTAGACCTTAAGTAAGTATATTTTTATAGCACAGACTAAGACAGCGCTGTCATTATGGTTGTCATCATAATATTTCAAACCTGAAATAGCAATTAGACACACTTTGTTATCAAATATAACTAGTATCTGCTTGTTTTCTTTATGGCTGAGCGTAACAATCAACAAGTTAAGTATTTTATTAAGGAATATATATGCTCGCTAAAATCAGTACTTTTTTCAAAAATTTGGCCGATGATTTAACTGATATTTCTGCCAATCAAAATTCCGATGACGTGACAATAGAAGTAGCCTGTGCTGTACTCTTGTGCGAAGTAATGCGTGCTGACGGACATTTCGATCAACAAGAACAAGCTAAACTGGTTATATTATTGGTTGAACAATTTAATTTGAATGAAGAAGAAGTTAAAGAAATTATTGATCAAGCGCTCATTCAAAGTGAGCAAGCCACTGATTTTTATCGATACACCTCGAAGATTAATCAGCACTTCTCTATCGAACAACGCATAACAATCGTGAAAAATTTATGGAACATGGCTTATGCTGACGGTGAACTTGCGAGTATTGAGGAGCATATTATTCGTAAAATTGCGGATTTACTGCACTTACGCCATGCAGAATATATTCAAACCAAACCAAGAAAATAACACCATTCATTTTTGATATGCGTTATTATAGCCATTAAGATCTTCAAATTAATTTTCTTGGTAAATTCAAATGGCCGATATTGGTAAATATAATACGCTTTCTGTAGTTGCAGTCACCGAAAAAGGTGCTTATTTAGCGGGTGGTGAACTTGGTGAAATTTTGCTGCCAAACCGTTTTGTTCCTGAAAACTGCAAAGCAGAGGATAAAGTCACTGTCTTTATTTATGTTGATTCTGCTGAACGCATCATTGCGACAACCGATAAACCTTTTGGTCAAGTCGATGAATTTGTATCATTAAAAGTCATACAATTGAACAAAATGGGTGCTTTCCTTGATTGGGGTTTACCAAAAGATTTATTAGTGCCTTTCAATCAACAGCACACAGCGATGGAAGAAGGAAAATATTATTTAGTGCGTATTTTCCTTGATACCACCACAGACCGAATTGCTGCCTCTAGTAAACTTGATAAATATATTGATATTTGGCCTGCTGATTATCAAAAGTGGGATAAAGTTAAGTTAATGATTGGTGGAAAAACTGATCTTGGCTTTAAAGCCATTATCAATGATAAGCATTGGGGCTTACTTTACGACAATGAAATTTTTCAACCTTTGCGTGTTGGAAAGATAGTTGACGGTTTTATTAAAAATATACGTGAAGATGGCCGTATTGATTTGTCACTTTCACGAACAGGTGAAGGTAAAGTAAATGACTTCGCTGATAAATTATTAGCACACATTGCAGAAAATGATGGGTTTAGTCCATTACATGACAAAAGTTCGCCTGAACTTATTCAACGTATTTTAGGGGTGAGCAAAAAAACCTTCAAAGCAACGGTTGGAAATTTATTAAAGAAAGACAAAATCACCATTGAAAAAAATGGTCTTCGTCTTAAATAAACCGCTTTAGCATACTTTATACTTTGTAGATGAAGCTTCAACCTCATCTACAAAGCCAATGTTCTACTTCTTAGAAGCTACCTCGAATACCCAACGTAAATCCACGTGCCGGCATTGGTGAAACATCTTTAAGAAACGACGTATGTACTCGTGCCTTTTCATCTGTAATATTATTCACTTTCAAAAAAGCCACCATATCGTCACCAACATCATTGATAAAATAATTAAAGTTAGCATCAATCATGGTATAGCCGTCTGTTTCACTTTCTAGTTCTGCTGTATTTGACTGTTTAAAGTAATGGGTCGCACTCAGCTCAGCTGAATATTCATCAGTAATATAATTGAATTGACCACCAATGCGCATCGGTGGGATCCTTGGTAGGTTATCACCATCGGTTAGTTTTGAGTGAATATAATCAGTAAACATAGAGCCTTTAAGTGAAGGTGTTATCTGATAAAATAATTCCGCTTCTATCCCGTACATCACCACATTGTTCTGTTGGAAAACATATACAGGTAAACCTTCATCAGCATGCTCTTCTTCTAAAGACTCATCGTGATCTTCATGGCCATCTTCTGCAAATAAACCAGTATTCGCTTGATAATAATAACCATCAATATGATTATAAAAAGCACTCGCAACAAAACCAAAGTTTCCTTCAAACTTTCTCCAAGTAATATCAAGGTTATATGCCGTTTCTAATTCAACATTTTGATCCGTCATGTCTACATGTAACTCATAGCCGTCTTCATGACGTTCCTCATGTACAGTAAATAATGCACCTACTTCATAGGTGTTGGTGCCTATATGAGCACCATTTGAAAACAACTCACTAGCTGATGGTGCTCGCTGAGAAAACGCAACTGAAAAGCCTAAGTTATAACCCGTTGAATATCCCCATACAGCGCCTAAGGAAGCACTAATAGGCGTAAAGCTCTGCTTATTGAAATGAGTCTCTTCTTCTTCGTTATGATTGTCCAGGTCATCGCTATGCTCATCATGCGAATCTACTTCACCACTTGCACTCAACTCTACATGTTCAACACGTACACCTAATTGCCATAAAACATTGTCTATGTGTTTTTCTTCAAGCCAAGCAACTGCAATTGATTCTGTACTTGAAGGAGGCGTAAATGCTTCTTCTCCGATCGCTTTAAAGTCATTGTCTTTATAATGTAACGTCCATGCACCTTTCCAACCGTTGAAGGCTTGATGATAAAGATCAACGCGTGTTTCTAACATGTCATTATTAAATTGCGTACCGACTTCTCCCCCTTCTATTTCTTGATGCTGGTAATCAGTGTAAGCGGCTTTACTCATCACACGGTTAATAAAACTGTCATCAAAACTAATTTCACTCAGTAGCTGATATCTATCTTGTACTAAATCACCAAAAACAGCGCCTCCTGCCCCTGTTTCTTCAAGCATTTCATCATCGTGTTCTGAGTGCGCATGTCCTGGAATACCGTAGGTTCTTGCCATTCTGCCATACGAAACACCCACATACCCTGAGTCAAACAAATAACTTGAACCCACCGTAAAGCCTGATGACTTCGAAGCACTGTTCTCTAATAACCCCTTAATTTGTTCTTCTTCGTGCTCACCTTCATGAGCTTCTTCGTGTTCGTCTTCATCATGACTGTCTTCTGCCATGGCATAACCGGGAATTTTGTAATCATTTGATTCACGCCAAAAAGCATCAAGATGTACAGCCAAGTGTTTATAACCTGTATTTATATTAAGCGTCGCTTCACTTTCATCTGCCACATCATTATGTTTTAGCAAATAATCTATTTGGTTATCAATACTTGTAGGGACCCGATTATCGACAACATTCACCACACCGCCTATCGCGCCACTGCCATAAAAAAGCGTAGAAGGCCCACGTAGTACTTCTACTTGCTGAGCTGTGCCTGCTTCGGCTGAAACTGCATGATCTGGTCCTACACGAGATGCATCACCAACGTCTAAACCATTTTGTGTGATAAGTACTCTCGGTCCGTCCATACCGCGGATGATGGGGCTACTTGAAACAGGTCCGAAATAGCTTGAATGTACACCTACTTCATTTTTCAGTGTTTCACCTAATGTAGATGCTTGCTTTAAACGTAGTTCATCACCTGAAATTACATTCACGGGCAGTGCAGACTCAATAGTCGAAGAGTGGAGCGGCGTAGCATAAATATCAATAACCTCCATTACAGTAGATCGCATTGAAATGGTTACGTTATTAAGATCTTGATCCGTGACTGTGAAATATTCATTCACATGACTAAAATTTTTGGCACTTACGTGTAGTTCTACTTTTCCGGCGCTAATATCATGAAAAATGAATTGACCATTTTCATCGGTTAGTGCTTGGTATTTAGTATTTACTACCGAAACTTGAGCTTTAGCCACCGCTTTGCCATTCGCATCAAGTATGACACCTGAAAATTTTTGGGCGTGACTAGCCCCGACAAAAAATAGCGATAATGCACACACAGGTGCAATTTTATTGATATATACTGATTTCATTTTTTTTCCAATAGATAATGCTATAGAAGAGCTGCAGCTAAGTGCACTTCCAAATAATAGTCTGTCTAATTTAGCGTTAATGTCTATCTATTGAATGGTGGGGCCCGTAACTGAGGTACTAAGTAAAGTAATGCACCAAGTTGTGGAGTAATAGTCGTCTGAATTGGCGTATCATAACTACGGATATGCACCAATTTTACCACTAAGGTATCTTTGGGCGTATCAACGTTATGTTGGCATAGTTTACATTGCTGTAATTCAACGCTATCTAATATCAATTCACTGTGTGCGCTGTGACTCAATGTCGCACACAAGAATGCGCACAAAATCAATACACTGAGTATTGATTGCCGATTCATTGAAAAGCTATTAGGTAGGAAAAAATTTAAAATACGCATAAGTTGTTACAATATAACAATTGATAGCGATTTTCAAGACTCATACATATACGCTGAATCTATTTTCTATTAAAAATATTGGTTTGTTGTACCACTTAATGAACAGACGCTTATACGCGCGAGTAATTCACCATGAGATGTGCAAATATATTACTTTGACCTATTCAGACTATGTCTTCTATTTTGGTATGTTATATCAATAGGAAACTCAGGTTACAAAGAGACTTCTGAATGTATACATTGATATAGAATGAATAGAAAATGCATTAACTGTCAGAGTGTCATGACAATAGAGTATAAAAGCTCAGTCGCAATTGAATAGATCTATGACGAGTGAGCTTATATAAGAACGGTGATTATTGAGTTTAATGCTTCAAAAAGTTAATACTATTGCGTGCCACCAATGGTCATTTCATCAATTTTCAACGTAGGTTGACCAACACCAACAGGAACGCTTTGTCCGTCTTTACCACAAACACCGACGCCTGCATCAAGTTGTAAATCATTTCCCACCATACTGACTTTTTTCATGGCTTCTGGGCCGCTACCAATTAAGGTTGCACCTTTTATCGGCGAAGTGATTTCACCATTTTCTATAAGGTAAGCTTCCGATGTTGTGAAAACAAATTTACCCGAGGTGATATCAACTTGACCACCGGAAAAATGAGGCGCGTAGATACCTTTTTTCACTGACTTAATAATATCTTTTGGATCATGTTCACCCGCAAGCATATAAGTATTAGTCATTCTCGGCATAGGTAAATGTGCATAAGATTCACGACGACCATTACCTGTAGGTGCTACACCCATTAGCTTGGCGTTGTGCTTGTCTTGCATATATCCTTTCAAAATGCCTTTTTCGATCAAGACATTGTATTGTCCTGGTGTACCTTCATCATCAATTGAGATTGAACCACGGCGATTAGCCATAGTGCCATCATCAACAATTGTACATAATTCAGAAGTAACCTGCTGGCCAAGTTTACCTGAGAATGCAGATGATCCTTTACGGTTAAAGTCGCCTTCTAATCCATGCCCAACAGCTTCATGTAATAACACACCAGGCCAACCAGACCCGAGTACAACAGGTAACATACCTGCAGGAGATTCTATTGCAACGACATTAACTAAGGCTTGACGAACCGCCTCTTCTGCATAAGCTAAATAACGCGCTTTGCCATTTTCAAGTTCAAAGAAGTAGCTATAATCTGTGCGGGCACCACCGCCAGCACTGCCTCGTTCACGTTTACCATTATCTTCAACTAATACAGAACAATTTAAACGAACAAGTGGGCGTATATCTGTTGCAAAAGTACCGTCACTCGCTGCGACGAGTATTTTTTCGTAAACGCCAGACAAACTCACAATGACTTGCTGAACACGTTTATCAACTGAACGTGCATGGGCTTCAATTTCATGCATTAAAGTGATTTTTTGCTCTTGCGCTAAACTGCTTAAAGGATCGATTGCTTCATAAACTGATTTAACTGTTTGATTTTTAAAGGCAAGTACTCGACCATTTTGTTTCGCATTTGCGATGCCTTTAGCGGCATCGGCTGCTTTTTGTAAAGCGATTGGAGAAATATCGTCAGAGTAAGCAAAGCCCGTTTTTTCACCTGAAATTGCACGTACGCCAACACCACGCTCGATATTGTATGAGCCTTCTTTGACAATACCGTCTTCTAACATCCATGATTCATGGCAACTTGATTGAAAATACAAGTCAGCTAAATCAATTTTACGTTGATATATATTGTTTAACGTTTGATCTAAAAGATCGCGGTCAATCTGACTATCGGCTAAAAGTTCGCGCTCAACACTATTCATATTTTTCACTTATCGTATTATTTTATTTTAATTTTGAAGTTTTAATGTGCTTTCAAATTGATTATGTTCAGCAACAGGTATTGCATTTCTTACTTTGTCTAATGCTTGTTGGGAAAAGTCGACACTTATACTGCCCACACCTTCCTCTAAACAAGCGAGTATTTCTCCCCAAGGACTAATAATCATACTATGCCCCCAAGTTTCTCTGCCATTTTCATGCACGCCTTGCTGCCCTGCCGCAATAATATAAACTTGATTTTCTATCGCACGTGCTTGCAATAATGCTTGCCAGTGCGCTTTACCTGTTACCGCAGTAAAAGCACTCGGTACGGTAATAATATCTGCCCCCATAGTCGTTAAGCTCCGATATAATTCAGGAAAACGCAAATCATAACAAATTGATAAACCGACATTTATCCCAGCAGCAGTCGTTGACACAATTTCACTGCCACATTGCGTATATCGTGACTCTCTATACTGTTTTTCACTGTCTTGAACATCTACATCAAATAAGTGAATTTTATCATATTGCGTTATTAAATCACCTTCAGGGGAAAACACACAGCAAGTATTAGTAAATTTGTCAGCTGTAGTTGATAACAAAGGGATGCTTCCTGCGACCAAGTAAACATGATAACGCTTAGCCAAACGGGACAGCTGTTCTTGCAAAGTAGAAACAAACAAATTTTGATAAGCTAATTGATCACTTTCTTTAGCGAGCGCTAATTGTTGTTGATCTTTGCCACCAAAGAATAAACAGCACTCCGGTAACACGACAATATGCTCATCGTCATGGGATGAACCCGTAATCAATGTTTCAAGGAAACGGTCAATGGTGCGGAAATTATCTCCTACATCAGGTACCGAGCATAATTGTATCGCGGTAAGTTTAACCATTTTTATTCATTTCCTTTTGTTCTTTAATACCACTACTTTCTAACGTTTTAGCTGGGTCAATTTTGTCTTCTGGCAAAGTATCAATAATCTCTGGTGGCGTTGAACGGCCTACTTTAATATTTTGGGTTTTCTTATCAACAATTTTAACTATCGGTTTGGCTATAGGGCCTGTTACTTCAATTTTGTACTCTGAAACCACTTTAGAGGTGATCACGCCATCAAGGGCAACAGCACCAATAAGCACTAATGGATTCAACGTCGCAATCCAGGCAATGGCCGGTAGACTCGATGTTATATTAGGCTTATAAGACATTTTATAATCCAATATTTCTTCACTTAAATTGGTGTTTCCCTGAATGGTCAAATCACCCGCAGCACCTTTCATAAAAGTATTATTAGTATAAATAAGCCCTTGTTTAATTTCAAAATCGCCCTTAATTGAATCGTAAAACATGCCGTCACTAAACATATCTCTAAAATCGAATTTCAATTTACGTACCAGTGACTGCAAGCTTAACAGTGAAAAAGCTCTTGCTTGATCGGGGACTTCTGCTAAATAACCATCGGAAAGTACAATTCTGCTTGTACCATTGAAATTTTCTAATTTGAAATCTAAAGGGCTACCGATCCAATTCAAGTCATATTTCAAGTCCAATTCACTATCTTTAATCGTTGAAGGATAGCCTAATTTTTCTATTTCATCATCGAAGTGTTTAGCTTTCAACTTACCCGTTAATGTAGTCTGTGAGATCTTTTCATTATGTTGCCAGTTCCCATTAAAGCTTAATGATGTTTTTCCTCGTTTAGCGGTAAATTTCTTTATTTTCAAGGTATCTTTTGCAGACTTTTCTAGTGAGAATTCAACCTCACCTAAGTCAATTTTTCCATAAGTGCAGCTTGCACATTTTGCGCGAATAGGGGGAAGATTTGCAAAAAGAACATCGTTGTCTACAGGTGTTTTTTCTTCAACGACATTGACGACCACATCCGATTTTTCTGCAGTGACTACTTCATCGTCACTATTTTTATCAATGGTTTGATCCTGAGCTAAATGAATAAAGTCGGCATCAATATCTATACCTTGTTTATGCCAATCAGAATGAATTTTAACTGTAGCAATCGCCTCTTTGGCTTTTATATCAAGTAACCACCATTGTTCTTGATCGAGTAAATCGAAAGACACGTCTGTTAAGGTTTGCCCAAGGACATCAAGCTCTCCAATCTCGCCTTGAATTTTTTTAGGTGCACTCAGAATGGCAATACTATCTTCTTCCAAATTCTCTGGTGCTTGGTCGATACTATCAAGGATATCAAAAACTAAAGATTGCCACTCAGTGACAGACGCTTTAGCTAGATTGGTGGTAATGTGAAACCCTTCAGCGGGCAATAACATGTTTTCAATGCCTAAAATCAAATGCGCTTTGGTAAATTGTACTTGTTTATGATTTAGCTCCCCATAAAAATTCAGTTCATCTCCGACTTGTACATTAAGTATTGATGAGGCTTTATGACCAGAAACATTGACAGCAACATTAAGCACTTCTCCCGCTTTTTTGTTGTAGGGCGCAGGCAATTCAAAGGCTAATTTTTCGAAGGTTGAATCAATAAGTAATTCATAGGAAACGCCTCCTTGATGATGCATTTTAAGTGTTAAGTCACCTAACCAATCTAACTGTCCACTGCCATAATTTTCAAGGGATTTAGGGAGTTCTTTTTTCCAAAATGATTCAGGCCACTGAGCTTGCAAGTTAATTAATGTTTGATAATATTCCGAGTTGTTATTATTAGCGACGACCTTAAGTGCCAAGGGCATATCTCGCCAATTCAACGTTAACCCTTCGGTGTTGATTACATCATTTGTATAAGTAAGCTCACCATTCACTTCGGTAAAATTCATATCAGGTGTTTGCAAAGCGACCTGATTATTATTAAATTCAACTTTGCCACTTGCAACAACACTATCAAGATCATTCAAAGGTAAATTTAACGCAAAACTACCTGAAATATTTTTACTCACTCTTAACTGATTTAGCGTTTCTCCAACGGTATCTTTCATTGGACTATCATTCATTAAGTTACTTATTGCACTGGGTTGGGTATCTTTAAAGTCGCCTTCAACGGTTAATACTTGTTCGCCAGCTAAATCATCAATAGCGACTTTAACATCAGAAACATCTATACCGGTTAGATCACCACCTCGAGCTGAAATTAACATACTGTTGCTAGTAAAATTTAAATTGGCAGCAAAGTTATTGATCACAGGCCATAGGGGGTCAAACTTAAACTTACTGTCAGTTAATTCTGCATCGACAATAAAAACGCCGCTATTATCCTGAAAAGGGAATTTGTCTAATGGACCATTAAAAAGTATTTGTGCTTGCTCAACGTTTCCTTCAATAATTGCTGAATTTAGATAATCGACAAGGTCTTTCCCCATCAATAAATGCGGATAATAATAATGAATAAATTTGGCATCACCGCGATAAACATTGGCAAGTAATGCCATAGTTAAGGGAGCATTTTCAAATGCTTTAATTTCTAATTCTGCAGTGGCATGAAGTTGTTCTGATATTATTTCAATTTGGTTTACTTTCACCGACAAATCAGCCGTGGTAAAATCAACATCAACTTGAGCGGCTATGGATTGATAGGGGATAGGATAAAGAAAATTGTTGTCAAAATTTAACTGTCCATTTTCAGCTAAAAGTTTAATGCTCATATTGTTTTGAGCGAAACTAAGCTCGCCACTTACATTTTCAATGCCAGGAATACCTTGACTATAAAATGAAGTAACCTCTGAAAATTGTGCATGCACTTTAATATCGTCATCTTTTACTAGTAGATAAATGTCATTAATTTGGCCAACAGGTGCTAGGTTTTTCAATATTTCTTGGCTTTCAGAATGTCCTGAAAATAATGGGTATAAGTCTGCTAACCCAAAGAGATCAAGAGAAGAAATGTGTGTTACCAAACCTTCTGCTGTTCTTTTAATATCAACCGTTAATGGCTGCCAAGCTTTATTATTAGTGTAAAATTCGAGGGGTGTTGTTGTAATAACTCTGTTAGTGGCATTGTCAAAATTCTCAACGAGTATATTGCCTTTCTCTATACGTAAACTTTGTAATTCGTCTTTGAAAATCCAGCTAACCTCATTATCACCTAACTCTATTTGTAACTTATTGGCTTTCCCTTTATTTAAGGTGTACCAAGCACTGAAATTAACCGATGAATATGTCTTCTCATTTTCTATCGCAAGAATTGAATCGAGCCAAGGGGTAACATTGAGTTTGTTAGCTTCAAAGTATAACTGACCACTTAAATCACGCAGATCTTTTCCTGATGCATCAAGGTTAAATTTAATATTATTAGACGTAAGGCCATCAATAAGCATACTTCCAGTGGCTCTGTGATGATTATCGCTATTAACCCAAGATAGCTGGTCGACGACAAAGGTTCGTGTTTTCGCGTCATCTTGCAGGGTGATCTTACTCTTCGTTAGTGAAAATCGACTGATTTGGGTAAAAAACACATGACTAATACTATCAATAAGAGAGTTATCTCTTTGAGTTTTACTTTGTTGTGCGAGCAATGTTTTGTCGAAAATAACTTGCGCTCCAGCCAGCGCAATATCTTGAGTGATCAATTTTTGATGTTGTAAACTTCCCCAGAAATCAATCGTGATTTCCATTCTTGCAACAAATACATTCGCGGTTTCAGTGTCGAGTACATTAACTTGTTTAACAATTAATGTTGGTCCACCCGTCGCCCATTCCATGCTTAATGAACCTATGGTTACATTACTGTCATAGGTTTCATTAAGATAATATTGAAAGTTTTGCTGAAAATGATGTACATAAGGAAGGGATAATCGAAACGCACTGATCAGCACGGCAAAAAGTACTAACAAAATTGCTAATACTTTATACAGTCGATTTAACCAACGATTCAAAACAGCTGAAATACTCATAAAACGAATTGACTACACACTCTTATTTGGATTAATTATTAATTTGCTTAAAAAATTTATTTTTGTCATTAAAATAGCCGCTCACATAGGTGATAAAAGTACAAATAATCAACAAAAACTACATCATAATCACATCAAACTGTTCTTGATTATACATGGATTCTGTCTGAACTTTTATTTGCTTACCAATGAAAACCTCTAACTCAGCAAGGTGATGATATTCATCATTAATTAGCGACTCACTTACCGCAGAAGAAGCATAAACAATGAACTTATCTGAATCGTATGCTCTATTTACTCGCACTATTTCTCGTAATATTTCAAAACAAACAGTTTCTACCGTTTTTAAATGCCCTCGACCTGAACACACTGAACATTCACCACAAAGTATATGCTCTAAACTTTCACGAGTCCGTTTGCGGGTCATTTCAACTAAGCCAAGTTTAGAAAAATTACTGATACTGTGCTTAACATTATCTTTCGCCATCGCCACATCTAAACTATGTAACACGCGTTTTTGATGTTCCGTCGAATTCATGTCGATAAAGTCGACGATAATAATACCGCCTAAATTTCGGAGCCTTAACTGTCGAGCAATGGCTTGCGTAGCTTCTAAGTTTGTATTAAATATAGTTTCTTCGAGATTACGATGACCAACAAAACCACCGGTATTAATATCAATAGTAGTCATAGCTTCAGTTTGGTCAATGATTAAATACCCCCCTGACTTCAATTCAATTCTTCGATGTAAGCTTCTTTGGATTTCATTTTCAACATCAAACAAATCAAAGATAGGCCTTTCGCCGGGGTAACATTCTAAAACAGGCGTTAAATTAGGGACAAACTCTTTAGTAAACTCAAGCAATTGCTCATAAGTCAGTTTTGAATCAATACGAATGCGTTCTAGTTCTATTCCAACGAAATCACGCAGCACACGAAATGCTAATGATAAATCTTGATAAATAGGTGTTTTCATTTGCTGTCTTTGTTTACGTTCTTGCACTTTTTTCCATACACGACGTAAAAACTCAGCATCATGTTTTAATTCTTTTTCGTCAGCGCCTTCTGCCGCTGTTCGAACAATAAACCCGTGATCGTCACTACAGTACGGAGTAATGATATCTTTGAGGCGATTACGTTCTTTAGGATCTTCAATTCGTTGTGAAATACCCGCATGATCTGCATTTGGCATTAACACTAAATAACGCGCGGCTACGGTAATATCGGTTGTTAAGCGCGCCCCTTTTGTACCAAGAGGGTCTTTAATTACCTGTACTACAATTTGCTGTCCTTCATGAACTAAGGCTCGGATGTCAGGTACATGATCGGAAGGTAAATCACCTTTATTAAGTATCAGCTTAGTATTGATATCTGACGCATGTAAGAACGCTGCTTTTTCTAAATTAATATCAATAAATGCTGCTTGCATACCTGGCAAGACTCTAATCACTTTGCCTAGGTAAATATTTCCGACCAAACCACGACGAGATTCACGTTCTACATGTACTTCTTGTAATACGCCGTTCTCTATTAATGCAACACGGGTTTCACTTGGTGTTACATTAATCAGTAATTCACCGCTCATACAGTTTCTCCGTTGGTAATTGTCGTTATCGGGTCTTGAATGGGCGTAGGATAATCAAGCTCAGCCAATAATTTTGCTGTTTCATATAAAGGTAAACCGACTACCGCAGAATAACTACCTTTAATTTGTGTCACAAATTGTCCGCCGATACCTTGAATGCCATAAGAGCCTGCTTTATCTTGCGGTTCACCGGTATGCCAATAACGTTGAATTTCTTCAATAGATAACACTTTAAAGGTAACATCTGTAGAAATGATTGCGGAATATACTTTATTGTTTTTAACTACAGCAATGGCAGTAAGCACTTGGTGTGTATTGTTTGACAGCATAAGTAACTGCTTACAGCAATCTTCTTTATTTTCAGGTTTACCAAGAATATGTTGTTCAAAAATAACGCAGGTATCTGAGCCAAGTACTAAACAATCAGCCGTCTGATTTTGTGCAACTGCTTTTGCTTTTTCAATGGCTAAACGTAATACATAATCGCGAGGTAATTCTTTTCCGATAATACTTTCATCAATATCAGCAGAAATGGTTCGGAACTGATAACCTAATTGACTGAGTAATTCTTTTCTTCGTGGTGATTGTGACGCTAAAATTAAAACAGACTTCATACAAAAATTACTCAGTAAACAGGTGAAGAATATAGATTAAGTAATACGAAAGTGACGACGTACTTTTCTTAACAATAAAAATGCCCAGGGCCAAAGAATTATGGTGGTGATCACTGGATATAAATAGCTGGGTAAGAATACGGCGTCCGTTAAAAATCGTTGCATCCAAAAAACAATTAAATGATACAAGGCAGATAAAACGCCAACAATAAGCGCTTGCTGCCAAACAGAAAAGTTTCTAATTTTTTGAAAATTTCCTGCAATAATATAAACAGCAAGCGCCATAGCTAAAGTGTGTACACCTAAAATAGAGCCAAGTAACACATCAAGTAACAAGCCAACAAATCCAGCCGTAATAATATTTACTCGTGCAGGTAAGGCTAAACACCAATAGACCAAAACCACTAACACCCAATCAGGGCGGAAAACATCAATACTCAAAGGTAATGGCATAATGCTCGCGATTAACGCAATTAATATTGTAAAAATGATAATTAAAAGATTACGAATCGGCATTGGTTGATCCCTTCTTATTTTCACTTTTATCATTTTTTGTTTGTTTTGGTGATACTGGTTTTTGTGAAGGCGCAAAAATGCCTGGTGATTTTTCTGGCCATAATAAAAGTAAATAACGCAATCGCTCAATCTTAGCGACGGGTTCACTGCGTACCATTGCGAACGCATTAGCGTCGTTATGTACAACCGTTGTGACACGCGCAACAGGATATCCTTCAGGATATTTATTACCAAGACCTGACGTTACTAATAAATCACCACTACGAATATCATAACTATGCGGTACAAAATTATGGGTGAGTCGATCTATTTGCCCTGCGCCTGATGCTACCAAGCGGACACCATTACGACTGACTCTAACAGGTACGGCATGCGTAACATCGGTAATTAAAATGACTCGACTGCTGTTAATGCCAACATGTAATACTTGTCCGACAATACCTTCGTCGTCTAATACCGGTTGACCTTCAAAAACGCCATCATCACTACCACGATTAATAACGACTTGATGACTATAAGGGTCGGAATTTACAGATAAGATTTCAGCAACCATTTTTTTGACTTCACCACGTAAAGGCGAAGCAAGTAATAAACGTAAACGTTCATTTTCTTTCTTTATAATCTCTAGTTCTAACAATTGTTGATGAAAACTTAATTCTGCTATTTTATATTGTTGGTTTTCATTAATGAGTTGTCGGCGAGTAACAATATTTTCTGCTGCCCAATTCATCATCTGCTTTGGCGTGGTCGCTAAATACTGTAAAGGGCTCACCATAGACTGTAAAAAGCCACGAACATTTTCGAAGCTATTCATTTTATGGTCGAAAAAAATTAAAGAGGCAGAACAAAACAGCACCAACAAAAGTCGGTGCTGTGGGGAAGGGCCATGTTTAAATATTGGATTCATATAAACCTAAAGTTTATTTAGGAAACGGTTCAGTATTAAGTTGTATGATAAAATTTCAAGAAAAAAGCACGGAGTTGACGTTAGTCAATGAGTACTTTTGACGAATAAATTGAGCCATACAGCAATAAGGTGGGTAACTACAGTATTTCTAGTGCTATTGCTGTTGCTTCACCGCCGCCGATACAAAGAGAAGCAATACCTTTAGAAAGGCCT
>JABSOZ010000035.1 GCA_013215295.1 Colwellia sp.
AATGATATCGTATCAATATTCGTATGAAATAGGCACATGATCTGAACACCCTAATTATAGGTTTATTCAGACTGAAATGACTATATTCGTATCAAAGAAGACTTTTGATGCT
Organism: Colwellia sp.; assembly: GCA_013215295.1. Lineage (GTDB taxonomy): Bacteria > Pseudomonadota > Gammaproteobacteria > Enterobacterales > Alteromonadaceae > Colwellia_A. The sequence goes on from JABSOZ010000035.1 coordinate 113, forward strand.
GATTTAGGGTGTTAGGAAAGGTCTCGAACGTGGCATTAGGTGACTAAGGGAGTTTAAATGATTAAATTCTATTCGTGTATTTGAATGAAAGTTTTTATGTGTGGTATTTTACTGGTACTAAAATAAAAAACCCTTTACAACCTATTGATTGTAAAGGGTATTGTGTGGTGGAGCGGGGGGGAATCGAACCCCCGTCCAAAAAGCCTACATCCTCGGTACTACATGCTTAGTCGCTTATTTATTTAACCAATTAGACGCCAAGCGACAGGCTTCGTCATGGTGAGCTTAATACTATTTCGCGGTTCAGCCTTAAGCGTGCTTCCCTCGCTATCCTATTTGGGGTGACCATCGATCCTCGAAACAACAGGAAAATTTATGAGGCGATGGCTAGCCTTAAGCGGCTAGTGCGAACGTATCGTCGTTTGCAATTATAGTTTTTGCGGCTTTTTACCAGGCAAACCGCCCCTGGGCATGCACCTTGGGTTTCGTGAGTCTTGTCGAATCCTAGATCCGCCCCAAAGTTTTCTTTATACACTTTCATTATAGACTAAAGAAGCCTATAAAGCGCATTGTACAGCGCTTTATCTAAATTAACAACGTGATATTTTTTAACCAATTGTCCTATAGAAATTATCTATCTAAATTCTTATTTTTCATTAATCGACCCTTATCAACAGCCCATTCTCGGTCTTTAATATCAGAGCGCTTGTCGTGATCTTTCTTTCCTTTACCCAAATAAAATTCGAGTTTTACCCAACAGGCCTTCCAATACATTGCTGTAGCAATTAAGGAATAACCATCGCGCTCTACAGCTGCAATGATTTTTTCTAATTCTCTTCTGTTTAATAATAATTTTCGGTCACGATTAGGTTCACAAACCACGTGACTAGAAGCGGCGTTAAGCGGGGTTATTTCAGCGCCAAGTAAATACGCTTCACCGTTTTTTACATGCACGTAACAGTCAGATATATTAACTTTACCACTGCGTATACTTTTAATTTCCCAGCCCTGCAAGCTCATCCCGCCTTCAAACTTGTCGGTTAGAGAGTAGTTATGACGTGCTTTTTTATTTTGAGCAATGGTATTGCTGCTTGATTTTTTCTTCTTTGCCATTATATTTCCATTTCGTTTGCCACCAAAAATAGCAATCGCAAACATTATACGGAGAATTTTTTGTATTAGAATGATTAATTTCAATTTTTCTCGTTAATGCGTTTTGCTCATGGCTTTGTTATCATTACACTTTAGATTTGAGGATTGAAAATGCCAACAATTAGTCGTAGCGCTCTAGTGATGTATAGCGTTGATCAAATGTATAAATTAATTAATGATATTGCTGCTTATTCTCAATTTATTCCAAATTGTGGTGATAGTAAGATAATTTCTGTAGAGGGTAATGAAGTAACAGCTGCTTTAATGGTTTCAAAAGGTGGCTTAAAAAAATGGTTTACCACTAAGAACACATTGATTAATGAAAATAAAGTTCAGCTTGATTTAGTAGATGGTCCCTTTAAAACGTTGACGGGTTATTGGCAATTAACTGAATTATCGGAAGAAGCATGTAAAATTAGTTTACATTTAGAGTACGAATTTTCGAGTAAAGTGTTTGATTTGGCTTTTGGCCGAGTTTTTACAAGTTTAACTAATAATATGGTGCAAGCTTTCACTCAAAGAGCAAAAGAGGTTTATCATTCTAATGGTTGATAGCAAAATAACGGAGCAAGCAACTGCTCAAAGTAAAATTCAAATAGAAGTTGTTTATGGTCTACCCAATCGCCAAGAGTTATTAACTATTATGGTTGAAGAGGGAACTTTGTTAGAACATGGCATTATTGAATCTGGTATTTTAAATGTATTCGAAGAAATTGACTTAACTGTAAATAAAGTCGGTATTTGGAACCGAGCGGCTAAATTAACCGACACGTTACGAGATTTAGATCGTATTGAAATATATCGGCCTTTAATTGCTGACCCTAAAGAAGTTAGAAAGAGGCGTGCTGAGAAGGCAAAAGAAGAAGGCCGTGCGGATAAAGTTACTGGTGGTCGTGTTGATCCTCGAAGAGCTAAAGCAAGTTAATATATTACGATTGAATTATGAATATAAAAAAACGGCTTGAAGGCCGTTTTTTATGTTCAGGATGAACGGTATGTCATGGTGCCATGGATGGCAATGAATGACAATTTGGGTAATTATATGAAATATGAATGAGATTAATTAACCATAGGAACATAAAAATTATCACCTAATACAAAGTCACCTTCAGCACTGGTTAATAAGTCTTGATCAAAATGTAGGATGAATTTTTTATGTACATTCAATTTTTCACTTCGACCTGATTTTAATGAGTAAACATAGTGCCAAGTATTGGTGTTAAATGCATCTTGAATAACTGGGCTACCAAGTACAAATTTTACTTGTTCTTTATTCATACCCACTTGAAGTTTGTCGATGTCTTTTTGTTCTAAAAAGTTTCCTTGAGGAATATCAATACGAAAAACCCAACTTGAGCAAGCAGAAAGAGATAATGCAATAGTAATAGCTAAAATACGAAACAACATGATTTTTTGATTTATCCTAATAAGTTCGAATGGTGATAATAACTAAGCACGCAGACAGATACAAAACTATTTTGAATTTTTTTTTAAACCTGCATTACTTAAATCAGCTTATTTGCTTAAAGCTAAATATATTTCTTAACCGGCAAGTAACTCTTGGGCACTAGCTAAGCTATTATCAGTAATTTTATTTCCCGCTAATAAGCGAGCAATTTCTTGGACTCTGCCATTGTCACTTAGTTCCGTAACTTTTGTTTCTGTAAATTTTCCGTCCGTTAATTTACTCACAAATAGCTGCTGATGACCTTTACTCGCCACTTGTGGTAAATGAGTAACACAAATAACTTGGGTGTTCTTTGCTAACTCTTGGAGCTTGCTACCGACCATAGCTGCAGTTGGTCCGCTTATTCCCACATCTACTTCATCAAAGATTAGTGTGGGTGTAATTACTTTGTCTGCCAAGATAACTTGCATCGCTAAACTAATGCGTGATAATTCTCCGCCAGACGCTACTTTATTCATTGCTTCTAATTGTTGACCAGGATTAAGACTAATTAAAAAGTTTATTTCATCAGAGCCTAACGGAGAAAGAGTTTCGGCTTCTATTTGATTAATCGATACTTCAAAAATACCGTATTCCATGTTGAGTTCTTTCATGCTGAGGGTGATTTTTTTGCTCAATTTTTTTGCTGACTTAACTCTTGAAGTTGATAAGGATTTAGCTGTTTGCAGATAATGCACTTTAGCTTTTTCAATATCGACGTACATTGTGTCTAGTCTTGAGCCGTCTGAATTTATAAGGTTCAGCGCTTGTTTTATTTCTAGGTGGAGTGTATGTAAGTTTTCTGGGGAAACTTGATGTTTCTTAGCTAGTTGAATGGCAAGTGAGTATCTGTCTTCAATCATTTGGTAAGCTTGGGGATCTAACTCAAGTCTATCGTAATAATGCTTTAGTTCATCATTTGCATCTTCAATTTGAATAAGTGCTTCTCCAAGCGTTTTTGCAATTTCCGTTAAGTTTGGATCCAAACTTACTAAGTCATTCAATTGCTCACAATTACTTCTGAGACTGTCAGTAATATTGAAATTTTCATTTTCAGAAAGCGTTTGTAAAGCATGTAATGTTCCATTCAATAATGATTGGCCATTACTATGACGTCTGTAATCATTTTCAAGGGTTTCAAATTCTCCCATTTGTAATGAGAATTCGTCCAATTCAGTTACTTGGTATTGTAATAATTGCAGTTTAGCTTCTCGTTGATCTTTGCTTTCCTGCAGCTTTTTCAGTTCTGTTTTGAGGTTTCGCCACTGTTGATAATAATATTGAACGTCGTCTAGTAAATGTTGATGATCTGAATATTCATCTAATATTTTTCGTTGTTGTGTCGCTTTTACTATAAGTTGATGGTCATGTTGACCATGAATATTGATTAAAAATTGTGCAATATCTTTCAGTTGTGTGATCGGAACTTGGCTGCCATTAATATAGGCTCTTGAACGACCTTCTGCCGATATTACACGACGTAAAATACATTCATAGTTTGGCTCTTTATCACTTTCATCACTGATTAATAGGTCATTCTTTTTGAGCCATTTTTTTGCAGAAATATTTTTCTGAATATCAAATGTAGCAGCCAATTCTGCTTTTTTGCTATTTGGTCTAACAACATTAGTTAGCGCTCTATCACCTAAACATAAACCTAGGGCATCGATTGCAATTGACTTACCTGCACCTGTTTCTCCAGTGATGGTTGTCATACCTTTGCGCCAATCTATATCTAATGAACGGACAATTGCGAAGTTTTGAATGTTAAGTTGTAGAAGCATTGATAAGCCAAATTACTGTATAAATATATAACTGTTAATTTATACAGTAATTCGCTTTTGTGCAAGTATTAGATTGGATAAAAATTCAACAGGTTGAATTTGTTAGTAAATTAATAAAGTTTATTACCCCAGCTTAATTTACTTCGCAGTACGTTAAAGTAATCATGGTCTAGTGGATGAATTAACCTCAGGGTGTATTGACTTTTTCTGATGATGACTTCATCGCCAGGCATTACCGCTAAAATTACGTGACCATCACAACTTACTTGTAAGTTTTCATAATTTTCATTCGCGAGTACTATTTTTATTTCACTGTTACCGTCTACTACTATCGGCCGGCTGGTTAGCGTATGCGGGAACATCGGCACTAAAGACAAAGCATTTAAGTTTGGCGTAAGAATAGGGCCGCCCGCAGACATAGAATAGGCGGTTGAACCTGTAGGTGTCGATACGATTAATCCGTCTGAACGCTGGCTGAACATGAAGATTTCATCAATATACACTTCAAATTCAATCATGCTGGCTACTTTCCCTGCATGAAGAACTGCTTCATTTACTGCACTATTTGAGCTTTTTAATTTTCCATGTCGATAAACTTCGGCTTCAATTACAAATCGTTGTTCAGAACGAGACTTTCCGTTAAGTATTGCTTGAAGAGGTTCGATTAATTCGTCTGGAGATAAATCAGTTAGAAAGCCTAAATTACCTCTGTTTACCCCAATAACACCAATGTCGAAACACGATAAAACGCGGGCAGCACCTAGCATATAACCATCACCACCAACGACAATTGCTAGATCTGCTTGTTCACCGATCTCAATCAAGGTATTAATAGCAAGTTTATCTATATTGATAGAAGGGGCAACGGAGCTCTCAATCAACACTTTGTAATTCTGATCTGTAAGAAATTGGTACAGCGCTGTTATTGTTGCGCTTGCACCTTCATGGTTTGGCTTGCCGATCAAACCTATGGTGTTATAAATTCTGCTCATATTTGCACTGCAAATTCTATGGTTCTTAGGGTTATGAATAGTTTCGCTGTATTTTAATGTCTTGTAAAGTCTACTTTTTTATAAATCATTTACTTTTATCCTTGAAACGTGGCAACAAATCCCCATAATTACCGTTATCAGATTTATATAACCCTTTTATTATTAAATATATTATTAACTATGTTATTAGTTTATTTTGGAGCTTTTCATGACTAATGAGTCAACAGAAAATAAAAACACACAAGAAGCATCACCAGAAGTATTAACAGAAGTATTAACACCTGAAGAAGTTATGGCACAAGAGATCGTTGATCAAGCTGAAGAGCAAGTTGAAGTTCAATTTGATGCTGCAGCCTTAAATATTAGTGCAGATCAAGAAAAAATTAACGAACTTGAATTAGCGTTATCTGCGGCTCAAACAACTGTTGCAGATCAAAAAGATTCAGTTATACGTGCTAAAGCTGAAGTTGATAATATTCGTCGTCGTAGCGCTCAAGACGTAGATAAAGCACGTAAATTTGCTTTAGAGAAATTTGCGACAGAAATGTTAGTTTCAGTTGATAATTTAGAGCGAGCTTTACAAAATGTTGATAAAGAAGATGACAACAATAAAGGCATTATTGAAGGTCTTGAATTAACACTGCAAGGTTTGATTGCTTCATTAGAAAAATTTGGTGTTAAAGGTGTTGATCCACAAGACCAACCTTTTAACCCTGAATTTCATCAAGCAATGTCAATGCAAGTTGTTGAAGGTGTTGCGCCTAATACCGTTATTGCTGTTATGCAAAAAGGCTATGAATTAAATGGTCGTTTAATTCGTCCTGCAATGGTGATGGTTTCTAAAGCTGCTCCAGCAGTTGACGTTACTGCATAGATAATAATATTAATGAAAGCGGTAAGAAGTTTGTATAAAACTTCTTACCGCTTTTTTGTTTTAAAGGAGAAAAAAACTTTTGGTATTGGCTTGTTTGAAGGTTAAATGAAGTAAACCGCCTAATATGGGAAAAAAGTTACATTTTTTTACTTTATTTATTGAAATTAGTTGAAAAGAGTTTTCCTGCCCCCACTATTTGTTTCATCAACAGATTTATTAAAAATTTACTTTAATAAACTTTATTTTAATTAGTATTCGGAGATCCTCAAGATGGGCAAAATAATCGGTATTGACCTAGGGACAACAAACTCTTGTGTTGCTGTACTAGATGGCGGCAAAGCACGTGTAATTGAAAATGCAGAAGGCGATCGTACAACTCCTTCAATCATTGCTTACACAGAAGAAGGCGAAACTTTAGTAGGTCAACCTGCTAAGCGTCAGTCAGTAACAAATCCAACAAACACTTTATATGCTATCAAGCGTTTAATCGGTCGTCGTTTTGAAGACGAAGAAGTTCAACGTGACATTAAAATAATGCCATTTGGTATTGTTAAAGCTGACAACGGCGATGCTTGGGTTACTACTCGTGACAAAAACGTAGCGCCACCACAAGTTTCAGCTGAAGTTTTAAAGAAAATGAAAAAAACGGCTGAAGATTACTTAGGCGAAGCAGTAACAGAAGCTGTAATTACTGTTCCTGCTTACTTTAACGATTCACAGCGTCAAGCAACTAAAGATGCTGGCCGTATTGCTGGTCTTGAAGTTAAACGTATTATCAACGAGCCTACTGCTGCTGCACTTGCTTACGGCATGGACAAGCAAGAAGGCGATAAAGTTATTGCTGTTTACGATTTAGGTGGTGGTACATTCGATATCTCAATTATTGAAATTGATGAAGTTGAAGGCGAGCACACGTTTGAAGTACTGGCGACTAACGGCGATACCCACTTAGGTGGTGAAGATTTTGATAACCGTTTAATCAACTATTTAGTAGCTGAATTCAAAAAAGACCAAGGCATGGATTTAACAACTGATCCTCTTGCGATGCAACGTTTGAAAGAAGCAGCAGAAAAAGCGAAATGTGAACTTTCTTCAGCACAACAAACTGATGTTAACTTACCTTACATCACTGCTGACGGCAGCGGCCCTAAGCACATGAACATTAAAGTTACTCGTGCAAAATTAGAGTCTTTAGTTGAAGACATGGTTAAAGCAACGTTAGAACCATTAAGAGTTGCGCTTAAAGATGCCGACTTATCAGTAAGTGACATTGATGATGTTATCTTAGTTGGTGGTCAGACTCGTATGCCACTAGTACAACAGAAAGTTACTGAGTTCTTCGGTAAAGAGCCACGTAAAGATGTTAACCCTGATGAAGCCGTTGCTGCTGGTGCAGCAATTCAAGCGGGTGTTCTTTCTGGTGATGTAACTGACGTTCTTTTATTAGACGTTACGCCATTATCATTAGGTATCGAGACTATGGGTGGTGTGATGACTAAAGTTATCGACAAAAACACAACTATCCCTACTAAGCAATCTCAAACCTTCTCAACAGCTGATGACAATCAAGCAGCTGTTACAGTTCATGTTTGTCAAGGTGAGCGTAAACAAGCATCTCATAACAAATCTTTAGGTCAGTTTAACCTTGAAGGTATCGACGCAGCACCACGTGGTACGCCACAAATCGAAGTAACTTTCGATATCGATGCTGATGGTATTTTACATGTAACAGCTAAAGATAAGAACACAGGTAAAGAGCAAAAGATTACGATTAAAGCGTCTTCTGGTTTATCTGAAGAAGAAGTAGAGCAAATGGTACGTGACGCAGAAGCTAACGCTGATGCAGATGCTAAGTTTGAAGAATTAGTGGGTGCACGTAACCAAGCTGACGGTATGATTCATTCAACTCGCAAGCAAATTGAAGAAGCAGGCGAAGACTTTGCTGGTGAAGATAAAGAAAAACTTGAAGCTGCATTAACAGAACTTGAAGAAGCCCTTAAAGGCGATGATAAAGAAGCGATTGATGCTAAGTCAGCAGCTGTTGTTGAAGCTTCTGCTAAGTTAATGGAAATTGCTCAAGCTAAAGCACAAGCTAACTCACCAGAAGGTGGAGCACCAGAAGCAGACGGCGCTGCGCCAGCTGACGACGATGTTGTTGATGCTGAGTTTGAAGAAGTTAAAGAAGACAAATAGTCTTTAGTTAACTTAACGTACGACACTATAAGCGCTGGTTTAAACACCAGCGCTTCTTACGTTAAAAAACGTTATAAAATGCCATTATAAATAGCCTACTATTTCTAATGTCATTTTAACCAAAATTTAATTCCCGGATATAAAGAAGTCACTATGTCAAAACGCGATTACTACGAAGTGCTAGGAGTATCAAAAGATGCTTCTGAGCGTGATATCAAAAAAGCCTACAAACGTTTAGCGATGAAACTTCATCCTGACCGTAATGCCGGTGATAAAGACAAAGAAGAGCAATTTAAAGAAGTTAAAGAAGCTTATGAAATTCTAAATGACGACCAAAAACGTGCTGCATTTGACCAGTACGGTCATGCGGCATTTGAACAGGGCGGCAATGGCGGCGGAGGTTTTGGCGGCGGTTTTGGTGGCGGAGGTCAAGATTTTGGTGATATTTTCGGTGACATCTTTGGTGGTGGCCGAGGTGGCGGACGTCAGCAACGTCAACAACGTGGTTCAGATCTTCGTTACAACTTAGACTTAAGTCTTGAAGATGCCGTAAGAGGTAAAACGTTAGAAATTAAAGTACCTACTTATGTTAGCTGTGACCCATGTGATGGCTCTGGTGCTAAAAAAGGCACAAGTGCAAAAACATGTACAACTTGTCATGGCCATGGTCAAGTACAAATGCGTCAAGGGTTGTTTGCTGTTCAGCAAACTTGTCCAACATGTAGTGGTAAAGGTAAAGTTATTGCAACTCCTTGTACTTCATGTCGCGGTCAAGGGCGTGTTGAGAAAACTAAAACACTTTCAGTGAAAATTCCACCAGGTGTGGATACAGGTGACAGAATTCGCTTGTCTGGCGAAGGTGAAGCCGGTGAACACGGCGCACCAGCAGGTGATTTATACGTTCAAGCAAATGTTCGTGACCACAAAATATTCGTTCGTGACGAAAATAATCTTTATTGTGAAGTACCTATTAGCTTTACCACTGCAGCGTTAGGTGGCGAAATTGAAGTACCAACACTTGAAGGTAAAGTTAAGCTTAAAATACCTAAAGAAACGCAAACGGGTAGAATGTTCCGTTTACGCGGCAAAGGAGTTAAGTCAGTACGTAGTCATTCAACAGGTGACTTAATGTGCAAAGTTGTACTCGAAACACCGGTTAACTTATCTGGTGATCAAGCTGATTTACTTCGTCAATTAGATGAGAAAATAGGTAAAAGTGCAATAAAGCATAGCCCAAAAGAAACAGGTTTCTTTGACGGTGTTAAAAAGTTTTTTGAAGATTTGAAAACCTAGATTATGATTAGGTATGGGTTAACTTAAGTGAACCTTTATATGCGCTAAACTTATGTCCATTCTATAAATAATTAAAAGAAAGCCACAAAATATTTTGTGGCTTTTTTGTTTTTGAATGTTAAATAATTCTAGTTTTTTTACGCATAAGTAAAACGGAGAATAATGGTAAAATTAACCAAAAAATACTACCACCAATTACCTCTACTTCTTCAACATAATACTCATCGTATTCTGCACTTTCTATCGGTAAAGCGTATAACGCATCCGTGTCATCTGCACTTAAACTAGCAACAACATCGCTATAGCCTACTTGGTATAAATCAATTAAAACATCATAATGATCTGTTGAATATCCAGACATAAAAGTTGAAATGACCTCATATTCATCTAAGTCAGATTCACCTTCAATTATAAAAGTATCAGTAGTGAAATAGTGCATCCAAGGTCCGCCATTTTTGCTCAGGTAGAGTAAAGCATAAACTTCACCAAATGGATTATTCGTATAACTGTAGATATCTGCATCAAAAGTCACACTGAACGTTTGATAATAGCCATCGCCATCATAATCATCGTGTAAAAAACTAACCGCGGAATAAATAGTAAAGTCAGCATAATAATTACTCTTTGTTTTTTGAGCAGTATTACTACTTTTTGATTTTAAAACCGACTTAGTTGGATCCTTGATTATCGCGGCTCTTGTTTTAGCTGTGGCTTTGCCGTTTAACTGGTCTGGTATCTCTACAAGCCTGTTTGCATCAATAATATGTTGTCTTTGCTGTTCATCAATGCTTTTTTTAAACACTCCTTGTGAAACCGTATATTGACTCGTGTTTAATTCACTCGCTGTAACTTGAGTCACTGAAAAAAAGCTAACGGTGATCAGCAGGCATAATTTTCTTAGTGAATTTGAATTAACTGTTTTAGTGGTATGGTTTGTTATTAACATAATATATCCTGCTGGTTTAATTTAGTGTTGCTATTAAAGCGCAGTTAAGATGAATGTAAGCTGAACGCTTTTATCATCATCTTTCAAACTGTTCAGCTTATATTCAGTTGCTAAGGGGTATTATTTTCAATAAGCTATGGCCATGAACATCTTTAACTTCGTATATGGAATAACAATGAAATTTGCTTTACCTTTGATTCTAATTTTTCTCGTGACACTTTCTGTTGATGCTATAGCTCAAGGCGGCTTTGTATCTGGAGCAAGTTCGAGTAAATATAAGAAGCAAACTAATGCAGAGTTCAGAATAAAAAGTAGTCAACAAGCGGCTAAAGCAGCCAAAGCGCGTTTTGGTGGGAAAGTGCTTAAGGTGCAAAAGAAAAAGTCGGGTTATCGCGTAAAGCTAATTAAAACCAATGGCCAAATCGTTTCAGTTTATGTAGATGCCAAAACAGGCAAAATCAAAGGGGGGTAATTATTATGCGTTTGTTATTTATAGAAGATGATATAGCCTTACAGAAAAATTTACATAGCCATCTTATCGCGGCTAATTATTTAGTCGATTTAGCAAGTGATGGTGAAACAGGTTTATTTCAAGGGCAAGAGTATCCATACGATGCAGCAATTATTGATGTTGGTTTGCCCATTATTGACGGTATCACTGTTATTAGGTCACTGCGTGAAAAGAACATCGATTTTCCGATACTTGTATTAACAGCAAGAGATAGTTGGCAGGACAAAGTTGCAGGCTTAGATGCTGGGGCTGATGATTATTTAACAAAACCTTTTCAACCAGAAGAATTACTTGCACGCTTAAATGCGCTGATCAGACGTTCAGCAGGACAAGCGAGTCCTTTAATAAAGAACGGTCCATTAAGTATTAATACCAAAAGCCTTCAAGTTGAAGTAAATAACTCGGTAATCAAATTAAGCAGTTCTGAGTATAAGTTACTTGAATATATGATGCTTCATATTGATGAAGTGACCTCAAAGGCAATACTTACCGAGCATATTTACGATCAAGATTTTGATCTTGACTCAAATGTTATTGAAGTGTTTATCAGGCGATTAAGGAAAAAACTAGATCCAAATAATGAACATGGTTTTATTGAAACACTTCGTGGTCATGGTTATAAATTGAAGCGGTTATCTTGATGACACATGAGAAAACATAACGAATGAATTCTCTAAAAGTTCGGTTATTATTAAGTACTTTAGTGATGACAGTAGTTATGCTGCCTATTATTGGATTCACCTTAACGAGTGCCTTTGAAGAACAGTTAAACTTAGCCATGAAAAATGAGCTAAAAGCCTATAGTTATTCAATTTTTACCGTGGCAGAAGTTGAAGATAAACAATTATTGATGCCTGAACTTTTGTTAGAAAATCAATTCAATGTTAGTAAATCAGGCTTATATGCATTAATAACAACACTACCTAAAGATAAAAATGTTAGTGAACAGCAAAGCAAATCCTTATGGCAATCACTCTCTTTATTAACTTTGTCCCTTCCCCCAATATTACCATCACCCGATGTAGGGCAAACATTGCTGTCAAAAATAAATTTGGCAGGCAGCATTCATGTACTTTATAGCTTTAGTGCGAGTTTTTCTGATAACGGCCAGCCCTTTGATATAACACTTCACCTAATTAAAGATCAGCAAGCATTTTTAATTGCGCTCAACGATTTCAAACAAAAACTATGGACGTGGTTATTCGCGTTAATGTTGGTGTTTATTGTTGTACAAATTGTATGGCTGTTATGGACATTAAAACCGCTTACTGTCTTATCAAATGAGCTTAAAGATATAGAAAAAGGGCAAAAAAAAGCTTTAGATGCAGAATATCCTCTGGAATTAAAACCCGTCACGCAACAATTAAATGCACTACTTGTAACGGAAGAAAATCAACGAAAACGTTATCGTAATGCCTTAGCAGATCTAGCCCATAGTCTTAAGAATCCCCTTGCCGTTATTCATAGCCAGGCTGATATCTCTGCGAGTTCACGTGAGCAATTGCAGTTAATAAATCAAATTATCGAACATCAGCTTAAAAGAGCACAAAGTGCAGGGCAATCTTCATGGCACTTAGGTGTAAAGGTAAGCCATGTTGTTGATAAACTTATATCAACTTTATCGAAAATTTATCGAGATAAAGCGTTATCTTTTGCAGTTGATGTTGATCCAAAAGCGATATTCAAAGGTGATGAAGCAGATCTCATGGAGATTTTAGGTAATGTTTTAGATAATGCCTGTAAAGCGGCTAAACACAATATTGCTGTAAATGTAGTTACCAATAGTGGGAAATTAACCCTTGAGATAGCGGATGACGGTAATGGTATTGAAAGTTCCCAACGAGATATGATTCTATCTCGTGGCGGAAGGGCTGATACTTACTCAGCAGGTCATGGCATTGGTTTAGCCATAGTTAATGATTTAGTGAGCAGTTATCAAGGTCAACTAAATATTTCCAAGTCAGCATCACTCTCTGGTGCAGCTTTTACGATGACCTTTGATACTTCTAATTAGACCTTGGTTATATTTTAGCTGAAAATTAGCAGTAATAAACTATTCAGCTTACGTTCAGTTTAGTCTTGTTATCCTTATTACTTAGAATTAGTCATAAGGATTGTTACGATGAAAAACGCCATATTTTTATTAAGCATTGCAACCAGCTCATTAGTCAGTTTTAACTTATTCGCAGAACAAACGTTTGCACAGTCAAACCTGCAAGAGCAAACACAACTGCAAGAAAAGTCATTCAGTGAAGCACAATTAGCGCAAATGTTAGCGCCTATTGCATTGTATCCCGACAGCTTGTTAACGCATGTTTTAATTGCTTCAACTTATCCTATTGAAATAGTAGAAGCGCATCGCTGGTTAATAAAAAATGATGAGCTAAACGCTGAACAAGCCGCTGAGTCAGTGGAAGATTTTGATTGGGACGCCAGTGTAAAAGCGTTGGTACCTTTTGAACGGATCCTTAGTCGGTTGAGTGAAGATTTAACCTGGACTCAGCAACTCGGTGATGCTTTTTTACAAGACGAGTCAAGACTACTAGAAAGTATTCAAGTACTTAGGAAACAGGCTGAAATTGCCGGTAATCTTGAAAAAATGGATAACATGGATGTTAGTTATGAAGACAGTAATATTGTTATTGAACCTAGAGAAAAGGAAATCGTTTATGTGCCTTATTATGATACACGAATGGTTTATGGCACGTGGCATTCTGTCTCTTACCCACCTGTTTATTGGAGGCCTCATCATAGCGTTTATGTAAGTCGTTATAATCCCTTTTATTTTCACTCAGGCGTTCATATATCGTTTAATTATTTCTTCAGTGCATTTCATTGGCATAATCGTCATGTGGTTGTCGTGAACTCTCATCATTCTACCCATCGTTATTATGAACAGCGTCCACGACGCCTAATTGTTAATGGTGGGTATGCTAAACGTTGGGCACATAAGCCAGAACACAGAAAAGGTGTCGCTTATCGAACTAAACATACCAGTTCGAAGTATCACAATAAGCGCGCTTACGTGAGTGAGTCTAGCCCTAAAAAGCATCAGGTAGTGCAGCACAAAATTCAACGTAATTCTCATAAAGCGCAGCAGGTAATAAATCAGAAGACGCATAAAAGGTTACATAATATAAACAACAATATAAGTAAGAAAGTAACAAAACCTGCAACTAAGCGTTATGCGTCTATGGATAAATCTAAAAAGTATGCATCTCAAAAAGTGCATCGGACAAATATGAGTGTGAAAAAAGTTAGCCCTAAAAAAGTGACAGTTAAGACCTATAACAAAAGAGCACATAAAGAAAATTCAAAATCTCATACTACAATAACGAGGAAAACAAAACAGAGTTCAAACTATAAGCAAAAGCAACGAACTACTTCAACGAAAAGAAGTCATTCAAAGACTGCCAAGACAAAGAATAGATAAAAAATATTATATTTACACTTATGTGAACGCTTGGTGATACACGGAGTTGAAATGATCAGACAAGCGTTTTTATCATTAAAAGCTATTATTACAGGCATATATGACTTTGAAGAGCAGTAAAGTGTTAAATCATTTATCCTCTTTTTGTTAGATGGTTTATACTGAAAGTTATATTTGTAGCAATTAATCATATTGATACAAGACTGATAACATTTGATGGGTTCTTTGATGAAAAAACTTTTCCTTGCCGCTTTCTTAATTATTTTAAACTCAAGTAGCTTTGCTTTTGAAGAGGTTAAAAAGTTACCGCCGTTGGATGCTTCTTATATGGGCGGACATAACATGGTGCTCGTCAGTCAAAGTTCTACCATTTATGCTTCCGTCATGACGACATATAACCGTCCTAGTAATGTGCAACTTTTATATAAAATTGAAAACAAAAGCCTCGCTTTGCTGCAAACCGTGCGTGACGGACGATTAACCACAATAAAAACCAAGCCTTTTAACCTTCAACGTTTGATGCGAGGTGAAAAAATGGAGATTATGGTTGATTTATATTCTGGACATTTTGCACGTGATGGAATGCTAGTTTATGAAAATATACCGTTAACGTTTGCCAAATTGGTATATGTTCGTGAACTTGATGATATAAAAGATTCGAGTAATCAACTAGAATATGATGTGATCGACTTAAAGAAAAGCTATAAAATTTATATACATAAAATCCAAAAAGCCCCTAGCTTCGCACATTTACTTCATGTCGATCTAGAGGCAGGGTGTTTAACTCGTTTTCGTACTTCATCCCCCGTGCCAAAAGAAAATGAGCTGCTGTACAAATTTTTAAATTGTGGCACGATGAAACCATTGCACTATGAAACAATAGACTTTGAAAAATAACGAGTCTTTACGTTACATCATCAAAGTTAGGTAATACTCCACTTCGACTATGTTCAAAAATTAATGATGTTTCTACAGTCGTTACTTCTTCACGTGAAGTAATGGCATTGAAGACAAACTGTCTTAAATGCTCGCTGTCTTTTACTGACATATGAATAAAGTAATCGTAGCTCCCCCCCATATGATACAAACTCACAATTTCAGGGAGCTTGAGTAGATCATCACGAAGGTTATTAACGATATCTTCTGAATAGGGTTGCAAGCGGATAGCTGCAATTGCTTCTATATTTCCACCCAAGCTTTTGAAATTTATTTCAATGTAAGCACCGTTTATTATATTTTTGTTTTTCATGCGCTTTACACGCTCAAGACAGGTTGAAGGTGCAACACCTATTTGTGAAGCTAACTCTTTATTAGTGATATCAGCATCCCGATATAATATGGTTAAAATGCGTAAATCTATATCATCTAATCTTTTCATTATGGCTAAGTCTTCTATTGGTTAATAACGCGTTAACTATACCGTTATTAACCAATAGATTATATGTAAAATCAAATAATTGTCGAAAAAACAATGTTTTTCCGAATATTTATCACTTGTATTTCCTCTATTTCACAGTTAAATGCATATTTACTATTTTCAATTACACTTTAATACCAACGCACTGTTGTTAAATTGGGTTTTACGACATATTATGTCATGAATTATGAAAGGTTTTAAATCAATAGGAAATTTATGCCCGTAAAAATGATACAAGATTTTCTTAAACTTGAGGCTGCGAGCGGCATTATTCTAATGCTAACAGCTATTGCTGCTATGGTTATTGCTAACTCACCTTTATCACCTTGGTATGATTTACTTCTGGATATACCCGTTGTCATTGCTGTTGGTACGTTTGAAATTGCCAAACCTTTATTATTGTGGATAAACGATGGCTTAATGGCGTTATTTTTCTTTTTAATCGGTTTAGAGCTGAAAAGAGAGTTTCTTGAAGGAGATTTGTCTAAACCTGGGCAAGTTACCTTGCCTGCGATCGGAGCTGTTGGCGGTATGTTAGTACCCGCACTTTGTTATGCTGCACTAAATTATGACGATCCTGCTGCTCTAAATGGCTGGGCAATACCTACGGCAACTGATATTGCTTTTGCGTTAGGAATATTGGCAATTATTGGCACTAAGGTTCCTTTACAATTAAAGGTTTTTTTAACTTCGTTAGCTATTTTTGATGATTTAGGTGCAATTATTATTATTGCCGCTTTTTACACTGAGCAACTGTCGGTGCTTTCGTTAAGCGTTTCTGCGGTAATGTTGGTGTTATTGTTCACTTTTAATCGTCAAGGTGTTGTGAGTACCGCGCCTTATATTTTTGTCGGTATTATTCTTTGGGTTGCTGTTTTAAAATCTGGCGTACATGCAACCTTAGCAGGGGTCGTGCTCGCTTTCTTTATTCCTATAAAAGGTAAACCAGGCCAACCTTCACCATTAAAAGCGTTAGAACATAATTTACATGCGTTAGTTGCCTTTATTGTTTTACCTGTTTTCGCCTTTGCCAACGCAGGTATAAGTTTCGCAGGAGTAGGCCTTGAACAGGTTATGCAACCCGTGCCACTGGGTATTATTTTAGGCTTAGTGGTGGGTAAACAACTTGGCGTTTTCGGTTTTTGTTTTATCGCTATTAAATTAGGTTTTGCCAAAATGCCCGATAACGTGAATTGGACTTTATTATACGGTGTAGCAGCCTTATGTGGTGTCGGTTTCACCATGAGTTTATTTGTTGGTTCATTAGCTTTTGAGCAAGACGCGACGAGCCCATTATTTCAAGACAGACTAGGTATTGTAATAGGTTCATTAATTTCGGGTATTCTCGGTTATTTCTTGATAAAGCGTGCCGTTAAGAAGTTACCTTAATTTATTTACGCTTGTTATTAATGAGTAGTCGATAATAAATAATAAAATGACGATGTAACTATCGTCATTTTTCGTTAGAATAGCCGCAAAATATTTCCTAGCTCCCGCATTATGCAACATGACTTTAAAGATTTAATTCATATTTTTGAACAGTGCTTTTTTCAAACCTTTAATACACAATTGATAAAAGGTGGCGATGAACCGTTGTATTCTCCTGCAGATGAAAAATGTGGCTACCATCAAATTATTTTTGCTCATGGCTATTACGCCAGTGCTTTGCATGAAATATCTCATTGGTGCATGGCTGGAAATGCGCGACGATTATTAGAAGATTTTGGTTATTGGTATATGCCAGATGGCAGAAATGCAGAGCAACAAAAGATATTTGAGCAGGTTGAGATAAAACCTCAAGCCATTGAATGGGCTTTTTGTATAGCAACAGGTAAAAAATTTAATGTTTCAGCTGATAATCTTAATGGTGCAACGCCAGACACTTTAGCTTTCAAAGAAAATGTTTATCAACAAGTTCAGCAGTATTTGGATAATGGGTTTCCTAGCAGAGCGCAACAATTTATTGATGCGCTTGCACATTTTTACCATATAGCACTTCCTTTGAATATTAATCAATTTGATTTTATTGAAAAGATCACCGACGAAGAGATTATTACCGATGTTTAAACTTGGCTTGATCATTAATCCTATTGCAGGTATTGGCGGTAGTGTCGCTTTAAAAGGCAGTGACGGCGAAGGGATTGCTGAGCAGGCTGTAGCACTTGGCGCTACAGCTAAAGCGAATCAGCGAGCGTGTTTAGCACTTGAGATATTACGCCCTTATCAAGATAAAATTACCGTATATTGTGCCGACCACCTTATGGGTGAGAATATGGCTAAATCATTAGGTTTTACCACCGAAGTTATTTATCAAACAAATGATCCTGAGCATACAACAGCTGCTGATACTGAAAATATGGTTGAAGCATTACTCGCCTTAAATGTCGATATGCTACTATTTGCTGGCGGCGACGGTACCGCAAGAAACGTATGTAAAATAGTCGGGGATACCTTCCCCGTGTTAGGTATTCCTGCAGGGTGCAAAATTCATTCTGGTGTTTATGCTGTTACGCCAAAGGCAGCAGGGCGTGTGGTCGAAATGATGATCACTAACCAATTAGTTACGCTCACCGAAGCCGATGTAATGGATATTGACGAGTCACTTTTTCGAGAAGGCATTGTTAAAGCTAAACGTTATGGTGAAATGCAAATCCCCGCTGAGTTACGTTATGTTCAAGCCGTTAAATCAGGCGGTAAAGAGCTTGATGAACTGGTGCTTCAAGACATTGCTGCACATGTTATTAATAAGATGGATGATGAGCTATTCGTGATTGGATCTGGTTCAACTACGGCATTTTTAATGGAGGAGTTGGCACTCGATAATACCTTGCTTGGTGTTGATCTTGTTCAAGAGCAAAGCCTACTCGCCAGTGACATTACTGAGTCTCAATTGTGGCAAGCTATTGAGTTGGCAAATAAAGATAAAAAATCAGTTAAATTGGTGATCACCTTAATTGGTGGACAAGGTCATATATTTGGCCGAGGTAATCAGCAATTAAGCCCAAGGGTTATTCGCGCTATTGGCATAGATAATATTTTCATTATAGCCACTAAAGCAAAATTAACAGCGTTATCATCAAGACCTTTGATCGCAGATACCGGTGACAGTGAATTAGATATAGCACTTTCAGGTTATTTACCTGTTATCACCGGATACAACGATCAAGTATTATACCCTGTGGCGAGTCCACAATAATCAGTTTTTAGTCGTATTGTCTAAAAGTGAACCATAAAATTTATACACTTAAAAGTAAGTAGAAATATGTTATTAGCAGAAATAAAATCGTTTGAAAGTATCGCGGCCCTTTATCTATATTTAGATAATTTATTTGACCAAGACAATACCGATGATCAGTTGTTTGCCAGCAGCTATTTACGTGGATTTATCAGTATATCGGTCATTGAATTTGGTGATGAATCTCAAGTCCCTTCAAAAGCACTTGCAGCCAGCATTGATGAAAAATTGCAAGCCGCCCGTACCGAGTTAAGCCCACAAGATAGAAAAATAGTACAAGATTATTGGTTAGCGCTTAAACAGACTTTTATTTAGCCTTGATGAGCTTAAATAAAGGTTGGGAATTTAGAGAAATTTACGTCGAATAATGTCTCGAATAACAAACCTGTTGGGCGATAAATTAAATAATTCTTGTGTGCCAACGGGGTAAACTCCACCCGTTAGATCAGCCGCAAGAATATCAGCCAATAGAGGAGCAGTGCATAAGCCTCTTGCGCCTAAACCGGTTAAGATATATAAGTTTTTAATCACTGGGGCAGGCTCTTGATAGCGCCAGTTTTTATCTTTTGCTAAATGTGCATAAACTTTTTTATGTTGCGCTATATTTGGCATAGCACCAACTATCGGTAAATGATCGGGGGTCATACAGCGCAAGCGTGCTTTACTGGCTGTGATGTCTTGTTCGCTCCATGATATTAACTTAGGTAAGCATTTTTCTAGCATGGTTAAATTATATTGATCACCTTCAGTTGTCGCGGTCATATTGAAACTGTTCTTTTCGAAAGTAGCACCTATGCAATGTTGTTGCTGATGTGCCGGCGTCAGATAGCCTTTGTGACAAATGACGGTTGAAAGATTTTTAATATGATCATTTGTTGCCATGGTTGTTATTTGGCCACGGACAGAAGAAAGTGGTAACTCATCAATGATATTAAGTTTGATGGACTCTGCGCCGCCGCAGAAAATAACGAGTGCTTCATTAATCGAACCTATGCTCGTTTCCAATTGCCAACTATGATCGGTCTGTTGATTTAATTCGGTGACGTTTACTTGATTTTTTATCGTTAAAAGTTGAGTTTTATCAGCAGCCAAAAATAGCTGCTGTACTAATTCAGCAGGGGCTATCCAGCCAGCACTTGGCATAAATAGTCCACCGTGTTGAAGTGTAATGCCTGCCAATTCTGAAGCTTTCTCTGCATTTACACTGGTGATTAATTCTTTTGGCCAAGGGGTTGTCTGCTGGAAAATATCCTGTCTTTTTTCTAAGGCAATTTTATAAGATATTTCAAGTAAACCACACCAATCATGACTAAAAAGAAAACCTTTCCTAGAAAGGTCTTTATAGCTCTTTAGTGCATGCCAAAAGGCCTGTTGGTAAAACAAACTGATATCATCTACCTGTTGATGAATTAAAGGGAATAGCGCGCCTACGTGATTGCTCGAAGCGCCTTGAGCCACTTCTTTATCTTTGCAATAAAGTGTGACTTTTATATTTTTTTTAGTTAACGCTAAAGCAACACAAGCAGAGGCAATTCCACCGCCAATAATTGCAACACTCCTTGGTTGAATAATTGAAGGTCTAATTTGATAACCTTTATTTTCAAGCGAGGTATTTAAATGTTTTTGTAGTTCAATCACAAGTTTTTATTAAATCCATTGGTTTTCAAGCGCTAAAGATAGTATTTTAACGTGAATTAAATGTGTCTGTCATAAAATTGTAAAAGCCAGTGTACACGTGTACACTCAACAGACCAGTTTGTGGGCAAAATTCTGTATGATATGCCTGATTTTTCAATTTTTAAATGGTTATTCAAATGAAACGTGTAGTGATCACCGGATTAGGCATTGTATCGAGTATCGGTAACAATGCGGAAGAAGTTTTATCATCTCTTAAAGCAGGCCGTTCAGGTATCAGCAAATCGGAAAGCTTTGCTGAAGCTGGCTTAAAAAGTCATGTTTGGGGCAAACCAGCGATTGAGCCTAAAGATCATATTGATCGTAAAGCCTTTCGTTTTATGGGTGATGCAGCAGGTTATGCTTACATTGCTATGGAACAAGCAATTAATGATGCCAAACTAACTGACGAACAAGTGTCAAATTTCCGAACAGGTATTGTTGCTGGTTCTGGTGGCGCGTCATCAGAAAATATTGTGATTACTACGGATACATTACGTAATCGTGGTATTCGTCGTGTTGGTCCTTATGCGGTACCTAAAACCATGGGCAGCACAGTTTCAGCTTGTTTAGCGACACCATTTAAAATTAAAGGCGTTAACTATTCAATCAGTTCAGCGTGTGCAACAAGCGCACATTGTATTGGTAATGCAATGGAACTTATTCAACTTGGTAAGCAAGATATTGTTTTTGCTGGCGGTGGTGAAGAAGTTCATTGGTCTTTAGCGATGATGTTTGACGGTATGGGCGCTTTATCAGCCGGTCGTAACGACACACCAGAATTAGCTTCGCGTACCTATGATAGCGGTCGTGACGGTTTTGTTATTTCTGGCGGCGGCGGTATGGTTGTTGTTGAAGAGCTTGAGCATGCATTAGCGCGTGGCGCACATATTTATGCTGAAATTGTTGGCTACGGCGCAACGTCTGACGGTTTCGATATGGTTGCTCCAAGTGGCGAAGGCGCAGTACGTTGTATGCAACAAGCCATGCAAGGAGTTGAAGGTAAAGTTGATTACTTAAATACTCATGGTACGTCTACACCGGTTGGTGATGTTAAAGAGCTTGGCGCAATTCAAGAATTATTTGGTGAAGACTCACCAGCGATTAGCGCAACAAAAGCAATGACTGGCCATGCCTTAGGTGCGGCGGGTGTTCATGAAGCTATTTACTCATTATTAATGATGGAAAACAGTTTTGTTGCTCCGTCTATCAATATTGATAACTTAGATGAAAAAGCTGAAGGCTTAGATATCGTTACTGAAAAGCGTGATATGGAACTTAACTTGATCATGTCTAACAGCTTTGGTTTCGGTGGCACTAACGCTACTTTAGTGATGCAAAAATACAAATAAATATTTAGTGTTAATTAATTTGAGGCAATCTCAGGTTAACTAATTAAAAAAATATGGTAAAAGCCACTTTTATTAGTGGCTTTTTTATGCAGAAAAGAAAATAATCTCACTCTATTTACCTGAATAAAGCCTTCCGACAAAAAAATGAATATTTTTTATGATGAAAACATGCCTTTTGCCAAAGAATTTTTTGGTGATTTAGGCCAGTTACACTCTTTTGTTGGTCGTGAATTAACAGCGGTTCAAGCAAAGAATGCTGATGTATTGTTAGTGCGGTCAATAACCAAAGTAAACCAAGACTTGTTAGTCAATAATCAACATTGTCAGTTTGTTGGTACTGCAACCATAGGTGTTGACCATATCGACCAAGCTTATTTAAATGAGCGAGATATTACTTTTACCTCGGCGCCAGGTTGCAACGCGATTTCAGTTGCCGAATATGTGATGAGTACCTTGGTCGTTTTAGCTGAACGTTATCTTATTGATTTGTTCTCTTTAACCGTGGGTATTGTTGGTGGTGGGAATACCGGGACACGTTTAAGCGAAAAATTATCTGCACTCGGAATAAAACATATTATTTGCGATCCGTTACTTGAAGCAAAGCAAAAGTGTCATACAACAGATAAACGTTTGTATGCCTCACTTGACGATGTTTTAGCGTGCGATGTTATTTCATTGCACGTGCCGATTATTGAAAATGGTGATCATCCAACGTTTCATTTATTAAATGAGCATCGGTTAAAACAGCTTAACGAAAAGCAAATTCTTATTAATGCTTGTCGTGGTGAAGTGATAGATAATCAAGCTCTGCTTGCAATGAAAAAGCAAGGACACGGTTTAAAGCTTGTTTTAGATGTTTGGGAAAATGAACCTAATATACTGCATGAGCTTATTGAACACACCGAGATCTCTTCTGCGCACATTGCTGGTTATAGCTTAGAAGGAAAAGCTCGTGGTACAGAAATGCTCTATCAGGCATTATGTCAACAGCTGAAAATACCCGTAAACAAGCAGTTAAGCGATTTTTTACCGCAGGCATCAATTACTGACGTTAAAATTAATCAACCGTTCGAGCAAATACTACTAAACCAGCTAGTGAAAATGGTTTACGATGTACGCCGCGATGATGGAATTTTCAGACAAACAATTTTAAGTCATGGCTTTGACCATATAAGAAAAACTTATCCCGCTCGCAGGGAATTTTCTTCGGTTAAAGTAATAATGACTAATCAAGCCAAGAGCGATGTGCCACATCATCTTGGTTTTCTTAAATAGTAACGTATTTAACTTACTGTTTTTCAAAGCAAAGAGAGAGAGACATGGCACAGAAATTTGACGTTTGCGTATTAGGCGCTACAGGTTTGGTAGGTAAAACTATCATAGAGATATTAGAAGAGCGTGATTTCCCGATCAATAAATTATACCCCCTAGCAAGCTCACGCTCTGCTGGTGAGTTTATTGACTTTAATGGTGAAAGTATTGAAGTACTTGATGCTGACCATTTTGATTTTAGCCAAGCACAAATTGGCTTTTTCTCTGCGGGTGGTTCTATCTCAGCTAAATTTGCACCATTGGCAGCTGATGAAGGTTGTATTGTAATCGATAATACGTCTGAATTTCGTTACGATGACGACATTCCTCTAATCGTACCTGAAGTTAATCCTAGCGCTTTAGCAGATTATCGTAACCGTAATATCATAGCGAACCCTAATTGTTCAACCATTCAAATGATGGTGGCGCTCAAACCTATTTATGATGCTGTTGGTATTAAGCGTGTTAACGTTTCGACTTATCAGTCAGTTTCTGGTGGTGGTAAAGCTGCAATGGACGAATTAGCCAAGCAAACCGCAGACTTATTAGGTGGCAAGCCCGTTGAATCAAAAAACTTTCCTCGCCAAATCGCCTTTAATGTTATCCCACAAATTGATGTGTTTATGGATAATGGCTACACCAAAGAAGAAATGAAAATGGTGTGGGAAACTAAGAAAATTTTGGGTGATGAAAATGTACTGGTGAACCCAACGGCGGTTCGTGTACCGGTATTTTTCGGTCATGGTGAATCTTTGCATATTGAAACGGGCTCGCCAATTTCTGCTGAAGAAGTTAAAGATTTGCTCGAGCAAGCACCAGGTATTGTTGTTTGTCGCGATGACGCAGATTTTCCAACACAAATAAGCGATGCAAGCGGTAAAGATGCCACTTTTGTTGGTCGTATTCGTGAAGATATTAGCCATGATAGTGGCATTAACATGTGGATTGTTGCAGACAACGTTCGTAAAGGCGCAGCAACAAACAGTGTCCAAATTGCTGAATTGTTAGTTAAAGATTACCTTACATAAAATTCTGATTGTTGACGGTATGGCTTAAATAACCGTTAACGTTAAGATTTATTAAAGAAAAATGAAAACTCGTCGTTATAGTTAACGACGAGTTTTTTTGTTTTATTTTTAGTAAAACTCTCGGTATTAACTTGCTATGATATAGAGTAGTAAAGCAAGGTTGGAATAATTTTTGCTTTAATTCTCTAAGGTTAGAAGTGCCAAACTATTGGCAACAAATAAAAATAATTAGGAAAACTTGATGCATCGACTATTACGCCTGTGCCTGTGGCAGGTAATATTTATCAGCATTACCACATTCAGTGTTTCATTATTCGCTTACGAAGAGGGTGGTATTCGTATTCGCGGGCCAAAAGCAACGGATATGTTTCCTTATGATCAATATGGTCCTCTTACTTCAAGAGACACGTTGTGGAATATAGCCCTAAAAGTTCGTCCAGAAACCACCTTGTCTGTTTATCAAGTGATGCAGGCGCTGTATCAAAAAAATCCTCAAGCATTTAAACAAAATAATTTAAACCATCTTATCAATGGTCAGTATTTAAAATTACCGTCTATTAGTGAAATGCGCGCTATAAATCCTATGGCGGCAAAAAACAAATCAAGTACTGACGACAAAGTATGGCAAAAGCAAGTCGCTAAAAATGTTAAGAAAAAAATTATTCCTCCCGCTGAATTGTCGATTAAAAAGAAAGATTTAGAGGCGACTAAAAAAGAAATTAATGCACAACTTAAACAAATTGATATTAAGCAAACCGTCCGCCTGGAAACTATTCAAAATGATGTTCTAGATTCCATTGATGGCTTGCAAGCAATTCTTAGAGAAAATGCTATTGTTGATGAAAAAATATCAACCGTAAATCAGCAGCTTAATGTTTTCAAAGAAGCTTCGGCTAAAGAAGATGAAAATCAAAATGCTCAATTAGCACTGATAATGTCACTTCAGCAAGAAGTTTTGAACATGCTAGAAGAAAAAAGGCAAGCTGACGAATTAGCAAAACAAAAAGCTGAACTTGAAAATGAAGGCATAAGCTCTCAGCTTTGGTTTCAAATCTTAATATCAACGATACCCGCCTTATTTATCGTTGGCCTTTTTGTTTGGCTTATGCGCCGAAAAGAAGGCGACAAGGTTGAAAAAGTAACTAAGCCTAAAAAATCTAAAGCTGTTGCGGAGGAAAAAGCAAAACCAGAAAAAGACACTCTTGATGATTTAGATGGTGAATTATCACTTGATGACGAGTTATCACTTGATGATGAATTATCTCTTGATGACGAATTATCAATGGATTTAGGTGAAGACGAACTTAATCTAGATGATTCTTTATTCTCTGAAAATGACGAAGATGATGGTTTAGGTTCACTAGATGATGAATTGCTTGATGATGATGTGATTCATTTAGATGATGACTTAGATGACTTAGATGGTCTTGACGATTTAGATGATTTGGAAGATATATCACTTGATGGTGAAGAACTGGAAGGCGGAGAATTAGCTCAAAGTGATTTAGATGCTTTACTTTCAGGCTTAGGTGAAGAAGACGAGCCTGTTGAACAAGAGATTGAAAGTAAAGAAGAGGCGATAGGGGAAGCATTAGAAGGAGGTGAGTTAGATCAAGACTTACTGAATGATTTGTTAAATGGTATTGAAGATGAAGACGATACTGAAAATGAGGAAGTTGAATCGGTTCACGAAGAAGTGGCCGAACTTACTGACCCAGACGATATTGATGCACTGATGGATTCAATGGCAGCCGCTCCAGCAAAACCAACGCCAGCGC
The DNA here is from genome assembly GCA_013215295.1 of Colwellia sp. Classification (GTDB taxonomy): domain Bacteria; phylum Pseudomonadota; class Gammaproteobacteria; order Enterobacterales; family Alteromonadaceae; genus Colwellia_A. The sequence goes on from JABSOZ010000035.1 coordinate 26,533, forward strand.
CAGAAGTTGTTGATGAAGGTCCAGCTGAACTTACAGAACCAGACGATATTGATGCACTGATGGATTCAATGGCAGCCGCTCCAGCAAAACCAACGCCAGAAGCTGTTGATGAAGGACAAACTGAAAAAACAGACCCTGAAGAGATTGAGGCG
>JABSOZ010000036.1 GCA_013215295.1 Colwellia sp.
ACACCCTAATTATAGGTTTATTCAGACTGAAAGGACTATATCGTATCTTTGTTAACATTAAGCTAGTGATCATTAGAGACTTCTTCAACTAGCCATATATAGTCATTAAGTTTTTGTGAACCCATGATAATGTTTTGGGTAATATTACCGAGATTTTATGCTCGCTTGTCAGACAGCTTTAAGCTCTATGCTGTCATTAGCAGGATCAGTCAGTTTATTAGTGATCTGTTGTTATTAAGGTCCGCCACTAGGGACCTAACGTGAGTGACTGTCCGTCATTTTTGTTAAGTGAAAAAACGTGAATTGTTCAAAAAATCATATTGAAATGAATAATATTTTCTATTTACGATACGTAATTAATCTAAGGTGCTCAATGTACAGAGCGCGATAGACCATTAAATTTTTAATGCACAAAAAATTATGTAAAAGATATTGTTCGAATGTCTACTTCTTTAATTATTCTCATGGTTAGAAATTAGCGCCTCTTGCTAGCAGGTATTATTTTTAGCCGATATTAAACTATAATGAACAGATCCCTTGCTAACAATTGTGGTAAGTTTTATGAGCATTTCTATTCAATGGGAAGCTAAAGGACTTTTTATCGAAGCGCACAACGAAGTTTACTTTGATGAATTGGCTAGCTTATTTTTAACTGAGACTGAAGATCCTAGATATCAAGATAGTCAATACACCTTGTTTGACGCCTCTAACGTTGAATTTATTAGTATGGATATCGACAAGCTTGGGTTGATCGCAAAAGTCTTTTTGGGGGCTAAATCAAGAACCACTGAATTTAAATTTGCGATAATATTAAAAGCAGGTTCGGTGGAAAAAGAGGTTGAAAAGTATTTATCGTTAACCCGTTCGTCCTCTCGGCAATCACACTGTTTTCATTCATTGCTCGACGCCAGACAATGGCTCGAACAAACATGAAGAAGAAATAGCTCAACGGTAAATGGTCTTTATATCTACTACTAGTTGATCTTGATTTGACCTAACGGCATAAGCGGTAAAATATGCTAAAGCAATTATGTGAGTGACAACTGTGGTGGCTTAGTTGTCTGTCAGAATGAAGGTAGATCTACGTCTTCTAAACACTGCAAACAGTTCAAACAGCTATTGGTGTTAACTTCCGCTCTACGTATCTTTGTTAACATTAGCTAGTGATCATTAGATACTTCTTCAGCTAGCCAAAAGCGGAAGTTAGCTTTTCAGTATTAACGGCAGTTCAGAGATCCTAAATCTTCATTTTCCCTTAAAAAATTACATCTATTCACAACTGAATTTATACCTAAAACTTTTACATAGCGTTAGATATCAAATCCCCAAAGCGGACATTGAAATCATTCAATTATTAAACAAATTTAGAGTATTAAGTCTAAGGCGCTTCCGCCCCCATTGCGAGTTAGTCAGGTAATTCTGACGATAGTTTTTATTATTTTTATCAGACTATGATGTGCCATAATGACACAAAACTTGCCTATTCAAGATTAAATAGCCATAATACACATGTGACATTTTGACACATATAAGCAAAGGAAGAAAATTATGGCTGCTACATTACCCAGAATCACGGCTAGGGTTGACATTGATACCCAATACTTACTAACTAAGGCTACTGCATTAGCTGGAATGTCCAGTATAAACTCGTTTGTTTTAAGTGCGGCAGTAGAAAAAGCCAAACAAGTGATTGAGCGAGAGCAAGAACTTAAACTCAGCCAACATGATGCTATTATGCTAATGGAAGCTTTAGACAAGCCAGCAACAGCTAACGCTAAATTAAAAACGGCTGCCTCTCGCTATCAAAGTAAAACACAATAATGAAAACTGTTCTGCTAGATAAAACTAAGCATGATAGAAAAAATTTCAACTGTGAAATTACAGCCTTAAATCACTATTTTAAAGCGATGGCAAGCCAGCAGGCAAAAAAAGATAATACTAGAACATTTGTTCTCGAAGATACCACCAACAATTCACAGATAATTGGCTTCTACACACTCACCATGATACCTATCGAATTAGAGAGCTTACCTTCGAGGCTGCAAAAAAAGCATCAGTCATCCACTTCAGGAGGTTTAATTGCGCGCCTTGGTGTTGATAAAAGGTACAAAGGCCAAGGTTTTGGTGAATGGTTATTAATTGACGCACTTGCTAAATTACTTGGCGCCAGTGATAGTGTCGCGTTTCCAGTAATTATTGTCGAGGCAAAAGATGGCTCAAAGCATTTTTATGAAAAATATGGTTTTACCGCTTTTGAAGACGATGAAAGTAAACTATTTATTACCATTGCCGATGTCAGGGCGAGTTTAAGTAACCTCTAGCTATAACAATATGAATGTGACTAAGCTAGGGCACAATCGCCCCCTTAGCGGGTTCATAATTAAAGGATTACAGATTTGAAATTAAAAATAATAATGGAATGTGATATCATTTGAACTTCAGGATTTAAGTTAATTATCACAAGGAGTTAAATTATGGCAACAAATGTAAACGATATAGCAGCACTGACAGGAGTTAGCAATGCAACTGTATCAAGAGCATTTAGACAGCCTGAAAAAGTATCGGCTAAAACTAGAGATAAAGTATTAGCTGCGGCAGCATCTTTAGGATTCACACCAAACAGCTTAGCTGGTAATTTGAAACAAGGTAAATCTAACAAAATCTTAGTTTTAGTGCCTGACATAACTAACCCTTATTTTTCGCCTATTGTTCAAACAATAGAAAAGGTAGCAAAGCAAAGAGGCTACTCTGTGCTGTTAGGCGATACTAGAGATGATCCAGAGCGAGAAGATAAATATGCCAATATGCTATTTGCTAAACAAGCTGATGGCATCATAATTAACTCACAGAGAATTCCATTTAATATTGATTCCTTAAAACCTCCTTTTCCTGTAGTTAGCACATCGGAATTAGTTAATCACAAAGATATCTACAAGGTCCGTGTTGACAATATGGCAATTGGTGAAATGGCTACTTCTCATTTATTATCATTAGGGCATAAGAAAATTGCTGTTATTAGTGGTACTAAAGGGCTAGAAAGCTGTAATCTTAGGTTAGAAGGGTACAAAAATGCACTAAACAAGGCAGGAATAAAATATGATCCTGAATTAGTTTACTATACACATTATTCTGCTGAAACAGGGGCAGAAGCTGCCAAAAAATTAGTCGCGGGCTTTACTGGTGCGACCGCTATATTCAGTTTTGGCGATTTGATATCCATTGGTATTCTTCATGCGCTCAATAAATTAAATTATAAAGTACCGGAAAACATATCTTTAGTTAGCGTTGATGATATTGCTATAGCCAAATATTGTAATCCACCATTAACTACAATCGCTCAACCTAAAATTCTCATTGGTGAAAGTTGTGCAAATATATTGTTAGATATCATTGAAAACAAAGAACCTAAAGAGAAGGATAGGATGCTCGAACATGAGCTGATAATAAGAGAAAGTACTGCAGCAGTGTAATTTTTTATTGATTTAAGTTAGCTATTTTTCGTGACCAATAGTAAATAACACATGCTGCTAACAAAGCAATAACAGATGATATTGCAAATATATTCATATTGGCTTCCCAAATTACTCCACTAAAAATAGATCCAATAGCTGTAGCGCCAGCTAAGCAAAAACTACTGTAAACCAAAATACCTTTATTTTGATCTTCTTCCCCAAAATGTATTTTTATCAATTCTAGAATAGAAGAGTGGGCTGCACTGAAAGTAAATGCATGTAAAACCTGTGCGAAAATCAAAATAATTAAATTCCCGGGGAAATATGCAATTAAAGACCAACGAATAGAGGTAAGAATAAAAGCAACAAACAATAATTTATCTGCTCCAAACTGTCGAATTAATTTGAAAGTCACCATAAACATTATGACTTCTGCAATGACAGCTACGGCCCATAGGTTACCAATAACTGAAATAGAGTAGCCTTTCGAACTAAGATAAAGACTATAAAACCCCACATAAGCACCATCACTTAACTGCAAAAGAAAAACACCAATAAACAGCAATAATGTTTTAGAAGATTTAACTTTTGAAACAATATCTAGTTTTTTGCTCTTTTGTTCTAACACTTGTTTTTGTGGTGTAATGGCTACGAAAACAACCATAACAAATAACAAAAAAGAAAATATAAAAGGAAAATTACTAATAGAGAAATAGTCAAAAAATAGACCCAAAACAGATACAGATACTACAAACCCTATAGAACCCCACAACCGAATTTGACCATAATACAATGATTTGGAAGCTAAATGAGATAATGTTAACGACTCTACCAATGGGTTTATGCCTTGCCAGCAAAAACAAATCAAAAATATAAGTAAGGAAGTGCCTAGAAAACCCGAAAATAAAAATAACGCCAAAGAAATAATAAAAGCACAACTGACGCCTAAACGAATTATTTTCGTTGAATTACTACTAGAGGAGAACTTAGTCCAAAAGAATGGTGCTAGAAAATTTGACGCTAAGATCAAAGCGCTGCTTATGCCAATTTGTGATTCACTTTGTCCGATAGACTGTAAATACAAACCCCAAAAAGGCAATACTAATCCTAAAACCAAGCAATTTGAAAAGTAAACACTAGAAAGCTGCCAGTAAGGTATGGATTTATCTTTTAGTAAAGGTATATTAATTATTTTTTTCATTACCTTATAATTAAAGGGGTGATTTCGTCATCACCCCTGCAAGTTAGTTCAAATGATAGTGTAAAGTACTAAACAAACATAAGAGCTATCATAAAAGTTTGCGAGCAAAAATACAAACTCACTCGTATTGTTACCACCAAGTAGTATATAAGCTTGTTAAAACGACTATTACACCTAATGATATAACGTTATAGCTCTTCGTTGTTGAGAAAGTATAATTGGTAGGTGATGAAATGTACGAACCTAAATTTTTCTTATCTACTAAAGAAACGATTATCGCAATGATAATACAACAAACAAACACAACACCAACTCTGTCCATAAATGGTAAACTTGGCCAATAAACCTTCAAGGCTAGTGATAATAATGCTGAAGATAATGCGGCTACCAATGCAGCATTGCTGGTTGTTTTACTCCAAAAGATCCCAAGCATAAAAATCACAACAATACCTAGTGTAAAGAACCCCGTAAACTCTTGAATATATTGAAATGCTTGTTCAAATTTACCAAGTAGAGGTACAGCTAGTACTACAGCAACAAACATAGATATAATAGAGACAATACGTCCCGTTATTACAAGATTTTTCTCAGTCGCGTTAGTATTTAAAATAGGTTTGTAAATATCCAAAACAAAAATAGTAGAGATGCTATTCGTCATTGAACTTAGAGAAGATGCTATTGCTGCAATTAAAGCAGCAAAAACAATTCCTAATAACCCACTTGGTACCAACTTCATCATTTCTGGAAAAGCTTCATCAGGACGATTTAAATCAGGCGCTAATACAACAGCAGCAACACCAGGAATCACAACAATGTGAGGCATTAGCAGCTTTAAACACGCGCCAAAAGCAATACCTTTTTGTGCTTCTTTTAGATCTTTAGCCGCCAGTGCACGTTGCGTAATATACTGATTAAACCCCCAATACGAAAATTCATTACCCAAAGGCCGCCAACCAATACAGAGATGCCCGGCAAACTCGCATAGTGAGGGTTTTCAGGGCTTAAAATCAAGTCAAATTTCTCAGGTACAGCCGTTAATAACGTTTGAAAACCTTGATAGATACCAGCGCCATCAGCAATTTTATCAAGGGCTAAGTACGAAACTAACAATCCACCAAATACCAGCAAGACAACTTGAATAATATCAGTTAAGGCGACAGCTTTTAGACCACCGTATATCGAATACATAATTGAGAAAATGGCCAAAAACAATAAGCAATGACTAATAGCGAAGCCGGTAATGGTATTAATGGCTAAAGCACCTAAATAAAGTACCGCGGTTAAATTAACAAATATATAAACACCTAGCCAAAATATCGCCAAAATTAGTTTTACTCTGTCATCATATCGTTGACCTAAAAATTGTGGCATGGTAGAAATATTTTTTTCTAAAAATACTGGAATTAAAAACTTCCCCACTAAGAGTAAAGTAATAGCAGCCATCCACTCGTAAGCAGCAATACCTATTCCTAATGCATAACCAGAACCTGATATGCCAATAATTTGTTCCGCAGATATATTTGCCGCAATAAGTGAAGCACCAATCGCCCACCAAGGTAATGATTTACTTGCCATAAAGTAATCTTAGCTGCTTTTCTCTTTACCTTTTTCCTCTCTTGATACCCATAGTGCGAGAACAATAAGCCCAAAACAATAGGCAAAAACAATGATTAGATCTAGTTGAGATAGGAGCATTCCTATTATCCTTCTTTAATATAAACGCTATAACACGGTAGCACTTCACCCTATTATTTTTATGCTAATAAGGTGAATATTGTTTATGGCTACATCCATAGGTTTATGTTGATAAATTATAATTAATGAGGAGATTGAGTTTCTTCAGAAATGGAGAATTCTGCCTGCCTATTTTGCTGGGAACTCGTACCAATATATACATCGAAAAAGCCAGCTTCAACGCCATAAGACATATCTTGTCTATAGAAAGCCAGATCATCGGTAGAAATTTCAAATTCAACGGTTTTGGTTTCTCCTTGCTTTAACATTACCTTTTGGAAACCCCTCAGTTCTTTTACTGGACGAGTAACGAACCTACGCGATCTCTAACATACAACTGAACCACTTCTTCGCCATCATAATTACCACTGTTAGTGAGGTTAATTGATGCCGTTAATTTATCGTTTTCTATAATTCTTGTTTTAGATAAGGTAATTTCAGAATAATCAAACGTTGTATAACTTAAGCCAAAACCGAATGGGTACAAAGGCGAATTATCTGTATTTAAATAGCGAGAAACATACTTTGAATTTGGTTGCCTAGGATCATACGGTCTCCCAGTATTATTCATATTATAGTAAATAGGCACCTGACCAACGGTACGCGGAAAAGTTACCGGTAATTTCCCAGAAGGATTATAATCACCAAAAAGTACATCAGCTATTGCAAGACCACCCATTGTACCTGGATACCAAGCCATAAGAATAGAATCTAAATTTTCTTGCTCCCAATCAATTGTCAATGGGCGGCCACTAAGTAATACTAAAATAATAGGCTTATTAAGTTTACGTAACGCTTTCATTAATGCGATTTGATTACCTGGCATATCCAGTTTAGTACGACTAGCAGCTTCTCCTGTCATGCTCCACTCTTCACCCATAGCCAATATAATAACCTCAGACTTTTCAGCGGCGCGAATAGCTTCATCAAAACCACTGACATCGTCAGCATCTTGAAAAGCGTAACTAGCCCCCTTCGCGTAATGAATTTTAACCTGCTCTCCTGCTCTTTCCTTTATTCCAGTAAGGAGAGATACTGGCCTAGTATCTCTATCAGCATGACCTGCACCAGCCCAGGAGCCAACCATGACAGCTTTACTATTTGCAAGAGGTCCAATAAGCGCTATTGATTTAACATCAGCCGATAAAGGTAGCGTTTTATCATTATTTTTAAGTAAAACCATGGGTTTACGAGCTACATCACGCGCTGCATCTAAATGTTCTTGATTTAATATGTCGGACTGTGCACGTTCCTCTTTAGAGTATCGATAGGGTCTTCAAATAAACCGAGCTTATATTTCATTTCTAAAATACGACGAGTGGCCCTATTAATTTGCGCAACGGTAACGTTACCTTCGTTAAGCAAGTCAGTTAAATGATCATGATAAACGCTGCCCTGCATATCCATATCAACACCGGCATTTAGTGCTATGCCGGCCGCATGTTTGTTATCTTCAGCAAAACCATGTGGCACCATTTCATTAATTGACGTGTAATCTGTTACAACAAAACCATCAAAACCCCACTCTTTTCTTAATATATCATCTAACAAATATTTATTACCTGTTGCAGGTACTCCATTTAAGTCATTAAAAGATGTCATAAATGTAGTAACACCAGCATCAATAGTGGCTTTAAATGGTGGTAAATAGGTTTCAAATAACTCTCGTTGTGACATATCTGTTGAGTGATAATCACGTCCGCCTTGCGCCTGACCATAAGCAGCGTAATGTTTAGCACAAGCTAAAATAGTATCTGTCGCTTTTAAATCATCCCCTTGAAAACCTTTAACGCGCGCTTTAGCAATTTCTTTAGCCAAGTACACATCTTCGCCAGCACTTTCTGATATACGACCCCACCGAGGATCGCGAGCAATGTCTACCATGGGTGCAAACGTCCAATGAATACCATCAGCCGCAGCTTCTTTGGCTGCAATTCGAGCGCCTTTTCTTATCGCGTCTAAATCCCATGAGGCTGATTCACCTAACGAAATTGGAAAAATAGTTTTGTGTCCATGAATCACGTCATAGCCAAATAACAATGGAATACCTAATCGGGTTCTTCCACTGCCATTCGTTGCAATCTATTGGTATATTCAGGTGTAAAAGCAATAAATAACGCACCAACTCGCCCTTTTAGAATATCATCTTTATAACCTGCTCTTATTGTTTGTCCAGTCACATCTAGATCACTCGTTAACAAGTTCATTTGACCTATCTTTTCTTCAATGGTCATTTTAGTCATTAAGTTAGTTATAAAAGTATTCATTTCCGTCGTTTCGTTATTTTGTACAAGGATACTATCTGATTGAGAAACTAACTGCTTACTTGCACTATTGTTAGCCTCAACCGTAAACCCAAGTCCAAGTCCAATAGTAAGAAGGCTTAAACCACCCACTATTGCCACACCCAATGTCTTATTCTTCATATTAAACCCCTTTAACAGTTACAATAAACAGCATGAACTGCCATTATTTATCAATTTATAATTTACTTATTATTCATCTGTTTGGTCTTTAGAAAAAAGAGTTTGTCAAACTCTCATTAACATTTCAATACGACTCAAACCCGACTCACATGTATACGTATAAATTGCTAATCAGTAATACATTTGTCAATAAAATATATGCCGTTAATACGTAATTTTTCACAACTAAAATTCCCCCCTAAAAAGAAATGAGCATCCAGAGCGATGGTCAAAAGAAGAAAGAAACTGGCAGCCAATAGGCGCTGTGGAGTTAAATCGAGAGCAACATAAAGAAGCTGCTTAACAATTTAAGCGACAACTGTCTTGAAAAACACCGAAATCAAGAATATGAAAGAAACAAGGATCACTTGTGTTTAATGTGATGAGAAACATAGCCATGGCATTATTTAAGCGATAGACAACTAAGTCAGCCAGCATGGCAAAGAAAAAGAAAATAGCAGGGCTAGACGATGATTATCGTTCAACCCTGCTAGAATCTAGGATTAAAATGCGCTAGCCGTGAGGTTCACCACTGTTGCAAATATTTATCAAGGCTGGCCACTCCAAATAGTTTGTCCCTGTACATTTTTCATCACCGGTACGCCCGTATCAATATGAAGGGTTTTCACTCCTTTATTGCTAGTCCCTGTCTTCCAAAGTACGTTTCCATTCTTAATGACAAGGTTCCCATCATTTTGAAAACGGGCAGTTGCGCCAGGGTTTCCATCAGTATTTGATGTCCACAATGCTTCTCTAGGCTCATCTTGATAAATCACTAAATTGCCATCTGTCTGCATTGTTAAAAACCTATTATTTACCCAAAAATAACGCTCTCCAACTTGGAGTTTAGTACCTAAAGGAATTAGTGAAACATTAGAAGCTATCCAAACACTTCCCCCTGAATTATTTGTCATATACGGCATGCCCCATTCATTAACCTGAAGGGATTTAGCTCCTTGATTTTGAGTCGCTGATTTCCAAATTACGTTTCCGCCATTTTTAATGACAAGGTTCCCATCACCTTGAAAACGGGCAGTTGCGCCATGGTTTCCATGAGTGCGTGATGACCACAATGCTTTTCTAGGCACATCTTGGTACGTCACTAAATTACCATCTGTCTGCATAACTAAAAATATATTGTCCAATCCAGGGAAAACATAACGCTTACTAACTTGAAGTAAAGTACCTGAAGGAATTGCCATACCGTTGCTATTGGTAGTATCAAAAGTCATGCGATCAAAACCACTTTTCAAATATTGATTGTTTCGCAATGCATCATAGGTCAACTGTTGATTATTCTGTTGTTGTAATGCTCGCGCAACACCAAGAATTTGTAACCCCAAATTCCAAGATCCTTTTAGCGAGTTCCAATGAAATCCACTTTCAGTCGAGCCTAATCCGAAAGACTCAACATTGTTAAGTGGTGTAAAAGATTTTTGCGTTTGCATTAGATAATTAAATACAGCATTAAATGCCTCTGGTTCTTCAGCTGCAATCATAGCGGCATAATGTGGGGCTACTATCGGATAATTAACGCCGGGGTGATTAACACCATCGTGAAAATGCGCATGACCACCTACACCCCATGCTTTATATTCGTCACTAGCTGCTACCATCCATTTCTCAGGTACTTCTGCCGCACTAAAACCAAATAGTCCTAGGTTTTCATACGTTAACCATTGACTATAATTGTTGGCGACATGATTCAGCTGTTTTGTGCGCATATCATGACGAAATACTTCCCAATCATTACCCCAAGCATCTGTATTGCCATCATTCACAGGAAAAAATAAAGCCGCCATTTCATCATTAAACCCTGAACCATCCCATGTTGGTGCAATCTGAAATACCTCGTTCAATAATGTACTTTCCCCTGTTGACGCTGCATGCAGTACACTAATAATGTAACTTTCAGAGCCAAAAACATCCCACCGTGGATAATTAGTTTTCCCTTCTCCATTAACCCATGACAGTAAATTTCCTTCCTCATCATACCCGTGAGATACTGGCTCACTATAATTATTGGTTAAATGTGCCCAATCAATATTTTTTGCCATCACCTCAATCGGTGTTGAATCTAAACCGATTATGTTATCTGCTAATATAAGTGCAGACAGAGCAATAGCGGTATCTACACTTGAGTATTCTGAACTAGGTCGAATAACCATATCGCCTGAATTATTCATTTGTAGAAAATGCGGTAAAAGCCCCTTTTCCGTTGGCCAAACTTGCATTTTATCATGTATCTTTTGAATAATGTTGTCAGCTTCAAGTGCTTTAACATAGCCCATTTCTTTACCAAGTGCCGTGGCTAAAGCGAACAAACTTGTGGCAGGTACACCGGCTGTACCTCTACCAGCACCATTACTAAAAGGTAACGCACCAACTTCCCAACTTGCTCGTTCTCCAACTAAACCTAGATTGGCATCATATTGATGGGTCATGTGCGCATATGAGTATAAAAACACAGCTTCTTCAGTGGTAAGCGTTGGTGAATCAAGCTCTAAACCAATTTCATCTACTTTAACCCAACTACTGGCAACACCGGCGATAAGATTAATTTGCTTAATATCAAAGGCATTTCCTCCATTCGATACATCAAGCTCTACAATTTGATTGCCGCCAGCTAATGAGTATGTCTGCGCATATTTCACAGCACCTGTACCATCAACAATTTCTACCTTAAATTCCCCGGCACCATCATTAATGAATACTTTTACTTTTTCAATTTTTGCCTGGTAGGCATCTTTAATATAAGGTCCTAGGACTTGATGGGTGTTCATCATTAAATTTGGTGTAGCAATATGGTATGTATGTAGCCATACTCCTGCCCAACCACTACCATTCGCTGAAAGTTCTGCTAAACCATTGCCAATAGTAGCAACTCCATTACCTCCGGACATCGCACCAAGATCTGATCCTGTTCTCGTGTAAAACCATGTCCGACCAGGAACACTCGTTCCTTCAAAATCATCTATTACTACATAATTACTTGTAGTTGATGCTGCATAAACACTTGAAACAAAATTTAACCCCGTCAGATAAAAAATTAAAAAGACTATCTTTGATATATATCTATTTCTTTTAATCATAACCTCACCTATTTATATTTATATTAACTTCTCCCTTTTTTCTCATTCATACTAAAATCCGTGATGTATACGTATACATATTACGTATAAAAAATGAACTGTCAATAAAAATTCATAAATCAAAGATACATTTTATTTCTGAACAAAATTTGTCTTTCGATAAATTATTAGTACTGAAAGCCAACATAATATAAATGGATATATTGGCCCACCAGATGATTCACTTGAGCGACTACCTACTGAGTCATTGTCTGGTTCTGGTTCTGCACTAGGAGGTGGAATAGTAAGCTCTTGACCTAAAACTTGTTCAGTTATTTTGTCATATTCTGATTCTACGAAATCAATAAAAGTTAAATACAGTCCATCTTCTATAAGGTATTCTCTTGTCTCGTTATATACACCGCCAATTAATGCAAGGTTAGTGGTAACTTTACCATCCCAAGTAAGTACAGGCGCAATATTGAAAGTACTGGTGTCGAAAGCTTCAGTCATTCCATTGGGTCCAATCATGCCATCGAAGGACAAAACGTTTCTCAGCCATTGTAAACCAACATTATTACCTGTTATTTGATCAGCTATTAACATAGGAAAAGTTGCATAAGGAGCGGTTACACTTGTGCCGACTACTTCTGATGATACGGGTTGAACACCCAGTTTTCCAACATATTCTAGTTGAGAGTTATGTGCTGAAGCAAAGAAGCCTTCAAAGCCATTACGATTGGAATAATCGGCCCTCACTTTTTCTCCGTTTAAAAACAAAGTTCTCCCTTTATCGTAATCCAAATAAGGCAATATTAAATACTTCCATTGTTCATGGGATGAAAAAGCCCAGCCTTCAATCACTGAAATTTCATTAGATTCACTATCTTCATACGACTTTACATTAATAAACTTTTTCTCCCAAATCGTTTTGATCTCATCATCAGTTAAGTCAGGACTGAATATCAGAACCCAACAATATAATCTGTAAGTAAAAGTTACGGTTAATAATTATTATAAAACCGTTGATAATAATAAAGTAAATAAATGATTTTTAGTGCTTTTAATGATAATATTTGCATTTGTTTATTTCTTAATTATAAAGTTGGGTTCTTGTGAAAAAACTGAACATTAACGACATTGCTTTAATTGCTGGTGTAAGTAACGCCACTGTGTCGCGTGCATTCAGAGAGCCTAAAAAAGTTTCACAGAAAACTCGTGATAAAGTGATGTTGGCGGCAAAAAATGTCGACTTTATTCCGAGCAGTTTAGGTGCAAGTTTAAAACAAGGTCGAAGTTTTAATATAGTCGTTTTAGTTCCGGATATCACTAACCCATATTTCTCACCAATTGTTAGAGCTATGGAGCAAACCGCTAATACTCGCGGTTATTCGGTATTGCTAGGCGATACTCAAGATTGTCCTGATAGGGAGCGATCTTATGCAAAAATGGTACAGTCTCAACAAGCCGATGGGATTATTATTAATTCTCAACGTTTGCCTTTTGATTTAGATTTTGAAAAGAAGATCCCTCCCATTGTAAGTGCCTCTGAACTGGTAGATAGTGAACACATTTATCGTGTTGGTGTTGATAATGTAGCTATTGGCAAGTTGGCTACTGAGCATCTATTAAAATTAGGGCATACACGCATTGCTGTAGTAAGTGGTAATGAACCACTTCAAAGCTGTCAAGATAGACTGACCGGCTACAAAATAGCATTGGCTGAAGCTGGTATAAAGTTTGACTCTGATTTAATTTATTATACACAATACTCAACGGCTACAGGCGCCGAAGCCGCCGAACGAATTATCACTGACATACCTAATATTTCTGCCATTTTTAGTTTTGGTGATATGATGTCAATTGGTATTTTGCATGTCTTGTATAAGTTAAAATACCAAGTGCCACAACAAGTATCCTTGGTGAGTGTTGACGATATATCGTTGGCTATGTACTGTACTCCGCCTTTAACAACGGTGGCGCAACCAATGAATATAATTGGCGAGCTAAGTATGAATACCTTAATTGACTTAATAGAAAAGAAGACACCAGAGCGCAAGCTCACCTTGCTACCACATAAATTAATTTGCCGTGAAAGTACCGGTCAGTATACGCCTTATAATAAGTAACAGCTTGATATTCGATTAAACGTTCAACTCACTCGGCTGTTACTCCATAGCCAAATAATAATACTAGCGGCAACGGTTAATATTGCGGATAAGGAAAATATTACCATTGAGCCAAACTGCCATAAAAAACCACAAAGAATAGTACCTAGTGCGGTCCCCCCCCCTAAACAAAGTGTGCTGTATATAACGATTCCTTTGCCTTGATTATGTTTACCAAATTGTTGTCGTATTAGTTCAATAATGGCTGAGTGTGTTGCACTATAAGTAAAAGCATGTAGCAATTGGGCTATAAACATCAGAGGAATAAGTTCAGCATAAAAAGCAACCGCTATCCACCTGAGTGCAGTTATCAAGAAGCTTAAAGCTAATAATTTATCTGCACCAAACTTACTAATTATTCTATACACCACGACAAACATTACCACTTCGGCAATCACAGCAACTGACCATAAATAACCAATAATATCTAAACCTGCACTATGTTGCTGCATGGTTAAGCTAAAAAAACCAATGTAAGCCCCTTGGCCAACTTGTGCTAAAAAAGCAGCAATAAACATACCTGTGCTAGTGCTTTTTCTTAATGCAGACATTAGTGACAAAGGTTGGGTTTCTTGTTTAGTTTGACTTTGTTCGGGTACTAAATGACTGCTAAATAGCATAAAAAAGATAAAACTTACAAGAATAAAAGGCAGCGCATTAATGCTAATAACTTCAAATGCATAACCTAATCCGGATACTGCCACAACAAAACCAATAGAGCCCCATAGCCTGATTTGTCCATAATGAGCCGATGAACTGCCTAAGTGTGACAATGTTAAAGATTCAATTAAAGGATTAATTCCTTGCCAACAAAAGCTAAGCACAAAAATAAAAAGTGATGTTTCAAAAAAGCTATCAAGGTGAAACAACAACAGTGAGCACAACAAAGCTAGTACCAAACCAATCTTAATAACATCAATGGAACGATTAAATTTAGTCGTTAATTTTTGCCAAAAAAATGGTGCTATGATGTTTGAAGCCAATAACAAGGCTGTACTTATACCTATTTGACTACCGCTTAAGCCGAGAGCATTCAAATAGACGCCCCAAAAAGGTAGAACCAACCCTAAAATTAAGCAGTTGAAGAAGTACAGGCTTGATAAGCGCCAATAAGGTAGATGAGGTTGTTTCAATAATGAAGAGATAGTACGGGTACTCACTATGTCTGTGCCTTTTTATTAATTTGGCGATTTAATCATTAAATAAAAAGAAGGACATATAATGAAATTCATCAGAAAGCTGAATATTTCATTAATGACCTTCTCATTAAAAATCATCTTTTCTGCCTTCCAATTATATGGCTAGCAGATAATAGTAAGCATATGCCAGAGTTACTGGTGTAATAATTAGTTGAACACATTATCAACAATTTTTTAGTAATACGTTAACAATAGCTAATTTATTTTCACCAAGCAACCGAACCCAAGTAAGCATTTACTGATAATAACAACTCTGTGGCGTTAAGCATGCTGTGCCAACAAATAAAACACGTCCCCTTTTACTCTAAGAACTACACAAACAACAGTGCTTGTGTAGTTTGATTTTATCGCATCCAAAAATAAAACGATTATCTGAGTGTTAAAAACAAGTCCAGGAACAGAACAAAATTAAAGTTGACTTAAGCACCTAATAAACCGGGCAAGCAATAGCTAAACAAGCATTAATTCGATAACCTAATAAACCTTGTTCACTAATATTATGATAAATAACACTTAACAAGCTATCAAATTGTGCACACTGATAAGTTTTAATTTTCTCGATATCATTTTCTGCAGATGCAGTGGCTAATCGGATATTTGTGCCTCCGATATCAGCAACTAAATTAATCATACCGCTATTCCTGTAATTCATAATACATTCAGAAATTTAAAAAAATAAAATAATTGAAGGGGAGCCCCCTAATAAAAGTTAAGTTAGGTTGTGCGAATACTTGCTCCTTTAACACCATAAAACATGATGTATAGGTAACAAATGGCAGGAAAAATAAAAGCTAATTGAATACCAATAGTGTCAGCAAGTATCCCTTGAAAAAGAGGGATAACTGCTCCACCAGCAATAGATAAACACAGAATACCTGATCCTTGTCCTGTAGATGTCCCTAAGTCATTTACTGCTAATGTAAATATTGTAGGAAACATAATTGAGTTGCATAAACCAACAGCTAAAATTGACCACATAGCAACTTGACCAGAGGATGATATAGCTATGGCAATTAAAGTAACGGCGGCAATGGCATTAAAAGTAAGAATTTTATTAGCAGTAACATAGCGCATTGTAACTGCACCAATAAAACGACCAACCATCGCTCCACCCCAGTAGTAAGCAATATAATTTGCCGCATCAGCTTCTGCTAATCCTGCAATATCTTCTTCGCCTAAAAATGAAATTAAGAAACTACCAATAGAAACTTCAGCACCAACATAAACAAAAATACCAAGAGCACCAAACATAAGGTGAGGTGTTTTCCATGCTGAGACCGTATTTTTATCGTAACATTTAACATCTGGTTCAATAGCTGTAATTTTAGGAAGTTTTAAAAAAACAAAGATAGCAGCAAGGCCAAATAGTATAGCAGCAAGTATCAAATAAGGGATTTGCACAGCTTGGGCTTCTTGTAATTTCACCACTGCTTGCTCTGCAATCGATAATTGTGCAATTTCCTCAGCTCCTAAAGTAACAGCTGAAAGAATAAATAGTCCACCAAAAAATGGCGCTACGGTTGTACCTAAGGAGTTAAAAGCTTGTGTTAAATTCAGTCTACTAGAAGCAGTTTTAATACTACCTAAGTGTGTAACATAAGGATTAGCTGATACCTGTAAGCAAGTAATACCAGAGGCCAAAACAAACAAAGCAAATAAAAACAATGGATAAGACTGCATACTAGCAGCAGGATAAAATAACACACAACCAGCACCAGCTATAGATAAGCCCGTAACTAGACCCAATTTATAGCCAATCTTTTTTATAAGGGATGCTGCTGGCATTGAAACAATAAAATAAGCACCAAAAAAGCAAAATTGAATGAGCATGGCTTGAGTATAATTTAATGAAAAAACGCTTTTTAAGTGAGGTATTAAAATATCATTTAAACATGCAATAAAGCCCCACATAAAAAACAATGATGTCAGTATGACCAAAGTCATTTGATGATTTATTTCTGATTTACTTTGCGATTTGAACTGAGTTGTACCTACGGCATTATCTACAGCCATAAAATTCCCCTTTATTATATTTTTGGTGGATTTTTTAAGAATTAAATATTAAAAAATAAGCTAATATGGCTTTCAACTACTTTGTAAATCATGCTGCTACAAACATTCAGGCATAGTAAAAAGACCATTTTTTGTTACTAATCGTTAATCTGACATTAGATTAATAAAAGACGGAGTTGTTTATTACAAGTCTACATTTTCAGTTAAGGAGAATTCTGTGTGCATTACTTGCGCTGAATTAGTTCCTATATATAAATCAAACTCTCCCGCTTCTGCCCCGTAAGTCATATCTGCTCGATGGAAAGCTACGTCTGTGGCTGTTAGGGTAAAGTTAATAATTTTAGATTCACCTTTATTTAACCAAATCTTTTTAAATGCTTTAAGCTCTTTTATTGGTCTGGTTACTGAGCCAATTTTATCGCGAATATAAAGCTGTACGACTTCTTCCCCATCGTAATCGCCACTGTTGGTGATAGTAATAGAGGCTTGAATTTTCCCTTCGGCGTTGAACTGGCGCTTATCTAAACGAATTTCACTATAATCAAACTGGCTATAACTTAAGCCATGACCAAAAACATATAAAGGCGTATTTGATGTATGTAAATAGCGAGAGACATATTTTTGTTCGGCGCTATTTACTAAGTACGGACGACCGGTATTTTTCATATTGTAATAAATTGGCACTTGTCCAACGTTACGCGGAAAAGTAACGGGTAGTTTACCTGACGGGTTATAATCACCAAATAGCACGTCAGCAATGGCTGGGCCACCCATAGTGCCTGGATACCAAGCTTCAACGATGGCATCAATATTTTGATCTGCCCATTCAATGGCTAGTGGACGGCCGTTCATCAATACCAACACCATAGGCTTATCAAGCTTTTTCAATTCACGCATTAAAGCCAGCTGATTCCCAGGTAATGTTAGTGATGTGCGGCTAGTGGCTTCGCCAGTCATGTTCCATTTTTCACCCATAGCTAAAATAATCACATCTGATTTTTTTGCTGCGTCGATGGCGTCTTTAAAATTATCATCATCATTATTATGCGTTGTTCCGGCTATATTCGGAGTAAACTCGTAACTTGCCCCTTTGGCATAGATGACCTCACTAGCGCCCGCAAGATTGGCAATGATCCCCGAAAGCATAGTGATAGGCTTTTCTTTGCGATCTCCCGCCGCTGACCAGCTACCAATTAAATCAGCTTTGCTGTCAGCTAAAGGTCCTATCACCGCATAGGTTTTTCCTGATTTACTAAGAGGTAAGGTTTGTTTGTCATTTTTAAGCAATACCATCGATTTACGCGCAATGTCTTGTGCCGCTTCTAAATACTCAGCCTTGTATATTTCACGCTTCTGACGCTCTTCATCAGAATAGCGATATGGGTCATCAAACAAACCTAAGCGGTATTTCATTTCTAATACTCGACGCGTTGACATATTCACGGTTTGCACGTCAACGCTGCCTTGCTCTACTTGGCTGACTAAGTGGTCAAAAAACACCGAGCCTTGCATATCCATGTCAACACCCGCATTAATTGCTAATTCGCCAGCGTGCTTATTATCGCGCGCAAAGCCGTGTGGCACCATTTCATTAATCGAGGTGTAATCAGTCACCACAAAGCCTTTGTAGTTCCATTCAGTCCGTAAGATGTCTTTTAGTAAATAACTATTGGCTGATGCTGGCACACCATTTAGTTCATTAAAAGACGTCATGAAACTAGCAACACCTGCATCAAGAGCGGCTTTAAAAGGAGGTAGGTAGGTATCCCTTAGCTCACGATCTGACATGTCAGTAGTATGATAGTCGCGACCCGCTTGTGCTTGGCCATAAGCGGCAAAATGTTTAGCGGTTGCTAATAACGTATCCGTGCGGGATAAATCATCCCCTTGAAAGCCTTGTACTCGCGCTTTGGCAATTTGACTAGTTAAATAGACATCTTCGCCCGAGCCCTCTGAAATCCGGCCCCAGCGTGGATCACGTGAAACATCAACCATAGGGGCAAAGGTCCAGTGAATTCCTTCAGCGGTGGCTTCAGCTGCCGCGATTTTTGCCGACAGTTCGATTGCTTGTAAATCCCAACTTGCTGACTCCCCTAATGAAATAGGAAAAATAGTGCGATGACCATGGATAACATCGTAACCAAATAATAATGGGATACCTAAACGGGTTTCTTCAACAGCAATTTTTTGTAATTCACGCGTAAAATTAGCGGTATAAGCATTAAATATTGCGCCAACCTTGCCCTGTTTTAACTTTTCTTTGTAGTTACCTTTTATTGATGGGCCAGTAGTGTCCCAATCACTTGAAAATAAAGTCATTTGACCCACTTTCTCTTCTAATGTCATTTTTGACATCAGTTTACTTATAAAGGTATTCATTTTTTCATCTCGCAAGAAATGTTGCGAGGTAATTAAAGGAGAAACAGTTTGAGCTTTAACTGTACTTGCGGCTTGTGCAGACATAGCATTACAACTTAATAAGGTCAAACTGGAAATAATGGCAGCGCCAGATAATTTTATATTCATTTTGTTCTCTAAATAATGATTTTGTGTTTATTACTTCATACGACAGTAAGCATTAATATACTGCTGATGATCAGGCATAATGCCTTGAGTATCTTTCATGGTTTGTCGTAATCCGGATAAGTATTTATTCGCATCAACATGCTTTCTTGCATCAACTAGGGGATCATATTGTTCAACATTTATTAACTGACCCACAAAAACAGCTAGCCAACTAGGGTTTTGAAAAAGCTCTATATCACTGGCGACAATACGGCCAGATTGACGAAAATGATCTATTTTGTATTGTAAGTTTTCAGGGATAGCCATCGTTGCACATTCTCGCCAAAAATCAGTATCTCGACGCTCTGTTTGGCAATAATGTAATATCAAAAAATCCCTGACACTTTCATATTCATTTTGGGTTATACGGTTATATTCTTGTTGAAGTAAGAACTGGCCATTTTTTTTGGGAAATAAAGCCAAAAATCGGGTAATGCCTGTTTGAATTAGATGTAAGCTAGTTGACTCTAAAGGCTCCAAAAATCCAGCGGATAAACCAATAGCCAAACAGTTTTTATGCCAGAACTTTTGACGTCGGCCCGTAGCGAATTTAATTAATAGGGGCTCACTAAGTGCCTTACCATCTAAGTTGTGCATTAACGTATCTAAAGCGTCATTGTCACTGATATGTTGATGGCTATAAACGTAGCCGTTACCGGTTCTGTGTTGCAATGGAATACGCCATTGCCACCCAGCAGCTTGAGCTGTTGAACGTGTATAAGGTAAAAGTGGCTCAGTTTTTTCACTTGGCACGGCAATCGCCCGATCACATTTAAGCCAATGTGACCAGTCTTCAAATCCTACTTTTAATTCGCCTTCAATAAGCAGCGCTCTAAAACCACTACAATCTATGAAAAAATCGGCCTCAATCGACTCACCACTATCTAAAGTAACTGCGTTAATATCGCCACTTTCGTTATCTAAATGAACTTTGGTAACTAAGCCTTCAATGCGCTTAACGTGTCGTTTTTCTGAGTAATCACGCAAATAATTAGCATAGGATTTTGCGTCAAAATGATATGCATAATCAAAGGTAGACTGTACATTTCTTTTATCGGCAATAGGCAGTGAAAATTTGTTATGTTTAGCTGCCCACCAGGCCATGCAATATTCATCCAAACTTTCTGCATCACCTGTTGCTCTAGCGCGTAACCAATACTGATGCAATGAAACCACATCAAAATTACGGCCATAAGCGCCGAAGGGATGAAAATAGCTGTGACCTTGCTTGCCCCAATCAACAAACTCAATGCCCAATTTAAAACTACCGTTGGTATTGCTAATGAAATCTTTCTCACTAATGCCTAAGCGCTGATTAAATTGTTTTATTGCCGGAATAGTTGCTTCGCCAACACCAACAGAACCAATATCATCTGATTCAATCAAGGTAATATTACATTGCTTACCCAAAGTATTTGCTAGGGCAGCAGCAGTCATCCAACCAGCAGAGCCACCACCAACAATAACTATTTTATTGATATCATCAACTTGTGACATGTTAGAATTTTTCATGACATACTCACCTTTATAAAAAGCCATATCTGAATTTGCTCAGATATGGCTTAAATGCTAAAACTTATATGATGCTGCTAAGGCGTAAGTAGCGCCATAGCTGAACCGATCTACAATCGCTAATTGTTCTTCGCCAACGATTGCCGAGTAAGGTTCATCAGTTAAGTTGATACCTTGTAGCATAATAGTTAAGCCCTCTAAAGACCCTGTATTAAAGGCATAACTAATTTGAGCATCAACTAAGGTTTCAGCTTCGGTTTGTCTCAACGTACGTTCTGCTGCAAAATTAGGTAGTTCACCAATAAAGCGACCTCTGTATCGAGTGCTTACACGTGCTGAAAACCCATCGTGTTCATAATAAACAGTTGCACTATATACGTTTTTAGAAAGACCCGGCAGCGGGCTTGGCTCTGCATCAGGTCCATTTGGCAATATACTACTTTCAGTATAAGAGGCACTAAAAACAGTACCAAAACCAGATAAAACGTCTGCTATTAACTCACCTGATAAAGAAAAACTTGCTTCTAAACCTTTAATCGTTCCACCCTCACCATTTGCTGGGGCATTGGTAAAACCTTTAAAGAATACAGGGTTAAGAACACCCGTATCATAGCCAGTAAAATCTGTTTCTACGGGTTGATTATAAACGTAGGAGTCGAGATCTTTATAAAATGCGGCTAAAGCAAAATAACCAGCACCGTCATCAAAATAATGTTCATAGGATAAATCTATAGCATTAGATTTCCATGGTTTTAGGTTAGGATTTCCGCCACCAGCACTCCAAGGTGTTGTCGCTAAAGTATCACCCATTTCTTTTGCTGGATCTAAGCCATAAGTAGAAGACGCTCGCAACTCATCCATACGAGGACGCGTAATACTACGGCTAATACCTAAGCGAATGAAATCGCTGTCAGTTACTTCTAAACTTAAATTTAAACTCGGTAATATATCGGAATAAGTGGAACCAGGCTCAACGGGAACAAGCGTTAATACACCATCAATAACAGCTGCAGAATTTGCTTTAGATGACTGGTCAACACCGATATATTGTAAGCCAAAGTTACCTGACAAATAATAACCTCCAATTTCGGTATCAATATCCGCCATAACATAGGCAGTAATAATCTCTTCTTTCACTGACCAAGTGCGTGTTGATAAACCAATATTCTCTGCTTTTATCCACTCGTAAGTGTCGCTATGCATTGAAGAGGGGTTAAGGGCGAAAAAATCTCCTTGACCAGAAAATGAATCATTCATGACAACTGCATCAGCAGGAATTTGATCACTTGCACCTTCTGCTAAAGCAAAAGACCACTGTTTATGCTGTTTATCTTTTTCCCTTTTATCATAGTTAATGCCTACATGCAGTTGGCTGATAAAATCATTATCTACGCTATAGGAAGCTTCTAGTTTGAGCTGTAGCATGTCATCGATAATACGTGGATTCATCGTATCACCTAAGTGTCCACCTTCAACAAATTCAGCGCCCCAGCCCATTGGGTTACCTAATTTAAGCTTATCTCTGTCGGTAAAATCTTTGCTATTTGAAAACTTATGACCATTTTCACCTAATTCAAAACTTAATTCATTAATGGGGTCGGTATTATAATATTGTAATTGCGTATTCCAATCAGAACGATCAGCTTTTGAGTAACTTAAATCGGTTTCAAATTGCCATTTTTCACCCATTAAAAATTTAGTATTCCAACCTATAGCGTAAAGCGTTGAGTCGCGATCATCCAATTTTGTGTGCACTACAGAGGTTGGAATATGTACAGTACCTTTTGTAATGATATCGTTTTCAACAGTAAATCCGGGCTCTATTGCTCCACCTGACCAGAAAATTTGTTGCTCAATGCCTCGCCATAAAACATCTTCTTCAAAGTTAGTATAAAAAAGATCAACTGAGGTATTAAAAGTATCTGACGGTTCAAACTCTATGGTACCGATAACTGAATTACGCTTTAAGTTATTTGATTGAGCAAAAGGTTTAATGCCACCAAGCATTTGTAGATCACCTGGTTCAAAAGAACCATCTACATCTGTTGAGCTAAGCCCACCCCATGCGGCAGGAAAAAGACCATCCCAGTAGCCATCACGTTTGCTTTGAGTAACAATTTCACTACTAGAAATACCCAACATCAAACCTATGGTATCGTCAGCAAATTGATCAATATATGAAAAGGTTAGGCGATGACCATCATTGTCAGCATCTGGATTTAACGCTTCATATTCATTTTTTTCATAAGCACTACTAATAAAAAATGTTTGTTTGCCATGGGCGAGAGGTTTTAAAGTATGTAAGTCTACGGTACCGGCAATACCTTGGCCGATAAGCGAGGCGTCAGGTGTTTTATAGACAGTCGCGCCGCTTAATAACTCCGAAGGGTATTGATCATACTCAACACTACGGTTATCACCGGTACTCACTAATTGGCGACCATTTAACAAGGTAGTACTAAAATCTGGTGCTAAACCTCGAATACTTACCGTTTGTGTTCGACCATTTATGCGTTGGCCAGCTAAACCAGGTAATCTGGCAAGAGATTCGGCAATACTTACATCAGGTAATTTACCAATATCTTCTGCGGTAAGCGCTTCAACGATTGAGCTGTTGTCTTTCTTTAATAACTGTGCCTTGAGTATACTAGACCGTATTCCAGTCACTTCAATAATTTCTACAGACTCTTTCTCTTTAACGTCTTCTGCCAATATGGCTGAACTATATATTAAGCCTGCTGATGTGAGTGCCAATGTTATTGCACTTGGTCTTATAATTTTCATTGTTATATCCTTTGCTATTTTTTTATATTATTTACTTATTGGTTCTGTTGAGCTTTCATCACTACAATGTA
This sequence comes from Colwellia sp., assembly GCA_013215295.1. Classification (GTDB taxonomy): domain Bacteria; phylum Pseudomonadota; class Gammaproteobacteria; order Enterobacterales; family Alteromonadaceae; genus Colwellia_A. The sequence goes on from JABSOZ010000036.1 coordinate 24,236, forward strand.
TACGTATACATTGTAATAAAAATAAAATTTGTCAACCGCTATTTGTACATATACCTTTTCTTCATTACTTCTGTTAACTTATTCATAGTTAATGACCTATTGTCTAATGTAATTTTCATTATTTGAATGACGTAATGAATATCATCCCTGATATTCATTACGTTTTACTATAGTATTTTCACGTTGTAATCTTCAACTTCACCTCTGTAAAAACTGCCACAAGAAGTAGGTTGACTAACATTTTTCATCACTACTCGCATGCGGGTAATGCCTGTCGTAGCCGATGCAGGTATTACAAAAGAACTCGCTATAGGCAACTCAGTAGCAGAGCCTGTATCGAAAACTAGTTCTCCGGTGTCGTTAAAGTCACCATCATTATTTAAATCGATAAAAATACTCCACCATTCATTGCGCTCATGTCCTTTAAAAAGTCCTGGTTACATCTACTTCTACGGCTGTATTTCCGCCAACTAAAACCACTGTTTGTGAATATTTAATTACATCATTTTCATCAACAACTTCGACCTTAAATTCACCGGCGCCATCTATTATCGCCACTTTAATTTTTTTAATTTTTGCTTGATAGACTGGTTCAACATATGGCCCTAATACTTGATGGGTATTCATCATTAAACTTGGTGTGGCAATATGGTATGTATGCAACCATACACCAGCCCAACCGCTATCATTAGCGGAAAGATCTGCTATACCATTACCAAGAGTCGCTAAGCCGTTACCTCCAGACATTGCACCACGGTATGAACCCATTCGGGTATAAAACCAAGTACGGCCAGGAACACTTGTTCCTTCAAAATCATCAATCACTATATAATCACTAGTAATTGGTGCAGCATAACTGCTTGTTATTGCGCTTACATTCATCAGAGAAAAAATCTAAAAAACTATTTTTGATAAACTTTTCACTTTCAATAAGCCGATATTTTGTTTGTTCATACTATAACCCTTTTATTTTTAATACTTTATCCCGTGAATATTTAATCCGCAATTGATCATATCATCCACATAAAACAGTAATAAATTACTATCTACACACAAATGTATACGTATACATTATGAGCATAAAGTAACGTTGTCAAGTTTAATTTATAGACAAACTCAAATTTGTTCGTGCTAATTTTATCGCGTCAGCAATATTAATATCATCAAAGCGACCTAAACCAATACTTTGCCTTCGCTGACTTAAAGGTATAGTGATTTTGTTATCTGATTTACGCCAATCAATCTCGTTTATTGACTCAATCTTTACCACAAGGGTAGCCAGTCAATTTGGTTGTATAACAAGCGATGAGGGCGAAGTGCTTTAGAAATAATAAACAAGACGTCAGCTTCATGGTCAGATAGTTGGCGTCTAATTTCATTAATGGCTTTCGTCTTTTTAGCGCACGAAGCGGTCTAAATTAGAGTGAAAATTCTAAGGCGCTTAGTGCCGTGCGACGTGAAGTCGTATGTAACGCTGTTCACCGCGATAAGAGTGAACCATCTGTATCACCAGATGACCCT
>JABSOZ010000037.1 GCA_013215295.1 Colwellia sp.
AGCCGTATGCAGTGAAAGTTGCACGTACGGTTCTTAGGAGGACGGCACTTGGTAACAGGTGTCGTCTATCCGACCCAAAGAGCCATAGAAAATATAAATCAGTGGCCAGAATTACTCAGCCACTACAATGGTTTTGGCATTGATAAAGGCGATTACAATAATCCTGCTGAAATTGCTGCATTACGTGTGAATGAGTGGTCAAGTTTATGGGGTATTCGCCAGTTTCAACAGTTTGGTGGACCACCTGTCAGCATATGGCATGATTTGCCCGTTAGTTTTTCAACCCATCAAGAGACTCAATACTTGAGTTAGCTAAATTATCATAAACGATAACGTTATAATTATTTTCTAATAACGATAAAACCGTATGAGAGCCAATATATCCAGCGCCTCCGGTAACTAATACTTTCATGTTTTGTCCTTAAAAATAAAGGTCAACATATAACTCGTTGACCTTTTTTGATTACAATTTTGATATGGCTTTGGTTACCACCAAGTAGCGTATAAAGCGATAAGGATAAGTACTACACCAACTGCAGCAACATTAAAAGACTTAGTGGTAGCAAAACTCACTTGTGATAAATCAACACTGCTATCTTCCGTCGGCGCTTTGCCTGCCATAGAGACCACATAACAAAGCCCTAAACAAAGTAAAAATACTAAACCAACACGGTCCATAAAGGGTAATTCAGGCCAAGCAAACTTAAGTATTAATGAAAAAATCGCCGAGCCCAAGGCGGCCGATAACGCGCCCATTGAGGTTGCTCTTTTCCAGAACATGCCCAAAACAAATATCACCACTATGCCTGGGGTAAAGAAGCCAGTAAATTCTTGGATGTATTGGAACGCTTGGTCAAATTCACCCAATAATGGCTGAGCGACGATTAAGGCGATACACAAAGAAACTAACGCGGCAATACGGCCGATATGCACATAATGACGTTGGCTTTCATTCGGTTTAAATTGGCTATAAATATCCATGGTAAAGATGGTAGAAATACTGTTAGTCATTGATGCCAGTGAAGACACGATAGCAGCGACTAAGGCGGCAAAGACTAAACCTTTAATGCCAACAGGCAACATTGCCATCATTGAAGGATAAGCTTGGTCTGGTGCGGTTAATGTTGGATAAAGCACAACCGCGGCAATGCCGGGTAAAACCACAACAATCGGCATCAGCAATTTAAGATAGGCAGCAAAAGCAATGCCTTTTTGCGCTTCTTTAAGATCTTTAGCGGCCAAAGCGCGCTGAATAATATACTGGTTAAAACCCCAATAACTAAAATTCATTACCCACATGCCACCAAGTAATACCGAAATACCAGGCAGGCTCATATAATGTTCATTTTCTGGGCTCAAGATCATATCAAAATGCTCTGGCATTTGGTCGGTCAGTATGCCAAAACCTACTAATACCCCTTGGCCATCTGCAACAGCATCTAGTGCCAGGTAACTCAGTAACAAACCGCCAAAAACCAATAACACCACTTGTAATATGTCGGTAAAAGCAACCGCTTTTAAGCCACCATATAAAGAGTATGCCACTGAGAAAACGGCTAAGAATATCATGCCGAACATCCAATCGACGCCGGCAACGGTTTCAATAGCCATGCCTCCCAACCATAACACCGCAGTTAAGTTAACAAAGGTGTAGACCGCTAGCCAAAAAATGGCCATGGTAGTTTTCACCTTGTTATCAAAGCGTTGTTCAAGATATTGCGGCATGGTAAATATTTCATTTTTCAGGAAAATAGGCAGCATATATTTACCGACTAATACCAAGGTTATGGCGGCCATCCACTCATAGGAAGCAATCGCTAAACCAATGGCGTAACCCGAGCCTGACATCCCGATAATTTGTTCAGCGGAAATATTGGCGGCGATTAAAGACGCCCCGATAGCCCACCAAGGCAATGATTTACTGGCTAAAAAATAATCTTCTGTATTAGCCCCCTCTGCCTTCTCATTGCGAGAAATCCATAACGCTAGGCACAACAGTCCTATCACATAGACAATAAAAATTGTGCTGTCTATCGTGCCCAATTTGTTTGTAAAATCCATCATTTTCACCTTTAACTTTTAATTATAATTATTCATTTCAGTTAGTTTTTTATTTTAACTAGTTTTGTTGACCCAACTATCTAAATGCAACTTGTGTTGCAGTACAAAGATAAATACTTGGCGCTAAACCAAATTCTTTCTCATATCTGCTGTTAACAACAGCCTTTACTTGTTCGACCATAGCTGTTGGCACTAAAGCGACAATATATCCACCAAAACCGCCACCCGTCATACGAACGCCACCATCGGTTCCTAAAACACTATCAATCATGACAACCAAGCCGTCCATTTCCTTGGTGTTGACTTCAAAGTCGTCACGTAACGAAATATGAGACTATTTCATTGCCATACTAATTGTTGCCATATCATTGTTTTCCCGTGCATTTAAGGTAGCTATCGCTCGAACATTTTCACTGTTCACATGTCGAGCACATTTGAATAATACGGGCTCAATCTACTCTTTGGCTGAATTTAATTACGCCATGTTAACCTCACGAAAAGCGGAAACACCAAAATACTTGGCCACTTGTTCATATTGCTTACGCCTTAAGTTGTATTCGCTATCAACCAAGCCACGTTTTACGTTTGAATTAACAATAAACAGGGTTAAATCATCTGGGATAGGCGCATCTTCAAACTTTAAATCTTGGCAATCTAGCATCATGGCATGGCCATGCCGCTAGATTGCCAAGATAAGTTGATCCATAATGCCGCAGTTACAACCTACAAAGTCATTTTCTGCTTCCTGTCCAATAAGTGCGGCATCAATACCAGTTAAATTTAATTGATAAAGCTGGGTAAATGTTTTTAAAATGGCAATTTCAAAACTTGCAGAAGAGCTCTAAATAACACTAACTACAAAGCATTTGTTGGCATTGATTGGGCAAATGATAAACACGACCGATAAGTTAACAGAGATACACAAAAATGCAGGCTCTCGTGAAGAGCCTGTATTCAATCACTGTGGTTGGCCATTAGTTGAACTTAGCTCACGATAGTAACGTGATAACTTAGAATTCTTTAATAAATTTCATATTATCAACCTGAAAAACAACACCTTGTTGATCTCCCCAAGCAGGAAAGAAAACAATCTTTTTCACCGTAGAGGCATCAAAACCACTCGCGGTAAAATCAGTCATGCTAATTTTGATTGTTTCCCATGTATCAATGTCAGGCTGACCAGCGAACATTTCTGGCGTTTGCCCTGCTCCCTCTAGTTTTAATTTAAAGCCACTTGTGTTACTGCCATAATTAAGCACTTTCAGGTCAAACTGTAGCGCAGTAAATTCACTGAAATCATTTGCTGTACTTGACTCAATGATAATAACCGTATTGCCACCGTCTGCTTTAAAGTCTAACTCCCACACTTTGTTACCATCATCTAAAGTAACATCGGTCACTACTGCGTGATCACCGCCAGAAAAAACACCAATATCCCAAACGCTATCTAGTTCGTTAGCAAAAACATCGGCAACTAACGGTTCTGGGGCAAAACGCATATTATCAATTTGGAAAATAACGCCTTGTTGATCACCCCAAGCAGGGAAGAAAACAATCTTTTTCACCGTAGAGGCATCAAAACCACTGGCAGTAAAATCAGCCATGCTAATTTCGATTGTCTCCCAAGTATTTAACGCAGGTTGTCCAGCAAACATTTCAGGTGTTTGGCCTGCCCCTTCTAGTTTTAATTTGAAACCAGAAGTATTAGTACCATAATCTAAAACACGCAAGTCAAATTTAAGTGAATGATAAAGGCTGACATCATTTTCGACACTTGACTCAATAATGGTAACCGTATTATCGCCGTCCGCTTTATAGTCAAACTCCCACACTTTATTACCATCATCTAAAGTAACATCCGTTAATACTGCGTGATCGCTGCCATTAAAAACACCAATATCCCAGGTATCTGTATCTAATGCATCATCAAAAACAGATAATGACGTTGAGCCTGACAAACGAATATTATTTAATTGGAAATTAACACCTTGTTGGTCGCCCCACTTCGGGAAAATAACCATAGGTACAGTGATATAACCTAAATCAATGCCTTTTGCTTCTAGGGTCGAAAGTTTAACATTAATGGTTTGCCACACGCCGACATCAGGAATGCCAATAGAAACATCACCGGTAGAGCCAGAGATACCATCCTCCATCTTGATCATAAACTCACCGGCACTAGCACCACGATCAACTACTAAAATATCAAATGACAATACGGTATAACTAGTAAGATCAAGCGGTTCAGTTTCAAAAAACGTTACCGCGTCTTGACCATCAGCCATAAAAGTAAAGTCTAGTGCTAAATCGCCATCGCCTAGATCAACTTCTGTTAATACCACATGACCATTGTCATTTATATCCCACGAAACATCACCTAAATTGGCTTCAAAACCATCAGTCCATATGCCTGGTTCAGGTACTGGAACTTCAATACTAGGTAAAGCACCTGGCTTTTGAATCGCTACTTGTAAACCATTTAGTTCAGAGGAAACTTTGCTAAAGGTTACGCTCAAACGGTTTCTAAATTCTGTATATAAACCGTCTTCAATTAAGTAGTTACGGGTTTCGTTATATACGCCTCCTAATAATGCTAAGTCAGTAGTGACTTTACCATCCCAAGTTAATACTGGCGCAATCGCCTTAGTATCATCATTTGAAAAGCTTTCGCTCATACCAAAATCACCGACCATATTGTCGAATTCTAAGGTATGCTTTAACCAGTCAAGGCCTACGTTAACACCAAAAACATCATCGGCAATTAGCATAGGGAAGACTCCATAAGTTGAAATAATGCTGGTGCCTATTTGATCGGTACTTGCCACCGGTTTAATACCAACATCGCTGATATACTTCAATTCAGAATTAAATGCTGAGGCAAAGAAACCGTCAAAACCACGCACATTGGAATAATCTGCTCGCACTTTTTCAGCATTAGCGTAATATTCTCGTACTAAACTGTCATCTAAGTAAGGTAATACGAGGTACTTCCACTGCTCATGGGATGAGAAATGCCAGCCTTCAATAACCGTATAAACTTGATCTGCAAAGCCAGTATATTCCACTGCTTTAATTGATTGCCCCTGCCATATTGAATCGATTTCACTAACCGTTAAATCACCGAACAAGGTCATAAAATAAACCATCAGCTCACCTTCAAACTGATCGATTAGACCGCCTGTTTTAGTATAGGTTTGCTCAGAAGGGCTAGTACTCACATCAGGAAATGCTGATATTGAAGCGACTAAAGCCTCTTTATCAGCCGTTGCAGGGATGAAATACATTTTTTTAGCATTTGTTGCCATTAAATCAAAATGCGCTTTATAGCGTGCAGCTAAAGCAGTTTCACCTTGGTCTTCTAAGGTGTTATAAGCGAAGTATAAACTCCAAGCTAACTGACCATTATCTAAACCAGGTGCAGACGTTGCCCAATCACCAGCAGGCATTAATTTACCATCGGTAACAGTAAACCAAGGCAGGTAACCACCAAATGAAGGAAATTCACTATTAAAAGTTTCATAAGTAGTTATTTTTTTAGTTAGCATTTCTAACGAAATAGCTTTGGCATCTTCTGGGTTATTACCGCCAATTAACAATTTAGCTCGCTCATCACCACTAACCGCTTTGGCTAATATATTAACATGTAACGATTCTTTTGACGCAGCACTAATATTTTTAACCAACGTTGGTAATAAGGTATTAGCATCAATATAGCTACCATCATAACTAAGCCCAGATTCGGCGTCATAACCCACTTCATCAGTAGTAACAAACCTTGATTCTTTAATTAATAGTTCATTGATAAAGGCATTATCTGCATCAATATCATCATCATTCAAATTACCACTTCTAGTTACAGCAATTGAAATAATGGCAATGTTGCCACCTTGGCTTAACTTCACTTCAAAGGGAACATAACTACCTAAACTTTCTTCGCCATTATCATCAATGACAACTTCTCTGACTATATCCTTACTTGATGCGATACCAAATAAAATGCCATTACTTTCATCTAGATGTAACCAAGCGGGTAAAGAGCTACCTTCAGAAGTTGCAGTAACGCTACCGGAAAAGTTTTCACCAAAAGATATCTGGAAATACAGCCCAGTTTTTGCTTGCAGTTTTGCTCCATCGACAAGCGGGATATTATTGCCAAATGTGCCAATAACTAAAGCAGACGAGGCACTAGTATCACCATTTTCTGTAGAAGTTTCTGTGTCACTGCCACAAGCAGTTAAAGCTAATGACGCTACTAACGTGAGCGTTAACGCATTTTTCTTTAAATACATAATTATTTACCTATATTTCTTCGCATTTTTTTATACGAGTGACGCTTATAATTAAGCGTAAATTAATATCGTTTAACCTAAGAGGAGTGAGCAGCTCACTCCTCTTTCTTTAAGCTAAAAATTGTAGCCGACAGATATCTTAGCCGTGCGCATAGGACCCATTAAACCACTTTCATGAATACCAACCTTTTCATTGGGTTCAAAGACACCAAGGTTAGCGTTATAAAATCCATGATCTCGATTGCCAACAGCCCAATTTTTAGTATTAAATAAATTCAACACATCAACGCGAATAAAAGCGGAGCCACTAGCAATATCAAAGTTTTTAGATAACGACATATCAAATTGCTTAAATGCCCATAAACCCGATTTATCTTCATCACGGTGATAAATTACGTCATGAAAGGCATTTTCTGGACCAAATTCATTACTAACAGCATAAACTGGCGCACCTGATTTAAGCTTTAATTTACCAGAAAATAAAATTCCCCAAGGGAAATCATAACTAAACGAGGTAATTAATACGTGCTCATCTACACCAGCAGAAGGGTTTACACCAAAGCCATCAATGGTTGGATAATCAAGCGAAAATGTTTCAGCATACTGACGGTTTTCCGTTGCGTCGGTATTGGTATAGGTTATAGCAAGTCCCCAAGGTTGTTCTGGAGTGTAACGTTTATCTAACTTGATATGCCAAGAGGTTAGATCCGATTCAAGACCATTATCTCCAAGTAACAAATGGCTATGTTCATTACCTTGAATATCACCAGACCATGGCGCGCCCCATGTTGTACCTGTTTCATTAAAGGATCCGTCAGGTGAACGATTACCTAGTTTCCACATAAAACCATCGCGCGATTTTACTTCTTTAACACCTATTTCGCTTTCAAAGGCTAAACCATAAATTTCCATTTGACTACGCAAACCCAAGCTATATTGGTCAACATAAGGGGTTTTAAGCTTGTTATTGATCATAAAGACTTCGCGAGAGCCAGTAACGACTTCACCACTTGGTAAAGTAACGCCATTGCCCGCTAATATAGACTTATAAATATCATCTAATTGACTTTGATCAGTAATAGAAATACATGGTTCAACACAAGGTAAGTTATGCCCTGTATCTAGACTAATAGTTCGACGAGGAAAGGAACCTTTCGTGGTTTCTAACTGAATTCCATCAAAAATAGTGCGGTCATATGAACGACCAAAACCACCATAAATCACATGCGTACGTTCATCATTTAGCGCATAACTAAAACCAATTCTAGGGGCAAAATTATTAGTCGATGCTTTTCGTTGACTACCATCGGAGATGTAATCATTAATGTCATATACCGCTCCAGCAATAGAAGCGATATGAGACGATCTATCCATAACATCTTGGTCATAAACACCTAAGGCTTCAGCATATTCGTCAGGGGTGCCATAATCACCCTCAACTGGCGCAACAATTTCAGGATTAAGTCCCAAGACATAGTCTTCCCGACCGTCAGTAAAATAATTAATACTTGACCAAGGCTCTACCACATTACCATCACCATCTACACCACCTTTAATCGCTGTTAACACATCTTGAGGTGTTTTGTAGTCTAGGTAAATTGGGGTTTCTTCATAACTCCAACGTACCCCTAAATTTAATTCCAAGCGATCAGTTACTTGCCAATCATCTTGTATATAGATACTTAACTGCTTATTTTCTGAAACAGCATTCGGCCTTAATGTTTCACCTGAAGAGGTAGTTAACGGTTGGCCATAGGCTATTTTATAAGGCAGAGGATTGATTCGATCAGACGCTAAGTAAGAGGTGTCTATGCCTGTTATATCGAATGCATAATGTACCTGTGGGTTTTTCGGGTTTTGTTCAACAGCATTTAGCTCAATTTGTTTATACTTAAAACCTACTTTAACCGTATGCTCTCCTGCTAAAGTAAAATCGGCAAAAGTTAAATCATTTTTAATTGTCCACCCTTTTTGACCTTTATTTTGAAAATCAGGTCCGCCACCAATTGAAAATATGGAGCCATCAATTAAATTGCCATTAGCCATTTCATATATATTGCCTAGCATACCATCTTGAATGGCTGCGGGGCTCCATTGAGTATCTTCATAAGCAAAAGTAAATTCATTTTCAAAACTGTCACTGTAATAGTTATGTTTTAAGGTAACCCGAAGATCATCATTGGTTTTATTAGTACCATAACCATAACTTTTGTTGCCACCAATACCGGTAATTTCACTTTCATCACGATACTTCACACTTACAGATAGATCTTGATCTTCATCAATAAGCCAGTCTAATTTAACAAAAAATAAATCTTGCTCAAATGGCGCAATGACTGAACCTAATTCATTGTATATTTCTTGCTCTAGACTTTCTGGCAAATAATGGTTTACCAACATATCTTCGGCTCTACCAGTTATATCAATTACTCGTTGATCTTCATTAGATTTTCTTTCATATGTAGCTAAAAAATGAAGTTTATTTTCAATGATAGGACCTGAAGCCCAAAGACTCACTTGTTTTTGGCTACTTTTAGCTTTAGTGCCACTTTCTTGCTCTGTAGGGGTAGAAGCTCTCATATCAGAATCAGTGTAATCAAGGGTAATACCACCATGAAACTCATTGCCTCCACTTTTGGTGGCGGCAATAATACCGACACTGGCAACTTCATCGAGTTCAGCTTTATAATTAGAGGTTAAAATTTTATATTGACCAATAGCTGCTTGAGGAAATGGGTTGCCGCGGCTACTATCTTGTCCGGAAACACCTCCGGTTAAAACGTAGTCTTTTTGGCTAACACCATCAATAAAGACATTAATAGAAGATGACGTTTGTGCACCACCAGAGATTGAAATATTGTCAGTACCATCACCAGACACATTAACACCAGGTGCCATATCAGCAAAAGCCAAAAAATTACGAGAAATTTGAGGCATACGGTTAATTTGTTCTAAGGAGACATGAGTACCCACTTCAGAGGTAATATCTAAAACACTTACCGCTCCGGTTACCGTAATCACTTCAATGTCAGCTGTTTCTTCATCAGCTTTGCTAGGATCTTTAACATCATTGACAATGTTCATCGCTTTAGAATCACCAACATTAACCGTAATAATGTCACCTTTTACAACGCCATCAACGTATAATTTATAACGTCCTGGTTTTAAGCCACTAATACGGTAACGACCGCTTTCATTACTTAAAACTGATTTACTAAAACCAGTGTCAACATTGACGAGTTTTATTTCAGTTCCAGCACCTGCTGTTACTCCTTGTGTCAAGATAACGCCTTTAATTGTTGCCGAGGTTATATCGGCAAAGGCACATTGACTGATTACCATACTACTACTGGCAATTATTGCCGCGGCAATAAGATTAAGTTTTCTTGTGTGGTTTATTTTCATAATCACTCCCCCCCTATCGTTTTAATAATTATAGTGTTAAGTTTTCTTTAGTTTAATTTGTACTTATTACTGAGTAAGTTGGCACGCTCTACAATTTTAAAGTTAACCTCTTTTAAATTTTCAGAGTCAGTACCTATAAAAAGTTTATGGTCGCCAATTTCAGTTCCAAAACTCATATCTTTGCGATAAAAAGCAAGATCTTTTGCTGTGATATCAAAACTAACAACAGCAGATTTACTTTTACCTATGTGGATTTTTTTAAACCCTTTCAATTCTTTAACCGGTCGTGTTACTGAACCCACCAAATCACGGACATAAAGTTGCACAACTTCATCACCATCGTATTTACCGCTGTTGGTAACAGTGACGGAAGCCACAATACTATTGGTGTTAGTTAATTCAGTCGACGACAGTTTGATTTCTGAGTAATCGAAGTTTGTATAGCTTAAACCGTGCCCAAAAGGATATAGCGGAGTGTTAGAGGTGTTTAAGTAACGTGAGACATACTTTTGTTCAGGATTATTTGCACTAAATGGGCGACCCGTATTTTTCATGTTGTAGTAAATAGGTACCTGACCAACAGTACGCGGGAAGGTTACTGGCAATTTAGCTGATGGGTTATAATCACCAAATAATACGTCGGCAACCGCATGTCCGCCCATGGTACCTGGGTACCATGCCATAACAATTGAATCTAGGTTATCTTGCTCCCATTCAATAGTCATAGGACGACCACTCATTAACACTAACACCATAGGCTTATTAAGCTTTTTAAGTGCTTTCATCAAGGCAATTTGATTACCAGGCATATCTAATGAAGTACGACTGGTTGCTTCACCAGTCATATTCCACTTTTCCCCCATAGCTAAAACGATGACATCAGAAGTTTTGGCAACCGCAATAGCCTCGGCAAAGCCTTTGGTTATCCCCTCAGCTTCAAACAAATAACTTGCGCCTTCAACGTAATGAACTTTTACATTATTACCTGCACGCGCATTAATGCCTTCAAGAATGCTCACTGGTTGAGTGGTTCGATCGCCTGCTGCTACCCATGAACCGATCATGTCTGCTTTACTGTCAGCTAGTGGACCAATTAACGCGATTGAATTTATTTTTGTTGAAAGCGGTAAAACATTGTTTTCATTTTTTAATAACACCATAGATTTTCGCGCAACATCACGAGCGGCATTTAAATGTTCTTGATTTAAAATATCACTGGCAGCGCGTTCTTCGTTGGAGTAACGATATGGATCTTGGAATAATCCTAATTTGTATTTCATTTCTAAAATACGTTGAGTCGCTGTATCTATTTGCGCTAAAGTAATTTTACCTTCGTCTAATAATACTTTCAAATGGTTATGATAAACACTCCCTTGCATGTCCATATCAACACCAGCATTGAGTGCAAGGCTCGCTGCATGTTTATTATCAACAGCGAAACCGTGTGGCACCATTTCGTTAATTGATGTGTAATCGGTAACGACAAAACCGTCAAAGCCCCAATGTTGGCGCAACACATCATCTAGCAGGTATTTATTGCCCGTGGCGGGCACACCGTTTAAATCATTAAACGAAGTCATGATTGTTGCAACGCCTGCATCAATAGTTGCTTCAAAGGGAGGTAAATAAGTTTCCCATAACTCTCGCTGAGACATATCAGTACTGTGGTAATCTCGTCCTGCTTGGGCTTGACCATAAGCGGCATAATGTTTAGCGCATGCTAATATGGTATCTAACGCGTTTAAATCATCCCCTTGAAATCCCTTAACGCGAGCTTTTGCAATTTGTTTACTTAAGTAAACATCTTCACCAGCACTTTCAGAAATACGTCCCCACCGAGGGTCTCTTGCAATATCCACCATAGGTGCAAATGTCCAATGAATACCATCAGCTGAGGCCTCTTTAGCGGCAATTCTTGAACCCAATTCAATAGCTTTCATGTCCCATGAGGCTGACTCACCTAAAGGAATAGGAAAAATTGTTTTATGACCATGTATAACATCAAAGCCAAATAACAATGGGATGCCTAAACGAGTTTCCTCTACCGCCATCCGTTGCATTTCTCGTGTGTATTCAGGAGTAAATGCATTAAAAATAGCCCCGACACGACCATTTTTAATATCTTCTTTATAGTCATCTCGAATTGACGGCCCTGTAACAGCAAGATCACTGGTAAGTAAATTCATCTGGCCAATTTTTTCTTCTAGCGTCATCTTGCTTAATAGCTCATTGACAAAGTCGTTCATTGCAACACTTTCGTGATTTACAATAACTACTTTAGATATTCCTTGCTGACTATTGCTATTCGATTCAGAAAAACAAGCAGTGAGCGAGCTCGCTAAAATTAAGCTTACTGAGATTCTTGATAACGATTTCATTATAACTTTCATAAACACCTTAACCCGAACAATTACTGGGAATTACTACAATTTAACTTTAAAGTTTTCAATTATTGCTAACTAACTAGAAAAAATTTAGATCTAGTTTAAAAGTACAAACAATGAAAACGATTTCATTTCTATCTAGAAAGTAATAAAAATTACATTATAAGTCAACAGTTATTTAGTCCACGGTTAAATAACCAGGGTATTTCCACTAGAAATAAAACTGAATATAGCTGGGGAAACAATAACTTAAAAGAAGACGGAAGTTTGAAATGCATATTATTGGGATGTGCTGCGATAACAGTGTATAACAAAAAATGACAAATGCAGGCTATCTTAATAGAGCCTGCATTTTATAAGTATTGTTAGCTGTTAGCTAAGCATGGCGAACGTAACAACTTAGAATTCTTTGATGAATTTCATATTGTCAACTTGAAAAACAACACCTTGTTGATCGCCCCAAGCAGGGAAGAAAACAATCTTTTTCACCGTAGAGGCATCAAAACCACTCGCGGTAAAATCAGCCATGCTAATTTTGATTGTTGCCCATGTATCAACGTCAGGTTGACCAGCGAACATTTCTGGCGTTTGCCCTGCCCCCTCAAGTTTTAATTTAAAGCCTGAGGTGTTGGCACCATAATTAAGCACTCTTAGGTCAAACTGTAGCGAGGTAAATTCACTGAAATCATTTGCTGTGCTTGACTCAATGATAATAACCGTATTGCCACCGTCTGCTTTAAAATCTAAATTCCACACTTTATTACCATCATCTAAAGTAACATCGGTCAATACCGCGTGATCTCCGCCAGAAGAAATACCAATATCCCAAACGCTATCTAGTTCGTTTGCAAAAACATCGGCAACTAACGGTTCTGGGGCAAAACGCATATTATCAATTTGGAAAATAACGCCTTGTTGATCGCCCCAAGCAGGGAAGAAAACAATCTTTTTCACCGTAGAGGCATCAAAACCACTGGCAGTAAAATCAGCCATGCTAATTTCGATTGTCTCCCAAGTATTTAACGCAGGTTGTCCAGCAAACATTTCAGGTGTTTGGCCTGCCCCTTCTAGTTTTAATTTGAAACCAGAAGTATTAGTACCATAATCTAAAACACGTATGTCAAATTTAAGTGAATGATAAAGGCTGACATCATTTTCGACACTTGACTCAATAACAGTAACCGTATTTTCGCCGTCTGCTTTATAGTCGAACTCCCAAACTTTATTACCATCATCTAAAGTAACATCAGTTAATACTGCGTGATCGCTGCCATTTGAAATACCAACATCCCAAATATCAGAATTTAATGCATCATCATAAACCACTAATACAGGTGTTGGATTCACCACAGCATCAACAACCGTAATGGTAAATGCTTGTGTTGTATCCTCTGTGCCATCATTTACTGTTAAGTTAATTTCCGTAGCAGCAACATCACCCGAGGCTGGCGTGCCTGACAATATGCCCGTTGCGGCATCAAACGTTGACCAAGAAAGTTCACCCGGTATGGTTGTTGACATTGTTAAAGTATCATTGTCAGCATCAGTTGCTGTTAAAGTATAAGAATATGCTTCGCCAACAGTAGCGCTTGTAATAGCAGTACTGGTGATTGTTGGTGCATTATTCACAGATACAGGCACGGTAACCGTAATGGTAAAAGATTGCGTAACGTCATCCGTACCATCACTAACGGTTAATGTTATCGTATGATCACCTGCATCGATTTCAGCTGGAGTTCCGCTCAACATTCCTGTTGAACTGTCAAATGAAAGCCATGTAGGTAAGCTAGATGCAGATAATGTCAAACTATCACCATCGGCATCACTTGATACTAGAGTATATGAATATGTTGATCCTGATTCTGCCGTGTTAACCCCAGTACTTGAAATCACTGGGGCTGAATTTTGGGGTTCATCAGGTACTGTTTCCGAATCTGAACCACCACAAGCAGTCAGCGCTAAGCTTAATGCTAGCGTGATCATTGTTTTTGACCATTTATTTTTTAATTTATTCATTTATTTATTTCCTCTAATAAATTACAGCTTATATAGACACCCGTCTTAATAATTTAGAATTGAAGTGGGTGATTAATTTTGAAGTTTTCATTTTATTGCTGGCTAGAAAAAAATTAAGCTCTAGTTTAAAGCAAAATAAATGAAATCGATTTCATTCCTATTTAAAAACTAATAAAAATAAAACTATAAGTCAACAGTTATTTATTTAAGTAATTAGCATCAAATACTAGCGTTTCAATAAATATAAAGAGGACATAGCTATATTTACTGGCAATACTACCTGAAACCGTTATCATAACAGTTATGAATAATCGTAACCGATAAACTAATTTATGACTAAAGTAAATATCAAACAAATTGCAGCTATTGCCGGTGTTTGTCAAGCAACTGTATCGCGCACTTTATCAGATCCTTCCATAGTGTCAGAGCGAACTCGTAATAAAGTGATGAAAGTGGTTGATAACCTTGGTTATACTCCAAATAGGTTAGGTGCAAGTTTGCGAAGCGGGCGTTCTAATTCTGTGGTAGTGACACTACCTGATATAACTAATCCATACTTTTCACCTATTATTAGAGAAAATGAACGAATAGCTTTAAGCAGAGGTTATTCCGTTTTACTAGGAGATACTTTAGACGATCCTTCTTTATCAAAAAAATTCGCCAGTATGGTTAAAACGAAGCAAGCTGATGGTATAATTACTAACTCACAAGTATTACCTTTCGAGTTTGATGAGAAAACACCAGACATCTCTCACCTTCCTCCTATAGTAAGTATCTCTGAAACAATAAATATAGAAGGTATTCATACCGTTTCCGTTGATAATTTTGAAGTAGGAAAATTAGCAACTCAGCATTTAATAGAGCTTGGTCACACTGACATTGTTGCTATCGCGGGCCCTATTCATCTTAATACTGTAATAGAGCGTACCAAAGGCTTTAAAGCAGCACTTAAAGCTGCAAATATTCCATTTAAAGACAATATGATTTTACATGGAGATTATTCCGCAGATTCCGGTGTTGAATTAACATCTGAATTTCTTCAACGAAAAAAAAGGCCAACAGCAATCTTCAGTTTCGGAGATATGATTTCAATTGGTGTACTTCACGTATTAAGGGAATTTGATTATAGCGTTCCTGAAGACATTTCAGTGATCAGCATTGATGGCATATATTTAGGAAAATATACGGCTCCACCTCTAACGACAGTAGCACAACCGATGGATCTTATTGGCAAAAAAAGTATGGAAGTATTACTCGATTTAATCGAAGATAAAAAGCCTGAAAGCAATAAAATAATAGTACCACATGAATTAATTATCAGAAAAAGTACCGGCCCAGTACCTAAGTGATCTGTAACGAGAATGCTAGAAGCAAACAGTGGCAGTTCCATTTTTAGGCTTAAATATTTTGTATACTGATAATTTCAAGCCCAAACCCCAACAAATTAATTATTGCTTGCCACTCTTTTGTAATCTAAGTGTTTGACATAAATCCAAGCAATTAATGTTGCTACAAATGCGACAACTGAAGACATCATAAAGGTACCTTGTTGACTCCAATCCCATAAGTAGCCACTAACGCTTGCACCTAACGCCCCACCAGCTGCAACACAAAATGAACAATAAAATGCAACAGCCTGTCCTTGATATTTTTCTCCAAAGTTAATTTTTATGTACATCAATACAACAGTATGTAAAGAGCTGAAGGTTAACGCATGAAGCAACTGTGAAAAAATAATAACAAATAATACATCGGAGGCAACACTGATTAAAGCCCATCGTAAGACCGCCGCCAACAGACTGAAAATGAAAACAAACCGAATACCAAACTTAGCAATAAAATGATGGACAACAAAAAACATACCAATTTCAGCAATCACCGCAACCGACCATAGCCAACCTAGTTCAATACTACTAAAGCCAAATTCTACGACATAGATAGAAAAAAAAGTATAATAGGTTCCATGACTAAACTTCAGTAAAAAAGTAGCAAAAAATAGCGCAAGAATTGCCGGCTTTAGTAATATTCTCCAAAACCATCGATAGACTCATCATCAGAGACAACCGCTTGATTTGATATATTCCCCTTAGGCAAGAACATCGTACTTAGCCACATACAAAATAATAAAATACTTATCAAGATAGGAAGGTTCAATAAACTAATTTGCTCAAATAGCCAGCCTAATATTAGTACTGAGGCAATAAACCCTACAGAGCCCCAGAGTCTAATTTTCCATAACGACTACAACCACTTTCCATAGAGCAAAAACGAAGTGTAATGACTTCAAATTGAGAATTTAAGCCTTGCCAACAAAAACAGCTTACAAAAACAATTAATGCGAGTAATGCATAGTTTGTTGTGAATAAAACCATTAGAAAACTAAGTAGTGAGAACAATGTCCCCCATTGTATAACTGCTAATCGGTTATTCATCTTATCGGTTAACCAACCCCAAAAATTTGTTGTGATGAAAAATCTAACTTTTCAAGATATAAGCCCCAAAAAGGCAATATTGCTCCTAACACAGCACAATTAAAAAAATAAAAGCTAGACAGACGCCAATATGGTAGTGGAATTGTATTAGATAACATCAACCCTCCCCTTAAAAATTATAGTTAATTGACAATGACATACAGGTTTTACTTACTCTTAGGTCACCCTTTAATTAGCATCATACATGGTAAATTATTTTATTCACCTATTGCAACAAGCTTTCAGTTACTACCTTTGTTTGAATGCTTTTTTTATTTAAACACTATTAATATCACAATGTAATCGTTATCATTAGATTTTATTAATATAGATATGAATATTAGATACAATTAATAGTTCAATTTAAGGCCTCTAAAAATGAAATTTAACATATTGGTATTTATAATAATTGCACTCACTTATTTAGCTATTCACTACACCATAGACACACCATCATTAACAACAAACAAGCAACAAAATGTTTTAACTACTATAAAAAATGAAACTAAGCGCATCAAGGTAAGTCCGGGATCTCTACTGTATATTGACTTAAAAACCTATTTCGATGCATCTGATACTAAAAATATTTTAACCTTAGCAGCCAATAATTCAATCATACCTAATTGGCTTCATTTAGATGACTCTCAATCAATATTATTCGGTGTTCCACCAAAGGGAAGTATAAGCCCTGTTCAACTATTCGTTTCAAATACCAGTAACTCTTACACAATCAAAATAGAATTGATATTAACTCCTCCTCAGCAGAGATTATCAAAAGAACAAAGGCAAGAAGACATTAATTTCATCAATTATTTATTACTAAAAGAATCAAAATTTATCGCCTTAGGTGTTGGAGTACACCCTGAAACAGCTACAACCTTTGATGGTCATTCGATAAATAGGGAAACATTGTTACTTGAAGGTTCGCCAAGAAATTGGAGCGCGGCTTCTAAAGAATCATTACATATTATGTTATTAGCTAAAGTATTCATGGGTGATGCTCAAGCGAAAATTATTATTGGTGGTGATGAACCAAAAAATGCTTATCGAATAGCGATAAACTTGTTGAATAAAAAATTAACGGCTTATGAGCAATTCAACCAAAGTTACCCTTCCTTTGGTGGTTATCTCCCTTGGTTCACCATTAAAAGCGATAACAATAAATCCTGGATTGCACCTATGCCTCACTGGAGTGACCGCACCCCTGCCCTAGATAATGGTCAGTTAGCTTGGTCACTTTATGTCGCATACAAAGCGCTTAAACATCAAGGAGAAATGGCGTTAGCAAACCGATGCCAATCATATTTTAAATTGATGGCAAGAAATGCTAAGCGAATGTTTTTCAACGAAGAGAATAATACCGTCGTTAGCATTAGTCAATTTACCGATAAAAATGGTAGTGGCACCAATCAACTTCAGCCTGCACAAGCCCACTATGTAAAAGATGGCTATACCCTAATGGACTCATATGAGGGTGAGTTAATGTTGATGTTTATGAATTTATTTAGTCCCGATTTAACCCTTGCCGAAAAAAATGCGCTGTGGGCCAATAAATTCATCGACACAAAAACCTATACCACAGCCAATAATGAACGAATTACCGTTATTGAAGGTTGGGCATTTTCATCCCATGAACAATGGAAATTTATGTACCTGCCCTATGTTGATCTACCCAAAGCTCGAACCCTTTTCTTAAATGGCGAAAGAGCACGCACAGATTACTCTAAACGTAATGACTTTCCTGGTTTTTTTGCTTCTGTTCATAACGACAAAATGAAATACATCTCTAAATTAGGTATAGCTGAATTGGCCTCTGTAAATGAAAAAATATATAACGATATCGTCGCTCCTTATGCTACCTACCCAGTGATAATGGCCGATCATCTACTAGGCAGTAATGCCGGCATACAATGGCTAAGAGGTATTGCTAATATTGACAAAATGATTGGCCCCTATGGCATGACCGAAGCCTTCGCCGTTGACGACCAAGCCATAGCTCCCGTTTTAACTTGGGACGGAAAAATCACCACTGTACTTGCTTTAATGGGCGGTGTTGTAAATGAAACCAGAGACTTCTTGATAGAAGATAATCTTTACCTCAAATTTTTGAACTATGTAAACAGTGATTACAGCAAAATCACCACAGATATTTTATCAACGCCTCATGGGTTAGCTTTACCAAATAAGCCAATTCAAAAAATTAAATAAGCTTATTGATTGCAAAATCTTAAGCTTATTTTCACATATTTCCACTTAGTTGGGATGTAATTAAAACTAGATATAAATTGGAAAAAAATTATACAATTGTCAAATTTAAATATTACGATCTTCATTATTTATGCCATAGGGCTACTGGTGCAAGCAATGGTACAAAATTTGGATAATATTCTATGGCGCTTTGTGCCGTGCGACGTGAAGTCGTATGTAACGCTGTTCACCGCGATAAGAGTGAACCATCTGTATCACCAGATGACCCT
>JABSOZ010000038.1 GCA_013215295.1 Colwellia sp.
CCAAGATAACGAACCGTACTCTCTAGTTTCGTATGCCCAAGTAATATTTGAACTGCTCTCAGATTTTTTGTTCTCTTATAGATTAAAGATGCTTTAGTTCGTCTCATGGTATGAGTACCATATAATGTGATATCTAAACCTATACTTGAAATCCATTTTTTAACTATTCTTGCATATTGACGAGTAGTTAAATGAAAATCTTTTTTTACTCTACTGCCAAACAAATAATCACCAGACCTAAGCGATTTTTGTGCTATCCATTCTTGCAGTGACTTTCTGGTTTTAGGGGTTAATTCAAATTGAACTGAAATACCTGTTTTCTGTTGAATAAGCATGGCTCTGGACTGGATAGTGGCTCCATGAGCAATATCCAAAACTTTTAGTTTAATAAAATCACAGGCGCGTAATTTACAGTCTAAAGCCAAATTAAACATCGTTAATTCTCGCAGGTTATTTGCGAGCTCTAACCGTATCCTAATTGACCATATTTCTTCGAGTTTAAGGGGAAGTTTTTGACCGACTAGTTTGCCTTTATTCCAGCAGGTTTTTCGTGAAGTTGATTTGCTGTTATACATGATAGTGCTCCTTTTTTGAAGAGACTATAAGTATGACTTGAAACACTAAAATTATTGATAGCAGACATTCTGCTTATGTAAGTGGATAATGCTTCTCCTAGCCAAAAGAAGACATTGATGCGTGAATTTTAATTGCTAACTTTTTGTTGCAAGAGCTACCCTAATTCTAATGTCTTCTATCTTCTAGGATAGCTGACTTTAGCATACATACTCTAAGGCGCTTACGCTCCCGAAGCGTGATAGAAGCTTATGCGGTAATAAATTTTTTAGACAAAATGACACAAGTCGTTTAAATGACTTCTGAATGCTGCTACAGAATGTTTTCATCCTTCAATTAATTTTTCATATTTAGGTATTATTATAAAATTTGTCTTATCATCCTTTTTAAAGCGAGTGCCTTAACTGGCTTTCTTAAAAAAAGAAAATTCGCTTCACTGGTATGTTGGCGCACTTGCTCTGAAGGATCTGCTGAGCAAATAACACAGGGCATTTCCCATTGTTGTTGACGAAGTAAATCAACCACTAAATCAACACCATTTTTATCATTATCTAAATGATAGTCAGCAACAATTAAACGTGGCAGTTCTGTCATATTTGTCAACGCTTGTTCTACGGAACTCGAATCTTTGGCGGTAAATACTTGGCAACCCCACTCCGTTAATTGCGATGATAATGCTGTTAACATCAAGGCATCATTATCAATTAATAATACGGGTATATTCGCAAATTTATCTGCTGGTTTCTCTGCCGGTATGTCCTGATGACTCTTTAATGTTACTGGTAGGGGTTGAACTCGCGGAACTTCAATCATAAATCCGGTCCCTTTGCCAACAGTAGATTTGACGGAAATAGTCAATCCCAACAAAGAGGATATTCGATCTGCAATAGCTAAACCTAAGCCAAGCCCAGGTATTTCCCTATTTTGTTCTAGTCGTTCAAATTCTTGAAAAATTGTTTGTTGTTTTTCCTGTGGGATCCCGGGTCCATTATCCCAAACCTCTATCCGAATATTATGTTGGCAATGACGTACCCCTAATAAAACTTTACTGGTGATGATCGACTTTTCACCCGTTTTGTCACGACAATAATGTACCGCATTAGATAAAAAATTTTGCAGAATACGTCGTAGCATTCGCTTATCTGAATTTACCCAACAACTACTTTTTTGATAGTGAAAAACAATATCGTCCTGCTGAGATAATAAAGTAAATTCATTTTGTAGAGGAGTGAGTAGTTCCTGTATAGCAAAAGGTGCGTGTTCAACATTTTCAGAGCTGTTATCAAGTCGCGATATCTCGACTAAATCAGACAACAAAGCTTCTACAACGGTAAGAGAGTCATCTATATGATTAGCCAATAAGGCTAACTCTTCATCCTTAACCTTCTTTTTAAGCATCGAGGTAAATAATGACAACGCATTAAATGGTTGCATTAAATCATGGCTTGCCGCTGCTAAAAAACGTGTTTTACTACTGTTCGCGGCCTCTGCCTCAGCTTTTGCTTTTCTTAATGCTTCGGTTCTTTCTTCGACACGTTTCTCTAGATTTTCATTCGCTATTTTTAAAGATTTTTCAGCTTCAATATGCGCGGTAATATCAGAAAATGTACTGACAAAACCACCACCAGGCATTGACTGCCCTCTTATTTCCAACACTACACCATTGGGCATAGTGCGCTGAAAATAATGATTGTCGCCCAACCGCATATGCTCAATACGACGGGTAATAAGTGCTTCACTTTCAGCGCCAGTAATAATGCCTTTGGCAATATTAAATCGTAGCAAGTCTTCTACAGGCTTTCCTGCACAAACAAAGCCTTTTGGATAACCCAATAATTGTATATAACGTTGATTCCATGCCACTAAGCGCATATCAGCATCAACCACACTGATCCCTTGCTCAATATTTTCGATGCCTGACTGAAGTAATTCTCGGTTAAAGCGAAACATTTGACTCGCTTCGTCAACGATACTCACAACATCCTCAAGTGGTATTTCTTGTGACGTAGAAGCCGCTTTCATAACCATGCGAGTTGAGGCTGAACCTAAAACGCCAGAAAGCTGTAAACGGGTATATTCAATGAGCTTTTCATTTTTTGCATGATTAGTACGAAATTTATGCTCAGATAGATCAAGCAAAGCATCAGCTGCTTTTTTATCGATAAAGCGCAATAGCAAACTATATAAATCGTCAAACGAAAGGTGGCGTTCAAATTGTGTTTGAGTTTTGTTAACAAAAAATTCCGCTTGCAGCTTTTCTCCAACACTTCGATGACCAAAGAAAGAGACAAGCACATAAAAAATCAAATTGAAAAGTAAGCTGAAAAATACACCATGGCTGGTTGTGTCTAGGAAGGTCATACCAAACAAAGCAGTCGGTTTTAACCAGTAAATACCAAACAGCCCCGCGTCTAACCAATTGCTAGACGGCATTAATGCGGGTAAAAGTAATGTATATAACCATACGATACTACCAACAATTAATCCCGATAAAGCGCCTTTAGTATTAGCTTTACGCCAATACAATGCGCCTATAGTTGCCGGAGCAAATTGAGATAATAAGACAAACGACAATAAACCAATTGAGGCGAGATGGTTTTGATGATGAACAAATCGTTCAAATAAAAACGCCAGCAGTAAAACAATCGCAATGGAAAAACGTCTTAAATTCAATAACAAACCCGACAATTGTAGTGCTTGTTTACTATTGAAAAGGCGAAATTTAATCACTAAAGGCGTTAAAACTTCCGTCGATATCATAGTGCTTAAAACAATAGCGGATACAATCACCATACTCGTTGCAGCGGCTAAACCGCCAATATATACCACAACACCTAACCACGCTTGTTGGTAAAATAAGGGAAGGGTTAATACGTAGGTATCAGGGTCGACACTACCTCCAGGAAAGGTTAGCTGTCCTGCAATAGCGATAGGTAATATAAAAACATTGATCAGTAATAAATATAATGGGAATAACCAACGAGCTTTTTTTAATTCATCCTGATGATGGTTTTCAATCATCATCATATGAAATTGCTGTGGTAAAATGAAAATAGTTATCGCACCTAATATCGCCTGCGCAAAAGCTAAGTAAGCTGAGTAACCATCGCTCACCGGACTAATTTCATTGCTTTTAGTAATTAAATCAGTAAAACCATCAAAGATGAAAAATGTCGCAAAAATGCCAACGGCGGTTAAGGCAAATAACTTAACCAGTGAGCTAAAAGCTATCGCTAATACTAATCCTTGATTCTGTTTATTCGCCGCTATTTTACGAGTACCAAAAAAAATACTGAAAATAATTAAAACGAGCGTGACGACAAATGCTGTACTGATCCCCGATTGATAGGTACCCGTTAATAAATCAAAACTAGTACTGATAGCTCTTAGCTGTAAAGCAATATAAGGAATGGTACCAACCAAAGCGATCAGTGCAACAGTCGTGGCTATTTTAGGGGAGCGGTCATATCGAAAAGCAATAAAATCAGCAATTGAAGTGAGATTTTGCTGCTTAATAATCAACAAAATTTTATGCAACATAGGCCAAGCAAGTACTAAACAAAGAATAGAGCCAATATAAATAGGCGCCAACCAAGCTCCTGTTGTAGCTGCTTGCCCTACCGTGCCGTAAAACGCCCAAGAGGTACAACTAACGCCTAAAGACAAGCTATAAACCCAAGGTTTACATGTCCAATTTTCAGGTGATTGTTTTTGCCCCCAAGAGGCTACAATGAAGAGCAAAATGAGATATGCAATTGACAGAAACGTAATAAACCAAGTATCTAAAGAAAGCCAAACTAGCAAAAAAATCTCCTTTGCTTATTGAAGCCACATAATTGAATGGCGATGTTCATAATCATCAAGATAATACTAAGCATAACACGCCCTGTTTAACCGAGTAGTGAACTAAGGTAGTAGTTATTTTCTAACTTTCATACGGTAATCTACCATCAAATACTCTCCTTGATTAGAAACTATCATATATGAAAATTAGTCACAAATACTTGGTTGAAACCGTTGTTTTTATTAGCTATGTGCTTTTTGCAATGGCGTGGGTTGGTGGTGCAGCAAGTATGCCGCAAATTATGTCGTCGATGAACATTGATAGCTTGGCTTCTGCTAGCTTTATCAGCGGTATGGTTACCATTGCTAAAATAGTAGGCACATTTGGCGCCGCTTGGATTGCCTTAAAGCTTGGGATTAAATACGCTTTTTTTATTGCCAGTTTATTAGTCACCATCGGTTTATTAACACCATTTGCCCCCAATTATGAATTATTACTATTGAGTCGTTTTCTGATGGGTTTGGGTGGGGCATTTATGATTGTTTATTTTAATCCCATCGTGATGCATTATTTTCCAGTAGAGGAACGTCCTGTTATTAATGGGCTTAACGCTGTCGCATTTAATGTCGGTACGGGTATTATTCTTTGGAAAATGGAGGCGATAAATCAACTCACTGGCGATTGGCAAACCAGCCTGTTCATCTTCTCACTAGCTAGTGCTTTATTTGCTTTAGCTTGGTTATTAGTAAAATTCGACTCAGCGACCAATAGCCAAAAAAACTTAGTAGAAGAAGAAACAACCCAATATAGCTACTTAGAAGGCATTAAAGACAAGTTTAATTGGATTTATGGTTTTACTTATTCAGGGTTATTAGCGTTTTATATTTGTTTATTCACCTTCTACCCAAAAGCAGGTATCAGCCAAAGTAAGTGGGTTATTGGGTTTGGTATTATTGGCACCCTCGCTGGCATTATTTATAGTAAAAAAATTAAACTGCGTATTCCGGTGATTCGCTGGTCAGGGGCAATTATGGTAGTAACGATTATCGGTGTATCGTTCAGTACTGTTGCTTGGCTACAAACGTTATCAGCGGTGGTATTGGGCTTTTTTATTTTCTTTCCTATTACCGCACTAGTCTCCATTCCTCATGAATTACCTAAAATGACAGCTCAGCGTATCACCATTATATTTAGTTTATTCTATTCAATCAGTTACTCGTTCTCAACAATAGTTTTATGGCTATTTGGCAAGTTAGTTGATGTATATTCTGGGGATTATACCGCCTCATTCATCCTCATTTCTCTGGTGAGTATTACTTTTTTTATCGGCAGTTTCTTTTTACCTGAAACGGGAAAACCAGCGATTAAGGAAGTGACATGCGCGGAATAATCTCTCCAAAACTGAAGCCTTTTTTGGCCCAAGCTAATCAAGCAATTGCCGATGCTAAGCAAAAAAATATCGGATTTAGCGTCGAACTCGTCAGAGCTGGGTTAAATAATTTATCGACTTTTTTAGTTAACCGTCCTGAGATCCCATTGATCAGTGATAAAAGTTTACCCTTTGGCGAACATCAAATACCGGTACGTATTTATCATCCATCTCCACAAGAAAAATTGCCCGTTATGCTGCACTTTCACGGTGGAGGACATATGTGTGGCAGTATCGATTTATACGATCCTATTAGTCGACAACTAGCAAAAATTTCAAAGTGTATTGTACTTTGTGTTGATTATCGTTTATCACCAGAGCACCCTTATCCAGCAGGTGTTGACGATTGTCATCAAGTATTAACTCATTACAAAAGCTTATTGGAAGGCATTAATCACAACGACCAGATATACATTGCTGGTGACAGTGCTGGCGGCGCAATTTGTACCACACTAGTCATGAATAGCCTTGAAAATAATAACCTTAGAATAGATAAACAAATATTAATTTACCCTAGTGTTGATTACACCATGAGCGGTGCGTCTATTGAAGAGAATGGTCAGGGCTTTCTACTCGAGCAAGATAAAATAAAGTGGTACTTTCAACAATACTTTCAATTAGATGAATCGAAGCAAGCTAAAATTAAAAAAGCCTCGCCGCTACTGAGTGGATTTTCTGCAAAGATGCCAGAAACATTGGTTATTACAGCGGGGTGTGATCCACTTAGAGATGAAGGATTAGCTTATGCCGATGCATTGAAAACGGCTGGTGTTAATATTACTCAACTACACCTTGATGGTATGACGCACGCCTTTATGTTACTTCAAAGCTTAGTAGAAGAAGAGTGTTCAAAAACGTATCAATTAATTGCTAACTTTATAGCAAAAAATTAACCACTAATTCGCTTGATGAAGAGATATAAATGTTTAAAAACACGAACAATAATTTGTTCGTTTTTTTTGCTTTAAGTATAAGGATTGATTCAATCTTCTTTATCAAAAAATACTTTCGCGGCTCTAAACGCTTCTTGTGCTGCCGGCGCACCACAATAAACGGCGCTATGTAATAAGACTTCTTGGATTTCTGCTTTACTAGCGCCATTTCTCAAAGCGCCACGAATATGTCCGGTTAATTCTGTCGGCGCTTTTAATGCGGTAAGCATGGCGATAGTGATTAAACTTCGCGTTTTCAAATCAAGCCCCTCGCGCTGCCACGTTGCTCCCCAACCATGTTGATTAATGTAACTTTGCATCGGTTGAGTAAAGTCATCGTTGTTATTTAAAGCGCGATCGACAAATTCATCTCCCATAACTTGGCGACGTGTTTTTTCCCCTTGAGAAATGGTCATGTGATTAGTCCTGATGAATACTTAAGCAAAATGAAGAATGAGCAATATAACAATAGGCATAATAATTTAGCCAATTCATTATGCCTATTGTTACTATTGGGCAGTCCAAGCACCATCCATCGGCAATGAAGAACCGGTAATGCTACGCGCGCTATCACTGCATAAAAATAGAATAAATTCACCAATTTGGCGCGGGTCCATCATTTCAGGCAATGGCTGTTTTGCTGTTACTAAATTATATTTAGCCTGTTCAAATTCAACATTCTCTTTTGCTGCGACTTCAGCAATTTGATTATTGATTAGTGGTGTGTCAACCCAGCCTGGACATATAGAATTAGCAGTAATACCTTGCTCTGCACATTCTAATGCGATAACTTTCGTCAAGCCGACAATGCCATGCTTAGCAGCGCAATACGCTGATTTATTAACTGAGCCTACTAAGCCATGTACAGAAGCAATATTGATAATACGGCCCCATTTATTTTTCTGCATACTGGGCAACGACTTTTGAATGGTATGAAAGGCTGCTGATAAATTGATGGCGATAATGTCATTCCATTTATTTAATGGAAAATTAACCGCGCTTGCTGTGTGTTGAATGCCGGCATTATTAATTAGAATATCAATACTACCCATTTTAATTAACGCAGCATCGATAAAGGTATGAATACTTTCGGGATCACGCAGGTCAGCATTATCAAACAAAGTTATAATGTTATATTGCTCGGCAAAACTGTCGGCCAACGCTTCACCTTCTTCATTTGACATTAAGCCATGTAAAATGAGATTAATACCCTGTTCGGCCAGCACATGTGCTGCGGCTAAACCAATTCCACTGGTAGAGCCTGTGATCAACGCAACTTTATCTTTAAGCATAAATGCTCCTTTAGTTTATTATTAATTATTTTTTAATTAATTCTGTTTAAAATGTTCAGCATTACCTAAACCATCTGGCGTAACGCGGTTTTTAAAATTTTTCCCGTGCTATTTTTAGGTAATTCATCAATAAAATGGTACTGCTTAGGTCTTTTGAAACGCGCTATATTGTCTAAACAAAATTGATTAAGCACGTGCTCTTTAACCTGCATGTTTTCGTGAAATACCACCACGGCCACCACCACTTCTCCCCAGTCATTATCAGCTTTACCGATGACCGAGGTTTCTAAAATAGCGGGGTGACGATTCAGCACTTCTTCCACTTCTCGAGGATATATATTTGATCCGCCACTAATAATGACGTCTTTGTTTCGGTCAACTAATTTGATAAAACCATCTTTATTGCAAATCGCAATATCACCTGTTTTTAACCAACCATCAACCAGCGTTTCTTTGGTTGCTTTTTCATTATTTAAATAGCCCAGCATCACGGTTTTACCGCGAACATAAACTTCACCAGCACTGCCAATTTCAGCAAGATGTCCCGTAGCATCAACAAGTTTCACTTCCACCCCTAAAACAGGTAAGCCGATAGAAGCTAAACGTTCAATGTGATCAGGGTGTTTAGCATCTTGATGATGAAATTTAGACAAAGCACAAATGGTCATAGGACTTTCACCCTGGCCATACATTTGTACCAATTTTCCGCTAAAAACCGATAAGGCATTAGCTAAATCTTGTTGATACATAGGGCCGCCGCCATAAACAATGGTTTTTATATTTTGGTAGCTTTCTTTGCTTGATAAGGCATATTCAACCAAACGTTTAACCATGGTTGGCGCAGCAAAAAATGTAGGTTGTTGGGATTGTTGAATGAGCTGAGTTAGTTCATCAGCATTAAAACCGCCACTCGTAGGAATAACATTGACTCCACCTTTAGCAACATGGGGCAGTATATAAAATCCACTACCATGAGACATCGGCGCGGCATGAATAACTGAATCTCCTGGCTCTATGCTGTCTATGTCGGAGAAATACCCTTGTATCATAGCGAACAAATTTTGATGACTTAAGAGTGCGCCCTTTGGCTTACCTGTAGTGCCGCTGGTATAAAAAATCCACGCAGGATCATTTGGCAGTACCTTTGCAGGGGGATTAGTCTCACCTTCTTCAAGGGCTAAATATTGCTCAGAACCAATGACAATATTGCATTGCAGTGTGCCTATTTCTCTAACTAACAAAGAGATAGCAGGCGATAGCTTTATACATGAAAAGCATACTTTCGCACTGCAGTCTTCCAGTAAATAACGCAGCTCATTATGGTGCAACTTTGCATTTATCGGCACCACAACTAAACCGGCATACCAAAGAGAAAAACAAATCTCGACATATTGTGGGCAATTACTAGAAATGAGTGCAACATTATCGCCTAGCTTAAGCTGGTATTGTGAGATCAGTTGATGTGCCATTGCGGAACACCGCTCAGCTAACAATGAATAACTTAACCACTCATTGTTTCCATAGGCGATGACTGGAAGGTTACCGTAACATTTACCTGAGTTGTCTAAAATATTGGCAATATTCATTTAAGTAGATATAAAAAACCAAACGCTTTTTACATTTCCATATTAAAAATATATTGCCGTTATCCTACGGTAATTATTGTTTTTTATATTTAGTACCTTAGTACCATAGAGGGGCTTATCGTAAGCTTTAGTTAAACAGTGTCACTAATGTTTTCTGGTGGGGCAAGCATTAATTGCTGGTAAGCAAGTCCCGCTAAAGTGCGATTATTCACTTCTAATTTCATCAAAATCGCTGATACATGCTTTTTAACCGTTGTTTCTTTGATATTCAAATCATAAGCAATTTGTTTATTCAATTGCCCGTCAGCAATCAGCGTTAAGACAATATATTGTTGTGGTGTTAATTGCGCCAACTGTTTTGCTAGCTTTTGATGAGCAATCATTGTTTGTTGATCAGCTGAATTCTCAACACTTTCCGGTAGCCAAATCTCGCCATCTAAAACAGCATCAATAGCGCTAGCTATAGTGGTTAAATCGGCGGACTTGGGAATAAAAGCGGCAGCGCCAAAGTGAATAGCTTTTTGCATGGTTTCATCATTATCATCAGACGACACCATAATAACCACCAAGTCAGGGTAGTGGTTTTGCAGTTGAGTTAGCCCAGTAAACCCGTCATTGCCCGGCATATGCAAATCTAAAAAAACAATTTCTAGGCTTTCATTCTGTTCAATATGGGTGAGTAATTCACTGAAATTATCCGCTTCTAAGGTATTAGCCTCATCAATACACTCAATAATAGCTTGCTTTAATGCGGTGCGAAATAAAGGATGATCATCGGCAATAACTACTTTTGCTTGAGACATAAATTTTTCCTCGGAAAATAATAAAACCAGTATGAAAAAAAGAGCCGGCTTATGCCAGCTCTTTACCTAATTTACTTCAATGGTAATAACATACTAAGTTAATATTATTTGCCATAAAGTGATACTAAAAATGGTAACCTACGGTTAATGAGATTGTGCTTGGGTCGCCATAATAAGCGATTAGAGTTTGATCCCCTCCCGTACCGGGTAAATATCCACCATTACCATCTTCTGCCACAAATCCATAATTACCAATTTTATATTCTTCATCAGTAACGTTTTTCCAATGTAATGCTGCAGTCCAAGCATCGTCTTCGCTATACCAGTTAACACCAAAGTTAAGTAGACCATAACCGTCTTGTGTCACTAATAGATCTGTTGGCGATAAAACATAGTCACTGCGATAGTAGTAGTTACCATTGACAACGAAGCTACCTAGTGACGATTCAATCTCATAAGAAAAACCAAAGTTAGCAGTAGTCTCAGGAGTATTAGTAATATTGTAAGTGTCACTAATATCTGTCGCAGTACCGTCTGGTAAATATGATATAACTTCATCAAACTCTGCATCAATTAAACCCAAAGAAAAGGTTAGACTTAAGGCGTCTGTTGCAGCGTACTCAACGTCTAATTCAAGGCCCGTTGCGGTTGAAGAACCAATATTACCTAATCGTTGATTGATTTCACTGCCATCCCCATCAGGTAAGGGTAGTGCCGTAACAAATTGTCTGTCTGTATGGTCAATGTAGAATGCAGTAGCATTTATACGTAAGTTATTATTCCACTCACTTTTTATACCCATTTCATAAGAATTAACCGACTCAGGATCAACTGCCTCTTCATTAGTCGATGCTCTTGGGTTAAAAGTACCTGATTTGAAACCTTGAGAGAAGCTAGCAAACAACATCATGTCATCGGAATATTGATATTCTGCGCCGATACGCGGTGTAAAGTTTGACCAATCTTCAGTACCACTAAGTACTTCAGGAACTAGTTCTCCCTCAGGACGTTCATAGCCTGGTACCCAGTCAGTTTCTGGATAAACGGTGCCAAATATAAGTCCATTGCTTACTTGGCCCACTTTTTCTTCTTGGGTATAACGCGCACCTAAGGTCAGTGACCATTTATCACTAAGGTTGTACGAACCTTGTCCATAAAGTGAATAGCTTTCACTATTATTACAGCCCGTAACTTCTCGAGTTAATCCTGGCAGATCTAATGCCTGACCTAAATTCTCAAGAATGGCATCAAAATGGCCACATGATTCACTATCAAAATAATAAAGGCCTGAAACAAATGTTAAATTATCCGAATTATAGTTGAGCTGAAATTCTTGACTAAATTGAGTATCATCATAAATAGCAGGTACATCAAATATGCGCTCTGCCGTATTGTCAAAATCAATATTTGTCTTTGAGTTATTATCTCTACTCGCAGTAACTGACTTTATTGACCAAGTATCGTTGATGTAATATTCAGCGACTAAGCTAAAACCTTCGCCTTCAACCTTATTCCAAGTAGGCATACTAGTATAAGAGTCATAAACACTATCTGGCACAGGTGCTTCCGTTAATATACTCGGTAGTAATCGGTAACCTCCTTTAGCGTTTGAATCATCAACAGTATTATCGTAATTAAAACGGAAAAACAGATCATCCGATGGGGTAAATTCAACCGTAATACGACCTGCAAAAACATCTTTATTATAGTTTTCTGAATCTTGACCAGATAAATCTGATTGTAAAAATTCACCATAACCATCACGAGTTAAGCTAGCTAGTGCAAATCCAACATACAACTTATCATCTATTACCGGTATTTTCCCTGCGACTTTGTAGTCTTGGCGGTTATAATCACCAGCGGTAGCAGTTAAATCAAATTCAAGATCACCAGACATTTTTTTAGTGACGTATTTAATAGCGCCACCAATAGTATTTTTACCATATAAACTCCCCTGTGGGCCTCGTAATATTTCAACACGTTCAACATCGATAATATCAAGTACTGCACCTTGAGGCCGAGCTAAATAAACATCATCAATATAAATCCCAACACCAGGTTCATAACCCCACAATGGATCGTCTTGTCCCACGCCTCGAACAAAAGCGGTTAACGTTGAGTTAGTACCACGACTGGCCTGTAAGGTAGTATTCGGTGAAAACTGCTGGATTTCAGTAATTGAACTAATACCACGTTGAGCCATTTGCATTGAACCAACAGATGTAAGACTCACAGGAACACTTTGCAATCCTTCTAAAGATTTCCGAGCGGTAACTTCTATAATCTCTAGACCTGAATCTTTTTCAACGGCTTTATTGGTTTCAGCTTCTTCAGCAAAAGCGATATTGTTTGTTAAAGTAGCTGCAATGGCTATAGCAAGGTAGCTAATTTTACTGGTACGTGATTTCATACATTTCCCCTGGTTCATTAATTATTATTGAGTTTTTTCGTTTTTATTTTTAATAATTTGGTATGAAATAAACTCTATAGTAATTTTGTGAGAATATAATTTGTACTATAGTAGTATACGGACAAATTATATTTTAACACATTGTTTTATATTGTTATTTATCTTTATTATTTGAATTTATATTATCAATACTCCAGAATTTGATAATATTTATTGGCGCACTTATTGAGGTTTTTAACAAAAAAGACGCTGTGGTTCCACCATTGTCCAACATAGGATTTACGGCGATACCATGTCCCATATTTTCAATTTCAATCAGCTCAACCCGCGTCTTATTCTTTTGGTTTTTCCATCGGCTCACTTGATAATTTTCTTGTCTTTCTATCTCTGGATTTTCAATGGCATTCGTTAGCATTGACCAATGTTTTGCTAATCTAACTGAATTAAGAGGATGTACCACTTTATCTTGTTTTCCGGTCCATATTGACAAGTTAGGCCACTGCTGAGGTGCTATATCAGATTTATTTACTAATGCGGTAAGCTCTGTAACCGATTGCGATGGCCCGGTGCGCATACACGAAATGGCTTTAATTAAGTTATCAGCGCACGGATAAGGGATACCCGAAATAATAGCTCCTGCGGAAAACATTTTTGGGTAATTAACCAACATGACACTTGCCATAGCGCCGCCCGCAGACAAGCCAGCAATATAGACATTTTTTGCCTTCATTTTTGTCTTTAAATGAAGGATCATATTTTTTAGAGATAAATTTTCGCCACTATTTTTTTGAATATCTTGTGGTGAAAACCAGTTAAAGCAGCTTTTAATGTTATTACTTTCAAGCTGTTGAGGCACCAGCAACGTAAAGTCATGTCTTTTTGCCAACGCCAAAAAGCCACTTTGTTCAGCAAACTGTTCTCCGTTTTGCACGCAGCCATGTAACAATATCACAAGGTTTTCTGTTGCTGGGCTAATAGCATAATAACTGGCCAGTAACTCTCCTGGGTTAGCACCAAAGTCAGCCAGTTTATTGAAACTTGCCAGTGCATATTGTGGTAGAAAATAAATAGCAAAACAGAAGGTTAAAATTAATTTTTTCGACAACATAAGCATAAAGCTTTCCTAGTATTTAAACCAATTTTGTTAGCATGGCGTAATCTTCTTTTCAAAGGAATGGTACTTTAGTGCTAGCGATTTTATTATTTAAGAAAAAAAGGGGATTTATTCGCTTAATAATCACTTGTTAATAACTCAACAAATGTCTTAGCCGCACTCGATAATGGGTAACGACTACGTGTAACAATGCCTATTTTTCGACTAATACTTGGGTTCATCAAAGGGCGACAGTCAACACCATACGCTTGAAAGGTCTCCGTACATATCTCAGGCACAGCACTAATACCTAAATGGCTCGACACCATTTTCCCGATCGTTACTAGTTGATTGGTTTCGTAGCTAATATTCAAATGGATTTTATCTTCTTGTAATGACAAGTCGATCAAATGTCGAATGTTGGATGGCTTTTGCAAAGCAATAAAATTTTCACCTGATAACTCAGCCCAATTAACACTTTTTTGACCTAATAAAATGTGACCTGCTGGTAGTGCAACAACAAAATAGTCTTCAAATAACGGCGTGAAAATCAAGTCCTCAGTTTGCTCTGGTTCAAAAGTTAACGCTATTTCAGCTCGACCCGCCCGCACCATAGCTACCGCATCTTCAGCAATCACATCATGTATTTTAATATTGATGCCACTATAGCGCTCAGCAAAATTTTTAATGTATTTAGGCAAGATACTACTGGCAAAAGAAGGCATCGCCGCTATAGCGAGCGTTCCGCGATTTAAGGCATATAAATTTTTTAGATCGATAAAGGCATCATCCCAGTCAACCATTAACCGTTTGGCGACGGGTAAAAATTCTTTTCCTTCAGGGGTAAGAGACAAACTTCTCGTGGTTCGAATAAATAATTTCCCTCCAACGGTTTGTTCTAAATTTTTTATCGCAATACTTAATGCTGGTTGCGACAAATGCAAAGTTTCGCATGCTTCAGCAAAACTATACGTTCTCGCAACAGCGATAAATGCTCGGATTTGTTTAATCGTAACGTTCACTCATGCCTCCTTTATTCAATGTCATTATTGAACTTACCATTAATAAAGTATATTTATTAATCGATGAAAATAATCAATTTGATAAATATATAACCATGTTAGATGCTACTACTCAAGTTTTTACCTAATACACGTTTTAAAAAAAGTGAGTAGACTATGGCAGGATTTAACAAAGTGGTTGCAAGCTATGAAGCAGCGATGGCAGGTCTTGAAGACAATATGACCGTGATTGCAGGTGGCTTTGGTTTGTGTGGCATACCGGAAAACTTAATTAAAGAAATTAAGAAAAAAGGCACTCAAGGGTTAACGATTGTTTCCAATAATTGTGGCACAACCACTCATGGTTTGGGCATTTTACTCCCAGAGAAGCAAATTAAAAAAATGATCGCCTCTTATGTGGGAGAAAATGACGAGTTTGAACGCCAAATGATGTCGGGCGAATTAGAAGTTGAGCTAACACCTCAAGGCACACTAGCAGAAAAAATGCGTGCTGCAGGTGCAGGGATTCCCGCCTTTTTTACTGCAACCGGAGTTGGTACACCGATCGCAGAAGGGAAAGAGATTCGAAACATTAATGGCAGAGAATATGTATTAGAGCATTCAATTAAAGGTGATTTCGCTATTGTAAAAGCATGGAAAGCCGATACCTTTGGCAATTTAGTGTTTAGAAAAACTGCGCGTAACTTTAATCCTATGGCGGCAACGGCCGGAAACATTACCGTTGTTGAAGTCGAAGAAATTGTTGAACCGGGTCAGTTAGATCCCGATGAAATACATACGCCAGGAATTTATGTCGATCGCCTGATCAAAGGCAGTTTTGAAAAAACAATTGAACAACGCACTGTACGATTTACCTTTTAACAGAATTTCGGAGAAATATTATGGCATTATCTCGAGAACAATTAGCACAGCGTGTCGCGCAAGAATTACAAGATGGTTATTATGTTAACTTGGGCATTGGCATTCCAACATTAGTTGCCAACTACATTCCACAAGACATGGAAGTTATGCTGCAATCAGAAAATGGTTTATTAGGCATGGGACAGTTCCCGACAGAAGAAGAAATAGATGCCGACTTAATTAATGCTGGCAAACAAACAGTGACGATGGCAACTGGAGCTTCCATTTTTGATAGTGCGGAATCTTTCGCGATGATCCGTGGAGGCCATGTTGATTTAACCGTTTTAGGCGCTTTTGAAGTAGATGTGCAAGGCAATATTGCTTCTTACATGATCCCGGGAAAGTTGATTAAAGGTATGGGAGGGGCAATGGATTTAGTTGCAGGCGCTGATAATATCATTGTCACTATGACTCACGCTTCAAAACATGGCGACTCAAAGCTTCTCACAAAATGCTCTTTACCCTTAACTGGAAAAGGTTGTATCAAGAAAGTGCTAACAGACTTAGCTTTCATTGAAATTAAAGGCAATAAATTCCACTTACTTGAACGTGCTCCAGGCGTTTCCATTGAAGAAATCATTAAACTAACAAACGGCGAACTTGTTGTCCCTCAACATGTACCTGAGATGCATTTTTAACTGCTTTTTATCATCATAAAATGGTGCTTAACTCCCTACAAAACGAAGGCCAATGAGGAAAATAAAATGTCAAAGCGTGAAGTTGTTTTTTTAAGTAGTGTCCGCACTGCTATTGCCGATTTTGGAGGTGCACTTAAAGATATTGCTCCAACAGACTTAGCTGGACAAGTGGTTGCTGAAGCGGTTAAACGCTCTGGAATAAATCCTGAAGATGTCGGGCATTGCGTCATTGGCAATGTAGCCCACTCAGATCGCAAAGATATGTACATCAGCCGAGTTGCGGCTATAAAAGGAGGTTTACCTGAATCAACACCAGCATTTACGGTCAACCGTTTATGTGGCTCAGGTCTTCAAGCCATTATCTCTGCAGCTCAATTATTATTACTTGATGATTGTGATTTGGTCGTTGCTGGTGGCGCAGAATCAATGTCTCGTGTTCCATTTTGGTCTCCATCAACACGCTTTGGTGCCAAAATGGGTGATGCTCAGTTAATTGACCCTATGGTAGGTGCATTAACTTGCCCAATCACTGATACACACATGGGAATTACAGCAGAGAATGTTGCAGAAAAATGGTCGATAAGCCGAGAAGAACAAGACAAAGCTGCGGTAGAATCGCACCTTAGAGCCCAGCGAGCAATAGAAGAAAATCGTTTTGCCGATCAAATAGTACCGATTAAAATAAAATCACGCAAAGGTATTGAGCAATATACTACCGATGAACATGTTCGCTTCAATTGTACTGTTGAAGATATGGCGAAACTTCGTCCGGTATTTAAAAAAGACGGTACGGTAACTGCTGGGAACGCTTCTGGGATCAATGATGCTGCCGCTGCATTAGTGATGGCTGACAGTGAATATGCAGCAAAAAACAACTTAAAACCTGTGGCCAAATTAGTTGGATATGCCTTTGCTGGTGTTGCGCCTGAAATTATGGGTATTGGCCCTGTACCTGCAGTAAATAAATTACTAAAAAAAACAGGCATTAATAAAAATGAGATTGATGTATGGGAAGTTAATGAAGCCTTTGCTTCACAAGCACTTGCGGTATGTCTTGTTTTAGAACTCGATATGGAAAAAGTTAACCCCAATGGCTCAGGTATCTCATTAGGACATCCTATTGGCGCTACTGGCTCACTAATAACCGTAAAAGCAATTCATGAATTGCAACGAATTCAGGGAAAATATGCCGTAGTGACAATGTGTATTGGCGGTGGGCAAGGTATAGCGGCTTTAATAGAATTAATTTAAAAATCATAATTAATTTTTAAAAACTGCCGAGCCTCAAATAAAATATATACTTATTTTATTTAGACCTTGATATGCGCCAGTAATATGAAAAGTGAATATCAAGTTCTATGGCGCTATGTGCCGTGCGACGTGAAGTCGTATGTAACGCTGTTCACCGCGATAAGAGTGAACCATCTGTATCACCAGATGACCC
>JABSOZ010000039.1 GCA_013215295.1 Colwellia sp.
TAGCTGAGATGATTGAGTCTGCTGAACTGTTAATATCAATTCAACAGACCAAACACTTGTGATCAAGAGACAGACCTACATCCATGTAGGCAATGTCGTGGTGCCATGGATGGCAATGAACGACGAATGTTCAGGCCTTTCTCAGACATCCTGTCTTTCAAGGCATTAGTGCATCCATGCACGTCGATGTAGGGAGTATTCATTGAAAATGGCTACTTCCCTCTATTTCTTTAACTTAGCAAAAGCATCAGCAAAGGCGTTGCCCATCGCGGCATTATCATTTTTCTTCGCTTGCGGTTTTGCACTACGTTGTTGGTTTGGTTTGGAGTTGGTTACTGTTTTCTTTTGTGGCGCACCATGTGATTTATTAGCTGGTTTCTTTTGTTCTTGCTTAGTCGTGATTGTTTCATCTAAACGCATTGTTAAACTGATACGTTTTCTAGATGCGTCTACTTCCATTACTTTTACTTTAACAATGTCACCTGCTTTGACAATTTCACGAGGATCACTCACAAACTTGTCGGTAAGTGATGAAATATGCACTAAGCCATCTTGATGAACACCTAAATCTACAAAAGCACCAAAGTTCGCCACGTTTGAAATAACACCTTCTAGGATCATTCCCACGGTTAAATCATTTATTGTGTTCACACCTTCTTTAAACTGGGCGGCTTTAAATTCAGGGCGAGGATCACGGCCGGGTTTTTCCAGTTCACTGACAATATCTTTCAGTGTTAACTCACCAATATTATTATCTTTCAGTTCAGCGATGTTAATCTTATTAAGTTGTTCGCTGTTACCCATTAATTCACTAATGTTACTGTTCAGATGAGCAATGATTTTTTCAATAATTGGGTAGCTTTCAGGGTGAACGCCTGAATTATCGAGCGGGTTTTTACCGTCTGCAATGCGTAAAAAACCAGCCGCTTGTTCAAACGCTTTTGGCCCTAAACGTGCCACTTTTTTCAGTTCTTTTCTGTCATTGAAACGACCATGTTCGTCACGATAGGCAACAACGTTATCAGCCATGGTTTTATTCAAACCTGAAACGCGCGATAAGAGTGCGGCTGAAGCGCTGTTTAAATCAACACCAACGTTATTTACACAATCTTCAATAACATTGTCGAGTGTTTTACTTAGCAGACTTTGACTTACATCATGTTGATATTGACCCACACCAATGGCTTTAGGATCAATCTTGACGAGCTCGGCTAATGGGTCTTGTAATCGGCGTGCTATAGAAACAGCTCCACGAATAGACACGTCTAAATCTGGAAATTCTTTTGCAGCAAACTCTGATGCGGAATATACAGAAGCACCCGCCTCACTCACCATCACCTTTTGTGGC
The DNA here is from genome assembly GCA_013215295.1 of Colwellia sp. Lineage (GTDB taxonomy): Bacteria > Pseudomonadota > Gammaproteobacteria > Enterobacterales > Alteromonadaceae > Colwellia_A. The sequence goes on from JABSOZ010000039.1 coordinate 1,349, forward strand.
TTGTTTTTCTCTAGCGCTTGAATAACTTCAGCAGCGAGTTTGTCACTTTCACGAGAGCCAGTGCCATTACCAATCGCCAGTAATTCAACTTTATGTTGTAGACATAAATTGACTAATGTTCGCACTGACTTTTCCCAATGATTTTGTGGTGCATGGGGGAAAATAGTGGAGGTTTGCAATAATTTTCCGGTCGCATCAACAATTGCTAACTTACAGCCTGTGCGCATTCCTGGATCTAAACCTAATGTTGTTTTAGCTCCAGCGGGAGCGGCCATTAACAAATCACTTAGATTCGTGGCAAATACTTTTATTGCACCACTTTCTGCTTGTTCGCGTAAATTACTTAATAATTCAGTTTCTAAGCTCAGGCTTAGTTTTATTTTCCATGCCCAGCGCACAACTTTCGTCATAAATTCTGCGGCAGCTTGACCGGTTAAACGTAAATTATAATGTTCACAAATGATTTGCTCTGCGCTTGAGTAACTATTACTTTCTTGCGACGGGTCGACATTAAGACTGAGTTGGAGAATTTTTTCATTTCGGCCACGAAACATGGCTAAAGCACGATGCGAAGGTACGTTCTTTAATAATTCTGAATGTTCGAAATAGTCGCGAAACTTAGCGCCTTCCTGTTGTTTCCCTTTGGCGACAACACTTGATAAATGGGCTTGTCTTAATAAATGTTTGCGTAATTTTTGTAATAAATTGGCATCTTGAGCAAAACGTTCAATAAGTATGTAGATTGCGCCTTCTAGCACAGCCTTCTCATCATTAAGCCCAGAGTCTGTATTGATAAAAGCCTTTGCTTCTATTTCTGGTGTTAAGGTCCAATTGTTATAAAGGTTATTTGCAAGCGGTTCTAAACCTGCCTCTATGGCTATTTGACCTTTAGTACGACGTTTAGGTTTGAAGGGTAAATATAAATCTTCTAAACGCGTCTTGTTGTCAGCAAGCTTTAATTCTTTCTCTAACGAAGGTGTTAATTTATCTTGTTGAGTAATGCTAGTAATAATAACTTTTCGGCGATCTTCAAGTTCGCGTAAGTAACTCAAACGCTGATCAATATGACGCAGATGATTATCGTCTAATCCTTGAGTGACTTCTTTACGGTAACGGGCTATAAATGGCACAGTCGCGCCGTCATCAAGCAAGTTTATCGCTGAATCTATTTGAGAAGTTTTAACATTAAGTTCTTTTGCGATGAGTTCAGCAATGGGAGTCATTAATTGACGGGCCTTTTTTGAAAGAAGAATTTTTATAGCGCTATTTTGCCATTGTTCGTTACTGGCTTCAATTTGCTTACTACAATTTTATTAATGGAGTTTAACGTTTGAAAGGGAATGTTGTCTATTTATCTGTCTACATATGAAAAGTTTAAGCCAAGTTAAACATGAGTGAGTCACTTGGCTTAAAATTGCGTGGCTATAATTATTCACTTTCCGGCATGTCAGTATCTAATCCGACAGACATCCACTGACAAATTATTTCATTGGCTTGCTCTAGCCCAGTATATTTTAAAGACGAAAACGCTTGTACCGTGATGTCAGCATTTAATGCAGATAACGTTTTCTTTACCTGTAATACTGCTGAACTTCTTTTACCTTGTGAAAGCTTGTCGCATTTAGTTAATAATGCCAATATCGGCAAATCACTGTCAGCAGCCCATTGAATAAGGTCCATATCAAGATCTTTTAACGGATGACGAATATCCATCAAAATAACCAGACCTTTTAAACACTCACGTTTTTCTAAATATTCACCTAATGCTTTTTGCCATTTTTTCTTCATTTCAATCGGTACTTTAGCAAAACCATAACCAGGTAAATCAACTAAACGTCTGTTAGGAGCGACTTCAAAAATGTTAATCAGCTGAGTTCGGCCAGGCGTTTTACTGACGCGTGCTAAACCACGTTGATTAGTTAAGGTATTTAATGCACTTGATTTTCCTGCATTAGAACGACCCGCAAACGCAACCTCTATACCGCTGTCTTCAGGCAAGCGACGAATATCTGGCGCACTTAAAGTGAAAGTGGCTTTACTTAAATGAATAACAGTTGATGACAAAATGGCGTCCAATGGCAAATAAAAAAAGCATTATATCTTTTTTTTCTCGTGAAAAAGTAAAAAGTGTCATATTTTCAGCTTAATTTTTACTATGCTTATTACACAGGGCTGATATTAGTGTAAAATGCTACCAATTTTTTTATCCACCCTTTTGATCAATAAGACTTAAATAAGTTAAATTTTCTTAAAAGAAAGCAGAGAGCCATTCAATGAATAAAATTATTTTTTCGTTAATTCTTGCCTTAATGAGTATTAACGTAGCATTCGCAGCAACCGGAAATGCGGAAGCAGGTAAAACTAAAGCAGCCATGTGTGCTGCTTGTCATGGAGCAAACGGGATCGGCGCAACTGATACTTACCCTAACCTAGCCGGTCAACATGCAGATTATATTACCAAGCAATTGAACGCTTTTAAAAGCGGAACACGTGTTGATCCATTAATGGCGCCAATGGCTGCTGGTTTGTCTGAACAAGACATGGCTGATTTAGGTGCTTACTTTTCAAGTTTAGATAGAACGGGTGGTTCAACAGCTTCCAATGATGGTGTTACAACTGAAACAGGCGCTGCGGCGGCCGTACAAGTTGCAGTCGTTTATGAAGCAAACGCTATTTCCGGCAAAAGCTTATACGAATTAGGCGATGCATCACGTAATATCGCTGCTTGTATTGGCTGCCATGGTAAGGAAGGTAATAGTAACGTATTAATTTATCCAAACTTGTCAAAACAACATGCACCGTATATTGAAAAACAATTACATGCTTTTAAAGATAAAACGCGAACTAACTACGCAATGAACCAATTTGCTGGTGCGATGACTGATGAAGACATCGCTGATATGGGGGCATATTTTGTTGACACAAAAGCGGTTGCGCATATAAAAGTTAAACGTGTAGTTACTATTGCTGCGATTACTGAAGAAGCTATTGCAGGTAAAGCGAAATCAGCGGTTTGTGCATCATGTCATGGCGCAGACGGTAACAGCTTAGTACCTATGTACCCTAAATTAGCGGGGCAACATGCTGAATATACGACTAAGCAATTAAAAGAATTTAAATCAGGTATTCGTAAAAATCCTATTATGGCCGGTATGGTTGCCGCGTTAAGTGAGCAAGATATGGCTGAACTCGGCGCTTATTTTGCGAATCAAAAACCTACTCTGGGTAATGGAAAAGGCTCTGCGTTAGGGCGGAAACTTTATTTTGGTGGTGACGCATCGCGTGGTATTACCGCTTGTATCGCTTGCCATGGCACATCAGGTAAGGGTATGGCAAAAGCAGGTTTCCCTGCAGTGGCTAATCAAAGTGTTGAATATTTAACAGCTCAGTTAACCAGCTTTAAAGCCGGTGAACGCGATAACGATCGTAATAGTATTATGCGTAATGTTACTAAACGTTTGAAACAAAAAGATATTGAAGCTTTAGCTCAGTTTATGTCTACAATGAAGTAAAGCTTAAGATAAAAGAATTTTTAAAAAAAGCAGCTTAATAAGCTGCTTTTTTATGCGTGGAACATTTAACAAGAAGCAAATTCGTGTAAACTACTTTAAATTAGAAATTACAGTGAGTAAGCTTACAACTTTACTTATTGATATATAACTGCAGTTAATTAGACACATATAGAGAGCTCATCGATGAAAAGAATACTACTAAGCTTAGTTTTATTAGGAACAAGTGCACTAAATATCACGAACGCTGCGGAAGGAAATATTGATGCCGGCAAAACGAAATCTGCAATGTGTGCCGCATGTCATGGTGTTGATGGTAATAGCTTAGTACCGATGTACCCAAGCCTCGCTGGACAAAGTGCTAGTTATATTGCAAAACAGTTGGCTGATTTTAAAACAGGAATGACCTCTGGCGGTAAGAGCGGTCGTGTAGATCCTATCATGGGTGGCATGACTATGGCGTTGAATGAGCAGGATATGAATGACCTAGGTGCTTATTTTAATGCTCAAATGGCAAAAACTGCTGGTGGAGAAACCAGTGATATTGGCAAGAAGTTATACTTTGGTGGTGATGTTGAGCGTGGAATAACCGCTTGTATCGCGTGTCATAGCTCTGATGCAAAAGGTATGTCACACGCTGGCTTTCCTGCTGTTGGAGGACAAAGTGCAATTTACTTGAAATCACAACTTGAAAAATTCCGTGATGGCGCTCGTAGCAATGACAAAAACGCTATGATGCAAAACATTGCTTTCAAACTTGAAGATGCTGACATCACAGCATTAGTGAAATACATGTCTACTATAAAGTAAGACTCAAAAGGCATTCTAAACATTCGTCATTTACTCACAATCACGTGGTCATGACATTGCCGACATGGATTTAGGTACTTATGATTTGTTTGGAACAAAAATCATGACTCTTCATAATGAACATAAAAAAAGCAGCTATTTTTAGCTGCTTTTTTTATGTTCATTATGAAGGAGATAACGTATTGGCAAGGAAGGTAATGTACGTATATTGAGTATTTATTGGCTAAAACGGCTTGTTGTCTTAAACTTAAATATTCATTACCGTACGGTCATCTATTGATTTCAAAAAGTAAGGATAGCTATTTCAATGGAACAAACTTTTCATGAGAAATAATTCAGTCGTTAACCATATGATTGCTTGTAATCAATGTGATTCATTATTACCGAAACCAATATTGTCTGAAGGGCAAGATGCGTTATGTGGTTGTTGCGGCGCAATGTTATTTTCAAAAAAGAAAGATGCGATTAATCGTACCATTGCTGTTGCAATAGCAGGTTTAGTCCTGTTTTTTCCTGCAGCTTTATTGCCTATTATTGGTATCAGTGCAGCGGGTCTTTTTAATGATGCCTCTTTGATAGATTGTATTACTATTTTAATAAACAGCAAAAATTATGTTATCGCTTTTGCTGTTTTCATGTTTACCCTTGCTATTCCCTCTGTTCGACTAATCACTGCGTTATATATTTCATCGTGTATAAAGTTTAATCGAGTAAAGCCATCTTTGTTGGTGTTCTTTCGCTCCTATCATTTATTAGATACTTGGTCGATGGTGCATGTTTTTTTTATGGGAGTGATTGTATCTATGTATAAACTGTCTTCACTGGCTGATATGACCATTGATGGCGGATTATTTAGCTTGGTTTTATTACTTGTCTGTTCAACCTTAGTGTCAGTTACTATGGATGAGCACAGTATCTGGGAAGAATTGGAGAAATCACTTGAGCAATAAAGCCCTTGCCGCAGGGTTAGGTAATTGTCCGCAGTGTCATAAATTGAATGTTATGCATGCCGAGAAACAAGCCTGTTCAAGGTGTTTAACGGTTTTTTCTACGCGTAAACCTAAAAGCCTTGAATACACATTAGCTTGGACAATTGCAGCGTTAGTGATGTTTATCCCTGCAAATATTTACCCAATGATGGTGTTTTATACTTTAGGTAAGCCTGATGCATCAACAATTTTAGAAGGCATCGCCATTTTTATTCAAATGGGCATGCTTCCTGTCGCGATTATTATCTTTATTGCGAGTTTTGTTGTGCCTTTAAGTAAGATTATGGGTTTGTTTACCTTGATGTATAATGCAAAGAGAAAAACACAACTTACACTAAAACAACAAGATAAGTTATATCATGTGGTTGAGTTTTTAGGACCGTGGTCGATGCTTGATGTCTTTGTTGTAACCGTAATGGCTGCAGTAGTGAACTTGGGTTTTTTAACGAGTATTGAAGTCGCATCAGGCATTACTTATTTTACCTTGATGGTGGTTTTTACTATTTTTGCTGCAGAAAGTTTTGACCCAAGACTATTATGGGACAATCATCAAAAATATCATCATAGAGCGACAAAAACTAACCAAGAATATAACAATAAAGGTGAGCAACAACATGGCAAATAAGACTATTCTTGCAGAATCAAAAGCGATAATTAAAGATCGAAAGGGTATATCTGCAGTGTGGTTAGTCCCCATGATTGCGCTACTTTTTGGTGCTTGGTTAATTGGCAAGGCTGTGTCTGAAAGAGGCACGTTTATTACGGTTCAGTTTGAAAGTGCTAGTGGTATTGTTATTGGTAAAACAGAAGTTCGTTATAAAGGATTAACCGCTGGGGTTGTGAGTGCCGTTGAAGTATCTGAAGACCTACAGAGTGTAATTGTTGAAATTGAAATGATTGCTAGCTCAAAAAAAATGCTGACGGATAAAACCCGCTTTTGGTACGTAACTGCTGATGTTTCTTTTCAAGGGATCACGGGTTTAGATACCTTACTTTCTGGAAGTTATATTAATGTCATACCTGATTTTGAAGAAGAAGGTGAAGCCCAAAGTCACTTTATTGGTTTATCTGAAGAGCCTGTTTTAGATCAATCAACACCTGGTTTGCATATTAGTTTAAAAACGAAAACACTCGGTTCATTAGGAAAAAAATCTCCGGTATTATTTAAACAAATTACCGTAGGTTATGTCTCGGGTTTTAACTATGAAAAAAATTCTGATTTGATAAATATTAATATTTTCATTGAACCAGAATATGTTGACTTAGTTAAGGTCAATTCGCGCTTTTGGAATGCGAGTGGCGTCACTGTTTCCGGTTCATTAACCAGTGGATTGCAAGTTCACACAGATTCGTTGGCTTCGGTGATAGCAGGAGGTATTGCATTTGGAAATTCAGCATACGAAGCAATTATGGATCCCGCTAAAAATGGACAAAGCTTCACTTTGTATTCTGATTTTGAAACGGCGCAAATGGGACACGAAATTGTATTGACGCTAAATTGGGATTCAGGGATAGACCGAGGTGCAGCGATAAGATATCAAGGTTTAACCTTAGGAAAAATCACAGATTTTATCCGTATTGATCCACAAGCCCGAATAATTGTTGCCAGTGCAAAAATCAATCCTCGTATCATTCCGTACCTGACGAGTAATTCTCAATTTTTTGTCGTAGCACCTAAGCTCGACTTAGGGGGCGTTACTAATTTACATACCTTAATGTTAGGCGCTCACATCGGTATTAGTCCTTCTGTTGATGGCGAGCCTTTAAATAAATTTAATGTCTATAATCAAAAACCCGCTTATCAATACAGAGAACCAGGGTTACATTTAGTCTTAAAAGCTAAAGATGTTGGATCGTTAACCACAAGCTCCAGTATTTACTATAAACAACAAAAAGTTGGTGATATTCAAGCGATTGAGAATATTGGCCCGAGTGAATTTTTAGTACATGCTTTCATTGAGCCTAAATATAAGGATTTTGTTTCTACCGATAGCCATTTTTGGAATGCAAGTGGTTTGCATATTTCAGGAGGCCTGCAAAATTTTGAAATAAAAGCGCAATCAATTCAATCAATGCTCGCAGGGGGGATTGCCTTTGACATAGGTGCTGGAAATGAAGGGCTACTCCCTAAGAATGGTGACAACTTCCAACTGTATACGGACAAAAATGTTGCCAAGCAACGTTCAGTATTCAACCTTCATTTGACTAACGCACAAGGGCTCAGTACGAAAACACGTATTATGCTTCGAGGTGAACAAATAGGTTCTATTCATCAAATTATTCACCAACAAGACAATGTTACTTTACAGGTTGGCATATTGCCGAGTTATGAATATATTCTTCGAGAAAACAGTCAATTTTGGATGGTAAATGCTGATTTATCGTTGTCAGGCATTACAGACACTGATGCATTATTCGGTGGAGCCTATATTAGCGTTAATGTCGGGGAAGGTAAAAAAGCTAGCGACTTTATTGTCACGGCTTTACCTCCGGCAAAACATTTGTCGTCAAAAGGACTTCAGCTTTCGTTAAAAGCAGAACAAGGTAATGTGGTAAACCCTGGTAGCTCTATTAGTTTTAGAGGCATTGTAGTTGGACAAGTAGATAATGTTTCTCTTGATAACACAGGTAATAATGTATCAATAAATATTACGGTAGATGAAGAATATCGACATTTGATTTCGAACTTCACTCGTTTTTATAATGCGAGTGGTGTGACAATCAGTGGTGGTTTAGGGAACTTCATTCTTAAAACAGAGTCAGCTGATGCGGTATTAAAGGGGGGGATAAGCTTTTTCAATCCCGAAATTGATACCGAACAAGACATTGTTGATGAAGGAGAACAATTCACTTTATTTGATAATATTAACCATGCTGAATTAGCTGGGGTCGCAATAGAAATTCACTTTAGTGAGGTTGCAGGTCTGAAAAATAATTTGAAAATAAAATATCAAGATCAACAAGTCGGCGTAGTCTCTCGTATTGATTTTGACGACGAAGGCTTTGGTGCAACTGTTTACGCATATTTAGATGATCATGGGCGCAAGTTTACCGTAAAGGGATCTCAATTTTGGCTGGCTAAACCAGAACTTGGGCTTGTCGGCTCAACAAATGTAACCGCTATTCTTGATGGTGGATTCATCGGAATTATGCCAGGGAAAGGGGAACCAAGTATCAGCTTTGAAGCGAAAAGCATTGCACCGATAGTGAATTCTCTCTCTTCAGGCCTGAACCTTTCGTTAAGTGCAAAAAGTTTAGGGTCAGTACGAACAGGGAATCCTGTCCTCTATCGTCAAGTAAAAGTAGGTAAGGTTATTGGTGTTGATTTATCACCTACGGCAGATACGGTTAATATTTATATTAATATTTTTGACCGTTATGCTCCTTTAGTGAGCCAACAGAGTAAATTTTGGAATACCAGCGGCATTCGTATAGATGCGGGTGTTTTTTCAGGGATGAGCATAGATGCAGAATCTATAGAAACGCTGCTTTCTGGTGGTATTGCTTTCGCAACACCTGAAGTTGACGCTAACAAAGCCTTTCAGGCTGCAGAACAGGGGCGGTTTTTTACATTAGCGCCAGACGTAAATGAGGAATGGCAGACATGGCAGCCTAAAATTAATCTTTCACAATAATAATGAGGTACTTGTCAGAATATTTAGGTGGCACTAGACTTCAGTAAAGACATAAGTTTTGGTCTAAAAGCGTATATTTTTATATATTTATTAACAACTACTATAGTAGTTGACACATAATTTCTTACAAATCAGTGACTAACGAATTGGCATGAGTCATGCTATTAATTGGTTATATTAATAATAAAGTGAAAAATATTATGGAAAATGATTTAGTCCCACAAAATCAACAACTCACACCTTTAACAAACTCTAGCCGTATTCAAGTGATGGACTTGCTCCGTGGTTTTGCTTTGATCGGCATTATCATGATGAATATCGAGTGGTTTAATCGACCCGTTAGTTCATTATTAAGCTTTGACTACTCGCTAACTGGCTTTGATTGGGCATCAAGTTGGCTGGTTAAAGTTTTTGTTGAAGGAAAGTTCTACAAATTATTCTCAATATTGTTCGGAATGGGCTTCGCCATTATGCTAATCAGAGCACAAGAAGCTGATCGTAAGTTTGGTGCTTGGTTTACTCGAAGAATGTTAGCGCTATTTGTTTTTGGTATGGCACATTTAATCTTTTTATGGGGTGGTGACATCATTCATGATTATGCTGTTGGTGGACTTCTCCTGTTAGGTTTTGTTCTTCTGTTACGTACGAAAAAATTGGCGAGATTCAATAAACCAGCAACGTTTGCAAAAGTGGGATTTTCGTTATTATTAATGCCGTTAGTTGTTTCAATGTGTGCTGCCCTATTTTTCGGTGTAACACGTGACAACATTGTAATAACTGATGAATGGCAGCAAAAAATTTCAGTTAATCAGCAGTTTGACGTTTTGCTTCAACAAGAAAAAGATAACCCTACGGTATTAACTGTTCCTGATGAAGTCATAATTGAAGAAGAAACTGCCTCAATAGATGAAAGTACCAACCCTGAAGACGCTGTTGATGAAGTAGATGAAGAAAGTATGAGTGATGAAGAACTTATCGCTCATAAAGCTCAACAACGTTTCGAACGTCGGATGAAACGTGAAAAACGTTTGGCCGAGGAAACGACTGCCTTTACTGAAGGTAGTTATATTGAAGCCACTCAATATCGTGCAAAAAGTGCATTAAAAGCCTTAGGGAATACCCCTATTTTTGCCTTTTTTGTTTGCTTACCGCTTTTCATGGTTGGCTATTGGTTAGTGGCTAGCGGCAGAATGAAAAATCCCGAGCTACATCAAGGTTTTTTTAGTGTCATGTGTTGGGGTGGTTTAAGCATTGGTCTGATGTTAAGTCTTGCTGGGACTTTTATTAGCTTACATCCTGTTGCAAAAGCCGCTGTTGAAGTAAAGGCGAGCGGGGAAACTATCTTTTACTACGGGCAATTCGTATTGTGTGCGGGTTACATTGGTATGTTTGTAAAATTAGCCACTAAAGCTTGGTTTCTAAAAAGCTTTTCTTGGTTAGCGTCACTAGGAAAAATGGCGTTAACGAATTACATCACTCATTCCATTATTTTAACCAGCATATTCTACGGCTATGCCGGCGGTATGTTTGGTCAAATAGCCCGCGGACAACAAATGTTAATTGTGGTCGCGATTATTTTTGCTCAAGTTATATTCTGTACCTTATGGTTGAAGTTCTTTAGATTTGGTCCGCTAGAATGGTTATGGCGTTCAATTACTTATATGAAGCTACAGCCATTACTTTTAGATAAACCGACTACATCAAGTGTGACAGCTTAATCTCAATATCGTGAAAAAGGTTATTGAAAAATTTGCTGAAATTGTTTAACCGCAATTTCAGCATTTTCACTTTCTGTGATCGCTGTAACGACTGCTACGCTATCAACGCCAGTTTGCCATACTTGCTCTGCTCGTTGATGATTAATACCGCCAATAGCCACTACAGGAATATCTGTAGCTAATTGAACTATCTGCTTTAAGTTTGCTAGTCCTTGAATTTGCCCGGTCATATTTTTAGTTTTCGTTGGAAATATTGCCCCAATCGCTAAATACGATGGTCGTAATTGTTGCGCTAATAAAAACTCATAACAACCATGGGTACTAATACCTAAACGTAAACCTGCTTGCTGAATTGTCGTTAAATCGGCGTCTTGTAAGTCTTCCTGCCCGATATGTACACCATAAGCGCCGTGTTTTATCGCTAATTGCCAGTAATCATTAATAAACAAACGTGTTTTATACTGCTTGCTCATAACAACCGCTTCAGCAATAAGTAGCTCGACTTCTTGTTCACTTTTGTTTTTTAGCCGCAGTTGAATAACTGCTAAACCTAGCGGAAACAAACGCTTTAACCAATATAATGAATCAACCACAGGGTAAAGACCGAGTTTTTCTCCTTGCAAGTCTAACGATGGAAATGCAGGTAAGATGTGATATTTTTGAGATAAATCAGCTGATATGGTTGGAAATACATCAGCGTTATCGGGCCAGCATGTTTGCTCAAATGCGCCATAATAGTTTGGCTCAGTTGCATTAATTAAAGCCGATTTAATAAGACCTTGATTGATAAACGCCTTGGTTAACGTGAAAGCGTCACGCAATAAATAACCCTGAGCTAAAAAAGCAGCTAGGGCGCTAGCAAATGAACAACCACCGCCGTGGCTGTATGGGGTATTTATTCTCGGAGACGTTAACTGATAACTTATAGCCGTTTTTTCAAAGTGATGTAAGCAATAGTCCTGGCTAATTTTCTGATCGTTACTATCTATATCGTCACTATGCCCACCTTTCACTATCACGCTATTTACGCCTAGTTTGGTAATGTTTTCAGCTAACTCAACTGGGTCAAGTGATGTGAGGTTTGATAGTTGCTGCGCTTCGCTTAAGTTTGGCGTGATCACATCAACCAGTGCGAGTAACTCAGTTAAGTCTTCACGCTGTAATTGTGAAAAAGCACCACCGACACTGGCTTGCCCTACGGGATCAAAAACAACGATTAAGGCTGGACATTTACTTTTAACATCAGCTAATGCCGAGGTCAGCCAATTTACTTGTGCAATATTTGCTAACAAACCGATTTTAATCACGCTCGGCGGTTTATCTTCAATGAGCACATTAAGTTGTTGTTGTAAGATATCGGTATCTACAGGATTAATCGAAAGTAGTTTTTCAGAGTTTTGTACGGTATTAGCGGTGATTAAATGACAGACTTCAACCCCTAAGGCGTGCCCCGTTTTTATATCGGCGGCAATGCCTGCGCCACCAGAACAATCACTTCCTGATATTGTCCATATGATTGGTTTTTTACTAAAAATCACTGACATAAAACTACCCCTGTTGGTGCCAAAAAGGTGTATCTAACGTTGGTGTTGATGGATGAGCCGTTTGTCGTTGCTGCATCACGCCAGCAACATATCCTTGTTCACCTGCAACAATGGCCTGTGCAAAGGCTTTTGCCATCATCACCGGATTATCTGCCAAGGCAACGGCTGAATTTAATAACACAGCGTCGTAACCCATTTCCATCGCTAAACAAGCATCTGAAGGTCTACCAATACCCGCATCTAAAATGAGTGTTGCTTGTGGTAGTCGCAAACGGATGGTTTCCAAATTATAAGGATTCATCAAACCTTTTCCTGTGCCGATTGGCGATGCCCAAGGCATGATCACCTGACAACCTAAATCATATAACCGCTGGCAAATAACTAAATCATCAGTGCAATAAGGCAGTACTTTAAAGCCATCTTTTAATAGCTGTTCGGTGGCATTTAACAGCTCAATAGGGTCTGGCTGTAGATTATAGTCATCACCAATAACTTCTAGCTTTATCCAATCAGTTTTGAAGATTTCTCTACTCATTTTCGCCAATGTTACTGCTTCTTTAGCGGTTTTACAGCCAGCGGTATTTGGTAACAAAAAACCTTTAGTTTCTGTTACTATTTCTTGAATATATTGCCAAATTTTTGCACCTGCCTGCTCAGCAGGGTTCTGCCGTTTTAACGAGAGAGTGACAATTTTAGCATCACTGGCTAAAATCGCTTGTTTCATGATCTCAGGTGAAGGATAAAGCGCACTGCCGATTAACAGTCGACTATCAACCTGCTGACCATAAATATTAAGCGTGGTGTTCATAGGCTTAGACATAGTCATCAGTTAACCTCCTTGAATTGGAAACAGCACATCAATACTATCGCCTTGATTAAGTGAAGTTTGCTGATAATCTGCTTTACCGACAAAATCACCATTAAGCGCCACTGCAAAACTTTGCTTTTGCTGCTCTGTTGATAAAAAATGCTGTAATGCTAATAAAACCGTTGGCTCTGAGCCTACCGATATTTGCTGGCCATTTATAAATACATTCATAATTATTCTATATTTTCAGTTATTGATAGTAGCTCGCCGTAAGGTGAGTTTGTTTGACTTTGCTCTGTTAGTAAATTTTCAATCGCGCATTCAAGCTGCTGCAAAACAACAGGCGCAATAAGGAAGCCATGACGAAATAAGCCATTCACTTGAATAAGGCGTTGCTGCACAGATATTTTAGGTTGGTTGTCACTAAAAGCGGGTCTTAGCTGGGTAATATGTTGACGAATATTCGCTTCCGCAAACCCCGGATGCACACTATAAGCCGCACTGAGTAATTCCATTGAAGAGCGCACTGTCATCGGCCCGCAGTCTTCACTTTCAATTTCTGTGGCGCCGACCACATAAAAGCCTTTGGTTTTAGGGGCAATATATAATTGATAACGCGGATGCATTAAACGAATAGGCCGAGTTATGTGCACATCAGGCGCAAATAATTGAAACAATTCACCCCGTACACCACGCAAATCTTTTAAAGGCGCGGCCTCAGCTTTGCTTTCGTTACTGCGAGCGCCCGCACCACGGCAATCAATCGCCAAATCACATTCCAACACCCGTTCTTTACCGTTAGTTTCGCTCTTCGTATGGTAGGTAACGAGACAATGAGATAATTGCTGGTCAATTTTTACCACCAGAGAATTATCTAACCAGGTTAAGTTACTTTTCTCTAACTGCTGTTGCAGTGCAATAAGCAATTTACGATTACCAATTTGCCCTTCTTCAGGTAAAAATACCCCTTGATTAAAACTACGCCCTAACTCGGGTTCAAGTGCGAGTATTTGCTGACGATTAAGCTGTTGTAACTGATGTTGTGGATAATGATTTTTGATATAACGGACAAAACGCTGATAGTCACCTTGGTCTTGTTCATGGCTAACCATTAACGCGCCCGCTTGTTGAAAATAAGTGTAACCGTCAAGTTGAGCCAAAAGCTGAGGCCACAATTTTAAAGATTCAAAGCCCATTTCAACAATATTTGGCTCTGCATGCATAGCTTCGCCTAACGGCGTTAATAAACCTGCCGCCGCATAAGCGGCACTTTGATGACCTTGCTTATTATCTTTATCAATCAAGGTCACTTGATGACCCTGATTGACCAAAGACAATGCAATTAAGCGACCGACTAAACCGGCACCAATAACAACAATATTGGCGCCGGTTTTAGTCGATAAGGTTTGTTTTTCAAAAACAGTCACGCGTTAATTACTTCGCTTGGTGATAAATTTCACTACCTGTTGCTTTAAATTCAGCTGATTTTTCTGCCATGCCTTTTTCTATCTCTGTTGGTGTAGCATCTAAGACGATAACTTCATCAAGTAGTTGTATTTCAATTTTTCTGCCGGCTTCAAGATCAGCTGCATACTCTCGAACTTCCTGAGAAATTTTCATTGAACAGAACTTTGGACCACACATAGAACAAAAATGCGCCACTTTACCTGATTCTTGCGGTATAGATTCATCGTGATAAGCTCGTGCTGTTTCAGGGTCTAAACCGATGTTGAATTGATCGTACCAACGGAATTCAAAACGCGCTTTACTCATGGCATTATCACGAATTTGTGCACCCGGATGGCCTTTCGCTAAATCGCCAGCATGCGCAGCAATTTTATAGGTCATTAGACCTTCTTTTACGTCTTCTTTATTCGGTAAACCTAAATGCTCTTTAGGGGTTACATAACAAAGCATGGCACAACCGTACCAACCAATATTAGCGGCACCAATACCTGAAGTAATATGATCGTAACCTGGCGCGATATCGGTCGTTAATGGGCCTAAGGTATAGAAAGGCGCTTCACCACAATGCTTAAGCTGCTCTTCCATGTTTTCTTTGATCATATGAAGCGGTACATGACCGGGGCCTTCAATAATCGTTTGAACATCATGCTTCCATGCAAGCTTGGTTAATTCGCCTAAGGTGTGTAATTCAGCAAACTGTGCTTCATCGTTAGCATCGGCAATTGAACCTGGACGTAGGCCATCACCTAATGAAAACGAAACATCGTACTGCTTTAAAATTTCACAAATGTCTTCAAAGTGAGTGAATAGGAAGTTTTCTTTATGATGCGCTAAACACCATTTCGCCATGATTGAACCACCACGTGACACAATACCCGTGACACGCTTAGCGGTCATCGGCACATAACGTAATAATACGCCGGCATGAATGGTAAAGTAATCAACCCCTTGCTCCGCTTGTTCAATAAGCGTATCGCGGAAAATCTCCCACGTTAAGTCTTCTGCTACACCATTCACTTTTTCTAATGCTTGATAGATTGGTACCGTACCAATTGGCACTGGTGAGTTACGCATGATCCATTCACGGGTTTCATGAATGTTTCGACCGGTAGATAAATCCATTACCGTATCTGCACCCCATTTAGCTGACCAAACGAGCTTTTCTACTTCTTCTTCTATTGAAGAGGTAACCGCTGAATTACCAATGTTTGCGTTAACTTTAATTAAAAAGTTACGACCAATGATCATCGGTTCACACTCAGGGTGGTTTATATTTACTGGGATAATCGCACGGCCACGAGCCACTTCATCACGAACAAATTCAGGCGTAATTTGCTCTGGGATACTCGCCCCAAAAGATTCACCTTTGTGCTGGAGCAATAAAGTGGCATCTTTTACTTCTTCACGCTTTAAGTTTTCACGAATCGCAATGTATTCCATTTCTGGAGTAATAATTCCTTGGCGAGCGTAATGCATTTGCGTAACGTTTTTACCTTTCTTGGCAATACGCATTTTAGGTAAATGTTCAAAACGAATGTGGTCAACACCATCATCGGCTAAACGTTGCTGTGCATAACTAGAGCTGTTCGATGTTAAAAATTCGACATCATCACGGGCATCAATCCAACTTTCACGTAAACGGGGAATGCCTTTGTGAACGTTAATTTCTACATTTTCATCGGTATAGAAACCTGAGGTATCATAGACACAAAGTGGTTCATTTTTTTCGTAAGTAGGATTATCTTTATTGCCCGCTAATAAAGTATCAGACAAAGTGATTTCACGCATACCGACTTTAATATCGTGAATTTTACCTTGCACGTATACTTTTTTTGAATTGGGAAAAGATTGGTCAGAAACATTTTTTAAGAAGGTTTCTGCTTGTTCACGCCGTTCTCGACGCGATAGTTTATTTGCTGGCTGGGTCATTTTGTTGCCTTTTAATAGGGTGTGTTTCATTAAAAACACAGTAAAAAAAAGACGAAGTGTA
>JABSOZ010000004.1 GCA_013215295.1 Colwellia sp.
TGTCGTTTTGCCAGCATCTACGTGCGCACAGATACCAATATTACGGTAGCGCTCAATAGGGGTGATACGTGCCAAAAGGAATTCCTCTAATACTTAGTCACTAATATTTAGTGCTATTAAATAAATATTCTCTTAATCAATGAGTATTTATTTAATATAACTGCGCTGTAATCTTTCTGAACTACATAAAACCGCTAGTCCGTAAAATGAGTATGGCTAGCAAGAGAAACTCTTGCTAGCCATGTACTGACCTCAGGTAGACCAAAGGAAAGTAATACGTTTAATCAATACTGCTAGATTACCAGCGGTAGTGAGCAAACGCTTTGTTAGCATCAGCCATACGGTGAACGTCTTCACGTTTCTTAACCGCTGAACCTTTGCTGTCAGACGCATCTAACATTTCGTTAGCTAGGCGCTGAGCCATTGATTTTTCACCACGTTTACGAGCTGCTTCAACTAACCAACGCATGGCTAGAGCATTACGACGAACTGGACGAACTTCAACTGGAACTTGATAAGTAGAACCACCAACACGACGAGATTTAACTTCGACAGATGGGCGGATATTATCTAAAGCAGTTTCAAAAAGCTCTAAATGAGTTTTTTCGCTGTTTTTTTCAGTCAAAATGTCTAATGCACCGTAAACAATTTTTTCTGCAGTAGATTTTTTACCATCAACCATAAGGATGTTGATGAATTTTGCTAAAAGTTCGTTATGGAACTTAGGATCTGGCAATATTTTACGTTGCCCTACGACGCGTCTTCTTGGCATCTTAATTCTCCGTAGTATTCAGGATTAATCCAAAATATATAATTTTATTATTTGGCCTTACTTAACGTTTTTTTCTCTTCCTTTCTAAAAAGGAAATAGAGAGGAAAACTTAAGATTTAGGTCGTTTAGCACCGTATTTAGAACGGCCTTGTCTTCTATCGCTTACACCAGAACAATCAAGTGCGCCACGAACAGTGTGATAACGCACACCTGGTAAATCTTTTACACGGCCACCGCGTATCAATATAACGCTATGCTCTTGTAAATTATGTCCTTCACCACCAATGTATGAAGTTACTTCGAAGCCGTTAGTTAAACGAACACGAGCAACTTTACGAAGTGCTGAGTTAGGTTTTTTCGGTGTAGTTGTATACACACGAGTACATACACCACGACGTTGTGGACAAGCTTGTAACGCTGGAACGTTACTTTTAGTTACTTGTCTTACACGTGGCTTACGTACTAATTGGTTAATAGTTGCCATTAAATAGCTCCCGATTAGTTAAACTTGTATAAATTCCAATCAATGAGAAATTTACACCCTTATAAACGTGAAATCCGCGACCTTATACTCTATACATAAACAGTACAGAATATAGGGTCGCGGAATTCTATAGGTCAAACAATGGTCTGTCAAGTAGGACAGGCCATTAACGCTATATTTTTACTTAATCACTAGCATTTAGTGCGTCAGTTAATGCTTGTGCTGCGTCGTCAGCTGAAACAGTGACTTCCTCAACCGGCATTTGTGCTTGAAGCTTACGCTTAGCACGTTCTTGATGGTAAGAATAACCCGTACCTGCCGGGATTAAACGACCAACGATAACGTTTTCTTTCAAGCCACGTAACTTATCTTTCTTACCTGCAACAGCAGCTTCAGTAAGTACACGTGTTGTTTCTTGGAAAGATGCCGCTGAAATAAATGATTCAGTAGCTAATGATGCTTTTGTAATACCCATCATCAACATTACATATTCAGCTGGTTGCTTGCCATTAGCTTCTAGTTCACGGTTTGCGATATTAACGCGCGCCACTTCAACTATTTCGCCTTTCAAAAACTCGCCATCACCTGCATCAAGGATCTCACATTTGCGGATCATTTGACGTACGATAACTTCGATATGCTTGTCGTTAATTTTAACACCTTGTAAACGATATACTTCTTGTACTTCGTTAACAATGTAATTAGCAACAGGTGCAACACCACGTAATCGTAAAATATCATGTGGAGATTCAGGTCCATCGGCAATTACTTCACCTTTGATCACTGGCTCACCTTCATAGATATTCAATAAACGTGTTTTAGGTATCATCTCTTCGTATACTTCACCGCTAGGTTGAGTAATCAATAAGCGTACTTTACCTTTAGTTTCTTTACCGAAAGCAACAACACCTGTTTTCTCTGCAAGAATTGCAGGAAGTTTAGGCTTACGCGCTTCAAATAAATCAGCAACACGGGGTAGACCACCGGTAATATCTCGAGTTTTTGAACTTGCTTGAGGAATACGCGCTAGCGCATCACCAACACCAACATCTGCACCATCTTCTAGGTTAACGATTGCGTTACCTGGTAGGTAATAAAGTGCTGGAATTTCAGTGCCGGCGATCATTACGTCGTTGCCTTTCGCATCAACAAGTTTCAATGCTGGACGCATTTCTTTACCTGTAGCATTACGTTGGCCAGCTTCTGTAACAATAATACTTGATAAACCAGTAAGCTCATCAGTTTGACGAACCATAGTTACGCCATCAGAAAGATCAACGAACTGAACCTTACCTGCTACTTCCGTTATAATAGGGTGAGTATGCGGGTCCCAGTTTGCGATAGTTTCGCCAGCTGTAATTGCACCACCATCTTTCTTAGATAGAACAGTACCGTAAGGAACTTTATAGCGTTCTTTCTCACGACCAAGCTCATCAATAACAGTAAGTTCAGATGAACGTGACGTTATAACAAGGTGATCTTCAGAGTTAGTTACAAATTTAGCGTTTTGTAATTTTAACGTACCCGTGTTCTTAACTTGTACATTGTTCTCAGCAGAAGCACGCGATGCAGCTCCACCAATGTGGAATGTACGCATGGTAAGCTGTGTACCAGGTTCACCAATTGATTGTGCCGCTACGACACCAATTGCTTCACCTTGGTTGATCATATGTCCACGAGCCAAATCGCGACCGTAACAATGAGCACAAATACCAAAATCAGTTTTACAGGTAATGATTGAACGAACTTTCATTTGATCTATTGAATTTTCTTCAATGAAATCACATAAAGCTTCGTCAATTAACGTATTACGAGGAAGTAAAACTTCTGTCGTACCTGGTTTAACAATATCTTCAGCAACTACACGACCTAGAACACGTTCTCTAAGTGGTTCAACAACATCACCACCTTCGATAAGTGGAGTCATTTGTAAACCGTCGAATGTACCACAATCATGTTCAGTAACAACCAAATCTTGTGCAACATCAACTAAACGACGAGTTAAGTAACCCGAGTTAGCTGTTTTGAGTGCTGTATCGGCAAGACCTTTACGCGCACCGTGAGTTGAGATGAAGTATTCTGATACGTTCAAACCTTCACGGAAGTTAGCTTTGATTGGCGTTTCGATGATTGAACCATCTGGTTTAGCCATCAAACCACGCATACCTGCTAACTGACGAATCTGAGCAGCACTACCACGAGCACCTGAATCGGCCATCATGTAGATAGAGTTGAAAGAATCTTGCTCTTCTGGTTCACCATCACGGTTAATAACAGTTTCTTTTGATAAATTGTCCATCATCGCTTTCGAGATTTTCTCGTTGGCAGATGACCAAATATCAATAACTTTGTTATATTTTTCGCCCTGAGTTACTAAACCTTGTTCGAACTGAGCTTGGATTTCAGATACTTCTTCTTCCGACTCTTCGATAATAGTGTATTTAGCTGCAGGAATAACCATGTCATCTATACCAACAGATGCACCCGCGATCATCGCGTAATGGAAACCTGTGTACATGATATGGTCAGCAAATATAACCGTTTCTTTTAAACCAAGATTACGATAAGCATGGTTTATTAATTTTGAAATTGGTTTTTTGCCTAACGGTTGATCGATAAGTTCATACGGTAGTCCTTTAGGACAAACTGACCACATGATGGCACGACCAACGGTAGTATCACGTAAAGTTGTTTTAGGTATAGTAAAGTTACCTTCTTCGTCTTTAAAGTATTCTGTGATACGAATTTTAACACGGGCATGTAGTTCAGCGACTTCAGTGCGGTAAGCTTTTTCAGCTTCTTTGATATCCGCAAATATCATGCCTTCACCTTTACCATTAACACGATCACGTGTTAAGTAATAAAGACCTAAAACAACATCTTGTGATGGAACAATAATCGGCTCACCGTTTGCTGGTGATAACACGTTATTAGTAGACATCATTAAGGTACGTGCTTCCATTTGTGCTTCAATGGTTAACGGTACGTGTACCGCCATTTGGTCACCATCGAAATCGGCATTATATGCCGCACAAACTAAAGGATGAAGATGTATTGCTTTACCTTCAATTAACACAGGTTCAAATGCTTGAATACCGAGTCTATGAAGTGTTGGTGCACGGTTAAGCATTACTGGATGTTCACGAATTACTTCGTCAAGTACATCCCATACTTCAGCGCCTTCACGTTCAACTAATTTCTTAGCTGCTTTGATTGTAGTGGCTAAACCACGACGCTCTAAAAGACCATAAATAAATGGTTTAAATAACTCTAATGCCATTTTCTTCGGTAAACCACATTGATGTAGCTTAAGCGTTGGACCAACCGTGATTACTGAACGACCAGAGTAATCAACACGTTTACCCAATAGATTCTGGCGGAAACGACCTTGCTTACCTTTGATCATATCGGCAAGAGATTTAAGAGGTCGTTTGTTAGAACCAGTAATTGCACGACCACGACGACCGTTATCAAGAAGTGCATCAACAGACTCTTGTAACATACGTTTTTCGTTACGTACAATAATGTCTGGTGCAACTAGATCTAGAAGACGTTTCAAACGGTTATTACGGTTAATAACACGACGATATAAATCATTTAAATCAGATGTAGCAAAACGGCCACCATCCAATGGTACTAACGGACGTAAATCCGGAGGTAAAATCGGTAGTACGTTCATGATCATCCACTCAGGCTTATTACCTGAAGCAGCGAATGCTTCCATTAATTTTAAACGTTTAGTGACTTTTTTGCGTTTAGTTTCACTACCAATTTCAGGAAGCTCTTCACGCATTTGCGCTACTTCGGCGTCTAAATCGATTTGTTGTAGTAAAGCAAGTACCGCTTCAGCACCCATAAGAGCGTCAAATTCATCACCATGCTCTTCAAGAGCATCAAGATATTCTTCTTCGGTAAGAATCGCACTTTTTTCTAATGTTGTCATACCAGGTTCAGTAACAACATATGATTCAAAATAAAGTACACGTTCAATATCACGTAGTGTCATATCAAGTAATAAACCAATACGCGACGGTAGTGATTTTAGGAACCAAATATGTGCAACTGGGCTAGCTAATTCGATGTGTCCCATACGGTCACGACGAACTTTTGTTAATGTAACTTCAACGCCACATTTTTCACAAATAACACCACGATGCTTTAAACGTTTGTATTTGCCACAAAGACATTCGTAATCTTTAACTGGACCAAAAATACGAGCACAAAACAAGCCGTCACGTTCTGGCTTGAACGTACGGTAGTTAATTGTTTCAGGCTTCTTTACTTCACCAAATGACCAAGAACGGATCTGATCAGGTGATGCTAGTCCGATACGTATACCATCGAAATCTTCTGTTTGATTCTGTTGCTTAAGAAACTTAAGTAAATCTTTCACACACTTCTCCTGTCGGAGTTAAACCTTAAAGAGAAAGCAGTTACCTGCTTCCTCCGTGTACTGACTTATCTAATTGATAGTCAGCATGCAGCTTTGGAAGCTAGTCCTGATCTAATTCGATGTTAATACCTAACGAACGAATTTCTTTCAACAATACGTTGAATGACTCAGGAATGCCTGGTTCCATTCTGTGATCACCGTCAACTAAGTTTTTGTACATCTTAGTACGACCGTTAACATCATCAGACTTAACCGTTAACATTTCTTGTAGCGTATATGCAGCACCGTATGCTTCTAGTGCCCATACTTCCATCTCACCAAAACGCTGACCACCAAATTGCGCTTTACCGCCAAGTGGTTGTTGCGTTACAAGAGAGTAAGAACCTGTAGAACGAGCATGCATTTTGTCATCAACTAAATGGTTTAGTTTTAACATATACATGTAGCCAACAGTTACTGGACGTTCAAATTCACGACCCGTACGACCGTCAGTTAATATAAACTGGCCGCTTTCAGGCATATCTGCAAGTCTGAACATTTCTTTAATTTCTTTCTCTGCAGCACCATCAAAAGCTGGTGTAGCAATAGGAAGACCCGCACGTAAGTTATCCGCTAAACGCAAAACTTCATCGTCTGAGAAGCTTGCGATATCAACAACTTGTCGAGATTCACCAACATCATAAACTTCTTGAATGAAATTACGGAGTTTATGGATTTCTTGCTGTGCTTCTAACATACGGTTGATTTTTTCACCAATACCGCGACATGCCATACCTAGATGAGTTTCTAAGATCTGACCAATGTTCATACGTGATGGAACACCTAACGGATTTAGTACCACATCAACTGGAACACCATATTGATCGTAGGGCATATCTTCAACTGGAACTACGTTTGAAATAACACCTTTGTTACCATGACGGCCGGCCATTTTATCACCCGGTTGGATGTGACGTTTTATCGCTAAGTAAACCTTAATGATTTTAAGAACGCCAGGAGCTAAATCAGCACCTTGAGTAATTTTACGGCGTTTAATTTCAAATTTCTTATCGAAATCAGCCTTAATGTTGTCATATTGCTCAGCAATTTGCTCTAGATCAGACTGTTGACCTTCGTCAGACAAGTTTTGAACTAACCAATTTGCACGAGACATACCATTAATGTCTGATTCGTTTAAACCTGCAGATAGAAGAAGGTTTTTAGCACGGGCGAAAATACCATCTTCAAGGATGCTAAATTCATCGCCTAAATCTTTCTTTACTTCTTTAAGTTGTAATTCTTCAATCTCAACGGCACGCTTATCTTTTTCTACACCATCACGGGTAAAGATTTGCACATCGATGATAGTACCTTTAACTGAGTTAGGTACACGTAAAGAACTATCTTTAACATCTGCGGCTTTTTCACCAAAGATTGCTCGTAAAAGTTTTTCTTCTGGTGTTAATTGAGTTTCACCTTTAGGCGTAACTTTACCCACTAAGATGTCGCCACCATTAACTTCAGCACCAATGTAAACAACACCAGCTTCATCTAATTTAGATAATGCTGATTCGCCTACGTTAGGGATATCAGAAGTAATTTCTTCACTGCCTAACTTAGTATCACGCGCGATACATGTTAACTCTTGAATATGGACCGTTGTGAAACGATCTTCAGTAGCAACACGTTCAGATAACAACATTGAATCTTCAAAGTTGTAACCATTCCATGGCATGAAAGCAATACGCATGTTCTGACCAAGAGCTAATTCACCCATGTCCGTTGAAGGACCATCGGCAAGAACATCACCACGTGTTACAGGCTCGCCCATACGACACTGTGGACGTTGGTTGATACATGTATTTTGGTTTGAACGTGTGTATTTTGTTAAGTTATAAATATCAATACCGGCTTCACCAGCATGCATTTCGTCTTCATTAACTTTAACAACGATACGTGAAGCGTCAACATAGCTGACTACACCACCACGTTTAGCAACGGCTGTAACACCTGAATCAACAGCTACTACTTTTTCCATACCAGTACCGATTAACGGCTTATCTACGATAAGGGTTGGTACAGCTTGACGTTGCATGTTTGAACCCATCAAGGCTCTGTTAGCATCATCGTGCTCTAGGAATGGAATTAAACTTGCTGCAACTGAAATAATCTGTTGTGGCGAAACGTCCATATATTGAACTTGTTCTGCCGAGATTAATGTAAATTCGTTTTTATGACGACATTGTACTAAGCCGTCAATTAAATGACCTTTACTATCAACCGGAGCTGTAGTTTGGGCGATTACGAAGTTACCTTCTTCGATTGCTGATAAATAATCTATTTCATCAGTGACTAAACCATCTACCACTTTACGATAAGGAGTTTCTAAGAAACCATAATCGTTAGTACGTGCATAACACGCTAGCGAGTTAATCAAACCGATGTTTGGACCTTCCGGCGTTTCGATAGGACATACACGACCGTAATGGGTCGGATGTACATCTCGAACTTCAAAACCAGCACGTTCACGCGTTAAACCACCTGGGCCTAATGCTGAGATACGACGTTTATGCGTAACTTCAGATAACGGATTATTCTGATCCATAAATTGTGATAACTGTGAAGAACCGAAAAATTCTTTAACAGCGGCTGAAATTGGTTTAGCGTTGATCAAATCTTGTGGCATGATCGCATCTAAGTCACCTAGACTTAGGCGCTCTCTTACTGCACGTTCTACACGAACTAGACCAACACGGAATTGGTTTTCTGCCATTTCGCCAACAGAGCGAATACGACGATTACCTAAGTGATCTATATCATCAGTTTCACCTTTACCGTCACGAATGGCGATTAAAGTTTTCATTACTGAAATGATATCTTCGTTTGATAATATTCCGCTACCAACATCGTCAGCATTGCCAACACGTCGATTAAACTTCATACGACCAACAGTTGATAAGTCATAACGTTCAGATGCGAAGAATAAGTTAGTGAATAACGTTTCTGCAGCATCTTTAGTTGGAGGCTCGCCTGGACGCATCATGCGGTATATTTCGACTAAAGCTTCAAGCTTATTAGAAGTACCGTCAACACGAATAGTGTCAGACATGTATGAACCAACATCAAATTCATTCATATATAAAGTAGAAAGCACTTTATGGCCCGCTTGGCTAAGTTCTGCTAATAACTCTAACGTTATTTCAGCATTCGCTTCAGCGATTATTTCACCAGTCGACTCATCGATATAAGCTTTAGATAAAACTTTACCAACGATGTATTCAGCTGGAACTTCTAGCTTAACAAGTTTGTCTTTAGATAGAGAGCGAATATGACGAGCAGTGATTCGGCGTCCTTGTTCTACTAAAACATCACCATTCTTCAAACATATGTCAAACGTTGCCGTTTCACCACGTAAGCGTTCAGGAATTAAATCCATGATCAGCTTATCGCCTTTGATTGAAAAATCAGTTGTGTCGTAGAACATATCTAGAATTTCTTCAGTAGAATATTCTAATGCACGTAAAATGATAGAAGCCGGTAATTTACGACGGCGATCTATACGTACGAATAAATTATCTTTCGGATCAAATTCAAAATCTAACCAAGAACCACGGTAAGGAATAACACGTGCGTTATATAACACTTTACCTGATGAATGGGTTTTACCCTTATCGTGATCGAAAAACACACCTGGAGAACGATGTAATTGTGAAACAATAACACGTTCAGTACCATTGATAACAAACGTACCGTTGTCTGTCATTAATGGTATTTCACCCATGTATACTTCTTGTTCTTTGATATCTTTAACTGTGCCTGCTGGCGCTTCTTTATCGTAAACTACTAAACGTAATTTAACGCGAAGCGGCGCAGAGTAGGTTATACCGCGGACTTGACATTCTTTAACGTCAAATAACGGTTCGCCAAGTCTGTAGCTCACATACTGTAATTCTGAACTACCAGAATAGGCTTTAATTGGGAAAATAGAATGAAACGCAGCTTCTAGACCTGTTTCACCTGTTGGATCAATATCAATAAACTTACGGAAAGATTCGAGTTGGATTGATAACAAGAATGGATAATCCATTACTTGTTTACTTTTACCAAAGTCCTTGCGAATACGTTTCTTTTCAGAGTAAGAGTAAACCATGGGGTTCCTCAGCTTGCATGTTATGGCCGATCTGCCTTTTAAATACCAATTGGACTAGACAACTTTAGTATGGGTACATACGTTTTGTTAGCTAATCCAATTGGTATCAGACAGGATATTGCAATGATACTTAAATTATAAATATCAAATATTGCACTGTATTGGTTAAATAAAAACCACTTTTATTAGCGCAAAAAGGCCGGTGACTTTAAAGTCACCAGCCATTGCCTTTTCAGGCAAATAATCTGTTTAACAACAGATTATTTGATCTCAACAGAAGCACCAGCTTCTGAAAGAAGTTTAACAAGCGTTTCAGCTTCAGCTTTCTCAACGCCTTCTTTAACAACGCCAAGAGCTTCAACTAAGTCTTTAGCTTCTTTAAGGCCTAAACCTGTAGCGCTACGAACTGCTTTGATTACTGCAACTTTCTTCTCACCGAAGCTAGTCATAACAACGTTGAATTCAGTTTGCTCTTCAACAGCTTCAGCAGGTCCAGCAGCGGCAACAGCAGCAGATGCAGATACGCCAAATTTTTCTTCCATTGCTTCGATTAAAGCAACAACGTCCATTACTGACATGTCAGCAACTGCGTTTAGGATATCGTCTTTAGAAATAGACATTTTTAATTTCCTGTTTTTTAATAAACAGCCTTTGGCTGTTTGAAATAACTATAAATACAAAAAGTGTTAATTGTGCTCTGCGTATATTTAAGTTAGTGCAGAGGTATACAATTATTAAGCAGCTTCTTGTTCTTTCTGATCGCGTACTGCAGCGATCGTGCGGACTAATTTGCCTGCAGATGCTTCTTTCATAACGCTCATCAAACGTGAAATCGCTTCGTCGTAAGTAGGTAGCTTAGCTAACATATTTACGTCTACTGCGTTACCTTCAAATGCAGCTGCTTTTAATTCAAAGTTTTCGTTAGCTTTAGCGAAATCTGTGAATAAACGTGCAGCAGCACCTGGGTGTTCACTTGAAAAAGCAATTAATGAAGGACCTTTGAATACGTCAGAAACACATTCAAATTCAGTACCTTCTACTGCACGACGTGCTAATGTATTACGAACAACTTTCATCCATACGCCATTTTCACGTGCTTGCTTACGCAATACAGTAATTGCTTCAACTGTAACACCACGGGCATCCGCGATTACAACTGAGTGAGCGCCATTAGCAGCTTCTTGAACTTCAGCAACAATTGCCTTTTTGTCATCAAGATTGATAGCCATTGGCTTTAACTCCTGGTTCACCGGTTAAATAAACCGGTATTTACTATCCCTAAGCTTTTATTTTATACAAAAAAACACTTAGGCCGTTACGGCGAGGACCAGAATTAGGAAATACTGGGTAATCACCATCTACGTAGGATATATTAAGTTAAAACGAGTAATAAAATACCCATTTTAACACCTACGGTCTTTGACGGGGCTGTTTAACTTCGTATACGAAGAAAACAACACCTACCAAAATTTTAAGGGCGAAATTATAGCCTACAATTTAGCCCTTGTAAAGCACCGTAATTGATACTTTATTTAGAAACAACTGTCAAACTAGCTTGGTTTACCGTTACACCGGCACCCATTGTAGTTGAGATAGAAAGTTTCTTAATGTACTGTCCTTTAGCATTTGCTGGTTTAGCTTTTTTCAAAGCTTCCAATAAAAACTCTAGGTTTTCTTGTAATTTATCAGCGTCGAAATCAGCCTTACCAATAGTAGTATGGATGATACCGTTTTTATCATTGCGGTAACGGATTTGACCCGATTTAGCATTGTTAATAGCGGTTACAACGTCTGGTGTTACAGTACCAACTTTAGGGTTAGGCATTAAACCACGTGGGCCTAATATCTGACCAAGTTGGCCAACAACACGCATAGCGTCTGGAGAAGCGATTACAACATCAAAGTTCATCTCGCCTTTTTTAACTAATTCAGCTAAATCTTCCATACCTACGATGTCAGCACCAGCAGCTTTCGCTTTTTCAGCATTTGCGCCCTGTGTAAACACAGCAACACGAACATCACGACCTGTACCATTTGGTAATACAGCTGCGCCACGTACGTTTTGGTCTGATTTACGTGCATCAATACCAAGATTTACAGCAACATCTACACTTTCACGAAATTTAGCAGTAGCAAGTTCTTTTAATAAAGAGATTGCTTCTTTAATATCATAATCTTTTAATACGTCTACTTTTTCACGGATAAGACGAGTACGTTTTGATAATTTAGCCATTGATTAGTCCTCTACCACTAAACCCATTGAACGAGCAGAACCCGCAATGGTACGCACTGCAGCTTCCATAGAACCAGCAGTCAAATCAGATTCTTTTGTCTTAACAATTTCTTCAAGTTGAGCTGTAGTAACAGTTCCAACTTTATCAGTGTTAGGACGACCAGAGCCGCTTTTGATTCCAGCTGCTTTCTTTAACAAGTAAGAAGCAGGTGGTGTTTTTGTTTCGAACGTAAAAGAACGATCGCTGTATACAGTAATTACTACTGGAACTGGAGCGCCTTTTTCTAAAGAATCTGTTTTTGCGTTAAACGATTTACAGAATTCCATGATGTTCACACCGTGTTGACCTAATGCAGGACCAACTGGCGGTGACGGATTTGCTGCACCAGCAGCAACTTGTAGCTTGATTAAAGCTTGGACTTTCTTAGCCATTTTTCAATACCTTTAATTTGGGTTCTAGCGCTGAATATTAATTCAGCTCCCCGTTGTACGGTTTACCTTACTTTTTTTCATGCAAAACATCGCTTAAAAAAAATAGGCAGCGGATTATATATTAAATAGCACAAATTGCACAAGTTATTTTTTAAACGATTTACTTTATTGTAAATACAAAAAAGACCAAAGATACTTATCTTTAGCCTTTTGTTTTCTACGTTTATACTATCTGTTAGAGCTTAGGTTAGCCTTTTTCGACTTGACCAAATTCTAAATCAACAGGAGTAGAACGCCCAAAAATTAGAACCGATACTTTGATTCGATTTTTGTCGTAATCTAATTCTTCAACAACACCATTAAAATCAGCAAATGGACCATCGATAACACGTACCACTTCGCCGGGCTCAAACAAGGTCTTAGGTCTAGGTTTATCAGTATCTTGTAGTCTTTGTAAGATTCGATCCGCTTCTTTTTGTGTAATTGGCGCTGGACGGTCACTAGTACCTCCAATAAAACCTAATACACGTGGAACACTTTTGACTAGATGCCATGCTTCAACGTCCATTTCCATTTGAACTAAAACATATCCAGGGAAAAATTTACGTGAGCTTTTACGCTTTTGACCTGCGCGCATTTCAACAACTTCTTCTGTAGGTACAAGGATTTGTCCGAATTTTTCATGAAGGCCTTGAATTTCTATATGCTCAACTAATGTTTTTTGCACACGCCCTTCGTAACCTGAAAAAGCTTGAACCACATACCAACGCAAATTCGGATTAGTATTTATTACTGGCTCTTCGTTTTCTTCGTTCTCTTCTGGTGGTAAATTTTCTTCAGTCATGATTACACCTGTACACTTGTAATAAATCCAACGACCCAAAACAATGTAGAATCAAGTCCCCACATCACTAGAGACATGATAAAGGTAGCAAATAGTACGATACCTGTAGTTTGTATAGCTTCTTGGCGCGTTGGCCAAACTACTTTACGTATTTCCGTACGAGATTCTTTAGCGAATGCAATCGCATTATGGCCTTTAACAGTTTGCATGGCGATTACGCCTGCAATGGCGATACCTAAAACCGCACCAATTGCACGATATAATACCGACTCGTCACCATAAAAATAATTTGCGAAAACGACACCCGATAAAATAACGATAACTGTTATCCATTTTACCGAATCAAGAGAACCGCTTGGCTGGCTTTCTGTACTTGCATTCATAATATCAACCTGTAATTTTGCCTAAGACATTTGAACTTCATCACTGAAATTCACTTCAAAAGTATTAATACAATACTTTATTAAATTTGGCAGGGGTAGAGAGACTCGAACTCCCAACCATCGGTTTTGGAGACCGCTGTTCTACCAATTGGAACTATACCCCTATTTACTATTCATCTAGGATGAGTAGTTACACTTGTCGAGTGAATCTTAGTTTTTAGGGAATTAAGAGATACTCTAGAAGTGAGGCGCTATTATACTAATGAAAATATTTTACTCAAGAGATATTTTACAATGTATGACGATAGTTTTATCCAAGGTTTCATTAAGTTGTTGTTCTTATCCTAAATACTAGCTTAAATGCCCGATTACACGTTATTATATTTGTCAAAATATTGTATTTGTCATAATAAATGGAAATAAGGTTAAATAATGAAAGCAACTGTGAAATGGATCGGCGATGAATTATTTATGGGTACCTCAGAGAGTGGCCATACTATTGTTTTAGATGCGAATGGAGGCGCATTAGCGCCTAGCCCCCTTGAAAACATTCTTATCTCTCTAGGTGCATGTTCATCAGTGGATGTAGTGAGTATTCTTGAAAAAACACGTCAGGATGTTACTGGTTGCAAAGTCGACATATCTGCAACTCGTGTTGAATCCGTACCTAAGTTATTTTCTGACATTCATCTTCATTTTATTATATCTGGAAATGATGTTGCAGAAAAACACGTAGCACGTGCAGTCAGTCTTTCTGCAGATAAATATTGCTCGGTAGCACTGATGTTAAATAAATCAGTAAAAATCACTCACGACTATGAAGTGGTAAAAGCCTGATCCTAATTCTGTCGCTGTAAATATATCTAGGGACTCATTTTAAAATATCTTACAGCGCGGTCCTATTATAAGTCACTCATCCAGTCTAATTGTTTATTCGATTCATTTTTTTTATTCATCAAGTCTAAGATCAAAGGGGTTAAAAGTAATTCCATTGCTAAGCCCATCTTGCCTCCAGGAACTACAAGAGTATTTATGCGTGACATAAACGCACCATCAATCATTGACAAATAATATGGGAAATCAACACTCGTTCCTTCACGAAAGCGAATAACAACAAAACTTTCATCTAAAGTTGGGATTGCTTTTGCACTAAAAGGATTTGATGTATCTACAGTTGGTACGCGTTGAAAGTTAATGTGGGTTCTTGAAAACTGTGGAGTAATGAACGAGATGTAATCTTCCATACTGCGTACAATACTTGCTGTTACCGCTTCCCGGCTATGACCACGTTGGTTGGTATCTCGAATTATTTTTTGAATCCATTCAAGATTAACAATCGGCACCATACCAATCAGCAGATCGACGTGTTTCGCTACATCATTTTTATCAGTAACCACACCACCGTGTAATCCTTCATAAAAAAGTAAATCAGTACCATCACCTAAATTTTCCCATGGCGTAAATGTACCTGGCATTTGGTTATATGGAACTGCTTCATCAAAAGTATGAAGGTATCGGCGCATTTTACCTTTGCCTGTTTCAGAATAATCTTTAAATAGCCTTTCTAATGCATCAAAATCATTTGCTTCATCACCAAAATAACTAATATTACGCCTATCATCTCTGGCTTTACGTTTTTCCATATCCATTTCTTGACGAGAATAACGGTGAAAGCTGTCACCTTCAACAGTTGCTGAGGTGATGCCAAGGGATCGAAATATGTGTTCAAATGATTCTGTTGTAGTAGACGTCCCAGCTCCTGATGAACCAGTTACGGCGATGATAGGGTTTCGAGATGACATAGTTGATACTCTGAGGATTGGGGTTAAATGTTATACGGTTAATTTAGAGGCCGGTCAAGTTTTACTAGCAAATAGTAATTATGAGGTAAATAAAAAACAAAAACGGAGCCGAAGCTCCGTTTTTAATTTCAAAGTAAATTTAGCTTAGCTAAATTAAGCTTCTACTGACTCTTCAACTTCTTCTACAGCATCTTCAACTGCAGGTCGGTCTACTAACTCAATGTATGCCATAGGTGCTTTATCACCAGTACGGAAACCACATTTTAAAATGCGAGTATATCCACCTGGACGTTCTTGATAACGAGCACCAAGTTCGTTGAATAAAATACCTACTACTTCTTTATCTTGTGTACGAGCAAACGCTAAACGGCGATTTGCAACACTGTCGGTTTTAGCCAATGTAATCAATGGCTCTACAACCATACGTAGTTCTTTAGCTTTAGCTACAGTCGTTCTAATCAAACCGTGCTTCACTAAAGAGCTTGCCATATTGCGGAACATCGCTTTACGATGACTGCTATTACGGTTTAACTGGCGACCGCTTTGACGATGGCGCATAAGTTAATCCTTCTCTCAACTATTAAAAAAATGATGAACGAATTAGTCGTTATCAGCAATGCTTTCAGGCGGCCAATTTTCAAGGCGCATACCTAAAGATAAACCACGAGACGCTAAAACGTCTTTGATTTCTGTTAAAGACTTCTTACCTAAATTAGGTGTTTTAAGAAGCTCAACTTCTGCACGCTGTACTAAATCGCCAATATATTGAATTGCTTCTGCTTTTAAACAGTTTGCTGAACGAACTGTTAATTCAAGATCATCTACTGGACGAAGCAAAATAGGGTCAAATAGTGGTTTAGCTTCTACTTGCTCTACTTCTTTAATATCACGCAATTCTACAAACGCATCTAGCTGTTCAGCTAAAATTGTTGAAGCACGACGAATAGCCTCTTCTGGATCCAATGTTCCATTGGTTTCCATATCAAGTACAAGTTTGTCTAAATCAGTACGTTGTTCAACTCGGGCAGAGTCAACATCGTAGGCAATTCTTACAACTGGACTGAATGAAGCATCAACTAACAAACGTCCGATTGCACGATCTTCGTCTTCGGCATCGCGTCTCACTGAAGCAGGAACATAACCACGTCCCATTTCAATTTTGATGCGCATACTGATAGAACCATCACCTGTTAAATTACAGATCACATGACCAGGATTTGCAATTTCTACATCTCCATCATGTTGGATATCAGCTGCCGTTACAGGGCCTTCACCGGATTTAGTTAAAGTAATAACAGTTTCGTTTTTACCTTCTAAACTTATTGCTAGTCCCTTAAGGTTCAACAATATTTCGATGATGTCTTCTTGAATACCTTCTTTACTACTGTATTCATGTAAAACGCCATCAATCTCAACTTCAGTTACAGCACAACCTGGCATTGAAGATAAAAGAATGCGACGTAACGCATTACCTAAAGTGTGACCAAAACCACGTTCTAATGGCTCTAAAGTTACCTTAGCGCGTGTAGGGCTAATGGTTTCAATACCAACCAATCGTGGTCTAAGGAATTCGGTTACAGAACCCTGCATATATGTCCTCTCTTAAGTGCTACTTTACTTAGAGTAAAGTTCAACAATTAACTGTTCATTAATTTCGGCAGACAAGTCAGAACGATCAGGAACACGTTTAAAAACGCCTTCAAGTTTCTTGTTATCTACTTCAACCCAGACTGGCTTCTCACGTTGTTCAGCTAATTCTAAAGCAGCGATAATACGTGCTTGAGTTTTAGACTTCTCACGAATAGAAACTGCATCTTCAGCTTTAACATTGAAAGATGGAATATTAACAACTACGCCGTTAACTACGATAGCTTTATGGCTAACAAGTTGACGAGCTTCAGCACGAGTACTTGCGTAACCCATACGATATACTACATTGTCAAGACGCTTTTCTAAAAGTTGTAACAAGTTTTCACCTGTATTACCTTTCAAACGAGCAGCTTCTTTATAGTAATTACGGAATTGTTTTTCTAGTACGCCATAAATACGACGAACTTTTTGTTTTTCACGAAGTTGAACACCATAGTCTGACAAACGACCGCGACGGGCGCCATGTTGACCTGGTATTGTTTCGATTTTACATTTAGTGTCAATTGCTCTAACACCGCTTTTAAGGAACAAATCTGTTCCTTCACGGCGACAAAGCTTTAACTTAGGACCTAAATATCTAGCCATTTTCTTTCTCCAACTATCCTAAAAAAGAGCGATTAAACGCGACGTTTCTTAGGAGGACGACAACCATTATGAGGAATAGGTGTAACGTCAGTAATGTTGGTGATTTTAAAACCAGCAGCATTTAAAGCACGGATTGCAGACTCACGTCCAGGTCCTGGGCCTTTAACGAACACTTCAATATTCTTCAAACCAAACTCTTTTGCAGCGGCGCCAGCGCGGTCTGCAGCTACCTGAGCAGCAAAAGGTGTAGATTTACGTGAACCACGGAAACCTGAACCGCCTGCAGTTGCCCAAGATAAAGCATTACCTTGACGATCTGTAAGAGTTACGATTGTATTGTTGAAAGAGGCGTGGATATGAGCCATGCCATCAGCAACTTGTTTTTTTACGCGTTTACGCGTACGTACAGGTGTTTTAGCCATTGTCTAGTTCCTCTTACTTCTTAATTGGCTTACGAGGGCCTTTACGGGTACGCGCATTTGTTTTAGTGCGTTGACCACGTAGAGGAAGACTGCGACGGTGGCGTATGCCACGGTAACAACCTAAATCCATAAGACGTTTAATATTCATTGAAACTTCACGGCGTAAATCACCTTCTACGGTGTATTTATCCACTTCAGCACGTAGCAAATCAATATTTGCTTCGTCTAATTCACTGATCTTCGTTGATTCTGCGATACCTGCTGCTGCACAAATTGCTTTTGCGCGAGTAGCTCCGATACCGTAAATCGCAGTAATGGCGATTACTGCATGCTTACGATCAGGGATGTTAATGCCAGCGATACGGGCCACTAAACACATCTCCTATTTAAGTTAAAATTAATCAAGTTGGAAAGCCCGTTAGGATACCCAACTTGTCTTCTTTTCTGCAAATCGAAGCGGCATTATACAGAATTCTCTGCACAATGCTACTTCTAAAAGATATTGCTGTTATCTTAGATAAATCTAAGATTAACCTTGTCTTTGTTTGTGCTTTGGTTCTACACAAAGAATGCGTACTACGCCTTTGCGTTTAACCACTTTACAATTACGACAAATCTTTTTTACGGATGCACGTACTTTCATTTTATACTCCGTTTACCTATTGAGTTAAGTCTTTCGACCTAGCCCTTTAAGTTAGCTTTCTTAAGCACATTGTCATATTGATGAGACATCATATGAGTTTGTACTTGTGCCATAAAGTCCATAATAACCACTACAATAATGAGTAATGATGTGCCACCGAAATAGAACTGTACGTCCCACGCGATGATCATGAACTGAGGTACCAAACAAATAAAGGTAATATACATCGCTCCCGCTAGGGTTAAACGTGTCATCACTTTATCTATATATTTAGACGTTTGCTCACCAGGACGGATCCCAGGAATAAACGCACCAGATTTTTTTAGGTTATCTGCTGTTTCACGCGGATTGAAAACAAGAGCCGTGTAAAAGAAACAGAAAAATATTATCGCCGCAGCAAGTAACATTACATACAGTGGCTGACCTGGAGAAATAGCAATAGATACTTCTTGTAAAAAGTCAGCAACCGCACCTTCACCTTGTCCAAACCAGCTCGCTAGAGTGCCTGGAAACAAGATAATACTTGATGCAAAGATAGGTGGTATAACACCAGCCATATTCACTTTTAGCGGTAAATGTGTGCTTTGAGCAGCAAAAACCTTACGGCCTTGCTGACGCTTAGCATAGTTAACAACAATACGTCGCTGACCACGTTCAACAAATACTACAAAAAATGTTACAGCGAATACTATGACACACATCAACAATAATACTAATGGGTGCAATTCACCTTGACGCGCCATCTCTGCTGTTTGAGCAACAGCTGAAGGCATGCCAGCAACAATACCTGCAAATATCAAGATTGAAATACCGTTACCAATACCGCGTTCTGTAATTTGTTCACCTAACCACATTAAAAACATGGTACCAGTTACTAAACTTACTACTGCAGCAAAGTAGAAACCAAAACCTGCGTCCATTACTAGACCCGGCATCATTCCTGGTAGACTTCTTGCAATTGCAATTGATTGTACTGTCGCTAGAACTAACGTGCCGTAGCGGGTGTATTGACTGATTTTACGTCGTCCAGCTTCACCTTCTTTTTTTAACTCTGCCATTGCCGGGTGCATAACCGTAAGCAATTGCATAATTATTGAAGCTGAGATGTACGGCATAATACCAAGTGCCAATACAGAGGCTCGCTCAAGAGCACCACCAGAGAACATGTTAAACATCTCTATTATGGTGCCCTTTTGTTGTTCAAACAACTGAGCTAATACAGCGGCGTCAATACCAGGGATTGGCACAAATGATCCTAAACGGAACACTATTAGTGCGCCGAGAACAAACCATAATCTTTGCTTTAGCTCAGACAAACCGCCTGCGCCTTTATTACTTTGTGAAGTAGCCATTCCTGGTGTAGCCATGCTGTACTATTCCTCGATTTTTCCGCCAGCAGCTTCAATAGCTGCACGTGCGCCTTTAGTAACACCTAAACCACGAACCGTAATTGGACGGTTAATTTCACCAGACAACATGATTTTTGCTGTTTTGATGTTACGTGTAATTAGGTTTGCGTCTTTAAGAGCAAAGATATCGACAACATCACCTGTGATGATGTTTAGTTCATGTAAACGTACTTCAGCGCGAACTAAAGACTTACGTGACGTGAAACCAAACTTAGGTAAACGTTGTTTCAATGGCATTTGACCACCTTCGAAACCTGGACGTACACTACCGCCAGAACGTGACTTCTGACCTTTGTGACCACGACCGCCTGTTTTACCAATGCC
Organism: Colwellia sp.; assembly: GCA_013215295.1. Lineage (GTDB taxonomy): Bacteria > Pseudomonadota > Gammaproteobacteria > Enterobacterales > Alteromonadaceae > Colwellia_A. The sequence goes on from JABSOZ010000004.1 coordinate 20,506, forward strand.
TGAACCAATACCGCGACCACATCGCTTCTTAGCTTTCTTTGCACCTGGTGCAGGAGATAAAGTATTTAAATGCATAATTAGTCCTCCACCTTAACCATATAAGATACTGTGTTAATCATACCGCGTACAGATGGAGTGTCTTCTAACTCTACTGTATGACGAATACGACGTAATCCAAGACCTCTTAATGTAGCTCTATGCTTCGGTAAACGACCGATAGAACTTTTCATTTGAGTTACTTTTACTGTTTTAGACATGCTCAATTACCCCAAAATATCTGCAACGGTTTTGCCACGCTTAGCTGCAACACCTGCCGGCGATTTCATATTCGCAAGAGCTGAAACAGTAGCACGAACTACGTTGATCGGGTTTGTAGAACCGTATGCTTTTGACAATACGTTCTGAACACCTGCAACTTCTAGTACTGCACGCATCGCGCCACCGGCGATGATACCTGTACCTTCAGAAGCTGGTTTCATGAAAACTTTAGAACCAGAGTGCTTGCCAGTAATGACATGCTGAAGAGTAGTACCCTTCAAATCAACGGTTACTATGTTTCGACGTGCTTTTTCCATTGCTTTCTGGATTGCAGCAGGCACTTCACGTGCTTTACCGTAACCGAAACCAACGCGACCAGCACCATCACCAACTACTGTAAGAGCAGTGAAACTGAATATGCGACCACCTTTAACCACTTTTGAAACGCGGTTAACGGCAATTAGCTTTTCAGCCATATCACTTTGTTGTGAGTTTTCTTGATTATGATTAGCCATTATCAACCCCTAAAACTGCAAACCAGCTTCACGAGCTGCTTCTGCTAACGCTTTTACGCGACCATGGTAACGAAATCCAGAGCGATCAAAAGCAATGCTTGTGATGCCTTTAGCTACTGCACGTTCAGCAATTGCTGTACCTACTGCAGTTGCTGCTGCAACGTTACCTGTTTTTTCTAACTGAGCACTGATTTCTTTGTCTAAAGTTGACGCAGATGCGATAACTTCAGAACCCGTTGGAGCGATCAACTGAGCGTAAATATGACGAGGAGTACGAAATACAACTAAACGATTCGCACCCAACTCGCTAATTTTTGCACGAGAGCGTTTAGCTCTGCGCAAACGAGATGTTTTCTTATCCATAGTATTACCCTACTTCTTTTTAGCTTCTTTACGGCGAACAATTTCGTCACTATAACGTATTCCTTTACCTTTATAAGGCTCTGGCTTACGGTATGAACGAATTTCTGCAGCAACTTGACCGACCAACTGCTTATCAGCACCTTTCAGTATGATTTCAGTTTGGCTAGGAGTTTCAACGGTAATCCCTTCAGGGATTACGTGGTTAACTGGATGTGATAAACCTAAAGATAAGTTTAAAGACTTACCTGCAGCTTTAGCACGGTAACCAACACCATTTAACAACAATGTTTTTACATAACCTTTACTTACACCTTCAACCATATTATTGATTAAAGAACGTGTAGTACCGGCTTGAGCCCAAGCGCCCTTAACATCAGCAACGATATTAGTAATGATGCTGTTCTCTTCTTGAGAAACAACAACGTCACTATGGATCGTGCGAGATAATTCGCCCATTGGACCTTTAACTTGTATATCTTGACCTGACAACGTAACAGTAACGCCAGCAGGAACAACGACATGTGCTTTTGCAACACGAGACATATATTTCTCCTTACGCTACGAAACCGATGATTTCACCGCCGATACCCGCAGAGCGAGCAGCGCGATCAGTCATCAGACCTTTAGAAGTAGAAACAATCGCAATACCCATTCCCGCAAGAACTTTTGGAAGCTCATTACAGTTTTTGTATATACGAAGACCAGGACGTGAAACACGTTTGATCGTTTCAATTACTTCTTTACCTTCAAAATATTTCAAAGTTACAGATAGCTCAGGTTTTACATCACCTGATACTGAGAACTCTGATACATAACCTTCTTCTTTAAGCAAGTTTGCAATTGCAACTTTAACTTTAGAAGATGGCATTGTAACTGCAACTTTTGCTGCAGATTGACCGTTGCGGATGCGTGTAAACATGTCCGCGATAGGATCAGTCATCATAACAATTTACTCCCGTGAATTACCAACTAGCTTTCTTAAGACCTGGAACTTCACCACGCATCATTGCTTCACGCAATTTGATTCGGCTTAAACCGAACTTACGTAAGAAACCATGAGGACGACCAGTAATTGCACAACGGTTACGTTGACGACTACTTGATGAATCACGAGGTAAACTTTGAAGTTTCAATACAGCATCCCAACGATCTTCTTCAGAAGAAGCACCGTTAGAGATGATTGCTTTTAATGCACTACGCTTTTCAGCATATTGTGCGACTAATTTGGTTCTTTTAGCTTCACGAGCTTTCATTGACGTTTTAGCCATAACTCTACACCTTCTTCTTAAACGGGAAGTTAAAGGCAGACAATAAAGCGTGTCCTTCTTCATTATTCTTCGCGCTAGTAGTGATAGTGATATCCATGCCACGAATCTTGTCGATTTTATCATACTCGATTTCAGGGAAGATAATTTGCTCACGTACGCCCATGCTGTAGTTACCACGACCATCGAATGACTTAGGATTTAAGCCACGGAAATCGCGGATACGAGGAATAGAGATCGAAATTAAACGCTCTAAAAATTCCCACATACGTTCGCCACGTAGAGTTACTTTTGTGCCTATAGGATAACCTTCACGAATCTTGAAGCCCGCAACAGATTTGCGCGCTACAGTCGTAACAGGTTTTTGTCCTGAGATTGCAGTAAGATCATTTGTGGCGTGGTCTAATACTTTTTTATCAGCAATAGCCTCACCAACACCCATGTTAAGGGTGATCTTTTCAATCCGAGGGACTTGCATGACACTTTTGTACTCGAACTTCTTCTGAAGGTCGCTTACAACAGTATCTTTGTAAAAATCATGCAGTTTCGCCATCGTTTACTCCAATAATTAAACTAGTTCGTTATTAGATTTGAAGAAACGAACTTTTTTGCCGTCTTCAATTCTAAAACCTATACGATCTGCTTTACCCGTTTTAGGGTTTACAATCGCTACGTTTGAAACTTGTAAAGATGCTTCTTTTTCAACTATGCCACCAGGCTGCTGTAACTGAGGTACAGGCTTAGTGTGCTTTTTGATTAAGTTAACGCCTTCTACAAATACTTTGCCGTTATCAACAAGAACTTTAGTGACTTTACCAGTCTTACCCTTGTCTTTGCCAGCTAGTACAATAACTTCATCATCACGACGAATCTTAGATGCCATTATCGTGACTCCTTATAGTACTTCTGGTGCAAGTGAAACGATTTTCATGAACTTTTCATTACGAAGTTCACGCGTCACAGGACCGAAAATACGAGTACCAATTGGTTGTAAGTTAGCATTTAACATTACAGCCGCGTTTTCATCGAATCTGATAGTAGAACCATCTGAACGACGAACACCTTTCTTAGTGCGCACCACTACCGCAGTAAGAACATCACCTTTTTTAACTTTGCCGCGAGGATTTGATTCCTTCACTGCAATTTTAATGATGTCACCTATACGCGCGTAGCGACGGTGCGAACCACCAAGAACCTTTATACATTGTACACGCTTAGCTCCGCTGTTATCAGCACAGTTAAGTTGTGATTGCATTTGGATCATTGAGTTTTACTCCGCTATTTATCTAAATTTAATTAGATATAATTTAAGGCCAGAAATTTGACCCGTCACTGCCTTCTACTCCCCCTAGAATCCTACAGTCGAATTCGGAGGGCGCGAGATTATAACACCACCTATATAAAAGTGATACCCTAATTAGTTAAAAATTAGACAATGTCCCCCTTATCAGTTCATATGTACCTCGAAGAGAATCTATATTATTTAATCTAACAACTTACAAATCGACACAGCCCATATATTTTGAGCATAAAAAAGCCCTATCACATTGTGATAGGGCTTTTATTTAATACTTTCGTTAAAACAAATTTATCTAAAAATAAATTATGCTTTAGTAATTACATCAACTAAAGTCCAGTTTTTAGACTTTGAGATTGGTGCAACTTCACGAATAGTTACTAAATCACCAGCATTGCATTGGTTAGTTTCATCATGCGCTTTCAACTTAGTTGAACGCGTAAGGTACTTACCATACATTGGGTGCTTAACACGACGTTCGATTAATACAGTGATAGACTTATCCATTTTATCACTGATAACTCGACCTTGTAGTGTGCGGATTTTAGCTTCGCTCATTACTTACCTGCCTTTTCAGTTATGATAGTCTTAACACGTGCAATATTGCGACGTACGATTCTTAGCAAATGAGTTTGTGCTAATTGACCTGTGCTTGCTTTCATGCGGTAGTTAAACTGTTCGCGCAATAATTCAAGTAGCTCAGTATTTAGCTCTTCAATGCTTTTTTCTTTTAATTCACTAGCTTTCATTACATCACCGTTCTAGTTACGAAAGATGTTTTAAATGGAAGTTTAGCCGCTGCTAAAGCAAATGCTTCGCGAGCGATTTCTTCCGAAACACCTTCCATTTCATAAAGAACACGGCCTGGTAGAATTTGGCATACCCAATATTCCACTGAACCTTTACCTTTACCCATACGAACCTCAAGAGGTTTTTTAGTAATTGGCTTATCAGGGAATACTCGGATCCAGATTTTACCTTGACGCTTAACGTGACGAGTCATTGCTCGACGTGCCGCTTCAATTTGACGCGCAGTCATACGACCACGTTCCAATGATTTTAAACCGAAAGTACCGAAGCTAACTGAGCTACCGACGTGTGCAAGACCACGGTTGCGCATTTTAAATTGCTTACGGAATTTAGTACGTTTTGGTTGTAACATTACTTAGCTCCCTACTTAGGCTTGCGGTTGTTTTTTCTTTTAGGTTTAGCCGCTGGTACTTCTGCCTGTAGAGGCATGTTACCAATGATTTCACCTTTAAAGATCCACACTTTGATACCGATAACACCATAAGTAGTGTTACCGCGTGCAATAGCGTAGTCGATGTCAGCACGGAAAGTGTGTAGTGGTACACGACCTTCACGATACCATTCAGCACGTGCAATATCAGCACCACCTAAACGACCACTTACTTGTACTTTAATACCCTTTGCGCCTAGACGCATAGCATTTTGTACAGCACGTTTCATAGCGCGACGGAACATCACACGACGTTCTAATTGACTAGCAATGCTGTCGGCAACAAGCTGCGCATCCATTTCTGGCTTACGTACTTCAGCGATGTTGATTTGAGCAGGAACACCAGCAATTTTAGAAACAGCTAAACGTAGTTTCTCAACATCTTCGCCTTTCTTACCGATAACAACACCCGGACGAGCCGTGTGAATAGTTACGCGGATAGATTTAGCTGGACGCTCAATTACTACTTTAGATAATGATGCGCGTTTAAGCTTCTCTTTCAAATATTCGCGAACCAAATGGTCACCGCGTAAATTTTCAGCGAAGTCTTTGTTACTTGCAAACCAAGTAGACGCGAACGGTTTCGTGATACCTAAGCGAATACCGTTAGGATGAACTTTTTGACCCATACTAATATACTCCTAAGAATCAGACACGATCACAGTGATGTGACTAGTGCGCTTAATTATACGATCCGCGCGGCCTTTAGCACGTGGTCGAATGCGTTTCATTGTTGGACCGTCGTCAACTAAAATAGTTTTTATGACAAGTTCATCAATATCTGCACCTTCGTTATGCTCAGCATTAGCAATTGCAGAGTTAAGTACTTTTTTCACTAATTCAGCAGCTGATTTGTTGCTAAAAGTTAGTATTTCAAGTGCTTTCTCAACATGTACGCCACGGATTTGATCCGCAACTAAACGTGCTTTCTGAGCAGAACCGCGGGCAAATTTATGTATAGCGATAGCTTCCATTTAATTTCCCCTATTTCTTCGCTTTCTTATCAGCGATATGACCGCGATAAGTACGAGTTGGTGCAAATTCGCCTAACTTGTGACCGATCATTTCATCAGTTACAAATACAGGTACGTGTTGACGGCCATTATGGACAGCTATGGTCAATCCGATCATCGTTGGGATGATCATTGAACGACGGGACCAAGTCTTAATTGGCTTTTTATTCCCGCTTTCCAGAGCTTTCTCTACCTTCGTCAGCAAGTGTAGGTCAATAAATGGACCTTTCTTGAGAGAACGTGGCATGGTGAATCCTCTTTATTTACTCTTCATGTTGAACTTAACTTACCTAAGTAAACCAAGCTCCACATTCAGAGTATTAATTAAATGTACTATTTAGTACGACGACGTACGATAAATTTATCAGTACGTTTATTTGAACGAGTCTTGTAACCCTTAGTTGGTACGCCCCAAGGGGATACCGGGTGACGACCGCCAGATGTTTTACCTTCACCACCACCGTGTGGGTGATCAACTGGGTTCATGGCAACACCACGAACAGTTGGGCGAACACCGCGCCATCTTGAAGCACCAGCTTTACCCAAAGAGCGAAGCATGTGTTCAGCATTGCCGATTTCACCTAAAGTAGCACGACAGTCAGACTCAACTTTACGCATTTCGCCAGAGCGAAGACGTAAAGTGACATAAGCACCGTCTTTAGCAACTAACTGAGCGTAAGTACCAGCAGCACGTGCGATTTGAGCACCTTTACCTGGCTTAAGTTCGATTGCATGCACAACACTACCTAAAGGAGTGTTGCGTAATGGCATTGTATTACCCGCTTTAATAGGAGCATCAACACCTGACTGGATTGAATCTCCAGCGCTTAAGCCTTTAGGGGCTAAGATGTAACGACGTTCACCATCTGCATATAATACAAGTGCAATGTTAGCAGAACGGTTTGGATCATATTCCAAACGCTCAACTTTTGCAGGGATACCATCTTTATTTCGTTTAAAATCGATCATGCGGTAATGTTGTTTGTGACCACCACCAATATGACGAACTGTAATACGACCGTTATTATTACGACCACCAGACTTAGACTTAGTGTCTAGTAATGGTGCGTAAGGCTTACCTCTATGCAACTCCGTGTTTACCACTTTAACTACGTGGCGACGACCCGGAGAAGTAGGTTTACATTTAACTATAGCCATTTTCGTAAACTCCTATGATTCCGCGCCGACGAAGTCGATGTCGCTGCCTTCAGCAAGAGTAACGTATGCTTTTTTCCAATCGCTTCTGCGACCAAAACGAGCACCAGTACGTTTCACTTTACCTTTAACATTTAATGTGCGAACACCGTCTACTGAAACTTCAAAAAGTTTCTCAACAGCAGCTTTAATTTCAGCTTTAGTAGCAGTAGTAGCAACTTTGAAAACAACCGTGTTGTTTGCTTCAGCAGCCATCGTGCTTTTCTCAGAAATGTTCGGTGCTAAAAGCACTTTTAACAAACGTTCTTCGCTTATCATCCTAACATCTCCTCAATTTGCTTAACTGCACTAGCAGTCATCAAAACTTTTTCGAAACCAACCAAGCTAACTGGGTCAATACCGTCTACGTCACGAACGTCAACTTTATACAAGTTACGTGCTGATAAGAACAAGTTCTCATCAACGTCTGGAGTAACGATTAATACGTCTTTTAACTCCAAACCGTTGAGCTTAGCTACTAACTCTTTAGTCTTTGGTGTTTCAACTGTAAAATTTTCTACCACTACTAAGCGATCTTGACGAACAAGCTCAGATAAGATGCTTTTAATCGCACCACGGTACATTTTACGGTTTACTTTTTGGCTGTGATCTTGAGGTTTAGCAGCAAATGTAACACCACCTGAACGCCAAATTGGACCACGACTAGTACCAGCACGTGCACGGCCAGTACCTTTTTGACGCCAAGGTTTAGCGCCACCACCACTTACTTCTGAACGAGTTTTCTGAGCACGAGTACCTTGACGGGCGCCAGCTGCATATGCAACTACTACCTGATGTACTAATGCTTCGTTAAACTCAAGTCCAAAAGTTGCTTCAGAAACTTCAAGAGCACCTGCAGCGTCTTTTAATGATAATTCCATCACAAATCTCCTGGACTAGGCTTTAACAGCTGGTTTGATGATTACGTTACCGTTGATAGCACCCGGAACCGCACCTTTAATAAGGAGCAAGTTACGTTCTACGTCAACGCGAACCAATTCAAGGTTTTGTGTAGTACAACGCACAGAACCCATGTGACCAGACATTTTTTTGCCTTTGAAAACGCGACCTGGTGTTTGACACTGACCTAACGAACCGTTAGAACGATGTGATAAAGAAACACCATGAGTGGCATGTTGCATAGTAAAGTTCCAACGCTTAATACCACCTTGGAAACCTTTACCTTTTGACGTGCCAGTTACGTCTACTAATTTTGTGTCATTGAAAATTGAAACAGTTAATTCACTGCCCAATTCTAAACCTTCGCCTTCATTTTCGTTTAAGCGAAATTCCCACAGGCCGCGACCTGCTTGAACTCCAGCTTTAGCGAAATGACCCGCTGCTGGTTTTGTAACACGGCTAGCCTTACGGCTACCTGTTGTAACTTGAAGCGCTGAGTAACCGTCAGTTTCTAAAGTTTTCACTTGAGAAATACGGTTGGCTTCAACTTCTAGGACGGTTACAGGTGTTGATACGCCATCTTCAGTGAAGATACGTGTCATGCCTACTTTACGTCCAACTAGACCAATAGTCATTGTTAAACCCCTTAACCCAAGCTGATTTGAACGTCAACACCAGCTGCAAGATCTAAACGCATTAATGCGTCTACAGTCTTTTCAGTTGGCTCTACGATATCAATCATGCGTTTGTGAGTACGAATTTCGTACTGATCACGCGCATCTTTGTTAACGTGTGGTGAAGTCAAGATAGTGAAACGTTCCTTGCGAGTAGGAAGTGGAATTGGACCACGAACCTGAGCGCCAGTACGTTTAGCAGTATCTACGATTTCAGCTGTTGATTGATCAATCAAACGATGATCGAACGCTTTCAAACGAATGCGAATTCTTTGATTTGACATAAAGACAAATCCCCATTTTAAAGAACAACAAAATACATCCCATCACCTTTTATATGTAAAAGGAGGGTGTATCGCTAATAACATTCAACTCCCAATCGGAGTTGCTGTATGAAGCTAAATTCTTCGAAGCAATTTAGCCGTTTCACGAAGGCTATGCCAAACGTGAGTGCGCATTATACACAAACATAAAAAAAGAGCAATAGCTGATTGGCTATTGCTCTTTACATTCAATTTGTTCAATATTTACAATGAAAGTTTTTGTTGTATTACTTTGTTTAGCTACCTTTAGTCACTACTTGCCCTACTCGAGGCTCGCGCATGGAAGATACCTTGCCACTGCGGTAAGTTTTATTACGAAACTTGTTGTGAATAACACCTCTATTAAGTGGATTACCAAACTTCGCATTTTTTATCAATTTCAGCCCTTTTTCAATAGATGCCATATCTATATTTAAAGCAAAGCTTGGTGTGTAGTTAACCTGAAAGTATCCTGATAAGATAACGACTTTATCGTTACGTAATACCGTTAATGAGAACGCTTCATTCTCATCCAATCGATTCAAGCTTTCGGCAAAACTGCGGGCTTGGTCGATAAGTTTCTTATCTTCATTTAAATATAACAATAAATCTCCTTTTTTTACACCAACAGACTTTAATACACTATTATCTTCCATACCCATAACCTTGAGGCCTTGTCCGATAACCTCTTGTCCAGAAAAGCCAATTCGTTTGCTGCGTTGTCGGTCACGTTTTACGATGACTTGTTTATCTGTTATGCCTTTCTTCTGATAGTAGTCTTGTAAGGTCAATAAGAAACGTTCATATTCGAAATTTAGCTTTTCAGGTAATTCTTGATAATTAACCATCTGATTATGTGCTGGAACATTCCCGATAGTATACGCACTCTGTGGGATTAAATTAGGCGTAAACTTGCCACCTATTTCAATGAGCTTATCACTGCGTCGTACCGTTAAATTAATATATTTAGTTTTTTTCTTACGGTTTTCGAAAGCTGCTAACAAAAAGTTATTCATTACGGCTCTAGCGCTCGTATTTTGTTTGAAATTTTCCATATCGCCTAGTTTTATTATCTCATCACCACTGCGTAAGCCATAATGGGCAGCCAGAGAGTATGGGAGTACACTTAGCACTTTTAAAGTGCCATTTTCAGTGTACTCATTATCAATAACCGTACCAAAATATTGATCAACTTTGAGTGGTAATACGTTAGCCACCGCATTGTTATTAGTCCCACCAGTAAAAGTGTTTGCTAATCGATTCATTATCGAATTAAGTTGTGCCTCTTCTTGATTGGGTAAAGGTTCATGATCAATATATTCTGCCAATTTCTCGCCAAAGATATTTCCACCTGTTGCAACGGAGCAAGCTGATTCTTTCTCATTTACTACTATTGTTGAATTATCTTCAGACAAAGCAAGGCTATAATGCGTATTCACGTCTATATCTAATCGAATAAGTCTACCTTTTAATGACTTAGCATAATTCACTGATCTACCTTTCATCCACAAACGTTTATACTCACTTTTATCGAATATACCGATATTCAATACATGCGTGCCTGGCGCTAAATTAATGGTATAACGCCCTTCAAGCATCTTATTTAGACTTTTCCTTTGGTAAATTTCTTCATTATTTATTCGTAGTAAATCTAAAACGAATTCATTATTAGATGACATATTCACAACGCCGCACTGCTCATTAGCAAAAGTGAATAATGACGGAATATAGAGTAGGACTATGATGATTACTTTTCTATATGCTGAATACATGTGAATTTCCTTTAAGTGTATTAATATGACTTTTTAAAATTGCCTGTCTTTTTTGTAGGACAGTAACCTTCTCTACGTTTGTTTGCGCCTTCAATAGCTCACTATCTATATCTCTTAACTTTTCTATCAATGTCACTTGCTGAAAAGATACTTCTATTTGAGTAAACATCTTTTCTTCTAGTGCCGAATTTATGACTAACATTTGTTCCAATTGGTTTTGTAATTGGTGGTTATTCCAAACTAACCAACCCACGGCAATAAAAAATGTTGAAGCTGCAACACCTATAAGCTGTTGAAATATGAATGGTCTATTAAAAATGGATTTTGGTTTAGTGCTTGTATTTTGTTTATTTATCGTTCTTTGCTTAATCGCTTGCCAATTCAATGCTTCTGGAACAATTTCAGGCACCAATTCCGCTGATTGTTGTAACTTTTCTAACGTGCTTACATCTTCTTGGCATTGATTGCATTGTTGTATATGTACGAGTTCAGCTGCGGTGTATGCATCGTTATGTTGGCGTAAATTAATATGCATAATTTCTTACCTCTTCTTTTGACCTTAATTTTTTCAAACAACGTGAAACTACTGATTTTGAATAACTCGGACTTTTCTTCACTATGTCTCCTATTTCCTCATGACTATATTGTTCAACGATATATAGCCAAATAATCAAACGCTCTTTTTCAGAAATTGTTCTTAATAGCGCATTGAGAAAATTATTTTGTTCATGACGCATTTCCACTTCGCACGTGGTTGACACTGCTACATTTTCATCATCGATCCCTACGACCGTTAATTTGTGCTTTTTTAAAAAGTTAAAGGTATTGTTAAATGCAATACGTTTTAACCAAGCAATAAACGAGTTATCTTTTGCTGTGTAGCTGTGTATTTTTTCAAACGCTGCCACAAATGTGTCTTGCAATAAGTCATTGGCGTTACCTTGGTCACGGCATATATTAAATATCGCGGTATAAATAGCAGGAGACAACTGTAGATAACATTGTTCAAATGCCTGTTGTTCTCCTTCTTTCATTTTATCGACTAGCGATTCATTCCATTGCTGCAAAAGTACACCCTTTTATTTTTCTTTATATCTATATAACAATTTATGACCTTAAAGGGTCGCATAAATTTTAGAATAATTAAGCTTTTTAAAAGTCTGCTTATATATAGAGATCATTTTTCAACGATCTCGTTATCAGCTCAACCAAAATCTTTGCTAAAATATGAGTTTTTTTCATTATTTCTATAGCTTTCTAAAAAGTAATGGTATACTCGCGCGCAAATTTTCAACAATTCCGCTTTTTTAGTAGCGACTTAAATAGAGTAAAGTAATGGCAGATTTATCCAAATACAGAAACATTGGTATCTTCGCTCACGTTGATGCTGGTAAAACCACAACAACTGAACGTATCCTTAAATTAACCGGTATGATCCATAGAACTGGTGAAGTACATGACGGCGAATCAACAACTGACTTCATGGAACAAGAAGCTGAGCGCGGTATTACCATCCAGTCTGCTGCGGTAAGCTGTTTTTGGAAAGATCACCGTTTCAACGTTATCGATACTCCTGGTCACGTTGACTTTACTGTTGAAGTTTACCGTTCACTTAAAGTTCTTGATGGTGGTATTGGTGTTTTCTGTGGTAGTGGTGGTGTTGAGCCACAATCAGAAACTAACTGGCGTTACGCGAACGACTCAGAAGTTGCTCGTATTATCATGGTTAACAAATTAGACCGTTTAGGTGCTGATTTCTACCGTGTTTGTAAGCAAGTTAAAGACGTACTAGGTGCTAACCCATTAATCATGACCTTACCTATTGGTACTGAAGATGAGTTCGTTGGTTTAGTTGATTTACTCTCTGAAAAAGCATACATCTGGGATGATACTGGCGAACCTGAAAACTATGAAATTACTGATATTCCAGCTGACATGGTAGAAAAAGCTGCTGAATACCGTCTGAAGTTAATTGAAACAGCTTTAGAAGTTGATGAAGACATGTTAATGGATTTCTTAGAAGGGGAAATGGTTCCTACTACAGAACAAATCAAAGCGTGTATCCGTAAAGGGACTCGTGATATGACTTTCTTCCCAACTTATGGTGCATCTGCATTTAAAAACAAAGGTATTCAATTAATTCTTGATGCTGTTGTTGATTATTTGCCTTCACCTACAGATGTTGATCCACAACCACTTACTGATGAAGAAGGTGAGCCAAATGGTGAGTACGCAATCGTTTCTGCAGATGAAACATTTAAAGCGTTAGCATTCAAAATCACTGATGACCGTTTTGGTACATTAACTTTCGTACGTATCTATTCAGGTACATTGAAGAAAGGCGATACAATTCTTAACTCGTTCACAGGAAAAACTGAGCGTGTTGGCCGTATGTGTGAATTGCAAGCCGATGAGCGTACTGAACTTAGTTCAGCACAAGCCGGTGATATTATCGCGATTGTTGGTATGAAAGGTAACGTTCAGACAGGTCACACATTATGTGATCCTAAGCACCCAATCATCCTTGAAGCTATGGTTTTCCCTAAGCCGGTAATTTCAATTTGTGTAACACCAAAAGATAAAGGTTCAACAGAGAAAATGGGTATTGCTATCGGTAAAATGGTTGCAGAAGATCCTACCTTTAAAGTTGAAACTGATATTGATTCAGGTGAAACGATTTTATCTGGTATGGGTGAGCTTCACTTAGATATCAAAGTAGATATTCTAAAACGTACCTACGGTGTTGAATTAGCTGTTGGTAAGCCACAAGTTGCCTACCGTGAAACGATTACTCAAGAAATTGATGATTCTTACACACATAAGAAACAATCTGGTGGTTCTGGTCAATTTGGTAAAATTGACTATATCATCCGTCCAGGCGAGCCGAACTCTGGTTTCACATTCTCATCAAAAGTTGTTGGTGGTAATGTACCTAAAGAATTCTTCCCGGCAATCGAGAAAGGCTTCAAAGGCATGATGGATACTGGTGTTCTTGCTGGTTTCCCTGTATTAGACGTTGAAATTGAATTATACGATGGTGGTTTCCATGCGGTCGATTCATCTGCTGTTGCCTTTGAACTTGCTGCTCGTGGAGCTTTCCGTCAGTCAATTCCAAAAGCGGGTGCCCAGTTAATTGAACCTATCATGAAGGTTGATGTATTTACGCCTGATGATCACGTTGGTGATGTTATTGGTGATTTAAACCGTCGTCGTGGCATGATCGGTGGTCAAGACGCTGGCGTTTCTGGTGTGCGTATTAAAGCTGACGTGCCTCTTTCTGAAATGTTCGGTTACATCGGAACATTACGTACAATGACATCAGGTCGTGGTCAATTCTCAATGGAATTCTCTCATTACTTGCCGTGTCCTAATAACGTAGCTGAAGTTGTAATTGCTGAAGCTAAAGCAGCTAAAGCAGCTAAAGATGCCGCTAGAAAATAATGAGTAATTAATTACTCATATAAAAAAAGGACGCTTATGCGTCCTTTTTTATTGTCTAAAATTTATCTTAGCTCATGATTTGAATATAGTGTTCTATTTTTCTATATCACTGTCTATATCACTTTTTATATCATTGACCGCAATGACAGTAGCCCATGGGTCACCAGCTTCATCGTCTTCTTTAGGTAAAGCAATTTTAGTTGATGTTGCTACCGCGCCATTAATTTCAGTCATCTCATCAGGGGTTAAATCTCGCCATTGTCCAGGTCTTAAAGTGCCTAGCTCAACACTCATAATACGTGAACGTTTAAGTTTCAACACTTCGTAATCTAAATATTCACACATGCGACGAATTTGACGGTTCAAACCTTGAGTAAGAATAATTCGAAACTCAAATTTACTTTGCACTTTAACAATACAAGGTTTAGTAATAGTGCCAAGAATAGGCACGCCTTTAGACATGCGAAGAATAAACCGCTCACTGATGGGTTTATCAACAGTCACTATGTATTCTTTATCGTGGGAGTTTTCAGCGCGTAATATCTTATTAACGATGTCACCATCACTGGTCAGGAAAATTAATCCTTCAGAAGGCTTATCTAATCGTCCTATTGGAAAAATTCTTTCTTTATGTCCTATAGCCTCAATAATGTTACCTCTAACATGTAATTCGGTAGTACAGGTAATACCTATTGGCTTATTGTAGGCAATATAGACTCTGTCAGACTTGTTTGACGGCATTGCACCAATAAGTTTACCGTCGACAAAAACTACATCCCCTGGCTGTACTTTCGTACCTAATTCAGGAATTACGCCATTTATGGTAACTCGATTTTCTTCAATCAACTTATCGGCACCTCGACGTGAGGAATAACCTGATTCACTGATAAATTTATTGAGTCTTTTTTCTTGATCGCTCACAAGGTCTGTCCAAAGTAATACTGAGTAATGCTGTGTATTTTACCTGAAATTTAGCAGACAGTGAAAAAGCTTTATCAATATTTAGCTTTATTCCATAATTTTTGATTAATCTTTAATTCGAAAAATTCACCTGGCTGCCAACAACGGGGTAATAAATCCAATTGCTTACGCTCATGATAGTTTGATACTAAAAGCTCTAAGATTTCATTCAGCCGGTCTTTACTTATAGTAGAAAAACATTTGGCGGTTTCTGTAAAATATAAATTATTCGCCTTTTTGATCTCGATGTCTTGCCCATGACTGATAAATGTTAGATTTCGAGTGGCTGTTCGACAAATAGGATGTTCAGGCGATTCGGGGTAAAGCTGACTAACAATACCATATTCATAGCGATCATATATATCTTGCTCTGACGGAATATAAGTCACCCCATAACCTTGAGGAAAGTGACCAATTATCTTCGCAAGACAATCAACGATGACTTTGCTACAAGCACCACGTTCTGCATTTTGATTCAATACTTGAAAAACTTTCGGCAATAATTTGTAATTGTAACTGCTTTTTGTTGACAAGATAATTGAACTATAGATTTGTGGCACTTTAAGTAGGTTGCCAATCCCCTTTTTCGGGTTAACCGAGCTTTTTAGTAAGTGCTTTATAAACAATAGTTTTTTTTGTTCAATTATATTATATTTATCACGATCAGCTTTTGAATTGCCTATATACATTGGTGCACCAATGCCATTAACCAGGTATTTCACTGTTTCCCGATAATTAATTTGTAATAATGTTTTTCTTTCTTCAATTGGCAGTGTTCGAAACGGATCTTCTTTATAGTCGGCACCAAACAATATTGTTAAAGATTCAGGGTGATTATTCCCTATATCTTGTAATAATGAGGCCATAACAAGTGGGATTTTTACTGTTTCTACAAAAACTTTATATGCTTCGGGGTTATCTTCAGCGAAAGTTGTATATTTTAATGCGGTATTATCCCCCAATGCGGCCTTGATATAGGGCTCTACTATATGTTCATCTATACATAATTTGTCGAGTAAACGTAAGCATAATACGCTTTTATAAAGGGGTTTATATTGCTCGTTTATTACGGCAATTTTTTTTCCCTCTGTCGGTGTTACTAGTTGTATCGTGCCTAAGAGTTGTGCTGATTTCCTATTACTCTCATCAAAACTGTCTCCTTCACAAAGCCCTATGATTTCTTCACATATTGTATATAGATGCTGATGACGGTCAATACGTTCCGAGGTTAATACGTCATGATAATCACGTTGTTCGCGTTCTAGTCTTACTATATATTGCCTGCTCTTATCCGTAGCTACTTGCTCCATTATTTTATGAATATTTTGCTTTAATTTATCTAACTTACGATCAACAGATGGCTTTTGTTGATAATATTCAAGAGCACGTTCTAGCATTGAATCTTTTAATTGGCTACGACCATATATTCTCGAGCAAATATTTTTTACGTGGATGGTAAAATTGGTATCACTTTGCGCTTTATTTTCCATTTAAATACAACATATTGTCTGATCAGAGCCACTAGAAGATTTTATTATCTAAATGCTAGTTAATATTGCATTAACAGACAAGTATTTATTTCGATTATTTTATTAAAAAAGCACAACCTACATGGTTGTGCTTTTGTCTATTTCGCGAACGAATAATGAGTAACGCTTCAAAGATAATTTAACTTAAAGCTTTAATTTTTACTTGATGCTTTTTACCTGCTAGCTGCTGACAAATACTCACTAAGTCTGAGTGTAATCCACCTGCAGTTACATCTCGACCTGCACCGGGACCACGAATAAGGAGTGGATTATCTTGATACCACAGACTCTTTATTTGAAATATATTGTCGCACGGTGTCAAACTAGCGAATGCGTCATTATTGGGTAACACGGCAAGGTAAACTTTTGCTGTTACTTTGTTCTGCTTATCAATTGAAAATTTTGCCACATAACGTATACATGCTTGTTTTTCATTTGCTAACGTTAACTGATTTGCAAAAAAGTCATCTAATTGATCTGCTTGTTCTAAAAAGGCTTCAGTTGATAAAGCCTGTAATGATTCTGGCACTAAATTTTGGCAATCAATATCTTCCAATGACAGTTCAAAACCGGCCATACGCGCTAAAATAAGTAATTTGCGTTGTACGTCTCGTCCTGATAAGTCTTCACGTGGATCTGGCTCGGTAATACCTTGAGATAGCGCATCTAACAACAAGGTTGAAAATGGTACGCTGCCATCGTAGGTTTCAAATAACCATGAAAGAGTCCCTGAAAATATCCCCGATATTTCGGTAATACTATCGCCGCTATTAATTAAATCATTAATCGCAAAGTTAATCGGTAATCCAGCACCAACCGTCGTATTACCTAACCATATACTTTTGTTTTTAGCAGCAGTTGCTACCAAGTCATTATAGTGTGATGTGCTAGACGATGCTGCCCACTTATTCGCACCAATGACATGAATACCTTCGTTGAAAAATTCTTTGTATAAGTGACTGAATTGTTCACTCGGCGTAATATCAACCACAATTAATTCATCATACGGATGATTCTTTAACCACGACATTAATAACGTATTGTCATAAGGCAGCGCATCGCGCTTATATAAGGTCATCGATTGGGTGACATCTATACCATCGGTATTTATTAGCGCTTTTTTAGAGGTTATTAATCCCACTAAGTGAAGGTTTTCAAGTGCTGGAACACGCTGTAACTGTGACGGTAAAAGTTCTAAAAAACGTTGACCAATATTGCCTAGCCCAGCAACAACAACACCAATATGACGTGCATCTTTGGTCATATCATGATGAATATTATTAATTAATTCAGCCGTGCAACTTTGGTTTAGTATGGCAATAACACTATGTTCACTGACAGAGTTAACAATATGTAACGTTTGAGTATGCTTTAATGCCCGTTTAAAACGTGCCTGAATATCACCTTGATTCACCACGCCATGACCAACAATGGCCAAAATAGATATTGGGGTAAATGACACCTCGGTATCGTGACTTGTTAACCACTGGCTTACTGTTTTTTGTTGTTCTTGGGTAATAACAATAAAACCCTGCTGATTATCAGCGCATATTGTCGAGAATTCAGTGATGGCTTGTTCACCTAATGAACCTAATAAACTAGTAGATTTAACAAGCAATAAATCGTTAAGTGCAGTTACAGATAACTCTTGTTTCGCAATTTGCCCAAACTTACCAATTTCGGTACCACTAATTTCTGGAGCAAAACTGCTTGCAACATGTAAGTTTGTATTGTGGTTTGTTAATGGTTGCAATGTTTTCGCGTGTAAAACCGGATTGCCTAGACGACCAAGCTCTTTCGCAACACCCTTAGGTAATCGATGGATCTTTCGGGCAAGGGGAACTATACGTGGATCAGCACTATAAATACCGTCGACATCAGTCCAAAGCGTAACATTTAGGGCTCCTGATAATGACGCCATAATCGTCGCAGAATAGTCACTACCATTACGTCCTAATGTACAAGTTTCACCTTGGGCATTTTTGGTAATATAACCGGTAATTACTGCTAGCTTCCCTTTTTGTAATTGTTGCTGAAATTGCTGACTACTTTGCTGATTATCAACGGCACAATCTATTTCATTATTGATCACTAAGAAGTTTCGAGCATCTAAAGCATAACTTGGGCAAACTTGTTCATTTAACCCGGCAGATAAGAGACGAGCTGACCAAAGTTCACCAAAGGCGAGCATATCCGCTTGATGTATTTCAGGCTGATTTAATGACCACGTGGTTAATTGCTCAATATCAGCCGTTAAATGTTCAATTAAACGTGCTGCACTACTGCTGTTTAATAGTTCAGTAATTAATACACTTTGCGTTTGTTGCAATTTGTCTATAGCCGATAATAGTTCGGCACTGTTTTCCAGCGCTAGCTGATAAAGACTAAATAACTCATCGGTGGTATTACCATTAGCTGAAACAACCACTAAGTCGTTTAACTTACAGTTCTGGCGGATAATATTAATAACACGTTCAATACATTTCGCGGTTGCTAAACTACTACCACCAAATTTATGCACATGAATCGCATGCTTGGCGAGTTGATTATTTCCTGCAGATAGCTGATTTGCTACATTTAACTGGCTCATTTACCCTCATTAGTTCTTTTACGGATTGCTTGCTAAAGTTGACTTGCGCTTAACGCTTGCCCTAAGTCACGTATGATATCATCAATGTCTTCAATACCAACAGAAATTCGTACCAATGATTGACTAATACCTGCTGCTATTTGCGCTTCTATTTCCATACCCGCGTGGGTCATGGTAGAAGGATGACTAATTAAGCTTTCAACGCCACCTAAAGATTGCGCTAAAGTAAAAAGTTCTAATTTCCTGAATAAAATTTTAACGGCTTCAACACCACCTTTAATTTCAAAACTCATCATGGCGCCAAAACCACTTTGCTGACGTTTAGCTACTTCATGGCCAGGGTGATCAGTAAATCCAGGAAAGTATACGGCTTCAATTGCATCATGGCTTTTCAAATAATCGGCGACATGGTCAGCGTTTATTTGATGTTGTTTCATGCGTACAGGTAATGTTTTTAGGCCACGCAATGCTAAATAACTGTCAAATGGTGAACCCGTAATTCCAATACAATTTGCCCACCAAGCTAATTCTTCTCCGAGCGTTTTATCTTTAGTGACTAATACACCACCGACAACATCACTATGACCATTAATATATTTAGTGGTGGAATGAAAAACAATATCAGCACCCAATAATAAGGGTTGCTGTAAAAGCGGTGAAAGGAAGGTGTTATCTACCGCAACTAAAGCGCCAACGGTATGACATTGTTTAGTCACTTTTTCGATATCAACTAAGCGCAATAATGGATTACTCGGTGACTCAAGCAACACTATTTTCGGTTTTGTTGATAATGCATCGGCTAGGGCTTTTTCGTTATTTTGATCAACAACAATAACCTTAAACTGCCCACGTTTTGCTAGATGTGTGAAGAGTCGATAACTTCCTCCATAACAGTCATGAGGGATAACGATGGAGTCTTTAGTGTTTAACAACTGACAAATTAAATGTACTGCTGACATGCCAGTGCTGGTCACAATACCCACAGCACCTTGTTCTAAGTCAGCAATCGCTTGTCCAAACGTAGCACGAGTTGGGTTACCTGTACGAGAATAATCGAATTGACGTTTTTCATTAAAGCCTTTTAACGCATAGGTCGTTGATAAATGCATTGCAGGGATAACCGCACCATGATGTTTATCACTATTAATACCGGCTCTAACCGCTAGCGTAGCTGATTTTTTACTTGTCATTTGTTGCTCCAATAGGGCAGTAAAATCAAATAGATGTTTGGACGTCTATAACTCTAAACACTTTGTATTTATCGGTCAAGAACTTTAGACTTCTACACATTCGTTATTGACTCAGCGCCTACAACTAGTAAAATCTAACTTATAAAAATAATTTTTCAAATAAAGGAAACTGCATGACACAGTGGAATGGCGAGTATATTAAACCATACGCCGAACATGGTAAAAAAAATGAGCAGGTAAAAAAAATCACTGTGTCTATTCCGTTACGTGTACTTAAAGTATTAACTGATGAGCGCACCCGGCGACAAGTAAACAACTTACGACATGCGACAAATAGTGAATTGTTATGTGAAGCATTTTTGCATGCATTTACCGGACAACCTCTTCCTGATGATGGCGATTTAACAAAAGACAATACTGAAAAATTACCGAGGAGTGTTCGAGAAGCATTGATTGCTCAAGGTATTACTGATTTTAGTCAATTTGAAGATGATGTGGATTAGTCTTTAATTTAACAGGTGAAAATTTAAAAAGACGCACTTGCGTCTTTTTTTATACCGATACGATAGGCATCAACAATCGCTACTAGCCAACAAATTAATAGTATATACGTTAATACACTGACGCGTTGTGGATCTAGTATTATGGGGTTCTTTGACAACTCATAAGCAAGTGCTTGACCGTTCAAGGGGACTTCACCTGACTTTACTTTATCAATAAGAGGTTGGTACTTACTGACCACCTCTTCGATATAGAAATATGCTGCAATTGAAAATACTAAAATTAATAAGGTAGCTCGACGATAGGCATGGTACAAAAGTTGCCCTATTCCTGGATAGACCAGAGCTGATAGTAAAGCGGCTTTCGTTGACGTTTTCATTCTATCATGCCTTTTGAATATCGTCTTTATCTACCATAGTAAATTTATGACATTACTTCTAGGAATAGTGGTACATATGATTTGGTCTAGAATCCAAAGGAGAGTTAAACTCTCCTTAAAGATATACGAGTTTCGTTCAGTGTACTATTCCATATAATTTTCGGGCATGTCTAGTGCTGCAACACCAGAATCTACCGCAGCTTTAGCCACTGCAAGTGCTACTCGACCACACAAACGAGGATCCATAGGTTTAGGTATAATATATCCTTTACCAAATGTCAGGCTTGTTTCACAACTTGCATCTAGTACTTCTTGTAAAACAGGCTCTTTAGCTAACTCACGAATGGCGTGAACCGCCGCAATTTTCATCTCATCATTAATCGTTCTTGCACGAACGTCTAGTGCTCCACGGAAAATGAAAGGAAAACATAAAACATTATTAACTTGATTAGGGTAATCAGAACGGCCAGTGGCAATAATAATATCGTCTCGAGCTGCAAGGGCTAATTCAGGTTTGATTTCAGGATCAGGATTAGAACAAGCGAATATTACTGGATTAGCTGCCATCAATTTTACATTTTCAACAGAAAGTACATTAGGACCAGAGACACCAACAAAAACATCTGCGCCATCAATCACATCTTCTAACGTACGTTTGTCCGTATTATTAGCAAACAAACGCTTATATTCATTAAGATCATCACGACGAGTGTGAATAACACCCTTAGTGTCTAACATGTATATTTTTTCACGCTGTGCGCCACATTTTATTAATAACTCCATACAAGCTATTGCTGCAGCTCCGGCACCCATACAAACAATATTGGCACTTCTGATACTTTTTCCTTGAATTTCTAAAGCATTAAGCATTCCTGCAGCAGTAACAATAGCGGTACCGTGTTGGTCATCATGAAATACGGGGATTTTACAACGCTCAATTAACGCTTTTTCGATTGCAAAACATTCTGGTGCTTTTATGTCTTCTAAATTAATGCCACCAAAGCTGTCAGCAATATTTGCCACTGTGTTGACAAATTCGTCTACTGTTTTATGTTTAACTTCTATATCAAACGAATTAATATCGGCAAAACGCTTAAATAACAGTGCCTTGCCTTCCATTACCGGCTTTGATGCCATTCCACCTAAATTACCTAAGCCTAGAATAGCGGTACCGTTAGTAATAACCGCAACAGTATTCCCTTTTCCTGTATATTTATAAACATCATCAGGGTTTTCTGCAATCGCACGAACAGGCTCTGCAACACCAGGACTATAAGCGAGAGATAAATCGAGGCTAGTTTCAGCGGCTGTCGTTAATTCAACACCTATTTTTCCAGGTGTTGGGAATTGATGGTAATCAAGAGCTTGTTGGCGAAAATCAGTCATGGTGAGTCCTATGCGTTAGGTAAATTAATTGTTTTATATATGCCATTTTTCACGTTTTATTATTTTTATATACAGCATAGTTATATATATTATTGTAATCTTACATTTTGTCCAACGTTATTCTTATATAAAAAAGTGCTAGAAGCTATAACAAACATACCCTCAGCGCATTTTGATTGCACATCATAAAACTAAATATTCGTTATATAGCTTTATTTATTCATCAAATGATTATATATATTATCTAAACTTCAGCGACTTGTTATATTTAACATTCACGTTGTCTTTATTTCAACGCATAACCGCGAATTTATCTGCACACTTATGCACAAGGTAATTAAATTCCATAAACATTATCACTTTCATTTTTACCAGAATAACTTTATTTAGCATCTATATTTAAATGGCCGTTTGAATATAGTTTATTTTTTGATATAAAAAAACCACCTATAAGGTGGTTTTAAAAATGTTTAATTTCAAAAAAAGAAATTACCGTATGCGATTACTCAGAAAAAGGATTAATCAGAACAATGGTTTCATTACGCTCAGGGCCTGTTGAAATAATATCAACTGGCACACCTGTTAATTCTTCAATGCGCGCGATGTAAGCGATTGCATTTGCAGGTAAAGCGTCACGACTAGTTGCACCAACCGTTACTTCTGACCAACCCGGCAATTCTTCATATACGGGTGTTATTTTTTCATAACCTTCAGCAGCCGTTGGAGGAACAGTGATAATGTCTCCCGCTTCCGTTCTGTAACCCGTACAGATTTTCAATGTTTCTAAACCATCTAAAACATCTAGTTTAGTTAAACAAAAACCTGAAATACTATTCACTTGAATCGCACGATGCATAGCAACGGCATCAAACCAACCACAACGACGCTCGCGCCCTGTAGTTGCACCAAATTCATGGCCAACAGTACCTAAGTGATCACCAATTTCATCTTTTAATTCTGTCGGGAATGGACCAGAGCCAACACGAGTTGTATATGCTTTAGTAATACCTAAGATATAATCTAAATGACGAGGACCAACACCACAACCTGTAGCAACGCCACCCGCAGTCGTGTTTGAAGACGTTACGTATGGATAAGTACCGTGGTCAATATCAAGTAAAGTACCTTGTGCCCCTTCAAACATAATTGACTCGCCATTTTTACGGGCTTGGTCAAGAATTTCTGAAATATCAGCAACCATCTTAAGAATCACTTCACGAACTGATAAGACATCAGCAAGAACAGTTTCATAACAAACAGGTTCTACTTTGTAATAGTGCTCTAATGAAAAGTTATGGTAATCAACGATTTCTTTTAATTTAATCGCAAAGGTATCTACACATACTAAGTCGCCAACGCGTAAACCGCGACGGGCAACCTTATCTTCATATGCTGGACCGATACCACGACCCGTAGTACCAATTGCTTTGTTACCACGAGCGATTTCACGCGCAGCGTCTAAAGCATTGTGATATGGAAGAATTAATGGACAAGCATCACTAATAAGCAAGCGTTCACGTACAGGAACACCTTTAGCTTCTAACATAGCGATTTCTGTCATCAAGGCTTTCGGGCATAATACTACACCGTTGCCAATGAGACATTTTACGTTGTCACGCAATACACCAGATGGAATTAAATGCAGTACGGTTTTTTCACCGTCTATTACCAAGGTATGACCTGCATTATGGCCTCCTTGATAACGAACTACATACTTAGCTTTATCTGTGAGTAAATCAACTATCTTACCCTTACCTTCGTCACCCCATTGGGTGCCTAGAACTACGACGTTTTTGCCCATATTTTCAATTTCGATAAAAAATTAGGCGAGGATTTTATCAAAAAAATATTTATAGTCCAAGTAATAAATGATGATTTTTAGTGCTAATTTAAATTATTCAATTATCTAAGGGGGTTAGAAAAGGTTTATTGAAGTAACCACAAGATAAATGCACCAAGTATAATCAAGCCAACGCCGATATTTCGGATAGATGAAGTGGACTCTTGTGCCAATTTCAAAACATAATTTCGCCATTTGTTTGGAAAAAGAGCAGGAATTAGACCTTCAATAATGAGTGCAAGCGCTAATGCCATGATTAATGTGTCTGCCATTTTTACTCTCTTATATATTTAGGGTTACTCACCACAAATTTCAAGAAACTCATCTCGACATTAATGGCAGATACTAAAAAGCCATGACAAGTCATGGCTTTTTCATTACAAGCGGTTAGCTATTTTACTACTTTAGCGCCATTTTTTAAATAGCTAAAGAAATCACTATCGGGTTTAACCACTAAGATATCGCTTTTACTGTTGAAACTTTTTTCATAAGCTTGAAGACTACGGTAAAAGCTAAAGAACTCAGGATCTTGTCCGTATGAATCAGCATATACTTTAGCTGCTAAGGCATCACCTTCACCACGCATTTCCTGTGCTTCTTTTTGAGCGGTTGCTAACATTACCGTTACTTTAGCATCAATCGTTGCACGAA
The DNA here is from genome assembly GCA_013215295.1 of Colwellia sp. Lineage (GTDB taxonomy): Bacteria > Pseudomonadota > Gammaproteobacteria > Enterobacterales > Alteromonadaceae > Colwellia_A. The sequence goes on from JABSOZ010000004.1 coordinate 45,766, forward strand.
TAATCTCAGCTTGCTCTTGTCCCTGAGAACGATGTTCTTTGGCAACAGCAGTACGTTCTGCTCGCATACGTTCGTATATAGATGCACTGACTTCAGCAGGTAAATTAATGGCCTTAATACGCACATCAATAACTTCAATACCTAAGTCTTCACGACTACTTGCCGCGCTTTCTAGCGCCTTAGCCATAATAGAATTACGATCACCTGAAACGATTTCTTTAATAGTACGTGTACCAAACTCGTTACGTAGACCATTATTTACTTTTTGTTTCAAAAGTGCCCGAGCATTATCTATAGAGCCACCTGTACGCAAATAATAGGTTGAGAAATCAACAATACGCCATTTTACAAATGAGTCGACAATTAAATCTTTTTTCTCAGAGGTAACAAAACGATCAGGAGTTTCATCAAGGGTTTGAATACGTGCGTCAAGTTTACGAACCGTGTTAATAAACGGGACTTTGAAATGCAAGCCCGGTTCATATACTTTCATTTGCCCGCTGTCAGCGTCACGTTTTATTTTTGAAAATTCGAAAACAATGCCACGTTGTCCTTCAAAAACAATAAAAACAGAAGAAACCGTTAACACCAAAATTAATGCAATTGTTGCAATTATAAAGTTTTTCATTGCTTAATTTCTCCCGCTATTAAATCTGTCTGCACGCCCTGACATAGCAGGAGCAGAACTTGACGTATTAATCGGCTGATTTATACGTGACTGACTTTGTGGCAAAGTGCGTTGTATTGAAGACTGATTTTGCATCATTTTATCTAACGGTAAGTACATCATGTTATTACCACCTTCCACATCAACCATTACTTTACTGGTATTAGCGTAAACGCTTTCCATGGTTGTTAAATACATGCGCTGACGCGTAACTTCTGGCGCTGCGTGATATTCGGGTAATAATTTATTAAATTTAGCCACCTCACCTTGAGCATCTAATACTGTTTGCTGTTTATACGCTAAGGCTTCTTGTTCCATACGTTTTACTCGGCCACGTGCGCGCGGTTCAATACCACGTTCATAAGCTTCAGCTTCACGTTTAAAACGAACTTCATCTTCTTGTGCTGAAATCGCATCATCAAAAGCGTCTTTTACTTCTTCAGGAGGACGTGCATCTTTAAAGTTAACGTCAACAACAATCAAACCTAAATTATAAGGAGCAATAATTTTATCGAGCTCATTCCATACGTCTTGACGAACCTTTTCACGGCCGCTGGTTAATATGTCATCCATTTTGGCATGACCTACAACATAACGTAAGGCACTGTCTAATGACTGACTTAAACTGTCATCCGCATTAGTCACACTAAATTTGTAATTGCGCGGGTCAACAACACGATATTGAATTTGCATTTCTACACGTACAACATTTTCATCTTGTGTCAGCATAAATCCGGCAGCAGGTAACACACGCGTTGTTTGAATATCTACAGGAATAATACGCTCTGCAAATGTCCATTTCCAACGTAAACCTGGATCTACGGTTCCAGCATATTGGCCAAAACGTAAAACAATACCTTTCTCTGCTTCATTAATAGTATAGAAACCACTAAAACCATAAACGAGAATACCGACAATAAGTGCGATAACAATACCGACACTCGATACGCCTTTATTGCTGCCACCATTTGATGATTTGCCACCAAAAATTCCGCTGACTTTATTACCAATATCTTTTAGTAAATCGTCTAAGTCAGGTGGTCCTTGATTTTTGTCATCTTTCTTTTTCCAGGGGTCTTTATCATTATTCCCCGGTTCATTCCACGCCATGGTATTCTCCACTCATTTTAAATTAAATACATTCTATAACTAACTTGCCCAATAACAGTAATATATCAGGCTGTTAACTTTCAATAAAGCCTTCTATATCAGCTTCATCGAGTTTAATTAGCCTATTCCATTCTCTTTCAGGTAATTTCACCTTCAATAAACAATCACCATTCTCATCATAGGATTCTTCTTCAATACAATTTAATTGATAAAACACACTACGAAGTTTTCCCTCGCTTGCTGGTAAGCGTAAGCTGTGCTTGATTATTTTCTTACCTAAGCGTTCCGATAATGCTTGAAAAAGCAACTCAATTCCAATATCTTTTTGAGCAGATAACCATACACGAATAGGTAAACCGGTGTCATCTCGGTCAATTCGCGGTTGAATATTTTCCACTACATCTATTTTGTTACAAATTAATAATTGTGGTACTTCACCTGCACCTATCTCTTTTAATACTTCCTCAACTTGCTCAATATTTTCAGTTTGGCGATCATTGGAAATATCAATCACGTGAAGTAACAACTCTGCTTCACGTGTTTCTGTAAGCGTTGCTTTAAAAGCTGCGACTAAATCATGGGGTAAATGCCGAATAAACCCAACCGTATCAGCTAAAATTGCTCGGCCGACATCTTCAATATTTATTTTTCTTAATGTTGGATCTAAAGTTGCAAAAAGTTGATCCGCGGCGTAAACATCAGCTTTCGTAATTTGGTTAAATAAAGTAGATTTACCTGCATTAGTATAACCAACTAATGAAAGTGTTGGAATTTCAGCGCGAGTTCTAGCACGACGACCTTGTTGGCGCTGTTTTTCGACTTTTCCTAAACGCTTACGTATATTTACCATACGTTCGTGGAGTAAACGTCGATCAGTTTCTAATTGCGTTTCGCCGGGTCCACGTAGTCCAATCCCCCCCTTTTGTCTCTCAAGGTGAGTCCAACCACGAATAAGTCGAGTGCTCATATGTCGTAATTGTGCAAGTTCAACTTGAAGTTTGCCTTCATGTGTACGTGCTCGTTGAGCAAAAATATCTAAAATAAGCGCTGTGCGATCTACAACACGGCATTCACATAACGCTTCAATATTTTTTTCTTGTGAAGGCGATAATGCATGATTGAAAAGTACAACGTCTGCTTTATAAAGTGACACGGCTTGAGCAATTTCTTCAGCTTTACCACTGCCCACAAAAAACTTTGTATGAGGTGTATTACGTTTACCGGTAATAATATTAAGTGAATTGATGCCAGCAGAACTTACAAGTAATTCAAATTCTTGTAGGTCTTCACGTGCATTTTCATCAGGAAAATCCAAGTGAACAAGTATTGCTTGTTCACCTGCTTTATAACGATCAAACAATTGAGCAGTACCTATAAACTAAATAGTTAAACCAAAAAATCTTTTTGGACATTACTTATTTGGCCAATAACCAAACTCAATAAAATCATTAATCTTGCTGTTCTTGATTATAGTCACCTGTTTGAGGTGCAGGCATGGTAGAAACTGCCCGAGAAGGAACAACAGTAGAAATCGCGTGTTTATAAACCATTTGGCTTACTGTATTTTTAAGTAAAATAACGAATTGATCAAAAGATTCTACTTGTCCTTGTAGTTTAATCCCATTAACTAAATATATTGCTACTGGAATGCGATCACGTCGTAAAGCATTCAAAAATGGGTCTTGTAACGATTGCCCTTTTGCCATTATTTGGCCCCTTTTATTGTTATTTTTAATAAATGTATTGTTCGAATTTTTTTCATAAAACTAGTTACTTACTATGCAACTGTTTTCATTATACATCAAGGTTTAAAGTTTGCTTACTGAAGACAAAATTACTTTTAAATTATTTTCATCTTCCATATGCAACCATTGTAAATTTGGCCAATTTCTCAGCCACGTCAATTGGCGTTTAGCTAATTGACGTGTTGCACAAATTCCCTTGAAGACCATTTCATCATGATCAACTTCATCATTTAAATATTCCCACATTTGCCGATAACCAACACAACGTATAGAGGGTAAATTTTCATGTAAATCAGCACGCTGCTTTAACTTAACGACTTCTGATTCAAAGTCTTGCTTAATCATCTGCTCAAACCTCAAAGCGATGCGCGCATGTAAGTCTTTACGATCTTTAGGCGAAATAGCAAACTGCAAAACATCACCGCCAAGTCGTTCACCTTTAACTTTCGTTAATTCAGTCATGCTTTTGCCAGTAATACGATAGACTTCTAAAGCGCGAATTAATCGTTGCGGATCATTTTTATGAATACGCTCAGCAGATATCGGGTCTACGTTAGCAAGTTGGCCATGTATATTATCCCAACCCAACTCTTTAGCTTCAGCTTCTATATCTTGACGAATTTTAGCATCTGCGCCCGGCAAAGGGGAAATACCATCAATCAAGCTTTTGAAATACATCATGGTACCGCCTACCAATAATGGTATTCGGTTATTAGCCCGACTTTTTTCAATTTCTCTTAAAGCATCTCGACAAAAATCAGCTGCTGAGTAACTTTCGCTCGCATCAATTAAATTAATTAAACTGTGTGGGTACTTTGCTAACTCTTCAGCCGTCGGTTTTGCTGTACCAATATCCATATCCCGATAAACAAGGGCGGAATCAACACTAATAATATCGCAAGGCAAAGCATCGTGTAATGCCATTGCTAATGCTGTTTTTCCTGATGCAGTAGGTCCCATCAAACAAATTACTGGCGGTAATTTACTTTGTTGAGTGTCAATACTATTGATTGGTAAGACTTCAGACATCGCTTTATTTGGCATTCGTTAACTTTGTTATTGAAGATGTGAGGTCTACCACTACAGAATTCAAGCGTAACAGTTGTTCAAATGTAGAATTAAATTGTTTTTGGCTCAAACGCAGTAGATTTCTAGCCTGGTGGTTATCAAAGGAATTTGCTGTTAATAGGCTTGCAAATGCTTGTTGCCATTCACTATTTGTTAATTCACCAACACCTTCAACCACCAATAGTTTCAATAATTCATTAAAACTAAGGTTGACGTCTTTATTTCTCAATAAAGCTGGAAATTGACGAATTTGCACACTACTTTTTGTTAATACATTGACCACAATACCAATTTTTTTCAAGGCATCTGTTTGATGCTCAACAAAACTCACCTGTTCATGATTTAAGGAGATTTTTATGGGTAATAATAAGGGTTGGCTGACAAAGTCGTGATGCCATCTATCTTTAACTTCAATAAACTTAAGCGCTTGCTCGATTTTATTCAATGATAATAACCGAAGTTCACCATTTAGTTTGACCACTGCATATAGTTCATCAACAACGGTTATCAACTCTAATACTTCATTTTCATTCGTTGCTAATAACGTTGTTTCTGTATTACCTTTTCCCGACATTTCACCATCAGACAAAGGTGTCATTAATGTTTGATAAGCTTGCGCTGCATTTCGACTTACTTGGTTATTACTATGGGTATAAGAAGATTGATTATGCTGATTTCCTTGATTGCTTAGCTGATAGGGTTTGCTCTGAACATCAGTAACTTTAGTCAATGGCTTGATATAATCACGCGTTGTTTGATAGTCGCTTGCTTGCTGCCCAACCGGCTTGCTTTGGGGGTAAGTCTCGGCACTCATTTCAGGCTGATGTTGTGGCAGGTCAGTCGTTTGATTATCTTGTTCCGGCAAAAGCTCCGTATTCACATTATCACTTAACGCGTTATGGCAAACAGAATAGATAAAATCATGAATATATCGACCTTGATGAAAACGGACTTCATGTTTAGCAGGGTGCACATTAACATCTACTTCGCGGACATCAAGTGTTAAGAAAAGTACAAAAGCAGGATAAGTATCAGCCGGCAACAGATTACTATATGCTTGGCGAATGGCGTGATTAATTAACTTATCTCGCATCATACGGCCATTTACATAACTAAAGCACAAGTCATTTTGGCTACGCGCAAAGCTTGGCAAACCTACCCAACCCGATAATTGTAAATCGCCATGCTGGCAATCTACTTCCAGTGCATGTTCAATAAACTTTGCTCCACATATTTGTGCAACACGTTTTCCATATAAACTTTTATTATTTACTGCTCTGAAGTGTTTAATCACTTTTTGGTTATGCGATAAGATAAAGCTCACATCAAAACGTGCTAAAGCAATACGCTTAATAACCTCTTCAATGTGGGAAAACTCTGTTTTTTCAGTACGAAGAAACTTTCGTCTTGCTGGAGTATTAAAAAACAAATCAACGACATCGATTGTTGTGCCATTTGGATGCGCAGCTGGTTGTAATGCTACAGCCATGTCTCGCCCTTCGGCTATTGCTTGCCAAGCCGACGCTTGTTCTACGGGTTTTGACGTAAGTGTTAAACGAGCAACAGAGCTAATACTTGCCAGAGCTTCACCTCGAAAACCTAAACTACAAATGCCTTCTAGGTCATTCAAGCTTTTAATTTTACTGGTAGCATGACGGCTTAACGCTAACGTTAATTCATCTTTGACAATACCCGAGCCGTTATCGCTAATACGAATACGTTTAGCACCGCCTTTTTCAATATCTATCTTAATGGTCGTTGAGCCAGCATCTAAGCTGTTTTCCACTAATTCTTTCACTACAGATGATGGGCGTTCTACCACTTCGCCAGCAGCAATTTGGTTAGCAAGTCGAGCAGGAAGGATTTCTATGGTCATAAATTTTGATCGTTAACTATTTTAAATGAAATTAATCAGCGCGAGGTATGGTCAATGTTTGACCAACACGAATGGTATTCGACGTTAAATTGTTTGCCGTTTTTAATTGCCTAATTGAAACGTTATAGCGTTGTGCAACTACCGACAAAGATTCACCACGCGTAATTTTATGTTCACGCTTTTCAATAGACGCATAATAACTCCCCATTGGCGGTTGGGAAAGAAAATGATTTTTAATCCCTTTAAAAATGCCATTAGCGAGTTTTCTTTGATGAGCACTCGAGTTCAAGTTTTGCTCTTCTCTATGGTTCGAGATAAAGCCAGTTTCAACCAAAACAGAGGGGATATCAGAAGATTTCAATACACCAAAATTACCATGCTGTGGCACTTTTTTATGCATTTTGGTAACTTTCTTTAATTGTTTCAAAACACTACTTGCCATACTTATACTGACACCTTGTGAGTGTTCTTTATTCATATCAGCTAAAGTTTTCGCCAAATTATCATCACGCGTATTTTTAATGACCCCGCCACCGCCACCTAAGAGCTCTGAATTTTTGGAGCGATTACGCAACCATTTTGCCATTTCAGATTCAACGCGTTTGTTCGATACAATCCAAACTGACGCTCCACTAGGTTGTGGTGTACTAAAAGCATCGGCATGAATTGAGACCAAGAAGTCAACTTGGTTTTTTCTTGCTATTTCACTACGCATTCCTACTGATACATAATAATCACCATCACGCACCATCACTGCTTTCATGCCTTTTTCTTTATTAATATAGTTGGCAAGTTTTTTGGCTATAGCGAGTGTCACCCGCTTTTCATAGCTACCTTTGCCACCAATAGAACCTGGGTCTTCGCCGCCATGTCCGGCGTCAATGGCTATCACAATATCGCGTTTATTATTTTTTGGTGTATGGGTACGTTGAGTGATTTGTTCTTGATCAAATAAATCGATAACTAAACGATTACCGTATTGACCTGCTGGAGATAGCGGAAAAACCGCCAAAGAATAATTATCAGCCAATTCCAAGACTAATCGTGTCGTGCCTTTATTCTTAGATTTACTGGTACGAATTCGTTTAATGCGTTTATCATTTTTCAATACATTGTTAAAAGAAACAAGGTTCTTACTATTTTTAAAATCAATGACTAAGCGCTGAGGATTTTTTAAACTGAAATACTTATAATCGGGTTTGTTGCTTAAATCAAAGACAATACGCGTATTTCCTGGTGCTGGCCAAACACGTACGCCATCAATACTATTGCCATGGACGGGAAAGAAAGCGCCGACGAATAATAAAATAGCTAATAATAACGTTCGAATATTCATGTACTCCTTTCCTGCCTCTTGCTTCTATCAAGCTATATTAAATAAGTGCATTCAGTACTAGCTCACCTAACGGGGTGTTTGCCTGTACGTTAATTGTTCTTTGTTCTTCACTATACGCTAAGTCAATGCGCAAATCAGGTTCCTTGATCATACCTTTGCCCTTTTCTGGCCACTCAATAAAACAGCAGCAGTTATGGGCAAAATAATCTCGAATCCCCATATATTCTAACTCTTCAGGATCTGACAATCGATATAAATCAAAATGGTATACTAACCAGTCATTTAATTCGTAGGGTTCAACTAACGTATACGTTGGGCTTTTCACATGACCGACATGACCCATCCCTTGTACAAAACCGCGAGTCAATGTGGTTTTTCCGGCACCTAAATCTCCATACAAATAGACGACAATGCCTTCTTTAAGTTGGCTTTTCACAATATTAGCGAGTTTTTTACCAATCGCTATAGTTGCTGATTCGTCTGCTAATAAGTACTGTTTGTTTGTAATTATTTCTTTCATTAATTTTTTCTAACATCGATTGTTTTTAAGTTGCTGGATAACAGACAATAAGTGATTTGTTAGCATAACAATTTTACTCGGCTTGTGTGCAATAAAATTATCTTCTTATTACAAAAAAGCACTAAAGACTTAAGCCATTCCCTTCATTATTCAACACTTGTTCGCGGAAAAATACTCTTGTGGTAAACTGGTGATTAACAATTTTTCTTTCATTATTTTTATCAGATATTTTTCTAACTTTCCAGCGATTATTATTCAACTATGACAACATCTAAGATCGACTATCATTCATTGGCCGAAAAAATAAAAAAGTGGGGACAAGCGCTAGGTTTTTCCCAAGTTGGCTTTAGCGATATTGACTTATCTAGTCATGAAAAAGCCTTAACGGATTGGTTAGAAAATAATTATCATGGTGAGATGGATTACATGGAAAAGCACGGTTTAATGCGGGCACGTGCGCAAGAGCTTGTTGAAGGTACCACCCGAGTGATCAGTGTTCGCATGGATTATTTACCCCCAGAAGCAAAATTCGCACACATACTCAAAAAGAAAGATCATGCCTATATCAGCCGCTATGCGCTGGGGCGTGATTATCATAAGTTAATGCGAAAACGTCTTAAACAACTTGGTGATAAAATTAGTGAATATTGTGAAACGTTTAATTTTCGTCCTTTCGTTGACTCTGCACCTATTTTAGAAAGGCCTTTAGCTGAAAAAGCCGGATTAGGTTGGGTAGGAAAGCACTCGCTGCTGATCAACAAGAATGCAGGCTCGTGGTTTTTTTTGGGTGAACTTTTAGTTGATATTCCTTTACCTATTAGTGAGCCGACAACAAATGAATGCGGTAGCTGCGTTTCATGTATTAAAATTTGCCCTACACAAGCGATAGTAGCTCCATACGTCGTTGATGCTCGTCGCTGTATATCATATCTAACGATTGAATTACGTGATGCGATCCCAGAAGAATTCAGACCTTTAATTGGCAATAGAATATATGGTTGTGATGATTGCCAACTAATTTGTCCTTGGAATAAATTTGCAAACTTGAGTAATGAAGGTGATTTCTCACCACGTCAGAACATTGATAACATTGAATTATTAACGGTTTTTAGTTGGGATGAAAAAAACTTTCTGAGTAAAACTGAAGGTTCACCCATCCGACGGATTGGCTTTCAGAGCTGGCAAAGAAATATTGCAGTTGCAATAGGCAATGCACCTTACACGATAGAAAATATTCAAGCGTTAACGCATAACTTAACCAACGCAGAAAGTATGGTAGCAGAGCATATTCATTGGGCACTAGACCAACAAAACCAAAAGCGTATTGCCATAGAACAACAAGATACACTACACGTGAAAAACCTAAGGTTAACCGAAAGATTAATTCGTAGTGTTGAAAAAGGGTTACCTAGAGACGCTTAACGGGTTCAGCTTCCTGCCACTTTATTTTAAGTTTATCAATAGCCTCTAAACCACTGCCCTTGATACTTGAAGATAACAACACCTCAATAGCTTCATCACCTAATTTGCCATGATGTTCTTCAAACTCGTTACTTTGCTTTATCACAATCAGTATCTTTAACATGCGCATGGTCAGTTTAACATTATGAGGCGTTAACCTGAGTGCTTGCTGAATAGCGTCTAGTGCTGGTTGCAGACGATTTTTGTCGAAATGTTCGATCGCCATATCATTTAATTGCTTCGGAGAAAAATTAATTTCAGCCCGTTCAATGCTTTCTTGTTCTATATATTTATTGATCACTTGGCCAGTAAGTGAATCTCCAGAAACCTGATTACTAATTGCATCTAACATTTTTACTGCCTCTTCACGCATGCCCAATTCATGAAAGACCTTTACCTTATCGAGGTTATCTTCAATTTGCGGTGATATTTTTAAATCCACGTGATTTTCAATAAGCTTAGTTGCTTTGCCTTTTTGTTCACGAACGATGTATAACCGTGCTTTTATCACCAACAACTGCTGTTTGAATTCACTTATTTCACTACTATATTCAATTTGAAGTTGTTTAATGTATTTGTCCGTTTGCTTTAAAACAAGCGCTGTCCGTTCATCAGTCAATGCACTGGCTAAATCGATACCTGATCGTATAACGTTTAAAAGTAGTTCTGGTGAATCATGAATAGAGTTTTTTGCTTGTTTGGCAATATTACGTGTCGCGACATATTGTCCTTCGTGATCATGATTGAGACGCGCTAAATCCCAAGACTTTTTATTACGATCAATATTTCGAGGAGATAGCTTTGTGGCTTTTTTTATTTCATCATATGCTTTGTCATATTCCTCTTGCTCAATATAATACTGAGCGAGCATATCGTGAGCACCAAACCTTGTAGCCGGCTTCGCGATGAGTTTTTCGAGTAAGTCATTAATTTCGTTAATACGCCCTTGCTTCAGCAAAGATTTTACATAGCCCAAATAAACCCAAGCATAGGTATAGGTTTTCATTAAACCTTTATAGAAAGCTTCTGCTGTTTCAAATTCTAAAAGATTTAAATAAGCCTCACCTTTCATGCGTGATATGTTTGAGTGAAAATGATGCAAACGTTCATTAGCTAAGTAGCGGTCTGCAAAATAAATAACTTTTGCAAAACTTTTGGTGTCTATCGCTCGATACATGTTGAATAATTGCTTTTTAATTTGCAAAGTATGCACTAAGCGTTCTTTAACTGTTTTAGGTGCAAGTGGTTTTACCCAAAAATCATCCGGCTGCAATTCTACAATAGAGTTAACGAGAGACTCACTCGTTTCAGTGCTAAGAAAAATCAGCACCGTGGTTTTATTAACATGACCTCTAAACTTTAATTCTTCGAGTAAATGAAAACCGTCTTTATCACTATTAACATTAAATGAACAAATAACAATATTAAAACGCTCTGATTCACATAACCTTATACCGTAATAAGCACTTTCAGCACATTTTACATGATTAACGCCAATGTCATATAATCCCCTTTTTAGGGTGTCGTGAACTAACCGGTTATCGTCAATTATTAATACGGTAAGTTGGGAAAGATCATCCAATTCACTTTGTTCAGTAATTTCCATTTAGCTTTTACCTTGATAAATTTTTTCTTCTGCTGCGGCACGTCTTTGGATGCAGGTAGTAACAACGATTTTTTTTTCAGCCGTTTTATAGCTTTGCCACGCAAGGATTTCATTTATATGCCGGAAGCAACCTAAGCATATATCCTCTGTATTTAAACAACAATTTCGCACGCATGGGCTCGGAACTTCGAGTGTTTGTTCATGTTCAATCATGTCTAAATAGCCTCAGCAAACTGATTTAGCAGTAATTTTTGATGACTCAATTCACTAAATAATACCATAGCTTGCTTATGTTCTGTTGTCACACCTTTGTTAAGGTTCACCAGTAGCTGTTGACAAATATCAGTAAAATCTACAGCGGCTAGTATTGTCCCTGTTTTAATCAGCGCATGGGTCAAACTTATACCTAGTGGGTGATTTTTCTTTGCGAGCGCAACCGATAGTTTTTTAACTGTTTCATCAATGTCATCAAGATAATCATCAAGCATTACAACGGCCAACTCGGCTGAGCCCTGATTTTGTGCATATAGCACTAAATTTATGGCATCTGCTTGATTGTTCTTCGACGTTTCAGGTAAAGGTAAGGCTAATGTCGGTGATAAGTTGTCTAGCGGTTCATTTGTATTAAGGGTATTTACTTCGCTACGCTTGCTTACATGAACGTCATTAGAGAATTTTTCACTTTTATCAATAGAAATCACTTTAGTTTCGTTGCGTTTTAACCAAGGTTGTAATAGTGCAACTAAAGCGTCAATATTTTTAAGTTCTGGTACGACAAATTCGCCCCATTTTTTAGCTAAGGACTGGTCACCCGATGTCGAAAATTTGCGCTGAGTAAAAGTAAATATATCACGACGTACACCTTTCCCAGCGGCTATTTCAATAAAAGGTGATTGATCAAACTCGGTAAATAATAATAAATATCGACCAGAAGTCCAAAATTTAATCATCGCTTTTGGCTGACAAACAATCTTCACCTGTAAACCTAGCCACTGTAAAATACGTATCAAGGTTAAATGTTCTGTTGGACTTGCAACCGCAAAAAGAACCTCTACTTGCGTGACTAAAAACTGATGTTCAGCAAAGGTATTTGCATCAAGTTTACTATTGCTCTTTTTATTATTAGACAAACAGTCAGATAAGCTTTGTTGCAGTTCAATTATTTTTAGCGGATTTGCCGTTTGTTGGAATAAACCAAATTTTTCTAATGACGCGTTAAAAAACGGCTGTATTACAAAGAGTTTCGGTTGGATATTCTTATCCAAATTCGAAATATGTTGTTGAATATTTTCCAGTGACTTTGAATAAAAATCACTACCCAATATAACAAGGTCGATTTTTTTCGCCGCTAAGTGAGTCGCACTGAGTTGTTGAACAACTAATTCTGGATTAGCAAAACTTTCAATTAATCCATTTGCTGAAGAAATAGATTTTTCGATTGTATCGCGAATGCTGTTGTCCTGAGAGAGTAATAAAATATTCGTTTGCTTCAAATCGACTTTATTAGATGTTATTTCAGCAGCAGTCTCTACAAAGGCAATAGGAAGCGTAAATGAAAACTGGTAACCATTATCTTGTAATTGAACATTTTTGTCAGTGACATGCAATGAGTCAAACAGTAAACACATATAATCAAGTGTATCGTTTGAAATTATTTTTGCTGATTTAGGGCGTTCAACCAATAATAATCGCTCTATCTCCTTGGGCACTTGCGCTATTTTCTTACTCGCCTTTACAGAGAAATTAAAACGAATAATTTGCTGACCTTCATTCTTATCCAACACCACCGTGTTGATTTGCAAATTAGCTTTAAATAAATCAGCAAGTAATAATCTGCATATTCCACTGAAAAGTCGATGAAATAAGCGAATATCTAATTTGGCGTGTGTTAATAATTTTTCGTCTTGTTGGTAATAAATATTATTACGCTGAAAATGCGCGTCTGTTATGATATTAAGCAATGCAGCGTCTATTTCTCGGTGTAAGGCAACGTCATTCAGTGTCTTTGATTGCATTGCAGACGAAAAATCATTCCGAATTCTATTTTGTCTGCACCAATCAAAAATTCGCGCTAATTGTCGGTAGACTTGAAGAGAAGTAACACCGGAACCAATAGAAACACTTTGGCTTTGCAACATAGTACGTACAACCATATTGCTTAACTTTTCGTTATTTTTTCTATCTTGAGATTTCCGCATCAAGCTTTCTTCAGAAGAAACCGACTCCAAAAATTCAATACAACTTTTTAACTTTTTGATTTCTTCAAGCTGTTGATTAATATGTTGATTGGTCGTTTTTTGCTCTTCAATCTTTTGCTGATATTGTTTTTCACTATGTACAGGATTCGTCATTATTTCGAATGATTTTTGAAATTGTTCCGCTATTCGTTTATTTTCTTTAGAATTAAACATATCGGATGTACATTTTTCATCACTATTTTTATTTCTACTTTCTATGAATTGAGTAAATAGTTGTTCGCTTTCTTGCCCATAGCTTTTAACTTTTTTCTTCACTGCAAAGATCATTCTCAGCAGAAGTAAAAAAAGTAGCCCGATAAATCCAAGGATCGATAATTGTAAATTTTGGTTGTTGAGGGTGATATTTTGCTGATCGAATAAATCCTTTATTTCAGCAGGAACCCAATCTATTAAGAATAGTTTATTGTTTTGAGGTGAAGGCTTAACGGATGATATTTCCAGTACTAATTGTTGTAGTTTTTGCTGTTGTTGCTTAATAAACTCGACGTATAAACGAGATAAACGTAAATGACTGCGCCACTTTGCCACTGAATTTTGTTGTGAGAATAGCAGTTGGTCTAACGTTATTAATTGTGTTGTCAATAAAGAAGTAGGTCTACTTACAAGCCTTCCCGCTGGTAAAAAATTCGTCACCGCTTGTTTTAGTTCTGCGCTAACATCGTCAAACTCAAGAATTGGAGACTGTAAATCTAATTGTTGAAAAGCTAACAAAGCTCGAATAATTATTTGTTGCAGTTTTTGTGATTGGCTAAGTTCAGTTAATTGTACGGCGTAAGCTTTAGTTCGATTTGCGGTAACTTTATCAGTGAACCTATCGACACTAATTTGCTTTAACAAGAGACTAGTTTGTCGGTTTTTCTCTTTTATGTCAGATGATAATTGATCATTAATTAGTTGTAGTTGAATTATCGTATTTTGCTTTAATTGGTAATTTCTATCATGATTTTTATCTAGTTTAGCTATAACGCCGGCAAATTCTTTATGACCGATATACATGCGTTCAAGTTGAGATTTATTTTTATTGATGGGTAATGATATTTTATTAATTTGCCGTTGAACGTGTTGATAATCATCCGCTAAATTTTCGGCATGGGTACGTTTGGCTAAATCATCTAACGCAAGGTATGTCGATAAGATTTGCTGTTGTTGGATATTTTGTTTCGTTAAAAATGGCAGTTTTTCTCCAGCTAAAAGTGTAACTTGATTATCACGAAGTACTAAAAGCGCCGTTAGAGACGTACAGAGGAAAAGTGATAGGAAAGCAATCCGAAAAAATCGTCCTGATAATTGCTGATAAAAGTAGCGAGAAACGTCCATATTGTACAATACCTTCAACGGTAAATTCGGGTAAAAATACAGTGTAGGGAATTGTCACTAAGAATCAACGATTTTTAATGGATACATCGCGCTTTTATTTATACCGTACTAGGTTCTCTTTGCCACCCAAGCCCATTCCATTTCACAAACAATAGGTTGTTGTTCGGATTCATCCGTTATTTCTACATTCACCATGATGCTGCCTTTGTTTGAGTTCTCGATCATGTGGACATCGACTTCAGATATTTTTGCTACAGCAGTTAAGCTCCCTTTCATCCGTCTTTGATAATGAATAGTCATACTTTTCAAAAGAGGTACACAAGTATCCAAAACATTCATACCGAAAACAATGCCTGTCGCTGACTCTGCTAATAGTGCCGCTGCAATAGCGTGAATACCACCAATATGATTACGCACTTTTTTCTTGTTTTCGAGTGTTAACACCGCTTGAGTGTGAGAAACCGATACTAACTTTATTGATGCAGTTCCTGCGAATTTTACGGTTGTGCAGAAGATTTTAGTTAATAAGAATGAGCGTATGGTACGAGGGGCCTTATTAACTTTATTAACAACTTTTCTGAATTTATTGGTCATGAGGATGCTACGCAAATATAATTTAAAAACAGTGTCGCGCAAACTGGTCTGACCTGCAAGTTTTTTACGTATAAGTATTGTTGAATTTCTATCTTGCAAGAAGAAAAAAGCGCCATTGGCGCTTTTCTTTTAGTATTTATAAAAATTTTACAGTTTAAAAAAGTGTTCTTGATACACTTTCATTTCAGCAATTGACTCTAAAATATCGTCAAGGGCTAAATGTGCTCCCGTTTTCACTACTTTATCTAATACTTCTGGTTTCCATCGACGCGCTAATTCTTTTACTGTACTTACATCTAAATTTCGGTAATGAAAATAATCTTCAAAATCAGGCATATATTTATTGATAAAACGGCGGTCTTGTCCAATGCTGTTACCACACATTGGTGACTTACCTTTTGGTACATATTGCTCAACAAATTTTAGCGTCGCTTCGGTCGCATCAGCTAACGAACTTACACTTTCACGACAACGTTTAGTCAAACCTGATTTTCCATGGTGCTCTATACACCACTCACTCATATTATCTAAAACATCATCATTTTGATGAATGGCAAATACCGGACCTTCAGCTAAGATGTTTAAATGACTATCCGTGATTATACTGGCAATTTCTATAATCACATCTACAGCTGGCTCTAATCCTGTCATTTCCAGATCTAACCAAATTAAATTTGTATCGCTACACGTCATACCGTTTCCTTAAAAAGCCAACTGTTTTACTTGCTGTTACAAGTATATTAGATGAATTGTGATTTAGTCAGTATAATACGTGACAATGAACTGTGATAAAAACCTTTTGTCACATTACCTTTTTTATATAATAGTGAAATATACATAAATAACATGATGAAACTGCATGTCTAAGGTCAAAAAACTGACTAAAGGTCAGACAAGACGTATAAAAGACAACCAAGCTAAAAAGCTACGTAATAAACCTGAGCAAGTAAAATGGCAAGATACCGAACTAGGTGAAGCTGAAAATGGCACTATTCTCAGTCGCTTTGGACAACATGCCGATGTTGAAGCTGAAAATGGCGATTGCATACGTTGTAATATTAGACGTGGTGTTAAGTCTTTAGTCTGTGGTGATAAAGTATTGTGGCGCAGAGGTAAAGAAACGCAACATAGTATATCAGGCGTTATTGAAGCTGTTCATGAAAGAACCTCAGTATTAAGCCGCCCGGATGTTTATGATGGTGTTAAACCTATCGCTGCCAATATTACCCAAATATTGATTGTTTCTTCTGTGTTACCTGCTTTTAATCCAGATATAATCGACCGTTATTTAGTTGCTGCAGAGCAAACAGGTATTACACCGGTTATTTTACTGAATAAAACTGACTTATTTGATGAAGTGTCTCAAGCTGATATTGAGCATCAGCTCAATATTTATCGTGATATCGGTTATCAAGTTATTTATGTCAGCAATGAATCTCAAGACGGTATTGAAGAGCTTAAAATGCAACTCAGTGAACATACCAGTATTTTTGTTGGCCAATCTGGCGTGGGTAAGTCAACGCTCACTAACTCGTTAATGCCTGAATTAGGTGTGATGACGAAAGTGGTTTCTGAAAATTCAGGCTTAGGTCAGCACACCACAACCGTTGCGCGTTTATACCATTTCAAACAAGGTGGAGATTTAATTGATTCACCGGGTATTCGTGAATTCGGCTTATGGCATTTAAGCCCTGAAGAAGTTTATGGTGGTTTTATTGAGTTTGAAGATTATTTAGGTGATTGTCGATTTAGAGATTGTAAACACCAAAAAGATCCTGGTTGCGCATTAATAGCCGCAGGTAAAGATCTGAAAATACACCCAAAACGTTTAGCGAGTTTTCAACGAATTTTAGCGAGCTTAGGTGATAATAAATTAACGTCTCGTTTCAACGATTAACAACAATCAAATTAAAATAATATAAGGATCGTTCAGTGCTTTTAAATAAATTAAAAATTACCCTTCAATACATTATGCCAAAACATATCATTTCTCGTTTGGCAGGGAAATTTGCCGACGCAGAATGTGGCACGTTAACCACTAAAGCAATTAAAGCATTCATTAAAAACTACAATATTAATATGGCTGAAGCAAAGTTTAAAGATGCCGAAGACTTTAAAACATTTAACGATTTCTTTACCCGTGAACTTGAAGAAGGTGCTCGCCCCATTGATAGTGACGAAAATGCACTTTGTTACCCTGTTGATGGCGCTATTAGTCAACAAGGCACTATTGAAGACGGCCGTTTAATTCAAGCTAAAGGTTTTGATTATTCGTTAGAAACATTATTAGGTGGCTCATACAATACTGCCAAGCCATTTCAAGGCGGTAAATTCTCCTGTATCTATTTAGCCCCCAAAGATTATCACCGCATTCATATGCCCATGGCTGCAACGTTACGTGAAATGATTTTCGTACCAGGTGATTTATTCTCAGTAAACCCGTTAACCGCTAATAATGTGCCTAATTTATTTTCTCGTAATGAGCGTGTCGTCGCTATATTTGATACAAAACATGGCCCATTGGCGATGGTGCTTGTAGGAGCAACAATTGTTGCCAGTATAGAAACCACTTGGGCGGGTACAATTACCTCACCAAGAAAAAAAGGGGTATTCCGAGAAAGTTACCCTAGCGATGGAGCAGATGCGATTACCTTTGAAAAAGGTGATGAAATGGGACGTTTCAAGCTTGGTTCAACCGTAGTTTCAGCTTTTGCACCAAATATGGTCGAGTTTAATATGCATGCGGAGTCGGGTACGGTTACACGTTTAGGTGAACATTACGCTGACATTGTGACGCCTGATATAGTTACCTCTGATGAAGTCATTTCAGATATGAATACCCCAGATTAATCATGAAAATTATTGCTCATCGAGGTGCGAGTGGAGAGTTCCCTGAGAACTCAATACTCGCTTTCGAGCAGGCAATACTACAACAAACTGACGTCATTGAGCTCGATGCTCAGTATCACCATGCTTCTGGAGAATTTGTTTTATTACATGACTCCTATGTGGAAGGCAATGCAGGTAATGAATTTCATTTTAATGAATTACCTTTAGCAGACTTACTCGCCATTACCAAAAATAATCAACCCATTACAACGCTCGATAAAGCACTGAAAACTATTAATGGACGTTGCCAAGTAAATATCGAGTTAAAAACCTCAGTTGCTGAGCCGTCTCATATAAATGTCATCGTTCAAGCTTTGATTGAATTATTGAGTGAATATACTAAAAATCAGCAATTTAGCTATTCTCAGTTTATAATCTCAACCTTTAATCATCCACTATTATTAGCGGTTAAACGATATATCCCTCAAGTAGGTACGGCGGCATTAATTGCGCATTATCCATTGAGTCTTGATGAATATAAAAACGTCCTACAAGCTCAATCCATCAATCCTTCAATAAAATGTTTAAACCAACAATTGGTTAATGATGCTCATCAACTTGACTTATCTGTTTGGGTTTACACAGTGGATCGCGAACAAGATATAAAGCAATGTATGAAGTTTGGTGTTGATGCTATTTTTACCAACTATCCAGCTCGTACTAAACTAATCGTTGAAAAAAACGAAATTTTTTAAAATTAAAAAGCTTTAGATATCAAAGTGGTGTTACAAAATAATGACAGGGTTAAGAAAAGTGGTTGCTCATTTAATCAACACAAGATACGATTGCATTCGTATATAACTTTAATTATTCATAGCTTTAAGGAATTTCAATGGCTCGAGATAATACAAATATCAAGCCTACAGAAGCAGAGTTAACTTTGCTTAATGTTCTCTGGAAAGTTGGTCCAGCAACCGTTCGTCAAGTTCATGACGTAGTGAGTAAAACTCAAAAAACTGGCTACACTACAGTTTTGAAGATATTACAAATTATGCATGAAAAAACTTTGGTCATTCGTGATGAAAGTAACCGAGCACATGTCTATGCACCAGCAAATAGTGAGACTTTTACCCAATCGTCATTATTAAAAGATCTCGCGACAAAGGCTTTTGGTGGTTCAACATCAAAGTTAGTCATGCGAGCTTTAGATGAATCCACTAGTAAAGAGGAAATTGCCGATATTCGTCAACTACTCAATGATTTAGAAAAATAGCAATCGATACACCTGTTAAAGTAGTATTTATAAAGAGCACTTAAACACGGAAGAATAATGCAGGATAACTTAATGAGTAGTCCATTTTTATACAATTTATCGTTAACCCTTATCCACTTTATGTGGCAAGGGTTTTTCGTTGCGCTTGCGCTAAAATTGGCATTAACTTTTACTTCTTATAATAAACCACAATGGCGCTATGCATTTGCGTCATTGGCTATGGTTGCTAATTTATTAATACCTTTGTTTACCTTCTTCATTATTTATCAACCCGACTTTCAACAATTTAGTCCATTGTTGAATAACAATATATTATTAGGCAATATCAGTAATAATAACATCCAAAACACCGCTTTTTGGTATTCAAATACCGTAGAATTTTTACCTTATTTGTCACTGACTTGGATAACGATTAGCTTTGTTCTCGCCGTTAAACTTTTTATTGAATTATATAATGTCAATCAACTCCCTAAAACAGGTACATCACCTGCGGATGCAGCACTTGAAGCACGGTTTCATCAATTAATTGAACAAGTAAAATTGAAATGTACTCCTCAAATTCTAATTTCACTTAAAAATGATGTTCCTATGGCGATTGGTTGGATTAAACCTGTTGTACTTATTCCAATAACGATGTTGTCAGGTCTAACGCCTGCACAACTTGACATGCTTATTTTGCATGAATTAGCTCATATTCGACGTCACGATTACCTCGTTAATTTTATCCAGACTTTGGTAGAAATATTCTTATTTTTCCACCCTGGTGTTCGCTGGGTTTCTAAGCAAATGCGTAATGAACGTGAGTACTGCAGTGATGACATTGCTGTACAGCATTGTGGTAACCCTATTGCTTATGCGCATACGCTTGCTGATACTGCTTCAATATGTGACAGCCATCGTAATCACTCAATTCCTGCAATGGCAATGGCGGCATCTGGCGGTGATTTAAAGCAGAGAGTTATCCGCTTAATTGATCAAAACCAACATTGCTCGACAACCAATAACTCCGGACAATGGTTGGCTTCTATTGCTATTATTCTTTCAATTGTTTTAATCGGCAGTCAGAAATACATCCAAATCCCCACTTTAGACTTAAGCTCTGACAATGCTTTATTATACCGTGGCACAGATGAAAATTTCAGAAAAAGTAATAATCTTAAAAAAGGTAATAAAATAGCGTTACCCTCTTTAGCACAACAATTATTACATCAAGAAGATGTAACTTCTCCGATAGTCACAAAATTAGCAGTAAATACTTTTCTAAAATCCCAGCAAGAAGACATCGCTAATAATGACGTTGGTATAGTAAAGTTTGATCAAAAAGCGGCTAACGAAGTTTCTGAAAAAATACATATCGCTAACAACAATGATTATGAAACCAATAATGCTGTAAAAAATATTGATAATTTGTTGGCGAAAAAAATAGATGATAAATTAATACTTGTTAATAATGTTGTTGCAAAAACAGTGGTCGCTTTTGCAGAAAACACAACCACCGACAATAACAAAGTATCACTTTCATTGACTCATCAAACGGTTGAAACATCATTTCCAGAACTAAGTTTGACCAAAAAAATGGACACTGATAAATCTATGTCTGAATTAGCATTTGAGCGGACTGATTCATCAATAAATGGCTCAGTATTAAATAACCCTTATGCCCAACAAGTTGCAAATTTAGCAAGTGCTCCTGCTCCAATAAATTCTCAATTTGATATGCCTGCGAGAACGCGTTCAAATAATATTGAACAAGTACTTTCAGCTGATAGTGAATCTTCTATTAAGCTGATGCCAATTAGTTTACCTGCCCAGTTGTTAACTTCTGTTTACCCTAAGTACCCAACCACCGCAAAACGTAAACGTATCGAAACTGATATTGAAGTCACATTCACAATAGACACAAAGGGCTATATTCGTGACATTCAATATAATGGAAAAGGCAGAGTAAATTATTTTCGCAACACTATCCGTTCATCATTAGAAAAATGGCGTTTCACACCAGCTAGTTATAACAACCAGCCGATAGAAAGCACCATGTCTAAAATATTCTCGTTTAGTATTGCTAAATAGTAAAAATTTATTCAGAAAAATGTGCTCTTTTTCCACCAAATCCTTTATGAGACTTCATTTTATCAAGTTGCTCTTCCGTTAGTATCTTAATAAAACTGTTTTTTGTTTTTGCTTTAATTAACGCTAGTTCTGCAAATGTATCTTGATATTCTCTTTGTAAATCAATAAACGCTTGTTCGTTGAAGCTATCTTCCATCGTCAATACTTTACTTTGTTGATGAAAACTTTTCAGACTTTCCTTCAACGCTAAACGATTGTTTTTTGCTTCTTGGTGAATCACTTTTGCTTGCTGGCGTTGTTCGTCATTAAGATTTAAATACCTAGCCATCTTTTTAAACTTACGTTGCATAAAACGTTCAGATTTCTGAGTATGCTTAGATGCATCTTGGCTCTGTTTATGATCATGACCCAGTGGGTTAGTATATGCAGAAGCAAATGTGCTAGTTAATGATATGGCTAATACTGAACTTATTAAAAGTACTGATAATTTATTACTCATTGGGTAATCCTCTTGGTTGAATACATAACAACTATAAACGCTGCAATGCAAAGAAACGTAAACCAGTGTAAAGTTTATGTAAAGGCTCGGACAAAGTGAGTTTTCTATTAGCCGTTAAGTTAATATTATCTCAGTAATATAATGGGTATTAAGTAAGATGATTCAAAATTATGAGTAAACAAAAAATATTGATCATAGAT
Organism: Colwellia sp.; assembly: GCA_013215295.1. Lineage (GTDB taxonomy): Bacteria > Pseudomonadota > Gammaproteobacteria > Enterobacterales > Alteromonadaceae > Colwellia_A. The sequence goes on from JABSOZ010000004.1 coordinate 68,195, forward strand.
GATGATAAAGAACTCACTGAATTATTGACTGAGTATTTATCGTATGAAGGCTTTGAACTTGAAGCATGTCATGATGGTGTTACTGGTTTAGAACGCGCATACGATGAATCATTCTCCTTAATTTTACTCGATGTGATGATGCCAAAACTTAATGGTTTTGAAGTGTTGAAAGCATTAGGTGGACAGCACAACATCCCTATTCTCATGTTAACGGCTAAAGGGGATAATGATGATAGAGTGCGAGGGCTAGAACTTGGCGCCGATGATTACTTAGCAAAACCATTTCAGCACCGTGAATTGCTGGCACGTATCAATGCAATTTTACGGCGAATAAAGATTGTAAAAAGTCATGGAAATTCGATTGATAATCAGCAAATTAATGGCGTAATACTGGATCATTCAACACGCCAAGTTTTTTGTCATCAACAAAGAGTTGAATTAACGGGGACCGAATTTCAAATACTGGATTTGCTAATGAACAATGCCAGTCAAATCGTCAGTAAAAATGTAATATCAGAACAAATTTTAAAGCGAAAACTCAGTGCCTTTGATCGAAGTATAGATATGCACATCAGTAATATCCGTCGAAAACTGCTGGAGTTTTCTCCAAACGATAAATTAAAAACAATTCGTGGGGCTGGATATATTTTTCTCGCAGGTGAAACTGATGGGCTAAATACTAATGATAAGTAAAATTAGCCGTTCATTCTCCTCTATTGGATTCAAAATATTTTTATCTTTTTGGCTTTTTGCATTAAGTACGATAATTGTAACTCGATTCATCTCAGCCCAGATAGCAGATTCCAGTATCGTTTTACCCGCACATCCTGGCGATCAAAAAAAATTGAATCGTCTAGCAAAGTATTTTGAGAGAAACAATATTTCATCCTCTGATATTTTACATCACCGACGTAAAGTTCCTTATCAAGAAATTATTATTAAAGATATTGAAAAGGGTAAAGTGATCTCTGTTAAAAAACGCTTTTTATCAGACTTGGTCAATTACTTAGAAATAAACAGTTTTTCGACAATCACCAGCATTCAATTTCCTCGGGCCCGTATAACAGGTCCTAAAGAAATCACATTAGAGGGTAGGAAAGTTCAATTGTATTTAGCTTCGCGAGTTAAATCCCGGCATTTTGATTCTTTTATTATGCAACTTCCCAATTGGCTAAAACTCGCTATTCCCATTTTTGTAAGCTCTATATTGGCTTGGCTAATGGCAAGAACACTGAGTAAGCCAATACTTGCCATAAAACGCGCGGCAACTGATATAGGTAACGGTAAACTCGATGCACGAATAGAGGAAGTACATAAAAGGAAAGATGAACTTGGCTCATTGGCAACCAGTTTTAATACTATGGCTGATAAACTGTCCCATAATTTAACGGCCAATCAACGTTTATTAGCTGATGTTTCTCATGAATTGCGCTCACCTATGACTCGTTTACAACTTGCTGTTGGTCTTGCTCAACAATCTAGCGGTAACCCTGAACTACAAAAGAAACATCTTGCCCGTTGTGAATTAGAAGTGACCCGTTTAGATGAAATGATCAGTGACGTACTTTCTCTTTCGCGGTTAGAAAACACGTTTCAGAAAGTCAATTTTCAAACTGTTTGTCTTGATGTTTTATTAGCTGATATCTGTCAAGATTGTCAATATCTTGCAGACGAAAAAAATATTTTAATCATCACTAATGATTTGTTCACGCTTAATCTCCTCGCTGACCAAAATTTATTAAGCAGTGCTTTTAGTAATGTCATTATTAACGCTATAAAATATACGCCAAAGAGCAGTGAAGTTGTAATATCAATGCATCGTCATACTCACAATCAACAAGAAAACATTAACATCGTCATTAGTGATAACGGCTCAGGAGTCCCTCAAGGCACAATAGATAAACTTTTTCAGCCATTCTATCGAGTAGATGAAGCACGAGATAGAAACACTGGAGGCACGGGCTTAGGCTTAGCCATAGCGCAGCAAGCCGTATTCGCGCATAATGGTCAGATAAAAGCCAAGAACAAAGCAGATGGTGGCCTATCGGTAACAATTACTTTACCTATAAGTCCCAACTACGAATAAACCAATAATGAACATAGGGTTAGATATATCACTTTTCCCGCCATGCTCTATTTAGGATTAAAAATATGACGGTAACGCAGATGAATTTTGATGAATACTCTAATGAAACAGGTCTAACGCTTCGTTTGTCGACAGATATTGAAGCCTTTTGGCAAAAAGGTGTATTTTCTTCTTTTAGTGGCATCGACCAAATTAGAATAAATTACGCATTATTTATGCATCATCAAATTCAAGAATCTATTGTGCTAGTAACAGGCAGAACAGAAAGTTATTTAAAGTATCAAGAGCTTGCATTTGATCTTTACCAGCAAGGTTTTAATGTGTTTATTATTGACCATCGTGGTCAAGGTTTATCACAACGATTATTAAAAGATAACCAGAAAGGTTACGTAAAAAACTTCGATGATTACGCGCATGATTTAAAGCACTTTATTGATGAAGTCGTCGCAAAGACCACCCTAAAGAATTCAACCGATGACATCTTAACAAAACCACATTTGTTAGCACATTCAATGGGCGGTGCCGTTGCTGTTCGATTAATGCAGTTATATCCGGCGTTAGTAAAGTCTGCCGTATTAACCTCGCCAATGATTGCCGTTAATAATGGTAATATTCCCAACTGGCTAGGCAAAGCAATTATTTATCTAGGAGATAAGCTGAACGCATGGTTTAGTGAAGAAGCCAATTACTTTATGGGGCAAACCGGGTATAACAATCCCCCTTTTGCTGAAAATGAACTTTGCCAATCAGAGGTTCGTTACCAATCTTTTGTTGATATTTATAATAAAAATAGCGAAATTCAATTGGGCGGTGTAACAACCCATTGGCTAAAAGAAGCAATAATTGCTAATAAGAATATTTTTGCAAACTTACATAAACTCACAGTACCTATTTTAGTGATGCAGTCTGGCATTGATACTATAGTTTCAAATGAAGCTCAAAATATATTCTGCCAACAATTACATCAGCATAATCCAGCATGTTGCCCACAAGATAAACCCTTTACTATCAATGATGCTTTCCATGAATTGATGTTTGAAAAAGACCAATACCGTTCACCCGCCCTAAAGAAGGCGCTTGGTTGGTTTAGAGAATATTCAGCCTAGTCTTCTCTTCATGCAAAAGCGCATGTTGTACAACATAGAATGGGCTGATTAAGCTGCTAAAGAATAAGACTAAAGCCACACTAAAGAAAGCGGCAACCTTAAGTCATAAATTTCCCCCCTTCCCTTAAAGATAGTGATTTAAGCTCTATTGAATCATTTCAGTTTTAGGGGCTCAGTTCAAATAAACCTTATTTACTATTTTATTCATACTACAGCATAGTAAATTTATTTTTCTAAGCTCTCGACTTAAGCTCGAATTTGTACAATATATTAATTCGTTTGGTATAATGACTAATCATCTTCGAATTTAAGTATTTTCTCTATGTTAGACGTTGTTTTATTTCAGCCACAAATCCCACCGAATACTGGCAACATTATTCGCCTTTGTGCTAATACCGGTTTTAGGTTACATCTTATTGAACCCTTTGGTTTTGACTTAGACGATAAAAAGCTTCGACGAGCAGGTTTAGACTACCATGAGTTTGCCGCAATCAAGCGCCATAAAAATTATGAAACCTTTATTGAAAATGAACAGCCAAAACGTGTTCTGGCGATAACCACTAAAACAACAAATTACTATGGCGACGTATCTTTTGAGCAAGGAGATTATTTACTTTTTGGTTCAGAAACGAGTGGATTGCCAGAAGAAGTAAGGCAACAAATACCCGACGAAGATAAAATTCGTATACCCATGTTGAAAGACAGTCGTAGTATGAATTTATCTAACGCAACCGCAGTAATTATATTTGAAGCTTGGCGACAAATGGGATTTGAAGGCTCCGTTTAAAGGTAGTTAGATACACTTAAAAAGAGCTTTATGTACTGGGTGTAAAATTATTCGACGGTACGATCTCGTGAAAGTAGATCAGCCGCAGCTGATTTTGCTGATTTTCCACAGTAAAGTACGTTATATACTTGCTCAACAATTGGCATTTCTACGCCCATACGTTGCGCCAGCATGTAAACTTCTTTAGTGTTACGGTAACCTTCAACAACTTGGCCAATATCAATCATCGCTTGCTCAACTTCAGCACCATTACCTAGCGCTAAGCCAAATCGACGGTTACGTGATTGATTGTCAGTACAGGTAAGGACTAAATCACCTAAACCAGCCATTCCCATGAAAGTGCTTGGCTCTGCATTTAACGCACAACCCAAACGAGTCATTTCAACTAAACCACGGGTGATTAAAGCAGTACGAGCATTAGCACCAAAACCAATACCATCAGACAAACCCGCACCAATGGCTATAACATTTTTAACCGCACCACCGAGCTGCACACCAATAAAATCTTTATTTGCGTAAACACGGAAGGTTTTTCCACAATGGAGTAAGTCAGAAATATCACTTACAAATGCATCATCGGTTGATGATAAAGAAATTGCTGTTGGCAAACCAGCGGCCATCTCTTTAGCAAAAGTAGGTCCAGATAATACCGCCAATGAGATATCATTACCTAATATATCACGAGCAACATCTTGTAATAATCTGCCAGATTTATGATCTAAGCCTTTAGTTGCCCACACTATTCTCGCGTGGGGTAATAAAGAAGGCTTGATTTGGCTAAGGATATCGCCAAACGCATGGCTTGGAACAACAACTAGAATATTCTCACTTGCTTTAACTGCGCTAGCCAGATCATCAGTCACTGTTAAAGAGGGTGGAAATTGACTACCCGGTAAATATTTTTCATTCGAGTGAGACACTTTCATTTTCGCAATATGTTGAGAGTCGCGTCCCCATAATACGGTTTTGTGACCATTTCTAGCCAAACAAATAGCAAGGGCAGAGCCATAAGACCCTGCCCCTAAAACCGTGATTTTTGCCGTCAATTCCGACATATCATCAATTCCATTTTATTGTTACTAATCGTTGATTTGCGTATAAGCAAATAATGTAAATTAGTGGGTTTCAGTGCTCGCTGGTGCTTGCTCTGTTTTCGCTTTTTCAGCACGTTGTTTCACATACGAAGCAAATAAAGCTTCAAAGTTTACTGGTGCTAAATTAATTTGTGGGAATGAACCACGACTCACTAAATTCGCAACAGATTCACGTGCATATGGGAATAGAGTTGTTGGACAAAATGCGCCAATAGTGTGAGCAAGTTGTGCGTCAGCTAAATTACCAATAGTAAAAATACCGGCTTGTTGAACTTCAGCTAAAAAAGCAGTTTGACCTTCAACTGTAGCGGTAACCGTTACAGAAAGTACCACTTCATACATATTTTCAGCTAACTTGTTTGATTTAGTATCTAAGTCTAATTGAATCTCAGGTTTCCAGTCTTTTTGAAAAATTGCTGGAGAATTTGGTGTTTCAAAAGAAATGTCTTTTGTATAAATACGTTGAATAGCAAATTGTGGTGTTGCTGGCTCAGTAGACGCTTGTGGTGCATCAGCGTTGTTTTGGTTTTCATCAGACATGTTCTTTTTCCTATTGTATTTGCTATTTTATTTAATGATGTCTTTTAATCTGCTGCTAAAAGTTCATCTAATTTATTTGTTGCATATAGTGCGAATAAGTCATCGCAACCACCTACATATTGATCACCAATAAAGACTTGAGGAACGGTTACACCGCCACTACGTTTGATCATCTCATTACGTAAGTCGTTATCATTGTCGATTTTAATTTCATTAAAGCTTACTTGCTTTTGATCAAACAAAGCCTTGGCTCGCATGCAATAAAAACAAGTTGCTTTAGTGTAAATATCAATTGTCATATCAAGCCTTTATAAATCGATCATCTTTATTTTTTAACTAGCGGTAAACCAGCAGCTGTCCAAGCATTCAGACCACCTTTCAACAGGCTAACTTTGGTAAAGCCCGCTTTAAGCAGTTGGTTCGCCACCGTTGTAGCAGTAATTCCTGCGGTACATACAACTATGATGGGTTTATCTTTATAGTTTTCAAGGGTAGCAAAATCATTATTTGATACTTTCTCTTTAACTAAATTTTTAGAATCGATAATACGACTCGCTTTAAACTCTTTTTCTGTGCGGATATCGACAACAACCCCTTCTTCGCGATTAACTAAAAAAGTAAGTTCTTGTGTTGATATCTGTTTAATCGGTGACATTTGAATACGAATAGTCGTAACAATAATCATCAAAACAATAGCGCCCCAAGCAGCACTTAACATTGGATGATCACCAGCAAAAATAATTAATTGATCCATAGAAATAATAAATATTGTTTGAATAAAAAGTTGCCGACAGTATACATAATTACCAACAAAACCCAAAATGAACTTTACGTGATAAGCAATTAAATGCATGAAAAACTATTTTTTGTTGAAACAACTGAGGTATAACGTATAAAAGTACAGAATTCATTTGAAATGTTTTGTCTGACAGCACACAAGCAATTCTTGTTTTGCCTTGGTATACTGCCAAATAATTAGACAATTTCAACGTTATGGAAAATATAATGCCAAATAAAACACCTACTGTATTACTTATTTTAGATGGTTGGGGATACCGAGAATCGACTGAATCCAACGCTATTTTTCATGCAAAAACACCGGTTCTTGACGATTTAAACGCTCGTTATCCAAATATGTTAATCGGCACATCAGGCATGGCAGTAGGTTTACCTGACGGGCAAATGGGTAACTCAGAAGTTGGTCATGTTAACTTAGGTGCCGGACGCATTGTTTACCAAGATTTTACACGCATAACAAAATCAATTGAAGATAAAGAATTTAACGACAATACCGCATTAAACAATGCGGTTACTGAAGCAATATCACGCGATAAAGCGATACATATTTTTGGCTTATTATCGCCCGGTGGCGTTCATAGTCATGAAGAGCATATTTTCTCAATGCTTGAGCTTGCTAAAGAAAAAGGGGCGAATAAAATATATTTACACGCATTTTTGGATGGTCGTGATACTCCCCCTCGCAGTGCAGAAGCGTCATTAATTAAAGCACAAGAAAAATTTAAGCAACTTGGATGTGGGCAAATTGCTTCTGTGATAGGTCGTTATTACGCAATGGACCGAGACCAACGTTGGGACCGTGTCGAATTAGCATACGACTTGATGGTAAGTGGTGAAGCACAATATGAATATTCAAGCGCAACAGACGCATTAGATGCGGCCTACGCTCGTGACGAGAATGACGAGTTTGTTGCTGCCTCTGCCATTTTAGACGACAGTGGAAAAACCATTGAAATTAATGATGGCGACGCCTTAATTTTTATGAACTTTAGAGCCGATAGAGCTCGTCAATTCACACGTTGCTTTACTGAAAAAGATTTCTCAGGTTTCACTCGTAAAAAAATACCTAAAATAGCTGACTTTGTCATGCTCACAGAATATGCCGGCGACATACAAGCTAATATCGCTTTTCGTAAAGTACCGCTTGAAAACGTGCTCGGTGAGTGGTTACAGAAAAACAACAAAACTCAATTACGTATTTCAGAAACCGAAAAGTATGCTCACGTGACATTCTTTTTCAGTGGTGGCAGAGAAAGTGAATTTACGGGTGAAGAACGCATTTTAGTGCCGTCGCCGCAAGTTGCCACTTACGACTTACAACCAGAGATGAATTCAGCCTTATTAACGGATAAATTAGTTGCGGCTATCGAAAGCGGCGAACATGACTTTATTGTTTGTAACTATCCAAATGGTGATATGGTTGGTCATACTGGTAAATTCGACGCCGCTGTTGCGGCTTGTGAAGCGGTAGATGCCTGTGTTGGACGTGTAGTTGCTGCTCTAGAAAAAGTTAACGGTGAATGTTTAATTACTGCTGATCATGGCAATGCAGAACAAATGCTTGATAATAATTCTGGACAAGCACATACCGCGCATACGTGTGAACCTGTTCCGTTAATTTATATCGGCCGACATGCTCAACCAGCAGAAAATGGTGCATTAAGTGACATTGCCCCTACTATTTTACAATTAATGGGCATGGAGCAACCTGAAGAAATGACAGGTAGTTCATTGATGAAATTTATTTAATTAATTAATTATGGTGAGAATTGCCGTGAAAAAAATATTTTTATTTGCATCAATATGTAGCTTTTGCTGCATATTGATGTCGGTGAGCTTTGCTGAACAAGCTTCTGAGCATGACAATTCTCAGAATAAAACTAATCAAGCACTCTCTGAAGTGCAACAACAAATATCTCAACAACAAAAGTCCATCAAACAAACAAGTAATAAGCGTTCATCTTTAGAGAATAAATTAAGAAGTGACGACATATCAATTGCTAAAATAGCAAAAAAGATAATCAACACACAACGAGATCTCAAAACAACTCAACAAGCATTAAAAAATCTAGCCCGAGAAAAAATATCGTTAACTTACAAAAAGCAACAACAAGAAAAAGTATTAGCACAACAATTAAGAGCGGCTTATACATCAGGGCATCACGACTATATTAAGTTGTTACTTAATCAAGAAAGTCCAGCAAGCGTACAGCGAACGGTAACTTATTACAAATACTTGAACGATGCACGTACTAAAGAAATTGACCAATTCCAAATCGTCTTAAGTAATTTACTCGCCGTCACGACAAAACACCAAGAACAAGCTAAAAAGCTAAACGTGCTAAAACAAGAACAAGCTGCACAGAAGATCTCTTTTCAACAAAGTAAACAGGCACGAAAGCAAACCATCAGAGCATTAAGTAAAGAGCTGCTCAATAGCAAACAACTGTTAGCCAAATTAGTGGCTGAAGAAGAAAACTTAGTGGTCGCTTTACAACGTATCGTGACATTGTCACAACAAAGTGCTGAATTGGTTGGTTTAAAAAAATTAAAAAGAAAACTTTCATGGCCCATAAAAGGTAAAATCAGCCACAGTTTCGGTTCTCGTAAACACGGTTATTTGAAATGGAAAGGCATTTTATTAGCCGCGTCTGTTGGCAAACAAGTTAAAGCCATTCATAACGGCACTGTTTTATTTTCTGATTGGTTGAAAGGTTATGGTTTAGTGACGGTATTAGACCACGGTGAAGGATACATGAGTTTGTATGGGCATAATCAAGCTTTATTAAAATCAGTGGGCGACCGTGTTGAAACAGGTGAGCCCATTGCACTTGTTGGACAAAGTGGAGGTCAAAATCAGTCAGGATTATATTTTGAAATTCGTAGAGATGGTCAAGCCGTAAATCCTAAACCTTGGTTTAAATAAACTAAAAGTAGAAATAATTCATTACTTCTACTCGATTTAATATTTTTCACCTGATAACCTGAATCAATCTTAATTAATTTTGCGAATGACGAGCTCTTTTGAATTTATTTCCACGCTTATTTATTTTACTTACCTTGTTAAGCATAATGCCTTCGGTTGTCGCTAAAAACGCTCAAGTTGCCATTATTATAGATGATATTGGTTATCGACAAAGTGATGCTGCAGCCCTCACCTTACCTGGGGCAATAACTTTCGCTATTCTCCCACATACTCCTTACGGAAAAATCTTAGCTCAACAAGCCTTCAGTAAAAAGAACGACGTTATTTTACACATTCCAATGGAGGCAGAAAATGGTAAAAAACTAGGTCCTGGCGCATTAACAATTCAAATGAATGAACAATCAATTCGACATGAACTTTCGCGAGCCTTTGCAGATATACCATTTGCTATTGGTATGAATAATCATATGGGCAGTAAGCTCACTAAACTTTATTCCCCTATGATGTGGACAATGCGTTTTTTAAAAGAACGAAATTTGATTTTTATTGACAGTGTAACCACAAACAAAACGAAAGCAGAGCGTATTGCGCTGCAATTAGGCGTACCCACAGCGCATCGCCAAATATTTTTAGACAATGAGTTAACCCGTGACTATATTGATCAACAATTTATGCGACTTATTGACCATGCTCAACGATTTAAATCAGTCGTAGCCATTGCTCACCCTCACCCAGAAACTATCGTTGCATTAAACCGTTTAATCCCTTTATTGGCTGAATTGGACATTGACCTAGTGCCAATCTCAACTTTAATTGACTCACCTAAAAACCTTCAAGAACATACCGAAATAAGTGATGATTAACTTACAACTCGCTTTCTTTTAGATAATCAATTTTATGCTTTTTCAACAAGGCTAATAAATATTTAACGGGTATAGCATAGGTAATACCGCTAGGTTTACTGATCACTGCCTCTTTTGACGCTTGCACAAACACTTTATTAATAATGCCAATCACTTCTCCAGTATTAACATCGTATAGCGCACTGCCACTATTTCCGGGGTAAGCGGTAGCGTCAAGTTGATAAACTAAATAAGGATTACGCAACATTTTAAGCATCTTAATACTAATTTGTTGGGCATTATCCACAGGAATAATCGTTGGTGTAATACTGGCAATAATACCTCGATGCGTAACAGGGTATAGGCCTAAAACCGCACCGATAGGAAAACCACTAAATGCAACGTAACTTCCTTCTCGTCTAAAATTTTTATCTGCGAGCTTCATAGCAGGTAGAGGTGCACCATGAATTTTCAGAATAGCAATATCATGTAGCCCAGAGCTAGCGACGACATCAGCCATGCGTACTTTTGCATTTTTTCCTGAACCCGTAAAAATGACCATTTTCTGCAAGAGATTACTATCAAGCTCTTTAGGCAAAACGTGATAATTTGTTACTACGTATTGACCATTACCAATAACAAATCCGCTACCATTTAGGCTGTTTTTTTGTCTACCTGAAGGCGTATGAACACCAATACCCACAACAGATGGTTTTATTTTTTCAACAGTGTCAGCCAAATCAGCAAGCGATAATCCCGTATACAAAATTAAGCAAGCACTCAACACTATTTTCACATAAGCCATTTAACACTCCGTCTCGATAAAGTTCATCTATATTAATAAGTTTACTGCGTTTTCCTCGCAAAAACAGTTATCATTGCTCATAATTAAAAATATCAGAACGATATTTTATTACTCTGGCGAGCAGTAATCCCCATTTAAGGCCAAACAATAACATGACAAAAAAAACAGTCGTTCCTATATTTGCAGGGGGCGGTACACGCTTACCCGCTCACGTTGGGATTTTGCATGCATTGCAAGACTTTGATGTCGAATTTAATCACATAGTTGGCGTTTCAGGTGGCAGCATTGTTAGTAGCTTGTTTGCTGCTGGGATGACCCCTGCTGAAATTAAAGAAATAGCGTTAAATACTAACTATAACGACTTTCGAGAGTTTTCATTATTGAAACTCATTCGAAATGGTGGGCTAAGTTCTGGTGATCGCTTTGAAAAATGGATGGATGATTTATTAGGTGGAAAAACGTTTGCAGAGTTAGATTATAATTTACATATTGTTGCCACCGATGTTGCGACAGGTGCTCCAGTTATTTTTGACAAAGAAAACACGCCCGATGTAAAAGTATCACTGGCGGTAAGGTTCTCTATGTCAATTCCTTTAGTGTTTAGTTTCAAAACTTTTGGTGATCATGTCATGGTTGACGGCAGTATTTTATCTGAAGATGCTGTTCACCGTGATTGGGCAAAAGATGGAACTCCTGTGCTTTGTTTTCGCCTTAAAGGTGATCATGAAACGAATGAAGTTAAAATTAAAGGTTGGTTCCCTATTTATAAATATCTAACACTTCTAGTTCGCACGTTTATGACCACTATATCTCGAGAATATATTAACGATGCCTTTTGGCATAACACCGTAGTGGTAAATATTGGCAATTATTCTGCTGTTGATTTCTCCATGACACAAGAGCAAAAGCTCGCTTTATTTGATATCGGATTTAAAACTGCAGAACATGTATTACCTATGAAATTAGGTAAAAAATAAGTTTTTTGAAATATTAGTAATAAATATCTTATATTAGGTTATTATTAATAGTATCTAACGTGAGGCAGTTATTCTCATCACGAATTTAGATGATGACAAATGGATGAGCAAATGGGTTTTCGTAAATTAATATTAAATTCTCCTATTATTGGTGATGTAGCAAAAAAAGTTGCTTCGTTGAAGGTGAATCATGATGCCGGAAATATAGCCCAGCATTTTACTCAGTTTCTTAAACCACAATATGCATCTACAGATCAGCTTCGTGACGAAGTATTTAAAATTCGGCACAACGTTTATTGTGAAGAGTTAGCTTTCGAAAATCAAAAAGATGATGGCATGGAAATGGATGAGTTTGATCCACACTCTATCTTTGCTTTAATTAAGCACAAGCCTACCAACAATTACACAAGTTGTGTACGTATAGTACGTTCAAGTTGTGATGAAGAATTATTGCCGATAGAAAAATTTTGTTACGATGCCATTCAAGACAAAACATATGATCCTAAAAATTTCAATCGTGCAGAAATCGGAGAATTTTCACGATTAGCTGTTAAGGCTGATTTTAGACGTCGTAAATCAGATCGCTTCAAAGGTTCGGCAATCGGTGCAATCAGTGAAAGTACTTATTCAGAATCAGAACTACGTTGCTTCCCATTTATTGCTATCGGCTTATATATGGTGGCTGGTACGTTAGCGATTGATAAAGGTATAAAGCACGCTTTTGTAATGATGGAACCACGTTTGGCCCGTAGTATGAAATTCGTCGGCATTAAATTTGTACAAATAGGTGAACCCATTGAATACCACGGTTTACGCGCACCTTATTATATTAACGCAGAAATATTCTTAGATAATTTAACAAGTGGCTTCAAAAGTCTGTACAAAGAAATACAAAAAGATATTCGCGGTCAGTTCTAAACTGATTGAGTACCTAACAAAAAACAGCCAACATTATGGCTGTTTTTTAGTTATTACAGTAAATATCATCCCTTCACTATAAATTTCCGACGGTATCTAAAACTTCATTAAATACACTTAGTTAGATAGTTCACTTTTTCTCTTTATTTGCGTGGCTGATACACCCGTTATTCCGCTCAATATCCGTTTAGCTTCTTCTGTGTTTTTATTTGCTAATAACGTTTCCGCATAGTTTAACGCAATATCAATGTTTTTCCCTTTAGATAACTCATAGGCCTCTTTTGCTTTTGCTAATGCCTCTGGTTTTTTATCCGACTTCAGTAAAGCCTGAGCATAAGTATCAACAACATTAGGGATCTCCGCATTTAGCCCATAAGCTTGCTTTGAATACTTTAACGCCTGAAAAAATTGACCTTGTTCCATATAAAGCCAAGACAAGTTATTTAAGACCACAACGTTTGTCGGTATTATTTTGATAAGTTTTTCATACTCTACAATGGCTTTATTTTGGTGTTCGGCTAAATACATGTTGGCTAAATTTAAGCTTACTCTTGGATGAATTTTATTATCTATTTCTTCCTCTCTGGAAAACTCCTCTAACAATTCAATAGCTTCTACTTTTTGATTGTTTCCTTCGAAAGCAAAAGCAAGGTATGTTGCGTTAAGACTACTAGGTTTTGCCGTATATTGTTGCTGTAAAGGAGGTATCGCTTCTGCAAACTTTCTCTCAAGTAAAAAAATTCGACCAGTAATACCCGCAAGTAAGTCTTTATTAACCTCAAATTGTGCTAATTCTTTGAATAAGCTTTTAGCATCTGAACTACGGTTATTATTCAATAAGACCTGCATTTTAACTAAATGGAGCATCAAATTATTCGGATGCCTTTCATTCGCTTTTTGTAAAACTCTTAACGCCCTATCTGGTGATTTTTTATTGGTCCAATAATTTGCTAACAAAAACGAAGACTCAATATGATAAGGATTGGTTTTCTGCCATTGATCTAATATAGAATAAACATCTTTCCCATCTGGATTTTTTGCATTAACTGCCAGCAGTAATTGCCAATAACGTTTTGGCGTTCTAACATTTATTGAATAACTATCTAATACTGAACTAGCTTGCTTAAATTGCTCTAAATAGATGAGCGCTTCAGCCAATAAAACACCGTACTTAATATCACCTGCATTTTTTTGTTGAGCCTGAACAATAAGGTTTAATCCTTCATCATTCTTGTGAAAATCAAAATATTGACTCAGAATTTGAATGTTATCTGGATGAACTTTAACCGCATTCTCCGTTAACAATGTTGCCTGTTCGTTATCTTTTCGGAAACTGGCAAGCTGCACTTGTTGAATGAGTGCATAAACGTTATCAGGTTCTATCTGTAAGCTTTTTTCTAATGCAGTTTCACCTTTCTCAAATTCATTACTTTTGAAATGTATAGCGGCTTGTAAGTTATATCCTCCTGCTTTTTCTGGATATTGTTCCAACCATTTTTCAGCTATTTTAGTTGCTCGAGGTATATTTCCCGACTTGATTGAACTAAAAGCCAACATAAGCTCAGCAGAAACTAATTCTGGATTTTTCTGCAATGCCAATTCTAATTTATCGATACCTGAAGGGTCGTTCATCATCAACTTCAATACACCAACTCGTGCGATTTCTTCAGCCGTCATATCTGTTGAGTTTGAAACATAACTGGCCATTTCCTGTGCTTTTTCGTATGCGCCAACCTCTAATAACTCATAACTCAGTGTTGCTAAAAACTGAGTGTCTTCTTTATTTGTTGAATCATAACCATTTAATGTTTCACTAATATCATCAATCAAACCTAACTGTAATTGACTTACCGCGAGCATTCTTCTCGCGGGATTATCTGATGAGAGATAAGGAAGTATATCTTTTAAATTATTGACACTTTGTTGATGGTTTTGTAAATAAAATGCACTTGCCCCTGCAATTAATTTCAAACTAAGAGAATTAAAACCAGAACTTAACGATTGATTTGCAAAACGGCTTGCTGCTTTATAATCTTTATCTTCAAAACGTGCATTTGCTTTAATATAGAGTAAAAATGGCTGTGTTGGCACATTGGCAAGAATAGTATCGGCAATAGCTTCAGCCTCTTTATATTGACCATTTTTCAACAGTGAATCTGCGATAAACAACTGAACCTTGCCTGAGTTTGGTTGGATTGCTTGGTATTGCTGAAAACTTGTAACCGCTAAAGCGTAATCTTTTTGAACAGTTGCAATTTGGCCTTGTAGCATCAATGCATCAGCATTATTTGAATTTGTCGCTAAAATACGCGCAATGAGATTACTTGCAGATTCAGTGTTTTGTTTTGAAAACTCTAAATAGGCACTCGCTAAAAGGCTGTATCCATCAGATCCAAACAGTGACATTGCTGAGTCAACTGTAGCTTGAGCAAGGTCATTATCGCCCGTTCTTAATGATGCCATTGTTTTATATGCAATATATTGAGTACTTCGTTGGGATAAAGACGCTTCTTGTTTGGCAAGCTCTAAAATATCACTATCTGATCCGGTTAACATATATGCTCTAGCCAACAAGGGTATAACTTTTTCAATAGAATATTTTAATTTGTTAGCGCGTTCTAACTCTTTTACCGCACCTTCCGCATTACCTGCACTGAGATATAACCGACCTAATAGAAATCTAGCACGTGCATTGTCAACTTCAATCTTGAGTGCATTTTTTAATGAAATAATAGCAGCGCTGTTTTGTTTTTCTAAAATGGCACTCTCGGCTTTAGCTATATAGGTTTGTGCCGACTCGTTGTCGGAACATGCTGATAAAACCAAAACAACACTTATACATATTATCGACTTTAAAAATTTCATTAAACTTCCTGTATTTTACTTGCTGTGTTCATTACTTGAGTATGATAATAAAGCATAAATATATCTTTTAATATGAAATATAAATAATCACACCTGAATATAAATATATATGACAAATGCTTATATCGTGTGTATTGTTATTTTGAAAAAACAACTCTATAAATAAAAAGGAATTTATTATGTTTAAAATATTAGGCTTTATTGTCCCCGTACTCTTATGTTCACTATCTGTTTCTGCAAAAATCAAAATTGAGAAACACCAACTTCCCATCATTAATTACGTAAGTATACCCGTTCAAACACCTGAAATAAGTTGGGTAGTTTCTGCAAAATTAAGAATTCCGCGGTCAGATAATTCAACAAGAATGCCAGCAGTCGTTATTATGCATAGTTCTGGCGGTATAGACAGTACCGGTGATTTTTACGCAAAGTCACTTAATAACAATGGGATAGTAACCATTGAACTTGATCTTTGGGGAGCTCGTAACCTTGCAGGAGGTACCGACAGACCTGCCAGCCCACAAGAAACACTGCCTGATGCTATTGCTGCATTACACTATTTAGCATCTAGACCAGATATAGACTCTTCTAAAATAGGTATTATCGGATTCTCTTGGGGAGGTGTTTTATCTATGTTGACGGCTACAGAACAATATATGGGCTTGACAGGTAGTTCTCTTCGATATGCCGCTCATGTTGCTCATTACCCTGTTTGTTGGGTATACAATAATGTTCCTGGTTTTGAGTTTGAAAATCTAACAGGTGCGCCTGTATTGATTCAAACAGGCCAACATGATGATTACGATTTACCTGATACCTGTTCAAACATGGTAAATAATTTGGGTGAAATAGATAAAGAGTTGACCAATCTAAACGTATATAAAAAAGCTTACCACGCATGGGATAGACTTGAACCTACCTTAATCATTGAAGATCCTTTTGCACACTTAGGTCAAGGAGGCATAGTCACATTAAAACCTAATAAAAGACTTGCCGCTAAATCTCGTCGCAAAGCTGTAAAATTTTTCAACACAGCTTTTAATGACAATTAGTCTTATTGTTAATAAGTAGTAAGTATAGGTAATGACAATAAGTGCAATTTTCGGCCAGTTACTTTAATTAAAGTAATTGGCAGTTATTATATAAAGGTAAACTTCTTCGATTATTTCGACAAAAGTCACGGTAATTGGCCCTTGAACAACAAAATCGTAGATTTATTGTGTTAAAAATTCCAATAAAATTATTATGTCATATAATAATTTACAATCTAACCATTCAAAAAGAGTCACTATGAACAACCTAATTTCTCTATTAACGGCTATCGTAGGTCCAGACTACATTTTTTCTTCAAATGAACAAGTCGCTGAATATAATTTAGGTACTTTCCCGCATAAAAATAACAACAAAATCGTTATCAAGCCTGCAAATACAGCGCAAATACAGCAAATTGTTAAAACCATCAATCAGTACAATTTGTCTAATGACGACGCAAATTTTTCGATTAATACTGTAAGTTCAGGAAAAAACTGGGGGTACTCTGCACAAGAGCCTAGTTTTGACAATGCCATACTAATGAAGTTATCACGTATTAAAAAGCTCGATAATTACGATGACAAACAAGGCACCATAACATTAACACCTGGGGTGACTCAGCAAGATCTTTATGATTATTTGCAAGAACAAGGTGGAAAATTTTGGATGGACGCTACAGGCTCCTCTCCAGAATGTAGCATTATTGGTAATACTATGGAAAGAGGCTTTGGTCATACCGAATACGGTGACCATTTTAATAATGTATGTAGCTTTGAAGTTATATTAGCTGATGGCAGTATAATTAACACGGGTTTCAAACAGTTTTCAAAAAATGGTGTAGTACCGGTTGCCGCGGATTGTTACAAATGGGGCATTGGTCCTTATATAGATGGTTTATTCAGCCAATCAAACTTTGGTATTGTCACTAAAATGACTTTATGGCTTATGCCAAAACCTGAACATTTTGAAGCGTTTTTTATCAGTATTAAAGACGAAGATAAAATAGCTGACTTAATAGATGCACTGCAGCCCTTAAAATTAAATGGCATTATTAAAAGCTCAGCTCATATTGGTAACGATCATAAAGCAATTCAAGCACTCAGCTTTTACCCGTGGAAAAAAGCTAAAAATCAAACGCCATTACCAGAATCCATCAAAAACACATTAAAAAAGAAGTTTATGGTTAATGCTTGGAGTGTATCTGGGGCATTCTACGGCACAAAGGCTGAAGTTAAAGTCTGGAAAAAAATACTTAAACAGGCCATTAAAGGTGTCACAACTGATATTAAATTTATCGACCAGTCAACTTTAAGCTTAGCGATGAAATTTAAAGGGATACTGAGTCTATTTACCGGGATAGATTTCAATACAAATATTCCACTCCTTGAGAAAGTGTTTCGCCTTAAACAAGGTATTCCCACTAATTATTTTATTCCAAGCACTTATTGGCGAAAGAAAACGCCACCCAAGACTATCGATGGATTAGATCCCACTCAAGATAACGTCGGACTATTATGGTTAGCCCCAATAGCACCCATTGATGGCCAACACGTAAAAAGAATGGTTGAAATTATTAACACTATTCAAATTAAATATGGCTATGAACCTGGATTATCTATTACCTTGTTAACCGAGCGTACTTTAGATTGCGTAGTATCATTGGTTTTTGATCGTGATATAGAAGGTGAGGATATTAAAGCATTGGCGTGTCATGATGAGATGTTTGAATCGCTGACCAATGAAGGTTACTTTCCTTATAGACTGTCGAGCCATGCACATGAAAGATTTTCTGAAATAGAGAGTAGCTTGTCCCCTGTGTTAAAATCCATAAAGCAGCAGTTAGATCCTGAAAATTTACTATCACCTAAAAAATACAATATTTAGTGTCGGGTTTATTTACACCTATTATTCAGCCACGAAACAAAAACAAATAAAAACAAGATAAAACAACAAGATATATAGTTGGCACAATAAAAGCATTACTATAATCAGAATTTAACTAATTACAGTATTCCAGATGGAATCGGAGATTAACAATGAAATTAACTAACTTAACAAAAGGCTTAGTTGCTGCAACTGCTCTTACAATGGCTTCATTTGGTGCTAACGCTTCAGTAATTGCAGAAGCTTCAATTGACGTAACAGACTTAACTGTTTCAATTTTTGATGCAAATGGAATCCAATTACTTCCATCAATAATTGATCCAGCTGGCTTTGGTCTAAACGACGTAAATATTTCGTTTAATGGTACAAGCGTAAGTACAACATTAAATGACAATACCGATGGTGACTCTTTTGATACTATAATTACTGATGTATTTGCTCCATTAGCCGTAAACTTAAACTCAAGCCAAACTGATGGTTTAAGTACCGCTGACGCAACTTCACAAATAATAGGTAACATATTTGCAGGTGGTGCAAATGGTAGTACTAGTGGCTCTGTAGCTGTTTATGGAACCTCTACTGCTGACGCAAACTCTCAAATCATTAATAATTTACAAGCTTCATTTACATTTGGTCCTACTGTTGACGGTTTCGCTAAAATCGATTTCTCTTGGTTTCTTGATACTTATGTTTCAGTATTTGACGAAGGTGGTGAAGGTGTTGCTGACTGGGGTTTAAACATATCTCTTAAAGAAACTGATTGTGGCTTTTCTTGTAATACATTATATGATTTCAACTTGAGTAGTCTATTAGGAGTGTCACAAACAGGTACTAAGAACTCTGTTGGTGATTTATGGGATGAATCAACCGGCGCTACAGAAAGCTCTGCAATGCTTGCATTAACAGCTGGCACAATTTATGAACTACAAATTTCACAAAGTTCAAATGCTGCAGCACTTTCTGTACCAGAGCCAACTTCAATTGCAATATTTGGTTTAGGCCTATTAGGTTTGGCTGGCGCAGCACGTCGTCGTCAATCTTAAGTAGTAAAAATCTCTTATGAGTAATCCCAATAAGTTAAGCAATTTTAAGCCTAACTAATTTGTAAATAAGAGCAAAATCCAGTGATTGATATCACTGGATTTTTTTGTAGTTTTTTTAATTAACTCAATTCATGTTACTGAATATTCCCACCGCTAGAATACTTTCCATCTAAATAATCAATACTAGACATAATAGAAATGTGATAGCTACGATTCTGAAACGCAAACGTCCATGGAATACATGCTTGAGCCGTTATCGATATAGCTCTAATTCATTAAGTCCTGATATGCCAATTATTCTATCCGTTAAATAATATTCTACTAAGTGGATGTAATATATGCATCAAGTGGCATTACCCTATCTTGATAAACACACCAGCAATGAAATTGTGATACTAAACATGTTCATTTTGAGTATTACCTTGAGTGGTGCTTTTGAATAGTGAAAGTAATTGCAAGTTCGTCAAAAAAAGCAGTGCAAGGTTCCCTCAAGTAGTAGTAGTATCTTATTTGAACGAGGATTCACTCTTTAGAGTTATTGCTCTCTGGCGAAATTAGACATATGCCAATTCCATTGGAAATAATAATCTGAATGTATTGAACTTTTGAGTGGTAAGATATTTCATTCATTTAGCAATACTTTAATCGCGTAAGAACTTTAATAGATTATATGAGATGAGGTCAATTCTAAATATTTACCGAGGCTAAATTACTTTAGTCTCGGTAAGTAAAAAACTGAGCCTGTAACAGATTTTGTGTAACTGCCAGTTTTAAATAAAGTCCTTTAAACGATCTTCGAATTCAATCATAAATCGATTCAAGGCCGTTTTCCAGTTTCTTATCGGCATCGTCCATTTCTTGGATGCCGCATATCGCAAGATAAACGACTTTCCTCGCTGAATCATCAGAGGGAAACAACTTACGTTTTTTAATCGCTTTTCGAATAACACTATTCAGTGATTCTATAGCATTCGTTGTGTAGATAGCTTTGCGAATGTCTTGAGGGTATTTAAATAACGTATTTAGGTTGCTCCAATGTGCGCGCCAAGAGCGGCTGATTTGTGGATATTTATCATCCCAGCGTGAGCAGAAGCTATCGAGTTCAAGCAGTGCCTCTTCTTCTGTCACTGATTGATATATACGTTTTAAATCAGCGGTGACAGCCTTGTAATCTTTCCAGGGCACATACTTCATCGAATTTCGCACCATATGAACGATACATAGCTGGACTTGAGTTTGAGGGAATACGGTATTAATTGCTTCAGGAAAACCTTTAAGGCCATCAACACAAGCAATTAGGATGTCATTCACTCCTCGGTTTTGCAGTTCAGTCAGTACGTTCAACCAGAACTTAGCCCCTTCATTCTCGGATATCCACATGCCGAGAAGTTCTTTATGACCTTCGATGTTTACTCCTAAAGCGAGATAAATGGCTTTATTAATAACGTGTTTGTCTTGTCTAATTTTAACGACTAAACAGTCAAGGTAAACAATGGGACAGACTGAATCTAAAGGTCTGGCTTGCCACTCTATGACTTGCTCTATCACGGCATTAGTGACACGAGATATCAGTGTGGGTGAGATATCGGCATCATACATTTCTTTGAACGTATCAACGATTTCTCTGATTGTCATGCCTTTGGCATACAGTTATAAGATTTTATCGTCCATTGACGTAAACCGCGTTTGGTTATTTTTCACTAATTTAGGTTCAAAGCTTCCTTCTCTATCGCGGGGTGTTTCAAGGTCAACTTGACCATCTTCAGTGCGAATAGACTTAGAGTAGTAGCCATTTCGGCTATTGTTCGTGGTGGATTTCTCATGAAGTGCAGACTTCAAGCTCAGCGTTTAAAGACGCTTCAACGGTTATCTTGGTTAATATTCTACGAAAGTCTGTTAAGTCTTGCTCGGACTTAATACCTTTGGCTGCTTGCTTAGCAAATACTTCGAGTACTTTCTTATTCATAGTCTGCCTATCCTAAACCCTATATGGGTATTAATGATAGGCAGTTACACAGATTTTGTTACAGGGTCAAAAAACTTCTAGGTTTTGGCGCTTTTCAAATGCTCAGAAATTAGTTTATCTGAAGGTAATAACTTACTTGCTTCTTCCAACAACTTCACAGCATCATCCTTTTTGCCCAGCATGAGTTTAATTAACCCAAGAGTATCTAGAGCTTTAGGGTGACGATTTAGAGACTTTACAGCTCTCTCCGACATCTTTTCAGCTTTAGTGTAATTCTTGAGCTTGTATTCAACCCAAGCTAAGTTATTCAATAACGAGCCATTTACTACCCCATTATCAAGTAATGTATAATACAATTTCCTCGCCAATTCTAGGTCATATTCAATAGCGAGTTCAGCAAGTAGGTTTGTAGATAATAAATCATCATTTTTATCACTAACGTGTAATTTCAAGAAATTAAACGCTCCTTTTTTATTACCCATTTTTGTCATAGCTATATAAACTAGTGACGCATGGCGAGAACTATGATCCAATTTATATAACTCTTTTAAGCCAGGAACTGCTTGAGAAAACATCTCTTTAGTTAAATAGATTTGAGCTTGCAGACCTTTAACACTTGGTAATTTTTTCTCATCAGTTGAAAGCGCATTTATGCTTGATTGGGCTTTTTCATAATATTTAAGTCTGATTTGATAATTAACCTTAATTATTGCAAATTGAGTATCATGACCAACCTTGGTTAAAACGCTATCCACTGTTCTTAACGCTCCTTCATAATCGTTTAATACCTCCTGCTCAGTCATTTTTTTCAACCAAGCTTCTCGGTAATTTGGTTTTTTCTCAGTCCAATCATCAAAAACACTTAAAGCACTTTCATGGTCTTCCAACTGATTATAACTAGTCCCTAAAATAGCCCAATACATAGATGGTGTCTGTACACTCGTGATGTAGTCTGATTTTAACAAAAAAACAACTTCACTAAATTTTTTCTCTCCAAATAGTGCTCTTGCGTATAGCAATACATAATCCATATTATCTATATTTTTCTCATGAGCTATAGCTATGTTTTGTAAGAAAGCCTCATTACCAAGCACTAACTTGCCTAATCTATAAGATATTGTCAGTGCTCCAATATGATAAGGCGAAAAAGCAAGTACTCTTTTTACATACTTTAGAGACTCAGTTTTTTTATTTTCATCGAAATATTTTTGTGCGAAATAAATTAAGGCGTATTTACTTTCCGAAGTAAATTCCAAAATTTTATGAAACTCAATCTCGGCTTTATCAATGTCGTTTTGTAACAGAAAGGTTCTGGCGGCTAACCGATATCCATCAATGCTATTATCTGATTCTAGTTTCCATTTATTTGCTAAATCATGAGCTTTTTCATAATCTTTATTATATAAATACGCACTAGCTAAAGCCATTCTTGCAAGAGGTAATTCAGGAGAGATATCAATCGCTTCTTCGAGGTTTGCAATCCCTTCAACATCACTAATTGATAACTTTAGAATTCCTAGCCTAGTAATGTCAATAGCGTTGTCAGAATGAAGCTCATCGCTTTTTTGAATCAGTTCTTTCGCATTAGCAAAATCCCCACTCTTCAATAATTCAAAGCTAGCTTTAGTAAGTAAACTAAGATCCTCTGCATTAAATGTCTGAATTTCGTTTATTGAATTAATGGCATCGGCAGTGTATCCCAATTGCATTTTTATTGAGATAAGCAATTTATTCAAAGGGTGATTTTCTTGAAGTTGGTCGGTTATACCTACTAAGTATTTATATGACAATTCGTATTGTTGTAAATTAAATGCGCTAATACCGGCAACAACTCTGTTAGATGGTGAATTAACTCCATTTTGAATAGCTTTTTCCGTAAAATATAATGATGACTGATAACTTCCCTCTTCGTAACTAAGCACACCTTTTAATTGGTTAACATAAGGCTGTTCTGGGAAGAGTTTTATCAAATAATCTAAATGCTTAGTTGCTTCTGAGAACTGTTTATCTTGAATTAAATCCCTAGCTAAAAACATTCTTACCTTCAGATCTTTGGGCAAAAGCTTATGGTATTGCTGAAATGCTTTAACTGCGTTTGAGTAATCCTTTCTTACATGAAGTAAGTTCCCTTTAAGCATATAAGCTTCAGAAAGTAATGAATTGTCTTTTAAAGAGTCTTCTATTTGAAATAGTGCTTCGTCTATATTCTTTGCTTCTATGCTTAAGTAGGCACTACCAAGCTTACTGTAACTTGAGTCAGGCGATATTTTAATTGCTTGCATAAATGCATCTATTGCAGCGTCTTTCTCTCCAGCATTAATGTTTGCTAAACCCGCATAAAATAAAACTTGAGGTAATAATTCCACGACTCCATCTTTGTGCAACGCTATCATGGGAAGTACGTCAGATTGCTTATTTTGTAGATTTAGTGACTTAAGTAGCTTAGGAAATGTTAGTTCTATTGCCTTTCCTAGGTCTATTGCTCGCTGTAATTCTTTCTCTGCGGAAGCCGCATCCCCTTGTCTCAAATAAAGAGTTCCCAATAAAAACCTAGCCTCAACATTTTTCTTATCGATACGAATAGCATTTTTTATATCAATAACTGCACTTGCATCATCTTTAGCCAAAATGCTTTTCTGTGCACTTTGCATATATTCCTCTGATGTTTTATTGGGCGAACATGCAGCTAAACTTAAAGCGACACAAGTTGTTAATATTAATTGTTTATATTTCATTGATACTCCATTATTCTCATATTATGTCAGCAATCAAAAGACGCTTACTTATTAGTATTATTATCAAATTGGTCGACAAAGACCAATAAATACAGCCATAGAACAAATAATATAAAGTATTATAATATGCTGCATATCTGCACTATTTCAGAAAAACACCTATGCACTCGTCGTTTATCATTTATTCAACTTCAATAGCCCAAACGTTGTTTAGATTTTCGGAGTAAATTTTCTATTAAATAAACTAAGCTATATTTATAGTAACAGCACATATTATGCGTATATTCACTGTTAGATAGAGACTGCTTATACCTAGCCTTCCCAGCCAGAAAATCATAATACTTCAAACCTTTCTCTCTATAATGCTCTATAGTTAAACTATGTAAATACATACCTAACTTTATTTTTCCTTCAAACTCATTACTAAATGCAGATAAGTAGAAATACACCCTTTCTTTATATAAATAATTAATAAGATAAGCGATAGGCTTATTATTTAAAGTTAATGTTGCAATTTCTGAATGCTCATTCATTAATTGAGCCTTGAAACAACTTACAAATGTAGGATTTTCAAATCCACTGGGCGTCGTGGTATTTTTCCATTTGTTTATATGAAAGTCTCCAACCGTACTCAGTGTTTGTAGTTTTTCTTTTTGCGAAGTCACAATGCTAAAACTTAGACAACCTTCCTGAGATAATAGTCGCTGTGTTTGATTTATTTTTTGGCGGGTATTTCTTGATAGAACCTCAGATTTATAAGAAGTATTGATGTCTTGCAAATTAATTTGGTAACCAAAATCTTCGATTATATTTCGTTTATTATGAGATAAATCATCTAATGTTTTTTCGGCTTTATTTGATAACATTCCCGCAATAAATTCACTCCATTTATCTTGCTTTGAAAGAAATAATATCAGGGCATGCCTTAACTCATACTCATATTTTTTATCAACAAGGAAGTCATTGTACTCGATCCAAGATTGATCGAATTCTTTTTCTCCGGTACGATTTAACCACCATTGCGTTTTACTACGCAAACCCAGGACTTTACATTCTTTTTCAAAAATAACCGCTAAAGCCATTACTTCATTGTTAATCGTAGCTTTCAATAAATAAAAAGGCTGTTTTACTTGTTGTAACCAGGAACCGAACCAATCCCAACTTAAAAAATAGTGACAGTTTGAACGCCGCTGTAAATCAAGCCAAATGATCTCTAATTCACTTGCATAGTTAGCGGTTGAATAGGTCATTTCAACTTTAATCATTTCTTGTATGCGTTGCACTCGTTCAACTTACCTTTAATTATTGACTTATAAAGCGATTATCGGCACTATTTGTAACCTAATTATTGCTAAAAATCTATTTGTTTTGGAAAGACCTTGATAGTTCCATTTAAAGTAAATGAGCACAACCCGCAAGCTTTACACACTCAAGTTGTTAGTTTTTCATTTCCTCTGTCTTCAAATGATATTTTCTCAACCGAAGAACTTCAATTACTCCATCATGAAAAAGTACAAACAGCAGAATTTTTTGTTTTAAGTTATTGGCCTAATTCTTCAGCAAAGTGGGTAAGATGTAATTTCATCTTAGATGGAAAACAAAACGTAGATCCTAATTATGTTATAAAAAAACAACAAGCTTGCGATTCAGTCGCACTTAACCACGCTATTAATTGTGCAAGTATTCAAAACACATTAAAAATATCCAATGATAATTACAGCTTCCATTTACATAACAATGAACTACTCATTGACGAAATACCTTGGGCGTTTAATTTAACGGGATTGAATGATGAAGAATTAACGCTAATTGTTACTGATTTTTTGCCTAAAATAAATAAGTCTACGCTCAAACAAGAAGTCGCTTACCATGGAGTATTTCAAAACAACTCACATGAAACCGTTTTAGAGTTCGACTGTAAACTCACCTTTAATGCTGCAACTCCAACCATTAAAACAGATTTTACATTACGTAATCCTAAACCTATGGTTCACAACAATGGTAAATGGGATTTAGGCAATAAAAATTCTTACCACTTTAAATCTTTGAATCTTGATTTTTTGTCTCTTGATTCAGACAAAATAACATTGAATATTACCGATAAGGGTCAAATTTTTCAGCACAGTGGTGCATGTTTACTTTATCAGGCTAGCAGTGGTGGTGATAATTGGAACTCAAGTAATCACGTCGATGCTAACGGTGAAGTGAATAATCCGTTCAAAGGGTTCAGAATAACTGAAGATACAGCTATTGTTTATAGTGGCGATCGAGCAGAACCAACAATCAGTGCTGTACTTAACAATTCTCACCTGTCAATCGCTTACAAAAATTTTTGGCAAACGTTTCCAAAATCTATTGAAAGCACTAATAACAAAGTAACTCTGGGTTTATTTCCGCAAGACAAAAATATAAATCATGAACTTCAACCTGGAGAGCAGACAACACATACCTTTTTTGTTCATTATAGTAAGATTCCTTCAGGTCTTATAAATGTTAATGATCAAGAGCTCTCGGTTAGCATTTGCCCTGATTACTTAGAATCAACCAATGCTATTCCATCTTTTAGTAATTCGAACAATGAAGATATTACTCGTATTATCAACGAAGGTTTAACATGTAAAAATAATTTTTTTGAAAAACGCGAAACTATGGATGAATTTGGTTGGCGAAATTTTGGCGATATCTATGCAGACCATGAGAAATTAGAGTATAAAGGCGATAAAGAGCTTATTTCCCACTATAACAACCAATATGATGCCTTATATGGTTTCATTCGCCAATTTCTCGTTACAGGTGATACACAATGGTGGTCATTAGCAACAGACTTAGCACAACATGTTAAAGACATCGATATTTATCATACAGACAAAGATAAAATAGAATATAACAATGGATTGTTTTGGCATACAGATCATTATCTATCTGCAGAAACAGCAAGCCATAGAACTTATTCGCAAAAACAACAAGCTAACGCATATCAAGATCATTCAGGCGGTGGTGGCCCTGGTGGCCAGCATTGCTACACTACCGGTTTAATGCTTCATTATTACTTGACCGCTGATGAAACCTCTAAAACAGCGGTAATAAAGTTGGCGGATTGGATTACCAACTTTTATGAGGGATCGGGTACAATTTTTGAATTTGCCCTTTATTTAAAAAATAGAAACACACCAGGTTTAAAGAATAAATTAACCGGACAATACCCCTTAGATAGAGGTACCGGAAATTATATTGTAGCGCTACTCGATGCTTATGAATTAACCAATAAACAGTCCTATTTAGATAGGGTAAGTTTAATTATCAAGCATACTGCTAACCCTTACGAAGATCTAGCCGAAAGGGATTTAAAGAACATTGAAGAGTCGTGGTTTTACACTATATTTCTCCAAGCGGTTTTACGCTACTTGTTTGCCAAACGAGAAGTAAATCAAATCGATAGCTCGTATAACTATGCCAATAATTTATTGATACACTTTTCAAATTGGATAGTTAACAACGAATCACCATATTTGAATACACCAGAAAAACTTGAATACCCCAATCATACATGGGCAGCTCAAGATATACGTAAAGCAAATGTGCTTTACGGCGCATACTATTTTTCAAGAGACAATGAAAAAGTCGCAAACATATGTAAAAACAAAGCAGACGAATTTTATTTTTACGTATATGACTCATTGACAAACGAAAAAACTAGAACATGTACACGTATTCTTGCTATCTTGATGCAAAATGTCGGTTATAAAAGTTTTGTAGAGCATAATATTTCTAAACAAACCACTTCAGCTCAGGTAACAGAAATGAAAAAAGAGTCACCCTCATCAAAGCTAAAGATCGTTAAGATATTTGTTAATATGTTGATAAACACATCACTAAAAAAAGAACTAACTTGGTTGACTCATCGCTCCAGTAAAGTAAAAACTTTATTTGGGAGATACCTATAAGTGAAAGTTTCATTTATCATTCCACATAAAGGTCGATTAGAGATGCTAAAAGAAACAATTGTTTCCATTTTAAATCTCAATTACGATCAAACACAGTTAGAAATTATCGTTGTAAGCCAAAATAATGCCTTGTCTGTAAATGAACTCGTAGATAACAACATTAAAAACCAAGTTGAAGTGTTTTTAGCGGATGAACAGGGCACAATTTCAAAATCTAGAAATATAGGCGCAGCAAAAGCTAAAGGCGAATATTTAGCATTTTTAGACGCTGATATAGACTTATCAAATAATTGGCTCCTTGTTATGTTTGAGGAAATGAACCGAAACTCACAACGCAAACTTGTTAGTGCCCACCAAGTTTGCTCCGATGATGCTCCCGAATTAGAGAAATTAAGAACTGAGTTAAGTAATGTAGAAGTCGATGTAAACGTTAAGTTTTTACCGGGTCGAAATCTATTTTTACATAAAGATACTTTCAAAGCGGTAAATGGTTTTCCTGAACACCTAATAACTTGCGAAGATTACTTTTTTACGGATAAAGTTGATGAGTTGGGTGACTTATTTTACACTTCTAAAGCTAGCTATATTCACTTAGGTGAAGACAAAGAGTGGTATCAACTATTTCATAAAGAAATATGGCGAGGCCAGTCAAATCTTAAATCATTGTCTGGCAGAACTATTCCCTTAAGAGAATATCCAAGCTTCCTAGTGCCTTTATGGATTTTCTTTTTTAGCATTGCAGTTAGCCTTTCTTTACTATTCGGTAATTTAAGCAATACATTGGCTTGTATTACCTTTATTGCATTACCTATTTTTCTTTATAGTCAGCGTTTGAGTCGTATGGCGAAAAGAAAAATTAAATTTAGCATTATTGTTAAATTCTATTTGGTATATTTCGCTGCAAGAGCAATAGGCACCGTAGTTGGTTTAACAAAATCTTTTAACGTAAGGAATGCGGCGTGAGTCAACAGAAAATAAAAGTTTTACAGTTTATTTGTTCTACCGGTTTTTATGGCGCAGAACGATGGATTTTAGCTTTAGCTAAAAACTTGCCAAAGGACAGTGTTCCATGTGACTTAGTTGTCACATTAGAAGATAATTCCAAAGAATTAGAATTAGTTAAAGAATATAAAAAACAAGATGTTGGTCAAGTATTTGAAGTACCCATGCGCCATAAATTTGATTTTTCTGTTGTGAACAAGTTAGCAAAACTCATAAAAGACAATGGCTATGATGTTATTCATTCTCATGGTTACAAATCTGATGTTTTAGGCGTATTAGCTGCTAAAAAAGCAGGTATTCGCTCTGTAGTAACGCCGCATGGATTTGAAAATGCTGAAGATTTAAAACTTCGCCTTTTTATCTGGGCTGGTAACAAGATGATGAAATACGCCAATGTTGTGGTCCCGCTTTCTAAAGCACTATGCGAAGACGTTAAAGGCTTTGGCGTTAAAGACACAAAAATTGAATACGTCCAAAATGGTGTAGATTTATCGGAAGTTGAAGAGCAAAAAGTTAAAGACAATAAATTAATTTCAGTGGGTGATGCTAAGCGAATTGGTTTTGTTGGTCAAATGATCAGCAGAAAAAATATTATCGATATTTTAGATGTTTTTGAAAAATTAGCAGAAAAACATCCCAACATTACACTAAGCTTACTGGGCGACGGTGAATCTCGCGCCGAATTAGAAGAACATACCAAAAGCTTAAACCACAAAAACCGTATTGCATTTATGGGTTACCGAGATGACCGCCTAGAATTATTACAGAGCTTTGACCTATTTGTAATGACATCAACACTTGAAGGTATTCCTCGTTGTTTAATGGAAGCTACAGCAATGGGTATACCTGTAGCAGCTTATAATATTGCGGGTGTAGATCAGCTTATTGAACATGAAAAAACAGGATTATTAGCCCCTTTTGGTGAAAAAGATACATTAGCAACATATTGGGAAGAACTGCTCTTTGATGAAGATAAAGCGAAAAAACTAAGTGATAATGCCTGTGAATTTGTTAATGAAAATTATGCGGGTAAACGTATGGCCACAGAATACATTGAAGTATTCAAGCAACTATTAAATGGAAAGTACGATTAATGGCATTACTTAATAAGCCAAAGGTTCAGTTTATAATATCAGTAGATACTGAAGAAGAATGGGATTGGTCTGGACCTTTCCCGGATAAAAACTTCTCCGTAAATAATGTATTTGAAATTCCTGCATTTCAACTTTATTGCCAAGAATTAGGCATTAAGCCTACTTATTTAGTGGATCATGCTGTATCTAATAATGTAGAAAGTGCAGCGATATTAAAAGAATTACCTCGCAAGCATTGTGAAATAGGTGCCCATTTACACCCTTGGGTTAATCCACCTTTTACAGAAAAGACCACGGAATTCCTGTCTCACGTAATTAATTTACCCATTGATATAGTGGAAGCAAAGCTCGTTGAATTGATCTCGAGTATTCAAACTAACATAGGTGTTAAACCAACATCTTTTAGAACTGGTCGATGGGGGATTAATGGCGCTGTAATAGAGCTGTTAACCAAATATGAGTTTGAAGTAGATAGCAGTATTTATCCTTTATACCACAACGATTTTTTTACGTGTGAAACTGCACCTATCAAGCAATATTACCCTAGTTTAGCTAATACAAATATTCATGATAAAAACCAAAAACATAATATCCTTGAGTTACCCGTTAGTTGCGGATTTAATCGTTCGAATTATTCGTTAGCACAAAAAATGCATAGGTTATTCGAAAAGCGTCCATTCTCGTGGTTAAAAATTAATGGGGCTTTATGGCATAGTCTGTTATTAAGAAAGATATATTTAAGCCCTGAACTCTGCACTAGCAAAGACATGAATAGGTTAATAGACAATAAGTTAAAAAGTGGTGATAGCTGTTTTCATATGTATTTACATAGTTCAAGTCTACTAAGTGATGTCACAGGACTTAATAATGAAGTAAATGCTAGAGAGAATATCTGTCAGCGCATAGGTGAAGTAGTTCATCATTTATCACATGTTGCCGATGTTGAGTTTGTAACCCTTACCGAAGCAAAGTCTAAATTAACCACAATGGAAAATGTATGATTAACATTAGATTAGTCCAAGATATAGATTTCCAAAATTGGGACAATTATGTTGAACATCATCCTTATGCATCTGCTTATCACCAAATAGCATGGAAAAAATCTGTTGAATATGTTTATAAGCATCGTTGTTATTATTGGTTAGCTGAAAATGAGCAAAAAAACATTATTGGCATTCTCCCATCAGTTTGGGTTAAATCGCCTATTTCAAAGGGTAGCCTTTGTGCCCTCCCTTATTGCGATGTAGGTGGAGTATTAGCAAATGACGACGAAATTGAACAAGCACTTATAAACGAAGCCATTAAATATTGTAAAGCGAACAATATTCCAACATTTGATAATCGTAGTAGTATGCCTAGCAAGTTGGATTTCGATCATAAAAGTAGCCCCGCACCTAAAGTACGAATGTTAATATCTTTTCCTGATACCTCAGATGAATTATTTGCCGGTTTCAAATCAAAATTACGCAGTCAAATTCGAAAAGCTGGAAAAAATGGTTTAACAGCTTCAACTGCTACAGATTCCGCTCACTTAGATGCTTTTTATAACGTATTCGCACGTAACATGCGCGACCTAGGTTCACCCGTTCATGCAAAAGAATGGTTTCAAGAAATAATTAACGCCTATAGCGAAGATATTATTATTGCTAATATTTATTCTGAGGGCAAAGTGATAGGTGCTGGCATTGTATTATTCGTAGGTAATAAAGCATGCATCCCCTGGGCATCAACAAACGCCGATTACAATAAGTTAGCTCCCAACATGTTGCTATATTGGACATTATTAAAGTTTGCCAACGATAGAGGTTGTAAAGAGTTTGATTTTGGCCGTTCTACACTCGGCGAGGGCACATACCGCTTCAAAAGCCAATGGGGCGCAGAACCACAATTGTTAAATTGGCAAAAATTTGATATTAACGGTCAACCTATAACTGAAAGTACAGGTGATGTTAGCCAGTTAAGAAAAATTGTTGAGCAAACCTGGCGAAAATTACCTGTGGGTTTAAGCCAATTTTTAGGCCCAAAAATACGACGATATATCAGTTTATAATCACCAACATCGTCATTCCGGAAGTGTAGTAGTAAATTCCCTGAATTAATTTTCGTCATTCAGGTGGCATTTTAGCAATTCAACTGAATGCACTTTCGTCATGCCAGTGGTGTTTTAGAAACACCCCTCGTCATTCCGGTGGTTTTTTAGGCCGAAATCTATATAATACTTACAACAAAAATGATAAGGATATTTTCAATACATGTGTGGTATTGCAGGATTTAGCCAATTTGATCAAGAGATAGCTTCTCAACAAACCTTAATAGAAATGGGTAATGCTATTTTTCATCGTGGCCCTGATGCGGGTGGCGAATACCTAGACGATGATATAGCCCTGTGTCATAGAAGATTGGCCATTATCGACTTGTCTGATGCAGGTATTCAACCTATGCATTCATTTGACCAGCGCTATGTTATTGCATTTAACGGTGAAATTTATAACTTTTTAGAATTGAGAGAAAATTTAATTTCAGAGGGGTATCAATTTAATACCCACACGGATACCGAAGTAATACTCGCGTTATATGCGAAATACGGCACTGACTGTTTATCTCACCTAAATGGAATGTTTGCTTTGGCATTATGGGATAAACAAGAGAAAACACTTTTCATTGCCCGCGATCGCATGGGTAAAAAACCACTGTATTATCATTTTGATGGCAAAAATATATATTTTGCTTCTGAACTAAAGTCATTATTAAAATTGCCACATATTCCAAGGGAAATCAGAACAGATGCCGTTTATGACTTCTTTGCTTATCAATATATACCTGATCCAAAAACGATATTCAGCAACGTTTACAAATTAGAGCCTGGGCACTTTATAACGTTAGACAACTCAGGCTTAACTAAAAAACAATACTGGGATATCTCGTTTGCACAAGTTAACACGGACTCTGAAGAAAAGATTAAAGATGATCTCACGGCACTCACTAAAGCATGTACTAAAAAACGCATGATTAGCGATGTTCCATTAGGCGCATTTCTAAGTGGAGGTGTTGATTCGAGTGGTATCGTTGCGTTAATGTCAGAAATTGCTGAAGAAAGCAAAAACAAGCCTGTTACTACTTGCTCCATTGGTTTTGATGATGAAAAGTATAATGAAGTTAAATTTGCGCGTAGCGTAGCAGAGCAATATAAAACTGATCATCACGAATTCACCGTACATCAAAATGTAAAAGATGATTTAGAAAAAATTGTTAGCTTTTTTGATGAACCCTTTGCTGATCCTTCCTTAGTACCAACCTACTTTGTTTCAGAATTGGCGAAACAACAAGTAACAGTAGCAGTTGCGGGTGACGGCGGAGACGAAGTATTTGCGGGTTATGAAAAATACTCTGTTGACTATACTGAAAATCAACTCAGAAATAAATTTCCACCGTTTATTCGTCAATCACTCTTTCCTTCGCTAGCTAAACTAGCTGGTTGTTTTAAAGCAACACCATTTAGACGCGCTAAATCATTATTAACTAGCCTAAGTGTAGATCCAGCGATGGGATTTTATATCTCAAATTCATTCATCAATGATGATGTATGGAACAATTTAGTTAACGATGACACAAAACATAAGCTAGCCGGTTACCACCCATCAAAAATCACTACTGATGCTTATAACAAAGCTGATGGTGCAGATCACATATCTAAAATTTTGTATACCGATATGAAAACCTATTTACCAGGTGGCATATTAGTAAAAGTTGATCGTATGAGCATGGCTAACTCTTTGGAAGTACGCGCACCAATTCTGGATTATAAAATAGTTGAATTTGCCGCTAAAATACCATCTAAATATAAGTTTAATACTGATAAAGCTAAACCTGAGAAAAAGTACATTCTAAAAGAAATATTTAAACCATTTTTGACTGACGACATTCTATATCGTAAGAAAATGGGCTTTTCAGTGCCTTTAGCTGATTGGTTACGAGCCGAACTTAAAGAAACCACAGAAGAGCGACTATTTAATCGCACTGAAGGTTTAACTGATTACTTGAAACTAGAAGCCATTAAAAGTATGTGGGATGAACATCAAGACAAGTCAGTAGATCACTCTTCAACATTATGGAGCATGTTAATGTTTCAAATGTGGTGGGATATGTATATGAAGAATGAGATAAAATGATCATAAGAAATCTATCATTAGACTTTTTAAGAGCTATTGCCATATTAATGGTTTTCACTGGCCATACTGTATTAAGTTATGGCGCTCCTAGTTTTTTAAGCCCTTTGCAATTTGGCGGAACAGGCGTCGATTTGTTTTTTGTTCTATCTGGCTGGCTTATTGGATATCAACTATTTAATGAATTAAAACGACACGGAAATATTGATGTAAAACGTTTTTGGGTGAGACGTTGGATGAGAACATTACCTGCCTACTACGCAGTGTTATTGTTTACGATAGTACAAAACCTAATAACTAAAGATAATTTTTCTATTCCATGGAATTATTTTTTCTTTGTACAAAATTACGCTGAAACTATGCCAACATTTACCGTAAGTTGGTCATTATGTGTAGAAGAGCAATTTTATCTTGTAATAGCTCCACTTATTGTTTTTCTAGCTAAAATGAAAAAGAATCACAGAACAGTATTATTAATTACACTAATGCTTTTGCCAACACTTTTTAGAGAATTTGAGTTATATCAAAATCTACAAGAAACTCATGTGCGCTGGGATTGTTGTATTATGGGTATTCTTTTAGCTAATGTTTGTTTTTCTTACCCTAAGTTTTGGCAACGATTCGTAATATTAGGCCCTAAATTAGCTATTGTTACACTATGTGTATATTTAAGTTATTATTATTTTCGTTGGTTTCCAAATGAATTTATATCTGATCCCAGTAAATTATTCTTAGCTCTGATTTTTGGTAGTTGGATTTTGTGGGCAAATGCAATAAATTTATCATTAGGCGGCGTAGTAAATAAATTTGTTTATTACATATCTACACGTTCTTATGCCATTTATTTAACACATCCCGACGCATTGGCCGTTACTAAAAGATTATTATCAGATGAATTCTTTATTTTTTATTATTCATTTGCCTTTCTGCTTTCATGCTTCGCCGCTGAATTTTTATATCGTTTAATTGAGCAGCCAATTATGGATATGCGTTCTAAATTTGATTTTTCAAAATCAAGAAATAAACCCACCACAGATAACCAGCAACAAGTAGTAGCCAATGTTTGAAGACGGTCTAACTTCGAGAGCTAAACCCAAAGTCATGCACATTACTTACGACATGCGTATTGGCGGCACTGAAATGGTGATCAAAAATATCATTGATGGTTGTGATAAAAACCATATTGAAATGTCTATTTTATGCATAGAGTCACCACTGGGCCCATTCGCGAGTGAATTAATTAATGATGGTATTAAATTTTATGAATTAAACCGTCAGCCTGGTTTTGATACTCGGTTGATCTCTAAAATACGTAATTCTATCAAAGAGAATAATATTGATATTATTCATTGTCATCAATATACACCTTGGGTATACGGAGTAATTGCCGCAGCATTTACCAAAACAAAAGTGATATTCACCGAACATGGTCGCTTTTATCCTGATTCGAGCACCTGGAAACGTAAATTAATCAACCCTATATTAAATTTATTCACGAACCATGTAACAGCTATTTCAGCAGCAACTAAACAAGCGCTGATAGAATATGAAAATATTCCTGCCAAAGATATCGATGTAATTTATAACGGAATTTCCCCACTTAAAATAGAGCAAGAAAATGTCCAAAAAATTAGAGAAAAATTAGCAATACCAGCTAACAACAAAATACTGGGTACCATTGCCCGCTTTGACCCAATTAAAAACCATATCATGATGATCAAAGCTTTTTCCCAAGTATTAAAGCGGCAGCCAGAAACAACTCTAATCATAGTTGGTGACGGCGAAGAGCGAGCCAATATAGTGGATTGTATCGCCTCATTAGGAATTGGCAATAATGTAATACTCACTGGATATAAAACAAAACCGGTAAACTATTTAGACTTAATGAATATTTACTTGTTATCATCATTTAGCGAAGGAACTTCAATGACATTACTCGAATCAATGTCGCTGAGCAAACCTTGCGTTGTAACCGATGTTGGCGGTAATCCAGAAGTCATCGTTAATGGTAAAAATGGCTTTGTTACAGCAAACGACGATGTTGAGGCATTTACTCAAGGAATACTTCAAGCGATTGAATCTATTGATAAAGATAGTAGCATGGGACAAGCTTCACTATATAGGTTTGATCTGTTATTTTCAGAAAAAATCATGAATAACCAATATCAAAAATTATACAACCAATTAATTTTAGGGTAATTGCACAATTATTATGAGCTTAACTAGTCAATTAAAAAATAGAGTATTGGAGCTTTATTTGAGGTTTATCAATAACGAAAAAGCACAGCAATGTTTGCATGACTCTATTAACTTAGCCAAGCAAGACTTAGGTAATATCCAAAACAACATTATCCCCTACCCAGAGTTAACAAGCGGCCAAAAAGATAAAATGGTTACCTCAGAGCGAGATGACATAGTTTTTATCACCAGTAGATTCAGAAGTGGCTCAACCTTGTTGTGGAATATATTTAGAAATATCGAAGGTATAACCTCTTATTACGAACCTTTCAATGAACGCCGCTGGTTTGACAAAGACACAAGAGGGCAGCATGTTGATGCGACTCATATCGGTGTTGATGACTACTCGAGGGAATATGATGGCTTAGAGTCATTAAATGAAAATTATAACGAAGACTGGATCAGAACCGGGCTATTTATGGATGCCAACACCTGGGCGCCTGAGATGAAATCTTACATCTGTGAATTAATTAACAAAGCCAATGGACGGCCGGTTTTACAATTTAATCGCATCGACTTTCGCTTACCCTGGTTAAAGCAAAACTTTCCAAACGCAAAGTTTATCCATTTATACCGCCACCCAAGAGAGCAATGGTATTCATTCTTGACTGACAAAAAACTGATGTCTAAAGATAATGTTGAAACGACTTATCGAGATGCCTTCTATTTAGATGTGTGGTGCAAAGACCTAGCCAAACACTTTCCATTTTTAGATCAACGACAGACACCTCATCCGTACCAGCGTTTTTATTACCTGTGGAAATTATCCTACTTATATGGTGAACAGCAATGCCATCAAAGCCTAAGTTTTGAGCAGCTAACCCACGATCCCAAGCACACGTTAACTGAATTATTCACTCTGCTCAATATTGATAATAAGCATATAGAGCAAGCATCCTCTATGCTAAAAAAGCCAAATTTGCATAAATGGCGCCAATATGCTGATGACGATTGGTTTACAACTCTTGAGTTAGAATGTGAGCAAAATCTGACGACTTTTTTGAATATTACACGCTAAAATTATAGTCATATCTGAGTATGAAGATAGAATCATGTTCATTAATAATTTTAAGGAGTATATAAAATGTACGGTAAAAATAATACCAATTAAAATCTTATGAAACACTTTTCTTATCAGCTTCTCTAATATTATCTCATTGAAGTAGTAATAAATAATGACTATTTTCTAGCTCTATAAAGATCTTTTTACTGTAATGTTTTTTATTATTTATCAATATGATATTCTACATTAACATGAGCAGTTTTTCTGACTACATTACCCATACTTACCTTGTAATGAGTAATAAGATAAAGCTAAGAAAAAAAACGCTTCCTATAATAACTATTTTACAAATATAAATTGTATCTTGACTAACAATAACTTATGACCAAAATTAATTTAGCGATATTTGCTTACAACGAACAAGACAGTATTGCGAACTGTTTAAAAAGCGTACTTACGTCAACCTCAGCCCCAAGCCGACTAAATATTACAGTATTGATTAATGGTAGCACAGACAATACCTTACAAATAGTTACAGAACTAGCACAGCAATATCCTCAAATTAAGCCAGTCGACATTGAGTTGGGTGATAAGTCTAATGCTTGGAATCATTACATTTATAGCGATATAGATACTAGTGAAGCCCATTTTTTTATGGATGGCGATACCTGGTTGCCAGCATTCGCCCTTGACGCGATTTTGCACAACTGGTCGATTACACCGTGCTATGCCGTTGCCCCTCTACCTATTGGTGTTTCTCAAGGTTTCCGCACAATGTTAGCTAATAATAACTGGTTAATTGGTGCATTTTATGGCTTATCCAGTGAATTTATTTCTAAAATACGGGATAAAAAATTTAAGTTACCTATAGGCTTTATTGGTGATGACTCGGCGGTTATGTATATTGTCGAAACCAGTTTTAATGAAGGTCAACAAACTCAGCAACGTGTTTTGGTAGTGGAAGAAACAGGGCCAGTAATCCCTAAATTACCAATGAATTGGGGCACGGTAAAACTGATGCATAACCGCTATAAGCGTTATGCTATTCGCCACTTTCAGCAAGAAGTATTATATTATTTAGGTCGAGAAAATAAATTAAATGAATTACCCGCGCAAGCCAAAGAACTAAAAAAACATTTATTCAAAATAGGATTGAAAGCACTCTTTCGACTCCAAGGGTTGCAAACTTTATATCACCCTTATGCTCTTGTAAAAATACTATTTAACTAATTCAAACTCCTTATTTAAAGTTTTTATTTCATCTTCCTTTTGTTTAAGGTTTCGTATAATTTGAGCCATACCTAAGAGTAAATATAAAAATTCATTAATGAGTAAATTCAAAAAAATAGCGGTAATAAAAAATCCTAGTAACGCTATTTTTATCGCATTCTCTGTGTTGTAGATAATGGCATTGCTACTGGTGAGTTTATTCACCGGCCGATAAACTCGATAGAAAAACCATAAATAGATCAGCCCTGCAAATAATCCGGATTGTGCCGCAATTTGCAAGAAAGTATTGTGAATCACCTGTACTTTCTTGCCTGGTTCCATATACCTACCGCCAACTAATTGGAATCGTTCGGCACCAACACCCAAGATGGGATGATCTAACATCGCTTTAAATCCAGCAGTCCAGGTAACGATTCTTGGGTTAATGGGAGCTTCACTCTCGTCCGTTTGAGCTGCCTGAATGGTATCGGTACTTCGACTAAACATGGTGCCGCCCTGGGTTATTATCGCAAAAGTTAACCCGACAACCAATACCAGGAAGATAAATTTAGATTTGGTTTGTCTCGCCATAATAAAGGTTGTTACAGCAAGGGCCAAGAATGCACCTCTTGAACCAATAAGAAAAATAGCATGCCATGAGAGTGGGATCCAACTCCAAAAGGCGAGTTTCTTTACCTTATTCAAAATAAGGTTTCCGTAACTAAATACAAACGGAATAGTGGTTATAAACATTACGGCAAAGGCATTTTCATCCCGGTATATTCCTGGACCACTTAAACGCCCGTTGATCGTGTAGAGCCATATATCACCACTTAAATACTGATTATTGGCCCAATAAGTATAATAAGCACAGGTTGCAATCAGCATAAACGAAAGATATTTTATCTTCTCTTTATTATCTATTAGAAGAACCAAAATAAAATAAAATAGAATTTGTTTGTCAAAAATACCAAGCAAGAACTCTGGTGGAAACATATTTGTTGGGATTGGGATATGGGCATATGGAGTCAATAGGTCTGATAACCTGATTAAGCCCCAGTAGACTAAAATAAGTAAACTTTGTTTGTTTTTAATGTTATCAAAATTAATTTTTCCCATTATAACATGAAACACAACACCAACGATTGTTGCAATAGCCACGTAATACGAAATTCGATAGTCATCAAATATCCATGGCCATATACTCGGTGGTGACATGGTCGCCAATAGATAATAAGCCATAATTCCAACCCAGGGTCGAAATAAGGCCATAATAAGAGTTGTAACCGTAAGTACTAATAAAATTGCTTCATTCATATATTTTTTATTTTATTACCTGTTAAAACTTGAAGAGTTATTTTGCGCCATATTTGCTTTGCTTAATGTCAGGAATTTCGATACGTTTTTTTTTAAATGTACTTAAAATCAACCCCCTAACATAGGAATGTTCCAATTGTGTTCGACAAAAAAAATAGAATACCATATATATGATAGCTAAATATATCAAGCTAAAGACGACGCAACTTAAGATTAAAGTAAGTGCAACGGGAAGTTTCTCAGGGATAATTACTTGTGTACACAGACCCGCTATAATAACGGCCATAAAAGGCGGAATACTTAAACTAAGCAGTTTGAATTTTTTTATCTCATGTCTTTTTGCAATAAGATTAATCAAGATAAAGTATAAAACCAGCCCGACCGAAACATAGGCTAAAGAGAAGTCATAGAGTGACCGCAATTCCAATGTTAACAAAACCACCAGCGTAACCACAAAACTAAATGCGTTATAAAAAAATATAAACCGGGTTTTCCCAAGGGCTAAACAATATATTTGGATCAACCGACCACCAGCCCAACTGACCAAAAGAAATGACAATATAGGTAAACAGGGGACTATTTCAAGCCACTTATCACCCAATATCGCAGTTACGATTGACGATGGGAAAAAGTAGAACAGTCCGACAATGGGGAAAGTAATAATAGATAACATTAAATGTGAAACTTGAAAGTTGAAATTAAGTTTCACCTTGTTAGTCTTAAATTTAGCGAAAGCTGCCAGTAAGGGCTCGGTTATCGGTACCAAAAAGTTATTACCTGGCAGGTCAACTAAACTACGGGCAAGGTGGTACTTGCCCAAGTCTTCAATACTTAATGTTGCTGAAAGTATCACTTTATCAATTTGGCTGCGGGTAAAACCGAGCAAACTCTTCGGGATTAACCACTTCACGTAAACCCACTGCTCTTTAATATTAACTAATGATAACCCTACTTTGTTTTTAGTCACTAGGTATGAGCCGATCGAAGCAATTGTTGCTCTGACTATATCACCAAAAATTATGGCCCAAAAAGTTCGTTCAAAATATGCGTAGGTAATGACAAAGAGGAAAGATAAAAATTTAGTACTAAAGTTAAGCCAAAAAATAGGTTTATAATTTATGTTTCGTCTTAATAAAATTAATCCCGGATTTTGCAAACCGGAAATAATCAGAGTTAAAGATAAAATACTTAGCGCAAGTTGGAGTTCAGGTTTGTCAAAATAATCGCTTATAGTCGGAGCCATAATCAGAATTAAAAAGAAAAATACCACTCTCAAGATAAAACTAAATGTCCAAGCTGTATGAAGATCGGAATCTTTGAGTTCCTGCTTTTGAATAATATACTCTTCATTACCACTTTGAGATAATTCCGTGGTGAATGCGATAAAAATTGCACAAATCGCAACCAGGCCAAAATCTTCAGGAGTTAATAGCCGTGCCAGTATCAAAGTACTGACCAAGCCAATCAATCGCTGGGTAAATTTTGATAGTGCAAAAATACTCGAGCCAACAATAACTTTTTTACCTAACATTTATAAATTCTCTACTTTGAATGCCAGAATCACCGGCAATCTGGCATAACGGTATTCTGAATCGGCTTGACTAAGCAATATATACAAAACTGAGTTGTTTTCATCAAAAGTGGCGGCATTGGCAAAGTTTATCGAAGCTTTGCCATTCGATAACTTACGATGTTCAAAAGGAAGTTTAATTGGTCCATATCGATAAGGCCGTATTTGATGCGGTTCAATAAGTTCATCTTTGCTGAGCTTAAAAAAATTAGCATCGAACATCCAAAAATGATTGTAGTAGTCATTTCGGTCAGCGGCACAGAAACCTGGACACTTGCTCTTGCCATTTTTCTGTGTTTTTTTATACACGATGTCTGAATGATGTCCGCCAGAATACCCAATTACCAAATAAGTTGATGAATTAGGAACGATAAAACCAAACGATGCTCCTGATTCTTCCGTCCAAAGGTCATTGTTACCTTGCCGGTTTTTCAGGTCTCGGTGTAACCGATTTACCATAGGGAAATCCATTAATCGAGTACTTGGAATAGTTTTATTAACTCCCTTCGCTATTTCACCACTGTGCACTGAAAAAGCTGATGGCCCCTGACTAAGTCGACTGTTAATGGCAACACTACTGGCATAACCAAAAATTAAATCGCCGTCTAACTGGGTTTGCCAATAGGGTGGAACCGGACTTATCCAACCCGCAGCATGGACCTTGCCATTAAGGGCATAAAAACCTTTGACCGGAGATGTTTGTAGCTTATCACTTTGTTCAATAATAAATGTTGTATCAGTATTTCTAGCTTTCGCGTCATAATACATAATGGCATTAACTATCAATCGATTCTTATCTTTCTGCAAGCCAGTAATTAAGTTAAGTTTTTGGGTGTTAATGTCCGCAAGGCGGCTTAATGCAGGAGAAAAACCTTGTAAAAATGGTGCAACATTTAAGTCATCCAAGTCATCTGATTTTACTAATGCTGGAATTGCTATCTCCGCGATAGCGTCATCTTGGGGGTGCCCCACAACAAAGAGGCTATTATTATCCTTGTTAAAGGTCATCGGGCCAATGCTATAGCTAAACCTGGATATGCCCAGTTTATTTTTAGGAAGCCTAAATGCACCTAAATAATTGAGCACGATATTGTCGGTTTTCAGGCTTGAAACTTGTTTACTACTAGTTTCGTTTTCTGCTCTTAGCTGTAGCGAACTAAAGATTAATAAGCATATTATTAGGCGCATAAGTTTAACTTCGCCAATGTGATAAATCTCTATTAAGTACCTTTTCAATGGAGGCAATATCATCCTTGAACGCACTTAAAAGTTCTTTACGTATATTTATTGAAACTTTGTTCTTATTACTCTTAAAGCCCCATTCTTTTATCGCATGGGCAAAGGGTGATTTCTTCACTAAGTCAATGACTTTCTCTAACCCTAAGCCCTTGAGTGCTTTTTGGGTTCTTGGAAATACAACACGATTCACTCTTTTATTGAGTACACTCGGTACAAAATCAGGGTTAACTTCTAGAAAATCTAATATTCGTTGCAAGACAACTTTTGGGGCTTTATTGATATCATCGTACAGAACAAAAAGCAGATTTTTTTGTTCAAACATTTCGCTTAACCACTGTAATGTTCTGCCCTGCAGGCTCCACTCAATTAGCTCAGGATGGGCACTCACCGCTTCTTCGAACGTTGCTTCTGTATAGTCTCCATGCGCCTTATATAATTGATATTGTGAAAGAGAACGCTCGATAGGGTTTCTTAAAACAAACAAAATCTTAACGTTCTTTAGGTCTTTGGCTATTCGCTCAAGTGCATCTTTATCCCGGTAGTAATCAGGGGTAATTTCTCCCCAGATTTTTTGTTCTTCTAACCCGATAAAATTTTCACAATAGTGCTCAAGCCCTTTAGAATAATTATAATTGAAGAAGCGTATTTCTTTTATGGGTAAATAAATTTCTGGATGCTCTCTTAAACACTGGTTGAGCCAGGTAGAACCCGCTCGCTGAGCCCCAATGCCAATAAAGTTTGGTAATAATGGTTTATTCATAATATTTCTATTGATAGATGCGGTTAAGATCAAAGCTCATGTTACTCTGAACATAAGTGTCATTCAATGAGTAAGAAAATAGCTCCAAGATATTCAGAGATTGTTCGCTAACAGTGCTTATACAGTCACTGAGCAGCCTGGGGTCACTACGCCAGCGGGAAAAGTATGCTTGATTTTTATCTTCAAAATTGATGGTATTAGCTAATTCAATACCAAAATTGTCATAAATCTGGTTTCGAAAACTTTGTGGTTCATCACAAATATCTTCATAACGGACTATAAGATAGTTTTTTATAAATGCGGCATCATTGAGTAGAATAGTATGCACATGGAGCCAATGTTGTATAATTGTAGTTATATCTGCATTGGTCCACTTTTGCACCGCAAATGCATAGGGGATAGGATGCCTTACAATAAAAAGGAACTTGCCTTCAGGGAATATAGTCTGCAAAAATCTGGCTCTAATTATATTTGACGGCGATTTCTCAA
Source organism: Colwellia sp. (assembly GCA_013215295.1). GTDB lineage: Bacteria > Pseudomonadota > Gammaproteobacteria > Enterobacterales > Alteromonadaceae > Colwellia_A. Next base: position 112,630 of record JABSOZ010000004.1, read on the forward strand.
CATAACAAGTCGCTTTGTTATGCCAGAATTGCCCCCAACTTCGGAGCAGGCTTGCTCTACTCACTGAATTTGCCCGTTGATCGACTTCCGTGAGATGGCAGCTTTTTTCAAAACCAAACAATAACCCATACTCAGAATCCGGTGTATATACACTTTGTAAAAACTGTCCTTCTTGTTCTGGCACTGTCGTACCAGAAATACCGGAGACACCGTTTGCCGTACGAATTAGGTTATAAAGTGGCGAAGTGCCACTACGGTGTAAGCCTCCAATAAACAATAATTGCTTATGATTTAGATCAGGAAGCAGATTAAATATAAGTTTTAATTTCGCCTTAAAATAAACAAATGGCACCACAAAGGCGTACTTTATTGATTTATTAACAAAGTATTTGGCAGAAGGTATTTCTTTTTTTCCATTTAATCTAAAAAAAAGCGCTTTTATTTTTTGATTCACGTGAGTTTAACCTTGCTAAAACGTCATTGAAAAGCACTTGAAATATTAAAGTGCCTGTTTTATTAACGAAATATACTTATCTTTAATTTCAGGATACTGCTTAAAAATTGCATGAGTTAAATCTTTTTCAAGACCCTGGCTTATCTTATTTCTATCTATAGTCTTGTTACCTTGATACTGAGGTGTATGTAAGTAGCCCTTTAAGACCTCGTCTGAAAACTCACAATGTAAAAAATCCAAACATTTCACCATAGTGATTTGCGGATTTTTTACCAGGTTATCATAGTAAACTATATGCACCTGTTCATTATTATTGTTTGAACTTATTAACGTATAGAGAATTTCAATGCCTCTTTTCCATCGATAACAAGCGATATCTTCGGACTGACTACCCCTATTGAGAATTGAAACTATCCCTTGAAAAGGGCTTCGCACAACACCAAAAACCACTAAATCAATATCGCTATTCTGCTGATAGTCTTTAATACTCAATCTAGCTTTTCGACTTCTTGGAATGGGTGTTTTCTGCCCGAACTTTAAACGTAGTTTGTTCAGGTATTTTTGCAATTCACCATACACATGATCAAATGAAGATCTAAAGTATGATTGTTGTAGTTCAATTTGATTGGGTATACATAATTTATTACCGACAACTTTTTTACTGACAAGTTTAAATTCGCCACAATTTAAGTCTTCACTTAATAGTGCAATTTCAGGGTGACAACCTAACATTGAACAGAATAATGTAGTCCCTGACCTAGGTGTACCTATGATTAAAACATGTGATTTTCTTAAAGGAATCATCAAATTACTCAAAAATATTTATCATTTAGTTAATTGGCTAATTGGGTTTGTACGCTTCGTTGCTGCTTTTATTCTTGTTCGGGCTTTTTGCACATATTTTTCTACAAATTGATTAACTAGCCAAGATATACAAAACAACACAGGTAAAGACCAGGCTACTAAGACAAAACTGCCTCTTTCCAGTTCTATACCAACACCAGAAGCCATCATTATCGCAATGATTCCCGCTTGGTAATGTAATAAATATATTGGATAACTGAAGTCGCCTAATTTTGAATCCAGTTTTTGGCTTATACCCATTATGTTTTTTTGATAAATGAGCACTAGTAACATAAGTGAACAAATCAAATAGTTACTATAAAAAAAATAGCTTTCAGCTAGACCCGTTTTACGTCCCGCAACCCAGTTCAGTATCAATAGAGTATATCCTAAATATGGTAAGTATTTGGAGGTCAAATTTAACTTATTAAATTTATTTATCAGACCTGTTTTATAATGGAATATCATTGCGCCAGTTGCAAAAGGTAAAGAAGCAGCGAAGATAGTGAAATATCTATGATACCAGCCAAAGGCTAAGATTAATGCAATTACATGATATGCCAGGCTGAAAACAAACCAATAACATGTAATTTTTTTATTTTTTGATAAACCAAGGCCAATAAGAATATAAAAGAATATTTCTACCGTTAAAGCCCATGCAGGAGGAGTCAATCTAGGCACTTCTCGAAAAGGAAAGAATAAAAAAACATTCCTAAAAATATCTGCCACTGTTTCGGGTAGGGACATGGCAATATTATACGAAGAAGTAAACTTTTCCCCAGTTAACATGATTAAAACTAAAGTCAACAATATCGACACCCAGTAAAGGGGGAAAATCCTTAAAAATCTATTAACTGAATACTTAACAATACCTGATACATTGTAACCATAACTCGATTGCATGATCAGAGTCATTAAATAGCCACTAAGAATATAAAAACCGAAAACGGCATATGCACCCGATCCTCTTAGTCCGCCAAGGTGCTGAAAAACGACAAACAGAGCTAAAAACAACCTATACATTCCAAACATACAGGAATCTCCACAATAAATATTATTATCTTGTTAATGTCAAAGTGAGTTGTAAAGATGACTTCTCATTAAATATCTTGACATCACTCTATTTTAATTCTCAATAAATAGAGCTGTATACCTATTTTTTTGTGGAAAGAGTATCTTTATGCATTTTTGCATAATTTTTACTCATGAAATGTCGCTCTACATAAATATAAAAAGGATAACATAAACAAAGTGTAAAAATAATGGTTAATAAACCATATAAAATGCTATTTTGTGTGACTAACTGCCGAACAAATAATTCAGGTAATTGGTATAGTTTTGCGTGTAATAGATATACTGAATACGACATCGCCCCTAAAGCCAGAAAAGCTTCTAAAATCCAAGACAATATATTTTTCTTATTCTTTTTCACCTCCACTAATATTTTTTCGAAGGGTGCAATCAACCAAATAATAACAGCAAAAAACAGCGAAAAAACAAACCTATGCACTTCAGTATCCAAAACAATGATTGCCAAAATGGCAACTAGAAATAAAACAAGAGATGAAATATGGTAAATATATTTATTTATAAGTATTTGACTTAAGCTTAAATCATTTTTGAAAATATATGCCAACAGAATGCCAACAGAAAAAGAAGGCCAATAATGTAAGAACAGTCCCGCATTGACCCCAAACGGATGTATTAAGTTAACAATCGCCAGCATTGAAACAATCGCTATAATCAATCTGTAATATTGTTTACTAAAGAGTGCAATAAATATAACGAGATAGAACTGAAATTCTATGGCTATAGTCCAATAGACTGCATTAATTGCATTAAATTGCCCCTGAAGGTCACTGTTGGTTGAAAAAAACACCTTGGTTAACAATATAAAATGTGACCACTCAGTCGCCGTATACTTTAAAAGTAAATGCCCTGGTTCTTGATATGAACCGGACTTCAACATGCTAATTATTTCGATTAGATAAGGCAATAATAAGACTAAAACTAATGAAATCCAAAACACAGGGTAAATACGACGAAATCTCTTTTTTAAAAAAGACAGGGGACTTCTTTTCGCTTTAAGGGTAGATTCAGCAGAGTAGGTAATTACATATCCCGAAATGACAAAAAACATCGGAACACCTAAATGCCCGTATTCAGCTAACTGATAAATAAAGGTAGATGAGTCAATAAATATATTTTTAGTATGGTACAGAAAAACCCAAAGAGCCGCAATTCCTCTTGCTATTTCCAATAGTAAAACCAAAAAAACACTCCATTAATTTCCGTTTAAGATCTTTAAAATAAATATCAATTCTTACTTTTTGGATTGAAGTGAAGAATAGCCAATCAACACGTTAAGCTTGCTCAAATATTCGTCGACTCTTTTTAACGTGAGCCTCCCAAGTTAGTTCTCTTTCAACGTGTGAACGTCCTTTATTACCCATAGTAATTAGTTCATTAGGATCTTGAAACATCGAATTTATTTGACATGCTATGCTTTTAGGGTCTGTGCAGTCAATAATCACACCCGTTTCATCGATTATCATCGTTTCTTTAGTTCCACCAGAATTTCCTGCAATCACTGGTTTGGCACAAGCTTGTGCTTCAACTAAAACCATACCGAATCCTTCGATGTCATTTCCAATGGTTCTGTTTGGTAGAATGAACAGGTCACATTGTTGATAGCACTTGATCATTATCTCGTCACTTATTTCATCAAGCAATTGTACGTGTTTATTCAGGTTAAGTTTATTGATCAAGGACTGTAATTCTATTAAGCATTCCCCTCTACCAACAATTGCGTAAAGGGTATCGGGATGCTCTTTCAATATTTGAGGCAAAGCAGCAATCATTTTGTCGTGGCCTTTACGTTGTTGCAGTCGACCAACGGTTAAAATAACTTTTTTGTTCTCCCAGCCCATTTGACTTTTAAATTGCAGATCTTCTTTTGCAGGGACAAACTTGCTGGTATCAACACCCGGATTTAATACGCGAATTTTATCGTCTGAGGCATAACCAAGGCGTTTAACAATTTTGGCACTATTTTCACTGTTGCAAATGAGTAATGTGGCTCGTTTACAAACTTGTTTAACCATTAAATTGTGTTCACCACTGGTTGCGGCAGTTTCAACATCTTCACCGTGCACATAACATAAATAATCAACACCCGTGAAAAATTTAAGCAAGTAAGCGGTTACACCTTCGTGGATAACTCGTCCAGCATGAATATGAGTAATTTTGTGTTGTTTTATAATTTTAATCAGCTTAAAGAGGCAGCGAAAGTAAAATTTAAGACCTGTCCAGCTTCTAACTCCCCATTCAGTTGAATTTAAAGGAATGCGAATTATATTTACACCCTGTATTTCATTAAAATTTTCAAGGTCAATTCTATCATCGGCGACGATTAAATACTCGTCATTGGGAAGGCGGGAATATAACTCCCAAAACCAACGACCACTACCACCAGAAAGTGGCGGGAAATTTTCAGTAAGTACTAGTGTTTTCTTTTTCATGTTTAAGATAATTTAAGGTCTGATTTTTTCACGGAAATTTATAGTAAAGCATACTCTAATTACAATATACGACACAACTAATTGTTTACTTGTATAAAATTTATAAACTATAAATTAGACGCATAAGTATTGAAACTTAAGCTGGAATCTAAGGTAAAACCTAGGCTCGCATCATCCATTTGTTTATCATGATGGGACTTTATTTGGTCCTTTGAAAAACACTACATTTTCAAATTTTGATAGAGTATTGACCGCACATGACTTGATCATTATTACAAACAAGCTAAAGAACCAATATATAATGGGTTAAAGCTGAGTTTTATTCCATATGAACTGTTTTATTTAAACGTTTATATAAGGACTTTAGGTTAAAAAAATATCTATGTTTTATAAAATAATACATTAACCCTTTAACATGCAGATAGACAAATTTATTAAACTTAAAGCCGCGGGACACTTCCCTTGCATCATGCACCAGAGAATACATAGGTAAATAAGCTATTTTTTTTCCGTGTTTCCATATACGTAGACAGTAGTCAACATCTTCTGGTGCATAGAAAATCTTTTCGTCTAGTCCGCCAATATCTTCATATATTGAACGATGAAACATCCAACAAGCAGATATTGCATAATCGATATCGTACACCGAATCTAAGTCAATATTTTGAGTTGTTTCCATTTGTTTAAGCATAAAAAAACGTCTGATTTTTCTTGTTACCGTTGGAAACGAATCAATAGAAAGTTGGTAACGGCCATCAGGAAAAGTTAATTGCGGTGCAACTAACCCATATTCTTCATGTTGCCTTAACCAATCAATCATTCCCTTCAGAACAAATTGATTCATATAAGCATCTGAATCTAAAATAACAAAGTATTCGCCAATTGATGCTCTCATGGCCAAATTCCTAGAATAAGTCGTTCCGGTATTTTTTTCTAAATAAATTACATTTAGTACCTCCGGAAATTCCGACTCTAACAGCTTAAGAATTTCAACACAGCCATCCGTTGAGCCATTTTCAACAACAATTACTTCCCCTTGATAGTCGCAATCATCAAATGAATTTACGAGATCTCTTACGCATTTTTCTATAAATTGTTTGGAGTTAAAACTTAAAACTATCGCGCTAATATCCACAAATCTACCTTTATTGTTAAAATGTATCCGATACCCAATTTACTATACATTTAGTCACGCAAACTAGCCATCTGAATTCTGATGACAACATGAGCAAAATTAAAATAACTAGGCATTAGGCGAAGTAAAAGGAATTATAGTAGTTATCCTAATAGCGCACATACCTTAATTGCTCAGTATAATTAGCAACTTATCTACTTACAACATAAAGATATAGTTCAAGCTTAATATCACATGCACACTAACGGATACTGTTATTTCATTTGAAATATTATTTTCATAACAAAACAGAGAAATCAATAAATGAGCATACATTGGTCCACAATTTAATATTGGTAAATGAAAAATGGAATAAAATATACTTTTAGGCAGCAGTATTCATATAACGAGAGAGAAGGGTCAACATAAATTTTTGGACATCAATTACCTATTTAAAGACCAAGAAAGTTATTTTAAAGAGATAACTATTAGTCATGATTCTTGGTATATTTATGACTCGCTAATGATGGTTTTTATAGGCACTGATGGGTCAATAATTACTAATGCGGTTATTGATTATCTAATTATTGCTGGTAATCCAGTTCAAACAATTAAAATGAGAAATGAATAATGCCCTCACTACATCAAAGCTCCCCCCACTTTATTTATATTATAAAAAAAGGGATTACCTTGGGACTAGGGGTTTTCTTCTGCATCGCAATCTTTGCTGGCATTGGTTTTTTCATCTTATTATACTCAGGTCATACTCCCAAGTCCGCGTTAATAAAAATAGGGAAATTGATACCATCAAACCTTAGCACAAAAAAAACTGACGTTACTTTACGAAAAAATGCAGATAATTTTACTAACAAAATTAACCCTTACCTAAACGCGCCATTTTCCTTACCCGACACGTTAAAAGCCATTCCTATCGCAAGCGTAAACCAATTAGTAACAGAGATTAAAATAGCCAATAAATCCTCCGGTAATATTACCCTGATGTTAAAAAGTGGTATTTACCAGCTGACAAAAACATTGCGAATAGAAGCAGACAATATTTCAATAATTTCGATTACGGGTAACCCTAAAGATGTCATTATTCAAGGGAGTGGCATGAATAAATCTGGCTCGGTGAAGAATCTAATATGGGTAGGTGGTAATTTTTTTGTTTTAAGTGGCATTACCTTGCAAAAAGCTAGTCATCATTTAATTCAAATTGCCGGTGAACATGATGCGGATTTTCCAACTATACGTAATTGTATTTTGCAAGACTCTTACCAGCAGTTGATAAAAGTTAGTTATAATATCGACAACAAACCCAATAATTCTTCAGACTTCGGTTTAGTTGAAAATTGTACTTTTCAATATACAGCAGGTATTGGCCCGCAATACTATATTGGCGGGATTGATGCTCATGCTGCGAATGGCTGGATAGTTCGAAATAATCGATTTAAAGATATAGCCAGCCCAAACAACCGGATTTCTGAATTTGCAATACATTTCTGGAGAAATTCCCATAATAATATCGTGGAAAATAACATTATTGAAGATTGCGATCGCGGGATAGGATTTGGCTTTGGTTCGTCTCATATCAATATGCCATATTCAAATAAAGGAGGTAGAATAAGCGGTAATACTATTATTCACAAAAATAATAATGATCCCTTTGCGGACACTGGCATTGCAATAGCAAACAGCCCAAATACAATTATAGAAAACAATTATATTTGGCTAGACCATGGCTACTCAAGAGCTATAGAATATCGCTTTCCGCTTACTACAAATGTAATTATTAGAGATAATACCACTAACAAAAGAATATCGAGCAGAAACGGAGGTGAAGCCTCACTAAGTAATAATAAAACTGATGCAACCTACGAGGATATAATCTCAAAACATATAGAAAATAAAATAAGCTCTAAATTGCTTTAGCCTTAAAACTAACCATTTACTCGAAGACAGTCTGAGGAAGTTCGTCTAGCCTTGTTAAATATCACAAGGAAGCGAATGAGCAAGGATTTATTACAATGGTATGAAGCTTGTTAGAACAGGTAGCAGACCAATAAGTGGTGGCACTGGCCTTTTTGATATTAAAGACTTAGCAGAACAAAATAAATTTGTTAATACACCTAACCAAGGTAAGTTAACTAAGTAATATATATCAACCGCCTCTACCGAGTATTTGTTAACATATATTGACAGCAAAAATATTAACCATTGAAGCTTTTTGTTAATGCAGAAAATGGCTCTTCAGGGTCTGCTATTGATGTTATAGAGGCTCATTTAAATCAATTAAATATACCTGTTGAATTTATCAAGATTCATCATAAACCTGAAGCGCTTTTCCAAACGGTATCCCAACCACTTTATTAGTAGAAAATAGAAGTTCAACGAAAAAAGCAGTGTTAGCACATAATGCAGATATGGGAAGCACCTAGGATGGTGACTTTGATCGATGTTTCTTATTTGATGAACATGATGTATTTATGGAAGGGTATTATATTGTTGGCTTACTTGCCGACAAATTTCTTTTAAAAGCTAAAGCAAATAATATTACTAATGAAAAAATAATTCACGATCCTCGTTTGACTTAGAGTACCATAGATATTGTCAACCAAACTGGTGGGGAACTCATACTCTGTAAAACAGGCCATGCTTTCATCAAAAACGTATGAGAGAAGAAAGTGCTGTATATGGCGGAGAAATGAGTGCTCGACACTATTTATAGATTTTGCGTTTTGTGATAGCGACATGAACCCTTGGTTACTAGTTGCTGAGTTAATGTGCGCCACTAAAACACCTTTCTCAAAGTTAGTTGCTGCGCGTATCAATAAATACCCAGCATCTGGTGAGATAAATAATGTTATTGAAGATCCAAAAGCGGCAAGAGTTCGGGTTTTATATTACTACGATAAATTGGCTACTAATATGAATTATGCTGACAGTATTAGCATAGAGTTTGAGAATTGGCGATTTAACCTGAGGTCTAGTAATACATAGCCCGTAGTCCACTTAAATGTCGGTTCAAGGCAAGACAATGCTTTAATGGAATTAAAAACAATAGAAATTTTAGCTTTATTAATGCGCTAATATTTCGTCAACCCATGTTATTTTTAGTTCAAAAAACATTTATCTAAAATGTTTAAGGGGTTTAATAACATCGGTTTTGCTAATTGAATATTATTAAAGGATGGGAATGTGAGAAGTATAATCAAACAGGCTATTTATTTTTTTGCTGCAATAATTATTTCGCCTATAACATTAATATACCTACTACTAAATATTATGTTAAAGAGTGATTCACTTTTTAGTAGTTTTTCCCAGTTATTAAGTTTAATTCCCGGTAAAGGTGGTCGTTACTTGCGAGCAGGATTTTACCGATTTTCCATGAAAAGTTGCAGTCCTGATGCTGTTATTTCTTTTCTAACGTTATTCTCGCAACGTGATACCGAAATATCTACAGGTGTTTATATTGGCCCACAGTGTAATATAGGGAAATGTAAAATTGGTCGAGACACTCTACTTGGTAGTGGTGTTCATATAATGAGTGGTAAAGGACAACATAATTTTGATGATTTAACTAAGCCCATTAAAGATCAGGGTGGGAAATTTGAAAAAGTTACTATTGGTAGCGGCTCCTGGCTAGGTAATGGCTCATTAATTATGGCTAATGTTGGGGAGCATTGTGTGGTGGCTGCTGGTGCGGTGGTTATTGAAGATGTAGCTGACTATTCTATTGTGGCAGGTAACCCTGCCAAAGTAATAAAAAAATTGTCGGAATAGCTCCAATCTAATCAGCTATACCAATTACATCATATTGTTGAACTATAAATTGATCATAAAAATTTAAACTTCTATCAACCAGCTTATTATCTTGAATAGGAACAAGCCATTTAAATGATCTTATTTTTTCAGCTTCATTAAATAAGTCTTCTGCTGTTTGTTTATCTCTTGTTAATACTTCAGGGTGAAGCTCTAACAAAATAATGACTTTATCTGCTTTTTTAAGGGTCTCTTTTGCGCCAGTAAACATTGCCTTTTCTTGCCCTTCAACATCTATTTTTATCGCAAGGTTTTTTGCTAATATAATATTATTGTTATCAATAAGAGAATCTAAAGTAGTAACTTTTGTTTTTCCTGAGGTATTATTAACAAGGTGTCCTTCATGATCTGAACCTTGTTCACTTTTAAAGCTAAATTCCCCATAACCATCAAAATTAGAAATCGCGTTTTTAAAGGCCAGGTGATTAACCGAGATATTAAGTAAATTCTGTTGAAGCACATCAAAAACAGTAGGATTAGGCTCTAGTGCAATAATATTATTTAAGGCAATGCAGTATTTATTTACCAAAGCTGACACAACACCAACATCAGCGCCTAAATCAATAAAATCAAAAGAATCTAACTGGTCATTTAATGTTTGTGTGAAAGGAAGTATTTCTTCTAAATAATAGTTTTCTGGGCCGTAGTTCTTCCAAAAACACCACTGATCCCAAGGGATTGAAAACTCGCTGCCTTTTATATTGTAGGTGATTAAGTGACGATTAAATTTATATTTAGTGGCTTCGTAAAAACGATATTTACCAGGGACATCATAGATCTGGGCTAATCTGGCAAAATAATTTACAAGTCTAGGTAGCTTACGCATACTATTTGCTCTGCATTATTTGATTAAATTTTTCAGCATTTTTTTCTATAAATTCCATTAATTCTTGCTCTGCACTTACCGTATTACTCGACGCTTGTAGTGAAAAAGCAACTAAAGCATTATTATTTTCTCTCCCAAGCAATGAATTAACAGTCTGAAAGAGCTTCGCTTTTACCTTGTTAGAAAAGAATTTATCTGATATTTGATACCAATGTACAATAATTCTTTTTTCACCGTGTGGTGATACTAATTGTGTGATCTGTGCTTGTTGTTCAGAGCCTTTAATCTTAATATTTTTTGTGTTAATTAACGTCCAACGATCTGCATCATATAATCTGTTTAATGATGAGATAAGTTCGCCTGTCCCAGCAGTGTAAGAAGCTATAAATATATCTATTGAGGTATTTTGGCTTATCTTAATACTACCTTGCTGTACTTCATTGGCATGGGGGAAACTTGGCTGCCATTTTTTTGTTTTTCTGTCATCGAACTTAATAAATAATGATTGCGTATTAATAATATAAGCTGATTTAATTGCTAGCCTATTATTCTCAATTGATTTCAACCAAAGAAGTTGCGAAACAAAAACGGCAATCACAAGACAGACTAAAGGCAACGATACCAAGTTTTTATGACTGTTCTGTGTATTGTCTTGAGACGGTAGTTTAATGTTAATACTTTTATCTCTAAATCGCTCACCGATTAATATCAATAAAAATAGAATAATTGTATAAAAAACACCACCGTATATCAGGTGATCAGCACCCGCTGCATACTCCATGTCAGTTAAGTGTGCCGTTAATATAATACCGTATACTCTTAATGCATTAGCTATAATTGGAACTACTATTGATATGAAAACAAAAAGTACTTGCTTGGGCAATGTCCGAAATGATAAATAAGCATATATATTACCAAAGACAATCGAAGCAATGAGGAAACTAATACCAGAACAAGCTTCGGCTACTAAAAATCGTCCTTCTGGAATATCTAAGTACAAGCCATTTCGATAAATGGGCACTCCTGACATTTCGAGTAAGGGAACGGCTAAGTCTGTTGTGAACTCTTGTAAATATGGTATGAGTTGTTCGCCTACAGGTATAGCAAACAGAATAAAATAAAGAGGAAATAGGATGGTTTTAGCTGCTTGATTACCCACAATAAGCCAAATAAGCAGCGGTAAGGAAACGTAAGTTGCAAAATGCATAAATAAACGAATATCACCAACGAGCCCAAAGGTATAAAGAATCACAGTTCCTATTAAAGGAATGAATAACCAATAGTTGGGTATAAAAGGCTGTTGGATAAGTTGTATTCGTTTTTGATAAATAAGGAAAAAGGCACCACCAATCACTAAAAAACAATGATTAAATATTTCAGATGTAATCCAAACATTTATTGAAGTCACTACACCTTGGTAATAGGTATAAAACCAAGCGATGAGAATGGCAGCTATAGGTATCGCTTTAACTATTTTGTCATTCATATTTATTTAATTTTGTTATCTAAATAAACACTTCTCATGGTATCCCACTTATAATCTTTTAAAAGTCGCTCTAACTTACCTTCCATTCTAGCTAAGTTAATATAATGCCTAAATTTCGATTTCAATGGTGCTTCTTTAATTCTTGGTTGTTTAGGATCGATTTCCCAAGGATGAAAATAAAAACTGTAAGGCTTTTGTTCTTGTTGATTAAATTTGTCAATGCGCCTTTTAGATAACCAATATGGGTATAAACGAAAATAACCACCTCCACCAATACCCGTATTAGTATTACCTTTACGTAAAGTGGGTATAGGGATTTCAAGTATTTTTTGTCCCTGAAAAATTTCCGAACGTTCGTAAATAAAACGCGGCCAATTCGGCACGCCGTACAAATCGTGCTGAATGGGATAAGTGCTAGAGCTATATTGGAAGCCTAATTCAATTAATTTTTCATAAACCCATGTATTAGTATCATTAAGTGAAAAGCTTGGAGCACGATAACCTATGACTTCAGTACCAGACAATTGCTCTAAAATATTTTTACTTTTTACTACATCAGTAATGAAATTTTCTTGAGTCATTTCAGTAATTCGTTGATGTGCATATCCGTGGCTTGCTAGCTCATGTCCTTGGTCAACTATCGCTTTTATTAAATTAGGACAGCGCTCAGCTACCCAACCTAAAGTAAAAAAAGTACTCTTAACATTATGTTTTTCAAATAACTCAAGTAAACGATATGTATTTTGTTCAACCCGTAAAGGCAATTTATTCCAATCTGACTTATTTATGCTATTTTCAAATGCAGAAACGTGAAAATAATCTTCAACATCAACTGTCATTGCATTAATGATTTGGCTCACGTATGAAACCCTCGTTCTATGATTAGGCAAGCCACTACATAAATATTTAACATCTACTTTATCTTCCTTTACCAAACAAAACTATCTCAACTGTTCTAATTAAAATGAGTAAGTCCAGCATAAAACTACGGTGTTTAATGTAATAAAGGTCATATTTTAGTTTTTCTAATGAATCTTCTTCTGTTGAACCATAGGGATATTTTAACTGGGCCCATCCGGTTAAACCAGGTTTAACATTATGACGTTCGTTGTAATAAGGTAAATTTTTAATCAATTGCTGAACAAATTCAGGACGTTCAGGACGTGGTCCTACGAATCCCATATCACCGCGAAGTACATTTAAAATTTGAGGCAATTCGTCAACACGGTATTTACGAATAAACTTACCGATTGATGTCGTGCGATCATCATTTTCAGCAGCCATTTGTGCACCATTTTTTTCTGCATCTATACGCATACTTCTGAACTTATAAATATTGAAAGCTTGTCCATCAAGACCTACACGTTCTTGTAAATAAAATATTGGTGCTTTAGTCCCTTCATCTAACTTAATCAGTAATGCGGTAATCAGCATCACAGGCCAAGTGATAAAGATTAGTAAGATAGCAATACCAGCATTAAACACCCAATCTAATGTGTTTCGCAGGTGATTACCTGAAGCAAAGCCATTTGAATATATCACCCAGCTTGGATAAATAAGATTCACTGCTATTTGGCCTGTTTCACGCTCAATAAAATCGAGGATTTCCGTGATTTCAACACCACGGATTTTGCATGCAAAAAGCTCATCAACAGGCAAGTTGTCACGGCGTTCATCACTGGCAACAACAATTTCATCTATACCATGCTCTAAAGCATAATTAACCAGTGAACCGTCTAACTCAATTCGGTTCTCGTTAACGATGCCGGTTTCTGTATCCCCTGGCATAATAACAAAACCATGCATATAAAAACCTTGTCTATCAACATCACGACGCATACGCTTTTCTATTATAGAAGCTCTGTCGCCGGCTCCAAGCACTAATACAACACGTTTACTAAAACCGAAAAAATCAATTTGAAGTGTAAAATATCGAAAGGCACTGGCAATAATAAGGCTAAATAGTGCTGCAAGAGCAAGTAACTCTATCTTTAATGCATGCTGTCCGTAGAAAGGATTAATTAAAGTGACAATGAAAAAACCGATAGCTACAGATACAAGCAAACGCCTCAGAACACCACGATAGTTTTCACGAAGTTTAGAGTTATATAAGCCGAGAGCCAAGGAAGATAATTGCACGACAAGTGCAAATACAACGGCACAAATAGCCAGTAAATTAGTTGGAATATCTTGAGGTTCTACAAATGAGAATATACCATTCAAATAGACAGTTAGTAATAACGATCCCGCAAAAAAAATCAATTCTATTAGAACTAAAGATTTACTACCCGAAGATAGATCTTTGAATTTTGGGCTAGACATACTTAATAAATACTTCCTATCTTTAGATGAACAAAATTAAAATTGACTAACTTTTATTGTGCAGAATAAAGCGATTAAAATCCTTGCACAAATAAGTCATGAGATAATAACAAAAATTGCAAATGTTTTACACCTATTAAATGTTGTGCAACATGTGTGAAAATCACATACAATCTGGTAGCTTAGTATTAATATAATAAATTCGATGTTTAAAAAGGTTAGAACCATGGAAAATAATATGTTCTGTAAACTAAAAACAGCAACCCTAATATTTTTAGCTTATGCAATTTCAGGATGTAGTGTATTAACATTACCCCCTGCAACCATTCATCAATCTAATACTGTAGATGTTTCCTCGTATAAATATCTAATTGGTGCAGGTGACGTTGTTAATATTTTTGTTTGGCGTAACCCGGAAGTATCAGGAACGTTTGTGGTTCGCCCGGATGGAATGATAACCACTTCTTTAGTTGAGGATATTCCCGTATCAGGCAAAACACCGACTGAACTCGCTCGTGCTATTGAGGAAATTTTAGCCACTTATTTAAGAGAACCCGTTGTTACGGTTACTGTTAATAATTTTGTTGGGCCGTTTAGTGAACAAATTCGTGTTATCGGTGAAGCATCAGAACCTAAATCTATTAACTATACACAGCAAATGACTTTGCTTGATGTAATGATTCAAGTAGGTGGTTTAACAGAATTTGCCGATGGGAACGACGCAATTTTAGTGCGAGTTGAAAATGGTGTTCAGAAACAGTATGAAGTTTATATTGAAGATTTAATTAAAAATGGCGAAATTGGTGCCAATGTGGATATTTTACCCGGTGATATTATTGTGATCCCAGAAACTTGGTTTTAACATAACACTCAAATTATTTTATTAATTCCCAGTTTTAGAGGTCAGGAATGCAAGAAGTACTTGAACAGATTTTAGACTATTTAAAAGGCATTTGGATAAAACGTCGTTATCTTATGATAGCGACTTGGCTTATATGCCCTTTAGGTTGGTTAGTAGTTTCACAACTGCAAGACACCTATGAATCAGAAGCGCGTGTATTTGCTGATACGCAGTCTATTCTTAGACCCTTACTAAGTGGGATGACCGTTGAATTGAATCCAGATTTGCAGATTCTTCAAATGGTGTCTACTTTACTGAGTCGTCCAAACTTAGAGCGCATTGCTCGAATGACAGACTTGGATGTTCAAGCCAACACGCCACAAGAGTTTGACAATTTAATTAACCTTTTAAAAAAAGGTATTTCCATCAGAAAAACAGGTGGAAAAAGGCAAAACATTTTTAATATCAAGTATTCTGACCCCGATCCAATAATGGCTCGTGATGTTGTGCAATCAGTATTGACTGTTTTTATTGAAAATACTCGTGGTGATAACCGTAAAGATTCAGATTCGGCTCAGAAGTTTATTGACAGTCAAATTAATGAATACGAGAATCGTCTATTAAAAGCGGAAGCACGATTAACCAATTTTAAGCAAAAGTATAGTGATGTACTACCCAACCAATATGGTGGGTATTACGACAAACTGAATAACTCTAAAGAACAATTAAAAACAATTGAACTTATTTTGTTGGAAACTAAAACTCAACTAGCCGCTTCAAAAGCTAAACTAAGCCAACCGACTTCTCCCACGTCCTCTCAGCAAAGTAATATTATTGATTCAAACAGTGTCAAAACTACATTTGATGACCGTATTAGCGAACTAACTGGGCAATTAGATTCTTTGCAGCTTAGATATACAGAACAACACCCCGATGTTAAAGAAGTTCAGCGCCGCTTAGATCATTTATCAAAAAAGCGAAATGATGAAATTGAAGAATACTTATCAAGTAGTAATGATGGTAACAATGAATTTGCGCAAATTAGTCAAAACCCCGTAATTCAGAGTATTCAAATTCAGGTAAATCAACTTGAAGGCCAAGTAGCCTCAATGGAGGTTAGGGCAAATAACTATAGAAATACAGTTAAAGAACTTGAAAACAAGATTCATATCTTGCCTGAAATTGAAGCAGAATTAGTTGCACTTGATCGCGGATACGAAATCACCCAAAAGCAATACGAAACTTTACTTGATCGCAGAGAGAAGGCACAAATAGGTCAATCTGCTGATGAAGCAACGAGTAAAATAAACTTTAAAGTAATTGACCCCCCTAGAGTACCTCTTGAGCCAACAGGGCCTAAGAGATTATTATTCTATGCGGTTGTCACCTTTTTAGGCGTAGGTGTCGGTTTAGGTTTTTCCTTTTTATTCAGTCAAATTAATCCGGTTGTTACATCTAGTAGCCAAGTAGCTCGCGCAACGGGCATTCCCATTTTTGGTATTGTTTCGGCTACTGAAAATATCGGATTACAAAGTAAAGATAAACGAAAAACGACCCTCTTTATCTTATCTAATAGTTTATTGATTTTAATATTGTGCTTTTTTGTCACTTACACGCTATTTCCAGATGCAATACAAGCGCCAATACATAGGATTTTTAATTTATGAGTACTATAGAAAAAGCGCTCGCAAAGCAAAAGATTGCTCAACAAGACAACACGCAGGCAGTTGAAGATTGCCCAGTTGCTATGAGCGAGACAACTGTTGAACCGGATAAAAAATCAGTCAACTACCCAAATAATGATATTTTACAACTCGATAAAAAAGAACTCGAAAGTCGTGGTTTTCTAATCGATGACGGTACCAGAAAAAACATCAAAGATGAGTTTAGGCAAATCAAACGTAAATTATTAAACAATGCCTTTGGGGCTAGTGCTAAGACGCTTCATCATAGTAATTTAGTTATGGTAAGTAGCTCTAAGCCTAACGAAGGTAAAACTTTTATCTCTATCAATCTCGCGTTAAGTATCGCTTTAGAGCAGGATAAAACCGTACTATTAATAGATGCTGATGTTTTACGTCCGAGCATAAATAGAGAGTTAGGTTTTGAGCAAGTGCCTGGACTTATTGAATACTTGCTTGGGCAAAAGAACAATATTGCTGAAATAATTTACAGTACTAATATCGATAAGCTAAAGGTTATTCCAGCTGGTGAACCTCATCATCTGTCTAATGAATTACTCGCAAGCGATCGAATGGAATCTTTTGCAAAGGAATTAGCCGAACGATACCCTGACCGAATAGTAATATTTGATTGCCCTCCATTAATTGGTGTCAGCGAAACTTTGGTTTTAGCGAATCTGATGGGGCAAGCATTAGTGGTTGTTGAAGAGTCTAAAACACTATTAGCTGATATTCAAAAAGCGACAGAAAATCTCAATGAAGATTTAGCACTTGGTCTAGTGCTGAATAAAGCAATCAGATCTCACAAGGATATGTATGGCTATTATGGTTATGGTTACGGCACTAAATAAGAAAAAATTAGCTGTCGCACTCTTTGCCATTTTTTCTGCATATACCTCTGCAGGAGAATGGGGGTTTACACCACAGTTAATTATTGATGAGACATATTCAGATAATGTTACTTTAGCTATTGATGACAAAACATCAAGTCTGGTAAGCCAAGTAGGACTTGAGTTAAGTACGATTTTTTCATCAAACAAGTTAGAGTTTTCGCTTAACTCAAGCAGCGTGTATGCAATGTATAGTCATGATCACAACACCGATGATGATTTTCATACCTTAAATAGTACTTTCCGATTAAAATTAGCACCTAATGGTTTAGCATTAACGGGTAGCGCAGCAATATCTAATCAATCTAAGAATTCTGCCACTAACGCCTTAGCTGATATTGTTTCGGGCGATACTACCAGGATAGAAACTTATAATACAGGCATAGAATACATCATTGACAATAGTGATTTTCGTATAAATTCTCAAATCCAATACCAAACAATTCAATCACAAGACGGTATAGGAGAACGAGAAGGTTATAATGCAATTTTTCGAAGTATAAATGGTTCATCTGCACGCCATATTTATTGGGATGTATCAGCAGGGTTAGCTGACTACACCAATCAAGGTCGAGATGGACAACTGTTTAAAGGTGAAGTGAAAATAGGGTTGATTACTGATTATAAAGTTACACCTTTTCTACGTTATTATGATGAGACAAACGAAGGAGATCTTATCGATAATAGTTCATCGGTTGAAACAGACTCCTATGGTGGTGGATTACGTTTATTAATAAGCTCTAGATTACTTTTAGACCTGTCTTACAACACCCCAATAGGTAGTCAATTAGACATTGATGGCCAACAGCAAGAAGATTATACTGCTGCTACTATACAATGGGAGCCTAGCCAAAGAACACTGTTAAAAATTGATTACGGTCATCGCTTTTATGGAGAAAGTTATGGGCTCGATTTTACCCATAAGAATAAACGCCTAACTAATTCAATTACATACATTGAAGCCGTTAGCGCATTCACCCGAAATAATTATGAAAGCGTAGAATTAGGTAGTTTCTGGTGCCCCCAAGGCGACATAACTGATACTTCTACCTGTTTCCTTAACAATAACGAGAATATCAATTTTGATGGTTATCAACTGATAAATTTAAATGATTTTATTTTACAGGAAGATCTAGATTTATCATTAAACAAAGAATTAAAGTGGTCGTCAAAATTACAGCTGTCTCGCACTACCTTCGATTTCACATTATCGAGCTCAGTCCGTGAAAACTTAAATACACGAACAGAAGATGAGAATCAAAATGCATCATTTTCCATAAAGCGAAAAATCAGTGGTAATTCAAATCTACAACTAAACCTTGAATATACCAATGACCACAGGTCACTTAAGCAATTAAATGAGCAACAAGATCGTTACCGTCGTTATAGTCTTGAATATGATAAATCGTTAAATAGCGAATTTACTATTAAATTAGGTTTAAGCCACCTTAATCGATATTCAACTAAGCGATCGTTCAATTATGATGAAGATAGAATCTACCTCAAATTCAGTAAAGGTTTTTAGCAGATGTACGAGAATTATTATGGTTTTAAAGAACGTCCTTTTCAGTTAAGCCCGGATCCACGTTTCTTTTTCGCCTCAAGCAACCACCAAAGAGCAATGTCATATTTGCAATATGGTTTAGACCAAGGTGAAGGTTTTATCGTTGTTACTGGGCCAATTGGTACCGGAAAAACAACAATAGCGCGTAATCTGTTAAATAACATCGCTGATGATTCTATTGTTGCTGCGCAACTTGTAACCACAAAGCTTAATCCCCAAGAATTACTTGAGCTAGTAGCTTCTGAATTCAAAATATCCGTTCAGGGTAACAGCAAGGCAGAACTTTTGAAGGCAATTGAGCAATTTCTGATTAACCTAAACCGTCAAGGAAAGCGTGCATTACTCATTGTTGATGAAGCTCAAAACCTACCTATTGAAACAGTTGAAGAACTTCGGATGTTATCTAACTTTCAGCTTGATAATAAACCTTTAATACAAAGTTTTTTACTTGGGCAAGAAGAGCTGAAAGATATAATACAAGCACCAAATATGGAACAATTTCGTCAGCGAATTATTGCTTCAGCACATTTAAAACCATTAACAAGTGAAGAAGTAAAAGAGTATATAAACCATAGATTACATCAAGCCGGCTGCAACAAAGAGGCACTTTTCTCGGATAATGGCCTAAATATAATTCACGAAAAAACTTCAGGCGTTCCAAGGAAGATTAATATTTTTGTTGACCGTTTATTATTATTTGGCTTTTTAGAAGAGCTAACTTGCATTGATTCAAATGCGATTAATGAAGTTGCGAAAGAAATGGAGGTTGAATTAACTGGCTCGCTTCACAACGTTCAATTAACCAGTAATGAACCTAGTCAAGCAAATACGCAACTCATCGTCAATTCAACAGAAAATGTTGAAAACATGAAAGAAATATTAAGAGAAGTTGAAGAAATATTAGAATCTTCAATTAAGGAAAAAATAAAAATGGCCCGTTATGTAGATAAACTACTTAAGCAAAAAAGTCGTTTATATGCTGAGGCGAATATCGGGATAAGTGACGAAAAACATACAAAAACACCTATTGACTAACATATAAATTCACAAAATATGTAGAAGGGTTCAGGATTCAAAACCTTCTACATACTCTCTAATAGCTAAGTTTCGTTAATCGTCAGACCATATTTTTCAATTAATGAATACAATGTAGGTCTTGTTACCCCAAGTAAATCAGCCGTTTTTGACATATTTCCTACCGCTAATGCATATGCCTTTTGAATAGCCAATGACTCAGCTTTTTCACGTACAGATCTTAAGTTCAATGACAGTTCAAATTCGGTATTAGTATGGTCAAAAAAGCCTAAATCAAATGCAGTGACTTGTGTTCCTGTTGTCATGATTACCGAACTTTTTACTTTATTTTGTAACTCTCGAATATTACCAGGCCACTTATGAGCTTTTATCGCACTTAAACCATCTTCAGAAAAACTTTTTACATTACGTTTATACTCAAGTGCATACAATTGTAAAAAGTATTGAGCAAGAATTATAACATCTTCATCCCGATCTCTCAGTGGTGGAATATTCAACGTTATTTCACTCACACGGTAAAACAAATCTTCTCGAAAGGTTTTCTCTGAAACCATTTGTTCTAAATTTTGATTTGTTGCACAAACAACACGTACATCAACATGTATTTCTTGGCGACCACCGAGGCGTTCAATCGTTTTTTCCTGCAAGAATCGTAATAACTTAGCTTGTAAACTAAACGGCATGTCACCAATTTCATCGAGAAATAATGTTCCACCTTCAGCACACTCTATCTTTCCTTTAGTTGTACGATGAGCACCAGTAAATGCGCCTTTTTCGAAACCAAATAATTCACTTTCCAATAAGTTTTCAGGAATAGAAGCACAGTTAATAGCGACAAATGGTTTGTCGCTGCGCTCACTGGCAATATGCACGGCGTTGGCTGTTACTTCTTTGCCTGTTCCACTTTCACCTAATAATAATGCAGTAATTTGCGTTGGTGCAATGCGTTTTACCATCATACGTAAACGATCAATAGCTTCACTATTACCAATGATACCAATGTCACTACCTGCAACTTGTCGCATTTTACGATTTTCATCTTCAATTGCCGCAACGCTAAAAGCACGAGCAATAATGACGTTTATAACATCTGGGTCTATTGGTTTTTGATAAAAGTCATAGGCACCTGCTGAAATAGCTTTTAAGGCATTAGTACGATCATCATTACCCGTAATAACAATCACTTTGGTATGAGGTGCAATTGTCAGTATTTCTTGAAGTGCAGCTAAACCTTCTGTGGCATTAGCTTCATCTGGTGGTAATCCTAAATCAAGTGTGACTACCTTGGGTTCGTGACGGCGCACCGCAGCAACCGCACTTGCACGATCATCTGCTAATACCGCTTCAAAATCCGATAGGCTCCATTTAAGCTGTTTTTGTATTCCTTTATCATCATCAATGATCAGTAACTTTTCCATACTGCTAAAACCTTTTTATTTTCGCAACGTTAATATTAATTAATTAATTAATTCATAAACTGGGTTTATGGGTAGGTCAATAATAAATATTGTGCCTTCCTGTTCAATACTTTCAACCTTTATTATCCCTGCGATGCCTTCAATGAACTGTTTAGCCTCAAAAACACCAATGCCCATGCCCGCATTACCCTTAGTCGTATCAAAGGGTTTAAATAATCGATTGTTAATAAAACTTTCTGACATGCCGCAACCATTATCTGTGATCTTTATTTCGAGATTATTTTCTTTATGAGTAAGCTCTACTTTAACCCAACCATGCTTGTTTGTCGCTTCTTGAGCATTTTGTATTAAATGGTTAAGCACCGAATGAAATGTTTCGCCATCAATGGCCATTTCACAGTTATTTATTTTTTCAAACGTCACCAGCGGTAAACAAATATTTCGTTGTTGCACAACACTGTCAATTAATTCAGAGATATCAACCAGAATACTTTCAGATTGAGCGACTTGTTTATTACGTAATTGTGAGAGAACCTTCGACAACCTTTCTGTCGCGGATTCAACTGTCTCAAAAACATCCGCAATAAATTCTGGATTATCTCCGTGTTTTTTGGCATTCGTGCCGATTAAAGCTAACTGTGCTTGGACATTTTTTAAATCATGCACTAAAAAAGCAGACATTCGATTAAAGGCATCAAATTGCTTTGACTCAGCTAATTTGTCGTTAGCCTCATGCAAGGAAACAAAATTACCTAATTGTTTAGATATCGCAAAAAGTAGATCCCTGTCTTCCCAGTTTAATTGTTTAGTTTCTTTTTTACCCGCTAAGGTAAACATTCCATAAAATGCTTTACCAATAAAAATAGGCACTATAATTCTAATATTATTTGAGTCAATCAGGGTTAAATCTAATGTAAGTTCGGGATAAACAGTGGGTGTTTGCCTATACTCTTCAATATCAATGATCCAACCTTGTTTCTGACAAAAAATACTACACTGGACTAATTGCTCATTTATAGACTCATTTAGCGCAACATTTTCTTGGTATTGAATACTAAAACGTTGATCTGTTACTTTTTTCAAAATAGCTCCACCATGAGCATCAACTTTAGACATCATAATTTGTGTCGCCATTTGATAATAACTTTCAGCATTGGTGGTTTCTATTTTTTCTATTAAATTTAACCATTCATCTCGGTATTCATATTTGTTCGCAAAAAAGTTTTTCGCAATAAATACCTTTAATTTTCGACGTAAAGATTCGGTGATTAATAAGGCAACTAAAACCAATCCACTCAGTATTAAAAAACTAATACTAACAACACTTCCCCATTCACCACCTAGGTAATTTATGACATAACCTGCAAACGACATCACTAACAAATAAATACCGGCCATCATCAGCATAGAACTATAAAATACAACATGTCGAGAAACAAAAATGCGCACTGAACCATTTCGAATTCGTCGAGTACTAATTAATAACAATGGCACAACAATCAGAGAGATATATCCTCTACTGAACCAAAAGTCAAAATCAACACCATCAACCATAGTTGCTTGTGCATAGAGAACGAAATCAAAAATAGCGATACATGCTAAGGCAATAACCATTGGCCAAATAGCCCAACGCACTTGTGAATTGGCACTTCGATAAAGCTGTTCAAGCAGCACTAAACTCCACAAATTCAGTACAATAAACAGTAAAAATATATATTCGTAGGAATAATTGAGTAGAAAGCTTGCTAACCAACAGGCAAGCATTAATATTCCCCAGATACTGATGTATTGACGAATATAATGATTAGATATTAGGGCTTTAAATGTACGGTGTTCCGTATTACAAAGTATGATAAGCAACGACCAACAGGCTATTTTAAAACCATCTGCTAACATTGCCCACTGTAAACTGAAACCTAGTTGAATTTGCGCTGCTGCAACAGCGTTTGCAACAACAGTCACTAAAGTCGAAATAATTACCCAACGAGCGAGTGTTGTATTATTGCGTGCTGCAAAGATCAATAAAGCAAATGTAAAGTACGCCGCGCTGGCTAACGAATATCCGAATAACCCTAATGAATCCATAATATAAACTTCTTATTGAGTTTTTGTTGAGTTCTGATTTAGTAGTTTTTTTGTCTATTATCTTTAGTGAAGATTTCAGTTAACACTGGCACCAATAAAAAACTGGCGATAGCTGAAACACACAAGCCAGAAATTATAACAATACCTAAGGGTTGCCATAATGCTCCACCAAAAATAGTTAATGGTAAGAGACCACCGATTGTCGTTAACGTCGTTAATAAAATGGGTGTAAAACGACTAGCACTAGCATCTATGATTGCTTGTTTTAAATCAGATGATTCTTTAAGGTTTCGATTCGCGGTATCTATTAATATAATGGCATTATTCACGACAATACCAAACAAACTAATTAGCCCTATAAAAGCCATCATTGAAAATGATTGTCCTGTTAGATATAAACCGATAACAGAGCCAGCTATCGCAAAAGGGATAGAAGTAAAAATGACAAGAGGTTGTAAAAACGATTTAAACTGTAAGACCAAGACCGCAAAAATTCCAATAGCAGTGACTAACATGATTTGTGTGAGACCCGAAAAGTTTTCTTGACGGGACTCTTCTTCCCCCCCTAAGTTATAATTAACGCCATTAGGCATATCATAATTATTCAAGTAATCGATAACTTTTGCAGTGCGTTCACTCACTGTATGTTTTTTATCTACATCCGCAGATACTTTTGCCATGCGTAATTTCTGATAATGATAAAACTGAGTTTGACCTTTTTGTAATTTAGTCGTAATGAATTGATTGAGCGGAATCGCTTCGCCCAAACGGTTTGTAACATTAATATTGGCTAAACCGTCGATGTCCGGGTTTTTACGGCGTACGATAATGGGATAGTTTTCACCGTTTTCATCATTGAATAAACCAACAGAGGTTCCAGATAGTATGGTCTGCAAGGTGATATCAATAGTGTTGATATCAATATTAGTTAAACCCGCTTTTTCATAGTTTATATCAAGTAAAAGTTCGGTATTAGCGATGCCGATTGGATTATCAATATTTATAATTCCTTCTGTTCTTGCCATCATATTAGCAAGATCATTAGCTACCCGCTCTAAATCAGAAAGTGATTCTCCCATCAAACGCACACTGATCGGCAAATCGGTTACCGGACCTTGGGTAAATTCACTTACCGTTATTTTAGCTTTTTTCCACTGATTAAACTCTTCACGCAGCTGAACAACCAAATTAGACACTTTTTCTTCTTCATACTCTTTGAGAACAACAACTACTTGTCCGTATGTAGCGACTCCGCGCTTAGGGATTTTGTTGTAATAAATACGAGGATTTGCACTGCCTATATTTAACGCTACTTTGTCGACAAGATCATATTTTTCAATCACCTTTGTCATTTTTTGCATAACTTGATCAGTGTAAGCTAATGATGAATTTGGTGGTGTGACAACATCAAGCAAGAGCATCGGCTTTTCTGCCTTAGGGAACAGGCTCACCCCCACTTTACCAAATAAAGATAACATTCCTGCCAAGCAAATTACCGCTATAATAATCACAATCCATCGAGAGTTCATGAATCGACCAAGCCATTTAGCATAAGATTGTTCAGCAAATATATTTACATAATGCTGCAAGGTCTTAATTTTCGATGTGTTTTTTTCCGTTTCCTTCGCAAAAAATCGACTCGCTAAAAGTGGTGTTAATGTCAGGGCGATTAAAAGTGAAGACAATAAAACTAATACAACAGTAACTGGCATTGAACGAACAAAATCTCCCGTACTACTTGCTAGCAATAACATAGGTAAAAACGCTAACATTGTAGTGACCGTGCCGCTGGTAATTGCCCAGCCAACTTTACTTGTGCCCGATGCTGCAGCGTCAGTAAGACTAGGTACCTTCTTCTTTTCTCGGTGAATACTTTCCGTGACCACTATCGCATTATCAACGAGTAAACCCAAAGCGATAATCAAACCAACAATTGACATTTGTTGTAAGCCAAATCCGATAAAATCTAACCAACCAATCGCGACTAGAAATGACAAAGGAATAACGAGAATCACCACCAGAGACTCACGGAATCCTAAAAATATTAACGACATGATGCCAACCAGTAAGAGTCCTTGCCAAAGGTTATCAAAAAAGCCATTTACTCTAGATTCAACACTGTCTGACTGCTTAAACAAAACATCCACTTTAACGTTATCAGGAAGACTTTTATTAAAACTCGCAATTTCATTTTCAATACTTTCGGTTAAATCAAAGATATTAGTATGAGGACGTTGCTCAATAGTGAGAAATATAACGGGATTATCATCATAATAAGCTAAATAATTAGGCTCTAACCCAGAAAACTCTATCGTTGCTACATCTTTTAAACGCAGTATAAAACTATCGTCAGAGCGAATAACTGTTTCACCCAGTGTTTTTAATTTAACATAGTTACCACTCGCTTTTACATTAAAACGCCTCGAAGTTGCATTTACAAAACCAGGAGTAATATTTATCGCTCGTCTTTGTAAAATGGTATTTATATCTGTAACTGATAAACCATAATGCTTTAAGAGTGCTAGATTAACGTCAACCGCAACAATTTGCTGTGGGTAGCCCCAAACATTCGCTTTTCGAACATCGTTAATCGCCTCCAAACGTTTTTCGAGCTGTTTGGCATGAAATTCCATTAATTTATAGTCAATAGGTTCACTCCATAGCGCAAGTTGCATAATGGCCACACTGGTAGGCGTTGCTTTTAAAACCAGTAAATCCTGAACACCTTCAGGCAAAGTAGGCTTAACCGATGAAACAGCTTGTTTAACTTTATTGTAGGAGGCTTCGGAGTCTACACCGTAAAGAAAAGTTATCTCTATTCGTGCGCCACCATTTTTAACTTGTGATTCAATTTTCTTAATATTTTCGATATCAGAGAATTCGGCTTCTAACGGATTCACAACTAATGTTTCAATATCAGTTGGTGACGCGCCTGGGTAAATCACTTCAATTAACGTGATAGGCATATCGAATTGCGGGTCTTCTGAGCGAGGCATTTCAAAGTAAGAAACAATTCCCACAAGTACCAAAAGTACCACTATAGTTAAAGTAAATTGGGCGTTTTTTATGGCGAGTTTAGGTAGCAGCATAAATAATTATTTACCTAACGAAATATGTTGCCAGCCACTTGTGACTATCTGCAAAGGCTGATCATCAACCGATGCAAACAAATAGACAAATTGATTATCTAAACGGTAAATATCATAATATTGGTAAGTAAGTTCTTGCTGATGTTTAACTATAACTACCGCTTGACCATTATCATCAACAGAAATCAGTGCGGAAATTGGTAAACGATAGACAAAATTATCACTGGTAAAATCGATAGTGATTTCAGCAATTTGCCCCGCGACTATACCGCTTTTTAACGTAAGGTCGGGCAGTAATACTTCAATAATAAACATATTTCCGTCGGTGTTTGAAATAGCCGGTATCTTACTAACTTCACCAACGACACCGCCAAGTGCTTGTAGAGTAACATCGACTTTTTGACCGAGACGCACTTGGCTTACTTCACTACCTGTGAGCGCAACTTTTATTACCCAATTTTCCTCTAAAGCAGCAACTTTCAATATTTCTTGACCCGGTGACTGCAGTTCACCTAACTCTGTATATCGATTTAATACTACGCCAGAAAATGGCGCATAGACTTGGGCTTTTTCCAAATTATAAAACGCAATTTGATAAGCTGAGCGGGTTGTCTCAACTTTAGTTAATGCTATGTCTAGTTCTTGTTGTGAACTTAATTCATTCTTAAGTAATTCTCGCTGACGATTCACTTCGCGTTTTGCTTGTAATAACTGGGCATAGGTAGAATTTTTGTTTTGGCGTAATTCTGTAGTGTCTAATGAAGCAATTAACAGACCTTTTTCAAAATACTGTCCTTCATCGACTGACAACTTGGTTAAATAGCCACTACTTTTGAATGATAAATTTAAAGTTCGCTTAAAATCGAGTTTGCCTGTTCGTTTGATCGTATCAGCGTAAGGCTCAACGATGACCTGTTCAAGATCGTAACTCTGAGAAAATGAAGAGAATGAAGCAGAAAAGGTGATTCCTACTATCAACAACCGAATAAAACTATTCCATGATTTCATATGTAATTCTATAACGCGTTAAATTAACTAATATTATTATAGACAATACTTTAGGGTTGTTACTGAATAATGTACATCTTTTTCAATGGTTTTTGCTCAGTTTGATTAAGATTGAGAGGATTTCTTTCTGTATAGAAAATAAAGACGACAAAGCTAGACAATTTTCACGTTTAATTATAGTATTTGCCGCGCTTCAAACATCAAACCACCCGTAGCTCAGCTGGATAGAGTACACGCCTCCGAAGCGTGTGGTCACAGGTTCAATTCCTGTCGGGTGGACCACTTTTTCAGATTTCCATTGGTAACATCTCAAGTTACTAAACATCCACTCGTTTAATAAACTGAACGAGAAAAATATAACCCATTCTAGATAAGTAGACTCAAACAACCATGTAAAATCAGCTATATTTATTGATGCATTGAATATTTTTATTTACAGTTGTTCGAGCTTAATACCTAACAGCCTTAGGAATACATTTTGTCTTATCGGTAATAATTTTCTACAACAGTCAGAAAATCATTAATTTGCTCTTTAGGAAGCGCGTTTACGCCAGCTGCGGCTGCACGTCCACCGCCTGAAGCAAACTGGCTACAAATATCACCCGCACCTTGTTTATTCGACAAGGGTGCTCTTAAAGAAACGGTATAGGTGTTATCTGTGTTTATCGTAAAAATTGCATGCGCTTTATCAGGACTTAAATTTGCTAATTCATTTCCGAAAACACCACTGATTCGTCTTGCCCACGTATCATCAGGTAATTCGAATCCGGTAACAAGTTCAGTATCATAAAATGCTTTTGTTTCGACAGCTTTTACATGATCTTGGTTGTATAGTTTTTGTAGAATGTAAAAAGGAGATCCCACATCTCTGATAGCATCAAAAGGACTTGGGTAAGCTAATAATAATTCAAACAACGCTGATGGATGAAAATGCAAATCGTCGATATGAGCACCATAACCATTGTAGTTAATTAAGGTACCTAGTGTTTCTAAATCCGCACGCTCTGTATTATTCAAACCAGCAGCTATAGCTAATTCAGTGGCCTTGGCAATTAAATTGTCACCAAAAGCAGCACAAATAGCCCATTCATGAAACTGCCCATCTAAAAGCTTATCAACAATTAAAGCGGTACAGGTATTAGCATCTAAATCGATATGTGCATCTAAATTATCATCTTCAGGAATATCACCTGAACGGTGATGATCAATATAGGTAACCTTACTGCCTTTTGCTAATAATTCAATCAATGCCGTTTTATTCTTTTCCATCGAGATATCTAAAACTCGAATGGCATCTACATCGCCATCATGTTCATTCTTACTTTCAGTTACTTGCTTAAGTAAACTAATATCGCGCTTAACACCAGTAATTTTTATACTGGATATTGGATTAGCTAATTGCAATTGCAGTAAAGCGATAATGCCGTCAGCATCACCATTAAATACATCATAGTTCATAGGAAAACCTTCATTCTTATTATTTAAATAGTTTGGTATTAATAAAAGCTAAGCTTTTATAATTTGCTTTTCAATTAAAGCCGCCACGACTAATTCAGCACATTCTTCAATAGACAAACTTTCTGTTTTAACATGTATTTCAGCATCTGTAGGTGATTCATAAACAGAACTAATACCTGTGAAATTCGCTATTTCGCCGGCCCTTGCCTTTTTATACAAACCTTTCGGGTCTCGGCTTTCGCAAACGGCTAACGGCGTATCTATAAATACTTCTAAAAATAGTGCATCTTTCAATAAAGCTCTTGCTTGATCTCTGTCTTTTTGAAACGGTGAAATAAATGCCGTTGAGACAAGAAGGCCCGCATCGACAAATAATTTAGCAACTTCACTGATCCTACGAATATTTTCAATGCGGTCTTCGTCAGTAAAACCCAAGTCGTTATTTAAACCGTGTCTAACATTATCACCATCAAGTAGGTAACTATGACAGCCACGCGCTAATAATTTTTGCTCGACAGCATTAGCAACCGTAGACTTTCCAGAACCACTTAAACCGGTATACCAAAGCAATACAGCTTTATGGCCTTTTAAACTGGATTTTTGCTCAGTCGTGACACTTTGCTGATGCCAAACAACATCTGACGATTTTTCTACGTTACTCTTTTCAACGTAGGGACTTGCTTGATTAATTTTTGTCATAATTCACATTCTTTATTTGGTGTTATTAATTAAATTCGCTAAAACTATTAATAACTAAAAAGGAAAAAAGTATAAAATACTACACAGTGCTGTAACACAATATATTATGCTAATGGGTACGCCTATTTTTACAAAGTCCATAAGCCTATATTGCCCGGCACTAAATACCATTAAATTAGTTTGATACCCGTAAGGACTTATAAAGCTAGCACTAGCGCCAAAAGCTACTGCCATAATGAAAGGTGTTATATTTACACCGAAGCTAACCGCTAAACTATACGCAATAGGGAATATTAATGCAGCTGCTGCATTATTCGTGACTAATTCCGTTAATAATACCGTGAGTAAAAATACGATAATCAAGGCTATTGTTGGCGTAATCACACCAAAAAGCGAGGTCATATTTTCAAATACCGCTAATAATCCGCTATCATTTAGTGCACTAGCAAGCATTAAAGCAGTAGAAATAATGATCCAAATTTGTATGGGGAAACGTCTAAGGACTTCATCTTTTGACAAACAATTCGATAAAAGGAAAAAGGAAAATAAAACCAACATTCCCTTAAATAATGAAACAATACCCAGTGCACTTAACGCTACGGTTAAAAAGAAACTGATAATAACAAAAGGTTCTTTTTTACCGGTAAGCTTTGACTCTGGCTCTACACCATTGACTATAATAAAGTTTTTATCTACATTGTTTCTTGCTTTAAAGTCTTGACCTGTTGCGAGTACTAAATAGTCACCGGGGCGTAACTTCACATCTCCTAGTTTTCCTGTAACGGCTTGCCCGTCTCTTTTTATGGCAACAACAGCCGCATCAAATTGAGCTCTAAAGCCAACGCCTTTTAGCGTTTTATTAATTAATACACTTTCAGGGCGAACAAAGACTTCGGTTAGGTTGTCATCAGCTAACCCTTGTTTATGGGCAAAAACGGTTAAACCATCAAATTGTTTTAGCTGATTTACTTTAGTGACGTCGCCGTTAAATATAAGTTTATCGTTAACACTGATAATCTGGTCGGGTGTAACCGGTGTAATAGTTTGCCCATTACGTACAATCTCAATGAGAAATAAAGAGTCTAAATGCCTTAAAGCGTTTTCTTCAACGGTTTTTCCTATTAAAGCTGAATTAACTTCGACTTTAGCATCGAGTATGTAAGACGTTTCAATCGTTGATTTAATATTGGTTTCTGGTAAATATTTGGATAAAAACCATAACATGGTGCCACATGTTATAACCAATAAAATACCGACGGGGAAAAAATCAAAAAACCCTAAAGCGGGAAGTTCGGCGTTTAACACTAAACTATTAACGATTAAATTTGTTGATGTACCAATTAAGGTTAACGTACCACCAAAAATAGCTGCATAAGATAACGGTAGTAATAAACGACTTGCTGGGTGATAAGGGTTATTTCGAATAGGTGCCAGCATGGTTGAAACAACAGCGGTATTATTCAAAAAGGCAGAAGAAATGACGGTTAAGCTGAAGAGCCTAATCCATGTTTTCGCATAACTTACGAACAAAACTTTACTTGCTAATATTCGCAACAATCTTGTTTTTTCTAATGCTAAAGAACATAACATTAATAAAACAAGCGTGATTAAACCTTTATTAGACATGCTAGCTAGCACTGTTTCATTTGAAACTTGTCCAAAAATAATTAAGGCAAAAAAAGTAAAACCAAAAACTTTTCCTGGCTGTTTTTGAAATTTTATCAAACCTATAATCGTACTAATAAAAATTAATAATACGCATATTGCATCTAGACTCAAAAAACAAATCCTTTTAATTTTTAATACAAAACTAGAAACATATAATCATGACGAGCTAAAAATAAGAAACTGCGAGGAAAATATTGATGACCTCGCAGTCTGTTTTTATTTTTTGTTCGTTTCTCGCGAACCGAAGCTCAACTGTTTATAGCTTCACTACTTGGCCGTTAAGTCTTTTGCTCCCCAGTGAGGAAAGTGCTTACGTACAAAAGTATTCAGTTCAAGTTCGTAATCACTGTAATTTTTAGGCTGCTCTTTTTCCGAATCAGACAGCTGTGACGCTATCATGCCGGCACCCACAGTTGCATTGGTTAAACGGTCAATAATGATAAAAGCACCTGTTTGACGGTTTTCTTCATAAGCATCAAACTGCACAGGTTTGTTTAACGTAAAATTACATCGACCTATTTCATTTAACGTCAAATTTAATACGTTTTGCTTTTCCATGGTATTAACATTTACGCTATATTCTATTTTTTCAACAGAACCCACCGTAACATTAGTACCCACTTTAATAATATATTCACGGTCAATTTGTAACGCGGCTTCATCCATCCATACAACATCAGCACTAAAAGCAGCTGAAGAATAAGGTTGTTCATGTGGACGAACAAGCATATCGCCACGGCCAACATCAATTTCGTCTTCAAGCGTTAACGTAATCGCCATATCGGTATAAGCTGTTTCAAGTTCACCGTCAAATGTAACTATCGATTTAATTTTACTCTGCTTGCCTGAAGGCAATGCAACGATAGTATCTCCAACACGAATTTCACCTGAAGCAATTGTTCCTGCGAATCCTCTGAAATCTAAATTAGGGCGGTTTACATATTGAACAGGAAAACGGAAACTATCGCTTTTTTCACCGTTAATTTGCACAGTGTTTAATAATTTAAGTAAAGGAGAGCCCGGATACCAAGGCATATGCTCACTTTCGTTTACCACGTTATCGCCTTTTAAAGCAGAAATAGGCACGAAACGAACATCTTCTATCGTTAATGATTTGGCAAATTCTCGGTAGTCACTTTTAATTTTTTGGTATACCGCTTGATCATAATCTACCGCATCCATTTTATTAATAGCGATAACAACATGCTTTATGCCCAATAATGAACAAATATATGAATGACGGCGCGTTTGCACCTGAACACCATGACGTGCATCAATTAATATAATCGCCAAATCACAAGTAGAACCACCCGTTACCATATTACGTGTGTATTGCTCATGACCAGGAGTATCAGCAATAATAAATTTACGCTGCTCAGTAGCGAAGTAACGATACGCTACATCTATAGTAATGCCTTGTTCACGTTCAGATTGTAACCCGTCTACAAGTAATGCTAAATCGAAGTCACCATCGGTGGTATTAAACTTCTTAGAATCTTTTTTAATAGCAGCCATTTGATCTTCAAAAATCATTTTACTGTCAAAGAGTAAACGACCTATTAATGTTGACTTTCCGTCATCTACACTGCCACAAGTAATAAAACGAAGCATGTCTTTATTTTCATGCTGCTTTAAATAACCTTCAATGTCTGTTGCTAATAATGTGTCTTGATTATCCATTAAAAATACCCTTCAATTTTTTTCTTTTCCATCGATCCCGAAGAATCATTATCGATTACTCGACCTTGTCGTTCAGACGTCGTTGTTAATAACATTTCCTGAATAATTTCAGGTAACGTTGTGGCGGTAGATTCAACAGCACCGGTAAGTGGATAACAACCTAGTGTTCTAAAGCGTACCGATTTCATTTCAGGTACTTCGCCTTCTTTTAAAGGCATACGTTCATCATCTACCATGATTAACGAACCATCTCGCTCGACAACAGGTCTTTTTGCTGCAAAGTAAAGTGGCACCATTTCAATATCTTCTTGATAGATATATTGCCAAATATCAAGTTCTGTCCAGTTAGACAATGGGAAAACACGAATACTCTCGCCTTGATCAACTTTAGCGTTATAGATATTCCAAAGCTCTGGACGTTGGTTTTTAGGATCCCAACGATGATTTTTATCACGAAATGAATATACACGTTCTTTAGCGCGAGATTTTTCCTCATCACGACGGGCACCACCAAAAGCGGCATCAAAACCATGCATGTCTAATGCTTGCTTTAAACCTTGGGTTTTCATGATGTCGGTATGTTTTGCACTACCGTGAGTAAATGGACCTACTCCCATAGCAATGCCTTCAGGATTTTTATGGACAATTAAGTCAAAATCATACTTATCGGCTAACTTATTGCGAAATTCAATCATTTCTTTGAATTTCCAATCGGTATCAACATGCATCAATGGAAATGGTATTTTACCAGGAAAAAAAGCTTTACGTGCTAAATGCAATAGAACAGACGAATCTTTTCCTATCGAATAAAGCATAACGGGGTTATCAAATTCAGCCGCGACTTCACGCATTATTTGAATCGATTCAGCTTCCAATGCTTTTAAATGTGTTAATTTATTATTACTCATAGATGCCCTATTATTATCTTTTAAAACTTAAAATTTTTAATGCGTAAATTATATACCATACTCATGCAGAATAACTACTTAACTCAATAACTATCAAGCATAAGTTAGCTAAGTTTATACTAGAACCTATCACGGTTAAAGTATGCTTGATTCAAATTATGATAAAGCGCTGGTTCTATGCCAAACCCTGTCTTAATAGAATTACCGGTATTTTTATCTGTTAACGAGGTTTGTACACTATAATTCCACTGCTCAATACCTTTAATTTGAAAGCCATACTTAGCATTCATCGACTTACCAAAGTTTAGTGGTATAGAAAAACCGATAGCGAAAAAGTCTTCTTCTTCACCGCCATCTATTTCATCAAATTTAGTACGTTTATACTGTACGTTAATTTGTGCGTTACCAAACCAATGTGATGACTTCAACGTAAAGCCTTTATCACCTTTCCAATATTCACCCGCAGTTACTTCCATATCCCAATTAAGCGGTCTGTAACGAAAACGATATTTTGCAAGCTTAGGTTGATGACTTACCTGTGGTCTTCTGCCAATTTTTTTATCCTCGAAATCACCTAATAAAAGACTGAAACGGTGATTACCATTATCAGTAACATAACGTGTTTCATTCAGTAAACCGTCAGCATTACCGTATATTCGTCCAAACGAAAACTGTGTAAAAACATTTAACGGCAAAGCAAAAGTTTGATGTAGTAAACGTCGATCAATACCTTTAATAATACTGAAACGATTTTTAATAAACTCATTATCGTCAAAATCGTCTGAGGCCAATAACGTGTTACTCATGTAGCGTATGTCTATTACTGCACCTGGCCAAATTGACATTTGTGGATTTACACTGGCAATAACTTGGTAGTCAAAAGCACCATACTCGGTACCGACTAATGTTGATGTCGCAGGCGCTAACGTTATTCTAGGGGTAAAATAAGCGCTAGAGGCATTATTTACTAACCATTTATCATTATTACCCGGTAATAAATTCAATAAATAATTTGCAGAACTGTTCGTTTCCTTTAATTTGATATCAAGTTCTGAACTTTCAGTGAACTCGATATTTACTGTTTTTACCACTAAACCATAATTCAGCAGGTTAAGTTCAGTATTAATGGGTAACTTCTGGCTTATCAAACGCGCCATAACATTGATTGCATCATCTTCATTACGGTTATATAAATTATTTTCGAACTCGACAATTAATCCATTCTCAGATTGATTTAATCCAATACTGACCGACTCAAAACCATAGTCTGTTACATATTTTGCAAATTTTTCGATGCTTTTAAGGTTAACTTTGTTGTTATGGTTAATACCGGTAGATCTGACATGAGTGTTGTTGCTTAGTTTTTTATCAGCTAACGCTATTGGCGATTTGTCACTAACAACTAATTGCGGTTCTATTGGTGAAGATGGTTTACTCTCTTGCGTTTTATTCTTAGGTTCACTTGCTAATTTTATTGCTCTATTAGCAATAGCTTGTGAACTTGGGCGAGGTTTAGTGGTGCCTAATGGGATATTTAGATCTACACTAAACCAATTGCTTTTTTCGTTGTGCTCACTTTCGCTTGAATACAACTGCGCGCCAGCCGAAACTCGCCAACCTGCTGGTAGCCACTTTTTAGGGGCAAAAAATTTAACACCTACATTTACTGCGTTAGCATCATATTCGGCGGCAACTTGCATTAATTCAAGAGGTTGATATTCAACTGAACCAAAACCTCCGTTCATATAATTAAGTGCATTGTCTGAAGTTGAATAACCAATATTCACTCTAACATTGCCTAATTCATCAAAGTTAAATGTTTTAGAGGCAACACCATAATAGGCTTCTGATTTGACGACTGAACCGCCCACGTCTTGTCCGCCGATGGCTAACTCAAACCAATCTTTAGGAATAAAGGGGATTTGATATTTTAACGAACCTGAGAGATCACGAAAACCACAATTTTTCTCGAAATAATGATTACAATTCCACGTTTGTGTACCTAAACGTCCGACAACTTCAAGGCCGGGTAATAGACCGATACCAAACTTTAAATCGGTAGCGCTTTCAAAACCATTTTTTGTGTTCTTCAAATTACCTTGATCATAAAAATTATCACTATAGCTAAAATTAAAATCGCCATAATTAACGACACTGGTATTAGGTGTATTAAAGACACCAGTAAAGCCCTGCATTGAAATTGTATTCGTTACTTGGTTATCTGCATCGTTATTATCATCAGATTCAGTTGCAAATACTCCGGCAGTAAAAAAGCATAAACTCGATATTGCAAAATACAGTAAACTTTTTTTCATTATTATTATTTCCTTGTCAAACATATATCTTTGAAACAAATGCAATACAAGCTAACAGCTTATTTTAAATAGTCTGTTCAAAAACGCTTTGTCCTGTTTCTTTAACTTTTAGCTGAACTTGGGTTACATGTTTAAAATCATTCAAGTTCACATGAAAACCTATATATCTTGCTCTAGGTAATTTCGCTTTCGGATACAAACCTGTGAATTGATCAGCTGTAAACTGCTTGATTAATTCATTATTTATAAATAACTCAAGCTGAACTGCCTTATCAAATTTTTCATAATAGGCACAACCCACTAAAATATTTTTTGGATTAATATTGCCCCAGCCGTGCACCCAATTTATCATGTTTTTTTGGTAATCAATTCGCTGTAAGAATAACGTTTTCACTTGATTAATCAAAACTATGTCTAGCGAGTTATATTCTTCTATTAATTCACGTTGTTTAGTCGTTAGAGTATCTTTAGTTTGTATTTTTTTCTGGCCTACATTAGTTTGTGAAAACTCAATTTCAAGGCTATAGCTTTTATTTATAAAATCAAGTGATTCTGCATAACTCGCTGTTAAACCTATAAAACCATACAATGGAATTGGCAACGCATTCAAGTAGCGACTTTGAATATTCCTATTACTAGGCATGCGAATAAAATCGTTAAAATTGCCTTCGTATTCTAGATGTGTAACAGAATGATTATAATGCGAAACCACCTGTTCTAATGGATCTCTAACAAAACTAAGGATATGTCTTGGATCTACGAATCCTACATACTTCTGACTTAAAAAGTGTCCTGACAATATTTGATTTTGTTGTTTAAAAATACATAACAACTCATAAAAATCTTGTTTTTCATAACAACTTTTTTTAACAACTTCAGAAGTATGAGTACTATTTTTGCCATAATCACCAATAGTTCTGTATTGAATTTCTGCGGATTTTCTGAAACTAGTACCTGCCGTTTTAGGTATATGTATAAATAAAAAAGAACAAGGTAAAGTTTTTATCTGAACTAACTTAGGGAATATTTCATTTTTATTTTCTATTTGCTTCTTTTTTATAAATTTATTAAATGCTTTTTTTAACATACTTGTTATCTTCTCTCTATAATTAAAGAGAAATCTTCCTTTTCCTGAGTTAACCAAGAACTATAGGCTGGATCCACTTTAGTGTTTAAGTGCCAGGTACTTTGCATATAAGCTATTTCTTTAGCTTCACGTATTTTCTTTTCGGGTGTATCTTCAGATCCTCTACTAATGGATTCGTGATGAATCATTTCAGCATAAGGCGTCCATAAGTTTCGATACCCCTTTTCTTTTATTTTCAAACAAAGATCTACATCGTTAAAAGAAACGGTAAGGTCTTCTTCATTAAAGCCTTTTACATCATTAAAAACAGTTTTTCTAACCGCCATACACGCTGCGGTAACAGCACTGTAGTTTTGCACAACATTTAAACGGTTCATATAACCATGATCTGTTCGTTTAAAATGCTTATGACTATGACCTGCACACCCCCACAAACCTACAATGACACCAGCATGTTGAATTGTCATATTTGGATAATAAAGCTTTGCACCTACGCAACCTATATCTTCTCTTATAACATGCATGACCATTTCTTCTAACCAATTTTCATGTAATACCTCTATGTCGTTATTCATAAAAAGTAATACGTCACCCTTTGCATATTTTACAGCAAAGTTATTAATTGCCGAATAATTAAAAACGGCATCATAATTCAATAACTTAACCTTATTATCACGCTCTAACTGCTTAAAATATTCAATTGAAGCGACATCGTCACTTTCGTTATCAACTAATAATACTTCAAAATTATCATAATGAGTGAACCGATATAGTGACTCTATACATTGCTGTACAAGTTGCTTGCTATTACGGGTAGGAATAATAATAGAAACTAAAGGGGAGTTCTTAGGTATCGGCCAATTTACTCGTTTAACTCGTGTATCCGTAATAGTTTCAACTACAGCCTCTTTGTTCGTATGTAACTCACTATAAAGCACAATAGGAACATGTTTAATTATACATAAAGAATCAGTAGCAATTATTTTTAATAATTCATGCAATAGGTCAATTTTGTCATTGCAAAAAAATAAGGGAGAACTTTCAATTTTATCCACTAATTTCGCTTTGTTAAAAAGAATAACGTTTCCCATGTAATTACTAGAGAGTAACCAGTCAAGATTAAGCTCTGGCTTAAATGCAGGTGATATCCGCTGACCATTAAATAGAATGTCGTGATCACAATAAATAACAGAAGCAGAACTTTCATTTACGCTATAACTGTTTAATAAAGCTTTAAAAGAAGTTGGATAGAAAATCACTGGTGTTTGACACCAAACAAAAATGTCAGTACTAACATTAGAAACATTATTGATAAAGTTTTCTTTTGAATCTGTGGAGTATGAAAGTGAAGAGTCTGCTAAAAGTTCAGCTAACTTTTTTTGTATTGTTTGCCTTTCAATATTGTTAAATTCTTCTATATTTCGGTTTTTTTTATCGAACATTGCATCATGTAAAAAACACAGGCTATCAATCTCATTGTGTAATGCAATTAAACTATCGATACAAGCCTTTAAATTAAGCTCGTAATCTGCAGAAAGCTGTATCACTAATGTTAAATGATATGCATGAGTTACATCGGTTTGGTTTTCAAAAGAAGATAACAATTTTTTTTGCTGTTTCAATATGTTTTTATAATTAGCTTTAGGCGAGTAGCCAGACATTAT
This sequence comes from Colwellia sp., assembly GCA_013215295.1. Classification (GTDB taxonomy): domain Bacteria; phylum Pseudomonadota; class Gammaproteobacteria; order Enterobacterales; family Alteromonadaceae; genus Colwellia_A. The sequence continues at coordinate 152,109 of JABSOZ010000004.1, forward strand.
AAAGTCATAAAACAATCTCAATATTAAAATTGACGAAAACCCTTGTCTCCAACGCGTCGGAATTGCATAAATAAACCTATGTAACAAACTTTTCAACGGGTTAACGCTCTTTTATAATTTTTAAAAATATTATCATAAACAACAAAAACAAGCTGTAAGTTATTAGCAGTAAACCTGAACAAGTAACGTGAACTAGCTATTTTTCCCAACTATAAAACTTCAAAGTATGAGAACCATTTATTTACTATTATTTTTAAGTAGTTCTTTGTATTGTTCAATTTTTTTAATAATTCCCGTTCCTTCAGGTCTAAATTCTCCGGCAAGCGTCATTAAAGATAATGCAAGTTTAATATCACTCCCAGCATATTTCATGGCCATGTCACGAATTTTATTAATTTGTATGTCATCAATTACTTTTGAGTTAGTATTATTTTCTTTAGTTCCTTTGTCACTATTAGATGATGGAAAATCATGAAAATTCACGCGATAGTCTTTATTTAATACTAATTTTTTCTTCTTACTAAAAGGTGAAAAACCTTTACCTTTTTCTTCAAATATAGCGTAATGGGCCCCTTCTCCAAAATAAGTTCCGTCCGCACGTTGTTTTATATTTTCAAATCTGCTCAAATTTTTAACAGAAGATTCATATAGTAATCCACCGATATCTTTATAGTGTAATAGCGCTATAGGAAAATCATTTGATGATTTATAATTAATTGTATCTTTCATATGATGAAATCCATGTCCATAAGGATGACAGCCTTTTGTGTAAGACATATCAAAATTAGGATCAAATACCGCAGTTTTATCAAAAACGTCATCTCTTGATCCAAACATATATTGTTCAACAATAGGTTTAGTAGAATCTAATTCTTCTTTACCTGTCATATGAAAGCCAGTTATTTGAGGAACGGTAATACCAAGCTTTTTATATTCCTTCAATACATTAATTAAATCAGGGTGATAAACAACCTCATCTGTATCAACACATATAACCCAGTCAGCCACTTCTTTGGTATGCACTCCACCTTTTCTACTATGCTCTTTATATAGTTGAGATTTTAGAGACACATGCATTGCATTATTTTTAACACCTCCAGTATCGAATGGAATGATAGTTACATTCTTATACTGTCTAGCGATTTTCAAAGTATTATCTGTGGACAAATTATCCAATAGGAAAATTTTAGTAGATATTTTATTATAATAATCAAGTATATTTTTTATTATATATTCTTCATTGTAACAAATTATATAAGTATGAATTTTCATAGTTTAGGTATACTCATTCGATATTTTAGGAATAAATCTTTCAGCCATTTCACTTATAACAATATCAGGTTTCACTTTTCTAATTAAATCAAAATCTACACTTGAATTCCAAATAAAATGAACTTCTTTATAAGTTTCAGCAAACAATCCTGTTAATAAATGGTCTCGATATTCACTAAAGGAGTCACCAAAAATCATGACCTTTTTATCCGACAATGAATCATCATTTTCAAAAATCACATAAGAACCTACGTGCAAACCAGCATCATTGGTTCTATTTTCTCGTTCTTTAAACTCGACTAGTTCATTTGCAAAGGTTCTTTTGAATCTATCTGATGAACTGTAATAAAATATTTTTTCTTTTAAAGGAGGGATTAATTTCCCACCAAGATCTAAAACACCCCAAGCATATTTCTTAGGTCTGGATAATGCTTCTGTGTACACCGGTTCTCCTAGATGGGCTTGTAAGAGTTGGTACGCACTAAATGCACCATAAAAATTCCAGTGTGAATCTGTTTTATGATAAGTCTGAAATGTTTCACTCTGCTTTCTTAAATACGGTATCAAGTTGATTATAATGTCATCAACATCAAAATAATTACGTAAATAATTACGTAATTGAATACTCGGTATAAAACGATCATTAATAGTAAATGGTGTTTTATTAGGATAAATAGACAACTTTTCTGGAGCAAATGTACTTAAGTATGTAATACCCTCTTTTTTAAAAAAATCTAATCTTTTTTTATAAATGGCGGCCCATTTTTCTAATATTTTGGTGTCTATTCTGTTTTCATCTATCCAGTATTGTCTTACATTATTATTTCCACCTAATAAAAAAATCCAGCCATCAGGAAAGATATCTATTTCCTTAAAGTAATTCATTTCAATCCACTCATTATCTTTACAGTATCAGCGGTATCACGAGCAAAAAATTCTCTTAGTTTGTGTTGAGTTTCCTCTGAAATTTGATCCAATGCTGTTCCAGATGAATATTTTACTTTTTCAAAATCTTTACTCTTATGACCTTCGTCTAAACCAAGAAAATTAAACACCCTTTTCATTGTAACGTACGGTTTTATTCTCAGATCATAATTTTGTAGCACTAAGAGTCTGTCAGGGAACTGACTTTTATATACATTTAATTTTTGTGAGTAAGATGAAAAATTCAAGACTTGATAAAGTAATGATGTTACTTCACTTGAAGCGGTTATAGCCTCTGGATACGGAAGATTAAAAAAGCGTTCAGGGCCAAGTTCAGCTAGTTTCTCGTTCTTATTTATTGTTACGAGATGATTAAAATGTGATATTGCTCGCTCAACGGGATCTCTTAATATTACAATGATCTTTGCTTCTGGATTGTGTCTATTGATCATCGTTGGGATCGTTTTACATGTCGCTAAATCAAAGTAAGTCGGACTTGCCTCTCCGTTCATTTTATCATTGTCAATAAAGTGGTCGGAATACCATTGATCTCCTTGGTCATAATTTAAAGAAAAATAATGAATTTCTTTTTTTGTTGATTTATTAACATCTGGATGGGAAGTAATAAAGTCATATAAGACTGTTGTTCCGCCCTTCATTACTCCTGTAATAATATAATCTGCTTTATTCATACTTATTCCTCAAGTACTTTTTTTACTTCATTTAAATATTCAACTTGTTGTTTACGGTCAATACTAACAAGCAATGAAGATATATCATGCATTCTACTTATTTCCTTCAACTGCACATCGTAATTCTGCTTGGTCACGCTACCCGAATGCCTTCTGTGAATATTCAAGCTTTCACCAATAATTTTACAGCGAGCGCTATTTTCTTTAAGCAATTGAACATATACAAACCAATCACCAGCCACTTTAAATTCTAGGATTTCATCCATGTTATCTACAAAAAAATCTTGAATAGACTTTTTATCAAAGAGCACTGAACTTACATTCATGAATTGATTTTTTATAGAAAGACAGTCTTCTATAATAGTCTGACCATCATATATACCAGGATGGTCTAATTTTGCTATAAGCCCGTCATCATAATAATAACGATAATTATCCGCTAAATGTTTGTTCTCTTCGTCTATTTGTTGAGAGTCGCTATAGGCCATAGTAAATTGAGAATCACCTTGCATAATAGCTGCAAGAAATTCTGGCTCGGCTAAATCATCAGCTTCAGCTATCCACAAATAATCGCCTTTTGCTAAACTCGCACCCTTTTCCCATTGCTTAAACACTGAACCAGAGTTTTGTTCATTGGTAATTAAGTTAATTTTACGTTTATGTGTTTCAGTGACCGTTTTAATAATCTCTACACTGTTATCAGAAGAGTTATCATCCAAAACAATCAACTCATAAATAGGATATTGTTGATTGAAAATAGACGTTAGCCTATCGCCAATGTGTTGTTCATAATTGTAATTAGGTACAACAACACTTATGCGTTTTAAGTCAGGAACCAAATACTCAACTAAGCTGAATACATAGTCAGACCAATCATACTTTTCTGAAGCAAACTCTGAACGTTCAATTGCAGACTCTTCTGAGTCGTTGTCAATTTGATTTTCAATTGCTTGGGCAAGCGCTACACAATTAGACATTTCTACCAGTTCACCAAAACATTCTTTTTCTAGAGCGTCAGCAAATCCACCGCCATTTTCAAAGCCCACAACCGGTGTTCCTAGCGAAAGCGACTCTAATACTACAGAAGGGAAAGGATCTTCTCGTGATGTCATAGCAAATACATTAGCACCTTCCAAATACAAAGATATTTCATTGGTAAAAGGGATTATATGTAAATGTTTTTCAAATTTAGTGCCTTCAATGTCTTTCAAAATCCAGTTCTGTAGAGAAGGTTCTACATTACCTAACCACAAAAAGTGATAATCAGTATCGCGGATAACACACTCTTTAGCTGTTTGTACAAACAGGTCAAAACCTTTGCGTAAATCAGCATATCCAGAGTTAACCACTATTTTAGCATTTCTACTGAGTGATAATTTTTGTCTTAATACTTTACTTGCATTTTTATTGCTTGTTAATTTTTGATAAATACCTTGAGGTTTTACAATAGCCTTATTACCTAAATCGCCAACTAAACCTTCAAATGATTCTTTAACAAAATTAGCGGCAAAAATAACTTTATCTGCATTTTTGGCTATCGTTTCAGCATGTTCTTCGAGTTCATACTCTTTAATAAGTGTAGGAAGTTCATGTATTAACGAGATAACCTTTATATTTTGATCGGTTAACTTCTCAGTACACAGCCCAGTAACTGTGGTATTACAAATAGCATGATGATATTCACCTTTATTGTTTAACCGAGTGGTAATTTGCTCGAAGGCATCTAAAGAGCCATAAGCCACATGAGTTGGCCCTACTTCTTTGTACTCATCGACTAAAGGGCCACCATCAAGCAAAATACACGTTACATCAATACCAAAATTTTCACGTAATGCTTTGAATATATTAAGGGTTAATAACTGCGCTCCATGTTTGTGCGCATCGTGTCCAACTAAAAACAACTTCAACTTACTGTCTATTTGATGAATATCATTCATCGCTCGATAAGTCGCATTTAGGTAAGCAGCCCCCCAATAAACGTCAGGCTCTAAATGCGATCCTTCTGCCCATTCATTCCACGCATTAATAATAACAAAGCTTTCGTTATTAGCTATTGGGTTTTGTATTGCATATTGATTAATAGAATATAACCATTTTTCATATTTCTCAGGCGTAGAGCCAATAAATCCCATGCCACGTCCGGGTTTACGCGCTTCGTTATCCCACGTTGGCGTAACACCACGTATTAAAGGAAAATCATGCTCTTTTTCTTTTAAGCTAGACGCTACTAACTCGTCGTATGACGGGTAATGACCACTAAATTCAGTATCAAACAATTCTAATGATCTAGAACGATCTTCTAAACCTGCCGCTATTTTATGAGGTGGAAACTCAATAGCGCCATCCATGCCGAACTCACGCGGGTCGATATCATCAAAGGCCTGTGCCATATAGAACAATGGCTCTTCATTAAGTATGCTTTTACAGAGATCTCTCCATTTTTGAATAGTTTCTATCGCATTAGGAATAATACCTGGACGATATATAAAAAATAAAGGTCTTCCCTCTATTCGTATATAACGTTCATCTTTGAAATGACGACCAATATCTTGAATAAAGGGAATATCGTCTTCTTCAAAATAATCTTGTGCTATTAATACATCATTTTCTAAACCGTCCCACGTGCGTGTCCAATTTTCATTAGCCCACATAATACAAAAGGGTATATCAATATCTTTATTTTCCAGTAACATATTGACGGGTTTTTCCATAATACGTTTACCATTAAACCAATAATGATAAAAACAAAAACCGTGTAATCCTGCAGCTTTTGCGTACCTAACTTGTTCCATCATGGTTTCTTTGACTCTTAAGTCATAATAACCAAGGTGCTTGGGTAAGTGAGGTTGGTAATGTCCGTCAAAACGAGGTTGCCCTCTTGTGGTATTTGTCCACTCTGTGAATCCCTGCCCCCACCACTCATCATTTTCAGCAAAAGGATGAAACTGCGGTAAATAATACGCTAAGGCTTTAACTTTCTCGCTGGAATGAGGTTTGTCTAGGTACGCAGGTTCTTCATAATTAGGCCCTTTATGCCTAAAGTCGGGAACAGCTTTTGAATAACCGTTTGTAGTAGAGTGCGGCATTGTTGTTGACAACTTCTTAGCTAAGTATTCTTCACCTTTTTGCTCAATAAAATGAACAAACGGATGAATTTCATTTACGTCAACATTATATTTTTCAATATACTCTTTAATATTAATATCAGCTCTTGGATCACGACCTTCGTAAACGCCTGCAGTTAAGAAGTGTTGATATGGAGACGTTACTGAATCATGTAAATCTTTGTTTGTTAATAAATAAAATTCGACATCAAAATAAGGATGCGCTGATAATCCTTCATTTTTTTCATGCTTGTAAAAATAGGCGAGTTTATTCTCACTCTTTGTAATATTTTTATGTCTTAAGTTATCAACTAAATGTTCCATCGAAACAAATGGTGAAGGGTTACGTAATTCCAAAGCTCCAAGTTGAATAAAGTGACCGAGTGGCGTTAAAAACATACCATGTAAATCAGGATTTGAAGCCATGTAATATTTTGAATCAAACAAAAAAGAAGGCTGTCTACCTTCAACGCAGCCATTATAAAAATAATGTATTAAACTTTCGTCAAGGCTAACGTCTTGGTTGTGCTCATGATAAAATTCTGCATTAAACAAGCCCGAATTATTTATCACCTGAATTTGTTTTTTTTCTGTTTGTAAAAAAGTCTTTTTAAATTTATTCACTAACAATTTAAACATTACAACAAATCCTTCCATCAATTTTCGATTTCAACTATCAATCAACCCTTTATTTCATACCCATTTTAAATGACTACAAGAGGTTATATCCCAGCATTTTAACGGCTTTAATTAGGGTAAACAAGGCATGATTATAAACAAAGAAGGGTTAATTCGTTGTTTTAACATCAAGTAAATTATTATTTTTTAACAAGGTGTTAGTTGCAAGATTCAAGTAAGCTGACAGATGAAAAAACGTTATGCATTTTTTGTTTGCCAGCACTAAATGAATATTGCCCTTGCGCTAATATTTTTTGATTTTCTGAAATACGTAACCATAATTTTTTATCATGATATAGCCGTATAATTTCTTCACACCATTGCTCCGGTGTTTCTGCTTGTAACGTTGTTATATTATGGCTTAAACCTATTCCTTCTGCTGCAACAGAAGATAAAACCGTTGGCAGCCCATACGCTAACGCCTCTAAAACTTTTCCTTTAATACCAGCGCCAGAAAGCAAAGGTGCAACAAAAACACGATGCTGCTGATACAAATCATCCAAGTGTTCAACAAAACCGACAATTTTTATATTATCGGCATTAAAATCTACAAAAGATTTCGGTAAGTGACTTCCATAAACATAAAAAATAATGTCAGGTGCTTTTACCAATAACAAGGGTGCGACTTGTTCAACAAAAAACTCAACAGCTTCAACATTAGGCGCATGTTTATAGCCGCCAAGAAATGCGATCCCTTCTCTTTCTTCAAAAGAATAACCTACCGTTTTATCTTCTAGAACCCAAGGGCATGAAAATACCTTATCCGATTCGAGTAAATGCGATGTAATAACAGCACGTTCAACGTCGGTGTAAGACAAAACAACATCTACTTTGTGCATTACCGCTAATTCACGTTTGCGTGTTTCAGCCGAATGTTCAACTGCTTTTAAATCATTTTCTCGTAATGCCATTCTCAGTTCACGCAAAAAGTGCAAATCGGCGTTATTGAATAAAATAGGAATCGCGGCATTAATTTTCTTAACAATGGGAAGTGTTTTTTCAGCAACGTGATAGCGCGTAATATATACAGCGCATACATTAGGGGCATAAGTTTCAATAACTGAAGACAGGGTGGTTAAAAATGGGGCGTAAAGTACTTCTACGCCCATTTTTTGCAAAAACATTGTTTTTTCAGGGTTATATTTCATTTGTAAATCTGCAAATATAACGTCAAAACCTAAAGACTGTATAAGTTTAATTTCTTGAATTGCCGCGTAAGAACCCGCATCTTCTTTAACCGAAGGTATTGCATGGTCAATTAATAAAATGCTTTTTTTTTTAGCTTCACCAAGAGAAGAAGCTTTAGGTTGAGTAACGGCTAAACCATTTATCGCTATCACCTCTGACTGAGGTGAATACACAATATTCAGCCCTTTATCTCTAGCATAAGACAAACTGTTAACGTTTAATGAGGAAAGCGATGAATATTTATTGTTGGGTTTTTGAAGTTCAATAAAAAATGAGGTTTTTACACACCATACAGATGACAAAAATTTATTTTCTTTTTTACGATAACAAACAGCAGGGGCGTTAGAATGAACACGCTGTTCTGTATCCCAATGTGTCCCATTAATATCTATAAAGGTTGCAGGTATTAAGACCTCGCCTTCTAATGAAGTATGTTTGGGTGTTGTTATGTCAGGTGTATTTAACGTTTGATTAAAAGGTTCTATAAGTTCGTCTAACCACCACGAAGTTACTTCAATTGGTTCATTGATAAAAACCGAGAACGTTCCTTTGGCTTCTACGTTGAAAGTAGAAAACAACTCATTGAAGTTAACCGTTTTATAAACAAAAATAATATTACAATTAATATTATTCTCTTTAAGTAAAGCCTCTAAAACTACCTTGTCTTCATGTTCAACAACTAGAATCAATTCAAACTTAAGAAGATTAAAGGCTAAAATTAATGCTGTTATTGTTGAGAGAAAACATTGATCACTTTGGTAAACACCAAAGTTTATAAAAATACTAACATCAACATTTTCAGCACTGTCATACCCCAAACTTACCGGGTCGTTCTCATTCATTAAATAGCGATAAGCCGAAGTAGCATTATTAATGCAATTACTTTCAGAAGCGTGCTTACATTGTAAGCCTAATGATTTATGACGATGGCGTTCGACAAAAGAACTCGCTAGTTCATCAACCATTGTATCTTGTGTTAAAGACTGATTTAACGGTTTTACCCGTTTTGCGATCCAAACAGGGGCTGGCTCGCCAACGAACTCGATAGAAAAAAAGTCATGTAAATCGTCAATAATATCTAGAGGAATAGTTACTTGTAGGTTATTTTCACCCGCAACCAAATTAACAGAAATAAGCGCAATACACACCGAACCATAATTCAATGACAACGGCCCATTAACTATAGCCATTGAACTATTTACTAAAAAATCGAAGTGATGTGCAGATTGATTAACCAATGTAAAACTGACTGCATTCTCTGGCTTACCAACGTTAAACTCTGTGTATTCTATGGGCTGTTGATACTTATCTAATAAGCGAATAACCTTACCCGCAGTTTGCTGATAAGTTAGCCCTAAATTAACCGAAAAAGCATGCTGGCCATTGTCAAAGCCCGCAGTTACTAAATCTTCACGGTAATGATTAGCAATACTATCAGTAATAATGTTTCCGTCTAATTCTACATAAAAATGGAGAGATTCTTCGAATAACGCATTATCGTAAACCCAGCCAGTTAAAATGCCCGAGGTAAAATCGTCAATTACCGCTTTTATCGAGTTTGTATTATTCGCTTTCAAAAAACACTTTCCATATGATTAATTCGTCTTATTAGGCTTTAGAAAGGCGCTTTAATAAAACCTGCTCTATGACACTAATTCGAACAGACAATTCAGCAATGCTATTTATTGCCACATTCAATTGCCCATTAACAGCAAAGTCGTCTTCATTCATACTTTTATTGCTTGAAACAATATCTTCTTTCAACGAGCCTAATTTATCGGTAATACTTTGAGTGAAGTCTAAAATTTCACTTGAAAACTCTTCTTGATACTTCGCATTTTCTCTAGATTCGGTATCCGTGACTAAAGTGAATGACTCATTATCAGCGTCGACACCATCAACAAATAACTTACATTCACATTCATTGTGTGGAAATAGGCTCAAATTCGGCGTTAAGGTAAAAGCATAAGTACCGTCGCCTATACCTGCATCAGTAAGATCTTGTCGGTATTCGTTAGCTAACCCACAGGCAACAACCGTGTCACCACATCTAATTTCTATTTTTGCCCGATAAGTGCTATTTTCAGGGTTGAATACCCACCCTGCGACTTTATCAATAGCGCTCTGGTCAAGTTGAATTCTAAAGTGTTCAATCTTCGCCTGAGCCAACTCCTCTTCCTCTTCAATCTTCGCCTGAGCTAGCTCCTCTTCTTCAATCTTCGCCTGAACTAACTTCTCTTCCTCTTCAATCTTCGCCTGAACGATCTCATATGGCAGTTCAGTTTCTGCTTTAATGCCATCGATATAAATATCAACTGTAGAAAAAGCAATACTAACAGGGTTATTATCAGGCGTGATGGTAAAAGAATAATGGCCGTTGCCAATCTTAGCGTCTAATAAATCTTGACGAAAACCATCGGCAATAGACGACCATAAAACAGTATCCCCCGTGCGAACTTCAACTTTAGCGCTCTTACTTTTCTTAGCTGTATTATAAGCCCAACCAGATATTTTCTCAGAATTAAGACAGTCTACATTCCATTTGTATTTTGCAAGCTTGTTGTCTTTATTTCTTAATCTACTTAACATTTCAATTTCTCTTTATTTAAGATCTTCGCCAAAATACCATTTACTGTGCAAATGTACGTTTGAATGAGCTAACAGTTCTTCTTTCGACAACCAAATATATTTTTGATGCTGTGAATGAGGCAATTTTTCAATATTGATATTTTCTAATATTTTATAACCCAATACTACATAATGTGTTGAAATTTTATCGTCAAATACACAATCTTCATAAAAATGTTCATATACACCGAGATGCTGGGCATTACCTCTAATAGAATCGATACCTAATTCTTCTTTAGCTAATCTTATAAAAGCATTATCTAACGTTTCATTTTTTAAAACGCGTCCGCCAGGTACAAACCAAAAGCCCTTCGCTGGTTTATTATTTCGTAAACCCAACAAATATTGACCTTGATTATTTTCAATAATTAAATCAATAGAAATTAAGGGAGTAGCGTCAATAACTTGTTCAAATACATTTTTATCTAGAAACATAACATAAACCAACTAACCATGAAAATTTAAGACACATAAAGCATACTTAAAACCTGTTCAATTTTTAACTTCTAAAGTTGTTTTGATTTTCTAAAAACCACTGGTAACTATTCGTTAAACCGTCTTCTAAAGAATAACTATACTTCCAACCCAAACTTGCAAGCCTATCAACATTCATTAATTTTCTTGGTGCTCCATCAGGCTTACTTGGATCCCATACTATATTACCTTCAAAACCGGTAACTTTAGCCACTGTCTCAACTAATTCACGAATAGTACAATCTACTCCTGTACCTACATTTATATGGCTCAGCATAGTAGAGGTGTTAGCGTCATAAATTGCTTTGTCTAAATCCATAACATGAATAGAAGCAGCGGCCATATCGTTAACATGTAAAAATTCACGCATAGGTTTACCACTACCCCATGCAATAACTTCTGAATCGTTATTTAACTTAGCTTCATGAAAACGGCGTAATAACGCAGGAATAACATGTGAATTTTCAGGATGAAAGTTATCATGCGGGCCATACAAGTTAGTAGGCATAACGCTACGGTAGTCTCGTCCGTACTGACGGTTATACGATTCACATAACTTAATACCCGCTATTTTAGCAACAGCATAAGGTTCATTAGTTTCTTCCAATGTACCTGTAAGCAAAGCAGTTTCTTGCATTGGTTGTTCTGCAAGTTTTGGATAAATACATGAAGAACCTAAAAACAGTAATTGTTGAATACCCGCTAAATGTGCTGAATGAATAATGTTACATTCAATCATCAGATTTTCATAAATAAAATCAGCAGGGAAAGTGTTATTTGCGTGTATACCTCCTACTTTAGCTGCGGCTAAATAGACCTCATCGATATTTTCGGTGTCAAAGAAGTCACGGACCGCTTGCTGATTAGTTAAATCAAGTTCGCTACGAGTACGAGTAACCACTTCAACATTCTTTTGATCTTCTAGTTGGCGAACAATCGAAGAGCCAACCATGCCACGGTGACCAGCTACAAATATTTTTTTCATTAATACTTCCATTATATATTTTAAAATGAGATGACTTGGAGTAGCCACAATCCAAACTGTCAATACAATCTGATAAATTGCTAATCCCAAACCAAGTCTGACTGACTTTTTACATATCAATACCAAGGGAATGACTTGTATCTTATGTTCAGAGTATTATTTTTTTGTCATCCCACACAGCATACCCTATACCTGTAGCCCCGAATCCGTTTCCATTATAGAACAGATATTTTTTACCACCTACTTGAGTTATACAAGGATATGTTTGCATGGTACTATCCCAACCTGATTCGCTGTACGTAATTCCCGATTGATTATCCATACGCTCCCAATGTATAGCGTCTTTAGATTGCGCTCGACCGATTTTATAAGCATCCGCACCATCTCTAAAATCTCGACTTCCGCGATATGCAAACCACATATGATAAATCCCATTAGTACCTAATATAACCGTTGCCCGTGCCGTAGATTCTTCATTATTTGCTGGTATAATACAAACCTGATTTTTACGTTCCCAATCAATACCGTTAGTGGACGAAGCATATTTGATTACATACAACGGCTCAACACCAGAATCTAAAGTAATAAAACCTGTACTACTGGCATACCACATATGCCAAACTTCATCAGACTCTCGCATGATCCAAGGTGACGCTGTAAAATAAGGTTCAAATCGATTTCGATCTACCAATGCCCCAGGAAATGGTCGGTAAAAGGAGGCTCCTTGATCGTCACTTATGGCTAATCCAATAGCGTTACGATATGGAACGGACACACTTGGATTCCACCCTACATAATAAAGATACAATTGTTTCCCTACGGGCACGACACAACAAGGCATAATCCCTCCGTCGTCAAATGTCCCTAAATCTCCTAAATGCATTATTGACGTTTTATGCACATACTTAATTTTTGACGGGTCTTTTGCATCAACATCAAAGTAAGTCAATATACTCTGACCTTTATTATTACGAGGCGCATAAAAAACCCGAATTGTACTATCATCTAATACATACACTGTAGGCACACAAGAGTGCGATTTTACCCAGGGTATATCGTGATCTTCAACATTGAAAATCAAACCCTTTTTAATCCAACTCATAAGCTATTTATCCCTAAGGATTCCACAAGAATAAGTAGACTATTGGTTAGGTTCATTACTAAAATTCGCATTAAAAATACGTTTCAACTCTTCTTTATTTTCATTACAAACAATCGAAACACACTTTTCAGGGCTAGTCATATAGGGATTACTCACCTGCGGAGTAAGCTTAAGTTTTCTCTCAAAAATGCTCTCGATGTTATTTTGTAAGTCTTGCAATGAATTTTCGTATCCAATGTTATGGGTTATAAAACGTTTGAGGTGTTTTTCACAATATTCTTTTTCCAGAGCTAATACTTTATAAGCTTGGTTAAGCGCTTTTTCGCTCACCTGTACTTTAAAATTCGGTGTAATATTTAATGCATTCACAATTTCACTCCCCCATAAACCAGACTCAGTAGCAACAGCCAAAGAGTAACTTTGAGCAAACATATCTTCTCGCTCCATATAGATCACTTGGTCGAAGTCAAAATAATCAAATATGTCTATTCCAAAATCCTGCTTCCAAGTAATTACTTGGTTAACATGAAAATGTAACCCTAAAGCGTCGCAATCTGTAAATGCTTCATTTTTAAGAAAATCCAGATATTCTATTACGGAATCCTTTTGCTTTGTCTTATCGAACGCCTCAACAAATTTTTTGTGAAGCCATTCTCTGCGAATGCTCTCACCAAAATACGGGTTTAATAAATAACTCAACAAAGTTGAACCAACGCGTGGAGTAGATAAAATCGCCACCTTGATTGATTTCGGTCTATGACTGTGGCTACTATCAATCAAATTTGAGATATCTTTATTAAAAATATCGCTGATATAATCCAAAGCAACTTCTTTACATTGCCTTTGATTATATATCGGACGATGAATTATGTAATCGCCTCTTAGCGCTCGAAAATCCTGCTGTTCTTTTCTAACATAATCGTTAACTATCGGGTTGTTCTCGAACACAAAGTTATCTGTTTTTTCCCACAATGAAGCATGGTTAAACCGTTTTGTTATCCCACAATGGTAACCTGTTCCATCATGCCCATTGTTTTGTACTAATGAAAAGCGTGGGTAAATAGTCGATGTATTATAAACCGTTTGCCAAAACATACAACGAACGTCACCTGCATCTAATGAGCCTTCTATTTCTTTTTTGACCATATTCAATACATCATCGCCAAATTCACACAATACATTTTCATCTTCTAAACTGTCAAAATCGGCTTGACTTATTTCCTTATTTAACAATTCTACTGTGCGTTCATATAAGCCAGAACCCCAGCCGCAAAATCGATTCATTACATAAAAATCACTATCAATATGACCAGCAATATTCAATGGTGGGCTATATCCGGAAATACTAGTTACTGAAGGGGTATTATAATAAAAGTCTAGTGCACTGTTCATGAAAGCTAAAAAACCAGGTGCAGTTTCAATATCGTCTTCAACGAAAATTGTTTTTTTGAATATTCGAACTAATTGCGTTACAGCTTGAAGGGCGTTGCCTACTCCACCGAAATTGTGAGGTCGTTCAATAATTGTAAGCGTTCTAAAACCTTGAATACTTTTTGCATAAAGTCGAACCTTGCTTACTAAGTCTACATCGTCCACATTACTTGCAGCATCGCTATATATAATAAGATTTGTATGACAGGCTAAGGTGTTTTTTTGAAGTGCTTCAATAGTCACTTTAAAATGAGTTAGACGGGTATATACCGAAACGCCTAATGGGGCTAATATCATGTTTTTTCCTTTTTCTGGGAGATTCACTAATAGCTCCTTTGAAATCTATTGCTGTTTTCATGCGTATTACATGGTTTTAGCTATCACAGTGAGAAAGGTCAAATAGGAAGACAACTTCTTTGACATTTCTAGGAGTGGCCAGTTGTGCAGCATTTCCCCTTAGTAAACTTTAAAACTTTTGTTGTTTTTTAAGATCGCGGGGTTACCAACATATACACCCCAATCGACAGTGTTTTTAGTAATACATGCGCCCATTCCGACCAATGTCCCTTTAGCTAAGTGAATGAAGTCTCTTATTGTTCCATTTACCCCTAAGAAGCAATACTCTTCAACAATGCAATTCCCTGAAAGTACTACTTGAGAAGTAAAAAAACAGTGATTTTTAATTTCACTATGATGACCAATATGATTACCACTCCATAAAACAACATTATTGCCAATTTTTGTAAATGGTTGAATAGTATTGTCTTCTAAAATAAAGCAATTATCCCCTATTTCCGTTCCTGGATACACAGTTGCTCGACTACTAATATAAGAAATAAGTTTATAACCTTTAGCCTTAGTTTGATTATAAATATCCTCTCTAGCCCTATTCATATTCCTAGCCGTCATTGGTATGAAAAACTTGTAGTTATCAACACTAAAGGTACTTTCGATACTTTCAAAGGGGATTACAGGCAAGCCTCTGAATGTGAGTTCTTTAATGAAACTGTCGTGTACAGAAAAAGCAACAACTTCATGTTCAGAATCATGCTCAAGATAAAAATGCGCTAATTCAGCCGTATCCTGAGTCCCGAATATTATAATTTTAGCCATCAGTCTAACCTGTAATTTTGAATAAATGCTTCAATATTTTCTCTTGAATTAAACATCAACACGTCTAATATTGATAGCCCTCCAATAAAGTCATGTTCAAATTGACGATACATTGGAAGCTCACCACATATAAACTTAAGTTCGATATTATTTTCTAAAAACGACGTTTCATCATAAAGCTTCTTACCACCAGAAGCATTAATATAAATTGAAGCATTTTCTTTTAAGCAAATATCTATAATTCTATTTTTCCCTATCAATTCAGAATTTCGATAAATAGTAGATGAAGGGATAATCTCGGTTGTTATACCCAAATATTGGCAAATAATCTTTAATGCATTCGTTGCATAATCGGAGATGTTATTAGTTTTATAACTAAATATTTTTTCAATCAAGCTACTCGCCTCATAAAAGTAAGGTGCCTTCTTGTAGTTAATATTAATAGTCTTTAATAATTTCCGATGCCATTCCTGAGATTCAACCATTTTTATTTCATTGATTTTTCTATTTTGACTGGCTTTTATTAGAGGGACTGAAAACAAAAAAGGTTGTCCATTTACAAGTAAATTATTTCGATTAATCCATCCTTTTTTAATAAAGTTTACATCATCATAAATTATAAATTTATCAACTGCCTTTATAAGTTGAAAGTAGCCAATATACGGTAAAAAATATGGTTGCATTATTGCTAGCTTCATATCACTTATACTTCTGCTATTAATTGGATAACATGTCTTACATTTTCAAAAGATAAATCAGGATAAATAGGTAAACAAATCACAGCTAAAGCTCTTTCATGCGCTACAGGAAGATTGCTTTTACTTGAAGAAGCATAACCTTCATAAACAGGAAAAGATGACGTTAATGGATAGAAGTATCGCCTCACAAAAAAACCATTGTTTTTCAATTTTTCATACAGCTCATCACGATCTAACAAATAGCTCGGTTGTACGAATATAGGAAAATAAGCATAATTCTTTTTACTTTGCTTTGAATTTGACAAACACTGAATTCCCTGAACACCACCGAGCCCTTGGCGGTACAATTCATCAATCCCTTTTCTTTTATCAATTGCCGTTTCAATATAATTTAATTGAACAATGCCTAAAGCAGCATTTATCTCCGGCATTTTTGCATTTAAACCTAAGCCATCAATTTCTAGTTCATTTACAAAACCAAAATTTGTCAATTTTGTTAATTTGTTTTTTGTTAGTTCATCATGACAAATTATAGCTCCACCTTCGAATGTATTAAAAACCTTAGTGGCATGAAAACTCACAACTGACAAGTCACCAAAATCAAGTAAACTTCGTCCTTTGTGCTCCACTGCAAAGGCATGCGCAGCATCGTAAATAACTTTAAGGTTATACTTTTTTGCAATATTGTCTATTTCAACTACATCACAGGGATTTCCATAGCAATGAACCGCCAATATTGCAGATGTATTGTCAGTAATTGCTTCTTCTATTTTTTTTGGACAAATATTGAGTGTAATGGGATCAATGTCGACAAATACCGGTGTAAGTTTATTCCAAATAACAGAGTGAGATGTAGCAATGAACGTATAAGGAGTCGTAATAACTTCGCCAGTTAAATTTAACGATTGTAAAGCAGTTATCAAAGCTAAAGTCGCATTGCTAAAAAGTACAACTTCTTTAACACCTAGGTAATCTTTTAACGCGCAAGTAAATTGTTCATGAAAAGGCCCATGATTGGTCAAAATTTTACTGTCCCAAATACTTTCAATATAAGGGAGAAAATCTTCAATCGGAGGAAGTGAAGGTTGTGTTACGAATATTGGCTTTTTCTTCATTGATATAATTATCAGTATAATTAAGGCTGTTTCACAGACGTAAGTTCATCAAAATCAATAAGTATAAATATAGATTTATAGCATGCCCCATCTGTGATGGTCGGCATGCTAACTAAATTTTACTCTTTAGCTACTGAAACATTATAACCATGTTGTTTCAAAATAGCATGTTGCTTGGCTTTACCTAAATCATGTTGCACCATTTCAGCACACATTTCTTCAACGGTAATTTCTGGCGTCCAACCTAGCTTAGCTTTTGCTTTGCTAGGGTCGCCTAATAACGTTTCTACTTCCGCTGGTCGGAAATAACGTGGGTCTACTTTAACAATTACATCACCAATATTAACGCCGTGTGCATTGTCGCCCTCAATACCAACGACGGTTGCTATTTCATTAAGGCCTTCGCCACTAAACTCAAGTCTTATTCCTACTTCTGCGGCAGACATACGTACAAATTCTCGCACTGAAATTTGCTTTCCTGTAGCGATAACAAAATCGTCAGCTTCTTCTTGTTGAAGCATCATCCATTGCATGCGAACATAATCTTTAGCATGACCCCAATCACGTAATGCGTCCATATTACCTAGGTACAAACAAGGTTCGAGACCTTGTGAAATATTAGTAATAGCGCGGGTAATTTTACGCGTAACAAAAGTTTCACCACGGCGTGGTGATTCATGATTAAACAAAATACCATTACACGCATACATTCCGTATGACTCACGATAATTAACAACAATCCAATAAGCGTACATTTTGGCTACAGCGTATGGTGAGCGAGGGTGGAAAGGTGTGGTTTCTTTTTGTGGTATTTCTTGCACTTCACCATAAAGCTCTGAAGTAGACGCTTGGTAAAATTTAGTTTTTTTCTCTAAACCTAAAAAGCGAATAGCTTCCAACAAACGAAGTGTTCCCATTGCATCAACATCTGCTGTATATTCAGGGCACTCAAAAGATACCGCAACATGAGACTGTGCACCTAAGTTATAAACCTCATCAGGTTGAACATCATTTATTATGCGCGTTAGATTAGATGAATCAGTTAAATCCCCATAATGTAGAAAAAACTTAGGATTGTTTTCATGTGCATCTTGATAAATATGGTCAACTCGCTCAGTATTCAAAGAAGATGCACGGCGTTTAATACCATGAACTTCATAGCCTTTTTCTAATAATAACTCGGCTAAATAAGATCCATCTTGTCCGGTAACGCCGGTGATTAATGCTTTTTTCATTTTGATAATATAACCTTATTATTTAGTGTATTGATTACACCGCCAGAATTTTTCACATAATCAAACAATAATTGATCTTGTTTTATTAAGGGTTTCAGTTTATCCCTATAAGTAGAATAATTATCAAGGTAATTTGTATTTGGATTCACATTGAGTCTCGTATCCTTTTTCTTCAAATTTAAG
This sequence comes from Colwellia sp., assembly GCA_013215295.1. GTDB lineage: Bacteria > Pseudomonadota > Gammaproteobacteria > Enterobacterales > Alteromonadaceae > Colwellia_A. The sequence continues at coordinate 170,931 of JABSOZ010000004.1, forward strand.
TTTTGATCATAGTTATTCAGTCCCAACATTTCTTGTATTTTTGATACTAATGTACTTAAAAAATCTGTAGTAACTACCATACAATTATTATCGTGTATTAACGCCCTTGATAGATCAAAATTGTTTTTTCCAGATATGTAATAATTTTGCTCCCATGTACACCCTTGAAAAAACCTCACATTTTTTTCTAGTGCTTCACCAAAAGACAGATTGCTTTTATGAATATGATGATCTTGCGCTTGACAAAACTCCCAATATGAAACCACTCTTTGAAAAGGGTCTCTAATGACAAAAAAGTGACACGAGTGATCATTATTGTCAAAATGGGATGATAGTGACATATAATCATTATAGGATATATGCCCTCCAATAAATTCCTTTTGAGAGAATGTACTTTTAATGCTTTCTGAAAGTAAATCTGCCGCTATTTCAGATCTTGAGTTGCTTGCGAGGTCCTTAAAAGTAAAAAAATCAGGTACACTAATTTTAATTTCGAAGGGATTCGACATGTGCCAAAATATATTTTCTTTTTTCTGGTTATTCCCTAAAACCATTGCACGAACTGATGTTCCTGCATTTTTCGGAATATGATGGAAAACTATCTTTTTCATTTTACTCTCCTAACATATCAAGCGCTAACTTAAACTTTGTTGATACGAAATTATTTTTTAGATATTCAGTATTACCACTATATGCAGAAACATATCTATCATAGACGGCTATCAATTGAGTCAGATTTACTTGCGCTGAAGCTTCGACTAAAGGGTAAACAGGTAAATGTGGTTGGCATAAACGTTGTTCTTTACATTCAAAGTCGTTAACTTTAATCTCTAAAAAGCCTGCGATCTCTTTTGCAAGTGCTATCATTAACCTATTGGAAGGATGATTATATGAAAAGAAGTCTCCATAATAGAAATTAAACTTATTTAACAAATGCTCTCCTTTGACATCACAACTTAAGTCCCTTTGTTCCATTTTTCTCAATGACTCTTTAATGCATTTTTCTGTATATACAGCTTGCCCTTTAAAGGATATTTTCTGACAGAACTCATCTGCGTTTGCACCCGCTATAATTGAAGCAAACATTAAATAGTCATGATAATCACCCCAAGGTAAATTACCTTCCCATATTGGATCTGAACCTCTTATAGCTTCACCATCTTTATCTTTTAAATAGCCAAACGTTGGAAAGTATGCATCAAAATACAAATTAGGTATCATTACAAATTTTGCGTCAGATCGCAGCAACCCTTTAAGATATTGACTGCCTAAACCAATGTTATCCCTATACTCATTACCTATTGGTTGACAAACTAAAACATCGCAAGCAGTCATATTTTCATGAAGACTATGCACCTCTTCTTCAGTTATCAAATAAACCGGTTTTACCGCTGTGATATTTACCGTATCTTTCGACATTTTTGTCAAAAATTCTGCAAGATATTCAACCTGGCAATTTCCTACAAAGAATATATTCATATTCAAACCTCAATTATCTTTCGATACAGTTGTAAATACTCATTTGCAGTCCTTTTCCAAGAGTATTTATCTGTAACTTTACTGGCAAGGGCTGCAGCATTTATATAATAATTTTCGTCATCAAAATCTTGCATAACTTTTGCTATTTTCGAGGGCACCCAATCATCTAATACAACACCATAGCCGGTGACGACTTCAATTTGTGCAGTATTTGCTGGTACCAACGCTGGTGTACCTACAGTCAAAGCTTCTAATGCGCCGAGACCAAAACCTTCGCAATAAGAGCCACTTATGAAAAGTCTTGCACCTTCAACTAAAGCACGTAACTCACCATCGGAAACTCTACCAGTTAATACAATATTCCCTAATTGTTCCTGCTCTAATAAAAAGGAATTTTCAACATCATCCATCCACCCTTTACTACCAACAATCACTAGCTTTTTCTGACTACTATTTTCATTATTGTTAATGTATTTTAAAAAAGCTCGAACTACTGATGGGAAATTTTTTCTCGGCTCTAATGTTGAAACACAAATAAAATAATTATCCAATTGGAGATGATATTTTTCTAATGCATATTCACAAACATCTTCTAAAAATGCATGATTACCCGCATTAGGGATGGCAATTATATTTTGTTCATCAACATAGTGAACTTTTTTCCTAAATTGTTCAGCAGTATAATTTGATACACAGGCAACATTGTCTGCTTTTCTATAAGTCGCTAGATAGTCTTCATAGAACCTAGCTACATCAGAAGTAAATAAACCCTTATGCGATAATGGAAAGATATCATGCACCGTAAACAATACCTCTAGCCCTCTAATATTTCTTATAAAGTCAGGTACCTTAAGAAAATTTGAATGAAAAATTGCCTTTTCTTTCCTGACTAAGTCTTCAATTACAGAAGGGTGTATTGACTTACCTTGCAGTTCCGCTTTTAGTTCAATTAAGTCATCAATACTTTTAGAATACATAGTAGAGTTACAATGATTCAGTAAGTCACCACAAATCAGTGGCTTAATTTTAATCAACGATGCTTCATGTACAAATTTATTCAATAAAAATTGATTCCATAAGTTTTCTTGAGCATACAGAAAAACATTAAAATCTTTATCATTCAGGGCACCCTCTAAATGAATTAAAATATTTTTTATTACACGGGTAATACCTGTGTCAGCCAATGGATTTTCATAGGCATAGGCTACAGGTGAAGCTTCAAAAATTATCATAATACAACCTTAAATTAGCTAGTGGCATATAATCACTTCATATTCCGCCGCTGACTGAAAGTCTTTGATATCCGGATACAATTTTTTATGAAGTGAATGTACTTGGAGTTTGTTGCCTTTCAATAAAGGTGTGTCTATTGAAAGTAAACGAGGGTCCAATTCAACCCACCCTTCTAATGCCCAAATAATACTATATAAATGATGAGAATAATAAACATCATCAATTAAACCTGCAGACGAACGGTTTTCATATAACTTGGAAATTGAGGTAAGTAATAGTTCATCAAAAAGAGGAACTCTATCTCTTTTGACTGTATACAATATTACTTGGAACCCATTATCAGTTGACGATTGCGCAACAAAAGGGCAAAGTTGATTTTCAACTGCTTCACTAGCAAATTCAATAAACATGTCATATAGAGAAGAAGCCCGAACCTTAAGTCGTTGTATTTGTTCAATATCAACACAAGGTATTAAATTACCTTTTGCTACTATATCCTTTGACAACAATGTTAGATCAATAGATTGCCCCAAGAACTTTTCTTCCAACTTTTCGCCAAATTCATCTGACTTTGCTAATAGGCATTTAGTTAGAAACTTTATTATTTTAGAATCCATTAGTTTTCATCCAACTCCCATGTTTTCCTTCCAAAACCATCTGCCTTACAAAACCGTCAACCTTTCGGGCGGTGTCAGACCAATTAAAACGTCTAGCTCTAGCCTTGGCTGCTTCAGAAAATCCTGATAATTCAGAATCCAGTAGGTTTTTTATAATATTGTGCATGTCTTCTATATCATCTGGATCAACATAATATGCCATATCCCCACCGACCTCCCGTAATGAAGAGTTATCGCAGGTTATCACTGGCGTTCCTGATGCTAACGACTCAACTATAGGCAAACCAAAACCTTCATATCGAGAAGGATATAATACTGCAACAGCATTAGCATATAACGTCAGTAAATCATCAAAAGAATAATGACCTGTTTTAATGTTAGACACGTCAACTACATCACTATATTCATCCAAATGATGTTGAGCACTACCACCAGTGCAAACTAATTCAATTGAACCATTATTTATTAATGGCGCAAGTGCCGCTATAGCATTTTTTTGATTTTTATAACTGTCAGCCGCACCTAGCCCTGGTATCATGACATATGGTTTATTCAACCCTAGTTTTTTAACGGCCTTCGAACTTTTTCGCTCGATGTCTTGGAAGAAAACATCTGCTACCCCATTGTGCGCAACAACGATAGGCCGGCCCTTGACAGAATAAAATTTCAACAAATCTCGGGCACTATTTTCAGAAACACATACATACCCATGTGAATGGTAAATCCCCTCAGATTTCAACTTCCAGATAGGTTCTTCGTTATTGTATATATCAGGAAAAACCTCAGGAATACAGTCATGTATATACATAATATTCTTAACACATGTACTGTATGTATAATACGTCGACATAAATATGTCTATATTTAAGTTTTTGCAAATCTCGTCAATCTTATCTCTGTCCTGATACCAAGGCTCTAAAGACCAAACTCTAAAACATTCTTCAATATCCATAGGAGGGAAGTTTATAGTTTCAGCCCCTGCTAAACTAACATCATCTTGTCCCCTGTTTAAGAAGAAAAACTGAACGTCTGGAGAAATATCACTCCAATGTGATATTAAATCCTCCCATACTCTTGCTATTCCACTTCGCGCTAACTGAAAAAAGAAACCATCAATTAAAATTTTCATAGGACCTCCATGCTCAAAATATATTTTTCTATAACTTCGTCTAACGAATTTTCTTGACGTGCTGAATATGTAGTCACATCAGAAAAATAATAAACACCTAAGGGTTTGTTAATATTATAAAAAAGCTCACCATTAGACGTACACCTCATCCAGAATTCAAAATCTGCAGTCGGCCCCCCACACTTTTCATTGAAGTACCCGTATTCTTCATGTAATTTTTTACGCCAGACAGGCATACAATGAGGTATATTTCTTACTACCACGCGGTCTTTACCTTCATCAGAAAAATATCTTACAAATAAGTCATAAAAACCATAGATTTGAGGAGAAGTATAATATGACAAAGTCTCACAATTATCTTGCCCTATATTTTCTGGTAGCATCTCTGGTGTTTTTGAAATTAAACACTGAGCAGACACCAAAGTGACATCAGGATTTTCTTCGAATACTTTTAAATGTTCATTTATAAAGTGAATTGCCTTGCGATCATCAAGATTGGCGTTACTTAACAGTGAGCTGGTTGCAACCCTACAACCAATGTTCCATACTTCATATAAACCAGGATCAAAATCTAGTTCAATGTAATAGATATTGTCGTGTTCATACAAGTATGGCTCTATTATAGAAAATTCATTTCCTGGCGAATTAGCGCTAATGATCAGCATTTCTGAATGATTAAAACTGTCCATGCGCACCATATTCTCCATGAAGCCTTTCACCCAGTCATCCCCTTTGTACATAGAAGTAACAAAAGAAATTTTCTTCTCTGGTGAGTTTTTTCGGTGGCTATTGATTATCTTTTCTGCATATTTAACTTTACTATAAGTACTAGACAATCCTGAAGTAAGTACATTGATAACCTGAGTTGACTTTCTAACAATAGGATTTAGGTCCCTTTCCCATTGCATGTACATGGCCTTCAAAGTAAATAATTCAGCATAACGTTCATCTAAGAAATACTTGGCGTATGCTTTATGATAGCTAGCTAGATCAATATCCTCAATACCTTGCCTTAACTTAAACACATCAAGGCAATAACCCGCAAAAAAATGAGGACTAGCTTCTAATATTTTTAAATAACCATCTTTGTTCAGTGTAAGTGAATCACTCTGGTAACATATTAATGCTATTGCCATCATACTTGTTTGAATTATTCCATTCATTTTTTGTGCATTAATAAGTTTTTCAATTGCTTTTGAATCGCACTCTATACAAAGTTTGTGCAAAAGTTGGTAGTCAATAAAGTACGCATTTAAAAATGGAGGTATCTTATCAACTAATGAATCAATGGCTCTATCATGAATAACAAAGGATATCATCATGTTTGCCAAAAAAATCAAATCACATGACTCTGCAGCCTCAGTTTTACTAAATCTTTTAACTAATTCAGCAGTAAACTTGTCAGATGTAGTTATGATTATGTTTAAGCAAGATAGATATAGCAGTAAATCACTTTGCTTTATCTTACTCTCTTTATTTTTTACTAGTAAATCTAAATTATCCAACATGGTACTTAAACGTTCATGTTTTTGGGGCACAGGTAATAATGCACCTTCAATTTCAGATAAAATTATTAAATTACTTGCGAAATTTTCAATCTCACTGCAAACACTTATACGACTATGTTTTACATAAAACTTTTTATAATCAATGTTCACTACAGGGTATACTCCAATATATTAGGGGCTGTGGTCAAATAACTTCCCACAACTTCATATGTTAATTATACAAGTCATATAAGCAAATGTGCTTTCTATTAAATTGCCATTACTCGTCGTCTTACAGATTTTAGTGCCTATAATCAACATTAATTTATTATTATCACACTTACCTGAGGAGTATTTACTCAAAATACTCCTCAGTTTATCGCTAAACTCTTCCATCATTGCAAAAAAATGATTATTTTGCTTTATACGAACTATTTGCGTTCGACAATTACTTACATCAATATGGTTGCTAGTAATCAGCCACCTGATATCAACTTACTATCACTCTTATATCGTTATATTAAATACTCAAACTATTTTCCATAAAGTAGTATGCACTAACTAATTTTTGGTAGTGTATTGAAGTTAAACTTTCTTCCAAAACCTCTGCAGAAACAATACGCTCTCTTTCACCAATAATATCACCGCTTCTACCACTGTCGCCGGTCACGCTAAACATACCGAAAATATATTCAAATGAGTCATCAAATGAGAGGTCTAAAGCTTGTGTTATTGCAAGCATTTGTTCCTGTGGGTTCGCTAAAAAATCTTCATATTTAAAAATTTTATTTTGTTCAAAGCTCTCAATAAGTAATAATAGCCTTCGACAATATTCATCAAAAGTACTCGGTTCAAAGTGCAACCAGCCGTTCTTGATTAAAGATGCATAAGAATCTATTGGATTGCGAATAGTTAACACTGATGCAATGTTATAGTCTTCTTCTAATAATTTTATTAGAACACTTTTTGCAGGAATAACTTCATTAGTATTAAAGTCCGAATGGGTATGGTCCCGCAATACTAAAGTCCCTCCCATATTAGTCACGTGCTTATAAACTTCATCTATAGCGCTTTTAAATAATTTCACTGCTAATGCCCTTTGGTTAGGAATACCAGCATGTTTAGTCAACATTGAAATATCAGAAGGTGTGTAACTAGGCTTAGATTTATTAGTACGTAAATCAGAAAATGGGTGGGCTTCACTTAATAAATACACATTAGGCATAGCAGATATGCATTTTGAGAAAAGTGTACCACCACTACAAGCCAAATGATGAATAATACGTATAGTAGGCTTGGTATTCGTGTAACTTTCACACAACCACTCACAACGTGATAATAATGATTTAGTATCAATTAAAGGGTCTAGCGTATTTTGTAAAACAACAGTGTTTTTTTCAACAATACCAGAGTTTTCCAATAATTCAACGGCATCATCGAGTTGCTGTTTAAAGTTCTCAAAGTTGGAGGCCATTTATTGAATACCGCTCTCATTTGATCCTTTGTTACTAGGTTCTAATGAGTGTAGTAACTCGGGATGTTCCTGTTGTAGCTTATAATAATATTTAGAAGCAAGTGTTAGTTTTTCTCTTAGCTCTTTAACCAGATCTACTAATGCCATTTCTGCCACTAATTTTTCTGAATATGATATTCTTAGGTGTTCTAAATCCAAATGCGATTTCGCTAACATTTTTTGACCTAAACTCGCATTTCTATTTTTATCAATTAACTCTTCTTTTAATAACATAATATTTTGCATTAGTGCCGCTTGTTTATCACTAAACGCTGTATTTTCTGAATTAACTTTACTTATAACTTCTTCTTGCTGCTTTTTCTCTTGTGCTTTTTCATCTAATGCCTGCTTTAAGGATTCAGCAACCTGTTTATCTTTATGATGCAATTCTGCTTTTGCTTTTAACTCTGCATTTAACGTTACAATATTAGCATTGATATTTACGTTTTTTGCTTGTTGAAGCTGTTTAATATCCTCTATTGTTTCATCTAATTGTAACTTTAGAGATGCAGACCGCTGCTTATACTTATTATGCAATTCCGCTTTTTCTTTCAATTCGGATTCTAACTTTACAGTATTAGTTTCACAATTTACGCTTTTTTCTTGTTGGTCTTTGTTCGTTACTTGAAGTCTTTCAATTTCAGCTAGATGTTTATTTATAACTTCTTGCCTGTTCATTTTCTCTTGAGCTGTTACAGCTGTCAGCTGTTTCAATGCTTCAGTCAACTCCTTATTATTATCAAGCAGTTCTGATTCTAAAGTTGCAAAATCTGCATTGATATTTTCATTTTTAGCTTGTTGATTTTTGATCGTTAATTGCAGTGTTTCATTTTCAGCTATATGTTTATTTATAACTTCTTGCCTGTTTATTTTCTCTTGAGCTGTTTCAGCTGTCATCTGCTTTAATGCTTCAGTCAACTGCTTAATATTATCAAGCAATTCTGATTCTAAAGTTGCAAAATCTGCATTGATATTTTCATTTTTAGCTTGTTGCTCTTTGATTGTTAATTGCAGTGTTTCATTTTCAGCCAACAGGTTACTATCTTTTAGTTTAATAGCATTGTTTTCTTGAATTAAAGTTTCAATTTTTGACAATACTGCATCGTCTCTTTTAACAATTAAATTCGTAAATATTGCCCCGTCGGCTTTTATTTCTTCGATGTAAAATCCTTTTTCTTTTAGATCCGCTTTAACATTAGCTATATTATCGTCATAGTTGTTATCTTCACTTTCTGAATTATTTTTATTAATAGTATTGCTGTAAATGCCTTTTGACTCTACCTGTACACTGATGATTGAGAATTGTGTTAATTCTTCTTGCGTTACAGATTTCAGGCACTCTAGTTCAGAGCCATTTATGCTTAATAATAATATATTGTTTTTGCTTTTATCTAAATTAGCATTCTGTATTAACTCAGATAATGAAAGCGTATTAATTGGCTTAACATCTTTAATTCTACTATTTTTTAGCACTGTCCTGAGATTGATATTCTGCTTTAATGAACTATACTTTGCAGGATGCATGAAGGCGAAATCACTCACACCGGTAACATTGCTAACCGCTACATTTTTAACTAAAACATTATCGCTTGCATATTTTTTTGTTAGTTTTTTTGCAATAGACTCAACCGGCTCTATTAATTGAAGTTGCTCAAAAGATAATGAACGTAACCATTTTATATTGGGAGCATTACCAGCGCCAACATAAATAATTGTCCCTAGAGGACTTTCTAATTGAGCGTTTATTATATTTTCCATGTAACATCACCCTTTGTGGTCAATTTTTCATTTAACCAATTTCCAATATCTGAAAATAGCCGACTCTTATATAGCTTTATATGCTTACAGTTTAAAGTTGAGCATTTTATATTAGCCGCATATTTTTCTCTAGTATTTAAATTCAAAATCTCTACCAATTCCCGTGAGTTACAGGCCGTATAATGATTACAAGTCAACCTTTTAGCTTCTCGATTCAACCATGTATTCGTTAACAAGTAAATATGCATTTTATATGCAGCCGCTAACCATAAAACACCTGAGCTTTGATGACTATAAACCCACTCATTGTAATTAAAAATAATGTGATTTGTTTGTAGTAACAATTGATGCATTTTTTTGTCTGTTAGAAATTCAGTTATAATGATAACTTGGCTATTTTTTCTTGATATTTCTTGTAATTGCCTATCCGTACTAGTTAATTTATCATCGTTATTTGTAATCGTATATTGAATAGTAAACGTAATATTTTTACCGATTATACTTTTTGTTAAGTCTTTCAACATATCTGGGAGCGCTAAAAAACCTTTATTGACTTTGGCATCACCTAAATAAAGTAATACTTTATGCTTATTATTAAACTCGTCGCTAGACTTAGAGCTTATTTCATTTAAATGACGAGATGAGATTAAGCCACATGGGCACCAATCTATTTTATGTTCGAGTATATTTTCGTAATGTTTAGCTAGCTCATATTCAGTAGCAAAAAAACTTACACCCTTTTCCTTCCCAAGTAACCTAAACCCTAGACTAAATTTAAAAAGCCTATCTTTATCAATATTATCTTTTTGAAAATCACATGGGTTATACATTAAGCAAACAAGATGCTGATGTCGCTGTTCATACTTATGATTAAATAGGCTAATTGCTAGAGAAAGTGCGTAAGCATGTTCCCAATTTAAGGTATGGTAATAAAAAGTAGTAGGGGTGGTTTCATGCTTCTTGAAAGCTGAATAATACTCATTAGCTAAAGTTTGAATATAGGTATTGAAGGTCTCTACTTTTTCTTTGCTGTAAAAATTCTGGTAGAAGTCAGTTTTAAAATATTTCTGGATAACAATACTATTAGTTACTGATAATTGCTCGATTAACGCTGAAGAACAGTTCTCATTAGCATAAACCAGTAATTTGAATTTATTTTCAGTAATAGCAACAGCTTTACTTAGTGATGCTATTATCCCTGGGTGATGTCCACCAAATTCCCTTAAGGCAGGGTCTAACAAAACTAGTGTTGGTATGTTCAACTTCATAGTAAGGTTATTTTAAAATCTTAGCTAATTGTAAACTAGCTTTCATTTGAACAATATTAACCACTGGCGTTTTCAGTGCTAATTCTTGACCTTTATTACTTTGTAACTTCATAAAGTAATATTCAAGCTCTTCTTGTAGTTGGTTTATTTGTAATAAAGCTAGTTCATTTTCTGAATTAAGTTCAGTTTTTTTAGTATTTAGATGGTCTTTCTCTTGGCTGATATTTGTATTTTCAGCTCTACTACGTTCAAGTTTTGCAGTTAGTCCGTTAACTTTAGTTTCAGTCTCTTGAGTTGCTTTAGTATGTTGCATCTGTAACTGTTTAAATTCTGAATTAAGCCCTGATATGTATGTATTTAATTGCTCCTTTTCTAGGCAAAGATGTTTATTTTCTCCTTTGCAATTCTCAAGTTTAACTATTAGATTGTTGGCTTTAATTTGTGCTGTTTCAATGAATTTTGTCTGCTCTGTTTGTATGTTTTCTGTTGAGGCAAGGTTAACTTCAAGCTCTTCTTGTAAATGTTTTATTTTCAGTACAGACAGTTCGCTTTTTGAATTCAGCTTTACCACTTCTGTATTTAACTGCTCTTTTTCAACAAATATGGATTCGAGTTCTGCTTGTAACTGATTTATTTGCAGTAAAGACGTTTCAAGTTCTGTTTCAAGTTTTCCTACATGTTTGTTGAACTGCTTTTTTTCCAAGCTATAAGTTTTATTTTCAGTATAAGCACTTTCAAGCTTTGTGTTTAACCCATTAACTTTAGTTTTAGATTCTTCCTCTATTCTAGATTGTGATTGCTCTCTTTCAACGAATAAAGATTCGAGTTCTTCTTGTAACTGATTTATTTGCAGTAAAGCCATTTCGCTTTCTGATTTCAGTTCAGCCCTTTCAACATTTAACTGGTTTATTTCCTCTTTAATACTATTGTTATCCGCATAAGCAGTTTCGAGTTTTGTGCCTAATCCATCAACCTTAGTCTCAGCTCTTTCTATCGCGCTAATTTGATTAGCTTGTAACTGTTCTTGTTCATTATTTAAATTTACGAGTGCAACTTCTAACTCTGCACACTTAGCGTTTGCTTTTTCACTTTCTTCGGAGTTTTTTATCTGTAAAAGAGCTATATCATCTATCTGATTTTGTTGTGCGCTGGAATATAGAAACAGTCGCTCTATTACCGTTTGATTCCCTTCCTTATTATATAAATCTGCTGCAGCTGCTATCTCTTCATAAGTGTCTTGTACGTCGTCGTCGATAAGTAATATACAAGATTGAATTTGTTTGGTTGCATCAAAACAACCCAACATATTTTCTGCTAATGTTATATTTAGATTATCTTTAATATAATGACCAAACTCACAAAGGTTTTGTAGAGCAAACTCTAATTCAATAAGTAAGCAGCGTTCTGGGTTAGATATTACATAATCTAACTGTGCTAACGTTTCTTTTTCCCAAACAGCTAATTTATTAGCAACATCAGATTCAGGAACATTAAAATAAGCAAGGTAACTTTCTGGGGAACAATAGAACATTAATTCTTTTATTTCACTTTCGTGTGCTTCACGTTCAACAAGCGTTACCCCTTGTGACTGAAACATACTTGCTAGCTCCGCATGTTTCATATCGCCAATCGTTGTTAAAACAAGATTTTTCATATGTTCCCTTTCACTATTTTATTATGTTTCATTACTTTATTCTTAGAACGCTATCACTTAACGTTGATAGCTTTACGCATTCAGTGTTATTAAGTTAACGACTTCTTTCAATTTATCATTAAGTAATTGTTTATTCGATAAAGTTTCAATATTTAAACGTATTACAGGTTCAGTATTTGAACTTCTAATATTTAAACGCCACTCAGCAAAAATCATATCTATGCCATCTATGCGTTTAATTTCAAAAGCTTCGCCCCAACTATGGTTTTCTATAGTGTCGATAGTCTCTTTAGCATTATTTACTTTAAAGTTAATTTCACCAGAACTTGGATATTTAGCAATACGTTCTTTTACCATGCTTGATATGGTCTGTTTTTTAACACATAACAATTCGGCAACTAATAACCAAGGGATCATTCCACTGTCGCAGTAGGCAAAGTCTCTAAAGTAATGATGGGCACTCATTTCACCACCGTATACGGCGTCTTCTAAGCGCATACGTTCTTTAATAAAAGCGTGGCCTGTTTTAGACATTATAGGGGTGCCATTATTTGCTTTAATAATGTCTTCGGTATTCCAATATACGCGCGGGTCGTAAATAATGCGCTCGTTATTGTTTTTCTGTAAAAAAGCTTCCGCTAATAAACCAACAATATAATACCCTTCAATGAATTCGCCGTTTTCGTCAAACAAAAAACATCGGTCAAAATCACCGTCCCACGCAATACCCATATCGGCTTTATGTGCTTTTACCGCATCAGCGGTGTCTAGTCGATTTTCAATTAACAATGGATTAGGAATACCATTTGGAAAGGTAGCGTCAGGTTCGTGATGCACTTTAATAAACTCAATAGGAATATTCAGTTTATTGAATCGTTCTTCTAATTCATCAATAACATGACCTGCCGCGCCGTTACCTGCATTAACGACTAATTTAAGTGGCGTAATGTTTTTTGAATTGATATAAGTTAATAAGTGGTCTACATAAGGGTTAAGGTTAGATACTTGAGTGTACGACCCTTTTTTATCAAACTCTATGTCAGGCCATTCATTTTTTTCAGCGAGGGCTTTAATGTCGTTTAAACCAGTATCACCTGAAATAGGTTTACTTTGTTCACGTACTAACTTCAAGCCGTTATAGTCAATAGGGTTATGTGAAGCGGTTACTTCTATGCCACCGTCCATGTTTAAGTTAGACGTTGCAAAGTATATTTCTTCTGTTCCTACCATGCCTATGTCAGTTACGTTACAACCACCGTCTTGCAATCCTTTTGCTACAGCTAACTTTAATGCTTCACTCGTTTCACGTACGTCGCCACCCACAACAACATTTTTAGCACTCGAATAAAGCGCAAAAGCACGGCCAATACGGTAAGCAATGTCTTCATTAAGCTCTTCGCCTAATTTACCTCTAATATCGTAAGCTTTAAAGCACGTTAACTTGGTCATTATTTTACCCTGCCGTAGCGGTCTTCAAAACGGACAATATCGTCTTCGCCTAAGTACGAACCTGACTGAACTTCTATAAGTTCTAAATCAAGCATACCTACATTTTCTAATGCATGTACTGCTGTAATCGGTATATAAACCGATTTATTTTCAGTAACGAGTTGTTCATTACCGTCAATAGTTACTTTTGCAGTGCCTGAAACAACAACCCAATGTTCTGCACGGTGATGGTGCATTTGAACTGAAAGCTTAGCGCCAGGTTTTACAGTGATACGCTTAACTTGAAAACGCTCCCCCTTATCAATTGAATCGTATTTACCCCACGGTCGATAAACTTCCCGATGAATATGAGCTTCGGTTCTACCTTCTGCTTTTAATTGATTAACGATCTGTTTAACGGATTGTGCTTTGTCTTTATGGGTAACAAGTACAGCATCTTTCGTGCTAACGACAACAAGATTTTCGACCCCTACTATCGCTATTAATTTGTCTTCGCTGAATGCAAAGGTGTTTTTTGAGTCTATTTCTATAACGTCACCGTATGAGGCATTACCATTTTCACATTGCTTTGACACTTCCCATAAGGCAGAAAAACCACCAATATCGTTCCATCCTGCATCCAGTGGTACAACGACAGCATCTTCTGTTTTTTCCATTACGGCATAATCAATAGAGTCATCTGGGCACTTCTTAAATTCTTCTATATCTAAACGCGTAAAATCTAAGTCTTGTTCTGTATTAGACAATGCAAGTTCGCACGCTTTATATATTTCTGGCTTATATTTTTTAAGCTCGGCTAAATACTTACTCGCTTTAAATATAAACATACCACTGTTCCAGTAATAACTACCGGCAGCTAAATATTCTTCAGCTTTTGCTAGGGCAGGCTTTTCTACAAAGCTTTTAACCGTATAACCCTGACCATTTTCTAATGGCTCACCACGTTGAATGTAGCCATAACCCGTTTCAGGTTTATTTGCCACTATACCAAAGGTAACTAGCTTACCTTGCTTAGCAAAAACAGCAGCTTGTTCAACACTGTTATGAAAGGCTTTTGTGTCTTCAATAACATGGTCGGCAGCTAATACCAGTAATAATGGGTCATCACCATTTTTTATCGCTTGAAATGCCGCTAATGCAATTGCGGGAGCGGTATTACGTCCTACGGGTTCTAATATAATGCCACTATTAGCGCTATTTAAAGCACGAAGCTGTTCTGCGGCAATAAAGCGGTGCTCTTCATTACAAATTAATAATGGTGGTGTATCAGTTAATCCATTTAAGCGCATTAATGTTTCTTGCAATAGGGTATTTTCCCCATGTAACTTTAAAAACTGCTTAGGATAACTTGAGCGAGATAGTGGCCATAAACGAGAGCCGCTGCCACCTGCCATAATAACGGGTAATATCATATTAAAATCCTTCTACTTTAAATTTATTTTATTTAACTAATTGAGTTTGTTTTTTTGTCTTTGAGTGGTTTCCACCAGCTTTCATTTTTCAAATACCACTCAACTGTTTTCTTAATACCTGTTTCAAATGATTCTTCTGGACTATAGCCCAATTCATTATTAGTTTTCGTGGCGTCAATAGCATAACGCCAATCATGCCCTGCTCGGTCTTCTACAAAAGTAATTAATGACTCTGCATTATTATTCATAGCGGAAAGGGCAAGAGGGAATTGTGTTTTAAGTTGTAATTTATTGTCCGAGGCATTGAATGCTTCGTTCATTAACTTACAGACGACTTTCACTATATCAATATTTGCCCACTCGTTATGACCACCAATATTGTAATTCTCGCCAATACGACCTTTGTTAATAACTAGGTCAATTCCTAGTGCATGGTCTTCAACATACAACCAGTCACGAATTTGTTGTCCGTCGCCATAAACAGGTAATGCTTTGTCATGTAATATATTCGTAATAATGAGGGGAATAAGTTTTTCTGGAAAATGAAAAGGCCCATAATTATTAGAGCAATTAGACGTAGTAACTTCTAATCCGTAGGTATGATGATAAGCGCGAACTAAATGGTCGCTTGCTGCTTTAGAGGCTGAATAAGGCGAATTAGGTGCATAAGCGGTTTCTTCTGTGAAGGCTGGGTCAGTTTTTGATAGCGCTCCGTATACTTCATCTGTTGAAACATGATGAAATCGATGTGGTAAAGGGGTTAAACCATTTGCTTTTGGTTCATCTATCCATATTTTTTTGGACGCTTTTAATAAGCTGTAAGTGCCCATTATATTGGTTTCAATAAAGGCATCGGGGCCTGTTATTGAACGATCAACATGAGACTCTGCAGCAAAGTGTACAATTGTATCAATATTATGTTCGGTAAGTATTTCTTCAACTAAAGTAGTATTACAAATATCACCCTGTATAAAAGTAAAGTTTGGGTTATTTTCTATTGCAGCCAAGTTAGCTTTATTACCTGCGTAAGTTAACGCGTCAAGCACTATTACGTTGTCTTCCGGGTAGGTGTTTAGCCAATATAATGCGAAATTTGAGCCAATAAATCCTGCTCCACCTGTTACTAATAATTTTTTTTGCAATTTATGTGATCTTCCTAAAATATAATCTGACAATAGTACTTTGATTAGTTAATTATTTTCATCTGTCAGTACAAAAACTATATATTGTTTTATTAATACATAATAATAAAGATAATATCAACCTGTTAGTTTGGGCAGGTTTTCGTTAAACAACCTCATAATACATTCCCAATTAAGGTGGGATATTTTAACGACTTTTATTAAGGTTAACAAGAACAAAAGAACATGAGGAATACTGTAAATCATGGCTTTAGCTATAACATCTAAGCCCATAATCATTGTCAATATTCTATTTGTTAGTTTCCGTTAGTTTGTTTATAGCTTTTTTTGAAAATTCATTAAGTTGCATATAATGCGATTGCAGTAATATATCTTCTAGAATGGTTAAGTCTATATTCAAATAGTTGTGTACCAAGCCATTTCTCATTCCTATGATCTTACGCCAATTAGATAATTCTTGACGACTAATCTCGCTATTTTCACGAAGCTGGCTAAAGGTTTGATATGCGTCGGTTGCAGATTCCTTTTGTAAGGTTTTTAACCAGTGCTTTGCTAAACCTATACATAGTTCAGTGTAAATTTGTAATAAACGCTCTAAAGCACGATAATCTCGAGATCTAAAATTTTCAGCGATTAAATCATCCTTTAGCTCATCCAATTCTCTTTTATAATTTTCTTGATGCTTATCTGCTTCTTGCAAATAGAGGAGTAGACCTTTATTTTTCATTGTGTTGCTGCTCTTTGATTTGAAATTCGAACTGACTATAAATACGATTCTGTTCTTTTATCACTCTGATTGTATCTAAAGCGTATATTATTTTTCCATACTCTATAACATTAAACGCTAAATATACGGGTATTTGATTGATATCAACTATGCTAATTTTGTCTGATGCCTGCATTAACTTTTGAGCCCAAATCAACGCTAGTTCATTGGTTCGTAGCAATATATTAGCAGGAGTTAAAGCAAAATTTTTAAACGCTATGGCTAAATCATAATCGCTATCAGGATTTTCATTACCTTGTGCTCTTGAACCATAAAGCCAAATAGCTTCTATGTCATTATTCGCTAGTCCGTACTCTCTAATTTTGTTTGTTATTATTTCTGTAGATATAGGCATATTTATTAACTTGTATAGAATGAAAGCAGGCTACAATCTTTGATTAAGTATTGGTAAAGCATAAATCCTGTTATGACTAATGCTAACAACTATGATCTATCCTTTAACTGATCTAGCATGGCACTTAATTGTTTCCGCCAATGAATTGTTTTTTTGCCTAACACTTGTTCTACTTCTGTTTTATCAAGTACTGAAAAATTTGGTCGTTTTGCTGGCGTAGGGTAATCAGACGAAGGTATTGCCTTAATAGGGATATCTTTAGTGATCAACCCCTTTTCTAAAGCAAGCTCTTGAATTGAAACAGCAAAGTCATACCAAGTTGTTACCCCATTATCGGTCCAATGTAACAATGTTGGCAACTCAGCTTTGGTTAATACCAATTTCCATATAGTATTTGCTAAACCACTCGCCCAGGTTGGTGTTCCTACTTGATCACAAACAACCGACAATACATCTTTTTCTTGCATGAGCCTAAGCATGGTTTTTACAAAATTATTGCCGTACATAGAATAAACCCAAGCCGTACGAATGATGCAACTACTTTTGGGCAGTATTTCTCTAATAATGTTTTCACCCTGCAATTTAGATGCACCATATACTCCTAGAGGCATTGGTTCATCTGTAATTTTATAAGGGGTACTTTTGCTGCCATCAAAAACAAAATCAGTTGATATATGGATAAGTTTAGCGTTAGTTTTTTTACAAATATTAGCTAAGTTTTCTACGCCTTTCGTATTTACAGCAAATGCATCTTGGCTGTTGGATTCAGCATTATCTACCGCTGTATATGCAGCTGCATTTATAATAAATTCTGGCTTGATGTTGGAAATTATTGCTTCGGCTTGTTCTAAATCCGTAATATTCAACTGGCTTGAACTAAAAGCATGTATTGTTAACTTCTCACTTTTTATTTGCTGAAGTTCCCTGCCTAATTGCCCGTTAGCACCAGTGATAATTACATTCATTTATTTACTCTCTTTATTCATGTTTGGTATGAGCTTTTACTTTTTATCACAACTGAACGTTACGCATTAGATTGGTGACTATTACTTTCTACCGGCAAAGTCAGTAAAAGAAACAGCACCAGTAAACGGCTGGAGACTCTACTTCGTGTAATGTCTTTATTTTTCCAAGCTTTTATTCTTTGTTTTTTAGACATGTTATGTATATTTTTAATCATAAAGTCTTGCTCTATGACTTGGTCGTTATATAAATCTGACGTTACTTGTGTATGAAACAGTTGTGCTTGATTAATTATTTTCAAATACTTTCTTTGGAAGTTATGAAACAAGCTGTGCATATTAACGAGGCGCTTCCACCAAGAAACCACACCAACCCCCATTTGGTTATGTGCATGTTGCCTGTACTTTACCAATGGCTCATTAATTAAAACAATTTCACCATAGGCTTTGGCAAAAAGTACTAACCACCAATCATGCATAAAACAATTATCAGGTATCGGCAATGCCTTTTCTAATAGTGCTCTATTAAACAACATAGTGCAGCCTGAAATCATATTTTGTTGGAGTAAATTATCGAGATTTTTGTACCATAGTGTTGGTATTTTTTTTAATTGAAAGTAACTAGCGTGAATACGTTTTAATTTATCATTAACGACTTCTTTATCGCTAAAAACTAGGCAAGGTTTATCAGGGTGGTTTTTCTCAACTTTATGCATGGCGTCTAAGTTTTTTATTATTTTACTTGGTAGCCATACATCGTCTTGGTCAGACAGCATAATATATTTACTACTGCTGATCCCCATACCTTTTTCAAAGTTTTTAATGACACCAAGCTGATGAATATTTTGGTGAACTTCAATACTAATATGTTGAGTAGCGTATTGTGATATTAATGCTAAGGTATTATCGTTTGATGCATCATCAATAATGATAAAGCGATTGACAAGTTGGTGGTAGTTATCGTTATTTATAATCGAATCAATTTGCGATTCTATATAGTTTTGTCCATTACATGTGGCTAGCACTATGTCTATTGACTTACTATAAAGTGAGACTAGCTTAGTTGTGTTTAACGATTCTATTGATACCATACTTATATTCTTTTTTTATGTATTATGTTTAACCGCGACTACCAGTATAGTTAAGACAATGAAGACTGATGTAAATATATTATATTCTATTTAAGAAACGCCTACATTGATACCTTAACACGCTATGAAAGTGCCAGCAAAAGTAACGACTAAATAACGTTTTACTTTTTCGTTGCCTGCAGTGTATTGCAGATATATCATCAAGTATTTCTGGAACAATACCTATTTTTTTCAATCGTAAACATAAATCTATATCTTCACAATATAAATAATACTTATCGTGTAACATACCAATATTTTGGAAAAGCTCTGCATTAATAATCATTAATGCACCACTCACCCAAATAGGTTGCTTCGGCGTTACAATTTCATCAGGGCTTAACATCGTCTTACGATCATTATACAAATATGATTGAATAAAATCGGTTAACTTAGGATAGTATCTTAGGTGATCGTCATAAATGCGTTTATCAACATCTAAAAACATTGGCATAGAAACAAACTGTTTTGGTGTTTGTAGTGCTGCCAAAAATTTATTAATGTTTGACTCATCAATCGCTACATCTGGATTTAGTAGCATAAAGTAATCGTCATTATTCAACCCTAACGATTCTTTAGCATATAAAAAATTATCGTTATTATTTTTAGCAAATCCTTGTTCAGTGTTATTAGCTATATAATGGCATTCATAATCTATGCATGCTTGTTGCAATATAGGGTTTGGTACATTATCTCGACATATCACGGTAATATCATCATATTTGGCTAGTCGTTTTATACTGCCCATATTTATGATGGTTGCATGATCGTAATGCGATACTACTGAAATGAAAATTCGCATAAATATAATTAAAACTTAGGGGCTTCTGTAAAACAAAGACCGTTTTGATCTTTGTCTGAAAGTTTTGGTGGTACGCCATTAACTAACGGCCATGTAATGTCTAAACTTGGTTCATCCCACTGCAAAGACACTTCTGCTTTAGGATTATAGTAATTAGTACACTTATATACAAACTCTGCTGATTTACTCATGACATAAAAGCCGTGAGCAAAGCCTTCTGGCACCCACAATTGTCTTTTATTTTCGGACGATAATTCAACGCCAACCCATTGACCAAAAGTGTCTGAGTTTTTTCGCATGTCTACAGCAACATCAAATACGCAACCATCAACTACCCTAACTAATTTACCTTGGGTATTTTCTGTTTGGTAATGTAAACCTCTCAATATGCCTTGGCTAGATTTACTGTGATTCTCTTGAACAAAAGTCGTTTCACCACATCTATCATTAAATAAACTTTGGCGAAATGTTTCCGAAAAAAAACCACGCTCATCGCCAAATACTTGTGGTTCTATAATAATGACATCTGGAATACTTGTATTAATAAACTTCATGTATATTTCTTTTTAAATTTTATCGAGTAGAAAATAAACTTATTGGGCCATTGAATCTATTGAATCCATATTCAATCTCGACTTAATGAATTTATTATCTGTTATTTATTTTATATATCATCATCAAGTAAACCTAACAAATATTGCCCATATCCAGATTTAACTAAGGGCTGAGCAAGATCTTTCAATTGTTCACTTGTTATATAGTTCATTTGGTAAGCAATTTCTTCAGGGCAACTAATTTTTAACCCTTGTCGTTTTTCTATTGTACGGATAAATAAAGCAGCATCAAGCAAATCGTCTAATGTACCTGTGTCTAACCATGCTGTTCCACGGCCCATTATTTCAACGGTTAACGTATCTTTTTGTAGATATTGCTCAATAACGTCAGTAATTTCAAGTTCGCCACGTTTTGATGGCCGTACATTTTTTGCATAATTAACGACATTGGCATCAAAAAAATACAAGCCAGGTACAGCATAATTTGACTTTGGCTCATGCGGTTTTTCTTCTATCGATATAACGACTTTATCATCATTAAATTCTACAACACCATAAGAGCTTGGATTACTTACATGATACCCAAAAACAGTAGCGCCATATTCTTTTTGGTTTGCACTCCGTAATGAATTTGTAAGATCGTGACCATAAAAAATATTGTCACCTAATATTAAAGTTGCGGATTTACTATCAAGAAAATTTTCGGCTAAAATAAAGGCTTGTGCTAAACCATCTGGCGATGGCTGTACAATATATTCAAAATATATTCCCCAGTCTGAACCGTCGCCAAGTAAATTTCTATAACGATGAATTTCGTCTGGCGTTGAAATAATTGCAATCTCTGTGATACCCGTTCGCATAAGAATCGAAATAGGATAAAATATCATGGGTTTATCGTAAATTGGCATTAACTGCTTACTTACAACTTTGGTTAATGGGTATAAACGGGTACCTGAGCCTCCCGCCAACACGATCCCTTTACGGCCATGTGGATTTAAATTATTGTCATTCATAATTTTTTCCTATTCATTTAAACTCTTTAGGTCTTTAGTTCTTTAGTTCTTTAGTTCTTTAGAAGTTACCCAAATTATTTTTATGATAGCAAACACTAGATTTAACATCGAAAAGAGTAAAATAATATTGTACCACACCCTAGGGTAAGTATTATCGTCTGGGATCCCTGCCGTTTGCACCGTAATTAGATACTTTAACTGCCTGTAGGCCTCAACTCGCGATTTTTCTAGAGAAATTTCAGACGATGTATAAGCTTGCAATGTTAACTCTAGATTCAGCTTTAAATCAGTAAACTGAGATAATATTTCACTTACGGGTATAACATTCCCATCATTTTTTTCCGCTAGTTTCTCTCTTTCTGTTACAAGTTGGCTTTTTAAAGATGCTAAGTCATTTTTAACGGTCAATACCCTTGGCGCGATAGGGCTCATAATTGTTAGCAGGCTTTTTAACTCCACTTCTTTTAAGCTCACTTGGCCTTCTAACGTATAGGTTATTTGCTGCTTTGACATACCTTCCGCTGTAGGGTCAAGCAAAGTGTATTTCTCTTGATAAAGCATTAAATCTTTTTGTGCTTGTTTGAATTTATTGGTAATAAGTAAATGCTCACCTTTAATAAAGGTGAGTTGTGATTTAGCTAATTGATGCCCTATAGAATTGATATACTTTTCAGCCTTCAGAACTATGGCGGAAACGAGCTTTTCTGAAAACTCAGGTGTAAAACCTTGTGCTTTAACCGTGATAACGCCTGAGGCATCATCAATTAATACCTCCACGTGATCTTGATAATATTCACTAAAATCCTTGTTAGTATTCCAACTATGTAAACGACTGAAGAAATCCGCAACATCGGTCATGTAGTGTTCACGCAATTCTATTTTATCATCTAAATATTTACGCATGTCTGAAGAATAAATATAACTTTTTAATAGTTCATTATCGTTAATAACATTACTTGATACCCCAAACCCTGTCAGTAATGCCATTGAGGCATCCATTGTTGCCATACCGTCTGGTTGTTGAACAATAACTTGTGCTGTGCTTTCGAAACGTTCACTTGCCCAAAACACTTGGTATAAAGAAAACACAACAAAAGGTACTAATACTAATCGCCCATACCAGCTATGAATGATGCGTTTTTTTATCCACAGACTTAACGTTTTATTATTAAGTTTTGTGAGGCCGTTTAATAACTTGTGCCAAAAACTATTAGCGCTATTGTTATTACGTGTTTGACGTTGCAGGTTTTTAATACGCTGTTTAATACGTTTAGCTAATTCAGGATCTTTATTGTTTTGTATCGAACTTGCACGAGCTAAAAAATCGATATCATTAAATTCGCTCTGGTTACATGTTGCTCTAAACTGTTCAAATTTTTGTTCTATGTTCATTAAAGCCAAAATTATAACCCTTTATAAATATCAATAGCGTGCTTAAGATTGTCATAAAATTCAAGCTGCCCTTCATGCAAAATAACCGCACTATCACAAAATAGTTCAAGCTCACTTAAGTCATGGCTTACCATAATAATGTTTGCGATATTTTTTTTATTTAACAATGCTGTTTTTGCTTTTTGCCTAAATTGTAAGTCACCTACTGAGGTTGCTTCATCTATAAGATAAACATCGAAGTCTATTGAAATACAACATGCAAAACTTAACCTCGAACGCATACCACTTGAATAAGTTCTTACCGGTAAATCAAATTTTTTACCTAACTCTGAAAATTCGATTACTTTTTTTTCGTAATCATCTAAATTAGCTACGCCATTGACACGACCAATAAACCGCGTATTTTCACGCCCGGTCATTAACGGATGTACCCCTGTGGCTAAAGCAACAGGCCATGATACCGACAATTCAGTTCTTACTTGCCCTTTATTGGGATATTCGCTACCCGCAATAATTCTAAATAACGTTGACTTCCCCGCGCCATTTGAGCCGAGAATAGCAATATTTTTCCCTCGCGGAAAAGTAAAATTTATATTCTCAAATACAAATTGTTTACCCGCTGTTGAGGGATAATATTTAGTCAAATTCTCTAGTAATATCATTTACGTATTAACCAATTCATTCTTTATCAACTACCTACTTATCGCTTGTTTCCAGCTAATGTGGTAACACGCCAAAGCTAAACCTAAACTTGTTAATGTAAATACGTTTAAATATAAATCGCTAACGCCTGCATTACCATATTGGGGATAAACCGCATATCGTGTTAACTCTATAGCGTGAAGTACTGGATTCCAAGTTAAGTATGGCCAATATTCTTGTGGAACATCTTGTAAACTAAAAAAAACACCTGAAATAAAAAACATCGGCCGCATCAATAGATCTTTAACTTTATCTACTTCTGGTACAAAGCATGTTAATAATGAAAAGATAATACCAATACTCATCGAAAAAATAGCGACTCTAAGTAAATTAAACAGAAGCGATAAAGGGTCGCTAATATGAATGTCGAATTGTAATATAAAACACATAACACCAATAACTAAAATAACAAAAATTTTAACTAAGCATTCAAATAATGTAATGGCTAAAATAGAACTTATCGGTTGTACTTGTCGAAAGGCATACAAGGGTTTGTTTTTTTTTATTGCTGCAGATACAGAAGCGACTAGTCCCATAAAAAATTGAACTAAAATCATGCCATATACCATAAAAAAGAAAGTCGGGATACCATGGGTGTCACCACCATCCATTCTCCCTCGAAGATATGACAACATAAATATGAACACTACGGGAGAAACAACAGACCAAGCAATACCAAACTTGTCACTTGACTTGCTTTTGAGTTCACGTAAAAAAATGGCGTAAATTACATCTAACCATATTTGTCTTAAATGTCGCTGTAAAACCTTAGCCACTTTTGTGCACTCTATTTTTATTGATGTACATTACTTTTATATGCTTTTTCATTATGCTTCACTTTTAGTGTTATATTTTTTGTTCTTTGCTTGATACATCTAAGTATGATTTCATCTTGGCTCAAAATATATATACTTAAAATAAAAGCCTAATAAACATCTTTTCCTTTAAAGCCTTTAAAACATGTTATAAATACAATGTATAAATCGAAGAGAACAGACCATTTTTTTATGTACTCTAAGTCATACTTCACTCTATTTTCCATTTTGTCTAGAGTGTTCGTTTCACCACGAAAACCATTAATTTGCGCCCAACCTGTTATACCAGGTTTCATTTTATGTCGAAGCATATAACCTTGAATAAGCTTTCTGTATTCTTCATTATGATTTACTGCATGTGGCCTAGGCCCAACAATTGACATTTTACCCATGAGTACATTAAAAAACTGTGGTAACTCATCTAAACTGTGCGCGCGTAAAAACTTACCTATTCCCGTAACCCGAGGATCACTCTTTATTGCTTGAGTAACCTCTTTTTCCTGTGATACATCCATAGTCCGAAACTTATAAACCTCAAAGCATTTCCCGTCTATTCCGTATCGTGTTTGTTTGAAAATTGCAGGCCCAGGAGAAATTATTTTTACCAAAATAAATAACATGACTAATAAAGGGGAAATAAGAACAATAATAACAACAGACAAAACAATATCTTCAAGACGTTTTATAAATGACTGAACCCCTTGCATAGGTGTACTATAAATACTGATGCTTGGTATGCCAACAACATGTTCAATTTTCGAGTGAAGTAATTCAAAGGTAAATACATCGGGGATAATATAAACGTTAACAGTAGTATCACTTAGTTGGTGAATAAGTTCATTTATTCTATGCTGCTCTGATAAGGGTAATACGATATATATTCGATCAAACTTTTGTTTTTTTGCATCTGCAATTAATGAAATAAAATCACCAAGATAGTTATTTATCACTCCATCATTTTTATCATTAGTATTTCCACTACTTTCTTGGGAATTGGATTCCCCATAAAAACCTAATAAATCAAAACCTAAACCAACATTATCATTAATTTTTTTCGCAAATTGCTTTGCTGCTTGACCAGTTCCAACAATGACAACTTTTCTAGAATTCAGACCTTTTGCTCTTATTAACCTTAAGAGGTAACGGAGCATAACCCTATAACTGATAAGCAAACTAATAATGGTAAGTTGCCAAATCATTCCAAATTCTAAATTAATACTCTTTTCTACATTCACATTAATTAGAATATAATCGATACTAAATCGAAATATCGCTAGAGAAAGTGCCCAATACAAAATAAGATGTTTTAATTCTGACGCGATGCTTTCTGACCGCCAAGAGTTATACAAAGGACTGAATATCGTTGAAAAATAAAATATAAAAGAATACGAAAATAACACAATAAGTAAATGTGTCGTTTTGAATTCTAAAGAATAAATCCAGTTACTAATCAGCCAGCCACTGAATACGATCACAAATAAATCGACTACCCTATGGATAGCCGAAAAAAACATTTCGTTGGATTGCAGTGCACCTTGTTTAGGCATTAATTAATTTACTGCTACATTAGCGGCGATGGCTATTTGATACATCACTTGTGTTATATCTTTCACCGACTGCATAATTTTCACATCGACTTTTGGCAACACTAAAACTTGATCACCTTTTTCGATTTTTGCTCCTTGCTCAAATGTTATAAAACCATTAGCTTTTACTAGCGCAATTCGGTTATCTTCTGCTCGTTCAGTAAAACCACCTGCCCATGCAATGTAGTCATCTATTTTCGCATTTTCGTTATATACCAAGCCCTGCGGCATTAATACTTCACCTGACACTTGTATTAAATCGGTTATATTAGGAATAACAATTTGGTCACCTTGCTCTAATAAAATATTAGCAACATGGGAGTTTTCAGACACGATGACTTTGCCCAAAGGTTGAATTAGTTTTGCCTTCGCGACAAACTGCATAATAAGTGACGCTTCCTGAACCCTTATGCTGCCTTCTCCTGAAGAATTTACTGGTGCAGTGAGTACACTTCGTTCTAATCTATTTAACGACTCGTCAATCATTTGCTTTTGCTTCAGGGCTGCGCTTTTACGTAATATATAAATATTACCAAAATCAGCTAACTGGGGTTCAATGGGTATATGTTGCAATAATTCGTGTAAACGCGTGGTATTTTCAACGGTAAAGTAGGACGGACCTAAATAGCTACCTGCAATTTGTACATCAATAATTTGCGCATGAAGATCGTCGTTAAAAAAGATCTTATCGCCATCCGCTAATGTGAACTTCAAAAAACTTTCATATGGCATGTATTTAGACAAAGGCCCTTCCACACGGTTACCAATCACGCCGACATGGCTTATTTTTGCTAAAGGTCGCGAGAATTTCACCAGCTGTAATCCGTCAACGTTTCCATCTTTTAATTCAAAGCGAAATGGATTTCTAACACCACCTGAAACAGTAATTGCCGCTTTTTGTTGTGTTACAAGAATCACATCACCGTCTTTAAAATTAACTTTCGGCATAGTTCCATTTTGAATGAAATTATAGAGATCTATATTTTCGATGATTTTATTATTTCTAATCACCAGAATTTCTCGGTAGCTTCCTCTTTCGGAATCAATACCACCGGCTCGATTCAAATAATATAAAATACTGTCTGAAGCCATACCTGCATATTGACCAGGTCTGATTATAGGGCCAGACAAAAACACACTTACCGGAGTAGATGTTAATAAATTTACGTAAACATTGACGTTGTTAATATATATTGTCTTTATCTTAGAAGTTACATATGCATTTACTGCACTCGCCTGTAAATCTTTAACATGTATAGGACCAATTTCTGGAATAAATATATTGCCCTGATTGTCTACGGTAACTACACTTGAATAGTTTACGGCTCCCCACATCCACACGTTTATTTTATCGCCTGCAGCAATAATATAATTATCGTTAAGACCGTCAACACGTTCTGTTTCGTATCCACCCGCAAATAAGTTTGCGCCATACGGTGGTGGATGATCTTCTCCAGAAGATGGTAATAACTTTCTTACATCAACTTCGCCGGGTAATAAAAGGTTGTTTCGATTTTTGCTACTATATTGCCCAAGTGAAGGCTGAGAAGCATCTTGAGTTTGACTATTTAGGATAGCGGCTTGATTTTTCATGTTTGCAGGGACTGCGCCTGGCATAGCGGCCATTTGGCTTTGTTGAAAACCATTTGAATATACTGTTCTACTAAAAATTAAAAATAGCAGTATGACAAGGGTACTTAGTTTCATAGTACCACCTGATTTTCGGTGGTATTCATCGACTTAATAAACACCCAGGAGTCGATATTTTTATTACGGCAAGCTGTTTTCAATATTTTGTCAGTTTGTTTTTTTTCAAAGATTAACCTTGCGCAATTAAACCCTAAGGCTGAAATATAAACAGGTAATATTTCAATGGTATAGTCATTATAATTTATGATTTGCGAAACGGCTTGATTTAGATGTTTTTCAATAGCGGTAGGGACGTCTTCACCCACAAGCGGGGATTTATTTTCGGGAACTAAAGCAATAGAGGCATCGACTTCTCTTGGTGCACTATTACAACCCGCTACAGTTAATAACAATAAACCCATCAATATATTCTTTAAACTCACACAATCCCTCTTGCAGTATATTTTAGTGTTACTTTATAGCAGTTATTATGGCGTTGCAGTGTATATTCTACAAGTAATATATTTACAATTTAGGCACTTATCTACTGTATTCACACGCTTAAATAGTCTGTATTCTCATTAAAATTGATCTTATTCATTATTAAGCATATATAGCTAAAACTTATTACTTTTAAATCTTTTATTTGGTCATAAAAAAACCGATAACATTTAGCTATCGGCTTGGTATTATTTACAATAACGGTTAGGTTAGATGGTTAATTAACCACCAGTACCGCCACCACCAGTTCCGCCTGTACCACCAGTTCCGCCAGTACCACCAGTTCCGCCAGTAATATCGTCATCTTCGTCAGCTTCTGCGGCAATATCTCCTGGGTCAATTTCAGTAGGTACTTCTTCAACAACTACTGGAGTACCGGTATCCATGCCAATATCTGTTGCTAAATCAGTAACTTCTTGAGAAATTTCAGCTTGAACAATATTGATTGCGTCCATTGCAGCTAGTGTTTCAGCAGATAATTCAGCTGAAGGGTCTGCAACAATTGCTGTAGTAACAACCGAAACTGCTTCAACATACTCTTCAAATGCATCAGCAAATGTTTCACCTGCGTCAGTATCTAAGCCTGAAAGTGCGGCATTAATAAGGGTTAACGTTGCAGCAATTGAGTCGGTTGTTGATACATCTGCAGAGACAGAAGCATCGACAATAGTTACATCAAAGATATTAGTTTCAGATAAATCAATACCTAAAGTCGCTCCAATAACACGAGAAGCATCTTCTTGAAGCTCAGTAAGCGTTGCAAGGTCAGAAAGATCTAAATCAGCATTTGACGCAGCAACGGCTAATAAAGTATCTGTTGCAAGAGTCGTTAGCGCATTAATTTCTGCAGAAATTGTACCACTTCCGTCGGCATAACTAATCGTTGAAAGTTCTAAACCAACAAGTTCTGATGCAGGAACAATACCGCCACGTGCAACGTCACCACAAGCTGTAGCATCACAAATCATTGTAGTATCTTCATCTGCACTTAAACGTACAACAAAGGTACCTGTAATCGCAGCACGAGTAGCATCTGTTAACGTAATGGTGTAGTCGCCGTTTGCATCTGTTTGAGTCGTAGCTAAAACAGCATTCAAATTAGAACTATCAAAAACCTCAACTAAAGCATTAGCGAGTGTTCCTTTGATACCTGAACCTGAAACTGCTAATTCAGAAGGTATGGTTGGCGCTGGTACATCAGCAACATAGTCTTTGTCGTCTATACATGCTGTTAAAGTAAGCGCGATCGCTGCCGCAATTGTTGAACCTATGATCTTATGCATATTAATCCCTGATATAAAGTGATGAAATCTAACATTCCTTGTTATATAGGATAAACAACAGAATGATCTTTGAAATAAATCTTAGCACCACCTTTAGTCCTTATCAACATAAAATAACAGTTAACAACAGAATGATATGTCGATAGGGAATTTATATTTCAGATCCATTTAAAATTAGACGAAAATCATCGTAGTGAACTGCCATATTATTTGTTTGTGCTTACTGAGTGCTAGGCCGCATCTTTATTACTAACACACTGAAATAATATAAAAAAACGAATGCCGCCGAATATAAATATGAGTATAAATTCCTGAAGAATTACTTAGAAAAATCAGTTAAAACAAATCAACGGCTTTGTCTGTAAAAAACACTAATTGGTCAAAAAAAACAAACTGTTGGCGAGATTTTTGCCTTATTGTTTGATTTTTTTCATTATCAATAGCCAATTTGAAATACCACAAGCCATTAATGAGATAACAACACGTCAAATATGCACGTACTTTTTCTTTATTAATATCAAGGTTAGCGTATTGCTGATAATGCTGAATAACAACATCAATTTCCTCAGTACCTAATGCGTTAATAGCAATAAACATCGCAATATCGTATTCGGCTTCAGCTAAGCAACTACATTCATAATCAACCAACCAATTTTTTTCCAACAAACAATCTTTGTTGAACGAATCACTTAAACGAATATTTTCATAATTAACATCTCCATGACAAAGCACTAAATGATTAAGTGTTGATTGGTGTGGCGTTATTTTTTTGATGGTTTCATTCAAAAAAACTTGCTGAAGATGATTGGTTTTAATATCTGCTGCTAGACTTAAAAGTAGTTCTTGAATAACTAATACTGGGCAATTATGGGGATGTTGAAGTTGGTGAATTTTCACCATCAAGTTCATCGCTATCATTATTTTGTCGTTAGCGGGTACAGGCGTCTTTTCAGCAGTAAACTTCGCGAGTGATTTTCCATGAATAAACTCACAAACCAACCAGAGCGATGAATGATAAATTATTTCTGGAGCCAACCCCGCTTCAGCGGCAAGTAAGTTAACTGAGACTTCTGCCTTTGCCGTTTCTTGATGACCAGCGAGTGATTTAACAAAGTAACTCTTTTCTGAAACTTTTTTGCTGACCGTTACTTTAAAACAAGCATGACTTTCGCCACCGGTTAACGGTTCTACTTCACAGGGATTATTAACAAAACAAGGTAAGGCTTTAACTTTTTCAACAATATTGTTACTTTTTCCATTCACTAAAGCCGACACTTAACTACTCAGCTGCAGAGGTTATATTGCTATTTGATTGGTGGTTATTCTTTTGGTATTTCCCATACCAAATAACATAACCAGCAATGGCAATGATCACATATAAACTAAATAATACCACGGTGGGCTGTAAGCCTTTCTCTATATAAAGATAAATAGAAACAAAGTCGATCACTATCCAGTACAGCCAGTTCTCTAATACTTTTTTAGTGACTAGATACGTGGCGAATACTGCAAAAACTGTAGTAGCAGAATCTAGATAAGGAAAATCTGTTGGTGTGTAATTGTCCATTAACCAACCAATAACCAATGAACAGGCTGTCAGTAGGATAATAATTTTAGTATGAATAATTAAAGGCCAACTTTGAATTTCAAGCGTTGAGGTATGTACATTACTATCAAAGGTATTCGTTACAGTTGACGAAATTTTACGCCAGCAATACCAACCAAAAATAGCCATGACTAAATAATAAACCTGCAGTAAAGCATCCATCCATAAATAGACATCATAAAAAATAACGCTATAAATAAGGGTACTGACTAACGCGGCAGGCCAACACCAAATATTTTCTTTTGCGGCTAATACCACATAGCATAAAGCAGAAACAACCGCTAAGAGTTCCCACAAAGGTAAACCAGCAAAATAATTGAAGTTTTTTTGTAAAAGCTCAGTCATTAAGTTTCAGCTTCTACTTCAGAGCGATCACCACCAATAAACTTACATACAAAAACAGCAGCATTTAATGTTTCGTGCACATGTTTAATTTCTGCCATTACATGGCGAGTAGCCAGATCGTAATCACCAAAAACTTGTGTACTCATGCCATTAGTCACAACCTTCAAACCTGCTACATTGCGTAGCCGCTTGATGAATGACCAAATTTCTGTTTTAAACTTTTCTTCTGCCAGTGGATATAGGCTAATTTCTATTGATACGTTCATAAGGTCACCTACAGGTTTACAGATAATTTCGTCATGCTTAATTCATTTAAGCATGACGAAGATAGTATGCATAATCTAAAAATCAACTTAAAAATTAACTTAAAAATTAGCTTAAAAATTATAATCAACCGTTACACCAAATACCGCAGGTTCTCCGTGATGATAATAAGGCTTATCTGTATATCCATCACGCGGATCATTACCGAAGTAAAAACCACGGATTTGGTATTCTTCATCAAGTATATTACGTGCCCATAATTTTACTTGCCAATCTTGCGCTGAATAGCTGATTGAACCGTGTAATAATGCCAATGAATCAGATTTTTCATCGTGGCTATCAGAAAAGTAAAACGCATCTTTACCATCAACGGCTAAATTAACCTGCCACTGTTCACTGATAAAGTAGTTCAGCCCGAAGTTAAACTGATAGTTGGGTGCATGTGCCTGATCACGATCTGGTTCTACATTGCCATCCTCATCTAGATATCCACTAAATTCTGTATCGAGAAAACCTAAACTACCATATATTTCAAGATCATCACTTAGGCTCCAAGCTGCTTCAAGTTCAATACCTTGATTATAGCCTTGTGCTGCGTTGTCCCAGTAGCTTATAAAAGCAGAACTACCGTCTTGGCGTTCTTCAAGATGGTAACTGCTGATTTGAATGTCATCTCTGTCCATATAAAAAACAGCAGCACGGACATAAGCTCTGTCATCAAACAAGCTGACTTTATAGCCTAATTCATAATTCCATAAGTATTCAGGTGCAAAACTACGTAGCTCTTCAGATAACGTACCGCTAGAGTTAACACTACCTGCTTTATAGCCACGATTAACTGATGCATAAACCATCGCGTTTTCATCTATTTGGTAAGATAATACCGCCTTACCTCCAACCATATTATCGTCTACTAAATTAACCACCGCATCTGAATTTTTATAACCACTACTACGGCGTTCAAATCTCAAACCGGTTGTTAGCATTAACTTTTCATTAATTTTCGTATCAAATTGTGCAAATACAGCGACAGTATCTGCTTCATAGTTTGAAGTAAAATCACTGGCTAAATAAGTGTATTGGCGCTGTAAATCTTCGTCTTCTTGCTTAACATAAATACCTGCAACCCAAGACGTTGTACCAGCGAAAATATTAGCATCAAGCTGTGAAACAAAACGTATTTCTGCTGTACTGTTCTGTTTGTCACGTAAATAATGATCGGTTGAAGAGTAACCATCAACGTCTGCTAAACAACCTGTTGGGGTAATACATGGATCAGGATTATAAACACCGTTATCCCAATCATCTGCGCGCCATTCATATTCACCGTAAGCCCAATCTTCATCATAACCATAAGCTAAATCAGAATTAGCATGACTGAAAGTAGACACCACATCAAAACCGTTAAGCCCTGAATAAGTGAATTTTGCACTCATCGCTGTAGTTTCTTGTTGATCAAAGCCAGGTTGGTCTGAAAAGGTTTTACTATTGTTATCAAGTGAAAACGCATCGTAGCCATTATCGAAATCAAAATATAATAAGGCTACATCAATGGTTAAGTTATCACTTGCTTCAATCGCTAACTTACCGCGTAAAGAGGTTTCATCACGATTATTGGTATCGTCTTTTCCTAGGTAGGTATTTTCAATGAAACCATCACTTTTATATTGTTCAGCAGAAAAACGGTAGTTTACTTTTTCACTGGCAGGACCCGAAATTACAAGTCCAGCGCCCACACTATTATAGTTACCCGCGCTAAAACGCACCGACGATTCAAACTCATCGCTTGGCGCATTGCTCGTCATGTAAATCAAGCCAGCAAGCGCCGTAGCACCAAAACGTGTACCTTGCGGACCTCGGAATAATTCTATTTGCGCAATATCAAAAGTCGAAGCGATACTGCCAATACCTGAAAAATCTATGTCGTCCACCACTAATCCTACAGAGGCATTAATAGGTTCTTGAAATTGACTGCGTTCGCCTATGCCACGAATTTGGTAGTAACGTGCGCGTTGCGAACCACCTGAAAAATTTACATTAGCAACCGCTCCAACAATTTCTTCTAAATTTTGGGCGTTACGAAGTGCGATATCAGCTTGGGTCAATACGGTTAATGATGAAGGCGTATTTTGGACATTAACTTCTCGATAATCACCCTGCACTGTGATGGTTTCGAGTACTTCGTTGTCACTTATTGCAAAAACAACAGTTGAATTTAAGGAAAGTGCTAAGGCAATAGCTAGAGGAGATTTTATAAAGTTCATACAACGCTCTTTTTATGGCATGCAAGCAAAAGAGAGTAATATTGATGAATGCAAAGTCAGTAAGCACTTACATTAAGTGTTTACCATAGCATTTAAAATATTAACCATTCCTACGCCGGCATTATCCGTTTCAGGTATTAAGGGTAAAAATTCTCAGCAATATAATAGCCTTTAAATAGCTGATATATATTGCACCCCTTGATTTGGTCGGCATACTAACAATTTCCTTACGAAAGTACAGAAAATTGTCGTTATTTATTGCCTTGTATTTGCTTAATTTGATGATTTTCAGTAAATTAGCTTTATAGTTCTTTTTATTAAATTGTCATGACAAATCATATAAGCCAAAACCATTTATGCTCAGTAACCTTATTAGGGAATTTAGTCGCTAAGCCTAACATTCGTTATCAAGCAAACCCTGTGGTTGCGGTAGCTGAATTAATATTAGCAACGCATAGCAAATGGTTTGATAAAGCCAGTAAGCAATTTAAAGAATGGACGAGTTATCATACCGTTAAAGTCATTGGTGATATAGTTGACCGTTCACTAATTCATTCTCAAAAAGGCGATGTCATCTTAGTACAGGGTTATTTACTTAATAGTAAAAAAGCTAACCGTGAAATACTACACGCGACTTACGCGCAAACCTTTACCAAAGGTTATGCTCAATCAATCAATCAAGTGCATATCAGTGGTGAAATCACTGATGATATTAATTTAGTACTCACTGAGCACAATAAAGAATTAGTTGCGCTAAACTTAACAATAAATCATTTAGTTTATTCGCCAATTACGCAGAAAACTCAGAGTATTTCCATTGAGCGCTCTGTCCATATTTGGGGTAAACAAGCACATTATGTTAAAGATAAAGCGCAAAAAGGTGACCAGCTGATTGTTGATGGAAAACTAAGCTACCTTAACAATAGTAATAAATCACAATTTATTGATGCACACCAAGTGATTTTATTAAAACATTAACACTGGTTTACTATAATTTACTCAATATTGGATTATTGGCGACATATGGAAATATTTCATTTTATAAGAAAGAGATTTAAGCCTACATTTTTAATGATGCTTATTATTTCCTGCTTATTAATTTCTTTAACTACTGCGGCTGAAAAATATCGTCTGGATGTTTTCGCTCAATTACCCACGCTTAGTTCTGCAAATAACATCGCTGTAATTCCCTTGCCGATTAAAAGCGATAAAAATAATCAATACCTACTTGCAGACGAAACGGGTCAATTATCTTTACTAAGCGGTACCAAGCTACTTTCTTTAGCTCATTTGCCTTTAAGTGACACAAAAAACACTCCGCACGTTAAATTAACCGCTTTAACTTTGCACCCTAGTTTTTCATTAGCAAATAAAACGGGCTACCAAACATTTTTCACCGCGCATATCGAACCTATCAAAACAAATAATAATGTTGCACGGTTAACCCGATTAGAAAATCCAATAACACTACCGTTTGATGCGGTAATTACTCAGTGGAAATACCATAGTTCAGCACCTAAAATAATCGATGTGCAACAACGTAGGGAAGTATTAAGAATTGCCGTGCCGACTGCCACACATCAGATACAAAAGATTGCATTTAATCCTTACAATAAAGTTTGGCACGATGATTATGGATTAATGCATATTGCACTTTCAGGTAATAGTGAAGAAGACTCAACCACCAGCGAAGATGCTTTATATTCTGGTGTTGTTTTACGTATAAACCCTGAGAAGTTTGGCTTACGAAATTACAGGGTGCCCAGTAATAACCCCTTTGTTAAAGCCTATGACATCAATAAGGAAATTTTCATTTTAGGTGCAAAAAACATCAAGTCTTTTTCTTGGTCGAAACAACATCATGATGCACTACTTGTTCAGCATACGTATGACGGCGCTCATAAAGTGGCTGTTGCTAAAAAAGGCACTGATTGGCGAGAAGCTTATCAGAACAAGCTAGTTTTCCCTCTCAAATTGAATAATGAATCCCATGCAAAAATCTTCACATATTATGGTAGAAAGCTTAAAACCTTAGTGGGAAGTATTCTATACCTATCAAAAAACAGAAAAAATTGGCAACTCGCTAAGTTTGATACGACAACACAGCATAGTGAAATGAATAATGAGATAGCAACACAAACAATTGAGTTATTAAACAGTGAAGAACTTGCTCCTCAAAGTAACGTTTCACTACACTTTGATCATGCCGGTGAACCATTACTGTTAGATTCAACCAAAAAGCAATTATTATCAATTACCACAGTTCAATTGAAAACAGATGGCAATAATAACGTTCAAACTGAAGATACACAGGCAGAACAACCCAGCGAAGAAAACAACAGCGCTTACGGTAAGTTATTGTTAACGCTATTTATACTTGTTTTATCCGTGGTATTTTACCGGTTGCGACCACAAAAAAATTCTGTAATAGTCAAACTAAGAAATCAGTTTGCTCGTTTTGAACTAGATGACACAAAAACAACCTTGTCATTTTACAAACGCCATCAGTCTAAAATAGACAGCCATCTTCTCGTTTCAGACATTATTAACAGTGAAATCGTCCTTAACGATAAAAATATTAGCACAATTAATAAAGATACTGACAATAGCTTCAATGAGCAACGAGAAAGCCAGTTACGCCTGAGCTTTAGTCAAGCACATCGACATAAGCTTATTGGTAACGATATTCGGCAAGTAACCCTTTATATAACAGATAAAAGTACGAAAACCCATGTCGTAAGCTTATATCTAAGAAAGGGAAATCAGCGCCTAACTAAAGTAAAATACACTGATACTTTAGAAGCAGTTATTGATTGGAGTTGGTTTATTGCCAGTCAACTGAACCCGGAAGAAACCGGCAGTCGAAAAATCAAAAAAGCAGTAGTTAATAAAAGCATAATAAAAACACCTAAAAAGCCAATTACAAATCCGGTGATCGCTCAAGAACCAACAAAGACGAAACAAACACAAGAAGAATTACGCGATATAGCCGTTCATGACTCTGAACTTATTAATGCTTTAGACAAGCTCGTTAACTTGAAACAACAAGGCTTTTTGACTGATGAAGAATTTAGCCTAGCTAAAGCTAAAATATTATCGGACATGATGAGTAATAAATAATACCGAATCTATGCAAAACCAACAAACGAAAGTACTTTTAATACTGACCTCTTTTATCGGTGTAGCTTTATTTTTCGGCATGTTTTTATCTTTAGATGTACTTAAAAATGAAAATCTCCAACCTTTCCTTGATGAGTATATACCTCAAGGATATTTTGGCTACTTAACGGTATTAGCCCTATTAGCACTTCTGACGAGTATAGGTTTACCTAGGCAAGTAGCTGCCTTCTCTTGTGGATATATATTCGGCATTATTCACGGCACATTGATAGCGACTTCAGCGGCGACAATAGGCTGTATGCTCACTTTATTTATCGCAAAAACTTTTCTCAGGCAGAAGGTGCTTGATACTTACCCTGAAAAACTCAATAGCGTATCTGCTTTTTTTTCAACACACACGTTTAGCAAAGCATTAATTATTCGTTTACTGCCTGCTGGTTCTAACTTTTTAACCAATATTCTTGCGGGCATCGCTGACGTAAAAAGAACGTCTTATGTGGCAGGCACTTGTGTCGGGTTTATTCCGCAGATGTTGATATTTTCGTTGTTAGGTGCAGGTGTGAAAGTAGACGACCAGCAACAAATCTTCCTCAGTTTATTGCTATTACTCGTCGCTTTGGCATTTGGCTATATATTGTATATAAAAGAAAGAACAACCAATAAAAAAGGAGCTGCTTAGCTCCTTTTTCTATCTCTGTAACACTTAGGGTTATTTAAGTGCTAACAAATGCTTCACTAAATTATTATAATCTTCTTCAAAGTTATTTTTGTCTATCGCCAGATTTTCAATTCTGTAACGGCCATTAACAATAACAGCGGGTACAGCCGTTAATCCACGATTTTTAGAGTAATAGTTTTGTTTTTTCTTC
Source organism: Colwellia sp. (assembly GCA_013215295.1). Lineage (GTDB taxonomy): Bacteria > Pseudomonadota > Gammaproteobacteria > Enterobacterales > Alteromonadaceae > Colwellia_A. Next base: position 209,030 of record JABSOZ010000004.1, read on the forward strand.
ATTTGCTTAGCTTTACTGTTCACACCAAAGCTTTTCATTAGCTTGTCAAACTTTTCGCCATCAACACCATTTAAAACAAAAATCTTACGAACATCTTTTTCTGAAGTAAAGACCGAGCGCTTAACATGAATATAATTAAAAATCGCGCCCATCAATTTACTTTCCATGCCCATTTTTTCTGCAACAACAACCGCTTTGCTTAACGTTTGCTGCATAGTCGGTGAAGCACCTCGTAAAAAATCCACATGGTTATATTCAAACTTTACGCCTGCTGGTAATTGTTTTTTTACACCGGCCATAAAAGGTTCAAAACGAAAACAGTGTGGACAATAAAATGAAAAGAACTCACGAACTTCAGGATTTTTCGTTGCTTGTTCACTGACTACGGTATAATGCTTACCTTCTTGATAATTTGTTGCTGATGCCATTAAGGGCAAAAGTAACATTATAAATAAACTCACTAATTTTTTCATTTAACGCTTTTCCTCAAAAGATAAACAATGCACTTTTTATTATTAATAATTATGCAGGTAATAAACTTAACGGTGGCTGTTGAAGTGCGGACACTTGCTCTTTCAACATTAAAATTTGCTGTTCCCAATACTTATCAGTATTAAACCATGGGAAGTTATGCGGAAACGCTGGATCTTTCCATCGTTTACATAACCAAGCCATATAATTGACAACACGCATGGTACGTAATGATTCTATCAAAATAAGTTGCTTGGGTTCAAATGAATAAAATTCTTCGTACCCTGACAAAATCGTATCAAGTTGTAAAAGCCTCTGTTGACGGTCTCCCGAAAGCATCATCCATAAATCTTGAATAGCAGGCCCCATACGACAATCATCTAAATCGACGAAGTGTGGTCCTGCATCCGTCCATAAAATATTACCTGCATGACAATCGCCATGCAAACGTATTTCGTTACTCGGTTGGTATTGCTCTGCGGCTATGTCGACAACTTGTTCTAAAATAGTAAAAAATGCTTTGGTAAGATAATTAGGGACAAAGTCAGAATCTTTAATGATATCCGTGGCCTGAAAAAGCATTTCTTGTTTATTAACGGTGGGACGATGCTTGAAAGGTTTAGTCGCTGCTACCGCGTGAATTCGGCCTAAAAAGCGCCCCATCCATTCGAGCTGGTCCAAATTATCAACTTCAAAAATACGACCGCCACGACAAGGATATATCGCGAAATGAAAACCTTCATGAGAAAAAAGAGACTCTCCGTTAATTTTTAACGGGGCAACGAGTGGTAACTCATGGTCTTCTAATTCAAACGAGAATTCATGTTCTTCTCTCAGTTCAGCTTCGGTCCAACGTTGTGGTCGATAAAATTTAGTAACGTATTTATGCTTATCATCATTAAATTGATAAACACGGTTTTCATAACTATTTAGGGCGAGTAATCCACTATCAACAAAGAGGCCCGTACTTTCCAGGCCATCTAAAATTAAGTCGGGTGACAGTGTAGTAAAATCAAATACAGACATTAGCGTTTATTAAAAAACCTACTTTCATGTTCAAGAGAAACATCATCTTCCTCTGAAACCAGTTCAATAACAAATGAAATATCGGTCATATAGCCTTTTAATTCATATGGATCGACAGAAATACTCATAGGTAAAGTATAAACTGCGGCAGCTTTAACCATGACTTCTTGTTCGCCATGCCATTTAGTATTTTCAATACCTTTTACCGAAAGTCGATAAATGTTATCGGTTTGCGATTTGTTTAAGATTTTTAAGGTGTAAACATTTTCTATATCACCGTTAAACTTTTCTTTAGCTAATTCAGTTCTATCACGAATAATATCCATTGAAACAGGTATTCGATTGACAATCTCTAACACTAACAAACTACACATCACGATTAGAACAATCGCATATCCCACAAGTTTTGATCGAATGAAATGGACTTTTTTACCTTTTAATTCGTGCTCGGTTGTATAACGGATCAACCCTTTAGGGTATTTCATTTTATCCATAACGTCGTCACAAGCGTCAATACAAGCTCCACAGTTTATGCATTCATATTGCAATCCATTTCGAATATCGATGCCCGTTGGACATACCTGAACACAAAGACTGCAGTCAATACAGTCGCCTAATCCCATTTCTTTATGGTCTTGTTTACGAGATCTCCCACCACGGTTTTCACCACGGTTATAATCATATGAAACAGTTAACGTATCTTTATCAAACATGGCTGATTGAAAACGTGCATAAGGACACATATGCAAACACATGATTTCACGCATCCAGCCAGCATTTCCATAGGTACAAAAGGTAAAAAAACAAACCGTTGCTGCTAATGCGAACGTGGCTTGAAAGGTAAAAAAATCAATAAAAACTTCATCTACTGGCGCAAAATAACCGGCAAAGGTTAGTGCTGTAAGAAGAGAAAAGAATATCCAACATAGATGTTTGAAGGCTTTACGCCAAAACTTGTCAAAATCAAGAGCGCGGCTATCGAGTTTTTTTCGCTGATTAGCAGTTCCTTCAATCTTTTCTTCAAACCAAATGAAAATAAATGTCCAAACCGTTTGCGGACATAAATACCCACACCAAACGCGTCCTAAAAAAGTCGTCACAAAAAACAACAAAAAGGCACTCAGAATACAAAGCCAAGCAAGTAGCGTTAAATCTTGTGGCCATAAGGTTAAGCCCCATAAGGTAAAACGCTGCTCTGTAATATCAAATAATATGGCTTGATGACCGTTATATTGTAACCAGGGAAGTAAGGTAAACAGCGCTAAAAAAACGAAGTTCATCCGCTGTCTTAGTTTTTGGAAAACACCTTTCACTTTTCGTACATAAATTTGGTCACGAGGTTGGTAGGTTTCTACCTGATTTGGTTGATGTATTTGAATGTTTTGTACGGGAATATGTATCGATGATTTTTTCTTATTGTCTTCTGTTTTCACGACAAATCCTTGGTATTCGAAAAGATGCAGATCATAACCTTGTTCATTTAATAACAGGCTATAAAGTAATTATTGTTAGGGAAAAAGCAATAAATTGATTATTCTAGTATGACTTATCAATTATATGACAAATTATGAAAAATTTATTGATCTTAATCGTTGCTGCTGCATTATTTTTACATTTTTATCCACAACCAGAGTTGGAAGACTGGTTTTCAGAAAAGAAAGTGACCGCTCTTGCTATTTTTTCCAAAGCAACTGATACGCAAGTTAGATTAAAAGCAGACAAAATTTATCAAGATTTAGAAAGTCAGTTCAACGCTTTTAGTTCTGATGAGCAGAAGTTTTTGAAGAAAATGACGAAGGACAGAGAATCAGTAAAAATATTTTTTACTGATTTTTGTAAAAGTAATAAACGAACATCTCAGCTTCATTATGAAAACCAAAAGAAAGTTTGCTTCACCATTGAACAGTACAGTGCGCTTTTATAAGCACAAAATACACTTATTACATTCACTCATTAAGTGACTATTTTCTAAGGGGATAACGAGTTTGAGAGAGTAATTAAATTTAGTCTCTCAAAAACAGCTTAGTATTAAGCAGAAAGGCTTGCTAATAATAAAGAGAAAGCTTGTTCAGCTTTTTTCTCTAATGAGTGTGCCCCTGCTTTAATCACCCAGTGTCCATTGACCATCACATCGTTAACCATATTCTGCTGACTCGCAAAAATCATGCTATCGAGTAAATGTTGATCATCGTGAGCAAATAAAGCGACTTTCTTTGTATCAAGCACGAGTAAGTCGGCTTGTTTACCTATCGCTAATTCACCGGTATTACTGTTCGTACTTTGTGCACCGCCTAACGCCGCTTGTTGCCACAAATTGCGACCCACTGAAGCTTCATTTTCTGATGCTAAAATAGCGCGTTGTTGCTTGATTAATCTTTGCGCATATTCTAACCAGCGTAGTTCTTCCACTGGGTTTACCGAAATATGGCTATCAGAGCCAATCGCTATTGTGCCTTTTTCAGCTAAAAACTCTGTCGTTGGAAATATGCCATCGCCCAAATTAGCTTCAGTCGTAGGACAAATCCCTGCGATTGCTTTACTGGCAACGATACCTTGGCGCTCTTGTTCATTGATATGTGTTGCGTGAATCAAACACCACTGTTCATCTAATTGTGCATTATTTAATAACCATTCCACAGGACGTTGACCATAATGCGCTAAACAATCGTCTACTTCTTTTTGTTGCTCCGCAATATGAATATGCACAGGAGCTTTGTTGTCTAAGCTACGCACGTGCTTTACCGCTTGTTCTAACGATGGTTTATCTACCGCTCTTAATGAATGTGGCGCAATACCAACATTGGTATTCTCATATTCGCTGCTTAACGTAAAACAGTCACTAACCAGTTGATTGAATTGTTCAACTGAATTAATAAACCGTTTTTGACCATCGTTTGCTGGTAAAGGTCCAAAACCACTGAAGCGATAAAGCACTGGCAACAATGTTAATCCAATACCCGATTGCTGACTTGCCTTGAAAATAGCTTTTGCCATTTCAGCAAGTTCGGTATGGTTATCACCATTAATTTCATGATGAAGATAATGAAACTCTGCGACACGGGTGTAACCCATTTTGAGCATTTCAATATAAAGTTGCGTGGCAATTATTTGTGCATCTTTTACGGTAAGTTGATCAATAAACTTGTACATGATGCTGCGCCATGTCCAAAAACTATCTTTACCTTCGCTACCTTGCTCACTAAAGCCTGCAAAAGCGCGCTGAAAAGCGTGAGAATGACAATTAACCATACCGGGAATAACAACACCCACTTTTTCGGCATCGTTTATATAACCTGAATCTATCGAGGTGATCACACCATCTTCTATTGTTAAGGTTTGCTCAGTATGCCAACCACTGCTCAGTAAAATACGCTCTGCAAATAATTTCATCGCTAATCCCTTTGTTAATCTTTTTTTTGTGAGAATTGAATCAAGGTTTGAACTAATTGCTCAAGTTTAGGAATGACCTCAGCTGCTAACGCTTCATTATATTCACAACTGGGTTCTTGCATATAAGTACGTTGTGATAACTCTAGTTGCACAGCATGTATGTTTCTCTCGGGTTCACCATATTCACGGGTAATAAAACCACCTTTGAAACGTCCGTTGGTGATCATGCTATAAGGCGAATAATCCAGCTTCTGCAGTGCGACCAACAATTCAGGATCGCAACTTGACCCATCAGCGGTACCAAAATTAAAGTCAGGTAATTGGCCTTCAAAAAATCTTGGGACTTTGGACAAAATCGAATGTGCTTCAAGTAAAACTGCTTTACCAAATTCCGCTTGAATATCAATTAATGTGGTTTTCAATGCCTGATGATAAGGCTGCCAATAGGTGCTGACACGATGATTTATTTCAGCTTGGTCAGGGTTTTCTCCGTCTAGGTAAAGTGGTGCTAAATCAAAAGATGTCGTCGGACACAGTTCAGTGCTGTTAGCGCCTGGATATAGATCAATACCTTCAGGATCCCGGTTAAGATCGATTACATAACGGCTATACTTTGGCATAATAATATAAGCGCCAAGTGCTTTAGCAAACGCATAAAGTTTGTCTTTATGCCAATCTGTATCAGCTACTTTTTTCCCTTGCTCAGTCATTTTATTGGCAATGTAATCAGGTAACGCTTCACCGTTATGTGGCATGCTAATAAGTACCGGAATACGGCCTTTTATTAAAGTATAGGTATCAGACACTTTCAATCCTTAATTGTATATACAACTTGTATGCGCTAATTTATCACGCGGTTGTGCTTACAAGCAAATTTATTGGTCAATTACGATGATTGTTTAGAAAATGAAAGCCTGATACTTCTGATAAAACACTTGTTTTCATTATATTGAATCAGCACTATGCTTAATTATATTTGCTGGTTAGCCACTTATAGCATAGAGTGTATTTATAAAAATTCCTCTTTTGCTTTCATACGTAGACTCTATAAATAAAACATGGATGATGACATTACACGTAATTCACAGAACATTGTAAACTGTCTATTCATTTGGTTTAGAACCACTTTATTTTGTAGTGTTTTATTTGTCACTTTTAATGTTCATTCAGAACAAGTTCCCAATAAAAAACAAGCGCCACTAAAAATAGCCTTGCCTGACCGATCATCAATTAATGCTGCTCCCGGCGAAAAATTTCAATTATTAGTTAATTTTTTAAAAGAATACTGGCAGGTTTGGGCGATAGATAATCATCGTGAAATATCATTTAGTTACATGCCGACAATTAAGGCTTATCAATCACTTGCCAATAATAGTATCGATATCGTTGCTATCACTCATCATCAAAACAATCATCCAAATCTATTATTCAGTATCCCTTATGCAAAATGGAAGCAAAGTGTTTTTCGTCGAATAAAAAGTAATAAAAGTAATGGTATTCAAATAGGCATCTACTCTGAAGATCGTACAGCTTTAGGTTTTCTCGGTCAGCATATTGAACGTTATTATTATCAAGACATTGATAAACTGCTTGGAGATTATGAAAAGTTTGATGCCTTATATGCAACGAAACCTTGGTTGCTTAAAGAAAAACTAAACGCATACAAAATGAGTGGTAAATTTCACGTAAAGAAAAATGAAGCACCTGAGATTTTCTTTCGTTTTGCCATTAACAAAAACAATAGAGCGCTGATGCACACAATTAACGATAGCATTCGATCAGTGAGTAAACCGCAGGCAAAATTATGGAACAATAAATATTTAGCATTAAATAAAGGAAATATCTCATTAACTTTCGGGTCTTATTTTACTAACTTATCGGACTCAGAAAAAGAATTTATTATCGACAATAATTTTCTCAACTTTCCCGTTCAATCTCGTGGTTTTCCTCCTTATATTATTACTAAAAACTTTAATCACATCACTGAGCGTGGTTTCACCATTGACTTATTTAAAGTTGCAACTCAACGTACCGGCATTGTCTACAAACCTGTTTATGTAAAAAGTATCGAACAAGTTTTTTCTTATTTAGAGCAACAAAAAATAAATATTCTCCCACTCGTTGAGCATAATAAAGCACGAGAAAAAATCATGACTTTTTCAATTCCCTATTTAAAAGCAAGTTATAGTATGGTCTACCGTCACAATGACACGATAATTGACGGATTAAGTGGCATCGGCAGTAAAAAAATTGCCGTCGTGAATGACTTTAATGTCACCGACTTATTAATAGAAAAACTACCTTTTTCGAGCTTTAATACGTTTGATTCAATGATTGCTGCTATTTCTTCTGTGTCTTTGGGGGAATCTGATGTATTTATAGGGGACTCGCTGATTTCATCCTATTTAGTAAAAGAAAATCAATTATCCAACTTAACAAGCCAACCGTTAATAAATTTTAATAATAAGGCTCAGTTTTCTTTCGCCAGTAAACTCGGTCATGATGATATTATCAGCCTACTTAATCGCACGATTAAAAGTATATCAGCTAATGATTACGAGCGGCTTTATGCAAAATGGAGTCAGTCAGCCTTTCACGAAAATAATGCGGATAAGCAAATTGCTATTGCTTATCGAAATGTCAGTTATTTTTTCGCTGCGATCATGCTTTTTGGTCTCATTATTTTTTGGATTTATTATCGTCAACTCAGAGTCACAAAGCTTGCTCAGAAAAAAATTGAACATGCCTTAGCGATTGCCGAATCAGCAAAAACTGAAGCTGAAAAATTAGCCCAAGCAAAAATCACTTTTCTTGCACGTATGAGTCATGAAATTAGAACACCCATGAACGGCGTTTTAGGTATGGCAGAAGCACTGGCGTTTACCCCGTTAAATAAAGAACAAAATGATTTGCTCGAAACACTTCAAGGCTCTGCCACCAATTTATTGGCTTTATTAAATGATGTGCTCGATTTTTCAAAAATGGATGCTGGTAAACTTACTTTAGAATCTGTACCCGTAAACTTTCATCTGCTGTGTAAAAATATTATCAGTGGTTTTAATCACATTGAACGTTATAAATCGCTAGATATTAACCTAAAAATAGACGGTAAAATAACCCACAGTTATTTAACAGATCCCACCCGTTTAACACAAGTTCTCAATAACTTGCTCAGTAATGCAATCAAGTTTACCGATAACGGGCAAATCGACTTAACGGTTAAAGTGATTGACAGTAATATCATCAATAACAACACCTACGACACGCTTTACTTTGACGTTAAAGATACGGGCATGGGCATAGCGCCAGACAAACAAGCATTTTTATTCACGCCTTTTATACAAGCTGACGATGACATTACCCGAAAATATGGAGGAACGGGTTTAGGCTTGAGTATTAGCCAAGAAATAATTACCGCAATGGGCAGTAAAATTGAACTTGATTCAACGATTAATCAAGGCAGTTCCTTCCATTTCATCTTAAAATTGAAACAATCAAACTTGGAAAGTGCCACCGATAATCGTCGTAGTCAAACTCGTCTGATTAATGCCACTGACGATAATCGCTTTAAGGGTCTGCGAATTCTTATCGCTGAAGACAACTTAGTTAACGTTAAAGTACTCAATGCCCAACTTGAACGTCTAAATATTAAAGCCGATATAGCTTACGACGGTAAGGAAGCTTTAGATTTACATGAAAAAGAAGCCTATGACATTATTATTTCTGACTGCCACATGCCAAATATTGATGGTTTTGAACTTGCTCAAACACTGACAAAAAAATCTCAGAGTCGACCTCTTTGGTTAATTGCTGTTACGGCTGATGCACTGAGTGGCGCAGCAGAAAAGTGCACTGCCGCAGGCTTTGATGATTATATGGCCAAACCTTGTCCACAAGAAGAAATCACCAACAAACTTAATAATGCCTATCGTCAGTTATTGAAAAAACAACAAGTAGATAAGTCTTCACAGCAAGAATACTCGCTATTTAACCTTAAAATGTTACTAAAACATAATGAGAATGATATTGAACTCAGTAAAAATGTTGGCCAACTTTTCATAATTTCATGGCAAAAAGAAGAAAAACAGTGGTTAAATGCTATTGAAAATAATGACCATAAGTATATACAAATACTTGCCCATAAACTAAAAGGAAGTATTCGTTATTTTGCTCATGATGAAATAACCCAAACGATCATTGAAATCAGTCTGCTAGCAAAGGCTAAAAATAGTAATGACCTACAAATATCAGCCACACTCCTTTATCAACAGCTTGATACTTTAGTCAATGAAATTAAAACTTGGTCATTAGCCAAATCGTTTTAATTGTACTTAATTCAAGGTATCAATCGCTTTATTCAATCATAACAAACTGTTTTTATCATTTTATTTAATTAAATTATTGACCCATACTCATTCCACTTAACCGATTCAAAATCATTTAAAGAGAGCGATTATGTTCACCAATAAAGAAACACAGCAAGTGCCGAACACAACTTTTCCAATCATAACTTCACAAGGATGGGCAAGTCGAAATAGTGATGAAATTTTTACCAATAAAACAGTTGTTATATTTTCATTACCCGGTGCATTTACGCCCACGTGTTCATCTTCACATTTACCTAGATACAATGAGCTTGCGGCAAAGTTTTCAGCCAATGGCGTTGACGAAATAATTTGTATATCTGTTAACGATACCTTTGTGATGAATGCATGGGCAAAAGCTCAAGATGCAGAAAATATCAGCTTTATTCCTGATGGTAACGGTGACTTTACTGACGCAATGGGATTACTCGTTGATAAAAAAGAAATTGGTTTCGGTAAGCGTAGCTGGCGCTATTCGATGTTAGTGAAAAATGGTGTCATCGAAAAAATGTTCATCGAACCTGATTTACCTGGCGACCCTTTTGAAGTTTCAGATGCCGATACGATGTTAGGTTACATTAATCCTGATGCTGTTCAATCTCAAGAAATCACCATATTTAGTAAACCTGATTGTCCATATTGTAAAAAAGCCAAAGCATTATTAACAAGCAAAGGCCTTAAATTTGAAGATTTAACGGTGGGTACAGATGTAAATACCTCTATGTTCAGAGCAATTACCAACTCAGACACAGTTCCACAAGTATTTATTGATGGTAAAAATATCGGCGATAGTGAAGACTTAACTGCATATTTTAGCTAAGTATACTTCAAAAAATGACTCCCTTGAAAGTATATTTCAATGGCGTTACTCATCTTAATAAAGCTAGATATTGATATATCTAGCTTTATTTTTTGACTTTAAACTTTAAACTTACCAACCAAATCATTCAACCCGGTAAACTCTTGCTGCAAACTATCGCAAGCTTCTTGAGTTTGTTGTAAGTTCTGTACGCCTCGCTGATTCAAGTCCATCAATTGCAATATATCTTCATCTATCGATTTAATGACACTAACCTGTTGCTGAGTGGCATCCGCAACTGCATGGTTTTCATCATCAACTTGATGTAATGTGTGGATAATGAGTTGCATCTTCTCATCTGCTATCGTTGCTTTCTCTACACTATTGGCACTATTTTTTTGACTGGCTTCCATCGAAGTTACTACCGCGTTGGTACCGCTTTCTAATTTATCAATCATGGTTTCAATTTCTAACGCCGCATCTTGAGTACGTTGTGCTAATTGCCTAACTTCATCAGCCACTACAGCAAAACCTCTACCCGCTTCACCTGCACGAGCCGCTTCAATAGCCGCATTTAAGGCAAGTAAATTGGTTTGTGAACTTACGCCTTTAATAACATCTAAAATGCTGACAATGTTTTTAGTTTCGCTACTCAGCTTTTCAATTTCATCACTCGACTTTGTCATGATTTCAGACAAGTGCTCTATAGATTGAATATTCTCACTGAGCGCTGTTAAACCTTCATTCGACTGCGCTTGCATTCCTGAGGTTAAATCAGATGCCGTTACTGCGTTAGTGGATATTTTTTGAGATGAATCATTCAATTCAGTTACCGCAGTAGACACACTATTACCACGGTTTAACTGTTCACCGGCCATTTCAATGCCGACTTTCGAGCTTTGTCGTACTTGATCAATATGCTGTTCTAAATTTGCAGCCGACTCTTGAACTTGTTGCATTGAATCGTGCATCGTTTCAATAAAGTCATTAAAATTATGTGATAATTCACCAAACTCATCTTGGCTTTCAACAGATAAACGCTGGGTTAAATCACCGTCACCCGTCGAAATTCCTTTTATCGCAACGTTCAATGTATGAATAGGTTTCATTAAATGACTGAACAATAAATGTAAAAAAATTATCGTGACTAATAAACTCACTATCACAACAATAATTGCAGTATTACGAGCATTAACCATAGGTGCGTAGGCTTTTTCTTTATCAAGCACAACACCAACATACCAATCAACTGATTCAATACCCTTAATAGGAATAAAGGATACGATAGTCTTATTGTTAATTTCATTTAATTTGATCGAAAGCGCGGGTGATTCCCCTAATAACTCACGAACATTTTTACCGACATTTTTCACATTAGGGTGGCTTAAAATATTCCCGTCTGACGTCATTAAATAGGCATACCCTAAATCAAGGAAGTCAATTTCATTCAAGATCTCTGATATTTCACCGAGAAATATATCACCACCTGCAGCACCAACAAAAGTATCACCGTCTAGAATGGGCGCTACGGCAGTCAATACTTGTTGATCAGTCGTTGCATCAATATACGTTTCAGTAAAAGAAGACTTTCGTCCCTCTTTTGCCAGTAAATACCAAGGACGTTGACGAATATCAAAACCATCGGGTAACACTATAGTTAAATCATCAAGAATAAAGCTGCCTGTACTTGCTAATCCGACAAAAGTATTCTTCATCTTGCCAGCTTTTACGGCTTGTTGAACCGCATTAAAGATTTCGTCATGGTTATTAATATCTTTTATATTTAACGCTACAGCATCAATGATTTGCAGTCGGTTAGTTAGCCAATTAGCAATATTTCCAGCAACAGAATGTCCTATTTCGTCAATCGCCTTGTTAAGGTTTTTCTGAGTATTATCTTTCAAAAAAACATAATTAATAGACGTAGATACTGACAAAGCAACTAACACTAAAACAGTAGCAACAATAATAATTTTACGGGCAAAGTTTAATTTAAACACGCTTGAACTCTCTCACTTCATAATTCAATTTCATTGCACAACTTTATCATTGCTAAAAAATAGATCAACTTTCCGATACATTTAATTTTAAAAAGCTACTTCAAAATTAATCTGTTAAAATAATTAACTGTTTTCTCACGATTATAAATGACACATAACTATGGACAATCAACCTTTCAATCCTTTACACGGCGTCACCTTAAAAGCACTTGTTACCGAACTCGTTGAATATTTTGGTTATCCTACGTTAGGTCAGCAAATAAAAATAAAATGTTTCACCGAAAATCCCAGCATTAACTCTACGTTAAAGTTTTTGCGTAAAACCCCATGGGCTCGTGAAAAAGTTGAAGCGCTGTATGTTAAAAATTTACACAAAATTCATCATGCTCAGTCTCAAATGAAGAACGACGATTAATCACGCAACCTGTTCATGTCCATTGAAAAGTTAGTGCTTAGCTTATAGCGCAATAAACTAATCACTTCGTTGAAAATCTGTCACACTGGCTTCATATTCATCATTTTTTGGAGTCAAGTATGAAACCCATTCACCACTATATATTAACTTGGCAATGCCCTGATACTTCAGGAGTCTTAGCTAAAATTTCTCAAAGCCTTTTCCAACATGGCGCTTTTATCACTGAAACATCACAGTACAGTGATCCCTATACTGCCACCTTTTTTTCACGTATCGCTTTCGATGACAGAAACTTAACGGTTTCAATCGATGAATTTCGCCAAGCAATAGCTGAACTCGCTCAACCTCTTTCGATGAATTTTCAATTAAGAGAACGTGATAACTTTCCTAATGTTGTTATAGCGGTATCTAAAGATGATCATTGTTTGGTTTCTTTGTTAACCAAAGCAAAAGCAGGTGTGTTACCTGTTAATATTGTTGCCGTGATTTCGAATCACCAAGACTGTGAAGCTCTCGTTGATTGGCATAAAATTCCTTTTCATTATTTACCTGTTTCAGCATCAACTAAAAAACAGCAAGAAGACCAATTTCTTGGATTGTTGACAGACTATAAAACAGATTTATTAGTACTTGCCCGGTATATGCAAATTTTATCAGATGATTTTTGTCAGCAATGGCAAGGTCGAGCGATTAATATACATCATTCATTTTTGCCGAGTTTTAAAGGCGCAAAACCTTATCATCAAGCGCACCATCGAGGTGTTAAGATTATCGGTGCAACAGCACATTACATCACAAGTGACTTAGATGAAGGCCCTATTATTGTTCAAGAGGTCAAAGCGATTAATCATGGTTTTACTATCGAGAAAATGGTTCACAGTGGTCACGACATTGAAGCAACAGCTTTGTCTCATGCTGTTAGAATGCACGCCGAACAACGTATCTGCTTGAACCAAGGAAAAACTGTTATTTTGCTTTAGTCACTCACTTCACCAAGCAGCTTTAGGAAGTAACATGATATAGCTCAAGTAACGCAGTAAACTTGTTCAGTAAAGCACAATATTCACTTTGTGCTTTACTGTTTTTATCGCGTATTTCTGCTACATTGAAGCATATTTTTTGCTTCACTTAGTTGCCTCTTTCCATGATCCAATACCAAATTTCCCCTGATAATTTAAATAGCCACTTATTTTCTGTTGAGCTTTCCTTTGCCACTCAAATAGATAAAACCTACCATTTATCACTACCCGCTTGGTTGCCGGGTAGTTATATGATCCGTGACTTTGCTAAAAATATTGTTGAAATTTATGCACATAATGGTGATCAAAAAAACGAGCAAGCCATTAAGGGTATTTCACTTAATAAAACCGACAAGCAAACTTGGCAGTTTACTGCTACCAGTACTTTTACTGTTATTACTTATCAAATATTCGCTTTCGACTTATCTGTGCGCACCGCTTATTTAGACAGTGAACGAGGCTTTTTTAATGGCAGTTCAACTTTTTTACAGGTAGAAGAATTACCTGATGAAAAGTGCCAGTTATCTATTTTGCTACCAGAGCCAATAATGAAGGCTTCGCCTAATAAATTAAGTCACTGGAAAGTTGCTACGGGTTTAACTCGAGCTAAAGGCACTGAAAAATATCAGTTTGGTGATTATATCGCTCACGATTATCAAGAACTTATCGACTGTCCTGTCGCCATGGGTAACTTTGATGCGTTTGAGTTTACCGTTGAAGGTGTTATTCACCATTTAGTTTTTACCAGCCAGCATTTTGGCGATAGAGAACGCCTAAAAGCTGATATTGCCAAGCTTTGCCAACACCATATAAACTTATTTGGTGAAGCACCATTTAAAGAATATTGGTTTATCACACATTTATTGGGTAGTGGATTTGGCGGACTTGAACATAAAAATTCCACCATTTTACAAGCAAGTCGTTTCGATTTACCGAACCCGAACAAACCTGATGAAACCAGTGAAAATTATCAAACATTCCTTAGCTTATGTTCCCATGAATACTTTCACGCGTGGAATGTTTGCCGCATAAAGCCAAAAGAATTTCATCCTTATAATTTACAAGAAGAAGTTCACACTCGACAGTTGTGGGCGTATGAAGGGATCACCTCGTATTATGATGACTTTTCATTATTTCGTACCGGGTTAATCAGTTTTGAAGACTATTTAAAACAATTATCTAAAACGGCTACACGGGTTTATCGTGGTCAAGGTGAACTAAAACAAAGTGTCACAGATTCTAGTTTCGATACTTGGACCAAATTTTATCAGCAGGGTCCTGATGCGGTTAATAATATTGTCAGCTATTACACAAAAGGTTCTTTAATCGCGCTTTGGTTAGATTTAACGATTCGTGAAAAATCAGCGGGTAACTACAGTTTGGATACATTAATGCGTGAATTGTGGATACATTTTGGTAGAACCAATATGGGTACCAGCGAAGAAGATTTTATCAATATTGCCAACATACTCTGTAACGAAGATATCACCGACGCATTTTTAACTTTGCTTAATAATGCTCAACGCGTCGATTTAGCACCATTACTTAGCCAAGTAGGCATCGCCTTTGTTCCACAAAAATTTAAACAACTTAATAGCTTAGATACCACAGATAGTGATGCATATTCGCCGTATATAGGCGCTCAATATACATCATTACCGATAGGGGTTAAAATTACTCAAGTAATAGAAGGCTCTCCAGCGGCTCAAGCAGGATTAGCCGTTAATGATGTTTTAGTGTCCGTTAATAATATACGGGTTAGCGAAAAGTCATTACAGCAACTTGCTGAACATTTGCCCGAAAACACACAAGTAACTTGTCACTACTTCCGAGATGATCAATTAATTACCCGTGAAATTATTTTTATTGATTCGCCGCTTGCAGCTATTGGCATTACTGAAGTGGATAGTACACTTAGCGAAAAATGGCGCTGTAAACGTTAATTTTTACAGTTAAGTGTAAATTTTTTGACACGAAAAGCCTAAAAGCGGTATTTGCTAAACAATGAGTAAACTAGTAACAAAAGTTACTTTATGTGAGTATTGCGTTATATATAGTTATTATTAAAAAATAGGTAAAGTATTATGATTCAAATCAAAAGATTTCATCACGTAGCTTATCGTTGTATAAATGCAAAACAGACCGTTGATTGGTACAAGAAGCATTTGAACATGGAACTTACTGTTGCCATTGCTGAAAACGAAGTACCTTCAACTAAAGCACCAGATCCCTACATGCATATATTTCTTGATGCTGGCATGGGCAATGTACTCGCTTTTTTTGAAATTCCTAATTCACCTGATATGGGCCGTGACGAGAACACACCAAAATGGGTGCAACATATTGCTTTAGAAGTTGAAGATTTTGATGCACTTGTTGCAGCAAGAGATGATTTAGCGGCAAAAGGCCTTGATGTTTTAGGACCGGTAAACCATGGCGTATTTAAATCAATTTATTTCTTCGATCCAAATGGTCATCGTTTAGAGTTAGCCGCAAATACCGGAACGGTTGAACAAATGGACGAACTTAGAAGGGTTGCGCCTTTAATGATTGCTGAATGGGATGAAACCAAAGTTGCACCAAAACATGCTGCTTGGTTACACGAAATGGATTAAGATCCCCTCTTAAATGCCATAAACGAACTCAGCAGAATATATCGTTTTCTGCTGAGTTTATTATCCTCTAAAAGATCTATAACCTCCTTAGCTGTAAATTAATTAAAAATACCTTTTTATTCATTATTTTCCTAGCTCACTCATAATACTCACCTATTAAACGAAGATTTTCGTACATAAAACCATCGGATTGACGTAGTATACAAGTGATTTTTTACGTAAGACATTCGCCATAACGCTAAATAAAAGTTGCTATTTATTAACGCAAATAAAAATAAATAACCATAAAAAACAAAGATTAAAAAGCAACGACCAATTAAATGTAATTAAATGTGTATTTATGGCTTGCGACTTTTACAAACTAAGGCATACTACTTCCGAGCTATTTTTTAGCCAAATAACAATATGGATTGAATTGCACGGAAAGCATTTAAACATTCTCTTGTAGAGTGTTACTTTTAAAGAATACGGATGATTAAATTACTATCAGGATGATTGTTGATATTTAGGTCTTTGACCACAATACGGACAGACATAAAAAGTGTCAGGATGACCAATAATAAAAAATAAATTAAGTATTTAACGCAACATAAAAAATAATAATACGTTAAGACTTTAAAGGAAGAGCTAATAGGTTAGGATAACCACTTAAATTAATACGAAAACGATGACTTGTTCATCGTTTTTTTATGTCTGAAAATTAATCATCAACCCCTATCGCTGTTTCCCGCAATATAACGTAAAATACACCCATTGAATTTATTAGTGATATTATTTTATGTCTCGTAACAAGAAATCTAGAAAACAAGGCGCTGGCTCAATTGGCGCAGTAAAAGTAAAAGATGATAAGAAAAAAGCCTTAGTGCCTGTTGATAGAAAACCAAAGAATAAATCAGGAAAACAAGCAGGAAACCGCCAAAAAGAAGCTTTTGACTCAGGTTCAAACGCTCAAAAGCCAGCTGAAAACAAAGATCCACGTATTGGTAGCAAAAAACTAATCGATCTTGGCGGGCCGGTAAAAGCACCTGAGCAACCCTTTAAAGCAAAAGTCAAAAACAAAGTGAAAGTTGATAACTCCCCTATCGCTGCTATCCGTGTTATTGAAGCTGATACCTCTTTAGAGCAAGAGCTAGCTGCTATTGAAGACGATAGCCGTTTACAGAGTATTATTGACCAACAAGAAGACGATATATCGCTCAGTAATGAAGATGTTGATTACTTTAATGAAAAAATGGAACGTCATCAGCAATTGCGCGAAATGCTCGGTTTAGATGATGAAGATGAAGAAGAGTCAACTGAAAGTGTTGAAAAACCAAAATCTGGTGAAGAGCTTTGGGACAAGTTTGATAATAGCGACTTGTCTGAATTCGAGTAAGGTTTCATCATGTTCTCCAACCCTTGGATATATGTAATTGTTGGTGCGGTAGTAATTATTACTGCACTTGCATTTTATGCTGTGAAGTTACTGACTCAACTTAAACAGCAAAAGGCTAAAATAGAGCTTGTTGCACAAGAAAGAAAATTTGCACTCGTGAAGCACGACACTAAAATTCTTAAGAGTGTCGTGATCATTGCTCATGCAATGAAAGAAGAGCAATGTGATATTGCAGAAGGTTGTTGGCGTTTAAGTGTTTTACTTGACTCTTTAAAGCTTAGTGAAGGTTTGTCGGAAGAGTTTCCGTCCGTCTTTCAGCTTTATAATGAGATCAAACACATGCCTATTCTTGAAGAAAGAAAAAAACTCGCCAAAAAAGAGCGTATGAAACTTGATTTGCAACGTATGAAAGCTGAAACCAATTTATCCGCAAAGATAATTATTGATGTTACTGCTCTGCATCAATATGCTCAAGAACGTGTCAGCGCACTAGCTAGTTAATTTCAAGGCACAAAACTCAATCTATCATACCTAAACTAAAATTATGATTAGCACTTGAAAACATGAGCTCTGTACCTTCTTCGGTGACAACTTCTTTCGCTAAATCGGCCCATTGATAATAAATATTTCGATGCACTTTTGCCAGTAAATTTCTCCGTACTAATACATATAACTCACCGTTAGCATTCATCGTTAACGGATGAGTTTCATCAAGCACGAATTCGTCATCTAAATTGGTGCTGACTGTCATTTTTGATTTATTGTCATCTAGCCATGTCCACTGCGTTAAGACAAAAGGCGCATCCTCTACGGTTATTTTAACTTTCTCAACCGGAGTGACTAAAAAGTATTCATCACGTTCACCCTCTACCTCCCTTAATAAAACAGAAGCAAATAACTTAACTAACGAGAGACGTTTAAAAACTGTACCGCCTGAAAACCAATCACCATTACTTTTAACCTGTAAATCAATTTCTCCACAATACGGAGGGTTCCACTTTTCAATTGGTGGTAATTTTCTAGCCTTACCATCAGTTAACTTGTTAATGTTATTTAACTGCGCAGAAATTTTTTCTAGAGACATTTGTATCGCCAATATTCAGATGAATAGTACTTATAATATATTAATTCAAAGTACAGCAGGAAAAGATCTTAGTGAAATAGCTTCAACAATTAACAGAATAAGCAGATTGAAATAAAGTTAACGTTAAAAGTGCCCTATAAAATGCTATAAATCGAAGATTGTTCTTGTCAATCTATCCATAAATGCAATATACTCTCCGCGCCTTACCACAAGGCACTTCAAGTAAACTCAGTGGTGGCTATAGCTCAGTTGGTAGAGCCCCGGATTGTGATTCCGATACCCACGACCTCAAAAACCTCTCTTTCATCTCTATTTTACGCCTTTGTGAAAACTCAATAAACCTATTAATACCGTAGCCTGTAGCTCAATTTATTTAAACTGTAAACCTTATTCATAACCGATAGACTTTCGCCTTTATAACTTGCCCCGTTCCATATTAGTTGCACAAATGCGTCTAACGGGGTCTAAACAGTTACAAGGGCAGTAAAGAAACAGCTTATTTCGCTAGCATTGGTGAATGTTAATGGTCTATCTAGGTGTGAAACTTTTACTGTCTAGATTTAGTACCTTTAGTGCCTATAAACTTCATGGCCGCAAAGTGCCTTGTTGACGTTAGCTACTGGTTATTCTTTAGGTCAACTGATAGCCAAAAGCGGAAGTTAGCATTTGAGTTAAAAACGGCAGTTCAGAGATCCTAAAGCTTCCTTTTTCACTTAAAAATTTACATCTATTCATAACTGAAATTATGCCTAAAATTTTCACATGGCGTTAGACCTCAAATCCCCAAAGCGGATATTAGAATGATTTAAGTTTTAATGAATTTAGAGTATTAAGTCTAAGGCGCAATCGCCCCCCAAGTGAGATAGGAGTTAACCGTCACTATTTGCCATGAGCAGCCGTTCAGTCTGACTCGTTTTGCCCCAAACGGTTTAACATAATTACTCTATAGTTTTCAAGTGACTCTATTTCGGTCCTTGTGCTTACCATCTGCAAATTAGTTTATTAAGCCTTCAGTAAAGCTATTTTCAATATAGCGGTCGCTTATGACCATTATATTGGGGGTGTTTCATAGAATATTTTTGACATTATCGTTTACCCATAAATGCTTTATAGCCCCTTTAAATTCCGATCTTTGCATTGAGAGATCTACGTGGTACGCGCATATGGGGCACCGTCAATTCGTCAGCTTTACCAAGGTAGTATTGTCTTAAGAACTTCATAAAAATTCTGGCTGGAATTTAGAGTCCCTTAAGCCCCATCTATCGGCTGCGATGAGGCTCCGGTGATGGCTTAGAATGTGGAGGCCTCCGGGGATGATAATATTCCGACACGAAGCCGCCCTGAGGTTTTCTTAAATATCCAAATTCTCAAATTGTTCCTTACAAATATCTAAGAACGCCTGCGCTGCAGGCGACCGGGCACGCCCGTCCATCTCCATGACGCACAGCTCTGCCCTTAAAACGGGTTGACGAACATCCAGGGTCGCAAGTTCCCCACGTTCTAACTCTTCCCGAAATAGACGCTCCGATGTAACCAGCCAACTTTGGCTGCTTTGTAGAATAGCTTTTAACGTAGGGTAGTTGCTACAGGTAACTCTTTGTTCAATTATTCCGTTCGGGTTATCTGGCCTTCGAATATTCGGCGCCAAGGGGTGTAACGGGCTGAGATGCGTTGGAAATATAAATGGGTAGTCTGCCAGCTGACTGATGGCGAGGTTCGGTCGGCCCAGCAAGGGGTGGCCGGTTGCAACGATTGCTGCAAAGGGAATTTCCCCTAGCAAATGGCAGTCAAGCCCCTCGATACCAAGATACTGGTTTATTCCCGCGATCAGAAAATCTATTTCCCGTGATTTAAAGCGGTGTGCCCTCGTTGATATCTACGGTTATATAGGGAAACGGCTAACAAATTCCGGCAAGGTCTGCTTGAGTACCAGCTCGCTAAAGCCCCTCCCAACCCCGACGGTTAATTCACCGTGCTCAACATTGCGATAAATGTCGGCGGCGCGCTGCATCTCCTCTATACCCAGTACTAATTGCCGACTGTGTTCTGTAATTTGCGAGCAGAAAGCTGTACCTTCCGTTCAATTGCAGAAGTTATCCGCATGGATGGTGGCATTCGTATGCCTCACAAATAACGTGATTGAAACAATGACCCCAAGAACGCTATTTAAAGAAGAACATGAACTGTTTCAAGAAAGTGTCCGCAAATTTTTAGATGCAGAGGCCGCGCCTTATCATGCTCAATGGGAAAAGGATGGACAAGTTGACCGTAAGCTTTGGTACCGATTCAAAAAGCCGTGTGGGCCGGAAAAAAAGCTCATTGTCTGTGCTCTGGTTGCTTGCCATTCATCTTTAGCAGAGTTTATTAGAGCGATGTAAAAGAAAACGTTAAAAATTTTAATATTCGAAGTCCGAACAAATTGTACGGACGCACAGAGCCACAACTACTGCTAGGTTGGGCTAACAGATAACAATAACCATAAGGGCTAACGAAACGATGAATTCAATAAAAACAACTTATTACCATGCCTCTTCAGTGGAGGTCTGTCGTCCATGATATCCACGGAAAATACCATCATCAAAAAACTACGCGCATTTCGCTGGCCGCTGGCAGTGTTGCTTGCCTTGGCCGCCTCGGCCCTTTTTTTGTCACTTACACTCAAACACGGCCTGGGAAATAGTTTCCTGAAAAATGGCGACTGGTATACCAGTGATAGTACTGGCTCAGCTGACGCTGATGTCATTGTCAAGACGGTTGTTGCCATAGGCGGATTGCTGGCCTCTACTCGTGAGGACTCGATGTACTACCGACTGAGTTCGGTGGCCGGGGAGCCCCTGCGCTTAAACTGTCGCTACCGCATTGAGGGCAATGACTACGATGCCAACTGGTGGAGCATTACCGCCTATGGCTGGGACTACTACCTGATCCCCAATGGGGAGAAACGCTATTCGTTCAATAACGAAAACCTTATTCGAGGTGAGGACGGCCGTTGGGTCATTCACGTTGGCACCAACCAACAAGAGGGCAACTGGTTGCCTGTTGGTCCGTCCGGTACTCCTATCGAGGACAAGTCTGATAAACATGACTTTGACTTTTTGTTACGCCTGTATACCCCTGGGGATGCTTACTTGCAGAAGCCTGAATCGGCGTCGCTACCGACGGTCACTCTGGAGGGCTGCTCATGATCTTATTACGTTGGATAGTTGCTATTTTATTATGTGGCTGGCTGGGGCAATACCCATTGGCCATGTTGGTACCGAACCTGGTGATGGAGCGTGTATACAGCAAAATCGGAGAGGTTGCGGATTATAACCAGCTGAATGTGACTCCGCGTGTCGATGAAAACTCACGCTGGGTAGTGCGTCCAAGTCCAGATCTATTATACGCCTCTTGCCTGTATAACTTGGAACAGGGGTCAATAGTGATTAGTGCCCCTGTACCTGAGCGCTACTGGTCCATGCAGTTTTACCAGATGAATACCGATAACTTCGCTGGCATCACTAATCAGCGTGAGCAGCACTCACGGGTTGGTACACAGGTTGAGGTGACTTTAGTTGGCCCCGATGCCAATCCGGCTGAATACTCCGGGAAAGTGATTCAATCGCCAACAACGCGCGGCATCATGCTACTGCGGGCCTCGGCGATAGGCGATCATTCACAAGCAAAGAGCGCCATTGAAAACAGTAGCTGTACAGTGAAATTAAAACACGTAACCAGTTAATAACAATGTAAAAACAAAATATAAAAACTAAATATAAATAATGGGGAAAGTTATTCATGAAAAGTAATCTAGGAATGTTTAAAAAAACGGTTATAGCTAGCACTATTGCCGCTATGAATCTTGCGTTGGCAACGGCAGTGAATGCTCAGGATGAGGATAAGGTTGCGACTCAGGTTGAAGATAAGATTGCGACTCTGGAAGTGATCACCGTTACCTCTCAATTACGCAGCCAGAGTGTTCAGGACGTGCCTATCTCAGTAGCCACAATGAGTGGCGAGAAGATTGATGATCTGGGTATCACCTCGCTTCAAGAGTTGACGCTGTATATGCCAAACGTTATTGTAAATGCGGGTGCGGGCCCCGGCACGCCAAATCTATTTATTCGAGGAATTGGTTCAGGTACCAACCAAGGATTCGAGCAGTCTGTAGGTATGTATACCGATGGTGTTTACGCAGGGCGAGGACCACTAGCAGCAGTGCCAAACACAATGGATCTTGAACGCGTTGAAATCCTGAAAGGGCCGCAAGGTATTCTGTTTGGTAAGAATACTATTGCAGGAGCAATGAACATTACTACTGCAAAGCCCACTGATTATTTTGAGGGCATGGCAGAGCTTTACTACTCACCTGATCACGGTCAGTTGCAATCTAATCTAGTATTGTCTGGGCCACTTTCTGATCAATTGTCAGGTCGTTTAGCGATACGTCATGATTCAATGGACGGCTCGTGGAAAAACGTCACTAGTGGTGACGAAGGCCCAGAACGAGATAACTTATTTGTTCGCGGAAGTTTACGTTGGGAAGCTAGCGATGACTTAAAGATTAACGCCAAATACGAGCATGGCGATTTTGAAAATAATAATTCGCCATTTGTTATCTATCAGTCGGATATTGAAGGACTGCCGAATTTTGCAGGCGGCATTCCTATTCCTGTTGTTTCTGAAAGAGAAAAGGGCGCGGGCGATGGCGACAACCGTGGTTTTACTGACACAGAAGTTTTTGCACTGACTGTTGATTGGGATTTGGATTTTGCTACTTTTACATCGATTTCGTCCTATTCAGCCTATCAAAAGATGTCTACAGGTGATACAGATTCGATTGCTACGCCTGCACTCCATCGTACTCGTTGGGAAGATTACGAGCAGTATAGTCAAGAACTGCGTTTGGTTTCTCCCGGCGGCGAAGATTTTGACTGGATAGCTGGCGCATACTACCAACGTAATGAGCTAGATATTAGTCGCTTGTTGCTTGAGCTCGATTTCTTGCAAGCAGGGCCATTGAGTGTAGCTCCGCTTTATTTACCACCTGGCACGAGCATTCCTAGCGTTTTCGACCAGACAGCTGAAAGTATGTCCGTGTTTGCTCAAGGTACTTGGAAGCTTAGTGATAGCTGGCGTTTTAGCTTAGGACTGCGCTACAACGAGGAGACCAAGGAGCTGGATAAGATTGTACAAAATACGGGGGTGGTGGCGAGAACGGCCACTGGTTTTTCTCCTATCGATGCGCAAGCTAGGTTAATAGAAGATCTTCGTTCGCACACTTTTACAGATCTTAGTCGTGAAGAGGATAAGTTAACTTATTCCACCAACATACAGTGGGATGCCAGTGACGATACTATGCTCTATGCTAGTGTCAGTACCGGTTTCAAGGGCGGTGGCTACGATGAGGCTTACAGCGGTTCTGGCTATGAGATTCGTCGATTCCATCCTGTGCACGGTCCGCTCCCATCTGTGCCAGGTAACGATCCATCAATCTTAGAATATGAACCAGAGGAAGTGCTGGCATACGAGTTTGGCGCAAAGATGAGCTTGCTTGACGGCGCGGCTACATTGAATTTTGCAGCGTTTCGTATGGAATACGATAACTTGCAGACGAGTTCACTTGTTGGGGATGTTTACCGTGTAGGTAATGCCGGTGAAGCTATCAGTCAGGGTGTTGAGTTGGATGGACGTATTATGTTGTCTGACAACTTAATAGTAGGAGGCGCATTAGCTTTCTTAGATGCCCATTATGAGGAGTTTAACGGAGCGACCTGTACCATTCCTCAAACAATGGATCCAGTAAACAACCCTGGTTGTTTAACTGCAGACGGTAGCAATATCACTACACCGGGCCAAGTAGGCGGTCAGAATCTGAAAGGTGAAACTTTAGTGTTTGCACCGGAAGTAAGTGCCAACCTTTACGCACAATATTTTGTTCCTTTGGACAACGACATGGAATTGGATATGAGTGTGGATATCAACTATAGCGATGCGTTTTATTCGGCCCTAGACCTTGACCCGAATACCAAGCACGATGCTACAACGATTGTTAACGCGCGTATCGCTCTGGTTAATACCGACGACACTTGGTCTGTAGCATTGGTGGGTAAGAACCTCACTGATGAAACAACCTATGTTTGGAAAAATGACGTTCCGCTCACTAACTCCAATAGCTACGTAGGATTCCCTGAGCGTCCGCGTTCTGTTTCTCTGCAGGCGCGGTACAATTTCTAATTGACTGGCCGTAGTTAAAAGTCTTGAAACCGCTGATATTGATGTTTGATTCAGCGGCTTTTAGAATCGAAATAGGGTGAACGGATGTTACGGTATAAATTTGAGGCCAGTGCGATTGTGTTGGGGCGCTGATACTTCAAAAAGAAAACCATGTAGCTCGGCAGTTCACTAACCAGTATGAACATTGAAAACGCTTGAGGTTAAAAATTATGAGTTCTCCTTTAACGAATTCCAGTATAAAAAACTCTCCGGGACTTATTCTGGGTTATTTGATGTTGCTGAACATAATTAATATGGTCGATAGAAACTTACTCGCCAGTTTCGGACCTCAAGTGGTTGCAGATCTTAACCTGAGTGACAGTGAATTTGGTTTATTGACGGGCATCATCTTTGTTTTTTTCTACTCCATCATGGTGCTCGTGATGGGTTTTCTGG
Organism: Colwellia sp.; assembly: GCA_013215295.1. Classification (GTDB taxonomy): domain Bacteria; phylum Pseudomonadota; class Gammaproteobacteria; order Enterobacterales; family Alteromonadaceae; genus Colwellia_A. Next base: position 234,239 of record JABSOZ010000004.1, read on the forward strand.
CCGATCGCCACCATAGGCCGCGATTGATCGCCGTACACGCCTTCTGGAAGCTTCTTATTGGTATCCGGTCAATGATCAAGGTGAAGTCCCGAAGGGAAAGCATCCCCTGGTGGTTTATTCCCATGGTTTTACTTCCAGTCGAATAGCGGCGAGCATTTAGCCGAATACCTCGCCAGCAATGGCTAAGCGGACTTCCCCCTGACGAACAAGCGTGCACCTGGCGGCCCTATGCTGAAAGATGTTGTCAATCAACCTGGCAATGTGACCTTCTTAATTGATAGTGCTACTTACTTGGTCGCTAGATGGAACTCATGTTTTGTCCGCTCATATCGATGAGAATCGTATTGGTGTGACAGGGATTTCTCTCGGCGGATTGACAACAACCTTAGTTAGTTATCACCCGACGCGTCGTGATCCGCGAATTAAAGCGGCAGCTTCAATTGCGGGACCGAGCAGTTCGTTTTCGAAGACGTTTTACGAAAATGCTGACATCCCTTTTTTGATGCTGGCCGCGGATACCGACGCGCTGGTACCCTACGATGTGCATGCATTACCGGTGTTGGATAGGGTGCAGCGATCCAGCCTTGTCACTATAACAGGGGGACTCATTTGGGCTTCGCTTCGTATTCTGGTATCTTGCGTTGGCTAAATAATGCTGATGCCATCGCGTGTGATTCGGTCATGAAAAATATCGATACCGAAGAAGAACCCTGGCATGAATTGGTGGGGACTCCAGAACAGGGTGTGCTTTACGAGGATGTACCCTTACCCTGCCAAAATAGACCCTTGCCGATGGGGATGAAACCACTCCGGCAACACATGGTGACTGTATTAACCATCTTTAGTTTTTTCGAGTCCCACTTCAATCCGAACTCTGAGAAACGCCACTATTTTGATCGTTTTTTGCACGAGGTTCTGCCAGTGGAAATTCCAGAGGTGAGTGTTCGTCGAAGCAGCAAATAAACGTTGTCTACTTCAAGCTATTCCTCTAACTCCAGTTGCAGGTGATGCTTTCATCGCCCGTTTGAACTGAGTTGGGGTCATATCGGTGGTGCGCTTGAAAGCATCATAGAATGACGATTTTGATTTAAAACCAACCTCAATAGCCAGATCAACGATGGGCATAGCCCTATGATCTGGATCGAGTAACATACGCTTTGCCAAATCTATCCGGTAGTTATTGACAAAACTAAAGAAGTTTTGTTTCATCTGGCCATTCAATACTTGCGACGCCTGATGAGACGTTAAGCCTGCAGCTTCTGCCAGTTGTGGCAGCGTTAGTTCAGCGTCGAGGTATAACTCGTCTTCTTGAATGACTTCCATGAGCTTGATTTTGTAGCTCTGACTGTCCTCTGCGCTAATGCGGGAAGCCTGATACTTTCGCTTTTCTTTGCCCCCTCCATCTTGCTCTTTCGAGGAGCGGATTTCGGCCGTTGCCTGATTGCTTGATATCGAGTCCTCGACATCCGCGGAGGCGGTGCGATATTCCTGATCTTTTCCCCACGCAGGTTCGCTATTCATAGCCTGCATGACACCACTGATCAGCCTAGGCTGAAGCAGCGCGCTGATCGCGACAACGTAAAAAAGAATAGCAAGCAGCAATACATAGGCATTCGCGAGCGGCGATGACATATCATATAGATTCAAAATCAATGGGAGCCTGTTAAGCAGGAATAGCAGACCAAGAAAAATTAGGAAAGCAATCGTCAATACACGCAGCCACCGTAAATTCATATGTTCGAGAGAAGAAAAATGCTGTTTTATTCGCTTGTTGTGAACTCTGATCAACTTGAGCACCATAAAGCAATACACTGCGGACTGTCCTGCGAAAAATATAGTGTGAAAGTAATACTCGAAGAGTACTCGCCAAAAACTGCCCATAAAGCCCCAGATTACCTCTTCAGTTTCTGGGCTGCTGTCTAAGTAATTCCATATGTAAGTGGTCAATAGTCGTTGCTGGTCGGCATCCAGTTGCCAAAATTTCAGGTTGTTTAACGTAAAAAACGCTATCGCCGGCAAAAAATGCCAACAGTGTCGATAATTCAGTTTTGAGCCAGTAATGCTTAACGCATAAAGGTAGAATAAAGGACCCCAAGTAAAGCGGAACTGACCGAGTATCAGTGAAAAATTAGGGTAATCGTGAAATACGCCCAATCCTTTTAGCAGTTGCTGCAATAGGATAGCAGCGGTTGCCATCACCAGGGCAGCCATAATCATATTGGCAAGCCGATGTCCGGAGCGGGCATAGAGCAAAACTCCAGCCAGAACGACTCCCTGTACCACGCCAACTCCGCAAATAAGTTCAATCAAATTCATTAGTGATTATTCATTCTTATTAACTACTATTTTAGACTTTAGATACCATCATAAATGACAAGTCAGGCGTATCGATGCCAGACTAGGGTATTGTTATATTAATTTTCCCAAATGGCTAAACTGTATGTATAACTACAAGTGCCACAGATTCCTTAATGAAATCTATCCTATGACGTTTGGCTGGGTATTGCCAAGTTAATTTATAGCGATGGGATGATCCGACAATTTCCGTTTGTTTCCGACCGACATCATATTACGGTGTGGCTCAATAATCAACGAAGTATTGATTGGGTCGTTTATGCCAAACGTCCCTTTGCCGGACCGCAAGCCGTATTAGCTTATTTATCTCGATATACCCATCGTGTCGCTATTGCGAATTCTCGACTGGTTACTATGGATAAACAAACGGTGAGTTTCAAGTGGAATAATTATCGCGTAAAGGAGCAAAATAGACACCGCACCATGACGTTATTGCTGGATGAGTTTATCCGTTGATTTTTACTGCATGTGTTACCGAGTGGTTTTCACCGCATTCGTCATTATGGTTTGATTGCTAATACGGGTCGTAAAAAGAACTTGGAGAAAGCACGCCAATTACTGCACGTTAAACTACCTGTAGTACAACCCGACGAAGAGGAAACTGATGAAGCAAAAGCTCATGAGCCATTACCTACCTTTGTTTGTCCATGTTGTGGCGCAGCCATGATCGTGACAGAAATATTTCCTCATCTATATTTACCACGGGCACCACCTGTAGTTATGCACTAGCGATCGGTTAAATATGAGCAAGGTGAAATTATCGGTAATGGCGATAAGGGATAGCTCTGGTTAATTGACTCAAAGCGATTGAAAATGTACTAAAATAAAAGGGTACTAGAGGAAAGTATCATGATGAATAGCGCAGTAAAGCAGCTTAAAATAGCATCAATAAAGAATTTTACCCAGCAAGCCCAAAAGACAATTAAGCAATCCTTATAGTTCAGCATTAAATCCCCGCGGTTTCCACATTGTGAGCCTTTTAGACATCAGCCTTCTGGTGGTAAGCTACTGGTGGGTTTTGTGCTGTGGCTGATATCTAAAAACCTTAACTAACTTTCCATAAAAACCATCTCACTATGTGCCCCGTAGTGCCTTAATATCATCAAATTTATGATTGAAAAAGACGCATGATTCAAGAGTTTTTTATGTGTATAACACCTGAAAAACAGATCCAAACCAGTGATTAAACAGATTCAATCTGTAAAAGTATAAATCGTTGAGACGCTATAAGGTACGCCGTTTAGTAGACTTTTCATTTTGTGGCATCGATTAAGCTGACCCCGTAAGAAGGAAAGTGTTCATCTTTCGTAATAATTTGCAGCCCCTCTGCCTGTGCTTGTGCGATTAGCATTCTGTCAAAAGGATCTTTATGATGAACTGGCAATTGACCAGCTTGCTCGCCATGAAAAACAGATATTGGCAACTTACTAAACCCCATATTTTCAATCACAGAATCTAAATCCAAAGGACACTCTAGTTTGCCAAGTTGCCGTTTTATCGACATCTCCCAGACCGAGGCAGCACTAACATAAACCTGGTTATTTTCATTCTCTATACACTCAAGCGCAAACTCACCTAAAGCTTGGTCACCATTCATCCACCAAATTAATGCGTGGGTATCTAATAGGACTCTTTTCATTACATATCAAACATTTTTGAAATTTCATCATTGACTTCTTTTGAGTCAAAATCGGAATACATTTTAACCTTACCTTTCAATTGACCAAATTCTCTTTTTTTTCGTGGCTGACAAGGCACTAACCTTACAACAGGCTTGCCAGACTTGGCAATAATCACTTCTTCACCATGAACCGCCGCCTCAACGAGCTGCGATAGTTTACTTTTTGCTTCATGCATATTTGTTTGCATCACCAATCCAGACTTAGCTAAGTTTAGCTAGATGATAACTTAAAAAGGATCACAACGCAAAACTAACTACGCTTATTAATTATCATTAACAGGGTAAGAGCATTTAGCTTTTTCCTTTAAGTAACTCTGTTCGGTAATTATCATCAAGTGCCGCCATTTTAAGTTTTCGTTTCATACTCGCATTACGAATATTGTCATTCCTGACAATATTCAGTGCTAATTTTCTAAACGCATTCATTACTTCAGCTGCATTTCCTCGTCGAATTCGAGAGTCATCTTCCTTGAAGGTCATATCTAGCGTCCAATGAAGGCTATTCTCAACTTGCCAATGTTTACGGATCACATCGCTAGCTCGCTCAGCATTAACTTCAAGTGAACTAATGAAATAACGACTTTCTTCGGTCTTCTTATCTCCGATTATACGAGTGGACTCAACACAAATTACACTGTTAATACTTGACCAGTCTTCTGCGCCTGTTAGCCAATCGTTGTCTATTTCTAGCTGTAAACATTTTCTAACTTCTATCCGACCATGACCTGCGTCGGTATGTTCATGCGATGAATGCGTTATACCTTGATACTTTTCTCTCCAAGCCTTTTGAAACCAAGCTTGAACTTCTTTATTCAAGGTGCCTTGGTTACCTTTAAGCGAAATAACATAATCTGCCTCCTTTGTTGTGATCAGCTTCGTTATTTTATGCTGACAGCCCATTGCATCCATCGTTAATACGCTGCCTTTCACGTCCAGCAATTCAAGTAGTTTTGGAATGGCGGTGATCTCGTTAGATTTTCCATCTACTTTTTGCTGTCCCAATACCAACCCATGCTCACAGCTCCAAGCACTCACCATATGCAGCGTGTTTTTTCTGTCTTTCGTGGTAAAGCTTCGTCTGGCGACCTTACCATCGATTGCTATAACATCAGCATCAACTTGCTCTGCGACTTCTTTGACCCAATTAATAAAACACTGTTGAATGCTAGCAGGCTCAAGTCGGCTTAATACTCTTGCAATAGTGTCATGGCTAGGAATACCGTACTTAAAGGGTAGGAACTCCCTTAACCAATTCAATTTTGCTCGACCGAAGTCTTCAATGTCTTCCCAGCCTTCAGCGCCTGATAACACAGCGCTTACGGCTAGAAACAAAATATCGATTAATTGATGGCGTTTATTTGATTCTCTTGGATCAGTAATTGGAGAAAAGTGATGAATGAAGTTATTTTCCATCAGGGGAACCTTAAATAGTTATTTCCCGATCTGATCAATAATTTGCTAAAAAGTTCCCTTCAAATGATCTTGCCCTGTTATCATTAAACCTAACTCACTAAGTGCCCCGTAGCGCCATAGAATCATAAAATTTTAATACCTAAAATTATAATACCTAAAATTATATTAATCTAATGTCCGCTTTGGTATTTATTAATCAAATTAGAATTTTTGACTTTACAGATTCCTGATGAAATTTAGAACATATCTATTAGCTAAAGTAGGCTTGATTTATGTCGGATTAAATGTCGCTTGATAAGCCAAGGCTAACGTCTTCTTTCGTATCAAAGTAGTCGTTAGACAGGGTGATTTTGAACAACAAATTTAGACTATATTGTGGTAGAAGTGACTGTTATAAAGGTAATCCAGTATTGGATTACCTCAAAATTAATTTTATGATTTCAATAATGGCTTTAACGATTCTCGAACAACTTGGCTAAGTGTCTTACCATTAACTTCCGCATGTTCTTTTAGTCGTTCAGTTTCTCTAATATCAAGATAAAAGCTTAACCGCACTTTCTTCCTGAGTAGCTTCATTTTAGGTCTGCCGCCTATAGAGTGCTCAAGCTCGCTTAATGTCTGCATCGTCATTTCTTAGCTCCTAGAGCAATGATAGCGTCATATACTAGCTCATGTGCTATTCGGGTTTTATTAAGCTGATACTCTCCTTTGATATGATGAACCTTACTAAACCACTCGCTGCCATCTTTAGCAACGCGCTCGAACAATGTGGTTGTGCGAATAGCGAAAATAGGCAATTGGCCTAATGCATCAATTAAATAATCTTTAGCATGGTTGAATTTACTCTCGCTAGTGAAGTTATTAATGATGATGACAATTGGCTTGCCTACCACTTTAACCAAGTTTACGGTGTCTATGGTGCCTTGAAGACTTCTTGCATCCGTTAGTGTTGGGATGGCGATAACATTACTTAGTTTTACAGCACGAGCCAGTTTAGGGTCGATACTGTTGTAACTGGCACCGAAATCAAAAACTACTGGCACATTAGCGCAGAACTTTATCGGCATGGACTTTGTCTTTGGCTCTATCTGTATGATGCCACTGTTATCACTTACAACAAGGTCGTTGGTTACGCACTGCGCGCCTATGTATGTGGCAAGGTTCAGTGCAATACCTGTTTTGCCAACACCGCCTTTTACTGAGGTAACTAAAATTTTCATTGTGATATTCCTATTATTTTAACAGGAGCAGAATTGCACCTATCGATTTGTTAGGAAAAAATGGGGCTACAATAGTACTATTGGGGTACCACTTTCACGATATTCAAATTAACGAACCTAAACTTGTTTCAACCTTATATTACTGCTTTAGATTAACTTCTAGAGGATTAAAACATGGGGAATAAATTTAAATTTACCGATAAATCAATCAAAGCCTTAAAAACACCACCGCGTGATTCACCATCAACAGAATTTGAGGCAACGGATAGCCAAACCATAGGCTTAAAGTGTTTAGTAGGTAAGACTGGGAATAAGCGCTTCCTTTTTCGATATACCTTAAATCAGCGTAAGCAAAGTATTGGTTTAGGCCGTTTTGGCGATATTAATGTTAGCGATGCGAGAAAGTTAGCGCATAAATATCGAATGACATTAAATGGTGGTATCAACCCTAAAGTTGACCGTAACTGTCCTACTCGGTTAACCATTGATGAATTCTTTCAACAACACTACCTACCGAGTATCAAGAAACGTAAAAAGAGCTGGCGTGATGATGTTTATCGTTATGACACCCATATTGGGCCGAAATTTGGGTCAATACTGTTCCAAGATTTACGTACCATTGAAGTTCAACAGCTACATTTGAAAATGATGGATACCATTAATAAGTACGGCAATTTATATGCTCCGGCAACAGCTAATCAAGTATTAATGATACTCAAAAGCATGACCAAGTCTGCAATTAGTCTTGGCGTTACTGAAAATGATATCTGCAAACCCGTTAAGTTATTTCGCTTAAACAATGCTCGCACGCATTTTCTAACTACCTTTGAAATTAAACGATTGCTCAAAGCTTGCCGTGAGTATTCCAACAAAACTATTGCCGCTTTCATCGCTACCTTGGCTTTAACAGGCTTACGCTGTGGTGAGGTATCGAATATTAAAGTTAAAGATGTAGATATTAAACGGCGCATCATTCATATCCCCGTAACTAAAAACTTTAAGCCCAGGACGGTGTTTATCACTGATTTGCTACTGTCGTACATTGCTAACGTGCCATTAAAGCCAGATAACCCTTATCTGTTTGCTGGAAAGGTTAAAGGTCAGCCATTACGTTCAACGCGGAAGACGTTCTTCAAGTTACTCAAACGAGCACAGGTCAATAGTGATGGTATCTGTCAGCATTCACTACGACACTCGGTGGCTTCTAACCTTGTATCGAATAATGTGTCACTTCGGTTAGTACAGGAACAATTAGCGCATAAATCCATTATTTCAACTCAACGATACGCCAAGGTAAACACCGAATCTATGCGCCAAACCAGTGAAATACTGTCGAACATGTTTGGTTAATACCATTTAACAATATCTATATAAAGCCCATTCCCCAAGACCTTAATAGGTTCAAGGGAGTGGGCTTTTTTCATTTCTAGAAGGAAATAATATGCAAGTGATTAACTATTTGCCATCTGCTAATCAATTGGCCTTGGCACATTATACAGCTCAATGCGCCGTTGATTTGTTGGTGGAGCCGTTTGGCACTATTAGCGATGCGCGAGATTTTTGGCGTGAATACTCAAGCGTGATCATCTGTTTTAACCGCCAAGATGATTTACCTGCCGCCATGAAAGCCCTTGATGATGTTACGCGCCACTTTATTGAGCAAGCCGAGCTTAATCCTGAGTTTGTTGAGAATTTGGCTGATGGTTATCAACTGTCATTAACCATTACCAACGATATGGGTACGGGTTTATATCTGATCAAGCCGAAAGAATTAGTTATCAACCAAGGTAATTCTCATGAGTAGAAGCCAGTTAATTCGCATTATCTGTAACGCTGATGCGCCACGTTCAATTCGCAGTGATGCGCAATACCTATTAAATCAATTAACACAATAACCATTAAAATAAGGAAAAACACTATGGCTGTAAAAGTTAAGAACACCAAAACTAGCGATAAGGCTAGCACTGATAAATCGACTAAAATTGATGAAAAACCAAATGATGAAGTTATCACCGAGTTACCTGTTGAAAATAATATTGCAACCGATGATAAAGCTGATACCGACCCAGACAGTCAGTACAAAACGGTACTAGTTGGGCAAGCTAGAACCTTATCCGCTAAATCGAAAGGCTTGATTAGTTTTGAGCTAGCATTAAACACAGATGATAAATGTCGTTACCTTCGTTTAACCCGAAACAGCAATGGCGGTTTGTTCTCTAAATCCTGGTGTAGCCTTGAAGCTATATTTTCGTTGCTAGAGCAACAAGCTGTAGATAAACCGTTTAAGTCTTCGATATTTAAAGCGGTGATTAAAGGTGGCTCTGCAAATAACGTAAGCTTCTTATCGGCAGTACTTCGCTGTGAAGAATTAAGCTTAATACTGAAATCAGAAAAAAGTCAGTTCCTACACTTGGTTAACCCGTTATTAGTCAATCAACGTGATCGCCTTACCAAGTTAAAGCCACTTCCCACACCTACCTTAAAATAGCTGTTCATACATTTACTGCTTGCAGTAATACACCCAACAACCCGAATCAAGGTTCCTATTATGAAGCTCATTTTTAACAAGAAGCAGTTTTTTACTGTGCCTGAAAAGCTTTACCAATTATTAAGTGATGAATTAGCCGACGTTTCAGTACCAGAAGCTAACACAGAAGGCATTATTTTAAACTTTCGGGATCCTGATTACTCGATTGCCGCAGGTGGCTTTCATAGCGTGGAACTCCGAATAATCAAGTGCATGGTTGATGGTGAAGTTAATTATCAATTTGTCTATATCACGGACTTTAGCTTTCAAGGCTCCCCGTACCCTGAGCTAACCGTTGATATAGATGTTTGCTTTATTGCCGAGCAGGTTTATACCGTCTATGGCGGTTGGCTAGATAAAACAAGTAGTGAAGAGCTGAAAGAATTATTTTTAACCAATTTTATTTCTTATGTCGAAATGAAGGTCTTTGAAGTAGAGGTTACTTTCTACTAACCCTTTTATGGACAGGAAATATTGTCGCTAAATTTAATCAGGAACAGTAACAGTCATTACACCAAGTAATTAAAGGTGTGATGGCTTACTTACTGTTAAACAGCCTAACTGTCAGCAGAATTAATTATACGGCTGACACTATGGTTTACTTTTGATTGGAGATTTATAACGAAATGAAGAAAAAACGAGAGCCTTTTGATGAAGAATATTTATCTAAAGGAGCAATAAAAGGTGTTATTACAGGTATAGCCATTGGCAGTAAATTTGGTAGTCGATTTGGGGTTTATGGGATTGCTGTTGGTGCTGTAGTTGGTGGTATCACTGGATATGTTATTGAGGAAATGATTTAAAAGTAAATGGCCTGAATATTAATATTTAATCAGGTCATTTTAATCTGTTTAACAATATCAGTCTTATGGCTTTTGAGATTAAAAATCGACTAACCTTGATGGTTAGCCGATAACAGATTACTTCTACGTTTTCTCTTTGTTCAAATAGTCTTAATGTTTGCCTTTATTATGAATTAATAATGACTTTAAATTTATTAATATATAGCCTGAGGGCGAACTATTTGCTATTGATTTGTTAGTGGGGAATTTAGTAGTTTAACCATTTTTGTCTATCCACACAGGTTGGCATTTTAAGTAGTTATTTTCAGGTTTTATGTTTTGTGATGCTATGGCTTTACAACTCAGGATAAAATTCAACAAGTAGCGAGTAAATACCAATTTGATACCGTTTTAATCTGCTCGTAGCTATGCGTCCTCTTCTCTCCTTAAAAGATAACTAATGACGCTTTAGATGGTTTTTCATTTAATTAACCAGTGGTAAGGTTATTCATAAAATTTACGATTTCTTATAATTATATAAGTTTCTTTAGTGACATAAATTACAAACTTATACCTTATAAAACAGTATGATGCTCAAAAGTATGATTTACTCGTAGGGGTATAGGTATTATTCCCCTGCATATTTAATTTTCCGCATAAATGGCATTTCTTTATCTGTGCCGTGAATTACCATCGCTAGAACATCTTCATTTGCCTCATAACTGAAAAGTGATCCTTGCTCCATTTTACCGAAGAAAAAGTCAACATCACGATTATTTAGTTTGGCTTGCTTGTTGTTCCAGATAATCCACTGATGGATATATTTTAGTACTGACTCTTTAGTCATTATTTCATTATCAGAAAGTTGTAATTTGCTGGGAGGGTGCATTGTCGTTGCACCTTTGACTAATACAGTATCATTTTTGAAAGCTAGATCAGAAGCAAAAGATTGCCAATATTGAACTTCAACACCATTACCAATATCGTATTGATGTGGAAAGCTAATGCTTAAATGGTCTATTGATTCATCATCATATTTTGCTGATATTTTCACTCGAACAGTCTTCTTTTGTCGATTAATATCAATTGAAAACGTCGAATAATCATGCAATTGAAACAATTCATCAAAGTAACCGATAAAGTTCAGTTGTGTCCTATTACATCGCAGTAACAACAGGTTTATACGATCAGATTTTTCTTGATTGGTGAAATCTATATCCATAAGCGTTGCGCTATATGCACCATCTAGCGTAGAGAACACACGATATTTTTCTGATTTTTTAGCCTGTAATACCTTATTAATTAAATCACTTTTATTTTTAGCTTTTCCATATTCATCGAATATATCTTCTAGCAGTTCATCGCCATTTAATGTTCGGCGAGGATAAAGTGGTATCAGTGAGTCGAATAATTTAGTTGGTGCTAATTGAAAAAGAGAATTTAGAGATGTTATTAACGTTTGGTTATCATTAAGCCAAGCCTGTAATGACTTAGATTTCTTAGTTTTAGGTGTCGAGTACGCTTGTGATTGATTTGATGAGTGTTTTATCCTTAAATACTTAACTTCTCCTTCTCTGAAAAACACATGATTCTCAGCTAAGTCTGCCTTAATTGAATAGCGTTGATATTGAATATTTTCACTATTCTTAGGCGTTTCACGGACACTCTTGATCTCATTATTGTCACCGATAACAAGGTTACGCCATATAACAGGAAACTTTTCACTTTCCGTTGAGATACGACGAGATAAGGTTGCTTGGCTGGGTATTTTAATATTCCAATTTAGATCATCTGAAATTAGCTTAAGCAGAGATAATGCATTTCGTTGAGATATATCAAAGCGTTGCATTAAGTAACACACCGTTTCGACGGCTTGTTCTGTTTTGCTCTGTTTTACAGCTACTCCCATCCTGGGATCACTATCTTGGATCAGCAAAGCTGAATCGGCAGAAAATATAAATAACGCTTCTTTTATATTTTTTTTCACTTATTACCTAACACCTTTTGTAAAAATGAATCAATTCTTCTTTTTATTAAAACACAAAACCATGCGGTATCGCATGGTTTTATTGCGTTTATCAATTATATGACTTAAGTATAAAAACATTGAGTTTTATCTCGCTCAAGTTCTTTACAGAATTTAACTACATTTGCGGTCGTCCAGAAACATAAAGCCAATAAGTAGTAGAGGTAAAGATGAAGAAAACTAGAGTTCCCAAACTGAATCAGACAATTGTAACGCAGCTTGCACAGCAGGGTTACAGTCAGACAGAAGCAGCCTTTTTTGGTCCTGATAGGCGAAAGCTCGTCATAGTGCGTAAAACATGCACGTCATTAGCAGTGCAAATGCGACACAAAAATCAAGATTATTTCCATACCTTCGGTCATGTACCCGATTTAAGTTGGAATGAATTTGATAAACAAGCATCTGACTTTATTGCTGATGTATTAAATGATCGCATTAACTCACCATCGAACATGACGCTTAGGCAGTATTACTTAGATCTAGTTTTACCTATGTCGCGTCTTGAGCATAAAGACACCACAGGTTTTCAGCAACGTATTGAAACGCTATTGGATGCGTATGGTGATTTTAAATTAAGTGCTGTGGAAAAACGCCACATCATTGAATTACTTAATGAGTTAGCAAAAGGGCGTAAAACATCAACGTTAGCTAGATATTTAGCTGGCTACAGTAAGTTTTTTTCATTAGCCGTTGATATTGATTTACTTGATAAAAATCCATGTAAAGGTATTAAGCGACCAAAAGAAAATCCAAGTCGTACACGTATTCTTTCGCAAGCAGAAATAACAGCCGTTATTGAAGGTATCTTTACTTATAAGAACCCGACGATGTCGCTATCGGTATTACTCTGCCTATTTACGGGTCAGCGCCAAGGAAACATCCGCTCCATTGAACTATCGTGGTTCAACAGTGATTTTACACAAGTAAGATTTCCTACATCAAAGTCTGGTAAGCCCATCACGGTATACCTTAGTCCGATTGCTATTGAAGTTGTGAAATTAGCATTGAAATACTGTGACGTAACATTTTTATTTCCCAGCCATATCCAAGGGCAATATATCGGGAAACCTACAAGGTGCATTGCCTTTCTTCGCAAGTTTGTGTCTGACAAAACAGGTATCAATGATCATTGGTATGCACATGATTTGAGACGCACATTTGCCACCACTCAGTCTGTTACTTGTGGTGATTTAAATATCGTTCGTCAAACCCTTGGGCATGCAGATTTAAAGACAACCCTAATTTATGCATTGAACACTAACGAGCGCTTGGTTCAAGCAAATACCGATACCGCTGAGATATTGCTTGGCGGCACATCATTAACATCATTTATTAACAACCTTGAGGAATAAAACAATGGGAAAGCATGTATTAACCATCCCTGAATTTACAAAAATGTACAACTTAAATGAAGCTACGGTACGAGTAGACGTTACTAGAGCACCTGAAAATCTACCTACCGTATTGCGCGTTGGTCGCTTAATTCGATTTACGGTAGAAGCGATTAAGCAATGGGAAGATAAAAACCAAAAACGTTAATTCACCTGTAATAGAAATGAACAAACTTTAATTTTATATAAAACATAGAGGTATTTAGAAATGAGACTTAAAACAATATTTGACATGGATTCCATGAATAAAGCAGTAAACTTATCACGTTTATCAGGTGTTAACTTTATCGACCGTACTGGTATTGAAGCAACTGAGCAATCTTCTGCTGGTGACTGGCTTGTTGGCTTTGGTTTGACTGGTTATCGAGAATACTTTCTTGATGGTAAAGTATCGCCAGAAAAGAAAGAAAAAATGCTAAAAATGGTGGCTACTACTATTGGCGCTAAAAGATGTTTAGATTTGCCGACAGGAGGACGATTAAGTGTTGAGATTATTGGTGAAATGTTTATCAGTAGTAAAACTGGAAATCTAATAATTTCATCAATAGCCGCTGGAACAGTATTATTTATTGCAAATAAAGAGGATTTTAAAGATTTAGATAGTTTATTAAGTGATTTATCTCAAGTACTTGTCGATGTATCTACTGATAAAAAGACTGATTTCAGTTGGGAGAATTATGAGATTTAGTTGCTCTGTTATATTTAGCTAAATAGTATATGCCCGGTAATTATATCGGGCATTTTTATATCTGATGATTGAGCTTAACTTTTCATCAATCGCCTTAACTCTTCGATAGAATCGGGGTTAAAGAGCGGTTCATAATCAAAGGTTGGGAAGCGTTTCACCAAATGCTTTAATAATTTAGCAACACGGCTTGTTATTGGAAACTTACCATAAAATATCTTACCTTTTTTAGCTGAACTCATAGCTGCGGCATTAACAGGGTATATCCCCCCTTCAAGGTCACTTATCCATTTAGCCATGGCATTCTGCCTCATTCCATCCATTGAAAGACCACATTGCTCCTGAATCCAAACACGAAGAAATAATCGTTTAAATATATTGGCACTGTCTTCACCTTTTCTAATATTCATATGATTGCCTTTTCCCTCGCGCTTCAAACTGGTTGATAGTTTGAAATATTCATCCCAGTTATCCCAATCCTCCAGTGTTTTAAGGCAATTATTTTCACGCCATGCATCGAAGCAAGCACGCTTGCGTTTCATATTTTCAACATTGCGATGGGGTTTACTAATACACTGAATATGAAATTTATCACCAACAGCTACAAGTCCGTTGGGTATGAGATCTCTTTTGTAGTCGGGTTCCCAATTGAGTAATTGTTTTTTAGTAATGGAAAGCATGTCACGATCAAACAAAAACATCATTTGTGAGGGCGTTAAACTTTTATTTGTGTAAGTGGTACCCGGCTTACGGGTTAAATACTTATTGAGAACCCAAACTTCTGGTTTATCTTCATCAACATATTCATCAATATCTACATCAACATCTACATCATCTGGTAACTGAACACCTGCGCGAGCATTAATATACTTAGAGTTCCATTCAGGATCATCATCACGAACTGCAGTTGTATAGCCCCTTGTTTTCATGAGAATAACTTGCTTCATACGGTGTTTTTCTTCTAGGATTTCACCGCCATCTGGGTCAATCATATGAAACAACTCTCGAAAGCGATTGCAAACAGGACTATTTTTCTTGATTTCATCTAATGTTGCATTGGTGGTGAAACCATCCGTTGTTAAAGCAAGTACCTTCTTATCACGTGGAACACCGATCAAAAGTGACGAAAGTAATGCTCTTGCTGTGCCTGATACATAAGCGGAGAAGTAGGCGTTAGTCAGTTCACCTTGCTCTAGATATTTCATGTTTCCTGATTGAATATCAAAAACTCGCTTAGGACGAAGCGCAAGCGCAAGCCGTCCATAACAGGAATTACCCTTCTCTTTCCAAAATTTTTCAAGAAAGTCATTAGCATGCTCTTTCGATTTGTAATGTTTCCTTTTAGCTCTAACCAATTTCATGAATGGTGTAAAAATACGATCATCATCAAGCCATGGAATAAACAGGCCTTGTAGAATGTCTAAATCAGCATTCTGTTCATTTGCTACTTCTAATTCTGCGGCAGTACAAAAGCAAATTCCTTCTAGGGGATAAAGTAGACCATAAGGGTCAGCTCTAACGGGAAGTGAGGGGTAGAGAGTGTCATCTGGGAACTTAAATTTAACTCTGAGCAGACCATATACGTCACCGAAAAAATCACCAACGTTGTTGGAGAATTTTAAGTTATCAAAATCAAGCCTTCTCAGACCATTTAATATTACGGTATAGCAACTAGGTGCATCAAAATCGTACCATGTATCAATTTCAGTTGGTCCAGTGATATAACATTCGTTACGACCGCCGTGATAGCATTCAATGGCTAGTTGTTGAAAAATATGTGGTACATCTTTGAGTATATAGTTGCTTTTTGTGATCGGTATTAGCTCTGTTGAGCCTGATTTTGTTAACCATTTTTCTGTTGTGACTTTCTCTTTACCAAAGGCGACATTCTGATATTCGATATAGCCATCATCTTTAATAGTTATATCATCGGTAATATTATTATTTTTCTTATACTGTTCGAGTAATGTTTGTTTAAATGCTTTTACTGCAAGGCTACCAATGGTGTGTGATAAGTATTTATTACCATTTTCTATACATTCGTACTGGATCACTTGTTCTAAATGCAAACATGCTATCTCGGCATCGTTAATTGCATAATCCGTAAAGCCTTCTCTATCATTTTCTAAATATTCTGCCATACGTGAAATATCGTATGGCTCGGGAATTTCTTTTTTAGCTAAGCCAACAAGCTCGCCAATTTTTTTCAATGACTGATATCCTGCGGGCGCAAATAGCATCGAGTCATAAAAAGTGATCAGCATAGAATAAGTATTGTTACTACCATCATTCAGTCTGAAAGGCGTATCATCAATACGCTTTCTGAACTCTTTGCCTAAATCGACACCATATCCATCGCGTAAACTTGCCACTGTTTTACGTACAGAGCTAACGAGAGTTTTAATATCTTTAAATGCATTACTGAATGTGAATAAGTCTGCTTTTAGGTAGTGTGCAACTATAATGACGTGTTCAGGCCATTTGGTGAGAACTTTCTCCTGCAATGCTGTTTTAATGACTTCAGCTAAAAATTCTTCAAACGATCGCCTATGTTTTTTGTGACCAGAGTCTGTGAACATTATTCCATTGCACTTTTTACCCTCAAAGCTCACCACGAATTGGTACGACAATACGTTAATTTGGTTATTGTCATCGTCTTGTTCGTATTCAGTATCGATTGAAATTATAGGTTTTAATGCGGTTGGGATGCGCTTTTCCATAAGCTGTTTTCTAATTGCGGCTTGCCTCTCCTTTGCTATATCTTTTCTTGACTTAACTTCACCTGTTCCCGTCTGCTCAATACCATCGCGGTTTGTTTTAGAACGAGTACTACCATAGTCGCCATAACTGGCTTCGAGATCATCAAGGTCAGAAGAAGATTCATTGTCACTGACTTCATCATTCTCTGTTGCTTCTGGTGCACTTAAATAATCTTCTTCCCAATCATCTTGCATTTATTATCTCCCAAACTACCAATGCATTGATGATAACTGATCAGTAAAATGGCGAAAGGTATTTTTATGATGATTTGGTATTAAATTTAGGAAAAAGCTTTAGTGAGATAAATGAGGTGTAAATTTAACTTAATCCTTTGATTAGTATAATAATGAATAAAAAGTAGGATTTACTCGTAGGGGTATAGAGGATATTACTTTCTGATATAATAATTTATCTGTAAATATTTACTAATTCTTTTACAATGGATTAAGTGAATTAAATTAATAATAACAATTACCTGATATGCCTGATTCGACCTTAAATAACACATCTGATATAGCTCTACTACAAGAAAATTCAGAGGTGGAGTGTAAACTTGCCGGGGGCAAGGATGGCAATGGTGCTGTTCCTAATGATATGTGGGAAAGTTACAGTGCATTTGCTAATACTCGTGGCGGTGAAATACTACTTGGCATTAGAGAAAAGAAAGGCCACTTTATTGTGGAGGGTATCAAGAACCCTGCACCTTTAATCAAGAGCATCTGGGATATTGTCAACAATCCACAGAAAATCAATCATAATTTACTTAGTGAAAATAATGTAAAAATTGAACGCATTGATGGTAAGTCGGTTATTAGAATAAAAGTACCACGTGCATCAAGAGAGCTTCGACCTATTTATATTAACAACAATCCATTATCAGGGACGTATGTCAGGCGTTATGAAGCAGATCAAAAATGTTGGCCTGATATTGTTAACCGAATGCTCGCTGAACGAGAAGATGTGCGTGATAATCGTATCCTTGAGGGATTTGGATTAGATGATATAGATCCAGAATCTTTGCGAATATATCGTCAAATGTTTATCGACGCAAAACCACAAGGTCATCCTTTTCTAGAACAAGGTACAGCGGGGTTTTTACGAAGTATTAAGGCGTGGCGGAAAGATAGAAAAACAAAGCAAGAAGGATTAACTTTAGCAGGATTGGTCATGTTTGGCACTTGGGATGCTATTCAAGATGCGCTTCCTAATTTTTTTGTTGATTATCAAGAAAAAGATGATAGTTCACACCGTTGGATTGATCGCGTATTTCCGGATGGCTCTTGGTCAGGCAATATCTTTGATTTTTATCGAAAAATTTACCGAAAACTTACTGTGGACTTAAAAGTTGGTTTTCAACTTAAAGATGGACAGCGTATAAATGATACGCCAGCTCATGAAGCGATTCGTGAAGCTCTCGTTAATACACTTGCTCATGCTGATTACACTAGTGACAGCTCTTTACTTATTGAGAAGCATCCTGATTTTATTGGCTTTCGAAACCCGGGGTTGATGCGTGTTCCAGTCAAAGATGCCATTGCAGGTGGTGATAGCCTTTGTCGGAATCCTGCTGTACATCAAATGTTTTTAAATATTGGCTTGAGTGAGAAAGCAGGTTCTGGTGTACCTAAAATTTACAGTAACTGTAGAGCTCAGAAGTGGCAAACGCCTAACTTATATGAAAAAGATGATCCTGAACAAACTTTGCTAGAACTTCGAATGGTAAATCTAGTATCAGAAGAAATGCACATTAAGTTAATTGAACTATTTGGAGATCAATACAAAGACTTAAGCGAGTTAAAACGTTCGATATTAATAACTGCTGCAACGGAGTCATGGTTTAATCATGACCGAATAAGTGCTTTGACGTCAGCTCATACTAGAGATATTACCTTGGCACTATCAAACTTGGTCAAAGCTGATTATCTTACTTCCGCTGGCGTACATAAAGATAAAATCTATCATATAAAAGGGGTAGAAATTCCCACACCAGATAATGAAGCAGGTAAAAACATAACTTTTATTTCATCACCAGACTTAAGTCAGTTGTCATTATTTTCTGAAAGCCCGGAGCTTGAACTTGAAAGCCCGGAGCTTGAACTTGAAAGCCCGGGGTTCTCCAAAGGTAATCCAGGTATTCAAGAAAAGAAATTATGGACAGAGTTATTTATTATTGCGGCACCAATACGTGATGGAAACTATAGAGTTAAACGAAAAGAACTAGAAACAATCATAATAGCGTTATGTAATAAGTCTGGAGATAAATATTTAAAGCTTGCCCAACTCGCTGAGTTGCTTGGTAGAAATTCGGATACGCTTAGAAAAAATTATTTAAGCCCGATGCTAAAAAGCCAACAATTAGAATTAGCTTTTCCAACAAAACCAAGCCATCCTGAGCAGGGTTATAAGGTTAAATAGAATAGGAAGTTGTAGATTAGTTGCACAAATGCTGTAAAGCAGAAGCAACCTTGTATAAATGGAATCAAAAGCGAAGATTTTTCTTGTCAATCGTCGTATAAATGCAATATACTCTCCGCGCCTTACCACTAGGCGCTTCAAGTAAACTCAGTGGTGGCTATAGCTCAGTTGGTAGAGCCCCGGATTGTGATTCCGGTTGTCGAGGGTTCAAGTCCCTTTAGCCACCCCATTCTTCCCCTTCTAAATCAAAGCCTCTGGGCAATACCCTAATATAATTAGAACCTTCGATGATCGCTCCTGTGCATATTCTGTGAGTACGTTAAGCAAATTAATACCAACTCGTTACGTCTATGTCCAAATCAATGTTCATATCACCATCATAGGCTTTAAGTTATTTATTTTGATCAGAGTAAAATTTACAGTCTAACTCTGGTACTTTTACAAAAAAAATGGCCATAAGTAAAAGCAACTGTTCTTTCATTAGGATATGTAATAACAGGTAAGTGATTAATATCTTGTAAATTTAAATCACCTTTTAAAAGAACAACCACCAAATACCGAGAGTAAAGCCAAATCATGTCACTTTAAGCGATAATTCTCCCACAAAGTAGATCATCCCCTCAGATAGGTCTGTTTGAATAAACATAAGTTCATCATAAACAAAAGTAATATTCAGAGCGGGCTGGCACAACATCGGGATGCACTTGTTTATTCTCCCTATATTCAATACCCAACATGCCCCACTATTTGTTCAATTAATAAATTTCGGTGACAGGTGACAACCTATCGAATAAAGAAGTTAGTCGTATTTGAATATACAAGGTAATGAAGGCGGGTTGGCGTTATAGATAAATCAGCTGATGTTATTTCTGTTATGGTTAAGTTAACTTTCACCTCAATTAGCGAAGATTCCGCAACCCGAATGAATCGTTCAACTTGAGTATCCACTGGTAATATTTTTGTTTAATTAGCTCATCTAAACGCTCGTCAACGACTCTTACAGGCTCACTAAATTGCAACTTCACCATAGCCAGTTCTGGCTTTAGCGCTTTTATTTAGTTATTCATAGTTACGTTTTGTAAAAAACCGCTAATTTTATTTGATATAAATGGCTAACATTGATGACCTAGATTTTAATCTACTGAGTCAACCTTTAGCTAACGTTTTCCCCTAAAGGTTGACCAAAACTAAACTCAACTCGGTTACCATCGGGATCTAATAGCCCGCAATAATAACCGACAGGAAAAGGCTCTTGTTTGGGCGGCCAGAGTAAAATACCATTGTCTTCTGCTTCTTTGGCAATCGCATCAACCTGTTGTTTACTTGGTAATGCAAAACCTAAGTGAGAAAAATCGTTTTCCGCCTGTTGATGACCCGGACCACCGGGCAAAATAACAAAAATAAATATTGATTTTTTCTCTGGCTCTGCCAACCAAATAATATGTTTACCATGCACATGGCGATCACGGACCAAGATCAAACCAGCATAGTGCTGATAAAAATTAACACAACGCGCGACATCTTTAACATGTAAAGCAATATGAGTGAGACAAGCCATTTATCGATCCCCTCTTAATGACGGAAAAATGCCTTTAATTCCATCGGTGTCGGTTGATACCTAAAAACCAATTTATCATCAACAAAAATATTGGGTGAGTGCCTAATATGATTCTCGTTAACTAATTTTTCATTGTCTTCTATATAATCAATATGATAGGTGATTCCCATATTGCTCAATTCACCTTCAAGATTTGGCAAACAATAATCGGTATGGGTAACTAACAGTTGAACTTTCATAACTCACTCCAAGGAAACATACTTTATCATCTTAAGCGTTAAGTATAGTCCGCATTATCAGTGATGATCATTTAGATAGTTAATACCTTGGTTGTAACGCTTTATTTGAGCTATATAACAACAATGACCTTGATGTTTTTTTGTCAACCAGGATAAGTCATTATGCCCGTTTTATTGCCTGTCATCAAAATCAAAGCTAACGCAAACAAACATGGCTGGTTTTTGATATTATTTGGCAGCACAGCTTTATTCATTATTTTAGTCTTGAGCCACTATTTTTGGCGCGAACTTCGACTGACATTAATTTATTTAATTTTATTAGTCATCGTTATTATCTTGACCGGCATACTAAAACGCCTTGAACCTACATATAGTTTTATTTTAAAGCCACAAGGCATCCGATATTTTCATAAATATGGCTATTGGCATTTAAGCTGGCAACAAATACAAAATATCAATCAACTGAAAGAAACCAGTGGTTTAACTAGGCTAGAGTTACCTTATATCGGTATTCGATTATATGACCTAGAGTCACTGGTTGATCAAATATCACCTCGGTTAGCTAATCGGTTGATCCATGAACAAAAACCGCTGATGGCATTTGCTATTATGCATCAATTAATATCTTTGGAACAAAGCCAACTTAATTTCTCGCCATATCAGCTGCTATCAGGTGAGTTAGTAAAGGGCCCGTTGGCGGCATTTTTGCACCACAGTCAAACGCTATATAGCAGTTTTGGTTACCATTTAGTTATTCCAGAAAGTAGCATTGATAGAGGCTTAAATGAATTTTGCCAACTTTTAAAACAATGCAAAGTCGCAGCGCAACATTACCTTTAGCAACACTTCAATACCATAGCTTGAAAAACTCGTTATTTATCGACTATGTTTAATACTGGGAGTGAATATAAATGATAGAGATTATTGGTATTGATCACTTAGTTTTGAGAACAACAAAGCTTGAAAGAATGCTGAATTTTTACTGTGATATCTTGGGCTGTACAATAGAAAGGCAAACGACTAAGCAGCTTGGCTTAACGCAATTACGAGCAGGTAATGCACTTATTGATTTAGTTAACGTTAACAGCCAACTCGGCAAATTAGGTGGTGGCCCTCCTTCATTAACTGAAAACAATCTCGACCATTTCTGTTTACAGCTCAAAGCTATATCTCCACAAGCTTTAATCAAATATTTAACTAGCTCAGGCTTAACCTTAACTGATTTTTCACTTCGTTATGGCGCTCAAGGATTTGGCCAATCACTGTATATCGAAGATCCAGAGGGTAATGTGGTTGAATTAAAAAGCCAAATTAACAATAGCATTCCCCATGATAGCTAAAGCCGCCTAAAACAACGGCCTTAGTTTAACGTGGGGTTAATCTTTGATATTCACCCTCAGTTATTTATGAACCCGGTAGTTTGGAGCTGTCCAACACTTAGGTAGCTCTACCCCAGAAAGGAACACCAGATCAGACTTATCAAACTCTTGCTGATCTTGTAACTCCTCACTATTTTGATAACAACCAAGTACCTTATTATGATACAAGTTTGTCAAATCACATATCCGACTCATATCAATCATATTATCGTTGTTTCGACTTTTTAAAAACATGACATCTCCCGTAATTTCAAACAAATTACCCTTAAAGTATAGTCGAAAAATATGGCATCACGGGTCTAGGACTTATTATATGCACACAATTAATCAAACAAATGAACGGCCAACTTACAGTAGTAAATACGAAAGGCCGAAGAACAATCTTTACATTTGAGCTTCCGCTTAACCAAATAGAAAAGTTAGCCAAAATAATCTAAAGTTTGTTGAATCTAGGCCAATTCTTAAATTTACTTACCTTAAAATTATCTAATGGAAGAATAACTATCTATTACTATTCTGTGAGTTTACAAAGGTCATTAATTACATTTTCTGCCAAGTTAAGATGTGAATATCTGCTATAATTTCTAGCTTGATACATGTAAATCCAATTAAATATTATACTGACAACTTGATTGTGATTCCGGTTATCGAGGGTTCAAGTCTCTTTAGTAACCCCATCTTTTCTAATATAAGTCCTTTAAAATCAAAGCCTCTTGGCAATTACTCACTATAAATAGCTCTTTCGAATGATCGACTCTGTGCATATTGCCTGGTAAGTCAAAAGTTCAAAGGAGCGCTGGCGTACACAAGAAAGTGCCTTGAACTTGTTTTCATTTCTAGTTGGTTGGCCGAGAGTTGCTATTGCCGAGCAAGTGCTTAAATCGCAAAAACGAGAATTTAGCACTGGATTTTGCGATTTAGTAGTTGTTAAAAGCTCAGTGCTTGGAAGGCTAATGTCTTTTAATGGAGAAACTTGGTTAGTACGATCTCAACTCTATCGATAACTTTATTCAAAACAAAAGATTGCTTAGGGTAAGGGATTTTATTTATAATTATTAGACGTTTAACAAGGAGAGCAAGTTATGGCTGGATTAATGATGCTTGAGAGCCTATTGTCAAACTGCTATTCATCTTTTTAATCGCTTAATTTTATTGGACATCTCTTATGTTAAAACTTATCCCATTAGCCATGACTCTTTCACTCCTCAGTATGAACACCTATATTGCTCAAGCAAGCGAAAACCCAAGAGATCTTTACCAAAGTGAAGACTGGGTGAAGGATGGTACTTTTACCCAAGGGATTGAAGGCCCCGCTTTTTCAAAAGAGGGTAGCCTTTATGTGGTTAATTATCAGCAAGAAGGCACTATTGGCAAAGTTACAGGTAAAAACCAAGTAGAACTCTTTGTGCAGCTGCCCAATGAATCTGTCGGTAATGGCATTCGCTTTGATGGTAGCGGTAATATGTACATAGCGGATTATGTTAATCATAACGTGCTATATATTAGCAGTGAAAATATTGCAGAAAAAAATAATACGAGCAATAAAGTTGAACTTTATGCCCATGCACCACAAATGAACCAACCGAATGATATAGCTATTATGGACAACGGTATTTTGTTTGCCAGTGATCCTAATTGGGCCAAAAATAGCGGACAGCTTTGGCGAATAAGTAAAGATAGAAACATATCTTTGCTAGAGCAAAGCATGGGCACCACTAACGGCATAGAAGTGAGCCCAGACAATAAAACCTTGTATGTTAATGAAAGTGTACAAGGTAATATTTGGCGATATAATTTAAGCGATAATGGCAGTATCAGTGATAAAAAATTATTGATTCATTTTAATAATCACGGACTGGACGGTATGCGTACCGATTCTCAAGGCAACGTTTATGTTGCCCGATATGGAAAAGGTGTTATTGCTATTATCTCTCCTTCGGGAGAGTTAATGCGTGAAGTTAAGCTTAAAGGGCTATTTCCGACTAATGTCGCTTTTGGTGGTATTGATGGTAAAAGCGTATTTGTAACCATGCAAAAGCGCGGGGCAATCGAGACTTTTATGAGTGAATATAAAGGAAGATCTTTTTTATCTAAAATGAATAAGCGTATGAATTAATAAAGTAATTTGTTCGCTGTTATCTGATTCGTAAGGGAATAAAACAGCTTTAATATGTGTCATTAAAATTGTTTTGTCTTCGACCACGTTAA
Source organism: Colwellia sp. (assembly GCA_013215295.1). Taxonomy (GTDB): domain Bacteria; phylum Pseudomonadota; class Gammaproteobacteria; order Enterobacterales; family Alteromonadaceae; genus Colwellia_A. The sequence continues at coordinate 258,878 of JABSOZ010000004.1, forward strand.
TCTATTTCAGTGCTTAATGATTTCTCAGGTTGTTAAAAAGTGACGCTGACTTTAAGTAATAGTTTTTTTCTGTACAGAGGTTTTCGAGAAATATAAAATAGGCAAAATTTATCGCTGATAATACTCTGTGAATTTGCACAAATACGGCATTATACATTTATCTTAATTAAGCTGAGTTAGCTAGATTATTGATGTATTTTCTGACGATAAATATCGTCGCTTGCCGGAGCCTGTATTGATAAAAACAAAGTATTTCCATTAGGATTAATATCAAAACTCGTTTTATCCCATTTAATAAGCCCTTGAAAAATAACTCTACTTTCTCCAGAAATTAGATCTCTCTTTATTAAAGCTGTTTGCTCATCAAAACTTTTATGATCTAAATAATATAACTGATTTTCGTATAACACCCAGTTTTTCCAACTGTGCTCTGGAAAGTCTTGCCAAACCACATCCGCTTTACCACCGAGCAACGGCATACGCCATAACCCCTCACCATGACGTGTAAAATAAATGAAATCACTATGCCTAGGTGAATAAGGCGATATTCCTGAAGCTGTTGTCAATATTTCTGTCTCACCTCCACTGCTTGATATTCGACAAATTTGCCAAACATTTTTAACCTGACAACTGGCAATTAACCAAGAGGGATGGTTACTCCAACGCGCATCAGAAACAGTAAATTCTCCCGTGCTAATACTACTAAGTTTCAATTGAGCCAAATTGAATGTATATAACTTAGTTAGTAATTTAGTTTGCACCATTAATAGGAGATTTTTTCCATCGGGAGACCAAGAAATATCATTAATTGCCACCTGAGGAAGATGTGTCAACTGTCTTTGCTCTTTACCATCAATATCGGCAATCCATAGCTGATCTGTACCGCTTCTATCTGCTACAAAAGCAAGCTTTTTTCCATCTGGAGATACTCTCGGCTGATGATCTTTGCGTGTTGAAGAAATCAAATCAACAGGCATGCTGTTTTTCTCTTTATTTAATGCCAAGGTCACTATATTACTGACTTGTTGATTATTAGCAAAAACCAAAGCATCCAATTTTTCATGGTAATCTATTCGATGGTATGAGCCTTGATCGAGTAATAAATCACTGCCATTTTTTAAAGAAAATAAACGCAATGATTGATTAATATCTTGGTCTAAAGCGTAAATTATTGAAGATTCAGATTTCCAAGTTAAACCAAATATATTCCCTCTTTCCTCTTCAGTAGTTAAAGGAACTGCGTTTAACTTTTCCGCTTTACTTTCATCTAAATTAACGTAATAAATAGCAGAATGATGACTAGGTTTTAACTTTCCTCGGACAAAAATTAATTTTGAACCATCTTTAGAAATTCTAGGACTGTAGTCTGTTGTTCCTGCAAGTAAAGGAAAGGTTACTTGCTCAACTATTTGGTCATTTATATTAGCTGCCACTATCGCCCTAATATCTGGCGTAATATCTTGAGTAAAATATAATGCTTTACTATCACTTGACCAATCTAAGGACATTTTAAAACGGCTTGCACAATTTGCAACTTTAAATTGTTGATTTACGTTACTCAACTTAGCCCAATAAACGCTACAACTATGCTGTTTTTCATTATATTGCGTGAAAGCTAAATATAAACCATTAGGCGAAAACCTTGGCGCGAACTGCTTTACTTTTTGCTGGGTATTAAATGGTAGGTGAGTGAGTAATCTCTGCGTATTCAAATCTGTAAGAGCAATTTGTGATGCATTACTACCTTGCACTTCATAGACGTAGGCCAATACTTTTCCGTCTGGAGAAATAGTCGGTGCATTTTCAATTCCAGGTAAGCTTGTTAAGGGTTGAAGAGCAGAAACATTCACTTTCGCTTGGTCTAAATTACTATTTTTCTCTAAAAATAAAAGTGATGAAGCGAAATAAACAGACAATACTGCTATCAATAAAAATACGAATAGGGTAATAAATTTAACTTTCGTCTGTTTAATCTTTTTTAAAGTGATGGACTGAGCATCACTCTCATTGATTTCATAAATTGGCCCTAACCAGCGATACCCTGCTTTTGATACTGTTTCAATATAACGAGGGTTTTTAGCATTATCTTTTAGCACTTTACGTAAATCTGAGATAGCACGGGCAATTAATTGCTCGCTTACAATAACTTTAGGCCAAACTTGTTGATAAATAATATCTTTGGTTACTGGTCTACCTTTATGAATTAAGAGCACCAGTAATACATCTTGCATTTTAGAGGTGATATTAATTTTTTCGCCACCGTAGATCAGTTGCAAACTGGGTGCATCTAATAACCAGTCACCTAATTGCCACTGTTTTGTTCTTGCTTGTGATAGCTCCATTTAGCCTTCCACTGATTATTTTAATTCAAGTTATATTTTAGTTAATTCACAAAACGTTTTGCGATGTTAACACATTCATTATAACAAAAGGGTCACTTTCCTCACTGATTAAGCTTACCTAAATAACAACTTAAGCGTTTGTTTTTACTTGATTTCATATTTATTGAATCGCAATTGAATGTAAATTTAATCGTAATAACTAACGTTATGAATCATCATAAAAATGAAATTAAGCAGAAATAAGAACGACTATGCCACATGCAATAATATTACTCATCATCATTCTAATTCAACAGTTCACACCTGCATATGCAGCCACGAATAATGAGCTGCCACCACCACAATATGGTTCAAAACAAGCACAAATATTAATAGATAAAATGTTAACGGCTCACGGAAAAAAAGGGCTTTGGCAAAGTGCAAATACCTTTAGTTTTAATCACAGTCTTTACACATTAAACTTTCCGACTGAATTAAATCCCTGGTGGATAAGTACGGAGCAATATCAGCTTAAAGACCGTCGAGGCTATCATTATTATCCAATGGAAGACTCTTTATTAGTATTTAAAAATGGTACAACGTTTTTTCAAAATTGGAAACTACCAAACCCACCAGGGATGATGCCCTATTTTAATTATCGTTTTGTTGTTCTGCCTTGGTTGCCTTTAGAAAAAGGAGCCGTACTTAGCTATACTGGAATGAGAAAGCTACCAAAAATTGAAAAAAAATTTCACACGGTGAAATTACAATTTATTGCTCAAGCCACACAAACGCCTAATGATTATTTACGTTTATTTATTGAGCATGATACTGGTTTGCTTAAAGGGGTTGAATATAATTCAACCTATGCACCATTGTTAGATGCCATGCAAATTCAAGGAAATGAGTTTGGTCCAGGTTTCCATGTTTATGACAGTTATCAAAAGCATGCAGACTTACTATTTCCACAAAGATATAGCACGTTTTTTAATGATCACAAAGCAGGTGTTCATGCAATTACAAAGATTTCACTTAGTCGACCTTACAACGAAACACTGGCTCATCGTGCTGGCGGTTTTGATTCAGTAACAGCACATCCAACTCAACGTAAATTACAATAATTAATTAAGGAATAATCATGAAAAAACTCATTAAACTAGCACTAAGTCTTTCGATAATAATACCGTTATTATTTATTTCAGCTCAAAGTTATGCGGGAAAATTCTACTCTATAGAAGGCGTTGCAATTGAAGGATATGACCCTGTTAGTTACTTTACCGAAAACAAAGCACAAGTCGGTAATATAGAATTCAGCTATGAATGGCACAATGTTACCTGGCACTTTACCAGTAAAGTACATTTACAGTTATTCATTAAGTCGCCTGAAAAATATGTTCCACAATTTGGCGGTTATTGTGCTCTAGGTGCAGCTCATAATGGCGCAGTGCCTACAGATCCGGAAATATTTACATTACATAAAGGAAAATTATATTTAAATATGGCACCTCCTGTTGGAGTAACTTGGCGTTTAAATCCTGACTTTCATATTAAAAGAGCAAGTAAAGCATGGACATCAGGTAAAATTGAATTTTATTAAACTCTGTTTTACCCTAAATAAAAATAGGCTAAAAAGGACAATGAATCCAACGATCCTTTTTAGTATTTTCGTTGCTCAAACTAAAAGTTTTGATGAATAAACCTATGTTCGAGCAATAGCTAGGAAATAAATTTAATAAGCTGAAAAGTTTAGCTTTTGATAAATTGTTGTTCCGCTTTGTCTAATATTTTATAAAGTTAAAGATAACGACGTTAATATTTTAGATGTTATGCGACAAGAAAGTGATTTGGAAAACGTTATTCTTAAGTATTAACTTTATAGTTCTGGAACTATTCTGTGAGTTTGCAGAGCTAATAAATTAGGCTTAAGTCCAAGTTATTACATGAACAACGCACGTAATATCTAGTTTGATACACGTTAATCCAACTAAATCCTATACCGACAACGTGATTGTGATTCCGGTTGTCGAGGGTTCAAGTCCCTTTAGCCACCCCATTCTTTTCCTTTTCAATCAAAGAACTTAAGCCACATAAACTTCTTATGAGCGCTCCTGTGCATATTCTGTGGGTACGTGAACCCAAGTTACTGCAATTTGTTGCAACGATATGCAACATGATGCTCATATCTTAAATATTGACTGAAGCTGACTATATTTTGTTTATTTGGAAATTTACGGTCTAGTGCTTGTACTCCCGATTAAAAAAGTACAATTTTATTATTAACTAAAATTATTATTGCAATTTTTATTCGTGTCCCATTATGATAAGTGTAATGTGGATAGCCAATAATAGGTTAATCCAATTTACTATACCTACAATTATAATTAACAAATGATAGATAGAGCACTATGAAATCGAGTTATTCTTTAAAACATAAAATTTTAGTCGCCATTGGTGGTTCAACATTATTGCTGTTATCAATAGCGTCTTTTTTTCTGGTTTCCCATATTGCTGATATTACCTACGACTCAGTAACGGCGGAAGTCGAAAGCCTAGTTCAACAGGAGTCGATAAAAGTAGAAAGCTATTTTGAGAAGTATGGACATGTCGCTAAAACCTTTAGCAATAACCCTATGTTCTTAAATGGTTTTGAAAATTACCCCGGACGTTCCTCTGACCTCAGCAGTTATCCCGCTTATGCGATGATAAACCAAACGTTTAAGCAGGTCAGCGGCGCCGATGTAAATATTATTTCAGCTTTTTTCGGGTTGACTTCAAGTGACGAATATTTTCGTGAAGATGATCGCACCGGTGATAATCTCGAACCCGATTATTATATAAGTCAACGTCCCTGGTATCAGGAGGCCATGAAGAAACAGGACTTTTTTGTTGCTTCGCCGAGTTCAGATTTGACTACTGGACTGGTTAGTGGGGTTATAGAGGGCAAGGTTTATTCGACCACGGGTGAGCTCATGGGTGTTGCTGGCCTTGACATAGATCTTGGCGAAATAGGCAAGATGATTGACCAGTTACAGTACCAAAACAAAGGTTTAGCATTTTTACTTGATGACAAAGCCAACGTCGTACATTTCCCACAAGTCTCTGGCAGCGATGCCCTTGCAGTCAATCAAACGATAGCAGATCTTGATAAAAGACAAGATACCACCGGCTTTGCGGAGCTGGCTCAAGCCGCTCAGAACCATCAGTCTAGTTTTACCCCAATAACGTTTGACGGCGAAGATTATTTTGCCGTTTTCCAACCGACTCATCTAGACTTCCCTGAAATGGACTGGACTATTGGCATTTTGATCCCTGCCCACTTGGTAACCGATCAAAGCAATGCAGCCATCCAGTCGACGGTGTTGGCCGTTATCGTTATTTTGCTAATACTGGGCGCGGTTATCCTTTATGTCGCCAGCCGTATTACCCGACCTATTACCGCATTAACCGAAGCGATGCGTGATATCGCGGAAGGTGAAGGTGATTTGACCAAGGTAATAACAATAGAATCAAATGATGAAGTGGGTGTATTAGCCAGCCATTTTAACACCTTCCTTGGAAAGTTGAGAGGGCTGCTGCAGCAAACTGCAATACATGCAGAGACAGTTAATAATGCCTCAGTGTATCTGGATAGGGTGCAAGCCGAAACAAATAAACAAATCCAACAAGAAAAATCTGAGCTGGATATGGTATCCACAGCAGTGACTGAAATGGCCGTCACTGTGCTGGAAATATCCCGCAACGCCAATGAAACCAATGCAGCTGCGTCTGAAGCTCAACAGCAAACAAGTTCCTGTTATGAGCTGTCGTCAGATTCAATGGCGCAAATGGATCAGTTGCTTAGCAGTATGCAAGAAGCCGTTGATGTAGTGGCGGGATTAGGCAATGAATCGAAAAATATTGGGGCTGTAGTCGACGTTATCAATGGTATTGCTGAGCAAACTAACCTGTTGGCGCTTAATGCTGCGATTGAAGCTGCTCGAGCCGGTGAGCAGGGTAGAGGGTTTGCGGTTGTTGCCGATGAAGTTCGTTCACTAGCCAGTAGAACACAGGAGTCAACCAAAGATATTCGTAATATGGTTGAACGTCTGCAGAGCATGGCTAAAAATGCTGAAAATGTTATGCAGCAGGGCAAACAACAAACCGAAGCAGGTGTTGCTAAAACTCAACAAGTACAGCAAGCATTAAGTGCAATCAATAGTTCGATTTCTACCGTACAAGATCAGAGTAGTCAGATAGCGGTAGCCACTAATCAACAGACTGTGGTGGCAGAAAGCATTAATGAATCCTTGTGTTCAGTAACCCAGTTAGCAGATGAAACGGCGCAACATGCCTCCGATTTATCAATTGAAGCGGTAAACCTGCACAATGCTTCTGATAATCTAAATGAAGTGGTTGGCAGTTTTAAGATCTAGCGATCTTTAAATGTCAGTTTTTTATCCTAAACCAAACGACAGTTTTTATTGTAAATAAATACTGTCGCTTTTCCTTTTGTCTAATTCACCACTCTTTTCAGCAAAAAGCTTTTCCAGAGATATAAAAGGAGGTGAAAGTTGATACTGATAATATTATGTGATTTTTCACACCTATGGTTTTATCCATTAATCTTGACTAAGCTAAATTAGCTCGATGAATTATCCACGTAATTACGCTTGAATCTAATTAAACCCTATACCGAACACCAGATTGTGATTCCGGTTATCGAGGGTTCAAGTCCCTTTAGCCACCCTATTCTTCCCCTTTTAAATTAAAGCCTCGGGACAAAACCCTACTATAATTAGCACTTTCTGATGAGCGCTCATGTGCATATTCTGTGAGTACGTGAATCAAACTAAATTTAGTTTGTTACCTCTGTCCAAACTTATACTTATCGTGTCACCATTGGCTTGAAGTCATTAACTTTGATCAGAGTAGAAATTTACTGTCCGTCTCAGGTACTTTTACAAAAAAAGACCAGTAGCAAGGGCTACTGATCTTTCATTAGAAAATACCAATGTGCTTATAGGTAATACTTAAATTTAGGGTGTTACCGACCAATACAAGCATTAGACATTATTTTCTTATATTCAACACGTCAGTCATTCTATTCGAGCATTTTGGTTACTTGGTAATTAATAATTTGTCTTGTTATTACTATTAATATTTAGCAGCCAATTGCAGCCACAGTTTACTGGTATCAGTGGCATGCTCATCCGCACTATATTCTGCCCACTTGAGTAACACCTTATAGTTTTTGTTGATTTTATAAGCGGCGGTAAAATCTATTTCTGTGCCATAATCAACATCACCCTCGCTTGATGACAAATTATGAATAGTTGCCGATAAAGCAATATTTGAGATTTTCGTTTTACCTGTTAAATACAGATCTTGTATGCCATTAGCCGGTGTCGCTAAAAACTTATCAGCAAATCCTTGGAATTTATGTAGTGTGGCAAGTGGCGTACTAAACCCCACTTCATTATCACTGCCTAAATCTTCAAAACCCGCTAATAATACGAAAGGACCTAATTTTGAGCTAATTTCTGCATTAAAATATGAAGTATCAAAGTTGTTAGGATTGTTTCCATTATCAGTTTGGCTAGCAACAGTGGCATTAACGTTAATCGCACCAAAAGCACCTTTATAGGTGATGCCATATGTACTAGTAGAGAGGGCAGCTGCAGTATCAAAATCAAGCATGTAAACAAATCCCGAAAGTTGATGTTTTTCTGCCAACTGATAAGTAGTATTAACTAAATGAAATGCCCCTTTAAGATCTGCTTTTGCACTGTTGGGGCCAAAAATACGATTAATGTTATGCACATAACTATAATCAAAAGAAATTTTTGCATTTAAAGCATATTGTAATCGATAGCCATCATAAGTTTGCTCATTTTGACGCCATCCGACACCACCAACAAAGCGTTGATTTTTATGAAGTATACGTTGCCTTCCTGCGGTTACAGATACTTTGTCGAATTTATATTGAAGAGAAGCTAAGTTAATGTCAGTTCCTTCAGGATCAGCGACCACTGGAAAATGAGACTTGCCATTAATTGTATTATTATAATCCTCAATTAACGCAGTAACGTTATCTACTTCAGTCGTCAACGAAACCCCCTTAAGGCTACCTGTTATTAATGTTAAACGACTTTTTAAGGTTAGTGCATCAGCAGTATCAGACACACCGTCTTGATCAACGGTTTCATAGCGAGCACGCAACTGCACTGATACTTTACTTTGACTCAGCGCTGTAGATATATCGTCCACTGCATTTGCTTTATCAGCATATACCATACAAAGCATGAGACTCGCTGCAACTGTAAATAAAGGGTATTTTAAAGAAAGCATTTCGATCCTTATTATGGGTAATTGTCTACTTTATTTCTTGATTATAATAAGAATATGTCAATATGAGTGTTTTGTAAATTCAGTCCGATAAGAGCAGAGGATAAATAAAATGAGAATGCAAAATTAAAAGGATCATACTTTAGCGTACGAAAAACAGGGTGAAATTTGATGCTGATAATTTTCTGTGAGTTTGCACAAATACGGTATTACACTTCAATTTTGTGAAAAGTTATACTGTTTGCCTGATTGTGATTCTGGTTTTCGAGGCTTCAAGTTCCTTTTAGCCCTCCTCTCTTCCTTTTTACAATCAAAGCCTTTATACAGATAATACTATAACCATAAACTTCATATGAACGTTCTTGTGCATTGCCTGTGCTCAAGAGAGTAAACTTAATTAAAGTTAATCAAATCTAACGTTATGCTGGGAGGGTGTTTTATTGTCTGAAGATAGAGTTCGTTTGGGGGCGACGAAAGTCATTATCTATATAAAATAGAAATATCATCTTAATGCTGTTTCTTGATAACTTCTTGACAAGTTTTTTTAATAATATTTTCACATTATGGTATTGGCCATGATTTTATTATTAATAACAGGAAGCAAAATGAAACAATTTTTATTCATATTTTCGTTAATCATTCTAGGAACGAACAGTGCTAGTGCAGTTACTCTTTCTAATAGTACATCAGCCTCAATTAGAATTGCACCTAGTGGTCATATGGTTGTAGATGTAACTATAAATGGTAAATACACACAGCCTTTTATTATTGATACGGGCGCTAATAGTGTATCGATACCGCAGTCCCTTTTTAAAAAATTAAATATCAGTAGTGATGAAATAGATCTTGTCGAAGCAGTGGGTGGAAACGGTTCATATACCGTAAAATCGTTTAATTTAAACACCGTAAAAGTAGGTGATGCATTAGTTGAAAATATAGAAGGGCATGTTTCTGACCACCCCATCTTTATCCCCGGGTTTGACGGTGTTGATATGGGCGTACTGCCAAATACTTTTCTTGAAAAGTTTTTGACTGAAATAGACCAATCGCAGAAAACCATCACACTTCATAATATAAATCACTTACCAAGCGACTTATATCCTCAACACTCATTTACACAAATCCCCCTTGATATAAAAGAAGGTGGTTTCATTGATTTTCCGATAGATTTAAATGGCTATAGTATCAATAGTCATTTTGATACTGGAGCGGGTAATAGTTTAATGGTCAACTGGAAAGCTGCGAATAAACTTGGCTTTAGCAAAGATGATGGTAAATTAAGTATCTTGGGTCAGGCAATGGGAACTGATGGTCATCCTTTTGATATCTATGGTATGAGCGATTTAGCATCAATTTCAATAGCGGGCATCTCATACAAAACACGCCTTTTAGTCGCAGATATGTCAGTATTTGAAATAATGGGGGATGGACCTAGAGGGAACTTAGGTATTGGGTTATTTAAAGAGGGAAAATTATTTATTAATTACCAAAGTAAGCGAATATATTTTTCTAAAGATATTTAATAAATGTTTACAAGGGAGAAATAAACGGTCTGTTTCAACCTTGTAATGACTAAATAAATTATAACAAATGACTTATGAGTTAACTAAAATGACTATTTCTATCCTTTATGTCGAAGACGAGATTGAAACGGCTCAAATTGTCGAACTTTATTTGCAAAGGGCTGGCTTTAAAGTTACTTCATATAGTCATGGCGATATAGCGAAAAGGGCTATTATCAACTTAACATTTGATTTAGCCATATTAGATATAATGTTACCAGGTGAAAGTGGCTTGTCGTTATTAAAGCTTACTGTAGCTAAAAGGATTCCTACGATAATGGTAACGGCAAAGTCAGCAGAGTCAGATAAAATTTTTGGTTTAGATGACGGCGCTGATGATTATATTTGTAAGCCGTTTAGCCCTAATGAATTAGTCTCTAGAGTCAAAGCTCTTCTTCGAAGAACACGTCCTGTCCCTGTAATAAAAAACCATCAATTTGGCGACTTTTTATTTGATATTAAAAATAAAAACTTGTCTCTACACCAGCATGAAATAATAATGACGAATATCGAATTTGAAATACTAGAGGTTTTGATAACAAATGCAGGTAAAACCTACTCTCGTAAGGAACTCTTGGACTATATCAGTAAAGACAATATAGAAGCTTGTGAAAGAACCATTGATACCCACATACTAAATTTGCGTAAAAAGATTGAAGTTGATCGACGTAAACCTCAATGGTTAATGACTGTTTTTGGTATGGGATATAAGTTTAATAAGGGTGTAAAAGCATGCTAATTAGAACAAAGTTATCACTTATGATAACGGTGCTAATGTTACTGCTACTTGCTGCATATTACTTTATTGCGCTTAAATATTCACAAGAGGCTTTTCTTGAGTTTGCTTCAATCAATGCCGTTGATATTGAACAAAAAGGTAATGATTATAGTCTTAATGAATTACTAGATGATAAAAAGGTTTTAATCACCACCCCAGAACAATTAGTCACTTTTTTGGCTGAGCAATATTCTTCTGCTGTTCATATAGTCATAAAAGACACATCAATTTTAGCCCATAACTTACCCGAAAAAATCAACAATATTGAGGTAAAGCGACATAATGACAAAATAAATATTACGTTGACACAAGGCGATAGCAAATATAATTTAGCCATAAACGAAAGTGATAAAATTGTACAATTTTATCAAGACAATCTAGTAGTCACGCTACCTAATCGTATTTTTTCTGTAACCAAGACTCCTAGAGCGCTTGGTTTAAGCATTGCACAGAAATTCTTTGTCGCATTGTTAGCGCTCGCGATTATTGCGATTAGTCTGATTTGGTATTTTACCAAATTGTTTTTAACACCCATCGACTATTTATCTCGTGGCTTTGAGGGTTTAGTTACTGGCCGTTCAGCAGTCGATATGAGTGACTTTCGAAATGATGAACTAGGTCAGTTAGCTAAAAACTTTAATGCGACAGTAACCGAATTAGAAAAATCAGAGCAAGTACGAAAAGACATGATCACTGATATTGCTCACGAATTACGTACACCTTTAAATAATATGCAAGTAAAAGTGGAAGCCGTCATTGATGGCGTAATTAAAATAGATAAAAAAACCTTCCCGTCATTATTAAACCATATAAAGGGTCTTTCTCATTTGGTCAACGACCTTCAGGATGTATCTTTGGCTGAGGCTGGACAGTTGGCCTTTACTTATAAAAGTATTCAGGCCGACGAGGTCATCCAGTACAATTTTCATTTGTTTAACGAAGGCATGTTAAGAAAATCGATTACATTTACCATGAAACTCTGTGAGTCCGCTACTATCAAAGTAGATCCTATGCGTTTAAATCAAATTTTATTCAATGTTATTGAAAATGCTAGAAAATATACGCAAGAGAACGGTAAAGTAAAATTATTTGGTCAACGTGATAACGCATATTATGTTTTTGGTATTTTAAACTCTGGCGAAGGTTTATCTGAGGAAGTCGAATCAAAGATGTTTAATCGGCTTTATCGTGCTGAAAACCAAGACAATCAACTTATTTCAGGTCATGGGCTTGGTTTAGCTATAGCTCAAAAATTAACAACGCTCATGCATGGCACTATTAATATAACAACATCATTTGATGATGATGTATTGGTTACCATTTCGTTTCCTATTGTTAAATAAATCAGCCCATTAAAATGATGGTAATTGGCTTGTTTGCCATTTTAACCAAGTTGAACGTGACTATGTTGGCTTCTAGCATCCGTTAACATAACAATAACGATAACTTCAATATTTTTACTTTATACAATTAACAAACAGCATTAAAAACTCTGCGCTCGATTTATAGGTAATTTATCTCAAAGAAATCTGTAGGAAACAGCTGTTCTCCCCGTTATAGAACAATGTTCGTGATTATTAAATTTATTCGAACAAAGAGATTTGCCTTACATCAGTTCGAGTTGTTCAACCGAACGACACCATCTAAACGTTATAATAAAATATTTTAGAATGAGTGAGCCGTTAATTATTTGCTCATTAGTGATTAAAACAGTATGAATATCTAACCTTAGAATGTATTAGCGATTAGTTACTTTTGAATATAATACTAAAAATTTACCAACGATAACGGTAATTATTGCTCAAAAAACGAGATTTAACTGGAGATGGTAAATGAAGTTAACAAAGCTGTTTTTGTATTTTGGTATGGTTACTTTTGTATCTGCGTGTAGTGGGAATGTTCAACAAAAAATCAATCAAAAAGAGGCATTGAAAAGGCTAGCGATAACCAAAGAGTTCAGTGAGACTAAAAATGCAGAATATATTGAAATATCTCGGTTGGGTTACCAAGACAAATTACATGCTTTTTGGTTAGGGCAAAGCATTGCTAATTGGACCGGGTTAGTTACCGAAATGGATAAAGTGGGAACGCCAGCAACCATGCCATTTTATATCGATGAAGACTGGGGCAGTAAGGATTTACCTGCTATTTGGGGAGAAGGGGTTCCTCATAGTGACACGATTGATTTTTTCTTTGTGGAAAAAGGCCAGCCATGGGGGGCAGATGACGATACGGATATTGAATATATGTACCAATATTTACATGAATCACATCACACCAGCTTGTTAAGTGCCGAGCAAATTCAAGCTGGTTGGTTAAAACATATTTATTCCGAAGAAGATGCGCCACTTTTTAAAAAATTTAACGACTCTCCCCCCGTACAAGAAAATTTCTTATGGGAAGCAAATCAACAAGCCCGAATATTAATGCAACAGGGTATGTTACCGCCAGCGACGAGTGAACCTGAAAACAATGCCAAATATATGATGATAGATGCTCAATTAACCACGGAAATATTTGGCTTGTTGGCACCGGTAAGAGCAGACGTCGCTTTACAAATAGCACAGCTACCTATTCGAGTGTCTGCTAAATATGACGCGCAGTGGATTTCACAATTTTATATCACCATGCATTCTTTAGCTTCTAAAGTTGATACCTCAAAATCAATGCAGCAGCAAACGCAATGGTTGGCAAATCAAGCGCGGCTAGTATTGCCTAAGGGTTCAACTGCCGCAAAAATGTATGATTTCATCAATAATTCTTATCAAAACAATCCAGATAAAAGTGATTGGGAAAAGACCCGTGACGAGGTTTATCATCGTTATCAGCTTAATAATAACGATGGCTATGTTTACCATGACCCTTTCGAAGCAGGTATTAATTTTGCTGCCAGTTTAGTCAGCTTATTTTATGGTGAGGGAGATATAGTTCGCACTATTCAAATAGGGACATTGGCTGGCTGGGATTCCGATAATCCAACGGCTACTTGGGGCGGTTTATTAGGATTTATGATAGGAAAAGTAGGTGTTGAACAGGCATTTGATCAAGATAACCTTTCTCAAAGTTACTGGATCCATCGTACACGAAGAAACTTCCCAGATCACACGCCAAATGAACTCGGTGAAGATACCTTTTCTATGATGGCGCAACGAGCAATTAAGGTGATTGACCAAGTGGTTATTGAGCAAATGCAGGGTAAAGTCGATATCGAAAAAAATGTTTGGCTGATCCCTCTAAATAAAGCTTAAGTTTAATTTATATCCGAGATTATCTTGTATAAATTACTTTGCTAGGAAGTCACCCTTGATGAAAATTACCATTTTATTTTTGACGACATTGTTTGTCTGCTTCGCCGCGTTTGCTAAAACACTAGATGATAAAGCTGAAGCGGCCGTCACTGTAATGTCGCTAAATATCTATGGCTGGAAAACGATGCCGGTGCATAGTGATGATTATGCGCAGTTAATAAAAAGGCATAACGTTGATATTCTCGGCATTCAAGAAGGCGTAGAAGACTGGCAGCTTAAGGAAAGTGAACTCGACAGTAACCAGTTCCCTACTAACTATCAGCGTGCCATTACCTTAAAAGATTCACTTGGGGAATGTTGGCAACATAAATTTCAAATTTTCATTAATTATTGTCAAGGAAATCGTTTTATCGAATCGGGTCGCTTCGACTTAACTGATGGTCCTAACGCTACCAGAACAGGTGAGTATGCAGTGATAGAAAAATCGAATAAGCGTTATCTGTTAGTTAATGTGCATTGGGACCATGAGAGTATTGTTACCCGAATAGCTAATGCTAAAGAAACCAGCGCTCAGCTAAAGAAAATGAAAGACTACCCTAAAATATTATTGGGCGATTTTAATACGACATGCGTTGGTAAAGAAACATCGCTTTTACAGCAGAAAACCAAAATGGCGTTATTAAAAAATGCCGGTATTGATTGTCTTTTCGTTGAGGGGATAACAGGTAGAGCAAAAAAAATTGTCGCTGATCCTTCAGACCACCCTGCTATTGTTGCTACCTTAGGTTAATAATTAATAGGATTATGAACAAACTTTCTGTTTGGAATATGCCCTATCCATCTACCCACCATAGCCCAATTAGTTCTAGGAAATTTGAGGAGTTTATTTGAGAATGTAGCCCAAATATCCATTATTATCGTCGCGAAAACACCAATTAATACTATTTTAATTAAAACGTCCATTTTCTATCTACATACTCCGACTAAATATATAACGCCACGTTAAGCGGGGGCTTTCATGTTTACGTATTATTACCTTAATGGTTCACCATAATTCACATGAAAATGTAGATGTTTAGAGTCTTGATATTCACCAATATTTGTCAATACTCGTGCTGCTCCATATTTTTCGTTTATATCTTTAGCGATAATCCTCACCACATCTAAAACTTTATGCACAACGTCAATAGGGTGTTCCCCCAAATTAATAATAGACGGGAGGTGCATCTTAGGGATGACAACTATATGTACTGGCCAATTTGGCCGAGTGTGATGAAAAGCAAGCACGTCCTCAGTTTCGTAAACAATCGAAACATTAGTTTTACCAGAAAGAACTTCATCACAATAAAAATCGTCCGTCATATTATTTTCTCTTTATCTCAACATATACAGTGCCGACAGCTTACGCCTTGCTAAGCGGAAATAATGATGGCTATAATCACCAAACGAAGGCCAACTGTTATTTTCCGTTTAAGCTAATTTCGTTTATACAAAGATTCAATAGTGCTTGATTCTATGGTATTTGCATTGATCATGTAACCCGCTAATGCACCCGAAGCATCTTTTGGTAATTCTAATTTTTCTACAGAAAGTGCATGTATAGTGAAGCGGTAATGGTGCACACCATGACCTTCAGGCGGGCAAGCACCACCGAAACCTCGGCTGCCATAATCATTTTGTATTTGTGTACTACCCTTTGGTGCACTACTGGTTTTTGTATTACCAGCACCCGTTTGTATTTCCATCACAGACATAGGTATGTTTACTACTTGCCAATGCCACCAGCCACTACCTGTAGGGGCATCGGGATCAAAGGCTGTAATAGCAAAACTTTTTGTACCTTTCGGGGCGTCTGACCATTTAAGGTGAGGTGACAAATTGCCTCCGGAGCAACCAAAACCATTGAACTCCTGTGCTTTAGCCATAAATTCACCTTGAGCAATATCCTGACTAGATAATGTTAAGGAACCTGCAAATGCAGATGCCGAAATGCTAAGTGATAAAACTGAAAATAGTTTAAGTGTATTACGCATGCTAATCCTTGATAATCGCTGTTAGATTCAAGACATATATTAGCCTGTTTTTTATTCATTTATAGTCTGAAAACAGTCACACTTTCGCCCTAATCCGTCATTTTAGTTTTTCGTAGCTCAGAAGGTGTTAAACCAAAACGCATCTTAAAACGTTCAGTAAATCGTGACTGAGATTGATAACCACATTTATCTGCTATTACACTGATTGAATGACGTGTTGTTTGCAGTAGGTGCAAAGCTAAACCAAGTCTTGCTTGGTCTTTAATCTCTTGCACACTTGTACCTTCTAATTTCAGTTTTCGGCGCAGTGTAGATTCGCTCATTGCGAGCTGTTCACAAATTTCTTCCATGGTTAATTCATGAAAGCCCTGTTTAACGAACATCTCATGCAGGCGATCTTTTATTTGCGGGCTATCTAGTAGGGATAAAATCTCTCTATGACCCATGTGACACAATAATAAAATTATTTCTCTTTTACGTAAGGACCATAATTGTTTTGGTGCCCACGGTGATATCTCAACAAATTGTTGTAAACATTTTTCTAATGTTGATGTTGTTTTACCTATAAAATAATCTTTTTTATTAGCAGCATTGATTTGCAGACCATTAAAATCTTGATATTCAAACTCTATTAACAGCGCAAAATACTCTTTGTCATTAGGAATGTTACGCATGTTTATCGCAGGACTATTTGATAAAAAGATAAAATCACCCGAATGACAAATTAACTCGTTATCCTTACCTAATTTTTTATCACCGCTTAAAACAACAATCAATAGTGGTTTCGCAATAGGAACATTCAACAGTTTTTGCTCTTTGATAGAAGTGTATACAGCAAAAGGTAGTTCACACTTTTCAAGGAGTGTATTTTTAATTGTACTAAGCAAATTTGCCATGGTTTCCTAAATATTTATAGACTAGCAGTGTATAAGTGCACATTTCGAGTTAAACCTAGATGATTTCGTTATCATTCATTCATGCACACCGTTTTTATATAATTTTTTTAGTAAATTACCAGTAAGCTTTACAGTATTCAACTTTGTTTGTGGTACTAGTTAACAAGCCAATATATTTGAGATTAATGTCTTCTCTGCTCTGAGATGACATGCCAAGACAATTATGTGAAGCAGCAGTATCTTCCCGCGTATCAAAACTGCCATTTAAAACCTAACGAAGGGATCATAGGTAACCAAGAGCCTAGTTCTTGAACTACCGTTACCTCGCCATTATTATTCACATCATATTGACTTTGAGCTACGCAACATTCATTTTCAGTATTGAGTAAGTTAGTTACTTCAAAAAACCAGGTCAAAACACTGTCATTCAGTTGATAGGTTTTTGATGCACGAAAATCAATTCTGTTATAACTTTTAAGCGTTTGTTGATTTCTTTCATCAATGTATTTTGTCAGTTGGTAATTGCCATCAGATTGTAATTCCGCAGTGCCATATTCTCCGGTGATGGGCCAGCCAGTGTGATAGGTATAGGCCGCATTTATATTCCAACCGTTGTCCATCAAGTAATTTATCGATAGATTCAACGCATGGGTTTGATCCCAGTTGCGCAAGTAGTCTTTACCCTCAATTTCATCCGTCGCCTTTGACCAAACATAATTGGCAGACCAGTAGAGCTTGTGGTTGAATTGTTGATTTACACTCAATTCAACACCAGCAATATCAGCGCTTTGAGGCGCAATAAATTGCCGGTCTGCTTGTCCTTCAGGAAAGAACTCATATCGATCAAACGCATTTTCATAACGCCCTTTTATTGACGAGAGTAATTTTTGATAAACCTCAATACGTAAACTAATATTTTTATAGGCTTGATTTTTATAGCGTTCATTTTGAAAGAGCACTGTGTCTAAACCAATAATGCGATGTTCTGCTTTTTGAGCTTTCGCAAAGTCTGTCACGCCATCTGCTACCTGCAAATCCAGAATATCTTGAGCCTGATAATAATGCCCCCAACTGAACCGCAAACGCGTTTCAGGTGAAATACTATAAGCGACACTCGCTCTTGGGCTAATTTGATGGTCATCAAACCCCATATAATCTTGCTTATCCCAGCGAAGTCCAACTTCTGAGACAAGTTTGTCATTAAAGCGAAACTTATGATTAGCATACAGGCCAATTTCATTACCTTGGCTCTCAATGTCATTATGACGCCATAGATAATTTGACTCATTAACATTGTTAGAGCTGTCTTGCTGATAATTATTGACATGCCAAACTTTCATTTTGTAATCATACTCTGCATCTAAATATTTGGTATTAATGCCTAGCTGTAATAATTGCTCGTCTGATACTCGCCATTGCCAGTCTTGTTTGAATTGCAGTACGCTGAATTTTTTTTCATCACGTAACCTTAACCAAATTTCATAGGGGTCAAATTCGCCGCCCTCCCTATCTTCGGTAATTTTTCCGATGGAGACTAACGTATCCGACGACAAGGTATCACTCCAAGTGGAGTTAAGATTCAACCATAAATAACTACTGTCATATTTTCCGGCTATTTTTTCTTTTATTTCAACCTCATTATCGATAAAAGTATCATCTAAAATTTCATCATCATAAGCATATAAAAGACTCATAGAAAGCATATGTTGGTCGTTCAATTCATAACCAACTTTTGCGTAGACATCACCAAAAGTCGGCTCAAACTGAGTGGTTTCATCATCCATCGCTTTTAAAATCATATCTAAATAGCCACGACGAGCAGACACTAACCAAAACCCACGACCATTTTCAAAATTCCCTTGAGATCCAGCCCGGGCATTAATAAAACTGGCGCCAATACTGGTTTTCGTCTCTTCAGAAGGCATTAAAGTGGTTATATCTAAAACACCGCTCATTTTATTACCAAATTTAGCTGAATATCCTCCACTGGAAAACTCGATTGCTGCAACATTTTCGGTATCAATAATACTGAAGGCACTATTAAAACTTTTCATATGAAAAGGACGGTATAACTGCAAACCATCTAGCAGTACTAAAACTTCATCAGCTTCACCACCACGGACAAAAAAGTTAGCCGAAAAGTCTCCAGCACTCACACCAGGTAATGACGGCATGATCCGAAAAACGTCATCAGCCATGTGCGGCATATTAACGATACTCTCTTTTGACAAGTAATTATTTATGCCTGAATTCGATTCCATTAAGGTATATTGGCTACCGCTAACAGAAATACGTTCTATATCTTCATCGCTGCTTTGCGCGCTCACTTGCGGTAGTGCTAGCGCTAAAGCTAAAGGAGTCATAAGACTTAATTTTTTTCTCATAGTCATGCCTTTATTATTCTTTTAATTCAAGTAGTAATGGAATTACTGGCAAAGTAATAAAGTGACTAACCATGTTAGTTAACTCCTGTTCCGGCAACCAATGACCATCAACCATCACACCGTGGTGATTTCGGGTATGTGAAATATTATCGAGCGGGTTTTCTTTGAGTAAGACCAAATCGGCGAAATACCCCAAGGTAACTTCTCCGCGATCTTTTGCTTGTTTAGTAATTTTGGCAATAATATTTGCTGGATGCTGTGTGCTGGCAAGTAATGCTTGATAAGGCGTTACACCCGCTTCGACCATTAGCTCCATATCACGATGAACAAATTCAGGGAGAGAACCCGAATCTGAGGTATCGGATCCCACTTGCACTATCACACCAGCATCAACAAGTGCTTTCACAAAGGTTTTTGCTCGCTCATGTTGTTCAGGGGTAATTTCATTACCTAGGGTATTGTGCCAAATGTCTAAAATTATATCGGGAATTACCCAATAACCTTCACGACTATACACATCTACCCCTTGAGACAATTCCATGTTAACTTCATCGGTAGACCAGTTAAAAATAATAGAAATATCATTTTCCAATAAAGTGCTAATAACCCATTGTTGATATTCATCCCATGAACCATTAAAGCTATCAAAGTGCTCCATTATCTCGAGAATATGCGCAATTTCTTGCTGATTTTCGAAAACAATATCCAAGGGTGCATCGGGAATATGACCAGCAATAAATAAATTTTCAGCTTTTGCTTGTTCAACGATCGCTAAGTATGTTGCCTCAGGTAATTTAGAATAAACTTTCAGGTAATCATAACCTGCGAGTTTTTGCCTGCTTACTTCAGTAACCGCCGCAGCGGGATCTTTAGGGTAAGTAGAATAGAGTTTTTCTAAAAAGCTCTCCGCGATATCGTCGACAGTTATGCCCGCAGCAGTTACTGCATCTTCCATTTCCTGATAATCACTAAATATCGGTCCGCTAGTCACAATTCGCGTACCCAGCCACTCTCCTGATGCCACTTTGTCTCGCCATTCAAGGTTGTATGATGTACCAGAATAAGACCGAATAGTCGTTATGCCCTGCTGCAAGT
Source organism: Colwellia sp. (assembly GCA_013215295.1). Lineage (GTDB taxonomy): Bacteria > Pseudomonadota > Gammaproteobacteria > Enterobacterales > Alteromonadaceae > Colwellia_A. The sequence continues at coordinate 279,519 of JABSOZ010000004.1, forward strand.
AAATCGACATTTGTGCTGGATCGGTGAAGGTTTGAAAATGGGGATTTCCAGAGCCTTCATGAGTAATGTGCATATGGGAATCAATAAACCCTGGCAGTAAAAAACCATTTTTACCGTCGATGACTTGCTCGGCATCGCCAATATCTATGCTTTGTTTATCGCCAATAGCGATAATTTTATTTTTAGCGACGACAACACGCTGATCAAAAAGTATTTGATCTTGTTCATTCATCGTAATCACATTGACGTTGTCAAAAACGATACGATTTTTATAATCAGGACGCGTTTGTCCTGCTTGGTGTAAGGGTAAAAAAGGGTCTAGGGTGATTTCTTCTTTGCTGGCTATATGTTCGTTATTACAGCCAAAGAGAATTGTTGCCATTATTGCTAATGGTAATATTGATTTTTTAAGATACACAGCGTGACTACCTTTAATCGTTGTAAGTAGTCGCTACCCTGTCATAGTCGTTTGAATTTTCTGTCTTTCCCGATAAAACAGGACAAATTAATTTGATTATATATCTGCATACCTCCTTATAGGACTAGGCTGCACATGTTTTTATTGTGCCCATCTTTTTATATTGACTAGGGGTTAATTGAGTATGCTTTTTAAAAGCATTGTAAAAAGCTGAACGGGAATTAAAACCTGCCGCCAATGAAACCTCCTGAACATTCATATTATTTTCGCCATGTAATAAGGATTTTGCATGTTCAATACGTAAACAGTTTATAAAATCGAAAAATGTTTTATTGGCGCATTGATTAATCGCTTGTGATAAATGATGTTTAGAAAAACCACTTTCCAGTGCAAGTTGTGAGAGTGATAATTCCGGTTCCAAATACAAGTTGTGTTGACTAATCAACCGACATATCGCTTGATATACTTTTGTTGATAACTCTTCTGTTAAAGAAGACTTTTGGTATTTTGTATCTCCTATAACTTGCTGTTTTTGTACATCAGTAATATCTTCTACGTCTTGAGGCTCACTCAGTTCAAGACTCGTTTTTATACTTTTGGTACGAGTATTAACGTTAAATATTGCAGGCTGTTTTAAGCCATAAATACTGATCAAGTAAAAACAAATAACCATGCCATATTCGGTCAATAGCTTTAAGTTGTTAGATGTCGACTCAAGCGCATCACAAGAAACCCCCATTACATTCTTTGAACAAAAATCTAAATAAAATTCGATAATTTCGTTAAATACCCAACAGAAAAATAACAAACCTAGTGTGCTGAATAACCTTATCAGCCAAGTTAAGTTTATTTTTTCAATATTTGAAAAATCATCAGTAATATCTGCTCGATGTTGCATCAATCGTTGGTAAACAAGAACCATATATATGGCTAACAACACTAATTTTAGCGGAATGAAAATCAGTTCAAATAGATTTAAATACCAGAGTCCAAGCTCAGTGGTAGGAAAATCGAGCAGCCAAGCAAGTTTAAATTCAGCACTTTGCCAGTAAAACGGCAGGGATATAACTATGGCTAAAATAAAAGGTAAAAAGTGTATAAAATTCACTTTATAAAATGAGGGTGAGCTTAATTTTTTCACGTACAGAAACAGTAATGGCCCAAACAAAAAGGCAATAGGCGCATCTAGTTCTATTAAATGTGGACTAAGATCAAGAAATCCACTTACATCTACAACCATGAATGAAAGTCTTAAAGCCAAAGCAAAAACAAATAGGGCCAGCAGTAAGTTGGTATTATTGTCTGTGTTATTTTTAGTTAGCAGTGCAAAAGATAAATAAAAGCCATGAGCACTACCTAACAGCAGTAAAATAAATTCAATCATAAAAAGTCAGATAATGTATACAGAATGTTGCATGATATGAAGAAAGTAGTAAACGTGCAACTAGACAGTTCCTATCTAGTGATTTCCACTTAATCCTTAAATTTAACAAAGAATTGTCGATGACCAATAAATGCTGGTTATTTATTAAAGAAACTTGCAGTTTACTCTTTTTGTCTTATGTTTTAAGTGAGTTAATAATAATTTACTGCTTGGGATCCAATTTCAATGTACAAACGACCTACAAAGTTGACTATTTCAAATTGCGAAAATTGTAAAGCCAATTTAATCAAAACAACAGATAGGAACAATGTTATTAGAATTAAGGCGACTGGCGCGTGATGATGACTACTTCAGTACTAACATCAAATCGTAAAGCGTTAACCTTGAGTTATTCCCCTGTGCAAGAAAGTATCAAACAGCTTGGAATTAACAAAGTCATTTTAAACCTCTATTTAAATACGCAACACTTGCTCGATAGCTTGCTCTCAAAGAGGCCATAAGATGTCTAAAATATTAGTAGTTGATGATTCTAACACTATTCGAGATATGGTTAGTTTTACCCTAAAAAGCGCAGGCCATCAAATAGTTGAAGCAAGGGACGGTAAAGAAGGGCTCGACAAAACCCAAAGGGAATCATTTGATTTAATAATTTCCGACGTTAATATGCCGATAATGGATGGTATAGAGATGTGTATTCAACTACGTAAATTACCTAAGTATAAATTTATCCCTATTTTGATGTTAACCACAGAGAGTTCTGTTGATACAAAAATGCGTGGCAAGTCCGCAGGCGCAACAGGTTGGTTGGTCAAGCCTTTCAACCCCGAAAAACTATTGTCTACAATCGAACGTGTAATTAAATAACTTAATGCAAATGTATGCTTATCGGAAAGTAATGTAATGAAACCATTCAAAATTTTATCTATAGATGATGATTCATTTATACAAAAAGTGATTATAAAAGAATTACATAATTCCTATGAAGTCATTACGGCAAACTCTGGAAGAGAAGGTATTGATACGGCTATAAATGAATTACCTGACATTATTTTACTTGATGTTGAAATGCCAGGCATGAACGGTTATGAAGTATGCGATCAGTTAAAATGCAACGATGCCACTGAAAATATTCCTGTTATTTTCTTATCTAGTTTAAGTAATATTAGATCAAAAATGCTCGGCTATGAAGCAGGCGGAGCTGATTTTTTAGTCAAACCCTTTATTCCTGGTGAACTAATTGCTAAGTTGAACTCTCTTGTTACTGTCATAAAGAATAGCCAAGAGATGACAATCAAGGTTGAACAGGCAACCCATACAGCATTTTCTGCTATGAGGGATTCTAGCGAGTTGGGTCAATGCATAAATTTCATTGAAACAAGTTATGGAATTAAAGACTTTGATAGTCTCGCTAACTGTTTTTTTAATGTGTGTCGCAGCCTAGACTTAAACTGTAGTATTATGTTTTTAATTCGAGATAGAAGACTTTTTTATTCTGGGACAGGCGATAGATGTGTAGCACTGGAAGAAGAAGTTATATCTACTATTTTTGATAAAGGAGGTCGATTTATTGATTTTGGTTGTCGTACTCAAATCAATTTTTCTCATGTCGCCCTACTCATTAAAAATATGCCGCTACATGACATGGATGCCTATGGACGATATAAAGATTTTTTTCCATTTATGCTTGGTGCTACCGATGCCAAAGTAAAAAGTTTGGAAGCTGAATTAGGTATCGCTACGCAAACTAAATGTTTATCAAGAGCATTTGAGGAAGTAAAGAATAACCTATCTGACTTAAAGGAAAGTATCGTCAACAGCCAAGATGGCGTCATTAGTTTACTCAAGAACATGATATCTGATTTAGAAAACGTGATACCGTCTATGGGACTTGAGGAAGATCAAGAAAAAGTCATCATAGACATATTAGATAACACTATCCTTTCTTCCCAAAAAGTTATAGATACTAGCCAATATAACTCAGAAATTTTTAGGAATACGACTGACGTATTAGAGAAATTGGTCGAAAAACAGAATGCACTAAGTAATATCATTCATGTTGAAGTGGTTGATCAAACAACTGTTAGTAAAGACTCCGCCAACGATATTGAAGAACTATCCGATGATGTAGAATTATTCTAAGCAATTCGAATTAACAATCTGCTCAATTATGAAAAATAAAGTGATGAACCGCACCCCTCATTGATGAAGGTTCCGATAATAGGTACTTTATTTTTGCAATGATTAAAGTTTATCTGGCTCTGCGTATATAACACTTCAACGAAAAACATATATTTTTCAATCTATTGATTTCATCAAAGGCTACCTTGGTATTTTTTCATACCAAGATCGGCCGGTATAATGCTTATACGTATTGAAAGCTAAGAAAATCCAACTTCCGTTCACCAGTTTTTGCCTTATGTAGGCAAAGGAAAATCCCTTTAGTCTCTTCATTTCCCCCAAAATTCATATTATTTAAATTCGATTAAAATGTTGTCGACCATCGTTCTGCTTTAGTTAGGTAAAAACTCTATCGCCCAAATGGTGACCATTACCGCTACGGCTTCCTCAGGAAAACGTATCGAACGTAAGATAACGGTTAGTTGTCGTGCTAGTTTTGCATTATTCAGACCGCTTGATTTGATGTCGACACGGCTAATCGTACCGTTGGGTTGAATTTCGATTTCAAACATGACCTTGCCTTTTAAGAAAGGATCTTTCCGTAGAGCGCGATTATAAAGGGCATAAAGGCGAGATTTATTGGCTTCAAGGGCTCTACGTATACTCATTTCTGTACGTTGTCCTGTCTGTGAAGATGCCGCTTCTTCTTCGGCTATTGCGCCTTCAGTCGCGAGTATTTCTTCTTCGGCAAGACGAACTACTTGCGTGTTTTTAGTACTTAACGCATCGCTCTCAATTGTTCTACTAACCGTTGAAGCGATTACGCCTTCACTTTGCGTATTTGCTGCACCCGCTAAAAATGAGCGTTTCACTTTAACTTCTGCTGTTGTGTTTTTATCGAGTTTAGTTTGCGCTTCAGGTATAACCGTAAAAGCTTCTCGCATTGAAAAAAGTTCATCTTTCATGGCTGCTAAGCCAGACGTTTGCGCTTTTTCTCTCGCAGCTTCTCGAGTCATCTTCGGCTGTTCAATCGGCTTTTCTGGTTTTGCTTCAGGCTCTTCTTTAGCTTCTTCCTTGATGTCATCTGGTTTTATAATTTCTGGCTCTGTTATTTTTTCAGGCAATGGCAGTTGTTTTTCTTTCAGCATGATTTTGGCGAGCTGAGGCGGTATCTGTTCTTTGACTTCACGGGGTATTTCCACTTGCTCTAATAAAGGTACGCCAATGGCAAAAACGAGATAAACCACCAGCAATAAAGACAATATTCGAATAAATCGTTTGTCTTGCGGGCTTGATATAAACAAGTCGCTTTGCGTTTGAAATCCCGTACTCATATTCAAGGTTATTGCGGTCATATTAACCCTCACCTTGTTTTTTTCTGGCTTGTTGTTCAACCGCAAGTGACAAATTACGATAGCCCGTATCTGCACATGCTGCCATGATCTGTTTTAGCACCGCATAAGGAATTGAAGCGTCACCTATAATGGTCACCGCTCGGCCTTTCTCTTGCTCACTTTCCGTTAATTCTGGTCGTTTACTTACTTGATATTCTAGTTCGGTTGTTAACGCCTCAAGAAACTCATTGTTATCTTCCATCGCAAAGCCAACATCTTTACTGGTACTTTGCCAAATAGCTCTTTCTTGTACTAAAACTGTTTTTTCAAAAATAGTGATCACCAAGTTTTCTATCGGTAATTCTTCAGCGATTGATACGGGTAATTTAATCTCTTCAATACTTTGTAATACTCGCACTTCCGATTGATTTACGATGAGAAAGAACACTAAAATAGTAAATATATCCATCAAAGCGACAAGGTTTAACTTGCTGCCAGAATTGAAACGCTTGTGATGTTTGGCGAGTCTTTTTGATCTTGCTGACTGTTTCACTATTGCTCTCCCCTAGTTTCATTAGTAAGTTCGCTAACAGACTCGCTAATAGGTTCATCGACAGGCGCATCACCTAAAGATATTAAAGGAAAGAGTTCTGCGTCTACCAAATTTGCGGCAACCACTGCTTTAAACGAACGTACTGTATCCATAGCCGAAACAATCGTTTGATAGTCTATAGATGGCGCTAATAAAATCACAATGTCATTCTTTTCAATCGCATTGTGTTGAAAAGTCAATTTCAAATCTTGTAGATATATGGATAGTGCGGCAAAGTCATAACCTTGTTCGCTGACTTCAAAACGTTTTAATAATATTCCAGCAGGATAATTTAATGCTAAGTGTTTTTTAGTAATGACCAATTCCAATATTTTGGGTACTTTTTGGTCTTCAGCCAACTCAGCTTCAGACAGTACAGGCAGTTGTAAATTAAGTATCCGAACGTGAGAAAACACTAAACTCAGTAACAATACTGGCACTAACACAATCATCAAATTCATGAATGATGTGATATCTAATTCCGCGTCTTGGGTTTTAACCCTGCGATGACGATGGCGTCTCATAATAGTAACCCTCGATTTAAATCAGTTTACTTATTAAACGACAAAGAATTTAACAACTTAATAGCAGCCATCTCAATAGAGTCAACAATGGTAGCGGTTTTTGTTTGTAGGTTAGAATGAAATAATATCAGTGGAATAGCGGTAATTAAGCCGAATGCGGTGGTATTCATTGCGATTGAAATACTTGAAGACAACAAGTTAGCTTTTTCCGCTGGGTCAGCACTTGCTACAGCTGAAAATGCTGCGATAAGTCCCATGATGGTACCTAACAAACCTAATAGTGTGGCTATATTCGCTAATGTCGCGACAAATGGTGTACGCTTTTCAAGTCGCAACATGTACTCCATAATGGTTTCTTCCATGGCGTATTCAACATCTTCACGACGCTTTGCCTGACCTAAACGCGAGATACCCGACTCAAGTACATCAAACACCGGCGCTGTATTGCCCTTTGCATGTTTACTGATCGCTTCAATATCGCCAGATTTCAATGCATTTTGAATGAGTGCAAATGCCTTTTGATTCGTGCGATGTGCATTATTTAAATACAACCAGCGTTCAATAGTGATAGCTAAACCTACAACTAATACAAGGGCGATGGGGTAAATGAATGAACCGCCATTCTGTAAAAAAGCGATGATACTGTCGATAAAACTCATTGTATTTTCCTTATGTATTAAAGTTAGGGTGGCATTGTTAATCTAATGCTCATCCTGAAATTGTATCCGTTAGCTGGAAGTGACCACGTTAATTAATTTTTGCATTTTTTGCATTTTTTGCCTGTTTTTTTCCTGCCTGCTTTGCCGCAAATTCTCTGACTTCTTGTCTAAATAGTTTTGGGTTAATTGGTTTAAACTCTGGCATTGCCAGCTGTGTCTTTTTATCTTTTATGCTGATAGGGTTAGCGATCCCTTGCCAAGGCATAATATAAAGTACCTTCGGCTGCTCTTGAGAACCGGTTACTTTACTTTCAATTATCAGCGTTTTTTTTGCTGTTTTTGAGGCTGTATTATCAAGTTTCACTTCCTCTGCTTGGGTGATAATGACAAGGCCAGTACAAAAAACAGTTAACATTCTTATCGTTTTAACAAGTTTCATATTAACCTTCCTCTGCATTTTTACGTTGAACATTTGACTGTTTATGCTTATCCGCTTTCTCCGGTAACACTAACCCTGCCCGTTTAATTTTAATTTCAACGCCAGCGAGCCAACGTTTCACTTGTTGGTCATCCGTTTGTAATTCGAGGTAAGACGCATAATATTTTCGCGCATCGAGCAAACGTCCACGATACAACTCTAATAAAATGGCGAGATTAACCTGTGCTTCTGGATATTCAGGCCAAATATCTAGTGCCTTAAGGTAGCTTTTTTCCGCTTGTTCAAAATCACCCGTTAACCGGGCAAGCCTACCTTTCATTTGATATGCATAAGGATTCATCGCATTGACTTCTAACGCTTTATCAAGCTGATTTTTCGCACCACTCAGATTTTTTTGCTCTAGAAAAATTAAAGCCTTATTAACATAAGCGCCAGAAAGCTGCGGCACAATGACAAGTATTTCATCAAATAACAGCTCAGCCTTAGGCCATTCTTGATTAGCCATTAACGTTAGCGCTTGTTTATACTTGGTGATCACATATGAAGGGACATTCGCTAAACGCTGTTGTTTTTGATCAAGATAGCCGTTTCGCTTACTTTTAGCCGCAGCAATCATGCCGCCTATATCCTTTGATAACTCACCGCTGTTATTTGGTATATCAACCAAGTCAGTAATGCCTTTACTTAGCGCCTCTAACGTTTCTGGTGTTTGCTTTTCAGCTTCATTCGACTTTTCATTAATATGGCCAGAGATGTTCGAACACCCTTGTAATAACACTAAGCCCAAGACAATTGTCAGGGTATAAACAAAGGGTGATTGAGTTTTAAACATAAAACATAAACGATTAGTGCATGTCATTAATAACGTCATGAGTTCGCTCCTGTTTGTTATAAAGTGCGGGGGCAATGTCAGCCAGTGTTGAAAAGCTTTTTGCTATCCATTCATCATAGACATTTTGCCATGATCGTTGAGCGTTACTGAGATGAATTTCTATGGCTTTCTCTTCAAAGGGATAAGCCAATTCTTCCAATAATATTTCATATTCTTCTAACGCCAGTTCGTCTAGGTCTGATGGCCGCTCCGACTTCAAAACATCAGCAGCTAATTGACGATAAATTTCCGCTAAATTAAAGGTCGTTTGCGGTACATACTTAACTAACTGAAAACCGAGCACTTGTTGATAATATTTTATCGCTTGCTTCATCGCTGTTTGCTTTCGTTTTAAGCTTTTTTGCAGTGGCGCATTTAATTTAACATATTTGAATGTTTGCTGATGAGCAACACCTAACCAAAACGCCGCCATTGAAGCCAGTTCGATAGCACGCGGTTGTATGTTTTGTGGTGAAGCTTTATGTTGTTTTTTATGAAAACTTAATATTTTTCTAAACCAGAAATTTTGTTTATTAGGCTCATTACTTTGACGATAAAACTCACTCATTTTAAAGCGTACTTCTTGGGCAATATCGAACGGCTCAGGGTATGTATGAGCATACTTCCTAAATGTGGTTAACGCTTTAGCGGTATTGCCCGCTTTAAAATAATAATCAGCTGCGGTGTATTGCGCCTCACGTTTCAATTCAGCAGACTCTGCTTGTGCAATTTTACTTTTATGCGATTTGTTATCTGCATTGGCGACCAAGATAAGTAATTGCTCAGCCGCTAATTCCCATTGCTGCGTCGCTTCATATGACGAAGCTAACTTTGCCGGAATAGATGCCGTATATTCATGCGTGGGAAAATGTTTTTGGATCTTCAATAATACGTCAATCGCTTGTTGCCATAATTGGTTTTCAAGCAATAAGTTAGCGGCATCAAACTCAGCGGTTACTCGATACGCTGATTCAGGCACTATCGTCCCAACACGTAACAAATGAAATACCGCCGTTTTGGGTTGTTTTATTTTATAGCTTTGTGCTTGAAAATAGATGCTCGACGCAAGTAAATTACGTATTTCTGCCCAAGTATTTATTTTATTATCCGCATAATGCAGGGCCAAAACATAAGCGTCTTCCGCTAATTGATAGCGCTTTTGTTCGTATAAACTATGTGCCGATAATTGACTTACTATCTGTAGCTGCTTCAACGCTGTTGGTGATAATTTCTTAGTTGGATAGGTTGTATCTGCTGTTTTCGGGAGTGAACGAGGCATAACGCCATGGGTATTTAGCACAAATTCACTCATGATTTTTACCGTTAAAAAATCTTTAACGTCAAAAGAATATTGTGTGGCATGTGTTGCTAATTGCAGTGAACGGTTATCATTTGGATATTGTTTAATAAATAGTTTGTCGAAGTTATTTCGTTCATCAATACGTTGCTGATATAAAGTATTTTCCGCTGTTTTTTCACTTTTAGAGGTGCTTTTTAATAACTCTCGAATGCTCAGTGTCGTTGCATAAGCCGACTTTAACTTAAGCGGTTCTAAACCTTTCGTCGCATTCGGCGAGTAATAAGCAATATGTTCATAACTTGCTAGCGCCTTTGTGTATTGTTGCGCTTCAAAGTTAGCATCTGCATAGAGATATTCATCGGTCAAAACATCTCTCGTTAATAAGTTTGCAGCCTGTGGTAACTTTGCCAATTTTAAATACGTTGCAAGTGCGATTGCGGCTTCACTAAAGTCCTCAACTCTTACTTTACCTGGGCTCTGTGATTGAGCATGTGCGTAGACACGACGAGCATGTTCATCACTAAATTTCAGCAAATGAGGAAGCAACTCATCTTGTATGGATAATGAAGTTTGCTGCCAAAACTTCCCCTCAAGCCCATATTGCCTAATATAGTTATTTTTTAGTTGATGCATCGACGAAAATTTTCCATCGCTATGATATATATCCAATAAAGCTAATGAATATCGTGCTGACCAAATATTGTCTCTGGCTAACGTTATGTAAGCTTTATAGGTAAGTTCTGCATCCGATTTTAATTCTTTTTTAATTAAAAACTTTGCCAAGTTATCAAATAATACATGCTGGTATAACGCTAAATATTGAGATGAATGGTTCTGTTTAACAAGCCCTACCAAAGATTCAGATTGCGCTTGCTGGCTTAATGAAACACTTAACACCCGTTGGGTATCGATAGCCAAATTCTGATAACGATCATTCAGAGCCGCAAAAGAAAATTCATTTTGATAAGGCAGTTTTTTTTCTGCCGAAATTATCGCTTCAAATACCTTTAAGAAGGCATTATCCGCTTCGGGGAGCCGATTCAGTTTGAACAACGACCAACCTGACATATAAATACTGTTAACCAAGTAGTTATCGTTGTTTGGTGCCTTTAACACGTTATCATAAGCGCTTATAGCCGAAGAATAGTCTTGGAGATTGTAATAGATTTCGCCACGTCTAAAATTCAGCTCAGCTAAATATTTAGTTGTGGGATGTTGTGTGATCAAAAGCTCCATTTCCACTAAGCTTTCATCTATTAGCCCCTGCAAGTCCAATGCTTTAGCCAGTTGATAGCGAATATGTTCATTCTCACTGTGCTTAGGATGATTTTTTAGCAGTCTTTGATAACTAACAATAAGCGCACTTAACGCTTTGTCATCTTGTTTCAATTGCGCTAGCGTCAGGTTTACATCATCAACTTCATTGTTATCTGTGCCGCCGAAAGACTGATTCTCAAAGACCTCGGTGCTTATTTGCACTAAGCGATATTCAACTTTTGTTTTTACTTTTGGATCAGGTTCTAAGGTCAATAACTGTTGATAAATATCAGCAAGTTTTTCAGCTCTTGCCGCTTTATTATTTGTGAATTTTTCTAACTTAAGCGCACCTTGCTGCTCAGCAAGATCAGACAAGCTTGCTCGCTGATTCTTTGGTCTATCAATGCCATCGCTATTTAACGTGCTCATACAACCAGAAATAATTAAACAACTCAGCAAAAATATTAGTGACACGGCACGATGTAAAGGAATCCGGTGCATTACAACGCTCCTTTATTTTGAAGGTTCGGGGCTAACTGCCTTTCAATGCGTTTATCAAACTTCGCCATGCTTTCTAAAACGGCAGCCATTTCATGTCGAGACGTTAATAAATGTGCTGCTAATACAACGCGCTGGTTATCGACAAATTGTTGAACATTTATTTGTATTTTATGACTGGTCATCTCCCTTAATTTAGTCACATTGATTAACTGTGTTTTTATGTCAGTAGCACTTTTTTCAATGCGCTCTGCCAAGTTTGATAACACCGGCGCTGAGTCTTTAAGCACGACAAAGCGATTTCTATGTTGCTCGGCTTGAAGTAAAAGTTGATCAATTTCTTTGAGCAGCTTTTTATGTTGCCATAACCGTACAGGAAATGATTGCTGTAACTGCCAAGTCAATACGCCTTCAATACGTTTAACTCTACTTTGATACTCGTCTATATTCCTGTTGCCATCAATTAAAGTAATCGCCTGCTTACTTGCTTTGATACGTTCTAGCCATTTTTCTTCCGCTTGATTGGCAAAAACACTACCTTTTTGCGCTAACTCTGCATCAGCCACAATTTTTGCAATGGATTGTTTTTTATCGTTAAGCTGAGCAATGATGGCGCGATAATCGGCTCCTTGCTGCGCTTCAACAACCTTGCCTTTTCTTTTACTATTTAATGATAATGTATCTTTCAACCATAGGTTTTTTTGTTGTTGTCTTTTCAAATGTGCAGTGATTAAATCTAGCTCAACCAATGCTTGAAAGTGCGCTTGTAATTCGTTATCTAACAAGGCTTTTTGTAACCAAATTGAGTCTGTGGAATACACGTTATTGGTGAAAAATGGCATCATCAACTTAGTAGCGGTTTCTACTTTAGCCTGAGATATGGGGAAGTTTTCTTTTTTCGGTGAAAACCTTAATAAGTCGTCACTTGTCGAAAACACTTGCTGAAAATCAGCTAACTCCGTTAATCGTTGCTGATATAAGCGTTCTGCATTTTGGTAACTTGTCATCCCTTCTTCAAGCGACATTTGATCAACTACTTGTCCAGCGAGTAACAATGACGCTTGCCAACCTAGGTTCGAATAGGGGAAACGTTCTTTCACCACACTAAATAATTTCAATGACATGGTATATTGTTTTATTTTTTGTGCTGAAAAAGCAAAAATAAAGAGTGCTGATTCGGTATAAGGACTGTCTTGTGGAAAATCCTTTAATTCATAATAAGCCGCTTCGTAGCGTTCTTGTTTAACATACATTTGAGCCAATAATAATTGTGCGTAATCATTTACCGCTTGTTGTTGAATTCGTTCATCATTCACTTTTTCACTGAAATCACGATTCTTGTCATCTGAAAAAGGGTTAAACAACAAGTGCCAAAATGTTTTAGCAGGCGGTAACCACAGTGTGTTTTTTATTTCGGTAAGTTTAGGTTTAGCCCGTTCAAACTCACCTTGTTCCATATGCAATAAGGCTTGATTCAGTTTGATATAGCCATCGATAAAAGATTGTCGACTTGATGCTTTTTCATCGCTATCGACTCTAGCAGCAATGGCTGACAAAACAGGTAATTCTGGCCAGTAAGCAAGCTGGTTTAATATTTGATATTGGTTGCCATAAGCGTTCGATACTTCTGTAATTTGACTCAGTGTTTGTTTCGCTGTTGTGGTAGCACCTTGTTGAATTTGTTGTTCGGCTAATTGTAATAAAGCAATTAACCTTAACTCTTTAGGAGACGTATTCGTTCTGCTTTCATCGGTATTATTTACCAGAGAAACCGCTTGATTTACCTTAAGAGATTGCAGTGATTCAGTTGCTTGATGATGCAGGCCCACGGTAACTTGCAAGCCTGCTTCGAAAAGACGAGTTCGTGATGAGTGGCTATTAAACCGTTGACGATTTAAACTAATTTGGTTAAGTGCTTCGCCGAAATCACCGGTAAAATAATAGTATAAAGCTTTCCGGTATAACTTATCTTCAATGTGCGCGGATGCTGCAACCGTTTCAGCCAAGGTTGGCATAACCATTGTTAAACTTATCATGCCACTTATCAGTGTGACTTTGACTATTTGGGCAATGTTCAAGTCTAAGCTAGGGTTCAAGTCTAAGTTAGGGTGCAAGTTAAGGCGCATAGCTAACTATAATACCCACTCTTCAACACGGACATTAGCACGATAACTTGATTCATTATCTTCTACTTTCAATTCAATCATCACCACGTCATCATCTTTTTCGAATTGATGAGTAACCGCTCTTTTCGTACTACGCCCTTCGCCATCAAAACCGGTGAAAATTGCGGTTAATTGGTGCTTACCTTCTTTTAAATTCCCTAAATAGACTTGCTGAATTCCGCCTTTTTCAAGTGCTTTACGTTGGCGTTCGGTATAGAGAAAACCGGCAACATTCTTATCATTGATTTTCAGCTCAACACTGTCAATTTTGAAAAAACGACCAACATCAACAGATACAAAAACAGCAACTTGTGTACTCGCTGGAAATAATAAATCTTCTTCCAAAATGAACAGGTCTCTATTTAACTTTAGCACTTGCTTTTTAATGTCTTCAAGCTGTGTTGATAAGGTGCCATTTGTTGGCGAAGATTCTGGCTCACCCCCGAAACTTTTAACCGAAATAGCCAGGAATAAAAGTAGTACGCACACGGAAAGAACCCACGAATTATTCACGCGGGCTAACATAGAAGAAGAGTAAATATTCATGTTCATAAATTACACCTATGACAGCTTTGTTACCGTCTAAATTTATAAAAAAGATTAAAAGTAAACGCTATAAAAAGCACGAATTACATTGGCTGAAAAACCATATAAAGATTCATTACCGACGCCACCTTCATCCAAAGGGTTTCTGAAGTTGTTATAATTGAAATCGATATAATCCCATTGCAACGAGGCTTCAGAACGTGAACTGCCGTACGATAAACTATCAGGTAATGAATACGTTATTCCAATACCAATTGTCATGTTGTCGAAGTCGCTAAGTTCTTTATCTCTCGCGAGATAGTTTTGTGCATCCTTATATGCGAATAAGTCGCTATAAAAGTTTGCTTGGCTTTGTTGGTAATAACGCAATTTCAATTCGAGTTCAAAGGCATCACCTATCGGGTGTCGGTAACCTAGCTCAACATCATTTGATTTGATTTCCCAACTATCACTGAAGTAGCGATAGTGAAAAAAGAGTGCTGCTCTATATGGCAGGTAATAACTGGCGGATAATTTGGTGGCAAATGAGTTGCGCGTTTGTGGATATATTTCTGCTTGATAGCCAACACCTGAAGGGGTTGAGTTATCCAAATAACGAACGGTGCGATAAGGGTTATTGAGATACCCGTCATCGGCAATAGCTTCAATACTAAGACTAGCGGTTAAATTGCGGGTTAATATTTGATTTAAACTTGCGCGTATACGGTATTGCTGGCTTTCTTCTTCAAAAACCTCGTCACCATTACGCTTAATGTCATTGTCACCATAAGAAAAACCCATACTGATATTGGTGAGATCACCAAAGGTATCATGTGAGACATTAAAACTGAACGACTGAGCAAAATAATCATCTTCGTCACTTTGGCGAACATTGAACGACATAATGGTTTTTTCGTGTAAATATTCAATGCCAAGTTGTCCTTCGTTACGTTCTTCAGTGTAGGCACTTGCGGTACTCAGTACATCAACGGAGGCTGACGAAATACTGTCTAAATAATAATATGCGGTAATTGATACAGATTCCGTCGCCTTTTTTCTCAAGAGAATTGAAGGTCCGTCGATTTTCATCCCACCACCTTCGTAACTGTGGTAAAGCACATCAACGCGATCTGCTCCTAAAACTGCCGCTTGGCTTGAAGATATGTTCAAAACAAGACCGAGGGCAATGCTTAAACCTAAGCTTAAAGAACCGACAAGTTTCGGTATTGATAAGAAACGCGATTTCATTTTTTGCATGCTATTGAGTTTAGTTACAACCACAACCACCACCTTCTGCTCCTTCTGCACCGCGAGCTGCCTCACGACCATCTAATACGTGAGCAACATGCTTATTTGCAATAGGATGACGAGATGCGCTCATAATGGGATCAGCTAAATTTTGTCTTTCATAGGGCTTTACCCAAGGCTCAATTGATAAGCTTGCGCAACCCGTTAAGCTAATAACAGAAAGTAGAAAAACAGCTCTAACGATAGTTTTGCTCAAAGATAACTCCTTGGTTTATACGTTTTATTTTCTTTTCTATCATTCTCTAATCAGCTTTTTAATCGCTTTAGCGTACTTTTTTCCATAACCGTCTTTAAAACCACGAAAGACATAACGCACTATACCATCACGATCGACAAGAACGGTTGTTGGCATGGCCTGTACATCATATGTCTCTGATAATTTATTAGTTTCATCGAAAAATATTGAAAAACTTAAATCTAAATTGGCAAGAAAATCTTTTCCTGCTTGGTTTTCTTGTTCAACGTTAATGCCCCACACTTGAACACCTAAGTCTTGATATTTATCTTGCAACGCTTGTAAAACTGGCATTTCTTTGCGACACGGTCCACACCACGAGGCCCAAAAATTAATGAGAATAATGTTGCCACGTTGCTCGGCTAAATTGAAATTCTGACCTTGCATGTCCTTTAAAGTAAAATCAGGTGCAGGTTGGCCTATGGTTACTCCATGTACATTCATTGAGATAAAAAAGGCAAACATAACCGATAAATTTCTGCGCCAATACTTAATTAAAAACATATATTTTCCTTTATAATTAACAATGTATATTTCAGTATTTATATTCTAGAGGTACATGACATTTATACTTAGAAATAAACAGATAACCCAGTAACGAAATTAAGATTGTGTGTTGTTTTAGCTTCACCCGTAACTTGTGTATCAAAAATATAGTCACTCATGCCGATATCCCATGCCACCCAGTCATTAATAAATACTCGGTAATTAGCGGTAAAATTAACGGTGAATTGTTCATCGCCAGCAAACTCAGTACTGCCAGCACCAAGCTCTATTGAAAATATGCTATTGAGTACTAAATCTTTACTTAAAAAGATTTCACCCGGCAGCAGGTTATAACCAAGGTTTAAACCATAATAAGTCAGTTCTCGTTGTTCATCTGTTAACAATGGCGCTGAGCTCACTAATTTTTCAAAACTGGTCTTACCGCCTTTTCCTTGGCCATAACGAGCTTTCAAATAGAAATTTTCAGTCATATGATAGCCAATGTGCACTGCCATCCAACCACTGCTTTCGAAATCTTCAATCGAAATAATGCCGCCTTGAAGCCCTATTTCAAAATTCTCAGAATCAAGTACGTCATCTAAAATTTCGCGTCGTTCAACATCCGCTTTAACGTGTATTTGAGCGTCGAGTTCTTGCTCTGCAGCATTTGCGGCATAAGAAAAAGACAACGCACTTATCAATAATGTGCTGCCAATAATAAAGGAGCTTAAAAAAATACGCTGAAACCTATTTTCCATGTGTGGATCTCTTCATTGGTATCTCGGTCAGTTAATGCTAACGAGAGCTTATATTCTGCACGTAATAAAAAATTGCGAGCAATGTGATATTTCATGCCTACGGCGGCACTCATTAAGGTACTTTGTCTACTTTCTGCATCGGCTAAAACACTATGAGGTTGAGTATCAATAATACCGCCACCAACACCAATGTAGGGTGTCACTATCCAATCAGGTATGGGCTGGCTGATCAGCATAATCTCATAGATATTACTGTCTGAAATATTACCGAGTGCTTTGCCTGCTGAGATTTCGGCACTAAAAACGGGTGTAAAAACGTAACCTAGATAAACGTTATAAAAATTAGCCCCTTCTAAATCACCGTACATCACTCCACCTTCAATCGCGCGGTTTTTAAAATTGTCTTGATAATTTTCTTCTTGATTTATCGCTTCGCCATATTGGCTTAAACCAAATAAATCGTCTTCATGGAGCCAGCCTTCAATGCCACGTTTGTCTTTAACTTTAAGCCAAGAAGTGCGCTTAAGCAGTACAATGATTTTTTCATTTTTTTCGACAATATGAACAATAGGATAACCCGCACTTGGACCTGAATGCAGTTCGACAAAAGGAACGTCAATATGCAAAGTATTAGCTTGAACAGACTCCGCTAATAGCTTTGGGCTTATTAAAATAATAACCAATAAAAACATTGTGCTTGGCAAGTTATTCAACATAAGTTCCTATTTGAAAATTCATCTTGTTTTCATTCTCTATCTTCCAAAGCTAAATCACTAATCCTGTGAGTAAAATGGCGTATTGTAATATTGACCGCCAATATCTAACCATTCACGCAATAATTTTGTTTCGTCATTTGTTAGTATATTTTGATGAGTGACATTATTAATAACCTCGAAAAAACGTGCGCTTGACGCTGCACCGTTTGTTGAAAGTATGCGCTGTATTCCTACCGTAGTTAATACTGGGATGGGATTACCTTCCACATCTAAAATAAGCTCACCTTCGCTATCGACTTCAAAAACGATATTACCGTCTGCATCAAGCACGGCGATTAATCGATCAAGTAAAATACCATCAATGACTTCTTGTTCAACATCATTAAAAAATAGCTCACGATAACTGGTTAAATGCGCGGGTTGATCACTCGAAGCATTTGGGGATAAATCTAATTGTCCTGCTGGCACTTGCGAAAAACCATCACTATCAGCAACACTGTGGCAACTGGTACACGTTTGGTTCGCAATAAATTCTTGCGTATCGTTATCAAGTAGTTCTCGGGGTAAATCCCATAACGGCTGAATATGTGCTACGTAATTTATTTGAATGCGGCAGTAAGCTGTCCAGTTATCAAAACATTCTACGCCATTGGGCATTAAAGTAGATAAGTTTTCATAGGCATAAGTTATGCTTGGATTTACCAATGAAATCTCAGGGTCAGTCCAAAGGTCTTGGTAGTTAAGCGCTGTGGTAAGTTCCGCTAAACCATTAACCATTTCATCAGCTTGCGCCATGGTCTGCCCTTGAGTAGGAATGATGTTTTTCGTGGCATTTGGATAAGCGGCACCACCAATTGCGCCGGCATTAATACTTGTCGCTTGTGCAGCTATTCTGCCGTGAGGCTGTTCGCTATTCGCGGTGTGACAGCCATTACACTCTAAAACTTCTCCGGGTTTTAACGTAAGCCACTGGCGATGTCGACCATTTATACGCTGGCCGTTCTCATCTAATATGCTAATGGCAAATGGCGTATTTGCGGGTACTTTAACTTTCACAGAGCCGTCAGGTTGAATCGGTGTGTAGCCCATAACCTCTCGCATTAATTGATTATTACTGCGGCCAAAATCTGTATTGGCAATATCTCTAACTTCGTCAGGTGGCATAGGAACGCCACGAACAAGTCTTAAAAATCGTGCAGGTAGAACAGCAGCTGGCGTAAGTGATGGGTCACTTAAACGAGTGATACCTGCTGGATTATTATTTGAAAGGGTGACATCTATGCCATCGAAGTCGTAAACGCTACGAATATGAATGGCACCAGCAAGCTCTCCACTTAACTGAGCATCGAGTTCATTGCCAATAACTTTGTCAGCAATAAACGTTTTTACTTGCTCAGAGGGCCTCATTACAGCCGATTCAGTGATTATTTTACCGGCTTGCGTTGTAGCGACAAGTTGTTGAGTATTATCGGTGTTATTCAATAACCATAATTCGAACAAGGGTTCAGCAAGCTCGACACTTTCATCAGCAAGCTCTTCTGCGCTTAATTGGCCACAGGCCTTAATCACATCAGCAACAATGACACGACAAAGATCCCAGCTCATTAAATAACGGTTACTACTGTCGGGTAACGGGTAAAGATAATGTAGTCGCCCCGATTCAGAAAAGTCTGACGAGAAGTTAAAATTAAAAGTATTACTTAGCGATAAATCAGTCACTGCGTTAGCTTGAGCGCCTGAATCAGCTGTCGCTTGTTCATTATCAATGTAGTCAGTAATGTTTATCACTACCGGTCTTTTTTGATAAAGCGTTTCATCCTGCGAGCCCAGTAACATTAAAATATCACCATTTGGCATTTGTTGCGGTTTAATAAATTCTACTTGTTCACTTTGGTTATCCAGCATTAACTGATGTGAGTGCCAACCAAAGACCAGGGTATTGTCTGTGCCATCCGGATTCATGCTGTACAGATTAATACCGTGATCTCCACCCATAGCGTCCCAACGGCTATAAAGTATTCGACCATTTTGTAAAACTAAAGGGTAAAAGTCATGACTTAAATTAAAAGTAAGTTGCTCTATCGATGTGCCGTCAGCGTTCATCACATGAAGGTTGAATGTTTCATTGTCTCTACGTTCATCTAAAGCCGTATATTGGGGTTTCCCCTCGTCAAGTAAGATAGCGCGCGACAAACGTTGGCGAGTAGAGGCAAAGATAATTCGGCCATCAGGCAAAAAAGAAGGCATGAGATCATCACCTTGCTCGGCAAGTGTATCGCTCGTGATTATACGTTCAAGGGTTTGAGTCGATAATTGATAACGCCAAATATTCCATCGAGGCTGATCTTCATCATCAGCATTTTCAATTTCTGGCGCTCTAATTGCAATAAGCATTTCTTGACCGTTATCAGATATGCTGAGATCTCGAATATCAATAAGTTGGTCTTCGCCAAACAATAGTGCGGTTAAATTTGTAACCGGAGAGTCAGCAAAGGCATTGTTCTTGATTAATAAATTAGCACCGGCATTAAAAAGTGCCGGATCACGTGCGTCAAAACGTGCAGGCGTTGCACCATTTTCATCTATTTGTGTATTAAGCGTTCGTTCAATATAGACAACAGGGTACTCAACCAGCACTGGGTCTGGCTCTTCGTCCTTAATTGATGTTTCAGTATTACAAGCCGAAAACAACAAAACGACAGAGATGAGTAATAGGTTATAGCCCAGCTTCGGCTTCATTTAATTCCCTTAACGCATAATTTAAACAGCATACACTCTCGCTAAAAGTGTAAAAAACTTCTGACATTATGTCGACATTATTACCATATAACGTTAGATATTCAACCATAAAAATAGACATTGTAAAAAAACCCGACACTTTAGCGCCAATTATTAACTTTATAAGAGCATTCACTGTAAAAAGTTAAAATTATTGATATTATCAAGGTAATATTAAATCTTTTAAGATAAAAGTGTAAAATTTCTTGACATTATTGCCGCTTAGTTCCAATCTTTCAATGCTTTTATTGCTTTAAATTTAACCAATCGCTGTTCTTTATTGATTAAATATCACACAAAAAAGTTGATTAATTGCTGATTTATTAGCCATTATCTAAAATTTAGTCGGTTACTTTTTTATTTTTTTGGCTAAAAACATTCATGGAGATCTTATAAAAATGCAACTCCGTTCAAATATACGATCAAATTCGTATAAAAACAGACTAAAACCTAAAGCTTTCATTAACAGTTTTTTCTGTTACTTGGCAATATTCATTGCAGCAAGTTCTCTATCAAATGCCCATGCGGGCACCTTAGAACAAGCGAAAAAATTACACGACAGATTAACCGGTGTTGCTGCGTCAGAAATTACCTTATTAGAAATGATGATATTACTGGATGACAATAAGCCTATTGAAGCGGCTTATAAAGCGATGGAAACGCCGGCATTCTATTCCACCACCTTAAAATTATTTGCGACACCATCAACAAATACCGACCAAGACATTTTTGCACCACTCAACGATTACAGTGCAACCGTCATTGGTATAGTGCGAGATGATGTTGATTTTAGAGAAGTTTTACAAGCAGATATTCTTTATGTAGGGAAAAGCAGTTTAGGTTTACCTGCCTACAGCAATAACAATAATGCGCATTATCAAGCACTCGAAGATCAGTTCATTGATTTATCTGATGGTTTAGAGCGAACGTCACAATCAAGCTTAAGTGGTTTACCTGCCACCGCAACCGCTGGCGTGTTAACCAGTAGAGCCGCAGCGAAAGCGTTTTTCTACTTAGGCACGAATAGAGCCATGGTGAGATTTACCTTAATGAATCACTTATGCACTGACTTAGAACCTTTAAAAGACACCTCGCGATCTCCAGACCGTATTCGTCAAGATGTTAGTCGTAGTCCTGGCGGCGATAGTCGTTTATTCCTCAATAATTGCCTAGGTTGTCACAGTGGCATGGACCCGTTGGCTCAAGCCTTTGCCTATTACGAATATAACTTTGATAGTGAAACAGACCCAACAGGCGAGTCGGGCTCACTCTCATACAATCAGCAAGGTCAAACAGATTCAACAACGGGTACGCGTGTTCAAAGTAAGTATCATAATAATGCAACAACGTTTCCTTTCGGTTTTGTGACTAAAGACGACCAATGGCAAAATTATTGGCGTGAAGGTGTCAATCAAAAACTGGGCTGGGATGAAAGCTTGAGTGGCAATGGTGTTGGCGCAAAATCCTTAGGGCAAGAGTTTGCCAACAGCCAAGCATTTGCCCACTGCCAAGTAAAAAAAGTATTTAACACGGTTTGCCTTCGTGACGCTGAAAGCGCCGACGATTTAGCACAAATCAGCTCAACAACAGCATCGTTTAAGCAAAACGATTATCAACTTAAGCGAGTATTTGCTGAAGTTGGTGAATATTGTATGGGGGAATAAAGGTGAATAACTTAATAAACAATGACGCTAATAATCACCTTAACAACCACCTTAGTAAACACTTAACGAAATATCTATCAACATTCGTTTTGGTGCTCACTTTAGGCGCTTGTGGCGGCGGAGGCGGTGAAGTAAAAACAAACCCTCCTGCACAGCAAGATCCACAGTCAACTGAATATACCGGACCCGCTCCGACGACTGAAGATATTCAAAAATATAAAACTTTTCTTTGGGACAATATTTCCACCGAAGATAAATGTGGCTCCTGTCATACCGAAGGTGAACAAGCCCCCTACTTTGCCAGTCGTAACAATGTCAACGATGCCTATGCCGCGACAAGTCCACTGGTTAATTTAACGAATCCTGCTTCATCTCGCCTAGTAGAAAAAGTAGCTGGCGGTCATAATTGCTGGCTAGCCAGCGCCAGCGCTTGTGGTGAAAACATGGAGCAATGGATTAAGTTATGGTCTGATGACCGAGTGGTTACCGCGAACACTATTGAATTGTCTGCTCCGGTTATTCGAGAACCGGGTGCCAGCAAAAACTTCCCTAATGATAGTGCGCTATTTAACGAACATGTATACCCCATAGTGAATCAATATTGTGTCGGCTGTCATAGTGAATCATCGAATTCTGCACAATCACCTTTCTTTGCGAGTAATGATCTTGAGCAAGCCTATGAATCGGCTAAGCAAGTCATGAATTTAGACAATCCATCTCAATCAAGACTGGTTATTCGTTTAGGCAGTGAATTTCATAACTGTTGGAGTAATTGTCAAGAAAACAGCTCTGCAATGCTAAATGCTATTACTGCATTTAGTAATCAAATTGAAGTCGATGAAATTTCAGCTGAAATGCTGGTCTCTAAATCATTACGCTTAACTGACGGTATTACCGCATCAAGCGGCGGACGATTTGAGTCAGATATTATTGCCTTGTATCAGTTTAAAACTGGCGAAGGCAACATTGCTTATGACACTTCAGGGATCTCTCCTGCTGCCAATTTAACCTTAAATGGCGATATTGAATGGTTAGGCAGTTGGGGACTAACCTTCACCAATGGCAAAGCACAGGCAAGTACTGCGAGTAGTAAAAAGCTCCACGATTTAATCACCTCTACCGGTGAGTTTTCCGTGGAGGCATGGCTAACACCCAATAACGTCGTTCAAGAAGGACCTGCACGTATCATTACTTATTCAGCAGGCGATAATGACCGAAACTTTATGTTGGGCCAGACACAATACAACTATGATTTTTCATTACGAACAGAGAATTCAAACGCTAACGGCGATCCCGCATTAAGTACTCCAGATGCTGATGAAATACTGCAGGCAACGTTGCAACATGTTGTGCTGACATACAATGCAACAACAGGTCGACGCATTTATGTGAATGGTAATTTAATTGAAATCACCGACGAAGATATTGCACCATTGGCGAATTGGGACGATAGTTTCG
The DNA here is from genome assembly GCA_013215295.1 of Colwellia sp. GTDB lineage: Bacteria > Pseudomonadota > Gammaproteobacteria > Enterobacterales > Alteromonadaceae > Colwellia_A. The sequence goes on from JABSOZ010000004.1 coordinate 303,006, forward strand.
CGCTTATCTTAGGCAAAGAAGCTTCCAATCAACATGTTTGGCAAGGCGATATTCGCTTACTCGCCATTTATAATCGAGTACTAGCGCAAGAACAAATTGCACAAAATTATGACGTGGGTGTGGGTGAAAAGTTCTTTTTATTATTTTCTATCAGCGAACTGATCAACTTAGCCAATACTTATGTGATGTTTGAAGTCAGCCAATTTGATAACTATAGCTACTTATTCAATGGCGCTTCTATTGTCAACATAGATGGCACACCGGTATCCACCGCTTTTGATCTGACAAGTTTACGCATTGGCTTAAATGGTAAAGAAAGTGTGCAAGGCCAAGCATATAGTAATATTGACCTTTCAATCGCCAGTGGACAGAATTTGACAGAGCCATTGAGCATTTCGCCATTGGGTACCATTATCGGTCTTGAAAAAGGCGCCAACCAAGACGAGTTTTTCTTAACTTTTGAAAAAATTGGTGAATATAGCAACATAACGATCCCGGGCGTATTTACCACACCTGACGAAGTACCTGCCACCACCGAAACAGCGCATATTGGCATCAGGAATTTCGCTGAGATTAACCATAATATGAGTGTGTTAACCGGTGTTTTACAAGAAACGACAAAGGTTTTTAATACCTATCAATTGGTTAAACGCCAATTACCGAGTATTGAAAATATTGAAACCTTTATCTCTGCTCAGCAAATGGGCGTGACTCAATTAGCCATTGCCTATTGTGATACCGCCATTGAAGACGACAGCTTACGCAGTACTTGGTTTCCTGATGTCGATTTCAACCAACCACCCAATATTGCTTTAAGCACTAGTGAACGCACAAATTTATTAACGCCGCTGATTGCGCAACTCATTCCCCTTACTGTGGCAACGCAGCCTGACAAAACGCTGGTATATAACGAACTAGATAATTTAACGACCCGACTGTCTGTTTGTGATGGCACCTGCACGCAAGAACGAACACGCACCATTGCAAAAGCAAGTTGTGCCGCCGTGCTTGCCAGTGCTGTGATGCTCGTGCAGTAGGAGTAAATTATGTTACGAAATAATAACCTTAAAGATACGTTCGATAGAAAGATAACGGGACAATAAAATGACCAGACCTAAGCACTTGCATCCAAACAGCCCTTTATTATTTCCTGACCATCAAAAACCGATGACCCGACGTGATTTCATTTCAACGGGTTTGCGCACAGGCGGACATGCCGTTGCTGGTTTGTCATTGTTCAGTTTATTCGCCAATCCTAATAAAGCGAATGCAACGCTTTCTCCAGACTTAGAAGCATTAAGAGAATCCTGCGGTATTAACATTGAAGGTGCCGGGAAAATTCCTTTTATCAGTTTTGACTTAGCGGGCGGCGCTAATATTGCTGGCTCAAATGTTTTGGTAGGTGGTGCGGGTGGTCAACAAGATTTCCTTTCAACCGCAGGATACAACAAACTGGGTTTACCTGGCGATATGGCACCGTCAATCGCTAATCCTTTAAGTGGCCTATCAGACTTTATCAACACAGAACTCGGCCTAGCTTTTCATTCAGATTCGCAGTTCTTACGGGGTATTTTAGAGAAAACATCAACGGAAACTAGAGCGCTAATTAATGGCGCTGTTCTCCCCAGTCGTTCAGATAACGATACCAGTAATAATCCGCACAATCCGATGTATGCTATTGCGGCTGCAGGTGCTGATGGCTCATTAATGCCGTTAATTGGCTCTCGTAATAGTGACTCGGGTGGCAACTCTATGTCAGCGACTAATTTCATCGATTTAAGTAAACGACCGACTAAAATTGATCGCCCTACTGATGTTACCGGTTTAGTGGATGTTGGTGATTTATTTAATCTACTTTCGCAAAAAGACGCGGTTGCCGTCATGGAAAGTATTCAACGTATCAGCGCGCAAAAAATGGCGTCAGTTAACAGCCAAGTTACCCGAGATGACGTTATTAAAGATTTGGTTAATTGTGGTTACGTGCAAAGTGCCGATTTAGCCGATCGTTTTGGTGATCCATCAACACTGAATCCACTTTTAGATCCTGACATTGTTGGCCCCGCAGGGATATTTACCTTAGATGAATTTGATTCAGAAGCAGAGTTTCAAAAAACCGCTTCTATTATGAAACTTGTGGTCAATGGTTTTTCAGGCGCTGGCACGGTAACTATGGGCGGGTTTGATTATCATACTGGTGAACGTGGCACTGGAGAATTACGTGATTTACGTGCAGGTCGTTGTATGGGAGCATGTTTAGAATATGCCGCTCGCAAAAATATGCCCTTAATGATGTATGTATTTAGTGATGGCTCTGTTGCCAGTAATGGTCGAATTGATGATTCTCTTGAAGGTAGAGGCAAAGGCGAGTGGACAGGTGATAATTCATCTACGGGAGCGTCATTCTTTTTAGTCTTCAACCCTACAGGAAAACCTCAACTCGCAGGAGGAAATGCCGATCAAATGGCAAGGCAACAACAAATTGGCTTTATGCGCCCCGATGCATCAGTTGATACCGCATCAGCGCCATCAGCGAATAACGTCAACTTATTAGTTGAAACGGTACTACTTAACTATATGGCATTACATGGCGAACAAGCGGCATTTTCAACGGTAGCACCGCAACAAGGTTTAGGTAATGCAACTATGCTTGATTCGTTAACCGCGTTTCAGCCTATTGTATAATTATGTTGAGTAGGTTTTCATCTTGGGTCTTAACTGATGACACAAAAACATCAATAAACCATTAACTAAAACCTAGTTAATTCATTTATTTTTTTCTTCTAAGTCAATGCTGTACTTTTTAGCCTTCGCTTTCCATAAACGTTTTGCCAATTTTTGCATATCAATATCTTTGTCACCTTCATCAATGATTTCATGACCAATTAAAGTTTCCAAAATATCTTCCAATGTTAATATCCCACGTATAGTCCCATATTCATTTACAATGAGGGAAATATTAGTTTTACTGACTAACAGTTCCCTCATTGCATGTGACAAACACATATTATCGAGCAAGGTAGGCATCTCCCTAATATAATTGCCTAAACGAGTATCATTATTGCCTCGAGCCTGAGCTAACAATAAATCACCTCGAATAACGAAGCCTACAATATCATCTGGTTCATTTTCATAAATAGGGATCCGAGTAAAACGATTTTTCTTGTGCTTATGGAAAAACTCTTTTACTCGAAGTTGCTGCGATTCAAAGAACATCACTGTTCTTGGCGTCATTATCTCTTTAATTTTGATTTCTTGAAGCAACAACAAGTTTTGTAATATTGTGGCTTCTTGTTGGTCTATATGCCCTTCCTCTGCGCTTAACTGCGCCATCATGGAAAATTCGTCCCGTTTAAACCCCACAGATTCCTTCTTAACCATGTGACGAGTAATCAACTCTAATATTGTAATGATAGGGTTCAAAATATATATAACAAATTTAAGACAGTGGGCGGTAGTGGGAGCCAATACCTTCCAATATGATGCTCCAAGTGTTTTTGGAATGATCTCTGAAACAATGAGGATCAGGAAAGTTAATACTGCGGATATAGCGCCCAATGAAACATTTCCCAACACTAACGTTGCTTGAGCACCCACACCTGCGGCACCTACGGTGTGAGCTATAGTATTTAAGGTTAAAATAGCGGACAAGGGTTTATTTATATCTCTTTTTAACTCTCGGAGAATTTCCCCTGATTTGTGTCCTTTTTCTTCTAAAAGGGCAATATATACCCAAGAAATACTCAGCAGTACTGCTTCTGCAATAGAACACAAAAACGAAAAGAACAAAGCAATAAACAAATATAACCCTAAAAGAAGCATAAGCACCTTTTTACGCTAAAAGCACAAGAATGACTTTAATGACTCATTCTTAATATAAGCCCAATTTTACATGTAAGTCTATTTTCTATTCTTGTGCCTAACCAGTAAGACTGTCCCATTGTTGCTTTTATTGCTGTTGTAGCCCTTTTGATACATGTAATGTTTGCTGATTATCAATGATAATCGCTTCATATCCAGGTAATTTCTCGATAAAGGCCATGCCTTCCTGTAAGCCTTTAACAAATACTGTGGTTGATAGTGCATCAACATAAGTAGGGTCTTTTCCAATAATTGAAACACTGACGACCTTTCTTGCTGAGTCACCCGTTTTAGGATTAATAATATGATGATATCGAACCCCGTCTTCAATAAAGTAACGTTCGTAATCACCCGATGTAGAAATTGATTCATTGCTAAGGGGTAACTTGACTGCGGTTTTTTCTTCTGCTCTCGGATGCTTAATACCTACATACCATGGTCTGCCACGACGGTCGCCCAATAAACCCGTATCTCCACCTGCGCTTACTAACGCATGTTTTATGCCTGCAACTTTCAACAGTTCAAGACATTGTTTCACAGCATAGCCTTTGGCAATACCACCTAAATCTATTTTCACATCTGGGTGGCTAAAGCGAACGGTTGAATTTTTTCGTTCTAAAATAACAGTACGATAATCGATGGCTTTTAATGCACTTTCAATCGACGCCTGATCAGGCTTTTGCTTTTTACGGTAATCGTACTGATAGCCCACCGATGCATAAGTGATATCAAATGCGCCTTCACTTAACTCCGCTATTTTTTGTGACTCTGTTAATAACTCAAATAATTCGCTCGTTATAACAACGGATTCAGTGCCTGCTTTGTTATTCACTAAGCTCAACTCACTGGTTTTTTTATATGGGCTCATGGCGTGGTCAATTCGATGCATTTCATCTTGCACTAACAAGATCATCTGCTTTGCAGTACTTTTGACTTCTACAGAGTCATCTAACCAAAATTCCACATGTGCTTGAGTGCCCATTACTTCAAAGCTATGGCTAAACCACTCTGCGGAAACAGTATGGGTAAAAAAGAAAAGTACTGCGGCCAATTTCATACGTTTAAACATTTATCACTAACTCTTTTTATCTTTTTGATGACTTGATTAAGTCACTTTTTAAGTGCTTAAGTAATTTTTTCCGCGCCTTCCTCGAATTCGATAATCATTAGATTCGTCAAACATATTGAGCTCAGCAGTATCAACAATGCCAATAAAACTGACGCTCAAAAAAGTTAACGAAGTAAATGTAAAAAGTGAAGATGCTTGTGATATTGATCAATAATATTATTGATCACTGCCGTTTTAGACCACCCCATAATGTCATAATCCTGTCCACCTTCTACTAAGTGAACTTCTGCTCGATAGTAATTTTGATCATCTTCGTTTTCTTCATTAACAAAGTCTGGTTGTGAATACTTTTGAGTAAGTACTCGATACACAAACTCTTGCGCTTCACCATGGTCAACAATTAAGCTCAACCCATCTTCAGAAGAAATCTCAACGTTTATTTGTTTTCCCGCTAGCTCTTTTGCGACTAAAGCAAGTGCAGGCGCTACGGTCTGATTGATAAATTTATTCACGTTCGTTTTATTTGGAAAATCAACAACCGTCTTTAATCGCATTTGCCAACTATCACTATTCTCACTGCTTGCATGGGGTATTGCCGCTATCAGCTGACTATCTTGTTTAAAAGCTTCAACTCTTAACGATTTAATCAAGCCAGCAATAGCGAGCAATAACACCAAGGTAAATGGCAGTGCACTCGCTATTGTCATGGTTTGTAGGGCATTAAGACCACCTGCCAACAATAATATTGCAGCGACGACGCCAATACCTACGGCCCAATAAACACGCTGCCATAGCGGTGTATCATTATTGCCATGTGAACAAAGCATATCAACCACCATAGCCCCAGAATCACACGAAGTAACAAAGAATATCACGATCATTAACACGCTAAAAAATGAGAGCACTGAAGTAAACGGGAAATTTTCAAGAAAAACAAATAATGCCACTGATGAATCTTTGCTTACCATCTCACCTAAACCGACAACCCCTTGGTTATACACTAAATCAATTGCGCTGTTGCCAAAAATAGTCATCCAGAATAAGGTAAAAACGGTGGGGATTAGCATTACCCCTATAATGAATTCTCTAATCGTGCGACCACGAGAAATTCGAGCAATAAACAAACCAACAAAAGGTGCCCACGCCAACCACCACCCCCAATAGAATATAGTCCATCCACCTATCCAATCTGTCTTCTTATAAGCAAATAAATTAAAGGTGTTATGCACAATATCTGCTAAATAATCGCCAATATTCTGCAAATAAGCCTGCAATAGAAATACTGTAGGTCCAAGTATAAAAATCAATAATAACAATACAATGGCTAGAATCATGTTGGTTTCAGAAAGTATTTTAATACCTTTATCTAAACCTGTAGCAACAGATATCACGGCAAGAGAAGTTATCCCACACATAATGATTATTTGATTAGTAATAGAAACCTCGATACCGAACAAGTAGCTAAAACCAGCATTGACCTGTGCGGCACCTAAACCTAGTGATGTAGCAACACCAAAAACCGTACTGACCACCGCAAAAACATCAACCAAGTGACCGGGCCATTGGTAAATTCTGTCACCAATTAATGGATATAAAGCAGAGCGCAAAGTAAGGGGTAAATTATGACGATAACTAAAATACGCTAACACTAGCGCAACAATGGCATAAATAGCCCAAGCATGAAGTCCCCAGTGGAAGAAGGTCATTTTCATAGCTTCTTGAACCGCAGCAACCGTACCTGTTTCCGCTGTCGGTGGTGACAAATAGTGCATTAAGGGTTCAGCCACACCAAAGAACATTAAACCGATACCCATACCCGCAGCGAATAACATAGAAAGCCAAGAGACTAATGAATAATCGGGTGTTGAATGGTCTGGTCCTAATCGAATATCACCATAGCGTGACACAGCTAAGAAAATAACAAAGAAAAAGATAAATGCCACAGTCAGTACATAAAACCAACTACCATTTTCGATAATGCTCGCCTGAATAAGTGTAAATACACTTTGCGCTTGTTTAGGAAGCGCTGCTGTATAAAGTAAAAGCGCAATAATAATGGATGAGGCACATACAAATACCGTTTTATTTAAATGACTCTTAACAGGTGAAGACAAAGTTTTCCCCTAAATTAATTCGTATTGATATTATATCGAGTTAAAGTTTTCTATAAATAATAGCACGTACAAGCTCTGTACCCGAGATTAGTTATATTGACTAATTTTTTGTAAAGTACGTATTTATTGCTAAGATCTAATAAAGGAAAAATAGTTAGAATACTAATGATATCCACACGCAGTATAATAAAAACGCCAAGGGATAATAAATATGAAATTCACTAAACTGCATTGTGCTGTATTAACCGCCATCGCAGCATCAGGCTCTCTCTACGCTGAAGAAGTAAAAAAGAAAGAAAGAGCATCAATAGAAATCATTGAAGTTACCGCAACTAAACGACTAGAGTCCATTCAAGACGTGCCTGTTACCGTAAGCGCATTAACAGGTGATAGTCTAGAAACATTGGGTGTTTCTAATTTTGATCAATATGTAGAGTTTTTACCTAACGTGGTTTTTCAGGGCACAGGTCCTGGGCAGAATGAAATATATATTCGAGGCGCGGCAACAACACAAACCAGTATTGCAGTTTCATCGGTCCAAGCATTACAACCTTCTGTAGCCTTTTATTTAGATGAACAACCCGTTTCAATGCAAGGTCGTAATTTAGACATTTACGCGACAGATGTTGAACGTATAGAAGTTTTACCCGGGCCACAAGGTACGCTTTTCGGCGCTAGTTCTCAGTCAGGTACCGTACGATTAATAACAAACAAACCAAACCATGAAGGATTTTCTGCTGGTTTTGATACCAGCATAAGTTCCACAAAAGGTGGTGACTTAAGTAATTCTGTTGAAGCTTATTTCAACATGTCTATCACTGATTCACTTGCAGTACGTGTCGCCACCTATAATGATTATCAAGGTGGTTGGATAGATAATATATTAAATGTACCCGGAGAGGGGGGGTACATTGGTAGTGCCGAAGTGATTAGTCGTATTTCTGGTGATGCCTTAACAAACCCTGAAAATGTTCCTGTTACCTCACCTAAAAATGATGCCTTAATAGAAGATAACTTTAATTCAGCAAACTACGCGGGTGCTCGTTTTGGTTTATCCTATCTCATCAATGATGAATGGGAACTTTTAGTTCAACATACTCAACAGTCTCTCGATACCGAAGGCGTATTTGCGTATGATCCAAATCTTGATGGTGAATCATCGACAAACCGTTTTATACCCGAAAATAATAATGATGATTTTGGTTTAACGACATGGACACTTGAAGGTCGTCTTAGTCAACTCGATATCGTTTATACTGGCGGTTATCTAGACAGAGATATCAATTCAACCATTGATTACACAGGTTATACAAACGGCGGTTCTTTTTCTGCTTATTATGCTTGTAATTATGCAGGCACACCTGAAACTCAAGAGTGTGTAGACCCAACTAAGTATTATAAAGAAGAAACAAGTACGTCACGCATCACCCATGAACTACGCTTTAATACAACTGCTGATAACATCTGGCGTGTTACTGCTGGTGTTTTTTATGACTCTCAAGAATTATCAACCGTTGGCCAATTTCAAATAGGAAATACTGCCTTACCTTATTTTACCGACCTGCAAAGAACACTTGCCGGCACTGACGGTATTAACAGTAACGGCGGACCTTTTTCTTCTGAAGTTAGTTTTGTCAATGATGTAACCCACACGATAGATCAAATAGCTCTATTTGGTCAGTTAGAGTTTGATATAACCGACACAGTAACGGCAAGCTTTGGTGCTCGTTGGTATGAAATTGAAGATTCTTTCAAAGGTGCTACGACTACAGTTGATGTAAGTGGCCGATTACAAGCCTTTGGTGATGGTAGCAACGAAGCTTTAACCGAATTTTTTGGTGCTGATGAAGCTTCAGCGATTCAAGCCGCAATTGCGAGTGGCCAACTAGACACAAGCTTGCTAGATGATGATGGCACATTAACTGTAGATGACACTATTATCAAAACATCACTTGCTTGGCAAGTATCGGACGATGTAATGGTATTTGTTTCATATTCAGAAGGCTTTAGACCACCGGTTACCAATCGAGTTGGCGGCGGCTTAGCCAAAAACCAAGAAGGCGCTTTTGATGGTTTTCGTATTCCTGTGTATTCAACTACAGATAGTCTAGATAACTTTGAATTAGGTTTTAAATCAATGTTATTTGATCAAGCATTACGTTTTAATGCTACAGCCTATTACTCGAAAATATCGGATTTACAAACCTCTCGATTTGACCCAACTAATATCAGCTTTTTAGTGTTTACCGATAACGTAGGCGACGCAGAAATTAAAGGTATTGATGGCGATTTTACTTGGGTAGTCACTGACAACCTTGTCATAAGTGGTGCTTTTAGCTTTATTGATACCGAGTTAACTTCTGTCAATGCCGAACTTGATGGCATTGCCCCTTCAGTAGGTAGCAGATTACCTTATTCAGCTGAATTTTCAGGTAATTTACAAGCTCAGTATTACTATACTATATCGAAAGATATGACAGGATACGTGAATGGCTCAATCAGTTATACCGGTGAAAGACTTGCTAGTATGACCATGGATGCTTATGTACTAGAAGATGCGACTAACTTAATTTACGGCACAGGCTCAGGTTTAAGTATTGAAAAAGAAGCGGATGTTTATTCAGGTGTTAATTATCAAAATAGTCATGGTCAAACATTTGCTGGTGGTCGTTATGTGCAAGAAAGTTATGTGGTAGCAAACTTAAGCTTTGGTGTCACTAATGATGAATGGAAAGCAGAACTGTTTATCGATAATTTAACCGATAAAAGTGCAGTTCTCTATATAGATACTCAACAATTCACGCCTAAAGTTGTGACCAATCGACCTCGCACCATTGGCTTTAGATTTTCTTATGATTTTGAATAAATTTTAGCTAACCACTAAAATCTCAATAAAAGCCTAATAAAGCCGCTTGAACTTTGTATCAAGCGGCTTTTTATTGATAGAGTATCCCCAATTTAATTTTTACCTTTAAATAACATTGCTAACAAAAAAAGTGACTCGCAAATCTTCCTTGGAGCAAAATCGTTGAACATCACAACACAACCCTCAATTGAGGCACAGTTAAAATCGATTCAACAATCGATCCAATCAGCAAAATTTAACGATGCCATTAAACAAGGCAAAGCACTCCAAAAGCACACAATAGATCAACAACATCAAATTGAATTATGGTATTTAATCGCGATTGCCCAGCGATATGCCAAAGAGTTTTCTAACGCATTAGCCAGCATTAACGCACTACTTAAAATTAATGACGAGCATAGCCGAGCGAATCAAGAACAAGGTTATATTCATCTTGCTCTGAAGAAATCTCAACAGGCGAAAATATCCTTTGAAAAAGCAGTGAAACTCAATCCTAGTTTGGTTGCGAGTTGGCAAGAACTCATTCAACTTTATCGTGAAACAGAGCAAATGGATGAAGTGCAAAAATCGGCAAACCAATTAGCTAAACTGAAAAAACTACCGCCAGCATTACTCGCTGTAACAGAGTTAATGCATGAAGGTAAATTACTACAAGCAGAACAAATTTGCCGACGTTTTCTACTAAACAATCAACGTCATATCGAAGGCATGTGTCTACTCGCTGAAATAGGAATGGAATTAAAAATCTATGACGATGCAGAATTTTTACTGGCTAGTGCACTCGAGCTAGCGCCAAACCATATTTATGCTCGCTCTCAGTACCTGAACTTACTTATTCGCATTGGAAAATTTAAAGCCGCAGAGCAACAAGTTGAAAACTTACTCGTTGAACAGCCTGAAAACCTCAGTTTTAAAGTCGCAAAAGCCAATGTATTAACGGGTTTAGGAAAAGTAGAACAGGCAATTATGCTATTTGAACAAGTTATCGAAAAAGATAAAGAGGTTGCTGGTTTTCATTTGCAATTAGGCCATGCACTTAAGGCAAAAGGCGACATTATAAAAGCCGTAGCGGCTTATCAACAAGCTTATCGTTTAAAGCCAAGTTATGGTGATGCTTTTTGGAGTTTAGCCAACACAAAAACGTATCGGTTTAGCGATGAAGAAATCGAAAAAATGCAAGAGCAACAAAGTATTGAAGACTTATCGTTAGTTGACAAAGTTCAGCTTCACTTTGCTACAGGAAAAGCTTTTGAAGATAGAAAAGATTACCAGCAAGCCTTTCAAGCTTATCAACAAGGTAATCAATTACAACACAACCATAATGGTTTCGACATCACAAAAATAGAGCAACAAGTTACGGAACAAATAAAATACTGCACTCGTGAATTGTTCAAAATCCGTGGACACTTAGGGCTCAACGCTGCTGATCCTATTTTTATTGTTGGCCTTCCTCGCGCAGGCTCTACGTTGCTTGAGCAAATACTTGCTTCACATAGCCAAGTCGATGGCACCATGGAACTGCACAATATTTTAGGTTTGGCTGCAAAACTTCGTGGAAAAAACCAAAATCCAGAAAATAAAGAAAGCCAATACCCTAAAAATTTAGCTGAAATAAATCAAGATTACTTTAAGAAATTTGGTCAACAGTTTATTGATGAAACTCGTGTGTATCGAGAACAAGCGCCTTTATTTATTGATAAAATGCCCAACAACTTTCTCCACATTGGTTTGATTAAATTAATACTACCCAACGCTAAAATTATTGATGCCAGACGAAGCCCTATGGCGTGCTGTTTTAGTGGCTTTAAACAACTATTCGCCGAAGGACAAGACTTTAGTTACAGCTTAGAAGATATTGGCCGTTACTATCAAGCATACCTCAAATTAATGGCGCATTGGCATGAAGTTTTACCTGACTTTGTATTAACCGTGAGCCATGAAGACGTTGTTGATGACTTAGAAACACAAGTAAGAAGAATGCTTGAATTTTGTGGCTTGCCCTTTGAACAATCATGCATTGATTTTCACAAAACAAAACGCAATATTCAAACACCAAGTTCTGAACAAGTTCGTCAACCCATTTATAAAAGTGCGACCGAACAATGGCAACACTTTGAGCAGTATTTAGCGCCATTGAAAGAAGTATTAAATATAGATTGATATGGTACAACGATTAGCGGATATCAATCTAATTACACAAATTATTACAATCGTTCAGGGGAAGATAAATCTATAAGATCAATTTCTTGGACCTTCAATACTTCGTTGAAAGAAGTGTTCTTTGCTACTTGCTTTTGCACAATAAAGTTTAGCGGGTCGATTACTGCCAACTCTCATTTCTCCTGTTTCGACAATTATTTCGGCTGCTAATAAACGTCTTCTGAATGACTTTTTCTCAATGTTATAACCTAAAATCAGCTCAAAGGTTTTCTGTAATTCAGATAGGGTAAATGTTTGAGGCAATAAATTAATCGGTAAAGAAGTGTATTGCACCTTATTTTTAAGCCTTTGGTAGCTATCGGCTAAAATAACGTTGTGATCAAAGGCTAATTGATAATTGTCCTGAATGTCTCCAATAGGCAACCAAACAACCTCCTCACTACTTTCATCAGATATCAACGTTATGTTCTCATTTAAAATAAGAGCCATGTAAGCAATAGTGACCGACCATCCTCTAGGATCTCGAACAGCACTACCATAAGTGGCAACTTGTTCTAGATGAGAAATCTCGACGCCGGTTTTTTCTTTTAACTTTCGACTAACCGTATCATTGAGGGTGCCATCGCTTTTTAAGTTAATAAAACCACCGGGCAATGCCCACTCTCCCTTTGCTGGAAACTGTGCACGCTTTACTAAGAGTACTTTTAGTAAGTCATCTTCAATGGTAAAGATGGTCATATCAACACTGGTAAGTGGAATATCAAATTCATGGATATCATAGTTTTCTAAAAAATGGCTTTGGGTTTCAGTGATGCTCATAACTTACTCTATTGACTTAGTGTCTTTGTGTCACTATTATAAGTGGCTATGTGCCACCAACTTAGTGTCTTTAAGACATAATAACAGAGAAAAATAATGAATTCGAACAAAATGAACAGTGACCGAAGAACAATTTTACCCTTGTTGTGGATATTTTATGTATTGAATATTCTCTATGCCGATGTACTAAACAACTTGGGGAGTTTGGCAACGGTGGGGACAGGACAGATCACAGATAAGGTTGTCGAAGCCTTACTTAATCCCCAAATGATACTAATTGCTGCTTTTATATTAGAAGCCGCCATGGTGATGGTTATTTGTTCACGTGTTTTGCCCTATAAAATAAATCGCATAATGAACATCTCAGTGGCAATTTTAGAAATTATGGTTGGCATTGCCGCACTATTTGTCGGTGAGCCACCTATTTATTACTACTTTTTTACAGCCATTGAGATCCCAACATTATTCTTTATAATTTGGTATGCATGGAATTGGACTGAATCGGCATTCGACAATAATTCTCCTACTGTCAGTTAGCCACTTTTAGAAGGATATATTTAGTGAGGGAAAATAAAATGAAAGCTGTGGTATATAACGAATACGGTTTATCTGAGGTGCTATCACTTAAAGAAGTTAATCGACCTGTGCCTAAAGACAATGAAGTATTAATAAAAGTACACGCTGTTTCCATTAATGATTGGGATTGGGGCTTACTTAGAGGTAAGCCTTTTGTTAATCGCATGATGGCGGGTATTATCAAGCCCAGTACCAATAAAATTTTAGGCTCTGATATCGCCGGCATTGTTGTTGCCATCGGCAAAAACGTTTCACTTTTTAAGCAGGGCGATAAAGTTTTTGGTGATCTATCTGCTGCTGGTTTTGGTGGCTTTGCTGAATATGTTTGCGCCCCATGCAAAACGTTAACTTTAAAGCCTGAAAATATGTCGTTTGAACAAGCAGCGGCAATTCCACAAGCCGCTGTATTAGCCTTGCAAGCTGTTCAGGACAAGCGTCCGCAACAAACAGCACTACAAGTCTTAATCAATGGTGCTGGAGGCGGTTCAGGTAGTTTTGCAATACAAATAGCGAAATCCTTTGGTGATGAAATTACCGCGGTTGATTGTCGAAGTAAGTTTGAATTGATGAAAGACTTAGGCGCAGATCACCTTATTGATTATCGAACAGAAGACTTTACGCGAAATGGTAAAACCTACGATTTGATCATTGATATGATGGGTTATCATACTATTTTCGATTATAAGCGTTCTTTAAAGAAAAAGGGCCGGTATGTCATGGTAGGTGGTGGATCTTCACTTATCTTTCAAACCTTGTTTATCGGTAGCTTCATTTCACTATTTACCGCTAAAAAATTAGCAATATTGCCACACGAACCTAACAAGAACATGACTGATTTGCTGGCGCTTTTTAAAGCAGGAAAAATGAAAATCACTATTGATAAATGCTTTGCGTTAACTGAGCTACAGCAAGCAATGAAATATTTTGGTGAAAGAAAAAGTAAAGGAAAAGTCATAATTTCAACATAATCATAATGAACAATTACAGAAAATATTGTTATTCATAAGTTACTTACCAACATCAATTACTCTATTTCATTTAACATAGATAAAGTCACCTAAATAAACTAAAATTAAATTGTGTCACTTTTTTTGCCCCCCACTTAGTACTAAACTTTATGGAAATAGTATATTGATTTTTAATCGCTTTATATTTTCTGTCGTGATATTAGTTGGTATTCTTATTCCAGCGTTTAGTGCTGAACGCCCATCAGAGCTTATGAATGAATACTCTGTCACTAAACTAACAGAGGAAGATGGCTTTGTTTCTTCTGAGATATATTCCATTATTCAAGACCACCAAGGCTTACTTTGGTTTGGCACTGGCGAAAATGGCATCATGCGTTACGATGGTCGAAAAGTAACTCTCTTTGAATTTAATAATATAAATTCTAACGGCTTATCACATAATGATGCCGGCAATCTCATGTTAGACCGGAACGGAAAAGTATGGGTTGGTACTTGGGGGGGAGGCGCTAATCTTTACGATCCCCGAACAGGAAATTTTCAGCACTTCATTAATGATCCGCTTCGCATCAATTCTCTTTCTTCAAATAGAATACAATCTTTATTTCATGACCAAAATGACTCTATCTGGTTAGGTTCATATGATAGTGGTTTAAATCTATACCTTGGCAATAATAACTTTGAGCATATAAAAAAAATTGATGGTGATGAGACAAGTTTATCTCATAATAGAATATGGGATATTGAAGATAATGATAAGGATAGCCTATGGATTGCTACAAGTTTTGGCTTAAATTTATATGATAAAACCAACAAAACATTTTCTCATTTCTTTCCTGAACCCAATAACCCAACGCCTACTGGGGCAAATGAAATTAGAAATCTTCTCAAAACGTCAAAAGATAAATTTTATGTTGGAACACAAAAAGGTCCATTTGATTTTAATAAAGAAACGGGGACTTTTCTGCCTTTAAAAACACTTGATGATGAATACCTAGGTCAGATAAATTCGATGATGGAGGACAAAAATGGCTACATTTGGTTTGTCTCAAGTCAGGGGTTGTTTAGACAGTCAAATTCAGGTCCGGGTATTCAAAAGTTTGACCTTGAGCAAAATAATGGTTTAAGAATAGTTTTTGAAGATAACTCAAGAACAATATGGGTTACCAGTGAAAATAATGGTATTTATAAAATAGTACCGCACCGTAAATTTAAAGCAATCAACAGTCCTGCACTGGTCCCTCCCAATGGCATTGCCGTCGATGAAAATGGTGATTTATTGATTGTATCTTCATCATCTCAGTTATATAAATGGCAAACATCAACACAAAAATTAGAGACATTAACGTCCTCCATCTTTAGTGATGAGAATGGCTACGAGGCAAATAGATTATTAGAACGACCAACGTTATTTCTCGATGGTAACACTTTATGGATTGCACAGGATAACGGTTTAGCCAAGTACAATTTAACCACCAAAAAAGTCGATTTAATAAAATACCCCCGGTCAGATCCACACTATAAAGAATTTAGAGAGTTACGGGCGCTTAATACAGATAAACATGGAAACCTGTGGATTGGTACTTACAAGAATGGTGTCTATCGCTATGACCCTACGAATAACCATTTTATTCACTTAGATGCTTCTCTGGGGTTATCTCATCCTGAAGTGTTAGGAATATTTAAAGACCGAGAACAAAACATTTGGGTCGGTACCGGAGACGGCGTCAATCTTTGGGAGGAAAACAACCAAAGATTTATTCCTTTTAAAAGCGATATGAAGAAGCCAAAGAGTTTAACAGGAAAAACGGTTCAAGATATCCACCAATCAAGTGACGGAAACATTTGGATTGCAACGCAAAAGGGCCTTAATTTATACCTCCCTGAAACAAAAAACTTTAAACATTTTGGTAGAAAAAATGGTCTGCCTACGTCTTTGATACGCGCAATTGAAGATGATAGTAATGGCCATTTATGGCTTACCACCAACAAAGGGATCTCAAAGCTAAATCCACTTACCGGTGTAGTGACCAATTTTGACAGTTATAACGGTTTATTAGGGGTAAATTACTATCAAAACAGCCTGGTAAAAGGTCGTGATGAAACACTTTTTACCAGTAGCCAAAGGGGTGTTGAATACTTTAATACTTTAGATATTGAAATAAATGATAGTGAGTACAATATTGTGCTAACGGGCTTCAATAAGATGGGGCATGCGGTCAAACTTGAAACCCCTTATGCTTATGTCACCGATATTGAACTGTCTTACCTTGATTACTTTTTTTCTTTTGAATTCTCTGTATTAGAATATATTTCCCCGAATAAAAATTTATATGCCTATAAATTAGAAGGATATGATGACAGTTGGATCGATATTGGCAATCGTAATATTGCCTCTTTCACAAACTTAGACGGGGGCTCCTATACACTTTTAGTAAAGGCAACTAATAGTAGTGGTAAATGGGGCAAGAAATTACTCTCAATTAATTTGCATGTTTCACCACCACCTTGGAAAACATGGTGGGCGTATACTTTCTATCTGTTAATCATCTTCATTGCTGTCTTTGCTTTTATTTACTTTAGAACACATATACACCAAACAGAAATACAGAGACAAAAACAATTTGTATTAACACTTGAACAGCAAGTTGCCGAGAAAACCGCATCTTTGAATACCCAAGCCATATACTTATTGAAAGTAAATAGAAAATTGGAAGTGCTTACTTATCAAGACGGATTAACGGGTTTATATAATCGTCGTTTTTTTGATAAATCTTTAGCAATAGAAATAAACCGGCATTTCCGCCAAAAGCAACCCTTGTCTCTTATTATCGGTGATATTGACCACTTTAAACTCTTTAATGATTCGTACGGTCATCAGCAAGGCGATAACTGTCTTAAACAAGTCGCTCAATGCATTCGCACCAGTGTTGCAAGGGCTACAGATGCAAATTGTCGTTACGGCGGAGAAGAGTTCGCTATTATCCTACCAAATACTTCGATTGAACAATCAACCCTTGTAGCTGAACGTTTATGTAGGGACATAGAAGCGATGAAAATACCTCATGATAAATCTGAAACTGGCGCATTTATTACCATAACGTTAGGGGTTGTAACGATTGCTTCGGATGAAAAAACATCGGTGGAGGCAATTATTTTAAGTGCTGATAATGCGTTGTATCGTGGTAAATCAAATGGCAGAAATATAGTGACTCGAGCTGATTAATACTCATTTGATATAACTTAAGATATCTGTACGTCACCTTTCTGTGATAAATATATTTTTGCGGTTGCCCCCTGTTTATCAACATTGTTAACTAACGTTAAGCGTCCACCGTGTTGTTCAATGATATTCTTACTTAAACTAAGTCCAATGCCTTGTCCTTGCTTTTTAGTGGTATAAAAAGGGACAAACAAGTTTTCTCTGTTGACAATTCCCTGACCATTGTCAGTCACTTCAATGACAACACTTTTTTCATTTCGACTGTGCTGTGATGAAATAGTAATGGCAATGCAAGATTCACTATTTTGACCATTCGCTTCGACGCCATTTTTTATTAAATTAATTAAAACTTGTTTCAACAAAACAACATCTCCCCATATGCTTTCCACTTTATTGTCTAACGAAAAGTTACTCTGAGGAAATAACACGGTGACCGTTTTAATAAAGTCAGCGGTATTAAACCAAGATTTATTGATGGTTATATTTTTAGTGATATCGCCATAGCGGTTAACAAATTCTTGTAACGATATACTGCGATCAACAATCACTTGTAACGCTTGTTTTGATTTTGTGTCTGCTAACTCTTGGCTCACTAAGGTTTGCGCTAACGACTTTATTGGCGTCAAAGAATTACGAATTTCATGACTTAATACTCTAATAATTTGCTGCCAAGACTTTTGTTGATTCACTCTTAATAATTCTTCAACGTTCGATAATATAACTAAATGATAAGTTTTCTCATGTTCTACGAATTGACTGTGTTTGATTTGCCAGCGTTCACTCTGCTCCTTTTCCGTAAACTGCCAGCCATTTTTAAAAACCAAACCTAAACTTTCACTGTTAGTCAGCCGTTTTGCTTGCCATGGCTGTTCTATGTATTTTGAAAAAGCCGCATTAGCATGACTCAGCTGTAACTGATTATTAAAAATAACAATGGGCGTTTCGAGTTGTTCTATCAGGTGGTATATAAGTAGGGTATGCTGGTCATAAGCTTGTTTTCGTTGTTGCAAATCATCAGACAATTCAGCGATTTCTTGCGAAAGTGCATGTAAAACACCTGAGTGATAATTGTCTTTTATTCGTAAACTGTAATCTTCAAGACGTATCGCTTCAACTAAACTGGTTAAACTATAAAATGGCGTAATTATTTTTTTATAAAAATACAAAAAAGCAAGGCTCAGTGGAATAAAAAAGCAAACAAATACCGTCCATTTCATTAATACCGTTAACGATAATAACGACATTAGCCATAAAGACAAACCAAACAGCAGCCCCCAAAACACCGAAAAAGCTAACTTTAATTGCACTTCAAGCGCCTGGTTTTTTTTTATTGGCTTAGTTTTTAATGTCATATTTTTCCATACGGCGATAAATAGCACTTTTACTAATACCTAATAATTCAGCAGCTTCCGCTGTTAGCCCCGCTGTTTTTTGTAAAGCTTGTAGCAATAACTTCTGCTCTGCTTCCTCTAAAGTCATAAAAGGAAATGCTTCATTACTCGCATTATTTATCGGCTTTTTAATAACAAGTGACTGGGCTGAAATAACATTTTCATCTGCGAACAACACAGCCCTTTCCATGACATGACTTAGCTCTCTAATATTGCCAGGCCAGTCATAACTTTTCAGTTTATCGGCCACATCATCGGCTAATAACAAGCCCGTTTTTCCATAACGTAATGCATGTTTTTCGACAAAATGATGCGCTAGGGGTAAGATATCTTCTACGCGTTCACGTAACGATGGAATATGAATTTCAATGGTATTGAGCCGATAAAATAAATCAGCTCTAAATTTCTCATCTTTGATCAAGTTGTCAAAATTAGCATTGGAAGCACTGATCAAACGAATATTGGCACGCTCCGTTATACTAGACCCCACCATTTCATACTCATTTGACTCTAACACTCTGAGTAATTTTGCTTGTTGAGCGAGCGGTATATTGGCAATTTCATCCAGGAAAAGTGTCCCTTCATTCGCCATTTCAAAACGGCCAACACGCGTTTCTTTAGCATCGGTAAAAGCCCCTTTCTTATGGCCAAACAGCTCACTTTCAAACAAAGACTCTGGAATAGCGCCCATGTTCACAGTAACAAAACTCTGTTGCTGTCGTGAAGACAACTGATGAATATAAGTGGCAATACTGGATTTCCCCGTGCCATTCTCACCGGTTAATAATATCGTCGCATCTGTTTTAGCAATACGTTTTATATCTGCCATCAAGGTAGACATAGCTTTAGATTGCCATACCAGACTTTCTTTATGTTCAATCTGTTGATGTTGATGCTGACGCAAACGACGATTTTGTTTCTTTAAATCAGTAACCTGAATTTGTTGCTTAATAATTTGCAATAATCGCTGATTATCCCAAGGTTTTTCAATAAAATCAGCCGCGCCTTGCTGCATAGCTTTCACTGCTAGATCGATACTCGACCACCCTGTCATCGCGATAACAGGAATCGTAATATCAAGCTTGGCGAGTTTAGTTAAAAAGTCGATACCTTCTTGACCCGATGTCGTGTCTGAAGAGTAATTCATATCCAACAA
Source organism: Colwellia sp. (assembly GCA_013215295.1). Taxonomy (GTDB): domain Bacteria; phylum Pseudomonadota; class Gammaproteobacteria; order Enterobacterales; family Alteromonadaceae; genus Colwellia_A. The sequence goes on from JABSOZ010000004.1 coordinate 323,203, forward strand.
AATAAGGTCAACTTTATCTTGTTTAATGACTTCAATTGCCTGTAAAACCGAGTCAGCCTCTAGCACGTTATAATGCTGACTACTCAAGAGAAAGTTTGCGCTCAAACGTACGTCGGCCATATCATCAACGACTAATATCGTTAGACTCATTTAATTTCCTCTACATTGGTTGATATCATCATATCATCGTTAATAAGTTTCACTAAAAAAGGGCTAAACATTTTCTCTGCAAGCCCTAACGTCTTATTCGTTACGTAATGCTTTCATCGGGTCTTGTGTTATCGCTGCTTGTATCGGAATATAACAAGCCACATAAGCCACCGCTAACATTATAGGTACCACACTTAACATGCCGATAATATTGATATTGATAACAAAGTCCGCTTGCTGCCTAACAATAAGAAAAATAATCACTGACATAAAAGCACTACATAACATACCTAACATTACTGGGAATAAACTTTCTTTCATCACCATATTTCTGATGCGATGCGTTTTTGCCCCCAAAGACAAATGAATACCTAGCTCATATCTACGCATTTGCGTACTGTAGTTCAATACCCCATAAATACCTGCGGCAGCCAGTAATAATGACAATAGACCTAGCACTATTGTTAAACCTGCCGTTAATTTATGTCTATAAATAAGATCAGCATGTAGACGTTCATGACTGATCACGGTTCTTATTCTTAATTTTTTATTAAGTTTCAATAATAACGGTAACACTGTCTCTCTGGTTAGCTGGCCACCTTTTGCTAATTTAATATCGAAACCAAAATTTTCAAAGGCCGCATAGGGCAAAAAATAACGATGATAACCAAAGTTCTCTGCCATACCTGGGCGATAATAATCTTTCACAATACCCACAACCTTAAGTGGTTGAGTAGGTTGTAATTGAAAGATTTCACCAATGGCACTTCCATCAGGTACAAGTTCACGAGCAAGTGACTCACTCAAAATAATTTCATTGATATTGTATCTAGGATCTTTTTGCTCGATAAAGGTTCTTCCTTGTACTAAAGGCAATTCCAGAATATCGAAATAGTCATGATCCACCATGTTATAAGCATAGCTGCCGACGCGCTTGTCATTACGGTCTGTTAACCCCATAGAATTAGCCCCTTTATAAATAACCGGCTTAATGCTTCTTGAAACATTTACGACTTGAGGTAATTTTTCAAGCTCACGCTTAATGTCTAAGGTTAATAAATTCATTTCAACCAAACTTTCAGGTGAATAACTCGAACCTTGAGGTCTGTCTACTCGCAAGTAATAGACATCTTCTTCATTAAAACCCAGCGGATGTAAAATAGTTGCTAATGCTTGCTCTATAACAATAGATGCTCCCGCGAGTAAAAGAGTCGCTAAAGCAACTTGCATAGCAATGAGAATATGACGAATACGCTTTGATACTTGTAAGCCACTGCCCTTACCACTACCTTGTAATTGTGCCTGTAACTTGTCGTATTTCACCACTCGGCTTGATAGTTTGGCAAAAATCGCTGCTAACAGTATAACAATGCCTCCGGTAAACAATAACGTCGCATTATCAACACCTAACTCTGAAATTCGAGGCAATTGCGTTGCAGCTAATTCGCCTAATAAGACAAAACCCCACCCAGCGACTAATAGCCCTAAAACCCCAGCAATAACGGTTAAAATAAGACTCTCAGCAAACATAGCAATAAATAAATGATTAGGCTTTGCCCCTAAAGCGGCTTGAATAGCCATGGTTCTTTGCTTCTGCGCAGCTCTTGAAAGAAATAAATTGGTTACATTGGTTATAGCAATGAGTAACAAACCGATAACACCACTTAACAATAACAAGGCAACTTCAGTACTGTCTCCAACAATAACTTCTTTTAAGGTCTGTATACTTGCAGTTGCGCTATCGCCAATTTCTGCGGCTGAACTAGCAATAAATTTCTCATTTAGCATCACACCTAATTGTGAAGTTGCTTCTGATATTGAAATCTCTTTTTTTAATGTGCCAATACTGGTCAACGCTCTGGTCGTCACTCCCCAGTTATTAACATCTAATCCTTGATGATCCCAAGGAACCCAAAAGTCGGGGGCTTCGTTATTTCTATTAGTTGGTGCGATGAAGCTTTTAGCGGTTACACCGATGATTGTATAGCTGGTATGGCCGATCATGGTTTTGTTACCGATAATATTTACGTCACTTTGAAACCATTTTTTCCATGTTTGATAGCTTAAGACGACAACCGTTTTATGGGTATCGAGTCCTTCATTTTCATTCAGTACTCGTCCTAAATGCATCTCAGGTTTTAATAGTGAAAAATAATCGGGCATAACAAAATCAATAAGCGCATTAGGTTGATCAGGGTGATCTGCGACTAATTGTTTACTATCAAAGACCAAAGAGAACTTTTCAAAAATTTTCTGATTTTTATACCAGAGCAACATACCGGGTGCTGATTGAGAACCGCTAAAACTGTTACCTTCTGTATCCGCATAAGCATGCTGCACGACCAACAAGTTTTCCGCATTCGGATAAGGTAAAGACTTGACCATAAGCACATGATTCAAGCTAAAAATACAAATCAGCGCACCTAAGGTGACTGAAAGTGTGGCGATAACGGTGGCTGAAAAACCCGGTACATTGAGTAAGGCTGATTTTGCCAGAGAAAGCTCAAATTTCAAGCTACGCAGAAAACGTTTCATAGAGCCTCCTGCGCAGTGGCGTCATTAGAAATAAATTCATCTGCACTGTATTCATCGGCAATAAGACCATCTAAAAGGTGTAATTTACGCTTTGCCATATCAGCATACCTTAGGTCATGAGTTACCATACAAATAGTCATGCCTTCATCATTTAACTTCGCTAACATTGCCATGACGGCATCACCATTTTTGGAATCTAAGTTACCTGTTGGTTCGTCCACTAATAATATGCTTGGGCTACCTACCAGTGCTCGAGCAATAGCAATACGCTGTTGCTGACCTCCAGAAAGCTGGTTAGGTTTATGATCACAGCGATGCGACATATTGACTTTTTCTAAACTAGATAACACTTCATCTTTTATGTCTGCTGCTGACATTGCTGGTTCTCTATACCTTAAAGGTAAAGCAACATTGTCAAAGACACTCAGTTCATCAATGAGATTAAATGCTTGAAATACAAAACCAATATGACTATTACGAATTTCTGCTCTATGATTTATCGTTAGATTACTCACATCTAAACCATCAATAAAATATTGCCCTGACGTCGGACTATCAAGTAAGCCTAATAAAGATAATAGGGTAGATTTACCACAACCTGATGGACCTGAAATAGAAATGTAATCTTGATTATAGATCACCAAGTCAACACCACGTAAAGCGTGAGTTTCTATGCTTTCAGTAGAAAAAACTTTCGTTAAATTTTTCATTTCAATAATAACTTTCTTCGAAATATCAGTGTCTACAGGTTTCATGGGTGTTACGTTTTCAATGGTCATAATGGATTCCTAAATTATATGTTATTTTTCAATAAAATGCGTTTTGTAAGCGGATGAAAATACGTTATTGAATGATCGCGATATGCGTACTGTCGTTCCATCGAGACATATCTGACAGAATAAAAGTATCGTGTTCAAATGCACCCGTGAGTATTTGAATAAACTCACCACTTTCTTGGCCGTAGGTAATCGCCACTTTTTCCGCTTGCTCTTGTGATTTATCTACTTTGAATAATTGTGTTTTCATGCGGGTACTGGCATTGACAGGTTTTTTGATATACATCGCCTGTGTTAATGTGCCTATTGAAATGACACCATCAACATTAAGGTCTGGTCGAGCATTACTCGGAAGTTCTCCGGTCAGAGATACTTCAATTGAAATCATGCCTTGCTTAACTAGCGGATTGATACGTTGCACTTTACCGGTGATTTTTCCACCACGAGTATCGATATGCACCAACTGATCAATAGCAATAAAATCGATATCAGATTGTGAAACATTAATCATGGCAAACAAACTATCTACACTACCAACAAGTGCTATTTGTTCACCCATAGCAACACTTTGTCCAAGCTCAACAGGTAAGTTTTGCACGACACCATTAATACCTGCTCTTACGGTTAATCGATCAAATTGTTGAGTAACTACGCCAACATTTTCTTTTTCTTGCTCAATATTATCTTGCTCAATAGCAAGTTCTTGTAAGTGAACTTCGTGGAGTTGCGCTAACCTCTTCTTTTCAATGGTAATACGTCGGGATAACTGGCGATGATTGAGTTCTGAGCGTTTGAATGTTAGTTCAGAAACGATACCTCTCTTCATTAACTTTTCTTCTGCTTGCATCTTAAGTTGGGCGATTTCTAGCTCAGATTTCAACTGCTCTTGAAAGGCTTGATGGGCAAGCACTTCTCTTTTTTGCTTTAACTCTACCTGTAAATATATTGCCTTAGCATGATTATAACTGCGCTTAACTTCTCTCACTTTTTGCGATATTTCAGGATTTGATAAGCGAGCTATAATGCTATCTTTAGTGACTAACGAGCCAGGCTTAAGTAATATTTCTTCTACAGTTGCATGGGATGGTGATGTTAATAAACGTTGATGCTTAGATTTTAGCTGCCCATAGCCTTCAACTTCTAGCGCAAGGTCGCCAAGTTTCACGGTACCCATCCAGATTTGGTTTTTAGCCACTTTGTCAGCCCTTGATGGCTGATTCATAATCCAAATACTTAATGTGATAACCACAAGTACGGCACCGACAATCCATATTTTTTTCGGATCAGTTGATTTTTTTTCAGTTGATATCTTAATGTCCATAAATGGCTCCCTTAATAATTAACCTTAAGAGAGCAAAACCAATGCCAAAACATAAAGCATTGAAACATAGGAACTTTATATGTTTCAGTGTTTTTGATTTACGGTTTCATTTTTTATATTTGTGATATTGGGAATACAGTTGATGCTTAGGGGGGGCGATGCCTCATATATTTCAGTTGAAGCCGAAATTGAATTCGCTTTTGAAATCACTTTAATCCGTTACTCTGTATATTCTATAAATAGACGAAAAACAGATAGATCCTTTATTACCTTTAAATCGACACCTCAATTAATTTATTCACTATTAATTGAGGTGAGATTTTATAATGTAGTCAACTACATTTACTGCTAACTCTAAAGCGACTTTTTATTACAACACGATTTAATTCAATAGCGATTATTCATACCTAAGTGCTTTTATTGGATTTTGTCTTGCCACTTTAGCCGCATTACTACCGACAGTGATCCAAGCAATAATCAGTGACAACAAACCTACTCCTAAACATATTGGCACCAACCAAATAGCACCTATGCGGTAAGGAAATTCCTCTAACCAAGTTAACATCAAGTAAGCGGCAATGGGCCAAGCAATTAAATTAGCCAGTACAACAGGCTTAGAGAATTGCCAAATTAGCAAAGTAACAATATCTTTAATACTGGCTCCCATCACTTTTCTGATACCAATTTCTTTCGTTCTTCTCTCCACCGTAAAAGCAGATAAACCGTATAAACCTAAGCAAGCTATCACTATGGCGATTAATGAGAACACCAAGAACAATTGAGCTGTGGTTAATTCATCTTGGTATTGCGCTGACATCATCTCACTCAAAAACTGCAAGTTAATCGGTTGCATGGGCACATTATTATTCCAGACACTTTCAATGTTAGTGATTAAATTAGGCATATTATCAGTAGAGAACGAGATATTGGCCACACGAAAACGTTCTGGGTTTAGCGTATATACAGAGGCTCTAACACCAAATTTAATTGAACGAAAATAAATATCGGGGATAACACCAATGATGGTTAAGTGCTGTTTTCCGCGGATGTCACTTGCCAAAGTTTTACCAATAGCCTCTTGCGCACTACTAAAACCATACTTTTTCAACGCTGAATGATTAAGCACAACACTTGATTGACCTATTTCATTTTCAGCCACTTGTTTGATGGTATCTAAGCCAAAATCCTCATTAAATAGACGTCCCGCAAGTGGCTTTACTTGATAGGCTTCGAAAAAACCATAGCCCATATTATGATAATTCACTAAAGTATTTTCATTAGCATAACCATTGGCATGTGGTTCTAATAAGTTGAAATAATTGTTATTTTCATTATCTTGCGATGGCGCTTCAGAAGAAAAAACGACACTGTTTACCTCGGGTAAGTTTAATAACTCTTGCTTTAAGCTCGCTAAGTTATCGCCCGCACTTTGAATATTAAGTACCAACTTGTTGTCGCTTTCATAGCCAACGGCCATATTATTAGAGAAAATTGTTTGCCCATAAACCACCAAAGTTGATATCACTAAAATAATAGAGGTAGCAAATTGGAAGACTACTAGGACGCTTCTAAATTTTGTTGAGCTTTTCGATTCGACACTTTTACTCGATTTTAGAATTTTCCCAGGTAAAAAGCGTGATAAATACAATGCAGGGTAAATGCCCGCGCCAATACCAACACAAATGGCAAGCCCTATTAGCGTAAACAACAAACTGGGTTCATCAAATAAATGTAAGCTTAATTCCTTACCTAACACTTCATTATATAGAGGCAGCGCTAACTCAACAGCCACTAAGGCAAACAACAATGACAATAAAACTAAAGCAATGGCTTCACCTAAAAATTGAATCGCCACTTGGGCTCTACTCGCGCCTAATACTTTACGCATGGCCACTTCACGCGCCCTTTTACTCGCTTTCGCGGTAGATAAGTTCATAAAATTAATACAAGCAATGAGCAAGACTAAACCCGCGACAATAATAAAAGTTGTAATCATTTTACTGTCCCCCATAGGGGTTAAATCGCCCATATTGCCCGCTTGGCTTTTTGCATTTAAGTGCAAGTCAGCCACTGGCATAATATGTAAACTGAACAAGTCTGTAACTTTTTTACCCGTATCCTTGTCACCTAAAAGATGCGAAAATATTTCAATTAAGGGGCTTTCATTATTCATCCAAAAAGTGATGCGATCTTGTAATTGCTGCGGAACAATACCCGGATTCAATTTAAAGTAAGTATAAGTATTCAGGCTAGTCCAAGTATTCAACATGCCATCATTATCGCTAAATAAAGCCGGCTGCAAATAAATCACCATATCGGTATTTAAATGCGTAGCATCAGGTAAGTCTTTCATAACCCCTGTGATAGTTAAGGCTGTCGTATTTTCTGTTACACAACACACCGTCAGCGTTTCACCAATCACATCACTTTTACCAAAATATTTGTAAGCTAGCTCCTCGGTAATAACTAAATCCATGGGTTTGTTGAACGATGATTCTTTAGAGCCGTGAATAAAGGGCAAATCAAAGAGTTTAAAAAAGCTGCCATCAACCATGGTAAACTCTTCTGGAAAGACATTTTCATTTTGTCTTACTGTCATACCAAACCGAATTAAACGTACCCCTGTTTCAATTTCGTTTTTAGCGTAATCTCGAATAGCCTCCATCATGCTGCCAGCCGATCGCACCGTTTCAAAAGGTTCTTGATTCGGCATTGTATAGGCCGTATGCATGCGAACTAGTTGAGTATGATCTTTAAGCCAAGTATCGAAACCTGATTCTTGGCGAACAAATAACATAATTAAAATACAGCTCATCAAACCAATGGCTAGACCAAAAATATTAATAACCGAAAAAACACCATTTTTAATGATATTGCGCCAAAAGGTAATAAGGTAATTGCGAAACATAAACTTCTCCTAGTTAGCGATTAAGCCGTTTGCTCAGCAACACGGACACTTTCTGCAACGACATGACCATCAAATAGATTAATTGTTCGTCTCGCGTAATCAGCATGTGCAGGGCTATGTGTCACCATTATAATCGTGGTGCCTTCATCGTTAAGTGCTTGTAACATTTCCATCACTTCTTGGCCGTGAGCACTATCTAAATTACCTGTAGGTTCATCGGCTAAAATCATTTTTTGATCACCAACAACGGCTCTAGCTACGGCAACACGTTGCTGCTGCCCGCCAGATAACTGACTAGGTAAATGTTTAGCGCGATGAGCAATACCTACTTTGTCCATAACCTTTTCAACTTTAGCTTTGCGTTCTGCTGCTGGAATTTTGTGATAAATGAGTGCCATTTCAATATTTTCAGCAACGGTTAATTCATCAATCAAATTAAAGTTTTGAAAGATAAAACCAATATTATGTTTACGAATAACTGAGAGCTGTTTTTCTGGATAACCCGCAACATTTTCCCCATTAAAAATATAATCACCGCTTGTCGGTGAGTCCAACATACCAATGGTATTAAGCAAGGTTGATTTACCACAACCCGATGGGCCCATAATGGCAACAAACTCACCTTGGGCAATTTCAATATTTACATTGTTCAAGGCTGATGTTTCTACGTCTTCTGTTTGATATACACGGGTTAAATTATGTAGCTTTAGCATGGTAAATTCCTTTGCTCTTCATGAGCATTTTAATGTTCTGTTCGATGATGTATTTTTTCTAATTTTAAAATAAGTTTTATTGATGACTAATTAATGTTTAGTCTTTGCATGTCTTGGTAGCTGCTATAAGGGCTAGTGACAACTTGCTCTCCTAATTCAAGCCCTTCAATAACTTCAATAAATTGGTTGTTACGTCGTCCTAGGCGAACATTGCGTTTCACCGCTTCATTGCCATTAGGGCTAACAACAAACAGCCACTTTCCACCGGTATCTTGAAAAAACGCACCATTGGGGATCAACATTGCCTCGCTGGCATCACCTAGTGTCAGCTTAATTTGAATAGTTTGTCCGCGGCGAATGCCTTTAGGTTGTTCTGCGATAAACTTGAAATCTACTTCAAATTGCCCGTTTTGAACTTGTGGATAAACTTTGGCAATAACTAAAGCGTAATTTTGATAACTTGCCGTTTGACCTAAATCGACACGGCCTAGATAAAATTCATCGATAAAGGCAGTCAATTTATAATCGTTAGGTGTATCTATTTGACCCAAACGTTCACCGCGAGCAATGCTCTGCCCTACTTCGACATTAAAGCCCGATAAAATACCAGCGACAGGCGCTTTAACATTCATGTTATCCAAGTTGTTACGTGATATAGCTAAGTTACTTTCTAGGCGACTACTGGTGTCTTTTAAGAAGGCTAATTGTTCACCTTGCATACGAGCGTCTGACTGCTGACTTTCAAGCGTTAACGCCAGACGATCTTTATACCAAATTAAGGTGTCTTCGCTATCTTCTAGTTGTGTTTTGTTAATGGCGCCCGTTTCAATAAGCGATTGAGCACGATTAACTTGGCGGGTTAACAACTTAATCTGGTGTTTAATATCAACGATATTACGTTTATGCTGCAAGCGGTTTTGCTCTAAATTCAACTCAATAGAACGCATATTATTTAACTGCTCTGCTACACGGGTTTCATTACCTAAAGCGCTAAGTTGCAGTGAGGCATTGGACAGTTCTACGATAAGATTTCCAGCCGTTAAACGAGTACCATCTTCGACAAGAATTCTTTCTACACGCCCGCCTTCAATAGCGTCTAAATACACTGTTTTTGCTGGAGTGACTCTGCCACGAATAGGAATAAAATCTTCAAAAATACCCGAAGTTACTTTTGAAACCACTATTCGGCTATTGTCTACTGATAAAGCTTTACCCGTGCTTTTGCTTGCGATCATATAGACCGCAAAAAAAACGACAGTGATGATCAATGAAAAGCCTAGCCATTTCTTTATTGGGTTAACCTTTGTGCTAACTTTACGGTCCATGCCTGAGCCCGAAACGGCCTTAGCTACAGAAGTGAGCGGTGTGGTACTTTTTGTCATATTAACCTTTGTCATAATAAGTGTTGTCGCCATAAGCGCTTAATAAAGGAGCTGGCCTAGGCCAAACATAAATATATTTATCTTTTATTTGCCTTTAACAATCCAATAATCGTTCCAACTTTTACTTACCTGTTTTTAAAGGGTTTTATTAAAGTCGCTAAAATAATGATTAATAAAACTGTGCGTTAGTGAACACTTTGGTGTACGTTAATGAACACTTTAGAGGTTAGAAGCTCTCATGTGTTATTAACAAAACACCTGAACACCACCTAAGTCACCCACTGAATTGAGACAATAAAAGGGCATTAAGCGTGAAAAAAGAAGGGAAAATTCTCATTGTTGATGACGATGAAGATATTTTAACGGCGGGTAAACTCCTGCTAAAGCGACACTTTTCACAGGTCAGCACCTGCAACGTGCCTGAACATATTCCTCGATTTATTACTGATCAGCACTTTGATGCCATTATTTTAGATATGAACTTTGGCCCCGGTGAAAGTTCTGGCGCACAAGGTTTTTATTGGTTGCAAAAAATTTTAGAAATTAAACCCGCAAGCGTCATTATCATGATCACCGCCCATGGTGGCGTCAATGTTGCGGTTGAAGCAATGAAATTAGGCGCCACCGACTATATTGCTAAACCTTGGCAAAATGAAAAAGTTATCGCGACTGTATCAACGGCAGTATTGCTGGGCCGAAGTCGCAGTGAAGCGCAAACATTACGTGAAACCAATAAAGTATTAGTGCAAGCGAGCAACTCAGCAAATCAACAACATATGCTCGGGCAATCTCAAGCCATGCAACACATACAATCGTTAATCGCCCGCTCCGCTCCTACCGAAGCTAATGTAATGATCTTGGGTGAGAATGGCACCGGTAAAGAACTGGTTGCCCGAGAATTACATCAGCAAAGTACGCGTGCCCATCAGGTCTTTATGTCTGTTGATTTAGGCGCTATTAGCGAAACATTATTTGAAAGTGAATTATTTGGTCATAAGAAAGGGGCTTTTACTGGCGCGCAACACGATAGAGTTGGTCGTTTACAAGCAGCAGATGGTGGCACATTATTTTTAGATGAAATCGGTAATTTGCCATTACATTTACAGGCAAAATTACTAACCGTATTAGAGCTACGAGAAGTAACGCCTCTTGGCGAGAATAAGGCCATAGCGTTTAATGTCAGAGTAGTGTCTGCCACCAACTTGTCCAAAGAAAACCTAAAAGATGAACGTCACTTTAGACAAGATTTGTTATTTAGACTCAATACTGTCGAAATTAAATTACCGCCATTGCGCGAGCGTATTGATGACATAGCATTACTTGCCCGTCATTTTGTCGACTTTTACGCAAAAAAATATCAACACCAAGGTAAGAGCGCAAAGCAGCTAAGCAATGATGCATTAACGGCGATATCATCCTATGCTTGGCCGGGAAATATTAGAGAACTTCGCCACGCGATAGAGCGTGCGATGATATTAAGTCAGTCTGAAATGATCACACCTGCTGATTTACAACTTGATGAGCCTAACCCTATTGCCGCTAATTCATCGATATCTTCAGCGCCAGTAGCGAGCCAAAACACTGAGATGGGGCTACCCAATGATCTCAATTTAGAGCAAATAGAAAAAAGTGCCATCACTTTATCACTGAAAAAACACCGTTTTAATATTAGTCACACCGCCAAAGAGCTTGGCCTAACACGCGCGGCACTTTACCGTAGGATGGAAAAACATGGACTTTAGAAGGTTTTCACTCTTAATAGCCACACGGACTATTTTAGCCATGCTAACGCTGATTTTTCTTACGCAAGCGGTTATGCGTGAAGGGTATCATGCGACTATCATCTTGCTATCAGTAGGGCTTATCATCCAATTTTTTGAAATAATACGTTTTATTTCAAAAACCAATGCTGAGTTAGTGCGCTTTTTTGATGCTGTACGTCATGCTGACTTTTCACAGCGCTTTGAGCTAAAAGCGCTTGGCACAGGATTTGACGAATTAGGCTCAACGTTTACTGATATTCTAAAGGGTATTCAAAAGGTACGAACAAATCAAGAGGCAGAATTACACCATATTAAAGCCATTATTGAGCATGTACCTGTACCGCTATTGAGTATTGACCAGCAAGGTAAAATTACTTTATGGAATAATAGTGTCAGGCGTTTATTCGGCACTAATACAGTCACTCATATAGATGACATGGCGCAGTTTAATGAAAATTTCCCCAAGAAATTACAACGTATTTTAGCGGGTGAGCGTACGCTAATGAATATTACCATTGATGACATGGAACATAAGCTCATTATCTCAGCCACTGAAATAACCACCGCAACACAACACGAAACCTTGCTTAGTATGCAAGACATTCAAAGTGAGCTCGCGCTTGCTCAACTGCAAGCTTGGCAAGACTTAGTCAGTGTTTTAACTCATGAGATAATGAACAGTATAACCCCCGTAGCATCACTGGCTAAAACGGCAGTCGATTTAGTACAAGATGTACAAGAAAAAACGCAGAATTTACCCGCGATAACTGACGAAATAACTGAAGAGTTAGATGATATTTTAGGGGCAGTAAAAACCGTTGCAAGGCGTAGTGACGGCTTAATGCAGTTTGTTACTAGCTACCGCCAGTTAACACGTCTGCCTTCACCCAATAAAAAAACTATCCCGATAGAAAACTTATTTTCCCATGTGACAACGCTGGCAAAACAAAATTGGCAAGAAACTGACATCGACTTAACTTACAGTATCATGCCTCAGGCATTAGATATTCATGTTGATGCCGACATGGTAGAGCAAATATTGCTAAATTTACTGTTAAACGCGACACAAGCGCTAACGCAAAATGTTACACAAATGACTAAGCCAAAAATAACATTACATGCTTTTTTAAATATACGTGGCCATGTTGTCATTGAAGTAGCTGATAATGGCAAAGGCATAGAAGATGAAAATATGTCGCAAATTTTCGTGCCCTTTTTTACCACCAAAAAAGAGGGTTCGGGTGTCGGCTTAGCATTAACAAGGCAAGTGATGCTTGCCCATAATGGAAAAGTTACAGTACGCAATAATATTCACGGCGGAGCAACTTTTTGTTTAACTTTTTAGCTATTTATTTCATCTAAAAAAACAAACCTCCCATGATTTATTAGACACAAATAAGTGACTTCTCGTTGCAGTTATCCCTCTTTATAAATAAAACGAACGAGATGATACTCATTTGATTAATTAAGTGATCTACTTATAAAACAGGTGTTTTCATTTTAACCATTAAAAATAAGCAGATAATTAACTTGGTATCAGTCGTTGCTCACCATCTTTAGTCGCAATTATTGGTTAGTCTATCGATTTTACTTTTGTATAACCCTGAATTTAAAGCTAATCTAGAGTTACTATAAAATGGGATAGCACTTATGAAACAGTCAATAATTATCAACGGAACAGAACATGCAATTGATGTAGATGGCAATATGCCATTACTTTGGTTTCTTCGCGATCATCTAGAGTTCACCGGGACAAAATTCGGTTGTGGTAGTGGTTTGTGTGGAGCGTGTACTGTTCATGTTGACGGACAAGCTATTCGTTCATGTGTTATTCCAGTAAGCACATTAGTGGGTAAAAAGATTACCACCATCGAAGGGCTATCCGAAAATGGCGATCATCCGTTACAAAAAGCATGGCTGAATAATAATGTTCCCCAATGTGGGTATTGTCAGGCTGGTCAAATAATGAATGCTGCCAGCCTTTTAGCCGTGAATGCTTCTCCGAGTGAAGAAGAAATTGACACCGCCATGCAAGGAAACATATGCCGTTGCGGTACTTATCAACGTATCAAAAAAGCAATTGTCGAAGCTGCTGACACGTTAAGTAAGGAAGTTTAACATGAGTATTTCAAATATAAGCCGTCGAAACTTCTTAAAAACCGCTGGTGCTGCCACAGGTGGATTAGTTATTGGTGTCGCTTTACCCATGAATGCTTTAGCGGCAAAAGGTATTATGAAAGATAGTGGTGAAGAACTTAATGCTTTCATCCAAATTGATGATAATGGCGATACCATTATTTATTGTGGACGCTGTGAGATGGGGCAAGGCATCAGTACCGCATTACCTGCTGCAGTAGCCGATGAAATGGAAGCTGATTGGGCTCGTGTTACTGTAAAACAAGGTGACGGCGACGAAAAATACGGTCCTCAAGCGACCGGTGGCTCTGCCAGTATCCGTGTAATGTTCCAACCTATGCGTGAAGCTGGAGCCACTGCAAAAGCCATGTTAATTGCCGCAGCGGCTAAAGTTTGGAAAACCTCTCCAGATAATTGTTTTGCAGAATCTCATTTTGTTATCAATAAAACAAATAATCAAAGATTAGGTTACGGCGAATTAGCAAGTATTGCTGCCAATATGCCTGTTCCTGAAAAACCTACCCTGAAAAATAAATCTGACTTTAAATATATTGGTAAAGCATTACCTCGACATGATCAAGGCGAAGTCGTTGTTGGCAAACGCATTTATGGTGTTGACACTAAACTGCCCGGTTTGAAATATGCCGCTATTGTTCATTGTCCTGTTTTAGGAGGCGCGCTAAAAAGTCTCGATAAATCAGACGCATTGAAAATGAAAGGTGTCAGTGACGTTATCGAAATTCCACGTTTTAATATACCTTTTGGCTCAATTGGTGGTGTTGCTGTCGTGGCTGACAATAGTTGGACAGCACAACAAGCGGTGAAAAAGTTAAAAATAGCGTGGGATTTAGGCGAAAACGTCAGTTACGACACTAAAGAATACAAGCAACAACTTGTCAGAAATGTTGAAAAACCGGCAACGTTAGCATCAGAACGTGGTGATATTAAAAAAGCCTTTGGCGAAGCCAAACATAAAATGTCCGCAACTTATACCGGTGGTCATCTTTCGCATGCGCCTATGGAGCCTAATGCCAGTGTGGTATGGGTACAAAAAGACTCATGTGAAGTCTGGGCATCAACACAAAGCCCGGCAGATATTCAAAAAGTATTAGGGCAATATCTTAAACGTGAACCTAAAGATATTGTTGTTCACGTAGCCATGGCGGGTGGCGCTTTTGGCCGTAAATTTAAGTGTGACTATGTGCATGAAGCTGCGGTTATATCACAAGAAACGGGTGCACCCATTCAGCTAATTTGGACGCGTGAAGAAGATATGCGTACCGGTTATTATCATTCGATAAACGCTCAACACATTGAAGCATCGATGGATGATCAAGGAAACGTGACAGGCTGGTTACATCGCGCTGCATTTCCTTCAATAGGCACTTTATTTGACCCTTCAATGATTAGAACGCCAGCGAGGAGTTTAGGCGATGTTACCGATCATTTATTTGGCGTGGAAAACATGCGCGTTGAGTCAGGTGACGCCAAAGCACATACGCGTATTGGTTGGTATCGTGCGGTTTATGCTATTTTCTATGGTTTTGCTTTTGGTACATTTGCTGATGAACTGGCTTATAAAGCAGGCAAAGATCATTTGTCTTTTGTGAATCAACTGTTTGACAATAATAAAAACAAAGAACAACAGGCTCAAATCAAACGAGCAAAAAACATTTTGGCCATCGCTGCTGATAAATCTGGCTGGGACAAACGTCAAAATTTACCTAAAGGGCAAGGTATTGGTTTAGCCGTACATTATAGCTTCCAAAGTTTTGTTGCTATGGCTGTGCATGTTGAAGTCAAAGGGGATGATATTAAAGTATTGAATGTAGACTGCGTGATAGATTGTGGACAAGTCCTAAACCTTGATGGCGCAACAGCACAAATGGAAGGTGCGGTTGTCATGGGGATGTCGTTAGCATTAAGTACTGAGGTAACCTTTAGAGGTGGCGCAGTGGTTAACTCTAATTTTCATGATTATCCGGTTATGCGTATTTCAGACATGCCAAATGTCCGGGTTCATATTCCTGATTCAGATGAGAGTCCAACTGGGTTAGGTGAACCCGGTGTAGCTCCTTTTGCGCCAGCATTAAGTAATGCGGTATTTGCCGCTTCCGGTAAACGCTATAGAGATTTACCTTTTAAACCTTTATCAGTGTAAGTATAAAAATTTAATGAAAATAGTCGTTTTAATGATTTTATATTGTGGTGAAATGTTTAGTCGACAGTGCAATTTGCTCATAAGGAAAGCTTCTCTATGAGCAATCATCTCTCGCATTTATTAGCCCAATGGTACCCTGAAAGAGATAATCTTGACTGGGTACTTGCAACTATCTACAACACCCATGGTCCTTGTTATCGAAAACCAGGTGCTATGATGCTCTTTAGTAGTCAAGGTCATCAATTAGGCATGTTAAGTGGCGGTTGTTTAGAATCAGACATCGGCGTTAATGCGCGAAAAGTCATACAAACCGGCAAACCCATGTTGGTCTGCTACGACGGCTCAGATGAAGATGATATCTCTTTTCATCTCGGCATTGGTTGTGGTGGCACTATCTACATTATGTTGCAGCAAATAAGTACTCACAATAACTACTTATCATTAGCGCAAGTATACGATGCACTTCATCATCGTGTTTCTGGTTACTTTTATCAAAGCATTGTCAGTAAAGCAACTGAAGCGCAAGCATATTTTGAAGCAGCAAACGTTAGCGATATGACTAAAACGGCTTCACTGATCACTTCCCCACTCAACAAGCATACGACGGGTGAAACTGACTGGTTAGCAACCCCGATTATACCTGAGCCTCATCTCCTTGTTATTGGAGGAGGTATAGATGCTCGTCCTTTAGTGAACATGGCTGAGCAATTAGGCTGGAAAATCTCTTTATGGGATCCTCGCCCCGCCAATGCCCGAAAAGAATATTTTTCGAATGTGAATCATATAATAAAAGGCGAGGCGACTGTGCTTACCGCTTTTGTTGCAGAAAAAGATGTTAACGCCGCCATACTGATGAGCCACAGTGTTGCGATTGATGCACAAGCGTTAAAGGCTTTAGCCAACACTAAAATTCAGTACCTAGCCTTATTGGGGCCGAACAATAGAAAACAGCAAGTAATCAATCAGGCAGAAGTTGAAGAACAGTCTTTATCGTTTACCTTCGCAGGGCCTGCAGGTCTTGAAATTGGCGGAACATTGCCCGAGAGCATAGCGCTGTCGATACTTGCAGAATGCCATGCCAGCCTATTCAACAAAAAAGCTCAATCCATTAGCGGTATACTCGAAGATAAAGCATTAGAAAAAAGCGAACCAAAACAGAAAGTACTAGAAACAAATGCTTTTTAAAAATAGTACCATGAAGAAACCCGTCTATAACTTAACAGTCATCTTGTTAGCGGCAGGAAAAAGTGAACGGTTTAATGGCATCAAGTTATTAGCCAAAGTACAACAAGAAGAAACTTCAATTACCTTACTAGAACACGCTTTTCATCAACTATCTTTAGCACTTAATACGCTGAACATGGATAAAAAAAACATTCGAATTGCCACAGGTTGCTATCATTCACAAATCACCACATTTTTTAGTGAACATGAACATAAAAATAGCCAATTCGTCTTTGATTATTGTGAAGATGCTCACTTAGGTTTAGGCCACACTATTTCCCAGTCTGTTGGGCACATGGTCAAGGGTACTGATGATAATGCTATTAGCACCAGCCATATTTTAATCGCATTGGCTGATCAAGTTGCATTAACTGCTGATAACTATGTCGCATTAATCAAACAATCTTTAGCTTGTCCTAACACATTAGTTTGTGCCAAAGCAGGAGATGAAATCATGCCACCTGCTATTTTTCCTGCAACTTATTTTACTGACTTAATGCATTTAAAAGGTGATAAAGGCGCTAAGTCAGTTTTATATACCCATAAAGAAAATCTTCACACGGTTAATATTCCTCATGCTGAAAGAGATATCGATACGCAACAAGATCTAATCAACTGGCATAACAATACCTAGTTCTCTGATTTCTCCTTTTAAGACCTTATGAAAAATCAACGCTAAATCAAATCAAAATCTTCGAACGACCAAATCAAAATAAAGCTCAGAAAAATAACGCCTAAACCCATGAATTTCATTGGCATTTCTTGTTCGTTTACTGGCCCCAAGAGTGAAAGTGATGTCGGCCCTTGTGAAAAAATCATCAACAAATCGGGGATGAATAAGACGCTAATAACTCCAATCATAACAGCCAGTATGGTGTAAAAATTTCTTTTACTTTGACGCTCATTAAGTTGTATTTTTTTAACAACGGAAAAAGAAAAATCATCATCATGAATATATTCATCTGATAACGCTTCTTTCAACCAATCATCATCAAGAAAGTCATTTTTCATCTGTTTTCTCACTTTTATTTTCTTCAGCGAAAGATTTTAATTTCAACCGGCTACGCCTAATTAATGTTTTGACCGTGCCTAATGGAATTTGCATAACAATCGCGATTTCTTGGTGCCTTAGGTCATGGCTAAAGTGTAACAGTAAGATGGCACGCTCATCTGAATTAAGGTGTTTTAATAAATTTTTTGCCGTTTTTTCAGCGACTAGTCGATGTTCAAATTGACCATCATCTGCCTTGTCTTCAAGCTCTACATTCGTTTGTTCAGTTTTTTTTCGCCTGCTACTGATAAATTGCTGGTAAGCAATTTTAAACAACCAAGATAAGAATTTACCTTCACCACGATAGGTTTTTATATGCACAAACGCTTTTAAAAAAGTTTCTTGCGCTAATTCATCAGCAATGGCTTGATTCTGCAACGTCAATCGCCTTAGAAATTGACGAATAGGCGATTGGTTCTGCCGCATAAGCTGTTCAAAAGCGTGATGATCATTATCTCGTTGAACGCGCTCAACAAGTTTCGCTTCCATGAGTTATATTTTTGCTGAATTGAGTCGAGAAAATACCACATAAACAATACCAAGAATGATAGGTAAAAGACCAAACATCCAGGCAAAACCACCCATCATTTTGAAAATCAATGTCAACACCATGCCTGTTACAAACAGTAAAATACCTTTTCTAAAATCATTTTGTGGCAATTTTTTTACTTTCAGTCCTAATGATTCAAGTAATTCTGGCGTAATATCTTTACCCGTTTCTACAAGTGACTGAATAGTTCTTTGCTTCGCTATTTTAGAGCGATTAATAAAAAACAAAACAGCGATAATAATAAGCGTTATACATACACCTGCAGTAAGCTGCATAATAAAGTCATAATAAGCGAAATCGGTCATTTTCTTTCCTTAATTGATATAAAGTTTTTTATGGAAGAGGGAAAATCCTTCTTCATTGTTTATTTTTCAGCGAGTTCTCTCACTGATTCTAGTTGCTCTTGGTAATAAGTTGCATGTTTACTTTGATTACTCTTTGCCAATTTAACCGCTTGTTGATAATTTTCCTTAGCGAGTTTATATTGACCATTTTCACGATAGCCATCACCTAAACCATCGAAGGCACTCGCTGAATATTGGTGATTCAGCCTATTTATCTCAAAGCTTTTTATCGCAAGTTTAAAAGCGTCTGCTTCGAGAAAGTCGTAACCTATAGTATTTAACCATCGTTTATTTGGCGTACTGTGATGACTGAGCATTTCATTAAAGAAAAGCTCTGCTTGGACTAAATCATCTGCAACTAAATACAGTTTAATTAATTCCTGATATGTCCACTCAGACATCAGCACTTGATAACCTGCTCGCGCTGAAATCTCTTGGTAATATGCCCTTAAAGCAGAAATACCTCCAGCGTCTAAAAATCCTGCTAAGCCATCATTAACATTAGGCAGAATGATATCTCGTTCAAACTCGTCTATTTCAATATTCTGCGCGGCTAAATGCATATTCATTGTTAGCCTTATACTACCCACAGGTGCAACATTGGCTAAATAGATAACCGTTGTGCCATCTTTATACAGGGCAACATTACTCGAATATCCCTCTAATGAACCACCATGACTAAGCAACTGTATAGATGGATTAAAGCGAATCATATTTTCATGATTAACAAACCAACCGTATCCGTAACCGCCTAAATTAGGCGTAAACATTTTATCCGTCATTTCCTTTGATAAAATTGTATGCTGCTTAACCGCCTGACTCCAAAGGTAAAGATCATCAATGGTTGAATGCATTCCACCGGTTGAATAGGCAGTAGACTGATGACGAAATCTACTTTCTTTGTATTCACCTTTTTTATCAAAAAATAAAGACTCGAAAAAGCCACCTTCTGTAAATGTGTAACCTTTAGCAACATAGTTCTCAATATACTTATTATCCGCATACCCGGTATTATTCAACTTTAATGGCTTGGCTATTTTCTCTTGAATAAGTTGACTGAAAGACTGACCAGTTACTTGCTCAAGTACAGCCCCTAATAAAACATAATTCATACTAGAATAATAAAACTGAGTACCTGGCTTATTAATTAAGTCCATTTTTGCAATGAGCTGAGCATAAGATTTTACGGTTATAACATCCTCTCTAAACCTATCTAGTCGAATATTCAATCTTCGTAAACCTTCATAATGAGGAAGTCCTGAAGTATGAGAAAGTAGCCGATGAATGGTTAATTCTTTCCCCTTATCGTCAGGAAAGTAAGGTAAGTAATCATTAATCGTTTTATCTAATGCTATAGCGCCATTCTCTACTTGTTGCATCACTAACATCGCCGTAAATTGCTTAGTCACTGAGCCAATCAAAAAGCGAGAGTCTGTTGTTAAGCTAATATTTTTTCCTTGGTCGTGAAAGCCGTAGGCTTTTTTGAGTAATATGTTGTCACCTTTAGCAACAAGCATCACGCCATTAAAAGGGCTTTCAATACGATTGTGCTGCCCTTCTTCTGCATAGAGTGCCATTAATGATTCAACACTATTTTGCCCATAACTTGAGAAAGTACTTAGCAATACGCAGGCACATAGCCATGCCTTCAGTACAAAAGTATTGAACAACTTATTAAACGTTAATCTATTAGGTATCTTTGTATTTATAACCATGTTGCTTCCAATTTACTTGATGCTGGGTTGAGTTATTTAAATTTTTTTGCAATTGCTATCTTAAAGAACGCAGCTCAAGCTCATTTGGATTCAACTTCAGTAAAAATTTTTCGTTTTGCAATTATAAATTTGCAATTCTGCAAATAAACACCTTATTGAAAATTAACAAACGAACGTATAAAGCCTTATACACCGCGACTATGTTGACTCATAACAGTACTTTCCTTTTGGTATGCCAATTGCAATCCAGTAAATATCGCCGTCAATACGCAACGAGAGGCTATATCATGATCATAGAAAAAAAAGTACTGATAGTAGACGATGAAGTTGGTGTTAGAAATACCCTCATTAGGGGCATTAAGCGAAAGTTTAATAAAACAAATCAACTTGTCTCAATAACTGAAGCAAGCAATGGCCAGGAGGCAATAGAATTAGCAAATATCAGTCCTCCTGATTTAATACTAATGGATATTCGCATGCCTGTTATGAACGGCTTAAAGGCCTGTAAGCTTTTAAGACGAGACACAAAGTTTGCTGCAACCAAAATCATTATTCTCACCTGTGAAATAATGGAAGAAAGTGCAGGTTTATTATCGGGAGCAGACGACTTTGTGATAAAACCTTTCGATATAAAAACCCTACTCATTCGTATTGAGCGTGGGTTGTTTCAGTCGCCCCCCTTAAATAAAATCGCTCCTGCATATTTAAATGGTCTATTATCAAAAGAGTGCTTTTTTGATATTTGCTTAAATTTTGAAATTGCTAGAGCAAAACGTTTTCAGCGCCCTTTAAGTTTGTTATTACTGAAGATTTCGCCTAAAGAGGTAGATAAGGAAAGCAAACAAAACCAGGCATTTATTTTAACTTTATTAAAGCGAAGGGCCTCAGATAAAGTCATTAATTGGGCTAAAAATACCTTTGCGATATTACTAACAGAAACAACTGCAGATGATGCGGCTTTAGTGGCAAAGCACATAGTTTCACGCGTAGACAATAGTCCAGATTTTTTCCGAACGAGTGTGGGTATTGCTAATTTAGAAGATACCTTAACCGACAACATAGTCGTAAACGCAGAGTCGTCTTTAAAAGAGTCAGTGCGTACCGGAGACATCACTTTAAACAGAAAGGCTATTCATTAATGGAAAAGTACCGGGGATTCGGAAAAAAAACAATGCGTTTATGCGTCACTATAATCATATTGATTTCAGTGCCTAGTTATGGAGATTTTTCGGATAACCTCAGAGTTAGCTTAGATGGCAGTGCTCGTTTGAATAAAAATATTGCGGCAAATAATACCAGCCGTATTTATGCTTTAGGATTAGACACACATAAAGTATTCAGTTCTGCCTATGGTGATGTTGGCTACATGGTAGGTCAGTTATATTTAACTAAACTATCAAACCAAACGCCATTTTCTTCGTTATTTAATTCCCCGGACGATAAACAATTTGTTATTCGTGAAGCGCATCTAAATTATACTGCCGGCCCTCAATGGCTTCCCAATATTCGCCTCGGGCATTTCACTTTACCTTTTGGGCTTGAAGCAAGCATAGATACCAATGGACGTTTACTTGACTATTATCATGGCAAAAATTTAGGCACAAAACTCGATTGGGGCTTGGGTTTCAATAAAGTACTGTCTCAAGTTGAATACGAATTTAGCTATACGATGGGAGGTAAAAATGAACCTAAAACAGATGATAGCTCCTATGTATTCTCTGGACGCATTGGCTCACTTAGCCACTACGACTTTATTATTGGTTTATCCTTTTTAGACGCAAAAATTGATAATATTCAAAGAAAGAGGTTCGCTATTGATTGGCAATATTATTGGCAAACTTGGGGGGTCTTGGGAGAAATAGCGTTTGGTAAAGATGATAAATTTCAAAAAGAATGGCAAGAAGAGAAATATAGTCTTCTAGAATTAAATAAAACATCGCTCAACGAACAACTCAAATTATATGGACAATATATTTTTACTGATCGTGAAGGTGAAAGTAAAAATCAGCAATTAATCAATATCGGTGTAAGTTATCAACTTGATGCTAAATTAGAATTAAGTTTCTCTAGCCGTCAGCAGCTCAATACACCTGAGTCAGGTAAGAAACAAAACCTCGTTAGGCTTCAATTAAGGTATAGGTACTAAGATGAAAATAATCCTAATATTAACACTTCTGTTATTTTCACTCCAATACGCATACGCTGATGCTTACTGTTCGCTACGCGATCCAGTCGCTCAAATACAACAATTGTATCCACAAAAAACAAATCAGCTGTCTATCGTAAAAACAGTCGATAGCAGTACTCGAAAATTAGTAAAACTCGCCCTACCAAGTAACGATCTTCACTTTAGTGAATTAGGCCAACACACTTTGTATGTTGCGATGAAAAATACTGAAGCATTGGGTTATGTCCATGTAAGATCAGAGCAAAGTAAATGGGGATTAGTTGAAATAATATGGGCAATAGACAAAGATTTGAAAATAAAAGACTTCACCTTCCAGCGCTGCCGAAGCCCTAAAAAAAAGCTCCTTGATAATAAATATTTTAAAAATGTCTTTATTGGAAAAAACTATAAAGAACTCAAAACCCTGCTCAGTAGCGACGGAATAACGGCTAATAACATACTGCTCGATAAAGCTAAAGATGCACCTGAACTGGCGAGTGTAGTGCTAAGGTGCGCACTAAAAACCCTATTAATCACAGATATATTGTGGGGAGAAGAATTGAAGAAATTTAATCCGTAATGTGTACCTATTAGGTTCTCTTTTAAAATGGCTATTAATTAATGAAAATTTCTAATTATAATCAGTTGTTAGCAGTTTCAACGCTTTTATCGGGAATGATTATTTTCGGGACGCTTTGGAGCCAGTATCAAAAAGTAGAAAAGATCTCCCGTGCCCATTTTGAATCTCGGCTATTGGTACAAACCATTGAACATCTTTCAACCATGTCGCAAGTTTGGCTAACCACGCAAGACCTACTTTTCTCAGGTAAACAAACCTATTTAGCTAAGGGTATAAACACCCAATCAAACCAACTCATTCAAACACTGTTAACGATTGAAAATGAAAATATAATCACCGCTAGATTAATAGAAAAATTGATCAATACCATCAAAAGCAACAAGAAAATTATAGATTCTTTCTCAAAGTTATCGATGCAAGATAACCAAGCCTGGCAAACTACCGTTGCTGAATCTGATACATTAACAACTGATTACGTCGCGACGTTAGAAGCGTTATTATCACGAACATTACAAAAAAACAGTTTGTTATATCAAGATTTATTGATTGCTAATAGCCAGTTAAAAAACCTCACTTGGATAACAACCTCTTTATATCTTATCGTTATATTTTTTATTATTACCTGGTTTAGTAAGTACATTGTTAAACCTATTGAAAACATAACCGCCGTCGCCCAGCAACCTAATAACGAATTACTGGGAGTAGAGTTTAGGCAAGAAAATGCACCTGCGGAAATTATTGCCTTGTCTTCGGCCATCCAATCTTTTACTCAGCGTATAACCATAGAAAAACAAAAAGCAGAGCAAGAACGTCTTAATGTCATCAAAATAAATAAACAGATCCAAACCATCATGAATACTATTCCTTGTTCATTGCTACTACTGAATGAGCAAGGAATAATACAAGAGTGCAATCCGGAAGCAAGTAAGTTGTTTGCAAAGCATGAAAATGAAATTATTAATGAAAATATTGCTGTTTTTGTACCTGCACTTGCTACTTTAGACGGTGAATTTGACATAGAAACTGCATTAAAAAACATGGAAGAATCGTTACTTGCACCTAATTTCAAGAAGCCATATATAGAATTTTCAGGGCGAAAAATTTCCATAACAGAATCGGTTAGTTATCTATTAACGATCACCGATATTAATGAAAGAAAACATAGCCAAAAAGCACTATCAGCCTTAAATCAACAACTGGTTAATGCTGAAAAGCTCGCGTCAATTGGACAGTTATCTGCAGGCATCGCCCATGAAATAAACAATCCACTGGGCTATGTTCACAGTAACCTTGACCTATTAAGCGATTATATCAAATCTTTAATTTCGTATATAAATGTTGTTAAGACTTATGAATTAGATGGACCCGCTAAAAACCTCTATCAAGAAGAAGATTTAGACTATATTATTAATGATATAGAGCCTTTAATAACCTCTTCATTAGAAGGAACCTTAAGAATAACCGAAATAATAAAAGGCTTGGGTAATTATGCTCATACTGACAATAAAGTGCCTGAGCTGATCTGTATTGATAAACTGATAGAACAAAGTTTGACACTAGTTGCTAACGAGCTGAAATATAAAGTAAACATCGTTAAATCTCTAGATGCCAATGTTAGCGTTATGGGTTTCCCACAAAAACTACTGCAAGTATTTATTAATATGTTAGTCAATGCTGCCCATTCTATTGAACATACCGGTCAAATTTCAATTCGTTCATCTATTGTTCAAGACGAAATAATTATCAGCTTTGAAGATAATGGCGCTGGAATAAAACCTGAACATTTAAAAAATATTTTTGACCCTTTTTTCACCACTAAACCTATCGGTAAAGGTACAGGCTTAGGGCTTCATATCGTGAGAACAATTATTGATGATCATAAAGGGCGTATCGACGTAAGCTCAATTATCGATAAAGGCAGTAAATTCAATATTTACCTACCGATCCACAAAAAATAATTAAATGAGTTTCTTTATTCTATTTTTGTAGCAAGTAACTCAATTATTTTTTCAGCCACTAATGCTGATGATAAATAGTTCTGTCCGGTGATAACTCGTCCATCTACTTCAACATGCGCTTTATTGCGTGCACTGTATTTGAAAACCCCTGCTCGTTGCTCAATGGTTTGCTGAATCTTAAAGGGAAATTGCTGAAAGTAAGCGGCCGATTGGTTTTCATAGGCATCGGGATAACCACTGATGCGTTTTCCTGCAACAAGGTACTTACCATCACGCATTTTTAAGTGCGCAATACCTGCCGTGCCATGACAAACAGAGGAGATAATTCCATGATGCTTTTCATAAATTTCCATTGATATTGCTTGGATTTCTTTATTGTCTGCCACGCCATACATAGCACTACTACCACCAATGTAATGTACCGCTTTATAATGCTCAGGTGTGACTTGTTGCGGCGTTCGAGTATGTTCAAGCGCATACATAAAATCATGATTATATAAATACTGTTTATCAAGCTTATTGGAAGTATTGATGTATGCCAGAGGTATTGCCCCGCCTTCAGGGCTAACAAAATCAACAGTAAAACCTGCTTGCTTAAAGGTATGGTACGCATTCACGATTTCAGAAAAGCTTGCACCAGCGGATTTGTTTAGCTCCCCATGAAAATGAGCATTCGAGACAATAAATAGTATACGTTTACCATGGTTTATCGAAGGTTCACTACTGGCGGTTTTACTAATTATTTGCCAATTTTCATCGAGTTTTTTTAATAAAAACAGATCTGTGTATCGTAACTTCTTTGCCGGGAAAATAATTTCTACTTTCGCAGTGGCAACATTTCCAGCAATATCAATATTGATAATTTCGCCTATTCGCCCCGTAAATTCACCGATTTCTCCACTTTCAAACCAAGAGATATATTGTTTAACAGGAACCCGCCATAAAGGCGTGTTTTTTTTCTCTAGCAGTAAATGGGTATCTTGATGGAAAGCTTTTTCGATTTGTTTGGGACGGTTATAAGAAGTGCCTTGAATATAATTTGTTAATGTCTGACGAATTTTCAACTCATTCGTTTGCCCGTATGCCGTCATACTGGTTAAGACACAAGTTACCGTTAATATCGTTATTGAAATAATAGTGCTGATGAAATTAATTTTCATTGGTTCTCCAAAAATCATTATATTTGTTTGGAGTTACTCTAATTATTAAGGAAATTAATTACATCAGCATATTATAAATTCGCACTACGGAATTATAATTCAGGAGAAATAACTGGCTTATTTTCCTTTCTAAATGCTGCAGGTGTCGCAGTCACTATTTTTTTAAACGTACTATAAAATGTTGATTGCGAATTAAAGCCACATTGCTCCGCAATAAGATCCATACTCATTTTTTTTTCATTAACGAGCAGTGATTTTGCTGCTTCGATTCTATATTCATTAATAAATAGTGAAAATGATTTATGGCAATTGTCATTGAGTAACTGTGATAAGTACGGCGCTGATATACCCAAGATTTTAGCAACCTGCGGCAGGGTAATATTTGCGTTTTTGTAGAGCTCGTCCTCTTTCATAATACGGGCTAAATTCGCAATTAAACTATTCGCTTCAGCATCAATAATTTTTTTATTTTCATATTTTATATGTTGTCTATTCTGATTTTCTCGTGACTTGATAAAGACCAACAACACCAACAAAAATATAAATGAAAACGACAACGCGCCGACAATGTAAGAAGTATAAGAAGCCGTAAAGTAAGCTAACCATATAACGACATTTCCTACAAACACACTCATCAGCCAAGTGTTGTCATCGGTTAAACTTAATTGTTGGTAGTTCAACTTTTTAACCGCTGGTAAAAGTACAAAAGCTGACATTATAAGATAGAGTAGCCAAGTGTAATTAATGACTTTATACAAAATCCCACCCCATAATTCAAGATTACTTTGATAGGGATAAGCAATGCCAACGCTAGCCATTAAAATAACTAGACCTGCAAGGTGCAACGGCCATTTAATCAGCTGCTTTTCTATATTGCCAACTTTGCTTACACAATATAAATACAACAAAGGTCCAATCATAAAACAGGCTGACAAGCCAATTTGCAATATTGTTGCAGCAACTTCAGCATTAAAATAATAAAGCACCGATTTTAAAATGCGAATACTGACCATCAACAGCATCGCCGCTAAAAATTTGTTTGACAGTGTTTTAGGTTTAATCGTAAAAAAATATAGCGAGAGAAAAATACCGTTCAATGCACCAAACCCACTAAACAACAATAAAATGAGACTGCTAATATCCATGATTATTCACTGAAGTGGAGTTAAATATTGTTGGCATAATAATACTAATCATCATTAATGCCAACGCCTAGTCACAGTGAAACTTATCATTGCCACGAAATAGAATACCTAAAGCCGTTTACATTTTGTTAGCTAATGTTTCAAAGCGTAATACTCAGGTATTTAAGCCTAATTTATAGACAATCCAGCGTTTTAGCGTTTTAATAAAACTATTCATTCGTTAGTTTATAGCCAACGAGTTATTAATAGACTCACCAAAACAACAGGGAAATTTATGTTATCTAGAGTTTGAAGTGTAACATTTGCTTGCATTGACAATTACTTTCCTTATACTGCTGTTATATACAGTAATAGATGAAGTGAGTGAGTAAGTAGTAATGATAATAATAAAGAGCACTTCTGACTTTAAGATTAAGGGTTATCCAATATCTGATTTCCCTTTATTAACTTGGTCTACGAACAATGATATTTTAGGTATTGAAGCAGGGATGCTTTTTAAAGAAGGTCATGAGTTTTTAACTTACGAATGCCTTAAACGAGGCAGAGTTAAGAGTAAGAAAACATGGGGCACCTACGCAAAGCATCTAGTTAGCTTCTTTACCTTTTGTGAAGACAACGAACAAGACTGGAGTGATATTAAAGATGACGGCATACACGATATGCTACTCGCCGTTTATCGAGACTCTTGCCAAGAAGATTTTGGGATATCAACCAACTCAACCAATCAGCACTTAAGAACCATCGTCAGGTTTTACAGACATGCTGTAGGGCGTGGTTGGGTAAACTCACTTCCTTACTCATTAGAGGATGTAAAAGCTAATAAGAATGAGCATAGCTTCCTTGCTCATACAGTAACTGACGGTGGCAAAACACCTAGCGTTGACATCATGCTAAAAACCATGAAAATACCCATCAAGTTTTTACAGGTTGAAGAGATAAAAGAGCTCCTTAAAGCCATTAAAAATCCAACTCTTAAGCTTATGACTAGGCTTTGCTTGCAAACAGGTATACGCAAGAAAGAGGTGCTGTTATTTCCTCTCGATGCTATCCGCAAACCCAGAACTGGTGAGCTTCTGTGTAGAGTAGATATTGACCGTACAAAGGGGGAGCATGAGCGAAGCATAGACATACCGCCTAGATTAATGGAAGACCTCTGGCGCTATGTAAACACCACTCGATTTCAGCAAGAAGAAGATTCAGGCGTTAAATCTGATTACCTGTTTTTAACCTCGACTGGTGAAGAATGGGAAGCTGACGGCGACGGGTTTAATAAAGCACTGACGGCTTTGAAATTACCTTTTAAAGTTACCCCACATAAGCTGAGACATACTTATGCAACCCATATGTTAAAAGGGCTGTTAAAGGCAGAAAGCCTAAAGTTTAGCCCGTTGTTGTACATCCAAAATAGGCTGGGCCACTCTAGCCTCACCACGACAATGAAATACCTGCATCTAGTGAATGACTTATTAGAGGATGTGAGCATCGAGTGGCAAGACGCTATTAACGAACTTGAAGCTGAAGCAGCATAGGGGCAAAGGATATGGCTAGAAAAAAAGACAGAAAAATTAGTGCTGACCGCTTCAAAAAGGTTCACGTCACCGAGCCAATGATGGAGGTTGATGCTGACCAAAGCGCTGTGCGTCCAATCAATGCAGTTATCAATTTTCCCAACCTTGGCCCTCAAGCTGGTAATGGGCAAAATTACGATATGCTCAAGCACTATGGCAAAGGCTTTGATGATATAACCAATCGCATATTTTACACCGTTAAAACATTATTAAAGAACCCTAAAAATGGCACAGAACGGACGAAACTTTCCCTCTTAAGAACAGGGTGCAAAAACCTCTCCGATTACCTAGAAATTTGGCATCACACGTTGTCTCGTGAACTTACGCATGAAGATATCACACCTGAGTTAATTGAAGGTTTTAAAGGGCATTTGCTTGGCTCAGGAATGGAGTATACTGGTCAAAAGAACGTCTATTCAAAGGCTAAAAGTCTGTTGACGGCAATGCGTAAACATAGCTATTGGCCAGTTTCCAGGGAGGTGTATGACGATACATTCCCTAAAAACCCTTACCCTAAGTCCAACAAGCGAGGCGGGAATGGCGCAAAACCCTTCAGCGAACATGAGAAACGTCAACTTGTTGTAGCACTGAAACAAGCCCTGAAACCTATTTATGAGACCAACCGAGTCAAACCGTTAACGGGCTATGAATTAACCGTCTGCATATTAGCAATCGCGATGCAAACAGGCATTAATACGAGTCCACTTTTAAACATGACGACGGACTCTTTAAGTGACCACCCGCTTAAATCGAACCGCAAGCTACTCACGGTGTACAAGGCGCGAGGCAATGCGACACAGCTTCACAATTTACGTAAATCAGAGGATTTAGCATTGGTGCAAGGGGTGAAACTGGACGTGGCGTATATCATCGAAAGGATAACGGCGCTAAATAAGCCCTTGAGGGATGAAATAAACACTAACGCATTGCTGGTGTATCGAGGTAAAAGAGGCGCATACCGTGACTTGGTAACGTCCCTAGGAGAAGGCGCGATTCTTTATTCTATCAAAAAGCTGATAAAAAACTATGAGTTAAAGGATGAGGAGGAGGCCACTATCTCAGTGAACCTGAGCCGCATTCGTAAAACGTTCATAAATGGCATTTACGAGCTGTCAGGGGAGAGCCTGCTAGTGGCTGCCCAAGCTGCAAAGCATAAGGGAACTGGCACATTAGACCACTACTTAGAAGCTCCTGAGAAGTCTAAAAGAAACTTAGGGCTGCTGGGCGAGATTAGAGTAAAAGAGCTTACAAGTGATACTCAATCAACCCCAACAGCTCGATGTAAAGACCCGATAAATGGTGATAAAGCCCCAAAAAACGGCAAAACCTGCGCGGACTTTCTGGCGTGCTTTCGATGTAAGAGTTTTGTTATCACAGGGGATGATTTATACCGACTGTACAGCTTCTATTGGGCGATTGTACGCAACAGAGACTCCTTTGGGCGTAAAGATTGGAAACGACACTTGCGTAACGTGATGAACATTATTGATAGCGAAGTAGAGCCAGAGTTCATTAATCAGGGGATGATAAACCATCTTCAAGCAGAACGAGAGCGAGCGAGAACAAATCCGCATCCCTATTGGATTAACTTAGACATGCTGAGGGTTGGACAATGATTTACGGACAAGCAGAACTCACCAAGCACGAATTTGAACAGCAACTGACCATAAAGCCAAACAAAAATGGTATTGCCTTGAAACGCGCTTTGCTTGGCTCCCTGACGGGTATCGCGACCTTTATTAAACTCCCCAACGGTCACTACCATGTGCTATCTCGATATGAAGATGATACTTGGGCGTACCCAGCAAGCGCATGCCCAAGCGGTACACAGGAAAGCAGACGGAAATTGAACTTCGCTAGCATCACCAATGACACCATGAGAGCGATGGCAAAATGGATAGTTTGGAATAAAATGCGCCAAGGAAATGCCGTAAGCTCTCTAAGGAAACGTTTAGATATTCTGGTAAGCTACTTTTCATGGATGCATAAGTCTGACACGCACAAAAAACATGGATTTACTGCTTTCTGCGCACAAGCGTATGTTACCCATGTGAATGCGCTGACAATTAAACGCAAAGGTAAACTAAAACCCTTAGCTAAGGGGACAAAAGTACTCAAGTTTATGAGTCTCGAAGAAATTTATACGTACTGCAATGCGTTTGACATGGTTAAAGAACATCCTTGGTTTGAAAGTAGCGCCTGTGAACAGGCAGGACATCGACAAACAGTCCAAGAGAATCGAAACAAAGCTAAAACACCGATTATTCCTGATGACGTATTACTCCCACTGTGTCGGTTCACAAAAGGCTTTCTTGACCGCGCCAAAGAGCTATTGGACTTAAGGGATAAGCTCGGTGGCTCGAATAAAGACTTACTATTATTACGCGATAGCTGCCTGTTTTGGATATTACTGACCACAGGAATGCGTATCCATGAAGTCTTGGGTATCAAGCGAGGTGCGTACCGCGAAGAAACTAAAGACGGTGAAGTGTACTATTACATTGAAACCGTATCCAAGAAAACGTACACCGGATTGGCCGAGTGGATTGCACCAAAGATTGCTGTTGATGCCATTAAAATACTAGAGCGCTACTCAAGCCCATTACAAGCACGCGTAGAGGTTGATTTGGCGCAAGCAAAAACCAGCAACGACCATGCGGCAGTGAGCCACCTAGAGGATATCTCTGGCAAAGTATGTCTAACTAAAGGCGGCAAAAGCTCAACGGTAACTCTATTGAGCGGCACAAGTATAACTGAGGACCGCCTTCCTAACTTGTGTACCCAAATTAACGCTGACTGGAACTTGGCATCACACCAGTTTCGACGCACATTCGCTAACTATGTGGTGCACAGTGAGCTAGGAGACTTGCGAGCACTGAAAGACCATTTCAAGCACTGGTCTATCACCATGACCGCGCTTTATGCCTACAACGATAGCCTAGACCGTGAATTATTTGAAGAAATGCTCAGAGAGAAGTATTGGGTTGAAGAGCAAATTAAATTCGATTGGTTTAATTTAGATAGCCCCATCACAGGTGGCGTTATCGCTGACAGGATCATGCAAGTCAGAGGCGATGAAGAGCACATTAAAACCTTCAAGACAAAACGCGATATGGTTAGAGCTTACTCCGCTAATATACCCATCCGCTCGACAGGAATTGGTTGGTGCACCAGCGATGACGATGGCTGTATGGGCGGGAAATGCGATGAATGCGACCACGGCATTGTTGATAAGAACAATCAAAAACACTGGGAAGGCATGCTTATTCAGCAATTCGAACTATCTGAAGTGGATGATATTGGAGAAGCTGGACAAGCTGCGGTAGCAAAGGGTATGGAAAGATGTGAAAAGGTTTTAACGTCACTTGGTGTGGATGTGAAATCTATGGAAGTTGATTTTCGTAACAATAATCAAGCAGCTTAATTTAACTTACTTAATTTAGCTCATTTGATTCAAGTAACAACAATCAAAAGGAAGTGTTTTATATGTCTAAGAAACAAAAGAAAACAGATAAGCATGACCAAATAAATATGTGTGATGAGTTTGGTTGGAAGTTAGCGCATGGTGGCAAAAGAACTGGTTCTGGAAGACCAAAGGGCGCTATAGAAACTAAGGTTCTACGCGTACCTGTTGAGCTTGTATCGCATGTTAAACAACTCATAGATGACTATAAAAAAGAGGTTAGCAATGACTAGTCCAGTGAAAGAATCTAAATCACATAAAGCAGTTAGAATGGCGATAGTTAGGATTGAAAATGGAAGGCCTAGCGTTATTTCTAAAGAGCGTAAAATAAGTGTATCGTCTGTCGCTGAAGAGGCTGATGTGACTCGTAATACCATTAACCGTGATTGCCCTGATCTACACACTCGTATTCAAGGGCTTATGAATAAAGATGTTAGAGAACAGCTTAAGCGTAAACAAGTAGAGCTAAACAAGTTCAAAGAGCGCAATAAGGATTTGAGAGATGAGGTTGAAGAACTTAAAACGATGCTTTCTCGAATACAATCTAAGAACGCAACATTGATGCAAGAAAACGATGGATTAAACTCGCAGAAAGCGAAACCTGATAACGTAGTTACCTTGAGGTAGCTCTATTAACGTTGACTGTTGAACTAGCGTCAACAAGTGCCACATTCGAGACATTAGGTTGCCAGCGTCAAACACTGTTTAGGATTATATTTTGTATGGATAACGACCCTTGGGAGTGTTAAAAAGAAAAGTCGATCTCATAGTCAAAACTTTCCTCATACAGTGATTCATAGGTAATCAATATACGACCGTGGGCATGGAGAAAATGGGATAAAAAATCCCAATCCGTTAACTTGCCATAATCTGGATTATGCAGTTTTCGGTAACTCAATAGCACAATATCTTCGTCTTTTGCTAAATGCGTTACTGATCTAATTTCTTCAGCATATTCCAATTCGACTCTTTCGTTAGTCAATTTGACAACACTACGTCCAAAGGAATAGCCATTAGACGCTGTACCATCATCTTCCTCCCACTTGAATGCTGTTATTTTTGCAATACCTAAGCCTTTATTTTTTAATAAAATACTTAACTCTTCATCATCTTTACTTCTTTTATAATCAACCGATAAAAGAGGTCTTAAAGATATTCTATTTTGCTCTAATGTCGTTTCTATTTGCTTTTTACTTTGTATAGAACGGTGATTTGCCGCGACAAGTGCAACCAAAGGAATGATTAATGAACACACTGAGAGCGGTATTTTGAATATTTCCCAAACGTTGTTTATACCTTCCAAGTCAAACTGCCAACCAAAATTAGTTGTACAAATTATAATAAAAATCAAAATCAAAGCGACAGAAATTGGTAGATAAAATGCTAATTTAAACTCTTTTAGTTCGTATAAACTTGTTGTAGATTTACTCATTTTTTTCCTTATATTTAGCTTTTTGATTGCCTAATTCTTTTAACCAAGCTGCAACCGACTTACCGTCTAGTGTCACAAATTGCCACACTGTGGCCATTAGGGACAATTTACTATAATGGAATTTAGATTAGTTAATATAATCCGGATATCACATTATAAATAATTACTAATCTCATGATCGTGGTAAAAGTGATCATAAGCAGATTACCCTAGTTAGTTAATGATTTTTGGGAAAGTTAAGGTTTGAACCTTTATAAAATCATGCAATAACCATTGAACTAATAACAATCACAAAAGCAACGATTAAAAGTTTCTTTTTATTAGCACTATAAAATATTTTTGGTTCAACCCACTCAGACAATGCACCTATTTTGTGTAACTCTGTTCTTAATTCTTCAATATTATATTTACAATTGTTATGTGCCCCTCGTAAATTTGCGGAGTTACTAAGTAAATGTTTTTTGGTGACATCTAAGTGATTTTCATGACCTTCAGAAGGATCTTTTAGATTTAAGAAATATGCTTCTTCGTACGTTCGAACTAATTCAGAATGCAATCTCCAAGAATCGAGAAGTGCCTTAATATGGGAATATGCTAAATTAATAGACATTCTGACATCTAAGTTTTCTACTTTAGTTAAAAACGCAATATTGCCGTGAAAATATGATAAGTAATCTTGCTCAGCCATATGTGTAAATGGAACTAGATCGTCATCAAGTAACGACTCCAATTTTTCACCTGCTGATAGATAGTACAAATGCCACAAGCAGTCAATATCATCACTCACCCCTCGAAGATAACCATGTATTTGCTTTGATTCTTTATTGAGCTGTTTTGTGCTTGATATTTTATGGGCGATTATTACTCCTGCCAAAGTGAATAAGCCACCAACCAGTGCAGACAGAAAACTTGAAAACATTGAACTCGTTACTATCGTCTTAATTAAATCCCAATATGTCATTTTACATCCTTATATTTAGCTTTCTCCCACGCTTCTTTCTGCGGCACATCGCACCGCATTTCAAAGCGTGTAGAGGGTGTATTAGATTTTGTTTACGTTATATGGGTAAAAGTTGCTTGCTCTAACATTGATCTTTAATGCTAACTTTGGGTCATCTTTATAGTAGTTTTTAGTAAATACTACAATTCTCCATTCATCTTGAGAGATGAATGGCTCTATAGGCCTTTTTCTTAAAGCATCTGAATTATAAAGCTTTAAATGCATTGGGGGTGTTTCACTTAATTCAATATTTGAGTCTTGACTACTATTACTAAGTTTAAGGGCGGCATACTGATATTTAACTGGACCATAACTACATTTAATTACGCCAACACTTTTAGATACCTCAGATACCACCTCACCCACTAAACTAGAAAGAGACTTAATACCTAATGTCATTGCACCAAAGTCAGCATGTTGCTCTTTAGATATATTGGTACCATGTAATGAAATTATATAATGGGGTATAGTAGTCAGACTTAAAGTAGAGCTTTCGTCACAAATAATATTGAATTCTACATTGTTTTCTGTTTTTAACGCCAACTGAAAAGTGGGGTGTGCTGCATTTACTCCTTCCAACTTGTCAGACCGTATTTTATCTTCAAGTTGTTGATAGTACACGCCAGTTCTTAACCACAAAGATCCTTTTTCTTTTGTATTTTCATATACATCTTTATCTTTGAGAGTACGAAATAAAATAGGCTCTTCATAATTAGTTTTTATATAGTCATTAGTCATATTTTTTCCTTTTATATTAAACTTAACAACTGTGATTTTTTAATATCCAAATAAAAGTTAACAGACCAAATATTTAATGACCGATTTACTCACAAGTGAATATTCATACTTAATGAAGATAGTACCAAAAATTAAACTGCTTGTTGTACATAGATTAGGAGGATTATTATCCATTAGATAATATATGGCAAAACATTTGGAACTAATGTCTTCTTAGCGCACTAAGAAGTCGTTAGCATTTGATTAATTAAGAAGGCATAAATCGAACTACTTGCGGTGGTGTGATAAAGCTAACTAATGCCACTGAGCGGAAGTTAGCATTTGTAAATTCATACGGAAATCTTTTGAATGCTTTGATCAAGAGCGGACATGGCAGAACAACCACATTATGTTTACAGTTTCCTAGATAGTGGACGTTCCCCCATAGATAAAAAACATGAGTCTTTTGGTCAATGAGTCGTTAAGCCTGAAGCGACCTAAGCTATCGGTTACTCTTTAGTTCAACTGCTCGCTAAATATAGTCTTTTAGTCCTGAAATAAACCCTACTTATTGCGTTCAGGTCATTTGCCTGCTTCATTTATCACTCATTTATCCTAAAATGTGACACCTCCTGTCATTGTTGAATAGAGTTCGCTACTAATTGGAAAGTACGCTACTTAATAATAAAGTTGGCTACTGGAGATATGTGATGATTATCGGATCGAATTAATATTTGAAACTGTAGAATAAAAAAAGATAAATAATAGCCAATCGCTCATGACGAGCTGATTTTTTATGTTAAAAGTTATATTCCGCAGCCAGCCATAAAGAACGGCCAGGCTGCGGTGTAAGAGAGTTAAAATAGCCGAGGCTGCGATTAGAAAAATCATTACCTGAGTTAGCTTCTCCTATACCAGGGGCAAATACTTCACTATCAAAAATATTCATCGCCTTGAAACTAAATTGCCATTGAGCGTGCTGATAACTGATAGCACAATCGAAAATCATGCGCGAGCCAACTTTAATATTTTGTTCAGTTAAGGGATTCCTTGAATACAGTCGCGTGCGGTGCAAATAGTTCGCCTTGATATTTAGGTTGAACACTGCAGATAACGGAATATTGATCAGTAAATTTACTTTATGGGGTGAAATATCCCCTAATGTTGTCGATTGTGCATACCATTGCCCTTGGTCATGATCATAGCTTTGGTTACTTTCTGTATGAGCGTAGGTGTAAAATAAATGCCCCGTGATCACTTTTTTGCCTGAGAGAAGATTGTCATACTCAAATTGTCCTCTGTACTCAAACCCCCGGCTATCCCGCTCAGCATCATTAATAGCACTTTCACGAACAACGTTCGTGTATTTAGCATAATAAAGTGACATGTCATGCAACCAATGCTGAGTTTTGTGCATCAATATAAGTTCTAGGTTTTTTGCTTGCTCAGGCTTTAAGTCAGGGTTAGCTTGGCGACCTGACCAACCACCATATAACTGTTGGGCAGGGGGTTCTTGAAATGCTTCACCGTAAACTAATTTAATTGCGGTTTCACCTTCATTAAACTTATAAATGGCGGCGAGTCTAGGGTTAGTACTTGCCCCCCAAATATCGTTGTCATCATAACGTAGGCCAAGGTTTAATCGCCACGGGTAAGCATCATAGATAAGCGATCCATAGACACCTTTATCATTGAATTGAACACGATTATCGCTAGGCACTGTCGATAAAGGTTTGCTAAGAAAGGTATAGTCATCATCACTACTGTGGAATATGCCTGCACCCAAATCATAAGGACCAGGTGTATCACTCGGTACTGTTGAGCTGTAGGCATTCCAATAACCCGGAATGTCGTATGCTTTAGTTAAGTCACTGCGTTTTACTCGCCAACCGGATAATAAGCGGAAATTATCTGACAGCTGATAATCAATGTCCTGCTTAGCTTCCAATGCATCATTGGTAGAATTCCAGTTAGTTGTACTTACATAGGAAAACTCAGACATACCTGGGTTCCAGTCAGGCTCCGCTTCTGTCCAGTTACCCCAGATCCTATTATAGCGATAATTTAATGAACTATTGACCGTAAGCTGTGAATTAGGATGCCATTTATGATCAATAAAAGCTTGATGGTTTGATCTTATCCAGTCTTCATTATTCTGTCCTTTATCGGCAGGATTTTGAGCGCCAGAACCGTTATCAATCTCCCATTGGTCATAGCCAATAGTAATGTTCTTATATTTAAACTTGGCAAATACTCCCCAATCATCACTATTGTCGGTATATTTACCAAATAAAGTGCCATCGTTGCTGAGAGATAAAATAGGCCCCCAAATTTTTTCATCGCTATACAGATCGTTAGACAAAAATCCCCAGCGATCAGATAAGTCTTCTTCTTCACTACTAAAAATTCTCGCGCTCACATCATAACTAAAATCTCCATGGTGACCTAGAGCAGAGATACTTACACCTTTAGAATTCCAGCTGCCAATTTCCCCTTTAACGCTAAGTTCACTTGTACCTTCTTCCAGCTGCGCTCCTTTTTTGGTAATTAAATTAATCACCCCTAGAAAAGCATTGGCACCATACTTTACCGATGCAGGACCATATAAAACCTCGATGCGGCTGATCATGTTAATGGGGTATTGTCGGTGCAACAATACTTGTTGACTCCATAAATTATTCTCAACCCTGCCATCAATCATAAATAAAGTTCGAGTAGTAAAAGGCGTGCGATAGCCACGTTGATATGCGGCGCTATTAGCGGAACCACCATAGTTGATGACATCAAAACCAGGTAAATCTACTAGTATTTCGTTTATATTATGATAGCCGCGTTGTTCTATTTGTTTTGCTGAAATAATTAGCATGGCAGCAGGTGCATCAATTAATGATTCTTCAACACCACTACTACTGGTGACTTTAACTTGTAAAAGCTGCTCTAAAGTCAGTGAAAAAAGAGCGTCTAAGTCCTCATCTTTTGCAATGGCAGGTGCAAACGATGTTGCAAGTGAAGGATTGGCTAGCAGTGACGATGACAATAATAATATTAAATATAACCGATTAATCACTAGACCCCCTCAGATAAGTAAACAAACTTAAAGTCATATAGCTTCTGAACTTAGATACTTATTGTCTAATGTCGTAACTTACTACTTAAGTTGGTATCCAGGATAATTAATCCTCTACAAACTTACTTTAGACCATAGTCATGCCTTTGCAAATGTCGGTGATAAATTCTTCACTGATTCAAAATGGACGAACCCCAGTCAACCAATAAAAGCGAAATCTAAATTCACCTTTGTTGATGATAATGTTAACCACTTTGAAAAAGAAACACTCACATGAAATTGGGATTTTTAATAAGCCAAACATTTAGGCGGTTGACGAAACTCTAGATCTAATCAAACAGCGCCCGATGTTTGCTCAGACAAGTCCTAACATTAAAAATATGAAACGTCAGTTATCATATCAAAGTTGTCGTTAAGTAGGATGATGTTCACTCGTAAATTTTGACCGCTAAATAGTAAAAATGAACCTTCCAATACGGGTCTTCACAGGCGGTTTTGAGTTTGAAGTAGTCCTAGATATTGTTCTCGTTCTATAATTGTATTTTGATTTTTTGAACATTAAATTAGTCTCAAAATCGATTTTGTTAACGTCCGCTATGTCAATAATTTTGAATTCAGCTGTAGACTTGCTTAGGTCAACTAACTGGTGTTCAGTTGACCTCGACAAACACACAAAATTTCAAAACCTTACTTCTTCTACGCGCACCAAGAAGTCGTTAGCATTTGATGAATTTAGAAGGCAAAATTCGAACTACTTGCGGTGGAGTGATAAGGCTAACTAATGCCACAAAGAAGACATAAGCTTAAATGTGATTAACTTATTTTACATTAGAATTTCTATTGAAAAACTACCATAGTCACTTGTTATGTTAATTGCTCAAACGACCAACCATTCTGATTAACATGTAATTTGGCTTTTTGCTTATTTTTTAGGTTTGATATGTTTTTAGATTCAATTGTAAAAATTAAGCCATCTTTTAACAAAACAGGATCTATATGAAGGTTTAACTCTAGTTCTTCGCCCACATCCAAATCTGTAATTGTGTCATACTTTGAGGTGTTCGATTGATTACCTATGTGAAACCAAGGTTGTAAATTCCCCAACCTAATGTTCACACCTTTTGCAAAATTTGTAGATACATTTTTCAAGCTTAATTTTATAGCGGGATAGTCTTCATTCGACACTACTTTTTTGTCATCTACATTAAATATAAAATCATCTTTTTTTGTATAGATTAAAGATATTTTGGCTAAGTTTTCGTTACTAGTATTTTTTGTAGAAAGGTAGATGTGAGTTTGGTTTCTTTCATTTTTTTCAAGCCTAAATAAAAACCAAGCAGATAAAAATGCAACAAAACCACCAGAATACCCTCCAAGAAAACTTAACCACTCCCCCCTTGTCCCTAAAGCCTGATCTGGTAGTAAATACATATATAAATTCATTGCTAATGGAGTGAGTAAGGGGACTGAAATTATTACGACAACGATTATCAATATATAACGATTCAAGAAAGACTCCGATTAACATAACGCTTTGCTAAGCGACTAAAAATGGCTGGCTATAATAGCGAGGAACGAGCACAGCCAGCTGTTTGTGTCCGTTTGAGCAACTTGATAAGTGTTTAGAACATACCTTGCTGTTCTGGTGCCACTTTATGATCTTTAACTTTAGTTATAATCTTTTCTACCCTTAAACCTTGAGGTGTTTTAGTTTGAATAATCTCCATTTCAACTATCAATAAATCACCTTTTCCAAATCGTTCACCTTTATCTACAGAATCGATAAACTCTTCATCTATAATTTCAGCGTAAAAGCTAGATTGACCATCATGGAGCTTCCATTTATTTCCATCTTTAAATGATGGTGACTCAATTGTTAGGCCAGTAGTAACTGTGTTTTTAAATAAAGGTAACTCAAAATCTAAAGGTTTAAAAAAATCAGCATCGTTTGCTGAAGCATCCGTTTGCACACCAAACTGAGAAGATTTTAATTTAACGCTACTTAAACCTTTATTGAGTGGTTCGCGAATAAAGGTATCAAGCGAATTAGCCGCTTTAGGATCTGATATTACATTTAGTGTTTGAATATGAAAAATCTGAGTGTTCCCATTAGAATTTTCGATATTTACAGTGTTTTCATTTCTATCGGGAGTACATTCTTTAGGTTGCTTACCACCTAAATGGATACATGCTTTAATTGAGTCTGTTGCCAATGTAATTAAATCTTTTGGAGAAGCAGTGCAGAAAATTGCACTGGATGATAGACCTATAACTTGCAATGCGAAATCAACATCGAAGGATTGACCTCTAAAACCAGATACATCCATGCTAAGAGAGGCATCTTTGCCATAGGCTTCTCTAGTTACAACAGACATGAATTCATCTAATGCAAGGATATATCGTGCTACATCCTTAGCCCTTAACTGGCCTTTCTCTACAGCGGCACCGTAGTATTCTAGAGAGATTTTATCTTCTGTAATTGGTTGCATCATGACTCCTTATGTATGCCTAACTCTAAAAACACTTAACAGCTTATTAGATGGGAAAAAAACCTTTTGTCTACAGTTTATTAACCGCCTGATTTTTTGTAATATAAATAAAATTACATTTATATTTCCAGTTTATCAAGTGTTTATTGATTTTCTTTAATTCACTTTTGGAGAAATCGTGCAAAAAATAATATTCAAAGATAACTCCATTTTTATTTCAACCAAATAAGTATTACAAATGTATGGCAAAAAAATTATTGCTAATGTCGCCAATGCGCACAAAGTTAACATAAAACATCTATAAATCTAGCTGTTTATTGACCTCTTGCCATGAAGGGCGAGAGGTTGAGCCAAATTTAATTATCTCCCCAATAAAATTTTCTTGTCCGCGCCCATGTGTCCAGTCATCAACCAAAATATCACCGCGTAATCCCCCTTTATTAGAACAAATGATAAGTTTATTTGTCACCTCAAGACCCAAGCATTCCTCAACCCATAGTCGCTTTTCGGTATAACATAACGGATTTTCAATGGATGGTGCCATCAGAATATAAGGATCAAAATTCGGTGAAGCTAATAATAGGCTAAAACTTTCAATGTCACCGAGGATGGGGTC
Organism: Colwellia sp.; assembly: GCA_013215295.1. Lineage (GTDB taxonomy): Bacteria > Pseudomonadota > Gammaproteobacteria > Enterobacterales > Alteromonadaceae > Colwellia_A. The sequence continues at coordinate 365,294 of JABSOZ010000004.1, forward strand.
AAGATGGGTGAAAAAAAACATATTGAGATTGCGGACAAATCATATTAGGTGTATTTAGTAAGGCCTGTTGATGCGCTTTGGTATAATTACACAGCACATCATCCATATCACATATACAATTTTCATCCGTTCACTTCCTTTTCCGATGCATATCCAGTTGTGTGAGCTAAGTTCAGTTGAAAAATGACGTCACTCTGATTAAATATTAACGATGAAGTGTTCATCAAAATATTCATTTAGATGTGACGGTGAATACCCCCGTTGATTGGAAAGCACTCTCGTATTGTTAATATGATAATCAACATTGTTATGCGTATGACCATGCACCCAGAGAATGGGATAATACTGCATATCGATTATGTCTTGCTCGAGGTTTGATGAATAACAAGGAGAAAGATCGCTAGCTTTATAATCTATAGATATCGACTCTTCTGAGGGGGCATGGTGAGTAACGACGACACATTTTGAATGCTGCTTTTCATTCAATTCAGCTTTAATAAACTGTAAACTTTCAACGTGCATTCTAACTGTGTCAGGAGGTGTCAGTTTTCGATATTTTCCACCTTGGATATACCGGATAGATTTATAGTCATTCATATCATGCTGAGCTGCTAACTGGCTATTGTATTGATTGTGATGCAGCTTAAAGTCGGTCCATAGGGTTGCTCCAATAAATAAAACATCGTCAATAATCACCGAGCTATCCATCAGCAAGTGAATGTCGAGTTCAGTGGCCTTTTCTTTTAATTGTTTGTTCAGTTTTTGATAATTACTTTTATAATACTCATGATTTCCAGGCACATAAATAATTGGTTGCTTGAAATGCTCACGAGCCCAAATTAAGCCTTTTATGCCAGTATGGATATCACCGGCTAGAATCACAACATCTGTATGAGCAGCTTCTTGTGGAGGTACCCATGTTTCAAATTCACAATGCAAATCCGAATAAATAGCCAGTTTCATTTTTGGTATCGCTCTTTATGTTTGGCTAAGCGATTTAACCATAGCTGTCTAGAGAAACCCGTCGATTGATGAAGTCTTTCAATAAGCATATCGCTAATATCAAGTTTACCCTCTCTAAATTGAGTAAATTCAATCGAGGTTAAGTGCAGCATCTCTTGTGCACGTATATCTGAGACTTGAAGGGTTCTTTGCCATTTAACAAATAAGTTAGAAAACTGAAACTTAAAAGTATTACTCTTATTGTTTGATGTATCTGGAGTTGTTTGTAACGTATAAAAATAAGCGCTTCTCCCTTGGCCGATGCGAAGTGCTTTAGCATTGGCTTCAAGGTATAATTGACCTTCATCAATCATTTCTAAGGCACAGCTTTTAATCTCAGGCAGGTAATTTTCTATTGGCGCACAATTCATATTGTTCATGCCGCCATTACCTGCAATATACAACTGGCTTTTTTCTTGGGTATCAATACCCACTAATAACCAATCAGGATGATTGGGTTGTAATAAGCGCTTTTCAAATTGTTCAGTTTTAAGCATAACTACCTCAGTTCACTCAGCCCTAAAGCAATAGATTCTTGTTTAAACTGCCCAAATATATTGACTACTTTTTCATAAGAGCTTGTTAAAAAGTGTTCTTCATCGGTTTCACTTACTCCATCAAATACTTCAGGATCAATCACATTAAGAAATTCACTTAAGTGAAGATTTATTTTTGGGGTACTTGTTGTTGTATTGTCGAACGTAAGAAGACCAACGTCATTATCTTCAATTTCATCTTGAGTAAAACCTTTCATCTTTTCGAACTTAACGACATCAGCTTCAAAAGGTACATCTTGTTTAACACGATATGCGTATTCTAAAAGTTTAGGCTCAGCCGGCATGTACATAATGGCTTCTTGATTCTTTGAGTTAGTCATTCTGAGTATTCGTCCTAGAATCTGTCTAAAATGCATTTCTGTCTTGATATTCGTAAGGTGACAACAAACTTGTAAGCGAGGAATGTTAGTTCCTTCACTTATCATCCCTACGGAAATAATCCATTTAGTTTTCGCATGTCTAAATTGTTGAATAATATTGGTTGGCTCATTTTCTCTGTAAGTAACAACGACGGCATCTTCGTTAAAACAGGCTTTCATTAACAATCTAATTTGTTTTGCATGCTCAACAGAAGAGGCAACAATTAATCCGGCGGCGTCTGAGTTTTTTGTTCGAATTGAACTTAACTTTTTTTGTGCCGAAGAGATTACGTATTTAATTACCGCTTCATTTTCTATAATTTCTTGGTACGGAATGATTGATTGCGATAATAAACATTTAAAGCTAGTAAACGTTTTAGTCTCATTGTCATCAACCACTGAAATATTATTGTTATCAATAGCGATTATCTGAGGTACACGACAAACATCATCTTGAATAGCTTCAGCAAGCCCATAAACGTAATCACACGATATTTTGTTGCTTGGGTGCATATAGTTTGAAAGAACGATAGGAGCAGCATCCGAGCGCCAAGGTGTTCCTGTTAACGCCAATGTATATTTAGCTTTATCTTGAATGTTTAATATTATTTGTTCGCCCCATGCATTGGCATTATCAATATTAGAGCCCGCACAATGGTGGATCTCATCAAAGATCACGAATATGCGATATTGCTCGAATAATTCCCAAAAATCATCATCAAGATATTGTAAGTTTTGATAAGTCAGAGAATGTCCTTTAGCTCCAAGTAAACCATCGAATCGTTCATTAATTCTCAATTGTAAACTCTGACTAAAATCTTGCGAAACAATCGAAGATGGAGAGAAGCAGATAATCAAATCAACAAGGTTCTGTTTCAACAGTTGATCGGCTAGTTCGGATGCCATTAATGTTTTACCTGCTCCAGGTGTCGCTAATGCTAAAAAATGGCTGTTGCCATTCAAGTATTGTCTTAAAGCTAAATTTATACAGTCATCTTGCCATTGTCTTAGTTTCATATTTTCTCTAGTGTGTTATTTTGCTGAAGTAAGCCTTCAATAGCCCTGATTTTTCCTAATATTTTCGTATTATTATCTCTAGCTTTATTGTATTGCGGCTGTATTTCATCAACTAATTCTGGGAATTCTGTGTAAAGTTCTTTATATGCTTCAGCCTCACCAATATTCAGCAATAACTCGGCTTTGTAATGATTTAACTTCATAATTAGGTGCTGTTGTTTATCGCTTTCAGCTGGTTTGATTTTTGAAGTATTATTTGTTTTCTCTATAGGTAGTTTATTTGCATCAAAGAGCTTTGTTTTACTAAAACGCGTTAATCCTTTTTTGTTAGATATTAACTTCTTAAGCCATCCCTTCTTCTCTAACTTTAATAATTCAGCGTAAACCTTCCGCCGAATAACAATAGGATCAATAGTCGGATCATTTTTTAATGCTATATACGCTGATCGGACATCACTTGTGGTGAAATGATCAACGTTTGGCGCTGTAATAATTTGAGCCACAAAAATATCTAATTTCAAAAAAAATCCTAAGTTGCTTTAACAATATTGATTACATGAAGGTAATGGTTAGAAGCGATATATACTTTTAGCCTGATTTTATTTACTTAAAACCAAGTTGCTCCGTAAGCGGAGCAATTTTAGGCTTTTTATTTGTGACAATCAAGTTCTGAAATCGGAGCAAGTGATGTTATGAATATTATTGGCAAAAACGTTAGAGTTATTCGTGAACTTGAAGGGTTGACTCAAGAGCAGTTCGCAGCAAAATGTAATCTAATCGATTGGGAAATTAGCAGAAGTACGGTAGCTAAAATAGAATCAAATGTGAGAAGGATAACTGATATCGAAGTACAGAAATTAGCATTGGCACTTGATGTAGAAGTATCTGAACTATTCTCAGACTATTCAGATAAGTAATATTAGTCCATGAATTTAAGCAAGAACGTTTTCAGAACATGCAGTCATTTTGATTGCATGTTCTTTTAGACAATAATTGTTGATTTGCACGTAAAAATGATCCACTTTAGGTAATAATTTGTATTGAAGTTTGATCCTTGTAATTAAGTCTAATTTACTGATAAATAATAAATAATAAATAATAAATGCGCTGACGGATCAGTTATCAATACAATTGATGGAGCAAATATTGATGCAATTTAATATAAGGGTTAATATTCAATGTCGCCCATTGAGACACCTACCCTTTTAACTTGCGCTGTACAAACATACAGCATATGTTTTCAATTTAACGATTGGGAATTAAATTATATGCTTGATACATCACTAAACAAGAACACGAACATCCGGCCTCAAGGATGGATTATCATTAAATGCCATAAGCCCGATGGTGACGACTATTATAAAGTTTTTAGTTCATGGGATATCGATGAATGGCGTTTTGCTCAGGCAGCGATGGAAAATATTTGATAGATAGTGGAAGTTACTGGGAGTAGCCGCAATCCTCAGGTTCCGTATATCGCCTAGACAAAAAAGTTGAAGGCGGTTGTACTCAGTTCACTTCGCAAGAATTAGATTGCATCATGTCGACCACCAATAGTGAAAGCGTTTTGTATGAACGTATAAAGTTATCCGACGTACCCAAAGGTTGATTTCAGGAATTCAACACCAGTGACGGTGTCACAAGCGCACACCTACCGTTGTGACACCGTCACCATCATAATGCAAATAAAAAAAAACACATTCCGGACGAATTACTAAATTCCATAGTAAAGCCCTAAAAGGCAAGCGCTGGGAAGCGCAAAGGGCATGCGCAGGATGCGCACAAGAGAAACATATAAAGACGGAGAGAGAAAGTTCAACAGACAAGGTCAAGGGATAAGGTTAACAGATTAGATGCATCACCATTTCCTACTTTCAGTAGGGGCGATTAAGCGCGTGGTGGGCATATTTGTCATGCGACATTAGAAGCAAGACCTCTCTTGGATATGGTAGCCGGAAAAGAAAAGAGAAGTTCAGCAGGGCGCGGCAGAGGGAGGCGTTTTTTGGGGGCAATTGAGCACGCAGGTTCTTCAACCGAGTTTTTGTCGGGCATTAAAAACATCCCCGCTTCGCTGTATGCGCAAGCGCATCTTAGAGCGGTGTTCTTTGCAATACTGGTTCATGCATTAACACTTGAGTTTGTTGCTCTGTTTGCCGCAATGATGTGCTATACATAGACTAGGCAAGCTTAAACAATACCTCTCGAAACCCAATATTAGTCGCATTTGTTATGGCCGCCGAAATAGACTTGAACACACGCGCTTCACCGTCTGAACGCTGTGCAGACATTGTATGCTGTTTATTCTTGTTGTCAGTCACTATCACTTCGAAACCTTCTCCCATCCACGAAGAAGTAACCACAACAGACTTTAAGCCTCCTGCATCGAATACATTTTTTAATTCATTTAATTCCATACTTTTTCCTCTAACTATATCAAAACACTGATTTTACACATCAATTCTTAAATATGATCTTGTCATCAAAATACTGGTTTTACACATCAAATTTTGAATTTGATCTTGTTATCAAAATGCCGAATTTATATATCAAATCTTAAGTTTGATCTGTATCTTCTTGTAGCAATATTTTTAGCATTGTTTGCCGCGAACTTGCGTGCGACTCTTTTTCGATTGTTGAAATCAACTTCTGCTTGGTACTAACAATATGCAGTTCGAATTCAGCACGTGTGATTGCTGTATACAACCACGCTCTGTCAACATGTCCACCATGTAACGCGACAATTATCCGAGGGAATTGACTGCCCTGGGCTTTATGTACCGTGATCCCATAACCCAGTTTTATTGTTGGCAATACCTCTTCATTCGGACTTATTTCAACATCTTCATCATCCATTTTTATCAGGCCAAACGAGTCTTCAGCTCGCGCTACTGAAGTCAATTTCCCCAAGGAACCATTTTGTATATCTTGCGAAATGTTTGCAGTAAACAAGACAGGATCACCTTTGCGCAACATGATAAGTGGATGCTTGATAAAATCAGGGAAGCGGTCTGTTTCTTTAATTAAAAAAGCTTCACCGCCTGGGTTTACTGCCTGCTGACAAAGTTCGTTTATTTCGTCCACCAAGTCATTTGTAGAGCCAACGACCATGCTGGTTTCGGGGGATGCCGCATATAGTTCAGCACATTTTATTGCGATAGAGTTAGCACATATTTTTGCGTTATATTGATGAGATTCATGTGGGTTATATTGATGAGCAACTTCATGAAAGTGAATGGAACCTGTCGTAAGCGCTTTAGGTACAATGCCTTCCCGCACCAAAAAGGAATACTCTGGAATACCCGTCGCACCGTCTGCACGCTTAACAATATTAAGCTCGGTGAACGGCATAACCCCCGAACCAATCACATCTGCAAGAACGTTACCAGCGCCAATTGACGGGAGTTGATGATGGTCGCCCACCAACAGCATCCTCACGTTCGGGTTGATGTTGGTGATGATATGATACATATCAGCTACGTCGAGCATGCTGGATTCATCAATGACGATAAGGTACTTACCTTCGTTATCTTCGATGATCGTTTCATGCAGAAATCGGCAAATACTTGTAGCATTAATTGGGCGATCACGAGCACCGTTCTTGCCAGGCTTGTTAATGCTGTCACGCATTCGTTTAGCGGCCTTGCAACTTAGTGCCATTGTTTTGATATTGCGGTTGTATTGAACTTCATCAGACTCAAGAAGATAGTCGGTATACGAGACATAACCGAGCGCTTCGTAAGCGGTCAAAACAGCATGCAGAACCGTTGTTTTACCTGTGCCTGCACCGCCGATGATTGCGCTGAACCGATTTTCAACCGCCGTTATCACTGCGTCTTTTTGCTTCGGTAATAACGGATAGGGGGAAAGTTCAAAGGCTTTTTTGCAGGCTTCACTTTCAGCTTCCCCGAACACAGCGCCATGCGATCTCATTGATAGCAAGCGCAGGGCAATGACGTTCTCCATCAGGTAGGTCGGTGTTAGCTGGTATTGTCCGTTGGGATAGATAACATAGGCATCCTTGTCATGCACTTTGAGTGCAGTGGCTGCCAACTCTTCAATGCTATGGGCCAGTTTTTGGTACGACTTGTTTAGCGACGCAACAAGTTCTGCCTTTTGTAGTATCTCTACGAGCTCTTTTAGCAACTTATCGTATGTAGCAAAAGTGTGTCCGCCTTTATTGCAAGTACGTCTTATTGCTTGTGAGACGGCGGCAACCATTCTTCTTGGGTCGGCTGAGCTGATGTTCTGCTCAAAGCCACTGCGCACAAGCATATCTACTTCGGAAAAATTCATCGAGAAGCAACTTGCGAGCCGATAGGGGTTTTCTTCAATAATGACACGGGGATCAATCGAATAGCTGTAACCGCTTTGGTGAGTCCTTTGCGTATTGATAATGGGTTTAAATTCAAAAATCATCTTTTGAATTTTAATCGGAATTCCTTTACTCATCAGCCATGTAGCATACTTTAAGTTTCGATACTTGCTATATCCTTTCACCAAAGTTTTCGCCATCTCTGGCGTTACTACGGTTTCAAGATTGCCTGTCCGTCCGTGCTCCATGTGCTTGAGTATCTCAAGCCCAAACCCATCCCACAGAGCTTCTGCTTTCCCCTTTCCCACACCTTTGAATGCCTTTGCTTTTTTTATAAATTCGACAAAAGCTTGTTTTGTTTCCGGTAAAATACAAACACATTGTTTTGCATTCCGAATCTCGTGATGTCGATCTACACCATGCTTTTTATAACTCGGTTTTTCTTCGACATAAGCGTCGCCGTTGATTTTCCAAACCTGTCCTATTTCTGGCTCAAAGACCGTCTGTTCAGGTGTTGCCGTGATGAAGTAAAAATCCCTTTTACTGGTTTTCTGATGGGTAGCTGGACACACAGGAACCCCACTAAAGCGCATTTTACCCGATTTATAGGTACTTAAAATTTTGGTTACTCGAATTGTAATGCTTGGCATTAGAGCCATTATTTCATCTCGCCTAGACGTCGATAAACCTCAGCCACTTCGCTGAAACGCTCGTAGTTGCTCTTGATAGCCTCATTCTCAGATTCAAGTTCAAGGATGCGTTGATGTAGTTTCGCAGCCTCCGCAACGCTTATAGCCCCGATAGGTAGGTCTTTAGTATTTGATTCGCTAGTATCAGCAGCACCACCTCCTTTCTTGCCTTCTTCAGGTTCCAACTCAGGGTACACGCCTCGTGCACGAAGATCATTTTCAATATCATGCAACATTCGCCGTATTACTTTATTTCTCAACGTACCCCGATCCACGAATTCGCAGATAAGCTGAAGTTCTTTGCGGTTGGCCTTTTTCTCTTTCGAGTTGTATATATTTTCCCAATCCTGATCTGTCATAGAGTCTGTCACTTCTTTAAAGACCGCTTCATTTTTTCGTGCCGTCTCCTGAGTGATTTTACCCTTTGTCATGACTGTTCCTTATTATCGAAATAAATTAACTTGGTTACAAACATTAATGAAATCTAGACTCATTACAATACGTTCACTTATTTTTTTCACTTATTTGTTTAATGAGTTGTTGTTGTGTAAGCCTTAGATGGGCAATAGTTTCTTGTGCTGTATTGTAATCAGCTTGTAATACCGTATATCTCTCTGCCAACGATTTTTGCTCCATTATCACTTGGGAGTCGATCAATTCTCGGAAAAATTCGCGGTACTTTTTATTTTCTAAATCCTTAACTTCCTTCTGCAAGGCTTTTTTAGCCACTTCTAGCTCAGGTTTAGACATCCTGCGCCCATCAGTTGGATGTCCTCCATCTAGCTTCCACATATCGAGTAAAATATCATTCTGCTCTTTAATAAATTTAAGCAGGCCTTCTTGCCTATCTTTTCTAATGTTGGTGTCGCTAACACCCGCTTTCTCAGCAATATGGGCGTTGACTAGGGTTCGTTCTGTAACTTTAAGGTCTTTAGAAGGCCCTTCTTTAATCTGTGTTTTTAATTCTTTAACCAGTTCAATCGTTGCATCATATAGCCTACTGGTCATTTTATTGCCTGATTTAACCCAGTCGGGTAGTTCCACTTCGACAGGCTTTTTTCTTAATTTATCTAATCTTGAATTTTTCATGATCTACTCCATTGCATCTAGAATTTTATTGCCACGTTCAACCACTTGTTCACTGACCTTGAAATGCTGGCTGTTCTTCAGTGGAAACCGCTCTAAAAAATCCTCATGACTGAGTACATTTCGCAACACACTGTCGTAGTTACTCTTCTTGCTTCTAAATGAATGATGACATCCTGAGCACAGTTCAAAACATCCATCCAGAAGGTTAGGTACACCCGTTTTTTTATCTAGACATTTTGATAGATGTTTAGTTTCTGTCAACACGAGGCAAAAACCGAACTCGTGGGGTGTTAATGAGTCAAAAGCATTGCTCAAATCATTAATAAATTCATCTAATTCATCTGGAGTTCTGAATGCCATTTTACTGACTTCACGGCGAACGTGCAGCGCCATAGCTCCGGTAAAATCACCTGCATCTTCACCTACCATGCGATACAATAACTCCTTGATATATCTGCGCTCCGCGCCCTGACGGATGTCATCAAAGCCTTTGTTATTCGTGTAAGAACTTGTGAATGAACTACCTACACGGTGACGAAAATGCTGACGTATAGCTTCCAAGACATCACCATCGAAACGCCTGATTGCAAGCTCAGCAAAACAATGTCGGAAGCCGTGGGGAATGATTTTTTCACAAATTTGGCGGAGATGCTCTCCATGCTTTATAATTAAAGTTTCGTAAAACATCTGAATTTGGTCCCTCATATAGTCAGTGCTAAGACCTAACATGTTTGATTTGATGCCTGATGGGGCGTTGAAGTGAGCTGCCTTAAAGTATTGTGCGAATAAAGGTATACTATCTTCGTCAGGGAGGCCGCGCTTGGTCACATAACTCAAATCATTGAGTATCATTGCGGCTTCAGCTACCAATCCTGACATGCTACGAATTTCGCTCAGCCCTAAGTGTGTTTTATTGATGTTAGTGCGAAACATCCAAGTTCCGTCCGCTTTAATATCGTAATCATCAGCATCGATATTCGATAACTCGTGAATGCGGATACCTGTGAGGCAGAGGAAAACAATCATGCAAGCCTTATAGACTTCAGAGCATAGCTCGTTAACATGCTTGCTCCCTTTCAAGGTGAAAATGTCACTTAAGGGAAGTGGCTTATCAAGCCCTTGTAATTTAGCGTATTCTCCCTCAACATTATTAGCAAATTGTTTAATTGTATTGTTAAGGTTTGGATTGGCCCCTTGATATTTACTTAAAACCTCTCCATTTATATACTGCTTAAGTTTAGGATCTTTCCCATTTCGCCTATTAAAAGCCACATCAGAAGGGCTCAGCTTAAATTCACCTCGTTGGGCGCGGAAATACGCTTGCAATAGATGCGTACTGGGGCGGCGTAAGATTTCAATCGCCTCGCTGAGAAGAAGCATACTGATCTCCAAGGGTATACTGGCGAAACTCCCTCCTTTTAACCATTCAACATAATCTACGCCCATATCAATGACCTGCTGCTTCAGCACCGTCTGGATAAAATCTTTAGGGAGGTGTATCAGTAAGCCATCATTCAAAAGCCCTTTGCGATAATATTTTCCAGTAGTTTTTAATAAAGTTAGTTCCATATTTATTGTTTGGAATGCAAGTAACTCCTTCACCTTAAAGCGTTCAGGCTTGCCAGTCACTTCAATTTCATTAAATGCGAGTGCATTTACAAAAGATGAACATTCGTGTTCCCCCCACTGAGTTAGCGGCCTGTCAGGGTGATGTTTGGTTGCCCATGCAGTGAGTTTTTTTATTTTTGTAAGTTGCTGAAATACTGTTGAAAATCTTGCACTTAATGCTTGAGTGTTAGGGGATACATAGCCCCCACAGACTTTAATCATCAGTTGCTTTCCCCATATTCGCCAGTATTTATTGGCATCTGGAAAAGCAACATCCAAGTATTTTACCTCGCCTGATACATTGTCGGTGAGGTAAAAGACATCATCAGTTAATTTATTGATGAGTTTCGGAGAATCGTTATCTTGCCCTAATGGAGCTATATTGGTTTGCATCAAATTGATATTCATTAAGTATAAATCCTAAAGCAGTGAAGGGTACGGGATGTCAAATTCAGCCAACATATCTTTGCCTGCTTGCTGTAAATGGGTGGGGAATTGCTCAAGCATCTCATTTAAGTAGGCTAGATTAATTCGGAGCTTTGATGCTTTTTTCTCGCTATCCAAGCGCACTGAAGGTAGCTCTTTTTTGATGTGGGCAATGTATCCAGTGATAAGCGCAGCGGTTATTTCAGTGGTTACAATAAGGGTTTGACCTTTATGGTTGATACCACCCCAAATCTCAGTGTCTAGATCTAAGGATCCAAGCATTTTTTCAAACTCATCCTTGGTGTTACTGATATCTAGGATTTTGCGTACTTGTTGCATATCGACTACTTTTGTACTTTTGATATATTCACTGATTTTTAGTGCTTCTTTTTCATAGATCTCGCCGACTTGTGCACCGAATCTTCGCTGAGACTCTATTTTCTGAGGTGAATTGCTGCGGTCATTGTAAACATTGGCTTTCATTGTTTCGGAATGTGCAGTCAATTCGGCTTTGACTTCAGCAGAACCGCTTGATTCGGCGTCGTTGGTAGGTTGGTTCCCTTTTGGATAAACATTGGTGCTATCATCCATACGCTTGCGCGACATTGAAATAGCGCTAGGGCTTAAAGATATTCGTGAATTTTTCATTTTGCACTTTATTTTTTTCAACCCACGCTTTTTTCTAACACTATTTTTTTTTGCATTCTCATTTTGTTCCAATCGATTTTTATTATTATGCTCAATCAACCTTTCTAGTAGCCATAAAAATGGTTTTCCTTCGTCACCAACTTCTTCCGAAAATTGAGCGTTCAGGTGCGTTTGTTTGTCTAGGAGAAGTGATATGAACGAATTAAGTTCATTAGATCCGGAGGATATAACCCCAATGCTAATTTTTTCTAAGTTATACGAAAAAGTATTGCCTTTCTCGGACTCTGGGAGAGTGCTTTGTGCCTCTAACATCAAATTATGATAGTAGTTATATGTGTCATGTACTATGCTTTTTCTGCTGTAAATGGGCGTTGCGGACGTCGTATTTCGGCGACCTTTGCCATATCCAATTTGAAGACTTTTATCTGTAATAGAAAAGTCCGCTAATGCGTGCTGATTTAAACCCTCTCGTTGGATTGAATCGGCAGCTAACAAGCATTGAATTGAAAATGCTTCTATATCGGATGGCATATTGAGGAACCGAAACGTCAATGCCCTCAGGCTGGTTATCACATATTTTTTTTTGTCAACAGAACTAGCAACTATTTTTCCTTTTTCCCTGTTGAAGAATCGTTTTGCCCAGGCTAGTTTAGTGGTTTCGCTATCTAATTTAGTAGCGTCAGGCAGTTCGTTTTGGTACAACCACTCAATGGTAAGAGGTTTTTCTTGCTGTAATATAACCTTATAAAGATGATTATAGGCATCCAGTATTATTTGATATTTATCAGCGCTTAATTTGCCCGTAATTACCTTATTACTTATAGTCAAACAAGGTTGAAAATAAGTTGAAAACTTGTGATTGAGCAGATTGTTTTTTTTTAGTTTATCTATCCATTGTTTAAGAACTTTATCCTGTAATAAGTCAGACCGCATATTACCAAGCTTTTCATTGATGAAACAACACGTAAGGCGAAGCGCCTTGATCATATCAGTATCATTGTATGGGCAGTTCCGTGCACCAAATAAATCTACTAATGACTGCATCGGTGTGGAATTATGCTTCGGGTTCGGAACATCTGGCGCAAACGCCAGATACGATACAAAATCAGTAGTAAATACTGGATTTAGAACGTGATTTTTTTGACTTAACAGCCATTTTGTGGGTTCAACTATATGGAGCATTTCGCAATAGAAAGTTAGTTTTGCTTGGCTCTTTCGATACCGAAGGTATTCTTCATATATATTAAGCGGCACACCATCATTCAAATACTGTGTTTGCTTGGCTATAAATGCAAAGAACTTCTCCTGACTCAAGACCTCGCTATATCTAGTTAAAGGTGTTTTTTCCAAAAAGCTCTTTGATTGCAAATATAAAATTACATTACGCATAATGTGAAAGTTTTCATATCCTGCTGGGATAACAAGTTTTTTAACTACTGATTTACCACTGCCTGTTTGCCGACAGTTCACCGTTACTTCTGTCTCTGATACTCTGATCGGAATTACGGTAGCGGGGGCCATTGTTTCAAGGGATATAAATGTTGTATCAACAGACTCACGACTCCCAGTAGCATCTCCTATTTCATCAGAGCCCATCATTTATTTCCTTTTTTTGCGTAATGACGTTTGCCATATTGAGTATCATCAAGACTCAATTTGGCTAGCACAGCCTCTCGGCTATTAAGTAGTGCGTCAAAATAAATGTATTTAAAGGTGATCTTTTTGTCTGTGTGCCCCAACCACTGTGGTACGTAGATCCAAGGGTCTTTCTTTAATTCTTTACACAAAGCAACAGCATTGGTAGCAAAACATTTTCGTCCTTTGTGATAGGTGCGATTTTTCCAACGCTGACGTTCTTTAGGTGTGACTTCTGGACGGAGACAATAACGGTCTGCACATTCACGAAATAATTTGGTGGCAAAGCTCTCGTCTACAAGACGTTTGCCATTTTTCCTACAAATCAAATTGCCTTTTTTAATGTGTCTTGCCCGGCCCCATAAAAATTTGTAAATTCTATCCACTAAACTAACAGGGAAAATAACAGAACGGTATACGCTGCCCTTGCCAAACACGTCGAATTCTAATGTAGAAGGCAATCGATTTTCAACCTCAGGTAATTTTTCCCTGAGTTTTTCAACATTCATGTTTTCTTTCAGCGTAACCTCAAAGGTGCGAAATCCTGCCATGTAACCAAGTGCCAGAGTTAGTTCATTCCGCTCTCGATTAAACCCATCGTTTTCCTCCACCTGACTAACTAGATGGTCATTGAATTCTTGTTCAGTAAAGTACACGTCGTGCATTTCTGTTGAAATATTACGAAGGAAGGTTGATTTGTCTTCTGCCTCTTGATAAGAAAACGAAAAATCAGGAATACGAGCAGTAAAACCGTGATCATACGCATAACGATAGAATCCGGATATGGCAGCGATATGCGTTTGCATTGAGCTATCCTTGAGGTTTTTTTGTTGCCTTAAATATCCATAGAGGTAGCCTGACATTTCTCTATCGGTTAATGAGTTCCAATCGCTAAAAGAACCATCTGCTCTTTTAGACTTCTCAATCATAGTGAAAAATTGCTTGATCGGGTTTTGATAAGTCCTAACAGTTTTAAATTTGTGATTTTTCGCAGTATTAAATAGGAACGCGCTTGGCACTACAAGGGGGAAGCCGTCTTGCAATAAAACGTATGATGTTAGTGTGCGTACTCCAAACTCAATGCCTTCGACCTTCTTGCATTCAATCATCTAATTATCCTTACGTGACTTTTCTTGACGTAGAAAATGGTATCCTAATATAAACTTATTTGTCAAGAATTTTAGGTGTAATTAAACAAGGTAAGATAAGATATGGACTGCTTTTATGCAGCTGTGGAAATGCGTGACGATGAAACGTTACGTAATGTGCCCCTTGCTGTCGGTGGAAAGGGGCCAAGAAGTGTTTTGTGTACGTGTAATTATCAAGCAAGAGAATTTGGCGTTCGTTCTGCAATGCCAGCCATAAAAGCGATGCAACTTTGTCCCGACTTAGTCATTGTTGGTGGGCGAATGTCCGTTTACCAGCAAGTCTCTTCGCAAATAAGAGAAATATTTCAACGTTATACCCAGCTGATTGAGCCACTGTCGCTTGATGAAGCTTTTCTTGATGTTACCCATAACAAAGCATTTAACGGCAGTGCGACGCTGATCGCAGAGCAAATAAGACGTGATATTTTTAATGAGTTAAATTTAACCGCGTCAGCAGGTGTTGCGCCCAATAAATTTATTGCTAAAATTGCCAGTGATGAAAACAAACCTAATGGACAGTGCGTTGTTGCCCCTCATGACGTTAATCGTTTTGTAGAAAACTTACCGTTAAAGAAAATCCCGGGTATTGGCCCAAAAACAGCACAAAAACTGTTGAGTTATAATTTCTCGTCATGTGCTGATATTCGTGCAAGTTCAATTGCGGTATTAACACCAATTGTAGGAAAGTTTGCACCTGCTTTATATCAACGAAGTTTTGGCATTGATCATCGACGACTAGAAACCGACAGAGTACGTAAATCGTTAGCAATAGAAACAACCTTTGCTCAAGACTTATCTTGTGAAAAAGAGTGTGAGAGTGCAGTTGAGCTTTTATATGAGAAGCTTTTGGTAAGATTAGAAAAACATCAACATATGGTCATTAGTAAGCAAGGAATCAAACTTAAGTTTAATGATTTCACCCAAACGACGGTAGAACAACAGAGTCGTAATTGTGATGAAAGTACCTTTAAGCAATTATTGGTAAAAGCACTTTTACGCAGC
The DNA here is from genome assembly GCA_013215295.1 of Colwellia sp. Taxonomy (GTDB): domain Bacteria; phylum Pseudomonadota; class Gammaproteobacteria; order Enterobacterales; family Alteromonadaceae; genus Colwellia_A. The sequence goes on from JABSOZ010000004.1 coordinate 380,786, forward strand.
CAATCTAGAGGAATTCGTTTAATTGGGTTAACGTTAGGTTTTGCTAAAGATAATACGAAGGAAACACAACAACTCTCTCTAAGTTGGTAAGGCGTACTCACTTTCAATGATATGATTACTGGAAGTAAGTACTAACTTTTGATAGTTGCTACTTTTCTTTAATGATTTCTTTCACCGCTAACTCTAAACGCGGGTCAGCAATATTTGAACTTGATGATTTGAAAATTATTTTACCACTTCGGTTGATAAAAAAGGTGGTTGGTGTACCTTTTACTCCATATTGTTGGGCAACTTTATCGCCTTCAACTGCGGTAATAAATTCATAGCCGCGTTGAGTTATTGAGTCTTGTGGATTTACCCCTTCATCTTCATTAAAACTGATGGCGACAATCTCGATTCCTGTACTTTTATATTTTTCTTTTAATTCAACTAACTTCGGCTGTAATTTTTTACAATAGGGACACCATGTTGCCCAAAAGTGTAAAATCACGGGCTTTCCCTGATAATCAGCTAAAGAAATACTTTTACCTGTTTGGGTTTTTAGCGCCCAGTCTTGAGCTTTTTCATTTGTGTCGTTATTTGCTTGAGCATTAAAAGTAAACAAACTGCTAAGTATGATAAAAACGGATAAAGCTGTTTTCATGAAAACCTTCTTATATTTAGAAATAAGTTATCTTGTGATTACTTATTAGACCATGATAAAGAGAAATACTTTCCAATTTTTATTAAAAAAAGCCTATCGCAACGGATAGGCCTTAGGTAGATTTCGCGATGTTTTAGCGTTAATCAAGGATTTACTTGCAGGGTTTATAAACCCAAAACTTTTTTCCCTTGCTTAAAAGTAATATCAACAGGAATATTAGCCGCCTCAATACGCGCTAAACTTTCTTTCAAGTCAGCTTTAATGATGCCACTTTCAGCAACAAGTTTTTTTACGCCTTCGTAATCGCCATTGCCTTGCAAAATTAAAATCATCTCTGATAGTGAATCAATGGCGGCAGTCATCTTTTCAATGTTTACCGAATACAAACCTTCAGCGTTACGTGTGAAAGCACCTTGTTCAGCAAAGTAGTTAAAACGCACCATGTTGGCTTTGCCATGAGCAGACGTTGCACCAAAGCGAACAGAGCGGAAAATACCCGCTAAGAATGTTGTGTAATAATCTTGTAAAGTACCTTCTTCAATGGCGCCTTTAATCAATAATTGACGGATCATATAGAGGCCAAGAATATCTGCTTTACCTTCTTCTAATGCAGATGCATGTTCTTTTAATGACTCTCGGACAGTACCTTTATTGTTAATGGTGTTTTTGATACCTAAACCGTGAGCAACTTCATGAAACATAGTGTTAGCAAAGAATGCGGTGAATGTTACATTTTCTCGCTGTTCAGGCACAATGAGCGTGCTTGCTATGGGTAACATGATAGTATCGAATTTTGCCTGCATGGCATTTTTAAGTTGTAAACGACGAGTACCTTTTTTTAATTGAACGGTTTCGTCGTTTGGCAAGTTAATCGCAATCGTTTTACTACCAGCATTCGAATGTCCTGCGTAGTAAATAACGTCGTAGGCATTTAAATCTGCATCAGAGCCAGGCACTTCTTTTTTATAGGCTTTCTTAACAGGTAAACCCTTTTGTAATTCAGGTAAGTACTCCACATATTTAGCCAGCTTTTTACTCCATGCTAAATCTTTAATTAACACATAAGATTCAAATGCCGTGCGGTATCCGTAAAGCTGATCTTCATAGTTTTCGATTGGGCCAATAACGACATCTATAGGATTGTTTTTCATATCCATCCAGGCAAAATCTGAAGCTTGGAAGTCGTCATGACGAATCGCAGTCGCACGTAAATTTAAGTAATTGGCAAATTCTTTGTCATCAGCAAGGCCGGACGCCTTTTCTAAAATAGCAGCAATACGGTTAATTCTATCGCTATATAGCTCAGAAAATGCAACAGAAGTTAATTGACCATCACTGTTACGCTGAACAACTGAATATAAACCCTTCTTATCTTCAAAGTCTGCTTTTTCAAACTCTTCTTTAGTCATATCACTTGGGTAAAATTCAGCGCCGGGTGATTTTGCTTTATATCCAGAAAGGAAAGGTTTGTCGCCGTCTAATCTATCCCATGGACCATAGTTGATACGAGCGAATTCACGTACTTTCTCATCTTCAATACTTGCAAGGAAAGTCTCTTTGTCTTCACCAAAGGCTTGTTGCCAGAAAAGCTCATCAATAATATCTGAAGCTTCAATCAGTAAAACAATCATTTGTTTTTGATTTTCAGACAGGTGACTTAAATCAGCAGTAAGCGTTACAGGTTTATAAATGTCTAAGCGGCTTTGGGCTTCTACTAATAAAGTAGGTGCAGGATTTTGTGTATTATTATTTTCACTACAAGCGCTTAAAAGGCTAGTGGCAAGCAAAAGGCCAGTAGCTAATTTTGTTAGTTTCATTTTTTATTCTCACGTTGTTTTGTAAATTCATGATGTAATTATTATATATAACGAGAAGAGGTTACCAAAAATAGCAGGATGCGCAAGATTTTACTGAAGAGAAATTTTATAAGGATTAAACAGCGTTATTTATTTGAGAATGACAAAAAGCTAAATTACGGGTAAAAAAAAACCAGCATAAGCTGGTTTTTAAATTCAATAACAAAAATTAAAGCGCTTTAATAGCAGCGTTTAAACGACTCTTAGTACGAGCAGCTTTATTTTTGTGAACAAGACCTTTACTTGCAAAACGATCTAAAATCGGTTGTACATTAGCAAATTCTTTAGTTGCTGTATCTTTGTCACCAGCTTCAATTGCAGCAAGTACTTTTTTAAATAACGTGCGCATCATCGAACGACGACTTGCATTGTGTTGACGGCGTCTTTCTGATTGAACCGCGCGTTTCTTCGCCTGCTTTGAATTAGCCAAGGTGAACTCCTAAAATATGATTGTATATATAGCCTAAATTTAAGGCGAGGAAATATGCCTTTTTTAAGCTCGATTGTCAAACCTTTTACAGGTTTAATTTACTTAATAACGATGAATTTATCATTATATAACAATTATCATTATTGGTTACTAAATAATGGCGTCATTTTACCTGTTATTTTAGTGATTTAAAATAGATTAAAAACTTCTTTGCATTTGCTTGTTTATCACTGTTAAAAAGCTGCATAATATTGATGAGAAAGTAGGTCATAAATAATTATGTTTTTTATCGATTGGTTGGAGCTGTTCGTTGAGTAAAAAGTTAATAAAATCAGGTCTTATAGTCAGTTTTATGACATTGGTCTCTCGTGTGCTTGGGTTAGTAAGAGATGTCGTTATCGCTAATATTATTGGTGCTGGACTGGCGTCAGATGTTTTTTTCTTTGCGAATAAAATTCCAAATTTTTTACGTCGACTATTCGCCGAGGGAGCATTTGCTCAAGCCTTTGTCCCTGTATTGAGTGAATATCATACAAAAGACGAAGAAGACGGTCTCAGTATTAATGAGGGGGAAACAAGAAAACTCATTGCGCAGGTATCAGGTACGTTAGGTGTCATTATCACCATAGTGACGTTAATTGGGATGATTGCTTCGCCCTTGTTTGTCATGTTGTTTGGTTTCGGTTGGTTTGTTGATTGGCTTAATGATGGTCCCAAAGCCGAGCAATTTGTACTGGCCTCTACACTGTTAAAAATAACTTTTCCGTATTTATGGTTTGTCAGTTTTACTGCACTTGCTGGTGCTATTTTGAATACCTTTGGTCGATTCGCGGTTTCTTCGTTTACGCCGGTATTACTTAATGTTTGTATCATAGCTTGTGCAATATATTTGTCACCATCTTTTGAAAATCCAGCCTTTGCATTAGCTTGGGGGGTATTTCTTGGTGGCTTAGCTCAGTTCTTATTTCAAATTCCTTTTTTAATCAAAGCCGGAGTATTTGTAAAACCACAATGGGCATGGCACGCAAAAGGCGTTAAAAAAATTCGAAAGTTAATTGTCCCTGCACTATTCGGTGTTTCCGTTACGCAAATAAATTTACTGCTTGATACCTTAATCGCGAGTATTTTAGTCACAGGCTCGATTAGCTGGCTTTATTATGCTGATCGTTTGTTAGAGTTTCCTCTTGGTTTATTTGGTATTGGTATTGCTACCGTAATTCTGCCGAGTTTAGCAAAACTTCATACTAAAAAAGACAATCAAGAGTTCAGCGATACGATTACGTGGGGATTAAAAATTGTCTCTCTGTTTGGTTGGCCTGCACTTGCCGGACTTATGGTACTTGCTCAACCTATTATTATGATTTTATTTATGCGTGGCGAGTTTTCACAAGAAACAGTTTTGCAGGTTTCTTATGCCTTGTTTGCCTACCTTTCTGGTTTAATCAGTTTTATGTTCATTAAAATATTAGCGCCAGCCTATTATGCGAGACAGGATACTAAAACCCCGGTAAAAATAGGTATTAAGGCAATGGTAGCGAATATGGTCTTTAATTTAATGCTGGCACCGTTTTTTGGTTATGTCGGCTTAGCGATAGCTACAGCAATGTCAGCAACATTAAATGCGTTGATGCTCTACCATGGATTGAAAAAGGATAATGTTTTTCAATTAACAAAAGCGACGTGGTGGTTCTTTATTCGACTTGTTTTTTCTGCGGTTGTTATGGCCACTGTTGTTTACAATTTGTCACCAGAATTTAAAGTTTGGTTAGAAATGAGTACTTCAGCTCAAATTCAACAGCTGTTAATTTGTATCAGTTTAGGCATGCTAAGTTATTTTATTTCTATCGCTGTTTTAGGTATTAGAATGAAAGATTTGAAAGTTCAGGCTAACGTGAAAAAAATATAGAAAGATAAGCATAAAAAAAAGTTGATGAAATTGCGTTCAAGTGCTGATTCTTAAGGCTGAGTGATATATAATTCGTCGGTTTTTATTCTTTAATGGCAGCATTGCAAAAGTATTGTTGTCAAATTTAGGTTTTTTAATTACATGCAGTTAATACGCGGTATTCACAATATTCAATCTCAAGATCATGGTTGCGTGCTAACTATAGGGAATTTTGATGGCGTCCATTTAGGTCATGCGCGAGTGATTACAGCCTTAATTGAAAAAGCTAAAGCATTGAATTGTACACCTGCAGTGATGATTTTTGAGCCTCAACCGCAAGAATTATTTTCTCCTGAAACGGCACCTGCAAGGTTGACGCGTTTAAGAGACAAGTATGTTTTATTGAAAAAGTTGGGTGTTGAACGTTTAATTTGCGTTAATTTTAATCGAGAATTTGCCAGTAAAAGTGCTGAAGATTTTATCGAGCAGTTATTAGTAAAACAGTTGGGTATTAAACATTTAATCATCGGTGATGATTTTCGTTTTGGTCAAAACCGTAGGGGTGATTTTAACTTGCTGAAGAAAGCGGGTGATAAATTCAGCTTTGATGTTTCTGATACCGCAAGTTTCAAACTGGAAGATTGCCGAATTAGTAGCACGCAAATTCGTCATGCATTAGAACAAGACCGGTTAGCCGATGCTGAGAAAATGCTCGGTCGTCCATATTCAATTATAGGTCGAGTTTTTCATGGTGATAAACGAGGTCGTCAGTTAGGTTTTCCTACTGCAAATGTTTTATTGAAAAGGCGTGTCTCACCTATTTCTGGTGTGTATGTCGTAGAAATAAAAACGATTGAACATTGTTTCTATGGTGTGGCTAATATAGGTTCAAGACCTACAGTTTCAGGCGTTAGGCAACAACTTGAAGTACATATTTTTAACTTCAATGAAAATATATACGGGCAAACCATTGAAGTGGTTATGCTGAAAAAGCTAAGAAGTGAAATAAAGTTTTCATCTTTAGATGATTTAAAGAAACAAATATCGCAAGACAGCGAACAGGCAAAAGCCTTTGTTCAACACTTGTAAATAAACAGATACGTGAGTTAATAATAAAACTAATAACTATAAATGTTGGTTTTATTATTAACTTATTAGAGGCTAACCAAATAGTTAGCGAATATAACAACGGATAATGATTTAAATGAGTGATTATAAACAAACCCTAAATTTGCCAGCTACTTCTTTCGCGATGAAAGGTAACATGGCAAACCGTGAACCAAACATGCTAAAAGAATGGGCTGAAAAAGATTTATACGGCCAAATTCGAGCAGCTAAAAAAGGTAAGAAATCATTTATCTTGCATGACGGACCTCCGTATGCAAATGGTGATATTCATTTAGGTCACTCTGTTAATAAAATTCTTAAAGATATTATTGTTAAGTCAAAAACCTTATCTGACTTCAATGCGCCGTTCGTTCCAGGCTGGGATTGTCACGGTTTACCGATTGAATTAATGGTTGAGAAAAAAATAGGCAAACCAGGTCATAAAGTTTCTGCTAGTGTATTTCGCGAAAAATGTCGTGAGTATGCAGCGAAGCAAGTTATTGGTCAGCGTGAAGACTTTAAACGTTTAGGTATTTTCGCTGATTGGGAAAAACCTTACCTCACCATGGATTTTGCTACTGAAGCTAATATTATCCGTTCTTTAGGTAAAATTGCTGAAAATGGTCACTTACATCAAGGGTTCAAACCTGTTCATTGGTGTACAGATTGTGGATCTTCTTTGGCTGAAGCTGAAGTTGAGTATAAAGACAAACAATCTCCAGCCATTGATGTGAAATTTACTGTTGTTGACCAAAGTGTTGCTGACAAATTTGACCATCCTGAAAATCATGAAGGCGAAGGTGAAATTTCAGTCGTTATCTGGACCACCACACCTTGGACTTTACCTGCTAACCGTGCAGTTTCTGTTCATGCTGAAGTCGAATATACGTTAGTGCAATGTGAAACAGAGCAGGGTAAACAACGTTTAATCATTGCATCTGATCTAGTGACAAGCTGTATGGACCGTTTTGGTATTGATAAATACCATGCGTTAGGTTTTTGTAAAGGTAGCGGTTTAGATTTAGTACAACTTAAACACCCATTTTATGACTTTACCGTGCCAATGATTTTAGGTGACCATGTTACTACTGACTCAGGTACGGGTTGTGTACATACCGCACCAGGTCACGGTGTTGAAGATTTCGTGGTAGGTAAGATATACAACCTTGAAGTCGCAAACCCTGTGGGCGCCAATGGTGTTTATTTAGAAGATACGCCATTGTTTGCAGGACAGCATGTTTTTAAAGCCAATGCCAATGTTGTTGAAACATTGAAAGAGCATGGCACATTAGTACATCATCATGCCATAGAACATTCTTATCCACATTGCTGGCGCCACAAAACACCATTAATTTTTCGTGCTACCCCGCAATGGTTTATCAGCATGGACAAAAAAGGTTTACGTCAAGACTCATTAAGCGAAATTGGAAAAACACAATGGATCCCTGATTGGGGTCAACGCCGTATTGAATTGATGGTTGAAGGTCGTCCTGATTGGTGTATTTCACGCCAACGTACATGGGGCGTACCAATGGCATTGTTTATTCATCAAGATACCGGTGCTTTGCATCCTCGTAGCATCGAGTTAATTGAAACGGTTGCTAAGCGCGTAGAAGAAAGTGGTATTCAAGCATGGTTTGATTTAGACGCCGCTGAACTTATTGGTGATGACGCTAAAGAATACATCAAAGTACCTGATACCTTAGATGTATGGTTTGACTCAGGCACAACGCATGCTTCTGTTATTGCTGCTCGTGAAGAATTCGATGGTATCGCAGATTTATATCTTGAAGGTTCAGATCAACATCGCGGTTGGTTTATGTCGTCAATGATCTCATCGGTAGCGATGAATGGTAAAGCGCCATACAAACAAGTACTAACTCATGGTTTTACCGTTGATACTAATGGTCACAAAATGTCTAAGTCATTAGGCAATGTTATTACGCCAAAAGAAATCACCAATAAATTAGGTGCTGATATTTTACGTTTATGGGTAGCTTCGGTTAACTATACACAAGAAATTACCGTTTCTGATGAGATATTTAAACGCCAAGCTGATGCTTATCGTCGTATTCGTAATACGTCACGCTTTTTATTATCAAACCTAAATGGCTTTGATCCTAAAGTTGATTCAGTTGCCTTTTACGATATGGTGGCACTTGATCGTTGGGCTGTCGATAAAGCCGCACAATTACAAAAAGAAATCGTTAACGCTTACGATGAATATGAATTCAGTGCAGTTGTTCATAAACTGATGAACTTCTGTACCACAGAATTGGGTGGCTTTTATTTAGATATTATTAAAGACCGTCAATATACCGCGAAAGAAGACAGTCCTGCTCGTCGTTCATGTCAAACGGCAATGTACTTAATTGCTGAAGCTATGACGCGCTGGATGGCACCAATTTTATCGTTTACTGCACAAGAAATTTGGCAAGCGCTACCGACTTCATCTGATGAAACTCGTGAAGAGTTTGTATTCACTGGTGTTTGGTTTGACGGTTTACCAAAAACAGAAACCACGAATGCATTAAATAATGATTACTGGAATGACATTTTACTGGTACGTACCGAAGTAAACAAAGCCCTTGAAAATGCCCGTAAAGAAAAACAAGTAGGCAAAGCACTTGAAGCATCAGTCACTTTATATACAAGCGCTGCAATGGCTGAAAAATTACAGCAGTTAGGTGAAGAATTACGCTTTGTTTTGATCACCTCTAAAGCAACGGTTACAGTTGTTGACAGTGCGCCTGAAGGAGCATTAGCAACAGATATTGAAGGTTTATGGTTAGCTGTTTCTGCGGCTGATGGTACTAAATGTGAGCGTTGTTGGCATGTAACTGAAGACATAGGACAAGATGAAAAGCATCCTGAACTTTGTGGCCGTTGTATTACTAACGTAGAAGGTAAGGGCGAGACTCGCCAATTCGCCTAAATGCGTAAAAATATCATTGCTATTTTACTTTCTAACAGCATCGAAAGTACTCACCTAGTAAACTAGGCTGCGTGCTTTCTCTTTGTTACAAAGCAGAATAGCTTCGATATTTTTAGCATTGTATTTAGCCCATTATTTTTAATTAGAAATCATTGTAAATAATAAATCTATAAGCAAAGCAGAAATATGAAAATGAATAAACTTTTTACAGAAACTGGTTTTAAATGGTTGTGGATCACGATTGTGTTTTTAATTATTGATCAAGTCAGTAAATACTTAGTGGTGAACTCTTTCTCTTTAGGCGAATCCATGAATATTTTGCCTTTTTTCGATTTGAGGTATGTACAAAATCCTGGAGCCGCATTTAGTTTTCTTGCCGATCAAGATGGTTGGCAACGATGGTTTTTCACCGCAATTGCTGCTATTGCAAGTGTTGTGTTTTTAGTCTGGTTGGCTAAAACACCAAAAAATAATGCACTATTAGCTATCGCTTTAGCATTCATGTTAAGTGGCGCAATGGGCAATCTAATTGATCGAGCATTATTTGGTTATGTTATTGACATGTTAGATTTTCATATTGCAGGTTACAGCTGGCCAGTTTTTAATATTGCAGATTCCGCTATTTTTATTGGCGCAGCATTGATGATTTTAGATTCATTTAAAAATGGCGATTCAAAAAAGAAAGCCGAAAAAGAGCAAAGCTAAATAAAACATAAAGAATACGAGAAATAAAATGACTAAGTTAGTTACGGAAACCGCACAAGTTATCGCTCATATCACCATGAAACTATCTGATGGTTCTGCAGCGGATAGTACAAAAGTAAACAAAAAACCTGCTAAAATTATTATGGGAGATGAAAGTATTTCACCTGCCTTTGAAGCTCAGTTATTAGGTATGGCAGCAGGAGATTCAAAAGAATTTACCTTGGAAGCAAAAGATGCTTTTGGCGAGCCGAATCCTGATAATTTGCATTACGTTGATGCTGACAAATTTGGCAGTGACGTGCCTGCAGAAGTCGGCAGTATTATTACTTTTACTCAACCTGGTAATATAGAGTTACCTGGCATGGTTAAAGAAGTAACCGGAACATCAGTAACGATTGATTTTAATCATCCGTTAGCTGGGCAAACAGTCACTTTCATTATTGACGTTGTTGAAATTTTATAACATTTAAATCTTAGCGCTTTTGTTGAGCCTATAGGAACTAATCATGGAAATTATTTTAGCTAACCCTCGTGGTTTTTGTGCTGGTGTTGACCGAGCAATTAGTATTGTTGATCGAGCGTTAGATTTATTTGGTGCACCCATTTATGTACGTCATGAAGTCGTACATAATAAGTTTGTTGTTGATGGTTTAAAAAAACGTGGTGCAGTTTTTGTTGATGAACTTGTTGAAGTGCCAGATGATAACACCGTTATTTTTAGTGCTCATGGTGTATCTAAAGCCGTACGTCAAGAAGCTAAAGACCGTGGATTGAAAGTGTTCGATGCAACTTGTCCTTTAGTCACTAAAGTGCATATGGAAGTTTCACGTACGAGCCGGAAAAATATTGAATGTATACTTATTGGTCACGCTGGACACCCTGAAGTAGAGGGAACTATGGGGCAATATGAAAGTGAGCAGGGCGGAATTTATTTGGTTGAGTCGGTTGCTGATGTAGCAACGCTTGAAGTTAAAGACCCATCTCAACTGTATTATTGTAGTCAAACCACTTTATCAATTGATGATACATCTGAAGTAATTGATGCGCTAAAGTTTAAATTTGAATTCATTAAAGGTCCCCGTAAAGATGACATTTGTTATGCCACTCAAAATCGTCAAGATGCAGTACGTACTATCTCAGCAGAAGTAGATTTACTCTTAGTAGTCGGGGCTAAAAATAGCTCTAACTCCAACCGCTTACGTGAACTTTCTGAAAAATTAGGCACACCTTCCTATTTGATCGATACCTTTGCCGATATTCAAGCACAATGGCTTGAAAATGTTGAGAAAATTGGTGTTACAGCAGGAGCTTCTGCACCTGCAATACTTATTCAACAAGTTATTGACGCATTAAAAAACATGGGTGGTCAAGAGGTTATAGAATATCCTGGCCGTGAAGAAAATACTGTATTTGCGGTACCAATAGAATTGCGCTAGTCTTAAAAGATCCGGTTAAGTAATTGAGTGATATTTGTCCGTTATTAAGTTGCAATGGTTAAAGCGCTTTAATGAGAAATTGATTACTTAACTTTATTATCATGAATAGTAGCTGTGTAAATTAGCTATTCAATAATAGATTTTAAGGTATGGGTTAATGCGGTTCACGTTAGTGATTTTTAACACATATAGATCTTCAAAGAGTAGCAACCTCTATGATTGCTACTCTAGAAAATGCTTGCCAAAAATTAACCATTCTTATTCCTTAATGATATTAAACATAGTCACTGCTATATTTATTCTTACGTGTTTTTATTTAAAGAGAGTTTGAATAATGAATAATCCATTTCGCCATGTACCAAGTCAAAGACCCGCCTCAAATCAAAGACCGACTTCAAGCAAAGGTATGACCCTTATTGAAGTTTTAGTCGCCATGTTTATTTTAACTACGGGAATTTTAGGTGCTGTTGCTATGCAAGCATCGGTAAAAAAAGGTAGCTTTGACGCGACACAACGTTCATTGGCATCAACGCTCGCCCAAGATATCTTAGAGAGAATGCGCAGTAATGATTCAACGCTTTTACGATTGAATGCATATAACGGCACCTACGGTAATGGCGATGCGTCTGAGACGGTACCTTCCCCAACTTGTGATTCGTCGACGACCTTATGTACATGGCAAGAAATGGTTGTAAAAGATTTATATGAATGGGAAGTAAGCTTGATGGGAGCCGATGTAAAAAATGGTTTAAATAGTACAGGTGGACTCGTCGGTGCGGTTGCATGCATTGAACATTTAAATAATAACGTTGATATTGTAATAAGTTGGCAAGGACGAGAAGAAATGACTGATGGCGCTGCAAGTAACAGTGCTTTTGCGAAAGGCTGTGGAGTAGAAAGTAGCAAGCGTAGACAAATTGTTGTTAATGCTTTTATTTTTTAGAGAAGAACATGATTAAAAAGCAAAGTGGTTTCACCATAATTGAGATATTTGTTGCCTTATCGATAGGGCTTACTTTGATTGCTGGGGTATTAAGTGTTTTTGTAAGTATGCGCACCACTAGTAGTGAAACAAGTAGTGCCGGAGAGTTACAGGAAAACGGCCGTTTTGCTATGACCCTGATAACAGACGACTTGCTGAGACAAGATTTTTGGGGGGATTTAGTGGGAAATCTTGATGGTGGTGTATTAATCTCGTCACCTGACCCAGCTACAATTGCTGGAGATTGTGTGGGGGGCGGCGCTAATAATGCAAGTTTTCCTATTGAGATTGGCGCGTTTAGAACTTTGTGGGGGTTAAGTGTAACAAATAATACTGTCATGGGAGGCTGTATTGATGATGCCAAGATCGGCAGTGATCTCATACAATTAAAGCGCGCGATGGCGGACGCATCACTTAATTTGACATTGCCGTTAGTGGCGACTATTGCTGATATGCCCGATGACCGATATTACATCATCTCAAATGCAAACAATGCCGCAATATTTTCAGACGATGCAGCTGTAATTCCAACAGTGAATATTGGCCGAATATGGGAATACCAACACCATGTGTATTACGTGAGGGAAGATAGTCAAGGTGACAATACTGTTCCCGTTTTAATGCAAGGCAGATTACAAAATGACCCTAATAATGCCATGCTGTTTGATATTATGGTAGAGGGTATAGAACAATTGCACTTTATGTACGGTGTCGACACGACGGACGATGGTTCGGTCAATGCGTATATATCTGCACCTAATATGCTGCAGGATTACTGGGATAACGCTGACAATGTAAATGTAGTTGCCGTTAAAGTGTATATTTTAACGCGAGAGATATTACCCGATCTGAAATACACCAACGATAATATTTATCAGCTTGGAGATATTAGTTTTGATGCTGGAGGTGACCACTTTCGCCGTTTGTTATTTAGCTCAACAGTATCGCTTAACAATGCAAGGACTAACTCATGGTAGAGCGTAAATGTAATATAGTGACTTCAGTATTTCAGCCCAAGAAACAAAAGGGTGTAGTATTAATTATTTCATTGGTTTTTCTTATCGCATTAACGGCTGTGGCAGCTGCAATGATGCAAAATACATCGACTGATATGAAAATGTCAGGCGCTAGTCAGGAAAAACTCATAGCGACTCAAGAAACCTTAAGTGAAATGGATGAAATTATTCACAATCAAGTAAGAAAGGTGAATGGTACTAATCGGTTTACTTCAGCTTTAGCATTATTTCCAATAAATCCTGAGGTGAATCAACCTAGCATTACCTCAGCGACAATTACTATTGTAAATCCACTGAATTTAATTGCTGACTGTCCGCACACACGTTCAGCCTCTTCAGTGCAAGTGTTCAAATGCAATGTGCTAAACGTGACAGTTGATCGTAAATATGGTCGAACGAATAATAGTACAATTTTGGTGAATGCTGGCATTGCTCAGCAACTCATTAACGGGAGTAACTAATATGAAAAAGTTAGTGTTTTTTAGTTTTATATCACTGTTTTCGTTTTGTTCGTTTAGTGAAGATATAGAATTATATATTGGTAACAACTCACAACAATCTAATGCCAAACCACAAGTTTTACTTATCTTAGACACTTCGGGAAGTATGGGGGATTATCAAACAATTAAGAATGTTTATGATCCTGCTAAAACTTACGCCTATCAAGCCAACTATAGTGATAGAGCATCTACACACATATATTACGGCAAAGGCTCAGTAACAGATTTACCGCTTGTTGATGATGTGAATGAAAATCGTCGATTCATTGTTGGTATTAATAGTTGTAAAACGGCAATCGATAAGTTGAGCACCATTGGTTTTTATACTGGGAGAATCCGAGATTACACTTTTCAAGGGAATACTGGCAGCTGGGAAGAAATATCAGGCATAACGGGTGAGAATATTTCGGTTATCGACTGTCAAGATGATGTATTTATTGATGTAGATAATTTAGCGAACGGTGACCCGGTAACACAAAATACCAATACCAATATTCTCGTTAATGGCGCTTTAGTTTCATTATCCACCGCATCAGGTTATCCCATTGATGGTAAAGGCACTGCGGATGCTCCCATTTATTATGATACTAATGTCAGTAACTCTAATGCCGATTGGTCCGGGCAAGTAGTGACACTTTATAGTGATAACTATTTACGTTGGGAGCAAGGAACTACTTTTATGGACGGCTCTAATATTGGTACAACAACCGTTGAGCGGATAGATATTGCTAAACCAACGATTGTTAATTTAATTAATTCAGTGCCATCGGTGGATTTTGGCTTACAGGTTTATAATGCCAATAGTAATAGTGATTCGTGGACGCCATTAGGGAATCATGGTGGTAGAGTCGTATTTGGTATACAAGATATGACCACCGATGCTAGAGCCACGCTAGAAAATATGGTCAATACGGATTTAATCCCCTCTGGTAGTACACCATTATGTGAAAGTTTATATGAAACGGCGCAGTATTTTGGTGGTAAAGCGGTACATTGGGGCAATAAAGATACAGACAAAACTTCTAGTTATGGGAGAGGTTACAAGCATTTAAAAGATAGTCCCCCATTTGATCCTTCTGTTATTGTTTCGTCAAGTTATGTTTCTCCGTATAAAGGTTGTAGTAATGAAATTTTTGTTATCTTAATTACTGATGGACAACCTACTAGGGACAATGCTGCGAACCCGTTAATTAAGACATTAACCGGATTAGCGTCTATATCTGGTAATCATTTAACGGAACTTGCGCGCTATATGCATACAGAGGATCTAAATGATAATTTAGCAGGCGATCAAATTGCAACATTATTTACGGTGGGCTTTAGCTCGGGCGCGTCGGGCGCCACAACGTTATTAATGGATGCAGCGACTGCAGGTGGTGGAGAATACTACGATGCTACCGACCCAACTAAATTAGGCGCTAAACTTCAGCAAGCACTCAGCACCATTTTAGAAATTAATACCACATTCACTACTCCCTCTGTAGCTTCAAACAGTGTCGATAGAACAGAAACACTTGACTCAGCATATTATGGCATGTTCATACCCGCTAACGGTGCCCGCTGGCAAGGTAACCTGAAAAAGTTAAAAGTGACGAATAAAGTTCAAGTTGACCGTAATGGTAGCGCTGCCATTGATGTAACCGGGAGTATTATATCAAGTGCGTCAACATTTTGGTCAACAGCCCCAACCCCTGATGGCAATGATGTTAAACAAGGTGGTGTTGTTGAGATGCTTAGCGCGAAAGTAAGTCGAAATATTTATAGTGATATTGGTAGCGATCCGATAATTATTCCTATTGATTTAGACATTGCGACAACAAAATATGGCGGTCAGGAAGGTCTAGCATCAGCATTAGGTGTTTCTGGAGACGAGGTAAATGATTATTTTAATTGGGCATTAGGTATTGATGTTGATGATGATGATAATGATTCGAGTTCTGTCGATATTCGCCCTGATGTATTTGGTGATCCATTACACTTTAAACCTTTGGTTATTAATTATGGAGGGAGTGTGTCGGCACCAGACATTAGAATTATAGTCGGCACGAATAGCGGTGCTTTGCATATGTTTAAAGACAGTGGCAATACGGTAGATGAATCCTGGGCCTTTATGCCAAAGAGATTCTTTACAAAAATTAAAACATTGAAAGATAACCTGCCTTCATCAAGCAAATTATATGGCATTGATGGCAAAGCAACTGTACATATTGAGGATGCCAATGGCGATGGCACCGTTGATTCATCTGAAGATAAAGTGTGGGTGTTTTTTGGTTTACGACGTGGTGGCAGCGCATATTACGGTCTTGACGTAACCAACAAAGACACGCCTAAATTACTATGGGAAATAGAAGGAGGCACAGGTGATTTTGCAGAGCTTGGTCAATCTTGGTCACAACCACGCGTTGGCTACTCAAAATTGAATGTTGTAAATGGTAAACCGAAACCTGTACTCATATTTGGCGCCGGTTATGATATTTCAAAAGACGCTTCTGGTGCTCCTGCAATTGATGCTGAGGACAGTCTCGGAAAAGGGGTTTTTATGGTAGATGCTGAAACAGGGGAATTACTTTGGAGCTTAACCCCAGCTGTAACATCTTCTGTGAATACACAATTTACCGATATCATGGATAGTATTCCCTCCAGAATTAGTGTGCTCGATAGTGACTCTGATGGGCTTATTGATCGTTTATATATGGGAGATACAGGTGGTAATGTCTGGCGAGTTGATATGCCAGGAGCTAATCCCTTTGATAGCACGCCTTGGACGGTATTTAAATTAGCAGAACTTGGTGGGTATACAAATGATACCGATAGGCGTTTCTTTAGTGAGCCATCAATTGTTAGAACCTTTATCACGGATACATTCAAAACAGAGATACTCGATGAAGATGGTGAAGGAACTGGAGAATTCAGTGTTACTAGTCAAGAAAAACCGTACGATGCCATTTTAATTGGCAGTGGAGATAGGTCGTCACCCACCAATACTGAGACTTCAGATAAGTTCTTCATGATTAAAGATGAAAATATAACGACTGAGTCTTATATCGTGGGTGCACAGGCACCTGCACCGGTAATTCCTTCAGTAGTAACGGCCGGAGATTTGTATAACTTCACGGATAATCCGTTTGGACAATATGTTGCTCCACTTTCGTCGACACAAAAAGCATCACTTGAAAGCCTTGAAATAGCGGTGAGTCTAAAATCAGGTTGGTATTATAATTATTCGTCTCCTGGTGAAAAGGGCACAGCTGAAGCTATTGCTATAAATGGTGTCGCATATTTTACTTCTTTTGTTCCTGGATCAAGTGGCGCTAACAGTTGTTCTTTAATTGATGGTTCTGGATTTTTATATGCTATTGATATGTACAAAGGAAAGACAGTTTATAATTGGCGTAAAGCGTTTACAACCGTGGGTATGCCGGACACTCCAACGTTAATTGTAACGAGTGATCCCGATACTGTTACAGATCCAGAAGAAGATCCCGAATATCCTCAGTTGGGCGTTGATGAGGCAACCATTAAATTGTTAACTGGAGGTCAAGTTGTTGATTTAGATTTGTCATTAACAACATCCCAAGGTTATCTCTATATTCAGGAGAATCCATAATGAGAAGTTTAAAAAGTATGAAAGGTTTTACGTTAGTTGAGTTGATGATCACTGTTGCTATTATAGGGATTCTTTCTGCTGTTGCTTATCCGTCTTATACTAGTTATGTCTCCAAATCGAATAGGGGTGAATCACAAAGAGAGTTAGCGAAAATTGCTGCCTTACAAGAGCAATATTTCATTGACCATCGAACGTATTCTGACGACATGGAACTATTAGGGTTTTCGGCTGATCCGTATATTACGAATTCGGGTAACTATAGTATTGCCAGTGTTATTGGTTCGTCTGGTGGCGTTTCAGGGGTTACTTTTATATTAACGGCAACGGCATTAAGCACTCAATTAACTCAAGATACGGAGTGTACAACGTTAACGATAAATGAAAAGGGAGAAAAATCAGGTGAGTCTACGACATGTTGGGGAAATTAAGATGAAAAAAGTACCTTTAATGACTTTATTGTGTATTTTTTTTCTTGTAAATACTTCGGCTTTAGCGAAAAAGGAGAAACACAACAGGGCAAGTGTTGTTGATCTCAAATGTTATGCAGAAGTTCTTGGTGGTAGTTTTATGATTTATCGTCACTATGATGTGCCCGTTGAGAAAATGAGAAGCTATCAAGCATTACTGAAAAACTTTAGTAATGCTGCCAGAAAAAACAATCAGTCAAAAGTTATATATCGGGTGATTGAATGTAGGGAAATGGATAAAAAATTCCGAAATAAAGCTGCAAATAAGCTTGATAAGTCAGAAGAAGACATGGGGTAAACTTTCTACCCATCCAGTAGATTGGTTTCATTAATCTACTTATTATTGGTTATATAAATATCAGCAAGCAGAATAATATAAACGTTATGTGCAAGTGATGAGGTTATTATTTCTATCCTGATCTTTACCGTCGTTATCGGTATCCGCTGTTATATAACTTCGACCCGATGCGGAAACAACTATACCTCTAGATTTATCCGCGTTTTCTCCGGGGCAATAACTAAAAGGTGTTGCAACGGGAGTAGATGAGAGAATTCCTGATGGCGTATAAATAAGGCTGTTTTGCGCATATTGTAATTTATCATTACTGTTTATCGCCGCTTTTACTCTTATAATAGTGTCATTTACGTCGTAATCACCATCATTATTATTATCAATAAAAACACTCACTTCATTATGCCAATTAGCACTACACTTGGGTGATAATGGGCATACAATAACGTTGTTCCCTGAATTTATTGCACCATTGCGTGCAGTGAGTAACAAGCGGTTTAACTCTGAAATTTCACTATCAACACGTAAACCAACAGTAAAGTTATTTATCTGCGGTAATGCTATTGTGGTAAGAATACCAACAATGGCGATTCCTATCATTAATTCAGAAATCGTAAACCCACGCTGTTTTTCACTTTTATATTCAAGCATTAGAGATCAGCCATATATAATATATTCTATTATTTATACCATCAATCGGTATGAACAACTAGCTATCTTTGATACCGAATTAGCGACAAATTAATCCTTTACCGCTTCTATTAGTATCTTGTGCTTGCTTCTTATTATAAACCGTTTTGTATGCTCGCCCAGATGTTGAGACGATTATCCCCCTTGATTTATCAGCATGATCTCTAGGGCAGTATTTAAAGGTTGCATTTCCTCCCCAAATAACAAGGTGACCAGTAGGTCCATAAATGAGAGCGTTTCGCCTTTTTCCGTATTGTAATTTATCGAGATTCCGTATAGCCGGTTTAACTTTAAGAATCGTTTCACCGTTATCTGGTTCATAGATCCGATTCTTATTCAGATCACTAAATACACTTATTTCGCCTTGCCAGTCTTCACAACATTTTGAACTTTCATTTAAAGGACAAATTGTGACATATAGTTCATTGTTAATGGCACTGTTTCTGGCAAGTAATAACATGCGATGCAACAAAGATATTTCATTATCAACACGCATACGAATAGTGAAGTTAGCAAGACTTGGAATGGTAATTGTTATAAGGGAAATGAGCATAGCAACAGTGATCATGGTTTCAATTAACGTAAATCCATTTACTCTAAAAGTTAAATTAAACATAATAATAAGCCTTCCGTTGGCTAGATTAGCTATGCTTCTAGTTATAGTTGGTAACTTTTATTTCACAAGTTTTTTGCTTTAAATTAACCGTAGATAGTTGGGATCGCTAATCGCTTATGTTGTGTTTTATTATAAATATTAATAATAAGTGTTTGAATTTCTGATGTTACAAGCTTTCCTTCAAGAAAGTCATCTAACTGGTCATAACTCATTCCTAAAGCGTCTTCATCAGTTTTACCGGGATCTAACTCTTCTAAGTCTGCCGTTGGAGCTTTGTTGATCAATAAGTCTGGGGCACCTAGTTTTTCGGCTAATGATCTTACTTGGCGCTTTGATAAACCAAATAAAGGCGCTAAATCACAAGCCCCATCCCCCCATTTAGTGAAGAAACCCGTAATGTTTTCTGCTGAGTGATCTGTACCTAAAACAAGCGCACCAAGAATGCCAGCGATGTGATATTGCATTACCATTCGGCTGCGTGCTTTTACATTGCCTTTAGAAAAGTCTATTTGTGCGTCATTGGCTGATAGAATATTAGCTTGGTTTAAAGCGTTTATCGTTTCAGCATGTATACCATTAGCCGCATCAGCAATATTAGTTGTTAAACAGTGTGTTGGTTTGATAAAACTCAGAGCGAGTTGAGCATCGTCTTCATCTGCTTGAACACTGTAAGGGAGACGAACAGCAATAAATTGATAAATAACGGCAGAATGTTCATTGGTATTTTTTTCTTCAGCGTTTAGCTCATTTATTGCAAGTTGTGCAAGACGACCACAAGTAGAAGAATCAACACCACCACTAATGCCTAAAACTAAATTTTTTTGGCCTGATGTTTTAAGTGTATTTTTGATAAAATCAACACGGCGCTTGATCTCAAAGGCTACATCAATTTTCGGTAAAACCTTCATTTCATTTATGATCAATTGCGGATCCATTCAACTTCCTTTGATATATATTTGATAGATGGGATATGATTGTAGTGTACCGTATATAATTTAATTGAGTTAGAACAAATATAGCACTTGGGTTTAATTCACTTAATTGTGTACAATTCAAAGTATATTTCACGGACAATGGACAATAAAGATGAAAAAAATAGAAGCAATTATCAAACCTTTTAAAATGGATGATGTACGTGAAGCACTAAGTGAAATCGGGATCTCTGGAATGACAGTTTCAGAAGTAAAAGGTTTTGGCCGACAAAAGGGGCACACTGAGCTTTATCGTGGTGCTGAGTACATGGTTGATTTTTTACCTAAAGTTAAATTAGAAATAGTGGTTACCTCTGAACAAGTTGACCGTTGTGTGAATGCTATTATTGAAACGGCACAAACCGGAAAAATAGGTGATGGCAAAATTTTTATCACTGATGTTGAACGTGTGATCCGAATACGTACTGGCGAAGAAGATGAAGCAGCAATTTAATCTTATCGAGAAATAGCGCATAAAAAAGCCCACTTAGTTATTTACTAAGTGGGCTTTTTAATTAATATTGATTAACGCGATAAAAATTCATTGTTAGGATAGTTTGCTGCTAATACTTGCATAGCATTGGTTTTCAAATCCATTAGGCCTAATTTGTCGTAACACTCGATCATAACTTCTAACGCTTGTTCAACTTCTTGGCTTGGTGAAAAATATTCAACAATATATTTGCCACGGTTTGCCGCTGATGCCCATGCATCTCGTTTCATATAAAAACGGGCGACAGATAATTCATAATTAGCTAAACGCGATTTTATACCAATCATTCGTTGACGAGCATCAGCCGCATATTTACTTTGAGGTAGCTCAGTCAAGATCGTTTTGAAATCAGTGAATGCTTCTCGAGATGCAGTTGGATCTCTATCTGAACGGTCAATGCCTGCTATCTCTTGAAACATGTTCTCTTCAGTTGAAATGTTGATTAATGCGCGCATGTAATAAACATAATCAAGGTTTACATGATCTGGATTTAATCGTAAGAATCGATCGGCTAAGGCGATCCCTTGTGCTGCATCACCACTTTTGTAATAAGCGTAAATTAAGTCTAATTGAACTTGATGAGAAATAGGACCAAAAGGGAAACGTGAGTCAATTGCCGATAAAAGTTGAATCGCTCTTTGATATAAACCACTATCAAGTGCTGTTCTCGCATCGGAGAACAATGCTTGTGCAGACTTGTCTGGTACTTTTTCAATGTCACTTTTATCTGATGATGAACACGCCGCTAGCCCTAATGAAAGCACTAGTATTATCATTTTTATTGTCAATTTTTGCATAGACTTTGGTATCACTACTTTGTTTTAGTTAAAGGTATTAGTAAAATAAATATACGCTCTTTGTAAATTACTTAATGTAATTGATTTAGCAAAGAGGTAAAATAAACACTGGCATTCTAACCTAGCATACTTGCCTTGCACAGCGCTAATTCATAGTAAATTTATAGAGAGTTAAATAGAAATTTTAATGGCTGAAATAATTCAACATACAGATACGGTTCCTGAAACTTGTTTAGGTAAACGATTCGACCAAACATTAGCTGAGATGTTCCCTGAATATTCTCGTTCTCGCATAAAAGAATGGATCTTAGCAGGTCATGTTACTTCAAATGGCGCTATTTTAAAGATACCCCGAGAGAAAATGTTCGGTGGAGAACTTGTTAAAATATCGACTGAAGTTGAAGCTGATGTACGATTCGAACCCCAAGATATACCTTTAAATATCGTTTATGAAGATGACGATATTCTTGTGATTAACAAACCAGCAGGTTTTGTTGTACACCCTGGCGCAGGTAATCCTGACGGTACGGTACTTAATGCATTATTGCATTATTGTCCGCAGCTTGACGTTGTACCACGTGCAGGTATTGTCCACAGACTAGATAAAGATACGACGGGTTTAATGGTCATTGCTAAAACAATCGCTGCTCAGACTAATTTAGTAGATGCGATACAAGAACGAGAAATAACACGCGAATATGAAGCGCTTGCTAACGGCTTAATGACCGCTGGTGGTGTTGTAGATGAACCGATTGGTCGTCATTCAACCAAAAGAACACATATGGCTGTTAATCCTTTTGGACGCCCATCTGTAACTCATTATCGTGTAATGGAGAAATTCCGCTTACATACACGTTTAAGATTACGTCTTGAAACGGGTCGTACTCATCAAATTCGTGTTCATATGTCGCACATTACTCACCCACTTATTGGTGATCCAAATTACGGTGGTCGTCCGCGTCCACCTAAAAATGCGACAGAGGAATTACGTGATGTGTTACGTACTTTTAAACGTCAAGCGTTGCATGCAGCAATGTTGTCGTTGTTTCACCCTATTACCGGTGAAGAAATGACTTGGCATGCACCAATTCCTGAAGATATGGTTAATTTGACAAATATCCTACGCGAAGATTCAAAACTCAATGAATCGGACATTTATTAAGCGTCCTATTCATAAAGTAGAGTGGCCAGTACATAATGTACTGGCTTTTACTACCACAAGACATCATCCAGAAAATCAGCACCGCATCTATAAAAATTCTCAATTCACCTCTTATAGCCAATTTAACCTTGGTGAACATGTTGGCGACAATCCTGATCAAGTCAAAAGCAACAGAAACCAGTTATTAAATAATTTGTCACCAAATTCAAAAATTCAGTGGCTTGAACAAATTCATGGTAATAATGTCGTTACTATAGATTCTCATTCACCCATGCCTTTAATTGCTGATGCCGTAATTACTCAACAGAAAAATATGAGTCTTGCCGTAATGACAGCTGATTGTTTACCCATTTTATTAACCGCAATCGATGGTAGTGAAATTGCAGCTATTCATGGTGGATGGAAACCATTAGCTAAAAACATTATTGCTAATACAGTTAATAGTATGTGTACATCGAATGAAAATATTATTGCTTGGTTAGGCCCATGCATTGGGAAAACAGCGTTTGAGGTTGGTGAAGAAGTAAAGCTAGCTTTTGTGAGCCAATCAGATAAATTTTCCTCGGCTTTTTCTGTTAATTCTTCACACAAGGTGCCGACGGGGAATGAACATGACGTTAAATACTTAGCCAATTTACCTATGATTGCCAAAATACAATTAGAAACACTTGGTGTAAATCAACTTCACCATTTAGATCATTGTACCTATACTGATGAACAGCAGTATTTTTCTTACAGGCGGGACAATGTTACTGGGCGAATGGCTTCAATAATTTGTCGAATTTAATTTTTTATGTTTAATAAAACTTTTAAAACTTATTTCAAATCAAACCTTTTAACTTCAGTCCTTGAAAAGTTTAAGTTTTATCCTTATCTATAGGGTATAGACTAAATATATTTCTTTGCTAAATAGGAAAATCGAATGCGTTTAGATAGATTAACTCAAGCATTTCAGGTGGCTATCTCAGATGCTCAGTCAATAGCATTAGGTCGAGACCATCAATTCATTGAACCTGTGCATTTAATGCTTGCGTTATTAAACCAAAACGCGAGTAGTATCATTCCATTATTGAAAAGCGCGGGTATTAACGTGCGCTCACTTCGTTCACAAATAGAAACTGTGATTGATAAACTTGCTCAGGTTTCGGGTTCGGGTGGAGAAGTACAACTCTCCTCCGCAATGGGGAACTTACTTAACCTTTGTGATAAACATGCGCAAAAATTAGGGGATAAATATATATCCTCAGATGTGTTCATTCTTTCTGCAATTGAAGACAAAGGAAGATTAGGGCAAATACTAAAATCTCTTGGTGCAAGCGAACAACGTATTCAAGATGCCATTTTACATGTACGTGGTGGTCAGAGTGTTGACGAACCCAATGCTGAAAATGTTCGTCAGGCGCTTGACAAGTATACAGTGAACCTTACTGAACTTGCTGAACAAGGGAAATTAGATCCCGTTATAGGCCGAGATGAAGAAATTCGTCGAACCATACAAGTACTTCAGCGTCGGACTAAGAATAATCCAGTGCTTATTGGTCAACCGGGTGTGGGTAAAACAGCCATAGCCGAAGGTTTAGCACAACGTATTATTAATCACGAAGTCCCAGAAGGTTTAAAAAGTAAACGAGTGTTGTCACTTGATATGGGAACGTTGGTTGCTGGCGCAAAATATAGAGGCGAGTTTGAAGAACGTTTAAAAGCAGTGTTGAATGAACTGGCTAAAGAAGAAGGGCAGGTTATCCTATTTATTGATGAACTTCATACTATGGTGGGTGCGGGTAAATCTGATGGCGCAATGGATGCCGGAAATATGCTAAAACCTGCATTAGCACGTGGGGATTTACATTGTGTTGGTGCAACAACACTAGATGAATATCGTCAGTATATTGAAAAAGACGCCGCTTTAGAGCGCCGCTTTCAAAAGGTATTGATTGAAGAGCCGAGTGTCGAAGATACCATTGCTATATTACGTGGTTTGAAAGAACGTTATGAACTCCATCATAGTGTTGATATTACCGATCCTGCTATCGTTGCTGCTGCTACTTTGTCACATCGTTATATAAGCGATCGACAGTTGCCAGACAAAGCTATTGACCTTATTGATGAAGCTGCTTCTAGTATTCGCATGCAGATAGATTCTAAGCCAGAAGATTTAGACCGTTTAGAAAGACGCATTATTCAGCTGAAACTTGAACAACGAGCATTAGTTAAAGACATTGATGATGCTTCAATAAAACGTTTGTCTTTGATCTCATTAGAAATTGAAGAATGTCAGAAAAGCTTTGATGAATTAGATGAGGTATGGAAAACAGAGAAAGCTGCACTGCATGGAACACAAGCAATTAAAACTGATCTAGAGCAAGCCCGGCTAGATTTGGAAGCAGCGAGACGTTTAGGTGATTTAAACCAAATGTCTGAATTACAATATGGAACGATCCCAGAACTTGAGAAACAACTCGACTTGGCAAGTCAGGCAGAAATGCAAGAAATGACTTTACTAAAAAATAAAGTAACGGATGTTGAAATTGCAGATGTACTAAGCAAAGCAACCGGTATTCCTGTCTCAAAAATGTTAGAAGAAGAATGCAATAAACTGTTAAAGATGGAAGATAACTTACATGAACGAGTTATTGGTCAAACTGAGGCAGTAATAAGTGTATCTAATGCTATTCGTCGTTCTAGAGCTGGGCTTGCAGATCCTAGCCAACCTATAGGTTCTTTTTTATTTTTAGGTCCTACGGGGGTAGGGAAAACTGAATTAACAAAAGCATTAGCACATTATCTATTTGATAGTGAAGATGCCCTTATTCGGTTAGATATGTCTGAATTTATGGAAAAACATTCAGTTTCGCGTTTAGTTGGCGCTCCTCCTGGTTATGTTGGATATGAAGAAGGAGGCTACTTAACTGAAGCAGTTAGGCGCAAGCCATATTCTGTTATTTTATTGGATGAAATTGAAAAAGCTCATAGTGATGTGTTTAATATCTTGTTACAAGTCCTAGATGACGGTCGGTTAACCGATGGCCAAGGTCGTACCGTTGACTTTAAAAACACTGTGATTATTATGACTTCAAATATTGGCTCTGATCACATACAGAATTTTTCAGATGATAGTCAATATGAAGAAATGAAAACAAAGGTTATGTCGGAAGTCAGTTTGCATTTCAAACCAGAGTTTATTAATCGTATTGATGATACGGTTGTTTTTCATCCATTAATCTCAGAACAAATTGAAAGAATAGCCGCAATTCAAATTAACAGCTTAAAAGAACGTTTAGCTGAACAGAATATAAATTTATCCATCACAAAAGAAGCTCTTGCACTGATTTCAACGGCAGGATTTGATCCATTATTTGGGGCAAGGCCTTTAAAAAGAGCCATTCGGCAGAATGTTGAAAACCCATTGGCACAGAAGATACTTTCTGGAGCATTTAAAAGTAAAGGTGATATAAGTATAGAAGTTAGTGATGGAGAATTAGTTTTTAAACACTAACAATCAAGTATCATTATCCATCACTCATAACCGCACAGTAAAACTCTGTGCGTTTTTTGTTTATGTTTAATTGTTTCTGCTTTTCTTGCTTGTTTAGGATCTGCTTAATACCTTTATCATTGATATAATGCACTTCATCAAAAGCCATTAACATTGAGACATTACTTTTTGCTTCTTCACACTGTTTAGACATGCTAATTTTATTTTTTTCCGAATATATACTTTTATCTGACATGGAAGGGGTCGTAGCATCATCAGCACGGCTAATAATTTTGGATTGATTAGAAACAAGAAATTCAGTGTAGTCATCACCAACAGGTTGATGCTGACTAAAGTGAACGATATTATTTTTGTCAACCCATCGATAGATCATCAGTTCACTAGCAGAGCAATGTCCAAAATAAAAAAACAATGCTAAACATACAATACGAAAAGTCATGTGCTCACCTAATGAGAAAAATTTTAATACACTGTAATACTTTTATAACAACACAATTGTAAATTTACAATCTACAGCAAGAAAAATATTTTCTTGCAGCATCCCATCTAACCGAAATGGCGAAGTATAATAATTACAATGTTATTACTATTTAGCTTTCATCAGCGTTTAGGAACTCTATTACTATTGGTGTTACCACTAAGAGTAAAATTAGAACATGAATTATATGAAAATCAGTTATGAAGGCTTTAAAAAGTTAATGATTAATGGGGGGAAAACGATTAAGGCCAGGATACTCTATTTGTTTTAAGCTTATCTTTGTACCTGAAATAGCAATTTGTTCAAATAAACCCCAATAACTACACGCCTTGTACGTTAAATGAACGAACGAATGTTTATTTCAAATTAATGACAAAAAAGAGTTGACGCCCAGCGAGAAATGTCTAGAATGCGCTCCAGTTCCAAGGGGTAACCCAAAGAGCTGTTTTGATAAGTTAACTACTCTATACAAGAGCTAAACGGTTAACTTAACGTTTTAAAATGAATTTTGAATCTTCTGAAAAGAAAGTTTAAAAAACTTAAAATAAAACGTTGACATCGAAACTGAGACGCGTAGAATGCGCATCTCGCTTCAGGCAAGGCCTGCAGCAACGAAGCAAAGCGAATGAGATTTTGTTTCGGTTAACTCTTTGAGTTAACGTTCTTTAACAATTAGTTATCATGCAATTTGTGTAGGCACTCACATTATATTGATTTTACATAGTCGGTTCTTAATTCTCTCACGAGAGGCAAGAAAAGACGTAAAACAGTTTAATAATGATGTCACACAGATTAAGTATTAATTATTAATTTAATTAGTACGTTTTATGTAGTTATCTACTTCGGTAGGTAACACGACAGAATTCATTGAGCAGTAACACATCGCTTGCGATGAGGTTACACAAACGATTTTTTAATTGAAGAGTTTGATCATGGCTCAGATTGAACGCTGGCGGCAGGCTTAACACATGCAAGTCGAGCGGTAACAGAGATAGCTTGCTATCTGCTGACGAGCGGCGGACGGGTGAGTAATGCTTGGG
>JABSOZ010000040.1 GCA_013215295.1 Colwellia sp.
TTTAAAAGCGTTGAGCGACAGAAATTCTCCATTACTTTTTAAAGAAAAAGCTTGTTAAAGGTCTCAGGGCGTAGAGCAGACCTAAGTTTTATATTGCTGTAGCACAATGGGGGTACAGAGCACAAAATATCTGGAGTTGTTTTTATGGGCTTGCCAGTGCGTGTTATCGTTTTGTAGTAGCGAGTAATCATGTAAACAACTACTAGTTAGGTCTGGGATCGTATTAAGAGGCCAGACAACTTTTTAATATGTATCTTTGGTTTGTTTCAACATAATTTTAGTTTAATAGTAGAAAGTATTTCATTTAATATTTATAAACCTCCTAACTATGGGTACGTTAATACTAATACATGACTGCGACTTTAAGTTAGCGTGTATTGTTTCAACGTGATATAGACTTTTTGCCCGTAAACATTCATAGATGATCACAATTTTCAGTATTAATTATAAAAATAAATTGCATGATAAGTAAGTGTCAGCAAAGAGATTTTTTCTCTGTTCCTCTCAATAGGGTCAATCTTCAACAAAAAACCTTTTGTGGTGTAAGCGCTTTCATGTATGGTTGGTTAAGATGATTTGTCGTTCAATGTCAATTTTAAGCGAACGAACTGTTTAACATTTGAGGAATATATGAGGCTACTTTTAATAAGTATATTGTGCAGTGTTTTGATACAAAATGAATCGTTTGCTCAATCAATAGCAATGCCTGGGCGTCCTGATGAAGCATCACTTCCCCCGACAATCCTCAAAGAGCTAATGAAAAAAGCCAATATTACGCCAAGCTTTCCTTACAGTAATATTAAAGGCGGTAACTTGTCGTTCAATCGGATGAAGCAAGATATTATCGGCGGAAAACTTGATGTTTTTTGGTCAATGACATCAAAGGAATTAGAACAAGAGTTTAACGCTATCTATATCCCGATATTCAGAGGATTATTGGGCATGCGAATTCCACTCGTTAAGCAAGAAAACATAAACATGTTCTCTGGTATGCGCAGTTTGGCTGATCTAAAAAAGTTCAAAGCAGGAAGCGGAAAAACTTGGCCTGATACAGAAATACTTGAACACAACGGACTTCCTGTTGTTAAAACGCTGAAATATCAAAATTTATTTCCGATGCTTGAAGGAAATCGTTTTGATTATTTTCCTCGAGGATTACATGAACCTTGGCAAGAGATTATCGACAATAAAGAACTGAATTTGGCGGTTGAGCAAAACGTATTGATTCGTTATACCGCACCAAACTACTTTTTTGTTGCTAAAAACAACCCTGAATTAGCAATACAATTAACTAAATTATTAAACGAGCTGATCGAAAGCGGTGAATTCGTTAAATTATTTTTTCAAGATCAAGAAGTGAAAAACGCACTGAATAAAGCAAATGTCAAAAGTAGAATTGTTTTTGAAATAGATAACCCCACCCTTTCTGACAAAACACCAATAGCTCGAAAAGAACTTTGGTTTGACCCTTTAGAAGTACAAGGCAACTAAATATGACACAATCTATAACACACAAAATGTTACTTGCTTTGGTAGGTTCAACAATATTGGTACTCGTACTGGTGTCCTCTTTTAGCTACTACTCACAAAAATCTAACGAACAAGATTATTGGCAGGCCAAGCGTAAAGTAGTAAACAGTCAACTTTCAGTTATTTTTCAAGAACCTGTTTTTGCATACGACAAACCTCTAATCAAAGGGATATTAAATGCCGTATTGAAAGATGCCACCATAATTAGCCTTAAAGTATTGGATCAACGAGATAAGGTCTTGGCACAAGGTTCAAGTTCAAAAGAAGCTGCAGATGAAAATTTTACTGTCCCATTGTTATGGACAGATAAAACAAAAATTGGCTCAGTTCAAATCGGTTATTCCCACGAAATGGTAAATAATCGCTTAAATAGCGCGCTATTAGAGAAGTGCATTGCGTTAATAGTAACTATTATCTTATTGAGCATTGTCTCCACCTATTGTTTAAGAAAAATAGTCATTCAACCGCTTGGTAGTTTATCCTCCGTACTAGGAGATATTGCGCAAGGTGGTGGCGATTTAACTCAAAGAATTCCAATTACATCGAATGATGAATTAGGTGAATTAGCCGCCAATTTCAATAATTTTATAAAAACCGTACAAACAATTGTTTCAGCACTCGCTTTGGCAAACCAAGAATTATCAAATGTCGCTGAACGGGTAAAAAACGTTAGTGAAAGCACTAACCAAGACTCTCAATTACAACGAACTCAAACAAAAGATGCACTAGAACATTTAACTCAGTTACAAGAAACTACCGTTCATATTGCTCAAAATGCTGAACAAACATCATTGAATACTAATTACGTGCATCAGCTATCACAAAGTAGTATGAAGCAAATGGATAACAATATTAAGAACGTTGATTTATTGTTCCAAGAACTTGATAGTACTGCAGAGATAGTAACTAAGTTGCGTATTGAAAGCCAAAATATCACTAAAGTATTAGACGTTATTAAAGGTATTGCTGAACAAACAAATTTGTTGGCCTTAAATGCCGCTATAGAAGCCGCACGTGCCGGTGAATCTGGTAGAGGTTTTTCTGTTGTAGCTGATGAAGTGCGAGCCTTGGCGAGTAAAACGCATGATTCAACTAATGAAATTGAGGTTATTATTGGGTCATTGCAAACACAAGCCCAAGCGTCATTTGATGCCACACACCGAAGTAAAGACTTGGTAAGTGAAACAATGGTTACAACTAAAAGTGCCAATGATACCTTAAACGAGATCAATGAAAAAATAGACGAAATAAATAATATGAATACGCTCATTGCGAGTGGTTCTGAAGAGCAAACTCAAGTTACCAATAGTGTACAACAAGGAATGCAGCAAGTTGATGATGGTGCCGAAAGATTGGCGCAAGAAGCAAGTACGCTGGAATCTGCAACCAATGAACTTACACAGGTTCAAGAAAAATTAATGGAACAAATAGCAAGATTCACTTTTTAATTTTTGTTCTGATTAAATTAACATAAACACTCTATGGCATTACGTGGCCCACCCCACAGAAGTGTGAATGTAATGTCAGCTTTTCATCAGAAAGTTGACATTAATCTTCATGGAGCATTAACGGCAGCAATGCGCACAGACGAGTCATAAAAACGAATTAGTGAAAGGACTATATTCGTATCAGAGAAGACCCTTTTGATGCTGATTTATAGTATTAGAAAAGGTCTCGTATGCATTAGTGATCATATTTTGGAATCAATCTTATCCGTTGATCAGTATCTCAAACATTATGTGTAATTACACAACCCATTAAAATAGTGTTTATTGACAAAAAAACAATCCGAAACGTTGTTTTAATATTATCTCTTAATGCCTTATGTGTGGTACTTTTCTGGTAATAATAACTGAGTTTTTGGAAAATCCCCCTAAAAAACCTATTGATTATACTCGAAATATCACCCTTGTTTTCTCTCGTTTAAGGGCTGTATTTGGTCATGTATCAATAGGTATCATTATCGGCGTATCATTTGGTGTAGTCATTACCTCAGCCTTTAAAATAAGCCCAAAATATATAGATAAATAAGTGGAAATTTTATCAATACTTTTTCTAATGCGTTATTATCTCTCTTTTACTAACTCCAAGTAACATGTAACTTTGCTCAGTCAATATAATAAGCAGCTTAGCGGCATTAGACAACAGTAAAGACATCAAACAACACTTAATTCTCTAGAGCTATAAACCGATATCATGACAAGAAAAATATTAACTTTGAATGTAAAAAGAAAAAAAGTCACCCAACAAGTCGAGCAAGTGGCCAAGGTTGTACCTCACGTTGACCCACAAAAACGTTTTTTAAATGGCGTAGCCATCAATCCTCATCAGTGTATTCGCCTAGAATTAGGCTCTGAGCAACTTTCCACCCGAGCGATGGATCTGTTCACGCCTATAGGAATGGGGCAGCGAGGTTTAATTGTTGCTCCACCAGGCTCCGGAAAAACCACCCTGTTAAAACATATTTGCCAGTCGGTGGGCAAGGCCTATCCAGAGATAAAGCTTTATGTGTTACTTATTGATGAGCGTCCCGAAGAGGTGACAGATTTTAAGCGCAGCGTATCGGCACAAGTATACGCCTCATCCACGGATGAAAACTATGACCAACACGTTCGTGTAGCTAATGACCTGCTTAAAATCGCTCGCCGACAAGCAGGTGAAGGTCACGATGTAATGATTGTCATTGATTCTCTGACAAGACTGACACGAGTACACAATGCCAATCAAAGGAGCAGCGGACGTACCATGTCGGGCGGGCTTGACGCTAGAGCGATGGAAATACCTCGAAAATTGTTTGGTGCAGCGAGAAAAATTGAGCATGGTGGCTCGCTTACCATTTTAGCGACCATACTGGTTGATACTGGTAGCAGAATGGATCAGGTGATATTTGAGGAGTTTAAAGGTACGGGTAATATGGAAGTCGTTTTATCGCGTGAGGCTGCAAATCAACGAATTTTTCCCGCGTTGGATATTGCTAAAAGCAGCACGCGTCGTGAGGAACTTCTGCTCAATTCGAAAGAACTCGAAAAGGTAACAGGTTTGCGCAGGACGCTGACCGGTCTTAAACCTGTAGAGGGTGCTAGGAAACTTATTGAGTTACTTGAGAAATACCCAACAAATGCCGAACTGTTGAATCTTTAGTTAGCTAAATTTATTCAATCATTAATTCAACGCCTATTTAACATATATAGTATATAAAGCGCGAGCGTCTTTACTCAGTGCATCAAAGTATTGCAGCTCTTTCTATTAATTTTGGCTTTAAAGTAGTGTTCTCTTGATTGGTGTTCTATAAAATAGAGTAGTTATTTAATTTATGCGTTTAAAATAAAACAAGGGGAAATTTATGACCAACTGTTTTCATCTTGCCATTCCTGCTGGCGATGTAAATTTAGCTAAAAAGTTTTATTGCGATGTACTTGGCTGTAAGACTGGTAATAGCGAAGACGGATTTTGGGTGGAT
The DNA here is from genome assembly GCA_013215295.1 of Colwellia sp. GTDB lineage: Bacteria > Pseudomonadota > Gammaproteobacteria > Enterobacterales > Alteromonadaceae > Colwellia_A. The sequence goes on from JABSOZ010000040.1 coordinate 4,991, forward strand.
ATAGATTTTTGGGGTAACGAATTGACGCTACACCAGAGTGAAGAGCGTTTGCCAAAAATACGACATGATGTAGACATGGGGACCGTAATTATTCCCCACTTCGGTATACATTTACTAGAAAGGGAGTTTCAAGCTTTAAAGGAACGCATTGAAATGGCTGGCCTTACCTATCTAGACAAGCCTTATCGTCGTTTTGTGGGTAGTAAGTATGAACAGGAAACTTTTTTTATTGAAGATCCTAACGGGAATGTTCTTGAAATGAAAACTATGGTCAATCCAAATGTGTTGTTCAAAGCCGATTGACCAAAAATTTCTCAATTGAGTAGCTAAAAGGAATTATAACAACCTTAATCCTCTGGCGTTAAACAGTCGTTTTTATGGCTGTTTTTAATATCTTAAACCTTGTTTTTTGTGGCACAAGCGACTATCACAACTAATAGTGAAGAGATAAAAATCCATGAATTGCTATCTCTGCAATGCCAAACCTGTAGTGAAAATGAAACAACAATAATCAAAACAATCATTTGACTTAAATAAATTTCCACCTAGGCTTATCTACAACGACTAATAATTAACCATTGGTGTTATAAATCGTATGAAATTTTCAGTTCAAACTTCTAGCAAAAATATTGCCAAAAATGTCACTGAATTGATTGGCAATACCGACTTATTACGAATTAACAGCCTTAGTGATCTCACAGGCTGTGAAATATTACTTAAATGTGAACAGCAAAACCCAGGAGGCTCTATTAAAGATAGAGCGGCATTGCAGTTAGTTAAAGATGCCATTTCAAGTGGGAAATTAACACCAGGAATGACCATAATTGAAGGTACTGCTGGCAATACTGGCATAGGTTTAGCCTTAGTTGCAAAAGCTTATGGTTATAAAATGTTAGTGGTAATGCCCAGAGGCCAAGCCAAAGAAAAAGAACAAATGATTAACCTTTATGGCGCACAATTGATGTTAGTGGATGCCTGCCCTTTTACTGACCCAAATCACTTTTATCACACCGCTAAACGCCTTGGTGAAAAACATGATGAATACTGGTGGGCTGATCAATTTGAAAATATCAGCAACACAAAAGCACATTACTCACATACTGGGCCAGAAATTTGGAAGCAAACACAAGGTAATGTTGACGCGCTCGTTTCGGTAGTGGGTACTGGCGGTACCATAGCAGGAAATTCAATCTATTTATCAGAACAAAATCCCAAATTAACAACCTGGTTGATCGATCCAGACGGTTCGGGCATTTATACTTATTTAAAATCGGGGCGCTATCAGGGCAACGGTAGCTCCTTTACTGAAGGCATAGGAATAATGCGTTGTGTCGAAAATTTTCGTCAAGCAATAATAGATAAAGCGATCACCTTACCCGATCAAGACTTGGTTGCTATTGCCCGACATGTAAGTCAGTCTGATGGTATATTTTTAGGAAGCAGTACCGCTCTTAATGTTGCAGGTACTTTATATGCAGCAGCAAAAATGGGCCCGGGGAAAACTATTGTAACTTTTTTTTGTGATTTGGCTGAACGCTCTCAAGCAAAACTTTACAATCAAGGCTTTTTATCCGAAAAAAACATTAGCAGTAATTATGAAGCTATAGAGGATATGTTTCTCAGATACCAAAAAGAGCCCGCCGATAGAGTAGTCAATGTAACTAAGGATTAGGTTAATAGCGAAGTTTTTTCTGCTACCACCAAAATTCTGTCTGATACATTACTTTGTCGACATCTGTAGAAGCTAAATAAAGATCGAAATAAAAATACCAAGCAAGCCTACTTATGCCGTTGAGCAAAAATGGGCTTTTGTGAATAAAGATAGAAACAAATGCGGCAGTAAGTTCTATTTATTAAAAAAGTACTAAAACACTTCAAATAAAGTTGGAACCTGACTTCAACTGGCATAAGTGAACCTTAATAATCATTCGAAACACATCATAAAATGACTGTGTTAACGTCTTCTGCGTGCGCAGAGAAGACCATTTTAGTGCTGATTGAGGATGTCAAAAAAGGTCTCGAATGTGGCATTTTGTCACTTACGGGTAATTACGTTTAGGTATCTTCCTCATTAGCTCAATGTTAGCGACAATGCCAAAAATTTAAATTATAAAGCTTAAACATAAACTCCCACTTTATTCATTCTTTCTTGAATCATGTATAGATAACAAATGTTCGTCAAGTGAATAGTTTCCATAATCGATGAAGGGACAGGAATGTCTATACTCCTTTGAATCAGTAATGTGAATTACCTGACCATAAAAATGCTGAAAATCTATGTCCTCAATTTTCATGTTTCTATCGAATTTATACTCGTTAATGTCCATTTTGTTCACCGTTAAATTGTAATTAACTTCAACTTAAGTGTAGTACTTTATTAAGATGTCTCTTGAGTTTTTGATGTAAATCGGTAAACAAAATTAGAACGTCACATCAGCAGAGAGTATTGTCCATATGCAGTTCACTTCTACAAAAAATCAGATATTGTTAACGTTATATTTGGGAGGGGTTACCATTAGCAGATCTTCTTCAAAGTGCGCAGTACTGACGCTAGAGCTTGCTTCACTAACGGCAGCTCCAAGACTTAAAGCGGTCATTAGCATTAATGATTCTCTTATGACTTCTGTTCCGACTAAACATACTTAGAGAATTGAAACGTCATGTTTAGTGATTTGTGATTTGTGATTTATTCATAATCTACTAGGATTATACGATAGGTAATTCTTTTCAATTACTTACCTTTTTTTAATACTTCCAAATATTATTTTATTTTACATAAGGATAGTGGCATGATAAAAATAATGCTAGTGGATGATTCACCAGTATTCATCAGTTTGATTTCCAAAATTATTGATACGGATGTGACTTTTGAAACAATAATCTCAGCGTTTTCAGATGCATGGGTAGCTAAAGAGCAATTCTTAAAGTTAGAACCTGACCTAGTAATTACTGATATAGAAATGCCTCATTTTGATGGTCTTCAACTTATTGAATATATTAAATCCCACGGTAATACACCGACACTTACAATATCAGGCAGTACTTTAGAAAATAATAGTACCGATACACTTTTATATTGTGCAAAAGCTATAGGTTCTGACTACATAATATTGAAAGATGAAATATCTGAAAATATTTCACAGCTTATTACAGAGATCATTAAAACACATTGCATATAGGTATATTGTTCTTCAATCATTATAATATCTGGTACATGAGTAAAGCTCTGTTGGGTGAGGGGAATTAGGTTTATAAATTTGTGAACTTCATAAATCTAACCTGTAATGACTGCTTACTGCCCCGAAGCTGTCGTTATGATACTAAAACCTTAGGTCTTCAAAGTGGCATTAGCTGTAATTATTCAGCCAGTTCTATTTATATCAATGGGATAACGACTGTTACACATGGTAATCATCAAGTTTCACGTGATTATGTTTTTACAATATATGTTCATGATGAAGCTTTTTCTGTTAATTCAGAATCTTTTATAGATATGGGGTATAAGGTTTTTTATAAAAAACCTTATCTTGTCGAGTTGCGTTCAGATATTGGGAGTAATTATGTTTATTGTGAGCCTGAAAAGATCGCAAGTAATTCCACTGAACAAAGCTCATTACATAGCGTTTCGCTTTTAAATTAATTTTAAGGTTTGTTTTTGCATCGCAGATATAAACTTCTTTGTTTTCACGTTAGCAAATTAGTTTACGATGTTTGAGAAGTCCCTTAAATTTCAGCACTGTATTACCTCAAGGCTGCACGGTGTTAAATTGATTTCTAGTGGTGCTTAGGTCAAACAACAATCATTATTAAAATTCACCTCAGCCGTCCTACAGAACAGGTTTTATTATTTATCTCTTTGCCAAATTGACGAGGGAGGGCGAAGCCTGAGCAACGACGAGGAATGTGGCAAAGTAAATTTTACCCATTTTACATTTAAACAATTCTTGTAAATTTATAATACTCATTTCTATTTATGCAAATAAGCTATTGTTTGCAGGCTCTCACCAGATAAAGACAGATAAAATACATATTAATTAAAGTCACACTAAATTAAATTATTAAGTTCTTGATACAAAAGCAATATAAATGTAATTTATTTCTGCTATTAATAAATATAAAGTTAATGACTTGTATATAAAAAGATTTTCTCGTCTAATTAACTGTTATTAATTTACCATATAATAATAATTATTTTTAAATTAAGGAACATAGTATGAAAAAAATTACTACTTTATTTGCCCTATTAAGTATTTCAATCAGTAGCGCAGCCACAGTCATTAGCTCAGGACCAATTTCTCTTGCAGATACAAGATTACAAATTACAGCAGACCCATACACAGCAAGAGTTTATGTGATTGGCGTAGAAATGGATTATCAGGCTTTAGGTTGTGCAAATAATGGTGCAGTTATTCCATTAGGTGCCGATTACCCTCAAGGAGAAATGTTGTATAACACTTTATTGTCAGCTAAAAAGGCCGGACAAAATGTTCGTTTAGAAGCAAAAAGTTGTTGGGATGCTTATTCTGTACCTGTAATTTTCTCTATTCATACTTATTAGTCAAAGAAACAATAAGTAACTTAAACTGAATAATAACAGTTGGATATTTCTTTGTGATTATATTCAACCTTTCTCTTTGTTTAGTCGCAGTTATAAATACCAATCCTATTGTATATATTTATCTTTTAATTTAAGCCACCTATAGGTGGCTTTTTTATTCCCCCGCTTAGTAATACGGGGGTAAAGTGTTTTTGTAACTTTCTACAAGTCTTATTTCTAAAGGCTTGTAAAGAACCTTAATAATCTGTGTTTTATAAATGAATTTATTATGATGATTTTTAATCTTTGAAATGGACTGCTTCGTGCGCAGAGAAGTAGTAATATTTCAAAATTGTGAGTGTTTATCGAGGTCAACTGAGCACCTGTTAGTTGACTTAAACATGTAGGCAGCTAACTTTATAATCATCTGCATAGCAGACGTTCCAAAAACTGATTTTGAAACTAATATCATGATCAAAAAAACAAAACAGAGTGATAGAACGAGAACAATATCTATGACTGCTGCAAGCTCATTATGGTCTGTGACGTGTTGTCTCTGTACGATCATTTTTACCACACAGCAGTAGTTACCATTTGAGAGTTATCAGTGAAAATTCTTTGTATATTTTGATCTAGAGCTGACATGGGTGAACAAGCACATTACGTTAACAGTCTACTGATAGTTGACGTTCGCCCATAGGGTATTGTCAACTTATCGAATTTAGGTGACGGCAATCAGCGTGCTAAAATCTTTAAATCAAAAAACTAAAGAACAACAAAAAGCGACAAACCATACCGTAGAAGTTATTTTCCAAAACAGCAGCGGGTTTTTATTAATTAAAGCGGCATTGTGGTTATGTTTGTACTTCGGATTAGGGTGTTTTAATTCATGTAAAAATTCAGAAATGTCTTCATAACGACGTTCTGGTTGAAATCGTAAGCCTTTTTTAATAGCACCATCAATCCAAATAGGTACAAGAGGATTGTGTTCAAAACAAGGTATGTATTTAGTCTTGAGGTAAGCTGAGCTGGTACGACACTTATTTAATTTACCATTAAAGGGCTTTGTTCCCGTAAGCATTTCATAAGCGATCACGGCGACGGAAAACAGTTCTGATCTAATGGTGCTTTTAGTCGTTAGTACAACTTCAGGTGCCGAGTACCCCGCAGTACCTAAAATACCGTTATGCTCAAGTGGTGTCGCTATTTCAGCAATGCCTTTAATAAAACAAGAGCCAAAATCAATAATGGTCGCCTCGCCATTATGATCAATCATGATATTGGCTGGTTTGATGTCTTGATGCAAAGTTTCACGTCGATGCATTGCTCGTAACCCTTTAATAACTTGCTCAATGATATAAACAACATCTTGAATGGCTGGCTTGGGATTTTCTTTTATCCATTGCTCTAAGGTCATACCTTCAATATATTCAGTAATATAATACAGAAAGTTTTTTGGGCGACTGTTTTCAATTATTTTAAGGACATGCGGATTTTGAATTCTACTACCGATCCAACTTTCCATAATAAAGCGTTCAATGTAGACAAGATCATCATCAAAATTAATGGAAGGTGTTTTCATGCAGTAACGCTTGTTGGTTTCTTTGTCTCGAACTAAGTAAACCTGACTGCGGCTAGTAGCGTGCAAACGTTCTTCAATCTGATAACCATCTAAAATCATACCAGTTTCTAAATGAGGTGGAAAAGGCAACTGTGATAGCTTTCGGCTCACCTCATTCATGGTTTGCTTAGGCAAAGAGTCGATATGAATAATTTGGCAGCTCAAGTTGTCGTTACTGCCGTTGGTTAATGCTTGATTAATGATTGTTTGGCAGGTATCGGTAAATTGCTGATCTGTTTTCTTGTCGTTTAATGCGAGTAAATGGCTTGTGAGAGCGGAATGCTCGATAAAATCATGTATACCATCGGTACTTAAAAAGAATACATCACCTTCTTCTACTTCAACTTGTTGATAGTCAACATCTAGTTTTGTGTCTAAACCCATTGCTCGAGATAAATACGACTGTTCTCGATTAATCGCCGTAGCGTGATCACGCGTGAGCAGCTCTAATATATTATGACGAAATCGATAAATACGTGAGTCACCTACATGGAAAATATGAGCAGTTTGAGATTTAAAAATAATACAACTGAAGGTGCTTACATAGCCTCTTTGAGCATCTGAAAACTGTCGTCCTTGACTGAATAGCCAACGGTTTAGTGCTGTTAATACTTGAATAGTTGATTTCTTTACTGACCAACTATCAGGGGTAGAAAAATAATCATACAAAAAATTATGTACACAGGTCTCGCTGGCTTCCTTGCCTGCTTCTGCGGCACTAACACCGTCTGCAATAACGGCAACAGCGCCTTTATTGCATAACAGCTCACCCGTAGGAATGCGAATACCAATAGCATCTTCATTTTCTGGTTTATTTCCGGCAACAGATAATTGCGCTAAGGTAAAGGTTAAATGTGCTGCCATGTTTATCGCTCTCAGGCTAATTTGAACTAATGCATTTCAATTAATTGCACCGTGCCATCAGGCATTACTTCTGCCATAGCACCTTTGGGTTCATCTAAAAATAAAGTACAAACCACTGAAAAACTAATAGCTCCAGCAATTGACAAAAAGAATACAGAAGGTGATACAAATGAAAATATCGTTAAAAATAAGACCGCGCCAACATTACCGTATGCGCCAACAGTACCCGCAACTTGTCCTGTTAATTTACGTTTTACCAGTGGGACTACCGCAAAAACACAACCAGCAGCAGAGCCTAAAAAGAATGAACAGGTCATCATCGTTATGACTACTAAAGCAATAGGCCAATCAGGAGTGATTTGAGACATGATATAAAATCCTATCGCAGCACCACTCAATAATAAAATCAACGGCATTTTCCGACCAAATTTATCACTGATAGTGCCACCAGATGGGCAAGAAAGCACATCAACGACAGCAAAACATGCACCAAAAATCCCGGCAGCAGAAGCAGCAACTAAAAATTGATTTTCAAAGTATTGCGCTAACATCGAGATAACAGAAAGCTCGGCACCAAAAGTTACTGCGTAACCAATACTTAAAATAGCGACTTGTTTAAATTTATATTGTAAAATTTCTTCAACAGGCGGCGATGATAGCATCTCTTTATTTACTTGAAATAATTTCACAGCTTGATATAAAAAAAGCCCAATAAGTACGGCATAGATAATAAAAGCAGCTAAATCGCTGATCAAACCCGCACCCGCTATTACCTCTGCGCCAGTACCCGCAACAACACCTGCATCGGTAACACGCCAAGTTAATACGGCTAACGCACCCACCATCGGCAAATTAAATAATAGACAAAAGATAAAATCTTTTCTACTGGTAAGCTCTAAACCACCTGACTTATTAGGGCGAAAATAGACCGAGCCTTTAGGTGTATCCGTTACCGAAAAATAGTAAAAAACAGCATAAAAAAGAGCAATAACACCTGTAGTTGCAATTGCAAACCGCCAGCCGTCGTTACCACCAAATAAACTGGCAATATAAACTAAAGTTCCTGCACCTACGGCAGATCCCACATTGCCCATACCTTTATAAATACCCTCGGCTAAACCAAGTTGTTGTGATGGATACCATTCGCTGATCATACGAATACCAATAACAAATCCTGCGCCGACAAAACCCATTAAAAATTTAGCTAAAGCTAACATTTCAAAAGTTTGTGCAAAGGCAAAGAAAAAACATAAAAAGGTCGTTGCAACTAACATAGCCGTGTAAGAATTACGTGGTCCGTATTTATCAACTAACATGCCAGTAACAATTCGAGCAGGAATGGTTAAGGCTACATTGAGAATAAGTAATATATTCCCTTCAATGTCTGAAAGTCCCATCGATTGTTTGATAGTAGACATTAATGGTGCATGGCTAAACCAAACCAAAAAAGTAATAAAAAAGGCTAGCCAAGTACTGTGCAGAATTTTAGCTTTACCATTAAAGGTTAAAAAGCTCGATTTAAAAGACGTTTCACTCATATTGTTATCTTGTCATGTGACCGTAACCGATCATTTATAATTTTGTGTTAATTTCCTCTAAAGCAAAAAACAGACCGCTTGTTTAATTGGTTGATTTTATTTGTTATTTTATAAATAAACGTTGGTTTTTTAATATAATTGTGCACCATAGTGAAACTTATGCACCAATGTTGTTTGTTAAGAATAAGCGGTCGAGATATCTTTTTACATTTAGTCACCCTTCGCTAACTTAGCTCAAAGCCATACCTCTACAGGTTCACAGTAGAATAAACTCTGCCACACTCTTTGCCCTCGTCGTGTTGGACCATTTGACTTAATTTCATCGTTTTTTGCGACCAATATGCTCTTATTTCCTTAAAATACATGACGGTGAAAGAGCTTGGGAACAGTTTGAAAGTTATATAGTGGAACATTCATCTGCGAAAATCAGCCATAGTATTTGTCCGGATTGTTTAAAAAAAGTACTTACTGAAGAGGGCCTAGATAAAAATAAAACATAACAGATATTTGAAAAATGAACGCGGAAAAAAATGCTGTGCCTATTAACTTGTTCGTTATCGATAAAGAATCTAACCCTACCTTCCAACTAGCTGTAATTCACTTTTGTGGCAAAAAATTAGTGTTGAGGGGTTATACACCACCGACGATTATGAGCTTAGAGGGAGCGTAGATGATGAAGACTGTTGTTTACATTTTTGAACATGGAATGAGTCTCAAAAACGATTTCGTCAAGGTCCGCTAAGTCGAAGATCTTAAATTTGGTTATCGACATGTTTAGGCCAGGTAACGGGTGTACGTTTGACTCGGATAAACACTTGAAATTTTTATGACTTACTTCGCCAATGCGCCCTGAGAAGACATGCCAATACAATTACGTGAACGATCGTTGTGTTGGCTTAGTTCGCACTCAAAATTAACGGATTATTTGCAAAATAATCATCATCAAGATGCAAATATTCTTATCTACATCGAACGTCTGCTATCAAGAAACGGCTAACGTAATGTGGTTGTTAAGCCGTGTCAGCTGTAGAACAAAACATACTAAAAATTTTAGTGAAAATTATTAAATGCAAACTTCCGCAGTGTGGCCAGACTGTGTGAAAACGTTTTGATCACTTTTTCGAATAAGCACCGAATACTTATGATCAATCAATCTCAAAACAAG
>JABSOZ010000041.1 GCA_013215295.1 Colwellia sp.
CGAAGCCTTATAAAGAGCTGATATAAACCCTCAATAATGAAAACTTACAATAATTAGTTTTCACACAGGCTGAGCCATAAGCTGACCTATCATTAAACTAATTGAGGCTTTTCGCTTGCCAATCTGGGATACCGTAACGCTTTAATATTTTTGATAGTTGACCTGTTGCTCTTAGTCTTATTAAGCCTTGATCAAATACATCAATATATTTGACTTTAGACTGAGGAGCATAACCAATATAAAGAGGAACAAAAGCTCATGATTGCTGATAGATCTTCAGACAAGTCGGACACTTTCTACTTTAGGATAATCATTGAAAAAGCATGACAATGCCAGTCAGCAGTAGCTTGCACTCCTGCTGGCTGCGTTGAAGTTGAAGGAACGCTCTATTTACTCAAAGAGAGTTCAACCACTTCTTTTTTTGCAGAAACCTGAATAGTCATCAAAAGCTGCGTCTGATTAATATCAGTTAGATAATCGACATCGTCACCTACCTCTCCTAGAATTTTAAAATCGTCGTTATTAAGATCGTAGGACCATAATTGATTATCATCGTTGATATCATAGATTATATTGTTTTTAATCACGAAGGATGTGGATGTACCGCCCTGTTTGTTTAATGCTTTAATTTGCTGAGGTTCAACAGGGCCGGGTTTCCAAAATTGACCCATGTGATCGTAAAGTATCAATCGACCATCCTCACTTTTAAGAGTCCATAATACAAACTTATCGCTTATTTCTCTGAAGTCTGACTTATTTAAGTCGAACTCCACAATTTTTATTATCCCTTCGATCCTTACTGCGATTAATGCACTATTGTTTTTACTTTCCCATTGGTAGAGTCGGCTCACCGGATGTTCCATTGGAAAGGATTTTTGAGTTGAATCTAGAAATACCTGTGTAAGTACGTTGTTGGCATTGACTAAAAGGCTTTTACCATCTTCAGCCCAATCGATTCCATTGATATAAGTATCCAGCGGGAAATTAGTGAGCTTTTGTGAATCTTTCCCATCACTTACCCAAAGCTGCTCTTCGCCTGAACGTTCTGACAAGAAAGCAATTAGCTTACCTCCTGGTTGAAAAAGTGCATAGTCCTCTTCAAGGTTTGTGCGTTCAAATATTGCATAGTTATGTGACTGATTCGACGAGGACAACTTCGATTGGGACGATTCTGGTTGAGATTGGCTAGTTTGTGTCTCAGAACGATGTGTTTGCAGCCCTATCCCAGTGATTTCATTCAGCGGTACTTTCACAATATCACTATCATAGGGCCCCTTTAGCATGAGTAACCTTTTACCGCTTGGATGAAATTCAGGTTGCGTCATTCTATCGCCAAAGGGAGAGTTGATTTTGGTGACCTTACCTTCATAGGAAAGCGTAAAGAGTTGTCTGCCCGTGCTAAAGAAAAGCTGCTTGTTTAAAGGATCAAAATTAGGGTAGATAGAGCGGAATTTCGATATTTCCGGTAGGCGCTCAATCGGGTGGCTGGATAAAAGTTGCCCATCAGGATTGATGAGTTCGACATATTGCTTACCATCTTTATGAATACGAGCCACAGCGATCAAGTCATCCGCGACCGAATAAGCATAGTCGATTAAACTCCCGTCGCTGGGAACATATAAGTCAGTGCTTTTATTCAAACTTGGTGAATAATTAATTAACTTCCAACGGTTTGAATCTCTTTGCTTCAGGGTAATACTGCCGTCATTTAACCAGATGGGTTTCTTTAGGATTGAATTTTTACACTTCAGTATTACGCTTGGCTGTTGAGGACTTTCAAGCGATTTATCAAAATCTAAACTCACCAAATCGTAGCAATCTCTTTGGGTAACAGGCTGGTTACAAGGTTGGGTTGCTAAAAATACCAGTTTCTTGCCGTCTTTAGAAAAACTATGACGCCCATAAGCCCCCCAATCTTTGGTCAGCTGGATTTCTTTTTCAGTGCTTATGTTTTTGGCCCATATTTTATTCACGCATTCCTTATCTAAATAACGATGGAAAACAATGTAGTTTCCATCAGGTGTATAGGTCGCATCAAATTCTTTGTCGTCAGTGGCGGTAACCGAGCGTAACTTATCAAAAGTTAGTTGTGGAGTTTGTTTGGGAGTTAGATTCTGATAGCCAATAATAGCTAGAATAATAAGCCCAGCGGCCATAGAAATCAGTTTTAAAGCCACTCGCGATGGCGCAGAATGATGAGCTAAATCTGGGTCAGTGCTGTCTTTAACTTGGGGTTCGTCGACTGTATCTTCTTGGGAGCTGTGGTTGCTTGTAAAGACATCGCTTGTAACATCAGTGCTTGTCGAATTGACATTGTTCCGCCATCGAACCTCGACCTCCAGGCTATAACCTTGTTTAGGATGGGTTTGAATAAAGGACTGGTTGTCCTCACCCAGTGCTTTTCTTAATTGAGCGATGCTTCTCTGCAATGTATTTGGTGTTACCACAGTATCAGGCCACACTGCTGATAATAATTCATCATGGCTAACGACTTTATTGGCGTTTTTGGCTAGGTAAGTTAACACAGCCAATGCTTTAGGTGGAATCGTCTGTGACTGCATTTTCTGGGTGATTTGATTGCGAGTTAAATCAATAAAAAAATCACCGACCCAATACTGCGTGTCCATGTATGTGCTTTCCATGATGAATATTGACGTTTAATAGTCAGTTAAAACAAGAGGCTCACCTTAGCATGAAGTCTAATTTTTGCTAAGCCTTACTTTGCTACTGAAGCTGAAGCTGAAGGGATATCCACTGTCACTAATATGTTAAATGATATGGAGCAAGAAGCTTTAGCTCACGCAATTTCAGAAAAGACCCGTAGTAAAATGGGATGGTAATCTGACGCTGTCGGAAGAATTAAAGCAGGCGATAAAACTGCAATCAAAAACGTACTTATCGCCGTCAGAACAAAATCATCTAAAAGTCATAAGGACGTCAGGTATTTTAAGGTCGGTTAGCTTAAATTGACTCTTCAATCACATTAAAACATTAAATTAATAGAAAGCGACTTCAATATGGAAGTTAAATAATTCGTTGATTTCAAAATAAGGAAACAATATGAAAATCTACTCAATGCAAAAACTACATTTTATTTTAATACTTGTATTCGCCGTATTTTTAAATGCCTGCACTACTAAGAAACAAGTATCAAAAAACAATGATTTACCAACTATAGAAAAAACACATGGGGTAACACCTGAAGTCTCTGCGCCCAGTATGAAATCTAAAGAGCGCAGTGAGCCAGCAGTTACCTTAGGCGAAATATCTTCACTTCAGTCAAAAGTGTTAAACAAAACTATTCCACTATCAATCCATTTACCTGCTAACTACGATAGTTCAAGGAAAACCTATCCCGTGCTGTATATGTTGGGTTCAGATTACCGAGCTCGGTTCGCCATGTTAGCTTCTACACTGGACTACATGGGCGAAGGACAAATTCCGGAGATGATACTTATTGGAATAGATTTGCCCGAAGGTAATAGTGTTTTGTTGCCAACATGGGAAAATCAAGACACAACAATTCCGGATAATTATATTAACTTTTTTGAGACAGAGTTGATACCGCACGTTGATAAGAACTACCGGACTGCTTCGTTTAAAGTCCTTTTTGGCGGTTCTAACAGTGGCTTTTTCACTGTTTACACGCTACTCAACAACCCTCTTCTGTTTAATGGCTACTTCGCAAGCAGTCCGTCCCTTTATAACATACCGACAGAGCTTCAACAAAAAATAAAATCAGGTCCGTTAAAAACACTTTCGGAAAACAGATTTCTACACGTCATTTACAGCGATGATGAGGGATTAACAAATGACGTTTCTGAATTCACTCGTGTTTTAGCAGCCCATAAACCAGAGAGTTTTACCTATAAAGTGGATGAATTGGTTAATCAGGGTCATGTACCAGCGATGGATTTTACACAGTTTCTTCTTACGTTATATCCTGACTACAATCCCTTCAATTTCCGTGAAAACTTGGAATCCTTGGATAAAGTGAAACAACATTTCGATAGGTTATCAAAACGATACGGATATGAAATCCAGCCACCTATATCGGTCATATTTGACCTTGGTTTTGTCACCATAAGAAGTAAGAATTTAATTGCCGCAGAAGAAATTTTTCAATATTCCTTAAAAGTGTATCCCGAAGGGAAGGACTCTTATCTCGGAATGGGTCTTGTACGCCAAACTCAAGGTCAGCTTGAAAGTGCTAAGGCCATGTACGAAAAAGCACTGACAATTGATCCAGATTTTTCACTTGCTAAAAGGTGGCTGCAAAGGCTATAGAACCTAATACCCGTCGAATAATGAGAACCTTGTGCTAGTCGGCTATTTGTATACATCTATGCTTTTTGTGTGTATGAATGGCTATCTACACTACGTAATTTTCCCATTGAACGGTCGGAAATATTAGCCATTTTATATAAACCGTAATTGGTACCATTAGCTAAGATACAAGAAAAAAAATAAAAAGGACTGGCATAAAATTTAGCCATCCAAACAAAAAATCATACTGGCTTGTTAAAGCAAAAAGTACTGAAAGTTACACAATTATTTGAATGACCGCTTTGGTGCTTAGTTCACACTCAGGCTGAGCGACGTACTGCCAAAAAGCCATCATCAAAAGTCCCATAGACTCATCTGTGGAGAACTATAAACGTATCTTTGTTAGCATTGAGCCAGTGACTTCTTCAGTTTAGCCATAAGCGGACATTAAGTTTTTGTGAATCCATGATGATATTCAGGGCAATATTAACCGAAATTTACTGCTCGTTTGTGGGGCAAGTTTAAGCTGATCTTACTTCACTAACCGTAATTATTCCTACCCAAGAAGGAATTAGCATCAATGATCAAATTATGACTTCAATGCGAACTTTGAAGTCATCCCAATGCTTCTTCGTGACTGGCGGCAATGGTGGCGCAGGAGCCACTCACGGTTATGTTAAATCTGTTTTAGTATACTATGACTCCAGCAAGATCAGTGCTGCCGTTGGTGTTTCTCCTTCACCTTAACGATGGTCTAACACAAAATAAATCAGATAAAACATACTGGCTAAAATAAAAGTTCCTTTCTATCATTAGCAATAATATCTCAAGAGGTTAGTACAGATGAAGCATGAGTTGAGTTTTGGTTACATCATTTTGCTTTCTGAGAACATAGCTGAAGTTGTAGTGAATCAGAATATTGTCATGACCATAGAAATGGTTGAATAATATGATTGTTTTTTAAAATGCCACTTTAACAATGATTTCGGTTTACTAATCAATAAGATTAACCATTACACTTATACTTTTGAAGCGCAATTATCAATCGCTTCATTATCTGGTATTAAGGCCATGGCCGTTGTTACTTATAATCAAAATTGCAAACAGGTGACCAATACCTTAGAAAACAAGCGTAAAATAGATCATTGGAATTTGAAGCAATTTTCTGGTTTAGAATTAGGTCTGCAATCAGGACTTTCTTGGTTGGAACAAGAGTTATCAAACGAAAATACTTAAGTCAATATTTCCCTCGTCCTTCCCTAACCAAACTAATTGACATCAAACTCGGTGTCCTATATTGGTGGCATTTTTGCCAGTCAGGCTTTTCGACTGATTGGCAAATACCCTGTTTGAAAAACCTAAATAATACCAAGTAGTAATACACAGCGTAAATAAAATCAGCTTAAAATATACCAATCGAATTGAGATTATTTATCGTTTAAAGCAATTCCCTGAAAAAAATTGTGCATGATATTAAGGAAAATTCATCATTTTTACACTAAAATATAAAGGAGCCTTATTCCCTAAGTTTTAAATGAGGAGTCAATGATGGGTAAGAAACTTATTATTTTTTTGATTGGTTTCGTCTTGGTTTTACCACTTGCTAGCGTGTTACTTTATACCTTTTTTCAACCAAATACTTCTTTCGTTTTCCGACAAGTATTGGCGATAGCCCCGCCGGAAAAAAATCACCAACTCAGTTTTGGGCACCATATACGTTTTAGCCCCAGACCAGAAGAAATTTATCCTTTTCCCATCGCGCTTGGCGAAGTGGGGCCTACAGACAGTCTTTATTCTGGTTCACGGCAATACCCTTTTTACTGTATGACTTTAAATTCAAATTTAGGTCAACCTGAAATCGATAACCAGCAAGGTTATGGCGTCGCGGTATATGACGACATTAAATTACGTCATAAAATCATCGGTTACAGTAAAGATTGCTCGGTGAAAACTCAATTGAGTTACTTTATCATTAGTGAAAAAAATGTCATAACCGAGCTTAAACAAGCAAGTTTTAATGCTGCCGCTAAAAGAGGAGATAACGGTATTTTAAAGGCAACAGACAAATTGTTTAGGGTAGAACATGGCACGATTAATCGTTTCATTTATACCATAATAATGCCTATTACGCTTGCTGAAGTCGATGACCGCTTAGCCCAATCGCAATGGAATAAAAAGCTGATTTATCAATTTAACGGAGGCTCAGGCATTGGCTATCGACAAGGACGGCAAACCGCACAAAGAGTGATGGCAAGGCAAATACCGCAGTTGCTTGCTGGTTATGCAGTGATCAGCTCAAGCGGTAATCGCACCAGTTATACTTACCATATGTTATTGGCGGAAGACACTGCCCGACGTGTAAAAAAGCAATTTGTTAGTTTATATTCAGAACCACTGTATACCGTGGGAATTGGCGGCTCTGGCGGCGGATTAGCGCAATATTTAATTGCCCAAAATAGTCAGGGAATTTTAGACGGACTGATCCCGCTTTATTCGTACCCAGACATGATCACCCAAACAACTTACGCGCTAGATTGTGACTTGTTGAATAATTATTTTACCTTTCGTGCCGCACGTAAGTCCACTTGGCAAGATTGGCGTAAAAGACAGTCCATCGAAGGATTAAATGCCTTAAATAACTTTCCACAAAGAAGTGGTTATTTGCAGCCGATAAATCAAATGATGGCTGGTTTTGTGCCATCATTTCCTACCGGCAATAGTGAATGCATCAATGGCTATTTTGGCTTATCGAGCTTTATTAATAATCCCAGACAAGGTTTTATCCGCGACTTTTTTCATCAGGATGTTGTAGCTCAGGTTAAGTGGAGTTTTTGGCAAGATCTCAGCAATGTTTTAGGTCAAGATGAACAAGGTTTTGGTTTGTCGACTTGGGACAATGTTGGTGTGCAATATGGTTTGTCTGCTTTAGTTGCCCAGCAAATAAACATTGAAGAATTTTTGGACTTAAATCGGAAGGTTGGCGCCTGGAAACCTCAGGCTGAAATGGTGGAAGAGTCAATTTTCACCCCTTTTGGTCGAAAACTGCCTTTATGGCTGTCTTTATGGGGTAATCAAAATATCACTGAAGTGATGCAAAACCGAGCCAATGTTAACGGTAGTAAAGTGGCCCAACGCCATACTGGCTCTATTGCCGCGATGAAAGCGGCTTATCGCTCAGGGCAAGTATTTATTGGTGAAGTGAGTTTACCCATTATTGACGTTCGCCATTACCTTGAAGAAGATTTAGACATGCACCATGTTTCAGCATCATTTTATAGCCGTTTACGTATTTTAAAGCGTAAAGGGCAAGCAGATAACCATGTCATTTGGATTTCACATAAGGACTATAGTCCTGTGAACGACGCTTTTGTTCAAATGGATTTGTGGTTGCTAGCGATAAAAAATCAACGAGTAAGTTCAAACTTGACAACTAAACCATCAGCTTTGCAAGACAGCTGTTTTGCCCAAGACGGCAGTATTTTGTATCAAGGTCGTGCAAGTTGGGATGGTCATTGGAACGGAAAAGCATTGGGTGATTGTCAAAAAGTTTACCCGATGTACAGTACTAGTCGCATTCAAGCGGGGGGGACTTGGGCAGGTGATCTTTTTAAATGTCAATTGATGCCAGTAAAACAAGCAATAGTGAAGGGGCACTATGGAAAAATTCAAATGACCCTGTATTTGAAGAAATTACAACAAATATTTCCTCAAGGTGTTTGTGATTATACTAAGGCTGATGTTAGCAGACCTGCTAACTTGTAAAAAAGGCTAATGCGCCTCACTCATCAATAAAAATAATAGGGCCATAAACTTACTAATCATCATCCTTTTTTAATGTTTACCTGTAAAGTCGTTAAAGTCCCCCTCCTAATACTCTTTCGTTGTATATAATTCATCAATAAATGGCTTTTTTATCATTCAGTGGCTACCCTTTTTAAGCGTTTAAATTTAAATATATATAAGATTACTTCGTATTCATATCCATATTCCATTGGGTTGTTGGCGGCTGTCATGGGTAAATAACCAAAGAAAAGGAAGCCACTATGACTAAAAAACTAAAAGCACTATCTTTTTATTTTTCACTATCCATATTGTTGATGAGTTGGGTATCAGTACCTGTAAATGCAGAAGCAAATAAATTAGAAAAAAATATTTCCAATTTTTGGATGTTTGTTCCTAAGCAGGACAATCAGCCGATTTTGAAAAAGCATTTTTAAAACACATTGCCTATCGCAAATCGATGAATGATCCTCGTACTTGGCAAGTGTATCAGGCAGATATGGGGGAAAACATGAATGCTTATTTAGTTCATGCCTGTTGTGATTCTTGGTCGGATCTTGATGATTATCGGCAATGGAAAACGGAAATCACCAAAACTTAATCGGTCATAAAATAGATAGTTTACTTACTCGCTCTCCCATTAATGGCGCACAAAGCTCACAAAAAACGGCAGTTTATCTATCGTATGATAAAGGGCATCTATACAGTATTTTTATGTGTTTTGATGATGCCCCTGATTTGATTCGTTCTACAGTTTCACCAAGAGATGAGTTCTCACAAGACGAAGATACTGTTGCTTTACATTTGATTCCATTTGAAAATTCGCAACAGATGTATGGATTTCAAGCAAACGCGGTTGGCTCACAAATTGATGGCATGTTTAGCGAGGGTGTCGGATGGGATTTATCTTTTAATCCTATATGGTTTACTGAATCATTAAGAACAAACAACGGTTATCTTGTTAAAATTAAAGTTCCACTTTCAAGTTTAAGATTTCCACCAGGAGATAGCCAAAACTGGGGTTTTTTTGTGTATCGTGGCATACCTAGAAATAATGAGGATGCTTTTTTTCCTCAATATTCAACTCATATTTCTTCAAGAATTTCACAAGCAGGTAGGTTAGAAAACATTAATGTCGAAAGAAAACCATTAAAAATTGAACTGACTCCATTTGTTACGACAAAAAAAGCTCAATCGAAGTCTTCTTTAAGTCACGAAGGTTGGGAAAGTAATAGTGAAAGCGATTTAGGTCTTGATGCTAAATTTGTATGGGATGATCGAATTGTTTTAGACTTAACTTTGAATCCTGATTTCTCCCAGATAGAGTCAGACGAACCACAAATTGTGTCTAATGAAAGGTTTGAGGTTTTCTTTCCTGAAAAAAGACCATTTTTTATTGAGAATGCTGACTACTTTAGCACACCGCTAAATTTACTTTTTACTAGAAAAATAATTGATCCTAGCGCTGGTTTAAGAACAACAGCGCAACTTGGAGGTTGGTCATTTGGTGGGATGATAATCGATGATGAGAGTGCAAAGTTAAATAATACAAAAAGCAAAGACGCAAAAATTGCTGTATCCAACATAAGAAAGTCTATAGGCAACGATTCTTATTTAGGCCTATTTATATCAGGTTATTCTAAGGGGGAAGTCGAGTCAACAAACATTGCGTTTCAAACGCGCTATAGATTCAACGAAAATTGGAATATGGACTCGCAGCTTGCCTATTCTGACAACTCTACAAACACAATATCAAATGAAGCCAGTGCACTATATTTAACCTTTGACGGTGGAGGTGAATTTTGGCGCTATAACGCAAAAGCACAAAGAATTTCTGAAGAATTCGATAGCCCTATTAGTTATATTCCGCGTAAGGGAATAACTGAACTCACCCAACAATATAATTATCGCTTCCTAGCAGATAACCCTCTTTTTATATCTTATACAACTGAATTCGAGCTTCAAAATGTTTGGGATACAAAAGGCAATTACCTAGATCAAATTCAATCGGCGGTAGTCAATACAGAATTGCCAAGACAAACATTCATAAGATTTAAAGCTATACATAAAAGTGAACGTTTAGGCAAAAATGATTATGCAACACTTTCCCAATTAACTACATTTGATCAAAACACTTTTTTCATTGGTGTTGAGAGCTTATGGTTTCCTTTAATTGGGCTTGACATTAGCCATAAGCAAGGTGATGCGGTAAATTATCAGCCTGCCAAAGTGTCGCCTCCTGAGTTGGCAAAATTACAACAAACCGTTTTATCAATGTCATTTAAAGCTACACCAAAATTAAAATTCAAAATCCAATTCTTACAAAACAGACTTGATACCACGACAGATGAGAAGATATTTTCGAGTAGGCAACTAAGGTTTAAAACAACTTATCAATTCAATCAAGATTGGTCACTTAGGTTAATTATTGAAGGGCAAAAAGTTAATGCTAATGCCACATTCAGTAGTATGAAAGATCAAAATATAATCGTTGGCGATGTATTATTAAAATGGGAATCCACACCTGGAAATTCATTGTTTATAGGGTATGGCACATTTCAAGATGAATATGAAAATCCTTTATATGTAACAGCTATAAAGGAGGAAGAGAAAAGTCTATTTCTAAAATTCACCCATAGATTCAATCATTAATTATCTTATTTAAGGACACTTTATGAAATACCAAATAACCCCTATACGTAACGATTTCCTAATAAAAGTAAGAGAGTCCGGCATTGATGATCAAACTCAACCTATAGTACATATAATTGCCAATGGTGGAGAGCCTTGCCGAGATGTATTGAGGAGAGCTGTTGCAGGTGAAGAGCTAATTCTTGCAAGTTACTGCCCTTTTTCTAAGCCTGGGCCTTTCAAAGAATACGGAGCTGTTTTTGTACTTGCAAATCAATCTGATGAATCCGTTAATTACGAGAAATTCTCTTCTGTAGGTAATTCTGAAAATGATTACTTTGGTGATAACTTAGTCCTAAGGGCATACGATAATGAAGAAGCTATCTATGACGCACGCGTAGTCTCTCCTATAAATGCGGAGTTAACTATTAGTGAGTTTTTTGAACATATCAAGGTGAAATTTATCATAGCTAGGTTTACGGCGTATGGATGTTATGCTTTAAGACTTGATAGAATATAACTATCAACCACTTCGAATAATTGCATACTAATAATAGTTAGGCGCAATTTTCAGATAGAATTGGAATAACGTTCAAACATATAATGTTAATCCTCAACGCAATTATCGGAAATCAATATGCCCAATGACGTTCACTGGAAAGCGATAGTTGAACAAGATTCAGCGTTCGACTATCAATTTTATTATGGTGTTAAAACAACAAGGATATTTTGTAGCCCGTCATGTACTACTAAAGAACCACTAAGAAAAGATGTTATATATTTCGATAACGTCTTATCAGCTATACAAAGTGGGTATCAAGCCTGCAAACAATGCAAACCTGAACGTAATGCAAGTCAGGACACCGGATTAATAAAACTGTTACATGTTTGCCGTAAAATTGAAGAGCATACCGAAGGGCCATTAACAGCACTTAAATTAGCAAGTTCTGTTGGGCTGACACAATTTCAATTACATAGGTTATTTAAAAAATACCTTGATGTCACTCCAAAGAGTTACATCGACCAAATTCAGTTGAATACATTTAAGGTAAATTTGAGAACTTCCGGTAGTGTTACAGATGCTATCTTTGAATCGGGTATTGAGTCTACTTCAGTTATTTATGGTCGAATGAATAGTCACTTAGGCATGACGCCAAAAAAATACCGTGAAGGTGGTGATGGTGTGCAAATATCATATGCTGTTGGTCACACTAACTTAGGTCTTGTGTTAATTGCCGCTACAAATAAAGGGCTGTCATTTTTGCAATTTGGAGAATTCGAGCATCAGTTATTAGCTCAACTAGTGTCAGAATATCCACGAGCAGAATTAGAGTTGATGACCTCAAAAAATGAAGAGCAATTGGTTCAATGGTTAAACTTACTCAACTTATATATAGATGGAACATCAATTGATTTAGATATACCGTTAGATGTAAGAGGAACCGCATTTCAAAAAAAGGTGTGGGATTTTCTCCGAAGTATACCGTATGGAAAAGTCATGTCATACGGTGAAATAGCTCAAGCTATTGGAGCACCAAAAGCTTTCAGAGCAGTTGCAAATGCTTGTGCTGGCAACAATGTAGCACTTGTCATTCCTTGTCATCGTGTAATACGTGGGGATGGTGCTATCGGAGGATACCGTTGGGGAGAAAGTCGAAAACGTGTGATTATTGACTTTGAAAGAAAAAATACATCTATCGAATCTTAAAAATAAAACATTATTCTTATGACATTGGAGCGAAAGGGTCATACCTCCAAATCATCAACATTATTCATTACATCACTGTTTGATTTTCCATAATGGCACAAAATGATCTGCCGATTGAAAATCTGAAAATCAGCTTTCTAAATCCAAACTGTAATGACTGCTATCAAGTAAAGCGGTAACCATCGAAATGATATCGTATCAATGTTCGTATGAAATAGGCACATGATCTGAACACCCTAATTATAGGTTTATTCAGACTGAAAGGACTATATTCGTATCTTTGTTAACATTAGCTAGTGATCATTAGAGACTTCTTCAGCTAGCCCAGACTGTGTGAAAACGTTTTGATCACTTTTTCGAATAAGCACCGAATACTTATGATCAATCAATCTCAAAA
>JABSOZ010000042.1 GCA_013215295.1 Colwellia sp.
TATAAAAGCCCTTCGGACTTTGAAGCTGAAGGTAATATTCTTAATTAGTGTCCATTTTTATGGGGCAAGATCATTGTCGGAACAGTTGCCATTATAAGAATTAATCTTAACGATTGTTTTCCTAAAGTATTAGGATTTTTTTCTGAAAGTGGATGGTTAACCTAAATGATATTAGGTGGTCAAAGTCAATGTTATATAGTGGCAGTAGTAAATGTTAATAACCGGCAGCTCTAATGTAATTGGGTGGCATAACCGATGTAATTATGCCTTTACCCACTAAAACTAACGCCTTAATGAGTAGTGAATCTCGCCCAAGACAATAACAGCGCTCTAAAGTCTTCTAAGCCGCAACTCGCTGATTCTTGATCGTCGAACTCAATATCATCAGCGCTGAGCGCTTCAGGTAACTCTTCAAAGCCATTAAGGCTTGCGTTAGCGGCAATAGAAACATCTTTTTCAATAATTCTAACCGTATATTCGCTACCCACAATTTCTTGCTCTTGAGCACTTAAATGGTCAGCTTTATCAATTGCACTTAATAGCGCGGTTAATTTTTCAGGACTATTACCCACTTCAACTTCTAACCAGGGACCAAAAACTTCATGTTCGAATGAGAATTTTGCTTTGGCATAGCGAGTGGTGGGATCATTGATGAATTCATATTCCATAGGATAACTCGGAAAGTTTTTGATACCTTCATTATAGAAGGTTTATTGAATAAGGGGGAGTTAACATTTTCAATTCCTCCCCTTTAATAACATTATCGGCCAAAACGCTATTGGCTATAAATCTAAACTGGTATTTTTTTATCGGCAAATGCCTTGGCTTTAGCAAAACGTTTGCTTGAACGCTCTCCTAGTTTAACGAGCATAAGATAGCAGAAAGGTACCAAAAACAAACTGGTAAACGTTGAGAATAATAAACCACCAATAATTGCTACGGCCATTGGATAAGCGGCACTGTCACTTGATGCTAGCGCTAGAGGCACCATACCAATAATCGTTGTCGCTACTGTCATAAATATAGGCCTAATGCGGCTTACACAAGCTTCTATAATTGGCGTAACTATATTTTCAGCATCAACCTTCAATTTATTAATTTGATCTATGAGCACAATACCGTTATTCACTACTATGCCCATTAAAATCAACATGCCGATCAAGCCAGTTTCCCCTAAACCCATGCCTAAAATAGCAAAGGTCCAATACACGCCAATAAAGGCTAAACCGATAGAAGACAATATAGCAATTGGCATTAATAACGATTCAAAAAGAGCTGCCATGACGATAAATATAAGTGCTAAGGCAAGCAACATATTCATCATCATATCTTTCGCTGCTTTTTCATCTTGCGTAAACTGTCGCCCTAAGTTCCAATCATAACCCGAAGGAAAAACAATATTATCCATAACTTCTTGAATTTTCTCTGACGCTTCAACACGACTCAAATCAGCTAAATTAATAGAAATCTCTAACGTTGTCCTTCGTTGTAAACGCGTAATTTGATGCATGATTGGTTGCGTATCAAAAACAACTAGTTGCTGTAAAGTGATAACTCTACCTTTACTCTCATAAATAGGTAACTCTTTGATGAGTTCAAGGGGGACCGCTTGCTCAGCGTGATATACCAAGCGTATATCAACTTCACCTAATTTAGCATCGCGAAATGATCTCAGATTAGTGCCACGAAGTGCGGTAGAAATACGGCTAGCGATATCTTGTGTGTTTAAACCTAAACGCGACACTTTCTCGCGATCAATACGCAGCACTAATTCCATACTTTTATCTTCGCTACCAATACCAACTTCTGCAAAACCTTCCACATTACTTAACTGGCTGATAATCGATTCACTCATTTCCATTAAACGTTTGGTTGAACTGCCGTTTAAGGTAACTTTTACCAATTTTTCCTTTTGTTCTGACCAATCAAATGAAGGCCGAGCAATTGCGCTATCGGGAAAGCCTTTTTTTATTTCAGCTTTTAAATCGTCGATCGTTTTTGAATAACCGTCATTCAGCTTAATACGAGACATAGAAAAACTTGACCAAATTCGACTATTCACTTGTTTAAATTCAAAGGCCTCTTGGTTGTCATATAAATATTGCTCCATTTCATCCACTAATTTACTGACATCAGCCAACTTTTGTTGCCCTTGAATATGGTAAACAATATTTATTTCTTTCTCTGTTTTCCCTTTTTCACCATTAACATTCACCATTTGCTTGGTAACTACGCCGCTAATGCAAAGTAATAAAATACAAACACCTGTTATTTTAGGGTGAGTGAGTATTCTGGTTAAATTCGGACGATACCACCGGTCTAATTTTCCTTGTGTAACAACTGAAGATAACGCGTCTTTGTCTACACGACTGAGCAAGAGTGGGATAGCTGTTTTTGAAATAATTAACGACGCGAGTAAAGGCAGGCAAATAGCAACGGCTATTTGTTCAACTAATATGGTAATAAAGTTTTTTTCCCCCATAAGCAGCGGCATAAAAACAATCGTAGTAGTTAAAGTACCACTGATAATCGCAATACTGACATTATCTACACCCTTAAGGATTTTTTCTATTGACGTTAATGCCTTGTCTTGTTGCTGAAGAATACTTTCACAAATAACCACTGAGTTATCAATAAGCAATCCTACAGCAATAAATAGTCCTGCTAGGGTTAGCATATTTAAGGTGTAGCCCATAAAGTACATACCCGCTAAAGCAAAACTTAACGAAATAGGCACTGAGGCAACAACAACAAACGTTATATGGCTATTACGCAAAAATATAAATAAAACGATAAAAGATAAAACAATACCAAGGGCGCCCGCTTTTAATAAGTTACCTAATGATTCTTGAATTTCTTCACCACTATTATCTTTTATGGCAATCTCGATACCTTTAAAGTCATCCTCTTGGCGAAGCGCTTCAATGAGTATCGCTATATTGTTGGTTACATCGACAACATTGGAATCAGACTCTTTAAAGACTTCTAAACCCACTGACTTCTTACGGTCTGTTCTTATTTCACTGTTTTTTGGCGGAGAAACTAAGCTAACCTTAGCGACTTCACTTAACCTAACACCCATTTTTACTTGAAAGTTTTTGATGTCAGCTAAACTGTGATATTCGCCGTCAGGTGTCACTCTAAACTTTCTGCCACCGTTAAGAATTGAGCCAGATTTGACGAGAAAATTACTGTCCCGTAAATCTTGCAATAACTTAGCTTGATCAACACGATTCATAGCTAATTTAATACTGTCTAAGTGAATTTCAATATTGGGCTGAACAACGCCACGCATTTCAACTTTGCCGACACCTTGAAGACGTTCGAGTGGATTTTTAAGTTTTTTATTTATAAAGTCGTAAGCGGTTGAAAGATTTTTATCACCCGATAACACTATGCTTAACACGGGTATATCTTGAGTAGAAAATTTTTCCACCCAGACTCTCTGTACATCATCGGGTAAAAGGTGGCGTACCATGTCAACTTTTTCTCGAACTTCAAGAATTTTATTGTCGAGATCAACACCCAGATCCATCATGACCTGAATTGAAGCACTGTCTGCACGACTTCTAGATCGCATTTCTGTGATACCACCTAAAGTAGAAACAGCTTCTTCTATTGGTCGGGTAATTAAACGTTCGACTTCTTCAGGTGTTGCACCACTGTATGGCACATTAATGAAAGCAATCGGAATGTTCAGTGCAGGCCAACTCTCTTGCGGTAATAACTTACTGGCTATAAGGCCTGTGACGAAAAGTGACAACATCAACATTGCAGTAGTAACCGGCCTTTTTATCGCTAAAGCGGTTAGCCAAACGGTAGCGGGTAAATCAAAAATACTTTGCTTAATTCCTTTTTTATTAGCCGTTGGGATAGTCATATTATGCCTCAGCTATATTTTTAGACAATTCACTATCTATTAAAGGATTG
The DNA here is from genome assembly GCA_013215295.1 of Colwellia sp. GTDB lineage: Bacteria > Pseudomonadota > Gammaproteobacteria > Enterobacterales > Alteromonadaceae > Colwellia_A. The sequence goes on from JABSOZ010000042.1 coordinate 3,931, forward strand.
TCAGCGTCATTAATTTCTGAGTCATCACTTTCAACGACATATTTTTTTCTGTCGAACAAGCTATATAACACTGGAATTAACAATAACGTCAGCATAGTTGCAACCAATAAACCGCTCATCACTGTAATAGCAAGTGGCGCTCTTAATTCAGCCCCTTCACCGCTACTAAAAGCTAACGGAGCTAAGCCTAAAATAGTGGTTAATGTCGTCATGATAATTGGACGAAAACGTGAACGACTTGCTTCCATAATAGCCGTTAGTTTATCAACACCTTTATGGCGTAGCTGATTAATTCTATCAACCAATACAATTGCATTATTCACTACGATTCCGGTTAACATTATTATCCCTATCAGCACGATGACACTGATATTAGTACCCGTAACGTACAAACCTAAAACCGAACCTAAAACGGCAAGCGGAATAGAAAATAAAATAATGAACGGATTTAATAACGACTCAAATTGTGAAGCCATGACTAAATAAACTAAAAACACCGCTAAAGCTAATGCCATCATTAATGAAGAAAAAGAGCTTTCCATCTCTTCATTTTGGCCAGCAACTTTTGCTTTAAGATTGAAAGGCAAATAGAGTTCCTTTATTAAGTTTTCAGCTTTAGCTGCCGCCTCAGATAAATCGCCATAAGCTAAAGATGCCGAAATAATGGCAACACGACTTTGATCAATACGATTAATTTCATTAGGCCCAATACTCTCAGTAATATTGGCAACAGCCTCCAAAGGTAATGATTTCTCTTGTTGTGAGTTAATGGTTAGCTGACGGATCGCTTGTGCAGAATTTCTAGCGCTTTCATCTGCTCTCACTAAAATATCAACTTGTCTGTCTTGTAAGTTATATTTACTTGCTACCGAACCCGCAATTTTAGTCACTAACTGCTCCGCAATGTCAGAAGCCCTTAGTTCTAAGCTTGCCAAACGTTCGTTATCAAAACTGATTTTCAATTCAGGCTGTCCGGCACGCAAACTATTATTTAGATCGATATACTGGTTGTCCATCGACATTCTTTCCATTAACAGGTCACTGTATTTTTTTAGAGCAACCAGATCGTATCCTGACAAAATAATTTGTAATGGACGTTCAGTAGTGAACATTTCTGTTTGTACTATTTCTGCACTTACATCGGCCATCTGTGCAACTTTAGCGCGTACAACTGACTTCACCGCTTCAATATCATTACTACTTTTAAGCGCAACTAAAAGTTGTCCCCAGTTTTCACCACCTTTACTGGCTGAACTCATCATTAAGCTGCCACTTCCCGCTAATGAATAACTGTGTTTTACACGTTCATCTTTTGCAATTGTTGCCGCGAGGTCTTTTAGCCGTTTGTCGGTAACATAAATAGGTGTTCCTTGCGGCAAGGTTAACTCAATAGTAAATTCTGACTTTGCTACTTCAGGCACTAATTCAACAGCAATTTTAGGGAACAAACTCATGACGGCAAAAGCAAAGGCGATACTAAGGCCGACTAAAACCGCCCTGTTTTCGAGGGATAATTTCAATAATCGACTATAAGCCGATGCTATTTTTTCAAAATAGAAGCTAAACACTCTATGCGCAGGTTTAAAAATAAAACTGAAGACTTTTGTAAGTAAATTTGTAATCAATAACAACGCTTTAGTTAATATTAATGGTAAATAATTAAACACTAATAAAAATGGAAATGCCGAAATGTTAACGATTATTTTTACGATTTTCTTTCTTGTTGTAAGCGGTACATTAGGTGTTTCATTTTCTATTTTTTCATCGTTACTCTCATTTTCAGCCGATACTTTATCCTGACTAAATTGACGTGATGCCAACATTGGAATTAACGTTAACGCTACGATCAATGAAGCAAGCAAAGCAAAAGTAACAGTCATCGCTTGATCACTGAATAATTGTCCGGCAAAACCAGTAACAAAAGCTAAAGGGAAAAATACCGCTAAAGTGGTCAATGTAGAGGCAATGACGGCACCAGATACTTCATCAGTGCCTTTGATTGCAGCTTCAATAATACTGGCACCTTTTTCACGATATCGTGCGATATTTTCGAGAACAACAATCGCGTTATCAACCAATAAACCCACCGCTAAAGCAATGCCACCCAGAGACATGATATTAAGGCTGATATTATTAGCGAACATTAAATTAAACGTGGCGATAATTGAAATAGGTATCGCTAATGAAATAATGATGGTGTTGAAAAAGTTACCTAAGAATAAATACAGAATGAGCATAGCAAGCAGCCCACCTAACAAAGCGGCACTTTTCACTTCATCTACCGCATTAACGATAAACTCAGATTGGTCATAAATAACGGTAAAAGTAAGTTCTTCAGGTAAGGTTTCTGCAAGCTCTGCTAATTTATCGTTAACAGCTTTTGCAACGGTGACCGTATTCGCATCACCTTCTTTATAGATCGCAAGTTCAATCGCTTCATTGTTATTAATACGCGTAATATCTGTACGTTCTTTCTCTCCATCAATAACTTTCGCAATATCTTTAAGATAGATAGTTTTTCCATCAGCTTGTTTGATAATCATATTGCCCAGTTGTTCTAATGAAACAAATTGATTAACCGTTCGCACTAAATACTCTTGTTGACCATCATAGACACGACCCGCAGACATATTAATATTTTCACTTTGAATACGCGAAACAATACTTTGTGCGGTTATTCCTCGGCGTGCTGCTTTTTCTTGATCAAAAATAACTTGTATTTCTTGCTGCAAACCACCACCGAGCTGAACGGCAGCAACACCGGAAATAGTTTCAAGCTGTCGTTTTATTTCTTGTTCGGCAAAGGTACGTATCTTTTTCAATGCACGAGGATGAGTATTTTCAGTTGACAAACCTAAACGGATAATAGGGTCAAGTGCTGGATTAAAACGAAGAATAACAGGTTTATTAACATCTTTAGGTAACGAAATAATGTCGAGCTTTTCACGAACATTTTGCGTAGCAAAATTCATTGCAACGCCCCACTCAAATTCAATAATCACATCAGACTTACCGGCTTTTGAGATCGAGTGAACTCTTCTAATACCTTTAACAACCCCTACTGATTCTTCAATAGGCTTACTGATTAATTGTTCAATTTCAGCGGGAGCCGCGCCAGGGTTTTCGGTTCTCACTGTTAATGTAGGATAAGAAAGGTCTGGCAACAAAGAAACAGAAAGACGTGAAAAACCTACCATTCCAAATAACATAACGGCGAGTGTAAACATCGCGACCGTTACTGGGCGTTTAACCACCGTACTAACAATACTCATAAACAATAATTCCTTTAGATATAACGATTAGATAAAAGCAAAACAATACTCATTAGTTTTGTGTTGCTTAACTTTCGGCCGCTACATTGACGGATTTATTATCAATATTTTGTTTTACACTTTGTTCTTCAGGTTCTTCTTCGCCTATTATTTTCACTGGGCTATCAATTTTCAAACCTTGCTGACCTACAATGACTATCGGTTCATCTGCATTTAATGGCGTTAATATTTCAACAAATCCATTTTGCTCAAAACCCGTCACTACAGTAATTTTCTTTGCCTTATGATTTTGAATAACAAATAAGCTTGTTTCTGTATCAGTAACAAGCAAAGCATTTTGAGGCACTATTTGCGCATTGTCATGCACATCAAGGATTAATGACACTTTTGCGAACATGCCTGGCTTCAGAGCATGATCATCATTATTCACTTTCAACGTGACCTTAAAGGTACCTGACTCCGTATCAATAATCGGTGAAATCAAACCTACCCTTGCTGGGACTGATTTTGCGTTAGCGGGGAAATTCAAATAAGCTTGTTGATTAATATGAACATTATTCATTTCAGATTCAGGCAAATAAACAACACCTTGTAAAGTATCCAACGCAACAATGGTAAACATTTCACTGCCCACGTTTGCGGTCATATTACCCTCTTTAACCATTCTTGAGGCAATAACACCAGAGATTGGCGCTCTAACTTTAGAGTCTCGCACTTTTATCTTGGCAACTTTTTGTTGGTTTCTTCTGGTTTTAACTAAAAATTCAAGTTTCTCGAGATCTTTAGCCGGGATTAACTGTTTGCCATCGATGGGTTTACTGCGATTATATTCTGCAACGGCCGAATCAACATCTATGGTGGTACGTTCGAGTTCTAATAAATAATTTTCAGAATCAATTTCAGCTAATACTTGCCCTTTGGTTACCGACATTCCTTCTTCCACACGAATTTTATCAATCATGCCTTCGACTTTATTGGTGACTTTACTTTCAGACCTTGCCTCAAGCACCGCAGTAGTTCTATAGGTATTGGTTATAGTTCGATTTTCAACGAGCGTTGTTTCTACAGGCACTTTATAAACTTTCTTTTCTTTCTCTTCGACTTTACCTTCATTACAAGCAGTTAACGCGGTAACAAAAATTAGTGGCAATAGTAATGAAGTTGATAGTGTATTAAGGCGCATAACTGTCCGTTGTATTTATAATTATAATTATGTCTATTTTATCCGCATAGACCTGTAATATACAAATAGCTTTTGATGGTTATTAAAAATTCATTTGTAACTAGTTATGATTATTAAACGATAGAAATACATGGTTAAAATTAATATCTAAATGTATAACAACGGCTAGAGTTTAAATAAGTAGCTTGGCAAAAATAAATATAAGGTAAATATGTCCAAATTAGTGGCATTCGAAAAAATGGGCGGTAGAAGTAGCCTGATACATATAAATAAAATATTTTACGATAAAGTTTATAAACATCCGTGGTTAAAGCTATATTTTGAACATATCCCGCAGCAACTTATTGAAAATCAGCAAGTTGATTTTATGCAAAAAGTACTGGGCGGAGAAAATTTATATGTAGGAAAGGCCCCGCCCGCAGCACATATGCACGTTTTAATTAATGAAGATATTTTCAAAGTAAGAAAACAACTATTAGAAGAAGCTTTTGTAGAAGCTTTCGCTAAACAAGAGCTGATTGATAAATGGTTAGCTTTAGATAACTCATTTAAACGGGTACTTTTTAAAGATTCTTCAGCACAATGTAGGAGACGATTTAAATCTGACTCTATTTTAGATTTTCCTAATCCACAAAAATAACGATCTTCTCAAATCTCGCACATTAATAAGGTTTTAAAAGCAAATAAATAAGTTTTGAAGCCTGCACTTAATGCATTATGATTAGCAGAAAATTTGTCTCTCCTCATCAAGGTTGTTGAATGTCTTTCATTAAATTTTTGCCCTTAATCATTTTTGCGTCAGTTATATTTGTATTTCCTGCCATTGCTAACGATAAGGGTGAATCACCTGTTCGTGAACTCACAGGCTTTGAAAATATTAATGAAAGTCAGCCATTATGGGAGTTTGGTGTTGGTGGTGGCGCTGTTGAAGTGGCTAATTATCCTGCCTCCAACGAACGAAACTTCATCGCTTTAGCTGCTCCATATATTGTTTATAGGGGCGACGTATTTCGTGTTGGTGGAGAAAACGGTATGCGTGCTGTGGTTATTGAAACCAGCGATTTTGAATTAGATCTATCTTTTGGTGGTGCCTTTTCTGCCGACAGTGAAGACAATACTTCGCGGGCTGGCATGCCTGAATTAGACTTTCTCTTTGAAGTAGGCCCTCAATTAATTTATCAAGTTAAAGAGTATAAATTTAAGCATGGCGGAGATGGCAGGTTAAAGGCTCGATTACAAGCAAGAGCGGTTTATTCAACTGATTTTAATAGAATAGATGAACGTGGTTTTGTTTTCGAACCAACACTTTCATACCAACAACGCGGTGTTATTTTTAAAGATACGGGATTACGAATTGCATTCAGTATGAGCTACGCTTCAGAAAAGTTACAAGATTATTTTTATCAAGTCGACTCCATGTTTGCCAACAGTGGACGTGCTCAATATGATGCAAAAGCTGGCTATTTGGGCGCGGCCCTTTCGATGGGATTTTCATTTCCTATACATAAGAATATTAGGGGATTTGTAACTGGTTCAACGCAGCTTCATCAAGGTTCAGCGAACCAAGATAGTCCACTCTATGAAAAAGATACCACCTATAGCTTTGGCATTGGATTTGTTTGGCGAATGTACAAAAGTGACGCTATTGCAAGCTGGTAGTTATATCTAACAGGTAACAACGGATTGTGCCTGAGCAGAAGCATACCATGTTTTAATATGATGGAAAGATAAGCTAATTCAACAGGTTCGGTGATGATAATATCAAATATCATGCTAATCAAATAATATTTATATCAGGAAGATGAACTTACTTTTCGATTCACGGTCTATTTAGCAAAGGAAGGTATTTCGAAGGAGTTTTACAATAAAAGGTTTTAAATTTGCATTTTCTATTTCAATCATTCTTCATTTATTTGTTGTTTTATTATTATTAAACACGACAGATAAACCCATCAATAATTTGACTGAAAAACCTAAAATGGAACCAATTAAGAGTTTCATTTATTACAAACCGATTAAAGATAAAAAAGAGATAATAGAAAAAATAGAAATAGCGGTCGTAAAAGATAAGAAAAAGACAGAACACAAAGAAAAAATCCCTCCGATAAAAGAGGTTAAATTAGCTGATAAAGAAACCACCCCAAACGAGCCACAAAATGTACTTAAGGTACAAAGTGAACAAACAACTATTTTAACAAAAACAACAGTTCCACCGTTAAAATATACACAGGAAAATCCGATAAAAAGCTTCACTGGTTTGCGAAGTTTGTCTCGCCTTAAAGATAAAATAAATAAACAAATCATCGACCAAGAAATGTACAACTATTATAAACCTAATACAGGTTCTGTAATGCTTGGTACACCAAACTATGTACCACACTCTTTTGTAGAAAATACTGAGAAAAAGACAATTGCTTCAACAGCTAGTCAGGTGGGCAATGGCTTTAGCATCACAAAAAATGATAATGGTGTTTGTACGTTAACTGAAGATTTATCGGCTATTGGGCTTCAGGGTAAAACCACTTCAGGTTTTAAATGTGGTTTATCGAAAGATGAAGAAGCCTTTAAAAATCATATGCAAAAGGTGCTTAAAAAGTTAGGAAAATAAATTATTTCAACAAATATCTTAACGCATACCATAACCTTCAACTAAATGGCTTGGTACAATACATTCAGCTGCGCGCTCTGTCCTGTGGTTATAGATTATTGAAGCACGCTATTTACCTTATATTCTCTGAGAAACTTAATACTCCTGCTGAATTGAATTTGACAAGTTTTCATGAAGATTAGGACAACGTTATTATAGTTTTGAGATTAAAATTCCATGGGACATCTTTGTTGATGCTTGCGTGAATGTTAAAAAGCACCTATAGGTTATGTCTAAAGTATTAACTATTGATGATTATTAGGATGTAAAAACCTAGACTTTAGTATTAATTGATTTTATTAAATCATTCTTTTTATAATAATATCAATTAGTAACGAATTAAATGCAACTAGTATAACTATGACTTCTACTGCCTATACATCACGTGAATAGTGCTTATTTAATCAAGTGATTAGTAGTAGATGAAAAATCAGGTAGAATACACACAAAATTTTACACTGCTAATTAAAATCCTATTAGCATATCAAGTCAGAGAGAGTATCGAATGAGTCTATATTTAGAGTACATCAAAGAAATTGAAAGTCGTAAAAACGATTTAGGATTGGCTCCTTTGCCAATTGATGCTGCCGATTTGTTATCAGAAATTATTGCGCAAATTAAAGATTCAGGAAGTGAGTATCGTAAAGACTCCCTTAACTTCTTTATTTATAACACTTTACCGGGCACAACAAGTGCGGCAGGTGTAAAAGCTGTTTTTCTAAAAGAAATCATTTTAGCTGAATCAGTAGTAGCAGAAATAACACCTACTTTTGCATTTGAATTGTTATCTCATATGAAAGGTGGTTCTTCTATTGAAGTGTTACTTGACCTTGCCTTAGGTGACGACGCTGCGTTAGCAGTTCAAGCCTCAACCGTATTAAAAACGCAAGTATTTCTATACGAAGCTGATACTGGTCGCCTTGAAGCGGCTTTTAAAGCGGGCAGTGCGATTGCTAAAGATATTTTAGAAAGTTACGCCAACGCAGAATTCTTCACTAAACTACCTGATATTGCAGATAAAATTGATGTAGTGACTTATATTGCCGGTGAAGGTGATATTTCAACTGACTTACTTTCTCCTGGACATCAAGCTCACTCTCGTGCTGACCGTGAATTGCACGGCAAGTGTTTGATCACTCCTGAAGCGCAAGCAGAAATACAAGCATTACAAGTTAAGCATCCTAAAGCGAAAGTAATGCTTATCGCAGAAAAAGGCACTATGGGTGTTGGTTCTTCTCGTATGTCTGGTGTGAATAACGTTGCACTGTTGGCGGGTAAAAAAGCAAGTCCATACGTACCTTTTATTAATATTGCCCCTGTTGTTGCAGGTACTAACGGCATCGCTCCTATCTTCCTGACTACTGTTGATGTAACTGGTGGTATTGGTCTTGACCTTAAAAACTGGGTTAA
>JABSOZ010000043.1 GCA_013215295.1 Colwellia sp.
TGATCGAGTGCTGCGGGTGCAAAGTGTGAAGCAAAGGCGTAAGGCAAACCAAGTTCAGCCGCCAATTGTGCACCAAATAAGCTAGAGCCTAACATCCAAAGCGGTACATTCAAGTTCGCGCCTGGCACTGCTTGAACGGCCAGCCCTGTTTTTACCGGACCAAAATATCCTTGTAGCTCTTGTACACCTTGTGGAAATTGGTCGGAAGCCCTGGGTCGCTACGCAAAGCTCGCCATGTTAATTGATCGGTGCCGGGCGCTCGGCCTAAACCGAGATCAATTCTATTAGGATATAAAGACTCTAACATACCAAACTGTTCAGCAATGACTAAAGGCGAATGGTTCGGCAGCATTATACCGCCAGCGCCAACTCTAATGTTTTTAGTGCCTGCGGCTAAATAACCAATAACGACAGACGTTGCTGCACTGGCTATACCCACCATATTATGATGTTCTGCCACCCAATACCGTAAGTAGCCTAAAGCATCAGCATGTTGCGCCAATTCTAAACATTCTCAGTTGAAAATCTGCCGAGCGATTTAGATATTTCTGCACCGGGAGTTATTACAGGTTCAACAGCAACCACTGGTAGCTATAGTATTAAAATTATTGCAACCGATACTGGAAATCTTATGGCGCAGGGAAATTTCAATTTAACGGTAAGCAAAAAAAGTGAACCAGCGTCTAAAAGTTCTTCGCAGACAGTGCAACATACGGATTACTGATATTATTATTTTTGGGATTAAGGCGCTGTAAATAGTTAATAGCAATTCCAATAATTCTCTTTTACTCAATAATATTGAAAAGATTTAGAGGTACAGGTTATATAGTCCAAACATAACCTGAGTACTTACATCCATGTGAGAACTTTGTCAAAATCGATAACCAAGTCTGTGAGAAGCGGCCTTAAGACAGGCCGTTTTGTGCCAAGGAGCAGACAATCAAAGTCTATTAAAGAAAATAGCAATATTATAAAGGCATAGGTTTCGAATACAAATAGCCTTGAGCATATGGACAGTCTAAAGAATTAAGTAAATTAGCTATTTCTTCTGTCTCTACTCCTTCGGCAATAACGTCTAAACTTAACGCCTGACCCAAAGCGATAATGGCTGTACAAAGCGCCAAGTCTTCATTAAATTTTAATATATTCTGTATTATAGACTTATCTATTTTTATTGAATCCATTGGAAATGCGCGTAAGTAAGAAATCGAAGAATGACCAATACCAAAATCATCAACTGAAAATTTAATTCCTAAGTCAGATAATACCTTTAACCGAATCTGTATATTAGATGTTATCTCTAATGGTTTACGTTCTGTTATTTCAATGGTTAATTTCTGCGCAAAATCAGGCGTTTCGTTAACGTATTTCTTAACAAGTTCGGTAAAGTCATCCGAATTAAATTGATTTGCTGAAGCATTAATCGAAATATGTCGGTCGGTAATTCCCTGTTCAGACCAAATATTCAGCTGTAAACAAGCTTGTTTAAAAACCCAATCACCTATTTTTAATATTAAGCTGCTCTCTTCTGCAACCTCAATGAATTCTTCAGTATTACGGAAACCATTTTTATTGTCTGGCCATCTCAATAACGCTTCATAGGAAGTGATATTCCCAGTTTTCAAATCAATTATTGGTTGATAATGAAGAAGTAATTTGTTGTTATCGATTGCAGCATTTAGCTCTAATTCTAATTGATGTTTAACTATCGCTTCTTGATGTAACTTTTGATTGTAAAAACTATAATTATTTCGACCGAGTGCTTTGGCTTGGTACATAGCGCGATCACTATTGTCAATTAACTCACTCGCTGTTTGAGCATCAGTGGGGAAAACAGCTATCCCAGCACTGGTTGTTACTGAAACTGATTTATTGTCAATTTGAAAAGGTTCTTGAAAAATATCCATAATATTTTCCACCGACTTAACAAAGTCAGAGTCATTTTTGACATCTTTTAACAATAATGAAAATTCATCGCCACCTAACCTTGCGACAAAATCTGAACTTCGGGTCGAGTGTTTTAATCGTTGTGAAATTTTGATCAGTAGCTGATCGCCAGCTGGGTGCCCATAATTGTCATTAACAAATTTAAAGTTATCTAAATCTAAGGTAACTAAAGCAATTTTTTGTCCAGTACGTTGAGATTGTTGAATTGTTTTAATGAGTAATTCATTAAAAATGCTGCGATTATACAAGCTGGTCAAACTATCATGATGAGCCAGTTTTACAAGTTTAGCTTCAAGGTATTTACTCTTTAAAGAATATCGAAATGTCCGTTCAAGTAGTTGAGCCGTTAATTCACTTTTTATCAAGTAATCATCAGCACCTTTTTCCATTGCTTCGAGATCTGTTTTATAATCATCTACTCCTGATAACATAATAATTGGCGGAGCTGTTTTATTTCGACGATTAAATTTAGACCTAGTTCAGCTCCTAGACGATTGTCCAAGAAATAAAAATCAAAATGCTCATTGGCTATACTAGCTTGAGCAGACTTATAATCCTCTGCCCAAGTAATAGTACCAATCTCACCAACAGCTTCAATTAGCAATTCCTCTAGTAAGATGTAATCATCTTCATCATCTTCAACAATCAGAACTTTAAACTTAGAATATTTTCCCATTTTCAATCTTTAGTTACCTCCGTTATTTCTGTGGCAAGGAGACTAAATGAAACCAATAATTAGTGACGGACTTGATCATTTCTACCAAGCTATCAAATGAGACAGGTTTCATAATGAAAGAATTAACGCCCATGTTATAAGTCCTAACAATCTCAGCTTCTGCTTTTGAAGTGGTTAAGACAATGATGGGTATTGAACGGAATTTTTCATGTTGCTTAAGTTTACTCAACACTTCCCTGCCGTCCATCACTGGCATATTTAAATCCAATAAAATTAATCCAGGTAGCGGTTGATCAACTAAGTGGCTAAATTCCCCTTCGCGGTTTAGATACTGCAATAACTCTTTGCCATTGTTAGTGAAATCGATCGGGGTACTTAATTGAGCTTCTTCTAAAGCATCACTCACCAACAATTGATCATCGGGATCATCATCACACATGTGTATTCTTATCGTGGCTAAACTTTCATTCATAAATTCCCCTTAAAAATGTGCAGACCTTAGTCCGCGAATAATTAGATAAAGTACGTGCTTGGATATTAGCTACAACACCAATTCAATTCTAAAATTGTTTAATGGTTTTACAGCTTCCATTAAGTTATGAAATGTAATCGGTTTAACAATAAAAGTACTAGCGCCAAGGCCATAGCCAATAGCAAGGTCTTGTTCAGCTTTTGAGATTGTTAAAATGATGATAGGTATAGAGCAGAACTCATCACTCTTATTAAGCTTTTCCAGTAGTTTTTGTCCTGTCGTCATGAGCATATTTAAATTTATTAAGATCAAGTCTGGTTTTGATTCAATTGCTAAATCTGCATATTGACCTTGATGATTTAAGAATTCCAATAACTCTCTACTAGTGGAAGTAAAATTAATGTTATTTTTTAAGCGTGCATCAGTAATCATTTCCTGAGTTAGAAATTGATCATCTATATCATCATCACACATATGGATATTAACCGCTCTGTGTTCCTGATTCATTAGCTACTCCATCCATGACTGTCGGCATTATTGATAAATTTTTTGTATTTTTAATACAATCAAACTATTTTAATCTGGTCTGCCTTTTCTAAGGATTATTTCCATATCGATTCATCTATTTTAGTTATTTTAACAGCCCACTTGCTTGCTTCTTATTAAGAAGCTGCTTTCTTCGAATATTTATTTTCATTTGCTATTTTAATATTCTAATTGCTAAGGACGGGGCTTTCTCTATTATATTTACGAGATTTTTAAATGAAGCACCTAGCTCTTTGGGGTTAACTAGTAGGCCAAGTAATATTGTTGGTAAAGAGGGAATACACTCTCTCAATTGTTTAGGGTCGCTTAATTTTTTCTTTACATTTTTTAATGCTTCAACTTCCAATGAATTAATTGAGGTATTTCCTAAATGGATACCAAATAATGAATCATAAAATGCTGTAGAAATACTCGTTACCATCGAAAACAGTCCGTGTTGAATTATGAATTTTTATTTAAACATGTTGGTATTTGAAACATCTGCACTAAGCATAGTTCAAAAAAGTAAAAGTTAAAGTAAAAGTAAATTGGTTATGCAAATCCAATGTGTAATGTCTGCTTTAAACTCAACTGCGGAAGCCGAATTTAAGTATTAGTCACTTCCACTTCACGCACGGGTTAGAACATTAGCTCATAACCATACTCATAGTCCCCTTAACCCAAAGGAGACTATCATGTACAACAATATTCCTTACACCCCAAAACCTAGCTGGAATAAAAGAAAACTTGTTGGTCAAAACTTCCCCTCAAACTTGAGGGAGTATGGTCAATTTGAACAATGCTTGACTTGGCAAATAATTTACCTGAACTAACTACGTTTAATTTGCCACTAGATTGTAAATTTAGAGCATGTAATTTCATTAAATTGAAAGTATCGGATATTGCATATGGAAAAAATATTTAATCACGAGTATTGGTTTGGATTTAACATCATACGGCACTCATTCAATGAGACGTACTAAAGCAACCTTGATCTATAAAAAAACTAAAAACCTGAGAGCCGTTCAAATTTTTCATGGTCATACAAATCTAGAGAGTACCGTTCGTTATCCTGGTATCGAAGTCGATGACGTACTTGAAATTTCGGAAACTATGGATATTTAGCAGTGCAAATAGTTAAAATGATCATCGTATTTATATTACAGGGTTAAGTGACCAACCCTATTTCCAGCATTTAAAAAATATAATTGTTAAGGTATAGACAGACAAAGGTAGTTTATACCTTAATACAGCCATCTATGTTTCTTGGGTAATTATTTGTTAACCCTTTATAAATTACTATTGATAATCATTCGCATTTGCTATTATAAGGCAATTCTTATCAATTAGCAGTGTGAACAGATGAATACCCTCATATCTATTCTTTGTCGTTTGACCATGACATTAGCCATTTTACTTTCTTTTCAATCCGTTGCTGTTGAGCGGCTTTATTATGTCGCCGCCGACGAAATCGAATGGCAATATGCAGAAAAGCATCATAATTTAATGATGGATATGCCGTTAAAGGCAGAGCAGCAAGTCTTTGTTAAAGCGACTAAAAACACGATTGGTAGCAAGTATAAAAAAGCGCTTTACCGTGAATATACCGATGCTTCATTTAGTCAACTAAAAGCACGACCAGCCAGTGAACAGCATTTGGGTTTATTGGGACCATTATTTCGTGCGGAAGTGGGTGATACCATCAAAGTAGTGTTTAAAAATAACGGCACGCGCCCGTATACCATTCACCCCCACGGCGTGTTTTACGACAAGGCCAATGAAGGCTCACCTACCAACGACGGTACCTCGGGTAAAGACAATTTAGATGATAGGGTCATGCCAGGAAAAACTTATACTTATAACTGGCAAGTGCCCGAATCGGCAGGTCCAGGGCCGGCAGATACGAGCTCGGTAGTATGGGTTTATCACTCACACGTTAACAGCATCAGGGATTCTAATTCTGGCTTGATTGGCGCTATTGTCATTACCGCGCAAGGCATGGCCAAGGCAGACGGCTCTCCTAAGAATGTTGATCGTGAGTTTATCAATCTTTATACCGTAATGAATGAAAATGAAAGCTGGTTTTTAGCCGATAATATCAAAAATTACCTGACCGTAACGGCCAGCGATGACATCACTGAAGACGAAGATTTTGTTGAAGGCAATTTGATGCATATGATTAATGGTTACCTGTTTGCTAACTTACCTGGTTTAACTATGGTTGAAGGTGAAAAAGTCCGTTGGCATTTAATTGCTTTAGGCACAGAAGTGGATTTACATACACCACATTGGCATGGTCATACAGGTTTGATCAATGGTCATAGAACTGATGTGGTGGAATTATTACCAGCATCGATGAAAACCTTAGATATGACGGTAAATAATCCAGGGACTTGGATGTATCACTGTCATGTTAATGATCATATTGCTGCTGGTATGACGGCACTTTATCAAGTGTTGGAAAAATAATTATCCTCTACCCCTTATGTCGGCTATCCTTGAAGATAGTGGACATAAGGGTGAGGATAGCTCTTACAACAAAAAATTAGCAATTGAAATTTACGCATCAATGTCTTCTTTTAGCGAGAAGCGGAATGTTTGAGATCATCACGGTTAGCTTTGGCTTAGCGCACCAAGAAGTCATTAACAATGATCAGTTTTTTGATGTTCGTTAGTTGATTTCTAATGCTCACTTTTACCACACTGCGGTCATTAGGCTTAAACTGTAAAAACAGGGTTTGGATTAGGTTTTGTACCAACGCCTTGCATCAGGGGGCGGGGTAAGATCAAAGTCCCTTGGATGCTTTTGTTATTTATATAAGACATTACACAAGTTTATTTTATAATTTTTTATATGTATTTGCATCAATTTGATATTGAGCGATAATTTGTGCCTTGATTTTAGTCGATGAATTATTCGGATGATAGTTAACCTGAACAATTTTCTTACCATGACTTTTTAAATATTCTTCTACACCCTTATTATGAGGTTTTCTCCCCCAGTCTTCGCCAATCACAAAAATATCAGCCTTAACTTCCTTACAAACAGCGATATAATCAAGTTCATGGTAGGGAAGTGCGATATCCACACAGCCTAGAGCAAGAAGCATTTCTATACGTTGCTCAAGAGGAATAACCGGAACATTAGGCTTATACAATTTAACAACTTCGTCAGAGGCAACACCAACGGCAACTGTATCACCTAAGCTCGCGCAGTATTCCAACAAGGCAAGGTGACCAACATGCAATAAATCAAATGTACCGACTGTATAAACAACCATTCTCTTATAATCCTATGATAGTAATAATTTCGCAGCCAATATAGCACACTGATTTCTTAAAATTAACCATTAGAAAATATATGGCAAAAAATTATAAGCTAAAGTCCACTTTGCGCACTTTGTGATCATTAGCCAATCAAGTTAACCGCCGCCGCTTTATGCTCAGGCGCTAAATGAGCATACCTTAGTGTCATTTTTAAATCACTATGTCCTAATAACTCTCGAACGGTATTTAAATCAACGCTCGCCATTACTAACTTACTGGCAAAATGATGACGTAAATCATGAAAACGAAAATGAGTAATGTTAGCTTCATCTAATATTTCAGCCCAAAGAGATGGAAAGTCTTTTAACGGTTGGTTGTCCTTATCTTTAAAAACATAACCTTCGATTCCTGTTAATTTCTGCCACTGAATAAGTTCATTAAACGCTTCTGAATTAAGCGGTAAATGACGAGTATTACCAGACTTAGCGTTTTGAAAATCTACCGTCAGTATTTTATTATCAAAATTAATATCATGCCATTGTAGAGACAATAACTCACCTTTACGCATGCCTGTATTCATTGCGAGCAAAACAATCACTTCAAGAAACGCTGTATCACATGATTTAAGGCTTTCACGTAATCTAAGTTCTTCATCTTTTGACAAGTAACGTACTTTTGAATTATCAACGGTTAGGGTTTTAACCTTGCGTAAGTCATGATTATCTATAACGCCCCATTCAACTGCTCGACTTAAACAGCCCTTAATCGTGTTTATTTGACGGTTTGTTGTTGCAGGCTTAAGACCATCGGCTAAACGTTTGTTTCGCCATTTCTCGATCTCCCACGCGTTAATATCGGATAATTGAAAGTCCATCAGCTTAGGGAATGACGATTTAAATGCTTTTACTGTTTTTTCGGCTGTTTTAGGATTACGTAATTTAAGCCAAGGTGTGTACTTTTCATCTAAGAAATATTGAAGTGTAGAAAGTTTGGAATACTTGGTATTGGTACGTTCTTGCTTTCTTAACGCTTGAACATCGACACCTTGAGTAACTTCGGCAATTTTACTCTTAGCTAAATCTCTTGCTTGAGCAGACGTCATTTGACCATCAACACCTAATCGGTAATTAACCTGTTTTCCATTTAAGCGATAAAACAGATAATAAGTGATCAAACCTAAGGGGGTTATACGGGCATGAAAACCAGAAATTTCAGTGTCATTTAGCCGCTTATCGGTTGGCACTAGATTTTTGATATTGGTTACGGTTATCTTGCTTTTAACTGGCATATAGTAATCATCCTTGTAGCTCATTTGTAGCTCATTTGTAGCACCGCCATTATGCTACAACGAACAACCAAGAACAACAACCAACAAAGACAATAAAATATTAACATTACATATCAATGACATAATTAACATCGTTATTCATTCTAGTTCATGGGGATATTTGAAGGATTACGCCAGTATCGCCCTATAAAGGGGCAAATGATAGTTGACTGAAATGTGAAGCGAAGCGGAACCAGCCAACTGTAATTTGTCCCGCTTGAATAGCTTGTTATTGATTTATTGCGCCTTAAGTATCACTGTTTTTATTTTGTTCCATTTTTGCGACTTTATCATTTAATTCAGCAAGGGATTTTTGAATATCCATTAATACTGGGTTTGATTTAGCGTGATTTCTAATTTCTTCTTCACGAAACCCAAGCCTTGAATCTAGATAGCCGAGAAGTAATGAAACGACAACAAAGATAACTAAAATAATCGGGACTGCAATCATTGGGCTATTGAATACAAATTCGGTTACAGGGTTATCACCTAGAGACTTTATAAAAACGAAAATTATCAGCAAAAACTGTACATAGCCAATATACATTTTTGAACGATCTATGTAGACCTTCCATCGAATAAAAGACTTTTTGTTAAATCGTGAACTCAAGACATCTCCTAGATAAATAACGCCCCATTAAGAGGCTTTTAATTGTTGGTTAAATGTGAAGCGAAGCGGAACCAGTCAACTGTAATTTGTCCCATTTGAATAGCTTGTTATGTAATTGGTAATTATAAAGTTTACACTAACAAACAATACTAAAACTTAACAGATTAACGAAAGAAATAAAACACGCCCACCGTCTAAAACACACAAAACCTTAACTTTGAGCCAACGTAGAAAAGCTAAATTGATTTTCCTAATATTTCTTGGCGAAAACTCAAAAGCTGAAAATACCAAGCCAACATGAAACCACCAAACTTATAAAAAGAATTTACCTTAAAACTTGGCGATACATAACAGCTTAATATGTAGACTGCTCAGTAATGTCCGTCCCATAAAATTTATTTAATTGACATTAGGCATAAACAAACTCAGCGGTAAAACGTATTTTTAAATTCATATAAACAATAATTAGTTTTACACAGGCTGGCCACACAGCGGACATTAGGCATGAAGCGTCAAACCCTCCTTAGGATTAGGTTTTTTTATCGATACCCTTGGCTAATCAGCAATAAAATAGTTGGCAAAAATTAGCTAGGAATGAGAAAAATCCAATCGTTTTTTGTTTACGTTAGCTTATCACTTAGTGAAAACTTGCTGTCGGAATGTTAATGAACTGAGCCTCAGAAAAGAGTGTCATCCTCACTAAAGATGTTGGTCTCAATCGTATCAGTATTCAGGTGTTTTTCAGGGTTTTCCTCAATTTTAAATTGGGCGACCATTGTGAATAAATCCTTACTGATTTTCTCCAATACATTGGTGGCAAATGTAGTGTGTTCAACTATTTCGTCGGTCTTTTTCGCGCTATCATGGATGTCAGATAATAAGTTGGCTAACCCATCACTAATATCAAATTGCTGTTGGGCGGTATTGCTGATTTTAATGTTTGCTTCCCTAATGCCTTCTATATAGTCATGAACGTATTCAATCCCCGTATTTACCTTTTTAGTTAAGTCATGGCCAAGCGCTCCATTTTTCAAGCATATGTTCATTGCTGATACGGTCTCTTTACTGCCATTCCTTAACTCGGCTAAGATGCTTTCTATTTCTATGGTTGATTCTTGAGTTCGTTTGGCTAGGTTGCGAACTTCATCAGCCACCACAGCGAACCCACGCCCTTGTTCTCCCGCTCGGGCTGCTTCAATCGCTGCGTTAAGTGCTAATAGATTGGTTTGGTCGGCTATGCCTTTGATTACTTCAAGTACTAGAGCGACATTGTTAGATTTTTCCGATAACTGGGTAACTTGAGTAGATGTTTGTCTGATGTTGTCTACTAATAAATGAATGGCCTTGCTGGTGTTGTGTGTTGTGTCTTTGTTTTCCAAACTGGCGCTACTCGCTTTGCTGGTTGCGGTTTTCGAGGATTGGCTATTGTCTAAGACATGCTGTGAAAATACTAGCAACTCCTCCATTGATTTAGTGACTGTTTCTATAGAGCGCAGTTGGTGTTGAGTTTGTGACTTGGTTCCTTGAGCGTTTGATTCCAACATTGCTGCTGCCGAGGCTACCTCGTGTGACACTTCAATCAGGCCTTCTACCATGTTTTTTAGGCTATTGCGCTGACTGCGAAGAGAATTCATGATTTTATCAATTTCAATTAATGTGCTTTGAGGAATGCTAATCGATAAATCTCCTTTAGCCAAATTATGTATTGCCTCATCGATGAGATTGAGCCCATTATGTATTCTCTTTAAGATAAATCTAGCTATTAATACGCCGACAAACACAGCGATGATAAGGGCTATGATAATTACTTGATAAAGTGACTCTTCATGTTCTTGTGTCTGTACCATTGCTGCCAAAGTGAACCTTTCGATTTCTTCTAGTATGCTTTCTGCTTGTATCGTTAGGTTTTTAGCTTCGAGTTCTAGATCTTCTTCCATGATGGTCAGCTGATGCCACTGTCCTTGGGATGATGCTTTTATCGCCTCTTTGGCGTGCGCTAGCCATTTATCGTGCAAATGTGCCATTGTGCTAACGAGTATCAGAAGTTCTTTAAATTCTAGGCGTTCAGTTTCAGTTAGCTCTGTGCTCAAAAACGTGTTCAACATCTCTTTTATTTGGAAAATTTCACTCGCTATTTTGTCCGTGAGTTTTGCAAAGGCGTGGCTGCTTTGCTGATATTTTTCAAGAAGGCCTGTATTCTTTTTATCTTCAACCATTTCTAATGAAAGTTTGATCAATTTCTCATACAAAACTTCCTGCTCTAATTCATGCTCAACAATATGTGTCATTGACTTGGTCAGAGGCATGTCTTTATTGGCAATATTAGCCATTTCTACCCCTATATTACTGACTTGAATTACTGTGTATACGCCCATCAACAAAAGCAGTGAGATAAGAGAGGTTACTAATACTGAAAGCAGTGTCTTGATAGAAATTTGCATTATGCCTTCCTAAAATTAAATGATGAACTTAATATCGATAGTGAAATTATAGCAATTAATGAAAATGTCGTTGCTAATTCGTTTCGGCTTCACCATGTTTTTCTGTCGTTAGATGTATTGAACGAGGGGAACAGTTTAATTAAAAATAGGACTAGCCCAATACGTTGAACTTACGTGTTCACGCTAAAACTGAAATCAGTGTTCTCATTCACCGGAATATGAAATAGTTTTCAGCGCTACAAAGGGTGAAATGGATGCAGCAATAACTGAAGAAATTAATACTATAGATTCTTTCTCAAGTGCCATACAAAAGACCTGACGCTTATTATGGTTATTTCTCAGTAATATGACATGAATGATTGATTAGACAATATATCGAAAAAACTTATCTCTAAAGTCAATAATGCGCACAAAGTGATCTTAGTTATATTTTAGATAAAATAAGGCATACTTTGCTTCGCCAACATTCCCTTGAGTCCCTTGATTAAATAAGGTTTTAATAACCCCAATACTTAGCCATGAACAAGTTCTTTACCAATGTCTGCTAACAATTTATACGAATGTAATCTGGCGCTTTGGCTAAAGATACCGGC
>JABSOZ010000044.1 GCA_013215295.1 Colwellia sp.
TTTAAAAGCGTTGAGCGACAGAAATTCTCCATTACTTTTTAAAGAAAAAGCTTGTTAAAGGTCTCAGGGCGTAGAGCGGACATTAGATTAATATGATTTTAGGTATTAAGTTATATTGGGGCACAAAGCGAGATAGGTTTAGTGACAAGTGGTGGCGTTCGTTGATTAAAAACTTAAATAATAAATTCTGGTAGGTTTGGGCTTTCCACGATTCTGTAGATTAGTTACTTTTAATTACTAGGTGATTTATCTTTCCTTTAAATAATCACCGTTATTGAATTTTATATCAGTTTTAAGCTTATGTATTGTTTATTTCACCGTTATCGGTGATTTAATGTTGCGTTATTCTTTCTTTTGCCTATAATCACTTCTATTGGTGATTAATTTGAAGAGAGCGTATGGCAAAGCAAGTCATTCCAACAGAAATGCCGAATGAGTCATGGCTGACAGAGCCAGCTATTTTAGGTGCTGTGATTAAGGCTAAACGAACGGCAATTAGGATGAAATTAAGTGATTGTGCTACGCTTTGCGGTATTGGTATTAATACACTTTCACGTATCGAAAATGGCAATCCCAATAGCACACTTGGCGCTGTATTTTCTGTTTTGAATGGATTAGGTATAAAGCTTTCTACTTTAGAGCAGATAGATAAACCTAGCATTAAAAATGATTGGGTATAAAGATGTCTTATTCTTTAGATGTAGTTTATGGCTTACAAGTCATCGGCCAACTAACCCAGCACATAGAGTCAGGCTTACTCGAACTATCATATAGTCAAAAGTGGCAAGAATCGGGTTTTGCAGTTTCACCTGCTTTAACGTTTGAAAAACAGCATGATAGAGCGGCGGCTTATAACTTCTTAGATAACTTACTTCCTGAAGGTGAAGCCAGAAAATTACTTGTGCAAGATATTGGTGTAAATGAAAAACAGGTGTTTCCTCAAATAAGAGCTATTGGTAACGATCTTTCCGGCGCATTCTCTTTTTTATCAGAGCAAGTATTGTCAGCAGATAAAGCTGTTTTTAGGTTAATTAAAGTAGAAGAGCTTATTCACCGTTTAGATCATAAAGAAGATATTGGGCTTTTACAGTGGGATGAAAAACCAAGATTAAGCGTTGCCGGCGTTCAAGATAAATTAAATGTCTTCGTGAATGAACAAAGCGAAATGGGTCTAGCCGATGGCACACTGAGCTCTACGTATATTCTTAAATTTGAGCGTAAAAATTGCGCTAACTTAGTTATTAATGAATATTTTTGCATGAAATTATCACATCTTGTCGGCTTGCCAACATCAGAAGTATCATTAAAACGATTCGGTAAGCATCCAGCTCTTTCAGTTAAACGCTTTGATAGAAGATTTGATGTCACAAATAACAGAGTATTAAGAAAGCATGTGATTGATGGTTGCCAAGCGTTAAACTTACCAAGAGATTATAAATATGAGCGTAACCTTGGTGATGGTCGAGATGTAAAGCATATTCGAGATGGGGCTAGCTTTGAAAAGTTATTTAGTTTTTGTCGCAAGTCATCTGAGCCAATTGCAAATACGCAATGGTTAATTAATTGGCAACTGTTTAATTTGTTGATCAGTAATTATGACAGCCATGGTAAAAATGTTTCTTTCTTTTATGGTGCTAACGAAAGCGTTTTTACCCCCGCCTACGATTTAGTCAATGTAGCTATGTTTGATCAATTTAAACACACCTTAGCGATGGCAATGGGAGATGAATTTGAACCTGACACCATCAATGCTTATCAACTGGCGGACTTTGCTGATAGTTGCCAGCTTGATAGAAAGTTAGTCCGTCGAATGCTAATAAAATTAGCTACCAAGGTATTGAAAATACTTGCGGAAAATAACATTATATCTGAGCTAGAAGCAATGGATGTCATTTCTCAAAAAGAAACTGATTATCTTAATCAAGTAAGCGAGAATATAAAGAAAAGAACGATCCACCTTTTAGAACAATCTGATGAAGTAGTCTTAATTGAGCTATAGCTATTAGTTTTTATACACATAGAAAAATATTACCTCATAAGTTTCTATATTGGGGCACTTTTAGCCTTATATGCTCTCAGAATAGTGCCAGCAATAAATTTAGCTAATCTAAACACCTCCACTCTCATTTATTAGCAAACGATAAAGGTCAATCCCCTGAAGTTTTATAGATCGAACAATAGTAAATAGCCTTTAATTAATCATTTGTGACTAAATGTGATTGATTGTGGCTTTTATACTATTGATATAAATATTCTTCCTTAAAATTAGCCATTAAAAGCTTTTTGTTTTGCAGAATACAATCATTAATATGTTTACTTATCTATTTTTTTATTTTTATTTAAAGCTGTGCTGGCGTCTATTAAGTCTCTAAATTTAAGTTACTTACGTCGTTATTTTGTGTTTGTTGCGATTGTTTTTTTTAGCGTTATGATTAAATATGATTGTTTATGCTTGTTATTTGCTTTTCTTGATGATAGCTTAATATTCACTCTAAATAATTATTTTGAATGTTTGAGAGGAAGGTAAATGAAAATTTGATTTATATGAAAAAAAAATGCGCGTGGCAATGACGCTAACCGGTGCAAGATGTATTAATGATTTGAATAACAGCTCGTTAATTGGATCGCTTTAATCACGCGATATTATTACCCACGAAATTTGGTGCTTGGACTTCAGTGAGCAGCACCCTAAAACATTGCATGAACTTGTTTTATTAACTGATATCGGTTCATCGATATCAGTTTCATACTTTTCTTAAATATTTTATTTATATGGTTTATTAATGACAAATTTAACTAATGTAGTTCCGCCGGGTGTAGTTAGCGGAGCACATTTAACGACATTGTATCGGGTTGCCCGTGAGCAAGGTTTTGCTTTTCCAGCAGTCAATGTTGTTAGCACTAATTCTATTAACGCAGCCCTTGAAGCGGCTTATCAATGTAAATCACCGATTATTATTCAATTGTCGCACAGTGGCGCAGCATTTTTTCTAGGTAAGGGCGCACCATTAAAAAATCATCAAGCATCAATTGTGGGAGCTATAGCTGCGGCGCATTATATTCATGCAGTTGCAAAACATTATGGCATACCTGTTGTTCTTCATACCGATCATGCAGCTAAAAAACTTTTACCTTGGATTGACGGCTTACTAGAAGCAGGGAAAGCGTATTATAAATTACACGGCAAGCCTTTATTTAGCTCACATATGTTGGATTTATCTGAAGAAAGCTTAACTGATAATATTGATATTTGTCAGAAGTATTTCTCTCGTATGTCAAAACTAGATATGGGTATAGAAATTGAGCTTGGTTGTACCGGTGGTGAAGAAGATGGCGTTGATAATACCGACCTTGATGCATCATTACTTTATACCCAACCAGAAGATGTTGCTTATGCTTACCAGCAATTGAGTAAGGTATGTAACTCATTCACCATCGCCGCTTCATTTGGTAATGTGCATGGTGTCTATAAACCAGGTAACGTTAAATTAACGCCCAAGATTTTGAAAGACTCACAAGCGTTTGTGAGTGAAAAATATGGTTTAGCGCCTAATTCATTAAACTTTGTTTTTCACGGTGGCTCTGGTTCATGTCCTGCAGAAATTAGTGAGTCGATAAGTTATGGTGTAATCAAGATGAATATTGATACTGATACGCAATGGGCCAGTTGGCAAGGTGTTGCTAATTATTACCGTGCTAATACAGAGTATCTTCAAAGCCAAATTGGTAACCCAACCGGTGATGATGTACCTAACAAAAAATATTATGACCCACGGGTATGGCTACGTAAATTAGAACAGTCGATGGTCGAGCGTTTAGCTCTTTCATTTAAAGAGCTTAATTGCCTTGAAAGATATAAGGATTAATGATGAAACGCTTAATTCCCTGTTTAGAGCAGGACAATGTCGACATTGAATTAATCTTGTTAATCAAAACGATATTAACGGCTTGTAAAGAAATTTCATTCAGAGTGGGTCAAGGAGCATTATCTAATGTACTTGGCTCTACGCTTGATGAGAACATCCAAGGTGAAACTCAAAAGAAATTAGACATCATAAGTAATCAGTTACTTAAAGACATGTTATTAGAAAGTGGCAAAGTAAGAACAATTGCCTCTGAAGAAGAAGACTATGTGGTTGCTGCGACGGAAGGTGCACCTTATATTGTTGCTTTTGACCCGCTTGATGGTTCTTCAAATATTGATATTAATGGTCAGATAGGTACAATTTTTACCATTTACCGCGCAAAGGATGATGTGTCTGCTGAGAGCGAATTACAATTTTCACAAAAAGGCACTGAGCAAGTTTGTGCTGGTTATGTTTTATATGGCCCGTCTACTTTATTGGCGATGACGACCGGTGGTCCATCTCGTTTATATACCTTAGATAAAACGCAGGGTTGTTATTTACTGACCACCGAGCAAATGGATATCCCGACCGAAACGCAAGAGTTTGCCGTGAATATGTCAAACTACCATCAATGGTCAGCAGGCTTCACTCATTATATCAATGATCTTCTTTTAGGTAATGAGGGGACGCGGGCGAAAAAATATAATATGCGTTGGAATGGCGCAATGGTAGGTGATGTACATCGTGTTTTGTCTCGTGGCGGTATCTTTTGTTATCCAAATAATACTAAAAGTCCTCAGCAACCTGCTAAATTACGTTTGTTGTATGAAGCAAATCCATTGGCTATGTTAGTTGAAAATGCCAATGGTAAAGCATCTACAGAGCAAGAACGTATCTTAGCTATTGAACCGTCTCATATTCATCAACGTGTTGCCGTTATTATGGGGTCAACTGGCGAAGTAGATGAGTGCTTAGAGTACTTAAATGTTAAATAAAAACTAAATAAAAAGCTAAGTTCGATTGAACTTATTTAAATAGAATTCAATGGCGGTTTTTGTATAAAACACTGATCATATCTAAATTTTTTCTTGCAACGTAATCATTTAGATAGTCTCATATTTCAGATTTAGGATATAACTTGTATGTTACCAAGCACCCCTGAGTGGAAGTCACTTGTTAATCATTATAATAAAATTGTACATGTACAAATGCGTGACTTATTTAAACATGATACTGAGCGTTTTAATAATTTCTCTCTTTCTACGGCTGGAATAATGCTAGATTATTCTAAGAACCGTGTTACTGACGAAACAATGCACTTGTTAATGAATTTAGCTGAGTCATCAGATTTATTGGATAAGCGTGACAAAATGTTCAATGGCGCGGCTATCAATACTACTGAAAACCGTCCTGTATTACATACTGCACTACGTAATTTTTCAAACAGACCCGTATATGTTGATGGTGTCGATGTGATGCCTCAAATACAGACAACACTTGTTAAGTTAGAATGTTTTGTCAATGATATTTCATTAGGGAAAAAAGTAGGGCATACAGGAAAAGCTTTTACTGATGTTGTATGTATCGGTATTGGCGGGTCCTTTCTTGGACCTAAGATAATGTCAGAGGCATTAAAACCTTATCAACAACCCCAGTTAAAGGTTCATTTTATTGCGAATGTTGATGGTTGTCATATTTATGATGTACTGTCTAAAGTAAATCCGGAAACAACATTATTTATAACGTCATCCAAAACATTAACGACCCAAGAAACATTACGTAATACGTTAACCGCACGGGATTGGTTTGTTGAAACAACAACAGCTGAAGAAGTTAAATATCACTTTGCTTGTGTTACTTCTAATGTAGAAGCAGCGCAAAAATTAGGTATCGAGAAAGAGAATATTTTCCCTATGTGGGATTGGGTTGGTGGTCGTTACTCTGTGTGGTCAGCTATTGGTTTACCTTTGGCGTTAGCGATAGGGTTTGATCATTATCGTGAATTTTTACAAGGTGGGTTTGAAATGGATGAACATTTCAGCAATGCTCCGCTAGAAAAAAACTTACCCATTATTCTGGCTTTATTAGGCGTTTGGTACCGAAATTTTTATGGTGCTCAATCGCAAGTATTATTGCCCTATTATCATTACTTACGAGGTTTACCTGCTTATATTCAACAACTGGATATGGAAAGTAACGGTAAATCAGTTTCACTTGATAATAAGCCTTTGTCTTATGATACCGGCCCTATAATTTGGGGTAGTGAAGGTACCAATGGTCAGCACTCATTTCATCAACTTATCCATCAAAGCAAAACACCTATTCCGGTTGATTTTTTGATGCCTTTATTCCCATATCATGAAGTTAGTAATCATCATGATATGTTAGCCTCTAACTGCTTTGGTCAAAGTCAGGCATTAATGGCAGGACAAAGCCTGCAAGAAGTTAAAACTGCTATGAAAAAGGCTAACTGTGATGAATCAGAAATTCAGAAGTTGTCTACTCATAAAGTGATGGAGGGTAACAAACCGAGTAATACTATTTTATTTGAAAAATTGACTCCTAAGGTGCTCGGCAGTCTAATTTCCATGTATGAGCATAAGGTGTTTGTTCAAGGTGTTATTTGGAGAGTGAATTCTTTTGACCAATGGGGTGTTGAATTAGGAAAGGCGCTGGGCAATAAAGTATTAAAAAAAATAACCGATCCAACTGAGATATTAAATATGGATGGTTCAACTAATGAATTAATCAAGCTATATAGAAATCGCTAGTCGCTAAAAGTTTATGAATATCAAACGGTATTACCACCTGATAATCCAGAGCATGCATATGATCGGTTTATGAAAATATACCCTTTTCCATTCATAGTGCAGGATTTTAGCAGGGATTGAAATAACTCAAGGCAGGCAATTAATTAAAGCATAATGAACATTTTTTGTAATTGTTTAACCCAGTATAAAGTGATTTTAAATCCATCAAAGAAAAACTTGAAAAATATCCATCTTGATTGGTAACGGTTATAACAACGAACAATATCAAATATTTTGGGCGAATGTTTATTAGATGTTTTTTACCGTGTTTGTTGTTGGAAAAGACATTTTTTTGCATTAATCAGCGATAATCACTTCAATACCTTGTGCTTCAAACTCCTGTACTAATTTAGGATCTGCATCAACGTCAGTAATAAGTATATCTACTTCAGATAAATGGACAAATAGAAAATTACTGGCAACTCCTAACTTTGAGCTATCTGCCATGATGATAAGTTTTTCGGCTTGTTTTTTTAGCTTGTGTTCCGCTCTTACTAATAAAGTGTCTGACTCCATAACACCAATTTTACTGATGCCTGGGGTACCCATAAACATTTTAGTACAGTGATAATTTGGGATACTGTCATTCTCGAAAGCACTTAATATAATACCTTGAGAACGATATATTTCACCGCCAGGTAGCGTTATTTGATTATTACTCGTTTCCCAAAGAGACTGGGCAAGCACGATCGAATTGGTCAAAATATTTAATTGTCTATCCATTAAATATTCACCCATCATGTAAGTAGAACTACCACCATTAATAATAATGGATTCATTCTCTTCACAGAGTTCAACTGCCTTTTTGGCGATGAGTTGTTTCTTATCTAAATTTTTCTCTTTATCAACTAAAAAGAAAGAACTGCTTATTTGAGCTCTTACAGGTTTTGTTGCTGCCTTGTCATTAACTTCTGCACCACCACGAATTTTTTTAAGTAACCCGAGTTTAGACATTTTATTTAAATCGCGTCGAATAGTAGCCTCAGATGAATTCAGTTTAGTGCAAAAAGTACGCACACTCGCGAAATGTTCTTCTTCTAATAGATCAATAATTAACTGTTGACGTTGTTTTTCCAACATAGGGCTAGGACCTGTTTCGTAGTTTTTATTAGCCTGCATAGGATGCCTTTGGATTGTTATAATTTCAATAAATTTAAATGCTCAATTGATATTAAAATTGAAAGACCCACCAAAACAAACAAATAAAGACTTAGAAGGATTGATTGCGACTGCTTGTGATTGATTATGTTTACTTTGAGCTGCGTTAATAAGCTGACTTTCAATTAAATCCACTTTAATAGCTTGCTGTAAAGCTATGTAATAAAACAATCACCTCTCTATCCTTGTAGTGCAAGTTGGTATTTTTTTGTTTGTTTGATGTAGTAAATATTAAAATTATGAATATTAGGTTTTAAGGCGCTGTGGGGGCGGAAGCGAGTTAGAGTTAATATTCTAAATCTATTTAAAACTTACATGATTCAATGTCCGCTTTGGGGATTTGATATCTAATTTCGTGCAAAATTTTCGGCACAATCTCAACTGTGAATGGATGTGAGTTTTTATATAAAAACGACAACTTTAGGATTCCTGATCTGCCGTTTTTAACTCAAAAGCTAACTTCCGCTTTTGGCTAGCTGAAGTCATAAGAGGTACATTGATATTAATGACAGCTGTAAGTCTGGGAGGTGTCATTAGTAAAGCAAACGTATCAAAGCGTACAAAGTAATTTAAATTAGTTGCTCTAGTGTTTAGGTCTAGCGTGAATTGCAACAACGGGTTCAATTGATCAATATTGAAAGCAACACACTCAAATTAGACTATGATATTTAATCTATAAAGGTTAACCCTTGCGAAGTTATCATGACGACATGATAGCTTCGCTTTATTTTGTCAATTATTGATAGGGAGTTACGTGGCAGATAGCTCGATAAAGATTTCGATTTGCTTATTTATATAAATACCAGTCCCCTTAAGTGTTTTACTGAGAACACGTTTTATAATGACCATAATTACTTCTAAAAGAGCCTTTGAACTGCTTATATAAGTCTCTAATTTTTTGTACATTACAATGCGGATTATCATTTGCGTATAAAAATTAAATCAATATGAATGTAAAATAGGGGAACAATCAAAATATCGTTACGAAAGTTTGATATTTTGGGACAGAAAAATAATTTAAATTTAGAGATTGCCAAAATTAAGTTACCTTAATGTCACAGAAGTGTCTTCTTTTGTGATTTTATAAGCACTTGTTTGTTATTGTTTAATTGTTGTTTTGTCGCATTATTTTACATTTATGTATATTAAGGTCACTATGTTTATTTGCCTCTTAGTGGGGCGTTATGTACCACATCGAGTAGAGGCGGAATTGGATAACTATAAATTTGGAATCTTCGCTTTTATTGTTTTTTGCATAATTGGATATTTAGGGTATCGAAAGCATAATCAACCTTGTAAAAAGTGTGGAGGAATACGTAAAGTGATTAAGATTAAAGACCCTCTGGGGATAAATCTTACTAAGACTATTACTATGGGTCTTGATTTGGGTTTTTTAAATCCCAAAAAATCAGTTAAATACAAGTGTGTATCTTGCGGTCATATAACGAATGAAAAAATCAGACATTAAATAGCTGTAATCGGTACTTAGTTTCAAGTTTGAAGTGCGACAAAAGTAATTATTCATTAAAGCATTCCTTCGGTGTTTTATATCCCAATCTCTTTCTTGGTCTTGTATTTAATTTAGCTGCGATGGCATTACATCGTTGCTGAGTTAAGCCCTTCATTGATGTTCCTTTAACCAAATATTGTCTGATTAAACCGTTAGTATTTTCGTTCGTTCCACGCTCCCAGGAGTGATGTGGGTTAGCAAAATAATAAGGGCAATTAGTGGCTTCTTCTACTTTCTTATATTGATGGAACTCGGTGCCGTTATCAGAAGTAATTGTCTTAAATTGCTTAGGCATTTTATTCATGAGTTTAATCGTTCTCGTGTTCGTTGATTTAGTCGTTCTATCATTTAATTGACCTATCAATGTGTAACCCGTTTTACGTTCAACTAAAGTCACAATACTGTGCTTAGAGCCTTTTCCCATCACGGTATCTATTTCCCAGTGACCTTGTGTTTTTCGTGTTTCAACTTCCGCTGGCCGGTCAGCTATATTTCGTTTACCGGCAAGCCTGCCGCGGCTGTCGTAAGCCTTGTAGCGTTTACGTCTTTGCTTATTAGCACATCGCAATTGCTTCCATAACTTACCGCCACTTTTCTTATCTCGCCAAATATAACGATA
>JABSOZ010000045.1 GCA_013215295.1 Colwellia sp.
ATTTGTTGGATTTTGTCTTTCAACTTGCCATCTTCTATTGCTCTTGCACTAGGCTGTCGTTCTCGCCAATCGTAATAGCCACTTTTAGAGACGCCAAAGAAATCTAATAAGGCAACGACCTTTATTTCTGCTCTGAGTTTTTCGATGAATCGATATCGGCCTGATGTTCCTCGGCAACAAACCGTTGCCACTTTTTTAGGATGTACAGCTCCTCCTTAAGTTGCTTATTTTCGCGTTCAAGTTGTTGTTCTTTTGTCAGTACTCGTTTCACTTTTGATTGACCAGCCACTTTTTTACGTTTATCTGCCACAATTATTCCATCACGATATTCTTTTCGCCATAGTGACAGCATAAATGGGTGAATGTCGAGTTTTTCAGCGACTGATTTTATTGTGACGCCAACAACATAACTCAGTTGAACAGCGTTGACTTTGAAGTCATTTGAATACTTCCAAGTTCGTCTTGGATTGTTGTACTTGGGCATAGACACCTCATCTTTAGTTAGATTTTGGTGTCCGTTTTATCGAGGGAGGATCAAAGTCCTGCTTGAGTGGCTTGTTAGCCTTATTTATACTTTATTTACCACTGCAATATTTTTTATATAATTAAGAATATCTGCTTTGGGGATATCTCCATTACAAAATGATGAAACATGAATATCTAGCCATGTTTCACTTTGCACTAAATATGCTTTTACATTTGATTGGGAGCAGCCCTGCACATCAATATTGTAACGAACAACATTCCAATCATTTAGTTTTTCAAAACTAACATTTGTTGGTTGATTTCCTTTCCACGTTGATAAGAACTCTCTCCAATGAAATTGCGCACCTTTAAAACGTGACTCATGTTCAAACCAACCTGAAATACCTAATTGTGCGTTGGTATCCCAATAATTAAAATATCGGTAGCTTTGACTGTTACTAGTATCTTGTTTAACTAAATTTAGTTTAGGAATTGTCAGCGTCACTTTACTAACAGGAACCGTAAGTTCAATAGTTTGATCAAGCTCTTTGGCTGTAAGGCTTGATTCTTCTAACGAGTGAGATGAACAACCTGAAATAAGTAAAATACAACTGATAGTTGCAATACTTGACTTAATAATGCCGAAATTCATTCATATTTCCTTATAAGGCTAACGCCTAATTAACAGGCTAAAAATAGTGGGCTAAAATGGAGCGAAGCGAACAGCCCGCTGTTTTTAGTCCTTGTTGAATTTCTTGATACTAATTGAGCCTCCTCCCCAAAGTTTAGCGTTCAGCTAAACTTTAAGGCGACCAAACCAAAAGGAGAAAGCTCAATGAAATTCTATACTACTTTACATAAATATTATTGTGGAATCGACTTACATGCACGACTTTTATACGTTTGTATCCTTGACGAACGTGGTAACAAAGTAATCCATAAGAAAATAAAAGCCGATCCTCGTCAATTATTTAAGCTACTTGAACCCTACATAGGCCACGTTGTAGTTGGTGTTGAATGCATGCATTGCTGGTATTGGGTTAGTGATTTCTGTCGTGAACTCAAGGTCGACTTTATCCTAGGACATGCGCTTTATATGAAAGCTATTCATGGCGGGAAAGCGAAAAACGATAAGATTGATTCATACAAAATAGCGAGCCTAATGCGAGGAGGTAACTTCCCACTGGCTTATAACTACCCCGCCAAAACCCGCTCAACACGTGATTTACTTAGAAGGCGTACGCATATTATGCGTCACGGTGGTGAGTTGAAAGCTCATGTGGTGAATACCGACAGCCAATACAATTTACCTGCGCAATCGCTTAATTTAAAAAATGTTAGTGCTAGAGAAGGTTTACGTCACCATTATAAAGATCCTATTGTTCAACGCATGATTGAACTCGACATGAATATTCTTGATTGTTATATCCGCGAGCTTAAACATGTTGAAGCGTTTATCGAAAGCAAAGCCAAACAACATTATGGTGCGCTGCTCAGTATTGTACGTACTTTTCCAGGTATTGGGAAAATACTAGCGCTAACAATTCTCTATGAAATTGGCGATATTCAACGTTTCTCAAACGTACAAAAGTTTGCCTCCTACTCACGTTTGGTGAAATGCAAAGCGGAGTCAGCGGGTAAAAGCTATGGTACCAGTGGTAATAAAATAGGTAATGCTTATTTGAAATGGGCTTTTAGTGAAGCCGCCGTACTTTACTTACGCAGCAATGACAAAGCTAAAAACTATTTAACAAAATTACAAAAACGTATGAACAAAGCCAAAGCCTTATCAGCCTTGGCACATAAAATTGGTCGCTGTGTTTACTTTATGATCAGAGATAAGCGAGTATTTGATGAAGAGAAATTTTTAAAAGGTTAAGTCGCACAATGGCGTGAGCTGAACACCTAACTGGATGAGTAAGAGCATGCTTATAATTATCACTATAACGAAAAGCGGATGATTATTATGCCAAGTAGTCCAAGCCACTTTTCTTGATTAGACTCGCCATTGGTGCGCATTATTGCAACAAGCAAAGGCGTTTACACCTTAGCTGAGTCTGAAACTAACTGAACCTTATTGAAAGATAAGGAGTCATCTTGCTTGAATAGTACCAGCATAGGGTTAACCGATAAATGTCTAGTGCCCCTGTTTATTGTATGGACAGACCAAACAGGCAGTGATGAGATCACACTAAGAGAGCCTCTATATGTGTTTGCCGTAAACGTTTGTTTAATGGCTCACCGACATAGCGAAGTAAATGACATTGTGAATTGCCTGAAAATTAGCTGCCTGTGGCAGCTAAAAGAACACTATTGTCTATTGACGGGAGTTAGGCTCATATGTGTTAGCTGTATTTAACACAGCCATATCATCTTGAGATAAATACTCTAAATCAATAGATGCACTTCTAGAACCACCATCGAATAAAAATATTAAATACTTCTTTCTTCCGTCAACTATTGCATTATTACAATTGCCACCGATTATTTTTTGAGGAATATTATTAGAACCTTTATAGATTTTTAGTGGTAAAGCTTTAAATGTATACGAGTCATTTAAAAGTACTCTTTCAACTATATCGTTTGACTCAGGTTGTGAATTTATAAACTCTTCATAGCCAGACCAATACTTACTGACAATAGCTCCCTCAAAAACATATTCAGCCTCATTAAATAACTCAGTAACTGTTCGATTATCGATAGGACAGGACTCGACCCCTGCGCAAAACATCAAAACAAACAAAAAATTAATTATTCGCACACAATATCCTTATACAGCTAACGCCCCACTAAGAGGCTTTTAATTGTTGGTTAAAATGTGAAGCGAAGCGGAACCTAACCAACTGTTAAAAGTCCTGCTTGAGTGGCTTGTTATGTGTATCTAGTACAAGCTGATATTTTTGTTATTCGCGCACATCCACTGGTTTTGAAAAGAAAACAAAAGGAATAGCTAACGAACCAAAAAGAAACGAAACTAACAACCAGTATAATATTTTAGCTTTACGCTGCCTTGCTACGATAAAACATAAAATCATACTAATTAAATGAATGATTAATAAAATTACCATATACACTTCAAAACAATTAATTGGAATTGATTGATTGAGTTTATCACCCTATTCAAAATACACATAACGCCCCACTAAGAGGCAAATGATAGTTGGCTATAATAGAGAGCGAAGCGAACAAAGCCAACTGTTATTTGTCCTGCTTGAGTGGCTTGTTATATGCCCGTTTGTACAACTCTTTGACTTTTAAAGCAGGTTTAGATTTATACAAAAGGTAAGTAGATATAAACATACTTGGAATAAACCAAAATAAAATGGCACCAGCAAAAGCATTTTTAGCTTCTGGTGAAATAGCAGCAACATACAAAGAGCCACTTACCAAAATAGTTGAAATAATAACTCTTTTTATAAAACCCCGAACACTTTTGAAAATACTATAACTTTGATAGAAAAAGAAAACACCAATAAAAGCTGCAACTGTAAAAACAAAAAGTTTCTCAAAGTTGTTATGTAGAAACAAATAGACAGCTATTCCCGGATACATAAATAGTATTGAGAGAGTAAAAGTTAATTTGTAATCTAGAAACTTAGAATGCACGGAAATCCTTTAGGGCTTATAACGCCCCACTAAGAGGCAAATGATAGTTGGTTAAAATAGAGAGCGAAGCGAACAAAACCAACTGTTATTTGTCCTGCTTGAGTGGCTTGTTATGAGTTAACTACTCAAAATGTGAAGCCATGTAAGCTTTGAAATCCAAGAGTGCTACATATCCTCTTTTTTTAGTTTCATAATTAGGAGTAGAAATTTCTATATTAAGCCGTTGAAACAAACTGCTATCTATAATCCACCTTTCACCATCTTTGATTGAATGCCCCAATTCATCGTCAAGAGGGAAATCAATCGCATCTAGATATGCTCCAATAAATTGATTTTCTTCGTGTTCTGATAATTCCAATGATTGGATAGTAGATATTTTATCGTTTTCATATTTTATAAAAGAAAGACAAAACCTATCACTTTGAGCTAATTGTGCAAATATATACTTATATTTATTATCACGTGATGGTTCAACTATTAAAGTTACTTTACTATCAGATCTATACGCACAATCACTGCCTATTACTACTTCTTTAGAATTGGAATATGAACTAAATAAGATCGATAAAATAATAAAAATTTGCTTCATAATTCGACTTAACTCATAACGCCCCATATAAGAGGCTTTTAATTGTTGGTTAAAATGTGAAGCGAAGCGGAACCTAACCAACTGTTAAAAGTCCTGCTTGAATGGCTTGTTATATGCACATTACTCATATTTATTTTGTTGGACTTTTGATAAAACTACCTAATTTGGGATTCAGTAAACTCTCTCCTAATAATTTATAGGAATACATTGCTTGAGAGCCTTCACACTCATCTCCAAATGGATAATAAATAACATTGCCATCTAATACTTGAATAGAAGACAAGAGCTTTTCTTGTTTTTTATTTGCTTCTTCGGAATTATTCCAAGCCTCAATCAATGCCAATGATTCAAGATAGCTAAGCTCACCAATTATTCCAATAAGGTTTCCATTGTCTTTAATATAAATTGAGTTTCTAGCATCTTCTTCATAATACTCACACAGAGCAACATCATCACTAAATCCTCGGCATTGAACTCTATTAGTTTTATGAAACCTACTCTGTAAATCCAATTTCGAAAATATAAAAACGGCGTGTCTAGGGTAATCACTAGTGCAAGAATAAGTTAAATCAAAATCATTAGATTTTAAAATCTCATTTTGAATTAAGGTGGTTGTAACCCCATGTCTCCATATATCTGACATTTCAAGATCGGACTTCGCTTCAGAGAAACTAAGTTCTTCTTTTCGCAATATGTTTTCAAAATGATCAATACAACTGCTATCGTCTCCACATTGCGGAATTCTTGACTTTATCATTTCAATTTCTTTAGTGTAAAATCGCAATTTTTTATCGCGAATCTGCCCTTGTTCAGCATTTGAGAGTAATGTTAGTTTAACGTTAAATTCACCAGAGTATGCTTGTGAACTAAGCACTAGAATTGTTATGACATACTTGAACAAATTACTACTCCAAAGTATCAGTGCATATAACGCCCCATTAAGAGGCTTTTAATTGTTGGTTAAAATGTGAAGCGAAGCGGAACCTAACCAACTGTTAAAAGTCCTGCTTGAATGGCTTGTTAGCAAGTTACTTCTCAGGTAGATATTTTTCTAAACAAAAATCACGAAACGGCAGTGAATACTCTGTAACCTTTTCTATTAACTCGACTGTAAGAGGTTCTAACTTTGTAATTACATCTGTTTTTTCAAGCATCTTTATAGCTTCAACTTGCTCTTGTGTAAGTGAGCTCCTCAAAATAATACCTGCTATATATTTTAAATAAATTTCACCGGTTTTTGATTGCAAAGATTGATTTAAAATTTCAAGTTCCAAAATTGAATAATGTTTTTTAAATATAGGGATCATATTTTCATAAAACATGTCTAAATCATTCAAAGCACATTGTCTAATTGCTGTTTTAAATTCGAGTTTATTATTACGAGACTGATCAAAAATATGTTTGCGAAATTCTTTATCCATATCCAAGGCAGGCTTAAAAGCAATAATAAACTGTTTTAATTCATATGAATAATTTTCTTTCGCGTAAACATCTTGATTAAATAACAAACATAAAATGATTAAAAACATCCGTATCAAAATAAACTCCGTAGTATGCAAAGCTTGCTAACGCCCCATTAAGAGTCTAAAAATAGTGGGCTAAAATGGAGCGAAGCGAACAGCCCGCTGTTTTTAGTCCTGCTTGAATGGCTTGTTATAAGTAATTATTAACCTTTAAATAGCCATACATATAAGCTAAACACCACATAATAAAGATTAACAATATATAAGTTAACCTTAGAGCTCTAGAGTGTTTCCTAGAAATTAAGTAATACACAATACAAGTTAACAAACTAAAAATAAATAATGGAATGACTGTAAAAGTAAACGAAATACCGCAATTGCCACCTGAATCTGAACTAAGTAAACACGGATAAATAAAGTTAACAGCAATAAATACGACGATTAAGTTAATCGCAATTAAAATATAGTGCTTAATATTCACAAGTATCGACATACTCTCATTACTTATAACGCCCCACTAAGAGGCTTTTAATAGTTGGTTATAATGTGTAGCGAAGCGGAACCTAACCAACTGTTAAAAGTCCTGCTTGAGTGGCTTGTTAGGTATACTTTACTCTAAGGTTTAACATTACCAGTAAAAAAATAATGCATATTATACCAAAAATCTTTACTTAACTGACCAAGCCAAACATCAAATGAGTTTAAAGGAATATTTTTGTGACTCCTTTGCATTAATATGGATTCTATAATTCCCACTAGTGCAAACTCTGACAAATGCTCAGAACCATTCTTTGCGACTAATTCCACTTCTAAAAGAACCGTTTTAACAAATTCCAAATCTTTTTCTAAATATGCGTCTATGACGCACTCTGACAGTATTTGTCCTATTTCATAAATTTCAGGTTCAAATTTTTCATCAAACAATTCTCTTTCCTCTTTCTCAAGTGCTTTTAACTTGTTCACTAATCGAGGGAAAAGAGATTTAAAATAATTATATAACTCGACTTCTTCTTCAGACATCCATGTATACCTAACGCCCCACTAAGAGGCTTTTAATAGTTGGTTATAGTGAAGCGAAGCGGAACCTAACCAACTGTTAAAAGTCCTGCTTGAGTGGCTTGTTAGGCATACTATTTAACCTCGGCTAGCTCGTGTATTTTATTGATTAAAGGCCGAGGGAAAATTTTTGAAACACTTGATGGTGTTTGTTGTATCTTTAATTTACTTAATGAATCATAAACCTTAAATTTTTTCTTATCTATTGCGGCAATATATAAAGCTGCTTGCTGAGTTAATTTACCATTAGACTTTACTACTACCCATACATAATATTTCGGATAGGCGATACCTACTTGAGTTGGCTGCTCTCTTAATAGTTCATATGATAATTCAAAATTATCATTATCATCACTGTAATATGCTCTAAGATCTCTCTGTAAAAACTCATGGAATTTTGATTGCTCAGGGACATTTCCATCTATATGGCTTTGACGAATTTCAGCCATCATTTTTTGCATCTTTGCCATATCTCGTTCTTGAGCATTAATGGCTAGAGACGTGAGTATTAAAAAAACACTTAAAAAGATAATACGATTCATTTTGTATGCCTAACGCCCCACTAAGAGGCAAATGATAGTTGGCTAAAATAGAGAGCGAAGCGAACAAAGCCAACTGTTATTTGTC
>JABSOZ010000046.1 GCA_013215295.1 Colwellia sp.
AAAGTATAAAAGCCCTTCGGACTTTGAAGCTGAAGGTAATATTCTTAATTAGTGTCCATTTTTATGGGGCAAGATCAGAATGCTTGGTTCAGACAATCACTATTTTATTGTGAACGTCTCCCATGAGCTAAACTAGACCTTCGTTTAATGTTTAAATAGGCATGTTATGTAAAAATTTTAGGTATGAAGTTTTACAAAAGTTTACATTCGACTTTAGCTAAGCCTTATTCTTGAATATTTATGCATATAACCCCATTTAAGAATCTGAATATTAAACAGAAAATGTGGATAAAATGAGTTATAGCTAACGTTCGCTTCAAGAAATAAAGCAGTCCTCCAGAGTAAGTGTTTTATATTATTAAAGGGTTTTAGTGGTCAACTTAGTGGCCAGGTATTTCTCCTCTATAGGCGAATTGGATTAGATTTTGTAGGGGAAATGTGTATAAACAGTGGAAATTAAGTCCAGATATAACCGTTACCCATTTTCAAACATTGTCTGGCAAGTCAAATTTGAGCTGTATTCGTTTCAGCCCAAATCGTTTTACCATTGAGTAATATGTCGAACGAAGTTCGTCCACAGTACATTTTTCCTTTACTATAAAATATCAGAAGGAGCGGAGTCCCATGTAATTTTTGCTACTTTTACTTTGTTAGTATCAATATCGGTCCAACTCATATATATCTGATTCTCATGAGACGTGATACTTGGTAAACCACTTCGTCGTAAACTTTTACTCTCTGCTACTACAAGCTTGTCGATAAACTTACCTGAAAAGCTATACTTTGCGAGCATAAGTTTTGTATTTTCGGGGTTACTAGCAAACCAGCTTACAACAACTGCGCCGGATTCAATTATTTCAATATCGACTCTACCGTTGATATCTCCGTTAACGACCTCAATTAAATCACCAAATGTCTTTCCGCCATCTTTGGATAGTTTTAAATTAATGCTGGGTACATCATTTTTTATTGTAAGCCAAGAAACAGCAACATAATTGTCTTTGGCGTCAATAGCAGGTCCATTCATTGGACAACCTTTAATCTGCCAACCGTCATTATGGATAGTTACCGGTGCTGTCCACTCGCCATTGACTTGGCGTACAATGGAAATATCACGAATATCAGTATCAGAGCGATCGCGATAAACGACAACAGGCCCTTGTTTTGTCATAGCGGTATCAGTCGAACAACAATCGCAAGTTCGGTTATCCAATTCCCATTGTTTTATGATATCTCCGGTGGAATTAAAGGTTGCCCCTCGTAGACTCATACCACCGGTCCCCCCTTCTTTAACGGTTGTTCGAGAATCTAACCATGTGGCGAAACTTCGCCCCCCCTCTAACGGCAATAAGCTGACCATACCGTTCTCTCCTTTGACCCCCTCCAAATTAAGAGTGTAAGCTTTAGAAAAGTTATTTCCTTTATCATGCGAGAATACTGTCTTAACATCAAAAGAGTATTTACCTGCTTGACTTTTCTGAGAGTAATGAGCCATTACACGCTGCTCATCAATCAAAACCGAAGGAAAATCAGCCCAGTGAAGCATCCAGTCATCACCACTTCCTATAATTTTCTCTTTTGTCCAAGAGGCATCAGCCAACTGGGAATAAAATAACTGCGCTTTGCCTTCCTCTGATTCTACCCAAGACAAATAAACATCTCCTTGGGCACTAGTAAATAAACGAGATAGGCTAGAATTTTCCTTAGCAGGGCTATGTAATTCGGTGACCTTCCCTGTAGAGGCTGAAGCATTTATGCAAAAAAGTACGCTGATGACCAAATAGCTAATATTTTTCATGATTTTTATAATATCCCTGAATAATTATAATGAAATGTTTAATCGCTTGAATTCTTCAAGCAGGCTCTGCTCAGTTTGCTCCCCAATTAACTTTTTTATCACCTTGTTATCAGGAGATAAAATGTACGTCGTTGGCAATACAATTGGGTAACTCAAATTCAGCTGTTCTGCCTGTTCTGTCGTTAATATTTGAAATTCAACGCCCATTTTAGTAGCGATATCCAATGTTTCTGAACTAGGAAGATTATCAAAATTCACACCTAGTACTTGTAATTTTTTCTCCGAATAATTCTTAGCCAGTTGATTTAACTCCGGGATTTCTTTGCGACACGGAGCACACCATTCAGCCCAGAAATTAACGACTTTCCATTTCTCTTCACTAATAGGTATATTTTTGTGTGAACTAGCTTGTGACAGTGATGCAAAAGCAAATCCTAGAAGCACGATGTAGCATATTTTTAACATAACTATAAATCCAGTAAGAACATAATAATACCGTAAATGACCTTAATATATATTGTATATTCAAGCAATAGTTAGTGGTAAAATGTATAGCAAAGCATTTATCGGGTGAAGTGAACAATGAACGGTAGTTTCATAATAAAAACTAAAAAACACCTCGTGTTGTGGCATTGAATTCGATGATATTCGGATTAAAAAATTAGAAAAAGTATTGCTCTATTAGGAGTGGCTAATGCCGGTTCTGCGTACAAAGTGATCCTTACAGCTAGACAAATAAATATCGCTTAAAGCATTTACTAACGGGTCGCATTCTACCGGCTAATCACATCTTCTATGATAACTACAATCAATAAATGACATGCTATAATTAGCTTTCTGATAAAAATAAGCACTTACCTAATAAATAGATTGGGAACTATCAGACTGCTTAGCCATGACTAGGGGCAATATTTACTTGCCACTACCAAAACATCGTTAAACCCTGTCGATTTGATAACGACGTAACTATAAATTGCCGATTTAATTAGGCTTTATTTCTCAGAAACCTATGTTCATTTTCTTCACTGGGCAACATGCAAGTATCGTATTTACCAAACAAATGATATCTATTCAGGGCAATACGATCATAAAGCCAATTTCTTATGCCCTTAGGCAGTATTTTGAATAGGTATAATAAGCGCCATGGTAGACCAAGTTTATTCACTACATTCAAAAATGCATCACTCTTATCAAAAAATTGGTTACCTTCAACATACAACATGGTATCAAAGTGGTCAGTGGGCATTTTAAAATGCTGTAATATGCTCTGCCCTTCCGGTGATTGAACGCTACATAATTTAAAGCGCTGTTGCGTATCAACCTTTATGATAAATTGACACCAGGTATTACAAAGCTTGCAGACACCATCAAATAGGATCACGCAATCACTTACGCCAACGTTAGGTGGGTATTTTTCAACGGTCATAAACCCTCCTTATTCTTTGAATCTGAATGACGATAAAGTGGATTATTTTTGTGAGTTTCATTCTTTAATTCATGCAATATAATAA
Source organism: Colwellia sp. (assembly GCA_013215295.1). Classification (GTDB taxonomy): domain Bacteria; phylum Pseudomonadota; class Gammaproteobacteria; order Enterobacterales; family Alteromonadaceae; genus Colwellia_A. The sequence goes on from JABSOZ010000046.1 coordinate 3,310, forward strand.
AACTGAAACCAATTAAGGCAATATTAGTAGTAACGGGATTAAATGCTTCAATAAGTAGTTGTGGCTGCATTAGCGCAACAAAAAATAATAAGCAGGTTAATCCTATAATGTTTAATAGCACGATAACTTTACTGCGATATAATCCAAAGAACAGTAGTCCAAAAATCACCTCTCCAACCCCTGCTGATTTAGTCACAAAATAAGAAAGTTCATTTGATAACCCCAAACTAGATGTCATCAGCTTTTCTAATGGCGCTATATGAACAAGTTTTGGAAAAATCCCATGATATAACCAACTAAAAGAAATTATTAACCGAGCAATTTGTATTGATGACAAGGTGAACCTCTTTATTTATAGCGTTGAATTATTAGGTTTTCGATGAATGAGTATTAACGTTACTGGCATAGACATAACCAATCAAAACAACAATAGGAATATTCTTGGTTATCGGCCCAAATGGATGCAACCAAAAACTCGGCTCGATAAATGTTAGCAGTACGGTATAAATCGAGATTACTGATATTTGTACAATACAGCACAACCTGATTCTAAATGAGGTCATTAGCCAAAGACCAAGTATGATATCGAGTATTCCGCCAGCATATATAGCTATATCAGCAAGTGAACCAGTGATATCTGCATTAGCTAATAATTCATAACCAATTTCAGGGGAGAAAAAGATAGAAGTTAGCCCGGTAAATATCCATAAAAAGGCTAACGAATACTTAGCGGCTTTCATTAACTTTTTTACTTCGTTAGCTTGATTGATAGTACTCATGCCCTAACCTTTACGCCACAGAAAATGGTTTAAAAACCATTAACCAAAAAATGCCCATGATTGCTGTAAAAGCAGGAATGCCCAGTAGTGTCCATTTTCTCATGAGTAATTTAAACTCAGGTGTTACTTCATTTTCATCTACCGAAACTTTAGCTAACTCACGTAACTTGTATTGTATTTTCAAAACAGGTATCCAACAAAGCCCAATGAATACAAACAGCCCAACCACCCAATAAAACCAAGGCGATGAAAATGAATAGCCCTGCATGTTCATTAGAATTACTCCGGTAATTATTTGGGTAATAACAGCAGGTGCAGTAAATATCCAATCACCTAAAATAACGTGTTGCGTAGTAATATAAATGGCCTGCGGATTATTAGAGCGATTAGCCATAAACATAAAAAACGCGATACCCGCTCCGGTACCTGTTACAACAACAGCGGCTAGAATATGAATTAATTTGAAGACTAGGTAGTACTCCATTTAGTAAACCTCCATTATGGTTTCTGCTCTTGCGCTTCAAGAGGAGAATTTTCTTCAAAAGTAAGTTCTAACGCATCAAAAGAAGCACTAAAGTCACTCAACTGCAATAAGCCTACACAGGGTTTAGCGCCAGCTTCTAGTTTAGTGCTTCGGTTTCCTTCGTTACTTGAAGTACTCAGCAGTTTTCTTGCTAAAATTATGGTTGAAAGCGTTGGAATATAAGGGCCATTACCCTTAGGTGCATATAAAGTCCATTTCACTTGTTTAGCAATTCCATCTTTGTCTTTACCGCAAATAAGGACTTCCATCGCCCCTTTGTCACTACCAAGTGGGAGAAAAATATTACTGGCGCTAACAATAGCTTTTGATAAGGGTGCCCAGTTTTTTACTAAGCCCACTTTTGTTAAATAAGCCATACCCACCATTGTTAAGTGCAATAGTCGTATTTCTAACCCTGCCTGAAAACTCACTTGCTGCGTTACACTGTAACGGTTAGGAAATAACTCTAAATCTGGCACATCAACATTGGCCAAATGACGTTTACCCACAAAACCACCAAAGTCGTTTACTTTAGAATCCATCCAACCATAAACATCTTGCCAACGTCCTTCTTTAAAAACGTTAAGAGGATGACCAGTATAAGACAGGATAGCTTCAACTGTTGCCAAACCACGTTCTGCTTTGTTACCGGGAGCTATGGCTAAATCTATCGATTCAATGACACTAAACTGCTTTTGATAACTATCGACAACTGCTGAAGATAAACCAGGTACAGAGCTAGCTCCACTTACCACTAAAACACCGTTTTCTTTTGCTTGGCTATCTAAGGTCGCAATATCACAAACAAATCGTCTATCATCGGCTAAATCAATATAATGAGCGCCACATTCAATACAGGCTTTGGGCACACGGTAATCTTGCCCTTGAAAAGGTCCGCTGGTATGAATAACGAGAAATGGTGAAAGGCTCGCTAATTTTTCTTTAAAATCATTAGCGAAGATATCGATAACTAAAGGCTCTAAGCTAGCATTCGAAGTAGCTTTTAAGCTTTCGACTAATGCCGATGACTTGCTTAAATTTCTACCTGCAATGAGTATGTTTATACCTTCAATGCCAGCAAGGTTCTCAACAATTCTTTTGCCAAAATTTCCATACCCGCCAAGGACAACTACATTTCTCATTCGTTTAGTTCCTTACATATTCTTTACACGGAATGTCAAAATCCACATGGTAATGTTCATCATGTCTAACCCATGAACGTTTTTTCGAAAACTGGATATGCTTTTTAAGATAAGGGCCATATGGCGTTTTGAAAAGCTGTGGTTGCAACTTAGGATCAAATATTACTCGCCATAAATCGACACCTTGTGACAATGCTTCTTGGTGTAATGAAACGATATGAGCGGCTAAAGCCACATAATCTATAGAATACTCTTCATATTGCCCTTTATTGTCAAACTCAATGTTATAACCAAACTTGTTTAAAGGATGTGTTGGCAGGTGTACTGATTGACCCGACTCGTCAAGTACTGGTGTCATAAAGTCTACCGATAAACCATTACGATGTGTTTTATGAGGTTTGAACTGGCCGCCTTCTTCGAACCCTATTTCAGCATACTTAAACACTTTATCGGGCTGTTCTGTTTCTAAAGATTTATAGGCGTTTACTATGATATTTTTTACTTGAGAGTGAGCGTATGTTCTGCCTGCTAAACGAGCAACAGCACTGTAAGCGACAAAGTTATCACCAGAGTTTGGTAGTTCTACTCCTTTTTCCAAACGCCCTTTTGAGGTTGTACCGTAGCAGGTACTTTCTTCTGCTAAAACAGCATTAGAAAGTAAACAAATAATTAAGATACAAAACGTTAATATTTTCATCTTTCCTTTATAACTTCCCGGCTTTTACATTTAAGCTTTTATTTTTTAAGTAAATTCCATAATAAACTGCTGCGCCGAATAAGCCACTATATAAACATAACTTGTGCAACATCGACACTGAGATCAGACCTAATAACGGATTATCTAACAAAAAAGGAAAGAAGGGTTCAACATCGATATGCATAATACTATCAAGTAATACATGGCTAAAACTGCCAACAAATGCACTTAGGAATACGACCCACCAAGCAATTGATATAGGGTTTTCATTTTTAGAAATACCTATTAGCTTTAAACCAAGTTCGGATAAGTATTTGCCTGTTAGCGCGGCAAATAATGCAATTAGCACTGCACCAACATAGGTATGGGTAAAACCATGAAGATGCCCCTCTCCCGTAATCATCACAATTAGCGGTTGAATATCCATTACTATTTGAGTCCAACCAAAAACCATCAAGCTAAAGCTACTTTGTAATAAGGCTTTAATGAGAATTCCTGGTCCCATGTGTATTGGCGTAAATGGCATTGTTATATTTCCTTATTTCCAATAAACATCATTAGGCAAATCGTAGCTACTAAATTCCATATGAATGACTCGTCTATGCTTTGGGAATTTAGCTTTACTAGAAGCATGTAATATTAAGGGTCTCATGATTAACAGATCACCAACATTGGCTTCGCACTCAATGAATTCAGCTTCTTTTACAGACTGTGTGAAAACGTTTTGATCACTTTTTCGAATAAGCACCGAATACTTATGATCAATCAATCTCAAAACAAGA
>JABSOZ010000047.1 GCA_013215295.1 Colwellia sp.
TTGCGAGGAACGAAGCTAGCCAACTGTTTAGCGTCCGTCTTGAGTAGCTTGTTAGGTGAACAGTTCTGTAAATACAATCACTAAAGCAAACTCAGAAAGTTAATATAACCGCAGCACGGCTAAATGCCAAACCATTATTTTTGAGCCAATTACACAAAAGTACTTTTAGCGCACAACACAAATGTTATTGCTGGACTCTCGACAATGATTCGCGTTATTTACCGAACGTTTTTGCGAAAACCCGCTAAACAGAATAACCACCAATCAATAATTATAAACACGTAAGTTGGCTAACCATTAAAACTGAAAAGTGGTGCCACCTAACGCCCCACTAAGAGGCTTTTAATTGTTGGTTAAAATGTGTAGCGAAGCGGAACCTAACCAACTGTTAAAAGTCCTGCTTGAGTGGCTTGTTATATGCCGAATGCTTCAAAATTATTTTGTAAATTAGTAAGGTGCCAGTCCCCCACCTTTAATGGATATGTTAAAAGAATTTCTTTAATTCTTGTAATAGATGCTCTTTGCTCCTCTAACATTGCGTTATTAACAAATAGCATAGAAAGCTCTAACGCTAGTAATTCATCAAATTTTCTCTGAGATTTAATAGCTCCTTCGTTAATAATTACAATTCTAATTTTTAGTAATGCATCAATTTTATCAAGTGTTAGCCTTTTTACATGTAGAGTAAAATCTTTTGTGATTACTTCATTAGATATAATTACCTCTGCTTGACAGTCAGTCGATGAAATTCTAATTGTTTTTTCATCTGCAACAATTGGAAAACTAAAAAAAATCAAAAGTAGTACTGATAATCTCACAAAGCCTCCTAGGCATATAACGCCCCACTAAGAGGCAAATAATAGTTGGCTAAAATAGAGAGCGAAGCGAACAAAGCCAACTGTTATTTGTCCTGCTTGAGTGGCTTGTTATGTTTGTGAATGACTCCCATCACATAATGGTTGTGTAGCTGTTTGCTTGCACCCACAGAAAAAAACCTTTTTTGACTCAGGTGCTTTAAATATTATTGGAGTGATGTCAGTTCCATTATGTGAACCATCACACAGTGGCTGTTTCTTACTTTTACCACAAGCACACCAAAAATAGTTTTTTCCTGATTCTACATCTATTGCATAGGGTGTATCAGATGCTCGTATAGCTTTACTCATATTAGCTTCTCCATACTTTATTAAATAAACATAACGCCCATATTAAGCGGCAAAAAATTGTTGGCTAAAATGTGAACGAAGTGAAACAGCCAACTGTTTTTTGTCCGTCTTGAATTGCTTGTTAGGTTAAAATCAATATGAAACCAAACAGTTAACAAAAACTTTGAAAGTTAATATAACCGCACCACGGCTAAATGCCAAACAGTAATTTTGAGCTATTTACACAAAAGTACTTTTAGCGCTCAACACAAATGTTATTGCTGGACTCTCGACAATGATTCGCGATACTTACAAATGCTTTGGCGAAAACCCACGAAACAGAATAACCACCAAACCAAAAAGATAAATACATAAGTTGGTTAACAATAAAAACCGAAAAGTGGTGCCACCTAACGCCCATATTAAGCGGCAAATAACAGTTTGCTAAAATGATGGAACGGAGTGCAAACAGCAAACTGTTAGTTGTCCGTCTTGAATTGCCTTGTTAGACGGTAACGTATTCCCTGACCGGTCCAAGCCTTCGGCTCAACAAAAAATGTCGGGGGTTGAAAATACCACATTTTCCCAAAAACTCAACCCCTCTGCTCCAGGGAAACGTAAAAAGGTGAGTGCTCTCCTGCAAGAAAAATCTTACGTTGAGCACTCACCTTTTTACGTGACTTAACTAAGCATAGTACACGTCAAGGTTTGGGTTAGACTGAATGGGATTATCAAACGCCGTCTTATGCTGTAGAAAGCCGGAATTTTTCCGCCTTTCCTGCAACGACCCGTGCAAAAAGCGCAGCCTTTTCTTACCGTATAACGCCCCATTAAGAGGCAAATGATAGTTGGCTAAAATAAGCGACGAAGGAGCAAATAGCCAGCTGTTATTTGTCCTGCTTGAATGGCTTGTTATATTCTCATTTCTGCAAACTCAGCCAAGTATGGTTGAATTGCCTCGTCTAATTTTTTTAGTTCGTTTTTAGGAAGGCTATTAGCAAAACCTGACTCAGCAATACCACCAATTAATCCTAGTTCTCTTAGAACTTGCTTTGCCGCCTCACTTTTAGTCAAACCTCTAGATAATATATTAATACGATTAGAGTAAGCAGAATAAATTACGGGACGATCAAAGCGAGAATTATTAAATAGCTCAGCTGCTAATACTACGGTTTGTATTCCATTCGTCCAACTCTCAGGAGTAATCCTAAACAGGAAAGTAATGTCAGATTTTGATAAGGAATGGTAAGGCTCTTTATTAAGCTTCGCACTAACAACTTTCATCAAAACTCCCTGAGAATATAACGCTTAAGTTAAGCGGCAAATTACAGTTTGCTAAAATGTGCGAGGCACGAGCCCTAGCCAACTGTTATTTGTCCGTCTTGAACTTCTTGTTAAGTTTGCCGCACACCACCTATGGTGTTCTTAAGTCGATATGCCACAAACTCGATTAATTTGAACTCAGTGTACTGGCTATCTTACTGTTTTGACAAGTCATTATTACCTCTATTCCTAGAACGACGGGCACGCAACGTGCTCCTGACTATGACAAGATCACTCAAGCTTAATGTATTATCCGTAATTCTAGTGCCGCTATATTCTCCGTTTTATCTATGGCTTTTAATTGATTCAAGGGCTTACCACATTGTTCACAGCACGCTAAGCTGCCTTTCTTTTCCATAAAGCTTTCCCAGTTAAATACCTCAAGTGCCTCTACCTCCGCTTGCCCTAACGCTTCTCTGGCTTGGTTAAGTTTTTCCCTGCATTTTCCGTGATATAAGCCCACCATTTGGTAGTGTGGCTTTTTCGGGATCGCTATATGAGACAACAATCGATGCATAAATTGCTCATGAGAAAGGTTGAGGTATTCGGTTTGTTGCGTTTGATGAGATTTGTACCTGAACCTGACATGGTGCTCACCCAAATGAATGATTTGGCTGTTTTTAATTGCCCCTCCTCTAATATAACGTGCCAGATATTTAGCAACACCCTGTCCATGTTTATAAGGTTTAACACAATGTATTACCCAGTCTTTACGTCCCCACTTATTACATAAATTGATCACTTGTTGCTCTCGTTCGTTGGTCGGGATCACCAATTCACCCGCCGCTAAGGCTTCTTTTAATCCACCTAGATATTTTCCTCTGAATATCATCATCATCACCTTAGCCGGTAGGTAACTTTCCCGTTTCGGTACACGCCACTTCCCTGCAGCATCTAAACCGCCATGGCTGATCACACAGTGAATATGAGGATGGAAAGTTTGATTTCTAGCCCACGTATGAAGCGTTAGGATAAAGCCTGGTGTTGCGGCTAAATACCGTGGGTCACGACTGAGTTGTTGGAGCGTTTCTCTGACGGATTGAAAGAGGAGTTGTTGACAAAATGCGCGATTAAACCGCCAAATAGCATGTAAATCATGGGGTAAGGTAAATATCCAATGGTGATGTTTACAGTTGAGCAATAGGCTCTCTGCTTTTTGTTGCCATTGCTCTGATTTCAACGCACTGCATTGAGGACAGCTCCGATGTTTACAACTGTTGTACCAAACACCATTGAGGTGTCCATCTTCGCAATAAAGACTGTGCCCACCAAGCGCTTCGGTACGGCAACGCATTAATTGCTCTGCTGCTTTTATCTGATAAAGCGGCATACTATGAGACTTTTGGTAGTTGAGAAAGTTCTGTTTCAAGAAACTTTGTACTGTCGATTTGTTCATAGATTAACAGTAGAGCAACACTGTATTTTTATCCAGTTAAGCACCTACTGTTAGATTTGCATGCGGGTGGCTGGATGACATTCTCCGAGCTTGCTCGGCAAATTTAAC
>JABSOZ010000048.1 GCA_013215295.1 Colwellia sp.
GACGGACGCTAAACAGTTGGCTAGCTTCGTTCCTCGCAATTTTAGCCAACAATTTATCGCCGCTTAGTAGGGCGTTAGTTTACTTGGAGTAATGCGCATTTATGGATGATGTAACTGAGCAATTTAAATCAGTCCAAAATAAGTTTTATATTATTTTGCTGTTAACTATTTTATTTTTTGCAAGTGGATTTGTCCTCAAGTATTTTGATGTAGAACTTTTTAATCCTTTTTATGGTGCATTCATAGGTGTATTAATCTTTAACATTGGAGTCTGGAAATTTTATAGATGCCCTAAGTGTAATTCAGTTCCGTTTGCCTTAGGTGGTGACGGTGTTGAAATTTGTCCTAAATTTTGTCAAAAATGCGGTGCGAAATTTAAGGAAAAGTAAACTAACAAGCCATTCAAGCAGGACAAATAACAGTTGGCTATTTGCTCCTTCGTCGCCTATTTTAGCCAACAATTATTTGCCTCTTAATGGGGCGTTAGGTGGCACCACTTTTCAATTATAATGGTTAGCCAACTTAAGTGTTTATAAGTTTGGATTGGTGGTTATTCAGTTTCGTGGGTTTTCGCCAAAGCATTTGGTGAATATCGCGAATCATTGTCAAGAGTCCAGCAATAACATTTGTGTTGTGCGCTAAAATTACTTTTGTACAAATGGCTCAAAATTACTGTTTGGCATTTAGCCGTGGTGCGGTTATATTAACTTTCAAAGATTGAGTTAACTGTTTGGTTTCATATTAATTTTAACCTAACAAGCAATTCAAGACGGACAAATAACAGTTTGCTGTTTGCACTCCGTTCCAACATTTTAGCAAACTGTTATTTGCCGCTTAATATGGGCGTTAGCAGGCTTTATATATTTGTGTTATTTAGCTCAATAATTTATCAAAATTGGATTTTATAATAATGGAAAAATCAAATAACAACTATTTCGTAATGAGTTTAATATTAACTACTATAGGTACTGCATTAACTACACTAAAAGTCGACTTTTACCTAGATATTGTCGTTTTATGTACGGCCGTATTTATTGGCGTGTTGGGCTGTACCAAAGGTAAGGCGTAATCGCACTGCTAACAAGCTACTCAAGACGGACGCTAAACAGTTGGCTAGCTTCGTTCCTCGCAATTTTAGCCAACAATTTATCGCCGCTTAGTAGGGCGTTAGCTTTACCAAAGGTTCAGAGTATCTTCGACTCCAATTGTTTGAATTGTGATCGGCTTATTATTACTCTCAGGAATAATTTTGACTAAAATGAAAAATACAGATAAAGATGATAGGGCAGAATTCATAAGTAATAATGATTTTAACTATGAGGAGCTAGCCTCAATAGAACGACTTAGAAAACTTCATTTATGGGGATTCAAATTACTTCTTAAAGGGAGAAATGAAGACGTAACTAAATTGATGTTCAAAAAAGTAAATAATTTGGATGTATTTATATTCGAATATAAATATCAAGGCATTTTTGACGGGACGTCTGAATATGGTACGACTTTCTCGACTCAACAAGCTGTTTACTACGAACTAGAAAAAAAACAAAATATTTCATTTAACCTTTATCCAGAAGGGCTAATTGAGAAAGCTAAGCAGTCGATATTTTCGAATGATATTGATTTTGACGACTATCCACTTTTTTCAAGATCATATGCTTTGTACGGAGAAGATGAAAAAAGTATTAGAAACCTCTTTAGTAAACCGTTATTCGAATTTTTTGAAAAATATAAAGGTTTTTCAGTCGAATATAGAAGAGGAGGAGTCCTTATTTATAAAAATGGTGACACACCTAATAAAGATTTAAAGGACTTACTAAAAGATGCTACATTCATCAATGATCAGTTCAGCGCCAAGTAAAGCTAACAAGCCATTCAAGCAGGACTTTTAACAGTTGGTTAGGTTCCGCTTCGCTTCACATTTTAACCAACAATTAAAAGCCTCTTAATGGGGCGTTATATGCCAAGGTTTAGAATGTCTGAAATTGAAAAGTTTGCTGGATGGTTTCACCAAGATTTTGGCGTAATTATGGGTGATACTAAAATAGCTGCGGATCTATATTTACAATCTCTAAATAAAAATCAGCGAAATATTTTAGCGGCTGAAATTATAAAGTTATTATCTCAATATCCAGGCAAAGATTACAAAGGTTTAAAAAAAGCTTGGTTCAGGTTGGGGGCGCAATGGTGGGATCAATCTTTTCTACCAAACTTTCTAATAAAATTGAGTGAAAACTCGCTGTAAATGGCATATAACAAGCCACTCAAGAAGGACAAATAACAGTTGGCTTTGTTCGCTTCGCTCTCTATTTTAGCCAACTATCATTTGCCTCTTAGTGGGGCGTTATGTGTTTCTCTATACTGGAGATCTAAATGTTAGAATTGAGACCAAATTGCGAATGTTGTAATAAGGATTTACCACCAGAATCGACTGAAGCACATATCTGTACTTTTGAATGTACATTTTGTACAAATTGCGTTGAAGGGATTTTGAATAACCAATGCCCTAATTGTGGTGGTAATTTTGTTAGTCGGCCAATAAGACCTATTGCTGCATTAAACAATAATCCAGCATCAACTAAGCGAGTATTAAAAGAACATGGTTGTGAAGCAAACACATAACAAGCCACTCAAGCAGGACAAATAACAGTTGGCTTTGTTCGCTTCGCTCTCTATTATAGCCAACAATTATTTGCCTCTTAGTGGGGCGTTAGTTGCACGCACTAAATTAGCTGAATTTATTTGCTAGTTCAGTGTTCATATAAATGTTTTGTGTTTGGTTCAATCTTTGGTTTGGCAATGGAAGTGCCTTCAAATACTCACTTCTTCTTTGCCCAACCCAGTTTTCGCCTTTCACTGTTTAAAGATCAAATTAGCTTTAGTTTTCAAGGCTCAAAGTTTATGTTTGGTGTGTAGTGCGGATGTGTTTTTTGTTTGTTTCGCTTATCAAATAAATATGGTAACTTATTGCTTCTGTTGTGCTTTTAACAAGCAGCAACTAACAATGCATTAAAGCAGGAAAATTAACAGTTGGCTGTTTTCACTGCGTTCAACATTTTAGCCAACTATAAATTTCCTCTTAATGAGGCGTTATATTTTTTACAACGTTTGCCACAAGGAAATTGGTTTGAAGCTTCGAATAACATCAATAATTCTATTATTTATTTTCACTGGCTACACAGTTTATACGATGGCAATTGCTCAACAATCTCTGTTAAGTTTTGGGTATCAATTAATTTCCAGTCCAGATACGGCTCAAGTTGTATACGACTTATATATTATGGCAGTATTAGCCATAATTTGGATGTATCAAGATTGTAAAAAGTTTGGTAAATCAAATATGTATTTTATTTCATTTGCGTTGCTAACTTTGGTGTTTGTTTCAATAGGGCCATTGCTTTATATAGCTTTAAAACCAAGTACGGTAGCACCCAAAATATAACAAGGAATTAAAGCAGGAAAATTAACAGTTGGCTGTTTTCACTGCGTTCAACATTTT
>JABSOZ010000049.1 GCA_013215295.1 Colwellia sp.
GACAAATAACAGTTGGCTTTGTTCGCTTCGCTCTCTATTTTAGCCAACTATCATTTGCCTCTTAGTGGGGCGTTAGGAGCCTAGAAAAGTTGAGAGTATATTTAACTATTTTTATATTATTTTATTCAGCTAATATTTTAGCAGAAGATTATGAGGCATATTCGAGGGAAGATGCTTTATTAAAGTTCTCACCAGTTTTAAGTATTCTCAAAAAAGCACTTGAAACTAATGATGTTAAATTGCTAAATTCAATAGTGTCTTATCCCTTTAATATTAGCTTTCCTGAAACTTATGTCGCTCCTGAAGGGAACATTAGATTTCGTGGGCTAACGGTTAAAGATTACGATGATTTAAAAGAAAAATATGATTCTATTTTTATTCACTCTGTTCGATTTTTAGTGCAATGTATTACACCTAATAATATGAGATATGATAAAAATAAAGGTTTCTCTGCTGCACATGGGCGTATTTGGTTTTTCGATATAATTGAGCCACAAACAGGCATTCGAAAATATGCGCTTTCAAGCATTTCAGTGGATCCAAAAAATAGTAAATGGGCTATTGAAGAATGCCCAGGTATTTATAATATCGGCTCCTAACAAGCCACTCAAGCAGGACTTTTAACAGTTGGTTAGGTTCCGCTTCGCTTCACATTATAACCAACAATTAAAAGCCTCTTAGTGGGGCGTTATATGCCTTGAAAGGAGTCCGTATTTGTTTATTGTTGCTCTAGTGATCTTTTTTATATCTTGCTTAGTTATTTATATATTCGACTTCGATAAAGGGTTTTATCCATTATCTGCTCTTTGGTCTTATACATTGAAATTTGCATTGGAGTTTATCTTTAAGCAACCGATGACGATGCAGCCCTTTTATAAAAGCGAATTTTCAACTGAACCTAAAAATAAAGAGACTAGACTTTCAATTTTACTTTTATGGTGTTTTATTGCAACATCAATAACATGGCTAATGTAAACGGCATATAACAAGCCATTCAAGCAGGACTTTTAACAGTTGGTTAGGTTCCGCTTCGCTTCACTTTTAACCAACAATTAAAAGCCTCTTAATGGGGCGTTATATGGCAAACTGAGGTTTCGGTGGAATTTAATAAACTTACTAAAGCTCAAAAAATTGCATGTTGGACGGATATCGAAGAACAAATTAAACAATGCATCTTTTTATGTGGCAATAAAGCACCGCAAAGTGTCACTGAGGAAATAGAAGACTATCTTTCACATAATGAACTTGGAATAGCTATAGAGTTATTGGTTTGCTCAGCAATTCAAGATAATTGGAGTATTTCCAAAGAAGCTAAATGTCAGATACTTAATACATTAATTAGTATGGATTACCATAAAACTGATATTGAAGAGTTTCAACAATACGAGAGTTGGTTAAATGCCATATAACAAGCCACTCAAGCAGGACTTTTAACAGTTGGTTAGGTTCCGCTTCGCTTCACATTATAACCAACAATTAAAAGCCTCTTAGTGGGGCGTTATGTTTCTAAGTAGAGTCCGAGTATGTCGTGTTATTTAAGATTTTGTGGTGATGAGTTGGATGTAAAAGAGTTAATTGAAACTCTTAGGCTTAATCCATCAAAAGTTTGGGAAAAAGGCTTACCTCGCTTTAAAAGTAATCCGAAAAGACTAAATAAACACTCTGGGTTTAACCTTTTAGTTAGTGATACCGAATTGAATAACTTTGAAAAACAAAAGAAAGAAGCTATCGAATACCTTAGTATTAATAAAGAACTATTATCATCAATAATTAAATATAAAGGCATCGATGGTGGTGACCTAGATTTTGGTATTGAATGGAGAAATGTTGCAGTACAGTGTGATAACTTTCCACCAGTATTAATTAGGCTTGCTGGTCAAATTGGTTTAGGCCTTGAGCTTAGTCAATATGAACCACCAGATGACGAAGAAGACGAAACATAACAAGCTATTCAAACGGACGCTAAACAGTTGGCTAGCTTCGTTCCTCGCATTTTAGCCAACTATTTATCGCCGCTTAATAGGGCGTTAGGTGACACCACTTTTCGGTTTTTATTGTTAACCAACTTACGTGTTTTTAATATTGTTTTGGTGGTTATTCTGTTTCGTGGGATTTCGCCAAAGCGTTTGGTGAATATCGCGAATCATTGTCGAGAGTCCAGCAATAACATTTGTGTTGTGCGCTAAAGTCACTTTTATGTAATTGGCTCAAAATAATGGTTTGGTTTTAAATCGTGGTCGGTTATATTGATTTTTGTAATTTGTTTTAAGTGATTGTATTTACAGAACTGTTCACCTAACAAGCTACTCAAGACGGACGCTAAACAGTTGGCTAGC
>JABSOZ010000005.1 GCA_013215295.1 Colwellia sp.
GGATTCAATGGCAGCCGCTCCAGCGCCAGAAGTTGTTGATGAAGGTCCAGCTGAACTTACCGACCCTGACGATATTGATGCACTGATGGATTCAATGGCAACCGCTTCAACAGAACCAACACAAGCAGTTGTTGATGAAGGTCTAACTGAGTTAACTGACCCAGAAGATATTGATGCGCTTATGGATTCAATGGTTAAAGAAAGTGCCATTGCTGAATTAGATGAAAAATCCGAAAGTTTTGAAATGTCGGACCCTGATGATATAGATGCGTTATTAGATTCAATGGCAGACCCTGATCAGGTTTCAAAACCTATCACTGCTGATGACATTGTTGATCCTCTTGATGATGTAACCACTCCAGATGAAATTGTTACAACAGAAGAAGAAAATAAAGCGCTCATTGAGAATTTTACTAGCGATTATGTATCGCCGTTTTTATCGGTAGATTTTAGTGAACTACTTACTGAGGTTACAGAAGATGCTAACGAAAGTAGTGACGAAGCTATAACCGAAAAAAATTCAGCTAAAGATAATAGCTTGTCAGATGATTTAGATATAGATGCACTATTAGCAGAAGCGGGTGGCAGTGAAAATTCAGATACAGATCTTTTAGATATTGGTGACGATATACTGGGTGATGGGCAAATAAACGAACTTGTGTCTGAAAACTCAACAGATTATACCAATGGTGACGTGTTAGCGGATTTATTAACCGAGGAGAATACGTCTGAAACTGATTCTGTAGATGAAAATAGTGAAATGGATGTCATTGAAGAACTCGACAATGTCGATTTTGATGATTTACTTGCAAATATAGAAGAAGATACTAACGCTCTACTTTCAGATGAAGCTGATTTGTCAGTAAATTTTACTACAGATGATATAGATCTTGATGCGATTGACTTTGGAACGGAAGATTCAAATAGTGAAATTAACATTGAGTTTGACAATGAAGATGACTTTTCTTTAGGCTTAGACGATGCATTAGATATTGGTGATGATATTGTTTCCGATAACAATTTAGATGTTGACTTTAATATAGAAGAAGATGATTTTGTTTCTGTCGACTCCTTATTGTCGGATACCTCAAGTTCAACTAAAAATGAGGAACCTTACAGAAATACTGATTTTGATTTAGGTCTCGATGAGTTTCCTGAATTTTCAGGTGATAACTTTGCCGAAGAAGATGACGATAATGGTATAGCAGCAAAACTAGATTTAGCGAAAGTTTATATCGAAATCGGCGATAGTGAAAACGCTGAAGTAATTCTACAAGACGTGGTAGAAAAGGGCGATGCACAGCAACAGTTTGATGCTCAACAATTATTAGATAATATCAGTTAATAAATAGTGAAGATTTATCATTTATTGAAGCCACTTTTGTGGCTTTTTTTATATAATGAAAAACCTAATTGGCATAAACCTTAAAATACTGGATAATGCGCGCATTATAATTGGGAGTTATTGATGCGTTACGCTTTAGGTATTGAATACGACGGAAGTCGATATCACGGTTGGCAACGACAAAAAAATGCAGTCAGTGTTCAGCAACATGTAGAAAAAGCCCTATCAAAAATTGCAGATGAAAAAATTGAAGTAATTTGTGCGGGGAGAACTGACACCGGCGTGAGTGCGACTAATCAAGTTATTCATTTTGAGACAGATAAAATTCGTAAAGATGTTGCGTGGACGCTTGGCGTCAATACAAACTTGCCCAATGATATTGCTGTTTCTTGGGTTAAAGAAGTTAATGAAAGTTTTCATGCTCGCTTTAGTGCTACAGCACGTCGTTATCGCTATATTATTAATAACAATCGGCTAAGATCAGCCATATTAAGTAAAGGCATCAGCTTTTGTCATTATCCTCTCGATGAAACTCTGATGCATCAGGCCGCTCAATGTTTAATTGGAAAGCATGATTTTACTTCTTTTAGAACCGTACATTGTCAGTCTCATTCCCCGGTTAGAACGCTAATTCATTGCAGTGTTACTCGACAAGGTGACTTTGTTATTATTGACGTTAAAGGTAACGCTTTTTTACACCATATGGTGAGAAATATTGCGGGAAGTTTGATGAGAATAGGGCAAGAAATTGAAACAGTAGAATGGATGACTGAAGTCCTAGAGGCTAAAAATCGATGTGTTGCTGGCATGATGGCACCATCAGCAGGATTATACTTTGTTGGCGTTGATTATCCGCAAGAGTTCAATATACCGAAACCTCCACTCGGACCACTATTTTTACTTTAACGTATGTATTGGCTCAGTTATCAAAGATAAAGTAACAAAACAGACCAGTTTTTTGTATTCATTCGGGTATTAAATGTGGTCTAATCTACGGTTGTAGTTAAAATTAGTATAAAATTTAATAATTTGCTGGTATTTTTAAATTAACATCGGCAAGTTTCCCAAATGTACCTACGGGCATACTAGGTAAAAGAAGGCAAAAAATAAATTATGAGCTGGATCGAAAAAATTCTCCCGAAAGCAAAATCAACACAAAAACGCAATATCCCAGAAGGCGTTTGGAGTAAATGTACATCATGTAATGCTGTACTTTATAAAGCAGAACTCGATAGATTATTATCAGTTTGTCCCAAGTGTGATCACCATATGCGCATTTCAGCGCGTAAACGCATTGATTGTTTTTTAGATCAAAATAATCGTGCCGAATTAGGTGAAGAGTTTGAAGCACAAGATATTTTGAAGTTCAAAGATTCAAAACGATATAAAGACCGTTTAAGTGCTGCACAAAAAAATACCGGTGAAAAAGACGCACTTATCGTTATGAAAGGTGAATTGAATGGCATGCCTATTGTTGCTGCTGCTTTTGAATTCGCCTTTTTAGGTGGTTCAATGGCTTCTGTTGTTGGTGCTCGTTTTGTTAAAGGTGTTGAGTACTGTCTTGAGCATAACGTACCGCTTGTTTGTTTTTCTGCCAGTGGCGGTGCACGCATGCAAGAAGCGTTATTCTCCTTAATGCAAATGGCAAAAACTAGTGCTGCATTAGCAAAAATGAGCGAAAAAGGTTTACCTTACATTTCTGTTTTAACTGACCCTACAATGGGCGGTGTGTCTGCTAGTTTAGCAATGCTTGGTGATATAAATATTGCTGAACCTAAAGCCTTAATTGGTTTCGCTGGCCCACGTGTTATTGAACAAACCGTACGTGAAAAATTACCTGAAGGTTTCCAGCGCAGTGAATTTTTAAAAGAGAAGGGCGCTATTGATATTATCGTTGACCGACGGGAAATGCGTAATACTTTATCTCGACTGTTAGCTAAGTTTATGGGGCATCCAAGCCTTAACGCTTCATAACAACACTATGCCAACAAACAACAAAAGCCATTCTGCTAGAAAGTCTCTAGCTCAATGGCTTTCCTATTTAGAAACAATCCATTTAACCGAAATTGATCTTGGTCTTACGCGTATTTCGCAAGTGGCTAAGCGATTAAACATTGATTTCAGTTTTGCTCAAGTTATCACGGTTGCTGGCACTAATGGTAAAGGCACCACCTGTGCTTTTATTGAAAACGCTTTACTCGCTAGTGATCAAACCGTTGCTGTTTATTCTTCGCCTCATATTGAACATTTTAATGAACGTTTGCGTATCAATAATATTGATGTTGATGATCAGTCATTAATCGATGCATTTGAGCAAATAGAACAGCAGCGTGATGATATTTCGCTGACTTATTATGAATACACTACATTAGCGGCATTTCTGGTATTAATGGCGATAAAGCCTGCGGTAATTATTTTAGAAGTAGGTTTAGGTGGGCGTCTAGATGCTACCAATTTAATTGATGCTGATATTGCAGTGATCACCACTATCGATTTAGATCATCAAGCCTACTTAGGCAATAACCGTGAAAGCATAGGCTTTGAAAAAGCGGGAATAATGCGGGCCAATCGAAAAGTAGTTATTGGCGACACTCAATGTCCTCAGTCTGTTTTAGATCACGCAATAGATCTTAATGCTGTTGTGAGTCTGCGTGAGCATGAGTTCTCTGTTCAACAGCAAGATTTAGTGACTAATGAGCCTTGTCAGTCTTTATGGGGTTGGAGGTTCGGCGATCTACACGTTAATGATTTAAATAAACCTTTTATACCTCAAGACAATGTAGCGACAGCTTTAACGGTTTTAGCTTTATTAGACAATTTTTCGTTAGTTTTTAATACACAAAGCATAAATGCTTTGATAGAAAAAACAAAAGTTGCTGGGCGCACTGAACTTATTACCATGAAAAGTTTAAACAGTCCTGTTTTGTTAGATGTTGGCCATAACCCACAAGCTGCCCGTTATTTAGTTGAATATCTGAAATCACAAAAGTACAACAAGCTTTATGCTGTTTCAGGTATGCTTAAAGATAAAGATATTGTTAACACCTTCAAACCATTATTAGCACTTATTGAACATTGGTATTTAGGTGATTTATCGATGCCCCGAGGAGCTAGCGCAGAGGAGTTAGCCGAGAAATTGTCATTAAATGAAGATTCAGTTAATTGTTTTGACAATATCACTCAGGCATTTAGAATGGCTAACAAAAATTCAACAGCAACAGATTTGATTTTAGTTTTTGGATCATTTCATACCGTTGCTGAAGTCAGACGTTTATTGCTGTAGTTTTTATTTATTTCAGCTTGGGAGTTTCATTTGTCTACACCTTTTCAAAACCGTTTAGTTGGCACTATTATTGTCGCTGCGGTTGCTATTATTGTTTTACCAGACTTGCTCGACGGAAATAAAAAGACTTTCCAAGATGAGTTTGAGCAAATTCCACCTCCACCTAAAGTCGAATTTGTTAAAGCAGCAAAAAACTTTCCTCAAGATAAAATCGTTAAAGTGGCAGAAGAGAGTTTGAGTGATGAACTCGCACTCGATGTTGAACTCTCTGATAAAGAGAAGCAGAAAAAACTTATCCCTCAAGCAGAAGGGAAACGTGCAATTGATTTAAAGGCTAAAATAGAAGAACAAAAGAAGTCTGTAGTGAAAGTCTCTGAAAATATCATGCCTGAAAAGTCAGTATTGAAACAAGCATGGGTTGTACAACTGGGCAGCTTTCGTCATAAAAAAAATGTAGCAAAGTTATTACTTAAGCTTAAAGATAACGGTTATGACGCTTTTACAAAACCTATAAAAACAAAAAATGGTACATTAATTAAAGTGTTTATAGGTCCTGAATTAATCCAAAACTCACTTAAGAAAAAAATCCCCGCGTTGAAAAAATTAACGGGTGTGGAAGGTAAAATTGCTCGATTTTATCCAACAAAGTGATGAGTTAAAAATAAAACATTGGCAAAATATGGTTCATCTCTGTTAGAATGCGCGCCTTATTCTGCTGGTAAGCAATCATTGGTAACATGTAATTATGGTTTGGATAGACTATGCCATTTTGGCAGTTGTAGGCATCTCAACATTAATTAGCTTGGTTCGTGGCTTTGTTAAAGAAGCTGTTTCGCTAGTTATCTGGATCAGTGCCTTTTTTATTGCCAGTCAATTTTATGTCAATCTCTCAAGTTTACTTACAAGCATTTCTGATCAAACCCTGCGTAATGCTGCTGCTATAGCAATTCTATTTATTACTACCTTAGTTCTGGGTGCATTACTCAATTATCTTATTGGTCAATTAGTCAGTAAAACAGGGTTGTCTGGTACCGATAGAGTATTAGGTCTTGTTTTTGGTGCATTACGTGGCGTGCTAATTTCTAGCGCTGTACTATTCTTTATGGATGCCTTTACACCCGCATCATCAACCGCGTGGTGGACGAGTTCTCAATTGATCCCCGAATTTACACTGATTGTAGAATGGTTTTTTGAATACCTGAAAAATTCATCAAGCTTTTTGAAATAATTTTTACCAGTGCCATGTAATGGGGCTGATGTTCATTAATATAATTTATATTTACTCAGCATTTTATTACATTGAAATGCTTTTAAACTTAGTTCTGTGGAGAATAAACTCATGTGTGGTATTGTTGGCATTGTTGGTAAAACATCGGTTGGTCAGGCATTATATGACGGATTAACTGTACTTCAACATCGTGGTCAAGACGCTGCGGGTATTGTGACTATTCACAACAATACTTTTAGAATGCGCAAAGGTAATGGTTTAGTAAAAGACGTATTTCACACGCGTCATATGCAACGATTACAAGGTGATATGGGTATTGGACATATTAGATATCCAACCGCCGGCACTTCAAGTTCTTCAGAAGCTCAACCTTTTTATGCAAACGCTCCTTTTGGTATTTCTCTCGCACACAATGGTAATTTAACCAATGCGATTGAATTAAAAGAGTGGTTGTACACTGTTGCACGTCGTCATGTGAACACAACGTCTGATTCAGAGTTATTACTTAATATTTTTGGTCATGAATTACAATTGACTGAGAATTTAAAATTAACACCTGATGATATTTTTACAGCAATTAGTAATGTACATAAGCGAATTCGTGGCGCATACGCAACCGTTGCTTTAATTATTGGTCATGGCATGGTGGCGTTTCGAGACCCTAATGGTATTCGTCCATTAGTCTTCGGTAAGCGAGTAACTGCTACAGGTATCGAATATATGGTTGCTTCTGAGTCTGTAGCACTTGATGCCAACGAATTTGAATTTGTACGTGATGTTGCGCCAGGTGAAGCCATTTATTTTTCTGATGATGGACAGATTCACAGTCAACAATGTGCAGAAAATCCAACATACAACCCATGTATTTTCGAATACGTTTATTTTGCTCGTCCTGATTCAGCCATTGATAAAATCTCAGTATACGGTTCTCGTGTTGAAATGGGTAAAAAGTTGGGAGATAGAATAGCGAAAGAATGGGAAGATATTGATATTGATGTTGTTATTCCAATTCCTGAAACATCATGTGATACAGCACTAGAAATTGCTCGACACCTTGATCTTCCATACCGTCAAGGTTTTGTAAAAAATCGTTATATTGGTCGTACGTTCATTATGCCTGGTCAAGAGCAGCGTAAGAAATCAGTGCGTCGTAAGCTTAATGCCATCACGACAGAGTTTGCCGGGAAAAATGTTTTACTGGTTGATGATTCTATTGTACGTGGTACCACTTCTGGACAAATAATAGCAATGGCTCGTTCCGCTGGCGCGAAGAATGTTTATTTTGCTTCAGCCGCTCCTGAAATTCGTTTTCCTAATGTTTACGGTATCGATATGCCAAGTGCTAACGAATTGATTGCTCATGGACGTGAATTAGACGATATATGTCAGTTAATTGGTGCGGATAAACTTATTTTTCAAACATTAGATGATTTAGTAAGTGCTGTGGGTAACGTAAACCCTGAGATTAAGCAATTTGAAACATCAGTGTTCGATGGTCAGTATATTACTAAAGACATAAACCAGAGCTATTTAGAGCGTTTAGATGCTTTGAGAAAAAATGAAAATAAAGATGACTCAGATAAAAATGCTGATTCAATCATTGATATGCACAACGAAGGTGCTGAATAACTCATAAGTACTGATATTGAGTTAATCGCATTTAAGCCGTTAAGCATTTAAAATAAAAGCCCATTTAGTTAATCGCTAAAGGGGCTTTTTTTATGATGTAATGTTAAATGGTATCTTTATCAAATGTTAAGATACATATTCTGAGCCAAAGCCCATACCTATCATAATGGCACTAAATGCCATTAAAGCAACAAGCAGTACTAATCCACACGTAACCACTGAACTTGAATATATAAATCCTTTTTCTTCTGGAATATTCATCATGATAGGAACACCAGAATAAAGTAGATAAACAGAATAACAAAGCGCGGCTAATCCGGCTAAAGCAACAAACCATAAAACAGGAAAAAGTGCTGTTATACCCACCATTAATAACGGTGTTGCAGTATAAGCTGCTAATTCTAAAGATTGTGTGAAGTCAGGTGTAGAGTCGAACGTTTTTGCCATCCACTGTATTAAGAAAGCTAAACCAATTACACCGAAAACCAAGCTTAGATACATTGCTATAGACATTGCCATTGCGCTTGATTCAGTTAACTTTATGGGATCACCTACGCCAATTGTCCAGCCAATATGAGCTGCAGCATAATAACTGCAAATGGCAGGTATCAAAGCTATAGTGATAATATGAACCAAGCTGTATATTAGGCTTTCGTGACGTTTTTCAATAGTGTGCCATTCTTTCTTAGGGTCTGTGTACAATCCCCAAATATGATTTAATATCATAAAAACATCCTCTTGCATTCCCCAAAATTACATTTATTTATTTATTTAATTTTTGTTAATAAATGTCCGTAGCTATCAATAATTTTATTATTGATAGCTTATTTATGTAAGATGGTGAAGCTTTCGTCAAGAGGCGAAGAGAAATTAAGCTGAATTAAGCGGAAATAATTTGTTTTTATATCGAAAATAACTAATATCTATATGATGATATATTATTTGGTTATTTAAAAAGGAAGTACCCAAACGTAATAAACTGGACGGTGCTCAAAAATCAAGCGATTTTTATTCTAACAATATTCATGACTTCCATTTCAAAGCCGGCAATCGTTTCAACGCTAGTGTAATAAGTCATATTTACTTGCTGTTTGGTGAGGGATTTATAAGCTTTTTTTCGTTTATACTTAAATGGAGTATCACAACCTTTAATCATCACTGTATTAATGAACCATTCATCTTGCTCTCGTTGTACATGCGAAATAACAGTAACATTTTCACTATGGACAAGTTTCTCATGTGTTTTCAGTAGATCTTTTACTGTTTTCTTTTTCATCATTATTCCCTACATTAACTCTGACATATATTTAACGATCTTTTACACATTTCAATAAATGAATAAGCAACAGTGTCGTTTACGTTAAACATGTAATTTTTTTGGGGAGAATTATTCTAAACCATATTATGTGTATTCGCAAAAATACCAACATCCGCTATGTAGCTTTAATCATTACAGACGATTGAAAATTTGCCAAATAATAATAGGTTTCAGTTGATTAGATAGGAGGATTTTGTTGTTAATTAAAATGTTTACAAGGCATTGCTATAAAATTCTGATCTTCACAAAAACAGCTTGATTAAGCACTGAAAATTTAAGGCTGATGACCTTCTTACTGCATCGGCTTTCCAATTATACGATGAAACCTTGGTATTTATGTAAAAGGTATTACGTGCGCCAATTTATTTTTAATCGTAGCATAACGTGTTCTTCCCAATGGAATTATGTCTCCCGTAGATAATTCAAGGGAGTAACTGCTTCCTCCATGCTTTAATAGCTTTTTGATCTGATTTAAAGGTACGGCGTAAGATTTGTGGACGCGTTCAAATTTAACGGGCAGTATTGTTAATAGCCGCTCCAAATTTTTGTCATGTAACTCAGTATCACCATTCACTAAATGGAGTTCACTGTAATGGCCTGACGCTTGAATATAAGCAACTTGGTTTATATCAATCATTTCAATACAACCAAATTTTTTGATAGATAGAAATTTCAGTTGTTGAGAATGAGCTGTATTTCCCAGCGCTAACTTATTAATTGCCTGCGCTAATCTTTCTTGTTTAAAAGGTTTTCCTACAAAATCTAGCACTCCATATTCAAATGCTTCGATCGCTCTGTCTGTATTTGCAGAAATGATAACAGTATTAAAACTAGCTGCGAGCTTATTTTTAAGTACATCAAACCCGTCACGGCTATTTAGATTTAGGTCTAATAATAATAAATCGATATTGTTGGCATTAATAAAGTCTTCAGCATCTTCAATTACCATGAAATGTTTAAGCAGTGTTATACGATCGCCAAGAATGTTTTTACAAAACATTTGAATGCGCCTAGCGACCATTATTTCGTCTTCAACAACTACTATTTTCACTTTTTTATATCCGAGTTAGTGAGGGTTTTTGGGTAATTCAATTTCTGTCACCCAACGTGCATTCATGATGCCTGAGCTCATGGACCAATTGTCGTGAAAATTTTCTGTCAGGCTAGATTCAATATACTTTAATCCAGTTCCTGTATCCAAAGAACTGTTTGAACTGTTTGAACTCATGGGTGATTTCATGATTAATTTAAATGAGCTACCTTGGTCTACACATGTTAGTACGAATGTGGTTGGCGAGCGAGTATATCGATTGTGGGTAAAACAGTTTTCTAACAGCGTATGTAATAATGCAGGGGGTAACATTAGCTCATTGGGAATGTTTTTTGTATCAAGCGTAAACTGTAAATCATGCCTGAATCCCATGATTTTCAAATGTGCTTGGCACAGCTTAAGTTCATCATTAATCGATATAAGTTGTTTAGACGATATTTCGTTCAGTAGCTTGAACTCTTCAGCGAGCGCATCAATAAATTCAATCGCTGAGTTCGGTGATTCTACAATCCACTGTTCAATAGACGTTAATGTATTGAGGAT
Source organism: Colwellia sp. (assembly GCA_013215295.1). Lineage (GTDB taxonomy): Bacteria > Pseudomonadota > Gammaproteobacteria > Enterobacterales > Alteromonadaceae > Colwellia_A. Next base: position 10,398 of record JABSOZ010000005.1, read on the forward strand.
AAAGTGTGGTTGAATGTTCTTTTTAAGCAAACTTATTTCTAATTGTGCAGACAATAATTGTGCTCGATTTCGTTGTTGTTGAACATGACTTAATTGATTTATTAATGACACAAGCACTGTGATGATAATTAACCCAAAGCTGGGAAAAAAATACCGGTCCTGAAAAGTATCACTGAAATACACACTGATTAAGAGGACCGATATTACTGAAAAAAAAGCATTACCAGCTTCTGGCTTTCTTAAATGAATGGCCCAAGCAGCTACGATTGATGAGATAACCAAAGAAATTTGTGTTAAATAACCGCTGATATTGTCAAATCCTTCAGCAAAAAGCAATACGCTCATAAGTGCGGTGATTATAATCAGAAAAAATAATTTTTTGTGTGTGATCTCTAAATGTAAAATTAAAAAAATAGGTAATAAAAGAGCGATTAAAAAAGTTAGTGCGCCAACACAATACAAACGGTAGATATGCCAATCGTAGGAATAGCCTAATAAGGGTCTCCATACTTCAACAATCAAAAGACTCGCAATAAGAAAGCACAGTGAACTGAATAAGGCATAAGTGTTTTTTTTGGAATATAGGAAGTGCAATAATAAAAAAAATCCACCTATGAGTATTATTCCTCCCAAAATTATTAAGGGGAATATATTTGAACGTAAATAGTTTTCACTTGTTGCTTGGTGAGAACTAATTCTGATATTGAAGTAATGGCTACGTAATCTTTTTGGAGAATAAAAGTTAGAAATACGAAAACTAATGACGTGTTTACCTAATGTCCATAACTTTTCTGGAATGGGAGTAGCAAAGTTAATACTACCTGGAACTTCTTGTTCAGCACTTTCCCCCCAAACGCCATTTGATGCTAATTTTATATCATCCCAAAAAATATCATAAGCACCCAATATAGAGGTGAAAATCGCTTGTTGTTCAATTGAGGAATTCTCTTTTACTTCGACATGAATTCTTACCCAGTAGTTGTGCTCTATTATGGGGAGACCGTTATTTAATGGGGTCCAATGATTGTCATCAAACGCTTTCGTGGCCCATTGAATATTATTTCCAACTTGGAATATCCTTTCATTAATTTGAACGTCAGCAAAAGCCTTATTGGTAAATGTAAATAAGCAGAGCAATGCAAAAGTAATGATTGAAAATTGAACAGGCTTTTGTTTCATCGATAGTTTAATTTCATTGGGAATAAGTTAAGTAATATAACAAATATAGTTATCACGCTAAATAGCCTTATGAGTAGTTGCAGAGTGGTGTGAGTCGTTTAGGAAAAAACGCCGCAATGATTACCATTTATTCAATATATTGTAGGCTAATTAACTAATATAAGTTCACCCCCTATGAAATATATAATGATGAGTCTCGCTATAATTATGCAAATCATCCCTTTTACAGTAAAGGCAAACGGCACTGTTTATAACGAGTTTTCACACCTTCTTAAAGAAAGTCATCAAAGAGGGCTTTTCAATGGAAATATATCAATAATTTATCAGGGAAAAGCTATTTTTGAAAAACAGATAGGTTTTACTGATAGTACTAAAAGTAGTGAACTCTCTATAAATTCAGCCTTTGCGCTAGGGTCAATAACCAAAGAATTTAATGCAGTAGCAATAATGATGTTACATGAAAAAGGTTTGATAGATATCAACGCCTCATTATCAACATTTAATCTTGGGCTACCGTCTTGGTCAGAAAAAATAAAAGTAAAACATTTATTAAATTATACCAGTGGGCTGCCTCGTCTTAACTTTAGCACAGTTAAAGTGGCAAGTGATATTGACGGGCAACTTCAGCAATTAAGCAAACTGGGATTTATACCGGGTGAAGGATATTTATACAGCAATCACAATGTATTTCTTCAAATGAAATTGATAGAAAAAATTACTCAGCAGTCATACGTTACGTTTGTAAATAATAATTTTTTTAAACCATTAGGAATGAATAATTCATCTTTTGATAGTCTTCAAGAAAACGTTACATCTGCTTTCAACAATGAAGGAACTGACGATCTTGTTAGACCATTTCCTATCGCAGCCATGGTGCATTCAACAACGAAAGATATGCAAAAATGGTTGTCAGCATTGCACACAGGTAAGCTCATATCACTTTCTTCACTTGAAGTGCTTTTTGATGCATTCAACAAAAATAGTAATGCGGCATTAGGTCAAGGAGAACTGATAAATAATAAAGTCTTCAAACACCGTCATCATGGCAGTCATTTTAATTTCGAATCTCAGCTTTATTTCAATGCAAAACTTGATCTGCAAGTTGTAATGTTAACAAATAATAAAAACTTCAAATTGGATGAGATTACTCGTGCAATTGAGTCTATTGTACAAAGTAGAAACTATGACATTCCTAAGAAGTCAGTTTACTTGTCAATCAGACAAACTGCATACGATGATGTAGGGCAAGCACTTAGACATTACGGTGAGTTAAAAAAAACGAGTCTACACTTATATGATTTTGATAATGATAACGCGCTAATTCGTATTGGTTATAAACTTATAGAACAAAAGAAGTATCAAAGTGCGATTGAAATCTTCAAGTTGTCAACGAGAGAATTCCCTAATAATGCCAATGCCTTTGATAGTTTAGCGGAAGCTTATTATTTAAAGGGAGACCTAGTGCAAGCTTTGAGCAACTATCTTATTTCAGTGAAGCTGAATCCAAAGAATGAATGGGGTATTGGTCAGATATCGAAAATCAAAGCGTTATTATAAAATAAGCATATAGCTCGATATAAAGCGGCTAGAATAGGGCTTCAACGATTGAACCCTATTTTTATGTTGCTTTTAAAATTCAATTGCTTAGCGTTAACCACAGAGTATACTCACAAAATTTGCAAAGTAATCTCTTTGACTAAAGTAGTCGCGCGTTAGTGATCATAATTATCTGTCTCTGGCTAAACTTTTATGAGCAGAAGTGAAATCGCCAGCAGCAAGTGAACCAAGAATAGATATTTCACCTGCCAATGCGGCGGCTGCACAAATTTCTGCAAATGCTCGCGCTTGATTTTCTTTTGGTAAATTCATCATATCTAAGCATGCTCTTTGGCTAGGGAGTTTAGTGCCTCCGCCAACAGTACCGACAATTAAGTTGGGCAAAGTTACTGAGCAATATAAAGCACCATCGTCACACATTTCAAAACGAGTGATACCTACTGCGGCTTCAGCAACACAAGCAGCATCTTGGCCGCAAGCGATAAACATAGCAGCAAGACTATTAGCATAATGTCCTTGTACGCCCATAGTGCCGCTCATTACTCCACCTAAAGCCGACATTTGCCAGCAATCAACCATGCGTTGTGGTGTCGTATGTAAGAAACGTTTGACTAATTTCTCCGGTATTTTAACTTCAACAGAGACTTTTTTACCACGAACACTGGTATAAGATTGCGCTGTTGATTTTTTATCACCAGAACAATTTGCTTCGACAAACCAAAATTTAGGCTGAACAGGCGTATTGGCGATAATGTATTCACAAATAGCTTGTGTAGCTATAGTTACCATATTTTGACCGGCTGCATCACCAGTGGTGAAATCGCATAATAAATAGAGATGATTTCCTTCTGCCGCTATGCGAATGTCGATCAGTCGACAATAATTACTGGTTTGTTTAGCAACCTCACTGAGTTTTTCTTTATTTATAATCACCCAGTGAGAAAAGATAGCTAAGTTAGCAATAGTCTCGAAAGCAAAAGCGGGTGAACGTGTAACGCCTTCAGACATTAACATTGCGGAACAACCGCCAGCTTTAGCAATAAGGACAGACCCTCTATGATAGCTTGCGACAAGAGCAGCTTCCGTTGTTGCCATAGGTAATAAAAAATCGCCTTGAGCATAGGTACCGCGTACTCTTATAGGCCCAGCAATGCCAAGAGGAACTTTTACTGTACCAATACAATTTTCGATATTAGCGGCATACTCATTTAAATCTTCGCCTGCAAATAAACTTGCAGTATGTTCGATGTTTTCGTTGTTAACGTTAGTCAAATGCTGCCACCGCTTATTAATCGCGTTTGCAGTGCAGTCACTACCATTAGGAAACCTAGTGTAGGGGCTTTGAATGTCTGGAGATAACTCATCGAGCAAGTCTTGAGTCGTTCTATTTTTCAATAAATCAGCTGAAAAATGTTTATTTTTATTTACGTCTGTAATCATCTGTTAACCAGTAATAAATTTGAGGCAAGGTCTTTGTGTTGGTTGCATGATGACCTTAAAGCGGAATATTCCGCGTTAATTCTATCGTTTCTGTACGGGGCTTAGCAAGCAGTTATAGACAAGTTAGCAAATGGCTGTCTAATTATTAGGTTGAATAGTACATTTATGTATATTGCAGAGTAATTTTCTCACCAAATGTCGGTTTGACATAAAATAATCATGTTAATCATTTAATATCGTTCGAAATAGGAGAGTTAAGTTAAGTTATTCGGAGCTTTTCTTTTAATTTAGTTATACTACTGAATATTAAGTTTGTACAACTAGGTGTAACAGGTAGTTTTTGGCAATGAGCAACTCAATTCTTTTTCATACGATATATCCACACGAAACCAGTAAAGTATGGGTTGTTTTTGTCCATGGTGCTGGCGGGAGTTCAGCAATCTGGTTCCGTCAGATCAGAGCTTATCAGAAAGAATACAATGTGCTGTTACTTGATCTTCGTGGTCACGGTAAATCAACTCACCTGGTAAAAACATTTGTTGACAGTAATTATTCCTTTAATCATGTTTCTAAAGATATTATTGATGTATTAGATCATAATAATATTGCTTGTGCGCATTTTGTTGGTATTTCATTGGGTACTATTATCATTCGAAACATAGCGGAACTTGCACCACAGTACGTATCAAGCATGGTTTTAGGTGGTGCGATCACTCGTTTTAATGTCCGCAGTAATATTTTGGTCTATCTGGGAAATTTCTTTAAACATTGCTTGCCATACATGTGGTTATACCGCTTATTTGCTTTTATCATGATGCCGAGAAAACGCCATAAAGAATCTCGACATTTATTTGTTCGTGAAGCTAAACGATTATGCCAAAAAGAGTTTATTCGTTGGTTTAAGTTAGCGATGGATGTTAATCCTTTGATGCGTTATTTCAAAGAAAAAGAGATAGATATACCAATTCTTTATATTATGGGGAAAGAAGATCATATGTTTTTAGGCCCTGTAATGGAGATGGTTAAAAAGCACAAAAACAGTTTATTACATACTATTCATAAATGTGGTCATGTATGTAATGTTGAAAATCCCGATGTTTTTAATCAATATTCCCTCGAGTTTATAGCACAGCAGGATTACTAAACGTCATAAGCTTTCTATTGACTTCTTTTTGAAAAGCTTTATTCATAACTTTACCTATCACTCAATATATAACGGTATGTTGAGTTAATCACGTCAAAATACAATACCACTCTTAAATACTGTTAATATTTTCTCATTTTGCATGTCTCATTTTGCATATTGCATTTTCAGATCGAAAAATCATCTCCTTTTTATCTAATATTAATTATATCTCACCTAACTTATTGAAAATAACTACTTATATTTTTTGGCGTGTTTTTTGCAGATTACATAATAGTTATAGATTTTATGTAGAGGTGAAATTCACTATGTTTAATTCAGTCAGAACAAACACAGTCAAAGGTATTATTCTTGCCATCGGTATGACCAACGTAGGTTTACACGCGGAATCTTTTAGTGAATGTCCGGCAGAAGCTTTCTTAATTCAGGACAAGATAGCAAACTTATACACTGTTCAGCTCGCTACAGGTTTTTACGAAAAGTTCTCTCCAGATGACTGGGATCAAGAAAAAATGAATGCATTGGCATTCAGTATACATGACCGTTATCTATACGCGTTTAATTACTACTACGGCACCATTGTACGTATAGGTGCTGATCTTCAGGTTGATCCCATATTTTTAACGAACCTTCCCAATAAAGGTTTTTATGTAGGCGATATCTCTGTTGTAGAGAACGCGTATTATTTATATCGCCCAGGCGGAAATTATGGTTTGTATCGTGTTTCATTAGATGAAAACAGTAATGATTATTTACAACTGGGAAATGTCGTTGACGGCACGACACTTAACCTAGCCATTTACGATTTAGCATTTCATCCAGATAATGGCTTTGCTTATGCAGTTGACCGTTGGGGTAATCTTTGGAAAATTGATGTTCAAGCCGGAACTTCCGTAAATCTGAGTAATGTGGGTGAGGATGGTGTTTTTGGTGCGGTTTATTTTGATGTTACGGGCAACTTATATATTAGTCGAAACAATGACGGTAATATTTTTAGAGTCAATACCAATTGGGATTACCCCGTAGCTGAGTTTTTTGCATATGGCCCTTCTTCAAGTAACAACGATGGGGCGCGTTGTGCGCTTGCCCCTATTATTTCTCAAGACGATCCAACAACAGATTTTGGTGATGCGCCTGATTCCTACGGCACAAGTATCAATAATAATGGGGCTCGCCATGATATAGAAGCAGGTATTTTATTCTTAGGTGAAACTGTTGAAAGTGAGCCGAATGCCTATGCTGATAATGGTTCAGAAGTAGACGACAATGATGGTATTGACTTTGTTACTGGAATCGCCGCAGGCACAACTGCGCTGGTTGATATTACATCTTCAGCTGAGGGATTTGTAAACGCATGGCTCGATTCAGACAAAGACGGAGAATTCGATGCGGATGAACAAATAATAACGGCTGAAGCTGTTACTGCGGGAAGCAACGTTGTTGCTTATGATGTGCCAACTTGGGCTGAAACAGGCACAACTTGGACGCGATTTAGATTGAGCTCTGAAGAGTCGCTATCTCCTATTGGTGGTGTTGCTGATGGTGAGGTGGAAGATTACGCGGTTGATATCGCTGAGCAAAACGTTACCTCATTGCACTACCCGTCATCTGAAACTTGGGCTACGTTGGCCTTCGAAGATCATTGGCCGTTAGTGGGGGATTACGATATGAATGATTTGGTTGTTCATTATCGTCTTTCATCTTATGCAGTAGAAGATACGTTAATGCGCGTTAAAATAGAGGGAGAAATCGTTGCAATTGGCGCATCGTACCATAATGGTTTTGCATTCAGGTTACCAGGGCTACTCCGCAGCGAAGTAGATACTGGGCGCTTAAGTTTTAAAATAAATGGTGTTGAGCAAAGTGTTACACCCCTTGAAGCGGATGTAAATGAAGCAATTTTTATTATCGCTGATGACCTATGGGATTTTGTAACAGCGGGTGAAAACTGTAAGTTCTATCGAACAGAAGCTGGTTGTGGCTCGAACATCCAAATGACATTTTCATTAGAAATACCTATGGAAGCTAATGTAAACAAAACTAATGTTGCTGACTTTCCTTATGACCCGTTTATTTTCGCTTCGCAAGGGCACGAAAGAAGTTATGTATTTGGTGAAGCACCAGGAAGAAGGTTTGAAATACATCTAAAAAACCAAGCACCGACAGAAACGTTTCAAGCAAATTTCTTAGGTCGTGGCGATGATACTTCTAATGCAACTAATGGTGAATACTTTATTAACGCTAATGGTATGCCATGGGCTATTAACATTCCATACGAGTGGGAACACCCCGTAGAGTATATGGACATTATGTATGCTTACCCAGATTTCCATAGTTTCGTTACTTCTTCAGGTGAACTCAATGTAGATTGGTTTACCTTTGAAAAAAGTACCCAAGACAATGTATTTAAACAATAAGGATAAGACCATGAAACTTTCTAACATTACCCTAATATCTATGATGAGTTTATTAATGGTGGCTTGTGGAGGAGGTGGCGGTTCTACTTCAGTGCCCACTCCGGTTGCAGTAATTGAAGAGCCTGCGGAACCAGAAATTGAGGAGCCAGTCGTTGTCGTAGAGCCGGAACTAGAGCCTGATCCGAATGCTATTTACGATACAACAGCAGAACTTGTTGCCGCTAAATCCTTTTTGCTTGAGCAAGAATATGAGTTGGCTGTAAGTTATCATAACGTTGATAACCGTAGTGCATATGTCTCGGTGTGTACCGATTTTGTTGAAGGCCCAAATGGCATAAAAGTGAATTATAATAGTTGTATGTTACGTACCTCTATTAATGGAGCCTATTCAGGCACGTTAACGGTTGCCAACGATCAAAATCGTTTAGTAATGGCTATATGGTATTTAGATGACACAAAAAATCCGAGATACGAAATATGGGATAATGACACTGATACCGATGAGGTAAGAAAATTTGAGGTTAATTGATAATGTTATATTAGAAATACCGGATAATACATGCTAAACCTCATAATAGGTATGTTAAAACTTATGATTGTAAAACGCTCACTTAGAGCGTTTTTATCATGCTACGAATAGATTAATGCTAGATATTTTGATTTTTCGGGATTTTGCATCGCCAGGTCAATAGAATAATTAAAATATATATGAATAGCATGTCGCCGAAGTAATCAATTTTTTAAGTATATTAAGCTAACTTTCTTTCCTCCAATGTCTTTTGAACTGTAAAGTGTCGTAACCAGCTGATGACGTTGGTAAAAATATCAAGAGGTGAGTGGTGTGTATTATGCGTTATAGTGAATAGACATCATTAAAGGATTTCGTTCTGAATCTATCATTAAAGCAATTAAGTACGAGAGATGCACAATGCACAGCCATTGAAATTACCAAGGTGTCTAATGTTTTACATTTGTTGAAAAAACACTCATCAAGCTGTCAGAAATATCGGATTTACCTATAAAGATTATCTGTGATGATCAAAATAAATATCTCATCAGGCAGCAATTAAATGAAATGAGTTGTGGCACAGAAGTGTTTTTAAATGGTGATATAACAAATTCTGAACCTTAAATTCTTTTTACTGTAATTTTGCAATGATATGAAGATAAGCTTCACCACATCGTAAGGTGTTTTTATGGCTAAATTATCATATTTTTCACGCCTATCAAGGTGGAGTCATCCATCTGAGATACGCCTTAATAAAACTGATTCATGTACATTTGTATAAAATAATGTATACTATCGCGCTTTACAGAGCAGTATCTAGAAGTATTCAAATTTAGAATATCACGTCTATTTAGAACGTAGGTTGATTTCTTTAGTAAGTTACCAGCATCGTTAACGTTTTACAAAAAACTCGAACAGCCTGTTGTTGCCTTTTTAAATTGAATGAATACGTACCGTTTTGCCTAGTAAGAAGGCAAACCTATTGGCGAAAATCCGATAGTGTCAACATTCGGTACAGTTAATTCACCAACAGTAGAGTAGTATTTTAATGTTCGATTATATTATAGTAGGTGCTGGTCAAGCTGGATTAGCCATGGCCTATCAACTAAAAAAAGCTAATGCTAACTTCCTCATTCTTGACAGCGCAGAAGAAATTGGCGCATCGTGGCTTAAGCGTTGGGATTCATTAAAATTATTTACGCCTACTGAATTTAACCATTTGCCCGGCATGCCTTTTCCTGCCGCAAAAGGTCATTATCCAGATAAACATGAGGTTGCTAACTACTTTAAATCCTATGTTGAGCAATTCAAACTTCCTGTTAAGTTAGGTCAAAAGGTTCTGAAAGTTGCCAAATCAAATAATAGCTTTGATGTGCAATGTTTACAGCAATCTTATCAATGTAAGCAAGTTATTATCGCTTCTGGCCCATTTCATACACCTTTCATTCCTGCTTGCCATGAATCATTGTCTTGTGATATTCAGCAAATACATAGTAGTGACTATCGCAATCCCGAGCAATTAATTGAAGGTGATACTTTGGTTGTTGGTGCTGGCGATTCTGGATTTCAAATTCTGAAAGAAATCGCAGAATATAGCGACAATAGCCATGTTTATTTCTCTGGAAGTACAAGCTCTTTGACTATTCCTCAAGAATTGTTAGGAAAAACTGTATGGTGGTGGTTTAAGTTATTCGGTGTGTTATCCGTGAGTAAATTCAGTTGGATTGGTAAAAAAATCAAACAGAAAATGCAGCCAGTTATTGGTATTGATATTAAATCATTGTTATCAAGTAGTAATATAACGGCTGTTGGTCATACGCTGGACGCCAGCGAAAATACAGTATGTTGTCAACTTGCTACCTTGAATACCATTAAGAATATTATTTGGTCGACGGGTTTTAGAGCTGATTTCTCATGGATTGAAGATATTAAACTGGACGAGCATGGATATCCAGTTAATTACCGTGGTATAGGCGCTACAAAAGGAATGTACTTTATTGGCTTGCCATGGATGTATACTAGAGGCTCTGCAACACTTGGCGGTGTGCATAAAGATGCTGAGTTCCTGATTAATGAAATGGAAAAACATCCATTGAATGTCTTTGCTTTAGAAACCAAATCGGAATCGCAACCTGTCGCTGTATAGTCATAACGATTTGTTTGTTAATTTATCTGCATTAAAAGTAAATATAAGGGGGGGGCGTATCTAAGGTTACTTAGAGGCAATTCTCTTTATGAAAACAACTGTCACCATGGAGTGATAGTTAGTTTCAGATAAAGGCAGCTCAGTAAAAATCATCGTAGATTATTGACAAAGCGGCATTTCAATAATAAATCGTGTCCACTGGCCTGATTCGCATTCAAATCGATATTTAAAACCATGCAGGTTTAAAATTTCTCGGCTAAGCATTAAACCAACCCCTTGACCATCGGCTTTATTGGTATAAAAGGGTTGGAACAAATGGCTTTCATCGATGGAACTTAAGCTTCCTGCAGAATCTTCAATACTTAAAATTGCTTTTTCATTTTCTTCTTTTAGATGAATTGTAATTGTTCCTTTATTTTCAATGGCTTCGTAGGCATTTTTAACGATATTAATCAGCACTTGTTCAAATTGATGACTGTCAATATTTACGGTTAAATTGGTAGACTCAAATTGTTCTTTCCAGGCGATGTTACGTTTCGCACATTGTTGACTAAACATGATCTGAGTTGATTTGATCAATGGAATAAGGTCTGTCGGTGAACAGTGAGGTACCGGTAAATGAACTACGTCGGCCAAACGTCCCATGAAAGCAGAGAGGTTATAATTACGATCAATGACCACTTTTAGGGCATTACTGAAATCGTCGCTGTCTTCATTATTCATTTGAAGACAATAATCTTGGCAGGCTTCAAGTAAGCTGTTTGTTGCTCCTATGGTATTGTTCAATTCATGGCTGATCATTCGTATCAAGGTTTCATAGGAATTACGGTCAGCGGCATGTAATTCTTCTGTTAATTCACTTAATAGCATAAATTTACGTTTGAAACCACGGTCGTAAAATTGCGAGTTTTGCACGCGAAATCGGCGACCGTCAACAAGGTTTATGATGGATGATTCAAGTTGCTGCTTAACAATTCCATGAGCTAACAGGGTGTCTATTTCTTCGATTGATTTACCTTTTGCTTTTTCTTCTGTTATCGCCAACATTCCTGCTGCTGCGGCATTAATATTAGACACGTTAAAGTCAAAATCGAAAATAACAATCCCGGTTGGGGTTGCTTGCAATAACCGGTCAAAGAATCCTCGTTGCTCACCAAGCTTTAACTGCTCCTGCTGCAAGTGCTCTAACATGCTGTTATAGGCAGTTACTAAAGTATCTAACTGTTTATCACCACTGTTGGGAATGCGCATAGATAAATCTTTTTCAGCCAATAATTGCTGGCTATTCTCGACAAACTCCATGGGTAACATGGCGCGATTTACCAACATAAAACTCAGAGGAATAAAAAGTAAAAATAAGGCTTCACAAAGGTAAAACATGAACAGTTCACCTTTTAGATAAAAATATCCGGCAAACACCGCAACTGTTGCAATGTAAAGTAACAAAAGTAGATAAATCTGATGCTTTAGTTTCAAATGATGATCCCGTATTTTTCCATGCGCCGATATAACGCTTGTCGTGTTAAACCTAGGCTACTAGCAACTTGCGTTAGGTTTTGATTATATTGCGCCAAAGACTGCTTTATCATGTTTTTTTCCATTTCTTCTAGGGTCATACTACCTACAGGAAGCTCCATTGAAGACGGATTTTTTGGTTCACTGATGTGTTCAGTATCGGCAAATGACTGTAGGTCTAATTCATCATTGTCATTAACCAGTACGGCACGCTCTATAGTTTGTGTTAGCTGGCGAATGTTACCTGGCCAGCTTTGTTTAGTTAGCCATTGTTGCGCATCTTCAGTTAAACGTACCATTTTTATACCATAGCGCTGACAAACTTGAGTCAAAACATGCTGTGCAATTTCAGGGATATCACCACGACGCTCTCTTAATGGCGGCAATGTTATCGTGATCAAATTTAAACGGTATAATAAATCTTCTCGAAACTGATTTTCGGCAATCAATTGCTGAAGGTCGCAATTAGTCGCGGCTACTACTCTAACGTTGCAGCGGCGATTAGCTGAACTACCAACCGCTTGAAAGGTTTGGTCTTGCAGCACTCTCAGTAATTTTACTTGGCTCGACTTGTCCATATCGCCTATTTCGTCAAGAAAAATAGTGCCATTATCTGCTGTCTCAAATCGTCCCATTCGATCGGTTTTTGCATCGGTAAAAGCACCTTTTACATGCCCAAACATTTCACTTTCAAATAAACTCCCTGGTATACCGCCCAAATTTACTTTAACCAGAGGGTGTTTTTTTCTTGGTGAGTTTTGGTGAATTGCATTCGCTATCAGCTCTTTACCTGTACCACTTTCGCCCAAAATTAACACCGAAGCATCAGTAGCTGCAATACGCCCAATGGTGGTCAAAATTTGCAGTAGTTTCTCGTCTTTCCCTATGATCGGTGAAAACTGGTATTTTTGATCTAGGGCTTGTCTGTTAAGTTCTTTTTTATGTTTAATCGATTTGTTTAATCTTAGCTCCAGCGCGGTAGCAACCACTTGCAACAATCGCTGATTGCTCCACGGTTTATTAATAAAGTCGTTAGCGCCTGCTTTTATACCTGAAACCGCCAGATCGATAGATCCCCAAGCGGTGATCAAAATAACCGGTATATCAGCATTGGCTTGACGAATATTTGCTAGTAGCTCCATACCTTCCGCCCCGGAAGTCTGCCGAGAATAATTCATATCATGGATGATCAACGCTGGCTTATGCTCTTCCATGAACAACAACGCTTGTTCAGGTGTATACGCGGCAATAGGTATATAGTTGTTCTTTTTTAATAAAAACGACAAGGTACTGATCACCGATTGATCGTCATCTACAATAAGAATTTTTTCTTTGATAGTTTTAGTCATTGTTTATTATTTTATATTTCTTTTTAGTGTTGAAGTTAAAGTGACCGAAGCCACTTTCCCTAAATTCCATCTATAACTTATTCGTAATGCAAAGCGTCAGCAGGTAAATAACGGGTGGCGATTAAACTTGGATAATATGCACAAGCTACCGATAATAGCATGATGATCACAGTACTAATGCCAACTGACTGAAAAAACACACCCCAGGTTAATTGTTCAATAACGCCGGAAATAGGGATTTGAATGGCAATTAAAAAGCCGATTGCTATCGCCATTAAGGTGATGACTAATAATTCAAATATAATTTGCATCTGCACCATAGTCGCCGTTGCCCCCATTGCTCGTCGCAACCCTAATTCCTGAGTACGTCGAGTCACATTTTGCCACAATACCCCTAGAAGGCCGAACGCTACCATAAGCATTAAAAATAGTGCGATAACAGTAGGGATCATACGAGCGACCATACCATTACTAATATGTTCATCTCTAAGTTGCTGCCAAGTAGTCACTTCAAATTGCCAATTAGGTGCACTTTGGTGCAATATTTTTTGCAACTTCTCTTCAAAAGCTCGTGAAGTGCCAGGTTTAACCCATATATTAATAGAGCGATAAAAACTCTTCGGGTTGTCTAAATCCGTTCGAAACATCATATAGTTTCCTACGGGGGAAAATTCTCCCATCTGGCGGAAATCTTCAAATACTCCGACAACGCGCAATTTTTCATCACCATCGTAATCGAAAAGCTGATTGACTGCATTTTCTTCACCAAAGATATTATCCTTCAACATTTTGTTTATGACTACTGATCTAATTGTTTGACCATTATCGCTTTCATTTAACCATCGACCAGCAAGTAACGTCATGCCCATGGCTTGTTGCGCGCCATCACTAACAGAAGTCATTAATACATAAAGCTTACCGTTTTCACTATCAATTGTCGTCGATGAACTCGCTTCGATAAAAGGTGGGAAATACATAGTATGTGCGTCTTCTATTTCAGGTAATTGTGATAACACCTGCAAAGTCTGTTTGGCAGTAGCGCCGATCTTAGCTCTATCTTCAATGTCTGGTTCGAATGCTATTGACCAAGTATTGTCATATTCAAAGCCCAGCGGAGCACTATAAGTCTGGTAGCTAACCCGAATAAAGGCGACCACGGCAAGCAATACGATGAATGCTACTACTATTTCTATTATTATCAAACTATTGGCCCGTTTTCGTTGCCACATCATTTTAAATATATGTGCGAACATTAGATTGCTCCTTTTAATGCGTTGATTGGGTTCATACGTGACATTTTCCAAGCAGGATAACCCCCAGAAAGTATGCCAAAAAATAAAATAACCGAGATCGCGGCAGCCAAGACCCTAAAATTAATTTCAAAGCTATGAAATGGCACAACACCGCTAACTGAAATAAAATACATGCTGAGTAAAGCGAGTGCGAAACCGATCACGCCACCTATGCAAGTTAGAATAATATTCTCTAGCAAAAATTGAGTAATTAGATGACTGGACCGGGCACCAAAACTTTTGCGAACACCTATTTCTGAGGCGCGTTCCAAAATACGGCTGATATTTAGGTTAATTAAGTTAATCGTCGGCAATAGCATAAACAAAATCATAGTAACGATTATCCCTATGGTGAGTTCTTTTGTTTTCGGCGGAGAGTCTAGGTCCCGGTGATATAATCGGGCTATTTGTTCAAACTTAGTATTTGCACTGGAAACAACAACTGGCCATCTTTTTGGGTCAGGGTGTTTATAAGCGGCGAGTCGTTTATTAAATTCGCTTTTCATTGCCGATACTTGTTCAGGAGTTTCGGCCATTATTAGTCCCATAAATCCGCCCATTACCTGATTAGTAAAGGCAGTCGAATCGTTAGCAAATAAAGGTACCCAAATATCGGCAGAGGCATTCCAATGTAAAACGGAGACGTTCTCTACGACTCCGATCACTTGATAACTTTCCCCGCCAACAGTTAATAATTTATCCAGAGCCGAGCTATCATCGAAATATTGACGAGCAGTATCTTCGCTGATCACGGCGACATGCTGACCTTGTTTTGCTTCTGCTTCACTAAAGGGGCGACCTTCAATAAAGTCAAACTGAAGAATTTTCCAATACTGGCTATCAGTACGCTTTAATTGTGACTTAATGCGCTTGCCGTTTCTAAAGCCTGCCACTTGACTTCTGGTGCTAAAAATACTGGTCAATTCAGGTGTTTCCATCGGTTTTATCACCGCATTGAGGAATTGATAACCTGGCTGAGTTCGTTGATTCCTTCCACCAATAGATGTGCTAATAGCCATTTTTTCGATGGCTAAAAAACGCTCGCTATTGCGTTCAGCACCTGGCGGGTGAATAATATTTTCGACTAAGCTGGTCACTAACAAAATCACCATTAAGGTCACTGAAATACAGAACAAACTAATAAAGGTATAAAACTTTCTGCGCTGTAATACTTTTAAGGCCAATAAAATATAGACACGTAACATAGATTGCTCCCTTAGTTTACCAACTGTCCATCAAATAACCGGATAATGCGCTCGGTACGTTGAGCTTTTTCATCATCATGAGTGACCATTACAATCGTGGTTTTATCATTCTTATGTAGATCGTCCAAAATGGCCATTATTTCGTTACCCATCGCACTGTCTAAATTGCCTGTCGGTTCATCGGCAAGTAATATTTTAGGTTTACCGACAATCGCTCTGGCAATAGCAACACGCTGCTGTTGACCACCGGATAGCTGATTAGGAAAGTGCTTGGCTCTTGCGTTTAAACTTACTTTATCAATGGCTTCCAATGCCAAACGACGTCGCTCTTTGGCTGATATCTTACGATACAACAAAGGCAATTCAACATTGTCTAATACGCTTAGATCATTGATAAGGTGAAAGCTTTGGAAGATAAAACCAATCTTTTCATTTCGTATTGGCGCAATGCTTTTATCGTTATAGCTTTCAATTTTTTGGTCATCAATATAAATTTGTCCTTCACATGGTTTATCTAATAAACCAATAATATTCATTAAGGTTGATTTACCGCAACCCGATGGCCCCATAATAGAAACAAATTCACCTTTTTTAATGTGTAGCGAAACATCATTTAATGCAGTCGTTTGAATGGTATCGGTACGGTATGACTTTTTACCACGTTCTATTCTAATCATTGGTCTTATCCTAATAATGTGCTTGTTAAATATTAGCTAAATGCTAGTTAATTTGAATGTTTTCTAAATGCTGGTATTCACTGATATCTGAAATGATGACTTCATCACTTTGCTTTAACCCCGCGATTATTTCTATGTATTGGGCGTTGCTCATGCCCGTGGTTATTTTTCGTTTACGGGCAATACCTTTATTGATAACGAATATTTCTTGCGATCCACCACCGTTAAAAGCGATACCATTTTTAATTCTTAATCGTTGTTCTTTTTGAGCCGTAACAATTTCCAGTTCTAAGCGAAGGTTAGGGCGCAGTTGCGAAATATTGGGCTGGTTAAAGTCGACTAATATCTGCATAACGCCGTCAGTTACCGTAGGTAATACTCTCGTTAATGTGCCGATACTGTCACCACTGGGCAGTTTGATTTTCACCTCAAGACCGTTTGATAATTGTTGAGCATAGTAATCAGACAACGTGCCTTCAATACGGTAACTTTTAAGGTTGGCCACTTTAGCTAACGTTAATCCCTGATTTACGTTTTGTCCGGTTTGATCTAACACGTGCGTTAAAATTCCGTCATAAGGCGCCTTAACTTGACACTGCGCGAGTAATGTTTGTTGTGTGGCCAATTGATGGGTAAGGATTTTTTTTTCAAGAGCTATTTTTTCAAGATCTATTTTTATTAGTCCGCGAATGTCGTTTATTTGCTCTGCCAATTGGCGTAATTCAATTTGGGATTTTTCTACGGTCAGTCTTGCCGTATCAACGTCAAAGTCAGAAACTATATGTTTTTTTTGTAATTCAAGGTAGCGATTAAGATGAATGTTTTGACCTTTTAAATCGACATTTAATAATTCAATACCACTTTGTAAGGCTCTAACATCTTT
This sequence comes from Colwellia sp., assembly GCA_013215295.1. Lineage (GTDB taxonomy): Bacteria > Pseudomonadota > Gammaproteobacteria > Enterobacterales > Alteromonadaceae > Colwellia_A. The sequence continues at coordinate 27,710 of JABSOZ010000005.1, forward strand.
AGTTTGTTGCTGTTTCAAGCGATCAGTCGCGACTTCTTTAAGCTGTATCTGATCATGAAGGCCATTAACGACCAGCAATATTTTACTGTTGTTAAGTTCCATTATTATGTCGCCAGCTTTTACTTGGGCACCCGTTTTTAGAAACACACGAGAAATTTCTGTTTGCAAAGGGCTAGATATTTGTTGTTCAAAACGCGGTACAACAATACCCGAGGCTAAAATACTGCTACTTACTGGACCTTGTTCAACGATAGCCACTTGAATACTGTCGCGTTTGATAGCCGGAGAAATCATGTACTGAATACCGTAAAATATGCTGAGGACAATAGCTAACCATCCGATGAACTTAGTTATTTTACGTCTTTTCTGCGCATTTAATGTTTCATTATCTATATTGGAATCCACTATTGTGCGGCCTGTATTAATATTATTTACATAGGCTATTACAAAATTGATACCAACTATTGAATAATCCCCGATGTTTTTTTAACTTACTGTATTTACTTGGTAAATACATGCTATGCCATTTTTTATAGTCAAATGAAATTTGCCAACTCGTTAAGTTCTACTGACCGATTTTAACCTAGGGTGTACGAATTCGGACGATTTGAATATGTCTGCATTGTTAAAGAAACATAATATTCGCAATCTTTTGTTATAGAACACAGCTATCAAAGTCTAGATTCAGGTCTAGCACACAAGTTGAATGGCGATAAATGACAAGGAGTCTTGCCCTTTGAAGACATAATCAAGAAATAAAAATAAAATAGTAATTTCAACCAGTATTCATTAGTAAAAACTTAACTGCCATGTTAAAAAACATAAACGCTCACCAACAATAGTCCCTCATGAATAAAACAGCCTTATCCGTTCTAAATACTGTTTTTGGTTATCCAGAATTTCGAAGTCCTCAAGATGAAGTGATTGATACCATTATTAATGGTGACAATGCTTTGGTGTTGATGCCAACCGGTGGCGGTAAGTCATTGTGTTATCAAATCCCCGCGCTTATTCGCTCGGGTTGTGCCATCGTTATATCTCCATTAATCGCCTTAATGCAAGATCAAGTGAATGCGCTAACTCAGTTGGGCGTTAATGCCAGTTTTTTGAATTCTTCCCTTGATAAAAATCAAGCTTTTGAAGTTGAACAAGCATTAAGGCAAGGGCAGTTAGATTTACTTTATATTGCGCCCGAACGTTTAACGCAACCCCGAATGTTGTCGTTATTACAACAATGCCCGATTGCTTTATTTGCCATTGACGAAGCGCATTGTGTATCGCAATGGGGCCATGATTTTAGAGCGGATTATTTACAGTTATCGTTATTGCATCAGCAATTTCCTTTGGTTCCACGTATTGCATTAACGGCGACAGCAGATCCCCGTACTCATAAAGAAATTAGTGAAAGACTACAGCTTGATGATGCTAAGCATTTTGTCGCGGGTTTTGATCGCCCAAATATCCAATACCGTATTAGTCAAAAACAAAATGCCCGACAGCAGTTATTAAGCTTTATTCGCAGTGAACATGAAAATGATGCGGGCATTATTTATTGTCTATCCCGTAAAAAAACCGAAGAAACTGCCAAGTGGTTATGTCAGCAAGGTTTGCAAGCCTTGCCTTACCATGCTGGGTTGGCTACCGATGTCAAAGAACGCCATCAAAACCGATTCCTTCGAGAAGACAGTATTATTATCGTTGCTACTATTGCTTTTGGTATGGGTATCGATAAACCCGATGTGCGTTTTGTTGCCCATCTTGATTTGCCTAAAAGTATTGAATCTTACTATCAAGAAACTGGGCGAGCAGGGCGCGATGGCCAAGCGGCTAATGCCTGGATGGTTTATGGTTTACAAGATGTTATTAAGCTTAAACAGATGTTGGACAAGTCTGAATCTGGTGAACAGCAAAAGCGGATTGAACGTCAACGTTTAGACGCGATGTTGGGGCTTTGTGAAATAACGACGTGCCGTCGGCAAACACTATTGCATTATTTTGACGAACATTTAGCACAACCTTGTGGTAATTGTGATACTTGTATAACGCCAGTGCAAAAGTGGGACGGCACCGATGCAGCACGCAAAGCGCTTAGTTGCGTATACCGTACAGGGCAACGCTTTGGGGTTAGTCACCTTATTGATGTTCTCTTGGGTAAAAACACCGCTAAAATAGAGCAGTTTCAACATCAACAACTGAGTACCTTTGCTATTGGCATTGAGTTAGATATTCAGCAGTGGCACTCCGTATTCCGGCAACTCGTGTCTCGTGGTTATATTTATGCTGACATGGACAGTTATGGTGCATTTAAGCTCACCGATAAATGCCGTCCATTGTTACGTGGCGAAGAAAATATTGAATTACGAAAAGATAATACCGAGAAAGTGAAAAAGAAAAAATCATTGAAATCAACTACTGCTATACCTGAAGAGGCACAACCTTTCTGGGAAGCGTTAAGGGCGTTGAGAAAACGGTTAGCAGACGAGCACGGTATTCCCCCATTTACCGTTTTTCATGACAGTACCATGAAGGAAATGATCAGCACTAGCCCTACAAATAGGGATGAACTGCTAAGTATCAGTGGTGTAGGTTTAAGCAAATTAGATAAATATGGTGAGCAGTTCTTGGCGGTTATTGCACAATTTAATAGACGATAAGTAAAAGCAGGGCCTAGCTGCAAGTGCTACAGCTTGGTTAGTTAAGCCCTTTTATATTGGTTAGAATGGCGATAGGCAATTATTTTTGTTGGGTCAAGTACCAACATTGCGTCAACTCCTGCTTGTCTACCGGAATGACTAATATTAACGTGTCCCGTTTGAGGAAAAAGCATTACGCCATGGCTGTAATTGTCTTTTTAAGGTATCGCATCTCGCCATGTGGGGGCTCTATGCATTTGTTCTGCTGTTTTGTTTTGTGGTGAAGTCATCAAATTTTGACTGTCTTTATTTACCAGACGATTAGCATTAAATGCAAGGGCAAATTTCACTAAATCTGATGCTGTCGATAAATGACTGCCGGCGGGTAAATTTTCACTAAGGTCTCTCATATTGGCACGTCGAAGGCTTTTATCTTTATTAAGACGGTATCAGCACTTCGGTTGGGAATTATTTTCCATGCATCATCATTCATCGTATTTTTCATCTTGACTGGTTTGAAAATAAGTTCATTCATGGCTAGTTCATACGATTGTTTTGCCGCGTTTTCAAGCACGCAACCTAATACTCGATAACCAAATGAGGTGTACTTCCACTGAGTTCCAGGTGTAAACAAAAGAGGGTCATTCTTAACGTTTTTCAAAGGCGCAACCATGTCGGTATAACGAGTATATCGACCTGATGTTGCCAGTTTAGGGGATTCGCTGTGTCAGAAACTGAGGGAATGTGAGGTAACAAATACCGGCGAGTAAAAAATGACGAAAATGTGCTTTCATGACTCACTCCAAAAATAAATAATCAAATAATTAGTCTAGATTAATGATTTTATCGATCAATTGATCATCAATAACTTCAACTGCTTATTGGTTTCCTCAACGGCTCAAAGCAATGTCATATAATTTGTTATGATAATGTCAAAGGAGAGCGCTGTGAAAATTAATATCATTATTTATTTGTGCTGTTTTTACCGTTTCAGGATATGACTCTCCCAATCTTTTACTCATTTTAGTAGGAATTACCACGTCATTATTTCCCTGTATGTATGCGGGATTTCGAAAGCAACAAAATGCATGGCTAATGTTAATAGCCGTGTTGCTTTTACCGTACCACTGGCAATAAATGTACGTTTATATATGGAGCAGTATTTTTTTATCTCATTTGGCATTTTAATTGGCGTAATGCTTTATTCGCTAACTCAAACCTTGAATACCAAACAACAGCAATTGATACAAAGCCAACTTAATGCAGGCAGGTTAGAACTTGAACTGGTTAAACGAAATTTACAGCCACACTTTATATTAAATACATTAACGGCTGTAGAAGAGTGGATAGAAGAATCTCCAGCAATGGCGATAAAGTTCATTGATGCATTAGCCGATGAATTTAGATTAAGGGCAAAAATTTCGTCGTTACCGCTTATTTCACTACAGGATGAAATTGATATGTGTAACGCGTATTTAAACGTAATGGGTTATCGCTCTAATTGAAGAGGTAATGTATTTAAAAACCTCAGGGCATTACTGCGAAGTAATAACGACATCAGGTAATATTATCTTGCATGATAAAAACCTCGATAAGTTATTACAGATATTACCTAATACATTTGAACGAATCCATCGATCCTATGCAGTGGTAAAGAGTGCAATGTGTTCTATTAGGTCAGAAAAAGGCAGTAAATATTGGCTAATACTTAAAAATGGGGTGACTTTACCCATAGGAAGAATAAGAGTTAAGTTATTAATAAATAGATTGATTTAGATTGTTTGATTAGAAAAAATCCGTGCTATTAATGCGAAACGAAAGAATAATCATCAATGAAAAATCGCTACTCATTGAGTGGCATTGATACGTTTAACTGAATCAACTTAAACATATTCAGGTCGATCAGTTGTTTTCATTATTAATTAGGGAAAATAAGTGGCAGCTATTAGCTGATGTTTCATTAAGTTGTTACGAGATGTTTCACAAGAAATATAGGCTTTATTTTTCACTATTTTAGTTTGCTTAAATAAGATATATTGGTTTGAATGTAATGACTCATTACATTCAGAATATTGGTGGAATGTTCAATAAACACGGTGACTTGAGAGAATGTAATTGCCTCATAAATTGATGGTTATTCATTAACTGAATTTATAGATAAGTAGGATATAACATGAGAGCGCTTACATTTATCATGTAGATAAAGTGAACATAACCAGCTCAAAAAGTATGCAATCTCGATTGGTTTATATTCCATTTCGCTGATGTTGTTTAAGCTGAAAAAAATTGTATTGGACAAAAGTAAGCTCTAAATATATCTTACAAATCGAGTTTTTAGCATGATCTATATCATACAGTTATATTTCTGAGTAATAGGGAAATAAGAAGGTTGTCGTATATGTTTACATTACCCGAACAGTTAACAATTACTTATGTTGCTTATAAAACCTCGTTATTAGCTGAAATTCAGTACAAAGATATTATTAAGCAGTTAGGGCTTAACTAAGCTGTTTTAAACCAGTATTTTTCTGGTTAGCATTGTGCTGTTGTAATTATTTTATAGGAAAAAAAATGTCAAAAATTTTAGTGGTCGACGACTCTAACTCTATACGCGATATGGTTAGTTTTACCTTGAAAAGTGCAGGCTATGAAACGGTAGAAGCTAAGGATGGGCAAGATGGTCTTACTAAGGCTAAAACGAATAGTTTTGATTTGGTCATTTCTGATGTCAATATGCCGATTATGGATGGCATCGTCTTATGCGAAGAGTTAAGAAAATTAGCGACTTTTAGGTTTACACCCATTTTAATGTTAACCACTGAAAGCTCTACGGACATGAAAATGCGAGGCAAAGCAGCTGGCGCCACTGGCTGGTTAGTAAAACCATTTAACCCCGAAAAATTGCTTGCCACCATTAAGCGAGTCATACGGTAATTTACTATGAGTATTGATCTATCTTAGTTTATTCCTAGCTCTTTGGAAGAAAGTTCCTAAGGGCTTGAGTTGATGGAGTCCAGCCGGCTCAATTTATAGCAAGGTGATGATGAAAGTATCAATGCTATTTTTAGAACCGCACACTCCATTAAAGGGGAGAGCTGCACTTTTGGTTTAATGAGGTTACCGAGTTTACTTGATGAAATTCGTGCTAGTCGCAGAGCGTTTGTTCAGCCGTACATAGAACTTTTATTAAGTTTACCAGACTGCCTGCGAATTCTTATTGAAGCCATTCGTGATGAAGATACTTGTAATCATAGTAGATTTCACCTACAACCAAACTGCTTGAATTAACCCTCGAAAATAGGAATGCCGAGTCTAGGCTTAAGCTAACTCATGAAACAAATGATGAAAAAAATAGCACCATTACCACTTGGTTAATTACAGTTATCCCTAAGCCTCATTTTGTCCAAATCGATAACAATCCGCTGCTATTATTTAATGCTTTATCTGGATTAGGTGAAGTTAGTCTTGAAGCGCACAACAAGGATATTCCGTTCTTAATTGAACTTGATGCCGAAGCCTTTATCTGACTGGTCATTAGACATTAGACATTAGACATTAGACATTAGATGTTGTCTGTTGATGCTGATATTGATTCAGTGTATCCCAAAAAGGTAATTTTTGAATCTGTCTCAGGAAGAGCATTTGTTAAAAAAATGGATAGTTTGCATAACGACACCATAAATCGCCGAGAAAATTATTATGGTTAAAATAGTACATAGCAATGTTGAAGGTGACATTGAGTTATTTTAATTCTTAAATTATCAGAAAAAATAAGAAGGATATAAAGGATGCGTAGTCCTAGCAGTAATGATGACAAAACAAGTAACAATATGAAATATAGACGTTTAACGAACAAATTTCAACTTGATTCATTCAGGTCTGGCGAACAAATAATTGCAACAATTTGCTGGGGGATAAATGCTAAATAATCAAAAGCTATTATTATGGCTATGTATGGTGGGAGCGGGGTTAATTTCAATTGACCAACTCTTCGTTAATTCAATACCATTATCTTTAATGGCAGCTGTAATCATAATGTTGGTTTTATCCACTTTATTAATACAAGTTTATAACTCTGATAAAAATGTGGCGTTAGTTGAATTGGATATTGCGGAACATAAAATTGACACCACCGTACTACATGAAATGTTTAATCAGTTGAATGAAGTCCTTAGCCAACAAGTACAAATTATAGAAACTGAGATAAATAGAACCATGGATTTGGTTGGCGAAGCAGTAAAAGGGATATCGGGAAGTTTCAAATGCTTACAGAGTTACACTAACGAGCAGCAACTGATGATTAATACTGTAAACGACCACAACAATAGTATCGGCGATAAAGAAGATAGTACGTTGGAAGCTTTTGTGTTGGATTCAAGAAATACACTCGAAGATTTTGTTGATACTATTATTCATTCTAATAAGCAAAGTACTGAAATCATGTCATTTACCGACCAAGTCGGTGATCAATTTGATGTTATATTTAAGTTATTGGCGCAGGTTGAAAGTTTAGCCAGCCAAACTAATTTATTAGCGCTTAATGCTTCAATTGAAGCGGCTCGTGCAGGTGATGCTGGCCGAGGTTTTGCTGTTGTTGCCAATGAAGTTCGGGCGTTATCAATCAGCTCTACAGAGTTAAATAGTGTTATACGTGAAGAAACGGCTAGTGCAAGAAACATTATTAAGCAATTACGTCATTCTGTTGAATTGATGATGTCGGCGGATATGACATCGACGATGAAAGCGAAAGAAAGATTCACCGTCATGATGGACCATGTCAGTGATGTGAATAAAAAAACTAGGCTTGTTGTTGAAGAGCTTACCGTATTAGCGCCGCAAATTACCGATAAAGTTAACTTAGGGGTTCGCTCTTTACAGTTTGAAGATATAACTTACCAGACCCTTGATTCCCTTAAAATTAACATTTCAAATATTTATGATATTAGCGCTGAATTAAATAGCTTTGAGGACCATAACAAGTTCGATGTAACAGCTCAGCTGATGAAAATGCAACAACGTTGTAAAGATATGGTGAAGGAAGTAAATATCGTTGACCAAAAACGCAGTGTTTGCCAATCAACGATGGATGAAGGGGAAATCGAGCTATTTTAATCAGTGTATTCTCGTAGGAATAATAGAGAAAAAGCTTGGATAGACAAGCGTGCGAATTTTTAAATAGGAAAGGCAATTATCTGTATTGACTATTACTTTAGGTTATTGATATCAATATAATAAAATTAATAGTTAGTACTATTTGTCGCGATGTTCCGCACTCAATGTCAACAGCAAAGTTATTAGCACCTATCATATATTTTCTGCAATATGAAACGCCTAAAGCATGGATTGATAAAGGGATTAAAGCAGAAGTTTTATCTATTTTATTCATTGAACACCTGGCTTGTGAACTGAATGTCTATGTGTGCAAGTAATTTTTAACAAGTAATGGGGGTAGATGTCCCCTTGAATAGTTTACCTTAAGTTGTCTGCTTATTTTCTAATAGAACACTCAGTCTGCATTCACCTATTCTACAAGTGTATAGCGAGAATTATCATTGAGGGAAAGTAATGATGAAGTGAGCACCTTTAGAGGGATTTAGGCAATTAAACGTACCGTTTAGCTTACCGGTAATAAGGTTGTAGCTAATCGACATACCTAAACCAGACCCACCTGTTGAACGTGTTGTCGTGTAAAAAGGTTCGAAAACCTTTTCTCTTTGTTGTTCGGTTAAACCAACACCGTTATCGCGAAAATCAATGGTTACTTCACCATTTTCAAGTGATAGCTCTATAAATATCTCACCATGACTTGTGTCTTTGAAGCCATGAAGTGTCGAGTTCATGATCAAATTTGTCATAATTTGGGCTATGACGCCCGGGAAGCCATTTAATGTAATTTTATTGTTTGAGATGACAGAAATAATATGGCTACCTTGTTTAAATTGAGGGCGAAGACTATGAATGAGTTCTTCAATATAAGATTTTAATTCAAACTCTCGTCTTTTTTCACTACTTTGATCAACGGCAACTTGTTTGAAATTGCTAATAAGTTCGGCGGCTCTATGTAAATTTCGCATTAACATAGCACTTGATTCTTGAGCATCACTAAGGAGTTGCTCTAAAGATGATTTTTTCAATTGACCCGTTTTATATTCTGTTTCAAATACATTTATTCCTTCTGAAAGATGTGAGGCAGCCGTAACACATATTCCTATTGGAGTATTAATTTCATGAGCAACACCTGCGACTAGGCCTCCGAGGGCAGCCATTTTTTCAGATTCGACTAACTGATCCTGAGCAGTACTTAACTTTAAGTTAGCTTCAGCTAACGCTTCGATATTAATGTGTAATTCTTGATTTATCTGATGCTGAATTTTCCTACTTTTATAGATTACGATCAGAAGGATTAGGATAGCTAAGCTAGCTATTATAGTGATAATAATGACAATATATTGTGTTTGAATAACGCTGGTTTGTTTAGCAAGCTCCATTTTTTGTATAATGTGCTGGCTTTCTAAATGTTTCAACAAGCTTTTTCTTTCGTTAATTTGAACGCCTAAGTTTAAGATTGAACGCTCTTTTTGTTGAATGTCACTCTTTAAGGTATATAAACTCTCTTTATTATTAGTGAGTTGAACTCGACTTACACCAAGCTCTTGTTTTACTTGTTTGTAGTTGTCTTGTAGAGATTGCACATCCTTTTTACTTTGCGTTAATTCATTTTTTTGTGTTTTAAGCTGTTTGTTTTGTGAAGTTAACTGCTCTTGCTGAATCCTTATCTCATTTTGTTGTAACTCCGACTTGGTTTGCTGCAAGGTAAATTGCTTTTCTCTTTCGATAATATCGTCTTTAAGGCTCTGTAACCTAAGAGACTGCGCTTGAATTTCATGTAAACTATTGGTAATAGTTTCATCCATCTCTTTTAGTACCCTGGCTATATCTAATTCAGTACCACCAAGGACTAAAATATCAGGCGAACTCTTTAATTTAGCATTAACCATTTGGTATCTATTCATTTCGAAGACAATTTTGTTGTTTTCGGATTCAATAAAGTTAAGCATGGTGTTTTTTTTATCGGCAGCATTATCACTAATAATAAGGGTTGCTTGCTCATTAAGTTGCATTGCAATTTTCATAATGTTTTTAGATTGCGTTTTATCTAAAACGATAATGTGTAACTTTTTTTCCTGCTCAATCGACGTAATTTTTATGACCTGAATGATAAAGTGCCTTACTTTCATGTTATGCATTTGCTGTAAAGCTTCGATAAATGCTTTATCGTCTCCATAAAATCCTATAGTAAAATTCGCAATGTTTTTTTCATTAGGCCATTCAACATATTTTATGAAATTAAATACGAAAGCGGCTTTAACTTTATTTGATACATCTTGTTGAAATGAAATTGCTGATTGGGAAAATAATAAAAGGCTAACAATAAGAGCCATATTCATTATGGCTCGTTTCATCGAATTTTTCCTAGCTGAATATAAGGAATGCGTCGATTCCAACTGTAAGTTTTGTATGATGTTTTAATCGCTTTTTTGTACTTCATTAGCAAGCTGTCGCGTATTATTTAACCATGCATAAACATTATTTTAGTCTATTCTTAATTTATTGGCATTTTTATTTTAATTCTGAATATTAGTTTCACTATTAATTAGGTATTAGCTCAGAAGCAGTTTGGCATTTTACTATAGGTGAACAGATGAATAATGACGACATCTTGGTATTTATAGATGACACCGAAGAAGTGCGAGAACCGTCATCAAATTCTATTGATGATTTCTGGCATGTACTGGTGGTTGATGATGAAGTTGAAGTACATTCGGTAACTCGATTGGCTTTAAAAAACGTTGAAATACTCGGTAAAAAACTAAAAATTCATTCTGCTGATAGTGCCAAGCAGGCTAAAGAAATTTTGCAAACCAACATTCCTTTTGCAATGGCAATAATTGACGTAGTAATGGAGTCAGACAAAGCGGGTTTAGACTTAGTTAGTTGGATAAGAGAGGTAAATAAAAACGCTCATATTCGCTTGGTGTTAAGAACAGGCCAACCAGGACAAGCCCCTGAAAAGCAAGTCATTGCTGACTATGATATTAATGATTATAAGGAAAAAACAGAGTTAACCTCAACTAAGTTATATACGATGACCTATGCTTGTTTGCGAGCTTATCGAGATATAAAAGCGTTATATGAAAATAAAAAAGGCTTAGAAACGGTTATAAAATCTTCTAATAAAATTTTTGCCCATCAATCAATTAATGAATTCACTCAAGGGGTACTGCAACAGTTATGTGCTTTACTCCATATTAAGACCAGTGCTGTTTTTTCAAAGGTTAATTTTGTCGCAGCATCACATAGTGAAAATCGCAGTAAAGTTATTGCCGCTACGGGGCGATTTAGTACTTGCATAAATCATCATTTAGATGATGTTATTCATAAGCTTGGCGATAAAACACTTAAAGAGGTATGCAATAAGGGTGGGCATTATTTTGGTGTCGATTTTTTTATCGGCGTTTATGAATCTCATTTAGACGGTAATAATTTGTTTTACATTGAAGGTGTTGAAAATCTCAATGATCTTGACCGGCAATTGATTGAAATCTTTGGCACTAATATTGGTGTTGCCTTTGATAACCAAGCAATGTCTGAGGAAATGGAAATTACTCAGCGAGAATTGATTTATCGTATGAGTGAGGCGGTTGAAAGTAGATCGAAAGAAACGGGTAACCACGTAAAAAGAGTGGCGTTAACCTGCCAGTATTTAGCCAGAGCGATAGGGATGAATGATAAAGAGGTCGGCATACTTTATAAAGCCGCACCACTTCACGATATTGGCAAAATAGCCATACCCGATCATATTTTAAATAAACCTGGCAAGCTTACCGACGAAGAATGGCAAAAAATGAAAACGCATGCGCAAATTGGTTGCGACATCCTTGCCTCGTCAGAACTTGCGGTTTTAAGCGCCGGTGCAATTGTCGCGGGTGAACATCATGAAAACTGGGATGGTTCAGGTTATCCTAAAGGATTAAAAGGAGAAGAGATCCATATTTATGGTCGTATTGCAGCTATCGCAGATGTATTTGATGCCTTGGTAAATAAACGTTGTTATAAGCCTGCCTGGTCCATAGAAGATGTTGTTGATTTTTTTAAACAAATGGCATCTGTGAAATTTGACCCAATTTTAGTAGAACTCGTTTTTGAACATTTAGATGACTTGGTGGCAATACAAGATAAGTACATTGATTAGTACTATAAATAAAATTGATCGAAAATATATTGAATGTATATGTAGTCAAAATAATATGATCCATTCTACTTATATTTTTTTTAAAAAATCATCAAAATCCACATGTAAATAGCATCATATAACGTCTTCTTGGTAGTATTATCCCCTTTATCCCCTTTATCCCCTTTATCCCTTAGTGGTGATAAAAAGTTATCACATAAAGTAAATATTTATGAGGGTATCGATTTTGCTATTACAATTTCAACATAAATGATATACCAGCTTGACGATCTGCGGTTCTGGGGATCTGGTATCTGAAACCATCACCGCTGTAAGTGCTAGCATAACTTTTATCAAAAAGATTCTTAACGAACAAGGTGATTCGAAATTTGTCCTGATTCATCGAATAGGCAAGGCTGGTGTTAAATATCCCATATCTCGGCAACAAGGATTCGGGACTAAAGGTCCCGGTGTTACTAGGTAAATTTGAATGTTGCTCATCGGTAAAAATGTAAGCGCTATTCAAGATGAATTCGTCCTCGCCTCTAGGTATTTTATAGGAAGTTGTTAGTGAATATTTTAGATCCGGCGAAAAAGGCACTTCCAAGCCTGAACGATCAGTGCAATCCTCTCCTCTGGGACAATTAAATTTGTCGATTTCCGCTTTGGTGATCGCTAAACCGGCGGTTAAGCGAAAATTATCCGAGGCCTGCCATACAATATCAGCTTCAAGCCCCGAAGTAATAACATCACCGGCGTTAGTTAGACGGGAAATAGTCGTTCCACTAGAAGTATCAAAGTTGTTGGCTTGAAAATCTTCAATAGTTGAGTGGAAATACGCAGAACTGAGCAGCATGCCTCCCACTTGCATTTTATATCCTAGCTCAAATGCCACAGACTTTTCGGGGCCTATCGGATCGATGTCATTTTCTGACATATTATAGAATACGTTAAAACCAGGCCCTTTATAACCCTGTTTCACCGTAAAATATGCTCGGCTGGTTGGGGTCACGTCGTATTGAATACCTAATTTAGTTGATACATTCGATTCACTAGTCGTACCAGAAAAATTACTATTCTCTGACGCAGGTCTGACACCTACTCCGCGCCTTCCAAAGGGATCGTTATTCACTCTATGGTGATTGAAGTCAACTTTATCTTTAGTGTAACGTAAGCCATAAAGTAAACGCATGTCCTCACTGAAATTATATTTTCCATCAGCAAATAAGGCTAAATTCTTAAACGAGGTACTCATGTAGCCGGTTGCGTCAACAATGTCATTTGCATTACAGGTAAGGCCTGGGTTTGCGTCTAATATCGCATCATTTTGACCAGCATTGTTTTGGCAGCTCGCAAAACGAGTAAAGTTTCTTTCCGAAGTCATATGCCATAGGAATAGTCCTATCTGATATACATTGTTTTTATCCTGCGGGGAAGCTAATCGAAGTTCTTGCGAAGTCTGACGCCACTTTTGCGGACCTATGTCGTGTAACTGGAAAGGTACCCCGAATACCGGCAGGTTAGAATCACCTGCAATCGATGTAAAGTCACCTTCACGAAATTCAGTATTTTCCCAAACTCGATGCGCTGTTATTGAGGTTAAATCGTACTCGCCGAGATCTTTATCTAGCTGGATTGAGAAGGCGTCATTTTTATCAATGGTTCGTGTTTCAAAATCATGGTCGATCGCGCGTTGTTGCAAATCTATATCGGCGACACCATCAACCACACCGTTACTGTCGGGACTTGCTTGTGAGGAAGGATTGCGTCCGCTTGATAAAGCTTCAAGATCCGCACAACAGTCGTCGTTAGCGCGATAATATTCCAGAATGAATTTTACTGTGGTATTTTCATCAACGTCGAAGTCAACTTTGGCTCTTAATGCCTCCCTATCGTAGCCGTTAACGGTTTCGTTACTATAAATATTGTTAATATAACCATCAAACCCGGCTTTTAATAAGGTCATACTCGCCCTCGTGTCATCACTTAGAGGTCCTGAAATTTTGACCACGGTTCGATGTTCGCTGTCCTCCGCCAGCATAGTGTTAATTTGAGATTCCAATGTATCAGCGGGGCTTGATGTAATAATATGAACAACACCCGCGGATGCATTTTTTCCAAATAATGTGCCTTGTGGTCCACGCATCACCTCAATTCGCTCAACATCATAGAGATCCGCAAATGCCTGACCGGAACGGCCTAATACCACCCCATCCACCAAGGTTGAAACGCTAGGTTCGGCAGCAATACTAAAAGAAATAGTGCCAATGCCTCGAATCGTGATCGCCGAGTTTCGTGTGGTATTACCTTTTCTATAGCTCATAGAGGGAAAATAAGCCTGCAATTCTTCCATGTTATTGGCGAATGTCGCTAACACCTGATTTTTTTGCAATACGGTAGTAGCGACAGGCACGTCTATTAATTTTTCAAGCCGTTTTTGCACCGTCACATCGATATTTAAAAGTTCTTCCATAGACAAATGAAAAAAGTTTTCGTCCTTTTTTTCATTATCACCTAAGGTAAAACTTGAGAATAATAAAAAACTAAATCCAATAATGCATTGAATATAGTTTTTTAAGTGAATTTGGTGTGACTTTGCAATACTCATGTTTTTAACTCCCTACGTAAGAAATAATAAGCAGAAAATAGACAACATCCAAAACTTAATGACTTTAAAATTTTTGTATACGTTATCATTATAGTTAGTTATAGGATTTTTGAGTTATGTTTTACCTATCAAAAAACATTCCTTTAATTTTTTTAGATATTAATGTTATAACAACAAAAAAATTCACCCGTTGGCAAAGAAATTATAAAGAATGTCTAGATTTTGGGGAGCTAGGCTTCAACGATTCATATCTAAAGTTTAAAGTGAAGAATTAGCACTAAAGTCGACCAAAGAATTATTAGCACCGATTATGTCATTCCTAAATTGTGAAACACCACATGCTTAGATCGATGAAGCGATTAAACCAGAAAGCTTTCCTATATTATTAATGTTCATCTTGTATGTGAATTGGATGCCTAGGTATGAAACTCAGTTTTTAGAAGCAAATAATATGTGCAGTTATTGTCTAATATTCACTCCTTTCGCTAAGCGTAAACTACGCTGTAATACTCAAAAATAACTCCACTTATCACAATATATAGACTCTTGAAAACCTTAAGAATGTAGCCATCAATATAATAAACAAACACAAATATAACTAATCATTATTGCGATATTTACCTCATGATTCTCATCAGTTTTAGCGCTAACTATATCCCTAAATAAATGGTGTCATACCAACGTATTAAGCGATATATTTTCTAGTGGTTTCGAGAGTGTTGTTACGCTAAAATGGCTTACACTAACAAGGAGTTAACGTGATTGAAGTAAAAGATTTGTGTTTTAGCCGTAATGATGGCGATAACAAACAAAACATTTTAAATCAGCTTAATTTGTCTGTACCTGCAGCACAACACCTTGCCTTGCTTGGTGATAGTGGATCGGGTAAAACCACTTTTTTGCATATGTTAGCTGGCCTGTTGCAAGCAGATAGCGGCTTCGTAAGTGTTAATAACCAAGAGCTCTCATTGCTTAGTGAAACAGAACTCGCGCTTTATCGCCGTAAAATAGGACTAATATTTCAGCATTACCAATTGCTAGATTGTTTAACCGTAAAGCAAAATATTTTATTTCAGCACAAATTAAATTATCCAATGCAAGCGGCTAATGAATTTGATCATCTCGTCAATGAACTAGGGCTGCAAAGCAAGCTCGATGCATTACCTCATCAGCTGTCAGGTGGCGAACAACAAAGAGTCGGCATCGCAAGAGCCTTAGTTAATAAACCTCAGATTATTTTTGCCGATGAACCGACTGGCAACTTAGATCAAAAGCGCTCGCACCAAGTGGTTAAACTACTTACCGAATTATGCAGTGAGCGACAAATCAACTTGGTCATGGTGACGCATAGTCATCAATTAACGGATTACTTTGATCAGGTTAAAGTGCTAAGAGATGGCTGTTTTGACTAATTTCACTAATGAAATCAAACTGATTCTAGCCACTCATTTAGCGTTTTATCGAAGACACCCTTGGTTAATGGCCTTGTTTTTTCTAGGATTTAGCTTAGGTAGTGCATTACTCACCGCAATTTCTGGGCTTAATCAAGAAGCCCATACACGCTATCAAAATTCCTCAGCGTTAATCAATAATCCCGTCACTCATTTAATAAAACCGCTCACGGGGAAAAAATATATTGATGGTAATGTATGGCTCAGTTTACGCCAGCATGGTTTTATAAATGCGCAACCTGTTTTGCGCGGTAAATTAACAACCAATAAAGGGCAAATACTTGCCATTCAAGGTGTCGATACCTTGTTGTGGTTAAACAATACGCAGTACAAACAAAGCGATGAAAGTGCAGGTAAAACAACTTCACGCTTTTCCCTTGCTACCTTGTTAGTTGACTCGCAATTTGCTGAACGCATTAACACAAAAGCGGGGAGCCAAGCGCAATTTGTGCTGCAAAAAGACCAACATCAACCAGACATTAGCTGGGTCGATGGTATTGGGCTCTGGGCAATTACCGACCTTGCCAATGCGGACTATTTATTAGATGCTAAAGGGCAGCTCAGTTTTATTGAGCTCTCGTATGTTACCGAACGACAATTATTAAAAATAAAACAGCTGATTGCGGGACAAGCACAGCTCATTGATGCGCAGCAACAAGAATTTGATATTTTGTCAGAAGCGTTCTTTTTTAATCTCACGGCACTTGCCATTCTCGGCTATATTGTTGCGGCATTTTTAAGTTTTAACGCGATAAAACTCACCTTAACGGCACGAAGAAAGCTGTTAAAACAAATGCAGTTATTAGGCTGCACTAAATTAAATATTCAACTGAGCCTTACGGTTGAACTTATTCTTGTCAGTATTTGTACTGCGCTTTTAGGGTCCTTAGGAGGTTATTTAATTGCCAATGCATTAGTGCTTGATGTCAATCGAACTTTGGTGGGGCTATATCAACTCGATAAAGCACTTGTTATTAATTGGCAATGGTCAAATGTATTATTGGGTTTTACTCTTAATATATCTGCGTTAGTGGTGATATTTTTAGCGCAAACCAAGCAAGTTGCCAATAAAGGTAAACTGATATTTTACGGCTTATTGGCCAGTTCATTCGCGGGGTTAATTTGGCTACTTAATTACGCAACGAACGAATACCAAGCTTTACTCTTGTGTTTTACCCTTTTGATGTTGTTTATTTTGCTCGTGCCTAAAGTACTTTCCGCTGTGGTTTCAATACCTGTCACCATGACTAATCCGTTAACACAGTGGCTTCATGCGGATACGCGATTTCATATAAAAGACCTCCATATTGCCATTATTGCAATCTTAGTAGCCCTTGGTAGTGCTATAGGCATGCAAATTATGGTGAAAAGCTTTAGTCATACGCTAAATGCACACCTTGAAAAACAATTAAGTGCAGATATTTATTTACGTTCAGATAAGCTCGATAGTAGCTTAAGGCAAACGCTTAGTAACTTGTCTGAAGTTAAGCAATTAAGCATTTATATGCAAAGCGATGGCAAGGTAAAAAATATTCCTGCGCAGCTTGCAAGCTTTGGTGAAAACTTTGCACATTATCAGCATATTTCGCTGACATCAGGTTTACTTATTAGTGCTAAAAACTTCGAGGATAAAGGATGTTTGGCTAATGAACAAAGCAAAATTAAATTTGGTTTTTCGTTAGATAATGTCGTGGTCTTTGAGCAAAACTCAACTAAATTTAGTTGTCGTATAACAGGATTTTTTTATGATTATGGTAATCCAAGTATTTCGCTACTCACGCTGGAAGAACGGCAAAAAACAGCGGAGTTAAACAGTGATATTTTTGGTTATTCAATTCGCCTAAAAAATAGCACCACCGTTGCTGCCTTTAGTGAGCGTTTAATTAACGAGTTTAAACAAGACAGCACAAAAATTTCACCCAATAAACGCTTTAAAAAAATTGCCAATGCTTTGTTTGAAGACACCTTTGTCGTTACCAAAGCGCTGAATGGTTTTATTCTCGCCATTGCTTTGTTAAGTCTGTGTACCAGCCTGTTAAGTTTAAGTGTTAACCAATTAAAGCAATTGACAATATTGCGTAACTTAGGCGTAACCCAGCAACAATTATTAACCATGAAGCTGCTACAAACCACAGGTGTGGTGTTATTTACCGCATTATTTGCTGTCCCGCTTGGCTTTGCACTTGGTTTTGCGTTATTGAAGTTTGTCATGCCGATTGCGTTTGGCTGGACCATTCATTTTAGTTTAGATTTACCCAGTTTATTTTTAACGTGTCTAACCTTGATTGTTGTATCGGTTTTGTGTGCATATTTACCTATTCGAAAATTAACAAACTTAGAAAGCAAGGAGCTGTGATCTCGTGATAGAAAGTCGAATGTTGAAAAGTGGATCAATCACGTGGCTTGTTTTAATGTTATTGGCTTTTGTACTGTGCGCTTGTCAGCCTGCGGAGCAAAAAACAACACCGGCTAGTTTGCAAGTGGCCATTGGCGCACCAGTAACAAGGGGTACTGCATTAGACTTCCCAAAGGATCATGGTATTCATGCTGAACAAGGTATTGAATGGTGGTATCTAACCGCTAATTTACAAAGTGACACTGGCGAAACTTTCGGTGTTCAATGGACACTATTTCGCACATTAATGCCGAGTAAAGTTGAGTCGAAATGGTGGGATAACCATCTTTATTTTGCCCATTTTGCCATGCAGAACAAACAACATCATGTTGCGTTTGAACGTTTTTCACGAGCAAACCAAGCTAAGGTGACGAGTTTGCCGTTTAGTGCCCGTATTGATAATTGGCAATTGAACAGTATCAAGGATGAATTTTTGCCACTGCAGCTAACAGCAGCACATGAAAATTACGAAATTGAGTTAATACTCAGCGACAGCCCAATAACATTACATGGCGACAAAGGCTACAGCCAAAAAACACAAAGTGGTCATGCATCTTATTATTTTAGTTATCCATTTCTACAGGTAAAAGGCAGTCTAACGTTTGCTGGAAAAACATATAAAGTCATAGGTAATGCGTGGTATGACAGAGAATGGTCCGCTAGTTTACTCGATAAAGAACAACTCGGTTGGGACTGGTTCAGCCTAGTTGACTCTCAATCGGACACTCAATCAGGCAGTCAATCAGACACGCCATCAGAAAAGCGCGGACTCATGCTGTTTTGCATTCGGGGTAACGAGAACCGTTATGATTATTGTCGTGGAACTCGCATAGCGGCCAATGGTGAAACAGTTGATATTTCAAATGAAGATATTAAGTTATCTGTCATTGAAACCGTAACATTAAATAACCGCGAGTATCCAAGTAAGTGGCAGGTTGAATTACCTAATAGCCCAGCCATTATTATGGAAAGCATCACCAAAGATTCGCGCAATCAATTAACGATTCCCTATTGGGAAGGTCGAATAAAAGCAACCGGTGGTTTTAAGGGTAAAGGTTATGCCGAGGTCACGGGATATTAAGTATCCAGACGTAAATGTTTTAACTATATTTGGTAGAGTTATACACAAAATAGTCATATTACAAAATTGCTTAAGGCGAAATTAATAAAAGCAGACTCTTTTTTGATAGTAATGTCGTAAGTAAGATAGTAAATATTATTTGATATTGAATCATCTGTAAAAATAGCCGCGCAATTCTTAATATGAATAGTATAAAATCAATCATTACTTCTTATTTATTGCGAAGAACTTCACCAAATGTCGACGACAAAATTATTAGCGCCCATCTTATCTTTTTTAAAATGTGAAACGCTTCAAGCTTGGATCGATGAAGCGATAAAACCAGAAAGTCTTCCTATATTATTAATTGATCACTTAATTTGTGAGCTAAATGTAAATATGTGCAAGTTAAGTTTCAGTAATTAAATGAAAGGGATTAGACGTAGATAATTATTTTTCATAGATAAGTTCTAGGGTATTCTCAAGTGAAGCATTCAAAATATTATCATGATGAACCATGTACCATTCATGATGTATTGTTAAGTTAGGGATCGAGAGTTTTTCCACGCCTTCAATAAAATTGATTACCGTCAAATGATTACCTAATGGAAATGCAGAGGTAATGTATAAATTGGCGTCAATTTTATTTTCAAGGAGTAAGCGTTTTTCGATTAAATTCTGCATTAATTCTGCTTGGTCCCAATATGGAGCATCGTTAGCTAGGTAATTTTTAAACAGTGGTTGCTGGTGATCATCGATTAACATAAAAACCGTAGCAGCTAAGCCACCCAATGAAGCACCTTGAAAACTTCGATTGTTGGCATTAATACGGTAAGAAGATTCGATCAATGGCATAAATTCTTCTCTAAAGAAATCAAGATAAGTTATTGCGCCAGGCAATCGATAATCAATGGCACGACGATCGCTTCCCAGAGGACCTTCTTCGATAGCAACTACGATAACCTCCAGATTCTTTTGTTCGATATGATTTACAAGCGTTTTAAAGTTCCACTGACCATCTAGTGCGTAGATAATAGGGTAGTTCTTATCAATATTTTGATGATAAGAAGCAGGTAGATAAACATGAAAAGGATAAACAATGCCCATTACAGCAGAGTTCAATGCAGACTTACCGACATACTCCCCCTTAAGCGAATTCACCCAAGCATCTATTCCCATTTCATTTTGATTTGAAAAATGAGAACAACCGCTGATAAATAAAGAAGTCATTAACACCAATGAAAATACTAATGACTTAACCTCTGAAACTGTGGGAAACCTGATGAACTGTAATATTTGTTGCATTTAAACTCCTTAAGTAGCCCATTAATGGGCTAAATCTAACTAAACGATTGATTGATTTGAAATTATCGAATGTACATAACATTCATATTTATAATTGCTCAAATTCTTTGTAAAAGCCGAGTGTTAACTTATTCACCTGAAGGGAAACTAGCGGTTTGCTTAGTGGCTAATTTTGCCGTTTTATCAGTTTGTTTATATAATATTTGAGCAGCATCTAGCTCTTTGCGAAAGGTTTTTGTGCTGTTATTTATCTGGCAACCATGACTTTCTTGTAAACAATTATCACTGGCAGTTAAATCCATAGCAATACGTAAGCCAACCATATCAGCCGCGCCACCCTTAGGGCTGACAGAACGGCCAGTAACGGCTTCTTCAATGAAAACGAATGAGCCACTGCGTATTATCACTGAATTATCATCATCACAATTGGTAAGCCAAGCTTTACTATTTGCTGGCGCGCCAGTATAGCCAATATGAAAGCAATCGGCGGTATATTCAAAAACATTACCCACCATGTCATAGAAGCCCCAAGGGTTGGCTTTATAAACCCCGACCATTTTTTTACTTGGAGGATTGTCTGCGCAGTTGATATCAGTCATCGCGCCATTTTTAAGACCAACATTTTCATATTCGCAAGCTAATTCAACATCATTACCAAAGTAATATCGAGTTGATATTTGATCAGCGCGTGCTGCGTACTCCCATTCAGCTTCACTGACTAAACGATAAGGTTTACTGGTTTGCTGTGCTAACCATGAAACATAAGCTTTTGCATCTTTAGGACTAATACAAGAGACAGGTTCAAAGTCAGCTTCACTAGGCCAATGATAAGAAATATCAACAACAGCAATACCTGTGTCATTTATAGAGAGGGCACTACAAGTCGTGTTTTCCAGATCATAGGAGGTATCTTCAATAAATTGCTTAAATTCTCGATTAGTTACTTCATATTTGGCTAATGCATACTTTTGTACAGTGACATTGTGGGCTGGTTTGCTGCTTAAATTGGAATGCCAAATATCACTGCCCATTTGAAAACTGCCTGTTGCAACAGTAATCATCTCTGGTTCGATTGGCTCAATTTGTTCGGCATTTATTGGCATGGCTAAAGTGGTTAAAAATAATAAACTGCTGATGGTGATTAAATTCTTCTTCATTATTAAAATATCCTGGTAATTAATTGCTGCCCGCCGCTAAAAATAGCTTAGGTGTGATTAGTAAGGATATTGAACTAAAATTCGAGTTTGAAGTCTTATTGCTTTTCAATTGTTGTCAATCGCCACATCATTTTTTTCAATCGCTATTCAATCCTTAGTGGTGAAATGATTAAACAACCGATTATAAACAATGTATTTACGTGTAAATTAGCGTCAGAAATGGAAATTAATAACCTAAGGTAATTTCCTGTTATTTGTCCTTATGGTCAAATTATTGTGATATTAAATTGTTAACCTCTAAAGAGAAGAATAATAAATTGATATGATCTACCACTTTCAAGACTTTGCTTTTAACAGTAAAGATTTAGTCTTATTAAAACAGGGCGAAATTGTAAAATTACGTATTAACGAAGCAAAAATCTTAGCGTTATTGCTCAACTCTCCTGAGAGTATTCTGAGTAAAAGGGATATTTTTGAAAAAGTTTGGTCGGGAGAAGTGATTACTGAGCAACCTATCTTTCAGAACATTAGTCGCTTGCGAGCCATTTTTGGCAGCAAAGCCATTGTTAATCACCCAAAAAAGGGCTATCAATGGAAAATCCCACTAACTCCCGCCGCTACTGTTAGCGCTGAATTAGCCACTGTTCAGATAAAAAATAAACAACACAAGGCAGGCTATTATGTTGCCGCTATCGCCTTAGTCAGCATATTTTTGAGTGTGTTTTTTCTTAAACAATCAGTTAAAGAAGAGCAAAAACAGGCACCATCATATAAATTTGCTTTGATGTCGGTGAATAGTCAAATAGCTGAATTGTCACAAGCGCAAGTAACGAATAAGTTTCAACAAGTACTGAGTCAATACGGTAATGGTGTTGCTATCGTAATCGATGAGAAATTAACTTATCGAGAGTTGGACGCCAATTTAGAATACATCTTGTGGGACAGGTTAAACCAATACCAAGCTGACGGGCTGATCCTGTTAAATATTTCATCTAAATATAACAAATTATATTTAGATCTTGAGGTTGTCGGTAAAAGCTATCATTGGCACAGTGAGTTACTCGCCGATAACATGACTGAAATTTTACAGCAGTTTACTCAACAACTCAGTTATATAAATTCAGCAAAATTATTCGAAAAGCCCAAAATCTCCGATAAATATATACATGCTAAATTACAATTATTGCATCAACAGCATCCTGAAGATGTCAGCGTTTTAAGTAAAATAGTGATGATGGAAAAGGATTTAAGTCATGCACTGTTGCTCGCGCAGCAGTTAGAAACTTTGGCCGTAAAGCAGGGTGACTTAGTTTATCAAGCGTACGCTTATAAATTACAAGGTGAAATATATACCAGAAAAAGTCATTTCGAACGGGCTCAGCAATCACTAGACGCTGCTGTCGATATATATCGACAATATGGTGATATCGATAATCAAATCGCCATTTCAGATGCATTAACAATTTTAGCTTACTTTGAACATGATTATGAAAAAGTACGAGGCTTAGTTATAGAAACAATTAACTTAGCAAAACAGATAGGCGATTATAAAAATGAATTCTGGCAAAATTTATATTTATCAAAAATAGCCGCTATTTTTGAGCAAAAAACCGATAAAGCTGACTACTTTCAACGGGGAGAAAGTGTTTATCACTCTCGATTTTTTGAAGCCGCAGCGGAAGTTAAGTATCAATTCTATGCACAAGTGCTGGCAAGGTTCTATAACGACAAAGCAAAACTTATCGAAAATTTACAAAAAATGCTCGCCACGGCTAACCAACATCAAGGTTTACCTTCGTATTATAAAACAGGGCCACAAGCTGAATTAACCCAGCTATATCTCGATGATGAGAATTTTGAAGAGGCGTTGTCACTATTTGACCTAACAGCAACATTAACATCAGTAGAAAAAAGCCTTCTTGCCAAAATTTATATGCACAGGGGGAAAAAGGTACTCGCCCTTGATTACGCTAAACAAGCTTATCAAGAATCGGTTTTAGCAGGGGAGCTTCAAACTTCACTTGACTCCGCGGTACTATTAATTGAAATGAGTGAAGATGAGGAAATTAAAGCGCTTATTCATAAAGCGTTATATCTTGATTATATTAAAGATAACGCCTCGCCAGATTGGATAGCAAATAATCAGAGGTTTTTTAAAAAAGCTTGATTTAGAACCTTAAAACCTTCGTAGCAATAAGCCGTTAAAAGGTATTACGTAGGCATTACTTACTTTAGCCAAGTATCTTATCTGCTTAATTTGATGTGTCCAATAAATAGCTACGTAATTATTGAAACTTATATGATAAAATCCTTCATCATATAATATTTATTACCAATAAGTTTAATCAATGTCCGTCGAAAATTTATTAGCACCAATTAAGTCCTTTCTTCAATGTGAAACTCCTCAAGGATGGATTGATGAAGCAATTAAACCAGAAAACTTATCTATTTTATTAATTGATCATCTCGTGTGTGAATTGAAGGCAGCTCAAAGTGCCATGTTTCTTATACGTAAGTATGCTGTAGATAAAGAAAGTGCTAATGCTCTTTTAGAATGGCTAAAGCCTTTTGAAACACTGATTTATAAAAAGGAAGGGGATTGGCGAGAACTCCCGTCTAAAAACAAATTGACCAAATCGGTGATTCCTCGTTCTAATTCAATATACGGTCAGGATCTTATTGATAAGATGGTTCTGTTGATTAAAGAGGAACTGCATCACTTCTACCAAGTGTTAGAAATAATGGATGAGTATGATGTTGAATATAAGAGCATAACGCCATGTCGATATGCCAAAGGCATGTTACGACACGTTAAAACATTTGAGCCCGATGCTTTGATTGATAAGCTGATTATAGGTGCTTATATTGAAGCTCGCTCTTGTGAAAGGTTTGCTAAACTTGCCCCGCATGTTGATAAACGCTTAGGTGAATTCTATATTTCTTTACTCCGAAGTGAAGCAAGACATTATCAGGACTACCTAACTCTTGCTACTGAAATAGCGGGTGGCGATATCTCTGAGCGAGTGAAGTTTTTCGGTGAAAAAGAAGCTGAACTTATTTCAACTCCCGATGATGACTTTAAATTTCATAGTGGTGTACCGAGTTGAATTCACTGTTAATATTTACAGTGTCCAATTGTTAAAGGAAATAAGGTATTATAAGTAAATTCAAATGTTTAGGTGAAGGACATGGAAGTAAATAGTCATAATAAACTGGAATTACACTACTATTTTTCAGATCAATCGCACGACATAGATGCATCTATCAGAAATGAGTGTGAATCTGAAATTTTAGCTATTGTTAATGAAGCTGCATCTATATTTGATATCAGTATAAAACTCCTCACTGAACCTCCAATTGAAGGAGGCTTCAGAGATATTTGGAAAGCTATTGGTGATAACTCTAATCAACTTCAAGTCCTCTTGGTCGCTATAGGTGTAGTGACAACCGTTTATTTCAATTACACACCAGAAGTTGATGAGCGAAAGAAAACTCTTGAGGAGCTGCAAATTCAGGAATTGAAGCATCGTCTGAAAGGAGTTAATGGCGCTACAGCTGAAGAGAAATTTGAGATTGCAAATGCTGTTGCAATTAAGTTATCTAAAAACCTTAAAATTATTAAAAGAAAATCAAATTTCTATTCTCATCTAAGTCATTACCCAAAAGTATCAAGTATAAGTTTAAATGCAATTAATGAGCAGACAGTAATGACAATAAAAGAGACACAGGTTTCACGTCAGGCTTTTTATAAGTTCATTCTAAGTACAAACAAATTGAAGGTAATGGAAGATCATACAGCTGAAATAGAAATAATATCACCAGTTTTAAAAGACGGTAATTACAAGTGGAAGGGGGTATACAAAGAGCAAGTTATTAGCTTTAATATGACGGACAATAAGTTTAGAGACTCTATTTTCATCGATGGATTTAATTTTCATGCTGGAACTTCAATCAAATGTTTGCTTCAAGTTCATCGTGAATTAGATGAAGTAGGTGAGATAAAAATCAAAGGGTACTCAGTTCCAACGGTAATAGAAATTCTTGATGGTTCTACCGTGCATAAGACAAAACAAGGAAAGGCCTATCTCCACGCTAAGGCAATGATTGATGGTCAAGAAGATTTATTTGTTTAGGGAGTAGTTAAATGCCTTTGTGTGCTATTTGTGGATTACGGGAAAGTGCTTCAAGAGATCACGTTCCTCCTAAAGCTATATTTCCACGGCCGAGACCAAACAACTTAATCACCGTTCCAGCCTGTTTTGAGTGCAACAACGGGGCTTCCGATTATGATGATTTATTTAAAGTCTTTTTGAGTTTACAAGCCTCAGCGCATAGTGAAATTGCTGAGAGATTATTTAACGAGAATACAATTAGGACGCTTGAACGAAATCAAAGATTACTAAATACTATTAGGGAGGAATCTCGGCAACTTGAAGTAACTGATGCTAACGGCCAACTAACAACAGCAACTGGTATTTTATGGAATTCTGAAGCACACGACAGTGTAATTGAAAGAACCATTCGTGGACTTTATTTTCATCATCAGAGAATTATTATGCCTGAGAATTGTGAATTGCGGGTTCAATTTCTCAGGGGAATACCTGAAAATATTGACCAATTTTTAGGACTTATGCAAGAGGTTGAGATAGGGGATCGCCAAGTAGTTTATAAGTATTATATCCATCAAGATGATCCACGCCACTCAATGTGGCTTTTCAATTTTTACAATGCTCATTGGGCCAGTGGCTATACTAAGCCAACATGATTTTTGATATAAAATACTTTAAATGGAATGTTATTTGAATCTTGACTCAAGTCAACAATCTAAATTATTTCATCTAACTTTGAGAAAACTCTACTTGTCAAAGCTCCCTCAAAGCCCAAAATAAACAAATCAGAACCTAAATTTCATCTCTCTCATATTCTATGGTTGAAATCAAACCAATTAAAAGGAATGAATTTCAGGAATACTAAAAAGAGAGTATTCAATTAATCTGAAACTAGGCAATTAACAGTCATAGTTTGTCTAATCTTTGGGTCGTTATACATAGACTCACTTAGTTCAATAACCCATCCGTCAGACTCTTCATAAAAGACAGTTGAATATGGACTTCTTTTGCCAGAGGTTAGTTGTGCTATGGCGCAAAACTCAACAGCATGGCCTATGATTAGCGAACATGCCCTATATCCTTTCCTAGTCCATTCATAGTATTTTCTACCACTACCCATTTTAGAATGATTTATATCAGCTGAACACGTCCTTTCTGGACTGTAGTATCCCATCTTAATAGATATTTGCCTGTTGATATGTTTACTTTCTTTATCTGATAATATCATCTTCTCGCCCTTTCCATCTTTGAGTTTTTCAGGGAAGAGACTTTTCATATTTCTATCTAATTGTGATTCAGCGAACGTAAGTGGTGAAGCTAATATAAGAGATAAAAGAGCTAAGACCCCCTTAGAATATAATGCCATTGTTTTTTTACCTATCCTTTACTTTTTGGTATGTTTATCGTTATCCTAACTGATTTTTAAAGCATTTAAAATTATAATTTACAATACGTTGTGTTAAAACTGTGGGATTATAGGTTAGTGAGTAGTAACAGTTTGGAAATACTGTTTTGTAGTTCCGTTCTATACAACTTATGAGCAAGTGTTTAATATTATTCAACAATTAATTTAGTTTGTTCAATGTTTACTTTGGCGAGCTTAAAGCAGCACAATCTGCGATGTTTCTGATAAGAAAATATGCTGTTGATAAAGAAAGTAGTAATGCGCTACTCGCTTGGTTACAGCCTTTTGAACAATTAATTTATAAGCGACAAGGTGATTGGCGTTCATTGCCGTCAAAAAATAAGTTAACCAAAGCAATATTGCCCAAGTCGGGTACTGCGCATGGGCAAGACCTTATCGATAAAATGGTTTTACTGATAAAAGAAGAGTTGCATCACTTTTACCAAGTACTCGAAATGATGGACGTATACGGTGTCGAATATCAAAGTATTACTCCGTGTCGTTATGCGAAAGGTATGTTAAGGCATGTGAAATCGTTCGAACCTGACGCTATGGTGGATAAGTTGATTATAGGCGCTTTTATTGAAGCAAGATCGTGTGAACGTTTTGCTAAAATAGCACCGCATGTTGATAAAAAACTAGGTGATTTTTATATATCATTACTGCGTTCAGAAGCTCGGCATTACCAAGATTACTTATCATTAGCGACAGAAATTTCTGGGACGGATATTTCGGAACGTGTTAAGTACTTTGCTAATATAGAAGCTGAGTTAATTATTAGTCCCGATGAAGACTTTAAGTTCCACAGTGGCTTACCGGTATAAATCATCTGAATTTAGTGAGTCGCTTCCTGTGTTGAAGCGGCATTCATATTTGCTAAAACACAACAATTTCTGCCTGAATTTTTGGCTTGATATAAAGCTTGGTCTGCTTTATTAAAGAGTGTTGACCAAGTCATATTTGTTTCTAATTCAGCAACACCGATAGAGACGGTTATTGGTGGAAGTTGAGTATTACTTTGACGTTGTACTAGCTTTAACGTTGAAATAGCAGTACGAATGTTTTCAGCAATTTTATGGGCTATTTCCTGCGATTTATTTGATAAAACGACTACAAACTCCTCGCCACCATACCTTACCGGAATATCATCAACTGACACATGTTCTTTGATTATTTTAGCGACGAGTTTAATCACTTTGTCACCAATGCTGTGTCCGAATGAATCATTCACTTTTTTGAAGTGGTCAATATCGATGACTAAAGACGAATGGGTATTTTTGAGTGAAAGCTCTTGTAATCGTTGATCACAACCTCGACGATTTAATAGGCCGGTTAGGGTATCAATTATTGCTTCTTGTCGAGATTCTTCTAACTTTTCCTTCAGCAGAGAAACTTCTTGCGAAGCTTTGTTAAGCTCTGAGGATAAAGTCTTATGCTGAATTTGTGATTGTCCTATAGCATTGATCAAAAATGTAGTAATACTCTGTAGAGGTTTATATTCCCCTAAACGTCCTAGCGCTTTTCCAATTTTATGAAGATTACTGATAGCTTCTTGTTCGCTCGATACTTGATTATCAAGCTGTGCTAATGCGCTGTTTAATGTTTCGCCAATTGGGGTGAAAATTTGATCTTCGATTAGTTGAGTATTAGATAAGAACTCAGTAAATAATGCATCGAGAAAAATATCATCTAGAGGTTTGTCAGCCGCTAATTGTAAATCTATTTTCTGATTTAGGGCCAAATTTTCTTTAGTAAAATAGCAATAAGCGACAGAGTAATGAAGAGGTGTAGGAGCGATACTGTGTAAAAGCATAAATTGTTGAGCTTCTTCACAAAATTTTGTCGCTTGGTGAAAACTTCCCTGCGTCATACGGCTTCTCTATAAAATTTTTGCACATTTTAGCAGTTAACTAAAAGTGAACTCAATGTAAAAGTACTATAAAAGGGAGTTTTATAAGCTTTTTTTTGTTTAATATATAATTAATCTTTATATGGATAACAATATGATAGATTGAAGTAGTAATATTATTCTTGAAATGAGTGATTAAGCAGTTCTACACTATTTGGGGTCACTTTAAGCCATGAACCTTGTTCATACCAATCACCTAAAACGATACGTTGAGCAGCAGTGTTGTTTGCTTGTAGGTTATGAATGTTTGGACGATGCGTGTGGCCGTGAATGAGTAACTGGCTTTTATGTAACTCAAGTTCGGAGATTACTTCTGTTTCCGTAACATCCATAATTGCTTGAGACTTCAATGCGGTTGCACTGGCACTTTTCTTACGGTAGTTTTCTGCAATATTTTTACGGATAAAAAGCGGTAGGTTTTTAACAATAGCCTGCCACCACCATGAACGTGATTTTTTCCTAAATGCTTGATAAGCAACATCTCGAGTACATAGCGTATCACCGTGCATTATGAGTACAGGTTTACCATATAGGTCAATAAGTTTTGTTTCGGGTAATAACTGCATTCCGCATGCTTTTGCATAACGTTTCCCTAAAAGGAAATCCCTATTACCGTGAATAAAATAAACACGTGTATCCAGTAAACTTACTGCTTTTAAAGCGTTAGCAACTTCAATGACAAAAGGATTTTTATCGTCATCGCCAATCCAATATTCGAATAAATCACCTAAAATATAAAGCGCTTGCGCTTTAGGTGCATCATTTTGTAGGAATGACAAAAAACAGGCCGTTATATCGGGCCTGTTTTGTGCTAAATGTAAATCAGCAATAAAGTAAGTTACTGATCCTTTATTTATCGTCGTAGTCACTAAATATTATGACTCAACAAGTGCTGATTCAATAGTGATGTCTTCTTTAGGCACGTCATCATGACCGCCTACTCGACCCGTATCAACTAATGTCATTTTATCAACGATATCCATACCTTCAACAACTTCACCAAAAACACAGTAACCCCAACCTTGTACTGTTTCGCTTTTGAAATCTAAAAAGTCGTTGTCGCCTAAGTTAATGAAAAATTGTGCTGAAGCTGAATGTGGCTCTTGTGTTCTCGCCATCG
Source organism: Colwellia sp. (assembly GCA_013215295.1). GTDB lineage: Bacteria > Pseudomonadota > Gammaproteobacteria > Enterobacterales > Alteromonadaceae > Colwellia_A. Next base: position 58,094 of record JABSOZ010000005.1, read on the forward strand.
CTAAAGTTCCGCGCTTATTAGCTAAGCCATTGTTTGCTTCATTTTCGATAGTCTCACGTGAATCTTTTTCTTCTAAGCCTGTAGCGAAACCACCACCTTGTGCCATAAAACCTTTAATTACACGGTGAAAAATAGTGCCGTTATAAAAGCCGTCTTCAACATATTGTTGAAAGTTTTTTGCTGTAACAGGTGCTTTATCAAAGTTTAATGCAATTTTGATATCGCCTAAATTTGTTTTTAATATGATCATTTTATTTACTCTCTATTTTTGATGTGAGAATTGTAAACGAAAGCACGGAACTGTAAAGAAAACTTATAGATATTATGCATGTTAAATAATGACCCTAGCGCTTTGTTCGGGTACAATTATCGAAAATTCGTTGGATTTTTAATAACGAATACTTACCAACTTTGAAATCGTAAATGGAGACAGAAAACCTATGTTACAGATATACAATACATTAACCCGTCAGAAGGAAGTTTTTACCCCAATTGAAGCAGGTAAAGTGGGTTTGTATGTGTGTGGTTGTACTGTTTACGATGTATGTCATATCGGTCACGGTCGTACCTATATTAGCTTTGACAATATCGCTAGATATTTACGATTTTCTGGTTATGACGTGAATTACGTACGTAATATCACAGATGTTGAAGACAAAATAATCAAACGTGCACAAGAAAATAACGAAACGCCAGATCAACTTACCGAGCGTACTATTGCATTAATGCATGAAGATTTTGATGCCTTAAACATAAAACGTCCTGATGTTGAGCCAAGAGTTACCACACACATGGATGAAATTATTGCCATGATTGTGACGCTTGTGGAAAAAGATTATGCCTATGTAGCAACGAGTGGAGATGTACTGTTTTCTGTTGCTAGTTATGAAGACTATGGCAAACTAAGTGGCCAAAATTTAGAACAATTACAAGCAGGTTCACGTGTTGAAGTTGACGAAAGCAAAAGATCACCATTAGATTTTGTTTTATGGAAATCAGCTAAACCAGATGAACCAAGCTGGGCATCTCCTTGGGGAGCCGGGCGCCCAGGTTGGCATATTGAATGTTCTGCAATGAGCGCCAAAGAGTTAGGTCGTCATTTTGATATTCATGGTGGTGGTTCAGATTTGCTATTTCCACATCATGAAAATGAAGTTGCACAGAGTTGTTGTGCACTTGATACGCCCTATGTGAACTATTGGATCCATACGGGCATGGTGCAAGTTGACCAAGAAAAAATGTCAAAGTCGCTTAATAATTTTTTCACTATCCGTGATGTGTTAAAAAAGTATGATTCAGAAACGGTTAGATTCTTTTTAACCTCTGGACATTATCGTAGCCAATTGAATTATTCAACAGACAATTTGGATCAAGCACGATCTGGCTTAGAGCGAATATATACAGCTTTACGTGATGTTGATGTTGCTACAGAGTTCTCTTTAGATAAAGAGGATTCGTTTGTTGCTGAATTTATTAAAGTCATGGATGACGATTTTAATACGCCGCAAGCATTAGCGGTATTATTTGATTTAGCAAAAGAGCTTAATGTAGCTAAAAACCAAAATAGTGACAAAGCACCTTATTTAGCGGCAACACTTAAAGCTTTAGGCGAATTGATTGGTTTATTACAATTAACTCCTGCAAGCTTTTTACAAGGTGAGGGTGACGATGATGAAGTTGTTGAAGTTGAAGCGTTAATCAAGCAACGTAATGATGCTAGAGCCAGTAAAAATTGGGCATCAGCTGATGAAGCACGTGATAAGTTAGCTGCGATGAATATTATTGTCGAAGACAGTGCGGGTAAAACAACTTGGCGTAAAGGTTAAATAAATAGCCGGTCATTGTTGGACCCTAATAGCTAACAACAATAAACTAAAAACCTCATTTACATTGCTGTAACTGAGGTTTTTTTAATTGTCTATTTGAACGAGTCATAGTTAATTATTTATTCGCACTTGAATTGGTGAATATATCAATTCAACAAAGCCAGCATTTGCTGTAATTGCTCTCGAAGGGCCATGACTTTTTGTGGTTCAACAGTTGATTGACAAAGTAATGACTGCGGTATTTTCTTTGCTTGTTCGCGCAAGGATAGACCTTTTGCCAATAATTCAACCATCACAATTCGTTCATCTTTTTTACTACGGGTACGACTGAGCAACCCTTTACTTTCCATGCGTTTTAATAATGGCGTAACTGTGCCGGTATCTAACTTCAATTCTTTTGTTAACTTACTCACAGATATCGTATTTGTTTCATTTTCTAACTGCTGCCATAAAACTAATAACACTAAATATTGTGGATAGGTTAAATCGAGCGGTTTCAAAAGTGGAGTATAGCTCTGAATTACCCGGCGAGATAAGCTGTATAAACTGAAACAAAATTGATTCTCTAAATGCAGGGCCGGAAAATTGTCTAACCCTTTATTTTTATCTTTCATAGGCATTATGCTAATGCGGCTTCAATATCAGTCGCTAAAGCTTCAGGCTTAGTCAGAGGCGCATAGCGAGTTACAACATTGCCTTCTTTATTGATTAGAAATTTAGTGAAATTCCATTTAATTTTTTTTGTCCCCATAATACCTGGAGCTTCTACTTTAAGTTCTTGGTACAACTCAGCGGTATTATCTCCGTTTACTTCAATTTTAGAAAACATTGGGAAATTAACGCCATAGTTTTTCTGACAAAAAGCCGCTATTTCTTTGTCAGCGCCTTTTTCTTGTTCACCAAATTGATTACATGGAAAACCTAGGACAACCAATCCTTGATCTTTATATTTAGTATATAAAGCTTCTAGACCTTCGTATTGTTTTGTAAAGCCACATTTACTTGCGGTATTAACAATTAACACTACCTTGCCTTGGTATTCTGACAAATCTTGCATATCGCCAGAGAGTAGTGGCATCTTTTTATTCAATATAGACATGATATTACCTTTTGTATGGAATGATTAATTTAAATTGCTTGAAATTAACTTGTGCACAATATAATAGTTCAATTAGAAAATCTTGCAAGTGATTTATAGTCTTATTGAGGAGAGTGAATTTTGAACGCTGTCATTCAAGCTGATTTTACTTTGTGAAAAGTTAACTGTGTTTATTTGAGTAACAATAAATACAGATGTTGCAATTGCAACATCAATGTTTTATATTGAATTAAATATTTATAAATCCACTTAATAATCGGAGATGCATATGGCATTAGTTACCCCGCTTTCGACAGATGAAAATGAAGAAGTGACAGAATTAGCACGTTTCTTTAACGAAACATTAGGTTTTTGCCCAAACAGTGTATTAACCATGCAACGTCGCCCTGCGATTGCTAAGGCTTTTATAAATTTGAATATGGCTGTTATGGCAAATGACGGCAGTGTTACGGCGGAACAAAAACGGCTAATTGGATACATTACCAGTGCAAATACCGGCTGTCGTTATTGTGAAGCACATACTATTTTAGCGGCTGAGCGCTATGGTGGAACTGATGAGCGACTCGCTAATATTTGGTCTTTTAGAGAAAGTGAAATGTACAGTGCAGGGGAGAAAGCGGCTTTTGAATTTGCGCTTGCAGCTTCAAGTGTACCAAATGCCGTTGATGATTCTATTTCTGAAGAACTTCATAAGTATTGGGATGATGGTGAGATTGTAGAGATTCTTGGCGTTATATCTTTATTTGGTTATTTAAATCGGTGGAATGACTCTATGGGAACAACCATGGAAACAGGTGCTGTTGATGCTGGCGAACGTTTATTAACAACGTCAACATGGACACGTGGAAAACATATTTAACGCGTCTACAGTGAAAACCAGTATTCGAGTGTCTATTGGTTTTCAATTAAGAATTGGCCTAAGCGTCGTGAGTTTATTTTCTGCTTCTGGCGTTGTAGTTGTCTTTTTCTGTGTGTGCTTTGCACTTGTCGTCTAACTCTATTGTTCATGTTATCTCTCTATCTACATTGTACGTCAATTCAGTATCACTAAACGTTGTTTCATTTTTATGACAATTTATCAGTTATAAGCATTTATTCTGTATTCGTTACTGCTTTTACTTCAACCGGAGGCGGTAACGCATTTTCTTTTGCTTTATTATCCATCCAAGCAAGTGTGTCATAATAACGTCTAATATTTTCAACATAGTTTACTGCTTCATCGCCACGGGCATAACCATATTTTGTTGGCTTATAATATTTTTTTTGCTTCAATAAAGGCAAGCGATCTTTAACTTCTACCCAACGATCGGGATCACCACCTTGTTTTTCTGTAATTTTACGTGCGTCATTTAAGTGACCTAAGCCAATATTATATGAAGCGAGGGCAAACCATAGTCTGTCGGGTAATAGTACTCTGTCAGGCATTCTGTCTATCATTTGTTTAAAATACTTAGCACCACCGCGAATACTTTGTTCGGCATCTAACCGGCTTTTTATGCCCATTTGTTTTGCTGTTGGCAATGTTAACATCATCATGCCACGTACACCGGTATATGAGCGAGCATGGGGCTTCCAATGAGATTCTTGATAACTAATCGCTGCAAGTAAACGCCAATCGAGCTCTTGACCATATTTTTCAAACAAAGGCTGATATTTTGGTAATTTATTTTCTACCGCTTTGATAAACATACGCGTATCAACATAGTTGAACTCTTCAACATGGCCATAATATTTGTCATCAAGCGCGAGTAACGTGCCGTCGTGATGTACTTTGCCAAAGAACTCTACGAGACTCGCATAAATAGACTGGTCGTTATTTTTTTTAACCGCCCAAGCAACAGGTTGTGATTTTTTTATCGTAAAACCAATACTTATTTCAGGATAATAGCGGCGATTAACCGCGAGGGTATTACTATCGATAACGGTATAGTCTATTTCTCCTGATAGCACCTTCAGTAATAATTCTTCACTGTCAAACTCATCACTGACTTGCCAATTTAATTCACTGTTGTTTTCTTTTAATTGGACTAAGTTTTCTTCATGACTAGAATGTGCCATGATCAGGAGGTTTCCCGTTAAATCTTTTAGTTTTCGTGGACGGTCACCACCTTGTTTGAAAACAAGTTTTTGACTAATGTTGTCGTAACTCGGCGAGAAATTATATTGTTGGCGTCTTTTGTTGGTAACCGCCAAACCTGCCGCTAGAATATCGACTTCGCCACTGTCTAATTTATTAAAGAGTTCTTCAAGGCTATAACTGGGTACAACTTTTAATTCTACGTCCAATGAGTCGGCATACTTTCTGACCAACTCATATTCAAAGCCAGCAGCACCCTCTGCTTCGAGGTAATAACTTGTCAGTCCATAAATAGTACCCACCGAAATATAGCCGCGTTCAATAATTCGCTGCAAACTGGCATTATTTTCTTTGGGCTGACAGCCGAATAGTAAAAAAACGCTTAAGAAAACTAAGCCTGCAAACTTGCTGATTTTTTTAGCTATTTTAAAATTTAATTTTATCATCGAATATCATTGTGTCGTGATTCCTGTTTTATTCAAAGTACTTTTTATCAATTATAGCGATTAACTTTTAAAGTTAGCCTTTTAAGGCTTATCAAAACCTTTAATATCAATTATAATACGCGCGATTTTTCTTCCATTATTTTAGGCATTAAATGTGGCTAAAATAAAACTAAACTGGTGATTACGTTTATGACGATGTTGATGAAAACCCTTCGCGGCGCTCCTGCACTTTCAGACTTTCGAGTTAAAAAATTATTAGCTCAATGTGCTGAATTACAACTTCCTGTTTCAGATATTTATGCTGAATTCACCCATTTTGCGCATATCTCAGCAGATCTTAATGATGAAGAATTTCAAGTTTTACAACAACTTCTTAAATATGGACCCACCATAGAAGAACATGAACCGGTAGGTCAGTTCTTATTGGTAACCCCTCGTCCGGGTACTATTTCACCTTGGTCATCAAAATCCACAGATATTGCGCATAACTGTGGTTTAGCTAAAATTACCCGCCTAGAGCGTGGTATTGCTTATTACATCACCAGTGATGACTTGAATGCAGATCAGCAAGTTCAGCTTAATCACTTAATTTCAGATCGTATGATGGAAGTCATTTTTACTGAAGTATCTGAAGCTACATCTTTATTTGCTACGGCCGAGCCTGGCGAATTAACCGCTATTGATATTGAAAATGGTGGTAAAAAAGCATTAGTGACTGCGAATGTCGAATTAGGCTTAGCACTAGCTGACGACGAAGTTAATTACTTATTCGAAAACTTTACAAAATTAGGTCGTAATCCACACGACATCGAACTTTATATGTTCGCCCAAGCTAACTCTGAACATTGTCGTCATAAAATATTCAACGCTGATTGGACTATCGATGGTGTAAAACAGCCGAAATCATTATTTAAAATGATCCGTAACACCCATGAAATAAACCCTGACTATGTCCTAAGTGCTTATAAAGATAATGCTGCGGTTATGGTGGGTAACAAAGGCGGTCGTTTCTTTCCAAATCCCCAAACGAATGTTTATGGTTATCATCATGAAGATATTCAAATATTAATGAAGGTTGAAACACACAACCACCCAACGGCTATTTCTCCTTACCCAGGCGCAGCTACAGGTTCAGGCGGTGAAATTCGCGACGAAGGCGCAACAGGTATTGGTTCTAAGCCAAAAGCCGGTTTAGTTGGCTTTTCAGTGTCAAATTTACGTATTCCTAATTTTGTACAACCTTGGGAAACTGATTTTGGTAAGCCGAGTCGTATCGTTTCAGCATTAGATATAATGATGGAAGGCCCCTTAGGTGGCGCAGCATTTAACAATGAATTTGGTCGACCGGCTATTTTAGGTTATTTCCGTACTTACGAAGAAGAAGTTAACTCGTTTAACGGTGTTGAAGTACGCGGTTATCACAAACCCATCATGCTTGCCGGTGGTTTAGGTAATATTCGTGATGAGCATGTACAAAAACGTGAAATTATCGTTGGCGCTAATTTAATCGCCCTTGGTGGCCCTGCAATGAACATTGGTTTAGGTGGCGGTGCTGCTTCTTCAATGGCTTCAGGTCAATCAGCTGAAAGTTTAGATTTTGCTTCTGTGCAACGTGAAAATCCAGAGATGGAACGTCGTTGCCAAGAAGTTATCGATAAGTGTTGGCAGTTAGGCGAAGAGAACCCTATTGCTTTCATTCATGATGTTGGCGCCGGTGGTTTATCAAATGCTTTCCCTGAATTAGTTGCTGATGGCGGCCGTGGTGGTGTTTTCGAACTTCGTAACGTCCCTAACGATGAACGCAGTATGGCACCTCATGAAATTTGGTGTAACGAATCTCAAGAACGTTATGTTATTGCGGTGTCAGACAAAAACTTAGCGGTTTTTGAACAAATATGTGCCCGTGAACGTGCTCCATATGCTGTTGTTGGTCGTGCTACTGAAGAAAGTCATTTAACCGTTACGGATTCACATTTTGCAGGTAACGATAAATTAGCGACTCCGATTGATTTACCGCTTGACGTTTTATTAGGTAAAACACCTAAAATTTACAAAGACGTGACAACTAAAACAACTAAAGGTGATGAGTTCTCTTTAACTGATATTACGTTAACCGATGCCGCTGAACGAATTTTATCTTTACCAACGGTTGCAGAGAAAACGTTCTTAATTACCATTGGTGATCGCTCAGTAACCGGTATGGTTAATCGTGACCAAATGGTTGGTCCTTGGCAAGTACCTGTAGCCGATTGTGGTGTTACCGCTTCCGCTCTTGATTCTTACCATGGCGAAGCCATGTCTTTAGGTGAACGTACTCCTGTTGCTTTATTAAACTTTGGCGCTTCTGCTCGTTTAGCGGTCGCAGAATCTTTAACAAACATTGCCGGTACAGACATTGGCGATTTGAACCGTATTAAATTGTCTGCTAACTGGATGTCTCCAGCGGGTCACCCAGGTGAAGATGCTGGTTTATATGAAGCCGTTAAAGCCATTGGTGAAGAGCTTTGTCCTGCATTAGGGTTAACTATCCCTGTTGGTAAAGACTCGATGTCGATGAAGACTAAATGGGAAGATAATGGCGAGCAGAAAGCTGTTACCTCACCAATGTCATTAATCATCACCGCCTTTGGTGTTGTTGAAGATATTCGTAAAACGGTTACCCCTGAATTACGAATTGACCAAGGCGATACTCGAATTGTTGCTATTGATTTATCAAAAGGCAAAAAACGTTTAGGTGGTTCATGTTTAGCGCAAGTTTATAAGCATCTTGGCAACGAAACGCCAGATGTTGATAGCCCTGAAACATTAAAAGGTTTCTTTAACGCGATGCAAACGCTTGTTCGTGACGAAAAGCTTATTGCTTATCACGATATTTCTGATGGTGGTTTATTTACGACTGTCGTTGAAATGGCTTTTGCAGGTCACACAGGTGTAGATATTGATTTATCTAAACTAACCTCTGCATCGGGTAATGATGTCGACGTATTATTCAATGAAGAATTAGGTGCGGTCATTCAAATTCGTGAAAGCGATGCTGATGCGATTCACGCAATTTTTGTTGAGCACGGTATTGAAGATTGTTGTACTGATATAGGCCGCATCAATAATGAAGATACCATTCGCTTTAGCCGTGATGGCGAGGTAGTACTAGAAAATTCTCGTACTTACTATCGTACTACGTGGGCACAAACGACTTATAGAATGCAGTCAATGCGTGATAACCCTGAATGTGCTCAGCAAGAGCATGACGTTAAGTTTGATACGGAAGACCCAGGGTTAAGTGCAGAACTTACTTTTGATATTAATGAAGATGTTGTTGCTAAGTTAATCGCACAAGATGCATTAAAAGGCTCCAATCCTAAAATTGCTATTTTACGCGAGCAGGGTGTTAACTCTCATGTTGAAATGGCAGCCGCATTCGACCGTGCAGGTTTTATTGCGATTGACGTTCATATGTCGGATATATTATCTGGCCGAACCGATTTAGCTGACTTTAATGGTTTAGTGGCTTGTGGTGGTTTCTCTTACGGTGACGTATTAGGTGCTGGCGAAGGTTGGGCAAAATCAATCTTATTTAACAAAGACGCTAAGGCAATGTTTACTGCATTCTTTGAACGCGAAGATACCTTCACATTAGGTGTTTGTAATGGTTGTCAGATGTTGTCTAACCTGAAAGAGATTATTCCAGGTTCACAAGCATGGCCACACTTTGTACAGAACAAATCTGATCGTTTTGAAGCACGTTTCTCATTAGTTGAAATACAAGAAAGCCCGTCAGTGTTGTTTAAAGGCATGGCAGGTTCTCATATGCCTATCGCTGTTTCTCATGGTGAAGGTTATGCAGAGTTTAGCTCTGAAGAAGCTATAGGCGAAGCGAACGATTCAGGTACTGTGTCAATGCGTTATGTTGATAACTATGGTCAAGTTACTGAAACGTATCCAGCTAACCCGAACGGTTCACCAGACGGTATTACGGCACTAACAACGACAGATGGACGCGTTACTATTATGATGCCGCATCCTGAACGTGTATTTAGAACCGTTGCTAACTCGTGGCATCCAGATGAATGGCAAGAAGATTCACCATGGGTACGCATGTTCCGTAATGCACGTGCATTTATTGGTTAAAACTAACTAATATTAGCTAAGATTATATTAATAAAAAAGCGCCGAAAGGCGCTTTTTTTATATAGTTACTTTTATATAAATATAAAAGTAACTTATTACATTAAGGCTGGAAGAATGAAGTCACTAATTATTTTCCAATTTAATCCTAAAGCAGTACTTGGATCATTTGAAGCTGCTATTGCTATCACAATATTCAATTTAGGTATTACCACAATGGTTTTTCCTCCTTTGCCATGAGCATAGAATAAATCAAAATTGAAGGTGCTGTGTCTCCACCATAGAAAACCTAAGCTATCTAAATCTGCATCAGTAAATTGATGAGAGGTTGCTTGCGTTATCCATTCTTGAGATAAGATCACTTGGTCATTCCATTTTCCTGTCATCATAACTTGACCGATTTTTGCCATATCCCTTGAATTTATAAATAAACCATTGGGATGCAATAAATCGCCATTGGTTTTTAACCAGTTATAATTATTAATATTGAGTGGTTTAAAAAGAAATTCATCAGCAAAATCTATGCCTTTCATATGAGTTGATTTTTCGAGCACGCCAGCTAAACCAACCACACCTCCTGCACAATAAGCGAATTCTGCACCCGCTTCTCTAAGAGAGGGCAGGGTTAAGAAGTGTTCCAACCAATCATCACTTTCAAACATGGTGCTTTCTCCACCAGGTGAAACAAGTTGGGTGTCATTACAAGCTAGACCTGACGACATCGTTAACAAATGCCGAATGCTAATATCACTTTTTCTTTCATGCCAATTTTGAAGTAAATCATACTCTGGAAATAAGGTCATTACCTTGTCTTCGACACTGGCAATATGACCAGCATCTACTGCGATCCCGACAATTGTTGAAATGATACTTTTTGAAACTGATCGGATATCATTTAAGGTATCTCTGGTACTTCCGCCAAAATAACCTTCATGCACTAAGTAACCGTCTTTAGCAATAACGATACTATCTATATATCCATACCTTGCTTTACTGACCGAAAGCATCATATCTTCAATTAATTTTTCATCAATACTCACATCTGACAATGTTGCTGTCAGCCAGCCATCTTGAGTTTGTTCTGGCACTTCATACTCAAATGCTTCTTCAGGTGCTGTTATTACAGTCTTTGGTTGTTCATCGCTGCCACCACATCCGATAAGTGATATTAAAATTAAAAACCCAATGAAGTTAATTCTGTTGATCATTTTACTCTCCTATATATTTAAGTTCTTTTTAACACTTAAAGCAGAAGTCTGGCTAGGAAGTATTGAATATGGTTTTGATATCTTTTGATGATGATTAAGTGATGACTTTAAAATCAAGGTGATAGCCGTTAAACTAACAGAGTAATAACTAACAAAATGACTGATAAATAAATGACAATATCTGAAAAAAGCACACCACATACCGATACTTCGGGCACCTATTTTGTTGCTGATTGGCTTGTTGAACCAAAATTAAATAAAATTTCAGATAAAAGTCAAACACATATTGTTGAACCTAGGTTGATTGAAGTATTAACTTACCTAGCAAAAAGGCCTAACCAAGTTGTATCGAGAAAGGAATTAATCGATGCCTTATGGCAGGGACAAGTTAGTGATGGCGCAGTAAATAGAGTTATCGCAAAATTACGCAAGTCTTTGGGTGATGATACAGTCGCACCAAAATACATTAAAACGGTAGCTAAACAAGGTTATCAACTTATTGCACTTGTTACTTTTCCTTCGGTAAAAACGGTAAATAAACGCTCAAAGGTCTTGGTGATTTTAGCTATTCTGATGGTAATTATTTTTGTATCTTACAAATATTATCCTGATGAAAGTATTAATTATACTGAAAAAACCCTTCAGCCATTAACAAGTTTAAAGGGCAATGAATCAGGCGCTAGCTTTTCTCCTGACGGGAAATGGTTAATCTATACACACCAAAAAAATTTGTTGTCACCTCTACAGTTATACATAAAATCTACAGACAGTGCTCAGGTTATAAAATTAACGGATAATAATTTAAACATCAGCGCTGCTTCATTTTCTTCAACGTCTAAATCGATTGTCTATTTCGAGAAAAACTTAACATCTTGCCAGCTAGTTTTAATGAATTTAGATAATCAAATGCAGCCTCTGACTACCACTACATTAACTAAGTGTGACGCTAGCGAGCATTTTTCAACTTTAGTCTGGTCAGCAGATGATACTAAAGTAATTTACACGGATAGAAAGTCTTCTCAGCATCCCTATTTGATCCAACAATTAACGCTTGATACCGGAAGAATACAAAACATCTCTCAAGTTCCTGATAGCTTTTATGGTGACTATGCCATCGCAATATCCAGTAATGGTGAGAAACTTGCTTTTTTGCGGGCTAAGTATTGGGATAATAGCGAATTATATATTATGGATACGACAAGTCTTGCCATTAGCAAGGTTTGGCAGTTTGATTTTCTCGTTTGGTCTGTCAGCTTTTTAGATGACGAAACGGTGATATATAGCGATGGGAAATCGCCAGGTAATTTATATCAGCTTCGAATTGAGCAACAAAAAGTAGATCACCTTTATTCATCTACGGGCTTCATTTTTAATCCTAAAAAAGCTCAAAATAATATACTTTATACCCAAGTAAACTTTGAAGTTGATCTCTGGCATAAAAATTTAGTCAATAAGGTAATAAAGGATAAACTTATTACAAAAACGAATTCTAGCTTCATTGATGAAAAACCCGTAATAAGTGACAATTCAGCGTCTATTGCTTTTTTATCTAATCGGCAGGGCGAACTCGCTTTATGGATTGATAATGGAGAACGCTTATTTCCCTTGAAAAGTATAGATTCATCAAAAAGATTAGATTCATATTTATGGTTAGCGGATAACAAGAGGATGATCATCGAAACGGGTGATAATAAAATACTCCTCGTTAATACCGATACCGATAAGGCATCATTAATTGAAACAATTAATGATGTTGCGGTTCATCCATCAATATCAAATGATTCCCGTTGGTTATATTATAGTTCCGATAAAAATGGCGATTGGCAAATATGGCGACAGTTGATAGCAGAAAAATCGATGCCAGAATTGATAACGCCAAAAGGCGGCTATAACGGTAAAGAAAGCTATGACGGTAAAGAGTTGATTTTCACTAAATATCAAGACCTAGGTTTGTGGAAAATGCATCTGGGATCCAAGCAAGAGTCTTTAATCATCGAAGGTTTACCCAGAAGAACACAATTTAAGATTTGTGAAGACAGTTTATTCTTTGCTAATAAAGAAAATAATATGAAAAAAGTTTGGCAATACTTTTTTGATTCTAAGAAAAAAGTGCTTATTTTTGAATCTCCAATTTCTGAAGGAATGCAATTTGACGTAAACCAGTCTTGTTCAAAACTGCTGTATTCAGTTTGGCAGGGTGAGTCGGATATTATGTTATTAAAAATTAAATAATGGCGTTTCCTTAATAACCTATGAGATTTTAATGACGCACTTTAAAATTAAATGCTTATAATTTTATGTTGATTTATCATATCTAAATAAGTTGTTGCATTTACAATATCTACCAAGTGATATATCCTCGGTTTATTATATAAAGAGAAATAAGGTAAATCACCATGAAAGCGCACGACTCAACGCCATTAGATGATTATATTGAATACCCAGTTGAAGAGATGGTTTCTCGTTCGGAGCGTTTTTATCTTGATATAAAACGTCGTCATAGTATTCGGAGTTTTAGTGAACGTCCCGTACCTAAAGAAATTATTGAGAACTGTATAAAAGCTGCTGCGACTGCACCAAGTGGCGCTAATCATCAGCCTTGGCATTTTGTCGCAGTACACAGTAGCGACATAAAAAAGCAAATTAGAGAACAAGCAGAGTTCCATGAACGTGGCTTCTATGAAGGGCGAGCAGGAGAAGAGTGGTTAGGGGCTTTGAAAGCGCTAGGAACAGACGCTGATAAACCTTATTTAGAGCATGCACCATGGCTTATTGCTATTTTTAGTCAAAAAAAAGGTGGCATAAGTTCAGCAGATAAAAATACCAATTATTACGTACATGAGTCTGTTGGAATTGCGACAGGATTTTTAATTAATGCCTTACATACATCAGGTTTAGTCACGTTAACGCATACGCCTAAACCCATGTCATTTCTAAGTAAAGTTTGCGGGCGCCCCGAAAATGATCGGGCTTATATGTTACTTATTGCTGGATATCCAAGTGAAGATGCAACAGTTCCACATCATGCTCAAGTTAAAAAGCCGCTTGAAGAAATAGCGACTTTTTTATAGAAAGTAATGTTAGTAACTGCCTAACTGCCTAACTGTCTATACATAAAAACCAAAGTGAAATAAGACTACACTTTGGTTTTTAATAATATAGAGCTACGCTCAATGAATATGGCTAAGGTTATTTAACTTATTCATACTGCAAAGCATCAATAGGATTGAGTTTAGAAGCTTTAATCGCTGGGATCATCCCAAAAGTAATACCGATAACGCTACAAAAACCCATGCCAATAAATGCCCACTCATAAGGAATGTTAGCTTCAAAACTGGTCATTAAGGTCATAACATTACCTAAACCGAAGCCAAGTAATATTCCGATAATACCGCCAACATTACAAAGTACAACCGCCTCAAATAAAAACTGTAGTAGAATGTTAGACCTTTTAGCCCCTAAAGACTTTCTAATGCCAATTTCTTTGGTTCGTTCAGTAACCGACACTAGCATGATATTCATAATGCCAATACCCGCAACAATGAGTGATACGGCACCTAAAATAAACGCCCCTAATTTGACACCTTGAGTTGTCTGATTAAAATTTTCGATTTGGCTTAAGCTGGTGAAATAATGAAAATTATCTTCTTCATTATGTTTTAGTTTTCTTGATTTCCTTAATACTTGACGCGTTTCTTCAATCGCATCTTGTAATAACTCAGGTGTTTTTGAATGAATCGTAACATTAGCAGAACGAGGAAATCCTCTACCATTAACAGAGCCATAAAGCTTGGTATAAGTGGTGCCGGGGATCAACGCCATCGTTTCGTACGGGCCACCAAATGCTGATTCCTTTTTAATGAAAACGCCGATAACTTCGTACTTGTTGCCGTCAACTCTAACCTCTTTTCCAATAGGGTCAGAAAATGGAAATAATTCATTAGCCAGTGAGTTACCCAATACCACCACTTTACGAGCGGTAAGCATATCCATACGAGAAAGATTACGACCTAATTCTATATAGTGAGTATTATTTTCTGGATATTCAGGTGAGCCACCACACAAAGAAGTCGCAGGCTCTGTCGTATATCCACGATAGGAAACTGTTTTACCACCGTCCCAAAACTCGGTCCCCACTAAATCTACCGAGCTAACATTATCACGAATTAATTGTGCTTCTTTTGTCGTTACAGCAGGCCACTTCATTGCCGCTCGTCGTTGCTCGTTAGAGCTAAAACCATTAGGCCACTTTTGTACCTGAAATGTTTGAGTGCCTAAAACAGTCATTTCTTTTTCCATCGTACTTTGAATCACTGAAATAGCGGTCATCACCGCAATAATTGACGCTACACCTAAAATGACACCAATAAGGGTCAAAGAAGAACGTAACTTATTGACCCGTATAGCTGAAAGCGACATTACAAAAATATCTAAAATCATAATGATAACTCCTTATCAATCATAAGTATTATTGTATTAAACATTAAATTATTCATACCTAAGTGCCTCTATAGGATCAAGCTTTGCCCCACGATAGGCGGGTACAAACCCTGAAACCACACCAACAAATACAGAAATAACCAGGGCGGTAATAATAATGGAAGGAGACAAGCTTGCAGGCATTAACATTTCATTGATGATCTCGGTCAGTAAAGCCGCAATGCTCAAACCAATAATGCCACCGAATAAGCAGATAATTGAAGATTCAAACAGAAATTGTAATAAAATACTACGTCGTTTAGCGCCAATGGCTTTTCTGATACCAATTTCCTTTGTTCGTTCAGTAACGGAAACAAACATAATATTCATGACTCCAACACCACCAACAAATAACGAAATACTGGTAATAATTAAACCGACAAGTACAACAGCTCCCATCATGTTGTTGTATGCATCAAGTAATGTATCTAGTTTGTTAATTGAAAAATCATCATCTTCAGCGGGTTTCAAACCGCGAATTTTACGCATCTCACCAATCACTTCAAATTCAAAGTCAGCCATTGATTCTTGAGAGGGGGCTTTAATCGCAATATTAACATTAGCTCGTCCACCATTATGGCCTAATGTTTTTCCATAGGTGGTAATAGGAATATATATTTGGCGATCAAAATTAGGGCCTCCAAAAAAACTCGTCCCTTGTTTCTCCATCACACCTATGACCAAAAACTTGTTGCGACCAATTTTTATATGTTTACCGATAGGATCTGAATTACCATAAAGTCCATCAGCTATTTCTGAGCCAATGACAGCAACTGATTTTTTATACTCAACATCAAATGGCATTAAAAATCGTCCTGTACTAGGGACCATATCTGAGACAATTATTTGTTTTTCTGTTGTTCCTGAAATACGGATACCTTCAAGTACTTTTGATTGATATTTAACGTTTTTATTACTACTAATACTCGGATTGACAACACCTCGGCCTAATAACCTTTGTTGTAATGCATCACTTGCCGCTAAACTTATATCTTTACGATTGCGAAATCTAAAGCCAGGACCCATTTGCACCCAAGGCCTTTTAGATACGTAAATAACGTCAGCTCCAACCGAAGAAAAAGTTTGCCTAAATGTATTTTTTAAACCGTTTGCTGCGGTCATCGTAGTGATAACCGCAACAATACCAATGATAATGCCTAAAGCTGTCAACGCACCGCGACTTTTATTCGCCACAATAGCACTTAAAGCAATTTTAAATGATTCAGCTATATCTAGAGAAAGCTTCATAACTATACCTATAAAATAAAACCAACTAATTAACTTCTGGTGTCACTTTCAATGAGTCCATCACGTAACCTAACAATACGATGAGCATGTTCAGCAATCTCATCTTCATGGGTGACTAAAATAATGGTGTGACCTTTTTCATGCAAACGATTCAATAGCACCATAATTTCTGCTCCCGTTTTACTGTCCAAGTTACCGGTTGGTTCATCAGCAAGAATAATGGAAGGCTCACAAACTAGCGCTCGTGCAATGGCAACTCGTTGACGTTGTCCACCAGAAAGCTCATTCGATTTATGATCACTCCTGTCTTCTAATCCCACGGAAGCTATCGCTTTTTCAACAATTTCTCGACGTTTTCTTTTAGGCACACCTTTATAAATCAAAGGTAATTCCACATTTTGAAAGACACTCACTCTTGGCACTAAATTAAATGTTTGAAAAACAAACCCTATTTTCTCATTACGAATTTCAGCTAACTGATCTTCGCTCATTTCATTAACGCCAACCCCTTCTAAGTGATAACTTCCAGAAGTCGGTACATCTAAACAACCTATAGTGTTCATCAATGTAGATTTACCAGAGCCCGATGGCCCCATAATGGCCACGTATTCACCCTTATTAATATTTAATGAAACGCCACGAAGTGCATTTACCTCTTGGTCACCCATAAAGTAAGTTCGAGTAACATCTTTGATTTTTAAAATAGCCTCGGACATTTCAGTGTCACTTGTCACCTGATCTGATTCTTGGACAGACATCTTATTTCTCTCCTGATGTTTGTTTTTCATCCATATCTTTCTTTTTGCTCGTTACAGCTTCACCATTTGATAAGTCTCTTGAAATTGCCCGGTAACTACCTGAAACCACGACATCATTTATTTTAAGTCCTTCGATAATTTCAATTAAATCATTGCTTTGAATGCCAGTCTTTACTTGATGAGCAATCACTTTGCCATTAATTTCAACAAAAACAACTTCGACAAATCCGTCATTAGCCGCGGTGTATTCTTTTTTCTTAAAGGCTTCTTTCTCTTGAAGTTGGTCAACTGTACGAACTGTTACCGATTGAATAGGAATACTTAATGCATTATCTCGAGTATCAGTGACTATATTGGCACTGGTTGTCATGCCTGGACGAAGCTTAGATACATCACTAGTGATGGTGATGGTTACTTCAAACTCTGTTTTTTGATTTGATTGCCCATTTTGAGCCTCAATTGCACTCGTGGCAATTTCAGAAACTGTACCTTTTAGCATCGTACCTAAGAGTGCATCAACTTCAATTTCAGTTTCTTGATTGAGTTTAATCGCAATAATGTCGTTTTCATCAACATTCACTAAAGCTTCCATTTCATTGAGGTTAGCAATAGTCATAATGACATCTTCTTGGAATTGAGAGCCAATAGCTATTTCACCCGATTCCTTATTTAACTTACTAATAGTTCCTGACATGGGAGCATACATAGTGGTTTTTGATAAATCGTCAAGGGCTCTTTTTAATGTACCTTGAATTTGCGCGACTTGTTCTAAAGATGATTCATAACGAGCGACTTCTACTTGGTAACCTGCATTACTAGCATCTAAATCAGCTTGTGACTCAAGCTTCTTTGATACTAACTCTTTAGAGCGCTGCCAAACACGTTTTGCCTGCTCCATATTGGCCTTAACTAACTTAGCATTAGCTTTTGCTGAACGAACATTGGCTTCTTGGCTTTCTACACTTGCCATGTAACGTTCTTTGTCTAATTCTACTAATAGTTTGCCTTTCTCAACCCAGTCACCTTCTTTAACATGTAAGGCAATAATTTTGGCACTAACATCAGCACTAATATTTACCTTAGTTTTAGGTTGAATTTTTCCTGTCGCATTCACTTTTTGAATTATTTTTTCATAAGCTACCTTTGTCGTTTCAATTTCAGTGGCTTTATCTTCGTTGCTGTTTTGAGATTGTAGATAAAATCCACCAGCAGCAACTAGTGCAATTACAACAGTAGCAATAACTATTTTTTTCATTGTTTTTCCCTTGTAAAATTAACGAATATACAAAACGTAAATGGTTAATTTGTTCTCGTCTTTAAGCTTTATTATAAAATTGATTAGTTATAATCATCTAGCTTAGTCTCATTATTATAAAGTTTGGAGATCTTAATAAAATTGTCTTGATAGTAGAGTGTCAAGCTAAACAGTAAATGACAAAGTGCAAATGTAAGCAAATATCACGAACAGTAATCAAAATGTAACTATTATTAGCTGTCTTCATAATAAACAAAAGGCTTTAGGCTATTTAGAGAAATGTACAAATAATAATGATTTGTTACAAATAGAATGAAAGTTTAAAATGAAAGTCTTATATTTATCACCACACGATGGTTTTAGCAGCGTGTTATTTATTTGAAGTTAATGATAAAGTAGCAAAATCATGTTTAGTCCTCGGGTGTTACCATCAATAAATCTGCCAGAAATAAAGCTTTTACCTTGACGAAAGAAATAGATAAACCTTTAGATTTAACAAGTCACTTACCCTTTAGGGTGGCTGTTGTTAGTAATTTATTAGCTTTAAATCGTGACTGGAAGATTCGTGAGTTATGTGATTTAGAGCCGAGAGAAATGCGAGTATTACTGAATATTGGTTCTTATATGCCTATTAAATCAGCGGACATTGCTTATCAGTCACGTATCGATTCTTATAATGTAAGTCGAGCAGTAAAGGCGTTAGCTAAGAAAAATTTGATTGATATTCGTCGAGACAAAAAAAGTAAAAATATTAAAATATTAGCGTTAAACGAAGAAGGCAAAGCGCTTTATCAAAAATTGACATCGGCAATGGAACTACGCGCTAACGAACTTGAAAGTGTGCTAACTGATGAAGAGATAGGTGTTTTTTATACGGCGCTTAGTAAAATTGAAGAAAAATCGGAACAGTTACTCGCGCAACAAGCATTAGTAAAAATTACCCAAGGAGAAGAAGCACCAGCTGATCAAAAGGAACTTATTAGATGGTACAACAAAAGCCAAAGTAGCAATGAGACTTAAGTCTTAATTAGATATTAGATATTAGACATTAGATATTAGATAAGTAGCGTTGATGTAAAATTTTTACTCGTTCAACATATACTTTAGTTTCAGGGTAGGGCGGTACACCTTGATATTTTTTTACTGCACCTTCACCAGCATTATAAGCCGCTGAAACTAATGTTATATTCCCCCCGTATTTCCTAATTAACCGTGCTAAATGTTTGCTGCCTGCTCTAATATTTTGTTGGGCATTGAATGAATCTCTAATACCTAATTCTTTTGCTGTTGCTGGCATTAACTGCATCAAGCCTTTTGCCCCCGTTTTAGATAATGCTAAGGGATTAAAGTGCGACTCGGCATGAATTACTGCACGTATAAGGGCAGGATCTATTTTATAAAGTTGGGCTTGCTGATTGATGGTTTTATTAAAGTGATTAAGAAATAGTCGAGTGTTATGCCAATTAACGACTGAATTTAATTTACAAGCAAAACAACCTATGCGAATTTGTTGGTAATTAGCCTCTTCAGGTGGAATGTCTGAAAAAGAAATGACACCTTGGGCTGACTTATACTTGTAAACTTGAACGCCATCGTTGGAGTTTACTTGAGCGCTAAAAATATAAAACAATAAAGAAGCATAAAATACAAATCTACATTTCAAACGCTTTCTCCTAAATTGTTATTTACGCTAAGCGGATTACTGTTTCTATTTCACCGCTAATTTAGCTGCTTGTTTGAGTGCTTTCTTTTCAGCTCTACGGCGTTTGAAAAAAGCAGAAAGTAACTGACTACATTCTTCTGCCATTATTCCTGAATTTAATTGTATCTGATGATTATGCTTTTCATCACAAAGTAAATTAAAAGCGCTACCTGCTGCGCCTGTTTTTAAATCTTTTGTCGCATAAACAACACGTTTAATACGACTATGTACTAATAAACCAGCGCACATCGGGCAAGGCTCTAATGTTACATATAAGGTGCAATCAAGCAGACGATAGTTTTGCAATTTCTTGCCCGCTTGACGAATAGCGACCATTTCAGCATGGGCTGACGGGTCGTTCAAGGTAATCGACTGATTGTAACCTTCGCTAATGATTTTATTATTTGCCACAACCACAGCGCCAACGGGTATTTCGTCAATCGTTTCAGCTTGTTGGGCAAGCTCAAAAGCGCGTTTCATAAACTGTTTGTCGATGAGTTCTTGCTCTTCGCTAACCATCATTACAAAAACATCTCGAGCAGATCATTCAAATAACGTTGCCCAAGTTTACTTACTTGCCACGAACCATCGGTATTTTCTATCATCAACTCTTTTTGCTTGGCAATCAGTAAAGTTGGTAAAACAGTTTTAGCAGATAGTCCTGTTCTGTTTTCATATTCATCTAAACTGAAACTTGAATGCAAGCGAAGCCTGTTCATCATATATTCAAACGGTAACTCTTCTTCGCTTACTTCATTAAGATGATCTAAATGCAGACGGCTTGTATCTAAGTAACCTTTAGGATGTTTAACTTTTACGGTGCGAAAAATTTTATTATTAACGGGATCGGTTATCTTGCCATGAGAGCCACAACCGATGCCAAGATAGTCACCAAATTGCCAGTAATTGATATTATGCTGACATTCAAAACCTGGCTTACTGAAAGCTGAAATTTCATATTGCTGATAACCAGCGGCGGCTAACAATGCGAAGCCTTGGTCTTGAATATCCCACAGTACTTCGTCTTCAGGTAATTTGGGTGGACGAGAATGAAAAGCAGTATTAGGTTCAATCGTTAGCTGATACCAAGACAAGTGTGTTGGGTTAAGTGATATTGCAGTAGTTATATCATCAAGGGCATTCGCAATATTCTGCTGAGGTAAACCATGCATTAAATCTAAATTAAACGTTTTTATACCACATGAATAAGCTAACTCTGCTGCTTTTTTAGCTTGATTGCTATCATGGATACGACCTAACTTGATGAGTTTGTCAGATTCAAAACTTTGCACGCCAATTGAAAGCCGTGATACACCGCCATTAAAAAATCCGATGAATTTTTCAGCTTCTACTGTACCGGGGTTAGCTTCTAACGTTATTTCAATATCTTCTTTATGTTCAAAGCGTTCAAGTACTTGGGTTAATAAGCTTTCAATCGCTTGAGCAGAGAATAAACTTGGTGTGCCGCCACCAATGAAAATAGTGTGAAGAGGACGACTACTGAGTGAAAACTTTGCAATGTCTGCATCCAAATCTTCAATAAGATGTTTTACGTATTCTTCCTCTGGAACCGCTGATTTCAGTGCATGGGAGTTAAAATCGCAATAGGGACATTTTTCCACACACCAAGGTATGTGGATATATAAAGATAGAGGTGGCGCCTGTAACATTATTATTTCACACCAAAGTGTTGAACAAGTTTAGCGAGAGCCTGACCGCGGTGGCTTAAGCTATTTTTTAAGTCGCGAGGTAATTGTGCAGAAGTCTTTTGCTGGGCTTCTTGCCAAAAAATAGGGTCATAACCAAAACCTTGTTCACCCATTTTTTCGCGAGTAATGGTACCTTCCCATGCCCCATGACAAATTATCGGTGTCGGATCATTCTCATGTTTCATATAAACCAGCACACAATGAAAACGCGCCGTACGCAGTTCATCAGGTGTATTCTCTAAGGCTTGTAAGAGTTTGTTGGTGTTGTCGTTATCACTGGCACTTTCACCGGCATAACGAGCAGAATAAACACCAGGTTCGCCATTGAGTGCATCAACTTCTAATCCAGAGTCGTCAGCGATTGCTGGAAGCCCAGTGATTTTTGCGGCATGACGCGCTTTGATGATGGCATTTTCAACAAAAGTCGTGCCTGTTTCTGCTACTTCACCTACATTAAATTCGCTTTGTGGTTTTATTTCAATATTATGCGCGGCGAGTAAATGGCTAAGTTCTTTTACTTTACCTTGGTTGCCTGTAGCTAATACGATGGTTGACATTTTTGACCCTGAAAGATTGAAAGTTGGAAAAAATAAAATCAGGTAAACCCTGATTTTATATGTTTTTTGACTGGCGTTAGCACTTAGTCAACATAAAACTTTTGTTTAAACTTAAGCTGATGAGTTTCTTTACCGTCACTAATGGTGATATCAAAGTAAAAGGTTTCTTCGTCGCTATACTTAATTTGTGCTAAATAATAAATAGCATCACCTTCTTTGACTTCGTCAAATTCAAGGGTTTTAATTTGGCCAAGATCATTACGTGCTTTACCTTGAATCATGACTTTTTTTGCAGGCGTTGAATCTTTTGTATCATCTAATACTGAAATATTAAGTAAACCGTTGAAACGACTGCGTTCAATATTATAAGCTTTCGCTATTTTTGGTGTTAAAAACGTGGCGTTAATTGCCATGTAATGAATTTGCATTGACCCCATTTTTTTCATGTTTTCAGCGAAAACGTTACTCACGAAAGTCATTGAAACTAAAATAGCAAATAAACAGGTTTGTAATAAAATTTTCATAATGAGTTCCTTATTGATCTTAAATTATGCATACATTAATAAGACAGGTTTTATAGGTAAATGTTTACAAAACCTGTTTATGTTGATTGGCTTTTAGATCATTGCCCAACCAGGCACTGACCCTGATAATAAAATATTAATCACATTAAGCAATAAAAATGCGATTAATACTGACAAGTCTAAACCGCCAAAGCTTGGAACTATGCGTTTTATAGGTTTTAAAAATGGTTCAGTTAATTGATGTAATATTGCTTGAGTAGGGTTGTAACCTTGAACAACCCAACTCATTATTGCTGTTACTAACATTAACATAAACAACAACATGCCAGATTGTTTTATTAAATAAATAAGACCTAAGTACAGTGCTGTTAGCATGTTAAGATCACCACCATTGAGTAATGGAATTATAACAAATTTCAACACGGCTACTGTAAAAGCTAATAATAATGTTGAAACATCAATACCACCAAAGCCAGGGATAACACGGCGAAGAGGAATGACTAAAGGGTTGGTCACTTTAACAATAAACTGACTGAATGGGTTATAAAAATCAGCGCGAACGAGTTGTAACCATACGCGTAAAACTAATAACATTAATAATGCTTTAAAAGCAAAATCCAGCAAAAAATTAATGGCTTCCATCTACATCTCCAAAACTTAATAATTGATAAAAATAATTTAAATGTGTTTAAACGTCATTTTGCGCCATTTCTTTAGCACGATGCAATGCACTATTCATCGCATTTGTTACTATTTGTTCCAAGCCATCATCAATAAAAGAATTGATTGCAGCATTTGTTGTACCACCTTTTGAGGTGACCTTTGCTCGTAACTCGCTAATAGGTAAGTCGTTATTAACAACTATTTGCGCTGCGCCTAAAGCAGTTTGTTGTACCAATTCACGGCTTTCTTGAGCCGTAAATCCAAATGCTAGTGCTTGTTTTTCCATGGCTTCCATAAACAGAAAGAAATACGCAGGACCAGAGCCAGAAACGGCAGTGATAAGATCAATTTCTGCTTCTGTATTTAACCACTTTATAATCCCAACTGAGCTCATTAACTCTTCAGCAACTTGTTTTTGTTGAACATTGGCATTTTCATCAGCGTAAAGGCCAGTAACGCCCAAACCCAATTGCGCTGGTGTGTTGGGCATTGTACGAATAATGGCACAAGGGGCTGCTAAGGCTTTCTGCATTTGTTCAACCGTGCAGCCTGCAGCAACTGAAATAAAGCACTTGTTAGTGATATCCAGTTCTTGACTAATTTTTTGACAAACCTCTGCAATAAAATGTGGTTTAACCCCTAAAACGATAAAGTCTGCAAAATTAGCGGCTTCAATATTATCAGACGTTTCTTTAATATTAAGTTGTTGTTGTAAAGCTTGTCGTTTCTGCGGAGAAGGATTTGAAACGATAATGTTTTGAGCGTTAAAACCTGTTTTTACTAAACCAGAAATAATTGCGCCATTCATGTTACCAGCGCCAATAAAAGCAATTTTTGTCATGAAATACCTATGAAAAATAAGGGATGTTATAAAGTGCTGTAATACTTTTCACTATTGTAACTAATTCTCTTGAAAGAAAGTGAAATAGATTGTTATACCCAGGGAATTATTTATCTTCTCTTGCACCAAAAATAGCAGAGCCAACTCTCACCATCGTAGATCCTTTGGCAATAGCAGCAGTTAAGTCACCGGACATACCCATCGATAAAGTATCAATATTGCTCTGTTCAGTTTTCAGCTTAACAAAAAGTTGCTGCATTTTCTCGAAGCTATCTGTTAAAGCATTTTTTTCAGGAATAGCCATTAAACCGCGTAATGTTAAATGTTCGCAACTATTTATAAATTCTACTAACTCTTTAAGGTCTTCTGCAGCAATGCCCGACTTGCTTTCTTCACCACTAATATTGACTTGTAAACAAACGTTGAGGGGAGTATCTTGGCTAGACCTATGATCATTAAGGCGTTTTGCAACTTTTATTCGGTCAATACTATGTACCCAAGCAAAGTTTTCGGCAATTAATCGGGTTTTGTTTGATTGGATAGGGCCAATGAAATGCCAGACAATGTCAGAAAATTTTTGTAAGTCTGCTATTTTTTCAACAGCTTCTTGAATATAGCTTTCGCCAAATTCTCGTTGTCCAGCAAGGTAAGCTTGCTCAATCATGGCACTGGTTTTAGTTTTACTGACGGCAAGCAAGGTAACCTGTGAAATTGACCGCTCTGTTTTGTTGCAGGCAATTAAAATTTGCAGATTTATCTTAGCGAGATTATCTTTAATGGGTGTTATATCGTTTTGTGTCAATTTAGTTTCAACTTACTTTCTATTTTAAAAAATAATTATTAAGAGGTCTTTTATGGATATTACCGAATTACTTGCCTTTAGTGTGCAGAATAATGCATCTGATCTTCATTTATCTTCAGGCAGTCCGCCATTAATTCGTGTTGACGGTGACGTACGTAAACTTAATATCCCCGCATTTGACGAGAAAGACGTTAATGCTTTGGTCTATGATATTATGAATGATCGTCAACGCAAAGAGTATGAAGAAAATTTAGAAGTCGATTTCTCCTTTGAAGTACCAAACTTAGCGCGTTTTCGTGTGAATGCGTTTAATCAAAACCGCGGACCTGCAGCAGTATTTCGTACGATCCCTAGTAAGATATTATCGCTTGATGATTTAGGTTGTCCTGATATTTTTCGAGATATTTCTGATACCCCTCGTGGTTTGGTTTTAGTAACCGGACCTACAGGCTCTGGTAAATCAACAACTTTAGCGGCAATGGTAGATTATATTAATAGCTCTAAAAATTATCATATCCTCACGATTGAAGACCCTATTGAATTTGTTCATGAAAATAAACAATGTTTAATTAATCAGCGAGAAGTGCATCGTGACACATTAAGTTTTTCGGCTGCTCTGCGCAGTGCGTTACGTGAAGACCCTGATGTTATTCTTGTAGGTGAAATGCGAGATCTAGAAACCATTCGTTTAGCAATGACTGCGGCTGAAACAGGCCATTTAGTGTTTGGTACTCTGCATACGACTTCAGCGCCAAAAACGATTGATCGTATTGTTGATGTTTTCCCCGGTGAAGAAAAATCTATGGTTCGCTCCATGCTGTCTGAATCACTTCGAGCGGTTATTTCTCAAACGTTGATTAAAAAAGTAGGCGGAGGGCGTGTTGCTGCACATGAGATAATGTTGGGGGTTCCTGCCATAAGAAATTTGATTCGTGAAGATAAAATCCCGCAAATGTATAGTGCTATCCAAACCGGTATGTCGCACGGTATGCAAACGATGGATCAATGTCTACAAGGTCTAGTGAACCGTGGTTTGATCACTAAACAAGATGCGATGGAAAAAGCGGTGGATAAAAATCAATTTAAAGGTTTTTAAATGTAGTAAAATCTTTAGCTGGGCGTTATATATTAAGGATGAAGCTTTACTGCATTCCCCATATTTCAGTAAAAATGATAAGAGATACAATAATGAATTTTCATGATTTATTACAAAAAATGGTACGAGAAGGCGCATCAGATATGTTTGTTACCGCCAAGCTTGCTGTAAGTGCAAAAGTGAATGGCGAGTTACAAGCGATTGGTGATCATCTTTTAACAAGCGATGAATCGTTAGCATTTGTTCATGATGCCATGAACGATAAACAAAAAAAGCAATTTGACGAAGAAAAAGAATGTAACTTTGCCATTTCTATCGATGATATAGGCCGCTTTCGTATTTCAGCGTTTTGGCAACGAGACATGGCAGGTATGGTTATTAGGCGTATCGTTACTGAAATTCCTGACGTTGACGAATTAGGCTTACCCCCAGTTTTAAAAGATGTCGTGATGTCGAAACGAGGTTTAGTGTTGTTTGTTGGCGGTACAGGCACAGGTAAATCAACATCAATGGCTTCATTGATTGGTTACCGCAATAAAAATTCGCGTGGGCATATTCTTACGATTGAAGATCCGGTTGAATTTGTTCATGAACATGGCCGTTGTATGGTTACCCAACGAGAAGTAGGCATAGATACAGAAAGCTTTGATGCTGCATTAAAAAGTTCATTACGCCAAGCACCTGATGTTATTTTAATTGGTGAAATACGTAACCAAGAAACGATGGAGCATGCTTTAAGTTTTGCTGAAACCGGGCATTTATGTATTGCTACATTGCATGCAAATAATGCTAATCAAGCGATTGACCGTATTATGCATTTAGTACCGGCTGACCAACATGGCAAGTTATTGTTTGATTTGGCACTAAATTTACGAGGTATTATTGCTCAGCAATTGATCCCAACGTGCGATGGCCATGGTCGAGTCGCAGCAATTGAAATTTTGCTCAATTCACCTTATATCGCAGAGCTTATTAAAAAGGGCGATATTGGTGGTATTAAAGAAGTCATGCAAAAATCGAAAGAACAAGGTATGCAAACGTTTGATGGTGCTCTGTTCGATTTGTACCAAAAAGGTTTGATTAATTATGCTGATGCGCTTCATCATGCGGATTCACCTAATGATTTGCGCTTAATGATCAAGTTGCGTAGTAACGATCAGGGCGGGACGGGTTCATTAAGTGGCGTTACCATTGATGGTTTAGCACCCAAAGATAGTTAAATTACATGAGAATAAAAGATATAGCAGTAGGTTATTAGAATAATTAAACACCGCCAATCTGATGTTTTATTTTATTAGCCTATGCTATTCATAATTGCTGTTTATTGATATTGAGACTCAAAGAAACTTTCAATAATGAGTCTCGCAGATTCTGCATCAATATTATCTTTTTTCAAGTTACGATAACCACCCTCGGCAAATAATCGTTCTTTAGCATCAGCTGTCGTTAAACGTTCATCTTGAAATTCTACTTTTATAGAAAATTTATTTGATAAGCGATTCCCAAATTTTTTCGCGTCTAGGGTGAGTTGTTGCTCACTACCATCCATATTTAAGGGTAAACCAACCACTAAATAATCAGGTTGCCATTCTTTAATAAATTTAGTTAATTCCATTTCATTCGGAATACCATCTTTAGCTCTGATAGAGCCTAAAGGTGAAGCACTGCCGGTAAGTTCTTGTCCGACAGCAACACCAATATATTTTTTACCAAAATCAAAACCCAAGACAGTACGTTGACCTACTTTATTTGCCACTTATTTTCCTTATCATCAATTATTAATTTTAAGCATGACCAATATCAGTTGATAAATGAGCGAGATCAATACCTAGTTTTTCAGTTGCTTTTTTCCAGCGTTGTTCTATTGGCGTATCAAAAACAATGTCACCATCGGCAGGGGCTAGTAGCCAAGAGTTAGTTTTTATTTCTTCTTCCAGTTGGCCCGGGCCCCATCCAGCGTAACCTAAAGTCACCATATATTTCTCTGGAGCTTCTTCTGTACCTAGCGCCATTAATATATCTTTAGAGGTAGTGATCATTACTTCTTTACTCAAGGTCAAAGATTGTTTCCAGCAATCTTGCGGGCTGTGTAAAACAAAACCTCTGTCTTGAGAAACAGGACCACCTGTTAGCACTTGTTGGCCTAATTCAGGCGCTTCGTCTTTATCTGAATCGATTTGGACGAGCAATTCATTTAACGTGACATTGACAGGTAAATTAATAATAAGACCCATCGCACCTTCTGCATTGTGCTCACAGATATAGGTAACGGTTTTATTAAAGAAGCCATCATCTAATGCGGGCATTGCGATTAAAAGTTGATTTTCTAAGCTTTCCATACCTTCACCTTTTTACATCTTTAGTTTTAAAAACTATATGCATAACTGTTTTAGAGGTATTGTGATCCTTATATAAAAAAGGATCACGGCTAATAAGAAATTAAATAACTTTATTTTGTGATGAAAAATGTTAACTAAAGTTTTTACACTCTAGGACGAATGTTTTCTTCGATTGCATCCATTAATTTACCGCTGATATTGATAGGATAGGCGGCTTCTATTTCTCGAATACAGGTTGGGCTGGTTACGTTAATTTCGGTAACTTTGTCACCAATAACATCTAACCCTACAAAGTATAGACCACGTTTCTTTAATTCAGGAGCAATTGTTTCAGCAATTAACCTATCGGTTGGACTAAGTGGGCGTGCTTCACCACGACCACCTGCAGCTAAATTGCCACGCGTTTCACCTTGCGCTGGAATACGCGCTAAGCAATACGGCATAGGTTCGCCATTTACTATAAGAATACGCTTGTCGCCATCTTTAATGGCTGGCAAGAACTCTTGCACCATCGCATATTGATTACCATGGTTTGTTAACGTTTCTAAAATAACGCCGATGTTGGCATCATTCTCTTTGATACGGAAAATGGAAGCGCCACCCATACCATCGAGAGGCTTGATAATAATGTCTTTTTCTTGTCGATGAAATTCACGGATTTTATCGTTATTGCGTGTAACTAAAGTTCGAGGTGTTAATTCTGCAAACCAAGCGGTGAAAAGTTTTTCGTTACAATCGCGAAGACTTTGTGGTTTGTTGACTATTAAAGTACCTTCAACTTCAGCACGTTCAAGCATGTAAGTTGCGTAAATAAATTCGGTATCAAAAGGAGGATCTTTACGCATCAATACTGCGTCAAGTTCTGCTACAGCAATATCGTTTACTTCGTCAAGTTCATACCAATGTTCAGTATCGTCAAAAACTTTTAATTTTTGAGCCGTTGCCCGACATTGTCCTTGATCAAGGTACAAATCTTTCATTTCCATGTAATAAATTTCATAACCGCGCTTTTGAGCTTCGAACATCATCGCCATAGTCGAATCTTTCTTTACATTGACCTGTGAAATCGGGTCCATTACTACGCCAAGTTTAATTGTCATTTGTGTTTCCTAATGTGTTCGTTGTTATTTAATATCGCCAAAACGACATTGTAATGCGGTAATTGCCGTTAATGCCGCTGTTTCTGTTCTTAATACTCGTGGCCCTAATAACACATCGACAAAAGATGCTTCATTGGCTATTTTAATTTCATCATCGTTTAAACCACCTTCAGGACCGATCAATAAACGAACGCGCTGTTTTGAAGCTATTTGATTGGTCTGGGGCAAATTCATAATAGAATATTGCGCTTTAGGGTGTAAATTCAATTTTAATGATGAACTTTGCTGAGCCAGCCATTCATTTAAATAAATAGCAGGCATAACAATAGGGACCGTACAACGACCACTTTGTTCACAAGCACCGATAACTATTTTTTGCCACTGGTCTATTTTTTTCTGTAAACGATCACCGGTGAGCTTTACTCCGCATCGTTCAGTGAACAATGGTGTGATGGTATTTATACCCAGCTCAACTGATTTTTGCAGAGTGAAATCCATTCTATCACCACGAGAAATACCTTGGCCTAAGTGAATATTTAACGGCGATTCATTATTTACTTCAACGAACGACGTAATAACAACCTGTGCCTGTTTTTTGCTAACGTTTGTTAGCTCGGCTTGATATTCACCCAATGAATCATTAAATAACTCACCATTAAAAAGAGTAAGAGTATCGCCATCTTTTAAGCGTAAAACACGTACCGTATGGCCAAAGGCGTCATCTGTTAATGTTATCGTCTCGCCAATAACGAGAGGTTGATTTTGATAAATTCTTGGATTGCTCATTTTTATTTATTTTTTAGGACCTTGTGAAGAAATATAAGGGCGACTTGCGCTTATTTCAATTATCATTTCTTTAAATTTGAATAAAAAGGCCTATTTACAAAAATTATTAATCAATTCCATGGCTGTGATTACATTTAGACACAGATTTAACTATTATCAAATGCAATAATAACTTTTTCATTACCTTTATCTTTGATCAGCTGTTTTCATTATTGATTGGCTTATCATTAACGGAGAATATAGATGTTCGTAAAAGCTTCAAAACCCTATAAGCCTACTTTTTCAGGCGTCACTTTATTATCAATAATTTTATTTGGTGTTGTTAGTTGTGGACAAGCAGAGCAAGTTAAAAAAGTTCCTCCTGCTCCAGCAGTTTCTGTTTATGAAATAAAGGTAAATGAAATTGGTAGTTATCGTGAATTTGTTGCTCGTACCGTCGCTTCAAAAGAAGTTGATTTACGCGCTCGTATTGAAGGTGAGTTAATCGAGCGCCATTTCGAGGAAGGATCAAGTGTTGAAAAAGATCAAATTCTTTTACAAATTGACCCCGCGGCTTATCAAGCTTCTGTAGCGTCGGCTATAGCTGATTTAACCAGTAAAGTTGCAGGCGCAGGTGGTGCAGCGCGAGATTTAAAGCGTGGCCGAGAAGTCGCTGGTGATGGTTATATTTCGCAATCTGATCTCGATAAATTAATAACCAATGACGCACAAGCGAAAGCCGCCGTTAAGGTCGCTGAATCTACATTAGCAAAAGCAGAATTAAGCTTAAGCTACGCTGTTATCAAGGCACCATTTTCAGGTCGTATCGGTAAGGTTAATTATAATGTCGGTACAGTTGTTAGCCCGACCAGTAATACACTGGCCACATTAACGGCAACAGATCCTATGTATGTGAGCTTTCAAGTGGAAGAAAGTGATTACGTTTCTTATCTACAAAAACATAAAAACACCCAAAAACCTGAAGATTTATCCATTGATATCTCTTTACGTTTACCCAATAACACCAAATATAGCGAAGCTGGATTGTTAACTTTCGCCGATACAAAAATCGATGAAGGTATGGGAACTGTAGAATTACGTGCGAAATTTAATAACCCTAACGGCATTATTTTACCCGGTTTGTTCGTTACGCTAATCATTGAAGGTAAGAATAAAGAAAGCATGGCATTAATACCTCAAGCCGCGGTACAGGAAAATCAGCAAGGAAAGTTTGTGCTTGTTGTTAGCGATGATAATAAAGTCTCTCTGCGCTTGGTTACGCTAGGACGAAGAATAAATGCAATGTGGGTCGTTGAGTCAGGTGTTAAAGCCAACGAACAAGTGATTGTAGAAGGGTTACAAAAAGTAAGAAATGGCATTGCAGTTAAGCCTGTCGGTAAACGTGTTGATCCGCTTACCGGTACAATTTCTGACTTTTTAGCGCAATAAGGGCACATTTATGATCAGTAAAACGTTTATTCAAAGGCCTAAGTTTGCCTTTGTTATTTCTATTGTTATTACCTTAGCCGGTTTAATTGCTATGGGGTTACTACCGGTAAATATGTACCCAGAAATA
Source organism: Colwellia sp. (assembly GCA_013215295.1). Lineage (GTDB taxonomy): Bacteria > Pseudomonadota > Gammaproteobacteria > Enterobacterales > Alteromonadaceae > Colwellia_A. Next base: position 90,289 of record JABSOZ010000005.1, read on the forward strand.
ACGCCACCGCAAGTTCAAATATCAGCTGTTTATCCCGGCGCTAGTGCGCAAGTTGTCGAAGAGTCTGTTATTCGTCCCATTGAAGAGAAAATCAATGGTGTTGAAGATATGATGTATATTGAGTCAACAGCCTCAAATAATGGCTCTGCAACCATTACTGTGTTTTTTAAAGTGGGCACAGATGCCGATATGGCACAAGTGAACGTGCAAAATAGAGTGGCACTCGCTCAAAGCTCTTTACCTTCAGAAGTAACACGTCAAGGTGTAACGGTGAAGAAAAAATCTAGCTCGATGTTAATGGCGATTAATTTATTTTCAGAGCAAGAAGGTCTCGACCAACTATTTTTAAGTAATTATGCAACCAATTCATTAACTGAACCGCTAGGGCGTATTCCTGGTGTTGCAGAAGCTAGTGTGATGGGTGAAATGACTTATAGCATGCGAGCATGGCTTAGACCTGATCGTATGGCATCATTAGGTGTTACGGTTACTGAAGTAAAACAAGCACTGCAAGAACAAAATATAATTGTTGCTGCGGGTAAATTAGGTGCGAGTCCTTCATTGCCTAACCAGCAGTTTGAGTATTCAATTCAAGCGAAAGGACGATTAAAAACGGTTGAAGAATTTGGTGCAACCATCATTCGTGCTCGTTCAAATGGTAACTTTGTCCGTTTATCTGATATTGCCCGTTTAGAATTAGGCGCGCAAGACTACGGCACTAAAGCGCGCTTAAATGGCAAAGAAACCGCCTTTTTAGTTATTTACCAATTGCCTGGCGCAAACGCTACTGAAGTTGCTCGATTAGTGAAATTAGAAATGAAAAAGTTATCAGAGCGTTTTCCTGATGGACTTGAATATGTCATTCCTTACGATACCACTGAGTTTATAATTCGTTCCATTGAAGAAGTAAAAACCACCTTATTTCAAGCGGTTGGTTTGGTCATTTTAGTGGTTTTCTTATTTTTACAAAATTGGCGTGCAACACTTATCCCGACTATTGCTATACCTGTTTCATTAATTGGTACCTTCGCTTTTATGTTAGTGATGGGATACACCATTAATACGATTACCTTATTTGGTTTGGTACTGGCAATAGGCATTGTGGTGGATGACGCCATTATTGTTATTGAAAACGTCGAACGAATTCTTAAAGAAGAGCAACTTGAGATAAAAGAAGCAGTAACCAAAGCCATGGAACAAGTTTCTGGCCCTATCATAGCAACTACCTTAGTGTTACTTGCTGTATTTGTTCCTGTTGCCTTTATGCCGGGAATCACCGGTGAACTCTATAAACAGTTTTCAGTAACCATATCGTTTGCCGTTATTATCTCTTCTATCAATGCTTTAACCTTGAGCCCAGCGCTTTGTACTGTTTTATTAAGTAAAGATAATATGAAACCGATTAAATGGTTAGCGCCCTTTGAACGCGGTATTAAAAAGATGACAGGCAGTTATACCACAGGTGTTAACTTCCTATTAAAACGTGCTGCTCGTGTTGGCATTGTTGTTGGGCTATTGTTTTTAGCAACGGGGTGGTTAACCGCTTCAGTGCCGACCGGCTTTGTTCCTGGTGAAGACCAAGGGTATGTTTTCCTTGATATTCAGTTACCAGATGCTGCTTCAAGTAATAGAACACAGGCCCTGATTGATAAAATAACGCCGATGATAAAAGCAGACCCTGCGGTTTCGGATATTATTACCGTGTCAGGGTTTTCATTATTAGGTGGTGCGGGTTCTAATAATGGCTTGGGCATTATCATGTTAAAAGATTGGGAAGAGAGAACTGATAAAGAACTGCAATTACGACAGGTTATTCGTCGTTTAATGGGGCAACTTTGGACCATGCCTGATGCACAAATTATGATTTTTAATCCGCCGCCTATTCCTGGTTTAGGGACAAGTTCGGGCTTTGAATTTAAATTACAAGACAGTGAAGGCCGAAGCCCAACTGATTTGGCACAAGTGATGAATGGACTGATATACGAAGCGAATCAGCGTCCTGAGTTAAACAGAGTTTTCAGTACTTATCGTGCTAATGTTCCGCAATACTTTTTAGAAGTTGACCGTAACAAAGCCAAAGCTCAAGGTGTTCTTTTATCTGATATTTTTCTTACTCTTCAAGCTCAATTAGGTTCGATGTATATTAACGATTTCAGTCAGTTTGGTCGTACCTATAAAGTTACCATACAAGCGGAAACAGAATTTAGAAAAGATCCTTCTGATTTGCGTCATTACTTTGTCCGTAACAAAGATGGAGAAATGGTGCCATTAACGACACTGGCGAAGTTAGAACCTATTTTAGGCCCAACAAGCATCAGCCATTTTAATTTATATCGTAGTGCGAGTATTACCGGTCAAGCAACCGCTGGTCATTCGTCAGGTGAGGCGATAGCTATCATGGAAGAATTGGCTGAGAACTTACCGCAAGGTTATATTTTTGAATGGGCAGGACAGTCTAAACAAGAGATAGAAGCTGGCAATCTAGCCCCGATATTATTTGGCTTAGCCTTGCTCTTTGTTTATTTGTTTTTAGTGGCGCAATACGAAAGTTGGACCATACCATTCTCAGTACTAGCGGCGGTACCTTTGGCGTTATTCGGTTCAATGCTGACACTTTATATTCTTGGCATGGAAAACAATATTTATGCGCAAGTCGGGCTAGTATTACTGATAGGTTTGTCCACTAAAACCGCGATTCTTATTGTTGAATTTGCCATGGAGCTGCGAGCCGCAGGTAAAAGTATTATGGAAGCTGCGCTTGATGCCGCAAGGTTAAGATTTAGAGCCGTATTAATGACTGCACTTTCTTTTATCTTAGGCGTTATTCCATTAGTGATGTCTTCAGGTGCGGGGGCAAGTAGCCGAATATTCCTAGGCATTACGGTACTTTCTGGTATGTTAGCTGCCACTATATTGGGGACCTTATTAGTACCTTACTTCTTTATGGTGATCCAGCGTATGCGTGAAAAAATTAAAGGTACAGCGAGTTGATTTTTTAAAGGTTAACTAGTAAGCCCAATGATTAACTACCTGTTCTTCTAAATTATAAAATGACTTTTTATTTATTTGAAAAGTCATTTTTTTTGTCATTTATTCTTACAGTTACTGACATTTATCTCACAATTATTAGACATTAAGGTTACTGAATTAAACAGGTGTTGTTAATGATAATAGCGTTCTACTCTATTACATCAAACGGTTTAAACATGTCGACAATATGGAATATCAAACAAGGACGTTTATCGAAAACGAAAGTAGCTTTAGCACTCATTTCGCTTTTTTCACTATCAGTTTCATCTTATGCTTTTTCAAGTGAATCCCTTCAACAAGTACAGACAAAAACAGTAAAGACTAATGACGAACCGATAGAGGTTATCGAAGTTAAGTCTCGTCGTAATCAGGCAAACTCAGAAGTGTCTTATGAAACGCAAAAGCTATTTAAAATTGCCGGACTTGATCATGACCCACTGAGTGCCGTTTATAGTATGCCTGGTGTTGTTTATGCTGGCGGAGATGATGGCGGAGAGCCGGCAATTCGTGGTTCATCACCCGATGACAATGCTTTTTATATTGATGATATGCCCGTGGGATATATTTTCCATCTGTTCGGCGATAGTATTTTTAATGAAAATGTAGTCGGAGATTTCTCCCTTCACCCTGCGGCTTTTGGCAGTCAATACGGCAATGCGACGGGCGGTGTTTTTGATGTCAAACTACGCGACCCTCGTAATCAAGACTTCAAAACTATCGTAGATGCGAGTTTGATGAAGGCAGGCGTAATGATTGAAAGCGGTGTTAATGACGACCAGGCCTTTTATTTATCATATCGCCGAAGTTTGATTCATTTGTTTTTACCTGAGGGTGAAGAAGAAGATGGCTACACGATTTTTAAAGCGCCAGTCAGTGACGACTATCAAGGAAAATACCAATGGCTTATTGGTGATGATCATAAGCTAACTTTTACTTTAACAGGGGCAAGTGACGTTGGTGGTATCAATGTATCGAAAGCATCAGAAGAAGGCCGTATAGATCCGGATTTTATCGGTGACTTAACAATAAAAAGTAAATTTGATAGCCAAGGCATATCATGGCAGTACTATGGCGATAGTGGCCGATTAATGCATTTAACCGCAGGACATACCATTGAAAAATCTGAAGAGTCTTATGGCGAAGGGCAATTTATTAATCTTGAAAGAGAATCTTACAATGTTAGGTTTCTCTACCAAATTGACTGGTTTGATTCGCATAAGTTGATAACCGGCATTGATTTAAGTAATGATGAAAGTACCTATAGCTTTGATGCAATACCTTATTACTGTACTGATCATGACCCTGATTGTGAAAGCAAAAAAGGAGACAGAGTTCAAGGGAAAGACAGTCTGACCAGTAATAATAGCGCTATTTATTTTAATGATATTTGGTCGTTCGATGAAAGCTGGTCTTTAGAAATGGGCTTGCGGGCCGAGTATAATGACTTCACTGAGCAAGAGTTTGTTCATCCACGAGTATCGCTTAACTGGTATGTAAATAACGATTTAACCATAAAAGCCAAAACAGGTACTTATAATCAATTTCCAGATCTTGAAACCGTCTTAAAAGAAGTCGGGAATCCTCAGCTAAAATCACCTAAAGCAACACACTACTCTTTGAATTTTACTTATCAGGTCAATGATTTATGGCAGAGTTCTATTGATTTATATTATAAAGATTTAGGCGATTTAGCGCGTTCACTGGATGAAGATGATATTAATGCTAATTTACGTTACAGCAATGATTTATCGGGCACTGCAAAAGGTTTAGAGTGGGTTGTGAGACGAGAAGAGGCTGATGGTTGGTATGGTTGGGCGTCATTGAGCTGGTCGAAGAGTGACCGAACTGATGATTTTACCAAAGTCACGACTGAGTATTATTTAGATACTCCGTTGCTGGCAAATATGGTGGCAAACTATAAATGGAATGAAAAATGGGATTTTGGCGTAAAACTTAGTATTAGAAGTGGCGCAAAATATACCCCTATTGTAGGTTTATATGACAACCCTGATCATCAAGGATTTTACCTTCCTGCTTATGGGGATTTGAATTCTAAAACCCTGCCGACATATCATCGTCTTGATATTCAAGCTAATTACAAAACAACCCTTTGGGGTAATAAAGCTGAGTGGACATTTGCCCTATTAAACGCAACGGGCAGTGAGAATATTTCTGGCTATTATTATGCACCTGATGGCACTGAAACTTTAACGGATTATAAAATTGAAGGAGAAGAGGGAATGGAGTCATTTCCTTCTATTGGTGTAAAAATTCAATTCTAGATTTGTTGATAAACGTCATCGGTACTTTATCTAAATAAACTCTTTTGATAGAATGCGCATCTTTGGCCAATATTGATTAAATCAGTGTTGGCTTTATGTCAATCTACAGCACCAGATTTACGCTCTGGCTGGCTCAATGGTATTATTATGCAAAACATCACTGTGTGCGCACTTTATAAATTTGTGCGCTTAGAAAACTTCGAACAACTCAAATCCCCTTTATTATCAGTAATGTTAGATAACGACGTTAAAGGTACGTTATTACTTGCCAATGAAGGCATTAACGGCACGATTGCAGGCACGCCATCAGGTATTGATGCGGTATTAGCCCATTTAGAAAATGATCAGCGTTTAAGCAATGTTTCTCATAAATACTCATATGCCGATGAAAACCCTTTTCAGCGCAGCAAAGTTAAATTGAAGAAAGAAATTGTCACCATGGGCGTTGAGGGAATTGACCCATTATTAACCGTGGGCACCTATGTAAAACCGAAAGATTGGAATGCACTTATTTCAGATCCTGAAGTATTACTTGTTGATACCCGTAACGACTACGAAGTTGAGATTGGTACTTTTGAAAACGCGGTGAACCCAAAGACTGATACTTTTCGTGAATTTCCTGAATATGTAGCCAAAAATTTAGATAAAAATAAACACAAAAAAGTAGCAATGTTTTGTACCGGCGGCATCCGTTGCGAAAAATCAACAGCTTACTTGAAAGAACAAGGTTTTGAAAATGTTTATCATCTTGAAGGTGGTGTACTTAAATACTTAGAAGAAGTTGAGCAAGACAAATCTATGTGGCAAGGCGAATGTTTTGTTTTTGATAGCCGTGTTGCAGTCAAACATGGATTAGAACAAGGACAATATGATCAATGTTTTGCTTGTCGTTACCCTATAACCGAAGAAGAAAAGCAAAACGAACATTATGTTAAAGGTGTTAGTTGTCATCGCTGTTTTGATAAATATACCGATGAACAACGTAGTGGTTTTGCAGAACGAGAACGTCAAATTAATTTAGCTAACCAACGTGGTGAAAAGCATATTGGCGGTCATGTTCAAGGTGTTATTGATCAAAGACGTAAAGACAAAGTCGCAGGTAAAAAAGCTCAATCAGAAAAATAACTACCGTTAATAATTAATTGTTTTTCAATAAAAAAGCGACTCAATGAGTCGCTTTTTATGTTCAGGAAGAACGGTATGTCGTGATGCCATGGATGGCAAGGAACGACGATATTCAGGAAGAACGGTCATGATTTTAGTTCCAGACAAATCATAAGTACCTACATCCATATAGGCAATGTCGTGATGCCATGGATGGCAAGGAACGACGATGTTCAGGAAGAACGGTCATGATTTTAGTTCCAGACAAATCATAAGTACCTACATCCATGTAGGCAATGTCGTGATGCTAATGAGCAGCGTTCTTATTATAAACCAGCTGCTTGGCGAAGCGCGTCAGCTTTGTCTGTGCGTTCCCATGTGAAAGCGGTAAAAGTATCATCACCAACAGTTACTTCTACAGGTGTACGTCCGAAATGTCCGTAAGCTGCTGTCATTTGATACATAGGGTGTAACAAATCAAGCATCTTAGTAATACCGTAAGGTCTTAAATCAAAATGTTCTCTCACTAATTCAATCAACTTTGCTTCAGGTACTTTACCGGTATCAAAGGTTTCAATTGAAATTGAAGTAGGCTCAGCAACACCAATCGCATATGAAATCTGAATTTCACAACGATCAGCTAAACCAGCAGCAACAATATTTTTTGCAACATAACGGCCAGCATAAGCAGCACTGCGATCAACTTTTGATGGATCTTTACCTGAGAAAGCACCACCGCCATGTCGAGCCATGCCGCCATAAGTATCAACAATTATTTTACGACCAGTTAAACCACAATCGCCTACAGGTCCGCCAATAACGAAACGTCCGGTTGGATTGATAAAGTACTTAGTATCTTTTGTTAATAATTCAGCAGGTAACACCGCTTTTATGATGTTTTCCATTACAGCTTCGTGTAAATCTTCTTGAGAAATTTCTGGATTATGTTGAGTTGACAAAACTACAGCGTCAATCGCTACAGGTTTGTTATTTTCATAAATAAAAGTCACTTGAGATTTTGCATCAGGGCGTAACCAAGGCAAAACACCTGATTTACGCATTTCAGCTTGGCGCTCTACTAAACGGTGAGAATAAAATATTGGTGCAGGCATTAATGTTTCAGTTTCATTCGTTGCATAACCAAACATTAAACCTTGATCACCAGCACCTTGATCTTCTGGATTCGCACGATCAACACCTTGAGCAATCTCAGGAGACTGTTGACCAATTAAATTCATAATGCCACACGTTTCGCCATCAAAACCTACATCTGAAGAGGTATAGCCAATATTGCTGATAACGTTACGGGTAATTGTTTCTAAATCAACCCATGCTGTAGTGGATACTTCACCTGAAATAATAGCTACACCAGTTTTCACCATCGTTTCACAGGCAACACGAGCGTTCTTATCTTTTGCGATAATAGCATCAAGTACCGCATCAGAAATTTGATCGGCGATTTTATCTGGGTGACCTTCAGAAACTGATTCAGAAGTGAAAAAATGAGTAGACATATAACCTCAGGAAAATATAAAAATTAAAGATATTTTGTAATTGAAGTCATTCTAACTGCAAGATTGAATATTTTCTAGTTTTTTTACGCCTAGATGGCTAAACGTCCGAAAATAATTGTCAATTGTTGATCTATAACAGAGGAAGTGGTTGAAGTGAGCTTTTTTTCTCAAACAAGGTCGACATTAATTTTTCTTGATGGTGTGTTACTTGCGAACTGAAAAATGTTTGTTGGAAGACGTGATCTCCACTTGCCAATAAATTATTATCACTCAGTTGTCTCATCAGTTGTTCGGTAACCGGTAGTGCGGTTTCCATTATCGTTATTTTGTCACCGATAATCTCTTGTATCATAGTGCCAACAAAAGGGTAATGCGTACAACCAAGAACGAGCTTATCAATATTGTTTTTAAGTAAAGGTTGTAATAAATCGTTTAACAGTAGACGACACTCCTTACTTTCATGTAATCCTTGCTCAATAAGTTCAACAAGTCCAGCACAAGGCTGAATGATGGTTTGTGCACCATTTTTATGTTTATTAACCAGTGCTAAAAAGCGATGGTTAATAGCGGTTGCCTCGGTTACCAGTAAGGCTATTCGTTGTGTTTTACTGTGTAGTGCTGCGGGTTTTATTGCAGGCTCAACACCAATAATGGGAATATTGACCCTTGAACGCAATTGATCGATAGCAATAACGGTCGCGGTATTACAGGCAACAACAATCGCTTTAACATTTTGTTTAATTAGCCAATCAGCAAGTTTATTTACCCGTTCTATAATGACGGTTGATGATTTATCTCCGTATGGAGCAAATAGGCTATCAGCAACATAAATTAGACTTTCATTAGGTAAGTATTGATGAATACATTTAGCTATCGATAAACCACCCACTCCCGAGTCGAATATGCCAATAGCTTGGTCTTTTACACTACTTTCGTTTGAGGTGATTTTAGCTGGCAGTACGGCGCTATATTGTGTCATTATTTGTTACGTATTGGCTCAACATTTAAAGTTTGAGTCTGTTATATTAATTTTAAGTTTTAAAGTAAAGTTTACCCTGTGGTATTCCCCTTCATAATATCAGCAATAGCTTCATTCATCCTTACTAAATAACGTCCAGTACATTAAAAGAGAACATAAATGCAAAGCGATGTGTCATTAAAGCGAATAAAACAATTTCCACCTCTGTTGTGGATCATTTTATTTGGTGCCTTTATTACCCGTGGTAGTTTTTACATGGTGTGGCCATTTCTTTCTATTATTTTATATCAACGCTTTGGAATTTCAGCAACAGAGGTTGGACTGATCTTATCTGTTGCAGCTTTAGTTTCAGTGTTTGTTGGCTTCCTCGGCGGTACCTTATCCGACAAATTAGGTCGACACCAATTAATGTACACCAGTGGTGTTTTGTACGTTTTTGCCTTTACTTACCTAGCACAAGCAAACACGTTAGCTGAATACGTTATTGTTATTACGTTATGCTCAATTGCTAAAGCCTTATGGGAGCCACCAACTTCAGCATTAATTGGCGATATTGTGCCTGATAGCCAAACCCGCGAATTGGCTATGCAAATGCGATATTTTGTTGTTAATGCAGGAGCGGCCATTGGACCTATGGCAGGCGTGTGGTTTGGGTTAACGGGAGAGCAGTCTAGCTTTTATATAACGGCTGGCGCTTTTGCAGGTTTACTCGTCGTACTTTATTTTGGTTTTAAAGCCCATGGCAAAGTCGAGCTGGGGAAAAGTCATACTAACAATGATGAAAGTCAGCCAAAAACTGTCAATGCACCAGATAGTAGCTTTAAAACGACCCTCAATATTTTAATGCAAGACAAATTATTACAATGCCTTATTTTTGCAAACATCATTTGTATGTTCATCTACGGGCAAATGGACTCATCGTTAATTCAATATCTAACCCGCGCTGAAGTCCCTGACCTGGTATTCTTAATTTCTGCAATGATTGGCGCTAACTCGTTATTAATTATTTGCTGCCAGTTTATTCTATTAAAAATGATGGCGTCTATGGCATTAGAAAGTCGTATACAAATTGGTTTGCTCTTATTGGCCGCTTCACAAGCTTGGTTTGCGATTAACCCACTTGATTTTTTCTGGGGGTGGATAGGTGCCGTTTTAGTGATGAGTATTGCTGAAGCAATTTTATTTCCAACAATGAATGTGCATATCGATCGGCTGGCTCCGGCTCATTTGCGTGGAGCTTACTTTGGCGCCGCTTCATTTTATTCATTAGGTTTTGCGCTTGCACCCTTGATTGGCGGTTTTGTGCTTGATCAGTTTGGTGGATTTTGGTTATTTATGATGGCTTCATTACTTTGTTTTGTGGTGATTTATCTTTATCGAATTTTACCTCATTTAAATCGACCTGATTTTGATGCGTTTACTGTGGAGCCTAAATCTTTATAAAAGAGTGTTACTTAGAATCGTAAGTGCCATTTTTACTTGAAAGGGGGGGAGAGTTGCGCGGAGGTCTCCGGCATTAACTTATTTAATAACGAGTAAAAGTTAATGAAATAAATATAAATAAAATGTGCTTCCAAGGTGCCGCAGTCGACTTTAGTCCTGAACACCGTGTGTTCAGGGCGGAGGTATCATTTCAACCGTAGGCTTCCCGATACGAGCCGGGCTTGCACAATAGTAAATAATCAACTTCCTTAGGTAAAACTTATCGGCTCAGGGACATAGTTAACATACAAACACCCCAGAAGACAAAACTAGTATAGCTAATTTTTTTAAACGTATTAAGTGTTTTTTTGTAACTTATGATTGTTTGTTTTTTTAGTGTACAGAGGTTGCTGAAATATCAGGCTTTCTTGAGGTATTCGGATATTACAGCTTGTTTTATGGTGGTTTGAAGCAAGTCAATTTTGCTTTGCATTGCGACACGTTCTTGTTCAAGCTCTTTTCGAGCAGCTAATAAATCATGTGATAAATTAAGTGCGGTCATGACAAGTGATTGTTCAGGTGTTTTAAGGGAGTCACTTTTACTGTCATCAAGTAAACGTTGATTCAATTCTTTCGCAGCCAATAGTAAAGACGATTCTTGCCCAGCAGGACATGAAATTTTTAGTCTTCTATTAGCAACTTCAACGGTAACCGAATGTTGACTCATAACAGGTTCATTCTCACAAAAACATCTTAATTAATAGTAATATATGCGTATCTCAGCACTATAGCGATGACCACTACACTATGCAAGCGTTCTCTAGGGATTTCTCCTTTTAATCTCTAGCATCATAAAAGCGCGAATGTTACGATACCTAGCATTAACTCACGCATTTTATTGATGATTAAAACATGTCCAACGAAACCTCTTTAGACTTTGCTTCAGTGCAAGCAATACTCACTGCCGAAAGTATTACTGCGCATGGCGCTGAATTACACGGCGTATTAACTGGCCTTGTTTGTGCTGGTTTTACCTTTGAAAGTGATGATTACATCGCAATGATTAATGACTTATTTAACAATGGCGAAGGTTTACCTCGTGAAGTTAAGTCAACGGTGAAGTCAATGTTCGCAAAAGTGTGGCACGACATTATTGATGATTCGTATAGCTTTCAACTCATGTTACCTGATGATGACGAAAGTATTGTTGAACGTGGTCATGCATTAAGTGTTTGGGTACAAGGGTTTAATTTAGGCTTTGGTTTACAGCAAAAAGACAAAGCTGTGTACTCCGAAGATGTTAAAGAGGTACTTATTGATTTCGTTGAAATTGCCAATTTGTCTGACGAGATGGAAGAAGACGAAGACACAGAAAAAGCTTACTTTGAAATAGCCGAATATGTCAGGATTTCTGCATTATTGTGTTTCACTGAATTAGGTTCGCCGCCAGAAAGTAAAAGCCCAGAAGAAACTATTCATTAATACAACCTAAACTGTACTCAAATGCTGAAAAGACTTAATTGATGATAAAACCAACTCACGTTCATAACACGCTTTTGCCGTTAACCGAATTCACTGAACGTCGTGCCACGTTTTTTTCTTTGATGCCGGAAAATTCCATCGCGATATTTTCTGCTGCCAAAGAAGTTACGCGCAGCAACGATACTGAATATGCGTTTTGCCAAGATAAAAATTTCTATTATTTAACAGGTTATAACGAACCAGACGCCATTTTAGTACTCATTAACTCTGATGATGAAGGTGTTAACAGTAAGCAAAGTGTTTTATTCAACCTTGAAAAAGATCCACTGCAAGAAATATGGCATGGTCGAAGAGTCGGTCAAGCATTAGCGGTTGAGCAATACGGTGTAGACAAATGTTTTTCGTTAGAAGAAATCGACCAATATTTACCTGATTATATGGCAGGTAAAAACCAATTGTTGTTTTGCCAAGGAAGAAGTGAAACGTTCGATGCTCAAGTGTATTCTTGGTTGTCTTTGGTTAAAGCGCAAAGCCGTTTAGGCATAAAAGCGCCAATGCAATTAGTTGATTGTCGAACAATCATTGAAGAAATGCGCTTGATTAAAAGTACGGGCGAACTTGAAATTATGCGCCGCGTTAATGTTATCAGCGGTGCGGCTCACACACGAGCAATGCAGCAGTCAGCGATCGGTAAATTTGAATATCAATTAGAAGCCGAAATACTGCATGAATTTTCCAGTAATGGTGCAAGACATCCAGCCTATGGCACTATTGTCGCTGGTGGTGATAATGGCAATATTTTACATTACACCAATAATGACGATGTGCTAAAAAATAATGAATTGATTTTGATTGATGCCGGCGGTGAACTCAGCGGATATGCCGCAGATATTACTCGTACATTTCCCGTTAATGGTACCTTCACAAAAGAACAGCGAGAAATTTATCAACTCGTGCTTGATGCACAAAACTTAGCGATTGAAGCGATAAAACCACAAGCCACTTTTGCTGAGCTGAATGTTTTAGTGAATAACTTTCTTACGACAGGTTTGCACCGCATGGGGATATTGTTAGGTGACTTAACCGTATTGCTCGAAGAAAAAGCCTGTAAAAAATACTTTATTCACGGTTTAGGTCACTGGTTGGGGCTTGACGTACATGATGTTGGCGATTATCAATCGAATGACCAACGTGAACAATGTCGACCTTTCGAGCAAGGCATGGTCATGACCATAGAGCCGGGCATTTATATTCCGCTGGATGATTTTAGTGTTGCTGAAAAATGGCGTGGTATTGCGGTAAGAATTGAAGATAATATCGTGGTTACTGAGCAAGGTCATGAAAACTTAACGGTAAATGCGCCAAAATCCTTGCTTGAAATCGAAAAGATAATGCGTGCGAAATAATAACGCATTTGATGCTCCGCCAATTTATTTAAATTAGCCGCAGCTATTTATGTTAATGACTTATTTTAACGACTAACTACAAATACTTATGACAAAACAATTTGATATCGTAATTTCAGGTGGTGGATTGTCCGGTGCTTTGATGGCGCTGAGTTTAATTGACTGCAAAAATGAACAGGGTCAGCCTTTATCTATTGCCATTGTTGAAGCTAATCCGGTATTAAAAGGTCCTTCATTAAGCTTTGACGATCGTGTGTTAGCGCTTTCTCATGGCACGGCTACGTATTTGCACAGTTTAGGCATTTGGCAACAGCTAAAAAGTGTTGCTGAGCCTATTAAGAATATTCATATTTCCGATCGAGGTTTTTACGGTAAAGCCCGACTCTATGCTGACAACCATCAAGTGAATGCCTTAGGTTTTGTTGTTGAAATGTCATTATTAGGGCAAGCGTTATTAACGCGCTTGAAAGAAAAAAACAAATTAAGTGGAAATATCACTTGGTTCACCCCAGATAAAATCAGTGATATTACTTGGCAAGAAAAACATGTTGAACTCACCCTTACCTCTGAAACAAAATTAAAGGCGAAACTCTTATTAGCCTGCGATGGTGTTCATTCAGCCTGTCGCAAATTCGCTAATATTTCAGTGCAAACATCTGATTATAGACAATCGGCATTAATCGCCAATGTTTGTACCGCAATACCTCACGACAATCTAGCTTTCGAACGCTTCACTGAAACAGGTCCTATTGCCATGTTGCCGCTTTCAAAACAAAGTAGCGCGACTAATGATAGTCGTTGCTCTTTAGTGTGGACATTGCCCCCTGAGCAAGCTGATAAAATGCAGGCACTTAGCGATGTGCAATTTCAAACTGAACTTGAAAGTGCTTTTGGTAGTTGGCTTGGCGCCATAACGCATGTGGGTAAACGTGATGTATTCCCCCTTAAATTATTAATGGCTGATGAACAGGTTTATCATCGTATGGCGCTTATTGGTAATGCGTCTCATACGATTCACCCCATAGCGGGCCAAGGCTTTAACCTTGGCGTTAGAGACGTGAATCAAATGGCAGCACTCATTAAAGCCTCGTTAAAGAATAATCAAGATATTGGTCGGTTTTCAGCTTTAAGTGAATATGCCTCAAAACGAAAACTAGACCATCAACAAGTTATTGGCTTAACCGATTCATTAGTTACCTTGTTTTCAAATAAGCTGCCGCCATTAGTTGCTGGCCGTAATATCGGTTTGAAAGTCATGAATTATCTATCACCGTTAAAAAATGCTCTCGTTAGAAAAACCATGGGATATTAGTGGTTAAGTTATTCGAAGAATAAAACGAGAAAATACAAACTAAAAAAATTCGCAAACTCATTGGAAAGCTAAGAAGAATAACATGCAAAAATTTGATGTATTAATTGTTGGCGGCGGCATGGTGGGGTTAACCTTAGCACTAGCCATTCGTAAGCAAACACAGCTAACGGTAGCTATTGTAGACATCTCACCGCCTACTGAATTAACAGAGCAGCCCGATGTTCGGGTGAGTGCGTTAAATATTGCCAGTAAGCAAATTTTTGATAACCTCGATGTATGGCCGCTCGTCGAACAAAAACGAACACAAGCTTATACCGACATGCATGTTTGGGATAAAGCTGGGTTTGGGAAGCTTCATTTTTCTCATCACGATTTGCATCAAAGTTCAGCGAGTGAACAATTAGGCTGGATCATTGAAAACAGTGTTATACGTTCAAGTCTTTGGCAAAAAGCACAAGCAGACCATGGCATTACTTTTTACACAGAAAACACCCTAAGCAACATTAGTATTGGTGAAGGTGAAGCTTTTATAAGTTTTGATCCGGCTAACGGTAACCCTATGCCAATAACCGCAAAATTAGTGGTAGGCGCAGACGGTGCCAACTCTTGGGTTCGACGTCAAATGGACATACCACTAACATTTCGAGATTATGATCACCACGCCATTGTTGCTACGGTTAAATGTTCGCAAGGCCATCAAAATACCGCATGGCAAGTCTTTCTTGAAACAGGTCCGTTAGCATTGCTTCCCCTTGACGACACAAAGAGTAAACACAACCTATGCTCAATTGTTTGGTCAACATCACCTGAAGATGCGATTCGTTTGAATAATTTAACACCAGAAGAATTCTCTAAGGAATTAACGGCAGCGAGTGATGGAAAACTTGGAAACATTGAATTACAGAGTAAGCTTTTTACACATCCCTTAACCATGCGTATGGCTCAAACCTTTGTACAAGAACGTATCGCTCTGGTAGGAGATGCTGCCCATACTATTCACCCACTAGCGGGGCAGGGTGTTAATTTAGGTTTGCTTGACGCTGTATCGTTAGCGCAAATTATCAGTGAAAAAGTCTCTAATCAAAAATCGACCAACGATACTTGGTTAACCACACGTTTATTGAACGAGTATTCACGCTGGCGCAAAGCGGAGGCTGCAGAAATGATCGCAGCTATGGAATCTATAAAACAAGTTTTTACACCTCAACAAGGTGCAGTAAAATTGGTGAGAGGTTTAGGTTTATCATTAATTGACAACTTCAAACCGGTAAAACAAACGCTAATTAAACAAGCATTAGGTCTGAAAAGTGATTTACCTAAACTTGCTCAATTTAAAGACAAGTTAATATAAACGGGTATTTACTTCGATAATTATTAAGTCGTATATTGGCTGTTACTGAACCTTTTATTATTCATTATCAGCTGGCTTAATAACATTTCATCAAAAATAGTCATGATTCTGTACTTTAATGCAGAAAAAAGATCGCATAACCTCCAATTTCCAATCCTTTGTGTTTGATATTATTAACTTTTAAATTAAATCGTTATTCTTTAAATAATTATCAGTATAAAACACAAAATTAAACCCCAACATTTGATTTGTTAAGGAAGTATATTTAGTTATAATTTCGTAAATAGTAAATTATAAAAACTAAATTTGGAATAAAATATTTATCTGGTTTTAAATTTGTATTTTAGGGTGTTTTATCTGTTTTTAGTTGAATCAATGGCTGTCCGCGGCTATAATCTCGCCAATTATTTTGTAAATAGACGGCCTTTAAGCTTAACTTAATGGCGAATTCACACAATTAAAGTGGAACACATACGATGACTAATAAAACCGTATTACATGCTAAACACATTGAAGCTGGCGCAAAACTAGTTGATTTTTATGGCTGGGAAATGCCAATTAACTACGGCTCACAAATAGAAGAGCATCATGCTGTTCGAACTGATGCTGGCATGTTTGATGTTTCACACATGACTATTGTTGATATTAAAGGCAACGACGCTCAAGCATTTTTACGCCGCTTAGTGATTAACGATGTCGCTAAACTAGACGTAGCAGGTAAAGCATTATACACAGGCATGTGTAATCACGAAGGTGGTGTAATTGATGACTTAATCGTTTACTTTTTTACCACGACCGATTATCGCTTAGTGGTTAACTCAGCGACACGTGAAAAAGATTTAGCATGGATTACAGAGCAATCAGCTGAATTTGACGTAACTGTTACAGAACGTCCAGAATTTGCCATGATCGCGATTCAAGGGCCACAAGCCAAAGCGAAAGTAGCCACTTTATTAAATGCTGAGCAATTAGCCGCTGTTGACGGCATGAAGCCATTCTTTTCAGCACAAGCTGGCGATTTATTTATCGCAACAACAGGTTACACTGGCGAAAACGGTTACGAAATTGCGTTACCTGCTGAACAAGCTGCTGACTTATGGCAACAACTACTTGATGCTGGCGTTCAACCTTGTGGTCTTGGCGCACGTGACACATTACGTTTAGAAGCGGGCATGAACCTTTACGGTTTAGACATGGACGAAAGTGTTTCTCCATTAGCCGCTAACATGGCGTGGACAATTAGCTGGGAACCGACAGATCGTAACTTTATTGGCCGTGAAGCATTAACAGCGCAAAAAGCTGCTGGCGACCAACCTAAACTTGTTGGTTTAGTCTTCGAAGAAAAGGGCGTATTACGCTCAGGTCTTAAAGTAATTACTCCATTTGGTGAAGGTATTATAACGTCTGGCACTTTCTCTCCAACTTTAGGTCATAGTATCGCTATGGCACGTGTTCCGCGCAGTGTAAGCTTAGGCGATATAGTCGAAGTAGAAATGCGTAAAAAATTAGTAAACGTTAAAGTGATCAAAGCTGGCTTTGTTCGTAACGGTAAAAAAGTTTTTTAATCAATTTTTAATAATAAAAATTGTTTTCAAACTATGTAGAATTAAAAAATTGATCTAGGATAAACTGTATTTATGCTAGATCAATATCGAAGAATAATTAAGCTATCGTATTTAATTGCTATCAACTCTTAGTAATTAACACAAGTTTTCAATAAATAATAATTAACCTTAGGAAAATAAAACATGAGCAACATTCCTTCAGAACTAAAATATGCAACATCACACGAATGGGTACGTCAAGAAGGTAACGGCGTAGTTACTGTTGGTATTACTGAACATGCACAAGAATTATTAGGTGACATGGTATTTGTTGAATTACCAGACGTTGATGACGAAATCAGCACAGGTGACGATGTTGCAGTAGCTGAATCTGTAAAAGCGGCTTCAGACATTTACGCACCAGTTTCAGGTAAAGTTATTGAAATTAATGAAGACTTAGACGATTCTCCTGAATTAGTTAACTCTGACGCATTTGGCGCGGGTTGGTTATTCAAAGTTCAGCTAGATGATGCTTCAGATTTAGACGCATTACTTGACGCCGAAGGTTATGCAAACTCGATAGACGAAGACTAATTACCGGTCGTATTCTACTTTTAGTCGGCATTGACTGCGTTATTAATTTTCATCACTTAGTACACTAAGCTCAGAAAATAAATAACTTGACGGCTTTGCCTAAAAGCAGACTACTTACGGTAACCTGTTATTAAGCCTCTAACTGAATGTTCGGGGCTTTCTTTTAGTTACGATGTAACTAAAAACCAAGTTAACTAATTATACATTTTAAGAGAAGCTGTTTTATGACTACTCAATCAAAATCACTTGCTTATTTAGAGCAAACTCAAGACTTTATTCGTCGTCACATTGGCCCAAATGCTGAACAAACTCAAGCAATGTTGAACGACATTGGCGCAGAGTCAGTTGACGCACTTATCAACGAAATCGTACCTAGCGATATTCGTTTATCAGATCTTCCTGCGATTGAAGAAAGTAAAACAGAAGTACAAGCATTGGCTGACCTAAAAGCAGTAGCAAGCTTGAACATAGTAAATGACACTTATATTGGTTTGGGTTATTACGGAACTTTAACGCCAAACGTTATTTTACGTAACGTACTAGAAAATCCAGGATGGTACACGGCTTACACGCCTTACCAACCAGAAATTGCTCAAGGTCGTTTAGAGTCATTATTAAACTTCCAACAAATGTGTATCGACCTTACAGGTCTTGATCTCGCTTCAGCTTCATTATTAGATGAATCTACAGCAGCAGCAGAAGCGATGGCATTAGCCAAACGTGTTTCTAAAAACAAAAAATCAAACTTATTCTTTATATCGAGTGATGTCTTCCCACAAACAATTGACGTTGTTAAGCAACGTGCACAAATGTTTGGTTTTGACATTATCGTGGCTCCTGCCAACGAAGCAGCAGATCATGATGTTTTCGGCGCCCTTATCCAATATCCTAGCGCAAGCGGTGAAGTGACTGATATCAGTGATTTAATTGCTAAACTTCATGAGAAAAAAGCTATCGTTGCCGTAGCTGCCGACATCATGAGCTTAGTCTTATTGAAGTCTCCTGGTGAATTAGGTGCAGACGCTGTTATTGGTTCAACACAACGTTTTGGCGTACCAATGGGATATGGCGGTCCACACGCTGCATTCTTTACTACCTCTGAAAAATACAAACGTTCATTACCGGGTCGTATTATCGGTGTTTCAAGAGATACACGCGGTAACAACGCACTACGCATGGCAATGCAAACACGTGAGCAACATATACGTCGTGAAAAAGCCAACTCAAACATTTGTACAGCCCAAGTATTATTAGCTAACATGGCGGCGTTTTACGCGGTTTACCATGGCCCTAAAGGCTTAAAAATCATTGCTAATCGTATTCACCGTTTCGCAGATATTTTATGTTTAGGTACAGCAACGAAAGGTTTAACGGCTATTCATGCTAACTACTTTGACACCTTAACGTTCAACTTTTCTGACGGTATGTACAACAAAGAAGAAATCGTTGCTCGCGCATTAGCAGCGAACGTTAACTTCCGTACAGACGTTGCAGATCAAATCAGCATCTCTTTAGATGAAACAACCACTCGTGCTGATATTGCTGGTTTATTCGATATTTTATTAGGTACAGGCCACGGTTTAGACGTAAGTGACCTTGACGACCAAATCGTTGCTTGTGGTCATTCTTCAATTCCTGCTTCATTAATACGTGAATCTGAAATATTGACTCACCCAGTATTTAACTCGTATCACAGCGAAACAGAAATGCTTCGTTATATCAAAAAACTAGAAAACAAAGATTTAGCATTGAACCATTCAATGATTTCGTTGGGCTCTTGTACCATGAAGTTAAATGCAACCGCGCAGATGATCCCAGTATCATGGCCTGAATTTGCTAATATGCATCCATTTGCTCCAGTTAACCAAGCACTTGGTTACAAGAAAATGATTGATGAATTAGCCGACTGGTTAGTTGAGTTAACCGGTTACGACAAAATGTCTATGCAACCTAACTCTGGTGCTCAAGGTGAGTACGCGGGTTTAATCGCCATTAATAAGTATCACGAAAGCCGAGGGGACAGCCATCGTAACATTTGTTTAATCCCATCTTCAGCACACGGTACTAACCCTGCGACAGCGCAAATGGTTGGCTTTAAAGTTGTTGTAGTTGCTTGTGATAAAGAAGGTAACGTTGACATGGACGACTTGCGTACTAAAGCAAGTGAAATGGCAGACAACCTTGCTTGTATCATGATCACGTACCCGTCAACTCACGGTGTATATGAAACAACGATTGCAGAAATTTGTAACATCGTTCATGACAACGGCGGTCAAGTTTACCTTGATGGCGCGAACATGAATGCTCAAGTAGGTTTAACATCACCTGGCCATATCGGCGCAGATGTTTCACACCTTAACTTGCACAAAACATTTGCTATACCACACGGTGGTGGCGGTCCAGGTATGGGTCCTATCGGCGTTAAAGCGCATTTAGCACCGTTCTTACCAGACCATGCGTTAATCAACGTTGGTGAAGAAACTAAAGGTAACGGCGCAGTATCAGCAGCACCATACGGTAGTGCGGGTATCTTATGTATCTCTTACCTTTACGTTGCCCTTTTAGGTAAAAAAGGTGTTACTGAGGCAAGTAAATATGCCATCACTAACGCTAACTACATGGCAACTAAACTTAGCCAAAGCTACCCGTTGTTATACACAGGTAAAAATGGCCGTGTTGCGCACGAATGTATTATCGATTTACGCCCACTTAAAGCAACATCAGGTATTACTGAAGTTGATATAGCAAAACGTCTAATCGATTACGGTTTCCATGCGCCAACTATGTCGTTCCCAGTAGCGGGCACGTTCATGATTGAACCAACGGAATCAGAGTCTAAAGTTGAGCTTGACCGTTTCATTGAAGCTATGACCTGTATTCGTGATGAAGTACGTAAAGTTGAATCAGGTGAGTGGGCGGTAAACGATAACCCATTACAGAATGCTCCTCATACCTTAGCGGATATTACTGATACATGGGATCGTGGTTACACGATTAAAGAAGCAGTATTCCCAGTAGCAGCAGCGGCGGCGAACAAATTCTGGCCAACGGTTAACCGTATTGATGATGTATATGGGGATCGTAATTTGGTTTGTAGTTGTCCTCCGATTGAAAGTTATATGGACTAGTAACTAGTTGATATAGAATAATAAAAAGCGAGCTTAGGCTCGCTTTTTTGTTGCTTTTTTTTAATCATTCAATCAATATAATTAGTTATAAATATATGAGGGATTAAAATGACTGTTGAGATAGATTTTAACTGGACAAGTAAGTTAGAGATTAAAACTAAAGATGTACCTCATAAGGTAATTGAAATATTTCCAGAAGATAAGTTAGAGCGGGCAAAGTACGCGAAGTTTTTAACAAAATATCTAAAGTCCTCTTCATATGATGAATCAACATCAAGCCATTTAAACTATGTTTTAAATCTCAATTCTGAATGGGGAGCTGGTAAATCGTATTTCTTGCGAAGATGGGCTCATGATTTAAAAGCTAAACACCCTGTTGTTTATGTAGACGCTTGGAAGGAAGACTATTCAGAAGACCCATTGATGACGGTTATTTCTTCTTTGATTGAACAATTAAAAAATCAAGCGCCAAAGACAGTTGAAGCCTTTAAGCCACCTAAAAAATTAATTGGATTATTAAAAGCAGCTGCACCAGCAATTGCTAGAGGCATAACCAAACGATATTTAGGTATTGATCCAGTTAAAATCATGGAGTCTGATGATGAATTGGAGCAAGGAGAATTAATTAAAGATGATGAGGGGCAGCCAATTGATATGGGAATAGCAGCTTCTAGAATTGTTGGGCATTTAATAAGTGAGCATGATGCAAAATCAAAGGCAATTGAAAGTTTAAAAGTGACGGTTGGTCAATGGGTTAAATCTGTTTTTGATAATGGTAAAGATAGCCCTGCATTCATATTCATTGATGAATTAGATCGCTGCCGACCTAGTTATGCAGTGGAAATGTTAGAAACTATTAAGCATATTTTTGATATAAAAGGCGTAATCTTTGTTGTTGCTACAGATACTGAGCAATTACAGCATGCAGTAAAAGCTATATATGGAGAGGGTTTTGATGCCAGAACCTACTTAGCTCGATTTTTTGATAGCCGTTTTAGTTTAAAGTCTCCTAATTTTGAAAATTTGCTTGAAGTTCATTGTCAAAAAGAAAAGTTATCTAAAGATCATTTTGATGAACTAAATATTTTGGTTTGGCCTGAAAATGAGGGTTATCAGCTGACAATAGATAATATCACTGCAGTATTAGGTTCATTTGATTTATCTACAAGAGCAGCCATACAAATCACAGATAAAGTTATAGCCATAACTTCTAATTTAGATAAAAGTGCCAAGTTAGATGTGTTGATGTTAACTACCTTACTATGTATTAGGGAAAAAGATGAAAAGCTTTATGAAGAGATCATAAGCCTAAATTTTAAAAAGTTTGATGGCGATAAAAGCATAACTCTTGATGATTACCTTAGTGATAGGTTTTCTTTTGAAGCTAAAGAAATAAAAATTGAATTTAATAAAATCAGAGAGGTTTATTTCGAAACTGATATTTATCATTCGGATTTATCTTTTTATATTAAGGATATTTTCTCTCCATTTTTTGACAGTAAAAGCAGGAGTAGAATGACTGTTTTTTTAAGTTTAGGAGGGAGTCAAGGTAGAGAGCAAACTAAAGAAGATAAAGTTTTAGAAGAACTTCGGTCTTTATATCAGGATGCTAGAAGTAACGAGATCCGTGTTGAGGGCAATTGTGCAAATAAAATTTTAGAGCTGTTAAATATAAGAACTAAAGTTAATTTATCAAAACCACAACTTTATAAAGATCTTGTTGAATTGGCTTCAGCGATAGACTGGATTGAAGACGAAAACGAGTAGGTCAAATGAATGGGGGCAGAGTCGATTTTATTGATTTGTCACGGTAGCGACGACACCCAATAAGAAAGGGGGAGACTGCCTCCACTCTTTCTTCCTTCGGAATCCCTCTGAGCTGCTAACAAACGTATTCTTCAATTCTCTCAAGTGTTATCGAGGCTTTTTCAAGTAAAGGCGCTGAACGTGCATCAGGACAATATGCTCCTGCATTGTCTAATAATGTACGTTCTGTACCGTCATGCACTACATCGCTTTGTTCATCATCGATGATGAACATACGTGAACACTTTCATTCCTTTCAGCATTTGTTCAAGCAGATTTAACGCTTGTTGATAACGTGTCATTGTTAATTGTCGGTAATCCATGTCACTAAGAACTAGCTCCCCGACTAAGTAACCACGGGGATTCCAAAGGGGCTTTTGTCGTGTAACGCCCCTTTGGGTGTAGTCGCTACCGCGACGTCAAGCTGGCTTGGTGCAGTTTTACCTGAGTTAAACGCATAACTCTGTCAATATTTAGGAAACTTGTTACAATGCTGTTTTTTGATTTTAGGTAGACTATGAATAAAAGTAATGACCCGCTACACGGCGTGAAACTTGAACAGATCCTCATCGAGCTGGAGAAGAAAGTTGGCTGGGAGAAGATGGGTGAGTTACTTAATATTCGTTGTTTCACCAATAAACCGCGTCTTAAATCAAGTTTAAAATTTCTGCGTACAACCCCTTGGGCACGCAGTAGAGTTGAAATATTATACCTAAAAACTTTTTGTAGTAAGCATAAAGAAACGGGGAAATTAATCAGAGGGATACTCGCCCAGAGTAAAGCTGTAGCAGAAAAAACTTCTACCAAACCAACTCCCTTTGTTTGGCCAACATCGAAAAATAAATAAACTTATGCCAGACTGAAGACATTAGTATTTGAAAAATTTTGTATGTTTTTCTCTACAGCGTTGATGTCACATCAGGACAGTATACATCCTGCATTCTCTATTAAGTCACTCCATGTGACGTCTGCATTGTCTAATAAGCTGCATCCATGTAGCGTCATGATGAAAATACGTGAACACTTTCATTCATTCCTGCGTTTGTTCAAGCAGACTTGACGCTTGTTGATCTTGTGTCATTTCTAACGAGTAAAAAGTTCTGCGGTTATCATGGAATATTGAGTGAGACTAGGTGGTACCCATACGTTTACGTATGAACTGAAAAAATCCGTAGGAACCGAAATAATCAACGACCTAATAAAAAACGATAATTAGCCAAATAGACCGACAATTAGTTGTTTTAACAAAATCATTAAAACCAAGAAAGTTTAACTTCATAAAAAACATAAGGTTAAATAGTTGGTTGTATTTTTGCTTATAAGTAACGAGTAACAAAAAAATGAAGTTAATCAGAGGTATATTATGAGAGATATTAATTCTACAGAAACAAAAAATTGGAAAAGTACCAGCGTATGGATGCGAGGACTCTTTATGATACTTTTCGGTTTTATCGGTGGTTTCGCCCGTTTTATGGTTACCTTAATTGCAGTATTTCAATTTTTCTCGTTATTAATAACAGGTAAACCCAATGCTGCTTTAAAACTATTTGGTCAAAGTTTAAATAACTACATTTACCAAATTAATGATTTTTTAACGGTAAACACAGATAAATACCCTTTCCCGTTAAGCGGCTGGCCTGATGATAAATCAGCGTATAAATACTCTTCAAGAGATCTATAACAGGAATGTAAATAAATGGGGTCAGGAAATGAATGGGGTCAGAGTCGATTTTATTGATTTGTCGCGGAGGCGACGACACCCAATAAGAAAGGGGGAGACTGCCCCCACTCTTTCTTCCTCCCTTTGGAATCCCTCGGAGCTGCTAAAACATATTCTTTAATTCTTTCAAGTGTTATCGACGTAATAGCGCTGATGGCGAAGACTGCCGCTTCTCATAGACGACTTTGAGCAATAAATAACGCAGGTATTTACTGTAAACTCCTCACGTAATGTATTTGGTCGCACATATACATTACCTGAACTTTCAGAATGTCTAACTAATCAATACGCTATAAACAATGGTGCAGTTACAACTTGAATTCGGGTTATTAGATTCAAAGGGGAATATTACGTAGGCTCCATTAACTAATTTAAGCATAGAATGATTATACTTAAATTAGTTATCTGGCTAGCGCTATTTGGCCGTATAAAATGGCTTAACTTCCTTGGTGTTATTTGTGTGTTCAGTTCTGACCACACAAATATTATTTACCACTTAACGTGACGTTGGTATATCTTTTTCATTACAACTCAAACAACAGCACATCACCTTCAGCGTAAATGGTACAAGCAGAAGTTATATTTTGTCGAAGTCGGTATTTTTCACAACCTTCCAATGCAGACTGGTTTGCCATACTTTGGTTTGTTTTGTTAACACGATATGACCATGCGTAACCACCTTCACTATCAATCGCTACAGCAAAGGCTTTAGCCTCTTTATAGTTGTAGTAATTATTGAAAGCCTTCTTAATTACATCTCGATAGTTTATTGTAGATGTCGATTCTTTAGGCGTTTCGGATTCTTTTTCAATAAGCGCTACTACATCATTTTTATTCGATAGGCCATCTAAAAACTGCTCTGCTTGGTTGGTGCTGCGATTTTTTAGTTGGTTATATAATTTTAGGTGAAATGCTGCTTGTTTGTCTTCATCTAGTACTATGTCATCTAAATGTGCTTGCACAAATTCAGGTTTTGAATAGATTAAGTCATCTAATAGCTCTATTTTATAGCTATTTATATCTATATCTTCTTGGCGTGATAACCACAAAAGTCCTTTCTCTGCTTGGTCATTAGGCCAGCGTTGTATAATATCAGCGAGTATTTCTTTTTTATTTTCTCCTTGCATCAGTAGGGCCTCTGCTGCACTTTCTGGATCTTTCATTAACCAATAACGCTGGGCTTTTTCGGTAAGTACTTTGCGCTGATTAGCATCATCAATATCATCTAATTTATCAAAAAGATCATCGGCTGATATTTCAATCCACTGAAGCATGGCGAAATCAAATAGCTTAGAATCATCGAATTTTTTTAGTTGATCAAATATATTACTTAATTCATCACTGGATTTTAAGCCCATGGAAAGCCCCACAAGGCTACTGCTTATATCTACACCTTGATTTTTATATTGCAGCAGTGAATCCATTAAACGGTTTAAATCATGCTTAGCAAGCTCACTGATTAATGCTGAGTTGGCTGAAAATTTAGTCTCGCTATTCGCGGTGTTAACACCTTCTAAAAATAATTCAAAACCATATTCAGGATCTTTTTTAGTGATAGCCGATTTTATCATTGCCAGATAATAATCATTCTCTGGCATTGGGTTAAATTGTCGCGCAAAAGATAACACTCTTCTAGGAGCAAGTTCGATTAGCTGCCCAACGATTAGTTGCGCGAGCATATTTCGCTGTGTTTTATTTTTATCGTTCAATGTCAATATTAAAGAATCTAGTTCTATTAGTGACAATTTATTTACAAGGCTATATAGCTCTATCATCAACTTTTTATCTTCTGGCTTAGCTTCTAAACTTTGTAAAAGTTGATCTATTTGCTCAAATATCTCGGTTGTACTACTAGAGCCGTCTTCATTATGCGCTTGAGAGTTTATTGACCTATTACTCGTTAACTCTTTAGTCTTATTATTTTGTGTCTCTAGCTGACTTGTTACCGTATTGTCTTTAGCGTTAGTCACTAAAGAGCCAATACTTGATTTTTGTTGTCCTAAGTAAAACCCGACAACAAATGTTACAGCAATGATTAACATCCAATATGTATTTTTCAATGAATTTCCTTATAAAATTATTGTTATAACAATATTATTTCCTACGCTAACAGCGCAATTTACATTATGTTTCGATGGTTTAAATAGCAAGGTTACTTACTAATAATAGTTGCTACTAAATTTTCAAAATTTAGCGCTTACATTAAAGCTATGACCTTGATTCAATGAAGTTATAATGATAACTTTTAAACAGCTAATTAAATAGTAAAACATTGGGGCACCCAAGTTTTAGGGATTAAATTACAGCTCTTTTTATGGTTAAATAACCATCAGTAAAGAGGTGCTAAATAGAAGACACCCACTTAAATTCGGTCGGGAGGTTTACCTGATTCTAACTTAGTATCATTGCCACTAACAGCCACCCAACTTAAGCTGTACGCCAGCCCTTTTCTGAGCAAGTTACAACGCGACCTGAGCAATTGCCTGAGTTTCCATGGGTGACTCTTTCGAGTACACAGCTCTTAACTAACCTGACTTTACAGCATAAAGGAGGAGAGTTAGTGCAAGTAACACCAAATAGTCAGCAGCAAGCCAATAACATTGCTAGTTTTCGACCATTATTAGAGCATGGTTTTGGTATAGGAGTATTAGTTGAAATAACCGCGAATGAATTAGTTAAGCAAAAGAGGTTAGTGCCAGTCTTACCCGATTGGCAAGCGCAACAGTTGCCGTTGTCGTTAATTTATCCAGCAAGATTACATATGGCGCAACGCACTCGGTTATTATCGGGGATTCTATGATTGACTGAGTAAATAAAAAGGCGAATCAGCAATGGTTCGCCTTTTTTGTATCTGTAATGATCACGTGCTGCGCGTCGCTGACGTTATTTTTTATCTTTTGCCATATATTTTCTAATAACTCACTTAAGCCATGCGTTCTTTACTGATCAGTAAATTTATACGTGGTCTTCTTTTCATCGCAGCGATACTTTAAATTAATGAGAGTGTTCCATTCATCATTTGAACTTAAATTCACTAAACTTAATTGAATATACTATATTCTAAGAGCGGACTCCTTTTTGAAGAAAACATCTCTAGGGTTTTAAATGCAGATAGCCAAGATGTGTAACATAATAGATTTCCTAAATAATGGTAAGTTAATCCTCTTCATTATTATTTCGATAATGTTAAACAAAGCACATGCCCAAGATTTAAAGGCTAGTCTTGCAATTTTGCCTATTCATTCGGAAATAGGTGAAGATGCGCAACCGAAAGGTGGGTTCGTAGAACTAGTTAAAGCTATCGATGAGATATATAAAAAAGGGGAGATTACTATTAAGCTCTACCCATTTTCGCGGTCACTTAATAACGTCGTCAATGGAATAGCCGATTTCCATGTCCCCCTCATCAAATTACCACACATTTCTGAAGAGACTCTTCCTTATACGTATGCCTCAGAAAAAATTACCGAAGTTGCCTTTGTATTGTATACAAATACTTCTAATAAAAAATTAGACAGAAAAAATCTAAATAAGTACGTAATTGCTACGATGAGGGGACATACTCACTTCTTTCCTTTCATTGTGCTAGAAAAATCAACAATTTCAGGTGGAATTAAAATGCTATCAAAGGGAAGAATTGATGGATATATAATGGAACAAGAAGCTGTTGATAATTTTATTCGTAAAAATAAAATAAAAAATATCCGACGGGAATTATATTTTCAATGGGACTCCTCAATTGTTATTCCCAAAGGAAAGAAAAATAAAGAAATTGATGAAATTATTTCAGGTGCATTGCGTGAACTTAAAGCTACTGGAAAGTTGCAAGAAATAACAAAAAACATACATCGACCATATATAGAGTGGCAACCTAGTGAAATGAATTGGTAAAATCGACGGCCATAAAAAATAGCGATCAATAATAGACAATCAGGTCACTGAAACATTCAAGAGTGACAGTATTTCAAATACCTTAATGGTAAAACTCAAATAGCCAGAACTCGCTCTTTCGCCATCGAGACTAATGTTAGGAAATATATTTTGTTGGGCATACAAAATATATTCCTAATTAACATTTTGCCTTTAAAAAGTAATGTATGGCAAGTGGAAATAAAGCCCTTAAAGACAATTATCCTAATGTCCCTTGTGTCGTATTATCTGCCATTTTTGTTTAAAGTTTAAATAACCGCTTTGCTGCGTGAGTTCAATTGGTGAATGCAACGCTATCTTTAATACAAAGGAGCGTAGTTATGAAAATAAGACCTCGTATACATGGCTCGGCTCCTGATAAAAAATGTGGGCCGGGCAATTTATCCATCTAGTTATAAAGTCACTAATTTTTCTTCAACCGCTTTTAAATGGTTTTGCAATTGCGCGAGCCCTTGGTGTTTTTGTTCTGTCGCTAGTTGTACTGCTTTTACCAATAAAACTTTTGCTTCAGCAAATTGGCCTTTCGCTTCCATAGCATCGGCCAAGCTGTCATAAGTATTAGTCGATTCTGGATGTTTGTTATTGTTGTAGGTGAAAACTTCAATAGCTTCCTCAATTTTTTCCTGACTCAATAATCCATATCCCATGGAATTAACTGTGCCTTCAGGGGGGGAAACCATGCGACCTAACTTCTTGGACAACCCTAGGTAATGCTGTTTTACCGTGTCAAAACCTTGGGCGATCAGCTTTGGATGTAACATATACCCAGTGTTCAGACTGATGGCTAACAAAGCATTGTGCAACGTTTTGCTGGGAGTAGACATATGATTTTCAAGTTCATAAATATGACTTTGCCATTGCAGGCTTTTGGGAGCATGTTTGTTGAGAATATTAACTAAGTCATCATAACCTTGCTGTAAATTGGGCTCGTAACCCAGGGTCATAAACAACGTTGCTGTTAGAGATTGATTCGCTTTTAACTGTTTGGCTGCCCGTTTAACTAATTCCATATCATCAAACCTGACAAAAGGGCTCATGGCAATATAAGCTTGAAACAATTCGCCCTTGGTCAGCATCGTGTGCAAGGTAAATAACCCGCCAAAAGAATGGCCGGCCAAAGTTTTGAAATCAGTTGTACGGTATTTTTTATTGATATGCGGGATTAGCTCATCAGCTAAAAATCGGATGAAATTGTTGGCGCCACCAGCGTTGCGATCTGCTGGGCTGTCCTTGGGAACGGATGTCGACAAATCGCGAAAGCGATTGGTATTGGTTATTGCGACAATGATGTGAGGTTCGATTAACCTGGAGGAGCGACTTAACCACTCAACTGTGCCAACCACGCGCTTGAAATGCGTATTACCATCGAGTGTATACAACACTGGGTATTGGCGATTGGTTGAAGCATCATAACCAGCGGGCAAATTGATCAACAGGGTTCGTTCTTCATTTAATACTTTGGAAAAAATTTTCTCTTCGTGACCAAATATTAAGGTTTCATTTGCCATCACTTTGGATGTCAGCAATATAGCGAGCAGTAGCATTAGTTGTTGGCTAAGACGAAACCTAAGTTTCCAAGAATAACGTAACATTTTTAAGATCCTTATGTGATTGATGCGTTTATTATGCCTATTCCGTTTGAAATGACTATAGAGGTTAGCTGATGAATAGCTGATGAATAGCTGATGAGGTGCGAAATATA
This sequence comes from Colwellia sp., assembly GCA_013215295.1. Taxonomy (GTDB): domain Bacteria; phylum Pseudomonadota; class Gammaproteobacteria; order Enterobacterales; family Alteromonadaceae; genus Colwellia_A. The sequence continues at coordinate 120,595 of JABSOZ010000005.1, forward strand.
AACTTATGAACATAAACAGGATGCAAATAAAATAAGAAAGCCTATTCTATTTGGCTAAAATGAATCGTGCAGCGTTCAGTCAAAGTGAGTGTTTATTAATATTCCTTCTTATCGGTATTACGTAAAACGATCAGTACCATAAATTAATGGGTTTACCCTCTAATAATACTGACAAAAGCGCTTGCTAATACAGCAACGAACTAACCTCACTAGACCTTGTTATTTTGTTCTAAATAAACAGAGAAAAATAAATATAAGTAAAAATGACATCGAACCACCATCAGAATTCACTTCCTCTTTGTTGGTGATTTTTTCTGATTCATAGATAACTTGAGTTGTTGGTGACGCTTGTGTTTGACCCGTATGGGAAAACTGATAGCGATAGGCGAATCGTTGCTTGAGTGATTTTGTTTCACTGGTAATGGCGATTGCCAGCCAAACAGCGCTAGCATTTGAGGAGGGGATCTTATAACTTCCTATTTTTCCGTCCTGAAGCGGTAACTCAATATACTCGTTATTGCCATCCCGGCTGATAACAACATTAACCCGCCACTCTGCTGCGCTTCCTTCATCACCGAGGTGATTGCCCTCGAATCCAATCTCCAATGAGCCATTGGTTATTTGGTTAAGCTTAATATAGTTGGCCGCCCAACGACGTGGTAAAGTTTTTTGTGGCGCTTCATGCCATTGGTTATCTATGACTTCGACCGTTTGAGCGATATGTTCATCCTTAAAACTTTGCCGTTGTATTGCAAGTACTTCAGTATAAATATCTTTATCGGGGTAATCCCATTCTGCATTTTTGGCAATAAAAAAGGCGAATAGCGATTTTAATGAGAGTCCATAGTTGAGGTCTACGAATAGCATTAATTGATCAAGTGCATTTTCGTTATTACTTTGCGCAACTATAGGTTTCAAGTACTGTAAAAAATTCAGCACAAAATCCGGATCGTTAGTCACCTTTACTAAATATTCGAAAAAAATGTAAGTACCGTATTGATGACCTGATAGCAGATAATATTCATCACCGGCTTGGCTTGGGTTGATATGGTCCAAACTATATTGAGGATAAAAAGCATATTGAGCCAAGGAATTTTGAGCGGTTGTTTCGATTTCTAACCAAGTGGCAGGTACCGACCAATTAGAAAGCGCTTCTCCCAACCATCCTACGCCAACCATTGCGTCCGATCGAATTAAACCATAACTGGATTGGATCGTATGAAAAAACTCATGGGTCGCACCAAGAAAAAGATCGGGTCTGTTGAGTACATTTTTGTTGAGAATAAATGCTTCATGTAATTGATTATCTAAAATCGCGAAGCCACCTTGCTTATCATTGTAGGGCACTTGACCAGTCCCTGAAATGTAAATATTAAGTTTAAATTCCTGAGTAGTAATAGGCCGTTCAAATCTTAAATCAATAATTAATCTGACCCATGCGTGTTCAAGGGTATCGAGAAGCTCTACTGCCGAAAATTGTTCAATGCCTTCTCCCCAATAGACGACGAAATGTTCGCTCTCAACAAAGTTACTTAGGTTATAAGGGTTTCTGCGCTCGAGGTTTTCTGCAGCCACTGCCTGAACATTAAAATAAAAAAACGAAAAGAGTAGTCCAATGAACACAATGAATCTAATTTTACCCAAAACAGTACCCTTAGTAATAAATTGAGGAACAATAGATAATATAAAACTAGCGCAGTGCTATAGCAATAGGGGATGTGATTCACGGTTAATAGTACCCACTTAAATATCATATACTTATTTCACAAAAGTACTGATCCCTAATTAATGGTCTAATTGGTTTCGGAGCACAAACCGAGATAAGATTGCATGCTTCGATTCAAGCTGTATTTGTTGGAGAAAGTTCGGTTAAGTAAGCGAAGAACTAACCCTACTAAGTAACCGAAGCAGAGAAGCGGTAACCGATCCCTGATACTGTCTCTAAGTATTTTCCGGCCTCACCGAGTTTTTTCCGTAGCTTATAGATTTGGTTATCAATAGCGCGATCTGCAATATAGTAATTATCTCCTTTACTGTGGGAGATAATACCATCTCGAGAAAATACACGATTGGGTGATGACATTAATAAATACAGAATATCAAATTCCATTTTCTGAAGGTGTATATGTTCACCATTTAAAGTAACGTGCCGAGTGGGTACATCAATAGTAACGCCACAGTATGAAAGTCGTTCAGTGATTAACGGTTCAGGTAATCCAGACAGACGCCTCAAATTCGCTTTTATCCTAGCGACAAGAAGGCGAGGATTAAAGGGTTTAGCAATATAGTCATCAGCAAAACTTGCCAGACCCTTTTCTATATCGCTGACATCTATTTGATCGGTTAACATAATAATCAACGGCATCTCATTAGCGTGATTTCGTTGTAAATGTTCACAAAATTGATAACCATTGATCCCAGGTAATTCAATATCAAGGAGGATTAAATCGGGTTTTTCTTGTTTACAATATGACAACGCAGCTTCTGCACTGGCAACACCTGTTACTGTGTATTCCTCTTTTTGTAGAATATAAAGTACCATCTCGCGGATATGATCATCGTCTTCAACTATTAATATTTTACTCATTAAGCCCATTCTAATTTAGTTTGCAATACGCGCATCACGCCGTACATGAATATTTACCAAGGCGTTTTGGTTCATTATCATTAATTAAACAGTGAATAACAGCTAAAATTTTAAATTACTTATTCTTCTCGCGTATGCAAGTTTATAAAATTCGGTGGTGGCAATATTCGTATAAAACAGATACATACCTGAGTTGTCAATATAGACTAATATCAGGATTGAAGGACTATATTGGTGGCGTATGTGCCAGACACTAAATCTTAATCTGGCACATTATCCAAGAATCTATACTGATCTACCTAGTTTTTATAGTTTCATTAGCCATTAAAATCCCAAACGACCTAAAGACTTATTTGAGCGAGTCGAGTGGTTGATAATTTTCTCGAATCGATTTTATTTCATCATCTAACCCTGTCATTTGCCAACGACCAAGTGCAATTGGAATACTACCAATTGAATTAAGCTGGTCAAAAAAATCTTTAATACGAAAGTCCTTTCCTTGTGATTCCAATAAAATTGCATAATCAGCCATGGTTCGTTCCAATAAATATTTTCCAGTCACATAACTACTGCCATAACCTGGCTGCCTCATATAAAGATGTTGCTCAAAAATCAACAGTTCCGGTTCCACTTTCATCCAACCGCGAGGGGTTTTATCGGCATGGATTTGGCCCGCTTGTGCCATGGTCATCTGATTGGCATGTGCGTACAGCGAACCGAGACCTCTAGCCGCACGCTGAGCAATCATAATCCATACGATTTCTCGAACTCTTGGATTGTCATCATATAACCCTGCATGCATAAACATTTCTTCTACAGCCGTCGCAGTGCCTTCATTGCGACTGTCGAATATATTATAAAGTAATGCTTCTCGCCGAATCGGGCTAGCGTGAGGATTATTGTCCATTCTAGCTAATTCAAACCAATGATAGAAATGAGAATACAAGGGGGTTGGATCAAAATGCGACCCTATCAGAAAGAAATTACGTTTGTCGGCGGCCACAAATGGCCCCAAATGTCCTTTTAGTGCATTTTCAAAATAGTCGGCGACGGTAACAATCTCTTGTTTATCTAAAAACTTAAGGAAATTATTAGCTGAGCGTTCTTTAAGTTCATCGTATTCTGCTTGGTTAGCCGCTGCGATTAATTGCGGTAGTTTACGATTGCGATGCTCTTCTAGTTTCAAACTAGACCACGAACGATCTAGTTCCCTTTTTAACAATCTCACTTCATCTTGCCAGCTAAGTGGAACAAGGTGAACGTTATTCATATACCAAGTATATTGTGCTTGGCCGATACCCGATGGCCCGTTCTTAAGTTCGGCTTGAATTTCAAGCCAATCAGTAAAATCACGGGTCGACTTGATGGCGATTTTGATAACGTTTAATAACTCTGAATTAGCCGTTTTGTTTATTTTCTTTTGAAGATCTACAAGCGCGTTTGTTTGTTGATATATGTCTCTAATACCCGCTTTCCAAAGTTCTGCGGCGTTGCCCGTTAAGTTGATTTTAGCTTGTTGATTGAGAGGTTCGATTTTACTCAAGTCGCCAATCAGTCTTTGTTGCTCAACTTCACTTAATGGAAATTGATAAGTCCATAATTCTGTCACGCCATGATGAGTCGGTCCTTCGTGTGCTGGCACATCACTGCGATAATTCCAGACCGATTTATAGAAAGCAGGGTCTCGTTGCCAAGGTTTGAGCAGTTTGTAATTAAACTCATAACCATTTAACTCCGCCCACAAAATATGCCAATCGACTTTATTATCGATAGACCAATTAGTCGTCTCAATTTGTAATAGCTTTTGTCTAATCAACTCAAATTTTTGAAAGCGACTATCAAATGTTTTAGTTCGATAATCAGGGGCATTGTTAAATAACGGCGGTTGTTCAAACTCTCGCCATTGTTTGAAGAGTTGCGTTAGAGACTGATAATCACTGGCATTAACCGCGCTAACGGTCAATGAAAAAGCGAAAATGCAGTAGGCGGCTAAAAGCACCAACTTCTGTGTTAAGTGAGACAAGATAGTGTTCATAATGACCTTATTTCAATAATAGTTAGTTTCTATTTTATTTTCAAAAGGGAGTCGAATTAATATAAACATCCTATTCGATATAATCAATAGTTAGCGTGGTCGAAAAAAGAACAAACATCAGCCCTTCATATCCCTTACAGACAGTATCAATAAAACTTCAAGAGCAGCTATTATTATGAATAAAAATAATACAAAATCATCTTACGATGTCCTACACTTATTGATATAGGACTATTATGAAAATCACACAATACAAAATCATCTTTCGCTGCTTATTTTTTTTAAAGCATATAACATTAATCACTATTTTTTGGTTATTCTCGCCTGTTATTTCTTTGGCTGACGAAAAAATAAAACTGGCAACGCTCAAGGCTACACCTTATGTCTTTGGTAACGAGAGAGCCCCAACTGGAATAGCAATTAACCTTATCGAAGAAGTATTCAAGAGAATGAATATCCCCTATCAAATTACTGTCTATCCATGGTCGCGTGCAATAAATAACTTGAAAACAGGAGAAGTCGACTGCGTCATGCCACTATTACGAACAAAGAATCGAGAAGTTTTTACCCACTATCCAACTCACCCTATTATTCACGAGAATAGGTCTTTGTTTGTTTTAAGCGATAGTTCAATCACGATAAATAATTTAAAAGAACTGGCTAATTATCGAATAGGCATGGTACAGGATTATAATAATGGCGATGTTATTGATAAATTAGTTAAAGACAACGTTATCTCCAATATTGAATATACGATCACCAGTGCTCAAAACATCAAGAAAATACTTGCTAAAAACCGTTTCGACATTCTCATTGAAGACAAACATGTCGTTTGGCATCATCTGAAAAAGATGAAAAAGCTAAAAGCCTTAAAAATGATATATGATGTCCAGAATACCCCAAGTTACATTGGGTGTAGCAATAAGAAAAATTTGCAGTGGCTGCTTAAGAAATTTGATCACTTCTACCCCTTGATGATCAAAGATGGAACTTACGACATGATCATTGATAAATACAGATAGCAAATTGATAAATTAGTGACTTTAGTTATACTGCCTTCTATTGGTCGTAATACTGCGCCAGACCCCTTAAAAGTTTCAACTCGCAATATTGCGGCTTTGTCTTCACTATATTAAAGCCTAAACCGCCTCATCCTTTCTCAACAACGGCATCCTCTTTTCAGCAATACCGGTACCTGCTTCAGCAAAGTAGTTAAAGACATTATCCACACCAAACTCAAAGCTGGCGTTGTTATTTGGACAGTGAACATTAAATATGAGCCTATAGTCATCATAAAATTGTGGCTTGGTCTATCTCTAAAATGGGGCACATAGTGAGATAGGATTTAAAGCAATTTTTACGATGAGTTCAAATGTTGATTTCCCCCCAACACAAGAAAAGGCTGCACAATGTGCAGCCTTTTCTTGTTTTAATCGCTTGTGAAAATAGACCTAATAAAAATTAACTATTTTTATTCAGCGTTAAATAAATTCTCTTTAAGCTGTAATTTCCTTTATAAAGCGCTGGCAAGATCAAGCTGTTTTGCTTTATCACCGACATAAAAGGTATTGGTAAAAACAAAACGATGACTCGGTTTTTCCAAGCTAGCAACGCCTGATTTATTGACGACTTTATGGCTGGTTTTAATTATATATTGACCAGTCCAAGGTGTTTCAATGGTAATTTGTCCTTGGTCGTTACTTCGATAGTTTTTTTGCCATTTAGGAGGTCCATAAAGAACAATGTCGTTTTTTGCTAACGGCTTACCGTTAAACAATAGGGTAAACGTATTATTATTATCTACTGTCGGTACTAGCTCAAAGGCTAATGTCGCCGAGGTTTCTTTGCGTCCTACCTTGGCATAGTAAGCGGTGTGATAGAACTCTTTTGCTCTGTTTAACTTGGCTGGTAAACTTGCCAATGTCATATAGACATCATTATTAGTCGTGATAGGAGCACTAAAAAAAGTTTTATGCAGTGTCAATGGCGTTTTATTTTCTGCTGTCGCGTCAAATATTTTTGCTGCAGAGAATTTTTTTAATTTTTCATTATTTTCAATACGGTTTTCTTGCCATTCGCCAAAATATAAATTGACGGTATTCGTTTCCGCTTTTTCTAACCATAAAAAGTGTGCCTGAGCCGCACCACTGATAAGTAATGTGCATGTTAAAATTAGAGTTTTCATATTAATCCTTGGGTAGTTTTGTGGTAATAATTATTTAATAACGACTATCTTAGTGTCGAGTAAAGTTTAAACGTGAACATATGCCTTAAGTTTTTCTTGCGTTTTTTATTAATAAACATAATTACGCCAGAGCAAACCATGACAGTGCCTAATAAAGAAAAAATTAATTGCACGATGACATAACCAACAGGTAATCCATGGCCAGTATGTAATGGTTTGATTAAGGAATAAATTTTCTCACCCATAGGCAATTGACTGAATAATGTCGTACTGATTAACTGAGAGTTATTGATATCAATGCGGACATGACTTTGTGCCAAACCAAACCAATTATTGGGCGTATTAAATTTAAAGGTTAAGATTTTTGTGGAGTTGCTCTGACTTTTATTTTTAGACTGTTTATTATTATGATTAATTCGCTGCACCGTGGTGTCAGGATTGACTTTGTTTTCGGCTCTGCTTAGCGATTTTTTCGTTTGGGCTAACTTGTTGCTCGTCACAATTTTTCCATTTTTACCTGGCGCACGTGGATAGCTTATTTGTATGAGTGTTGAGCCAGCAGGCATTTGACTATAAGCTGCGTGTAACCAAGCGCTCCAATTGCTATCAATGGTTTTTGATACACCTTTCATTTTTGCGTTATTTACCTGAGGTGTCACCCCTAATAGTGCTTTAGCATAATTTCTATAGGTAATACCTGCGCCTGTTAGTGCTAGGGTGAGTATCGCAATAAGACAAATAACACCGGTACTCGTGTGATTGCCATATAAATTTTTTCGTTTCTTCCCGCGGGGCAGGGTATCACGCACAGAAAATAGTCGACGTTTGGGCCACCATATCCATAAGCCAATTAAGCTTATCATTAAAGCGATTAACCCCACCCAAGCGACTAACTGATTGCCGCGTACTCCAAATGCGCCAGTTTTTCCCAATAAAAAGTTTCGATGTAATTGTAATACTGTTTTAAAAAAAACATTGCCTTGGTTAATTTGATGAATGGCTACTTTAGGTTGGCCAAGTTGATAGAGCCAACTTTCATTACGATTTGCTAATTGATAGTAGGGCGTTGCCTCGGTTGGCATGATAATGCGAGATATCCGTTTTTTAGCGGTAGTGATTTTGCTAAGAACAGCGCCATTATCGCGAATACTCGTATGTTGAAATGGGTTATCATGATTTAACAGTGCTTGCTCAACACGCACTGAAAGTTCATCAATGGCGGTGATCAATCCCGTACCAAAGGTAATAATAAATAATATACCGACAGGAAATCCTAGCCAACGGTGGCTAGTGGTTAAAAACTTTTTTATCATTCTTAAAGTGCTCGTTAACTTTGATTACGTACTATATTTTCTAATGACTGTATGTTCGCTAATACATCATTACGATTAGGGTTAAACTGAATAACTTGGCGCAGTAAAGCTAAGGCTTGTGAGTATTGCTTACGGTCGATTTCTAATTGTGCTTGGCCAAGTAATGCACGCTCTTTAAAGCCATATAGGGCTTGTGCTCGCACATAATAAATTAACGCACTTTCGTCTCGTGTGTGTTGCCATAGTAGGGATGCCAAGGTTAATAAGGCTTCGCCATGACTGGGATCTTTACTCAAAGCTTGTCTAAGTCGAACTAAGGCTCTCTGATTATTGTGTTTAGCAATGTCTAATTGGGCATGGTAAACATCAAATTTTGCTTGCGTTGTGGTGGCCAAAGTTGAAATGTTTTTGTCCACAGCGTTCAGTAGGAATTTTAATTGCTGCCAGTCTTGTTGATACACTAACCAAGCACTGATTTGTTCCACGGCGACAATGCTTTTATTTGATTTTTTTGCCAAGAATATTGGCATATTTTCTACCAGTATTTGTATTGCTCTTTTGGGACTACCTGCCTTAATATGTAACTGTACGGTAGTGGTAAGGTTTTCAACATCATCTTCACCCAGTAACAAGGCCATTTCTAAACTGCTGATGGCTTGCGTTAAGCGATTTTGTTTTAAGGCTAACTGTCCTCTTTGTAGCCATAATTCCTGACTGTTCATATTGTCAGGCAGCATTTCTTCTAATAGCGCTTGCGCTTGATCATAAGCTTGACTATTAAGGAGTGCGTATAATAAACCTTGGCGCCATTGCAGGTTCTCAGGCTCAAGAAATAAGGCGTATTGATACCCAGCCACCGCACTGGCGCCTTGCGATAACTGCAGGTTAATATAAGCTAATTGTCCATATATTTGCGCATCAGCAACGCCTAATTCAATGGTACGTTTTAGGTGGGTTTGTGCTTTTTTATATGATTTATTTACCATGTAAACCATGCTGATACTACGATGAGCTAGCGCTAAATTGGGTACAAGAGTCAGGGCTTGCTGTAAACTTTGCTCGGCTTGGTCATATTGCTTTAATAGCAGTTGTACTTGACCCCGCAATTGACACAAGGCGGCGCTGTCATCTTTTAGCTCGCGCTTAGAAAATTCAATCATCACGGCTTGGTAATTGTGTGCGGCAAGTAACGGTTGAATTCTTTTGGAAAAAATTCGTTCCGAAGGTGCTATTTGTGCTGCTTGTTGCGCCAATGGTTGGTTATTCAGGATAAACTCCCACGTCGGCTCTGCCAATTTGATGTGTAGTTGTCCATGACACTTGAATGCCAAGCTAAACAAAATAGTAATTAGTATTAACGGCTGGATTAGCCAGGTATAACTTCTAGACATTATTACGCTCTTTTATGATTTTATTTCGATAGGCCACACAAAGCGGGCTCTAACGGGTTGGTTATTTTTTTTGGGTGCACTAAATCGGCTGCTTCGTATTAAGCGCTGAATTTCACCTTGTAATTCTTGGTAAGGGTTATTGACAATATTAATTAAGGTTAGCTGTCCTTGTTCATCAATCATTACCTCCAATTTAACCAAAACTCGTTTAACTCCCTGTCGACTGAGACTTTTAGGGAAATCAATTTTCAGTGGTGTTAATAAAGTGGGTAAATCGTCTAATTGATCTAACGCAAAGGCATCCCAATCTATCTCTAACTGCTGCCATTTTGTTTGACTTACCACCATAGGTGGAATATCAGGTTTAGTGAGGGTGATGTTTTGCTCCACCGTCAATATTTGCATACTGGCGCCTGAGCCTTGAATTTGTATGGTGATCGGGGTTTCGACCATCGCTTGTTGTACCGGAGGAGGCGGCGGTGGCGGCGGAGGAGTTACTAAGGCAACTTCCCGTATAATAATTTTTTCCGGCGGTTGTTGTTTGATATTATGTCCAAGCCAAAATAACAATAATGCGCTGCTCAGTATTACTATACTGGCGATACTCGCCAGTAAGTTCCTTTGTAACGGAGTGATCAATTTAGCCTTCACAAGTGCTCCTTTATGGGTTAAGTGCTGCCAAATTTACGGTAAGTGTGCCCGCAAGTTTGGCTTCATCAATCACTTCAAGTAATAATTGCGTCGGTACATTTTTATCCGCTTGAATAACGACAGGTCGAGGCTGGCTACGCTGTAATTGCTCGACGGTGCCACGAATACCAGCAATGCCAATATTACTGCCGTTATAAAAAATTTCACCACTATCAGTGATGGCTAGCAATATCACCGTTTGTTCTAATTGCTGTGCGGTTAATGATTGAGGTTTATCAACTTCGACCCCGGTTTCTTTCACAAAAACAGTGGTGACAATAAAAAATATCAATAAAATAAAGACGACATCTAGTAAGGGAGACATATCAATAGTTGTCGCTTGTTCTTGTTCAAGGCGACGTTGTAATCGGGCGGGCATAAGCTAATGCTCCCCAAAAGCAGGACGAGTATTCATTGCCTGGCTATTATGATGTTTTAAACTTGAATACACCCAAGAGTGCAGCAGCCAACCAGGAATAGCGCATATTAAACCTAATTGGGTGGTTAATAAGGCCTTTCCTATACCAGAACTCATTAATTCACTACTGGCTCCTGAACTCGCGATGCCGGCAAAGCATTCGAGTAAACCCACTATAGTGCCAAATAATCCTAATAAAGGTAATGCACCAATGAGTATGCCAGTAAAAGCAAAATTATTGCTGATGCTGGCATGATTCATTGAATCATTATTTTGCGTTGGTATAGCGTCAAAGCGGGTAAAATATTGACACCATATTTGTTGATAACATACTAAGGCGAGTAATAATATCGCCCAGCAAATAACGCTATTGGTTATTTGTTCAATCATGACGCGATTCCTTGTATTGGCTCAGGTTTATTTGCTGATACATCGCTAATATCATCGAGCCTATTAGATTGTTCCTTGGCATTACTGAGTAAAAGGGCAAAATTTTCCAATTCGTTGTAATAAGCTTTGGCTTTACGAGATAGCACTGCGTTTAGAATGAGTGCAGGGATGGCCACCACTAACCCTAACTCTGTGGTGACTAACGCTTGCGATATTCCTCCTGATACCACCTCGGCATCACCCGAGCCAAACAACGTCATCATTCTAAAGGTTTCTATCATGCCACTAACGGTACCCAATAAACCTAATAATGGCGCAACGGCAGCCGTAATAGCGATTGCACTTAATCGACGCTCTAAGCTGCGCTTGTTATCTTGCAGCTCTATGAATAAATCATCATCACGCTGTGTCGGGCTAGTTGATCTCCTGACGATTTCCAGCAAGTTATTTTGCATGCCTCGAATTTTAGCCATGCCAACCGATGGCTCTACCTGTGTGCGTAATATATTATTCAGCATTGATTGGGTTAGCTGAACAAATCGAGGTAAACGCCAAAATTGCACGACTTTAATAAGGGCAATAATCAGTGAAAACAAACCAAACAGTAGGATAGGGATCACCCATAAACCACCTTTAATCACATGTTCAACGATACTTTCTTGGTGCTGAGAACGCGCTAATGCCCGGCGTAGGGTCGGATCAAAAACGATAGTTCCCACAGCAGCACTACGTAAATTTTCTATGCTGTTACTGTTGGGTAAAAAACCATTATGTTGCCAGAGATTTTGCTCTCTAAGGCTGGCAAAGCCGGCTTGCTTACTCATTTCGTCCCAATACCAAGTCACAGGTCCTATGACTAATATCGGCTTTTGGCTAATTTCGCCATTGGGCATTACTACATTGCCTTCTTGCCACTGTGGAGTAAAACCTTGGTTGAGTTGCTTGCTCTTCGCTAATACGCGAATAAATTGCTCAGAGATATTGGAAGCAGCGGGTAATTTTCCGTTGTTTTGCTGATGCTGTAAAAATCGATGTAACAGATTTTGTTGAAATACTTGTTGTTGTTGCCATGTTGATAATCTTTGTTCAAGTTTGGTGAAACTGAGGGTTTTTTCATCAGCCAAACGCCTAGCTACCGAGGTGTTTTCACGAAGTTTGAGCACCTCCCGTTCTAGCTTAGCCAGCTGTTTGGCGATATTGCTTCGTTCGTTGAGTATCTTGTTTTCAACCGATGACAGTGATTGTTGTGCTTGAGTAATATTTTTTACTAACTGTGCTTCAATCTTGCTTGTCGATTGGGTGTTTTCTGCTTGCGCTATGGCGGTAAATAAAAGACTTAATAACGTTATTACTAGCCATAAATATATTTTGTTAACCATTATGATTCACCCATGCTGTTTTTAACCGTAACTGCAATGGCTCGGTTTGATATTTTGATGGGTAACTCGACAAAATCTGCCTGTCTTTTTTTCTCGAAAATTGCAATTGCTTGCATTATGGGCTTGGCACTTTCTTGGGGATCAAAATGCCAACTCCAGCCTTTTTCATCTGCTTGCCCCCAACCACAATATTGGCCGTCAGCACTGGTGAACCAAGCGATACCCGTACCTAGATACAATTGTTTTACCAGAATTACAACGCCTTGGGGGGATGTTAATGGCATTTCGTGCAGCGTAATACGCTGTTCAAACTCGGCTAAGCTAGCCATTTTTGCTAAGGCGACTTGCAACTGTAAAGAAAGCTCTGGGTCTGCTCCTAAAACTTGATGTTCTTTTTGCCAGATTTTCTTTAATGGTGGCGGTAATAAATGATTAATAAAGGTCAGTTGACTAGTTAGCAACGCGAGTTGCTGGGTTAATTTCGTTTGCTGTTGTTCAAGTTGACTTTGCTCTTTGAGTAGCGTTTTACGTTTTATATCGACATTTTTAGTATTGTTATCATCATCCGTGATCAAGGTCATTAATTGCTTTTTTTCTGTCGTTAATAAGGCGAGCTGCTGAATTAATAACGGCTTTTGGCGATGCCAGTTTTTCTTAAGTTGGGCATGTTGTTGCTCTATATTGAGCCATTGCAGGGTTAATTGGTCAATTTGTGCAATATCTAAGGCGTAAGTTGGCATGGCAGCGCAACTACTTACCAATAATAATCGACGCATGATAGTGCATAGGGGCGTAGCGGAACGCAATAGTGCCATTTTCAAATGTATAACCTCAATAAAATGTAATAGACCCAGATGAAAATCTAGATAGAGTGCGAAAAATAGGCACGATAAATCATGGCGAACTCTCGCAAATGATAATACTAACAAGAATGATTATCATTTGCAATAAGTTTGAAGGGTTGCTATTATGCGCCCGTTAAAAATAAACGCATGATGAATTGAAGGATTATTTGGTATGAGCAGGAGCAATTACATATGCCACTAACAATGAAAAACCCATAATAATAGGACATAACTAACATGAGCCACTACGTACAAAAATCTGCACTTGCAGGATTTAAATTCAGCGCACTGACCTTGGTCATGGCGACAACTTTTCAAAGCAACATGGCTTTTGCAGAGGAAGTTAAAGAGTTGGCGACTGCCAGTGTATCGGCGACCACCGAAGATAATTATAAAGTTGAACAATCTACTTCATTAAAGTATACACAGCCAATTTTAGATACCGCTAAAACGATTACCGTTATTTCAAGTTCGGTCATGAAAGATCGCAATGTCGACAGTTTACGTGATGCGTTACGTAATGTTCCCGGTATCACGCTTCAGGCTGGTGAAGGCGGTACACCAACCGGTGATAGCATGACCATTCGAGGCTTTAGCTCTCGCAATGATATTATGATTGATGGTGTTAGAGATGTGGCGGGTTATACGCGTGATATTTATAATATTGAAGCGGTAGAAGTCGCCAAAGGGCCTGGCTCTGCTGTATATGGTCGTGGCTCTGTTGGCGGCACCATTAATTTGCAAACCAAAACGGCTAAATTAGATGATTTTAATGATGTGAGTTTTCGTGTCGGCACAGAAGCTGATTACCGTGCCCAGTTAGATTCAAATATTGTGTTGGCTGATAACACGGCATTACGCATCAATTTACTAAGCGATGATGGTACTGTGGCTGATCGTGATGAAGTTGAAAATTCAAAAGTTGCGCTTGCTGCCTCTTTTGCTACTGGTATAGCGACAGACTCACGTTTAACTGTTAATGCTGAATACCAAAAACAAGATAATTTACCTGACTATGGCTTGCCATGGGTGCCTAATTACTCTGGCCGTGATGATAGAAGGTTACATGAAGATATTGCTGATTTCCAAGGGCAGGAGCCACCTGTTGATTACAGTAATTTTTATGGCAATGTTCACCGAGATTTTGAAAATGTCGAAGCAATGTCATTGACGGTTGAATACGAAAAAGATATCTCTCAAAATACCATGATACGCGCTTTGGCCCGTGTCGGTTCGATAGAAAGACAATCGATAGTGAGTGCACCCCGTTTTATGCATGAAACTATTGATGATGTGCGTGTTTATGGCGAAGGGGCAAGAATTGATACTGGTGGAGAGAAAACCCGTGACACTGAAGATTCATTAGCGGTTGTACAACTTGATTTAATCGGTAAATATAACATTGCAGGTTTAAACCATGATGTTGTGGTTGGTTTTGAATATGCGCAAGAAAAATTTGAACGATGGAATTTTGAAGACATCATTGAAGATAACCTCGAAGATTCTAGTATAGATCTTTATAATCCCGATTCTTCGCTTGAATTTACTGGCCAATATGCGCGCACAGATAAAAGTAATGAAGCCACCGGTGATACTTCAGCGGTTTATATTTTTGATACCATAACTTTAAATTCTCATTGGCAACTATCTGCAGGTCTTAGGTATGATGTTTTTGATACTGAATACTTTTACGACTTAGAAGGTGATGATCCATCGTTAGTATTAGCAGCAACTAATAAAGAGTTAAGCTGGAATTTCGGTGCGGTTTATAAACCTGCTGAAAATGGCAGTATTTATTTTGGTGCGGGGAATTCATTCAGTCCATCGGCTGAAGATTTGACCGCCTCTACTCGAGGTAATAATGCCGAGCTAGACCCAGAAGAAACACTCAGTTTTGAATTTGGTACTAAATGGGAACTACTTGATGATCGCCTATTAGCCAGTGCCGCGATATTTCGCACTGAAAAAACCAACGCCCGTTCAGATGACCCGTTTGCCGAAGACTCCAGAGATGATATTTTAGACGGCGAGCAACGTGTTGATGGTATTGAGTTAAGCGCTGTAGGTCAAATTAATGAACAGTTTACAATTTCTTTTGGTTACACATATCAAGACAGCGAAGTGCTTAATGCGACCGGCGCTGATGAAGTACAAACGGGTCAAGAGTTAAGAAATACACCCAAGCACTCATTTGCGATATGGGGCACTTATGATATTTCTGATAAGCTAACTGTCGGTTTAGGAAGCCAATATATGGGAGAGCGTTATAATAGTTCAGATCCCGGTGGTCGTGAAACAGCACAGGATTACATGATTTTTGATATGATGATATCTTATCAGGTTACCGATAAGTTTGGCCTGCAATTAAATGGTGAAAACTTAACCGATGAAGATTATGCTGATCAAGTCGGTGGTGGTCATTTTGTTCCTGGCCCTGGACAATACCTATCATTGAGTGCCAATTACTCATTTTAAGCGCGGTTAGCCTTGTGTAATACCAAGCCATATACGAAAGTGGTCATTTCTACACAATAGTATATGGCGGTTAATTTTTACATTGATTATGAGCGATGCTCTAAAACGAGCACGATAAGTTTTAATATCGACCGAATTAATAACCGGTCGATTTTTATTTGGAGGTAATTGCTTTTGTTATTAAAAATACCAAATGTGTTAACTAAAGAGCAAATAGCACAAGTTAAAAAAGTGATGTTAGCGGCTGACTGGACTGATGGGAATGTCACTGCGGGCTACCAAAGCTCTCAACAAAAAAATAATTTACAATTGCCGGAAAACTCAAACGAGTCCATTGAATTAGGCGATTTAATTTTAGCCGCCTTGGCTAAAAATAATATGTTTATGTCGGCGGCGTTACCCTTGAAAATATTTCCACCGTTATTTAATTGTTATCAAGGGGGCGGGAGTTTTGGCGTCCATGTCGATAATGCTATTCGTCAAGTTCCAGGAACGCCTGTGAAAGTGCGAACTGATCTCTCTATGACATTATTTATTTCTGAGCCGGAAGAATATGAAGGAGGAGAATTAATTATTGAGGAGACCTTTGGTTCTAAAAAGATCAAACTCGCAGCAGGCGATATGATCCTTTACCCATCTACCAGTCTTCATCGTGTGACACCTGTGACGAAAGGCCGACGTTTAGCCTCGTTTTTTTGGTTACAAAGTATGATAAATAGTGATGAGAAACGCAGCATTTTATTTGATATGGATATGGCAATTCAATCGTTGCGAACTAAAGTGAAAGATAGCGCTGAAATTGTGCAATTAACCGGTGTTTATCATAATATGCTTAGACAATGGGCACAAACGTAAGGCTAGTCTAAGTCTGCGACTTATTTATTCAATGTGCAATTTAATGTTGATTTAGTGGTCAAGTTACGTGTGATTTACTGTCAGTGAAAGTCCATCTCAGAACGCTAACTCCTGCCTGCCACACTGCTGACCTAAATTAGTCCTCAAAATTAGGCAAGTTTATGTTCACTTAGATACGATATAGTCCTTTCAAGTTTTAATCTAAGTACTTATATAATGCACCAAAGAACTGAACAGAGAATATTTGACGTGATTTGATCGTTTACCTATAGTTATCAGGAAGTAAACAGTTTTAATTAGCGATTAGTTTCGTTCAGCATACTTTATTAGAAGTTGACCCGAAGTGAAAATAGATTGGCCCTAATATTATATAATTCAAAGGAAATTCACATTATTATGAATAGAATTACGGCTTTCACCTCGCTTCTTTTCATTCTATTACTGTGCGCAGATGTAAAGGCGCAAGCAAAATTACAAATAATGACTGAAGAACTTGCACCTTTTCAGTTTCTTGATTCTGATAATACTCCTACAGGTGTAATGGTCGAAGTCGTTCAAGCTATAATAAATGAAGCAAATGTACCTGCCTCCATTGAAGTGACGGGTTGGACCAGGGCGTATCGAAAAACTTTGAAAGATAATAACACTCTTATATTTTCAATCATGAGAACACCGGAACGAGAAAAGTTGTTCAACTGGATTGTGAAATTGTATACAAATCGTGTACATGTGGTTAGTTTGAATAATGATATTGGATTAATCAATCCAAATAATGCAAAAGAATACACTATAGGTACTGTGGCTGAAGATGTGTCTGAGGAAATGATACGTCAATTAGGTTTTGAAGATAAAAATATCACATTGGGCGCTGATTATATCCAGCTTTGGAAAATGCTTTATCATGGCCGATTCGATTTAATTTTAATGAGCGATCAAAATCATATTCTTCAATTAAAAAAACTTGGCTACGATGTAAGCAAGTTAAAATATCATTTCGAGATCACAAACTCTATGAGTGATATGTATCTAGCGGCTAATATCAACAATGCAAAACCAACCATGGATAAATTAAAAATGGCATTTAAGATTATAAAATCCAATGGAATTTATAAAAAAATATTATCTAAATGGGAAATTCAAATTGATGATTAAATTTAATTTTGATTATTTCACATAAAACTACAAGTTATTTTATTGTTCCTGTGTGTATATTGTAAAAATCGACAAAAATTTGGTTTTAGATCTAATTTATCAAGTATTTCTATGGCATAGTTTGACGTGGCAGGTATGTTGATATTAACCATCAAAGCACCACAAGCTAACGTCAGTTTGGCTAAGAGCTGAAGGGTTATTATTTGTACGGCTAACTTCCGCTTAGCGCACTTTTTTGACGTTAGCTTTTGCTGATTGAAAAACTACCAGTGTTCATTTTTCTCAGGTCACTAGCTGCCACAACCCCGACCTAATTTAGAAACTAATTTACCACAATAAATAGTCCACTTAGCCACCACAGCGGTCATAGGGAGCTAAACTTGTGGAGATGAATTTGTTCAAATTTTCAGATATGAGCAGGGTCTCATCTACTGGTCTTCTTATCACCTTAAAGCCGGAGTTTTTTGATTCGTTGGAAAGGCTAACTACTCACCGTTGGTCGAAACACCTTGGCTCTCTAACCAAAAAAGTGCCTCCTGTTCGTTGTCAAACAACTTAGTTTTAACACCGGTAAATGCCAAATCTGTCTTTTCTATTATATTTTGATGTATAGCTAGTTTGATAATGGATGCTTCACAAATTTGATTGTGTTTGCTTGCCCATCTATTCACGTCTTCGAACGGAGCATAACAATCTGGTGTACCTAATTCCCATTTTGATAAATCAATTAAAAAAGCCCAAGGCCTATTGCAAATCAAAAGAGCTTCTGTTTTTGCTTCATGACAAAAACGTACCGAAGTTTCATAATTCCATTGGTCATACAATCTAACCCGAATTGTCTGACCGGTGGTTGTTATATCAAATGTTCCATGTTCTTGCATGCAGTATCTCAAGGGCGGGTTTGTGAAATAAAATAAGAAACAAAGTAAGTTTTCGAATTTTAAATTAGTCTTAGGAGGCCAACATCCTCTGGTACGCTGGCCTATAATTCGTTAACGTTTGTTGCTCCTATGAGTATAAACTTTATATATATAACGTCAAATAATCAAACCAATGAGAGCTTTCTTCAGCTGAATAATTCTTCTAGAACAGATAGCTTCGATGCCAATTATTTATATAAAATAAGAGTCTATATAACATGCCACGATACACTCTAATGCATATCGTCAGCTTTCAACGATGAAGTGAGAATGACGTTATGAAAATTCAGAATACAATAACTCACCAAACTTAATTGTTTATTATCTGATAGTCGTCAAATGCGCACGCAGAAGACGTTAACACACAGTTATTTTGTCATGTTGTTTTAATGATGATTAAGGTTAATTAATGCCATTTTTTGTCGGTTTTTGTGA
Organism: Colwellia sp.; assembly: GCA_013215295.1. Lineage (GTDB taxonomy): Bacteria > Pseudomonadota > Gammaproteobacteria > Enterobacterales > Alteromonadaceae > Colwellia_A. The sequence continues at coordinate 139,665 of JABSOZ010000005.1, forward strand.
ACCAAATTCATCCCAACTAATGGACGGTTTAGATACGATAGCTTACGCTACCGATTAAAAGTTAAGCACTGATGAAAAGATAATATAGTTAATAGAAATGTTATGTGTGTTCAAATAAATCTATTTTATTAAGTTTATTTTTTTCTGGAGGTTATAGCTTTTCTTCAGGTAAGGCATAGTATATAAACGCTAAGATATAAATAAGTTAACGGGTATGTAAATTGAGCCAACCTAAGAATAAAAAGTCGAAACTTGTCAGTCATTCCATTTATTTTACTCTACTGTTCTTCCAATTGAATAATACTGCCTTTGCTGATGCTATAGATGATTTTCTTCTCACTAAAATGAAAGAAATTAATATACCCGGATTACAGGTTGCCGTTGTAAAGAATAAAAAAATTGTCAAAGTCGCTAGTTATGGCCTGGCTAACCTTCAAGATGAAGTTAAAGTAGACGGTACAACGGTATTTAATCTTGCATCGATAACTAAAGCATTTACTTCTGTGGCTGTTATGCAGCTTGTTGAACAAGGTAAATTAGAGCTATCAGCACAAATATCAACTTACTTGTCAGATCTTCCAGAAGCTTGGCAAGAAGTTACTTTAAAGCAAATATTGACTCATACATCAGGTTTGCCAGATATTATGAATGAACATTTTCAGTTAATTGATAGTGCAGGCGAAGAACAATCCTGGTTAGCTGTAAAACAAAGAAATATGTATTTTAAGCCAGGCTCAGCTTTTCGTTACAACCAAACTAATTATTTACTTGTTGGTAAAATCATTGAGCAAGTGAGTGGTAAGAGTTATGCAGAATTAATAAGTGAACATCAACTGAATTCAGAAAGTTTATCTAGGACAAGCAGTGCTGGTTTCGCTCACTTTCAAAGTGTTAATTCACATCAGGCTAGAGATTATAGATTTAACCCACAGGGGGTGCTGACAAATGTATTAACCTATTTTCCGTCATTCATTCGAGCAGGTGCTGGCATGAGTGCTAATGCCAGTGAATTAGCGTATTGGACGATACAGTTAGAAAATGAAGTGTATTTTGAAAAAACTACGTCTCTTGATACTTTGTGGGAAAAAGCAGAGTTAACTAGTAATACTTGGGCTAAGGAGAATCCATCATACCATCCTTATGCATTAGGATGGTATGTAGTGGAACGGCAGGAAAACCTAAAAATAGTGACTGCTGGTGGTGGGCAGTCTGTTGTAGCTGTTTATCCAAACGATAATCTTACCCTTGTACTATTAACGAATTTAGCCGGTTCGAGACCAGAAATATTAATGGATCAACTTGCAGAGTTTTATATTGAAGACTTTGGCTTGTCTAACAATATCAAAACATTAAAAAAAGAATTAGAACAACAGGGATATAACAAAGCACTTGCCATCGCTAAAAATATTCAGCAAGAGCAAAACTTTTCATTTGATGCGGGTGAATTGAATCATTTTGGAAACGTGCTTGTTAAGCATTCGAAAAAAAATAACGCCAAGCAGATTTTTAATATTAACAACCAGCTACACTCGGAAGTTATTTTGAAAAGTCGCACTATAAAAAGCTACTTGGGTACTTATCAGTTAACTGATTTTTCAATTAACGTCAGTCATGAAGATAATGCGTTGTTTATTACTGCTACTGGAGAGAAAAGATTACCCATTTTTTCAAAGACAGAAACAGAGTTTTTTTTGAAAGAAGTAGACGCAACAATTTCATTTATCAAAGATGATGCTGGGGTAGTATCTGGTATGTTACTTGGTATAAATGGTGAGTTTTTATCAGGTAAAAAAATTAAAGGAGATTAGCCTTTATATAGTTTATAAAGTAACTCTAAGCTGTTAACAACTCACAAAAATATAATGATCGCTTAGTTGGATTATCTGCCATTTTTGTTTAAAGTTTCTATGATGCTTTGCTGGCTAGATGGACTATTTAATTAGATAAATCCACATATTAATTAAGTTGGCTTTGTGGTGACAGTGATCCTTAGATCGTAATCAATGGGCAATGAAAACAGGTCAACGTTCATGACTTCTTTGTAAGCTATGACCCACAGAGCGAATTAGAGTTATACTCTGGCTTAGAATGCTTTGTCACGTGCATTGTCGTGTTACACAATATTTACTTTGCAAAAAGCTCCAACTCAATATTTCTAAAGGCTTTAAACTCTAGTGCATTACCAGAGGGATCTGAAAAAAACATAGTGCCTTGCTCACCTGGCTCTCCTTTAAACCGCACATACGGTTCAATGATAAAATCATCGATGAATGTGCTAACTTTTTTAGAGAAAATCTCCCAATCGTCAAAATTCATGACAACACCATAATGAGGAACTGGAACTCCATGCCCATCCACTGGATTTGAAATATTCATTATCTTTCCTGTTTCACCAAGTTGTGGATTGAGATGCACTACAAATTGATGACCAAACATATTAAAATCAATCCAGCTTTCTGAACTTCTGCCTTCACAAAGCCCCATTTTAACTCCATAGAAGTTTCTGGCTTCATCAATATCACGAACTTGAACAGCTATATGAAAAGGTGTTAATTGCATTACTCTTCCTTTGAAACAACGCCTCGTTAAGCAGCGAATAATAGTTGGCAAAAATGTGAAGCGAAGCGGAACTCAGCCAACAATTGTAAGTCCGTTGTTCAAAACCTTGTTATACACTTGCTAAAAGATCCCCTTCTAGAATAGCTAAAATCTGCATAATAGACAGGAAAATAAAAATATTACACCGAGGGTGAGATATGGAACAACACCACTAAATTCAAGTGAAGCAATGATGTATTGAAAAAGCTAAGCTTATTATTAGCAAGATTTTCCAAACGACATCCTCAAAGTGTTTACCCTTTTCAGTTGTTTTAGACTGTCACAATATGTAAGGTTTTAACAACATTAGATCTTTTAACAATGTGCATGCAGAGATCAACATTCTTTAGTATAGGGTATTTATAAAGCCAAACGGCAGGATAATCTCTGTCATAAACGACTCAACGTAGCAGTTACTGGTTGATCTTGGTAAGCGCCTCATCAATGGCTTCTTTATTCATCACCACCGAGGCCTTCGTTTTAAGCCAGTCAGTGTTAACTTTACTGCTATCAATATTCTCACCGACTTGAACTACGGCTATCATGCCTAAAGCGAAGTGGGGTAAGCACTTCACCAGTACAGCACCTGCTTCAGTAAAAGTTACTTTAGTTGGCTTACCGTATGGTGTTTCGAATGATGATTTTTCAGTAGGAACAGAAAACGATTGGGCATTATTGAAGTATCCATAATTTCTCCTAACTCTTGTTATATCTTGACCATAACATCACGTTAATTACTCCCTATTTCCCATAGAGTTAATATTTTATTGGGAAATTCGCCACTTTTAGTAAGGAATATTCACTTGTCTACTCTCTTTTTTAGTTTCATTCGTAAAGTATGCCTAGCCACTGCGTTGCTTGCTGCGACCAACAGCCAAGCTGGTTTAATTGTAGAATCAGGTGTATTGATCGGAGCAACGGGCATTGAAATAGCTGGTTTTGGCAGATACAACGTATCTTTTGAAGATGGCAGTTGTGCCGAATTATTTTCTGGTTGTGATGAAATAACTGATTTTGCCTTTAACGATCTTGATCAAGTAAGAGCTGCAGGCCAAGCACTACTTGAGCAAATATTTATTGATAGCGATTTATGGCTGCTTGATACTGACCCAACACTAACCAGAGGTTGTGAAGATGATACTAAGTGTATTGCTTTTATACCCTTTAAATTTCTAGACAACTGGGTGATTGGTAAAAACTTAATTAATGCCAGTATGGAAGTTGATGATAAACATGGTTATTCAACTAATCTAGGTATTGATCAAAGCATAGCGGTTAGAAGTAATACTACTTTTGCCGTTTTCACTAAAATCGTGCAGGTTCCTGCGCCACCTTCGGTATTATTATTTAGCTCTGCGTTAATTTTTTTAGTGAGTTTAAAGCGAAAGCAATCATGCTAACTGTTATTATTTAGGGATTGTTTTGTTGAGTTCCAATCATTACTATCGCAATAAATATAATGTTGACAGCGATGAATAATACTTCTGTTGATTAACTTATACATGCGCAAATTTGACTGAACATTTGCGCCTTTTTATCACCTAAGGTATCCGTTGATTTCCAGTTCTCAGAGATGTGTTACAACTAAGTGATTCAGTGCTTTCAAAACACTTCAAACAGTTAGAAAATACATAATAGGTAAAACTACAAAAGCTAGGGCTAATGAACCGAAACGTTCGTCGGTATATTTTACCTATACTGACAAAGCTTTGAGAAATTTGCGAAATATCCCTTTTAAAAAAGAAAGCGATTAAACAGCAAAGCTACCTAATAACGTATCTAAGTGTGTTGCCATCGAAACCAATTTTTTACTGGCTACTGAGGTTTGTACTGAGCCAGACGCCGTTTGTGATGACATATCGCTTATCTCCACAATATTACGATTTATTTGTTCACTCACCGAGCCTGTTGTGCTGCTGCACCTGCTATTTGTTCGCACATAATTGGAATTATTAAAAGAAGCGATGGGCAGAAGAGTGGAACGAAATATTTCAGCATCGCGTGTAACCCCCTTGTAACGGCAAGAAAACCAGCTCCTCAATTCGTTTCTTCTGGCTGTGTATTTATTTTGTTACATGATGTCGTTAGTTATCCTCGAAAACTTAATGAAAAACTTCACAGAGTTGCATAAGATATAACGATAATAAAAAAGGGATCTATGATGAAAAAGAAATATTTAGCCGCTGTAATAGCCGCAAGTTTAACGTTATCTGCCTGCATGGCAACCAGTACTGACTCTCGTAATAATTTGTCATCGCAATCAGCTGAAAATAGTGCCAATAAAGTCTTTAGCCAAAAGTACTTATTTAAAGAGTTAACTAATGGCTTGCGTGTATTAGTGGTGAAAACAGACTATCCAGATCTTGTTTCAATACAAATCCCGGTGTCTGTAGGTGCTCGTGATGAAAATGAAGTCGGCAAAACAGGCTTTGCGCATTTCTTTGAACATATGATGTTTAAAGGATCAGATAAATACCCACAAGCTGTTTATGCTGATTTATTTAAAAATGCCGGTGTCGACAATGGTGCTTACACGACTAACGATTACACCAATTATCACTTAGATTTTTCTAAAGACAACTTAGATAAAGTATTAGAGATCCAAGCCGACCATTTTCAAAACCTGAAATACACCGATGCACAATTTAAAACTGAAGCATTAACGGTAAAAGGTGAATACTTAAAAAATAATGCTAGCCCAACGCGCAAGTTATTAGCAGCTGTTCGAAAAGAAGCATTCGATACCCATACCTATAAACATACCACCATGGGTTTCTTTGAAGATGTTGAAGCAATGCCTAATCAAATTGCTTACGGCCAAAAGTTCTTTCAACAGTTCTACAAGCCAGAATATGTTTCTTTAGTAATTGTCGGTGATGTTGACCCTGCAGCTACCATGGCGATGGTAGAAAAACATTGGGGAAATTGGCAAAAAGGTGACTTTGTTAGTGAGATTGCACCAGAGCCAAAACAAGAAGCACCAAAGTATGTACATGAAAAGTTTGATGGCTTACCGGGGCATTGGTTATTAGTTTCTTATAAAGGTTCTGATTGGCAGCCGAAGAAAAAAGATCGCGCCGCTTTAGACTTAATTTCAGAATTATACTTTTCAAACAACTCAGCTTTGTATCAAGAACTTGTAGTAGATAAGCAGTTAGCGAGCCAAATGTTTAACTACAATCCTGAAACAAAAGATGCGGGGTTACGTCATGTATTCATCAAAGTAAATGATGAGAAAGATTTAGCCACCGTGCGCGATGCTGTGAATAATACCTATGCGCAAGCACGTACCGAATTAGTTTCAGCCGAAAAGCTTGATAACTTAAAATCTAATTTGAAATATAGCTTTGTAAATAGCTTAGATTCTTCAGAGTCTATCGCGGCAACACTTGCCAGTTATATGCACTTTGATCGCGATCCAGAAACGATTAATCATTTATATAACAGCTTTGACAATATTTCAGCAGAAGACATCAAACGTATTGCTAATCAGTATTTTATTGATGAAAATCGCACAACGGTAACGTTATCGGCATTAGACAAAATTGCTGACTTTTCACAAGAAGTTGATTTGAACGGCGCAGTTGCAAAAATTGAGATGGAAAAGGCTCAACCGAGTATTATGCAGTTTTCGGTATTAGATAAAACCAATGACTCGCCTTTGATTGATGTTAATTTCTTATTTTATACAGGGGCAGCAGCTGATCCTGTAGGAAAGAAAGGCGTGGCGGCAATGACCGCGCGTATGTTAACCCAAGGTGGTTCAGCAACACGTAGCTATAAAGAAATTAAGAAAGGCTTATATCCTTTAGCCGGACGATTTTCGTCTCAGCTTGATAAAGAAATGATGTCGTTTACCGGTCGTATTCACAAAGACAATGCGACACAGTGGTATGAACTTATTAGTGATCAATTGTTGAATCCGGGCTGGCGTGAAGATGATTTTAAACGTTTGAAGAAAGAGTTAATTGATGGCATTAAATCAGGACTTAAGTCTTCTAATGATGAAGAGTTAGGTAAAGAGGTGCTTTATAGCGAACTTTATCAGGGCCATGTTTATGAAAACTTTAACAATGGTGATTTGTCTGATTTAGAAACTATCACTGTTGAAGATGTTAAAGCATTCTACAATGCTCAACTTACACAAGCTAAACTACATTTGGGTATTACTGGTGCTATGCCAAGTGCTTTAAAAGCTCAGTTAATGACTGATTTATCAGCTTTACCTGTCGGTGATGAAAAGCGTTTAACTATTGCTAAAGCGCCTGTTTTAAAAGGTCATCATGCAACCATTATAGAAAAAAATGCGGAATCTACGGCGGTATCTTTTGGTTTTCCAATTGATACTATTCGTAGTGACAAAGACTGGGCAGCGCTTTGGTTAGTGCGTTCATACTTTGGTGAGCATCGTAGTTCTAATAGTTACTTGTATCAACAGATACGCCAAGCGCGTGGTATGAACTATGGTGATTATTCTTATATTGAATATTTCCCTCGTGGTATGTATCAGACTAAGCCTGATGCAAATTTAGGTCGTTCAAGCCAAATATTCCAAGTTTGGTTACGCCCTTTACGTTCAAATAATGATGCTCATTTTGCTACACGTGCAGCGTTATATGAATTGGACGGCTTGATTGAAAATGGCATGAGCGAAAAAGACTTTCAGGCAACACGTAATTATTTAACTAACTATGCGCCGCAACTCGTTGCTAGCCAAGACCAGCAGTTAGGTTATGCACTTGATAGTGAGTTTTATCAGACGGGAGAGTTTGTTCAGTACGTACGTGGCCAGTTTGCAAAACTAACGTTAGCTGATGTGAACCGTGTCATTAAAGAAAACTTACAAACAGATGATATCCATTATGTTTTCATTTCAGGCGATGGTAAAGATATGAAAAAGCGCTTGTTGTCTGAACAAGTATCACCGTTAAAATATAACAGTGAGAAGCCAGCAGAGCTTTTAGCTACCGATAAAATTATCGAAAGCTACAAATTAATGTTGCCGAAGAAAAATGTTGAAGTTATTGCGGTAGACATGGTGTTTAAATAACCCCTAACGATAACTCAACATTGAACAGACCTTGATCAAACACCACGCTTGCCGTGGTGTTTTTTATTATAAAGGGTAGCAAAATATTAAATGGATCAGAGTTCATTTGAGGCAGCATTTATCTTTTCAAATTACTTTCACTAATTGTTTGAAATAAAAGTGCTTTTAATAGATATTAAATGCACTTTACATTTATATCAGATAACTATGTTTAAAATAACCAACACACCTTCATTGCTGTTTTTAGCCGTTACTTTCACCTTTTCTTTCACGTCTTTAATTGTAACAAACGCGCAGGCAAATACACTATTAGACATCAACGAAAAGAACATAGTTAAAGAAGTTAAAGCAGCTTTACCGCAATCACTTTTAGACATTGAACAAGCTGTAAATATTAATAGTGGTTCAATGAACTTTGACGGCGTAAAACAGGTGGGTTTACTGGCCGAGCAACAACTTTCAGCAATAGGCTTTGCAGTGCAATGGCTCGACGGCAGTGCTTTTAATCGAGCTGGTCATATTTTAGCGACTCACCAAAGTACTAACCCAAATGCCCTTAAAATTTTAATGATAGGTCATCTAGATACAGTATTTGCCAAAAACGATAATTTTCAAAAATTTAAAATGTTGAGTGAAACACAAGCAGCAGGTCCAGGTGTTGCTGATATGAAAGGCGGTAATACCATTATAATTGCTGCGATGCGTGCCTTAAAAAAACTTAATTTACTTGATAATGTCAGTATAAAAATACTGTTAACCGGCGATGAAGAAAGCAGTGGTAGCCCTTTATCTTTATCCAAAAAAGCCATTGTTGATGGCGCTATTTGGGCTGACATTGCCCTTGGTTTTGAAAATGGTGACAACAATATAAACACAGGTATGGCAGCACGAAGAGGTTATACCGGTTGGACGTTAAACGTAGCGGGTAAACCTGCACACTCGTCTCAAATATTTAATGATGAAGTAGGCTATGGCGCAATTTACGAAACAGCACGTATTTTAGAGGCATTTAGGGACCAACTGCAACACGAAGAAAATCTAACTTTTAACCCAGGCATGATCATTGGCGGCACAAGTATAGATTTTGATCTCGCGAAATCATCCGGTTCGGCGTTTGGTAAAAATAATGTTATTGCGCAAAAAGCTAAGGTGAAAGGCGACTTAAGAGCACTTTCAAATAAACAGCTCAAAAGGGCTAAACAAACGATGCAAAATATTGTTAAAAATAATTTGAAGCACACGAAAGCAGAGATCACCTTTGAGGTAGGTTATCCTCCGATGGCGCTTACCCAAGGTAATTTAGATTTATTGGCGCAATATAGCCAAGTCAGTCAAGACTTAGGGTATAACGTAGTTAAACCTGGCAATCCACGAAAAGCAGGCGCAGCCGATATTTCATTTGCCGCTGAATATGTTGACATGTCACTTGATGGTTTAGGCTTAATGGGTTCTGGCGCGCATACCAAAAATGAAATTGCAGATTTAACCACGTTAAATAAAAATATCGAAAAAGCGGCAATTTTGATTTATCGTTTATCGAAAAACAATTAAGGTTAAATAAAGCATAGATAAGAAGTACTGTTATTAGCATCATTAGGTTTAAGTTAACTTCTACTGCTGCTGTCTTTTTAAAGATGAGCATCAGTAAACTAACTATTTTCAGTATCTGAAATTTAAATAGCCGTACCTTTTTATTAACTCTTTGTATTCATTTTATATGATTTCAGTCAGTTGCAAATGAATATACAATTAAGTCTCTTATAAACGACATCACTAAAATGTATATTCATCAGCAGACACCTATGGTCACCTATTTTAATAGTCCAACTTCCTAAATGTAAGGGAGTTGCGATAGCTCGATAAACGCGATAAATGTTTGAGGCAGAAAAAGGGCTGCATTAACGCTCTAATCGTTAACACCTGCAATATCGCCACGCATTACCGGGTAACCTAAATTCATCCAACCAAAAACGCCTTCCCATAAAACCGCAGTACGGGTATAACCACGGTCTCTTAATTTTTTAATCGTGTAATCAGCCGCTGCACGGGGGCAAGAGCAATAAGCAATAATTTGCACATCTTTTGGAATGCCGGCCACGGTGTCATCAAGATCTGCATAGTATGGAAAAGGAATTGACCCTTCGATATGTGCTGTTTGCCAAACAGAAGTGACACGCGTATCAAGCAGTACCATTTTATTTTTTGCCAATAATGCCGCGTTTAAGTCTTTTGATGATACGTACATGCCGTCTTGCAAAGTAAAGTTTGGATCATCACCATTTTTGTTGATAACGTATTGTTCAGGTGTTGGCAGTGCTTTAAGTATGATTCGTTCTTCTTTCCAACCGAGTGATTTACTACGTAAAAATGCGGTAATATTGTTGATATCTTGCGTCGATAATTTATCTTTATAAGGCTGCATTGGTGTGTCTTGTCGACCATTTTGTATGGCATGACGAATAAATTCATCGGTGTTATGGGCAAGGGCTGATTGATTACCTAGCGCAGGGGCAGTTACTCCTTCACCTTTTACGCCATGACAGCTAATACAATTTGCTAAATAGACTTGCTCACCACGTTTAATATCACCATGAACAGGGTTGGTAGATAGTTTTAGTCGTTCTACACCCGCTTGTTCAAATAACCAATAGGTTAAGTCCCATGTTTCATCGAGTGTCATAGGACCGCCCACTTCATCAAGATAACCGCCCATAGCAGTGCCTTTTCTACCATAAGACATAGGTCTTAAAATGGCGTGCGGAACACCTGATTCAAATAAGCTTTTGCTGCGTAGTGAAGGTGCGTGATCATTAACATGGCCTTGTCGGTCTGCGCCATGGCATAACGAACAATATTTTTGGTAGTTGGTAGAGGCAACCTTAGCTTGGTCTGCTGTGAGTGTTCTTGGTGGTGGTAAGGTTCCTAACTTATGGTCTTGAGCTAATAATCCAATGGGCAAAATAAAAGCGATCAAAGAGCCAATGAGTAATGTTTTTTGGAATAAAGAAGGCATCATATTTATGTTTTTTATGATTAATATTTGTTATTAGATTAGCTAGCATAAAGAGAAGAAGCAATACCTACCTGCTCAGTGAAAAGTTTCGTAACATATTTTATGGGGAATGAAGAAAAGGTCATAGTGTCACCGATGCCCATAAAGCTGCTGAGTATAGTTGAGCTTTATGGGTGATCAGGTAACGGTTTATATGTGGTCAGTGATTATTGTAAATTAAAACGAGGGATAATTACGGGTATAATTATCCTTATAATCGTTATTCACTGTCAGCTATACGGATTGATGCTTTAATAATTTTAACCGTTTCTGAGGTTTTACCTCTTCGACTACCTAAGGCTTCAATCTTAGCTAAGCTGTCCTCTAAGTCTATGACTACTTTACCAAAAACCGTATGTTTACCATCTAGAAAAGGGGTAGGTAAAAACGTAATGAAAAATTGACTGCCATCTGTACCTGGGCCTGAATTTGCCATGCTTAACATACCGGGTTCATTATGGCTTATGTCACCATCAAATTCGCCATCATACTTATAGCCAGGATTACCCGTACCATTACCGATAGGGTCACCACCTTGTGCCATAAAACCAGGAATAACTCGATGAAAAATTAAGTCATCATAAAAACCTAGTTTAGTTAAATAAATCGTACTGGAAACATGCATAGGTGCAGAATCAGTTAATAGCTTGATGGTCAGATGGCCTTGGTTGGTTTCAAGCTCCCAAAAGTAATCTTTCCCTGATGTGAAGGTAAGTAATGGTGGTTTGCTTAATTCCGTTTTCCAAGCCGGATTTGTTTTATCCACCGCTTGTTTAGTAATAAACTTATTTACAGTGTTTAGTGCGGGATCTATTCCACAACAAGCTGCTAATGCTATTATTAAAAAAAGGCTAGTGATGATATTTTTATTATTATTCATTTAAGAGGTCTTTTGGTTTTATGTTGGTTAATTGATCGTATTTTAATTGTATAAATATTATCAGGTATTAATTGTCAAACAATAACAATTTTTACCCTGTGATGTTTTATTTAGCCATCTTTTCTTTTTAAACATAATCCTCTAGGCTCATCGCCTTCATGAAGCACAGTATCGGAATGCAGGAACTGTGCAGCTTCTGCTGAATCATTTACTTTCGAAGTACTGCGCTCTATCATTTCTAATTCAAACTCAGTTAAGACACTCTCTCTGATCCCTGCTTTTCGCCATTGAGATAAAGGTCTACATTGTGTTGAAATCTTTCGAGCCAGTGCTAGCGCATCAAGTAGCGCTTGATTAGCCCCTTGTCCTTTGAAAGGACTCATAGGGTGAGCCGCATCTCCGATCAGTGTCACGTGAGCGCCTTTTTCGAACCATTCTGGCTCAAGTAAAGCGCGGTCATACACGGGGTAACCAGAAATTTTAGTGTTTAGAGTCGCCGATAAAATCTGCGGAATGGGATCGTGCCATTGGCAGCGTCGACATGCTTCTTCTTTAAGGGCTTTAGCGCCTCGAACATTTAGGGCTTTAGCTTCTTCTTCTGGCATTGGAAAACTAAGCTGCCACATTACTGAGTCTGACGCATAAGGCATCATATATATACGTTCATGGCCATTAGCTGTTTGGAATACGGTAGCTGAGTCTAATAAAGCATGTTCAAGACCGTGGAGGTCTGCCAAAGGGCAAATTCCTAAAATCACCATACAACCTAAATAACGTAAAGGGGCAGTCTCATCATCAATTACTAGCTTGCGGAGTGAACTGCGAATACCGTCTGCCCCCACCACAAGATCAGCCTTGATGCTCTTTAACTCGCCATCTATTTGAAAATTCAGTTCAATACCTTTATTCTCAGATTCTTTAGCACCATCGAAAACACTTTCATTAAAACCGACGAACTTGTGTCCCCACTTGACCGCATTATGTCCACCGAGTTGCTCAAGTAAAGCTAACCGTAAAGACTGTCGCGCGATATGAACGTTTGTGCGCTTCGCTGAGCTATTTTCTTTTGACTGCATCCACTTTCTATTACCCCATTCAGCAATCTCTTTCCCTTGTGTCGTATGAACCACATGTCTTGTAGAGATAACACCTTCTGCTAATGAGGTAACACCCAATCCTTCGATTGCTTTACTGGCTTGCTGTAAAGTGAGTCCATACCCTTGAGAACGTTCATCGAAGCCTTTATCTCGTTCATAAAGTGTAAAGGGAATTCCGCGGTGTAAACATGCCACAGCCAGAGCTACTCCTCCAATGCCGCCACCAATAATGGCAACGTGCGGATAGTTTTCAATATCTGCAACAGCATCACTATCAGAACGAATAATACCGTTTCCTGAGCAGTTTAAGCATGAATACAGGTGACCTTTAGTACGAACAGGAGGTGTGCCTTCGCCGCCATTTTTTTCAAACTGTTCCAAGGCTCTCTGGTAGAGGAGTCGCATTTTTTTACGAGGCCTCTTCCTTTTTTTACCTAAGCCCTGACACTCTTGACATAAGGTCCAGCTAGCTTCTTCAGTTCTCAACGTTTACTTCCTATTTGTTCTAAGTTAGCACTAACTTTGCGCTAAACCTTTACTGTGAATCTAAGCTCAATTCAAATTCATCTGCATCTAAAAATGCCGGAAATTTATGTCTGAATTCATCAAGCTTGCTAAAGTCGAGTTTCGTTGTGATGATTTTTTGCTGATTATCATCGGCACAAATAATATTCTCACCGTCAAAATTTATGATGGTCGTTCCACCAGAGTGAGCGGTATTGTTACCGTCTTCACCTATACGGTTAACACCGACAACAAATGCTTGATTCTCCATTGCTCGCGCTTTTAGCAAAGTATCCCAAACATGGCGTCTTACCGCAGGCCAATTAGCCACGTTGACCATAAGATCATAATCTTGGCGATTTCTCGACCAAACAGGAAAGCGCAAGTCATAACAAACCAGTGGCAGAATTTTGATACCGTTAATAGTGAATATTTTTCTATTCTGGCCTTGTTCAACGTAGTCTTGTTCTTTACCTAAACGAAATAAATGGCGTTTGTCGTAATGTTCAACAGTGCCATCAGCAAATACCCAATAAAAACGATTCACTTTTTTATCATGTTGACTGACCAGAACCGTACCTGCCACTACACAGTTATACTGTTTTGCTATTTTCTTTAGCCATGTCAGTGCAATACCTCCGCCTTCGGGTTCTTGCACGTCTTTTCTATTAATACAAAAACCCGTGGAAAATGTTTCTGGCAGCAATAATAAGTCGGCAGCAGCATTGTCAGCAAAGTGCTCTTTGATGAGTTGTGCTAAGGCATTAAAGTTGGCTTGTTGGTCTAACCAACGAATATCGTACTGTACTGCGGCTATGGTTAAAGTTGACATAATATTTCGGCCGCTTTAAGTAAGGTGTCATCATTTTTAGCAAAGCAGAGTCGAATAACTTTATTACTTTGATGATAAGCCGCTCTTTTGTCTGCAGGATAAAGTGGGCTAAGTGGAATGGCGGCTACACCCACTTCTTTGGTTAACCACTCACAAAACTGACGATCATTTAGCGCTGAGTGTTCTGAGAGCGCTGAATAATCCAATAATAAGAAATACGTACCTTTTGACGGCAGTAATTTAAAACGAGAATTTTTCAGTGCGTTAACCAGTAAGTCTCTTTTTTGCTGATAGAAACTTGCTAGCTCGGTGATATGAGATGGTTGTTCTTTCAACATTTGTGCAATGGCTATTTGTGCTGGCGTAAAAGAACAAAAGGTAACGTACTGATGAATCTTCCTAAATTCGCTACTAAGCTCATCTGGAGCGGCACAATAGCCCATTTTCCAGCCGGTACAATGAAAGGTTTTACCAAAGCTAGAAACGACAAATGCACGTTTAAATAAGTCAGGATAACGTAAAACACTCTCATGACGTAAACCGTCAAAAGTCATGTGTTCGTATACTTCATCGCTGATGACATATAAATTATATTTTTCAACCAAAGCTTGCAACGTATTCAGATCAGACTTACTCAGTATTGACCCTGTCGGATTGTGCGGGCTGTTGATAATAATGGCGCGTGTTTTTGCATTAATGGTTTCTTCAACCAAAGCCCAGTTTATCGCATAACTTGGCGCATCTAATGCGATATGACGACAAACTCCTCCAGCAAGTTCAATAGCTGGCTCATAAGAGTCGTAGGCGGGATCAAAAATAATAACTTCATCATTTGCACGTACCAGCACTTGTATCGCAACCCACAATGCTTCAGTAGCGCCGGAAGTAATTGTTACGTTACTTAGTCCATTAATCTTTTGCTCATCCGGTAAATCTGTTTGATATTGTCTATGTACCATTTCGGCAATTTGCGTTAATAAATCAGGCAAGCCGTTTGATGGCGAGTATTGATTTTTACCTTCACTTATCGCTTGATTAATTTTATCTTTTAAAAAGTCAGGTGTATCAAATTCTGGAAAGCCTTGAGATAAATTAATGGCTTGATACTGGTTCGCCATCATCGACATTTCAGTGAAAATACTGGTGTCTAGATTTGGCAGTTTACTGGTAAAAGAAGATGGCACAAAAGGCTCCCTTGATTTTATTTAGCTGAATATGTTTTAGTAGAAATTGGTTAAGTTAGTCTTGTTCAAATACTTTCAGTTGTCGTTATTATTTTTAAAGACATTGAACTAATAAACCGAATGTTAAGGCTAACGGCTTATTAGTTCAATCGTTATCATTTTTTAAATACGCATCATCGAATAAATAGGTTTATTCACATAGATTAGCGCGTACTTTTAGCGTGAACCGTCAACATAAGTAAACCGATTGAAATAGCTGTAATATAATAAGGCATTCCAGCCTGCCAACTCTCTGCACTATTGACACCAAAAAAGTCTATATATAAAGCCGTTTGAATAGGACCCATATACCAAATTGCAGTGTAAAGTATTTCAAACATACGTTTTGTTCCTGTGAATGCTCCACAAAAATAAGCGAGGGATACGCTAAATGAAATAGCAATAACCACTTGAATAAGTAATATCCATTCGGCCATAAATGCAAATCGAATCAAACTGCCACAACTTGCCATTGCCAATAATAACCATCCTGCAGAATAACTGGCTAAGCTTTGCGATACGGCTGACTTTTTACTGTAAGTGATTAACTCTATGGTGTTCGCTTGTTTTTCTAGCTGTCCTAGCTGGGAAAGAACCAAAATACACCATAACCATGACAGAGGTAAAATTATGCTAACAAGCAGTTGCTGACTAATGAAAAGTTGTATGATATTTAAGGTTAAAAGGCCCATTATCCAGTAACTTGAATGTCCCTTAAGTAATAATTTTAGCTCTAAACGTAATAAGCGAGTGAAAGAAAAATGCTTGGTCAGCAGGAATAGTAGGGCATCGAGTCGATTGATCACATGAGTCGTTAACGTTCTTATTAACCATGAGGGTGGTTTACTTTCGTGCAGTGAGTTTTTACTAAAACGATCAAAAAATATTACTGCAAATATAAAGCAGGTTAAGCAAATGAGCAGTAAAGGGAGCGTACTCAATAAGTGTGAAGTTGTCGGTTCGATTCCTTGCCAAATAAAGGTTTGTACTTTATCAAATTCGTTGACAACGCTTATTCCAATATTCGTTGACCCTTGTTGCAATGGGAAGCGTTCTGCAACATCTTTCTCTATTTGAGAAAGTATTGCACCCACTCCTGAAACGCTTTCAATGGTTTGAATAATGGACCCTGTCCATAAGAAAAAATAAACAACATTTCCTACTCCACCTTTAAGCCACTTAATTGATTCAAACATGATCGCAAGTGAGGCAACTGCTAATAACATTGGCAGTACAAAGACTAACTGTGGCCATGCTAATGCCCAAAGGTTAATTTGATAACTTTCACCATAGTAAAGCTGAATTAGAATAAGGCTCAATAACATAACAAATACGATACAAACCAAAATGAATACATTGCTACACCATTTTGAAAATAAATAAGTCAACTTGGTAACCTCAGTGGCAGCAATGAGTTCACTTGTCATTGATTGTCGGTCTAATTCAAGCCCATTTTTGATTAAATAAAAACAAATAATAGGTAAAAATAAAACGTTTAACATCGCCAAACAAACACCCAGCCATTCACTGTTATAAATACCACGGTAGCCATTTATCACCAGTGTTTGATATTGAGCATCGAATGAAGGGAAGAAAAGTAAGGTTAATACTGACATTGACAATAATGTAACGATAAAACTTTGTTGACGCGTTCGTTGTTTGAAGTCTGCTAGTATACATCGCCATAACGAGTTCATTAACTTGCCCTCATAAAATCAGTTTGAATGCGCTTGGTGCTAGTGAAATATAGGTACGCATCTTCTAGTGATGGCGCTCTTGATATGGCTCTAGCATCAGGGCAATAGTCAGCAACGATGTTTAATTCAACCCTGTCCTCTTTTCTCACACTATGGCTAACAATAAAGTCATGCTGAATTTGTTTTAGTTCACTAAAAAGGGTGGTCAGCTTCCAACACTTATTTACAACTTTATTCAGAAGTACGCTTGGTGATTCAGATTGAATTAATTCCCCTGTTTGCATAATCGCAATATGATCTGCAATAGATTCAACATCTGCCACAATATGTGTAGAGAATATAATGCAGCGTTCATCTGCTAGCTCTGTTAATAATTGACGGAAATTGGCACGTTCTTGTGGATCTAGCCCAACGGTTGGTTCATCAATAATCAGTAATTTTGGATTGTTAAGCAGAGCTTGTGCAATGCCAATACGCTGTTTCATACCGCCAGAATAACCTTTCAATGGCATATTTGCGGCATGTGTTAAGTTAAGAGTATTGAGTAACTCTTCGATTTTTTGATTAGCTACAGATTCATTTAATCCTTTCAGGCCTGCCATGTATTGTAAAAATTCAATCCCTGATAGCTGGTCATAAACGCCAAAATATTGAGGTAAATAACCCAGTTCACTTCTCAAAAATTGAGGTGACTTTATAATATCTTGTCCTTGCCAGAGTATTTTTCCTTGGCTAGGCTTAGTGATTGTTGCAAGAATACGCATTAAGCTAGACTTTCCTGCACCGTTAGCACCTAACAAACCTAAAATTCCCGGTTTAACTTGTAGCGAAAGCGATTTTATGGCGAATGTAGCGTTTTTGCCACGTTGGTATTGATGACTAAGTGATTGAATATCCAATAACATTATTATTTCTCTTTTCAACTAAGATGGCATTCAAAAGCAAATATCAAGCCAGTTAATAACCCGTTTAAATTCAATTGGTTAGGTGTGTTGGTGAATCTGTCATTTCAACACTGATGCTGAGTTAAACTAATTATTGGTGAAATAATAAAAATTAAAGAACAGGCATTTCAACGGTAGCTGTATATTGCTTGTTCTTTTTAAGGAGGATCACCTGAAGATTTTAGGTGTGTTTATCGTGTGCGTATTACTGTTAATTACCGGTGACGCAATATCTTCAGATACGAAAAAAGTTGATGTCAGTGATATTATTTCAAAAGAAGAACTTTCATTATATAAAGATGTTGGGGATTTTATCGATCATTGTCCAAAGTCACGATTATAGTTAAGCCTGAACCAGAAGAAATTGCAAAATATGGCACCGATGTCGTTAAATCTCTTACGGGTTCAGATTGCGATAGAGATGGTTTTATGGATGATAATGCCACTTGTAATGCCGTTTATTATAAGCTTTGGATGACATATGCTCGGTAATCAATATTAAAACCATTCATAATGCCGGTAATTTCAATAAGTTATAGTTAATTCTACCTAATGAAACAGCTAATCTCATTTTGTATTCATCTAAAAAATTCGTTAGGTATCTCCTTAACTTTAAACGAATAAACCTTAAATACAGCGAAACTATCTTCAAGTATTCCTTTTTATTAACAATCTTTATTCATGTGCATTCGAGTTACATATTTGTTGACATTGATTACACTGAGAGTATGATGACGATTCGTCAGTGACGTATCGTCACATATTAAAAAGTAGAGATCATGACACCACCTAAATTACTCGATGAAGCGGCATTAAAAGAAAGAGAGTTGCTGATTATTAACTCAGCCGTGTTGCTCATCCAGAAAAATGGTATAGAAAACCTGACGATGGACAAAGTGGTTGCACAAGTACCTTTCTCTAAGGGCACTGTCTATAAACATTTTATCGGTAAAGAAGACTTACTATTAGCTATCAGTAATTATTCTATGGAAGTTCTTTCTGATCTTTTCTTTCGAGCATACCAATTTAGGGGCTGTGCTCGGTCACGCATGCTGTTATTAAACTTCTCTTACCTCATATATGCGATGTTATATCCGGCATTATTTCAATGTGTACTTTGTGCAAAGTCGCCTAATGTTGTTGGTAAATCTAGTGAGAAGCATATTAGCGAAGGTGAGATGTTAGAGGTTAAGTTGATGACTTCTATTCACGGCATTGTTGAAGAAGGTCTAAACGATAACAGTTTATCACTGCCTTTAAATATGGATATTCAGCAAATATGCTTTAGTAATTGGTCTACGGCTTATGGCGCAATCTCGCTACTTTCAGGGGAAGTTGACCAATGCAGTGGCAGAACAAGTTTAATTGTTGAACGGGAACTTTTTAATCTCAGTAATTTGTTATACGACGGCATGGGCTGGAATCCATTAACAAAAGACAGCAACCCTTGCTTAGAATTAAAAAGTGCTTTGGATGAATTATTTCCAGAAGAATTAGCAAAAATTAAAGCAAAAGGTCGTGAGCTGAATTTCGACAGCTTTAGCTTTAGTTAAGTTAGCCAAACACAAGTGAAAATGCGGTCTACAGCCGCTTTTTTTTGAACCATTAGGTGACGATTCGTCACTAAAGAACTCTTCTTCATAGAAGAAAAATATTAGTATATACGGAGCTTAACAATGAGAAATAAACTCTATAACTTTGTAGGTAAAAACCCATTTTGGGTAATACTTATTTGTCTCACTTTCACGGTGTTATCGGGAATGGGAGCGCAAAAGTTAGAATTTAAAAATGACTATCGAGTATTCTTCAGTGAAGAAAACCCGCAGTTAACGGCCTTTGAGTCGATGCAAAAAATATATGCTAAAAGCGATAACGTTTCTTTTGTTGTTGCCCCCAAAGACGGCAATGTATTTACGCAACAGCATTTAAGCGCATTAAAAGGCTTAACCAAGGCAAGTTGGCAGGTACCTTATTCAACGCGTGTTGATTCAGTCACCAACTTCCAATATACCTATGCTGAAGAAGACGACATGATCGTTGAAGATTTAGTGATGTCGACAAGTAATTTAACCAGCGATAAGCTTGAACAAATTAAACAAATCGCGATCAGTGAACCTTTACTTGTTAATAAAATAATTTCTACTACAGGCCATGTTTCAGTCGTTAATGTCACTGTTCAGTTACCAGGGATTGATCCTATGGTAGAAACACCAGAGGTGGCGAAAAGTGTTAGAGCTATTCAAGCAAAATTTTTAGCAGAAAACCCAGAGATGGACATTTATCTATCAGGCATGATCATGATGAATACTTCATTTGGTGAGTCTTCAATTAGTGATGGTTCAACACTGATCCCACTGATGTTTCTCGTGGTTATTGTCACGATAGGCTTATTATTGAGAACGATCACTGGCACAGTTTCTACCGTACTTATTATCATTATGAGTATTGCTACTACCATGGGACTCGCTGGTTGGTTAGGCTTTTATTTAACCGGGCCTTCATCATCTGCACCGACGATGATCATGACCTTAGCTGTCGCCGATTGTATTCACATTTTAACCTCTATGTTTTACGAGATGCGACAAGGTGCCGATAAACGTACCGCGATAGCACGCAGTATAAAAATTAACTTACAACCCATTTTCTTAACCAGTGTCACTACCGCCATCGGCTTTTTAAGCATGAATTTCTCTGATTCACCACCGTTTAGAGATTTAGGAAACTTAGTGGCTATTGGCGTTATGTTAGCGTTTGTATTCTCGGTTACCGTTTTTCCTGCACTACTTACTGTATTGCCCGTAAGTGTTAAAAAGCAGTCAGAAAAGAAAAAAGACATTATGGCAAAATTGGCTGACTTTGTTATTGCCAAACGTAAAGCACTATTACCATTAACAAGCGTATTTATTATCGCCTCGGTGATGTTTATTCCTAATAATGAACTTAATGATGACTTTGTTAAATATTTCGATGAATCAGTACCTTATCGTGCGGCAACTGATTTTATGCAAGAAAACTTGTCTGGCATGATGGTGGTTGAAATATCAGTAAAAACGGGTCAATCAAGTGGTATTAATAATCCTAAGTACTTGCGTAGTGTCAGTGATTTTAGTGATTGGTTACGTGACCGTCCTGAAACAGATCATGTTAATACCATTACAGATACCTTAAAACGCCTGAATAAGAACATGCATGGTGATGATCCTAGTTGGTATAAATTGCCTGATAGCCAAGAAATGTCAGCGCAATACCTATTATTGTATGAAATGTCACTGCCGTACGGCCTCGATTTAAATAACCAATTAGACGTTGATAAGTCGTCATCAAGAATCGTTGCTACCTTTAAAAACATGACCAGTAATGAACTGATTAATGTTGAAAAAGAGATGATTGCGTGGTTCGCCAAACATGCACCACAGTATGAAGTCGACTTTGCTAGCCCAAGTTTAATGTTTGCCCATATTGGTCAACGTAATATTACTAGCATGCTTATTGGTACCGTTTTAGCACTTATATTAATTTCAATCTTACTTGGGGTTGCACTAAAAAGTTGGCGCTTTGGCTTGATAAGCTTACTACCAAACTTAGCACCTGCAGCTATTGCTTTTGGCCTGTGGGGCATACTAAGTGCGCAAGTGGGCTTAGGATTGTCAGTCGTTATTGGCATGACTCTAGGCATTGTTGTTGACGATACCGTGCATTTTTTAAGTAAGTACATACACGCAAGAAGAGAGAAGAATGCGACTGCTGAACAAGCTGTACATTACGCCTTTGATAATGTCGGTCGAGCACTTTGGATAACCACTTTTGTCTTGGTCGCTGGTTTTACTGTACTGGCACAGTCTTCATTTAAAATGAATGCTGATATGGGTTTCTTAACGGCACTTACTATCTTTATAGCCCTTGTTGTGGACTTTTTGTTCCTGCCACCATTACTTATCTTACTTGATAAAGGTAAATATAAGTCTAAAGAAAGTTCTGCTGTAGTTGTTGATGCACCGATCCCAAAAGCTATCGAAGTGCTTTAATTCTACACTACTGAAAAATAAGCTTATCTAAGGCATTTATTTATTAAATTGGCCTGATAAACCTAAAGATCAGCTTATCAATATTTTATAAGGATTTTACATGTTTACTCAAAAGATTTTAATGAGCGCCATTGCTGCGCTTTGTTTAACACTTGTTTCAAATGCCTCTGCTGCTTTAACTCTCGAGGAAAAAAAGGGCTTAGATATCTCCGTAGAAGCGAAAAAAAGAGACTTAGGCTGGCAAGACAGTACGTCTGATATGCAGATGTTATTGCGCAATAAGCAAGGGCAAGAAAGTATTCGAGAAGTTAAAATGAAGACATTAGAAGTACTTAATGATGGTGATAAAAGTTTAACTATTTTTAATAAACCTCGCGATGTAAAAGGTACCGCATTTTTAAGTTTCTCTCATCCTGTGGTATCCGATGATCAATGGCTGTTTTTACCGGCGTTAAAACGTGTTAAACGTATTTCATCAAGAAATAAATCAGGACCTTTCATGGGGTCAGAGTTTGCTTTTGAAGATTTAAGCTCTTTTGAAGTAGAAAAATACACCTATAAATATTTGGGTGAAGAAGAGCTAAACGGCTTAGCTAACTTCAAAGTTGAACAATACCCAGTTGACGAAAACTCTGGTTACACTCGTCGTGTAGTTTGGCTTGATACCAAAGAGTATCGAGTGCATAAAATTGATTTTTATGATCGTAAAGATTCATTACTTAAAACGTTAACCTTTAGCGACTATAAGCAATATTTAGCAAAATACTGGCGTGCAGACAAGCAAGAAATGGTTAATCAACAAAACGGTAAAAGCACAGTACTAACCTGGAGTAATTACGCTTTTAAAACCGGCCTAACAGAAAGTGACTTTAATCGTAACTCATTAAAACGAGCGCGTTAACCTTATGAAGGTATCGTTAAAAACAGGGCTGAGCACAACGTTTAAGCAATCGATTACTTTGGTCGCAGTATGCGCAAGTATGCTGCTCGCTCAGCCTTTGTTAGCAAAAGAAAATACTAGTGACCTCGAATTTGAAGCCTCAGGTAATATTGCATCAGAGCAACGCTACTTTTCAGACGAGGGACTTTATTCACAGCAACTGAGTCATAGTCAATCGTCACTGTCAATTGAGGCTGAACTTTACTGGCAATGGAACAAGGGCAGTGACAGTGTTATTTTTACGCCTTTTTACCGCATTGATAGCCAAGACGAACAACGTACTCATGGCGATATTCGTGAACTTGCTTATGTTCATGCCAGCGATGATTGGGAGCTTCGTGTTGGTATACGTAAAGAGTTTTGGGGTGTTACTGAGTTTCAGCACCTGGTTGATGTCATTAACCAAACCGATGGCGTTGAAGACTTTGATGGTGAAGACAAACTAGGCCAGCAAATGGTTAACTTATCATTAGTGAATGATTGGGGAATTGTAGATGTATTTCTGCTACCTGGCTTTCGAGAACGAACCTATGCAGGTGAAGACGGACGTTTACGAGGGCCTTTAGTCGTTGATGAAAATAACGTCAGTTATGAATCTTCAGCGGGTCAACAGCATCTTGATTTTGCCTTACGTTGGGCACACAGCATAGGTGATTTTGATTTTGGCAGCTACTGGTTTCATGGCACCAATCGAGAGGCCTATTTAAGTCCATCTCTACAAACGACAACGTCGGACTTAACACAATATTCTCTGCAGCAGCATTATGCTCAAATGGACCAACTTGGTGTCGATGTTCAAGCCACGTTAGGCGATTGGTTATGGAAATTTGAAAGCATATTCCGCACGACCAGTGTTGAAGATTTTGTCGCCACTCAAGCCGGTTTTGAATACAGCTTTATTGGTGTTTTTGACTCCAATCTTGATTTAGGTTTATTGATGGAGCACAGTTGGGATTCTCGTGGTGAAGTTGAACTTGGCGAGCAAGGATCCCTAATGCAAAATGATTTGTTTATAGGTGCTCGATTGGCCTTTAATGATATGCAAAGTAGCGAGTTATTAATGGGGATCGGCAGCGACTTAGATCATAATGCCTTTAGTTTTATTCTTGAAGCAAATCGTCGCATTGGTGATAACTTTATAGCCAGTGTTGATGTAAGGCTTCTGCAAAGTAATGATGAAAACGACTTACTTAATAGCTTAAATAAAGATGACCATGTACAACTGTCTTTAGCTTGGTATTTTTAAATTTAGCAAAACAAATAAGTTTGGCGTTTAACAAGATGCTTTCTATTGATTAAGGTCGGTAGGAGCATCTTTTTTTTGTTCTAAATTAGCTTAAGCAGCACTGAATAAGGAATAAATTTAACAAAATGGGTATAATCCCGTTTTTATCATTTTCAGCTCTACTCATACGGCTTGTCGCTATCTTTATCTTAATAGCTCAGTCTTATGAAAAAACCGGAAAGTGTAGTAATTATAAGTAAAGCAAAGGCAAAATCAGTTAATGATAGACAACTCGAGTCAATTAAAAAGCAACTATGACCAGCAAGGTTATATTGTTATTAGAGATTACTTTACTGAGACTGAAATCTCATCACTGAGAAAAGTGGTGTTAAAATTTCATGAGTTATGGAAAAAAGACAACGAAAAATTCTATAAAGAAGAAGCTTTTAATTCTTCCTTAATTACCGGAAGTGAGTTTTTAGCATTCGACGATCGCGTTAAACTTTTTAATTTTATAAGTTCGAAAAAAATAATGGACGTTGTCGAGTCAGTGATACCGACCAAGCCTTCATTTATGAATACTCAGCTATTTTTCAATCCCGTTAACCCTCAACAAAAAGATTTTTGGCATCGAGATTGTCAATATGATCATGAGGTTGAAGAGCAAAAAATAGCCATTCAAGAGACTCAAGTCGTCCATCTTCGAGTGCCATTATTTGACGAACTCGGCATGGAACTTGTGCCCGGAACGCATAAACGATGGGATAACGAAGAAGAATATAATGTCCGACAAGAAGAAAAGGGCAGAGTGAGCAGTGAAAATCTTTCTACGGGCAAAGAGATTAAATTAGCCGCAGGCGACTTACTCGTTTTTTCGGCTGATATGATACATCGAGGTCTATATGGCATGGACCGCTTAGCTTTGGATATTTTAGTTTTTGATCCCGCGGGCGATTTTACAGACTATGTTGATGACGATTGTTTACCTGAGCTTTCGATGATGGATAAAATTGATGATCCAAGGTTATTTATGAATATCCTTGATTTAAAATCCATAAAGGCCGTTGAGCAAGGATAAATTAATATCAAACTATGTATGGTCAGCTTAATATCATTGTGTTTTTGAAATCCGCCCAATGATGTTTTGAGCGGAGGGTCTTCTTATTTTAGTTAATCATCTGTTACTGGTTCATCCCAAGGAAGATGATGTTCAGCTAAAACAACTAAGTTCTCACTATTAATTAAGCGATGTGAAGCCGTATATCCGAGTATATTTTTAACGGTTTCATCTGGACGACTTGAAATTATTGTCGTTTCATCGGAAGAAAAATTACATAAACCTCGCGCTATTTCTTCGCCTTTCTCATCATATACGTGAAGTACGTCTGCACGTTCAAAACTTCCGTGAATTGAAACAACATCATGACACGAAAATCCTTCGTCACCCCCAAATAAGGAGTCCGCTATATCCTGTTTTATCACTAGGCTACCAGCCATTTGAAGACGATCGGTCAACCATATATTCCATGCCGATGAAGGCGATGAGTGAGCAATACACTTAGTATGCTTACGTTCGCCACTAAGAATTGCAGTGACAGGATATTCCATCGTACCTTTAGAGATAAAGGTGGTACAGCCAGCATTTTGCGCCATATTGGCTGCTTGCAATTTAGTTAGCATTCCACCGGTGCCCAAAGAGCTAGTGCCGCTTGCCGCTTCCATATAACTACTTACATCTTCAATAGATTCTACAAATACCGCTCCTTCTTCTGAAGGATCTCGATCGTAAACACCATCAATACAAGTCAGAATAAATAAATATTCTGCTCCAATCATTTGAGCAATTTTAGCCCCTAGTCTATCATTGTCGCCAACACGGATCTCTTCAGTAGTAACCGTATCGTTTTCATTAACAATTGGCATTACACCTTGTTTGATCAAACGGTGCACCGTATTTTTGACATTGAGAAATCGGCGTCTATTTTCGAGATCATCTAACGTGACTAATACCTGCGCAATATCAAAACCATATTCCAACGCAATTTGCCTGTAAGCATGCATTAATATCGGTTGTCCACAAGCTGCTGCCGCTTGTTTATCTTGAATACTGGCATTTTCAATGGTGCAACCAACAGAATTGAGCCCTAATGCTACGGATCCTGAAGACGTGAGAACAACTTCGTAGCCTTGATCACGTAACGTCGAAATGTCATTAAGTAGGCCATGCATAAAGGCAAAACTTGGGGTCAAATTCTTAACGTTTGCTACGAGGCTTGAACCAACTTTAATGACAATACGTGTTTTGTTTCTAGGAGGGGTTTCTGTTTTTGGTTGATCTAATGAGGACAAAATTACTCCGTACTATGGTTAATTAAATTAAATAGCTGAGTTGAACCATTCGTAAAATTGATTAACTTGCGAATGTTCGAATTAAAAATAGGTGAAAAATTTGCTGAAACGTTCATGATAAACATTAGAATTTGACAAGGATCGACAAATGAGTGCGCAGAGCATATACTAAAATCCTCATTTTTTCAATTGAACTCAAAATCACTTCTTTAAAAACCATATTTTTGAGCTTCAACATCGTCCATACGGAACACCTGAACAACGGTCTGCATTTAATTCAGAGTAAACTAAAGTCATCAAAAAGTTCATGCCATTATTTATGGTGGCTATGGCAAATTGGATGGTTCATTATTGACTCTTTGGCACCCGAACTAAAACACACAATAAAGGCACTCATCAATGTCAAATGACAGTAAAATTGTTAATATCGAAACTATGATTGAAACACTTGGAAAACAAGCCAAAGCCGCCGCTAAAGCTCTCTCGTGCGCAACGACTGAACAAAAGAATAAAGCATTAACTGTTGCGGCAGGTGCTTTACGTCAGAATATGCCGGCACTTTTAGAAGCCAATGCAAAAGATGTGTTAAGTGTCAAACAAGCAGGAAAAGCGGATTCGTTTATTGATAGGCTCGAATTAACACCAGAAAGAATTGAAGGTATGGCTGTTGCTCTAGAAGATATTGCCAAACTTGATGATCCTGTTGGTCGGGTGTTAGCAAAGTTCGATCGTCCAAACGGTCTTAAAATTACTCGCGTCTCGACCCCTATCGGTGTGATTGGAATGATCTATGAGTCACGTCCTAATGTTGGTGCAGATGCTGGAGCGTTATGTCTTAAATCAGGCAATACAGTGATCTTGCGTGGCGGTTCAGAGAGCTTAAACTCCACGCGTATTATTGTAGAATGTATGGCGACAGGATTACGCGCGGCTGATTTACCCGCCACTTGCATTCAGTTAGTTGACACAGATGATCGTGCTGCTGTAACTGCTTTATTAAGGTGTGCTGATTATGTTGATCTCGTCATACCTCGCGGTGGTCGTGGCTTAGTAGAATTAGTGAGAAACGAAGCTCAAGTTCCCACATTACTTCACCTTGACGGCAATAATCATATTTATGTAGATAAAGATGCTGACTTAGCAAAAGCATTAAGTATTATTAAAAATGCGAAATTACGTAGAACAGGTGTCTGTGGAGCCACCGAAAGTCTGGTAATAGACAAAACAATCGCCACAGAGTTTTTGCCTCTATTGGTTAACACTTTAGATAATTGTGAAGTTCGAGGTGACCTTGCCGCTCAGGCTTGTGATTCTCGCATTAATACAGCTACAGATGCCGATTGGGATACCGAATACCTCGATGCCATTATATCTGTAAAAGTGGTAGAAGGGTTAGAAGAAGCCCTTAGCTTTATTGACATACATTCGTCTAAACATACAGATGCCATTATCACAGAAAATGACGAAACGGCGGAAGTCTTTCTGCGTTCTATTGATTCGGCTATCGTGATGCACAACGCCTCAACACAGTTTGCCGACGGTGGGGAGTTTGGAATGGGTGCTGAAATTGGCATAGCTACTGGTAAGATCCACGCACGAGGACCTGTTGGTCTGGAACAGTTGACGATCTTTAAATATCGTGTCGCAGGTCAGGGGCAAATTCGCGCTTAATCTCATCTGATTTTTATCGATAAGTTAATGAAAACGAATGGTCATTAACTTATCGGCTTAACTCTTTAAATAGATTTTTACTCCTGTTGATTATTATAAGGGTGATTAGTTTGCTAATGCCTTTGAATACTTCAACTCAGATTATTTAAAATTATTTAAAACTGGCTGATGGATATTTTATCAATTGTCATGGTTGATCTTAATATACTTCAGCAATGGCTTGTTCCACCAGTTGTGTTAACTGTGCGTAGCCAAAATTGGTTAATGGTTTATCATTAACAAAAAATTGCGGAGTCGCTCGCACTTTTAACGTTTTACCGTCTTCAACGTCTTGTATTATCGATTGAATAATCGTATCGCTACTTGCGTCATGAATAAATTTTTCGTGATCCAAAGGCAAGTCCTTTAATAACGCTATAGCGATTTTGGGACGTGCAACATGGTGGCGAGTCCAGCTTTGTTGATTAGCAAATAAAATATCTAATGCTGGCCAAAACTGGCCTTGTATATGTGCTGCTTCTAGAAGCTTTACTACTTGATCTGAGCCTTGGTGAAATGGGGCGTAACGCATCATTACTTTAACTTTGCCAGGATACTTTTTAATTAAGTCATTCACTAAAGGGTAAAATACCTGGCATGTTTCGCAAGCCGGATCAAAAAACTCTACAATCGTAACTCTTGCATCTTCTGAACCTTTTGTTGGAGCATTTTCACGCTCTATTATATTGAGGTTGTCACTCGAGACATTTTTATTTTTACTCGTTTCTTCTGTTTGAAATATTGTCACTGCAGCAATAAAAGCCACAATAAGAATTAAGCTTACGCTAATAAAGAGTGTTTTTTTGTTCATGAGGGTTCCGATTTTTTAACAAATAATAACAATAAGCCCATGATACTAAAAGTAAGTAAAGACATCATTGGCATATTTAAAAATCCAAAAACATTTAAATGTGTTTCTGAACAGGGAATGTTTTGTACACAGGGTTGTGCGTTTTTAGGAATATAACCGGCGACTAATAACACATGAAATAATGCGGTAAGCCAGCCAGATAAAACAAGTACCCCAGCATAGCGTGATATTTTAGCATCGAATGGGAAGAGTGCTAAAGGTAAAATAAGGACTAAAGGGTACATTGCAATTCGTTGATACCAACAAAGCACGCAAACAGGTAATTTCACAATTTCACTAAAAAACAAACTCGCTATTGTGCTTATTGTTGCGAGTATCCAGACTAAAAACAATGCCAACCACTCTTTTTGTATAGTGTCTGAAGTAGAGATTTGGTTCATATATTTTATTTTAGTCGATAAGTTAAGGCATGTTGGCTATGTTACGAGGTGTTATCAATGAATGATAACTTTATCGCATAAATTGCTGAATTTATTGTAAAGCTAATATTGAAAGTTAGCATTGAGCGTTAACTTTCAATTTATTTACTCGCAATTTCATCATATTCGTTTGCAACGATGATTGATTAAAAGAGTTATAATATTTGGCAACAGTATTCATCAAAGTATTTAATAGCGTTTATCAAGCAACAAGCAATTAATAACTTGATATTTGATCACATCGTACCTATTTCATAATAAACCCTTACAAGTAAATTATATTATGTTGTCTTACTTACTTCCCATATTTATTGGTGTTTTTCTAATTGGTTATTCTATTGGAAAGCCTTATTGGCGCGAGTATCAGCGAGATAAAATAAGAAGCCAACCATTTAAAAAACCATGGCGTAAAATAATACAGCAAAGAATGCCTTATTTTGGACAAATGCCGACAGATTTACAATTACAGTTGAAGCAACATATTCTAGTTTTTTTGGCTGAAAAAACATTCGTGGGTTGTAATGGCGTTAAAATAACAGATGAAATTCGAATTACCATTGCTGCCCAAGCATGTCTGTTGCTACTTAACCGTAAAACAAACTTTTACCCTAAACTTAAGACCATACTGGTTTACCCAAGAGCTTTCATTAAAGAACAACAAAATATAGGGGCTGACGGGCTACAATACAGTCAAAAAGTAGCACTTGCTGGAGAGTCATGGGATTTTGGAAAAGTGGTATTATCTTGGCAAGACACTTTAGAAGGGGCGAAGATCCCAGATGACGGACATAATGTAGTGATCCATGAGTTTGCCCATCAACTAGACCAAGAAAACGGTAAGGCTAATGGTGCGCCAATATTAGATAAAGGTCAGAGTTATAAGTGTTGGTCTGATGTTTTTTCTGCACAATTCGAGCAACTTAAAATGGAGAAACAAACAGGGGCACCTTCATTATTTGATTATTATGGTGCAACAAACCCCGCTGAATTTTTTGCGGTAACGAGTGAAGTGTTTTTTGAACAAGCAAATAAGTTCCATATTAAACATCCAATGCTTTACCGGCAATTAAAAAACTACTATCAAGTTGATCCTATTCACTGGAGATAATATTGATTTTTTAGACCTTCAAGATTTTACATTTCAAAATAGACGTTTTATCAAACTAAAAATAGCCAATTTAATTATCTATATTTGGCTTATTTGTGTTGTTATTGGAAAATAAGATAACTCTGGGCCTGCATTATTGCAATAAAACGTTGCTTAGCTATAGTTTAATTAGAGTGTAAAGTTTAACGATATATTTTGTTAGTAGTTAACAGGTGAGAACTGCGTTTTGCCTAATCATGGATTGTCGTTCAAGAAAAAAATAATTATGGGGGCGATGCTCCCCATAGTGATGCTCTGCATAATATCCTCTGTATTCTACATCAGTCTTCAACGCCAAGCTGAAACAACTCGTTGGGTGGAACATACCCATAAAGTTATTGCTGAAGCTCATCATCTTATTAAATTATTAGTGGACATGGAAACCGGAGAACGGGGTTTTTTGATCACCGGAACAAATCACTTTTTAGAGCCGTTTAATAAAGGGATAGTGCTTTGGAATAAAAGCATGCCTTTACTCAAAGTTTTAGTGTTAGACAATGCTGAACAAGTGCGAAAGTTAGATGAAATTGAACTACTGCAAAAGAAATGGTTAACCGAAGCAGCAAACATCGAGATATCTACAAGGAAACTCGTTGAAAACTCCACTGAGGTTACAATTGATGATGTACGTATTCTCATTGAAAATGAAACAGGTAAAAATATCATAGATAAAATTCGTTGGCTTAAAGATGCGTTTGTTTTGGTTGAAGAAAACTTGCTGGTTTTAAGACTAAAAGAACAAAAAAAATCTGCCGAAAACACGCTTGTCATTATTGTTTTAGGCACATTGTTCGGCAGTGTTTTATCTGGACTATTTGTATTTTATTTATCAAAAAGCATTATTGGAAATCTCAATAAATTAATGGCAGGAGTTAAATATATTGAAAGTGGTAATTTTTCTCATTCAATAAATATTAACGCTAAAGATGAGTTTCAAAGACTTGGTTCAGCATTTAATCAAATGCGTGATACTCTGGAAAAATCAATTAATACTATGGAAAGTGCAGTGCAATCTAAGGGGGACTTTCTTGCAAATATGTCTCATGAAATACGTACACCGATGAATGGTGTTTTAGGGATGCTGACATTGCTTGAAGATACTCAACTAGATGATGAACAACATGAATATATAGAAAATATTCGTTTATGTGGTGATGGACTCATGGTGGTCATAAACGATATTTTAGACATATCAAAATTAGAAGCGGGTAGACTACATTTAGAAACATTACCTTTTGATTTGAGAAAAACCATCAAAGAATGTTGCTATTTATTGGATGTTCAAGCATCAAACAAAAGGTTAAATATTAGTACAATTATTGATAATAAGGTACCTGATACGCTAATAGGTGATAAATTAAGGATCAGGCAAATTCTGCTTAATATTCTTAATAACGCTATAAAGTTTACTGATAAGGGCACGATCTATTTATCGGTAAAAGTAGAGTCGCACATTGCAGACCAATATTTACTGTCTTTTACAATTGTTGATCAAGGGATAGGTATTTCACCGGAAGACCAGCTGAAATTATTCAAACCTTTTTCGCAAGTAGATAATTCGATAACAAGAAAGTATGGTGGTACTGGTTTAGGTTTAATCATTTGTGCGAAACTTATTAAGCAAATGAACGGTGAAATTTCGGTGGAAAGTGAAAAAGGTAAAGGGACCACTTTCACTTTTCATCTCCCCTTAACTAAAACAGAAAGTATTATTAAAAAATCAACGGCTCAGAGAATAAGCCGCTTATCATCAGAAGTTAAACTTTCAGACATTTACCCGATAAAAATATTGTTGGCAGAAGACAATAATATCAACCAAGTGATCGCTAAAAAACTTTTTCAAAAGCTTGGTTATAGTATAGATTTAGCCAAAAATGGTATTGAGGCGATAACAGCTGTTTATGAAAATAAATATGATATGGTTTTCATGGACATGCAAATGCCAAGCATGGATGGTGTAACTGCAACCAAGGCTATCATCAAGGAGCAACCACAAAATCATCCTTATATTGTCGCCATGACCGCAAATGTCCTACCACAGGATAGGAAAAAGTGTTTTGACGCAGGTATGGAGTATTTTGTTGGGAAACCCGTTAAAATTGAAGATATTATTAAAGCGATAGAGCATTATGGCGACAGAGAATCATGATCATCTATTAATTCGTTAAGTATTTATTGGGCAAATAGATCAGCTGTAAATTAAGCTTATCAATACTTTATCAGCAAGAAGAATCTTCTATCAAATTCATCTAATTCACTGAAATTAATGTCGATTCTCTAGTCCATCAAAATTTTACATTTTAAGATGGAAACTTTATCAAACGAACTAAAGCCAATTGATATACCAGATTTTTCATCTTTTCGGTTTTTAAAATATAACATATGTGTCATTTTTCCTGATGTATTACCTAACTGATATTCTATATTGGCACTACCATTACCGTAGTATTTTATTTGATATGGGAACTGATATTTATTCGTTCTGTCATTGTATTCTGCTTGTGCCACGCGGTATTTTAATGGGCAGTTATTGCTAGCGAGTGTCCACTTTCCATAATTTTTTGTGACATGCTTAATACTATATTTTTCTTCTGGCTTTGCTTTACCTTGGCTTACTCTATATTCAAGAGCGGAGTATTTTGCCATAGCATATGCTTCTTCAAATGCTAACACGGCCATCACAGGTAAGTCAGGTGTTACACCAACGCCTTCCCAATTCGTTTGTGTTACAGGATTTATCGCTCTACCGGTAGGAATGAAAATTGAAAGTCTTGAAGGCAAGTCAAAAGAATGTCCGGGGTTGGCACCACCTTTGGTCGTTTCTCCAACGAGATAGGCGCGTTTTCTTACTTTTAAGTTATAGGCAAATTCCTCAGCAGCTGAAAAGGTACTCTTGCTGGTAAGAATATAAATCGGTAAATCGGGCCTTTTGGCGCCAGGAAGATCATCAATCGTCCAATACTCTTCATTTCGATTCGTTTTTCGCCAATAAATGCTGTTGAGATGTGTCTTTTTATCAAAAAAATAACTACTGAAATAGCGGACTAAATCAGGGCTTCCTCCTCTGTTATTACGCAAATCAATGATGAGGGAATCGACGTCTCTTAGTTGTGAAAAAATATGGTCTATCTTAGCTTTAGCTTTTGGATTTGATGAAAACTTATCAAACGCAATAAATCCTACATTACCGTCAAGTACCTCAACTTTTCTAAAACTTTTTTCAACGTTTTCATTAATATTTATGCTTAACCCTGGTTGACGACGTTTAACTCTGATGTGTTTGTCTTGAGTGATCTCCTGAATATCATCGGTTAGTCTGTCGGCAAATATGAATATTTCGTCGTAACCAAGATATTCATTATTTTTGATATTCAGTAAAAGTTGCGATGCTACTTTATTGGCAACATCAGGAAAGACATAATTTTCTATTAACTGCTTAGATATGCTGGTTGTTATTAGCTGTTGTTTCGTTTCAGATATTTCGGCAGAACTATTAGCAATAGCGTTAAATGAAAAAACTAGGCTGATAAGGGAAGCTATTACTATAAAAAAATATTTACACATAGAAATTATCCATATTCGTTATCTTGCAGAAATGTTAACTATCAACATAGCACTATATCAGTGGATTACGAAGTAATTCGTAACTGTTTGGTTTAGCGTTTTAAACACCTAAATTATTAAATTTAACATCATGAGAAAAAAACATTCCCACTAACTGAAAAAATTTTGCTCGTTAAACATAAGTGTATTTAGATTTTATCGAGGATAACAATGATTCATATATAGGGAGCTTTTGATTTTAAACAGTAATAATTTGAAGCTAAACTTTTTGACCCAATAGCCGATATAGCCTTGACGGATTCATTTTAAAATTTAAATGACTTTTAATACCACCGCCCTAAAATATAATACTTTGGGTATTAAATAATATTTGTTACTTTAAATCATTCAATGGATGTCACTTTTCCTAATTAGGTTTTGTTAATGTTAGATCAGACACATTTTCATCTTGTGTCGTGATTCGAGAATGCCATGACAGATTTAAACAGCAAAGAAATACTGCTGAAAGAAAATGAAAAATTACGTTTTGAGCTTGCCATAGCGCATGAAACTAAAGACGCACGTACAGCCCAATTATTAAAAAGTGAAGAACGCTTAGCCCTTGCAATGTGTGGTGCTAGTGACGGGCTTTGGGATTGGAATATTGAAACTGATGAAGTCTATTATTCGCCTCGCTGGAAAAGCATGCTGGGTTACGACGAGCATGAACTCGAAAATAATTTGAATGCCTGGACTAGCCTAGTCCACACTGACGATAACCCTTATCTTGTAAATGAAGTTCAGACATTATTATCTGGCGACACAGACTCATTTGAAGTTGAAATACGTATGCATCACAAGATGGGACATGAAGTCTATATCCGATCACGTGGTTTTAAAGTCATTCGCAACTCAAAGAGTGAACCTGTACGTCTAATAGGCACCCATGTCGATATAACACTCCAGAAAAAAGCAGAGCTGTTTGGTGCAAGACATTCCAACATTCTTGAAATGATTGCAAAAGGAGATACTGCGTCTGCTGTATATACTGAAATTGCCTTGATGTATGAGGAGCGTCATCTTGGGATGAGATGTTCAATGCTCGAATTAGATGGGCGTAAGTTACTCCATGGTGCTGCACCTAGCCTTCCTAAAGCTTATTGCGAAGCCGTTCATGGTTTGATTAATGGTCCTGAAATAGGATCCTGCGGGGCATCTTCTTTTACAGGAAAGCGTGTTCTAGTTGAAGATATATCAATTGATCCTAAATGGAAGGATTTAAAGACCGTTGCACTTCCTTATGGCATGCGATGTTGCTGGTCTGAGCCCATTAAAAGTTCCTCAGGCGATATATTAGGCGCTTTTGGTATGTATCTTGATTATCCATCATTACCTAATGAGGAAGAGTTAAATGCTCTAAAATCTGCAGCTCAACTCGCTAGCATAGTGATGGATCGAGAACAGAATCAAAAGCGTATTCGAAACTTGGCTTATACCGATGAGCTTACAAGCCTGTCTAGTCGTTCTCACTTTTATTTAGGTGTTGAAGAGTTAATACTAATATCAGCTCGTGATCAGAAAAAATTTGCTTTGTTATATATTGATCTTGATAACTTCAAGAATGTTAACGACACCTTTGGCCACGATATGGGAGATTTACTGCTTATAAATGTTGCTCAACGTTTAAAAACTGCATGTCGTGAAGGCGACTTTATTGCTCGTCTCAGTGGTGATGAGTTCTGTATTGCCATTAATGATGAGGTGAATGATTATGGCGCTGCTCACGTTGCTGAACGTTGTTTAGAACTTGTATCTCAGCCTTTGGCGTTAGCGGGAAGGAATTTTACACCTTCCTGCAGTATAGGCATTGCGCATTACCCCGATAATGGCACTGACCTGCGCACGATATTGAAAGCTGCTGATACTGCTTTATATTATGCAAAAGATTTGGGTAAAAATAGATATGCTTTTTATGATGTGGGTTTAACACAGAAAGCCGAGTATCGAGTTAAAATAGAGCGATCTTTAAGAGAAGCGATAGAGAACCAACAGTTGTCAGTGGTTTACCAACCAAAAATTGATATGAGAACCGGTCGCATTGTAAGCGTAGAAGCATTATCTCGTTGGGAGCATCCTCAACTCGGTCACATTTCTCCTGTAGACTTTATTGGGATGGCAGAACAAATTGGTATGATAAAAGAGCTGACTGAGTGGGTCTTGAAAACAGCTTGTCAGCAAATGGTTGTTTGGAAGGATGCTGGTTTTTCGTCAATTCGTATGGCTGTTAATATTTCTTCTAGTCACTTTCTTGACCGTGATCTGCTACCACTCATCGACAGAGTCATTAAAGATACAGGCATAATGCCAGGTGATCTTGAACTAGAAATTAGCGAGGGTGTTGTGCAAACTAATGAAGAGAACCTTGCAGTCTTTAGACATTTAAAAGAGCGAGGTGTTTTATTAACCATTGATGATTTTGGAGTAGGTTACTCATCGCTCGCTTCCCTAAAACACTTGAGTATTGATTTCTTAAAGATCGATAAATACTTTATCGATGACATGCTTATTGATAATAAGGCGAAACTTTTAGTCAGCTCGATGATAGAAATGGGACACAATATGGGGCATAAGGTTACCGCTGAAGGTGTAGAGAAAGAGGAGCAATTTGACATGCTTCAATCGTTTGGCTGCGATTCTGCACAAGGTTATTTATTTAGTAAGCCGACAAGTGCAGCGCAAATTTTAAGGTTGTTAGGCAAAAAATTAACGGGTTAATCCTTAGCCGTTCATCTTATTTAGCCATCAAGTTGTAGATTTGCGAATCGTTTTTCCTAGGAGTCTATTAATACCTGACGAAATAAGATTAATAACCATCATATAATCATATATCTAGAGCCATGTGCTGGAACTATAGTAATATGGTCAGATAAGGCTATTAATAAATTATTACCTTGAACAATGTGTGTGCTAACAGCCGACATTCACTTTCTAATATATTTAATTTTCTAGAGATTTCTAAAGACCCCCTATGCGTTTATTAAAATCAACCATTCATCCTGACATCAGTGATATGTTAGCAAAAAGTTTCACCCGCAAAGCGACACGCGCTATTATACTAAATGGTGAAAATATTCTATTACTCTATACTAAACGTTATCACGATTATAGCTTGCCGGGTGGCGGAATTGATGAGGGCGAAAGTAATATTGATGGCTTAATTCGTGAACTAAAAGAAGAAACAGGTGCACATAATGTGCAGAATATTCAAGAGTTTGGTTTATACGAAGAATTTAGACCTTGGCATAAACCAGATTTTGAATTTATGCATATGGAGTCTTACTGTTATATTTGTTCAATAGATGACGAGTTACTTGAACCTGAGTTTGAATTGCACGAAATTGATAATGGTATGCATCCTATTTGGATGAATATTCACCAAGCCATAAGTCACAATGAAAATACCATAGAAAACAGCCAAAAAAAGGGCCTTTCTATTGAGCGCGAAACTTTTTTGTTAAAACTGATTGTCAGTGAACTTTTAACTAAATAAACGTGAAGAAAGCAAAATGAATGATGTTCAACCTAGTTTACTTTTAACCGCGGCAGTCAATAATTTACTCCATAAATGTGAATTACCGGCTACCTTATCTATAGAGCAGTGTGCATCGTCATTAGCGATGAGTATGACGTCTTTTCGTCGTAAACTTGCTAAAGAAGAAACTAGTTTTAAATGTATTCAAAGTAAATTTTTGAATGAATACTGCGTGGAAGCTTTATTAACCGAGTATAGTAAAATTGATGATTTGGCTATAAAACTGGGTTATTCAGAAAGGGCTACTTTTGAGCGTGCATTTCGTCAGAAATTTGGTGTTACACCGTCTCAATTTCGTGAATTTTCTCAAGTAGGTAGTGCTGATAGCAGCTATCAAAAACTGACGGAAATTGCTAAGAATATGCCTCCCATGCCAGGCAGTTGTCGGATGTTACTTGAAGAAAGAGATCAGGGAAGCCTTGATCTACAACGTGTTATTGATATCGTTAGTCATGATGCAATTTTTTCTGCACGTATCATGGGACAAGCCAGTAAAGCGATATATGGAAAGACGCCCAAAA
The DNA here is from genome assembly GCA_013215295.1 of Colwellia sp. GTDB lineage: Bacteria > Pseudomonadota > Gammaproteobacteria > Enterobacterales > Alteromonadaceae > Colwellia_A. Next base: position 177,884 of record JABSOZ010000005.1, read on the forward strand.
ACTTGCTTGAAGCAGTTAGTCGAAATATAGGCATTAATAGCGTTGTAAATTTTGCCATCGTTTATGCAATGAAAGATACTTTGGAGGATCATGTCGAACAATCGATTATAGATCAATACTGTGAAGCCTTTTTAATTGCGCCTAAAGTTTTTCAACAGGTTCGGAAATTATTAACGTCCAAAGTGAAATTTGATATTGCTTTAACGGAGCAAGTGTTGGTTTTTGCATTGTTGGGGGTGTTGTTACTGAGTCATAAAAGTACGTATAAGCATGAATTAATGCTTTATTCTATGCGAGGTATTGACGACTTAGATTCTCTTAATTGTCATATTCGAAAATCAATGGCGATCAGTATCTTTTCGTCTTCATCCCTCATGTTGTCTGTCTGGCATATTGATGCCAGTTTGGTTAAGCAGCTCAGCCATTTAGAAAAAGTGAGCCAACTAAAAGTAAAAGGGAGTGAACAAGACGAATTAGTGTTATTTATGCTTTCTTGCTTATACCTCTCAGCAGCAGGTCATCATGATTTTAGTGAATTAGAGCAAAAAGCAAAGTTACTTAATATTGATAATTTTGCTGAAATAAAAACTTTATTTAAACAAGAATCATAAGCTATTCAAAAAATTAATGTTCTCAGCCATGAGTAAAAGGGGGCTTGCTAGTAACTGAGCTAATTATAAAAACTAAACTTAACTAATTTAAAGGGAGATGGCTGTTTTCGATGGCAAATAAATAGCAATTATTGCCGTTAAGATTATAAGAAATATTGAGGGGCAGTAACTGATGTTTCTGCTCTATAGATACATTGTCGACTAAGCCACCCAAAGTGATTTTTCTTCTCAATGATGTAAAACCCAGTTTGGTGTTAGTTTCCTTGTGTGGTTAGACTCAAGACGGCTTCCTTGCCTAAATAAAAGTCAACTACTAAAGTTATACCAATAAAGCATTTATTTCTCGACGCTATCGCGCTTAATTCATGTTGCATGGGCAAATAAATTTAGCTGATTAAGGAAAAGAGATTGAAGCTTTATATAAAATTTTTTGACATTGAGAGATAAGTCATTTGTTAGTTTTGCTTGAATAGGTGAATTATACGCAGCACTCGAAATGAGAAATATGGCTAAACTGTCCAATTTTTAACAAATACACGAACAGGGCCTAAAAGTTAATATGAGAAATTTAGACGAATACAACTCGCTATTTTAGGAGTGAAAATAAGTTATATATTCAAAAGCTGGCCTTGAAAGGTGTGGTATTAGCAGTATTACGATATTTTATTTAGCAAGGATTTTAAAAGTGCTAGGCCTTGTTGAATTTTTTCTTCACTTTGTCCGCTAAAGCCTAATCGAATATATTGGTCTTCATCATTTTCATGATTCAAATGAAAAGAGTTTTCAGCTAACAAAAATATTCCTTCATTACGCGCTAATAACGATATTTGTTGTGCGTTTTCACCGACATTTACCCATAAGGCCATACCACCTGGAGGAATAGTAAACTCAATGTTGTAGCCTTCATCTTTAAAACCATTAAGTACATTAACCATGCACTGACGTCTTTGTTGATAAATACGCGTCGCTTTTCTTAAATGTCTCTCAAATGCACCATCTTTCATCCATCTTGCAACGGCATCTTGTAGCAGTACATTCGCTTTGTGATTAATAATCGTTCGATAGTTAATGATATGGCTAGATAGACTTTTATCAATGGCAATAATACCAAGGCGGATCCCAGGGAACATTAGTTTTGAAAAGCTCGACAAATAGATGACGAGTCCAGAGGGATCATTCGCCGCCATAGGCGCGAGCGGTTGGCTGTCGTAATGAAACTCATGATCATAATCATCTTCGATAATAGGAATATTATAGTGCTGTGCCAAACGGTAAATTTTTATCCGCTCGGCAACTGGCAATGTCGTTGTCGTCGGATATTGATGCAGAGGGGTTAAATATAATAAGCGAATTTCATTTGCTTTGAACATGGTTTCAAGGTGCTCTACGTCAATCCCTTGTGCTGTCTGTTTTATGCCTATTAATTTTGCACCTGCATTTTCAAACGCTTTCCATGCTGGCCGATAACCTAAGCTTTCAACGGCAACTTTATCACCTTGGCACAACAGTACTTGAGCAACTAAATACAAGGCTTCTTGTGTACCGTTGACAACGATTATTTCTTTATCGGTTATTGAGCGAACTCTGCGTAAATAAGTCGCTACTTCTTTAATAAAAGGCGGATATCCAGCATTGTCACCATAATTTAAGTCTTTAATTGCCGGGCGATTTAAGGCGTCATTTATGTAACCTCTAAATTCATTAAAGGGGAAAATATTAATGTCAGGGTTTCCACCAGCAAAGTTATATTGATAGTGACTTGCAGGAAGTTGTGCCTTTGCTTCATTTGGCTTTATAATTCGCCATTTGTGCTGTGTCGTTGTTGTCTTAGTGCTTTTTTTATTTGTTATAGCGCTATAAATAGGCAGTGCACTGGCTACCGTATAACCACGTCTTTGTTTCGTTTCAACCCAACCTTGAGCGATTAATTCATTGTAGGCCGCCATAATTGTATGGCGGTTTACATCCAGTTGTTCTGCAAGTAACCGAGCTGAAGGTAACTTTTCTAAAGGTTTAACGTTACCGTTTTTAATCGCAGTTTTTATTGCCTCAGCAATATTAAGATAAAGCTTTTTCGATAAAGCTTCGATTGTTAAATTTAGTGTTTTCATTGGTATAAGGTATTTGTTCAATCTGGTTGTTTTGTTTATACCATAATTTAGGAGAATAGCGGGGTAAACTTAACAAAGGATAAGATATGTTTGAAGAAAAAACGATAAATAGGGTGCCTAACAAAGCACTTAACCAAATACGTAGCGAAGCAACAAAGCAATCAACATTTTCTATGGAAAATATTCCACCGAATGTAGAGCTTTCAACCGATAAAGTCATATTACGTCCCTTAAGTATTGACCATTTACATGCTTTTTATCAAGCAGGTTCTTATCCAGAAATTTGGCGTTGGTCATTACCTGACAAATGTACGTCAATTGAAGCGACAAAATCTTGGATAGAACATTCTGTTGAAATGACAGAAAAAGGTCAGCACTTTGCTTTTGCTATTTTTGATAAAGAAACTGATGAATTTGTTGGAAGTACACGTTTTTGTACAATGAAACCCGAAGATAGAAACTTAGAGATTGGCTTTACTTTTATCACACCCAAATACCAGCGTAGCTATATTAATACGCATGCAAAGTATTGTTTATTACAATTTGCCTTTGAAAAACTAAATGTTATTCGAGTTGAATTTAAAACCCATGAAAAAAATGATAAATCAAGAAATGCGATAGCGAGGTTAGGGGCAAGTTTTGAAGGAATTTTACGTAATCAGCGCATTTTGTCTGATGGTACGTTTAGAAGTACCGCTATTTTTTCGATTATAAATAGTGAATGGGAAGGAGTAAAAAGCGAACTCGAACTAAAAATGACTCAAGGCTATGCCTAGGCATATCATCGCTACATTTTCAGATGGGTTGGGCAAGGGGGGAGTTTTTGATAACACGCGTCGAACAACCCAATATGATGCTTACTTTATTTACTTCGTTATTAAGAAGGTTAGGAGAGGATATGTATATACCGAAACGGTTTTTGCAAAATGACATGAATAAATTAAAAGGAATGATGGCTAATTACTCTTTTGCTACCTTCATTACTCAAAATGAATCAGGGCTTGAAGCTAATCATATGCCTTTGATTTTAAGTGAATCAGCTGAAAAAGATGTTTTACAAGGACATATTGCTAAAGCAAATCCTCTGTGGAAAAATCTTAAAGATAAATCTGAAGTGTTAATCATTTTCAATGGCCCTAACTGTTATATATCGCCTAATTATTACCCGACAAAGCACGAGCACGGTAAAGTTGTGCCGACATGGAATTACGTCTCTGTTCATGTAAAAGGGATTGTTTCGTTTATACATGATGAGCAGTGGATTTTGACAATGTTGAATAACTTAACTGATCAATATGAAGAAAACCAACCAGTGCCTTGGTCAGTAGGTGACGCACCTCAAGTCTATATTGATAAAATGTTGTCAGCCATTGTTGGTCTAGAAATAGAGATTGTCTCGATAGCAGGGAAATGGAAGGTAAGTCAGGATAAAACTGAGGAAAATAAAAAAGGTGTTTTTGAAGGTTTATCCCAAGAAGCTGGTAGTAACGCTCACAACATCGCTAGATTAGTTAAAGAGCATTTTTAATGAATCCTTAGGTGCTGATTGAATGTTGTTTTCTGTTATAGCCGTAATTATTACGTAAATAACTTCAACTCGTTGGGTTTTATTTGCATCAATCAAAAAATCAAAGAGATAAGTTAGTTAATATTATTGATCTGAACGGGTAAATATATACGGATAAATCATCAAACCATGAGAAATTCAATCTATCAAAATGACTATATTAGTTTTTAGTTCAATCTTAATACCTTTCTAAATGTTCTCTACTTGTAATGTAAAACTTTAATTTAACCGCATATTTTTGCAAAACATCATTTGTTGGTGAAAAAATAATCAATAAAAGTCAATATTAGGTAGGGAGATTAGAGTTATTACTGTATAATGCGCGACTTTATTTTGATGGTCTTAAATAAGTTTCTATTTTTGCTATCGTCACCATTACTGGTTAACAATTTTAGTTAGCATTATTTAGGAATATCTCTTTGATCACTACATCTAACATTACAATGCAATTTGGCGCAGAGCCGTTATTTGAAAACATCTCGGCTAAATTTGGCAACGGTCACCGTTACGGTTTGATTGGCGCAAATGGTTGTGGCAAGTCTACATTTATGAAGATACTTAGTGGTGAACTTGTTCCAAGCTCAGGTAACGTATCAGTAAGTACTGGCAACAAAGTAAGCACTTTGGGACAAGATCAATTCGCATTTGAAGAACACAATGTTATTGATACCGTGATCATGGGTGATATGCCTTTATGGAAAGTTAAGCAAGAAAGAGATGCTATTTACGCACAAGCTGAAATGAGTGAAGCTGACGGTATGCGTGTTGGCGACTTAGAAAGTGAATTTGCTGAAATGGACGGTTACACTGCAGAAAGTCGAGCCGGTGAGATTTTGTTAGAAGCAGGTATTGAAGAGTCTTTTCACTTTGCTTCAATGAAGCAAGTTGCACCTGGTTGGAAATTACGTGTGCTACTCGCACAAGCCTTGTTTGCTAATCCAGATATATTATTACTCGATGAGCCAACCAACAACTTGGATATTCATACCATCAGTTGGTTAGAAGCTGAGTTGAACAAACGTAAATGCACCATGATCATCATTTCGCATGATAGACATTTCCTTAATTCTGTTTGTACACACATGGCAGATATAGATTATGGCGAGTTACGTATTTATCCAGGTAACTACGAATTTTTCTTAGAGCAGTCTGGCTTATTACGTGAACAGTTATTATCAGGCAATGTTAAAAAGGCTGAAGAAATAGCAGAGTTACAAGACTTTGTGAACCGATTTGGTGCTAATGCTTCAAAAGCTAAGCAAGCAAGCTCTCGCGCTAAAAAAATGGATAAAATTAAACTTGATGATGTTAAGTCTTCGAGCCGTATTACGCCAAATATTGCCTTTGACGCGGGTAAGAAAATGCACCGTCAAGCATTAGAACTTGAAAACTTAAGTCATGGTTTCGAAAATGAAATATTATTTGAACAAGGTGATTTATTGCTAAAAGCTGGCGATAAACTTGCCATTATTGGTGAGAATGGTGTTGGGAAAACGACTTTACTACGTTGTTTAGTTGATGAATTATCGCCGTTAGGTGGTGTGGTAAAATGGTCTGAAAATGCCTCTGTTGGTTATTGCCCACAAGATAGCGGGAAATTCTTTCATTCTGATTTAACCTTAATGGATTGGATGTCACAGTTTCGCCGTCCATGCCATAACGACTTAAGTGTTCGTGGTATGTTAGGTCGTTTATTATTTACCGATGACGACGCCAATAAAAAAGCACGTAATTGTTCAGGTGGTGAAAAAAATCGTCTATTGTTTGGCATGTTGATGATGCAAGATATTAATGTATTGATCATGGATGAACCAACAAATCACATGGATATGGAAGCCATTGAAGCGTTAAATAACGCGCTTAAATTGTACGAAGGAACATTGATTTTTGTCAGTCATGACAGAGAGTTTGTTTCAAGCTTAGCAACACGTATTATCGATATTAAAGATAAAAAGTTAGTAAATTTCCAAGGTACACTAGACGAATATCTTGATAGCCAATTGCAAGCGCAAAAAAGAGCTTAGAGCCTTTTAACTTGACTCAGTTGAGATTGCTTATTTTTAAGTTCAAAAGCGCCTTTATTGGCGCTTTCAAATCTTTAAATAAGCGTTTTCATCACTACATATAAATAAATGAGTTAGCCCGAATTCAAAACGAGTGCGTTATACTCTTTATCTTTTTTGAATATGACTCTAACGTTATGTTCACCTCAACTACTATCCCTAGGCCTATACATGATAAACAATGATATTCTTCGTCGCATCACCACATTACTTGATTTTGATGACGCAAAAATATGCTCTGTCTTTAAATTAAATGCATGTGAAATAACAACAGAGCAACTTGTTAGCTTTTTCACTGAAAAAGATGAAGAGGCTTATATAGAATTACTTGATGTAGAACTAGCCAGTTTCCTCAATGGTTTAATTGTTGAAAAAAGAGGTGCTAAAGAAGGACCTCAAGCGGTAGCTGAAACTGTGTTGAGTAATAACGCCATTTTTAATAAGTTAAAAATAGCATTTTCTTTACATGCGGATGAAGTGATTGATACGCTTGAATTAGCAGAATTAAGCTTAACAAAATATGAGCTAAGTGCATTCTTTAGAAGTGTAAATAACAAGCATTACAGAGATTGTAGTGATGAAGTTTTATCGACCTTCATTAAAGGTTTGAAAATTAAGCTGCAAGGATAGTACCATGCCATTTTCGACACTTGGATTAAGTGAACCTCTTTTAAAAGCTATTGCTGAGTTAAACTACAGCGAGCCAACGGCTATTCAGAAAAAAGCCATTCCTGTTATTTTATCTGACAAAAACCTTGTTGCAGCAGCGCAAACGGGTACAGGTAAAACGGCTAGTTTTGTTTTACCTATTCTTGAAAAACTTAATACCGATCGAAAATTACGTGGCAAACGCATAAGAGCATTGATCCTTACACCGACACGTGAACTTGCCATTCAAATAGAGCAAAGTATTTGTGATTATGGCAAATATTTAAATGTTAGCTCTATGGCAATGTACGGCGGTATTGACATAGAACCTCAAAGGCAAAAGCTCATTTGGGGCGTAGACATTGTTGTTGCAACTCCTGGTCGATTACTTGATATGGCTCATCAACGTGCTTTGCATTTTGATGAACTTGAAGTACTTGTTTTAGATGAAGCCGATAGAATGCTTGATATGGGCTTTATTGAGGATATTAATAAAATTATTGAACGTTTGCCTTTGGAACGTCAAAATTTATTATTTTCTGCCACTATTTCTGATGATGTTCGTACGTTATCAAAAAGAACCTTTAGTAATGCGACTGAAATATCGATCGCCAATAATAGCGCGACAAAACCTAAAATTGACCAATGGTTAATAACGGTTGATAAAGGTAATAAGTCTGCATTGCTTAGCCATTTAATTAAAGAAGAAAAATGGGAACAAGCGCTCATTTTTATTGAAACAAAGCATGGTGCGGCGAAACTTGTTAGCCAGTTAGAAAAGCGCGGTATTAACGCTGAGTCTATTCATGGAGGTAGAACACAAGCCGTTAGAGAACAAGTGCTTAATGACTTTAAAGCGGGGGAAATTAAATTTCTTGTTGCTACAGGTATTGCTTCACGGGGTCTTGATATTGGCGAACTTACCCGAGTGGTTAATTATGACTTACCAGACAAAGTTGATGACTATATTCACCGTATCGGTCGAACAGGTCGAGCCGGAGCATCAGGAGAAGCTGTTTCGTTTGTTGCAAAAGATAACTTTCGAAATCTTTGTGCAATAGAAAGTCGGTTAGGGCACGTTATTAAGCGCAAAGAATTTGAAGGTTTTCCTGTTAAAAAAGTGGTGCCTGTTTCTATTTTGAATTATGTACCTAAAAACAAACGATAGATTAATAATATTCCCTCTCATCAGTTAAGTATTAATGAGTTTCAGCCAACCAATAAATACTTAACTGGCTATGTTTAGCGCCTGCAATCGGCTATATTTACTTTAATACATTCCCCTTAATAAATTAATACCACTGTGCATACTCTATTAGATGTTTTACAAGCGATTTTATTTGTCGGCGTACCTGTTGGTATATTTAGTTTTTTAATGATCTACTTTTCTTATCAGAAAGGATATTTATCAACTGATGATGAACTCAAAGATGTTTTTAAAAAAAATAACGACACAGGGTCATCTCTTTCAAGAAAACACAAAAAAGACTTATTATTTTTGCACTCTAAATGGGTGACCTTCGGTGGTGGTTTTTATGGGCTGATTGCGTTGTTAACTTTTATTGTTATTGAATTAACTCAAGTCATTAATTTCTTGTTTAGTATTAAGGGATGGCAGGATGTTGTCGCATTATTCACCTTAGACACTTTGATTGCTATGATAATTGATTCAATAACTAACATGATACAGGCAATTATTTGGTTTACTTATTGGTCCGGTAAATTCAATACTGATAATTTCATTGTGTGGATTTTTATTGCTTATATAAGTTATCGCTTTGCTGAAAAGTATGCGATGCGTTATACCGTTTATCAACGTAAACATGCTCATGAAGGGGTTTTAGAAGAGTAATCGGGAAAAGAATACTCTTCTATTTGCATAAGCAAAACATTCTTGGGCTATTTATTCATATTTCCTTGGAAAATAGCACGTCTAATATGGCTTTTTTTAGTTTCTTTTTTCAATGTTACTTGTCCTGCATCTAGCTCTATACCTAAAGAGCGTAATTCATTCATGTATTTAGGTAAGGCGTAACTTTCTGAAAATTTAGCAAATAATGAAGTAAAGATAACGTTTTTAGTTAACTTGTCGAGTTGTTTGGTTATTTCTTCTGCCGATAAATAGCGGTCAAAACAGCATTTGTGCAATTCATATAACGCTTTATCAAGTGAATAACCGGTGTTGCGTTCTCTTAGAGCAATGTCAGCTTTAAGCCAATATAGCGCACCACTCCAGTAAACACGCATGTAGCTATGGTTTTGATTAATATTATCACTCAAATAACTTAATTTTTTATGATTGTAACCGGTTTCTTTCTTACCTCGCTCAAAGCCATCATAAAGTTTTTGCCACATCTTGTTTTCGCTAAACATACCTGCGCGGGCTTGTATTATATTTTGATAATAACTCGCTAATCCTTCTGAAAACCAACGGGCATCTCCAGCGTCATATGGAATAAGCAAGTGGCTAAATTCATGATATATCGTCCAATCGTCTTTTAATTCATCGAGGGTACTTTTAGGGTTCACAACAAGTGTCACCTCAGGAATAGTATTGCGGCTCACTTCTCCCCATGGAACAACACCTGAGTCTCGTTTACTGAATTCTATTTTAGTGATGAAATGGTCCACAGGGAGTTCACCATAAACAAGTGTTAACGCGTCACCGGTATGATTAACCCATTGGCGTAAAATTTCTTTTTTATCGGAAGACATCTTTGAATGGAACTGCACATCTATATTTTGGTTGTCATGAGTATTATCACCTTTGTTTTTTGCAGATGAATAAGGCGTAAAAAGAAGGAATAACAAAGTAAAAGTTAAGATCTGATATTTTATGGCCTCTTTAGTAACCATCGGCACATCCTAAATAGAATTTCATAAGCATCATCATTGTAGGTTTAACACCATAAAAATGACCTAGAATTCGACATTTTACTTTGAAAGACTGTGTAACAAGACATTACAAAGGTAAAAAGTTGCAGAAGAAAGTCATAAGAGTAATGACAAGAAATGATAAAGTTTGCTGATCACCGGGTGAGGTGAAAATACGATAAAATGACGAACTGCTGTTAATTAGCGACTGTCGCTCATTAAGTCGTCGAGGATCAACTGTGCTTTTTTGGGATGATTCAAATCCACAACTTCAATCATTTCACATTCATCCCTAACCATTTCTGCTATATTACTGGGGTATTGACGACAATCTTCAGGACGGTCTAGATAAATAGCACAGGTATATTTTACTTGCTCTGATGAGTGTTGGTTGGGCATTTTCTCTAAAAATGGGCATTGTGTTAATTGTTCGCCTGTTTCAGGGCTAAACCAAATTTTATCCTTGATGACATATTGATGAATATGCGGTCTAAAAATTTCCCACATTTTAATATCTTCATCAGAAGCTTCAATGCCGCCATCGCCATATTTGATACAACATTTCCCACATTGATTACAATCTTTCAAAGGAAGACTCCCATTATTCGTTGATAAAATTGTATCATGTTAGCTTAGTAATTATTATGCGGTTTATTTATCAGTTCATTTTTTTTGTCTGGTTTTCTGTGTGTTTGACCAATCTAATTCTGCCCCTTGTGCTGATTGGCATTCAGCAGTATGCTCAGCGATGAATAGTTAAATTGACAACGCTTTAATATACATATTGAAAGGTGCTCAAGTAAAACGTCGAATAGATGAATTAGTGTTCCCATTAAACTATTTGAGGAATTTAGACGAATCTTACTCTCATAAAGGATGGACGAACTTTTGTCGAAAGGGTAGCTGTGTCAAATAACATAAATTTAAAACCAACTATTAAATAATAAACCCGAAATACACTCATCTTTAAAAGGTAACCCTGATGAAAAAATCGTCAAAAGTAGTTTGTACATTATTAGCCATATTTACCAGTTTTAGCTTGTTAGCGACTGATTTGAAAGTTGGAGATCAAGCGCCAGATTTTAAATTACAGGCGACAAATGGTGATTATTATCAATTGAGTGATTATAAAGGTAAACAAGCAGTAGTCTTAGCATGGTACCCAATGGCTAATACCCGCGGATGTACTATCGAATGTAAATCATTGGTAGAGAAGGGACATTTGATAAGAGAATACAATGCCAGTTATTTTATGGCCAGTGTTGACCCGTTGGACAAAAATAGAGCTTTTGCAAAGAAAACGGGTGCAGATTTCCCTATGTTAAGCGATCCAACGAAAGAAACCGCGCAAGCATATGATGTGTTAAATATTATGAGAATGGCAAGTAGGGTAACTTTTTATATTTCAAAAGAAGGTAAGATATTAAAAATAGATGAGGATATAACCCCTAAAACAGCTGCTGAAGATATTGCAAAAAATTTACAATTTTTAAAAGTAGCACTGTCTAAATAAAGTTATAAAATATAAAAGCCGGAGTTATTCCGGCTTTAAAAATAAAGATATTGAGTAAGGTTCGATTACATCTGTGATTGAATATAGTTTTGTAATCCTATTTTATCGATTAACCCTAAATGTTGTTCAAGCCAATAAATATGATCCATCTCAGTATCATCAAGTAGGTCTTCAAGAATCGTTCGACTAATGTAATCTTGCTCTTGCTCACAAATAGCAATGATTTTACGAAGGCTCTCTGCAACAATACGCTCTGCCTCTAAATCGTTCGCCAACATTTCTTTAACGTTAGAACCGATGTTTACTTTTTCTCGAGATACAGTATCTGCGTGGCCCTCTAAAAATAAAATCCGTTCAGCTAGGCGTTTCGCATGACCAAGCTCTTCTTCATATTCATGGGACAGTTTTTCATGGAGTTTATTTATCCCCCAGTCTTCGTAAATTTTTGAATGGGCTAAGTATTGATCCATTGATGTTAATTCAAGGGTTAATTGCTTATTAAGTTGGTCTATAACTAACTGTTTACCTTGCATGTTAATCTTCCTCCATCATAGATTGTAAATAGTTTTCAATGCCAATATTTGTGATAAGTAGTTGCTGTGCTTCTATCCAATCAACATGATCCTCTTCTGCATTTAGTCTATTTTCAAGTAATTCTCTGCTGATGTAATCTTTTTCAGTCTCACAAAGTGCAATAGCCTTACGTAAATCAGCTATATGGTCGTTTTCAAAGTCAAGGTCGCATTGCAACATTTCTGCAGCATGTTCGCCTATTCTAAGTTTTGCAAGTTGCTGTAAATTAGGTAGACCTTCGAGGAAGAGAATTCTCTCGATAATATCATCCGCTTGCTTCATGTCTTTTATTGATTTTTTAAAGGACTTTTCATCTAGCCCCTCTAATCCCCAATTTTTAAACATTCGCGCATGCAAAAAATATTGATTTATCGAACTAAGCTCTTGAGTGAGTATTTGGTTTAACGTAGCTAAAATATTTATTTTACCTTTCATAATGCCTCCATACTTAAATAAACATTATTTAAATATAGGTTGGTTTATAGAAAGGAGAAAAGATTAAATAAATCTATAAAGGTGCTTAATAGATTGATATTAAATAAGTAAATGGGAATGATAATTACTATTGTTCTTATTAATTTAGTTTAAATCATTTAGTTTGTTGATATAGGTGCAATGATCAAACTTAAGCTACAGCAGGTTGTGCTTCGGCAATTTTTATTAATTTAGTATTTAATATCTTTTTTGCACAGGAACAGCATTGTCCACATTGGTTACCGACGTTAAGCTCTTCAGATATCATCCGCATAGTCGTCGCCCCATCATCGATGGCAGCTTCAATTTGACTGTCGGTAACGCCATGACAAATGCACACGTACATAAGGTAAAGCTCAGTGAGAAATAATAGCGCCAATGGTAATCTAAATGATAATGATTATCAATGGCTTTTTGTGGTAAATTGAACTTTACCCGTTTTTTCCTCGACAGAGAGAATATTCTCTATAACAGCTTTAATTCCCCTTTGAATGTAAACGGCTTTATACTTGATGAAATTCTTCACAAGCTATTAAAGTATTTTCAATCAAGCTTGCAACAGTCATTGGACCTACGCCGCCAGGTACAGGTGTAATATAAGCTGCTTTGGTTTTCGCGATATCAAAACCAATATCTCCAACAAGTTTTCCATTGTCTAAGCGGTTAATACCTACATCAATCACGATAGCGCCTTCTTTAATCCATTCTCCAGGAATAAACTCAGGTTTTCCTACGGCACACACTAATAAATCAGCGTTGCGTACTTTGTCTTCAAGATTTTTAGTAAATCGATGTGTCGTTGTTACTGTGCAACCGGCTAGTAATAACTCTAATGTCATGGGGCGGCCAACAATATTTGAAGCACCCACTATAACCGCTTCTAAACCGTGAGGATTAACACCTGTAGTTTCGATGAGCTTTATAATGCCTTTAGGTGTGCATGGCCTTAATCCAGGCTGGCGAAGTGCTAGTTTTCCGACATTAAATGGGTGGAATCCATCAACATCCTTTAAAGGGTTGATATGTTCGATAATTAAATTAGCATCCAAACCTTTTGGTAACGGTAGTTGAACTAAAATGCCATCAATACTTTCGTCATTATTTAATTCATCAATTAAAGTAAATAATTCTGCTTGTGTTGTCGTTGGCTCAAGATCATAAGAACGTGAAAGAAAACCGACTTCTTCACAAGCTCTACGTTTACTACCTACATAAACTTGTGAAGCAGGATCAGAGCCTACTAATATAACCGCCAATCCGGGAGGTCTTAAGCCCTTTTTAATGCGTAGTGCTACTTTTTCTTTTACTGAGAGCCTAAGCTGCTGTGCAATGTACTTACCGTCTATAAGAGTTGCTGTCATGATAGTTTCAATTAAATTAGTTAAATGATGAAAAACGCCGCCATTTTCGCATAAAAAGAGGGACTGTTATAGCAGGGCTGGGTATAAATGTACTTTTATTAGGTAATTAATGGCCAAATTAATATATTCAAAATTAAAAGTACAATTTAGCTTATGTTTACCCAAATCATTAGGTACAAAATTTATGCACATTAGAAAAGCTGTTATATTTATAGGCAATAAGTGGTGATTATCAAGCGCCTTGCTTTAAAAGTGAGCAAGCAGTTATTTTTTTACAAAAAAGGTTTGACGGGGCTCAGGCAACTAGGTAATATCCGCACCCGTTGAAAGACACATATTTATCGTTTCTTTTAACGCAGTATATGTCGGTGATTAGCGCAGCTTGGTAGCGCACTTGGTTTGGGTCCAAGGGGTCGCAAGTTCGAATCTTGCATCACCGACCACTTTTTTAATTATGTTGTTAGTAACTAAAAAATAATTCTGTAGGTTAATGCGCCCTTAGCTCAGCTGGATAGAGCAACGCCCTTCTAAGGCGTGGGTCGCAGGTTCGACTCCTGCAGGGCGTACCATACAGTATTTACAATGGTGGCTATAGCTCAGTTGGTAGAGCCCCGGATTGTGATTCCGGTTGTCGAGGGTTCAAGTCCCTTTAGCCACCCCATTTTTTCTAAAAAAATGGTAGTGAATGTTGTAAGAATAGAATAAATGTCGGTGATTAGCGCAGCTTGGTAGCGCACTTGGTTTGGGTCCAAGGGGTCGCAAGTTCGAATCTTGCATCACCGACCACTTCTTAATGAATACTCCTCTTTATTTTAGAATAGCTTTTCCTTACTTTCTTAAGAATATAATTCCATCAAACATTCTATAATTATTAAATTTTCTTGCTTAACACACACTCATTTTCCTCCAAAGCTCCATTTTGCTGTTGTTTTATCACTATTTTTTAAAATAAGTCAAAAATAACCCAATTAAGGGGTCGACTCTTATATAAAGCATCGCTATAATTTCGCGTCATTATTTTAAAATCTTGGTTTTATTCTGAGCCTATTAAGTTTGATTTTATTCAGAGACTTAATAGAGATTGGTAATTACTTGGATTTTTCGGGCTTCTGTAGCATTGGTTATAGAGCTACAAACGTCACACTCTTTGGCTAATTAAGCTGTGAAGTAGTTGTGTTATTGAAAGCGTTAATAAAACGCTAAGTTTTGAGGTATTAAAATGCAAGTTTCAGTAGAGACTACACAAGGTTTGGAACGTAAGTTAACTATTTCTGTTCCTGCAGAATCAGTAGATGTAGAAGTAAAAAACCGTCTTCGTCACATATCAAAAACCCAACGAATTAATGGTTTCCGTCCAGGTAAAGTTCCTGCGTCAGTTATCCAAAAGCGTTACGGTCAATCAGTTCGTCAAGAAGTTGCTGGTGAATTAATGCAACGTAACTTTGTTGATGCAATTGTTGCCGAAAAAATGAACCCAGCTGGTCGTCCAAATTTCATTGCTAAAAGCAATGAAGACGGTAAACCGCTTGAATTCGAAGCTACATTCGAAATTTATCCTGAAGTTGTTTTAACTGGCTTAGAGTCAATCGCTGTTGAGCGTCCTAAGGTTGAAGTTACAGATGCTGATTTAGATGAAATGTTCACTACATTACAGAATCAACACAAAACGTGGAAAGAAAATAAGCGTAAAACTAAATCAGGTGACAAACTTACTTTAGATTTTACTGGCCGTGTTGACGGTGAAATTTTTGAAGGCGGAGAAGCAAAAGATTTCGAACTTGAATTAGGCGCTGGTCGCATGATCCCAGGTTTTGAAAAAGAAATCACAGGTATGAAAGTAGGCGAAGAAAAAACAATCAAGGTTACTTTCCCTGAAGATTACCATGCTGAAAACCTTAAAGGTAAAGAAGCAGAATTTGATATCGTTATTCATAAAACTGAAGGTCCAGTATTACCATCAATTGATGAAGATTTTGCTAAATTATTTGGTGTTAAAGAAGGTGGTATTGAAGCCCTTCGTACTGAAGTAAGCACTAATATGACACGTGAACTAACTCAAGCGGTTAAAGCTAAAGTTAAAGATCAAGTTATCGAAGGTTTATTAGCTGCGAATGATGTTGAAATTCCTAAAGCATTAATTGCTCAAGAAATTGAAGTATTACGCAAGCAAGCAATGCAACGCTTTGCTGGTCAAATGGATCCTAATAACATGCCAGAGCTTCCAGCTGACATGTTTGAAGAACAAGCTAAACGCCGCGTTAAAGTTGGCTTGTTACTTGGTGAAGTGATCAAGGTAAATGAATTGAAAGTTGACGAAAGTAAAGTTAACGAATTAATTGCATCAGCTGCATCTGCTTACGAAGATCCAAAAGAAGTTATTGAGCACTACGCAACAAATAAAGAGCTTAATCAGCAAATGCAAAATGTTGCATTAGAAGAGCAAGCTGTTGAGTTGTTACTTGAAAGCGCAAAAGTTAAAGATAAAAAAGCTAGCTTCAAAGACATAATGAATCCAGAAGGTAAGTAATCACTGATTTACTAAATTTGTAGCATTTTATTGCAACAAATTTAAATTGGTCTACCTTTTAGATTGACTTTATGTCAAGCAATCGCTTAAATGGCTAGTATGGGGACATACGAGCCATTTTTTATATAGAAAGGAAATATATTTGTTTACTTCTCAAAATAATTCTCAAAACATCACAAGTACGACTGAAAGTGCATTAGTGCCAATGGTTATTGAACAAACACCTAAGGGTGAACGTTCATACGATATTTATTCAAGACTTTTAAAAGAACGTGTTATTTTCTTATGTGGTCAAGTTGAAGATCACATGGCGAATTTGATTGTTGCTCAGTTATTGTTTCTTGAATCTGAAAGCCCTGAAAAAGATATTTTTTTATATATCAATTCCCCAGGCGGTTCTGTAACTGCTGGTATGGCTATTTACGATACAATGAAATTCATCAAGCCAAATATCAGTACTGTGTGTATTGGTCAAGCGGCGAGTATGGGTGCATTCTTATTGTCAGGTGGCGAAAAAGGCAAACGTTATTGTTTACCTAATGCACGTGTGATGATTCATCAGCCTCTTGGTGGTTTCCAAGGCCAAGCATCTGATTTCGAAATTCATGCGAAAGAAATTCTTTATATAAAAGATAAATTAAACCGTTTAATGGCAGAGCATACAGGTCAGCCTTTAGAGAAAGTTTCTCAAGACACGGATAGAGATAATTTCTTAAGTGCAGAAAGTGCGGTTGAATATGGATTAGTTGACTCCATATTAAAAGAAAGACTAGATAAATAGTGTCAAATCCTTGTGAGTAACATTGTAATCTACGTAATTTATGAAATACTTAACAGTATCTGTTTAGAAACTAAAAGAATTAGAGGTTCCGTATGACCGATATTAAAAATGGTGACGGTGATAACGGCAAGCTTTTGTATTGTTCGTTTTGTGGTAAAAGTCAACATGAAGTACGCAAACTTATAGCGGGTCCATCAGTATTTGTTTGTGATGAATGTGTTGAACTGTGTAACGATATTATTCGTGAAGAAATAAAAGAAATTTCCCCGAAAGAAGATAAAGAAAGCTTACCAACACCTATCGAGATCCGTGAAAGTTTGGATGACTATGTTATTGGTCAAGATCACGCGAAGAAAGTATTAGCGGTCGCGGTTTATAATCATTATAAACGTTTACGCAATGGTGACTCTCATAACGGAATTGAGTTAAGTAAAAGTAATATCTTACTTATCGGTCCAACGGGTAGTGGTAAAACGTTACTTGCTGAAACCTTAGCGCGATTATTGGATGTGCCTTTTACTATGGCAGATGCAACCACATTAACTGAAGCCGGTTATGTGGGTGAAGATGTTGAAAACATCATTCAGAAGCTTTTACAAAAATGTGATTACGATGTTGAAAAGGCTCAACGTGGTATCGTTTACATTGATGAAATTGATAAAATTTCACGTAAATCAGATAACCCATCAATCACACGTGATGTATCGGGTGAAGGTGTTCAACAAGCATTGTTAAAGCTTATTGAAGGTACTATCGCTTCAGTACCACCACAAGGTGGTCGTAAACATCCTCAACAAGAATTTTTGCAGGTTGATACCTCTAAAATCCTATTTATTTGTGGTGGCGCATTTGCTGGTTTAGATAAAGTTGTTGAACAACGTTCATACAAAGGCGCTGGCATTGGTTTTGGTGCTGTCGTTCGTGGTAAAGATAGCAAAAAAACGCTTACTCAACATTTACAAGATGTAGAGCCTGAAGATCTTATTAAATATGGTTTAATTCCTGAATTTATTGGTCGTTTACCTGTTGTAGCAACATTGACAGAACTTGATGAAGACGCGTTAATTCAAATATTACAAGAACCTAAAAATGCATTAACTAAGCAGTTTGGCGCTTTATTTGATATGGAAAACGTTGAATTAGAGTTCAGAGAAGATGCGCTTATCGCTATTGCCCATAAAGCAATGGAGCGTAAAACGGGTGCACGTGGTTTACGTTCTATCGTTGAAAATGTATTACTTGAAACGATGTATGAGCTACCGTCAATAGATAACGCTATAAAAGTTGTTGTTGATGAGACAGTAATAAAAGGTGAGTCTAAGCCTATTATTATTTATGAAACACCGCAGGAAAAAGTGGCGAGCGAATAGAAATTCCTTCACAACTTTTAGCTATATCGATAAAAAGAGTTATTTGACAATCGTCATTTAACTCTTTTTTTTTTGTCTATCCGTTGAAAGCTTTACTAAAATCCCCATATACTTTTTAACTGCAAATTTTTCCTTACTGATTTTCGAGAGAGTAACCTATGACCGAAGAGTTATCTGGTATCAAAGAAATTCCCGTTTTAGCCTTGCGCGACGTTGTTGTTTATCCCCAAATGGTGATCCCATTATTTGTCGGTCGCGAAAAATCTATACGCTGTTTAGATATCGCGATGGAAGCTGACAAACAAGTTTTCCTGGTTGCGCAAAAAGATGCTGCCGTTGACGACCCTACAGCAGATGATGTTTATCGTGCGGGTACCATTGCAACTATTTTACAAATGTTAAAGTTACCTGACGGTACAGTAAAAGTGTTAGTTGAAGGAGCTCGTAGAGCTCGCATAACTGATTTTGTTGAAACGCAAGAGTACTTCACTGCTAATGTAGAATTTCTTGATGTAGAAACAGTTAACGAAGATGATTGTGAAGTGCTCGTTCGTTCTGCTATCTCTCAGTTTGAGGGTTACGTAAAGCTTAATAAAAAAATCCCACCAGAAGTACTCACTTCAGTGTCGGGTATTGATGATGCAGAGCAGTTAGCCGATACCATGGCAGCACACATGCCATTAAAGTTAGCTGAAAAACAAAAAGTACTAGAAATTGAGAATGTTGCTCAGCGTTTAGAATACTTAATGGCACTGATGGAAGGCGAAATTGACTTATTACAAGTTGAGAAAAAAATTCGCACACGTGTTAAAAAACAAATGGAGAAAAGTCAGCGCGAATATTATTTGAATGAGCAAATGAAAGCGATTCAAAAAGAATTAGGCGATGACGAAGACGGTTCAAACGAAGTTGAGCAAATTGAAAAGCAGATTGAAGAAGCTCAAATGCCTAAAGAAGCTAAAGAAAAAACTTTAGCTGAAGTGCGTAAATTGAAAATGATGTCACCGATGTCAGCAGAAGCAACAGTTGTTCGTTCATATATAGATTGGATGATCAGTGTTCCTTGGAAAAAGCGTAGCAAATTAAAACGCAACTTGAAACTAGCACAAGAAACTTTAGATAAAGATCATTACGGTTTAGACAAAGTTAAAGAACGCATTTTAGAGTACCTTGCCGTTCAACAACGTGTTACTCAGTTGAAAGGGCCTATCCTATGCTTGGTTGGTCCTCCTGGTGTTGGTAAAACGTCTTTAGGGCAATCAATTGCTAAGTCAACGGGTCGTAAATATGTACGCATGGCATTAGGTGGTATACGTGATGAAGCTGAAATTCGTGGCCATCGTCGTACTTACATTGGCTCATTACCGGGTAAGTTAATTCAAAAAATCGCAAAAGCGGGTGTTAAAAACCCACTATTTTTGTTAGATGAAATAGATAAAATGGCGTCTGATATGCGAGGCGATCCGGCTTCTGCTTTATTAGAAGTGCTAGATCCAGAACAAAATACGACTTTTAACGATCATTACCTTGAAGTTGATTATGATTTATCAGACGTCATGTTTGTGGCGACTTCTAATAGCATGAATATTCCTGGGCCATTACTTGACCGTATGGAAGTTATTCGTTTATCGGGTTACACCGAAGATGAAAAACTTAATATTGCTAAAGATCATTTATTAGATAAGCAAATTGGTCGTAATGGTTTAAAAGAAAAAGAAATAGCTATCGAAGATAGCGCAATAATGGGCATTATTCGTTATTACACCCGCGAAGCAGGTGTTCGTGGTCTAGAACGTGAAATATCCAAGTTATGTCGTAAAGCGGTAAAAGCTATATTATTAGACAAAAAATTGAAAAAAGTAACGATCAATCAAGATAACTTATCAGAGTTTCTTGGTGTGCAGCGCTTTGACTACGGTAAAGCGGATAGTGAAAATAGAGTTGGTCAAGTTACTGGTTTAGCGTGGACATCAGTAGGTGGTGAGTTATTGACCATAGAAACCGCTTCTGTTCCTGGTAAAGGTAAGTTGACTTATACCGGTTCATTAGGTGACGTAATGCAGGAGTCTATTCAAGCAGCGATGACGGTTGTGCGTAGTCGAGCTGATAAATTTCGTATTAACAAAGATTTTCATGAAAAACGTGATATTCATGTTCATGTACCTGAAGGAGCTACACCGAAAGACGGACCAAGTGCTGGCGTTGGAATGTGTACGGCATTAGTTTCTAGCTTAACGGGTAATCCGGTAAAAGCAAATGTTGCTATGACAGGCGAAATCACTTTGCGAGGTGAAGTACTTCCTATTGGTGGTCTGAAAGAAAAATTATTGGCAGCACATCGTGGTGGTATTAATACTGTCATTATTCCAAAGGATAATGAACGTGATTTGGAAGAAATTCCTGACAATGTTAAAGGTGATCTTACTATCCACCCCGTTAAATGGATAGAGGAAGTGTTGGATATCGCACTTGAGCACCCAGTAGAAAAGTTCAAATTACCTGACTAAGTTGCGCAAAACTGGTGTTTTTTTAGCAAATAAAAGAAAAAATTGCAAAAAAACATCAAAAAACAGTAATTAGTGCTTTTCAAACGCTGAAACTGTGGTAAGTTAATGACGCTGATAACGCTAGACCCCTATGTATACATAGGCTTTAGCGAAAATAAAAATAAATAATAAATTTTATTTTCTTAAACACAGTGCTTGATGTTCAAAAAGAAGCTCACAATAAAAGCTTCCGCAGGACGCTAAAACAAATGATGGCACTGAATAATAACAATTGAAGGGGAATACTTGTGAACAAATCTCAACTAATCGAAAAAATCGCTGCTGGTGCAGATATCTCTAAAGCTGCTGCTGGCCGTGCATTGGATTCATTTATTGATGCTGTTACAGAAGAATTAAAAAGTGGTGAGCAAGTAGCTCTAGTTGGTTTTGGTACTTTCTCAGTACGTGACCGTGCAGCACGCACTGGTCGTAACCCACAAACGGGTGCAACTATCCAAATCGCTGCCGCTAAAATCCCAGCATTCAAAGCTGGTAAAGCATTAAAAGATTCAGTTAATCCGTAAGGATAGCGTGAATATTTAATTATCTATTCAATTTTTAGATAAATCAAAAAAACCTTCTTCATCGAAGGTTTTTTTATTTTGAATCTTCTCAAAATAACCTCATCTTAAACACCTCATATCTCACTCGTTATTAATGTAATGTAGAACTTTTTTGAATTTAGCGGTTAGTTTTTCGCGATAAAATTAATATTTTAGTTGTTAGATATAATATATTTCCATTTTAATTATCGCATTGTTATAAAGCTGAACGATATTTTTTTGAATATATCAAATCGTACTTGACGTTCTGAGTATTAATAAGTGACTAAACAAACGAAAACACCATTTTTCAAGTCGCTTTTTCATATATATAACAATAAACATAATTTAATCTTCGTCTGCTACTTCAAGGTCAGTGAAGCTTCTGATAGAATCCTGAACAAAGATATATCTGTCGTAATCAATAGAGAAAAAGATGTTAGAAAATATTCGAGAAGGTTCACAAGGATGGATTGCAAAATCTATACTAGGTTTAGTTATTTTAACTTTTGCTTTAGCGGGAATTGGTACTTATACCAACTCAGTAGACTCTTCAGTTGCTGACGTTAATGGTGAGAAAATTTCACAAGCTGCTTTTAATAAAGCTTATCAGGCGCAGCGTAACCGTATGTCACAGCAATTTGGTGATATGTTTGAAACATTGTCAGCAGATGCAAACTATATGGCGAACTTCCGTAACGGCGTTTTAGATAATTTAATCAATGAAAAATTGGTTGATCAAAGCACCGCTAATATGTCAATTCGTGTATCTGACGAGCGTATTAAAACGACAATCCGCAATATGACTGAATTTCAAGTTGATGGTGTTTTTGATAATAACCGTTATTTAGCACTCATTAGACAAGCGGGTTTCTATCAATCATCAGATTTTCGTGATTACCTACGTGTAGAAATGACCAGACGTCAATTAACACAAGCTGTATTAGCAAGTGAATTTAATTTACCGTACCAAGAAAAATTGATGAATGCCTTACAAGACCAAAAGCGTAATGTTCGTTTTGCTACTATTAAGGCTGAACAGTTTAAAGCGGGTATTGAGTTAACTGATGAAGAAGTTAATCAATATTATTTAGCTAACCAAGCGCGTTTTGAAAACCAAGAAAAAGTAAAACTTAATTATATTGCTCTTGATGTTAACGATATTTCAAAAACGGTTGAAGTTACAGACGCTGACGTTAAAGCTTATTATGAAGAAAATATAGCTAGTTTCCGTAAAGATGAACAACGCCGTGTTGCCCATATATTAATTGAATTTAATGATGATGAAGCTGCAGCAAAATCAAAAATTGAAGCTTTATTAGTGCGTATTAATGAAGGTGAAGACTTCGCTACTTTAGCTAAAGAAAGTTCAGAAGATACTTTCAGTGGTGAAAATGGCGGCGATTTAGATTGGATTGAACGTGGTGCTATGGGTGATGCGTTTGACGAAGGCGCTTTTGCTTTAACAGAAGTTAACAGCGTAAGTAGCGTAGTTCAAAGTGATTTTGGTTTTCATCTAATTCAATTAACCGACTTAAAAGCCGAGCAAGTACAGGCTTTTGATGATGTAAAAGATGAACTTAAGGCAAAAGTAAGTAATGAAAAAGCTCAAGATAAGTTTTTTGAATTACAACAAGAGATGGCACGTTTAAGTTTCGAATCTCCTGATAGCTTAGATGAAGCCGCTGATTCTATTGATGCAAAAGTCGTTACAACAGATTGGATAAGTAAATTTGGCAATGTAGCACCATTTAATAACGCTAAAGCAATTGAAGCTGCTTTCTCTGATTTAGTGTTACAGGAAAACTTAAACTCAGATATTATTGAAATAAGCGATACTTTATCGATTGTTATTCGCTTAGAAGAGTATCAAGCAGCAGAAGTTAAGCCGCTTACTGAAGTTTCAGCGCAAATTAGTGAGACATTAATTGCTCAGAAATCTACAGACAAAGCGAAAACGACTGCAGACTCTTTACTCGTTTCATTTAAAGCCGGTAATGATATCGTTGATCAATTGACAGCAATTAATGCTGAATTTGTTGAAAAGACTGATGTTGCTCGTTCTGGTAGTGATCTTAATGCTAGTTTAAGTCGTGCAGCATTCAAATTACCGCATCCAACTGAAGGCATGATCTCAGCAACTACGGTTACCTTAAATAATGGTGATTTAGCCATACTTGAAGTTCAATCTGTTATTGTTAGTGACGTGGAAAAAGCAGTTGACCCAAGAATGGCTCAACAACAAACTCAGCAACTTGCACAGTCTGCTTACCAAAATTTTGTTGAAGCGCTAAAAGTTGACGCTGAAATTACTCGTACAGCCATAGCTGCACCAGTATCTCAGTTTTAAGTTATCTAGTATTAAGAAAACTTTTATATACTAATTTCCATAGATAGTATTTAAAAAGCAAAGGCTGCAAATTAATTTGTAGCCTTTTTTGTTTTTACGCCCAAAAAGAAGATTTACCTATGCATTCAGCATTACTGAGCCAATATTTATTAGATCTACAAATGCATAATAGTTCGTTACCTATTTTGGATCTTGCTTGTGGAGCTGGTCGAAATGGCTTATTTTGTCTCGAAAAAAAGTTAGCAGTGACTTTTGCTGATGTTAGATCACAAGCATTAGCAGAGATAAAGCAAACGATTAATAATGATCCTGATAAATATTCATCATCATTAGCCAAATTTTGGGAAATTGATTTTGAGCTTCATAATGCTAAGCCGTTCAACGAAAATAGTTATAGTGCAGTAATGGTTTTTCGTTATCTTCATCGTCCGCTTATTGATGAAATTAAAGCCGCGGTTGTACCCCATGGTTTAGTCATTTATGAAACCTTTACGGTTTCGCAAGCTAAGTTGGGCCGTCCCAAAAACCCTGATTTCTTATTAAAAGCAGGGGAGTTAGCAGAATACTTTTCTGATTGGCAAATTTTACATTATTTTGAAGGGACAAAAATTTCTGATACGGGCAGTAACAAGCAAGCGGTAGCACAAATAGTTGCTCGAAAGCCATTATAAAAAAATACAGTTAACGTTTATCATGGTACAAAACTAGCGTATTTATAGTCATAGGTATGTACAATGTTTATTTTATTCGTTTGTAAATCTAATTATGTATATTGATCCTAAGTGGCGCGTTTTAACTGTTGGAGATGGAGATCTATCTTTTTCAGCATCATTATTGAAATATCATCGACCACGTCAATTAACGGCAACTATATACGACAGCAAAGATTGCTTAGATGAAAAGTATGGAGATGAATATTATCGCCAACTTCAGCAAGAAAATTGCCAAGTCATTACCGAGTTTAACGTAACGGATAAAAGTACTTGGGGGGAACTTAACAACAAGTCATTTGATGTTGTTATTTTTCAGTTTCCTTTATTACCTGCATTTTCTTCTCAACAAGCTTTCCAAGCACAGTGCGAAAACTTCAGTGTTAACACCTTAAATAGAGTTTTACTCAGGAAGTATTTATTAAACTGCTTCGAGTACTTCCTTGATGATAATGGTGCGAAATTAGCGCTTATTACTTCTAAGAATGTAAAGCCTTATCGAGAGTGGGATATCGAAAGATCCTTGATACGCCATTCAGCTATTAATTTTATTGGGCGATTTTATTTTGATATGACTAAATTTCCTGATTATAAAGTCAGGAATGTAAACAGAGATAAGCATGTCAAATCAACTCAAGGCACTACCTATATTTACAGCAGTGATCCTTTAGAAAGCTGTAAAATTATTTTTGATCATGCTAGCGATGATTATATTACCTATAATCGTCCAAGCAGGGTGCCTGCGCACAAAACATGTCAAGTTTGTAGAACGGGAGCATTTACCAATGAGCGGGACAAACAAATGCACTTAGCTTCGAAAAAACATCACCAGATGTTTGAGTATGAAGCGCAGTGGTCATTATTTTTGCAACAAGAAGACGTTAATAATTAGGATTAAATTGGACGAATGAATATGCAGAAAAAAAAAGTATTAATTCCATTGCCTCATTATGGTTGTGATCCCTCTGAAGTTGCTATTCCTTGGTTATTACTTAACGAAAAACTGTTTGAAATAACGTTCATTACCCCTGATGGCAATATAGCGGTCACCGATGAAATAATGTTAACGGGGAAAAGTTTGGGTTTACTTAAACCTATTTTACAGGCTCGCCAAGATGCCGTTATTGCTTATCGTCAAATGGAAAAATCCTCAGCGTTCATCAATCCTTTGAAATATACGGATGTAATTGCTGATGACTTTGATGGCTTGTTATTGCCAGGTGGGCATGACAAGGGGGTTAAAGAGTATTTAGAATCAACAATATTACAAAAGTTAGTGGTGGATTTCTTTAATGAAAATAAACCTGTGGCAGCCGTGTGCCATGGTGTTTTAATTCCAGCTAGAAGCATTGATGAAAAAACACAAAAATCCGTTATTCATCATTATAAATGTACCGGCTTATTGAAGCGTCAGGAGCTTACTGCTTATAATTTAACGCGACTTTGGCTCGGTGATTATTATTTAACCTACCCAGAAACGACAACTGAAGATGAATTAATATCAGCACTCGCCTGTAAAACACAGTTTATTGAAGGGAGTTTTCCACTATTTCGAGATGATTTACAAAACCTATCCCGTGGTCACTTTGTTAGAGATCGAAATTATTTGTCAGCGCGTTGGCCTGGAGATATTTACGGCTTTAGTTTGGCGTTCATTGATATGCTGGCAGATTAACCGTTTAGTTACTCTGCCTTTTGATTGCTCTATTTGTCTTATTTAGGAGAGTCAGAATAAGGGTTTGAAGAACCCCCTGATGGTTTTGCTGCCTCTGATTTTTCTGTACGGCGGGCAAAACCACGTTCATTAGTATTTTTATAACCACCACTTCGGCTATCACCTCTGTTACCTCTATCATGCGATGACGGCTTATTATCCGAGAAGTTTGATGACCTAACTCTAGGGGCTGGTGCTTGCCCTAAAATCAATACCGCCGGATCTCTCGGTTGTTGATGCGCAGGAATAACTCGCAGACGTGGCGGTATTTCATATTGAACATCATCAGCTTTTGGCAAGTTTTTAAATTCGTATAAATAAAAACGTTCTATTTTTTCACGCGCCCATTCGGTTTTACGTAAAAATTTCAAACTAGAAACTACACTCGGTTTATTTTTAAAACAATTAATACTGGTATATTCAGCTAATATTTCAAAACCATAATGCTCCAACAATTCATCTAAGAGCGTATCTAATTTTAATCCATGTAAGGGATTGTTGAGTTGTTCGTTTTCTAGCGTCATGTGATTCTTTTATTACTAAACAGTTATAAGCAATATTATATACGGATCTTATATGAATGTACGTAACAGTTAGCTTTATTGTGTTTTGTTTCTGTAGCGTTCTTTTGCTTTTCGCCCTTTTTTGTAAAGTGAATGCCTTAAAAGTCGCCTTAATGCTGGGAATAAATAGGAGATGGTGGTTAACCAGCCGCTAGAGTTAGGTAATGAAATTTCAACTTTCTCGCCCTTGGCCACACATATGATTGCATCAGTTACTTGTTGTGGACTACTCATAGGCTGAGAAAATACTATATCTTCTACTTCATCTATTTCAGACATAATGAAGCCAGTATTAATAGGGCCTGGAGAAACAAGCCCGACACTTATTCCTGAACCCAGCAATTCATCAGAGAGTGCGTAAGTAAAAGCACGTAAGCCTGATTTAGTCGCTGAATATGTCGCGGCGCCTTGTAATGGCGTTCGGCCAGCTAAAGAGCCTACGTTTACTATTCCTCCAAAACCACCTTTCGTAATGCTGGTTCGAATATAAGGTAAAGTCAAAGCGGTTAATTCAATGGGAGCACGTAAATTAACATCAACCATTTTGGCTAATGCTTCAGGCGAGTTATTCTCTACCTCACCGCGTTTATGGTAACCGGCATTATTAATCAGGTAATGTATGTCACCAAATTTTTCTTGGGCACTAACGAGCATCTTTTGACAATCAGTAGCATTAGACACATCCATTGCAATAACTAACACGTCAGTGTGAACCGACAGTTCTTCGCTTATAGCGTCGAGTGCTTGTTGTCCTCTTGCTAATAAAACAAGTTTAGCCTTCATTTTCGCAAATGCTCTAGCGGTTTCTGCACCCACTCCCGCTGATGCACCCGTGATGATGACTGTTTTACCGTGAAAATGTTTTGTCATTTAAATGCTTCCTGTTTTATTAGATTTTATTATTTTCATTTACATCTCTTGTCGACAAGGTTACTTTACCTCTGGTCGAACCAGAGGTAAAGTATGCCAGAACAAACTGTATTATTAACGATTGAAAATAACATCGCTTATGTAGCACTTAACCGTGCAGAGAAACATAACGCTATTGATATGAACATGTTTCACCATCTTGACAAAATAATTAAACAATTACAAAAAGATAAAACTATTCGCGCAGTAATAGTACACGGTGAAGGTGTTGATTTTTGTAGTGGTTTAGATGTGAAATCAGTGATGAAAGCGCCTTTTAATATGTTAAAGCTACTTTTTAAGTGGCTTCCTGGCCAATCTAATTTAGCGCAACGTGTGTCAACAGGTTGGCGTAAAGTGCCAGTACCTGTGATCATGGCCTTACATGGAAGAGTGTGGGGCGGTGGTTTACAGATAGCCTTAGGTGGCGATTTTCGTTTTGTTGAACCGACAGCTACTTTATCTATTCTTGAAGCAAGGTGGGGATTAATCCCTGATATGGGTGGGACTTTAGCACTTAAAGAACACTTTCCCGCTGATCAAGCCAAGCTGCTTGCGATGACAGGAAAAGAGATTACGGCAGAACAAGCGCTTCAATATAACTTGGTCACCGAAATATCTTCTGATCCCATAGCTTCGGCAAAGAGACTTGCAGAGTCACTTTGCCAACAATCACCTGATGCTGTTGCTGGTGTCAAAAAGCTATACAACAAAGTCTGGTGGCGCAGTGACCGTTATACTTTAGCGCGCGAAACTTTTTATCAATTAAAAGTCATACTGAGTAAAAATCAAAAGATAAAAAGCTATAATCAAACCCATGAAAAAGAACAAGCTAAACCGTTTAAAAATAGACGTTTTTGGTAGATATACTTGTTACTATTCAAAAAAAGTTTTATTCCGTTTCAAAAATAAATCCCATGATTTTTAATGATAACGGGTATATGTAAAAATATAAATATTAGGAAAAGTATGTATCCCATTGAATATATCGAGCCAGTTTTTCGTCCACCCAGTGAATGGAAAAGTTTAATTTTACAAGTTACAAATGGTTGCTCTTATAACAAGTGTACTTTTTGCGATATGTATACAGCAGAGAATAAAAAATTCCGTCCGAAAAAAACAAATGAGATAGAACAAGAGCTAATAAAAATAGTTAATTCTGGTTTATCCGTAAGTCGTGTCTTTCTAGCTGATGGCGATGCGATGATGTTGCCATTTAATCGCCTAAAAGAAATTCTATTGCTAATAAAAGAATATTTACCCAATGTAAATCGGGTAGCCAGTTATTGTTTACCAAGAAATTTAACTAATAAAACAGTTGAACAATTAACTGAGTTGAACAGTCTAGGCTTGTCTTTGCTTTATATAGGTTGTGAAAGTGGTGATGATAAAGTCCTAGAATTGATTGAAAAAGGTGAAACGTATCAAAGTTCACTCATTGCTTTAAATAAAATAAAGCAGGCTGGAATGAAAAGCTCGGTAATGATTTTAAATGGCTTAGGTGGTCCAGAGTATTCTAAGCAACATGCTATTGAATCAGCAAAATTAATGAATGATGCTCAACCTGATTATTTATCAACGCTAGTTGTTTCTTTTCCATTTGGTGAAGAAAAATTTAGTGCTAATTTTAATGGTAGTTTTCGACAATTAACCCAGTTTGAGTTGTTTGAAGAAATGGCTTTATTGTTATCTCATTTAGAATTAGACAAAACGATATTCCGTTCAGATCATGCTTCTAACTACCTCAGCCTGAAAGGTATTTTAGGTAAAGACAAAGCTAAGCTCCTTGCTCAAGTTAATACCGCATTAACATCCCCTGATATGGCCAATTTACGTCAGGAATGGCAGCGAGGACTATAGAGTCTGTATTAAAGTGTGTGACTGCTCATAATGATTGATATTACTAATCACCGAATGAGATTGACCACTGATGATCAATTTTGCCACAGACTGTGTAAAAATTCCTAGCCTGAAATATTTTTGCAACGCTATGCAAAATACACATCACTTTGATAACAAGCTTACTTCAGAATTTAAGTTACAGAACTTTATCTAGGTAATTTCGCCTAACTTTGCCAGTTCAAAAAAGTTTTCACACAGGCTGGCCACTTTGAATAGCTAAGGTTTTTAAACCAAAACCTCAGCTCTAGGTTTGTAAACGGTCATAAATTGCGAGTTAAAATACTATATCTAGCAATCACTATGAGCACAAATCGGTCGTTAGCAAGATATCCTGAGATGATCACTTTGTGCGCTAATAGGAAGCTATGAACTTGTCAATCCTAATGTCTGCTTCAGGCATTCAGGTAAAATAGAATAATGGTATGATAGTACCTATTATTTAAGTTGGATCAGTAAATGAAAACCATCGGAAAGCTAGCTAAAGAGTTAGATATTAGTGTAGAGACAATTCGCTTTTATGAACGTAAGGGATTAATTAAACAGCCTTTGAAGCCAGAAAATGGCTACCGCCTCTATAGTATTACCATTGCGGATCAACTTAAATTTATTTTAAAATCCAAAGCATTGGGATTTACGCTCAATGAAATCGCGTCTCTTATGTCACTCAGCGGAAACTGTGCTGATGTTGAGTCAATGGGATTGAAAAAGCTTCAGCTTATTTGCGATAAAATCACCGACTTACAGCGATTAGAAAAGGTGATTCAGGAAATGACAGACTCCTGTAAATCAAATCAAGATCCTAATACCTGTCCTATTATCAATGCATTAAAATAATGATTGACTCCGTACCAATGTACGGGGTTTAAACTACCTGAAAAAGACTCAGGTATTTAGTTATGATTAACAAATTTTTGGATAAAGTTGGCTCTGGAGGGGTTTGGTTAGCTGCACTAAGCTGTACCGCTTGTTTTCCTGCTCTAGGTTCTCTAGCCTCTGCTTTTGGGCTTGGTTTCCTCTCTCATTTTGAAGGGGTAGCAGTCAACATATTATTACCTTCGTTTGCTACCCTCGCATTGCTAGTCAATTTGTATAACTGGTATCAAAATAAAGATTTAATGAGAGGCATATTAAGTGTGATTGGCCCTATAGCGGTACTTTTGACACTTTATCCATTGTGGCAATACGAATGGAGCACTTACCTATTTTATTCAGGTATCACTTTGATGGTGGTTATGTCTATTACCGATATTGTAAAACCTGTTAAGGGGCCTATATGCAAACTATAGAACTAGAATCTAAAATTACTTGTCCTGAATGCGGATTTAGCAAAGTTGAGACTATGCCAACAAATGCTTGCCAGTGGTATTACGAATGCGAGAAATGTAAAACACTGCTCAAGCCACTTAGAGGTGATTGTTGTGTTTTTTGCTCTTATGCTACGGTTAAATGCCCACCTATTCAAGAAGGTGAAAGTTGCTGTAATAAGTCATAACTTATCAATGTTTGTTTTTTGTACTGAAAAGACATACTAATACAGTTACGTGAATGACTACTTTGGTGGCGTAGATGCCAGACACCCATTATGGATCAGGCACATTATCTAAGAATCTATACTTTTTGAAATCTCAAGAGCATCATCGACCTCTATCCCTAAATATCTGACAGTGCTTTCAAACTTTCGATGACCTAACAATAATTGGCATGCTCTCAAGTTTTTAGTTTTTTTGTATATCAATGAAAGTTTAGTTCTTCTCATCGTATGAGTCCCGTAATGAGTTTGATCTAAACCAATCATGGAAACCCAACCATCAACAATTCTTCCATACTGATGTGTTGATAGATGTTCTGACGAATGAAGGCGAGATTTAAACAAATAATCGTTTTGGCTTACTTGAAATATGTAATCAAAGATTGAATTAATTTATGTGTGTTTTCGGTAAGTTCAAATTGAACAGACAATCCTGTCTTTTTTTGAACAATAATAGCTCTCGGCTGAATCGTTTTGCCGTGGGCAATATCCCTTATTTTTAAAATTACTAAATCACATCCTCTTAATTTACTATCGATAGCAAGGTTAAAAAGTGCAAGGTCTCTTATATTATTTACTCATTCTAGTCTGATTCGGATTGCCCAAATTTGTTGTAGCTTAAGTGGTCATTTTTGCCCAACAATTTTGTTTTTGTTCCAAGGCTCTGTTGGGTTATAAACGGTTAATGAAAACATGATAGTTTTACCGTTATTAATGGAGAACTAAGTATGGTTTATTGTGAGCTTCAAGCTCATTATAGCTGCCCGTGGGAGTCCATCTCAGAACGCTAACTTATACCATAAAAGTGTGTTGTTATTTTAACATTTGGCGATAAAATCATAAGTTTTTGAAGATTAAAAACTTGAAAACTATGCAATTTTCAACGTTACAAAAATAAAAAGCCTGTTTGATTACTCAAAGCAGACTTTTGTTATTGATTTAACCAATCATCTTTATTTAGCCTTTGGCTTGAATTTCCTTGGCAACTTTTTGCACATCATCAAGTACTCGTAATAAATTTTCACCCCAAAGTTTTTCAATATCTTGCGCATTATAACCACGTTTTACCAGCTCTAAGGTGACATTAAATGTTTCAGAAGCATCATTCCAGCCATTGATACCACCGCCACCATCAAAATCAGAGCTGATCCCGACATGACCAATACCGATAAGTTTTACCATGTAATCAATGTGGTCGACAAAATCGCTAACGTTAACTTGTTCAATCGTATCACTGATCGCATCAATCTCCGATTGTGCTTGTACGCTAATTGCATCATATAAATCCCAATATTCATCTAACTTATTCGCGGATAATGCTTTTCTCTCTTTTTTAGTTAAAATCTTTGCCCCTTGCGCTAAAGCAAATTTTTGGTAAATATTAAATTTAACTTTGGCAAAGTTTTTAGATTTTTCGCCATCAATATATGAACGAAATGCAACGGTTTGTACCACTCCTCCATTTTCCTTAAGGGCAAGTAACTCTTCATCATCAAGATTTCTACTGTGATCATACATTGCTCGGCTGGCAGAATGAGAGGCGATAACCGGGGCTTTTGATAATGCCATCATCTGCATATTAGCGGTTTTTGATGGATGAGAAATATCAACCATAATGCCCCATTTGTTCATCTCAACAAGCACTTGTTTACCTAAATCACTTAAACCGTTATGAAGCCATTTCTTATCTTTATCACCAGTATTTGAATCACTTAATTGGCTATGACCATTGTGTGCTAATGACATATATCGAGCGCCAAGGTCGTAGAATTTTTTTACATTAGAGATATCAGTACCGATAGGGTAACCATTTTCAACACCTATCATCGCGACTTTTTTACCACTTTTTAAAATACGGCGAACATCATCAGAGGAGAGAGCTAATTCAATTTGATCGGGGGCGATTTCTTTGGTTAAACGATGAATGGAGTTAAATTTCTCCATTGCCTTTTTATGTGCATTATTAAAGCCTGCTTCGTTAAGCTCACCTTGACCGGTATAAACAATTAACCATGAAACATCTAATCCACCTTCTTTCATTTTAGGGAGATTAACTTGGCTTTTTAAACGCATGGTATAGTTTTTATCTTCAACAAAGTTAGCGTTGCTAAAATCATTGTGGGTATCGAGCACGATGGCCTTTTCATGAATAATTTTTGCTTGTTCTTCTAAAGATAATTTTGGTGTGTCATTGAAACATCCAGATAAAGCAAATGTGGCTAAGGTGATAAGAGATAATTTAAACGTCATGTGTTGTCCTTATTATTTTTGTTTTTTCGTTATTATTTTAATGAGTTTATGATGTTGATTAAATATTTTCAGTAATTTTCGACGAAATAATTGTTTATAAAGATTGATTGTTAAATTAAATTTTAATTAATTTCAACCTTTTCGCAAAAGTAATGTATTAATAACTCAAGTTTCGGAGGGCGATTTTATCCAATAAAAGTGAACTCTATTTCCTCTTTTCGTCAGGTACACTATCAATTTGCATGACTTGCTTAAAAAAATCAATTACCGTTTGTTCAATTTTGTCTAGCACATCAAATTAATCAACGCTTATTAAATTACCCAATTCATTTACTGCCAAAGCAATTAAGGCTTTAAATAAGCCCCATAATTTACTGTCAAACAATTTGTTGGCGAATGACGGCAATGGTGGCTTAGTTACCTGTCATGATAAAAGCCGACCTATATCTTCTGAATGCTCTTAATTGCTTAATAACAGGGTAATATTCTATACCATTGTAAAGCTATCAATGGTACAGAAAGTATAAATATTGCGATTAAAAAAACTTCTATTATGGGGGGGGATAATCATAGATATTATCTTAGATACAAACTGACAGCTTTCGTTTTTGATAAGCTGAAATTATACGTGGTTACCATAAATAGTTATATCGGAGTGCCGCCAACTAATTTAACGTTTTCTAGCCTCGTTACATGCCTTTTAAAGAAGACTAAATTGCGAGATGATAACTCTTCAGCCAGAGCAACTGCTTTTTTATAAATTGTTAATGCTTTGCTGGGCTTTTTAATATCTTCATAGGCTTGTGCTAGTGCGTTTAATGCGCGAAATGACTTCTGATGGCTCAGCGCATTTGCTTCAAGTATTTCCAACGCTTTAGATTCATGCCCATCACCAAAGATGGCAAAGGCAAGGTTTATCATCGTCATACTGGGTACTTCTGCTGACACAGCGTATTTAATGGCTCGTTTACTATAATACTCTTTTAAATTCTGTAACCCACCTCGCTGTGTATAGTCTTCAAATCCAGAGTAAGTTGGCGCTTGATAATCAGAAAATACATATGACAAGCCCGCATAAAGTGTCAAATAAGGTGTCGTCATATGAACTTGTTTAGGAAGTGGGCTGTAATGCCAAGTCAGCTTGTTAACAGTTTTTTTCTTCATTAAATCAAGAAATTTATTTAGTGCATCAGTCGCACTTTTTCCTTCTGCTATCTCATTACCAAAGGATAAATAAAGCGATTTAATGGATTCATTTTCAATGTTTTCCAATTTTTTGTATTTTGCTATCAGTTCAGAATCATTACTTTGAATCGTTGGGCTAGCTGCTATGTAGTTATCAAATAAATCTGCTTGAGATACAAGCGTATTCAAAGTGAAGGCTCCAGCCATGGAGTGACCAAAAAGTGTTTTATGGTCAGAGGTTCTATATTGGTTGTTTATCAGGGTAAAAACCTCATCTTTGATGAATTGAAGAAAATTTTCTCTGCCACTGGAAAGATCACGTCTTCTTGTTCCTCTATTATTTTTAATCGCAACAATAATACTCTGTGGCATCAAGGATTCGTTTTGTAAAATATCTTCTGCAATTACGGCATGAGGAAAATGCCTATTACCGTCTAACAAATACAATACTGAGTATCGTTTTTGTGAGCTGTCATAATCTTCAGGTAAATGAACTAATAACTCTCTATCCTCAGCAAGAATAGATGAACGCATTTTAATTATTGAGTAAGGTTTTTTTAGTGAACGGTCTTCTGTTGAAATAAGCCTGCTAGTTCCCGGTTCATTTATATTAGATGGTATCGCTTTATTGGCAATAGCTGAAATAGAGAATGATAGTGAAATGAGTAAAAGGCAACTCACCTTAAAATGCTTTATTGATTGCTTGTACATAGGTATCCTGCTGAGTGAAAGTTGAGGTAAGCAATTTTGCAGATACTTTAATACTTCACAAGATCAAGCGGCTGATCATTAGCTGATTAAAAAGCTGATTTTAACCTGATGCTTTTGATAATTAGCTGTGCTGGCGTCTGTATATGATTTTGTCCACTCAATATCATGGTAATTTAGTGCCAACTTTTAAAACCTAACTTGGGGTGATCGATGAATGAACTATTGATAGGTGACTTTCGTGTCAATATTAAACGTAGCGAAATTATCTACCAACAGAATATTTGTACTTTAGAGCCTAAATTGCTGCAAGTTTTACTGTTATTGGCAGAAAAACCTGGGGAAATAGTTTCTCATCAGGAATTTCAACAAAAAATTTGGTCGGGTGTAGTGGTGGAGGCTAATACCTTACAGCGCTGTATAGCCAAGTTACGTAAAGTTTTTAATGATGACGCCAAAGGTCAGAAGTTTATCACCACACATCCTAAAGTTGGTTATAGCTTAGTGGCACAAGTTAACTGGCAGCAGCCATTGCCGCAGTTGCCCATCAAAGCCATTCAGTCTAAAAGCAGGCTGATGATGATGGTTCTACTCTCACTTGTGCTTATAGTTGCTGTCTATTGGTTAATCGTATCAAAACCAAATGATAGTATTACCTTTAGCCATATATCTCCCGTTACCACCACAGATGAAACCGAATATCGTCCTAGCTTTTCAGCCGATGGTCGTTATATTGTTTTTCAACGTTTTGTCAGCGGTAAAAAAAATCATTTATTTGCTAAAGATCTAGTAAAAAATGAAGAATATCGCTTAACGGAGCAGCCCGGACTTTTTGGTAAACCAATATGGTCACCTGATGGCAGTCAAGTTGCTTTTCAACAAACGATTGCATCCGCCCAATCAGAAAAAGGAGGGGCTTGTGACACTATTGCTTCTGTTTCATTCTCTTTGGCTAAAAGTAGCCCACAATCTCCACAGTCTCTGTATATTTGTCACACGGACAATATTTCTACACTTACTTGGTTAGATCAACATTCGATCGCCTTTATTGCTGGTGACTATTATGCAAGTGAAGTTAGGCTATTAAATATTAATAACCAAAAAACGCGTTTGTTATATAAGCAAAAAGGGCAATTTATTCACTCATTAGCTTACACGGCGAACAATAATCAGCTAGCTGTACTTCAAGCTAGTTCTACATTTAGTGGAGAGCTAGTTTTATTAAATCTCGATAAAAATTTGCAGCTAAACAAAGTAGACAAAATAACACTGAAACCACCTGAAAGTCTTAGTTATCACTTATGGGGAGAAATGAGTTGGCACCCAAGTGAAGATCATTTATTAGTCTCGTACGAGCATAGCTTATATAAAATCAAACTCAGTGGAGAAATGGTAGAACTTCCTGTCCCTACTTATCAGACTATTTATGATCCAGTGTATCACCCAGATGGCAAAAAAATTGCCGCAACTCTCGGCATTGCCGACTTTGATATCAACCAAATTTCTTGGCAGTTGGATAATACGGTATTAGCCGATCCTGAAGTTTTATACCGCAGTACGGTAAGAGAAGGTAATGCCAAATATCAGCCTGAAGGTGTAGGTATTGCCTTTTTATCAAAACGTAGTGGTAACCGCCAACTATGGTTTGCAACTGACAACGAGCTAAAACAACTAACCTATCTAGAACCACAAGAACGTATCCATACATTTATCTGGTCAAATAAGCATAATCAACTACTGATTAGCGTTAATAACCAATTACGTTTAATTTCTATCTCTGGCGATAGTGAACCTCTTAATAACTCACCAACAGTACTTAATATCTACCAATGGCTGCCGAATGGAAATCTGCTTTTAAAAATAGTCCTGAATAACCAAGCAAGTATTGTTAAATTTGATATTAATAGCGGAGCGTATCAATCCTTATATCAAGGTCATACTCGTTGGGCTCAACTTGATGTGAACAATAAAAACTATCAACCCAGCCTCTATATTTCTGACTATGGTGGGAATCTCATTAAAGTAAATAACAATAAGCAAGAAAACAACGACAAATTACCCATCCTACCTATACGTGGTAAATTTTTTATTAAAGCAGACAAGCTGGTATTTATAGGCCAGCAGGGTGGGGGGTGGCTTTATGATCTGCAAAGTAATAAAACTGAAAGAATCTTCGATCTTGAGATGAAATTTCGTAAAATTGACGATATTGATTTAGTGGGCCAGCGGTTGCTTTATCAACACTACGTTTCAGGAAAAAAAGAAATTGTAATTATTCAATAAGTAAGGCACTTGAACCCTCGACAACCGGAATCACAATCGAGTATAACACGAACGATATGTTGGACAGAGCGCAAAAAAATATTGAAAGGAACAATAAATATTTTTTCACTGGACGTTATTACCAAGTTAACTAACATAAAAATCAAAGGCCTAATCTTAATCATGTTATTCTTTATTTTGTTTAGCCGTTTTAAATACTTATATAAAATTAACGCATATTATGGGTAATTAAAGAACGGTCATGGACAATATCAAAGACAAAAAATCACTGCTTTTTCATTATTAAGTAACATTATCTTCTCTGAGTACATCTATATGGCTAACTTCATTAAAACTGCAAATCATGAAATTCACCTAGTGAGCTGTAGAGTAACTTTTAACGGAAAAAACTTAAAAATTCGTACTAAAACATTTTTGCTTTTAAAGCTTTTAATTGAATCATCAGGTCAAATAGTCAGTAAAGACAAGATACTCAACGAGATTTGGAGTGATGTAATTACGGATGATCAGGTTATTTTTCAATCGATTAAAGAATTGAGAAAAATATTTGAAGGTATAGATGTTATTAAAAATTATCCTAGAAAAGGCTACGCATGGGTACCTGAAGTATCATATGAAGTGACTAACCCTGAAAATTTTGAATCAACTGAAAAAAGACTTGCTCGAACGAGTCCTTTCAAAAATACAAAATATTTGGCTTTAATTTTTTCGCTAGCTTTTTGTATTATTGCTTTCCTATTTTTCATAAAACAACAAGAGAATACTAATCAAGGATCAATCATTATTTTACCCGTAATGAATGAATTATCTAATATTGATCATCAATGGGTTCGTTTAGGCGTTATGGATCAAATTATTCATCAATTGCCATCTTCTAATATAAGCGGAGTACTGCAAACAGATGATGTGTTAGAGATAATGAGTCGAGCAAACGTATCAAAATTCGACTTTAAACGAAAAGATATTGACCGTATATTTTCTGTTTCTGGTGCAACTCTAATTGTCGAATTGAGGTTGTCAGGTAATCAAAATGAATATCAACTGATCTATAGCCTACATAGAAGAAATGGTCTTGAGCGTGGGGTAATCATAGGCGAAAATATTACGGTGATAGCCAACCAACTCGCAATGCTTGTGAGTAAAAAAGCTAACCTGAATATGCTTGATGAAGAGCTTCAATACCATTCAGACTTTGCCAATGAAATGCTAGCCACCGCACTAGACAAAATTAATGCTGAAGAATTCAATTCGGCAAAAGCACTTCTCAATGCAGCTAAAGAAATTGAACCAAGTAATCTCGT
The DNA here is from genome assembly GCA_013215295.1 of Colwellia sp. Classification (GTDB taxonomy): domain Bacteria; phylum Pseudomonadota; class Gammaproteobacteria; order Enterobacterales; family Alteromonadaceae; genus Colwellia_A. Next base: position 216,848 of record JABSOZ010000005.1, read on the forward strand.
CATAAGCAGACACTTGGCACGAGTACTGGTTATAAAAAACCAACTAAAAGAAGCCGAAGTAATCATAACTGAAGCGATATCAACAGCCGAAAAACAAAAAAAAATTCGTGAGTTAGGAAGACTCTACACTCTGTTAAGTCAAATTTTCATGCGGTCAGAAAGTTATATTCAGGCCATAGACGCTTTAGTAATCGCAGAAATAAATGCCAAAGAAGCGAATGACTGGCTTTATCTTGGGTATATTTCTTCAATCAGAGGAAAAGCTTATCAACAGACTGAGAAATATTTACTTGCCGATAAATCTTTTAAACTATCCATAAATTATCATAAGGTAATCCAATGTCCTTTTGGTCAAGCACAAGGTTTGTTGGCGTTGGCAGAGTTAGCAATTAGTCAGGGGAATTACCAAAGTGCACAAAAAAGAGTTGAGAGCTCATTGTCCATTATCAAAGAGAGAAAATTAACTAATCTACAAGCCGTTGCCTTATCAATAAAAAGTGTAATTAAACAAAAAAAATAAAAATTTAATTGAAATAGATCATTGTTTGCTCCTATTAATATCAAATACTATCTATATAAAACTCTCTTTTAAAGTAGGTGAAATGCTATAAACGTTACTGTTTAATAGCATTTCAGAATATTTCAGGTGTTTTCATTGGTAGTTTATCTACGAGTGAAGCAACATTGTTTTCATTAACCGTCACACTAATGGAAACGATAAATATTATGACAACATTAGAAAAATCCTTACTGAACTTCCCTATTACAAGTGTCATTGCAATGGTGATAATTTGCATTACAGCAATTGTATTTATACCACCATTGTTTATATCTGTTGATAATCAATTTGATAAAGATATTGCCCATAGCATAATTCAACTTGTCCTTACCGGAGGAGTTTTTGCAATTATTTATAAATGTAATTGGATTAAAAATATCGGGCTGACAACGAAATTTAAAAACTGGCCTAGTCGTTGGTGGCTAGTAAGTATTCCAATGTCTTTGTTAGCGTTACTCAATGTAATTTCTATTGATAGTTCTCTACTTGTTTTTGATATTGGAAAATTAACTCGATGGATGTTTGTAAACTTTACAACGGGTTTATTTGAAGAGTTGTTATTAAGAGGCTTTTGTTTTTATTTACTATTTACTGCTTGGAAACACAAAAGCAACGCGTTATTTAAAGCAGCTATCGCTCAAGCCGTTATTTTTGGCGCTGCTCACATCGTAAATCTAACCATAGCAGAGCCTTTAGATGTGTATGCTCAGATAATATACGCAACTTTATTTGGCATTGGTTTTGCGGGGTTATTAGTTTATACCCAAAGCATCTGGTTACCCCTTTTTATTCACTCGATAATAAATGCAGCTTCAGGTTTTGGTTTTTACTTTATACCCGGCCTTGTCATTGAGTCTAGTGATGCGAGTTCTTATGTTGTAGGGATCGTTATTATATTCTTATTATGTGGTTTACCAGGTCTATTCTTGTTGAAAAATGCAAATAAAAAACTTGCACTCAATAAAATCGATTAGCCAAGATATAAAATCTTTAATAGAAGATGAAAAATATGCGTTTACATAAAAAATTAAATTTGCGGAGCTTTGTTAGTTTAACTATTTTTTTATCATTAATGGTGATACTGGTTACCTCTATTCTAATGTTTTCACAACATCATGATGCTTCTACCGCCATAGTCCATACAAGTGTAGGTTTTGGCATGTTAATCATTGCTCTGTGGCATCTAAAAAATAATTTTACTCCACTTAAACAATACTTCAAATGGCGTACAGGACATAAGTCTGTCATTAATATCGCCTTGCCTTTATCGGTAAGTTTGTGTTTGTTACTCGTATTGCTATCAACTTTTCAATTTTCTCCATTATTAGCGGTTTATGAATGGGGTAATAGGTTACGAGCAGGTGATACGGCAAGAGAAGTTGATAAAATATCATATGACAAAGTTGATAAAACGCTTGATAGCCATACAGGGGCTGAGCTTACCATTGATTTACGTAAAGGCCCCTATTTCGCTTGGCCACAATATGCCATCTGGGTGGAAACTTTAGATGGTGAATTTATTCAACCAATTTATGTGACTTCATCATTGGCTAAAAATAACTTTATCAATAAAGTAACCAATAAAGATAATAGCATCAGGTTTAATTCACATGTTTTTTTCTCAAAGAAGTTTGATCCAAAAACCTTGTTCAATTTTGAAGAAGATGTTGCCACAAAAGATCAGCGAATAAGACCCGAGTCTCTTCCCGTATTTTTGCATAAATTAGGGAAAAAATCGGCAGATGGTTTTTTTGTCCCTACAGACGGTAACTTAATAGCCGATTCTTATACTGGCGCAACTATCAATAATAATTTTTTATTAAAAAGTAGAATGAAGCAACCTATAGAGGGGCGTGTAAAGGTTCGTTTAGAAGTGAATCATTCTTTTGATTTTAATGAATATTATTCAAGTGATAGGTTTCCTGATGATCCTATTTATTCCGGTAGTGGCTACAGCGCTCAACCCTCAATTATCTACGAAGCTATTGTGAATTTTAATGAAGAACAAGAATACTACCCTATGAAAATTATTGGTCATGGTCATCACTCCGGACAAAACGGTTTGGTTTACCAAGACATGGGAAATTTTACGACCGCATTAGAGTTGATCGATAGAGTCATTATTGAAGTAAAGCAAGATAATGTAACAAACTTACAGAGAAATCCATGAAATATATAATTATCGCCATTTCATTATTATTCCTTACCAGCTGCGGGACAACCTCATCATTAGATCTGAGCGGGTATGCTCAAATTCAGGAACCTCGGCTATATCCAGCTTTATATACCAAAAAATGGCGTCATGGGGTATTAGATTGTGAATTAAGTAAAGATCCATCTTTGGAGGTTTACCGTTACGATACGGGTAGTTACATTATTCGTCAAAATAAATGCGCTAATTTTGAGGCTCCTTTTATCTATGTACTTTTTGGTGAAAAAAAGGTCGTTATTTTAGATACAGGAGCTTCAAAGAGTCCTGTTGAAAATCCACTTTATTTGACCGTAACATCCCTTATTGAGCAAGAATTAAAACTAATGGGAAAAAATCAATTTGAAATACTGGTTATTCATTCTCATAGCCATAGTGATCATTATCAAGGTGACTCTCAATTTAGGGGAAAAAATAATGTCACAATAGTTGCTCCTACTCATAAGGCAATGAAACAGTTTTTTACTTTTGATGATTGGCCCAATACGAGTACTACGCTTGATTTGGGTAACCGAAAATTGGTTGTTATTCCAACTCCAGGCCATCAAGAAGAAGCTATTTCTATTTACGACCCTAAAACAAAATGGCTGCTCACCGGAGATACATTCTATCCAGGTTATATTTATGTGAAAAACTGGAGTGATTACAGAAAAAGCATAGCTCGCCTGGTCGCTTTTACAAAATATAATGAAGTCAGTGCAATACTTGGGGCGCATATAGAAATGAAAACTGAGAGTGGCGAGTATTATCCTATTGGTACAACATTCCAGCCCGATGAAGCATCACTTGCTTTATCACTAGCACAACTGAATTTTTTAAATAATAAATTAAATGAATATCAAGCACCTCAAAAAATAATAATGGATAAACTTATCATTGCACCAATGAGTACTTTAAATAAAATGATTAATCACATCGTTAAATGGTTTATTTGATAGGCCCCTACATGTAAATCATGTCTGAAAGGAAATAAAAATGAATAAAAAAATGAATCCTCTTGAATATGCAAATGAACTTACGGAGCACTGGTCTCCTCGTATTATTTCTAATGTTGATGATTACTATATTAAAGTTGCAAGGCTTAAAGGTGAAATTACATGGCATCAGCATAAAAATGAAGATGAACTTTTTTTGATACTAAAAGGAGCACTAACAATCGAACTTGAAAATGAATCAGTTATTCTCAATGAGGGTGACATGTATGTTGTTCAAAAGGGAGTTTTACATAATCCAGTAGCAAAAGAAGAATGTTTAGTTTTGCTTTTTGAGAAAAATAGCACTGAGCATACCGGTGAGATAAAACACGAAAAATCTAGAAGTCATCACGAGCAATTAAGAGTATTAGATCTTAAAAATAATTTAAACAGTTCTCAAAAATTGTAGTTAAAACTAAATATTGAATTAGAGGATCCTATGAATAAAATAATCATAACCATATTGTTTTTAATGAGTGTTTTTTCAGTTAGCGCGATAGCAGCTGATATTTTATTAGACAAAAAACCTATAATTGGCGCTTATGAATACCAACATTACTCACCAATATTCTCAGACAAAAGGCGTTATATGGTGTCTTTACCTGAGCGATACCACATAAATAAACACCAGTATCCCAGCCTCTATATTGTAGATGCAGATTTTCAATTTCAGCACGTATCAGCAATAGTGAAAAATCTTGCTCGTATGGGAAAGCTACCGCCAATGATTGTTATTGGTATCGCAACTCAGGGGGATGATGACTATCTTAATAGTACTACTTGGCCAGATCCTGAAGATGATGCTTTTGGTGGCGCAGATAACTTTCAAGCCTACCTCAAACAGGAATTGCTACCACTAATCGATAGTCAATATCGAACCAATGAAAAAAAAGTATTATCAGGTTATTCACTTGGTGGCTTATTTACTTTGTACAGCATGATACAAAAAGAAACGCCATTTAATGCCTTTCTTGCTATGAGCCCCAGTGCATGGTTCGACAGAAACAGTTTACCCGGCAAGATAGAGGCAATGTTGAAAAAAAACAAATTAACTTCACCCGTATTTATTTCTTTGGCGAATGAAGAAGGCATGGGAGTAGACAAGGTTATTGAGGCTTTCAAAAAATCAGCGCCTGATGAGTTAAATTGGCAATACAAGCATTACCCCAATGAAAACCACTTCACCACGGCCTTACCCGCACTCTATGATGGACTTCAATTTCTTGCTCCTAATTACGCCGTCGATGGTACAGATATGTTAGCTATAGGTGACTACAAACAGGTACTGGCACACTTTAATACACAACGACAACAATGGGCTGGATTTCATTTAGGTTGGTTAAAAGCTTGGCAGTTTGTTAAATATCTTTCTTGGTCAAAACAATTAGATGAAGTTGATAGGGTATTGGCTGAAATAAGCAAACTGTTTCCTGAGTATCTAACTACAGTCAGTATTCAATTGGCGAAAGGGTATAATAAAAGGAAAGATTTTGATCGAGTAGCACAACTACTCGATAGTGCAAAAGTAGAAGGAGAAACGTTACCTGGTTGGCATAAGCAGATGAGCATCTACTATATTGGCATGGGAAATCCTAAACTTGCACAAAAGCATCAGGTATTGGCACTCAAACTGGCAACGAAATATCAGCTAGAAAGTTGGGAAGTTTGGGAGTTAAATTAGCATATATGGACGCTTGTTTAATATGGAGTTAAAAATGAGGTTAAGAGTTGTTTTATTATCAATCCTCTTCATTGTAAATACGGCGTATGCCGACAGTGAAGGAAAAAGAGGATTTGTCCTAGATATAGCCGTAAGTGGATTTTTTAGCCCGGAAGTTAAATCAGCTAAAGTAATTTCTTTAGTGTCACATTCAAATGCAGAGAAAGTAGGGATAAAAATCGGAGATGAATTAGTCGCCGTACATGAATGCAAAATTCCAGGTTGTCCGGCTAACAAGGCTAAAAAGTTAATGACAAAAAAGCCTGGCGAAACAGTTTTACTTTCTTTTCGTCGAGAAGATCAAACTATTTATGCTGTAAAATTGGTTTTGGAATAAAAAATTAAGCAATATGTAGTTAGTTCTTTTAGCTTAGCCACATAATTTTAGAAAACTATTATCAGCCCATTAAATGGGCGTTGGCTTTCGGTCTTAGGAGTTGTTATGGATATCGATGAAGATAAAATAGCTGAAGCTGCATTAGCTTTAATGTATCTCACACTACATGATCACTTTCGAGCATGGAAACAAATTGACTGGGAAGTCACTCATAGATTACACGAAAAAGGTTTGATTTGTGACCCTGTGAGTAAAGCCAAATCTGTAGTTTTGACAAAAGAAGGACTTAAGCAATCTGAAGCGCTATTTAATAAACTCTTCGTCAAAAACAAACGGTAGACTGAACTCTGATTCAATTTTTAAGTGGGACAAGAGAAGTTGATACCCTAAGGAACTTTGGGGGCGTTAGCGCCACAAATTTCTGTTGCGCGAACTCTATAATTCAAGTTTTTGTGCTTTCTGAAATAGACAACGCATCCTCTATTTCAACCCCTAAATATTCAATTGTACTTTGTAGCTTTGAATGACCAAGTAATAGCTCAATAGCCCTTAAATTCTTTGTCTTTGCATAAATTAAGGATGCCTTAGTACGTCTTAGCGAGTGCGTTCCATATTGGGTGATGTCTAACCCTAGGGTGGAGACCCATTTTTTGACTATATTGGCATAGAAGTGATAGCAAATATGTTGCCCTAGTTTTCTCGGACTAAGATATAAAAAATCAGAGGACGATAGATTTTTCAAATATACCCACTGGTTCAAACACTGTTGAGTCTTTGGTGTAATTTCAAATTGAACTTCTTTGTGAGATTTTTGTTGTTCAATCATCGCTCGAGATTGAATAAGTGAGCCTCATGAATATCCGAAAGCCGATGACCATCTAGTAAAAGTAATTGAGGAAAAAGGATTAACTCTTATTCCTGAAATATCTCAAATTTTAGAAAGTGTTAGCAATTCAAACCTTGGGGGCTTCAATAATAGTATGGATATTATTTTAACAATTACGTTAAGGGGTGGTTTGCTAAGCTCATGGAGCAAAGGTAATATCTAATACGACTTGCGGTGTAGTTCGAATCTACTCAGTTATTTTTCAATGACTTTAAGTTGCTCAAAGGGTAAGCCAGCGGCCTTCCATTCGGGAAAACCTTCTTCTAACCTGAGTGCTTTAACGCCTTTTGCTATGAGTGTATCGACCATTTTATAGGAATATTGACAGTAGGGGCCGCGGCAGTAGGCAACGACTATTTTATTGCTCGCTATATCTTTGGTTTTCTCATCGATATCTTCTGGTTGAATATTTATCGCACCGCGAATATGGCCTTCAAGAAACTCCTTGCTGGGTCTAACATCGAGGATTAATAAGTGCTGCTCTTTAATTTTACCGACTAGCTCTTCGCTGGAGATGGTTTGATTATTCTGCGGGTTTGTTGTGATCTGCGAAATTAAGCGATCAACTTCGGCTAGGTGAGTTTTGGCAGTTTTACGTAAACTACTAATAAGCAATACCACATCATCACCGGCCAAGCTATATAGCCGGCTCTTGCCTTGTTTCCGCACTGAAACTACACCATTTTGTTTCAGTACTTGCAGGTGCCTTGAAGTATTAGCCACGGTTAAACCAGCTAACTGACTTAACTCATCAACGCCTCGTTCTGCTTGTGCCAAGTAATCAAGGAGTTCGACTCGCTGGGGCGAAGCTAAGCTATGCGCAATAAGCGCAAGTTGTTCAAAAAGCTGTTTTTTGATGATTGTCATATTCTACCGCTACCTTGCAATTTAGTTATTCAATTTAATGATAAAACTTAAAGATTCAATTCAATGATTGAATTTTAATTTAACCGTAAAATATATACAACTCAATTTTAATCCCAGCAGCAGCTGAATATTAGTGCGCGCGGACTCGCTCGTCTGCTCAGCAGCACTTAGGCCATTTAACCGCCGGAATTGGCCTTAACAATCACGGCCATATTTTCGGGGTAAGGCGGTAAATTCGCGGTTACCTCGGCGACAAATTCTGCTTTTGATAATTTGAATATCGGGTTATTGAGTTTTTCAAAGCCGATTGTTGACATCGGTTTAGCAGATATACCCGCGCCACAAGCACTTCCAGCTTTGGCACCTGGTAAAATTTCGATATGGCCGTCCAGGGTTAATAACTTATTATGAAGAGAATCATAAAGGTTGGCCGCCATTTCTGCTTCCCGGCCTCGTAAATCCGGTCGGCCAACACTGCCAACAAAGAGGGTATGTTGTGAAAGCAGGAACCAGGGATTAGAACCACGGGTATGGTCTGTGCCTAACAGGCATATCGAATCTAGCGTATGTCCAGGGGTATGCAATATTTTTAGTTCAACATTGCCAACAATGATGCTCTGTTGGTCTTGCAGTGCGACAAAATCAAAATCTGCTTGGGATGACTCATGCAACATGTACTCAGCTCCTGTTTGCTCGGAAAGCGCCTTGCCGCCTGAATAATGATCGGCATGAAGATGTGTATCTATCACATAGCTTATCTCTACTCCTCGCTCTGCAGCTTGCGTAATAAACCACTGAATATCATCAAGATGCACATCTACAGCAATGCTTTTTCCTTTCGAGATGCAGCCCAGAAAATAAGACATTGAAGAGGGAACATTGGGTAATTCTCTTTGTACCATAAACATCGCAGTTACCTTTTTAATAAACAATATTACATTCAATTGATTGTTTGAATGATAAAGTGTGATCTGGTAAGATGCAATCTCTTTCTATCAATTTGAGAAATTTATGCCGCAGACCTTAATTCAAAATCAGACCGAAGGTCGCTCTTCAAACTCAGCAGCCGATACCATTAACCATGGCATACAGGCTAATTTCCGTCAGTTTAGTTTGCACCTAGTGCAAATATTCTTAGTGGGTTTAACCATTGGCATGACCCGTATTGTTATTCCTGCGCTAGCGGAGTCTGAATTTGGCTTAGCAGATCAGGCTTTCTTTTTACTGGCATCTTTTGTCGTGGTATTTGGCGTAGTAAAAGCGGTAATGAATTTGTTCGCCGGAAAACTCAGTGAAACTTATGGTCGCAAGAATATACTGATAGTGGGGTGGTTAGTCGCACTGCCAATACCTTTCATGTTCTTATACGCCCCAACGTGGAACTGGATTATTCTCACCACGGTATTATTGGGTTTAAACCAAGGGCTTTGTTGGTCGATGGCATTAAACAGTAAATTGGATCTCGCGCAAAGCAGTCAAAAAGGTTTAGTGAATGGTGTTAATGAGTTTGTTGGTTACGCTGCTGTTGGTATTGCCGGATTAGCCACGGCCTACATTGCAACTTTGTTTGGTGCGCGTGCAGGGCTGTTTTATTTCAGTTTGATTGTTATTTTATTGGGCTTAGTATTGGCCAAACTGACGATTGTTGAAACACTACCCTGGGCTAAGTTACATCATGATGCAGACGAAAATAGCATCGGCGAATCAAAATCTTTAGCGCAGTTATTCAAGTTAGCCTCGATAGAAAATAAATCGTTATTTGCCTTAAACCAGGCGGGTTTGGTTGAAAAATTTACCGACGCTATCGTTTGGATTTTCCTGCCAATATATTTTATCTCACAAGGTATCTCATTAATTGAGTCCGGCGCTATTATCTCTATTTATGGCATTGTTTGGGGCGCTACGCAGCTGATCACCGGACCCTTGTCAGACAAAATTGGTCGCAAAGATCTGATCGTTTGGGGAATGTGGTTTTGCGGGATGGGCATAACCGCCATTCCATTTACCGACAGCATTACCTTATGGAGTTTTGAAGCGGCGTTTATCGGGGTAGGCATGGCTATGCTATATCCGAATTTGGGTGCATCGGTGGGCGATTTTTCGCCACCGCAGTATCGGGCAAGTTTAATCGGCGTTTATCGTTTTTGGCGAGATTCTGGTTATGCCATTGGTGCGCTCGTCATGGGCATTATGGCTCAATGGTCACAGGATCTGTTGATGCCTTTTTGGTTTGTCGGTATCGCCATGTTTCTTTCTGGGCTAATCGTGCTGTTGTGGTTGCCAAGAAAAATTGAACAAACGAGCCCTTAATTCTGGCCGGATGCAAGCTGGTAAACGCTGGCGCAGATAACTTGCACCCGGTTAGGTGCATCTCTGATGTAAGAGCGTGACGTAATGGTATTTTAAAATACCAAGGCAAAACTGACATCACTTAAATGCAGCTATTAAATAAAATAGAAAAGGAAAATATTATGATTAAAAGAATATCATTGTTTAAATTAAAAAGACCCAATAGCGCAGACCTGCATACAGCTGCAGCTGCTTTATGTTCTATGAAGGGGGCTATTCCTGCCCTGTTAGATATAGAAGTAGGGGTTAATTTTTCTCAATCAGACGCTGCCTACGATTTGGTGTTAAATATGACCTTCAAAGACGTAGATTCGCTGCGCCAATTTGAACAAGACCCGTTTCATTTAGCGGTGAAAAAAACCATGATTCAACTCAAACAAAACCGAGTTGTTGTCGATTATGAAAATCACCAAAATTAGCAAAAATAGAGCCACATGATGACTAATAGTTACCCGGATAAAATAAAGTCGCTGCCTGCCCAAAAGGGCAAAGTTGATACGTCGAGTAAATACATGCTTGAAGCAAAAGATTGTAAGGTGTTGTTCGCCGCTTATGAACCCGGTACAACCATCGCGCCACATAAACATGATGACGCCGATATTCATGGGGTTGTGATAAAAGGGCAAATAATTCTAACCGTAAATGGCATTACCACCAAGCACGGTCCAGGGGAGTGGTATCACATTCCAACGGGCGCAGAGCACGCCACGGTATTTGAGCAAGAAACTGAAGAAATTGAATATTGGTTTAAAAAATAGAAGGACAGGCACTCTCATTGTTTAAACAATTACTGGAGTATGTTGGTACTGTAGTGGCTCAGTAATTCTGGCCACTAATTTATAGTTTCTAACTCGTTTTGGGGGCGATAGCGCCGTTAGAGTATATGTGCAAATGTCAGCTATCCTTGAAAATAGCTGACATAATAGAGGGAGTAGTTAGCAGCGCTCTTGCAACAAAAACTTGGCAATTAAAATTAACGCACATGTCAGCTTATAACGAGGAGCTGACCTAAGGAAAAGCCAATCGCTAGAGTCAGCAAAGCACTTTGCAATAGTTTACTGTCCAGTTACAAACGGTAAACTTAAGTACAATTGAATAATTACCGCATTGGTTATATCAATAAAAAAGGCGCCCACGAGTGGAACCACCAAAAAGGCTTGTGGTGAAGGACCGTGACGTGCAACCAAAGATTCCATATTAGCAACGGCTGTAGGTGTAGCGCCCATACCAAAGCCGCAATGTCCTCCGGCCATTATTGCCGCATTATAATTCTTTCCCATGACTCTAAATGTGACAAAATAAGCAAACACCATTAATAATGTCGCTTGTAATAAAATAAGAAATAACATGGTTCCCGCTAAATTTTGCAGCTCCCAAATTTTGAGTGACATCAGAGCCATCGTCAAGAAAATCGACAGGGCCATTGTTCCCCATAAATCTATACATGCTTTACTGATACGGTATCGTTTGGATACCTCCGTTATGTTTGTTACCACCACGCCAAACAATAAGGGAATTAAGAATGCAGGTAGCACGATGCCGCCATTTTTTAATTCCAGATAAACTATTTGGCCTAACACCATACAAAGCAGAATAAAAAACAGGGTTTCCATCATTCTCTTGGGTGTAACTAAATCATATTCTTCAGGATCAAAGGTAATTGCCTCATTCTCGCCGCCTTTTAAATGGGTGTCTTTATCGCTGGACGTTAAGTTATGACGACTGATAAGTCTTCTGCTAACAGGGCCACCAACCAGCCCTCCTAATATGAGACCTAAAGTTGCAGAAGCCATGGCTAATTCAAAGGTACTTGTAGGCATATTGTATTCAGTTATAAATAAGTCTGCATAAGTCGCACCGTTACCGTGTCCTCCTGACAAAGTGACAGAACCACCAATGAGTCCCATTAATGGGTCCATACCTGTTGAAATAGCATAAACAACACCAACAGTATTTTGTACAAATAAATATAGAGTGGCAACAAGTAGAAAAAGCAGAACTTTAGGTCCACCTTTTGCTAATAAACTGAAACTGGCTCCTAAACCGACAGTGGTGAAAAACATCGTCATTAAAGGATTCTTTAAGCTCATATCGAATTGAAAATTAATGTTTAAGTAGGAATGTATCAGGGTGAGTATAAGTGAAAATACGATACCGCCTACAACAGGTTCGGGTATATTGTTGTTTCTTAAAAAAGGAATTTTACTGTTAAGAAAGTATCCTGAAAAAAGTACGATAAGTGCGATAAATAATGTTTCTGTAATGTTTACAACTATGTCCATCAAATGATACCTATGACTAAATAAGTGTGTTTGAACGCCTTAAGGTGTTCAGGGGTATTTAATAGACAGGTAGCAGATCAATTTCCTCATTTTATTATGCTTCACGCAAAAATAACGCTAGTTATATCCTAATACGTAGCTTTTGTTTTCATTTTCTAGGCTATCTACTTTGAGCGTCTTACTGTTAAGGGGAGCAGTGCTTATTAATTTTTCATCAAAAGCAGGAGCAACATCATCCTCTTTTTCTAAGTTTGTTGTGTTGATGACATTATTTGATTTTAACATGACATTCACCTGTTACTTTATTGGCATAATTATGGAAAAAAAATGCGTTTAATCAAAATTACACGAGATTAAATCGTTGAGATTAAACGCATAAAAAATCCCAGTAACCTATAGACAGTTGAAAAACTAAAATCCACATTTATTTATTTCAAATAGTTGTGTTTTTCACATCGTATTTGTCTTTTTTCTGCTGTTAACCTAAATAATTTTAAAGCGTAACTTAATATAATTACAGGTTAGGTATTGTTATTGTTAGTTTAAATTTTTTAGACGTGATATTTAGGTATAACTTTAATTGTCTTTTAAAAAAATTATATTTATTTTTGTCATATTTTCAAGCGTAATTTAGCGCTTGTAGTTGTTTGATTTTCGCACTAAGATCGACTTATATTTTAATATAATAAGTACAAAGTGAATGATAACAGAACCCAAACTATCGGATGTTTTCATTAGTTACACGGCTAAAATAAGGCGGGTAGTTAGCCGCATAGTTCATCCTGAAGATATTGATGATATTGTTCAAGACACCTTTGTTCGCAGCTATGAAGCTAACCTAAAACAAGAAATTAAATATTCTCGTAGTTATATGTTAAAAACAGCTAAAAATTTAGCGTTAAATCATATTGCGAAGTGGGATAATAAATTTAATGATTCCATTGAAGAGTTCAGTGAACCCCCGATAGAATTGATTTCACAGAACTTTGAAGACGAATTTGAAAGTAAAGAAAGATTCTTAGTTTTTGTTCAAGCAACAAATCAGTTAGCAACGGCGGTTCGAAAGTGTTTTATTTTGAAAAAAGTATATGGTCTTAGCCAAAAAGAAATAGCAAAATATCTACATATTAGCGAAAGCACTGTGGAAAAGCATGTAGCGAAAGGGTTATTTAAATGTTCATTATATATGGAACAAAATGATAATAACCAGAGTCACTTAAATAGTGTCGAAGAACTGCCTTCTGGCAAAAGTATAAAGAGTTTATAGTTAATGACTAAAGTTACCCAATTCAGCAGTAAAGAAGAAATTCAAGAGCAGGCTTGTTTATGGATAAGTCGAATCGATCGTGGTTGTACAAAAAGTGAGAAAAAAGAAATTGCTCTCTGGATAAACCAGAGTAATGCTCATCGTGAAATATTAATGAAAATGGCATCTTTATGGGATGATTTGAGCGTGCTCAATGAATTAAGTGCTTTATTCCCTTTGGAAAACGCAACGAAACGAACTCGTCATCATTTTAGAAAAATAGCAGTAGCAGCAAGTGTTATCTTTGTCGCTTTGTTAGGGGGAAGTTTGACAACCGATTTCCAAATATTTCCTTCACTTAATCAAAATCAAAACGTTGTTCAAAAGTTTTCCACCAAGGTTGGCAAACAAGCGATTTTTTCATTGAGCGATGGTACAAGTATTCAACTCAATACCAATAGTATGATTGAGGTCGTTTACAGTGAACGTCAGCGTTATGTTAAATTATTACAAGGTGAAGCAAAATTTGATGTCGCTAAAGACAGTACTAGACCATTCACCGTTAATGCTGGCGAAAAGTCTTTTACCGCTTTGGGCACTATATTTAATGTGCAAAAAGATACCAACAAAGATCTAGAGTTACTGGTTACTGAGGGTAAGGTTCTCATATCAACGTCTGATGAATTTATTGAATATGTGACTCATCAAACCGGTTCAATAACCTTGGTAAACCTTCCAGGTGTACTGGTAAATTCTGGAGAAAAAGCGGTCATTAACGATAATGTTTTACGGCCGATAAATAAAGTAACACTCGTACAGGTTCAAAGAGATTTAGCATGGCAACAAGGTATGCTAATTTTTGAAGGTGAGCCGCTAGGTAAAGCGTTAAAAGAAATTAGCCGTTATAGTAATACTCATTTTGAAATTATGGATGATGAGTTGTCTCAATTAGTTATTGCTGGTTATTTTAAAGCTGATGACATTGATGGGTTATTGAAATCGCTGAGTCTTAATTTTAATATCCATCACCAAAGAACGTCTTCAGATTTAATTCGGTTATCATCTGAAAGAATGTAATACTCATAGATAAATAGTGTTAACTTATTAGCACTATTATCTGTATATATTCTTTAATTAGCGCTTTTATCAAGCCAGATCAGATAAAATAACACGAAGATTGAGGCTTTTATTTTTTGCACCGTTTATTAATATTACATAGTAGACGATTATTAGATCGTATTAGTTCACCTAACGCCTGGCTTTCCTCAAAGACAATGCAGGCACTCATTTCCTTTTCGTTTTTTTTATCTTTGGATGTGAGTGCACAAGAGCTGATTAAATTTGATATTGATAAACAGCGTGCCGATAAAGCGATAATTGCCTTCGCTCAACAAACGAATCAAACCATTATATTTTCATATAGCTTAGCCAAAAAATTTCAAACTAATCGATTAAAAGGGTATTATTCGATTCGTTCAGGTCTTAAAAAATTATTACATGGTACTGATTTAAATGCGCTTGTCGATGACTCTGGTCAATTGAGCATTACCTATAAACAAAAAAATGAAAGTAAATTAATAGATAAAAAACTGGGCGTTGAAGCCGCTCAAGTTCCTGCTTTATCGAGTAAACCCACCCAAAAATATTCAACTCAAGAACAATCTATAGAAAAAATCACCATTGTGGGCAGTCGAGTTTCTGGTCGATTAGCAGACGAATTACCCGTTCCAGTTGATATTTTTACTGCGGATGTATTAGCAAATACAGGACAAACTGAAGTTGGCCAGATGTTAAAATCTCTAGCGCCATCATTCAATTTTTCTAGTTCAGCCATTAGTGATGGAACTGATGCACTGCGCCCCGCAACATTAAGAGGGTTAGGCCCTGATCAAACACTTGTCCTGATTAATGGTAAGCGACGCCATCAAGCCAGTCTTATTCATATAAATACAACCGTTGGCCGAGGAACAGCAGGAACTGATATAAATTCAATTCCTGCTTCTGCTATTAAACGAATCGAAGTTTTACGTGATGGGGCAGCAGCTCAATATGGTTCAGACGCTATTGCGGGGGTAATAAATATTGCGCTTAACGATGAATCTGACGGAGGGAAATTAGCGATTTCGTATGGCGGATATGCTCAAGGTGATGGTGAAACTATCAATATAGACTTTAATAAAGGAGTCGCGCTAGGTGACAATGGCTATATAAATACCACATTAAGCTTTAGAAACCGTGGGGCAACTAATCGTGCCGGCTTACATGGTTCTTGTATGTTTTCGGGGTGTACTACGTTGGCTAACGGAAATTTATTATTGGCTGATATTAGAGAAGTTAATGCTGCGCGTACAACGTTTCGTATTGGAGATGCTGACTCTCAACAAATCGCGATAACATCCAGTGCTGGTTACGAGTTAGGTGTTGGTGAACTTTATAGTTTTATAACCTATTCGAGCCGAAATAACGAATCAGCTGCTTTTTTTCGACATAACGATAACAATGATGGCAATGCCCCTTTGCAAGACGGTGATGCGACTATTCCAACTGGATTCCTACCGATAATTAACACGGACATTAGCGATCTGTCTTATAACTTTGGCTACAAAACCTATTTTAACAATGGCTCAATGTTAGATTTATCCTATACCTATGGCGAAAACAATATCGACTATGTTACCAGTGATAGCATTAACTCATCTTTTGCTAACAGTCTACGTTATGGTGATTTGGGGCTAAGTGCTAACGAAATTCGTTCCATAATACCTCGCTCTGCGTTCGCTTACGGGTTAGCGCTTAGTTTACAAACCATTAATATCGATTATACCCAAGAATTTGATTTATTCTTATTGGCGATGGGATCTGAAATAAGAACAGATGAATATCGTGTTATTCCGGGTGACGAATATTCCTATCGCGATTATGACAGTTTAGAGGGGAACAGTTTATTTATTGATGACCGTAGTGCTGGAACCCAAGGTTTTGGTGGTATTGGTCCAGTATCTGCGGTTGATGAAACGAGAGATGTTTACTCTTTTTATATTGATGCAGAAAAGGAATTGACCAATGAATTTATTCTAAGTGCAGCAATCCGATACGATGATTATGATGGTTTTGGTGATAGTACAAATATGAAGCTTGCAGCGAATTGGTCTATTACTGAATTTTTTGCTCTTCGAGGAGCACTTAGTACAGGGTTCAGGGCACCTTCAATGCAACAGCTTTACTTTAATAATATAAGTACGCAATTCGTGACAGATCCAAATAATCTTGAAGGTGATTTAATTGCTCAACAAGTTGGAACGTTCAGAAATGACAGTGTCTTGGCTCAAGCGATTGGCATACCAGAATTAAAGGAAGAAGAGTCAACTAATTATAGTTTAGGCGTTGTTTATCGGGCTACTGACGAGATTAAACTTACGATTGATCTTTATGCGATTGATATTGAAGATAGGATTGTGATCAGTAATAAATTAGGCGAAGGCTTATCATCAGCACTTGACGTAGCATTAAAAGCTTCTGGCGCTGGCGTTAGTCAGTTTTTTCTTAATGGCGCGGACACTGAGACCACAGGGCTTGATTTGATCGTTACATGGAATACACATGCATTTGACGGTATTTTCGATGTTACGCTTGCCGCCAATTTTACAAAAACAGACGTTGTTGATATTTTTATACCGCAAAAAAGTAGATTAGAAGATATTTCACCAGATAAAATATTCTCAGAGCAAGATATATCTATCATAGAAGAGTGGCAGCCAGAAAATAGAATTAGTCTAAGCACTTTATATAAAAAGAAAAACTGGACGATGAACCTAACGTTAAATCGTTATGGGGAATACACCATCATGGACGGTGGTCGTCAAACCTATGGTGCTGAATTAATTACTGATTTACGTATTAACTATCAATTTAATGATAAATTTTCATTTAATTTTGGCAGTAATAATTTATTCGATGTTATGCCTGACGAAAATCAAATAGGCAATTCGAGAGCAGGAACTATTGAAGATGGCAGTGGCAATATTATTGTAAGTAGCCCTGGTGTATTTACCTATTCTCGCCGCTCTGCACCTTTTGGTTTTAATGGCGCCTATTATTATGCCGGCGTTAACTATAGTTTTTAATTTTATACTACATGTAACGTATCCATTTTTAAGTGACTTTTAATGGAGTATATAAGGTCGTTTATTTTTGAGGTATCACAAGGAATTATCAAAATAGTCGTATCTGAAGCGATACAGCCTAAAATTCCATGAGCATTACTCATTGTACCTATCATTGCTTCTACTATTGCTGCTCCACCTTTAACGGTTTTTAGCACGATATGTGTTTGATTATGCGCAATGTTAAGTGCAAGTGATCCAACTGAGTCGATTGATTGAGGTCTTTGTTTCTCATTAGGGCACTGGTAAACAGATTTATTTTTGTCGTATTTTTTTATGGCCCGTGCGTTTGTTAGTAGTCTTGATACTTTTGCTTGTGAAACTTTCCCAAATCCCTGATCTTCTAGTGCAGTTGCCAACGCTAGTTGGGTGCTGTACTGGTTCGTATTGAGTAAGTTCATAAGTGCATTACGTAATGTCGATTTCTTATTCTTAGACAAGCTAATGATATTAGATGTTGAAGGTGATCGGTCAAAAGCTATTTGTTCTTTCATTTTATTTTCCATGACTTAATCAAACAATTATTTGCTACTGATATGAAAGCAAAATATATAAAACTTAAGTAAGAACTTAGGCAATAAACCAAGTAAACAGTTAAGTTTTATCATGCTCTATCTACTTACTTTAAAGATAAAAACCAAAGACAAAGTAGTGATATACCTTTTTTTACTTTTTCATATTCGTATTCATGCTGTTTTTGGGAAAGTGTGTGAGCACCATCAAAATCTACAAAGGCTAAACGAGTAGTCAAACTCGTTGGTGACATGCCAAAAGCACTGCCAGGCAGTAATGCTATGCCAGTTTCTTCCATTAAAATCGTGGTTAATTGTTCGCTGGTTTCAATACCTCGACCTTTTAATTTTTCAGTAAAAGCGGAAAAGTCGGGGAATAAATAAAACCCACCTTCTGCTGCATGTACATTTATCCCAGTGTCGTTAAGCGCTTTAGTGCAGTACTCGCTAATATCCGATAAAATATCAATTTGCTTTGCTATAAAATCATCCGTAATACTTTGACTTGAATAAGCTTTTGTCGCGGCTATTTGGATAGGACTAGGTGCGCACGAATAAGTCTCTGATGCCACACCAATAACGGTTGACAGTAAGTTTTCTAACTGCGGAGGAATATGGATAAAACCTAATCTCCAGCCGCCAGCACCACACCATTTAGAAATACCTGATGATACGATACAGCCTTCAGGGTAGTAATCTGTGATGGTTGCGTAGTCTTTTTTATAGCTTAGCAGGCTATATATTTCGTCAGCGATAACAATAATATTATGCTTTCTCATGACAGTAGCAAGGGCACATAATTCTGCTTTATTATAGGTTTGTCCTGTTGGGTTACTTGGATAATTAAGCACCAAAATCAAGGGTATTTTCGGGGTATCACGTGCTAAACAATATTGGTCTAATTGCTCCGGGGTTAAATGCCACTTTTCATTAAATGTAGTGGTAAGCCATGTGACTTTATGACCCGCTAATTGTCCTTGAGGTTCATATGACACCCAACTTGGAGCGGGTAGCAATATTTCTGCTTGTTCAAATGCCGCCATCACACAGAACAATAATATTTTACTGCCCGAACCGACGATTATATTTTCTGCTGCCCAGTTCTTTCCTTCTTTTTCTTGATGAAAATTAGCAATAGCCTCCCTGAGAGGTAAATGTCCTTGAACACTCATATATTCTTTTCTATGTGCAGCATTAGCCAGCTCTGCTGTAATTTCTTCTGGTACCGGAAAGGGGCTTTGACCAAAACCAAATTTGAAAACAGGCTGATCATTTTCTGCTCGCGTAAGCGAAAGTTGATTAACCTGTAAAGTTTCAGAATGTTTGCTTTTTCTTAAATATTGACTAAGCGAGGGATGCACATACATAACATGGTAAGCCTTTATTTTATTTGCAATGCTTTCTATTTTACTTCCCATTAAATAAGGAAAATTAAAATAGAAAGTCACCGTTTTAAATTATTGAAAGCCGCTTGTACATTACTGAGTTAGCTTAACGATAATGCAGTGAATCATATACAAAGGGTTGAACTTTTGATGAGTAAATTAAAGGTAGTCATATAAAAAGGGCTGTTTAAACTACAACCCTTTTTAAGATACTTTTACCGATTAAAAATTATAAGAAAGTCCTAAATACCAGCTACCGCCTTCATAATTTGCTGCGCTTCTACGTGGGTACTGTAGACCGACACTTTGACGGTTAGCAAAAGGTGCATCAACTTCATCTATATATGAATCAAGGATGTTTGAAGCGCCTAGTTTAAGCCTTAATGCATCACTCACTTGATAACTTAATTCTGCATCAAGATACACAATTGAATTAATTTCAGCACTTTGGCTACCTGATTCAATGCCACCATTGCCATCAGATGAACCTGAAATAGTGCCACGTTCATCATAGTGAGCACCATAATAGTTAGCACGTACCATTAAGTTCCAATCATCACCTATTGACGTGTTTGTGGTAAATACGAAACGTGAATTAGGGAAGTTATTTTCAATATCTTCAACGGTCGACTCTGAAACAGGGCTGTTACCATTAACTTCTCGAACGTTAACTACATCAATTTTGTTATAACCATAAGCAAAGGCAATATCTGTAGACATTGAGTTATTCCACTCAAATGTGCTTGAAATGACCAAGTCGATACCTGAATGTTCAACATCAAGTACGTTGGTAAAAAAAGAAACAGAACCAAAGCGAGGATCATCAACCGAAATGTTACCCGTACGGTAAATACGGTCATCTACTGCTATTTTATAGAAATCGAGCGTAATACTTGTATCGTTTTCAAAATTGGATGATATGCCAAAACTAAAGTTAGTTGAGGTTTCTTCTTTAAGTGTTTGTCCGCCAAGTGATATAGCTAAATCTGATGACGCAGGGATCAAACCTTCTTCGATTTGTGCACCTGTAGTTCCGTCAAAAGTCGTTATTGTTGTGCTCACATTAGCCTGACCAGGTGTTGGTGCATGAAATCCTGTTGAAATTGCCGCACGTAAAGATACATCCTCAGTGATGCTGTAGTTACCCGCAACTTTCCAGTTAGCTGTACTACCAAAATCAGAAAAATCTTCATAACGTAAAGCATATTGCATCAATAGCTCATCAGTTGCATCATGTTCTACATCAAGATATACCGAGTAGTTATCACGAGAAAATGAGCCGGCATTTATTGCTTCAATGCCACGCATACCACTTACTCCGCCATTTGGCTTTCCGCTTGCGTCAGAATATGAATTGAGCTCTCCGGCTAAGCTGCTATAAGTTTCTTCTCGCCATTCAGCACCGTAAGCTACGTTTAAATTATCTCCAACGGGAACAGAGAAATCAGCATTGATGTTAATCTCTTCTTGCTTGTAACCACCGGTATTAAAGTCCATTTGAGGAATTTCTAAATCAGCGGTTAAACCTAAGCCAGGGTTAATACTGTTGTTTAAGAAATAATTTAATTCATTAGAACCTTTACTGATGCTGAAGTCATAATAAGTCTCATTTTGAAATTCACCTTTTAGACCGATAATTGCGCTGTAGTCCGTTTGATCACCATCAAGGAAAGGTGTAAAGCCGACTTTTGAAACATTACCGGTATAACCAAGTGCTTCTAATGAAGAAATAGCTGAGTTTGCACTTTTACCTATTGAAGGGATAGAAGGATTGCGATAAAAGAATCGATAGCGGCCGGTCGTATCGGCATAACTGAAGCGGCCATAAAGTTCTTTGTCACCGTCAAGTTCAATACCCGTATTTAAAAACATACGTAATGCTGATGTTTCAGGACGTCCC
This sequence comes from Colwellia sp., assembly GCA_013215295.1. Taxonomy (GTDB): domain Bacteria; phylum Pseudomonadota; class Gammaproteobacteria; order Enterobacterales; family Alteromonadaceae; genus Colwellia_A. The sequence continues at coordinate 238,237 of JABSOZ010000005.1, forward strand.
CATGACTGGGTAAAAGGTGCATCACCAAAAGGAGAATCTGCTCCAACGCCCTCAACACCCAGATCTACTAATTCTTGTGCATCAGGACGAATGACACCACGAGATAATGCATCATTATTGACATACTCCAAACTGAAGTTAGCGAAGCCGTCATCACCTATCGCTAGTCCTTTGTTAACGGCTAATTTTACATTCGACTCACCGTCATAATGCTGGCCATATTGCAGCTCAACAGCGCCGCCTTCTGACGCATCTTTTGTGACGAAATTTATAACACCTGCGATAGCATCAGAACCATATTGTGATGCTGCGCCATCACGAAGCACTTCAACACGTTTTAATGCGATAGCCGGGATCATTCCAACGTCAGGAGCATGCGCGCCATTACCTGCAGCAGGTGCGAAAAATTGTACTAATGCCGAACGGTGACGTCTTTTACCATCAACCAAGACTAACGTTTGATCTGCTGCAGTTCCGCGAAGAGAGGTTGAACGAACAAATGCGCTGCCATCACCCGTTGCTGGAGATGCGGTGTAACTAGGGATTAATGCTTTAAGATTATCTGTCATGTCAGCAGTGCCGCCGATGGCATTTAAATCTTCAGCAGATATTAAATCAACTGGAACAGGTGAATCTGCAACTGACCGTTGTTTCAAGCTACGAGAGCCAATTACTGAAACTTTTTCTATATCATCAGTGTTCATTTCTTCAGCGCCATAAGCCATAGCTGCATGACTCGCAGAGCCTAGTATTAAAGGTAACATTGTTAGTTTGAAAGCAATTTTTTTGTTTATCATTATTATCTCTTTAGCATGTTTTAATTGTTGTAATGCATTTATTGATTTATTTTTTGTAAAAATGCACATTGGCTAATCAGTACTTTCATGCTTATGACTCTAAATATTTATTTTTAATCTCTAAGCATAAAATAAGGTTTTATTAACACCCTGTATAAGTAACAGCTAAGAAATTAAAATCCTCTATGCATTCTGAAATATATTTTTGTGACTTAAGTTGATAGAGCAATATTGAGACATAATTAAAGTGAGGGTTTCGAGAGGCAATTATTAGGTAAAGTTAAAATGAATTGCTTTAAAGTTATGTTATTTTTAATTAGGTTTATTTGTTAAAAATAATATTAAATATCAATAGATTATTTTAATAATTCTATAGAAAAACGAAGGAGTAATGATTGATTTAAGGGGGGAGTAAGGGGGATTGTATTTCGTGATTAGCTATAAGAATACCTTGATTAGGAAAGTGTTATAACGCGCTAAAGTTTTAATGTTTTTCCGGTTAAATAATTATTATAAAATTGGCAATGATGTATTCATCATTGCCAATATATGAGCGATATCAATATATATTAGATTTACAGGGGTTATTGAATTTCTAGCAAGGTTACTTCAAAAATAAGTAATGAACCCGCTGTTATTTTTCCTGATGAACTATTGCCGTATCCTAAGTTTGCAGGAATAAAAAATTTAAATTTATCACCAGCAACCATCAATTGTACACCTTCAGTCCAGCCACTTATGACTTGGTTTAAGCCAAAACTAATAGGTTCACCACGATCGACTGAACTATCAAATACAGTGCCGTCTAATAAAGAACCGTGATAATGCACTTTAACTTTTGTTCTGGCACCTGGGTGATCAGTTCCTTCACCTTTTTCTAATATTTGGTATTGCAGACCAGAAGCTGTTTCTATAACACCTTCTACCGCTTTATTTGTTGCTAAAAATGTTTTGCCAATGGCAATGTTTTCAGCCGCCGCTTTCTTATTATTTGCACTTTTAGTGAAATAGACTACTGCCAAGGCAATAACTATAACCAAAATAATATATTTCATATCTCATTCCATAAATTTGTAGACTTGTGCATTCTAGCACCCGATTCTTTGATAAATAAACTAAATTGAATTTTTTCTTCGTAATACATAGCTTTATACGGCAAATAAAAAAGCCAGTAATTAACTGGCTTTTGATCGTTAGGCGTTAGTTATAAATAATTTACCAAAAAAGTATGATGGCTAATGGTATCTAAGCTCACGAACCTTGCCCCAAAATACTCGATAAGAATATGCGGTATAACTAAATATCACCGGTACTACAATGATAGTACCCCATAATAAAAAGCTTAATGATTCAGGTGCTGAGGCAGTTTCCCAAATAGTGAGTTTATTTGGCACTATATATGGGAAGAAACTAAACGCTAAACCAAAAAAACATAAAGTAAATATTATTACGGCAGCGACAAATGGCCGCCAACAACCTTTGTCGTTTACCTTAGGTAATTGTTTCAATTGTATATGGCTAAAAATAAACAGCGCAAAACAAATAATAGGTAAGGGTAAAAACATCAATGCATTTGATGAAGAGAACCATTTAGCATAGACATCAGGATTAATTAATGGATTAACCAGTGATACCGCAATTACCCCGGCAAAACAAATTAAGCCAGATTTTTGAGCCCAAGCAACTGCTTGTATCTGTAAATCGCCTTCAGTTTTCATGATTAACCAACAAGCACCAATATAACTATAAGCGGCAGCAACACCAAACGCACTGAGTAAACTAAAGCTATAAGCCATTAATGTGCTTTCAAAACCCATGACATACATGCCTAACATATATCCTTGGCTTAATGAGGCAATCAAAGATCCGCCTTTAAATACTCTGTTCCAAGTGGGTTTATGGCTAAACGCGGCTTTAGCGCGAAAATCAAATGCCACTCCGCGAAGCACTAAGCTAATTAACAGTACGGCGGTAGGTAAATATAATTCTTTGAATATATAACTGTGTGCCGCTGGAAATGCGATAAGCAATAAACCTATAGCGAGTACTAGCCAAGTTTCGTTGGCATCCCAGAAAGGACCTATCGACGCTATCATCGTATCGGCATCATCTTCTTTTTCAAGTGGTAGCAATATGCCGACACCTAAATCAAACCCATCTAAAACGGCATAAAGTAAAATGGATAACCCCATTAGAGAAACAAAAATCAGTGCTAAGGTATTTGCATCAAACATATTATGACTCCTCGCTTGTTTTAGTCGTTTTACCAACTACGGGGTTAGCTTGTTCATCAATACCGATTTCTTCAATCTCAATAGCACGGCCCGCCATAGTGAAAATAGTGTGTAAATAAGCAACCATGATCACCACATATAAAATCAAATAGAGTGTCAGCGTTATACCAACATTTTCTGGCGCTATATCTGTGGCGGCATCTTTTACCGTTAAAATACCGGTGACTAACCAAGGTTGGCGGCCAATTTCAGTAACATACCAACCAGCCAATGTTGCTACCCAGCCAGAGAAGCTCATAACTACAAGTGACTTCAATAACCAAGGGGGTAATTCTTCTTTACGCCATAATACGAAACGGCTAAACCAAGAAATTGCAAACATGAGCATGCCTAAACCCACCATGATTCTAAAAGCAAAAAATACTGGCGCAACAGGAGGGTGGTTACCTTCAAACTCGTTTAAGCCTTTTATTTCTCCGTCTAAGTCGTGCGTTAAAATTAAACTGGCCAGCTTAGGAATTGCCAGTTCAAAATGATTGGTTTTTTGTTCCTCATCCGGTATTGCAAATAACAGTAAAGGTGCACCTTTTTCGGTATGCCAAATACCTTCCATCGCCGCAATCTTTTGCGGTTGATGCTCTAAAGTATTTAAACCATGCATATCACCTAAAAATATTTGCACGGGTGCTAATACAGCCGCAACGGTTAACGCTATTTTCAAAGTTAATTTTGGTGCTTTTTTGTTATCACCTTTTAACAGGCGATAAGCGCTGATACCTGCGACTAAAAATGCTGCGGTTAAACCTGATGCAACAAGCATGTGAGATAACTTATATGGGAATGATGGGTTGAAAATAATAGCAAACCAGTCAACAGGGAATGCGACACCGTCACGCATTTCATAGCCTTGAGGTGTTTGCATCCAAGAGTTAAGTGCTAAAATCCAAAATGACGATAAACTGGTGCCAAAAGCAACAATAAACGTCGAGAGTGTATGCACTCTAGCCGACACCCTATTCATACCAAATAGCATAATACCTAGGAAACCAGCCTCTAAAAAGAAAGCTGTCAATACTTCATAACCCAATAATGGTCCTGCGATATTGCCAACAGTTTCCATAAATTTAGGCCAGTTTGTACCAAATTGAAACGACATGGTAATGCCAGTAACAACCCCTATAGCGAAGGTTAGGGCAAAGATTTTGACCCAAAAGCGATAAGCGCGCATCCAAACAGGGTCATTGGTTTGATCGAAACGTAATTTGAAGTAAAACAAAAACCAACTGAGCGCGATAGTGATGGTGGGGAATAGAATATGAAAACTGATATTTGCGGCAAACTGTATGCGTGAAAGCATTAAGGTTTCTAACATAACTTCCTCCATAAACCTTATTAAGCACCGTGAAAGTGCTAATGGGTTTTAAGTGTTAAAGTGACAATCTTTTAGAGCATGTAATTTTAAAATTTAGTACAACTAAGTGCGAGGTTTAGCCTTTATTCAATAATTTATCCTTAATATCAATAATTTTACTTATACCAGAGCCAAGCTTCATTAGGGTGTTAAGTTTATCTGGACTCATACTTTGTAGTTCTGCAGCCCAATGTGTGATGGTTTCAAGTAGATCATGTATCTCATGCATTTGTTGTTGTGCATATTCCTCTTGCGGATTAGCGGGTTCATCTAATAAATTATCGCGTAATAATGACAGGGTAGGGTCAACTTCACGTTTACGACGCTCTTCAAATACACGCGTTGCCATTTCCCAAATAGAACCAGCAGGTGAGTAATACTCTTTACGATCTTTAGGTTTGTGCTGCACTTGCACTAAACGCCAAGACTGTAATTCTTTAATGCCCATACTGACATTACCGCGAGATATATTCAGTGCTTCAGAGATTTGTATCGCAGTCAGCGATTCATTATGAATAATTAATAGGCCATACATTTGCCCTACGGTACGATTAAAGCCCCAACGGCTGCCCATTTCGCCACAGTGCATTACAAAAGATTCTATTTTAGCTGTCATTATCATGATTGAGTTTTCTGAAGTTTCAGTATTTTCTGAAAGTTTATACTCTTATTGATTTAGATCAAGTTATTTATCGTATATTCGTACGTTATGCTGACTTAATAAGGTGTTGTATAGAATAGTAACTGTGAAGGTTTAATCTGCTTGATATATTTTGAAGATAAAAAAACCGAGTATTACCTCGGTTTTTTAGTGACTTCAATAAAGTTTGTCAAAGGGGTGTACCTTGAAAATACCGATTATAGACTTAACATTTTCTTTTTTAATCTTGCTAAATCTATTGCATTTGACCTAACCGTGAGCTTAATTTCATTATAGTCATAATCTTCATTAGTCACACTCATCGTTGAACGAATTTCACCTATAATACCCTGCGCGGTATAAGGAATGACAATCTCCTCTTCAATCATTTCGTTTTCAGCAACCCCAACGATATATTTATGCAGTTTAGCTACATCAATGGGGTCACGAGCAGAAGTCATCATGGCATCAGGAAACTCTTCCTTCAACGCTTGCTGTTGTTCAATGCTAAGTTGATCTGATTTATTGAGTACGAGTAATTTTTCACTGTTTTCAACGCCAACTTCTGCAAGAACTTCATGCACTACATCGAGTTGCGCACGAAAAGAAGCATCTGAAGCATCAACCACATATAACAATAATGAAGCGTCATGCGCTTCTGCTAAAGTTGAATGGAATGAAGCGACTAAATCGTGCGGTAATTTTTTAATAAATCCGACGGTATCAGACACTAAAATTCGTGGTTGAGTCGCTGGGTGTAATGCACGTACTGTGGTATCAAGGGTTGCAAAAAGTTTGTTCTCTCCAACAACATCACTACCGGTGATCGCTCGCATCATCGATGACTTGCCTGCATTGGTATAACCCACCAACGCAACACAAAAAAGCTCAGAACGTTGGGTACGTCGGCCTTTCATTTCATTCTGAACACTCACCAACTCACGCTTGAGATCTGCTAATTGGTCGCGTACTTTACGTCGGTTTAGCTCTAGCGTTGTTTCGCCAGCACCTTTACCCATTTGACGTTCTCTATCACCACACGATGTTTCACGAAGTCGTGGTGCTACATATTTAAGGCGAGCAATTTCAACTTGTAATTTTGCTGTTTTGGTACGAGCATGACGACTGAAAATTTCAATAATTATGCCGGTACGGTCAAACACTTCTACGCCTAGCTGATTCTCGACATTTCGAAGTTGAGACGGGCTTAAATCACAATCAAATACCACAACATCGGCACAACCAAACGGAAGATTGTCTGATGGGATATCGGCAATTTCCGATTCATCAACCATCTCTTCAAATTGGCCTTCACTTTCATCATCGTTTTCAACCACGCCTTGGTTACCGGTAAGATGCGCGATTTCTGCCAGTTTACCTAAACCCAGCACATTAACTTTTTTAGTTGAACTCTGTTTTTGCGATTGAGTGCCGACTACTGTAAAACCTAATGTAGTTACTAAACGGGCAAGTTCTGCAAGTGATTCTGTTGCTTCATCACCTTTAAAATCTGGCGTACAAATAGAGATAAGTAAAGCGTTAGTCAGTGATGCTTTTGCTGTTAATTGCATATATTTTTATGTTAGTGCACACAATAGCCCATGGGGAGTGAGTGCAAACCTAGTATTTATCTAAAGTAAGTTGATCCTACGCTGTTCTAGCTAAGCTTTATAGAGCAATAGAAGACTAAATACAGAAATAATTTTAGTGGATGATAAATCGTGAGTTATCGATATACATTTACAGCGCTTTCTTCTCAATACTACAATGTTGATTTTGTGACCGTTTATCTTTCTAATTAATTGAAAATATGAAATATTAGCTATAAATTAAGTAAAGTTATGGAGCTAACATCTTTGAGATGTGTCCATAATAACTGTTAAACGTATATTCATCACCGACACGGAGCTCATGTGAACAAATACCTCATCCTATTATCTTTAGTTTTTTTATCGCTTTCTACGCAAGCATCTAATCTCATTAGTGATAAAAGAATCACGGATCAAAAAAACTGTTTCAGCTCTCAATTTACAACCTATGATTCGTGGCGTAAAAGTATGGAGAAAAAATATAAGCATAAAAACAAATCTGATGAAAAGGTTACGCAAGCATTATCTCGATTTGACGCTACTTTTAGTAATAAGACGTTTGATTTATATAAGAGCAAATTGTCGTGTCGCACCTTTACGTATAAAGTCGATGGCCATGATGTTTATGGTTATATTATTAAGCCTATAAATAATGGGAAAAAATTACCGGTATTAATATATAACCGTGGAGGTAATGGTAATTATGGAGCGGTCTTTTTTGGTTCAATGATGCGTAACTTGTTTCCCATTGCTAACCAAGGCTTTATCATTATAGGGAGTCAGTATCGTGGTACATTTACAGAAAATATTATGCTCGATGAATTTGGTGGGAAAGATGTTAATGATGTAACCGCATTATTTGATTACATTCCAAATATTGAAGGTGCGGATCCAAAAAGAGTGGGCATGTACGGAGCAAGTAGAGGGGGTATGCAAACCTTTTTAGCTTTAAAAAAACTCATAAACATAAAAGCGGTTGCGACGATTGCTGGCAATTCAGATTTATTAAAGGGGTTAACTTATCGTCCAGCAATGGAAAAAGTATATAGACATCGTATTCTCGGCTACAACGAAAATAAAATTGAAGAATTAGCAAAACGTTCGGTATTAACTTGGGTAGATGAATTATCACCTAATGTGCCCATATTACTTTTACATGGCACTAATGATAAGCGTGTATCAGTAAACCATTCAATTGATCTTGCTGATGCTTTAGTACAACAAAAGATCCCTCATAAGCTTGTTTTGTATCCACAAGACAACCATGGTTTAGTGAAAAACAAAAATAAAGCCAATAAAGAATTAGTAAATTGGTTTCGAAAGTATTTATAAACAACCTTAATAATTAGTAATATATGAGTGAATTTATTATCTTGAATTTAACTTATTAAAATGGCCTGCTTCGTGCGCTAATTGACGTAGTGAATTGAAAAGCTTAATGTCTCTTTAGAGCGATAAGCGGACGTTATTCTTACCAACTTTCGATTCGAACAGGTTGAACAGAACGGGAATGAATCCCAACAATTGGTTGATAAATTAGATGTTAAAAATATATTCTTGGGTGAGTTAAAAATTGAATAGTTCAGGTTTTAAAAATGATTTACAAGCAAACAATTGGTTTAAGTTTAAATTACCAATTGTCTGTATTTCTATATTATGTAGTAAGGCGTTTCTTTTTGTAGGGATTCCCCTTAGCATTTGGTATGTATGGACAATAAATAAAATTGGAAAAAACAATAAATCAAAAAACATTATTCCATTTAGTAAAAAATTAGCCGTTAATTACTTACTCTTAGGTGTTGGTTCCATATTAGATTCAGTAGTGTTAATACTTTTTTGGATAGGCTATTTAATTTATATTCTGTTTTTAGTTGATGAAACCTTTGGAGAAAAGAAAATTTAAGTTTACTGTTACTTTTTAAGTCAGAAAATGGCACGGAGTTGACCATAATCCATTACAAGGGTTAGGGTCGATTAAGAGCGAACATTTAAATAGTATTTTCAATAAACTTCACCTCTTAGAATGGAAGCTTAAATATGTATAAAAAATTCACCTTGCGCATCGGTATTATACTTTCACTCATAATACTTGGTGCCTGTGACTCTGAAGATAAAACAATTGACTACGACTTATCTGGAACTTGGCAGAATGATGTTGTCAAGGCTGGTTCTCATAGCCGTTTTATAATTAAAGACGGCGGCTCCGACATTGAAGTGCTCTATTGCGGAAGAGAATCTGTTAATTTGGAAACAGAGAGTAATATTGTTAGATACGAAGATGGTTCATTGCACTATTACCAGATTATATCAGACAGTGAAATTCAGCTTGTCGGTGATGATGGTAATACTTATACCTTAAATAAGATATCTTTGGATACGTCATTTAGCAATGGTACTTTTACTGTCTACTCAGCAGGTATCGTGGATAAGGAATATGATATTGAAGTGTGTTTTAATAAAAGTATTGGTGGTTATTCATCAGGAAATACCACTAGCCCCGAAATTACTGGAACTACTGAAATTGTTAAATTTTCAAGCCACTTCCAGCCATTTATTTCGTCTATTGTGTTAACGAGTGAAACTCTTGTTGTTGGTCAATATGAGATAGGGGGGAAGTTATGGGAACAAAAAGTACTTGTTACTATTGATACCCCTGAATTTCGCGATAGGTTTGGTCAAGAAGCACATCCTAGTACAGGCTCTTTATGGATAGATGCTCATAATGAAGAACAAATCGTTGGAGGTGGCATCGTTGAGTTGAGTGAACACTTCGATAACCAAGTCATAGAGTTTACTTTTGATATCAGTTATTAGTCCCCTCTCAATTAGATCACAGTTGACCTTAAATGAACTTCTGAAAAACCATCAACTTGACCTTAACCAATTGAAAAGGTTAAGGTCTGTTTAGAGCGAAAAGCGGATATAGAAATAATAAGTTTATGAATATAGTGAAAGTTTTAAGAAAATACAATTTGCAAATTTTGTTCATTGTTTTTTTTGCTGTTTTACTTTTGATTACTTCTTGTGAGCAATATAAACTGAATCAATCTAATTTTTCTCTAAATGGGGATTATGACCACAGATATCTTTTTAATAAATCGAATAATGTCATCGTGATCGATACGTTGGTTTTAGATTACGAGATAACAGGTGATAGTTTATTCGTCCTTAGAATGATCTCAGCAAGCATCGATTGTTATGATGAAGAAGGTATTCCAACAATAATGACGCATTACTCTGATGTTGAGGAGTATTGGTATATTAATCTAGAAAATGATGAGGTAGATGGTCCTTTCAATAAAGCTTCTTTTATTGACGTTGTAAAGCGAATTGGACTTTCAGATGTTGAATTAGAAGTACCAAACACCTATGCTTCAAATTCTGAGTACTTTGAAAAAAGTGTTTCGAAATGTGCAATGATTAAGTAAACAAAGTCGGTGACACTTGAATACGCTTCTCTATTAAGTTGTTTCGCTTTTTCTTATCTAGTCTGCTCATGACACTGACTTGACGATAAAGCACAGATAAAGTTAAGGTCAGTTACGAGCGAGTAGTGAACTTAATAGGACTTCCATTTTGCAAGACTTTCCGTACTTACAAAAAGTTTATTTAAAACCAGATAAGTGCCCAGATTTTACGTGTTACCCATTTAATACATTATCCATGAGGGGGTTTGATTCTATTGAATTCACTAAACCTGTGACATTTATTATTGGTGAAAATGGTAGTGGAAAGTCTACATTAATTGAAGCCATAGCAACCGCATATGGTTTTAACCCTGAAGGTGGAACTAAAAACTTCAATTTTGGTACACGCGAGTCACATTCAAAACTTTTTGAATATTTAAGATTGAGCAAATCGTACAAGACACCCAAGGATGGATTCTTCCTGAGAGCTGAGAGTTTCTTTAACTTAGCAACTAATATTGAAGACCTTGATAAAGAACCGAGTATGAGACCTAAGGTTATTGAGTCATATGGAGGTAAGTCTCTGCATGAACAATCACATGGAGAATCGTTTATTTCACTTGTTGTTAATAGATTTTCAGGTAATGGACTGTACATACTAGATGAGCCAGAAGCAGCACTATCACCAACTCGCCAGTTGACATTATTGGCGAGAATGAATCAATTATGTAAATCAAAATCTCAATTTATTATTGCGACTCACTCTCCAATCATATTGGCATATCCTGATGCACAAATTTATCAAGTTACAAACACAGGATTGGAATTGACAAAGTATGAAGACACTGAACATTATGCTATTACAAAATCTTTTTTGTTAAACCCTGAGCGTATGTTGAATGAGCTTTTTAAAGATTAATGAATGTCTCCAAATGGTAGCAAACAGTCTTTTTGATGATTGATTTTTAGTCTCGGAAATCTTCTTAAATATAGTGAAAATACTCATTACCTTTGGCTAATTTGGAAAACTTAGTTTCTCTAGCTATTTCAGCTGTGCAAGATATTGGAGAATAGCCCCTTTTTCAGAAAAATTATTTATTACGATGTTTTGTCTTCATCAAACGATTGCCTTGTTAGTTTTCTTATGTCCAAACTTTCTTCAACTATTCCCTGCTTCTGAGCTTCTAGTGCTTTTATTGCTTGTTGTTTTTGCTCTGGACTCAGGTTTTCATTCTCAGCTATTTTAGCCATCATAGCTGCAATTTTTTTGAGTTGTTCTCGATCAAAACCTATTCGATTGTTAGATATGTTTTCCATCATTTCGTTCAAGCGAACATTACTTTTTGCTTTATTAAATACACTCGGATCAAGTTCTATTGCCGCTTGTTCTGCTAATAATTCTCTGGCCGTTTCAGGCATAGCATAGATGTTAGATGTTGCATTTGTTTTTTCTCCATTCATTTTCTCTTGTGCTGTCCTTGATAAGGTAAAAGTATCTTTTTCAGCGGCGGCCAATTTCACATATTCATTACTGTGATCAAAATTAACATACGATTCACCTTTGATTTTTGCTTGAGCAATTATTTCAGTGTAATGAGTATTGATTATCATAGCTTCGATGTTTTTTACTTAATTATCTCAATCCCGTACAAGCATTTATCAAGCCATTTAGCAGGTTCTTGCCTTTTTGTTATTTCATTGATTTATATGGGGGCATTGTTTCAAAAAGGTGATTTTTTCATTGATTTGTACGTTACTCGGTAAAAAGTTGCCGTACCAAAATAATTTTGACAAATAAATGCCCAAGGCATTAGCAATGAGGTGACAATTTATTGGACTAGCGTGACTTAAATATAACAATCAAAATTGCACTTAATTGCTATGAGTCACTCTTTTAATGCATGGTGCGATGCACATCACCTTCAAGGCTTTCTAAGTCACTTAATATTATCTTACCGTTACTAACGTCATAGCCATAAAAATCATTTGAAATATATCTACTGCTTTGATCAATATTATTTATTGGTACGGCATTTAAATAAATACTGTCGCTTTCATCGCTACCATAATATAAAACATTTCCGTCTATTTTTACGTGGAAAAAACCATTGGGTAGGGTTACTTCAGTTTTTGTTAATTCGTGTTGGTTAATATCTGCATCATCATTAAAGGTGAGTGAATTGATACGATATAAAGTATTACTTTGTTGTTCAATTAAATAGTTATATTCAGGATGCTGACTATCTGTAAGTCCATAAGCCCATTTACCTATTAGCGATTGAATTTTATTATCAGATAAATTGACGACCATTAACTCGGGTATACCATTATTAACGGTAGTAATTGCCGCGCCACTTGAGGAAAGCCAATCAAGCGCGATAATAGGGTGTTCACTTGTAAAAATCAGGTGTTTTTTCTTGAGTGTTGTTAACGGAACCATGCCATTTAAAGCAGTTATTGGTAAAAGGTAGACCTTATTATCGGCACTGAGTAATAGACTTTGGTCATCTGCTGACACAGCCATATACTCTATCCAATGAGACTGAGAAAAATTAGTGACTATCTCGGCTTGTTTTACGTCATAACGTCCTAAATACAATTGTCTACGGCTACTGCGTTTGGAAATAAACAAATACTGCGAACTTTGATGAAATAAAGCAGGGTTAATATCGTAAACCGTTGAGTTATCAATGTCGTTAACTTGGTTTGGTGGTACGACCCAGCGGTTACTAAAGTTTTTCTGTTCAGTACTAAACAATAAATTTTTGCCATCAGGAAATAATGACATCTGTGGCGATAAATACTCAGACACACTAACAACCGGAGTGGCATTTTTGCCATTTAAGTTACTTTTAATAATTTGGTGAGCAGGATGCGCAGCGTAATAATAGACTTGCTCAGAGTCATGATGCCAAATAGCTTCAGTAACAGGGTAGTCAAATTTAAAACCTTCTGTTATTTCGTTATTCAGTAAATTCAGAACAAGTAGTTGGGTTTTGTAGTCGCCATTGGTGCTCATTATTAATAGCTTATTGCCATCAGGCGAAATATCAATACTGTGATGCCCCCAACCTAAAGGTTCAACTTGCGTGACAAAGCTGTGTTTTTTCGTGGTTAAGTTAAAAGCATATATTTGGTTTGGCCAAAAGTTTTGGGGTTGTGCGGTGTAATAAATTATTTGCTTACTGGCATGATAATCAATATCTTTAATGCGTTTGTCACTGCAATCAAACAGCTTTTCAGTTTGTTGCCATTGTATTTGTTTATTTGTTTTACTTGTTTCTATTACATGAGCCATTTGTGTAAGTGTAGCTTGATAAACCCCACAATTGTCTTGTTTTTTATCAAGGTAGAACAAGTTTGTCGTGCCACTTTTTAGCCCTGAAACCACGGCGATAATACTACTAATATTAGCCTTATCACTATCAACTTGTTGTATTTTTGCCGTATGAATGTTTTTTATCCATAATTGATAACCAGTGTTTTTCAAATTCTTTTTTAAATAGTAAAGGTGGTTATTATCTGGATGCATTCGCGCTGACTCTTCCGCGCCGTGTGCACGCGTTAACTCCAGGGTATAACGATTGTTATTATTACTTTTTTTATCGTTTTCACTAAAGACTTGCCACAAAAGTAAACTACAAAGCAGAAACAACAGCGCAATTATTAAATTATTTTTACGCTTATTCGGTAAGTGTTGTTTATAATTATTAGTTTCACTGGTTGCTTCAGTTATGATCTGGCCTTTTACAGTTGAATTAAAACTTTCTAATAAGGTCACTTCACATATCAGCCGATAACCTCGTTTAGGTACTGTTTGAATATAACGAGGATTCTTAGGATCATCAGCCAGCACTTTACGTAAGTTGGCGACTAGTTTATTGATGGCATTATCGGTAACAAGTGAACCTGCCCACAAGTTATCTAAAATATCTTGCCGAGAAATAATGGTATTTGGCTGGTTAACAAACAGTAATAGCAGTTCAAATAGTTTAGGTTCTATTGGTAACTCTTTATCTTGGCATGATAATCGTGCCTGTTTATTATCAAGGGTAAACTCGCCAAACTTCATCATAACGTATTGTTTTTCTCAAAATTAAAATAGCGATTGCAGATGGATCAGTTTATCACGTAGCAGATTAAATAAAAAAGCCAGTTAAATAAATAAAGTCGACGATTCGTTTGAAAAACACACTAAAACGAGCATTATCACCTTTCCATCACCTTTTTTCCTAAAATCATCATTACATTACCACTAAAAAATATCACAGTAATTCAACACCAATAACCAATTCAACTTACTAGGATTACTTTATGTTTAAACAGGTAATAACAATTTTCATCATGATACAGCTTGCAAATATCTCTGCTGCATATGCCAATGTAAGAGGCTCGTCAATAACCGACAGTTTACCTTCTAAAATATTAAGCGAACAACGAGATTTATTAGTTCACCTACCCAATAACTATCACCAAAACACTGGGCTAAATTATCCGGTACTTTTTTTATTAGATGGCCAAAGAAACTTCAGTCACGTCGCCGGTACATTAGACCTGCTCAATCAAGATGGTAAGGCACAAGAAATGATTATTGTTGCCATTAAAAATACCCATCGTACCAGAGATTTAACCCCGACTTATGATGAAAGTTATAATGAATGGGGAATATCGGGTGGAGCTGATAACTTTTTAGATTTTATCGAAAAAGAGCTGATCCCCTATGTGAATAAGAACTATCGTACTAATAATTTTAAAGTACTGTCGGGCCATTCTTTAGGCGGGTTATTGGCGGTATATTCTTTGCAATCGAGGCCACAACTTTTTCAAGCCCATTTTGCCTTTAGCCCAAGTTTATGGTGGCATGAACAAGTGATATTTAAAGACGCTGAAAATTTCTTAGCTAACACCGCTAGGTTAAATAATTATTTATATGTCAATCTGGGCAATGAAAGTGGTGATATGTTAAGTGCATTTGAGCAATATACCCAGTTACTGAAAACACATACACCTGAGGGCTTTAGTTATAATTCAGACATAGATAAAAACGAAACCCATGGTACTAGTGCACTTATAGGGCAAACCCTCGCATATAGATATTTAGATGCATCATTGCAGTGCCCAGAAGAAATAATTTCTCAAGGTTTACCTGCGATTGAACAGTTTTACAAAATACAGTCTGAAAAGTATGGCTACCAAATAAAACCGAGCTTTCGTGCAATTAATCACGCAGGTTATATCGCTTTAAATAAAAAAGACGTTGCTACCGCGATAAAAATATTTGAAGGTAATGTGAAAAGCTATCCAAAAAAAGCCGATGGTTATGACAGTTTAGCTGATGGCCTTGAAGCAAACGACCAACTTAACAAAGCACTAAAAATGATGGATATTGCCCTTCAAAAAAGTATGGTCGAAAATGTTGAAAACAATGCTATGAAAACTCATCGGGTCAAAATATTAGCTTTAATCAAAGAAAAAAGCTCAAAAAGTGAAGGGTAATTATTATAATTATATATTTAGTAATAACGTTTCTTGTTTTAAAGTTTGTTGTTAGTAATTAAGTATAATCAGCAATTCAAACGGAGAATATAATGGGAATTTATCAATCCGTTGAACATGTTATTTAAATAATATTAGCCTCTTCATGAGGCTATTTATTTTAACTATAAAAGTCGCCATTTAAATATACCTTTAGGTTAATCTCCCCCCAATTAACCAAAATAAATATTATCGGTTATCACATTATTTTAAATTCATTTTCTATTTTCCCTGTAGAGGGACTTATATTGTCCCGCCAGTGGGAAAGATAATAATAAAATACATAACACTTCAATAAAATCAGCAACTTACAGTTTGGCATGATACTCGCAATGCAGTAGTTAACTTTTACTAAAGCTTTATTAAAGATAATTACTATGGATAAGAAAAGAGATATTCAAAAACCAGTATGGTGGAAGCGCAGCAAAGTTTTAGCTAGTGTGGCTGGTTTGGCATTATTTTTTGCATTTTATATGGTTAGTCAAAAATTCACCTCAGCTGATATGCAGGTTAATGCTGAACACTTGATGTATTCGACAGTATTGCAAGGAC
This sequence comes from Colwellia sp., assembly GCA_013215295.1. Taxonomy (GTDB): domain Bacteria; phylum Pseudomonadota; class Gammaproteobacteria; order Enterobacterales; family Alteromonadaceae; genus Colwellia_A. Next base: position 254,402 of record JABSOZ010000005.1, read on the forward strand.
CTTTAACCATCAGCGTCAGTGGTAATGGCACGCTAGTACCTGAAAATATTCAATGGCTGGCGGCTAGAGTATCAGGCCGAGTAGAGCAAGTCGTTATCAAAGCCGGAACTCAAGTCGCTAAGGGTGATGTTATTGCGGTATTATCTAACCCTGAACTAGAGCAACAAGCTGAAGAAACTCGCTGGGATTATGAAGCCTTTTTAGCACAGTTCGAAGCTTTGAATGCTGAATTGGAATCTAGTTTATTACAACAGAAGGCACAAGTGCTGCATGCCCAGTTTTCTTATGAATCAGCCAATTTACAATTAACCGCAGAAACTCAGTTAATTAAAAATAATACTGGGGTGGTTTCTGAAATAAACTTCAAAAAAACACAAATGAATGTGTCTCAGCTAAAGCAAACTTGGCAAATAGAACAGCAACTTTCTGATAAGTTTTCATTAACAATGAAAGCTAAAGTTAAAGCTAAAAATGCTGAACTTAATAAATTATCTAAAGTATTACAACGAGCAGAAGAACGAGTCGAATCATTAAATATCATTGCACCTATGAATGGCATTGTTCAAGAGTCTGATCTTAAACCGGGACAACGAATAGCTATCGGTGGTTTAGTGGCAAAAATAGCAGATCCTAAAAGTTTATTTGCTGAACTGCAACTCTCTGAATTAAATATTGGAGAGGTTACTTTAGGGCAAACAGCAGTTATAGACACACGCAATGGCACTGTGTCAGGAGAGGTTATTCGTATTGATCCTAATGTGAATAATGGCAATGTGCAAGTTGATGTAAGAATACTTGAAGCTTTACCTAAAAATGCTCGGCCAGACTTAAGTATTACCGGAAAAATCAATGTTTCAGAGCTGGAGAATACTTTATATGTTCAGCGCCCTGCATTTGTTCGTGCAAATGCTACCAGCAGCTTATATCGCGTGGATGAAGCAGGGTATGCTCGAAAAGTTACCGTGCAATTAGGGAAGGGTTCCGTGAGTCAAATACAAATACTCTCAGGTTTACAGGCAGGTGATGAAATCGTGTTGTCAGACACCACCACTTGGCAAACGCATAATACCGTTTTATTGAACTAGCTTATAAAACTATTTTGTAAAATGATCAATTAATAAATTTAACGAAAGAAAAGTCGATACACAGACCCTCGGCATAAAGACTATCTATATAAAGGAATTGTTATGAACAGCATTATTGAACTAAAGAATATCGACAAAACATTTTTAACCGACGAAGTTGAAACATTAGCGTTGTCCAGTATCGAACTAACGATCAACAAAGGCGAGTTTGTCTCTATTACCGGTCCTTCAGGTTGCGGAAAGTCAACATTGCTTTCATTGTTGGGATTATTAGATACGACTTCACAAGGACAGTTTGTGCTCAATGGCAACGATGTGAGTAACTTAACAAAAAATGAGCGAGCAAAAATTAGAAATAAAGAGATTGGTTTTATTTTTCAATCGTTCAACTTGATCTCTGATCTCGATGTTTATGAAAATGTTGAACTACCACTGACCTATCGAAATGATTTAACGGCAGATGAAATTAAAACACGAGTCAATGATTCCTTAGCTAAAGTCGATATGGGACATAGAAATAAACACTTCCCTTCACAACTATCAGGCGGTCAGCAGCAACGTGTTGCCATTGCTCGAGCATTAGCTGGCTCGCCATCAATTTTACTCGCCGATGAACCTACCGGAAATTTAGATTCTAAAAACGCCCAAATGGTCATGGATTTATTGCATGATTTACACAAGGAAGGGGCGACCATTTGTATGGTAACCCACGACCAACATTGCGCAGATTCTGCCTCAAGACGCATCAGTCTATTTGATGGTCGAGTTGTTGAAGATACCAACTTATCAAATCAAGCCGCCTAGTTACTTAACATAAGTATTTAACGTAAGAATTAACCGTAGAGATTTTCATTATGTTTAGAGATATCAAATATGCATGGCGTTTATTATTAAAAACGCCAAGTTTTACCGGCATTACTATTGTCGTATTGGCAATAGGGTTAGGTTTGTCTATCTATATGTTTTCCATCATTAATATGTTGGCATATAAGCAATTAGATATTCCTCACTATGAGCGTTTAGTGATGATTGATGCTGTCGTTGATGGCATGGAAAATCAGGGCAATGTTTATGCTCACGATTATGATTACATGAAGCAGCGCCAACAAAGTTTTGAGGAATTTAGTGCTTATATCAGGACAAGTTTGAGTTTATCAAATGGTAAAGAAGCGCAACGTTATGACGGCGCTTATATTGAGCCTACGGCATTTTCATTGTTTGGTGGAAAAACTCATTTGGGACGAACCTTTATTGATAGCGATGTAAAAAAGGCTTTCATTGATACGGAAAGAAGTCCTGTTCACTCTGAAGTTGTCATCATCAGCTATCAAGTATGGCAGGAATATTATAATAAAAGCCCTGAGGTTATTGGAAAAACTGTGCAAGTCAATGGCAAGGTACATACGGTTATTGGTGTAATGAATGAAGGTTTTGCTTACCCTAGAAAAGAGTCAGTTTGGATACCAATAAAAGTGGCGGCTAATCAAAACTCGGGTCAAGGTGGTTGGCATGTTTCCATTGCCGCGCTTTTAAAACCTGGTATATCGTTAGCAATGGCGCAGCAAGAATTAATGACCTACTCAAAAGAGTTAACAGAAAAATATCCAGAAAGTAATACTAATGTCACGGTTCATAGCCGCACCTTAGTACAGATGGTGATGGATAATTCAATGATGATTGTTTATTTACTTACTGGAGCAACGATTTTCATTATGGCGTTAGTCATCACCAATGTCGGTAATTTAATGTTAGCCCGAGCAATGGAACGTAGTAAAGAAGTGGCCATTCGAAGTGCTTTAGGCGCGCCAAGAAGTCGAATTATTCGTCAGATGCTTTTTGAAACCTTAATCATCTGTTTTATTGGTGGTTTTTTTGGCATTATTCTCGCAGGTTGGGGCTTAGACATATCTCGGCCATTATTTGAAACCTTTGGTGGTGGTGGCTCATGGTGGACATTTACCTTAGATGCTGAAGAGTTAGGCATAGCGGGTTTTATTATATTTTTTACCGCATTGCTTACGGGATTATTTCCAGCGATTAAAGCTTCAAATACTGATATTAATAGCACGCTCCGTGATGGTACGCGTGGTGCACAAAGTAAAAGTTCAGCAAAATTAAGCAAGGTTTTGGTCTCTGCTGAAATATTCTTATCGTGTGCTTTATTAATTCTTGCTGGGGTGATGATTTTTGGTGTTAATGACGCCATTAATGCCGATTACGGCTTTAAACCGAAAGGGATGTTAACTGCCCGTTTTGGGCTAAATACTGATGATTATAAAATGACTGTAGAACGTAACTTGTATCAACAACGGTTAATTCAAGCGTTGATAAGAGAGCCCGGCATTGAAAATGCCACCACCGCAAGTGCATTTCCTGGGCGTTCATCGGGCCGAGAATCTATTAAAATTGAAGATATGGCTAACCAAGATAAACAATATCCTCGTTCTTACTTCATGACTATTTCAAAAAACTATTTTGAATTTCTAGGTGTGCCTGTATTGGAAGGTCGAGCGTTTAATGATAGTGACACAATCGATAGTTTGCCGGTGGTTATTGTTAGCACTAGCTTTGCAAAAAAATTCTGGCCAAATACTAGTTCGATTGGCAAACGTATTAAAACAGAGCCCAATAATCCCGATAGCGAATGGCGAACTATAGTAGGTGTAAGCAAACATTTAATTCATTCTCAGCCCTTTGGTGATGAACAGTTTAGATCGGCTATATATGTACCGAATAGCCAGCTAGCGTATCAATATCAATATGTGGCGATTAAAACAGCATTAAACCCTTATCAATTACAAAAAACACTGGTTGATACAGCGGCTAAAGTTGATAGCAGTATTCCACTTTATCATGTGTTTTCGCTAAGTGATCGACTTGAACGTCGTGTTGGGGCTATGGTATTTGTTGGTAAAATATTCATTGTTTTTGGTGCTTTAGCCTTGATTCTTGCTGCCGCAGGTATATATGGCATTATGAGTCGTAGTGTTACCCAACGTACGCAAGAGTTTGGCGTTCGTCGTGCACTAGGTGCAATTGATAGAGATATTTATCAATTGTTATTAAAACAAGGATTAACCATGCTAGTTTCGGGCATTAGTGTTGGGGCTGCGCTTGGCTATTTCGCTGTAAATATGTTGTCTGGAGTGCTGCTTACTTTATCGGGATATTATCTAATGGTTACTACCACGGTATTGTTGACTATTTCGCTTACCTTTATTGCTGCGACATTAATCCCTGCATTTAGAGTACTTAAATTAGAGCCTAATAGTGCTTTACGTTACGAATAATAGCTTTTAAAGTAGAGTGATAAAAAGTTAATGGCAACATACTGTTGCTATTAACTTTATGTTCAGGATGGCCTCTCTCTGGCATCCATGCCATACGAGGCATTGCTACATCCTGTATATCAACGGTATGCTGCGGTGACATGGATGGCAAAGAGCCGCGATGTTTAAAATACAAAAGAGTAATATGAATGACTTATAACGTTTTACTTGCTGATGACGACATCAATATTTTGGCAGCATTAAAATTGCAATTAAAAGTTGAAGGTTTTACTTCTACCGCTGTAACAACGCCTAATGCCGCATTATTCGCGTTAAAAGAAGAGTCTTTTGATCTGATTTTGATGGATTTAAACTATCAGCAAGACACCACATCAGGCAATGAAGGGTTAACGTTAATCACCGAAATTCGTGAAATAGATTCATTGATCCCCATTGTAGCTATGACAGGTTGGGGCACTATTGATATTGCAGTAGATGCAATGCGAAGAGGGGCGAATGATTTTATTGAAAAGCCTTGTGATAACAATAGACTCTTTAATATTCTAAAAAATCTATTGGCACTACGAGATAGCCAACAACGTAGCCAAAGACTCGCCACAGAAAATGAACTACTCAGAACAAGTACTCAACCACAGCACTGGATTTGCCAATCAAAAGCCATGAAGCAAGTGATGAATGTGGTTAACAATGTTGCGGCTACCGACATTAATATTTTAATTACCGGAGAAAATGGCACCGGAAAGAGTCAACTAGCGAATATTATTCATCAAAGCTCTGCGCGAGAATCTCACAGTTTTATTACGCTTAATATGGGTGCGATTAACGAAGCCATTTTTGAATCAGAATTATTTGGGCATGTAAAAGGCAGCTTTACCGACGCAAAAACGAATCGAATTGGCCGTTTCGAATTAGCAGACCAAGGCAGTTTGTTTATGGATGAAATAGCAAATATTCCACTCAGCCAACAAGCTAAACTTCTTAGGGTGCTAGAAAGTGGTGAATATGAAAAGCTGGGTAGTAGTAAAAGTCAAAAAGCGTCAGTACGTATTATTAGTGCAACGAATGCTAATTTAGACGAAATGGTCAGTGAGAAAGCCTTTCGACAAGATTTACTGTTTCGCCTTAATAGTATTGAAATAAATATTCCATCACTACGTCACCGATTAGCTGATATTCCTCTGCTAGCAAATAATTTTTTACAAAAACACAGTCAAAAATACCAGCGTGATATCGATGAAATATCAGTTGCCGCGATGGACAAGTTATTAGCGTATCAATGGCCAGGTAATATTCGTGAGTTAGACCATTTAATAGAACGTGCGGTTTTAATGACAACATCAACTAGCTTACAGGCGGATGATTTATTGATCAAATCCACTAGTAATACCGATAAAAGTGTTCAGGAAAACGTTTCACAAAGTTCAACTTCAGATGACGATTGGGCACATTTATCCATGGAACAAGCTGAAGGAAAACTAATTGGGCTTGTCATGAAGCGATTTCATGGCAATGCCAAAGAAGCTTCAAAAGCATTAGGTTATAGTAAAAGTGCTTTTTATCGTCGATTAGAAAAGTTTGGTTTTTAGTGAAATGAGGTAATATGGCAATCGGTCAAACAAGCTTTTCTCAAAAAGTATTTTCACTGGTACTCGCAGCAGCACTTCCTTCTTATCTCTGTGCCATGATATTTTTGTGGAACATAGACTATTCGTCGTATGCGAAAACATTATTAACAACGTTATTATCCTTAAATGTGTTTGGTTTTGCTTGGCTGATTAAAAAGCAGCTGAAATTTCAATTCCAAACGTTATCTAATTTAGTCGAAGCCGTTCGGGGCGGCGATTTTACACTTAGAGGTAAACAACGTTCGTTAGAGGATCCATTAGCAGAACTCACCGGACAAATTAACTTATTATCAAGTAGCCTTAGTGAGCAAAGAATAGCTTCAGAAGAAGCTTACCGGTTACTTGATAAAACCATTGCTCATATCAATGTCGCCATATTCGCCTTTGATACCAATAATAAAATTAAATTGGCTAACCCAGCCGCTGGACGATTGTATTCATGTGAATTTTTACAACTGCTCGGGCAGTCGGCAGACATGTTGGGGTTAACGGCATTTTTCACTGACGAACAAACACAACTTCTTGAACATACTTTTCCTGGCGGAAGTGGTCGTTGGCAAATACGTTTAGACAGTTATCGCGATAAAGGCATTCAAGGGAAATTACTTTTTATTACCGATTTAAAAACGGTTTTGCGAGATGAAGAATTAAAGGCCTGGAAGAATTTAATCAAGGTGATCAGTCATGAAGTTAATAATTCACTTTATCCTATCAGCTCTATGAGCCAAACTTTAAATAAGCTTGTTAATCGTCAACCTTTAGCGGATGACTGGCGAGAAGATATCAGCGAAGGCTTGTCGGTTATTGGTGAAAGAGCAAATAATTTAACTGACTTTATTAAACGATATGCCAAAGTAGCTAAATTACCGGAGCCCAATAAACAGTTGTTTAGTATGGCGCAATTACTTGCCCATATCCCGATAATACCCGCGAACAAAATGGATATTGTTATTGATGATAATAGTGATCAATTAATGGCGTTGTATGCAGATCAAAGCATGTTTGAACAAGTCATCATTAATTTACTGAAAAATGCATTAGAAGCTGGTGCGCCCGTTGGCTTGTCATGGGGAGAAGACCAACACTCGCAATGGCTGAATATTACTGACCAAGGTGCAGGAATAAAAAATCCAGCGAATTTATTTGTCCCTTTTTATTCCACAAAACCTGAAGGGTCTGGTATCGGATTGGTTTTATGTCAACAAATTCTCGATAAACATCAAGGTTCTATTACCATAGAAAATAGAAAACAAGGCGGATGCATGGTAAACATTCACTTGCCAAAGCCTTCCTATTTAAAATAATGAACTATAATATATTGCAGCTAAATCATAATAGTGCTTTTGATATAAGACGGAGTTTCAAAAAAAATATGGCAAGGTTTTGTTGTTGATGTGTCATATGGCACTAAAAGTAACTTAGAGAGATTGGCATTGCGCAGAGTTGATTTAGCGGCGCTACACGACGTAACTGCTGACAGTATTATTAAATCAAACCCTACATCATTTGAGAATATAGAAAAATTACGCCCTGCCTATATCACCAAGGCATATTATCTGATGCTATCTCACGATTTTGTCGAAAAAAACCCTAAAATAGCGCAACAGATATGGGATGCAATAGAAATAATCAGAGAAACCGAATTTGATGAAATAGCATCAAAGTACGCAAACCTCTAACCACTTTTACCAATGAAATTGAGCTCTCATGTTGATTGCAGAACCATCAATTTCGGCGCTAGCATTTGTTAAGTCGGCATAATTAATATCTGTAGACACATAGTTAAGCGATAGTCGCGTATATTTAGTTGAAAACCAATTGATACCCAAAGTCAAAATCTCAGCATTAGAACCTATATATTGATCACTGAGATCAATACTTTCAAAACGCGTAAAAATTTCCCATGCGCCATGCTCTGAAGATGGCTTAACGCCAACAAAAGTTCCTGAAGCGACATTGTATAGACGTTGATCATTGGTTAAAAAGAACCCTGTTTGAATATAGTAATTTGAATATTCACGATCATCGGCAGCAGTTACCCCCGTTAAATCAGCTGATATATATTCTCCAACAATATTCCATTGGTCATATGTATAAGATAATTCAAGATCATAGACACTATTATCTTTAGCGTAAAATACATCAGATATTATACTTTTTACTGAAGTCGAATGGACACCTGCTCTATTTTTTATCTCAAAGCTGCTATTTTCATCGAGTTGCCGCAGGCTGAAACTTGCACCTAAGTGTAATACTTGCCCATGGTTGTTTATCGGCGCGAAAGTTGCGCGTCCGGTAACAGAATAATTATTATCAGTTGCATTCGAGTCTATATCGTAAACACCGATGTGATAACCATAGGCATTTCCTTTTCCGGCGATGCTAACACCTATTTCTCGATCACCTGCAAAATTTGAAGTGCTTGCACTTCGTTCTATCGGAGATATATATTTTGAACTGCTTGAATTTTCAAAGCCAAAAGGTTCGGAGTGTTTACCGATAAAAATATCAAATTTGTTAAAGCCTGAATATTTAATATAAGAGCTTTTATTAACCGATTTATTCTCGGCGAAGTCTGTTTGAAATCGATATTGCCAGTCTTTGTATTTACCCTTAAGATAAATTCTAGCGCGACGAATTTCACTGCCTGAACCGCTCTCGCCATTTACCCCTGAGAATGCTGCATCGTCCCATGTGGCAAAATCAATCATCAATCGGCCATTGATTCTAAAATAAAAATCACCGCTATTAACCGCGAGTCCTGCTTTATTACTAATCTTTATATCGTGGTCAGCGCTGACAACACTTTCTGCGACTGTTTCATTTGAATAAAATAAAGGAGCCGCTAATATGGCTAAGGTTAAAATGTTATTTTTCATAGATGAACTCTTTGATATGGATGCAATAAATTTTAGTATAATAACAATATCTTGCAAGATATTGTTATGATTAAATGAATTCAAATAACACTTGATTTAAACTGATAACATGCACAAAAATAGCGTCAATCATGGCTTTCATGTAATATCCCACCGATAAACGTAATGCTCACATTACTCTCTCTAAATAATCATTAGTTACATGGAAAATACACATCATGCGAGTCGCTGTTTCCCAGTTTGCCACTTCATCAAATTATCAAGAAAACCTAGCAACCTGTATCCGTATGATAAATAAGGCCGCAGTTTGTCAGCCATCTCTCATCGTTCTTCCTGAGTATTGTAATACGCTATTTTGTTCTGCAAAAACCTGTTACCTTGACCATGATCAAGCTTGGAATGAAGCAATATCTATAGATGGAAATTTTTTGCACTGTATTGCAGAGTTGGCGAAAAAGCATAACTGTTACATTGTCATCAACGTAACGATACGACGAGATCTTTCACGCAACGTTTCTAACACGAAGCAAGACGATTCAATTAAATCAAATATTAGTGTGACCTCATGTTTATTTTCACCCCTTGGAGAACTCATTCATCAAGAGGATAAGAAAAAGTTAGTGGGGCATGAAAATGATTTCTTTGTTAACGCGCATAAAATGTCAGAGGTTATATCAACCTCTGTTGGAAAGCTTGGACTGATGACAGGAAGTGATAGCATGAACTTTGAAGCATCACGTGGCTTAGCCTTACATGATGCTCAATTATTGTGTAATTCTATAAACACATTTGCATTAGATCAAAGTCATTTGCACGATCCAGCTCGAGCCTTTGAAAACAAAATATTTTTAGCTACGGCAAATAAAGTCGGAGCACTTGTACCACAAGCGTTTATTCCATCACCAACAAGTGAATCGCAGAACGATGCTTCTCAAGAGGTTCTTGTTGGCGTAGGGCACAGCCAAATAGTGTCTCCTGATGGCAAGGTGTTAGCAAAGATAGCGAATAATGAAGAAGGTGTTATTTTTGCCGATATTGATCTAATTGATAACCGACAAGAGTCTGACAATAAACTTCGCCCCGATGGCACTGAATTGCTTAAACAGCGACGCCCCGATCTTTATCAAAAATTGATGCAAACCATCAAAAAACCACCTCTAGATGGGCAGGAGAATACTCATGATGGTACAGTGCCAAAAACTGCGAATGTCGCCATTTTCGCCACCTATAAATCGAATGAAGAGGCCATTGAAGATGTTTGTTTTTATATTGAAAACAACCTCAGTGATATAATTCAATTACCTGAGTTATTCTTTATAGCAGATAAAACAATAATGAATAATGCAGAGCAATTCGACCATATAGCCTGTTTGAGTAAACAACTGATTAAACAAATTAGCGCAGTATTGAGGCCCTATCAATACGTGTGTACAAGTTTAGTGATTGAAGGAGCCCATCAGGCGGTGCTAATAAGCGAGCATGGTTTATTTGCAACACAACAGCAATTGCACTTTTGCCAAAGGTATCAGTGGACAGAACTAGGCGATGATTTAACTATTCTAGAATTGCCTTTAGAGCAAGGGAAAATTAGCGTTGCGATGCTAACCGCAGATGACGCTAACATACCTGAAATAGTAAAAGTTGCAGCGTTAAATAACATCCACTTATTATTGATACCTTTTGATATTCAAGAGGCAAGTGAAGTTGAATATAGTTTACTATCACGTGCAGCTGAAAATAGAATTTGTATTGTTGCTGCGAGTCGTGAGAAGAATTTTATCAATGAGTTTTCCATGAAAGAAGCTAATAGTTCCAACGACAAAACAATCGACAACAAAAAAGGTAATAAAAAGAAGCGTAAAGCGGTGAAGTCTACTGGATTTATTGCCAATTTAACTGAACAATCTGCTTTACCACCTCATTGGAATTTAGCTAAGTTTACTGGATATATTAACCACCCTCTTATCAAATATCAGCATGGTAAAATTACTAAAGCATTAGTGCACCCCATTGCTGCTACACACGACTAAGCTTTATCCATTATTTCATATTGCAAACCAAAACCAAGGGGGAAGAGTGGTTTAATGGTACTTTTTTGTTTTTCTGTATGGGACGCTTTAGGCCAAGTAAAAGAAAGTCTCCCTTGAAAATCAAAATCACCAAACAGCATGTCACTTACCCCTTGGCCTTCTGAACCCGGTAACCAAGCGGCGATAAAAGCAGCTGACTTTTCCAATTCGGCATTAATGATGAGTGTTCTACCTGAAATCAAAATAACAACGATAGGGATCCCTTTATCACTAAGCTCTTTAATCGTTTGATAATCTTCAGGGTGCAATTCTTTCAATGTTAACGAGTGCCCATAAGGCTCTGAAATATTGATTTGGCCATTTATTTGTGAGCCAGCTTCTATGATGAGGTTGTCGCAACTTCTAATATCACCAAACCCTTCAGCATATGGATATTCGCCCACCACAACCACGGCTATATCATGATCTTTGGCTGATATTTTAGAAAGGTCATTATTACTATTTAAAATCGCATGAGGAGCAATTTCTTCGATGCCTTGCCAGATAGACGTGGCGCCTTGAAATTCATCGTTTCCTGATACACCTTGCCAGTCGATGGTGAATCCACCGCATTGATGGCCAATATTATCAGCATTTTTGCCGGCAACTAAAATACGATGTTTTCTTTTTAATGGCAGTGTTTTATTTTTATTTTTTAGCAGGACAAGTGATTTTCTTACCGCTTCTCGAGCAATATTTCTATGTTCAGATGAGCCAAAACTACAATGTTCTGCCCAAACTCTTTCACTTGGACAGGGGGCATCAAATAAACCACTGGCTAATTTAACCGATAATATTCGACTTACAGCATCATTTATTCTCGATATAGGAACGGTGCCAAGTTCTACATGGTTGAGCAGATATTTAATAAATTGCTGCCAGTTCTCCGGTAACATAAACATATCTATACCTGCATTTACCCCTTGGGCAACCGATAGGTAAAAATCATCGCTGAGATAATCAATACCATTCATGTCAGAAATAATGAAGCCAGAAAATCCTAATTGTTTTTTGAGTACGTTCGTTAAAAGATATTCATGACCATGGCATTTATTACCATTCCAGCTATTAAATGACGCCATAACGGTCATCGCACCGGATTCAATAGCGGTTATATAGGGAGTAATGTGCGTGTTACTGAGTTCTTCAAAAGAAATATTCGCATCACCTTGATCTATGCCGTGTGAAGTTGCGCCATCACCGATCCAATGTTTAACGCAAGCAATTACCCCTTCACCAATAATATTTCCTTGTAAACCCTCTATGATCTCTCCCGCATATCTATTAACAATTTCAGAAGTTTCAGAGTAGCTTTCATAATAACGGCCCCATTGATTATTTTGTGCAACCGCTAGATTAGGCGCAAAAACCCAATCTATTCCTGTGGCTAATACTTCTTTTCGTGTTGTATCAGCGATACGTTTGACTAAATCAAGATCATTCGCAGCACCTAACCCGATATTGTGAGGGAAGATTGTTGCCCCTTTAAGGTTATTGTGACCATGTATGGCATCTACACCATAAAGTAATGGTATCGATAAATGATGTTCATCTTCAAACACGGAAGCATGCCAATAACTATCAGTAGTTTTAAGCCAGCCGTTTAGGTCATTATTTTCTGGCAGTGAACCAGCTCCGCTCAATACAGATCCTAAATGATATTTTCTCACATCATCAGGCGAGCAGCTCAGTCGTTCAGCTTGGATCATTTGTCCAATCTTCTGCGCTAATGTCATTTTTGACATCAGCTTACTAACTTTTATTATTATTGATGGCTGACTAAGTAGTGGATGCATTTTTCTACATATTCCGTTAGTGTTAAATTAAAAAAATGGGTTAAATTCACATAAATACAAGTAATAATATCTGATTGAAAATTCATTGTTTTTTTGTCAAAATCCAAATGTTAATCTTGCTGTATAACAACTTCAAATTCTGTTTTTAGCTCTGTATCTGAGTTACTTCCAATCCAAACGTTAAATAAACCAGCTTCCGTTTTAAGTTTCATTTGTCGATTGTAGAAAGCAAGTTCATCGGTATGAACGGTAAAAACAATCTTTTCGCTTTGACCAGCGGGCAAATATACACGTTGAAAGCCTTTTAATTCTTTCACTGGGCGAGTCACACTGCCCACCAAATCTCTGATATATAACTGAACAACCTCTTCCGAATCAAAATTGCCAACATTGCTAATAGTGACCGTTATTTCAACGTTTTCTCCGATATTGACTAAATGTTTATTCACCTTAATATTCTTGTACTCAAATTGCGTATAAGAAAGGCCAAAGCCGAAGGGGAATAAAGGAGAAAAGTGGGTATCTAAATGTGCGCATGTCATACCTAATGAGGTTTGAGGTGCTCTTACTTTTATGTCGTTTATATCTACAAATGTTGCGTCAGATGCAGGTCTACCTGTATTTTTCTGACTATAATAAAGTGGGATTTGGCCGACATTTCTTGGAAAAGTAACCGGTAGTTTCCCTGATGGGCACGTTTCACCAAAGAGTAATTCAGTAATTGCAGGGCCGCCCATAGTGCCTGGGTGCCATGCGAAAAGAACTGCATCTACTTTAGGAAGCACTTTTTCTAAGGTAATGGGTCTACCGGCCATTATGACCAGTACTATAGGAGTGCCTGTCTCATAAATTGCGTTAATTAATTGTTCTTGGCAACCGGGTAAATCGATATTTGAGCGACAATGGGCTTCACCAGACAAAATGGCTTCTTCACCTAAAATCATCAACGCAACATCAGCTGAAAGGGCTATTTGCCTTGCGTCATTAAAACCCTCTTGATTAATACTTCGTGATGTCTCTAATCCCTTTGAAAAACTAACATCGACTGAATCCCCTACGTGTTTTTTTATCGCGTTTAAACAAGTAATGCTTTGGCTTGGCTTAGCATCAAATACCCAAGTGCCTAGTTGCTCATAACCATCATCTGCTAATGGACCAATCACAGCTAAAGATGATATTTTTGCTTTGGATAATGGTAATGTTTGTTTACTATTTTTAAGAAGAACACAGCTTTTCGTCGCCACTTGTTTCGCAACGTTTAAATGATTGCTATTTAACTTTTCCTCAAGGAGCGTTGATTCTGTAAAGGGGGTGTCAAAAAGTCCTAGGTCAAATTTTAATAATAATATACGGTTTACCATCGTATCAATTTGCTCAAGGCTAACCTTGTTGTTTTTAATGAGCAAAGGTAAGTTTTTCGCGTAAGTATCACTCGCCATCTCTATATCAACACCTGCTTGGCAAGCTTCAAATGCTGCTGACTCTTCATCTACACAAAAGCCATGAGTGACTAATTGCGGTATAGATCCCCAATCACTCACTACTGGGCCAGGGTATTTCCATTCTTCACGTAATACATCATTGAGTAGCCAAGAGTTACCTGTTACAGGAACGCCATTGAGATCGCTAAATGACGCCATAAATGTTGAAACTCCAGCGTCCGCAAGTGCTTTGAATGGTGGTAAGTAAACATTTCTAAATTCATTTTCTGGAATGTTAGTCGTATTGTAATCACGGCCGCTTTCACTTGCGCCATAACCCGCAAAATGTTTTGCGCAGGCTGCTATTGAATTCTTATCAGAAAGGTTTTCTCCCTGAAAACCATTTACCATCGCGCTGCCAAGTACCGAGCATAAATAAGGGTCTTCGCCAAGACTCTCTGCAATACGTCCCCAACGTGGATCTCGGCTAATGTCTATCATCGGAGCGAATGTCCAATTTATCCCGCTATTTGAAGACTCTATAGCGGCTATATTTGCGCAGGTTTCAACAAGTTCCGGTGACCAAGTTGCGGCTTGCCCAAGAGGAATGGGGAATATAGTATTAAATCCATGAATAACATCGCGGCCAATTAACAAGGGAATACCTAATCGGCTTTCTTGTGTAGCAAGGCGTTGAAGTTCATTAATCACATCAATATTTACCTCATTGATAACTGAGCCGACATCATCATTTTTAACTGAATTTTCTAGTTTTTCATCATCATCATTGTTAAATTGGCTCATTTGACCAATTTTTTCTTTTAACGTCATTTGAGCTAATAAAGAAGACACAAAAGACATTTTAACTACATCCTTTGTGTTAAGAAGCTGTTGACAAATGGTTGCTGGCATTAGGTCTCTCAAATGAAATAAAACGAGAATTCAAAAGGTCACTGACCTCGTTAATGTGTGATAAAAAAAGCTATTCATTTAGATTATTACGAATGTCAGTGGATTCAACTTAAATACGGTAGGGTGGACTTATTTCAAGGTTATCTGGACTTTTTGAGATTTTTCAATGAAACAGCGTGATATTGGAAATAATGTCCGTAAGAATATTTAGATAAATTCAAAACTCTAACAATGACCATTTCATCGTCCTATAGCGACCGACTCATCGTTTTTATATTGTTTAAGATTTACATTTATATAGTGTCAGATAGACCTTATACAATTGAATACCTTTTACTGAATTTTAATGTGTTTAAAAATCAGTTTAATCAGTTTCATCTTATCAACATTTTAACGGAATAACGCTTTATGAGTACGCAAGAAATCTATGAAACAGCGACTGAAGATAAAATTTCCACGTTAAGAAAAATTATCTATGGCTTCGGCGCATTCGTAAATAACTTACTCGGTGCGGCAATTGGCACCATGACCATCGTTCTGAATTTAGGGCTAGGGATGAACCCTGCGCTAGTGGGGTTGTTAGGCGCACTACCTCGTTTAGTCGATGCCTTTACTGATCCGTTAATGGGCTATATTTCCGATCACACGAGATCAAAGTGGGGCAGACGTAGGCCCTATATATTCTGGGGTGCTATCGTGGCAGGCATTACTTTTGCTTTGTTATGGCAATTACCCAGAGACCAGAGTGAGGAGTTTTACTTTTGGTTCTTTTTGATTGGCTCTATTATTTTTTATCTCGCTTACACTATATTTGCTACTCCTTGGGTTGCCTTAGGTTATGAGTTGACGCCTGATTATCATGAACGTACCAGTATCATGGCGGTGCAGAATTTTATGGGGCAATTTGCTTGGTTATTTGCACCTTGGTTCTTATTGTTTATGCAAAATGAATCGCTCTTTAGCGATATGATTGAAGGTGCAAGTTGGTTGGCTGTGATCATTGGAATATTTACTATTTTTGTTGGTATTTTACCAGCAATATTTCTTACTGAACGTTTTACTCCCATCGCCAATTCAAAAACGGTAGTTAACCCAACTGCTGCGCCGGTAAAACCAAGGAGCTTAGCGAGCTCTGCTGCTGACTTCTTTAAGGGGTTTTTAATTACGCTTAAGTTTAAGCCCTTTCTTAGTTTATGTGGTGCAACCTTTTTAGTCTTTAATGGCTTTATGATGGTTTCAGCGTTCCAAAGTTATGTGATTATTTATTATGTGTTTGGAGGTGACCAGTCATTAGGCGCGGAGTATGTCGGTTGGGCAGGCACGGTGTCATTTATTTCGACGTCTTGTGCCATTTTTATTGTCACTAAATTATCCAGCTGGCTGGGTAAACGAAATGCATTTTTCATTACCATCGCGATTTCTATCTTTGGCTATGCGCTGAAATGGATATGTTTTACACCGGATAATCCAATGCTGGTTATTATTCCACCGATTTTCTTTTCTTTTGGTTTAGGTGGTTTGTTCACCTTGATGGGTTCTATGGTTGCTGACGTCTGTGATCTTGATGAATGGGAAACAGGTGAACGACGTGAAGGTATGTTTGGTTCAATTTATTGGTGGGTTGTTAAATTAGGTTTAGCCGCAGCGATGGCTGCAGGTGGTTTCTTACTTCATGCAACTGGCTTTGATGTTGCGTTAGGGGGAGCTCAAGCTGCTGATACCCTGTACTACATGCGCTTAGCTGATGTACTTGTGCCGGTACTTTGTTCTGTGCTTGCCATTTGGATGGTTGCTACTTACCCAATTACTGAAAAAATGGCTAACGATGTCCGCAAGAAACTTGAACAACGTCGGGGTAAAATGGCTACTGAAGTGAATACTTTAAATGAGGAAACTGAAGGCGCTACGCCAGCGTAAACACTTGTGGTTGTATACCCATATTTATGATCAGGTGGGTATACAGTGACTTCATATATTCGGTCATTACTCTGTTTCAAACACGATAATAAAGAGCAATGACTGTAAGTATATCTCAGCTAATATTTAAAAAATTTCTATCAGTGGTTATGTCATTAATAAGCTAAAGCTTATTAATGACATTCATTTACCTCTTCTATCCATTTCAACTTTTTATACCCCCCATTTGACCGTTTTTCTATGCTTCTTGGTCAATCATTATGCTAAAAATATTCAGGTCTGAGCATCATTATTTATTAAGCTGATTGATGATTGTCTTAATTGAAACTTTAGAGAAGAAGAATAAAAAATGAAGAAATCAAAATTAAATTCTCGCTATTTTACTGGTCTAACAAATATGTTGAATGGTACGCCAAAAAGAACACTTTTACTGTTATTACTGGCTACTTTGATGAGTTGTGGAGGTGGTTCAACTCCACCAGAAAAGGAAACTATAAATCTAGACAGTGATAATGATGGCATTTTCGATCAAGTGGACTCTTGTCCTAATACATTAGCAAATACCAATGTAGATGCGACAGGTTGCGAAATCATTGTTGTTATTGTTGTCGATATTGATACGGATAAAGACGGTGTTGAGGATGACGATGATACATGTCCTGATACACCAGAAAATACTACGGTTGACGGTTCCGGCTGTGAAATCGTTGCAGCAGTTGTTGAGGTACTTGTTCAAGCAGAAGATTATATTGCCTATTTCGATACGACTCCTAACAATGAAGGTGGGGCAAGCTACCGTAATGATGCCGTTGATATTGAAGTCACCACCGATGCTGGCGGGGGCTACAATATTGGTTATACCCAAGCGTCTGAATGGCTCGAATACTCAGTAACCCTTAGCGAAGGAACATATGCCATTAGTACTCGAGTGGCCTCTGAGTCAGGTGGCGGTAATTATACGCTGTCGATTAATGGCAATACCATTGGCAGCGATAATGTTGCTAGCACCGGTGGATGGCAAAATTTTGAAACCCATATTGTTCATTCATTTTTAACGACAAGCGGCACTTTCACCTTACGCTTAATGGTAAACGCTGGCTCGTTTAATATTAACTGGTTACAAGTGACCGCGGTTCTTGATGATGATTTTGACGGTATTAGTAATGAGCTCGATTTGTGCTTGGACACACCAGAAAATGCAGTGATCAATGAAGTAGGCTGTTCTGATTCAGACAATGACGGCATATTTGATAACCTTGATAATTGCCCCGATACACCAGAAGGTACATTTGTCGACTTCTTCGGCTGTGAAGCCATAGAACAGTTAATTGAAGTTGCCTTTGACAACGATATTCTTGTTGGCGGGAAAGACAGTGAAAAACCAGCTTTTAGTTTATATACCTTTGATAATGATATTGGCACTCAGGGGAGTAGCTGTAATGACGGTTGTGCCGTTAATTGGCCACCTCTGCTAGTAACTGATGGTGTCGCTTCTGGTGTGCCAAATTTAACAATAATTGACCGTAATGATGGCACAACACAAGCTGCCTATCAGGGTAAACCCTTGTATTTTTTTATTGGTGATACTGCAAAAGGCACCACTGATGGTGCTGCTATCAATAACTGGCACCTGCAAGAATACGGACTTTTCGGCGATATTGTTCCACTTTATACGTCAAGTACCGCGCAAGAACATGCCTTAATTTATGAAACTAATGATGCCGTCGTAACCAAATTCGCTGACAGAGGACGAGATCGCCATGCGAAAGAAGATCAATTCCAACAATATGATCATTACCTTTCTCATTATTGGACTCATAGAACGGCACGCTACAAATTCACCGATTATGTTGCTAAAGGCGGTTCTTCTATTTTAGTTGAATGGGTGACTGAGTGGCAGCTAGAAGCCTTAGAATTCAGAGCATGGTATTCTGGGATGAATACCGTTGCACAATACCATGGTAATTATGAACCTAACGTAGTGACGGTCGGTCACGGAAGTTATGATGACGACCTTGTGCAAACGAGTACGACGGGTGATCAATACAAATACTCATTAATCATTAATGAATTTCGTGGACTGAACGGTAGTTCAGAAACCCTCAGTATTGGCCAATATATGGAAATTGAAGTCAGCCAGTTTTTATTGGGAGTGCCTGAAGGACGTTCAAATTATTACGGCACAACGTATCTTTATCAAGTGGGTAAAGGCGGTATGGTTCCTTGGAAAACTGTTGGTGACTTTGATGATAAATCATCAGAGCGTGAGAATTCTCATCCCATCGAAAAGCAAGGTTGGTTAGGCGGTAACACGACACTCCCATATCAATATACGAATGAGCCAAACGATCATTTTATGCAAATGGCGACTAATTTATCCAGCCTTAATGGTCAAGCATTTGTCTTAGGACGACGTATTCATCACACCTCTTTTGTCGACGGTAAACATGATGAAGACCCTGACAATGGTGTCTTTTCCGAAATGGTGGATAAGTCAGGTACGCATTTTGTCAATCATAGTTGTGCAAATTGTCACGAACGCAATGGACGGGCAGCTCCTGCACCTATAGGCGAGCCATTAGACAAGTGGGTTTTTAAAATAGCCGATGCTGATGGTAATCCAGATGCCCAGAGAGGTGCTGTTTTACAGCCATCCAATACAGAAAATGTACAAAACGAAGGAACAGTCGCAATTGAATCATGGACCGAGGTAAATGGACTACGTTCTCCTAATTACACCTTTTCAACAGGTACACCTGAAAAATTCTCAGCACGCATTGCACCACAACTTGTCGGACTGGGATTATTGGAAGCTATTCCTGAAGAAACCATTTTAGCGATGGCTGATGTTAATGATGAGTTTGCTCCCTTTGGAATTTCAGGTAAAGCGCAAAGTGTTATAGATCCAGTTACCCAGGAAATTCGTCTTGGACGTTTTGGTTGGAAAGCCGCAACATCGAGTATAAAACATCAGGTAGCTGCAGCATTTAATACCGATATGGGTGTGATGACCTCTGTTCTGCCATCACCTGATTGTGGTTCAGCCCAATTAGCAAGAGATGAATGTGGACACAACCAAGCTGAAATAAGTGACGAACACCTAAATAACTTAGTGAAATATATCGCTTTGTTGGGGGTACGAGCGCAACGAGGCCTTGATGATCTTCAAGTACAACAAGGGCAAGCATTGTTCTCAAGTATTGGTTGTGTGGATTGTCATACCGAGACATTACAAACCAGTATCTATCACCCGTTTAGCGAACTAAGAGATCAAACTATACATCCATATACCGATTTATTGTTACATGATATGGGTGAAGGTCTTGCTGACAATTTGGGAGAAGGTAATGCCACAGGCACTGAATGGCGCACAACGCCATTATGGGGTATAGGATTGTCAGCTTGTGTTACCGGCGGTGTGGTAAATCCCGTTGGTGGTCAAGGAAATGAAGTTTGTACGCCCGAGCATACTTATTTACATGACGGCCGAGCTAGAACGATTGATGAAGCGATCCTCTGGCATGGTGGAGAATCTGAAGCCTCTAAAGTCAACTATGAAGCACTTTCTGATGAAGATGAAGCCGCGTTACTCGCTTTTTTGAAATCGTTATAAATTCACATGTCATTGAGTCGATTACTGATTGACTCAATGATGAGCTTTAAGAAAATAAGAGATAAAAATGAAAGAATACACAGAAAATAAACTGGCCTCTATTTTAGCGTTAATGAAAAATATCACCAAAAATATTCGGTTGTTTTTAATGACTCTACTGAGTTCATTAAGCTTTCTAATGGCCGCACCGAGTATGGCTGGTTGGGAAGTTAACTATATTGACACTTTTTCAGGTGATGGTGTTAATTGGCAAAACTGGACAGCTCAAGTAGATGCTAATTTTAATAATGAAGTGCAATGTTATACCGATGACGATAGTTCCGTTAATAAAAACTTTGATGTTTCTGATGGCACGCTAAAAATAATCGCGAGGAAACAACAAACTAATTGTGCTGGTTTAAATAACCAATCAAGAAGTTGGACCTCAGGTCGAATTAACGGCAAAGATAAACGTGAGTTTCTCTATGGAAGAATAGAATCAAGAATTCGTTTTCATAATCTCGAAGGTGGCACATGGCCGGCCTTTTGGATGTTAGAAAATCGTATTGCTGAAAGTCCTCGTAAAAACGATGATGACTTTTCTAATTGGCCAAACCCAGGTGCTGGCGAGATTGATGTATGGGAATGGTTTGCAAATAGTCCGAGCACTTATATCACCAATTTTTTTAATACCGGGGGCAGTGCATGCGGAAATGAAGTTAGATTTTCTTACCCTAACGGCGCTAATGACGTACTCAGTTGGCATGATTACGCGATTGAATGGGATGAAAATAACATTTCATTTTACATGGACGATACACTGGTAGCTTCACATAATGTGACGAACTGCCCACAATATAAAGAGCCGATGTTTGTTTTACTCAACGTTGCTATGGGTGGACATTTAGGTGGAACAATAGATTCAAGTCTTAGCAAAGTAACCATGGAAGTTGATTACTTAGCCCATTGCACCTCAACCAATCAAAATAATGCCAATCGCTGTAATGAAAATACCCCAACCGTGTATGCCGATGATGATAATGACGGCATAGCAAATGATCTTGATAATTGTCCTAATACACAACCTGGCGAAGTGGTTGATGAAAGTGGCTGTGTGGAAAATATCGTGAATATTTCTCCTGAGGTTTCTTTATCAATGACCCAAAATAGTGTGCTTGTTTCATCAATTGACATTAATGGTGGTTTAGTCGAAATATCAGCAAATGCTACTGATGAAAACACCCAGGATAAGCTTTCTTATATTTGGTTAATACCGGGTGCTATCCCTTCAACGACTATTGTCGGTGGAATTGTGAGCTTTGATCCATCCTCCATGATAGAAGGAGGGTCACATAAAGTTGATTTGACTGTTAATGACAACGGAAATCCAATACTTTCAGTGAGCAGCAGTATTCAATTCACTGTTAATGAAATCCAGATTGACTCTGATGATAAAAACACCAAGAGTCGCGGCGGTTCGTTTAGCTATCTAATATTGTTATTGCTTATGCAGTTAAGCCTTAAAAAAGGGAATTTTAGATTACGTTAAAGGCGTAACTTTTTGTAGCGGACACATTATTAATTATTAGAGTCATGTGTCCGTGTTGTTTGAATTGGCTTTGGTGTTAGAATCAAAGATTGCACCTTATGGAACAACATTTTTTATGGAACATACTCTTAGTTTAAATGAAGCCAAAAAAGCGATTTTATTAAGCCAAGGTATTCATAAAGAGCATAAATTAGGGAGGGGAAAAGCTGCGACATATAAAGCCTTAGCATCCATTAATTATGTGCAAATTGATTCTATATCTGTGGTAGAACGCGCTCATCATCATAGCTTGTGGAATCGTGCCGAGCATTATGATCCTATTCATATTGAACAACTGTTAGAAGATAAACAAATTTTTGAATATTGGTCGCACGCCGCAGCCTATTTACCCATGGCAGATTACCGTTTTAGCTTACCAAGAAAGCACGCTTTTGCTAAAGGAGATGAGCACTGGTTTAAAAAAGACAAAAAAAGCATGTCATATGTTTTGCAGCGTATTAAGGCTGAAGGTCCGTTGCAAGCTAAAGATTTTAAAGATGCTAGAAAAAATAAAACGGGGTGGTGGGACTGGAAACCTGCAAAAGTAGCACTCGAACAGCTCTTTATGGAAGGTAAGCTGATGGCGCTTAAAAGGCAGGGGTTTCAAAAAGTGTATGACCTTACAGAACATGTACTGCCTGCAACTGTTGATACGAGTACACCCAGCGAAGCGGAATACTTTCAACATTTAGTCATTAATTATTTGAGTGCAAATGCTATTGGAACATATCAGCAAATAACTTATTTACTGAAAGGACTTAAATCCCCGGTAAAAAAGTATTGTATGCAATTGCTTGAAGAGGGTTTGTTAATTACGGTAAATGTCGATAATCAATCATACTTTGCTTTACCTAACGTTCATGAGCTATTAAAAACTAAGTTGAGTCGGCATAAAGTGAAAATCCTTTCGCCTTTTGACAATCTACTTATACAACGCAAGAGAACCAAAGCACTTTTCAATTATGATTATCAAATTGAGTGTTATGTCCCGGCTGATAAAAGAAAGTTCGGTTATTTCAGCCTGCCACTTTTATCGGGCAGTACGTTTTCTGGAAGAATGGATGTCAAGATGGACAGAAAGTCAAAAGTTCTAAATGTTCTTCATCTACATATTGAGACAAAAAAAGCCGATGAATTTATCATTGATTTGAAAAAATCCCTCGATAAATTTTTAGCCTTTAACAAAGGCACAAGTATCAAGGTTCACAAAATAACCAGTGGCAGCCAAATTTTAACCAATAATAGGGTGAATGATTTTACTTCAACATTAATAGCGTAAACTATATAATTTATCTTGTTGATGTTTATACGATAAGTGGTTACCTAAGTCGAAAAGAAAGAGTCATCGTATTAAGATGACCCTATTGAACGCACGAAAGGTGAGATTTATTTAATAAACGTTACGCTTTCAAAACCGGTAACCAAAATATTTGCAACGGGTAGAACAGTTTTCAAATTTTTGTTATAGCCTTCAGTTTCCTCGTCGGTTAAATGCATAAATACGACTTTATTGGCTTTTATGCGTTTAATAAAGTCTAAGCCTCCGTCCTCCTCGGGGATCCATGAAGGCAGCAATGCCACATCAATATTCATACTCGCCAGTTTTTCAATATCTATCTCAGAAGATGTAAAGTCTCCGTCACCAATATGGATTATTTTCCAGTCGTTCACTTCAATTAAGTAGGCATAGTTTGGAAACTCTTTATGAAACCGGACCTTTAAACTTGCTGGAGCATCAGGGGCAAAAACACCCACATGAGGAAAGTTCAATGCAGTAATGGAAATGTTTTTGTGATCTAATTGTTTGTCTGAAAATCCAGTCAATCGTGAAGTATGTAATTGCTTATTTCCAATCTTACCCGCTAATTCAGTCGTCACTGATAAAGGTGCTACTAGCATCGTTTCTGGGTGGTTTTGTAAATATTTTAGCGTACGATCTGCAGTATAATGATCTGAGTGAGAATGAGTCACTAACGCTATGTCCGCATTTTTGTTATTTAATCGCTTAAAGTCTGAATCGTTTAAATAGTTATAATACTTATTAGTGTTAAACAGTGCGTCTACTAATATGGCGTTCTTATCAGATACTATTCTAACGCCCGCATTTGCTACATGTTCAATGGTTAGCTCAGATGCATAAGACAAATGTGTCAAACTGAGTATTGATATGAATATAACATTCATCTTCATTAGTGTGCTTTTCATTTTTATCGCCTTTGTTATTTTTCTTTGTCTTAACGAGGCACAAGCAAAAATTTGATTATGCCTACTGAACAATCGCTTCCCCCTACATTTGTATGTTTTTCAACCGTCCCAATTTTTGTTCAAAAGTGCTGGTATTCTCATCATTTTTACTTTTTGCGATAGCAATTGCTTTTTCCACTGTCTTAATTGCTTCAGGAATTTTTTTCGCTGTTTCATAAGCATCTGACAAACTGTCATAGGCATTCATTGAATCTGGTTTTGCTTGAGTTATACGTTTGAATACTGTTATCGATTCTTGAATTCTTTGTTGGTTCAATAAACTATAGCCATAGGTATTCAAGTCACTTTCTTGCTGAGCCGATACTGCTTTACTAAAAATATCTGTTAACAGTTGTTGTACTTTTAAGCGGGTTTTACTTGCTTGTTCAAGTTTTTGGTTTTCATGGGAAAGTGTTGCTAAACGGTCTAAAACACTAACGGAATTCGGCATAGCTATAGCTAAATGTTGTAAAAGTAAAATAGCTGATGCGCTGTCGTTATTACGCTGAAAATGACTGATTGCGCGGTTAGCATTATAGACTTTGTTTGGCGATATCCAAAGTGGCCATAAGGCAAAAGCTTGGTCAAATTTTTTGGCTATCAGTTGATGATAAATAACCGAAAAGATAGCATCTTGAAATTGCTTGTCACTCGTTTCAATTTGGTATTTTTTAGCTCTTTTTTCATAATGATTAAGTAATGTTTTATGGTCGAAATTTGAGGATAATATTTGCTTTTTAGTAGGTTGTCGATAATCTGCAAAGTGATTTCTTAATCCATCGTTAAGCGCTGGGTAATATACTGAGCCATGTGACTCGGTTGGAAACACGTCAAGACTAATATTAACCATTTTCCCCGCTGAACTTATGATGCTTTTTCGCAGCGCTTCGGTTTCAGACAACATAACGTCACCCCCTAAAATTATTTGCAAATCGCTATTTTGAATCGAAATGTTTTGATAATTTTTTACCGCAGTGTCAAAGGCGTTGTTTGGCAAAATGGGTTCTATTGCGATGTAGCTATTAAACGTGTCGCTGCTCGTGGGCAAGGTATTGATAACGAATGTTGCAGAATAAGATTGGCCAATCAAAATATTATTGTTAATCGTACGGTAATTATCGTTAATATGGTTTGATAGCTCTTTGGTTAAATAGTTTCTGAAAGGCTGAGGGTTACGAGAAACATTACTGAACCATTGATTTCTTTTAAAAGGTATACCGACAATAATACTCTCGGGAATATCACCGTGTTGCATTAATCGTTCAATTTGAGTAACAGAATGAAAGTAGAGATTTTTCATATAAGTTAAGGTTTCGTTATTAGCATCAAGTAAGTAAATCACCGGATAATTGTGTTTTGTTTTTTCGTAACTTTCAGGTAATCGAATAAAAAATTCTCGTTGCTCCTTTAGGTTTTCGGAATAAAACGAGATCTCTTCACCTAAGTTAACTTTTATTTGTGGTACTTGGTTACGGGTCATATCGTTAGCAAAAACAACCTGATTGATGAACAATATAGGCAATAGTATAAAGTGCGTTATGATGCGCGTGAATGTTTTAGTTTTAGCTAAACTTACTAACGATAATTGTGTAAATACTTTTTTCATATTATCTCTTCATTTAATGAGGGCTTATTACTTAACGGTATACATGAATATGATTCGTATACGCTTGTGTTTGTATTGTGCCTAATGTTAGAAAGAAAACGCTACAGATTAGCTGATAAAAAGCTGATGGTTAACTGATGGACTCTATTCCTGCCGATATGCTGACATTTCGCGGTTAACTATATTTATATTTCACGAATATAAGCGTTGCGGTTAGTCGTGCTGATTCTCACACTCATTGCCCATTATTAAGATGCGCAATACCTTGTAAATATCGTCGCGATTTACCCGATGAAGTACGTTTATCAGTCTTTGATAACGTGTTAAAAATAGTGCGCATAGAGCTTTAGGATTAATTACAGGCTCTTAAGCGATTGATTATAGGTGATTGTGTTATGGTCAATGTAATAAAAAAGCATAAAATATAAATGACATCTCAATAGTCGCCACTAAAAAGAATGCTGAAAGGCTAAGTGGTTAACGAGCTCAAAAATGCTTTTGTGATATTGAGAAATAAAGGACGGTAATGAGTAAATTTACAAAAGGAGGTTCTGAATTAGCCACCCATGATAGTCATATGAAACATCCGGCTTTTAATATAAAACAACAGAGCTTGATATGTAGACTGTGTTTATTTTTACTTTTTAGTGTTATTGCATGCCATGCCGTATCTGCCAATATTCATGAAGATGTCGATTTTGTTGCCTTGAATAAGGTTGACTTTATTCACTATAAAGCTGAATTAGCAGCCGACTTTCAGGCTAAATCTATCGCAGGAAAAGTCAGTATTGAATTTGTTCCAAAAGTACACAATGTAACAACACTTACTTTCTCAGCTAAATACAAAACCATACATTCGTTAAAAATTAATAACATTCCAACAAGTCATCATGTTAACAATGATGATTTAGTTATAACGTTTAAAGCACCGCTCCTCATTAACAAGAGTTATACTCTACGTATTGAATATCAATCACTACCTCAGCGGGGTATGAAGTTTTATGATGATCATCTATTTACGGTTTACCATACAAAAAATTGGCTAGTCTCACATAATTCAATCGCAGATAAGGCAAGCTTTGAGCTATTACTTACTCATAACGCTGCGTTAACTTCAACAAGCAATGGCAAATTGATATCTCAACAAAAAACGTCAGATAATCAAGTGATCTCGCATTGGTTACAAGACTCCCCAATAGCTATTTATACTTTTGGCTTTGCTCTGGGAGAATTTGAGGAAGTGAAAGCCATGCACAAAAATTCAAGTTTATCTTACCTCTATCGTAAAGCCGAGACTTCGGGTTTAACAGCTAAAAGCATTAACAACGTATTTATTGATGTGCCTAACATGATTGATTTTTTTGAAGAAAAATCTGGGTTTGATTTACCTAATAAATCCTATCAATATGTGGTCGTTGAAGGTTATATGGCACAAGAAGCCGCTGGTTTTAGTTTGGTGGGCGAAAAGTATGCCCATACCGTGCTAGAAGATAAAAATGAAAATTGGTTTATTGCGCATGAGTTAGCTCATGAGTGGTGGGGCAATAGCATTACTTGCGCCAATTTCTCGCATTTCTGGTTAAACGAAGGTTTAGTGCAGTTTTTAGTGGCGGCATATAAACAACAGTTGTTTGGTGAGGCAGCCTATAAAAAGGAAATAGGTGTTGCTATTGCGAGAGTTAACCGAGCCGTTCAAAAAGGTAAAGTATCACCGGTGGCATTTAAGCATCAGATCAAAGAAAAAAATATAAATAGAACGATGGTATACAGTAAAGGCGCACTCATTTTTTATATGTTACGTAAGAAACTTGGCGACGAGATATTCTGGCGTGCATTAAAGACTTATAGTATGGAAAATAGACGAGGCTCGGTCACGACGAATGATTTAAAAGTGGCATTTGAAAAAGTAAGTAAGCAAGAGTTAACGTCATTTTTTGAACGCTGGGTCTATGGAAATGAAATACCAGACTTGAGTTTATAAACGATTAAATAGTCTGCGAAGAGATCCGCATTATAATGAACTATGATGTTGGGGAGGATATCTGTTTTACTCAAATATGTTGCCAAAGGTTTTGTCCGTTATGTATAGCCTTTAGCTTTTGGTTTAGGCAATAAAATACAATGTTATTTTGCCAAGTAATAATACAATAAATACAAATCCTATATTCAAAGCTAGTTCACTCTTGGGTAAATATTTAGATAATTTCATTAATTTCATTAATTTCCTTCCTTCATTTTTTTCTCACCTGCGCATCACGTTTCTCTGGTGCTTAGGGATAAATTCCGTAACCGAACAGATAGCTGCTTACAAATTTTTATAAGGAAAAAATGCCTTTAAACAGACGTTTAAAGGCATTTAAAGTCAGTAAAATAAATTTAACTGCAGATTAGATTAATGAAAGTAGATGTTATCAAGCCACAATGTTTGACCCGTTCCACCATCAAATTTGATTTGAAATGCACTTGTTAATGAACCTGTCGCTGAAAGGTCAACTTCAATTTCATTCCAAGAATCGGCTACTAGAGGTCCGGTGGTGATAGCAAGTTCAGCATCACCTGTGATAACAAAGACATTAAACGCTGCAGTTGAATTCGCATAAATACTCATATGCAGTGTTGCTTTACCGCTAATGTCCGTCGATACAAAATCAATACCTTGATAATTAACTAAATCTACTTTTTTAACTGTTTTACCTGCAACAGTATCATCAGAAATTGAGCCACCTTGGCCCCAATTAGGATTCCAATCATTTACTGTTATATTGGTATAAACATCACCACTGGTATGAAGTGAAATAACATCGCCCGCGGCTAAAGTAGGGTCAGCTACCAAAGTAGTAGGTCCTGGTATAACTTCATCACCTTGTGCTGTAAACATGATGTTATCAAGATAGTTCATGGTATTTTGAGATCTAGCAGGTGTTTTATCTGGAAATATTGCCAAAGCGCCAATGATATCTGTTTCAGGTAGACCAACCCAATGACAAGTATCAAAAGTTAACGTTTCCCATTGATTAACTACGGTATTAGCTACCCCCACTGTGCCATGAGAACCCCACATTATACCATCGTCATTAACACCATTATTTTTTTGAAATTTGATATGAATTTCACTAATCGTATCTTTGTAAACATCAAGGTTAACGATACAGTTCGATGAGTCTAATGCAAAGCTAGTAATACCTTGTGTTAGTGCGCCAACCCACTCGCCATCACTTTGGTGTATGTCAAATAAAGCAGCGGTAGTAGATGTGTTAATGCCATCAGTTTTAGGATTAGTTACATATTGTACTGGGGCAGTATCAAATGACTCCCAAGTTAACTGCGTACCTTCAAAGTCAATGCCAACAGCCGTTGTTGTTGTGGCACCGTCGCCTGAGTTACCAGGAGTGCGAGTTTCATCTAAAGGAGTAACATTAAACATGACATTATCAACACTATACTCAGCGCCGGTACCGGTACTCCAATCAGGAAATATCATCACTAAATCTATGTCTGTTACGTTGAAGTTACCAACATTAAAAGTGTAGTGCATCCAAGTATCTAATACTGGTGTTTGCCCTTCATTACTGGTGTTGAAATTAGCCTCAGTTCCATCTCCTTCAGTAGAACCTTCAAGTTTTACCTTCCAATCTACCGCTCCAGCATCTGCTTGCTTGGTCATTTTAAGGTCAAATTCAAAAGTCGTAGTACCTACTGGGATGGCGAAAGATGCACTGTCAGCATCTCTGTTATTAAAACCAGCAACGGTATTACCAGTAATAACAAAATTTGCAACGTCACCATAAGTAGCATCAGCATCAGTAATAATGGAAGTTGTCGCCGCACTATCACCCCATAATGGCCAATCAAGGTTATCTACGTCTTCAAAAACAACTAAAGCAGTAGTCGGCCCTGCTGCTTCATCTGCTACCGTAATGGTAAATGTTTGCATGGTATCTACTGTGCCGTCATTAACCGTTAGGGTTATTGCTGTCGCAGCTATATCATCAGAAGTTGGTGTGCCAGATAAAATACCTGTTGCTGTATCAAATGTTAACCAAGATAGTGCTGTTGGAATATCAGCTGACATAGTTAACGTATCACTATCAGCATCAGTTGCTGTTAACGTATAGGTATAAGCAGCATCTACCGTAGCACTAGTTAAGCCTGCGCTGGTAATTTCTGGTGCCGTGTTTACGGGGGTTGGAACGCTTACTAAAATGCTAAATGATTGTGTTATTTCATTAATGCCGTCAGTTACCGCTAATACAACCGCATGATCGCCTTCATCACTGATCGCTGGTGTACCCGATAAAATGCCGGTTGTCGGATCAAAAGCTAACCAAGCAGGTATCGTTGGAGCTGACATAGTTAAGCTGTCACTATCAGTATCAGTTGCTGCTAGTGTATAGCTATAGTCTGCATTAGCTGTTGCTGCGTCAATACTCGTACTACTGATAACCGGTGCATTATTAATATCAACAGAAACTGTTACAGTAACGGTAAATGATTGGGTGATTTCATCAGTTCCATCACTTACCGTTAAGGTAATCGCAGTATCTCCAGCATCACTCACTGCTGGCGTGCCTGATAAGCTTCCGGTTGCACTATCAAAAGTTAGCCAAGCGGGTAAACTTGATGCTGACATTGTTAACGTGTCACCATCGGCGTCGGCAGCAACTAACGAGTAGCTATAGAGTGTACCAAATTCAACGGTAGTAACAGCTGAGCTACTAATGGTAGGTGCAGAATTGACAACATCAATAACTTTGTCATCGCTTGAACTCCCACCACATGCAGACAAGGCTAAGCCTAAGCTCAATACGATGATGCTTTTGTTGAATCTTTTAATATTTGTTAGATTATTCATTTGTATTCCCTATAAATTGTACAATTGTTATTATTAATTTATTTGAAGCGCCTTAAATTGTCCTGAAATACAAATCCATATAGTAAGGCGCTATACTTTGGTTTTATAAACAGTTCAATACTTCTTTAGCGAAGAAGCTTACTGGCATTATGAAACGGCCAAATGTGCTCTTCTAATGCGTTTTTCGTGTGTTTTAGCTACATTTAACTGAAACTAACCGTTGTAAGGCTAAAAATAAAATACATTAATAGGTGGTTCAAACAATCAAGAAGCGGTGAGCAGTCCTTATTTTTATGGTCAAGTGGATTTTTATTGAATTAGCCGTAGGATTTGGTGGGAAATTTATCAAATTGAGTTAAAACTAATCAATCAATCTAAAGCGTGGGCCAAGTCATATTGTTTTATCTTCAAGGGTTTTACTCAGTATTTTTTTAGGTTTTAATGGTTATATATTTATTTGTAACGTTTAATCAAAGGGTTAGGGTGGCGGGTTGATGTGTAGTTGTATCGCCGGGGAGAAGTTGATTAACGGACTGTTCTAATCTTTAGGCTTTAACGGTTAAATAATAAAGAAGTTGTAGACGTTCTGAGGTTGTACATAATAGTGCTATTAGCATCATGAATAGCTTTAGTTTTAATGCAAAACTACCTATTGATGTAAAAATATCGTGAAAAATACAAACTAAAGTCATCAAAACAAGACAGCTCACCTTGTTTTGTCCATTTCAACTTCTCACTATCCCACCTGACCGTATTTCAATGCTAATTAGTAAATCGTTGTGCTAAAAAGATAATCAGTTAAAACATTATTTTATTTACGATTGTATTTATATTCACGTGAACTTTTTATTTAAAAGCCACGGATAAACACCATAAGAATGATTATAAATATTTAATTTGGACATCTCTAGGGGATAAGACATGAAAACTAAAAGCAGTGTTAAATTTAAAACACAAGGCTTGGCCGCAATTATAGGGTTAACAGTATCGTTAGGATTGGCTGGTTGTGGAGGCGACTCAGCAACCGATACTAATATAGACAATATTGATCCACAGCAACCCGTTTCAGACTGGGAAATGGTGTGGAACGATGAGTTTGATGGCACTGCCATAAACGCTCAAAACTGGACGCATGAAGTTAACTGCGACGGTGGTGGTAACGGAGAGAAGCAATGTTACACCGAGAGTGCTGAAAACTCTTATGTACAAGACGGCTTGTTAAATATTGTTGCTTTACCCGCAGAAGAAGGTGCGGCTTTACCTTATACATCAGCACGAATGACTACTCGCTATAAAGGTGATTTCAAATACGGTCGCATGGAAATGCGCGCTAAAGTTCCTTCAGGGCAAGGTAGTTGGCCGGCATTCTGGATGATGCCTACAAATGAAGAATATGGCGAATGGCCACATTCAGGTGAAATTGATATTTTTGAATCAGTTAACCTTGGTACAGCGAGAACCGATGGCACAGAAGAAACTTATATTTACGGTACGCTTCATTATGGTAAAAGTTGGCCAGATAATTCTCGATCTGGAAAGTCATACAAACAAGAAAGTGGCGCTAACCCTGCCGATGATTTCCATACTTATGCAGTAGAGTGGCAAGAAGGTGAAATTCGTTGGTATATGGATGACTACTTATTTGCAACACAACGTCAATCAGAAGTTCGTACTAACAGTAAAGATCAAGCCGTTGGCCTAGCTCATAGAGGTTGGTTTACTGAATATTATGATCAATTTACCGGTGAACTAACTACCTATTGGTCAGCAGCTCCTTACGACAAAGACTTTTATTTAGTACTTAACTTCGCTGTCGGTGGTGACTGGCCTGAAAACGTTAACGAATTAGGTGTTGACGCTACTGCGTTTCATGCAGCAAACAAATTCGAAGTTGACTACGTACGTGTTTATCAATGTAAACAAAATCCAGATACCGGTAAAGGTTGTGACACGGTTAGAGCCGGTTACGATAGCTTAGACGATGCACTAGTTGAAGGTAAAGCTCCAATTCCAGTTGCTCCTAGCGATGGTGTTGCTAAAAACTTATCTATTTTTGACGGTGCGTTAAATGCTAACTGGACTGCATGGGATTGTTGTGGAGGTACTTCACCTGCAACTATTACTGACGCAGACAAAGGTGATGTCATTGAATTCACTATAGCTGACAATAACGGCACCGTGCTTGGTTTTAGTACGAGAGGCGGTCACTTCCCAGATGGTTTTACGGGTGATTCATCACCCTTTGATGCTTCTCTATTAGTCGACCTTAACGGTACATTATCATTTGATATGAAAGTCGTTACGGCTCCTCCAGCAGCAAGTGCATGGATCCTTAAAGTAGAAGCTGGCGACGGTGGACCGAATACAGGTGATATTAATTTATCTTCTAGCACAGAAGGCGCTGAACCGGTTGCGGGTGAATGGCAGACCTATACCTTCCCACTGTCAGTCTTACAAGAAGCAGGCCTAGATTTAAGTGCGATTGATGTTGTAATGATATTTCCTGCTTGGGGTACTGGTGAAGGTGCAGAATATTTAGTTGCTAATCTGGCTATTGCAGGTGATGTTGGCGGTGCTCCAGAATTGGTCGTATTTACTGATGGCGAAAATTCAAGTTGGCCTATGTGGGATTGTTGTAGTGGCTCTACGCCAACCGTTGAGTTAGATGATGATGCGCATGGTAATGTCGCAGAATTTAGTATTGGAGCAGAACCAACAGTAATGGGCTTTATTTCTAGAGAAGCTAACACAGATACTCCATCACCCTTTGATGCTTCTTCTATTCTTTCAAATGGTGTTATCCAATTTGATATGAAAGTAACAGCAATGCCTGGCGATGCTGCTTGGATGTTCAAAGTCGAAGCAGATAACAATACCACCTCTGTTGAACTTGCAATAACCGAAAGTGTTGAAGGTATTGCTCCAGCTCTTGACCAATGGCAAACATACACATTTAACTTATCAGCTTTAGCTACAGCGGGCTTAGATGTAAGTGCTATTGATGTGTTGATGATATTCCCTGCATGGGGTGCCGGTGAAGGTGCTATTTATCGTGTAGATAACGTAAAGGTTTATGATCCAACGGCATCGGCAGTAGATAACGATGTGTTATTTGCAGATGCAACTGCTACAGGTTGGAGCGCATGGGATTGTTGTGGTGGTACAACACCAACGCTTGAAAATGATGGTACTGACCATGGCATGACGGTTGAATATGTTATTGGCGCACAACCAACAGTTGTTGGACTTTCTGCTGAAGATGACGTTTTTATTGATGCATCAAGTATTTTAACCAGTGGTGTTGTTACCTTTGACCTTAAAGTTATTACGGCTCCAAACGATGCTGCAAGTGTTTGGACATTTAAAATTGAGTCAAATGGTGCAAGTACTTTTGCTGAACTTCCTTTTACAGCAAGTAGTGAAGGATTAGCACCAACGGTAGGTGAATGGCAAACATACACATTCCCACTTCAAACATTATTTGATGCAGGCTTAGATATTAGCCAGATAGATGTATTAATGTTTTTCCCTGCTTGGGGAACGGGTGAAGGGGCTGTTTTCCGTCTTGACAATGTAATGATAACAGCACCATAACCACGTTATTAAGAAAGGTTAAGCGGCTTTAGCGAGCCGCCGTCATTAAACTAATTTTAAGATAGTAGGGTACACATGAAACATTCAATTTTTAATAAAAAACGCTTAGCCGTTTGTATATCGGCCATCCTAGCGACAGGAATAAGCAGTCAGCTTTATGCCGCAGAAACTGCAGAAGCAGAAAAATCACAAAGCAGTGATAAAAATGCTGCAATAGAAGTTATTGAAGTATCGGGCATTATGAGCAGTTTAACGCGCTCGATGATGGTGAAAAGAAATACATCAGGCGTTGTCGATGTTATATCAGCTGAAGATATGGGTAAATTTCCAGATACCAATTTAGCTGAATCATTACAACGTATTACAGGTGTTACCGTTAGCCGCATAAATGGTGAAGGTAGCCAAATTACTGTTCGTGGTTTTGGTCCAAACTTTAACTTGATTACGTTAAATGGCCGTCAAATGCCGGGTACAGGTAATTCTCGTTCTTACAGTTTAGAAAATTTATCTTCTGATGGTGTTAGTGAGCTTATCGTTAATAAAACCGCCCGCGCAGAAAACGCAAGTGGTGGTTTAGGTGCAACAGTGAATATTGTTACCATGAAACCTTTTCTTAGCCCAGGTGAGAAATTCGTCTTCTCTGCAAAAGGTATTTATGATTCTTCAAATGTTGAAGGTGATGATGTTACACCTGAGTTCTCAGGCTTATACAGTAATACCTATGCTGATGATACCTTAGGTTTTTCATTTTCTTTTTCTCATCAACAACGTGATTTTCAACAACAATCGGCAAATATTCAGGGGTGGCAGTATCAAACAAATGATCAACTTCCTACATTAGATGCGGAAAACGTAATTGATAATCGTGGTCCCAATGCAGCACCTGGTGCATTCTTTCCTCGAGATATGAATTACGGCATAGCGGATGTTCAACGTGAAAGAACTAACGCCAATGTTGCGTTTCAATATTCTCCTGTTGAAAGTGTGATATTGACACTTGATTACACCATGGGAGAGTCTATTACGGGCACCAATTCTATTGGCTGGGGTCAATGGCATGATTACGGTGGAAGCATTAATGCCTATGAATTAGATGAAAATGGCACGGTATTGTTCGCTGATATGTCGGGTAACGATGGTTCTTATACGGCTTCACGTAATACAACCGAAACGAATGAAAGCTCTTTAGGTTTTAATGTTGAATGGCAAGCTACTGACGACATAATCCTATCATTTGATTACCACAATTCAGAAAATAAAGCTGATAACGGCAAAGATAAAGGCATGAATGGTACAGGGTCATTAGTTTTTGGTTCAGACCAGCTTGTTAACAAACATTATGACTTTAGAACAGGTGATATTCCACAAGGTACAATCTTCTGGAACAATGGTTCAACGACGCTAGCACCAAGTGAAATGGACTCACACTTTAGTCAGTTTATTCATAGCCCAGGTAAAGCTGAAGTTGATCAATTTCAATTTGATGGCGCGTGGGAAAATCCAGAAGACTCTCCATTAATATCAGTTCAATTTGGGCTTGCTCGCACTGAGCAAACCATGGGTGGTTCAAGTGCTTGGAGTGGTCTAATTGGCGGTTTCTTGTTTAACCCAAATTATTCGGATGCTTTCCCTGATGGTATGTTTCAATACAACACCACCGATGGTTTTTTGGATGAATTTTCAAATGGCGATAACCCCATCGGCGCTGGGTATTATTACAGTTTTGATTTTGACGAAGCTGTTGCACGTTCAACTGCTTTTTTGAATGCTGACACGTTAGGCGATGATTATTTCAGTACTGACCCATACCGCGAAGGAAGTGTGCAAGGACAAGGATCAGTAGAAGAAAATACTAACAGTGTATATGTTTCTTCTTTATTTGAATTTGAAGTTGCTGACTTACCTGTACAAGTAAATTTAGGTTTACGATATGAGGAAACTGAAGTTGAAAGTCGTGTTTTACAAGACGTACCAACAGATGTTTGGTGGTTAAGTGCGTCTGAGTGGCATACTCAATATACCTCAGGTTCAAGTAACTTATACGAGGAAAGTGGTGATTATAGCGTTATTCTGCCGATGGTCGATATTAAAGTAGATTTAACCGAAGAAATTGTCGCTCGTGCATCTTGGGGTAAAACTATGTCTCGGGCGCCTTTAGGTAACTTAGCCGGTGGTTTATCTTTAAGTTCAAGCCCTGGTTTAAATGGACGTACCGGTGGTCAAGGTAATGCTGATTTAGACCCATATGTGTCTACCAATCTTGATTTCTCTTTAGAGTATTACTACGCAGAAGGTAGTTATGCTTCTGTTGGTTATTTTAGAAAAGATGTTAAAGACTTTATTGCTAATGGCGGTAGTACTACTAACCAATATGACGGTATACGCGACATAGCTGCAGGACCTCGTTATGCGCAAGCGGTAGCAGATCTTGCTGCAGCTGGTCTTCCTTCAACAGGTGA
Source organism: Colwellia sp. (assembly GCA_013215295.1). Lineage (GTDB taxonomy): Bacteria > Pseudomonadota > Gammaproteobacteria > Enterobacterales > Alteromonadaceae > Colwellia_A. Next base: position 291,331 of record JABSOZ010000005.1, read on the forward strand.
AGATATTCGTTTGCAAATGATTGCCAATGGCGCAGTCGTTAATGAGCAAGGTTACCTTACGCCTAATTCAGATGATCCACTAATGACTTGGGATATCTCTCAGCCGTATAACATACTTGAGAATAAAACAGTTAACGGTATTGAAGTAGCTATTCAACACTTTATTGGTGACACTGGTTTTGGTTTTGGTGCAAATGCTACCTTTGTTGATGGTGATGTTGAGTTTGATGTTGATGACATTAGCAAAGTTGATAGTGTTGCAGAATTAGCTGATCAAACTCCGTTAGAAGGTTTAGGTGATTCAGCAAACTTTCAAGTATTTTATGAGAAAGATGGCTTGTCAGTGAAAGTAACTTACGCATGGAGAGATGACTACCTTATTGGTGTAGGACAAAGCCAAGGTTCTTCTGATGCTCCACCGCAGTTTGCTAAAGAGTTTGGTCAAGTTGATATGAGTGTAAACTATGATATCGACGAAAACTTCACGGTATACTTTGAAGGGTTAAACTTGAACAACGAAACAGAGCAATCTTATGGACGTTATGAAGAGCAATTCCTTTCAGCTCGTCAATACGGTACAAGATATACTTTAGGTATGCGTTACAGCTTTAAGTAAACCTGTACTTGAGATAGTGTAATTAATAGGCCTATATTGTTTATCGATATAGGCCTATTTTGTATCTAAGGTGTATGTTTAATCCTTATATATCCATCATTATTTGAATGTTAATAAATGAAAATAATTCTATTACAGCCTAATTACATTACTCATGTTAAGCATGTTGTATGTCGGCAACTGACTGAAAAAATAGCAAAACACTAATAAATAATAAAATAAATACAATTTAGAGAGAGATTTCATGTTAACAACTCGCGAAAAAATAGCTTATGGCTTGGGTGATACCGCAAGTAATATTATTTTCCAAACGGTGATGATGTTCCTGTTGATTTTTTACACCGATGTTGTTGGTATTTCGCCAGCAGTTGTAGGCACAATGTTTTTAGTTGTTCGTTTATTTGATGCGATAACCGATCCGCTTATGGGGGCACTTGCCGACCGTACTAAAACACGTTTTGGTCAATTTAGACCGTATTTGCTCTGGCTTGCTGTGCCTTTTGGTATTATTTCTATCATGGCATTTACCACCCCCGACTTTACGGGCAACGGAAAAATCATTTATGCTTTTGCCACTTATACCTTGCTGATGATGGCTTATACGGCAATTAATATTCCTTATTCAGCTTTAGGGGGTGTTTTAACCGCTCAGCCCTCTGAACGCGTATCTGTGCAAACCTACCGTTTTGTCTTGGGTATGTTCGGTGGATTAATCGTTGCCGCTGGCACTCTACCTTTAGTGGAATATTTCGGTAATGGAGATCAGGCCAAGGGATATCAGCTCACTATGGTAGCGATGAGCCTTTTAGGCGTTGTGATGTTCTTATTATGTTTTAGCGGAACAAAAGAGCGAGTGTCTGTACCTGAAGGACAGAAAACGTCATTTTTTGAAGATTTAAAATCACTTTGGCAAAACGATCAGTGGAGGATCTTGTGTATTGCGGGTTTGTTTTTACTGACCGGTCAAGTATTAAGAGCAACATTAGCCATATACTACGTAAAATATGTGCTTGAACTTGAAGATCAAATTACTTTATTTATGACGCTAGGCATGATCGGTAGCATTTTAGGTTGTGCATGTGCTCAATCTCTCGCTAAAAAAGTTTGTAAAATTAAGGCATATATCAGTTTACAACTTATCGCAGCATTTATCTGTGTGATTAGTTACTTCGTGCCAAAAGATCAAGTTGCTACGGCTTTCGTTTTGTTCTTTTTATGGAGCTTCTTTTTACAAATGGCGACACCATTGTTGTGGGCAAAGATGGCCGACACTATTGATTACGGCCACTGGAAAACCGGCGTTCGTATCACTGGAATGGTTTATTCTGCCGTGGTGTTTTTTATCAAATTAGGTGTGGCTTTTGGTGGCGCATTTGCGGGTTGGTTACTTGCTTATTATGGCTATCAGGCAGACGTTGAACAAACAGAAACCGCTAAAGAAGGTATATTAATATCATTCACAGTTTACCCCGCTTTAGGTTCAATACTGGTTGCTTGGGTAATGCGTAAGTATGTACTCAATAAAGAAAAAGTCGAAGAAATACATCTAACACTAAATAATAAAGTAGGACTTTAACGCATGACCATCTTTAAATTAATGAGTACGATTAAAGCAAGAACAGGTTTTATGTTATTACTCAGTGCACTTTTTATCACAGCTTGTGGTGGTAATTCAGCATCATCAGGTGTTATTGAGCCAACACCTCCACCTATCATTGAAAATACGAACTTCAATGAATTCTCGTTTTTAAAAGTAAATAACCCTGATCTTATTAATGATGTTTACTTAGATATTAATGATAATTCGGTAACGGGTAGAATTACCGTTAATGTTGATGTCGACAACCTTATTGCTACATTTACCCACAACGGTACAAAGGTTAACGTTAATGATGTTATGCAAGCGAGTAGCACAACAGGTAATGATTTTACCGATGTTGTGACTTATACGGTAGAAACGACTGACGGTGCACAGAAAAATTATCAAGTGGATTTAACTAAATTTACGGGATTACCCATTGTTTACCTTTCAACGGATAATAATGTTCTTATCGATTCAAAAGACGATTATGTAGCAGCTAGTGTTTCTTTGGATGGTGGTAGATATACCGAGAGTATGCAATCAACCACGATGAAAATTAGAGGTCGAGGAAACTCTACGTGGTTTACGCATCCTAAAAAACCTTTTCAAATGAAGTTTGGTGATAAAACCGAGTTTCTGGGAATGCCTGCTGATAAAAAATGGCTATTCCTTGCTGAGTATTCAGACAAAACCATGCTTAGAAATAAAATTGCGTTAGAAATGGGCTATATAAGCCAACTTGACTGGACACCGCAAAGTACTTTTGCTGAGGTTTTCATTAACGATGAATATAACGGTACTTATAACATTACACAAAAGGTTGAGGAATCAAGTAACCGAGTCGACTTGGGTGATACGGGATATCTATTAGAAATTGATCAGCTTGAGAGAGTTAACGCAGATGATGTGTTTTTTTATACCAATAAATTTTTAATTAATATAAAAGAACCTTCTGTAGATCTAGGTAGTACTGAATATCTTTATATAGAAGATCTTATCAATGACTTTGAAAATGTTTTATACAGTAATGAATTTAAAGATCCTGTCTCGGGCTATGCAAAATTTATCGATATTGACAGTTTTATAGACTGGTATTTAATTAGCGAAATTACCAAAAATGTCGACTCACAATTTTTCTCAAGTATATATTTAAATGTGATGCCGGGCGAAAAAATCAAGATGGGTCCACTCTGGGATTTTGATTTATCGTTCGGCAATGTTGATTATGCAGATAGTCAATTTGCTGAAGGTTTTTGGATACTTTATCATCCGTGGTACTCCAGACTCTTTGAAGATCCTGAGTTTGTGAATAAAGTAAACGAGCGATTTGAATACTTTAAAACTAATCAACAATATATTTTAGATAAAATTGATCAACAGGCGGATGCATTAAAGTGGGCTCAGCAAGAGAATGACGACAAGTGGGGCACCATAGGAACTTATGTTTGGCCAAACCCCGTGGTATTAGACTCTTATGATGAAGAAGTCGCGCATTTAAAAAGCTGGTATACAAAACGGATGAATTGGTTAGATACTGCTCTGGAAAGTTTACAATAATCCTTGTTGAATACACTTAGATGGCGACTTTAATGAGTAAGTTATTAGCTATATTAAGAATTAAACGACATTAACGCTTAAGTTGACTATTACTTTAAGCCCCGCGACAAGACGATTTTTCGGCGTATTAATATACGCCGAAAACATTGTGACCACATATTATTTTATAACGATTTTTGTTTTTTCATTAGCTGATTGAGTAAATTGTTTATTCGTTGTCGTCTATCCATCTTACAAATTTACAGCAGGTTTATTTAGCATTGATTGGTTTGGGTAAGTCATAAATATTCGAGTAATGGTAAAGACGAAGATAGCTGACAAGTTAAAATTAATGACCTGCGCTGAATAAAAGACCATAGATAAAAGTTCAGATGGGCTGGTGACGAGGTTAAGCCCATTTAAAGTCATTACACGCTTACTATGAACGCAAGGGTAAAGCGTTATAAACACCTATAAAGTCATCCTGATAAGTTTCTTCCTTAATCGATATTTACTGGCATAACTAGAGTATAAGTGTCGTTTTTACCGCAAGCTTAGTCCCTCTTACCTCGTTTTGATTGCGATACATTCCAGTTCCCTTATTGTTGCTTTCAATATTGCTAATAAGTCATTGCACATAAATCCGTTGCTGTTATTAGTTTGGAGCTCCAATAGTATGAAGAATAAATATAGTAAAAATACCTCATTATTGATCTCAGTATTAATTTTGATACCGGTACTACTTATCGGCCAACAGTTAATAAATGACGAAGACAATAGTCAGTCTCATGTTCCCAATTCATCTTCTAGTGAAAATACCGATGTCGTGTGGGCTGTTAATGTTGGCGGAACTGAGTATGTAGGTGTTGATGGTATATCTTATCAAGCCGATACAGCGCTAACACCTTTAATTGCAGGTGAAATTGGCCGTATTGAAACGATAAAAGGTTCACAAGATAGTTTTATCTACCAATCTTTTCGAAGTGGTGATGTAGCAATTAAGCAACCGATAAAAAATGGCTTGTACGATATTATTTTTAAATTTGCAGAGCCTGAAGATAATGACATGGCCGCAAGAATCTTTAGTGTTTTTGCCGAGCAACACATAGTCATTGATCATTTGAATGTACGACTTGCCCGTGATGGAAAGCATGTCTCTGCTTTAGCCCGAGCTGTTTATGATGTTGAAGTGAAGGATGAACAGTTAGATATAAATTTTGAAGCCATCGCAGGCCAGCCAATCCTAAACGCAATAATCGTGCGTAAAAAGAATATGATGTCGGATCAATGGGAATTGGTCTGGCATGATGAGTTTGACTATGAAGGCAAGCCAGACCCCACTAAGTGGAGTTATGATATTTGGCCTGCTCACAAAGTTAATAGTGAAGATCAAACCTACACAGACAGCCTTAAAAACGTTCAGGTAAAAGACGGCAATCTCGTGATTACTGCGCATAAAGAAACACTCAATGATGCCGAATATACTTCTGGGCGAATTCACTCGCAAGGCAAAGGTGACTTTCTTTACGGACGTGTTGACGTTCGAGCTAAGCTTCCTGCGGGACAAGGAACTTGGTCCGCTATTTGGATGTTACCCAGTACCCCTTTTAAATATTCTACTACCTGTGAAGAAAATGAAGATTGGCAAGGCAGTGCAACGTGTGACGCTTGGCCAAATTCAGGTGAAATAGACATCATGGAACACGTCGGTTACGACATGCAAACCATTCATGGCACGGTACATAACAAAGCTTATTTTTGGCAGAACTGGGAACAACGTAAAGGCAGCATCGAAGGTCAAAATGTTGAAGATGCTTTTCACGTTTATTCTGTTGAGTGGACACCAGAAAGTATCACCGTATTCTTTGATAATACCCCTTATTTTTTTTATAGCAACGAGTCTACTGGCTGGCGAGCTTGGCCTTATGATCATCCTTATCACGTTATTTTAAATCTCGCTATTGGCGGTATGTGGGGAAAATCAGGTGGCCCAATCGACAACCGTATATTTCCCGTATCAATGGAAGTTGACTACGTAAGAATATTTAAACCATTAACACAGTAAATTTTTAATACCGATGAAGGTAATCGGTCATTTCAGTAAATTTATTAAATTATTTAGAACAGTAAAAGTACCTTTAGTTTAGGTAGGAATTTAAAATGAAAATATGTAATACAAAGAACAATCAAGTAACTGGCGAATTTGTCACTATCGGTGATGAACGATTTTATGCCATAAATAATGTTGACAAAATGGCGCCATTTTTTGTCAGCGTTATTTCTAATAGTGACCATTGGTTATTTGTTTCGTCAACTGGCGGCTTGACTGCTGGTCGTGTATCTCCTGAAACAGCATTGTTTCCTTATGTCACAGTAGATAAAATTCACGAGAGTGAACTTAACACCGGTTGTAAAACCCTTTTACGTGTTGATACTGGCAGTGAAAAGGTTGATTGGGAACCCTTCAATCGTGAACATGAACTTCGTTTTAATATCACCAGAAACTTATACAAGAACGTGCTAGGTAATAAACTGTGTTTTGAAGAAATTCATAATGATTTGCAATTAGCCTTTCGTTATACCTGGGCAACGAGTGATACCTATGGTTTTGTTCGAAAATGTGAGTTAGAAAACTTATCTGATAATATGTCTGATAAACCACTAAGCGTAGAACTCATTGATGGTTTTCAAAACATTTTACCTGCGGGCACACCTCGATTCACTCAAGCTAATTCGAGTAATTTAGTTGATGCTTATAAATGGACTGAATTAGACGAAAGTTCAGGTCTTGCCTTTTTTACCCTATTTTCGGGTATTACCGATAGAGCAGAGCCGTGTGAATCATTAAAAGCCAATACGGTTTATTGTCTTGGTTTAGATAAAACCAATATATTACTATCATCAGAGCAATTAGCTGCTTTTCGACGTGGTGAGCAAGTCAAACAAGAGACAGTAAAACGGGGTATTCGTGGTGCATTCTTAATCAATACTAAGATAGAGCTCGCGCCACAGACCCATAAAAAATGGCAAATAATTGCCAATATAGAACAGAGCCAAAGTCAATCTGTTGCGTTACGTCGTCAGCTAAAAGAGGTCGATAAACTTGATAAAGACATTCAGCGTTCTATTGCGCATGGTTCTGACCAATTAGCCCGTATCATGGCTTCTGTTGATGGTTTTCAATTAACGGGTGAAGAAAGTGTTTCTGAACATCATTATGCGAATGTTTTATTTAATACTTTGAGAGGTGGTATTTTTGATGATCAGTATATGATCTCGTCAAAAGATTTCTCTACCACGATAGATTTATTCAATCATGATGTTTATCAACGTAACCAAGCACTTTTAAACAAATTACCAGAAAAGTTAAACTTTACTGATTTACTGGAAACAATTAAAGCGACAGACGATAGTCAACTTGAACGATTAGCTGCAGAATATTTGCCTATTTCATTTGGTCGCCGTCATGGTGATCCAAGTCGTCCATGGAACCAGTTTGCTATTAAATTGGTAGATGAAAATAATAATCGCTTGTTAACCTACCAAGGAAACTGGCGAGATATCTTCCAAAACTGGGAAGCACTTACTTATAGCTACCCACAATTTATCGAAAGTGTTGTCGCAAAATTTGTCAATGCTTCTACGATGGACGGATACAACCCGTACCGAATTACCAAAGAAGGTATTGATTGGGAAGTGGAAGAGCCAGATGATCCATGGAGTTATATAGGCTACTGGGGTGATCATCAGATTATCTATTTACAAAAAATGCTTGAGCTGTCAAAGCAATTTCATCCAGACAAACTGAGTAAAATGTTACGTAACACTATTTTCAGTTATGCCAATGTGCCTTATCGTATCAAGTCATTTGACGCTTTAGTTGAAGATGCTAAAAGCACAGTGACTTACGATGAAACGTTATCACTTAACATTGAGAAACGTGTCGAAAAAATCGGTGCTGATGGCAAACTGGTACTTGACGCTAACGGTGAAGTTTATCAGGTTAACTTACTGGAAAAATTATTAGTGCCGTTGTTATCAAAACTCGGTAACTTAGTGGTTGATGGCGGAATTTGGTTAAATACTCAAAGGCCAGAGTGGAATGATGCAAACAATGCCTTAGTTGGCCAAGGTTTGTCGATGGTCACTTTATGTTATCTGCGTCGTTATATCTGTTTCTTCCAAGACCTACTCGTAAATGAAAGCCATGATATAGCGCTTTCTGTTGAAGTAAATCAATGGTTAGTTGAAACCTCAATTGCATTGAATAATTTAGCGTCGAAGTTAACGTCTGAACCTGTCAGCCCAGAAGTACGCTTTCAAAGCATTACTGAACTCGGTTTGGCTGCAAGTACTTATCGTGAATCTATATATAAGCAAGAAGGTTTTAGTGGACAAGCGTCACAAAAAATCAGTCAAATTTCCTCCATGTTAAATGATGCTTTAAAAGCCATTGAACACACCATTGAAACAAATGAACGCACTGACGGATTATATAACGCTTATAACTTATTGAGCTTAGAAAATAACACTTCAACAGTAAAAAACTTGTACCCAATGCTTGAAGGTCAGGTTGCTGCATTAAGTTCAGGTGCACTAAAACCTAAAGAAGTCGTCTCGGTATTAGAAGCTTTATTTGCGAGTGATGTTTATCGCGCCGATCAAAAAAGTTTCATGCTTTATCCTGACCGTAAATTACCGAGCTTTTTAGAAAAAAACTGTGTATCTGCTGAACATGTTGAAAGCAACGCGTCTTTACTGTTAATGCTTGAGCAGCGTGACGAACGTATTATTTTGCGAGATCTAGATGGCGAGTATCGCTTTAACCCAGACATAACTAACCGTAACGTTTTACAAAATCAACTCACTGAACTTAGTGAAGTATATCCAAGTGCATTGACTGTTGATAAAGAAGCGATATTTGATCTTTATGAACTTACCTTTAATCATCAAGCCTTTACCGGACGTTCTGGTGGCATGTTTGGTTTCGAGGGTTTAGGCAGTATCTATTGGCACATGGTGTCAAAGTTAATGTTAGCGGTTGAAGAAAACTTTTTTACTTGTATTGAGCAAGGTGAAAGTGACGAACTCAGTGGACAAATAGCGAGCTTGTATTATCGAGTGCGTGACGGTATTGGTTTTAATAAAACGCCTGCAGAATACGGTGCATTTCCAATGGACCCATACTCTCATACCCCTAAACATTCTGGTGCACAACAACCCGGTATGACCGGACAAGTAAAAGAAGAAATACTCACACGTTTTGGCGAGTTAGGGTTACGGATCAACGATGGGCAAGTGTCTTTTGTGCCTAGCTTATTGCAATCATGCGAGTTTATTCAAGAATCAAAACCGTTCCGCTACCTCGATGTTAATAAACAGTGGAAAGAAATTGAGGTTCCAGCAAGGGCACTCGCTTTCACTTGGTGTCAGGTTCCTATTGTTTATCAGCTTAATGATGAAGTTGAATCATCATTAACGGTAACTTATAACAATGGTAAGCAACAAAAATATGCACAGCTGGGCTTATCTACTGAAGAAAGTACTGAAATATTTCTGCGAAGTGGTCAAATTCAGCAATTAACATTAACGATATCTACTGATCACTTATTTCATTAATAACGAGTAGGAATAGTCAAAGGTTAATCAATTTTTTGAAGGTGCAATGAGTTGCACTTTCAAGAACATATTAATACAGACGAAACTTTTCGGGAGACGAACATGTCGAGTAAATACAATAAACATCTGTCTTTGGCTGGAATGAATATTGGTCATTCATCTCGCAAAGAGCTGCAGAACGGCGTTACTAAGGTGCTTGATAATAAAATACATGGTATTTCCTTTAGCCCGTACGTAGAGGGACAAGGTCCAGGAACCATTATCACCGAAACGCAAATAACCGAACGTATGGCTGTTATTTCGCAAAACATTAAATGGATCCGTTCTTTCTCTTGTACCGATGGCAATGAAAATATTCCAAAAATTGCTAAACAACAAGGTTTGAAAACTTTAGTAGGGGCGTGGTTGGATGATGATTTAGAAAATAATGAAAAAGAGATCAATAACCTTATAGAAGTCGCTAAGCAAGGTTATGCAGATATTGTTGCGGTCGGCAACGAAGTATTACTTCGTGAAGACTTAACCGAAGCGCAATTAATAACATACATTAATCGTGTTAAAGCAGCCTTGCCTGATATTGAAGTGGGCTATGTTGATGCTTATTACGAATTTGAAGTACATCCAAATGTTACAGATGCTTGCGATTTGATCTTAGCTAACTGTTATCCATTTTGGGAAGGTTGTGCACTTGAGTATTCAATACTCTACATGAAAGACATGTATCGTCGCGCAATAAAAGCCGGTAATGGAAAAAGAGTCATTATTACCGAAACCGGTTGGCCTAATGAAGGCCCAGAAGAGTGGGGCGCTGTACCGTCTTATGAAAACGCAATTAAGTACTTTCTGGGTACTTATCAGTGGGCAGAAGAAGAAGATATTGATGTATTCTATTTTTCATCATTTGATGAGGTTTGGAAAGTTGAAGATGAAGGCGGTGTTGGCGCGAATTGGGGCCTTTGGGATAAAAGTGGGAATTTAAAATATGTTTAAACAACACAGTGATAAAGTAGTAACAATTGGCTCAATGAATTTGGTACACGCAAACGCTATTTGTTACTCGGGCTATCGTGAGGGGCAAAATCCAAGAGAAGGGCTATACCCAAGTTACGATGAAGTAAAAGAAGACCTCTTAATTTTGAAAGATAACTGGAGTTTCCTTCGAATTTACGATTGTGGTCCACATGCCGAACTGGTTTTAGATGTAATTCACACTGAAAAATTGCATTTCAAAGTAATGTTGGGTGTTGATATAGCAGCAGAAATGAGTAACCCAAATTGTCCTTGGGGAGCAGATTTTACTGAAGAAGCTATAAGTGCGAATAGACAGAAAAACTGCAATGAAATTCATAAAATGATTGAGCTTACTAAAAAGTATGACGAGATTGTATTTTCTGTTTCTGTGGGTAATGAAGCGAGTGTTGAATGGACCGATCATATGGTACCAGTCGAGCGGTTAGTTTTTTATGTTAAACAAATAAAAAAAGAAATTAATCAACCGGTTACCTTTTGTGAAAATTATGTTCCTTGGACTTATAAACTCGAACCTTTGGTTGCTGAATTAGATTTTATTTCCATTCATACCTACCCAGCGTGGGAATACAGAACCATGGAAGATGCGCTCGAATATACTAAGCAGAATTATTATAGTGTTGCTAATCATTATCCAGATAAACCGGTGATCATTACTGAAGCTGGCTGGACAACGGCATCAAACGGACGAGGTATAGAACCGTGGAATGCAAACGAAGCGTTCCAAGCACAATACTACGAGCAGCTACTTGCGTGGACAACGCAAGAAAAGATACTCACTTTTGTCTTTGAAGCATTTGATGAACCGTGGAAAGGATCTCCTGATCAGTTAGAACCTGAAAAGCACTGGGGATTATTTAAAGTTGACCGTACCCCTAAATTAGTGATGAAAGATATTTATCCAAACAAAGTAATAAATATTAACAATAAAGATGCAGTTGCTTAGTTTACGCTAAATCAAAAAGTTCTAAAATTAAAACCCAACCCGTTTTACTGAAAAAAGTTGCAGTGAAACGGCGTGGTTTTTTAAGTTTATTGGTTTAAATATCTGCCCCTCGCATAAAACAATTAATAAATGTTAAGTTCTACGATAACTGAAACTTAACATTTCATAGGCTTCGCGGATTTCAATAAAACTTTCTGCACAGCCACCTTTATCAGGGTGACTAATAGCCACTTTTTTTTTGTAAGCCTGACGCACCTCAAACCAATCAACACCTTGTGTTAATTCTAAGGTAGAAAGAGCCGCCTCAACTTTATCTACAGCACTATATTTTTGCCAAAAATTGGTAAATAGGGCCTCAACTTCTTCCGTTGTAATACTATTTAAATTAGACCAATTCAAATAGTAACTCGCCAGATCAGTATCACGTTTAGTGAGTGCACTTTTACTTTTATCGTGATTAGGCACCATAAATATGTCCAAAGGAAGAATTGTCAGAGAAAATCCCTCAGTTTGAATATCACTTTGAATTTGATAGAGGGCGTTCATCACAAAAAAATTCTTTTGGAAAATGACTATCTGATAATCGACATCTTTTCCGATCAATGAAAGAAGGTCTTGATCACAAAGATTTACTAAATCAACCAGCGAACAGGCACAATTCTGTTCTTTTAAATATGCCAATATAGGAATAATCAAAGGATTGTTCATCAGTCTATTTCCTCTAAATTTACATATGATTTTAATCGTTATTATCACTATAAATTATACTATTCTCTAGTCTGTTGTTGTGTCATAAGGCAATTAACCCCAGAATTCTTTGGCTCAATGCCTAAATGTGTATACCGATAATCACTAAAGCTACTTATTTTATATAATTTTGGAAGGTTTTGTTATTTTAATAACGACGGATAAAAAATTGTTATATTTAAACATTCACAAATACTTTATCGACTTTCAAGATTACTCAATTGCTTATCTATATAACTCGTTATATTCATGACCTTTTTTCATCGATGAGATGAAGCGGACTTTTAGAGCGATGATTGGGAAGTTTTTATTCGATCATCTGAGAGGGAAGGGGTAATATAATAATAAATAAATTCGGGGGAAATATGTCTGATAACCCATTACTACGTATAAATAAGTTTATTTCAAAAAAGCCAGAATATTTATTTTGGGCTTTACAAGTTTGCTTTTGGTCTTTCGTTTCCTTAATTAGTCTAATTTCATTAACACTTTGGTATGTTCAAATCGATGTGGAGCACCTAAACCACACATTTTGGCAATCAATCGTTGGCATAGTATGTTCATTGCCATTGTATTGGATTTTCATGAAGTGTTGGAATGCTGCGATTTTTACCAGAGTTCTGATCAGTATATTTTCCGTGATCTGTATTTCCTTTGTCTGGACACTTATCAGAGTAGCGCTTTATATCGAACTTACAAGCTCTGATGGACATTGGGAGGAGTTTGGTGGTTGGTATTTTAGCAGTATATTTATCTTTTTTTGTTGGACAGGTTTCTTCCATGGTATTCGTTACTATCAGCTGTTGCAGTTTGAACATAAAATGTTACTTTCAAAAGCCGCTGAAGCTAAAGAAGAACAATTAAAAAGAGTGAACGCTCAGTCAGTTGCACGAGATGCAAAAATTAAAATGTTACGTTATCAACTAAATCCTCATTTCCTGTGTAATACACTCAATGCTATTAACTCTTTGATTGAATGTGAATCTCCAGAAAAAGCGCAATTGATGACTGTTCAGTTAAGTAAGTTTTTACGTTATTCTTTAGATAATAACCCAGATACTAAAATAGCTTTAGAATTTGAAATTATAGCACTAAACTTATATTTAGAAATTGAGAAAACGCGATTTGGTGATCGGCTAAAGTTAGATTTCAAAGTTTCTGACGAAGCAAAAACCGCGTTAATTCCAAGTTTACTCATACAGCCTATTATTGAAAACTCAATGAAACATGTGATTGCGCAAAATGAAGATGGTGGCACCATCAGTCTCAGAGCTGATGTCGTTGATGATATGTTAGTGTTAGAACTCAGCGATACGGGTTCTGGAACAAGAGTAGATGGTAACAAAATGAAAGGAAAAACAAGTCGAGGTGTTGGCTTACGAAATATTGATGAAAGACTTAAGGTATTATACGTAGATGACTACGTATTTAACCTTAATATTATCCCCTCAGGTGGTTTGAAAACTATCATTAAGCTTCCTTTTGAAAAGCTCGATGACAAAACACCTACTAGCCATTTCCAAACGCAATAACGGTGAGTTAAATTTATGACTAAATTAAGAACGATTATTGTTGATGATGAGCCATTAGCGCTCGATCTTTTGCGGGCAAAATTAAAGAAATTTCCTGAAATAGAGATTGTTGCAGAATGTAAAAATGGTCGAGAAGCTATTCAATCAACCATGGATTTAGCGCCAGATTTGATGTTTTTAGACATACAAATGCCAGGCATTGATGGTTTTGGTGTGATAAAAAAACTGCAGTCTGACATTGTTCCTATGGTGGTATTTATTACCGCGTTTGAGCAATATGCTTTAGACGCCTTTGATGTGCACGCTGTCGACTATATTCTTAAACCGATTGATGAAGAGCGTATTCAACGCGCCATTCAACGGGCATTAGTTCGTTGTGAAACGGATGAAGACACCTTAAATAAATCACGTATTATTAGCGCGATTGATAGTATTAATGAAAGAAAAACCCTCGATAATACTAAAAGTAATAGTATGAGCCTACCTAAGGTTGATACAGGTAAAGTTGAGCGTAAAATTGTCATTAAAGATAGAGACGATATCACCTTATTAAAACAAACAGATATAGAGTGGGTTGATGCCGCCGGAGATTATGTGTGTGTGCATGCTCAAGGGGTTACTCATATAAAACGATGTACTTTAAAGAACTTGTTAAAAGATTTAGATTCGGAAATGTTTAAACGGGTTCATCGTTCAACCATTGTTAACCTTAATTATATTCAGAAAGTTATTCCTCATACCAAAGGAGAGTTTTTTCTTAAGTTGGGTGAATATGATCAAGTTAAAGTTAGCCGGAATTACCGAGAAGTTATCAAAAATTTCTTAACTGATATGTAGTGTTATGCGTATATGAAAATTGACAACGGCAAGTTGTTAATTTTCAATCCGTTCTCTCTAGTTAATGCTATCCACTCATGTTTTTGACCAACCCACCGCGCTTAAAATCCCCTTTGCCGTAATACTATTGTTAAAAACAGCACCTCATTAGATGATTCATAACACAGAATTTTTCGCTTAATAAAACAAGCAATTATCATCTTTTAAGGTAGCTGGAATGTTAAGTATTAAACTAATAAACATTGTTTCGATTTTATCTATGGCACTGATATTTCCCACGTATGCAGCTGATAAGCACGCTCCACATCGACTCAATTATTATGCACCACATGCTGAAAAATCGCCAAAGGTTGATGGTGTTGCCAACGAGAGTGTATGGCAATCAGCCAAATGGCAGAAACTCGACCAACGTTGGTTAGGCCCTGAATTTTCGAAAGAAGACTTTCAAGGGCGATACAAAGTTGTTTGGACTCAAACAAAATTATATTTATTGGCTGAAATAATTGATGACATCTTAATTGATACTCATCGCGACCCATTAACACAATATTGGGATGATGACTGCTTAGAAATTTTCTTAGATGAAGACTTCTCTGGAGGTGACCATCAATATAACCATAATGCGTTCGCTTACCATATGTCTCTTGACAATCAAGCGATTGATATAGGGACCAATAAACAGCCTCAGAATTATTCGCATCATGTTGAAAGTAACTGGAAACAACAGGGCAATACAATTATTTGGGAGCTAAGCATCGACGTTTATACAGATGAGTATAAAGATTCAAGCGCTGATAACAAATCTGTAGAACTATTTGCAGGAAAAGTGATGGGACTCATGGTGGCCTATTGTGATAACGATGGTAGTGAATTACGTGAAAACTTTATTGGTTCTGAATCTGCTATTGGTGGAGCACCCGATCGAGGTTGGATAGATGCGGGAATGTTTGGCCAGCTGATCTTGTCGAAATAGTGAGTCGTGGTAATAGCTAAACTTTTTTCTTCAACAAAACAAACGTAATAAAAATGACTTACATTGAAGCAAAACTCATCAATGAATTATCCGTAATAACATTGATATATTTGACAATGATTGTTTTTAACTTTTATAAAATAATGAAACGACATGAATAAACATCCTTTTGAAATGTTAACGTTGGAAAATGGCGCAAAGCTACTCTTTACACCTTGCCCTGGTACTAAATCAGTATGCCTTGAAGAATCAATAAAGCAGCTCAAGGAAAATGGTACATCCATGTTAATTACCTTAATGTTTGATAAAGAAATGATCAGTAATGACCTAATCTCTTTACCTGAACTTTGTCATAACCACCAACTTAGCTGGTTTCAATTGCCGATTATTGATGATGAAGCACCCAGTAAAGTATTTGAATCCCAATGGGAAAAGCATAAACTCGTCATCTTAAATGAATTAAATAATAAAGGGGTGGTAGCCATACACTGTAAAGGGGGCACAGGTAGAACGGGAACCGTTATTGCATTATTGTTGTTGGCGCTTGGTTGGCCTGTAGATAAAATAGTCAAAGAAGTACAACGTGTTAAACCACAGGCTCTGAAAATTAAGAAACAACTAGACTACTTAAATAAACAATTACAGAGCGCTAATGTATTGTTTTAAAAATAACACTAGGCTACTTTTGAACTTCGTACTACTAGCGCTATTAATTTATCAATTAATCATATTTGCCTAACATCAAAAAAAGTGCAAAATTCAGCAACAAGCTTAACGGTAAACTGCCATCAATAATTTATAAATAGAAAGGGGGGAAGTTTGTTTAGGCGTTTTATCTTTTTTATTATCAAGTTCACCGTATTTTATCAGAATGATCTAACTCTTCCTCCTTTGTGCGTGTAAACTTCACTTAAATTTATAGATAGCAGAAGAAAATCAACATGAACGTAGAAGAAAACTATCCTATCGGAATGCCGGGTCAAAAATGGACCGAAAAAGAAAATGTCCAATGGTTTGAAGCACAAACGATTAAGCGTTCATATCAAGACGAAGTAGTAGAAAAAATTATATCGCTAAAAGCTGATTTTGATGTCCAGCAATATGGCGCACTTTCATTTGATGAAACTCGTTACCCTTTGTTTGTCATTAAAACAAAAAATTGGGATTCGAATAAAAAAACGGTACTGGTTACGGGTGGTGTTCATGGTTATGAAACCAGTGGTGTGCAAGGCGCATTACGTTTCGTTGAAACCAAAGCTAATGAATATGCAAAGCATTTCAATATTATAGTCGCACCATGCATTAGCCCTTGGGGTTACGAAACAGTTAACCGCTGGAATGCCAAAGCGATAGATCCGAATCGCTCTTTTTATCAGAATAGCCCAGCACAAGAATCTGCAGCAATTATGAAATGTGTTGCCGAGCTTGATGTTGATATTTTTGTGCATATTGATTTACATGAAACCACAGATACTGACAATTCAACTTTCCGACCGGCGCTTGCTGCGCGTGATGCAATAGATCAAAAAGCATGGGATATACCTGATGGTTTTTATTTAGTCGCTAATAGCGTGACACCGGCAGCTGACTTTCAAAAAGCAATTATAGATGCAGTTGAAAAAGTTACCCATATTGCCCCTGCAGATGATAGCGGTAAACTGATTGGTGTGCCGCTTGAACAACTTGGTGTTATCAATTATGCGGCTCGAGATTTAGGATTATGTATGGGCTTAACAGATGCTAAATACATGACCACAACTGAAGTTTATCCAGACAGTCCTAAATCTGATAATGAAAACTGTAACCTTGCACAAGTGGCTTCTATAACAGGCGGTTTGGATTATATTTTAAAAAGCCTTTAAATCACGGTTCAAATCATTGAAAATAGCTATAATTAGCGGACTAAGCATTTTCATCATGGTTAGTTCGTGTTATTTTTCCCTCACATTTAATTTTAGGAATTAATATCCATGCCAAAGGCCAGTGATATAAAGAAAAATGCTGCTATAGAGCATAACGGTAAAGTATTTATTGTAAGAGATATCGAACGTTCAGTTCCTCAAGGTCGTGCTGGTGGTAGTTTATATCGCATGCGTATGTACGATGTGGTAACTGGCGGAAAGGTTGACGAGACTTTTAAAGACTCTGACATGCTGAGTTTTGCTGATTTAAGCCGTCGTCCAGCGATGTTTTCATACATTGATGGTGATGAATATGTGTTTATGGACAATGAAGATTACACGCCATACAACCTAAATAAAGAAAGTATCGCCGATGAAATTTTATTTATCAGTGAAGATACACAAGGGTTGTCGGTTATTCTCGTTGATGGCGCAGCGGTTGGGATTGATTTACCGCCAAGTGTTGAGTTAGTTATTACCGAAACAGACCCATCAATTAAAGGTGGTTCGGCTACAGCACGTACTAAACCAGCCATTTTATCTACGGGTTTAACGGTACAAGTACCTGAGCATATTTCAACAGGTGATAAAATTAAAGTGAATACTGAAGAACGGAAGTTTATGGGTCGCGCAGACAAATAAATAATACTGTTTTATTAAGTATTGAAAGTATAAAGCCAGCATAATGCTGGCTTTATTGTTCTAGACAAACGTTGCTTGTTAATCATTTAACGGTGTGAAAGTTGAAATCGTTGGCTCATGATCAATTTTTTTGTATATTTATGCTTTGGCTTATTTAGAATATCTGATGTTTTACCCATCTCCATAACTTGCCCTTGACTTAATACCATTATTTCATCGCTAAAATGTCGAACGATACCTAAATTATGAGATATTAAAATATAAGCAAGTCCCATTTGTTCTTGTAAATCTAGTAATAAATTAATCATCTGAGCACGTAAAGATGGATCTAACGACGCTAAAGCCTCATCTAAGATGATGACTTGTGGTGCTAATATAATTGCTCTAGCTAAAGAAATACGTTGCTTCTGTCCACCTGAGAACATGTGTGGATAAAAATTCATGTGATCAGCGAGCAACCCCACCTTTTGTAATGTTTCACGTATTAATGAATGACGGGCTTCTTCAGTTAAGTCAGTATTTAGCACTAAGGGTTCATTGAGGAGCTGCCCTATGGTTAAGCTTGGGTTTAATGTTGTGCCAGAGTCTTGAAATATCATGCGAACATGTTGACATCGCTGCTTAAAGTTACCCGGTTGTAATGTTTGGCCATTAAGTTTTATATGGCCGGTTGTAGGTATTTCTGCACCTACTAATAATTTTGCTAAAGTTGATTTACCTGAACCTGTCTCACCAACAATCGCTAAGGTTTGGTAAGCTTGTACTTCAAATGATATCGGGTCTAATGCGGTAAATGTTTTTCGATTAAACCAGTTGCGGCTTAATTTAAACGTTTTACTTAAATTGTTAACTTGTAAAAGTGCGGTCATATTAATAACTTCCCTTTAACGAGAAGTGACAACTATATTGGTGACCATGAGAATTTGAAACTTTAGGAGCTACTACGCATGCTTGCTGAGCTCTCGGGCATCTTGGTCCTAGTCGGCAACCGATTGGCAAATGTTGTAATATAGGGATACTTCCGGGCAGCGCCATTAAGCGAGATTTAGCAGGCAAATTCATATTTGCTTTCGGGCTACTATCAACGAGTGCTCTGGTATAAGGATGGAAAGGTTGTTGAAATATCTGTTTAGTCGTTCCCGCTTCAACAAATTGTCCGCTATACATTACTGTTATAGTATTTGTCCAATGAGTAACGTTTTCAAGATCATGGCTGATCAATAATATCGACATGTTTTTAAGTTGATTCAAACTGGCTAATAAGCGAAAAATTTGTCCTTGATTGGTACTTTCCATCGAAGCTGTGGGTTCATCAGCAATTAAGAGGATCGGGCGTTTTGCAAGTGCCATAGCTATCATTACCCGCTGACACAAAGCCTCATTAAGTTGATGAGGATATTTTTTTAAACAAACTTCGTGCTGTTTAATACCAACCTTATGTAATAAGCTAATTGCATTTTTTTTACGCTGTTGTTGCTTTTGCCAAAAATAACCCGTTAATTGATCGCAATCAACGGCCTCGGCAAGCTGCTCACCTATTGTCATCGTTGGGTCTAAACATGCCATAGGCTCTTGAAATATCATAGCAACATCTTTTGAGATAATAGCTTTTCGCTCATCTAACGATAAGCGCATTAAGTCATTTCCTCGCCAATGAAACCTATCGGCATCTACTTGCCATTTATCGTCAAGTACGCCAATGATGGCTTGAGCCAATAATGACTTTCCAGAACCAGATTCGCCCACTAAACCACGAACCTCACCTTCTTTCATGGTTAAGCTGACACGGTCAACCGCTAAAATAGGGTTCGTCGCTGACTTAAGTACAATAGACAAATTTCTTATATCTAAAAGGTTCATTAAGCTTCTCTGCTTATTTTAAGTGCGTGTCTCATACCTTCACCAACTAAATTGGTTGCAACCACGGCAAAAAGGATAGCTAAACCTGGTAGGTAAACTGTCCAAGGAGCAATATAGAATAAATCAATGCCGTTTTTTAGCATAGCGCCCCATTCAGCCATGGGGATTTGTGCCCCGAGACCAAGAAAACCTAACGCTGCAATATCAAGTATTGCCGATGACTGAGCGAGGGTGGCTTGGCTGATCAGTTTTTCCAATATGTTAGGAAATACTGAATGAATTAAAATTCTAAACGAGTTAGCGCCATCTAAACGAGAGGCTAGTACATAATCTTTACTGAATTCTTCTTTAACAGCATTACGTGTGATATGCACAAACTGGGGAATAAGTACGATAATTATTGCCCATAACGTATTACTTAAACCTGGACCTAAAATAGCAACAATAACAATTGCCAATAATAAAGAAGGAATCGATAAGATCACATCAAGAAAATGATTGAGGAAACTTGATTTTATACCGGATGTTAACGCTGCTAAAGAACCAATAATCATGCCAATAACAAGAGAAATAATGACAACGACAAAACTCAAGCCAAAGGTCAGTGAAGTTCCGTGCATTAGACGAGATAACATGTCACGGCCTAAATTATCAGTACCTAATAAAAAACTTACGTTTCCTTCGGGATGCCATGCTGGTGGGAGCAATAAAAAATCTAAGTTATTTTCAACTGAAGTATAAGGGGTAATTATTGGTGAAAATATGGCTAAAATTGTTAGGAAAACAAAACAACTAAAGCCAATCATCACTACAGGAGTCTCCTTAAAATTATGCCAGAGCTGTAATAAAGGAGATGGAAATTCTTCCTCTGAATATATTTTATCACGTGCCATGACGACTATCTCTTGCTAACGGATTAAGTGCTGCATATATAAAATCGGTAATAATATGCACAATAAAAATAAAACTAGAAAGTGCCAAAAGCCCACCTAAAATTGCGGTGTGATCTCGCTGAAAAATACTTTCAATCAACCAGCGGCCAATACCCGGCCAACTAAATATGACTTCAGTGACCATCGCAATAGTGACTAGGTTGGCGAATTGTAAACCAACATCACGAATAACATGTACCATGGCGTTTCTTATCGCATGATGATAAATTAATTGACTAAAGCTTAAGCCTTTTGCTTTGGCTGCACGTATATATTGGCTGTCTAAGACATCCATCATTGCGGTGCGTGCTAATCTAACAAATATGGTGGCTGGCGCTAAAGCAATGACGCAGGCCGGTAAAAAAATATGAGCGCTAGCATCCCTAAATGCTTGCCATTTATAAGGGCTTTCACTTAATAAAATATCTATAAACTGAATACCGGTAACCTGTTCAATTTCAAAAAGTAAACTGATTTGACCTGCAGATGGCAACCAACCTAATTGTATAGAAAAAATAAGAATGGCTAATAAACCTAGCCAGAAAACCGGAATCGAATAACCGATCATTGAAATACTTAAAATAATATTATCTGTCGCTTTTCGATGGTTAATTGCGGCGATAAATCCAATAGGAATACCTAATACCATCGCAATGAATAGCGCCACTAAAGTGAGTTCAATGGTTGCGGGTAATACACTTATAATTTCAGAACTAATGGATAATTGGCTCGCCATTGAAATACCTAAATCGCCACTAAAAAGGTGATTTACATAGGTAAAATATTGTTGAAAAATATTGTTATGACTTTGATATTGCTCAGCCAGAATAATGAGTTGTTCTGGAGTAGCGTTGATTTGTCCAGAAATATTAATCAATTGCTCACCAGGAAATAAGAAACTTAAACTAAAAGACAGCAAAGTCAGTAAGAAAATAGTAAAAATAAATAAATTGAGACGACGTAAGGTAAATGTCAGCATATTAGTTCTTACTTACCCTACTAAAGTCGATTCCACCATAGGGAGATAACAATTCTCCTTTCACTGAATTGTTTCTTGCTTGGAATCTTTTAGAATGAGCAATCGGTATAAGTGGCACCTCCTGAGAAATAAGGGTCAGTGCTCGAGAATAAAATTCTTTTCGCTGTGTCACATTCGTTGTTTGTAGGGCCTGTTGTATCAAATCATCAAAATCTTCATTACACCAAAATGTTCGGTTGTTACCACTTTTTGCTGAAGAACAACTCAGCAATGGAGTGAAAAAATTATCGGGATCAGGATGATCTGCAGACCAGCCTAATAAAACACTCTGATGCTCACCTTTCGATAACTGTTCAAGAAAAGAGCCCATATCGAGGGAACTTTCAATGAGTACACTTATTCCAATCTTTTTTAAATCTGCTTGAATTAACTTTGCCATAGTAACTGCATCTGGATTGTAGGCTCGTTGTACAGGTAAAGCCCATAAATTCATGGTAAAGCCATTAGGAAACCCAGCTTCGGCCATTAACTTTTTTGCCTTAGATATATCGTAGGTTTGAGGCAACGTACTTTTATTGTACGCCCAAGACGTTGCGGGCAATAAACTGTGTGCCATATCAGCTTTAGATTGGTATACCGTATCAATGATCGCTTGTTTATTAACGGCTAATGCAACGGCTTGACGCACTTTCACATTATCAAAGGGTGGCTTGAGCGTGTTAAAACCAAGATATCCGACATTAAAAGATGTCACAGCTTCAAGCTCTAATTCTGGTTTACTTTGTATTTTTTCATGGGCAATTGGAAAAGCAATAACATCACATTCGCCAGCCAATAATTTGGTTAAACGTCCTGTGTTACTTGGGGTTATATCAAAAATAAGTTGCTCAAGCGTACTGGGTTTATCCCAGTATTGTTGATGTGTAGCGTAACGAATATAAGCACCTGGACGGTATTTTTTTAGTTTAAAAGGACCCGTGCCAATAGGCAAAGTATCAATTTCACGCTTAATGTTTTTTTTCACAAGGCTATCAGCATATTCTTTTGACAAAATCACCGAAAAATCGCTGGCTATGTTTGCCAATATCGAACTATCAGCGTATTTGAATTTAAAACGGATAGTATAATCATTAATTTTTTCGATGCTTTTAACAACATTAGAAAAACTAACACTTTGAAAGAAAGGATATTTCCCACCAGAAACTTGATGAAAAGGATGTTCAGGTATTAATATCCGATTAAAGCTAAATAATACATCATCAGCATTAAAAAAACGGGTTGGCGTAAAATAACTTGTAGTATGAAAGGCAACGTCTTTACGCAAATAAAATGTAATCATTTTGCCATCACGTGTGGTATGCCAAGACTTAGCTAGTGAAGGTGCAATTGTGTTTTTATCACCCCTGAATGAAATCAATCGGTTATATAATTGGTTAGACGTTGCATCAATTGTTGTACCAGAAGTTACGATTTGAGGATTAAAACTTTCAGGAGAACCTTCAGAACAATACACAATGCTATTATTACTTAGCGACTCATCATTATCAGTATTACATGCCGATATCAGACATAAAAAGGGTAATAATATTATTTTTAACAAGTGTTGTTCAACAGCTAATATCGACATATAAACTAAACTACCTTTCGTCTACTGCACTTTCTAATAAGTTATATTTTTTCAAGTAACCTCTTAGTTGATGATAGGTTAATTTGAGTGCATCGGCAGTTTTCTTTTGATTATATTGACAATTTTCTAAAGCTGATTGAATCAGATCAATCTCATAGTCCTGAGATAGGTCTTTTAACGAGAGAGGAAATTCTAATGATTTACTCATCGGCGTTTGTTGTTGGATGATTTCTTGGTGTTTTTCTTCTTTATTATCTTCACCAGTCGTTTGAATTTTAACAGGAAGCCTGTCTTGAGTTTTAATACGTTGAGTAGGGCGGTATGGTGATTCAAAAGGATCAATAACGAGATCATGAACGGGTAAATGCGGATTGTTACAACGGTAAACACTTCGTTCAACAACATTTTTTAATTCGCGAACATTACCTGGCCAATCATAATCAAGCATTGAACGTTTAGCTTTTTCGGTAAAACCGCTGAAAAGTTCAAACTCTAATTCACGAGCCATACCCATCGCAAAACTTTCTGCTAGCAGAAGTATGTCTTCCATCCGCTCTCTAAGCGGTGGAAGCGTGATTACGTCAAAGGCGAGGCGGTCTAATAAATCAGCTCTAAACTCACCGGCATCAGCCAAAGTGGGTAAATCTTCATTGGTTGCAGCAACTAAGCGAACATTGGTATTTATGGTTTTCGAGCCGCCAACACGCTCAAACTCTCCATATTCAACCACTCTCAATAATTTCTCTTGAATAAGACCTGAGGTATTCGCTATTTCATCAAGAAATAATGTGCCATTATCAGCTCGCTCAAAGCGACCTTCATGACGCTTATTCGCTCCGGTAAATGCGCCGCTATCGTAGCCAAATAATTCTGTTTCTAATAAGTTTTCATTGAGTGCAGCACAATTGAGCTTTAAATAGTTTTGATCCCAACGTTTAGATAAGTAATGTAGACGAGCAGCAATGAGTTCTTTACCTGTGCCTCTTTCTCCAATAATAAGTACAGGTTTACTCAAAGGAGCTATTTGTGATACTTGCTCTAAAACTTCAAGAAAACTGTTTGCTTGTCCAAGAAGATTGTCTTTTTGGTTAAAACGAGACATTGCTTGACCTAATAATTGGTTTATTTCACTAACAAATAGTGTATTTTATTAATCATCAGGTTTGAAGTGTTTTTTTAATTAATAATAATTACTTTTAAAACATAAGGTTAAGTTAATAATAAAACTTGGCGTAGAACATGAATAAAGGATAATAGTAAAATTAAATAAAATAAATGAATGAGGTAGTTGTTATGGGTATTTTTTCTAGGTTTACAGATATTATTAATTCGAATATTAACAGCCTGTTAGATAAAGCAGAAGATCCTGCAAAAATGGTACGACTGATCATTCAAGAAATGGAAGATACTTTAGTTGAAGTACGTTCGTCATCGGCTAAAACCTTAGCAGATAAGAAAGATTTAGCACGTCAAGCCATGCGTTTTGAAAAAGATGAGCAGTTGTGGCAAGAAAAAGCAGAATTGGCATTAAGTAAAGGCCGTGACGATTTGGCAAGAGCAGCTTTAATTGAAAAGAAGAAATGTGGTGAAAATGCAGCATCACTTGTAGACGAGCTGAGCCATGTGGATGACCACATCACTAAATTACAAAGTGAAATTTCTCAGTTACAAGAAAAATTAGCAGATGCCAAATCTCGACAAAAAGCTATTATAATGAGAGAGCAAACCGCTACTTCTCGTTTAAAAGTAAAAAAGAATATTGATAGTGGACGTGTTAATGACGCACTTAACCGCTTCGATAGCTATGAACGTAAAATAGATGATATTGAATCGCAGGTTGAATCTCTTGATTTAGGCAGTAAATCATTAGCTGACGAAATCGCAGATTTAGAATCTGATGAAAATATTGATGATGAATTAGCGCAATTAAAAGCTAAAATGAAATCAGATAAGAAAGCTAAATAACTCAGTTGATATTGAATAACGATAAGGAGAAGTATTGTGGAAGAACTTATAATGGTTCCAGTCATCATTTTTATGTTGTTGGTGGCCCCTATTTGGTTGATTTTACATTACCGAAGTAAGCGCCAGATAAATCAAGGGTTTAGTGAGGAAGAATATACGCAATTATCAGAACTTTCTGAATTAGCAGATAAAATGACCGATAGAATTAAAACACTCGAAGCTATTTTAGATGCTGAAACACCAGATTGGAGAAATAAGGTATGACACAAAAACGCCGTGGAGAATTATACAGAAACTCAAGCCAAGGAAAAATTGCTGGAGTCTGTGCAGGCTTAGCTGATTACTTTGGTTGGGAAACTTGGTTAGTTCGTATATTGGTGGTTTCAGGTGTCTTATTAGGTATGGGTTGGTTTATTGTTATTTATATTGCTGGTTGGTTTATTTTAGATAAAAAGCCAGGCGCATTAAATAAAAAGGATCAAAGATCCCAAAAGTCGCAATCACAGTATGCAGCACAAACAAACCATGGAGAAGCTGAACTTTCGTCTGAATCAATTAAAGTAAAGTCTCGTATTTGGCAGTCAGGAGAGCCTCCAAAACAAGCCTTTCATGATATTAGGCATAAATTTAAATCGTTAGAAAGAGAAGTTCGTGTCATGGAACGTTATGTTACATCACCAGAGTTTACTGTTTCTCGAGAAATTAATAAGTTGTGATCAGCAATTAAAAAAAGCGGCATTAGCCGCTTTTTTTTGTTATTTATTAAGGAATCTTTGAGCTAATGATTTATCTTTATGATTAAATGTAACCATACGGTACTGATAGTAACTAAGGCTTTGGTCTTGGATTAAATATCTCTTTAAGAGAACTCATGGCATTCATAAATAAGAAAAACCTCAACAAATTAAAACAAAAAGCGAACGATTTATTAAATCGAACGCTTGACCAACACGTTACTTTAGCTGTCACTGGTCTAAGTCGTAGTGGAAAAACGGCCTTTATAACTTCTTTAGTCAATCAACTTGTCAATGAAGGAAATAATTCACAACTTGGTTTTTTCAATGTTGTTCATCAAGGCCGATTTATTGCCGCGAAACGCGTTCCTCAAAAACATTTACATATTGGTCGTTTTGAATATGACCGAGCAATGACTGCTTTTTCTCAAGCGGAGCCAACATGGCCTGAGCCTACACATGGTATTAGTGAAATGCGCTTAGCTATTCGATATAAACCAAAAGAGTCGCTCTTAAAATATGCGAGCGACACAGCAACTTTATATCTTGATATTACCGATTACCCAGGTGAGTGGTTGCTTGATTTACCGATGTTAAGTCAAACGTTTGAACAGTGGTCGAAACAAACCACACAATTGCTTAATACCCAGCCGAGATTTAAATCAGCTGAAAGTTTCATTGAAAAAGTTAATCAAATAGATCCTTTAGCAACGACTGATGAACAATTATTGGCTGATCTAGCAAAAGAATATACTGAACTTCTCTTACACTTTCGTCACGAGCTTGGTTTATCGGTTATTCAACCCGGACGCTTCATTTTACCGGGTGAACTGGAAGACGCGCCTATTTTGCAATTTTTTCCTTTCACAAATTTTGAAAATATTGATAAAAATGCTTATCAAAATGCGAGCGATGATTGTTTTATTGGTATGTTAAGGGCCAGATTTATTGAATATAAAGAACGTGTGGTCAAAGCTTTTTATAAAGAACATTTTGTAAATTTTGATCGACAAATTGTCTTGGCAGATTGTTTAACACCATTAAATAATGGACCTGAAAGTTTTGCTGATTTAAAAATGGCAATGACCATGATCATGCAAAGCTTTAGTTATGGTCAAAGTAATATATTTTCTCGATTATTCGCACCAAAAATAGATAAATTATTGTTTGCTGCTACAAAAGCCGATCATGTTACTCCCGAGCAGCACAAAAATTTAGTACGCTTACTCGATCAATTAGTCTATCAAACACAACATCAGCTGAATTATGATGTCATAAAAATGAAAACGTTGGCATTGGCATCAGTTAAAACTACACAAGCAGGGAAGAGCCGTTATCAAGGGCAAGATATTCCGGTGCTTCGTGGTAAACGGTCAGAAAATGGTGAACTTATTACTGTTTTCCCTGGCGCGGTGCCAAGTAAATTACCAGAAAAGGAGTTTTGGCAAAAAGAGACTTTTAAGTATATTCGCTTTTCCCCTTTTGAACCCATAGGTCAGTATGAATGCTTACCACATCTGAGAATGGATCAAGTGATGCAGTTTTTGCTTGGAGATAAAATGAAATGAATGAACTTGATGAAAAATATCAACAACAAATATTGTTTGAGAATGACGAATTAATAACAAAAAAAAGTAACTTGCCTTCAATTGACCAGCAAGTCGTTGTTGAAAATGATGATTGGCAAAAAGAAGAAGACTTATCATTAACTGAACACAGTGAGTATATTGAAGAAAAATCTAAACCTCGATGGTTATGGCGAAGTGTAGGTCTTGTTTTTACAGGGGTAGTTGCGGTAGAAACCTTTACTTTTTTTCAACAGGGATTTGCTCAATCTCCTATATTAGCCTCAATGTATGGCGTTTTATTGTTCGGGTTATCAGCCATTGTAGGCTCTACAGCAATAAGAGAATTTTCAGCTTTAAGACAATTTAAGCGTCAACAAGTTACACAAAATAAAGCCAAAAATATCTTGTCATCTGAGTTAGCTGAACATCGTAACGTCGATGTCAAAGTTTTGTGTGCAAGTATTTCTGCGAATTTACCCTGCGACTTAATGTCTGAACATGAAAAAAGTTGGGCGCTATTTGCTAAAGATGAATACAGTGATGAAGAATTACTGCAATTATATTCGCGTGAAATTTTATCTAAAGTGGATGAAAAAGCGTTAGCCGAAGTCGCAAAGTTCTCTACGGAAGCTGTAGTATTAGTTGCTTTAAGCCCTATTGCTTTAGTTGATATGATGCTGATGTTTTGGCGAAACTTGAGAATGATAGATAAAATTGCAGGACTATACGGGTTGAAAATTGGTTATTGGAGTCGGATAAAATTAATCAAACAAGTTTTTGTTAACATGGCTTATGCTGGCGCAAGTGAGTTAGTCATAGATCTAGGTGCAGATCTTGTAGGAGCAGAATTGTTGGGCAAATTATCGGCACGTATGGCTCAAGGTTTAGGTGCTGGCATGTTAACTTCACGTTTAGGTATTCAAACAATAAAACTTTGTCGTCCCATTCCTTTTGAAGAAAACACACCAAAAATTGCTCATGTTAGAAAGAAAATACTCAGCCAAGTCAAAAAACTGCTAATCAGATAATGGTTGTTATTAGTGAACGTGAAAAGCTTGAAATACTTGACGAATTAAGAACATCTTATCGAATTGATGTTATGCAACCCATTTATTATATGTTAAATAAAGTGAGTGATTTAGATAACTTAAGAAAACATGAAGTATCCGAAATTATGGCGTTGGTTGAGCAAGCCAAAGCGTTAGGTTTGCATCCAGCACAATTTCCAGCCAAAGAAATCAAAAAAGCAAATTAAGGAAAAAGTGGTGACTGAGCAATTATCGGTACAAAAATGTGAAGCATGCAAAGTTGGCGCGCCACAAGTTAGTGATGAAGAATTACCAACATTATTGTCACAAATACCTGATTGGATCCCAGAGGTCCGTGATGGCGTGATGATGCTTGAACGCGAATATAAGTTTAAAAACTACAAACTATCATGGGCATTTGCAAATAAAGTCTCTGAATTAGCCGAAGAAGAATTTCATCATCCTGCTATTTTATTAGAGTGGGGTAAAGTTAAAATTACTTGGTGGACACACGCTATTAAAGGGCTGCACCGTAATGATTTTATTTGCGCAGCAAAAACCGATAAGCTTTTGTAATATTTACTTACATTGATAATAACAGCCTCCTACCTAGGGGGCTTTTTTTTGTTGTACAAATTAGTTTACAATAGTAAACAGGAAAACTAGGCTATTGAGGTAAGATGAATGCGTTTAGAAATTGTTTGTTGTGATCGAGTAGGTATTGCTCAAGAAGTATTAGAAATATTTGTTGAACATAAGATCAACTTACGTGGTATCGAACTAAAGCAGCCCGGTGAAATATTCATCAATATTCCTGATTTAGAATTCAGTGAATTACAAACGTTTATGCCACGTTTACGTCTAATTGAAGGTGTAAACGATGTTAAAACAACCCCTTTTATGCCATCTGAACGTGAACGCAACGAACTCTCAACATTAATAAAAACTTTTCCTGATCCTTTTATATCTATAGATTCAAAAGGTGATATCCGTATTATTAATACGGTGGCTGCAGGCATCATGGGCTGTAAAGAACATGAAATTGTCGGCGACAATGTGAGCAATTGGATAAAAGGTTTTAACTTTAGCCGTTGGTTAGATGCTGATGAAGTACTTGCTCAAACCCGTCGTTTGAAATTCCAAGATGATGATTTTGTTGCTGATATTATGCCTATTCATGTAACTGACCAAAGTGATGTACCTGTGTTAGCCGGTGCGGTATTAATTTTAAAATCAGAAGTGCGGTTAGGTCAGCAAATAAGTGCTTTTAAACAAGCTAATGAAAATAATTTTGCAGGTATACAAGCAAGTAGTGGTTCTATGCGTAAGGTTATTCGTGAAGCAAAACGTATGGCCTTGCTTGACTCTTCAATGCTCATAATCGGTGAAACCGGTACTGGTAAAGAGCTTTTAGCTCACGCTTGCCATGCCGCGAGTGACAGATGCAACAAACCTTTTATGACGTTAAGTTGTGCAGCATTACCTGATGACGCAGCCGAAACAGAGCTTTTTGGTGCTGGCTCGCAAGGCGATATTAAAGCTAAGCGCGGAATATTTGAATCTGCAGATGGGGGGACTATATTTCTTGATGAAGTTGGAGAAATGTCGCCAAAATTACAAACTAAAGTTCTGCGTGTAATTCAAGATGGTATTTTCCGACGAGTTAATGACGAAGAAGAGATAAAAGTTAATGTGAGGATCATCAGTTCAACTAATTGTGATTTGTTGAATATGGTCTCGACAGGTGACTTTAGAGAAGATTTATACTACCGACTCAATGTTCTTGGCCTTAATATACCTTCACTACGAGAGAGACGTTCTGACATCATTCCACTTGCAGAATTTTTTATCGTGAAGTTCGGCCAACGTATTGGTAAAACTATTGTCACTATGTCAGATGATTGCCGTGATTTTATTGAACATTATCCTTGGCCTGGCAATGTACGCCAACTTGAAAACGTATTAATTCGTGCGGTATCGTTAATGGAAGGTAGTATTGTAATGACGTCTCATTTGCAGCTACCAGCATATACGCGTGAACACGGTTATTTAGAACAAGAGTTTGAAGGAACATTAGACGCTGCAGTTAAAGGCTTTGAAGCAGACTTACTGAGAAAACTATATCCGGCTTATCCAAGTACTCGACAATTAGCTAAAAAATTAGGTTTAAGTCATACGGCTATTGCGAATAAATTACGTGAATATGACATTAACAAAAAAACCGTAAAAATATAGAACATTCAACCATAAAACGAATAGAGATATAACATGAAACTTTTTGGCTATTGGCGTTCATCCGCAGCTTATCGCGTGAGAATCGCTTTGCATTTGAAAAACATTGACTGTGAATATGTGTCAGTACATTTAGTTAAAAATGGTGGCGAACAACACAAAGAAGAATATATAGCACTGAATCCAAATCATTTAGTGCCCACTTTGATTGATGAAACAGATGATGGCGAGCTGGTGTTAAATCAAAGTATGGCTATACTTGATTATTTAGACAATCAAAACTCGCAATTACCTCTTTATCCAGAAAATATTTACGATAAAGCGCAAGTTCAAGCGATTGCTTTAGATATAGCTTGTGAAATTCATCCGGTAAATAATTTACGAGTTCAACAATATTTAGTGAAAACACTAGGGGTTAATGAATTAGATAAATCAGCTTGGAGTCATCATTGGATGGGGATTGGTTTTACTGCCTTAGAAGAGAAACTTAAAAAAGTATCAGGAGAATTTTGTTACGGTGACCAAATAACAATTGCTGACTTGTGCCTTGTACCACAAGTTTATAATGCAAATCGATTTAAGGTGGATATGTCAGCATTTCCTCTTATTAATGGCATTGTTGAACGTTGTAACAAGATACCTGCGTTTATAAAAGCAATGCCTGAAAATCAAGAAGATGCCGTATTATAATCGTTTAGTTATTATAAGTTAAAATAGAGAAATAAAATTTAGCATAAATATTACGTTGACCATGTGTTTTCCTTGCAACTGACATGAAAACGAGTTGCAATGGATTCTCATCATTCCTTTCTTTAGACAAATTGAATAATAGGTAACTATGGAAGATCAAACGCAAACAGGCAAACAAACCTCATGGGGCATAATTGCCGTTATTATTGCTATAGTGCTAGCTGCTTTAGTTTGGTTATATGTTTCATCTACGGAAAAAGAAGTCATAGTTGCAGTAGCTCCACCCCCTATTGTTAAGGCTGAAGTTAAACCAGAGCCAGAGCCTGAAATTATAGAACCCGAAATTATAGCTCCTGCCGTTGAGCCTGAACCTATTGTTGAAGTGGTACCAGAACCTGTCTTGCCAAATTTAGATGAAAGTGATGCTTGGATACAAGAAAAGTTACCAACATTTACTTGGCGTAAAGAGCTTTTAAAACTCGTGATTAATAAAGATATGATCCGTCGTTTTGTCGTCTTTACTGATAATTTTGCACAAGGTAATTTAGCTTACGAACATAGTCCTCTTATCAAGCCTAATACTAAATTTTTAGCTAATGAAATTAAAAATGGCGCAACAAGTGATTGGAAATGGGATGAATCGGCAACACGCCGGTTTACCCTTTATGTTGATTTACTAAGATCATTTGACAGTGAAACACTGGTTCAATGGTATTTCGAGATGAAACCTCTGATAGATCAAGCATATGCAGAGCTTGGCTACCCAGATGATAACTTTACTGACGTATTGCATGATGCAATTACTAAAGTGCTAGATATGGAAATACCAAAAGAAACATTAGATTTAGTGCGCCCAAGTGTCATGTTTCGTTATAAAGATGCCGAAATAGAAGCGTTAGATGATGCCGACAAACTCTTATTACGTTTAGGAAAAGAAAACTTACTTGTCATCAAATCCGTTTTACTTGAGATAAATGAGCGGTTGGCGCGTCAACGTTCGTAAATAGTAGATAAATCTAAGTATATACTCGCTTGTTTGTTCAAAAAACAAGCGAACGATTTTATTTATAAAACTAGCGCTTGCATCAAGCCAAATCTTTAGCGATAATTCGCGCCGTTGCAGTGAGAGCTACAACTATCTATGGTGACCCTTTCGGTCCCCTCGCAATGATACTCTGTGAACTCGGCCAGATCCGGAAGGAAGCAACCGCAGCAGACGACTCATGTGCCGAGGTGTGGCTGTTTGGGTTGCCACCCAATCCCCTTAAATCAATGAGTTACACGCCTTTTAGCAGTTTTGCTACATGGAGTGCTACATGCTTGCTTCAAATATTCCTTACTTACATTGTCGAAATGGTATCTATTACTATCGCAATCAATCCACGTGGAAGTCATTAAAGACACGTTGTAAGAAAAAAGCCTTTAATTTACTTATAGATGTTCTATACGGCACGATGAGAGGTACGGTAGATAAATCTACCTACCTAGAAGTGTCTTATGACGCTAAAGCATCAAAGCCACAATCGTTTTCTGCGGTTGCTTCCTTCCCTAAATTTGGTGTACTGATAAAAGCTTATTTAAATGAGAATAGGCATAGCTGGTGTGCTAGAGAATACACCCGTATTGAAAGCTCATTAAAATTATTACCTAAATCAAACATCACTAAAGAAGTAGCGATTGAATTAAAACAGTCACTGTTAAAAGATAAAACCATTCAAACCTTTAATCGTTACCTTAAATACTTCAATGCTTTTTTTAGGTGGGTTATTGCTAATAACGCTGACATAACCAATAACCCCTTTGATGGTTTAAAAGTTATCGAGAAGAAAACATCATCAGCCAGTAAACGTAATGCTTATACAGCCGAACACTTAGCTGAATTATTCCGATTTTCCAACAAATACGGCAAAGATGACATTCGTTATTGGTTGATTATGCTTGGGCGTTATATAGGGGCTAGGATGAATGAAATCTGTCAATTAAAGCCAGAGGACATCACTGAAGAAGCTATATGAATTAATCGAATACCTTCAAAAGGATCTGCATTGATGGCTTCACAATACGTGACGAATTGCCTACCTTAACTATCTTGAGATGTAATCTCAGCCATGAAACTGTCTAATTCACGACCTGCTGAAGCTTTAATGATATCAGCGTCTTCAGCTGTTTTGTCGACGAATTGACCTTTGTTCCTTTGTTCCTTTGTACTTCCTCTTCGGTTTTTATTGTTATTTATAGAGTAAACAAAAATAACTATCGGCCAAATATTTTTGTTAAATTTACCGAATTCCATTTGTTCTTACCCACCTTACTGAGTAAAGGTAAAATGTTCACACATACGGATGCTTAATTAATGATACTACTATTGATGCGATTTATAAATATGTGTATCATATATACATCTAATTATTGAGACTAAGAGAATAATACTCTTATCTACTATATTTATTACGGGAACAGATATGAAATCAAAAAGTTATTATTGTGGTGCATGGTTTGAAGGTGAAAATCAAGGTGTAGAAGTTCGTGATGCAGTAAACGGCGAAGTTATATGCAATGTAAGCAGTGAAGGTATTGATTTTGAAAAAATGGTGCAATATGCACGAAATGTCGGTGGTCCAGCGTTACGTGAGTTAACCATCCATGAAAGAGCGACTGCCCTGAAAAACTTAGGCAAATACTTAATGTCTAAGAAAGATCGCTACTATGAGATTTCATCAAAAACAGGCGCTACAAAACTAGATGGCTGGGTAGATATTGAAGGTGGTCTTGGCACCATGTTTAGTTATTCAGGTATTGCCCGTCGTGAATTTGCTAATGAAAAATTTATTGTTGAAGGTCCGCCCGAGCCTCTTTCAGCTAATGGTACCTTTATTGGTCGTCATATTCTTACCTCAAAACCTGGCGTTTCAGTGCATATTAATGCCTTTAATTTCCCTTGCTGGGGCATGTTAGAAAAAATAGCACCTAGTTTAATTGCGGGTGTACCCGTCATTGTTAAACCTGCAACCGTGTCCGCTTATTTAACACAAGCCATGGTTGAAGATATTATAGACTCCGGCTTATTGCCAGAAGGTTCAATTCAACTCATTTGTGGTGGTGTTGGCGATTTACTTAACTTACTTAATGAACAAGATGTGGTGACCTTTACGGGATCTGCAAGTACAGGTAAAAAACTACGTGCACATCCGAACATTATTGACAACAGCATTCCATTTAACATGGAAGCTGATTCATTAAATTGTTCAATTTTAGGGGAAACTGTTGACGTTGAAGACCCTGAGTTTGACTTGTTCATAAAAGAAGTTAGCAGAGAAATGACGGTCAAAGCCGGTCAAAAATGTACCGCTATTCGTCGTATCATAGTACCTGCTAATAAGGTAGAAGCGGTAAGTAACGCATTAAAAGCGCGTTTAGACAAAATAACTTTAGGTGACCCAACAGCTGAAGGCGTGCGTATGGGACCATTAGTGGGTAGCTCACAACGCCGTGACATTCGTGCCACAGTTGACCAATTAGCAGAACACTGTGAAGTAATTTACGGTGGTAATAATGCCGAAATGACACTTATTGGTGA
Organism: Colwellia sp.; assembly: GCA_013215295.1. Lineage (GTDB taxonomy): Bacteria > Pseudomonadota > Gammaproteobacteria > Enterobacterales > Alteromonadaceae > Colwellia_A. The sequence goes on from JABSOZ010000005.1 coordinate 326,483, forward strand.
CAACGTCGACGAAAGCGCATTTTACCCACCAACGTTATTATATTGCGCCGAACCATTAACAACTGATGCACCACACAGCATTGAAGCGTTTGGCCCAGTTAGTACAATTATGCCGTATAACTCTATTGATGAAGCAATCAAGATTTCTCACTTAGGTAGAGGCAGTTTAGTTGGCTCTATTGTTACTTATGATGACAGCGAAGCGGCGAAAATAGTGATGGGTGCAGCTACGTATCATGGTCGTATGCTAATACTAAACCGCGATTGTGCGAAAGAATCTACCGGTCATGGTTCTCCATTACCTTCACTCGTTCACGGTGGTCCGGGTCGTGCGGGTGGCGGTGAAGAACTTGGTGGTTCACGAGCGATTAAACATTATATGCAACGTACCGCTATTCAAGGTTCACCAACAACGTTAATGGCCATTTGCCGAGAATACGTCGCTGGCGCTAAAACAACGAGTAGCGACAAACATCCTTTTCGCATGTACTTTGAAGAATTAAAAGTGGGTGAAAGTTTAACGACTCATCGTAGAACCGTAACCGAAGCTGACATTGTTAATTTTGGTTGTTTATCTGGCGATCATTTTTATGCCCATTTTGATGAAATGGCTGCAAAAGATTCATTCTTTGGTCAGCGCGTTGCTCATGGCTACTTTATTATTTCAGCCGCTGCGGGTATGTTTGTTGATCCAGCGCCGGGGCCAGTTATCGCCAACTATGGTTTAGAAAACTTACGTTTTATCGAGCCTGTAGCGATTGGTGATACCATTCAAGTTAAGATTACCGCTAAGAAAAAAATCAAGAAAGATAAACGTCCTGATGACAAGTTTACAACGGGTGTCGTGGTTTGGGATGTACAAGTAACAAACCAACATGAAGATATCGTGGCAATTTACGACATCATGACCTTAGTTGAAAGAAAAGAAGCTTAAACCTAGAATCAGCAGTAGAAACACGAAAAATAGCGGCACCCACTGATGCACCTAGCTATGCAAAAGAAATTTTCATCACCAATAAGGTGATACCAAATTTTTTAGCTACGCTATGCACACCATTGGTCACCGCTCTTTTCACGATTTCAACTGCTGAATCTAGGGTAAACTAAAAGAGATTTTAACATGACATTTGAAACCATTATCTATCAAGTCAATAAAGGTGTAGCTACGCTTACCTTTAATCGCCCAAGTACCTTAAATAGCTTTAATACTTTAATGCATGAAGAAGTGCGTCAAGCGATGAAAGATGTGCGCATCAATAAAGAGGTGCGTTGTTTGGTGATCACTGCCGCAGGTCGTGGCTTTTGTGCCGGACAAGACTTAAGTGATCGTTCCGTCGCAGTAACGGACGAAGCGCCTGATTTAGGCGAGTCGGTTGAGAAAAATTACAACCCACTCATTCGTAGCATCATGACACTCGAAAAACCGGTGATTTGTGCGGTTAATGGTGTAGCAGCAGGAGCTGGTGCAAGCATCGCCTTAGCCTGTGATATTGTTATTGCCGCCCGTAGTGCTAAGTTCGTGCAAGTATTTTGCAAAATCGGTTTAGTCCCTGACTCAGGTGGTACTTTTAATTTACCGCGCGCATTAGGTTTACCGCGTGCTAAAGGTTTGGCCTTACTCGGTGATAAATTATCAGCCGAGCAAGCAATGAACTGGGGCATGATCTGGCAATGTGTTGATGATGAAGCATTAATGACTGAAACATTAACCATGGCAGAACATCTTGCGACGCAGCCAACTAAAGGCTTAGCGATGATAAAAAAATTACTTAACGACTCTTTTTCTAATCCATTGCATCTGCAATTAGAACTTGAAAAAGAAGCAATGCGTACCTTAGGTCAAACGGCTGATTATCAAGAAGGTGTAAGTGCCTTTATGGAAAAACGTACACCTAGTTTTAAAGGTGAGTAATCCGATAGCTAATACCAAGTCCATTAAGTTAGTTCCCACTCAGAGCTTGCCAGCGGTTTGAGAACAAATAGAATTTTTTGTCCATAGTCACTCTATATTAAAGAAATTTTGTGCGGTTATCGAATCGCTGGAAAGCTCCCGAAGGGCGAGTTTAAAAGGCTTACATGCTGCGTTATTGATTTTGATAAGGGAATAACCATTATCTACAATCAATGCCTTGCCTCTAAGCCTTTTAACTCTCGCTGAGTGGGAAGAAACTTATTGGAATTGGTATAAGTATCTATATTTAAGCAGTAAAGCTTAAGAAGTAAGGAATTAACATGACAGATGCATTTATTTGTGACGCGATCAGAACACCTTTTGGTCGCTATGGCGGTTCATTAGCTAGCGTTAGAGCTGATGATTTAGGCGCAATACCAATGCGCGCCCTGATGGAGCGTAATCCGGCTGTCGATTGGACTGCTGTAGATGATGTTTATTACGGCTGTGCTAACCAAGCAGGTGAAGATAACCGAAACGTTGCACGTATGAGTGCACTTTTGGCCGGTTTGCCGATTGAAGTGCCGGGTATTACTCTTAACCGTCTTTGTGGTTCAGGTCTTGATGCCGTTGGTACGGGGGCTCGTGCGATTAAAAGTGGTGAAGCCGATTTAATTATCGCGGGTGGCGTCGAGTCGATGTCACGTGCGCCATTTGTAATGGGCAAAGCTGACAGTGCTTACAGTCGGCAAGCGGCGATGTACGACACCACACTCGGTTGGCGCTTTGTTAATAAGTTGATGGAAAAGCAATACGGCGTTGATTCTATGCCTGAAACTGCTGAAAACGTGGCCGAACAATTTAATATTGACCGTGCCTCGCAAGATGCTTTTGCTTTTGAAAGTCAGCAACGCGCTGCTAAAGCACAAGCAGAGGGTATTTTTGCACAAGAAATTGTCCCTGTTATTATTCCGCAACGCAAAAAAGATGATGTGGTTTTTGAGCACGATGAGCACTTAAGGCTTAGTCCTATTGAGACATTAGCTAAATTATCGACACCATTTCGTGACGGTGGTAGTGTTACCGCAGGCAATGCGTCTGGGGTAAATGATGGTGCTTGTGCTTTGTTATTAGCTTCGGCAGCAGGCATTAAAAAACATGGTTTAACCCCTAAAGCACGTATTGTTGCTATGGCTTCATCTGGATTAGCACCAAGAATTATGGGTTACGGCCCAGTATCGGCAACCAGAAAAGTTCTCGACAAGGCAGGCTTAACGTTAGCGCAAATGGATGTTATCGAATTAAACGAAGCATTTGCTGCCCAAGGATTAGCGGTACTACGTGAATTAGGTCTTAAAGACAACGAAGCCCATGTTAACCCCAATGGTGGTGCTATTGCCCTAGGTCATCCTTTAGGTGCTAGTGGTGCACGCTTAGTGACGACTGCCATGTATCAACTTCATCGGACCAAGGGTCGTTATGCTTTATGTACTATGTGTATCGGAGTTGGTCAAGGTATTGCGATTATCATTGAACGGGTATAAATAAATTTAGTGATAATTTTAAAGCAGTAATTTGAAGTGATTACTGCTTTTTTTTGGTCCGTTATACACAACTTAAGTGCTTATATAAATATTGTTTTGTTAATGTTAATTAAGTGATGAATTACTTGATTTACGAGGGATTACCACAAGAATGAGTTCCTCTTTAAAACGATTTTCGTTACAATTATGTGTACATTAATGAATAAAAAAGTCCTTTATAGGTGAATGAATATCGACCTGATTAAACAACATATTAAAAATTCTAAAATCAGTTGTACTTCTATGGTAGTGACTGTTTTTGGAGATACAGTGTCGCAACATGGTCACTGGATTTGGCTATCAAGTTTAATTCAATCACTTGAGCCATTTGGTTTTAATGAACGTCAAGTGCGTACTTCTGTTTATCGCTTAGTACAAAGTAACTGGTTACAAGTAAAGAAAGTAGGGCGATGCAGTTATTATGCTTATACAGATTTTGCCACCGGACATTATGAAAAAGCAGCGAGAAGAATTTATGCCCAAGGTCTATCGACATGGGATCATACTTGGACATTAGTATTACCTGTGTCTGTGCCTGAAAATAAAAAAGAAGAGTTTCGTAAAAGTTTATTTTGGTTAGGTTTTAATACTCTATCTAGTGCTTTATATACTCACCCATCCTCAGAGCGCACTTCATTGGATGAATTAATCAAAGAGCAGGATTTAGTTAACGATGTCGTTATCCTTAATGCGAAGACTGATGATGAAAACTCGTATGCAGTCATAAAAGCATTAGTTAAAAGTCGATGGAAATTGTCTGATCTTGAAAGCTATTACCAAGAATTTTTAGATTTTTATCAGCCAATATACCAAAGCATTACCGCAAAGCTTCCAGACTTATCGGTATGCTTTTTACTACGTTCTACAATGATTCATGACTTTCGTCGTATATTGTTACGCGATCCTGATTTCCCGAGTGAAATGTTACCGGAAAGTTGGGTAGGACATGAAGTACATGCTCTCGTGAATAAAAGTTATAAACTGTTATCGAGGGATTCACTGGCATATATACAGCAAAACATGAAAAATGAGCAAGGGCAAGTGCCCGCTGCAAGTAGCAATTTTCAGACGCGTTTTGCTGATTAATGCCTTGCTTTACTCATGGTCTGAAGAGCTCGTATAAAATTGCTTTAGCGCTAGACTTTTGGTTTATGTGTAGACTGTTGAAAACGCGGGCGGTTTTCTTGCACCTGCGCAAGGGGCGATACTTCACGTAAGCTACTAATACAGCGTTGCGCCAACTGAGTATATTCAGCCGTGCCCTTACTTTTCCAGTCAACTTCTTGCTCGGTTAGTTGTTTAAGTACTTTTGCTGGAGTGCCGACCACTAAACTGCGTGGCTCGCAGCTAAATTTTGCTTTAACAAAAGCACTGGCGGCAATAAACGATTCTGCGCCAATAATGGCATCATCCATTATGACGGAGTTCATGCCCACTAATGAATTTTCACCGATACGACAACCATGTAATACGGCACTATGACCAATATGGCTAAACGGCTCAAGATGGCAATCTTTACCTGGGAAGCTGTGTAATACGCAGCAATCTTGCACATTACTGTTTTTATCGACGTAAATTCGGCCAAAGTCAGCACGTAATACCGCATTTGGTCCGATGTAACAATTGGCCTCAATGATCACATCACCAATAATTTCAGCACTCGGGTGGACAAAACTTGTTGGGTGAATAACCGGAATAAAATCATCAATTGCATAAATTGGCATCGAAGTTCCTTAATTTCTCTTGATAACTTAGAATCCAGCTAAGTCTATTAGCTGGATTCTAGGTTTTTATTAATCTAATAACGTAAGATCTACATCTGGCCAGATTTGTTGACCAAATTGTGCTCTTAATTGTGCAAGCTGCTCTGCAACAGCGGTTTTACCTAATTGCTTTGCTTGAAACATCGGTCCGCCTTTATAGCGCGGAAAACCATAACCGTGCAACCAAATTGCGTCAATATCGGATAGCTGTTGTACAATGCCTTCTTTAAACAGTGAAAGACCTTCACTGATCAACGCAAATAATGCTCGTTGTACGATTTCTTCATCACTAAATTCGCGTTGGTTAATAGCAAGTTTTTGCGCCGTTTGTTGCAAAAGCTCTGCAACTTCAGGAGCCGCGTGCTTTTTACCGTTTTCGTCATATTGATAAAAACCTGCTTGGGTTTTTCTACCTAAGCGCTTTGCTTCAACCAAGGTCGCTGCCGCTCTAAAATAACCTTTATCATGTGCTGGGAAAGGTTGTGCACTACGGGCATTATGACCAATATCAATACCAGATAAATCTTGTACAGCCAATGGTCCCATTGCCATACCCCATGATGTCATTGCGTTATCAATTTGTGCTACATCGGCGCCTTCAAGCAACATTTGCTGCACTTCACGGCCATAACGGGTATACATGCGATTACCAGCAAAACCAAAACAAACACCGACTAAGACCGAAATTTTCTTCAATTGTTTACCTACTTGCATTGCCGTGGCAATAACTTGCTCACTGGTATGCTCAGCTTTAACAATTTCTAATAATTTCATGATATTAGCGGGGCTAAAAAAGTGCATGCCGACTAATTGTTCGGGTCTTGAAATAGACGCAGCAATTTCATTAATATCTAAATAAGAGGTGTTGGTTGCAAATACCGTATCTGGACGACAAACGCTGGTCAGCTTTTTGAATAATTCTTTTTTAACATTGATGTCTTCAAACACCGCTTCAAGCACTAAATCACATTCGCTTAATGATTGGTAATCAACACTGCCACTGAGGTTAGCTAAACAAGTATCGGCTACTTGTTGGCCCATTCTGCCGCGTTTAACGTTACTGACAAAATTTGCTTTGATACGGCCTAAACCCGCTTCAAGGGCTTCACTTGATTGCTCGATTAACTGCACGGTAAAGTTGGCGGCTAAAAATGACGTAGCAATACCAGAGCCCATATTACCGCCACCGATAATACCAACCAGGCTAACTTTTTGTGCGTCAGCATTAATTTTCTTCAGTGGTTTTGAGGTTTGCTTTTCTGCGCCAAAAGCATGAATTAATGCTTTTGATTGTGGCGAACCACGTAAGGCTAAAAATCGCTGACGCTCAACGGCCATACCATCGCTTATATTCATCGATTGAGTTTGCTCAAGTACCTCAAACGCGGCAACAGGCGCTTCTTTACCACGTGCTCTTTTAATGACATTTGCTTTTGCCGCAAGCCAATCAAAACCATCACTGTTGACTAACATTTCGCCAATACGGCGCGGCTCTAAGTTATCATTATCAATGAGCTGCTCTGCAAAAATAATGCTTTGTGCGTCTAGTTCTTGAGTATCATTACCTTCAACAATGACATCGAATAAACCTGAACGAGTTAACGTAGAAACACTAACATGTTGACCTGAAGTGATCATCGTTAGCGCTTGTTCTGGGCCAACAACGCGCATAAGTCGTTGAGTACCACCTGCACCAGGGATAAGTCCTAAATTCACCTCTGGCATACCAACTTTAGCTTTAGATAAAGCAACGCGGTAATGACAAGCTAATGCAACTTCAAAGCCGCCACCTAAAGAAGTACCAAATAATGAAGCGATCACCGGTTTGTTACATGCTTCAATGCGATTCACAACATCAGGTAAGTAAGGCTGTGTTGGCGGTTGACCAAATTCTTTAATATCAGCACCGGCAATAAAAGTTCTACCTTCACAACGGATAATAATCGCTTTTACCGCATGGTCAGCTTCTAAACGTGCAATGGCGTTGATTAAACCCTGTCGAACCGCTTGTGATAAAGCATTTACAGGTGCGTAATTGATGGTAATAATACCAAGGTTATCTTGTTGTTTTATGCTAACAACATCGTGAGTAATTGCTGATTCTGTCGTCATTTTATTTATTCTACTGTTGAGTTATGGCGCTTATTTTAAGCGATATTTTTAAGCGAAAATTATAAGCTTTAGGTTTAGGCGATGATTTCACTAAAGGAAATTTGTGGCTCAATATTAGTAAAATTTTTAATATCAGCCATGACTGCTGCGCCTTGGTTTTTAAATGCTTGCTTAACACTGTCAATTGAATCAAAAAATAAATAGCCCGCGGCAATAAAGCTTGCAGGTTGCTTTGAAGATAAACTTATACCTTTGTCTATTTGCCAATGACTTAAACCAAATTCACGGTATAACTCATTAACTAAAGGTAAGTGCTTAGTATGGTAATAATCCAAATCAAAGGTATGTGCCTGGTCTGATCCGTTACTAGCTTGTGGGTAAATAATACTGACTCTGATCATAACGACTCTCTATAATTTGACTCTAAAATACTGTAAATAAAAAGATACTGGCTAATAGCAAGGATAGGCAGGAGATAATACGTGTACTTATCTTATTGACTATCCTTAAACGCGTTTAGAAAGCTTAGATGTCAAAATCGATTTCTACATCATCAGAAATAGGGTGAGCTTGACAGGTTAAGATCATTCCTTCGGCTACTTCTTCTTCGGTTAACGAATGGTTGAGATCCATTTCCACTTTACCTTTAACTACTTTCGCTTTACAGGTTGCACAAACCCCTCCTTTACAAGAGTAAGGCAAGTCAGCACCATTTTCCATGGCGGCATCTAATATAGTGTCACCACCCATAGCCAATTCAAGGAAGGTTTTTCTGCCGGCAACTTTAATGGAAACAGTACTGATTTTTTTACCGTATTGTGCAACACGATCGGCTTGTTTATCTGCCATTTCTTTAGCTGCTGAGCCAGAAAAGAATAATTCATAGTGAATGTGGTCTTCGCCAAATCCCCAGAATTTAAGTGCGGTTTCAACTTCGTTGATCATTTCTTCAGGACCACAAAGGAAAACATCACTGAATGCTTTTAGCTCAATAATACGCGCTTGATCTAAGTCGATTAGTTTTTGCGCGCTAATACGACCATTAAATAATTCGGCTTCATGTTCTTCACGAGTAAATAAATTAACCCATTCAAAACGGTCGATATTTTCGTTTTTAATGAAAGATATATTTTCTCGAAACATCATGAGTGGCGTTGATTTATTACCATAAATGAGTGTTACTTTCGATTTAGGCTCTATCGCTAAAATTGAACGAATATGCGATAAAATCGGAGTGATACCACTACCAACCGCGACAAATAAATAGTGATTTTCATTGCTATCAGACAATTCAGTGTAAAAATGGCCTTGTGGCGGCATAACTTCCATCGTCATACCTACTGCTAATTCATCATTGGCAAAGTTAGAGAATAATCCGTCCTCTATGCGTTTAATCCCCACTTGTAAACGCTGCTCGGTTACCGAGTTACAAATAGAATATGAACGACGAACATCTTCACCGTTAATGTCGGCTTTTAAGGTTAAATGCTGACCTTGGTGATAAGTAAAACTTTCTTTTAATGCTTTGGGTACATCAAAGCTTAAGGCAACTGCATCTTTAGTAAGTCGCTCGACAGCTGAAATGGTTAATAGATGAAATTCAGTACTCATATCATTCTCTTTAATTAAAGATTCTTAAAATAATCAAACACTTCTGAACACGACAGACAACGATACATGGCTTTACAAGCAGTCGAACCAAATTGGCTTAATACTTCTGTTTCACCGCTACCACAAACGGGGCAGTCAACGTTGTCATGTTCATTCGGTGGTGCAATGCTTAACGCTCGCAACTGTTTTTTTCCGTTAGGCGATATCATGTCAGTTGACCAAGCGGGTGCCAGTATTACGGCTACTTTAACTTGGTTGAAACCAGCGTTATTAAGGGCTTTTATCGCATCTTCACTCATCGCATCAACAGCAGGGCAACCACTATAGGTTGGGGTGATCACAACCGTAATTTGTTGATTGTTGCTGGCATCATTACTGACTTGTACATCTTGCAATACCCCCAGATCCCACAGCGTTAAACCGGGTAACTCTGGGTCGCATACTTGATCAAGAATGTCCCATAACTCACCGCACACTGAATCTGCTCGAAAACACCTGCGCTTAGCAAATGCAGGATGAAGTGTCGGGATGATATGCTCAGCATTGGGTTTTATCGATGCACTTGTCATAAGGTTATTACCATTGCATGTTAGGGTGGCTACGTTGCAAAAATTGCATATCGCATAACATGTGCCCTAAGTGCTCGGTATGAATTCCGTCGCGTCCGCCACGAATACGCAATACCGTGTCATGGTAGTCAATGTCTGAAATGGCTAAAAATTTTTGCACATAATCATCCCAAGGCTGTTGTAAAGCACTACGGTCAGGGGCAATTCCCGCATCACACAGCTCTTGTTCCCATGTTGGCATTTCAAATAATTCACCAACAAAATCTTTTAACTCTTCTAATGCGTTAAGAATACGTTGGCGACTTTCTTCAGTGCCTTCAGCTAACTGACGGATCCAAGGTTTGCTACGCTTTAAGTGATATCGTGTTTCTTTAATCGATTTTGCGGCAATAGCCACGACGTTTTCATCGCTTGATTTTAACAACTCTTCTAAATATAAATTGTAAAACACATCAACAAAAAACTGTCGAACCATAGTAAAGGCAAAATCACCTTTAGGTAATTCATGAATTAATAAGTTAGTAAATTCACGTTCATTACGTAAATAGGCTAAATCATCTTCGGTTCGGCCTTTATCTTCAAGCTTTGCAGCATATTGATAAAACATTCGCGCGCGTCCAATGTAATCTAAGGCGACATTAGATAAGGCAATATCTTCTTCTAAATATGGGCCGTTAGAACACCATTGTGCTAAACGATGACTCAAGGTTAAGCTATCGTCAGCTAACGCTAAAATAAAACGATAAAGTGGCTTTTGTTCGTGAATTACAAATGTATCAATCATAGCGGTCTCCATTACATATTTTTGATTGAATCTGGCAATACATAATGTGTTGCATGGCGGTAAGGCTTGTCGTCCATTGGATCAACAAAGTTTTCAATGTCACTTTCTTCAGAGGCGGTGATATTAGTCGACTCAACAACCCAAATGCTGACACCTTCAGAGCGACGAATATAACAATCGCGGGCATACATTAAGGCATGCTCTGGGCTTTCTGCATGCAAACTGCCAACATGTTTGTGATCTAAGCCACGGTTAGAGCGGATAAAAACTTCATAAATGGCTAATTGTTCTTGTTTCATAATTTGATTCTCTTCATTAAAGATGAATAACTGGCTAAAGCTTAAGCGGCTGTTTCATTTTGTTTTTTTGCCCGTTTTTCTTTATACGATCTTACGGCTTCACGTACCCACTCACCTTCTTGGTGTGCGTTTTTATGATGCTTAATGCGCTGGTAGTTACAAGGCCCTGCGCCGTTAACTACTTCTTTAAATTCTTGCCAGTTTATTTCACCCGAATCGTAATGACCGCGTTCTTCATTCCATTTAATTTCTGGATCAGGCATCTCTAAACCAAGCACTTCAATTTGCGGTACCGATTGATCAATAAAACTTTGTCTTAATTCATCATTGGATATACGTTTGATTTTCCATGCCATCGATTGGCTAGAATGGGCTGAATCGGCATCATGTGGACCAAACATCATGAGTGATGGCCACCATATGCGGTTCAGAGCATCTTGTGCCATTTGCTTTTGTACTGGTGTGCCATGAGCCATCGCATAGAGTGCTTCATAACCTTGGCGTTGATGGAAGCTTTCTTCTTTACAAATGCGCACCATGGAACGTGCATACGGGCCATAAGAAGTACGCTGTAATGAAATTTGGTTAACAATCGCAGCGCCATCTACCAACCAACCAATGGCACCAACATCGGCCCATGTTAAGGTCGGGTAGTTAAATATTTGCGCATATTTCGCTTCGCCAGACTGTAGCGCGGCAATCATTTCTGAACGATTTATACCTAATGTTTCAGTGGCACTGTAAAGATAAAGGCCATGACCCGCTTCATCTTGTACTTTAGAAAGTAATATCGCTTTGCGGCGAAGGCTCGGTGCACGAGTTAGCCAGTTGCCTTCAGGTTGCATACCAATGATTTCTGAATGGGCATGTTGTGACATTTGTCTAATGACATTTTTTCGATAGGCTTCTGGCATCCAATCACTAGGTTCTATTTTTTGCTCGTCAGCAATCTTTTGTTCAAAGTTTGCTAGTTCTTGCTCATAAGATTTGTTTGCATTTTTGTCTATGACTTGCATTGATAATGCTCCAAAACGGGATAATAACAATATGATACGTTTATAAAGTATATTGTCAATAAGTGTATCGTTATATTTCATTTACACATATATTTCATTTACACATATATTGATTGGTTTGATATAGGAGGAGTGTATAAGTTTGATTGTCTTGGTTGTTAACCAATTGAAAAATAGTTGGAATAAATAGAATTTCACTAGTCTATACTCGTGTTACTTCAAAATATACTTTCAGAACTACAGAGCGATTTCACTTTTAGGCGCATCAATGAAGTCATGGCATTCCCTTACGAATTGGTGCAACAACGAAGTGGGATTGCTCTGTAGTTCCCTACGGGTGGTTTTAAAGTGCTTTAAATTCCCACTGAAAAGCATATTTTGAAATATCACGAGTATAAATATTATATAGAGCGGGGTTGAATGATATAACAGGCAGTCATTACAGTATTCGTTAGATAGAAGTAATGTGAGTTCTATACAGGTATACCCTAGTATAAGTTTTATATTTAGCGAAATTGTAATGAAGGGTGGTAAAAAGAGAGATGAATTCTAATGTCAGTGAATACAATATTTTTCATTACTCCCATTCATCTTCGAATTCATTTTCCATATGTTGCAAATGACGATCAAGCTTATTCAATAGATGGTGTAAAGTTGATAATTCTTCGTGGGTGAAACAGCTGTCGATCATTTGTCCGGTTTCAATTCGCATAGGGGTTACTTTATCGTAAAGTTTAGCGCCAGATTCTGTCAGGTAAATTAACACTTTACGTCTATCTTTTTTTGAATTTAGTGTATCGATTAAAAGTAATTTTTTTAAGACCTTCACTGCACGAGAAACTGTGGCTGCATCGGTTTTCAGTGCGTTAGCAACATTACCATTAGTTAACCCGCCATATGCTCCTAAAATTGAAATAACACGCCATTCCCTCTCACCAATAATGATGCCAGTATCATTCAATAATTCAGGTAAGTCATTACCAGCATGAGACATTTGCATGGCTAAACAATACATTCTATAAGGTAAAAATGTCTGTAAATCTAAGTTTGAATTAACTTTGCCTTCAGGTAGTTTCCCTTCAGGTAATTTAGCTTGTTTCCTAAGGCTTCCATTTTTTTTTGTTTCTACTGATCTATCAAACATAGGCTAGCTTCATTTATACAATTATCGAATTTCAACAGCATAATAACGTTCTTCATATAGTAATGAAAGGTCAACTTTTTAATTAATTTTCTTGAGCGATGCCTTGCTCATTGTCATTTGATACGTACGGGCATAAGCGATGATTCATCTATTTTTATTGCTGTAAATGAATCAATTGTGATTTCAAAACATGTTGTTTGTTGTAATTGCAACTATATGGTTGTATTCTTATTTAAAGTTTTTCATGCCACATTTGATAAGATCATGTATCAGCTAAAGTGGCATGAGTTCCAAAAATTCTCAAGGAATACCAGAATGAGTATAGCTGCAAAATCCAATGATCAGTTCACCGACAAAAACACTATGAGTGATCGAGATATCTGTAAACGATCAGCTCTTGATTGGCATAAAATAAGTTATTTACTCTTATTATCCCGCGCAATGGACGATGTGGAAGAACAAGAACTAGTGCCAGCCAAGCTGGTTTTCAATCAATTTTCAGCTCGTGGACATGATTTTGCTCAGATATTACTGGGGCTTCAATTAACACATCCTCATGATGGTGCTACCGGCTATTATCGTTCACGCCCGTTTGTATTATCTTTAGGTTTAGATATTGATGATGCAGTTGCCTCGCCAATGGCTAAATCAGGTGGTTATAGTGATGGTCGTGATATTGGTGTGGTTTGTAACTACCCCAATATTGAACGTAAAGGCGCGATGTTATTTCCTATGTGTGGTGGTGTTGGCGCGCAGTATTCTCCTATTGCTGGTTGGGCTCAATCTATTGTTTATCATAGAGATGAATTAAAAGATGAGTCATATAAAGGCGCATTAGGTTTATCAATGGGTGGTGATTCATCTATGTCTACGAGTGGTTTCTGGGCTTCATTAAATATATCAACGACTAATAATTTACCGCATTTATTTTATATAGAAGATAATGGCTATGGTATTTCAGTACCACAAACAGTGCAAACCCCAGGTGGCGATCAAGTAGCAAACCTTAGTGCTTACAAAAACTTAAAAATTATTGACGGTGACGGTACCGATCCCGTGCTTACACCCCAATTAATACAAGAAGCAGTTGATTATGTACGTGCGGGTAAAGGTACCTGTTTATTACGTTTAAAAGTTCCTCGTTTATGTGGTCATACATTTCAAGATACGCAAACATACAAACCTGAAGCAATGATTGCAGAAGAGCAAAAAAATGATCCTTTGCCAAAACTTAAAAATTATTTAGCCCAAGAAAACATCATTAGTGCGAGCGAATGGCAAGCGTTAGAAGAAAACGCTTATAAAGAAATTCGTGCCAGTGTTGAGCGCGCTAAAAAACGTCCTGAGCCTGATATCAGTAAATTGACTCGTTATGTTTATGCAGAAAAAGATGAGAATGGCCAAGCGGAAGTGCAACTACGTGGCGGTTTACATGGCGACCACTATCAATTTCCAGCGGTAAGTGAAACGGCTAAACCTGAAGGGCAACGTTTGAATATGCAAACGGCCATTCGTAAGGTGTTAGATCACGAACTAGCAACTAATCCCAAAGTGTTAGTTTTTGGTGAAGATGTCGGCCCTAAAGGCGGTGTGCATGGCGCCACTTTAGGTCTTAATGAAAAATATGGCGATCATCGTGTCTTTGATACCTCGCTGTCAGAAGAAGGCATTATTGGTCGTGCGGTCGGTATGGCTTTGGCTGGTTTGATGCCAGTTCCTGAAATTCAATTTAGAAAATACGCTGAGCCTGCAGCAGAACAAATTTCTGATACCGGTATTATGCGCTGGCGCACCAATAATCAATTTGCCGCTCCAATGGTGATTCGTATTCCTGGCGGTTTTGCTGGTCGAGGTGATCCATGGCATTCAATGTGTGATGAAGTTGAATGGGCCCATAAAATCGGTTGGCAAGTGGTTATGCCTTCAAATGCAGAGGATGCCGCCGGTTTATTACGTTATGCTTTACGTGATAATAATCCAACAATTTTCTTTGAGCACAGATCATTACTTGATAATCGTTGGGCTCGTCGACCTTACCCAGGTGACGACTTCGTCATTCCATTTGGTAAAGCTAATGTATTAACAAAAGGCGACAAATTAACATTAGTTACTTGGGGAGCTATGGTAGAGCGTTGCGATGCTGCTATTGAAGAGCTTAAAAAAGAACATACTCCGGACAGTATTGAACTTATAGATTTACGAACTATCCAGCCATGGGATAAGGAAACTGTATTAGAAAGTATAGTGAAAACAGGTCGTTGTTTAATTGTTCATGAAGATAATATGACTGCTGGCTTTGGTGCTGAAATCGCTGCAGTAATAGCAAAAGATGGCTTTTTTGATTTAGACGCGCCTATTGAGCGTTTAACGATGCCAGATACGCCAAATCCACACAATATTCATTTGTTAAATGCTGCGGTTCCGACCGTTGAACGCATAGTACAAACAATTATCGACATTGTAGAATTTTAACAAAAAAGCGAGTAAAAAAAATGAGTACAATTGATATTATCTTACCTGCTGCCCAGTTAGAAGGTACTACGGCTACCTTATCAAAGTGGTTAGTTGCTATTGGTGAAGAAGTTAATGAGGGTGACCCTATAATAGAATTAGAAACTGATAAGGTGTCGATGGAAATTTGTGCACCTAACGCAGGTACCTTATCTACTATTATCTTTGCTGAAGGCGAAGACATTGCTGTTGATACGGTATTAGGGCAACTAGATACCGAGTATACAAAAATTATAACCTCAACTGATGCTGTTGAGACAAATGAAGCGGATCAAACCGTAAATAACGGATCAGTGAACCAAAAAACAAACAGCGATGATCAGCACAGTAAAGTAACCTCGAATAACCTTTCAAGTGAACAATTGAATATTAAAGCCGACTTTATTATAGATGATAGCGTACAATATTTGCTTGGGCCTGCCGCACGTCGTTTATTAAAAAGTAATCACATAAACCCAAACCTTATTACTGGCACAGGTCACCAAGGCAGGATCACTAGAAATGACGTTCGTTCTTACATCCAAGATACACCCAAATCTGATTCCGCTTTAGCTACAAATACGCCAACCTCTATTCATGCCCCTGTAGCTAGACCACTCAAAGGTACTATGGTTAAGCATACCAATATGCGTAAAGCAATTGCCAATCATATGGTTAAAAGCCTGTTAGAAACGTCACCTCATGTCACTAGTGTGTTTGAAATGGACATGAGTAATGTTATTGATCATAGAAAATGGCATAAAACTGAATATGCTGAATTAGGTGTTAAATTAACGTTTACCGCTTATTTTTTAGCTGCGGTAGTTAAAGCGGTGCAAGAAGTACCACAAGTAAACGCCCGCTTCCATGAAGATGCTTTAGAGTTATTTAGTGATATTAATATAGGTGTTGGTACGGCTTTAGGTGATAAAGGGTTAGTGGTCCCTGTTGTTCAACAAGTGCAATCGATGAATTTATTTTCTATTGCTCAAGCACTCAATATACAAACTGAAAAAGCGCGCAGTGGAAACATAGTTCCAAGTGATATGAAAAATGGTACTTTTACTATTTCTAATCATGGTGTTAGTGGTAGTTTATTTGCTACGCCTATTATTATTAACCAACCTGAAGTGGCTATTCTCGGCATAGGAAAACTAGAAAAACGGGTGTCGGTAGAAGAAATCTCAGGTGTAGATACTATGGTGATTAAACCTAAATGTTATGTGTCACTTAGCATTGATCACCGTGCTCTTGATGCCCATCAAACAAATATGTTTTTAGCTAAGTTTGTTGATGTTATTGAGAACTGGGGATAACTAGCAGAAATGATTTAGTTATTCACCGTTTTAAATTTTACAGTTATGTCCTCTCAAAGTAGAGGGGAATGTTGCGAAAATGACTATGGTTATCAAATTACTACTCTAAAGTAATTGATAGCAGTTTAATTACCAAAATATATAAAAAGGTAAAAACTTATGTTCTGTCACTTGAATGCTATGCCAGCTGATCCTATTTTAGGATTGTTGGTTAAATATAAACAAGACGAAAATCCTCTAAAAATCGATTTAGGGGTTGGCGTATATAAGAATGAATTAGGGCACACAGAGATTCTAAATTGTGTAAAGAAAGCTGAGAAGTATCGTTTAGAGACAGAAGATACAAAGGTATATATTGGCCCTACTGGCTCCGCACAATTTAATGATGAAATGACCAAGCTAATTTTTGGTACTCATAAAGTTTTATTTGAAGATCGTGTTCGCACCATTTCAACTCCTGGGGGAACGGGGGCATTGCGAGTGGCCGCTGAATTTATCAATACTTGCAAACCTGGTGCGACTATATGGGTAAGTAATCCTACTTGGGCAAACCACATGGCTTTATTCCAAGCTGCTGGCTTAACTGTAAAAACTTACCCTTATTATGATTACGAAAATAAATGTTTAGATTTTGAAGGGATGTTGGCAGCGCTCAAAGACGTCTCAAATGATGATGTAGTTTTACTGCATGCTTGTTGTCACAACCCAAGTGGTATGGATTTAACGAATAATCAGTGGCAACAAATAGCTGAAATAGCCAAAGATATCGGTTTTATGCCATTAATTGATATGGCATATCAAGGATTTGGAACAGGTTTAGATGAGGATGCTTATGGGTTACGTTTATTAGCTGATAGTGTTAACGAAATGATAGTTTGTAGTTCATGCTCTAAAAACTTTGGTTTATATCGAGAGCGCATTGGTGCTTGTTCTTTAGTAGGGAAATCAACCCTCATTGTAGAGAAAGCTTTTACGGTTTTACTGTCTATTATCAGAGGTATATATTCAATGCCTCCTGCTCATGGGGCCGCTATTGTCGAAATTATTTTAAGCTCTGACGAATTAAGAGCACAGTGGTATCAAGAGTTAAAAATAATGCGTGACCGAATTAATAATAATCGGCAACTTTTGGTGAATAAGTTAAAGAGTAAAGGTGTTACTCGCGATTTTAGTTTTATTACTCATCAAGCAGGTATGTTTTCTTTTTTAGGGATCACAGCCCAGCAAGTTAAGCAATTGCAAGATGAATATTCTATTTACATGGTGGACTCTAGTCGCATGAGTATAGCGGGTATTGCTACCAATAATGTTGATTACTTGGCGCAAAGTATTGCTAAAATATTATAATATCTATTAGCGACTTATAAAAAGGCTAACAATAGGCCCCGAGGCCCATCTGAAAAACAGGTGGGGCAATTATATGGTTACATCCTTAATATAAATTTTACGACATTGATATATGACACGCATGATGGTTTTATTGATGTAAAAATTCTTATTTGTTTTGCTACATGGAGTGATGCATGCTCGCGACTAAAACCCCTTATCTTTACTCCCTATAACACCCTTATTTAATATCTAAATCATGATATATGTTAGTGACTGAGAACTGCCACACTGAGTCGTTTTATGTTTTTAAACGCAATAGCACTTAGATGGCAATTCGTACTCGCAATAAGCTCATTAAATCGCATATATAGACTGTTTCTTTCTAGTTCTCTAAATATGGGATGTTCAATTAATGAAAGCTGTTCTAGTGTTCTTAAATGGCTGTCTATGAGGAAAATAGAAGTAACAATATAGAGAAAACTTTGTAGCATTGAACAGGGGATATATTCATCGTTGAAAAGTTGATCATAGCCTTGGTAACGGCAATTATTAATTAGCTCCATTTATAAAAGTCTCCTTAATGCTTTAAGAAGACTGTAAACACACGTTAAATAAATGTGAAACATACATTTGCACTATTCTATTTGGGTATTGATATTATCTAGGTCATGGAGTTTTGCTGTATTCACTCGTTAATTGGCCACAGTTTATAACTATGACCAATCAAAACTTATCGTCTACCATCAATAACTGTTAATTATTCGATAGTTTCTGCATTAAATAAGTGTACTGTAAAGCAATACGTTTAGCAGTTTCTTTAAGATTAGCTGCAGCTGAATGTCCGCCATCAATGTTCTCATAGTATAAAAATTTATGCCCTTGATCTTCCATTCGCTTAGCTACCTTTCGTGCATGCGCAGGGTGAACTCTGTCATCCTTAGTGGACGTTATAAAGAAAACTTCCGGATAATCTGCGTCAGGGTCAATATTATGATAAGGAGAGATACTGCGTAAGAACTTTCCTTCAATTTCGTTTTCAGGATCACCATATTCGCCCATCCATGATGCACCTGCTAATAGGGTATGGTAACGCAACATATCCAGTAAAGGCACGGCACATATAACCGCATTGAATAAATCAGGTCTTTGAGTAAACATAACACCCATTAACAACCCGCCATTAGAGCCACCTTCAATGCCTAAATGTTTAGGAGAAGTAATACTTTTAGCGACTAAGTCTTCAGCGACTGAAATGAAATCATCATAAATACGTTGTCTATCTGTTTTTAATCCCGCCTGATGCCATTTAGGTCCGTATTCTCCTCCGCCACGTATATTAGCTAGAACATAGACACCGCCTCTTTCTAACCATAATTTCCCTCGTGCTGCTGAATAACTTGGATTTAATGAAACTTCAAATCCACCATAGCCATAAAGCAGGGTAGGGTTTTTGCCATTCATTTTGGTTTCTTTCCCCCGGACAACAAAATATGGAACTTGAGTACCATCAGTTGAAGAGACAAAAAATTGTTCACTCACCATCTTTTCTGCGTTAAACCAACTGGGTAATGATTTAGCTTTAGCCTTCGTACCTGTAGCTGTGTTGTATGTATATAAAGTATCAGGATTGAGAAAACTTTCTGCTGAAATAAAGGCGACTTCTTCTTTTTTATTTGTACTGCCAATAGAAACTGAGCCATTTGCTGGAAATGCTAACTTCTTAGATGTCCAATTATGTCCATCCCAATCAAACTCATAAGCAGAACCTGTTACATCACGATAAATACTCATCAGTACTTTTGATTTAGTTACACCAAAGTTTCCGATTGAAGATTTAAAATCAGGGCTAAAAACAAGATTGATTTGGTCAATTTTACCATCTTTCATAAAGTCATCGATGTTAAAACTGACTAAATCTCCTAAGTTAAATCCACGCCAACTTTCATTTAGTTTGAGTAACATTTGTCCTTTAAACTCACTACCAAGACTTGATTTCTCTGGAACAGGTAGTTTTATTTTTTCACTAATGCTGCCATCACTGTTACGTGGGAACCAATAATATTCGGTGTTATAAAACGTAATAGCGCGAGTAGTCATAACTTCACGGCGGCCATCACTTAATTCTGTAACACCTCCCCAATACCCAACATCGGCTTGTTCGCCTCGATCAATTTCAACGGCACTCGATAATGGAGTACCGCGTTTCCAAATTTTAGATACCATAGGGTAGCCAGAATTAGTCATGGTGTTTTCACCAAAATCAACGCCGATAATAGTCGTATCTTTATCGATCCAATCCATACTACTTTTGCTTTCTTTTGTTATAAAACCGTCTTCGACAAAAGATTTGGATTTTGTATCAAACTCACGATTAACGACGGCATCTTTACCGCCGTCGGAAAGACTCACAATGCAAAGTTCATAATCAGGCCCCAAACAATTATTACCTTTGTACACCCAGTTCTTATTTTCATTTTTAGATAATTCATCAAAATCTAAAACAGTTTCCCATACAGGAGAATCTGAGAGATAACTGGTAAGGCTTGATTTTCGCCAGACGCCTCTTTCATGTTTTTCATCTTGCCAAAAGTTATGGACTTCACCTCCGCGCAATGAAACGTATGGGATTTTGTCTTTACTATTCACAATTTCCAATACTTCACTATTCATCTGTTCAAATAGAGGATCTGCCATTAAGCGGTCAAGTGTTTGGGTATTCCAGTTATTTACATCACCTAACGCCTTTTCACCTAAAACTTCTTCAAGATATAAATGATCTGCATCAGTTTTTCCAGGGGTATTGTATGTAATAATTTTATCGACGTTCATTACAGGAGCCTTATTTATCATAGGTTCTTTGTTGTTTTGGCAAGCAGTCAGTGACAGTGCTGCGCACAATAAAAGCGTTTTTTTTTGGTGATTCAATGCAAACATAATTCCCTCAGGTTAAGCGTTTATTTGAATTTTCAATCATATAATCAGAGATTATGATTACTTGCAAGTATCTATAAGTATCAACTCATTTCAGACAGAATATTAATAAGTTTGATGTTGTTTTATTTCATATCTTATGGAGGAAATTATCTTCTGAAGCAAGTGATGCAACATCTACTGGTGAAGTGTTAATAGCAAAGTGATTCACTCGTTTAACGCACATATTTAGCCAAGGGGCTTTTGAGTAGACAAAGGGGAACTTTCAATAAAGTTTGCTTCTAAAATGCTGACCACTCGACTTCGTATTGATTTTCTGTAAGTAGCCTGCTTTTCAAATTGCTGTGCCAATATATCAAGTGAACGATCATTGGCTATTTCATTAACACTTTGACCTTTTTGATATAGTTGTTCAACCCGTTGAGTAAACAGATTGATAATAGTTTTGAGTTTACGAACCCCTAAAGTATCCATTGTGTTTTGCTGACCGGTATTGCCCGAGACGAACAATGTTTGATCATCCCCCATATTAAGTGCTTTTTCTAATCCTTTTTCATAGCTTACCAGTCCTTTTTCATCAGCTAAAAACACGACATTTGCTTGTACCAAATAGACATTAATGTTTCCTACGGAACGAGTTGAGCTTTGGTATGCAACAATTCGCTCAGATCCAAAAGTTAGCGCAAGTTGATCTGAGAATAATAATTGATGACGGTTAGATGAATTGTCGAAATTCTCGTGAGATATTATTACAGCTCCTTTCTCGGACCAAAATTTATTCTCTTGAAAATTATAAGGGTGATCATTGCTGTTAATTACATATTTAACCGGTTTGTCAGAAATTCTTTTTAGAAAATATTCGTACTCAGATTTCTGCCATTTTATTGGTGAGTTAATTAACATAAGAGCATCATATCCTTCAATAACGCCGAGATTAACATGTTGGTTTTTATAAATATAAGAGATAACAAAAACGTGTTCACGGATTTTATTTATAACTGCTGATTCTTTATCACTTGCTATCACATTAGATGAAGGTGCGATAAATAGTATTATCCATAACAGAGTGAAAATTTGATGAGATAGCTTATTCATGAATGCAATATTTCTTTAATTACTCGGTTTAATGGGGACATTATTTTATAAATTTCACACGATAATTAAAAATTGACGGAGGAATATAAATTAACATTAATTTCTATACCTTTAATGAATAATAAACTCATTCCAGGGAATATGAAAGAATCTGACCAATTGATGAATTTAGGTTAATTTAATATTAAATATCACAAGAATAATTACTGATTATACATGAATGGAATGTGCGATTACTTGATGTAAATTTGTCAGTTTAATTCTTATGATGGAAATACTAGATGACTAAATAGTTTGGAAGTTAAGTGGTGCCGGATATTTTATTGGCAATAAATACAAGCGTTCAATGACTTGAGCACTTGTTCATATTTGCCGTAATACTTTAGATATTAAGCCTCATGAGCTTTCATAAACTCAATAGCTTTGCTAATAGCAACTTTTACATTACTTTCCATTTCGAATCGTTCTGAGGCAGGCAAATAGAATGACATATCAACTTCATGCCTAATATAACGAGTAGGCAATTGATTTAAAACAACACAAGTTAAGTCTGCAATAAAATCAGCCTCATATTTGTCTTCTAATTTTAATGCGGCAAAATGTTGTACGACTAATTTTTCATAATAGTTATGAATGTCATCAGATATTTTCATTCCAATCCTCTTTTTCATTATACAATTGGTTAAATTTAATTTGTTCTCACTTTACATTAATGCGAGATGAATCAAAAAGCGAGTTATTTAAGCGATATTATCGGGGTTTATCGGCAACTTCGATTTGACGCTCTATTTTTGAAATAGCTTGACGGCAACGTCCTAATCTTTGGTGAAGGGCAAGCACCTCGTCAGACAACTTCTTAGCTTTACTCGGTGTCGCACTTTTACGGAGGAGATCTCGTTCATTTAGCATGGCAAGAAGCCTACGTTCAAATTCATGGTGTTCAGACAATTGCTGGTAAAGTGCTTGGCTAGATTTGAAAAGCTGTTTCGCGGCTTTTTTATAGCGCCGCGCATTAATTGCTGTTAATCGATATTGCGCTTCTTGATGAATGCCTTTGTTTGACCTTATTGCATTAAGGATTGCTGAAATTTGTTGTTCTATACATTGCAATCTGTTTTGAGATAATTCATTTTTTCCATTGCGGAGTAATCTTGACAGCTCAATCGTTTTCCCTCGTATTTCATCTACATACGGTTGTATTCTGTCACTGTTAGTGGCGAAGAGTGCTTCAGAAAATATGTCTTTATCTTTCAATAAATAATGAGATTTTGTTTGTTGGTTCTCAGCATCTATAATTTTAGCTTGTTCAGTTAGGTCATCTAAAACAGCAGTGATTCTGTCGAGTGGCAATTGCATATCTTACAACTTGTTTAACATTGTTACTGAGTGAACCACGCATGATAAGTTAAATTCACCGACATAGAAATAACTACGACGATGAAAACAGGACGAATGAAGCGATTACCAAACTTAATAGCCCAATGAGCCCCCACTGCGGCACCCAACATAATAAATATTCCCATTGAAATACCAATAATAACGTTGACATATCCAAAGTAGAAAAATGTTAATAAACTACAGAAATTGCTGACAAAATTGGTTGAACGAGCCAAACCGCAGCTAAGCAAAATATTTATTTTGTAAAGTGCACTTGAAGATGCGGTCCAAAAAGCGCCGGTCCCAGGACCCGCTATTCCATCGTAAAAGCCCAGTATGAAACCTTGAACACTTTGAATTGCTTTTAAACGAGAGGATAGGGGAGGAAGTCCTTTTATTTCAGCGACAATCTTTTTTGAAAGTAATGTATAAATAGCCGTCATGACAATAAGTATAGGAATGAATTTTTCTAAAAATTCACTTGATAAATAACCAACAGCAAGTGTACCGGCAACAGCACCAATGGCAGTGTATAAAATAGATAATCGCCAAAAATGTGGATCGAATAATTTCTTACGGTAAAAAGTAACTGAAGCGGTCAATGAACCAAAAGAAGCTGCTAATTTATTTGTACCTAGTGCAATATGAGGTGGTAAACCTGTAGTAAGTAAAGTTGGAATTGTCAGCATACCTCCACCGCCAGCAATCGCGTCAATGAGCCCAGCAGCAAAACCAACGGCACATAATGTTAACCAAATTTCAAAATTAAATATTGGGTCAATAAACATAGGGAAATTCAACTAAATTAGTGGTGTAGCTAGATACTAGCATGGTTCGAGTCATAGATTATGTCAATTTGTTCACACTTTTTGTCCAAATATTATGAATATTTCATTAAATAAATTTGACTTAGTACGAATGAATTAGTAAAACTAATAGGAGCAAATATATTTACAGAAAATACACTTTGTTTAGTTACTCGAATTAATCGATAAAATGTTCTTTTTAGAGCTGTTAATTAAACGTTAACTCGCGTAACAAAACCGATGTATTTTGATGATTTGCTGGAATTTGCCGACTTTTTGATGTGCTTAGTTGACAGTAACCCTGTCGTCTGGGAATATTAGATTGTTTTATTCTAGAGAAATAAAAACAAAAATGGCAGATTATTAAATTTGCGTTAACATCTCCATGTTATCCACATTCAATAGCAATTGGTTGGGAACTATGTCCAAATTAAGCAAGAAAAGCCTTATCGCTTCGACGATAATTGGCGCATTAGCATTAACAGCAAGCAACTTCGCTTCTGCAGATGTATTAACAGAACTACAAAAAGCAGAAGCTAAAACATTTCAAGCTTCTAAAAAATCACAAGATAAGATCGATAGTATCTATGAACAAACTATTGAGCTTTTAGGTGAATATCGTTTAACTGTTGATGAAGCTGAAACTTTATCTCAATACAATGATCACATTCAATTAATGGTTAATGATCAACTCGCGAACATTAAATCATTAGAAGATCAGATCGGCAGTATTGAAAAAACTAAACAAGGTATCGTTCCTCTTATGTATAAGATGATTGATACGTTAGACAAGTTTGTTGAGTTAGACATTCCAGTGAACATCGAAAATCGTAAAGAGCGTGTAGCAGCTTTGCGTGACATTATGGGTAGCTCAGATGTAACAGTTTCAGAACAGTTTCGTATGGTACTCGAAGCTTATGAAATTGAAGCTAACTACGGTACAGTTTTTGCTGCTTACCAAGGTGAATTAGATTTAGGTGATCGTACGATCACTGCTGATTTCGTTTACATGGGTCGTGTAACTTTAGTTGCACAATCACTAGACATGAAAAATGTTTGGGTTTGGAACAATAAAACACGCGGCTGGGAAGTTTTAGGTGACGAATATTTAAAACCGATTAAAGATGCTATTGCAATGGCTCGTAATCAATTACCTAAAAACTTAACTAAATTACCAGTATTTGCAGCAGGAACGCAATAATGAAAAATATTATTAAATTTGTAATGCTTGCCGCTTCAATGACAGTGGCAACTTCAGCCTTCGCTAACGATTTAGATGATTTATTAAAGCAAGTTAAAAACGATCGTATCTCTGAAGGTAAGCTTGACAAAAAACGTGAAGCAGAGTTCAAATCTGCACGCGCTGATAAACAAGCACTTTTGAAAATAGCTAAAAAAGAATTAGCTAATCAAAATGCTCGTAACCTTCGTTTAACAAGAGAATACTCTGCTAACGATATTACTATCGGGCAGAAATCTGTTGAACTAGATAATGCTACAGGTACCTTAGGCGAAATGTTCGGTGTTACTCGTGCAGCTGCTGCTGATGCTTATGGTCAAATTGCTACTTCAATTGTAAGTGCTGAATTTTCTGGACGAGGCAAAGTGCTAGACGTTATTGCTAATTCAAAGAAAATCCCAGAACTTGAACAACTTGAAGAGTTATGGATTGCTTTACAAACTGAGATGACTCAGTCAGGTAAAGTTTCACAGTTTTCTGCAGAAGTAACGAGCTTAGATGGTTCAACTTCTACTGAAACAATCACACGTATAGGTACATTCAATTTAGTATCTGCAGATGGTTTCTTAAACTACAATGATGAAGTTGGCCAAGTTCAACCTTTGGCTAAACAACCGGCTGGTTACATTACAAGTACGGCTGCTGATTTCTTCACTGAAACATCAGGTCATCATCCATTGTATATCGATCCTTCACGTGGTGGTATCTTAGCGCTAGAAACTCGTAAGAAAGTACTTATGGAGTTCTACCATGAAGGTGGCACAGTTGGTTATGCAATCACAGTATTGTTAGCCTTCGGTTTATTGATTGCGCTAGAGCGTATGTTCTTCCTTGGTCGCATTAGTTCACGTATTAAAACTCAAGAGAAGAATTTAGACCAACCTAATGAAAATAATCCGCTAGGACGTTTAATTAAGGTTTATCACGAAAACAAAAATGTTGACGCTGAAACGCTTGAACTTAAACTTGATGAAGCTATTTTACGCGAAACACCAAAAATTGATCGCGGTATCCAGTTAATCAAAATGTTCGCTGCTATTGCTCCTTTAATGGGTCTATTAGGTACGGTTATCGGTATGATCATGACCTTCCAAACGATTACATTGTTTGGTACAGGCGACCCGAAAATAATGGCTGGTGATATATCTCTTGCACTTGTAACAACTGCATTAGGTCTAATTTGTGCATTACCACTTATCTTAATTCACAGTGTTGTTGCTGGTAAGAGTAAGTCTGTATTGCAAAAGCTTGACGAGCAAAGCGCAGGGTTAATTGCTGCGATTGCTGAGAAGGAGTCTAAATAATGTTATTCCTGATAGAGCTTTGGGAATCTGTCAGGAGTTTTATTGCGACAGGTGGTAATGTTTTATACATTGTTGCCTTCGCTCTCTTACTGATGTGGGTAATGATGATTGAACGCTATTGGTTTTTAGCAAAAATTTACCCTGCAATGAAAGACGATATCGTCGGTCGTTGGGATGCACGCCAAGATACAACATCTTGGTATGCCCATCGCATTAGAGATACTTGGATCTCCGAAGCAAATGAATTACTAGAGCAACGCATGCTCACAATTAGAACCTTAGTGGCAATGTGTCCACTGATTGGATTATTAGGTACAGTCACCGGTATGATTGGTGTGTTTGAGACAATGGCTCAACAAGGTACAGGTAATCCGCGTCTGATGGCTGCTGGTATATCAACAGCAACTATCCCGACTATGGCGGGAATGGTTGCTGCATTATCAGGAGTGTTTTTCAGTACAAGGTTAGACGCTAAAGTTAAACTAGCAAAGGCTAAACTGGTTGACAGTTTACCTCATCACTAGAGAGATATTCGAATGGCACGTAAACGTATTCGTGAAGACGAAGAAGCAGTAATTGATATGACACCGATGCTAGACATCGTATTTATCATGCTGATCTTCTTCATTGTAACCACTTCATTTGTAAAAGAAGCTGGTATTGAAGTAAACAAACCTAAAGCGGCTAACCAAAGCAAGCAAAAATCAGCTAACATCTTTATTGCTGTTAGAGAAAATGGTGAAATTTGGTTAGATAAACGTCGCGTTGATGTCGAACGTGTTGCGGCTAATATTGAAAAATTATTAGCAGAGCAACCAACTGATGTTGTTATCATTCAAGCAGACAAAGATGCAAAACATGGCATCGTTGTTAAAGTGATGGATGCGATTAAAGATGCGGGCATAGATAGAATTTCTATTGCTGCAGCTAAGGGGTAGTTTATGGTTCGCTTTTTAGTTTCATTACTACTAGGCGCAGCGGTAACTTTTGCATTATTCGCCTTTATGGCTTTTCTTGTTTCAACTGGCGACATGACGAAACAAGATTCATTGGATAATATTATTGTAGAAGTTAATACTACGCCACCTAAGTCGGCAGCAGAACGTCGACAGCGTGTACCGCCGCCGCCGCCGCCGCCGCCAAAAACTCCACCTAAGCCTCAAGCTCCAGAGCCTGAAGCAAATAACAACTCTGGTGGTTTAACGTTTAATATGCCGAGTGTTAATTTATCTGGTGCGAACACGGGTATGTCTGCACCTGGTGCAGGTTTTGGTCGTGACGGTGATGCATCACCGATAGTTAGAATTGACCCTAAATATCCACCACAAGCTGCTCGAGATGGTAAAGAAGGTTGGGTTAGACTTTCATTTACTATCACCGAACTTGGTGGTGTTGAAGAGGTCGAAGTTATTGATGCACAGCCTAAACGTATTTTCAATAAAGCGGCTAAACGCGCTTTGAAAAAATGGAGATACAAACCAAAAATTGTTGATGGTAAACCTCAACGACGTCCTGGTTTAACGGTTCAATTAGACTTTACAATGGATAAGGGGTAATCAGAATGAATAAGATTTTTATATCTATATTGATCATTGGTTCACTAACGATTGCTCAATTACCATTATCTTCTACTGTTTATGCAATTGGTGCAGAGAAATCTGATAAGCCAAAACGTAAAACTCAACTTGTTGGTCCTACTGTAGGTAAAAAAGTAGGGAGAGCATTTGAAGCGTATGCAATTGAAGCTGAAGATGGGTCAAATATTGATAATGCTTTAGCAATGCTTTTAGAGATAAAGGGCAAAAAGAAATACGATATTGCCTTTTTGAATCGCTTTATTGGTGTAATGTACGCTCAAAAAGGTGAAGAGAAAACGTCTATTGAATACCTTAATAAGGCATTATTACCTGACATACTTAATGAAGTTGAACAGGGTGACACATTAAGATTAGTCGGTGATCTACAAATGCAAGTGCAAGGGTATAAAGAGGCACTTGTTGCGTATGATGATTGGATGGATTTTACAGGAAAAACTGATGCAAACATTTGGTTGAAAATAGCTCAGGCTAATTTAGAACTCAAAGATTATGATAAAGTTGTTCCTGCTGCTGACAAAGCAATAGCTGAGTTAGGTGACAAAATAAATCAAAATCCTTATGTACTTAAGTTAAACTCTTATTATGAACGTAAAATGTTTAAGAAGTGTGTTGAGGTATTAGAAACCGCAGTACAAGTTCTACCTGAAGTTAAGTTGTTTTGGACTCAGTTGGGCTCATTTTATGCGATGATAGAAGATTATCCAAAAAGTTTGGCAACAATGGATCTAGCATATAAGAAAGGCTACCTTGAAAAAGAAAGCCAGATTAAAATGCTTGCTAACTTGTATGCACAAAGTGAAATTCCACATAAATCTGCATTTTTATTGGAAAAGTACATTGATTCAGGTCTTGTTAAACGTGATGATAAAAATTTATTTACTTTAGCAAATTCTTGGCATGCTGCTCAGCATATAGATAAAGCGGCGAGTTATTACGGTGAATTAGCCAAAATGACTAACTTATCTAAACATTATAGCAAGCAAGGTATGTTGCTAAATCAAGATGAGCAATTCGCTAAAGCTATTGTAGCTTTAAAGAAAGCAATCGAAATAGGTGTTAAAAACCCAGGTCGATTGAATCAAAGTATTGCAGAATCGTACTTTTATCTTGAAGACTACAAGAAAGCTTATGTTTATGTTAAAAAAGCATTGAAAGACCCTAAGTCTCGTAGAACAGCTAAAGGTTGGGTAAATTTCATAGAAGATACAGCGAAGCGTAAGAAAGTTTCTATATAATTTTTTATTTTCGTATCAAAAACCAGCCTCATGGCTGGTTTTTTTATGTCCTAAACTTTTATTATTCCTCAATTTATAAATATTATTAAACTTATAAATAAGGAAAAGAGATCGGTTGGTAATCACGTGAATGAATGCTTTTGTAATATATAGATCAACTTTATCTAGAAATTAAGGGCTTTGTCGGCTAGAATGCGCGCTCTTTATTTTGCAGATTACAGGTATGAAAAATGTCAAACAATGAAGAGTTCAAAGACAATACATCTATTTTCCATTTATTTGCGGGTCTTGTTGTATTAGTTTCTGCGCCATTGTTACCAATGGTTATGGGCTGGTTTACGCTTCTTTTAAATTAGTTCTTTCTAATTTATTTAACAGTTAAGAATAATCGATAAATGTATATATTACTCATTGATGATAAACAGCCTATCTTAGACTTTGTTACACCGTTATTAATCGAGAGTGGACATATAGTTGAAACGGCATCAAATGGCTTAGATGCTTATGAGAAAGCACTGCAAAAACCTTTTGATTTATATATTATTGACCATCTTATGCCTGTGATGAATGGTCTTCAATTAAGTAAGAATCTTTTGAGTAATCCATTTACAGCAAATACTCCTGCCATTTTTATGACAACACAAAACCTTACTGAAGTTACAGCATTAACGCGTTCTCTTTCTTTTCAAGCCATTATAACGAAACCTATTGATGCAAAATCCCTACTTAATGCTGTAAACAAAACCAATGAAAAAAATTCTACACTTTATTCACTATAATTTTTATCTGTTTTGCTTTATTCTTTAGTCCTCATAATATTTTTACTTTTGATTTGCTAACGATGACTGAAACACAACTATTACTTTTACAAAACGCTATTCATGCTGTCCCTAACTATCCAAAAGAAGGCATTCTATTCCGTGATATTACCGGAATACTTGATGAACCTGCTGCGTATCAATTAACCATAGATTTACTGGAAGCTAAATATAAAAACGGTGGTTTCACTAAAGTTATTGGTACCGAAGCTCGTGGTTTTCTTTTTGGTGCACCTTTAGCGCTTGCACTTGGTATTAGTTTTATACCAGTAAGAAAACCAGGTAAACTGCCTAGAGCAACGAATAGCCAGAGTTATCAGTTGGAATATGGCACGGACACATTAGAAATACATCAAGACGCCTTAACATCCAATGATAAAGTACTAATCATCGATGACCTCCTGGCAACAGGCGGAACAATTGAAGCGACTTTAAGCCTTGTAAAAGAATTAGGTGCAGAAGCTACAGATGCAGCATTTGTAATCTCATTACCTGATTTAGGCGGTGAAAAACGTCTAGAAGAACTAGGTTTGTCCATTTATTCTTTAGTGCAATACAGCGGCGATTAGGCAGTAATATGAGTTATCAGGTATTAGCACGTAAATGGCGACCTAAAAAATTTACAGAATTAATGGGCCAAGAGCACGTTGTCACTGTTTTAGTTAATGCACTAGAGCAGCAACGTTTGCATCATGCCTATTTATTTACGGGCACTAGAGGAGTCGGTAAAACAACGATAGCTCGAATTTTTGCTAAAAGTTTAAACTGTGAAAAAGGTATTACTTCAGCACCTTGTGGTGTTTGTGATACTTGTCAAGATATTGATCAAGGTCGCTTTATTGATTTATTAGAAATTGATGCTGCTTCTAAAACCAAGGTTGATGATACACGTGAAATTCTTGATAACGTTCAATATGCACCTACACGTGGCCGTTATAAAGTTTATTTAATCGATGAAGTTCATATGCTTTCTCGGAGCAGCTTTAATGCGCTATTGAAAACACTTGAAGAGCCACCGGAACATGTAAAGTTTATTCTAGCGACAACTGATCCGCAAAAGCTGCCAATTACTGTGTTATCACGTTGCTTGCAATTTCACTTAAAAGCATTAACGGTTAGTCAAATAGAACAGAAGGCCCAAGAAATACTTGAAGCTGAAAACGTATCCGTTGAAAAAGGTGCTTTAACGTTATTAGCAAAGGCTGCTCGCGGGAGTATGCGTGACTGTTTAAGTTTAACCGATCAAAGTATCGCTCAAGGGCAGGGAAATATCACCTTAGCTAATGTTCAGCAAATGCTTGGCGGTGTAGATCAAAATTGGGTTTTTAAAATCCTCATATTGCTTTTGAAACAAGACCCTAAAGGTTTGATGAATCTTTCATTAGACATTGCTTCTTATGCACCTAATTATAGTCGTTTAACGGCAGAACTCATCCAGTTGCTTCATCAAATTGCTCTGACACAAGTGATCGGGCAGCACTTTGATTTATCGCCTGAGCACAATCAATTAGTTGAAAAATTCTGCCAAGCAATGAGTGCAGAAGATATTCAACTCTATTATCAAATTGTACTCAATGGTCGTAAAGATTTACCTTATGCGGCGGATGAACAAGCGGCATTTGACATGCTGTTGTTAAGATTGTTAGCGTTTACACCAATCAAAAATAGTCAAACTATGCCTGAAGCTATGGTGGATCAAGCGAGTGACTTTGATGATGTAGAATTTGATAAGACCCATATTAATAAAGTAGTTACTAATCTACCGTCAGTAATACCTGTACCTCAAGTTGAATCACCTCTTGAGTTACCTGTAGTTGACCAAATAACAGCTCCATTTTCCGAAGCTAACACTTGTTTGGAGACTATAGAACTTAACGTGACAGAGCAGATGGATCCCGCTATTGTTCAATCAACAAATCTCTCTAATAAAACTTTATCTGAACCCGATGATATAAATAAGTCTCCTAATACTGTTGAGCAAAACCCTCAAATTTCACAGGTACCAGCTGAAAATTCACCTATTGCCACACCAATTATTGATGAGCATGTAGTTCAATCGCCTATTGAACGAGCATTAGCGACAAGAAATATGTTACGTAGTCGAAAGAAAGGGTTGGGAAGTAATGTAAAAAAGTCTGATGACGCCAAAGGGCGTCAAGATAATAACCCCTCTGACGTGATTGAATTAAAAACACAAGAAGAAGCAAAAATTGTTGTTCCTGCGCTAGAAACTATCCCAGACCAGGCTTTTGACGTAAGTGCTATTGACCCAGCAAAAATCCGTTCAGCAAATCAAGTTGATAAGTGGGCCAACATGATTGATGCAATGTCACTAACGGGCAGATTGCGACAATTAGCGATCCATGCAACGGTGAGTGAAAAGTCTACGGATGATTTATTACTGCTTAATTTAGATCAAGCGACAAAGCATTTAAATAGTGATGTTGCGCATAAAAAACTTGAACAATGTATCTCTGATTTTTTGAAACGAAAAGTTACTGTTGAATTAACAATTGTCGATGAAACATCCCATGACCCTTATCAGATTCAATCGCATATTAATGATAAACGCTATGATTATGCAAAAGAATTACTAGAAAACGATGAAATAATTATTGGATTGAAAACTCACTTTCAAGCCGAATTAGATGAAAATACAATTGTAGCAATATAACTGTTACTTGATATTTGCCGCGTTAAGCTCTATCTTTGGCGGCAACTGAACCTTGGAGAAGAAATTATGATGAAAGGCGGCATGGGCAACTTAATGAAACAAGCCCAACAAATGCAAGAAAAAATGGCTAAAGCTCAAGAGCAATTGGCTAAAATGGAAGTTATTGGTGAATCAGGCGCTGGCATGGTTAAAGTTACTATGACAGGCGGCCACAGTGTTCGTCGAGTTGAGATTGACGATAGCTTGATGGAAGATGATAAAGACATGCTTGAAGATTTGATTTCAGCGGCATTTAACGATGCTGTTCGTCGTGTAGAAGAGCAAAATAAAGAAAAAATGGGTGCTTTGACTGGGGGGATGCAATTACCTCCAGGCATGAAAATGCCGTTCTAATTACCCTTTTGTTCATTAGTCATAAATGCTCAAGCATACCTTGAGCATTTTGTTATCTAGGTCCATTTACCTAATATTACTAATTATGAGACTTCGCATCATTAATAAGTATTTGTAAGTTATTATCTTGTTTAGTTAACCGACATTTAATAGTACATCTCCTCTTAACGAGCTTTGAAAAATACTTTTATTTATCCGTTATCCTGTTTTTTATTGATAATCACTTTTCGAACGGTAGAGTCTAACCTTGTTAAACCAGAACTCTTGCCAATGGCAACTGCTTCTTCTAAGTTCTTATTGTGGTTGAAATGGGCATCTAATGCGAACATTGCACCTACTCGGTTTCCACTTGCACAATGAACAAATGCTTGCTCTTGGTGTGCTATAGCTTTAGAAAATAATTTTAGATTTTTAATATTAATTCCTGAAGCGCCAGCAATCGGAATAGAGATATAATTCATACCTAAGGCTTCTACTTTCGCTTTTTCATTAAAATCGTTAAATTCTCCATCATCACGCAAGTTGATAACGGTTTTTATCCCGTTTTTCGAAAGAATAACTAAGTCATTCTCACTGGGTTGACCTCCAACAATAAATTGCGGAGTAAATTGTTGAACATTTTTTGCAGATATTAGTTCAATCGCTTTATTGTTCTGTGTATTTCCTGAAAAAGATGTTATTAAAATTAAAAAGGCCGTAAATATTTTAATTTCTTTAATCATTACCTATACTTCCGTATTGTTAATTAATTTTACATAATTGTTGTTTTTTAGCGTGTTATTTCAGATATATGCAAAAAATTCTATGCATATGTCTTTTTTAATATATATTAAATATATATAACTTTATATCAAAGGTAGTAAACAAATATGATTTTTGGTGCAAAACATAAAGAAGAAAATTTTCGTCTTAAAAATGAGAATAATGAATTAAAAACTCGTATTGAAACCTTAGAATCTGACTTAGCTTCAGCAGAAAGTGAAAGTGGTCAACTTGCAGAAGATATGTCTAATAACTCTACCCGTTACCGTACTCAAGAAGAGTTAAATAAGTTGTGGATGCAATCATCTGATCTCATTAACAATATACGTGAAGATATAGCTATTTCATCGGCGGATTTAAATGAACATAGAAATACATTCCAGTCCTCACAGCAGTTGTTTGGTCAAATTATGGACATGTTATCAAGTACGATTAAATCTACGTCTCAGATTTCCACTGACACACAAGCCGCATCTGAATCTGCAGACCAATTGAAAACCGTTACTTCTGGTATTAATGATTTCGTAAATATTATCAAAGGTATTTCAGATCAGACTAACTTGTTAGCCTTAAATGCAGCTATTGAAGCGGCAAGAGCCGGTGAACAAGGTCGTGGGTTCGCTGTTGTCGCAGATGAAGTTAGAACATTAGCACAGCGCTCTGCTGAGGCTTCTAATGAGATATCTAATCTTATTGAGCAAGTAAATACTCAAATGGGTGATGTGATCAGCGGAATAAGTCATGTCGGAGATAAAAGTGAAGAAATAAGTGTGAGTACTTCTTCTATTGAAGGCACCGCGAAAAAAATCGTCGCTTTATCTAAAAATATGTATGCTGTTATTAATAACACAACGGTGGAGTCAGTCTTGCAAACCGTCAAAATGGATCATGTAGTTTGGAAGCTTGAGGTATATAAAGTGATATTAGGCATGTCTAATAAAACGCATGCTGACTTTGATGATCATACTATGTGCCGACTAGGGAAATGGTTTTATCAGGGAGAGGGAGCTGAAAAGTATGCGACACAAAGTGCATTTAAACAAATTGAGTCGCCTCATGTTGATGTTCATAGCTATGGTGTTGAAGCTTTGAAAGCCCATGCTGCTGGTGATAATGAGCAAGCTGTAAAATCCTTAACTGTTATGGAAAATGCAAGTTTTAAAGTTGTAGATGCACTAACGTTACTTTCTAAGCAAATAGCACAAGATATTACTTAAATCATTGAAAGGTAATTGCTTTAGCGATATATAAATCAGCCATTCGAATTTAAAGCATGTAAATATAAAAATGCCGTTCAACATTGTTGAACGGCATTTTTATTATGCTACTTTACCTGTTAATGACTCTGAATCTATTTCTTAAGCCGTTTTAACAATAAACCTAATGACGCTAACATTAAAAATACTAGATTAGTGCTACCACCACTCCTTTTATTCTCAACCGTAAAGCTAACACTCTCAGCTGCACTTTCTTTTGAGCCATTAGATCCAACGAATGAAAAAGTAAGCACTTGATCAGAAAATACTTTAGGTGCATCAAATGTAACTGATTTATCTTCTTTGACGGTGGATAAACTTGTGTATGCACTAAATACTGGACGACCTTCAATAAATACCAGAGCTCAGTTAATGGAATATTCTATTTGTCGAAGGATAAAATGAAAAGCCATCGTGTGACAGCCAATTTAAGCAAAAAAGATTGGGGGAGTTTCTTTTATTTAAATCGCGCATTACATTATTTAAAACGTGATAATGAACTTGATAAATTAGTACGTATTGATGAAACAGGTGTAGAACACGACGTAATGACATTCCCTGTATTTAGCATAAGAAATTACCGAGCTTTATCACCAATGGGAAATGATTAAATAGCTGTAACCCTGCAGGGAATTAGTGGTGCCGATATTTACAGCATACCACTTCAGTAAAATATTGAGCTAAACTTAATTTATTAAATTTTATACATAGGTACATGAATACTATCAAGCTTATAACCATACAATGTTGCCTGCCCCTGATAACTTGATTCTCTATCGCCACTAAATTCAAAATCAAAAGTACTGATCCAGTGAGGTCCTAAAGCCTTGTTAAACCTTAATCGACTTGAGCGTCGAGAAAGTGAAATGAATTGTAAGGCATCTTTTTCACAATATTGTTTTATGTGACGCAAAGCACATTCAGATACTTTTCTCAGATAAATGAAATACCACAAAAATAAACAAACAATTAATAAGAAATATATATTTTCCATTCGAGCTCTCTATAGTTAACGTTGAAATAACATACCAATGGCTTTACTTAATGCATCACTACGGTTTGGTGATCTCATACACTGAAAGACTAATGGACGTAATGAAGGAATAGCAACAAGGTCTTTGAAAATCGCTTGAAATACTTCAACTTCCTGTTGTGCTATTAATGATTCAAAAAAGTTCATTATTTGCTGTTCATTGTTGAAAACTTGCCAACATCTTCCTGCGATGACGATGGCTATTTCTTCAGAGAAAAAAGCATCAGATGAAGATTGATTAATCAATGAGTCAATAAACTGAACGACGTGAGGGTGCTCACAGCTAGAAGATAAACTACGTAATAAGAAGCTGAGTTCAGCAGTCTGGCTGTTATCTTTACTTATCACGTTATGCTTAAATTTTGCTATAAGTACATCAATAACATCAACGGGCAATTTTACGTTCTCTAATGCTGAACATAAGGGGTGTAATACAGGCTCAGGTAAATGTGGTAAAGCGTTCAGCAATGTTTTTTGAGTTGATTTGTCAGATAACCGTACAGCAAAATCATTTAGCCCTTGTACACCAACAGATTGCCAATCTTGCCAATTATTCTCGCCGGTTAAGTAGCTTAATGCACCGGAAAAATATTGGCTATTTTTATTGTTTGTTTCTACAGAAATCAAACTATTCAAATATGCTAACTTATATTGTGGTGGTGTAAAATGATAAGGGTTACTTTTTAGTAACTCCTCTTGTTTCTCATTTGGCGTTGTGTCGAGTTCAGCGCCAAGTGCTTCAATGATAATGGCAATAAAGTGATCTCTTGCTACCAGATTAAGTAAACCACGTTCATCAAGTGGGAATTTTACAAACCACAAATAAGGCTGTGAATTTTGCTTTTGCCAAAACGTGATCGCTAGAAATGCATGCCCTTGTGAGGGAAATGGATAAGGGATCTGATTGGATTCAATCTTAGTGAACGTTTCTTTTGATAATTTATCTATTTTTCGGCCAATATCAAAAACTCTATATTGAGATCCAGACAGTTTTAATAACTCAGAAATTGATGTAATAGTACTCATAGCTAAATAATAAATAAAATAATAATCGAATAATGACGTCATTATAGAGATAATAATAGATCAATACTATTTGCTTTTTGCATCACTGAGAATAAAACCCGAGATAATCATGCCTTTTGATGAAAAACCTATTTTAACTATTCTATATCAAGATGAATATATCGTCGCAGTTGATAAGCCTGCAGGTTTATTTGTTCATAGAAGTTATATGGATAAAGACGAAATATACTTTGCTTTACAGCTAGTACGTGACCAAATTGGTCAATACGTTTATCCACTTCATCGATTAGACCGGCCAACATCAGGCATTTTACTTTTTGGCCTTAGTGAAGAAGTTGCCCGGTTAATGGGACAAGCTTTTATGGATAAAACGATTCAAAAAACGTATTTTGCATTAACGCGAGGTCATCTATTTGATGGTGGTGAAATCGATCATCCGCTTAAAGAAAAGTTGGATAAATTAGGCGATAAAAATGTCAGTCTAGATAAAGCACCACAAGATGCTGTTACTCATTATGAGTCATTGTTAACGGCTAGTTTGCCGATACCCGTGGGGAAGTTTGATAGTGTTCGTTATTCATTGATTAAGTGTCTGCCAGTAACGGGAAGAAGACATCAAATCCGACGACATTTAGCTCATTTACGACATCCAATAATTGGTGATATTAATTATGGAGATAACAAGCAGAATCCCTTTTTTATTAAACACTTTGGCTTTAAACGTTTGATGCTAATGGCTCAAAAAATTGAGTTTATTCATCCTATTACAAAAGAAGAAGTAAGTATTACCGCCGA
This sequence comes from Colwellia sp., assembly GCA_013215295.1. GTDB lineage: Bacteria > Pseudomonadota > Gammaproteobacteria > Enterobacterales > Alteromonadaceae > Colwellia_A. Next base: position 364,733 of record JABSOZ010000005.1, read on the forward strand.
GTTTGATCGGCAATGGTTGCAAGTTTTTGATGAGTTGTCTTGGGATATGAGTAAAATAAATAAGTTAATTGAATAGGTTCATCTTTTAATGAAAATTGTTAAGTTATATTTTTTGTTTAATGAGTAAAGATAATTTGACGACAAAATCACTTTATTCAGCGGCGATAATTCTTATAGAGTTTGTGTCTCTTTCTATTAACGCAGCATAAACATGTTGTGTTCTACTGGTATCAACGTCGCTGTCTTTTGGTCCTTTAATACTGACAGTATTCACAAAAATATCGTTAGTATAACGTTCGCGTTGCTGAGCGAATGCGAGCATCATTCTTTGATCTTCTGTAACCGGGCGATTAAGTAACGACATCATTAAATGATGATCAGAGATTAACGGTTTTTTTACGATCTCAATTTTTGGCGTTGTACTGCACCCCGTAAGTAAGAAAGAGAATAGGATAACAAGTAGCGTTAAAATGTTTTTCATGATCAGTCAATAATAAAGCAAGCGATACTTGTATATGGCAAGTGCTATGCCAAGTCTATTTTTGATTTTTTAATCACCAGGAAAAAATGATGGCTTACTAACTAATGGACTGTTATTTATATGAAATTCAAATTGTTTTTATTAATTTTAATGCACGTTTTTCTATGGGGTTGACTTAATTCTGCTTAGCCATAATACAGTTGATATGTTAGGTGTCAAAAAAATAGCGGTGATAAAATCACCGCTATTCATAGTAAAACTGTAAAAATTACTCTTCAGATACTGAACGAAGGAGTGCGTTTATACCCACTTTTGCACGAGTTTTCGCATCTACTTTCTTAACGATAATTGCTGCGTACAAACTATAAGTTCCACATTTAGAAGGGAGGTTACCTGGTACAACAACTGAACCTGCGGGAACACGTCCGTAATGAACTTCGCCTGTTTCACGGTCAAATATTCTGGTACTTTGGCCAATGTAAACGCCCATAGAAATAACAGCACCTTCTTCAACAACAACGCCTTCAACAATTTCAGAACGGGCACCAATAAAACAGTTATCTTCAATAATTGTTGGGCCGGCCTGTAATGGCTCTAAAACACCACCAATACCAACGCCACCAGACAGATGTACATTCTTACCAATTTGAGCACACGAGCCCACAGTAGCCCATGCATCAACCATACAACCTTCATCAACGAAAGCGCCAATATTAATAAAGCTTGGCATTACCACGACGTTCTTACCAATAAAACTACCCGTACGCACTGAAGCACCAGGTACAACACGAACGCCGTCAGCTTCAAAATCTGCTTGTGTATAGCCTGTGTATTTCATTGGAACTTTATCGAAAAAAGTACTTTCTGCGCCATCGATAACTTCGTTGTCCCAAATCCTAAACGATAATAAAACAGCTTTCTTGAGCCATTGATGAACCACCCATTCACCAGCGATTTTTTCTGCAACACGAGCAGAGCCATTGTTAAGTGCCGCTAATGCGTCTAAAACGGCTTGCTTAATATCATTCGGAACTGTTTTTGGCGTAATGTTCATTCTGTCTTCAAAAGCTTGTTCGATAATGCTTTGTAAGTTTGACATGCTAATTCCTATTCTTTTAAATTGATTTGTTTTAAATTTTTACACGTTATATGAATGGTCACATAACATGGTTGAAAGTTGTTGTTGTTGCTCTAGGGTCAATGCCATATTATCAGCATTGGAAACAGTAAAAACATCTTCTGCTTTTTCACCAAACGTGGTTATCTTCGCAGAGTGAACGTTTATCTTATACTTTTGAAATGTTCGAGCAAATTTTGCTAAGAGTCCAGGGTGGTCGAGTGCCAATATCTCTAACATGGTGGTTTTATCTGATGAAGTCTCTATAAAACTGACTCTGGTGGGGACCTTGAAATTTTCAATATAGGCAGGCGCCGCTTTTCTTTTTAACTTTGGCGCTGCCTTCATTAAAGAATCAGTGAGTGTATTCGCTATCGCTAAAGCGCGGTAACTATCGGTAATAGGCTTATGTTTTTGGTCTAGTACAACAAAGGTGTTTAACGTGTAGCCCTTTTTACTGGTCACAATTTTAGCATCGTGAATCGACAAGCGCTTCGCATCTAATAATGTCACTATTTTAGCAAAAATATTAGCCGAACCTTTAGTGTAAATAAATATCTCTGTACCGCCACGATAAGGTTTCGGGCTAATTAATACCAGAGGTTTCACATTGTTATGTTCTATAATATGTTGGCTATGCCAAGCAATTTGTACGGGTGAGTAACGTAAAAAATAATCAGCATTTAGCTTGGCCCAGAATTTTTTAACTTCGGTAATATTACTGGCGTTATTTTCTAGAATCTTTAATGCATCTTCTTTGTTTTCACGAATTTTTGATCGTAAATCTACTTGTTTCTCAAGTCCACGACGAAAAGCTCTTTTGGTATTATTGTAAAGTTCTTCTAGTAAATTAGCTTTCCAGCTATTCCATAAACTTTCATTGGTGGCGCGCATATCAGCTACGGTTAAACAATAGAGGTAATCTAAGTGAGCTTCGTCTCTGACAATTTCGGCAAATTTCGTGATCACTTCTTCATCAGAGATATCTCTTCGCTGTGCCGTTACCGACATCAGTAAGTGATTTTTAACGAGCCAAGCGATCATTCTTCCGTCATGATCATTTATCGGATGAACTTTACTAAACTCTAGCGCGTCAATTGCGCCTAATTTTGCATGGTCACCACCACGACCTTTAGCTATATCATGGAAAATTCCAGCAATATATAATATTTCAGGTTTACGGATACGCTGTACTATTTTGCTACAAAGTGGAAAGTCAGCGTTATGCTCTGTCAGACTAAAACGATAAATGTTCTTAACTAAGCGGAAACTATGTTCATCAACAGAATAAGCGTGAAATAAGTCAAACTGCATTTGCCCAACAATATGACGCCATTGCGGTAAATAAGCACCCATAATTGAATAACGGTGCATCAAGGTAAAGGTGAGACCTAATCCATTAGGATGTTTCATTATTTCTATAAATATTTCTCGACATCTTGCGTAGTCCATTAACCCTGAAATTAACCGTCTACGCGCATTACGCATTAAACGTAGTGTGTCAGGATGCAAGTCGATAATGGAATCGTTTTGCGTAATAAGCAGAAACATTTCCATAATTTTAACGGAGCGCATAAAAACACGGGTATTAGTCGCTTTAATCTGACCATCAACAATGACAAAATCTTTATTGAGAGGAATTTCAGTAATCCGAAGATCTTTTTTGATTATCGCATGTTCAAAATGCTGTAATAACATTTTATTTAACTCGATAATACGACCAATAATTTTGAAAAGTCGTTTCATCATACGTTCAATGGCAAGCTTTCCTTCGTCACCAAATCCCATTAAGCTAGCGACATCACTTTGGTAATCAAACAATAGCCGGTTTTCATTTCGGCCAGCAATAAAGTGCAAAGCAGCACGCATCCGCCATAAGTAATCTTGACACTCTAATAGTTCAAAGAATTCATTTTGGGTTAAATATTTATGGGAAACGAGCTCTTCAAGAGAGTCGGCAACAAAGTGACGTTTGGCAACCCAAGCGATGGTTTGAATATCACGTAAACCGCCAGGGTTCGCTTTTAAATTTGGCTCTAGCGTATACGACGCGCCATGGTATTGCTGATGACGGTTATCTTGCTCTTCACATTTGGCAATGAAGAATTTTTTAGATGTCCAGAATACATCTTTATCAAGTAATGGTTGTAAATGTTGGGTTAATGACTCATTGCCACAAACTTGGCGCATTTCCATTAAATTAGTCGCGATGGTTACATCATTGACTGCTTGTTTTAAGCACTCTTTAATACTACGAACACTATGGCCAATATCAAGTTTTACATCCCATAATTGCGTGATAAAAGTTGATATTTTTTCAGACAGTTCATCACTAATATTTTCTTGAGTGAGTAATAAAATATCAACATCAGAGTAGGGGTGTAATTCAGCACGGCCATAACCACCTACAGCAATGAGGCTAATTTGGTATTCATCTAAGTTGTGCTGACACCAAAGTTTATTAAGGATGTTATCAACAAATTTTGCGCGTGTTGCGACGAGGACTGAGATATCTTCATGAGGAAAAATATCCTTTTGCCATTGTTGAAATTCACCACCCAGTTGGCAGATATCTTGGGTAGATATATGTGGTGCGCTAACGGCTAGGGTGTCGCTATATTCTATGGGAAGAAGAGTTTGCATCGCTCTATATTGTACTCAAAAGTTAGGACGATAGTCATCATGCTTTATTTATCACTTAAAAAGCAAATAACGACTACCGATAACTTAGATTTATTTATACCCGCTCCACTTCAAGATGCAGATTTCAGCAAGTCGAGAAAGGGTTAGCTACAAGGAATTGATTGAAGAGAATAGTTATTCTCGGCTCTGGCATCCTGCTTCGCTCTACCTCCTGCATCCTTGCAGTCGTATTATCGAAATCAATAACGCTGGAGATGACTCTTTATCGGCTTGCCCGTAGGGAGCTAAGCTAGAAAAACAGTTCTGCGTTGCACTATTTGATAAGGGAATAACCATTATCTTCATAGTGCGCCTTGATCTGATTTCCTAGCTTATCTCTGAAACTGCATCTTGAGGTGGAACGGGTATAGAATTTAATTCTGTAAGTGTCTCGAAATTGTGTCATCTTTGTGCAGTGTTAATATTTCACAGCCGGTTCTAGTTACAAGCAATGTGTGTTCCCACTGTGCCGATTTTTTCCCGTCTAAGGTATAAACAGTCCAATTATCTTCTTTATCTAAAAGGGTGTTAGCACGTCCAAGGTTGACCATAGGTTCGATGGTAAAACACATACCTTCAACCATTTTTTCTTTATCATTATTTTTGTAATGAACAATTTGTGGTTCTTCGTGAAAAACACTACCAATACCATGTCCGCAATATTCTTTAACGATAGAATAACGACCAGACTTCTTCAAAAACTTCTGAATGGCGGTGCCAATTTCACCAAAGGTATTACCCGGTTTAACCTTTTTTATGCCTACATATAGTGCTTCTCTGGTAATACGACATAAACGATTGTCTTCCAGGCTAACTTCACCAATGAGAAACATTTTACTGGTATCTCCGTGATATCCATCTTTTATCACCGTAATATCCATATTAACAATGTCGCCATCATTTAATGGCGTATCGTTAGGAATACCGTGACAAACAACATTATTGACTGATGTACAGATAGATTTAGGAAAACCATGATAATTGAGTGGCGCTGAAATGGCATTTAGTACTTTGTCAGTATATTCAGCACAGAGGGTATTCAACTCATTTGTTGTTACACCAGCTTTAACGTGCGGTGTGACCATCTCTAATACGCTAGCAGCAAGTTTTCCTGCAATACGCATTTTTTCTATTTCTTCCTGAGTTTTTATTGTAATACCCATTTTTTCCTCAATTATTTTTATGTTATTAATGCTGTAGACGTTATTTTGCCTAAAAGTGCAGTTATTGTCTATTGTCTAGCTATTTGTTATCTCAAGCTCAATAGCTTCAATGATTGCCGAAGGCTCTAACAAATATAAGTTATGATTTAACAGTATTAAGTTTTCATTGTGTGCAATTAATAATGCAGGAATTGCTTTTGTACCGATGATTTCTTGAAATTCATTGATTTCTTGTAAGATAAAATCTGCTTCTTTCGCCATTTTACCTTCTTTGAACACTTTTGCTGGCGGCGATAGTTTAAGATCTTCTATTATTGTTTGAAAGTCACTTTCGTGAGTAAAAGCTGTTCCTTGCTCAAAGTGCTGTTTTTGAATCGCTTGCATAAGTTCTAAGGTAAGGTGAGGGACTTTTTGGCTGACCCATCCTAATAAGTTAGCACTTAATGTAGAATCTTTATCAATGCTGATTGTTTTTAAGTATTCGTTACTAAATTCAATACCGGCATCATCTTCAACGGCATCAATTGTTGTTCGGCTAACCTTTTCATCACCTTCATAATGCGCACAGTGCCATAAATTCAAATTGATATTGGGATAAGACTTAGCAATTTCTTTGACTAAGGTAGTCGTTGCAAAGCTCCAAGGGCAGTGAGTGTCGTAAATAAAAAAGAGTTCAGTAGACATGGTGATATATCGCCGTAGTGTTAAATCAAAAGTTGTTTAAAATATATTAGCGCTAATTTTAGCGCGTACAGGAAAATTATCCCAGTAAAATTATTACTATATGAATGGGGGATTATTGACCGCTATCGTAAATTTCTAGCCTTTAGTCAATTAATATGGTATAAAGTGCGCCGTTAAATTTATCGATTGAATGGCATTGTAACTTAACTTTTCTTTCATAGCTTTTAAGCTTGTTGAATGTTTTTTGTTACTAATTTGCTGTTATCGTTAATGTTTAGCTTTTAAACTTGTATTGTTAATAATAACGATACTTATTATAAATTCACATACATTTATTAAGAATATACTGGGGTGCTCAGTTTGAATTTGTTTAATTTTATTAAGCAATGAATCAAACAATAAAGAGTTACGTATATTTGAATGTATGAACGCTTAACCCCCTAAACCAAATAAAGGAAAAATCATGCCAAACGTTTCTATGCGCGATATGCTTAAAGCAGGTGTTCATTTCGGTCACAAAACCCGTTACTGGAACCCAAAAATGAAAGCTTACATTTTTGGTTCACGCGATAAAGTTCATATCATCAACCTTGAACAAACTGTTCCAATGTTCAATGAAGCACTTTCATATTTATCAGGTGTTTCTGCGAAGAAAGGTAAAGTTTTATTTGTTGGTACTAAGCGCGCTGCAAGCGATGCAATTAAAGATGCTGCTATCAAATGTGATCAATTCTACGTTAATCACCGTTGGTTAGGTGGTATGTTGACTAACTGGAAAACAGTTCGTCAATCTATCAAACGTTTGAAAGACCTTGAAGCACAAAGCTCAGACGGTACTTTTGAAGCGCTTACTAAGAAAGAAGCTTTAATGCGTACTCGTGAAATGGAAAAACTTGACAAAAGTCTTGGTGGAATCAAAAACATGGGTGGTTTACCTGACGTTTTATTCATCATTGATGCTGATCATGAACACATTTCTATTAAAGAAGCTAAAAACTTAGGTATTCCAGTAATATCTGTAGTTGATACAAACTCAAACCCAGATGATATTGATTTCATAATCCCGGGTAACGACGATGCAATTCGCGCCGTGACTTTATACACTGATGCTGCAGCTAACGCAGTTCTAGCAGGTCGTGAAAAGAACATCGTAGTTCAAGCTGAAAAAGACGGTTTTGTAGAAGCTGAATAATTTCAGTTTTTCATAACTTTTTTTGCTATTGCCACCAGCGTTTAACCGCTTGTGGCAACATATTAATATTTTATGCCCTGCTTTTAATAGTTAGGGGATAACAAAAATTGAGGAATTTTCTCATGGTAATTACTGCTGTAATGGTTAAAGAACTTCGTGCACGCACAGCTGCGGGCATGATGGATTGTAAAAAAGCTTTACAAGAAGCCGAAGGCGACATGGAACTTGCGATTGAAAATATGCGTAAGAACGGTCAAGCAAAAGCGGCTAAAAAAGCCGGCAACATCGCTGCTGAAGGTGTTATCTTAATTAAAAGTGCTGATGGCGTTGCTGCATTACTTGAAGTTAACTGTCAAACAGATTTCGTTGCAAAAGATGGGAACTTCTTAGGTTTTGCAAACGAAGTTGCTGACGCTGCTTTAGCTTCAAAAGCTACTATCGAAGAGATACAAGCTCAATTCGAAGAAAAGCGTATTACACTTGTGACAAAAATTGGTGAAAACATCAATATACGTCGTGTTTCATATATTGAAGGTTCTTCATTGGCTGTATATAGCCATGGCGGTACTATTGGTGCTGTTGTTGCTGGTGAAGGCGATGCTGAATCATTAAAGCACATCGCTATGCACGTTGCTGCAAGTAAGCCTGAATTCTTAACGCCTGGTGATGTTGCTGCTAGCGTAGTAGAAAATGAACAGCGTATACAACTTGATATCTTAAAAGCTGAAAACGATGCTCTTGAAGATAAAAAGAAAAAGCCAACTGAATTGCTTGAAAAGATCATCATTGGTCGTATGAAGAAATTTACCGGTGAAATTTCTTTGACTGGTCAAGCATTCATCATGGAACCTAAGAAAACTGTTGGTGTTGTTCTTAAAGAGAAAGGCATTACGGTTTCTAACTTTGTTCGTTTAGAAGTTGGTGAAGGCATTGCTAAGAAAGAAGAAGATTTTGCTGCTGAAGTTGAAGCGCAAATTGCTGCGGCAAAAGCTTAATTTTTAAGCATTTAACTCAGTAAAACAGTTCTTTTTTCAGTTTAGACTTTCGATAGTAAGCTAAACGTATTAAAATAGCCGCGGTCAAATTGATCACGGCTATTTTTTTCGCCTATTTTTAGACAAAATACAGGAATGTTTTTATGAGCATCAGTCCAAAACCAATATATCGTCGAATTTTATTAAAACTTAGTGGTGAAGCCTTAATGGGTGATGAGGGGTTTGGTATCGACCCTAAAGTTTTGGATCGTATGGCTCAAGAGATCAAAGAATTGATTGAAATGGGCATTCAAGTTGGTTTAGTTATTGGTGGTGGGAATTTGTTCCGTGGTGCAGGCCTTGCTGAAGCAGGTATGAACCGTGTTGTTGGCGACCAAATGGGTATGTTAGCAACAGTGATGAATGGCCTCGCAATGCGTGATGCATTACACCGAGCATTTGTTAATGCTAAATTAATGTCTGCAATCGATTTAGCGGGTGTTTGTGACCGTTATAACTGGGCTGAAGGTATAAGTTTATTGAAATCTGGTCGTGTCGTTATTTTCAGTGCAGGCACAGGTAATCCATTTTTCACCACCGATTCAGCTGCGTGTTTACGCGGTATTGAAATTGAAGCTGACGTTGTGTTAAAAGCAACTAAAGTAGACGGCATCTACTCAGATGATCCGGTTAAAAATCCAGATGCTACGTTATATAGCCAATTAAGCTATAACGAAGTATTAGAAAAAGAACTTAAAGTGATGGACTTAGCGGCATTCACACTAGCCCGTGATCACAGCATGACAATTCGTGTTTTTAATATGAATAAGCCAGGCGCATTAAAATCAGTAGTAATGGGTGGCGATGAAGGCACAACTATCGATCACACAGAAAATTTAGTTTAATTTTTGATTTAAAGGAAATTCAACGTGATAAATGAAATAAAACAAGATGCTCAAGAACGTATGGGCAAAACTATCGAATCATTAAAGAGCAATTTAAACAAAGTAAGAACAGGTCGTGCACATCGTTCTTTACTTGATAATATTGTTGTTGATTATTACGGTATGGAGACACCATTAAGCCAGGTGGGCAATATTGCAACACCTGATGCACGTACTTTAGCGATTACCGTTTTTGATAAAGGTATGATTGGCGCTGTTGAAAAAGCAATTTTGAAATCTGATTTAGGTTTAAATCCTTCATCTCAAGGTACGCTTATTCGCATTCCATTGCCGCCATTAACAGAAGAACGTCGTAAAGACCTTGTTAAAGTGGTTAAAAATGAAGCTGAAAACGGCAAGGTAGCCATTCGTAATATTCGTCGTGATGCCAACTCAGATGTTAAATCTTTGAATAAAGCTAAAGACATCAGTGATGATGAAATGCATCAATCAGAAGATGATATTCAAAAATTGACTGATACCTATGTAAAGCAAGTTGATAACATTTTATCAATTAAAGAAAAAGAGTTAATGGAAATCTAACTCATTTTTCCAATAGAAAAACCGTAGTTATTAAATGATCACTACGGTTTTTTTATAGACAAATTTAGCTATAACGTGAACAGTAAATGGAACATTTATGACTGAAGTAATAACTGAAAACTCAATAAAAGTGCCACAGCATGTTGCTATCATAATGGATGGCAATGGTCGTTGGGCACAACAACGTGGAAAGTCACGAGTTGCTGGTCATAAGTCTGGTGTTGAGTCTGTTCGTACCTCTGTTAGTACAGCAATAAAACAGGGTATAAAAGCATTAACACTTTTTGCTTTTAGTAGTGAGAATTGGCAAAGGCCCGAACAAGAAGTCAGCGTGTTAATGGATCTTTTTATGTTTGTTTTAACACGAGAGGTGAAGAAGCTTCATAAGAATGATGTGCGTTTTCAAGTTATTGGTGATGTTTCACGTTTTTCTGATAAATTACAGAAAAAAATAAAAGATTCAGAAGATTTAACCGCAAACAATAAAGGTATGGTATTGTCTGTGGCAGCTAACTATGGTGGCCGTTGGGACATCGTCAATGCCGCAAAAATAGTCGCTGAAAAAGTAGCCAATAATACACTGAGTGTTGATGATATTACTGAAGATACATTGAATGAATATACGAGTTTAGCGAATTTACCTGAACTTGACCTGCTCATTCGCACCGGTGGAGACTTTCGCATCAGTAACTTTTTATTATGGCAAGCGGCTTATGCAGAGCTTTATTTTACAGATACCTTATGGCCAGATTTCGATGAAGAGGCATTTAATGCCGCTATTAATTGTTTTGACCAAAGAGAACGTCGTTTTGGTCAAACAGGCGAACAAGTAAAAATATAAGAAGTTAACTTTAATACTACTAATAATAACTATAAAAAATATCTTTTAAAAGGGTGTCCATTGTTAAAACAACGAATTATTACAGCTGTTATCTTAGCGCCTTTAGCTATCTCCGCTATTTTCTATTTACCCTTAGATAAATTTGCGATTTTATTTATGGCAGTTATGGCCATAGGTGCATGGGAGTGGGGGCCTTTAATGGGCTTTTCCAATAAACGTCGTCGTCTTGCTTTTGTTTCTTCAACTATCATTCTCATTTCTGCACTTTGGTACACACTCCCTTTATTAACATTATGGTCTGCTAATGGTGAATTACATTCAGGCGTGTCCTTAGTCTTATGGATTGCTGTTGCTTGGTGGATTTTGTCAGCAACACTCACTTTTCTTTACCCTCGTTATAGTACATTTTGGTCAAGTCATCGTTCTATTCGTGGTGTTTTCGGTTGGTTAACACTTATTCCTACTTGGCTCGCTTTTATGGTGCTTCGCAGCAATGAATATACTCAAGACCCATATAATGGCGCTCAACTCATTATGTTCCTATTTTTAATGGTATGGAGCGCGGATATAGGTGCATATTTTGTTGGTAAATCTATTGGTAAACACAAGCTTTTACCTAATGTAAGCCCAGGTAAAACATTAGAAGGTTTTATTGGTGGTGTTGTGTGTGCATGTATATTTGTTGCCATTGCGGGATATATTTTACATTGGCAAACTCAGCAGTTTACTTTAGCTTTAATTGTTACGGCTATTATTACGACTGTTTCAGTATTAGGTGACTTAAACGAAAGTATGTTTAAACGTCAAGCGGGTATTAAAGACAGTGGCTCAATATTACCTGGTCATGGTGGTATTCTCGACAGAATAGATAGCCTCACGGCAACCGCTCCTATTTATGCATTATGTTATGCCTTATTAGGTTGGCAGTAGGATAACGATGCGTAAACTGTGTATATTAGGTTCAACTGGTTCCATTGGCGTTAATACGTTAGATGTGGTGCGATTGCACCCAGATATGTTTTCTGTAGTAAGCTTATCGGCTAATACAAGAGTAGATGAAATGCTTGCGCAATGTCAGGAGTTTACTCCGACTGTTGTGGTGATGGTTAACGAAACATCGGCTTCGCAATTAGAAGAAAAATTGCAAAACATTGGCTTAGGTCGAATTATAGTGCGTAGTGGACCGCAAGCACTAGTTGATATTGCCAGAGAAAATACTACCGATACCGTTATGGCTGCGATTGTTGGGGCTTCAGGCCTTCTACCAACGATGGCTGCAGTTGAAGCAGGCAAAAGAGTACTACTTGCTAATAAAGAGGCGTTAGTTACGTCTGGCGCATTGTTTATTGATGCTGTAGAAAAGTATGGTGCAGAGTTATTACCTATTGATAGCGAGCATAACGCAATATTTCAATGTCTCCCTTCAATTGCGCAAAAATCACTTGGTCGTTGCGACTTAGCTAGCAACGGCATCAGCAAAATATTACTCACGGGTTCTGGTGGGCCGTTTAGAACTCTTCCCATTGAACAGTTAGAACAAGTTACTCCTGCTCAAGCATGTGCGCATCCTAACTGGGATATGGGGCGAAAAATATCTGTAGACTCTGCAACTATGATGAACAAAGGTTTAGAGTTTATTGAGGCTAAGTGGCTGTTTAATATCGATCCTGACGACATTAAAGTTGTGCTACACCCGCAAAGTACCATTCATTCAATGGTGCAGTATAAAGATGGTTCTGTGATCGCTCAAATGGGTAATCCTGATATGAGAACCCCAATCGCTCATGCTTTAGCCTTCCCCGACAGAATTGATTCAGGTGTTGAACCTTTAGACTTTTTCAATACCAAAGCGTTTGAGTTTGAAGAGGTAGATTATCAAAAATATCCCAATTTAAAACTCGCTATAAACGCATGTAAAAGTGGTCAAGGTGCGTGTACGGCTTTGAATGCAGCTAATGAAATTGCTGTTGATGCTTTTTTGAACGAAAAAATAAAATTTACCGATATTGCGAAAATAAATGAAACTTCTGTGAATAAATTTGTCTCAGAAAGGGTGACATCAATTGATGATGTTGTAACACTCGATGCAAGTGTTCGAGAATTTTCGCGTAATTTAGTTGAAAACCATTATCTGCAAGTGAGTGATGAAGTGGTTAATAAAGATAAAAGAGAAGGGTGTAATTAGTTGTTTGATTTTTTTTGGAACTTAGCTTCTTTTATTGTTGCTTTAGGTATATTAATTACTGTTCATGAATATGGCCATTATTGGGTCGCTAGAAGAAACGGCGTCCAAGTGGAACGATTTTCAATCGGTTTTGGTAAAGTACTGTGGAGAAAAGTCAACAAAGAAGGCACTGAGTTTGTTATTGCCTTAATACCATTAGGTGGTTACGTTAAAATGCTTGATGGGCGTGTTGATGACGTTCAACCTGAAGATCTCGATAAAACCTTCAACAATAAAACCGTTTATCAACGCATAGCGATTATTGCCGCAGGGCCGTTTGCTAATTTTGCTTTTGCAATTTTTGCTTTTTACTTGATGTTTCTTATTGGTGTTCCGAGTGTCAAGCCTATTGTTGGTGAAATTAGAGCAGAATCTATTGCTCAGAAAGCACATATCACCAGTAACAGTCAAATTATTGAAGTTGCTGGTCAAAAAATACTTGATTGGCAAGATGTAAATTTAGCATTAGTCTCCCAGATCGGTGAGACAAGCTTTACGATAAAAACGAAAGAGAAAGATAGGTCTTCACCAAAGACACATACCCTTAATACCTCTAATTGGGCATTTTCTCCGGATAAAGAGTCAGCGATTAGTAGTTTAGGAATCGCCCCGTTTCGGGCTCCTATTTATGCCGAGTTTGCTTATATTGAAGAAGGTAGTGCTGCAGATAAAGCAGGACTTAAAGTTCAAGATAAATTAATTAGTATCAATAATGAAAGTATAAATGGTAGCTGGGCGATGTTTTCAAAAAAAATTAGCGAGCTTCCGGAACAAAACGTTAATTTAGTCGTCGAACGACAAGGTAAGCATCTAAACATATCTGTAATGCCCGCTTTAATTGAACGTTCAGGCAAAGTTATCGGTTATTTAGGTGTAGTACCGAAGTCGGATCCATACCCAAAAGAATATTTATTTGAACTACGCTACGGTGTTGTTGATTCCTTGGGACAAAGTTTGCAGCGTACTTGGAATTTAGTGGTATTGAGTTTCAACATGATAGGCAAGCTGATAACGGGTGATGTTTCTGTTAAAAATTTAAGTGGGCCTATTTCTATCGCACAAGGAGCTGGCAGTAGTGCACAATATGGTTTGGTTTATTTTCTAGGTTTTCTCGCTTTAATCAGCATTAACTTAGGTATTATAAATTTATTACCTTTACCAGTACTTGATGGCGGACATTTGTTTTATTATCTTGTCGAAGTTATCACAGGTAAGCCTGTACCTGAAAAAATACAAGAAATAGGTTTTAAGTTTGGTACACTAGCCCTCTTAGGCTTAATGAGTATCGCATTATTTAACGATTTTTCGCGTTTATAACAAAAGAAGTAATAAAAGTTAGCATTTATGATAATTAAAAAAATTGCCCTCGCGGTATTGTTAGGTGCCTTAGGTACAACAGTTCAAGCCTCTGAAGAATTTCAAGTAGAAGATATTCAAATTAAAGGGTTACAGCGTGTCGCACTCGGTGCTGCTTTAACTCATATCCCTTTTAATACGGGAGATACGATGAATAAGTTTCGTATTTCTCAGTCGATAAAATCTCTATATAAATCAGGGCATTTTAATGATGTTGTCGTCTACCGTGAAGGCAATAGAATTATTTATCGTGTTCATGAGCGTTCAACGATCAGTGAAATTACCTTTGATGGTAATAAAGACTTAAAAGATGAACAATTAACTGAAAGTCTTGACAGCAGTGATATTAGAGTAGGTGAAACTCTCGATATGACTATTATATCGGGTATTGAAATTGGCTTAGAAGATTTCTATCACAGTATAGGTAAATACAACGCAGACGTAAAAGCAGAAATAACGCATTTGCCACGTAACCGTGTAGACATTAATTTTGTTTTCACTGAAGGTGATGCCGCGGCAATAGAACAAATTAATATTGTTGGTAATGAAATATTTTCAGACAACGATCTTCTTGAACGTATAGAACTCACCTATGATTCTCCTTGGTGGGATTTTATGGCGCAAGATCGCTACCAAAAACAAACGCTACAAGGCGATATAGAAACGATTAAGAGTTACTACTTAGACCGTGGTTATCTTCAATATAAAGTTGATTCAACTCAAGTATCTATGACACCTGATAAAAAAGCTGTTTACATCGCTTTAAACATCACCGAAGGTGAGCAATTTAAAGTGAGTGAAATAGACTTTGTTGGTGATATGGCAGGCTTCGAACGTACTATTCGTGCAATTAACCCATTAAGAGCAGGCAAGCTTTATAATGGTGCAGAAGTCACTTACACCGAAGAAACTATTAGTCGCTTCCTTGGTCGCTATGGTTATGCTTATCCTAAAGTAAATGTTATTCCAGAAATTAATGAAGAAGACAAAACAGTTAAACTTTCGATTGCTGTTGATCCAGGTAAGCGCGTTTATGTTAACCGCATTAATTTCACAGGTCACAATGTCACTTCAGACAAGGTTTTACGACGTGAAATGCGCCAGATGGAAGGTGCTTGGTTATCAAATAATGCGGCTGAAAATTCTAAAGCTTGGCTCCAACGTTTACCGTATATGGAAGATGTTGAATACGAGACTAAACAAGTACCAGGTGAAGATGACTTAGTTGATATTGACTTCACAGTAAAAGAACAACCTTCAGGATCTTTTACTGCAGGTATCGGTTATGGTTCTACGACTAAAATGAGTTTAAGTGCAGGCATTCAGCAAAATAACTTTTTAGGTACGGGAAATCGATTAGCATTTAATATAAATACGATGAGCTATCAGAAAAGCGCGAGTCTTTCTTATACCGATCCCTATTTTACCGTTGATGCTGTCTCATTAGGTGGACAACTATACTACAGTGAATTTAATGCGGGTAACGCCAATTTAGTCGAATATAATAATCAAACTTATGGGATAGGGCTTAACTTAGGTTTTCCTATCAATGAATATGTTCGATTGAACTTTGGTTTGGGTTGGAAACATAACGGCATAACACGTTTACAAACTTATGAACAAATTCAGAAGTTTTATGAGATATATTCAGATCCTAATGATCCTGATGGCGGCTTAGAATTTGAAAGTTTTGATTTATCAGCTGCAATTTCTCGATCTACTTTAAACCGAGGAACATTTCCAACAGCGGGGTCCAGTCAAAGTTTAAGTTACAAAATGACGACTCCAAATTCTGACGTAAATTATTTTAAAATTAATATAGACACTAAATGGTACTTTCCATTAACTCAAGATCAGCGATGGACGGTATTAACACGATTCAATGCCGGCTATGGTAATGGTTATGGCGATATAGACGGTAATGACCAAATATTACCATTCTGGGAAAACTTTAGAGCTGGTGGTACTGATACTTTACGTGGTTTTGAGAATAATATTGTCGGGCCGCGAGCTGTATTTCGTTATCCAACCCCTACAGATGGTGCTCCTGATCCTGTAGAGTCAGGCAGTAGTTGTTGTTTAGGGCCTGATCACGATTTCATTAATGTATCAGCACGTTCTGTTGGTGGTAATGCCATAATTGTTGCTGGCGTAGAACTTATTGTTCCTACTCCATTTTTGGATGAAGGTTTCTCTAACAGTGTTCGTACTAGCTTTTTTGTTGATGCTGGTAATGTTTGGGATACAGAATTTAATTTAGATGACTATTCAGATTTAGCGACCCGTGAATTTGAAAAAATCGATGATTATTCAGATATCGGTCGATATAGAAGTTCTGCTGGTTTATCTGTTCAGTGGTTATCGCCAATGGGCCCAATGATTTTCAGTTTTGCTAAAGCATTGAAATCAGAAAAAGATGATGATAAAGAGTTCTTTAGTTTTAATATAGGTAAAACTTTCTAATACAAAGACGATTGATTATTTTAAATAAAATTCAGCAAAGGGGTTTAATTCTAAAAGTTAACCCCCATAGCAATTAAATCATAATTATAAAAATTAATGTAGCTTAATAAAAGTTACGTAGAAATAATATTTTGGAGATAAAATTGAATAAATTCATTAAAACAGTTGCTTGTTCAGCAGTAGCGTCTAGTTTGTTATTAGCAAGTTCTGTTATGGCTGCAGACCAGAAAATCGCAGTGGTTAATTTCCAAGAAGTTATGGGGAAAATTCCACAAACAGCCACTGTGATGCAAAATTTGGAAACTGAGTTTAAAGATGATAAAGCCGTTTTAGCCCAACTTGAGAAAGATATTAAGTACTATCAAGAAAAGAAAAAACGTGATGGTTCATTAATGAGTGCTAAAGAAAAAGAAGATCTTGATGTTCAAATAACTACTTTATATCAAGACTACCAAACTAAA
This sequence comes from Colwellia sp., assembly GCA_013215295.1. Lineage (GTDB taxonomy): Bacteria > Pseudomonadota > Gammaproteobacteria > Enterobacterales > Alteromonadaceae > Colwellia_A. The sequence continues at coordinate 381,858 of JABSOZ010000005.1, forward strand.
GGTAAAGCTTTCCAACAAGCGACTAGTTTGCGTAAGAACGAAGAAACAAACAAAATTGTTGCCTTGGTACGTCAAGCTATAGACAGCATTGCAGCAAAAGGTAAATATGATATTGTTTTAGAACAACAAGCGGTTGTTTTTGCTAAACCAGATGCGATTATTACAGACAAAGTTGTTGAACAAGTTAGTAAACTTAAATAGCACTACATTGTTATGTAAGATAATGGGCTTAATTAATCATTATCACTATAAAACTTGCAACTATTATTTATAATATTAGTTGCAAGTTTTTTTTCTGACCTCAAAAAATCATATTGGTTTTAGCGTCTTTTCCAGTTATGCTCATATAGCCTCCTTAACAATATTAAGTGTTTATGTCTTATACTCTCAAACAACTAGCCGAAAAAATTGGTGCTGAGGTTCACGGTGATGGAACTTATGTCATTCATTCACTTGCCACTTTATCAAATGCTGATAAACAGCAAATTGCATTCTTAGCGAATAAAAAATATAGCCAGCAACTTTCTGATACAAAAGCTGGCGCGGTTATTATTGCTTCTACAAACCTTACTGACTGTAAGACAAACGCATTAGTCATGGATAACCCTTACTTAGGTTATGCACTAACAGCACAATTACTTGATACAACGCCAAAACCAGCTCATAACATTCACCCTTCAGCGCAAATTTCCGAAGGTGTATCTTTAGGTGAAAATGTTGCCATTGGCGCTAATGCGGTAATAGAGAAAGGTGCAGTAATTTCTGACAACGTATTGATTGGTGCGGGTTGTTTTATTGGTGAGCAAGCAAAAATAGGCTCACACACCAAGCTTTGGGCAAATGTTAGTATTTATCATCGAGTTGAAATTGGCGAAAATTGTCTAATTCAGGCCAATACTGTTATTGGATCTGACGGGTTTGGCTATGCAAATGATAAAGGAGCATGGCTGAAAATCCCTCAACTGGGCAGTGTTATTATTGGTAACAATGTAGAAATTGGCGCTAGCACTACGATTGACCGCGGAGCTCTTGAAGACACTGTGATTAAAGATGGCGTTATTTTAGATAACCAAATACAAATTGCTCATAATGTTGTTATTGGCGAAAATACCGCTATGGCAGCCTGTAGTGTTATCGCGGGGAGTTCAACACTCGGTAAAAATTGTGTGATTGCTGGCCTTGTTGGTATTAATGGACATATCGATGTCGTTGATAATGTTGTTTTTACTGGTATGAGCATGGTAACAAAGAATATTAATGAAGCTGGCGTTTATTCTTCGGGGATGCCATGCCAAACAAATAAAGAGTGGAACAAAAATAACGCGAGAATTCGTAAGTTAGAAAGTATACTTAAACGTATGAAGAGTGCTGAGCATGATATTGAGCACTTAAATAAAATTATTGAAAAGGATTAATCCATTGGATTCAACAAAAAACACTCTTGGAATTGCAGAAATAAAAGCATTACTGCCACATCGATATCCTATGCTGTTGGTAGACAGAGTATTAGATTATCAGCCAATGAAATCATTGCATGCTATTAAAAATGTAAGTATTAATGAACCTGTATTCAATGGTCACTTCCCTGAACTTCCTATCTTCCCTGGTGTGATGATCCTTGAAGCCTTAGCGCAAGCAACAGGGATTTTAGGTTTTAAAAGTACTGATGGTCGAGCTGAAAATGAAATGTATTTATTTGCTTCTATCGATAAAGCAAAATTTAAAAAACCAGTAGTACCTGGAGATACAATGCATTTGCATGTTGAATTTTTGAAAGAACGACGTGGAATGTGGAAGTTTTATGGCGAAGCAAGGGTTGATGGAAAAGTTGTTTGCTCTGCTGAACTTATGTGTGCAAGAAGAGTGGTATAAATTTTGAGTATCAATAATGAGCGTTTAATTCACCCCCAGGCAATAATTGAAGAAGGAGCCAACATAGGAAAAAATGTAAGTGTTGGTCCTTGGAGTTATATCGGTAAAGATGTCGTTATTGGTGACGACTGCGTTATTAACTCTCATGTCGTCATTAAAGGGCCTACAAAAATTGGGAAAGCTAATCACTTTTTTCAATTCGCTAGTATAGGAGAAGATTGCCAAGATCTAAAATATGCTGGTGAGCCAACAGAACTCATTATCGGTGATAACAATATTTTTCGTGAATCTTGCACTATTCATCGGGGAACAATTCAAGATAACAGCCTTACGCAAATAGGCAGTAATAATTTATTTATGGCTTATACTCATGTAGCGCATGATTGCATGGTGGGCAGCCATTGTATTTTCGCTAATAATGCGTCTATTGCAGGACATGTTCACGTTGGTGATTACGCTATTTTAGGTGGCATGACAGGCGTTCATCAATTTTGCCATATTGGTGCTCATAGTTTTGTTGCGGCAAATTCTCTTATTTTAAAAGATATACCCCCTTATTTGATGGTTTCCGGTCAACCAGCTTCACCCTTTGGTCTAAATTCAGAAGGGCTTAAACGTCGCGGTTTTGAAAAGGATGTTATTTTGACCATTAAACGGGCTTATAAAGAAGTGTATCGTAAAGGTTTAAATGTTAATGAAGCTTTAGTTAACGTTGCAGCATTATCTGATGATATGCCCGAGTTAACTTTTTTTGCCGAATTTATTAGAAATTCTAGCCGTGGAATTGCACGCTAAGAGCCATAACACCAGCCATAGCATAAAAGTAGTAGAGTAAACGTTAATGACAGAAACAATAGAAAATCAAGTTACCTTAAACGCATCACCCATTATAAATGGCACTACTGCTGAGTTTAATCCCGTTTTTGGTATCGTTGTTGGGGAGCACTCAGGCGATACATTAGGTGCTGGATTAATGTCTTCGTTGATGTGTAACTACCCTAATGCGAAATTTATTGGCATCGGCGGGCCTAAAATGTTGGCACTTGGTTTTGAAAGTTTATTTGAAATGGAAGAACTTTCAGTGATGGGAATTTTTGAAGTCTTAGGACGTCTTAAACGCCTATTTCATGTAAAAGATTGTTTAGCTGCTCAGTTTATTCAAAATAGACCTGATGTATTTATTGGTATTGATGCACCTGACTTTAACTTACGCCTCGAAAGACAATTAAAGAAAAAAGGCATAAAAACCGTTCATTATGTCAGTCCGTCTGTTTGGGCTTGGCGTGAAAAACGCATTTTTACAATTGAAGCGGCTACCGATATGGTGTTGTCGTTATTACCTTTTGAAAAAGACTTTTATGATAAATATGAAGTGCCTTGTACATTCGTTGGTCACCCGCTGGCTGATGACATTCCACTCTCTTCTGATAAAGAAGAAGCAAGGCAAGCATTAGATTTACCATTAGATAACAAAATACTTGCGCTTATGCCTGGGAGTCGTGGTGGTGAATTATCACGATTAACAGAATCATTTTTACTTTCTGCTGAAGCACTTTTAAATGAAGACCCAGGTTTGCACTTTGTCGCACCGATGATCAGTGACGTAAGAGCCGAGCAATTTAAGTCTCTGAAACAGAATATTGCGCCTAATTTAGCTGTTACCATCATTATCAATAAAACCCAACAAGTGATAGCAGCAAGTGATTGCTTGTTGATGGCTTCTGGTACCGTGACTTTAGAAGCTTCTCTTATTAAACGGCCAATGGTCATTTGTTATAAATTTAATGCATTCACTTATCACATGTTTAAAGGTTTGGTAAAACTAGAATGGTTTTCATTACCAAACTTATTGACTAAAAAAACGCTAGTACCTGAATTACTGCAAGGTCAAGTTACTGTTGATAATATAGTGCCTCTTTTAAAAGAGCGTTTATATCAAGACCAAACATTTCTTGAAGATGAATATATGAAAATTCATCTTTCATTAAAGAAAAATGCGAGTAAAGAAGCTGCGAAAGCGGTTATGGATTTAATGTCAAAATGAGTAATGCCACGCCAGAAATAGACAGTTCAACCAAAAATAAAAAAGTAACAAAACCCAAGAAGATTTTCGATGCTTTTGAATATCCTATTGCTTATTGTATTGCTGGTGTTGACGAAGTTGGCCGTGGCCCCTTAGTTGGCGATGTTGTTACTGCCGCAGTTATCCTTGATCCAGAAAATCCAATTCAAGGATTAATGGATTCAAAAAAGCTTTCAGAAAAAAAACGTCAAATACTCTCTGTTGAAATAAAAGAAAAAGCCATTGCTTGGGCCGTTGGCCGAGCCACCCCAGAAGAAATAGACACATTGAACATTCTACACGCAACGATGTTAGCTATGCAAAGAGCTGTGCAAGATTTATCCGTTACCCCAGATTATGTGTTAGTTGATGGCAACAGATGTCCAGTCTTTATGAATATTAATGGTAATATTGACAGCCAAGCTGTTGTTAAAGGCGATGACCGCGTATCAGAAATCAGTGCAGCTTCTATATTAGCTAAAGTTGTACGTGATGATGAAATGCTGGCTTTAGATGAGTTACACCCTGAGTATGGTTTTGCTAAACACAAAGGTTATCCAACTAAAGCTCATTTAGAAAAAATCGTCGAACATGGTGTACTTGATTGCTATCGCGCTAGTTTTAAACCCGTCGCAAAGGTTATAGCTATGCAAGGTGTGCTGCCTACCAAAACTAAATCAGATGTAGTTGAGGTTGAGTGCTAATGTCAGACAATGCTTTACTCGAGACAGAGGGTTCAGAAGAAGAAATAGCTTTACCCGTACCTCAACCCAAGTTTATTCATTTACGTGTACACAGTGATTATTCAATGTGTGACGGTTTAAATAAAGTAAAACCTCTTATCGCTAAAGCATCTGATTTAGGGATGCCAGCACTTGCCCTAACGGATCAAACGAACCTTTGTGGTTTGGTTAAATATTATCATGCTGCTCACGGAGCAGGGATCAAACCTATTATCGGTTGTGATTTTTGGGTTAAAAGTGACGAATTAGAAGATGACCTTTTTAGAATTGTTGTACTAACAACAGATAATGTCGGTTACAAAAACCTGACAGAACTTATTTCTAAAGCGTATCTGCGTGGTCATGTTCAAGGTAAAGCCGTTATCGACAAAAACTGGTTGATTGAATATGCGCCGGGGCTAATTCTCTTATCAGCTGGTCGCGAAGGTGACATAGGTAAAGCGCTCATTAAAGGAAATTTAGAACTTGTTAATGAGATGGTTAAGTTTTACCAAGAGTATTTTCCCAATTGCTTTTATCTTGAACTGATTAGAACAAATCGAGAAAACGAAGAAAATTATATCCATTTAGCCGTCGAACTTGCGCAAAAAGAATCTCTTCCAGTTGTCGCAACTAATGAAGTGATGTTTATCTCTTCTGAACGATTCGATGCTCATGAGATACGCGTTGCGATTCATGACGGTTTTACGTTAGGTGATAAACGTCGCCCCAAAAAATACTCTAAAGAACAGTATTTACGTAGTGAAGAAGAAATGTGTGAGTTATTTTCAGACATACCAGAAGCGCTTGAAAATACCGTAGAAATAGCAAAGCGATGCAATGTCACGGTTCGACTAGGCGAATACGTTTTACCAGACTTTCCAACCGAAGGTTTATCAATAGAAGATTACCTTGTCAAAGTTTCTGAAGAAGGCTTACAAGACCGTTTAGAGACATTATTTGATAAAGATGCGCCAGACTTTGCCGAAAAACGTAAACCTTATGATGAACGCTTAGCCATAGAGCTTAAAGTTGTTAATGACATGGGCTTCCCCGGTTATTTCTTGATCGTAATGGAGTTTATTCAGTGGAGTAAAGATAATAATATTCCAGTAGGTCCTGGCCGTGGTTCTGGTGCCGGTTCGTTAGTGGCTTATGCACAAAAAATTACTGACTTAGATCCCCTTGAATACGATTTACTTTTCGAGCGATTCTTGAACCCAGAACGTGTATCTATGCCCGATTTCGATATCGATTTCTGTATGGACAGGCGTGATGAAGTAATTGACCACGTTGCCGAGCTTTATGGTCGTGATGCGGTATCTCAAATTATTACTTTTGGTACCATGGCGGCAAAAGCGGTTATTCGCGATGTTGGTCGTGTATTGGGACACCCCTATGGTTTTGTTGACCGGATCTCAAAACTGATCCCGCCAACACCGGGTATGACCTTAGCTAAAGCATTTGAAGAAGAGCCTAAATTACCAGAGCTTTATGCGCAAGACTCTGAAGTAAAAGACTTAATAGATATGTGTCGTATCCTAGAAGGTACTACACGTAATGCGGGTAAACATGCGGGTGGTGTGGTTATTTCGCCAACTACCATTACTGACTTTGCACCCCTTTATTGTGATGAGGAAGGCAAAAATCCGGTAACACAGTTTGATAAAAATGATGTTGAAGATGCAGGTTTAGTTAAATTTGATTTCTTAGGGCTTCGAACGTTAACAATTTTACAATGGGCTATTGAAATGGCTGATGTAAAGTTGTTGAAGGAAGGCAAAGAACCGATCGATATTACTACTATCCCTTTAGAGGACACCGCTAGCTTTAAAATGTTATTAAAGTCTGAGACAACGGCGGTTTTTCAGCTTGAGTCTAGTGGTATGAAATCGCTTATTGCAAAGTTAAAGCCTGATTGCTTTGAAGATATTATTGCACTCGTTGCACTCTTTAGGCCTGGGCCACTACAATCAGGCATGGTTGATAACTTCATCGAGCGTAAACATGGACGTGAAGAAGTAAGCTACCCTGATGCTACATGGCAACATCTTGACTTAAAACCAATTCTTGAACCTACTTACGGTATTATTTTATACCAAGAGCAGGTCATGCAAATAGCACAGGTATTAGCAGGTTACTCGCTCGGTGGTGCAGATATGCTTCGTCGTGCTATGGGTAAGAAAAAGCCAGAAGAAATGGCCAAACAGCGTGATGGGTTTGAGCAAGGCGCTATAAATCGTGGTGTTGATGGCGAGCTCGCCATGAAGATTTTCGATCTTGTTGAAAAATTTGCCGGTTATGGTTTTAACAAATCACACTCTGCGGCTTACGCACTCGTTTCTTATCAAACTTTGTGGATGAAAACTCATTACCCTGCACCATTTATGGCAGCGGTAATGTCGGCTGATATAGATAACACCGAAAAAATTGTCATCCTTGTCGATGAGTGTGGGAATATGGGCATAGACTTACTTCCTCCCGATGTTAATGTAGGCCAATATAAATTTACCGTCAATGAACAAGATCAAATTGTCTATGGTATTGGCGCGGTAAAAGGTGTCGGTGAAGGGCCTATTGAAGCGATTATTACTGCTCGAGAAGAAGGTGGTGAGTTTCTTGATCTTTTTGATTTTTGTGCGCGTCTAGATCTGAAAAAAATCAATAAACGTGTGTTAGAGAAACTCGTCAAAGCGGGGGCAATGGATAGCCTTGGGCCAAAAAAAATTATTAATGGCAAAGAAGAACCACATCGAGCTCTTTTATTTGCAACCTTACCCGAAGCAATTAAGGCAGCAGATCAACATGCCAAGGCACAAGCTGTTGGCCAAAATGATTTGTTTGGTTTAATTAACGAAGAACCAGAAGATAACCGACAAGCATTTAAAGATGTGCCAATGTGGGCTGAAGAAGTTTGGCTTAATGGTGAAAAAGAAACACTCGGTTTATATCTAACGGGTCATCCCATTAATCGATTTTTATCTGAAATCAAACATTATGCTACAGGTCGTTTAGTTAGCTTACAACCGACGAGTAAAGACAAAACTACTGTTGCCGTTGGCCTTGTATTAGGTGTCAGAGTCATGGTAAATAAACGTGGCAGAAAATGGGCGCTTGTTACGCTTGACGATAAAAGTGCTCGCATGGATATTAGATTGTTTCCAGATGACTATGACAGGTTCGTTGAATTGCTTGTTAGTGACGCTATTTTAGTGTGTAGCGGACAGGTCAGCTTTGATGAATACTCCGGAGGTATTACAATGTCCGCCCGAGACATTATGACTGTTAGCGATGCTCGGGAAAATTATGTTACTTCAGTTGACGTAAATGTCAATAAAACCAAGGTGGGTGAAGGTTTTATTGCTAAGTTTACTGAGGTATTAACACCTTATAAAGATGGTACTTGTCCAATTCGGTTGTTTTATCAAAGAGATGAAGCAAAAGCTATGCTAGAATTGGGCGTACAATGGCGTGTAACGCCTGCAGACCCATTATTACATGAATTGAAAACCTTGTTAGGTGACGGAGATGTTACTCTAAGGTTTAAATGATATAGGTCGTATAAAGCAGTAACTTACTGTTAATACTAATAAATAATTTATAATGATGTCGATTATGACATTATTAACAACTTAATAGTCGTATAAAAATTATTAAGTAACTCTAATTTGAACAATCATGCTGTTAACGATATAACGGCATAGAACAAAGGTAAGAATAATCATATGTCATTAAATTTTTTAGATTTCGAGCAACCGATTGCTGAGCTGAAAGCAAAAATTGAAGAGTTAGAGTTGGTAAATAATGGCCAAGATTTAGATCTTGACCTTGAAGAACAAATTTCACAATTACGTGAAAAAAATAATCAATTGACAAAAAAAATCTATGCCGGCCTAGACCCTTGGCAAACAGTTCAAGTTGCACGTCACCCTGAACGACCTTATACGCTCGATTATATAGAACGAATTTTTACTGAGTTTGATGAACTTGCTGGTGATAGACATTATGCGGATGATAAGGCTATCGTTGGTGGAACCGCACGGTTAGATGGTAAACCTGTGATGATCATAGGTCATCAAAAAGGACGTACAACCGCTGAGAAAGTTAAACGTAACTTTTCTATGCCACGCCCAGAAGGTTATCGTAAAGCTTTACGATTAATGCAAATGGCAGAGCGTTTTAACATGCCAATCATTACTTTTATTGACACCTTGGGTGCATATCCAGGTATTGGCGCTGAAGAACGAGGTCAAAGTGAAGCGATTGCAATGAACTTAAAAGTAATGGCTCGATTAACGGTTCCAATCGTTTGTACCGTTATTGGTGAAGGTGGTTCTGGTGGCGCTTTAGCGATTGGTGTTGGCGACCGTGTTAACATGTTGGAATACTCTACTTATTCAGTAATTTCACCAGAAGGCTGTGCTTCAATCTTATGGAAAACTGCAGAGAAAGCGTCTACAGCGGCTGAAGCTATGGGTATAACAGCAAAACGTATCAAAGAGTTAGAGCTTATTGATAATATCATCGAAGAACCGTTAGGCGGTGCTCATCGTGATATGGATATTATGGCAGCTAACTTAAAGCAAGAATTAAAATCAAACCTTGCTGAGTTAGAAGGTTTATCAAAAGATGAATTAATAGAAAAACGTTATGACAGATTAATGTCTTTCGGTTACTGTTAAGTCGACATCGGTTAAGTGATATTCAACACTTTGCTGATAAAGTTGTAGCTTTATCTTATGGATTTTTTATTTAAGTTAAGGCTACAGTTTTCGTTGATGCCAGTATGAATTTACAAAGTAAGCTATGATTGAAAATACCTTAAGACATTTTTTTTCAAATTATCCTACACAACAACTGCTTATTGCCTACAGTGGCGGTATTGACTCACAAGTGCTTTTACATAGCCTTGCTGCTTTAAAAAAACAAAATATTATTAATGCTAATGTTCGAGTATGCCATGTTGATCATGGCTTAAGTGTTAATGCTGAAAAATGGCAAGCATTTGCTAAAGAGCAATGCCAAAAATTTGATCTTCCGTTAGAGGTTATATCTGTATCTGTTCAAGCGACTGCACAACAAAGTTTAGAGGCACAAGCTAGGGATGCGCGTTATAGTGCTTTAAAATCAGCCGCGAATGCAGGCGATTTAATTGTTACTGGGCATCATAGTGATGACCAAGCTGAAACTTTCCTGTTAGCATTAAAAAGAGGCTCTGGTTTAAAAGGCTTATCGGCAATGCAAAGTGAAATGGTATTAGGTGAACAGTTATTAGTTCGACCCTTGTTGAACATTTCACGAGCAGAAATTGAAGCCTATGCGGATCTGCATAAGTTAGAATGGATTGAAGATGAGTCTAATAACGATGAAAGTTTTGATCGAAATTTTCTGCGTCATACCATTTCACCTAAGCTTGTAGACCGTTGGCCAAGTATCAATAAGACCATAGCGCGAAGCGCAGCACATTGTTTTGAAGCACAACAACTACTTGATGAATTAGGTGGTCAAGACTTAGCAGATTGCCAGCAATCCCCTTATAAACTTTCTGTTTCTCATTTGAATAAACTGAGTGAACCGCGACTTAAAAACCTTTTGCGCTACTTTTTGTCTACGCATCATCTTCTCATGCCTAGCCGTGAACAATTAAAGCAAATATGTCTGCAACTTAATGCCGACAGCGATAAGTCTCCGGTTGTTCAATTAGCTAAATGTTGTATCCGACGATATAAAGGTGAACTGTATTTAACGAAAATTTTTCAAGATGTTTCACTATGGCAGCAAATCATAAATTGTGACGTTATAACTGATGACACGCCCATCAGAATTAATCTCCCTGATGATGTAGGTATATTGTCCTTATCGACACTATCTAAAGAAGATCAGAACAAAGCTGACTGGCAAGGATTATTCAAAAAACCTGCTATTAATCAAGTGGTCACAATTCGTTTTTTACATGATAATCCTAAATGTTTGCCACAATATCGACAGCACTCGCGTTCTTTGAAAAAAGTATTACAAGAACTCTTGATACCGCCATGGCAAAGAAGGAGATTACCTTTTATATTTTATGATAATGAATTGGTCGCAGTAGCAGGGCAGTTTATCTGCAAGGGCTATTCATTAGATAAAGACAATGTAGCTGACAATGTAAAGGCAGGTTTTACTATATCATTGGAGGGTGAACCGCCTTTATAAAACAACCATGTAACGAATAAACTAGACAGTACCCGTGAATAAGTGGTAAAAATCTTCATCGACACGTGATCGTGAAAACAATAAAAATAACTAAAATAAGAAACATTATGACAACAGAAAATACTTCTTTAGAAAACCAGTCACTTTTTGGCAAGCTCCAATCTATTAATATTGTAAATCAAATTATTATTGCTATTGTTTTTGGCATCGCATTAGCACTTGTTTTACCTGAAATTGCTAAGTCATTCTCCATACTAGGAAGTTTATTTGTCAGCGCATTAAAAGCCGTTGCACCTATTTTAGTTTTAGTTTTAGTTGCCTCTTCCATAGCGAACCAAAAACCTAATAGTGACGCTAACTTAAAACCTATCGTCGGGCTTTATTTAATAGGCACCATAAGTGCTGCGTTAGTGGCGGTAGCATTAAGTTTTGCGTTCCCAGTTCAGTTGACTTTAGACTTAGCTGGCGCCAATGCTAATCCACCACAAGGTCTAGGTGAAGTATTAACAACCCTAGCATTTAAAATTGTAGATAACCCTTTTAATGCTGTGGCAACGGGTAACTTTATTGGTATTTTAGCTTGGGGTTTAGGTTTAGGTTTCGCATTGAAAAAAGGCAGTGAGTCTACAAAAGTAATGGTGCATGATTTCGCTGAAGCAATTTCAAGTGTTGTGAAGTTAGTTATTCGTTTTGCACCTTTAGGTATTATGGGCTTAGTTGCTAATACGGTTGCGACAACAGGCTTTGATACATTAGGTGAGTTTAGCCATTTGGTGTTAGTACTTTTAGGCTCTATGCTTGTTATTGCATTGGTGGTTAATCCGCTGATTGTTTATTTGATTATGCGTAAAAACCCTTACCCTTTAGTTTTAAGATGTTTAAAGGAGTCCGGTATTACGGCATTCTTTACGCGTAGTTCAGCTGCTAACATTCCTGTTAATATGGAGTTATGTAAAAGTTTAGATTTGCATGAAGACACTTATTCGGTTTCCATTCCTTTAGGCGCCACTATCAATATGGCTGGAGCAGCGATTACCATTACCGTTTTAACACTTGCTGCAGCTAACACGTTAAATATTGAAGTTGACTTTGCTACGGCTATTTTATTGAGCGTTATTGCCTCAGTATCAGCATGCGGTGCCTCAGGTGTTGCGGGTGGTTCATTGCTTCTTATTCCACTTGCTTGTGGTTTGTTTGGTATTGATAGCGATATTGCCATGCAAGTTGTTGCGATAGGTTTTATTATTGGTGTTATTCAAGATTCAGCAGAAACTGCATTAAATAGCTCTACGGATGTTATTTTTACTGCAGCTGCTTCGCACCATATCACTAAAAATTTAGCGTAAATAATATAAAAATCGCTTTGTTGCAATTTCACTGTTGAAAGTAACAAAGCTTTACAAACTCTTTTGTTGAATTGATTAAAATACCGTCATTAAATAAATACTTGATGACGGTTATTATGATTTGTTTACTTGCCCAAACTTTAGTTAACAATCCTTACAATCTTTCAGCTACACTTATTCAACACATCAGCAATCCCCACAAGCTTCTACTTTAGGTCATTCAGCAAACGTAACTGAGTTCCCCCCTTACATATCAATTCTAGAGCATAAAGTGATGACAGCTGCTCAAGATAACATTAACGAAACAACTACTGAAATCCAAAGCAAGCAGCAAAATGTCTGGCAATTAGCTGTCCAGCAGCATTATTTGGATTTACAAAAATCAGCAGTAAATGCTTATGTAGTTTCTGCAACGGGCGAAAGTGTGAATGAAACGAGTGACCGTTTAGCGAACAATTTTATTAATGAAGGGTTAACGGATAGATATATGTCACTAATCGAACGAAAACTTGATTGGAAGTCTAGTGAAATACCAAAGCCTGAAAGTCCGGTTTATGCGTCCATACCCGCTAACGTATGTAGTAGACGCGCACCAGATACTATGAGTGAAATGGTTAACCAACAAAGGATTAATCAATATAACCATGTTCAACAACAAGGGCGTTCTACTTAATTGCATTTAAGTGTCTAGCGAACCATTATGTTTACAGGCATAATAGCCAAAAATTATAGTCATCAAAATTAGCGGAATGATATTATGCCTACCGAAAATGCTTTAAAAGCACGCAGCAATACAAGTTGTGAATTGTGTACATCAACAGATAACTTAGTTGTATTTCCAGTACCACCTACCAGTGACTTAAGTGCTCAGCAGTGTGTATACCTTTGTTCTGTATGTACTTCGCAAATTAATGGTGACACAGAAATAGATGTTAATCATTGGCGATGCTTGAATGATAGCATGTGGAATCAAGAGCCTGCTGTTCAAGTTATGTCTTATCGTATGCTCCATAAACTTTCAGCTGAAAGTTGGGCGCAGGATGCATTAGAAATGATTTACATGGAAGATAATGTTAAAACGTGGGCAGAACAAGGTATAGCAGCGGCTGAACGTGAAGGGCCTACAAGAGATAGTAACGGTACTGAATTACAAGATGGTGATGATGTTACTCTTATTAAAGATTTAAAGGTGAAAGGTGCTAATTTTACCGCTAAGCAAGGCACTTTGGTACGCGGGATTACACTTACTGATAATCCTGAACATATCGAAGGAAAAGTTAACGGTACACGTATTGTTTTAGTTTCAGCGTATTTGAAAAAAGCTTAAAATATTTCCGTTCAATAAAAAGCCCTTCAATCAAGGGCTTTTTCTTTTCTGTAATGTGACCCGTCCTAAATCAGGTTGACACTTTTCCATCGTGAAATAGGAGAGTGTTATGAAATCAACCACAAAATGTACTCAAAAAGATAAAAATATTTCATAAGTGTTATTGACTTAATTAAATAATATCGCCATTATTTATTTTGCATTTAAGTGATGCAAATTTTATTTAACTATTTTATTTCAATTAAAGCGACGTAATTTCATGTTAGCCATAATTTATAAACAGATAGAAAAGTGTCTCTGCCAAAACCGAATGACTCTCTCAGTCAATCGTTGGTATGCCTTTCCTATGGCAAATATAAATGTGGTGTTATTAAGTAAATAATTAATAATTTTTTAGCCACAGTTCAGCACTGTGGTTACGATTTTCTCTCCTCAGTGTTTTTCTCTAGCGTACTTTTCAATATAAAACACTATAAAGGAGTTCTAAAATGTCAGTTCCCATAGCCTATCTTGCCGTTATTCTTATTTGGTCAACTACACCATTAGGTATCGTTTGGAGCAGTGAAACCATTCACCCAACATTTGCAGTATTGCTTCGAATGCTTATTGCGGTTGTCCCTGGTTGGCTGATATTGAAAGCTTTTCGCATTGAACTCCCATGGCATAAAAAAGCACTTAAACTTTATAGTTTCTCTGCGATAGGTATATTTGGCGGAATGTTATTTGCGTATTTAGCCGCAGGTTATATTTCTTCAGGCCTGATGTCATTGATCTTTGGTTTATCGCCGATTTTATCGGGTGTGCTAAGTAAGCGAATTCTGGCTGAGTCAGCATTGTCTCCTGCTAAGAAAGTAGCATTATCAGTCGCTATTTGTGGTTTAGCTATCGTGTGCTTTGATAAAATATCACTCGCAGATGATGCTTACATCGGTATTATCGCGGTATTAATTGCAGTTTCATTTTTTAGTATTAGTGGTGTGCTGGTAAAAAGTGTTGAAGTTGCAATAAACCCGATGGCAACAACCGTTGGGTCTTTGTTGTTTAGCCTTCCTTTATTTACGGTTGTATGGCTGATATTTGATGGTAACATTCCTTATGAATCATGGAGTAATAAGTCAATATTGAGTATTGTTTATTTAGGTGTTATTGGTTCATTAGTTGGATTTATTGCTTATTTTTATGTACTACAACGATTAAAAGCCAGTACGGTTGCTTTAATCACTATGATCACACCTGTAATTGCTATTTCATTGGGTTTGATATTAAACAATGAAACAATTAATGCTAATTTAATCATAGGTGCATTAGCGATTATCGCTGGTTTAGCTATTTATCAGTGGGGTGATCTAGTGATTAAGCACAATCGTAAACAATATGCTCAATAATGAAAAAGTAACTATTGGCTTTCGGCAAGCGCAACAAAGTGATATTGGATATTTACTGCAATTAAGAAAAGCCACAATGGGAGAACATCTTATTGCGGCAGGATTAAATTTATCTGATCAACAACACTTAGAACGAGTCAGTGAGTGTTTTGCGGACTCGTCTATTATATTGATGAATAAACAACCGATAGGTCTAATTAAACTGGGTGTTTCACAGGATAAATTGCACATTCGACAGTTACAAATATCGCCACAATTTCAGGGGAAGGGTGTTGGAGGTAGGGTGTTAGTCTTGGTTAAAGAAAAGGCAAAAGAATTACGGCTACCGTTAACATTGAACGTACTGCTAGCTAACCCTGTAATATCCTTATATTTACGGAATGGCTTCACTGTTACTGGACAGAATAAATTAGAGTATCAAATGCGTTGTGAACCCTAGAAAACAAAGAGTGATGATGTTCAGGATGAACGGTCATGATTTTAGTTCCAGACAAATCATAAGTACCTGCATCCCTGCAGGCAATGTCACTGTGCCATGGTCGCTCATAGGCATCCATGCCTTTGCGACATTAGCACTTCCATGTGCGTCGATGGCAAAGAGTGACGATGTTCAGGATGAAGCAGAGTACTTAGTAAATTTTACCTTTAGCACGTACTTTACTCATGTCGATGCGTGTTGGTGTCATACTGCCATCAACTAAACCTTGAGTCGCTACTGATAACGATTCAATAACTTTGTACATTGAATCTAGGTCGAGGCTACTTATATCGTCAGACGTTTGATGATAATGCTGATCTTTATCAAGCTGTGTGCTGCTAAAGCTATGAGCAGGTACACCTAACCTTGCAAGTGTCGCATTATCAGAACGATAGAATAAACCTTGTTCAGGATAAGGGTCTTCATAAACTTCAGTATTATTAGCTTTCAAACTAGCGTTTAGCAATTCGCCTAAATTAGAGCGTTCCATTCCTGTCATCCATAGAGTACCAGCACCAAATTTAGATGGCTTACCTATCATTTCAATATTGATCATAGCAACAACATCATCAGGATTTAATTGTTGTGAGAAGTATTTAGAACCAAAACCGCCAATTTCTTCAGCGGTGAAAGTGCTAAACATTAACGTTCGTTTGTTGTCGCCTTTGCTTGCGAAATGTTGTGCAAGGTTAATTACCGCTGAAGTACCTGAAGCATCGTCATCGGCGCCGTTAAACACTTCTTTACCATCAGGTGTAACACCTAAATGATCGTAATGAGATGAATACAAAACCGTTTCATTTGCTGTTTTCGTATTCTTGGCTGTACCTGGTAAAACAGCAACAATATTTGTTAATTCTTTTTCTGTAATACTTATCGTCGCATTTACATCAATAGAGGTTATTTTATTGTCATCGGCTAAAACCATAACAATTGCCCCTTGATGATCTAAGCTAAGCTTAGTTAAACCGCGTTGAAAGTACCCTTTGTAGCCAGCAAACATTTTAGCGTGAGCAGAATGGATGATTACTAAGTGCTGACCGCCAGCATTATTCATTGCTCCAAGTGATTTACGCATATCGTCAGCTTCACCAATAATATGGATTTCTACATCTTCAATATTTTTCCATGAAAGTGTAGCTATCGTACTGGCCATAGCTAAACTTTCTTCAGCAATAGCTATACCATTTAACGTAACGGTTAAACTCTCAGGCACGATGCTAGTCACTTTAAATGTTTGTTTGAAGTCTTTATTTCCCTCAAGCGGGCTTAAACCAATTTCAGTGAAACGTTGGCTAATATACTCACCCGCTTTATCTATTTCAGGTGAAAAGCTAGCCCGTCCTTTTAAATCGTCACTAGCAAGGTAAGTGATATCTTTAATTACTTGTATCGAGGTCATTTTAGCAATTTTAGCGTCGGGGACTGCTGGTTCACTACATGCTGAAAGAAGTGCTACTCCTGCGAAAAGTGCTAACGTTAATCTACTTTTTTTAAGGCTTTTTTTTATTATCATTATTATTTTCCTTCGTTATTGTAATGTTGTTGTTTCAATTAAAAGTGTTTCATCGCCAGCGGTTAACCACAACTGATTGTCTTGAATGCTGCACTGAAACTCCATTGAACGACCAGCAAGTTTTGCTAATGCATCACAAGTCTCTTGGCTAACCAATTCGACAGAAAGTTTATTGAATAAGCGTAATTTATTTTGTGATTGTTTCCACCATGTCTCAGCACTACTTCCGTAGGTATAAAGAATTACTTTTTGAGCACGGTTACATGCTTTCTTTAGACGTTTCTCATCAGGTTGGCCAAGTTCTATCCATAATTCAATGACCTCAGAATAATTTATTTGCCAAATCGCCGCTTCTTCTTCATCACTGACACCTTTGCCAAATTGTAAATACTCGT
This sequence comes from Colwellia sp., assembly GCA_013215295.1. Taxonomy (GTDB): domain Bacteria; phylum Pseudomonadota; class Gammaproteobacteria; order Enterobacterales; family Alteromonadaceae; genus Colwellia_A. The sequence continues at coordinate 399,156 of JABSOZ010000005.1, forward strand.
TCGCGTTTAAGATGAAAGCTAATAAACGAACCATCATACGAATATCAGTTTCTGAAGGATGCTGGGCAATGGTTAAATTGAGAGTATCGTAGTAGTTTCTGTCCATATCTGACAGATGTATAGTGGCTTTATTAATTGTTGCTTTAAGTGCCATGATTTTCCGTAGTTTAAGTTGTTTTTATCCCCCTTATAATACCTTTTCTATGTAATGGAAGACAGGTGATAATTTACAATTCCTCAGACCACTCTAATTCATCAATAACTTTTCGTGCTTCAGCTATCGTACAATCTGTTCGAGCCATTAATTGATTGATGGTAATATCCGGTTTTAATTTTGCAATTCTTATCAATTCTTCATGACTGAGTGCTTGTCTTTGATTTATTAAATAACTTACCAGCCATTGCCAACTAGGTTCTTCCGATAGTTGTATGAATGCCACTACTTGCTCTAATTGTTCAAAGGTAGCCTTTAGTTGCCAATTGCGTGAACGACCAATTCTATAAAGTTCACAACCACATTCTCTGATGCCTGCTTTCAAGGCATAAGCTTTCATTACCTTACGAAGTAGGGAAGGAAGGTTAATTGTAGGTATATGACTGGGTGATGTTTTCATGAGAAAAAATAACTTTACGAGAGAACCTAAAATAGAAAAAACCAGCGAAGTGCTGGCTTAAATTGTTAAAAAAATTGGTTGATTACCACTTTTTCTTCGGTTGAAATAACATATCCAAATCGTCTTCTTGGTCTTTTGCTTTTTTCGCAGCATCTTTTGCATTTGTACTTTTTAGGGCATCGGTTATTTCTTCAAGTTGGACTACAACTTCAGCTCTTTTAGTCGCAATATACTCTGACTGTAAAGGGTGAGCTGACAAAGTTTGTAAGGCCTTTTCAAAATATTGTCGAGCAGAGCCTAACATTTCTTTGTCGTATGCCATTTTCCCGCGCTTAAGAATACTTTCTACGCCAATTTTGAGCTGCATCGCATCAAGCTTTTGATCTTCATGTGAAAATGTCTGTGCGTCTAGTGCGCCTTTCGATTGTTCTGATTTTAGTGCCATTCTTAATTTTTTTATACACTGTAAAATACTGACAAGCTGTTGTTCATTATCAGGAAGAATAAAATCTTCATCTTGGACTGATGTTGAAGATGATAATTCTTCAGAAGCTTTTAATCTAGCTTCGATTTCATCTACTTTTCTTTTGAATGGTTTAGAATCTGGAATAATTGAACTCATCAATTTTGCTGCATTTAAGCTGCGACGATTGAGAATATTCACAATATTTGGATTAGGTGGCAAATTAGCAAGTTGGATCATAAGCTCATCACTCTCATCCATAATGGCTTTTTGTTTAGCCGCTTTTGTTCGCTTATCTTTTTCTTGTTTTGCTTTGTGTTGTTGAATAGAACTAACAGCTACTACAATAATGATTAATGCAATAATTAAAGCAATGATTATGCCCATAATATATACTACTCGTAGGTGAAAATTAAAATATCTTTAATGCAGTCTACAAAAAATGATCACGTTAGCATAGCCTTATATAACCTTTTATTTATTAACACTTATTTTAATACATCATTCATTGTTTTAAATTTTGAATAAATAACGTCATTTGTAACTTAAATAAAGGCTTTATTTAAAATATTTGTTATTTTGTTGTAATATTCCTACATTATTAAAATAAATGTCAATAATAAGGCCTAAAATGAAAATTAATATGGAATAAGTCTTCATTTAAGTATATATTTTTTGCATAAGCAATCCGTATTAACCATTTTGAAGTAGAACTATGAAACTGCAACAACTGCGTTATATTGTTGAAGTACTCAACAATAATTTAAATGTCTCTGCAACTGCAGAAAGTTTATTCACCTCCCAACCAGGTATCAGCAAGCAAGTTCGCATGCTTGAAGATGAACTCGGTATTCAAATATTTGGACGTAGTGGTAAACACCTAACTCATGTGACTGCTCCTGGTAATGAAGTGATCAATATTGCTACAGAAATTCTTTCTAAAGTTGAAGCAATTAAAGCGGTTGCACGAGAACATACCCAACCTGATGAAGGGAAATTACGCATATCAACAACGCATACACAAGCGCGTTATGCATTGCCTGAAGTGATTAAAGGTTTCATGAAAAGGTACTCGAAAGTTTCTTTGCAAATGTCGCAAGGAACACCCGCACAAATAAGTGAAGCTGCGGGGAAAGGTGATGCTGACTTTGCAATTGCGACTGAATCTTTGCATTTATATAATGATTTGGTCATGCTTCCTTGTTACCACTGGAATCGTAGTATTATTGTTCGACCTGATCATGCATTAGCAAAAAAGCAGAACATAACAATTGAAGATCTCGCTAAGTATTCTCTTGTGACATATGTTTTTGGTTTTACGGGCCGTTCAGAACTAGATAGAGCTTTTAATACTATTGGAGTAGAGCCTAAAATAGCATTTACTGCCACTGATGCTGATGTGATCAAAACTTACGTTCGTTTAGGGGTTGGCGTTGGCGTAATCGCTACTATGGCGGTTGATCCACGGATTGACAGTGATTTAGTCACTATAGATGCGAGTCATTTATTTAAAGCCAGTACGACAAAAATAGGCTTTAGACGAGGCACTTTTTTACGTGGTTATATGTTTGATTTTATCGAACGTTTTGCTCCACACTTAAATCGGGATTTAGTCACTAAAGCGGTTTTATTGAAAAATAATGCTGAAATAGACGAGATGTTTGCTGATATCAAATTACCTACCCGATAATTAGTTTGTTATTTCATTGAGTACCCAAAAAAAGCGACTGAATTTATGTCGCTTTTTTATGTTCATTATGAACGGTCATGATTATCGTTCCAGACAAATCATAAGTACCTACATCCCTGTCTCTTGATCACAAGTGTTTGGTCTGTTGAATTGATATTAACAGTTCAGCAGACTCAATCATCTCAGCTAATTTCAACCAGCCTTGCCATAATACTTTAACCCCAACGCGACCATTTCTTTTACTATCATACCAACCCGCCAACTTTGCTATACCATAATAAAACCAGTGAAGGGACGGTGTTTTCTCGGGTAGCGTTCGTTTTTCAACCTTTAACCACAGTAATTTCCATGTCATCTCTTTAACATAACAGGTACAGCTAACCTCTTTTGCCAATTGACTGTCTTGCGCCATATTTTGCAGTTGTAATAATCGAACAGCAATAAAGGCTTTGATAATGGCGATACGTTGAATATTATTACTATGTTGCAACCGTAATTCTTCCACTTCTGTGCCATCGGTTTTCCATGTTGTCTGAAACTCTTCCACACGCCAACGTAATTCATAATACCTGACAAGTTGTTGAGCCTCTTCTGCGGTATTAACTGGCTCTGTCGTTTATAAAATCCAACACAATGGGTTTTCTTGCTTACTTTCTTTTTCCTGACAAA
>JABSOZ010000050.1 GCA_013215295.1 Colwellia sp.
AAGAGAACAAAAAATCTGAGAGCAGTTCAAATATTACTTGGGCATACGAAACTAGAGAGTACGGTTCGTTATCTTGGTGTTGAAGTAGATGATGCGCTTGAGCTTTCGGAAGCAACAGATATTTAACTTTCACTGAAGGCATGGACGCCTTCTTCAATGATACGATATAGTCCTTTTAGTCTGAATAAACCTATAATTAGGGTGTTCAGATCATATAGCGGACATTAATTTAATATTTCTACGCAAAGGGGCACAAAGCAAGGTAGGTTCCTCTGCCCACGACAAAACGTTAAACGAGAAGAAGGACGGTGCTGTTTACCTTCCTAACAGTATTATCCGGAATGATTACTTATGAAATATCGATTTATAAGTAAGAGTACTGCTAAATTACACGCTTACTTTATTTTGACGACTTATTGCCGTTAAATTGAGGTGGTACTAGTATTATGAGTAATATACTTAGTAAATAGGAGAATCAGAAAAATGGCAATAACAAAACCTGAACTATTGATCCTGTGTGATAGCTATTTCGGTTCGAGGGAGAAATCTGAATCCTGGCTTCAAACATCCATTTTAGCGCTTGGTAACCAAACGCCGGAATCTCTCCTAGTGACCGAAAGTGGTATTGAGAAGGTGTATGATTGTATTCAGCGATTGCAACACGGCATGACAAGCTAGGTAAACACTTCGATTAACTTGATATTATCCTTTATCAAAGTGTCCTGTGCCATTAAACCAGATCACCTTTTAAAATTGATGGAAATATTCACTTATGAAAATTATTAGAATTTATATGGATAATAATTTAAGAAATTATTGTCACCTTATTATTTGTGAACAAACCAATGAAGCCATTGTCTTAGATCCATTGGACGTAACTAAGTGTTTGAAGGAGGCAGAAAGACACAGTTGTAAAATCACTAAAATTATTAACACCCATGAACACTTTGACCATATTGAAGGTAATCCAGGCATAGTCGCTGCTACCGGGGCAAAAATTCACGCACATGTGAACGCAATGAATAGTATTCCTAATGTAGATATTGGCTTAAGTGCAGGTGATATCGTTGAAGTTGGTACCACGGTGCGTTTGCGTATTCTTGATACCCCTGGTCACACTTTGGCGCATATTTGTTTGTTGTCAGAAATAGGTAAGCCAGTGCTGTTTTGTGGTGATACTTTATTTAACGCAAGTGCTGGTAATTGTAGTCATGGTGGCGATGTACACAAAATGTATCATACATTTGTTAAACAACTTGCGGTTTTACCCGACGATACCGCTATCTATCCTGGCCATGACTATATCGTTAATAATCTCAATTTTTCTTTATCGTTAGAGCCAACCAATACCTTTGCCAAAGAATTATTAAAAGTTGTCATTGAGCAAACTCCTGAACAACGAACCGTAACAACGATGTCGATTGAGAAAAAAATGAACCCTTTTTTCAGATTAGACAATGACGAAATTATTGATACTTTAAAAGATAAATATGCCAATCAGCAAATAGATAATGAAGCTGTTTTCGTCAGCTTAAGGGCATTAAGAGATAACTGGTAATCAATGAAGTAAAATGTCACCACTTCTAAGTTTGCATTAGAACTGAGAACAGATCTTAGATTGACCCAGTTTCACAATGTAATAGCTTTCGTTTAGTAGTAATAGTTAGCGTAAAGAGGTGAAATACCAATGGCAGTTTCACGCCTTGAGACATAGTCGTATCAACCCTGACTGTCTCTCAACGTGACTGGCATCAACGCAGCTCTGAACTGCCTTTAGTAACTCAAAAGCTCAATGTCAGCTTATGGCTCAGCCTGTGTGAAAACTAATTATTGTAAGTTTTCATTATTGAGGGTTTATATCAGCTCTTTAT
>JABSOZ010000051.1 GCA_013215295.1 Colwellia sp.
AACGGCATCGCTCCTATCTTCCTGACTACTGTTGATGTAACTGGTGGTATTGGTCTTGACCTTAAAAACTGGGTTAAGAAAGTAGATGCTAATGGCAACAATGTTGTTGACGATAATGGCGATGCAGTGCTAGAAGAAGCTTACTCGGTAGCTACGGGTACGGTATTAACTATCGATACTAAAGCGCAGAAGTTATATAACGGTGATAAAGAATTAGTTGACGTATCTTCAGCATTCACTCCACAAAAAGTGGAATTCATGAAAGCAGGTGGTTCTTACGCGGTTACATTCGGTAAGAAATTACAAACATTTGCGGCAGAAACTTTGGGCGTTGAAGTACCTTCTGTTTACGCAGCATCTAAAGAGATCTCACATGAAGGTCAAGGTTTAACTGCTGTTGAAAAAATATTTAACCGTAACGCAGTTGGTGTTGCTTCAGAAACACCATTACATGCAGGTTCTAACGTTCGCGTCACAGTGAACATTATTGGTTCTCAGGACACTACAGGCCCAATGACATGCCAAGAGTTAGAAGCGATGGCTGCTTCTACTATTTCTCCACTCGTTGACGGTGCTTACCAGTCTGGTTGTCACACCGCATCAGTATGGGATAGCAAAGCAAAAGCGAACATCCCTAAGCTTATGAGCTTTATGAATAAGTTTGGTCTTATCACGGCTCGTGATCCTAAAGGCGCTTACTTGCCGATGACCGATGTAATTCATAAAGTATTGAATGATATTACTGTGGACGACCGCGCTATCATCATCGGTGGTGATTCGCATACTCGTATGTCTAAAGGCGTCGCTTTTGGTGCCGACTCAGGTACAGTGGCGATCGCATTAGCAACGGGTGAAGCGGCTATGCCAATCCCTGAATCAGTTAAAGTAACCTTTAAAGGTCACATGAAAGACCATATGGATTTCCGTGACGTAGTGCACGCAACGCAATTGCAAATGCTTAAGCAATTTGGTGGCGAGAATGTTTTCCAAGGTCGTATCATTGAAGTACACATAGGTACATTATTAGCTGACCAAGCCTTCACTTTTACCGATTGGTCTGCAGAGATGAAAGCAAAAGCGTCTATCTGTATTTCTGAAGATGACACTTTAGTTCAATCACTTGAACTAGCTAAAAGCCGTATCCAAATAATGATCAATAAGGGTATGGAAAACACAGCGAAAACACTTAACGGCTTAATCGCTTTAGCTGATAAACGTATCGAAGGCATCAAAGCAGGTACTACCCCGGCATTATCACCAGATGATACCGCTAAGTATTACGCAGAAGTGGTTGTTGATTTAGATGCTATTGATGAGCCAATGATTGCGGATCCTGACGTAAACAATGATGATTTATCTAAGCGTTATACCCATGACGTTATTCGTCCTGTTTCATTCTACACGGATAAATCAGTTGATTTAGGTTTTGTTGGTTCTTGTATGGTGCATAAAGGCGATATGCAAATCATCGCGCAAATGTTACGTAACATGGAAGCACAAGGTCAGAAGATTGAATTTAAAGCCCCCTTAGTTGTCGCGCCACCAACATACAACATTGTTGATGAGCTTAAAGCTGAAGGTGACTGGGACATTTTACAAAAATATTCAGGTTTTGAATTTGATGATGCACACCCGAAAGGTGCTGCTCGTACTAAGTACGAAAACATCATGTACCTTGAACGCCCAGGTTGTAACTTATGTATGGGTAACCAAGAGAAAGCTGAACCAGGCGATACGGT
>JABSOZ010000052.1 GCA_013215295.1 Colwellia sp.
TATCAATATTCGTATGAAATAGGCACATGATCTGAACACCCTAATTATAGGTTTATTCAGACTGAAAGGACTATATTCGTATCTAAGCGAACGTTAGGAGGTCTGGTTAAAATTAAAGACAACTAACCGTATAGCTTAGAATGGGACTGTATAGTCGAGTTGAGTTTTATGAAATAAGATAAATTTATAGACTTGATTGGCAATTAGCATTCATCCGCTGGGTAAACTACTTGTATTTGCTTTCTGGCTTCATCCATAACTGCCATTATTTGTTCACTAAACTCAAAGCTATTGATCTGTGATTCGGTTTTACCTTCTTCAAGCAGCGAGATAAAATGTTGTAATTCAAATTTCATAGAATTATCATCAAAAGGTTTTGATATTATTTCTTTAGTACCGTCATTTAAAATGAGGGTTATTTTCATCAATAGTGCAACAAACTCAATCTCTATACGACCTAGCTCCCCCTGAAATTCACTGATATTATCTCCGTTGCATATCTTTGAATAACTAATAACCGCTTGCTTAGTATTTTCTGCCAAGTTGTAAGTCAATATCAGATCACCAGCACCATCAACGCCAGTAGCTAGTTTTATGCCACTGGCTAAGACGGAAGTAGGCTTGCCCCATAATGCGGAAATTAAACTTAATGGGTAAATTCCTAAGTCAACTAGTGCGCCATTAGCATATTCTGCGAGACACCAATTAGGGGTATCACCTTTTAAATACAACTCATATCTTGAAGAGTATTGTGAATACTGGCCAAGAAACTTTCTTACTTTACCAATGCGGGGTAATTGGTCTTGCAAAACACGAAAATTGGGTAAGTGAGTAGTCATTAATGCTTCCATATATAGGCATTTATTACGCTTTGCAGCTGCTATTATCTGCTTTAATTCATTGGAATTTGACGAGGATGGTTTTTCACCCAACACATGTATATTGGCATTTAAACACTGTATAGCTTGTGGTGCATGTAAATGATTAGGCGAAGCAATGTAGACGGCATCGACCAATTTGTCAGCACAAATTTCCTCAATACTGTGAAATACTTTAGTTTGTTGAATGCTATCTTTGGGATACTTTTTTAAAAATTCATTAGCTGTAGTTATCTTTCTTGAACATAAGCCATAAAGAGTAAAATTTGTGGTGGTTAATGCGGCTTTTAAAAAAGTATCCGAGATAAAATTGGTACCGACTATAACGAAATTCATTGATAAGATCCTTGTTTTTATGTGTGCAATATGATGTGAAAATTCTCAACATCACATAAAATTAATTTTATTATTTGTAATTTTAAATCAATTTATTCATAAAAGGATAGATTTTAATTATTAGCATTCAGAGAATCAGCATACCCCTTGAAAATTATTCTTTCTAACAATATTTCCCTATTTTACTGATGAGACCCCCGATGGATTTTTCAATATCAGTACAGTGACTTTTATCTTAGTGTAGTGGTTCAACAAAATAGGCCAATGAAGTGTATTTCTAATAGGTATTGGAGTGTCTATATTCGTATCATTGAAGAAGGCGTCCATGCCTTCAGTTTGAGTTAAATATCGGTTGCTTCCGAAAGCTCAAGCGCATCATCTACTTCAACGCCAAGATAACGAACCGTACTCTCTAGTTTCGTATGCCCAAGTAATATTTGAACTGCTCTCAGATTTTTTGTTCTCTT
>JABSOZ010000006.1:0-288253 GCA_013215295.1 Colwellia sp.
GGACAAATAACAGCTGGCTATTTGCTCCTTCGTCGCTTATTTTAGCCAACTATCATTTGCCTCTTAATGGGGCGTTAGAATTACTTCGAGGTTCTGATGAAAAAATTACTATTAATTGTGCTATTTCTTCCCTTCTTTGTTCACGCAAATGAATTGGCATTTAAATTACTCGAGGTAAATGGAGCAAAAGCCTATTTTGGTAAATCTAAAGGCCAGATGGCAAATGTAATGTACATGATCGACCCTAGTTTGAAGTTACATTCAAATTTAGTTGAACAATGGGAATCAAATTATTTTGCTTGGGATAAGGTAAGAGCTTCGATAGCTCCAATATATACAAGTAGGTTCTCTGATGTCGAAATTAAAGAAATTATAAATTTCTTTAATATTGGCCAGCCTGCATCATTCTTTGAAACTAAAACTGGTAAAAAATTCCAGTTGTTGTCGCCCGAAATAAATCAAGAATTCACAATAAATGGGCATACGTATATGTCGCAAGTAAAGCCATTTTTATATGAGGCTGTAGGTAATTCTAACAAGCCACTCAAGCAGGACAAATAACAGTTGGCTTTGTTCGCTTCGCTCTCTATTTTAGCCAACTATCATTTGCCTCTTAGTGGGGCGTTAGGTATTTATGAAAAGTGTACTTGCAATTCTATTATCGGTTACATTATTTACTGGTTGTCAATCAACTAAAAAACAGGAAGATGTTGTAACTCCTGTGGCTATGTCGCATACAGCAGTTATGGGTATATCAGCATTTTACTATTGCGCCAATAATCAATGGCCAGCATCAATTGATAAAATTAATGAATATGAAGCGCAACGAAAAGCAATGCCACATATCAATGTGAACTGGAGTAACCTTAAAAGCATATCAAATTACACTAGTAAACCAAATTACCAGCTGACGTCTAATATTAAACAGCCAGATAATAGCTTAATTAAATTAACTTCCGGTCAAAAAGCACCAAACTGTGACGGGAATAACGCAGAGTTACAAGGTGCTTACGTTAATATGTAGGTGTAAAAAAACACCTAACAAGCCACTCAAGCAGGACAAATAACAGTTGGCTTTGTTCGCTTCGGTCTCTATTATAGCCAACTATCATTTGCCTCTTAGTGGGGCGTTAGGTTTCAAACATGGAGTTGCACTTTATCTTAAGAATATTATCAATAATTCCTTTTTTAATATTCACACCATCTATTCTAGCTTGCTCAACTCGTTTAGTAGATGTCCCTAAAGAATTTATTGAACTTAAATACACACCGGTTTCATTAAATGGTAACGAAGTCTGGAGTGTTGAAATAATTGCAGAGTCTAAATTCAAAAATTGGAACGCTGCCACAATGTACATATCAACGTTTGAAAAGCCTTTTTTAAAAATTCCTGTTTCATTTTGGTCAAACTATAATAAAGTAGGTGCTAAAATTTATCTTGCAGACGATATATTAAAAAAATCAAAAGTTTACATTGGTTACGGTAGGGTTGGTTGTACTCAGGCTCAAAGAGAGGTGCAATTGAAACCTAACAAGCCACTCAAGCAGGACAAATAACAGTTGGCTTTGTTCGCTTCGCTCTCTATTTTAGCCAACTATCATTTGCCTCTTAGTGGGGCGTTAGGTTTTATGAAGACGATAACACTGGTATTTTTTACCCTAATTATTTTACTTTTTAATAAAAACTCTGTATCTGGTGAATTAACTCCTACAGACGAAAAATTAAAAACACATTTACTTTCCAAAAGTAATGATTTTGAAACGTTACTTTCTATTTTAAGTGAGACGAAATACACCAAAATTCTTTGGATTAAAGATGGACCCTTGAATGCGGGGTTTCAAAATAAAGAAAGTATAGTTTGGGATAAAGCACCCCAACTTGAATCATTTATTAATAAAGCAACTGAATTGGGGTTTGGTAGGTTCCTGATCGGTAAAGATTATAATGACAACTGGTTAATCTCAACTGGCGATGAGGTTGTTTTACTTGATGATGTACCAACGAAAGTTAAAACTATTAAAAGATCTTATTGGTATGGCGTTAAACCTGAACACACTATTTGTACTTCTGAATTGGTTAATACTTCTTTTGATGGTACCTGTTATCTACCTTTACTGAAAAATTGGTTTCTCTATAAATACTGGTTTACATATAGTCCGCCAATAGAAAAAACCTAACAAGCCACTCAAGCAGGACAAATAACAGTTGGTTTTGTTCGCTTCGCTCTCTATTTTAACCAACTATTATTTGCCTCTTAGTGGGGCGTTATGTGGTCTAAGGAAAGTTATGAGTATCGACGATAAAATTAATATTCTTTTCTATTTATTTGGATTTTTTTTAGCATTTTATATTTTTACTATCGGCATTAATTTGAAACGAACTTTATTTCCCAAGTTGTTAGACAGCTATACAAATAAATTGACTGATTGGGACAACACAGGCGAACATGAAACGATACTCGATAATGTTGATAGATATATCGATATGTTTCCTGGGGATACTAGTTTAAGTTGGGCTAAAGCTAGAGCACTCTTTAAATTGAATCGATTAGATGAAGCCAAAGAAATTTTTACCGTAATATCTATATCTGAGCCTCTTTGGAAAGAAGATGCAGAAAAATACATAGTTAGTATTTCGGAGAAATCAACCACATAACAAGCCATTCAAGCAGGACTTTTAACAGTTGGTTAGGTTCCGCTTCGCTACACATTATAACCAACAATTAAAAGCCTCTTAATGGGGCGTTAGGTGTAATCGCCACTTCGTTTTAATTGTTAAAAGCATTTGCCAAGTTAAATAGGGCGTTTGTATTATCTTTAAATGGCTTTGGAGTGTTTCGCCAAATTCTACGTCACTCTCGCCAATATAGTCTTCGGGCATTACTTAAAACAAAATGTCCTCGCGAATTGGCTTTTCATTGTTTGGTGTTGTGGCTCAAAATCTAGCAGTTGTGTTTATAAAGTGGCGAATGTTATATTAACTTTTAGTGTTTGCTTTAAGGTTTTGTATTTACAAATAAACTTCACCTAACAAGCAATTCAAACGGACAAATAACAGTTGGCTGTCGTTCGTTCCTCACTATTTTAGCCAACTATTATTTGCCGCTTAATATGGGCGTTATGTGTAAGTCATATCTTGCCGTAAATTTAAACAAGGAAGTAAGCTAAGTATGTTAAATTCAATCCCAATAGAATGGTATACATTCGGACCACTTATTTTATTAGCGAGTAATGGACTTATTCATTTATTGTTTGGTGTAGCGGTCTATTTTGATGCTCGTAGTCAAGACAAGTATCCGCCTACAGGTTCAATATTTGTAAAACCTATTATTTGGGGAGTAGCTACATTAGTTGGTGGTGTTTTTGTAGCTGCCGTTTATTGGCTTATGCACCATTCAACTTTAAGAAAGGTGTAATTTACACATAACAAGCCACTCAAGCAGGACAAATAACAGTTGGCTTTGTTCGCTTCGCTCTCTATTTTAGCCAACTATCATTTGCCTCTTAGTGGGGCGTTATGTTTCTCGAAATTTTGGAGTTATAAATGGACGGTGAAGATCCAAATAAAGCTGGTGAAATAATACTTGAGATAGTAGCGAATCAGATAAATGCGAATGATCCTCCTTTGGTTAAGGAAACTTTTAATCGACTACGAAAATTAGGTATTAGCCGAAAAGAATCGAAAAAATATATAGCTTGTGCTTTATCGGTTGAAATATTTGGTGTAATTAAAAACAGCAATGAAATTGATTACGATAGATATTTTGCTAATCTCCAAAACCTCCCTGAAATGCCGTGGGATGAAGAGTAGATAAACATAACAAGCCACTCAAGCAGGACAAATAACAGTTGGCTTTGTTCGCTTCGCTCTCTATTTTAGCCAACTATCATTTGCCTCTTAGTGGGGCGTTAGGTGGCACCACTTTTCGGTTTTTATTGTTAACCAACTTATGTGTTTATATTCTTAGTTTGGTGGTTATTCTGTTTCGTGGGTTTTCGCCTAAACTTTTATAGAATGTCGCGAATCATTGTCGAGAGTCCAGCAATAACATTTGTGTTGTGCGCTAAAAATACTTTTATGTGATTGGCTCAAAATAATGGTTTGGCATTTAGCCGTGGTGCGGTTATATTAACTTTCAAAGTTTGGGTTAACTGTTTGGTTTCATATTAATTTTAACCTAACAAGCAATTCAAGACGGACAAATAACAGTTTGCTGTTTGCACTCCGTTCCAACATTTTAGCAAATTGTTATTTTCCGCTTAATATGGGCGTTATGAGGTTAGTATGGGGAGAGTTCTGTTAATTATATCGATATTGTTTTCGTTCAATGTATTAGCGGCTTCTTGCACAGAAATTGCCAAATACGATGAATTAATGTCTGAAATCTATGTAGTGTGCCCAAACTTAGATAATATAAGTGACGATGAACTAGGTGTTATCGTATATACAATATTTACAAAAAATGAATTTCCACCAGATGAGTATACTATTGATTTTGTCACTTCAAAGAAGTTCATTACTCAAGATTCATTAACAAAAGAAACTCATATTGGTTTTTATTACACGCATGATAACGGTCTTATGATTTGGCCTAAAGATCCAAACAAAAAACGTCATGTACAGTTGCGTATCTAAAACCTCTTAGTTTCAATTTTGAAGTGCGACAAAAGTAATTATTTATTAAAGCATTCCTCTGGTGTTTTATAGCCAAGTCGTTTTCTTGGCCTTGTATTTAATTTAGCCGCGATGGTATTGCATCGTTGCTGAGTTAACCCTTCCATTGATGTTCCTTTTCTTAAGTATTGCCTAATTAAACCATTCGTATTCTCGTTAGTTCCTCGCTCCCAGGAGTGATGTGGGTTGGCAAAGTAGTATGGACAATTTGTCGCTTTTTCAACTTTCTTGTACTGATGAAATTCAGTCCCGTTATCAGACGTTATTGTCTTAAAATGATTCGGCATTTTTTTCATTAACTGGATCGTTCGCTTGTTTGTTGATTTGGTCGTTCTATCGTTGAATTGACCTATCAATGTGTAACCCGTTTTCCGCTCTACGAGTGTCACAATGCAATGTTTAGAGCCTTTTCCCATCACGGTGTCTATTTCCCAATGACCTTGTGTTTCTCGAGTTTCAACCTCTGCTGGACGGTCAGCTATGTTTCGTTTATCGGCAAGTCTGCCGCGGCTGTCATAAGCTTTATATCGCTTGCATCTTCGTTTATTAGCACAGCGCAATTGCTTCCACAATTTGCCGCCATTCTTTTTGTCACGCCAAATATATCGATAAATAGTTACATGACTGAAACAACGCACACCTTGCTGCTTGAGGTGACCAGATATCTGCTCTGGACTCCATTGCTTATGTAATAATCGCCGAACAATGGCGTAATCTTTTTGGGTGAAATGTTGGTTTCGGCTAGAACGACTACGCCGGGCTTTTGTCAGTCGTTGTGCCTTTATGGGGCGATATGAACTATCTTGATGCCAACAACTGTTACGATTTATCTCGCGATAAATCGTACTTCTATCCTTATTTATGTCTTTCTCAATGTCAGTAAAACTTAAACCTTGCCTTTTTAGGGCGGCTATCGTATATCTATCACCTTCGGTGAGCTGCTTGTATTTCATAGTGTTTTACTTCTTGGCGGGAGCAAAAAACTAAGGATTTAGCAGTTCATCGTTTTTACTAAATAAAGTGTCGCACTTAGTATATGAATTCGGCTCTTCTATATCTCGGTTTTAGTACTATTTTTAGCCATGCGGGCCCTTTAAGTATTAATCCATCTAATAGTAAAATAAACAGTGGATATAAAGTGCTTTTAAAAGGTTTTATTTTAGAATTATCTAACCCTAAGGCTCTTTTGTATTTTTCGGCGTTACTACCGCAGTTTATTGATATATCAAATCCGATTATGCCTCAGTTAGCATTACTATGTTTAATAACGCTTATTTTAGATCTCTTTTGCTATTCTCTTTATGGGTATTTGGGGTTCAAATCCATCAGTATTGGTATCAAACCTGCAGTTATTAAATTTATTAATCGTTCTGCTGGTGTCATGCTAATCTTTGCTGGGATCAAAATGGCATCTGTGGAAAAGTAACTAGTTAGTTGGTTAAACGGAAATATAACTATTTGCCATTGCTCTGCGATTATAACCAACCATTATTTTCAACTAAGTAAGGCGTTAGATTGCTATCAATTGTTAGTATCATTTATAATAAGCACTATAAAATAATAGACACAGTAAAATAATGAACACTGTAAAATATGACATCACTGCAAAAATACTTCATTGGCTATCTGCCCTAGTTATATTATGGGCAACCATTGGGGGACTTTATATAATACTTCTCGATACTGAAGAGCATATCAAGTTGCAAATATCGGAGTTAAATATTTCGATTACGACTTTATTTATTCCAATTTTCTGCTTTCGAATCTTGTATCGCGTAACCAGAAAATCACCACTTGAACAAGGGATAATGCCTACAATCGAAGAAAAAATGGCTAGATTGATGCACAACTTTCTTTATGCGTTAGTCTCTTTCGTATTAATAAGTGGCATTCTAATGATGGATAGGCCTGTTCCAATATTCGATCTTTTTCAATTTACTCAACTTTTAGATAATTCAGATATCATTACAACGTTCAAAATTTTGCACAAGTATTCAACTCAGTTACTTGCTGTTTGCATATTGCTCCATATTATGGCGGTAATTAAACATGAAATTATGGGTAAAAAAATTCTAAAGCGGATGACTTAGCAACTGGGTAATAATGTATGAACTTCCTTCAACCTACCAAAAAATAATGCAGGAAAAATAACATTAGGCTATTTCCTCCTGTATCGCCGATTCAACCAACTATTTATTGCTTGTTATTAGGGGGTTAGACTTATTAGATATTTTGCTTTTGAAATAACGTCTTTTCTCAACTAATATTAAATGACTTAATTTGATGGGGAACTCTCATGGATAAAACTCTTTTTGAACGACTGGGCGGAGAACAAGGAATTCGTAAAATATCTAATGACGTCGTTGATTTACATACAAAAAATGTCAGTATATCAGCTAGATTTGCATCTAGTGATTTAGTTAAATTAAAAGAAACCGTTACTAAATTTTTCATTTCTGGTAGTGGCGGCCCTCAGATATATGAAGGCAAAGACATGCGTACTGCTCATCAGCATATGAATATTAGTGACCATGAATATATGGCGGCTGTTGACGATGTCATGGCTGCATTAACAATGAGTGATATAGGTGATAAAGAAAAAGGTGAGGTTCTTTTTATTTTTTATTCACTTCGCCCAGATGTAGTAAGGGTCTAGGTTTTTAAAAAGCTAAAAGCCAATTAGAATGTGTAAATAGTGTATAGCTAACAAATAACTATTGTGTCCATCCTTAATAATTGATTCATTGTAGGATATCAATAGACATCATCTCTCACTATCGACGTTAGTGTGGTGAGTACGAGTCGTCGCGGTAATTGTTGGATGAACACCGTAAATTGAGCGTTTTTTAGACGTTGGAAAACATTGTGCTAAAATACGCTTAACCTTTTTATATCACCATTTTGTCATCAATAAAGTTGAGAATCACATTGAATTTTAAAATCACAAAATATGCCTCTCAATATTGATTATATGAAAATCTAATTTTGATTTCTTCTACAATGTAACTTAGTATAAAAAGGAGTAGTAAATAAAGGGGGTGAAATGCATTATTTTGTAAAAATAATAAGCCTTTTATTAATAAATTTATTCCCTGTAGCACTCGCTACCGATTATAACATCATGTCTGAAGAACTCCCTCCATGGAATTTTACTGAAAACGGATCCCCTACAGGTGTAACCGTTGAAATAGTTCGTGAAATTTTGAAAAAAATTAATCACCCAGATACGATTACAATTTATCCATGGATAAGAGCTTACCGCATGACTAGATACGGTCGGAATAATATACTTTTTACTATGGCAAGAACTTCTGAGCGTGAAGCCCTCTTCAATTGGATCGGACCCATTGCAACTGAAAGAACCTATTTTTATAAGCATAAGGATACTAAATTACATTTAGAAAGTTTAGCGGATGCAAACAATTCCTATACCATTTTGGTAACCAGAGGCTTCCCTGAACAAAAGATTTTATTGTCTAAGGGATTTAATAACTTATTTATTACGCTAAAAACTATCAATTCTTTCAAAATGCTAGCCCAACATAGAGCTGATTTGGTGGTATCAGGAGAGTTCACAGCAAAGTTTCTCATGAATAAAAATTTAATTGATGGGGCATTAATAGAACGTACGAATGTTGAATTATTAACATCTGACTTATACATCGCGTTCTCTAAAAACATTCCTTCAAATGAGATAATAAAATGGCAAAATGCACTCAATCAACTCAAAGCATCGGGTAAATATGAAGAGATATTTAAAAAATATATGGGTGATGATATAAACTGATGAAAACCTTCCTTTCAATAGCGAGGTAGGAAAAATAAATTATTTTGTTTTTCACTTCGAGTAAATCTGTAATCTTAGGTATCAGGGAAAAGATGTTATTTGAAATATAACCTACGAACTAGATACTTAGCTTTGATTTTTTTACTATAGAACTTTAGTTTGATATAAAGTCACTAGCCAGTGATAATTATTCTTTACCTTCTTATAAAAATAGCTCAAGATAGTTTGATAATACTCCGAAAAACGAAAACATAAGTCATTGATTTTATTAAAATGAAAATGATAAATATCATATGTCTAACACATGGAAATTGGTAGCTAAACTTATGAATTATAAAGAAGTAAACAGTATATTATTTGTCTGTATGGGCAATATTTGTCGGTCGCCAAGTGCGGAAGCTGTATTTAGGCATAAAATGAATGAGAAGGGCATTGTCTTAGAAGTCGATTCTGCAGGTACTACCGGCTCACATGCACGTGAAAAGCCAGATCATAGGGCGCAAAAAGTGGGTGTTGAACGTGGTTATTCATTTGACAAAATTAAAGCCCGTAAAGTCACGGTTGATGATTTTAGCAAGTTTGACATGGTGTTAGCAATGGATGAAAATAATGTTAAAGAGTTAAAGAAAGTAGCACCTGATCATCAACAAGAAAAAATTCAATTGTTTTTAGAATATGCTGAAAACTTTGAAGAAGTTGAAGTACCGGATCCTTATTATGGTGGAGCACGTGGATTTAAATTTGTATTAGATCTAGTTGAAGATGCCAGTGATGGACTATTAAAACGACTTGCTTAACATTATTGGTAAGCTCTATATAAGTTTATTTTAATACCCTTAATAATAAAAAAGCCCTGTGAATATAAATTCACAGGGCTTTTGATTTTATAGGGTCTTAATTATCTAGCACGGAAAATAATACGGCCTTTAGATAAATCATACGGAGTCAATTCAACCGTTACTTTATCGCCCGTTAATATGCGAATGTAGTTCTTACGCATTTTTCCTGAAATATGTGCCGTAACGACATGACCATTTTCTAGTTCAACGCGGAACATAGTATTTGGTAGGGTATCTAGAACCGTACCTTGCATTTCAATATTTTCTTCTTTCGCCATTGGGCGCTAAACCTCTAAAGTTGTGCATAAATAAAAATCTGCGCAGATAATGCCGAATACAGGAAGAAATGTAAAGCTATAGTGCTATTTATTTACGGTTTGCCAACAGTTTTCAATTAAGACTTGATGAGGGTAATAGCGATTTTTGTAATTCATCTTTTTACAGTCGTCTATTTGGTAACCTAAATAGACATATTCTTTGCCCATCTCTTTGGCTAACGACAGTTGACTAAGGATAGAAAATACACCTAAGCCATAACTGCTGTATTCTGGGTGATAAAACGTATATACGGCTGATAGAGCGTCTTTTAGCATATCAGTAACTGCAACGCTAATAAGTTCATTGTCATGCCAAATTTCGAGGTATAGCTGCTCGGTTACATTACAATTGATGAAACTCTTATATTGTTCAACCGTGGCAGGAAACATAGCACCATCTTTATGGAGTGTATTTATATATCTCTCGTATAAAGCATAATAATTTTCTTTTTTCTCATGTGCAGTTTTAATAATAAATTGTTTGTTTTTCTTTATATTACGCTTTTGGCTTTTTGATAAGCAAAATTCTTTTACCAATACACGTAAAGACTTACACGCAGAACATAACTCGCAATGCGGTCGATATATCTGATCACCACTACGCCTAAAACCTTGTGTCATTAACCAACCATAATGTTCTGCGTTTTGTAATCGCTCATCGGTGGCAATTAACAAACGCTCGTGTTGATTGGGTAAGTAATTACAAGGGAATGACTGGGTAATGCCTAACTTAAAGTTTGTACTCATAATAATATTATAGTGTGAGTTGACGAGGTAACCAAAAGTCTGGGGGTAATAAAATAGATAATGCTTTTTCCTGTATGGCTATAAATTGTGATCGTGGAACTTCTAAGCAGCCCATATTTTCTAGGAATGGATTGAGCATTTGGCAGTCAATTAAAGGTATGTTGTGGCTTTTAAGTAAATCACTTAAATAAACAAGGGCTATTTTAGAACCATTACTTTTCTTATAAAACATTGATTCACCGGAAAAATAACCATTTATTGCTATACCGTACAAGCCGCCAGCTAATTCACCGTCTATCCAAACTTCAATAGAATGAGCTACACCATGTTTATGGAGCTTTTGATATGCATAAAGCATTTCATCAACAATCCACGTTTCTTCTTTGCGAAATGGCGCATCAGCACAATAGTTAATAACGCGATCAAAGGCCTGGTTTAACGTTACAGTGAAGTTCTGTTGCTTTAATACTTTACGTAGGGTTCGATTGATGAGTAATTGGTCGGTTAAAATAATAGCTCGTGGATCTGGGCTCCACCACATAATTGGGTCGCCGTCACTATACCAAGGAAAAACACCTGCTCGATAAGCTGCCTGAAGACGTTTTACCGACAAATCACCGCCAACCGCTAATAAGCCATTAGGTTCTGCTAGTGCATCTTCTAGAGGTGGGAATACCAGATTATCATCACTCAGTAGTTCGATAATCTGGTTTTTCAATGCCTATTAACCTTTAGCGTCTAAGTAACGTTCTGCATCAAGCGCAGCCATACAACCAGCACCAGCAGAGGTTATTGCTTGACGATAAATGTGGTCAGCAACATCACCGGCAGCAAAAACACCTTCAACAGTGGTTTGTGTCGCATTACCTTGTGTTCCGCTTTGTATCGTTAAATATCCGTCTTTCATGTCTAATTGGTCTTTGAAGATATCGGTATTGGGTTTATGACCAATAGCGATGAAACAACCCATTACGTCGAGATCTTTAGTTGTGTCAGATTGAGTCTCTTTTAAGCGAATACCGGTAACGCCCATGTTGTCACCTAAAACTTCATCCAAAGTTTGGTTCAAGTGAAGGGTGATATTACCATTTTTAACTTTTTCATATAAACGGTCGGTTAAAATCTTTTCAGAGCGAAAAGTTTCACGGCGATGAACTAAGTGAACTTCAGAAGCAATGTTTGATAGATATAACGCCTCTTCAACTGCAGTATTACCACCACCTACAACGGCAACCTTTTGGTTACGATAAAAGAAACCATCACAAGTAGCACAAGCGGAAACACCTTTGCCCATGAATGCTTCTTCAGAAGGCAGACCTAAGTATTGAGCTGAAGCACCCGTACAAATAATCAATGCGTCACAGGTATAACTACCGCTATCCCCTTTTAACGTGAAAGGGCGGCTAGAAAAGTCAACTTCATTGATATGATCAAAAATAATTTCAGTATCAAACTTTTCAGCATGCTTTTGCATACGATCCATCAATGCCGGACCTGTTAAGTCATCTGCATCTCCAGGCCAGTTTTCAACTTCTGTAGTCGTTGTTAATTGGCCACCTTGTTGCATGCCAGTGATCATCACTGGTTTTAAATTTGCGCGTGCGGCATAAACAGCTGCTGTGTAACCAGCTGGACCTGATCCTAAAATGAGTAACGGGCAATGTCTTGCTTCGCTCATGTATAACTCCAAAAAAATTGATAAAGGTAAATATAAGATATTAATTGGGAGTTTAAGCAAAGATCACAAGAGGGTAAATTACTTTTTTGATAAATAAATTTTCTAGGTGCACTGTTAAATGTACAGTGATGGCATATAACTGCTTATATGCCATCAAATATAGCTACTTTACGCCGAGTTCTTTTAACCTTTCTAAGAGGTAACTTTCTGAGGTATGTCGATCAGATAAGACAACTTCACCTCTTGGATGGAGAAATAATGGCAATGATATTCTCGATTTCTTACTGGCTTCTCCAGACGGATTAATAACGCGATGGCTGGTCGAAGGAAAATATCCACCCGAAGCTTCTTGTAACATGTCACCAATATTAATAATTAAACTACCAAAATCAGAAGGCACGTCTACCCAAGAGCCATCTTGTTGTTGTACTTGAAGTCCAGGTTCATTTGCAGCGGGTAAAATTGTTAATAAGTTAATATCTTCATGGGCAGCTGCTCTAACAGCCCCTGGTTCTTCATCGCCGTTAAGAGGAGGGTAATGTAATATACGTAATAACGTATTTGGCGTATCTTTGATCATATTTGAAAGTTTTTCAGAATATTTTGAAGATACATTCTCAGGGCTGTATTTTTCAACCCAATCAAGTAATTCAGAGGCCAAGTCTGAAGCATTTTTATAATAAGTGAGTATTTCATCTTTTAGTTGTTCTGGGATCCTGCCCCAAGGATAAACATGAAAGTACTCTTTTAAATCTTTTTTAGTTTGGCCTTTTGCTGTTTCAGAAATTTCAGGTGAAAAATAACCGTCTTGTTTTTTTGGATCAAAACTGAATGCACGTTTTTCATCTGTGTTAAAAAATTCAAACCAATTTTTATAAATAGACTCAACAAGTTCTTGTTGAACAGGGTGATTTATTAACACACCGAAACCGGTTTCTCTCAAACTTTGAACAAATAACTTTCCAGCATTTTTGTCTCGATAATCGACAATCTGAATTTGCATGATTGATTCCCTCTGTATTATTGTTGTCATGTTTAACTTAATATAACATAACCTAACCAAATGGTCAGCTTTAAGGTTCGAGTATAAAAAAACCTCTGTTATAAAATATAACAGAGGTTTTCAAAAAATATTTAATCGTACTATATAATATTTATCTCAGTGACTATAAAGTTGCAATAGCTTGTTCAGGTGCTACGAATTCATAACCTAGAACTTCTGCCACTGGCTTGTAAGTGATTTTACCACCTAAAACGTTTAAGCCATTCATTAAATGTACATCATCAAGCATTGCTTGTTTAGCGCCTTTATTTGCTAAGGTTACTGCAAACGGCATAGTGGCATTCGTTAATGCCATTGTTGAAGTTCGTGCAACACCACCTGGCATGTTAGCGACACAGTAATGAACAACGTCGTCTACTACATAAGTTGGATCTTGATGAGTTGTTGCTTTTGACGTTTCAAAACAACCGCCTTGATCGATAGCGACATCAACAACAACAGCGCCTTTTTTCATCATCTTGATGTGCTCTTTTGTGACCAATTTAGGCGCAGCAGCACCCGGAATTAATACAGCACCAATAACTAAATCTGCTTCTACTACTAAATGGTTCATGGCATCAGCTGTTGAATACACAGTCTTCAAACGTCCATCAAATTCAGTGTCTAATTGACGTAAACGCGGTAATGAACGATCGAGTATCGTAACATCTGCACCCATACCTACAGCCATACGAGCTGCTTGAGTTCCAACAACACCACCACCAACAATCAATACTTTAGCTGGAGCTACACCAGGAACACCACCTAATAAAGCACCTAAACCGCCTTGTGCTTTTTCTAATGCATGAGCACCTGCTTGAATAGACATACGACCAGCAACTTCAGACATTGGCGCTAATAAGGGTAAACCACCTTCCGCAGCTGTTACTGTTTCGTAGGCTATACAAGTAGCGCCAGAAGCGACTAATAATTCGGTTTGTTGTGGATCTGGGGCTAAATGTAAGTAAGTGAAAAGAATTTGACCACGGCGAAGCATTTTACACTCGATAGGTTGAGGTTCTTTTACTTTGATTATCATATCAGCTGTCGCAAAAATTTCTGCAGCGGTATTAATTATTTTTGCACCAGCAGCAACATATTGTTCGTTATCAAAACCAATTGATGCGCCGCCGTTATTTTCGACGATCACTTTGTGGCCATTAACGGTTAATTCTTTAACGCCAGATGGCGTTAAGCCAATACGGTACTCATGGTTTTTAATTTCTTTAGGAACACCAATAATCATAATCTTCTCACTTGTTGTATCGTTTTTATAATATTTGCGACTATTATAGTGAGTTATTCTCGAATTAACCTGTCGTATTATTTGGTTTGTCGATATATAATCCTGTTTAAATGAAATTTTATAGTTGTTTATATAATGACAAATCCTCAAAACAAAACCATCGATAGAATTGATCGTAATATTTTAGTTGAGCTGCAAATAAATGCTCGTTTATCTAATGTAGAGTTGTCTAAAAGAGTAGGTTTAAGTCCAACACCTTGTTTAGAAAGAGTTAAACGACTAGAAAAAGAGAATTATATCAAAGGCTATCAAGCGATACTTAACCCTGAAAAACTTGAAGCGGCTTTATTGGTTCTGGTTGAGATCACGTTATCAAAAACGAGCCCTGATGTTTTTGATGATTTCTCTAACGCAGTTCATGAATTGGACGTTATTCAAGAATGTCATTTAGTTTCAGGTGACTTTGATTTCTTACTAAAAACAAGAGTGGCTGATATGGCAGCTTATAGAGAATTATTAGGAAATACCTTACTTCGTCTTCCTTCGGTAAGTGAAAGTAGAACTTATGTTGTTATGGAAGAAGTTAAATCGACTAATTTTATACCGATTAAGCGATAAATGAGCAAATCAGATAAAGTAAGTCATTAAAACATTTAACTCCTTACAATAGTTTGGTATTTTACTGTATATAACTACAATAACGTTTAACTCGGTTTATTATATTGTCTACAGAATCTTCTACTCAAAGTAAATTAAGTGGCGTACAACGACTGCTAGAAGCAGGTTTGTTGGTTTCTTTTCTATTTGCCATGTTTATTATGTTAGCGCTGTTCAGCTTTGACCCCGCCGATCCCGGTTGGTCTCAAACGGGCTACCAAACCCCTATTCGTAACTTAGGAGGGGCTGTTGGCGCTTATCTTTCTGATTTATTATTAAACTTATTCGGTCTCATTGCATATAGTCTACCTTTCCTTGCAGCGATAACCGGTTGGTTATTGTTTCAAAAATATCATCGCTTAATGCAATTAGACTATTTTACCTTAGGTTTAAAGTTTATTGGTTTTATTCTTTTTTATATGGCTATAACGTCAATTGCTAGTATGAACTTTGACGATGTGTTTTATTTTTCTGCGGGTGGCATTATAGGTGATTATCTCAGTAAAACGGTTTTACCCAGCTTCTCTTTTGTCGGCAGTACTTTATTATTCTTAACCTTCTTATTTTCAGGCTTTGTTTTATTAACCGGCTTCTCTTTGATTGGTTTTATCGATAAAATAGGTGCTTACACGATAAGATTTGTCCAATATTTATTAACAATACCTGCAAAAGTAAAACAATACGTCAGTGATTTAAAAGCGATAAAACTCGAGAAGTCTTTATTAATTGAATCAAGTCAACAAAAAGAAGAATCCATTGCCTTACCTGAATTTACTCAAAAAGAGACAGAAACTGTTGAAGCGGATGATAAACTCGCAAATCAACAAGAGCATGAAAATTCAGAATTACACCATGCCTTTAACACGATCAATGAACAAGAGCATGAAGATATTATTGCGCCCAGTAAAAATGATTTTCCTTTTGAACCTGAAGAAGATATTGAGCATTTTGTAGCGATAGATGATTTGATTGGTGAGCCGTTAGCCTTCAACGTACAAGAACATGTCAGTGAAGAAGAAATAACGGCAGCGTTTGAAACAGTTGACCCTATCATTGTCGATGAACCTGTTAAGTTAACCCCACAAAGTGATAGTGCAATTTCTCAAGGCTTACCTGGATTAGATTTGTTAGACCGTCCTGATAGAACTAAAAATCCCATTGATGAAAAAGAACTTGAACAAATTAGCCGCTTAGTTGAAGAAAAACTTTTAGAGTTTGGCGTTAAAGCCGAAGTCGTTGGCGTATATCCCGGCCCAGTTATTACTCGATTTGAGTTAAATCTTGCACCGGGTGTCAAGGCAAGTAAAGTAACCGGGTTGTCACAAGATATTGCCCGTTCACTTTCTGCTAAGAGTGTTCGTGTTGTAGAGGTCATTGAAGGGAAATCTGTTATTGGTGTTGAGTTACCCAATAAATACCGAGAAACCGTATTTTTTGCCGATGTTATTTCAGCACCTGAATTTGCAGAGTCGAACTCTCATCTTGCTATGGCTATTGGTAGCGATATTTCAGGAAAACCCGTAATTGCTGATTTAGCTAAAATGCCACATTTACTCGTTGCCGGTACAACAGGCTCTGGTAAGTCAGTTGCGGTAAACACGATGATCGTCAGTATTTTATATAAATCTTCACCAGAAGATGTACGTATGATCATGATTGACCCTAAGCAAGTTGAATTATCAGTTTATAACGGTATTCCACATTTATTGTCTGAAGTTGTTACCGACATGAAAGAAGCGGCTAACGCACTGCGTTGGTGTGTCGGTGAAATGGAACGTCGGTATAAACTCATGTCTTCGTTAGGTGTCCGTAACCTTAAAGGTTATAACGAGAAAGTACTCAATGCCATTGCAGCAGGAGAGCCTTTAATTGATCCTACGTGGCAACCCAATGATGCTTTTACTCAAACACCACCATTACTCGAAAAGTTGCCCGCTATTGTTATCCTCGTCGATGAGTTTGCCGATATGATGATGGTTGCAGGAAAAAAAGTTGAAGAACTTATTGCCCGAATTGCCCAGAAAGCCCGAGCAGCGGGTATGCATTTGATTTTAGCCACGCAACGTCCTTCAGCCGATGTTATAACAGGTCTAATTAAAGCGAATATTCCAACGCGTATGGCGCTTCGTGTTCAATCAAGAATGGAGTCTCGTATTATTCTTGATCAACAAGGTGCTGAACAATTGTTAGGCATGGGAGATATGTTTTATTTACCTCCTGGTGAGGCTGTATCTGTTCGTGTACATGGCGCGTTTGTTAACGATGACGAAGTTCATGCCGTTGTTAGGGATTGGAAATCTCGCGGTGAACCTGATTATGTAGACGAAATTTTATCAGGCGACACAGAAAACGAAATATTATTACCTGGCGAGCAAGCAGAAGGAGAAGAAGCCACTGAACTTGATACTTTATATGATGAAGCGGTTGACTTTGTTACTAAAGGTAAACGTGTTTCAATTTCTAGTGTGCAACGTAAATTCAGAATTGGTTACAACCGAGCAGCACGTATAGTTGAAGATATGGAAAACCAAGGCGTAGTAAGTACACCTGGCCATAATGGAGCGCGTGAAGTTTTAGCACCACCACCGGTCAGAGATTAATAGATGTTGTTAACGACACATCTAGATAAATAGACATAAGGATAACTTAGTGATTTTTTCCCTAAAAAAAACAGCCATCGTTTCATTGGTTTCCGCTGTAATTATAAGTAGCACTAGTACTTTTTCTTTTGCGGTTCAATCGAACGTTCCGATGAATACAGCAAATAACTCGGTAAATAATTCAGTAAATGAAACTAAAATAATTAAAAGCAGCCTAATGAAGAAATTGGCAACGTTCGAATTCTTTTCGGCTAATTTTAAACAACAAGTACTTGATGCGGATGGCAATGAATTACAGAATGCTGCTGGAATACTCGCTGTTAAAAAGCCTAATTTAGTACATTGGAAAACAGCTGAGCCTGATGAGTCGTTGATCATATCTGACGGTTCTACATTATGGTTTTTTGACCCTTTTGTAGAGCAGGTAAGTGCTTATCTTTTAGAAAAAGCGTTATTGAATACCCCTATCATGTTATTAACCAGTAGTGACCCTACGCTATGGCAACATTACAGTGTCAGCTCATTAGATGAAAATAATTATCTTATTCATGCTAATGATAATAATGCGCAAGTTAAGACATTAGAATTACGTTTTGAAGAAAATAGTAATATGCTTGAAAGCTTTACTATTTTAGATGCAACAGGTCAATTAAGTATCTTTAAATTATCGCAATTTGATGTAATAAATTCACCAGAAAACTCGCTATTTACTTTCGAAATACCTGAAGGTATTGAGTTAGATGATCAACGTTAATGGCTAATGTTATCGATACAACAAATGGTTCTTTGCCTTTAGATTTTTCCGATGAAGTCAATCATGAAACTGACACTCAACATGCTCAGTTTCAGCCGCTTGCTGCAAAACTTCGCCCTAAAACTTTGGCAAATTATCAAGGTCAACAGCATATCTTATCTCCAGGTATGCCGCTTACTCTTGCTATTGAACAAGGTAAATGTCATTCCGTTATTTTCTGGGGACCGCCC
Source organism: Colwellia sp. (assembly GCA_013215295.1). GTDB lineage: Bacteria > Pseudomonadota > Gammaproteobacteria > Enterobacterales > Alteromonadaceae > Colwellia_A. The sequence goes on from JABSOZ010000006.1 coordinate 18,573, forward strand.
GGCACAGGTAAAACCACCTTAGCAGAAATTATTGCCAGCCACGCGAATGCTGAAGTAGAGCGTTTATCTGCCGTGACCTCTGGTATTAAAGATATTCGTCAAGCCATAGACAACGCAAAGCAGCGCCTAGTCCATCAACAAAAACGTACTGTTTTATTTGTTGATGAAGTACACCGTTTTAATAAAGGTCAGCAAGACGCTTTTTTACCTTTTATTGAAGATGGCACCATTATATTTATTGGGGCGACAACGGAAAACCCTGCTTTTGAGCTAAACCAAGCGGTGTTATCTCGAGCACGTGTTTATACCTTGAAAAAGCTCACCCGTGATGACCTCACTATTATTTTACAACGTGCACGTGAAAATGAGCAACTGAGTAAAAACATCACCATTAATATAGAAGACAAAGCCGAACATCAATTATTAACACTTGCTAATGGTGATGCTCGTCGTTTATTAAATGTATTTGAAAATTGTATCGATATTATTTCAGGGACATTAAAAACGATTACATTAGAAACAGTCGTTCAAGTTGCAGGAAATAAAATTGCTTTGTATGACAAAGGCGGTGATGCCTTTTATGATTTGATCAGTGCTTTTCACAAATCTGTAAGGGGAAGTTCTCCCGATGCAGCGCTTTATTGGTATGCAAGAATATTAGCAGGTGGTGGTGACGCCTTATACGTAGCACGTAGACTTTTAGCCATTGCCAGTGAAGATATAGGTAATGCTGACCCAAGAGCGATGCAACTTGCCATAAATGCTTGGGATACATTTCAACGTGTCGGACCCAGTGAAGGTGAAAGAGCTATTGCACAAGCAACTGTTTATATGGCATTGGCTCCAAAAAGTAATGCGGTTTACATGGCGTTTAGTCAAGCGAAAGAACTCGCTAAAAACACAGCTGAATTAGACGTACCTTTTCACTTAAAAAATGCAGCCAGTAGCATTACTAAAGAGCTAGGTCACGGAAGCGAGTATCGCTATGCGCATAATGAAGACAATGCTTTTGCTGCTGGAGAGTGCTACTTTCCAGAGTCGTTGAAACACACTTCACTTTACCAACCAACCGAACGTGGTTTAGAAAAACAACTTAAAGATAAACAGCATTATCTCAACGAATTAAACCGCTTGAGTAATAATAAACGTTATGACTAATACCATTAGCACATTTTCTATATATTTATTCGTCGCGCTTGGTGGAGCGTTCGGGGCGAGCCTTAGATTTTATTTTTCTCAATTAATATTGAATTGGCTCGGAAAAGGTTTCCCTTTTGCTACATTGGCGGTTAATATTTCCGGCTCATTAATCATGGGTACCTTATACGGGCTTATTGAAAATGGGGTAATTGAAGTGAGTGTCTACCGAACCTTAATTGGTATTGGATTTTTAGGGGCTTTCACTACCTTTTCAACCTTTTCACTTGATACATTATTATTAATGCAACAAGGTGATTTTTTAAAAGCCATGATAAATATATTACTGAATGTCAGCTTGTGTATCTTTGCAGCTGGTATTGGACTGTACTTAGTAAGTTATGCTGCTAAGTAAGCCAAATTAATTCAAACAACAACTTAACTTGTAGATGTGAACAAACATGCTTGATCCAAAATTATTTAGAAATGATATCGAAGCCACTGCGGCACAATTAGCTAAACGTGGTTTTACTTTAGATACTGCGGTATTAATCGAGTTAGAAGAGCAAAGAAAAGCTTTTCAAATTAAAACTCAAGAATTGCAAAGTCAACGTAATATACGTTCCAAATCTATAGGAAAAGCGAAAGCGCGCGGCGAAGATATTCAACCGCTATTAGCTGAGGTTAGTCAATTAGGTGCTGAGTTAGATGCAGCAAAAGCAGAACAAGATTTAGTTTTAGCTAAAATTGATGACATTCTATCTGCAGTGCCGAACTTAATTCATGAATCAGTTCCTGATGGGGCAAGTGAAGACGACAACGTAGAAATCAAGCGTTGGGGTACGCCTCGTGTTTTTGATTTTGAAGTTAAAGATCATGTCGATGTAGGTGCAGGAATTGCTAACGGTTTAGATTTCGAAAGTGGCGCTAAACTTGCGGGTACTCGTTTTGCAGTATTACGTGGTCAAATAGCAAAAATGCATCGTGCGCTTGCACAACTGATGCTTGATGTTCATACCGAACAACACGGTTATCTTGAAATGTATGTGCCTTACTTAGTGAACCAAGATTCATTATACGGGACAGGGCAGTTACCAAAATTTGGTGAAGACTTATTTCATACAGAATTGAGTAATAAAAAATTCTCTTTGATCCCAACAGCAGAAGTTCCGTTAACTAATTTACTTAGAAATGAAATTGTTGAAGAAGCAGAATTACCGATTAAAATGTGTGCTCACACACCATGTTTTAGAAGTGAAGCGGGTTCTGGAGGACGTGATATTCGTGGTTTAATTCGTCAACATCAATTCGACAAAGTTGAAATGGTGCAGATAGTTAAACCTGAAGATTCATTAACCGCATTAGAATCACTAACAGGACACGCTGAAAAAATACTTGAAATATTAGAATTGCCATACCGTACCGTTATTTTATGTACAGGCGATATTGGCTTTAGTTCAAGTAAAACTTTCGATATTGAAGTTTGGTTGCCGGCACAAAATACTTACCGTGAAATTTCTTCATGTTCTAGCATGGGTGACTTCCAAGCACGTCGCATGCAAGCTCGTTTTAGAAACAGTGAAACTAAAAAGCCAGAATTGTTACATACCTTGAATGGTTCAGGTTTAGCGGTTGGTCGTACTTTAGTTGCAATTTTAGAGAACTATCAGCAAGCTGATGGCAGTTTGACAATCCCAACTGCATTACAACCTTATATGAATGGCTTAACGAAAATAGGTTAAAAGCAATTTATAGATTGTCATTAAAATCCAATACTTAGGTATTGGATTTTTTATGTATAGGATATACGTATGTCACGATCACATGGATGTGAAAGAGTGACGATGTATAGGATATACGTATGTCACGATCACATGGATGTGAAAGAGTGACGATGTATAGGATATACGTATGTTTTTAGTTCCGGACAAAAACTCAGTACCTAGATCCATGTAGGCAATGTCGCGATCACATGGTCGTTCCTAGGCATCCATGCCTTCTCGACATTAGTTCATCCATGAACGTCGATGTGAAAGAGTGACGTTGAAATTTTTAATCTGATGATCGGGTCTATAAATAGGTCAGTTAATTATTTAAAGGTGTCTCTTGTTAAAAAGTTTATTCATTCAAGCCATAGTGTTTTTTACTATCTTTCAAGCACTATCGATGTTTCGAGAAGTAGATATGTTATCGACAGGAGACGTTGTAACTCAACAAAATATCTCCTTAAAAACGTTAGATAATAAAACCATTGAACTGAACCCTATTGAAAAAACCACTGTAATTTATTTTTTTGCGCCTTGGTGTCAAATTTGCCATATGAGCATCAGTAATTTACAAGCTATATATGAAAAAAACGATCACATCAATGTCATTGCTGTTGCACTTGATTTTGTTGACCAAAAAGAAGTATTTGAATTCTCCAGCCAACATCAATTAACTTTTCCTATTGCGTTAGGTAATGAACAAATAAAAGCACAGTTTAAGATAAAAGGTTACCCAAGTTATTACGTCATTGATGAAGAAAATACTGTTGTTGCAAAATCTATGGGTTATTCTTCTGAAATTGGACTTTTTCTTAGAACACTTTAACGCATATTACTTCTGATCTTTTCATTGTTTGTGTACACTGTGGCATTCATAATAGAAACAGTAGATCCTGTGATGCAAATTACATCAAATTTTGATAGTGGTAATATTCGCGTTATTGACGCGAGCCAAGCCAATAATATTCAACTCGAAATTGTTAAAGACAATCAATCAGACTTTTATCAGTGGTTTCATTTCAAACTACATAATACCGAACGATGCGAGCATACACTTCATTTAATGAATGCATCTACGTCTGCTTATCAAGAAGGTTGGACAGACTACCAAGCCGTCGCTTCTTATGATCGTGAACATTGGTTTCGTGTTCCAACAGCGTTTGACGGTGAAAAACTCAGTATTACTTTAACACCAGAATACGATTCAGTTTATTTCGCTTATTTTGCTCCGTACAGTTATGAACGTCATCAAGACCTACTTCATCAAGCACAGTTAGATATTGATTGTCAGCTGCAAGTCTTAGGACAAACCCTCGACGGACGTGATATATCAGTATTGAAAGTCGGTGAAGAAGGTGAAAACAAACGTGTCATTTGGGTAACTGCACGCCAGCATCCAGGTGAAAGTATGGCCGAATGGTTTATGGAAGGTTTCATTGACCGTTTATTAAACGAAGATGATGGTGTTGCTCGTTCTTTATTAGACAGTTCAGTTTTTTACTTAGTGCCGAATATGAATCCAGATGGTTCTGTAAGAGGGCATTTAAGAACAAATGCTGTAGGAACTAATTTGAATCGCGAATGGTCAGAGCCCTCTATGGAACGAAGCCCTGAAGTTTATTTAGTCCGTGAAAAAATGTTAGAAACCGGTGTAGATATGTTTCTTGATATTCATGGTGACGAAGCATTGCCATTTAACTTTGTTGCTGGTTGTGAAGGGGTTCCCGCATACGATGCGAAACATCAAGCGTTAGAAGAAAAATTCAAAGCTATTTTATTAGCAGTAACACCTGAATTTCAAGATGATGAAGGTTATGACAAAGATGAGCCAGGTAAAGCAAACTTAACCGTGGGTGCTAATTGGGTTGGTAATAACTTTAAATGTCTTTCATACACAGTAGAAATGCCTTTCAAAGATAATGACTTACTGCCAGATCATAGTGTTGGTTGGTCAGATAATCGCAGTAGTTTATTTGGTCGTGACTTCTTAACAGCTATTTATCATGTTGTTGGTGAGTTACGCTAACCTTAAAAAACAGCCGTCATCTCAGATAGGTTAAGGAATCTTTATTAAATAAGGTTCCTTAAAATTGAGATTGCTGTCAAACATTTGAAATATAAAATAAAACTAACGAAATATATAATAATAATAAACTTAGGAGTGTCGTGTGCAAGAAATCATCAATAATATTACGGGCTACATATGGAGCCCGTATTTAATTTATCTCTGTTTAGGAACAGGCGTATTTTTCTCAATTTTAACGCGCTTTGTGCAAGTACGTCAGTTTCGTGAAATGATCCGCTTATTACTCTCAGGTAAAAGCTCAGAGAAAGGTATATCACCTTTTCAAGCATTAGCTGTTTCTTTATCAGGTCGTGTTGGTACAGGTAATATTGCCGGTGTTGCCGCTGCTATAGGTTTTGGCGGACCGGGTGCAGTATTTTGGATGTGGGTTGTTGCGTTTTTAGGAGCAGCTACCGCTTACATTGAATCCACCAATGCTCAAATTTATAAAGAAGAAGAAGATGGTATATATCGTGGTGGTCCAGCTTATTACATTGAAAAAGCACTAGGACAAAAGTGGTATGCATGGATATTTGCATTATCAACTATTCTTGCTTGTGGCATATTATTACCTGTTGTTCAATCAAACGGCATTGGTGATGCTATGGTCAATGTATTTGGTACCGGTGGTTCTGTTAGCTCTTTTATGGGCGATTTACCATTAACTAAGGTATATACCGCGACCTTTATTGTTTTATTACTAGGCTTCATCATTTTTGGTGGTGTCAAACGTATTGCAAGATTCACCCAAGTTGTCGTGCCATTTATGGCTTTAGCTTACATCATTATTGCATGTACAATTATTGCAGTTCATATTGATCAATTACCAAATATCTTTATGTTAATCCTGTCTGATGCATTTACGCCAATGGCTGGTATCGGTGCCGCAATTGGTTGGGGTGTTAAACGTGGAGTTTATTCAAACGAAGCAGGTCAAGGTACGGGTCCTCATGCCGCAGCCGCTGCAGAAGTTGAGCATCCTGCGCAACAAGGTTTAGTGCAGGCTTTCTCGGTTTACATTGATACTTTATTTGTTTGTTCTGCAACTGCATTTATGATTTTAATTACTAATTCATACAATGTTATGCCTGATGGCCCAACAAGCATAATCGTACAGAACTTAGCAAGTGATGTTGTAATCAACGGTCCTGCATTTACCCAAATTGCTGTAGATAGTGTCCTAACGGGGTTCGGCTCACCATTCATTGCTATTGCTTTGTTTTTCTTTGCATTTACAACTGTTCTAGCTTACTACTTTATCGCTGAAAATAACGTTTCATACATCAACAAAACGATCAAAATGCCGGTGCTTAAATTTGTATTGAAAGTGATACTTATGTCGGCAGTATTCTACGGCACCGTTGCAGAGCCAAGTGCGGCTTGGGGCATGGGCGATATTGGAGTAGGTTTAATGGCATGGTTGAACATCTTTGCCATTATCGCTATTTTCTTTATGGCAAAACCTGCGATAAAAGCATTGAAAGATTACGAACGTCAGCAGAAAGATGGTGTTAAAAATTACACTTTCGACCCAAAAGCTTTAGGTATTGAAAATGCCGATTTCTGGGAAGATCGTATAAATAAAGAGAAGTAATTCTGTGTTTTACACATTGACATTTATTTATCATAAATAAATGTCAAATTTCTTCAAAAAACGTCCTAATGGACGTTTTTTTTTGTCCAAATTTAGGTAGAATATTAACACTAATTATTTAATGAAATTTTATCTGTCTATGGCTGTAATTAATTGCCCGAACTGTAAGAAAAAGATATCCGACAAAGCGAAGTCATGTTCTCATTGTGCCATCGACCTAACTAAAGTTGATGCTGAGAAAATGGCATCAATGAAAAAAGTGGACAAAATAAACCAATCTCAAACATTGATGAATCATTCATTTATCGCAATGCTGCTTTTTTGTGGTGGCTTTCTTTTTTTGTTTTCGCAAGATGCGCAGCAAGGTACTTGGCAATATGTTATCAGTATAGGATCTGCAGTCATCGGCTTCATTTTATATATCGTTACACGTGTACGATTGGTCATGCTGAAATACCGTAATTAAATAAATCTTTCTCTCAAAAATTAAGAAAAAGGCTGTAAATAAAACAATGGATATTATTTCATTAGTAGACGATATGTCAAAAGAGATGTACTTACGCTTAAAGTGCGCTGCTGAAACCGGTAAATGGCCGGAAGGTACTGTAGTTGATAAAGCACAAAAAGCATCGGCATTACAAATTACCATGGCATACCAATCAAGACATTTAAATTCCGATGAAATATTAAGCATTGGCTCAGATGGATTGATTGTTGATAAAACAAAACGTCAGTTAAAAAACGAATTCGCTGATCTTAAAAACACACCAGAAAACAATATTGCAAGGTTCTCCGATATATGATTTTTTCCAAATTTTTCAAAGCAAAATGGCAAAGCAAAGAACATAATGTTCGACTTACTGCAATTAGTGATGATTTATCGCTAAGTAACCCCGACGATTTAGTAATATTGGCTAACCTAGCACAAACTGATCCTAACGAACTCGTTCGTCGTGGTGCTTTGATCAAAATGGCTGACTTTGCTGTTTGGCAGGTAAATAGTACTAACAACGATAATAAAAAAGTCCGTGAATATTGCATAAAACAAGTAGAAAAAATTCTCCTCGGTCAACATGAAATCATGATCAGTATTGAAGATAAACTAGCATTACTTAAAAGTGACAGTAAATTACCCGCTCTAGAATTATGGTTACACAACGAAACACAGGCCGAAGTAGTTATCGCATTGTTTGAAAGGTTAAATAAACCACAGTTAACACTGTCGATATTTACCCACAAACAAGACGAAGCCGTGCAAAACTATTTACTTCAGCAAACCTTGTCAATTGATCTGTTAGATAAATTATCTAAAAAAGCATGCAATGATAAAATTAAAGACCAGATTAAACAGCAAGTTCAAGACTTAAAGGAATCTGCAGATAAGCCTGATAAAGTTAAAAAGGGTGTTCAATTAGTATTAGCTAAACTACTCGCTTTAAAAGACATTAATGATTATGTTCAAATAAAAGAAAAACAAGCCCGTTTAGAGGAGCAGTGGAATAGTTATCACCAAGATTTTTCTTGCTTATCAACACTTGAGTGTGAAAATTTTAATGGTAAGTATCAGGATATTCATCAGCAATTAATTAGGCATTTTGCGCCATTACATGAAGCTTTTGAACAACAGATCATTGTTGAAAAGCTAGTCCAAGACAAAAAAATTGCTAATGAAAATTTTAATACAAAACTTAATGAAATTGATAAACAACTCACCACGACTATATTTGAAAGTGGTGAGCTTGATGAAGTGCAATACAAAATTCATTTAGCAGCATTAATTACAGAAATAAAATCATCAACGTTGAATAACAAAGAACAAGATCATTTTATAACGCTGGTTAATGCACAAGCTAAAAAACTTGTTCAATTACCTGAAATAGCTAAATCTGTCACTGATGCAACCCATTTAATTTCAAAATTATCACAAGTCGCCCTACCAAAAACTATTGAAGAATTAAATCTTCGCAAGCCGTTGTTTGATGAATGGTTAAAAGAATGGAAAAGTGTAGAACAAAAAGCTTCGGGTATTTTACCTGTATCTATCGTCGATGCTTTTAAAGAAATAAAAAATCAATGGCAACAGGGCCTTAAACCATTAATTAAAGAGCAAAACTTACTTTTATCACAATGCCAGAAGAAAATTTCAGATGTAAAACGCTTAGTTACTAGCGGTAAATACAATGCAGCGTTTGGTGTGTTTAAAAAGGCTAAGAAGAATTTTGACTTACTATCAGATAATCAGAAATCACGTGTTCAACGTGAGTTCGGTGATGTTTCAGAAAAAATAGCCGAACTCAGTGATTTAGAGCAATCTATTGCAACACCAAGAAAACATAAATTATTGGAAGAAATCCAATTATTAGTTAACCAGCCGCTTGATAATCCTAATGACCAAGCCGCAAAAGTAAAACAATTCCGTGTAACCTGGAATTCGCTTGGACACGCTGAAGAATCGGTAGATAAAGATTTAAATTATCAATTTAATGCCTTATGTGAACAAGCCTTTGCTCCATGTCGTTTGTTTTATGCTGAGCAAGAAAAATTACGTGAGCAACATTTAGAAACACGTGAACAACTTATCAATAAAGCAAAAAATTTCGCGGATGATTTTTCAATAAAAATCAACGAAGGCACTGACAATAAGACTATTGATTGGAAATATACTGATGGAACGCTTAATAAATTAACGCAAGAGTGGCAAAACTCGGGGCAGGTTGATAAAAATAAATTCCAATTGCTTAACGATGCGTTTATTAAAACTCTCCAGCCCGTTAAAGCAGAATTAAGGAATTATCATCAACGTAACAGTGACAGTAAGAATTTGCTGATTGCACAAGTCACTCAGGCTTTAAGTGACGATGATATTTTCTCCGCTATTGAAAGCGTAAAGAAGCTACAAACCCAATGGCAAGCTATCGGTTATAGTGGGCAACGAGAAGAGAACCAGCTTTGGCAAAAGTTTAGAAAAGTGAACGATCAACTCTTTGCTAAACGTGATGAAGCTAAGCTCGCAGACCAATCAATCCGTAAGAACCAGCAAATTGAGTTAACTGATCAATTGGAAAGTTACCAACAACAATTAGTGGAACAACTGCCTGAGTCTGAACTTTTTACTTTACAAGAAAGCATAGAAGCGTTGCTAACTAATATTGTTAATCAAAAACCCGTGATAAAAAGCCTGGTGATACAGGCTGAAAATTTACTTATTCAAATTACAAAACAGTTTTCACAAATTAGCGATAACAAAAAGGCTAAAACTTGGCAGTTAGTTTTTGATTGTTTAGAAGGTTTAGCTGGAAATATAGCCCTGACAAACGAAGAGTTCAGTGAATCTCTGACAGGTTTACCAAACGCGTGGCAAAAACGGTTGCAAGAATGTTATCAAAACAACAACGAAATTGACCGAAGTAATAAAACTTTGGAGCTTGAAATATTAGCAAGTAAAGAATCTCCTGAAGAATTTAAGGCCCAACGTTTACAAGTACAAGTTCAATTAATGCAAAGCCAAATGCTCTCAGGGCAAACGATAGACTTAACTAATTCACTTGTTGAGTGGTTGAAATTAGGTAAATTATCTCAAGCTGATTTGCCATTATTATCAAGAGTTAAAGCAATCTATTGCTAATCTAATGCTTGTTCTTACTAAAAGCCACTGAATATTCAGTGGCTTTTTTATGTTAAATATATCAGTTATAAGATCCTAATGTTTCATCTTGCCTATGATTATATTTGAAGTTCCCTCCAGTCATTCAGATGCCACTTTAACCATTATATTGGTATCGCGTTACCATGTTTGGGATTGATATAATTATTTTGACATTACTGATGATAAATAAGCAATTGATTATTAATGTTTATTTTAATGTAGGGACGAGGAGGGGGAGTTGTTCTACAAATTACAGGTATATTGGTTCATTAGGCTGTTGTGCATATAACTTACAACAGCCCAAACATCCATCACCCTTATTACTTAATTTTTAGTGAGTTCACCACGTAAATTTTCTTGTAGTAAACGACAGATTTCTGCTTGAGGTAATTCTTTACTGAGTAAATAATGAAGTTTAGTTAATGTTGCTTCTAACGTCATATCGCCTCCACCTACAACACCACATTTACTTAATGCGACACCTGTTGCATAGCCGTCCATATTAACGGTACCTTGAATACATTGGCTACAATTAACCACAACAATACCTTGATGGTATGCTTGAGTTAAACAAGCAAGAAGTTGCTCATCTTGCGGTGCATTACCAACACCATAGCTACGAATAATTAACGCTTTTACGGGTTGTTTAATAATATTGGCAACTAACTCACTAGAAATGCCTGGATATAAATGAACAACACCAATGGGTTGCGGTGTAATTTGTGTCAAGATGAGTGGTTTATCACTCATAACTCTCAATTCACCAGCAATTAATTTTATATTAATTCCTGCTTCTAAAAGTGCTGGCATATTTGGGGAATCAAATGCGTTAAAACCATCAGCATAGGCTTTAATACAACGGTTACCACGATATAACTTATTATTAAAATATAAACCCACTTCGTTAATAGGATAGTTGGCGGCAATATAGAGTGAATTCAATAAGTTTACTTGCCCATCGGAACGCAGTTGGCTTAACGGAATTTGAGAGCCAGTAACAATTATTGGCTTTTCTAAATTTTCAAACATGAACGAGAGTGCTGAACTGGTATATGCCATAGTATCGGTGCCATGTAACACTACAAAACCATCATAATCTTCATAATTAGCCTTTATGTCATCTGCGATACGCTGCCAGTCACTGGGAGCCATGTTTGATGAATCGATTAATGGCGAATATTCATTAATCGTGAATTCTGGCATTTCTTCTCGGTGAAAATCAGGTGTACCGTTTATAGATTCGGTTAAATGACCCTTTACAGGTACATAACCTTGATCACTGTTTTTCATACCGATAGTACCGCCAGTGTAGGCGATATAAATGCGCTTCTTCATTTCTTTACCCTTTTAATGTAAGTTACCAATAGCACTAACTAATTGATCATTTTTCAATGGTAGAACACTATTTTTGTTTAAGGCATAAAAAAGCCTCGAAAAATCGAGGCTATCATATACCCTTAAATCACAGCGTGCTAATTAATTTCACAAGCCATACATAATGAGTAAACACCTTGCGGATCATTGAGTAAATTCAGGTGTGACAATTCCGCTTTTAATTGTATAAACAATTTATTAGTATTGCTTAATTTCATTGTTTCTGATGTTGGAAAAAAGCTCATAGCTTGTCCTATCAACCCTTGTAAAAATAGATCTTTTGCTGATTTTTCTTTTTCTATTAATAAGGTATCAAATGTTTCTAGTTCAGCTAATTCTGCAGCAGTATTAATAGCCAGGGTTAAATCTCCTAATTCATCTACAAGGCCTAACTCTTTTGCCTTCAAACCAGACCATACCCGGCCTTGTGCAATATTATCAACCTGTTCAAGTGTCATATTTCTATTGGCGGCAACTAAGCTAATAAAGTCTTGATAACCTCTATTGATATTCAATTGAAATATTTTTGCCATGCCATCTGTAAGCGGACGAGTAACACCAAATCCTGCGATATCTGTAGTGCCTACACCATCAGTATGAATACCAAGTCTGCTTAAAGAATTCTCAAAGGTCATAAAAAAGCCATAAATACCGATAGAGCCGGTAATAGTGGAGGGTGATGCTATTATTTTATCTGCAGGAGCAGAAATCCAATAACCACCTGAAGCAGCATAAGTTCCCATTGAGGCAACAACAGGTTTACCTGCTTGCTTGATGAGTTCAATTTCTTGGCGAATTATTTCAGAAGCATAAGCACTGCCACCAGGGCTATCTACCCGTAAAACAACGGCTTTAACTTTATTGTTCAAACGTGCTTTTCTTAAGAGTGAAGCGGTACTGTCTCCACCAATCGTACCTGGTTTTTGGTTACCATCTAAAATAGTTCCCTTGGCAACAATAACTGCAACTTTATCCGTATTTGGGTTTGTTATTGGAAATATAGGTTGAGTTGCAGTTAAATAATGCTCGAAACTAATGTGATTATAACTATCACCTGCAGCGTTTTTACCAACAAGTTCAATTAAAGATTTTTTCATATCTTGACGATTTTTTAAAGCGTCTACCCACTTATTCTCCAAAGCATACTGAGCAATATTACCATTGGCTTTTTCAAGTTTGGCAACGAGTATATCTGCATTCTCATCAAAGTTATCAATAGAAAATTTTCTGTTACTTGCTACATCATTCTTATATTGTGACCATAAGTCACTTAACCATAATTTATTGGCCTCTTTGGCAGCTGCAGACATATCATCGCGAATATAAGGCTCTATTGCTGACTTATAGGTACCAACACGAAAAACATGCTGACTAATTGATAATTTCTCTAAAGCAGACTTGAAATACAGTTGATAACGTCCATACCCATCAAGTAATAACCAACCACGAGGGTTAAGCCATACTTCATCAGCTGAGCTTGCTAAGTAATATTGGTCTTGTGAGTATTGGTCACCTACAGCGATTATTTTTTTACCTGAAGCTTTGAAATTATCTAAAGCTTTAGCAATATCTTGAAGTTTACTGAGGCCCGAACGATTGACACCTTGCAGATTCAAAACCATCATTTTGATGCGACTGTCATTCTTCGCTCTTTCAATAACATTGAGAATATCGCTCAGCAAAACTTCTGGGTTCTTCTGCTTTTTTTCGAGTGCTTCAGTAATGAAAGCATCCATAGGATCGATTGAACGTTTTTGTTCAACAATATCACCCGCAAAGTTCAGCACTAAGGCAGAACTATCAGGCACTATAACTTTCCCTTCATCACTCATTATTGCAGCGATGAATAAAAATAGCACAATAAAAAAGAGTATGTTTATCGTTATTTTTCTGAAAGTGTTTAAGCCACTAAATATTTTTAATGTTACACGTTTTAACGCACTTTGCGTTATTGGAGCATTCGGTAATGAAGTTTGTTCAGTCATAATATCCGGCATGATAAGTCAGTAATAATAATTATCAACTATGCTACTTAATTTTCATCCAATTATGTAGTCTCAATAGTAAATAAATGTGTTAATGAAAGTAATTATTCATTTGTGAGGTCTAATGTTAAGTTCATATTGGATGGATATTCCTAACTACTATATAGATAATGTAATCATGACTTCTTTAACGCTAATAAATGCCTATCAAAAATTTATAGAAAAACTTAAAAACTTCGATGGATTTCCATCATTATTATTACGCTTATATTTAGCGCCAATATTTATTATGGCAGGATATGGGAAAATGCAATTTATCAACCCAGAAGTGACTGGTTTGGCCAATTTTCTAACGAGTCCTGATATTATTGCTTGGTTCGGTAATGCACAGTGGGGTTTAGGTTTACCTTTTCCTGCGTTGTTAGCAAATATTGCCACATGGACTGAATTTTTTGGCGGTTGGTTACTATTAATCGGTTTATTTACCCGCTTACTCAGTATACCGTTAATGTTTACCATGATAGTCGCTGCGAGCACCGTGCATATAGATAATGGCTGGTTTGCAATAACACCAACAAATCCCGATACAAGTCCGGCGAAGATGTTAACTTGGCTTGGCGTTGATAACGCTCAAGCGAGTCTAGAAAACAGTGAGGCAACAGGTACACGTTTAGAAGCAATGAGAAATTTGCTCGAAGACAATGGCAACACAGAATGGTTATATGAAAATGGTGCTATTGTCGTACTTAATAATGGTATTGAATTTGCCAGTACATATTTCATTATGTTGCTCGCTTTATTTTTTATTGGTGCTGGTCGCTTTACCAGCATAGATCATTACCTTTATAATCATTACCAACGAAAAGCAAAACAGAGTTTATATAATTAATGAATGCTAAAGAGCTATTATTACAACGTCAATCTAGCCCTAGATTGATTTCTCCAGCGCCAGTTGCAATTGATATTGAGTTTATACTCAACGCAGGCATGCGTGCACCTGATCATGGCAGCTTGCAACCATGGTATTTTACGGTCATTAAAGATCAAGGTTTAGATAAGCTCAGCACAATATTTGAACGCGCTGCAACCCAGAAAAACTTTAGTGAAGAAAAAATACTAAAGGCTAAAAGCATGCCGTATCGAGCCCCTTTAATTATTGTAATTAGTACACAATATCAGGACCATGAAAAAGTACCTAAAATTGAACAATCTATTGCCGCTGGCTGTTGTGCTCACTCAATGCAAATGGCAGCGTATAGTTTAGGTTATGGTGCTGTTTGGAGAACCGGTGATTTCAGTTATAATGACTCAGTTAAAAAAGATCTCAATATCACGCTAGATAATGACATTATTGGTTTCATCTACATAGGTACGCCGGCAAAACATATTCCTCTTAAACCATTAAAATCAATAGAACATCATGCTTCTTACTTATAAAGTATTTGTTCATTTATGAAAATTGAAATACTCGATGAACCTGAGCAAGCATTAATTGACTTTTTAGATAAGAAAATCGCAGAATTCAATTGGGCTAACTGGGAAGTGAGCGAACGTAAACCCCTAGCGATTCAAATAAAAGATGACAAAGGCAATGTTATTGCCGGTTCGTCCGCTAGAACGTTCGGCAATTGGCTGTTAATTAATACGTTATGGGTAGATGAATCACTGCGGGGCAATCAAGTTGGCGCTAAAATATTAAATGAACTTGAAAGTACGGCCAAAGCTAGAGGTTGTACGTTAAGTATGCTTGATACGTTAAACTTTCAAGCAAAGCCTTTTTATGAAAAGTATGGTTATATAACGAAGTGGGTACAAGAAGATTACCCGAAAACGGGTTGTAAGTACTTTATGGTGAAAGAACTGATTTAGGTTTTAATAAAGTCATATTCTTTTGGATATAAACGCTCCTTACCAGCCATTGCATTCTGAACATAAAAAAACCTCTTAAAAGAGGTTTTTTATTATTCAGTTCTTTTTTTAGAATGCAGCGTTATTTGGCGTTCTTGGGAAAGGAATTACGTCACGAACATTTTGCATACCTGTCGCATAAGCAACTAAACGTTCAAAACCTAAACCAAATCCTGAATGAGGAACAGTGCCGTAACGACGTAAATCGCGATACCAGCTGTAATCATCTATGTTTAAATTCATTTCTTCTAAACGAGCGTCAAGTACGTCAAGGCGTTCTTCACGTTGACTGCCACCAATAATTTCGCCAATACCCGGCGCTAATATGTCCATAGCTGCTACGGTTTTGCCATCATCATTTAGGCGCATGTAGAATGATTTAATATCTTTAGGGTAGTTTTGTAAAATTACCGGGCCATTAAAGTGCTCTTCAGCTAAGTAACGTTCATGCTCAGAGTTCAAATCTACACCCCAAGCAACTTTGTTTTCAAATTTCTTATCACAATTTTCTAATATAGTAATTGCGTCAGTGTAATCCAAACGAACAAAATCGTTATTGATAACTGAATTCATGCGATCAATAACTGTTTTATCAACACGTTGTTGGAAAAAAGCCATATCATCACTACGTTCATCAAGCACCGCTTGGAAAACATATTTCAACATTTCTTCTGCAAGATCTGCTGCATCAGATAAATCTGCAAAAGCGATTTCTGGCTCAATCATCCAAAACTCAGCTAAGTGACGAGTTGTATTAGAGTTTTCTGCGCGGAATGTAGGTCCAAAAGTATAAACCTTTGAAAGGGCACATGCGTATGTTTCTACGTTTAATTGGCCTGAAACCGTTAAGAATGTTTCTTTACCAAAAAAGTCTTTCGAGTAATCAACATCGCCTTTATCAGTGCGCGGTAAGTTTTCCATATCAAGCGTACTTACGCGGAACATCTCACCAGCACCTTCACAATCACTACCGGTAATTAACGGTGTGCTGATCCAAAAGTAACCTTTACTGTGCAAAAAGCGGTGAACAGCTTGTGCTAATGTATTTCGAACTCGAGCAACTGCACCACCTATATTAGTTCGTGCACGTAAATGAGCTTGTTCACGCAAAAATTCGATACTATGGCGTTTAGCTGCCATAGGGTAGGTATCAGGATCATCAACTAAGCCTAATATTTCAACTTTAGTTGCTTGTATTTCAAATGACTGACCTTTACCTGGGGATTCAACCAAAATGCCGGTAACTTTTACTGAAGCACCCGTAGTAAGTTTTAAAACTTCTGATTGATAATTATCGAGATCACTTGGCGCGATAGCTTGAATCGCATCAAAACATGAACCATCGTGAATGGCTAAGAATGAAATACCGGCTTTAGAATCACGGCGAGTTCGGATCCAACCGTGTACTGTAACTGCTTCACTTACTGGATATTTTCCAGCAAGCACATCAGTGATTGAGATAACTGACATTATCAACCTCTTTCTTTATTGAATTATTGTTTGATTTTTTTGTACATATATACAGTTTTTGGCGCTGAATATATTGCACTAACTTTAAGGTGTGATATGTTACCTTGACTACTGCGTTTAACAAGTAAAACTTGCTGATCCGGTCTATATAAAAACAAAAAACAGTAATATTGGCTTTAGAGGTATTAAATCAATGATATTGGATATAAAAAACAGACGGAGTTCTACAGATATAGGGGTAGTGTTAACAAGGATTTTAGCATTAAGTGGTTGGATATTATTTATATTTGCCATCGTTATGTCTTATTATGCAGCACCAGATCAGGATTATGGTTTACTGCAATTTAGAGGCATGGAAATAAGGCAATTTTGGCTAGCACCATTAACAGGTTATTTATACTTCGTACTTTGGGTAAGTGCTTTATGCAGTTATTTTTGCTTAGTACTTGATCATTATAGAAGCAGACGAAAGTGTGACAGTAAACACATTAATTTAGTGTTGCTACTCACTATAACGGTTGCTTGGGTAATGTTTATTTTAGTTAAACTTAATGAATTGCAAACTTATCCATAAGCTTGCAATTTTAAAGATAAATACAATTATCTAATTCTTATTCATCAAAGCACTGTTCTTCATCAAGTACAGTGCTTATTGCTTTTACAAGCATGCCTAAATCATCTTCATTACTAATAAATGGCGGCATGATATATATAAGCTTTCCAAAAGGTCTTATCCAAACACCTAATTCAACAAATCTCTTTTGTATAGTAGCCATGTTTACCGGTGAATAAGTTTCAACAACGCCTATGCCACCTAAAACTCGAGTATTATTTACTTGTTCATGATTATTTAAGGGTAATAAATGCTGTTTTAAGAAGCTTTCAATAAAGCTTACTTGCTGCTGCCATTCACCCGTATCTAATAAATCCAAGCTTGCATTAGCTACTGCACAAGCAAGAGGATTAGCCATAAAAGTAGGGCCGTGCATAAAACATCCTGCTTCACCATTACTGATGGTTTCTGCAATATGGTCAGTACATAAAGTTGCTGCAAGTGTCATGTAACCACCTGTTAAGGTTTTTCCTAGACACATGATGTCAGGACTTATTTCAGCCCAATTACAACCAAATAATTTTCCTGTTCTTCCTAAACCAGTCGCTATCTCATCAGCAATAAACAATACCTCATACTTTGTACACAAGATTCTACAGGCTTTTAAATATTCAGGATGGTAAAAGCGCATTCCACCGGTACCTTGTACGATAGGCTCAATGATAAATGCAGCGATTTCATTGTTATGTGTTTTAAAAAATCTTTCTAATTCAACTAATTCACTGTCGTCCCATGGTTGATAAAAATGACTTTCAGGCGCGGGAGCAAAAATATTTTTCATCAATACAGACTCAAAGATTTGATGCATACCATTAACTGGGTCACACACCGACATAGCAGCAAAGGTATCGCCATGATAGCCATTTTTAACCGTCAGTAATTTGTGTTTCTCACTTTTGTTTTGGCTATGCCAATATTGTAATGACATTTTAATGGCGACTTCTACTGATACCGAACCAGAGTCTGATAAAAATACTTTTTGTAAAGGCTCAGGGGTGATATCAATCAGTTTTTTACACAGGTTAATCGCAGGTTCATGGGTCAAACCTCCAAACATAACATGTGCCATTTTTTGTGTTTGATCGATAAGTGCCTGATTCAACATTGGATGATTATAACCATGCAACACCGACCACCAAGAAGACATACCATCAACAAGTTTTTCTCCTGTGGCGAGCTTGATATGAACGCCTTTGGCTGACTCTACTAAATAAGACGGTAATGGATCAGACATCGACGTGTAGGGATGCCAAACGTGTTTTTTATCAAAATCGATTAAATCTGTTTGTTTTTTGTTCATATGTAAAGCTTGCATGTTTTTTTATGTTGACAATTAATGACTACCGCATAGATTACCTGCTAATATTTAGCGATGCAATTTTCACATTTATATATTTATAGTTAAGGTTTCACATGTCTCAAACGAATATAACGCGTCATGATTGGTCAATAGCTGAAGTCGAAGCGTTTTTTGCACTTCCTTTTAGTGATCTTATGTTTCAAGCTCAAACCGTTCATCGTGAACACTTTAACCCTAATGAAGTACAAGTAAGTACTCTGTTATCAATCAAAACAGGTGCTTGCCCTGAAGACTGTAAATATTGCTCGCAAAGTGCTCGATACAATACGGATGTTAAAAAAGAGCGCTTAATGGAAGTTGAAAAAGTGCTCGAAGCTGCACAAGTCGCGAAAAGCCAAGGGTCAACGCGTTTTTGTATGGGAGCAGGTTGGAGAAATCCTAAAGCGCGGGATATGCCTTATGTGCTTGAAATGGTTAAAGGTGTTAAGGCTCTGGGCTTAGAAACCTGTATGACACTAGGAATGATTGATGGCGGTCAAGCAGATGAATTACAAGAAGCCGGGTTAGATTATTACAACCATAACCTTGATACTTCCCCTGAGCATTATAATTCCATAATAACAACACGAAGCTACCAAGATAGATTAGATACATTACAGAATGTACGAGATTCAGGTATGAAAGTTTGTAGTGGCGGTATCGTTGGCTTAGGTGAAAAAGCACAAGATAGAGCCTCTTTTTTAGCACAATTAGCTAACTTACCTAAGCACCCTGAAAGTGTTCCTATTAACATGTTAGTTAAAATTGAAGGTACACCGCTAGCGAATGTTGACGATTTAGACCCTTTTGATTTTATTCGATGTATCGCTATAGCACGTATCATGATGCCTAAAAGCCATGTACGCCTGTCGGCAGGTCGCGATGCGATGAATGAACAAATGCAAGCAATGTGTTTTTTAGCGGGTGCAAATTCAATATTTTACGGTTGTAAATTGTTAACAACGGGTAATCCGGAAGCCAATAAAGATATGCAGTTGTTTGCCAAATTAGGCATCAATACAGAAACTGTTGCGACTGAAGATGATGATACAGAGCAGCAAATTGCAACTGCAGTTGTCAATCAGCAAAACAAAGAATTGTTTTACGACGCTTCTTTGTAAATATTACCAACAGAATAAGAGCCAAACTTAAATCTATGTCTTTTAACTTTATTGCTGAGCAAGTTGCTCAGCAAAAAGAAAAATCACGATATCGTCAACGCCAGTGCATTAGCGAGCAAAATGGTCGAGAAATCGTTGTGTCAGGTCAAACGTATCTAAATTTTTCCTCGAATGATTACCTCGGTTTAAACCATCACCACGAAATTAATAAAGCGCTTCAAGAGGGTGTCGATAAATTCGGTAGTTGTGCCAGTGCCTCAAGTTTGATCACAGGTTTTCATTATGCACACCAAGCTTTAGAAGAAGAAGTGTGCGAGTGGCTAAATAAACCCCGTTGTTTGCTCTTTAGTAGTGGATTTGCTGCTAATTCGGGTGTTCTACAAGCATTAGGTAATAAAGAGAGTCAATTTTTTTTAGATAAACTCAGTCACGCTTCTTTAATTGATGGTGCTTTAACAAGTAATGCATCTGTTAAACGTTATTTACATAATGATCATCAGCAACTTGAACAATACTTAACTAAAAGTGACGCTGAAAATAAGCTCATTGTCTCTGAAGGTGTTTTTAGTATGGATGGTGATTGCGCTGATGTCAGCCAACTCATTAACATTACCAAGCAACAACAAGCTATGCTTTATATGGATGACGCACATAGTATTGGTGTCATTGGGGAGTCAGGTCAGGGAAGTTGCAGTTTTGGTGATGTAGATATCGTAATGGCCACTTTTGGTAAAGCATTAGCAACGAGCGGTGCATTTATCGCTTGTGAAGAAGATATGTATGAATATCTCGTCAACTTTTCTAGACATTATATTTATTCGACAGCAATTTCCCCTGCCGTTGCATGGGCAACAAAAAAAAGCATAAAACTAGCGAAAAATGAATCTTGGCGCAGAGACAACATCTCACAATTAAGCGAACTTTTAACGGATAAACTGGATAACAGCATTCAAATTATTCCTTCATCTTCATCGATTCAAGCTATTATTATAGGTAGCGAAGATAAGGCACTAGATGTCTGTCAAAAATTAAAAAATAAAGGCATTTGGTTAACCGCGATACGTCCACCTACGGTTGCTAAAAACAGCTCTAGGTTACGTGTTACCATTACAGCTAAGCATAAAGATAAGGATATCAGCTATTTAGCAGAATCATTAAATGAGGTTTTAAGTTAATGCCTGATGTATTAAACAGGGTAAAGATAGCCAAGTCATTTGGCTCGGCGAGCAAGTCGTATGATGTTTCATCTCGATTGCAGCGCTATACGGGCAAACATTTGATGTCATTATTGCCCAATAGAACCGATATAACGATTGTTGATTTGGGCTCTGGTACGGGTTTTTTTACTGACATATTAGCCAGCAAATACCAACAGACCATTGGCGTTGATATTTCAAATAAAATGCTAACTTTTGCTCAAGAAAATCGCAGCAAGGAAATTAGTTGGTTAGAAGCAGATGCCTACCATCTACCTTTAAAAGATAATAGTATTGACGTTATCTATTCAAACTTGGTTATACAATGGTGTGATCATTTAGATATTATTGTTAAAGAAATTTTACGGGTATTAAAACCTGGCGGCTTATTTATATTTTCTACATTACTCGATGGGACTTTACATGAGTTAAAGTCATCTTGGGCACAAGTAGATGATGAAAAGCATGTTATTGACTTTAAAACACCAGAATATATGGAATCAGTTTTCGATAATGGTTCATGTAAATTACTTGAACATAAAACTAAAAATTTGGTTTTAGAGTACCAAAATGTTATGCATTTAGCGCGAGAATTAAAAGGGCTTGGCGCTAATCACGTAGCAAAAGAAAAAGGGAAAGGATTAGCGGGTAAAGATAAATGGAATAAGATGACGAGTAGTTATCAGGATTTTCAAGAACCCAGTGGGATTTACCCCGCTACTTACAGTGTGTACTCTGGAATTGTAGTAAAATTAAATGATTAAACTTTTCATTACTGCAACAGACACTGATGCAGGCAAAACTTATGTCGCTCAATTAATTACGGCGGCTTTGGTGCAAAAAAATTATCAGGTAGCTGTTTATAAACCTATTTCAGCAGGGTGTGAAATTAAACATTTAGCTGATGGCATAAGACTTGTTAATGAAGATGCACAACTTCTTCGACAACAGGCAAACTGCGGGCAAAGTATTAATGAAATTAATCCTATTGCATTCCAACCTGCGATTGCACCGCACATTGCGGCTGACTTAATTAATGTTGAAATTAAACTCAACGATATTATGGCTGGATTTGAAAATGTTATTGCTAGAGGCAGTGATATTGTTATTACCGAAGGTGCTGGTGGTTGGCGATTACCATTAGGAAAAGGTAAGTTTTTATCTGAATTTGCTCTGCAGACTAAGCAACAAGTAATTTTAGTGGTCAATATGAAACTAGGGTGCTTAAACCATGCAGTACTTACCTATGAAACTATATTAGCAGATGGACTTGAATGTATTGGTTGGGTCGCAAATTGTACTGAGCCGATGAGTTACTTAGACGAGAATATAGCAGAACTACGTTCACTTATTGACTCACCGCTTATAGCAAAACTCGGTTTTGAAACAGATATTAAAAAGGCAGTGTCAGTAATCGATTTATCTTCAATTACTGAACTGCTTTAATCTTATATTGTTATATTAGATAAGAGCTGTATTGAATAAAGTGAACTGACTTTTTTGTTCACTTTATGCCTTTCATTCAAATATAGTTCCCTAAGTTTATAATAAATGGCTAATCTCTTCATTAACGCCAATAGTACGTTTACTTCCACCTACGAATAAAAAACCATCAGGTTTTTCTATTTCCTCAAAAGCAATTAGCGACAACTTATCATCTACTAACTTTAAAGCACTTCCTTCGACAATACCCACAATAGGCATTTCAGGGTTAATTACCATAAATTCGGCTAAACGCTGTTCTCTAGTTTCACCATTATGCCCAGGGGGATTAAAGTCTGTGTAATGAGGATTCAGTTGAAAAGGCACTAAGTTCAGTGCTGTAAAACTGCTAGGTTCTATAATTGGCATATCATTTGTGGTGCAAATACTTGTACCCGCAACATTAGAACCCGCACTCCAACCAATATAGGGTACGCCCAAATTCACTTTTTCCTTGATTGCGCAGAGCAAATCATTTTCATAGAGTTGGTGTAATAAGTGAAAAGTATTCCCACCGCCTATGACGATTGCTTTTGCGTTATTGACTGCGGTAACAGCGTCATCAAACTGATGTATTCCTTTAACATTAATGTTTAATGATCTTAAGGCACTTTGTACCTTATCTGTGTAATCGTCATAATTTACCGTAACACCTGCGTAAGGAATAAATAATATATCTTTAATTCCGTCTAAATGATCTTCAATCATTGTTTTTGCATGTTCTAAATAGGGCGTTTGGCCTGCGCGCGAACTACTGATCAGTAATAATTTTTTACTCGTCATTATATTTCTCTTATGTCGTCTTCGTTTTAAATCTTAAATATTTATCAAGCTCAAAGCTCTGATTGATTTAGTTGGCTCATACAGGCGCTGGCAATAAATCCTGACCGTGTTTTATATGCTGAAGATTTACTCACCCGATCATCAATTTGTTTGATGAGTAATTCAGGTAAGGTGACATTGATTTTATGACTTTTACCTAAATAGGGTGTTATGTCGATATCAATAACTCCCCAGATAACACCTGGATATTTATCTAGATGATGTTCAATAGTTGTAGCGTGGGGAATAGCTTCACCATACTCCGCTAATATAGAAAGGTGCGTCGCAATGCTTTCATTTATTTTACTCAACGACACATCAATGTTCTCGCCATTACATTCACAACCCGGTAAATCAGGAACACTTACCTTGTAGCTTTCTACTCCCATAATTTTCTTTAACACGATAGGGTATTTCATTTTAACCTCCTTTTAAATCATTATACCACCATAACCCTGATACCTCCCCAAGTCAACACGAAGGCAACCCCAATAACTCTGCCGCAAAGTAAGTTGCAACCCCGATAACTCCATATGGCGTGAATAAAGAAACCCTGGTAACTCCATATTATAATGTAGTAAGCATTTACTCGGTCTTCAACGTACTAAATTTGTCATATGTTTTGAATGGTTATCTAAACACTAACGTATTCATATACTTGGTTTTATTTGTTTAGTCAGGGGTTCTTGGAGTTGTTATGTGAGCAGTGTTTGAATATTTTAGACAACAATAATTATTGTTCTTGTTTTAAATAAGGTTTATATCGGTTGAAATAATAAGATGTATTACCTAGGTATAACCAGAGGAGATGCTAAGAAATGATCATATAGTGGTTTTAATAATGAGAAGATTGAGTAATAGGTTTGACCTGTTTTTAGTTTCGACATAAAAAAGCCGCTAATAAAATTAGCGGCTTAAGTTGTATAAAGTTGAAGCCTCAACGTTTAGTTTTTACCGAGAAGTATAAATATTTTCTTGGCTATATCGGTATTATCAATCTTACCTTTAAACTCTTCACTGCTGTTTCCTAAACTATGAACAGGAACATCAATTGCGGTATGACCACCAGATGTCCATCCAGTGTTGGTTCTAACATCAATGATTTTTTTAATTGAGCTTTCTATTATCTGACTCATCATGGGTTTATGAGTCTTTGACTTTGCTTGTGTATTAAGTTTTTTGTATGTTGATAATTTTTCAATTGCCATGTTTTTTGCTAATTGAATTTGCTTAACTTCTTTCTCAGTAACTTTAAATTTAAGTAATTTCGTTAACAGGTTTTGTGTAATTGTCTTTTCTGATATTTTTTTCGCGATTGCTCTCGGTGAACTTTTCATTGTACGTAAAATTTCAGGATTCCATTCATACTTTCCATTGGCCCCAATAGTCAGACCACCAGTACTGTGATCAGCTGTTAATATCACTAACGTATCGGGGTTTTGTTTTACGTATTGCTCTAAGTAGATCATTGTTTTCGCTAAGTCTGACATTTCAGCCATTGCGGTGGCAATATCATTTGAATGACCAGCCCAATCAATTTGGCTAGCTTCAACTAATAAAAAATAACCTTCGGTATTTTCTAATTGTTTAATAGCCGATTTAGTCATTGTTGATAATCGATAATTATTACTGTCATCGAGTGCCGATGGTAAACCTTTATCAGCAAACAAGCCGATCACAGGTGTATTCTCCTGCAGTTTACTTAATGAATTATAGTTATCTATGTATTGAAATCCTGATGCTTTAAATTCTTCAATCAAGTTTCTATCATCACGAATAAAATATTTCCAACCACCACCTAAATAAACATCAGCCTTAATACCCTTGTCTAAATAACTGTCAGCAATTTCATTGTAGTTTTCTCTACTTACATTATGTGACAAATATGAAGCTGGAGTTGCATGGTTTATTTGAGAAGTTACTACCACACCCGTTTTTTTACCTTGTTTTTTAGCAAATTCTAGAACGGTCTCGACACTGTTTTTATTAACATCTAATGCAATCGCACCATTATAAGTTTTAAAACCAGTAGCAAGCGCGGTTGCTCCCGCAGCAGAATCAGTCACTACACCGGATACTCTAGCGGGATAGGTACTTGCCGAACCAACAAGTAAACGGTCAAATACTGTTTCTTCAATATGTTCAGTCAGTGGATCGTCATTAAAATAGCGGTAAGATGTTGTATAAGCGGGTCCCATGCCATCTGCTATTACCATAATGATATTTTTTGGTGATTGCATTTCTTCGATAGGGTTAACTGTCAAAACAGCAGTTTCCGAAGCACTTTTAATCGTTTCACAGGCTGACAAAGCAAGTACGATACTGACAGCAGAGAGGAGTTTTTTCATTTTTTACTTCTTGTATAAGTTTTTATTAAATTATTATTGAATGATTTACTTTTTGAGTAACAGATCTACCCACACCATTCTATGATCTGAAGATGCTGCTCTATCTTTTATCAATCTAAAGGTATCTTCATCTTCTGTTGGCCAATAAACCCCTGAATTTGTAATATCAATGCCAGTTTTTGACGGTAAAACGTAATCTGCTCTCATTCGCCAAAAAGCGGTATGATGCATTGCGTTAACACTATCGGGGCTATGCTTTTTTGCGCCGCGGCTTTGAGGCATAACATCTTGAATATTATTATGCGTTAATAAATTCGAAATTCCTGCAGTCATAGCACTTCCATCAACACTAGACGCATTTAAATCGCCAAGAATAACAAAAGGGGGCGAGTCTTTTAAACCACCTTTTTCACCCATGTCGTCATATATGTAACCTGATTTGTCAGTCGTTATGTAATCTGTCCAGAAACGTATTTCATCATGATTACGTTTACCATTTCTATCTTCAGGTCCGTCAAACACCGGTGGTGTAGGGTGACTTGCTAAAATATGAATTGTTTGTCCGTTAACTTCGACAGGAATATCCCAATGAGACTTTGAAGATAGTCTACTATTTTTCCATGCCTCTTCGCTAAACCAAGGTTTAGCCGTTGTTGGGTCTATCGGCTTAAGAGCGTTAGGCATATCTTGCCATTTAAAATATTGAAAGGTACGTATGTTTTTAAAATTTATAGGGTACTTTGAAAGTAACGCCATGCCAAAATGGCCTGGGAAGTGACCGTAGCCAAATCCATCACCGGGTAAAACACCTTTTTTTCCATTGCCATCTAAATCAAAGCCAGAGTTAACACCTGTATTTACTTCACCTTGATAGAAATAGGGGAAATTAATTGCATCTTGACCATTTTGGCTGGTATTTAAATACTTATTAATGAAGGTTTTTAGTGAATTGTGTTGATTGTTATCCGTGTTTTCTTGATTATCAAATTCGTTAAGTAAAATAATATCAGGGTTAACACGTTGAATAATTTCAGCAATATTTCTTATTTGTTGGTGATTATTATCTAAAGCATGTTGCAATGCTTTATTTGACACCTTAGACGTTTCTTTGCTTTCTAGAGGCTGGTAATTTAACGCCTCCATACTTACGTTAAATGTAGCTATTTTGAGTTGTTCAGCTTGTGTTGTGCTCATATAAGTCAACGCTAAAGTCATCGTCAGGTGTAAAAGTGATTTTTTCATTATCATTATTTTAAACCACAGCCGCGTAAAATCATGTCGGTTAAGAATGAAATAACATGTTCTACATCTTCTTCTTCATATTCTGCTCTATTCATGATTGTTAAAATTTGTGTTTCAAAGTCAGCATAGTGTTGTGTTGAAGACCAAATAAGAAATATCAAATGTATGGGATCAACATCTCGCATTTCACCATTATCTATCCATTTTTGGAAGAGTTGTGCTTTTTCTCTTACCCATTTTCGTTGATAGGTACGTGCAAAATCTTTTAAATGTTGCGCGCCTTGGATAATCTCCATGGCATAAATCTTTGATGATTCAGGGTGTTTGAATGACATTCTTACTTTTGCATCAATAAACTTTTCGATAGCCGCTTTAGGTCCATCTTCTGGGGTAATATCACCAATACCCTCATCCCACATTTGTAACGTATGTTCTAGCACGGCATGGTAAATATTTTCTTTATTCTTAAAATAGTAAAGTATATTGGCTTTAGGTAGACCCGCTCTATCTGCAATTGACTGCACGGTAGCGCCTTTATAGCCTTGTAAAACAAATTCAGTACTCGCCGCAATTAAAATTTTATGTTGGCTTTGAACTCGAATGTTCCCTGTTTTTTTTATTTCTTTGTTATTTTTCATAAAGTTGCTCTATATTTAGAATGCATAAACAAAACATTTCAAGTGAAATTGTTATTATTATTTTACTTTCACACTACCTGTTGACCATATAGTTAAGTTTTATGGTTTGTTAGAATCAAGCCTCTTTTTCAAAAATAACGAAGTGACAAATCTACATTTAGTAATGAAATTCCACTATAAATGTTTACTCAATTATATGGA
The DNA here is from genome assembly GCA_013215295.1 of Colwellia sp. Taxonomy (GTDB): domain Bacteria; phylum Pseudomonadota; class Gammaproteobacteria; order Enterobacterales; family Alteromonadaceae; genus Colwellia_A. The sequence goes on from JABSOZ010000006.1 coordinate 46,520, forward strand.
AGGGAACTTTGCCATACGGTGAGATATTTTATATATAGTACGTGTGTGCTATTTTCATGATTACCTCTTAAATAATGTAGTAACCACTTGTATTATATGCATTAAACTCATATCTTTGCTTTTTAGTTACTTACTGGTTGAACAGGTATATAACTAAAGAGCATAAGTATCGGATTATAAATAATAATTTTTTATATAAAACTATCTTCATTATTAATTCCAGTGATAGCGTTTATTTCTTATTTATCTTATTGTTTATTAAGTGTATTTATTGATTCTGCTAATTCAGAGTTGGTCATATGTAATTTGATTTATAAAAAGTGTGAAAATATGTAATGAAAATGACATAAAAATCTGGTCTAATTTCCCTCGAAATATAAAAACAGAGCAACTGGTTAAGTTTTTTGGTTGCTAAAAAAAATAATAAGTAATCGACACTTTAAAAACATAATCAAGGAATAAAAGATGAACACGCATCGTCTCTCACTCATAACAGGCGCAGTAGTTTTAGCGCTTGGACTTTCTACATCAGCTATGGCTTCTGATACATCTTCCGGTATTAGAGGAAGTATTGTAAATTCGACAGGTGAAATTTCAGTTAATGCAAAAATTGAAATTTTACACGGACCATCTGGTACTAAAACGGTAACTAGATCAAATGACACGGGTAAATTCTCAAGTAAAGGTCTTCGTGTTGGCGGACCGTATACGATAAAAGTTACAGGTGAAAACGGTGTTAATGTATATAAAAATATTTACTTAACGTTAGGTGATACTTTCCGTTTAAATGCTGAATTAATATCTACTGACAACGTAGAACGTATTTCAGTTACAGGTAGTAATGTTTTTTCAAATAACATTGGCAGCAACAGTTATTTTAGCGCTGACGATATCACAAACTCCCCTAGCTTTAACCGTGACATTAAAGATATTGTTCGTAATAATCCGCTTGCAGTTTTATCTTCAAAAGATGGTGAATTAAGTGTTGCTGGTACTAACCCACGATTCAATAGTATTAGTGTTGACGGTATCGGTCAAAATGATGACTTTGGTTTGAACGCTAATGGCTACCCAACTACACGCTCTCCAATTTCATTAGATGCTATTGAGCAAGTTACTATTGACGTAACTCCTTTCAATGCAAAAGATAGTGGTTTCCAAGGCGCAAAAATTAATGCTGTAACTAAATCAGGTACGAATACCTTGTCTGGTACATTCTTTTATGAAACACAAAACGATGACATGGCTGGCACACCTAAAAATAATACTATTGAAGATCCTACCAAAAGGGAAGCTCCATTAGATTTTGACGAAACAACCTTTGGTGCAACGCTTGGTGGCGCATTTATAGAAGACGAATTGTTCTTTTTTGCTTCTTACGAATATTATGAAGCATCTTCAACAGTTGAGTGGGGACCAGATGGAGCCAATGTACCTAATCCAACACGTGCAAATCTTGCTGATGTTGAAGCAGTAAAACAAATAGCACGTGATGTTTACGGTGTAGAACCCGGTGACTGGAATGAAACACCTGCGATTGAAGATGAAAAAATATTATTAAAACTAGATTGGAACATAAATGACGAGCACCGTGCTGCTTTTACTTACCAATATAGCAAAGGTAATAGTACGCGTAACCAGTCAAGTCACCCATATGAATTACGCTTATCATCTCATTGGTACAACAGAACTGAAGAATTAAATAACTATGCATTTAAACTTTATTCTGATTGGAATGATGATTTATCAACACAATTTAGTTTAACTTACCTTGACAACCCAACGACTCAAGCATCATTAGGTGACTTTTCAGATACGGTTATTAAAGCGGATTCTGGTGATATCGCTATGGGTGCCGATCATTCTCGTCACTCAAATGACTTACATAAAAAGACCTTTATCATGTCTTTAGATGGTGATTACTTGGTTGGTGATCATAGTTTAACGTTTGGTTATCAATTTAAACGTTTAGATATTTTTAATTTATTCTTACAAAACACTAAAGGAGATTATGTATTTAATAGTATTGAAGATTTTGAGAATCAAATCGCCAGTTCAATTAAATATCAAAATACGACTAGCTTAGATCCTAATGATGCAGCAGCTTCATTTGTACGTGATGAACATGCATTTTATATTCATGATGAATGGATGTTTAATGACGAAATCACAATTGATATGGGTGTAAGGTATGAAATGTTGGCATCAAATGATAAGCCAATATTTAACGATCAAATGTTAGAACGTACTGGTTATGATAATACTGAAAACTTAGATGGTGTAGGTATTATATTACCACGATTTGGAATTAAGTGGGACGCAACTGAAGACCTTATTGTACGCGGTGGTGTAGGCCGTTATTCTGGTGGTCAACCGACTGTTTGGGTTTCAAATGCATACTCAAATCCTGGTGTTGGTATTGGTAAAGTTGACTTAAGAAATGGTTCATTTGAAAATACTGATATCTCTGGCCCTCGTCAAGAAGATATGGATTCCGTTGCTAACTCAGAAAGGTATGCAGATACAAACTTTACAGATCCTAATTTTGATTTACCGTCAGATTGGCGTTTCCAGATAGCGGCTGACTATCGATTTGATATTCCATTTTTAGGTGATAACTTTATGTTCACCGCTGAGTATTTGTATAAAAAAGAAGAAAACACAGCTTTTTGGCAAGATGCTAGTTTATTCGGTGATGAAGATGGAACAACTGCTGACGGCGGTCGTATTATTTACGATGATCCTGATTATAATGAAGATTTAATGTTAACCAATACTGACAAAGCAGGGCGCTCTAAAATTTTTAGTGTCGTGTTGAGTAAAGATTGGGACAGTGGTGTAAGCTTAACCACTTCATACACTAATCAAGACATCACTAGTGCACATACAAGTTCAAGTGCAACGGCTGGTAGTAATTATGGTTATAATCCTGTTATCAATCGTAACGAAGCCATTGTAGGTCGTTCTGGTTTTGAAACTGAACATAGGCTTGTTGTTAACTTAGGTTATGCAACTGAATTCGTTGCTGGTTATAAAACGAACATCAACTTATTCTTCGAACGAAAGTCAGGAAAACCAATAACTTTCTATGCTGATGGTAGCCGTGGCGGCGACTTAAATGACCCTTACGGCTTGTTAAGTCCAGGTACTTATAACGATTCATTCTTACCTTATATCCCTACACCGGGTGATGAAAATGTAACGTTCACTTCACCGGAAGATGAAGCTGAGTTTTATGAAGTAGTTAACAGTTTAGGTTTGGCTAAATATGCAGGCGGTTATTTACCAAAAGGTGTTGCTACAACACCTTGGGTTACAACCCTTGATTTAAGTGTTCGTCAAGAAATCCCTGGATTTAGTGAAGATCATAAAGGAACCGTTTATTTCACTGTAGATAATCTATTAAATCTGATCGATAGCAGTAAAGGTAAGGTATACGGAAGTGATTTTGGAACGCAAGAATTAGTTCAGTTTACAATTGACCCTGCAACTAGAAAATATCAATATGATAGACCTGGTTCAGATAGCTTAGATAATAAATTTTATACTACTGATTCAGCATGGCGTATAAAAGTAGGTGTTAGCTACAAGTTCTAAAACAACTTTGCATAATTGAATGTCAAACCCTTTAGTTATGCTAAAGGGTTTTTTTATGCCATAAATTTCATTTTTGATTGATTAATTCAATCAGCTTTAATTATTTGACCAAGTGGTCAGGTATGTTATTCTTATTATAGTTTAACCCTATAAAATCTGGGATAGTATGAAAAATAATACCTATGAAATACCTGCCGCACTAAAAGCTGCAGCAAAAGAAGCTTACGGTAAAGCCTATGCACCTTATAGTCAATTCCATGTCGGTTCTGCAGCACTTACTACCCAAGGTAATATTGTGCAGGGTTGTAATGTAGAGAATGCATCTTACGGTCTAACGATTTGTGCAGAGCGTAATTGTATAGGTCATGCTGTTGCAAATGGTGAGCAAAGTTTCCAAATGATCGTAATTTATACAGAGCAAGATAAGTTAACGCCTCCGTGTGGAGCATGTCGGCAAGTCATCGCTGAATTTTTTGAACAATCAGCTCCAGTCATTGCTATTAACCATAAAGATGAACAACAAGTATGGACTGTTGCCCAACTGCTACCAGATGCATTTACACCAAAAGATTTATTGGAATTATAAGGATTTACCATAATGATGTTACCTCAAGAAATAATACGCATTAAACGTAATGGACAAACGCTTAATGATAGCCAGATTCAAAGTTTTGTTAATGGTTTAGTTGATGGCAGTTTTTCAGATAGTCAAGTTGGCGCGATGGCGATGGCCATTTTCCAAAAAGGAATGTCTGTTGACGAAAAAGTAACGCTAACGAAAGCGATGATGAACTCGGGGGATGTACTCTCTTGGGACGGTTATGATGCTCCCATTGTTGATAAACACTCTACGGGAGGTGTTGGAGATAAGGTGAGTTTTATGCTGGCTGCAATCGTTTCTGCGTGTGGTGCCTTTGTACCTATGATAGCAGGTCGAGGACTTGGCCACACAGGCGGTACAGCAGACAAGTTGGAAAGTATTGCGGGTTTCAATGTCGAGCCAACAATAGGAGAGTTTAAGCGTATTGTAAAAGAAGTAGGTTTCGCTATCATTTCACAAACTGATAACTTGGCACCAGCAGATAAACGTCTTTATGGTATTCGAGATGTCACCGCGACAGTTGAATCTATTCCATTAATTACAGCGTCTATTTTATCTAAAAAAATCGCTGCGGGTCTTGATACTTTAGTCATGGATGTAAAAGTGGGTAACGGTGCAATGATGTCATCACTAGAAGATGCCAAAGCGCTTGCCGACAGTATTTCAAGTGTGGCCAATGGTGCAGGTGTTAAAACGCAAGCTATTATTACCGACATGAACCAGGTCTTAGGTACGAGTGCGGGTAATGCCATTGAAATGTATGAAACAGTAAAATATTTAACGGGTAAGCAACGAGAGCCACGTTTACATCAAGTGGTTAAAACATTAGCGAGTGCCATGTTAGTAAACACAGATTTAGCTACAGATGAACAAGATGCATACCTTAAAATAGATAAAGTACTTCACTCTGGCAAAGCAGCGGAGATATTTGAGCGTATGATAGCAGCGCTTGGTGGGCCAAAAGATTTTGTGGAAAATCCATGGGGTTCAATGAATAAAGCTGCTTTTATTATGGAAGTTAAAGCGAGTCAGCATGGTTATTTAGCACAAATGAATACGCGTGATGTCGGAATGTCTGTTGTCAGTTTAGGCGGTGGTAGAACAGCACCAGGGCAAAAAGTTGATCATACTGTTGGATTTGATCGAATTTTACCTTTGGGCGTTCAAGTAAATAGTGGCGAAGTTATTGCTCGAGTTCATGCTAGGGATGAAAATTCAGCGCTATTAGCTGCTCAACAATTTAATCAGGCAATTACATATTCCGAAGAAGCGCCTGAGTTAGCACCGGTAATTTATTAAGCAAACTCGCTTAAGATAATCGACTTAATATTCACTTGTCATGTCATTTGAAGAAAAAAGTCACTTGTTACTCAAAAGGTAATAAGTGACTTTTTAGTTTGATTAAATCAACACTATAACGTACCGAAAATTTTATCCCCAGCATCACCTAAACCAGGCAATATATAACCTTGTTCGTTAAGTTTTTCATCTATCATACCAATGGTTAGTGTTACATCTGGATGTGCGTCTTTGATGACTTTAACGCCTTCTGGAGCAGCTACTAAAAATAGTGCAATAATGTTTTTACAGCCAGAAGCCTTTAATAAGTCTATGGTAGCTAAAGCCGTACCACCTGTTGCTAACATAGGATCAATCACAATAGCGGTTCTACTCTCTATATCAGAGATAATATTTTCATAATAGCTTTCAGGTTGCAATGTTTCTTCATTACGTTGTAGGCCTACAACACTTATTTTGGCACAAGGCAATACTAAAAGTGCTCCCTCAAGCATACCTAAACCCGCACGTAAAATCGGGACGAGAGTAGGCTGTTTATCTGCCAAGGTTGGCACCGAAATATCACCAGACCAACAGGTCATTGACGTATTTTTTAAACTAAAATGTTGAGTTGCTTCAACGGTTAATAGCATTGAGATTTCTTTGGCTAACTCTCTAAAAGCCTTGACCGATATATCGTTATCTCGTAATAGACTAACTTTGTGTTTTACAAGTGGGTGAGCGCTTTCAAAAACAGGCATGAAATATTATTCCTCGTTATTATGGACAAGATAAGAAAGGTGTTATTCTACGATTAAGCGTAGAATAACTTACAGTATTTACCAGACTAGTTTTTTAAAGTGAGCTCTACACAAAGGTTCATAACGTTCATTTCCGCCAACTTCTACCTGCTGACCACCTTTAACAGGTACACCGTTTTTATCTTGTCTGATGACAAAATTTGCTTTACGACCACAATGACAAATAGTTTTCAGTTCAACTAACTTATCGGCCCAAGCGAGAAGGGCTGCACTACCGGAAAAAGTTTCACCTAAGAAGTCAGTCCTTATCCCGTAGGCTAAGACAGGAATGTGTAATAAATCTACAACATCGGTGAGTTGTTTAACTTGTTCGGTAGAAAGAAACTGTGCTTCATCGATCAGTACACAATCAAGTTTAGTTTCTTGATGTTTCTTTTTAATGTCAGCCAGCATGTTACTGTCATCATCAAAAAGAAATGCATCTGCATCAATGCCTAAACGTGACGTAACTTTGCCTTGTGCAAATCTATCATCAATTTTTGCGGTATAAATAGCCGTTGTTAAACCGCGCTCTTTATAATTATAAGACGATTGAAGCAGGTGAGTAGATTTACCCGCATTCATTGATGAATAATAAAAATATAATTGCGCCATGATTTACTTCTTTATTGATGAATATTAATAGCTGCTTGCTGACTTGCTTTCTGCACTGTGCCCCAGTGTAACAAGTAAACTGTTAAGTAAACTACTTGCACCAAAACGAAAATGATTATGATCAGCCCAATCAACACCTAATATACTATCTGCAAGATCAAGATAAACAGCGGCATCTTCAGCATTTTTAACACCACCAGCAGGTTTAAAGCCAACATTGATATTTTTGTTTTTAATGACTTCTAGCATTATTTTTGCAGCTTCAGGTGTTGCACTAACAGCAACTTTTCCTGTTGATGTTTTAATAAAGTCAGCACCCGCATTAATGGAAATTTCACTCGCTTGCTGAATAAGTTCCGCTGATTTCAATTCACCAGTTTCGATAATAACTTTTAGCTTAGCAATATCACCACAGGCTTGCTTACATACTTTAACCATATCAAAACCGATATCAGGGTTACCTTGCATCAATGCTTTGTAAGGGAACACCAAATCTACTTCGTCAGCGCCATAAGCGACAGCTGCTTGAGTTTCAGCTAAAGCAATATCTATATCATCATTGCCGTGGGGAAAGTTTGTTACGGTAGCGATTTTAATTTGCGGTGTTTGCTGAGCTTTTAATATCTTTTTCGCCATAGGTACAAAACGCGGGTAGATACAAATAGCCGCTGTAGAACCCGCTGAAGATTTAGCTTGTTGACATAAATTGATAATATCTTGTTCTGTTTCGCTGTCAGTAAGACTGGTTAAATCCATTAAGGAAAGTGCACGTTGAGCGATAAATTTAAGATCAGACATAGTTTTGTTTTCCTCTGTATTACTATAAAGCAATGAATACACCAGCGATGGCTGCACTCATTAAATTGGCTAAAGTAGCTGCCATCATAGCGTGCATACCAAGTTTGGCGATATCACGTCGACGACTAGGAGCCATTGAACCAATGCCACCAAGCAAAATAGCAATTGAAGATAAATTAGCAAATCCACAAAGAGCGAATGTAACAATTGCTTGAGTAGCAGGTGAAAGTGTATCTTTAATTTCAACAAAATTTACATAAGCAAAAAACTCATTAACAACCACTTTTTGACCAATAAAACTTCCGGCTTGAAGCATTTCGTTCACCGGTACGCCAATAATATAAGCGAAGGGTGCAAATATATAACCTAAAATGAGTTCAATAGTAATATTGTCATATCCGAACAATCCACTAATACCGCCAACAATCGTATTGAGAAGGGCGATTAATGCAATAAAAGCAAGTAACATTGCGCCAACATTAACAGCAAGTTTCAACCCTGAAGCAGCGCCAGATGCAGCAGCATCAATAACGTTAGCGGGTTTGTCTTCACCTTCATCAAAGTCTATAGAATTTTGCACAATTTTTTCATGCTCAGTTTCAGGGTAAATAATTTTAGCCATTAATAAGCCACCCGGTGCGGCCATGAAAGAAGCCGCTATTAAGTATTTTAGTTCAATACCTAACCCGGCATAACCCGCCATGATTGAACCTGCAACAGATGCTAATCCACCCACCATAATTGCGAATAACTCTGATTGCGTCATTTTAGCGATGTATGGACGAATAACTAACGGGGCTTCAGTTTGGCCAACAAATATATTTGCCGTTGCTGAAAGTGATTCGGGTTTACTGGTTTGTAATAGCTTTTGCAAACTACCGCCAATAATTTTAATAACCCATTGCATAATGCCTAGATAATAAAGTACGGCGATTAAAGACGAGAAGAAAATAATATTAGGTAAAACACGAATGGCAAAAACAAAACCAACGCCATTATCGAACATGGCATCTGTACCTAGACCGCCGAACAAGAAGTTTATGCCGACTTTTGCACTATCAATAACGCTTTGCACACTCGAAGTAATAGTGGTTAATACGTCTTTTCCAAAAGGAACATATAAAACGAAAGCGCCCATAATTAATTGTAAGAGAAACGCAAAGCCTACTGTTCGAAAGTTAATGTTTTTTCGGCTTTTCGAAAGACCGTAGGCAATAGCTAATAAAACAAATATGCCTATTACCCCTCTATATGCAGACAAATCCATAAATACCCCTTGTTATAATTATTGTTATTTGTATTTTATTTTGTTTTATTTTTGTAGCGGTAACTTTGATAACTGACGAATTTTTGCTTTTAGTACTTCTATCGCCATTCTATTTTTGCCACCACGTGTGATGACTATATCAGCCCAAGCTTTAGAAGGTTCAATAAATTGGTAATACATAGGTCTAACCGTTTCTAAATATTGACTTGTTACAGACTCAACACTTCTATTTCGCTCAATTAAGTCACGTTTTATGCGTCTAACTAGGCAAATATCAAGCGGTGTATCCATATAGACCTTAATATCAAATTGGTCTCTAAGTGCTTTATTGGAAAGTAATAAAATACCTTCAACCAGTACGATTTTTGTCGGTGTAAAAACACGTGTTTCTACGGTACGCGTATGTGTTTTGTAACAATATATAGGAACGTCTATTGATTTATTTTCAGTAATATCTTTTAGGTGCTGGGTTAATAAGTCATGTTCGAAGGCACTTGGATTATCATAATTGGTTTGTTCACGTTCTGACATGGACAAATGAGATTGATCGCGGTAATAAGAATCTTCACTTAGAATAGAAATTCCTTCTTCACCTAATTCATCTATAAGCTCGTCATGAATAGTTTGTGCAAAAAGGGTTTTCCCTGATGCAGATGGACCTGTGATTGTGATTATTGTCGGTTTATTATCTTTCAATGTTGTTGCCTGTCAAAATTTCAGGTTCAAAAGTAATTTTAAATACTATCATTAGCTGCAGAGATGAAAGTAAAAAAAAGCTAAATATATGTTTATTCGGTTAAATAATCATTAAATATACGTTAAATAATATATATATCTAAAAGGATCATTTACCCAATTTTTAAAAGATGATAAATTATCACAACTTGACCATGTGGTCATGTTTTATTCTACTATTTATGAATATATATTAAAAAAATATAAAAGGAAATTGCATGACACGCGCAATAGTTTTAGTGATTGATAGTTTTGGTATAGGTTATTCTGCTGATGCTGCAGAGTTTGGTGATGTTGGTGCAAATACCCTTGCTAATCTGGCTAAAGCATATTTCGACGAAACAGGAAAAGCCATTAACTTACCCAATCTTGCAAAGTTAGGATTATTTAAAGCCTGTCATGAAGCATCTAATACCGATTTCCCTAAGCAGGGCGGTGTCCCGGAAAAAGGGGCTTATGGTTATATGCAGGAAATAAGCACAGGAAAAGATACGCCAAGTGGACATTGGGAAATGGCCGGAGTTCCGGTACTTTTTGATTGGGATTATTTCACCAATAAGGAAAATGCATTTTCTCAAGATTTGATGGATAAAATTAATAAAGCAACGGGATTTACCGGCATGTTAGGTAATTGTCATGCTTCTGGTACTGTTATTTTAGATAAATTAGGTGAAGAGCATATTAAGTCTGGTTTACCTATATGTTATACCTCAGCAGACAGTGTTTTTCAGGTAGCAGCTCATGAAGAGCATTTCGGTTTAGATAATCTATATAAATACTGTGAAACGGTAAGAGCAGAACTCGGAGATTTAAATATCGGCCGCGTTATCGCTAGACCTTTTATTGGCGATAACTCAGATAATTTTGCTCGTACAGGTAATCGTCGTGATTATTCAGTGTTACCACCAGCACCCACTGTGCTTGATAAAATCTTTGATGCAGGAACCCATGTAATTAGTGTTGGTAAAATAGCTGACATTTTTGCTCATCAAGGGATCAGTGAAAAAACGAAAGCAACAGGTTTAGATGCCTTGTTAGACGCAACGATTGAACATATTAAGTCAGCTCAAGATAATTCGTTGATTTTTACCAATTTAGTTAACTTCGATCAAGACTTTGGACATCGACGTGATCCGATAGGATATGCTCAAGAGCTTGAAGCTTTTGATTTACGTTTACCCGAAGTGCTCAATGCGATGACAGATAATGACATCGTGTTTTTAACCGCAGACCATGGTTGTGATCCAACCTGGCCAGGAAGCGACCATACTCGTGAATACGTTCCTATTTTAGCTTACCATCACAATATATCTTCTATAAATTTAGGTGAACGTAAAACCTTCGCAGATTTAGGTCAAACCATTGCCGAATTGTTTAACGTTGAAGCAATGGACTACGGCACAAGTTTTATGGCCGACTTATACAATAAACAAAGCAATAAACAAAGCAATAAGTAATTAAACTTTAAAGACAATATTTCTACTACACTATTTAAAATATATAAAAACAAATAACCCCCCTTGGGAGATAACAAATGAAAATGTTTAAACAAAGCGCACTAGCACTCTGTGTGCAGGCGTCAATATTTGCCAGCGTTGCAAGTATTTCAACGAGTTCTTTTGCTGAAGATGGTGTGAAAGAAAAAATTACTGGTATCGAAGTTATAGAAGTAACTGCTCGTAAACGTACTGAAAACATTAAAGATGTACCTATTTCAATTTCAGCGATTACGGCTAAAAAATTAGAGGTTCTAGGATCTGCAGGAATGGATGTACGTTCGTTATCTGCAAAGGTGCCTAGTTTATTAATTGAATCTTCATTTGGACGAACTTTTCCACGTTTTTATATTCGCGGTTTAGGTAATACAGATTTTGATTTACTCGCTTCTCAACCTGTTTCATTGATTTACGATGATGTCGTTTTAGAAAATGCTTTAACTAAAGGCATGCCTATGTTCGATATTGAACGCGTTGAAGTATTACGTGGCCCGCAAGGAACATTATTTGGACGTAATACAACCGCTGGTATTATTAAAGTTCAATCTAAAAAACCCACACAAGATTTTGATGCAACGGTATCTACCTCTTATGGTACTTATGGTTCAACCGATTTTCGTCTTGCGATTGGTGGTGGTTTAACCGACACGTTATCTGCACGAGTGTCGTTATTACAACAAGATAGAGATGATTGGATAGACAATAAAGCGCCAGGTTTTGAAAAAGAAGATGAGTTAGGTGGCTACGGTGAAACCGCAGGAAGAATTCAACTTCTATGGGAACCAAATGATGAGTTCTCAGCTTTATTTAATTATCACTTTAGAGATGCCGATGCCGATGCTCGTGTTTTTAGAGCAAACATCATTAAGCCGGGTACAAATGACTTAGTAGATGATTTTGATCGTGAAGTCGTTTATCAAGATGCTGCATCAAGAAATAATCAAACTATTGAAATGAAAGGCTCTAGCTTAAAATTATCTTATGACATGGGCAGCCATACCTTAACTTCTGTAACAGGTTATGAATCTGCTGAAATGTTTTCCGTTGGTGATATTGATGGGGGTTATGGCGCCTCATTCTTAGGTGATTATATGGGACCTGGATTTATTCCATTCCCATCAGAAACTGGCGCTAAAATGCCAGATCATTCTCAGATTACCCAAGAAATTAGATTATCTAGCAATGATCTTGGTGATTTTGATTATCAATTCGGTTTTTTCTATTTTGATGAAGATTTAACTATCCACAATTTAAGTTTTGATACTTTAGGTGGCGGTGCACAAAATGGCATTGCTATTCAAAATATGGAAACAACCGCGTGGGCTGTTTTTGCTTCATTGGACTTTGAGTTATCAGATGATTTAGGCATAACTGCTGGTATCCGTTATTCAGATGATGAACGTGTTTGGGATGGAACTTTAGTTCAATCACCGTTCGGCGCACCTGGTTTCAGTGAAAACACGACGGTTGATGATTCACAAATCAGCGGTGATATCAGTGTTAACTACAAAATGAATGATGAAGTAAATCTTTATGCCCGAGTAGCAAAAGGCTACAGAGCGCCAAGTATTCAAGGTCGTAGTTTATTATTTTCTGCATCACATACAACGGCTAAATCAGAATTAGTAACATCAATTGAATCAGGTTTTAAATCTACCTTTTTAGATAATACTGCACGTATTGACGGTTCAGTATTTTATTATGTTGTTGATGATCAACAATTAACAGCAGTAGGCGGCACTGGTAATGTTGCAAGTTTACTTAATGCTGACAAAGCTGTTGGTTATGGTTTTGAATTAGACTCAGAATTTTGGGCAACTGAAAACTTGGTCTTTGGTGCTAGCTTGAGCTACAACCACACTGAATTACAAGATGACACTATTTCTGTTGCAGGGTGTGGTGCTAATTGTACTATCACAGATCCTTTAAATAGTGATGGCAGAGTTATTATTGATGGTAACTCACTTCCACAGTCTCCAGAATGGATTGGTAACTTAAGTGCTCGTTGGACAAAAGAAATTGGTGATGGTGAATTATACGTTTATACCGATTGGTCTTATCGTAGCGAAGTAAGCTTTTTCTTATATGAGTCTAAAGAATTTACAGGTGACCCAATATTAGAAGGTGGTTTACGTGTTGGTTATGAGTGGGATGGTGACGATGTAGAATATGAAGTTGCTGCTTTTAGCCGAAACATTCTTGATGAAGAAAAGCTAACCGGTGCCATTGATTTTAATAATTTAACTGGTTATGTCAATGAACCACGTTTCTTTGGCGTAGAATTTAAAGCTAACTTCTTTTAAAGTTAAATCTGAAAAATAAGTGATTAATAAAAAGGGGTAGCAATAGGCTACCCCTTTTTATGTTCAGGAAGAACAGTTAATATATTATATTAAACTTTCTAACGTTAATTCCATCATGTCTTTAAAGGTTGTTTCACGTTCATCAGCCGTTGTTTGTTCGCCTGTTTTAATATGATCGCTTACCGTTAATACCGCCAATGCTTTTTTACCGTATTCCGCAGCAACGCCATAAAGACCTGCAGCTTCCATTTCAACGGCTAAAATCCCATATTTCTCCATCGTAGCAAACATTTCTGGTTGTGGTGTATAAAATAGGTCTGCCGTGAATATGTTACCCACTCGAACGTCTTGATTTAATCGTTCAGCGGTATCAACAACACTTTTTAACAGTGAAAAGTCAGCACATGCTGCAAAATCAACATTATGAAAACGCTGTCTATTAACATTAGAGTCTGTGCTTGCGGCCATTCCAATGATGATATCACGAACTTTAATATCATCGCGAACGGCTCCACAAGAACCGATACGAATAATACTTTCAACACCGTAGTCTTTATAAAGTTCAGTGGCGTAAATAGAAACACTTGGAATGCCCATGCCTGAGCCCATCACTGAAATAGGCTTGCCTTTATAAGTACCCGTGTAGCCAAACATGTTACGAACACGCGTAACACATTTTACGTTTTCTAAGAAATTGTCAGCAATGTATTTGGCTCTAAGCGGATCGCCTGGCATTAATACCGTTTTTGCGAAATCGCCTTCTTGAGCTTCAATATGTGGAGTTGGCATAAGAGTTATCCTTTATTTTTTAAGTGTAACTCAGTAAGTTTCTAGCCGAGCTGATGAAATCAAACTGCTATCAAGGATTTTTTACTGAAATTTTGTTTATAACGACATTTTTTATCGCTTGAACGTTAATGTGGTTATGATAATACTAAGTGAAGTGACGATCAATTATCGATTAATAACTTACCTCAATTCTTTTAGATTTTTAGCTGTCGTAAACTTTCTTTTTCTTTATCTGATAAGAAACTCATTTCGATAGCATTATGTTGTAATTGTGTAATTTGCTTTTCACTGAGTTTAAGTAAATTGGTGGCAAGATTAAATTCATCTTTAAGTTCTATATTTTCAACCGCTGGATCATCAGTATTTAGGCACACATTCAGTCCATTTTCTAAAAATGTTTTAATGGGATGGTTGCTCAAGTCTTTTATAGTGCCTGTTTGATAATTTGATGTCAGGCATGACTCAATGCCAATTTGATGTTTAAGCATATAATCCATGAGCTTTTGATCTTTAACACAAGCTACGCCATGGCCGATTCTTGTTGCGCCAAGTTTTTCTATGGCATGCCAGACACTTTCTGGTCCCGCAGCTTCACCTGCATGAACCGTTATTTGTAAACCAGCATCTGATGCCTTTTTAAAGTGACGTTCGAATAAATCACCTGGAAAATTGTACTCATCACCCGCTAAATCTAGCGCTGTAATATTATCTTTATGCGCTAATATTGCATTAAGTTCAGTTTCGCAATTTTCTACACCAAAAGTACGACTAAGAATGCCAATTAAATTAATTTTTGTCGGATATTTATCACACCCTTGTTTAATACCTTCAATGATTGCTTCAACAACACCTTCAATAGGAAGTTGATGTGTCATCGCGATATAAAAAGGAGAAAATCGTAATTCTGCGTAATCAATATTAGCAAGATAAGCATCTTCAACATTTTCAAAACCAATACGTACAACATCATCTAATGAAGACAGTACTTTGACTCCCCAATCTAATTTCTTCAAAAAAGCTAAAAGATCAGCTTCATTATTCGTGATCTTAATATGAGGTAAGAAGTCTTCATAATTCGTTTCAGGTAACTCAATGTTGTTCTTTTTCGCTAATTGCCAAACAGTTTTAGGGCGAATGTTGCCGTCTAAATGACGATGAAGGTCGATAAGTGGGAGTTGCTTGTTATGCATGGGGAGTATTGTCCTGAGAATATAAAAAGTTGCTAGTAGATAACACTAGCAACTGTAGATGGCTATTATTTATTTTAGCTTAAAATTATTATTGTGCATTGTAGATTCAAAGCCAATTAGAGCGCTATTTTAACCGAAATAGGGCAGTGATCAGTTAATGAACGAGAGAGTTCTTTCGTGTATTTTTCTTTAAAGACGAGCTGTTCAAATGAATCGTCTAGGTACATGCTTTTAGCACTTGGGTTAAAAACAATATGATCTATATAGTCTTTATAATAACCACCCCAACAATCAGAGTTCTTTGTTGCAGTAGGTGTCCATAGGGCTTCATTACCTTCGTCATCTAATGCTTGCCACAAACCTTGATCTTCAGCATATTTATTAGATATGTCTTGTGAGAAACGACGATTAAAATCACCAAGAACAACAAAAGCTTTATTCTCTTTTGCCTGTTTGTCTACCCAACGTTCCAGTGGTTCTATTTGTTTACTGAGCGTTGAACATGCTTGTTTGCGTCTAACTTCTTTGTCTGAAGTACTTGGCATCATAGCAACACTTTTACTATCGAGAGGGTCAGTAAAACAGCCTGATTTCAAATGTACCACAAGGAGTTTCAATTCTTTACCATTGCGAGATAAGGTTAAATCCATGCCATGTCTTACACGTGTAACATCTAGATCTTTATATTCTTTAGCAATAACGGTTAAACCCGCTGATTTTTTAACAGCCACACCCACTCGTTGTACCCAATCTTTTGTGGAAAAGTAGAAATCGTATTCGTTGCCAAAAACTTTTTGAGCCCATTCGCCATTTTCAACTTCTTGAAGCGCAATTACATCTGCATCGAGCTGCTTGGCATACGCTGCTAATTGTTTATAGTCAGCGGATTTTCGTTCATTATATTCATGAGAGCCTAACCAAGCTATATTCCATGAAGCGACTTTTAGCTCTTGTGAGTAAGTAGGTGAAACATACATTAAGCTAAATAGTAAACTAGCAGTTGTTAATATTGGTTTTTGCATTAATACTTCTCTTAGTTAAACTCATTGTAGTTTGAGCACAGGTAAATAAAAAATTGAATTCTTTGAATAATTTACTTAACCATTCGGTCAAGAATTGATATAATTTGCAACATTACACTATTTTTACAGTAAGAAACAACCACTATGAATAAAAAATTTATTACAGCACAAGATTTACTAGTAGATTCTTTTAAACTTGCAGCACAAGTTTTTGAAGATGGGTTTAGACCACAATTTATAATTGGTATATGGCGTGGCGGTGCTCCTGTTGGCATTGCAGTTCAAGAGTATTTTGATTTCAAAAATGTTGAAACAGATCACATAGCTGTTCGCACCTCTTCTTATTACGGTATTAATCAACAAAGTAAAGAGATTAAAGTGCATGGCTTGCATTACATTATAGAGAATGCAAATGCTACAGATGGTCTATTAATCGTTGACGATGTTTTTGATTCGGGCAGAAGTATTGAAGCTTTAATTAAACAACTTAAGAAACTTTCACGTAATAATATGCCAACGGAAGTACGCGTAGCATGTCCTTGGTATAAGCCGACCAATAACATGGTTGATTTTAAACCAGATTATTTTGTTCATGAGTCAGATGAATGGTTGGTATTTCCGCATGAGTTATCAGGATTAACCCAAGAAGAGATTGCTGAAGGTAAATCAGATTTGGCTAATATATTACACCTTATAAAATAATTAGTGGTTGAATCGATAATGAAATTGTTACCATTTTTAGCTGTATATCTTTGTGCTACTTGTGTGATGGCTGATGATAACATTCACCAGCAAGTGACATTGAAAGGAAAGTGGCTGGTAGAAACTAACGATAAAGTCATGTTAGACCCACAAACTTCAGCTTTGAAATTATGGAGAGGAAAGTTACTATCACTGTCTGATCGCTCAGCACATGAGTCTCAGCAGAAACAATTACACATTATCAATCCCTCTGACGCTATCGTTGCAGAACAGTCATTAGCAATGACAATGTCAGATAAAATAAAAGAAAGTTGTTTTTACCCATACTTAGCCGACAAACCTGATTTTGAAGCCTTAGCAATTGATCCTAATAACGATAATGTTTTCATTATCGTTACAGAAGATGCGCGTGACGGCGTTCAACTTACAGCGGCCTGTCAAAAACGTTTTCAAAAAACGGGCTCAACACAATACCCATCACTTTTAGTACGTCTTGAAATTGATGAAAATAATATTTTGTCAATGACACACGTAAGGCCTCTACAATTTGATGCTTCGTATGCTGTTGGAGATTTTGCTAATGATGGTATTGAGGGCTTGGCTTTTGGCAAAGACAATACTTTATACTTAGGATTAGAAAAAGACAGTAAAAATATGGCTCGAATTTTTTCTTTGCCGTTAAGCGAAAATTTTTGGCAATCTGATGAATTTGCTCCAGTAGTTGATACAGAGGTTGTATTACCAGCATTTAAGCAGGGCGTACATCCTATAAATGGTATGGATTACTTACCTGTTGATAATCACCCCGGTTATATCGCAGCAGCAGCTCGTAATGATAACCAATTATGGATTATTGATTTAGCCAAGAAGAAACCAACAAAAGTTATTTCAATGAAATTTCTGGCGCCGGTCATTAGTCATGATAATCAATGCGAAAATTGGGAGCTTATAGGTAATTCTTCATTAGAAGGTGTTGCGGTTGCCAATAATAATATTTGGTTGATCAATGACCCATGGAAAGCACATTATACGGAAAACGTAAAATGTGAAGCCAATCGTCATAAATATGAGAGTTTCTCGCCGCTTTTATTTTCATTACCTATATCTAAACATTGGTTTGAATAATTAAAATCGGCATCTAAATTTCGCTATTGTTTGAAATTTCATGTTTTATCCTCTTGAATAGACCTTTTGTGTAATTAATCGATTTAAATTCATAATTAGTTATTTGTAATTATGCTCATATTGTTTACGAAACTTACTTGAAGGTTTATAATACGCAGGTTAACCAGTGGCGTACCCACTGGTTTTTTATGTCTGGTTAAATTCAGGCATATAATACCGCGAATAATAGAAATAACCTTTGTATACGCTATAGGGGTCTCGCGGAAAAATTAATATTAGTAGAGTGAACCTATAATGCAAAAATGCATAAATATTCACTTTATTAGACAATTAGCAGATAAGAAATAGGAAAGTAGATGAGCTCAGATTCAACAAAAATAATTTATACGATTACCGATGAAGCGCCAGCTTTGGCGACTCACTCTTTATTACCAATTATTCAAGCATTCACAGCGTCGTCAGGCATAAACGTTGAAACACGTGATATTTCATTAGCTGCACGTGTATTAGCTAACTTTCCAAAATACTTAACTGCTGAACAGCGTGTTAGTGATGCTTTAACAGAATTAGGTATATTAGCTAAAACTCCTGAAGCTAACATTATAAAATTACCTAATGTTTCTGCTTCTATCCCTCAATTAGAAGCTGTTATTAAAGAGCTTCAAGCTAAAGGTTATAACTTACCAGATTTTCCAGCTGAACCACAAAATGAAGCTGAACAGTCAATTAAACTGACTTATGCTAAAGTTTTAGGCTCTGCTGTTAACCCCGTTTTACGTGAAGGTAACTCAGACCGTCGTGCGCCAGGTTCAGTGAAGCAATATGCCCGGAAAAATCCACACTCTATGGGTGTTTGGTCAAAAGAATCTAAATCACATGTTGCACATATGTCTGCAGGTGATTTCTACGGCAGTGAAAAATCTACAACACTTAATGCAGCAACCAATGTAAAAATTGAATTTGTTGCAGAAAATGGTGATGTTACTTTATTGAAAGAACACTTACCTTTGTTAGACAAAGAAATTATTGATGCTGCTGTAATGAGTAAAGCCGCATTAGTTGAGTTTTACGAAACAGAAACAGCCAAAGCAAAGGAAGAGGGCGTATTATTATCTCTTCATTTAAAAGCTACCATGATGAAAGTTTCAGACCCAATCATGTTTGGCCTAGCGGTAAAAGTTTTCTATAAAGATGTTTTTGAAAAACATGCTGCGATCTTTCAACAACTTGGCGTTGATGCTGATAACGGTATTGGCGATGTTTACTCAAAGATTTCTCGTTTACCCAGCGAAAAACAAGCTGAAATTGAAGCTGACTTAGCTGCTGTTTATACAACGCGTCCAGAAGTTGCGATGGTTGATTCTGATAAAGGCATCACAAACTTCCATGTTCCTAGCGATGTTATTATCGATGCATCAATGCCAGCAGCCATTAGAGCTTCAGGTATGATGTGGGATCGTGATGGCAAGCAAAAAGATACTAAGTTTATGATCCCTGATCGTAACTACGCTGGTGTTTTTTCAGCGGTCGTTGATTTTTGTCGTGAAAACGGTGCATTCAGCCCAACAACAATGGGTACAGTACCAAACGTTGGCTTGATGGCTCAAAAAGCTGAAGAATACGGGTCTCATGACAAAACTTTTACAATGGTTGGTAACGGTTCTGTTCGTGTTGTAAACGACAACAACGAAACTTTATTAGAGCATACTGTTGCTGAAGGCGATATTTGGAGAATGTGTCAGGTTAAAGACGCACCGATTCAAGACTGGGTAAAACTAGCCGTTACTCGTGCAAAAGCAACAAAAGTTCCTACCGTTTTCTGGTTAGATGAAAATCGTGGTCATGATGCCGAAATGATTAAGAAGGTTAATACATATTTAGCTGATCATGATATTTCTGGCTTAGACATTCAAATTTTAGAACCTGTTAAAGCGTGTGAATTTACATTAGCACGTGCTGCTAAAGGTGAAGATACTATTTCAGTAACAGGTAATGTTTTACGTGATTACTTAACGGATTTATTCCCTATTTTAGAATTAGGCACAAGCGCTAAAATGCTTTCAATTGTTCCACTTATGAACGGTGGTGGTTTATTTGAAACAGGCGCGGGTGGTTCAGCACCTAAACATGTGCAGCAATTTGAAAAAGAAAACCACTTACGTTGGGATTCATTAGGTGAGTTTTTAGCACTTGCTGCTTCTTTAGAACACGTAAGCGTTAATACTAAGAATAACAAAGCACAAGTACTTGCAGATACTTTAGATTCAGCAACAGGTAAGTTTCTTGATGAAAATAAATCACCATCTCGTAAAGTAGGTGAGTTAGATAATCGTGGTAGCCATTTCTACCTTGCTATGTATTGGGCACAAGCACTGGCAGCGCAAACATCAGATGAAGAGTTAAAGGCGAGTTTTACCGCTATTGCTCAAGCATTAACGAAGCAAGAAGAGAAAATCATTGCTGAATTAAATGCTGCTCAAGGACCATCTATGAACATCAACGGTTACTACTATGCAGATGTAGAACTTGCAACTAAAGCTATGCGTCCAAGTGAAACATTTAATACAATATTATCTAGCTTGTTATAACTGATTTGTAGCTAAATAGTTGGTATAAAAAAGGCTGAACATCAATATGATGTTCAGCCTTTTTATTTTACGCTAGAAACTATTTAGAGATTTTTACCCTAATTCTATTACTGCCAACTCTAGTTTCATGTAATGCCTTTAATGCTTTTTTTGCTTCAGCTTCATTAGGCATTTCAACAAAAGCAAAACCTTTAGATTTTCCCGTCGCTTGGTCTAAAACTAAAGTACATTCGGTGATACCACCAATTGCTGAAAATAAAATCCGAATTTCTTGTTCGGTTGTAGAGCGTGATAAATTACGTACTAAAAGTTTCATCAGGAATCCTATAAAATAATATTAAAGTAATTATCTCAAGATAGTTTACTTTCACCAAGCTATTTCACTTTATTATCAGATATTAATGGATTTAAACGCATAATTTAAACGCTTGTTTTAATTATTCACCATAGTTATACTCAATATCACCTATTCTGTATTAGTGTTGAAGCTCTTTTTCATTTAATTTGAATGTTCAAGGGAAGATAACCTATACTAAAATAAGCAGTTTTATCCATAATACAAACAATCTAGCTGTTAAGTTCAAAACCCTTAACGTTATTGTGCTAAAGAAGAGGAATCATATATGTCTGCAAATGTAATAATCCCCACTGACGGTCAAGCCATTACTTGTGAGAACGGAAAACTATGTGTGCCTAATAACCCTATCATTCCATTTATAGAAGGAGATGGAATTGGTATCGATGTAACACCACCCATGATAAAAGTTGTTAATGCCGCTGTCGAAAAAGCATATAACAGTGAACGTAAGGTTCATTGGATGGAAGTATATGCAGGGGAAAAAGCAACCCAAAAGTACGATTCTGAAACATGGTTGCCTGATGAAACGTTAGAGATGTTCAATAAATACAAAGTAGGAATAAAAGGGCCGTTAACAACACCAGTTGGTGGCGGTATGCGTTCTTTGAACGTTGCTCTTAGACAAATATTAGATCTTTATGTTTGCCAACGTCCAGTACAATGGTTCACCGGTGTGCCTAGCCCAGTGAAAAAGCCTAGTGAAGTTGACATGGTTATTTTCCGAGAAAACTCAGAAGATATTTATGCGGGTATAGAATATAAAGCCGGTACTGATGAAGCTAAGAAAATGATTAAGTTTTTAATCGAAGAGATGGGCGCAACAAAAATCCGTTTTACCGAAAACTGTGGTATTGGTATTAAACCTGTATCAAAAGAAGGTACGGAGCGATTAGTGAGAAAAGCCATTCAGTATGCTATTGATAACGACAGAGAGTCGGTAACATTAGTACACAAAGGCAATATCATGAAATATACAGAAGGTGCCTTTAAAGAATGGGGTTACCAATTAGCTCGCGACGAGTTTGGTGCTGACTTCATTGCTGGCGGTCCTTGGTGTTCATTTATAAACCCAAATACCGGTAAAGAAATTATCATAAAAGATGTTATTGCCGATGCTATGTTACAGCAGATTTTATTAAGACCTGCAGAATACAGTGTTATAGCAACGTTGAATTTAAATGGTGATTATTTATCTGATGCACTTGCCGCACAAGTTGGCGGTATTGGTATTGCACCTGGTGCAAATATGAATGATGACATAGCCATATTTGAAGCAACTCATGGTACAGCGCCTAAGTATGCTGGTTTAAATAAAGTTAATCCTGGTTCAGTTATTTTATCAGCTGAAATGATGTTAAGACATATGGGCTGGCCTGAAGCTGCTGATTTATTACTTAAAGGTATGTCAGGCGCTATTAATGCTAAAACGGTTACTTATGATTTTGAGCGTTTGATGGATGACGCAACATTAGTAACGTGTTCAGAGTTTGGTGATTGTATTATTGACCATATGTAATTAGAGCATCGAAAGACTTAAAATAAGCCGTCGGACAATGTTCGACGGCTTTTCTTTAACAAGTAAACACAAACTAAGTCCTAACATCACAATTATCTTAATTATCCGCATTTAGCACAATATAAGCTTTTTATTCTACGAGTAATCACGGGGAGCAACCCCTCAGAACGCACATAGCTCACTATGACCGATACCTTTTAGTATTGGACTTAGTGAGCTAGTAATATATGGCTTCGTTTATATATGGCTAAGCTTTACTTTATCTTCAGTTAAAGTTTTGATATATCGAAATTAATTGTGCGCTACGTGAAATCTTATAAGGTTCGGCTATAGGTATTGGTCAAATTTCACAGAGAATCACCTAATATTATATAAAAAGTTGCTAAATACTATGTTTATAATAGCCTACAAACTGTTTTAACCATTTTTCAGTGCGTTAATCTACCTTCCTTTTTTTGCCACTTTCGGCTCTCATTTTATTTTCAGATTGAACATAAACTGTATCGGTTGTTGCCATACTCGCATGGCCGAGATCTTCTGAGAGATCTTTTAATGAACGTCCACGTTCTATTTCCATACTAGCTCCGGTATGCCTAAGCCAGTGTGTTGTAGCTTCTTTTAGTTTAATAGATTTGTTTTCGCCTTCAAGGCGTTTCATTCTAATAAAGGCATTGTCAAATATGTCTTGTACTAAACGTCTTAAGTGTCTTGATGTCATACCACCTTGACCACGTACTTTCTCCACAAGTACATTGTTATCGCCACTTGTTGGAAGCCCGGAAAGATCGCGAGATAACCGATATCGCCTAAGGAAAGGCATATAATCAGACGGAACCGTGGTATCACGAAGTTTTCGACCTTTACCAAATATTTTCAGCCACCAATTTTGGTCTTCATCTTGCCAAAAATGGCCCATGACCGGTGACCAATTATCTCGCTCAGAAAGCTCAGATATTCTTAAAAACAACGTTTTTAATGAAGCTATTACAAATAGGTTTCGTTCATAAATAGGGTCTTCATCAGCCATACTCACAGCCGTATCTAGAAGGTATTGCCATTGCGAAGTGGAAAGTCTTTTAATTTCTTTAACTTGAGTATCACTAATAAAATGTCTGCAATCTTTTTTAGCTATATGAGCTGGGTTTCCATAACAAAGTTCTTCGCCCATTAAGTAATTATAAAATACGATGATCGCTGTAAAAGTAGACGTTAGTGTTTGTTGTGAAGGACGATATTTCTTTTTATCAACATCTTTAGACAACTGGCTTTTAGCCGCTTGCATTTTATACGGTCGCCATAATTCATTTGAGTCAAAGTAGCTATTTTTTAGTTTGAAGCGTTCTTGATTACTTGTACCAATCCAAGTTACCGGTGGCTTCCAACAGAAGTCTGCATATTCCAAAATGTCATTTTTACGCATCTCATCAATAGGCGATTTCTTTATTAGAAACGACCACAACAAAAACTTTTCTATTTCATTTCTAAAACGGTCATAGGTATGAACAGACTTATTTCGGCCAGTATATTCTAAAAATACTTTTCCCCATTGCCACTGGTTTAAAGACCAAGCAGGCATAGTTGAAATAAAGTCATTAAGTTTTGGGTAATCAGCAAGTTCAAACTCATTGAGTTCAATATAGGTTGGATATAATGGGACAGGTACAGTTTTAGACATAATTAAAGATAATACAAAGTAGCTTTAAAGCTATTCTAATACTCTCTTTACATTATGTCCAATACTAAAGAGTATCGGATATAACGGGCTGTGTTCATTCTAAGGAATTGGCTCTTGTTATTATTCGTAGAATAAAAAGCCATTTCGGTTGATAGCAATTTTCTTTTATTAAGAATTGAATCCCGATTACCAAATATTCACAGACATTTTTAATGTGAAATAATTTTTAATTCGTAAAGGATGAAGTTGAGTCAAATTACTTAAATAACCTGAGCCTTTCTTCTTATGCTTTAAATGAGACTAACTATCAAATTGCTGTAGTGATTTTTAATTATCCTAAGCCTGCGGTTTAGTTAATTTTATAGCTAGTCAATATATAGATATTCACTCGCTACTCGCTATATGCTCAATGATTTGTGATCTCCTATAATCGTGATAATTAGGATTAAAATCAACGACTGTGTTTATTTTGATCTGGCTCTGGGCAAATGATATTAAAGAGTTCTAATACAGCATAGAGTAAATATACAATGATATAAAATTAACTAAATCACCTAGTTTGTACCATACTAAAATTAACTCAACAATAAAAATGGCACTGCGATGTCTATCAATTTTACTAAATTATATGAAGAACAAGTTCTCCTACGCCCAAAACTAGTATGTGTTGTTATTTTAATCGTCAGTATGTTGTTTATCTCTCAAATAAAAAATTTCAGGTTAGATGCCTCGAGTGATACTTTGGTACTGCAAAATGATATTGCTTTACAATTTTATCGGGAAATAAAACAAAAATATGGCTCTGATGACTTCCTGATTATGACTTTTAGTCCTGATCAAGACTTATTCGCCAGCAATACACTACAACAGCTTAGCTTAATATCACAAGAGCTTAATCAGGTATCTGAAATTGAATCAATCACCAGTATCTTAACCGTCCCTTTAATTAACAGCCCGGCAATATCAGTAGAAAAACTAAAACAAGAAATACCAACTCTACTTAGCGCTAGAACCGAAATAACACTTGCCCGGCAAGAGATATTATCTAGTCCAATTTACCGTAATTTATTAATCAGCTCTGATAGTAAAACCACTGCTTTTTTACTTTATTTACAAGATGATGAGAAATATCAGACACTAAAACTTTCAAGAGATGAAGCTAAATTATTAGTGGAAAAAGAACCGAGTTCTTTTAAATTACGCAAAAAACTAGCAAGTAAAAATAGAAAACTCGCCCGTTATATAAATAAAAACCAACACCGACAAGAAGATATTATTGAAAGTGTACGTCAAGTCATGGCTAAGTTTAGTACATACGGCCAATTACATTTAGGTGGTGTGCCCATGATCACTGCTGACTCTATCGCTTTTATTCGTCACGATTTAATCAATTTTGGCTTTGTGGTCTTACTTTTTATTATCATTACCTTACTAGTTGCTTTTTCACGAATTCAATGGATGTTATTACCATTAATCACTTGCGTGATAACGGGTGCTGTGATGATAGGATTATTAGGTTTACTTAATTGGCCCGTTACCGTTGTCTCTTCTAACTTTATTTCCTTAATGCTGATCTTAACACTATCCCTTACCATTCATTTGATTGTTCGATATCAAGAATTACACTGGCAGAATCCACATGCAACACAGTTCACACTCGTTAGCACTACGTTAAAGAAAAAATTTATTCCATGTTTATTTACTTCAATAACGACCATTGTTGCTTTTGTCTCTCTACTCGTTAGTGGCATTCGCCCGGTAATTGATTTTGGTTGGATGATGACAATTGGCGTTGCCCTCTCCTTTCTTATGGTATTTACCTTATTTCCTGCAATGTTAATGCTACTACCGGTAGGAAAGCCGGTTAACCAACAAAATTTAACAAAACAGTTAGCCTTATTTTTGGCTGGTCGTTTATTACCTGATAAAAAAAACATTCTCATTACTTACATTATTATTATTCTATTAAGTTTAATTGGTGCTTCTTTATTAACGGTTGAAAATCGTTTCATTGATTATTTCAAAGAAAATACTGAAATTTACCAAGGTATGTCGCTAATAGATAAAAAGCTAGGAGGTACAACGCCTTTAGATGTCATAATAGATGCACCTAAAGAAGTATTTCGAGAGTCTGATGAAGATAAAATATTAGATGCAGAGTTTTTGGCTGAGCTTGATGCAGATGAAGCAGAGTTTTTGGCGGAGCTTTATGCAGATGAAGCAGAGTTTTTGGCTGAGTTTGATTCGGATGAAACTGAAACTATAGGCCAATATAATAAAAATCCGCTTCAGCTAACTACGGGTTATTGGTTTAACCCAATAATGTTAGAAAAAGTAGCTGATTATCATCGGTTTTTAGAAAGCATACCACAAACAGGTAAAGTACTATCAATTGCCTCAGGCATGGCATTAATTAACCAAATAGAGCCCGCAACTAAAACCGATAATTTTATTTTATCAATCCTGTATAGCAAGTTGCCTGATTCGATAAAGTCGATAATCATAAATCCATATATTTCAGCAGATGGTAATCAAATTCGTTTTAGTATCCGAGTTTTTGAGAGTGATAAATCACTTAAACGTACCGAGTTATTAAATAACATCAAGCAGGGATTGGTGAGTAAATTTGATTTAGCGCCTGAGCAGATTAAATTTTCAGGCATGTTAGTCTTATATAACAATATGCTACAAAGCTTATTTCAATCACAAATCTATACCTTAGGAACCGTTTTCTTTTGCATTTTGTTGATGTTTATTTTGTTATATCGGAATATTAAATTGTCAATCATAACGCTAATTCCGAATTTAGTCGCAGCAAGCATGGTACTTGGCCTGATGGGCTGGTTAAAAATACCATTAGACATAATGACGATAACTATTGCCGCGATATGTATTGGTATTGCCGTCGATAATTCAATTCATTATGTACATAGATTTAAATTAGAATTTAAACAATGCCAAAACTATAAAACGGCGATGTTAAACTCCCACGCCAGCATTGGCCGAGCTATGTACTACACCTCTATAACTATCACCTTAGGCTTTTCAATTCTTGTATTGTCAAACTTTATGCCTTCGATGTATTTTGGTTTATTAACCGGGTTCTCTATGCTGGTTGCCCTAGCAGCAAATTTAACATTATTACCATTATTATTAGTACAATTTAAGCCGTTAACAGCAAAAGAGATAATCAAATAGATAAAAAATAAACTTTACACTTTAAAGAAGGTATATTGCGTTAACGCAAATATTAATAGAAGTTTAGCCGGTAAATGGCTTGAGTTTTGACTATGTCGAGCTATCAGGGAAAGGTGAGTTAAGCTAGCTAGTATGAAAAAGACTAAAATATATTCAGACTATCGTTACTCACTTCAAATCAATAGCCATGCAATCTGGCTTTACCACCGATTTACCTTAAGCTTACCTGATGTTGAAGAATTATTAGCCCAAAGTGGTTAACTGTCCTCCAAATACAAAACCTAATAACATTGGCAGGATAAGTTATAATCAGCATTCTCTTATAACAGTTAACATAATCATTAGACTGTAAAGTGATAAAGTAAACCGATTCAGCTTGTCCTAAAACCCTATATGATTAGGTGTTTTGTAATAATACGACCTATCAGATTTTGCAACGGTTCATTTAATTATTTTAATCCAATCCCCAGTTTTTGGCTCTCCTCTAGGGTAAAGACCATTAATAAGACGCAGCACTTGTACCGAATAAACGCCTAAATTCATCTGTTTAGCAAGTAAATCCATCCGAGTATTATCATTCGCTTTAACATAGTGTATTGTTCTGGACTTTTTAGCTTTTGTCGGGGTTCTTTCAGGTCGAAAACTTTGAATACTTTTCAAAAACAAAGTATCGTAATCGACTCCTTTTTCAGGGAGAAAAACCTCACCAACTAATAAATATGCTTTACTTCCTTGAAAAATAACGGCAACTCGTTGGTCGTCTTTGCCTTTGATACCTTTAATAATACCAGTATGCCCAATCAAGCCATATTGAGAAAAATCTTCTGAACGTAGCAATAAATCTACGTTTGTCACACTTCGTAGATAATTCCCTGGATTTAATCTGCCTTTATTTATCGCTATGGTTAAATTTAATCTTGCCGTGTCATTTTTTGGTTGCCCAACGATTGCTTTACTAGTATGAGTAACCTGCCATTTTTCTGGAAATAATAATGAAAAGCCAAGCTTACGATGAATGTAACGCTCTTTTTCTATCGGTTTAGGCTTGTTCATCACCTCATAATTTATGCCATAGATCATACCTTCTAGATGTTCACGGTAAGCGTCTTGGTTATCACTATTTTCTTTTTTATCAATAAACTGTCCCGCTTTTGCAACCACTTCTTTTAAACGAATATCATTTCTAGGATGAGTAGAAAATACACCATGATAACTTTTGGCTCTTTTACCTTCCTCTTTAGCTCTATAACGCGAAAATTTTTCCTGATCTTTTAATACACCTATAGCTTCAACCATCGCCTGCGGAGCATAACCACTGTTAAATAAGTATTCTGCCGCTAAGCCATCAGCTTGTAACTCCATTTCTCGTCCATAACCTTGTACGGCAGCTGTGCTCCATAAACTAGTAGCATCTCCCAAAGCCATGCTTCCAGTGGTAAAAACAGATAAAAAAGTGAGGGTACTTGCACTTGTTCTGGCTGTATCTTGTTTAACAACATGCCTGGCAGTAATATGAGCCACTTCATGGGCTAGCACTGCTGCTAATTGGGCTTCTGAATGTAAAAAAGTTAACAAACCTCGGTTGATATAGATATACCCCCCAGGTAAAGCAAAAGCGTTTATGTCAGGTGCATCGATGATGGTAAAATGATATTCAATATTTGGCCGATGACTATTTTTTACCACTTTTTGACCAATTTTATTAATATAAGCATTGAGTTTTTTATCATGGTAAATAGGAATTGATTTAATTAATTTTTCATGTAGTTCTTTACCTTTTTCAATTTCATCACTTTCAGACATAAAAACTAAATCAGGTATTCCCGTTGCAGGATTTATCGCACATGAACTAACGACTAACATCAAAGTAATAATGATAAGTCGACTATATATATGTAAATATTTCATGAAAAACCTCTCTTTTCCGGTTTGAACGATACTATTATTGATAATTTAATTATCAGCTTTTTAGGCGCTATTAACATAGCTGAATTAATTAATAGTAAAAAAATCACTCAGTTGTTTAGCCATTGTTTTACAAGCATGTCTTTGTACTGGAGCAATAATAGGGATAGGTATAACAATTGCAGGCATATATGATGTTCCATCAGCAACACTGCTTATTTTCCCCACTAATTGACGAGATTTATAATCCCATATTGTCGCTTCATATTCTGATTTAGTATCCCAAGTTCCAAAACCAAAGCAAGCTCCTCCCGCCGGGGATAAACCACAACTAATTCTGCCGGAAGAGCGAGTTTTTTCGGTATTGCCATCAACCCAAACAATATACTGCACTTTATAATCATCAATTATTTTTGAAATTTTTTCGTATGATAATAGTCTGTTAAGGTCTTGGACATGGACAGGAGCAGTCCGCGCTTCAAACCAAGGGTAAAGTTTATCGACAAAGTCACTCTCAGGGATAACATTTAATGCAGTATTTGCTTGTGATAAAGCACTGCCAATGCATGATATAAGATCTGGTTCCGTTTCATAATCACTGCCAGTTCGACGACCAATAACGACAATCGAATCACCTTTATGCAACTCACTCTGTTGGTGCCTTACTTGATCTACCGTTACACTTGTACAACCAAAAAGAAAACATAACATGGCTATGAAGACAGTGGTAAATATCATAGTTTGGTTTTCCATTGAAAATCCCTCCTATTATTCAATCATTAGCTAATAAGACCCTTAAATTCTGATCACAATTTGATTAACAAAGTTATTTTTTACTATTTTCGTTGATGCTTTATTATACTTTCCCTGTATTATTAACCACTTGTTTATTTCTGGTACCTGTCTAAACTTCAGTGATAACCCTGCCCCTAAGTCCCGTAAAGCAATCACCATTGCATCGTTTAACGCAGCTTCTTTTGATTTAAAAAATGCCGATGGCGATTTACCATAGGCGGTTAAAATCCAATCCGCTATTATTTGACCTTGTGAGTCATATACTTTCATATTGTATTTAAGCCAAACCTCAAACATATTTCCTTGAGTTTCATAGGGGACATTATATTGAAAGTTTTCTAAACTAGGCTGAAAAAACAAATCAAGGGTATTTCCAGATGTGCTATGGAAGCCAGAAGTTACTTCCATATTTGAAAACATCGCTTTAAGAACAACATTTAACATCTTAACTTGTGCATCACCAACATGTATTTCCCACTTTTCTCTTTTTTCACTCTTTTCAATATAGCGATAACCACTAAATTCTTTATCAAAAATTACACCGATAGAATAAGGTAATTGATTGATCACCGGACTTGGAAAATGACCATTGATATCTACGGTACTTTTACAACTGATGAGTAATAAAGACAGTAAAAAAGTAACCAATAGTACCTTTATAAATAATATTTTTGTAAATACTCTCATTACATACCTCTTGCTCTTAAGGTCGAAAATCATTAAGTCCAACAAATGTGCCACCGTTACGATAAGTTAATTCCCTCATCAAAGTAGCAAAGCGAATGCCGGTTTTTTGTAAATGTTCTGGTCGAATAAATTGCACAGGGAAACCAACGGCATGAATACGAACTAACCGTTGATTATTTTCATTCATTTGATTAATTCGAGAAATAGTTTCAACAACTTGTTGTATTGAACGACCTGAGAATTCATCACCCATCACATACAAACTAATTTTCTTATCTTGATTGAAAAAAGTTCTTATCGCTTGTTGAATCCCCTCTACGGGGCTTGAATTACTGAAAGGATTCCAATTACGTAACCGTTTAATAATTGCTGCCCTTCTCGCTTTGGTATCCGGTATCCATTTACGACGATAATTAGTGAACATGTATTTGCCCATATCATTCATTATCTGTATACCTTTCACGCGCGGGTAAATATTCAAAGTGGCAATTATTTCATCCAACATCCGTTGCCAACCGTAGTTATACATACTACCTGAAGTATCAATAATAAAAATCAAGTACTCACTATCAACAGGGATCCCGCCAATGAGGTCATTTTTACTTTGGTAGTTTTTTCCTAATAAACGCTCCATTTCAACAGTAAGCTCTTGCAGTGCAATTGCTAATTTACCTTTCTCTTGTTGATTATCGGAAGCCGCTTTAGATAATTGTGCAAATTGTGTGTCGATTGTTGCAAAACGGGTACGTAAAATAGCTAAGCGCTCTTTGTTAATATCTATCTGTTCAACTTGGCTGGTCAGCTGACGACTATATATTTTAGTATCGCCACGAATAATGAATAATGTTTTTTGTAAATTTTTAATTTGAGCGTCTAAATCAAGAGATGATTTTTCTAAAACAATCGGACTTACCGTTTTAGTGATCATCAATAATAAGATAATGGCTCCAAAACCACAGCAAATGACATCTAAAAAAGCGATGGAAAACTCTGACGATTCACGATGTTTTGATTTCATTACTCCCCCTAAGGCCAATCTTTCGAAGGGCTCATAAATGAGCCTGCCGTTAATAACGCTAACTTCCAAAAAGCAGAGGCCGCCATTGGGTCTCCTTCCATTGGCCATAATAAAATATTTACGGGTATACCTTGAGGCAAGCCTTCAAGTGAACGTTTAAAGAGCATCTCTCTATCTTTTCCAGAAATTGTGCTTTTATTTCCTTTATTAACTCCTTGGGTTGGTAAACCATCAGTGATCAGAATAATGTTGTCAGGTAACGGATCTAGTGAAGCAATACTTCGGAAAGCATTTACTAAACTTGTACCACCTTGAGGAACGATATCTCGTAATTTTGATAAACTATTATTTAGTTGTTTTTGATCAGATATTGATAACCATTGTCCAGTGGTTTCTGCAGCTGATGCCTGTGTTCGACTATTAAAAGTATAAAGTTGAAACTGGCTTTCTAATGGAAACTTTGCAACTAACCATTCTACGGCTCTGACGGCACGTTGCCATTTAGCTGATTGTTTTTTGATATTATCTGACATATTGCGTCGACGAATAATGTTGACGATTTTGTTATCGAGCATACTTGCCGATACATCAAGTAAGATTAGAATTCTTGCTCCACTTAACTTCAATCCGGTTAGATACTGCCGATCTCCATACCCAGAAAATCGACGAGCGTTATTACCTTCAGCTATTTCTTGTTCAAGCTTCTTTTTATCAACAAATAAACTTTGTAACTGAATTTCCATATTAATTCGTTGCTGTTCTTCACCCTCAACATCCAGTAGAACAATTTTATTTTTTATTGCATCAATCTCATTGTTAACCATTTTTGCCAGACCATCTGTTTCCACTAAGTCTTGGTTAAGCTGCGCCAAAGAGTTTTTAATTTTGACTAAATGATCTTTTCCTTGAGAGACTTCTTCCTGTAATAAATTCACCTCGGCCTGCAATTCGCTTTGTTGCAATTCATTTTTAGAATTTACATCATGTTTTATAATTAAAAATACTAAAATCACCGCACCAAAACCACACGACATAATATCGAGAAAAGATAAACTAAAAGTGGAAAACTTTCGTTTAACAATCATAAAAATAGTCTCTTTTAATTAGCTGCGCCAAGTGATACTCAACTTGAGCGTTTATTTGTCTGAAAATTAATTGGTATTTATTAGTTTGGACATTCATAAGTGACATTCATTCAACCTCATCACGATCAGACTTTAGAAAATTCAACAAATTGTTATCACAATAATCTTGAGTATTTTGTACAAGCCGTTCTTGAAGAAGTTGTAATTGATGAGAGAAAAACATGATAAAAATACTGATCACTAAAGCAATGAATGTTGAGTTAAATGCCACACCTAAACTGTTAGTAACACCAATAATATTTCCCTCTACCGCTTGGTGAGCCTGACCAAGCGCCTCACCGATCCCTCTTACCGTACCAATAAAACCAATAGATGGAATTGCCCAAGCAATATAACGTATCATCGCCAGCTCACTATCCAGTCGATCCGCTTCAGATTCGCAAATATCTTTGATCGCCGATGCAACTGCGGCAATATTTGAAGTTGCGGCAAACCGCTGCAAGGCAATTAATAACGTTCTTGGTGCTAACATTTGACGCTCTTCTTCAGCTAAGTTCTTCAGCGGTTGACACAAGTTGTAAGCATCTTCAGGGTAAATGCTTGCTCCTTCCTTTACATCCAACATCGCATGAGCCAACATTCGTTTTTCTTGTAGCGATAATTTAGCTTTATAGCCCATGATCATTAATACCCAAAACATCAATATAAAACAGGTCTCTTGCTCATAATCTTTTAAAACAACATAAATGGAGCGTTGACCCGTAACTTCACTACCTGCAATCATTTGATCTGCCTGCTGTTTCAATAACACTTCGGCATTGGGCCGGATCAAAGTAACGTAGGTAGCATGAACTATAATTACCGAGAGTAATAAAGCAAAGAGTTGAAAAATAAATTCTGAACCTGCAGTTCGTTTCATGGCTAGCTCCTAAAAATCAGATATCTGTTGGAAATGAGACGGATAGATCTTCTGATATCGTCTCTGTTGGGATAAAGCGATCATTATTTTTCGCCTCCGCTTTTTCTGGCTTTACTGACTCAGCTTTTATCCACTTTTTCTGCGTTGTTATTTCTTCGTTGGCCGCTGTAATTTTTTTCACCTCCACACTGGCTTGTTTTTCCTTAAGCGGAGGTTGAGATAAATTTTGTGGGGCAAACACTTCAGCAATAACTACGGGTATAACTAACAAAGAACTCAGTAAAACAACAATTAATAACATATTATTCTCATTCATAATATTACCTTTAATTTTATTGTGCATTTCTAGCGATACGAAAACCTAAATCATTACGTTTATCCTTGCCATAATCTCTAAAAGATAGTCTTAATTCAGTACGAGTACCATGTTCCCAACTTGCTCCTCGAATCACATGGTAGTTTCCTGACTCCGGCCCCATGGGATCCTTGTTCGTATTAAGAGATAAGCCTGTTTGAATTTGATAATAGTCATGCAACCATTCAGCAACATTACCTGATAAATCAAACAGTCCTTTTTCGTTACTACGAAAAGAACCAACCGGAGCACTCGCAATATAATTATCATTATATGTTGCTAAAACGGTTCCTAGGATAGGTGCGCCAGCTATGTCCGCAAAATTACCGGAACCTACTTTTGGAGGCAGTGACGGTCCCCAAGAGTATTTCAACATTTCACCATTGTGAAATCTTGCTGCCCATACCCACTCAGTCTCCGTTGGTAATCGATAACCGTTAGCCAATGGATCAAAATTAACCACTTTTCCCTCTTTGACCTCATAGACCTTAGCAAGATTTTCTTGTTCTGATATCCAGTTGCAGAATAAGGCAGCTTGCTGCCAAGTTAATTTAACCGCAGGTTGGTGGGTGCCATTTAAGCTATTACCTTTGATGTGTCCGGATGAATGCTCACGTTGAAATTGACGAAACTCTTTATTAGTAATTTCAGTGAAGCCAAGATAAAAAGCCTTCGTTATTTGCACTTTTCTTTTCACCTCATTGGCTCTACGACCTTGTTCTCTTCTCGATGCCCCCATAACAAAAGTATCATTAGGTTTAAACAACTTGAGTTTATTACCCACTGTTGAGGTAATTATCGACTTTAAATTTTCCCAGCGAGCTTGTTCCTCAGTTTTTAAGGTAATTGACAATCGTTGTTCCATTGTTAAGTTTGGTAAAATACTTGATTGGTAACTGATATAACCTTCTTTTTCTACTCTGATTGTTTGTCGTTTTATCGGTAAGGAAAGTTGTTGCGAAGCTCGTCCCATTAAGCGACCATCAATATAGAGTAAGGCATCATTTGGAGTGACAGCAAAAGAAATCACACCGTTATTTTCAAGCAATTGATAAAATTTTGACACGGTTTGGTCTGATGCCACTATCAATGAATGGGATTGTGACTGATAGCCTTCTTTAAACAATAACAAATCAAGTTCTTTGTCAGAGCTAACCGTTACATTAAGTGGGCTTGTACCTAAAAATTTATCCCCATAAGAAATGTTCACACCCTTTGGGCTAGTCGAAATAGCTAACCTTCCCATTAACTTAAACAGCTTGACTGCTTTTATTGTTTTTGTTTGCCCTGCTTTTACGGCAACTGCTCTTTGTGTCGCTTTATAACCCTGTTTTTTAAAGTGTAATGGATGCTCGCCTTCTAGCAATTGAGCGTTTAAAGGAGTTGTACCTAATAACACTTCATTTTCATAAACTTGAACTCCAAGTGGTTCAGAGTTAATCATGATATTTCCCCAAGCAGGGATAAGGTTAATAACCAATTGTTGTGTTTTATTCTTACCCTCAATAGTAATTTCACTCTGGTAAGAGAAGTAGTTTTCCGCATGTATTACTAATTGATGGGGGCCTGCAGCAATATTGTTGACGGTATGCTGGTTTATGTTCACCACTTGGTCATCAATCATGATACGAATATCAACATCAGGAGTAATCTCTAAAGCGAGATTTCCCGGTAGTGGGGTCAAGGTAAAGTGTATGCGCTGATTTTGTTGAGTATCAACAGTAAAGTGTTGCTCAAGAGGAGAATAGTCTGGCTTAATAACCTTCACTTGATACTGACCAGGTAGCATCAACAAATGGTCTTGCCATTTTAAGTATAATCCTCCGGTGATCTCTATTTCCTGACTGGGTGGAGACGATGTAATAACAACTGATTTGGCTGTAAAAATATAGCCAAGTAAAATTAAGCCAGTAATAAATAAGCTGCTAATTAAATACATCACTAATTTATATTGACGTTTTTTTTTGACTTTATCAGCTACGAAAGGAACAGCATCTTTATTTTGATTCGTATGATGTTTAGCCGATAGTTTTGTTTGTTTTTTTTGTTGATTTATATTACTCATCCTCTAGTCACCCGCTCGCTGCATTGGATCACAATCGTTGGATGAGATTTATCGGCGTACAATATGAAAGCTTGTCGGACATCTCTAAAACCATCTCGTGAGCCCACTAGGGTATATTCACCCGGTGTTAAGCTAAGCTCTTTTGCCAGAAATCTTCCTAGCTGGCCACTACGATATAAGGTAACCATCGTTTGATTATCTGATTTGATGTTTACTAAAAGGGGAACTTTTGCTTTTATCATAAGCTGGTTGATTGATTTAATTTGTTGGAGTAATTTTTCTCCAGGATGAGCAATATTCATCGCATCTTGTTTAGTAAAAAGTGCCTGTTGATAAACATTTTTATTGCTTAGCCTTTCTGGATAATCAATATAGTTGTTTAATTTATCTGATAATGTTAATCGTGCTGTCGATTTTAATATCCCAATTTGGGCTTGCAGCAAGGATTTATCTATAAGTAAAATTGCATTATATTTATCTAATGCCTTCGACCAATCTTCTTGCTGAATACGCTCTTGTGCTTGCTCAAACTTGAATGAAATGTTTGCTTGCATGCGCTCGTTTTTACTTTGTTTTATTGCTTGAACAGCCGGAACTGATGTTGGTTTTATTTTCTTAGCTTGATTAAAAAACACGAGTGCTTGATTATATTTATTTTGCTGCAATTTTTTATAACCACTAGACATAGCAAAGGAATAATCCCTATCAACGATCAATTGATTAACCTGCTGCAATTGCTCATTAACAAGAGCCGAACGTCTATCAAGTTGATGAGCTTGCTCAAAACTAGATTTTGCTGCTTCATATTGTCGGTCTTCAACAAACACTGTGCCTATTTTCACTAATGCCAGTACTTGATCTAAGACTAGAGCGCGGTCAAAGGCGGAGCTCGCTTTACTGTCGTTAGGTTGCATATACATGGCTACTTGCAATTTTTCTTTTGCCAGATTGGCATTGTTTTCTTTTAACGCTAATTTCCCTTGTGCTAAAAATTCACCAAATTGTTCAGGAATACTTGCCTCAATATTTATCAGTTGCTTAAGCGCATTTTGATAACTCGCCATCGCGCTAGAAAATTCTTGACTTCGATAATAATAATCACCCGATTCTGCCGTTTTTAATGCAGCTTCAAAAGTCTCATTTGCCCAAAAAGTTACCTTCTTATCTTCGAGATTCTTTTGTTTTTCCAGCACTAGAGAGAGAATTTCTTGGGCATCTCGTCGATGTTTGGCTAACTGACTTTCACGCCATGGCGATTCATCTATGGGTTTACTGGCGTCCTGAGCCATGATCTCTTTTGCATCAATAGTAGAATAAATCGGTTTTACTGAACTGGGTAACCAAAAAATGACTAAATATAGAACAATGAACAAGACCATTAATAAAGCAGAGATAAGGATATTTCGTAAATGAAGGCCTAATAACACTTTTTGAAAAATAGTGTGTTTTTTATCAAAATTTAATGAGATTATTTGTTCAGCTTTATTCACCGATTCATCTGATACCATAGCTTTTCACCTCTACCTATTTTTTATTACATCTCTAAATTATTAATCTCGATCATCTGATGAACTTACGTCTAGTTGGTAAATATCTTTTAAGATATTCCGCCATTGCTGATATTGATTTTCAACAGTACCGGTTAGCGTTATCGTGCGGTCTTCTAATTCAATAACATTTGATTCAATACTTGCTTCAAGTGAATCACCTAATTCTTGTAATGCATCAATATGAATTTGTGCCTCTGCTTCACGATCATAACCAGCTTTGAGCAAATAAACTCCACCCGTCATTCCAATTGCCGATGCAGCTCTTACTGAGCCATCACTATTTCCAGCACCAAAAATACCTGCAACAATCGCAGCAGCTCCGATCAATTTTTGATTACTTGCTTTAGATTTCATACTTCTCATTGCCATAACTTCGCTATAACTTTCTTGACGCCACTGTGAATATGGTTCTTTCATTTCTTTTACATATCCAGCGTAATATTCTTGTAACGTATCGATAAAGAGGTGAACTCGATCTCTTACCTGACGAATGCGTACAATCATTGGATCATTTTCCGCTGGTAGACGGTTAACGGTTAAATAACCGGACGATGTTTTAGACAAATGTTGAGAAAACTGCTGTGGTGCAAATGATTGGGCAAATTTCATTTCTGAGACTTGTCTTAACGCTATTTTTTCAGCCGATGTTAACTTTTTTCGGTAAGCATTAAGATCATTAGCAATGCGGTTATAAATATTTTGAAAAGGGTCGTTATCTCGTTGAGCTTTTTTATTATAGGAATACTTACTGGCTTTTTGAGTATATTCTTTATCAAACCATCGCATGCCACTGACATCAATTACATCAATTTTCAAAACCATTAACTCGCCATCTGATTTAACAATTTTCCCAGTGATATTGACATCAACAGAATCATGCCCCAAGGGAATGACGCGAACGGCTCCCCAAGCTGAGCTTGACTGGATAGCCTCCATGAGCAAATAAGGGAAAAAACTGGCTTCAGCAACTCGTATTTCAGGAAAAACCAGTTCATCTTCATCAAGTTGATCAATATTTTCTAAGCCATTTGAAAAAATTGTAATACCAACATCTAATAACTCATTTTCAGGCATATCTTCAATAATTTGATTTACTGCAACTACCTGAGTTGTTTTAACTACAACTGTGCTGCAACTAGTAATAAGGAATACCATAAATAAAATGGTAACCACTGAACTTTGATTGCTATTAATTTCCATCATATGCTTAACCTTGCTTTTTATACTTGCGATATTCCTGCCATAATTTTTCTCGTAACTTAGGATCTGCTTCCTTCATTGCCGCTTCTCTTATTTGACGAGCGACAACGTCATCATCATTACCACTGGGGATATCAGCTGGAGTGGTAAATATTGTTTGACTATGCCGTAATTTCCTTTGTTTTGTTTTTGAGTTAATATTTGGCATGCCACCTTGACCCGAATTACTAGAGTTTGTTGCTATGGTAGCCTTATTTCTTGCCGCACTTTCTGCCGCACCATTTAGCACGTCATCAAATAATGGGCCATTCGCTTCTGCAACCTGTTGTTCACTTCCTGCTTCATTTCCGCGACTTTGTACATACTCTCGTTCAGATAAAATCATGCCATCAAAATCACCCAAAGCCCCCTCAAGTTGTTGATCAAGTTCTGAAACTTGCTCATTAAAAGTTCGTTCGTTGCCATTAATAGCTGATTCATCTCCATTTTGTGCCGGTGTTGAATTTTGAGAAGAAGAAGCTCTTGTTGATGACTGCTGATTTGAAGCGCTTTGTGAAGATGATTCATTGTTTGATGATTGATGATTCGTCGCTTGACTGTCTGCCGAGGACTGCTGATTTGAGGCGTTTTGTGAAGATGATTCATTGTTTGATGATTGTTGATTCGATGACACTTCCTCTTCTTCCGAAAAATCAATATCTTGACTGCTACTTGTTGATGACTCTCCGCCATCATCATTTTCTGCCTTGCTTAAAGAGTCGCTACTTTGCTGGCTTTGTTCCTGATGTTCTTTTTGACCCTCGACACTTTCAGTGCCCTCGCTTGATTGGCTTGTTGTGGTTCCTTTCGATGAAGCACGAGATGATGTTTGACCTTGTTGCTGCTGCTTTGAAGACTGAGATTTTTTTGACATCGAAGATTGCGGCCTAGATGATTTACTTTTGCTTCGTGAGCTACTTTTTGAAGCCGCTGGCGGACTAGAATGACTAGAAGGAGTACTTGCACTGGAAGGTGAAGGTGATGAAGGTGAAGGTGGTGTTTGTTGCTGAGATTGTTGCGTAGATTTACAACCAACAAAGCTGGCTAACAACACAATTAACAATAAAGTGAACATATGTTTTTTCATAATTGTATTCCTTTTATTATTGAAAAATCTGCAAATGTACTTTTTTAGCAGAAATTACGTTACCCTCAACAATTTTTGGTCTAAATTTAGTTTGCTTTAAAAACTTCAATACTTTTATACGCATGGCATTGTCTTTCGGATTGGAACTAACAAAATTGATATTTTTTACTTTTCCATATCGAGTTACATCAATTGATGCATGAACATAATTAGCATCTGAAGCAGAAATTAAATCAGATGGCAAAACATTGGTTTTAATTAATATGTTTGGAAAGTTAGGTAGCGCAACTGGCAAAGAAAATAACTCACTGAACTCTTTAGTTATTTCTGAATGATCTTTTAAATAATGATAAGCTGCCTGGTAAAGGTTTAGCGCTGTTTCCCGTTTGCCATACATTAAATACCAGTCTGCCAACTTCAACTTGGTACGAGTAACAAACAAATAATTAATTATTGGCTGGTTTAAATAAATCTCCATTTCTTGTTTGAACAACGAAATCCCTAATCTTAAGCTCCTAAATTTCAAAGAAGCTAACTGCCTTCCCAATAGGGACTTTGTTATAATAATATTTCCTTCGGAATCTACGTTCATCACTGGCGGAATATGATTCGATGTTGCAATCAAGTAATTGACCAAAATAAACTCATGTAATGGTGCTAAGACTCGTAAATCCGTTGAACCATATTTTTTTATCGCTATTTTAAGAGCTTGATCGTAAGTATTATAACTATTGAGCAAATCAACAATTGGCTCTTTCTGCCTT
The DNA here is from genome assembly GCA_013215295.1 of Colwellia sp. Lineage (GTDB taxonomy): Bacteria > Pseudomonadota > Gammaproteobacteria > Enterobacterales > Alteromonadaceae > Colwellia_A. The sequence goes on from JABSOZ010000006.1 coordinate 87,642, forward strand.
TTTAAATTGTAAGATTTTAGATACCAGTTAGCCATTTTCATTTTAAGAAAAAACGTTTCAATATCCTCTTCGTTATAGTTTTGTTCATACAACCATTTGAGGTAACTATAGCGGCTATCCACAGAATCCCACTGTTCTTTTTCGGTTAAACTATTAATGAGAGTGTTAAGAATAGGGAGTATAGAAGTCGAGTAAAGTCCATTGTTAATGCGCTTTAGGTGCAAAGAACGAGTTAATGTTTTAATCGCTTTACCATGTTCTCCTTTTTGCTGATAAGCCAGACCTAAAGAAAATAATTGTTGAGATAGATCCTCAGCATAGACACCTTTTGTTGATTCTATTTCTTCTATATTAGTTTGGTATTCATCAACAAGTTCTGAAAACCTTGTCTGTGGATAAGCAGACAAGGTTTCTGTGGCATTATTTTGCTGTGTTCCAAAAGGTTCTGCCCATGTTGAACTACAAACAAATAAAGTAACAGACAGCAAAAACTTCATGTAAATGACAATAATTAACTTCATAATAGCTCCTGGAAATTAAACCAACGCAACTTATGAAAGCTTTTAAATCCCAAAAACAACAATTAATACTTATTAGAATGTGAGGCTCTATCGGCCCTATGTTTTAGCGTATTAATTGCATGGTGATTTTTCATACAAATCACCATCATTAACTTCATTATAGATGGCATCAAATCGAAGTAAAGAAATGGTAAAAATTTTTGATATCTTTTTAATATATATTTTATGGAAAGTGCAATGTTCTAGTGAAACGGGAGTGATTTATAACTAAAAATAAAAAATTATATGAGTCATATAAATGTTGTTAAAATGCTATCCAGATTAAATCGTTCAAGAAAATAGAATATAAATTAATTAATAGGCAGTGCTTTCAAGACTAAGGCTGGGTCTAAACGCATATTAAACCAATTAATACGCCAATCTAAATGTGGTCCAGTTGCTCGGCCACTTGAGCCAACCGCTGCTATTACTTGGCCTTTGGTAACATCATCTCCCGTTTGCACATAAGACTTACTTAAATGAAGAAAACTTGAAGTAATACCATGACCGTGATCAATTATCATAGTGCCACCTGAATAGAACATGTCGGGTACGAACATTACAACGGTTCCTGCTGCAGGTGCTTTTACAGGATCGCCTGTTTTACCTGCATAATCTAAACCAAAATGAGGACGTTTAGGAACTCCATTAAACACCCGCTGACTACCATATACACCGGTAATAATGCCTTTTATTGGAGCAATAAATCCTTTTGAAAAATAAATTTTATTACTTAACGTTTTACGAGCTGCCCTAACATGGATACCATCTTGTTTTGCACGAGCGGCAGACTTAGGATCCGGGTTCATTATTATTTTAGCAATACCTTCAATACGTTGAATTTTATATTCACGCTTTGTTGGGGTTAATGTTTTTTGTTCAGTTTTACCGTTCGGATAAGTGATTAGTAATAGATGCGATTTTTCATCATCACGGCTGAAACCAAACACATAATCACCGCGATTAGATAAAGGCAGAACTTTATTATCAAAAGTAACAATATTATTACTGTCAGTTTTACCGATAACCAAAGCACCCTGCTTTATTTCTCCCGATAGCTTTATATCGGCAAAGGCATTTTGTGTAAATAAAACACTAGATATACAAAAGCTAATAATTTTAATGTTGTTAAACTTAAACACTAGCTATTGCACCTTTACCAACACCTTCAAAAGCAACTACGGTAATTTCTTTATTATTATCAGCCACTAATTGTCTCGCAATAAAATCGGCTAATAACTCAACGGTTGAATCACAATCAACAACATCTAATACTTTGTTGTCTACCGCGATATCAAATCGACCTTGTGGGGCAGTGTAAGAAAAATAATGGTGATCGGGAGTCAAATTATTTTGAGCAAAATCAGACAACTCAATTTTATCTTTTGCAATACGATCAGCTTCTGAAGCAATATAAATATCTTTCCAACGAAAGCACCATTCTTTTTCTAACTTAGGTACACGTTCACCTGCTTGTAAAATATTGATAGTTGAACGATGACCGTGAGCGATACGCTGACAATTACCGTCATGTAACTTTAATCCGTGGGTATAATGGTAAAAATCGCCACTTATGTTTTCAGGACGAAGTGTTAATTTTAAACCTTCAACATTCTGAGGTAATTGCTCAAGAATGATTTCTGTTAAATGATCTGTCACTGATTTAATGTTAATCGTATCAGATGCAATTTTTGCAAAAGCACATTTTGGAGATTGTAAAAAGTAACTTGCACGATCGCTAATTAAATCTACATATTCATGGTCATGATTATGTGCTGAATTATTAACGGAAATACATTCGTTTTTCATCGGCAATAATAATTTATGATCAACGGCGTCATCTATAATAGCCTTGATTTTCTTTTTAACTACGGCAAAATCAAGCACCATGCTCATTTCATTTAAAGCACCATCAAGAAGAACATCAACGATCCAACTTTCACCAACAATACCTCGTTGTTGGCAACAGTATGAAAAATCAATGACGGTTAAATCATTTACAAATAATTGCATTATTACTCTCTACTACTCTTTATTTAATTTAATCTTTTACTTGCCAAGCAATGGTATCGTTAGCACGTATTGGTACAACAACATCTTTACCAAATGATAAAGTTGCAGGTACTTGCCATTGGGCTTTTACTAACGTTATTTTATCGTCATTTACAGGTAAATTATAAAATGCAGGGCCATGTAGGCTAGCAAAACCTTCTAATTTATCTAAAGCACCAGCGGCTTCAAATGCTTCTGCATAAAGTTCAATTGCCGCATGTGATGTGTAACAACCTGCACAACCACAATCAGATTCTTTTGCATGCTGCGGATGTGGAGCAGAATCTGTGCCTAAGAAAAATTTAGCACTACCATTTGTAGCCGCTTCAATTAATGCTTGTTGATGAATATTACGTTTTAAAATGGGTAAACAGAAATAGTGAGGACGCATGCCCCCTACTAACATATGATTACGGTTAAACAACAAGTGGTGTACTGTTATTGTAGCGGCAACGTTGTCACCAGCTTGTTGTACAAAATCAACTGCGTTTTTAGTGGTTATATGTTCCAAAACAATTTTCAAATCTGAATATTTAGCCACTAACGGTTTCAAAATTGTATCTATAAATACGGCTTCGCGATCGAAAATATCAATGTCATGATCGGTCACTTCACCATGAATCAGTAACGGCATACCAACTTCCTGCATTGCCGCTAAAACGTCAGCAATATTATCAACATTAGTAACACCTGATGATGAATTAGTTGTTGCTCCAGCAGGATACAATTTAGCAGCAAAAACAATACCTGTCGCTTTAGCGTCTTTTATTTCTTCAGGCGTTGTTTTATCAGTTAAGTACAACACCATCAATGGTTTGAATTGTTTACTTTTAGTTGAGTCATTAGTACTTGCTGCAATTATTCGTTGATGATATTGCGTCGCTAATTCAGCATTTGTTACCGGTGGAACTAAGTTTGGCATAACAATAGCGCGTCCGAAATAACGGCTAGTATCAGGAACAGTTGTTGTTAATGCTTCGCCGTCACGTAAATGTACATGCCAATCGTCTGGGCGAGTAATGGTTAATGTTGTCATTGCATACCTATCTATTTGTCTGGTAATTTTAAAATTCTGTATTTTCAGATTGCTGAGCTTCTTGATCCTGTTTATCAGCCGTTTGTAATAACGCTAATAATTGATCTTTTAAATTTGGTGGTACTTTATATATGGTAATACTTTCATTTGCTGCATTATAAACAACATCTTCACCAAAATGACTACGTTCAAAGCTTAAGCTAATGCCATTACCGTAACCTGCATATTTAGTGACTTTATTAACGACTGTTTGATCGTGAGGGAAAGACTCTTCAAGCGGATATGATTGTTCCTGGCAAAACTGATGAAAATCTTGAGTTGCGCCTTCTTGCTTGATCACTTGCCCTATTTCTTTAATTGATACATCTTGCGCAGCACTTTTTTGTTCTTTACAGTAATTGAGTAAGTCTTTGCGAGTCGCTTGTTTCTCTGAAGCATCAAGTTGATTAACCGCAACATAATCTTCAACTGCTTGCACTAAGGTTTGTGTTTGTTCTTTAGAATTCAAACCTTCTTCACAACCTAAAAAGTCTAGGAAAAAGTCAGAAACAACACGTCCAGCTCGACCTTTTATAAAGGAAACATACTTATTTCCTTGTTCATTTTCTTTATAATCAAATAAATCAATGCGAGCAGCTAATTGCATACGAGCAGTATCAAGATGCTTATCTGCAGAAATGTTCAATTCACCATCTACGGAGTAATGTTCCGATACAGGGATAATAGTAGCGAGTAAATAGCGCCCACCCATATGTTCATAATGACAAACAACCAGATAGCCAGTTTCTGCCAAATTATACTTTTCTAACTCATTTTTTAATAAATTGGCTGCTTGACTACTAAAAGCATAAAAAGATTGTGCGTCACCTAAATAGCTTTCCATAATATCAACAAAACGAGCAGAATCTCCTGCTGCAGGCATAGTGGTAAAATGTCCGTAAGCTTTACTCGCTTTGGCGTTATATATTTTATGCAGTGCATCAACAAAGTTTTCAATCTTATTATTGATTTCGATAGATTCTGGCCCTAAACGCAGCACAACTTCACCGGTTTCTTCTTTTTTAGTTAAAAAATGTAGGGCAATATTTGAAATAATTAAACTCATAGTTAAAGGCCAGTTTTATATTGTTCAGGCATTTGATAAACTTGTACTAATCTATCAAGTAACCTATTAAGTATTTTAAGATGCCTATTGTATCCAAGTATTCGAATGAACGTGTAGAAAAAATTATCCAAGACTTACATGATGTTTTAGTCAAAGAGTCTGCAACCCCCGACCTAGCGCTAATGTGCTTAGGAAACACCTTAACAGAAATTATTAATAAAAATATTCCTGAGGCAAAAAGAGCTGCAATTGTAACCAATTTTACGAACGCTTTGAAAAAATCGGTCCAATAATTACCCCTTTATTTGAAAAATATTAACCTTATAAACTAAAATAATAAGAGAATGATAATTACCTATGGTTACATTTGACTCAAAATCGTATAGCAAACGACTATTACACCTGATCAGTTGGAGCCATTGGTTCACTTTTTTTAATATCATTGTCGCTATCGGATTATCCTCCTTTTATATTTTTAGTGAAGGCGGTCCTGAAACTTTACTGGGTCAATTTTATTTAGTGTCAACATGGTTTAGTCATATGGGCTTTCTAACTTTTTTGACTTTTGTCTTAATATTATTCCCGATCACCTTAATATATCCTAACACGCGGTTTATAAGAGCAACCGCCTCTGTAGTATTTACAATACAACTATTAGTATTGTTATTAGATGCATATATCTATAACAGCTTGGGTTACCATTTGAATGCCTCCTCAAGCGCGCAAATTGTAGATTTAATTTCAACCCAGATACAAGATAACAGCCGTATTTTTTGGTTTATTAGTATTGTTTTAACCTTGGCCATTTTCGCGTTTGAATTAACGGTCAGTAATTATGCTTGGAAACATTTGCGAGATCTGCAAAAAGTAGTGATGGCAAAATATGTCGTTGCAGGTCTGGTGGGTTCTTTCTTCTTCAGCCACATATTACATATTTGGGCTGATGCTAATCTGGAATATGATATTTTAAGACAAGACACCGTCTTACCTTTGTCATACCCATCAACGGCTAAAACATTATTAACAAAATATGGCATGTTTGATCGTGAAGCATATATTGAAAGGACAACCAGCCCACTTGCTTTTACAGACGCTATTCCTCAATACCCTGTATTAACTGAGCAATGTTCTACTAAAGCAACAATACAGCAATCAGTTTTTATGGTGGTTAATGACGATATTTTAACGCTTAAACAGATCAAGCAATTTAAACAAAGAAACAAAGAAAACCAGTTAACGTTAGAACACCATATCGATAACGCGTTACCAAAAAGTGCTTGGTTTAATCTATTTTATAGTCTTCCTAGTATCTATCAAGAAGGACTAATAGAACAAAACGCTACTCCCTTGTTATTTAAGCTATTAAATAAGAAAAAACTCGCAACTTCATATACTTTGATAAACGATAAAGTAGGAAAAATAGAACTGCAAAACTTTGGTTTCGAAGATTTATTTAATCAGCACACTACACTTAACAACATTTCAACGTTAGTCTTTGCCAATAAACTCAATACCATCCCTACTGGCTTACATTTATTCTATTTTGCTGATAGTAATAGTTATCAATTTGAATTGTTTATAGATGCCCTACTATTAGCTCAAAAAGCAAAACAGACTAAAGATATTATTTGGATAACATCACTAGGTAATGAATCTAAAAAGACAAGTTTGTCTATAAAACCTTCACTGCTCATTTTGCCTAATAGTGAGAGTAAAACGGTTAGCCATTTAACGAGTCATATGGATATTCAACCGACGTTGATGAATAGATGGTTGAATTGTGATATTGATGAAAAAACTTACAGTAATGGCAAAGATTTATTGGAGTTAAAGAAAGACCGAATTATCGCTAATACTATGGAAGATGGCATTATGGTCTTTCGTAAAGATAAATCGGTGTTTATTAACCAGAATGGCAATTTCGAAAGTTACTCGCGACAATTAGCTGCTCCTATAATGGTAAACTCAGATTTTCCTCTGATGATTGATGGTGTTAATTTCATTAAGCAATTTAGCCAACAATCAAACAAAGTGAACAATAAATAAACTAACGAGTTAATTTGTTATTCTTTATATTGCAATCAGTTATGAAATCATTATTATACAAGCAGTAAACATATTAACCCTCTTAAAGTTTACTGTTTCGGGGTATAGCGCAGCTTGGTAGCGCGTGCGTCTGGGGGACGTGAGGTCGCAAGTTCGAATCTTGCTACTCCGACCACATTTAGTATTAAAAAAGCCGGTTTAAAGTCACAAAACTTTAAACCGGCTTTTTTGTCTATATCGCTCTTTTCTCATTAATAATTATATATCAGTACACTGATTCCTATTTGAATATACTTAACTGATTAATAACGTCTACAGGGCTTGGTTTATAAAAATAAAAGCCTTGAATCAAATCACCCTTACACTGATTCACAATATCGACTTGCTCTTTGGTTTCAACACCTTCAATAATACTTTCCATATTCAAAGACTTTGAAATTTGTAAAATTGCGGGTAGTAGCTTTTGCTTTTGTTCATCTGTTTCTATATCTACAATGAAAACACGGTCGATCTTTAGAACATTAAATGGAAAATCAAGTAGATAACTTAATGACGCATAACCTGTCCCAAAATCATCTAATGCAATTTGGACACCGTTGTTTTGCAGTACTTCAAAATTACTGCGAACACTTTTAATATCGCCAACTAATGCACTTTCAGTCATTTCTAATTTCAAAAAATGACCGGGAAGATCATTTAGCGCTAAGAGCTTTAATACTTTTTCTGATAATTGACTATCTGCCCAATGTCTAGCAGATATATTTATGCCAACGCTAAACTTAAAATTGGGATGCTGTTTTCTCCACAGTCCGATCTGTGCACATACCGATGTCATCACATAATCGTCCAAGTCTAAAATAAGACCGGTCTCTTCAGCCAAAGGTATAAACTCACCCGGTGATATCATTCCTGTCTCTGTTGGCCAACGAATTAACGCTTCAAATGTTTTAATTTCACCCGTGGTTCCTAACACAATAGGTTGATAATACATCACCAATTTTTTATCAAATAATGCCTGCTTTAGTTTTGGCTCAAGTTTAAATTTTGCTAATGTTTTTTCATGGGTATCTTGATCGTAATATGCTACTTTTTTATTGTTATTAATCGCGGTTTCACAGGCGAAAGCTGAATTTGCAATTAATTGTTCGCCATTATGTAATTTGGGCGTCGTTAAACAGATACCTAAGTGTATTTGGCTTGTACCTCGTAGCGTTTTATCATTATTAGATACTGGCTCATCGAGAAGCTTTAACACTTGTTGCTCAAAATTAATTTGATCAATTAAAAAGTGGCATTCTTTGGCTATTGAGAAAATGGCAATTGCGTCGTCAGCAAGCCGACCAAAATAGTAATTTTCCCCTGCAAAAGTTTTCTTGAGGATAACTGAACAATGTTTGATATATTTTTCAGCATCTTCATGACCCGTACTTTGAGATAACTGATGATAAGTCGTAAATTTGAAATAATATACAGCGAAGGTTGTATCTGGATTATTTCTCATTTCACCATCAAGTGAGCCGACAAATAAATCTGGTTTAGCTAATTGAGTACATTCATCATAATCACGATAAAAGTTTTTTTCTATTTCAAATAAGCGTTTTTTAACAAGGGATGCTTCAACTTTGGCTCTGAGTAAAACAGGGTTAAAAGGCTTGAGTAAATAGTCATCTGCTCCCAAGTCGATTGCTTTAACGACATCTTCTACATCACTAAGTGCCGATATCATAATGATAGGGATATTTAAAAAACGTTTTTCAGATCTCAGTCGTTTTAAAACCTCATAACCGTCCATAATTGGCATCATGATATCAAGTAAAATCATGTCAAAGTCATGTAATTCGACTTGATTTAAAGCTTCTTGACCATTTTCTGCTTCGACTACTTTTTTCAATCCCATCCGTTTAAGTCGACGTTTTAAAGTGTAACGGTTGTCTTCATTGTCATCGACAACAAGAATTGAAGCATCTTCGTTCATTTGATTTCTCCTATAAAGTAGGTGATTTTGGCCATTAGCCGAGCTAAATCTACAGGCTTACTATCAAAATCATTGGCTCCTGCATCAAGCGCTTGCTGTTTATGCTGATCCATAGCATGAGCAGAAAGCGCAATAATAGGGATATGCTTGATGGAGGGCTCATTTTTAATTACTTCTATAGCTTCCCAACCATCCATAACGGGTAAGCTTAAATCCATTAAAATAAGGTCTGGGATTTCTTTAAGACACAATTCGACACCCAACTTCCCATTCTCAGCAATAAGTACCTCAAAGCCTTTGCGTTTCAAGCGACGAGATAACATATAAATATTGTCTTCATTGTCTTCTACATAAAGTATTTTCATCATCCCTCCGCTTATTTTACAAATCTTGAGAATATGGCTTCAATGTCATCTTTATTTATAGGTTTAATCAGGTATTCATCTGCACCAAGATCAAGTCCTTTTTTTCTTTCTTCTTCACTCGTAATAACTACAACAGGTATATCAGATAACTCGGCATCCGATTTAATGATAGTCAAGGTATCCCAACCATTCAAACCTGGCATATTAATATCAAGGGTTATTAAATTAGGCTTCTTTAATCTAGCCTTTGTTAAAGCATCAGTTCCGTTAAGTGCAACATCAATCTGAACGCCTTGTTTACTGAAGTAATGCCTAAGCATTTCAATCATGTTGTCATCGTCTTCAACAACAAGAATATAAGGTTTTTTAATTTGATCGAACGAAACAGGAGGTAATGTCTCTATTACTGGGGCTTCAACTTCATCTAATGTGGTACCCAATGGAAGAGTTACGGTGAAAATTGAACCTTTATTAGACTCACTTGACACGGTAATATTTCCCCCCATCAGTTCAGCAAACCTTAGACTAATAGACAAACCTAAACCTGTTCCTTCATATTTTCGTGTAGAAGAAGAATCAACTTGTTGAAAATCTTGAAATAGCATCGCTAATTGTTCTTCATTCATACCGATGCCTTCATCGATAATACTAAAAGATATAGCGGGTTTCTTGGCAATTAATGCCGGCGATACCAATAAACATATTTTACCTTTATCAGTGAATTTACAGGCATTACTCAGCAGGTTTAATAGTATTTGTTTGACCCTGGTACTATCGGCATACATATTCTTAATTTTTTTATCAATAGAAACTACCATTTGATTAGCGTTTTTATTCACCAAAGGTTCTACTATTCGCTCAATGTCTTTAATAAATAATGTCAATTCAAAATTTTCTGGGTAAAGTTCCATTTTACCCGCTTCTATTTTAGATAAATCTAAAATATCATTAATCAAAGACAGTAAATGTTTGCCTGCTCTTACAACTCGACCAAGGGGTTCAATATAGTCTTCATCATCAAATTCTTGTGCATCTTCTTGCATCATTTCAGTGATGCCAATTATTGCATTGAGTGGCGTTCTTAGCTCATGACTCATTTTGGCCAAAAATTCTGATTTGATTTTATTCGCTTGCTCTGCTTGGTGCTTCGAATTCTCAGCTTCCGCTTTGGCTTCTTCAGCCTCGTTTTTAGCATTTTCTGCGTCATCTCTACTTTTTTCTGCTGCATTTTTAGCTTTAATTAATTGTTGTTCAGCTCGATAAATATTTCTTTCGATATTTCCTAAGAAAAACCAGAACAAAATAAACACAATAAGAGCAATAACTGTAAAAGATATATTGTTCACTAACAGTGATAATTCATATGCTGAGTAAGCTGAAGAATTATCAACAACAACAAGCATTAAGGCTATGGTTTTATTATCAAGAGTATGAACAGGTAATATCGCTAATTGCTTAGGTACATCTTTAGAGCCAGTATATTCTGGTAAATATGTTTCTTTTTGACTTGAGTCTTCAGCTTTGTCATTTAATATTGAGGGCAATTCCTGAGTATCAAATTGGCTCATTGTGGGTGATGTGAGAATAAAAGAGTCGAGTAATTCCCAATGACTTTCCTCTTCTAATTCTTTTAATCTGTCGTCGTAATCAACTTGTTGAACAACGCTTTTGTGAGTAATTAGATGTATATCAACTTTGTTACTATCTGCGAGTGTATTGGTAATGCTTGATAAAAGTTTTGTCAATTGTATAAAGCCAACGACTGAATTTTTATACTTAATAGGAAGTACCGCGTTCAACGTAATTTCACCGTCAGGCGATACTGAAATACCCTGCTCTGCTGTATTTGATTTAACAGCTATCGATAATTGTTTACTTAACTCTAACTGCTTAAACTTGTCTTTTGTAGAAAACAATATTTTAGAAGATGGTGAAAAAAGTGTTATTCTGTTAATTGGTAAGCGAGTAGAAATAGATTGTTTATAATTAAGAATATCAATTGAAGCTTGTCTCATTTGATTAGTATTAAGTAAATAACCAAATTCTTTTTCTTCGATGAAAGCTTCTGAAAGTTGTAACATTTGATATCCGGTATCTTCCTTCTTTTTGTATAGTTGGTCATCTATTTTTTCAGCTAACTTAAAGAGAGATTCAGAACGTTCGAAACCCGACCATACTTGAAATGTTAAGGTTACAACCAACCAGAGTAGAGCAAAAGCAGAAGCTAAACCTATAAAAACAGGACGTCTTAATTTATGATTCCCTGCAAGAAGTTGTCCTAATTGCTTTTTCATTTATTGCCTCTTAGGACTAATTGCCCCTGACTTATTTCTAATAACCATAAACGACTTAATCCAAAACCATTTTTTTGATAATTAATGGTTTCTTCAAGCCCGACATCGAAGGATTCTAAATTTCGTATTTCATCAATAATTAATTCTCTATCTAAGTCGCTTGTTGAATGTTTTACCCAACCGACCATTCTTTCAAGTACTTGAAAGGGTAAAGTGACCACATCGACAAAAGAATCTGCTTTTAAAGCGTTAACAACATTAAAAACAGATTCGGTTATTATTTTTGCTGCGACAAGCCCTTTTAAAGACTGGCTATTAAGCCGAATTTCCTTTTTTTCCTTAGAAAACAGTACACTCGATTCTTTTTGTAAAGGCAATTGAAGATGAACAGGAATATCAACGACAAAACGAATATGTTCAACGACATTTTTGTTGAGTAAGGTAATTAAAACCTCAGCTCCAACATTAGGTAAAATAACATAGTTAAAGTCGGGTCTATATTTATAAGCATTATTAATAAATAACGCTGCATCAACATAATGATTATTGATGATTATCGTTGTGCTTGGAGGTAAATCGATCAGGGGTTTATCAATGAATACTTCGGTTTGAACATTTGTCTTTATAATTCGTTCTACTATTGTTTTCTCGGAAAAGTAAAATAATTTTTCACTTGATATAGATAACTGATCAAATAATTGTGTTATCACTTTATGTGAGTATATGTTTAACGTAGAAAAATAATATGAATAGCGTTTCTCTGCTTTAGAAATTATAGAATCTTTGCGAGCAAACGTTGAAGATAAAACAAGTGTATCTAAGTTTACGGCAACTTTAATAATTTCTTCACCAATTATTCCTTGATACGGGTTTACAATCGCAATCACTTGTTTTCTGGTGATCAATCGTTCAATGTTATCTCTCGCTCTGCTAACGGTTCCTTGATCGTCGAGCACTAATAACTTTAATTGATATGTTTTTAATTTATCTAACTTATTAAAAGACTCAATGTAAGCATCGATAGCATTTTTATAATCAATACTATACTGAGAATTTACGCCACTTAAGTTTAAAGTCGCACCAATAACAATATCTTTAGCCTCAGTATTGGAGCTAAAACAGCAAAGAAACAGTAATGATAATTTAAGTATTAATATATAAAGTAGTTTCACAGCGTTTATTTTTTATTAGTAGATGAGTTAATATGAAAGATTCATCGTGTTTGTCAATGTTTTATTAAATTTAGCTAAATAAAAGCGTCTATTTATCATAGTTTAGAAGAATACCTAATAAATACAACCATCTTACTTTTAAAGTGTTTGGGGAATAAGGAAATATCAAGCTCTGTTTATAGAGCTTGATACTCGTCTGAGGTTATTTGTGAAACCAGCTGTTCTGTTACGACACGAAATATATTTTTGAACTTGCTAAAGAGTGTTACCGTTTTTTACTTGTAAATGTTTTATTTGTAACTTTCCAGCCTGACTCTAGTTTTAATAATAATAAATAATCAGTAAACAAGGTTTTATCTGTAGTTACTGTCGCTTTAACGACAGCAGCGTTATCAGTAATGTCGATAGAGATAATTTTTCCAATTCTGTTATTTAGTTTACCTAGTTTAATATTTGCAATATATTCATTTCCTAACCATCGTTTCAATTCACCTTTTCTACCAACATATTGAAGTTCTAAGCTACTGGCGAATGCCTGTTTTACTAATTCTGGTTGTCCCTTTGCTGTACCATCAAAGTATTTCTGTATAACGTTAGTGATTGCTGCAACATCATCATTTGCAAATGTTGATGTGTTAGCGAAAAATAAAGCGATGATCGGCAGTAAAATTTTAGTACTCATTTTATTCATGATAATTTCTCTTTATCGTATATATGGTTAAAAGTGATGATTATTGGATTATTTCAAAGCCCCAAGATATCGTGGTAATTAGCCATACATCGTTTATGCGATTGAGTAGCATTATTTTGTACTCAGCCTTAGCTGTTTGTTTATTTTCCAGACGAAGCTTGGCTAGTGCAACTTGTCCAAAAATTTCAATACTCAACAATTCATGATCATAAGAGGTATCTGCACCACCTTCATTTATCACAAAAGTATGCTGACTAAATTTGCCTTTTTTATTGACGTAACGATAGGCGCCTTTTGGATGAAGCGATTTTATTTTATGAGCCTTAGATCCCGTTTTATCACCAATATAGAAATTTTCTATCGTTGTGACGATATCGCTTCTGTCATTAGCCAAAGCATTATGAGACAAGAGCAGGCAACCAATTATCAGTAAAAATATACTTTTCATTATGTTTTCCTTTAGTTTTAAATTAGGTAAATTAATTAAGCTTGGTATTTTTCATGTTCTGTAACATAGCAATAAGTTGCCTAGTCAAAGGCTCTGCTGATTTTGGGTTTTGACCCGTTAATAAATTTCCATCTTGTACCACCCATGCTTTATTGGGTTTAGCCGAACTGAATATGGCCATATTTTCTTTCAGTCGATCTTCTAATAAAAATGGATAGTTATTTTTGGCCCAAAGACCTTCTTCCGCGTTAGATTTAGCGGTTATACGTTTTCCTTTTATCATAAATTCACCATTGGGTAAGGTTACTGCAGCTAAAGCAGCAGGCCCATGACAATCTGCAGAAACAACCTTATTGTCTATATACATAGTACTAACAATTCGCTGAATTTGCGGATGATCATAAAGGTCCAACATAGGGCCCGCTCCTCCAGCAATATAAACAGCATCATAATTTTCTGTATCTACATCAGCAAGTGCAAGAGGATTTGCCAATTGTTTTTTAAGTTGTGGGTGATAATGTTTATCAATATCACTTAGAGACTTTACACCAGAACCACGACCTGCTCCGCCATAAGGACTAGCAATATCAATTTTTATATTCGCTTGTTTAAGTAAACGATAAGGCGTAATAACCTCGGGTAAGTAATATCCATAGTGATGTGAAGAAATAATTATTAAAACTTTTTGTTGTACATTAGCTTGTTGGGCAACAGTGAAAAATGGTAAAAAGAGGGCTAACTTTATAAGTTGCCGAAAATAAGTTCTCATCGGTAGTTTCTCTAAGTGAAGAATGAAAACTCATACTCGCAATTCACTGATAATTATTCGTGCTGTGCAGATGATTTTTTATGACTATTTATGACCATTATTTTTGGTCAGCTATCTATTACGTGGTAAATATCTGAATGCATTGGAAATTTGGTGATTTTGAGTTTAATGAAAATACAAATACTTTATCAAGTGTTAATCAAACTATTCTACTGGAACCCAAGACTTCGGCCTTGTTGAGTTACTTTTGTCGACACCCTCAACAAGATATTAGTCGTGATATGTTGTTAGAGTGTGTTTGGCATGGTCAGATAGTTACCGATGGTGCTATTAACAGAGTTATTTTGAAACTTCGTAAAGCATTACTCGATGATGAAAAAATCAAAGCCTACGTAATAACAGTGCCTAAAGTTGGATATCGTTTTATTGCACAAGTAAGCCAAGTGACAATCCCCCCAGTGTTAGCTAATAATGAAAATGTATTCGTCAACGAACAAGCAGATCAAACATTTCCTCCGAAAAAGCCATTGAACGTTTTAAGAGTAGTTATACTTTTACTTGCGATGTTTCTTTCTGCTATTTTTCTCTATCAAACAACTCATCATGAAGACGTTGTAGCAAAGCCGATAATATTACCCATAATATCCCCGATAATTCGACTTGCTGAGAATCAATTTGGGGCTAGCATGTCACATAATAATAAGTTGCTGGCTTATTCGACCCGTAAAGATAAAGAAGTCGCTATATATGTTGTCGACCCTAATGAGCAAAATCCTTATAAGATAAGTATGGATGGTGGCGATGCGTATAATGCGCACTGGTCGGAAGATGATAACGAAATTATTTATTTATTCCACGGCACAGGACTATGTCAGTTCCATCGTGTTACTTTTATTGATGGAGTAGCGAATAAACCTGAGGTGATTTATGAGTGTACTGGTGACAGTTTCACAAGTTTTTCCTATGATCAACTACAACAAAAATTGTACTTTGTTGAAAGTAAAACCCCTTTAACACCTTATTATGCTTACGAATTGGACCTTAAACAAAACAATAAAAGGCGTTTATCTCAACCGGTTGCATTAGGTAAAGGAAATCATCTTATACAACGCCATGAGAAAAGTGGCAGGTTGTTATTGCTAAGTGATCAGAATCCCGGAAAAACAACGGTGTACGAGTTAGATATCGACAATAATACTTTCGCGACATTAATACCTTTTGATTATGCTATAACCTCTGCTGTTTGGAATCATCAAGCGGACGGCATGGTTCATCCAGCTCAACATCCGTCTTATCGGCTAATGATAAGTTATTTTGATAAGCGCAAAGCACAGACCTTAGTTGCTGACAGCAATAGGATCAGCCAAGTAAGAACCATAGACAATGGCAAAGACTATTTGTTTACTTCGTTTATGAACAATCGGGATATCGAAATTAATAATTCCATTGACCAAAGTTATAATTCTTCGGTAATGGACTATTTACCACAATTGAGTCGAGATGGATCTGAACTCGCCTTTATTTCGAAACGAACGGGCTACAGCAAGATTTGGATCGTTGATTTAGTAAGCAAGAAACTCCGTTCAATAGAACCACCTGACAAAGGAAGAACCTTTTATAGTTTACAATGGTCTTTTGATAATCGTTATGTTTTAGCTAACACAGACAGTGGCATTATCGTTTTTGATAGCCAATCACTGTCTGTTGTAACCATGATAAATCCATCATTGCCCACTTATGCTGCCGGTTGGTTAGCAAACGATGAAATTGGCTATAGTCTTTATCAAGAAGGTCGATGGCAGTTATATCAGCAGAATATAAAAACCAATATTAATAAGTCTCTTGAGCAGCACTGGGCATTTGCTGTAGCTAGTCCGAAGGGACGATTATTTATAGATCAGTCCATGGCTATTTATTTGGATCATAGGTTAGTGTCAGCAGAGCTTCGTTGTGCGTATCCTATTTCAAGAATGGCGTTAAGCGTGCAATTAAAAGGGAATGTGATTTATTGTGTTGCTGGCCAAGAAAAGAAGACAATATTAAAATACAGTGAGCGATTAGGCATTGAAAAAATTAGAACGGGTTCGTCACAAATAAGACGTTTTTCAGTTGCCGGTGATAAATTAGCGACCTCTAAACTAACCAGTAGCACAAGTGATATTATTCGAACTAATTTTTAGTACTTATATTATTCTTAAGTTCGTTGCTGCCAACTATGAATTAAACCAAGCAACGGCTAATTTTTCATATTTTTGAATAAATTTATTTTTAAGTTCCATATAAGTATTAATATTATTCTCACAAATTAATACTGAAGATTTTTTAATTTCACCATATTCAGTTGCAATCATGGGGTGAGCGATTAAATATTCCTTGAAAGCCCGGTGACGGATTAAATTTAAGTCACCCGTTGTAAATGCATGAATATGGTGACTACGTTGATTTCCGCCTTTTTGAAAGTAACGCCTGCCAGCGATACCATTTTCACCTTTTACAATATACCCAAGCGCTTGTATTTTATTGCTTGAGATATCTAAGTCAAAGATACTTGTTACCTCAACTAAAATATCAATTACCGGTTTACTGGGTAGTCCTTTTACCGCAGTGCTACCAATATGTTCAATCATTACTGCATTTTTACCTATAGCCTTCGCCAACAACTTTTTTTCATTTTCAAACTCAGTAACCCAACTAGGGTCGTAATCGACGACTGCAATTATTCTCTGGTTCAATATATTCTCGATTAATCTCTAACGATAAAGTTGATGTAAAAAATCAAAGCACTCCTAGATTGGAGTGTAACTTTGATTGATTAAACATCACCGAACAGTGAAGTGTTTTACTCTTCTTGTAGGGCAATGGATGCCATTTTCATTATACTTTCAAATGACTCTGCACCCGCGATAAATAAACCGTTATGGCAAAACTTTGCATCTGCAATACCAATTTCTGCTTTGAACACATCATCAGATAAACCAGCCCACGCTTTAGGTAACGGCTTTCTGTCTTCGAATGAACCGGGCTCAACAGGCACAGTTTGAATTATCCATTGGCCAGATTGAGAGGGATAAATCATATATAAAGCATCTGAAGAAAGTGCGTGAACTGTCTTTTTCCACGGAGTATATTTTTCTAAGACCACTAATCTTGGGTCTTCAGCATTATCGATTGCTTTAGCCACAATATCTTTGGCATTGATGCCTCCGCTAGCAGAAGCGATAAATCGAGTTAATAAACGTGATGCAAAATTAACGGCTTCATCAAAACAATCATCAAAGTTACTGTCTTCTTGCCATGTCGGGTTAAACATTGAAATAGTTTGGCTAAGGCTAATACCTTTATATATTCCTTCGACATGACCACAATCAATTGCATCAATGGTTGAAACTAAACTAGCATCAACAGAGTTTGCAACTTCTTGGTTACCCTGACATATTTCTAAACCATATTTCTGCCAAACCAAGCCAAAAGATGAATAAGGAATACCATTTTCCCGTTGCCCTGCACCACCACGTTGATGATGGTCAAAACGGCCAGTATCAGCATCGTACTCACCTCCCACATCGATAACAATATCGGCATTGGCGATAAGCTCTAACTTACGTGTGCGTATAAGATTAAAAGCAGGGAAAATATGCTTAAGTGCAGCGATACTGAAAACATCATCTGCATGAAAATTACCGTTGTGGGTTGCTATCGTTATATTAGTCATTAGTTTTATGTCATTTTAGAAAGGGATAAGAAGTTATAGGGAGTATATTTACTGCTTTAAAATAGTATATAAGTAAAGTTAGGTGTCGGATTCTATACGAAGATAGCGAACAAAAACAGATGATTTGAGTAACTAAGATATAATTTTTGCGTGAAAAAAGTACGTAAATAATATTTAGTTTTAAAAACACTTAAAATCATAAAACAACACAAGTAGAAAATATCTGTTCAATGACGATTTAAGTGTGAACTTTTTGGCAATTCCAACAGATTTCAAAAGAAGGATCATTTGTTTCTGAACAATTTTTACATGCCCAGTCTTCTCCTTTTATATTTTTCTGTGAGCGTTCTAAAATTTCCACAGCTTGTTCAAAATCTGTATCGTCGTGAACCCAAAGTTCAGGCCAAGAATCTATCGCTGAAACCTCTCCAATTGCACCCTGTGCAAACTCATTTTTTATAAATGTGCTGATATCATTTGATTCAATGATATTTTTTACATTGTTAACCAAAAACATATTTTCGTTGGAATACAACATCTTCATGATTGAATACTCAGAACTGCCAATAAAGGGGAATATAGGATGAGGTAAATATGATAGAAAAACAACGAACTGTTTTTCTATCATTAACTAGGCTGTTATGTGTTGTCGATAGCTTCCTGGCTATCGTCACTTTCCTGGGTAGTTTGGACGTCCTGTTCCGGATTCTCGCTTGCACTTGCTTTTTTCAAGCGTTTCTCTTCTTTCTTTTTCTTTTTAGCTATTTCTTTCTGACGTTTCTCGAAAGAGTAATTTTGCTTAGCCACTTGTATTTCCTCTACACAACTTAAAATTCTAGCTTTAGGATACTGTATTTTCTACAAAATTGCTCTCTTCATCTGGTAGTCCGTGGATACTTTTACAATAAAGTTCTTTTGAGCAACACCAAAACACTTAAAATTGTTACAAAATGCGAACCTACAAGTTACGCGTTACTTCTATATGGCTGAATCTACTAGTTATTACATACGAATACAGGTATCTGTAACTCATTTATTTTTCTTGAATAAAAGCTAAACACTCTGCATTATTCCCACGAAATATAATTCTTTCTGACTTCTGGCCTAATTGATATTGATACATAGGATCATAATATTCGCCGAGTAACGGTTTTAACCAATCTAGATGATGGTGAAGTTGACCTTTTTGTTGTTGGGCTAAAGCATCACTTTGTATTTTTTTTAATTGGGCATAACGTTCCGTACCAAGGCGTTTTCTCACTTTAAATAATCCGTGTTCTAAATACTGACTAAAACCAATAAAACCTTGTTCTATTCCGTAACTCGCTTCGTATTGGGCTGTCATTTTTATAATGTATTCTTGATATATCTGCTCTAGTCGATAGTCTAAACTTTCTTCTATTACTACTACTGGGGCTAATGACATTGCTTGGCGTAAACTTTCAGGTAAATGAACGCTGCCAATTAATCTGCCTTCATCTTCTAAGATCAATGTTTGAGCTAAAGAAAAGTTACCCGCGATATATTGTTCAGCGAGCTTATTTTCAAAGTTTATTTGACTTGATTGAGCGGTAACAAAGCTACCAAAACTCGAACCTCGGTGCCCTGCAGCACCTTCCAAATCTAAACTATTATCACAGTGCGCTAGAAAGGGTGTTTTACCACTGCCGGTATTACCCGCGATAATAATTAAGGGATGCAATGCTAATTGTTCGAGTTCATTCATGAGGAACTGACGAAGTGCTTTATACCCGCCATTAATCAGTGGGTAATTAACGCCAGATTCTTTTAACCAACGCTGCACGGTTTGTGAACGTAAACCGCCACGGAAACAATATAAATAACCGTTTGGGTTTGCCGTTGCAAATTCTTGCCATTGCTCAAGTCGACTCGCTTTACTTTGTCCTGAGACAAGGGAGTTTCCTAAGAGAATAGCAGCCTCTTGTCCATTATCTTTATAACAAACTCCCACTTCAGCTCGTTCATCATTATTCATAAGAGGATAATTAATCGACTGATTAAAAGCACCCTTCTCGAATTCAACAGGTGCACGAACATCCATTAAAGGCGTTTTATTGCGAATAATAGCGCGAAAGTCATCGCTATCGCTTCGCCCTGTTCCTGAAGTATTGACGTCAGTAGTGGTCATTACAGCAAACTCACAGTGGGTGAAGTTGTCGTAACCAATTCACCAATAGGTTGTAGGTTAAGGCCATTCTCTTGGCAAAGGGTTTCAAAGGCTTCTTTACCTTCAGGTTTAACGGCTACCAGTAAGCCGCCACTTGTTTGAGGATCACATAAAAGTGTTTTTTGTTTCGCGTTTAAAGGGCCAACGTCAGCGCCATAACTACTGAAATTACGATCACAACCACCGGGTATACACCCTTGGTCAATATAATCATTAACGAAATCAAGACATGGCACTTTGTTGAAATCTATAACAGCAGATACTTCACTGCCCTGGCACATTTCTAAAAGGTGTCCTAAAAGGGCAAAGCCTGTTACGTCAGTCATCGCTGTGACCGATTCAAGGGCCGCAAATTTTTGTCCTATAACATTTAGGGTTTTCATAACGTCAGGCGCTATATGAGCGTGTTCAGCTAATAATTTCCCCTGTTTCTCTGCCGTAGTTAAAATACCAATGCCTAACGGTTTTGTTAAATACAAAAGATCGCCAACACCTGCGGTGTTATTCCGCTTAATTTGTGCATTATTAATTAATCCTGTAACGGCTAAACCGAATATAGGTTCAGGTGAATCTATAGAATGTCCACCCGCTAAAGGTATTCCTGCTTCAGCGCAGATTGCTCTAGCGCCATCAAGTACTTGTTGTGCAACTTCTGGCGCTAATATATTCACTGGCCAGCCTAGTATAGCGATTGCCATTAAAGGCTTTCCACCCATAGCATAGACATCGCTGATAGCATTACATGCAGCAATTTTACCGAAGTCTGTCGGGTCATCAACAATGGGCATAAAGAAGTCAGTCGTTGAAATCACCGCTTGCTCATTACCAATGTCAAAAACAGCCGCATCATCTTTTGTGCTATTCCCCACTAAAAGAGCGTTATTTTCTGGCAACACGAGTGATGATTTAAGCATAACATCTAGAACAGAAGGAGAAATTTTACAGCCACAGCCTGCGCCGTGTGAGTATTGGGTCAAGCGAATTGGTGTCATAGGAGTTCGTATTAAGTGAAAGCAATAACCTAATTTACAGTAATATCTTGCGTGTTACACCAACGGATTAATATATAACTGGATATGTAAGTGTTTTGATTAAAAAACGGGCATTATATTTATAAAAATCAAACGTTATTGGAGGTAGATATTTTTGTTGAAGGAAATGGTGTGGAGCTTTTACAAATATCAGCTCCTTTGACTTTATTTTATTTTCATGCAATTGGGTGAACTGTGTTCTTTAGTGTTGAAGAAATATTCCTTCACAATAAGTAAAGTAATGTAATCAAAGTCGTTTATTGATACATCACTGAAAATTATTGATAATTTACTAAACTAAATTTCTCCTTTTTGCATACGGTAATAATTGCATCATGTTTTGCTAGGTTACGTAGGTACTTTGATAAGTAATTAAATGCCAGAGGTGGCTTTTTAAATTCATCAGCCCAAATGGCTAACATAAACAAGAAAAAATCACATGCTGTGATCATGTTATCGACTAAAAACGCCTTATTGCTTAATTCATCATTTAATAAAGCAAACATATCTGTAATTCTTTCTTCTTGAGTATCAGCAATATCAGTCGCTATATTCAAACAACTGGTATGCTTTTCAGGATAGAAATAAAGCATTAATTCAGCTTGAACGGTATTGGTTAAATACATCATCCATTGAAAAAATTTTGCCCTGTGCTTAGAGCCAATACTAGGGATGAAATTTGCTGATGGATTTGATTCCGCAAGGTGAATACAAATAGCGGGGCTTTCAAATAGAACGAGCTCTCCATCAATTAACGTGGGGATTCTCCCTGAAGGATTTAACGCTAAGTATTCAGTAGATTTTTGAGCGTTTGCTTTTCGGTCTACCAATATTAATTCGAAATCAATATTTAATGCTTCCAGCATAAAATGTGGAGCCATACTGGCATTAAGTGGATAATAATATAACTGATACAATTTAATTTCCTTTGCTGTCAAATATTACTGAGTTCATAATAGACAAAACTTATACCCAAACATCATTCTTAGCGGTAAGCTCGCCATCAGAATCACCGGTGTTAACCACTCCTCTTGGCTCAATAAACATTATTTTGCATTCATCTTTTGCAAAAGGTTTGTGTTCTACCCCTTTTGGAACAACATACATTTCACCTGCAGAAAGATCAACTTTGCCATCTCTAAATTCGATAGTCATTGAACCTTCTATAACAAGAAAAACTTCATCAGTTTCTAAGTGGGAATGCCAGGTAAATTCATTTTGGATCTTAGCCAGTTTAAATTGATAGTCATTCATTTCTGCAACAACTTTCGGTGACCAATGATCAGAAAACTTAGAAAATTTATTAAGTAGATTTATCGGACGCTTTAACATGTTATTTCTCCTGAATTTTACTAAAGTCTAACTTTCTAGTTAACAGTAGTTTGACATAAATGTGAGGGTATAGAGATTTAATGAAAGTGTGATGCACTATTACATTGATTAGTAATAATCCATAACACTAAACAAGATTTTATCTTTAAGGTATTACACAACCTGACCTGAAATATACACCTTATTGCCTTGAATGCGGCAGATTAATTTTACTCCGCGTTTAAAGGCTTGATAAGCAACTAATTCAGGTTTATTCAATTCGTCTCGCCAATACGAAGCCAAACCACATTGAATAGCACCTGTTTCAGGGTCTTCATCCACACCATTTACAGGTGAAAATAACGAGAAATAAAATCATATTCATTTGCTCCAGCATCAATGCAATTTAATTACATCTCGTCCACTAACCAATAACAATATTGCTCATTATGCTAAAGTTTTTAAAGGGTCTGCAAACAAACGTTATAATTCATTTACTGTAGGTAAACGATATGAAGGACACTAGACTCAAATAACTTTTGAATATAGTGTCCTCTTCTTAATCGTTGTCCCTACAGATTATTCAATCGCCACATCTAAAATCCAACGTGTTATTTTATTTAACACTTGCGGAGCAATCGTTTCTGTTATTTTAGAATACTCGGACATTAAACCTGTATTGGCTGTTTGAAATAAATGATTTACACCTTCTATTTCTATCACTAAATGCTTTGCTGACGGTGGTAAAGCTGCTTGTATAGCAAGTAAATTAGTGGATGCTCTCATTTGCTTATCTTTACTGCCGTGGATTGCCATGACAGGAATGGATGTTTTTGATAAATACATGCTAGGCTGATGAATCAAAAAATATTGATATGATCAAGATAAGACCAATTCAAAACCATTCGCCTGTTTAGTAAAACCAACTCGGCTTAGATAAAGTTCATGGTCTTTACTATAAGGTTTTACAACTAAGTGCTTAATGCCTTCGAGCTTGAGTTGATTGTCTTTACTCGCAAACATAAATTTTGCTGCTTTGAAGTCTCGATCTTCAGGAATTATATAATCAAGTAACACTTCTACTCTACCTGTATTGCTCAATTCTTTATAGGCGAAAAACCCGACAGGCTTCATGTTCCTAAATAATAGGAATACTACCGCATCATCAAGTTGAACCCATTCAAAACCTTTATGTAATTGAATAATATCTTTACCGTAACTTTGTTTCAACAAGTTAAACAAAGGTGATTCCACTGACCTTAATTTAACTAAATCAAATTGATCTTTTTGCTGATAAATACGGATCAGATAGTAAATATCTACTAAAGCTATCCAACCGTTTAAGATAAACACGGGGTAAGCATCAATAAAATATCCATAAATACTAAACGCGGCAGCACCAAATAAATTTATCCAACGCAATTGTTTAATATTAGACATCATTAACGACAAGGCAATTAGGACACTAGCAACATAACCAAAGACTTCTAACAGGGACATAACAACACTCTTTCTAGTAAAAAATTAGATTCAACAATACAATTCTTGACCAGTTGGTCAAATAATTAGGATTAAATCTTGACACAAGAGTCAAGTAAATACAATATGTGCTTATTAAATCTGTATCAAATTAAGTTATGGAACAAGCATGAAACTAAATAAAAACATGACAAACCTAAACGATTGGTTACCACTCATCACTCAAGCAAAAAAAGCCGCATCAAATGCTTATGCGCCCTATAGTAATTTTCATGTTGGTGCAGCTGCAATCGATAGCGACAATAATACTTATACCGGGTGTAATGTTGAAAATGCTTCATACGGTTTAACGGTTTGCGCAGAACGTAACTTCATCTCTTTTGCTGTTAACCAAAAATCTACCAATCTAAAAGCTTTACTTGTTTACACTCAGCAAGAGAAATTAACGCCTCCTTGTGGTGCCTGCAGACAAGTAATTGCTGAATTTCTTAGCCAAGATGCCTTAGTAGCATCCGCTAATCACTTAGACCATTTGAAAGTATGGACAGTTGCAGAATTGCTTCCCGATGCTTTTACACCACAATTATTAACTTAGAGACTCACTATGCATTTACCTCAAAATATTATTCGTCAAAAGCGCAACAAACAAGTTTTAACAATGGATGAAATTCAAAGCTTTGTTGATGGCCTTAAAACAGGCGACTTCACTGATGCCCAAGTTGGCTCTATGGCGATGGCTATTTGGTTAAACGGTATGACAACGGATGAAGTGGTTAACCTAACCATGGCTATGCGAGACTCTGGCACTGTTGTTGACTGGCAAAATAAGTTAGATAAACCTATCGTTGATAAACATTCAACCGGTGGCGTTGGCGATAAAGTGAGTTTAATGTTGGCGCCAATAGTTGCTGCTTGTGGTGCTAATGTCCCTATGATTGCAGGTCAAGGTTTAGGTCACACCGGTGGCACGGTTGATAAGCTAGAAGCCATTCCCGGCTTTAATGTCCGCCCTAGCCTGCCTGAGTTTCAAGCGACGGTTAAAGAGCAAGGTACGGCCATTATTTCACAGACCAAAGATTTAGCCCCTGCTGACAAACGCCTTTATTCTATCCGTGATGTAACCAGCACCGTTGAATCTATTCCACTGATCACTGCGTCTATTTTATCTAAAAAATTAGCGGCCGGTCTTGAATCTTTAGTGATGGATGTAAAAGTAGGTAATGGTGCCATGATGGCTGATATTGAATCAGCTCAAGCATTAGCCCACTCAATCGTGTCCGTTGCTAATGGTGCAGGCACACCAACACAAGCATTAATTACCGACATGAACCAACCATTAGGTACAACGGTAGGTAACGCACTAGAAATACAAGAAACTATCGACTACTTAACGGGAAAATACCGTGAGCCAAGATTACATGAAATAACAATAGCACTTGCTGCACGTATGTTATTAATCAGTAAAATCGCCAATGATATTGGGCAAGCCACAGATTTAGCCGAAAGCGCATTAGCATCAGGAAAAGCGGCAGAAATATTCAGTAAGATGATTACCGCTATGGGTGGTCCGGCTGATTTATTAACAAACAGTGAAAACATTCTTCCTAAAGCTAATTTAATTAAACCCATTACGGCAGCAAAAGCGGGCTTTATTGGCACCATGGACACGCGTGCCATTGGCATGGCATTAGTGCAAATGGGTGGTGGTCGTGTCGATCACAACCAAAGCCTAGATTATAGTGTTGGTTTTAGTGACATTAAACCTAAAGGTACACAAGTGTCTAAAGGAGACATTATTGCAACCGTACATGCAAAAGATGAAACTCAAGCCACACTCGCTATTGAACAATACTTAACAGCCGTTGAAATATCTGCGACACAAGTGACTGTTGAGCCCGTAATTCACCAACTTATTAAGTAGATTTTCTAAGATCAGTTCAAAGACAAATATTGGATTAAGGCGGCTTTATTGTCGCCTTAATTTTATGCCCATTTCCATTCAAGTAAATTACAACAAAGAGAAAAATCATGCCTAGAGCGATTATCTTAGTTATTGACGGTTTTGGCTTAGGTCATGCACCTGATGCCGAAGCCTTTGGTGACGTTAATGCCAATACCTTTGCTAATTTAGCTGAAAAATTTCAGCAAAGTAAAAACCGACCATTAAAACTTCCTAACCTAAGTAAATTAGGTTTAGTCAAAGCTTGCCAACAAGCTTCAAATAGAACCCTTGCTGTTGAACCTGAAACGCTAACGAATGGTGCCTATGGTTATGCCGCTGAAATTAGTACCGGCAAAGATACACCTAGTGGTCATTGGGAAATGGCGGGGGTACCTGTTTTATTTGACTGGACTTACTTTTCTGACAAGCAAAACAGTTTTTCACCTGAGTTAATCGCCCAAATAAATCAAGTCACCGGTTATAGCGACATGTTAGGTAATTGCCATGCCTCTGGTACGAACATTATTGCTGATTTAGGTGAGCAACATATAAAAACAGGCAGTCCTATTTGTTACACCTCTGGCGATAGTGTTTTTCAGGTGGCTGCTCATGAAGAACATTTTGGCTTAGAAAATTTATATAAATACTGTGAACAAGTACGTGAAATACTCGATCCGATGAATATTGGCCGCGTTATCGCTCGTCCTTTTATTGGTGAAAGCTCAGCTGATTTTGAGCGAACCGGTAATCGCAGAGATTATTCAGTACTGCCACCAGCAACAACAGTATTAGAAAAATTAACAAACGCCGGTGGTACTGTGATCAGTGTCGGTAAAATTGCGGATATTTTTGCTCATCAAGGTATTAGTATTAAAACTAAAGCCACGGGTATTCCAGCGTTATTAGACTCAACGTTAGCGCATATTGAGACGGCACCAGACAACAGTATTATTTTTACTAATTTAGTTAATTTTGATCAAGACTTTGGTCATCGACGTGATCCTGTCGGCTTTGGTGAAGCCTTAGAATATTTCGATGTTCGTTTAGCTGAATTTTTAAACCAAATGAATGATGATGATTTATTATTATTAACCGCAGATCATGGTTGTGATCCTACTTGGCCAGGTAACGACCATACGCGTGAGTTTGTACCCGTACTCGCCTATCACAATCGTATTGAATCTATTAACCTAGGGCAACGCAATACCTTTGCAGACCTAGGTCAAACATTAGCAAGTTTATTTACATTAGAGGCAATGGATTATGGCCAGTCTTTTTTAACCGAATTGAAATTTTAAACGATTTTGAACTTTGTTAATTTATGCCCGGTTAAACAGGTTTAAAATAAGACTTGTTTAACCGGACGTAAAAGCTAAAAAATGTATTACTCATCGTCACTATCTATCTAATATCTTATTTTGTATAGTTTATATTCTTATATAACGATCGAGTACACTTTGGACGACCAATCTAATAGCATTGTAGAATGTCATGAGTGTGCTTTATCGGTAGATATTTCACAATTAATTGAACGTCATAAAGCCCTTTGCCCTCGTTGTGGACTGGTGTTAACAACTAAACATCATAATGCCCTCGATAGAATAGTTGCCTACTCGATAACTGCTATTTTATTCCTATTACTCTCATTACCTTTTGAATTTTTAGCCTTCCAGTCTAATGGTATTGAGCGAAAGATTGATATTCTTACCAGTTTAACCATCTTAAACGAAAACGATTATCATGTTTTGGCACTACTTGAAGTGCTAACGATATTCATTATTCCTGTGCTCATATTATTTTCACTAATTTATATAATCATGCCTTTACGAAAAGGTATCTATCCTCGAGGTGGCCAATATATTTTAAAGCTCATCTATAAATTATTGCCTTGGAGCATGGTGGAGATATTTGTAGTTGGTGTTTTAGTCAGCTTAATAAAAATTATTTCATTGGCTGATATTAGTCTTGGTCCGTCATTTTATGCTTACATTTTGTTTTCTTTAGCGATGACGGCTGCAGTATTGCATATGGACAAACATCAACTACAACAACTATTGAATTCAAGCGAATTGAAAAAATCTGAAGAAGAAAATCAAATACATTCCTCAGTCTCTAATACCGCAACGCGACAAAATCATTTAAACCTAATGATAAAAAAGAAAATAAGTATTCAAAAAACTTGGGCATTATTGATAACGTCTATCGTCTTTTATATTCCAGCTAATCTTCTGCCCATTATGAATACACGTTTTTTAGGGCAAGATGAACCGAGTACTATTTTAGGAGGCGTAATATTATTATGGAAAATGGGTTCCTATCCTATTGCTGCTGTTATATTTATAGCTAGTGTTGCTGTGCCAATGGCAAAGATGTTGATTTTAGCATGGTTAAATTATAGCGTTCATCACCAACATAGTCGTTTTTCTAAAGAGCGGATTAAACTTTATCGATTTGCTGAGTTTGTCGGTCGATGGTCGATGGTAGATGTTTATGTAGTCATTATTCTGGTTACGCTTATTCAATTAGGTAATACTATGAGCATTTATCCAGGCGGCGCAGCCTTAGCTTTTTCTGGTGTCGTGATCACTACTATGCTTGCGGCGATGAGTTTTGAGCCGCAATTTATTTGGCAAACCGAAAACAATTTTTATAGTGAAGAGAATAATGACAAATAACGAATCTACCGATATATCTAACGAAATTAGCAAAGTTAGCCCAGCAAAAATTGAGCAAATAAAATCGATATCTATGATTTGGTTTGTACCTTTTATCGCTTTGTTAATTGGTGCTTGGATGGTTTATTATCAGTGGAGTAACGAAGGGCCCCTTATTACCATAGCATTCGACTCTGCTGAAGGCATGGAGATAGGTAAAACTAAAATAAAAACCTTTAATGTTGATATTGGTGAAGTGAAAAACATCGTACTTAATGAAAATGCTGATGGCGTTATTGTGACGGTAAGAATGGCAAAAAATGCAGAGAAATTACTCAATAAAAATAGCGACTTTTGGCTCGTATCACCACAAATATCCCATACCGGCATATCGGGTTTAAGTACCTTAATATCAGGTGTGTATATTGAGTTTTCACCGGCTTCTATTTATGAAGAGGAAACGGATGAATTAGCGTTAGAGTTTATAGCACTAAAAGATCCACCTGTAACACCTCCCGGAACACCTGGCTTACATTTAACATTAAACAGTAACGATCAATTTGCTTATTCAAAAGGCGACCCCATTATTTACAAAGGCTTGACAGTTGGTCAGTTTGAACACATTTATTTTAACTTTGAAGAACGTATCGTTTATTACAATGCATTCATTAAAGCGCCTTACCATCAATTAGTTACCACCAATACCAAGTTTTGGGATGTTAGTGGTATGCGCATGGATTTAACTGCCGATGGCTTATCAATTCAAACCGGTAACATAGAAACAATGCTAACCAATGGTGTTACCTTTGATGTACCCAAAGGTATGGAAAATGGTGAAGAAATAACCGAGCGAACAGACTTTGATATCTACGCAAATTATAAAGCGGCTGATGATGAACGTTATAAGAACTCTATTGAATATGTAGTTTTGGTTAGTAACACAATACGTGGTTTGAACGTTGGTGCGCCTGTCGAATACCGTGGTGTATTATTGGGCCATGTTAAATCGGTTAATCTATTAGCAAAAAGAAATAATAATAGGACTCAACCTTTTGACGAAGACATAAAAATCCCAATTTTAATCAGCTTACAACCCGGAAGAGTTGGCTTACCCGATAATGAAATAGGTGTAAGGATGATGGAAGAGCAACATGAGTTATGGATCAAAGACGGGTTAAGAGCTAGCTTGAAAACGGGTAGTTTACTAACAGGGAGTTTATTTATTGATTTTCAGCACTATCCTAATTTGAGTACTGAAGATAAAAATATAAAAATAACAGATTTTGAAAGTAGCCAATATGATGAATATACTATCATTCCAAGTGTTGATGATGAGTTTTCCCAAATTACCGCGAAAGCTACTCAGTTTATCGATAATCTTAATGCGCTGCCATTAGAGGAAATGTCTGGAAATACTAACAAACTGATCACTGAATTCACCCAAACAGCAAAATCATTTCAAAGCGTGAGTGATAATTTATCAAAGGTGCTTGATGACGTAAATCAACAGCAATTGAGTCAGGAACTTAAAACTACACTGCAAAGTTATACAAAATTGAGTAAAGATCTCTCCTCAGGTTCTAAAGGCTATGAAGATCTTCGTCAG
This sequence comes from Colwellia sp., assembly GCA_013215295.1. Classification (GTDB taxonomy): domain Bacteria; phylum Pseudomonadota; class Gammaproteobacteria; order Enterobacterales; family Alteromonadaceae; genus Colwellia_A. The sequence goes on from JABSOZ010000006.1 coordinate 118,078, forward strand.
ACCCTATCTGCATTAACTAAAGTAATGAACGAGTTACAGCCACTTCTTAATCAATTGAAACATCAACCAAATGGCTTAATATTTGAATCAGGTAAAGCTGACGCGATTGAACCCAAAAAGCATAATCCTAATAATAAGGTAGGAAATATTCAATGAAAACACGCTTCCCTAATTTAATCAGGCATTTGTCGATTATCGCTCTATCAACGTTGATTATGTCACTCTCGAGTTGTAGCTCAAATTCTGACATCCCCTTGGAAACAAATTACTATCTACTTAATAGTGAATACATCGCTAAAAAATCGTTAAATATTAACAAAACAGTTGTTGTAGAAGTACGGGAGCTTCCTGCTTATTTACATCAACCTCATCTAGTCATGCAACTTAATACGCATCAATTACATTATGCACGTTTTGATATGTGGGCCGAACCGCTACAATCAGGTTTTACTAAAGCATTGATTAATGAGTTGAATTTGAATAATAAGCATATTCAATTTGTTACTGACGAATTTCAGCTTAAGGATGACAATGTTAAAAAATTAGTTGTTCGAGTTGATTATTTTCATCCGAGCACCGCTTCAAAGGTAATTTTATCTGGCGTATTCTGGAGAGAAAATAATCAGCAACAATATAGAGTTCAACAACCTTTTTTCTTCGAGTTGTTATTAAATGAAGATGGTTATACGCACGCCATTGCTCAAATGCGACAACTGGTTTCGGTGATGTCTGCCTCTATTTTAGAAACTAACTATTAATGTGAAATCGTTATTTACATTGATTAAAATACATTGACTAAAATAGAATGATTAAAAATAATGGACATTAATTAACTTAAGCGATATTCCATAACATAGCGCCAAAATTAATCTTTTGTTAAATTTTTATCTCAGGACAAAAAATCCGAATAATATTATTCGGATGAGTAAGATGAACTTATTTGTATTAATTAAAGGCTATTTACAGATTAGCATGGCGATACTGGGCAAGAAGTAACTCAGTAGAACTATCAGAAAGCTCTGAATTATCAGGTTGCACGATGCGTGACAATATATCGTCTCCTAATATTTTACCGAGTTCAACACCCCACTGATCAAAAGAATTTAGATTCCAAATAACCCCTTGTACAAAAACTTTATGTTCGTATAAAGCGATTAATGTCCCTAGTTGGTAAGGTGTTAATCTGTTAAAGGTCAACGTGTTTGAAGGTCGATTGCCGGGCATTTCCTTATGTTTAGCAATAACTTTAGCTAACCCTTCATCCATACCAGAATTGACAAGTTCGTCAAAAGCTTGTTGATGTGTCTTTCCTTGCATCAGGGTTTTACTTTGTGCAAAACAATTCGCCACCAACATATCTTGGTGTCCACTCATATCATGATCAGCAATTAATGGCTGAATAAAATCAACAGGAACAACTGAAGTACCTTGGTGTAATAATTGATGAAAAGCATGTTGACCATTAGTGCCTTCAGCTCCCCAAATTACCGGGCCCGTTGTACTGCTGACAATTTCATTATTAAGCTGACAACTCTTGCCATTAGACTCCATATCCATTTGCTGTACGTAAGCCGGAAATCCACGTAAGTAATGGCTGTAAGGTAATAAAGCGTGGGTTTGACAACCAAAAAAATTATGATTCCACACACCCAGCATGCCCATTAATACGGGTAAGTTTTGCTCAAGAGGGGTCTCTTTGAAATGCTTATCGAGATCAGCTGCACCTTTAAGTAATGCTTCAAAACCTTCATTACTAATAGCCATGGCAATAGGCATACCGATTGCTGACCATAAAGAATATCTACCGCCAACCCAATCCCACATGGGGAAAACATTATCTCCACTTATACCAAACTCAACGGCTTTCGTTACATTCGATGAAATGGCAATAAAGTGTTGATTCAATTGATTAAACGTTACACCATAGTCATAAAACCATTGACGAGTTGATTCAGCATTGGTGAGTGTTTCTTGCGTATTAAAAGACTTTGAAGCAATCAGTACTAAAGTCGTTTCTGGATCTAAATGACTGAGTACATCATTCAAATGGTTACCATCAATGTTGGCGACAAAATGTTGTTTTGGCCCACCTTGCACATAGGGTTTCAATGAAGTTGTGACTATCTTGGGGCCCAAAAAGGAACCTCCAATACCTAGATTTAAAACGTCAGTTATACATTTTCCACTATAACCAAACCACTGCTTGTCGCGTATTTTATTAACAACAGCTTCTACCTTAATACGTACAGCTTTAATTTGCGGTACAATATTAATGCCATCAACGAACACAGGTTCATTACCTTGTTGACGTAAAGCCGTATGTAATACCGCTCTATTCTCGGTATTGTTAATCGGTGCACCAGAAAACATTGCATCACGCTTTTCAGACAGCTGTGCAGACTCTGCTAATGCCATTAATAACGCACGTGTTTTTAAAGTAATGCGATTTTTGGAATAGTCCAGATTTAAGCCACAAGCGCTCACTGAAAAATTTTCAGCGCGTTGTGGTTCACTCGCAAACAAATCACGTAAATGACAACTTTCTATTTCACCTAAGTGCTGTTGAAGTTCTCGCCAATTATCATTAAAACTATCCATTAACATAAAAGGTATCCTTAAATTATCTTAAAATAAATGGCTAAGTTGAACTTCAAGCTTGCACTGATCAATAGCAAAATTACGTATACCTTCAGATAATTTTTCTGTCGCCATGGCGTCTTGATTCATTTCCCAACGGAACTGCGTTTCAGTTAATGCCGCAGGCTTGTCTTTTATATGAGTAGCTGGCACTAATTGTTGTGTTATCCGATCATGACTTTCAGATAATTCAGCCATTAATGGCGGACTGATGGTTAATCTATCACAACCTGCGAGGGCAACAATTTCACCAACATTGCGAAAACTTGCGCCCATAACAACTGTCTTATAGCTATGTTGTTTGTAATAATTATATATTTCAGTCACCGAAATCACACCAGGGTCTTCATGTGATAAGTAACTATCACGACCTGTATCATTTTTGTGCCAGTCAAGAATTCGACCAACAAAAGGAGAAATTAAATACACTTCAGCTTCAGCACACGCTTTTGCTTGGGCAAAACTAAACAGTAAGGTTAAATTACATTGAATACCCTCTTGTTCAAGTTGTTTAGCAGCTTGAATACCTTCCCATGTTGACGCCATTTTAATTAAAATACGTTCTTTGCCAATACCTGCTTCTTTATACATAGCAATAAGTTGGCGTGCTTTTACGATACTTGCTTCTTTATCAAAAGATAAACGTGCATCGACTTCAGTAGAAATTCGACCCGGCACCGTTTTTAAAATTTCTAAACCTATCAATACTGATAATTTATCACCAGCAAGACTCGCTTGTAGGTTTTTATCATTTGTCTGGCTTTTTGACCAATTAACAGCTGCTGTCAATAATTTTTTATAAGCAGGAATAGCTGCAGCTTTTAATAATAACGACGGATTAGTTGTAGCGTCCATAGGTGAAAACTGTGCTATGGCTTCAATATCACCCGTATCCGCGACAACCGTTGTCATTGTTTTTAACTGTTCAAGTTGAGAAAATTGTACTTGCATTATAATTCCTGTGAAAAAGTTTAAGTTGATTCGTTTAATTAAATAGTTGAAAAGTTAGATGAAAATTCCTGCGATAGTTGCACTCATCAGGTTAGCCATCGCTCCAGCTAATACAGCTTTCATACCTAACTTCGCAATATCTGGTCGACGGCTAGGCGCCATACTTCCCATACCGCCCAATAAAATAGCGACTGATGAAAGGTTAGCAAAACCACAAAGTGCAAAAGTAATAATGCCTTGAGTTCTAGCACTCAATTGGTCAGCAACCGTAATAAAATCTAGGTAAGCAACAAATTCATTGATTACAATTTTTTGCCCTAAAAAGCTACCGGCCATATTTGCTTCATGCCAAGGAATACCAATAATGTAGGCAATAGGTTGAAAAATATAACCTAAAATAAGTTGTAAACTAAGGTTTTGAAGACCAAATAATTCACCAAATCCTCCAAGTAAACCATTTACCATCGCTAATAGAGCAACAAAGGCTAAAAGCATGGCTCCAACATTAAGTGCGAGCATCATGCCATTAGATGCGCCAGTTGCAGCAGCATCAATAACATTAACAGCCTCTTTAGCCTCGGATTTCATATCATCTAAATTGTCATTAGGTTGTTCTGTTTCTGGTACCAACATTTTCGCCATTAGCAAACCACCGGGGGCAGCCATAAAGCTTGCAGCAATTAAGTATTTCAAATCAATACCAATACCTGCGTAACCAGCAACAACAGACCCAGCTACCGAAGCTAAACCCCCTACCATTACAGCAAAAAGTTCAGAACGTGTCATTTTTGGCAGAAAAGGTTTTATGACTAAGGGAGCTTCTGTTTGACCAACAAAAATATTAGCCGTTGCTGACATAGATTCCGCTTGACTAGTCTTGAGAAGTTTTTGTAAACCACCACCGATAAATTTAATCACCAGCTCCATAACACCGATATAATAAAGTACTGCAATCAACGCTGAGAAAAATACGATCACCGGTAAAACATGGAAGGCAAACATAAATCCTAAGCTTTTTTCGCCTATTTGTTCGCCAAAAATGAAACTAATACCATCATTGGCATAGCCAATAACATTAGACACACCATTTGCAACGCTGAGTAAAATGTCTTTTCCTGCGGGCATATACAATACAAAAGCACCCAGAGAAATTTGTAATACCAAAGCACCGATAATTGTACGCCAATTGATATTTTTTCTATCTGATGAGGCTAAATATGCAATACCTAAAAGAACAAAAATTCCCAAGATGCTGCGTAATATATTTGTATCCATATTATTCCTTGTTATTTCTTTATTATTTTTTATGAAACTAGAGACTAAGACCAAATAAGTAGGATGAATAATTTGTAAATAATAATTCACAATCAAAACCTGACTATATAGTCAGGTTTTTAATTTAAACTAAGAAACAAGTTAGGTCAATAGGATATTTTCGAATTAACTATTTAATACTGCATTGAATGCAATAAAAACAACTCGATAGAAGCTCATATCTCCTAGGGCTAACGAGTGAATAAAATAGTATTAATGAATTTGATTTTACGTATACATCATTAGTTAATACTGACAAAAAGCCATGGGTATTCACTAAAGAGTTCATCGCTAAATCAATACATCTGGCTTAGTTAACCTAAGGTGTGCCTCAAGCTTGTAAGTCTCTATCGTTGATAAACACTAGATAAACAATATTGATGCGTGAGGCAAAATGTATCTCTGTAGTAATTCCTCAATGTTTCAGCTCAAGTATTATTTTCTAAATGTCAGTCAATCAATAAATGGCATTGAGTAAATATATTTATATTTCTTAGTTATTTGTCATAGGTAAATACAATTAAATAAAACTTGACCACTTGGTAGGTTTATTTTACATTCTAAATGCAACCTGACACATGTGACAAGTATTGTGTGGCGCATGACATATTAACAAACTAATATAAGCACATGTAAATGTGACGAAAATATGAATTTACAGAAACTCTCAGCCAATAAAAGTAAGACTTATATAAGATTTAAATTTATGGGAATTGGTTTATCTAGGTTAGTTGTATTTCTATTATTAAATGTTTTAGTAACGAATATATCAGCTTCTGAACGATTTTTTAAAAACCAGCCTCAGCTCAAAATTGCAACATTCAACGTCAATATGGACGCAACAAACTATTTACTTGAACGTGGAATAGGCACTGTCACTAAACCATTTAATCGACAACTAACAAATTCAGATGTAGCAACACATCTGTTTTCTGAATGGATTCAAATTAACACACCCTAGGAATACTAACTAAAAGACTCAATATAATTGAGCAAACAACTTAAAGGAAAATTATGAAAATACAAATGTTAACCGCAATACTTGGTCTTAGTGTACTTTCGAGTCAAGCTAATGTCGTGATCACAGAATATGTTGAAGGTGGTGGCAATAATAAAGCGATTGAAATTTCTAACCTTGGAACAGTAGATGTCGATTTAGCCGCTGGTGGTTATAAACTAGACCTTTACTCAAATGGTAAAACCGAAAGTACCAACGGTATATTACTACAAGGTCTATTAATACCAGGCTCTAGTATTGTTGTTTATAATGATGCAGCAACAGATGATTTTACCTTTGATGCTCCTCAGGGTATTCCAGATGCCAGTGCTACATATTTTAATGGCGATGATGCCATTTTACTTTCAAATGCAGATGGAATTGTTGATAGTTTTGGACAATTAGGCACAGACCCTGGTAGTAACTGGGGAGATGGCGATTTTTCCACTAAAGACCATACTCTTCGACGTTTAACATCTGTTACAACAGGTGATACTACACCTGATGATGCATTTGACCCAGCAACTCAATGGGCAACTTTCGCAAAAGATACCTCTGACGGTTTAGGCTGTACTGGTGAGTCTGCCTGTGATGGCACACAACCAATGCCAACTGAAGGAACCGCGATAGGTGATTCTTCAGACAATTCAGGCATTGTCGTCATCACAGAATACATTGAAGGTGGTGGCAATAATAAAGCCATTGAAATTTCGAACTTAGGTACAGGGGATGTCGATTTAGCTGTTGAAGGTTATAAATTACAACTTTATGCAAATGGTAAAACAGATGAACCAAATGAACTATTCTTACAAGGTCTATTAGTACCTGGCTCAAGTATTGTTGTTTACAATGATGCTGCAACAGATGAATTTACCTTTGCAGCACCTCAAGGTATTCCAGATGCAAGTGCAACCTATTTTAATGGCGATGATGCGATTTTACTTGTAAACAATGACGGTGTTGTTGATAGTTTTGGACAATTAGGCACAGACCCTGGTAGTAACTGGGGAGACGGTGATTTTTCAACTAAAGATCATACGCTACGACGTTTAGTCTCAGTAACGACAGGTGATACGATAACTGATGATGCTTTTGACCCAGCAACTCAATGGGCAACTTTCACAAAAGATACGTCTGATGGTTTAGGCTGTTCTGGTGAAGCTGCCTGTGACGGGTCACAAACATTGCCTACTGAAGGGACAATTATCGGTGACGTGTCAACGCCTACGACTGAAATTTGTACAAACTGCCCTGATCTCGTAAAGGTTGCCGACCGAAATGCTTATGTTGAAGCAACGTATTATATTGAATCAAATGCAGCCGATGCTACTGCTTTGCGTGCTGCAATTACTGCTGATATCAGCGCTAACCATAAACAACTTACCTATGCAGAAGTTTGGACTGCATTAACGAATACTGATGAAGATCCTGATAATGCTGACAATATAATATTACTTTATTCAGGTCGTTCTATTGCTAAAGCAGACAATGGTAGCGGTTCAGCTTCAAGTAATCAGGACTTTTGGAATCGTGAGCATACTTGGGCAAAATCACATGGTTTTCCAGATACTAGCCAGTTAGGTTATACCGATATTCATCACTTACGTCCTACTGATGTTTCAATGAACAGTGATCGTGGAAATCGTGATTTCGATATCGGTGGAACACCAAACGATGAAGCACCTGAAAATATGAGTACAGAAAACACTTGGGAGCCTAGAGATGAAGTCAAAGGTGATGTTGCCCGTATGATGTTTTATATGGATGTACGTTACGATGCGGGTACGGAAAGTACAATGCCTGATTTAATCTTAGTTGATACTATTGATACATCGACCAGTACATTAAGTGATGGTAAAGGTGAATTAGGTAAATTATGTACTTTATTTGATTGGCATTCACAAGATCCTGTTAATACCGTTGAAACAAACCGCAACAACAGCATCTATGAATATCAAGGAAACCGTAACCCATTTATCGATCATCCTGAATGGGTTGATAGCCTTTATGCCTCATCTTGTGGTGGAAGTAGTACTGATGGCGGAGATGCTAACGAAGCACCAACAGTTTCAGCAGGTGATGAACAATCAGTTGCCTCTGCTGCTAACGTTACGTTAACGGCTACAGCTACTGACAATGATGGTAGTATTGCGAGTTATTCTTGGACACAAACGAGTGGAAAAACAGTTACTCTAACTAATGCTGACAGCGATACAGTAACTTTTGTATCACCAAAGGTTGGTTCAGATCAAAGCTTAGTTTTTAGTGTTACCGTAACTGATGATCAAGGTAAAACTAACACAGCTTCTGTTACTGTTAATGTAGCAGCTGAAGTGATAAAGACTAAATCTAGTGGTGGCTCTTTCTACTTTTTACTTGCAGGACTTGCACTACTTTCAGTAAGAAGGTTTAAAAACTAATTTATTTTTAACTTACTTTAATAAACCAAGTTGTATAAATCATAAACTATACAACTTGGTTAACGCCAACAATATTCCTTTCAATAACAGACACCGACTGATTTCATTAATATCTCCGTCACTTAACCCACTAGCATATTTATCTATACACAGCTTAATATAAATGAGTTAACTATCCATAATGCTGTCAGCTTGGTAATATTAAGTCGGCGAGCACTTTAAGGTTAAATATCGTATGACATTAAAAGTAGATTTTAGTCTTTTTCTTGATGAACGAGGTGATGTTACAGATCTGACTAAACAAGCAAAAACAGTGTTCAAATTTCTGTCTAAAATTGTTTCATCAGTTTCAGATAATATCGAGCAACCACTGATCAATGTAGATTTAAAATGTAATACCAGAGCTGATGCATTGTCTTGTAATGGCTGTATTGAAGCAACTTCTATTGCGATTGGGTTGATTGAGTGGAATTGTGACACCTGTGAAGCTTCTGGTACAATTTCGAATTGGCAAGGAACCACGTGGGACAAACAAAAACCTACACTGCATTAGCTAACGCATAGTGACATGAAATACGATTAATTACCTGTCAGGTAAAATAACAATATAAAGCCGAACGATAGTTCAAAAATGCAAAATTATTTATTCATTAAAATGGGAATAAATATCTATGATCCGCCCTTTTCACTTATCTTTTATATTACCAGATATAGATAAATGCCACGGCTAGCGCATTTTAATCCCAGACTCCAATAGGGTTGAACGATATGCATCGTCTAACCCTGCCATTTTATTTTTAACCGCCATACTGGCTTTTTTTGTATCATATTGCTTGAAAAATGCCATCGCTATTTTTCTCATGATGTTGAATACCAGTTGACCTTGAGCCTTACGTATTCGTGATTCATCTTCCCGAAACGTCATATCAAGTACCCAGTGCATACTCTCTACTTACCAATGGCTTCGCACCGAATCTAGAGCTTGCTTGGCGTTTAAACTTAATGAGCTGATATACCATCGTGTTTCGCTCGTTTCTTTGCCTGTGTTTTTTTCAATAACATCTGATAAACCTTCTCGTTCCTTTTTATGCCACCACGCTTCAAGCTCAGCCTGCATACCTGAATGGTTACCCTTAAGTGCTAGAATATAATCAGCTTTTTGGTTAATAATTTGTTTGGCCATTTTTCTTTGGTAGCCCAGGGCATCAAGTTTAATGATATAAAATTTTTTTAGTGCTTCACGGGAGCCCTTATATGAAAACACTTTACTAAAACCATATTCTCGCGAAAGCATCGTCGATAGCAGTTTGATGTTTGTCGGATTTTCGTCGACTAAAAATATGCATAAATCGCTATTTTTTATCATCTATACTCCATTTGATTATTTCAGCTGCGATTAAAAGGCGATTTATATTTTCCACTTTATTATCAATGAGGACTGATGCACCAATGACGTCCTGAAACTGTCCTTTAGATTCTTCAAATAGGCCCATTAATTCTACTTCTTGTTCGCTTGATAAACCCATGGTGTAGGCTTTTTTGTCCATGTTGCATGTTAATTCAGATAATAATGACAATAACTTTTTTTCTTGAGTCAAAACGTTTTGTTTAATTTCGATAACATCTGCAGCTAGTGCCTCATTCAAACTATCTAAGGCTTTTCCCCTCATATTGGAACGTCTATTTTCGGTATTCATAAACATTAAACGGCTGTCGATGATATTTAATAAAATAGCAAAATGATCTCTTATTCTTCCTAATAAATCATCATCATCCATAGGTAATTGTTTAACTAAAATCGAACACCTTTGCGAACTGAATAGTATGTTTTTACCAAAAACAACAATTCTTTTAGCCTTTTTACCAAATGAAAGAACTTCCAATTCTAGGGTTGATACTTTATCTGTAGGATATTGAAGCACCTCCTCATTCAAACGAAACTCTAGGGAAAAATGAACATCGAATTGATTAAAGAATTCAGAAATCTTTAATAATAAGGGATCAGGTGTCCAGATCGTTAACGTATCTTTAAAAAATTCAATAAGTAAACCTAATTCACTTACTTGCTTCATTGAAGAGAAAGCTACATGCGATGTTTTCGTAATTCGCTCTTTTAAAAAGTCCTTTTCTTTAATCCTCTTTTCTAGTCTTTTAAATTTGTGACATAATCCAACAATATCAAAAGGTTTGCTTATATAATCATCACCACCACTCGCATATGCGACTAGTTTGTCTTCGACGGTAGAAAGTGCTGAGACGAAAATAACAATGATATCAGCGCTGATATCAGAATTACGTAATTCCTTACATAAGTCATATCCACTTTTACCTTCGAGCTTTATATCTAATAATATGATTTGCGGCTGTACTTCCATAACAAGTTCAACGATTGGACTATTACCATCAGAGGAGACAATATTAAAGTCGTCGTTTAAAACTGTTTCAATAAGGGGGAGGTTTTGATTATTATCGTCAATATACAAAATGTTAGTTTTGATTTCCATGTCAAGTACCTGCAGGAGATAATATAATAAAAGACTAGGCAACGTACTTGATTAAGCAATTAATTAAAGAATGTTGACTCAACTGTGCTTATAAATGACAGAAATATGAGTACGTAAGTTGTGGCTATATATAGTATTTGTTATTTGCCATTATCTAACGAAAGTAATCATTAACTTCGTGTGTAGTTTGATACAACGTGGTTGTGCAACATTAACTGCTGTAGATTTGAGTTAATTAAAATACTGCTAAATTTACTCAAATTACATAATTGAGTGAATGAAACTAGAACTTATCATTAAAAGACTTGTTTCACTAGGCAGGGAGCACTTGGGTTAAATAGGTTAATAATTTCCATTGTACCCTTTTAATTTAACTAATTAACATCTCATTTTCCTATATATTGAAACGTTAAACGACAGGGGTCTAAGTAGCATAAAAGTACTTATCTATTTGCAATTTAATGGTAATTCACGAAGCCCACATTTGCAGCGCGTTCTAACTCTGGATATGAAGTAAGAACTGCTTGATGCTGCTCTTCAATCATTTTAGATGGAATGTCTAACGTGGTTGTTTGACTTTCTGCTGAGTTACTACTCTTTTTAGGTGCTTGCGGGTCGAATTGTTCTACGGTCATAGTGGATCTCAACTAACTATATATTGTGAAACTGGTGCTTTATCTACTATCTAATTAAGAGAAGAACAGCGTCATAATTGGTGTTTTAACCGTTTTTGTACGTACAATAGACGATGCATATCGTTCAACCCTGTTGGAGTCTGGGATTAAAATGAGCTAGCCGTGAGATAAAGGCTCGATGGTTGTAAATAGATACTTTGGGTTGTTCATTAGGCAGAGATAACGACTCTTTTTTTAATATATTATATTATTGGACATCAACTTACTATTTAGCAAACCTCTGAAAATAAAGAGGTATTTTAAATTAACCCAATTAATAAGTTGAAAAAGTATATTGTTCAATAAATGTCCTAATATACTTCAAGGGGCGATGTTATCGATAGTATCTAACGATTATCCAATAACTTATTACTAAGTGCTAAATTTAGCGATAGCGCTTTTTAAAGCCACTAAACATAAAGCGACATTTTCACTGCGAGCTGCATATCCCATTAAACCAATGCGCCAAGCTTTACCGGCAAACGCCCCTAAACCTGCACCAATCTCTAAGTTGTATTCATTGAGTAAATAAGACCTAACTTTGGCGTCATCAACACCGTCAGGAATATAGACGGTATTCAATTGTGGTAAGCGCTCGTTTTCTGGAACGACAAACTTCAAACCAAGTTGCTCTAACCCAAGGGCAAGTTGTTCATGCTGCGTTTTATGTCGCTGCCAACTTTGACTTAATCCTTCATTATTTAAGATTAACAAAGCTTCATGAAGCGCATAAAGAGAATTCACTGGCGCCGTATGATGATAAGAACGCTTACCTTCACCTGACCAATAGTTCATCACGAGTGACTGGTCTAGAAACCAACTAGGTACTGGCGTGCTACGATTTTTAATCACTTCAACGGCTTTCTCGCTAAAGCTCACTGGTGAGATACCGGGTACGCAAGATAAACATTTTTGGCTGCCAGAATAAACGGCGTCAATTTGCCAATCATCTACTCTAAGCTCTACACCACCTAAAGACGTAACGGCATCGACTATGGTTAAACAGTCGTAGGCTTTTGCTATTTTACATAACGTTTCAGCATCTGACAAAGCGCCAGTTGACGTTTCAGCATGGACAAAGGCGACAAATTTAGCTTCAGGATGTTTCTTTAATACAGCTTCTAGTTTTTCAGCCTCTACCGCTCTACCCCAAGGAGAATCAACAATAATACATTTAGCACCAAGTCGCTCAACATTTTCTATCATGCGACCACCAAAGACGCCATTTCTACAAACAACAACGGTATCTTCTGCGGTCACTAAATTAACAAAACATGCTTCCATACCTGCAGAGCCTGGCGCAGAAAGAGCAATGGTAAACGCATTTTTTGTGATAAATGCTTTTTGTAATAAGACTTTAATCTCATCCATCATGCCAACAAAAGCAGGATCTAAATGGCCTATTGTTGGCCTTGCTAAAGCAGAAAGCACACGAGCACTAACATCTGAAGGACCTGGTCCCATTAACGTGCGCTGCGGTGGCATAAAAGAGTTAAAATTCATGGTTTGTTCCTTGAAATGATTGGCAATATCTTAAATTCATCTTGCCAATAGTTAATTATTTGTACTTGTTAAGAAAGTACCGACTGCTTATGCTTAGCTTTGCGGCGATAATGATGTAACAAGGGTTCCGTATAACCAGAAGGTTGTTCAGCCCCTTTTGTAATGAGTTCAAAAGCCGCGTTAAATGCTAAGCTTAATTCAAAATCATCAGACATAGGCTTATAACCGATTACTGAAATATTTTGCTTATCAACCACAATGGCCATAGTTTCCATGGTCTGACGAATTTGCGTTGTGGTAATAACATCATGCATCAACCAATTTGCAACATGTTGACAAGATATACGTAATGTTGCCCTATCTTCCATCAAGCCAACATCATTAATATCTGGCACTTTAGAACAACCTATACCGAGCTCAACCCAACGTACGACATAACCTAATATGCCTTGAATATTGTTACTCAGCTCTTGTTGAATATCTGTCTCGGTTAAGACTTTTGTTTGTTTCAATGGAATCGTTAGCAGTTCGGCTAAACGTGTATCAGAAAGCTGACTTTGTTTTGTTAAGATTTCTTGCTGTACCGCCTTCACATTAACCTGATGATAATGCATTGCATGTAAAACAGCGGCGGTAGGTGATGGCACCCAAGCACAATTTGCCCCAGCATGAAGGTGGGCAATTTTTTGAGTCATCATGTTTGCCATTTTATCGGGGATTGGCCACATGCCTTTACCTATTTGGCCTTTCCCTTTTATGCCAGCACTAAGGCCTTGTTGAACATTGCCTTCTTCATAGGCTTTTATCCAAGCTTGTTGTTTCATTGCCTCTTTAGGTACCATAATGCCAGCAGCGATACTGGTGTGAATTTCATCACCTGTTCTGTCCATAAAACCGGTATTAATAAAAGCGATACGTTCACGCGCCTGATAAAGACATTGGGTTAAATTAACCGAGGTACGCCTTTCTTCATCCATCAAACCAATTTTAATCGTATGAGTAGCTAAGCCTAATGCTTGTTCGACACAGGAAAACAAATCACAGGTAAAAGCAACCTCGGCTGAACCATGCATTTTGGGCTTAACAATATAAATACTCCCTGCTCGAGAGTTGCTTGCTTTACAGTCTGTGCTTTTACTTTGATTAACGTTTAAGTCATGCAATGCGATTAAGCTAGTAACAAAAGCATCTAAAATACCTTCCGGTAATTCTTCACCCGAACTATTTTGATGACAACTAAGTACGGCATCAGTAGTCATCAAATGACCGACATTTCTGATCAGTAATAAACTGCGGCCAGACAAGCTAAACTTTTCGCCAAGTGGCGATACATAATGTCGGTCATTAGCTAAGGTACGTACTTGAGCTTTGCCGTTTTTAACGAAAGCGTCCTGTAAATCACCTTTCATTAAACCAAGCCAATTTTTATAGACTTGGATCTTATCTTCAGTATCCACTGCTGCTATAGAATCTTCACAGTCTTGAATACAGGTTAATGCCGCTTCCATGAAGACATCACAAATACCCGCATTATCTAATGCGCCTATTTGACTCTTGCGATCAATTTGAATTTCTATATGCAAACCATTATTTTTTAATAGCAGTACCTTAGGACAATCAACTTGGCCTTGGTAGCCGACAAATTGTGAAATATCTGCTAATCGCGTTAAATCACCATTGGCAAGCACAAAACTCAAACCTTCTTCATCTACACTAAAGCTCGTGATTTGATCATAAGTTCCGTGTGCTAAAGGAGCCGTACTATCAAGAAATGTTTTAGCATAAGTGATGACTTTTTTAGCACGAGTATGGCAAAGACCTTTACTCAAATTTTCATTTTTACCCTCCCTTTCGAGATAAGGAATAATATCACTGCCATAAAGTGCATCATACAAACTTCCCCACCGTGCATTCGTCGCATTTAAGGCATAACGTGCATTCATAACAGGTACCACTAACTGCGGTCCCGCTAAGTGTGAAATTTCTTGGTCAACATTCAATGTGCTAATAGTAAAGTCTGGAGCGGCAGGTTCAATGTAGCCAATTGACGTTAAGAATTCCTGATAGCACTGGGCAGAAAATCGTTCGTCTTGATGTCCTTTATGCCAGTCATTAATCTGTTGCTGTAATTCATCTCGTTTTGCCAATAACGCTTTATTTCTTGGCATAAACTTGGTTGCAGCATCGCTCAGCGCTGACCAAAAATGATCAGCACTAATGCCCGTTTCAGGTAAAACTTGTTGTTGAATAAAATCAGCGAGTGGTTTAGCAATTAATAATTTTTTATGTTCAATACGTTGGATATTTATCTCTCTATTTACTTCAGGCATAACTTTACTCTTTTTCTGGAGAATCTATGATTGCTCCAGCTTTAAGCCAATTTGCTAACTGTGCTCTTTCAGTATTAGTCATTTTAGTTTTATTGAGCATAGGCATGTCTTTAGTGTCAATTACGCGTGTTTTTATGCGCGGAGCCCATTGCTTAATTTGTGCCTGAGTATCAAGTACTACACCTGCAGGCGCTAAGGTAAATATTTCATCAGTGGGGGATGCTGAATGACAACTTGTACAACGTTGCTGCACGATAGCCATAGCGGTACTGGCATTAACCGGTGCTAACTTATCAGCGCTACTATCGTCAGATTTTGGCGCTATCACCACAGCTAAGGCTATTGTCGCCAAACCTGCCGCAATAAGAATAAGTGGTTTTTGCTTACCGAAATGGCGGAGAATAAAGTATTGTCTAGCAGCACCGGTAATAATAATTATCGCCACTAAAACCGCCCAATTATAGGGTTGGTTATAAGTGATAGGATAATGATTTGAGATCATAATGAACAATACAGGCAAGGTGGTATACGTATTAAAAGTTGAGCGCAACTTTGCCTTACGTGCATATTTAGGATCAGGCGCTTCACCGCTTTCAACTGCAGACACTAAAGCACGTTGAGCCGGCATAATACCGCGAAAAACATTACCCGCCATGATAGTACCAATGACAGCACCAACATGAATAAAGGCACCTCTGGCACTAAAGACTTGGGTTAATCCATACGCTAAACCTGCGCCCATAAGCAGTAATACCAACGCAAAAAGTATTGAATGATTAGCCAATTTAGTCACACACATCAATTCATAAACTAACCAGCTACCAAATATGACTGACAAGCCAATAATTATCGCCTGCATTTGACTAATATCAGCAACACGAGGATCAATAAGATAAGATTCTGCGCCAACATAATACATGACAATTAACAGTGCAAAACCGGTTAACCAAGTACTGTAAGCTTCCCATTTAAACCAATGTAAAGTCGTTGGCAATTTTTCAGGTGCCAGTTGATATTTAGCCACTTCATAAAAACCACCGCCATGAATTGCCCAAAGATCGCCTTTAATGCCTTTGTCTGCTTTCCACTGTGGCGGCGTTTCTAGGTGATTGTCTAACCAAACAAAATAAAATGACGCGCCAATCCAAGCAATGCCTGTCACTAAATGTAAAAAGCGTAAAATTAAGTTTAGCCATTCACCAATATATGGATCCATATTTTTTCCTACTTATTAATGCTTATAATTGTTTTTTATTATTGTGAGTGCTAGTCGTGATGAATATTGGCTAACTCGCCCTGTATATAAGTGGCCTTAACCGCACGGTCATCCCCTAAGATAGTGAAAGAGAATAGTTTCTCTGCCAATGTTTGGCACTGCTGTAATCTCAACTTAATTAATGGCGTCGCATGATAATCAAGCACAATAAAATCAGCTTCACAGCCTGGTAAAAAATTACCTATCGTGCCTTCTAAATCTAATGCCCTAGCCCCACCTAATGTTGCCAAATAGAAAGACTGCAATGAATCAAGTTTTTTACCTCTTAGTTGCTGTGTTTTATAGGCATCTTTCAATGTTTCTAATATTGAAAAGCTGGTACCAGCTCCTACATCAGTGCCTAAACCCACTTTAATATTGTGTTGCTGAGCAATATCAAGTTTAAACAGTCCACTGCCTAAAAATAGGTTTGAACTTGGGCAAAATGATAAAGCAGAGTTTGATTGAGCCAAGTCTTTATATTCAGCATCACATAAGTGTATACCGTGAGCAAAAACACTGCGTTCACCCAGTAGCTCATGTTTTTTATAAACATCAAGATAGTTTTCACAATCTGGATTGAGCGATTTAACCCATTCTATTTCTTTCAGGTTTTCAGACAAGTGTGTTTGCATATAAACACCTGGGTGTTCTTTTAACAATTGACCTGCCAAACTTAACTGTTCATTACTACTGGTGGGCGCAAATCTTGGGGTTACTGCATATTGTAAACGCCCTTTACCATGCCAATTTTCGATAAGCTGTTTAGACTGATCATAACTACTTTGCGCAGTATCGATTAAATCGTCCGGGGCATTTCTATCCATCATCACTTTGCCGGCGATCATCCGCAGATTTTTACGTAAAGCCACTTCAAAGAAAGCATCAACAGATTCAGGATGTACACTACCAAACACAAGTGCTGTCGTTGTGCCATTGGTAAGTAATTGATTTAAGAAAAACTCACTGATCTTGCTTGCGTAGGCTTTGTTAGAGAACTTATTTTCAGTAGGAAAAGTATAATCTTCTAACCACTGTAGTAATTGCTCACCATAACTTCCTATCATTTCAGTTTGAGGATAGTGAACATGAGTATCAATAAATCCGGGCACTATAAGGCCATTTTCAATGCGTTCAACGACTATAGCGCTATCTAAATTCGTTAAAATAGATTCGGCAGTACCGAGTTGTTTAACTTTGCCATTTTCAATAAGTAAAATACCATCTTCAAAATACTCATGACTGTTTTTTGCTTCATCTTGCTCACTATTTTGGCTAGATGTTAAGGTTGGGTCTTCTGTAAAATGTAAAATTTCACCACGAAAAGCTTTTACTGACATCGACTTAATCGCTCCGTTTGTCTGAATTAAAGTCTAAATTAAAATGAAGGGTAATTGTGCTTTCTAACGTGATTTCATCGCAGTTTTCCCCAACACCTTGTCGGTCAATAACTAAGAAGTCAGACGTATTACCCAAAGCTAAACTATAGTGATGCCAAGTTCCTTTATGGTAATTAACGCCCTGATTACCTTGGGCAATAAAGACCTGAAGTTTGGTTACATCGAACTCGCCCGCAGGTGCAACAACAACAAGATAAGCATTAGCTGACAAAGGATAGAATGCTTGACTAGATAATGGATGACGTTCCATACAATCAATCGTTAACTGCCCTGCTTTATCATTAATTTCACAACAGGCTTTTGGCGATGAACGAAAAACACTGATAATGCCTTGTCCTGCTTCCTCAGTGACATCAAGGGCAGTTAGCGCATGAAACCTTTCGGTCAGGCCGTAATTAATCGATATTTTCTCAGCATCATCACTGACTTCAATCACGTCACCAAAAAACTGAAACGCCTTTTGGGTAAGTGGTTTAGCATGTAAAATCATATTAACTGCCACGATAAGTTGAGTAACCAAAAGCGGTCAGTAACAACGGAATATGATAATGCTCACCGTCGCCACTAATATTAAAAACAATATCAACGTAAGGGTAAAATGCTTGCTCGTTAAGTGCGCTAAAATAATCACTAATAGCAAAATGAACCCGGTAATTTCCCGCTGGCAAAACGCGATCTTTTGCAAGTAAAGCAGGCACTCGCCCATCACTATTTGTTTTACCTGTCGATAATAGCGACCACTGTTCTTGGCCTTTATGATCACTTTTACTTGAGCTACTAGTTGAGCTATTACATGAAGTATTAAGTTCAAATAAGGAAATAGTAATACCTGCAGCAGGTTTACCGCGACTTGTGTCTAATACGTGCGAAGTTATTTGACTCATAGTTTTATGTCTCTTTTACGTGTAAAGCAGTATTTATAGGTGTTGCGATCATTTTTTCAATTCTGATCTGCAAAATCTTCCTTTGCTCTTCTGCTGCATTAATGATTTCTTCTGATCTATCATTAACAAAGCGCTTCACCAATATTTCTAACATTTGTGAAGCTGTTTTCCCGGTTGCACATACAATGAAAATGAAACCAAATCTTTCTTGATAATCGTCATTCATTTGCTTTAACTGGCTTAACGTTGCTTCTGTCGCTGTGTTAACACCCGATTGTTCTCCGGCTGCTATTTTTTCTGTCGAGCGATATTTTTCTCTTAAGCTCGAAACATCACCAATTTTTGGATGTCCTTCAAAAGCTTGCAAGTAATCCGCTTGTGTTAACCCTTGCCAATTGATATCTGCTTGGCTAACCAAAGTTTCAACACTGCTAAATGGCATAGCGTTAACCATTCTCTCTACCCAAGTATTAGCGGTACAGCACTGTATAAAAGCAAGGTGTGCTGCTTCAGGTTTTAATGCGTTTAATGATGCAATTGTCATGTTCTATATTTACCCTACGTAGCCCATAATTCGCATTCGACTAACACCACCGTCAGGATAAATGTTTAATCTGACATGAGTAAAAGATTGCTCTTGATCATCTACCACAAACCACTGCTCTCTATCAGCATAAAGCTTCGATTGTTCGATAATAGTTTGCCATTTTATATCGTCTAAAGCCGTTGAGGTGTTTTCAGTATTCGCACCTTCTAACTTGAATGTATCAGGGAAATTACCTTTGAAGTGACAGGTATCGATGAGTACTTTTTTGATTTGAGCGACTTTCGCTAATTCTATGATGATCCAGTCGGGTCCGGGATCTCGACGACGTTTAGTTTCCCAACCATCCCCCATATCTTTACCACGACCAGGCATAATCAAATTATTTTTATCACTGAAAAACATATCACTACATAATAGTGCTTTACCACCATTGGTAATGGCAGCAACATCAATTAATTCACCTGTCAAAAATTGCTGCCAATCAGCTACAACTTCACCATAAACACGAAACCTTGCAACACCACCATCGGGGAAGATATTCAAACGTACATGGGTCCAGACTTGATCGCTTTGTATCGCAAATATATTTTGGCTATGAGCATTAGTATCATGCTCCGTTAATATTTCTGTCCATTGCGTGCTGTCATCAGGGTTAGCTATTGAGATACAGCCTTCAATACTAATTTGTGCTGGAGCGTTACCACGAAAAAAATTGGTATCTACATCTACGCCTTTAATTATTCCTGGCGTGCCTAAACGGATCACACACCAATCAAATTCTCGACCATTTTCACGACCATAGCTTCTACGTGATTCCCAACCGTCGATCCATTTACCACGATCTGTATATTTATCGTCAATAAAAATACCGCGGCCGGGCTTAAGTAAATTTTCCATTTCTGCGAAGAAATCATCACTACACGCGATAGTTTCACCACCAATGCGTTTAGCAGCTAAATCAACATAGTTACTGGCTATCGTTGCCAATAAATTATCACTACTGTTTGTATCTGAGGCGTTTACGGGTAAATCATTCATTTAAATTCTCATTCTTTAATGCTTTTAATATTAGCTTTTGTATTAGCTCAAGTGTTAACGCTAGCGTTAGTAATTATGTTTCAACAAGGTATTGCCTTGAGGCTGTCCTATAATATCTTGCTCGCTATACACCAGTTGACCACGTAAATAAGTTTTGTTGACTTCACCGGTCACTTTTTTGCCGACATAAGGCGTTATTTTGTGCTTATGTTTGATCATGTCGCTGCTGATGATGACTTCTTTTTCATCATCGAAGACTAAAATATCAGCATAAGCGCCTACTGCTATTTTGCCTTTTTTATCATGCAAACCTACGAATTCAGCTGTTGCTGTTGACATTAAATGACTGATATCAGATAAAGTAAAACCGCGCTGCTTTGCTTCAGTCCAAATTAAAGGTAAACCAAATTGTAGTGCTGATATTCCACCCCATGCGTTTTCTAAGTCACCAGAGTCAATTTTTTTCAACTCAGGCGTACAAGGAGAATGGTCAGAGACAATAAAATCAATATCACCAGCCTTTAATGCTTGCCAAAGTTTTTGCCTGTTTTCATCTTCACGTATCGGCGGGCAACATTTAAAGAGGGTTTTACCATCGGGAATTTCTTCAGAGAATAACGTCAAATAATGAGGACAAGTTTCAGCGGTAAATTTCAAACCTACTTTTTTTGCATAGATGATTTTTTCTAACGCATCACTCGATGATAAATGCACAATATGAATGTGTGCATCAACCCCTTCAGCTTTAGCTTCTTCGCCTAACGACACCATAAGATCAATGGCATCGTTCTCCCACTTCCTTGGTCTAGAGTCGAGAAAGCTTTGATACTTATCGCCGATTTCTTGAGGTTCGTTATGCGCTTTATCCAATTCAGCATGGATCAGATATGGCACTTGATGTTTTGCCATAATGGGCAGTGCTTTTTTTACATCGTCAGCACTAACATTAGGAAATTCATCTACGCCTGAATGTATTAAAAAACTTTTAGCTCCTAAGACACCAGCACTGAGCAACTCATCTAATTGTGCACCATTGTTATCAAGGCTCTCAGGTATAACTCCACCCCAAAAACCACAATCGACCCAAAGTTTTCCTTTTAGCGCCTGAAGTTTAATATCAAGCGCTTCTTTAGTAACAGTCGCTGGAATACAATTAAGTGGCATATCAACTAACGTGGTAATACCACCCGCAGCGGCTGCCTGAGTTGCAGTATTAAAACCTTCCCAATCGGTACGACCGGGTTCATTAATATGTACATGAGTATCAACTAAACCTGGCATTATCACTAAATTCCCGTGATCTATTAGCTCACAGTCAACTACCGATTCGTAAGGTAATATAGCCTCAATTAAACCATTTTTAATGATAATCGTTGCTGCTTTTACACCGTTTGGTGTGATCACACGTTTTGAACGCAGTGCAAAATTATTCATTGATGTTCTCCGTAACCGATTTAATAAGTATAGGTTTATTATTGTTTCGGCTTTTACTGTTGAGTTCAGTCACGCTGTTGAGTAACGGTGTTAATGCTTTAAAACTGATACCTTGAGCCTTACTTGCGTGATGACTAACACTTTCATCGTTTTGATAAATACCGATAATTTCAGCCGCAATAGATACCGCAACCTCCATCGGACGTTTACCTGGAACTTGGCTTAAACCGATTGGACAGTTAAGTTGTTCTATCGCTTGTTGGCTAAATTCTCTATGTTTTAAACGATGCTGAAATCGTTTCCATTTTGTGTCAGAGCCAATAAGACCCGCGTATCTAAAGTCACCGCGCTTTAATAGTGCCTGACAAAGTTCGAAATCTAATTGGTGATTATGGGTCATGATGATATAGAAGCTGCTTGCTGGCATATTTGCAATTTCGTCAACCGGATTATCACTGACTATACATTCAACATTATGAGGAGGGTTTTTGAGCATTTCCTCAGGAAATTGTGCTTCGCGATTGTCTACCCATTTTAACTGACAAGGTAAGTCTGCAAGAATTGTAGTGAGCGCTTTACCCACATGACCTGCACCAAAGAGCATTATTTGTGTTTTACAGGCAGCAAAGCTTTCAAATAAAACCGTGCAATCGCCACCACAACATTGTCCTAATGTAGCGCCTAATGAGAAATGTTCAATATGCTGATTTTTATCCTCATCTGCTAATAATTGATGCGCTAATGCGATCGATTTAAATTCTAAGTGACCACCACCAATCGTGTCATAAGTCGATTTAGCCGTAACGATCATTTTAGTCCCTGAATTTCTCGGCGCTGAACCATGTACACCAATGATAGTAAGCAGCACAAAGGCTTCACCTTTCATCTTTAATGAACTTAGCGCTTCAGACCAACTTTCACGGTTATGCATGATCAATAATCCCTTGTTGAGCTGTTATCAATTGAACGGCGTTTAAAACTCGCTCTGGTGTGGCCGGTGTATCAAGGGACGGAATAACGCCTTTAACTCTGTCTTTTACACCAACGGAATTAGCAATAGCTGCACGCAGTGCTGACCATACCGAAATAGCCAACATTAAAGGTGGCTCGCCGACAGCTTTTGAATGATAAATCGTCGCTTCACGATTAGGAGAATCTTTTAATAGCTCAACGTTAAAGACTTTGGGGGCATCACTAATGGCAGGAATTTTATACGTTGCTGGGCCCGTTGTTAATAAACGTCCCTTGTCATTCCAATGCAATTCTTCTGCGGTTAACCAACCAACACCTTGAATATAGCCGCCTTCAATTTGTCCAATATCGATAGCTGGATTTAAAGAATCACCGACATCATGTAAAATATCGGTTTGCAATAATTTGTATTCACCGGTTAGCGTATCTATTAATACTTCGGATACAGAGGCACCCATAGCGAAATAGAAAAACGGTCTTCCTGTGGCATTTGCTCTATCGTAATGAATTTTTGGTGTACGATAAAAACCTGTTGAAGATAAAGAAACACGTGCAAAATAGGCTTTTTGAACTAACTCAACAAAACTGATTTTGTCTTTACCTGCTTCAATAGCATCGTCACTAAAAGTGATGTCATCACTATCTACACTAAAATGCTCGACCACAAAATCAATTAACCTTTGTTTAATGGTTTGTGCGGCATTTTGAGCAGCTTTACCATTTAAATCTGTACCTGAAGAAGCCGCGGTAGGAGAAGCATTAGGTACTTTGTCCGTTCGTGTTGCTGATACTTTTACGTTATCAACAGCAATACCAAAAACCTGCGCTACAATTTGTGCGATTTTAGTGTGTAATCCTTGGCCCATTTCTGTGCCGCCATGAGTTACATCAACACTGCCATCGGTATATATATTGATCAAAGCGCCTGCTTGATTAAGATGCTGTGCAGTAAATGAGATACCAAATTTAACCGGCGTAAGTGAGATACCTTTTTTAAGAAATTTATTACTGGCATTAAAATCATCTATTTCTTGCAGACGTTCTGTATAACGAGCACTTTTTTCAAGCTTTGATATCATTTCGCTTAAGTTATTATGCTCAACTTCCTGATGATAAGGTGTGATGTTACGATCATCGGTGCCATAAAGGTTCGCTTTACGCACGGTTAATGGGTCTAGTCCTAATGAATAAGCGATATCATCCATTACACATTCAATGACCATCATGCCCTGCGGGCCGCCAAATCCTCGAAACGCGGTATTAGATGCGGTATTTGTTTTGCAACGATTACCCGTAATACTCACTTGGTCCAAGTAATAAGCGTTATCGGCATGAAACATCGCTCTGTCGACAATAGCGTCTGATAAATCAGGCGAGTAACCACAATTACCATTAACGGTTAAATCGATTCCTTCAATGAGTCCTTTATCGTTAAAACCCACTTGATAGTGATTTTCAAACGGATGACGCTTACCTGTCATCATCATATCGTCTGAACGATTTAAGCGAAGTTTCACAGCTTTTTGGGTTTTATCCGCTAGCACCGCCGCTAAGCAAGCCCAACCAGCAGCTTGAGTTTCTTTACCACCAAAGCCGCCGCCCATACGTTTCATGTCGACAACCACACGGTTAAAAGGAATGCCTAAGACTTCAGCAACAAGCTTTTGTACTTCAGCCGGATGTTGGCTTGATGAATAAACGGTCATACCGCCATCTTCAGTGGGAATAACACTAGCAATTTGGCCTTCAAGATAAAAATGTTCTTGACCACCAATAGCAATTTTACCGCTAAGTTGATGCTTAGCTTGTTCAATCGCGGTGGCGCTATCTCCCCTTTTCATACTATGAGGAGGACGAACAAAGCTTTTAGCTGCCAATGCTTCATCAATAGTAAGCACAGGTTTAGTTTCTTTATACTCAATTATCGCCAGCTCTACAGCTTGTTTGGCTAGCTCATGACTGGTTGCTGCCACAGCAAAGATAGCTTGACCATAAAACTCGACAACGTCTTTGGTTAATATTGGGTCGCCCGGAAATACAGGGCCAATATCAGTATGACCTACAATGTCATCTAGAGTAATAACCGCCATAACACCTTTTGCGGCGCGCACAGCGATTAAATCTATCGAGGTAATATTACCACTGGCAATGGTTGCCATACCGACTGCGGCGTGCAGTTGACCTAACGATTCTAATTTATCGTCAGTATATACAGCTTTTCCTGTAACGTGCATTTCAGCGCTTTCATGCTTAATCGAACGCCCTACTGCACCTGTGTTACTTTTGTTATTTGCTTGTTTTTTTGCATCGCTAAGTTTGTCTGCATCAGTTAATTTACGCATGAGTAACTCCTTTTACTCCGAAAGTATTAGCTTCAAAGGTATCGGTTTCAAACGTTTCAATACGCGTCGACGCATGTGTTTGCTCTAATTCATAAAAGCATTTTCTCACTAAATTTTTTGCCACCTGCATGCGATATTTACTACTCGCTCTAACGTCTGATAAAGGAGAGAAATCTGTCGATAATGCTGTCATTGCTAAGCTGATATTTTGGTCGGTCGGTGCTTTGCCCATTAACGCTTGTTCACAAGCAAATGCGCGTTTAGGAATGCCCGCCATACCACCATAAGCAATTTTAATGTCTGCCACTTTTTGCTTTGAAAATTCAACACAGAAACATGCAAGCACGGTGGAAATATCGTCATCTAAACGTTTAGAAATTTTAAATACTTTTAATTGCTTTTTATTTGTCGCTTTAGGAATTTCGATACTTTGGATGAATTCACCAGGCTCCAGCTTGGTCACTTTATAATCAACAAAATAATCTTCAACAGATATTTCGCGCGTACCTTGCCCTTTTCGAAGTACGAGTTTTGCACCTAAGGCGATCAAAACAGGTGGAGTATCTCCTATAGGAGAAGCATTACCGACATTTCCCCCTAACGTACCAGAGTTTCTAACTTGGGTAGAACCCAAACGATAAAGCATTTGACCAAACTCAGGATAGTGCTTAGTTAATAGTTGATGACTGTCTTGATAACTGACCATAGCGCCAATAGACAACATATCTTCGGTTTCATTAATTTGAGCAAGTTCGCTAACATTACCCATCGAGATCATGGTTTGAATTTGTGCCATGTTTTGCGTAACACTTAACGCTAAATCAGTGCCACCCGCTAATAATTTTGCTTGCGGATACTGCGTAACTAATTGAGCTAACTTAACGAGAGTATTGGGGAGGTAAAGACTTTTACCGTTATTGTGAAGTACCACTGTTTCTTGCTGTTTTGCAATATTTTTCAATTGCTTAATGGTGGTTAATTTATCTTGGTCGAACTGATCAACGTCATCATTATTACAAGCCTGCTTTGCTGCATCAGTAATTGAACGGTATCCGGTACAACGACATAAGTTGCCCGCTAAAGCATGTTCTATGTCCTTATCTAGGTTTAAGTTTAGGTTTAAGCTTAGATTCAACTCAGACGATGTAGCTTCTGCTGTAGCATCGGTAAACGGGGCTTGTGATAGGTTTTTCTTTAATGAAAAAAGTGACATCACAAAACCTGGGGTACAAAAGCCACACTGTGAGCCATGACAATCAACCATAGCTTGTTGTACCACATGTAATTTATTGCCTTGTTGCAAATCTTCTATTGTTAACAGTTGCTTGCCATGCAGCGCTGATAAAAATGTGATACAGGTATTAATCGACTTATACTTAAGTTGTTGTGTTGCTGTTCCGTTGTTTGAAGAAGTAATCACTTCAGCAAGCACCGATGTACAAGCACCACAGTCTCCTGAAGCACAACCTTCTTTTGTCCCTTTTCGACTTAACTCTTGTCTTAAATAGTTGAGTACGGTCATATTAGGATCACAATCTGCTATCACTGTAAGTTCATTATTTAGCAAAAATTGGATATTATTTTCTGACATAGTGCTTATTTACCTATACAAAAATGCGTTACAAAAAACTAAAGAATACTTTCTAGTGTAACTTCGATCATTTCACCAAACTTTAACTGGCGGTCTTGTGCAGACATTTTTTCGCCGGTTTTAATATGGTCACTTACCGTAAGCAGACAAAGCGCTTTTTTGCCTAATTCAGCAGCAACGCCATAAAGTCCAGCAGCTTCCATTTCTACCGCAAGGATCCCGTACTTTTCAAGTGTTTCAAATACTTTGAATTCTGGAACATAAAATAAGTCTGCCGAAAATACATTACCTACTTTAGGTGTTTTTCCTAATCGTTTAGCGGTAGTAACAACTTTCTCTAATAATTCATAACTTGCTATGGCAGCAAAATCATAATTATTTAATCGCTGACGATTAACGTTAGAGTCTGTGCTTGCACCCATAGCAATGACAATATCTTCAAGATGTATATCATCTCGAATTGAACCACAGCTACCGACACGAATAATATTCTCAACACCATAATCTCGGTAAAGCTCTGTAGCGTATATAGACATAGAAGGAATTCCCATACCTGAGCCCATCACTGAAATACGCTTACCTTTATATTCACCCGTATAACCAAACATATTTCTGACTGCCGTCACTTGCTTCACATTGGTTAAGTAGTTGTCAGCAATAAATTTCGCCCGTAAAGGGTCACCGGGCATGATAACTGTTTCGGCAAAGTCGTCTGCATTAGCTGAGATATGTGGTGTTGGCATGGTAGTTTTCCTAATCGTTCCGATATGTTTTAACTATTTTATAGTTACTTAGTCATACATAATAATAATTACCTGACACTAGTGTCAAGATAAAATCATTATTATGATAAAATTAATCCGAACATTGACTATTAACTTTAGTGTATAAATAGCTTATATTTGCTTCATTCGAATACATTAAGTAAAAATGATTGATTAATATGACAATAATAAAGAGTAACGAACAAAAATCGTCTACTGGGCGCGTAAGAAAAAAAAATCAATCCATCATTTTAAAAGCTGCTGAACAAGATTTCTTGGAGCATGGTTTTAAAGGAGCTTCAATAAAAGGTATTGCTGAACGTGCCGGAATTCCTCGCGCAAATGTTCATTATTATTACAAAAATAAAGAGGCTATTTATTCTGATATTTTATTAGAAATACTCTCGTTATGGGATTCCTCGATCATTACCTCTAATGAAGAACCCGCTAAAGTTTTAGGTGATTACATTCTCGCTAAGGTAATGTATTCAAAAACTAACCCTGAAGCTTCTCGGATATTTGCCGGTGAATTTATTCATGGTGCTCCTCGATTAAAGACTTACTTAGAAACAAGTTTTAAAACCTGGATTGATGAAGTTAAAGCGACGATTGAAGGTTGGATTAAGCAAGGTAAAATGGATGACGTTGACCCACTTTATTTACTTTTTACTATTTGGGGTGCAACCCAACATTATGCAGATTTTTCTCCACAAGTTACTGCCGCAATGGGTAAAGATAAATTAACCGATGAGGATTTTGAGCAAGTGGCTAAAACGTTAACGCAGATAATTCTTAAAGGTTGTGGCATTACTAAATAAAAGGCACTTCATTATTAAAATGAAATGCCTCACTCTCATTACATTAATCTCTTACTTTATAAAAGCTTCATAAAGCTTTTATTAGAGACATAAGGTTAATTACTGCCCCCAAATATTTTCAACATACTCAGGATGGTCAACAAATGGATTGCGATTTCCCTGATGGCCAAAAGCAGCTTCATTACGATCGATTTCTTTTTGGCTAACAGGATCGTCAGTATGCCAACGCTTTAACATTGCTAATTGCCATAATTCAAACACTTGATCACTGCTACCATCTAAAATAGCATCACCATAAACTGAATTATTCTGCCAACTGCTGACCACGTTTTCATAACGAGCCGCCATGTAAAAATAAGCACGGGCTAAATCACCTTTAAATTCATCAATCGGTTCAAAAACAGTGCCGTTATAACCTAAACTTGTTGTTGCAGAGCCGAGTTTACTGTTATTGGTTGAAGTGAAAGTTGCCGTTGCGACTTCGCCAAACGGAAAACCACTGCGCTTTGAGTTTACAAAACCATCAGTTGCGTAAATGTGATGCACATCAGAGTTCATTGGCTCTATCTTGCCACCAAACCAGCTCTTAGGGAAAGAGTGTTCTCTATTATAACAGTCCCCTTCACCACTATAATTTCCACATTGATCGCTTACTTTCGTAAAGCTTTTATTGTCACTTGATGTCGGATTTTCCGAATATATATCTAGAATTGAACCATCATTTTCAAAATAAACATCGAGAGAGTGACTTTCATAGAAGGTCCACAAAGCAGAATAACCTTGGCTTGAATGCTCATTGATTAAGTTATGTAATTCTGTTTTCAAAGCATAACCCGCTTGTGAGGTTATGTTGTCGTAATATGTGCCAGTGTAAGTGTCTGAACCGCTTCTGTCACCTCCGCCAGAGCTACCTAAAGTAAAGGTTTTGCTTTCATTGCTGGCAAAACTTCCACCCGAAATTAACGATGTACCTGCAAGAGAGATATCGTAAGACCCATTGCCATAGGTGCAACAAATACCATCACCATAACTGTCGTTAATGGTAAAAGTATAATCGCCATCATCTAAACAGAAGTTTTCATTATAATCTGTTGAATTAGCATAACTTCCACCATTGGCCACTTCTTGATCACTTGTGTTTGTTATTGTCCAGCTGGTTTCATAACCATAAGTGTCTGTGGTTAAACTAAAAGCAATCTCATTAGTACTACAACTGTTTCCACCTGAAGCTTGGGTTGGTTGAAAATAGTCTACATAAACAATTTCAGCGCCATCAAACCCCGTAGTGTCATAGAAACGTAAACCAACAGAAATGTCTTTCGTTGAATTAGCAACATAACGATGTGTCACTTGTTGCCATTGATTGACCAAGCTTTCATTAGAATAATCTTGATAACCATCTATATACAATCGGGCTTTAACACCACCTTCGGTATGGTATATCCCGACAGAAAAGTCATAAGTTTGTCCTGATACCACACTCAGCACCTGTCTAAAATCTGTAGAGCCTTGTGTACTGGTATTAACTGTAATAGCTGCAGAGCTGGTGCCTTCTTGAAATATACTGGTATTTTGGTTAACGCTAATACCGGAATCTATCGTGCTCCATCCTGTCGGTGAACCCGCTGACCATGTTTCAAAACTTCCATTAGTAACATCTGCAATAGCATAATTACTTACAGCAAAGAGTAATAAAATGGCAATATTATTTTTATAATTCATTTATTGATCTCACTTTGTTTGTTGAATAATGATAACACTCCCTATATTTTCCATAATTTTCAAACTCCCTATAACCTCGAATGAAACTTACACAAAGACTGCATAAATTTCACACAATATTAACTTAGGTAATCTTGACCGATTAGTCAATAAATAATCAAAAGTAAAATTTGAATGACTGATTTAAAAGAATAAGGCAGCTAAAACTAAAATAGTAAATAATAGTTTTAGGGGCCGGTGTTTAGTTGTATATTTATAATGCGTTTACCGTGTTAACAACTTCTTCAACGGTAAAGTTAAAATATTCTAATAACACCTTACCTGGTGCCGACTCTCCGAAACAGCTTATACCAACAACAGCACCGTTTAAGCCGACATACTTTCTCCAAAAATCTGTATGAGCAGCTTCAATTGCTACACGTTTAATAACGGTTGACGGAAAGACTTCTTCTTTATAATTATTATTCTGCGTATCAAATACATTGGTTGATGGCATAGAAACCACGCGAACTTTATGTCCTTGCGCGGTGAGTTGTTTCGCAGCATCTAAAGCAAGTTGTACTTCAGAACCGGTGGAAATCAAAATCACTTCAGGTGTACCTTCGCAGCTCGTTAAAATATACCCACCTTTTTCAATGTTATTCACCTGTTTTTCATTACGGGTAATCGCTGATAAATTTTGGCGAGAAAATATTAATGCCGTCGGAGCCTGTTGATTTTTAACCGCCATTTTCCAAGCAACTGCAGATTCTGTTGCATCACAAGGACGCCATGTTGTCAGATTAGGCGTCGTACGTAAGTTAGTCAGTTGTTCTATCGGCTGATGGGTTGGTCCATCTTCCCCTTGACCAATAGAGTCATGGGTGTAAACAAATATGTTTTGAATGCCCATAAGTGCCGACATGCGAACAGCGTTGCGGGCATATTCCATAAACATCATAAAAGTCGCGCCGTAGTTGATAAAACCACCATGTAAGGAAATACCGTTCATTATGCCGCTCATACCAAACTCACGTACGCCATAATAAATATAATTACCTGCAGCATCACTTTCTATGCCTTTAGCATCGGGCCATAACGTTAAGTTAGAGCCGGCGAGATCGGCTGAACCGCCCAGTATTTCAGGCAAGATCGCTGTAAACTCGGTAATGGTATTTTGTGAAGCTTTACGGCTTGCAATGCTTTCGCCCTTGCTTTGACATAACTGAATATATGCATTCGCTTTTTGTTCAAATTCTGCCGGTAACTCTCCATCAATGACTCTGCGGGTAAACTCTCTCGCAAGCTCGGGATGTTCATTTTTATAGGCCAAAAACTTTTTAGACCAGTTAAAACTATCACTACTGCCTTGCTTTTTATGATCCCATTGTGCATAAATATCTTCTGGTATTGCAAAACGAGTTTCATCAGGCCAATCTAGAAATTTACGCGTAACAGCAATTTCATCATCTCCTAAAGGAGCACCGTGGCAATCATGGGAACCTGATTTATTAGGAGAGCCAAAACCAATCACTGTTTTACAACAAATCATGGTTGGCTTATCAGTAACTGCTTTAGCCTCTTCAATAGCTTTAGCTATTGCTAATGAATCATGTCCGTCAACACAAAGTACATGCCAACCATACGCAGCAAAGCGTTCCGGTGTATTATCGGTAAACCAGCCTTCAACCTTTCCATCAATTGAAATGCCATTGTCATCCCAAAAGGTGATTAACTTTCCTAACTTTAATGTACCTGCTAATGAACAAACTTCATGAGAAATTCCTTCCATTAAACAGCCATCACCTACAAAGCAGTAGGTAAAATGATCAACAATGTTATGCCCTTCACGGTTAAATTGTGCAGCAAGGGTTTTTTCCGCTATCGCCATACCTACGGCGTTAGAAATACCGGCACCTAAAGGACCTGTTGTCGTTTCAACCCCAGGTGTATAACCATATTCAGGGTGACCTGGTGTTTTAGAATGTAGCTGACGAAAATTCTGAATATCGTTAAGCGATAAATCATAACCTGACAGATGTAACAAGGAATAAATCAACATAGAGCCATGGCCATTTGACAGTACAAAGCGGTCACGATCACACCAATCAGGGTTGGTTGGGTCATGCTTTAGAAAATCTCTCCACAGCACTTCAGCAATATCAGCCATGCCCATGGGGGCACCAGGGTGACCTGATTTTGCTTTTTGAATAGCGTCCATCGTTAATATTCTAATGGCATTGGCTCGTTTTTGTCGTGACGTCATTATGACTCCTCATTACTCTATTTTATTAATTGAATTATTCTTTATTATTTAAAATAGTATTTTCTTGTCCACTTGGTCAAGAAAAACTTGACACAGATGACAAGAAAGTATTAATTTAATATTGTCTCCATACAAAAACAATGCTGCTTGATAGTAAAAAAATACTAAAAACTATTGCCTAATAAAGCTTAAGAGCAAAAATAATTATTTAAAACATTGATGACCGATAGAGATAAATTGAACTAGCGTATTACTGATATTTGCATCGAAAAAGTAGAAGTCGCGTTGGTTGTTTTTAAAATACTTGTGGGAATAAATATAAGATGAACAAACCAAAATTATCAAAAATAGCCAGTGCAATTGTTATTGCTGTTGGCTTATCAACTTCAGCAATGGCGGCAGACACCTCGTCATCTATGCGCGGAAAAATACTTAGCCCGACTGGCGAAGCGGCGACTAACGTAAAAATTACTGTTATTCATGAGCCTTCAAAAACAAGGCGTGAATTTATGACAAATGATTCAGGTAATTTTATCGCTAAAGGTTTACGTGTTGGCGGACCTTATACCGTAATTATCGATTCAGACACTTTTAGCGATACAAAGTTAAATAATATATTCTTACGTTTAGGTGATACGCATCGTATAAGTGAGCAACTACAAGATGATAGTATTGAGCGTATTCAAGTAACCGGCGCGAATCTACTACAAAAATCTGGCGGGTCAAACAGTATCTTTGGCGCTGAATTAATTCAGAATGCTCCTAGCTTTAATCGTGATATCAAAGATATTGCGCGTTTAAATCCATTGGCGAGTATCAATGGTAACGGTGAACTAATTATTGCTGGTGGTAACCCAAGATCGAATAGCTTAACGGTTGACGGCATCGGTCAAAATGATGATTTTGGTTTAAACTATGGCGGCTACCCAACAGAACAACCACCGATATCATTAGATGCTATCGAACAAATATCAGTCGATGTTTCGCCTTTTTCTGCTTCAAAAGGTAATTTTGGTGGTGGTACTATTAATGCGGTCACTAAATCAGGGACAAATGAATTTAAATTCTCGGGTTTTGCTGAAACATCAACACCTGACATGGCAGGTGATGTAGAAAAAATCAACATTGTCACTGACACTTACATCAATGATTGGGGTGATGAAAAAGTTTTCAATGTTACAGATGAAACGGGTCATCAAACTTTTGAGACACAAACGGTTGAGCCGATAAAAACTCAAACGCGTTTTGGCTTTAATGTTGGCGGAGCTATCATTGAAGATAAATTATTTTACTTTATTAACTATGGCAACTGGTTTAGTGAATTAGACTTTAATTATGGTTTGAAAGACAGTGGTGTTAGCCAAGAATATAACGTTACCACAGCGCAATATGAGGAGTTCAACAGTATTCTTAGTGATGTCTATGGCCGTACAGACTCTTTAGGTGATGCACCACAAGATACCAATGAAACCTTATTAGTTAAACTTAGTTGGACGGTTAATGATGATCACCGACTAGATTTCACCTACCAGTGGCAAGACGATCAAGCTGAAAAGAGCTTTGGTACTGGTGGTAATAATATAAAACTACTCTCAAATCGTTATAATTACGCAACTTCATTTAATAACTTTGCCACTAAAATATATTCAGATTGGAGCAATAATTTCAGCACAGAAATCGGTATTAGTTACAAAGATGTCGCCTCTGACAGTGAAACTAATAGCGATATAGGTCAAGTTACCGTTCATACAACCGGTAGTCGTGATCCTGCTCTTACTTTTGGACGTGATCAATACCGTCATGCTAATGAGTCAGCAACCAAAAATTTAACGCTGTCACTCGATGCGACTTATTTGATGGATGACCATGAAATAAATTTCGGTATTCAATATTCAGATTTAAATCTATATAACTTATTTGGCGCAAATTCTCTTGGTTCTTGGGAATTTGACACTTTAGAAGACTTTAAAAATGGACAAATAGGTAGCTACAACTTTAGTTATCAAAATGCTTATACCGGCGATACCAAAGATCTCGCTTACGACGCTACACGTACTCAACTGTCACTTTATGTTGAAGATAACTTCTATCTTACAGATGATATCAACGTTACCGCAGGTGTTCGTTATGAAAGACTATCATCAAGTGATAAACCTACACTTAATACCGCATTCCAAGAAACTTACGGATATACCAACCAAGAAAACTTAGACGGCATAGATATCATTTTACCTCGTTTCAATGTTGAATGGTTTTACTCAGAAGTATTAACGATTTCTGCGGGTATTGGCCGCTTTCAAGGAGGTGTTGCTAATGTTTGGTATAATAATCCCTTCCAAAATGATGGTATTACTTTAGTGGCCGCAACTAACGATAATATCAACGAATATTATGATAATAATCTTGTTAATCCTGATTTTTCTGTACCGAGTGAAATCATCGATACTTTAGATAAAGGCGCTGGTAGCACAAACTATACTGATCCTAACTTTAAACTTCCTTCAAGCTGGCGCAGTCGTATTGCCGCAGATTATACCTTTGACATTGCGGGTTTAGGTGATAATTTTAGTTGGTCAACTGAGTTAATGTATCATGTTAAAGAAAATGAAGCTGTTTGGAAAAATACTGCACTCATTAACCCAATAACCGCTGCAGATGGCGAACGTCTTATTTATGAGAGCCGTTACACCGACGACTTAAAAGATAATTTTGACATTCAAATGACCAACGCTAAAGATAGTGGCCGTTCTATTATATTTTCTACCGCATTAGCTAAGCAATGGAATAATGGTGTAAGTTTGACCATGTCTTATGCGCATCAAGATGTAGAAGAAAATCATGCAGGTTCTTCATCACGAGCGCAAAGTAACTACAAACATAATGTTGTTCAAAGTCGAAACGTCGATTTTGTTGCACGCGGAAATTATGAAGTAGAACATAACTTAAAAATCAATATCGGTTATAAAGCAGAGTTATTTGCAGGTTACGATACGAACATCAATTTATTCTTTGAACGTCGATCAGGGCGCCCATTTAGTTGGGTAACCGGTAACTATAAAGATGGCGATTTTGGTGATACCAGTGACTTTTACTCAAATTCAGCTTACTTAGCATACATTCCAACAGGTGCTGATGATCCTAATGTAAATTGGGATGAATCGGGAATGTCTTGGGCGGAGTTAGAAGTACACTTAAATAAAGCCGGCATTAGTGAAAGAGGTAAAATTCTTGACCGTAACACAGGTACACAACCTTGGGTTACTACAATGGATTTGAGCATTAAGCAACAAATCCCAGGTATTTCTGAAGGCCATAAGGGTGAGATTTTCTTGATGGTTGACAACTTTGCTAACCTATTAAATGATGACTGGGGCGTTGAAAAACGTATGGGCTTTCCACAACAAGCTATTTATGATTTTGGTGGTTTAGATATTGATGGTAAGTACACAATTGATAAAGTGTATGGCGGTGCTGATACGCGCAGTTATGACCAAACAGTATTAAGTTCATCAGGATGGCAAATGAAAGTTGGTGTAAGCTACCGATTCTAGAACACAATATATAACGGTGTAATTACAATTTCAGATGAAATATTTGCACGGCTTTGAATTTATTTAAAGCCGTTTTTATTCGCTTAAAGAGTACACTTCCAGCTTTTTGTGCTGATATAATTTATACCTTTTTTAGTTGTTTTATTATCTGTTGATGATATTGATTCATTTCATTCAAACGCTGCTCTCGATGTGCAGTTGATAACTCTTGATACATTAATGCTTCAAAACATTGTGAATAGGCCGAAAATTTGCTGTTAAGCAAAGGGAAATGTTGCGAAACAACGATTGAAAATTGACTTGCTGGCATCGTTATTGGTTTTTCCAAGCCTTTGTTTTTTAAAATGGTTAAAACCTGTTGATACTGAATTAACCACTTGTCTAAAGATTTCTTCTTAAGTTTTTTTATATTTACTAGCCACATAATCGTCATCATTAAAATCAAAGCCCCCCCAATAATGCCCCCTATTTTCCAACTCTTAAAATGTCCAAACCATTGAGTAACTAAGTCGTATTGCTTTTTTGATGAATAACTTAAAACCAAACGTGTCCACTGATAATCTAAAGCATCGAGCTGTAATCGAAGTGAATTTATCCAAGCAAGGTGTTTATAACGATATAAACTCAGCAGATCGTTATTAAATAAACCCTCTTGTTGTATCGTATCAGAAAGTCCACTCTCTACCCGTTCTGGGTCTACGGCAGCCGTAGGATCAACTCTTACCCAACCTTTATCGTTTACCCATATTTCTGACCATGCATGTGCATCATATTGATAGATACTTAAATGGCCACTTTGTTTATTGTACTCTCCACCTAAGTATCCTGTGACTAACCTTGCTGGGGTGCCTGACGCTCTCATGATAAAAGTAAAAACACTCGCATAATGCACACAAAAACCCTTTTTCGATTCATAGAAAAATTGGTCTAATTCATGACCTGCCCCATTCCCAGACAACAATGGTGGTGTTAGCGTGTAATGGTAGTCATCCTCTCTAATAATATCTAAAATAGCTTGCGCCCGCTCAATGTCATCCGTGTATTTCAACTGCAATCTTCTACCTTCGGCTTTTAATCGAGGATTGTTATCAGAAGGTATGTGTAAGTTTGTTCTCCTTTCATCAAAACTTAATGGTGAATTAAGTAATGAGTCGGTAAAACTGGTGACTTCATAGCTTGAAGTTTGGCTAATAGGTTTACGGCTTTTAATCGTGTAATTAGATAAGGTTAAAGTGTCCACTTGATTACTTACTAATTGATTTTTATCCACTACGGCTAAAGAAAACAGCCAATGTTGATAGCTAGGCTCTAACATCACTTGATATTGGGTTTTATCCCCAATGAGTTTTGGTATATCTCCAGAAAGCTTGTTTCTTTTACCTCGGTTAAAACCATGGCTGTTTTTGCTTTGTTTCCACGTTCGGCCATCAAAATCATCCATCACCATCGCTCGCCAATACAATTGATTGTATTGTGGTATATCGGTTAAAAATTTGACTCTAAAAGCAAGCGCTGAAGATCTCGCTAAATTAGCAATTGCTCCTGGTGTAACACTTTCGGATAAACCCGTTTGAGCGGATTTGGATGAAGGTACTTCCCAAAATGGCGCTAATCTTGGGAAAAATATAAATAACACAATCGCAAGGGGAATACTTTGAAGTACCATATTAGTACTTTTAATCAGTGGCTTTTTGATATTTGTCGTCGGGTAAAAATACGCAAGTAAAATACTTAAATTTAAAACGAGTAAACAAAAAACAAATAATGATATCAATAATGATTGAGAAAATATAAGTACCGATGCAAGTATGAAAATTCCCAGTAATATAATTTGATAAAAATCTTTGCGTGAATTCATCTCTAAACTTTTTAGCGCATAAGCAAAACAAAGTAGATGTAACATGCTGAGTAACACACCAAGTTGTTTACCCGTTATGGCGATAGCAATACATCCAGAACAAGCAATCAACAGCAAAAGTATGCGGTGGGGTTTCTGAGTTGGCTTGATAAATACTAGTGTTCTCCAACATAGGCACAAAGCAATAATGGCTAACATCCAGCCCGTTAACTCGTTTATCAGTAACGACAACGTAAGGATTTGACATAACCATAATGCCCAAGCATTTTGAGTTGATATATTACGTTTAAACAGTAACGCGTTACCTTTTATCATGCCTGAGGCCCTTTAAAAACGGCAAGTTCCAGTAAGCACCTTTTAAAATGTTGATCGCCTTGAGCGGGTTTTATTTCTCTGTTCCCTAAATCTAAGCCGAATATTTGACCCGCATAATTGTGCTCATTAACCAAGAAACACAAGTATTGTAACTGTTTTTCTAATCCATGATTTGGCATGTCAGTAAGTTTCAACCAACGAATTGTACCTTCTTGTTTTTGATAATGTTTGGTTAAAAGACCTTGTCCTCTCGCAAATTGTTTCCATGCAATACGTGAAAGTGGTTCCCCAAGAACATGTGATTTCAACTCAAAGAAATCATCCGTTCCTGGTTTATATTCTAAAAATGATTCGTCTAAAGCTGCACTGTTTTCAGAAGAACCGGTAAAACTATTTTGGTTATTATTGAGCGTAATCGCTTCAGGATAAACAGAACATTGGTGATCAAAATCGATTCGAGTCCAGGTGATAAATAAACCGAACGAATACTCACTCGACACTTTTAATCTGCCCGGAAGATAAACCCCTCTATTTTCGTAATGACAAGATACATAAACAGTTTGATCGCCTTTTACAGTTTTAGGGAGATGGGTCGGTTGTTGTGAATCAAAACAAAAACGTAAATCCACACGTTTATTGGGTGATATTATATTGATAGGAAAGGAAATATTGTGTTTAGCATAACCAGCAGCTTTATTATCAGCGGATAGGACAATGCCTGATAAATTATAGAAACTATGCATCATAGTGGTTATAAAAAGGCTGGCCATTAAATAGCTTAATAACATAATGACATTATTTTGATAATTTGTTGCTAAAAGAAAGAGCAACACCACGAAAATGAGATAGGCATAACCAAAACGCGTTGGCATAATAAAAATATTACGATTCGATAATGTATGTTTGCTTGCAGGCGGAATACGACGCTTTAGCCATCGATTAAATCGTCGTTTTATGAAACGACTGATAATACTTTTTATGGGTATTAAAAATGTTGTCATTAACGTCTCAGGTATTTTGTCAAATACTTAGATTTTCTCTTAAAGTATTAATCACCAAACGGATTTAATACATTAACTTGTGCAATAACTTGCTTAGAAATGTTTTCTTCATGCACATCAAAACTGGCCGAGGTTAACTCAAGCCGATGCTGGCATACGGAACTAAATACAGTTTGAATATCTTCTGGAATGACAAAAGTACGTTGTTCAATAAATGCCCACGCTTTAGCGGCGCTTACTAATGCTTGCCCCGCTCGAGGTGATAAAGGTCTACCTGCAAAACCTTTAGCTCTACTCACATGATTTAAAGCGATAACATAGTCAATAATGTTTTCAGAAACCGTTATTTGTGACACGGCTAATTGCATCGCTATAAGTTTATCGGTATCAACACAAGGCAATAATTTTTTATAACTATAGTGGCTACTTTCATTGGCTAAAATTTGTTTTTCTGCTTCAACATTCGGAAAACCCAAAGATATACGCATCATAAAACGATCGAGTTGAGACTCAGGTAAAGGATATGTCCCTGCATGCATTAAAGGATTTTGAGTGGCAATAACGAAAAAGGGTTGTGGTAATTCATACGTTACCCCATCAATACTGACTTGATTTTCTTCCATCGCTTCGAGTAGAGCACTTTGTGTTTTTGGACTCGCTCTATTAATTTCATCACTGAGGACAACTTGATT
Organism: Colwellia sp.; assembly: GCA_013215295.1. Lineage (GTDB taxonomy): Bacteria > Pseudomonadota > Gammaproteobacteria > Enterobacterales > Alteromonadaceae > Colwellia_A. The sequence goes on from JABSOZ010000006.1 coordinate 157,837, forward strand.
AAATATTGGCCCTTTATGAAGTTCAAATTTTTTACTTTCAGAATTGTATATAGAAATACCAATAACATCTGCGGGTAATAAATCACTGGTAAATTGTGTTCGTTGATAACTAAGCCCGAGAGATTTTGCCAATACTTGAGCAAGTGTGGTTTTACCCATGCCAGGTAAATCTTCTATCAGGATATGACCTTTTGCTAATAAACACGCGAGGGCCAATTGTATTTCTTTAGGTTTACCTAAAACGATAGAGCCAACTTGATCTAATATTGCTGAGACTAAACTTTGCATAAAAAGGTTACCGCATCACGTAAAGAAATTCCTATTATTCAATGAACATATCAACAAAGTACAGGGACTGCTAATAAAATATCGACATTGAGTCAGATTAGTCTCTGCCATTTAGGATAAGTGACATAACGTGATATCAATGTAATCACCTGAATGGTTAAAGGATCTCAAAATACTTTTTCATTTTAGATCGCCTGAAATGAAAAAGGACTACACATTAGTGTAGCCCTTTTCATCAATCTGATGCTCATTTAGCCGTTATAAAAATATAATGGTTAGAATGAAAAATCTTCGCTATCTAAAGCCATCATAGAATCTACACCGCCTTCAATACATGCAGCATGACCTTGAGCTCTAGGCAATATACGCTGAAAATAGAACGTTGCTGTTTTAATTTTTGCTTCATAAAACGCTTTATCTTCACCACTATCTGCCAATTTACTTTGTGCCACTGATGCCATTTTCGCCCAGAAATAACCTAAAGTTACATAACCAGCAAACATCAAGTAGTCTACTGATGCTCCACCAATTTCATCTGGATTTTTCATTGCTTTTTTGCCAACAGTGCTCGTAATACTCTGCCATTGTTCAGAGTATGAGGCTAAATCTTTTACATAGTTACTCATAGAAGGCGTATCAGCATTGTCTTTACAGAAAGTCGCGATGTCAGTCATAAATGGTTGTAAAATTTGACCTTTACTGCCTAAAACTTTACGAGCTAATAAATCTAATGCTTGAATACCTGTTGTTCCTTCATATAAACAACTGATTTTGGTGTCACGCATTAATTGTTCCATGCCCCACTCTTTGATAAATCCATGTCCGCCAAATATTTGCACACCATGGCTAGTACATTCAAAGCCTAATTCACTTAAAAAGGCTTTTGCGATAGGAGTTAGCAAGGCTAATTTATTATCTGCAGCAGCTCTAATGTCGGCATCTTTTTCAGCATGTGTAATATCAACTAACTGCGATAAATAACCAATAAGTGCTCGGCCGCCTTCAGCAATAGATTTTTGCGTTAATAGCATTCTACGTACATCAGGATGAACAATAATAGCATCTGCTGGCCCACTTGGGTTTTTAACACCACTAATAGAACGCATTTGTAAGCGGTCTTTTGCATAAGCTAATGAACCTTGAAATGAAGCTTCAGCAGCAGCTGAACCTTCCATCGCAACACCTAAACGCGCAGAGTTCATAAAGGTAAACATGCAATGTAAACCCCGATTAACTTCGCCAATTAAATAACCTTTCGCATTGTCAAAATTTATCACACAAGTAGCATTAGCATTAATGCCCATTTTATGTTCAATAGAACCACAACTAACGGCGTTTCTGTCTGCTATTGAGCCATCTTTAGTGACATTAAATTTAGGTACGATGAAAAGTGAAATACCTTTACTTCCTTCAGGTGCACCTGGAAGTCTTGCAATAACAATATGAATTATATTATCTGATAAATCATGTTCACCCGCTGAAATGAATATTTTTGTACCTGAAATCGCGTAACTGCCATCATCATTCAGTTCAGATTTTGTACGTAACATGCCTAAATCAGTTCCACAATGAGGTTCAGTTAAACACATAGTTCCTGTCCAAGTGCCTTCAACTAATTTAGGCATGAACTGTTGTTTTTGTTCATCGGTGCCATGTGCTTCAACTGTTGCGAGTGCTCCATGACTCAAACCAGGATACATCGCAAAACTATGGTTCGCACCTGACATCATTTCACTGATAGCAGCATTAAGAGAATGGGGTAAACCTTGTCCACCAAACTCTACACTTTGAGATAATGTTGGCCAACCACCTTCAACATATTGTTTATAAGCATCTTTAAAACCGTCTGGTGTGGTCACTACGCCATCCGTCCAGGTACAGCCTTGTTCGTCACCTATCTGATTTAATGGTGCGATAACCTGCTCTGTAAATTTTGCCGCTTCAGCGATAATTGCATCAACCATATCCTCGCTAGCATCATTGTAACCTAATGATTGATAGTGAGTGTCACAGTCTAAAAACTCTTGCATTACAAACTTTATATCACGTATCGGGGCTTTATATTCAGGCATTTTATTCTCCAAAAAATTCATTATTAAGTGTTGACTTTACCACTCAATATTTTTAATGCAAGTGGTCATACCACATGATATTATCGCTATGTCATTAATTAGTCAAATGAATTAAATTTATCTAACACTATTCTATATTCATATAGTAAAGGCTGAAATGCTGCTTAAAATACAAACAAAACACCCCGTTAACTATATGTATTTTGAATAGGTTGTCATTATAATTATTCATTGGTTTTATAATGTTATCGGCTTTAGCATAAATTTAATGATGTAAATCAATTGTGTTCTGATACGTCGATATATGTGTATAAATTGATTGATTATCAAATACTTCTGATTTAACAACGTCAGATATGTAATGGAGCCTCTTATATTTCTCCCCAATATATGAGGCTATTTTAACAATATAAAGGAGCCTATATGTCTTTAACGGCTATGTTAGAAAAACGCTATTCAGTCCGTGCTTATTTAAATACTCCCGTAGAACAAAACCTGTTGGACACTATTTTTAAGCAAACGCAAAGCGCTCCTTCAAATTGTAATGTGCAACCATGGCAAACATGTGTGGTTTCTGGAGAGACAAAAAATTTATTAAAGGCTGATTTATTAAAAACGGTAATGAGTGGTACCCCACCTAACCCTGACTTTAATTGGTTGCCTAAATATGAGGGGATCCATAGAGACCGCCAATTTGGTTCAGCCAATGCACTTTACAGCTCAATTGGTGTTACCCGCGAAGACAAAAAAGGTCGTCAGTTAGCCATGATACGTAACTGGAGCTTTTTTGATGCTCCTCATGTTGTATTTTTCACTATGGATAAGTATCTCGATATTATGGGCGCGGTTGACTTAGGTATTTACGCACAAACCCTCTCTTTGATAATGTCTGAACACGGCTTATCAAATTGTATGCAAGGTGCTTTAGGACAGTTTCCAGATCCCGTCAAGAAAGCGCTAAACTTACCCGAAGAAAGAGGAATCTTATTCGGTATGTCCTTTGGTTACGCTGATGATAGTGCGCCGGTAAATAAAACACGTACTGATCGAGAAGACATTACCAATGCTGTTAGTTTTTTTAAATAGTACTGCGTAGGTAGATACAGACTATAGAGCTAAAACATAAGCATGTACTCATTAATGATGTAAACATTCATTATGTTGCTGCGAGGCCTAGCCCAAATATAACAACTGAAGGTCCAACCATTATTTTTTTACATGGTTTTCCAGAATATTGGCAAACATGGCAAAACCAATTATCGTGCTTTTCCAAAAATCATCATGTAATTGCACCTGATTTACCCGGGTATAACTTAAGTGACAAACCACAAGAGGTTTCATTTTATCAAATCTCTAATTTAATTGAATTTATGGCTAAATTTATTAAAACGGTTAGCCCTACTGAAAAAGTTCACTTGGTTGCTCATGATTGGGGTGGTGCTATCGCTTGGCCTTTAGCTGCTTTTCATCCTCAACTTATTGAGAAGCTGATCATAATCAATGCGGCACATCCGAGTACTTTTACCCGAGAAATGATTACAAACCCAGAGCAACGAGATAAAAGCGCATATATACACGATTTAATCAGTGATGATGCTGAAACTCTGTTGTCAGCAAAAAACTATCAATATCTTAGTGAAAAAATGATGGTGAGTGCAGATCAGCATGTTTTCACAAAAAATGTAAAAGAAAAGTACCGACAAGTTTGGCAACGGCCAGGAGCCATAAACGGTATGTTGCAGTACTATCGTGCTATGCCTCAATTGGCAGCCGTAACAGCAAAAATCGAACAAAAAAATGTCGATTCAACTGGGCCAGTAAAAAGCACTTCAAAGATGAAAATCCCTAATATTCGCATTAATGTACCCACGCTTATATTGTGGGGTGAACAAGATCAGGCTTTTGTAAAAGAAAACCTTAATGGCGTTGAGCATTACATCCCTGATTGCACGATAAAACGCTTTGCAAATGCCAGCCATTGGTTAATGCACGAAAAACCCATTGAAATTAACAATGCTATATCACAATTTATTGATGCTGCACCTGGGTAAAGAATTTCGTTATAAGATTACTATTAAAGATAATTTCATTTTAAGTTTGACCATTATTTCAATGGGTATAATTACACTGGAGATTCACATGGAAGGCACTGAATTAATTAGATTTGTGAATACACAAGTTGTTCCGATCTGCATTTTTTTGATTATGATGGGAATGGGATTATCACTTGTACCCAATGATTTTAAACGCGTACTTAAGTACCCTAAGGCCGTTTCAGTTGGTTTAGTTAATCAACTGATATTTTTACCTCTCATTGGTTTCACATTAGCCACTGTTATGCCCTTAGAACCAGAATATGCCGTAGGTGTTATGCTTTTAGTACTTTGTCCTGGTGGCACTACGTCAAATATGTTTACCCACTTAGCTAAAGGTGATGTAGCGCTTTCGGTAACGATGACAGCCGTTGCCAGTCTTATTACTGTTTTTACTATACCGGTAGTACTAAATTTATCTTTGAAACATTTTATGGGTGAAGGAAGTGAATTTCAGTTACCTATGGTGGCAACAATGTTGAGTTTAATGAAACTTACGATTGTGCCTATTGGTATAGGTATGTTAATTAAAAGCTTTGCACCGCGTTTTGCAAATAGTACTCAAGCTTATGTATCTAAGTTAGGCATATTATTTCTCACCTTACTGATCATATTTTTAACCTATATTCAACAAGATATTGTGCTTCAGGCCTTTATCGCTGCGGGTCCTATTTCCCTTGTGCTGAATATTTCAACCATGGCGTTAGGATATTATTCAAGTAAATGGTTTAAATTGAGTCCTGCTCAGACTTCATCTATTACCATAGAAGTTGGTTTACAAAACAGTACTTTATCAATGTTTATGGCTTTAACACTGCTCGCAAATTATAAGATGTCATTCACACCTGCGATTTATACCCTAGTAATGTTATTTACCGCCGGTATTTTAGTTCGATTTTTACGTTCGAAGTATCATTTAAAACCTCAGCACATTATCAACGATCACGATAATACTATGCCTGTCACCGTGAATAAAAACTAAATAAGTAGTACAAATTATATCAAAGGCTTTTACGTTGGCTAAAGTCCTATAAATTTAAGTGTTAACCCGTATTAAGAGGTAAAAGTTTGTCATGATTACTATTCACCATTTAAATAAATCAAGATCTAAACGCGTTATTTGGTTATTAGAAGAACTTGAAATGCCCTATAACATCGTTGAACATCAGCGCGACCCAATGACTAATTTATCGCCTGAAAGTCTAAAGTTAATTCACCCATTAGCAAAAGCACCGGTGATCGTTGATGGTGATGTTACCTTGTGTGAATCGGGTGCGATAATGGAGTATATTCTTAATCAAGTACCCTCGAATACATTAAGACCAAACGTTGATAGCGACGCATATTATCATTATCTAGAATGGTTGCACTTTGCAGAAGGTTCGTTGAGTTTACCGGTAATATCATCCTTAATAATGTCAATGGAAACGCGTGATGGAACAAAGCCCCTTGACGGTTACATCGCAAAAGAATTACAGCTAGATTTGTCATATATAGAAAATACTTTGCGAGTAAGACGGTATTTTTCTGGTGATTGTTTTAGTGCTGCTGATATTATGATGACAGTGATGCTCGAAATAGCAGAAAATCTCGGGTTGTTAGAAAACAGACCCAAAATTATAGACTACCTCGCTAGTATGAAACAAAGACAAGCTTACCAAAAAGCGACCAGATTTGGCTAGAAGCCAGTATTATTAAATTAGACAACTATAGGAAAAACCATGGAATTAGTCGATTTTGAATTGAATGAAAATATTGCAACTATTACCTTAAAAAATGGCAAGGTTAACGCGATTTCTCATCAAGTAATAACAGAAATAAATAGTGCTTTAGATCAAGCAGAAGCGGCAAGTGCTGCTGTTATATTAACGAGTCAACCTGGGATATTCTCAGCGGGTTATGACTTAAAAACAATGAAAGAAAGTTCTGATTCTGCCGTATCCTTAGTGACAGCAGGTTCAATATTAACACGTCGTATGTTGTCATTCCCTTTTCCTATTATAGGCGCATGTACCGGCCACGCAATTGCCAAGGGTGCTTTTTTACTGCTAAGTTGTGATTATCGCATCGGTTGCATTGGTGCATTTAAACTTGGACTTAATGAAGTTGCTATTGGTATGACTATGCACCAAGCAGGATTAGAGTTAGCGAGAAATCGTATTCCAATTAACTACTTAACGCGTTCTGTGATCAATGCTGAATTATTCGATCCAGAAACGGCGGTATTAGCTGGTTTTCTCGACACAGTAGTTGAACCTGAGCAATTAATGGCAACAGCTAAAGCTGCAGCTACCCAGCTATTGACTCTTAATATGACTGCATATCACGGTACAAAATTAAGAGAAAGAAAAGAAATATTAAGCGCATTAGATGAAGCTATAAAAGTAGATTCCACGATGACTTTGAGCCTATAGGAATAAAACCATGTCTGACAAAAGTATTACCTTAGTTATTGAAAACAATATAGCGCATATTCAATTGAACCGTCCTGATGAGTTCAATACCATGGATATTGATTTTTGGCAGAACTTCCCAAAAATAATCGAAGAAATCAATAATGAATCAACGGCGCGTGTCATTGTAATATCTTCAACGGGAAAACACTTTTGTGCAGGCATGGATCTCGCTGTATTTACCCAAAGTAATCAAGATGAAAAAATTGAGCTTGGTCGAAAAAACGAAAAGTTACGCAGAACCGTTTTAAAACTACAAGCGTGTTTTAACGCACTTGAAAAAGTACGAATGCCTGTTTTAATGGCCATTCAAGGTGGGTGCATTGGTGGTGCAGTAGATATGATAAGCGCTGCCGATTGTCGTTACTGCACAGAAGATGCCTTTTTTAGTATTGAAGAAATCAACCTAGGAATGACAGCTGATTTGGGCACCTTGCAACGATTACCTACTTTAATATCAATTGGTTTAGTCAAAGAGCTAGCTTATACGGGTAGAAGAATGCCCGCTAAAGAAGCTAAATCTGCTGGTTTGGTTAATAACGTATACGCTGATCACCAAAGTATGATGACAGGTGTAATGTCTATTGCTAATGAAATAGCACTTCGTTCACCTTTAGCTGTATTGGGTTGTAAGGAAATGATTAATTATTCTCGTGATCATTCAATTAGCGACAGTTTAGATTATATGGCGGTATGGCAAAGTGGCATGTTTCAACCTCAGACCGACATGATGGAAACATTTACCGCCAAAGCTGAGAAACGTAAACCTAACTTTAATGACCTGAGTAAGATAGATAACTCAAGTATCTTATAAATAGAGTTACCTTATCTTCACCCTATTTTTTAACAATTGCAGGCAATTAGGTCATTAAATTATGATTAAAAAAATCACATTGTTCATCCTTTTTATATTTACATGTCTTTATTTTAGTAGTGCATGGTATTTTTCTACACAAATATTAATGCTGCCTATTTCTGAATGTAAGGTGGAGCGTTTTGTCTTTTGTGGCGAGCCTAGTGAACAGGGCCTTACTTTTGAAGACGTAACATTTACAACGAGCGACGGTTTAACATTACCCGCTTGGTATATGCCTGCGAAGGATAAAAACACCCATAAAGCGGTTTTACTTGTACACGGTAGAACAGCCGACCGCACAGAAGGTATGCGTTACGCTAAAGCGATTATTGCTGCGGGTTACAATGTATTAGCAATAGATATGCGTCATCCTCGTCAACATCCTGATATTATTTCTACAATGAGTTATCACGAGAAAAAAGATGTTATCGCTGCTTTAGATTATTTAACCAATGAAAAAGGGCTTGCTTCGGTTGGTGTAATGGGTTTTTCAATGGGTGCAGCAACAAGTATGATCGTGATGGCAAAAGACCCTCGAATAAAAGCGGGTATTTTTAGTGGTAGTTACGCAAATTCAATGGACGTATTGTCCGAGCAAGCAAAAGCACTGTACGGCTTACCTCGTTACCCATTAATGCCAATGGTGGCGAAATTCTTCGCATGGCGCGGCGACTTAGACATTGATGAAATTAATCCAGAGAAATATATCGCACAAATATCTCCACGACCTATTTACATCATGCATGGCACGGCGGATAAAACGGTAGACTTCCAACATGGCCAACGTTTGTTTGATGCCGCTAAAGAACCTAAACAGCTATGGAAAGCTGAAAATGGCGAGCATACAAAATTATGGCAACTCGATAATGAGAAAGCCGATACGAGTGTTGTCACATTTTTTGATCGATACCTTTAATATTTATCTGTTAATGCAAGCTACAAAACTATAGAAAATAGGTATAACATTAAAAGACAGAACTCATTATAACTCACCTTTTAGAAGAGTCCTAAATGGTGAGCGTCTCAAAGAAACACTTATTAGGTATTTAAAATCTTACATGTCAAAACCTGTTATTAATTTCGTCCATGCAAATGGTTTTCCTGCGGGAAGTTACCGTACTTTTCTCTCCTTATTTTCAAACGATTATTCAACCATTGCTCTAGAGCAATATGGCCATGATCACAATTATCCTATTCATAACAATTGGCAGTTTTTAGTAAAAGAACTTGTTAATTTTGTCAAAAAACAAGACCAAAAAGTAATATGTGTCGGTCACTCTTTTGGTGGTGTTATATCTTTTATGGCTGCTTGCCAACACCCTGAACTTTTCCGTGGCGTCGTTATGTTAGATCCCCCTGTATTTTCAGGACCATTAGCATGGTTTGTAAATATTGCAAAAAAGACTTCACTGATTGATAAACTGTCTCCGGCAGGAAGAGCGAAAAACAGACAGAAACATTGGCCATCAGACACAAAGTTATTTAACAATTTTGCTAATAAAAAATTATTTCAAAATTTTGACCCTCGCTGTTTACAAGATTACGTTGACAGCGCAATGATATTGAATAACAAAAGATTTGAGTTAATGTTTTCTCCGGATGTTGAAGCGGATATTTTTAGGCATTTACCCTGTAATTTAAAGACATATAAAAATAAACTTAGTGTGCCTTCTGCATTAGTTTATGGAGAGAAAACAGACGTTTTACCGGTAAGTTATTTTAATCGATTTGCGAAAATGAATGATATACCACTGACAAAAATAGCTAATGGCGGTCATATGTTTCCGCTCGAACAGCCGGAAGAAACAGCTGAAATAATCAGGAAGATAATAAAAGACTGGTAAGCTGATATTTTGAGGTAAGGTGCTATAAACACATGTTTTTAGCAACCACCCTGTTCTTTCAATAAGCGTAAACATTAATTAAATCGCCTAATATAAATCAGGCTTTTTACACATAAAATCAATCGCTTGGATTATCTGATATAAACTGTAGTATTACCTCAGCTAACCTTTCACTCTGATCTTCCTGTAAGAAATGTCCACCATTAATAATGGTGGTATGCTTTTGTCCTTTTGTACCCGGAATGAGTTTTTGAAATATTTTATCGCCACCACCCGTAATGGGGTCTTTATCACTGAATGCCGTTAAAAATGGTTTTTGCCATTCAGACAAAACTTGCCATGCAGCGATATTATCTTTTGACGACGGGTCATCCATACTTGTTGGTACTAATAAAGGAAATTGTCGTGCGCCCTCTTTATATTTTTCTTCTGGGTAAGGTGCGTTGTATGCAGCAATTATTTCCGGCGTTAAATCTGACGTTACTCCGCCATTAATAATTGTACCGGCTGGAAATATAGCTACTTCTTGAGAGAATGTTTGCCACTGTTTAAATGCTTCCCCCGGTGAATGTTCACCTGTGGGTAATACGGTATTAGCAGCTACAACCCTCGCAAAGCGATCACTTTGCTCAGCAACTAAACGTAAACCAATTAACCCACCCCAATCTTGACAAAATAGCGTGATGTCATTTAATTCAAGTTGATTAAGGACGCAGTGCATCCAATCGACATGACGTTGATAAGTATAATCAGCACGTTGTGTCGGTTTGTCAGAACGACCAAATCCAATTAAATCGGGTGCTATCACTCTATAGCCAGCATTTACCAATATAGGGATCATTTTACGATACAAATAACTCCAAGATGGTTCACCATGCATTAATAAGATTGGCCGAGCCTCCTTAGGCCCTTCATCTAGATAATGCACACGCAACTCACCGCCTTCAACGTCATCAACCATAAGGTAGTTAGGTGTAAATGAATAATCTGGTAGATTTTCAAAACAACTGTCATCAGTACGTAAGAATTGCATTATTTAGTCCTTTATTATTAATATTATTTTTCATTGTGCTATTTAGCTTAATTCTTTTATGGCTCGCCCTATACCATCCACCGTTAAAGGGAACATCCTATCGTCAATCAAGCGCTTAATTATGTTAATTGAATGATGATAATCCCAATGGATTTCAGGTTGTGGATTTAACCAAGCAACTTTATTGAAATGACCAAGAATTCTATGCATATAATCAACACCTGGTTTCTCATTCCAGTGTTCAACACTGCCACCAGGTGCGGTTATTTCATAAGGACCCATAGTGGCATCACCAACAAAGATAACTTTATAATCAGAGCCAAAGGTTCTAATTATTTCTTCTAATTCAACAGTATTGACACGGCGACGACTATTGTCTTTCCATAGTTTTTCGTAAACACAATTATGAAAATAGAAAAACTCAAGGTGTTTAAATTCGGTATGTGCCGCGGAGAATAATTCTTCACAGGTCTGGATATATTCGTCCATCGAGCCACCAATATCAAAAAACATTAACACTTTTACCGCATTATGACGTTCTGGTTCCATATGCACATCGAGTAAGCCACCATTTTTAGCCGTATAACTAATGGTGGTGTTAATATCCAGCTTTTCACTTGCACCAGTACGTGCAAACTTCCTGAGTTTTTTAAGGGCTAATTTTATATTTCTGGTACCTAACTCTCGGTCTTGATCAAAGTTTCTAAATTCTCGCTTATCCCAGACTTTCACCGCACTATTATTGCGGTTTTTATCTTGTCCGACTCTGATACCTTCAGGGTTATAACCATAAGCACCAAATGGAGATGTTCCTCCTGTGCCTACCCACTTATTACCACCCGCATGACGTTTCTTTTGTTCTTCTAGGCGCTCTTTTAAAGCTTTCATCAGTTCATCTAAACCGCCTAAGGCTTTTAGTTTGTCTTTTTCTTCTTGAGTTAAGTTTTTTTCAAATTCTTTCGTTAGCCAATCTTCAGGTAATATTTTATCGAAAATATCTATTGTTTGAATACCTTCAAAATATTCAGCGAAAGCACTGTCGAATTTGTCATAATGGATTTCATCTTTAACCATGACAATTTTAGCTAAGTGATAAAACTCTTCAACATTCGCAAAAACAACCCCTTTTTTTAGTAGCGCAATAAGATCTAATAACTCGCGCAAGCTGCAAGGTACTTTATGCTTTCTAAGGGTTACAAATAAATCTATAAACACGTTACTTACCTGTTTCTACGACTGATGAAAGCAAGTTTTTCTAGTAATGATACATCCTGTTCATTTTTCAACAGTGCGCCAAACAAAGGGATAATGTCTGACTTTTTGTTGATCAATACATCTTGAGATACATCGTCTGCCACCAGTAATTTTAACCAATCAATTAATTCAGATGTAGATGGCTTTTTCTTAATGCCTTGGAGATCTCTAAGTTCAAAAAATACTTCTAATGTATGTGCTAATAAGTCTTTTTTCACATCAGGATGATGAACAGCAATAATTTGTTCCATTTCTACTTTGGTAGGAAACTTAATATAATGGAAGAAACAACGACGTAAAAATGCGTCAGGGAGTTCTTTTTCATTATTAGAAGTGATTATGATGATCGGTCTTTGTTTTGCTTTAATGACTTGTTGCGTTTCATAAACAAAGAATTCCATTTTATCGAGTTCTTGTAATAGATCGTTGGGAAATTCGATATCTGCTTTGTCTATTTCATCGATCAATAAAATCGGACGTTGCTCTTCTTCAAACGCCTGCCAAAGTTTGCCTTTGATAATGTAATTAGAAATATCATTAACACGCTCATCACCTAATTGACTATCTCGTAATCGCGATACAGCATCATATTCGTACAAACCCTGTTGTGCTTTTGTTGTTGATTTAATATGCCATTGATACAATTTACAATTAAGAGACTTTGCTAATTCTTCAGCGAGTTGTGTTTTACCCGTTCCTGGTTCGCCTTTTATCAAGAGTGGCTTTTCTAAGGTAATTGCCGCGTTTACCGCTAAGCGAAGTTCTTCTGATGCAATATAACTCTCTGTACTTTTAAACATGTTTTTACCTATAAAGATGATGCCATGACATTTGGCATCATTAAAATTAATTTATGATTTTTTTGGGCCGGGAAAAAAAATATTGGTTGTTTGTTGATAGTCTTTATATTCAGGTCGTTTCTGCAACGAATAATACTCAGAAGGAACAGCACCTGTATAATAAACTAACGTGGTATACATCATTCTTGAAGCAAGTAATACACCTACACCAAGTAAAACCCAGATTATAATAGATTCTTGTTGATACAAAAATAACCACGAAGGGACTGCAGCTATAACTAAGCCATTCCAGACCATCCATTCAGCAAAATAATTAGGATGACGACTATATTTCCATAAACCGACATTACAGACTTTGTTTTTCTTGCCGAGTTTTTTCATTTTACGAAGAAACGCTAATTTTTGCATATCAGCGACACTTTCCATGACAAAAGCACCTAACCAAACAATAATGCCGATTATTTCAAATATCGATATCGACTCATCAGGATTCATTGCAATGACAAAAGCGGGCATCGCTAAAAAAGAAGCATTGGCAAAACCTTGTAATATCGCTTCCACCTGCATTGCTAAAGCTGTATTGGTTTTACCACTTTTTTGCCAACGACGTTTTTGATATTCATAGCGCGGAAATTCGGTTTGTAAATGCCCTATTCGCCACATTTTCAATGCGCCTAAACCCATTCTACTACCGGCAAAAATATAAGCAATACTCACCACAGCGACACGAATACTATCTCCTTCACCATAAACCCAAGTAAGCACACCAATAAGTGTTAATCCCCAAGGCCAGCCAATGTCTACATAAGACATTCTCCCGGTGCGCCATGCTGGTATACATACAACCAAAGCAAATAATACCAATTGTAAAATACCATTGGTTAAACTAAGACTCGCTAGGCTATCGGTGAATAGTAATAATAACCACCCAGCAATAAACAAAAACAATGGTGAAAAATATTTCATCTTTTGACCTTAAAATATTGACGCTAATGTGACGAACCTAACCTGATGATTCATCTTTTTAAAACTAAATGGAAAATTACGCGACTCTGATCGCTACAGGTGTACCATTTAGTGCAGCATTACCGGTTAAGGTATCTACTCGATTTGCATCAGTTAAATCGTTAATACTTACACCTGGTTGCTTAGCAGCTACTGACATTTTTGTGCCCTTTTGATTATGGCCCCAGCCTTGAGGCATGCTCACAACACCTTTTTGAATATCGTCAGTTATCACCACTTCAATTTCAACTTCACCGACAATTGAGCTGATCTTAACAAGCTGTCCTTTAGAGATCCCTAACACTTGAGCATCTTCTGGATGAACTTCTAAGGTACAAGGATTTTTACCTTTCACTAAACGTTCAGAATTCTGTGTCCATGTATTATGACTTTTCACCAGTCGTCGACCGATCAAATCGAATGGGTAGTTTTCATCACGAGCTGGATGCGATTTTACCGCGTTTAAACGAGGTAAATCGTCAACATATAATTGCGGAAATAAATCCACTCTACCTTCAGCTGTTTTTATTCGTTCTTCAATACAGGGCATTAATGGCCCAATATCAATCCCATGCGGGTTGTCGATAAGCTTTTGTAAGCTCATACCTTCTTCGCCGTATGGACCACTTTTTAATTCCATATCCAGTATCATTTCAGGCGTATACGGATTAACTTTGCTATCAGTCATTCGGGCTGCTAATTCATTTAATATTTGATAATCGCACCTTTGATAGTCTTCTTTTTCAAATAAAGCTGCTGAATATTTCACTGTATTTCGTACCGAGAAACTATTAAAGAAAATATCAAAATGAGAGTTTTCAACCCCCGTTGTACCCGGTAAAATAATATTGGCATATTTGGTAGTTTCATTTAAATAAATATCTACCGACACCATATAATCTAATCCTTCAAACGCCTCTGCAAGTTTATGACCACTAGGTGATGAAAGAACGGGGTTACCGGCAACTGTAATTAAACTTCTAATTTGACCTTCTCCGGGTGTTTGTATTTCTTCTGCTAATGTTGCTACCGGGAATTCACCATTGAAAAAAGGTAATTTTCGTACACGGGTTTTGTGTTGACCAAAAGAGGTTTTATGACCCCTTTTATGATTTCTTAATAAATCAAAAGCAGGCTGTGGAAACATAGCGCCACCTGCTCGGTCAAAATTACCCGTTATAATATTGAGTACATTCGTGAGCCACTGACATAAACCACCAAACGTTTGAGTCGATGCCCCCATGCGGCTATAACAAACTGCTGAATCGGCGGCGACCATATCAGCCGTTAATGTTCTAATAGCAATTGCCTCTATACCGACATGCTCTGCCACAGATTCAGGAGAGTAATCTTTCGCAATACGCTCTAATCCTTCAAGACCATCAACCATGTTCTCAAGGTGGCGTAAATTAACGCTATGGCTTGCAAAAACACAGTGGATCATCGCGAACAACAACAACGCATCTTTTTCAGGGCGTATAAATAAATGCTGGTCCGCTATTTTAGCTGTACGGGTACGGCGGGGATCAATAACAACGATTTTACCACCACGTTTTTGTATCGCTTTCATACGGCCAATAACGTTAGGTGCCGTCATCATACTGCCATTAGATACGACAGGGTTGCCACCAATAATGAGCATAAAATCGGTTCGATCAATATCAGGTACAGGAATTAACATACCCGCACCAAACATAAAGTTTGAAGCAACATGATGTGGCATTTGATCAGTAGAAGCAGAACTAAAGCGATTAATCGTGCCTAAGGATTTCATGAAAGGCTTTAAGAATATAGCATTGCCTAAATTATGCGCATTTGGATTACCTAAATAAACGGCTAATGCATTTCTGCCAAATTCATTCTGTATCCCTTTAAATTTTTCAGCAATTTCAGTGAATGCTTCATCCCATGAAATATCTTCCCAGCCTGTGGCTGTTCGTCTTATCGGTGTTTTTAAACGATCTTTATCGGTATAAAAATCTTGTAACGCTGTTGCTTTTGGGCAGTTATACCCTTTGCTAAAAGGGTCATTTTGGTCGCCTTTAATCGACAATATTTCTTTATCTTGATATTTAATTTCTAAGCCACACATGGCTTCACAAATATTACAGTTTCGATAATGTGTTTTGATTTCGCTCATGTTTAATACCTAGCTATTAAAATAATTTTTGACGCTAAAATTTATCTTCGAACCATTTTTTTGTTAATCCAATGTTGACCATACTCTTCAGTTTGAATAGTGCCATCCAATCACCATCTTGAGGCTCTGCTGCACCACACCGAGGGTCTGAACGTTGAAGTGCTCCAGTCATTTTGTGATCAATAGGAATAGGATCACAGCCACGTCCTGATTCACAAATGAAATCCCATTTCTCTCTAGCAGGTGCATGACAAGTAAAACAATTACCACCAAAACGGTTAACTACATCTACAAAACCCCGCTTGTTAATCTTCGACCCGTCTTCGTTTACGACAAGTTCAAAAAACTCCCAATCTCCAGTAGCGGGGAATGTGCCTGATTTTCGCTTTACCATCACTTCAGTTGGCACAAGTTGTACAACAGAGCCCACCGGATATACAGCATCTTCAGGTGCATTTGCCACAGCTAACGTACTTTCAATATCTCCTAAAAGATTATCTACATAAAAATGTCGAACGGGTGTCATGTCTCTGATACAACTAAAGCTATTTTCGTCAATATCAACATCTATTGCTGCCAAAGTGCTTGTTGTTTCAACCGTTTCTTGTTCGTTTTTAAATTCCGTTTCTGCATTCACTGATAACGAGGTGAAACAAAATAGTATCAATGTGTAAATACTTCTTTTGACTAATTTATGGCTCATATTCATATCCAATTTTTGTTAGTTTGGTGGTACTTAATATTTGTATATCAGTAATTAACACTTAATTATTAACACTAGAGCTTCACAATCAACTTGCCTTTATTTTGCCCAGTAAAAAATAAATTAAGACCTGTCATTGCTGACTCAAGTCCATCTAGAACGTGAGCACGATGTTTAATTTTTCCTTGCATCACATAAGGTGTTAACTTTGCTAAAAGCGCAGGTACTTCACCAAAATGATCAGGCATAGTAAAACCTTGTATGATTAAACGTTTTTTTATAATTGGGATCCAATTAGGTGCTAGATCTGGCGTTTCTTTAGGGTAATCAGCAATCATGCCACACACCGCAATGCGGCCATGAGCATTCATTCGGTCAAATACATGATGCTGAATAGGGCCTCCGGTATTTTCAAAATATACGTCAATACCCTTTGGCGTTAATTCAGCTAACTTAGTGGCTAAATCATCAGTTTTATAATTAACTGCACCATCAAAACCAAGTTCATTAACAATCCAATCTGCTTTTTCATCACTACCCACAATACCAATAACGGTTAATCCATCAGCCTTAGCCAGTTGACCGACGATAGACCCCACCGAACCTGCAGCACCCGATACAACAATAGTTTCGCCTTCTTTCGGTTTGCCAATACTGTATAAGCCTTGTGTAGCTGTTAAACCCGGTAAAGCAAATACTGATAAAATTGCTTCAGCGGGTAATGGTGCAGTCACTTTATTTAAACCTGCTCCGTCACTTAAAAAGTATTCTTGCCAACCCATCATGCCCATTACGCGGTCGCCAACTTTATAATCAGCATGGTTACTTTCAACAATTTCACCGATACCAGAGCTTCGCATAACATCTCCAAGCGCCACCGGCGGGATATAACTTTCTGTGTCAGGGCTCATCCAGCCAAACATTGCTGGGTCTAATGACATATGCGATTGTTTAACTAAAAACTTTCCATCACTCACTTCAGGCATGTTCTTTTGAACAACTTCAAATAAATCAGGACCGACAGGACCAGCGGTAGGACGCGCGACTAAATTTATTGCTTTATATGTTGTCATTATTATTATCTCTACTTTTTTCTTTAATTAAGAATGGGGGTCGTTAAATTTGCTGTTACTTGAACAAAGATCTAAGCCAACAATTGGTTAATATTTTTTATGCGGTTGATGTCTTGATTTACATATAGCTGTTGAAATGAATCGGCAAGTTTCTCGCTCTCAAGCATCACCGTTTTCCAATACGACATACGCTGTTCTCTGTCCATAACAACAAAGTCATTTCTGTCTGGTATTTTCTGATGAGGAAGTGAAGCAATGAACTTTGCTGATGGACAGAGCAACACAGTGTTGTCGTAATGCTTTAATCGCACTTTTCTTGATAAGTTTTTATCAAACCACCCTGCTTTCAATGTGGAGCTGAAGTGAGGGTAAAGCGTAAGGCCTGAATTTTTAATTTCAAAATCAAAATGATAATCAACAATCCCACCATCTCTATACATACCTTGAGGGCTATCTTCGATATTTCTAATACCTTTCATCACCATGGGAATAGAACCTGATGCTAATAGTGCATTTCGAATATTATCTGTTGTAAAAGGGATGTGTGTCGTGGAAATTTTGTCAGGATCATTAAGTGTTAAGTCACTATTGCTCGACTGAAAAATATACCGCTCGTATTGACTATTTAGCCGTGGACGATTGATACGATTATTCACATAACTTTTTGCCAGACCCAATCCTTGTATAAACTTATTTTCAGAACCAACAAAACCCTTACATTTAGCGACAATAATATGTAGTTTAAAATAAAGGTTATCTACTATTTCTTGTTCACCAAACTCTCCAAAGATAGCGTCCATCATTTCTAAAGCTTTTGTGCTAACTTCTTCAGGTTTTGCTTTGTTAGAGTAGGTTGTTTCATGATAATTTTTAGCGAGACGTTCTATCGCAGCAACAGGATTTTTTTGAGCAAAACATGCATTTCTAAAAGCGCCAACACTTGAACCAATGAGATTTAATGGTTGTTGCTTATCTTTAAAAAACTCACCGAATATATATTTATCTAAACCAAACAGCGCAAACCATTTAGGCCCGCCACTCGCGCCTAAAAAAGAAGTAAATAAGTCTGGGGTAAAGCCTTTGTCTTTAATCGTCTTTAAGGCTGAATCGCCTGCATAAATTTCTAACATATTATCGAGTATTCACTTTATTTGAGAACAATATATATATTATTATATTGGATAAATCTATCGTAGACCTAACTAATAAATTAAACAAATGAATACTACTTATGGGTTATTATTCTTATTATGAATACAGACTAGCGATAACACGGATGGCAAATATTAAGGGTTTATGCGTTTAATGAAGCACATAATACAATTATGTGCTTTATTGACAAGGAAGTGAGTATTCATTTTACTTTTTGAACTCGCGGTATTTTTCTTTAATTTTATCGAAAGAAACAAAGAAAAAAGAGAACATCACTCATTCTAATAGCTCTGTTCTCCAAAGATAAAATTATACGGACTTATTTGGATTAATGAGATATTTCTCACCCGTCTTTTTGGCATTGTATTGTAAAGCAATTTCTGGAGTCATCGCTTGTTCAAAACTTAATTCGTCCGTAAATGAACACGCAAATGTTGTCGTGATCTCATCGGCAACGCGTTTTTGCAATTGACCCACTTGTTCAGGTTTTAATTTACTCAAAAACCTCATCAATAACCAACCCCCTATGCCCCATGTCATACCATAAGCACGATTTAAAGTACTAGGAGAGAAATCTAACCCACCATAGATGTAGACTTGTTTATTTGCTTCTGAGCCATAAGTATTAAAACCGACAGCGTCTTTACTCCCTGATTGTTCCATCGCGGTAAGTATATCGCTAACGATTTCACCCCCACCAATGGCATCAAATGCTAAGGTAGCACCCGTCTCATCGATAGCCTTGTAAAGATCCGCTTTGAACGTTTCACTCGAAGAATTACAAATATACTTGGCGCCAATCTTTTCAAGTATGTCCACTTGTTGCTGACTTCGAACAATATTGACCAAAGAAACGCCTTCTGCAATACAAATTTTATTGAGCATTTGTCCTAAGCTAGAAGCAGCTGCGGTATGTACTAATGCGGTATGCCCTTCCATACGCATAGTTTCAACCATGCCCAATGCTGTTAATGGATTTACAAACGATGTGGCAGCATTCATGGCGGTAGTGCCTTCATTGTGTACTAAACAAGCTTGTGCTGGAACACAACAATATTGCGCATAAACCCCGCCCGTTAAGATAGCAACCGTTTTACCCATCAATGCTTGTGCTGCTTTACTGTCACCTGCAGCTATAACTACGCCAGCACCTTCATTACCTATGGGTAGTACCTGACCTAATCTTGATTTAATTCGAGGTAAAATACTTTTGTGCACCGGTGCACTATAGGTTGATTTATCGGTACTAAGTGTCGCTTCAGCCAAATTAGCCGGCCCAAACATAGGCCACATATCCGATGGATTGATTGGAGCAGCTTCTATTCGAACGATCACTTCATGGGATTTAGGTTGAGGGACTTCAACATCTTTTAATGATATTTCAAGCTTGCCATCGGTAGAAATATGGGTAAATAGTTGTTTTGAGATTGTCATTGTAGAATATTCTCCATCTGATTTTTTATTTATGCTTAATATTTTATATGCGCATTTACATTAATATTGATGAGTTTAGTGCAAATTTTGATGACTTTTATAGACATCAAAAATAAGCTTAATTTATATTAACCTTCAGATTTTTTACGTTGATCAAGACTGAATTTGCCAGTACCTAAGCCTGTTATCATTAATAATCCCGCCATAATGCCCATATTTTTGAAGAAGTTTTGTAATTCGTGACTGCGTGCAATACCTTCTTCCATTCCCCAAAAATCATGCATAAAGAGACTGATAACCAAAGTTAAACCCGCCAATATAAAGGCAGATTGTTTACCTTTGAAACCAGCTATAATTGCAGATCCACAAACCAATTGAATTATAATCGTTACGACTAATAATACTGACACCATGGGGACATTATGTTGTTCCATATAAGCGCTCGTACCAGAAAAGTTATTCAATTTACTTATCGCAGGCATAATGAAATACCCACCCATAAGAAAACGTCCCAATAAAAGACAACTATTTTCTATCATGTTCAATTTATAAATCCTTTATGTGCATTGTTAAGGGGATAGACAAATTTAGCTAAATGAATTACTGCAATATAGCTACTGAAGTAATTCATCAACAGGTCTAACAGTGATGTTAGTCAGTATTCTTTAACGTAATTCTTTACGTAATATTTTACCGACATTTGATTTAGGTAAGTCATCCATAAACACGATTTCTTTTGGACATTTATATTTTGTTAAATGAATTTGGCAATGATCTTTAATTGCTTGTTCACTTAAGTTTTGATTGCCACTGACAATAAAAACTTTTACTTTCTCACCCGTCACGTCACAAGGTGCAGCAACAGCCGCCGCTTCTAAAATGTCATCATGCATAACCAAAACCTCTTCAATTTCATTGGGATATACATTAAATCCTGACACAATAATCATATCTTTTTTACGATCAACAATATTGAAAAAACCATTTTCATCAACCGTCGCAATATCGCCCGTAGCCAACCAACCATCTTTTAAAACTTCGGCTGTCGCTTCTGGCCTATTATAATAACCACTCATGACTTGCGGGCCTTTTACCCACATTTCGCCTGGCTCTCCTATGGGTACTTCTTTACCGTCATCATCGAGCAATTTCACATCGGTTGAAGAAGCTGGAACACCAATTGAACCATTATATTCGGATTGATCAAAAGGCGTTAACGTCACTGTTGGAGAACATTCCGTTAAGCCATAACCTTCCAGTAAATGACTACCGGTAACTTTTACCCAATGTTCGGCAACAGGACGTTGAGTGGCCATACCGCCAGCAAAAGAAATTTTTACTTTACTAAAATCTAAATCGGAAAAACCGGGTGTATGTAAGAGCGAATTAAATAAGGTATTAACACCAGTGATGACACTAAATTGATACTTTTTCAGTTCTTTAACAAACCCCACCATATCACGTGGATTTGTGATCAATAAGTTGGTACCACCTGTTGGCATAAAGCTCAGGCAATTAGCGGTTAAAGCAAAGATATGGTAAAGCGGCAGCGCTGTTACTAAAAATTCAGCACCCTTCTCATAGACAGACGATGTCATCGCTTTTGATTGTTCAACATTGGCAATCATATTGCGGTGAGTTAACATCACACCCTTTGATGGGCCAGTAGTTCCGCCAGTATATTGCAAAAAGGCTAAGTCGTTATTGTTAACGTCTACTGGTAAGAATGTTAGCTTAGCGCCTTTTTTCATTGCATGATTAAACTTAACAGCACCCGCTAAGTGGTAAGCGGGAACTACTTTTTTGACATATTTTAATGCAAAGTTAACAAACGCACCTTTTACTTTTTTAAGTCTGTCACCTATGCCAGTAGTGATAACATGTTTAACAGCGGTATTTTTAATGACCTTTTCTAGTACATGTGCAAAATTTTCAATAATTAATATTGCTTTGGTTTCTGAATCATTAAGCTGATGTTCTAATTCTCTGGCTGTATAAAGCGGATTAACATTAACTACCGTTAACCCTGCCATTAATGCACCAAATACAGCGATAGGGTATTGCAAGGTATTAGGTAGCATAATGGCGAATTTATCACCCTTTTTGAGCCCTAAGTCTTGTTGTAAATACGCAGCAAACGTATTGGCTTGTTCAGCTAGTTCACCGTAGGTAATAGATGCATCCATATTGATAAATGCGGTATTATGTTGATATTGCTTAGTATAAGTATGGAACATTTCTACAATAGATCCGTAATAATCTGCATCTATTTCATGTGCAACACCAGGCGGGTAACTTTTTTCTAGCCAAATTTTTTCCATTATTCCATTCTCCCCAAACACTTATTGATTGAGTGGCATTATTATTATAGTTATGCCACGGTTAACGCTTACAATTAATAAAAATTAAAGTACTTCAAACAAACCAGCAGCACCTTGTCCACCACCAATACACATACTAATAACGACATACTTAACGCCACGGCGTTTACCTTCAATTAACGCATGCATGACCATACGGGCACCGCTCATACCATATGGATGACCTATGGATATTGCACCACCGTTAACGTTTAAGCGGTCTTCTGGAATGTTTAACTTATCTGCGCAGTATAAAACTTGTACTGCAAAGGCTTCATTAATTTCCCACAAACCAATATCGTCCATGGTTAAGTTATTACGTGCTAATAATTTTGGAATAGCAAAGATAGGCCCTATGCCCATTTCATCGGGTTCACAACCCGCCACAACCATACCGCGATATGCACCTAACGGTGTTAATCCGCGTTGTTCTGCCAATTCACGTTCCATAACAACAACGGCTGCAGCACCATCAGATAATTGTGATGCATTGCCACCCGTGATTGAGCCATTATCTTTTACCGCTTTTAAGCCAGAAAGCCCTTCCAAATTTGTAGATGGACGATTACCTTCATCTTTGGTCAAGGTTACCGTTTCTTTACTGATATCTTTGGTAACTTTGTCCATCACTAATTTTGTACAAGTTACGGGTACAATTTCATCATCAAATTTTCCAGCTTCTTGAGCAGCAGCTGTACGTTGTTGAGATTTTAATGCGTAAGCATCTTGCACTTCACGGGAAATTTCATAACGATTAGCGACTACTTCAGCAGTATCTAACATCGGCATATAAATCGCAGGACGATAAGCTTTTACACTTGGGTCAACCGCTCTGCTCATATTCATTTTTTCATTTTGTACTAAACTGATTGAGTCACAACCACCAGCAACCACCACTTGAGCGCCATCACAAACTATATGATTAGCTGCGCTAGCAATAGCCATTAATCCAGATGAACATTGACGATCAATCGTCATACCCGGAACACTAACGGGTAACTCTGCCGCCATTGCAACTTGGCGACCAAAGTTCATACCTTGGTTACCTTGGGTTAACGCAGCACCAAAAATACAATCTTCAATTTCATTTGGATCAATGCCGGCTCTTTCTACGGCGGCTTTAACGGCTACGGCAGCTAAAGTAGGTGCTGATAAATCATTAAATGCACCACGGTATGCTTTACCTATGGGGGTACGTGCAGCTGATACTATTACGGCTTCTCTCATGGGTATTCCTATTATTAATCTAATAAATTTCGTGAAAATGCTTTGCTGTTACCGCCAATATGGGTGAATTAACACCATCTACTTTTGCGTTTTCATAAATGCCATAGCTTTCATAACAAATTTTTCACCTTGTTTAGCACCTGAGGCTAAAGTAGCTTGTGAGTCTTGATTTGTAAGTTCACTCCAATTCTCTCGCACCTTTTCTGGGCTTTGCGCATTTTGTGGAATAAAACAACCTTCAGTTTCAAATATGCTTGCACTTGAATAACCTCCAGCGCCAGCACATAAAATGAAACGATTAGGTGCGTGGTCATCACATAGTGTTAACAGGCCTGCGGTTACGGCTTCTGGCGCGAATGCTCTAACAATTTCTTCTGGCATTAAATCTTCGGTCATACGTGTTCCAGCAGTAGGTGCTAGCGCATTAACACGAATATCATTTTTAGCGCCTTCAATGACTAACGTATTCATTAAACCTAAAACAGCCATTTTAGCGGCGCCATAATTTGATTGACCAAAGTTACCGTACATTCCACTTGAAGAAGTCGTCATAACAATACGACCATAGTTTTGTTCACGCATAATATCCCAGACAGCTTTAGTACAATTGACTGATCCCATGACATGAACATCCATAACAAGTTTGAAATCATCTAGCGTCATTTTAGTAAAAGATTTATCGCGTAATATTCCAGCGTTATTAATAAGGATGTCGACACGGCCCCATTTCTCCATGGTTTGTTTTACCATGTCTTGTACTTCGTCAAAATTGGCGACATTGGCACCGTGGCTTATGGCTTGCCCACCATTTTCTTCAATTAAACGAACGACGTCTTGAGATGCTTGAGAAGATGCCCCGCTACCATCTCGCGCCCCACCTAGATCATTAACCACAACTTTAGCGCCACGAGCGGCCAAAGCTAGGGCATGAGAGCGACCTAAGCCATTACCGGCGCCAGTTACTATAGCGACTTTGCCTTCAAAACAGATTGTCATGATATTTCCTTTAAATTCTTTAACTCGTTTTTATAAAAATTATATTCAACCAATAACTGTTCAAATCTGCAGAAATTGAGTTCAAGAGCAAAGAAAAAGCGCGGAATTTATAAGTATAAATGAGCACTTTCGATGCAGTTATTGAACTCAAGATCAATGCAGTGAGTCGTTATTTAACCATTTGTACTGAAATCCACTCGGCGACTAAAGCTGGAGTGTCGCACCCTTCAATCTCTACAGTGACTTCTGTAGATAAACGAAATTGACCTGGCTTTTTTTCTTCAATAGAAAGTGTTTTAGCGTGCGCTCGAATACGGCTATTTACCTTAACGGGTTGTAAAAATCTCACTTTATCAAAGCCAGCATTGAGGCCCATGTAAAAGCCATCAATAATGACACTAAAGTTTTCAGCAAAATGCGACAACATAGATAAAGATAAAAAACCATGAGCAATGGTAGAGCCAAAAGGCGTTTGTTTGGCTTTTTCTTCGTCAACATGAATAAACTGATGGTCAAGGGTACAATCGGCAAATTGATTGATTTGATTTTGTGTTACAAGATGCCAAGGTGTTGGTTCTGCTTTGAATCCTACAAAATTTTCAATTTCTTCTTTTTTTATTATTGTTGTCATATTCTGCTTCCATACTGTAGTTAATATATTTGTGATTGATTGAATTAACTAAAACCATTCAACCTGCATATCGTAAGTACTGCTGTCCGTATTCAGTAACAAGGTTGACCATATGGCTATTTCAGGTAATTCAAAGCGATAGAAATACTGTAAGGCCTGAAGTTTACCTTTGTAAAAGTACACATCTTCTTGATGTGGTTGTTTTTCTAAAGCTTTTGTAGCGACAATACCTTGCTTTAACCATAACCAAGCAATAATAACGTGACCAAATAATTCTAAATACTTGACTGAGTTCGCTAAAGCCAAATCAATGTTTTTGGTGGACATATCTTTTAAAACCGCCTGAGTAGTCTTATCTAAGGTATGCACAGCATCCGTTAGTTGCCGGGTAAACTCACTCAAACTTTCGTGCTGTTTTGCATGCGCTATTGTCTTCTTTATTTCAGCCAAGGTTGCAGAATAGCCCTGCATTTTATTCATCGGTACTTTACGAGTCATCAAGTCTAATGATTGAATGCCCGTAGTGCCTTCGTGAATAGGATTTAAACGATTATCCCGATAAAACATCTCAACCGGATGTTCATTAATATAACCATGACCACCAAGTACCTGAATCGCTAATGAATTAGCTTTAGGGCCATATTCAGAAGGCCACGTTTTGATAATAGGGGTTAAAAAATCTAATAAAAGGTGTGCATGTTGACGTTGTTCTGGTGTTTCAGCTGTTTTTGAGTCATCACTTAATTGCGTGCCATAAAAGACTAATGAAAGGGCTCCTTCCGCATAAGATTTTTGAGCTAATAGCATACGTTTAACATCAGCATGCTCAATAATATTCACCATAGGTAACATGGGATCTTTACATGAGGGTAAACGGCCTTGTGGACGATTTTTTGCATAATCAACCGAATATTGATATCCCGCGACTGCTAGCACCGCACCGCTAGTACCTACCATGATCCGTGCTTCATTCATCATATGAAACATGTACTTTAAACCACAGTTTTCTTCCCCGACTAAATATCCTATGGAGCCATCTTTCTCTCCAAAACTAAGTGCTGTGGAGGTTTGTGCACGACCGCCCATTTTATGAAACAGTCCTGATAACGCCACTTCATTGTCTTCACCAATAGAACCATCGTCATTGACTAAAAATTTAGGGACAACAAATAGTGAAATGCCTTTGACACCTTTAGGCGCTCCTTGTAATCGAGCTAAAACCAAGTGAACAATATTTTCACTTAAATTATGATCGCCACCCGAGATATAAATTTTATTACCACTGATGCGATAATTTCCGTCATCGCTTTTAATTGCTTTGGTGATTAAATCACCTAAACCTGAACCACTGCCAGGTTCTGTCATGGCCATAGTGCCCATGAAACGACCTTCTCGCATAGGTTTCACCCATTTTTCAATGAGTGCTTCACTTGCATGTGCTTCAAGTAAGTTGGCATTGGCTGTAGTTAACATGTTGTAACCCATACCAACACCACCCGCTACCGATAGGTATGCACCTGCGGCACTCGCGATAATGGGTGGAAGTTGCATGCCTCCTAGGTCGTAATCAGCGGTAGCCGAACCAATGCCTGACGCATTGATAGCATCAATGGCGGGTTTGAGTTCAGGGATCAAATGTACATTTTTTCCGTCAAATGTCGGCTGATGGGTATCGAGCTTCTGACGAATAGGGAGAAAATGCTTTATAGCAATAGCTTTAGCCGTATTGATCACTTCATTGAAAGTGTGACGGTCATGATCTTGATAACGTTCTCTTTTAAGTAATGATTCACTGTCAAAAAGTTCAAAAAGCATAAACGTTAAATCACGTTCATTCATTAAAGTTGCAGGCATAGAGTTCTCTTTTTATTCGTTTTGATTATTCGTTTTCTATTACCCGACCAAATATAGTCGAGCTAGGCTGAAATTGGTTATTACTGCGCTGATACTCCGCCATCTATGGCGATACATTGTCCAGACATGTAAGTGTTAGCTGGTGATAACATCATTAACATCATAGCGACTATTTCTTTTGGTTCACCTAAGCGTTTCATGGGTGCGCCTCTGCTCATTTTTTCTTGCATATTTTCATCGGCCATATCCGTTACCATGTTGGTCAAAGTGAAAAATGGGCAAATGGCATTTATACGAATATTGTGACGACCATATTCTACAGCGGCAGTTTTGGTTAAGCCGATGACGGCATGTTTAGCCATAGAATAAGCGGCCACTTTTGCTGCCCCGTTAAGACCCGCCATAGAGCTAACATTTAATATTGCGCCGCCCTCTTGCTTTAACATCTGTTCGATTTGATGACTCATGCCAAACTGGACACCTTTGACATTAATGGCAAATTGACGGTCCATAAGCGCTTCATCAATTTCATGAAAGGCGGTAAAATCATGAGCTACGCCCGCATTGTTCACACCAATATCAACACGTCCAAAGTGTTCAATGGCGGCGTCAACCATAGCCTTACAATCTGTATTATTAGAAACATCACATTTTAATGCGATGACTTCTCCACCCTTAGATGCAATATCATCAGCGACTTTATGAACACCTGCTTCATTAATATCGCTGATCACTAATTTTGCGCCACGTTTAGCTAATTCCTCGGCTAATAACATGCCAAATCCTTGGGCTGCTCCGGTAATTACGGCAACTTTTCCGGTAAAGTCTAATAATGGATCCATGTCTATTTCCTTAAATTATTCAATTTGTGTAATGAGTGTTATGACTTTGTTCGTATCTAACATTCTTTTAACTTTCTTTATTAATGATGCTCATTGCCATTTGCGCTAATGGTTCGACAAAGGCGCCAACCTTATTCGCGTTTGAATTTGAAGCATTCCCTTGTGAAGCCCTTTTAGCAACACCTTGAACAATAGCGGCTAATCTGAAAAAGCTAAAAGCGAGGTAGAAAGTCCAATTTTCAATTTTTTCAATGCCCATGCGTTGACAATAACTCGCGACATATTCGGCTTCTGTTGGAATGCCCAAAGCATGTCGGTCTACACCCCGTAAACCATCTATACTTCCCATACCTTGTGGCATACGTAGTTGCATACATTGATATGCTAAATCAGCAAATGGGTGACCGAGTGTTGATAATTCCCAATCAAGAATAGCGAGAATCTTTGGAGAGTCTTTGGCGAACATCATGTTGTCTAATCGAAAATCACCATGTACCAAACAAACACGACCATCATCGTTTGGCAGGTGAGTTTCTAACCATTGACTGAGTTCATCCATGGCATCAATTTTTTGTAATTCTGTTAAGCGATATTGTTTTGTCCAACGACCCAGTTGACGTTCAAAATAGTTACCCGGTTTACCATAGTCACTCAAACCACACGCTTTAATATCGACACTGTGTAAAGCGACTAACACTTCGTTCATAGAGTCATACATTTGAGTTCTTAGTTCATTAGTCTCTATTTCAGCTAATGAGGCGCTCCAAAAAACATTGCCGTCACAAAATTCCATTAAATAAAACATTGCCCCGGTAATAGTTAAATCGGTACACAAATGAAAAACTTTGGATACGGGGACATTCGACGCTTCAAGCGCATCAAGTACTTGATATTCGCGGTCTACAGCGTGAGCAGATTTAAGCAGTTTACCCGCAGGTTGGCTGCGTAAAACATATAAACCAGATTGAGCAGATACTTTAAAAGTCGGGTTTGATTGCCCACCAGGAAACTTATCCAATGTTATTGGCCCAATAAAGCCTTTAACATGAGCTTCTAGGTAAGCAGTTAACTTTGGAATATCAATAGATAAAACTTGCGTCATTTGGCAAAACTCTCAATGTAAATAGTGATGATTTTAGAAGACCATAAAAGTGCTATCTTCAGGCCGAAATTAACTCAGCCTTAAATAACGTTACTCTGCAATTCGTTTGACTAAATCACGACCTAATTGCATCATATGTACTTGATCAGGACCATCGGCTAGACGCAAGGTACGTTGACCTGCCCATGCGTGTGCTAAGAAAGTATCTTGGCTGACTCCTGCAGCGCCATAACATTGAATAGCGCGGTCAAGCACATCAAGTGACATGTTAGGAGCAACTATTTTTATCATTGCAATGATATCTTTAGCGGCCTTATTTCCTTCAGTGTCCATCTTATGTGCTGCTTTTAAGGTCATCAAACGGGCTTGTTCAATTTGACAGGCGGAAAGAGCAATATCTTCTCGTATTGATTGTTGTTTGATCATCGGACGACCGAAAACAATACGTTCATTAACACGTTTACACATGAGTTCGAGAGCACGTTGAGCAACGCCAATCGAACGCATACAATGGTGAATACGACCGGGGCCTAAACGTCCTTGCGCGATTTCGAATCCTTTACCTTCGCCAACAATTATATTTTCAACGGGTACACGAACATTATCGAAAGTTATTTCTGCATGACCTTCAGGCGCATCGTTATAACCAAAGACCGTCATAGGGCGAACTTTGGTTACACCTGGCGTGTTCATTGGAACAAGTACTTGCGATTGTTGGATGTAGCGATTCTCATTAGTCGGGTCTGTTTTACCCATAACAATCATAATTTCACATTGTTTACGACAAGCACCACTGATATAAAATTTTCGGCCATTGATAACATATTCATCACCATCACGTTCAATGCGTAATTCAATGTTTGTAGCATCACTTGAGGCAACTTCAGGCTCTGTCATCGCAAAAGCCGAACGAATCTTCCCTTCAAGCAAAGGTTCTAACCATTGCTTTTTTTGAGCTTCGTTACCATATTTAGCCAATACTTCCATATTGCCGGTATCCGGAGCTGCACAGTTGAACACTTCTGAAGCCCACATCACTTTACCCATAATTTCAGATAAAGGTGCATATTCTAAACTTGTTAGCCCCGCGCTATATTTGCCATAACAAATGGGTAAAAATAAATTCCACAAACCTTGCGCTTTAGCTTTAGCCTTAAGCTCTTCCATTAATGGTGGTGTTGACCATTGGTCTTGAGCTACCTGTTTATGCATCTCTTCTTCAACAGGAAAAACATGAAGATCCATAAAGTCAGTAACACGTTGGATCAGATCTTTTACTTTATCGCTATATTCAAAATTCATGGGGTTTCCTTCAGTTGCCTTTCTGGCACTTAATATTAAATACGTTAGGTATAATTTTATGACGGAAAATCTGTAACACTTAAAATTGTTTTTAACTTAACGTCATCAAAGCTTCTTTATTAAATGGCGCTATTTCGTCTTCTTTTTTATCTTTTATTTTGTTCACCCAATCAGGGTCAACGAGCAAGGCTCGACCGATAGCGACTAAGTCAAACTCATCATTCGTTAAGCGCTCTAAAAGTCCGTCAATATTGGTAGGGTTTGATGTACCTTTTAAATCAGCATTTCCTTCACCAATGAAGTCTTCGTCTAAACCGACGCTTCCCACCGTGATAACAGGTTTGTTTGTTAGCTTTTTGGCCCACCCTGCTAGGTTTAGCTCTGAACCTTCAAATTCAGGTAACCAAAATCGTCGGGTGCTGGCGTGAAAAATATCTACACCGGCATCACTGAGTAAACCTAAGAACGTGGCAAGTTCGTCTTCTGTTTGACAAAGTTTTGCTGAATAATCTTGCTGTTTCCATTGTGAGAATCTGAAAATAATAGGAAAGTTTTCACCGACAGCTGCGCGAATAGCTTTAACAATTTCTACACCAAAACGAGTACGGTTTTCTAAAGAACCGCCGTAACCATCTGTGCGCTGGTTAGTGCCTTCCCAGAAAAATTGGTCAACCAAATATCCGTGAGCGCCATGAACTTCAATGGCATCAAATCCAATAGCTTTTGAATCGGCTGCTGCCTGTGCGAAAGAAGCAACTACTTCATCAATGTCATCTTGAGTCATTGCAACACCATTAGGCGCGCTGGGCTTAAAAAGACCAGAAGGACTATATGCAGGTATCGATTTATCTGGACCTATACCTTCTTTTCTAACTGAACCCACGTGCCAGAGCTGTGGTGCTATTTTACCACCAGCCTTGTGTACCGCATCGACGACATTCTTCCAACCTGCAAGGGCTTCTTCCCCATAAATCGCAGGTACTCTTTCATAACCGTTAGCCCCTTTATGAGAAATAAAAGTGCCTTCAGTAATAATTAAACCAACGTTACCTTCTGCTCTTCGACGGTAATAATCTGCAACGTCTTGAGTGGGTACGTAATTGGGCGAAAATGTACGTGTCATTGGCGCCATAACCGTTCTGTTTTTTAACGTAAGGCCTTTGGCGGAAAATGATTCAAATAGTTTGTCTGACTTTTCTTTAACTGATGTATTGCTCATGTTTTTTCCTAAACTGAAAATCGGTTATTACGCTTTTTATTTATAATTAATGGATTTAACTCATTAGCGCTAGCCAATTAAGAAACCGCCATCAACATTGATAGATGTTCCTGTGGTATAACTCGAAGCGTTAGACACTAAATATAGCACTGTACCTGCCATTTCTTCTGGTTGAGCGACACGTTTCATCGGAACATGATGCATTAATTGCTCAAGGATTTTAGGGTTATTGACTAACGTTGACGCAAATTTTGTATCGGTACCGCCGGGTAATAATGCATTTACCCGAATATTAAACTGAGCACATTCTTTAGCGAAAGTCTTAGTCATTGAAATAACCGCAGCCTTAGTAATAGAGTAAATTCCTTGGTAATCACCTGGAGTAACACCATTGATTGAAGCGACATTAACAATAGCCCCTCCGCCACTTGCTTTCATTAATTTAGCTCCATGGGTAGACATGAAAAAATAACCGCGAATATTTACGTCAACTGTTTTTTGAAAAGCATTTAAGTCGGTATCTAATACATGGCCAAAATAAGGATTAGCTGCAGCATTATTCACTAAAATATCTAACTTTCCGTGCTCTTGGGATATTTGATTAAAAATAGACGCTATTTGATCCATTTCGCCAATATGACAAGCGATGGCCTGGGCACTTCCGCCTTCAGCAATAATACTGTCTACAACCGTTTGACAACCTTCAATTTTTCGACTGGAGACAATTACATGTGCACCACTTTGTGCTAATAATTTCGCAATTTGCTCACCTATGCCACGACTTGCACCTGTTACTAAGGCAATTTTTCCTGTTAAATCAAATAACTTATTAATCATTTTGAAGTATCCTACTTATTATTTTTTATGTGGTCGATTACCTAAAGGTTACCCAATCAGCACCCTCAAGTGTTAAGTGACCATAATTATTGAGATAGTCGATGTTCAAACTATCACCGGAACAGAGTAATTTAGTAACACTTGTATTACGTAATTGTTGATTAACAACTAATGCTTTTTCGTTAGATAACCCTAATATATGTTGGATGATCACAGCGATAACACCACCAGACGTAAAAATACAAATATCCTTTGTACGTTTATTTTTTTGTTTATTTTTAACTGATAACTCTTGATTTATGACGTCTTTCAATGAAGTAATACAGCGAGTTTGAAATTGAGGCCAGCTCTCTTTATAGTCACTGTCATTCTTACCGCATGTCCAACGCTCAAGTGCCTGAGCAAATTCTTTCTGAAATATCTTATTGGCGCCAGGCTGTTTGCCAACGGTTACCGCCATACGGGCAAAATTGTTCCATCGAGCATCATAACAAGCTAACAAATCAACATGATTAAATTCGTTAAAACCAGAATGTAAAGTCACAGACGGCTCTTTACTTTGATAACCAAGGAGGAAATGTTCCAAGGTTTGTCCGTGGCGTAATAAATCGCCAGCATAAATTTTTTCTGGTGTAGATTGTGATTGCCAGTATTTACCTAATAGCTCAGATTGTGCAATGCCTTTATCAGACAGTTGATCGTAATCAGCCTTACCAAATGAAGCTTGACCGTGACGAATAAGATAAATAGCAGCCATAAATTTATGCGCCTAAAATAAAGTGTTGTTGCAATAAGTTAAGACACGCTTTTATGATCATTTTCTTCGTCACTCACTCTATTTATTTAAACACCGTTTTGATGCTACTTATCCATGCTAAGCGTAACCAGATAATTAAACAAATGAATAGTTCTTATGACTAACTATTCATTATTTGAATACTAAGAGGTTTAATAATGTACTGAACATTGGGTATATTTAGTGCGAGGGCGACAATGTACTCTATGAATTATAACTGAGTAAAATCAGTTACTTGTTAGTAAACTTATATATATAAATTATTCAAAATACAACCAAGAAATTATCGATAAAAAAAAGCCTTACAATGAATTATTGTAAGGCTTTCCTAATTTGACTTAAGTTTTTACTTATTCAAATTCATATGAAATACTTGCGCCAAAAGTAGCAGGCTGATTCGGGTATGCATTGAAGCTACCTGATTGAATCGGTGGTGGGAAAGCAGACTGATAATACTCATCATCCGTTATATTACGTGCCCAAAGAAGTAAATTAACACCATTATTAAAGTTCAATCCTGCACTTGCATTAAAGGTGCTGACTTCACGTGTTAACGACTCAGGAACGTTTTCAACCAGGTGAACTTCACTTTCGTATAGATAATCTGTACGAATAAAACCATACATACCATTATCAAGCTCAAAATTATAAGTAAGCCCTGCAACTATGCTTTGTTCATGTATTCCAGCAGGTTTTGATCCTGATAAGTCGACTGCACCATCAACATTTTGTGCATTTACAAAAGAATCATAAACAGGGTCAAGGAAGGTACCCGCTAAACTCAAGGACCAATTATCGGTGGCATTATAGACAGAATCAAATTCTATACCTTGCGTGCTTTGTTCACCCGCATTAGCTAAAACGAATCCAGTACCGACAAAAATAGAAGATTGGAAACCTTCAATCGTTTGGTCAAAAATAGTGACATTAAATGCACCTTTCTCAAACTTCGCTTTCATACCTAGTTCATAAACAGTCGATTTTTCAGGTGAAGCATAACGACCGCCATAACTTTGGTTTTTTTGCGATAGACCGGCACTTTCAAGTGCACTTTGATCTGTAGCAAATGGTCGGGTATCACGAGATAAATTCCATGATGATGCTTTAAAGCCTGTCGCTGCAGTAGCAAAAACATTGATATTGCTATTTAGTTCGTAAGCTAAACGTACTGACCACGTCATTTTACTATCTGACGTATTATCACCTTCAACTGAATTAGGTACTTCAAGCATAGGTGGTAAAAACTGAAAGCCTTTTAATATCGGTATTGCTGGAGCTAAGCTTGGAATGAAAGGCATTGGCACGCCAAAAAGCGTTAAATCATTGTCTAAATCAATCGCAGCGAGTGTAGAATTGTTCTGTTGTTTCACACTAACATCTTTCTCATCTTTGTTATATGCAACACCAAGGGTAGCAGTGAAAACATCTGACATATGATAGTCAAAATTAGCAAAAAGTGAATAAGCATCATTGTCTTGTACAAATTGCGTATCTACTACTGTGTCTGCTGAAAAGAATGAACCTGGAGCCAAACCATAAACGCCCTCTACACCACCTAACAAACCCGGTGCAGAAGCGGCAGTTAACACATCGAAATAATTCCTAATGTCATTGCCAAAATACAAAGCATCTTCTGCTTTAACTGTTTCTTGAAAGATAAAAGCGCCAACCATCCAATCTAATTTGTTTTTTCCTGTAGAGATAAGTCGAAACTCTTGAGTAAACGTTTCTATTTCAATATCACCTGTTTCACGAAGAATATCTAAACTGGTGTAATCAACATCGTGTATCCATGTTTGATCATTATTCCGCAGTGCAGTAATTGAAGTAAAGGCAAATCCATCATAATCGATATCAACTTGTAGAGATAATCCGCCATCTTCTACAGTACTTAAAGGGTCAATATTAAGAGCAGATTTATAACCAAATGCATCTTCAGGTGTATTAACTACGCCACCTAAAAATTGCACTGCGCCTGTTGTAGGGCCATTAATAACATCGTCTACAGTACAACAAGCTTCTTCTATTTCACTGTAGTCAGCAATCAAGCGGATTTTAACATCTTCGTTTGGTTCATATAAAGCTTGAGCGCGCGCATTCCAGCGGTCTTTATCATTAACGTTACTTAATCCGACAACACTATCTGTATAACCATCGCGAGTATTGAAACCACCCGATAAGCTAAAAGCGAGTTCATCTGTTATGCCGTTAGTGATATAAGCTTTCATTGTTTTTTGGTTGTAGTTACCAACACCCAATTCAACTTTACCCTCCATATCGTAAGATGGTTCCATTGTACGAATACTAATAACACCTGCAGAGGCATTTTTACCAAACAAGGTACTTTGTGGACCACTGAGGACTTCTATTTGTTGAACTCTCGGCAAATCACCAATCTGAGCAGCGGCACGTGAACGATAAACACCATCAATAAACACGCCAACCGAAGGTTCAATACCGGTATTGTTTGTACCATTACCAAAACCACGAATTGCAAAATTAGTATTAGTAGAACGTTGTAGAGGTGTTACACGTAATGTAGGCACAAGTGTTTGTAAATCATTGATATCCAAAATGTTCGCTTTTTCAATCAGATCGCCACTAACGACTGTCACTGCAATGGGTGTTTCCTGTAAACCAGTAAGGCGTTTAGACGCAGTTACCATTATTCGCTCAACATCTTCATCTTTCGCACCATCATTTTCCTGTGCGTGAATGACTGAAGAGCTAAGAGCACTTAATACAGCCGTAACCAAAAGAGATCGCTTAAAAATTTGCGTTGTTAACATTTGTTTCATTTACCTTCCCCGAAATTAGTATTAATACTAAAAATATGAATATCAATTAGATACCCTACTACTCAAATACATTGTTTGAGCATGAATTATTGTTTTAAATTTAATGATTATTTTATAAAACAACCTCATCGTACCAGAACTTTTTGTTCTCAACTAAGCGTAATACTTATTATCATTATTTCCAGCGTTTATATTGGGTTAATTATTTAACGTACAATATTTACACTCCTTGACTATGCTATGGCTAACCTTTAAATTAAACAAATGAATAAATCTAATAATAAACTATTCGTTTTATGAATAGATTGAATTGCAAAATATTGGCTAATTGTTTGGTTAGTTTTAATGGGAAAAGATATGAAGATTGATCTAAATTTATTTGTAGTATTCGAAGCTATCTATTGCGAAGGAAACATTACCAAAGCTGCATCGGCGCTCAATTTGTCTCAACCTGCGGTAAGTCACTCATTAAGTAAACTTCGCGATCATTTTGATGACCCGTTGTTTGTGCGTCAAGGCAATGAGATGCGCCCTACTGTAGTCGCCAACAACGTTGTTTCTGATGTACGTGAAGCGCTACGTCAATTACAAATATGCTTAGCACAATCAAAACAATTTGAGCCAATGACTTCACGTAAGAACTTTACCATTTCATTACATGTTGCTTTAGAAGCGTCTTATTTACCTCCTTTGATACACAGAATTAAAAAAGAAGCCCCCTTAGTTAATATACAAAGTAGTCGTCGAGTTCACCGAAGTGAGTTAGAAAATAAGCTTGCCAGTGGTGATATTGATTTAGCCATTGATACGTTATTACCTGTGAGTGAAAATATTTTACATACACAATTAGATGAAGAAAAATTAGTCGTAGTCGCGCGAAAAGATCATCCTGATATTAAGACGACACTTGATTTGGATATGTATCTTGCACTGGAGCATGTCTTAGTGTCTTCTCGTTCAACGGGTCCGAGTATTGAGGATTTCGAATTAGCACGTCATGGATTACAACGTAAAATAGGCTTGAGGTGTCAACATACCTTTTCAGCATGTAGTGTTATCGCGGGCAATGAAATGTTACTCACAGCAACAGAAACATCCGCTAAAATGTACGCTAACCTGCTTGATTTAGCTATCCACCCATTACCTGTAGATTTACCTGATACTGATATGCACTTATATTGGCACACAAATCTAGATTTTGAACCTGCTAATAAATGGCTTAGAAATAAAGTTATCCAATCAACACCCGGAGTTTAACGGGTAGGTACACTTTAGGTTTTATCTATATAATAGATATTTGTTCTTGATAACGTACCTACAAACATGTCTGATAACAAATTAATTCAAATAAATACTAATACCCCCTCAATTAAGAAAGATGCTAACTTTATCTATTATTGCTAATGAAACTTAAGAATATTTCATAAAACCTGCAACATGCAACCTGCTACATAAAATGCAATAACCTCCAAATACTGTAATTTACGCGCAATAGAACAGATGCACACCTGCTAAATACATTAACTGTCATTATATAACCCAAATATCTTTATTACTTATATTTATAGTAGTGCATTCAAATTTAGAATTTTTGATTTGATATCGGTTGTGGGAAGATAAAATTTAAGCTATTTCAAATGAGTTAACCATCAAACTCCAACCAAATAGCAATAATAATAATAATAATGGCTATTGGTGTCACTGTGGTACTTACCAATGAAAGGGTTGTTTGCTCTACGCTTTACGCCGGTCTCGTGAAGATGCCCAAACCTATATAGTTCTAGAACAATATGTTGATGAAATCGCATTACAGAGCCATGCTAAAACTGACCATTACCGAAACTTTGGTCAGCAAATGTCACTGTATTTAGCTACTGCCCCTAAATAGTCTTAATGGATAGTATTTATTTAATCAGTTCAATAATTTCATAAAAAACAAACATGTCGTTCAAATAGATAGACATAAAAACATAAATTTAAGGTCATGCTAATGAATCAATTTTTTGGTAAAACAGTAGTAATTAGTGGCGGTGCTGAAGGCATTGGCTTTGGTATAGCTCAAGCGATGGGTAAGCAAGGCATGAATATAGTGTTAGCGGATATTGATGCTATTCAACTTGAAATTGCCCAAGAAAAATTACAAAAAGAGGGAGTAGAAGTCCTATCTGTTCAAATGGATGTAACTAACCTCGGTCAATGGGAAAATGTCGCAACCAAAACCCTAGAACGTTTTGGCAAAGTTCATATGTTGGTAAATAATGCTGGTGTGGGTAGTAATCCAGGCAGTATCGAAAAAACAGACGATAAAGACTGGCGTTGGGTAATTGACGTAAATCTTATGGGTGTTATTTATGGCACGCAAACCATGGTACCGTTAATGAAACTTCATGGCGAAGGTGGTTGGTTGATTAACGTAGCCTCGATGGCAGGTATGATGGGAATTCCAACAGCAGGTGCTTATACAGCAACAAAAGTTGCTGTCGTGGGCATGTCTGAAAGTTGGTATTCAGAACTTAAACCCCACAACATTCAGGTATCTGTGCTTTGCCCAGCTTTTGTTAAAACGCGTATTAATTTATCTAACCGTAACAAGCCAGCAGAACTTAAAACAGAAAAAGAAAATAGCTGTCATCAAAATAGTTCTGCTGCGGCCAAGCATATGCAGAAAGTCATAGATAACGGATTATCTCCAAAACTTGTTGGCGAACGGGTTGTTGAAGCGGTGAATAATAAAGAACTTTATATTTTCACACATCCGAACTATAGAAAGGTATTACAGAAACGTTTTAAAGCGATTGATGACGCTTTTGCACGTTCAGAATCTAGCCCTTTATTGGCTGATGTACTTCATGAAGAAGTTGCTTTGTATTCTTAGTCAATGGTTAGTGAACACACGTAAATAATAACGCTTAACTACTTAAATAACGTTTATACAAAAGGTAATAACATGTCTACAAATCATAAGTTTGGTGTCGTAGTGTACGGCGCAACAGGATATACAGGTCGTTTAGTGTGTGAATATTTAAATAAGCAATACGGCGTCAATGGCGATGTAAAATGGGCTATGGCTGGGCGCAGTCAAGAGAAGCTTGTTCAAGTACGTGATGAAATGGGCATTCCTAGTGATGTGCCTTTTGTTATAGCGGATGCTGAAAACCCAGAATCAGTTAAGGCGATGGTTAATAGTACACAAGTTGTATTAACCACTGTTGGCCCATATCAGAAATACGGTTCCGACCTCGTACGTGAATGTAGTGAATCTGGCACTGATTATGTAGATTTATGTGGCGAACCCGCTTGGATGCATGAAATGATTGCTGCTCACGGTGAAACAGCAAAAGCCAGTGGTGCACGTATTGTGTTCTCGTGCGGTTTTGATTCAGTTCCTTTTGATTTGGGTATATATTTTCTACAAAAAGCATCTATCACTAAATTGGGTAAGCCAATGTCACGTATTAAAGGTCGTGTACGCGCAATGAAAGGTACTTTCTCTGGTGGTACATTAGAAAGTTTCCGTTTAACGATGAAAGCTGCCGCGAAAAATCCTGAATTAATAAAAGTACTCACCAACCCATTTTCATTAACAGAATCGTTTACCGGTCCAGAGCAGCCCTCAGGCACGGCTCCAATTTTTGATGAAGATCTTAACAGTTGGTCGGCACCTTTTGTTATGGCGACGATTAATACGAAAAATATACATCGCAGCAACTATTTATTGGCTCATGAATATGGTGAAGAATTTGTTTATGACGAAATGATGCTCACCGGTCCTGGCGATAAAGGTGAAAGTATGGCGAAGATGGTTGCTGCTGATAAATCAATGGCAAACGATCCCATGCAACCGGGTGAAGGTCCTTCAAAAGAATCACGTGAAACGGGTTTTTACGATGTATTATTTGCTGGTTCTAACAAAGACGGCGAAGTATTAATGGCGAGCGTTAAAGGTGATAAAGATCCTGGTTACGGTTCAACCTGTAAAATGATCAGTGAAAGCGCTATTTGTTTATTGAAAAATTTAGATGCTGCCAGTGGTGGTATCTGGACACCCGCTTCAGCGATGGGTGCTTTATTGATTGATCGTTTACAAGAGAATGCAGGATTAACTTTTCAATTAGAAGGTTAAGTTTTATTCAGACCTGTTTTAAAAGATAACAAATAAGTGGGTAATTAGTGCTTGAAGACTAATTACCCAGTCAATTCTCAATGTTTAAGCATGATAATTAAAGAAAAAGTTAACGATTAAATTAAAACTAACTCTGTACTTTTTTTACCGCTCCTAACCATTTTCCATATAATGCATTACGCTGCTTGTCATCAATACCCGGCGTAAAACGTCGATCGCAATGCCACATACTCGCCAATTCTTCTGTAGAGCTAAATATTCCTGCTTTGAGCCCTGCTAAATATGCTACACCCAACGCTGTAGTTTCAATAATTTCAGGACGGTCAACGGTTGCACCAAGAATGCTTGATAGAAAGCCTAGTAACCAATTATTGGCAACCATTCCGCCATCGACGCGTATTAGCGAAGGTCTAAGACCATCTCTTTCCATCGCTTTTTGTAAATCTTTTGTTTGATAACACACTGATTGCAAAGCAGCAGTCACAATTTCATTTATACCTGAATCGCGCGTTAATCCTAAAATAGCCCCGCGCGCATTTGGATCCCAGTAAGGAGCCCCTAAACCGGTAAATGCTGGCACTAAAAAAACACCGTGGTCTAATGGCATATTTTCAGCAATAGACTCAGTTTCACTGGCGTTACTAATTAATTTCAGTCCGTCTCGGATCCATTGAATTGTGGCCCCAGCCATAAAAATACTACCTTCAATGGCATAGGTGGTTTTTCCGTTTAATCGATACGCAACCGTAGTCAATAATTTATTATTTGATTTTAAGGCCTTACTACCGGTATTTAACATTAAGAAACAACCAGTACCATAGGTACTTTTTGCC
This sequence comes from Colwellia sp., assembly GCA_013215295.1. Taxonomy (GTDB): domain Bacteria; phylum Pseudomonadota; class Gammaproteobacteria; order Enterobacterales; family Alteromonadaceae; genus Colwellia_A. The sequence continues at coordinate 198,957 of JABSOZ010000006.1, forward strand.
ATTCCTTCATCAAAACACGCTTGACCAAATAAAGCTGCCTGCTGGTCTCCTGCCACACCTAAAATTGGAATTTCCACACCAAATAAAGAACTTTCGGTATATCCAAAATCATCTGATGAATCCATTACTTCAGGTAACATAGAGGCTGGAATATCAAATAATTTCAGTAATTCTTGATCCCATTTTTGTTCATGAATATTAAAAATCATCGTTCTAGAGGCATTAGTCGCATCAGTACGATGCACTTTACCGTTAGTGAGATGCCACAATAAAAAACTATCAACAGTTCCAAAGGCAAGCTCACCTTTATTAGCTTTGTTTTTAGCATCAGGAACATTTTCTAGTATCCAACGAATTTTAGTCGCTGAAAAATAGGGGTCTAACAACAAGCCTGTTTTATTATTAATAAGTGTTTCTATATCAGGAGACTGAATTGATTCGCAATACTCTGAAGTTCTACGGTCTTGCCAAACAATTGCATTATAAAGTGGTTCACCGGTATTTCGGTCCCACACTAAAGTAGTTTCTCGTTGATTAGTAACCCCTATCGTAGCTATATCTTTAGCCTGTACCTTATTATCTTTAAGTACTTTTCGACACGTGCTAAGGACTGTTTTCCATATATCATTTGGATCATGTTCTACCCAACCATCTTGGGGGAAGTGCTGATCAAACTCTTCCTGCGCAACAGCATGTATTTTACCTTGCTTAGTAAAAAGTATGGCTCTTGAGCTGGTTGTACCTTGATCTATGGCTAATATGTATCTCGACATCGGTACTATTTATCTTCGTTAACAAAAAATGCTCTTTGGATAATGTACATGTTTATCAAAATAGGCAATTAAAATTTTCACATTAGAATAGCAAGTAAAATAGGCATGAGTACTTTGTTGAAAAGAATCATTAAATGAATGGAACTTTAACGGATATCAGCGCTCTTATAGTACGAGAACGTTAATCCCCCTTGATGTTCATGTTTTTTAAGCGTTTATTTGATATCAAGTAAACGTTTTTTTTTGCTTTGTTTTTAACTTCCCCTAAATCGAGAAATGAGTAAAATTAAAAACGCTTAGACCAAGCCAGTACCAATGAGTCTGAATCAAGGCCCGTAGAAGAGTTTGATTTTTGATTAATATAAGCAATTTTAATTGATTGAGTTCGGCTTATGGGCATACCGAAGGAAACTGCACTGAGTAATGTATGCCTTTTATCATTTTTATTTATGCCTTCAATAGTAGATTGGCCTCCTATACCATAACCAACACTTGCTGAAATCCACTTACCTTGTGCCAAACTATGAATAACATGGCTTTGAATAGCATAAAGCGGTTTTTGCTGACGAAGTTTTCCAACATAAAAGTCATCATTGTCGCTGTAAATAAATATCGACCCCGTTAACTCATAAGACCATTTTCCTTGTGTATGTAATAAACCAATTTGTGGTCTTACTGTATAACGATTTTGACCAAGGTTAATCAGTTTATCTTTATGATATTCGCCTAAGGGCGCAGTTATTGAAATAGCAGCGCCGATAATCGTATTAGATGTTTTTCCTCGTAAATAAGGAATTAGCTTATCTGACTTTAAAGCAGGACTGCCTAATAAATTAATAGAGACACGAAACACGGGATCTAGAAAACCATTACGCTGTATTTCTGTGGGTTGCTCTGCTAATAACCCCTGCCATTTTCCACTTGCCCACGGAATGGTGACATCAAAACGAGCCAATTTATTAGCAATTTTAAATGATGTTACATATGAGACACCCACTACTTGTAAGGTTAATTCAGCATCTTTAACTTGCATAACAGGGTCAAATTCAATATCTGCACCGGCATAACCGTATCCAACACCAAAAACTTGCATTCCCAGTGGCACAGGTGTCCATCTGCGAGGTTCTAAATCTTGTGCGAAAGAACGTGTACATAAAACTAAGTTTGTTATTAAGATAAAAATAATAAATATTCGAACCATGGTGTTCCTAAACGCGTAATTTGATTAAGGATTGAAATATAATGTTGATTTTTGGACACTCATAACCTGAGGATAAATGATTAAGTACCATAAATCCCTAGGTATTAGAGAAATTAAGCGTTAAAGAACGTTTGTTAAAGCAATACCCAGTCCAAACCTTTGTTGATCATGATTGTAATCAATTAAGCTTTCCCCGTAGCCTTTGGTAAATTGAGCATAACCTCTGAGTCTGCCCCATAATGGAAAAGTAAAACCAAGCTCTACCCCGCCATGGTGTTCAGAAAAGTTTTGTCGTCCTTGAATGGAGAATTCATAATCTGCCGTTTTATAAATAGCCGATAATTCAAAATGGCCCATATAATCACCGATATCAGGATTATCGTCTCCTTCAGCATCAGACTCATTCAATTTATCGTCTTCACTTAGTCTAAACCAAGGTCTGAATGATAAAGCAAAATTATCTTTCTCATAAAGAAAATTCAAATAAGCTCTATTCCAGCTGCGTGAAAGTAACTGGGTTCGACCATTAGATTGATGCTCTAAACCAATCATTACACCCGTATTCCCTCCTAATGGATGCCATTCTAAAGGTGCTAAATAAAACATTTCAGGTTGATAATTTGTTTCTCTAAAAGGTTTAGATATATTATCTGAATATATTTGCCACCATGATTTAAGGGTAAAACCAAAAAATAAAGCATCACCTTTTACAAATATATCCTCATGGTTCATAGGAACTTTTAAGCTTATTTGGAATTTAGACTCTATATCTTCTAGGTTATCAGACCACTCGGAAAAATCATGGTAAGCGCCTTTGTTTATATTGTCTGTCATAAGCACAGGCAATATATAATTCATTTTATGAGGAGTAAGTACATAAGGGTCAAACTCTGTTTTTCTTTCTTGTATAATTCTCCGAGATATTACGCCTATCTTGACGGGGTTATTAGTGACTTCATGCTCACTGAGCTTTTTTTCACAGAGCAAATAAAGTTGCTTTACTGATACACCATCAGCAGATACTTTCAGTTCACTTAATAAACAATCATTTAATCTCTTTTCGTCTGCTGAAAAAACAACATTCGAAATACAACCTAGAGTAATGAATAGAGATAAGTTAACTATGGCGGTATATTTTTTAATCGTCACTTTTATTACCTTCTTTAAAAATCTCATGCTAATTCATAAAAAAAGCCTATCGATAAAAGCATAAATGCTCGATAGGCCATTTAAAAATGTCGTGTTTGTTAGCGACTCTGTTTAATGGTGTTTTGCATCACCTTTGCCCATTTATCGATTAACGGTTTAAGGTTTGCTAATGTAAGTGATGTTTTGTCATTTTCAAGTGTTTCGCCAACACCGCTTTTAACTGCACTTGCCATGACTTCACCGGTTAAAGAATCAACAATTTCTGCTTCAATTTGAAAGTGAACTTCGACATCCGTTAATCCACCTTTCGCTGCATTAACCAAAAAGGCAATAGGAACATATTGATATAACGCGAGTTCTTTATCGAGAATTTTCACACCGGTAATCGCCATTTTAAAACGTAAAGTATTTTCTCCAGCTTCATTAACAACAGGTATTTCTTTGGCTATTTCTGTCGATAATGTTTTATTAAAATATTGGCTGATTTCACTTAACACCTCTTGAGAAACCGTATCCGTTGTTTTAGGTGCAGGATAGTAAGAAATGGGATCAAACATTACCTTTGTATAATTTCTAGCTTTCAGTTCTTTACTGATATAACGCGTTAATTGTGAGTCATCGCCAACATCAACAGACTTCAATTGACTATAATCACTTAAAAATCCTGAATGTTTATTTGATTGTGCTTCAGTCGATTTGTCATTTGATGTAGAGCTACAAGCGCTAATAGAAAAAGCTAAAGCAACTAAAAACACTTTGGTATTATTGTACATATAAATACTCCATTTATTCATGTTGGTTTACATTAAAATTTAAAGTCTACGTGGTATTTTCTTTATTAAAACGTAGAGATTATTTTGCTCGTTTGTTCATTTTTTATTTTTTATTTTATTGGATAAACATATTTCAGCCACGACATCATTCTCAATAAAATACGTCTGACTAAAGATACATGTAAAATATCATGCTCGTAATTTAAAGTGGCCGCCTGCCCTTGCACACCAAGCGGTAGGTTATAATCATTTAAATCTTCATCTAACTCTATAATGGCGATAACAAAGCCATGGCGCATTAACATACTTGCAGGTAATAAACTGCCATTCGCTTGAATTTCACCTTCAGACATTGCAGGTAATATATCAACCACTTTTCCTGTGAACACATGCCCCGGCACTGCATCAAGAATAACCTCTGCATCAATACCTATTTCTAAACGTAACAAAGAATTTTGCCAAAACGCGGCAGCAAAACGTCTTTTTTCGTCTGGGATAAATGACATAACAGGACGTAAAGGAAGTGAACTCGCTCTTACACCGGGGCGAATAGCGATTTGCGTGGGAGTACCATCAACAGGTGCTCTAATAATAGTACGTTCTAGGTCTAGTTTTGCTTTATCTCGACTTGCTTGCAATTGAGCTACTTGTGTATTTTCACCTAATATCTTTGATTCTGTGACTAAACGTAATCTACGTTCATCAGCTTTAGCTGCATTAGTAGAGGCTTGAGCCGATTCGAAAAGTTTTTTCTTATTATCCACTTGTTGTTGAGTAAAAGGTGAGTTGTTGCCACCATTTACATGAGCATCGTTATAACGTTTATAGGTGGTTTGTGCTCTTTCTTCATTTGCTTTTGCTTTTGCTACAATTGCGATTGCGGCAACTAATGCTTCATCTTTTTGAAAAACAGCATTTTTTGATTCAGCTAAAGCGGCTTCTGCTCTTTTTAAGGTAATTGTTTGTTCTTCATTTCGTAGACTAAAAAGTATATCGCCTTTCTTTACTTTTTTATTAGCAATAACATTTACTTCAGCAACTGTACCTGAAACTTGCGGAACGATAGGAATATTAACAAAAATTTCTTTGCCATATTTTGCATAAGGGTGGTTATAATTCATCACCATTAATATAGCTGACAGAATTAAAACCCCGCCTAAAACAGCCGTTGGCACAGACCATTTATTTAACGGAATTTTAAATGCTTTAAAAATAGCAACACAAATTGCGGTATAAGTGAGAATAATTAATAAATCCATTATTTTTCTCCCTTATCTAACTGCGCTTGACGCTCATTTAATAAAGCGACTTGTTTTTGTAAATCTGCAATTTGCTTATTCAACTGATTATCAACATTTCCATTAGTAGCACTACTTTCTTTATTCAACATGCCCCAACCCACTCCCGGTTTATACAAGGTTGCCCAAATCCATAAAAATGGCCAAATAGCCCCTAAGGTAAATAAGCTGATCCAGCCTGCTACATGTATGGCATCTTGGTGCGGGTGACCACGATGTACTGCAATTTCATACGGAATATCGTGTACAACAATAATGCCGTAAAAAATAACAATAAAAACAAAGAATACTAAAAACAACGCAAAATAATCTAACATTTGTTAATTTCCTATTTATATTTATATTTATATTTATATTTATATTTATAACTTAACTTAGCAGAAAATCGATATAAAACAATCGATTTAATAATAATAGTCGTCCCCAATAGCATATTATTATCTAGGGAACAGAATATAAAACAGACTTGTTAACCTCCGACATTTTTATCAATTCCTCGAATGAATGACTCCAAGCAAACAGTCATTAAAATGTAGTTTACGGTTACTTTGGCATATATAAAAATTAATTAATTATGGAGCACTATAAGCATAACTTATAGTAACTTGAAAATAGAGCCGATAGAACTTATGATAATGCTAAGTTAAGCATCATAGAAACCTACAATGGCCAGAAATTTACGAAATGTTGATTTGAACTTATTATCAATTTTTGCCGCATTAATGCGAGATAAAAACCTTAGCCACACTGCAGAAAATTTAGCAATGACACAACCTGCAGTTTCTCAAGCATTAAAAAGGTTACGGTCTTTATATAATGACCCTTTATTTGAACGTAAGGGTGGGAAAATGATGCCGACGCTTAAAGCAGAGGAGATATATCCGACAGTCAATCAAGTATTATCGGACATTTCATCGATCATGCCTGAATCAGATAAATTTTATCCTGAAGATTCAACGTTAACGTTTCACATTAATATTTTAGGCATAGATAATCGTCACTTTATAGGAAAAATAGTAGAAACCATCAGAAATAAAGCGCCGGGGATATCTTTAAAAATAAGTACCGACAATCTTTTCGATGCTGAAAAATCTTTAAGAGACCGTGAATACGATTTACATATTGACTACATGAAAGTAGAAAGCGCTGGATGTCACTCTGAAATATTGTTTGAAGATTATCTGTATATCATCGCAAAACATAATCACCCACAATTCGGTGACAAAAAATCATTGCTAATGTCTGACTATTTAAGTGAAGAGCATGCTGTTTTAGCCCCAAGAAAAGATAATATATATCCGCTTAACCATGCATTAACTTTCTTTACAGGTAAACGGAATATCAAATATACCGGGAGTAGCATTCAAAATGTTATCGAAATTGTCGGTATGACCGATTATATATGCACCATGCCAAGCATGGTTTTAAAATCAATGCATAATGTTGGTGATTATATATGGTTTCTTCCCCCCTTTAAAACACCAGAGATTACTGCCTCGATGAATTGGCACTGGGCTATAGAGCATCATCAATCACACAAATGGTTGCGTAATGAAATCGTCAACATATGTAGCACGATGACACCTTTAGTTAACATGCAAAATAATAAGACTTAATACAAAATAATGAAAACATTATAAATCGACCTATTATTTTGAGTTTGGGAAAGCTGCCTTTTAATAATGAGCAGCTTACCTTTCCCCTACCTTTCTCTATAGTTTTGTCTAAAGTTGACTTGCTAATACCAAGCCTTGTTTAATGGCACGTTTTGCATCCAATTCTGCAGCAACATCTGCACCACCGATTAAGTGGTAAGGCTTTTTCAAACCTTCCACTAGCTCTCTTGCTGGATCTTGCCCTGCACAAATGATGACATTATCAACAGCTAATATTTGCTTCTTACCATCAATACTCAAATGCAAACCCGCATCATCAATTTTGTGATACTCACAAGAAGGTATCATCTTCACTTGTTTGTTTTTAAGACCTAGACGATGTATCCAACCGGTAGTTTTTCCTAAACCTGCGCCGACTTTGCTTTTTTTACGTTGAAGTAAAAACACCTCACGAGCTGGAGCTGATACCTGTGCTTTCATACCTTCAATGCCGGCACGTGCCTGAAGAGTCATATCAACGCCCCACTCCTTCATATACGCTTCAATATTTTGACTTGTTCCTTCACCTTCATGTACTAAGTACTCAGAGACATCAAAGCCGATACCACCGGCGCCTATAACCGCTACTTTTTTACCTACGGCTTTTTTATGCCTAAGCACATCGATATAGTTTAATACTTTAGCGTGCTCAATACCTTCAATAGGAGGTGTGCGCGGGGTAATACCTGTAGCAATAACAACTTCATCAAAATCACTGTAATTTAACGCCGCCGCGGTTACTTTGGTGTTTAATTTTACCGTGACTCCCGTTAACTCAAGTTGACGAGAAAAATAACGAATAGTTTCAGCAAACTCTTCTTTACCTGGGACTTGTTTGGCGATATTAAATTGTCCGCCAACTTCATGTGCGCCATCAAAAAGTGTCACTGTATGGCCAGCTTCAGCAAGCGCAGTAGAAGCCGACAATCCAGCAGGGCCTGCGCCAACGACGGCAATTTTCTTTACTGTCTTTGTAGGGATAATATTTATTTCTGTTTCAAAACAGGCACGAGGATTAACTAAACAACTGGCCATTTCACCTAAAAACACATGGTCTAAACAAGCTTGATTACAACCAATACAGGTATTGATTTCATCGCTTCGACCTTCAGCCGCTTTATTTACAAACTCCGCATCCGCTAAAAAAGGACGTGCCATTGAAATCATATCGGCATCACCATTTTGCAATACCTCTTCAGCAACTTCCGGGGTATTGATTCGATTTGAAGTGATCACAGGAATACTAAAATGTTCTTTATATTTAGCCGTTACCCAAGTAAAAGCGGCACGTGGCACCTTAGTTTGTATAGTGGGGATACGGGCTTCATGCCAGCCAATACCGGTATTAATAATAGTTGCACCCGCTTTTTCAATTGCTTGACCAAACTGTACCACTTCTTCAAAGGTACTACCGCCTTCAACAAGGTCCATCATAGACAAGCGGAATATAATAATAAACTTTTCACCCACCGCTTCACGGATACGACGGACTACATCAACACCAAATTTTATCCGGTTTTCATAAGCTCCGCCCCACTCATCATCACGCTGGTTGGTTCTTAAAGCAGTAAATTGATTAATAAAGTAACCTTCTGAGCCCATCACTTCAACACCGTCGTAATTTGCTTCTTTTGCTGTTAAAGCAAGGTTAATGAATCCTTGTAGTTCTTCTTCTAACATTTCAGCGGTAGCGGCTTCTGGCTTAAAAGGGTTAATTGGCGCTTGAATAGCTGATGGTGCAATGGGATTCTGATTAAAAGCATAACGACCAGTATGCAAAATTTGCATACAAATTTTACTGTCATATTTATGCACTTCGTCTGTAATAGCTCGATGTTTGGCAATATCTTCTGCGCTTTCAATCAACTTAGTATCAGGGTGAGTTGCACCACGTTTACTTGGACCATAACCACCCGTTACAATCAATCCACATCCACCTTTAGCGCGTTCGCCAAAAAATGCAGCCATACGTTTGGTACCATCTGGATGCTCTTCTAAACCCGTATGCATTGATCCCATTAAAATACGGTTTTTAAGCACAGTAAAACCAAGATCAAGTGGTTCAAACAGTTTTGAAAATTTTTGCTGAGACATTGTTTACTCTCTTTTAATAGCTTAGGTGAAGGTCTAGATATTTCACTGGTTATGTTAAACAAATAGGGTTTAGAAATTTTTACTCGTCACATCAAAGTTGACACTGTCAAGTTGCAATGTGTAAAAGATACACCTTGAATATAAAAGTGTCAACTTAGCGTAATATTCTAAAAATATCGTTGTGGGATTTAGTTTAACAAAATAAATATAACTCTTTGAAATAGCGATAATATATATAAATTTCAAGTTGAGCGCGTCAATATAGACAAGGTGTTTTAAACCGCCTTCAATAAAAGTTAATCAAAAATTGTGACTATTTGATCGCATATATTTGTATTATTTTTTCACTACAATACAAACAAAAATTGTATGAAAATTTAAGTTGCTCAGTTTTTATGCCTAGCTCAATTTTATTGACAGCATCAATTTCAGCCCAGTATTTTATACCTTTAGTAAATTTTAGTTGTATAAGGATTAAATTCATTAGCCTCCTAGCGGTAAGATCTTAGTCATTTCCTTCATTTGACATATTTTGTTACTTATTTTTCAAGTGATAATTGAAATAAACGGGCGATAATTCGGTCTATGATTGTTCGAATGTCAGTTTAAAAACAACAAAATAATAAATAAATTACAAAAGGATTAAGTTAGGATGAGAAAATTATTACTACCGTTATTTATTGGGTGCAGTTTATCTATAGGCTTAGTACAAGCCGATACATTTTCAGATAACATTAAAGTGGCAATGAAAGCAGAAGCCCGCTCAGAAAAAGATAAAGATCGTGATAGAAACCGTCGCCCAGTAGAAACACTTGAATTTCTTGGTATTCAAGAAGATATGAAGGTATTGGAGCTAATACCCGGTGGTGGTTGGTATACCGCTTTGCTTGCGCCTGCTTTGAAAGATAAAGGCCAACTTTATTTAGGTATGGCAGGCGATCGCATCAAAGATGGTTTATTGAAACAAAAAGGTTTCAGTAAAGTTGAAACGGTAAGTAATGATTCAAAATGGGAGTATAATAAAGAAGAAAAGCGCTATGACTTATCAATCATCAAGTTTGATGTAAAAAATATAGATGCGGTTCTAACCTTTCGTAACTATCACAACTTATCGCTAGCAACACGTACTGCCGTAAACGTAGAAGCGTTAAAAGCACTTAAACCCGGTGGTATTTACGGTATTGTTGACCATACTCGTCGCCATATGCAAAGTGAAAATGATGAAAATGGTCGTCGTGTAGACCCAGTATTAGTGATTAAAGAAGTTGAAGCTGCAGGTTTTGAATTTGTCGATTACTCAAATCTTCATTACAAAGCTGATGATGAATTACGTTATGAAGTAGGACGTAAATCAGTAACAGGTAATTCCGACAGGTTTACTTTGTTATTCAAAAAGCCGATGAAGTAAATTAGAGAATCTATACGAAAGACCCTGTAACAAAATCGGTTACCGGGTCTAATTTAACAACAGTACGTCATTAGTTCCAAGTATCAGGTTCAAAGAGATAACCTTTTCCCTTTACCGTGATATTAAGTTTCGACAATGAGGTACTATTACCTAATTTGTTACGTAAAATGGCCACTTTTGTATCTATTGCTCTATCCATTTTATCCTACTCAATACCCCCTAATTGGCGATAAATATAATCTCTTGATTATATTTTTTCGGAATTAGAAGCTATTAGCACTAACTTGAACAACCTAAGTATGGTTTATCTCAAGCCTAAAAGACTAAAATGAGCTTGCAGCGGTCATAGATATTCCTCCCGTTCTATAACTGTATTTTGCTTTTTTGAACTTGAAATCATTCTCAAAAATGATTTTCGGAACGTCCAGCCAAGGGTTAATAAGTTAGCTGTCGACCTGTTTAAGTCAACTAACGGGTGTACAGTCGACTTCTACCATCACTAAAAGTTTTAAAATTCTTATTCCGCTTAGCGCACATTTTGCACATAAAGTGGTCACCGATAAATTTAATAATTTAAAACTATTGGAATAATTGCTAAGATCAAAAACTGGCACAATATAGTCTTTAAACCCTGAATATAGTTAACCTTAGACTGTTCAGTATAGGTGCCTTGTGCATACGAAATCTGCCATATCTAAAAATTTGTCCGCATGATATCGCTGCTAACATTTTTTAACTTGGTTAACGCGTGTTGCTTGCCCGACACCGAGTAATCATAGTGTCCCATTGAGCGTAGTTCTTGCGCTTGTTTATGCAGAGTTTTCATATTTTCTAGCCGTAGTAATTCGGCGGAATTGTCGCGAGAAATACAATATAAATCATCTCCGTCTATCCCTATAGTCAGCGCATGGCCATGAATAGGGTTTCTACATGAAATTGCAGTTAACGCCTGAGTGCCATCAAGAAAAAGATTCATCTGTTGATCTATCATGACCGTTTGTGTCGCACTGGCAACGCCAAAGGCCCAACGTTTATGCAAAGCAGTTTCTGAAGATGTATTAACGTTAAACTTATATAACTGCCATTGCTCTTTTTCATAACGGCTATACATTATTTCGTTAATCGATGACCATTTAACGCCAAACACCGACCGTGGCAACGTAATAACATTGGCAACACTTAGCAATGCCACATCATAAATAATCAAACCTTTATTGGTATTAGCCAACAAATATTTATCGTCGAACGACCATTGCAAACTATAAAAACTTCGGCCACGATCAGGCGAATCAATTGATAACAAATGATTTTCATCATTAATTTTTAACCATACTTTACTGCGGCCAGAACGTTTAGAAATAAACGCTAAGCTGTTGTTAATATGAGAGAGTGCCGGTAAAAAGTCGTTAACTGATGAATTGAAATCATTGCCACTTTCAGTATTTAGGTAAATATCGCGATTAAACATCAATGAAGTAAAAGAATAATCCCGCTTATTATTAATGCGCTTAACATCATCAATACGACGAGTATCAGAGACTAAAACGGTCGATTTAGCATTATCAATATTTGTTAACATCAGCTGTGATGAAGGGTGCGGTCCTTGATGTACTACTGTGCCCGTTTGATGCCCCCAGACAGCCTTTTCAATGGAATAATCAAAGGTTAGCAACCTCTGATAACTATTGTCGGTGAGGTTCACATCATAAAACGTAGTTTCACCTGTTTGGTGATTGCCTAATAATAAAAACTTGCCTGTTTTAACATTAAAGTCAAACTGATGATTACCATTACCGGGGATATTCGGCTGTGACAATAGCTGCTTCTCCCCGGTCGCAATATCTAAACTATAAGCAAAATAGGCAGAATATTTATGAGCACGCTCGACGAAATAGAGTGTTTTATTGTCTTCACTATAAGCAAAGTCGGTCACACTATCGGTTTGACATTGATAAATGGAACGTGGCGACTGGGCTATGCCATTAATAAAATCTACTTGGTGAAACTGACAAACATTGCCACTGCGAAATTTATATACCAGCCGACTATCGTCATACGACCAATTTCCATTGCTTGCTCTACCGCCGGCTCTGCTAATCTTCTGCGGTAAACCGTCCGGCAAATTTTGCATAAGAATAAATTGTTCTTGGGCATGATAACTGACATAGATAAGTCGTTGTCCATCATTAGAAACCACGCCGTCAGATTGTCCAGACGACAAACGAGTTAATGGTGATACACGCGGATTATTATTGCTTAACTGCTCATGCTCTGTTGCTATAAACGTTTGCCCTAAAGCAAAAACAATGATCAACAGCAATATGCTGCCAAAGATCTGCAACGATTTTTTTGATTTAGGCTTAACTATTGTTTGATTAGCGTTAGTTTCGGTTTGTTGTGGTGAAGCACTTGCTCTTTCTTTATTTTCTTCTTCTATTTCAGTACGGTAATTAACGATTTTCGTAAAGCGATAGCCTATTTTTGGCACGGTAACGATATATTGTTTTACCTTGCTTTCATCGCCTAATGCCTTACGCAGTAAACCAACAACGCGATTTATGGCATTATCTGTCACAAATTGCTGATGCCAAACCTGACTAAATAACTCTTCTCGGCTGATGTTTCGCTGCGGATTTTGACAAAAAAACTGCAACAAACTAGCGACCTTAGGCTCTAACACTCGTTCTTTTTCAATTAAACCGTTTTCACCCAATTCTTCTTTACGGTGGGTAAGAACCCGAGTATCTTCATCAAACTCAAACTCACCAAACGTCCACAACATCTACGACTCTTCAACCAAAAAATGATGCCAAACAATAACATATACCCGTCTTGCTTGAAACTATAGCATCGGGCAGGTCTTTTATGCGGGATTTGCAATCACAAATGACCAATTAAAGAGTAACGTGCGGTACAAGATCCACGATAAATCAACTGGGCATGACGTAATGTTTTATCACCTTGTAATAATCAACCAACAAAAAGCAACATAACCTACTGAATATTATAAACATCATATAAAATCACCTAATATCATCTAATAATCATTACTTATAAAAAGGTTCCGTTCACTATGGCTGCCACTAGCCATTGCTTAAAACATCTCTTGTTTAAGCAATGCTCTTTTCATAACAAATAAGGACTATAAAATTGAAATATCTTCTAACAGGCTTGGTACTTTCAACCATGCTCATCACAGTGCAGGCAAAAGACTTTAATGCAGACAACGCTTATAAAAAATTACAAAAACATTATGTGCTTAGTGATAAGTTGAATAAATTTTCATTATCATACAATTCATCTAGATCAGGAAAACATCAGTCTTACGATTACAATACGACTAAGTATACAACCACCACCAGTCTGTTAGAGCTAGATTTAAGCAATGAGCTTTTTTATCAACATTCTAGATCAGAATATCCCGGCGAATTTGTCTTTGAATTCAAACATTTTAAAAATGATAAAACAGCCCTCGACTATGACGTCAATGGGGTAATAAATGGTAAACGTGTCGCAAAATTAAGCGATGAAGACGTCAGCCATTTTATGGGACTCGGCACAAATATTATTGACTTCCTAGCGGTAAAGGCACTATTTTCAAACACAATTACTTCAGCAGCAGGCAAGGCAAACAAAATACCGCGCAGTGATTTAGCCATTTCATATAATGAAATATCCGGTGACATCACCATCCGCCACCAGCAAGATAAATCGACCATAGATTATAACTTTAACGGTAATAGCTTGAATTTGAGCTCGATCCACAATAACAGCAAAGCAACTCACACGGTCTTTGAACAATACAAAAGGGGACCGGAAAGAGAATTTGCTAGCGCAATAAGCATCTATAAAAAAGGGAAATTAGCACAACAATTCAACTTAAAAGAATTGAAGCTAATAGATAAGATTGAACAACAACATCAACAAGTTCCTATGGGGTATGGCTCACTAATTGAAAAGTCGTCGCAGGAGCTTAGTTTGACGAAGATTGCCACCAACCTTTACCTAGTGACCACCGCATCGGCAGGTAGAAATGTTTTAGTTAACGTGCAAGGCAACGATCTTATTATATTTGGCGCGCCAATCTCCGATCTAAAATCGCAAAAAACGATTACTTTGTTAGAAAGTGAGTTTCCACGTAAGAAAATTAAATATGTCTACGTAACCCACGCCCACAGTGATCATATAAGAGGTTTACGTGCTTATGCTAAACACGGCGCTACCATATTAGCTGACATACATAGCATCGAAGCAATAAAAACATTCCCCCTTTTCGAGCAAGATATCGCGCTATTTAAATTTAATGAAATTAAACATCTGTCCACCGTAGCCGATGCTACTTTTCACATACCTGGTAATAGCCATGCCAAAGGACAGAGCATTGTATATTTCGCCGATGCAAAGATTATTTATGAGGGCGATTTCTTAGAGATACCTTTCGATAATACAATACCAAGCCAGATGCCTATGGCTACAAAGACCTTTATTAAGTATGTGCGTAAACACAAACTTGAATATGCACGCATTGTTGGCCATCATCGTAACAACGATATCAAACCAGCCATAGTAAAAGCTTATTCCGCTAAGCACATGGGCATGATGTAAAAAGTGCCTTTATATACCCATCACACTTTGCATTAATGCTGCTTAAGAACAAGGTGATTAAAGACGCACAGGTGTTTTTTGAGCAACAAACACTATTACTCTATCAGTTCTATGCTCAAGACCGTGACATGGCGCAAGCATTTGTAAAATACGCCATGTTCGAAGTCGACTTTTATAACCAGCAGTTGCAAGGCTTTATCTTAAACTGGGCAAAACGACTAGTCGTATAGTTGCCCGAACACAATGAACAAAATCGCTTGCTCGTAGCCAGATCATGGTTTTGTTTTTATTTTTTTGAATTTATACAAGGGATATCAGATGAAGAAAGCCGGTATCAGTATTGGCATATCGGTTTAATGTTATGACTTACTAGCTGTGCTTGGCCAATAAAAGTGCCAAAAATTTGATCGGGATCGGTGGTATTTAGAATAAAAATGCCACTGCCATTATTCGTACTTACTTTGTAATGCATCTATTTGTAAACCTACTGCGTCTAAGATCATTTTTTCCCAAGCACCTGGTTCAATGACATCGGCAATGGCATGATGTTGTAAATTAATAAAACCATGAATTAAAGCCCATATTTGTAGTGCCGCTTCTCGCCGACTTTCATAGTTTGCATCCTCTGGAAGTAGCGTTGCAATAACCTGGGTTATATGAATAAAAGCTTTCTTTGCAGCTTCTTGTGCGAGTTTAGAAGGTTTATAGCCACTATCACTTTCACCAAAGATTAATCGGTAGTGTCCTCGATATAGCTGAGCGGTTTTAATATAACCTTTGGCTGCAGCTAAAACGCCTAATCTAGGATTTTTAAGATCAATCGAGACCTGAATGGCGGCCAAAACTTTTTCAAAGCCTTCAATATAGAGTGCATCTAAAATTCCTTGTTTACCTTCAAAATAGCTATAAATACCTATCGTCGATAAATTAGCTTCACGCGCTATTGCTCGAACGCTTAATGCTGATAATCCCCCGTTAAGAAATAACTGTGATGCAGCGGTCAGAATTTTTTCTTTAGTCTTATTCATTCAGGTTTCTTTTATTAAAAATCTACATAATCAATAAGCTTAATTTACCACATTATTTCAAAATGATCTTGACAAAATATAACAGTGTTATATCGTGTAAAATAACAGCGTTATATTGTCGTGATAAAAATCAACTAAAGAGTAAAATTTATTACTCAGTAAACTTAATAATAAGAATTACATAACGCATCGTTGATCATTTACATTTATGGAGAGACATTTGTGGGAAATCAAAAGTTAAAAACTGATTATCTGGTTGTTGGAAGCGGTGCAATGGGTATGGCATTTGTTGACGTTTTATTGAGTGAAACTGATGCTAATATAATCATTGTCGATATGCATCATAAACCAGGAGGACATTGGAATAACGCCTACCCCTTTGTAACGCTTCATCAACCATCAAACTTCTACGGCGTAAGTTCAACTGAGTTAAGTAAAGGCTGTAAGGACGAAGTTGGCTTGAATAAAGGATTAGGTGAACTCGCAAGTGGTGCTGAAGTAAGTGCATATTTTGATAATGTCATGAACCATAAGTTTTTAAACTCAGGCCGAGTGTCTTATTATCCTATGTGTGAATATTTAGGTGATAATAAGTTTACTTCAATGACCAGTGGTGAAACATTTGAAGTGAATGTCGATAAACGAACTGTTGATGCGACCTATTTAAAAACGTCAGTGCCATCTACCCATACTCCAAATTTCTTAATAGCTAATGATGTTAACTTTATTCCATTAAATAACCTGCCTACCATTCAAGCGCCCCACTCGCAATATGTTGTCATTGGCGGCGGTAAAACAGGTATAGACGCCTGTATTTGGCTGCTAGACAATCAAGTTGACCCAGATAAAATTATGTGGATAATGCCTCGTGATGCTTGGTTATTGGACAGACGAAACACGCAATCAACAGAAGAATTTTTCTTTGATAGTATTGAGGCACAAGCAGCTCAAATGGAAGCAATGGCTAACGCTTCAGACATAGATAATTTATTTGAACGATTAGAGAGCGCTGGTGTACTGATTCGAATCGATAAAAATGTGAAGCCTGAAATGTATCACGGGGCTACCATTTCTGAACTCGAACTCGCACAATTAAGACGGATCAAAAACGTTGTACGTAAAGGACGCGTGACTCATCTATCCAAAAATAACATTGCCTTTGAAAAAGGTGAAATATCTACGCCTGACAATACTTTGTTTGTTGACTGCTCTGCCAGTGCGATACGTGAATTTAAACCGTTACCTGTATTTGATGGTAATGTTATTACCCTACAAATGATCCGAATCATTCAACCGGTATTTAGCGCGGCACTCATTGCCCACATTGAGGCAGAGTATCAGAACGATGAACAAAAAAATGCCTTGAGTCAAATTGTACCTGCGCCAAATAATGCAAACGACTGGTTAACCGTAACCGCGGCAAACATGCGAAATCAATATATTTGGTCTCAAGACAAATCATTACTCAAGTGGCTTTATTTCAACCGACTAGACGGTTTTAGTAAAATGGTTACCGACATATCAAAAGAAGACTCAGCCAAACAAGCTGTTCTACAACGTCTACGCGGTAATATTCCAGAAGGAATGGGCAATTTAACCCGCCTAATATCAACATTAACTCCCACTGTTAAAGCAGCGAAGAAGGAATAAAATAATGCCTGAGTTTCAAGTAAAAAAAACTGACTTTACACAAACAAGAATAGTTAACAATCCTAACCTCACGGTAAATACACCGTTAGATACGAATGAAATTATTGTTGAAATTGAAAGTTTTGCATTAACTGCGAATAATATTACCTACGCCGTTTTAGGTGACAAACTCGGCTATTGGCAGTTTTTCCCCGCGTCTGATAATGACGATGAGCAATGGGGCATAATTCCTGTTTGGGGATTCGCTAACGTAGTTGCATCAAACAGTGATGAAATCTCGGTAGGTGAAAAGCTCTTTGGATATTTTCCGCCTGCATCGCTATTAAAAATGCAAGCATCGAATATTAAGTCACAACGACTTATCGATGCTAGTAAACACCGGAACTTACTCCCGCCCGGCTACAATGTTTATCGAAGAGTATCTAACGAGTCTGGTTATAATCCAAATTTCGACGATCAGCGTATGTTGCTCTTTCCGCTTCATATTACTTCATATTGTTTATGGGATTATCTCAAAGATAATCTTTGGTTTGAGGCAGAACAAGTTATTATTATTAGCGCCTCCAGTAAAACGAGTATTGGGTTAGCCTTTGGATTGAACGAAGATGAAGCTGCACCGTTTGTCATTGGCATGACAAGCGACAACAATACTGAATTCGTAAATAAACTTGAGGTTTATCAACAAGTAATTTCTTATAACGACATTGAAAAAATCAATAAAAACATAAAAACCGTGATTGTTGATATGTCGGGTAATACCCAACAATTACGAAAAATAGAAGAACATCTCAATGGTAATTTACAACACTGTATTCAAGTAGGTTTAACGCATTGGGACGAAGCACAAGCAGAGTCTCCGTTTAAAAATACGTCAAGTGAGATGTTTTTTGCGCCAGGGCATATTCAAAAGCGTGTTGCTGAATGGGGACCTAAAGCGTTCGAAAGTCAGTCAATGGACTTTATGACAAACAGTGCAAAATATAGTGCTAACTGGTTAAAATTCACTTATCTCAATGGGTTGACGTCAATGCCTGAAACATACGAAAAAGTATGCAATGGCAAAATGTCACCTGATCAAGGGGTGATTATAAAACCTTAAATTATGGTTGATGGTTGATGGTTGGTGATAAAGACTGTAGATGAGCTACAGTCTTTTTACTTTTTAACATTTTTTTCTATATAAAATAAATTCCTACTGAATTCAACTAAAAGTGAAGCGGAAATGTTCAGACAGACTTTTCCTATTTCGCCAATTCATTATTCAGCGGCTATGATTTAAGTTTTTCGAATAAGAAACACCTATGCTTCCCTGTGTATCTTCTTTCTTGCTAAAAAATATCGTGGGTACGAGGAAGAATTAGCATAACCATTTTTCTAATTTACTAAAAAGCTAATCAAACTCTTTCTGTTGAGGCAAAGTATCTGTTATTTCAAACCATGGAGCCTTACTTCCAACATAGACATGTCGAGTAGCCTTCACTTTTGGGTCGTCGTCTAACGTACCTAAAGGAAAACCAAGGATATCAGGTGCACTATCAAATTTTGTAAATAAACTAGAGCCACATTCAGAGCAGAAACTCTTATACTCACCTTCCGATGACTCATATAATTTAATGAACTCTGCACCTGCAAGTGTTTTCCAATCTTTTGTCGCTATTTTGGCTCGCGTTCTAAAAGCAGAAGCATGAAGTTTACGACACATAGAACAATGACAATTAAGCACGTCAGTTAATTTTCCTGTGATTTCATACGTCACTTTTTTACACAAACAACTTCCTTTAATACTCATGGTTAACTCCTCTTTGATGATAGATTTGTGTGAATAAATGACGTTTAAAAAGCTTATGTATCTTATCCACTGTAAGATGTTACATCTTCATTACAATCTATAAAATCAAATAATTACACGCCTAAACGTTAAAAATAAATTGATTGTTTTGTCGTGAGTAATAAGTTTCAATCGCAACTCCTTTTATATTCTAAATTTGTTATTATATTTTTCAATTTTAAAAATAGATTTTTATCATTAAGTAATATCATGGACATACACTCATTAAGATCATTCGTTCTTTTTGCACAACTTGGCTCCCTCAGTAAAGTAGCAACTATTCAGTGCAGAACAAATGCAGCTATTAGTGCACAAATGAAAAAGCTGTCTGAAGCTTATAATATTGAATTATTTGAAAAATCAGGAAGAAAACTTACATTATCTAATGTAGGTGAAAGCTTTCTAGACGTCGCTAAGTGTATTTTAAGCCTGCATGATAATGTTGTAGAAGATATTAAAAATAATGACCTCGTTATTACCATTAAAATTGGTGTTCCCAGTGATTATGTGGGTTCATATTTATTAGAACTACTAAAATACCTAACAAGCAGCCTTAAAAAAATAAAGTTTGATTTAGTTATTCTTCCATCTAAGAATTTATATGAATTATGGAAAAAAAATGAATTAGACATAACCATCTATAGTGCGGAGCATGCTTCTAGTGAAGGGACAACCGTGTCTGAAGTGCAAGGATATTGGGTCGCAAATCAGAACTATAATGTCCCCCAATCATCACCATTAAATATTGTTTTGTTTGATGATAGTTGCTTATTCCATAAAAAAGCTGTGGCAGGTCTCATTAATAATAACTTTGATTTTAATATCCACTCCACAACATCAGACTCTCGAACGCTGTGTAATTTAGTAGAAAGTTTTGATCTACTTTCTGCAATGTCAAAAATTTCCATGAACAAGTCAATGAAAATTGTGCATGACGATGCTCTCCCTAAACTTCCATTAGTTTATATAAAATTACTTTTATCAGAAAAGTTAAAAGAAATTGATATTATTAGTCTTGTAAATGTTTTGAAACCAATGACATCAAACTAAAATGAGGTGAACTTTTTATAATATTATTCACATATTAATTATTGTCTGCTTATCCTATATGGGTAGTAAGGAAAAGCAGAAGCAAACCTTGGAATATGCGACAAAGCAGAACTCGTTTTATCAATGTTAGCTTTATAAATGCTAATAGAATTCCAGTTAAGCAATTTTACCAAACTTTCCTAATTGATAATCGGTTATCGCTTGTCGAAGTTCTTTTTCAGTATTCATCACAAAAGGTCCCATGTGAGCAATCTTTTCGTTAATTTTATTGCCAACTAAAATCAATGCTCCCGCACCATTTTCATCTGCTGTAATAGATATTGCTTGTTTAGCATCAACAATAGCCATTTGTCCGGCCTTTAAACGAGGAGAAGCAAAGCTTCCCGTATGTACGTAAACTAATACTTGCTCGGCTTCAGACAAATCTAACTCAGCTTTAGCGTTATTATCAAGTGTGATATCAGCAATTGCCCCATTAGCTGCCAACCCAGTTAACGGTGATGAATCTGTGTTGCCACCAAATGTCCAATGGCCTGCAAGTAACTTTAGGCTTGCGCCTGTTTCATTCGTTAACACAGGTAAACGGGTAGAATCTTGGTAGCGCGCCGGACGTAACTTGTCTTTTGCTGGCATGTTCAACCAAATTTGAAAACCATGCATACTTTCATCTTCATCGACTATGGGCATTTCAGAATGAACTACACCATAACCTGTACTCATCCATTGCACATTACCCGGCGTTATCAACGCTTTATTGCCGAGTTGATCTTGGTGTTCAAAACTACCTTTGATCATATAGGTGAATGTCTCAATACCACGATGAGGGTGAGCTGGAAAACCGCCGATAAAATCACTTTTTTTATCAGACTTTAATTCATCAAACATTAAATATGGGTCAAAGTATTTACCGGTAAAGTCAGCAATCCGTGAAATTTTTACACCAGCACCATCTTGAGTCGGTTTTGAATTAAATATATTGAGTACTATCATTTTATTCTCCTAAATAGCTTGGGTTATTCACCCATTAACTCACGGTGGTGAGGCACTGACCAATCTTGGTTATGACCCATAGGAACAATGCCATAGGGGTTAATCGACTGATGACTCGCATAATAATGGCGTTTTATATGTGCCATGTTTACAGTTTTTGCTATGTTCGGCATTTGATACAACTCCAACATATAATGGTAAAGATTATTGTATTCTTTAATCAACTGTAGATTACATTTAAAATGCGTATGATAAACCGAATCAAAACGAACTAACGTTGTCCACAAACGCCAGTCAGCTTCAGTCAACTTGTTACCTGTTAAATAACGTTGTTTGGCAAGTTTATTATCAAGTTGCTGTAAAGCATCAAATAAGTTATGAACATTTTCGTTATAAGCGTCTTGTGTACTGGCAAAACCCGCCTTATAAACACCGTTGTTAATCTTGTTATAAACCAATTCATTCACTTCATCTATTTCTGCTTTTAAGTGCTGAGGATAAAAATCCAAGTCATTACCCGTTAACTCATTAAAAGCAGCATTAAACATACGAATAATTTCTGACGATTCATTATTCACAATAACTTTTAGTTTTTTGTCCCACAGTACAGGAACGGTAATAGCGCCGGTGTAGTCAGCAGCTTTTTCAAAGTATCTCTCAAACATAAACTTACTTGAGTAGAGCTTATCGCCTGTTGTGCCATAAAGTTCTGCTGATATTTCATTATGCTCAAAGCTCCAACCGTTTTCTAACATATCAGGGTGAACCACACTTATCGTGATCAAACTTTCCAGCCCCTTAAGTTGACGAAAAATTAAGGTACGATGGGCCCATGGACACGCTAATGATACATAAAGGTGATACCGTCCAGCTTCTGCGGTAAATCCAGCGTTCCCCGTTGGCCCCGCACTACCATCAGCGGTGATCCAGTTTCTAAATTGAGAGTCTTTACGACGATATTCACCGTCTTTAATACTGCTTTTCCAATTACTTTTTACTTTACTCATGTTAATTTTCTCACCTGTATCTTGGCTAATTAAGATAGTTTTGTCTTTAGTCGGTTATCGACAGAAAACTTACCTGCACCGCTGATCACTAATGAAACTGATATCGCGAGTAAGGCCAATGCAAACTCATATCCGTTGGCACTCATAAATAAGCCATTAACAAAGTGCACACTATAAATAGCGACTAACATAGTCACCGCGAGCATTAACGCTACCGGACGAACCATTAAGCCCATTAATAATGCAATACCACCGAAGAACTCTACACTGCCCGCCATTAATGCCATTTGATAGCCAGGTTCAAGACCAATAGATGCCATCCATTGACCCGTTCCTTCTAAACCATAACCACCAAACCATGCAAAGAGTTTTTGTGCTCCATGCGCGATGAAAATAATAGCGGCAGGGATCCTAAGTGCTAAAGCATCGAAACCTGCGTTGGTTGAAAGTATTTTGTTTAAGTTTGACATAACTTCATTCCTTAATATTCATTGTATTTGGTTGTTTAAGCCATTATATTTAAAGATATCTACAATTAATAACGGTAATAATTGAACTATTAGTTCAATATATTTGAAGTAATGATTTCACCAATAACCCTTGATGCTTTGAAAGTTCTTGATGCCATTGAACGTAAAAAAAGTTTTGCTGCTGCCGCTGAAGAACTATTTCGCGTGCCATCGGCAATTTCTTACACCATTAATAAACTCGAAGAAGACTTAGCTATTCAACTGTTCGATCGCAGTAAACGTAAAGCTGAATTAACCCCCGTGGGAAAAATGATTGTTGAGCAAGGACGGCTAATCTTAAACGCCACGGATGAACTTACTCATATGGCAAAACAGTCGGCAAGTGGCTGGGAATTGGAGTTAAGAATTTGCATAGATTCAATTTTAAAATTCAAACCTCTCTATTCACTCATTGCCCTTTTTCATGAAGAGTATCCTTGGATTGATATCCGCTTAACCGAAGAGGTTTTTGGTGGTACATGGGATGCGCTTAATAGTGGCCGTTGTGATCTGATGATAGGTGCAGATGGTGATATTTCAGGAAGTAAGTTTACCGCAAAAATAATTGGCACTATTGATTTTATATTTGCTGTTAAAGAAAATCATCCCCTATGTTTAGAACAGAAGCCCCTTACCGATGCAATGATAAAAAAGTATCCTTCTATTGTCGTTGCCGATAGTTCTCGTGACCTGCCGACACGTTCTGCAGGTTTACTTGATGGGCAGGCGCGTATCACCGTACCGAGTATTGATAAGAAAATAGAAGCCCACTGTCAAGGAATAGGTGTTGGCTATCTACCTATTCATCGCATTACCAAAGAGTTAAATTCTAAAGAGCTCATAGCTTTACCATTAAGAGATCATGAAAACAGACAACATGATTTATATATTGCATGGGGGAAAAACAATAAAGGTAAAGCGCTTGCTTGGTTTGTAAATAAACTACAACAAATGGAAATGAGGGAATTATTAGATTATTAAGGTTTCAATAATAATCTAATACTTTAACTATCAATAAAATCGGCAATTGTTTGTAATACTTTTTTATCTCGCATTATTTGTCTATGACCTAAGCCAGTAGTTGTCATTACATTATCTTTACCTAGTATTTTTTCATACTTTAATGCTTGATTATAAGGAACTTCTTTATCGTCAACATCATGAATAATCATTATTGATTCTTTAGTTGGACTGATCCGTTTAGCTAAATCGAGTTGCTCAAATGATAATTCAACGTGATGCTCTACGCTATTTAAAAATTTTTGATGGGTACCACGGCTTAATCCAATAAACTGGCCAAATAATGACACGACATCCCTGAAATATGCAGGACCTGCAATAGACACAACCTTGTCAACTTTTAGCCCTTCAAGTGCGCTATAAACCGAACATCCGCCGCCCATAGAGTGTCCTACAATCGCGGAAAATTCACCAAATTTTTCTTGAGCTTTAAAAATAGCTTTAATAAACTCATGAGGATTAGATGTATTGCCTTTACTTACGCCGTGGGCTGGGGCGTCTAGAGCAATAAGCTTGTACTTATCAGATAAGTAAGGAATAAATACCGACATTTGAGTAGCTCTGCCTTCCCAGCCATGCATAAGTAAAACCGGTTTTCCTTCTCCCCAAACGATACAGCTCAGCTCTTCATCTATCCATATTCTCTCCCCTTTTTGTTCGGCCTCAACTTCCCATGCTTTTGGCGTATGTTTCTTGGGTGAAAAGAAAATATTTATCGCTTTATTTACCGCACGTGAGGGAAGAATAGTATTAAGTATTCGCATATATGTTCGAAATAAGAAAAATCCTACATTCATAAATAACTCCTTAATATGATATTGCAGCTTATTTAATCAGAAGCTCAGAAATAACCGCTTCGCATGCGTTAATAGCAAAAGTTGATTGGCTAGCTCGTGCACTTAAAAGTGCACCTTGTAATAATGAGAATATGACACTTGCTAGTTGAGCATGAGAAAGTGATTGTTTAAAAGTACCTAACTCTCTGCCTTGATGAATAATTTTTTCTAGATGTTGTAAATGTGCCTGATAAAGGTTGTTTAATGCATTTCGAACTTCAGAACATTCATGCGGCCAAGTCGTAATAAAACTAGCTCCGGGGCAAAGTTTATCCATAGGTTGAATGTACTTGGAAAATACTTGGATATAGTGCTTCAGTTGAACTGTCGGGGTTTCGTTTACGCAAAGCATAAAGTAATCTTCTAGCTGTAGTTTTGCGCGATCTAAAATGGCCACAGCGAGTAAGTTTTTTGAAGGAAAATGATAATAGACACTGCCCTTTTTTATACCCACTTTATTCGCTAATAACTGAAAAGACAGTCGTCCAAATGACCCAGTTTGCAGCAGATGAGTTGCCTCATCTAATAATGCTGTTCGGGTTAAGTTATCTATTGATTTATCATTTTTCATAAGCCTACCTTACGAAAGGTAGGTAAAGTAGTCAATGGTTAATTTAACGGGTATTGAAATACCGACAATCAGCAATTTGTTTTACAATAAAGACATGGAGAGCCTTAAAAATTGCTTACATACAAAGAATTACATTTACCTACAAAACAAAACATTTACCGTACAAAAGTGGTGTAGTCAGTACATAAACATTCCCTTAATATATCATTTCTCCCAAACAGTTATTATTAAGGAAATATTGAAATGCTACAGCAACTAAAACCTATAAACGGAGTTTCAATATCTAACTATACAGAAGTGGCGTTAATTGAAAAATCATTGCAACTGTTTTCACGTATAGTATTCAGAATGCTTTCAATATTTCACAAAGCTAGTTCAATTGAATTACCAAAGGGATCAAAAAACACACAACATCTTCAATATGAAATTCTTCATTTAGTAGGAGATATTAACATCAACAATTCTGCGTTGATGAAAAGGGATTTATTAAACGTTATATCAAATCAGAAATCGATTCTCTTAGATTTTACAAAATTAAATTATATCGATAGTTCAGGTATCGCAACACTCATTGAAAGCCTTAATATTACATCGGCTTCCGGGTTAAAACTTGCTATCGTTGGTGCCAATAACTTACCGATGAAGATGTTAGAATTGACACAATTAGACAAAGTATTTACGTTATTCGATTCGATTCAAGATGTGAAAATATAGATAATATGATTGATTTCGAACGAGAAAAGTGAAAAATCGTCATTGAATTTTCACTTAATAATGTCATGTTCAGACATGAGAGCATCTAATAATAATGTTACGACTAATGCTGATTTTATTGAAATACTTGAATAGCACACAAGGTTAAATCGTCACACAACTCGTCACTTTCGTTGAAATTCGTTAATGCATCTGCCACATCATCAACCAAGCAATGTGGACAAGCTTCTGCATCGATTAATGTTTTTTCCAAGCGCTCAAAACCGAACTCTTCTTTTTTTGCATTTCTAGTTTCAAGTACTACATCAGTATAAAGAAAGATAATGTCATGATGCAATACCTCAACTTCATGACTACTCCATTCATATTCTTTTAACACGCCAATAGGTATATCTTTACCTTGATCAAGTCTTATCAAGGTATCACCTCGTTTGATAAAGCCATAAGGGTGACCTGCACAAGAATAACATAAGGTTTTAGCCTCAGGATCGTAAGCCATGGCTATAGCTGTGATAAACTTCCCCCGATTTTTACGAGTAAAGAAATGGGTATTAACATACTCGATAACTTGCGCTGGCTGTGGTGTATTACCTTCAGGTTTATAGGTACGTAAAATGGCGTCAAGCATCGCAGCTTCGACAGCAGCGCTGGGACCATGCCCCGTAACATCAGCAATCATAACAGCAAAATTATGGGATTCACCTTCCGGCTTTTCTTTTGATAAACTCGTAATATCGAAGTAGTCACCACCCGCTTCTTTATAAACCTTAAACTTAAATGCCAATTCTATTCCTGGAATTGATAAGTCTTCTTCTGGTAATAATAAATGCTGTAGGCGAGAAATTTCACTTAACTCTTGTTCTCGCCAATTAGTAATTTCTTGTAATTTTTTCTTTTCTTCAGCACGAGCGATGCTCAACACGGCAAAATTTATTAACAAGTTTAATTTCGATAAATCCAGACTATGACTGTCATTCTCGGCCTCTAAAATTAACACCCAACGTTCAACTTTAGCATCAAGTAGAATAGGTAAAACTAATACTCCGTCGTAAGGCGCTAAATCATCTTGAAATAATTCAGCACAGTCTTTTTTGTAAACATGAATTGGGCTAGACATTTTTTGCCATTGCTCGATAAATTCACCAAAAAAAATACGCTGATCATTTGAACGGTTCAGGATCTCGGCCACTTTATATATTGGCTGGCTGTTAGGATGGCAATAATTAGAAATTTGAAAATAATCATTATCCAAATTTAAACTATTTATCACCGCAATAGTACAATCACCTAACTCTGTAGAAAGGATGCTTTGTAGAAAAGCCAATGAATTAGGGAAACCATCAATTTGACTTAACTTAGTAAGGTCTGTCAATACCATCTTCCTTATGGGTGATAATTAGCTATTAATATTTAAGAAGATTTACCGGAAACTTTCTTTTTCAATATTTCATTTAAACCGGCTAAACCGCTGCGCTTTAACGTAGCCTTATAATCATTTGTATAAGTACTGATCAGAGATACGCCTTCAGCAGAAAAATCGTAAATACGCCATTGGTCATTTCTCAGGAGGAGTTTGTAATTTACTGGGATTTTTTTATCTGCTAATACAATGTTGGTATTAACTTTAGCATATTTGCCTTTTTTAATGACTTCTTTTAAGTATTCGACTTCTTCATTATTGTACTGATTTAACAATGAAGCGTATGTATTCACAATAACCTGTGTAAAAAGTCCAATAAATTCTTTTTTGTCTTCTTTGTTCGCCTTTTTCCAGTATCGCGAAATAACCCGCTTTGAAATGACAGGTAAATCCATTTTATTTTTAACTATTTCGGTAATACTGACTTTTTTTTCTTTAAGTGATAATTCTTTATTACTAGCAACGCTAACAAAAAGATTAACCGCTTCGGTTAATGATGAAGTGGGCTTACCCGTTTCAGCGATTGATGCAAAAGAACTAAAAGTGCATATAGCTAATAATGCGATTAATTTATTTTTCATGGTTTTTACTCGTTATCACTATCTGAACTAAAAATATATTTACTGACTAATTCTTCAATGCTAATTGAAGATTCTGTTTCAATGATCTCATCACCTGATTTTAATAGTTCATCTGATGCTCCTGGAGAAATTTTAACAAATTTATCGCCAATAATTCCAGATGTTCTTATAGAAGCAATCGTATCTTCAGCTAAGATAACACCACTATCAAAGACAAAAACAGCTACCGATTCAAAGCTTTCTTTATCGAGTTCAATACTGATTACTTTACCCGCTTTAACGCCAGCAATCTCTATAAAAGCGCCCTCTTTCAAGCCAGAACTACTGTCAAATTTTGCGACTAACTGATAACTGTCATCAGAATAACCAGAAACTCCAGCAATAGTTACCGAAAGATAAGCCATTGTAGCCATACCAAATAACATAAAGAGACCGACAATAAAATTCACGTTCATTTTTTTCATAATATAATTCCTAAGCTCACAACATTAACGAGCTAACAATGTAATCAACAAATAACATTAATACAGCACTGAGTACTACGGCCTGTGTTGTTGCCTGACTCACGCCAACAGCACCAGACTGTTTTTGCTCAATGTGTAAATAAAAACCTTTGGACAAACAAACAGACATGATGACTAAGCCAAATAGAAAGGACTTAACTATCCCCATCCAAACATCATTCCAAACGATAGTGTCAGCCATACCCACTAAAAAAGCGCCATCACTAACACCATGTATTAAGACACCGACAATATAGCCACCACCGATACCAAAAGTGTCAAACATTGCGGTTAATAAGGGTACTGAAACTATTGCCGCGAGTAACCTTGGTAACATGACATAGTGATAACTGTCGATAGCCATACAATCAAGCGCATCAAACTGCTGTTCATTACGCATAATGCCTATTTCAGCACAGGTAGCAGATCCGACCCGAGCAATAACCATGAGTGCTGCCATCACGGGTCCTAGCTCTCGAATTAAACTCATAGCAACCGCTGCACCTAACAAGTCAACTGAACCAAAACGGATCAATGTATCGTAAAACTGAAGTGCGATAACCATCCCCGTAAACAGTCCTGATATTAAAATCAGCGGTACCGTTCTAGCACCAATGAAAAGCAGTTGCTTGATTGTTTCCTCTAACGGAAAACGGTACATCCATAATCTTGATAAGGTATTGAAAAGAAAAACGCCTAATCTACCTGACGATTCGACAATATCTACCCCAGAATCACCAAGGTGCTCAATTTTAGCTTTAGCTTTCGTCATAAATACGGTCAACATGTTAATTTTTCCCCGTAGTTAAGCGTTTGATATATTCGTCAGCATCGAGATGTTCATCTCTTGCTCGGCGATTAATCATGTTCTGAATCCGTACATCTTTGCTGTTTTTTATTTCATCTACCGTACCAGTGATCGCTATTTCGCCATCAAATAACACAGTGATTCTGTCTGCTATTTTAAACGCACTTTCTAACTCATGAGTGACAACGATGATGGTCATATTCATGGCATCACGCAGTTTAAGAATTAATTCATCAAGCTCTACTGCAGTTACAGGGTCAAGCCCAGCTGATGGTTCATCAAAAAAGAGTAATTTAGGATCCATGATTACTGCACGTGCTAACCCTGCGCGCTTCAGCATGCCACCCGAGAGCTCAGAAGGCATTAAATCTTCAAAACCTGCTAAGTTCATTAGCTCAAGCTTTAACCGGGTCATGATATCAATGGTATGTTCATCAAGCTTAGTATGATGTTGCAAGGGTAATTTTATGTTTTCGCCAACTGTCATCGAACTAAACAAGGCGCCACCTTGAAAGGCTACGCCCATTTTTTGTCGTAACTTTAGAAGTGTTTTACGGTTAGCGTTAACCACATCAACATTATCAAT
Organism: Colwellia sp.; assembly: GCA_013215295.1. Classification (GTDB taxonomy): domain Bacteria; phylum Pseudomonadota; class Gammaproteobacteria; order Enterobacterales; family Alteromonadaceae; genus Colwellia_A. The sequence goes on from JABSOZ010000006.1 coordinate 229,014, forward strand.
AACGATGCTACCTGACGTGGGTGTGAGTAAAGCTAACATATGATTAAGTAATGTACTTTTACCTGAACCACTGCCACCCATGATGACTCTAATCTCTCCTTTTTCTACAGAAAAATCAATGCCATTAAGTATTTGACGATCACCATAATGTGTCACCAAGTTATTGACTTCAATGATATTTTTATTACTTGACGTCATGATTATCCTTTTATTTCGTCAAGGCTATCTATCATGGGAAAAACTTTATTTAAATGAGTCAGTTCCATCACTTGCAACGGGGCACCTGTAGCGCCAACAATGGTCAAAGACAACTGATTATTTTTAGCAAGGTTGTAGGCTTCTACTAATGTGGCGATGCCTGAACTGTCGATATAACTTAATGCAGAAAAATCAACGATAACTGAATAGCCCGACTCGACAATATCAAGTAATTGTTTTCTTACCTGAGGAGAATTATGTAAATCCACTTCGCCAGTAAGTGCTAACAATTGATAATGTAAATGTTTTTTTTGCTCAAAGGTCATTTTGAGATCCTTTAGGTAGGTGTTTTTTTAATTCTAAAATATTGCCAACAGAACCTCTGGGAGGAAGCAGTTGAACAAAATCCATCACTTGATAAATAAGTTGTAAGCCCAGGCCACCAGGCTCTAGTATATTGGTTTTTCTAAGCTCTAGGCATGATTTATCAATGCATTTGGCGAAATCTTGCAAATGAAATATCGCTTCATTTTCATGTTGAAATATTTCAAGAATAATTCGTCCAGATTCACCGCCGTAAGCATAGCGAATGATATTGGTGCAGGCCTCGTCAATAACAAGGGTAATAAGGTTAATATCACTATCTGAATACATTAACACATGACATGCCTCTCGCACTTTATCCCTTATTTGGCATAATTGGCTAGTACAAGCACTGTGTTCAACATGCAGGATTCGTTTCATAGACATTATCTTTTTTAGTGTTCTTGAAGATTAACATTATTATCTTTACACAAGGTAGACATGAAGTAACTAAAATTACTTTCAAAAAACATAAAAATTAATGTTCTCCTTCAGGTACGCTAACTGTAACAAACAACCAAAATATAAAAAGTATATTAATGTAACCTTTGTCTTACCGGAATATAGAAGTTAAAAAGCCTGTTACTTTTGTAACAGGCTTTTATTAATATAGTAATGAATCTATATGTTAACTTTTCTCGTCATTTTCGAAAGCGTTAGATCTCATATGGGTTAGATATTCCTAATCAGAAAGGCTCTAACTAATTTTCGATGTGACGCTAATTATCACTCACTATGAGCATCTTCTGAATAACAATCATTGGTATAATAAGCAGCATATGCAAGCATACTGAGTGTAGAAAACAATGCTAATAAAACATATATTGCATTAAAAACAATATGCCCAGAAGACATAATTGAATGAGCCGCGAAGTACCAAAAAACAACAGCTAATGGTGCAAAAACAATCGCTTTAAATAAGTTGTCATTTTTAATGAATTTTTCAGTTTCACCCTCATAGAGTTCATTCGTATAATAAGCAGCATAAGCAAGCGTACTGAATGTGAAATATAACGCCATTAATACGTATATAACTTTAAATAAAACAATGCCTGAAGACATTAAAAAACTTTCAGCAAACAACACTAATAAAATAGCGGTTGGCGCGCAAAACAAAGCTCTAAATAAATTTTCATTTTCTATTCCTGCATCACTTTTAACCTGACTCATTCAACCTTCCTTCTTGTATTAAAATACGAATTATTATTATTTTATTGATAATTAAAATTATTTTAGCTTTTTATTTAACCACTATCAGTCACTATTTAATACTAAAACTCTCGTTTTTTTTTAAGTGTTAACAGTTCGTCAAACAATTTATGGCGTGAACTCCTATTAATATTCGATTCTTTAAGTAGATAACATTAAAAGTAATTTTTGACTTTATCCCAAATACCTAAAGATTCATTTGGAAACAAATCAATGCCTAACCAAGATTTCAATAGGTAGATAAGTACAAAAACACACCCCATGAAGATTAATCCGAAAACGAATATGGCTAATAAAAACATGGTAAAGGCAATAAAGCGTTCCGCTGGTAACAGTTCTCTTCTGTTTATACCGACAAGAAATACAACATAAAAACTCCAAGGTAAAAACGGTAATGCTAAAGTAGGCCTAAAATCTACATTATGAATACGCCAGTCTTGAGTAGTCATACTTTTTCTCAACGCTTTACGTTGTTTAAAGGTAAAGCTTTCAGCAACAGATTTTTCCATGCCGCTTAAGAGTTGATTAACTTTTGCATTTTTATCTGATTTATTAATACGAGCCATATTATCTCTATTGCCACCTTGGTTTTGTTGAATCAAATATTCGTTAGCGTAACTATCGATAAGTGTCATTAATCTGTGATGCATTTCACACTTTATACATTCACCTAACATTCAAATCATCAAGATTAAAATTTATAATTAACAAGGTAAGTTTAACTATAGATATTAATAATTACATTTACACTATCGTTTAACTGAACTGTTACCAAAGTGAAGCATCGCAAACTTTTCTATGGAGTTATACATTTCACCGGGTAAAAATTTCAACCAAGCACAAGCCAACGTCATTATTGTTCGGCCAGGTTCTTGCAAAATTATTCTATAATTACAGTATATTGCTTGATGAATAAGTTTAAAAGCAGTGAATCTATTCTCAGACTGTATAGCCCTTCTCGCTAGATACCTGAGTTGATATGCTTGTGCCAAACTGTAAAATTGCTTGAAAAACTTAGGGTTTGAATCTTTGTTTAACAAAACAGCATGCTGCCAACTCGCCAGCTGTTTTTTAATATCCGCAGACAAGCCAGAATTGTTAATACGATAGTAAGTTAACGGTTTTTTAATTCCTGCAAACTTCCACGACGTCATTAAGGCTATTCGCGTCCATAATTCAATATCCTCAGATTGCCTTAGTGTTTCATTAAAGTACATTTTTCTATACTTATCTCTTTTAATACCAAAGTAGCCGATTTCTGATAACAATGATCTTCTAATAACCGGCGCAGAGCCATTACCGACAGGATTACGACAAAAAATATGCTCAGTCGTGATATTATGTATTTTTGGGAATTGCCCGACACCTAAAAGTTCACCTTCTTCATTAATGAATAATGACGGGCTGTAACTAACCCCTACTTCAGGGTTTTCACTTAAATGTTTGACATGTTGGCTTAGCTTGTCTTTAGCCCAATAATCGTCGGCATCGAGTAAAGCAACATACGAACCTCGAGCAGCATCAATGCCCGTATTGCGAGCACCAGACAATCCTCTATTTTTCTGATGAACTATTCTGATACGGGGATCTGAAAATTTATTTACTTTGTTTAAAGTATCATCAAAACAACCATCATCAACGAGGATAAGCTCGAAATCATGATAGGTTTGTTGAAGAACGCTCGTGATACTCTGTTCTATATATTTGCCAACGTTATACATTGGAATAATAACTGATACTACTGGAATTGGATTAATTTTCATGTGAATTCGTCCTATCAATTAAAGTGCGTAAGTTAAAATTAGAAGGTTTAAAAACATTGATGAGATAAAGAGGGAACAAGCAAAAGATACTGCTAATAAAAATAGCAACGGCGAATTCCATGGGTTCGTCAGGCATCAAGGTTAACAGTGTGATTAATGAGATGACTAAACAAATTAATCGAGTAAATGTTTCGTTATGGTACTGCTGTGTTGCCCTTTGAAAACAACAAACAACATCAACAATTAAATTTGGTAATGCGACTAAACATAATATGGTGATAATAGGTACTGCAGATGACCATGTTTCATCAAACAAAATGGGGACATAAATAGGTGCAAGTAACGCCTGAATAACGAAGAGAAAACCAATGAACAATGAAAGCATAAATATTTTTTTTTGTTGCGCTAATAATTGCCCTTTTCGATCTAATTTACACAAGTATGGATATAAAACAGCTATATAAACTTGGCTTAAAGACTGACTTAGACCTACACCTGCATTTTTTGCAAAAGTGTAAAAACCAAAAAGCTCTGGCGTTAATAATTTACCTGCAATAAAAGTATCAGCATTAACTCGAATACCCCGTAAAAATTCAGTATTAAAAAGCTTTCCTGATGTTTTAAGCATTTGCTTGATAATATTTTTGTCAAAACCAATACCGTATGACTGAACAGGTGCAAATGAGAATAATAATAACCAAAATAATGAAAAGGCTATTTTACCTAATGCAACGGCAAAGATGTCAGCCCCTAATAAAGCAGCTACCGCAATAGACACATTTTCAATAATGACACACGCACCATTTCTGATACTAAACCAACGCATTTTACCTTCGCGCTGTAATAGGAATATTTTTACGCTAACCCAAGGATAAAGAAGATAAATGATTGCCATGGTTTTTAGTAATACTGCAATATTTTCATTAGCATAGAGTGAAGATAAATAACCCGCAGAGCTCCACTGCCCTATGGCAATTGTTAGACAGATTGCCCATTGAATGAATATTCCGCTTCTTGCATAACTTTTTACTTGGTGCTGTTTACAATTTATGATCTGACTGCCCACCCCCGCACGTAATAACAAGGAAAATAGGTCATGAAATGCCAAGGCTAACATCGCTGTACCATAAGAAATTGGAGATAACTGAGCGGCTAATACCACAATAGTGAAGATTCTAGATAGTTTGGCAATAAATTCGGCACTCATTAACCAAACAGCATTTGAAAGTAGCTCGATAACAGAATTGAATTGTGTTTTTAGATAAGATTTCAATTGCATTCGAACACTCCAAAGTTGTCATTGTTAACAAGTTAACAAGTTACCTTCAAGTATCGTTCCAACATTAAATTTAGTTTAATTGATTGATTTTTTTATATTTTATATTTTTATGGAGTGTGATACATCTAATTATTTGCAGGATGAAAATAATTAGATGTACCTTTTGCAAATTAAGAAGCGTTTATTCTATTGGCGTAGTTTGCCATTGTTGAATTTTCCTATAGAGCGTTGACGGGCTAACATCTAACAAGCTCGCTGCTTTTACAATATTATCTTGGCACAACTCAATCGCATGCTCGATCGCATGTTTTTCGACATCTGCAAGCGTTGCTATGGAAGACATTGATGATGTAGGTGATGTGGACTCTTGAATATTCTGAACGTGTTCAGCAGGTGAGCGCATAATAGGTTGCTGTTGAACATCTATTGTTGAATTTATTTGTTTTGCTTGCTGACCCAGTTGTTGGGAAATAACATTCTCTAAGATCAATGGACCTTCAGACATAATTATCGAACTATGAATAATATTTTGCAATTGTCGAACATTACCCGGCCAAGAATATGACTTAATTAAATTTTCTGCTCCCGTTGAAAATCCAGCAAGTGATTTGTCTTCAACTTCACAATAATGGCTTAAAAAATGCTCAGCTAATTTAATAATATCATTACTGCGTTCATTTAAAGGGGGCAATGCGATGGAAATAACATTTAATCGATAATAAAGATCTTCTCGTAACTTTTTCTCTGCGATGGCAATTTGAGGCTCTCTATTCGTCGCACTAATAAAACGAATATCTACTTTTTCTTCTTTACCGCTACCCACTTTTTGAAAGCATCCGGTTTGAATAAAACGTAATAGTTTAGCTTGTAAACTAACGTCCATTTCAGCAATTTCATCTAAAAACAGACTGCCGCCATTTGCAAGTGTCGCGGCTCCATCTCGATTAGATACGGCACCAGAGAAAGCACCTTTAATATGACCAAAAATTTCTGATTCCATCAATTCTGAGGGTATAGCTGCACAGTTCAACGCAATAAAAGGCCCGTTTTTTCTTTTACTTAATCGATGAATCGCTTGTGCTGCGACTTCTTTACCTGAACCACTCGGCCCAGTAATAAAAACGGATGCACTACTCGGTGCACTTTGTTCAATACACGAATAAACAAACTGCATTGGAATTGAATCACCAATGAAACCTTCAAATTTAGTTTTATGGTATACCTGATATTGATCAATAGTTCTTCGCATCAATGTACGTTCAGCTAAAATATGTTGAAGCTGTAAGGCTTGCTTTAATTTTACGATGAGTTCGAAATTATCCCAAGGTTTATGAAGAAATCCCCATATATGACCTGAATTAATGGAATTAAGTACCGTATCCATATTGTCACACCCCGTTAAAACAATACGGACAGTTTCAGGGGAGATTTGCGCAACCTGCTCGAGCAATTGGTTACCGTCCATATTGGGCATACTGATATCAGACACGATAACATCAACATGACATCTTTTTATGATGTCGAGAGCATCTAAACCGCTAGGAGCAGTTAAAATAGTAGCATCGACTTTACTCGTAATTCGTTCAAGAGATCTCAAAATAGCAGGTTCATCATCTACAAATAAAATAATTGATTTATTCAAATTTTGCATGTTTATCCTTAACAGTCACCTGTATTAATACAGTGAATCCCCAAAAAAAAACTTTACAGAGTCTTCTTTATTGGTGATTTTTAATATGCCTATATATAAAACTTAATGTATCGTCTAAACAATTACAAATGTAGTTCAGTAAATTTGTCACCTAAAATACAATAAGATCAATGATTTTTGTATAAATAACAGTTATAACTATCATTAGTCTTTGTGTATAACACAGATGAACATAACAAATAATAAATATAAATGCCGATACTATTGAACAACTAATTAATTTAAATAGCATAATTCATAAGGAACAATGATGTCAGAGAGTAGCACTAATGAATCTTTATACTCAGACATGACAGTATTATGCGTTGACGATGAAAGAATTATTTTACGGACTTTGCAAAGATTATTTCACCGTAAGCCGTATAATTTAATCATCACCAGCAGTGCACAAGACGCGTTAGAAATCATAGAAAAAAAACCTATTGATGTCATTGTTTCAGACATGAGAATGCCTGAAATGGATGGTACAACTCTTTTAGAGAAAGTCGCTACATCACACCCTGAAACCTACCGCATTGTTTTGAGTGGCTACGCTGACTTTGAAACAACGGTGGCAGCGATAAATTTAGGAAAAATTAATCGCTTTATAAATAAACCCTGGAATAATAAAGACCTAATTCATGCCGTTGAAGAGGGTTTAGAGAGAATAAGATTAAAAAAAGAAAACCATAATTTAAAAATTAATATTCAATATAAAAATAAATTATTAAATAATATAAATCATGATTTAGAAGATAAAATCAATTTGCGCACCAAGCAGATTAAGGTTTCATTATTAAAAAATGAACAAAATAATAAAGCCTGCGAAAAAATGTTGTTTAACTTTATTGCCATAAACCCATATCTGAGCGGTAGTTTTGCTAAACAAGTAGGACAATTGGCAGGACAATTAGGAAATCAACTTAATCTAGAAAAAGAAGCAATCCGTGATATACGTTTATCGGGATTTCTCAATGAAATAGGGATGTTAGGTTTTGATCCAACACTATGTAAAATGCCTTATAACTCACTCAATTTCGAACAAAAAAAACAATTCTTGGCACAAGGAAGTATTGCGCAACAAATACTTTCTCCCGCTCAGCGTTTAAATAACGTAAAAGCAATATTAACTCACCAATATTCACCGCTTGAACGCATTGCCGAAAAAGCAAATGATGAAATATTATTAGCGTGTGAAATAATAATTATCGCAAGAGATTATTGGCGATATTCTTATGGAAAAATTGATGTGAATACCATGGACCAAAAGCAAATATTTCTAGAATTAAATAAATCAAGGGGTATAAAGTATGCAGAAAATATTCTTGATATCTTAATTGCTAATCCTGAGTTGATTAATGAAAACATTACAGAAAAAGGTTTAAGTACTCTGCAACTTCTGCCGGGAATGATATTAAAAAACAGTTTATTTTCCACTTCACATTTACTCATCTTAGCTGAAGATCATGAGTTTACTGAACACTCAATTGAGAAACTTATTGAATACGAATCGAATCAAAAACATCAGTTTGTTATTGTTATTGAATAATTATCCTCATCATTTAAGGTATTTAATATGCAAGGTTCAATATTTACCTCTTTTTCAGATATGATTATTGAAAAAATGGGCATGTCTGTTTGGAATGAATTATTAGAAAAAGTTAATCCCAGCTCAGAGGGAATTTATACCAATGGCATGCAATATGACGACTCTGAAATATTGGCCTATCTTTCTGAATTATCAACTATGACTCAAGTTGAGGTGCCAACATTAATAAGAAACTTTGGAGAATATTTGTTTATTCATTTATTGAATAGTAGTCCGGCCAAAATTTTAAATATAGATAATTTAAAAGACTTTCTGACTTGTATTGATGGTGTTATACATAATGAGATAAAACGCGTTTATCCTGATGCTTATCTGCCCTCGTTTAAATATGAAGAAACTCCTGAAGGCGACTTAATTATGTTCTATAAATCAAAACGTAAATTATGCCACCTTTGTGAGGGGTTAATTGCAGGAGCAGCTATTCATTTTGAACAATCAATATCAATTGGACATCCTGAGTGTATGCATAATGGCGCAGACAAGTGTAAATTAGTAATATCTTTCAAGGAATAACATGAGTGAACTAAACGTTTATAAAACAGCTTATGATCGAGAGAAGAAGGCACGCTTGTTAGCTGAAAAATTGCTAGAAGATAAAACACGAGAATTATATGATAATGTTTTAGATCTTCAGGGCGCGGTTTTAGAATTAAAAATGACGCAAGATCAACTTATCCACTCTGAAAAAATGGCATCACTGGGTCAACTAATGGCTGGGATCACGCATGAAATTAATAATCCTATCGCTTATTCGTACAGTAATCTCTTTTGCTTATCTGAGAATATCAAGGAAATTTTTAAACTCGACAAAATTATACAAGCATATGCCCCAGATAAAGAAAGTGCTAAAAGTGTGATAGAACAGTACCAATCTTTGCGTAAAAACATTGATGCAGACTATTTAATATCAGATACACCTTCCTTACTCGTTGATACTATTGATGGTATAGAACGAGTAAAAAACATCATCGATAATTTGAAGAAAATCTCCTATAAGGGTGAAGGTTCACTTGCTGCTTGCAGTATAAATGACTGTATAAATGACTGTATAAAATTGGCATCTAATGAACTTAAATACAAAATAGATATTAAGCTAGATTTGTCAGAATGCGATGACATTCTTGGGCAACCATATGATTTAAACCAAGTATTTATAAATTTATTTATGAACGCCTCACATGCTTGTGGCAGTGATGGCTTATTAACAATTCAAACGATACAAGTAAAAGACAATGTTATTGTATATGTTCAAGATAATGGCAAAGGTATTAGCGACGAAAATATTTCAAAAGTATTTGATCCTTTCTATACGACCAAAGCTATTGGTGAAGGTACGGGCTTAGGTTTACCTATTTCGCATGGAATTATTGAAAAACATAATGGTAAAATCGAAGTTTCCAGTATCGTTGATGTTGGAACATGTTTTAAAATCACCCTGCCTTTAGCAAACGTTTAACTCATTCAACAATAAATCACTTAAGCCGATATTAAGTGATTTATTACTGTTTTATCTCTTTGTAGTCTTATCCAACATTATGCTAACAATCTCACTTTCATCGAAAATATTGTTTTCTAGCTGGTTGTATTAGGGTCTAAAAATAATTTAGTTACACCCTTTAGTGTTTCTCAGCTGCTATTAATTTTTACACTTCACACACTATCTATATTTAAAATTCGCAATATGAGAGCTAATTATACAAAATCTAAGGATAACCTATAGACACTTTTGTTTTAACGTCCATATAGCTCTTTGATAGCACCATTGGTTAATAATGGAGTGGTTTTTGCTTGTTGTTTAACTGACTAAGTTTTTGTTTACACTTTTAACAGTAGATAAAAGCAAAAACATGATTAACTTGTTAACAATAAAGGTGGCGTTTATGACGAGTAAAACATTAGTACTGAGTATTGCCTTAAATGGTTATCAATGGATGTATAAAAAAGAGCTTAGTACTCACAAAAAATATGCTCAAAAGCAAGGTTATAGTCACCAAGCTGTAACTCGCCCTTATGTTTCAGCTTTAGGTGTAGAGTGTTGTTGGCTTAAATTAACCTTAATGCGAACGGCCTTATTATCTGGCTATGACACGGTTTTATTTTTGGATGCTGATACCGTTGTTAATGCAAGTTGCCCTGCTCTATCATCTGTATTAGAAAATGAAAAGCATATCTATATGGCAAAAGGATATTCTAAGCGATTTAATTCAGGAGTACTTATTGCGCAGAATAATGAACTCACGACTTCTTGGATAAGTCGTGTCATTGATTCCCGATTTAACACAGTACAAAAAGAAAATGATGTTGGTTGGGGGGAAAATGGTCATGTTATCGAATTAAGTAAAGACGTCAACTTTATAAAAGAACTTGATCAGAAATGGAATAATACTTTCGATCACCATTTAGATGACTACATTCGACATAGCAACTGTGGCCCTATGCGAACTGGCTTCCTTCATAACATTTTTCATAAAATCGTGTTTTGTTTCTCTGCCAGAATATTAGCCTTCGTGAATCGAAATAAGTTAGTTTCTGATCGGAAATATTGTCAAGATATACTATCTCGTGAGACAAATATAATTTTGTCTTTATATCCAAAACTTACCCGTAAATAGAACATCAAAATTCATTGCAAAATGAAAATATTTTTTATTTTGCAATGTAAACCTCTTTAACCTGAACATCAAGAACAAACAAAAGTACGAACAAATCCCTTTATTAACAATCATATAAAATAAAAAAGACAGATTGGCACATCTTAAGCAGCGTACAGGTTAACTCACCGCAATTTAGGTTAACTGAAATGATGAAAACTAAACTTTCACTTCAATCAATGACCCAAACATTCAAGCATTACGATTCTCTTGAACAAGAATACAGCGGCACTTTTATTGACCGGCCTTTAGCACTTTTACTTATATTGATATTGCTGCCTTGTTTCCTTTTAAACGTATTACTGGCATTAATCACTAAAAACACCGTGTTTACGGTGCAACATAAAACGGATGCTTTAAGCAGAAAAGTGATGGTACGTAACTTCAGTTGCGGGATTTGGGTGAAGACAGCGGTTTTAATTGATATTTACTCAGGAAAAATTTCATTTTGTGGTGTCCCATTAACTCACAGGCTTACACCAGATGTTCAGTTCTGTGTAATGAACCAGATAAAATGTAAAGCCGGCATTTTTAGTTTGTATGACTTACACCTTAAAACAGGATTAACGGTGATGACTAAAGAGCAGTTACTTGAACAGCAACTTAATGGCAACGTAATTGACTATTTAGCTCTAGTGATTAAAAGTTTTATGTCTGTAGCTCTTTATGGCCGAGCAGTAATGAAATTAAAACAAGCTAAATACTTATCTCTCTTTGGTTTGAATGTTAAAAACAGTTCAATGAAAGAAGCTGTCGACTGGATAACGCAGCGCCCAACAAAACATAACGACACTCAAATAAGCTTTTTCATTAACGTAAATTCAATTAATTTGTCAATTAGTGAACCTAAATTCTTTAACCAACTATCAAAAGCAAATGCTTTATTTGCAGACGGTTCGGGCATGAGGTTAGCGGCAAAAAAAGCAGGATTTATGCTTAAGGGTAATAATAATGGTACGGACCTATTACCCCACCTTTGTAAAAGCTGCGTTAAAAGTAAACAATCTTTATATTTTTTCGGGGCTAAGCCCGGTATCGCAGAAAAAGCAGCAAATACACTACGTGCTCAATATTCTGGGCTTAACATCGCTGGAACAGAGCATGGCTTTAACAAAAATAAGACCTCAGAACAAATTGTTCAAGCAATCAATAACAGTGGTTGCGACGTTTTATTAGTGGCTATGGGCTCGCCTGCTCAAGAAAAATGGTTACTCGAACATAAAGAAAAATTGCATTGTCATACCGCATTAGCCGTAGGTGGGCTATTTGATTTTTATTCTGGCAACATTTCGCGCGCTCCTATGTGGTTAAGAGAAATAGGTATGGAATGGGTTTGGCGATTAATACAAGAACCGCGTAATAAATTCAATCGTTATGTAATTGGTAATCCGCTTTTTTTATATAGAACTTTCTTTCTTGGTTTAGTAAATACTGGAGAAAAATAATGACTATTCAAATCATACAAAATGTTAAAAATAGCACTTTATTTAGCCGAACTCATAAAGCTACTGTTAAAAATTATAAACATAAAGGTATACCGGTAATGTTACAACAAACAGTCGCGCTAATGACCCTGATACTAATTAGTCCTTTATTTTTATTAGTCCTGTGTTTGATTAAAATAGAAAGCTCTGGCAGTGCTTTATTCTCTCAAACACGGGTGGGTGAAAATGGTCGACATTTTAAAATGTACAAGTTTCGCTCTATGTATGTAAAGTCAGACCTAAAATACAAAGAACCAGACCCTTCACAGAGTTCTCGTGAAGGTGTTTGTAAAAAGTATATTAACGATCCAAGAATTACTAAATTTGGTCAATTTATTAGAAAATACTCAATAGATGAGATCCCACAATTATTTAATATTGTTAGAGGTGATATGTGTTTAGTTGGACCTAGACCCGCTTTATCTATTGAAACTTATGAATATGATCGATTCATTCAACCACGATTATTTACCAAGCCGGGTTTAACGGGTTTATGGCAAATTTCTGGACGAGCTGACACGAATTTTGAACAACAGTTACGACTAGATAAAACCTACATTAAACAACAAAGCTTTTTTATGGATTGCAAAATAATAGCGCTCACCATTCCTGCCGTATTAACGGCAAAAGGTGCTTATTAGTAATAACGTCTACAATGCTAGTGCTCATTAAAGATTAAGAATAAGGGGGCAGGTAAAAGTGAGTTGATTACACATGATCAATTCACTTTTACATTCATTATCAGTACATTTTGATGGAATTCATTGCTATTTCTCCGTTTGCAAAATGGGGATCACCCATTGCAAATAGCAAAAAAACGCATCATATTGAAAAACAAAAACAACAAAGTCCATTAAATACAACAACTAATCTAAATTCTTCCAATTGGTACGTTAAGTGCAACTGTTGTTTGTAACTCGTTAAAGTCATTGTGGAGAATTACATGAAGTGTCATAAAAATTATAAAATGATCCCAATGTTTGTTGCGTTACTTGGCACTCTGTTTTCACAGGGTTGTGCTCATCACTCTTCAGAGAATATTGATAAATCTTCCTTAAGGTTTTATGGAACACCCGCTAATAATGGTGATGATTTTATGCACGAGCAAGCGCCTAATACATTCTTTTCTGATGGCTTAAATTGCAGCAAATTTCAAAGTATGGGTGCAGCATTAAATTATAGAACTGACAAACCATTAAATTTAAATGCAAACAACATGAAAGCTTCAGCAGAGAATGATCCTATTTTGGCTCAAGGACTGTTATTAAGTCCCGGTGACTTAGTAGAAGTAATCATTGAAGATGGTGAAGGCTTTAATGGCCGCTATATTGTTGACAACGCGGGTTATGTAAAACTCCCCATCATTGGTGGAATAGAAGCAGGTGGAGCAACAACGGCTAAATTAGAAACTAAAATTGAATTAGCCCTTGTTAAAGCCGAAATTTTTCAACCTTCCAACTCCAGTGTAACGATTCACGTATTGAATTGGTCGCCCATTGAAGTGTCTGTTGCCGGTGCCGTATTTCAACCTGGTACTGTATTCATTAATAAAAAACCGGCCGGGATCCAAAATTCGGAACATTTGAATGCTTTTGGTGATTATTCAACAACTCGATTATTATCTGAAGCCATCAGAGCGGCATCGGGCATTAGACCTGATGCAAAATTAGACCAAATAATTTTATTACGTAAAGGCTGGCAAGTACAGATAGACATGACAGGCATGTTATCTGGAAATTTAGTCACCGATTACCCACTTGTTGCAGGCGACCGTGTAATAGTTCCAAGTACCGGTTGCTTTCAAGAGCACTTAGTAAGACCTAGTTTGATTACACCTAAAGGTTTTCGTGTATTTATGTCAAATTTGATAGATTCAGCAGGCGATAATTCTAGCGCTGCCGTTGGACGGTTTTCTACCAACTTACCCTACGGAACACGTTTACTTCAAGCGGCAGTATCAGCAAATTGTGTCGGCGGTAAAGACTGGACAAATGCACCAAGACGCGTTGTGCTTGCCAGTAGAAATCCGATTACTGGTGACACACAAGTTATTGAACGTTCTGTTGAAGAGCTGATGACTATGCCCAATAAAGGAAATATTAACCCCTATTTGATGCCTAATGATGCTATTGCATGTTACGACTCAGATATTACTAACTATCGTGATATTGCAAAAACAATTGCTGACCTTATTATTCCATTTAAATTGTTATAGGTGATTTATGAAATACCCTATTGTAACGTTATCGAAATATGGTCTATTTAGAGCAAAAATATACGCTGTTTTAAAGCGCCCATATTTGGTTGTCGCCTTAGCTTCTTATTTAATTGTTGCCTTGCTAATCATAATCTACCTAAACAAGGCTCCTTCCTTTACCAGTGACATGGAAATGGTATTACCCGGAACAGGTACTAGTAACAGTGTGTCATTGGATAATGTCGGACAAATAGTTTCACAAACGAGCGCGCCTTTTTCTGCGGGTGGCTTTAACCCTCGGGTTAATTATAAAGAAATGTTATCTAGTCGTAGTGTAAGATCTCGGGCTGCAAAAAAACTGCAGCTTTCACTTGAGGAATTGGGTAAACCTAGAATTAAACTCACAGAGCAGACTTCAATTATCTCCTTATCTATGAATGCTAATAATCAAGGCGTAGCTCAAGCAAAGACTTTGGCCTTATATGAAGCCCTACAGGATGAACTGAGCAATCTAAGAGCTGACGAAGTGTTACGCCGTGACAAAAGCATTAACCACGTACTTGATCAATATCGAGTAAGAATGAACATAACACGAAATGCCATTGTTGACTTTCAGCAGCGCTCTATTGTCGTTTCAACTGAACAAATGGATCAATTGGTGAGAACGCTTTCTGGGGTAAAAGAAAAACAACTTTATGTAAATGCTGAAGCTAAACAATTACAAGAATATATTTATCAGTTGAGTGAAGAACTAGGTGTTTCTCCTAAACTAGCAGGTCAAGCTTTTACGCTTCAATCAGATGTTGAATTTAGAGCGTATATCACTGAGTTAAAGGAAAGTATTACCCAACTCACTGAATACAGTTCTCGTTGGGGTGTTAACCACCCAAAAGTTAAAGCCCAACAAAAAAGATTAAACTTTACGCGTATTGCAATTAACGAGAGAAGCAGGGAAATGTATGGGGTAAACTCAAGTGAAATATTCAATTCATTGAACTTGGATTTGAATCCGAAACGTTCTGAATTATTCGCTGACTTAATTGACGCTTATGCAAAACAAAAAGGTCAAGATTCAATGTACCGTGAGCTAGGACGTTCAATTGAACATTTGAGCGACCAATTGAAAATTTACTCACGAGAAATAGTTGAGTTAGAACGTCTACAAAGAGAATTTAACATGGCTGAGGCTATTTTTATCTCGGCAGCAGCAAGACTTGAAGCAAGTAAAGCAGATATTTTCGCCTCTTATCCGGTATTACAAATGTTAACAACACCGTCGTATCCAACGAAACAAACTAGTCCTAAAAAGGTCATTGCCTTTATTGGAGCAATAGCCGGCTTTATATTGATCACAATTGGCTTAATCATTTTATCGCAGCGTAATAAGTTAATCCGTGTTTTATTAAAGAAAAGCTAGTTTACTTGCTTAGATGTTATAGATAAATATTGATCAATCCGCGATGCTTATATTAACCGTTGGCTTTATGTTGGCGTATTAAGTTTCAAGTTGTGAGATTAAGAAACTTTAATAATGAAGTTAATACTTAATGCTGAATTTTTACGATTCATTATTATCCCGCTTATTTTAATCATTTATGTTGTAATCTGCTTTTTATTAGATTTATTTTTAAAAATTGTAAAAAGCTTTAAAAATTATTGAATTGCAAAATGAGAATCCAATTTGCTACTTTGCAATTCATGCAATCCCCCTCCCTTCAAATAAAAACGCACACGCAATTAATTCATTTATTATCAATCAATTAGGGTAAATTCAATTATTGGCACAATTTAAGCTTTATGTATATTAATGGCAATATTTTACTGACCGAAATTGCACATGCTTTAACGAATAATTGTTTGAGTTAAAGTGATTTATTCATATTTGGATTATTTAATTATGCATTCAACACACCCAGTTCGGAATTATACAGAAGAAAAATTGGTCTGGTTCGGCTTAACGTTAACCTACCCTTTATTTTTTTTGGGTGGTTTATATATCATGGGTTCGTTAATAGGTTGGATGATTTTCTTCGTTGTTATATTACGTTGGTATGTGAACGGAAAAGACAAAAATTCAGTCATCCCTGTAATAGTATGGTTATGGATAATTGGCGGTTTGTTCATGTTATTAGCTTTACTGATTGCCCATTCGAATTGGGATTTAGGTTTGGCAAAAACGATTAAGTCTTCTATTGGCTGGGCAAAAGGTTGGGCGTTAATGCCGTTATTTTTATTTATTGGTGCATTTGTCGATATTAAACCGCAATTAATCGTTAGAGCCGTAAGTATTGTTTCATTCCACACGTTAATTTTTGCCGTTGTGAGTATTGTTCTTTATCTGGGAGGTATACCCGGCGATTTATTTATTTCACCTCTACAAGTCATCGGTGGACCGGGTGAAAGTTTCTTTACCGTCAGTTTATATGGCTTAAATCCTGAAACAGGTGCAGGTCGGTGGAGATTCTTTACTCCTTGGGCACCAGCCGCTGGATTTATGGCCTGCATATTTCTAATTTTTACGAGTCAAGATAAAAATGTTTTTTGGAGAAATACTGGGGTGTTAGGGAGCTTTTTCATGTGTTTACTGTCTCAGTCAAGAGTGGGCTGGGCTATATATATCGCTTTAATGCCGCTATGTTTTTTAAGTCAATATTTTCAGAATCCCATTTGGTTAATCTTCTTTGGCGTAGCAATTTCTGCAATATTACTTCTCGGTGAACCTGTATTTCATTCGCTCAACAACAGTTACGAAGATATAAAGGCATCAAGACCTGATTCAACACGAGTACGCAATACTTTAGAAGTTTTGGCTCTGCAACGCTGGGAAACAGAAGCACCTATTTGGGGGCACGGCATAGTAGAGAAAGGCCCGAAAGTAGTAGAAGGTATGCCCATAGGCTCTCACCACAGTTGGTACGGATTATTATTTGTAAAAGGTATTGTAGGACTTTTAGCCCTAGCCATACCGCTAACCTTTACTTGTCTTTACCTATTTTTGAATTGCCTAAAAAGCCAAATTTGTTTTACCGCAGCATTAATGGCAATTGTTATTATCTGTTACTCATTTTTTGAAAATCTAGAGATTTTAAGCTTTATTTATTGGCCAGCACTTTTATGGATAGGCATTGCCCTTAACCCACTAAAATCAGGAGAAATATATGTTTAAAAAATACGATGCTTATTTAGTAGGCTATTACGGCATGCGAAATAGTGGTGATGATGCGCTTATGTATGCTACTGCATGGGGGGCTAAACACCTTGTGGGATGTGGAAACTCTATAGTAGGTTTGTATGGTGATCACAACAGAGAAACACATAGTAATCACAAAATCGCTTTAAAATTTGACCAACAATTCCCAGGTCAAAACAGATTATTGCATTATAAAACAGCTCTACAATGTAAACGCATTATATTTGGTGGTGGTTCGGTTTTACATAGTGAAACTGACATTAATCTTAAAAGGCAGTTAATGTTTTTGTCAAATCCGAAAAAAAGTTTAGCTGTAGGCGTTGGCATTGGTCCATTTAATTCATATGGTGCAGAAAAATCTTGTGCAAAATTTTTAAATGAATGTGGTTATGTTGGTGTAAGAGATAGCGAAAGTTTTGAGATAGCTAAAAGAATTGCACCAAACGCTAACGTTAAAAAAACCTTCGATTTAGCCCCCTTATTACTTTGTTCGAAAAAATATACACCAAAAAAAGTGGCACGAAAAGGCATTGCACTATCGTTATGCTCTGTCGCAATTGATGCGATGGGTAAAACAGATAAGTTAGCTGAATTTCATCGATTTGAAAAATTTACAGAATTGATTACGCAGCTATATGTAAAAACAGGTGAACCTATAACCTTAATAGAATTTAACGGACATAGTTCGTTGGGTGATTGGCAAATCAACAATAATATTATTAGAAAGTTAAGTAATACCGTACCTATCACGATTGAAAAGTATGAAGCTAATCCTATAAAATTACTGGAAAACCTTGCAAGTTATCGCGTAATTATAAGCATGCGTTTACACGGTTCTATTCTAGGGTATTTAGCAAAAACACCAGTTTTATCAGTTAACTACCATAGTAAGTGTGAAGGTTGGTGTCAAGAAATAGGTATGCCATATGGCTATCAAATAGATTTATTTAACCTCAATATTGAAAAGATTGTTTCGGAAATAGTAAAAGGTTTATCAACAAATTTCAAATCACCAACTTTATCGGTTAATACCGCACTAAAAAATTCTTTAGCTAATTGGAGTATTCAAAATGAACAATATAAAATTTACCGTAATTATTCCGCTATTTAATAAAGCTGAACATATTTTAAGAACACTAAAAAGTGTTGAGTGGCAGAAATACCCTGCCGCTGAAATCATAGTTATTGATGATGGTTCAACAGATGATGGAGCACTGATTGTTAAAAAGGCCAACTTGAAGAATGTCAGATTAATACACCAAGCAAACCAGGGGGTATCTGCAGCTCGTAATAATGGCGTAGCGTTAGCAAGTCATGAATACATCGCTTTTTTGGATGCAGATGACCAGTGGTTACCTTTATTTTTAGATGAAGTTGTTCGATTAATTATTAAGTTTCCTCAAGCAAAGTTTTTTGGTACAAGTTACCAAATTGTTGAGTCTGAAAATACCTTTTTAGATGCAAATATTAGCCTTAAAAACGTGAATCCTAAGGGGGTAATATTGGATGACTATTTTCAAATAGCTTCACAAGGCGATTTACCCTTTACCATGTCATCTATGGTGATTCAGCAGTCGTTATTTAATTCAATTGGCGGATTTCCTCTTGGTGAACCTATAGGTGAAGATCAAGACTTATTCTGCCGAGTTGCCTTGAATACAAATATTGCTTATTCACCAAATATCCATTCGCTTTATCATAAAGATGCGCAAAATCAAGTAAGTAAAAACAACATACCGTCAACAGAATGTGGTTTTAGTATTCGCATAACAAAGGAAGCACGTAAAAAGCCAAAAATGAAAAATGTTGATAATATGCTAAAATATAGCGCTACACATTTATGTCATCTCGCAAAACTGAATATTGGAGACGGACATTATTCACAAGCAAGAGAACTATTGTCAGATCCACGCTGTAAATTGAAACCTAAACATTTAGTAGGACTCTACGGACTTTCATGGATAAAACAGACGGAGCAATGGTTAATCAGTATATTTCGTTATTCACGGATTTAACGTTTATAAAACCTCAAGAAAGCAAAGAATTCTTTTCTTGAGGTTTTATAATCTTGTGATGAAATTTAAGGGTAAAGTCTCTCGTCGTTATTTCTGAGACCTTTGCATACATTTTCAAATTTAATACCACCTCGTTGTATAACAATTGCGATCAGTAATTGATATTGTTAATTTAATAGTCGACAATCCCCTATCAATTAACACTATTTTTAGACGTTGAATATTCATGGCCAGAAGCTTACCTCCTTTACATTTGCTACAGCTCTTCGAAGCTGCTGGGCGTCATTCAAGTTTCAAAAAAGCTGCTGAAGAACTATTTCTGACACCGTCAGCCATTAGTCATCAAATAAAATCGCTAGAAAAAAACCTCGATATAGTCTTGTTCAAGCGCGTAACTCGTGGGGTGAAACTGACACCTGCAGGTGAGAAATATATTTCAACCGTACAAGAAATATTTCATTTACTGGACCATGGTACATCAGCGCTTAAAAGAGAATTTTCGACACAAGCCCAGTCAACATTACTTAGAATATCAACATTCCCTACTATCGCTAGCAATATTATTATTCCCAATTTAGAATTATTTCAGCAAAAATTTCCATCTGTAGAACTCAGAATAGAAACATCGATGGAGTTAATTGACCTGCGCTACGATGATTTCGACTTAGCGTTGAGGCTTGGTGATGGCAACTACCCTGGGGTGATATCTGAGAAATTATTTGACTTACAAGTCACTCCTTTGTGTTCGCCAGAATTTGCTGATAAACACAACCTAATGAATGTTGATCAAACTCTTTCGGTGCCATTAATTCAACACGCAAATATGAAAAATAGCTGGTTACATTGGTGCGATGCAGTGGGCATTGATTATGTTGAGTCAAAGTCGAGCCTAAGTCTTGGCTCTTATGATGCTGTAATACAGGCCGCCCAGCAAGGGTTAGGTTTGGCATTGGGCGCTATTCCCCTAGAAAACATGGCGTTAAAAAATGGATTACTGGTTCAGCCATTCAAAGAAAAATTTCACTTTATACCTAAATGTTATGCCGTTTATCATCCAAGAGATAAAGAGCGCAATGACATTTCTTCATTTATTGACTGGTTTAAACAATTAGTCGAGACAAGTATAAGTGAATAATATTCACCCATGACGTCAATATTATACGTTTGCCGGAGGCAATAGGTCGCAATATAGTAGTAATTCAAACCACTAAGGGGATTACTATGAATCTTTACATCATTGTTTATAACTTCATTCGTATATTAAGTATTCTCTCAATTTTTATTATATTAAGTCTTGGCTTTATTCTGCCTATCTCACTTATTCACGGATTAGTGATCAATCCAATAATATTAGTTTCATTAATGGTTTGTTTTGCTATATCACATAAAAAACTTCAATCAATTAAACAGTCAGCTGACATTGTACGTTTGCCTGACAACTCAAAATTTAGACTATCTAATGAGCGTAACGTTGCTTGAAATTGAATCCCAAGTGAAGGTTAGCTTTTATTATTTTGGGACTACCAACTATTAAGGAATATATTATGAAACTATTTAATTTAACATCATCTCTTCTAATTTTATTATTGTCTTTCAATGCTCATAGCAGTAATTACAAACTTATACCGACAGATAGTAGTTCTGAAGCAAAAATATGTATGCTAACCGCAGATAATAATCTCGTTGGATTAAAAAAGGCTTTAAAATTGTATGCTTGGGGAAACATGACTGTTACTGAGCGGTTTGCTGTTAATGATATTACATGTAACGAAATGGGATTAGCCCACTTTGCTCAACAATATGATGCTTCAAAAACTTTTGTATATTTAAATAGGCTAACAATAAGAAGCAATAAAATGTCTTCTAATTAACTTGGTCAAAGCTGTTTGAATCGAAAAATAAAATAACGAAATGCTTACAATAAATTCAAACAGACCAAATGAAGTTGTCTAATTCATTCTGATAATTTTTTAGACAATTTCATTTTCATTTCAGATAACTCAAAGTCAATTCATAAGTGATCCATTATTCCATCATAATCGTCTTCTATTTTGCATGCTAATACATTAAAAAACGTACACAAATCAGCAGCGATAACCAATGTTGAGGTATCACAATCGCTTGTTAAAAGTTGTACTTTCATCGAGGCACTCTAACTCCCTGCTCAGCAAAAGGGGGGACTAAAGTTGTCAAAAAAGTGAAATTCGTCAACTGTTAAAATTCCCGCTTGAATTTATTGTTAGCTACTTTTAATTTCAGTCTCAACAATCACTACTTCTGTATTTCCGATATTTTTAACATTGTGAGTTGTGGTAGGCAAAAATAGTGTTTCACCATCACTCACATTTATAACTTTTGGTTTTTGCTTCTTGTCTTCAGGGATTAATTCTAATGTCCCACCTTTTACAAAATATACAACTCTGTTCGGGTGTATATGCGTATGCATCCCCGACTCTGTTCCAACAGGATAAGTCAAACGGACAACTTCAACATCTGAGTTGTCGAGCAATACTTCTCTTTTACCACGCTTTTCATTAGCTAGAATAGTAGTTGCAAAAAACAGTAAAACTATAGGTATGAATATATTTTTCATATAACCTCTTAAGTGATAAATTTTTAAATATTAAACAGTAACTGAAATATGAAAATCACACAGATGTTTCAATATTTGAGTCATCTACAACGTCATTTTTTAACGTTAAGACAATTAAATAAGCGAGGTTAAGAGGCGGAATAATACATAACACAACTCCAATTAATACAGCGATTTTAGGTGAAGTCGTCTTACGTTTACCTAAGTAATAACTTAAGGCACCAACAATGAACATAGAATAAAAAACCAGTTCACCAATAAATGTAATATTGAGATTCATGTAACAGACCCTTTTATATATATCACCACATTATGTGGCTAAAAATAGTTTCTTAAAATAGCAATGAAGAAGTAAATAACCAACTGTTATTTTCCCTGTTTTCATGGCTTGCATGCAAAATTTTACTTCTTAGCTAGCACACTTTTACGCTCCACCGTGTAATTCCACCAAACCTTTGGTTCATCACCATTGATAAAACATGTAACTGAAATAAACACATCAATGACGCACGGGTCATGCCTGACTCCAGTTATAATGCAAAGCCTCTCGTACATTTCATACGGGTCCTGCCCTTTGAGATCGTCGGGCTTAGCTATACCAAGCAACTCAAGGTCAGCGGCACTTGCCTTACCTATATTTGGAAGATCTGTCAGCTTGCTAATATTTCCACGAACAACTTTACTCGGATTCATGATTATCCTAATACCTCATTAAGAGGAAAATAATTGTTTATTAAAGTATGTAGATGAGCGGAACCTAACCAACTATTTTTTGTTCCGTGTAAAGTTTTAGTCAGGTAACTTTTTTCTGCATTAAATAAAACTCGTTTTCTTGCTTAGAGATTAAAAAATAATTTTTTTCGTAAAAGGACAATGCCTTTTGATTCGTTTTAAAAACACGTAATGTTAATATTTTATTTGAGATAAAACGGTTGATTAAAGCTAACGCCTTACTTCCAATTCCTTTTGAACGATACTCTTTATCGATAATAAACATCATGATATATGCTTCATCTTTTTCTTCGATAATTTGAAAGTAGCCAATTTTCTGTCCCGCATTATGAATTACGTAATTTTCACATGAGTTCCAGCGCTCTTCAGAATCATTAATTTGCCATTTCTGATCCCACCCCCAAAGTATTTCAATATGACCTTTCATTGCATCGCAATATAGCTTAAAAAAGTATTGCTTTTCACACTCTTTTGCCATTTTAGTACTGAGATTCATAATTGATCTCCCTTGTTGCCTTACGCCCTATTAAGAGACAAACAATAATTTTTAGACATTTACATCACCCCCGCTTAAAACCAATGATAAGTCCTTATCATCATGGTTATACGCACGGCAAAGTTCATGATTAATTCGTTGTCCTTATTTGATTTGATAAGACGAATCCCACTTATTTAGGCTTTTCTTCGTGAGAAAGCATGTTCATGTATTTTGTAAAGCGCCTTAGTCTGGTTTCGGGTTTCTTCGCACTAATCAACCCATTTGCAATAACATAACGAGTCGATTTATTCAGAGTTTCAAAAAACGCTTTAACATTTGGCTTGTTCTCCAGTGCAGTTAGGAAATCTTGCGGTACTTCCATTTCACTTACAACATAAGCGTTATCCCAACGCCCGTCCGCTTTTGCAGCACGAATATGCACAAAGCCTGACTCCGTCATCCTGTTTTCACTTATTAAACGCTCTGCATGTTCGGTGTTCCTCTTAGACCAGTTACTTCGCGCTTTTCTGGGTGTAATACGTGCAGGTAGGCCTGGTCATCGATTGACTTCTTAATACCGTCAATCCACCCCCAACATAGAGATTCGATCACGACATCATTCCAAGTCACACTCTGAATCCCAGTGTTTTTCTTGTACACCTTTACCCAAAGTTCACTTTCACAGGCGTGATTTTCTTCGAGCCATTGGCCGAGATGTTCAGGTGTTGCAAATGTTACTATTCTCAATGAATTAGGTTCAGGCATCTAATGACATTCTCTTGTGCAGCACGCCCCATTGGGAGGCAAATAATTCTTGGCTAAAATGGGCAACGATGAAGAAAATTCCCAGTTGTTTTTTGTTTTGCTTAATTGCCTTGTAACAAGGATAACCACTAAAGCTTAATTTCACTAATTTGAATTTGAGGCTGAGTATTTGTGTAGTTGGGAATATCTGCCATGATTTTTTCTGCGTGTGGACCAAATCCATTTTGAAAACTATCCAACGAGTCAAATAACAAATGTCCCATTGCTATATAAGGCGCAGCCTCGCCAGGTGTTCCACCAGCTATACCATAATCGACGTTGCCACCTTTTACAAAGTCACCAAGAAGTTCTTTAACCATTGGCATATGAGTATTGCAATAATATTCAATGTCGAAATTTGCATCTGAAGAGTTAGGGTACATTACACTTACTTTAATCATTATTTATCACCTTAAAGTTAAAATTACACAAATATAGTTAAATCTTGCTAACGCCCCATGAAGAGACAAAGATAATTGACTAAAAATAGACGAAGAAGCAGCAAATAGCCAACGGTTCTTAGTTCTACTTGAATGGCTATTATTACTCAAAGCACTGAGCTTTACCTATAGCTACAAAACTACTAGGTTTTAACATTAAAATGCCTAAATTAGGCTCACCGATTAAATACACAGGATTGCTAGTTTCAAACTCTGTTAGGTTGTTGAACCTTGATTTTTGAAAGGTTATATTTTTGAAAGTACTCTTTGCTTTTTTTACTAAAGATGCTTTATCACATGCCATTTTTGATGTATCAACATGGATATCTATAACTTTAAATTCATGATCTAAGACTAAAAGTATAGGGAAGCTTTCTTCTGTATATGTTGCCGTGTGTGTTCCGCAGTGCTCACCTACCTTAGAAGGTGAGTCAAATTTAAAGAAGGTATTAGATTTAACTGTCATCCCTAAGGATATTGTTGAAAAGCCAATTTGATCATTATTATGGTGCATCAAATCTATAATAGGACAACTATTTTTAGAATAAGATAAATTAGAAAATATTAACACTAATAAGAATAAAAAACTTTTCATATACTCCTCAACAATTGAATAGCCTAACGCCCAATTAATCGGCAAAAATTAGTTGGCTAAAATGTTGAACTAAGTAAAAATAGCTCGCTGTAACTTGCCCATTTTGAAGAATTTTAACTGAACATTTATATTACTTTTCTTTACTTTCTTTATGTTCTTTATCTGCTTTATGTTCTTTGGCAGCTATATAAGATTGTCGTGCTTGTGTATCACAATGTTTAGCACTATTCTTACGTTCTTTGGCACCAACAGATGCCGAAAAATAGTTTTTTTGACACCAGTCTACACTTCGTTTTTGAGGATGTTTTTCCATATTCACATCATTTGAAACTTGCTCAGTTGAGCTTGAACAGCCAAAGATACTAAGGCTTACAGATAATAAAACAATTGTTGATTTATTCACGTTACTCTCCTTGTGTATTTAACAGATTATTAGACGAAAAACTCTTCGATTAATTTTCCATATAATTTAATCATAATTAGACTAGCTTTATACTCTTAGTAAATCAAGTACTTAAACCACCTCAGAATATACATGAATATAGCTAATATGAAAACTTCTAGCGCACAAAATTAGCCCCGTCCTTAAGAGTATTTCCATTAATATTATTAGACGTAAATTTAGATCAAAAAAACCGCGACTCGTAAAATTGCGGTTTATTTCACCCTTACGGGGTATATCTTAGTATTAATTATCTTTAAGGCATATTTTATTAGTAGTTAAAGCTCGATGGGCTATGCCAATCTGCAGGCCTACTGTAAACAACACTTCTTATATTTCTTGCCACTGCCACACGGGCAAGGATCATTGCGACCAGCCGACGTTAATGAACTAACAGGCACACTATTTTCTAAAATCGTATTTTCGTTGTACAGGATATCAGCCAACAAGCCACCTTCACCCATTAACGAATCAAAGCCATCAAAGTCTTCGTTTACAAAACTATCGAGTTCTCCATCCTCTGGGTCGTCATCAATCCAGGTATTTAAGGTATCGACAAGATTAAAGTCTGTTTGAATAATGCCAGACTCAATCAGTTTAGGTGCATCAGCCCGGAGCCACGTTTTAATTTCATCTTGTGTAAAACGGTCTTCATCAAATAGATTTTTGTCACATAAGCCAATAAACTGACTTTGAAAATCATCAAGTTGATATTCAATACAATAATCCGCTAATGCACTCATTAAAAAACGATTGATTGAACTTGGTATGGCGAGAAAACCGGCTAACCAGCGAGTAATATGCTTACCTAATTCAATATTATCAATGACAGCTACTTCGTATTGCGCAAATACAGCTTCCATAGCAGATGCCTTGCAATACATTGCTTGATGACCATCAACAATATAGTCTGACAATAATTGTGTGCAACCATCAGCAACATTATAAAATAAGGTGGGCGTTAATTCAGTAAGCGTATCGCCAAACACCTTTTCAAGAGGCGTTACAAACGTATCACTGCGCGAAAACATCTGTAAAACCTTTGGCAACGCAGGAGAATATTTTAATTCGGCGAGTAGAAACGTTCCAAAAAATAAAATGGCATTTTGCTCATCGGTTAACGATGTATCATCGGCGACGAATTGATCTATTAGTCGCTCTAAATCAGGATAAAATACCGACCAATCCAATTTAACGGCTTCGAGTGCTTCAACAGGTAGTTCGTTGCCATGTGCATTAGCTATTACCAATAAAGCATGTTCTAAGTTCATGTGAATTCCACGTTATATAATCAATGATGAGTGCATATGCCGAATATTATATAATAATACGAGTTATTACCGCTACTATTCAACACATCAAATTTCAAACGATAAAGACGCGACTCGTTAAAGTAGCAATTTCTTAGCATGTAGCGGGAAGTGTGGAACAAGTATCGGCAAGGTTTTATTAAGCTGTAAAAAATAATCAGAAAATGTGTCCCCTTTTTTATCACTGATACGTTATACATATAGATACTGATAAAAAAGTTATTAGTACTAACAAAAATAGGAAATGTTATGAATGATTATATGTTGATATACAAAGGTGGCGACCCCAAATGGATGGAGAATACTTCAAAAGTAGAAATGGCCGCGAGTATGGAACAATGGGGGGCATGGATGGGCATGTTAGAACAAAAGGAACAATTAGTCTCTGGTGGTTCTCCGTTAAGCTATACCGGTAATAGCATTAGCCAAGACGGCGTAGTCACAGATCTGTCTTCCATTGAATTAAAAGAATTGGTCAGTGGATATTCAATAATAAAAGCTACCGATATTGATGAAGCCACGGCCATTGCCAAAGAGTGCCCTATCTTTAACTACCCAGACATTACTGTAGAAGTTAGGGCTGTGATGTGTATGGATTGATATCTAATCAATTTAATTAAGCAGGCGCTGCAGCTGTTGCATCATTAATCTATGTTCATGCGCAGTGCCGCCAATTTCTTTAGAACAATGTGCTTGTTGATAGGCAAGCTTTTCATTACCCGCTTTAGCATTTAAATACGCTAAAATAGCCAGTGGCATATGTGAGTTGACAAGCGCTTGGTGACTTTGCAATAACGATACGTTGTTAATTGCTTCACTCACTTTTCCGCTATGCCCAAGGGCAATTGCGTGGTTGAGTTTAGCCACAGGTGAATCTGTTATTTTTATATAGTCATCATAATAACTAACAATTAACAGCCAATTGGTCTCTGAAAACGTTGCGGCACAACAGTGCTGTTGCGCAATTAACGCTTCGATATAAAAGCGACTAGCCGTATGACTAGCCTCAGTACAAGCTTTTAAAATATGATCACCTGTATGAATATATTCTTGTTGCCACAGGCTTCGGTCTTGTAAATCTAATGGAATATTAAAACCATCTTTATCAACACGGGCATTGATACGTGCGATATTAAAATGCATCAATGCAAACAGACCTAACGTATCTTGATTAACCATTTTAGGTTCATTTATTAGCATTTCAACCAAAGCAATTGCTTCTTGGCAAAATTCAATATTGATAGGTTTTTTAGGATCTGAACTATAAAAACCTTCATTAAATAGCAAATATAATACCGTGTTTACCGTATCCATAGCTTCGCTGAGTTTATCATCGCTGGGTAATTCAAAACTGAGTTGCTTTAATTTTTCTCGTGTTCTTAATAACCTTTTTTTAACCGTCGCTTCAGTTAATAATAACGCCCGAGCAATGGCACGAATACTAAAACCACATAACGACTTTAATATAAAGACGATTCTATTTTCTGCTTTGATACTTTGATGACAACAAATGAAAATCATTCTAAGTTGATCGTCTTTTATTTTCGAAACTTTAAATTCTTCTTCGATGGTAAAAGCTAACGTCCATTCACTGAGTAAATATTGAGATAAGTCTTGTGATAGTTTTACTTTGGTTTTATCCGCTCTTATTTTATCAAGTGCTTTATTTTTAGCGGTTGTCATTAACCATGCCGCAGGATTTGGGGGAATTTGATGTTGTTGCCAATCAATTATGGCTTTACTATAAGCGTCTTGCATTACATCTTCTGCTAAGTCAAAGTTATGCACACCAAAAATGCGGGTTAATACCGCCAGTAACTTTGCAGAATGTGTTTTATAAAGTTGCTCAACAAGAGCATCAACATCTGTCATCAATGTAAGGCTTCTATCCGTTCCTGTATAGATCAATAAGAAAGATAACATCGTCGTTCTTTTCCATCAACATACATTACCGTTTACGTTTCAAACCCTTTGTGCATATATTTTCAATTTTATAAAACAAAAAAAGTAAACTTTCGATTCACGGCTTTTCATAATCTGCCGGTGAGATATAAATTTGAACTCTACTCGAAGGATTGGCGCTATAAACTCGTTTTCTAACTTTTATAAACCTTAAAAAGCAAAAAACCGCAAACCTTTCGATTAGCGGGTTCTTTAATGTGGCGGGTAGAATGGGACGAGTATGGGCACTGGTTTTATTGAATAAAATCACCTTTGAAATAAAAATCTTTGTTATGACTGAGCAATTAATAGATAAATATATCATCTTCCATAAGGCGGTTGAACTTGCACACCACCGTTCATGGCAGTCGTCTAGCATAATGGTAATTAATGACAACGTAGTAACTAAGTCCCTATATTTATTCAAGACGTTAACCAGTCTTCAGGGAAATTATCTTTTACCAATTGGGTAATGCTTACACTGTTAATATTATATTGTTGACCTATCTCTTGAGCAAATAGAGAAGGCTGATGACTTCGTGCAATAATTAACGCGTTAGGGTATTTATCTTTTAACCATAATGCGGCACGTAAATTTTCTTCTGCGGAGCCTGTACCCAAAATAATGATAGGCTCTGAGCTTTCCAAGTCGACATTTTGACTAAGTTTATCCCATATTTCAGGATGGGTAATATTGCCTTCTAAAATTTCTCGCTTAGCAAAATCCTTCAGTTTAAGTTGTTCGTCGACAACAAGCACACGCCGATGGGCGTCTTTATCAATAATAGCGATAGTATCAATTTCTTTTTTTGCATATTGAGACAGTTCTTCTAAAACGGCTTGACCAAATAGACCAAACCCTGCCATTACCACCACATCTTTAGGCTTAGTTTTATATAAATGCTTTATTAATTGACCATTAGTTAAACCAATAGCGGCAAGTTGATAAGAGTTGAAAGTGATACAATCATTGGCAACTTTTGAGCCATTCATAGAGCGCATAAATCGGATGCTATTACAGTGGATTATTATTTTGTTTTTTAAATTAGGAAAGCGTTTCAATATTTTATGCGCTGCATCATAACTTTGAAAGTTATCTTCAGTGAACATCAATACCTTCCGAGCTGTAGTAAGGTTTAAGCGATTAATAAAATAGCTATGGGTGATATCGCCAATAATAACTTTTGCTGAAAATTGCACCCTTAATTCATGCTCTCTAAGTTTATCAATTTGATTATCGATAATCACGACAGAGACTTTTTCATCAACATCTCTTAGGGCTTTCAAATAAGTAATGGTTAACTCCCCTGAGCCAGCAATAACGATATGATTTTTAATTCGGTGTAGTCGCCATTTATGTGGTGTAAGTACTCTTAGAATAGCTTCTATTAATGCTGACCCCGCGAGTATAGGAGCGCCAAAATAGGCAATCCATAAGAAAGTTCTACCGAGAACAGGGCCACCTAGAGGAGTGCCTAAGTCTAATCCGCCAACAACAAATAGACCTAAGCTGTAATATACTTTGGTTAATATGTCAGCAGAATAAACACTAGGACGTTCAGAAAGTGATACCCCCATTATTAGGCCAGTTAATGCCATTGAAAAGAATATGGCGGCAGCTAACCAGCGCCAACTGATATTTATTGCGCTTTTAGACAAAACAGACTCCACGAGTAATAACAATATTTAGCATGAGCGTGATGATAACAAATTCAACCCGTTAAATACCTTACTTGGATCTGAATCTACTATTGATTTGATAAATCAGCTAAAAAAAGGTGGTTTATACTATATATAATTAATACTAAAACAGATTTTAACGACATCTAATCAAGTTGATTTTGTGACCAACTGCCCTCTCCCTTTTGAACACTTCAGGGACTATGCTATAAACCTTATTTCTATTTTTCATTGTTCAAAAAGTAAAAAGCCGCTATAAACTCGTTTTCTAACTTTCATAAACTTCAGAAAGCAAAAACCCGCTAACCTTTCGATTAGCGGATTTTTTAATGTGGCGGTGAGATAAAAATTTGAACTATACTCGAAGAATTGGCGCTATAAACCCGTTTATATATTTTAAGTATAGAAAAGCAAAAAGCCCGTCAATCTTTCGATTAACGGGCTTCTCTTAATGTGGCGGTGAGATAGAGATTTGAACTCTAGGACGGGATAAACCGTCGCTGGTTTTCAAGACCAGTGCTTTCGACCACTCAGCCATCTCACCTGAATGTTTCAAAACAATTCCTTGCTTCAGAACGAGGCGAATACTAAAGTGTCGAAAAACACTTGTAAAGCATTTATTCTCTAAAAATGTTTGTTTGCTAAAAAAAACATCATTTTGCTAGCTATTTAAACAATCCTTAAAGGTTCAATATGGATAATGATACTTTTTCCGAAAAACTGTGCCGCTGTTCTTGGCTTGATACTTCAAAACCTGATTACGTCAAATATCATGATGAAGAATGGGGAGTACCTGTTTACGATGATCAAAAACTTTTTGAGTATCTATGTTTGGAGTCAGCCCAAGCAGGCCTAAGTTGGTATACTATATTAAAACGGCGTGAAGGTTATAGAGCGGCTTTTGCTGACTTCGATGTAGAAATTATTGCTAAGTACAGTCAAGAAAAAGTTGAAGAGCTTATGCTAAACAGCAATATCATACGTAACCGTTTAAAAATAAATGCCGCAGTTAACAACGCTCAATGTTTTATTGAAATCCAAAAAGAGTTTGGTAGTTTTAGTACTTACATGTGGCAATTCGTTAACAACAAAACCATTGTTAATTCATGGGATAACTTAACTGACTCCCCTGCTACGTCAACTGAATCAGATGCCTGGTGTAAAGATTTAAAAAAACGAGGCTTTAAGTTTGTTGGCTCTACAATCTGCTACGCACATATGCAGGCATGCGGTATGGTGAATGATCACAGCAACGACTGTTACAAACGCTCACAAATTATCAATGAATATCAACAAGGTTAAACAACTAAAGCATAGTAATTTAAAAATCACCGTGCCATAATATGTCAAAATGCCGTAAATAAGATTTGCGTTTAACTTGAATTTTATTCAAATGGCCTTATCTAAAAAGTATAACCAAAGTTATCAGAGGAAATTTTATGCAATCAAATATTAGTTTACAGGGTAGCAAAAGTTCAGCTATCGAAATTAACAAGGTACTGAAAAATACCTATATGTTATTGTCAATGACCCTAGCATTTAGTGCCGTTACTGCCGCTATTTCTATGGCGATGAACCTACCACACTTTGCAGCAATCATTATGATATTGGTGTCTTTTGGTTTGATGTTTGTTGTAAACAAAAAAGCTGATTCAGCGAGTGGTATTTTTTGGATATTTGCTTTTACCGGTTTAATGGGTGCTTCTTTAGGGCCAATGCTTAGCCACTATGCTTCAATGCCTGGCGGTCCATCAATGATAATGCAAGCACTAGGTGGAACAGCGTTAATATTTTTTGCACTTTCTGGCTACGCGTTAACTAGCAAAAAAGACTTCTCGTTTATGGGTGGCTTCTTAATGGTTGGTTTAGTCGTTGCAGTTATTGCCATGATAGCAAATATATTTTTCCAAATACCTGCGCTTTCGTTAGCCATTAGTTCTGCAATTATTATGATCATGTCGGGTTTAATTTTATTCGATACAAGCCGTATTATCCACGGCGGTGAAACGAACTATATTCGTGCAACAGTTTCACTTTATTTAAGTGTTTACAATATTTTCGTTCACTTGTTAAGCATGTTAGGAATTTTGGGTGGAGATGATTAATATCTCAAGATAATAGAATGTAAGCGAATTATTGCTTATAATATGAAACCTCGCTGATCACATGATCACCGAGGTTTTTTTATTTTAAGTGTTTATTTAGAAAACGTAGGACACCTTGTGAAAAATATCGCTTTTGTTATCACCACCCCGCCCAACAGTAATTTAACCGCTACTGCTATCAATATAGTTACGGCGGCATTAACAATGAATATCAGTGTTGTTGGGGTGTTCTTTTATCAAGATGGCGTATTAAATGGTAGCCAGCATCTTGCGTTGCCGAATGACGAATATCAAGCTCATCAGCAATGGCAACTTTTGCATCTCAAGTATAATCTTCCCTTACATTTATGCGCTACAGCCGCAGAAAAACGCGGTTTAAGTGATGATATTAATGATAACCAAGCGAAGAATGTTCATGAAGCTTTCACCTTGTCTGGTTTAGGCGAGTTAGTTGAGTTAAATGTTAAAGCAGATCGTTTAATTCAACTTTGAGGAGATTTATATGTCCATAACTGAAAAGTCAGTCGCTATACTTAATGCTAGCCCGCCTTTGTCAAAAGCTAATGCTAAAGATTCTCTTGACGTTGCTCTTATTTTTGGCTCTTACGAGCAAGCCGTCAGTTTATATTTTCAGGGTGATGGCGTTTATCAGTTAATAGCGGAGCAACAACCTGAACTGATCCAACAAAAAGATTTTTTAAAAACCTTCGCAGCTTTAGAATTTTACGATATTGAGAATATTTATGTTTGTCATCATTCGCTTAATCAGCGTGGTTTAGCCGAAAAGTTTTCTATTGAAAATGTACAAGTACTCAACCAAGATGACTTTGCAATATCATTACACCAACACCAAACAATATTAAGGTTTTAATCCATTATGAGTATGCTTCATTTAGTACGCACTTCAGCTTTTCAAACCGATGATTTTCAGCAATGTCTTAACGTATTACAACCAACAGACTGTATAGTTTTACTTGATGACGGCTGCTACAACCTTAATCATGATTTATGGCAAGAAGCCTTGAATAAAGTTGCGTTACCAGCTCTTTATATTATTGAAGCACACGCTCAAGCTAGAGCAGTAACCCTTGATAAAGAAAAAATTAACACCTTATCACTAGATGCATTAATGACTCTCATTTGTGAAACGGAAAAGTCGGTAACTTGGCAATGAGTTTAGTTTTTAACGAACAAGAGATAACGACCGATAAACAAGGTTATTTAATTAACTTTAAAGACTGGCATAGCGATTTAGCACAGTTAATTGCCGATAAAGATGAATTAGTATTAACTGAAGCTCATTGGGAAGTTATTCGCTTTGTGAGAGAGTTTTATCTTACTTATAATACTTCACCTGCAATAAGAGCATTAACGAAAGCGATGAAAGCTGAGTTTGGGGAAGAGAAAGCAAGTAGCCGATATTTATATCGATTATTTAAAGAAGGTCCGGCTAAACAAGCAACAAAGTATGCTGGCTTACCTAAACCAGCACGTTGCATCTAACCGCATAAAAATATTTAAATATCAATGTTAGACTTTAATATTGATATTATGACCACTATTTCCAACCGTTGGTAATGTCGCTGAATCTATACCTGCAGCAGAAGCTATCAGCTTTAACGCCATTTCTCCTTCAAGCTCTTGTTGATTTTTAGACAAACCTGCCGTTTTTAACGCTTGGCCTGTGGTTATATTAGTTTGAACACCTTCAGTATTATTTAATGATAATGACATACAGCCTCTCACATTTTAGCTATTCACATAGCAAGTTGGAACAAGTACAACATTTGTCACAGCTTGTATCGACAAGCTCTATAATAACTTTAGATATAGGCTAATATTTAAGCAAAAGACGCTAACAACGCTTCAACCGGATGACGTGTATGCATATTACCTAAGCGTTTAGTTTGACTTCTACATGAATAACCGGTGACTAATACTTGTTCAGCCTCTAACTGAGTTAATTTGTTT
The DNA here is from genome assembly GCA_013215295.1 of Colwellia sp. Classification (GTDB taxonomy): domain Bacteria; phylum Pseudomonadota; class Gammaproteobacteria; order Enterobacterales; family Alteromonadaceae; genus Colwellia_A. Next base: position 263,753 of record JABSOZ010000006.1, read on the forward strand.
TGCCAGCTCATTTCAAATAACGTTTTTGAATTTTCAAAGTTTACTTGCTCATGACCGTATGTACCTGCCATTCCACAACAGCCCACAGAGACATTCTCGAGCGTTAAACCGAATAGGCCAAATATGTCACGCCATTGCCCTTCACTGCCTGCCAATGCCGTTTTTTCAGTACAATGGGCAAACAATTTATAAGGCGCTAGCGGCTTACTTTTAGTTAAAGACGAAAGCGCAACTTGAAAGTTCGGGTGATCGATCACCGTTAATAACCATTCATGCGCTAACAATACGTGGAAGTCACCGCGCTTGTCGCCCAGAGTTTGTTTATATTCGTCTCGATAACAAAGTGTTAATGAAGCATCTAATCCCAACATGGGAATATTTAATTGATGAAGCTCGTTTAAAAATTCAGCGGCATTTTTAGCTGTGTTAGCAAATTTGGCCAAAAAGCCTTTTACATGCTGTGGTTTACCATTAGGTTTGAACGGTAATAATATCGGTGTAAAAACTAACTTCTTGATGAGAGCCATCATGGCTTCAACAACATTGGCATCATAAAAAGAAGTAAACGGGTCTTGAACAATCAACACATGATTTGCTTGCTGCTCTGAATTGAGATTCTTCAAATAGTTCAGCTCGAAGCTTTGATAATTTTTTTCACTCACTTGTTTAGCTAAAGTGGGCACAGAAAGTATCGGTGTATCAATATAACCTATGGTTGCACGTGAAAGTTTGTCGTACCATTTATGAGATAATACTGTATTAATTAATTTAGGTGCTTTTGCCATTAACGGTGCTAATATTTCAACATTAGCGACTAAATGATCTTTCAATGGACGGAAATATCTTGAGTGATATAAGTTGACAAAACGTGCTCTAAAGTCTGGAACATCTACTTTTATCGGACATTGACTTGCACAAGCTTTACAGGCTAAACAGCCTTGCATAGCTTCCATAACTTCATGAGAAAAATCTTCTTTTTGATTGGCGGAAAAACGATTTCTCACCTTATCGAGTACACGTTTTACTGACCAATGCTGAATATTTTCTTCTAAGCTAAGTATATCAACACCTTTAGCTTCTAAAAGACGTAACCACTCACGCATCAACCCTGCTCTACCTTTCGGTGAATGCCTTCGGTCACGCGTTACCTTGCTTGAAGGGCACATAGGGCTATTTACGTCATAATTAAAGCATAAGCCATTACCATTACAATCAAGCGCAGAACTAAATGAATCTTTTACCGTGATAGGTATTTGACGATCATAAAAACCACGTTTAGTATCATCAACTGAAACTAACTTTTCACTCGACTCAAAAGGCGTACAAATTTTACCGGGATTCATTTTATTAAATGGGTCAAAAGCGGATTTTATTTTTCTTAATTCGTTAAATAACTGTTCGCCAAAAAACTGAGGACTATATTCACTGCGGTAACCTTTGCCATGTTCTCCCCACATTAATCCGCCATATTTTGCCGTTAAGGTCACCACTTTATCGGATACTTCACGCAGCAATTTTTCTTGTTCTGGATCACACATATCTAATGCCGGACGTACATGTAAAACACCCGCATCGACATGACCAAACATGCCATACTGTAAATCGTAACTATCAAGTAACGCTCGAAACTCAACAATATAATCGGCTAAATTTTCGGGTGGAACGGCAGTATCTTCAGCAAAGGCTAGTGGTTTTTGATTACCTGCAGTGTTACCGAGTAAACCTACCGCTTTTTTTCGCATGCCGTAAAGTTTATTGATACTGCTTAAATCTGTAGTGACTTGATAACCAATAACACCGGTATTGTTACTGATGTCTTGTGTTAAGCGCCCTGTTAATTCTGCAACCTGCTCAGCCAAAGCTTCAATACTTGTACCGTTGTACTCAACGATATTAATACCGTCCATTACTTTATTTTCTACGTCAGTGATTAAATCACTCACCGAATGCCAAACAATATCTTGCTTTGCTAAATTCAGTACTTTTGAATCGATAGTTTCTACTGACGTTGCTTTGGCTTCAACTAATGCAGGAGAATGACGAAGCGCAGAATCAAAACTGTCGTATTTAATAACGATCAGCGTTTTAGCTTTTAATATTGGGGTTAAATTTAGTTTAGCTTCGCAAACAAACGCTAAAGAGCCTTCCGAGCCGGTGATTATACGCGAGATATCAAGTTGACTTAGATCATCATTAAATACGTTCTCTAAATCATAACCCGTTAAAAAACGATTTAAGCGGGGAAATTTTTCCAAAATTAAAGCGCGGTTATCACGACACGAACTAAGCACCTGTTTAATAATATTGCCGTAACTATTATTTTTTTTGGCTAATACTTCAGCGTCTTCAATTGCCATTGGTGATGTTGAAAGCACTTCACCATTAGCTAATACAGATTCTAGTGCTAAAACATGATTTGATGTTTTACCGTAAACTAAAGAGCCTTGCCCTGAAGCATCAGTATTGATCATGCCACCAATGGTTGCACGACTACTTGTTGATAAGTCTGGAGAAAAGAAAAAACCATGGGGTCTTAAATAATCATTTAATTGATCTTTAATAACACCCGCTTCAACGCGAACCCAATTTTCTTCAATATTAATTTCTAAAATTCGGTTCATGTGTTTAGATAAATCAACAACAATACCCGGTGTTAAACTTTGTCCATTGGTACCTGTTCCGCCACCACGTGCACTGAATTTAATGCTTTGATATTGATCTGTTGAAGAGAGTTTACTGATCAATTGTATGTCTTGCTGACTTCTAGGATGCAAAACTAATTGGGGTAATTGTTGATAAATACTATTGTCTGTAGCAACCGCTAAACGGGCACTATATTGACAGTTTATTTCACCTGTATATTGACTTTTACCAAGCTCCTGAGAAAACTTTTTATACAATGGAGCGATAAGTTCTTGGTGATCTAATGAAGGTAAGCTTTGAGACATAAAAGAAAAACATACTACAGTTCAAGGTTGCTGTTAGTATATCACGTCAATTTTGAAATATTAGCCAAGTTTTGCTCTAGACAGCAAAAAGGCTAAGATCTTTTTAACTTATGATATAGTTAAAAGAGCCTAGCCTTTAATTATGCTAATTTTTGTTAGGTCATTGCCAAACGTAAACTAGCTATTTAAAAGTTTACGTTTTATGATTTTCAGCAATATAGAGCCAAGTTGCTAATACCGTATCAGGATTAAGTGACACACTATCAATACCTTCTTCTACTAACCATGCTGCAAAATCAGGGTGGTCTGAAGGACCTTGCCCACAAATACCTACATACTTGCCACGCGCTTTACAGGCTTTAATTGCCATGGAAAGTAACGCTTTTATAGCGGGATTACGTTCGTCAAATAAATGAGCAATTAAACCAGAGTCACGATCTAAACCTAGCGTTAACTGTGTTAAATCGTTTGAACCGATAGAAAATCCATCAAAGTGATCAAGAAACTGATCCGCTAATAAACAGTTTGAAGGCAATTCACACATCATAATAATGCGTAAACCGTTTTCACCACGTTTCAAGCCATTTTCAGCTAATATTTCAATAACCTGTTCAGCTTCTTCTACGGTACGAACAAATGGGATCATAACCTCAACATTGGTTAAATCCATATCGTTACGAACACGTTTTATCGCTTCACATTCTAGTGCAAAACAATCACGGAAATCTTTAGAGATATAACGCGCGGCACCACGATAACCTATCATCGGATTTTCTTCTTGGGGTTCAAATACGTCGCCGCCAACTAAGTTAGCATACTCATTTGATTTGAAGTCAGACATTCTAACAATAACTTTCTCTGGCGAGTACGCACAAGCTAATGTGGCAATTCCTTCTGTTAATTTGGCAATATAAAACTCAACAGGGCTAGAATATCCAGCAATGATATCGTTAATTTCATCTTTCAAATCTTCAGATTGTTCATCAAAATTTAATAACGCTTTAGGATGAATGCCAATCATTTTATTAATAATGAACTCTAAGCGTGCCAGGCCAATACCTGCATGAGGTAAACGAGCAAAACCGAAAGCACGGTCTGGGTTACCCACATTCATCATTATTTTCAATGGAACATCAGGCATTGAATCAACTTGAGAAGTCGTTACCGTAAAATCAAGTTTACCTTTGTAGATAAAACCCGTATCGCCTTCTGCACAAGAAACAGTAATATCATCGCCATTATTGATGAGCTTTGTAGCGTCTCCACAGCCAACAACCGCTGGTATTCCCATTTCACGTGCAATAATTGCAGCATGACATGTTCTACCACCGCGATTCGTGACAATCGCTGAAGCGCGTTTCATGATAGGTTCCCAATCAGGGTCGGTCATATCAGTAACTAAAACGTCACCAGGCTTAATTTTATCCATTTCAGCGAGAGAACCTAGGACTTTAGCTTCACCACTACCAATTTTGTGACCAATTGAACGACCTTCACAAATAACATCAGCAGTTGACTGTAATTGAAATTGTTCCATTACATTTGCACTTTCGCGACTACGTACAGTTTCTGGACGCGCTTGAACAATGTAAAGCTTACCGTCTAAGCCATCTTTTGCCCATTCAATATCCATTGGACGCTGATAATGATTTTCAATAATGACGGCTTGTTTAGCGAGTTCTTGCACTTCATCATCAGTTAATGAAAATTGATTTGATAATGCTTCTTCAATATCAACAATTTCAACTTGCTTACCGTGACTTACATCAGCGGTGTAAATCATTTTTATCGCTTTACTACCAATATTACGACGTACAACTGATGGCTTACCTTTGGCTAATGTTGGTTTATGAACGTAAAATTCATCAGGGTTAACAGCGCCCTGCACCACCATTTCACCTAGGCCATAACTAGAAGTAATAAATACTACGTCTTCAAAGCCAGATTCCGTATCTATAGAAAACATTACACCGCTTGAAGCAATATCACTTCGAACCATGCGCTGAATACCAGCAGACAAAGCAACACCACGGTGATCGTAACCTTGGTGAACTCGGTAAGAAATTGCGCGGTCGTTAAATAATGACGCGTAAACATGTTTTATTGCAATCATCACGGCATCAAATCCACGAACGTTTAAGAACGTTTCTTGCTGACCAGCAAAAGATGCATCAGGCATATCTTCTGCAGTTGCAGATGAACGCACTGCAAACGAAGCATCGTCAGCAAAACCATCGGCTAACTTTTCATATGCTTTCGCAATATCTACCTGCATTTGTGGGAGAAAAGGTGTTTCTATGATCCAGTTACGGATCGTTTCACCAGATTTTGATAAGGCCGATAGGTCATCAACATCTAAATTATCAAGGAGCTGATATATTTTGTCGTTGATACCACTTTGTTCTAAAAATTCATTAAATGCATAAGAGGTAGTAGCAAAACCACCAGGGACTTGTACCCCTACATTTGAAAGGTTTGAGATCATTTCACCAAGTGATGCATTTTTTCCGCCGACGCGGTCAACATCATTCATTCCTAAAACTTCATACCAAAGTACATTTTCTTGCACGACATCTTCTCCAAAAAAAAGAAACAAAAATAAATAGATTTATGAGTTGTATCAGTATATTTATAGCTTAAGACATTTTACACTGCGAACTTTATAAACTGAAATGTTATTTAAAAGATTTCAGTATAAGTTACAACTATTGATAATAAAGGAGTTTTAAATGCGCGCTGCTTTTTATATTTCTGACGGCACAGCCATAACATCAGAGGTTTTTGGCCATGCTTTGCTCTCACTTTTCCCCATGGAGTTTGAACATGACACGATTTCATTTGTCGAAACTGTTGAAAAAGCAGAAGCTGCCAAGCTAAAAATCAATAAAGCGGCCAAACGTACAGGTGAGCCACCTTTAGTTTTTCATACGTTTGTGAATAACGACATAAGAGAGGTGATTGATAGTTGTGATGGTGTTATTTACAACTTCCTTGAACATTTTGTTGCGCCATTAGAGAAAGAGTTAAAATTGGAGGCAAAGCCAACTGCTCATAGAACACACAGTATTCATGAAAACAGTTATGATTATCGTATTGATGCTGTAAATTATTCTCTGGCCAATGATGATGGCACGAATGTCACTAACTATGAACACGCAGATATTATCTTGGTCGGTGTGTCTCGTTCAGGTAAAACCCCAACATCACTTTATTTAGCCCTGCAATATGGTATCAAGGCGGCAAACTACCCTTTTACTGATGATGATATGGATGATCTTACGCTACCTGTTTTTTTAAAGCCCCATAAAAAGAAATTATTTGGTTTAACTATTGACGCACAACGCCTCATTGATATTCGTGGTGAACGACTTGCCAACAGTAAATATTCATCAGCGAGACAATGTCGAATGGAAGTAAGAGAAGTAGAGAAGCTTTATAAGAAAGAAAAAATCCCTTTTCTGAATAGTACTAAGTTTTCTGTTGAAGAAATATCCGCAAAAATCCTTAATGAAACAGGCTTACAACGTTATAAATATTAACTTAGTTCAAATTAATCTTTGAAAAGTCAAAAACCATTTCACATAAGCCGTTAATTTGGTTATGTTAGCGCGATATATTATATTGCGCTGTTTTTTTAATTGCGCATTAACGCTTTTCAATAAAAAATTAGAATATCATGACGATTAAAACGGACGAATTTAGAACTACGCTAATTGAAAACCTTGTTTCTCCTGAAGAATTAGCTCAACAAATCCCACTTGATGATAAAACAGCGCGTTTCATCATACAAAGCAGAAAAGACATTGAAGCCATCATTAATGGTGAAGACGACCGTTTATTAGTCATTATTGGTCCTTGTTCAATTCATGATACAACAGCAGCAGTCGATTATGCTGAAAAGCTTAAAGTATTACATGATAAGTATAGTGATGAGTTATTAATCGTTATGCGCGTTTATTTTGAAAAACCACGTACGACTGTCGGTTGGAAAGGTTTGATCAGTGATCCAGATTTAGACAAATCTTTTCACGTTGCGAAAGGTTTAAATCTAGCGCGTTCATTATTGATGAATATTAATAAAATAGGTTTACCAGCAGGCACTGAATTCTTAGATATGGTTACAGGTCAGTATATTTCTGACTTGATAAGCTGGGGGGCTATTGGCGCACGAACAACCGAAAGCCAAGTTCACCGTGAGCTAGCTTCTGCGCTTTCATGCCCTGTTGGTTTTAAAAATGGTACCGACGGTAATGTACAGATTGCTGTTGATGCGATAAAAGCTTCAAGTGTTCCACATGTTTTATATTCGCCCAACAAAAGTGGCCAGATGTGTATCTATCAAACACATGGTAACCCTTATGCACATGTGATTCTACGTGGTGGCAAAGAGCCAAATTATCATCAAACCGATATAAACGCTACAGGTGAAGCATTAGTCAAAGCTGGGTTGAAAAATCGTATTATGATCGATTGTAGCCATGGTAATAGTTACAAAGATCACAACAAGCAGATTGATGTAGCTCGTTCATTAAGAAAACAAATGGAAGAAGGCGATAACGCAGTATTTGGTGTTATGGTCGAAAGTTTCATCGTAGAAGGTAATCAGAAAATTGTTAATGTTAAACAGTTAACCTACGGACAAAGTATTACCGATGCCTGTATTAACATAGAGACCAGTGTAACTTTGTTGGATGAATTATCAGCTGCAGTTCTCGCTAAACGTTCAAATTAACTGAATATTCAAAAATAAAAAAGCCGCTTAGGAAATGCCTAGGCGGCTTTTTTTATTGATATTTTTATTTTAGATCAATATCAACGACAGACAACAAACGCGATTTAACGTTTGTTGTTTTCATTGTAAATTAATGCTCAACCAATTCTTTCTTCTGAATATAGCTAAGTACTAACTTGTCTTTTTTAACACCAACTTTTGCAACCCCACCATGTGTTAAATCGCCAAACAACAACTCATTAGCTAAAGGTTTCTTTAAATGCTCTTGGATTAATCGTGACATAGGACGAGCCCCCATTGTTTTATCATAACCTTTCACAGCCAACCACTTTCTAGCATCTTTAGTGAGTTCTAATGAAACGCCTTTATCATCAAGTAAAGCCTGTAGTTCAACAATAAATTTATCAACGACTTGCTGAATAACAATTTCATCTAAATGATTAAACCAAACAATATTATCCAAACGATTTCTAAATTCAGGAGAAAACGTTTTATTAATTTCTCCCATAGCATCAATAGTCTGATCTTGTTGTTTAAAACCAATAGACTGACGAGTAATTTCATGAGCACCAGCATTCGTCGTTAAGACTAATACAATATTTCTAAAATCTGCTTTGCGTCCATTGTTATCGGTTAGTGTTCCATGATCCATAACCTGTAATAAAATGTTATAAACATCTTCATGGGCTTTCTCAATTTCATCCAACAATACTACAGAATGAGGATGCTTAATAACCGCATCTGTTAACAAACCACCCTGTTCATAACCTACATAGCCTGGAGGAGCTCCTATAAGACGACTGACGGCGTGTTTCTCCATATACTCAGACATATCGTAGCGTAGCAACTCAACACCTAAAGATTTAGCTAATTGCTGTGTCACTTCTGTTTTACCAACTCCCGTAGGGCCAGCAAATAAAAATGAGCCAACGGGTTTTTGTTCACTGCCTAAACCTGCTCGAGATAATCGAATAACCGAGGTTAATTCATCTATAGCGTGGTCTTGACCAAAAACGACCATTTTCAAATTGCGATCTAAGGTTTTCAAACTGTCTTTTTCTGTTGATGAAACAGATTTCTCAGGGATCCTTGCCATTTTGGCGACAATGGATTCAATATCACTATTATTAATAACTTTCTTACGCTTTGAAGCAGCAACTAATTGTTGTTTTGCTCCTGCTTCATCAATAACATCGATCGCTTTATCCGGCAGAAAACGCTCATTAATATACTTAGCAGATAGCTGTGCCGCGGCACGCAGTGCTTTATTAGTGTAACGAATACCATGGTGGGTTTCGTACTTCTCTTTTAATCCTTGTAAAATCTTAGTGGTGTCATCAACACTTGGCTCAACTACGTCAATTTTCTGGAAACGACGAGCGAGTGCGCGATCTTTTTCAAAAACACTTTGATATTCTTGATAAGTCGTTGAACCCATGCAACGTAATTTACCCGAAGAAAGTAACGGTTTGATCAAATTAGACGCATCCATCATGCCGCCAGAGGCAGCACCAGCACCAATAATAGTATGAATTTCATCAATGAATAAAATGGCGTTGCCGTCTTCTTCTAACTCTTTTAATAAGCCTTTGAAGCGTTTTTCAAAATCACCACGATATTTAGTACCGGCCAATAATGCGCCCATATCAAGAGAGTATATGGTGGTTTCAGCCAAAAATTCAGGGACATCATCAGAGATCACTAAATTTGCGAGGCCTTCAGCGATAGCTGTTTTACCCACGCCAGCTTCACCAACGAACAAAGGGTTATTTTTACGACGACGACTTAATACCTGTAACGTTCGCTCTAGCTCGCTATCACGACCTATTAAAGGGTCTATATTACCTTTTTTAGCTTCTTCATTAAGGTTAGTCGCAAAGTTATCAATTGTACGTGGTTCTTCTTCGGCGATTTGAACATCTTCAGAAGTTTGAGGTGAATCAATATGTTCTATTTTAGAAATGCCATGAGAAATAAAGTTAACAATGTCTAAACGGCTAATATCTGATTTTTTCAAAAAATAAGCTGCTTGAGATTCTTGTTCACTGAATATTGCAACAAGTACATTTGAGCCGGTAACTTCACTTTTACCTGAAGATTGAACATGAAAAACGGCTCGTTGAAGAACGCGTTGAAAGCCTAAAGTAGGCTGGGTTTCACGTTCAACTTCACCCTCAGGGATCACAGGTGTTGTTTCAGCAATAAAATCGAGTAATTCTTTACGTACTTTCCCCATATCCGCGCCGCAAGCTTTAAGCGCTTCAATTGATGAAGGGTTATCTAATAAGGCTAATAATAAATGCTCGACCGTCATAAATTCATGACGAGAGTCCTTGGCTTGACGGAAAGCCATATTTAACGATATTTCTAAATCTTTGTTCAGCATAGACTACTCCACTTTAAACCATGCGTATTCACGCTTTTTCCATTGCACATTGCAATGGATGCTCATTTTCTAAGGCATATTGATTGATTTGCTCAACCTTTGTTTCTGCTATTTCAGCAGTAAAGGTGCCACATAAGCCTTTGCCTTTATAATGAATCTCTAACATGATGTCGGTTGCTTTATCTGAATCCATATTAAAAAATCGACATAACACATCTATTACAAAATCCATCGGTGTATAGTCATCATTTAGTAAAACGACATTATACATTGGCGGCTTTTCAAATTGCTCAATAACCTCTTCTTCGAGAACTTCCTGATTATCTAATAACTCTTTCCACTTGCTCATAATTTTATATTAGTCTGTACCTAGTGATTTTGCTTTAACATTTACAAAAAATAAGAATATTAAATTTTCAAATTATTTTTATTATTAACTTGACTATTTTCATAACTTATCTAGTGTTTATGTCAGTGATTGTTTTTTAATCATAAATATATTTATGTTAATGCTCTTAGGCAAGCATACCTAATTACCGATGAATATAGAAGGAAGTTGAAGTATGGCTCACGGTACAGTGAAATGGTTTAATAATGCAAAAGGTTTCGGTTTTATTCGTCCAGAGGATGGTGGTGAAGATATATTCGCACATTATTCAACAATCCAAATGGAAGGATATCGCACATTAAAGGCTGGTCAGGACGTAGATTACGAACTAAATGCAGGACCTAAAGGTCACCATGCTGCTAGCATAACGCCTGATGAGATTGAGGCTGAAGAATAATTTTAGATTAATTTAAAAATATCCAATCAATCACCTGTTTGTTTTATCTGCAAACAGGCATTTTGCTGTTTGAAATTTTTACACTCATCATATTTCACAGTACTTTTTTTTACAATTGTATTTTATAACGTTTAACTCCGAAACATTCTATTTTCTAATATGCCTTCATTCATCATTTAACTTGAGTTAATTTTCAGCTTTTCCTATTAAGTCTAAGGTCATGAATTTACTAAACGGGTCTTCATTATAATCATCAAAGGGGTCACAATCCGTAAATCCATATTTTGCATATAAATTATGTGCTGGTTTAAAAAAATCCATTGTACCTGTTTCTAGGCTTAACTTTTTATATCCCAACAATTTTGCTTCGTTGAGCATATGAATCAATAATGTTGAACCAACGCCTTGTTTCTGAAAATTATTTGCCGTTCTCATCGATTTAATCTCTCCGTGAGATCCATCTAAACTTTTAATAGCGCCACATCCAGCTAATAACTTCCCTTTCCAAATAGTCCAAAACTGAATAGAAGGATCCCTTAACTTAGCTAAGTCGAGTGCATGTATGCTTTCTGGTGGCGATGTAGCTCTCATATCGTCAAGATGTTCTTCAAGCAGTAATACTATTTCTTGACCTAATAAGTCGTCTAATTTAATTTCAAACAAATGAAATACCTTCCCATAGTAATTTTGATCACTTTTGTTTATAAAATACTTTTTTACTTGTTCACTCAAAAATATCAGCCATAGACTTTGATAAAATTTATGTCTCCAATTTTATAAGTACCCTATCACTCAATTACATTTATAATCTTATAGCTTTGTAAATTATAAACCAGCAAATGTACTTGCTGGTTTTTATTTTACACATGAATAACAATTAAAAATTACTTCTCTTCGAAATAGAATTTATCACGTTTGTTATCGTAGTTTCCTATTTCATTCATTGTGTCAGCATTATACAAACGGCCATTAATCATGGTATATGTAACTTTATCACTTAAACGAATATCTTTACTAACATCGCCATCAATAACTATCATATCAGCAAGTTTACCAACCTTAAGCGAGCCTAAGTCTTTATCGAGACCAAGCGTTCTTGCAGGGGAAATTGTTGCGGTACGAATAGCTTGCAGTGGTGTCATTCCACCTTGTGCCATCATCCACATTTCCCAGTGCATCGCTAAACCTTCACGTTGACCATGAGCACCAGCATTCACTTCTATACCTAAATCTTGCATTTCTTTGGCTACTTTAGCGACATTAAAGTGATTGTAATGATGAAGTGGTGCTTTCGGACGACGCATAGAACGAGGGTCTAAAAACTCACTAGGCACATATTTACGTAAACGAGGGTGTTCCCATACGTTAGTTGTATCATACCAATAATGTTCGCCAGAAATCCCACCATACGCTACACCCATTGTTGGCGTATAAGCCATGTCAGATTGTGACCATAATTGCTTGATATCATCATAAATCTTAGCGGTAGAAATTGAGTGTTCAAGTGTTGTATGCCCATCAACGATCATCGTTAAGTTATGTTGTAATAATGAACCGCCCTCTGGTACCACCATCATTTCTAATTCACGCGCTGCTTGAATAAATTGTTGGCGTTGATTACGACGTGGTTGATTATAACTCTTGACACTAAAGGCTCCTGCGGCCTTTAATCGTTCAACATGGAATTTTGCATCATCTAAATTATCAACATGTGAAGTATATCCTGGGATTGTTGCTCCATATAAAATAGTACCTGTTGAGAATAAACGTGCGGCGACTATCTTACCGGCCTTTTGCATTTCACTCGCTGCAAAAAATTCCGTGGTGTCATTTGATGGATCATGAATTGTAGTAACACTTAAGGCTAAACCTGCATAATTTTTCCAGTTCTGCTGAGGGATTATTTCATTACTTCCTTGCGAACCATGCGCATGAGCGTCAATTAAACCAGGCATTATGGTTTTACCCGTAATATCAATAATTTTGGTGTTTCTTGGGATTTTAACCTGGCCTTTTATACCTACAGCTTTTATTTTGTTACCTTCAACAAGTACAACGCCATTTTCTATAACTTGTTCACCTTCCATCGTGATAATTTTACCACCAACGAAGGCGACACGACCTGATGGGATATCAACTTTTTGTTGGTAGCTTAAATCAATGACCTTAGGCTCAGTTATTTTTTTGTCTGCTTTATCATCAGACAAAGTTTCACTGTTACTGGTTTTAATATCAAACAAACCTGTTACGGATGCTTGGTATAAATCGGCACCAAGACTCCAATAAAGCTCGTTTGATTTACTGTTCCAATTAACACCTTCACCAGCACGTATTGATAACTGCTCTACAGGCAAGTTTTTCGCTTTTGGACCTATATCAATAACATCACCACGCTCTACAAAAGGTGTAACGAATACTTTAAAACGTTCAGCAAAAGCTAGATATTTACCATCAGGCGATACTCGGTATTCAGAAGAAAACTTCCCTTGATACAACTTAGTATCATGCTGACCATCTATATCAACACGCGCTATATGCGGCGTTTCACCGTCACGAGTAACATAAATACGATCATTACGAGCGCCAAAGTGTGGTTGTACACCACTTTCAGTCACCAACGTGGGATTGCCACCTTTTACTGACACAGCGTAAATACCGGTGTTTAAACCCCATGTAGGGTCAGTAATATAACCACCACTCACCTTCCGATAAACGACAGTTTTACCATCAGGTGAAAAGCTCGGCTCAACATATTTACCTCGCTCGCTAGTTATCGTCTTCCCTTTACCGTTACGCAAGGAAACCACGCGAACTTGACCTAGTTTTTTATCATCCCAAGTAACATAAACAATTTTTTTACCATCACGTGAAAAACTTGGATTTAACTCAAACCGACTTTTTTGCTTAGTTAACCGTTTCGGTTTTCCATTAGGTAACTTTGTAGTATAAATGTGTCCCATTGATTCAAAAACAGCAAGTTTACCATCCGGTGACACTTTCACATCACGTAGCATTTTTGTTTTGAAACTTTTCTGGTCTAAATCTTGAGAAAAACGCACAGCGGTTTGAATCTTCTTTTCTGTTTTCACATGAAAATCAATCACTTTTGCCTTTTTAGATTCAATGGATAACTTATTAATTTTACCTCCTGACCAAAAAACCAGACCATCACTGTCTGGTGTCCATGCCATCGTAGGGTAAACCCCATGAATGGCCCAGGTTTCTTGCATGTCACGATCTAAACCGGTGTAAATTTTAGTGTGTTCGCCACTTTTAAGATTGTACAAATATAAGTTAGACTGGAAATCATCTCGACTAATAAATGCTAAGAACTTTCCGTCAGGTGAAGGTGTTGGTCTTATCGCACCACCTTTACCTGATACAATGACTTTAATTTCACCGGTTTCAAGCTCAAGGCGTTTAATTTTATAAATGCCCTTCTCAGAATCTTTAGAGTAATGAAAACTTTTACCTGGCGTAGCATCTTGTGAAAAGTAGACATATTTACCGTCATGAGAAAATGCAGGCTCGCCTAAATCTTTTTGCTCATTAGGACGTTTCGTTAGCATAACGCCATTACCGCCAGATTTATGATACATCCAGACTTCACCAGCACCTAAAGAGCGTGAACCAGTAAAGTGTTTACGACCGACAATATAATTACCATCAGGTGACCACGCTGGGCTATTTAATAATCGGAAGGTTTCGGTAGTTACCGCTTTCGCATCACTGCCATCTACTTTCATTATCCATAAGTTATCACCGCCATCTTCATCTGAAGTAAAGGCAATGTGCTTACCGTCAGGACTAAAACGAGGCTGCATTTGCCAAGCTATATCCGTCATCAAAGCTTTAGCTTCTCCGCCAGAGGCTGGCATGGTATAAATATCACCCAACAAATCAAAAACGATAGTTTTTCCATCGGGGCTTAGATCTACATTCATCCAAGTACCTGAGCGGACATCAATTTTTGCGGTAGTAAATTTTCCTTGTGGATTATTAACTGACCATTTTACAGGCTCTGCTTTTTCGCTTGTTTCAACAGTCTTCTTTTCGCTAGTTTTTGCAGTTGATTGTGCAAAAGAGCTTGGTAATGCGAATAAAACACTAAGAGCAATACCAGATAGAAGTATCTTTTTTAACGGCATGGGGGTCGACGGCATGAATAAGTACCTTATAATACGTTTAGAATGAATTGTATTGGATGTTTTTATTGCCCATACTTAATCACATGCATGTAAAAGATGTAAGTAAATTACGTTGATCACCCTAAATAACAAGTTACATAACAGATGTAAAAACGCCTGTTACTGTAAGTTATTTATTCCCTTTCTGAATCGTTAACTTATGAAGTAAATTCGTCATTATCATTTAAGGTGTGCCGCATAGATTCGAGAAATAACATGCATACGCCAGAGAACTTAATGACTCTATAATCTAAGCATTTTATGCAACCCTCTTTACCCGTTTTAAACCAAATAAGAATCTAAGCGTATTGAATGGTTTTATAATAAACCAACAAATAACACTTGTAGCGGAGAATGATAAAACAAAGAGTGAAATTATTTTCACCAAAATAGGTGCTTGCCAGTCAATAATGTAATAACCAATAACAACGATTACCGTTTGATGAAAAATATAAAAGGGATAAATTAACTCGTTACTCAGTCCCAGCCACTTTGGTGTTTTTGTAAAATAAAACTGTGCATAGCCCAAAATAGTTAACAATGCTGACCATGCAACCAAACAACAAACTGACCACCATAATATCCAACGAGTATCTAATGAAAAATAATCACCAAGATTTGGAGCATAGTAATATGCGTAAAAAACGATCGTACTCAATATGAGTAGTACCAAACTATAAAATCGATGCTTACATAACGATTGCCAAATATTTTTATTTTTAATAAATATAATACCGGCAATGAAAAAGAAAAAATAAAATAGTGATGAAGACAAGTTTTCAATCCTGTTATCAGCACTTGGAAATACTAATGAAAAATATACTTTTATTACAACTAACAATATAACCAGCAAAAATAGACCCATTTTAAACTGTGATAATTTTTCGATTGAATTAACAACTTTTGTACCAAGTGAGGAACTGAAAAATTTATTCAACACAATACCTAACAGAAAAAATACGATAAGGTATTCAATAAACCAGAGGTGATTTGTTTCGAACTTTAGTGCTAATAGCGGGAATGCCTGCCAATATGATTGAAAATCATTAATATTTTCAATATAGTTCTGTGGAGGAACAACTAGCAATACGCCTATAACAAGTGGAATAAACAGCCTTAAAAATTTATCTTTTATAAACTTTTTTACCGTGACTTTTGATAATAAAATAACAGAGCCCACACCTGAAATAAAAAATAAAATGGGTAATCTAAATTGCTCGAAATAAACCATGATGTCATCAAGTAACTTACTTGAGTCTTTATTCATAATATGCCATCCATCACCATTAAAAGGCATGCACACATGGTGAATGAATACGGCAAAAATCAATATTACTCTGAGCCAATCTAATTCAGGTAACCTTAAATCTATTTTATCACTTGTATTTGTTGTCATCGTTTCTCTATTTCCCAGAATTTCAATGCCTATAAACTAACGCTTACAGCATTGATAAAACACCCTCAAAGGCTTACTGGTTAATGTATAGGGATAAACGGTGGTATATAGGGATTAGATCAATCATAAAATATAACAGTCCCTTTATAAATCATGATTAATCAGCACTAAATTTCATACTAGAAAAGTTGGAAGTGTTGGAAAGTGGTTAAAGAAGTGTACTTAGTTACAACCGATAACTTACTTGGTATTCATTGATATAGCCCAACTTAACTTAAAATATTATTAAAGAGGAAGGTAACCCAAATATCTAATTGAACTTATATTGCACAATGGCCATATATTGTTTTTGATCATTATCAGCCGTCCAATTTTTCCACAAGGTTCTATTTTCATTATAAGAAGACGAGTTAATAAATTCAGCCCCTACATTCCAATTTTTATCAATGTCATACCGCCATGCTAACGTAATACTGTTACCATCACTGTTATTAGGGTCTTGTTTATTGAAATCAGTTTCTTTTACTTCAAATTGGTCACGCCGCAATGAAAACCTATTTGCACCAAGTTTATAGTTGAGCATTACATACCACGAAGAAATATCCGTAAATACACCTGCTTTCTGGGTACCCATACCGGTATCACCGACTAGATATTGAGCTAACACCCTAAACTTTTTTGTAAATTTGTGCTGCATTGATACTGAATAATAACGTGTCTTCCATGCATACTGTCGATTGGCTTCAATAGCTAAAGGGTCACCTCTATTATCGTAATAATAAACACGTAGGTCAGTTTGCTTTAAATATCGCCAGTGTCCTCCCACGTAATATCCCCATTTACCATCTGTTTCTATTAAAGGCTCTACATTGTTTGGGGTATTAATGGGCATAGCTTGTTGTGAAAAATAATCAGCAAATAATACTTTGTCATTATAAAGTGTTTGTCTATTATGTTGTGCCCAACCTCGCCAAACAAGTAAGCTACCTAAACCGTCATTAGCTTTAAATACAGAAGCTAGTGCAGTAAAACTATGGGGACTATTATGTTTTCGTCCGCTGCGCGTGATTGACCATTGAGCGCCAAGAGTTCTTTGTTCTTCAGCGATCCAGGAGTTGATCGCTGAAAAACTATAAGTATAAGGACTGCTCCAGCCAGTTGCAGTATTTTCAAGTGACATTTGAGGATAAAACATGCCGAACTTTACTTGGTGCTTTAAACCTTTATTCAATGGTGAATAGGTTAAGTAAGCTTCAGTTAAACCGAAATGTTTTTCGCCGTCTGGATTGTAATTTCCGACAACATCAAAGCTGACATTAGAAATTAGCTCACCACTCATTTCTAGCGCAACTTGAGTTAACGTGAAGGTATCGTCGTCGTTAAAGCGCAATATACCCACACCTTCATCCATCCAACTCTTTAACCAAGGCTGGTCGTACTCTGCTTTAACATATCCGCCTTCAAGTAAGCCTTTAACCGATATATCTGCGGCCAAAATTGACGTACTCAAGAAAAATAGAAGAGCGTATAAACTTTTATTGCGTTTACTAAGCATGTTTTTCCTCATATTTGCGTAACCAAGGTAAAAAGTCATCACCATGAATAGCTTTACTAATGAAATAGCCTTGAGCTGTTTCAACGCCTATTTCATGTAACATATCAAGGCTTTCTCTATTCTCAACCCCTTCTGCAACCACACTTAACCCTAGGTTATGAGCTAAATCGGTGATAGATTTTACAATAATGGCGTCTTCATGGCTTGAGATAAGCTCAAGCACAAAAGATTTATCTATTTTCAATTCATTAACCGGTGTTATTTTAAGCTGCTCCATAGAAGAATAACCCGTACCAAAATCGTCAATGGAAAGTTGCACTCCCATACTTTTGAGTTTAGACAAAATAGCAATTGCTTTTTTAGGATCCGACATTATGGCACTTTCGGTCACTTCTAACATCAGCATTTTCGCAACAACATCGTGCTTATTGAGGGCGTTTTCGACAAATTCAACGAAGTTATCATCAGTTAGGTCAATAGCTGAGATATTTACCGCCATATAAATGTGAAAGCCATTATCTTTTAAATGATTATGTTGCTTCAACGCTTCTTCAATTGCCCACTTTGTTAAGTAGCGAATGTTACCCGTTTGTTCAGCCAACGGAATGAAGTCATCTGGGAAAATGAAACCATGCTCAGGATGATGCCAACGTACTAAACATTCAATACTTTTAACCTGATTAGTCGCTATTTCTATTTGTGGCTGATAATGCAATTGTAAATCGCCATTCTTAAGTGACCCACGTAATTCTGACATTAAATTTAAGCGTAATAACGAATGCGTATTGAATTTTTGATTATATAATTCATAGCTATTATGGTTGTCCTTACAGACATAAAGGGCGATATCAGCAAATTGCATTAAACCATCAGCCTTAACAGAATCTTCTGGATACATTGCTATACCCAAACTAGCTGACACGTCTAATTGTATATTATTAATTTCAAAGAAAGTGTCAAATACCTTAAGCACGGGGTCAACTAAACGTTGAATATCAACGGACGCTTGGCAAGGCAATAACATCGCAAACTCATCACCCGCTAAATAGGCAACATAGGCCCCATGTATTAAATTGTCATTAAGTCTTTTTGCAATGGCTTGCAACACTAGATCACCATATTCATGACCTAAAGTATCGTTGATTTCTTTGAAACGATCGATATCCATTAAAATTACGGCAAATTGTTGTGTCGCATCTTCAATCAGCTCATTCATCGTACGAATAAAGTGATTTCGATTTGGAAGACCCGTTAAAGGGCTATAAAACGCCAGTTGGTGGTTATCTTTCTCTCGTTGTTGAATGCCATTTTGCATGTTAGACAGCGCATAGGAGAGTTTATTTACTTCTGATACGCGTGCGTCATGGGTAATTTCTGCGTAATTTCCATATTGAATTTTATGGGCAATATTAACTAAGTTTTTTAACGGGCGAGCAATAGAAATTGAAAATCTGAAAGATAAAAAAACGGTGAGTAAAATAATGAAGCAAATTGCAATAATGAGTTGAGAGGCTAAATTAGTAAAATTAATGAAGGCAAGATCTTTGTCAATAGTGAAAATCGCACTAAGCTTCTCTCTGTCATTATCATTAATAACGAATTGATAGAGTGCTAAAGTCTCACCTTTGAAACTGATATTATCCCTTTCACCACTTGGTAATTCGGTAATGAAGGCTTTAGACGCTAACTTTTTATCTTGGTTATTCAACGGTGGATAAGTGGAGACTTCCACTCTGTCATTAATCACCAAGGTGACATCAAATCCTAGAATATTTTTTAAATCATGATTAACCATTTTCTTAATTTTTATGCCCATGACTAACCATGCATCAATGTTGGCAGAAGACTCTATTAAACGAATGGGTACTGCCCTCACAATATATGGGACATGATTAATAACGAGTACATTTATGCCTGACTGACGGATTTTTTCAACTGGCCACGTAGAGAAAGAGGTGGAAATGTTACTCACCATGGTTTTTGAATCAGGTGATAGCACTGCTGAAAAATCGGTTTTAATACGGCGTTGCTGATTGTTCATTGCACTTAATAACGAACTCGGATCGTTATGAGCATCATTTACCAATTGTTTTAAGGTAAAATCTTTACTGATAGGCGAAATACCACGATAGAGTGCTCGGCTGTGATTACTTAACTTATCTAAGAAAACGAGTTGGGCTATCGAAAATTGTTTGTTTATCTGGTTTTGCGAATGACGGTACGTTTGCTCTAAAGTAACAAATAAAATAATCGCGATCGTGATCATCAATAAGAATATAAATCGCAATAAAATACGATTTTGCAATGATTTAAGGTTAATAGTCATCTAATTCATCGTCTTCTTCATAAGCTGAATATTGAGGGTTCATTGCTGCTTTAACATGTACGGTGAACTGGCTATCGCTCGTGATATCTATTATCTGAGAAAAAGATTGGTCAACCTCTTGGAATAAAGGGTGCCAAGTTTTGAGGGTATATTTACCATCAGGAACTTCAAAATTTATATTGCCCTGTACATCAGTTGTCCCAAACCAAGGTGTGTCAACGACATAAACGTAACCTAACATCCAATCATGTATATTACAGCCTAAGATAACCTCACCCACTTGATCAAACAAACGAGGTTCAGAAGATTTATCTCTGTATAATTTTATTTCAAAGGTTTTTGCAGATGAAAAAGAATAAACATGATGTTTAATTTTATCAGAATTTGGGAAATCGATTTTAGTGTCTATATTTACCACTAATATATGAGGAAGAAATTGACGATTTACTTGATCCATTGTGGCAATAAGACGATCAGATAAAACCGATTTGATCACTGTCGATTTTTTTTCAGGCTCAACATACACTACGATGTTCGCTAGAGGTTGTTTATTAACATCAAGAACACGAATAGTTGTATTCTTCGCCTGACTTGCAAAACAACTGAGAATCATTAAAACAGGAATTGACCCTTTCGCGATTCTTATCATATTGGCGTTTTCCAAATTTCTTATAAATTAAAGCAAGTTATCGTTTTAAACTAGCACATTTCTATAATTTTTCACATAATTCACTCAAAGTATTTATTGAATGAAATTTCTTTTTAAGTATGCAAAATAGTTATTATTAGAATGAAATTAAATGTGTATTTAGCCTGTCATATTAGTTGGCGTATCAATATTTGCTGCAGGTAATGCGATTAAAACTGGTCGTTTAAATAACGAAGTGATTGATGGTTATGATTCTGATGTATCTTTTACTAAAAAACCAATACAAGATATTAAAGCTTATCAAGGAGAGTGACGTGATACTAACCGGTGCTTTACAAATGAAGAGAATAAAGTGCTTTTTATCGCTCACCGTGAAATGTATGCAACATATATGGTGGTTGGCGTGCTTATGTTATGTCAGATGAAGGGCGAACAGTGCGAAATGAAACTTATGCACTTGTAATTCATTACTGTAAGTTATATCTGAATTACTGTTTCAGTAAAGTTAGCTATTAATAAAGAAGTAGGCCATTTATCCCAATTATAAAAATGAAAAGACGTTCAAATCGTTAGCGTATTATAAATAAATTTGGAATGAATGTGAGCTATATAAATAACTAACTTAGTAAGATGTTTTTTGATTTACTAAACATGAAGAAAAGTAAAGGTGGTACCCGGAGACGGACTTGAACCGGCACGCTTTTCGGCGAGGGATTTTAAAACCCTTGTGTTTGCCAATCCACTACCACAAAAAGTTCTGAGTTCGACTAAATTAACCCGATAGGAGTCTTAAACTAAATAAAATGGTTCAAGACAGCGATCCCAAATCGTTAGGAATTGGGTCGGTTGTGGTAAGTGTTATATAACGGCATATCATAAACCGTTCGTTTCATTGATTTACCCGTCCAATATATCGACTCTCTACTCCTCATCATCGGCGAGCCCCCTATTCCAGTTATGACTTTGATACACAAATAAAATTAGGCTTGCACTGAACTTAATATATCACAGGTGATCAGCTCATTAACAAAACGATATCACCATGTTAGAAATATAAGTGTGTTCCTCTGTGAAAGTGGTAAAAGCTAAGCAACAAGCTACACTCATTTAAATACCTTATCGAACAAAAACCAAGTGTTTAACTTTCGACAGTCGTAAAAGAAATAAGATTGTATAGTGATGCTGTCACAAATGTACTTGTCAATTTTCAGGAAGGTGATCGAGTGATCAATAACATACTATTGGCCAAATTAAGAAAAAATATTTTCTTGTCTTTTTTTGTCGCCTTCCTTTTTACCCTTATTATTTTCTCCGTCTATTACTACTCGAATATCAGAAACAATATTCTTGCCGATAGTGAAAGTGCTTTTTCGGATCGTCGCTTAACCTTGGAAGCGGCAATTGCTAGAAATACTGATTTCATTTTAGTGATGAAGAATATATATGATCGCTATATAGACAAAAAATGGACGGATGAAGAAATTAGTAATTATCGGCAAACACTGAAAGACATCTCGATTAATCATCAAGACAAAGGCTATTATGAAATCCCTGTTGGCAAGCGTGTTGGCTCACATCAAATTTACAACTCAATGTTTTGTTATGGTGATGGCAACAAATTTTCTCGGGCAGAGATATCGCAAATACTAGTAATGTTACGTATGCAAAACTTTCAGTATGCGGCACAAAAAAATATTGATAGCCTAGTTTTAAGTTATTATTTTACTCGAACTAATAGCTTAACTTCTATTTACCCGCAAATTTCCATGGTCGATATATTACAGGATTACGACTCTTTCAAAAAATGGTCAACCCATGCTTATGAAGTCTACAATGAGTTTGCCCCACCAAAAACCAATCCCAAAAGACAAAGTTTTTGGACTGAGCCTTATATGGATCGTACGGTGAATGGCATGATGGTTTCGACGGCGATTCCGGTTTATTTAGATGGTGATTATAATGGCGTGATTGGCGCAGATATCGAATTAACATTTCTCAATCGCTATGTAGAAAAATCTCCCACGTTAAGCGGGGTAACCTTACTTGTTTCTGAAAAAGGATATTTGCTCACCAGCTCAGACGTAAAATATAAAGATGAAGATGACCTAGAGTTATTTAGTGAGCGAATGTCGGCAACAACAGACATAATTTTGTACCAACAGCAGATTAAAAATACGCCTTGGAAATTAGTTTATCTGGTATCACCCAACGATATTCGAGATAAGGTTTGGGCCAATACTCGGCTATTTAATATTTTTATTGCCGTGACCTTGGTCTTTTCGATTATCGGATTTTTACTGGTTAGCAAATTTTTTATTAAACCCGGAATTTCGGCGGAAAAAGGCCTTGTGGTGCTAATCAAAGTCCTTGATCTAACAAAAGTACAACTTGAACAAAACCTCGCTGAACTAAAAGAGGCACAAAAGAAAATTGTTGAATCTGAAAAGTTGGCGGCTTTAGGTGTTTTAGTTACGGGTATTGCCCACGAGTTAAACACGCCTTTAGGGGTTGCTATTACCGGTAATTCAGTACTGATAGAAGACAGCAAAACGATGTTAGCCAAGTTTAGTGATAATAAACTAACCAAACAAGATTTTACTCAGTACTTGGCCAAAGTTGATGAACTTTCTGTTTTAGTTGATGTTAATTTGAAAAGAGTTGCCGCACTGGTGAGTGAATTTAAATTAATTTCTGCCAGTAGCAGTTATTACCCTTTGACCAAGTTTAATTTCAAAGAGCTCCTAGTTAAAGAGGTTTCAGTTCATGAAAGCGGGTATAAAAAGGGCTGTTTAGAAATAAAAATTGAATGTGATGATATATTTGTGAAGAGTTATGTGGACGTGTTTAACCTTATTTTAACTCATCTGATTGAAAATTCGTTAGTTCATGGGTTCAATGAAACGGTTGACCGTATCATTACTATTTCTTTGGCCGAGGTTAAAGAAGGCTATGAGTTTACGTTTACAGATAACGGTTGTGGGATCCCCGCTGCAGATAAAAATAAAATATTTGAACCGTTTTATACTTCTGGACGAGCCATGGGCAAAGGATTAGGACTTTATATAATTTATAACCTCGTTAAAGAGAAATTAAAAGGGAGCATTACGTTAAAAGAATTACCTGGCACTACTTTTGTTATTACATGGCCAAAACACGACAATTGAACTCATCGCTTAAGAAGCTTGAGAGCTCGATAAGTTGATTTATTTTGACAAAAAAGACAAGTGTTAAATTTGATAAACTAGACAAGGAAAAGAAAATTACGGTTATAGCTGTACCAATGCAAGCCATAAATAGGATAAAATTTTTTGTTATAAATTTGAGGTAAATTATTAGTATTAAAAACTATGGATTTTTAACGGAAATATTGGTGTAAGTTTGTACTTGGTGAAATTAGGATAATGCTTAAGAAGTAAGACTTACAGAGATATAAAACTTTTCAATTTACTGAACAGATTATTCAGCAAAAAGGTGGTACCCGGAGACGGACTTGAACCGTCACACTCTAAGAGCGAGGGATTTTAAATCCCTTGTGTC
>JABSOZ010000006.1:288604-321130 GCA_013215295.1 Colwellia sp.
TTTTAAATCCCTTGTGTCTACCAATTCCACCACCCGGGCATCGGATAATTCTTTTTAAAGTAGAGATTGGCTCCCTACTAACTCTTATTTAACTAAGAGATTTGAGTGTTTAACACTCTTTAGCCTATTGTAACGCTAAATTTGGAGCGGCTAACGAGACTCGAACTCGTGACATTCACGTTGGCAACGTGATGCTCTACCAGCTGAGCTACAGCCGCTTCATGAGAGCTTTACTTTTTACTTCCCAAATCGTTGAGGAATGGTACCCGGAGCCGGACTTGAACCGGCACGCTTTTCGGCGAGGGATTTTAAATTCGGATAATTATTTTTTAGAGTAGAGATTGGTTCCCTACTTATTAGCATTTAAGCTAATTCCTTTAAACTCCCATTCCTTATTTACATAAGATATGGAGGCGGGTCCCGGAGTCGAACCGAGGTAGACGGATTTGCAATCCGCAGCATAACCAGTCTGCCAACCCGCCAAACTTTTAATATTTGACAATAACAAAATCACAATACAAATTTTAAATTGGAGCGGCTAACGAGACTCGAACTCGTGACATTCACGTTGGCAACGTGATGCTCTACCAGCTGAGCTACAGCCGCTTCATCTGCTGACTCCCTGTCAACTTGGGACGCATTCTACATTGAAATTATTGGGAGTCAACTATTTAATTTCAATTTTATTTTGACTGCTCAAAAAGCGGCTAATTTGACGTTTTTTTGACTAAAATCATCAATTTCTAGCTATCTTGTTTGGCTAATTCAGGCCAAGCTACTTTAAAATACGAGATCATTGACCAAAAAGTAAGCACTGTTGCTATCGCATAAAAGAAATAAGCTATGAACATAAGTAATTCATGTGGGAAATAAAATAAAATTAAAGGAATATCATAATCAGGTTGCCAAATTAATCCCATAATTCCTAACATTTGTGCGGCAGTTTTATATTTTCCCATTTGTGAAACAGCTATTTCGTCGCGTTTGCCACGTGAAGACATAAACTCACGTAATGCGCTGATAAAGATTTCACGAGCAATCATTAAAATGGCGGAAATGGAAATCCACCATAGTTGATAGTCTTGTATAAGTAACACTAAGGCGGCAACAACCATTAACTTATCAGCCACGGGATCAATAAATGCGCCAAAAGCTGATGATTGATTAAGTTTACGTGCTAGGTAGCCATCAAGTGCATCACTAATAGCTGCAAGCCAGAATACGGCAAACGCGCCGAAATGATTCCACGACACAGGTAAATAAAATACCACTAAAAATACAGGTATTAATATTATCCGGAACATGGTGATTTGGTTTGGAATAGTCCACATAAATAAATTTTACTACTAATAACAAAAAAGCGTTGCCACATTCTACACAGATTAAGACTGAGACGAAAATTTTTATCAATAAAATAGAAATTATAAGTAAAGATAAATTTGAAGGTTTATCTAAAGGTAAGGGTTAGCTTATTTTTCATGTAAGGCGTTATAAATGGTTTCTGCGAGTATTTTGCTAATACCTGGAACTTTTTCAAGCGTCGCTCTATCTGCTTGCATAACTTCTTGTAGACCACCTAAATATTTTAATAAGGCTTGACGTTTTTTTGCGCCAATGCCTTCGATAGATTCGAGTGTAGATTTTTTACTGGCTTTTTGACGCTTAGCCCGATGACCAGTAATAGCAAAACGATGTGATTCATCTCGAATATGCTGCACTAAATGTAGCGCAGATGAAGTAGATGGTAAGGAAATTAGTTGATGGCTTCCAGCTAATATTAAAGTTTCAAGTCCTGGTTTTCGCCCTTCTCCTTTAGCAACACCCACCAATAAAGGGATTTTTTCTAATTTTATCTCTGCCTGAAGCTTTGCGAAAAATTCTTCCGCTCTAGATAATTGTCCTTTACCCCCATCTATAAAGACAATATCTGGCATATTCTCCATAGACGTCACTTTGCCGTAGCGTTTATTTAGTGCAAATGACATTGCAGCATAATCATCACCAGGTGTTATTCCATAAACGTTATAACGACGATAGTCACTTTTCAAAGGGCCCTCTTGATTAAATACCACATTTGATGCGACAGTTTGCTGTCCCATGGTGTGACTGATATCGAAACATTCAATTCTGTTGATACCATTATCTAATTCAAAGACTTCATTTAATGCTGAAAAGCGTGCTTGCATCGATTCTTTATGACTATTCCTCGTCACTAATGCGTTTTCTGCATTTGTACACGCCAATTTTAAATACTGTGCCCGTTCACTTCGAACTTTTGTGGAAATTTTTACCAGGCGATCGGCTTGCACACTTAAAAGTTTAGTAAGTTCATTAATATTTTCGAAAGTATCGCTGATGACTATTTCTTTTGGGATAGCTGCACTTTTTAAATCTTGCCCTAAATAATGTTGACTGATAAAGGCTTCGTAAACTTCAGCTTGTTCTGTGTTGGCAGGAATACTAGGAAAATAACTTTTACTCCCAAGAATTTTTTGATCTCGTATGAATAAAACATGCACACAAACCTGCGATTTATTCATGTAGATGCCAATAACATCTAACTCTGCCACAATGCCACTGACGTACTGCTGCTTTTGTACTTGTCGTAGTGTCGCTATTTGATCACGATATTTCGCTGCAGCCTCAAAATTTAACATTTGGCTCGCTTGTTCCATCTCACTGACTAGGCTATCAATAACAGTTGAGCTTTTCCCTCGTAAAAATAGTTTTGCCAAATCAACTTGTTGCTGATAATCATCCATTGATATTTTATCTACACAAGGGGCGGAACAACGATTTAATTGATGCTGTAAACAGGGACGACTGCGAGCACGATAATAGCTATCTTCACATTGACGAACGGGGAAGAGTTTTTGCATTAAACGCAAACTTTCCCAAACAGCACCCACGGTTGGATATGGGCCGAAATATTCTCCTTTAATTTTTTTACCCCCGCGATGAACACCTAATTTTGGATGTTTATGATCGGTAATGAGTAAATATGGGTAGGATTTATCATCACGAAGTAAAATATTATATTTTGGAAGATATTTTTTTATATAGTTATTTTCGAGGATTAACGCTTCACCCTCAGTATGAGTAACGGTTACATCAATCGCGATAATATGACTGACTAAAACTTTAGTTTTGGTATTACCTACATCTTTACGAAAATAACTAGCAAGTCGTTTTTGAAGCTGTTTAGCTTTTCCTACATATATAACAGTTTGGTGTTTATCATACATTCGATAAACACCAGCTTGTTGAGAAACCGAAGAAAGAAAAGCTTTATGGTCAAAAAGGGAGAGTGAATCTGGCAAAGTTTATAATGTTTCTGTTTTAATCATACCGTGACGAATAGCGAGATGAGTAAGCTCTACATCATTACCAACGTTTAATTTTTCAAACATTCTGTAACGGTAACTGTTAATCGTTTTGGTACTGAGAATTAATTGTTCTGAAATACTAGGGACTTTTTCACCACGCGTTATCATCAGCATGATTTGAAGCTCACGCTCTGACAAGGTATTAAATGGATTTTCTTCATTTGACTTAAACTGACTTAATGCCATTTGTTGAGCAATATCAGGTGTAATATAACGTTGCCCGCTATTTACAGCACGAATTGCATTAATCATCTCATCAGCACCAGCACCTTTAGTTAAATAACCTGCTGCACCAATTTGCATGACTTTGGTAGGAATTGGATCTTCGGAATACACCGTTAACACAATTACTTTGATATCAGGTGAATAACGAATTATTTTTTTGGTTGCTTCTAAGCCACCTATGCCTGGCATGTTCATATCCATTAGCACTACATTAGGATCATTTTTACGACAAAATAGTACGGCTTCCTCACCTGTTTCTGCCTCGCCAATAACCTTAAGTCCTTTCACATCCTCAAGGATTCTACGTATCCCTGTACGGACTAACTCATGGTCATCAACCAATAGAACATTTATCAAAGAGTTTCACCTTAATTAACTATTATTATAATGTAGTAGAATATTATAGTTCATATTCTTAATATGACTAGAGCATATAGGGTATTAACTAGCAGTACAATTGAATTCAACCTTCTTGATTGAAAAAGTGTAACAGAAATATCCCACTGCTTTATTAACCGACAATTAGCCTAAAATTCAACTAAAGTTCATGTTTCTTTAACCAGTT
Organism: Colwellia sp.; assembly: GCA_013215295.1. GTDB lineage: Bacteria > Pseudomonadota > Gammaproteobacteria > Enterobacterales > Alteromonadaceae > Colwellia_A. The sequence continues at coordinate 292,781 of JABSOZ010000006.1, forward strand.
ATTTAACAATCCAATCTGACCATTTTTATAAGCGGCATAAGTTAAACGAACAGCATTACTTAAGATAACACTATCCGTCCATTTCGTTTGTTCCGCAATAAGTTCATAACAGTTTTGCGCTTCTGGGGATAAATAGCCCCGCATTTCTCTTTTACCAGACTCTTTTTGACGATCTCGGTATCTTTTCTGCTTTTCTGCGTTACTAAACGCCTTTTTCTTTTCGTTCATCAATACGTTACCAAAATCACTAAGATATAAAAATAGGTTATGCGTAACCAAATCATATATAAATATAGGCTAACAATCTAATGTTATATCAATAAAACTCAAATAAAGCACTGCTCGGAGTTGTTTAGTGTACAGGTGTTCGCTAAAGTAGCGCATAAATTATTACTGAAAAAAGTGACCTCATGTTAGATCAAAATTCATACTCTAAAGAAGACTTAGTAAAAGCAGGTACTGGCGAAATGTTTGGCGAAGGGAATAGTCAATTACCTTCAGACAATATGTTAATGATGGACCGTATTATTTCAATCACTGATGATGGCGGCGAGTTCGGTAAAGGCGAAATTATTGCTGAGCTGGATATTAGCCCAGATCTTTGGTTTTTCGATTGTCATTTTAAAGGTGACCCTGTAATGCCTGGTTGTTTAGGCCTAGATGCTATGTGGCAACTTGTTGGTTTTTTCCTCGGTTGGTCTGGTGGCCCAGGTCGTGGTCGAGCTTTAGGTGTAGGAGAAGTTAAATTTACCGGTCAAATATTACCCACCAATAAAAAAGTAACTTATAAAATAACGTTAAAACGCGTCATTAAACGTAGGTTATTCATGGGTATTGCTGACGGTGAAGTTTTAGTTGATGGTAAAGTAATTTACACAGCTAAAGATTTAAAAGTAGGCTTATTTAAAGATACCACTGCTTTTTAATAAATATAAATTATAACAATAAGTTACTCAATTTTAATATAAAGCTCACTTTTTTGAACCGTGAGCTTTTTATTTTTAACATTCCCTGCCTTTATCACAGTTCTTCTGCTAAATTAATAACATAAAAGTTTTCCGCTATTCTTAAATTATTCTTATGATCAAATTACCTTCAAATTTTTATAAAATATCAAAAACAATCTTTATTCTTGCTATATCCCTCATATTAATTTTTATTTTCAACAGTGTATGGAAATTTATCAATAATATTGATGATCTTTCTTATAGCCATGACTCATCTATAATAAAAAGTGAATTTAGCTATTATATTGATCATAGTAATAATTTTGACATTAAAACACTTTTCAATAAGAAATCGGAAACGCTGTTCACCCCGTTATTTGCCAATGATGTTCCTTATGATTTAGGTCATCAATCTTATTGGATAAAAATCAATATAACGAACAATACCCCTAATACTCAACAGTTGGTTTTGCACGCTGATAACAGTATGCTGGAATTTTTTGATGTTTACAGAGTCAATCCAACCTTAAAAACTGCACCATTAATTACACAACAAAATCCCAATATTGACCAAGAAACAATATTGGATGTATTTCCGCATATAAATTTTGAAATCCTTGAAAATAGCACGGTTCAACTTATTACACATGTAAAAAGTAATGGTCCACCCAATGTACCTTTAGTAATTTATAACGAAGAAAACTTTGAGAAACGTATTGATTACACACAAATTGTGTATGGTATTTTTATTGGTATTATTCTCTTAATGTGTGCCTATAACTTCGTCTTATATTTTGCGATAAAAGATAAAGTATATCTTGTTTATATTGGCTACTTGTTATCATCTTTTGTTGTTTTAGCTGGTGTAACAGGTTATGGCTATTTAATTTTTTCAAAGGATATGCAGCATTTTATTCACAAATATGTCTTGTTTGCACATTTTTCACTTGTTTTTTTCTTATTATTATTTTCATTGTTTTTCTTAAGATACGATCAATTAAAAAACACTATTTATAAGATAGGAATGATTATTTGCGTATCTTTAGTCGTTTTATCCTTATATTCACTAACTTTAGACAAAGTTATACAAGCTGAGCTATTTTTTTCAATTCAACCAATATTTGTTATTTTCTCTTTATTTATTATTTTCAGAAGATTATCTAAAGACTTCTCTTGGGCAAGGTTTTACTTTATTTCTTGGATACCATTTCTTGCTGGTGCATCAATACAGCCGTTGGTCTTATTAAATTATGTTGACTCAACCTTCTTAACACGAAATGCTTTTTTGTTTGCGATAATGATAGAAGTAACTTTTATGGCTTTTGCGTTAGCAGAAAGAATGCGCAGAAACGATCAAGATAGAATTCATGGCATTAGTTATAATGACCTTAATGACCTGCCACGTAAATCAATGCTTGAAAATGCCATGACTACCTTGCAAATTACAGGGCAATGCAACTTTAGTGTACTTGTCATTAAGCCAGAGCATATTGAACAAATTTCATTATATATAGATGATAAAGCTAACGCGGCGCTATTTAAGCGATTAAGCCAACGTTTAAGCTCTTTATTCATTCATAACGATGCAATTGTAGAATTATCAGGAAATAATGAAAAAATTTGTTTTTTACAAAATAACTGCCTAGCGATTATTGTTAAGCAAAAGAAAAACCAACAAGAGTTATCTATATTAGTTAGATCAATACAGCAACTTATCTCTGAAACGTTCCAAATTAATGAATTAAAACTACCTTTATCAGCCGTAGTGGGAATTGCTAATTACCCAGAGCATGGGAAAGCTAATTATTTATTGATCAATAATGCTTTATTAGCAGTGAATGATGCTCAACTCTTGTATGGCCGATGGGCTTATTATCAAAGTGAAAAATCAGATCAAACCAGTCATTTATTGAAATTAGCCGCGGACTTAAAAGAAGCGATTGAACAAGATACTTTAGAGATTTACCATCAACCTCAGATAGACTTAAAAACCTTACGCGTTTGCAGTAGCGAGTGTCTAATTAGATGGGATCATAAAAGTGAAGGCTTTATTTCTCCTGTAGTATTTATTCCTTTAGCGGAAGATCTCGGCCTTATTAATCAGTTAACATTATGGGTTATAAAACGCTCTCTCATGCAACATCAGCAAATATTAACAAAACACAATCACATGGTTTCCATTAACATTAGTGGTAAAGATATCGCTTATGAGCACTTCTTTAATAATGCGCTTACTATTATCGAAGAAAGTGAAATTCCTGCTGAAAAAATCATTCTAGAATTAACAGAATCTGCATCAATCAGCCACAATCAACAATCTCTCGATTTAATACAAAAATTGAGTGACTTAGGTTTTACTATTAGTATTGATGACTTCGGCACTGGTTATTCTTCAATGGCCCAGATTAGTCACCTTCCCTTTCAAGAACTTAAAGTTGATAGACAATTTGTTGAGAATGTTAATGACGATAAAAAACGTAAAACTATCGCTGAAGCAACGGTTAAAATGGCAAAAGGTTTAGGTTTAGAAGTTGTCGCTGAAGGCATTAATAGTCAAGAAGATGAAGATACACTGCGAAGTTTTGGTTGTGATATTGGTCAAGGATATTATTACGCTAAACCCATGCCTATTGAAGAATATCTTGATTGGTTAGCTTTACAACATAATGGTCGAACACAAAAACGTGTCGACCTCGACGGTGAATTCATTCCTGCAGGAAAAAGCTAGAACAATCTGTTTTCTAACGTTTTACCGTTTGTTAATTGTGAATATTGCCATTGCTGTTTATGACAAAGCTGTAAAATTTGTAAATCTAACGGATCATTTTCAGAGGCTTCTGTAGAAGTAGTGATGACAAACTCATTTTTTTGCGTTTGTTCAACCTTCTGTACATTAGCCAGTGACTGAATCAGCTCTATAAAATTATCGTACGGTTGTTTCATTCTTAACGTTAAATAACGGTGTTCACTATCATTCTGTAAGCTTTGATGTTGCTGTAATTTACCTTTTTCTAAATATAAAACTTGGCTACATAAACGCTCTAGCTCACTTAAATCATGAGAGCTTAGTATGAACGTAATATCTGAAGATAACGTTGAAACCAATTCACGCACTTCTCTTGCGTTTATAGGGTCGAGTCCAGCTGTTGCTTCGTCTAACATTATAATTTCTGGTGAGCCAATTAACGTTTGGGCAATAGAAACACGCTTTCGCATACCATGAGATAATTCATCAGGTTTAGCTTTTAATGTATCCGCTAAGCCAACAAGTTCTAATGTTCTATGCGCTTCTTTTTGTGCATTCATACGAGAAAATCCTTGGAGCTGAGCATAAAAGGTTAATTGATGCGCGATAGTAAAACGAGGGTCAAATTGGGCATCTTGTGGTAAAGCGGCTAAACGGCCAAATAAACTTGAGTGTCCAGCACTAAACCCCGCAATTTTAACACTGCCATTACTGGGTGATAAATAACCACACAATATACTAAACAATGTAGTTTTACCCGCACCATTAGGCCCTACCAATGCGATAGGTTCCCCTTTATCAAGTGAAAAAGACACATTATCTAATGCTAAATGTTCATTGAAAGACTTCGAAAGATTTTCAACTTGAATCAACGGACCTGCATGGTTATTAATAGCACTCATATTGATGCCCTTTTTAGTAATTTATCAGCGACAAATAACAAGACTACGGTTTGCAATAATGGGATTAAGTAGTGTTTAAAATCGAGACCTTCTAATGAAACAACTTTACTTATTTGTGTACCGGGAAAAAGATAATCAAGAAAATATCCACTATTCAAGCGAAATTGAATAAAACCAATTAAAAGCGCACCTATGGTATAAAATAAAATACTGGCGACGATACTCATTTTAGCTGACGATAAAATACTGTTAAAAAATGACATTAACGCGATAAATGGTGTTATAAGTATGGATAATTCAATAAACAAAACAAGCGCTTGTTGTATAGCTGGCAGTAATAAAGCACCATCACGGGCAGCAGCCAAAGCAATACAAGCCATTAAGGTTAAGAAAATTAAAACGACTATTATCAAAAATTGCCCCAAAAATCTGCCTATTAATATTTCACTCCGTGTTGCGCGTAAAGTGATAAAACGCAATGTTCCACGTGCCTTGTCAGAACATGTTTGATCACTCGTCACAAATAGTGCAAATAATGGGAATGAATATACGGCTACTAGCCAATAAATCGCAAACTCTGCCACTGGCCATTTAAGTAAGGCATTTAAGCCTAATGAGCCAAAAAGTGTGCTCGCAACAATTTTAAACCCGTCAGAAAATATAATTTCTGTAGCAGCGCTAACCATATAATATAAAAGAATAAACCAAACTGCACAAAAAGCGCTTAACGCAATTAAGCCACTTTTAGTTTTAAAAATTCTTATCAATTCAAATTGAATGAGAATAAAGAGTCTATGAATGTTTAACAAATGAAAACCTGCTAATTATTAGTTTTTCAATACATTAAATGCAGAGCCAATAAAATGCGAGTGTTATTTCACAACAAATAGTACAATAGTGATACCACGGTTATTAATAGAAAAAGATAGGAAGTTCATTGTTTTTTGAAGGTTCAGAAAAAAAAGTTCAAATAATTGTTAACGAAAAAAAACTTTCATTATTAACAGGCATCGCTGATGCTTTTTGGCATGGCTTTGTAAACAGTAGTGGCGCGAAAATTTTATCGACTATTGAAAGTAATCATTGCAAAGCATTCTTGCTATCTGAATCAAGTCTATTTATATGGCCTCACAAATTAATCCTGATCACCTGCGGTACAACACAACTCATTAAAGCCATTGAATTTTTCATTCATGAATTTAGCTTACAACCTATTGAACAAATTCTATATCAACGCAAGAATGAATATTTTTCTTATGCACAGCCAAGTTGTTTTTCGCAAGATATAAAAGTATTACGAGAATATGTATCTGGTGCCGCTTATCGATTTGGCGCTGTAGATTCACATCATAACTACCTTTTTCATCAAGAAAATGGTTATAAGGCAAACATCAACGATAAGAGTTATGAAATTGTCGCTTACCATATTAGTCACTCGGCAAGTAGGTTATTAACTCACGGTAAGTTAACGGCAAACGAGATTCGTACACTTTTTCAAATAAATGAATTGTTTCCAAATTTCACTATTGATGACCATGTGTTTCACCCTTTTGGTTATTCACTTAATGGTATTAAAAACGAGAATTATTTTACTATTCACATAACTCCCCAAGCAGAAAGTAGTTACATCAGCGTCAGTGCTAATTTTGACCTAATTGCCCTACTGCCTAGGTTAATAGCAATATTAGATCCCACAACCATAGATATTTTAACCAGTAACGAATTAAATTTTGAAGAGAAAGTGAAAGGTAATTTACCCCCCCCTTTTGTCTGTACAAGTTTAGTCAAAGAAACGTTAAGTATTGGCGATGAGATATTATTTTCTAGTTACAGTCAAAAAACTAAACAATGTAGTGAAGCAATCTCCTTAGCCACCAATAATGAGATTCAAAGCTTATAACGAAAAAAGCCAATCATATGTGATTGGCTTTACTTGCTCGTATAAAAATAAGCTAAATTAAACTATTTTCTACGTGTGGTAATTGAATCACTCAATTGAGATAATAAATCTTCAGTATCAGCCCAACCAATACACGCATCGGTAATACTTTGTCCATAAGTAGCAACTTCACCGTCGACTAAGTCTTGACGCCCTTCGACTAAGTGACTTTCAACCATCACGCCGAAAATATTATGATTACCGCCACTAATTTGCTGACAAACATCTTGGCAAACTAACATTTGATTTTCGAATTTTTTACTACTATTCGCATGGCTGAAATCAATCATTATTTTAGTGTTAAGCGATGATTTGTTTAATTGTTCTGTTACTGTTTGTACGCTATCTGCATCGAAGTTCGTGGTTTTACCACCTCGTAAAATAATATGGCAATCTTTATTACCTGTTGTTTCTACGATAGCTGAATGCCCATATTTAGTCACCGATAAGAAATGATGAGGTGCACTTGCCGCGCCGATAGCATCGATAGCCACTTTAATTGTACCGTCTGTACCGTTTTTGAACCCTACAGGACAGGACAATCCTGAAGCAAGTTCTCTGTGTACTTGGCTTTCTGTAGTACGTGCTCCAATGGCTCCCCAACACATAAAATCAGCCATATATTGTGGCGTGATCATATCTAAAAACTCACCTGCTGTAGGCATACCCATATGATTTAAATCGAGTAATAATTTCCGGCCAATGCGAAGACCGTCATTAAGCATAAAGGTGTTATCCATGTATGGGTCATTAATTAAACCTTTCCATCCGACTGTTGTACGAGGTTTTTCAAAATAAACCCGCATAACAATTTCAAGTGTGTCTTTATACTTTTCACGCAACTTAACTAAGCGTTGACCATATTCTAATGCGGCTTCAGTATCATGTATTGAACAAGGGCCGATCACGACTAATAAACGATCATCTTGATGGTTAAAAATTTCACTTATGGCTTTACGCCCAGAAAAAACCGACTTAGACGCTTCTTGAGAAGCAGGAAATCGCTCAATTAATGCGATAGGAGGTAATAATTCTTTTATTTTGTTAATGCGAACGTCGTCGGTTTGGTAAAACATAGTCTTTTCTCTTTACATCAATACTAAAAATACAATAAATGCACAGCTTAGTATTTTATTATTTTCATGTGTATGTCTAACTCTCTGGTTAGACTCCTAGATGGTTAACCCTCTGACAATTTATCAGTGTTAAACAGACAATACCAATAGAAAATGAGCTAAAAACGATATAATTATAAGTTTTATCGGTGTGAAAGTTTTCATCAGATTTTCAGGGCCTTTTAATGGGTTTATTTTATACGTCTATTGAAAGCTCAACATTCATCCGCATATAATAGATATTCTCTAAATAATATTATTTCATCATGTGGCGTAATTTCTCGATTTTTCTTTGTTTAATTACATTAGCGCAAACAGCTAATGCTTTGCCGATGGAAAATTTCGACCAAAACGCGTCAACATCCCCTTTAACACTACAGCTTAAAATAGCAAACGTTGAAACATCCTTGAGTAATATTTTATTACTCGATGAGAGCGAACCAGAAGACACCTTCAATTTACCTCGCTTGTATCAAGCTTCTGCGTCTGTATTTTCTAATGAATTACAGAACACACCCAATTACTTTCTTGTTATAGAGTTTTTTAAAATAAAACTTAACGCTGGTTTATTCAAAAACCTTGCTAACCCTCCTGTTCAATTAAATTGGTATGAACAATTAAGTCATCGTTCTAACTCTACCCGTCTTTCTGGCTGGAAAGACGGCAACACCTTATACGCATCTCGCGTGAATTATCATTCCTAGATTCATCATCTAACCATTACTTAATAATCGTTTTTCCTTTTCCAATGTTACTATTTGATAGTAACGCTTGCTGTACTCGTTTTACTGGTTTCAAAAAACAATTACCGCAATAATTTTCGAGATTTTATGATGAACTCACCGACAAAAATGCCCTATAGATATTTTAAATGGCAAAATATATTAATTTTTGCCACCTTACTTTTTTTATTAATCAGTGCCCTACCAAACTTATATGACGATAAAGTAAAGTTTCACCTTTCGCCCATAAATGCAAGCGTGCAAAAAATCACCACAATAGAACTAAAAAACTTATTCGATAAGTACAATTTATCTATTGATGAAATTTCAACAACCCGTGATAAAGCATCCATTACACTGAGTAATAAAATTGACAAAGTCACGGTTAACAACTTGTTGTCTGATGAATATAAAGATAACTTCCGCATCGAAAGCGTCGTTATAAATAATATGCCTTCTTGGCTAGTATCACTTGACGCAAAACCAATTAAGCTAGGTTTAGATTTAAGTGGTGGGGTATTGTTTGTACTTGAAGTTGATACAAAACAAGCCTTATTCGATCGTTTAAAAAACATCGCGTTAGAGATAAAAACCATTGCAATGGAAGACCGTATCCGAGGTGTTACTGTCGTCCAAAACAATGGAAATAAGCAAATTGATGAAACTAACCAAAACCTGTTGGTTAAATTTCCTCATTCAGCAAAAAATGAAATTGATACGCTTTTTAATAAAATAAAAGAAAACTATCCTGACTTAACCCAGCAAAAAGATAAGAATAACCAAGTGACTTTGTCATTTCCTTCTCAGAAAACGTCTCAATTTCGTCAAGAAACCATGAAACAAACATTAAAAACCATGCGTGGAAGGATAGAAGAACTGGGCATTACAGAAGCAGTTACATTACAGCAAGGGAAAAATCATATTCGTATTGAGCTACCTGGTGTTAATGATCCCGAAGAAGCGAGACGGATAATAGGTGCCACGGCGACCCTTGATTTTTATCAACTTGCTGAAAATTCAAAAGCTGCGGGCGTCTTACGTATGATTGATGAAAATGGTCGAAAGCTCAATTTAAACAGCAAAGTTGTCTTTTCTGGCAGCAATATTAAGCATGCTCGTGCAGGACAAGATCAAATGAGTATGCCTTTAGTTAATCTAACGCTAGATGCTGTTGGCGGTAAAAAAATGTCTCAATTTTCTAAACAGAATGTAGGCAACACTATGGTGACTGTATTTTCTGAGTTTTACCGAAATGCTCAGGACAAAATGGTCAAGAAGAGTAAAGTGATCAATGTCGCCACAATACAACAACACTTAGGTTCACAATTTAGTATCACTAATATGTCAAGCCAGCAAGCCGCACAAGAACTGTCTTTATTATTACGAGCTGGTTCGCTAACGGCCCCCGTAACCATAGTAAAACAACGCACTATTGAAGCAACACTTGGTATTGATAATATCAATAATGGTATTAAAGCATTAAGTGTCGGCATTGGTATTACCTTGTTATTTATGATTTTTTGGTATCGTACTTTAGGCGTAATAGCGAACGTAGCATTAACATTAAACTTAATTAGCTTACTCGGCTTAATGTCCTTGTTGCCAGGTGCAGTGCTCACGCTCCCTGGTATCGCAGGTTTAGTGTTAACCGTTGGTATGGCTGTCGATACTAACGTGCTTATTTTCGAGCGGATTAAAGAAGAATTAAAGCGCGGTCATAAAGTACTGCAGGCCATTGAACAAGGTTATAAAAGTGCTTTTTCAACCATCCTTGATGCAAACATTACGACAATGATCACTGGAATTATTTTGTACACCATAGGTAATGGGCCCGTTAAAGGTTTTGCGCTTATTTTGTGCTTAGGTATTTTAACCAGCATGTTTACTGGCGTTTTTGTTTCAAAAGCTTTAACAAATATGGTCATTCGTAAAAATAAAACACCATTATTAGGAGTTAACGCATGAACAACATGAAGCTTAATAAGTACTTTAATTTAAGTCACTTTCGAATAGTCAGTTTTTATTGTGCGGTAATATTTGTTGCCATTGCACTTTCTGGTCTCTTTAGCAAAAACTTAGCGCTTGGTTTAGATTTTACTGGTGGTTACCTTACTGAATTTTCAACCGAAAAATCGGTAAGCCAAAAACAAATGAATGCATTACTCACTTCATATCTACCTGAGGATTTTAAGCTAACATCTGCCGATGAAGGGACACATTGGAGCGTCCAACAAGCGGATAATAAGTCCAATTTAAAAGGTAAAGAGTGGCTCGCTAACTTTGCTTTACACAGTGAATTAACTATTACTCCACAAGATGCAATTTACATAGGAAGCCAAGTAGGTGAGGAGCTGATAAACCAAGGTGGTTTAGCGCTGTTAACAGCAATCATTGTTATATTAATGTATTTGTCATTGAGGTTTGAATGGCGTTTTGCGGCCGGTGCTGTTATTGCGCTTTTTCATGATGTGCTGGTTGTACTTGGACTTTTTGCATGGTTCGGTATTACTTTTGATTTAACTATTTTGGCAAGTTTACTGGCTATCATAGGTTATTCACTTAACGACTCAATTATTGTTGCTGATAAAATTAGAGAAATAATGAAAACAAACAGTGAAGCTAAAATAGATAACATTATCAATCAAGCAATTAAATCTACTTTGGGAAGAACGATGATCACATCTGGAACGACATTAGCAACCATTATTGCTATTTGGGTCTTTGCTGGAGAATCGTTAGCCGGTTTTTCTATCGCCTTGTTCACAGGAGTATTGGTTGGCACCTTCTCTTCCATTGCTATTTCAGCAACAGTTCCTCAGTTACTTGGGTTGACTGCTGATTATTATCAACAAAAAGAGGAAGATATTTGTCTGTTGCCTTAACGTATGTAAATTAACACACTAAACGCGATCATTTAGGAGGAGTCAAATCCTCTTAAATGATCAGCGGCTATCGCCTACTTTATTTGATAAAACTGCTTAAACATAACATCAAGTTCGGCTAAGGTTTCTAGCGATAATTCTTCTAATAACCATGTTGAAACATCAGATTTTTGAACAAACTTTCTCGTTAAGCGTTTAAAAATTTCAGCACCTAATTTTTCACTTAAAAAATGATGAAATAAGGCTACTTGCTGATAAAATCGAACAGGAAGTTGGCCATCATCATCCACCTCAATAGCGGCAACAAAGGAACCATTGTTATTGTTTTTACTTTGTAGCTGCATCATTTTCTTTATTTTTTCTTTAATCATTGTAAAAGCAGGGTTCTCCATGATAAAAAATTTATCAAAAGGAATAAAATCCTGTATAGCACTTGTTAGCCTCATGTCGTTTAGTGCTTGGTTTTCACATATAACCGCAGCCATTTCATCATACCAGTCAGGTAGCAAGCCATGGCCATAAGACATTTCACCATTACTTTTGTAGTTCAACCCTTTTTCTTCAACCTGATTTATCAGTAGCATATGACAAGCTTCATGAGCAATGACATTATATTTATCCGCTTTGTTAGCCTCCATTCCCTGGTTATTTACCAGTCCCTGATAACTCAGAAAAGGTAAAAGCCGATCAGATAACTCACTTTTATCTAACTGAAACAAACCCATTTGACTATTCATTAAAGCAACATCAAGCTTAGTCGATGGACCAAATTTATCATCGAAAATATCTATCGCCGTTAATAACTCCGATTTTTCTCTTAATAAATCAGTATTTTTCTCACCAAAAAGTCGTAATTTATTGTTTTCAAAATAAAGTATCGGTCGGACTTTTTTCCCCTGACTTAATTTCTGTATTAGTTTTTCCTTTACCAGCGTTATTTCATCACTTAGTGCAAAAGCATTGCAGGTAGAAAATAATAACACCCCTGATATAAAGCATTGTTGACTGAAGCGAACAGAACTCTTAAAATTTATCATGAATTTCCTTAATCCTTAGTTGTTGTTAATTAATGTCACTAAGCTACAAGAGAAAATATTCGAAAAGTTTTATTTTCGTTGAAACTGACGTTTCAGTCGATAAAGTATGAAAATTGAAAGAAGTACACTTATCGAGTATATATAACCGCTAAACGAGTAATTAATTCATTTGGTCGAATTAATCGTCACAATGAAGCTATCCGCTTTATAATGATCAATAAAAACAATGAAAAGAAAATGAAACAATCTACCTTGCGTATACTTTCACTGAGTGAATTAATAACCCATGCGATTTTTTGGTTAGGTTATTTATGGTTAACACTGAATAGCCAACTGTTATTTATATCTCTTGATAGCCTCGATAGCGGTATTCTCCATGCAAATAATAGTAAACTGACCTCAATACTGAACATGTTGAGCTTTTATTGGTTCTATTGGTTTGTTATTCCACGATATTTTACGCGTGCACGGCTAAAGTATATTCTTGTTACTCTCATATCAATTGTCATTTTTGTCGAAATAAGTAATATGGCGATATTAGTGACTAGTGAACATAATACCGAAAGAGCACAAGGTATTTCCTACTGGTTGAGTTTAGCTGGTCAATTTTGTTGGGCAATATGGGCATTATTCATGCATCGGATATTTGCTAGCCTAAAACGTAATACCATGAGCAAAGAACAAGAAATACAACATACAAAAACTGAATTAGCTTTTCTCAAACAGCAAATACACCCTCATTTTCTCTTTAATGTTCTCAATAGTTTATACAGTAGTTCATACAAGTACGGCGATACAAAAACATCAGAGGGTATCGGGCAACTTGCTGACTTATTGCGCTACATGTTATATGAAACACAAGCTGATAAAGTCCCCATTAAAGAGGAGTTAACCTATTTGAATAGTTATATTGATTTACAAATGCTTAGGTTTTCTGAAGATGTTACGCTTGAGTATACGAATAATGACGGTGGATATAACATAGATATTGCGCCAATGCTTTTCATTACCTTAATAGAAAACGCCTTTAAACATGGGATAACACCTGAGAAAAACAATAAAATAGTCATCAATATTTCATATAATCAACAAGAGGTTACGCTTGTTGTTACTAATCCCATTGCTCGGTCAAGCCAGTTAGCAGATAAAACAGGCGGTGTCGGCTTAGTTAATTTACGCAGAAGATTATTATTACTTTACCCGCAGAGTCATGAATTTAATACTGATGTTTCCAATAACACTTTTATTGCTAAGTTGATTTTACGATGATTTTTAATGTGGTTGTCGTCGATGACGAAAAATTAGCACTCGACTTAATTTCTGATTATGTAGAACAAACCCCTTTCCTCTCACTTAAAGCAAGTTTCAGAGACAGCTTTGCTGCAATTAACTACCTTAATAATCATCATGTAGACTTACTATTACTTGATATTAATATGCCTTCGTTAAACGGTATAGATTTAATGTTATCTTTACCTAATCCGCCGAAAGTAGTGTTTATTACCGCTCATCCTGATTATGCATTACAAGGTTTTAAACTTAATGCTTTAGATTACCTAGTAAAACCTGTGCGTTACCCCCAATTTTTAAAAGCAGCAAACAAACTTGTTGAATTACATAGCGCTCCGTTAGTGCAGCAACAAAATGATGTGCCAACTTCCTCTGACAATGATTACATTTTCGTAAAAGTGGACAATCGTTATGAGCGAATTAAGCTGGCCGAAATAAAATTCATCGAAGCGTACGGAGATTATGTTACTTATTACCTTGAACAAGGTAAATGGTTGTCATTTAAGACCATGGGACAAGCGTTAGAAAACTTGCCCGACCATGATTTTATTCGTGTACATAGGTCATACATCGTTAATTTAAGGCACGTTGATACGATACATCGTGATCATTTACTTATAGGTCAACAAGATATTTCTATCAGCAAGAGTTACTATAAAAACTTACAAAATCGTTTAGTGAAGTAACGCGAAGTTAGCTTATTTAAACTCAACTTTTTTTAATTCATAATAATTGTTGAGGGTAGAATGAAATTCAATCTCTGACTTCAACACAAACCCTAAACGCTTCAATAATTGGTTTGATTTAATGTTATCAGTTAATGTAACAGCTGAAATCACAGGCAAAGAACAATGGTCAAAACTAGCTTTTAACACAAATAAAGAGGCTTCTTGAGCAAAGCCTTTACCGCTATATTTAGGTAAAAAAGCAAAACCTAAATCCGCATAATCAAAATCAGCTCTTTTTAATAAACCGCACATGCCAATAGCCGTATTACATTCTTTCAAGCAGACGACATTCAAACCAAAACCATGTTCTTTATAACTTGCTATAGGTCCTTCCAAGAGGTAGTTAATTGCATCCTTCTTATTTCTGACACCTTTATCACCTATATTTTTGATAAACGATTCGTCATTTAAAAGAGCAATAACAAATTCATGATCAGTATTAGATAAAGGTCTAATAATAAGCCGCTCTGTTTCATTTACCCGCATATAATGCTAACTCCAACACGTTGAATTTGAGAATAGATAAAAGCTATTTCTAACTATTATTAGCCAAGGATTCATTTAATCTATCGAAACCTTTCGCTAAATCAGCAATTAATTCATCAACATCTTCCAAGCCGACGTGTAAACGGATCAACGGATATTCATAATTCCATTGTGTCGCGGTGCGTAAACGTCCAACATTAGTATTACCTAGAATTAAACTTTCAAAACCGCCCCACGAATAGCCCATTTTAAAATGTTCCATACCGTCAAGTAAGGCATTTAATGATTGCTTATCGCCTCGCGTTAGCACAAAAGAAAATAAACCATTGGAACCGGTAAAATCACGTTGAAAAAATTCATGACCTGGACACGATTCAAACGCAGGATGAAGAATTACGTCAACTTCTTCACGTGTTGCCAACCAATTGGCTATTTTCAACGCACTCGATTGATGTTGCTTTAAGCGAACACCTAAAGTGCGTATGCCACGCATAGCCAAATACAAATCGTCTGGTGATGTACATTGTCCCATTAAGTAACTATTTTCACGTAGCTGCGGCCAATATTCTTCAGTTGCTGTTGCTGTTCCCAACATTACATCAGAATGACCAACAATATATTTTGTCGCAGCTTGAATAGAAATATCGACACCAAAATCAAAAGGCTGGAAATTCACTCCGGCTGACCATGTGTTATCTAACATAACAATACAGCCATGCTTATGAGCAACTTCAGCAATACCGGGAACATCTTGTACTTCCATGGTTATTGAGCCTGGAGATTCTAAAAAGATAATACGCGTATTACCTTTAATCAACGCTTCAATACCTTTACCAATAGTGGGATCGTAATAAGTCGTTTCAACGCCAATGTTCACCAGAATTTTATCGCAGAAATCGCGGGTAGGTTCATAAGCGGTATCGACCATCAAGATATGGTCGCCGGTTTTTACAAAAGATATAATAGCGTTGGTGATTGCTGCTGTGCCTGATGGATAAATAGCACACCCTGCTCCACCTTCAATATCTGTCATTGCATCAGCGAAAGCAAATGAGGTTGATGTTCCTCTACGACCGTAAAATAGCACTTGATTAGCACGATTAAGGGTTGCGTGATTCATCTCTTTAACTGTATCGAATACGACAGTTGAAGCACGTTCTACCGGAGGATTGACAACACCACGTGTCCATTTTGATTTTCGTCCAGCATTAACAATTTTTGTATCGTTGATCATGACATTTTATCCTAAAGCCCAAAACCATTTAGCCATCTACATAGCTAAAATAATAAAGTTACTTTATGATCTTTAAGGACATGATGCACGATTTATTTTAAAAATTTTATCCTTTTATATAATTGACCAAGCGCATGAACAATATTTATGACAACAAATGAATTTGATCCCCAATGAGTGATTCCTCTGTTAGTTTCCTCACTGCCATTTTATTTATATTCATTATAAAAGCGCGATAAATGAACGCTATCTATGCTGATTAGATAATCGTTTTACATCAATATCTATAAATAAAGGTTTATGCTTCTTATGTCTGTTCCAATTGTATCTGCCAATTATCAATACGTCGCGTTATCTCTAGCAACAGAAGAAGCGAGTACATTTCATAACATTTACTGGCTATATTGTAACGCCCCATTGAACGTAGAATTACCCCATCAAATCAAATATGAAGCAATAAACACGATCAAACTATCCCTTTGGAGGGGGAATGAAAATGAAGAAGATAATGACTACCGTATCAGTAGCCCTATTAATATCAGCCTGTAATAGCGACAACTCGTCAAACAACGAACCTATTCCAATAGCTAATTGTTACGATGATACTCAGGTTACATCAAGTGAAAATAATGAGTCAACTCAGTACGACTTTTCAATTAACACATGCAACGCACTGACTAATGTGAAGGTAGCTACCGATGATTCATACCAAAAAACAGGTATCAAAGTTGTAAGCGCTAGTCACCAAAACGACTCCGGTGCTATGGACACACTTTATTATACCGTTGGACAAGAAACTATTGCTAAAGAGCTTTCATACTTATACCGCTATGGTGATGACTTCATGTTTAAGTACAGCACAATAACAACGAATACAGACATCATTTACTCTCATGAAGACGAATACAAAACTATTTTAAACCACACATTACCTGAGATAGTGTTGAGTGACTTAGATTATACATTAGGCAGATAAAATCTGTTGCAGGACATTAAAACAACCCCATTTGATTACTGGTAATTTCATCAAAATCTTGACCTATAAAAGGTAATATATCATTCGCAATCGGTTTTATTTGTTTCTCAACATAAAAGTCATAATCAAGCTTGCTCTCGTTGTATTCTAAAGGCTGTACACCATCAAGAGTAATGACATACCTAATGGTCCTTCTGTTAGTATACTTGGGCTCTTTGCCCTCTTCTTTGAGCCTACTGTTGGCAATTAAAGCCGCTTTAACATGTGGCGGAGTATTTACGTAATCAGGCAAGCTTCGTCTTATTTTTTTCTTATATATTAGCTTGTCATCGTGAAGCCCTTGCTTTAATTCATCGACTATATTTTTAATATATTCTTCTACGGGTTCTTCGTTGAATATTAGCCGGTAAAGTTCTTGTTGAAACACTTTACTCAGCTCAGTCCAATCACTTCTCACCGTTTCTAAGCCTTTGAATAGTAGCTTTCCGTTGACAACACCCGCATAACGTTTCTTAGTGCCTATTTTACTTTGTTCCTTAACGACTTCTTGTCCGCGTATTGTCGGCATTAAAAATTTACTAAAATGGGTTTCAAACTCAATTTCTAATTCGCTTTCTATGGCAAACTCTTCCTTAAGTGTTGCTTGCCACCTGACATTAATTTTATCTTGTAAAACTTTACCTAGAGTTTGGCATTGCTCCGGCGTTTTATCTTCATCAACATGGACAAAAATTGAATCGGTATCGCCATAAATCACTTGATAACCATCATTTTCAAGCCACTGTGAAGTAGTCTTTAATAATTCATGGCTACGTTTGGTAATAGAGCCTGATAAACGCGGATCAAAGAACCGACAACCCGTTGAACCTAAAACACCATAAAATGAATTCATGATAATTTTTATTGCTTGTGACAATGCCGCATTTTTATCTTTTTTAGCAATGTCACGTTCTAACCAAAGGTCGTTGATAATATCAGGTAAAAAGTGCTTATCTCTTGAAAAGTAGGCGCCATCGAAGCCTTTAATACTGTTTTCTGGTGATTTTAGTCCTTCAATTAACCCCATAGGGTCAATATTAAAACTACGAATGATGGACGGGTACAGACTTTTAAAATCGAGTACCAATACGTTTTTATATAAACCAGGAATTGAGTCCATCACATAACCGCCAGGAGAAACTAACCCTTGCAAGCCATCGCCCATATTTGGCGCAACATAACCACTGCGATGAAGTTTAGGTAAATACAAATTGGTGAATGCAGCAACTGAGCCGCCAATGCGATCTATTGATAAGCCGGTTAATTTGGCGCGTAGACGAGTGAATTCAAGTAATAAGGTCTGTTCAAAAATCAGCGTAACTAAACGACAATCTTCAAGGTTATAAGCGGCAAGCGCGAGTTTGTCATGATGAAAGTTGTCGTTTATTTCTTGTATTCTATTTTCAACATCATCGACTTTTTTACCTTTGCCTAATAATGCATTGGCGACAAAGTCTAGGGAGAAACTAGCGAAGCTATAGGTGGCGTTTTTTAATAAATCGATACCGTCGAGTACCACTCTGCCAGCAATATCAATAAATTTTCGTTCATTTTGGGTTCCACCCGCAGACTGTGTTCGCCAACGTGGTGCTTTATCATTACGGCCAATGTTAAAAACAACATTGTGAAGATCGCAACGTTTTTGTAAAAGATTAAAGTCAAAGTTAATCACGTTCCAGCCAATAAGAATATCGGGGTCGTGCTGTTTTATCCATTGTATTAGCGCAAGTAAAAGCTGTTTTTCATTTTCAAGCCAAACAATATGTTCAGTAATCTCTGCGGCTTCTTTTGCGTTAAGTTTAGAGTTATTGGCTTTTGCTGAAGGCTTATTTTGATCGCCGATCATCAAAATACACTTTATCGGTTTTCCATCAGACATTTTATGAGATTGTAAGCCGATAGAATAAAGTTCTCCTGCCATAGAACACTCAATATCAAGCGATACCATGGTTAAAATAATATCATCAAGTAACTGAGATTTATCCGTTGCTCGGCACTTATCACTATGGAAAACAGGAAAGTTACTTTGACTAGCTTGTTTGATGTTTTTAGATAGCGTTTGAGCGGGCATTTGCGTGATAAATTCAATGCCCGAGGTAATAAAACGCTCCATCAGAAAACGTTCATCGGGGCGAAAATCGTCTTCATAACATTTAATGTCATGCTGCTTTAATACATCACGCGCACGATAAAAGTCACGCATTGTTGAAAAATAAAAACCACTGACCACTTGCTGATTAAACGTTTTTAGGGCGAGCGGGTTAACTTTAGCTGTGGCTATTCTTTGTGCTGCTAATAATGTTTGCGCTTGTTCTTGCTGAGTTTGCTCAACAAAAAATAAAGCCTGTTGCTGGCGTACGATAACATTAACGGCGCCTTCTAAGGTTTTTACCCACAAAGATAATTCAATTCCTTGTTTGGTATCATAGGCTTGACGCGTTAATAAAAAGCCATAATTCGAGTTAGACGTTAATTTTTCAGCAGTAAGTGACATTAAATATTTTAATTCGTGGCGGATAACGATAAACTGTTAATATATACAGCAGTATATACTCATTCCACTTGAAGATACAGGATTCAGCAAGTCGAGAACGAATGAGTATATAAACAAATGAACCATAAATGGCTACCAGCATGCTAAGTGATAAAATCAAAGAAGTGATCCGTACTTCGTATAAAACCATTGGTGAAAACCTAGAAAACTTTCATCCGAGAAAACAACAAACTTTTTTGATTGCCGAAATCGCTAAAACATTAGCAGGTGAATACGACAAAGCCCGAAAGATTATTATTATAGAAGCAGGTACCGGAACGGGGAAATCTTTAGCCTATTCATTAGGTGCCATTCCATTAGCGGTATCACGTTCCAAGAAAGTCTGTATATCTACTGCAACCGTTGCTTTGCAAGAGCAGTTGGTTGACAAAGACCTACCCTTTCTAAAAAAGCATTCAGGCTTAGACTTTAATTTTACCCTAGTTAAAGGTCGACAGCGTTATGTTTGCCGACAGAAATTAGCACTTGCGGTTAGCAATGATGATTCACCGCAAGCGGGTTTTACCTTTGCACAAAAGCCCAATGCTATGGATATAAAACTGTTGCACCATTTGCATAAAGCGCTAAATGATAATAAATGGCAAGGGGATCTTGATTCTTGGACAGACCCTATCCCACATCATTTATGGCAACAGATCCAATGCGACAAACACAGTTGTTTAAAACATTTAGCCGAGCACACGCATTGTCCCTTTCATAAAGCACGCGAAACTATGGACGCCGCCGATGTTTTGGTTATCAACCATAGTTTACTACTTGCTGACTTGGAGCTTGGCGGTGGCGTTATTTTACCCTCTCCTGAAGACACTTTTTATATCATCGATGAAGCTCATCATTTACCTAAGGTAGCGCGAGATCATTCAAGTGCGAGTGTCACGATTAAAGGGGCTATTGACTGGCTGACTAAGCTAAAAGAAACCGGCGATAAAATGGCGAAATTGATAAAATCGAATTCCGCAATTTCGCCCTCCTTAAAGCTCGGTGACGATTGCCAAGAATTATTAATGGAAATGCAAAAAGTCGCCAACTTTATAGAAAACAATCAGGCCTTGTATTTCAATAATAACTTAAAAGAAAAAAACCGTTTTTCACGTGACGATGACGCGGCTCAATATCGCTTTGAAAATGGCATTATTCCGCAGACCTTAAAAAATTGGGCGGAAGATTTAGCAGAGCTCAGTAAGAAATGTTTGGCTCATTGCAACAAGCTTTACAATTTACTGATGGAGTCAGTAAAAGACGGTGAAAGCAAAATGTTTCTAGCAGAGCCGCTGTTGGCTGAAGCCGGCTTTATGATCCAACGTCTTGAGAATTTTAATGCACTGTGGAAAATGTACGCTAAAACTGACAGTGAAAAAGGCGCGCCCATGGCAAGGTGGTTAGAGAAACTAACCGGAAAGCGTAGTGACTTTTTATTGTCTGCATCCCCCATTGAAGTAGGTTTTACCTTAGAAGATATTTTATGGTCGAAATGTGAAGGTGCTGTTTTATGCTCAGCCACCATTTTAGCACTCAATTCTTTTGACCATTTTCGTCGTCAAGTGGGTTTACAAACCAATGACGGCACGCAATACCAAAAAGTAGACTCCCCGTTTGATTATCAAAATAATGCTCAACTTGTTATCGCCAAAATGAAAAATGAGCCGAGTAGTCCACAATTCACTGATGAATTAATTACTGAGTTACCGGCGTTAATTAAACAAGAAAAAGCCTGTTTAGTGCTGTTTTCATCTTACTGGCAAATGGAGCAAGTTGCCAAAGCATTGCGAGAGCAGCACAAAATGGAGATTGAAGTACAAGGTGAACAATCACGTCAACATATTATTGAAACGCATAAAAAACGCTGTGACGAAGATAAAGCCAGTATCATTTTTGGTACACAAAGTTTTTCTGAAGGGTTAGATTTACCGGGTAAGTACTTAACCAACTTGATCATCACTAAACTACCTTTTTCAGTACCTACATCACCGGTTGAAGAAGCGCAGGCCGAATATATTACCACTAAAGGCGGTAACCCCTTTATGTCGATTTCAGTACCAGAAACATCTAAAAAGCTTATTCAATCTACCGGTCGTTTACTGAGAAATGAGAAAGATACTGGTATTATTACGCTAATGGACAAACGTTTAATCACCAAGCGTTACGGTCAGCAGTTGCTTGACTCTTTACCGCCTTACCGAATTATTTCAAAAGGATAGCTTGTGACTAACCTCACTCAAGACGAAAAAAGAGCAAAACGAAATAAAAGCACAAAATCGTCAAACTCAACAAATCGCCGAGGCTCGAAAAACCGTGCGATAAAAGAAACCAAGCCTCGCCCTGCTCCAGCCGATCGTGTTTTGGTGCTTTTTAATAAACCTTTTGATGTACTTTCGCAGTTTACCGACGACCTACAACGTCAAACATTGAAAGATTTCATCTCAGTAAAAGACGTTTATGCGGCAGGTCGTTTAGATAGAGACAGTGAAGGGTTATTATTATTAACCAACGACGGAAAATTACAGCATAAGTTGGCTAACCCAAAAGAAAAAACTGAAAAAACTTATTGGGTGCAAGTTGAAGGTGCACCGCAAAGCATTGACTTAAAAAAACTTTGTGACGGTGTTGAATTAAAAGATGGTCTAACGCTTCCTGCTAAAGTGAAAGTTATGAACGAGCCTGAACTTTGGCCACGTAATCCGCCCATTCGCGAACGCGCGAGCATTCCAACTACTTGGTTAAGTATTACCATTAATGAAGGAAGAAACCGCCAAGTCCGTAGAATGACCGCCGCTATTGGCTTTCCTACATTAAGGCTAGTTCGTTATAGTATAGGTAAGTACAATCTCGATGGCATTGACAATGGTCATTACCAGCAATTAAAAGGCGAATAACACCATGTCGGTAACCGTTAATAACATAAATGTTAATGCCATAAACAGAGACCATGGCGATGATCAATTTAAACCTAATGCCACCGTTGCTGCGGTTATTGTTCATCAAAATAAATTTTTACTGGTTGAAGAAATTGAAAACGGCAAAAATGTCTTTAATCAGCCTGCTGGACATTTAGAAATTAACGAAAATTTAATTGCCGCGATTGAACGTGAAGTACTTGAAGAGACAGGTTTAGTGCTTAGTCCCGATTATGTTTCTGGTATTTACTATTTTCACCGCCCAGATCTAAATCTTTTTTTCCTCCGTTTTTGTTTTGTTATCGAACTTGATGACTATCTACAAAGTAAGCCGCAAGATGACGAAATAATTGATACACATTGGCTAACCTTAGAAGAAATAAAAGAAAAATCATCACAATTGCGTAGCGCGATGGTTTTAGAATGTATTGAAGATTACTTAACCATTCAGCAAACAGGTAATAAAATTCCATTATCTTCATTAAAATCTAATCTTTAATCTATGCCGCTAATTGTTGACATGATATAATTTTGCGCCATTTTCCTTAGATTTGTAGTTTTAATGTCATCACAAATATCATCGAGCGCTGAAAACCAAATTTCTGCGCCTAAAAGCAAAGCACCACGCGACACCAAAGTTATTGTTGGTATGTCTGGCGGTGTTGACTCCTCTGTTTCTGCACATTTATTGATTGAACAAGGTTATCAAGTTGAAGGCTTGTTCATGAAAAACTGGGAAGAAGACGATACTGATGAATACTGTGCTGCATCGCAAGATTTAGAAGATGCACAACTTGTTTGTGACAAGTTAGGTATTAAGCTACACACTATCAATTTTGCAACTGAGTATTGGGATAATGTTTTCGAATACTTTTTAGCAGAATATAAAGCTGGACGAACGCCTAATCCCGATATCATGTGTAACAAAGAAATCAAGTTTAAAGCCTTTTTAGAGTTTGCTTGTGAAGACTTGGGCGCAGATTACATTGCGACCGGTCATTATGTTCAGCGTGAATTTATCGATGGTCAATGGGCAATGTTACGCGGTTTAGATAGCAATAAAGATCAAAGCTACTTTTTATATACGCTAAGTGATGTACAAGTTGGCCGTACTTTATTTCCTGTGGGTAATATCGAAAAGCCTGCAGTACGCGCTATTGCAGAGCAAGCAGATTTAGTTACTCATAACAAAAAAGACAGCACCGGCATTTGTTTTATCGGTGAACGAAAATTTAAAGACTTCCTTGGCCAATATTTACCTGCACAGCCGGGAAAAATAGAATCTGCTGAAGGTGAAGTAATTGGTGACCACGACGGTTTGATGTACCACACACTTGGCCAACGTAAAGGTCTTCGCATTGGTGGTTTAGCCAATGCCGGTGAAGAACCTTGGTATGTAGTAGAAAAAGACTTATTACGAAATGTCTTAATTGTCGGTCAAGGACATAATCACCCTCGCCTATTTTCTAAAGGCTTAATTGGCAATCAGTTACATATTGTTAATCGTAAGCCTCTTAATGGCCCGATAAAATGTACCGTGAAAACTCGCTATCGCCAAGACGATGTACCTTGTCATTTATCACCAATGAGCGACGGTGAATATTTAGTGATGTTTGATGAAGCTCAAAGTTCAGTAACGCCAGGACAATCAGTGGTTTTCTATCTGGATAATCTTTGTCTGGGCGGCGGTATCATCAATAGCCTTATTCGTTAAGCGATTGCCTTAAAAATATACGTAGTAATATATAAGCAGTAAAAATTATGAACAGCATAAATGAACAAACCTTAACACTAGCGGCTGTTTGCCAAGTCGCTTATTGGGTACAGAAAATATCACGCAGTGGGCAAATTGATGAAGATGAGCTAGCGTTATTACTCAATAGTGTCATGATCACTTCTCCTGAGAACACTATGGAAGTTTACGGTGGTGAAATTAGCCATTTAAAAATGGGATTGACAACATTGGTCAACCATTTAGGTAATAAATCAACAAACAAAGACCCTGAAATTACCCGTTATGTCGTAAGTTTACTCGGTTTAGAACGACGGTTAAGTAAGCGCAGTGATAAAATGAATGCACTCGGCGACCGTATCACACAAAGCCAGCGTCAGTTAGCCCATTACGAGATCACCAGCGATACACTTATTTCAAGTTTAGCATCAATTTATAGCGATTTAATTAGCCCTTTAGGCACGCCAATTCAAGTAGCAGGCGAACCAGCGATATTAAAACAAACAGTCAATCAACATAGAATACGTGCACTTTTATTGGCCGGCATTCGTTCAAGTGTACTATGGCGACAAGTGGGCGGAAATCGCCGCAGTATTTTATTTTCACGTTCAAAAGTTGTTGAATGTGCCGAGCAACTACTTAGAACTTGTTAAAAAATTCAAAAATTAGTTTTTAACCTTACTTTAACATTAGGAAAACCCTATGGAACTTTCAGCATTAAGTGCAATATCTCCAGTAGATGGTCGTTATGGCAGCAAAGTTAAGTCATTACGCCCGATATTCAGTGAATTTGGTTTAATAAAATACCGTGTTACCGTGGAAGTTCGTTGGTTACAAAAACTGGCAGCAACGGCTGCAATCGCTGAGGTTCCAGCTTTTAGTGCTGATGCAACAGCAGCATTAAATGCAATTGTTGACAACTTTAGTGAAGAAGATGCGCAGAGCATTAAAAATATTGAAGCAACCACTAATCACGATGTAAAAGCGGTTGAATATTTCTTAAAAGAGAAAATTAGCAATAACGTTGAATTAAACGCAGTAACTGAATTTATTCACTTTGCTTGTACTTCAGAAGACATTAACAACCTTTCACACGGTTTAATGTTGAATGATTGCCGTACTGATGTTTTATTACCAGAAATGGATAAAATTTTAGCGGCAATTAAAGCATTGGCTATTGAATATAAAACAATTCCAATGATGTGTCGTACCCATGGTCAACCTGCTTCACCTAGTACCTTAGGTAAAGAAATGGCGAACGTTTATATTCGCCTAAAACGTCAACGTGCTCAAATAGCTGATGTAGAATTATTAGGTAAGATTAATGGCGCGGTGGGTAACTACAATGCTCACTTATCAGCTTACCCTGAAGTTAATTGGCATGAGTTTGCTAATGAATTTGTCACTTCATTAGGTTTATCCTTTAACCCTTTTACTACACAAATTGAACCACATGACTATATTGCTGAGTTATTTGACGCAATAGCACGTTTTAACACCATACTGATCGATTTTGATCGTGATATATGGGGTTATATTGCTATGGGCCACTTTAAGCAAAAGACTATTGCTGGCGAAATTGGTTCATCAACAATGCCACATAAAGTTAACCCTATTGATTTTGAAAACTCTGAAGGTAACTTAGGTATTGCTAACGCATTATTTACTCACTTAGCACAGAAGTTACCCATTTCTCGCTGGCAGCGTGACTTAACAGACTCGACTGTTTTACGTAACTTAGGTGTTGGTTTTGCCCATGCATTGATAGCTTATGGAGCAACCTTAAAAGGTATCAGCAAGTTGCAAGTAAATGAAGCAAACCTAGCCGCTGAATTAGACAGTAACTGGGAAGTTTTAGCAGAGCCTGTTCAAACAGTTATGCGTCGTTACGGCATTGAAAAACCATACGAGAAATTAAAAGAATTAACTCGTGGTAAACGTATAAACGGCGACTCTATGCGTGCTTTCATTATGACACTTGAGCTACCTGATGCAGCTAAAGCACAGTTATGTGAAATGACACCAGCGAGCTACATTGGCCGCGCAGTAGAATTTATTAACGAATTAGACTAATTTCTAAGAAGTTAAAAAACATAAAAGGGGATCCAACTGGCTCCCCTTTTTATGTTCAGGATGAACGGTCATGATTTATGTTCCAGAC
This sequence comes from Colwellia sp., assembly GCA_013215295.1. Lineage (GTDB taxonomy): Bacteria > Pseudomonadota > Gammaproteobacteria > Enterobacterales > Alteromonadaceae > Colwellia_A. Next base: position 319,165 of record JABSOZ010000006.1, read on the forward strand.
AAATCATTAGTACCTAGATCCTTGTAGGCAATGTCACGATGCCATGGATGGCAATGAGTGACGATTTCAAATCAATATCAACATTAATAGATGGTTCACCACTTATGCAACAGATTCAATGGGGCGAACTAACGCCTGAACAATTTCTAAAAGAGTATTGGCAAAAAAAACCTTTATTGATCAAAGGCGCTTTTAAAGACTTTACCGATCCTATCGATGCTAATGAACTTGCTGGTTTAGCCATGGAAAGCGAAATTGAATCGCGTATTATTGCCAATCAAAATAATCAATGGCAAGTAGAGCAAGGCCCGTTTGAGTCGTTCGAAAAGTATGGTGAAACAAATTGGACCTTATTAGTTCAAGCAGTAAATAATTGGTCTCGTGATACCCAAGCACTATTAACCGCCGTTGATTTTATACCTCAATGGCGTATTGACGATGTTATGGTCAGTTTTTCAACACCTAACGGTGGTGTTGGTGCTCATTTAGATCAATACGATGTTTTTATTATACAAGGTGAAGGAAAGCGTCGCTGGCAAGTAGGTGCTCCAGATAGCTCACTCAAACAATTATTACCTCACCCTGACTTAAAGCAAATATCAGAATTTGTGCCTGTTATTGACGAAATAACAGAAGCTGGTGATTTACTTTATATCCCGCCGAATCATCCGCATAATGGAGTATCAATAGAAAACTCCATTAACTTCTCTATTGGCTTTCAAGCGCCGAATAATCAAGAATTGTGGTCAAGCTTTGCTGATAAACTCATTGATGAAGATTTAGGTGAACAGCGTTTCCCAGATAAAGAAAGAACGTTAACGACACAACCTCAGCTACTGGAACAAACCGATATTGCAAAACTTAAATCTTTTATGCAAAAGCAGCTAGAAGACGATAGTTTATTCAGCCCCTTTATTGGTAAATACCTGACCCAAAATCATCATGCTTTAGAGATATTAATGCCCGTATCCTCCATAACTAGCGAAAAATTTAGCGATATATTGGCGGAAGCTGAAAATACTATTGTGCCTGTTTCAGGCATTAAAAGCTTAATTATTGAAAATAAGGCGCAACAGGCAAGTTTTTTATATATAAATGGCGAAAGTTTTTTAATTGATAAAGAAACAATAGAATTAGCCACTTACTTAACAAAGCCGCATACGTTGACCACAAAACAGGTAAAAAGTTTAATAACTTGTTTGAAAAATGAACAATTGTTAACTAATGTTTTAAATATGGGCTTTTGGTACGTAGAATAGAAATTAGTGGAAGTTGATAATGTCGTTTAGCGTCAGTAGAGTAAAATGGGAACAAGCATCCTTTTTATTAAGAGATGTTCGTGAAAAGGTTTTTATTTGCGAATGGCGTATTCCACGAAAAATAGAGTTTGATCGTAAAGACCAATATGCATTTCATGTATTGGTCTGTGACGATATTACGCAAGAGCCCGTTGCGACGGGCCGAATTTTATCTACCGGCGAAATATCTCGTATTGCGGTATTGATGTCTTTTCGAAAGAGAAATATAGACAGAGACGTTATGAAAGGATTACTCGCTATCGCGAAAGATCTTAAACTTGACGAGGTGTTCATTTACAGCCCTCTTGATGATGTAGAATATTTTAGAAAGTTTAACTTTATCAGTGCCGGCGCCGTGTTTATGGAAGCTGGCATGCCCAGACAACGAATGGCATGTTCTGTTGAAAACATAAGTAATGTCACCAATTTTGCTTTCAGTCACTAACTTTATTAACCCTTACAACCTCAATAGACAGTCATCAGCGCTGATTCTTTATACATATTTCCGAAAGATTATGCCTGTGCTTTATTCTATACAATTAGCATAATAAACAAATAATAATATTTTTATCACACAACTAGCGTAGCGTTAGGCTAAATGGTATTGTGCGCTCCGAAACAATACAACCTTTATTACAAAAGTAGAAATCCATTAGATAAAAACTTTT
>JABSOZ010000007.1 GCA_013215295.1 Colwellia sp.
AAATTAGCTGAGATGATTGAGTCTGCTGAACTGTTAATATCAATTCAACAGACCAAACACTTGTGATCAAGAGACAGACCTGCATCCATGCAGGCAATGTCATGATCACATGGATGTGAAAGAGTGACGATGTTCAGGATAAACGGTATATTTATTCAATAGTGGCTAAATAACTAAAAGTTAAATGACTAGAAAGACTGAAAAAAATGAAATTCAATCTACACTTAACTGATTATCTTGTTGATTGTTGGAATTGATTTGTTTTTACCTAAGGTTGTTTATGAGAATTTACCCTACGCTTACTTTATTCTTAGCGGTTATTTACTCACTTTTGAAATGACATGGCCGATAATGTTTTCAGCAAGCTTATTCTATAGTGCAGGTTGTATTACACTCGTGTCGCGGTCCGCGAACAGAAGACTCGATAAGCAAAAACAATTCGGGATTAAAAATAAAATACCTGAGCTGCTTTATGAATATTTACCTTACATTTATAGCGCCGTTGGCGTTTTTACCATAATGATCACAAAAAATGCGCTATTTCAATTTTGCGCATTTACCTTGATTGTTTTAGCGGTTAGAAATTTATTATGTCGCCACAATAATCGTACGAGTTCGGCTAAGCACTTTTAATTATTATCAGAAAGTTCGGCGTTTAACTGGCTTTCATCATCTATAGCCAAGGGCCACCCACCCATTTTTTGCCATTTATTGACAATAAAACAAAAAAGCTCAGCTGTTTTTTCAGTATCGTAAAGTGCTGAATGAGCTTCGTTATTATTGAATTCTAGCCCCGCAGCCAAGCATGCTTTAGCCAGCACTGTCTGTCCCAGTGCTAAGCCAGACAGTGTTGTAGTGTCAAAACTGACAAAAGGATGAAATGGAGAGCGTTTTATTGAACAACGTTCGGTAGCTGCATTAACAAAACCCAAATCAAACGAAGCATTATGGGCAACCATCACGGCACGTTGGCAACCCGCAACTTTCATTTTTTTACGAATTAATTTAAAGATCTCTGTTAATGCTGTGTATTCATCAACAGCCCCACGTAACGGGTTAGTTGGATCAATACCTGTAAACTCTAATGCGGCTTTTTCTAAATTCGCACCTTCAAATGGATCAACATTAAAATGAATGGTTTCATCAAGGGAGAATTGTCCGGTGCTTTCATCAAGCGATAACGTTGTAGCGGCTATTTCTAATAATGCGTCTGTTTGCGCATTAAAACCGGCAGTTTCAACATCGACAACGACAGGGAAATAACCTCTAAAGCGTTGGGCAAAAGCACTTTTAGTATTTTTATCATCTGAATTATTATTTTTATCTTGAGGGCTTTTACTCATGGTTACATCTTTTTTAAGTTAGTTTTCAATTACAAGAAGTAAATTATCGCAGAAATAAAATGGAAACACTATGCGAACGTATTGATGAGTCTTTAAAATTATGAAAAAGTTACTGATAACTGCTAAAGTTATAAAATACATTGTCGATAACAGATACGTGGCAGGATAAAAAGATAAATATTTTATGAAAACAACTATCATCTCAATATTATTATGCGTATTTGCAAGCCAAGCTAATGCTGGTATTCGACAGTATGGTGCTGATTTAGAACATTCGAATTGGCAGCTAACAAATAATTCGCGATTACAGTGTACGTTATCACATCAAATACCGAATTATGGTGAAGCAAAATTCTATAGTACGGCAAGCCGTAAAATGAATATGGAATTTGAGCTCGACATGATGCGTTTACCTGATACCTATTCTTTAGCTGAAGTTCGTTCTGTTGCCCCTAATTGGCGACCTGGCAAAAGTGGACGAACTATCGCTGATATGAAACTTCATAAACAGTTTACGCCAACGTTACCAAAAAAGGTTGCCTGGAATATGCTGAATGAATTAGAACAGGGGATGAACCCAACTTTTTACTATAACGATTGGTATAGTGATAATGAACTCATTTCAGTAGGAATATCTACAGCAAAATTTAACCGTGCTTACCAAGAATTCATTGGCTGTGTTGGTAATTTACTTAATTATAATTTTGATGATATTTCTTACACTGTTTTGAATTATCAATTTGGTGGTGACAGCTTAACTAAATCGTCTAAAAAACGTTTGTCGATGATTGCAGAATACCTCTCGTTAGATCAAGATTTAGAATTAGTCCTCATTGATGGCTATACCGATAGTTATGCTGGGCGAGAGATTAACCGAAAGGTTTCAGAACGTCGCGCCAAAACCATTCGTGAACATTTCGTTAATAATGGTATTGACCCAAGCAGAATTGAAGCAAAAGGATATGGTGAAAAACGTCATATTGCATCAAATAGTACCATTTTGGGGCGTGCACAAAACAGACGTGTAGTGATCAGAATGGAAAAACCGTAAAGGCCAATTTACTGTTAAAACAAATCTTTTATAAATAATCAGTTGAATAGGCTGGTAGGTTATCTTAATCTACCAGCCTATTTTTTTATTGGATCTTCCAAAATGCGACCATTGTTTAACTCTTTATTCGCTTTGTTGGTTTTATCAAGCTTTACCAGTTTGGCAAAAACTAATGATGCATATACTTATGCTAATTACGACCAAGTAAAAACAACCCATATTTATTTAGACCTAGCCGTTAATTTTGATGAAAAGTCACTTGTCGGCTTTGCTGAATTATCGTTAAACTGGTTAAGCAAAACGTCACAACCTATTATTCTTGATACGCGTGACTTGATTATCCATCGTATTATGGCACAAACCAAATCAGGGCAATGGCGTGGTGTAAGTTTTGATATTGCTGAACGTGACAGTGTTTTAGGTTCAAAACTCACCATTAACAATACGTTTAAAGCACAGAAGGTTCGTATTTATTATCAATCTACTGAAAAAGCCTCAGGTTTACAGTGGTTATCACCGGAACAAACGGCCGGCAAAAAACATCCTTTTCTCTTTAGTCAAAATCAAGCGATTCATGCGCGTTCTTGGATCCCCGTACAAGACACGCCAAGTGTACGTGTAACTTATACTGCACGTATTACTACGCCTGATAATCTATTAGCAGTTATGAGCGCAAACAATGAACCTGATACTGCACGTGATGGTGATTATTTCTTTAGCATGCCTCAAGCTATTCCTCCGTATTTAATTGCGATAAGCGTAGGTGACCTGCAATTTAAGTCAATGAGTAAACAAACCGGTATTTATGCTGAAGCGAGTATTTTAGATGCAGCAGTTGCTGAGTTTGACGATACACAAGCGATGATTGATGAGTCAGAAAAAATCTTTGGTCCTTATCGTTGGGGTCGTTATGATTTACTCATTTTACCGCCTAGTTTCCCTTTTGGCGGTATGGAAAATCCACGTTTGTCTTTTATTACACCAACCATTATTGCCGGTGATAAAAGTTTAGTTAACTTAATTGCTCATGAACTTGCTCACTCTTGGTCTGGCAACTTAGTCACGAATGAAAGCTGGCGCGATTTATGGTTAAACGAAGGTTTTACCAGTTATGTTGAAAACCGCATTATGGAAGCCGTATTTGGTGAAGACAGAGCGGTGATGGAACAAGCGCTTGGCGCACAAGATTTAAACTATGAAATTGCAGAGTTACCACCGGGAGACACTCAACTTTACATAGACTTGAAAGGGCGAGATCCTGATGATGCATTTTCTGGCGTTCCTTATGTTAAAGGTCAATTATTTTTAATGTTCTTAGAAGCTAAGTTTGGTCGGGATAAATTTGACTCATTTATTCTTGATTATTTTAATAGTCATGCTTTTGAAAGCTTAGGAACCGCTAATTTTGTTATTTATTTAAAAAAGAACCTTACCCATAAGTACCCCAATATTGTAAGTGATAAAGAAGTAAATGAATGGATATATGAGCAAGGTTTGCCAAGTTATGCGCCTAAGCCAACATCAAGTGCATTTACGACTATCGATGGTCTCATTAGTCGTTTGGTTGGCGATGAAATAACGTTAGCTAAATTACCGACTAAAACATGGACACTTCATGAATGGTTGCACTTTATTAATAACTTGCCAGTCACATTACCTACTGAGCGAATGAACGCACTTGATAACGCTTTTAATTTAACCGAGAGTACCAATGCTGAAATTGCTCATGCATGGTATTTATTAGCATTAAGAACTGGTTACGATACGGTTTACCCAGCCATGTCAAAATACTTGATTTCGATTGGTCGTCGTAAGCTAATTGTGCCGTTATATAAAGCGCTAGCTGAAACACCAGCAGGAAAAGCTTGGGCACTTGAAGTTTACGAAAAAGCACGTCCGGGTTATCACGGCTTAGCTCAAGGTACTATTGATGGTGTTTTGAAAGGTAAATAATCTACATTAGTAACTTTGAATTTAAAATAAAAACGCCACGCTAAAGTTTGTTAGGGTGGCGTTTTTTTATCTCAATTTATCCTGCTGTTTTCTTGTTATTTACTCGCACTACTCTCAACAATCACATCGACTTGTCTCATATTATTTTGATGTGAAATAACCACACGAATATTCTGCATATCTTTCTTGAAATTTAATGTTAAGCGGCCACGTTTTCTCTCTTGCCCTAACGGTTGACCGTATTCTTTTTGATAGAATGAAATGATATCTTCTTCCATACTTTTTGAAAAGTAGTTAACCACGGCTGGAGTTTTATCTCTAAATTCGGCAAAAATACGCGCATCACTCATGGTTGGAATTCTGACGATTGCTTTTTCATCTGCAACGGCTAAGTTGACGTTTAACAAAGTAAGAGCGAAAAAAAATGCACGGCCTAAATAAGCTGATTTTTTGCAGGTATTTGAAGCAAGGTGGTTAAACATAGGGTTTGATCCTTTCACTGATTCTTCTCAATTTAGTTTGTTGAAACGTAACTATCAAGGTTATTTTTAACAATCTGAGATTTATGTGTATTAAGTCACTGTTTAAATAATAAATAATAACAGGCTTATTTATCGTCTATTTGTATGAGTTTTACTAACTATTTGATTAATAATTAATTAACCTGAACGGTCAACAAAATCATCACGATAGTGGTCAACCCATAGTGCCGTTGCTCCACAAATAGCGACAGGCATCACGACTAAATTAACAATAGGGATCATTGAAAATAATGCGGTAGTTATCCCGAAACTATAACTTAACCCCTGTTTTTTCTTGAGGGCTTGACGCATTTCATCAAAGTTAATTTTATGATTATCAAATGGGTAATCCTTATATTGAACAGCCATCATCCAAGCTAAAAATAAAAACCATAACACTTGTCCTATAACAGGTAATATCCAATAAAGAATAAAAAATCCGAAAGCACGTGGCAGGTAATAACGTAATTTACACCATTCTCTTGAGAGTACCCGAGGTATGTCTTTTATCACATCCAATGTTGATGCAGGAGGTATAGTTTTACCACAGAGTAATAGTTCCATCTTCTCTGCTAACAAGCCATTAAAAGGAGCTGCGATCCAATTTGCTACGGCACTAAAAATAAATGAAAACATCACTAAAAAAAAGAGTAAAGCGATGGGCCATAAAAAGGTACTTAACCAAGAAAGCCAATCGGGAACCCAGTTATCTAACATAGACATATAAGTGTCTAACTCTAAAAATAATCGATAGAAGGCGAAGCTAAACAATACCAAATTGACAAAAAGCGGTATCAAAACAAAACGACGAATGCCTTTTTTTCTGACCAGTTCAAATCCTTTAATAAAATAACCTGCGCCACTGCCAGCTAACGGTTGATTAATATTTGTATTCATTGATTGATTTTTATCCTTACACGCTGTTTTAACGGTGATTATAAAATATATTCATAAATTGAACAGATGTTTCATGTTACAAAATATAGATAACTCTGGTAAAATTTTCCTGTTAAGACAAATTAGAATATAACATAAAAGGTTTCTCCATTTTATGCGTTTAAAGCATATAAAACTAGCGGGTTTTAAGTCGTTTGTAGATCCAACCAAAGTGCCATTTGAACAACAAATGACTGCTATCGTTGGACCAAATGGTTGTGGAAAATCTAATATTATTGATGCTGTTCGTTGGGTGTTAGGTGAAAGCTCTGCAAAAAACTTACGTGGCGATGCGATGACCGATGTCATTTTTAATGGCGCCTCAACACGTAAACCTGTAGGTCAGGCATCGGTTGAATTGTTATTTGATAATGTTGACGGTCGTATTCAAGGAAATATGGCAGACCGTAATCAAGTATCCATTCGACGAGTGATCAACCGCGATAGTCAAAATACTTATTATTTAAATGGCAGTAAATGTCGTCGACGCGATATTACTGACATCTTCCTTGGCACCGGTCTTGGTCCGCGCAGTTATGCCATTATCGAGCAAGGTACTATTTCAAAACTTATTGAATCTAAACCTCAAGAATTACGGTTTTTTATTGAAGAAGCCGCTGGTATTTCAAAGTATAAAGAACGTCGTCGAGACACTGAAAATAGAATTCGTCATACCAGAGAAAATCTTGAACGCTTGAACGATATCCGTGTCGAGCTAGGTTTGCAAATTGACAAGTTACACCAACAAGCAGAAGCGGCCAAACGTTTTAAAACGTTAAAAACTAAAGAACGAAAATATCGCGCTGAATTTACCGTTTTGAAGTGGCAAAAATTTGATCAACAAGCTAACGAACAAAAAGAACAAGTCAGTAAATACCAGACTGAAATTGAAGCCTTGGTGGTGGAACAAAAGCAAATGGGCATTGAGTTGTTTAATGCTAAACAACAAATGACTATTGGGGGCGAATCAAGTGGCGATCTTCATCAGAAAAAATTGTTATTAAGTAATGATATCGCACGCGCAGAACAAAACATAAAACATTTAAAACAACAAAAGCAAAAAGCCCAACACGACAATAGTGTCACACAACAGCAGTTGATTAATGCTCAACAATTAGTGTTGGCCGAACAAAAAAATCTCCAAACAAGCACATTGAATATTGCAGAGCATGAACCTGAGCTCGAATTAATAGAACAGCAATTAACAGAAAGTCAAATACAACTAGATGATTTTGTAGAGCAACAGCGCATTGAGCACCAGCAATGGCAAGCTATACAACTGCAACATAAAGATTTAAATGATCAACAACTCAGTGTTAAACAAAAAATATCTCAATTAACTGAAAAAATTAATCAGCAACAGCTACGACAGGAATCTTTAACACAATCATTAGTGTCTTTGTTTGATGAAAACCTCACTGAAAATAAGGTCAACATAAGTGATATTCAATCACAGATACTTATGCAAGAGAGTCAGCACGAGAAACTGTTACAGCAACTTAACGATAACGAAGTGATGCAACTTGAGTTGAATCAAGAGATTAGCCATGTTTCGCAGCAACACGCTCAAAATAAGGGTGAGATTTCAGCATTAAACTTGTCTCTAAAACAGTTAATAATCCAACAGAGTGATCAAGCCGATTGGAGTCTTAAGCAAAAAAAATGGCTGGTTGAGCAAGGGCACAAGATACTAGGTTCAATTTATCAATTATTGGACGTTGAAACTGATTGGCAAGCAAGTGTAGAATTAGTATTACATCATTGGTTACAAGGAGAGTCAGTTGAACGTTTTCCAGAAGTTCTAACCATTGAGCCTTTATTTTTAGTACTTGCTGAACAGAAAAATACCATAGCATCCGCATCATCTGTACTTCCTAAAAGGGGAACGCTCGCCCAGAAAGTTAACGGGCTACCTGCTATAACGACCTTTTTAAATAATATTTTTCTTGCCGATGATTACCAACAAGCGCAAGAAATGATTTTAACGCTTGCCGCTCATCAATCGGTTATTTGTCAAGACGGTACTTGGTTAAGTACGTACTTTTTGAGAAAAGGGAGCGCTGATAATATCAATGCGATGTTGCAGTTAACAAATAACATCTCTAGTACAACAGAGAAAATCAATCAACTACAACTCAATATCAAAAGTAACCATGATAAAGAAAGTCAGCTAATTAATCACAAGGAAGCCTTGATTAGTCAGGCGAATACACTTAAAAAGTCAACCGAACAATCTACACATCAAGATCAGTCTTTAAAGCAAAAAATAGCGTTAGCTAAACAGGCTATGCAACAGCGCGATAAGCAGAATGTTACTTTTCAACAAGAACTTACAGCGCTTGACGATATATTAATTAAAAATAGAAAAATGTTATTGGAACAAGAAATTGTTTTAGATCAATTACCAAAACATGATGCTAATCAACTTATAGATATCAGTAAGGCACAAGAAAGCTTGCAAAGAAAAATACAAGACAGCCAAGCAAGTACGCAAACATTTCATCAAAAAAAGCATCAGCAAGCGTTGATTATTGAAAAATCTAATCATGAGCAATCTCAAGGTCAGTTATCATTGGCACGGGCTACCGAAAGTATCCAACAATTGACTGAGCAACAACTGAAGCATCAAAAAGTCATTGAAGATTGTGCATCTCCTTTACAAATTGATGAGCAAAAGTTACAAACTTGGTTAATTGATGTCGCGAACCTTGATGAAAAAATTGCAAAAATTCAGCATGATACAACAGACACTCAAACGTTGATCAATGAAACAGAGTCAAAAGTTCAGCATTTAACTAAAAAAATGAATAACAAAAAAGAACAAGTTAACGCGGTACACTTAACAGCAGAAAGTTATCGGTTACGTGCAGATGCAGCGCTTGAGCAATTAAATGAAATGCACCAGAACTTAGTAGCAGTGCAAACAGCTATGCCTGCACAGGCTAAAGAAGGGGTATGGCAAGCTCACATTGTAAATTTAGGAAAAGATATTAGTCGTTTAGGGGCAATAAACTTAGCGGCTATAAATGAATACCAAATACAATTTGAACGTAAAACATATCTTGATCAACAAGATGAAGATTTAACCCAAGCCATTAATACGTTAGAATTAGCCATTGCCAAAATAGATAAAGAAAGTCGTCATAAATTTAAAGATACCTTTGAAAAAATTAATAGTGATCTTAAAGCTTTATTTCCTAAGGTCTTTGGTGGCGGTAGTGCATATTTAGCGTTAACAGATGATGATATGCTGGAAACGGGTGTTACTATCATGGCAAGACCGCCGGGGAAAAAAAATAGTACAATTCACTTATTATCAGGTGGCGAAAAAGCGCTGACCGCATTATCATTAGTGTTCGCGATTTTTAGATTAAATCCAGCACCATTTTGTATGCTTGATGAAGTAGATGCACCCCTTGATGATGCTAATGTCAGCCGTTTTTGTAATTTGGTACGAGAAATGTCTCAAACCGTACAGTTTATTTATATTAGTCATAATAAAATAGCGATGGAAATGGCAAGCCAGTTAACCGGTGTTACTATGTTTGAACCGGGTGTATCAAGAATGGTTGCAGTTGATATTGATGAGGCCATTGCTATGGCTGAACTTGAATAAGAATAATAATAAGATTAAGTAAAAGCTAAACCAAGCTGAAAGTAGAATAATAAAAGGTTATACGATGGAATATAATTTCAGAACCGCATTAATTGTAATTAGTGCTGTAGTGATCACTGCAATATTTGTTCATGGTTTTTGGACGATAAGAAAAAATAAAAACCCATACAAATTAAAAGCAAAGTCAAAAACTGATAATGTTGATACACCCAATCGAGGTTTTGACGGTTCAGGATTTGATCAAGATGGCGTGAGCAAGCCTAGAGTTGTGGATAACCCACTTAACGATGAAGTGTCACATCAAGAAATCCCAATGCCTGCTACTAGTGATTACGAAGAACAAGCGACCTCGTACCGTGAATTTAGTGCTGAAGATAATGAGCCTAGTTTGGGCGACATGTCTTCTTTAGATAAGATGACCCAAAATAAAGAAAATCATGTACCTGATTTACGTGCACAAGAACAATCATTGTTTGAACAAGTAAAAGCTGAAGAGCCTCCTGTCGTTAAAAAAGTTGAAAAAAGTCTTTATCAAACACCGGTCACCTCAGCTAAACCAATAGTAAAAACTTCATCTTATGTGAATAAAAAGGCGCCAATCAAACGCGATCAAATAGAGATTAACTTTGATGACGCAGTTAAGAAGGGGCCAACATCCGTTAAAAAAGATCCGATAATAACTAAGCGTAAAAAAGTGAGTGTTGAACCTGAAGTGCTTATTATTTCAGTCGTTATGCCTGAAAACCAACTAATGTCTGGCGCAGCACTTTTACCAACCTTATTAACGTTAGGCATGAAATACGGGGATATGAATATTTTTCACCGTCATGAAGACAATGCAGGTAATGGTAAAGTAACATTTAGCTTAGCGAATATTATGAACCCTGGTACGTTTGATCTCGACAATATGGAAAGCTTTACTACACAAGGAATTAGTCTATTTATGACGTTGCCGAGTGTTGGTGAAGCTTCTGTTGTATTTGAACAAATGCTTAATGCAGCCAAACAACTTGCTTTAGAGTTTAGCGGTCAATTATTAGATGACAAACGTAGTGTTATGACCAAACAGACTGAACAGCATTACACCAGTAAAATTCGTGAATTTGAGCGAAGAAACTTAATAGCCTCGGCTTAAGGTTAACCAACCCATCGACAGGTTAATTGAATAAATTAACCTGTAATTTCAACTCTTTCAAAAGTAAATAATCTTTATGTCATCACCTGCTAACGCCATTCGTGTACAAGAGCTCCATCAAGAAATTAATCACCTGAATCATCAATATTACGTGCTTGATAAACCGAGTGTACCTGATGCTGAATATGATCGTTTAATGCGTGAACTTATTTCGATTGAAACCGCAGAGCCTGAGTTGAAATTACTGGATTCTCCTAGCCAAAAAGTAGGAGGACAAGCGTTAAAGTCTTTTACTCAAGTGACCCATCAAGTACCCATGTTGTCGCTTGATAACGTATTCTCTAATGATGAATGGCAGGCGTTTGCTAAACGCGTTCAAGATAGACTGGTGTCAAAAGAAACCATTAAGTATTGTGCAGAGCCAAAGCTTGACGGTTTAGCGGTGAGCTTACGTTATGAGAATGGCATTTTAGTGCAAGCTGCAACACGCGGTGATGGTGCTGTTGGTGAAAATATCACTGAAAATGTTCGAACCATCAAATCAATACCTTTAAAATTAATGGGTGATAACTACCCTGATATATTAGAGGTAAGGGGCGAGGTTTTTATGCCCAAAGCTAGCTTTAATGCCTTGAATGCTCATGCGTTAAAAAAAGGTGAAAAGGGTTTTGCTAACCCTAGAAATGCAGCCGCGGGTAGTTTGCGTCAACTGGACTCTAAAATAGCCGCGAAACGCAACTTGGCTTTTTATGTATATGGTATTGGTTATGTTGAACAAGCGTCGAGTCAAACATTAGGCAAAGAGTGGTTAGAAAATTCACACTATCATCGTCTTTGCCAATTAAAAACGCTTGGTCTACCTATGTGTCCTGAAGTCAAATTACTGGCTGATTCTTCAGAAGTTGACAGCTTTTATCAATATATCATGCAAGAACGCGACAATTTAAGTTATGAAATAGATGGCACCGTTTTTAAAGTTGATGATATCGCGTTACAACAAAAGTTAGGTTTTGTTGCACGAGCGCCACGTTGGGCAACTGCTTACAAATTCCCAGCTCAAGAAGAAACCACACAATTGCTGGATGTCGATTTTCAAGTGGGTCGAACCGGCGCAATAACGCCTGTCGCACGCTTACATCCTATTTTTGTCGGTGGTGTTACTGTGAGTAATGCCACTTTGCATAACCAAGATGAAATTGATCGTTTAGGTATAAAAATCAACGACTTTGTTACTATCAGACGTGCTGGTGATGTGATCCCTCAAATCGTGAGTGTTCAACTGCAAAAACGCACTGAAGATTGTCGTGATATCCTTTTTCCTACAAGTTGCCCTGTGTGTGATTCTGCTGTGGTTAAAGCTGAAGGCGAAGCGATATTACGTTGTACTGGTGGCTTATATTGTGGTGCACAACGCAAAGAAGCGATAAAACATTTTTCTTCGCGAAAAGCACTCGACGTTGATGGTTTAGGCGATAAGTTGGTTGAGCAATTAGTTGATGAAAATCTAATTAAAACACCTGCTGATTTATTCAAACTGACCGAATTAGACGTAAGTACCATGGAACGCATGGGTAAAAAATCGGCAGATAATTTAATTAACGGCTTAGCAAAAGCGAAAGTAACAACGTTGCCAAAATTTATTTACGCTCTAGGTATTCGAGAAGTAGGGGAAACTACAGCAGCTAATTTAGCTAATTACTTCCTTAATTTTTCTGCGATAAAAGTAGCCGATGAAGAGTTACTACAGAAAGTACCTGATGTCGGGGCAATCGTTGCGAAAAATATTACGCAATTTTTTCAGCAAGATCATAATATTGCAGTAGTGAGTGAATTAGAATTAATAATGTCGTGGCCAGATATAGTAGTGAAATCTGCAGACGAGCAACCTTTGAAAGATCAAACGTTTGTTTTAACCGGCACCTTAACGCAAATGGGACGTAACGAAGCTAAAGCTGAATTACAAGCACTTGGCGCTAAAGTTTCAGGCAGTATTTCAGTAAAAACTCATTTTTTAGTCGCCGGAGAAAAGGCGGGTTCAAAACTCACGAAAGCTCAAAATCTTGGTGTCGAAATACTGACAGAAGATGACCTTGTGGCGTTACTCTTACAATATAAATAACTTAGCTGTTGAATTTTTTAGGCTTAAAATCATGAAGGACACGTTAAATAATGATTAATGCGTAAACAAATAACATCATAGGTAAAGGTAATATAACGGTAAAAATAATTGCCTCGCACCATTCAATCGTCGAATAAAACTTTCGCCACGGTTTATTTTCTTCTCTATTTGACTGTAACGTTTGAAAGAAGAAAATAAAACTCGCAACGACTAATGTTTGTAAAGCCGCAAACAAAATGAAAATGGCAAACCACACCAATACGATGGGCGTACTTTGTTCAATTTGTTGACTTAAAATCAAAAAAAGAACAAAGGAAAAACCACTCCATGCCATTAAGAACCAGCGGTAAGAAGAGAAAGAAATGGCGATGTTATTGAAAAGCTCTGGCGTTAATCTATATTTCATATTAATTCTAAAATACTATAATTGTTAATAATTTTGTCATGCTTAACGTTAGTTTTGCAAGGTCTAAAAATTTTTTTTTACAAAGAGAACCTGATTCTCTAAATAAATTTCATTACTTTTATAATTAATTCTTGTGATGCATTTGTGATAACTTCGTGAAACCTCTGCAATACTTCCTTTGCATACTGAATGGGAAATCATTTAGTCATCAAAGGAAAATTATGAAATTTTTTAAAATCGCATCGGCTATTGCATTAGCCTGTACAAATTCAGTGTTAATGGCACAAACCATTGATATTCAAATTACTAATCTTACTCATGCACAGCACTTTACACCACGTTTAGTTATAGCGCATGACAATTCAATTGATGCTTTTGAACCAGGTGTTGAAGCTACATCGGCATTAGCATGGCTTGCAGAAGCTGGTGTTATTGATGATGCACAAAATGCTGCATCGACAGGACAAAACTTTGAAGCACTTTTAGGCCCAACTGACACCGATAATACAACGAACACATGGCATCGTTTTGATGGCTTAGTTGCACCATCAACGTCTTTAAGTTATCCCTTTGATACGATGGATAAACCTTACCTTTCTATCTTAACGATGTTAATTCCAACCAATGATGCTTTTGCTGGCCTAGACAGTATTAAAATACCCACAACCCCCGGTACTTATACATACATGTTGCACGCATATGATGCGGGCACAGAATTAAATGATGAATTAAACAGCATGCGTACCGATATTGTGGCACAAGGTGGCGCGGCACTAGGGGGTTACGGTGTTCCTGGTGTTGCAGGGGCAGGTGCTTCCCCAGTACCATTAGGTGTCGGAGGAACAGGTGTTGCTGTAACCGTTGGTTTTGCTGAAGACGGCAGTGCAATCGGTGCTAATGAAGTTGTTGATGGCACTGATGGCCCAGTACACATTCATAGAAATGTTTTAGGCGATACCAGCCTTACGGATGGAGCTAGTGATTTACAATCAACAGAACATCGTTGGTTGAACCCTGTTGCTCGAGTAACCATTACTATCCCAGCACCTTAATTTAGGGAGAATAGATCATGAATATTAATAAAATAAGTTTAGTTTTATTGCCGCTAATTGCAGTATTAGCAACGGGTTGTGGTGGCGATGATGGTAGCAATGGTGAAGCAGGCGCCGCTGGTGTTGATGGTTCTACTGGCATCGACGGAACCAATGGAACTGACGGCACCAATGGAACAGACGGTACTAACGGAACAAATGGCAACTTAGCAGTTTTCACTGTTCAGTTAACCAATTTAACCTACAGCCAACCATTTTCACCTGCAGCGATTATTTTACATGAACCTGGTTATAATGTTTTTATTGACGGTGAAGCCGCAAGTCTTGGTTTAGAGCAACTTGCTGAAGGTGGTGATCCTACTGAAGTACTTGCTGAAGCTTTAGCGGCGACGCAGTATTTAGATTCTATAGCTACAGATGGCGCAACAGGACCACGTTCTATGGGCGCGATGTCGACATTAGTCGTACCGTTACTTGACGTTGATGATTTAAGAATTAGTTTCACAACCATGTTAGTTGACACTAATGATGCGTTTACGGGGCTGAATGCGGCAGACATAAGTAATATGACTGTAGGGCAGTCTATGAGTTTTATGGCGCCTACTTGGGACTCAGGTACTGAAGCCAATACTGAAACGGCAAGTACTATGCCTGGTCCAGCCGCTGGTGCTGCAGGTGGCGGTGGTGCAAGTGCTGGTTTTGATGCTGCTCGTGATGATCTCTTTGACTTAGTTCACTTTCATCGTGGAGTTGTGACTAACGCCAATGCTAATGATGGAAGTAAAGAAGGTTTAACTACGTCGGTATTGACAGAAGCGGACCGTTGGGACAATCCAACGGCACGTATTGTAGTGACCCGAACTCGATAAATAGAGAGGCGCCTTAAAAGGCGCCAATCTCTCTAAATTATTAGTGGTATATTATAAAGTCAAAGAGTTAATACAAGATAAAATAGCAAATGTTTCGAAAGTATTTATGCCTGAACAAGTTCTTATGCATAGGCATGAAGAAAAACAATGATGCAATGCAGATTATTTCGAATTTGTCTAAAGACCCATAAGAAATAATGCTGAATGTGCACATGTTATTTTTATTGGTTTGATTCAGGTGTTAAACGTATCGATGTAAAGTTAGCGAACAAATATGTTAACTCGAGTCCTTGATATTTGAAACGCCTGCTTGACTACCTAACAACATTGAAGAAAAATTTCTTTGTGCCGTAATTCTTAATAATAAATAGAATAAAGCGGAGCAAAGAATGGACACAATTTTAGTGGTTGAAGATGATCAAGATATTGCAGATTTAATGATTTTGAATCTACAAGAATTATCATTAACGGTTGAACATTGCTTAACCGGTGAGCTAGCGTTGGATAAACTAAGCCATAATAGTTATTCGTTAGTTTTATTGGATGTAATGCTACCGGGGATTTCAGGGTTAGATGTTTGCCGACAACTTCGAGAACAAAAACCAGAGCAAGTGATCTTAATGGTAACGTCTCGAGATAGCGAAATTGATCGTGTTTTAGGCCTTGAATTAGGCGCAGACGATTACATGAGCAAGCCTTTTAGTGTTCGTGAATTACAAGCTCGTGTTCGTAGCCAGTTACGACGGTTACATCTAGTGGCTCAGCGTGAACAGCAAAATTCAGAACAACATCAGCCTGAACAGCATTTAACGGTAGGTGAATTGCAAATTAATAATACGACTCATCGAACCTTATTGGCCGGAAAAGAAATAGAATTAACCTCAACGGAGTTCGATTTACTTTTATTTTTAGCTTCTCACCCAGATCAAGTGTTTTCTAGAGAGCAGCTACTCAGTAATGTATGGGGTTATCACCATAGTGGTTATGAGCACACTGTAAATTCTCACATTAATCGTTTACGTAATAAAGTTGAAAAAAATGCCACTAAACCAGAAATTGTTCAAACAGTTTGGGGCGTGGGTTATAAATTTAATAAAGAGGGGGTTGCCGCATGAAATTGTCTTTATATCACCGTTTGTCTCTTTCATTATTGGTGGTATTCATTGCAATTATCAGTGTGTTTTATATTTGGGCTCAACAGCTTGAACAGAAAACAAGGTATGAATCAGAACAAAATTTACACTTGTCATTAGCGGCAAGTCTAGCGAGAGATAATCCGTTATTACAGCAAGGTGTGTATGATCACCATGCGCTGAAAAATTTATTTCATACGTTAATGGTTATGGGGCCAGCGTTTGAATTTTATTTTGTTGACCCTGAAGGTGAAATTATCACCCATTCAATTGCTCCGTCATTAATAAAACGGACAAAGATTGATTTACTACCCCTTATTCAATTAACACAAAATAGGGCTTCATTACCTATTTATGGTGATGATCCTCAACATGTAACGCGTAAAAAAATATTTTCTGCCGCGCCTGTTTTTAATGGCAGTAGTTTGCAAGGTTATTTATATGTGATTGTTGCTGGAGAACGTTATGAATCTGCTTTTAACCGTTTACAGTCAAGTAGGCAAACAGAACTGTCTATTATGGCAATGTTTGGGGCAATGCTTTTCTTATTTGTGGTTATGTTAGGAATATTTGCTTATTTTACCCGTCCATTAAGACGGCTAAGTAAGGATATTAAAGCACTACAAGCTGTTGGTTTTGATAAAAGTAAAGTTAATCTCGCTAAATGGATGCCGAACAGTCGTAATGAAGTACATCAACTTGGCGAAGCGTTTGAGCAAATGGTTAAACAAATTAATCAACAGTTTGACATGTTACAAAAAAATGATGAGCATAGACGTGAATTGTTGGCTGATATTTCTCATGATTTACGAACACCTTTGTCTTCTCTGCAAGGTTATATTGAAACCCTTGAATTAAAAAGTGATCAAGTCACTGAAGAACAACGACAAAAATATGTTGAAATTGCCTTGAAAAACGCCCAGCAATTGAAAGGGCTTATTGATCAAATATTCGAGTTAGCCCATCTTGAAGGTGGTCAAGTTTCTTTGAACCTTGAAGCCTTTAATTTAGCTGAACTTTTATATGATGTTGTGGCTAAGTTTAACTTGCAAACAACGGCTAAGAATATAGAAGTCAACATTGTGCCAGAGTTTTCTTATACTCAAGTTCATAGTGATATCGGGAAGTTAGAAAGGATATTAAGTAATTTATTAGAAAATGCTATTCGTCATACACCGGACTCGGGAAAAATAACGTTATCTATTACTGAGCTGAATCAAAACCAATGCCAATTGAATATTACCGATACAGGCACCGGCATTAAAGAAGATGAACTGCTGTATATTTTTGACACGCGTTATCGTGCGAGTAATGCGGTGCAAGACAAAGAAAAACATACAGGACTTGGCCTTGCTATCACTAAAAAATTACTAGAATTATTAAAATCTGATATTAAAGTAACCAGTACTTTAGGAGAAGGTACCTCATTTACCTTCAATTTACGCAAAATTTCGCTATAGGTTTCACTTTAACTGTCGAGTTTTCCTGTTAATTTCCTTAGAATAGAAAGAAGGATCTCATTAAAGCTCTCACCTAAGGAAATATTGTGAATAAGAAAGTTACTCTCTCATTAACGCTTGCCGCACTTGTTGTTTTAGCAAGTTGTGCAAAATCTTCAACTGGCCGTAATCAAATAACCTTATTCTCAAGCTCAGAGCTCGATAAAATGGGTGCTAGTTCATTTGCACAAATGAAAGAAAAAGAAAAAATCAGTACTGACCAAGCCGTTAATAATTATGTGCAATGTGTCGCTAAAGCTATTACGGTTAATGTACCAAAATCTGCCCATAACGGTGAATGGGAAGTTGTCGTTTTTGATTCTGAACAAGTCAATGCTTTTGCTTTACCGGGCGGAAAAATAGGTATTTATACCGGTATTTTAAAAGTCGCAAAAACTCAAGACCAACTGGGTGCTATTATTGGCCATGAAGTAGGACATGTTATTGAAAGTCACTCGAATGAACGCATGTCTTCAAATAAGTTATCCCAAACAACTACTGCTTTATTTGATACTGTTTTATCGGCAGGCAATGTTGAACACCGTGAATTATTGATCTCTGGCTTTGGGGTGCTTGCAAAGTATGGTGTGTTGATGCCCTACGGCCGCGCTCACGAAAGTGAAGCTGATATAGTCGGGCAAGACTTAATGGCTAAGTCTGGATTTGAACCCTCTGCAGCTATCGACTTATGGCTAAATATGGCAAAACTATCAAACGGTTCGCCGCCAGAATTTATGTCTACCCATCCATCAAATAAAACGCGTATTGACCAACTGAAAGGCCATTTGCCGATTTCTCAAACTTTTTATCAAGCGAGTAATGCACCCACTTGTAAAAAACCCAATAATATATAGGTTAGCCAGAAAAATTAATAGAATGAAATTGGTCGTATTTTTATCATTATATTAGCTGCTTTGGTTTGAGCTAATAGTGCCTTAAGTGCTGAGCAGATAAAACTGTACACAATAGATTGTGGTACTTATGATGTCGCTGATATGGACAGTTTCTCAAGTACGGTGTATACGATGGGCAAAAAATTATAAATGCCTAACCCTGTTTCCTGATTAGACACCCTAAAGGTGATTTGATTTAGGAAGAAAGTCGTGTTAATTGCTGAACTGTGTTTCCACAAAATTTGGTTTGATGTTAATAATTTCTAAAATAATCAGCAACTAATCGTTAATGTATGTTATTTTTCTTATCAATGTTATTTCACAAGAATTTTAAATAATGAAGCTTTGGTTGAAGGATGATCTTGCGTCCAGAAAAATAGTATTTCAACGGGCGTTACTCTTTTCTACTGTAACTTTATTCGTATTATTTGTATTCCAGCCTTTTGGTACTAATAACCATACTATCCCATACAAGTTCCTGAGACTCTCGGGTTATGGATTGGTAACGTTTTGCGCGCTATTGTTATCGGGAATATTAGAAATAGCTTCAACTCGTCTCAATATTAACAATCGATTGCGTTTGATGGTTATACCTTGTCTTTATATTGGGTTAGTTTCTGTTTTTAATCACAGCTATTTTGTCGTTGCAATTTACGGCGTTTGGCATTGGGAAAATCAAGGGTTATTTTTTTTCTATACCTTTGCCATTGGTTTGTTTCCTATCATCTTTATTTTCCTCGTTAATCATCATGCAAAAAAATCAACGTTACTCCCAGAAATTGTTGAAGGTGAAAGCAGAGCACACCATAGTATTGAAAATAAAGCAGATCACGAACCCATCTCCTCTCAGGTATTAACCTTAACGGGTGATAATAAAGGCGATAATTTACCAATAACATTATCGGAGATCTTATTTATAAAATCTGCTGACAATTATTGTGAGGTTGCCATTTTGAAAGATAATAGTGTTAGTCATAAATTATTACGCAGTTCGCTCATTAGTATTTTAAAACAACTACCAGAAAAATCATTAGTGCACCGCTGTCATCGTTCTTATGCAGTAAACCTAGCATTAGTTGAACTTAGTACCGGTAATGCAGGGGGTTTGAAGTTAATGATGAAACCCATTGGCATCACCGTACCTGTGTCACGCACTTATGTCGAAACTATAAAACAAGCTTTGTCATTAATCCCTGAAGCTTGTTAATCACCCCAATACCTTGTTATAAGTACCTTTGTAGAGAAAAACATCCCTAATGGTTCGATTCTAAATTCATTGTTGGTCATGCTTAACTTGAAATTTAAACTTTAAGTTAAGAAGGCAACTATGGATAACAAAATTAAAACGCTGATAATGATAAGCACCTTTATATTCTGTCACTATGTAATGAAATATCTCTGGGGAAATGATTGGAGTGAAGCATTATTAGTAATGGACCAGCAAACCTATCTTTTATTGACACCTGCGAGGTACCTATTCAAATACAGCCTTTTGGTGTTAGCGGCATGTTTATTATTTAGAGACGTAAGTTTACCCGAAATTTTAGGGCTAAAAACAGAAGGGTTTCAGCATTATTTTAAAGCGGCTGTTGCTTGTTGTTTACCAATGACATTAGGTTACGCTTATTTAAGTAATGAACTAAACCTGACGCTGTCAGGGATCATGGTTGGCTCAGTATATGCTGGTGTGTTCGAAGAAATCCTATTTAGGGCTGTATTATTTGGTGTTTTGTTTCGATTTTGTCGGCTAGGATTTATACCCGCAGCTTTAGTGAGTTCAGTTATCTTTGGTTTAGGGCACATATATCAAGGACATGATCCAATGTCATCCTTTGCGGCTTTCGCTATAACTTCTGTCGCGGGTACTTGGTTTGCTTGGTTGTTTTGTGAATCAGGTTACCGCATCTGGTTTCCTTTGTGGATGCATATTTTTATGAATGCAGCTTACGGTATATTCGGTATGTCGGGCGGTGCAGCGGGAGATTTAGAGGGGAATATATTTAAGGCTAGCGCAATCGTCTTAAGCTTAGTTTACATTCACTTATTTATTCGCAGCGGGAAAAAACGTGAAATAACCGTTTCGTCATTATGGAACAATCATTCTGGTGAAAGTCTTCAACCTTCAATAACCACTAAACTCGCTTAAGGAGTATGTATGTTTGAATTATTTTTAGTGATGATGGTACTTTCATCACCGATATTAATCACGATATTTGTACGTAACTATTTTAATTATAAATCAGAGAACAATCAAAAATTACTAACGTTACAAAAAAATAGCGACAGTAATACTGTGATAGCGACGCAAAAAAAGTTAGATATACTTGTTGGTAGAGTGATCGTACTCGAGAAAATAATTACCAATAGTAATATGGACTTAAGCCATGAAATAGCTCAACTATAATTATTTAAATAGCGATTAAGATATACCGTTGAGCTAATGGGCTAAGGTTAATAGATAACTAAGGAACACTCTTGAAAATGACACGGGTTCAGTGAATGAGGTTTATTTACTCAGCCTGTGTTTAGTAGAAAGTAAACTCAGCAATAAGTAGCTTATTGGGCAATCACACTGCAATAGAGATGAAGCTTTAATTGACTCTTATTACTGGGTATTGCCACTCGGTGATTATTTTATCAATCTGCCCCGTAACTTTTAGTTGGTTAATTGAATGGCGCAGTTGTTTAATCACCTCAGGTGGCGTTTTTATATTGCAGGCAAAATAATAGTCTAACGGCTTTGCATTTAGTTGATAAACGTTTTCAAATAATTTGGGATCTAAATTATTAAATTGTGCTCGATACTTGATCGTATACCCATCAGCTAAAATTAAATCGATGCTTTTACGTTTTGTTAATAAGGTTAATAGTGAATGAGTATTGTTGACTACTAATAAATTTTTACCTTCTTTGAAGCCCTTATTCACTAATAGTTGGTGAGTAACATCATCACGGATAACTGCTATCATATATTTTTTTGCGTCTTCGAATGTCGTTATATTTAAGTTTCGCTCTGTTAAACCTATTAGAGAAACGTTACGCTCCGCTATGGTGTTGACCCAAATAAACTTATTTTCACGTTCTGGGGTTCTTGCAATCGAATAAATACAGGTATTTGCTTTATTCAAAGCCATCTTATATGACCGAGCCCAAGGGTAAATACTTATCTTAAAGGTATACGGCGTATTCGACAGTGCAGTCGATACTATCTCGGTTGCAAATCCTAATATTTGGCTTGGGGTACTTATTTGAAAAGGGGGCAGGTGTTCTGTTACGATTTCAATGTGAGGCTGAAGATAAACCTCTTGTGAGATTGACGGTAAGGTTACCATGCCCAATAGTACAGCTAAATAACAGAATACATTACTTTTATTCACTACGTTTTAATACTCTTTGGTTTATAAATGTAGAGATAAATACCCATTTATAAATTAAATTAAAAATAACCGTGTGTGTTATTCTACCGAGTATCAGCAAAAATATAAACCCGCTAATAGGGTAATTTTATAATTGCCATTAACCCGTTAGGTTTTATATTTTCGAGCCAAAATTCACCGCCATGACCTTCTATAATATTTTTTACTATAGCAAGACCTAATCCAAAGCCACCTTGCTCGCTTTCTCTCGCTTTAGATAGACGAAAAAATGGCTCAAGTACTTTAGATAATTCGTTATCAGGAATACCAGGGCCGGAATCAATAATTTTTATCATAATACCTTGAGGTATTTTGACTAGATCGACTTGACAATTTTCTCCGTATTTAATCGCATTTTCAATTAAATTACGTATTGCTCGTGAAAGTGCAATAGGGCGGCATTCTACATTTATATTGTATGAACCAATATAAGCGACTTGATGTTTTAACTCCGAAAAGTCGAAACATTCACTTTCCATCAATGCACTTAAGTTTATTTTCTTTTTTGGCTCCGTTTTACTATCGCTTTTGAGAAAATTTAAACCGGATGCTGTTATTTTTTCAATTTTATTAATGCTATCAACAAAACTCAGTCTTGTTTTTTCGTCATCAAGTAACTCAGCTTTTAATCTTAGAGCGGTTAAAGGAGTACGTATATCGTGGCTAATAGCAGCCAATGTCGTTGTTCTATTTTTAAGTGCAGTTAATACGGCTTGTTGCATTTCATTAAAAGACTTTATCGATTGTCGAAGATCTGGCGAGCCCGATTCTTCAACTTTAGAAAACTCTAATCCCTTTGCAAATTGTTGTGCTGCATTATTTAACTGTGTTAAGGGCTTAGTTAAATGACTTATTAATTTTATGCTCACGGCGGATATAAATACAAACGCTAATAGTGTCCAAAACAACCAGTTATGTATTTCCCTTAAATGCCATTCGTGCTCATGAACTTCGGCATTTAGCCATTTACCATTTTCTAATAAGAGACTAATCACCATACCATTTAACGGGAATTTTATTGTTGTTCCACATTTGTCATAGGAAAAATCTTTTTGTTGAAAAGTGGCTAAACTAATTTTTACACTATTTGTTGTTATCACCAAATACTGACTTATATATTTCTCTATCTTCTTTGCATCACTGTAGCTTTGTGTTGATTGAAAAGGCTTGTTAGTAATTACATAACCTTCATGGCAACTTGAGTACTTGTCTTGGAATTGCTGCTGCTGGGCATCAGTTAAGATATTAATAATGGGTAATAGTGAATTTAATTCAGTTAGTTTGGTATTACTTATGGCTGTTTCGGGTAAGTTTTTCTGTTGAAGGATATCGACAATAAAAAAAACGAGCAGTAATAACGATAAAGAAATAGTCATGACAAGTATCATTTGTTGCGCTAAATTTTTAGGTCGGAAAAATGCAACAATACTCAAGTTAAATATTCCAATTGACCGACAAATGAATAACCACCGCCTCGATGGGTTGTGATAATTTTAGGCCTTTTCGGGTCTATTTCAATTTTTTGTCTTAAGCGACTGATATGGTTGTCAATACTTCTATCAAACATTTTTGATTCTTCACCTTTCGTCATATCTAACAACTGATCTCTACTCAAAATAATACCCGCATATTCAATCAAAGAGATGAGTAATCTATGTTCTCCTGAACTAAGTAACGTAACGACATCATCTTCATCTATTATTTCTTTAAAAGATAAATTTATTCGCCATCGATCAAATTTCACCATACCCGTCGATAACTTCTTATGATGAGGCACCATTTCACTGCGTCTTATGACAGACTTAATGCGAGCGACAAGTTCACGGGGATTAAAAGGTTTACCAAGATAATCATCTGCACCGACTTCAAGTCCAACAATTCTGTCGGTTTCATCAGTTAATGCGGTAAGAAGAATAACCGGTATCTTGTTTTTCTCTTGTAACCTTCTGCAAATACTCAACCCGTCTTCACCTGGCATCATTACATCAAGCACAATTAAGTCAACATTCACTCTGAGCAGTATTTTATCCATACCTTCTCCGTTATGAGCAATACTGATTTCATAACCATGTTTATTAAGGTAGGTTGCTAAGGGGTCGGTAATATCACGTTCATCATCAACAATTAGAATATGGTATTTTAAAGTTGTCATGCTAGTTTGGCTCCTCGAGTACTGAATGAATAATAAAAGAGCAATATTAGAATGTCGCTACTTTCTTCTATTATTTTTGTATCGCTTTGTCGCAATTTTAAAAATTCTCGACAAATGGCGACAATACAATAGTTTTTTGCGATAAACCCTAGCATCCCCACCTATATAGTTTACCTAGACCTCAATCATTCGCTTTTGGATTAAAATCTAGGACCTATTCATGTTATTAAGAGTTATAAATTTAGGAAAATTATCCGCTGTTTGCTTCATTATGCTTTTTTCATTGGCGCTTTATGCCATATTTTCGTCTCCGCCACAAAGTGCAAGAGCTCAGGTTATTCGTATTGCTCCAAGTGTCGAAGTCATCACTGCAAACGCCATAGATCACCCCGTGACCATTACCGCACAAGGGCTCGTTATAGCCCCGAATAAAGCCATATCTTTAACGCCCCAGGTATCTGGACTTATTATTAAGACCCATCAACAATTCATTCTAGGTGGATTAATACCGGCTGGCGATTCTATTATTCAAATAGAGCAGACAGATTTAAAAATTGGATTAAGTGAAGCTGAGGCAAAACTATCATTGGCAATAGCGTCATTATCGATGGAGCAAGGACTACAACGATTAGCAAAAAAAGAGTTTGAGTTGAATGACCGAATATTTGTTGATGATGGAGAAAACAAGGCATTAGCATTAAGAGTTCCTCAACTTAAACAAGCAAAAGCTCACGTTCAATTAGCAAAAAATGCCGTCACTAAAGCTGAAGTTTCTCTACAGAGAACTCACCTTGTTTTACCTTACGATGCCAGAGTTCTATTAATTACTGCAACGGTTGGTGAATTTATTAATCAACAACAATCTATTGCGGTATTAACTAAAGCAAATGAACGTTGGTTAGCACTTAAATTTCCTGCAAAATTCATTGACCGTTTAACCATAAGAACCCCTGGAAAAGAAGGTTCATTAGTTTCCTTTTATTCAAATAATCAAGCATATCAAGGGGAAGTTATTAGTTTACTTGCTGACCTTGTTAGCGCTACAAAATTAAGCGGCGCTATTGTTAACGTTAAAAAGCTTAAACAAACAACAGGTGAAGATTTCAAGAGCTCTTTGCTTATAGGGACGCATATTTCTGCAACAATAACTGCTGGCGTCATTAACAACGCTTATGCAATACCTCGTGAATCATTGATCAACAATAATCACGTTTATGTTGTCGACAAGAACCAGCAACTTCAGTCAAGAGTTACTACGTTAAAGTGGCAATCTAAACATAAAGCGATTGTTGCTATTAACTTAGAAGAGCACGATAAAATTATAACAGGGCAGGTATTTGGTCTTATCACTGGCACGAAAGTTAACGCCATTGAGCAAGTTAACCTTTAAAAGCTCAGCCGAATGCCAATAAATATTTGTCAGTTTACTTTTGAATTTTAAGAGACGTTGTTATGAATAAATCAACCATCCATACCCCAATAAAAATTACTTTACCGAATAACAGAACACCGATCAATACATCAATAAATCCTGTCAGTTGGTTTGCGAAAAACCCTGTTGCGGCTAACTTACTTATGGTTTTATTATTAGTTAGCGGTTTGTTTTCATTGAAAAATATTCGACAAGAAATACAACCTAATTACACCTATGCAACAGTACTCATCGATATGTCTTATCCCGGAGCAAGTCCTGAAGAAATAGAAAAAAATATTATTTTGGCTATTGAAGCACGTCTAGAGTCTATTGAAGGTCTGTCTAAAGTTTCTTCAACGGCACAAGAGGGTAATGCTTCCGTTCAAGTAGATATTGCCGACGGAGAAAATTTGGGGCGAATATTACAGAATGTTAAAAATGCTATTGATGGTATATCTTCGTTTCCTTTAGGTGCTGAACGGCCTGTGGTTCGATTAGATGATGATGCGAGATGGTTAACAACAATAGCGATTAACGGCGATATAGATGAACAACTACTTTATCAATTGGTTAATCGTATCAAAAATGAGTTACTTAACATTGATGGCATTATTCAAGTAACGCCACGTATTAAAAAAGAACCTGAAATCAATATAGAAATACCTTATCAAACACTGAGGTCACTAGACTTAACCATTGCTGAAATAGCAAATCACGTTAACTTTTCAGCAAAAGATGTTCCTAGTGGTGAAATAAATACATTAGCGGGTGATTATGTTTTAAGAACAGAAGGTCGTAGAGAAAATGCGCTCGACTATCGAGATATAACGTTAAAACATGAAGTCGATGGCTCAATAATTACCTTAGGTGATATTGCAAAAATCAGTGATGGCTTTAAAGAAGACAATAGTTACTTTAGCTATAATGGTGAAAAAGGCATGATACTTTATGTCTATCAATCTAAGGCATCTCGCACCTTAGACCTCGCAGATAAAGTCAATGAATCCATCAATAAACTCAATGAAGAATTGCCCCCCAATGTAAAATTAGAATTCCCCTACAAGCGCACAGATAAATTTAAAGACCGCATGGGAATGTTGATTAGTAATGGCATTACAGGCTTGTTACTGGTTGTTTTAGTACTGGGAATATTTCTCAATCCAAGATTAGCCTTTTGGGTAGGTATTTCTATTCCTGTGGTCTTTATTAGTTCATTTACCCTGTTAAGTTATCTCGATGTTTCAATAAATATGATTTCAATGTTCGCATTTATTATGACTTTGGGGATTGTTGTTGATGATGCGATTATTGTCGGTGAAAATATTTACGCAAAACGACAAAAGGGCATTCCAACGAGTAAAGCAGTTGTTGAAGGGGTTAACGAAATGATTTTACCGGTTATGGTTGCTGTGATCACCAACATCATTGCTTTCATTCCGTTATTAACGATGTCGGGTGATATGGGACAATATATGAGGTCTTTGCCACTCGTTGCGATTATTGTCTTTTCCATCTCTTTAGTCGAAGCATTATTTATTTTACCTGCTCATCTTAATGTAAAAGAATCAAATAAAAGCAACAATAAATTAGCGAAACTTTTGCAACGAAGTGGACTATTTCAAGAGCGCATCGCCAAGTCATTTGATAAATTCAGAGATGATTATTTCCTAAAAACATTGTGCTTTAGCCTGAAGCATCGTTATCACACCGTGATAGTTTTCACCGGATTATTCTTGGTTATTGTCGCTTGGTTTCAATCAAGTAGAATTGATTTTAGATGGTACCCTCAAGTTCCCTCTGACAAAATTAGTGCGCGACTAACACTGCCGATTGATTCAACCCCATTAGAAACAATAAGACTGTCGAAACACATTGAGCAAGCAGGCATTTATGCACTTAATGCGCTAGGTTCAATAGCAGATATTACTAGTCGAGACATATCAGCAGGTGTATTTTCCCCTAACTACTCAAAAATCACTTTTAACCTCGTCAGTGAGAATTTTCGAGACTTTACTCAAAATGATTTTGTGCAGCTTTGGCGAGAAAAAGTGGGTAAAATCCCCCAAGCAAAATCATTACAATTTGATTATTTAGTAGGTTTTGGTGGTAATTCAGGTATTTCTCTCGATATCAGGCATGCATCAATTAACACCTTAGAAAGTGCAGCAAAAGAATTAGCGAGTGTATTAACATCTTTTGAAGGTGTATTTGATGTTACAGACGGTTTGTCGCAAGGTAAAAAACAATTTAAATATACACTTACAGATGAAGCAAAATCCCTTGGCATTACTGAAAAAACACTAGGTCAGCAACTTAACGCTGCATTTTTTGGTATCGAAGCACTTAGGTTTTTAAGAGACAGTGATCTGGTTAAAGTTTGGGTACGATTACCTCAAATTGAGAAGAACTCGTTAATTAGCTTACGGGAACTTATAATCCGTTCTCCAGGAGGCGTCGAAATACCTCTTTCTCAAGCTGCTATCGTCGAACACTCAAGAACATTTACCTCAATAAAACGAACGAATGGTCGAAGATATATTAATGTTGGTGGCATGATGGATCCAAAAACAGGTAACCAAAGTTTAGTGATAAAAGCATTAAACGATAAGGTATTACCCAGTTTACGTGCAAAATACCCAGGGCTTGAAGTGGGAATGAGAGATAGTTTAGACAGTGATAGTGGGGGTTCAACAACAAGTGTAGTGATGAAAGGTTTTGCCATTGTTTGCATCATTATCTTTGCTTTAATCGCTTCTCTCTTTGGCAGTTATTCACAAGGTCTCATTGTTCTTTTAACCATTCCTTATTGTGTTGCTGCTGCGGTAGGTGGCCACATTCTTATGGGATATTCACTGACATCGAATAGTTTGTTTGGCATGGTCGCATTATCTGGATTAGTCATTAATGGTTCTATTGTCTTAACCTCAAAATTTAATCACTTAATCGAACAAGGTGTAACCTTTGAACAAGCGATAATTCAAGCATCACTGTCTCGATTTAGAGCAATAGCATTAACATCTATAACGACAACGGTAGGTTTATTACCCATGTTAATGGAAACATCTGAACAAGCGCTATTTCTTGTGCCTTTTGCTATTGCGTTAAGTTTTGGCACTGTGATTTCTACGTTAGTTGTGCTGATATTAATTCCAGCGTTTCATGCAATTAATCGAGATGTACAAATAAAACTATCAGCACAATTGTAACGATTAAACCTTAATGGAATCTATTTAATAAATTCCATTAAGGTTTTTTTGTAGGTTTGACCAATAGGAATGCTAGCATCGGCAATTTCTAGTTGTGTAGAACTCACACAATTGACTTTGTTTTTAGCGACAATAAAAGACTTATGTACGCGCATAAAAAACTTTGGTGGCAAGTCTTTTTCAAACTGTGATATTTTTTGATGAGTGACTATTTTGCCATCACGACAATAAACCAAGCAATAGTTACCACAAGCTTCAATATAAAAAATGTCATTGAGGGCGATCTGGTGATGGGCTTTATCACCTTTGATAAATATTCTCTGGCTTAGGGCATCAATATTATCTGGCGAATTTGAAACTGCCGGATGCTCATTTAAGGCTAGCGTATTTTCAGCGGTTATTTTGTTAACTGCTTTTAAGAAACGCTCAAAACTGAACGGTTTTAACAAGTAGTCACTGACATTTAATTCGAATCCTTCGAGGGCAAATTCTTCATAAGCCGTAGTAACAATAACTTTTGGTTTTATCGTCAACGTTTTGAGAAAGTCAAAGCCACTTAATTTAGGCATATTAATATCAAGAAACATTAAATCAACACTGTTGGTTGCGAGAAATTGCATGGCTTCCAATGCGTTATAACTATGATTAACCAACTTGAAATGAGGAAGGTTTGTACAGTATTCTTCTATGATGCGATGAGCGATAGGCTCATCATCAATGATCATAAAACTAATGTCTTTGTTATTCATAATTTATATTAGCTCTTTAATTGTATTTCAAGTCGAACCGAATACACGCCATTTTCAGAAGTAATATCCAGTTGATGTGAATCAGGGTAGATGAGCTTTAAGCGTTGTTTTAAGTTTTGTAGCCCAATACCCGTATTGCTCGATTGTTCACTCTCATCGAAATTATTTTCTATTGCAAATATCATACTTTGCTCTTTAACTTCAAGCTTAATAAGTATAAAAGCCTCTTCAGTGAGTTTTTCAACGCCATGTTTGTAGGCATTCTCCACCAGTATTAATAATAATAAGGGTGAGATCACTGAGCCAGATCCTGCTATCTCATTATTGAATGTTATATTTACGGGTTTATGATACCTGATCTGTTGTAGTTGAATGAAATCGTTAAGATAATTAACTTCATCTTTAAGGAGTACCTGATCTTTTTTGCCTTGGTAAATAGTATACCGCAACATGTCTGATAGTTTGAGAATTAAACCTGGTGTTTGGTCTGATTTTTCTAGCGCTAACCCGTATAAATTATTAAGGGTATTAAAAAGAAAGTGTGGATTCACCTGACTTTTTAAATGCATCAATTCGGCATTAGTCCGTTCATTTTTCAGCTGCTTAACAAGTTTCCATTGACCTGTCATCCAATGAGATAGTAAGTGAAAAAGCATCACCCAACTTAGAACCGTTAATTGAAATTGCGTACCGTAGTCACTTGTATCAACAGTCGTTGAAAAAATGAAACTCAGTGCAATAAAGCTTGCGTAAATCATATATATTTTTTGGGTTTTTAAATCAAGAGATTGAGGCTGATGTTGTGATTTTTCTTGAATAAAAAGCACTATTCGATAAAGAATAAGGGCAAAGGAAAAAGCAATGGTAAAGTTATATATCATATTAATTCGATGTACTTCTTCAAAGATCAAAATAGTACTAAAAACCATGATAAAACTAAAAGCGATGTTATGCTTATAAAGCCAATTTAAGAAAAAAATCACTGGTTTTTTAGCTTTATAGTCTTTCTTAAGACAGTTTAAATCGAGTAACCATTGCTTAAAAGGGTTATTCGCGATGATCAAAAGCAATAACAAAAGATAATTTATACTGAGTAATGTTAGCGCAAAATCTATGCGACTTTCACGCGTATCTATTGCCGACATCATTAATATCAAGCTCATTAATGTTGTAAAAACCAGCAAGATGGCAACTAGGTTTTCCTTACATTGAGTGAACAACGCCAACTTGGCTTTATTTACCTTTTGTTTAAGCGAATGTTTACTTTGTTCAGATAATTTTTTAATCAACAAGTGACATTGTCCATAAAATAAAGTCTCATCATATAAAGTTCCAACATAAAAAGTATAACAAAACATCGTTCATACAACGTAACTCGTTACACCCATAAAAGAGTGCTAAAAATACACGGCTTTATCAATACAAGCGAGCGCTAATCGTCCTCAAACATCGTTATTTGACTAACGTTATCATTACAGTGCCTAACAAGGTCTTTTTTAACATCAACGGTATTAACGCTGTTAAATCGGTGTTTGACCACGAAAAGTCGTGGTTCGTCACATAACTTATTTATCACTAGGGAATACCCATTGGCTTGGTTATAACTGCTGCAAATAAATTTACCTTTCTCTTGTGGAGTAACATTATGGAAGCAGTAGCAATAACACCCGACTTAATAACCGATGCAAATAAGCACAGTAGTAATGAGAATCAGCTTAAAATTTCTGGATTAAGCAAAACTTATCATAATGGTTTTAGAGCGCTAAATAATGTCAATCTAACATTATCTAACGGTATGTTCGGTTTACTTGGCCCCAATGGTGCGGGTAAGTCGAGCTTTATGCGGAGTTTGGCAACGTTACAAACGTTCGACAATGGCAATATTATTTTCAATGGTGAGGACAGCCAAGCTAACCCTGACGCCATTCGGAAATGTCTTGGTTATTTGCCACAAGAATTTGGTGTTTACCCTAAAATGTCTGCCGTGCAACTGCTTGATTATTTAGCGGTATTAAAAGGAGTAACGGACAAAACAATAAGAAAAAAACAAATTGACTATCTACTGGCGTTAACCAATCTCACCGCGCACAAAAATAAAGCGGTTGCCAACTATTCTGGCGGTATGAAACAACGATTTGGCATCGCTCAAGCATTGCTGGGCTCTCCTAAACTGCTAATTATTGATGAACCTACCGCAGGCTTAGATCCCGCTGAACGTAATAGTTTTCATAATATTTTGTCTGATATTGCAGAGAAAATGATCATCCTTTTATCAACTCATATTGTGGAAGATATCAATAATTTATGTCCAAAGATGGCGATTTTAAATGCTGGTGAGATATGTTTTCAGGGTGAACCTCAAGCCTTAATAAACACGTTACAAAGCCGGCTTTGGAGAAAAACCATCTCCAAAAATGAGTTAGAGCAGGTTCAGCAACAATATGAATTGCTGTCTGTGCGATTAAAGAATGGTTGTTATCAAATTAGACTGGTATCAGACATTAACCCTGGGCATGGTTTCACACCTGTGGAAGCTGATTTAGAAGATGCCTATTTTCATACCTTAAAGCAACAACAGCGCTAACTGAAGAGTGGCTAAGGAGCTAAATATGTTGACTCAATTATTACGTTTCGAGAGTTTGTATCAAATCAAACAACCGTCTTTCATTATCTTATTACTCGGTTTATTCAGTTATGGTGTTGTTATTAATGCGGATGTTTTAGGTCAGGGCATGGAATTACTCAACATTAACTCCCCTTATCGTTTAAGTTATTTTATCGCCTTGACTTCGGTACTGAGCATTTTTGCCGCGATGATGTTTTGTGTTAATAGTTTACTGAGAGACAAAGACCATCATTTTGACGGTATTGTTGGTATGTTGGCGATAAAGCAACGATTTTTCAGTTGTACCATCGCTATATTAATAAGTACCTTAAGTGTTGTTTCACTTTTATCCATTGGGCTCATGCTGGGGATGTTATCGCCGAGTCTTGACCCAGAAAAAATAAGCCAATTTTCCTTGAACCACTATTTATGGCCTTGGTTAGTCTTTGTTTTACCAAACACTCTTATTGTCACGAGTATATTAGTGGCAGTGACTTTAAAAAAACAAAGTGCTTTTGCCACCTATATCACGGCAATTTCACTGTTTATCTTTTTTTGGGTATCAATGATATTTATCGGCGCACCAGTAACAGGAAGCATGGTGTTTAAAGATCCAAGCGTGGTCAGTATATTTGCTTTGTTAGACCCTTTTGGTACGAGTGCTTTCTTTGAACAAAATCAATTCTGGACGCCTGCACAAAAAAACCAGCAGTTATTTAGCTTGTCGGATTCATTATTGTTAAATCGGGTTATTTGGTTATCGATAACATTAGCGGTATTTGTATATCTTGGGAAAGTTGTTATTCACCATTTTCAGCCAAGTGAAAATACGTCAAGTGATAAACGAAGAAATTCACGCAATAACTCACAACAGAAATTGGAAGTATTCAAGGCTATCCCTGGCTTTATTTCAACTCAATTTAAAAAGCATCTTGAAGCACCTTTAGTCAGTACTGATACCAAAGGGCTTAAGTTTCAACTTTTAGCCTTGTTAACATTGTCAGTCATTGAAATTAAACAAATTATGGGGCAGTGGGCATTTAGAGTGTTAGTTATACTTGTTACTGGCTTGGCCATTGTCGGTATGTTGATGGCAGTGGGGGTATTAAGTGGTGGTATTTTCTCTGGACGTTATCCTACAACAGTACTTTTAGTTAGCTATAGCACCGAAGCTTTTACGCCATTGGTTACTGCTATTATTATTTTTTACAGTGCAGAAAAAATTTGGCAAGAAAAACGCCTTAAAGCTGACAGTTTTATTGATAGCTCACCTGTTGCTAATGCCACCATTTATGGTGCAAAGTTATTATCCTTATTTTTTATTCCCTTGTTTCTCGTGGCGATGAATATTGCTGCATCAATTGTTTTTCAACTAGCTAATGACTATTACCGCTTCGAATTTGCTCATTACCTTTCACTGTTTTATTTCATCGCTGTGCCAGTGTTAATTCAAACTGTATTAATTTTCTTTATACAAACGTATATTGCCAGCAGTCGTTTTGCTAATAAATATTTGGGCATGATGATCAGTGCGATTGTTATTGTACTTTTAGCAATATCAAGTGGCTTATTGGGCTTTGAACATCCTTTATTAAACATCAATAAACTGCCCAGCTTATTACGCATTGATTCCGATTTAGTGGGGTATGGAGATTTTGGCATTAAGTTCCATTACTTAGCTGGATTTTGGGGAATATTTGCACTGTTCATTGCGGGGTTGACGGTACTGAAATGGAATAGGGGTGAGTGGTATAAAACAAAATACTTTTCCGGTAATAAAGTATCACCAATAAACACAGCCCATACAAATGAGAATGTAAAATTATCTCGTGTGTATATACCTTCACTGTTAGTGGCACTTTTAGCCTTTGGTACTTTTATTCATAGCAATATTCCTGTCAGCAATGATCACCAAACAAGGGATAAAAGTCTTGATGATCAAGCGCTGTATGAGCGTAAATATAAACAGTATCAACACTTAGCTATTCCACAAGTGAGCCAAATGAAACTTGCGGTTGATTTTTATCCTAATCAGAACAGTTACGCTGTTAAAGCGGATTATCGTTTGGTTAATACCGGTAATGAAGCAATGTTGGAAATATTTGTCACCGCACGAGTACCGCTACAAAGTATAGAAATTGCCGGCGCGACATTATCACTTCACGACTCAACCGCTAACTGGAGTGTTTATTTATTTCAACTAACGCAACCATTATTAACCGGGGAAAGCTTAGCGATGACTTATCAATTATCGCAGTCATCATCAGCTTTCGCTATTCATAAAGGCATAGTGAATAACGGCTCTTATCTGAATCACAGTGGATTTGAACCTTTGATGGGGTATATCGAACGAATTGAAATAGACGATAAGTTTGAGCGTGAAAATCGTGGTTTGCTTGTCAAATCCGTCAACACATCAGACAGAAGCAAATCCACTGATAAAGGCAAGTTCATCACGCAAAAAAGGACGTTTGAAGCGGTACTGTCAACGTCAATTGAGCAAACAGCCGTAACTTCAGGGCAATTGGTAAAAACGTGGCAGCAAGATGGCCGAAACTATTTCCATTACAAAATGAATAAAGCCATATACCCACTAGTAGATTACTTCTCAGCAGTCTATGAAAAGAAGAGTATTAAGCACAAAGGACTTGTTGTTGAGATGTACTTTCATCCTGAACATGGGATGAATATCGATGAAATGTTGCGTGCAACTAAAGCAACACTCGACTACGCGACAACAAATCTTGGGCCTTATGCGTTTGACAGTTTACGTATTCTTGAAGTACCCGATTATCATCCTTTTGGCGGTAAAGCTACATCAGGAATTGTTGCCTTGTCGGAAAGTTTATACATCGAAGATTATAACGATGGTGCAGACATTAATAATACGGCTCGAAATACCATTCATGAAGTGATGCATCAGTGGTGGGGAGAAAAATTAGCCCCTAAAATCACCCAAGGTGAGGGCGTATTAGTTGAATCGTTAACCAAGTATATGGAGGCAGTTATATTAGAACAAATGTATGGAAATAACATGGCTCGCCAATTGACAAAGTATACTCAGCGTCGTTATTTTTCAGGCCGTTCTTATGCTCGTACAGCTGAAGTTGGTTTAATCGATGCAGACCATGAACGTTATCTGAATTATGGTAAAGGACCGGTAGTATTTACGGCTTTAAAAGAATTGTTAGGAGAGCAAAAACTTAATAGCGCTTTTAAGCAACTAATCGAAAGTCACCAATATACGCTTAGTGCCACAACTGATGATTTACTTAGCGCATTATTGGGTATTGCCGATGACTCGCAAAAAGGCCTTATGCAAGATTGGCTAACTAAAGTTATTGAGTACGATTTATCCATTAATAACGCCGTAGTTAGCGAGCTTCCAGATGGCCGTTATGAAGTTGTTATCGATGTTAAAGCCTTACGATTATTAACGGATAAGGATGGGCTGGTCAGCGAGATAGGGTTAGATGAAGCCATCAACATTGCATTATACCGCGCACACCCAGGACGTAAAAGTACAGAGGCACTATCTATTGAAAATCAGCTGATTAATCAAACTAATTCGACTATCACCTTGATTGTCGAAGATAAGCCTAGCTATGTAATGATTGATCCTAATTACACTCGATTAGATAAAGACTTGTCGAACAATATCAACAAAATTGAAGAGAAATAATGACTATAATGAAAGCGTTTTTATTAGCAAGTTTGATCGCGGCGATAGCTCCAGCACGAGCTAGTTCAGATGCAGCACAACTTGCATTTCAGGCTAGATATTATTCACAAGCAACAAGCTTATTTGAAAAACAATTAGAGCAAAATGAAAATAATGTCGTAGCTCATCTTTATTTGGCAAAGATTGCAGTAAACAATGAAGTTCTAGATCTAGCTGAATACCATATTCTAGTAGCGGGTGAGCTTATTGAAGACAAGCCAGAAAAAGCATTAGATAAAAACACTCAAGCCGAAGTTTTTCATTGGCTGGGGGCTATTATGGAAATGCAGGCAGAAAAGTCGAGTATTTTTAGTATGTCTGGATATGCTAAAAAGTCACTTAGGAGCTATTTAAAGTCTGTCGAGTTATTACCTGAAAAACTACAATATCGAGAAGGTCTCATTAATTTTTATCTAGGTGCACCCAGCCTTTTAGGTGGAGACATCGAAGAAGCGATAAAGCACGCCAAAGTAACTTTTGATCAAAATCCTAACTTTGGCTATAAAATGTTGGTAAATAGTTACGAGAAAAACGGTGATACTCAATTGGTGTTGGCAACCTATAAACTGGCCATTGAGAAATATCCGTTAGACGCGGAACTGTTATTGATGAGAGGCACTTATTGGAAGACTGAACGTAATTACGATAAAGCGGTGTCTGACTATCGATTAGCAGGAAAACTATTGGTCTCGGAGAATGACCAAAAATCTGCACAGTTGATGTCTTTGTATTGGATAGGACGGATCAGTGGTTTTAACGGTGACCACTTAGAAAGAGGCATTGACGCTTATCAGCAGGTGATAGATTTTAATGAAGACCTTGGTGATGCGTTTATTCCTAGCAAAGAATGGACAAAATTTCGAATGGCTAAGTTGATGATACTTAATGGCCAAAAAAAGGAGGCAGATACCATTTTTGTTAACTTGTTAAATTCAACTGAGCGTGAGGATCTTAAAAAGGAGATAAGTAGAGAACTGAATTAAATTATAAGTTGAACGTTAGTTTGTTTTTTGAATCTGTTTGTATGTGTCGCCCAATAACTTTCTATATAAAGGTTATTGGTTGTTAACGATAAAAGGTTCTACAGGAAAATTGATGACGTGCTTATTATAGAAAATAAGCACGAAAAGACAGGATGATAAGAGCGTTATTTAGTAATGCGCCAAAAAGCAATACTTGCAACAACGAGTAAT
Source organism: Colwellia sp. (assembly GCA_013215295.1). Lineage (GTDB taxonomy): Bacteria > Pseudomonadota > Gammaproteobacteria > Enterobacterales > Alteromonadaceae > Colwellia_A. The sequence continues at coordinate 36,983 of JABSOZ010000007.1, forward strand.
ATCATCGGATAAAAAGCGCTTGATACCACTTCAATAGGGGATATTTTCAATGTTGCTCCTAACAATAAAGCTTGAGCCCCATAAGGTAGCAATCCTTGGTTAATACAGGCGTAGATATCTAATAAACTTGCAGAATGAGCAGGACTAACTTCACCATCATCAGCAAGTTCTTTCGCTGTTTCACCGGTAACTATAATAGATACGGTATTGTTTGCCGTGAAAAAATTACACGTAAAAGCTAAAGTAGCAATACCTAAACCTGCTGCACGCTTTTTATTATTAGGGTTAAGTTTGCGTGCGAAACCTTCAATAGCATCAGTTAATGCTGCTAAGCCACCTTGTCGCTTAATAAGTTCACTTAAACCACCAATAAAGAGCGATAGAATGAAAATGTCCTGCATACTGCCAAAACCGGTATTTATATCATTTACCCAAGTAGATAATTGATAACCATTGTCGTACATACCGATCCCTGCAGCGAGAATAATACCGACAATTAATACGAGAAAAACATTTATCCCCATCAGTGCTAATACTAGAATAACAAGATAAGGCACCAAACCTAGCACGTTAAGGCTTTCAACTTGCTCATGAGGAATACTTATACCCATTGAAGCATAAATAATGAGGCATAAAAGTGCGGCAGGGACAGCAAATTTAAAATTAACTTTAAACTTATCCTTCATGTGTGCACCCTGACTTCGAGTAGATGCAATGGTGGTGTCGGATATTATCGATAAATTATCACCAAAAATAGCACCAGAGATAATGCAGCCAGCAACGATTGAAGCATCTAAATCGGCTGACTCAATAAAGCCTAATGCGACAGGTGCAATTGCGGCAATTGTACCCATAGAAGTTCCCATTGCGGTAGCGAGGAAAGCAGCCACTAAAAACAAACCGGGTAATAATAAGTAATCAGGGAAGAATGACAAACCTAATTGTACGCTAGCATCAACACTTCCGGTTGCTTTAGCGACTACTGCGAAAGCACCAGCAAGTAAATAAATAATACACATAGTAATGATGTTTGAATGGCCAGCTCCAGATATAAACTGACTAACTTGTTCATTAATACTGTCTTTCCCTAAATATATCGCCACCAAAATAGCGGGAATAATGGCAATACTGGCCGGCAGCTGATAAAAAGCAAAATCAACACCTTGTAAGGTAAGCACAATACCAGTGCCTAGAAATATTCCCAGAAATACGGCAAAAGGTAATAAGCTAAGTAAACGCTTTTCAGGAACAGGAATTACTACATCAGTACTCATAAAATTTATCTTTAACATTAGGTTAACGCTAGTCTATCGTAATCTTTAGTGATAGCAAGACGATAAAGAAATGCTTGTCATCAAAGGAAATTATATTTAATAACAAAATGTCTTAAATTCAGGCTATTGACCAGCGGCAGTTTATGTTAAACTTTCGCGAATTTTTTATCCAACCGCCGTTTTACACAACAATTGTGTAGGTGAAAACATAAGTGAATATCATGTCAGAAAATACATTTGAAACTATTGAACAACGTGTAAGTTACGGTGTAGGTCGTCAATTAGGTGATCAATTACGTAATAACCCTTTTAAAGAATTTGACATTTCTGCTGTACAAGCAGGTTTGGCTGATGCGATTGCTAATACAGCAAGCCAAGTATCAGACGAAGATTTAAATGCAGCTTTTTCTGTTATTTCTAAAAAAATGCAAGAATTAGAGCAAGCAGCAGCTAAAGAAAAGTCAGCTGAAGGCGAAGCATATTTAGTTGAAAATGCTAAGCGTGATGAAGTTACGGTTACTGAATCTGGTCTTCAATATGAAGTTTTAGCAACGGGCGAAGGCGAAATACCAACTGCTGCAAGCACTGTTCGTACTCATTATCACGGTACATTCATTAATGGCGATATTTTTGATAGTTCTGTAGATCGCGGTCAACCTGCTGAATTTCCAGTCGGTGGCGTTATCCCTGGTTGGACTGAAGCTTTACAGTTAATGACTGAAGGTTCTAAATGGAGATTATACGTACCTTACAATTTAGCTTACGGTGAGCAAGGCTCACAAGGTTCTATACCTCCATACTCAACATTGGTATTTGATGTTGAATTATTAGCAATTGTTAGCTAATTAATTTTAAAGCCCTCTGTTGAGGGCTTTTTTATACCTTCAATAAAATAATAAGTTTTAAGTAAATAGATACTTAGTATCAACAAAACAATAAGAGTCGGGGCGCATGTTAGAACAAGCACTTATCAAGTTATTTAAAGATTATATTTCTGCATTTGAACAATATAACTTTACTGCAGCACGCGCTTGTTACCATTTACCTTGCACATTACATACGCCGGATAAAATTGCTTATTTATCAGATAGTGAAAGTTTCGATAAAGAGTTTGAAGAAATATTTATCGTATTGAAACATGCTAAAACGAAAAAGATAATGCCGACAGCGGCAAGCTTTAATAACTCTGCTAATTCGTCTGTTGATATTTGTGTAGATTGGGCTTTTATTGATGATAATGATGAAATATTTGCTGACTTTACTGCTTTTTTTCATGTTATTAAAATAGCAGAGCAATTTAAAATTGTGAGTGTAGTTTCACACGACTTAACAAATAGTATTGAGTTGGAATTTCCGTTAACGCTTGTGCGTTAAAAGATTAAGAACATTAAATAAATTTATTGAGAATAATAATGAAAGTAAAAGTAGCCATTTTAGGATGTAGCGGCCGTATGGGGCGTAACTTAATTCAAGCTGCCGTTGAGCACCAATCTATTGAACTAGTGGGTGGCAACGTTCGTGAATCATCATCGTTTGTTAATTTCGATTTAGGCGAATTAGCCGGTATTGGCGCTATTGGTCATAAAACATCAACAGATTTAAACGATTTACTCAATGCTGATGTATTTATTGATTTTACTTCTATTGAAACCACGTTAGAAAACATTAAATGGTGTCAGCAGCATAAGAAAGCACTCGTTATCGGTACGACAGGATTTAGTGACGAACAAGTGAGTATTATTGAAAAAGCAGGAGAGAACATGCCTGTGATTTTAGCGCCCAACACCAGTGTAGGCGTTAATTTGATGTTTAAACTATTAGAAGTTACCGCAAAAGCAATTGGTGACTATACTGATATAGAAATATTTGAAGCACACCATAGGTTCAAGAAAGATGCGCCATCAGGAACTGCGGTAAAAATGGGGCAGGTAATAGCTGATACTTTAGGTAGGGATTTAAATAAAGTTGCTGTTTATGGCCGCGAAGGCATTACAGGTGAACGAGATAAAGAAACCATAGGTTTTGCGACAGTACGCGCTGGTGACATTGTTGGAGAGCATACTGCTTTTTTTGTTGATATTGGTGAACGGTTAGAAATCACCCATAGAGCAAGTTCAAGAATGACTTTTGCATTAGGTGCGATGAGAGCCGCATTCTGGCTAAGTGAGGCGGAGAATGGCTTTTATGATATGCAGGATGTTTTAGGTTTGAAATAGACAAATATTAGAGAAAACAGTTACTTTTAGCCGTTTTAACTAAATATTCGATTAAACACTTAGTTTTTTACAATTATCACTAGACGAATATGTGATACAAGCGTAAAATAAGTGGATTTTGTCAAAAATTTAGTCATTCGGTTAATAATAACGAAATTTTTGACATTTTTTGTGGGTGTTTCTCTATGAAATAAATTAGAGAGCAAACCACGCGTAATTAATACTTAATGATGTTTCTTTAGTTGTACATCGTTAAGCTTCTTTCTTCTTTACGGAGGTTAAATTGACTAAATCTGCTATTTTAGTGCTTGAAGACGGCACTGTATTTAAAGGCACCGCTATTGGTGCAGACGGAGCGGCTGTTGGTGAAGTAGTATTCAATACTTCAATGACCGGTTACCAAGAAATTCTAACCGACCCTTCATATGCAGAACAAATTATTACCCTAACTTACCCGCATATCGGTAATACAGGTACCAATAGTGAAGATGAAGAATCAAACACTATTTCGGCAAAAGGTTTAGTTATTCGTGATTTACCGCTACTAGCGAGTAATTTTCGAAATGAACAAAATTTGAGCGACTACCTAAAAGCAAATAATATTTTAGGTATTGCCGATATTGACACACGTAAATTAACTCGTATTTTGCGTGAAAAAGGCGCACAAAACGGTTGTATCATGACAGTTGATGCAGTTACTGAAGCCGTAGAAATAGACGCTTTAGCACAAGCTAAAGCATTTCCAGGCCTTAAAGGTATGGACTTAGCGAAAGTTGTTTCAACGAAAGAGCAATATCAATGGACAGAAGGAAGTTGGGAATTAGGAAAAGGCCACATAACGCCTGAAAGTTCTCAGTTTCACGTGGTTGCCTACGATTTCGGTGCTAAACGTAATATTTTACGTATGTTAGTAGACCGTGGTTGTAAAGTAACGGTAGTGCCGGCACAAACATCGGCAAGTGATGTTTTAGCGATGAATCCTGATGGAATCTTCTTATCAAATGGACCCGGTGACCCAGAGCCATGTGATTATGCAATTTCAGCCATTAAAACATTCTTAGAAACTGATACACCTATCTTTGGCATTTGTTTAGGGCATCAATTACTTGGCTTAGCAAGTGGCGCGGGTACAGTTAAAATGAAATTTGGCCATCATGGTGGTAATCATCCGGTTAAAGATTTTGAACGCAATGTTGTGATGATCACGGCGCAGAACCACGGTTTTGCAATTGATGAAAACAATATGCCAGATAACTTGAAAGTAACGCATGTGTCGTTATTTGATAATTCAATTCAAGGCGTTCATCGTACAGACAAGCCAGCGTTTAGTTTTCAAGGTCATCCTGAAGCAAGCCCTGGACCTGCAGATGCTGCACCATTGTTTGATCATTTCATCGATTTAATGAACGATGCAAAAGCTTAGCACTTAAACAAGATATAGAGAGAACTAAAAAATGGGAAAACGTACTGATATAAAAAGTATCTTGATCTTAGGCGCGGGTCCAATTGTTATTGGTCAAGCCTGTGAATTTGATTATTCTGGCGCACAAGCCTGTAAAGCTCTTCGAGAAGAAGGCTACCGAGTTATTTTAGTTAACTCAAATCCTGCAACTATTATGACTGACCCTGAAATGGCCGATGCAACTTATATCGAACCTATTCACTGGGAAGTTGTGCGTAAAATTATTGAAAAAGAACGTCCTTGTGCTGTTCTCCCAACAATGGGTGGTCAAACGGCTTTGAACTGTGCTTTAGAGCTTGAAGCAAAAGGCGTATTAAAAGAATTTAATGTTGAAATGATCGGCGCAACTGCTGATGCGATTGATAAAGCTGAAAACAGAAGTCGTTTCGACAAAGCAATGAAAGCGATTGGATTAGACACGCCAAATGCTGAAATTGTCCATACTATTGAAGAAGCACATAATGCGGTTAAGCATTTAGGTTTTCCTTGTATTATTCGTCCGTCATTTACCATGGGTGGCACCGGCGGTGGTATTGCATACAATATCGAAGAATTTACTGAGATTTGTACCCGTGGTTTAGATCTTTCGCCAACCTCAGAATTATTAATTGATGAATCATTAATCGGTTGGAAAGAATATGAAATGGAAGTGGTGCGCGACAAAAATGATAACTGTATCATTATTTGTTCGATTGAAAACGTCGACCCTATGGGTATTCATACCGGTGACTCAATCACCGTTGCACCTGCTCAAACGCTAACTGACAAAGAATACCAAATCATGCGTAATGCTTCGATTGCGGTATTGCGTGAAATTGGTGTTGAAACAGGTGGTTCAAACGTACAATTTGGCATTTGTCCTGAGACTGGCCGTATGGTTATTATTGAGATGAATCCACGTGTCTCTCGTTCATCTGCCTTAGCATCGAAAGCTACGGGTTTCCCAATTGCTAAAATCGCGGCTAAGTTAGCGGTCGGTTATACACTTGATGAATTAACTAACGATATTACTGGCGGTAAAACACCGGCATCATTTGAACCAACTATCGATTATGTTGTGACTAAAATACCACGTTTTAACTTTGAAAAATTTGCCGGTTGTGAAGACAGATTAACTACCCAGATGAAGTCTGTGGGTGAAGTTATGTCGATTGGTCGTAATCAACAAGAATCATTACAAAAAGCGTTACGTGGTTTAGAAGTTGGCGTAAATGGTTTTGACTCTATGGTTGATGTGACTCAACCGGGTGCTAAAACAAAAATAATGCATGAACTGCAAGAAGCCGGTGCAGACCGTATTTGGTATATCGGTGATGCTTTTCGTTTAGGGTTAACGGTTGATGATGTTTACCGTTTAACGATGATTGATCGTTGGTTCCTGATTCAAATCGAAGATATTATTTTAGAAGAAGCTAAAGTCGTTGAAGGCGGCTTAAAAATATTAACAGCCGATTATTTACGTAAACTTAAACGTAAAGGCTTCGCTGATTCTCGTCTTGCCGATTTAATAGGTGTCGCAGAAGCTGAAGTGCGTAAGAAACGTCATAACGCTAATATCTTCCCTGTTTATAAACGCGTTGATACGTGTGCCGCTGAATTTAGTTCAGACACAGCTTACATGTATTCAACATACGATGAAGAATGTGAAGCTAACCCGACAGATAAAGAATCAATCATGATACTTGGTGGCGGTCCAAACCGTATTGGTCAAGGTATTGAGTTTGATTACTGTTGTGTACATGCCGCATTGGCATTACGTGAAGATGGCTATGAAACAATCATGGTTAATTGTAACCCTGAAACGGTTTCTACTGATTATGATACATCTGACCGTTTATACTTTGAATCAATCACTTTTGAAGATGTGCTAGAAATTGTGCGCATTGAAAAACCTAAAGGCGTTATCGTGCAATATGGTGGTCAAACACCCCTTAAATTAGCACGTGCATTAGAAGCTGCAGGCGTACCAATTATTGGCACTTCTCCAGATGCTATTGATAGAGCTGAAGACAGAGAACGTTTCCAACAAGCAGTAGACCGTTTAGGTTTATTACAACCTGAAAATGCCACAGTAACTACTATAGAAGAAGCAATGGCAAAAGCTGAAGCGATTGGTTTCCCATTAGTTGTTCGCCCATCTTATGTCTTAGGTGGCCGTGCAATGGAAATTGTTTATGACTTAGACGATTTACGTCGCTATATGACAGAAGCAGTTAGTGTTTCAAATGACTCTCCAGTATTACTTGACCACTTCCTTGATGATGCGATTGAAGTTGATATTGACCTTGTTTGTGATGGTACAGATGTGGTTATTGGCGGGATTATGCAACATATTGAGCAAGCAGGCGTTCACTCAGGTGATTCGGCATGTTCATTGCCCGCATATAGCTTAAGTCAAGAAGTACAAGATGTTATGCGTAAGCAAGTAACTGATTTAGCTTTTGAATTAGGCGTAATTGGCTTAATGAATACACAAATGGCCGTTAAAGATAATGAGGTTTACATTATTGAAGTAAACCCACGTGCTGCTCGTACTATTCCATTTGTTTCAAAAGCAACTGCAGTGCCTTTAGCTAAAGTAGGCGCTCGTGTTATGGCAGGTAAATCATTGAAAGAACAGGGCATAACAAAAGAAGTTATACCTCCTTATTTCTCTGTGAAAGAAGTTGTTATCCCTTTTAACAAGTTCCATGGCAGTGACCCGTTAGTTGGTCCAGAAATGCGCTCTACGGGCGAAGTTATGGGTGTTGGTAATACATTTGAAGAAGCATACGCAAAAGCTTGTTTAGGTGCCGGTGTTACAGTACCTAAATCAGGACGTGCGTTAATCTCTGTTCGTAACAGTGATAAAGTGCGTGTGGTTGAATTAGCGAAACAGTTGGTTGCTCTAGGATATGACGTAGATGCTACTCATGGAACTGCTGTAGTATTAGGTGAAGCTAATATTCCATGTCGTTTAGTGAATAAAGTTCAAGAAGGTCGTCCACATATTCTTGATAGAATCAAAAATGGTGAATATAGCTATATTATTAACACCACAGAAGGTCGTAAAGCGATTGAAGATTCTAAAGTCTTGCGTGGAGGAGCATTGCGCTATAAAGTGGCATATACCACTACCTTGAATGCAGCATTTGCAACGTGTCAATCACATGCCGCTGATGACAGAAATACAGTGATATCGATACAAGAATTACATAAGCAATGTAGCTAATACCGAGCTGTGTAAGGTATTTACTTCGTGTTAAGTAAATACCTTATTAAAAATATAATATATAAGGGTGGTTATACTTTTTAAGTAAACCACCTTTATCATTTGAAAAAGAAGATAAAAATGACTAAATATCCAATGACCCTTAGTGGCTCTGATCAATTGCATGAAGAGCTTAGAGTTTTAAAAACAGAAAAACGTCCACGTATTGTAAAAGATATTGCTACTGCACGTGAGCATGGCGATTTAAAAGAAAATGCAGAATACCATGCAGCTAAAGAAGAGCAGGGTTTTTGTGAAGGACGAATTCAAGACATTGAAGGACGACTTTGTAATGCTCAGGTTATCGATATCACTAAAATACCGAACCATGGAAAAGTGCTTTTTGGCACAACGGTTACCTTATTGAACATTGATACCGAAGTAGAAGTCACTTATAAAATAGTCGGCGATGATGAAGCTGATTTTAAAACGGGTCGTATTTCATTAAACTCACCTATTGCGCGTGGTTTAATTGGTAAAGAAGTTGATTCTGAAGTAGAAATAACCATACCCGGTGGTACCGTTGAATATGAGATTGTTTCAGTCGAACATGTTTAATTAGCAGTTTACGTGTTAAAAATATTGAGAGCCCATTATGAAAGTAATGGGCTTTTTATGTTCAGGCCGCTCTTTGACATCCATGTCATTACGGCATTAGTGCATCCATGCACGTCGATGAACGGTCATGATTTTTGTTCCAGACAAATCATAAGTACCAACATCCGTGCAGGTAATGTCACGGTCACATGGATGTGAAGGAGAGACGATGTTCAGCCGCTCTTTGACATCTATGTAGGCAATAACGCGGTGGCAAAGAATGACAATTTGAATAAACGTTAGTCGCACTTAATAAATTGGCAACAAAGGATCATTTAACTGATCGTTAATGGAGATAGTATGAAAAAAATAGCATTTATTGGTTTGGGCGTTATGGGTTATCCGATGGCAGGCCATCTACAAAAAGCAGGCTTTGATGTTTGCGTTTATAACCGTACTATTGAAAAAGCGGAAAAGTGGGTAGCAGAGTTTGGTGGTTGTTTGGCAAAGAGCCCCAAAGAAGCCGCAGAGGGCTGTGAAATCGTTTTTTCGTGTGTTGGCAATGACAATGATGTTAGGCAAGTAATCCTGGGTGATAACGGCGTGTTTTCCGGTTTATCTGTAGGTGCCATATTAGTTGATCACACAACTGCTTCAGCAGATCTTGCTAGAGATCTTAATTCACTGGCTATATTACAAAATAAACATTTTATTGATGCTCCAGTATCTGGAGGCCAAGCTGGCGCAGAAAATGGTGCTTTAACCATTATGGCCGGCGGTGAAGAAAATATTTTTGCACAAGTAAAACCTGTGATGGACGCATATGCTCGTTTTAGCCAACTTATGGGGAAGGTTGGTTCTGGGCAGTTAGCTAAGATGGTTAATCAAATATGTTTCGTTAATACTGTACAAGGCTTAGCAGAAGGTCTTAACTTTGCTCAAAAGGCGGGTCTCGACACTGATAAGCTGATAGAGACAATATCTAAAGGTGCTGCTGGTTCATGGCAAATGGATAATCGCGGAAAAACGATGTGCGCTAGAGAGTTTGATTTTGGTTTTGCGGTTGACTGGGTTAGAAAAGATTTAGGCATGGCATTTGAAGAGGCAGAAAAAATTGGTGCCGATTTAACCGTGACTAAACAATTAGACGGTTACTATGAATCAGTTCAGCAAAAAGGGGGTAACCGTTGGGATACTTCTAGCTTAATTGCTCGATTAGATGATAAGTAAATTTTGATTTAAAAATGCCTTAAATTAATCTCAGGCTTATTTTATGTGGCTCCTGAGCTCTTTATTAATTATGGTTTGAACCAGGGACAAATGCCTGTTTTATATCAGCACAGTCCGTTGTTCTTTCAACTCAGAGTTTAGCTATTTTGAACAAAAAAAAAGCCTGCGAATAATTGCAGGCTTATCTTATGTGGCTCCTGAACTCTTTATTAGGTATGGACTTGAACCAGGGGCAAATGCCGGTTTTAGATGAGCACAGTCCGTTGTTCTTTAAATTCAGACTTTAGCTATTTTAAACAAAAAAAAAGCCTGCAAATAATTGCAGGCTTATCTTATGTGGCTCCTCAACCTGGACTTGAACCAGGGACAAACGGATTAACAGTCCGTTGCTCTACCAACTGAGCTATTGAGGAATCGTTTTGTTTGCCAAGCGTCTTGGCTAACGGGGCGAGATAATAGATGCCTGTGGGGGAACTGTCAACACAAAATTTATAAATAAATCATTATTTCGTTTGTTTGTTTATTTTGTCGACACTCAGTGTGCTTTATCTCCAAATGTAGTGCTATTTTCACTCTTGAATTTTGTAAGTGAGTATTACTGAAAGTTATCCACTGAATCTGTGGATAACTTTGTGAATGAAAGTGTAATAAAAGGTAACGCCAACGAAAGAATGCTTGTTGTAGCTAAATAGCTAAATTTCGAAGGTTTATATAATCACATTAAATAACAATGTGTTAGGTGGGTATTTTGCCTTTTAGATATCTTAGTGTAATTTTTGTTCAACGCTTGCTTTTAAGGCTGTTTGCTGTGGGTTATACGAAGGAGTAGGTATAAGAATCTTATTATTCATTGTTTATAAGCTTTATATTTATGTGAAAAAATAAAAATGAAGTTGAAATAAAATATATACATAGCGAGTCTTATCACTATCTTTTACAATACTTTTGTATTTTCCCGCAAAGACAATCAATAGTTTACATTAAATGACCCAAATGAATAATAAAAAGCCAATTAACTTACTTGAAGATCCCGTAGCCGATACTATCAAGCGTATGACTATCCCAATGATTTACGGGATGGTTTTATTAATGACATTTAATTTGGTTGACACTTTTTTTGTTGGTTTACTTGGAACGCAACCTCTCGCAGCCATTAGTTTTACCTTTCCTATTACTTTTACTGTTATTAGCTTAACCATAGGTTTAGGTATTGGTACATCAGCTGTTATCGCAAAAGCTTTGGGAAAGGGCAATGATGAATCGGCAAAAAATTCAGGTACGGCAGCTATATATTTGGCGGCAATTGTTGTAGGTATTTTATCTTTTATAGGTTATTTATTTACGGATGAAATATTTCTGTTACTTGGAGCGAGTGAAGCTTTATTACCGATAATTCATGAATATATGGATATTTGGTTTATCAGCAGTATTTGTTTAATTGGACCCATGATTGGTAATGCTATTTTAAGGGCGTCGGGTGATACAAAAACCCCCAGTATAATTATGGGCAGCGCCGGTTTAATTAATGCAATATTAGATCCTGTTTTTATTTTTGGTTTTGGCCCAATCCCTGCGATGGGAATACAAGGGGCTGCAATCGCAACGTTAATTTCTTGGGTTTTTGGCTTATTACTTGTTTTATATATTGTGGGTATAAAGCGTCAATTGATCCACACTAAGCTCTTATCGTTGAAAACATTTGTTGCTTCAAGCCGGGGTATTTTACACATAGGTTTACCTGCAGCAGGAGCTAATATGCTTACACCGATTTCTGCGGCTATTCTAACTGCTATTGTTGCGAGCTATGGTGATTCTGCAGTAGCTGCTTTTGGTGTTGGCTCTCGCATTGAGTCTATCGCTTGTCTCGTGGTTTTGGCGATGTCTATGACACTTCCTCCTTTTATCAGCCAAAATTTTGGTGCGGGTAATATGCTTCGTGTTGAGAAAAGTTATAAATTATCAGTGAAATTTGTACTTGTATGGCAACTAATTATATATTTACTTCTCGTATTAATAGCGCCTTTCATTGCCGATATTTTTTCAAAAGAGGAAGCTGTTGCAGATATCATTGTTTTATTTATGTGGATAATGCCATTAGGTTATGGCTTGCAGGGCGTTATAATTTTAACTAACTCTTCTTTTAATGCTTTACATAAACCTATGGTGGCGCTATTGCTTAGCGTTATTCGTCTCTTTGTATGTTATGTACCTTTAGCCTTTTTAGGTAGTGTTTATTATGGCATTGAAGGCTTCTTCATTGGTGGGGTCTGTGGCAACCTTATTATGGCAATAATCTCTTACCGTTTATTTGACAAGCAATTTCCACACGAACTCGTTGAAGGAAAGGAAGTGTCATCATGAAAACGATGGACTTAAAGTCAGACTATAAGCCTAATGGTGATCAACCTGCCGCGATTAAACAATTACTCGATGGTCTCGAAAGTGGTTTAGCACATCAGACTCTTCTAGGTGTAACAGGGTCAGGAAAGACTTTTACTATAGCTAATGTTGTAGCGAAATTAAATCGTCCGACTATGATGATTGCACCGAATAAAACACTCGCGGCTCAACTTTATAGTGAAATGAAGGAATTCTTCCCAAACAACGCCGTTGAATATTTTGTTTCATATTATGATTATTATCAGCCAGAAGCCTATGTTCCTACAACTGATACTTTTATAGAGAAGGATGCCTCTGTAAACGAGCATATCGAGCAAATGCGTTTATCTGCAACCAAGGCGTTACTTGAACGTAGGGACGTTATTATAATCGCTTCTGTGTCCGCTATTTATGGTTTGGGTGACCCCGACTCATATTTAAAAATGATGTTGCATATCAGTGTTGGTGACATTATTAATCAACGAGATATATTGCGCCGGTTAGCTGAATTACAGTACAAGCGAAATGATGCCGCTTTTCAGCGAGCAACTTATCGAGTTCGTGGCGATGTTATTGATATATTTCCTGCCGAATCTGACCGTTTGGCGTTACGTGTAGAGCTGTTTGACGAAGAAATTGAACGTTTATCAATGTTTGACCCGCTCACTGGACAAGTCGATCGTACTTTGGACCGAGTGACGGTATACCCTAAAACGCATTATGCTACGCCACGAGATAAAATAATATCGGCGATTGATAAGATTAAAATTGAATTAAAAGAACGTTCAACATTTTTGAAAGACAATAACCGTTTGGTTGAAGAACAGCGTCTTGTTCAACGTACACAGTTTGATATCGAAATGATGACAGAACTGGGCTATTGCTCAGGTATAGAAAACTATTCTCGTTATTTATCAGGGCGAGAGGAAGGAGAATCTCCACCCACTTTGTTTGATTATTTACCTGATGATGGCTTGTTAATTATTGATGAATCTCATGTTACCGTACCTCAAATAGGAGCAATGTATAAAGGAGATCGTTCACGAAAAGAAAATCTAGTGAACTATGGTTTCCGTTTACCTTCAGCGCTTGATAATCGTCCGATGAAATTCGATGAATTTGAAGCGTTAGCACCGCAAACTATTTATGTATCTGCAACACCAAGTAATTACGAAATAGAGAAATCTGGTGATGATATTGCTCAGCAACTTGTTCGCCCAACAGGCTTACTTGATCCTATCATTGAAGTACGACCTGTTGAAACTCAAGTTGATGACTTGTTGTCTGAAATTAGAAAACGTGTAGCTATTCAAGAACGTGTGCTTGCAACAACATTAACTAAACGCATGGCGGAAGATCTTTCTGATTACTTAGATGAACATAATGTAAAAGCCCGTTATTTACATTCAGATATTGATACCGTAGAGCGTGTTGAAATAATTAGAGATTTTCGCTTAGGTAAGTTTGATGTACTCGTTGGTATTAACTTATTGCGTGAAGGTTTGGATATGCCTGAAGTTTCATTAGTGGCGATACTCGATGCAGATAAAGAAGGTTTTTTACGTTCAGAGCGTTCTCTTATTCAAACCATTGGACGAGCTGCTCGTAATATTAATGGTCGAGCGATTTTATATGCAGCGAGAATAACGGGTTCAATGAAAAAGGCGATTGACGAAACTGAGCGTCGCCGAACGATGCAGCATCAATATAATCTAGATAATAATATCACGCCTAGAGGTGTGGTAAGTAAAATTAGTGATGCATTACATAATGGTACAGTATCATCAAGTAACACGTTATTGAATGTAGCGGAACAAGCGGCAGACTATAAAATACTATCACTGAAAGAAATAGATGTAAAAATCAAGCAGCTTGAAAGTGACATGTTTACGCATGCTCAAAACTTAGAGTTTGAACAAGCTGCTGATTTGCGAGATAAAGTTTCTAAGCTAAGAGAACAACAATTATCTCGTTAGTTACACCATTGATCATTTAAGCTCAAACATCGTGTATTGACTAATGATGTTTGAGACTGCTTCACAATTACACTGTGCCAAATGGCTAATGTCATTGATTATTTTATCTTGGATATCCACAGGGAATAACATTAACTGCTCAAGATAAAGGTGCGCTTGAACTTCGTTATTACTATTCACGAATTCCATCAGCTGACTTGCATGGTTTCTCCAAATAACACTCATATATACTACCTCAGAAACTTAAATAACTTTATGCCCTCATCCTTAAGCGTTGTTTAACCTTGGTTGAGCACAGACTATAGTGCGTCTCGATTCAGTTAAACCTTAATTAAGTTTAGAACATCTGAGCATAATGGTTATAAATTTTAGGAATTAAAACCCGTTATTTGGAACCTTGTTATATAAGTAAACTGTACTTTTGTGCTAACTATGTGATGTTTGACGATATTTGAAACTTTTCTAAACGGTATAAAAATGCCTTGTAAGGCAAATTTAAATACTTTGCGGCTTTAGTTTTATTACCTTGGTTGATTTTTAGTGCTTCAGATAAGCAATATCGTTCAAATTGTTCCCAATTAAAACCTGTAGTCGGCATTTCAAAATGTGGGAGTCCACTTTTGTTTTGTTCATTAAGTACGTTAGGGAAAATGTTTTGAGTTAACTCTTCTTCATCGTCAAGTAATACATAACGCTCTATTCGATTAGACAGTTCGCGAACATTCCCAGGCCAGTGATATTCAAGGAGTAAGCGGTAACATTCTGGCGATAGTTTTTTTACTTCATTTTGATATTGCTTTGAATGTAACACAACAAAGTGATCCGCTAACATGGCAATATCTTCTTGTCGTTCACGCAGTGCTGGCATTTTAATTGGCACTACATTTAATCGATAGAATAAATCTTCTCGGAAATTACCATTTTCAACTTCCTTAGCTAAGTTTCGATGAGTGGCTGCGATTACTCTTACATCAAGTTTTATTTCGTCATTGCTGCCCAGTCTTGTTATTGTACTTTCCTGTAGGAAACGTAATAAGTGTGATTGTAATGATGGGGATAATTCGCCTATTTCATCGAGAAAAATAGTGCCGTGATTTGCGAATTCAAAGCGACCAATTTTACTTGAATTAGCCCCAGTATATGCGCCTTTTTCTGCACCGAACAGTTCAGCTTCAGCAATAGATTCGGCAATTGCACCACAATTAATCGCCACAAATCTTTCATGTGATCTGTTTGAATTATCATGTAAAGCTCTTGCGGCAAGTTCTTTACCCGTGCCACTTTCTCCTAAAATAAGTACCGTAGCGTTCGTTGCTGAAATTTTACCTATACGCTGATAAACCTTCTGCATACAAGGGGCTTTACCGACTAAACTTACCAATTGCTTTTGCTCACTGAGTTGAGCACTGAGCGCTTTATTCTGTCCACGTAGCTGAAAGGCTTTATAGGCTTTATTGATTGTTAATAGCAACTCTTGACGTTTAAATGGTTTTGGCAAATAATCATCAGCGCCTTGTTGTAATGCTTCTACTGCATGATTTATTGTGCCGTATGCAGTAGCAATGATAAATCCAATTTCTGCTTGGTTTCTACGTACATAGTTTAATAAATCCAAGCCAGATAGTGAGCCAAGTTTCCAATCAGAAAAAATAACATCATAAGTATTACATTTTATTTTCACAATAGCGTCTTCAACACAATCAGCACTCATTACTTGAAAACCGCTTGCGAGTAGAATGTCGCAAATTAATTCGCGTTGTTCTTGCTCGTCTTCAACAACTAGTATATTTATGCTCATTACTATCCCTTTTGTTCTGATTGTATTTGCGGTGTTATTTGCAAAATATTAAAATCTGCTTGAGCCAAACAACCCGTTATTTCACCGTTATCCGTATATTGATTTTCTAAATGAATATTCCCGTCGTAGTGCAATGAAATAATGCGTTTGGCAATATAAAGTCCCATGCCAGCACCTTCTGGTTTTGTAGAAATATGAGGTTCAAATAAACGTTTTTCAATTTTACTATTTAAGCCAATGCCTTGGTCAACAACTTCAATAGTTAACTGTTTATCATCACTTTTTGCTTTTATAATAATAGTGTTATGTTTATCTGGGCGAGCGTTATCATTATTACTCTCGCATGCATTAATAATCATCGTATGAAGAATACTTCTTATTTCTGACTCAGCACCAATGATAGATAATTCAGGTGCAATGTCCACTTCAAACTTTTGCGGTTGTCCGTGGCAAGATTTATACTCGAGCATAATATCTTGAACAACAGCAAGTACCGGAATGTTATCATCACGACTTAGCCCACTCGTCGTAAGTTCAAGTAAAGCTTTAATATTTTTGTCGATATGAATGATTTTATGTTGAATCGTTTCAATTAATTTTGTTCGATATTCTGGAGATAAATCGTCGTCATTTAGTTGTTCAATAGATAAGCCTATTGTATGAATAGGGTTTCTTAATGAGTGTGCTAAACCTCTACTCACTTCCCCTAATTCAGCTAAGTGCTTTATTTCATTGTGCTGTTGTTCTGCTTGAGTAAGGTGGTCAAGCCGTTTTACCATGTCGTTGAAATGTTGAATGGTACTACGCATTTCATGAATGCCTTGCTCAACGACATGATGTTTATAATCACCATTGGCTAATTTTTTAAAGCCTGCTGAAAGAAGTGCTAATGGTTTATTAAATTGTGCACTTAACCAGTACGCAGCTATTAAAGCGGTTATGCCGCAAAGTATCAAAACCCATTGGATATTTTGGAGTAACTGTTTAGTTTTACTATGTGGAGAAAGCCCTTTAATCCAGTGATTATTGATTACTTGCGCAGGATGAACCATTACATCATGGGTTTCGATAAATCCATTGTTTTGTATTTGCTTATTTTTTTTATAAATCTGATCAATAATAGTCTTAAATTCTTTCTTAACTACATGTAGCTCTGCGGCATTAGCATTGTTATTCTCTTTAGCTAATTCTGTTACTTCTGTGTTTATCGTTATATTTTTCTGAGGATGTTTTGTATAAACCACCTGACGGTTACCACTGTTACTTTTGGTGATCACGGTAATAGCGTCAGCATTAATATTTTCAGCAATAAATCCAATTTTTGTTTCATGCTCGCCATGTTTATCTAATACTTTAAAGGCTAATTCTAAAACTTGCTCACTAATATGACGAGCTTGTACATTGACCTCTTTATTCAAATTTTGCTCAATCCAATAAACGAGAAACAATTGAGTAATAGTAAGTAAAACGATCAAGCTACCGATCAGTGAAAATAAATAACTGCGTAATGACATAGTTGTTCAGGCTCTAATAAATATTAGGGTAAGTAATTCAAGTATAATGCCAATTCACTCTAAATATAAATGATTAACATAACATAGACTTACAATTAGAAATTTCAAATTAAAATAAAAATAATTTAATATTCCTTATATCAGGATATTAACATCCTGATATGAGTAAATAGTAAGTCATTAAATTTGATGTGTATTTTGTATTTTATTGTTTATTAAAGGTTTTGTGTGGTTGGTATGGAAATCGCTATGTTAGAGACAGAGCGTTAGAGAACTAGCTTTAACGGACATTATTTATAAAAAACAGGGAACAACCATGAAATTATTCAATAAAACAGCTATTGTCGCGTCACTTTCAATATTAGGTGCCGTAAGTAGCGTTTCAGCATTAGCTATAGCGACAGATAATTCTCAACTTCAAGAGGTTGAAATAATAGTCGATGGTGATAGAAATAAAAATATGAATGTTTTTGTAAGTGTTGATGGTGAAATAACTTCTGCAGATGTTTCTTTATCAGCGATGAGTGATCCAGACGAACTTAGAAAACTCCTTAGTGATGTACCAGATGAACTTCGTGAAAAACTCATAGAAAGCTTAATGAATGCACATGATGACAATGGTCATTTTAAAGTGGTTGTTGATGGCGATGTTGATATCAGTCAAGAATTACATTGGCTCTCTGAAGATGATAATGAGGAAAATAAAGTTATTGTGATGGAGCTTGATCACCATTTAGAAGGAGGCATTGCTCATAAGGTCATTAAAAAAATAATGAACTCTTCTCACCATAAGAATGTAAAAGTTATCCATCACAGTAAAATGATAACAAATAGCCTTATGAGAATGATAAAGAATAGTGATTTCACAGCTGATGAGTTAAATAAAATTCAACAAGCATTAGATGCTAAAAGGTAGGACTATTTCTACAAACATAAAAAAGCCAGTCGAGTGACTGGCTTTTTTAGTTTTACGTTTTGACCACTATATTGGTTTAACGTAATTTTTATGGCTTAGTTGGGCCAGCACCACTTCGGCTCATTGCGTGAGCTACCGTAGCCATTTTACCAGATGAAGCATGTTCCATACGATTTTCTCTTGCAACGAAATCAGTAGGAATATCATTTATCATCGTAATAGTTTCTGTTTTAGTCATCGGTGAAGATGATTTACCAGGCTTACTACCTTTGCTTGAAACCTTACCTGCTTTAGTGGTGATTTTCGGGCTTGGTTTTCTTGAGACCACACGTGTTGGCTTTACCGCTACTTTAGGTTCATCAAAAGGTAAGTCTTGTTGAACTTCTGTTGTAGATGTTTCATCTGAAGTTGCAACTGCAACTTCAACAACTGGCGTTTCAACAACAGGTGCTTCAACAACAGGTGCTTCAACAACTGGTGCTTCAACAACTGGCGTTTCAACAACAGGTGTTTCAACTACTGGCGTTTCAACAACAGGTGTTTCAACTACTGGCGTTTCAACAACAGGTGCTTCAACAACAGGTGTTTCAACAACAGGCGTTTCAACAATTGGCGTTTCAGGGTACCTAGATTCAACTGGGTCATCGCTTATTTCATTATTCGATGCAATTGCCTGAACTTCAGATGCTGTGTTATCTGAAGTTGGACGACGACGTTGACCATTAGAACGAAGGTGTCTTGGTGAACGACGGTTTCTTGGGCGTTGTTCATCATTTCCTTTATTATCATGTTGCTCTGACTGTGTTGTATCAAGTTCAGTCTTTTGAGTATCTACAGTAGGTGATACATCAATGGCAACATTAGCCACTTGAACACTTTCTGGAGCCGATGTTTGACTTAACGTTGCATTATTTACAACAGGGCCGTTTTCATCAGTAATACGAACCTTTTTACGATTGTTACGACGTTGACGACGTACGGTAACTTTCTCTTCTTTCGGCTTTGTATTACGCTCAACTGGTGGCTTACGAGGCTGTTTATTTTGCTTGTTATCTTGATCGCCATTAATGTTATCGTTTCTCTCATTAATGTTTGTTTTAGCATCACCGCGCTCTTCATTTCTAGATTCATTGCGTTTGTCGTTACGATTTGTGTTTCTGTTATCGTTACGGTTGTTGCGACGTTGTCCTTGACGGCCACGTTGTGGACGACGTTCACTATTGCTTTCAGGTTTTTTAACGGGTTCAACAACTTTAGGTGCTACTTTTTCAGCAGCAAATAGTGTTTTAGCCCATTTAATTAAACCATCAAATAACCCTGCAGATTCTTTTTTAATAACGACTGGAGCAACAGGTTTATTAACCGGAGTAGGTGCAGCTTGCGCAGGAGAAGACATACCTTGTAACGCAGGTTCATCTTTTTTAGAAGCTTCTTTGTTATACTTTGGCATCACAGCTTCTTCAACTACAGCTTCTGTTATTGTTTTTTCGTAACTCGCTTCTTCAACAGTTTCGTCAGTTCTTACTCTGAGGACTTCATATTGTGGTGTATCCATATGAGGGTTCGGAATAATAAGAATATTAACGTTATGGTGTGTTTCAATATGGAATACTGAACGACGCTTCTCGTTTAAGAGGTAAGTCGCTACAGGTACGGGTACTTGAGCTTGTACATGTTGCGTATTTTCTTTAATGGCTTCTTCTTCCATTAAACGTAATATAGACAAAGCTAATGATTCAACACTTCGTACATGACCTGTACCGTTACAACGAGGACAAACACCTTGGCTGGTTTCACCAATAGAAGGGCGTAAACGTTGACGCGACATTTCTAATAAACCAAAACGTGAAATACGTCCTAATTGTATACGCGCTCTGTCTTGTTTAACGGCATCACGCATGCGATTTTCAACTTCACGTTGATGACGCACTGGTGTCATATCAATAAAATCAATAACAACTAATCCGCCTAAATCACGTAAACGTAATTGACGAGCAACTTCTTCAGCAGCCTCTAAGTTAGTGTTGAATGCAGTTTCTTCTATGTCGCTGCCTTTAGTGGCGCGTGCAGAGTTAACATCAATAGAGGTCATTGCTTCTGTAGGATCAATAACTATTGAGCCACCTGAAGGAAGTCTAACTTCACGCTGAAACGCTGACTCTATTTGTGTTTCAATCTGGTAATGCGTAAATAAAGGTACGTCATTAGTATAAAGTTTTATTTTATTTAAAAAGTCTGGGCGAACCACTTCGATATGTTTTTTAACACTTTCGAATGTTTTCGGGCGATCAATTAATACTTCACCAATATCACGACGTAAGTAATCACGAATAGCACGCAGAATAACGTTAGTTTCTTGATGAATTAGAAACGGAGCAGGTTTAGTTTCTGCTGCTTCTGAAATAGCTTTCCAATGATGTAAGAGAACATTTAAGTCCCAGTTCAACTCTTCATAGTCTTTACCAACGCCAGCGGTACGAACAATTAAGCCCATGCCTTTAGGTAATTCTAATTTATTTAAAGAGGTTTTTAAGTCTGTGCGTTCATCACCTTCAATACGGCGAGAAATACCACCCGCACGAGGGTTATTTGGCATTAATACTAAATAGCTGCCGGCTAAACTGATAAAAGTCGTTAACGCTGCGCCTTTTTGGCCACGTTCTTCTTTATCAATTTGCACGATAACTTCTTGGCCTTCTCTCAAAACTTCTTTGATGCTGGGGCGGCCTTGAAAAGTGTAACCTTTAGGAAAGTACTCGCGAGCTATTTCTTTCATAGGAAGGAAACCATGACGATCTGCGCCATAGTCAACAAAAGCAGCTTCTAGAGAGGGTTCTATACGCGTAATTTTTGCTTTATAGATATTTGATTTTTTTTGTTCGTGACCAGGACTTTCGATATCTAAATCATAAAGTTGTTGACCATCGACTAGTGCTACACGTAATTCTTCTGATTGTGTAGCGTTAATTAACATACGTTTCATAGTTTTAGTGACTCATTTTTAGTCACAACACTACAAGCTTCGAACACAAAGCAATTTATCGCTATGGTAACAGCAAGATGTCAGCCTCTCGGGTGTCAAATTACAGCGCCATATTGCGCTGTAAGCTGTTATTTAATCTGATTGTACTCTCAGGTGATGTACACCTGAGAAAAATTGTTTCTTCATGCGCGCAGCAAATTGTGCTGTGCTCGATATTATCAAATTGATATTTGTTGAGCAGTTTGAAATTCAGCGATTTGGCTTACTATTCTGGTTGTTGCTCGATGGAAACTTATCTAATTTGGTTTATATCATTACAAAATAGCTTTCGTTGCGCGGGACTAAATGTTTATGCTGTTTTTTGACTTGTTATTCAGGTCAATTCTTGCAACAGGCCATTCTGTTAATGTGTCGGCGATAATTATTTATCGAGATAACGCACATTAATGTGGCCGCATTTTTGCCTCTTACGTTTCGCTAAAAGCTTCTATTTTTACCTTATTGTCTTATATAAACAATAACAGCAAGATTATCCCACTTAAATGATGTAAAAGGCAATTAAATCGACGAGTTAATTACTCTAATATCAAAATAAATATGTTAAACTCGCTTTTATGAATGAAAATACAAAACCCCAAGTTCGATTTTATACAATCGATAGCGAAGACGCTGGTCAAAGAATAGATAACTTTTTATTAAAAACCTTAAAAGGTGTGCCTAAAAGCATGATTTATCGCCTGTTAAGAAAAGGTGAGATTAGGGTTAATAAAAAACGTAAAAAACCAGATTATAAAATTCAAGATGAGGATCTAATTCGAGTAGCACCCATTCGTATTTCTGAAAATACCAATGAAGTATCAACAAAATTAAACATTGTTGCTAATTTAGAAAAACAAATTTTATTTGAAGACGATCGTTTAATTGTTATTAACAAACCTTCTGGCATGGCTGTACATGGTGGTAGTGGCTTAAGTTTCGGTTTAATTGAAGCGATGCGAGCTTTACGCCCTGATGCAAGAATGCTTGAACTTGTTCATAGACTTGATAGAGATACTTCTGGTTGTTTGGTTATTGCTAAAAAACGCTCTGCGTTGCGCCACTTGCATGAGCAGTTACGTAGTAAAACAGTGCAGAAATTTTATCATGCCTTGGTTAAAGGGCAATGGTCGACTAAATTAACCCGTGTCACTGAAGGCTTAAAAAAGAATGATTTGAAATCAGGTGAGCGTGTTGTCGTTGTTGATAACATTAACGGCAAAGAGTCAGAAACGCGTTTTAAAGTGTTGAAAAATTTTGAAAATGCAACACTAATTCGAGCTTTCCCTGTAACCGGTCGTACTCACCAAATTCGTGTTCATTGTCAAATTAAAGGTCACCCTATTGCTTGTGATTCAAAATATGGCTATGAAAACTTTGATGACGATATGAAAAAATTAGGCCTTAAACGTTTGTTTTTACATGCCGCTAGTATTGAATTTACACATCCAAGTACGGACGAACGCATTAAGATCGAGGCACCGCTAGAGCATTCATTACAAAACCTGCTTACAAAGCTAAAGTAATGTTCACCATAGTGATACTGAATGAATTCAGTATCACTATCTCCCTTCTATATGATTGTTCTCTTATGAGCAAATAAGACGATAATCAATAAATTTAATAAAAGAGAAAATATGCACAATTATAAATTGATAATTTTTGATTGGGATGGAACATTGATGGATTCTGTCGATCGTATTGTTTTCTCAATGCAAGCCAGTGCTACCGCATTATCATTTACTCCGCCAAGTTATGATCAAGCTAAACAAATTATTGGCTTAAGTTTGTCTAAAGCTATTCAAACTTTATTTCCAAGTGCAAATAAAGAGCAAGTAAAATTATTGACTGCGCAATATAAGCATCAATATGTTGAAGTCAATACAACACCAACGCCGTTATTTGAACACGCATTTGAATTGCTTGTTAATTTAAAACAAGATAATAAATTATTAGCAGTGGCTACAGGAAAAGGGCGGGGTGGATTGCAACGCGTTTGGCAGGCTAGTGATACAGAACACTTTTTCCATGCTTCTCGTTGTGCAGACGAAAGTATTTCGAAACCTGATCCAGATATGATCAACAGTTTGTTAAAAGAATTAAATATTCAGCAGCATGAAGCGGTAATGATTGGTGATACTTCATTTGATCTAGAAATGGCGCAAAAAGCTGGTGTAGATAGTATAGGTGTTACTTATGGTGTGCATGATGAAGACGTATTGTCAAAGTATCAGCCAAGAGCAATTGTCGACTCTTTAGCTGAATTGTATGAACTCTTGTTAAATACATCCGTTAAACATAAAACATAACAGGTAAAATTAGCAGCCATTACTTTCACCATTTCATTTTTTTATCAAATGAAATGGTAACTAGCTAATTATGCAAAAGTGATGATTCAAACATTGGCAATGCTATTGTTCCTGTAGAACATCTAAGCCTTGTTGTTTAAGTAAGTTAACTAATCTTATTAATGGTAAACCTATTAAGGTATTTGGGTCGTCACCTTCAAGTTTTTCAAATAAGCAAATGCCTAAACCTTCACTTTTGAAACTGCCAGCACAATTATACGGCTCTTCCGCATTCAGATAGGCGGTAATTTCTTGTGTCGATAATTGTTTAAAATGTACGGTGAATAATTCAACTAAAGAAATGCTTTTGCCCGTAGAACTGTTATATACACATAAGCCCGTATGAAACTCTACCGCTTTACCACTAAAGCTGGATAGCTGTTTTAGGCCATTTTCAAAATGGTGAGGTTTACCTAATATATTTCCTTCTGATAAAGCCACTTGGTCTGAACCTATGATCAGCGCATTTGGGAATTCAGTCGCAACTGCTTTTGCTTTCTCTACAGCTAAACGTTCAACAAGTTCAACTGCTGTTTCATGAGGCTGTGCTGTTTCATCAATGTTAGGTTTTGCACAAATAAAAGGTAAATTCAGTTTTTCTAAAAGTGTTTTACGAAAAGGGGACGTTGAAGCTAAAATTAAGGTTTTCACGTTAAGTTACTCAAAATATAAACAGTTATCTTATAATATGTGGGCTTTCTTTAATTTTTAAACAAATATTGTTATTTTTCTTTTGACAGAAGCAGGCAAGCACATTAATATGCGCGCCTTATGCAGAATCTTAAACTCCCGATAATGATAAACCCCCGAAAGAGCGCCCAACGTAGGTTGGTGTGTGACGGCTTCTTTGAAGTGTCGGGGATGACTAGATTGCTTGATGTGTGTACTCCATGCAATGAGCATATGCAGGTTAATGTTAAATTTCATGTAGATGACCTAGGATTGAATGTCATCACAGGTACAGGAACTTTATCTGTTGCATTAATCTGTCAGCGTTGTACTGAATCACTAAATATGGATTTGGATATAGAGTTCACTCTAAGTCCAGCTAAAAATGATGAAGCCGCTGAAGCCTTGCCGTCATATTATGACGCAATAGAATTAGATGAAAATGGTGAGGTTAATCTGTTAGAATTAGTGGAAGAAGAGTTATTACTTGCAATTCCATTAATAGCAAAGCATGAACCCAGTAAATGTCAAGCACCAGTTGACAGTGTATGGGGTGAGTTGCCTGAAGAGCTAGAAAAACCAAACCCATTTGATATATTAAAAAAAATTAAATAACTTATTTAATTAATAACCGATTAACCGATTTTTAGGAGTAGCTAATGGCAGTACAAAAAAGTAAAAAGTCTCGTTCAAGACGTGGCATGCGCCGTTCACACGATGCAGTAACAACAGAAAACTTATCAGTAGATCCAGTATCTGGTGAAGCACACCGTCGTCATCATGTAACAGCTGATGGCTTTTACAAAGGTGTTAAAGTAATCAACAAGTAAGCTGATTGCTTTGAATAATCTAACCATAGCGTTAGATGTTATGGGGGGCGATAAAGGCCCCCTTATAACAATTTCTGCTGCCATTTTAGCAGTTAAGAACATTCCAGAACTTCACCTCATTCTTTGTGGTGATGTCGATATTATCAACGCTGAATTAT
This sequence comes from Colwellia sp., assembly GCA_013215295.1. Lineage (GTDB taxonomy): Bacteria > Pseudomonadota > Gammaproteobacteria > Enterobacterales > Alteromonadaceae > Colwellia_A. Next base: position 62,559 of record JABSOZ010000007.1, read on the forward strand.
CTAAAAGTCAGTTTGTTGAGCACTCACAATTAACTATTTATCCAACCACTGAAATTGTGGAAATGGGCGATAAACCTATTGTTGCTTTACGTAACAAAAAAAACTCTTCAATGCGAAAGTCTCTTGACCTTGTGCATGAAAATAAAGCCCAAGCGTGTGTTAGTGCTGGTAATACCGGAGCCTTGTTTTCTATGGCTCACTTTGTATTGAAAACATTACCCGGCGTAGAACGTCCCGCATTAATCTCTTCTCTACCTACCCATGATGAAAATAAACACGTGTTTATGCTCGATTTAGGCGCGAATGTTTTTTGTGACTCTAATGTTTTATATCAGTTTGCTGTAATGGGCTCTGTAATGGCTGAACAGGTTGATGGTATTAAAGCCCCACGTATCGCTTTATTAAATATGGGAGAAGAAGAAATAAAGGGCAGCGAACACATTAAGCAAACCGCTGCAAAGTTAACGCAAAATAGTGACATTAATTACATTGGTTTTGTTGAAGGTAATGACATTTTCACTAACAAAGCGGATGTTATTGTCTGTGATGGTTTTGTTGGAAACGTTGCATTGAAAACTTGTGAGGGTGTTGCCCGTTTAGTTTATCAAAAAATGCATACAGTATTATCCCGAAACATATTTACGCGAATTGTAGGCAGATTATTGTCGTCTACAATAAAAAAACTCTTTAAACCCTTGAACCCCGACCAGTATAACGGCGCAAGTCTGATAGGATTACGCGGTATTGTAGTTAAGAGCCATGGTAATGCGAGTTCAAAGGCTTTTTACATGGCTATATTAGAAGCAATAAAAGAAGTTGAACGGCAAGTACCTGAAAGAATAAAGGACAAGCTCGAACATGGTTTTGCATGTGGTCGAAAGTAAGTCTTTAACATTCAGCCAAAATAAAACGTATTTAATGAATTGTTTTTTTCAACAAAACATAATTCATTAAATATCGCTTATCACATTTAATTAAAACACAAATAAACATTAGGTAATAAAATGCAAAATAATTTAGCGTTTGTTTTCCCCGGCCAAGGTTCACAAACCGTTGGCATGTTAGCTGACTTTGCTGACAATGAAGTTGTACAAAATACATTTTTAGAAGCTTCAGAAGCCTTAGGGTATAACCTTTGGCAATTAGTTTCACAAGGGCCTATTGAAAAGCTTAACCAAACAAATTTCACCCAACCAGCGCTATTAACCGCTAGTGTTGCTTTGTGGCGTTTATGGGCATCTCAATCAGATAGTCAACCTGCAATGTTAGCCGGTCATAGTTTAGGAGAATATTCTGCTTTAGTTTGTGCAGGTGTTATTTCTTTAGCTGAAGGAGTGAAGTTAGTGGAGAAGCGAGGCGAGTTTATGCAAGCTTCTGTTCCTGCTGGTGTTGGTGCTATGGCAGCGATTATCGGCCTTGACGATCAAACGATTATTGACTCGTGTGCAAAAGCACAAAACGATGAAGTGGTCGCCGCCGTTAATTTCAACTCACCAGGACAAGTTGTTATTGCTGGTCATAAAAACGCAGTAGAAAGAGCAGGTGTACTTTGTAAAGAAGCCGGTGCAAAGCGTGTACTTCCTTTACCTGTAAGTGTACCGTCTCACTGTGCATTAATGAAAGATGCGGCTGACAAACTTGCTGAAGAGTTTAATAATGTCACATTTAATATGCCACAAATACCCGTCGTCAATAATGTTGATGTAGCAACAGAAACTGATGTAGAAGCCATTAAACTAGCTTTGATCAAACAATTATATAGTCCGGTACGTTGGACTGAAACAATTGAACTACTGGCAAAAAGTGGTATTTCACTTGTTGTTGAGGCAGGCCCTGGCAAAGTTTTACAAGGGTTAATTAAACGCATAGACAAATCAATCACTAGTGCTTCAATTAATGATCAAGCATCATTAACAAAAGCATTAGAAACAATTAAATAGGATAAATTATGTTTTCTTTTGAAGGAAAAGTAGTCTTAGTTACTGGCGCAAGTCGTGGTATCGGTAAAGCAATCGCAAGTCAATTTAAAGCATTAGGCGCAACGGTTTTAGGCACAGCAACATCAGAACATGGCGCTGGAAATATCAGTGAATATTTAGGCGCTGGTAATGGTTTAGTGCTTAACGTGACTGACAATGATTCAATCGCAGCATTATTCGTTGCGATTAAAGAAAACCATGGCGGCATTGATATTTTAGTTAATAATGCGGGTATCACTCGCGATAATTTATTTATGCGAATGAAAGATGAAGAATGGCAAGATATTATCGATACTAACTTATCTTCAGTTTTTAAAATCAGTAAAGCGGTTATTCGTTCTATGATGAAAAAGCGCAATGGCCGTATTATTAATATTGGCTCTGTAGTAGGTAGTATGGGCAATGCAGGCCAAGTAAACTACGCAACGTCTAAAGCGGGTTTACTTGGTTTTACAAAATCATTAGCGCGTGAGGTTGCATCTCGTGGCATAACTGTTAATACTGTGTCGCCGGGTTTTATCGATACTGATATGACACAAACGTTAACTGATGAGCAAAAAGATGGTATTTTTTCACAAGTTCCTGCCAATCGTTTAGGTAAGCCAGAAGAAATTGCTAACGCAGTTGTCTTTTTAGCTTCTGATGGTGCGGCATACATAACAGGTGAAACATTGCATGTAAACGGCGGTATGTATATGGTTTAATTTGTCTGTCTTATTGAAAATAAGCGATAAATTGAGCGATTTTAATACAGTCAACAGGTTAGACCAGAAGAAAATTAGAATTAGAAGCTTGCAAGCTAGGCTGTTGACGAATAAACTACACACAATTATGAAAAATTGTATTTTTAGAAAGGAAAAAAAATGAGTACTATTGAAGAACGCGTAAGAAAAATTACTATTGAACAGTTAGGTGTAAGTGAAGAAGAAGTTAAAATTAGTTCTTCTTTTGTTGACGACCTAGGTGCAGACTCTTTAGACACTGTTGAATTAGTAATGGCGTTAGAAGAAGAATTTGATACTGAAATTCCAGATGAAGAAGCTGAAAAAATCACAACTGTTCAAGCAGCTGTTGATTACGTTACTGCTAACCAATAATTACAATGTAAATTATTGGCTTTCAAGTAAAGCTTTTTAAATGAGAATTTAAAGTACATATCCAGGCGGTTTTTACCGCCTGTTTTTTTATCTACGATTTCTGTTTGTTACTTTTTTAATCATGAAAATTTAACAGCTCCTTTTCCCTTTTAAACTCTTAGCGGAGGCACATAGTCATGAGACGCGTTGTTGTTACCGGTCTTGGTATGCTGAGCCCTTTGGGCAATAGTCCTGAATCTACTTGGCAAAATCTGCTGCTTGGTAAAAGCGGCATTAGTAATATTGAGCATTTTGATACATCTTTATACACCACCAAATTTGCAGGTTTAATTAAAAATTTTGATGCACAAAATTATATGGCAAGAAAAGAAGCCAAAAAAATGGATCTTTTTATTCAATATGGTGTTGCTGCTGGTGTACAAGCTTTTAAAGATTCTGGCCTTGAAATCGATGATGTAAATACTCATCGCATTGGTGTTGCGGTTGGCGCAGGCATTGGTGGTTTAGGATTAATCGAAGATAATTTTGAAAAATTACTGAAAGGCGGCCCTCGTAAGTTATCGCCATTTTTTGTGCCTTCGACTATTATCAATATGATCTCTGGTCACTTATCTATGATGCATAGTTTAAGAGGGCCGAACATTTCTATTGCTACCGCTTGTACTAGTGGTGTTCACAATATAGGCCATGCAGCTCGAATGATCGTTTATGGCGATGCTGATGCTATGTTAGCAGGTGGCGCTGAAAAAGCTTCAACACGTACTGGAATGGGCGGCTTTGGTGCTGCACGTGCTTTATCCAGACGTAATGATGCACCAGAAGAAGCTTCTCGCCCTTGGGACAAAGACCGTGACGGTTTTGTACTTGGTGACGGTGCTGGTGTCTTAGTACTTGAAGAGTACGAACATGCGAAAGCGCGTGGCGCAAAAATATATGCAGAACTTGTTGGCTTTGGCATGAGTGCCGATGCTCATCACATGACATCACCACCAGCAAATGGTGAAGGTGGTGCACGTGCTATGGTGAATGCCATTAATGATGCAAAAGTTGATCAAAGTAAAATTGGTTATATTAATGCCCATGGTACTTCAACGCCAGCAGGTGATATTGCCGAAACCAATGCGGTAAAATCAGTATTTGGTGATAACGCTTATAAATTAATGATGGGCTCTACAAAATCAATGACAGGTCACCTTCTGGGAGCAGCAGGTGCGATTGAAACTATTTTTACCGTCCAATCATTAATGAATAATGTCGTACCACCTACCATAAACTTAGATAACCCAAGCGAGGGGTGTGATCTCGATTATATTGCACATACAGCGCGTGATGTTAAGTTAGAATATGCTTTATGTAACTCTTTTGGTTTTGGCGGTACTAACGGCTCGTTGATCTTTAAGAAAGTTTAAGCGTTTTAAAATCGTAAATATCATTAACTAACCCTTGCAGTTGATCGTTTAAGCCTGAATACTAGTCATAAGTATTCGGGCTTTTTATTTTACCGTATTTTATTTAATGAGCTTTCCCTTGATGACAATTCTCCTAACAATGAACATTTTTATTTTTCAATGAAAGCTAATATGTATTATCAAAGTATAAATGGCGAACAAGAACAGCACCTTTTAATCAATAACCGTGGATTAGCTTATGGTGATGGGGTATTTACTACTGCCAAAGTGGACAATGGCAAAATTCAGTTTTTATCTGCGCACATTGAACGATTAAAAAACAGCTGCAATAAGCTTAATGTTGCTCTGCCAGATTTCAATAGAATTATTAATGAATTAACTGAGGTAGCCCAAAGATATAAACAGTCGGTAGCAAAAATCATTATCACTGCCGGAGATGGCGGACGAGGGTATTCACGTCAAGGTTGTTCATCCAGTCATGTTATTATCACCTTTCATGAATTTCCCGGACATTATTCATCATTACAACAAACAGGTATTCACCTAGGCGTATCAAGCTTAAAAATAGGAATAAACCCATTAACTGCAGGTATAAAACACTTGAACCGTCTTGAGCAAGTGCTTATTCGTCAAGAGTTGGACAACCGAACCGAAGATGATTTATTAGTGCTTAATTACTTCGATAACGTCATTGAAGCAACTGCTGCGAATATCTTTTGGTTTAAAAATAATATTTGGTATACGCCTACATTAGATGAATCAGGTGTCGAGGGGTTAATGCGTAATCATATTTTACAAAATTTCAGTAACCATTGTGATATAAAACTCGTTAACGCTAAGTTATCAGCCTTAGACAATATTGACGCAATGTTTATTTGTAATAGTGTTATGGGGATTATGCCGGTTAAATATTTTGAAAGCCAAATTTTATCCTTAGCACCTTGTTATGATATTAATGAACGCTTACAGGAGGTTATGTAAATATGAAGTCTTATAAAGTATTATTCGCAGTATTATGCATAACATTGATCATTTCAATCACATCTTTAGTTGGTTACACCTTTTATCAAGCCAAACAGCCACTTGATATTGCAGAAACACAATTATTAACGATCAAAGATGGTACATCGTTTAGCCATTTTTCTAAGCAGTTAATAAAAAAGAAATGGTTAGATAACCGTTTTTGGCTGCGTAATTATGTTCGGCTCAAACCTGAGTACGCTAATATAAAAGCGGGTACTTATAAAGTAGCTAAGGGTAGTTCAATACAAGGTTTGTTAGCGCAATTAGTTACGGGTAAAGAGCATCAATTTAGTGTAACTTTTATTGAAGGAACAACCTTCAAAGAATGGTTAGTTCAATTGAACGCAATGGATAACATTATCCACACAATTAACCAAAGCTCTGTTGCTGATATTGCTAAGAAGCTAAACATCAGTCAATCCAACCCAGAAGGGCTATTTTACCCAGAAACATACGCCTTCACTGCGGGTACAACAGATATTCAGTTATTAAAAAGGGCTCAACATAAAATGTCTGTGGAATTAGATTTAGCGTGGGAAAGTCGTGCCGAACTATTACCGTATGAAAATAAATATCAAGCCTTGATCATGGCTTCAATTATTGAAAAAGAAAGTGGTAAAAACGCTGAGCATGGCATTATTTCATCTGTATTTGTTAATCGCTTAAATATAAAGATGCGTTTGCAAACAGATCCTACGATAATCTATGGGCTGGGCGATCGATATAAAGGAGATATTAAACGTAAACATAAACGAGAAAAAACAGCGTATAATACTTACCGAATTAATGGCTTACCGCCCACGCCTATTGCTATGGCAGGTAAAAGTGCAATACATGCCGCTTTAAACCCCTTAGCAACTGATTATTTTTATTTTGTTAGTAATGGTAATGGTCAGCATATATTCTCAACTAACTTGAAAGATCATAATGCGGCTGTTACAAAATATCAGTTGAATCGAAAAACTCAATAAGAAGAGAAAAATGAATAAAGGCCAATTTATTGTAATAGAAGGAATCGAAGGCGCTGGTAAATCTTCAGCTATTTCAGTGGTAAAAAAAGTACTTTCGGAGCAAGGTATTGATTTTATAAATACCCGAGAACCAGGAGGCACTCCTTTAGCAGAATTATTGCGAGATATTGTTAAATCAGCAGATCACGAAGAAGTCTTAACACAAGAAACTGAATTATTACTGATGTACGCTAGTCGAAGCCAGCTTCTTGCTAATAGAATTCTTCCTGCACTGAATAAAGGGCAATGGGTTATTGGTGATCGTCATGATTTAAGCTCAAGAGCTTATCAAGGTGGCGGAAGAGAATTTGACGATGATCTTATGGAAACTATTGCACAAGTTACCTTAAAAGGATTTAAACCTCAGTTGACACTTTATTTAGATATATCGCCTGAATTAGGTTTAGCAAGAGCACAAGCGCGAGGAGCTTTAGACCGTATAGAATTAGAAAAAATAGAATTCTTTCATCGAGTGCGAAATAAATACCGTGAAATTGCATTAGCTGACGCCAGCATTAAAATTATTGATGCGAGTGCACCGATGCCCGTGGTACATAATAACATTCGCTTGGCCGTTAACGCTTTTTTAAAAAGTCAGTAATAGTCACGTTGGCTAGTAGGAAACCCTAATGCACAGTTGGTTAGATCAACAACAGCTTTTATTATCTAAGCAAATAACACAAATAAAATTACCTCACGCTATTTTAATTAGTGGTGTAGAAAGTGCAGGTAAAAGTGAACTTTCTCAATGGCTTATTAAGGTTCTTTCATGTAATAAACCTGAAAATGTTCAATCCGTTTTAATGCCATGTAAAAGTTGTAAATCCTGCTTACTACATCGGAGTAATACTTATCCGGATCATTTACTTATTGAAAGTGGTGGTAAAAGCATCGGGGTGGATCAAGTAAGACAAGCCAGTCGTTTTTTTGAAAAAACAGCGCAATTAGGCCATTGTAAAACGGCATTAATCACTGCTGCGCATAACATGACGGTCTCAGCGGCTAATGCTTTATTAAAAACGCTTGAAGAACCTAATCCTGATAATTATATTGTATTATTAACATCTGAACTTGAAACACTTTTACCGACAATAATTAGTCGTTGTTTTATTATAGATATCAGACCGCCTGTTGGTGAGAAGTTATTAGCAGAACTGAAACTGTCGGGCACAGACCCTTTTGTTAATTTAAGTCAGTTGAAAGAATTATCTGATCCATCTGTTAATGAAAAATATCAAAATTTTGAACATTGTTTTTGTACCTTTTTGCAGAAAAAACCAATCAATCTTAGTGAAGTATTGAGTTTGTTAAATGATAATTCAGATAGTGTACGCTGGTTAGAAAAGGTGATGGTTAAATTGATGAGACAGCAATATAATTGGTTAGAAGGTGATCATTTACTTAATGAAAAAGTAATATGGGCGATATATCAGTTAGTTTTGTCTGCTATTAAACAGCTAAAGTTATTAATGCAGGCCAACAAACAGTTCATATTTGAAAAACTACTTGTTGATATAACTGTTGTGATCAATAAATAATAAAGAATAGCGTTATAAAATTTTGAGGAATTGTTATGCACGAATTTACGATAGAGTTTTTATCTGATAGAGAGCTATATCAATACTACATGCCTTTTGTAAAAAGTGGCGGATTATTTGTTCGTACACCAGATCAATTTGATTTAGGTGACGAAATCAAACTTGAAGTTACTTTACCCGACGCGTTAGAAGCATCGATAGTTATTGGGAAGGTTTGTTGGTTAACGCCAGTAGGTGCTCAAAATGGTACGCCAGCGGGTGTTGGAGTCAAATTTGAAGAAGATGAAGATCATGTTCGTAATCAAATTGAAAAATTGATAGGGCGTTTGTTGAGCTCGTCAGAACCTACACTATCAATGTAGGTTAAATAACTGAATTAAAATATTGGAGAAACTGTTTGTTTATAGATTCACATTGCCATTTAGATAGGCTTGATTTGACTGAGTTTGATGGCGAATTAGATAATGTACTTGAAGCCGCGGCTTCAGCTCAAGTAGATGAGATTTTATGTGTTAGCGTTACCTTAGCTGAATTCCCTAGCATGGTAGAAAAAACCACAAAATATAACAATGTATGGCTCTCGTGTGGTGCTCATCCGTTAAATCAAGATGATCTCATTGACCAAGAAGAACTGGCTCGTTTATCCCAAACAGATAGAGTTATCGCGATTGGAGAAACAGGTTTAGATTATTTTTATGCACCTGAAACTAAGGCTGTTCAACTCGATTCTTTTCGCAAACATGTACGTGTTGCCAATCAACTGAATAAGCCATTAATTATTCATACCCGTGATGCTCAACAAGATACCTTAGATATTCTTCGAGAAGAAAACGCCGAAAATGTTGGTGGAATATTGCATTGTTTCACAGAAACGTGGGATATGGCAAAACAAGCCATTGAATTGGGATTCTATATTTCATTTTCAGGTATTGTTACCTTTAAAAATGCCAGTGAATTACGTGAAGTTGCTAAACAAGTACCAGATGACAAATTTTTAATTGAAACTGATGCACCTTATTTAGCACCAGTTCCTCATCGAGGAAAACAAAATCAGCCTGCTTATGTTGCCGATGTTGCTAAGTTCTTAGCCAGTGTTCGAGGGCAGTCAGTTGAAGAAATAGCTGCTCTTTCAACAGCAAACTTTAAACGTCTTTTTAAAATGAAATAATATTTATAGTTTGTGTCAATATATCTCTAATTTCACCGAAAAAACAACAAAAAAGTGCCCGAAACTATCGCTAGTTCGGGCTCAAGGGGATGGCTCATAAGGAAGTGAGCCTTGCGCTAATAAACACTATGTAAAACCATGATATTCAGTAAAATAAAAGATGAAAATGCGCGAGCAATTGATTAATATTTAAACTGTATAATTAATTGTAGTGTAAACTTTATTAAAAGCTAATTTTATTTGTGTTTTTTGTAAGTGTTTAATAAAAAACAATTAATTTCGTCCGTTATAAATAATTTAATTTGTTGGTTAAATTTTACCCACCTCTTGTGCACTTGTTTTTAACACGTTTCCCACAAGTATTTTTACTTGTGATGTCGCCTTGTTTTATGTCATGATAATTCCATTATTTATTACTTAATAAGATTGCCTTTTTGTTAAATCGTCTGTGGATCAGTTTCTTTTTTATTGCTTTTGGCTCTGCGCTATATCAATGGATATTTCTTGATAATATATTGATATTTGAAGAGCTAGTTCAGGCTCTTTTTTCTATGTCAAAAGTGACAGTTGATATAGCTATTGGTTTGATTGGTATTTTAAGTTTTTGGCTAGGTATGATGAAAATAGCTGAAAACGCTGGGCTTATGGATAAAGTTGCTCGTGCTATTTCCCCGCTATTCACTCGTTTAATGCCAGGAGTTCCTAAAGGGCATCCTGCTATTGCTTCAATGACCATGAATTTGTCCGCTAATTTCTTGGGATTAGACAATGCTGCCACGCCACTTGGCTTAAAAGCAATGCAAGACCTTCAGCTGTTGAATCCAAAGAAAGACACCGCAACGAATGCGCAAATATTATTTCTCGTGTTGAATACTTCTTCAGTAACACTTTTCCCCGTTGCTGTATTTGTTTACCGAGCTCAGCAAGGAGCTGCAAATCCTACCGACGTTTTTGTGCCTATTATACTCGCAACGTTTGCTTCTACGTTTGCAGGATTATTAGCAGTAGCAACCGTGCAAAAAATTAAGTTACAAGACCAAATTATTTTATTGTACTTGTCAGGTGCCATTGCTGTGGTTGGAGGGTTAGTGGTTTATTTCTCAATGCTCACATCTCAAGCGCTCGCTGAACAATCATCATTTCTGGGGAATTTTCTTATATTCTCAACGTTAATTCTTTTCATTCTAGCGGCGGTACGTAAAAAAGTTGATGTTTACGACAGTTTCATTGAAGGCGCTAAGCAAGGCTTTGAAACAAGCATAAAGCTGATCCCTTATTTACTTGCCATGTTAGTGGCTATCGGCGTTTTTCGAGCCAGTGGCGCGTTGGCATTAATTGTCGACAGCTTTAGACAATTAGTCATGATTTTAGGTTTCGATACACGTTTTGTAGATGCTATGCCCACTGCTTTAATGCAACCGTTAAGTGGCTCTGGCGCAAGAGCTATGATGATAGAAACCATGAAAACTCATGGTGCTGATTCTTTTGCGGGCCGTTTAGCATCGATTTTTCAAGGGTCAACTGAAACGACGTTTTATGTTTTAGCTGTGTATTTTGGCTCGGTAGGTATTCGTTATAGTCGACATGCGATAGCTTGTGGTTTATTGGCTGATTTAGCAGGGATCAGTGCTGCAATAGGCGTTTGCTATTGGTTCTTTGGCTAACATCGTAATAATAACATTCCAAAATAGGATTTAATTGTCGACAATTAAGTCCTAGTCTACTTGACTAATTATAAATATAGGCTAAAATTCTTTCCAAACCCGTTAAATGTCGACAATTATGGCGTTAGATAATCCCACCTTACAAAAAGCAGTAACTACTGCAGATAAAGTTTTTGATGCAATGCTTCATGCCATTGTTGATGGAAAAATTGCTGCAGGCAGTAAAATTAGTGAACCTGAGCTAGCTAAGCAATATGAGATTAGTCGCTCTACATTACGAGAAGCCCTTAATCGTTTAGAGAAATGTCACTTAATCGAACGTAAAGCCAATGTCGGCTCAAGAGTCGTCGATTGTACCATTGAAGGTTTATTAGAAATTTATGTGGTTCGCGAAGCGCTTGAAGGTATGGCTTGTCGAGAAGCTGCAAATAATATGAGTGACGAAGAAATCGCTGAAATGCAAGCAATGCTAGCACAGCATGCAAATTCTCAAGCACTTAAAGATGGCGTTTCGTATTATCAAGAAGAGGGCGATCTAGATTTCCATTATAAAGTGATTTTAGGTAGCCATAATCAGCAACTTATTAATATTTTGTGTGGCCAGTTGTATCACTTAGTACGCATGTACCGTATTCAGTTTGGTATGCATAGCCCGCGTGCTACTCGTGCTTTTCAAGAACACTCCAATATTATTCAAGCCATTTGTGATCGCGACGGAGAGCTCGCTGAAATACTTATGCGACGTCATATTGCAGCTTCTAGAAAAAATATTGAAAACAAAATAGCTCAACAGAATAGCTCTCAAAATAAAGCGTAAATTAATAAATACAAATAATTCAACAAACATCTCACGACAAATAGAGGACACATTATGTCTACCAAACTTTCACCTGGCGCTAAATTTCGCCAAGCATTAGCAAACAACAAACCTTTACAAGTAGTCGGCACGATTAACGCCTACTGCGCGATTATGGCAGAACAACTAGGTCATCAAGCTATCTATCTTTCAGGTGGCGGAGTTGCCAATGCTTCTTATGGTTTACCTGATTTAGGTATGACGTCTTTAAACGATGTTATTGCTGACGTACAGCGTATTACCGCAGCGTCAAGTTTACCTTTGTTAGTTGATATAGATACAGGTTGGGGCGGCGCTTTTAACATTGCTAAAACTATACGTGATATGGAAAAAGCCGGTGCTGCTGCAGTTCATCTTGAAGACCAAGTGGCGCAAAAACGTTGTGGTCATCGTCCAAATAAAGAGATTGTATCAACAGAGGAAATGGTTGACCGAATTAAAGCTGCAGTAGACGCACGTACTGATAAAGATTTCTTCATTATGGCTCGTACAGATGCTTTTGCTCAAGAAGGCTTAGAAGCAGCACTTGAACGTGCTAAAGCATATGTTGCTGCCGGCGCAGACGGTATTTTCGCTGAAGCGATTAAAACTGAAGAACATTACCGTGCCTTTACGTCAAATTTAGACGTTCCAGTACTTGCTAACATTACGGAATTTGGCCAAACAGAATTGTGGAATAAAGAGCAATTAGGCGAGTGGGGCTGTGCCATGGTGCTTTACCCATTGTCAGCATTTCGCGCGATGAACAAAGCGGCTGAATCTGTCTATAAAACTTTATTAAGCGATGGCGATCAAAAAGCTGAAATCGACAATATGCAAACGCGCATGGACTTATATGACTATCTTGGTTACCACGAGTATGAACAAAAGCTTGATGGGTTGTTTTCGCAAGGTAAGAATAAATAAAAATTATTAATAATAAAAATAGTAGGTCGGCACGAATATAGATTGCCCGACAAAACATAAAAATTTGAGGAAAGAACTATGTCAGATACAAAAGTAGCAGATAAAAAAATTAGCGGCGCAGGTTTACGTGGTCAAAGTGCAGGTGAAACATCACTTTGTACTGTAGGACAGTCAGGTTCAGGTTTAACTTACTGTGGTTATGATATTGCCGATTTAGCCGAAAACTCAACTTTCGAAGAAGTTGCCTTCTTACTTTTTAATGGTGAATTGCCCAATGAAAAAGAATTAGCGACCTATAAAGCTGAATTATTTGCCATGCGTGATTTACCGCAAGCATTAAAAGAAGTACTTAAGCTTATTCCTGCCGACGCACATCCAATGGATGTTATGCGCACCGGTTGTTCATTTTTAGGCAACTTAGAGCCAGAAAATGATTTTTCAACACAAAATAAAGCGGCAAATCGTTTATTAGCAACATTCCCTGCAATCATGTGTTACTGGTATAAATTTTCCCATGACGGTGTAGAAATTGATTGTACGTCTGACGAAGACTCTTTAGGCGGACACTTCTTACGCTTATTAAATGGTGAAAGCCCGTCAGCACAGCATCAACGTGTGATGGATGTATCATTAATTTTATATGCTGAACATGAATTTAACGCTTCTACCTTTACTGCACGTGTTTGTGCTTCAACATTATCAGATATGTTTTCTTGTATCACAGGTGCGATTGGTTCCTTACGTGGTCCTCTGCACGGTGGTGCTAACGAAGCCGCTATGGCTATGATTGAATCTTTTAAATCCCCTGAAGATGCGAAAGAACAAATGGCAGGCATGCTTTCACGTAAAGAAAAAATTATGGGTTTTGGCCATGCTATTTACCGCACATCAGACCCACGTAACGTTATTATCAAAGCTTGGTCAGAAAAACTAGCCGCTGAAAATGGTGATACTTCACTTTACGACATTTCTGTTGCCTGTGAAGAATTCATGTGGGACACGAAAAAATTGTTCTGTAACGCTGACTTTTTCCATGCTTCAACCTATAACTATATGGGTATTCCAACAAAATTATTCACCCCTATTTTTGTATGCTCACGTTTAACAGGATGGGCAGCTCATATTATGGAGCAACGCTCAAATAACCGTATTATTCGCCCAAGTGCTGATTATACTGGAGCAGAGCCAAGAACAGTTACCCCAATTAGCGAAAGGTAATTACTATGAATTATGAACATCGCAAACCGCTGCCAGGTTATAAAATCGGCGGCGTTAATGTTGATTATTTTGATACACGAAGTGCTGTTGAGGCTATTAGCGCAGGTAGTTATGCAACACTACCTTACACCTCTCGCGTATTAGCTGAGCAGCTAGTACGTCGTTGCTCACCTGAAACCTTAACTGATTCATTAAAACAATTAATTGAGCGCAAGCAAGACCTAGATTTCCCTTGGTATCCGGCACGTGTTGTTTGTCATGATATTTTAGGGCAAACCGCATTAGTCGATTTAGCCGGTTTACGTGACGCAATTGCTGAGCAAGGTGGCGATCCATCAAAAGTAAACCCTGTTGTGCCAACGCAACTCATTGTCGACCACTCGCTAGCAGTGGAAGCGCCGGGATTTGACCCTAAAGCCTTTGATAAAAACCGTGTGATAGAAGAACGCCGTAATAAAGAACGTTTTCATTTTATTGAATGGACAAAAACCGCTTTTAAAAATGTCGATGTAATACCTGCGGGCAACGGCATTATGCACCAAATCAATTTAGAGAAAATGTCACCGGTTATTCAGCTACGCGACGGTGTTGCTTTCCCTGATACCTGTGTTGGTACTGATTCTCATACCCCCCATATTGATGCACTGGGTGTTATTGCGATTGGCGTTGGCGGTTTAGAAGCTGAAACTGTCATGCTGGGTCGCCCAACGATGATGCGTTTACCTGACATTATTGGTGTTAAGTTAACGGGCAAGCGTAAGCCTGGTATCACAGCAACCGATATGGTACTTGCTATCACTGAGTTTTTACGTAACGAAAAAGTAGTTTCTAGCTACTTAGAGTTCTTCGGTGAAGGTACTAAAGATTTAACCATTGGTGACCGAGCGACTATCTCAAACATGACACCAGAGTATGGTGCATCTGCAGGCATGTTTTACATTGATGAGCAAACGATTGATTACTTAAAGATCACCGGTCGTGAGCCAGAACAAGTTAAATTAGTTGAAACATACGCTAAACATACGGGGTTATGGGCTGATGACCTAGAAGAAGTACAATACCCACGTGTTATTGAATTTGATTTATCAACGGTTTGTCGTAATTTGGCAGGTCCATCTAACCCGCATCGTCGATTAGCGACCGCTGATTTAGCCTCGAAAGGTATCGCTAAAGACTTAGCTGCCTGTAAAGCACAAGAAGCTAAGGGTGAAATGCCAGATGGCGCCGTAATTATTGCCGCAATCACTTCTTGTACCAATACTTCTAACCCACGTAACGTTGTTGCTGCTGGCTTAGTTGCTAAGCGTGCTAACGAGCTTGGCCTAAAACGTAAACCTTGGGTTAAAACGTCATTTGCGCCGGGTTCAAAAGTTGCAAAACTTTACTTAGAAGAAGCCGGCTTATTATCTGAAATGGAAAAAATGGGCTTTGGTATTGTCGGTTACGCATGTACAACGTGTAACGGAATGTCGGGCGCATTAGATCCTAAAATTCAACAAGAAATTATTGATCGTGACTTATATTCAACCGCAGTTCTATCAGGTAACCGTAACTTTGATGGTCGTATTCATCCACACGCTAAACAAGCTTTCTTAGCGTCACCGCCATTAGTTGTTGCTTATGCGATTGCCGGTACTATGCGTTTTGATATTGAAAAAGACGTATTAGGACAAGATCAAAGCGGTAATGACATTACCTTGAAAGACATCTGGCCATCAGATGAAGAAATTGATGCCATTGTTGCCTCAGCAGTAAAGCCTGAGCAATTTAAGAAAATTTATACACCCATGTTTGATTTAGGTGCCTTTGAACCTGCAGAAAGTCCGTTATACGACTGGGATCCTAAAAGTACTTATATTCGCCGTCCTCCTTATTGGGAAGGAGCGTTAGCCGGTGAACGTACAATGAAGGGGATGCGTCCTTTAGCGGTGTTAGGTGACAATATCACAACGGATCATTTATCACCGTCAAACGCTATCCAGTTAGATAGCGCTTCAGGTGCTTATCTTGATAAAATGGGCGTACCACATGAAGACTTTAACTCCTATGCAACGCACCGTGGCGATCATGAAACAACGCAACGTGCAACATTCGCTAATCCGAAATTGTTTAATGAAATGTGTAGAGATGAAAACGGTGAAGTTAAGCAAGGCTCACTAACACGTATCGAGCCTGAAGGCACAGAGTCTCGCATGTGGGAAGCTATCGAAACGTATATGGAGCGAAAACAGCCATTAATCATCATCGCTGGTGCTGATTATGGTCAGGGTTCATCACGTGACTGGGCTGCAAAAGGTGTTCGTTTAGCCGGTGTTGAAGTTATCGTTTCGCAAGGTTTTGAGCGAATTCACCGTACTAACTTAGTGGGTATGGGTGTACTACCATTAGAATTTACTCATGGAGAAACACGTCACACTTACAATATTGACGGTAGTGAAACTTACGATGTTGTTGGAACGACATCACCGGGTGCAGCTATGACGGTTGTAATGACTAGAGCTAACGGTGAAGTGATTGAAATTCCAGTGAAATGTCGTTTAGACACCGCGGAAGAAGTTTCAGTTTACGACGGTGGTGGGGTATTACAGAAGTTTGCCACCGATTTCTTGAAGTCTAATGGCTAAACGTTTATTTCTAATGATAGCTGCGTTGGCTGTACTCACTTGGTAAACCAAGCTCCGTGCAGTCGCCTTGCTCTCAATATAAATAATTCGTCTAGACATCAAACTTGATTGATTTAATTTTTAAATGGCACATTATTCTGATTAAAGAATATGTGTCATTTTTATGTTCAGGATGAACGGTATGTCACGGTGTTATGGATGGCAAAGAGTGACGATAAGAACAAAATAAAAGGAGAGAGCAATGGCTTTCGAACCTCAAGTACACAAACCTCAGGTTAAAATCCCAGCAACCTATATGCGAGGCGGCACTTCAAAAGGGGTGTTTTTCAATTTAACTGATTTACCCGAACGTTGTCAGGTTGCAGGAGATGCGCGCGATAATATGTTGCTAAGGGTTATTGGTAGTCCTGATCCATACGGTAAGCAAACCGATGGTATGGGTGGCGCAACGTCAAGTACCAGTAAAACGGTTATTTTAGCGAAGTCTGAACAAGCTGATCACGATGTTGATTATTTATTTGGTCAAGTTGCTATTGATAAAGCGTTTGTTGATTGGAGTGGCAACTGTGGAAATTTAACCGCCGCTGTTGGCTCTTTTGCGATTAATTGTGGTCTTGTTGATGCGACACGTATTCCTGAAAATGGCATTTGTACGGTACGTATTTGGCAAAAGAACATTTCAAAAACCATTATTGCGCAAGTCCCCATCACGAATGGTGAAGTACAAGAAACCGGTGATTTTGAATTAGATGGTGTTACTTTTCCTGCAGCAGAAGTGCCGGTTGAATTTATCGCGCCTGTTGACCCCTCTGAAGCGATGTTTCCAACAGGGAATTTAGTGGATAAATTAGAGGTTCCTACTCATATTTCAGAGAAGGGCTATTTACAGGCCACCATGATCACTGCAGGTATTCCGACCATTTTTCTAAACGCAGAAGAGATTGGTTATACCGGCACAGAACTTCAAGAAGCGATAAATAGCGACCCTGCGGCACTCGAACGTTTTGAAACCATTCGTGCTTATGGCGCAATGAAAATGGGCTTGATAACCGAACTTTCAGAAGCACAAGCACGTCAACATACGCCAAAGGTCGCTTTTGTTTCATCAGCGCAAGATTATGTTACTTCTAGTGGAAAGTCTGTTGCAGCAAACAAAATAGACTTACATGTTCGTGCATTATCAATGGGTAAGTTACACCATGCGATGATGGGTACTGCGGCTGTTGCTATTGGTACTGCAGCGGCTATTCCTGGCACTTTAGTTGCTCTTGCTACAGGCAATGCTGCAGATGAAGCCTCAGAGTCAGTCACTTTTGGTCATCCGTCAGGAACGCTAAAAGTGGGCGCACAGGCAAGTGAAGTAAACGGTTCTTGGATTGTTGATAAAGCGGTAATGAGCCGAAGTGCTCGAGTATTGATGGAAGGTTGGGTACGTATTCCTAACGATTCATTTTAATACGCCTATTTAAAAAATAATAAAAAGCAAAGAAAATGTGTTCTTTGCTTTTTATAGATTTTTAATTATTTATTAGTAAAACGTTTTAATTGTTTATTAATATTGTTAGCTGCTAAGTTTATTTCTTCAGCCATTTGAGATAGCTGTATGGCATTATTATTAGATTCATGAGTTACTTGATTAATACTGTCAATATTAGCGTGTATTTCCTCACCAATAGATGTTTGCTCTTTAGTCGCTGAAGAAATTTGTAAACTTTGCTCTTGAATTGAAGCGATGGCATTACCGACTGTACTGATCACTTGTTGAGCTTCTTGAGCTTTGTTTTCACTTAATTCGATGTTTTTATTTCCTTCTTTAATCGATTGAACCGCAGATTTTGCACTGTGTTGTAACTGCTCAATCATCTTATTAATTTCTTCTGTTGATTCTTGTGTTCGACTGGCGAGTGTTCTCACTTCATCAGCAACAACTGCGAAACCGCGACCTTGATCGCCTGCGCGCGCCGCCTCTATGGCAGCATTTAGTGCTAATAAATTAGTTTGTTCGGCAATGCCACGTATTACATCTAAAACACTGCCTATGTTTTGACTGTCCTTTTCCAAACCAATAACGACCTCAGCAGCTTGCTGCATACTTTTTGATAATGCTTGCACCGACTGCAAATTTTCACTAATAAGTAGCTGGCTATGTTCCGATTGTTGTTGGGTTTCTTGGCTATTACTTGTTGTGTTTGCAACTATAGCTGCCATTTCTTTTGTTGCAGAAATCATTTCGTTCATCGAACAGGATACTTGTTCGGTAACTTGCTGTTGATTAACAGAGCTTTGTTGTGTTTGCTCTGTAATATTAGCCATTTCAGATGTAGTTTCTGTTAATTGACTGACCTGAGTGCTGATTTTTGACATGGTTTTTTCTAATTGCACGATAAAGTTATTAAATGCGGAGGCGATACTTCCTATTTCATCAGTTGGCGTTTCATTTAATCTTTGGCTTAAGTCACCATCGCCATTAGCTATTTCTTGAAGTGCAGCGTGAACACTTCTTAAACGATTAGAAATTAAACGTCTAAACATTATAAATAATAAAATTGCGGTAGAAGATACGGCTATTAATACAATGACGGTGATAGTTGTGTTTAGGTGAGAAGCGTTGATTAACTGTTTATCAATAGGGAGTTGTACTTCTAAAATTCCGCGTATATCTTTTAACTGCCAGTCATTTTTAGGAGTTTCTGGGTGGCTATTATGACAATTTACACAACCTTGTTGTGTCATTGTATCTGCAAGAGCCACACGCACGACTTCTCTACCATTAATATTTTCAACACGTGAAAATGTTTTAGATGTATTGTTCTTTAAAGCTGTCCAAGCTTCTTTAGCAAAGTTATCTAATCTACGCTCTGCTCTGTTAGGGAAAGGGTAGGGGCTGTACAGTTTTAAAGTAATAATGTCATTTTTCGCAAATGCTTCGCTAATTTCATGAATAAAAGTTGCCGGTAAGGGGATTACTTTATCTTTACCTTTGTGCCGATAATCTGCGGTAACATCTGAAGTGCTAAGTACTTTTTTTATCACGTTTTTAGTGTAATAACCACGGATAGTTTTGTATTGTTTTACGGTGTTTTCTGCAGTAGCAATGGCAGAATCTATGGTGTGTTTTTGTGTCACTGAAGGCACATAAACGAGGAGGATTACGATCACCCCAACAAAAATAACTAATAAAGGTGTGAATAAACGGGTACTGAGCTTGTCGAAAAAATTGATAGATGAATGTACAAGCATAACATGCGGCTAATTTGATAAAACATAGGTTTAATTTTAGTAGAAAATATTCATTTTTCAAATCAACATCAAAACATTTTGAGAATGCTCATCTTTGTCTTATAAAAAACAACTCTCAGCTAAGGTATTGATAATAAATATAAAAGTGTTATAAAAAAAAGCCCTGCAAGCAGGGCTAAGACATTTCAATATTATGAAGTCTAAAAGGGAATCAAGAGGAACACTAAAACTTAAATAATGAGTAAATTACTCGCGGCTTGCAATGTCTGAGGACCACCCCATAAAATTGGCGGAAGAGGTTGCATCACACCTTTGTCAAAACTGAAACCAAACTCTCGGTCGTCGCGAATAAGTAATGGGCCATCTAAATCTACATAACGCGCTTCACTGACTAATAATGCTGCTGGTGCCATCGCTAAAGAGCTTGCTACCATACAACCTAGCATAATATCGAACCCTTGCTGTTTGGCTTGTTGAGCTAATAAAACAGCTTCAGTTAAACCACCTGTTTTATCGAGCTTAATGTTAACCACTTGATAGCGACCTTTTAAATAATCAAGCTCAGCTCGAGTATGACAAGATTCATCAGCGCAAAGCGGAATTGGGGAGTCAAAGTCAATTAAGTCTTGATCATGTCCTGCAGCAAGTGGTTGCTCAATTAAGATGACATTTAATGCTTTAAGTTGCTCACAGCAATTACGTAAATCGTCGATAGACCATCCTTCGTTAGCATCGACAATAAACTCACTGTCAGGTGCTGCTTGTGCAATGGCGGTCATTTTCTCGATGATGTCTTGATTATCAAGTTTAACTTTCACCAATGGCGGCTTGTTAAGTTTAGCGACTGCTTCTGCCATAGCCACTGGAGTATCAATACTTAATGTTTGAGCAGTAATACAGGCTTTGGAAGGCTTAAGGAGTAATAATTTTTCTACACTTGTATGACGCTGTTTAGCTTGTAGATCCCACCAAGCACAATCTAAAGCATTTCGAGTTGCCCCTGCGGGTAAAGACGAAAGCATTTCGTTCATGTTTTCATTAGACAAGTCGGTCAGCGCCAGAGCGTTAACTTGTTCCATAGCAATATCAACAGATTCGTTATAACGCGCATAGGGTACCGCTTCAGCCCAGCCACAATGTGTGCCGTCATCTATGGTAACAACAATAACGTCTGCTTGGGTTTTTGCGCCACGAGCAATACGAAACACATTTTTTAGTGGTTGTTTTTCATTAAAAATGTTGACGGTCAGCTTATGAGTAAACGGTTGTTGTTTGCTTGTCGCCTTTTCAAATACCATTACAAGTTCGCCACTATGCTATCGGTACCATCTCTAAGTGGATCGACACAAGGTAGAGAAAATTCTTCGCTTAATTTGGCACAAATACGTTGTCCTTCTTCAACACTGACACTTGAAGTATTAACCGTAATACCGACAACTTTTACATTTGGGTTGGTTAATCTTGCTGCATGTAAATTTAATGTGATAGTTGTTTCAATACTCGGAAATTGACTATGAGGCAAGCCGCGCATATAACTACGATTTAAATCATGACAAATAACCAAAGCGTCAGGTTGAGAGCCATGTAGTAACCCCAAACTAACACCGGCGAAAGCAGGGTGAGAAAGTGATCCTTGACCTTCAATAATATCCCAATGTTCACTGTCATTATTAGGAGATAAAGACTCAGCGGCACCTGATAAAAAGTCTGAAATAACACAATCAATCGCCACACCATTACCTGCTATTAAAATACCGCATTGACCTGTTGCGCGAAAATCAACACTTATTTTATGCTTTTTCATCGATTTTTCTAGGCTTAGCGAGGTATACATTTTTCCAACTGAGCAGTCAGTTCCTACAGTAAGTAATCTTTTACCTGTACGCTTAACGCCAGTACCCGTCAAAAAATCGGCTTTAGGATGACGAATATCAAGTAATTTTTGATTTGTTTCTTTCGCTTTAGCGACAATTGCTGGGAAATCGGTAAGTTTATTGTGCAAGCCACTGACAATGTCCATGCCATTGTCTAAAGCTTCAATAATATATGGCAGCCATTTTTTGTCTAATACACCACCACTGTTGGCAAAACCAAGAATGAAAGATTTTGCTCCTTTCTCAGCGGCTTGCTTGATATTTAATTTTTCAATGCCCGTTGAAACTTTACAGCCAGAAACCGAATATTCTCCAATGCACAGTTCTGGGCGCCAATCTGAAACACCACGAGCCATTTTTATTGAGAGTTGGTCGGTGGCGTCACCGATAAATAATAAGTATGGAGAAGTAATATGCATAGCAGTATTCCTAAAGTTAAACGTATATAATTTTTATATCTCTAGCTTAACCGAGTGACCATGCATTAAAAGTGATAAGGTTTTTACTAACCATAACCTAGGGTTATGCTCTGATATTTGTAACGTTTACTTTAGATAAAATTCTTTTAAAATCCTTGGGTTAGATATGGGGTGAACTCATCAATTACCTTGGAGTTCTTGCGATTTTCAAGATGAACCGCATTAATACTAAAAGTTAAAGCGGGTTCAAATGATGCTATAGCGACATTTTCGCTTAAGTTACCTTCTGCGGTAAAGCGGTCAACAACACATACACCAACGCCCCTAGCAACTAGACGGGAGGCAATAAAATAGGTTTGCACTTTGATTTTCGATTTGTAATTTATGTCTTCTTCCATAATTCTCGTCCATAACATGTCAGCTAAGGGACCGCTGTCGCTTATATCAATAAATTCGAGATCACAGACGTCGCTTAGGGTTAATTTATCTGGACTATGGGGGAACTTGTCCTTCGGGTAAACAATAACGAGTTCAGATTGTGCTAATGGAACAGATGTTAAGCCAGGCAGCGTTTTAGGCGAAAATAAAACCGCTAGATCACATTTGTGCTCTAACAACGTTTGCATCATATCGTCGTTATGTATAGTTTGAATATCGAAGGTGACATTAGGGTAGTCTTTGTGGAATTTTGCAATAACATTTGGAATAACATCAAAGCCAAGGGCAGGTGAAACCCCTAGGCTAATACTGCCAAACTCAGATTTTCTAATATTCTGTGCGGTATTTTTAATTGAACGCATTTGCTGATAAATTTTATCTACTTCATCGAAAAGCATTTCAGCTTCGTCGGTAGGGATCAAACGTCCTTTGACCCGGTCAAATAAGTTAAATCCTAATTGTAATTCCGCATGAGATAACACTTTACTGACAGAGGGTTGTGATACATGCAATATTTTAGCTGCATTGGTGATTGAACCTGTCGTGTAGATAGCATGAAAAATTTCAATATGTCTTAAGCGCATGATGTCCCTTAAAAGTAAAATATGGTTTATCTAAGTTAATGCTAGCCCATCATGAATGGAAAGCTTAAAAATAACTGTATTACTAAAGCATTGGTAATATCAATAAAAAATGCGCCCACCAAAGGAACAACCAAAAAAGCTTGTGGGGAAGGACCATGTCGAGAAACCAAAGATTCCATATTGGCAACCGCAGTTGGTGTGGCGCCTAAGCCAAAACCACAGTGTCCACCCGCCATAATTGCAGCGTGATAATTTTTTCCCATTATTCTAAAAGTGATAAAATAAGCAAATAACATCAGCATGACAGCTTGTACGAGGATCATAAAAATCATTGGGCCAGCTAAGCTCACTAACTCCCAAATTTTCAGAGACATTAACGCCATGGCTAAAAACATTGAAAGTGCCATCGTACCCCATAAATCAATACATGCTCTGCTAATTTTATAGGTTTTAGTGAACTCAGTAAAATTGGTAATCACAACGCCCACTAATAATGGAATTAAAAAAGCAGGTAAGATAACGTCAACAGATTTTAGCGCTAAATAACCGATATTACCTAAATACATACAGCTTAAGATAACAAATAAAGTTTCCATCATCTTTCTCGGTGTAACCAGGTCATGATCATCAGGATCATAGGTGATGGTATCGTCGAGTTCCTCGTGGTATGAGTTATCGGGTTTCAAATTGTATTTTGTGATCAGCCTTTTACTGACAGGCCCACCAACAAGTCCACCTAAAATAAGACCTAATGTTGCGGCTGCCATCGCTAATTCAAAGACACTGCTCGGTAAACCATACTCATTAATGAATAAGTCAGAGTATGTCGCACCATTACCATGGCCGCCAGAAAGGGTAACTGAACCACCAATCAGTCCCATTAACGGGTCTAGTCCTGAAGCCATTGCTATGGAAACACCTACAGCATTTTGAACAAGTAAATATAAGGTGGCGACACCAAGAAATAATAAAACTTTAGGTCCACCTTTAATAAGTAAAGCAAAACTTGCCCCTAAGCCAACGGTAGTAAAAAATATTGTCATTAATGGTGTTTTAAAAGACATGTCAAATTGAAAGTTTATCTCAAAGTAGAGATATAAAATGGCTGAAAGTATTGAAAATACAATGCCACCTACTACGGGTTCAGGAATATTATTATTTTTCAAAAACATCACTTTGCTATTGAGAAAATAACCGGTGAAAAGGATTAACAAAGCGATTATGAACGTTTCAATTATCGATATCTCTAGTTGCATGTGAGTAATAGCCCTTATTTTTTTATGACACTTTTATTATTATAATGAATAAATTGTAAATTCAAAAATAGAAATCTGATTGTAGAGGGTAATCAAACAATAAGCAGTTCAAAAAGTTAACAAAACCATAACCGCAGGTTCTACACCTTCAGCAGACGAACATAAAAAACGCTGACTTTATGCTAATCTTAATTGTGCATAACTTTAGGTTATAGGGTTCAGATATTCTAATCATGGTATTTTTCAGTGACATTGGGCAAGGTGAGTTTAATAAAAAAATGATCGGATAAAAATATTCGACAAAAAATTACCACAATTAAACTATACAAGGTGGAAGAGATGAAACAGCAAACAACAAGCGGCTATAAACTAAAACACTTGAGCTTATGTGTTATTACTGCATTAGCAACCCAAGTCACTTTTCAAGCACATGCCGAAGAAACTTCAACTGCAGCAGAAGAAAAGAAAGTAGAACGCATCAGTGTTATTGGTTCTAACGTTAAACGTGCTACAGATATTAGTGCATTGCCCGTAACAACAATGACGGCTGCGGATATTGAAAACTCTGCTGCAATGACAGGAGATGAACTACTACGCTCTATCCCACAAATGGGCTCTGTAAATTTTGGTGAAACTACAGGTTCTTCAAACGTAAATGATGCCCGTGGCGATGTTGGCTCATTCAACCTTCGTGGTTTAGGTGCGGGTAATACCTTGGTATTACTTAATGGTCGCCGCATGGTCAATCATCCCGGTACACAATCAAAATCAGGCGCTAACAAAGTCCCCGTAAATACGGTTAACTCAAATACTTTACCCGTATCAGGCCTACGTTCATTAGAAGTGTTACGTGATGGCGCTGCTGCGGTATACGGCTCAGATGCTATTGCTGGTGTAATTAATTATGCACTTGATAGTGAGTACGTTGGCAACAAAATGAGCCTTAGACATGGCGGCTCGCAAGGTACACCATTAAATGAAACAACCTTTACCTACTTAGGTGGTGTTGAACTCAATAATGGCCTTTCTAACCTTGTTGGCTCTTTAAGTATTTATAACCGCAATGGCATGATGGCAACAGAACGTCCATATTCGGCAAGTCACGACAGACGTGAATACGCAGGTTTACCTGAAGAATTTATTGGTGACACACAATTAGATAACCGAAGTTCAGATACACCTTGGGGCGAGTTTGACAGTGATACTTTTGGACGATTTCACCTACAACCAGATACTTTGGATGGCTGTGTAGATTCACCACTCGCTGTTGAAGGTGTTTGTGTTGATAAAGGCAGTTCAGGCCGAGATATTCGTTTTGATCGAGGAACCACTCGTCCTTTATCTTCAGATGCAAAAAGAGTTAACTTTTACACGCATTTTACTCATGAAGTTAATGATGATGTAGAGTTTTTTGCGGAAGGTATTTATTACCAAGCACAACTTACTAATCAATCAGAGCAAAATCATAATGGTAGTAAACATCGCTTTGATATATCTGCAGATGCCTTTTATAACCCTTTTGGCGAAGAAGTAACCTTACGTAGATATCGTCCTACTGATATTGGGCCAAGAACGGTTACAGTGGATGATAGTAGTTTTCGAGTACTCGCCGGTTTTAAAGGTTATATGGGTGAATGGGATTGGGAAAGTGCTGTATTTTATAGCGAAGCAGAAACCAATGACCGTAGCACACGTATTGATATAAATGCCTTTGAAAAAGCAGTAAACAGTACAGATGCAGCGACAGCTTACAACGTTTTTGGTGGTGGTGATGTTAACAATCCTAATACTATTGGTGATAGACCATTAGTTTCAACGTCAATCAGCGATCAATTTTTAATTCAAGCGAGAACTGACTCTGAAACAAGCTTAGCGTCGTTTGATTTTAAAGCCAGTAATGCTGAATTATTCTCTATGCCTGCCGGCGATGCTGGTCTTGCTATAGGTGTTGAGTTTCGCCGTGAAACTTACGACAGTGACCGTTCTAAGTATGTAGATGGCAGCCTGCCTTTTACTGATTCTTCAGGTGTTGTTAATCAAAGTTCATTGTATGGTAGTAGCGCAACAACTGATTCTAGTGCTAGCCGTAATGTTGGTTCAGCTTATGCCGAAATTATCTTGCCATTACTTGACAGTGGTGATCAGTATGCCGAAGTTCAACTGGCAGCACGCTATGAAAACTTTTCTGATGGCGGTGACGCACTCAAACCTAAAATTGCTTTATTTTATAAACCCACTGATTGGTTAAGTGTAAGAGCATCGTATGCTGGTGGCTTTAAAGTACCTGGTTTACAGCAAAGCTCTGAAGAAGCAAGCATGCCGCGTCGTTCTTCTAAGTATGACCCTGTAATTGATGAAAGCTATGCTGTTATTGATAACCGTCAAGGTAATTCAGACCTTGAGCCAGAAGACAGTGTGAATACCTCATTTGGACTGGTTTTTGAACCGACTGATAATTTAACCTTTACTATCGATTATTGGAATATTGACCAAGAAAACCTTGTTTTCCTTGCTCCTTATGAAACAGTGCTAGCACACGATTATGTGATACGCCAAGACGGTGGTGCAGGTAACCCTAATGTTATTCGTGACGGTGATCTAGTTGCAAGCCAAGTCAATAACCGATATATCAATGCAGCAAGCCAAGAGTTGGCTGGACTTGATTTTGGCATCGTATATGACTTTGAAACATCGTTTGGTAATTTTGAGTTCAACATTAATGCAGCACATTTAACTAAATATGAAACATCTGTTGATAGTCTTTCTGCAATCGTACTTGAAGCACAGAAAGATTTAGATAAATATCCTAACCTTGCCGAAGTAGAAGTTGCTGGAGTAGGCGATTTAATATTACAAGATGGTAATCCTGAATGGCGCGCTAAATCGTCACTTAACTGGAAACTTAATCAATGGGGAGCTGGTATAAGTGTTAATTACGTCAGTGAATTTATTGATACCAGTACAAACTATACTAATGATGATGACGTGAAAATATTTTTACCGATTGCTAGTATGACAACCGTCAATGTATATGCGTCATATAAATTTGGTGAAGGAAGTCCTCTTAATGGTACATACGCTCGATTAGGTGTTCGAAATATTGCTGACGAAGAGCCACCAATGGCAGATAACTACTGGCATGGTTATTCTGGCGATTATCACTCAAACCGTGGTCGTTACGTATATTTAAATCTAAGTAAATCATTTTAAGCATTAACATTTTCTTATTGTAAAATAACAAAAGTGGCTCGGCAGATATATTTAGCCGAGCCATTTTTATATTAGCCATTCAACTTTATAAGATTAATCATGAAAAAATTATTATCTATTTGCGCATTGTCATTTTTAGCCATGTTACTTGTCGCTTGTACTTCAACTAATGAAAGTGTGAATGCGCAAACATGTAATTCAGGCAATGTTCTATTAACAGCTGATTTTGCTAACGGACGTATGGATGAGTGTAAGTCACTAGGAAATAGCGAATATTTCATCAAACTAAAACCTGAAAATACACCTATCAACTCAAGCCCATGGTATGCCTTCAAGATACAGGCTAAACAAGCAACAACAATTAAAGTCACTATGGTAGTCAAGGGTGATAAACACAGATACCTTCCTAAGATTAGCCAAGACGGAAAAACGTGGCAACCACAGCCTTATAAGATTAATGGTAAACGATTAGTCATGAATATTGATGCCTCTCAAAATCCTGTTTATATTTCGGCACAAGAAATTATCGATAATCAGTACTATGTTGATTGGGCGAATACACTGCAAAATAAAATGAACGTTAGCTATGACGTTTTAGGGAAGTCGACACAAGGTCGTCCGATATATAAAATAGAAAGCAAAGGCAATAGTAAAGAGTGGCTCGTTGTTTTAGGACGTCAGCATCCGCCAGAAGTTACCGGTGCTTTAGCTTTATTTCCTTTTGTTGAAACATTGTTAGCCAATAACGATTTAGCTAACAATTTCCGTGAGAACTACAATGTACTGGTTATTCCAAATATTAATCCTGATGGTGTTTTTATGGGAAACTGGCGTCATAATGCTAACGGCTTAGATCTAAACAGAGACTGGATTAAATTTAGCCAACCCGAAATCCGACATGTAAATAACTATCTAAAGTCACTCGTGGCGAAAGGTGAGAAAATCAAGTTTGCCATAGACTTTCATTCAACAGGCAAAGATATTTTTTATACCTTGCCAGTAAATTATGGTGTTGAAGCCCCTTATTTTGTTAAACATTGGCTCGGCAGTTTAGATAAAGCTATGCCTAACTTTACTGTTATTCAACAGCCAGGAAGTAAGCCTGATCAAGGTGTCGCAAAGCAATATTTTGCTGATAATTATAATGTTCACGCCATTACTTATGAAGTGGGTGATGAAACTAATCGTGAAAATATCATAATTATTGCAAAAAATGCATCGACACTATTAATGAAAACCATGTTGTCGAACACTAATCATAATAAAGAATAGGTCAGGGTTAATGAGTCAAAAAACAATCAAACAAGTATTAATAACAGGCTGTTTACTTAGTTTGTTTTCCTGTTCATTTGCAGAGAAAACGCAGGTTGATATTTTAATCGAAAATGGCGAAGTTTACACAGGTATAAATGGCGAAGCTCAAGCATTAGATATTGCACTATGCGGTGATATTATTTGTGGTATTTACCCAAGAGGTGAGCATAACGTAACGGCCAAAAAAGTGATTAATGCACAAGATAAAGTCGTTAGCCCTGGTTTTATTGATCCACATACGCATAGCTTAGCAGAGCTTTATAGTCAGGATAAAAATCATAACTTAAATTATCTGACTCAAGGCGTAACGACTGTTATTAATGGTAATGATGGCGAGGGCCCTGTTGATATTGCCAAAACCGCTGAAGACCTTGAAGCTAATGGTATTGGCACTAATGTTGGTTTACTCGTTGGCCACGGTAGTATTCGTGAACAAGTGATGGGGAGAGCTCAGCGTTTTGCTACTGCCCAAGAACTTGAAGAAATGTCGCAATTATTAACCAAAGCAATGGAAGCAGGTGGGCTAGGGCTCTCAACAGGGCTTTATTATGTACCTGGCAGTTTCGCAAATACCGAAGAAGTCGTAACCTTGGCAAAAATCGCCAGCAAACATGGCGGGATTTATGATACGCATTTACGCGACGAAAGTACTTTTACTATCGGTTTAGATGCAGCCATCGATGAAGCTCTTCATATTGCCAGTGCGGCTGACATACATTTACACCTTGCTCATATTAAGGCGTTGGGTGTTGACGTTTGGGGGCAAAGTAAAAGTGTCATTGAAAAAATAGAGCAAGCTCAAGCGAGCGGTTTAAGTATTTCAGCGGATCAATACCCTTGGTTAGCTTCAGGTACTAAATTACACAGTGCAGTAATGCCAAAATGGGTCATGGCTGATTCAACAGAAGCCTTTTATAAACGCTTAAATGATCCTAAATTAGCCGATAAACTACGCAATGAAATTGCTGAAAATATTCGCCGACGCGGTGGACCAACATCATTATTGATCACCGCTTTTAAAAACGAAGAACTTGTTGGATTAAATCTAGCTGAAGTGGCAAAGAAAAGATCATCAGACCCAATTACTACCGCCATTCAATTAGTACAAGAAGGTAATGTTCGTGTTGCTTCTTTTAATATGTCACCACAAGATGTTGAAAACTTTATGGTACAGCCTTGGGTCGTTACGTCGTCAGATGGCACTAATGGTCACCCAAGAAAATATGCAAGTTTCCCCAAAAAGTATCAGAAATATGTTGTTGAAAAGAAACTACTTACCCTAGGCGACTTCATTGAGAAAAGTTCAAGCCAAACGGCTGAAATTCTTGGTTTAGACAATAGAGGAAAATTAGTGAAGGGTTATAAAGCAGATGTTATTGTTTTTAATCCAAAAACCCTCAGCGCTAACGCAGATTTTTCTACATGGAATAAATACTCAACGGGCATAGATCACGTCATAGTGAACGGTGAGTTAGTTATTCATCACAGAAAGTATTTGAACAAACTTGCTGGAAAATTTGTGCATTAAACAGATTTATTATTCACAGTTATATTTATTGAACAAAGGCTGATACTTAGTAATAAGGTCAGCCTTATTACTTTCTTTTCATTCGTTTTTATACATAATTAGTTATTGAATGTATAAAAGGAATACCTAATGAAAGTAATTGTTTGTTTGTGCTTGTTTTTTTGCTTCATTAGCGGTGCTAAGGCTAATGTCGTGCAAGTATCCCAAGACAAGTTAGTTATTAAAGCAGGCGTTGCTAAAGGGTTTCAGAACGGATTACATGCTAAATACTTAGCTTATTTTGCTGACAAACTTTCTTTGAAATTAACTATCTCTACGATGTCGTTTGCACGTCGAATTCAGCAATT
Organism: Colwellia sp.; assembly: GCA_013215295.1. Lineage (GTDB taxonomy): Bacteria > Pseudomonadota > Gammaproteobacteria > Enterobacterales > Alteromonadaceae > Colwellia_A. Next base: position 93,261 of record JABSOZ010000007.1, read on the forward strand.
GAAAACGGGTAAGCTAGATTTAATGGTTGGGCTGCAACGAACAAAGAAACGAGAAGATGAATTTATATATATTTTCCCTGCCTATGAAACATTAAGGTTTCGTTTTTATTCATTAAAAAAAAATAGTGACAGTTTTACTGAATATAAAGATCTACAGGGTAAGGACATAGGAGTTATCCGACATGCAAAATATTTCTCAACATTCGATCTTGATAAAAATATAAAGAAACATTCGGTATCTTCATTAAAACAGAATATTGAATTACTGCTTCATAAGCGTATAGATGCATTTATTCATTATGAAGAAAGCACTTCACCTATTTTAGAACAGCTAAACTTAACAGATAAAGTTGTTAAAACCCTCTATCAGCCGCAGCATGAATATTATCATTATTTAGTTATTTCTAGTCATTCACCTTTAACATATTTACAAACTCGATTAGAAGGTATTGTAAAAGATGCGGTTAAAAATGGTGACCTGAGTCATATTCGTGCAGAACATTATCGCTAAAAATTAACTCAATATTTTAGTTATAACCTAATACATAAAAGGGCGTTATATCATCACTTTCATGAATAGGCGTGGTAAATTGTTGATGGGCTTTATTTAAGGTACTAGGTGTAAAAAATGAATGAGCGTTTTTCTTTTCTGTAGTTGCTGTTACTGCTGTTACTGCTGTTACTGCTGTTTCATCGTTATTAGTTGTTGAGTTTTTCATTATTGCCTCGATTTCATGGTCTAGAAGGTATTCCTTATCCTCACTTAATTCTTTGAACATTAATATTGCTATAATTTTAGTACTTCATAAATTAAGGCTATGGGTGATGTTATACCAATTCCATTAATGAATTTACCCAGATTTAAGTCCATACCCTTAGGTTATAGGTTTGTTTTATTTATGAATAAAGCTTTCAATAAAAAATCTATATAGTAGTCGTTGTTAATTGTTTTAAATTAGGAAATATGATGAACAAATTTTGGTCTTTTTTATTATTTATTTTTACGATAAATAGCTTTGCTAATGATAATTTTGCTCTTAATGGCAAGGTTCTGACCGAGCAAGGAAAACCGCTTACGGGTGTTGAAATTACCGTGGGAGATAAAAAAGTAACAACAAGCTCTGATGGCACTTTCGAAGTTAAGGCAAATGTTGCAGACAGTTACCAAATTGTTTTATCACATGCTAAATATTTTCCGAGTGTGCAAACGTTTAGCCATTTTGAATTAGCGCAAGCGGCAGATAAACTAAGAAACATTAGCGATATAACACTGGTTAAAAAAGCTAAAAATCGGGTCATGCTAGCTTTTGGCGGCGACGTTATGATGGGACGTCGATTTTATAAACCCTATTTTGGTGATGAAGTGTTAATTCACCTAGATAATAAAGCTGCAGATAGCCGCGCAATTGTTGCGCATATTAAGCCCTACATGAGCATTGCTGATTACGCCGCGGTGAATTTAGAAACACAAATTGCCGATACAAAACCTAACGAACGAGCACCTAAGTCAGTCACCTTTTATTCTCAACCAGAAATATTAGCTGCGTTAAGTTGGGCGGGAATTGATTACGTGTCCCTCGGTAATAACCATACTTATGATTACCTGGATTCAGGATTACATTCGACGTTAAAATTTTTATCTCAAAGTAAATTGGCATATTCTGGCGCAGGCATTAATGAAAAATCCGCTTTAAAAGCCCATCAACAAAAAATAAAGAACAATAACTTCTCTATGCTTGCTTATGTTGGTTGGGAGGGGAGTGCAAATCCTACTCAAACGGCAAATAACGATCATGGCGGTGCCGCATATGGCTCAATGGAAAATATGTTGAGTTCAGTAACCAAGCAAGTTGATCAAGGTAATGTCACTATTGTTCAATATCATGGTAGCCAAGAATACGCCAATAGCCCTACAGGTGTTACCGAACAGCGATTGAAATCATCTCTTGATGCAGGTGCAGCGTTGGCCATTGCTCATCACCCTCATGTTACACAAGGCTTAGAGCTTTACGACAATAAACTTATTGCTTATTCGATGGGGAATTTTATTTTCGATCAAAATTTTAGTGCCACTCAACACAGTTTTATTTTATATGTATGGCTTGATGGCGAGAAGTTTCATCGCGCTGAAATAGTACCTATTTATGTTAAAGGCTATAAACCAACACCAGCAACTGGCATGCATCGTTACACGGTGATGAAGCGTATTAAAACATTGTCTAAAATTCGTAATACTGAAATTACTCAGTCAGGCGGACATGGTGTTATCACCGCGCATCAAACGCTGTCTGTAGCTAAAAATACAAAAGCAGAATTAACCTTTGGTCGTAATGAACGTGTAACGAGTTTATATCAACTGCCATGGAAAACCCCTATTACACAAGTCATTTTACCTGATACTAACGTGCGCTATCGTTTAGGAACCAATCTTATTAACGATAGTAACTTTGAGACCTTTAATCTTTTTGACAGCCCAGAACGGGGTTGGTTATTTGATCGAGAAAGTACATCAATTAATGACTTTGGTGCAAGTGGACAGCATAGTTTGGCGATACAATTAAAACCATCGCAGAGTAATACTTTTGGTATGCAGAGTTTCAAAAGAGTCTATAAACCTAGTAGTGCGATGACATTAAAAGCAAAATTTAATGTACAAACTGCGGTGAAAATTAACTTCTATTGGCAAGGACGTAAGAAAAGACAAAAGTTATTTGATGCTTTTAAAAATGGTAAAAAACATTTAATTGGTTCTGTAGACTTAACTAAAAATACACAATGGCAAAATGTTGAAATAGAGTTTAATTCACCACGGATCGGCTATAAAAGTTACCGGGTGATTGCACAAGCGGTTCTTGCAAATGGAAAAGAGTTAACGCTTAATATTGATGACTTTGCATTGATAGAATGGCAAACAGCTTATAGCAAACAGGTTGAGCCGAGTAATTATAACAGTGAAAGCGCTCAAGCATCGTATTTAGGGGTTGATCGTTTTATTGAACAACCAATAACGCTAAAGCATTAAATTAGAATAAAATCTTTGTTTTATATAACGGGAATAGTAGACAATATTTATGATTAACATTTCAGAACCTGAGCTACTTGATGCGGTAAAGTCGTTGTTAAATGACCAGCGCTTTGGCTCTCAGTTACAATTAACGCGTGCGCTGTCATTACGTGGTTTTGACAATGTTACACAAACACGAATTTCACGTTTATTGAAAAAAGTGGGGGCAATAAAGTTTCGTAATAACAATAATGATGCTGTTTATCGGTTGCCATTAAAGCAACACATTCCGCGAGCTAAACAGCCTATTGACTCTGTGATTTTAGAAATTAAACATAATCATATGCAAATAATTATCAAAACGGTTATTGGGGCAGCAACATTGATTTCTAAGATTGTCGAAGATATGGGGGAGCGATTAGGCGTTTTAGCTTGTATGGCGAGTGACAATACGATTCTGGTCATACCTTGTGACGTTAGTAATATTGAAGAAACAACGAATAATCTCATCAATTATCTAGATATGAATGGCCAACGTTAAGTTTCATGCCTTAGATAGTTAACGTTTAATTATCTAAGGCACTCATATGAATAACCTTAAGGCTGTAAATATTGATAAAGTGCTTTTAACACCTTCATTTTTCCTTCATTACTTTCATGTTCATGAGCTAAGTTTTCTAGGGTGATCATAAACTCATCAGCACTTAATAAGCCTTTGCCACCAAATTGTATTTTGTCTTGGCAGCGTTGTTGCCATTTTTGTTGCTCTGCACTTGTTAAAGTTAAAGGGTAATTTCTAGCGCGATATAAAAATAATAAAGACGTTAACCGTTCATCTTGAAAAGTAAACGGATGCGTTGCTAGTTGCTCTGGAGCAAGTTCACGCAAAATATCCATTTGAGCTTTATCACTATGAGAAAAGAAGCTTCCGCCGTATAACGCATGTTCAGCGTCAGGCTTTTCTTGGTCGCTGTAATCGTCAGGCGCAAATACTTCTGCTAACTTGTCTCTAACCTCTAAATGCTGTTTCAATTTAGTTAAATTCTCTAAACAAAGCTCTCTAGGAATATTCAATCGTTTAGCATTTTCAGGTAATAATGTTTTCGCTGGCGCAACAATAGGACATTTATTGATATGAATGAGTTTTATAGGGATTGGCAGTTCATCTTCTGCTAACTCATCGTGTCGGGTATATAAACGTGCTTTAATTTCTTCTGCGCTTAAGTCAAATAAAGGCTGTGGATCACATGCTAAATCAACGGCGATAATCGCATTTTTATTAACAGGATGATAAGCAAAAGGTGCGAACCAACTTGTACAACCATGCTCTGAAGATATTTTACTTGAGGTATGTACAACGGGCGTCATGTTGTAAACATCGAGTAATTCTGCAACCTGTTTTTTATTTCTTAAGTTAAAAATAAACTCGTATAGTTTCGGTTGTTTGTCTTTAATTAACTTAGCCATAGCAATAGTGGCGTAAACATCACTCATTGCATCATGAGCCGCCTCATGGGCAATATCATTGGCTTTAGTTAACAGCTCAAGTCGAAAACTCACCACTTGTTCGCCGTCACGATCTACGGTTGGCCAGTTTATACCTTCAGGGCGAAGCGCATAACATGCACGTACCATATCGATAATATCCCAACGCGAATTACCGTTTTGCCATTCACGTGCATACGGGTCGTAAAAATTACGATAAAGCAGATAGCGCGTAAACTCATCATCGAAACGAATATTGTTATAGCCTGCAACACAAGTATTTGGCTGAGTAAACAAAGTATGAATACGTTCAGCAAACTCGACCTCAGACAAACCGTCTCTTTGAGCTTTTTGAGGTGTAATACCTGTGACTAAACATGCTTCAGGATGAGGCAAGTAATCTTGTGGTGGCTTACAATAAAACATCTCAGGTTTACCGACGATGTTTAAATCTAAGTCAGTACGAATACCGGCGAATTGAGAAGGTTTATCAAACTTCGCGGATATGCCGAATGTTTCATAATCGTGCCAAAGGATCGTTGCTTGGTTTTTTGTCATTTTAGAATTATCGTTTTGATTCATTATGTTTTAATTTACAAACTCTTAGCTGTTAATAGATTTAATAATGTTCCATTTTGAACGTTGTTAAATCGTTATAGATTTTGTTGTTTTTGTCCTATTGTGTGTCCCTAACTGGAATTTTAAACTGAGATTATAAATATCAAGATAAATGGGACACATAATGACACTAAGCCATTCAAAATTAAAAGCTTTACTCAATGGTCAACAAGCAACTCGTTTGGAATTGTCTGAAAGAGACGGACTTAGTGTACGCATCAGTGAGTATGGCCGTATTGTTTTTCAGTATAGGCATAGGTTTTTAACTAAACCTAAACGTATGACTATTGGTCGTTTTCCTGATATCACATTAACACAGGCAAGGGATAAAATCCCTGAACTTCGTCTATACCTAGCTAATGGAAAAGACGAATTTATTAACGCGCAGGCTTAAAATGTTCGAACCGAAATGAATCGCCATGTTCAGGCTTATAACTTAAAACGAATGTTAAACATAATGGGCAATCAAGGCTTAATAAATGCGATAAAGTCTAAAAGATAAGGCTCTAGCTTTGTTTTTATATTTAAATTATACCCTCATCAAAAATAAACAAACTCAGTGGAAGAGCTTATATTTAAATTCATACAAATAACAATGAGTTGTTACACCGGCTGGCCACTATGTGGAATAAAGTATAAAACGCTCTTGATATGAGATGATTAGGTGTTAGAAGCAAACGGTATCAACATAGTCGCATTACTATAAAGGCATTGGCTTAGAATACAAGTAGCCCTGAGCGTACGGACAGGATAAGGAACTAAGCAGATTAGCAATTTCTTCTGTCTCTACTCCTTCCGCAATAACGTCTAAACTTAACGCCTTTCCCAAGGCGATAATTGCAGTGCAAAGCGCCAGATCTTCTTTGGATTTTAATATATTCTGTATTATAGACTTATCTATTTTTATTGAATCCATTGGGAATGCGCGTAGATAAGAAATCGAAGAATGGCCAATACCAAAATCATCGACTGAAAATTTGAATCCTATGCCAGATAATAGTAGCAATCTGTTTATTGTCGTGGGTGAAATAACCAATGGCTTACGTTCTGTTAACTCTATAGTTAATTTTTTTGCCAATTCAGGTGTTTCTTTTACGTGTTTCTCTACTTGTAGGGTAAAGTCATCAGAGTTAAATTGATTTGCTGAGACATTGATTGAAATATGTCGGTCGTTAATTCCCTGCTCAGACCAAATTTTCAGCTGTAAACAAGCTTGTTTAAAAACCCAATCACCTATTTTTAATATTAAGCTGCTCTCTTCTGCGACTTCAATAAACTCTTCAGTATTACGAAAACCTTTTTTATTGTCTGGCCATCTCAATAAAGCTTCATAGGAAGTAATTTCCCCCGTCTTTAGAGAAACTATGGGTTGATAATGCAGGAGTAGTTGGTTGTTATCTATTGCAGCAGTTAACTCTAATTCTAATTGATGCTTAACTATCGCTTGTTGATGTAACTTTTGATTGTAGAAACTATAATTATTTCGACCAAGTGCTTTAGCTTGATACATAGCGCGATCACTATTATCAATTAACTCACTTGCTATTTTAGCATCTGTGGGAAAAATTGCGATTCCAGCACTGGTTGTTACTGAAACCGATTTACTGTCAACTTGAATAGGCTCTTGAAAAATGTCCATAATATTTTCAACTAACTTAACAAAGTCAGAGTCATTTTTGACATCTTTTAACAATAATGAAAATTCATCGCCGCCTAACCTTGCGACAATATCTGAACTTCGAGTCGAGTGTTTTAATCGTCGAGAAATTTTGGTCAGTAACTGATCGCCAGCTGGGTGCCCATAATTGTCATTAACGAATTTAAAGTTATCTAAATCCAAAGTGACTAAAGCAAATTTTTGACCTGTGCGTTCAGATTGTTGAATAGATTTGACCAGTAATTCATTAAAAAGGCTACGATTATACAAGCCGGTCAAACCATCATAATGAGCCAGTTTTGCTAGTTTAGCTTCTAGGTCTTTACTCTTTAATGAATAGCGAAATGTTCGTTCAAGTAAATGAGCGGTTAACTCACTTTTTATCAAGTAATCATCAGCGCCTTTCTCCATAGCTTCGAGATCTGTTTGATAATCATCGACTCCTGATAACATAACAATTGGTGGCGCTGTTTCAAATTGCCGCTTTATTTCGACGATTAAATTTAGACCTAGTTCAGCACCGAGACGATTATCTAGGAAATAAAAATCAAAATGCTCATCGGCTATTTTAGTTTGAGCAGACTTAAAGTCTTCAGCCCAAGTAATAGTACCAATCTCACCAACGGCTTCAATTAGCAATTCCTCGAGTAAGATGTAATCATCTTCATCATCTTCAACGATCAGAACTTTAAACTTAGAGTATTTTCCCATTTTCAATCTTTAGTTACCTCCGTTATTTTTGCGGTAAGGAGACTAAATGAAACCAATAATCAGTAACTGACTTGACCATATCTACCAAACTATCAAATGAGACGGGTTTCATAATAAAAGAATTAACCCCCATGTCATAAGTGCGAGCGATATCGGCTTCTGCTTTTGAAGTGGTTAAGACTATGATGGGTATTGAACGGAATTTTTCGTGTTGCTTGAGCTTACTTAACACTTCTCTACCGTCCATCACTGGCATATTTAAATCTAATAAAATTAATCCAGGTAGCGGTTGATCAACTAGGTGGCTGAATTGTCCTTCACGGTTCAAATATTGCAGTAATTCTTTACCATTATTAGTGAAATCTATATAGTTAGCCAAGCGAGCTTCTTCCAAAGCATCACTCACCAATAATTGATCATCAGGGTCATCATCACACATATGTATTCTAATCGGTTTTAAATTTTCATTCATAGGTTTTCCTCAAATATACTCTTTGTCTTATACTTCGAATAATAAAGTAAAGCATGTGCCTTTATCTAATTCTGACTTAACGTATATCATACCGTTGTGCTTTTCCATTACTTTTTTACATATTGCCAGACCTATGCCTGTGCCTGCGTATTGGCTACGGCCATGTAATCGTTGAAATACTTCAAATATTTTATCCTCGTACTCTTGTTCAAAGCCAATTCCATTGTCTTGTATGTTAATTTGCCAATAGTGTCTGCTTTCTTTCAGTATTTTCTGACAGCTTATGGTAATTATGGGCGCTTGGTCGGCTTTTGAAAATTTAAGTGCATTAGATAATATATTCAAAAACACCTGATACAGTTTATTACTTTCTGCCAAAAGAGTGGGTAATTCTTCGACATTTATCTGTGCAGATTTTTCATTAATACTGATATGTAAATCATCAAGCACATTATCTAACACCTCATTAAGTTTGGTGGGTTTTAGGATAAAATCGTCACTACCAATCCGAGAAAATTTCAATAAATCATCGATTAAACTACGCATCCGTGTCGAAGCCTTTTGCATTCTATCAATATAATCAACGGCTTTTTCATCATCAACAATTGACTCTCTTTTTTGCAGTCGGTCGCCAAATGCTTGAATTTTACGTAATGGTTCTTGTAAGTCGTGGGAAGCAATATATGCAAATTTTTCTAATTCAGCATTAGATGCCGTTAATCTGGTATTGGTGCGATCTAATTCAAATGCTTTAGCGTTTAAATTTTCATGAGTATGTTTTAACTGTTCATGATGTTCTATTTGAGTTTTGTAGGTTTGTACATAGTCTAATACTAACCCAACCAAAGGGATGACATAGGCAACAATTTTCAAAAAGTGAGCAATATTAAAATCACTATCAAACAACCGTTGTGAGCCAAAGGCCATATGCAATTCCACCGCAACTTCGGGTAAAGCACTTAATAATAAAGCGGTGGCAAAAATACTAGGATAGCGTTTGGCAAACAGTGGATAAATAACTAATCCGGCAAATAGAAACAGTAACAAGGGGATAATGTCATAAGGACGGCGAATGATGGCATCTGGAAACTGAGTTTGCGGCAAATTATAACTTGTTGCTGAAACATAGATTAATAGGTAACCAATGGAGGCAAATATTAAGCTGATAAGGATAATAAACTTAAAGCCATTTTTTGGGTTTATTTTCTTACCCGATAAAAATATTCCAACACCGGCAATCATAATAATCGCATTAAAAATACGCGATAACGCCCAAGTGAAGGGAATTAAATCTTTATTTTCTGCAACCGCACTGATTAATCGGGTCGCCGCTAAAGTGTGAAAAGCATCCATCGCACCGGCGCAAAATAATGCAACACCAATAACCGGCGTAGTAATGTCGTTGGTTATAGAATAATGACAAAAAGCTAATAAAACCACGAAGATAGCAGCAGTAAACGCCGTCCACTCTAGTAATGCATGCGTAAACCCACCTGATAAACGATAAAACATATCATCTGTCGATACTTGAGCAGCGGCAGAGGTTTGACTCGCTGCAGTTACGTGCAGGGCATTACCAAAATCACCGCCAAGTAATTGCAAAAGAAAAGGCACGATACAAATAACAATTACCGCGATGACAATAGAACTCGGAAGTCTATATTCGTCTTCAATATAAAAAAAATCTTTCATATAGTTATAGCTATCTTTTAGGATTAATTCATTGAGTATAATATAGAATTTGGTTTATGGATGTTTAATTTAAAGTTATAAATTTGAGCATAATCAGTAAATGGAATATGCATGACATGATCTAAATGATACGACTATCCCAGTTAAGACATATTTCACTTAATTGAGGATACAATCGAAAACAGTAAAACTTATTCAAATTAGATGCAATTGCTCTTGTTAGGGCTCAAAACAACGCCGTAGCGAAGTGTCTAGAACTTAATACGTAGGCATCGAAGCGTTCTAGTTAAAGTCTTTGGTATTACGGTATTTGAAGTGGCAATTATATTAATCACTCGGTTTAATATTTTTATTCCGTTTCTCCTGTACTCAGTGCGTTTTTTTCCAGTAAAGGGCTAACAATTTATTTTAAAATAAATAAATTTGTCAGGTATATACAAGGCTATATTTAAAATATTAGCAGTTTAAAAAATGGGCCAAGTTAACTATTTATTCATCTGATTGTTTATATTATAAATAAGAAGAAAAACTAGGCTTTTTACTATTATTTACTATGCTTGATAAATAATAAATAAACTAAAGCGGCCGCTTTATGGGTTTAAACAAGCAAAAAACAGAAATTAAACGCAGATTTACCCTAAAACAAAAGTTATTACTCAATGCGTTAATTAATATTAGCTTAATGTTGCTAATAGGTTTTTATGCATTAAATCAAATGAAATTGATTGGCATAGAAATAGAAGAAATTGCCGAAATTGACATGCCGCTGATCAGAATAATCACCAAGATTGAAACTCATCAGTTAGAACAAACGCTTAATCTAGAAAGGCTGTTACGTTTAGGCAGTAAAACAAAGTTTTCTCCCTTAACACTTCAAGAGTATGCAAATAGTAAGGAACAGTTTTATCTTTATGGCGCTAAAGTAAAAGAAGAGCTGCTAGTTGCTGAAAAAAATGCCAAAGCAGACATAGAACTCGCTCATTCGAATAGTGATAAAAAAGAGTTTGAATATATCCTCGAGCAACTTCTTTTAATAGATAAACAGCATATTATTTATCAAGAACATGCTATCAAGATAATTTTTCTAGTTAACGCTGTTATTGAAGATGTTAGCAGCGGCAAAAGTGTTATTCTTCTTGAAAAAGAAAAAGAAAAAGAAAAAGAAAAAGAAAAAGAAAAAGAAAAAGAACTAGAGCAACTGATTACCAAAATAGAACGAGAAGAAAATACCTTGAATTTTGTGCTTGAACAACTGCTGGAAGAGATTGAAAAATTTACTCAACAGTCACTTACTACCGCCAATCAACATGAAAAATCTGCCATACAGCAAATCTTATTTTATCTTATCTTTGGCATACTCCTAGCCCTTGTTGGTGCTATCGTTATCATCCGACAAATTACCATACCGGTAAACCGTTTAAATGACCTAGCAAAAAAAATTGCAGTTGGCGATTTAAGCGAAAGCATTTCGCAAACCTATAACGATGAAATTGGTGATTTAGGCCAGTCGATAAATGCCTTGGTTAGTACGCTCAATCAAACTTCAGCACAAGCAGAGGCTATTGCCGCTGAGAATTTTTCTGTAGATATAATTCCTCAGGGAGAGCAAGATAAACTCGGCCATGCCTTAAAAAACATGAAAAATAAAATTATAGAACGTAATGCTATTCTAGCTGAAAAGGTGGCTCTTAATGATGGCATAGTTAATACAAGTGCAGATGGTATTTTAACCATAGATGAACAAGGGGGTATTTTATCATGCAACAACGCTACCCAAAAACTGTTTCAATATCAACAAGACGAGCTGCTCGGTAAAAATATTAAAATGTTGATGCCTATGCCATACACAGCTGAACACGACAGTTATTTAGTTAACTATAAAAATTCTGGCATTAAGAAAATCATCGGCAGTGGCCGTGAAGTTCAGGCATTAAAAAAAGACGGCACCTCTTTTCCTATTGCCCTTTCTGTTGGTGAAGTAAAAACTACCGCCAGCGGCAAGGCTATTTACACGGGTTTTATTAGAGATATTAGCAAAGATAAGCAGTTTGAAGTTGACTTACAAGCCAAAAACAATGAGTTAAATAAAGAAAACGCCCGTAAAACTCAGTTAGCGAAAATGAATGAACTTACGCAAGGTGCAAGTGATATTAACCAACTGAGTGACGATATTATTGCCAATCTGGCGAAATTAAGCCATGCGGGTCATGGTGTTATCTATATCGTTAATCAGGATAATAAGCTCAAACTTGCGGGTAGTTATGCCTTTAGAGAAAGAAAAAATATTTTAGCCGAAATAGCGGTGGGTGAAGGCTTAGTAGGGCAATGTGCCAAAGAGAAAAAAGTCATATTACTGACTAAAGTCCCTAGTGATTATATTGAAATTAACTCTGCTTTAGGCGAGCAAGTACCGTTAAATTTACTGTTGTTGCCGGTACTCTTTGAACAAAAAGTAATGGCAGTAATAGAATTAGCTTCCTTTGAGTTATTTAGTCAAGAACAGCAAGAAATTCTTATACAGATAGCGCAAAATTTGGGGGTGGTGATCAACAATATTTTTAATCAGCAACGCACTCAACAATTATTACTAGCAACCCAGCAACAGTCGGAAGAATTACAGACTCAACAAGAAGAGTTAAAAAGTGCCAATGAAAATTTAACTCAACAAACACAAGAATTACAGGCCTCAGAAGAAGAGTTAAAACAACAAAGTGAAGAGCTTAAGGTCTCAAATGAAGAATTAGAACTACGTCAAGCCGATTTGCAAAACCAAAAAGATAAAATATCATTAGCCAAGCAAGAGTTGGAAATAAAGGCCGAAGAGCTGGCGTTAGCAAGTAAGTATAAATCTGAATTTTTAGCTAATATGAGCCATGAGTTAAGAACACCACTTAATAGTTTGTTATTGTTATCTAAAGCCCTTGCCGACAATGCTAATAATCATCTAGATGCTACCGAAGTAGAAGATGCCCAGATAATCTATCAAGGCGGTCAGAGCTTATTGGCACTTATTAACGATATTCTTGATTTATCTAAAGTAGAAGCAGGAAAACTTAACATTCATATAGAAAGCATTAACTTTACCGAGGTAAAAGACCGGTTAATGCAGCTATTTACTCCACTAGCAAAAAATAGAAAACTCAGTCTAGATACTATTATTGATGAAAAATTACCTCTCAGCTTTCATACTGATAGCCAACGTCTAGAGCAAATATTACGTAACCTAGTGTCTAATGCGATTAAATTCACCGAAATGGGTGGGGTAACCATAAACTTCTGCTTAGCCGAAGCCAACATTAAATTTCGTAATAGTAATTTAAGCCATGATAATTGTTTTGTCATTCATGTCAGCGATACCGGTGTCGGTATTAGTGAAGATAAGCTACAAGCGATATTTGAAGCCTTTCAACAAGAAGATGGCTCTACCAGTAGAAAATATGGTGGCACCGGCTTGGGGTTAACTATTGCAAGAGAATTAAGCTACTTACTCGGTGGTGAAATTCAACTCAGTAGTACTTTAGGTCAAGGCAGTTGCTTTAGTTTGTATTTACCATTATCTATTGAACAGCAAGGAAGCAGCGTAAAAGCATTAAACACAGACAATAAATCTATAACAAAGCATGAGATTAAAGTAAGCGCTGGCAAGTTAACAAACGCAAAGGACGATTCTTCTTATTCGCAGCATGCACTTCCTGCGATCAAACCCTTAATAAATACCTTTATTGACGATGATCGCTTAACTATATCTGCTGGGGATAAAATCTTGTTAGTCGTTGATGATGATGAGGTTTTTGCCAAAATATTACGTGACCACGCGAGAAGAAGCGGTTATAAATGTTTGGTCGCGGGTAATGGTTTAACGGGTATTGAATTGGCAAAACACTATCAACCGCAAGGGATTATTCTTGATATTATGTTACCTGATATTGATGGCCATCAAGTACTAGAGCGGCTAAAAGGCGATGATGAAACTCGTCATATCCCTGTGGAGATAATTTCTGCTCACAGTGATGACCGCAGCGAGGCGTTGTCTCAAGGGGCTATTGGCATACAAACAAAACCCGTTAGTAGTGAACAATTGCAACAAGTATTGATTGATATTGAAAATATGGCGAAGGCTAAGATAAAACAAATACTGATCATTGAAGATAATAAACACCATAGTAAAGCCACTCGACGTTTATTAGAAAATATTGGTTTGTTCACTCATTGTGTTACTTGCGGAGAAGATGGTTACCAAGCTATTTTAACGGGCAAATATGACTGTGTTATTTTAGATTTAGGCTTACCCGATATCAGTGGTATTGAACTGTTAGATAAACTTAACAAAAATAAAACCAAAATAAAGGCCGGAGTATTACCACCCGTCATTATTTATACCGGTAAAGAAATAACCGATCAAGAACAAGCACAATTGGATAAATATTCTGCCACCATCGTTATCAAAGGTGTGGGGTCTGCAGAGCGTTTACTTGACGATATTTCATTATTTTTGCATCAAATAGAAAGAGACATCAACCCATCTCATAGCAATAAAAACAAAGTCAACATGCATTTATTGCATGATGAAAATAACATGTTAGCCGATCGAAAAATATTACTGGTTGATGATGATATGCGCAATACCTACGCTTTATCAAAACAATTAATAGATATTGGCTTTGATGTTGAAATGGCCAATAACGGACAAGAAGCTATCGACTTGTTAGCACAACAAGATGATTTTGAGCTTATTTTAATGGATACCATGATGCCAATAATGGATGGTAATCAAGCAACAAAAAAGATCCGTAAAATGAAACATTACGCTAATATACCTATTATAGCTTTAACGGCGAAAACTATGCCTGAGGATAGAGAAAACGCTTTGCAAGCAGGGGCGTCTGAGTATTTAACTAAACCGTTAGATCTTGAAAAATTACTGTCAATTATGCGCATATGGCTATTTAAAAAAACGTCTTAACTCAATTGTTATTAAGGAGGATCTATTGTCAGAAAAATTGACCGAAGCAAGCCCCTTAATTACTAAGGAGAGTTTTAAAAATGTGATGAACAATATTGAAATTGTGGATTTTGAAATAAACTTATTGCTGCAAGCTATTTTATTTCGTTACGGATATGACTTTCACCACTACGCCAGAGCGTCAATTACCAGACGTATTAATAACTGTATGCGTAAAACAGGTTTGAATAATATATCTGAGATGATTGCTAAAATTTTACATGAGGTTGATTTTTTTGAGCTGTTTTTAAAAGAAATGTCGGTAACCGTGACCGAAATGTTTCGTGATCCGAAGGTATTCAATACGCTAAGACAACAAGTCTTTACCCAATTAAAAACCTATTCTCGAGTCAATATTTGGCATGCGGGTTGTGCTACGGGTGAGGAAGTTTATTCGGTTGCTATTATGCTCAAAGAAGAAGGTTTGTTATCGCGTTGCCGCATTTACGCCACTGATTTTAACAATCATTCTCTGGATATTGCCGAAAAAGCTATTTATCCCGCAGAAAAAATGGCTGGATTTACCCATAACTATTTACTTTCTGGTGGTAAAGCCTCCTTTGCCGATTATTATCAAGCCAAACATCGGCACGCAAAAATGCATTCTTCGCTAAAAGAACATATTACTTTTGCCAACCATAATTTAATGAAAGACCAAAGTTTTGCAAAAATGCACTTGATAATTTGTCGCAATGTCCTTATTTATTTTGACCAAGTATTACAGAATAAGGTGCTTAAAGTTTTTCAGCAAAGTTTGCTTCATCGAGGTTATTTATTATTAGGTGACAAGGAGTCATTAGACTTTAGTGGTCAAAGTAAAAATTTTCTTTGCATTGCTAAAAAAGAAAAAATTTATCAAAAGATAAATTATGATTAAGCCAATGCTAACACTCCAGTCAAAAAAACAGGCGTATAGTGCTTTAGTTATCGGGGTGTCCGCAGGCGGTCTAGCTGCATTAGAACATTTATTACCACAACTACCTCAATGCTTTTCACTCGCAATTATTGTGTTACAACATAGAGGCGAAAATAGCGTAAAGTCGATTGATGATAGTGATGAAGACTTCTTGGTAGAATATTTTAAAGGTCGCTGCTCAATGCCAGTATTTGCAGCAACCATGGGCGACAAGATCAAAGCAGGTCACATTTATATTGCCCCCGCCCAGTACCATTTATTAATAGAGCAGCAACAAACCTTCAGCTTTAGCTTAGAGCCTCCAGTAAATTATGCACTGCCTTCAATCGATGTATTATTTGAAAGTGCTAGTCATTGCTACAAAAATCAGCTAATTGGTCTTATACTTACAGGGGCAATCAGTGACGGCAGTCAAGGATTAAAAATGATCAAAATAAATGGTGGTTTAACTATAGTACAAGAACCTAGTACCGCTGAGGCGAGTTTTATGCCAACAGCTGCCATCGCATCGCATAAGGTCGATCATATTTTACCCTTAAAAGACATCAGTACTTTTTTAATTAATTTAACCTTAAAGGATCAAGGGGATGATTGATAAACCTAAAATACTCATTGTTGACGATGAGCCTAATAATCTGCGCGTTTTTGAGCGAACACTTGCCTTGCTTGACGTAGATATTGTAAAAGCTTTATCGGGGCAACAAGCGCTAGCTGTTGCTCATAAATATGATTTTGCCTTGATCTTAATGGATGTACAAATGCCTGGTATGGATGGCTTTGAAACCGCAACCTTAATATTAGAACACCCCAAAACTAGCCATATCCCCGTTATCTTTATTACCGCCTTCGCCCGAGATGAAGCGTTTGAATTTACCGGTTATGCCAGTGGTGCGGTTGATTATTTGATTAAACCCATTAACGAAGAAATTGTCCGTAGTAAAGTATCGGTTTTTTTGAAATTGCATAAAGAAAAACAACTGTTAGATCAAGCCTGTAAAGTGCGAGAGCAAGCCGAAGCAGAATTAAGGGAGCATAAGGCCCATTTAGAGGAAACAGTAAAAGAACGTACAAAGGAGTTGCAAGAATCGATTGAGATATTGATGACAACACAAAAAAAACTGGTTGAGTCAGAAAAAATGGCCTCTCTTGGTCGTTTGGTCGCAGGGGTAGCACATGAGCTTAATACACCTATTGGCATTTGTGTTACCGGAGCATCATTTTTACAGGAAAAGCTTGAGGTGTTAGCCCAACGTTATGAGGAAGGTGGGATGCGTAAAAAAGATCTCGATGACTTCCTGCAAAGTGCGCCGAAATCGGCAGAAATAATTTTAGCTAATTTAAACCGCGCCGCCGAACAAATATCAAATTTCAAGTTGGTCGCGGTCGACCAAACTAGCGAACGTAAACGTGAAATCAATTTACTTGAATACACCCAAAAAGTCGTGCAAAGTCTTCAACCCGCTATTAAACGTGCCCACCATCATATCGAAGTAACGGGAGAAACCAATATCACCATGAACACTATTCCTGGTGATATTTCACAAATTATCACCAATTTAGTGATGAACTCCATTCATCATGCTTATAGTGAAGAGCAAAAAGGTGCTATATTTCTCGATATTAAATCATCGAAAGGCAAAGTTATAATGAGCTACAGTGATGATGGTATTGGTATGGAGCAAGCCACAAAAAAAATGATTTTTGAGCCTTTTTTTACCACTAAACGCGGCACGGGTGGTAGTGGTCTAGGCATGTACATAGTGTATAACCTCATCACGCAAAGCCTTCATGGGGAAATAATCTGTATTAGTGAATTAGCACAAGGCACTCAATTTATCCTGACATTCCCAATTGAAATTCCTGAATAATTTAACCTTAATGAATTGATGGTGGAAAATGGGGGCAATAAGTGTGTATTATTGCAAAATATTCTTCAAAAAAACTGACATTTTATTAATCAATATTATTGGCTATGTCTTCAAAGGATATGATAGCTACATCTCCAATTGTTTGTGGCTTCAACCCCTGTTAATTGTTGTAATGGCAAACACAAAAAAAGACAATATCTTATTACTAGCCAATGAAAGCTAGCTTTATTAAAGTCGATATTGTCTCGGTGTACCGTTTTTAAATTAATTGAAATAGCCTGTTGTTTTATTCACTGCACTGGTAACTTTCAATTGTTTTTCTCTTGTGATTTATTTTTACCATGTAATGGGGTGATATCAGAAAATTTCTAGCACATCTTTAACATGTGATACCTGTATCAATGTAACCCCTTTAGTTTCTAAGCGTTTATTGTAATTACGTTTTGGTAATATGATTACTTTAAAGTCATTACGAATAGCCTCTTTGACACGCTCTTCACCTGAAGGCACAGGTCTTACACTTCCGTCTAAACCTATTTCTCCAAAAGCGATAGTATTGACCGAAAATTTATGTTCTCTAGATGATGATATCATTGCGAGGATCAAAGGCAGATCAGAGCCGACATCTTTGGTTAAATTTACCCCTGAAACAACGTTCACGTAAATATCATTACCCCCAATATTCACGCCCATTCGGCTTCGTAATATGGCCAAAAGCATTTGCATACGTTTATAATCAAAACCGACACCACCCCTGATTGGGTTCTCAGCTTGAGACTCTGTTACCAGTGATTGAATATTAATTAATAAGGTTCTGCCGGTATCGTTTGATGCGTAGGCCATGTTGCCACTTGATTCAGCGCCATCTTTATCTAAGAAAATGGCTGATGGATTTACAACATCTTGCATACCTCTGGCGGTCATTGCAAAAGTGGCGATTTCTGTTGTGTCACCAAATCGATTTTTAGACGTTCTCAGTGTTCGGTATTTACTGTCAGCTTCAGGTTCTATTTTACACATACAATCACCAATATGCTCAAGCACCCTAGGCCCAGCCATATCTCCCGATTTAGAAACATGACAAACTAATATAACGGTAACACCATGCTCTTTCGCTAGCCTGTTTAACATAGCCGCGGATTCTTTAACTTGAGTAACACCCCCTGGAGAATTTGGCAGTGAACTAATAAATGCAGTTTGAATAGAATCAACCACGAGAAATTTATAACCATCGGTGACCATGACATTACAAATCAGCTCAACATCACCTGAATTCATGATATCAATTTTAGAAATATCTGCTTGTAATCTTAAGCCTCGGTCTCTTACTTGACCTTTCGATTCTTCACCTGAGGTATATAAAGCTTTACCTATTTGACTTAAATGAGCACATGTTTTTAACAACAATGTACTTTTACCTGCACCAGGATCACCCGCGACAAGAATAACTGAACCCTCAACAATACCGCCGCCCAAAACTCGATTAAACTCAGAGCTACCGGTGTCAAATCGAGTTAAGTCCATATCAGATACTTCACTCAATTTACATATTTTTGCATCTTGCTGAGAGTAGCCTCGGTGAGCGCTTTTACTGGGTGTTCGCTGCGTTATAACCTTGGATTCTTTAAACTCTACAATGCTATTCCAAGCTGAACAACTTGAACATTGACCTAACCATCGAGGATGATTTTCACCACACTCGGTGCAAACATAAGTTGTTTTATCTTTTGCCATAATATTCTTAATAATTTATTTGTGGGGGTATTCCAATTGTCTGAGTGCATTTAACCACAAGCTCAGGTAAAGAAGCAAAAATATAGTCTTCATCAAAATATCTGATTTTTTATTACTTTAAATTTTGCGTTTTTGGCTGAACGATTGGCTGACTTGATTGGCATGCTCTCGAGTGTTTTTTATAAAATCATGTGCCTATGCAGATAATTCAGGACTGAACTGTGCATGCAGAAAAGCTATCCACTTAGAGCAACCAACCATTAGATGTAGTGTTTAGAGTATATGAAACAAATGAAGTGGCAAAAAGGTTTTATTTGCCTAGGCTGTGACAATGACCATAGCTATGAAATTAAAAGTCGTCACTTATGCGAATGTGCGCAATGTATAAAGCAAATCTCAGTCACAGGAGGCATAATGTTTCATGGTAGTCACGTCACCTTAATCCAGTGGTTTTGGGCTATCTATTTTCTTGGCTCAGATAAATGAAGTATATAGCACTGAGATTAAGTCAATTAATCGAAGTCAATTGGCGAATCGCGAGGCTGATTTCAAAGAAACTTAGAACGGCTACGGGCCATAGAGATAGTTTGTATCAATTGAGTTAGATGATGTACTTGTTGACGGAAGACAAAAAAGGTCGTGGTGCAGCGGGGAAAAAGAATGTACTAATCGCCTGTGAAAGTAAGGATAAAAAAGCAGGGTTCATCATAATGGCAGTAGTCGATAGTATTTGTCACTTTAGCGTAGATGAATTTGTCAAAAAACACTTAAAACGAGGTCATAAAGTGCATTCTGATGCATTGCCCTCATTGAATGTAATTGACCAAATACAAAACTAGGAAGCTAGAGTAACCCCTAGTTATCTAGTTGATGAATGGCTATCGTGGCCACATAACCATAGGCAATTTAAAACGTTTTTGTTAGGTACATTTCGTGGCATATCAGGAAAATACCTACAAGAATACTTAGGTGAGCTCTGTTATCGGTTCAATCAGCAATTCATTGAGAAATATATACCTAACCGATTGTTAAGTTTAGTAATAATTCATGCAGCAGTAAAGTCTATCTAAGTCAAATGCATAGGCATGTAATAATAAATATTTACCGGAGTCGTTTTTGATTTACATTTTACCAATTAATTGTGTAGGTCTTACTTTAATGCAATAATGAAATGACATGAAATGACATGAAATATATATAACGAAAACATGGAAGAAGTTGATTACTCATTACCCGCAGGTACACTAATATCCGAATTTAGAATTATTGATATTCTAGGTGTCGGTGGCTTTGGCATTACTTATAAAGCTCAAGACACACGCTTAGATAGATTCGTAGCTATTAAAGAGTTTTTACCCGTCGAACTTGCTGCCAGAGGCTCCGATAATAAAACTGTGATGCCACGGACCAACGTGAAAGGTGATTATCAATATGGTTTATCAAAGTTTTTAGATGAAGCTAAAACATTAGCTAAATTTAATCATCCAAACATTGTAAAGGTATTAACCTTCCTTAAAGAAAATGGTACTGCTTATTTAGTGATGGAGTTCGTAGAAGGTGAGGCATTAGATGCCCACCTTAAAAAAATACACTTTAACGGTAATATGGCAGAAAGTCGCATTCGTGAAATCATCGAGCCACTTTTAAAAGGTTTAGCACAAGTACACAAAACAGGATTACTGCACCGTGACATAAAGCCCGGTAATATTTACCTACAAAGTTCAAGTGATGCTTCTAACGAGCACGGTAATAACCCAATGCTGATAGATTTTGGAGCCGCTCGACAAAGCGTAGGTGAAAAATCTAAATCAATCAGTTCCATTATTAGCCAGGGTTATGCACCGCCAGAGCAATACACTACTCGAGGAAAACAAGGTGCCCACACTGATATTTATGCCGTAGGCGCAGTTATGTACTACCTAGTAACAGGTGAAAAACCTATAGAAAGTACTGACAGACAACACGAAATCATGGACGAACTGCCAGACCCGCTCAAGCCAATAGAAAAAAACCGTAGCTATAGTAATGCGTTAATTAATGCTATTACCCAAGCCATGATCCTACGCGTAAGCAATCGTACTCCAAATGTAACTGTTTTACAGCAGATGTTAAGCGATAATACATGCAATAGTAACAATGAAAAAAACACTACTATAGAAAATGAACATCAATCACAAATTGATGATAGTACGGTAAAAATTAAGGTCTCAAGTACATTTGAAAAGCAACAAGTAGTTGAGCCAGTTAAACCTAGTGTATTAATAGAGCCAGAAGCAGTTGAGTCGGTTAAACCTAGTGTATTAATAGAGGCAGAAGCAGTTGAGCCAGTTAAACCTAGTGTATTAATTGAGGCAGAAGTAGTTGAGCCAGTTAAACCTAGTGTATTAAAAGAGGCTGAAGCAGTTGAGCCAGTTAAACCTAGTGTATTAATTGAGGCAGAAGTAGTTGAGCCAGTTAAACCTAGTGTATTAATAGAGGCTGAAGCAGTTGAGTCGGCTAAACCTAGTGTATTAAAAGAGGCTGAAGCAGTTGAGCCAGTTAAACCTAGTGTATTAAAAAATCAGCAAATTAGTAAGGTATTTGAACTCAGTCATTTTAAAAAGCATATTAAAGAAGATGTAGTAGCTTATTCATTGGTTTTTATTGTTATTGTATTAGGTGTTATCGGTAAATTTCAATATCAAACATACTTAAATGAACAAGAAGTAATTACCAAACACCAAAAAGTGCGAATGGAGCAACTTATTCGATCACAAAACAGAAAAGGAGATGAGTTATTATGGGACCGAGCAGTAAGTACGGGATATGTGAGAATTTATAACGAATACTTAGTTGAATACCCTAGAGGAATTCATATTGAAGAAGTAAAAAAATGGCTTCTTGAAAATAAAAAATAAAAAGGACCCTTGTAATAGATTTTGTGTAAGGTATAGCTAACGGCACCTGTTTCTAATATTATATCTCCTATATCTTATCTCCAAGCTTAATGTCAGAGATAACCATGAGAATTACACGTAGCCAAGAACAATGGCAAAACATTATGATTTTTTATTTTACGGTTTCCAAAATCAAAACGGCTTCTGCAATATCTATTTTCACTTTTTCATTTTTAATTGTCTTTTGTTTCTTCCTGACTAAACCTCGTGTTTTGGTTACCGCTTTTTTACTGTTATTCTGTAAGCGATGATAAATGCCGTCATGCTCGGTACTTGGCAGTATGTCTAATAATTTTGTTGTAGACGCTATAAGTTGTAAGCTTTCTTGGCCAAAAGGAGATGTTACATCGAACTCGCCAAATATTACCCAACGATTAATCTCGTCATAGCCCAAATATTTTATGAATTTATCACGAGTAGGCCTATCATTGAAGTCAAGTAGGTAACTGATTTTACCTTCTGCATTATCTATATGGCCTGTAACGT
Organism: Colwellia sp.; assembly: GCA_013215295.1. GTDB lineage: Bacteria > Pseudomonadota > Gammaproteobacteria > Enterobacterales > Alteromonadaceae > Colwellia_A. The sequence continues at coordinate 115,842 of JABSOZ010000007.1, forward strand.
AAAAGTAACTGGGTTTATTTACTTTTACCAGTAAAATTACCGTTTCAGAGCTGTTAAATAGTACATTGCGGCTCCCTTTATTTGATGTGATTTTTACTTTGAAGTCTTGGTTTATTATTTTCCCATTTAAGAGCATTTGTTCAAAGTTGGAATCTTGAGGTGTATATTCGTCAACATTAAGTTTCGTCTTATCTAAATTTACCACCGCGGCATCAATGACATCGCCTTTGTTATTTATTAACTGACTTTCAATTTGTAATACTTTCTCATTAATTCGGTATTTACCTACAAGCGTATAAAGAGCGTCGCTTTCATTATTTGTAGAGGCTATTTTTGCACTTATCGCTGTTAGTAAAGCACTCGAAAAAGGTGTTGTGTCGTAGGAAAGGTAAGGGAGAAAAGGTTTTATTAATACTTTCTTCTGATTAATGTTTTTTGTTAATAATAATGCCGCCATAGAAATACTGTCTGCCGTTTTTTCTAAATGACTTAATTCCTCTCTAATTGTCACCGCAATTAGAGGGCTAGCTGGGATAGTAGCCTCGGGAGATAACATTTTTAATACTAAAGTTAATTGTTGTACCTCGTGGATCAATTTTAATAATGTCGTTAACTCATCATATTTGGTATGAGCTGAGCTAATGTTTTTAGTTTTATTCCAAGTACGGTCAATGAATTTCTGTTTTTCTTGAATTGCTGAAATATATAAAGGGCTGCTGAGCGATTTCTTTAATGAGGAGTCGCATTGAAAATACCCTGACTTTTTATAACACTCAGTTTTATGACCTAATATAGGCAAAGAGGATGAAAGAGTACTTTTAGCTGTAAACATGTCAATGCCAGTGTTAGTTTGGTAGCTTTCACTGACACTTTCAACATTCACGTAAATATTTTGTTGCAGATCAGAAATCGCTTGTTCTTTGGCTGCATGCTTATTTTTATTCATCGCTTGGCCATCAAAATCTGCTGAAAAACATATACTAGATAAAGTGCAAAGGTAAATTAAAAAAAATATTTTATACATTGTTATCTCGCTTTAGTAAATTTCACTCAGAATAGTAAATGAATCGATCCTACATTTCTATTTTTTGACAGAGGTTAATCGTTTTTAAATAGCCTTTGGTCACAAGAGCATAGTTATCATATAACAAAAGTTATAGGTGTGAAAATTATTTACTAATTATAGTAAACACTCACAATTAACGAAAAAGGCATGTTATGAGGAGAGCTTGAATACAACGAACAAAGATAAAGAAGTCGTTGGTTATTGTTATTGATCGAAACTTACATACATGCAAACGTGAGTGAATAGGCTCTAGAATATTACAATAAAAATTACAACCACAGCCCGAAGAGGGCAGAAATGATATAAAGGCTGGCTAAATGGTGGCAGCGAACTTCGCGTGCATCGGTGCAGCGTTATCTGTTTCAGTATCAGTATTGTCGTCTAATCTATAGTTGTAATATCGTCTTTTATCAGTGATTATAGAGTAAATAAAAAATGTATTTTATAACTATGTTTAATAAAGTCTTATCAATAATTCAACGCTCTCCTGTTGCTCCTGAGCAATCATTGCTTTGTCAGCACACTATTATTGGCGATAGAAGCTGCAATGAAGATGCCCTTGGGTGTGTAACCGTAAAAACCAATGAAAAACATGGCCATTTTTTAATTGTTTGTGATGGTATGGGCGGACATGTCGCAGGAGACATTACTGCTCAAACATTAGTTAAATGCTTTATTGAACAAGTCGGTAAACTTAAAAATCCATTAACACTAACCGCTTTTCAAACGCTTTATAAAAAAAGTATTAGTGAAATGAAACAATATGTTAAAGAAAATCATGGTGAGGTAGACGGGCATACGACCTTGGCTTGTGCATGGATTGATGAAGAAAAAATTTTAACATTACATGTAGGTGATTCAAGAGTTTATCAGCTTGATAGTACACAAGTGAAATTTCGAACACGGGATCATTCAGTGGTGCAAATGCTACTTGATGAAGGGGAAATTAGTGAAGAAGAAATGGGTACGCACCCCGAACAAAACAAGTTATTCAAAAGCATTGGTGTGTTAAATGAAGAATTAGACAAGCCCAGTATTAAACAATATTCACCTTTAACTGCAGGTGAAAGCATTCTAGTGTGCAGTGACGGCTTTTGGGAACACCTTAGTCAAAAAGAACTAGTAAAATTAAATAATAAATTTAGCCAAAAAAGTCTTGAAAAAAGTTGCGATATTAGCCAAATACGGGCGAATGGGAAAAGCGATAATATTTCAGTCATTGTATTTAAACAGGGAAAATCCTAACAGGATAAGTAATACTTACATGATCAAAATAACAGGGAAATATGGGAAGATTGAAAGAATATCAGTATTATTATTTGCGTTATTTATAATAATTGTTTTTTTATTGTCAGTTTACGGTTTTGAAAATAAAGAGCAAGAAAATACCAAACCGAATGAAAACTTGGCTAAATTTGCATTTATAATAGGTAATCAAGATTATGTTGGTAGAGATGCAGATTTAAACAACCCGATTAATGATGTAAATGCCATGGAGGAAAAGCTTCACGCTTTAGATTTTACAACAATAAAGCTTAAAAACAGTTTTAAACATCATTTTGATTTACGTTTTAAAGAATTTATTAAATTAGTACGTAATAGTAAACGTGAAGGAAAACAGATTGTTACTCTTTTTTTCTATGCAGGTCACGGCATTCAGTTTGACAACATTAACTATATTGTTCCCGTAGAAACTGAACTTTTTCAGCAATCTAATCCAATAACTTCACAAGACATTCGTCGTGAATTAATTTCTTTAAAAAAAGTAACCAATAAACTAGCTACACTTGACAGTATGATCAATATTGTAATACTTGATGCCTGCCGTAATTTACCAATCGAAGGTTTAGAAGCGCACTCTGGTGGTTGGGCCGACGTAGTACAAGCAGATTTTTTTGTGGCTTTTGGAACTGGGCCAGGTGCTGAAGCTGCTGATGGTAATGGTAGTAATGGTTTATTTACCTCGTCTATCATTCAATATATCGACACCAAAGGGCAATCACTTTCTCAGTTGTTTCAGCGAGTACGTAAAGACGTAATAGAGGCTAGTCATGGTGAACAGATACCCCAAGACTCAAACCGCGCTACGGTTGACTTTTATTTTATACCAGGTAAAAAAACAAGTTACTTATGGCAACTTTTTTTAATTGCTTTTTTATTGGTAAGTAGCAGTGTTTGGTTTGTTTTTTATCACAAAAAACAAAAAGTAGCTTGGGTTACTGGTATCGACTTAACATCACATATTATGAGAGATAAAGTACATGTTGAAGAAATGGTTTCTCGTTCTAGATTACAAAAAAATATAACCGGTTATGTGAAAGACTTAAAACGTAAAAAAGTAATTTGTTTAATTTATGATAAAAAGCTGACGATAGGACGTGACCCTAGCTGCAATATTCATTTACCTGACGACGAAAAATACGTCAGCCGTTTCCATTGTGATTTAGCTTGGGATAACGAAAAACAACGCTTTTGGTTAGAAGAGTCGTTAAACAAACCAGCAGCAAACGGAACATACTCAGGTGCCCTTGCTGAAAAAGGAGAGGGAGGTGAATTTGGTGAGGGTAAAATAATACCAGGTCAACGTTATTACTTAGAGCCAGGTGAAGTGTTTTATTTGGCGGATCCAAAAGAGAAGGGTTGGCCCATGACCATTATTAAACATAAAAGCAATTAACAATGAGTACGTATATAAGGATTATGTGACATGAAAATATCTATTTTTTTATCAACGTTAATCAGTATTGTGATGAGCTTTTTTATCGTATTAAATGCTTTTGCAGTCTGTAAACCATTTAATAATAATGAATTAGCGTTAAATCTAACGCAGCGAATATACCAATTACAAGATACGGTAGACGATTGTGAGGATATACATACAATAATCCCCTTTGTTAAAGAACTTATTTCTCAAAATAAGTTTAGTCTAGTACAAAATTATTTGGCGATGGCTGTAGATTATGCAAATAATGATAGTCAAAAAATAACAGTTGCGGAGTTAAATGCAGAATTCTACCTAGCTCAGGGTAATGTTTGTCAAGTACATAAGTTGTTAAGTAAGAAAATTAAACAGCCTTACCAGAAAGAAGCCAATGAAAGTATTGATTTATCATTAAGTGATTATATTCAAGTCCACGGTATTAATAGCGACACCTTAACGTGCATGCTTGAATCGAGTCGCTCTGTGTCGACTAGTCGTGGTTTAACACGAAGCAACGGTATTAATATGGCAATAAAGTTTAAAAAGAACAGTTCAGAATTAACAGAACAAGGGGTTAAACAAGTTACCGCATTAAGTCATTCAATAAAAAGGCTAAATTTTGAACGTTTTAACATTAACTTTGTTGGGCATACTGATGTGCGAGGCGAAGCAAATTATAATTTAACTTTATCCAAAGCGAGGGCTTACTCTGTTTACAATGCCGTGATAAAGCAAGAACCTAGTTTGAAAGCATTATTAAACTATTCGGGTCAAGGTGAAGCGCAGCCTATAACGCTAAATGACACAGAAAGTGCTCATAATACAAACCGTCGTGTAGAAATATTTTTGAGTAAAAAGTAGCTTTTTGAACGTTAAATCTAATGTTACTACTCAGACTATAAAATGGGATGAATTAATTGGGGGAATAAAAGGGGGGCGTTAAACAAGTCAATTAACGTATCAAGCCTATTAACGCTTTGTTTTTTCACCGTTAATAAATAATTTATTAACGAACAGAATATATCACCGCCGTTTGCTGAGCGAAAATATCTTGAAATATTTTATTTCAACTTGGTCATTCGAATATATCTTTCAACCAAGCTATTATCAAACGGTAACGAGAAGTTATACATAAAGGCGAGCAATTGGTTAAAGTCAGTGAGGATAGCTAGAATATTGGTACCATATTGTGCACCATTCAATATTATCAGGGAGCGTTGTTTTACTATTTTTTGATAGCATTCCTTTAATAGTTTTATCACCTAATGTTGATTTATTAACGTTTGATCATCATTTGATATTGATGGTTTGAGGCGCTTTATCATTCATACTGCTATAATAGAGCATCAAAAGGGTCAAGCAACTCGATTCTTCAATGTTTTGAAATAATTTAGTTTAGACTAAATAGTAACAATTATTTTTAAGTTTTCATAAATGAGCATTAACTACTTAGAACTAGCTAACCGTAATGTTATTTATTTTCAATGGTTTATAAAAAAACAAAAAAATAAAAAATTATATTATTTACGCGACATAAATAGTACTTTATTTTTATAAAAACTTTAGTTTTAAAGGTCGTCATTAATGATACACAAGCTTCTTTTTTTTATTTTATTATTTACCAGCTTTATATCCATAAATATAAACGCAGAAGAAAATGAAACACTTAATCAAATAATTCATCAATTTAAAATAGATGCAAATGAATTAAATGCTTTGTTAGCTACAGAAGTAAAATTAGAAAAACAAATGAGCACACTTCAGTTGCAAATCACAACGGCAGAATCAATGTTGGCTCAGTTAACAATTAAACAAAGAAAACTGAAGGATAAATTAAGTAATAATCCCAGCGAACTGGATATTGAATTCTTAAATTTGGATGAAGAGGTGGTTAATACTGATTTTACAAATACTCAAATTGAATTAGCTGAATATAAAAATGACCACAAAAGTATTGGTGAAAAACTTGCTCATTTAGTAACGAATTATAGACAATTAGAAAATCATCAAATTAATAAAAGAAAAAATATAAAACTGTTAATTACTGATAAAAATATGTCTGTCGAAAGCGTCAACAGAAGTATAACTTACCCTTGTGAGATCGTTAGATTAAAAGAACAATGCAAATCTGAAGCTAAAAATATTTTGCTTAGAGAAATATCAGAGCAGTTTGCAGGCGTAGAGCTTCAATCTATAACTGAAATTGATAAATATTTATTAGTTAAAGACGAGGTCAATACCCAATCTAAAGTGATATTTAAGAGTGTTAACATTACTGAGCAGAAAATGATCGTTGTCGCTGGAAAAAGTCATTTAAAGCTAACTATTTCCGCTGAATTACAAAAAGAGATCACAGCTAAAGAGATTACTTTATTACATTTAAAAATCGATACAGCGATGGATAAATATTTACAAGATAATACCCAATTTCATAAAAATAATAGCAGATATTAATTAAAACGTTATCCCAATATAAAATATATTCTCTCCATATTTCAGCTTTTTAGACAAGCTGTAGTCAATTACAAAAGGTCTTATTATTGTCGATATCTATTTAAGGATTTTAGACATTTTTTGATTTAAAAGTCTTTTATATATAGCAATAAATTTCCCAAAAAAAATCAGACCATGTCAACTCAGTTTTGTAAAGTGGCTAAACTTCACTTCGTGGAGGTTTAACTATTGGCTAACCCTTTTTGCACTTAGCGCTAATATTGCTTCAATAAATGGTCGAAAGTGACAGCTTCAGAAGTAACTAAATGATGTGTATTGTCCTGCAATATCAAACCTCCAGCTATGTGATTATGTCCCCTACAATCACCCATTTTATCATTGTTAAGTGTGTTTCTTAATAACTTCCCAACATCAATGTGAACAGATTATGGGTGGAGCGAGAATAAATATCCTGATTATAATTCATTGCAACTACTACTAATATCTCGAATTCGTTTACGTATAAAAGGAAGTCAGCCAATACACTTAATAATATTTTTCACAAGTTTTCTTCAATAAAACAGAAGCAATACCATAATTGCTTTTAATATCATCAAAAAGGTTTTGTAAGTACCTAATTCAATTTAATTTAAAGATTTTCTACAAATAGTTGTTAACTAAATCTAAATTCGCAATTTTATTAAAAACATTTTTGTAAAAAGTTATTTATATTGAACGTGATCAAATTGAATCGACCGACGCATAGATTTTTTTGCGTTTGATGACCCTTTTAACGTAATTTTTAGTTTCATTGTAAGGTAAATTTTCAACTAAATGGTTATAAACTTCTTTAGGGGACAATGCATTAATTATCTTTGCGGCTTTATTTATATTACGAGAACCATCTGTATTGAACGTTTTTGCCACATTACCACTGCCAGTGTTATACGCAGCAATTATGCAATACATACGACTCTCCGAATTAGTGATATTTTTTAGGTATCGAGAATTTAAAATATGCATGTATGCTACGCCTGTCTCAATATTATTTTCTGATTGAAATAAGTATGACTCAGTCATTGGCAGATCTTTTTTATAAAGAAATCTATTTACATCGATCCCCGCAGAACGAGGAACTATTTGCATTAAGCCAAAAGCAGGGATATGCGATTGTGCTTTTGGATTAAAATAACTCTCCGTATGAATTATAGCTAATAATAAACTTGGTGAAAGTCCCCATCTATTACCTTGGGCTTTAACATGACCGATATAAGGTTTAGCTTTTACTAAGTCTTTTTTATTACCTAATGGCATAGTATAGGTCGTGATTTTCTTATTTTTTAATGCATCCCGCTTTATACTATTATTCAATTTAGTGGTATGCGTTTGTAAAGCTGTAATTCTTGTTTGTTTTTCTATTTCTATTTGTGCTTTTTCTTTTTTGATATTGTTTTCTGTTTCTTTAGCTAATTTATCAGAGTTAGGGGTATCGACATTTACTAAGTCATAGATTTTTTCAATTTGGGATTGCTGAGCTTGAGATTGTTCTTCAATTAACATTATTTCTTTTGCTAATAGTGCTGCTTTATTTGTGATAAAGGCTGTTTTTTTATGAACAATTTTAGCCTTTTTGACTAAATACTCCGCTAAATTGTTAGTTAAGGGTTGGCCAATAACTTGTGAAAATGAAATATTACTTGATGTAGGTTCCGCCATTTTTGTTAAACTATCGATAACAAATAATTGGCTTATTTCTTCATCATTACCATGTAGCATACTAATGCTTAATTCATTTTTTTCAAAATCTATAGTGGTTTTAGTTTTGTTATCTTTACTATATTGAACATACTTTGAAGGGGATGAAGCATCTGATTCACCCCACAAGCTAATTAAATTATCTCGAATATCATCAACTCGCTTAAAATGTTCTTTTCTAAAATTTTGATATTCATAAAGATACTCAGATTTCCATTGCTGAAACTCCCTAATATCTGAAGGACTTCCTTCATTATTCAGTGACTTGATCTCTTTATCTAATTCCGCAAAAGGGTCTTCACTAAGAGGACTCTCTTGAGCAAAAGTCACATTACTGTTGATTAGCATAAGTATAAATACAGTAATTGAAATTGATAAAAAATTCATAAACAATCCTTTAAATTAGCTTTTTGTGAATATTTTATATTCATAACGTGTTAGTAATGCTTCAGCAATAATGACAGGTTCAAGTTCTGTTATCGCATAATAATTTGGGTAAATAGCATTGCGAACATCATTTAATACGATAGATATCTCTTCTTCATTGTCAGAAAAAGTTACTTTTTCATCTAATTTTTCAATAAAAGATACTATCGATTTTTTATAATCAGGTTTTATATTTTTATCTGAGGGAGTAGCACCATATTCAACATACCCTCTCATTAAGGTTAAAAACATCTGTTCTTTACCCAAGTCTTGAGATTCTATGTAATAAATAAGATTACCAATATCATAACTATAAACACCTTGATTTTTATGCGCATTATTTATATTTAATGAGCCTAGATTTTCAGAAAAAGGAACTTTAGGAGTAAAGTCGTTTTTCTGCGTAAATACGCTATAGCCTACTATACGGCTATCTGATGAGATTAAAGTTAGGTTGAATTTACCTTCGTTGTAATATTGAAATAAAACACTAGGGTTAATTTTAGAACGCTTAATTACACTAGGTTCACCAACTATCGATTTTACATAATCAATACTATTACCTATATGTATATTATCAAGAATTTCATATTGCAAGCTATGGGTGAAGTTCTCAATAACCGCTTCATAAGAACTGGTGATAATATCTTTAGTATCACTCCATTGTCCTGCTGATATCATTAAAGCAGCAATCATCCATATAGTATTTTGAACCTTTTTCCACGTAGAGGTTTCTTCTACTTTCTTTTCTACTTCACCTAACGTTGAAGGTTCCATCGTAGTTGTCCTTTACTTGATTTCTAGAGTACAAAAAAAGGAGTTATAATTAAGCTCCTTTTTCTCTTTTCTAATTAATCCTTAGTTAGCCTTTTGATTTCATTATCTAAGTTTATCTCTGCTTTATGGGCTTTAAACTCTTGATATAGGAACTTTTCATCTTGTGGATTTACTAAACGTTGACTTTGTTTTATGATCGCTTCAAAAAGATTTGTTGTAGCTTTTGGGCTTAACGTTGTTAATACACAAAAATATTCTTTACCCGATATAGTTACAATATCTGACCTTACTACACGAGAACCACGAAGTTCTTGTTTAGTCAGTTGCTTAGAAACAGATGAAAATTTATTACCAACGGTCATATCATTATTATCATCAACTCTATTTGAATATGTTTTATCCAAACCTTCAACTTTTACATCTATTTGCTGAGCAAGTGATAAGCGACTATTCGCTGTTGCCATCTTTTTATCAATTGAAAAATTACCAGAAGATTTAACACAGTCTGTTGCCGCAATTCCGTCTTTAGCTACAGGATTAAGCACCCAAGACGGTAAGTTTGAAATAGAAGTTATTCCGTCTGTTTTCTTCGTTGAACCACATGCTGATACTGTTGTTGCAATTAATGCAGCTAAAATTATTTTTTGTGTTTTCATAACGTATATCCCTAGTTTGATATGTCTAATAACCATGTAAATATAAAAAACTTAAATTTTAATTCGTAACTATTTTAAGCAATAAATTTTGCAATAATTATAGTTAAAACTGGCCTACTATTTAGATGACGATTACTCATCATTAATAAAAATAGCTCGTGATTAACTTCCTTGCTTGGCCAACTCAGTAAGCTCATCTTTAATAGCATATTTCACCACACTACTAAAGTTCAATTTTATGATAAAGCAATAAAAATGCTAATCTATTACGTTTATCAGTATCGCAAGAAGAATAAAAGTTTATACAGTAATAGCAAAAAATTAGTGTATTTCAAATCAATGGGAGAAAGAGTCTACAGACAGGGTCGTTAAGAATGCATTAAGTAATAGGGCTATGCTCCCTTAAATCATTGCTGTACGGTGTAATCACACTTGATGAGTCTCATATTATAATATCAATACAATTTAAGAAACTATTAGTAGCTCTTAGATCACCGACAGATAAGCAAGCTAAGGATGTAGAGAAGCTTTTAATAGGTGATAACTTATCAGCTCTATCATTTGCCGAGCCTGAACAGAATATAATTGATTAGCCAGAGTGGAATATTTTCGATCAACATAAGAAAAATATCGAATAATTACCCTATTATACTGCCGTAACAAAATCCTTGAAATAAAATAATAATTTAAGGCTAAAGGCTAAATTATATTCTTATATGTTACCTTCAATAAATAAGTAATTAAAGTTGATGTTCTAGAAAAGTTGAACATGGAAAGTGAGTCGGAATTTGAGTGTATTGAAGAATAATATTCAGGAATGGCTGTAAAATATATGTTAATGTGCCTAAAATTTTTCATTAGGTTTGTTCTAAAATAGAGTGGATGAATCATTTAAATTAAAGCGAGTATTACTTAATGAGTAAAGTGTTAATGATGAAGCCCAATATGAGAAGTTAGATATTCACTCCGTCGTGCTTTATATGGTTAAGTCACTTATACATCTTTAAAGAGGGAATAACATGATCAAAAAAAGTGGACTTTATTTATTAATATTGCTTTGTTTCAACGTTTTCGGTGCCGAGAAATTTCCAAACCTATTATTCCTAAAAGACAAACAAGAATCTCCCGTAGCAAATTTAGATGCAGTGAAGTGGTTATCTGGTCATTGGAGAGGGCAAAAATTTGGAGGGATTATTGAAGCGTGTGGTCACCTGCGGTAGGTTAAAATATTTCAGCAAAGACTTGAAAGGCTGGGAAGAAAAAGATCAAACAAAGATTTTTAATGAGTGAGAGTTACAAAAAACAAAATCTATTTTAGTGGCCTGACATTAGAAAAAATCAGCGAAAACGAAATTAAAATCTATGTCGCAATTGAAGATACGGATATTACCAAAGAAGAGAAGTTTACTTATACTCGGTATAAATAGCGGATTTCAACCAATAATAGACGGCTTAAATTAGCGCAGTGTTTTTTTATCAAGGAGTTAAGAATGTACGCAGTAATATTCAGAGCAAAGCCTGGAATTCAAGATGATGAATATGGAAAAACAGTTGCAAGGATGAGAGATCTTGCATTTGATAAATATGGTTGTTTAGATTTTGTCGCAGTTACAGAAGGCGACCAAGAAATTGCCATTTCTTATTGGGAAGATGAAGCGTCAATCAAAGCATGGAAAAGTGATGCTGAACACTCTTTAGCTCAAGAGGCTGGTCGCTCCAAATGGTATGAGTCATATATAGTTCAAGTGGTAGAAATAAAGCGCGAATATAAATTCAACACATAACAAAATATTCAGTGACCCAATAATACAGTATCAAGGAATTAACTAAAAATGGTATGCGATTTTAAATTTGTAGCTCTTGATAAGAAAGCGTTTGATTTCTTTATGAATTTGAATGATGAAGAGCTTGAATCACATCAAGCAAAATGGATGAAAGTAGATGAAGCGCCAGGATACCCTTGTCGTGTATCTCTTGAAGATGCAAAAATTGGAGAAAGAGTGCTTTTTTTACCTTATTGGCATCATGATGTTAAGTCTGCATATAGGGCTATGGGAACCGTTTTAATAAGAGAAAATGCTAATACCACCAATTTTCAAATTAACGAAGTCCCTGAAATGCTCTTACACCGAGTGCTATCAATTAGAGCTTATGATACTGATAATATGATGGTAGATCACGATATTGCAGAAGGGGCTGAATTGGCATTTACATTGAAGAAACATTTTCAGAATACTCGCGTTGAATATATTCATCTTCACTATGCAAGTCCAGGTTGTTTTTGTAGTGCAGTAATTCGCGCATAACTTTAACCCTAACCATAACTATATGCAGTAGCCTCTGAATAACTTCAAAGGTAAACGTAACCTTTAACTGCTCATTTCATTAAACAAACAGTTCTTGGTCTGTAGAGAGTCATATCACACTTTAAGGTAAATCGTTTATTGAGGAAAATAAACGATTATGACCAGGAGTGTCAGTGCCGATGATACTGCTGCAATTGCAGCATATGACTTAACAAAACTGTTATTTTCAATAAATAATTTACTGTTTATTTTTGAGTCTTCATTATCCTGCAACATATAATTCAGTAATAATGAAAAAGGTAAGACGACAATAATAGCTAATACAATAGTAATTAATGACACCCCAAATGCAGAAAGGAATTGATTGAAACTGTCAACATCGTAAGACAATATTGCCACTATCCCCACTAAATATAAGACTATGCCAGCAGTGATCAGCGATGAAAATAAATATTGTGTCAACACTTTTGTCCTAATGTTTTTTACGAAAATCACTGAACCCAGTATCACCATTGCAATCATAATGATACTCGGTAAGTCCATCAAAAACTTAAGTGAATCTCCTAAAATCCAAGGTGCAATTAAGACAACATTTATAAGTATCGTGGCTAATGTGGCTTTTACAAATGCATTCGACTCTGGAGCGTCGGCTAGGTTGTTTTCAGAAAGAGATGCGAGAAGTTTAAATTTTGCAGGAATAAAAAGGCATGTTGAAGCAATGCCTGTATAGAGTGTAACGAGCAAGGTGACTGCAATTATTGGCCCGAGTAATTTAGGCTGTTCAAATTGATGTAATACTGCAATCACTGCAATAATTAAGGTGATAACAGATGCAGTGATGGTAAATTTATTCATATTTGAATAAAAATTCGCTGAACTTTCAACTTCAGGTATTGTTAATGCCTTACTTGTAAATACGCGTTTTAAGTGAGTTGCGAAGTTAGTTTCTTTTGTAGTATTTAAAATAATACCCACCAAAAAAATGCCTGAAGATATTAACAATGCCTGTGAATCAATAAACATCGCAATGTTACCTGAAAGAAACATACTTGAGATGATAGCGCTGAAAATGATCACAATACCTAAAACTTGTTGCATATATTTCCTAATATTGATGGATAAAATAAATCAAAAATTAACCGTTAATCAAAATTAAGCGTAGCAGAATAAAATATTTGTACAATAATCATTTTAATTAGTGACTTAGCGTTAATTCGTCTTATGGAGTTTATTGTAGATAGTGTGATTCAAACAGAAGGGTTTTGTAAAAAAATAGACCAATGGAAAGCTATTCTTAAAGTAATTTAAAATTCCTCAAAGATTATGTCACGAATAGTTAGGTATTTTAGATTTTGACAGTGACCAATTTAATGTAGCCATGAGTCGGTTGGAGATGTTTATTATCGATAAAGATATAGGTTTATAATCAAACCTATATCTTTACCTAACGGTATAATATTTGTTGTTTTATGGTGTCACATTAGCATTATAAATAAAAAAAGTCGTAGTACTTCGCCTTTACTCTAGCTCAGCGGTGCAAGCAATGCCCCCAAAATATCATCTGTTAAGCTTAATTTATTATCACTGACTTCTTCAGACAATAACGCTTTTGCTAATTCAGCTTTGTTTTGTTGTATTTTTTGAATTTTCTCTTCTATTGAATTTTCAATAATGTACTTGTAAACAAAAACAGGTTTGTCTTGTCCGATACGATAAGCTCTATCTGTCGCTTGGTTTTCAACAGCAGGATTCCACCAAGGGTCAAAGTGAATAACCGTGTCAGCAGCTGTTAAGTTTAAGCCTACACCACCTGCTCGCAAGCTAATTAAAAATACGGGAACATCACCATTTTGAAACTTATCAACGACTTCTTGTCGCTTAGTGGTTGCTCCGGTTAATTTAACAAAATCAATACCCGCGCCAACAAGCTCTTCTTCTATCAAAGCGAGCATACTGGTAAATTGTGAAAAGATTAATATTTTACGTCCTTCATCAATTTGCTCCGGTAAAGTTTCCATTAAATGGTCAAGTTTAGCGGATTGGTTTATTTTTTTAGCGCCTTCAAGTTTCAGTAACTTAGGATGATTACATACTTGTCTTAGCTTTAATAATGCATCTAACACTTCTATTTGACTACGTTTAAGCCCTTTATCAGCAATGATATCTTTTAAACGACTGTCCATCGCTAAACGAACTGATTCATAAAGTTCTGCTTGCTGACCTTCAATACGTAATTTTTGAATTATTTCAGTTTTTGGCGGCAGTTCTGTCGCTATTTTGTCTTTGGTTCTACGTAAAATGAACGGCTTAATACGTTGATTTAATATTTGTTTACGTTCATGCTCACCGTGCTTTTCAATAGGCGTTCTGAAAAGCTTGGTAAATTGTCTTTGACCACCTAAAAATCCCGGTAGTAAGAAATTAAATTGTGCCCAAAACTCACCTAAGTGATTTTCCATCGGCGTGCCTGTTAAGCATAATTTATGTTGCGCTTTTAGAGTTAAAAACGCTTGGTATAATTTAGTTTTAGTATTTTTTATGTAATGAGCTTCATCAAGCACAAGGTAATAAAATTTTTGTTGACTATAAAGTGCTAAATCTTTAGTGATCAATGCATAACTGGTAATAATAATATCTACAGGGTTTCCATGTTCTTCATTTCTATCAAGACAATTGAAGTGCTGATGACGTTTAGTACCGTGTAGTACTTGATAAGTCAGTTGCGGCGTAAATTTTTCTATTTCATTCGCCCAGTTAAAAATAACACTGGTGGGTGCAACAATTAATACTGGTTTAGTGAGTCGGCCTTGCTGTTTTTCTATTAATAAGTGCGCCAACGTTTGAATGGTTTTACCTAAACCCATGTCATCAGCTAAAATGCCGTTTAATTGATACTCTCGTAAAAACTGTAACCAATTTAAACCTTGATGCTGATAGGTTCTTAACGTTGCGTTTAAGCCTTCTGGAACGGGAACTGTGGTGACTTGTTGAAAGTCTTTAAGTTTATTAGCCAGTACGCGTAATTTACTTGTGCCGGTTGCTATCATTCCTTGATCATCTAACATTGATAATGTCTGATGTCCTTGAAAACGAGATAGTTCCATGGTGCCATTTTTATTTAATGCATTAGGCAGAAACAGTTCAATAAACTGTTTTAATATTGGCTGTACACTTTGGTAACGTAAGGCAACAAAGTCACCATTTTCTAGGTCTACATAAATAGGTGAATCAGGTGAAATCAGCTTTTCTTTTTCACGATCAATTAATGCCGACTTAGGTAACTGTTCAATAGCACCAAGCAAAATAGGAAACGCTGGCATTTTTTTACCATCAATGGTTAAGTTTAACCCTAATGAGAAAAAATCATGGTCATCGGTTTGAACAACTTCAGCATCAAAAACACTATCTGTTGAAAGGGCTTTATAATAAAAGTCATCAGTAAAGCTAATATTCCAGCCGAGATCTTTAAGTAATTGAACTTCTTGGTGTAAAAAATGATGCCAAAGATAGCGACCTTGCATCAGCATTGAATATTTAGGCACTTTATCTTTGTTTAAATAGTCTTCATTGGTGAAAGTATAACGTTTAGGCTTAGGCTGAGACGTAAACTTTAACGAAGTAAGTTTATCAATAACGGTTTGTTCATACGCCAAATCTCGATAAATTTTTACTTTTCTCTCACCTTCAACGTCGCCCTCATCTGTGCTTGATTTTGGTGGTGTAACCGTAACGCTTTCATTATGCGGATTAACTAAATTTCCTTTATAGGAAAAGTTTACCTTCACAAAGCCAGATTGCGGGTCAACTTCTCTGGGTGTAGAAAATCTCAAATACACGTCGGGCTTTGTTAGTTCTTGTGAGAATTCTGTTTTTGGTTTCGGCAGTCGTTTAACCGCATCACCTAAAGACATAGAGAGTTTATTCATTACCCAAGGTAATTTGTCTTCTTCAAAAATAGGGGAGTTGAGTAAGTCTGCTTCAAAATTACATTGGGTATTGGTATTAATTTTTCCAAAACAATTCTGCTCTTTATCATAATAACAAAGAGGTTGAGCTTTAATAATAAGAATACTTGCAGAAGGCTTTTCAAATACAAGCTGTAAAGTATGCAACTTATTATCAAGGGGTATCCATTTCCATTGTGCCTCTAATGGGTCACCTAAGGTAATCGCTTCGCTCAAGTCGTAGCTTGTTTGCCAAAAACAGCGATTCGTTTTAATGATTTGCTCAAATAAATCAAAGTACTTAATGTTATCGCCATATTGATTCGTACGAATAAGTTCAGTAAGCACCGAAACATCTTCATTGTTGGCATAAGCACTATTAATTAAAGAACTTGCAGAAAATTCACTCCCCAGCGAACTACTCCAGCCACCGCTATTTTTTGGTCGAGCTGATTTTATACCTAATGTGAAATAATCGTCTTCGTTATAGCTGTTGGGCTTTAAAAAGTACAACAATGATTTCTGTTGGCTATTTGGCTGGTATCTACTTGGTTGAGCTTGAAAACGGCTAAGCCATTTATCAATTACTTTTTCAGAAGTAGCAATACTATTTCGATCAAACTGTTCATTAAGATAACACTGAGCTAAGGCCGCACCATGTTTACAGTCGCGACCGACATAACAATCACAATAACTGGCAATACCATCATGCTTAATATTTAAAACTAAACGTGTTAAATAACTCTCTTGGCGAGAACGTTCACTAAACACTACACCGCGAATTATTACACCGTCAAGGGCGCAGGTTTTAACCCCCTTATCATTAAAAATTCTCGAGCCTTTTTTCCATTCGTTTTTGGTAAAGTGTTGTTCAAGCAATTCAGGTGTAAAAGTGTTTTTGGACATAAGTTTTTAATTATTAAGAATTCAAGTAGGTTGGTAAATTAGGTCGTTATCTCTTATCAATATAATCAAAATATCGATAGGATGATATACATAAATTATAGTAATAGAATACGTAGGATATACTACTTATTCGGTATAATTTATTATCGAAACTCAATAGTACCACTGCGACTTAAAACCTTCAATGCGACTTATTACTCGCACTTCAAACAATTATATTTAATTACACCTGATTTAAACGTTCTACGTGTAAACGATACCGTTATATTACCTCTTTATGTGTTGTTTCAGCGCTTATAATTCGTTTACTAAAAACGGTAATTTTAAATTTGAGCGTTATTATTAATTTACACATTAGCCTTATTAATAATGACCAATCTCTTTATTCTTCCACGCAGTGATCAAATAAGACGAAATAGAATCACCGCTACCTATTCTATATTCCTGTTTTTCACTGTTTTTCTCATCGTTATTTTCTGTTTTATTTGGGGGTTGAGTCCCCGCATAAAAGCCTGCTAATTGTTCTCGTGAAAACCATTGGCAATCGTCTATGTCGTCTTTACTAATATCGATGGTGGTTGAAGTGGCAACAGCAGTAAAACCTAACATAACAGAAGCTGGGAATGGCCACGGTTGAGAGGTAATATATTGAGGGTTTTCAACAACTACAGCGGTTTCTTCTGAAACTTCTCTTATTACCGCTTCTTCTAGCGTTTCTCCGGGGTCAACAAAACCGGCTAATGTAGAATACATCCCCTTTGGCCAACTTGCTTGACGACCTAATAAACAACGTGCAATACCATCGGGGAACATATGTTCCACTAGCATAATTACCGCCGGGTCTGTTCGCGGAAACGACATGTTACGACACTCTGTACAGCGTCTAGCGTGTCCAGCCTCAACAGACTTGCTTAAATTACCGCATTTTCCGCAATATTGATGTGTTGTATGCCAATAATCCAACGCCTTGGCTAATGCTTGAATGGAGGCATCTATAACGGTTAAATTTGGTGTCGCTTCTCGAAGATTTATCCACTGACCTAGGTTAAGTAATTCCTCTTGGGCTGAAAATCTTAACTTTTCAAAATTTACGGTAAACAATGACCTGACACTTGTCGTCCCTTCAGATTCAGCGCCTTTACCTAGGTAAATACAACTATCGATTGATACACTATCAAGCTGTGATTTACTCAAATAAATTGGCGTAAAAGAGTCATCATGAGAAAATAGGCCCATGCCATCATTAATGATACAAAATAAGGTATCTTGATGGTTAAATTCTGACACCAACCAGCGTTTGTTTTTACGTTGATTACTGCACCGATCGAGGGGCATATTCGCGTATGTCAAACTCATACCTTGTCCTTTTTAATTTGGTTAGCCCAAAGTAGCGACCATTCTCCTAGTGGAGAAACTATTGAAAACAACCCGTGTCCTGTTTGCGTTAACTGATAACCACTTGGCGTTAATTCAACCAATTGTAAGACTTTTAATTCTTTTAAACGGGTATTTAATAAACTGGGCGAAATTTGCTCGCAGCGCTGTTGTAACTCTCTAAATGTTGCACTGCCTTGATTCAATTGCCAAACAATCCCTAAGGCCCATGTTCGACCCAATAAATCGAGTAGCGCCATGATAGGTTTACCTGTTTTAGAACCTCTAACTTGTTCACCTGGCATAGGTATCGGCATGAATCCTCCTTATAATTATCGCGATAACGCTACAGTATTAGTAGCGATATTGCTAGTGATCAATATTAATACAGAGAATAAAAATGGCAGAAGCCAAATTAAATGAAAAGATGTCAAAATTATTATTTTGTATAAAAATCACTTTGTTAGAACAAATGTTCAAGATGAATTCATTTCGTTTTTTGATTTCCTTAAAAGCTGAAAATATATTATATTATTAAAACTATTTTTTCATTATGTTCAAAATAAAATGATATTTAAAACTTTAAATTCCGCCATAATAAAAACGCTTGTTATCTTTTCGTTTTCTATCTTGTTAATTTCAGGTTGTAAGGGAGACGTTACGCCTCATGCTTCCGAAGTTGAAAGTGAAATAATTAAGAGTGTATTAATTTCAGAGATTGATATAGCAAAATCAGGCACTTTTACTGGGCATGTGATGTTGGAAAAATATAATTTTCCAATAAAATACGCTATCTCCTTACCAGAAATAGCGCAAGAGGAGAGTGTTCCTTTAGTAATAGCTCTTCACTTTTCAGGAGGGGAAGGTTTGTCTTTTCTTGAAAGGTTAGTCATACCCGGCTTGTCTGAGTTAAATGCAATTATAATAGCTCCAACTGCACCTGATGCCTCTGACTGGACATTAACTCGCACGACAGACATGATTGCAGAATTAGTTGAATTGGCTATTGTGAATTGGCCTGTGAACCCTAATAAAGTCGTTGTGGTCGGTTACAGTATGGGAGGATTCGGTGCTTGGGATTTGATGTCTTCGCATCCTGAATTGTTTAGTGCCGCTATTCCTATAGCTTCATCCCCAAGAGATTGGATCGATACAATATCTACAGAAGTTCCCATCTACGCAATACATCCTGAATTGGATGAAAGTATTACATTAGATAGAGTGAAAGACGAAATTCAACAACTTAAAGATAGAGAAGTAAACGTACAATTAGTTGTTGCTAATGGCACTGATCATTATGATTTCGATTTAATGATCAGTTATTTATATGAAACAATGGATTGGCTAAAATATACAGTATGGGCTGATCTATAACCTCAAGTATTAGTACAATACATAATTAAATAACAGCATTACCTAATACAATAAAATACAGTCAAAGATAATTGAAGAACAAGTGATAGGAATTGTTAATGATCTCAAAAAAGGTAAGAGAGTTATTTGTTTCTTTAATGGAAGCAACCGATGATTCGCCAGTTTCTTATGATGTTGAAAGCGAACAATACAGCGGAGCTTTCAACAGCGCAGTTGTAAATAAGTACATTGAACTAGGTGCGCTGGAACTTGTTGAAGCGCAGAGCGGTATAACGATTCTCATCAACAATAGAGATGACTTTTTAAGTTCTTTTGCTGCTGGCGCAAGAGAGGCTAAAAATGGCAGTGATCAGTCATATGCAGATTACAACGCGAACCCGTTTGCCTTCTCCATAGGTTTTGAGCACTTTCATCAAATCGCCAAGAAAAAGCGGCCAATAAGTGGCTACATATGTCATGGTTTTGAAAGAGAAGATACGGGTTCAGTGCATCAACAGTAATATCGTTATTTTTCAGAAATAATGACGTGGTCTTCTACTATTATTGCTAAGTAGGGGCATAATTATCAACAATATTGAGTGGTTTAATGGGCAGACGTTATTTTTACTGTAAATTTAACAATATATTTGGGAAATAATTATGTGGCGTATTGCTTTAATTATGGGCTTGATATGTTCGGTAGCATTGAATGTATATTTGTTTTTACAGTTAAATATGAACGAAATCGAAACAAGTTTTCAACATAACCTTAATTTACATACCCAGCAGCGTGCGCAAGATCTACAAAAAAACAACAAAAACGTTAAAGCCAAAACCAAAGCTAAAACTAACTCTAGTGAGGATACCCAAAACGCACAGCACATCGTCAACCGTATTAAAAATGCTCTTAATGGAAAAAATTATTCTAATGCCAACTTTTTAATTCATACTTTAGCTAATGATCAGCATGCAGAATTATCTGAAATAAGGCTATATTGGTTACAAGCAACAAAGACATTAATTCAACAAAAACTGTTTACTCAAGCCGAAGATGCAATTAATGCTTACTTAGCATTTCACAGTGACGACACTGACTTTCTGTATCAACAAGTTGATTTATATTGGCAACAGCAATTACCTTTACTTGCCATTAAACATGCCTATGAAGTGCAATATCATCTTTATAATAGAGCTGAAGTTCATGAAGCGGTTAACGTTGCGAGAGGGCTCGTTCAACAACAAGTTGATGTGTTAATAAAGAATAATCATTGGCTAGAACTGAGAAACTTGATTGAAGAAGTACTTTTATTTGATGCCGAAAGTCTTAAGTTACAATGGGTGTCTGCTCGTGCACAATATCAGTTAGGCGAATTTGAATATGCGCGCCATGCGATTGAACCCTTGCTAAATCAGCCTAATTATAACATCAAAGCGCGCGCGTTATTAGCTGATATCGAAGCCGCATTAAGAAAGCCGCAAAGCATACCGTTAAGTCGCCAAGGCGAACACTTTATAGTGCAAGCTCTGATGAACGACACTTTTAATGTGTCGCTAATGTTAGATACAGGCGCCAGTATTTCGTTATTGTCGGAATCGGCATTTGACGAATTAAGCCAGTATTCAGACGTTGTTTATATTCAAGACCTCAACCTAAATACCGCGGGAGGAACCGTAACCGCCAGTATTTATCAGGTAGCCGAATTTTCGATACAAGATTATGTGGTTAACGACTTCATCTTTGCGGTAAGTCCTTCCTATGTTAATGATCATAATGATGGCTTATTAGGGATGAATTTTTTAAAAGCGTTTGATTTTCATATTGACCAAAATAACGGTCTACTCATTTTAAAAAACAAATAGCCCCTATAAAAAAACATTATCTGTAAATGCTTGAAGATGGCTTGTTAAACAATGTGACTGTCTTAACACTTGCACCAAGACACAATAGCCATTAATCTCCAGCTATCTGTCAAATTATATAATTCAGTAATCCTATGTTTCCTTTATCTGTGCTTGATTTAGTCCCTGTAAAAATTGATAAAACACCTGCCGATGCCTTAAGCGAATCTCTGGAATTAGCGCAACATGCAGATGCTTTAGGTTACTTGCGATACTGGGTAGCAGAGCATCATAATATGGTGGGTATAGCCAGTGCAGCGACGTCTGTCGTTATTGGTTATTTAGCCGCAGGCACTAAAAACATTAGAGTTGGCGCAGGCGGGATTATGCTGCCGAACCACTCGCCTTTAATCATTGCAGAGCAGTTTGGTACGTTAGAGTCTTTATATCCTAATAGAATTGATCTCGGTTTAGGCCGAGCGCCCGGCACCGACCAATTAACATGGCGAGCGTTGCGTAGCGACCCAAGGGCTTCCGACCAGTTTCCACAAGATGTACAAGAGCTACAAGGATATTTTGGTTCGGTAAAAGCAGGGCAGGCCGTTCAAGCAGTGCCAGGCGCGAACTTGAATGTACCGCTTTGGATGTTAGGCTCTAGCTTGTTTGGTGCACAATTGGCGGCTGAACTTGGTTTGCCTTACGCCTTTGCTTCACACTTTGCACCCGCAGCACTCGATCAAGCATTTGAACAATACCGCCAGCTATTTGAACCATCAAGCCAATTAAAAAAGCCATACGCGATGGCATGTGTTTCTGTGATTGTCGCAGACACCAATGAAGAGGCTGAACATTTATTCACCAGCATGCAGCAGCGATTTTTTGGCATGATTAGAAATCGACGGGGTAAATTATTACCCCCCATTGATAATATTGAAGACTGTTGGAACCCCATGGAAAAAGCACAAGTTGAAAGCATGTTAAGTTGTGCTTTTGTCGGTGACTCGGCCACCGTGAAAGAGAAACTTCAACATTTTATTAATAGAACGCAAGCCGATGAATTGATCGTGAATGCCGGTATCTTTAGCCAAAGCGCCAGATTACATTCGTATAAATTGTTAGCAGACATTGGTAAAGAACTTGTTCATGGGTAAGTTTGAGGCTAATAAAAGCATTGATGTGATAAAGATAAATCTAGTAAATATTGATGAAAAACAGCATGTGCTATTTCATCTCAAATTTGACAGTTTTTTGTAAATTGAAAGGCATTGAAGCTCTGAGTAACGTTATGATATCCTCTGTTTACTGGAAACAAATCAAGAATATGGATAATGAAAATACGGGTTATTACTTTGCTAATGTCTGTTGCTGCTTGCACATCACAACCCCAAAATGAGTATATTAATAATAGTGGATTAGAGGCTGAAACAAAGAGTAGTTACTCTCGAAGCTTTGAACAAAACAAGCAGCACATTCCTGTCGGCACATGGGAAGGGATCGAACGTTCAGGAGCAGAATTTAAAGTATTAAAAATTACCCCTGACAATCTGCACACTTTTACTTCCTATAAAATTGCTACTGGTATGCATCATTATAAAAAGATTTCTTTTACAAATAATGACATAAAATGCGATGAATTTAACTGTATTATTTTGAGCCATACAGCAAATGAAAACCTGCCTTTAAAAATTATATTAACAGCGCAAGCGGGCCAAAATTACTCAGTAACAGAAGCGATTCTATTAACGTCTAAAGAAATTTTAAGCACCCGTTATGAACTCAAGCCAACTAAAGAAAAATCAACACCAAAGAGATTTATTGCACAAGAAGCTAAAAAGATAACTTTGATTGCATCTAAACATAAAAAGAAGAGATTCGGGTACTGGTCTGGAGTACTAGAATTGGCTAATGACGGCGACCTGAAATTTGCCACATTGGAGTACCTTCCTGAGCAAACAGCTATTTTTACAGTTTATACACCAGGGCTTAATGGTAAAGCTGTAATGACTTTTGAACATGAGTGGTTGAAACAAAGTAGTGGTGAATTAAACTCTAAATTGGAAGGGGCTCCTTTTGCTAGCGAGATCACTCTACGGTATGTGCTAAGGGATATGATTGAAGGAGATTTCGAACTGCGCTTTGAACGTTACCCTGAGCGGCTTTTAGGATACGGTCATTTCAGGCTTAATCGAGTAAGACCTCCAGGAGAATATAAAACACCGGTTTGGCTTAAAGCTCTTTTCAAAAAAACAAAATAAATACTTTGAGTATCTTCTCATGGCACTTTAATGTCATCCCCAATCTAATTTCATGACTGGTGGTTAAGTGGACAGCCTGTGTGAAAACTATTTTGAACTAACGTAATAGGATAATATCAACGAAAAAAAGACTCTGTAGAGTAAATTCTGTAGTACGTATGGTGTAAAATCACCTGATAATTTACGTAGCGTCACATAAAAATTTTTAAGCTGGGAGTTTTCACACAACCTGTGGCAAATGAAGAAGCTACGAGTCGCAACATCAATACATCTCCTCTTCGCTAATAGAAGAACTTATACTTTTCAGTGCAATAATGCCAATTCAAGCTGGTCGTTATCTATATCGTGAAACACTATTATTAAAAATAAATATACTAAATAGTTATACTCTAGTGAATGTTCACTATTGTGTTATGTAATTAGGTATCTGATATAGCTATTAATTGAAAACATTCAACTTTTATTCTAAAATTAATTGCATAGGGTATTTAAGTGGTGAATAGTTTTTGAAGTATTTATTATTATTGTTTTTGGTTACGAATTTTGCTCAGTCACAAAGTCTTTTAGTCGTCACAGAAAATGTCCCCCCACTTCAAATATATAAAGACGGAAAGTTAAACGGTGGCCTAGCTGTTGAACTTGTTCAAGCTATTTTCAAGGAAGCTAACCTCACTCCTGAATTTCAAGTTTACCCATGGCCACGAGCCTACCATTTGGCTTTAACACAAAAAAACACATTAATTTTTTCTATCACAAAATCACCAGCAAGAAATAGTGAATTTATTTGGATAGGTAAGTTATACAGCCTACAGCCGAATATTACGAAGTTAAAATCGGCTATAGATGTTAATATTTCATCACCTAAAGATATTAACAGTTATAAAATTGGTGTGTCACGAGGGGATTATGGTGAAAGTTATTTAAAATCAATTGGTCTACGTCAAGGCGATAATCTATATCTAACCGTTAAGCACGAAAACTTATGGAAGTTACTTTATAGCAATCGAGTTGATGCAGTATTTACTAATCTTGTTACAGCTAAAAGTGAAATACAGCAAGCTGGGTTAGATTTTAACAAGACAATAATTGAATATAAAATTGAGGGTTTAGCGAGTGATATTTATTTGGCTGCAAATAGGAAAACAGATAAAAAAATAATCAAACAGTTACAGCGAGCTTTCCAAAAAATTAAAAGTAATGGTGTTTATCAAAAAATAATTAACCGGTGGGAAAAACGATTTGAATTTAATTAAAATACTGTTTTAAAGTTAAAACATACTCCTATTAACTTTGTTCTTTCATTAGATGTTTTGACTAATAGATACCTAGTATGGGAATGTTGATAATGCCTAATTTAATATTAGAGCTCGGTTGGGAACGTTATTTTTAAGGTCTACTTACATCCATTTATTACATCTATTTATTATATACAAAACAGCGGTTAATAATTGCTGTTTAAGTTAATGTCTCGCTAAAACTAGGCATTGTTGTTGTGATGAAAGGCTAACTTTCCTACTTCGAATAACCGGATGTATTCTCTTAATTTAGCTGTATTCATTATCCATAATAAAATATCGTCACTAAATGCAATAAATCCCATTATCTACAGACGAAAATCAATGAATAGCCATCGTTTTGTCGCCTAGACTTGTCCCAACAGCGATGTGCGCTAAAATAGTGAATCCTATGAATTTAAATTTAAAGACTTACAATCTGCGTTATTGATTTTGACAAAATTCTCACATGGTTGTAAGTACTCAGGTTATTTTGGGGATGTATAACCTAAGTGTCTAATTATTCTGACTATTTCAAACGTCTTAATCCAAAAAACAATAATATCAGCAACCCGTATATTGCACCGCCTGACGAAGAACTTTTAGACGCTGGTTCAATTTTTTTACTTACTGTTAAATTGAAATTTCCCTGCGCCATAAGATTTCCCATATCGGTTGCAATAATTTTAATACTATAACTCCCGGCTGTTGCTGTTGAACCTGTAATAACTCCCGGTGCAGAAATATCTAAACCGCTCGGCAGATTCTCAACTGAGAATGTTAAGTTGTCGTTTAGATCAACGTCAGTGAAATAACTACTGGTGTCAAAATTAAATGTCCCATCAACGCTAAGGCTTTGTGCGGGTATAGTTGAACTTAAAGTAGGGGCGTCATTAACATTGTTCACAACAATAGAAAACGCGGCAAGTTTATCATCATAGGCGTTATTACTGGCTTGAATAACGATATCGCTGTACTCGCCAACATCATCGTTTTCAGGGGTGCCCATTAATGCCCCCGTGTTATCGTTAAAATCTGTCCACGAGGGTTGATTACTAATGGTAAAAACGATTGAATCAATATTCCCTAAGTAATTAACTGTTGGCTCAAAACTATAAGTTTGATCTTCCATTATTTCTGACGCCGGAAAACCTGAAATCTCTGGTGCTGAATTAGCGAGCAAAGGGTTACTGTCAGCCCCATCTAAGATGCCGTCTCCATCGGTGTCTGCATTATTGGGATCTGTTCCAGCTAACATTTCATTAATATTCGTTAAGCCATCATCGTCGTTATCTTCTTCACTATCATTTATTAACGGGTTTAATTGATGTTCAGTTTCATAACCATCAGGCATACCGTCAGTATCCGTATCAGCAAGTAATGGATTAGTTAGATAAGTATGCACTTCATCACCATCACTTAACATGTCGCTATCCGTATCTGGATTATTTATATCTGTGCCATGAATGACTTCGTCTTCATTAGTCAAACCATCATTATCACTGTCCATGCCTGTTTTAGCTAAGCGATACACAAAAGTTGCGCCAGCTAAAGAGCCTGCGCCAGGCTGTATGACCAGCTCGCTGCTACTGCCATCGATAGCGTTTCGATAAACTGAGCTCCCCGCAGTAACGAGATAATAACCATCACCATCGTTTATCATGCCAGATGGGCCAGACACGGTTGCCAATTTTGATTTATAGGTGCCGTTATTTTTGTCAAACACCAATACAGCATTGCTGTTTTCAGAGGAAACTAACATCTCATTTTGATTAAATAGAATACTGCGTGGTCGGCTTAAACCGCCTGCTTTGGGTATCACCACTTCTGTCGCTTGCTTCGTTGATAAATCAACTTTTACGATGTTGTCACTTTTCCAGCCTGGTAAATATAGTGAACCCTCTTCAATGACAATGCCGACATCTATGCCGTCGAGTAGCGAGTTGCCTGCGGGTAAAATAGTTTCGGTAATTTGCCAGGTTTGTGTATCGATTTTAACAACTTTATTTTGCGTGAAACTCGCGGCATACATCATGCCTTGTTCGTCTATCACCGCTGAAATGGGATTCGGTATATAGTCGTTGCCTCCGCCAGGGCCAAGTAAAATAGAACCAGTAGACAATGTCTCGCGATCAAACTTAAGCATTCGACCATTGTTCTCACTAATAACTAAAACGTCGCCATCTGGCGCTTCAAGAATGCCTAACGGACCGTCAATTAATCCTTGGCTATCTAGGTCTTTTATATACTCACCGCTACAGCCGTCATATATTTTTACGTTATTACGTGTCCAACTACTAACGAGTAATAATGAGTCACAATTCTCATCTCCTAAATCCTGTGCATAGGACAAATTTGGTAAGGAAATTAAACTTAGTACCGCGACTATTGATAGATTTTTCATATTTTTGCTTCTCAACGTTATGTGCATTAAATGTGTCACTAAATATACATAAACCATTGATATAAAAGCCTTCGGATAAGTTCCTAATTTCCTCCACAATTTATCCTTTTATCGTTATACTGAGAAATAATCGTTTTTTAGGTGTTTTCTATAACCATGCAACAATCAATTCAGCCCGCTATTAAACAACCTTGTAAAATAGGTGATTGGCAATTTGATCCCACCGACGGCAGGCTAAAAAGTGTCGATAAATCCGTGAAGTTACAACCACGATTAAGCCTATTGCTCGCGCTGTTTATTGCAAACGTTAATGAACTTTTAACGAGAGAACAACTTACGGAGATTCTTTGGAAAGATAAGATTGTAAATGAGGATGCTTTATCTCGATGTATTGCAGAACTTAGATCTGCTTTAGGAGACGATAGACAAAACCCTAAATTTATCGAAACAATTCCTAAAAAAGGTTATCGTTTCATTTATCAGTTAAACGACCCCATTAAAAAATACAAAATACCACTATTTACTGCTATACCTGTGATCATTGTTATTGTCTCATTATTTGTTTTGAATGGTTCGTCCATTCCCCAGTATGATGGTGTTTTACAAAAGGGGCTAATGAGTGCCAAACGTCTCACCACAGACGATTTATTGGAACACACGCCTGAAATATCACCTGATGGTAAAATGACGGCCTTTACTTCTCGAAGCAATAAACGACTCGTTGTTAAAATTGTAGACAACGAAGGCAAGTTGTTACACACCATTGCAGATGACGTTGAAAGCATGATGTCACCGTCTTTTAGCGCCGATAGCAAATCAATAACCCTTGCTGCTGTGTCTAAAACATCACCTTGCACTATTTGGCATTATGACTTACTCACTAAAAATCGTCTCAACATAGGTGAATGTTTATTGCCAAACCGTTCAGGTATTTTTAGCTGGTCTTCTGACAGTAAACTGTTGGCTTTTGTGGCCAAAGATCCCATTAACAAAGTTGCCGCGATATGGTTATATGACAGAGTTCAACAAACAAGAACACAGTTAACGGTGCCGCATAACAATGGGTATTTCGATACTCGTCCAAGATTTTCCCCGAACAATAAGAAAGTAGCCTTTACACGAGGAAGTCAATCAATCAGAAATCTCGTTTCGATTGACTTGAACAATCCTAGTAACGTTTTTCAACTCACCGACCAGAGAAATTATATTTCCAGCTTTTCCTGGTTAAAAGACAATCAACATCTATTATTTGACAGTGATAAACGTGGCGACCGAAACTTATGGCTTATTAACGCAGAGACTAAAGAAGAGACTCTGTTAGGCGCCAGAGATGCACAATTTCCGTCACTCAGCCAAGACAACTCAGTTTTGACCTTTTTGGATATTCGCTATAAGGCTAATATTTGGTCGGTTAATTTATCTGATAAAAAAGACCAATTATTACCGCTAACCCGTTCGATAAAATACAATAATATGCCTAGTTTTTCTCCTGACGGTAGCCAAATTGCTTTTACCAGTAATCGACAAGGCAAGGGGGCTATTTGGCTTTATTCGCTAGCCACAAATAAGCAACGTAAACTGTTTAGTCTTGATGGCGAAAATCTGATATTACCCAGTTGGTCAGCTGCTGGTGACAAGTTACTGGTTAGTTATAAGAATGCCGCTGAATATGGCTGTTACCAATATGATATTAAAAATCAACATTATGAATCGGTTGGTAAATTTGAAAAAGAGTATTATTCATGTTTATACGGGTCCGAGGATGATATTTTTGCGATGACCAAAGAAGAAAATCAAAACTCGCAAATTATTAAAATTACAGGTAACAAAACCGTTGAACAGATGACTGACGACGGTGTAGATCAAATGAAGTTATTAAGTGACAACGTATTAATTTATTCGTCGAAGAACAATAAGGGTCTTCAGATGATTTCTTTTTCAGGGAAGAAATTAGGCAGTGTTTTACCCGATTTATCACTGCATTTTCACGAACATTGGACCACCCATGACGGAACCATTTATTATCCTAAGTTAGTGGGTAAAAGAGGGATCTGGCGCTATAACGTTAATTCAGCTGAAGATACATTTGTCAGCGAACATCTACCAACAGCAATAGGTAATACGCTCGCTATTTCACCAGATCAGAACATGTTGTTGATTTGCCGAACCGATAGCGTAGATTCTGATGTTTTTATCAGTACTTTAACGTATGAATAAGAGTGCTATAAATCGTAAGAGAGTAAAATCATTACAAAAACAATCTATTAAAATCTCAACTGCACTTGGTGAGAGCTTAGCCAAGTTAACAACTGGCTAAGCTCGTTTGCGGTAACTTAAGCAGTCGTCTTGAGAAAATATCAATAACGACATTAAGCAGCGCGGTACAGGTAATAAGCACCAGCGCATTGCTGTAACGTATTTCACTGAAACTACTGTCGATATAAAACCCTAACGTCATAATACCTAAAATGCCAAACACCGCGGTTTCTCGCACTATTATCTCGAAACGATAAAACATTAAGGCCATTATATTAGGGTAGATGCTCGGCATAATGTGGTAGTTAAACTGGTTGAACTTACTTATCTGCATTTGTTGCGGCGCAATGGCGTTATTTTGCCTAACGGCTAAGTAGGCGATAACGCAGCCATTGTGTATGGCTAATGCGATTATTGCCGGTAACATTGAAGGGCCAAGTAACATTAAAAATATAAACGCTAAAATATATTCAGGTACGCAGCGGCCGATTAATAACATTAACTGACCTAGCCAAGTTAATGGAACAGGGCAGAGGTGTTTACTTGCTAAAGCATGGGCATTTAAGGTAATAAAGTGGGTAGCCGCTAAGGCAAGTAAGGCTAAGGTTATGGTCGCTATTGCACCCGGAATCGCTTGCCCCGTTATAATATCGCTAAACCAAGTATAGAGTGAGTACCATTGAACTTCTGCAAAAGATGCCGCGTTTGCAAAGGCGGGTGGTAAAATATCTTGGCTGATAAAGCGCACCAGTAAGCTACTGTCTACCGCAGGAATTTCTACCAATGTTACGCAAGCAATAACGAGATAAACCCCGAGTAATTTAGGCGGGCACCAGTAACGAATGGTGCCAATAATGGCAACAAATATCATCAATAATGCCGCGCCTTCGTTATAGTTTCCCTGTTTAAAAGCTGTTTCCATATAAAAACCTAACGTAGGCATGCCAATAAATCCGAGTACCGCGCTACTGCGCAGGGCGCATTCAAAACGGTAACGAGTGTAGGCCATAAGTTGCGGCAGCACTTGGGCGATTTTGCCATAAGTGTAGCGGCTAATAATATCTGCGCGGCTATCGATACTCTCAAGAGGGCGGTCTGACGATTGGTTGATAATATCGTGAAATACTCGGGCAAAAGTCGCGGCAAACGGGATCGCTATGGCTAAAATTCCGGTCATAGGAGAAAGGCCAAAAACTTGTAAGAATAACAGCGCCCAAAAAATCTCATGAATAGCTCTTAAAAATGAACAGCAGCCAGACACTATGGGGTGTTGATATATTAGGGCAAGGGGAGCGCCCAGTATTAACCCTAAACAGACACCGATAATGGCAAAATTAACGGTTTGAATTATCGCTTGAAAGAGGTATTCGGTGGCGAAAAAATCCGGAGCCATTAACCCTTGTGTCATAAGCGATAATTCAAGAAAAGGGTCGAAGTTTACAATTTCTATATCGGCAAAAGGAAGAATAACCAAGGCGATAAGCCAAATTGATAAAGTGACTTTTTGCCAATAACCTAAAGGATAATCTGTGTTTTTCATTGGCTGCAGTTGCGGCATAAAATAAACCTACGCGACAGCGCTCGTTTGAAATAACTGGGTAATTTGCTGCAGGTTAATACTCTGCTGTTTGCTGTCGAGTACCAGTCGGCCTTTATCAAGAGCGATAACACGGTCAAAGGCGGTCATTGCTAGCTCTCTGTCATGCATCACCATAATTACGCTGTTGTGCTGTGCTAATACGGTTTCGAGGAGTCTTGAGGTCATTAACGGGTCGAGGGCTGAAAAAGGTTCGTCGCCGATAAAAATTTCTTGCTGCTGATATAAGGCTCTTGCTAAGGCGACTCGTTGTCTTTGTCCACCAGAAAGCTTGTCTACTTTTTTCTCCAAGGGTTGGTCTAATTCTAACTGCTGACAAAGTGCAGTAATATCGTTGAGGTTTTGCTTGAATGGCTTAATTAAATTTATCAGGTTATACAACCAGTGATGGCGAGCTAAAGCGCCCATAAATACATTGTGGTAAATACTTAAATTATCAACCAAGCCTTGTCGCTGCGAACAAAGAGCAGCGCGGCCTTGTAACGAACCATACAAATGGTGCAGTAAGCTAGACTTTCCTGCACCGGATGGACCAATAATCGCCACTTTTTCACCTTCATTAATGGTTAGGCTCAGATCAAAAATTACCTGTGTCGATGCCTTTTTCTTACCGATGTTCTTGCCTGTATTGTAGCTGGAAGTTTTATCATAATGAAGGTTTAGGTTGTCGATGGTGATCATTAATCGATGAGTCCTATCTTTTTAGCGACGGTTAATACCGGTTCAAAGTCTTTATTAGTCGCATTTACAAATGAAGATCGTGGAAAACTATTGAGTAACTCAGGGTCATTCATGTTAAGTAATACTGCTTGCACTTTATCTGCGAAGCCTTTGCCAAACTCAGTATCAACACCTGCGCGTATTGTCCATTGGTAATCAGGGTAGGCCGGAGTTTCCCAAATAACGCTTACTTTATTGGTATCGATTTTTCCTCTGGCAAGGGCAGTTTCCCATACTTTATAATTAACCGCACCCACTTGATAAACACCCGATTGAACTTGAGCAATAGTGCGGCTATGGTCACCGGAAAAACCAACACGTTTAAAGGCTTGTTGCGGCTTTTTTTGTAAATACTGTTCAATATAATATTGCGGCATGAGTCGACCTGATGTTGAACCTTTTGAACCAAAGGTGAAGGTTTTCTGGTTGATATCAGGAAAGCTGTCGGTCATGGTTAAATTGGTACTATGGTGGGCAATAAAGTAGCTTTTAAAAAACTGGTCTTCATAACCTTGGGCAATGGCTTGCGAACCCGGTACTAATCGTCTGGCTTGGACGCCAGATAAACCACCAAACCAAGCCAGTTGTACTTGGTTATTTCTAAAGGCAGTTACCGCGGCAGAGTATGACTTTACCGGTACATATTTTACCTTAACCCCCAGTTTTTGTTCTAAATACAGGGCGACTTTTTCAAAACGAGTTCTTAGCTGTGATTCGTCTTCATCTGGAATAGCGGTAAAAGTAAAGGTTGTCGCACTCGCGTTGCTACTTACTAAAAGGCTTATAGTTAAGGCACAAAGTGCGATTAGTTTAATCAGTGTGTTCATCATTTCTCTGGTTATACGAACTTAATTAAGATAATTTTCATCAATAAATCCAATAAAATCAATAAAATCAATAAAATCAATAAAATTACATTCGATATTATATGGTTGATGTCATAAGTTTGGGATTTTCGATGGCGTATTATCACTTAAAAAGTGCTGATTCACACACTATTTTGTTTTTATGTTCAGGATGAACGGTCATGATTTATGTTCCAGACAAATCATTAGTACCTATATCCTTATAGGCAATGTCGCGGAGCCATGGAGCGCTTTGCTAAGTTGTTGTTGTTTATTTTTCAGTATGGCTAACGCTTGGGCTTGGCTAACCTTAACAAATATGACGTTGTCATTAGGGGCTAGCTGGGCTAATTTGTCTAAATCAGCACTAATGACGACGGCGATCCGTGGATAACCACCAATGGTTTGACCATCAACAGACGAAATGATCGGTAAACCTGATGGCGGTATTTGAACACTGCCCTGAATTAATCCACTAGAGCTGATATTCATCGGACGATGAAAATTTATCGGCTCACCTTCTAATCTCAATCCCATGCGATTTGAATTTGGATGAACCTTAAACGTTTGATGATAAAAACGCTCTTGTTGCGCGGCATTAAACAATGAACTTTCAGGCGCTGATACACAGCGTAGAAAACAATTATGGCCAGAGTAAGCTACATTTCTATGATCAATATTCCTTAATGACACTTGCGATTTTCTCTCTGGAAAATCAATTGAAAAGTTTGTGTTATCTCGAATAGCTTTGCCATTAATACCGCCATAACCCGCGGTTAAATGGGTTGCTTTACTGCCTAAAACATCCTGCAGTACTTTGTTTTCAAATAACAAATCGCCAGAGAAAGCCATATAGGCTCTAGCACCTTGCAAGCGTTTACCGAAGTTGAGTTTGTCCCCAGCTTTAACATGGATTGTTTGATAGCTAGATACGGGTAAGTTGTTTAAGGTTAACTCAAATTTGGCCCCTGTTATCGAGATGTGTATATTTTGAGAAAATTCAATGACCGGTCCAATTATAGTAAATTCGAATAATGCCGATATTTGGGCTTTACCCACCAACCAGTTAGCCATTGCCATGGCCGTGGTATCCATCGCTCCACTTGTTGAAACCCCTTGATGCATTAGGCCTTGACGACCACCGTCTTGAATACTCGTTTGCAGTCCTGCTTTAATGAAGTGAATGGTCATTATGTCACCTGCTCTGAGCGTTCATTAAACTCAGCTAACGAAATTTCAACAAATTTCACTCTATCAAGGGGCGCGGCAATGAAGGGGTTTTCTGTTCCTACTGCAAATAAATTTACCGGTGTTTGGCCGATAATATGCCAACCACCGGGGCTAGCAACAGGATAAATGCCCGTTTGATCTCCACCTATACCCACAGAACCTGAAGCAATTCTCAATTTAGGTACCTGCTTTCGTGGACAACATAATTCAGGATTTAAGCCCCCTAAATAAAGAAAG
Source organism: Colwellia sp. (assembly GCA_013215295.1). Classification (GTDB taxonomy): domain Bacteria; phylum Pseudomonadota; class Gammaproteobacteria; order Enterobacterales; family Alteromonadaceae; genus Colwellia_A. Next base: position 150,196 of record JABSOZ010000007.1, read on the forward strand.
CCGGGTAAAAAACCTAACATGTGCACTAGATATTCTGGCTGAGTATGTTTAGCGATAACATCCTGAACATTAATGCCAGCGTGGCTTGCTATAAAGTTAATATCTGGCGCCAATGATTGATGATAACAAACAGGGATTTCAATTAAGCTCGCTTGATAAACGTAGCCTGTTAAATCTTCTTGTAAGAGTTCATCAATTAATGATTTTAATGGCTGAACCGAAAATTCCAGCGGATTAAAACAAATAGTTAAACTGTTATAAGCGGGAATTAACTCAGATAACCCAGGTGTCTCAGGAAAGCGACGCTTAAGTAAAAATGATAATTGCATGATCACTTTAGTTAGTTGTTCACTTGGGGGTAAATCAAACAATAAAGTGATCGCACTATCGCCATTTTCCACGATACGATAACTATTTTTCAAAATTAAATGATTACTCACAAAATAGAAATCCCACTGTCTTTGAAGCTATTCGACAACGCGTGCGCAATAACCACTGCATTAGGGTTGTCACTATGTAAACACAGGGTTTTGACGACAGGGCTGATCAATTGATGGTCGCTCGTTTCAATCTCTGTTCCTAAAGCCAGCGCTTTAGCTTGAGCTAAACTTTTACCTTGATCAACAATAACCGCTCCCTGTTCAGTACGCGGTGTTAATGTTGCATTTGACCTATAACTTCTGTCGATAAAACCTTCAGGCATAAAGGTTAATCCTTTGGCAATACAAGATTTTTCAAATAATCCGCCAGCTAAACCAATGACCGTATACAAGGGGTAATGCTGATATAAAAAATTTGATAACGCGTCCGCCAGTTCAACCCGTTGCTCTACATCGTTATACAAGGCGCCATGAAACTTTATATGGTGCAAAATAACTCGCTGCTTTTGGGCTATAGCAATAAGGCGTTTAATTTGATTATTTAACGAATGGATCAATACCCCAACAGGAAGTATTAATGAAATACGGCCAAAGTTATCTTTGTCTTCATAACCCGGATGAATACCTGCTTTGATATTATGAATAGCGGCATTTTTCAAAGACAATGCCATGGTCAGTTCATTACCCGCATGGCCACCACACGCTATGTTGCAGCGTGAAATAAACGGCATAATTTGCGCATCTTGTAGACAGTCTTGCTCGGTACTGCCTTCACCTAAATCACAATTTATATCAATAACATTATTACTGTTCATGTTTGCTCGCTTATCCTTGCCCTTAAAGTAGAGTTCACTAAACTAGTGAACTCTACTGATTTAAAGCTTTACCTTGTAACTCTTTATCGAAATTTAAACTACCTCTTATGGAGAATTCAGCTTCTGCCAAATATTGACGGAATAAAATATTTTTAGAACGTTAAGTAGTGAGTACTTATAGAATTTACAGCTATTTTATCCCAAGCTTTGTTGAGTAACAATACCCAAGCGTACTGTCATTAAAAGAAGATTTCTCTCCCTATAATTTAACAATAACACCGAGCAATTAACAAAGAATACCATCGTCTAAATGAACGATACTGCTACTACGTTTAGCGAATCTAGAATCGTGGGTAACCATACAAATGGTTCTACCTTCCTGATTCAGTTCATCAAATAAGTCCATTATGGCATTGGCATTCTTCGAGTCTAGATTCCCGGTAGGTTCATCGGCTAATATAATTGAAGGGTCGACGACTAAACTTCGAGCAACAGCTACTCGTTGCTGTTGACCACCAGAAAGTTGTGCAGGGTAAAATTTAGCTCTGTCGGCCATATTCACCTTAGCGAGAGAGTTCATGGCGATTTCAATTCTGTCTTGTTTTTTCATCTTACGGTAAGTCAGCGGTAGGGCAACATTTTCTAATACCGTTAAATCACCAATTAAATTAAATGCTTGAAAAACGAAGCCTATTTCTTTGTTGCGTATTTCCGCCCTTTGATAAACGTCTAACTCCTGTACTTTATGGCCATTCAATAAATATTCACCTTCGCTTGAGGTATCAAGCAAACCTAAAATAGACATCAAAGTTGATTTTCCACAACCAGAAGGGCCAGCAATACTTAAATAGTCACCGGCGTTAATCGTTAAGTTAACATTTTTGATAGCACTGATAACACCCGCTTCTGTGGTGAAGTTTTTGGTTAATGACGCTAATTGTATAAGTGGTTTTTCGTTCATTTTTTATTTCCTTTAAATCTTTTTATCAAGAGAATAACGTTTTTGTTCAAGCTTATTGTTAATCAGCTTATTGTTATTGCTCACGTAACGCTTGGTTTGGCTCAATGGCAGTTGCTTGTTTTATTGGCAGTAATATTGCGGCTGCCGCAACAAGCATTACAACGCCTGCCGTTATTAAGTACATGGTTAAATTTAGCGGGTCGGTTTGATAAAGAACGGTGCCGAGTAATGGCGAAATAAATGCCATGATAAATGCCCCTAGTGCTACTCCACCAGCACATAAAGATAATCCTTGAATCGCAAATAATGCACGAATTCGTTTAGGATTAGCGCCTAATGCCACGCGTATGCCAATTTCTTTTCTACGTTGGCTAACGTTATAAGCCACTACGCCCATTACACCGCTAAGCGTAATTAAAAAGGCTAATAAGGCAAACATAGCGACCAATAAACCAACCAATGTAGAAGAAGCCATTGATTTGTCTTTAATAAAATCAAAACTGGTGATTTTTTCTATCGGCTGTAAAGGGTTCACTTCATGAACAATGTCAGCAATTAACGGGCTAATCGATGATACTGACATATTAGTATTGATCAGTATTTGCAGATCATAATGCCAACCTATAATCCAATGTGTGTAGAATGTGGGAACTGGCGCAATGTTAACGCCAACTTCACGAATATCACCAACAACACCCCGTATAGTTTTCCACGTTTTTCCATCATCAAGTGAAATACGTTTTCCGAGCGGATCTTCGTTGGTAAAATAACTATCGGCAAATTTCTGATTGATTAAAATAACCTGAGGACTGTTTTCATCATCAGACTCTGTAAAGTAACGTCCTTGTAATAAAGGAATGCTCAGTATTTGATGAAAATTGGCCGATACTTCATTTCTCAATGCGTCTGGTCGTTCATCACGACCAATGGGGGGTTGTCCTTCTATTTGGAAGAAGCGTCGTTTATCTCGGATTTTAACAAATGGAATTTCCGTAGCAAAACCTGCGCGGGTTATGCCCGGAATCGCTTCTAGTTTTCGTACTACCTCGCGCACAAAATTTACGCGGGTTTCAGGGCTAGAAGATAGATTTACTGTGATCACATTAGCGGTTTCAAAGCCAGTTGATTGATGGCTCAATCGATACAAACTTAAACTCACTAAAGATGCACTGGTTAATATAATAAATGCCAAGCAAAATTGGGCGACTAATAATGTTTGGCGAAGCTTAATGCTGCTGCCACTCGCGGTAATGTTACCGCTGCCTTCTTTCAACGCTTCGTTAATATTACGCTTTTGAAAAGCTGCCGTTGCGCCGCTGAGAATACCGGTAAGTAATGAAACCAATAAACAAAAGGTGAGTACACTGCCGTTAATTTTTACTTCGCTAGCAAGAGGCGTATAAAGCGCGGCAAAATCAGAGAATAAGTCAACACTCATAAAGGCGAGACCGAGTCCTAATAAGCCACCTATTAAGGATAAAATAATACTCTCAGTTAATACTTGCCTAGCAATACGTCTTGGGTTTGCCCCTAAAGCTTCTCTTATGGCAAACTCTTGTCTGCGACTTGCTGTTCGCGCTAGGTTTAAGTTAGCGACATTGGCACAAGCAATAATTAGTACCAGTGCGGTTATCCCCATCAGTAAATAAAAGGTTGGGCCGGCGTCGCCAGTCATATCGACGCGCATCGGCGTTAAGGTATTGCTTAATCCCTGACTTTGCGGATAGTCGTCGGGGTATGATGCAGCTAATTGGTTGGATATTGTATTAAAATCAAGACTCGCACTTTGTAAACTCACGCCTGACTTTAATTTGCCATACATAGTAGAAATAGGCTTCGAACGTTGCCCAATAAACATATCGCTGCCTCTGCCACCGCATGAAGATGACCCCATCCAAATATCATTTTCGAAGGGATACGCGGGTAAAGGTGGTAATACACCAATAACTTGAGTCGCAAGATCATTCATTTGCAGAACCGTACCCACGACATTAGGATCGCTACCAAATTTTTCCCGCCAGTAATGGTGAGACAAAATGATTAACGGTTTTGCGCCGGGTTCATCTTCTCCCGGTAAAAATGTACGGCCTAAGATTGGACGTATGCCTAACATTTCAAAAAAATCCCAGCTTACAACGCCTCCTTCGACATTGGCGGCATCACCATAGCCGAATAATGAAAAAGACATTTGATGATACTCAACTAAATGGTCAAGACTCTCATTTTTAGTTATATAGTCCATAGCTGTAGGCACAGAAATGGGCACATCAAAACGGTTTATTTCCGGGTTGTTGGTTTTCAATTTAATTAACTGCTCGCCGTCTGCAAAAGGCAAGGGGGCTAATAATACGTTGTGCACCATGCTATATATGGCGGCATTCGCACCTATACCTAAAGCCAGCGTGATCACTATAAGTGCACAGATAGCGGGGGTCTTTAAAAAATTCCGACAAGCGAATTGTATGTCTTCAATGAAAGTTTGCATTTATGTCTTGTCCTTATCATTATTCATCTGATCTTTTCCCATTACTCAATTTTTATCTTACGCTTTACATTAATTTACTATTTTAATGTAAGGCTAATTCATTTAACTTATCGTACTTATTAGTGGATGATACGATGACAAAATCGCCTTCTTTTAACGGCGACAAAATTTCGATTACGTCAACAGAGGTGCGGCCGAATTCTATCTGTTTTCGCTGTGCTACCGTTTGAGATTCATTGAGTACAAATAGACTGCTGGATGAGTACTCCTGACTATACACAGGGCGCTTTAGCTTTAATACATTCTTTAGTTTTTCTAACGCAATGACGCCATCGATGCGCAAATCTGGTCGGGCACCTACTAAAACATCACCGGTAAAATAAACATCAACAATAACAACACCATCTTTTACCGATGGGTTGATACGTTTTACAATTCCCGAGGCCAGTTTTCCGCCTGCAGATATGACAACATCTTGTCCTTTTATAACGTCTTTTACTTGGCTTTCTTGTACACGTAATTCCGCTTTTAAGTTATCTTGTTCGGCAATGCGGGCCAGCACCGTACCTACTTTAAAAGGTTCTCCCACTTGTAAGGTGACTTCTTGCAGTATGCCTTTGGTGGTCGCTTTAACATAAAGATCGTCGGCAAGTTTTTCTTGTAGTAACAATTGACGTGTTGCCTGATTTATTTTCGCTTGTGCCGCCACTAACTCTGCTTGTTTCATTTTTGGTAGACTGTCTAATAATTCAATCTCCAACTTGTGCTGAAAGCCAAGCTGTTTCTCAAGTAAAATAGACTCATTGTAATCAATGTTTGATACCGCGCCGGTTTTTAATAATCGTTGATTAGCAGCTCTGCGTAACTTGGTCATTTCATAGCGTGCGCTGAAGTCTGCCACCACAATACGCTGTTTCAGTACGGTTTGCCGCCAACGCTGTTGTAATGAATGATAAGCTGATTGCAATACTTCTACTTCGAGTCTCGCTTCATCGACGGCTTGCGTTAATTCAGGGTTTTTAAGTACCATGATAATACTGCCAACTTCAACACTATCACTGGCTTCAAGTCGTATCTCTTTAACTTGTCCATTTGATGTGGCAGATAAAAAGTTTGATGCTATGGGTACTAAAGTGCCTGATGAATGTATTTCACGTACCAAGTCACCTTTTTCTACTTGTGCGATGATCACTTCATCACGAAGAACCCGTGTTTCATGGCTGAGAATATTGATACGATCCCACACAACCATAAGTAAGATAATAACGGTGCTAACCATCGCCAGCTTTTTAATTAGCGGCCCACGTGTTGTCTGCTTTTTTGGTATTTGCATAGAAACATTCCAATCAATCATTTTACGTTTAATAAAAGGTGGCTAGTGCTTTAAAAATAGAACAAAGCCACTCTTTTGATCATGGTCTTGATTTTAAAGGCTAGGAAGCCAAAATATATGGGCGGCAGAGTAGATGCCGATTGCCATAGCGCCCGCTAAGACGAAGATAATACCAGCCATCGTATATTTACCAGTAGGTTTGCCATTATCACGTATATGTAAATAACACTCTAATATTAACAGTGGTACCAAATAACCCGCAAAATTTAGAATTATGTCGAACGGTCCAGTAAGGTCGCGATTTGTACCCGGTGACGACCCGTCGTTAACAAACATCCAAAAACCTCTAATAACCCGGAAGAACCATACACCACTGACTACAATAAATAACCTTAGTGCCCAGCGACGATGAATCGCAATCTTACGGGCCATCGCAAAACGTACGGTCATAATTGCACAAATGATAATAAGTACCCCATCAAAGGATGTTGCTATTTGTCCAATAAAACCACCAATTATCACTTCCCGGCTCCAAATAGAATAAATAGCCGCAACACTGATAATTAATGAAGTCATTATGTACATGCGCCCGTTGAACCGATGAAAGGCTGGATAGTTGTTACGAATTTGAGGAATGAACTGGAGAGGTCCAAAAAATGAAATAACAAAGGCGAGGGAAATGTGGATCAATACTGCGATATTGCCAATCATATCGCCTTCGATAATCCCATGTATCATTCGATTTGACCAAGTTGCCCAATCACCTTTTATGGCATTGCCCCCGTAAAAAATCATGATGTAATAGGCAAAAAACCATTGACCAAAAACAGCAGTTAAGAACCAAGTAGTGGCACTGGCGTTTAACATTTTTCGGGCAATATGGGTATTGTCCTTTAAATTTGTTTGTTCATAGACACTGCTCATTGTCATTATGCTTTCCTCATTTATCTAATGTTTGATGAATCTCTTTCAAGTCTGCAAGTCACTTAGCCGTTAACTAAATTATCTGATTAAGCAGGCCGCTCGATTCAATTTAGAGGTAATGTAGAGGTTTAACGTGAAGGAGAAAACGCCCAATGTGTGTCAATTATTGATTTAATACATTTTGTGGAAACAGTAGAAAGGCCAAGTTTTTGAGGATAAATAGCCTATTAATGTCAACTATGTGTCAATTTACGCGCTGTTTTGTCTATTTATTGCACGTTTTGTGTGAAAAAGGTGATACAGATAATAAATGATGATTCAAATGAATTTTTATATGATTAGGAGAAAAAAGTGAGAAGTAGGCTTTATATTATCATTAACTCTTACGCCTTCTATTTCAATGCGGCCTTGATTTGAGCATTAAGTGTGACGATTTCAGCCAAAATTTTAGGGTCTGGATCTGTTGATGAAGTCAAAATATGGAGTGCGATGTCAAAATGATTTTGTGCACTAAGGTAATTTAATTGACGTAATTCGGATTTACCTAGTTCTAGGTTAAGGCTTATTTTATCATTTACCCGACGTTTATCTAATTGTTTGGAGAGAAACAAAAGGTAATTTTGGGCGGCGGTAAATTCAACAGATGATTGTTTTTTGTTTTCTGCTTTTAGCTGGCTCATGGCCTGATGAAATAATTTTCCATAATGGCAAGGATCGGCTTCATCTTCCTGATTAAAATCTCCTAAAGACGATGAGAAACCCGCCCAACATTTAGTTTTCGTTACATTGCTTTTGAAGGTGGAAGATGCTGATTGTTCAAACAAGTAACTCTTCCCGCTTATAAAATACCAAGCTATAACCGACGTTATCAACACGATTAACAGTAATAAGGGAAATAACTTTCTATTAGGCGTTGAATATTCTTCTATGCTGAGCTGACGTAGGGCAACATTTTGTTGTCTGACATCGTTTTGACCTTGTTTAACTTGCAAAGACAATTCAAAACAATGATGGCGGAATTCTTCTTCATCTAAACTTAGGCTTTGAGGCGATAGGCCAAAGAGGTCTAAGATTTTTGTGACGTGTCTGTCAGGTACTACAGGATACCTAGGGTTACCTAACCGATCTCGGTTCGCAAACCAACGTGTTAGTGATGTGGGGTCTAAACCTAAATGAGCAGCAAGGTGTTTGCGTGTTTTAATCTCTGGGTTCAAACCACTACGCAAAAGCGTATTGAGTTTGTTTTTATCAATTTTCACAAAAGCTGCCGAGTACAATAACTACACGAAAATAAATGCAGTCCAGTTTATTAAGCTAAAAAGTATATAGTTAATTCACGTTAGGTGAAAGTGAATGTTGATAAATCCCAAGGACGCGATAGTTTCACTTCACCCTATTTGTCATTAACTTTTACCTGTAGGTTAAAATATTCAACAGCACTATTGATAAGTACATGATTTATAATTTAAGTTTGTTTTTTAATCGGTTTTTGGTTGATTATTATTACATTGTTATTATGTTGCTAATTGTTACATTAATTAAGCTGATAATTACCGTTAATAGTAGCATTGTGCCTCACTTTAGATTAAATTTGCCGCCCTTAATCCAGTCCAGTTAACAAGAGCGCCTTATGTTAGAAAATACTCTCCCTCAACTCGAACAACTGATCGAAAAAATTATTGATAAAAACACCAAATTGAAAGCACAAGTTTCAGAGCTAGAACTGCAAAAAGCAGGGCTTGTCGATGAAAATGAAACCTTTCAACTTGAAGCTCTCGAAAGTGAAGAAAAACAAAAACTCGCTAATATGGCATTAACCCGTTTATTAGAAAAATTACAAAGCGTTGAAGAGGTCAGTTAATGTCTGCTGAAGACTCTAAAAGCATCAGCATTAATATTATGGGTAAGCAACATCAGTTTGCTTGCTCAGCTGAACAAGCAGAGGATTTAATGCAAGCAGCCACTAAGCTTGCTGCCATGTGTAATGACATAAAGCAGCAGCCGGGTTCTCGCAGTAACGAACAAGCTTTATTGGTTGCATCACTAAATTTAAGTTATTCATTAATGATGGCAAACAATAAAGTTGATCACTATCAGCAGGGACATGATGCGTTACTTACCAAGCTAGTGAATGCGATAGAGTGCTAATTATCGCTAGTTTCTATGCTAAATGATTAGCAATACTCGTGAGTAAATGTACAAAAACATTCAATTATCTTATTTTAGGAAAATCTTCTTTATGGCTGAAGCCAGCATTGAATTTAAAGGGTCGAGCTTTACCCTATCTGTTTTGCATTTAAAAACGTCAACATTATCTGATTTTCGTGATGATTTGAAAAAAAAAGTTGCCCAAGCCCCTGACTTCTTCTATTTGGTGCCGATCGTTGTTGATATAGAGCGAGTAGACAGTTCTATTGATTACCAAGCGGTAAAGTTATTGGTTGAAGAATTTAAATTCACCTTTGTCGGCTTTACAGGTAACGTTCCTAAAGCACAGCGAAAGCTTATTCGTGCGTTGGGTTTTTCGTTCGTGAACTCCGCAAATAGCGCTGTTAGTCGTACAAAAAAAGTTCAAGCGTCAACAAAAGCAGTTAAAGCTGATGAAGAAATCGTGGCAAAGGTTAAACAAACTCAAATTATCCCTCAGGTTTCGTTATTTACTGACAAAATACACCGTGGACAAATTCGTTCAGGTCAGCAAATTTATGCCAAAGATCAAAACTTAGTAATTATTGGTTCTGTATCAGCAGGAGCTGAAGTAATTGCTGATGGCAACATTCATGTTTATGGCTCGTTACGTGGTCGCGCGATTGCTGGCGCCAAAGGCCATCATCAAGCACAAATTTATTGTCAAAACCTTGAAGCAGAGTTGGTTTCAATCAATGGCAACTATTGGCTGAGTGAGTCGATGGAACAGCATTGGAATTCACCTGCCTATATACATTTGTCTGACACTGAATTGGTGTCATCAAAACTTATTTAGTTAATTTATTTAGAAAGGATATTCGGTCTATGGCACGAATAATAGTTGTAACATCAGGAAAGGGTGGCGTTGGTAAAACGACATCAAGCGCCGCTATTGGTATTGGATTGGCTTTAAAAGGTCACAAGGTTGTATTAATCGACTTTGATATTGGTTTACGTAATCTCGATCTTATTATGGGCTGTGAACGTCGCGTAGTTTACGATTTTGTTAATGTCATAAACGGTGAAGCTACTTTAAATCAGGCATTAATTAAAGACAAACGCGTGAGCAGTTTGTCAATATTACCCGCTTCACAAACGCGTGATAAAGATGCGTTAAATAAAGAAAATGTCGGTAAAGTACTCGACGATCTCGCTAAAAGATTTGATTATATTATTTGTGATTCACCAGCGGGTATTGAGGCTGGCGCTATGATGGCACTTTACTATGCAGATGAAGCTATAGTTACCACAAACCCTGAAGTATCATCAGTACGTGATTCTGATCGAATTTTAGGTATGTTAGCGAGCCGTTCTCGTCGTGCAGAACTTGGTTTAGAGCCAATCAAAGAACATTTATTATTAACACGTTATTCTCCTAAACGGGTAGAAGAAGGCGAAATGCTCAGTGTTGAAGATGTTGAAGACATTTTAGCGATACCTTTGTTAGGGGTGATTCCTGAATCACAAGCGGTACTTAAAGCCTCTAATGCAGGCGAGCCTGTGATTTTAGACACGGAAAGTGACGCCGGTAAAGCCTACCAAGATGTGATTGACCGTCTTTTAGGTGAAACGGTTGAATTTAGATTTTTAGTTGCCGAGAAAAAAGGCATTCTTAGTCGCTTATTTGGAGGTTAACATGGCATTACTTGATTATTTTCTACGGAAAAAAGAGAAGCAAGTAACAACGGCTTCAAAAGCCAAAGAGCGTTTACAAATTATTGTTGCGCATGAACGTAATAGTCGTAATAAACAACCTGATTATTTACCACAATTAACTGCAGATATTTTAAATGTATTACGTAAGTATGTCCAAGTATCAGATAAAAGCTTGTCAATTAATCTTGATAATAAAGGCGGTGAATTAAACGTGCTAGAGTTAAATATTGAGTTACAGGATGAGAATAATCCTGATTAAACGTGCAGGCTTATAAAACCATAGCATTGACAGTGACTGTCGCGATGACAGATAAATAAAAAGGCCGATATGTAATGTATCGGTTTTTTAATGACCAAAATGTAGCAAGCAACTGCCAAAATCAAGGGCTTTCGACCACCACTTTCGTCACCCATTGATTGATAATCGGTTCATCTCTATTGTTTTATTAAGTGTCTAACTCTTCAGCTATAGATATATTTTAAATTATATTATCGGCTGTTATATTTGGAATCGCCGCAGCAATATTATTTTGTGGAATAATGAGCAGTTTCTCTTGTTTATTATCGTATATGAACAGGTTTCGGGAAGTAGAGGCCACTATTTGTACATCGGTTAACAGGGTTGTGTTATTTTGCTGAATAGGGGCATTTAACGATAGGGAATAACTCTGTGTCCTTTGCTCTTTTATTTTTTCGCTATACGAGTTTGCCTGAATGTATGGGTAAGTGCACAAAGCGAACAAACAAATCGCTCCAATAGTATAGGTAGGGTTTAATAAATAAGCGGGATAAGAAAAACCGTGATATATTTTTTTAAATAACGTGGGTTTTTTTGGGTCAGGGATCCGGCGTAATTCAAAAGTGTAAATAAGCGCCAAAATGAAAATAAAACTGGTATACATAAGAACAAGAGTCGGGTTCGATACAAGCGCTAACAAAAAGTCATTTAGCTCAATATGTTGAAAGACATTAACGGAAAATGTGTTAAGTAAAGTATCTAAATAAATAACGCCAGAAAAACTCCCTAAAAGGTAAAGTAACGTGATGAACACGGCTACATTATTTTTAATATAGTGTTTAATAGTGAGTAAATCACTATGCAATTTTGCATAGTATTTGTTGGCAGCCTCTAAAATCATTTTCATTCCCTTCAAAAATCGGGTAAAACCATAGCTCAAGTAACTTGTATAGTAAAGGTTAAGGTATTGAAATCTTGGTACTTTGAGGGGTATCTTTAAAGTTGTCTTATGTCGATACTTTGTTTGTATATTTATTATAGCTGAGAGAACAAATAGTACAGGATTAGCTGAATAAATTAAGTCCTACTAATGGAAGTTACCATATAGGTAAGCTTAAGTAACGGTGTGCTTGTATGAGACTAAATGACGCTTAAGCATTGTTTGCCGATTTCACTAACTCACTGCAGTATAAGTGCGCTAAAATAGTGGTACTTATCTTAGTTTTGAGCTCTTTATATTAATGACCACTGTTACAACGCCAGCCAACTTTACAGAACTTGGCCTTATTACACCTTTGTTAGCCCGATTAACTGAGCTGGAATATCAACAGCCAACACCTATTCAAGCGAAAGCTATCCCAAGTGTATTAGTAGGGCGTGACTTAATTGCTGGGGCTAATACTGGTTCGGGTAAAACAGCCACCTTTGCACTGCCTATGCTACAGCACATTTTTAAAGAGCAAGGTGCGGATAAATCATTAAGTAGCAAAAAAAATCAGGGTAACTATGTTACGGGGCTAATTTTAGTGCCAACTCGCGAACTTGCGAAGCAAGTTGCAGACAGCATTAAATCTTATTCGGCACACTTTAATGGTGCGATTAAAACGGTGGCTGTTTTTGGTGGAGTATCCGTTAATACGCAAATGCTCGCGTTACGCGGTGGCACTGATATTTTAGTTGCAACACCAGGTCGATTAATTGATTTAATTTCCAGTAATGCCATTAAGCTCGACTTGGTTAAGACTCTTGTGCTTGATGAAGCCGATCGCATGTTAAGTTTAGGTTTTACTGAAGAGCTGACTGCGTTATTAGCATTATTACCAAAGAAAAAACAAATATTATTATTTTCTGCAACATTTCCTGAGCAAGTAAAAGCGTTAACGCAAGAATTACTTAACAACCCTATTGAAATACAAGTGCAAAGTGCTGATGCCAGCACTTTAGTACAACGAGTATTTACCGTTAATAAGGGCGATAAAACCGCCGTGTTAGCGCATTTGATTAAGCAAAACGAATGGCGACAAGCACTCATTTTTGTTAATGCTAAACATCACTGTGAGCACTTAGCCGAAAAACTCGCTAAACGTGGTATAACCGCTGAAGTGTTTCATGGTGATAAAGGACAGGGCGAACGAAGCCGAGTGCTTGACGGGTTTAAAGCAGGCACGATAGAAGTGTTAATTGCCACTGATATTGCGGCTCGTGGTTTAGATATTGAAAAACTGCCCGTGGTCATCAATTTTAACTTACCAAGAAGTCCATCAGATTATATGCACCGTATTGGTCGAAGTGGCCGTGCTGGTGAAGTAGGTTTAGCATTATCGCTTATCGACCATGAAGATTATCACCATTTCAATGTTATCGAGAAAAAGAACAAAATCCGTCTTGAACGTGAACAAGTCAAAGGTTTTGAAGCGGATGAAGTGAGTAGTGATTCAATTACTGCTGCTGCAAAACCAATGGCAAAACCTGAAGGCACAGGTAAGAAAAAGCGTAAAAAGAAACCGACAGTAAATGCAGATATTTGGTCGGGATATTCTGACCCAGAATAAGCTTTATCTTTCATACTCTACGGTTTTTGAAGAAATGATATGTGTGCTTACGCTAATTTAAAATAAGCGTAAGTATTTATTATTACAGTAATATTCTTCTAGGTTTTAATAAGATAGATTTAATTGTAATGATTAGATGTATCTTAAGAAAGTCGTGTATTTCTCGTGAAAAATTTCAGTTCATTTTTCCATCAAATCTATTTTGCTGAATTCAATAAATTCTGGAGATTTTGATAACAGATTATATGCTTCTTGTAGTTTTTTTATTCGCACATTATCAAAGTTAACTTTACTAAAAGCATAGTAGATAGGATCGCTATTGATAATTAAAGGATGAATGTCGAGTAAGTTTTTTATTTCATTTGGCAGATTATCTATAAAAATCTCGTCAACAACTAAAGCATCAACTCTACCGGTATTTAAGAATTTTATGCCGATGTCATTATCTGCGAGTTCTCGTAATTTTGTTTTTAGCTTAATATTATTGTCTAAAATTCCTTCGAACTTTTTACCGAAATAAGATCCTCTTTGAAGCACAAGAATAGCATCAAGTCTTTTAAGTTGTTCCCAAGAGTGGATAAGAGAAAGTGAATTTTTTTTACTCACCAATCTTATTCTTTCAATACGTAATGGGCCAATGAAATGATAGTATTCTTCACGAAGTTTATTTTTACTCATATTTAACATTAAATCGACTTCACCCGTTTTAAGCATCTTTAAACCGCGTGCCCATGGTGCTTCAATTGTTGTTAGTGTACAGCCTGCATTTTCTACCAAAGCACTGCCATATTTGATATCTAAACCTGTCCAAACGTTATCTTTTTTAACGGACATTGGGGGAAATGAGTGCACCCTAAGTGAGATTTCACAAGAATAAGCTGAAAAATTAACAAGGTACAAAGCAATGATTACAGTAAAGTGTTTTATGTTAATAGCTAATTTGCCTCAGTTCTAAAAATAATGATTTTTCAGTTTGTTGAATTGTGAGTAATACATCAGTTGAATATTTATTATAGTAATTAATCTATGAAAAGTCTCAATTGACTTCATTATTGATTGAGTTCAATAAAGAATACTTAAAAAGCGTTTACTTATTTCGTTCATTTATATTTTTTGGAAAATAAAAAATCCTATGCTGAAGAAAAATTCCTGTCAAAAAACGTGATTAATGAAATGATTCTATGATATTACGGGCGTATTTTAGAAAATTTTCATTGTAAATTATAAGCTTTAGCGCTGTTATTAAGCTCCATATGCAATTCTACTCATATTAAAAACTAACTCGGTAGTTTTATTCTCACCCTATTGATATTATCATTACGGTAATATCATTTATTTTAACCCTACCTGTTAAGTTGACTCATATTCTATGCCTATTTTACTACAACATTTATTTGCGATAGGTGGTTTTCAAGGGATATTACTTTTTTGCTTGTTGAGCATTGGCAGTCAAAATACAAAAGCTAATAGGATCTTAGGTGTCTGGTGCTTATTTTTAGGGCTGTTTTTCCTTGGGATCTTAGTGCATGTTCAAAATGAACTTAATGTTTTCTCAATATTAATTGGCTGGAATATCTATTTACCAGCCAGTTATGGGGCGTTGCTTTATTTGTATTGTCGACAAGCGATAACGGACAGGCCCTTAGTATGGAAAGATGCTCTTCATTTACTGCCGGTTTTATCGTGTTATTTACTCAATGTAGATATTTTATTTGCTTCTGCTGAAACTAAATTTAATTGGACGACAGCAGCTTCAGATGGCCCAATTTCATTGTCATTAGCTCAAATAATCACTTATGTTCAAGCATTTGTTTATCTTGGCTTTAGTTTTTATATGGTGAGACGGTATCAGCAGCAAGCCAAACAAAATTTGTCAGATTTTAACCCCGAAATATTTCGTTGGATCTGGGTTTTGCTTATACTCACTCTCAGTGTTTGGTCGTTTAAGTCCGTTTCATCTTCAGAAACACTTTATTTCTTGTCTATAACCAGTGACATTATCATTATTTTTCTTATTTATGGTGTTGCTTTAGCGCAATGGCGAAACCCGAGATTATTTACCATAAATAAAATTGAAGCGATTGTTACGCTACAAAACGTTTCAAAAGAAACAGAAAGTAAACCTGAGCAAGATAAACATAATTCAGGTGCTTTAGATGTCAGCACCAGAGATTGTATATTGAAAGATGTTAAGCAATATATGGAAAATGAACATGCTTACAAAGATAACCAATTAAACTTAATAAGTTTATCTGAGTTGGTTGGGGTAAGTACCCATCACTTATCTGAAGTGTTGAATCAACATGAAGGGAAAAATTTCTACCAATTTGTTAATGATTATCGTGTTAACTATGTTTGCGAACACCTTATTAAAGGCAGCAAGCCGAAAATTATTGAATTAGCTTTAGATGCTGGTTTTTCTTCAAAAAGTACCTTTAATGCTGTTTTTAAACAATTTACCGGACTTAGTCCAACCCAATATCGCCAAAAAGTACAAAACACCTAATAATAGAGGCTTGCTCGGTCGACATAGACGTCTGATTTGGTCAATTCAGACGAAAGTCTCTTATACGTGTGTTCAAATTTATTCTTCAAAATTAAAAGAGAATAAAAATGAAAAAAATAATAATTTTATTATCAGTACTACTCACTTTTACTACCCATGCAGAAACTTCAAAAGTTAATATCGGTGAATTCGATATTTCTTATGAAGTTTCAGGGCAAGGGAAACATGTAATATTGATGGAAGCTGGAATGGGGAAAAGTTTAACAACTTGGGATCCTATTTATAATGAACTGACTAAAACAGCGAAAGTTATACGTTATTCCCGTGTAGGAGAGGGAGACTCTACAAAGGTAAAGCGTCAGTTTTCCATGTCAAATTCAGTACAACATCTTGATAAGTTTCTAAAGGCATTAAAAGTCGAAGTTCCCATGGTTTTGGTTGCCCATTCTTATGGTGGATTAATTGTCAGAAAGTTTGCAGCTTTATATCCTGAACGGGTTAAAGCAATACTGTTAATTGACCCTTCTTCAGAGCATGATTTAGACATTATGCGCACCATCGATTTACCCCAAGCGATAAAAGAGATTTCCTTTATGAAAACCATGGGAATTGAAAACGGCCTAGATAATTCATTTTTGGAATATTGGAGTAAGCGTCCAATGCCCAATTACCCCGAAATAAAAGATATTCCCGTGCTGATGATTGCAACCATTAAGAAGTATACCAATCCTCCGATGTTATTATTAACAGATAAAGGCAGAGAAATAATGGGGCAGAGTCATCAGTCCTGGGCTGAGAGTTTTCCTCAAGGGCGAGCAGTGTTAACGACCAATAGCTATCATCATATACATCGCGATGAACCGGAATTGGTGTTAAAAGAATTTAATAAACTATTAAAAGCTCTCGATTGATACAGCCGCACCTAGACGTTAAATAAAGGATATAGGTTTAACTCACTTTAACAAACGTGAGTTAAATTGCTAAATTGTTAAAATGTATTGGTAAATGTTTAATGGAATAGCGACAATACTGTTTATTCAAGTTTTTTGTTTTTAGGAAAGAGAATGAACCCAATTATTGAAACGTTAAAAGAATTAAATGTTAGTGAAGAAAAGATTAAAGAACTTTTTCAAGTACTCACTGAAAATCCAATGATGGCAATGGTGACCATTCAATCGTTAGGTTTACCACCAGAAAAGCTGCAATCCATCATGATGATGGTGATGTCTAGCCCTGATTTAATCAAAGAAGCCGTTGAAGAGCTGGGTTTAGACTTTGCTAAAGTAGAAGAAGCTAAAGCCAAGTTAAAAGAAAATCAATAACAGCTCACGTTATTATACTGATGGCCAAACCTAATAAGAAAGCTCCTGAGAAGTCTGTAAATATTTATTGTAGTAAGTGCAGAGCATCTTTATATAAGTATAAAAAAGGCGGTAAAGGGGCTTTAATCAAATGCTTTAAAGCACGTATTGTTACTGACTTTACCGTTACACCCTGTGTTTGCCCAAATTGTGAAATTGTTTTTGCCCGTGAAATGTTAATTCGCGGCATGCCTGCATTTAAAATGATTGGTGGTAAGGTTACTTTTAAATAAGGTTTGATTGATAAGATAGTTAAGACTATTAAGGTATTGTAAATGAATGCAGATGATATTTTAAATTTCTGGTTTAAAGAAATTGAGCAATCACAATGGTGGGTAAAAGATTTAACGTTTGATCAATTGATCATCGATAAGTTTTCTAACATTCATCAGTCAGCAAATGCTTGTGAGCTATTTGAGTGGAGGTCCTCGCCAAGAGGGCGGCTGGCAGAAATCATTATTTTAGATCAGTTCTCACGAAACATGTACCGAGACACACCGCGTTCTTTTACATCAGACCCCTTAGCTTTAGCACTTGCTCAAGAAGCGATAGCGTTTGGTGCTGATAAACATTTAAATACCATTGAAAGAAATTTTCTGTATATGCCCTTCATGCACAGTGAATCTTTAGCAATACATGAAGTTGCGGTTAAGTTATATTTGAATAACGGTGTTGGTTCAAGTCTCGATTTTGAAAACAAACATAAAATAATAATCGAAAGGTTTGGACGTTATCCTCACCGAAATATCATACTCAGCAGAAAATCTAGCAATGAAGAAATTGAGTTTTTAACGCAGGCCAATTCTTCTTTTTAATTATGGAGCAATAATTTACATGGATTCAAAAATTGACTTTACGTCGTACACATTAGAAGAACTTAATTCAGCTGTAGATTCTATAGATAGTGATCAATACCCTGAAAGGGCAGAAGAAATAAATCGACTGATACAAGAAAGAGCTGTCACTAATATCGAACAAGTTGATCACGCAAAAAAGGTTGATAACACTGCCGAGGTTGATAACACCAAACGAGTTGGAGGAAAAGCGACAAGAGGAGACCGTTTCATTTCAGCACTTATTGATGGACTTATTGGTATGGTTGCTTCGATCCCAATATTTATGTATGTAGATTTTGATAAACTAGCAGATCCTTCTTTTGTATTAGGTCTGTCTTTATTAGGGTATGGGTTAGTTATTAGTTTTATATTGCACGGTTATCTTTTATATCATTATGGCCAGACAATAGGGAAAAACTTCATGTCAATTCGTATTGAAAATTTAGACGATACTAAGGCTGAGCTATCCACTATTTATTTAAAGAGAATTTTACCTATGCAAGTGATTTCCATCGTTCCCTTTGGTGGTCAAATTATTGCTGGTCTTGTTAACCCACTCTTTATTTTTGGCAAACAAAAACGTTGTGTGCATGACTATATTGCAAAAACAAAAGTGTGTTATACCAATAACGATTAAATTAGGCAGTGGTTAATATTCACGTTAAGTTGCATCATTTTATTGTTTTACTCGTCAATAAAAGATGCAACTTCAATAATCGGAATACTATGTTCTACAAGCCTGTGTGGTATTGACTATCAGTTGACTCAGGCACCATGATATTCAGTGTTTCAGGTACTGTAGTGTTACCTTTAAGTAACTCCTCAAATTGAGTGATTAATAACGCTTTTTCAGGCATTTGTTTATCACCTGAGCCGATATTGGTTAAATCAATCATAAAACCGTCGAATAAGTCACTTAAGTCTTCAATAATTTCCGTGTTTAAAAACTGATCTTGATTATAAATACTTGGGTAGCCTGCTTTTTGTTTGTCGATAGCAAACGAGACACCTTTTAAGTTAGTGATACTGGTCGATTTATCACATGAAAGCATACAGCCATTATCAATACGTGGCTTTTCACAGCCAACACTTTGTTGGAAGAAACATTGTCTGCTGGCCATCAATAAAATTGGGTGATAAATACTATAGAACAGTTTGAAATTTTCAGGACGAGCAATATTTCTAATCTGTTGACGGTTAATTTCGTTAGAAATAAACGCACCTTTACAGTCAAACCCTTCCTGTATCGCCAGTAAAGCGTAGGAGTTAGTGGTATTTAAAAATGGGCCTGCTATCCATTGAATACCTAAACGGTTTGCTTCATAAGCGATACCGGTATTATTAGTGACAATAAGTTTAGGCCTTACTTGTTCTAAAATATTTACCGCTACGTCGTAATCTTTACCAATTAATACCGAAGAAAACCAAGGGATCAGACGAGGATTCTCTTTAAGAAAACCAACATACTTAGTACAACCGCGTTTATAAGCTTCTGGCAGCTTAAAGTAAATGTCAGCTGTGGTTAAACTCGCTAATTCCACATCGCTTTCATCACAAATGAGTATTGATAACTCTGCTTTTGCTTCACTCGTGCTAGTTAGTTTTGGATGTCTTGTTAACTTAGGTAATATAACTTCAGCGATTACCGGCTTTGAATTGTTTAGCAATAATGCCGCTTGGTTCTTTAATACCGTTAACTCTTTAAAAGGTATACTTAAACCGTCATCGAGTGTTTGTGTACATATTTCTATTAAATTAAAGTGGGCATTGTTGAAACTTTTAAAACGTTTTTCAACGGTTTCTCTATCAATACTCAATTTACCGCTTTTTACTAAAGTACTTTGCGATTTAAGTTCAAAGGTTTTTGTTTCAATGCCTTTGTCGCTATCTTTTGCATCCATAAATGGCTGCTGTTGAGAAAGTTCTTTTGTTGTCACTGTTAAGATGAGCGGTTGGCCCAGTTTTCCAGAAATAGTCAGTGTTAACGATATCTTATCAATGGTTAAGTGTTTTATTTTATCGTCAACAGAGGCGTTAATCAGTTGTTTTTCATCATTAAGCTTTTGCTCGACTTCTTGAATTTGTACCACTGATATTGCATTGCTCTTATCGACAGCATGATATTTAGAATTATCACGCGGGTTTTCAATAAACATTGACTGGTTTAAATCGCCACGTAAAAACGCGTTCGAAAAGTCGCGGTTAAATACTTTGTAAAGACGTTCACCGTCTTCAAGTAGTTCACCTGTTCTAAGAAAACCATCAATTTGTTTACGAAAGCTGTCTACAACGGTGTGTACATAACTAGCGCCTTTAATTCGCCCTTCAATTTTAAATGAATGCACACCGGCTTCAATCAGCGCGGGTAAATCAAAAAAAGCAGAGTTATCTTTAATATTTAGCGGGAATTTATTACCGGTTTCTGTCGGTTGATACTCTTCACGACAGGCTTGGCTACAGCGGCCACGATTACCTGAATTACCAACGCTGGCTGAAGTTGAATAACACAGACCAGAGAATGCGACACATAGTGAGCCATGAACGAACACCTCGACTAAGGTTTCGTGCTCTTTACCTGCTGCTGTCATCGCGGTAATTTCACGTAAATTTAATTCTCTTGATAAGTTGACCCGTGAGGCACCTAACTTTTTCAAAAAAGGTATTTGGCCTATATTATGAGTGGTTAATTGCGTTGATGCGTGAATATCAAGGGTTGGAAAGTGCTTTTTAAGCAGGTAGAACATCCCTATATCTTGCACGATAACGCCATCAAGCGTGGTATTAGCAAGTTTAGTGAGTAACTTAGCAAGTGAAGAAAATTCTCGCTCTAAAATTACAACATTTAAGGTTAAGAATATTTCGCATTGATAACGATGTGCTAAACGAATAACGCCAACAAGTTGCTCAAATGAGATATTAGTAGCACGATTTCGGGCGTTAAATGTATCTAAGCCACAGTAAACGGCATCGGCGCCAGCAATAATTGCTGCTTTAATGGCTTCGACATCACCGCCGGGTGCTAATAATTCTATTTTTGGATGCATGGGGTCACTTATCTTTCACTTAAATTTAAAGGTGGCGATTTTACCGATATATTTCCTCAATGAATACCGTTAAAGTAACTTATTCTTGTATATTTTTTATAAACAAAACTACCATGAAGTCAAATCTTCCCTTACCTGTCCTTTACTCTCTTCGAAATTGTCCGTATGCGATGCGTGCACGCATCGCAATATATTATGCAAAACAAAAAGTTGCGCTACGAGATTTGGTTTTAAGCAACAAACCAGATGAAATGTTCGTTGCTTCACCTAAAGGAACAGTGCCCGTTTTAGTGATAGGGAATGAGCTTGAACAACCTCAAGTGATTGATGAAAGTTTAGAGGTTATGTTATGGGCATTACATGAAAGTGACCCCGATAATCTTTTGCATAGTGAAACACCGCACTTATTATCTGAGATGTTATCGCTAATTTCACAATTTGATGATGAATTTAAAAAGTGTTTTGATAAATATCAATGTGCAAAACGTTACCACGAAGATTCACTTGAAAGTGACCGAGCTGCATGTGAAAAATACATTAGCGATTTAGAGCAACGTTTACAACGCAATGAATTTCTAATGTCAGATAAAGCCAGCTTAGCTGATATCGCTTTGTTGCCATTTATTCGTAAATTCTCAAAGGTGGAGCGGCAATGGTATTTACAGTCACCATATCCGAAACTACGTACATGGTTAAATAACTATTTGCAGAGCCGAATGTTCAGTAAAGTGATGACCCAATACCCATTGTGGCTAGAAAAACGAGAACTCGTTATTTTTGGTGAAAACCGATAACATTTTTTTTCGATCTATCATTAAGCTTTCCTTAAGAAAAATTCATTAACATTTAAGTAATTAATAATATTTGATGACATTGCAGTGAAATTAATCTGCACATACAACATTGCTAGAAAACAACTACTCGCTCAGCAATTAAATGAAGATAGATAGTTATGAGGTTTTTATAATGAATAATAAATTTAAATATTCACTGGTTTTTGCTGCGGTTACTTTAGCATCGGGCTGCTCTAGTTTAGGTGTTGAACCTTGGGAACGCGATTTGTTAGCAAAAGAACAAATGGCATTAACGTCTGCACCGATTGATTCTGCACTTGATGATCATATCTACTTCAGTAAAGAAGCATCAAGTGGCGGAAAAAGTTTTGGCGGCGGTGGTTGCGGTTGCAATTAATAGGTGAAGATAAATGAAAAGTGACACACACAATAAAAACCTAAAAGCAGCGTTAACTTTAGCCACCACCGCTTTATTTAGCACTGCACAAGTGGGGGCAGCTCCTTTACCATCTGATATGCCTACTGAAGATACATGGTCGTTTGATTCAGCTTTTTTATATTACAGTGAAGCTGATCGGGTTTCAGCCGCTGAAGCAATATTTAACGCCAAGAAAAATTATAGTGATGACAGTATTTTAAATTTGAAATTAACAGTAGATGTTTTAACAGGTGCCTCTGCTAATGGAGCGGTTGCACAGCCTAATGTTCAAACATTTACTCGACCATCAGGTAAAGGTGATTATGATGTTAAGGCGGGTGATACACCCCTTGATGATACTTTTAAAGATACCCGTGTACAATTGAATGGGCAGTGGAGCCAAGTACTCGCACAAAACTACACCGGCAGTGTCGGTGCGCATATTTCTAAAGAATATGATTACTTGTCTCTCGGGGTGAATGGTAATATTGCTTATGATTTTAATAGGAAAAATTCAACGATTTCATTTGGGTTAAGCCATTTTCAAGATACATTTTCGCCAGAAGGAGGAATACCTAAACCTTTTGCCTCCATGCCATTATCTTATGGTCAATATAATGGTAATGACAGCGCTGAAACTATTCACGATGTAACTCGAATAGGCAGTGACGATGATAAAAGCACTTCAGATATCATGGTTGGTTTTACACAAGTTATTAACCGACGTATGGTGACACAGTTCAACTATTCTTATTCAGTCGTTGATGGCTTTTTAACTGACCCATTCAAGGTATTGAGTTTGGTTGATACTAGCGGTATTGCTCAAGACTATTTGTATGAGAATCGCCCAGATAAACGGACAAAACAAAGTGTGTTTGCCCAAACCAAGTATCATTTTGATGAAACTATTCTCGATGTGTCGTACCGTTATATGTGGGACGATTGGAAAATTGAATCTCATACCCTTGATACACGTTTATATATTCCCTTAGGGGACGGTAGTTATTTAGAACCGCATTTACGTTTTTATCAACAAACAGCCGCAGAGTTTTATCATCCTTTCTTGATGCAAGGCGACGCATTGCCTGAGTTCGCCAGTGCAGATTATCGGATAGGGGAAATGACAGCTTATACGGTTGGTTTGAAATATGGTATGAAATTAGATGGCGGTAATGACTTATCTTTTAGGCTTGAATATTATCGCCAAAACGCTGAAAGTGCAGGGCATAAAGCGCCAGGTGCATTAGCTAATTTGGCATTATATGAAAGTGTCGATGCAATTATTGCACAGGTAAGTTATTCATTTTAAAGTGTAAAAATTAGCAGTCGTATAAATCATAAAAACCCTTATTTAATAGAATGAATAAGGGTTTTATCTTTTTGAAAAGGTTGAGAAATTAACAGTGAATAAAACTCGAAAAATAATCGTCATTAAACGTCCTGATGGCTTCTGCATTCAATTTGATGCTATGGCTAGCGCTTGTGAAGTAATTGCCGAAATAGACGATGAATTTCTGGCTAATAAAATAGGCAAAGCCGTGAGTGAAGAAGTTTGGCGTATTGAAGATAAATATAGCCGTTATAATCCTCAAAGCCTTTGTAGTAAAATTAATCAAAGCAGTGGAAAGCCCATAACAATTGATGATGAAACGGTTGCCTTGCTAAACTTTGCAGATACTTGCTATAAACTCAGTGATGGTGTTTTCGATTTAACTTCAGGTGTGCTAAGAAACGTATGGCGCTTTGATTGTTCTGACAATATTCCAAGTCATGGGGCTATTGTTAAAGAGATGAAAAATATTGGCTGGCAAAAAGTAGAGTATAACGTTACAGAAATCTTTCTGCCTAAGGATATGGAATTAGATTTTGGCGGTATTGGCAAAGAATACGCTGTTGACCGAGCATTGCTATTAATCAAGACCCTGACAAATCAGCCTGTACTCGTTAATCTTGGTGGCGACTTGGCAACAAACGCAGCGCGTAAAAATGGCGATCCGTGGCAAGTTGGCGTTGAACATCCAGGATTTATTGACAAGAAAACGATGGTGGTATCTTTATATAAAGGCGCATTAGCTACAAGTGGTGATGCTAAGCGTTTTTTACTCAAGAATGGTAAACACTATAGTCACATTCTTAACGCCAAAACTGGCTGGCCGATTGAAAATGCCCCACGTTCAATAACTGTTTCAGCACCTCAATGTATTCAAGCAGGTTTATTGGCAACTTTAGCTCAAATGCAAGGTGGCAATGCCGAACAATTTCTTTCAGAACAAGAAATTAAACATTGGGCAATTCGTTAATGAAAAAAAATTTGGCTTATATTTTTAAATTGTAAATATCAGTAGGTAAGTACAATGACTCAAAATGATCGTAACGATAACAACAGGCTAAATGATATATTTACGCTTAAAAATGGGCTAGACTTTTATCTTCATTTAAAAGAGTGAGTTTCTTAAATAATGATAGGTAGTTAAGTCTTATTATATATGACCATTAAGTTAACTCATCAGGAACGCTATGAAATATATTTTCGTTATTATTATCAGTATATTTACATCTTCTCTCACAGCGGAACCATATATTGAAAAAGGTATTGAAGTCATCGGTAAAGCATCTGTAAAGGCAGAGCCAGATGAATTTGTTTTTACAGTATCAATTAAGCAACGTGGGGCACTCGCAAATAAAGCTAAAGCACGAGTTGATCAAAAAAGTCGTTTAGTGATAGATATGTATTTATCATTGGGTATTGCTAAAAATTCCATTGAATCTGCTCGACTTCAGTTAACACCTCGTTATGAAAAACGGACTAACGTGCCGGTGATTGAAATACATCAGCGGTTGACTAACCAAGGTGAAAGTAAAGGAAAAAATAATGTAAAGACTGTCATTAACAGTAATCAATTAGCTGACAATTCATCATATATGGCAGAAAAAATTTACTTTGAAGTATCTCGTACCATAATAGTAACTTTCACTGACTTTACACTTTATGAACAGCTACTTGATAACGTAGTTAAAATAGGGGTTAGCCGCATTTCTCCTTTGCAAACGTCTGTTACAAACCATGAAGACTTATACCAACAAGCACTGATTGAAGCCCTGAAAAATGCGAGTGAAAAAGCTCAAGCTATCGCTAAAGAAATTAATGTTAAGTTGGGGAAACTCTCTAGCTTTAAAGAATCGTCTTATCACACACCAAGCACCTATATGATGGCAAGTAGAAGTAGTGATAGTTTTAGTTCTCAACTTGCTCAAAAAGATGTTTCAGCACAAGTAAACGTTACTTTTTCCATTAAAGAAGATAAATAATGAGCTACCTTTATTGATTTTGATGAAATTTAGGCAAAAACTGCATTAAATCTGCAATAAGAGCTTTAACTTCGCTGGATATCGGGTTATGTTATGCGTTTTTTGACCATCATTTATCTCTGATAAAATAAGAATACTGCTATTTATGAACAAAAATGAATTATATCAAGAACTTTATCAACAAGTTGATGCTCTAATTAGTGATGAGTCTGATACTATTGCCAATATGGCAAATATTAGCGCTTTGCTTTTTGAGCATCTCACTCAAGTAAACTGGGTTGGTTTTTATCGTTTAATTAATAATGAGCTAGTATTAGGTCCATTCCAAGGGAAAGTTGCCTGTATTCGTATTCCTGTTGGAACTGGGGTTTGTGGCAATGCTGTTAGTCAGAGTATTACTCAAAGAGTTGCAGATGTTCATTCATTTGATGGTCACATTGCTTGTGATGCAACCACTAACTCAGAAATTGTTATTCCAATAAAATTGAATAACGAAGTCATTGCAGTACTTGATATAGACAGTACTGTGTACGATCATTTTGATGAGGATGATCAACAAGGGCTAGAATCAATAATTAATTTATTTGAAAATATCATGATCAAGCATGGCGTGATAAACTAATGAAAGAAATTATTGTTATTCATGATTATCTCGTTAGCGAAACTATTGTCGGTGACTGGGATGGGCAAGAAGAATTTGTCGCTGAGCGCATAAATGAAATTTATCATCTGATTTACGATTTAGCTGAAGAAGACATTGAACCAAAGATATTAGCGCAGTTATTATCATTGGTTTGGGATTATTGGATCAGCCAAGAGTCACTACCTGAAATTGAAAGTGAAGATATTTATGATTGGTGCCAACATTTGTTGGATAACCGTGAACAGTACCTTCAAGATTTAACCTCTTAGATTTAAGCATTTTTAAAAAAAGTTGTATTTATGGACACTAAAATAGAAAACGAAGTTATTAAAACAGACACTACGAGTACTGAAACTGAAGTTAACACTGAAGTTACAGAACAAGCACCAGTAACGGTTGAGCAAAACGTTGAAGTTAAACGTTTAAGCACAAAAGAAATTATTGCCTATTTAGCTGAAAAATTTCCTAAGTGTTTTTCAATTGATGGACCAGCAAAAGCGCTTAAAATTGGTATCTTTCAAGATTTATCTGAAAAGTTAATAGAAGATAAAACGGTAAGTAAGACCCGTTTACGCCAAGCATTAAGACACTACACAAGTAGCTGGCGTTACTTAAAAGCTGTTAAGTTAGGAAACTTTCGCGTTGATATTGACGGAAATGACTCTGCTGAGATTGATCAAGAGCAAGCTGACTACGCAATTAAGACACTAAAAGAGAGCCAAGAAAAATTTGGTAACAAAATTAAACACGACAAAGCAGGCAAAAAACCTTATAAGGGTTCTAAGCTTAATAAGTCGGACAATTCATCTGAAACAAAATCGTCTGCTCACAATCAAGTAACACAGCAAGACAAGCAAGATAAACAAGCTAAATTTAAGTCGGTAAAATCTACAAAACGGACTCATGTAAAAGCTGAAGTTAAACTTGTTCCAGTTGAAACCAGCGCAGTTGTTGTTGGTAATAGTGTTAAGGTTAAATTAGGTAATTCACCTATGGATGCCGTTATTACTGAAGTTGCTGGTAAAGATGTGAGTGTACAATTAAATTCAGGAATGGTTGTTAAGACACAAATTAAAAATATATTTACTGAATAAATTGGAGTATTTGGGCATGCTAAAAATTTGTCGTATCGCAATTGCCGTTTCTTTATCGCTATCAGCATTGAACTCTTTTGCTGTTGAAAGTCTCGAAAATGTAGACACTCTTCCTATCTTGGCGCCTGAAAGCCAGCATGCTACATCGAGTAAACGTGTTACAGCACAGTTTACTCGTGCACATTACACTCAAGTGAAGATGGATGATGCCCTTTCTGAAAAAATATTTGACCGTTATATAAAACAACTTGATTATGCTCGAAATATTTTCTTAGCAACAGATATTGATGCTTTTGAAAAATACCGCTTCGAATTTGACCGCGTAATTGCTCGTGGTAAGTTAGATGTGCCCTATGAGATATTTAACCTAAATCTTCGAAGACGCTTAGAACGCTATGAGTATGCCTTAAGTTTATTAGAAAAAAAGTCTTTCGACTATACTAAAGACGAAGTGTATAACTTTGACCGAGAAGAAGCTGCTTGGCCTAAAGATACGGAAGAATTAAATGCATTATGGCGTTTAAAAGTTAAGTACGATGCGCTTAACTTAATTTTAGCTGGCAAAGAATGGCCTAAAATTCAAAAAGTATTAGGCAAACGTTACCGTTATGCCATCAAAAGATTGAAACAAAGTGAAAGTGAAGATGTTTTTCAAGTCGTCATGAACAGCTTTGCTCGCGTTGTAGAACCTCATACATCATATTTATCACCTAGAAACGCTGAAAAATTTCAAATGGACATGAACTTGTCTCTTGAGGGTATTGGCGCTGTACTTCGAGCAGAAGAAGACTATACAGTTATAAATAGTGTTGTACCGGGAGGGCCTGCAGACAAGTCAAAAAAGGTTAAACCTAAAGACAGAATAGTCGGTGTTGCTCAAGACCAAGATAAATTTGAAGATGTCATAGGCTGGCGTTTAGATGACGTAGTTGATTTGATCAAAGGCCCTAAAGGCACAACAGTTCGCTTGCAAATATTGCCTGCTGAAGCTGAAGATGATGCAGTTATTAAAATAGTTACCATTGTTCGTGACAAAATTATTCTTGAAGATAGAGCCGCGAAGTCAGAAATCTATTTTGAAAATAAAGATGATGAAAATTCAAAAAAACTAGGTGTTATTACCATTCCTAGTTTTTACAATAATTTATCACGTGATGTTAAGAAAGAGTTAGATAAATTAAAAGCGGAACAAGTTTCTGGCATTATAGTCGATTTACGTGGGAATGGTGGTGGTTCGTTACGTGAAGCAACACTATTAACAGGGTTATTTATTGAAAAAGGTCCTGTTGTTCAAGTACGTGATGGTGCAAACCGAATACAAGTGAATAGTGACGAAGACGGTGTCAGTTATTATAACGGTTCATTAACGGTTATGGTCAATCGATACAGTGCTTCTGCATCAGAAATATTTGCTGCAGCCATCCAAGATTATGGACGTGGCGTTATTGTTGGAGAGCATACTTTTGGTAAGGGTACTGTTCAGCAACACCGGGGATTAGGGCGTGTTTATGATCTTTACGAAAATCCTTTTGGTAGTATCCAATTCACCATCGCTAAATTTTATCGTATAAATGGCGGTAGCACTCAGCATAGAGGTGTATTACCAGACATCGCTTTTCCAACTGCTGTAGACCCAGAAGATTGGGGTGAGAGTAAAGAAAAAAATGCGTTGCCATGGGATCAAATTCCAAAAGCAAGGTATAAACGGTTAGATAACTTATCTAATGATTTATCATCTTTAAATGCATTACATACTGAACGTGTTAAAACTAATCCTGAATTTAATTATTTACTCGATGATATTGTTATTTATCAGAAAGAAAAAGATGATAAAACCATCTCTCTTAAGCTTATTGAACGTAAGAAAAAACGTGAAGAGCGTAAAGAAAAACAACTTTTACGTGCCAATGAACGGTTAGTTGTTATGGGTAAAGAAAAAGTGAAATCACTTGATGATTTACCTGATGAATTGGAAGAGTTGGACCCATTTTTAGATGAAACTGCAAAAATCACTTTTGATTTAATTTCTATTGGCAAAGTAGCTAAGAAATAATTAAACACAGTAAAACCAAAAAAGCCGCTTTATTGCGGCTTTTCTGTAAAAAGAACAGCTAAACACTCTTTGATTAAGGTATTCAAATTGTGCTTTATGAGACTATAATGAAAAATCAAAAAAATAAATTAATTAGATAATTTGTGACAAATATAACAAACCATAATAATAAAAACTAAAGGTCAGCATTACACATGACAGAGCCAGAAATCAATAACGATAAAATAGTACCGAACACCCCGAAAACACCAAGTATGCTTGACGCTTTAATTCCTATTGTTGCATTAGTCATAATGTTAACAACTGCAGTAGAGTTTTTTGGTGACAACTCATCTTTTGGCCCTAATCAAATCGCTTTATTACTTGCTATGGGAATAGCGATTGTAATCGGGGTTAAAAACGGCCATACGTGGGAATCTATTGAAAAGGCTATTGTTGGTGGTATTTCAATTTCTCTTGGTGCTATTTTAATTTTATTAGCAGTTGGCTCCTTAATAGGCACTTGGCTACTTTCAGGTACTGTTCCAACGATGGTTTATTATGGTTTACTCATCATAGATCCAAGTTGGTTCTACGCGGCTGCATGTTTAGTTTGTGGTATTGTCGCAATGAGCATTGGTAGCTCTTGGACAACAGCTGCAACAGTGGGTGTCGCATTTATAGGTATTGCGAGTGGTTTTGAAATGTCGAGCGCAGTTACTGCTGGTGCGGTTATCTCGGGTGCTTATTTTGGTGATAAATTATCTCCTTTGTCTGAAACGACAAATCTTGCTCCAGCTGTAGCCGGTAGTGAATTATTTGAACATATTCGTTATATGTTATGGACCACAATACCTTCTATTAGCATTGCTCTTATTTTGTTCCTTATTATTGGATTTGATCACTCATCAACTGTTACAGGTGATACCGCTAGTATCGATACTTTGCTCACAACACTTGATGCTACTTATAATATTTCAGTACTTAACCTTATCCCTTTATTTATTTTACTTTTCTTAGCCTATAAAAAAGTTCCAGCATTTCCTGCTGTTGCAATTGGTGCGTTAATTGGCGCAGTTTGGGCGTTGATTTTTCAACAAGAACTCATTTTGAATATGGCAGCAGAAGGTGTAAGCGGCGCTAAAGCATATATAACTGTTGTTTGGACAGCCTTTTTTGATGGCGTAGTAGTTAACACCGGTAATGAACAAATTGATAAACTGCTTAGTCGTGGTGGTATGTCGAGTATGCTAAACACTATTTGGTTAGTAATATGTGCATTAAGCTTTGGCGCAGTGTTAGAGCATCTAGGTATGTTAGATAAGTTTGTAAAGGCAATTTTATCTACAGCTAAATCTACAGGCAGTTTAATTCTCAGTACATCGGCTACGTGTATTGGTACTAATTTAATAACCGCAGACCAATATATGGCGATAGTTATGCCAGGAAGAATGTTTAAAGCAGAATTTAAACGTAGAGGTTTTCACCCTACATTGTTAAGCCGTACGTTAGAAGACTCCGGTACCATTACGTCACCATTAATTCCATGGAATACTTGTGGTGCCTTTATGTTTGGTGCATTAGCGCTAACGTCATATGATTATATTTTTTACTGTTTCTTTAATTTAATAAATCCAATAATTGCTGTTATTTATGGCTATACCGGTTATAAAATTAAAATGTTAACAACGAATGATGTTGAGGTATAAAGTACTTACATCAATTAAATTAGTACCAGAAGATGAACAATTCATCCTTTATGTACGCTTAATCTCTACATAATATAAAGCCTGTTTCCGCAGGCTTTATACTTTCTTCAAAAGGAATATCTCATGACTGACTTTACTGCTCGCTATTTATCGGATTATCAAGTTTCAAATTTCTCAATAACAAACGTTGATCTAACATTCGAACTCGCAGACACCACAACACTTGTTACGAATAAAATGACAATAAAACGAGATAATCAAAACGCTAAGCAATTAGTACTTGATGGAGAGCAGTTAAAACTTGTTTCATTACACGTTAATCATGAAGTATTAACAAAAAATAGTTATCAAACTAGCGCAACCCAGTTAACTATAGATATCAACGCAGATGAATTCATTTTAACAATCGTCACAGAAATTGACCCCCTCAATAATACTTCGCTTGAAGGACTCTTTAAATCTGGAGGCGCTTTTTGTACTCAGTGTGAAGCTGAAGGTTTCAGACGAATCACTTATTTTTTAGATCGCCCTGATGTAATGGCAACATTTTCAACGAAAGTGATAGCAAACAAAGAGCAATACCCGTATCTATTATCCAACGGTAATAAAACTGAAGAAGGGGATTTACCTGAAGGCAAGCATTATACCTGCTGGCTTGATCCTCACCCAAAGCCTTGTTATTTATTTGCACTAGTGGCAGGTGATTTTGATTTATTGAGCGATACGTTTACCACAGAAGAAAATAGAGAAGTTGCGTTAGAAATTTTTGTTGATAAGGGAAACTTACATAAAGCTCACCATGCGATGTCGTCACTTAAAAAGTCGATGCTTTGGGATGAAGAAACCTTTGGATTGGCCTATGATCTTGATATCTATATGATTGTAGCTGTCGATTTTTTCAACATGGGTGCAATGGAAAACAAAGGCTTAAATGTTTTCAATTCTAAATTTGTTTTGGCCGATGATGAAAGCGCCACTGATATCGATTTTTTCAATATTGAAGCCGTTATTGGCCATGAATATTTTCACAATTGGACCGGTAACCGCGTTACGTGTCGTGATTGGTTTCAATTAAGTTTAAAAGAAGGCTTAACCGTATTTCGTGATCAACAGTTTAGCGCTGATATGCATAGTGCAACCGTAAACCGTATTCAAAATGTAAGATTACTTCGCTCCCAGCAGTTCGCTGAAGATGCTGGACCTATGGCACATCCCATCCGTCCTGAAAAAGTACTTGAAATGAATAACTTTTACACCTTAACGGTTTACGAGAAAGGTGCAGAAGTGATTAGAATGATCAATACCCTATTAGGGAAAAGTAACTTCAGAAAAGGAATGGATTTGTATTTTGCGCGTTTCGATGGAATGGCTGTTACTTGTGATGACTTTATAAATGCGATGTCTGATGCTTCAAGCGTTGACCTTACGTTATTTAAAAATTGGTATCATCAGTCGGGTACACCGACATTACATATTAATGAAAGCTTCTCAGACGGTGAGTACCAGTTAACCATTGAACAGAAAATCCCTAAACAGAAAGATAGCAAAGCAGGCGAAGTACTGCATATTCCAATATCTGTTGAACTTATTGAAAATAACAAAGTAGTAAGAAGTGAATTACTTGAGTTAACTTCAAAAAAGCAAACGTGGAAATTTGATGGCTTTACAGATAAACCGGTATTAGCTGTTTTAGCTGATTTTTCTGCGCCGGTAAAATTGTCTTTCCACCAAACGGATAAAGACCTGACAACTATTATGGCTTTTGCTGATGACGAGTTTTGTCGTTGGGATGCAGGCCAACAATTAATGTTAAATTACATTAAAGAATTAGTTAAAGATGAAACCTTTGTTCTACCCAAAAACTTATTGACGACCTACCAAGCTATTTTTGATGCAAAAACTGATAATGCGCTTAAAGCAGAGCAATTAACTTTACCTAGTTTTGATGAAGTTATTGCAGAAATAGAACAAGTAGACCCAATTAAAGTGGTTAATGCGATTTCAGCAGTTAAGATGTTTTTAGTCAAAGGTTTAACTGAATGTTTTGAATCAGCATACGTTGATAACAAAGCAGCACAATACAAATATGGCGGTAATGAGGTTGGTGAAAGAGCACTAAAAAATGTTTGTTTATCATATTTATCTTTGCTTGATGAAGAGCAAGAATATGTTTCACGACAATATCAAGAATCGGATAACATGACGGATACTCTCGCTGCACTTGTATGTTCAGCTAAAAACAACTTGTCTAATTTTGATGATCTGTTGCAACAGTTTGAACAAAAATGGTACGACACACCATTAGTTATGGATAAGTGGTTTAGTATTGCTGCTCAGCAATCTTCTTCTGATACTTTTAATTCACTTGAGAGATTGTTAACACATCCATTATTTAGTTTAAAAAATCCTAATAGGGCACGTTCTTTACTGGGTAACTTTAGTGTTAATAACCCTCGTCACTTTCATTGTGGATCAGGGCAGGGTTATCAATTCCTTGCTAAACAAATCGCTTTGTTAAATGAAATAAACCCACAGGTTGCATCAAGGTTGATCACACCACTCATCCAATTTAAATCGTTTGATCTCGTCAGACAACAACTCATGCGAGCAGAATTAGATAAACTTTCTCATCTGGAAAACCTTTCTAAAGATTTAAAAGAAAAACTTGATGCAGCTTTAGCTAACTCATAGTTTTATGAAATATTACTTTGCAATAAATATGACCTCTGCTGAATTTTATCCTTACTATGAAGGGAAAATTCAGCAGTTAGTTGTTACGACAACATCAGGGATAAGAGTGCAGTTTCCTGCAATGCATATGAGAAAATATCTATTGGCTAAAGGAATAAAGGGCTGTTTTTGTATGGAAACTAAAAATAATAAATTTTTATCTTTGACTAAAATAGGATAATTAGAGTATTAGCTTTAAACAGTGGTCCGACCATCTGATGTGTTTGAAGCTAACCCACCAATTTCGCTGTAACACTTAATACAAGTATATACTCGTTAAAAACCATATGAAGAAAGATTTGTTTTAAACGCTTGTTTAAAACGCGAGTGTATGATTAGCTTTTTATCGATTAGAAGTCATTAAAACACTGGGTATCATCAATTGTTTTTACCTCTTGCACCATTGATTAAATGATGCAATTATTGTTTTAGAGTACTTATTTCAATGTAAGTAGCGATGATAAAAATAAAATACAATCTACACGCTCTGGGGAGAGATTAAATGAATTATAGCCCTCGCAACATGTTTTACAAAAAGCCTTTGGCTGCAAGTATAACTGCTGCACTCGTTTGTTTGGCAACAGTAAGCCAAGTACAAGCCAAAAATTTCACATTAGGCAACGTCGACATTAGTTTTGACTCAACGTTTAGTTATGGACAAAGTTGGCGTGTAGAAGACCGCAATTGGAATGACAATGTTGGTAAACCAAATAATCCAAATAATGGTTTTGATTTCAGTAACTACCATCCATCGCTAAATGTAAATCCAGATGGTGGCACAGTATGGAATGGGCAAGGTGGTTACTCAACCAATGGCGATAACGGTAACCTTAATTATAACTCAGGTGATAGCTTTTCTCAGATAATCAAAGGTTCACACGAACTTGATATTCGCTATGAAAATTTTGGCATGTTTGTTCGCGGTATGTATTTCTATGATATGGAAATGAGCGATAGTGATAGAGCATGGACTAACCCATTATCGGGTGTTAATAACGACCCTTGTCGTGATGATGAAGCAAGTAACCAACTATGTAATGACGTAAGATTACTGGATGCCTTCGTTTATGGCGATTTTGAAATAGGCGAAATGCCACTTTCTCTTCGTGTCGGTCAGCAAGTGATCAGTTGGGGTGAAAGTACGTTAATCTCTCATGGTATCAGTGAGCTTAACCCAGTAGATATCGCACGTCTTCGTGCACCAGGTTCAGAGTTAAAAGAAGCATTTATTCCTTTCGGTGCCGTTTGGGCATCACTAGGTGTTACTGAGAACTTCAACATTGAAGCCTTCTATCAATACAATTGGGAAAAAACAGTATTACCAGCGCCAGGTAGTTATTTCTCAACAAATGATTTTGCTGGTGATGGTGGTCAATATAATAATGTTCAATTAGGTTTTGCTAGTAACCCAGATATGGATCTAGATTTCCTCATTGATGGCTTAAATACGCTTAGTGCAGGCATTGCTAATGGAAGTGTTCCAATGGCTGCTGCAGGGGCTGCATATTTAGGTGCTTTCCCAACTAAAGTAACCCTTAGACAGAGTGATGCTGAAAACGAACCTGATGATGGTGGTCAATATGGTCTGAAATTATCTTGGTTTTTACCCGCGCTAAATGATACTGAAATCAGTCTATATCACATGAATTATCATAGTCGTCGTCCAGTGTTCTCTGGTATTACAGCAGACTTCAGTGATGCAGCGATTGGTCAAGATTTAGGTATGTTACTTTCAGGTACTATTACTGAAGATAATTATACTGACTTAAAAGCTTTTTCAAGAGTAGAACTCGATTATGTTGAAGATATTAAACTTTACGCGGTGAGTTTTAATACTGTTTTAGGTACAACTTCTGTCGCTGGTGAAGTCACTTACCGTCAAGATGAGCCATTACAGATTGATGACGTTGAATTATTGTTTGCTGCTATGCCGCAACAATTAGCTAATTCTCAAGGTCGCAGCGAGCTAGACGGTATTTCTCAAATGGCAATATATGGACCAGGAGAGCGAGCTAATGGTTTTATTTTATCTGATACTTTGCAAGCGCAGATGACATTAACTCATCTTTGGGGTCCTTCATTTGGTGCAAGTCAATTAACCACTTTGTTGGAATTTGGTGGTATCAACATTCAAGATATGCCTGACCAAGACGTATTACGTTTGAACGGTCCAGGTACAGCACGTAATGGTGGTATTGCAGGTAAAGAAGGTTTAGAACTTGCGGTTCAAGACGGCGTTGAAACTAACCCGTTTCCTGATGAATTTGCTTGGGGTTACCGCGCTGTAGCCAAGCTAGATTTTAACAATGTTATTGCCGGTATCAATATTTCTCCTCGTGTAGTTTTCTCTCATGATGTTGAAGGTACCACGCCAGACCCATTATTCTTATTTATTGAAGAACGCAAGTCAGTTGCTTTAGCTATCAGTTTTGATTACCAAAGCCGTTGGTCAGCTGACATAAGCTATAACGGTTTTTGGGATGGCGTAGGCACTACCAATAAAATGGCAGACCGCGATTACATCTCATTCAGTATTAAATATTCAATCTAAGGGCTAAGTTAATGAGCAATATTATGAAAAAGTCACTAAAAAAGTTAACATTAGCCTCTGTTGCAGTCAGTTTGGCTATCGTATCAACCGCAACTTTTGCTAAAGTTTCTCCAGCAGAAGTAGCAAAATTAAACAATGAACTAACTCCTATGGGGGCGGTTCGTGGTGCAAATCAAGATGGTTCTATCCCTGCATGGAATGGCGGCATTACGTCAGTACCTGCAGGATATACTGTTGGTGATCACCACATTGACCCATTTTCAGCGGACAACGTTGAATACACAATCACGTCTTCAAACGTTGCACAATACAAAGCAATGTTGACACCGGGGCAGGTAAAGCTTTTCGAAACTTATCCAACGACTTATAAAATGAATGTGTATCAATCAAGACGTTCTGCTTCTTATCCTGAACATGTTTACCAAGCAAGCATTGATAATGCAGGACGCACAGAATTAGTTGAAGGTGGTAACGGTATTGAAAATGCAGCAGTGGGCATTCCATTTCCTATACCTAAAGATGGTTTAGAAGCTATTTGGAACCATATCTTACGTTATCGTGGTGAAGCAATTACACGTCAAGGTGGGCAAGCTGCGCCAACAGCTTCTGGTGATTACACCTATTTAGGTTTTGAAGACCAGTTGATGATCCCTTATGGTGAAAAAACAGCGTCAGCGGCGAAATTGAAAGAAACTAATATTTTGTTTAAATTTAAACAGAAAGTTACTGAACCAGCGCGTTTAGCCGGTACCGCACTATTGGTTCATGAAACTATGAATCAGATACAAACACCTCGTCAAGCTTGGACATATAATACAGGTCAACGTCGTGTCCGTCGTGCACCGAATGTTGCTTATGACACGCCAGGAACAGCGTCTGATGGACTACGTACTACCGATGATTTTGATATGTTTAACGGTGCACCAAATCGTTACAACTGGACATTAAAAGGGAAACAAGAGTTACTCATTCCTTATAATGATTATCGTTTACATAGCGATTCGTTAAAATATGCTGATATTTTACAGCCAGGTCATATTAATCCAGAACATGTTCGTTATGAAAAACATCGTGTTTGGGTTGTTGAAGCAAGTTTAAAATCAGATACACGTCATACCTATAAAAAACGTGTTTTCTTTATTGACGAAGATAGCTGGCAAATTGCAGTAACGGACATTTATGATAACCGTGACGAGCTATATCGTGTTGGTGTTGCCCATGGTATAAATTATTA
This sequence comes from Colwellia sp., assembly GCA_013215295.1. Taxonomy (GTDB): domain Bacteria; phylum Pseudomonadota; class Gammaproteobacteria; order Enterobacterales; family Alteromonadaceae; genus Colwellia_A. The sequence goes on from JABSOZ010000007.1 coordinate 187,988, forward strand.
CGAAGTTCCTACTCAATGGTCTACACTTGAAGTATTCCATGATCTACAGTCTCGTCGTTATATAGCGATGGGTTTAGATAATGAAGCGAAAATGTATGATTTTTCAGCTAAATTGAAAGATATCTCATTTACATCTTCTGCGTTAAGACGTGAAGGTCGTAGATAGAGTTTTAATCTGTAAAGTTGAATCACGGCTGGCTAGTGCCAGCCGTTTTTCTTTAGAATGTATTAAATTTAGCATTTCATGGATGAAGTCATAAAAGTAATACTTTAATTATTAACGAATGAGTACCCCTGTTTATGCAACGTTTGTTGGCCTTTCTTCTTAGTTCCTTATTTTTCCTAAATGCTTTTTCACAGCAACTTCCTGCTATGCAAGCACCTCTAGCCAGTAAATCACTTATGCTTGATATTGCAAAAATCAATGATAAGCAGCTTGTCGCCGTCGGTGAACGTGGCCACATATTACTGTCAAATGATGCCATCACTTGGCGTCAAGCTAATGTTCCAGTACGAACTACCTTAACAGCCGTTTATTTTATTGATAAATCTCATGGCTGGGCTGTTGGGCATGATGCAACCATACTATTTTCAAGCGACGGTGGCGAAAATTGGGAAATACAACAATATTTACCTGCTAAAGAGAAACCACTGCTCGACGTTACCTTCAAAGACAGCCAGCAAGGTATTGCCATAGGTGCATATGGACAGTTATACCGAACCAAAGATGGTGGTGAAACCTGGACCTTTGAATTTCATGGTGAGTTTCTTTTTCCTGAAGACTTAGCATACTTAGAAGAGTTGAAACAAGAAGATGAAGAAGCTTATTTAGATGAGCAAAGTAGTATTCTTGCACATTTTAATAGCATATTTAAAGATGGTCGTACTCTTTATATGGTCGGAGAAGTTGGATTAATTGCTAAAAGTAATGATTTTGCGAAAAAATGGTTACCTTTTGATGAAATATATCAAGGATCGTTTAATGACATTTCTCGCACTCAGCAAGGAAATTTACTTGTTGTTGGATTGCGCGGTAATGTTTTTCGAAGTTTGAAAAATGGTACTCCGTGGCAACATATTAAAACCGGGACGCAAGCTTTACTAAACGCCATAGTTTTAGGTGATAACGGTAGCATTTATGTTTTAGGGAACAATGGCGTTATTTTAAAAAGTGTTGATGATGGTGTTAGTTTTACGCTAAATTCTCAGGCTGACGGTAAATCATTAATCAACGGAGTTTGGTTTAATAATCAACTTGTTATAGCTTCTGAAGTTGGTATGAAAGTCATTCCTCACACTAACCTTAGATAAAGTCAGTAGTTAACTCTTATTACAACCAATCAAAATGAAGTAGATGAAGTAAATTAAATGAAAATAGAATCACTTATTAATGTTATCGAAGCCACTATGTTCCGTAAAAGAGTTCTTGTGCTTACGGCTTTCGTACTAGCGAGTATTTTTCTTGTATTTCAAGCGAGTCAAATAAAGCTTGATGCTGCTTTTACCAAGCACATTCCCCTCAATCATACTTATATGAAAACATATTTGGAATACCGAGAAAATTTCGGCGGCGCTAATAATGTGCTCATTTCTGTATGTGATAAAGAAGGGGACATATTTAACGAACCTTTTTTCAATGCTTTAAAAGGTGTTCACGACCAGCTGTTTTTCATTCCAGGTGTCGATCGCATTCAAGTAAAATCTTTATTTTCACCGAGTACTCGTTTTGTTGAAATTGTTGAAGATGGTTTTGCTGGAGGGCCTGTGATCCCGGCAAACTTTAAACCTGATACTCAAGGTTTATCTATTGTTAAGTCAAATATAGAAAAAGCTGGAATTGTTGGCCGTATTGTTGCTGATGATTACAGTTGTGCGATGGTGAAAGCGTCGTTAATGGATACTGATCCACAAACAGGTGAGCGATTAGATACACTTGTTATTGCACAGCAACTCGAAGAACAAATTAGAGGGAAGTTCGAACAGAATAATATCAGTATTCATATCATTGGTTTCAGTAAAATGGTGGGAGATGTTGCTGAAGGAGCAAAAGGTGTCGTGGCCTTTTTTGCTATCGCTATTGTCATCACTACTATGATGGTTTTCTGGTTCTGTCGTTCTATTTCCTTGACCGTTTTACCCATTGCTTGTTCTCTTGTAGCCGTTGTGTGGCAGTTAGGTATGTTATCAACGCTCGGGTTTGGTCTCGATCCAATGTCGATTCTTGTACCGTTTTTAGTGTTCGCTATTGGTGTCAGTCATGGCGTACAAATGATCAATTCTGTAACAAAATTAGTGGCAAAGGGGGCTACTGCTAAAGAAGCTGCACAAATGAGTTTCCGAATGTTATTGATACCAGGCGGCATCGCTTTGCTTTCTGATACGGTAGGATTCTTAACACTACTTTCAATTGATATTGGTATTATTCGTGAATTGGCTATAACTGCATCGTTAGGTGTAGCTATGATTATTCTCACAAATCTTATCTTATTACCTTTACTCGTCTCATTTATTCGAGTTGATAGAGTGACTATTACAACGCCTGAAAATGATAAGCCAAATATTTGGGATGTTATGTCTTCATTTGCGACTAAACGTGTTGCGACTGTGATCCTTGCGGTTACTGCTGTGTTATATGTTGCTGGGTATTATTATTCTCAAGATATGAAAATAGGTGAACTACATGCAGGAGCTCCTTCGTTGCATGAAGACTCGCGTTATAATCAAGACACTTTTTTAATTACTGACCGGTATGCGATCAGTGTTGATTATATGTCAGTGATTGTTGAAAGTTCCGCTGACGCTTGTACATTTTATGAAACAATGGACTTGATAGATACTTTCCAATGGCAAATGGAGAATACTAAAGGAGTGCAGTCGACAATTAGTTTAGCATCGGTGGCCAAAATTGTTAATGCAGGCTATAACGAAGGTAATGCTAAATGGCGTGTCTTATCACGTAATCAACAATCGTTAGTTCAATCAATCGCACGCATACCATCAACGAGTGGTTTGTTAAATAGTGACTGTAGTGTAATGCCTGTCATCCTGTTTTTGGAAGATCATAAAGCTGAAACGATTAACCGCGTTGTAGATAAAGTGAAGGTTGTCGCTAAATCATTGGAAACCACTGATGTTAAATTTAAATTAGCCTCAGGACCTGTTGGTGTTATGGCTGCAACTAATGAAGCGGTTGCTGAAGCGCAAACACCTATGATGCTCTACGTTTATGGGGCAGTAACCTTATTGTGCTTTATTAGCTTTAGGAGTATTAGAGCGACCATCGTGGTTATTATACCGCTTTATGTTGTATCAACACTCGCACAATGGTTGATGACTGCACTTGATATTGGCTTAACGGTTTCAACATTACCTGTGATTGCTTTAGGTGTAGGTATTGGTGTTGATTACGGTATTTATATATTGTCAACAATGAGCATAAAACTACGCGAAGGATATCAAGTACAAGAAGCTTATTTACTTGCTCTTAAAGAGCGAGGTAGTGCGGTATTGATAACAGGCGTTACATTAGCGATTGGGGTTTCAACGTGGTTTTGGTCAGATCTGAAGTTTCAAGTTGATATGGGCATACTCCTAACGTTCATGTTTTTGGTTAATATGATCGCCGCAGTACTGGTCCTACCTGCTATTGCTGCATTTTTATGGCCAAATAAAAAATAAATTTAAATCGTAATTCGTGAATAAATAAACAAGAAAATGACCGTAAGGTCATTTTCTATTTATAACAAGTGAATAAACAATTACTCTCAACAAATAAGATCTCCCCTCGCAACAACACAATCAAAAAAAATAGTAAAATATTCCTCGCAATAGCCTAAATTTCTTAATAAAATCGGTTATATAGTCTATTCTTTTAGACAATAATAAAAATTAATATAATAAATAATACATATTACACATCGAATTGTTTTAAATAATCGATTTTAAAACAATTTAGTACAACAGCGTTTTATCCAAAAAGGAAAACGGCATGGCGTTAGTAGACGGTTTACCCTCAGTGATACTCTCGAATGTAGCACAGTTAATACAGCAAAAAGTTCCCGTAAAAACAGCTGCTCTTGTTGAGCAGTTTGCAGACCTTCTTTACAGCAACATTTCCACACTTGATTTAGATCACCGTAACGATAGTGACATGTATGGTGCAACGTTAAGTTTATGGAATTCGTTAAATGATCATCAAGATAATACGCCGGTAATTAAAGTTTTTAACCCTGAAGTTTCAAAACATGGTTGGAAATCAAGTCATACGATAATTGAAGTTATTATTTCTGATATGCCATTTCTTGTCGATTCATTACGAATTGCGTTAAATCGTTTAGGATTATCACCACATTTAATGTTAAATAGTCCAATTAATATTATCCGCGATAAGAAAAATCAAATTACTCAGCTAGCTGCTGCTGCTGATAAATCATTGAAATCCACCTCAGTAGAAGCGGTTTTTTTTATTGAAGTTGACCGTCAAACAGATCAAAAAGTACTTGATGAAATTACAGACGAAATTCATTCCGTCGTAAATGACATAGCAATTACAGTTGATGATTGGCAAGCAATGCGAACTCGTTTAGGGGAGTTAATTGCTGAAACAACTGAAGCTAAACTTCCGTGTTCAATCAATGACCATGATGATGCCTTAGAATTTTTAAAGTGGATGTTAAACGACAACTTTACTCTTTTAGGCTATCGCTCATATGACCTAAAAGCATTGAAAGGTGATATGGCTTTATCTGCTAATGTAGAGTCAAGCTTAGGATTAATGAAGCGCTCTGATGGTACCGTTGAACGCTTGATTTCAACATTATCAAGTGCAGCAAGAGAAATTGCCTTAGGTGTTAATCCGTTAATTTTAACTAAAACTAATTCTCGATCTCGAGTACATCGTCCAGCTCAGCTTGATTACATCGGTATAAAACGTTTTGATGCCGAAGGTCAAGTTATTGGTGAAGAGCGTTTCGTTGGCTTGTTTGGTTCTGCATATTACACCAATAGTGCATTAGACTTACCTTTAATAAAATCGAAAGTTGCAAGCGTTTGTGAAAAGTCAGGTTTTGCTCGTGGTACTCATGCATACAAAACATTGATTAACATTTTAGAAACTTATCCGCGTGATGAAATTTTACAAAGTAACACTGAAGAATTATTGAAAAATGTTTTAGGTATTTTTCAAATGCAGGAGCGAGATTATTCAGGATTATTTGTACGTCGTGATGCATTCGACCGCTTTTATTCTTGCATGGTTTATGTACCAAGAGAACGTTACAACACTGAATTACGTGTTAATACTCAAAAATTATTAAAAGAAGCATTTGGTAGCGATGAAGAAGTTGAGTTTACTACTTATTTTTCTGAATCAGCACAAGCGCGTACTCACTACATTGTTCGTGTTAAATCAACAAAAGCAGATATAAACGTGAAAGAAATTGAAAAGAATTTGAATGAAGCTGCTAGAAGTTGGGATGATAAACTTGCTGCTGCGCTTAACTCCCATAAAGGCGAAGCAAAAGGTAAAACGTTAAGCCGTAAATACTGTAGTTTTCCACAATCTTATAAAGATGAAGTTTTACCTGGTACTGCAATTGTTGATATTGAAAAACTTGAATCGTTATCAGACAACAAGCCACTTGAAATGTTGTTTTATCAACCGCAGGAAGAAAGTGCTGACAGCCGTCATGTAAGATTAAAATTATTCCATATTGGTGACCCAATTCACTTATCTGATGTTTTACCTATTTTAGAAAATTTTGGTTTACGTGTTATCGGTGAAAGCCCCTATTTAGTAAAAACATCAAGCGGTGAAACTTGTTGGATATTAGATTTTTCAATGTTACTTACTGGAAAGGGGAAGTTTAACCTTGAGATAGTACAAAACTTATTTCAAGACGCTTTTGCAAAAGTTTGGGCTGGCAAGTTAGAGGACGATGGTTTTAACCGTTTAATTCTCGGTGCTGAATTGGGTGGACGAGAAGTTTCAATTTTGCGTGCTTATGCAAAATATGAACGTCAAATTGGTGGTACTTTTAGTCAAAGTTACATTGAAGACACTTTTGCTCGTTATCCAAATATTGCAGAATTACTGATCAAGTTCTTTAATTTCCGTTTTGACCCAACGGCAAAAATTTCAGAAAAAACAATAATTAAATTAAATAGCGACATTGAAAAGTCTCTTGATAACGTTGCGAATTTAGATGACGACAGAATTATTCGTCGCTTTGTCGAAATGATCCTTGCAACTATACGTACGAACTATTTCCAGCCACACCCTAAAACAGGTGAAAAATCTTATATATCATTTAAGATTTTGCCTAGTCAAATTAGTGATGTGCCTCTACCATTACCAGAGTTTGAAATATTTGTATATTCACCGCAACTTGAAGGTGTTCATTTACGTGGCGGTAAAGTTGCTCGTGGTGGTTTACGTTGGTCAGACAGACGAGAAGATTTCCGTACAGAAGTTTTAGGCCTAGTAAAAGCACAACAAGTTAAGAACACCGTTATTGTTCCCGTTGGTGCTAAAGGTGGCTTTGTTTGTAAACAACTTCCCGCGGGTGGCTCTCGCCAAGAAATATTTGAAGCAGGTAAAGAATGTTATAAAACATTCATTCGTGGTTTGTTAGATATAACCGATAATATTATTGATGGACAAGTTGTACCACCACTTAATGTTGTACGTTTAGATGACGATGATCCATATTTGGTTGTAGCTGCAGATAAAGGTACAGCGACATTCTCAGATACGGCTAATGCAATTTCTGATGAATATAACTTCTGGATGGGTGATGCTTTTGCCTCTGGTGGTAGTGTTGGGTACGATCACAAAGCAATGGGCATTACAGCAAAAGGTGCTTGGGAATCAGTTAAACGTCATTTCAGAGAGATGGATATTGATTGTCAATCAACGGACTTTACGTGTATTGCCATTGGTGACATGGCAGGCGATGTATTTGGTAATGGTATGTTGTTATCAAAACATATTCGTTTACAAGCTGCATTTAACCACATGCATATATTTATAGACCCAAATCCAGATGCTGCAAGCTCTTATGTAGAAAGAGAACGTTTATTTAATATGCCTGGCTGTACGTGGGAAGACTATAACAAAGAATTAATTTCTGAAGGTGGTGCTATTTTCAGTCGCCATGTTAAATCTATTAAACTAACGCCACAAATTAAGAAAATGATCGGCACGCAAAAGCAAAGTATGTCGCCATTAGATTTGATGCAAGCCATTTTAAAAATGCAAGTCGATTTGTTATGGAACGGCGGTATCGGCACATACGTTAAAGGTTCTAAAGAAACACACCTTGATGTTGGCGATAGAGCGAACGATGCACTCCGTATTAATGGTAGTGAGTTACAAGTAAAAGTTGTTGGTGAAGGTGGTAATTTAGGCTTCACACAACTTGGTCGTATTGAATTTGCATCTCACGGTGGCAGAATTAATACTGATGCGGTTGATAATGCCGGTGGTGTTGATTGTTCTGATAACGAAGTGAACATTAAAATACTATTAAACAGCTTAGTTCAAAATGGTGACTTAACGGTTAAGCAACGTAATCAATTGCTGTACGACATGACCGATAATGTAGGTAATATCGTTATTGAAGATTGTTACCGTCAAACACATTCATTATCAATTACGGCAATGCGTGGTTCTAATCAATTAAAAGAACAAGTAAGATTTATTCATGGCTTAGAGAGAGCAGGTAAATTAGATCGAAGTTTAGAGTTCATTCCAAATGATGATGAAATTTCTGAACGTTTGTCAAAAGGCCAAGGTTTAACTCGTCCTGAATTATCAGTTTTACTTGCTTACAGTAAAATGGTGCTTAAAGAAGATTTAGTTTGTCCTGAAATTACTGACAATCCATACCATAATCGATTATTAGTTGAAGCTTTTCCTCCTCAGTTACAGGAAAAGTATCAAGACCAAATGCAACTTCACCCACTTCGTGCGGAAATTATTGCAACTAAATTGGCCAATAATATCGGTAACGATATGGGCTTCAATTTTGTTAATCGCATGTATGAAGAAACGGGAGCAACGGTCGCTGAAATTGCGAATTGTTATATAATGGCAAGTGAAGTTTTCCAACTAGCCGATGTGTGGCAAGAAATAACTGAATTAGATAATAAAATTTCAACCTCAATTCAAACAGAAATGTTATTTCAAATGCGTAGAACGGTAAGACGAGCGACTCGCTGGTTCTTGCGTCATCGTAATAAAGCGTTAAACATTGCAGAAACAATTGAATTCTATCGTCCAACATTTGAGAACTTAGCTAAAAACTTAAATGAGTTATTAGTTAAAGAAGAAGTCGAGCAATTGAAACGTGTTGAAAGTGATTTAGTAAGAACGGGAGTTCCAGTAAATATAGCGGTACGTATTTCACAGTTAAGTTCTTTATTCCCTGTCATGGATATTGCTGATGTTGCTGCTTCAGATAATCGTTCAACTGAACTTGTTGCTGATTTGTACTTCAAATTGGGTGTTCGTCTAGATTTACATTGGTTCTTAGATCAAATTACCAGTCAACCCGTGTCTAACCATTGGCAAGCATTAGCTAGAGCTTCATTTAGAGAAGAGCTAGATTGGCAACAACGTTCGTTAACACAAGTTGTATTGCGTTGTGATTGCGGTGTTGAACAGCCAGAGGTTGAAACCTTACTTGATAAATGGATAGAAACGAATATTCAGCCATTAGGACGTTGGAATCAAATTCTAACTGATTTTAGAATTGGTCAAACACATGAATTTGCTAAGTTCTCAGTAGCTTTAAGAGAATTAATGTTATTGAGTTTAAATTGCGAACCAGCAAAATAGATTAAGTGTTGTAATCAAACTTTAACGAGATTGATTTAACTGATAAAATCCCCGCTATTAAGTGGGGATTTTTTTTAAGAGGCAATATGTTTTATTCAGCTATACGAAAAGTATTATTTAAGTTTGATCCTGAAGCAATTCACGAAATAACCATTAAAGGGTTTAAAGCGACAGGCTCGTCTCCGCTTAACCTCTTTTATAAGCAAAATATCAGTGATAAACCCGTTGAAGCTATGGGAATTAAATTCCCTAATCCGGTTGGTTTGGCGGCTGGGCTTGACAAAAATGGCGAATGTATTAATGCATTTGCTGCAATGGGATTTGGTTTTGTAGAAATAGGAACGATCACTCCTAAGCCTCAGCCGGGCAACCCTAAACCACGCATTTTCCGGTTACCTTCAGCAAATGCGGTAATTAACAGGATGGGTTTTAATAATAAAGGCGTTGATTATCTCGTTGACCAAGTTCGCAAAGCTAAATTTAAAGGCGTTCTTGGCATTAACATAGGAAAAAATAAAGATACTCCAGACGAAAATGCCAAAGATGACTACCTGATTTGTATGCGTAAGGTTTATAACTACGCAACGTACATCACTATAAATATTTCATCTCCAAATACTCCTGGTTTACGTTCATTACAATATGGTGATGCGTTAAATGAATTATTAGCTGCACTTAAAGAAGAACAACAAATTCTTAAAGAGCAGCATGGTAAGTATGTTCCATTAGCCGTTAAAATAGCACCTGATCTGAGCAAAGAAGAGATTGAGTCGATTGCACAGTGTTTAATTAGCAATAATATTGATGGTGTTATTGCGACTAATACAACGTTGTCACGAGAAGGTGTTGAAGGACTTGAACACGGTGAAGAGCAGGGCGGCCTCAGCGGTGAGCCAGTAAAAGACAAAAGCACTGAAGTTATCCGTTTATTAGCGATAGCATTAGATAATAAACTGCCGATAATTGGTGTTGGTGGAATAGCCAGTGGACGTGACGCTCAAGAAAAGATTGCTGCAGGTGCTAGATTAGTACAGGTTTACACGGGCTTTATTTATCAGGGTCCTGAATTAGTGAAAGATATTGTTGAAACACTTTAATATTTTTTAATTCATCTGTTTTAACGTTATTTCTTATTTGTTTAAATAGGAAGTAACTTTAATTCTCCTGCAATTAAATTGAGTACTTTATGTAACTTCGCATGAAGGTACTTGGCTAATAACTTCTCCTGCTGTTCTAGTAATACGAGTTCGGCAGGTGTTATAGCGATAAAGCAATTTATTTGCGGTTGTTCTTTTTGATAGACACTAAAAACATCATCAGAGAATAAACTTATATTTCCTTGATGAGACTTAGACCTTTCAGTATTGAAAACTTCAATAGTTTCCAGATAAAGGTTGATCAACAAAATGTTTTCTTCATCACCATACCAACTCGCTGTTAATGTTTGAAAATTAAATTGTGCTTCCAGTTTATTAGTCACAGATTTTATTTTGTTAAACTTAGCGGTTAAATCATTACTAGGTTGGATGGATATTGGCAGTTGTTCTGTCATAGTATGTGGACGACTTTAATAATAATAACCAGACATTATCAATATTGATAAATAACATAAAGCATAACTAGTTATTATTATTAAATTTATTTAAAATCATGCGTATTTCCCTTTTCACCATTAGGATCTATCTTTGGATTTCTCTGTAGACTTATCGTTAGATTTGTGGATTTACTTCACCTTGCTTGCCGCATTTATGCAAGCTATTCGAACAGCAGGTCAAAAACAACTATCGGGTCATTTGAATGCCATGGCGACAACGGGTGTTCGTTATATCTATGCACTTCCATTTGCTTGTCTGTACTTGTTTTTTATTACTGAACAGCGTGATGTGTTTTTACCCGTACTTAACGAACAGTTTTTGAAGTACGCATCGATAGCATCTTTCATGCAAATTATTGGTACATTTTGTTTAGTTGCAGCATTTAAATATCGAAACTTTGCTGTAGCGACAAGTTTAGCTAAAACTGAAGCTATTCAAGTAGCGGTAGTGGGGGCATTAGTTTTTTCTGCATATTTATCACCTTTAGGCTGGTTGTCTGTATTTGTCGGTGTAATGGGTGTTCTCATTGTTTCAAAAGTAAAATTTACCTTTGCTGATGTATTTCAAAACCCAGGTGCTGGCTTTGGACTTGCCTCAGGATTAGCCTTAGCCATCACAACATTATTAATTCGAGAGTCAAGTTTAGCCCTTAACACTGACTTATTGGTAAGTGCAGCCGTTACACTTGTTTTTATGATCACAGTGCAATCGTTTATCTCAATTATTTATGTTTGGTTTCAAGACAAAACACAATTAACGTTAATGCTTAAACATTGGCGTTTATGTCTATTTGTTGGCATTACGAGTGTAATTGGCTCAATTGGCTGGTTTACAGCTGCAAGCTTGCAAAATGCAGCTTATGTTAAAGCATTAGGGCAAATAGAAATATTTATTACTTTATTCTTAACTTATCGAATTTTTAAAGAACGAATTAGTCGAATAGAATATTTAGGTATGTTTTTAATTCTTGCTAGTGTGATTATTTTATTACTTTGGGCATAGTGGCTAGCAGCTGTTTTTGATACACTCGCAGAAAATTATTATTGTATTAAATAAATTGGATTAAAAATGAAAATTACAGATAAAACCGTTGTTCAATTTCACTACACATTAAAAGATGAAGCCGGCAATGAAATTGAATCATCATATTCTGGTGATCCACTCGCTTACCTTCATGGTTACAAGAATATGTTAGTGGGCGTTGAAAATGCGTTAACGGATAAAGAAGTAGGTGATAAATTTTCTGTTACTTTACAACCAGAAGACACTTACGGTGAACGTAAAGAAGACATGATCCAACGCGTGCCTGCAAAACACTTACAAGATGGTCAAGGCTCAACTAAATGGAAAGCTGGTATGACAGCTACTGTTGAAACTGAGCAAGGTCAACGTCAAGTGACCGTTATTAAAGCAGGTAAATTTATGGTAACTGTTGATACTAACCCACCTTTAGCAGGTATGGTGTTAACGTTTGACTTAGACGTAATTGATGTACGTGTTGCAACAGATGATGAAGCTGAACATGGACACGCACATGGCGTTGGTGGTCATCACCATTAAAAATTACTGATAATATTATTGAATATTGTTATATAAAAAAGATCAGCTTTGCTGGTCTTTTTTTTTATTGGTAATAGTGGGTCATTGAAAATTATCAATTTTATTCTATACTCGACATACTATATGTAAATCAAAGAATGATTAGAATTGACCGTCAATAAATTTAACTTTTCTGTAACGAGTGACAAAAACCTTAATACGTCAAAACGTATGGTTATTCTAGCGGCTATTCTCATCTTTTTATTACTTATTTGGCAAACTTTTTCTGCAAGTCGAATTCATCAACAATATCAAGAATCATTAATGGATGCGGTCACCGATCGTGTGCTTTCTGATTATCTTGAGTACTTTGCTCAATTACGATTAGAAATAGATTTATTTCAGCAAAAACAATTAAATGCTATTTCTTTATTACAAGAACAAGGAAATGAAGCTTCCACCGAGCAATATATGGCAGTATTAGAAAGTCTTCAAAGTGAAATAAAGAATACCCGATTATTTGCAATAATTGATGAACACGGCAAAGGAACGCTAAAACATATCACCGGAGATTTTTTACCAGCATGCGAAGAAGAAGTTTCTTCAACCGTTGCATCCGGCTTGCAAGAGCACTTATTTTTACATCGTAGTGAAAAAAGTGTTCATTTTGATTTGTTACAACCCTTATCAACGAGTGACGGTCAGGATAAATACTTCTTTGTTGCTTTTAATCCTGATTTACTCACAGATTTATTAAGTAAATATCAACTTCCACATCAACAACTTTTCTTAATGCGTGCTGACTCAATAGGTAAAATTGAGCTAACGACAGAGAGTATCGATTACACGTCAATGTTAATTGGTTCTGATGAACTTGATGAGTTTAGTTTTGTTAAAGCGATCCCTAATACGCGGTGGCAATTAGCCATAAGATTATCCCCCGAATATAGCAGTAACCTATATCAACAAGGTTTATTGAAAGCGCTAACTGTTTGGTTAGTGCTAACCTTGCTTATTTATGGTTTTTATCGTGTACAAAAAATACGCACGCAAAGTCATTATAGAATTAAACAAGAATTAGCATTTAAAGATAACCACGATCCTTTAACGGGTTTAGCCAATAGAGTGCGATTCGAAACGTTTATCAATGAAGAAATTACTGCTCATAAAAAAAATGCATTGGTTGTTAGTGGTGTGGTTTTTCACATTGATATCGATAAGTTTCAAGTAATAAATAATAGTTTTGGTTATGCTGTCGGTGACGCCTATCTTCATAAAGCTTCTTTAGGATTGAAAGAATTTCTTCCAAACAATGCCATTGTAAGTCGCTTAGGAAGCGACGAATTTGCAATACTTTTACCGGTGTTAGCCTTTGAAAAAGCAAAAGATTTTGCGCATGAAATACGGTTGTTTTTTCAGGGGATAAGTGTTTCAGCTATGAATGAAGATACACGTTTAACGGCAAGTATTGGCGTCGTTATTCTAGATGATAGTCAACTTGATGCAGAACAAGTTTTTTCATCACTGAGTCAGGCCGTGAGCCTAGCTAAAGAAAAAGGACGAAATAGGGTACAAATCTACCAAAGTGATGATGAACAACTTATCCATCATGCTAAAGAAATGACAGCAATTCATGAAGTGTCGAATGCATTACAAGATAACCGTTTAGTGCTTTATCGTCAGAAAATCAAAGCTTTATCTAGCCAAGAGTCGTCACACTTTGAAATACTTGTTAGAATGATGTCTCCTGAAGGGGTACTTATTACACCAAATAATTTTATTCCAGCGGCAGAAAAATATGGCCTTATTCGCCAAGTTGATCATTGGGTTATTGAAAACACTTTTAAAGCAATTTCAAAAAACATCAATGATATAGACACCTGCTATAGTATTAATCTTTCAGGACTAACGCTAGCAGACCGTGATATTTTTGATCAAGTCGTCATATTATTTGAGCGTTATAAAATATCGCCACAACGTATATGTTTTGAAATTACTGAAACATCAGCAATTACGCATTTAAAATCAGCTCTGCATTTTATGGAAAACATGATCGATTTTGGCTGTAGTTTTTCTCTTGATGACTTTGGCAGTGGTTTGTCATCCTTTAGCTATTTGCAAAAATTGCCCGTGAATATTATTAAAATTGATGGTGCTTTTGTGCAGGATATGGACACTAACGAAGTTAATAGAATATTTGTTGAAAATATTAAACGTATTGCCAATGCGATGAATAAAAAAACAGTTGCTGAGTTCGTAGAGAATGCAGCAATAGAGGCTCTGTTAACTGATATAGGTATAGATTATGGTCAAGGCTACCATATTCATAAACCTGAACTCTGGTATTCTGAAATTAAAGTTTAGCGCTATTGATTGAAAGCACTTCAATTACGTGTTCATCAGTCAAACTAATTCTCCATAGAATGTTTAAATCATAAAGGCTCATGCCGTAAATTTTTTCATCGATTTGTTTCTTTTTATAAGCAGGTCGAGGATCTTGGCTTAAAACTTGTTCTATAAATATTGATAAATCAGTGTATTTCTTTTGAAACTTATTTATATCTGTCTCAGCCTGACTTGAAAAAACAACATGTAAAAGTCTATCAGGTTCTGATTGTGCAAAGCCTGCACGAGCACAGTCAATATTATCAGAGTAGGGTAGGTAAGGCTTTATATCTAAAACAGGCGTTTGGTCGAGTAAATCTAATCCTGAAATATGTATTAATAATTGTTTGTGAGTAAATTCAACATGCTCAAGTTTCACTACTGACATTCCAACAGGGTTTGGCCTAAAAGTTGACCGAGTCGCTAATACACCTATTTTTTTGTTTCCACCTAAACGAGGTGGTCTAACGAGTGGTTTCCATCCTTGTTGTTGCGTTCCATGGAAAACAAATATTAGCCAAAGGTGGCTAAATTGCTCAATACCTCTTACTAACTCTTCATTATTAGCGGTTGATAAAAGTGTAATACTCCCTCTAGCAGCGCTAACTAAGCCAGGTTGACGGGGTATCGCGAATTTTTCTTTATATGGAGAATTAACTCTACCGATATAATTTAAAGTAATTTCTTCATTTTTTTGCTCTGACATTATTATTGATCTTTCAACTGTTCAACCTGATAAGCTTTACCATAACAAACTACAGTCGCGACACACTTTTGATTTGCTTGGTCATCATTTATCAATGCACAGCCAGTAAATATAATCGCATTGGCTTGTTGCTCAAATGCGTTTCGTCGGGCTTGTGTTCTTGCTTCAATTTTATCGGGAAGGGCATGATGGCGCTTCGCTTGACAATTCTGCCCTTCAACCATGCCAATAAGTTTGTAACGACCTAAGAACTGGCTTTCATCTGCAACTACGTTAACTTGCGAATGACTATAGTAGTTTCTAAAATTTTCTTTATCTAAATTTGTTGAAAGAGAATATTGAGCAGAGCATGCGGATAGTGTTATAGCAGTAACAGCAAGTAACAGCTTATATTTAATACAATGTTTTTGGTTTATTCTAATTACATTCATAAGTGCGTGTCTTATCTCTTTATCGTTATTTTTAATGGTGTTTGATTGCTGATCCAATACTGAAATAGTTGGTCAATAACGTTGCTTTGCTGTTTCATATTAAGCCAATTACGCATAAATAACTCAAAAGCTTGATCATTGTGATTAATTGGAAATGCCATTGAAAGAGGTGCCAATACAGGTTTAGGCACAATAACGGTGTACTCAGGGTATAATAAAGTCCACGCAGAGGCTGCTGCTGCGCCAAATAGCATACCATCAATATGTTGATACTTTTCTTTAAAGAATAACCTTGGTGTTGAAATTTCCCATGCTTTATTGTGAATAAAGTTGCGCTCTACTGCTTTTTGATAGAAAAAAGTTTCAGGAATACCAATAGTTAGATCTTTATTATCAATAATATTCGACCACTGCTTGAACTCAGCACGTCTCTCATCTTTCACAATAAAAGCGAGGGATTGTTGAGAATAAGGTACGGTAAGTGTGAATTTAATCATATTGTCAGGAATAACCGGAATGCCGGTGGTTATATCTAGGTAGCCCGATTGTAATAATACTTCAGCTTGATGGTGAAATATTCTCACGAATTCAACATTTACACCCAAATCAATGGCGAGTAGGTTCATGATTTCAATATCAAAACCGACTAACTTACCTTTATTATTATGAAAAGCATAGGGTAGATCATCTCTAAAGTAACCTATTCGAATGAACTCTCGTTGCTGAATTCGTGTTAAAACAGGTGAGAATAATGGGGTGGTAACCAAACTGCTGGGGCTATTTTTTAAATAGCTACTTTTAACATCGTTAAATAAAAAGTCACGCTCAATAAATTTTGTATAACCTTGATATTGATGACTTATTGAGTCAAAACTAAAACGTAATGATAAAAAAGCTATCAGAGAAATAAGTGGAATTATCGCTAAGTTACGTGCAAGGGAACGCCATTTTATCGTAAAACGTTTTAGCATTGCCGTGGCTATTAATAAGGGAAGACAACTTGAAAATACCACTGAAAATATTGCACTTAATCGTCCTCCAATGAGATTTTCAGCAACTAAGAAAAAATCAAACATCGCCCCTGACACATTAAATAATTCCAGTAAACTCTGCATGGCGAGTGTAGTGCTACCAAATAACTGTGGCAAACCAGCAACCGCTAAATTGATATGATCAGCAAAAGAAATATGAGCACCAGAGAACCAAGCGGCAAATAAGACGAAAAGTAATGCGAGTAGTTTGCCGCCAACCGGTAAACTAAAAGATATAGGTACAATAACTTCTGATATTCTTTCAAGATCACTGTCTTGTGGATATTTTTCTTTGAGTAATTTCTTAGTCTTTTCAACAATAATAGGGATCACTGAAAAGAAACTACCGGTAGCAAAAGCGGTGATCATAGGCTCTCGACATACTCGAACAATTTCTCGATAACCAAATGGGGTGATCGTTGCTACAACAGAGGGAACTATCACAAAACAAAGTAGAGTAACCAAAACACTAGCACTAATCATATAAACAACTAAACCATCTAACTGGCTAGCATCAAGGGTAGCAGCTGCACGCCAACCGATACAAAAAACACCCAGCGGTGCAAATTTCATTATAAAGTTATTAATATTTGCTACAGCTTGTTGCAAGTTTGAAAGTACGAGTAATGTTTGTCTTTTTGATTTTAGTTGCATTAAGCCGAGGCCCATACAGATACTAAAAAAAACAACAGCGGGAACTAAGGTATTTGCAAACGCATTGAAAGGATTGGCTGAAATAAATAGGTCAACCAGATTAAGTTCAGGTGCAATTTTTATGGTGTTAGCAGAATAAAATTCAGCGTTTTGCCAATCTGGAAAAGACAAGGGGGTGCTGAAAATGAAAAAGAGGACGACGAGTATCATCATTATAATGATGAGCAAACTTTGCTTAGATATCTTTTTTGCTTTACTCGGCGTTAGCCCTCCAAGACCAACAATAAGTGAAAGTATAATATAAGGAAGTACCGTCATTTGCAGAGATGTCACAAACGCATTGGCAGTATTATCAATCACAGAATATGTGCTTGAAAAGAAGTAGCCAAGCAGTAAGCCAATGAACATGGCTGAGATAATCTGTACGGATAAGGGCGGTTTTCTAAACGACATATAAAAGTTTGTGATCTTAAGTTTTACCATAGTAAAGATTATAACTAACTATTTAAAAATTATAATAAAAATATATAAAGTTCTTTAATTATATTTTAGCAGTTTTAGCGGCTAATTTAAGATAATAATTTTAAAACTCGCTTAGGTTATCTCAATGGGTATTACATCAAATAGTACTTACAAAAAAGGCAGTGAAATATCACTGCCTTTGGTTAATTAGAACAATTGTTATTTAACACGCATGCCAGGCTTTGCACCGTCATCAGGGTTCAATACCCACAAATCTTCTCCACCAGGTCCGGCAGCAAGTACCATACCTTCAGACATACCAAAACGCATTTTACGTGGCGCTAAGTTAGCAACCATTACCGTATGCTTGCCAATTAAATCTTCTGGTTGATAAGCTGACTTGATACCTGCAAATACTTGACGCGTTTCACCGCCTTCTTCTTTTGAATCAAGAGCGAGTGTTAAGCGTAATAATTTATCTGCTTTTTCAACATGTTCAGCGTTAATGATTTTAACAATACGTAAATCGATTTTAGCAAAATCGTCAAATTGAATTTCTTCACTGATCGGGTCAGAGCCTAATGGATCATTCAGTGCTGCGGTATTATCAACGACTTTTTCCTGTTTAGCCTTTTTCGCTTTTTTTGCCGGTTTTTCAGCTTCCGCTTTTGCGAGCAAGTTGTCTTTCGACGCATCAGTCATCGCGTTAACTTTATCCATATCTACGCGTTGTAGTAGGGCTTTAAACTTATTGATTTTATGGCTTGTTAATAAGGTTTTATGTCCTTCCCACGTTAACTCATCATTTAAAAATGTTGCAGTGCTATCTGCTAATACAGGCAGTACGGGTTTTAAATAAATCATTAGGGTGCGGAACATGTTGATGCCTAACGAACAAATGTCTTGTACTTCTTGTTGCTTAGTTTCATCTTTCACTAACTGCCAAGGTTCTTTTATCGCAATGTATTCATTAACTTTATCAGCTAAAGCCATTATTTCACGCATGCCACGAGCAAAGTCGCGGGATTCATAATGAGCAGCAATAGAATCGCCTGCCGCCATCACTTCATCGGCAAGTGCTTGGTCGTCAACATTAGCAGATAACATTCCGTCGAAACGTTTGGTAATAAAACTGGCACAACGTGAAGCAATATTGACAACTTTACCGACTAAATCAGAATTTACTCGCTGAGCAAAGTCTTCAAGGTTCAAATCTAAATCATCAATTTTATGGGTTAATTTTGCGGCATAATAATAACGTAAATATTCAGGGTTCAAATGCTCTAAATAAGTGCGACCTTTAATAAAAGTGCCTTTTGATTTAGACATTTTCGCGCCATTAACAGTAACAAAGCCATGTGCGTGAACAGCGGTAGGTTTTCTAAAACCTGCGCCTTCAAGCATTGCCGGCCAGAATAAACTGTGGAAGTAAATAATGTCTTTACCAATAAAGTGATAAAGTTCGGCTTCTGAGTCTAACTGCCAGAATTCGTCAAAGTTAATACCTTGTTTATCACATAAGTTTTTGAAACTGCCCATGTAACCAATAGGAGCGTCTAACCAAACGTAGAAGTACTTGCCCGGAGCGTTCGGTATTTCAAAGCCAAAATAAGGCGCGTCACGACTGATATCCCATTGCTGTAGACCAGACTCAAACCATTCGGCAAGCTTATTTGCCATTTCTTCTTGTAATGCACCGCTACGTGTCCACTCTTCTAACATGTCGCTAAAAGCGGGTAAATCAAAGAAGTAGTGTTCAGAATCTTTGAAAATAGGCGTGGCACCAGAAACAACAGAACGTGGGTTTAATACTTCGGTTGTTGAGTAAGTTGCGCCACACTCATCACAGCTATCACCATTTTGATCTTCCGCTTTACATTTAGGACAAGTGCCTTTGACAAAACGGTCTGGTAAAAACATGCCTTTTTCTGGGTCGTAGAGTTGAGAAATAACTTTAGTTTTAATATGACCTTTTGCATGTAAACGATTATAAATTTCATGAGCAAAAGCTTCGTTTTCTGGGCTATGCGTTGAATGATAATTATCAAAACTAATGTGAAAGTCAGCAAAATCGGCCATGTGCTCTTCGCGTACGCCGTTAATCATCTCTTCAGGCGTAACACCTAATTCTTGTGCTTTAAGCATGATAGGTGTGCCGTGGGCATCGTCAGCACAAACAAAATAAATTTCATGGCCACGCATGCGTTGGAAACGTACCCATATATCCGTTTGGATATGTTCAAGTAAATGACCTAAATGGATAGATCCATTGGCATAGGGTAAAGCACAGGTAACAAGAATTTTGCGTTTATTTTTAGCTTGTGATGATGACTTAGGTAACGACATAGAAAGTTTACATTTATTGGTGGTAATTATGGGGGGAATGGTACAGAATTTGTAGTCACTTTTCATCAATAATTATTGCTTAAACGCGATAAAGTGCCTTTTAAAATGTTCTCAAAGATATTTTCCTCAAAAACAGTCTCTAGTGATACGCAACAAGCGCTTCTTGATACTTTAAAAAGTTATCGTAGTGACAATTTTCCCAACGGGATTTTATTTCCAAATATTTGTCCTGAATTTACCTTAGAAAAAAGCAAGATCGTAGTTATTAAATTAACATTACCTTTCCCATGTCTTGGTGAAATTGAATTATTAAGTGAACGGCTTACTAAGCAATTTGAACAAACGGTTAGATTTGATATTAGTTTCGATATACGTGCAGTGCGTAGTCACGAAATTACCGGTATAAAAAATATTATTGCCATTGCTTCTGGAAAAGGAGGTGTGGGGAAGTCAACTACCGCGGTCAATGTTGCCTACGCGTTGATAGCCGAAGGAAGTTCAGTCGCTATTTTAGATGCGGATATTTATGGTCCATCAGTCCCTACGTTACTTGGTATGCAAGGCGAAAAGCCAAGTTCGGTAGATGGTAAATTATTAACCCCCATAGATGCTAATGGCTTAAGTGCAATGTCTCTTGGTTTTTTAGTTGATGAAAATGATGCGACAGTTTGGCGTGGTCCTATGGCAAGTAGAGCTTTTAGCCAACTACTTAATGAAACTGATTGGCAAGGCATTGATTATCTTATTGTTGATATGCCACCCGGTACTGGCGATATTCAATTGACATTATCACAACAAGTACCTGTTGCAGCTTCTGTTGTTATAACAACACCGCAAGACATAGCACTCGCTGATGCAATAAAGGGCATAGCAATGTTTGAGCAAGTGAAAGTGCCGGTATTAGGTATTATTGAAAACATGAGTTATCACCAATGTGAAAATTGTGGTCATCACTCTCATTTGTTTGGAGAAGGAGGAGGGCAACGTGTTGCGCATAAATATAATACTCAATTATTAGGGCAATTACCGCTTGATGTCAGTATTCGAATAGATGCTGATAATGGCATTTCACCATTATTAACAGATAACACTAGTAACATTAGCCAGCAATACCGTAAAATAGCGCGAAATATTGCCGCTCAGTTGTATCTGCAACTAGATGCACGGAGTCCCAATACCGCAAGTATATTGATTGAAGATTAGTTTTCGTTGCTAATTCCCTAAATTTAAAGCATTAACGTAAGAAGAACTGACATGAGATTGTGCGACAGAGATATAGAAACATCACTTAGAAATGGTGAAATTATTATTACACCTCAACCTGATAGTAGTATGATTTCAGGTGTAAGTGTTGATATTCGTTTAGGAAATGAGTTCCGAGTTTTTCAAGATCACACGGCACCCTTTATCGACTTAAGCGGTCCAAAAGCTGAAATGCAAAAAGCAATGGATTCAGTTATGAGTGATGAAATTGTGATCCCAGATGGTGAAGCTTTCTTTTTACATCCAGGTGAGTTAGCACTAGCCGTTACTTATGAGTCTGTTACTTTACCTGATAACATCGTGGGATGGTTAGATGGTCGTTCATCATTAGCACGTTTAGGTTTAATGGTTCATGTCACGGCTCATAGAATCGACCCAGGTTGGTCTGGTCAAATTGTTTTAGAATTTTACAATAGTGGCAAGCTACCATTAGCGCTTCGTCCTAAAATGAAAATAGCGGCATTAAATTTTGAAACTATGTCTTCAAGTGCTTTACGTCCTTATAACAAACGCGAGGATGCAAAATATAAAAATCAAATAGGTGCTGTTGCTAGCCGTATTAGCGAAGACGATACTTCTATGAGCTAAAAGCTAAAAGCTAAAAGCCGTAAGATGAGTAAATTATGTTACGGTTTTTTTGATCTTGTTATAAACGTTATGCCGAAATGACTTGTTGATTACCTATTTTACTTATACAAAGTTTTAATGCATTCAACAGTTTTTCTTTATCATGATATAAGCTACCTGAAGCATTAGAAAGGTCACAATGGATAACAGGCAAAATTGCTGATGTAACATTTTCATCATGACAAATCACACTGTCAATCGGTAAACAACCAATATTCTCTTTTATCCAATTTAGTTTTTCATCTAAAGAAAGCGCAGCGGCAGGGCTCTCTTCTGCACCTAGGTTCTCAATAAACACACAATGAGCAGAACTCGCTTGAATTGCTTTTGTGATGTCTCGCACTAGAAGAGGAGGAATAACGCTGGTAAGAAAGCTTCCTGGGCCTAAAATAATCAAATCAGCAGAGGCTATTGCATCAATGCACAATGGTAACGTTTTAACCAAAGGTGCTAATAATAATTTTTCTGGCATTATTGGCATTTTATCAACAGATAACTCACCGACTTTACAACGTCCTTTCGGATAAAAAGCCATTAAATCGGTAGGTGTTTCAGACATCGGGTATAAGGGGGTTCTAACGCCTAATAAACGCCTAACAAGATTTATTGAATCAAGTGGTCGAGATTGTAATTGAACCAGAGCATATAAGATAAGATTACCTAAGTTATGACCTCCAAGTTCATCTTGACCATCAAATCTGAAATTAAATAATTGACTGCCTACAGAGTCTTTATCAACCAATAATGTTAAACAATTACGGAGATCACCCCAAGCAATAGAACTGCTTCGTTTACGTAATCGTCCCGTAGAACCACCATTATCAGTAGTGGTCACGATACCAGTTAACTTTTTTTGTAGAAAAGAAAGGGTAGATAGCACTCGGCCTAAACCGTGTCCTCCACCAATAGCTACAACATTTAGCTTTTCTAGCTGCATTAAAAATTCTTATAAACAGATCATTAGTACAACTTTACTCCCAATTTTGTCATAAATAAACCATAAATCTTAATTTCATTGAGCTGGTATATATGTTGGTAAGCGTACAGTAATAGAAATAATGTTTAATTAATAAATAATCCTTTAGCATTAGCAACATCGGCAATTGCATAAAAATGGTTTAATGAAAAGTGGCGTTTGATAAATCACTGATTAAACAAAATTTAGTCAACTTGGCGCTTAAGTAAACACTTAAATAAAAACTTTGAAAAAAATCACTTCTTATCTAAAATAAGGGTTGACAGTTTTAGGTCGGGTGCTTAGAATGCGCCTCGCTTTCAACGAGTGATTAATCATTTGTTTGGCAATGAATTTATAGCATATTAGGCCATGTTATTAATTTGTAAGCGGGGCTATAGCTCAGCTGGGAGAGCGCTTCGCTGGCAGCGAAGAGGTCTGCGGTTCGATCCCGCATAGCTCCACCAAGTTTTAATTTGTTTGAATGAATTAATTTTTTTTGAGCAAAGTTGGTTTTAAGTTGTTTTTATACTTAAAATAGAAAAGTTTACTTTTCACGATAGTATTTGTGTCCCTATCGTCTAGAGGCCTAGGACACCGCCCTTTCACGGCGGTAACAGGGGTTCGAATCCCCTTAGGGATGCCACTTATTTTTTTGTTTTCTTTATTGAAAAAGTTAAAATAAGTAAACAGGGTATAACAAACTAGGTCTTGTTGTTTCCTTTGATGTGAAGTTTAACTTTACTCATAAAAACAAGGTGAGAACCTTGTCCGATGCTTTTCTAAAGTATTTGAACGTTGTTTATTCAATGTTTATTTATTTAATAGTTTTAGTGTCCCTATCGTCTAGAGGCCTAGGACACCGCCCTTTCACGGCGGTAACAGGGGTTCGAATCCCCTTAGGGATGCCACTTATTTTTTTGTAACGAGTTTATTTAAAAAATAGTGCTATAAGTGATATAAAAAAACCGACTTATGTCGGTTTTTTTATGCCTGATTGTTGAGCGTGTTTTTATGCGTATTAATGTGACGTTGGAGTCAAAGGGTTGTAGTAGCCACTGGGATGATATTATCGATTGTGGCTCACGCTAATGCTTTGTTATGATGTTAATAGAGAAGTTAGACCCCTCAGCTAAATAAGTTAACTTTATTCAAGTGAGGGCTTTGTGATGACTTGTCAGGTTAGTTTTTCATCATCGCTAAGCTTTCTTCAGCAAAACCGACACCCGCTTCGTTATAGAAGTTAAATACTTTATCGACACCGTAAGTTTCAATTTCCCTTCTTTCATCATCAAATCGAGCGATAGCGGCAATCTTTCCTTGGTAATTGGCATGTCTCAATTGCAGTGTTATATTTTTTATGTCTTGAACTTTAGGCAGAGCGAGTAAGATTAATTCAAGTTTTTCTATTTTTAACTTTTCCCAAAAGTCTATATCTTCAGCATCACCACAATATGCTTGTACATCATTATCGTTCAACCAAGCTATTTTATCTTGGTCTGCATCTAAACCCCAAACCTGTCCTTTAGCTTGGCTGTTTAGAGCTTTGTAAGCACCCATACCAACTCGACCCATGCCAATAACCACGATCGGTGCATCGCAAGGTTGCGTGAAGCTATCTTCACTCAGCTTATTTTCGTTTTCGAATTTGCAAATGAAAGACTTATATTTAGTAAAGAATTCATGGGCAAAGTTATATGTAATATTTGTGATAATGAAGGATAAAGAAACAGCCAACGATAAAATAACGAGCCAATCGTTACTTAACCACTCATTTTTTGTGGATAAAGAAGCGATGATTAAACCAAATTCACTAAAGTTGCTTAATGCTAAAGCGGTTAAGTAAGAGGTTCTCCCTCGTAGTTTGAATTGTGTGAACAGGAAAAAGAATAAACAAAATTTGACGGGAATTAACAGCGTTAACAGACTTGCCATCGCAAACATTTCCCACGTTGGTAATGCCGTGAAACCTATAGACAAGAAAAAACCAATAAGAAAGAGATCTTTAAAGCCCATCAATGACTTATTTATTTCACTCGCTTTACTGTGTGAAGCTAAATACATGCCAACTAAAAGTGCGCCGAGGTCACCTTTAATGCTAACTAACTCGAAAAGTTCGTAAGCACCAAAAGCCAAAAAAAATCCCGTTAGCGGAATAAGCTCACCATGGCCCACTTGGTTTATAAGTTTATTTATCAATGGTTTAATAAAAAAGGCACTTAACAGTAGTAAAGCCCATAAAGTTGGTGATTTACCCGTTGCAGCCACTAAGAATATAACAGCAACAATATCTTGAATCACTAATACGCCTACGGCTAATTTACCGTGACGAGTACGCAATTCACCATGGTCTTCCATAAGCTTAACAACACAAACAGTACTGCTAAAACTTAGTGCGAAAATGATCAAACCAATAGTGTAAAGAGATAAATCTGCAAAATAACCAATAGCCGCAATTGCGAATAATTTCAGTAATAAAGCCCCTAATAAAACCCAAGTAATACTGTGTGACAAACTACCTAGCCAAACTTCCTTTTTCAATAGATCTTTAACATTAAGCTTTAAACCTATAGTAAATAACATCAATGTTATTCCTAAGTTTGCCAATGTATTGATACTATCGTCAGCTTGAAACCCTAAAAAGTGCAATAAAAATCCTGCGAACAAATAGCCGATTGAAGGCGGCAATGAAATCGATTTTGCAGCCATGCCACAGACGAAAGCAAATAATATCCATATAAAGTCCATACTATTGGCCCATGATCCCCTGAAACTGTTTTGCTACAAAATTAGCAATAATCGGTTGAGCTTTAATGTTTGGATGAATGCCGTCTTTTTGCATCAATGTTAAGTCAGTTACCAAGGGTTCAACAAAAAATTCTAGCAAGTTACTTTTCGTCTCAGTGGCCACATCAATGAAAACTTGTTCAAACATTTTGTTATAACGAGGCCCATAATTTGGCGTGATTTTAATTTTATAAAGTGTAACGGGAATATTCTTCGCTTGTGCGAGCTTTATCATTTGTAACAAATTATTTTTAATCTTCTTAGGAGAATACCCTCTAAGGCCGTCATTACCTCCAAGTTCAATCACTAAATGGTCGACCTTTTCTTTTGCTAATATTCCCGGTAGCCTAGATAAACCGCCTGTTGTAGTCTCACCACTAATGCTAGCATTCGTGATCTTATAAGCACTTTTTTGCGATATTAATTGTTTATTTAATAAATGAACCCAGCCTTGTTTTTGTTTCATTCTATAACTTGCACTAACACTATCACCTAGTAGTAAAATAGAATGCTTGGCAGAACTGTTCGCCAACGTCGAAGAAGATGTAAAAGCTAAAGCGATAAAGCTTAAAAATATATAAATATAAATGGGATGTTTATTCATGAAGTCAAATTCCGAAGCCATATTAAAAGTAAGTGCGTTAACTAAATCTGTACAGTTAGATGAGAAAACTCTCGAGCTACTTCAACCTGTTCACTTAACGGTGAATACAGGTGAAACATTAGCAATAGTGGGTTCATCAGGTTCAGGTAAAACAACCTTGTTATCTATTTTAGCTGGCTTAGATTTACCTACATCAGGTGAAGTTTATCTTAAAAACCACCCATTACACCAGTTTAATGAAGAGCAGCGTAGCCAAGTTCGTGCGAATCACGTTGGTTTTATCTTTCAGCAATTTTTGTTGATTAGCAGTTTAACCGCGCTTGAAAATGTCATGTTACCTGCTGAATTAGCCAATTTACCGGATGCTAAAGAGCAAGGGTTAGCATTACTCGCTTCTGTTGGGCTTGCTGAAAGAGCTGAGCATTACCCCTCTCAATTATCGGGTGGTGAACAGCAACGAGTCGCTATTGCTCGTGCTTTTATTACTAAGCCAGATGTATTGTTTGCTGATGAACCTACTGGAAACTTAGACACTAAAACGGGTATTCACATTGCGGATTTATTATTTCAGCTGAATGAAAAACATGGCACGACATTAGTGCTGGTTACACACGATCCTAAACTCGCTAAGCGTTGTCAACGCCAAGTTGAAATGGACAGTGGTGTTCTCCATGAAGCTCGTTTAGATAATGTTAATGTAGAAGAACTTTCAGCTGACATGAAAGTAGGTTAAGCATGAGTGAATTAATAGTAAAGCCTTCTAAAGCATGGTTTAAGCAATCCTTACGATTATTACATCATGAATTTCGTCGTGGTGAATTAACAATAATCTTTTTAGCGATAGTACTTGCTGTAGGAACTGTGTTTTCGCTGACCGGTTTTTCGGAACAAATTAAACAAGCTATTATCAGTAACAGTGCAAATACCATTGCTGCGGATCGAGTATTAGGGTCTAGCAGAGAAATACCCACTGAATACCTTGATAAAAGTGAAAGTTTGTCACTCAAGGTCGCTACTAAAATCCTCTTAGATTCGATGGTTTTTTCAGGTGATAACATGTTGTTATCTGAACTTGATATCATCTCTGAAGCGTATCCTTTACGTGGTGAATTTCTGGTGAAAATGTCACTAGACCAAAAAGTGGCGACGTCTGTTGGTGCTCCAAAACAAGGTACTGCCTATGTCGAAGAAAGCATACTCAGTCGTTTGGATGTTAAAATTGGCGGCACGATAGAGGTCGGCGTTTTACCCTTAACTATTGCTGGCGTTATTGTTGAAATACCTGATCGTTCATACCGAATGTTCGTTGCCGGACCTTCAATATTTCTCAATATCAAAGATATAGAAAAGACTGAGTTAATAAAACCTGGTAGTCGTGTATATCATCAATATTTGTTTGCAGGTGAACGAGATGATATTGAAGAATTTGAAACATGGATAAAACCACAACTTAACGAATCTCAAAATTGGTATTCAGTGAAGTCTGCCCAAAATCGTTTATCAAAGGTATTAGACAGCTCAGAGAAATTTTTATCTTTAGCAAGTATGTTAGGTATCGTGCTAGCCGCAGTCGCTGTTGCAGTGGCAAGTAGAAGATACGGACAACGTCATCAACCTATGGTTGCGGTATTTAAAGCGTTAGGGGCTTCTAAATCACACGTTAAAAAATTATATATGCTTCACTGGGGCTTATTAAGTTTGATCAGTATCATCGTAGGGCTTGTTGTTGGCTATTTATTGATGCTTGCAGGTGTTAGTGCTATTGAGAGTTATTTGTCATTAGACGAGAGCCAGATAACGTTTAAACCTGTTATAACAGCGGTAATAACAGGTTTACTTTGTTCTGTTGCATTTGCTGTTCATCCCATCACTGAATTGATTTCAACCAAACCACTCGATGTTATTCGAGGTTTTAAGCAAAATGTGTTACCAAGTTTTGGTTGGCATCAACTCATTCCATTGTTTGCACTTTTCGCGTTACTGATGTTATTTAGTCGAGACTTAATAATGAGCTCATCATTATTGCTTGGAGGCATAGTGGTATCAGGTGTTTTATTACTGCTTGGGCGATTGATCATGGGAGCAGGGCGAAGTGCTGGCGCTAAAGCAGGTAAAGCTTGGCATTTGGCCTTGGCAAACTTAAAGCGTCGTGCAAATGAAAACAGTGTGCAATTAGTCAGTTTTACTATCGCAATTCAATTATTACTATTAATAACGGTAATGAAAAGTTCAATTGTCGATGAATGGCAAGCCCAGTTTCCTGAAAACACGCCTAATCATTACTTACTTAATATTGCCAATGAAGAAGTTGCACCACTTCAAGATTTTGTTAATGAGTTGGGTATCGATAACCAAGGATTTTATCCTATCTTTAGAGGTCGTTTATCCGCTATCAACGGTGAAAAGACAGTCAGTTTTGACGATGATGATGACGTTGATAAAAGTGATAACGAAAAAGATGAAAGTATAAAGGGATCATCAACTGAAAATGAAGCTAAACAAGATGATAAGGAAAAGCCAAAAGAACGTAAGGGGGCTGGTCGAGAGTTAAGCTTAACATGGCAGGCGCAACTACCCATGGCCAACGAAATTATCGAAGGAAAATGGTGGGAAGAGAGTGATGTTTCACCGCAAGTATCTATGGAAAGTGGTGTCGCTGAACGCTTAGAAATAAAATTGGGTGATGAACTAACTTTTACGTTAGGAACAGATGAGTTTACTGTACCTGTTACCAGTCTTCGTGAAGTTAACTGGAAAAGTAGGCAATTAAATTTCATTATGATTTTTAATGAAGCTGCGGTAAAAGGTATAGACACAACTTCGATTTCTGCTTGGATGGTACCAGAAGAAAATAAAAATCAGGTTTATCGATTCTTAAGTCAATACCCTACTGTATCAATTATGGATTTTGGCTCACTGATGAAGCAGCTAACTAAAATGATTGAACAAGTATCGATAGCGATTGAACTGATCCTCGTTTTAGTTGTGCTAGCGGGAAGTTTAGTCTTGGTAGCTCAAGTTCAAGCCAGTATGGAAGAACGAGAGCGTGAACTCGCGATATTGCGCACCTTAGGCGCTAAAGGATCATTATTAAGGAATAGTGTGTTGTTTGAGTTCATTGCTCTTGGCGCTGTCGCGGGTTTAATGGCAAGTATTGCGATGGAAATTGCCGTATTTTTCTTACAAACTCAGGTTTTCGATATGTCAGCAAGCTTCCATTTCAGTTATTGGCTCATTGGTATCTTTGCGGGCGCTGGTTTCGTAGGGCTTATGGGAATGCTGAGTTGTTGGCGATTATTGAAATTATCAAGTGTTACATTGATTAGACGAACAATGTAATAGGTGCTAACAATGCTTTAAATTTTCACCTCTGAAACACAAAACAATGTCAGAGGTGAATTTTTCATCAGAAAATTATAGTTTAAGTTTATCGACACTCAATTTAAATTTCCGTTATAGTTGTTGTCAAATTAAGGATAACAAAGACAAGTTAACACTATGGGATTAATAGAAAAATCAAGTGGTGCAGCAAAAATTTTGATTGTAACCGCTGCACTTTTTGTTGTTTTTGCAGGTATTAAAACGGCAGCTAATATTCTAGTTCCATTTTTACTTTCTGTTTTTATTGCTATTATTTGTAACCCGATTATTGCACGGGCAAGTCGTTATAAAATACCCAAAGTGTTAGCTGTGCTGCTCGTGATAGCCTTATTTGTTGTCATTGCTCTTTCACTTGCCGGTTTAGTTGGAAAATCCCTGACCGAACTTTCGCTATTACTGCCTGAATATCGTGAACAATTAAAGGATCAATTTGTTTGGTTAACCGAGCGACTTGCAGAAAAGAATATTATTATATCTTCAGCTTTGCTCATTGAGTATTTTGACCCCGCTGCTGCAATGGGATTAGCCGCTGATATGTTAAGTGGATTAGGCAGTGTGATGGCTAATTTGTTTCTTATTATTCTTACCGTCATTTTTATGCTTTTTGAAGCATCGACGTTACCTAAAAAACTACATTTTGCATTAGCGGATCCAGATATGCGTTTAAAGCAAATTGATCGTTTTCTTGTCTCTGTAAATAATTATTTGGCCATAAAAACGTTAGTGAGTATTGCGACAGGTGTGATCGTTTCACTCATGCTCTGGGCATTTGGTTTGGAGTTCTATTTACTGTGGGGCGTGCTTGCTTTTCTGCTTAATTATATTCCCAATATTGGCTCTATTATAGCTGCTGTCCCTCCTATGTCATTAGCGGTATTACAGCTAGGAGTACCTGAGGCAGGTCTTATAGGTTTAGGTTATTTCATTATTAATATAGTCATGGGAAGCATCATAGAACCGCGTTATTTAGGTAAAGGGTTAGGGCTCTCAACCCTAGTTATTTTTCTCTCTTTAATCTTTTGGGGATGGTTATTAGGCACAGTGGGTATGTTATTGTCAGTACCACTAACGATGATTATTAAAATTGGCTTAGAAAACTCAGAAGAAGGTCGTTGGTTTGCTATTTTATTGTCAGGTGAAGATGATATTAATGAACCTGATAAGATTGAGAGCTAAGCCTTTTTTCAAATTTTTTTACTTTTTAAAGCCAAGTTTACATTGTCCATTAGAGAGAAATTGTACTGCTTCTTTACGCTTTTTGCCGATGAGAAGTGGTCCATCATCCATAAATAAAAAATTCTTCCAACAACGTTGAAAAACAGCCCAGGTTGTTTCAATCACATTGTTTTTAGCACTACAAAAATAAACAACGGTATTATTGTCCCACGTTAAATGAGTAATAACTTCTTCGGGTAATTCGGCTTGTTCACTGTCCCAAATATTTTCCCATGCAACCGTATTTTGCCATGTTGCTTCTTCAAAAGGCCAATCACCTTTTTTAAAAAAATCGGGGTGGTCAACTTGACGACTAATAAAAGTATCCCAAACGACCTGTGCGCGTGCTTGCGTCATTGGTTTTATTTTTGTTTTATCTTTATCATTTATGGGTAAGCTTTTATGTCTGAAGATCCAAGCATTTTTAAGATCATTTAAGGGGATATAATTCATGAAGCCACTAATGTTGATTTGATGTTTTAGCAAGTGATGGGGATCATACACCATTATCGACGGATCTTTTGCTTGATATTGTGATATTTATCATAGTTTATAATCAGGTGGTGCAAATCAATTCAATTTTGAGCAGGATCAAGGAACTTGCATTTATATTTTATTAAGTTGTAAGAACAAAATTTAGGCATTAGTCGGCTCCTTCTAATTGGACGTCTTGAAAATTAACCTTTATTTGTAGTAGTCAACTCCTTGCATTAAATTGTGATATGATATATTTAGTTAATTAATGTTATCATTTATATAATGTAATGATGATATTAGTGCTTATTACTTCCCTGTAACCTTTCAAATAGAAGCCTGAAATGAAAATTAAATTAATTAAAGAATTAACCCTAAATGACGAATGTATTCCAACAGAAGAAGTTTTTGAAGCGCAAAAAATAACGCCTAGATCTACTACAATTGAACTCACTACTCCACAGGGTAACGTAGTACGTGTATTCCATTATGAATATGAAGAAGTTGAATAGCTAAAACAAAAATATGGTGTTTCTGAGTTTACTCAGAGTCATCTATTTTAAAGAGAAACAAGAGAGTTTTTTGTTGTTTTAGTTAGCTATTTTAGCCGCCGTTTTTTTAGACGGCGACTAAAATCGTTCTACCGTATATCGCCATAAACGTTCAGAGGATAAGTCATTCAAACTCAACTTTATGCATGCTAATTTTTCTGCTGAAAAGTAGTTAGCAACCTCATTTTTATTTATCATAAAGTAAATATGGCATGTGCTACCACCCATAAAATTATTGATAAATTGTCATTTAATGAAGAATCCCACCCTCTGCACATAACCAAAACATCTAATATTTTCTCGGTTTATTGAAAAACACTATCAAGATAATTAAGACTCAGGATTGTTAAGTAATAGGGTTTACTAATTTTAAAAAATATTCTCTATTTGTGGAAATATTGTCAATTTTTATTGGACAATGAAGAATTTGATTAAAGTAGTTGGCAAATTGAGATATTTGAAGCACCAGTTTGCGAGCATCATTAATAAACATACAACAAATTTTATGGTCTTTAAGATCTTCTCGATTAATATGAAATGGTTTTTGTGACGTTTCTGATACCCATAATGTGCTTCTAAGTTTAGCTTGAATACAGTTCATTTCAGTATCTGTGCCACTAAAGGTATTGGTCCATCTAATTACTTTAGTTAGTTGGTCGTATAAGTGATTGCCGTATGCTTGTTGATGCGTTTCTGTTTGTATACTTTCTTGCATGATCACAAGTAATGGCTTCTGTAATTGAGAAGAAAAGATAGGGGCTGTTTTTTGACTGGTTCTAAAGTCAAATCCTTGCCCTAATAAATATAGCTCTCCAATGGCTGTTTGAATATTTTTACTATGCCGAGTGAGTTGAGAATATTGGTTAGCTATTTGTGAAATTTGTGCATACTCATGAATTTTTGTTAATTTATTGGGATATCCTGAACCATCTAATTTTTCTTCATGTTGCTCTATTGACTCTAATACTAGTTTATTTTCTAGTCCTGCAATTGCTACAATTTCTTTACTTAAAATTGGATGAACTAATTTTGCATTTTTCATATTCGGGTGTAATCGTGCGTAGCCAATGTTTTCGAAAAATAACACTGAGATGAGCTCGTTTAATTCATCAGCAGAGTAATTGTTTGCCTTGCCTATATGGGTACCGAATACTAAATTTAATAATGTATTTTCAAAGGCTGGTGGGTTTAAATGCGAGAATACACTTAAGTGGTCAATAATTTTTTTAGGAATATAATCGTTGCTTATAAAGTCAGAGATAGTTGCAAGAGTTTCTTTTAATTCAAAGGTTTTTAATACTGGATTTTTTTTCGCGAGATCTAGAATAGGTCCTATTAAGTTTTGATTAGTATCTGATTCAGTAATAGAAATTACATCTTCATGTCCAATAACACCTTTTTGCTTTAACTTATCTAATTTCAACCTAATTTTATCGGTAATTTCAGTTCCGGCTTTTAAAAATACTCGTTTCCCTTCTTGATCGGTAATATCTTTACTGATGCCGCATTCCACTCCCGAATTTAATATATTGCAAGTAAACTGATTGGATGTATCTTTCATCAATTGGTTAATAAGTTTCACATTCGGTCCTTGAATTGGATATTTTCAAATGTAATGTCCATACATTTAACTTTAGGAATAAAGAGTGGAATTAGCAAAATTCCCAATTAATAAACAAGTGTAGAATGGTTTCATGTATCGTAAAAAATAGACTTAAGAAAACATATCGATAAATATGGACAACAATATGATTAGAAAAAATATTTTAATTACTGGTGCAAGTTCTGGACTAGGAAAAGGCATGGCAATTCAATTCGCTAAACAAGGTCGAAACCTAGCGTTGTGTGCACGCCGCCTAGAGAACCTTGAAATCCTTAAAACCGAATTAGAGCAAATAAATCCTAGTATTACCGTTATCATCAAATCACTTGATGTTAATGATCATCCTGCGGTATTTGATGTTTTTAAACAATTTAGATTTGAATTAGGAAGTTTAGACCGCGTTATCATTAACGCAGGCATGGGTAAGGGCGCTTCTATTGGTACCGGGTATTTCCATGCGAACAAACAAACGGCTGAAACAAATTTTATTGCTGCAATTGCACAAGCTGAAGCCGCAATGGAAATTTTTAGAGACCAAAACAGCGGTCACCTTGTCACTATCTCATCAATCAGTGCTGTTCGTGGTTTTAGACGAGCTATGACCGTATACGCGGCAACTAAAGCGGCTATTACATCGCTGAGTGAGGGCATACGCATTGATGTGATGAATACACCCATTAAAGTGACCTGTATTCATCCAGGTTTTATTCGTAGTGAGATAAACGAGACAGTTGAAAAAGTCCCTTTTATTGTTGATCTTGAAACAGGATGTAAAGCACTCGTAAAAGCAATAGATAAAGAGCAGGCGAATAGCTTTGTACCCTATTGGCCTTGGTCATTTTTACATTGGATATTAAGGATTGTACCAATAAGTATGTTAAGGAAAATGAGCTGATAACTGAATGATATACAGTTTATTTGACTTTTTATGTTAATAAAGTGTATTAAATGTATTTTAACTGTGTAAAATGCAATTTTTTAATTGCATATGTTTATTCTGAATGAAACATATCAATAGCATACTGATATATGCTAAAAGTTAACTTTTAACATCATATTTTAAAAAGGATTTTCATGAAATCAACTATTATTGCTCTCTTTTTTGTTACTTCATTCGCTTCATCACTAACATCGGCGGGGGAATACGAAACAACTTTCGGTATTGGTCATCAATATGGTGGGGTTTTAGGGGCGCAGCTTTCATATAAAACCGAAAGTACTAAGTATTATGCCTCTTTGGGGGTTATAGGAGCAGCAGCCGGATTCCAAACAACTTTCAGTAAAAATTCAAAACACGCTTATGGTTTTGTCATTGGAAGAGAAGAGTTTCAGAGCGAAGATGGATTTCTTTATGCAACCTATGATTATCACTTTGAAGGTTTCACAAAAAAGGGCTTTGTCATTGGTACCGGTCTTGGTTTTACTCGTGAAGATACCGGTGGTTTTTTTGCTGATTCAGGAAAAACAGAAACATCAACCTCTGTAACTTTAAATATTGGCTATAAATTTTAATAAAAATATAGCAACTTTATTCAAAAAAAGTTAGCAGAGATTGTTATAAGTTATTTAGTTTCCCATCAAGGTTATCAAATATATAACGTAGGCTAAAATTTATTTTTACCTCGTTATTGTTGAACCGCTAAATCATCTCTGTTGATTAACTCTCCATTTAGAATAACGAATTGAATCGTGTCCCATGCTTCTATAGAAACTAAAGGGCTACTATCTAGTAAAAGGAGATTAGCCACTTTGCCCACTTCAACAGAGCCATAATCGTTTTGAATATTGAATTGTTTGGCATTATTAATGGTTGATGCCGCTAAAACCTCTTCTAAGGTAAGCCCTGCTGCAGCCATTGCTTTCATTTCTTGAAAAGTTGTTAACCCCGGTTGGTTAGCATAACTTGGGCTGCCTGGAAAATCCGATGCGAGCAGAATAGGGTGTTTAGCCTTATTAAGGTAGTTCACTACTTTACTTCCTTTGCCTACTCGATTATAAATAAACATTTCAGCGATCGACTGGTCAGGCATGCCATCAAATCCGATACGAAGCTCATTTTTAAACCATTGTGCCTCAGGTGTTTTATACCAATCTAAAACTGCTTTAGGTGTTACTTTCTTAAATTGTGATAAATTTTGAATATCGGATAGCATAAGTTCTCCCAAGCCAGCGATAACTCTTTGTGTTGGCATATAGCCAATTTTTTTATCAATAATAGTATCTAACACGCCAGTAATCATTTTAGGAATATCCGCTGAACGATTGTATTCCCCCCAGTTCCACAACCCGTGAGCAATAATATCTACCCCTGCATTCAACGCTAACTTTTGCATATCGAATGCATTAGCATGAGCTAAAATTGTTAGTCCCATTTTGTCTGCAGAAACTTTAATGCGATTAAGTGTTTGGCTTGAAAGTAATTGCCATTGGCTTGCATTGCCGTAGCCATCTTCAAAATAAAGTTTTATACAAGAAGCGCCTGATTTTGATATTCTTGAAACAATTGCTTCAGGTGAATTTACTTCATTTATTCCCGCTTTTTCATTCACTAAATATGTGTATATAGAACGAGATATCTCATCGGTTTTTTCTACATAAGGAAAGGTGTTCTTCGAGGTGATAACTTCACAATGAAAGTATTGAGGATGAACTTTCTCTGAAGTAAAATGGTGACTGTTGAGTCCTGGATTAGGATCAAGTATTTGAGTCACACCATAATATAAAAAACTTCGAGGTTGCTGTTTAAAATAGAGTTTGGTCAATGCAGGATTTTTCATGGCAATAGGCTCAGCCCCAAAACCCATGCCAGGAATTGATGAAACATGTGCATGGCTATCCATAATACCGGGCAATAAATATTTTCCTTTACCTGCTATTTTCTTTGCCTTTGTCTTGATTTTATTGGCGGTAATCTGTTTGATTCGTCCATCTACAATAAGCACATTCATATGCTGTTGTGGGCTTATCAAATTAGGGGATATAATAGTGACATTCTCAATCAGAAGCTCATTTTGCGCGAGTGTTGAATATGATAAAAACATAAAAATAAAGCATGATAATTTACGCATTAATTTTCCTAATATTTTATTTAAATAATGGGCGTGGACAACAAGTGAACATTATATTTTGAGTTGTATTTCACTTATTAAAATTTACGATAACTATGTTATGCTTAATCAATAAAAAACATCTTAAAATATTCTAATGCTTTTCTTAAATCCCTTAATACATTGATATTCATGAATAATAAAACAGATAAAAAAGATAAAAATATAATTATATTAGGCGAATGGAAAGTACTTAGCGATGAAAACTTACTCATTTCAGCTGAGAAACAAGTAACGCTTTTACCTAAAGTTATGACAGCCCTAGAGTATTTTATTGAACGCCCTAAGCAAGTGATCACCTTTGATGAGCTTAATAACGCTATTTGGCCAAATGAAGTTGTCGGTGATAATTCTTTTTACAATATTATTGGCCAATTACGAAAGTCGTTGGGTGATGTAGCTTCTAAACCTAATTATATAGAAACCATTTCAAAAAAAGGATATCGATTAATAGCAGACGTTACCGTCGATAATGATGAAATTTCATTTAAAAATAACAACACTTCTGAACCTGAAAATCCCCAGATAAATTCTTTTGTTATTAGGCCGCGTACAAAAGTGCTAGGGCTTATTTTTATCGCTCTACTGGTCATACTCTTTAGTCGTTTGAATTATTATAATAATATCTCGACGACACAGGTAATCTCTAACGCCGAAGCTGATTCTACATCTGAATCATTATCCCAGTTAGCGAAACAATTTCTTTCTTTGGCTAACTTTCATCAATTTAAAGGTGGTAAAGAAAATAAATTGATCGCCATTGATTATTATCAAAAGCTTGTTGCGCTTAACCCAAACTATATTCAGGCATATACAGAAATCGCTTATTTGAATATCGAATTGATGTCCTTGATACCAAATGAAAAGCAATTATTTTACAGGAAAACCGTGCTAGCTAGCGAAAAAGCTAATAACCAGTTTTTAACGACTTATATAAATGAAATAAAAACTCCAAACAGTAAATCTAATGCTGTTGAGCAAGCATTTGAAACGCTTAATCAAAATACGATTAATGTTTTGGTGAGTACAAGAATGGTCTTTGCAGACTTTCTCTTTAAAAAGGGGAAAATCAATAAAGCCATTGAACAACAAAAAATAGCGATTGATAACTGCCCCACGTGCGCCGAGATGCACCGAAAACTCGCAAACTCTTATATGGTCAATATGTCACTTGAAAAAGCGGCAAAATATTTTAATAGCTACCATGAATTAAGCAGTTACGATTATAACAACCCCATTAGAATAGTTAGCCAAGGTGCATTATCAATACGAACCTTGAAAACAATGCATCAATGGTATGAAAACACGCCAAAACAATTAAATCATACATACCAACAGAATCATTTAACACTTTTTTATTTAAACTTAGGGCTCTTTAAAAAGGCCAATGTCGTTATGGCGAAACGAGATGTAACAAAGGTAAGCGATTTTTTTACTTTATATACCTTAGCGGCAGTGGAGGGGGCAAAACGAAATTTCACGCAGAGTTTAAGATATTTAAAGAGGCGCCATGAAATTTTTCCACAAAACTTACAGTTTACTCTATCGTTATCATTAGCTTATTGGATGACGGGAAAAAATGAAACTGCACTGACATTATTAGAGCAAGAAGTTATAGCCAAAGGTTTCGATATGTCAGCATATCAATTATTACATGCTGCGTTACTCATAGAAAACAATCAACTTAATATGGCTAAGCCGTTACTTATAAAAGCGGAAAATAGTATTTTAAATACAGAAAATATCAATGCTAATAATCATATGGAGCATGCAATGATTTATGCAATTTTGGGTGATAAAGAAAAATCACTTACATCATTAGCGTTGTCACTCAAAGCGGGTTGGGTCTCAGATTTTAATTTAAATTGGTGGAGACTCGAAGACAACCCATTTTTATTTAACATAAAGCACGAGGAAGAATTCAAAACAATAGTAATAAATTATTATGAGCAGTTAAAGGTAATAACCTCAAAATAACTTATTTAAGGTCTAGATAAAATAATTATACGCCGCAATGTTTAGCCTAATTATCTAATTGAAATCATATTCATACTATCACCTACACTTATAGTTAGCTGATATTTATACTAATATTATTTCATTAGAATAATATTAGTATTCTGTGAGGTAAAGTTATCACCGCATGCTTATTATCACTCAACATTACAAACCACGTAGAAAAATTTAATATGAAATCACCAATCATCAAAAATGTCCTCCCTGTATTAAGAGCTGGCTTGAGCGCAACACTCGTTATGTTATCGTTATTTTTGCCCGGTTCTGTTTATGCAGATTCACTTATTAATGAAATTGAAGCTGTCATTAAACCGTATGTTAGCCATCATGTTTTTAGTGGCGCGGTACTGGTGGCTAAAAACGGTAAAGTGATTTATCAACAAGGACATGGTTTGGCCAACCGCGAATGGAAATTATCGAATACACCACAAGTAAAATTCCAAATTGCATCCATGACTAAAAGTTTTACGGCGGCGTTAATCTTGAAGCTCGTCGAACAAGATAAGCTTTCATTAGATGACACCATTAGCCAACATTTACCAGAATTTGACCAGAAAAAAGGTGAAAAAATCACCATCGCTCATATATTAAGTCATCGTACGGGACTTCCTCGAGCCTTCATTATTCCAGGTTGGTTTACTGGAAAATTTAGCGGCCAAGTGAGTAATAAAGAATTTGCAGATGTCATTGGTAAGCAAGATTTACTTTTCGAACCAGGGGCTGAGGCACGTTACACAAACTTAGGTTATTTCTTGCTAGGGTTGATCATTGAATCAGCCACCGGTCAAACCTATGAGCAAGTTTTACAACAACAGCTCCTTACGCCCTTAAATCTTATGGATACGGGTATTGCCCATCACTCAAGCGTACTAAGTCTTCGAGCAAGTGGTTACCGAGTGGCAAAGAGTGGCGGATATAAGAATCAAAGCTACATAAACTTAAAAGTGTTTGGCGCAGGCTCAGCCATGTATTCAACCGTGCAGGATTTGTTTAAATGGGATCAAGCGCTTTACGGTGCTGATTTTTTAAACGCCGAAAGTAAAAAGTTTTTATTTGGTCCTAGAGAAAATTTTGGCTTTTATGTACAAAAATTTCCGCTTGGTTATAGTGGTATCGAACCTAACAGCACTATAACCAATGGTGAATTACTTGGCTTTAGTAGCGTAATGACACGGTTTGTTGACCAGAAACATACGATTATCATTTTGAGTAATAACGCCATAAATTCAACAGAGAAATTCAGATTAACCCTTGATATTGCTAAAATATTGTACAATGTAAAAAACGATAAAACTAAACTACCTATAAGCTTTTTATTCACTAAAGGATTAGTGAACGGTGAGTTGGGCGAGTCTATTAAGACTTACCGTGAAAATAAGTCTCTTTATGTTGTAGAAGAAGCTGCGCTGATATCTGTTGCACAACAACAACTTTGGAGTCGGCAATCAGAAAACGCTGTTGAATTGTTTAACTTTATCATTGAGCATTTTCCAGACTCAGCTCAAGCTAAGCGTCTTTTAACTGAAGCTAAAGCACAAAAGGAAAATTAATCAGTTGGTTTCACTCATTAAAGACAAGCCGCTAAGTGTTGTTCTTTAATGAGTGATTAATAATAAATAGAAGTAGGGGCATTTATCCGATTAAGCGGGTGCTACATCTGTAAGACGATTACACCCACCGTATTTTTATGAAGAGTTCCACAAAGCCTGATGCTTTTTTTATGCAATAAATTGTTTCAATTCTGCTGCTTTCGCAACTTTAGCGTAAGCACAAGTATTCGCTTGCTGAACTGCAGAAAACTGTTCTAGCCAAATATACATCTGAAACAAGCACCTTGCTCACGAGTGAGATAAACTAAATCTCCACCATGATTGATCATAATCTGTCGTGAAAGGCTCAAACCAATGCCTGAACCTCGCTGTTTAGTGGTAAAAAAAGGCACAAAAATCATCTCTCTTACATGTTCACCAATACCTGCGCCATTGTCAGCAATTTCAACATAGAGTTGTTGTGTTTTGTTTTGGCCCACCGTTAACGATATTTGATTTTTAATATCATAATTATCCACCAATCTCATCTGTTGTTCACTATGTGACTTTACCGCTTCTATAGCATTTTTAACAAGGTTAATAAGTACTTGTTCAATTTGAGCACTATCTAACATGACCAATTGTTGGTTTTGTATATCAATCGTAAGGGTGGTATTGCATTCGTGAAGTTGTTGTCTATGAAGTATTTCGATTCGCGCTAAAATAATGTCTAACTGGCTAGGCATTAAATTTGGTAAAGGTAAGCTACTAATTTGTCGAAAGCTAGCGATAAATTCACCTAAGTATTGAGTGCGAGAAGCTAAGGTATTA
The DNA here is from genome assembly GCA_013215295.1 of Colwellia sp. Taxonomy (GTDB): domain Bacteria; phylum Pseudomonadota; class Gammaproteobacteria; order Enterobacterales; family Alteromonadaceae; genus Colwellia_A. The sequence continues at coordinate 228,919 of JABSOZ010000007.1, forward strand.
AGTGCTAGGGTTAAATCTTGCTTGTTTTCTTCATCGATAAAATTGAGATCTTTGGGAATCAAACTCTGACAGGTTTGTGCAATAGAAGCTAACGGGGTGATAGTATTGGCAACTTCATGGGTGAGTACGTGAGTAAGGCGTTTATAAGCCTGCTGCTCTTTATTTAGCAACAATTCATGAATTGATTGTAATGTGACAATCTTACGCGCTTGTCCTTGGATCTCAGCAATACTCACTTGCAGCGTTAACGTATCTTCCTGCTCTCCATGTTGCCATTGCACTGTACTTTGCAAGTTCTTCTGTGCGGCTAGAATAATAGTGCCAATATGACTGAGTTCATTGAGATGACCGACACTTTTTCCGAGTAACTTAGCAACCGCGGGATTAGATTCAATAACATTACCTTTAACGTCGAAAACGATGACAGCAAGATTTATATGTACCAGTAATGCTTTGAGAAATTCGCTTTGTTGCTCGGCATCAAAACGCGCTGATTGCATTTGTTGCTTCACCCCTTCAAAATGCTGACGCATTGGGTGGTGAACACTAAAGCCTAAAGTATGATCACCATTAGCTAGTGCTCTAACCACTTGTATTATTTGCTGGTCTTGGCGTTTGAAAGATGTCAGTAATGAAGCAATTAATGTAATTGAAATCACTAATACCAATAGCCAAGTCGAAGACATGCCAATTGTAATATAAACGCTGGTAAGCAATGCTACACAAGCCAGTAAGGCAATAAGGTTAATCACTAATAATAACGAAGGTCGATTATTCAAAAAATTCATAACATAGGTTCATTCAATTAAGTAAAAGGGTGGACAAAGTGTAATAAATTACAAATCATGCTTTTCTAAACGGCGGTACATCGCCCCCCTTGTTAAGCCTAGTGCTTTCGCCGCTTGACTAACATTGCCCTGATGATGTTTAAGGGCAGCACGAACAGCACGTTGCTCAATTATTTCTAAGTTGAAGCAATCATAAACCGTATTATCTATATAGTCGTTTAAAGCGTTATCATGTGATTTAGAATTCTCAGCGACATCCGATTTTTCAGGTTTTTTGTCAGAAGTTACAGCGACCACTGAAGAAATATCTAGTACACCACTGTCACTTAAAATAACGGAACGCTCAATAACGTGAGACAATTCACGTACGTTGCCGGGCCAAGCATAATGGCAAAGCAGGTTCATATCTTCGGGCTCAATAGACAAGTTTCTTTTATATTTACGGCTAAAATGTTCAAGGTAATATTCAGTAAGTAAAGGGATGTCATCTACTCGTTCGCGTAATGGTGGTAAGCGTATTTCTACGGTATTAATGCGATAAAGTAAATCTTGTCTAAAACGGTTTTCATGCACAGCTTGAGGCAAATTTTCATTGGTGGCACAAATGAGGCGAATATTCACATCTATGGGTTTGGTACCACCGACAGGGGTGACTTGACGATTTTGCAATGCGGCTAATAAAGTCGCTTGTTGATTTAAAGGAAGATTGCCCAATTCATCTAAAAATAAACTGCCTTCATGAGCAAGCTCAAATCTACCCGTTCTATCGGCTTTAGCATCGGTGAAGGCGCCTTTTTTATGACCAAAGAGTTCACTTTCAAATAAGCTTATAGCGATGGAACCCATGTCTAAACTAATGAAAGCTTCATCACTTCGATTACTTGCTAAGTGTATTGCATGTGCCGCTAGTTCTTTACCTGTGCCACTTTCACCGGTAATTAAAATGTTAGCATCAGTTTTTGCCGCTTTTTTTATTGTATCAAAGACTTTTTTCATCGCTACACTTTGGCCTAAGAATTCAAAGTTTTGGCCTTTAAGTGCGTGATTTAATCCTAGGGTTTGCCGTGTCAGTTTATCGACTTTTTGTTTATCTTTAGCATGAGCGAAGGCCGCGGCGATTACGGCCAACAATTGTTCATTCTTCCAAGGTTTGGCAATAAAATCAGAGGCACCTGCTTTTATTGCGTCAACGGCCAATTGAATATCACCATAGGCTGTCATTAGTACAACAACGACTGATGCGTTTTGATTTAAAATTGACTTGAGCCAGTAAAACCCTTCCTGTCCACTTATTGCATCATGGTTAAAGTTCATATCGAGCAATATCACTTCTATTCTATGCTCGTTAATAAGCTTCTCAATGTCGAAAGGGTTATCTGTTGTTACGACGGTTTGATAATGTTGCTTAAGTAACAGCTGAGCGGCAATCAAAATATCACAGTTGTCATCAACAATTAAAACTGAACCCGCTTGCTTCATTCTTATGATCCATTTAAACACTTTTATTTAGTCTACTTACATTTGATAAATTCGTCTAGTAATTGCATGTCCATATATGGACGGTATTGCTGATTATGTACTGAAACCGGACAGTACGAAGTACCTGTTAAATAAGTGATAAACAAGTAATTAATTGTTTTTATTGTGTTTAATGTTTTATTTGAATGTGGCACAAGTCTTGTAATCATAAGTGATAATTAAAGTAAAAAATGTAAATAAAGTTTAATGTATAACTTAGGTAACAACTTAAATGGATAAGAAAATAATCAGCTCTCCGTTACGAAAGTATTTAAAACAGAGTATTTATGGAGTACTTTTTTTTGCTATATCCATCGCGGCTTATAGCTTTAGTCAATCAAGTGGAGAAGGACGTAGCCATAACTTAGCGATTAACACGCTAACGATAAGTACGGTTACTCAAGGTATATTTGTCGATGCATTAAGTTTACGTGGTCAAGTCGTACCGAAAACAACCATTTACCTCGATACAACCGCAGGTGGCCGGGTTGAACAACGCTTAGTTGAACAAGGTGAGTTTGTCAAAAAAGGACAGCCCTTAGTGTTGTTAAGTAACACAAACTTACAGCTTGATGTGATGGGCCGAGAAGCACAAGTAACAGAGCAGCTCAATTTTCTGCGTAACACTCAAATGAATATGGCAACAAGTCGATTAGATTTGCGTCGTGACTTATTAGAGGTTGAATTACAAATTAGCCATTTAAAGAGACGCTCAAAACAATCATCGACGTTAGTAAATCAGGGCCTTTTGGCCAAAGATCAACTCGCAATCATAAACGATGATCTTAGTTATTATGAAGCCAGAAAAGTACTGACCATAGAGCGTCAAAACCAAGAGAACAGTATACGTAAGGTACAAGTACTGCAGTTAGAAGAAAGCGCAATTATGCTTGAAAAAAATCTTCAGTTTGCCCGTAACAATTTAGACAACTTGCTAATAAAAGCGCCAGTGTCAGGTTATTTAAGTGAGTTTACTGTTGAGATAGGTGAATCAAAAAAACGTGGCGCCCGCCTCGGACAAATTGATATTCCCAATGAATATAAATTAGTCATACGCCTTGATGAATTTTACTTAAATCAAGTACAACGTGATTTAGTCGTCATGGTAGAACTAAAAACTGGCAACATTATGGCTAAGGTCAGTAAGATTGATAGTCGAGTTAACCAATCACAATTTCAAATTGAAGTAGACCTACCTTCCGATGTAGGCAAGATAAAACGTGGACAAAATATTAATGTCGAATTGATGCTAGGTGGAGATAAAGAGCAAGCTTTATTACTTAAACGCGGCGCGTTTTTTGGCAATAGTGGTGGCAATTGGGCTTATGTACTTAACGAAGAGGGTAGTAAAGCGGTTCGAAGAACCATTAGTTTAGGGAAAAAAAATCAACAGTATTTTGAAGTGTTGTCTGGCTTGGCCCTGGGCGAAAAAGTGGTTACATCAAGTTATGGTAATTTCGATAAAGCTCAGCAACTGCACTTAAAGTAATTCGAGTTAATTTAACTTAACTTCAATATCACGACATACATTAAAGGAATAACAATAATGATTAAAATAACTAACTTGAGCCGTATTTTTCGTACGTTAGATCTAGAGACCGCTGCGCTGAGCAATATTAATTTAACCGTTAATGCCGGTGAGTTTGTTGCCATTATGGGCCCGTCGGGTTGCGGTAAATCAACCTTGTTATCGATATTAGGTATGCTTGATTCTCCTACTAGTGGAAGTTTTGCATTTGATGGCTGCAATATTGCTGATTACAACGAAAAACAATTAACCCTGTTGCGTAAAGCTTCAATTGGTTTTGTTTTTCAAAGCTTTAACTTAATCGATGAACTCACCGTTTATGAGAATGTTGAATTACCACTACAATATCAAAAAATTAGTAAGGGTGAGCGTAAGAAGCGTGTTGAAGCGATTTTAAAACGTGTTGGCATTGACCATAGGTCTGATCATCTACCACAACAACTTTCTGGTGGGCAACAGCAACGTGTAGCTGTTGCTCGTGCTTTAGTTATCAACCCAAGGCTGATTTTGGCCGATGAACCTACCGGTAACTTAGATTCAAAAAATGGCGATGAAGTCATGGCAATGTTACGTGAATTAAATAAGGAAGGCACCACAGTTATCATGGTCACTCACTCAGAAAAAGAGGGAAATTATGCCGATAGGTTAGTGCGACTACTTGATGGTCAAATCATGCTTGATAAAGCTAATCAGGTCACTATACCTTCAGGAATGACCGCTGAGGTTGCCTAACATGATAGGAAATTATTTAGTCAGCGCTATGCGAGCAATAAGAAAAGATAAACCCCATTTTTTTCTCAATCTCATTGGTTTTAGTGTTGGTATTGCTGCAGCCATTTTAATGGCGTTATTTGCCCAGTATGAATTGTCATATGATAATCAGCATCCCGACAGTGAACGAGTATATCGAGCACATGGCGATTTCACTTCATGGGGGTTAGAATTAACAGGAACATCTTCCTATAAAGTTGCTGTTGAAATGGCAAAGCATGCAGATGTTGAAGGGGTTTTTAGGCTTATTAACACCAATCGTTTCTGGAACCACGAAGAAGACGCCATCAATTTAGTTCAAAATAAAGAGTCTCGATATAATCTGAATAATTTTTATGCTGCAAGTGAAAACATTCTAGCGTTTATTGCACTAGAAGTGCTGGATGGTGATATTAAGAAGTCACTACAACAACCTAATCAACTTGCGATCAGTGAAAGCGAAGCTTTACGGTTATTTGGTTCGGTTCAAGTTGTTGGTCAAACACTCAACTTTAAAGCAGGCCAATATCGCATTGGTGCTGTATTTAAAGATTTACCAGAAAATACGCATTTCAAATTTGATACATTAATACAAATACCCCCTGCATATGGGGATGAGTTATGGGGATTTAATTATTACAAACTTCTTGCTCAAGCAGACATTCCTCGACTGACTAAGGCGATGACGGATCACCTGCATATTATTTATCCTGCAGAAAAATGGCAGCAAGTCACCATGTCTTTGGTGAACTTAGAACAATTGCATTTTAATACTAAGGGCCGATACGAAATGAAAACAGGTGGTTCATTAACGACCTTACAAATCTGTATTGCTCTGAGCGTGATTTTAGTATTAATTGCTAGCATTAATTTTATCAATTTAACTATTGCCCAATCGGCTAGGCGCGCCAAAGAAGTTGGTGTACGAAAGACCTTAGGGGCAACCAAAGGACAACTTGTCGCACAGTTTTTAACTGAGTCACTAATCGTTGTTGTACTGGCTGGCTTGTTGGCATTAACTATGGTGGAACTAGGGTTGCAACAGTTTAATCAACTTATGGACAGCCAACTGACTTTATCATATAGCTCACCGTTTATGCTGACAACGATTTTGGTCATATTTGGTGTAGGCATACTGTCAGGGCTTTATCCCGCTATTTTTATTGCCTCTTTTAGTGCTAAGCGAGTACTCAGTGGCGATTTAGTGTATGGCAGCAGTGCTATTTTTTTTAGAAAAATGACCTTATGTCTTCAGGGCGCTTTTTCTGTAGGGCTTATTATTGGGGCATCCTCTTTATATCAACAAATGGAACTGGTGAATAATTTAGCTGTCGGTTATGAAAAAAAATCTCGACTTATCATCAAGAATTTACCTACCCAGTCCATATTCAAGCGAGACAATAACACTTTACTGGAGAGGTTAAGGCGTCTAGATGGGGTTGTTCAGGTTAGTTTAAGTGGCACAGATATAACCAATGGTTTTCGTGATTCCTTTAACTTTACCTGGCCCAATGGAGAAACTTTAGAAGGTATACAGCCTAATATTGCCACAGGATTCTATGGCGCTGAAGTACTCGGACTTAAACTGCTTGCAGGTCGCGATTTTTCCCCAAAATTTAGCAATGATTGGTTACGTACTGATGCGCAGGGTAATCGTACTTTTGCTGTGCTGGTGAGCCGTCGTATGGTTGAGTTGGCAGGATATAGCGATATAAATTCAGTACTGGGTATGCAACTTTACGCGCCTGATCGTAAATTAACAGCAAATATCGTTGGCGTTATTGAAAACGTAAAACTTGGCTCTGCCAGACAACAAGCAATGCCTGTCTCCGTTGGTTTAGGTAGCAACTTTGTTCCTTTTGGCCATATTGTACTCAAAGTATCCACTTCAAATATGTACGCGTTGAATAAACAAATTCTTGCGGTTATTGAACAGGAACTCCACCTAAGTGATGTCACCATTAGCTTGATAAGTGATGATTATAAGGCAGTTCATAAAAGTGAACATCGGGCATTCGATATGGTTACTACTTTTAGCCTACTGGCCATTTTCCTTACTTGTTTAGGTATTTTGGGCTTAGCTTCTTTTGCCACCATACGACGCCAAAAAGAAGTGGCTATGCGCAAGGTGCTGGGTGCATCACGTTTGAGCATTGTGAATTTGTTAGCAAAAGAGTTTCTGTTCTTGATGGTTGTCAGTTTAGCGATTGCTTATCCCATTACTTTTTGGCTGGTTAATGATTGGTTGGCTAATTTTAATGAACGTATCGAACAAGCGGCTTGGGTATACATAGCGGCCGCACTTACAATAACGATACTCACTTGGCTTACCGTGGCAAGTCTGGCCTTTAAAGCTGCGAGCAAGAGACCATCGCTGACCTTACGTGATGAGTAATTTATCTTAGATTTTTAACAATACTAAAGGCAGAAAACGATAAGTTACATCGTTGTTTTCCCTTACTTAATTTCAAGTTTGAAGTACAACAATAATATTTGGACAATTATAATGATTAAATTAACTAATTTAAACCGAGTGTTTCGCACATTAGATCTAGAAACAACTGCGCTGAGTAATATTAATTTAACCGTTAATGCCGGTGAATTTGTTGCCATTATGGGCCCGTCGGGTTGCGGTAAATCAACCTTATTATCGATATTAGGTATGCTCGATTCTCCCACTAGTGGAAGTTTTGCATTTGATGGTTGCAATATTGCTGATTACAACGAAAAACAATTAACCCTGTTACGCAAGGCTTCTATCGGTTTTGTTTTTCAAAGCTTTAACTTAATCGATGAACTCACCGTTTATGAGAATGTTGAACTACCATTGCAATATCAAAAAATTAGTAAAGGTGAGCGTAAGAAGCGTGTTGAAGCGATTTTAAAACGTGTTGGCATTGACCATAGGTCTGATCATCTACCACAACAACTTTCTGGTGGGCAACAGCAACGTGTAGCTGTTGCTCGTGCTTTAGTTATCAACCCAAGGCTGATTTTGGCCGATGAACCTACCGGTAACTTAGATTCAAAAAATGGTGATGAAGTCATGGCGATGTTACGTGAATTAAATAAGGAAGGCACCACGGTTATTATGGTTACTCACTCAGAAAAAGAGGGGCGTTATGCTGATAGATTAGTGCGCTTACTTGATGGTCAAATCATGCTTGATAAAGCTAATCAGGTATCTATACCTTCAGACAGTCCTGCAAAGATACCTTCAGGTATGACAGCTGAGGTTGCTTAATATGTTAGCAAACTATTTGATTACAGCAATACGATCCTTTAAACAACATAAACAGCATTTTGCTCTTAATTTGATTGGGCTGAGCATAGGCTTGGCCGCCGCGATATTGATAGCCCTATTTGCCCAAAATGAGTTGTCGTACGATAGCCAGCAGCCTGATGCTGAACGGGTCTACCGTATTACACAAGATTTAACTAAGATAGGTATTGAAGAATTACCATTCTCTAATTATGTTAAAGCTGCGGCAACAAGTAGAAGTTATAGTCAAGTAGAAGACATATTTGCCTTAACTTCGGTTGAATCCAATGAGGCAGTCATTACGACGGTAAAGTATCAAGGGCAAGGTTATAAGTTAGGCGCTATTTTAGGAACAACCCCAAATATTGAACGCTTTATTAAGATGAATACCTTAGCGGGTGACCTTAATATTGCCTTGAGTACACCCAATAGCTTGGCATTAAGTGAATCGGAAGCGCTGCGTATTTTTGGCAGCACTGAAATCATTGGAAAAACGCTTGCTCATGAAAAGGGCCAATACACGGTACAGGCGGTATTTGCTGATTTACCACAGAACACTCACTTTGCGTTTAAAAATCTAATCTATGTAAAACATAACCAAGCAGATACAAGTAGTAATAATAGTTATGTTTACGTAAAGCTTGCGGAACAAGCAGATCTCGAGGCATATGCAAAAGTGTTAACTGAGCAAGCTGTTACTGATCAGTTTAAAGGTAAAGCTTCGTTGGGTTTAATGCCTTTGCTTGATATACACCTTAACGCAAAGTCTATGGCTGAGTTTAAAAAAGGGGGAAATAAGCAAGATGTGATGATCTGTGTTGGCTTGAGTGCATTATTAATTTTAATTGCGGGTTTTAACTTTATTAATATGACCGTGGCACTGTCTTCTAAGCGAGCCAAAGAAGTGGGGGTGCGTAAAACGTTGGGGGCAAGTAAAGCTCAGTTAGTGGCGCAGTTTTTGTCTGAATCGGTACTTATGTCGATGTTAGCAACGCTAATTGCATGTACGTTAGTGGAACTTCTTTTACCTAGTTTTAATGCACTGATTGAGCGTGAATTGTTCGTTGATTATAGCTCAAATTTCAGTGTCGTCATTATCGTCTTATCTGTGTTAGTGGGAATTGTTGCGGGTTTATATCCAGCATTTTTTATCTCTTCGTTTAGTGCAAAAAGAGTGTTAAGTGGCGATTTACAACATGGCAATACCGCCACTTTAGTACGCAAATGTTTACTTGTATTGCAAGCTGCGATCTCGATTGCTTTGATTATTACCACCGTCATTATGAACCAGCAATTGACTCACTTACAAAGTTTACCACTTGGCTACGAAACAAAGCAGCGTTTAGTGATCTCTGAAATGCCAGCGGAACTTGTCTATGCAAAAGACCCAACATCACTGATAAACAGATTGAATGACATAGAAGGTGTTCAGCAGTTGACTGTGTTGGGTTTTGATATTACTCAATCGCCAATTATAAACCAACAAGTCAAATGGCCCAATGGTGAATTGGCTGAAGGGCGCATACCGACGAGCGGCGCCGGTTTTAATATAGTAAAAGGACTTGGGCTAACACTATTAGCTGGACATGATTTTAGCGCTGAATTTTCAGGCGATTGGGATGCGGTAGTTTCTGAACCTTTCAGTAGGAATGTTGGCGCTATTATAACGGAAAGTGTAGCGATACAAGCGGGTTTTAGTAATGTCGCCGATATCATAGGTAAAACCATAACAAGTGCAAATCCAGATTACCCTGCAGATATGCGCGTAGTAGGCGTGGTGGCCGATGTAATTATTGGCAATGGACAAGGATCAAAGCTGATCTTCTTATGTGGCTACCCTAGCTCTAGTGTTATTGAAGTGATTTTGACGATAGAATCACAAAATGTCCCCTATATTCAACAGCAGATAGTTGAGGTGTTGGCGGAACATGCCAATATCTTAGAACCTAAAATTAATTTATTAGAGGATAACTACAAAGCTGTATTTCGGGGTGACGAACGCGTCTCTCAAGTAGTGTCTATTTTTACCTCTTTAGCTATCTTTTTAACTATGCTCGGAACTTTTGGTTTAGCTTCATTTTCTACGCTACGGCGTCAAAAAGAAGTCGCCATGCGTAAAGTTCTGGGTGCATCACGCTTGAGTATAGTAAACCTGCTAGCAACAGAATTTTTATTGTTGTTGGTCGTCAGTGTAGCCATTGCTTACCCGATAACTTTTTGGCTAGTGGATGATTGGTTGGCTAATTTCAATGAACGTATCGGGCAAGCCGCTTGGGTATACGTAGCAGCCGCCCTTAGTATAACGATGCTCACTTGGCTTACCGTGGCAAGCCTCGCCTTTAAAGTCGCTAGTGCCAGACCTTCGTTAATCTTACGTGATGAGTAAGTGATTATCATCACCTGCTTCAAAACTCGATAGTACAAAGGACAAAAATTATAAAGGATTACTATGATCAAACGAACAAATTTAATCACGTTTTCGCACGCCAAATATAGAGGAAAGTGCATTGTGTAATATCAACTTGGTCATTAATGAAGATGTGTTTGTTGCCATAGGGCTAACCCTTCATTTTGAAATGCTTTCAGGCATGCTTTCATATAATAAATCAGAGGTCGCTTAACATGGTCGTTAATTATTTTGTCACCGCATTACGCGCTATTAAAAAAGACAAACAACATTTTTTTCTTAACGTAATAGGTTTTAGTATAGGTTTAGCCGCGGCTATTTTGATGGCGTTATTTGCACAGCATGAGTTGTCTTATGACAAACACCAACCAGACAGCGAACGTGTATACCTCGCGCACACTGATTATACCTCAATAGGCTTACAGGCCATTGCATTAAGTAGTTATAGAAGTGCCGAAACTTTGAAAAATCATAGTCAGGTAGAAGATATATTTAGATTAGTAAAGACAGACTTCCTCAGCCAACTTGATCAGGGAGTGAGTGAACTTGTACAAGTGGACGACAATTATTATCGGCTGAACAATTTTTATGCGGCAACGACTAATATTCTGGATTTTATTCAGTTAAATATTGTTGCTGGAGATATCAAGCAAACATTAAGCCAACCGGGTCAATTAGCGGTCAGTGAACAAGAAGCAATTCGACTGTTTGGTGATACTCAAATAATAGGTCGTCTGTTAAAACATGACCAAGGACAATATCGTATTGGTGCTGTTTTTGAGGATTTAGCAGATAATACCCATGTTAAGTTTGATAGTTTGATTCAAATGCCCGCTCAGTTTATTCAAGAGGGCAGAGGTTATGCTTATTATAAACTTTTAGCCAATACCGATCTAGCAAACTTTGAGCAACTATTGACCACCGAGTTTCACAAATTGGTTGGACAGTCAGGAAATAACGCTATTAAAATGACCTTAATAGGCATGGAAGATATGCACTTAAAAAGCAATGGACCGCTTTTCATGAAAAAAGGCGGTTCAACGTCAATATTGCAAATATGTATGGGTTTAAGTTTGATTTTAATGTTGGTTGCATGTATCAATTTCATTAACCTTAATATTGCCCAGTCGGCAAAACGCGCCAAAGAAGTGGGTGTTCGTAAAGCCTTAGGTGCAAGTAAAGGACAATTGGTCACCCAGTTTTTAACAGAATCTTTTTTGGTGGTAATTTTAGCAACCTTGATCGCGTTTACACTGGTCGAGATAAATTTACCCGCGTTTAACCAAATGATGGATAGAGAACTTACGTTGGTTTATGCCTCTGAGTTTATGTTAATAGCGGTGGTGGTAATTTTAGCGGTGGGATTGTTATCAGGTCTCTATCCAGCGTTTTTTATCGCTTCTTTTAGTGCTAAACGTGTACTCAGTGGTGATTTGGTACGCGGTGCTACTGCTGTTTTTGTTAGAAAGTTAACCTTGTGTCTACAGGGTACCTTATCTGTCGGTTTAATTATCGGCGCTATTTCTTTATATCAACAGATGAACCTAATAAATAGCCTACCCGTTGGCTATGAAAAATCATCACGCTTGGTGATAAAAAATCTACCGCCTGAGGCATTATTTACACAAAAAAATAATAGCCTCTTGAAGGAAATTAGAACTTTGAAAGGCGTTGAGCAAGTCACCTTTTCGAATACCGACTTGACTAATGACGGGATAATAGGATTTCTCTTTATTTGGCCAAATGGTGAAAGAATAGAAGGTTTTCAACCTACGGTAGGTACCGGTTATTATCCAGTGGAAACATTAGGTCTGAAACTACTTGCGGGTCGAGATTTTTCGCCGAAATTTAGTAGTGACTGGTATGAAGAAAAAAATAACACTGTCAGTATATTAGTTAGTCGTCGCATGATGGAATTAGCGGGTTATCAAGATCCAGAGTCAGTGATTGGGCTTACACTGAAGGAGCCAAGATATGAGCTGACGGCTAAAGTGGTTGGCGTTATTGAAGATGTTAAAATTGGTTCTGCTCGGCAACAGGTATTGCCTGTATCCTTTAACTTGGGTTTTAACGACAATAGCCTTGCTAAAGGACATATTGTCATTAAGACGAGCAATGCTGACAAGGTTAAGTTAATCAGCGACCTCCGCAAAATAGTACGTCAAGAATTACATCTAAGTGATGTCCAAATAACGTCTATTGCTGATGATTACGCCAACGCACATAAAAATGAACACCGGTCATTAGAAATGGTGGGTGTTTTCAGTGTACTGGCTATTTTTCTGACGTGTTTAGGTACTTTTGGCTTGGCCTCATTTTCGACATTGCGCCGTCAAAAAGAAATGGGTATTCGTAAAGTGCTTGGTGCGTCACGGTTAAGTATCGTCAACTTACTTGCTAAAGAATTCCTTATATTGGTAGTGATAAGTATTGTTGTTGCCTATCCTCTGAGTTATTGGTTAGTCGGTGACTGGTTAGCACATTTTAATGAGCGTATTGAGCAAACGGTTTGGGTGTACTTAATTGGTGCTGCATCTCTCACGCTGGTTACTTGGTTAACTGTTGCAAGCCTAGCTTTTAAAACGGCCAGTAGCAGACCTTCACTTATTTTACGAGATGAGTAGCCATTTAATAAATGTTCGTAAGGTTTGTCCGTCTAAAACAATTGAATTTTTTTACAAAAGTTGTGAGTTTGGAAAATATTAGCTAAATGTCAGTATTAGCATAACAAGAGATAGTAATGGAATCTGACAATAGACTGGTAAAATTCTAATCACCTCTGAAATTCATTTGATTTCTACGTTTAGTCTTAATCAAAATCAATTAAATCATACATATAATTATCTAATTGTTTGTATGATTATCTCGTTAATTTGAATCAAATATATATTAAACGATATTTTCATTCCTTAAGCGTACTTTAAGATTCAAAAAGTAAACTGACATTATCAACTTCACAGGAGATAGTTATAATGTTAAATACAACTTCAAACAATTATTCACACGAGATAACTTCAACTGAAAGAGTTCAAGCTTATTCAACTAAACCCTTAGCACATGGAGTGTTGTCAAATAAGTACATATCAAATAAAAATCCTCTAGGTAAGGCAAAGTATAATTTTGACATTCAGGTTGCTGGTTTGAAAAGTGAAAAGCGAAACAAAATAGAGCAGTTTATAAAGAAAGGTTTTTCAAAAAGCTATCAAGCAAAAGTTTCAGTAACCATGCCTCACTTATTAGCTTTGTGTAAAGGCACATATAAAGCCGCATTAGGTATTCGTAGTGGTAAAGATGATTTATTTATCGAGCAATATATTTCAGGTGTCATCGAACAACAACCTGTGTTCGCAGAAAACAATATTACCCGAAAGGATATTGTCGAAATCGGTCACCTATTTAGTAACAACCAACGATTTACTCTTCCTTTATTCATGATCACAGCCGTATCATTATTTTATATGGACTATAAATATATGGTTTTTTCAGGTACTGAGAAGGTTATAAATTTAATGGCTAAATCAGGCGTTCAAAGCACTCATCTTTGTGATGCACACCAGAATAAAATTGAATCATCTACAGATGAGTGGGGCAGTTATTACACGACAAATCCAAAAGTGATTGCCGTTTCGCTTTTAGATGTTATCGCGTTAATAGGGCAACATCCTAGGTATCAAGAAATGTTCCAATCATTGGATAAACAAATTGCACAAACATGTCAGCAATTACGTTAACAATATTTTAATTATTATTAATCAAAAGGTATCACTATGAAAATATTAACTTTATGTACACTTTTATGCTGCTTTTCAACTAATATCTACGCGAATAGTGGCTCAGTTCTAAATTTTGACGATTCGTTAATCGCACTACAACAACAATGGGCAAACGCTAATTATGCTAAAGATAAGACGTTGAAAAAAAATGCATTTCTCGCTTTGCAAGAAGAATCAATAAAGCTCACCACAGCTTTCCCTAAACAAGCTGAAGCATGGATTTGGCATGGTATTGTTCAATCAAGTTATGCGGGTTTTAAAGGCGGCATGGGCGCTATTTCATTAGTCGATGATGCAAAAGAAGCATTAGAGAAAGCACTCGTTATTGACGAGAATGCATTGCAAGGTTCAGCTCATACAAGTCTAGGTATTTTGTATTTAAAAGTACCAGGCTGGCCTATTAGTTTTGGCGACGACGATGAGTCAGAAAAACATTTAAAAACAGCACTAAAAATGAATCCTACCGGTATCGATGTAAATTACTTTTTAGCAGAGTTTTATATAGAACAAGACGAATATAAAAAAGCGAAAGATCACCTTATTGCCGCTAGCTCTGCTCCAGCGAGGCCAAACCGTAAAGATGCAGATAAATTTAGACAATTAGAAATCGATACTTTACTTACACAAGTAAAAGAAGAACTAGGAGAGCATTAAGCTTATCCCCTAACTTTATATATTTGACTAGAACCCAGTATTTAGCATTTAGTTTCGACCTGACTTATTAATTGTTCAGGTCGAAATGTTCGCGTTTAATCGCCAGTAAAGTACTTCCTCAAATAAACGTGTTTTAAGTTTTTAATACCCTATATAGAAACTTAAAACACGTTTAATCCAATCTTAAAACAATGATAAAAACCATTAAGCGAGTACCTACTCGAAGCTATGTACAGTTATTAACTGTTGTGCAGATTATGGCAAAGTAATTGTAAAGAGAACTGAAGGCTCTGGGGGAGAAATATCCCCATTTAAAAACACTTCACAACGACAATTCATTTCGTTTAATTGTTGTCTGACGAGATATTTATCCTTTTCACCACAGATGACCTTAATAGGTAAATCCGAAGCTTCTGATAAGTTGAACAGTGTCATCTTAAAAAAATGCATCATGTTTGAAGTATTCCTAATTTGAATGGCTGTACATTCTGTAGAACTAGTACTTAATTGCTTTAATGCTAGATTCATAACTAAGCGCCTTTAAATGAAGTCTACTCAGGATGAAGCATAATTCGCACCATTTTTTTCAATTAAAAGTTTGTTGTAAAGTAATCAAATACTTACAAATGACAGCATAATAAGATGAACAACTTTATTTCTAAATTGCAATTTTATACGCAATATGGATAGTAAAATGACGATATCTTGTAAAGATTATTTTGACTTGATACCAAAGAATATAAGGGTAATTAAATAATGCTGTAAACAATGAAAAGGTGCTGAATAATGTGAGAACTACTATGAATGTACGTACTAATTATCAATGATTGATTTATGTCGGTAACATGTTTCAAACAACTAAAATCCTTTGAGAGAAATGCCTAAAACATGTTGGAGTGAAGGTTAACGCTCAATGATTAAAAATTAAACTTTGTATCTAAAACCTCTATTTAAAACATGACTTATTATGTAGGAAAGGGGCGAGGTTATTATAATTTCTGACCTAATCAATGGCGCAATTAAGTCAGAAATATTTGGCTATGTAAGAACAAATATTGGATGTGACGAATAAGTTCTTTATTTTAGTTCTCTGACTCTTATAAAGGACATGTTTCAGCGTTCCTTCTCATAGAGGCGATATTTAGAAAACCATAAGGTTGTACACTCTCTCCTGAATTATTCGTTAAATATCGCCACTCAAGTTGCGCTGGGCTCATTAATTCAGTTAACTCAAAGCCTAATACTTTCATGGTATTCATCAATTCTTGCTGATTAATACCATAGGTTACAGGTTCGCCCATTTTTTGTAATGATGACTTAAAGGCTTCACTGCCACGATAAATTCCGCCGGTAAAAATATCCTCATAAACATAGTCAAAAACGACTTGCGTGTTTTCGGGGAATAAAGCGATAACAGATAATAAATTCTTAAAGGCATCCGCCTGTAAAAAGTAGGAAACGCCATCAATAATGAATACCGTTTTTTTATCTTTATCGACCCCTTGGCTAACTAACCAAGCAAGATCAAAGTTATCTTTACCATTGAAGTCTGCTCCGCAATAGTTAACTGAACTTTTTTCATTGGCCTTGTTAGCTGAAGTGTTTGTTATTTGTTTCATCGCTAAACGTTTACGGGCAATCATTTCAGGGTGATCTATTTCAAAGCACTTAATGTTGGTTAATTCGTCACGAAATCGGTAGGTTCTCGTATCATAACCAGCGCCTAATATAATTAACTGTTCAGGCTTGTCATCTTCATTAAGTGCCTGTAACAACATGTCATCGATAGCTCTTGATTTGGCCATAATATAAGGTAAGCCACCGGGGAGTTTAATGGCATATATTGCTAAAATTAAGGATCGTACAAAAGAAAATGACAAAATCAATCGCATAAATTTAGACAAGAATACTTCGGCCATATAGTCTTCGGTGCGAATGGTCTCACCATTTTCTTTATAACCTAGGGTACGTATTAATGCCATGATCTCTGCTGAGGACGTTTTAGAGAATTTTTTCATATCAAGAACCTTATTTACATTATTATTAATTAATTAATAAGTAATATAAAACCTGAACCTTAAAGGAGGCTTAAGGTTCATGAATTTAGCTATGATGTAGGAATAAAGTATATTTTATAAAGATGATTAGAACTTATTTATATATATTCATGGATGACTAGTTTTTACCTTTTTACCTTTTTACCTTTTTACAGTATAAATTCCACCGCTAAACCGCCCGTACTTGCTTCATCCAAACGCCAGTCGATTTGATGAATATTGGCTATGCGATTAACGATAGCGAGACCTAAGCCTGAACCTTCTCCTATTGCATCTGGCGTTCTATAAAAACGATCTTTTACTCGTTCTCTTAATGCTACAGCAATACCTGGGCCTGAATCTTCAACGGTAATTCTTTTCTGCTCACAATCAAGAGTGATGGTTATAGTAGAATTTTCTGGGCTATATTTTATTGCGTTAGTGACTACATTACATAACATATTGTAGATAAGGGCTTGGTTACCTTTAATTGATAAACCCTCATCGTTTGGATTAGAGACAATATAGCGCAATGATTGTTCTTTTTGTTCAGCTAAATGGGTAAAGTCACTAACGACCTGTTCAACCGTTTTTATTACATTCACTTGGCTAAAATCATCTTCGATGAGCTGTGTATCTGCACGACTTAATGATAATAATTGCACAACAAGATGTGATAACCGATGAATGCTTTTTTTAATGTTAATAATAGAGGAGTCTAACGCGGTATCTTTGTTATCTTCTAAGACATTTTCTGTGTGTATCATTAATGCGGCTAACGGTGTTCTTAATTCATGCGCAGCATCTGAAGCAAAACGCCTTTCGCGATCATATTGCTCACTTAAATGGTCAAATAAGGTATTCACCGCACTAATTAAGCCGGTTACTTCTTCTGGCTCCGTTTTATAAGAGAGTTTCTCTAAACTTGTATAGTTTTTTTTCTGCACATCACTCGCAATGACTTCAAGAGGTTTAAGCCCTTTACGGATCACTAAGCTAACCATCAATACAAAAAAAGGCGTGAGTAAAAATAAAGGTATCGCGTGGTCTAGCGCTATATTGTGAATTAATTCGTCACGAATATCCATGCGCTCGCCCATAACTAAATGCCAGTCGTCTTCTTTTGAGTAAAGGGTAAATATGCGCCATTCAAACTCGCCGAGCTCAATGTAAGTATAACCTTGAGTTAAGTCAGACTCTGGATGATTAGGCGCACTTGCTGAACGTAAAATAAGACCCGTATCGTTAATAACTTGAAAGGATATTTTTTTCTCATAATCATGCTGAATTGCATGAGGGTCTTTTTCTTTGTTTAGCAAGGCTTCTGTTAATGAATCACGATGTTTTTCAATGGTATCTTGGCTGGTCATGCCATGTAATACCCGAGCAGATTGCGCCAAACTGGCATCAAATAATTCTTCTACCTCTTTCGCGGTATCATAATATACCCACACCGCAGGAATGATGGTCATCGCTAATGCCCAGCCGACAATATGAAAGGTTAAATATCGACGAATAGAATAATGTTTTGTTTTACTTTTCATGATTTTCTAATTTATATCCGACACCGCGAATCGTTTTAATGATCCCGGTATATAATTTTTTACGTAAATGATGAACGTGCACTTCGATGCTGTTACTTTCTACTTCAATGTCCCAACCATAAACGACATCTTCTAACTTAGCTTTGCTCATCACTCTATTTGGATTATTCAAAAATTCTGCGAAGAGTGTTGTTTCTCGGCGACTCAATTCAATTAACTTCCCATCTAAAGTCACCTCTAAAGAAGCGGGGTTATAAGTAATGCGCCCATGTTCGAACACAGGTTCTATATGCCCATGACGTCGACGACCTAAGGCTCTCAATCGAGCTTTTAACTCACTTAATTCAAACGGTTTAATTAAATAATCATCGGCGCCAGTATCTAGGCCTGCAATCTTATCTTCAACAGTGTCACGCGCGGTTAATATCAGAATAGGTACATCGAGTCCTGACTTTCTCGCACCTTTTAGTATGTCAATACCGTCGATATCAGGTAAACCAAGATCGAGTATTACTAGTTCAAACTCTTCAGTTAACAGGGCTTGTTTTGCCTGTAGGCCACTTTTTAACCAATCGGTTTGATAACCCTCTCGGTCTAAGGCAGTCTTTATTCCTTCACCTAACACTTGGTCGTCTTCTACTAATAAAATTCGCATGATTTATTCACCTTGTCTCTATTAAAGAAGACACTAAAAACCCTACGCTAAACTATTTAATGACTGACATCAATTAGTTAAAACACTCAAACGTTTTATCGCTCTGGTTCACCGGCAAACTTTTGAATGATGGGTAACTGCTTTACTATCGATTTACTTACTATTGAGGGAAATAATGCGTTAATTCGAACAAAAAGTTTTTCAGGCCAACCGATATAACGCTCGGTTTTATTTTGTTCAATTAATGCTAGTAACTCCATAGCGACATGCTCAGGTAAATCTGTAGCGGTATTAAGTGCAGTATTTAATTGCTCAATTTTTTTACTGATTAAATTTGTTTTTGTTGCTCTAGGCGATAAATATTTCACTGTCACATTCGTGTCGGCTAGTTCTCGAGACAAGGTCTGACTAAAGCCTCGTAGAGCAAATTTACTTGCACAATAAGCAGAATAACCAGGAAAACCAATACTGCCAAATGTTGAGCCAATATTAATTATTTGCGCTGAACTTTGCTTTAAAAGCATCGGCAAAAGTGCTTGAGTTAATTGCATAGGTGCGATGGTATTGGTAGTTAATATACGGTTTATTTCACTTTCGGTTGTCTGTTCAAGCAAAGACAACTGACTGATACCGGCATTATTAATCAATAAATTAATATCAAATACCAGTGTTGCTAAGTAGGCAATTAATGCTTGGCGTTGCGCTGAATCGACGAGATCTATGGCAAAGATTTCAACCTTATTAGTAGCACTAATATTCGATGTTAATAGTTCAGCTTTCAGTTCATGCAATTTATGACGGTCTCGGCCAATTAAAAGTAAATTAGCGCCGTTAGCAAATAATAGTCGACTGAAAGCTTTACCCATGCCACCTGTAGCGCCTGTTAATAATACATTACTGTTTGTCATTTTTTTTGATGATTGATTTTTCATGTGAATAACCTTTAATACTTGAATTAAAATAAGACGAAACTAAACCTACAGGTGATAGTTTGATGAACGATTAAGTACCCATCGCAATAAATAGCTGTCGGTCAGCAAGTTCACCTTGTATTGCTCTTCGGCCATGCATTACCCGTTTGTTATCAATAAGTACTACATCGCCATCTTGCCAATTGATTTCATGGGTATATTTTTCTGCTAAATCAGATGTTTGTTTTATCATTAAGTCAGTTATTTTTTCTCCATCGAGAAAAGTATAACTGGGCTTTTCGTAGTTAAATGAAGGGCCAAGTATGGCATTGGCGAAAGCTATTTCACTCAACTGCTCCGCACGTTCATCAACTAAACAAGGCTGAATGTCTAGCTCATAGTCTAAACTTCCATCACTATTAATGGTGCCACGCTGATTTGGATTTACCGCGATAAAGTCTGCTAAATGTTTTTCGTTAACTTCACTGTCTGAGTTTACGTTTGGATGCTGAGTTGCAACATATTTACGCCATAAATGTGCTGGTAATTGTCTAGACACTGTTACTCTTTGCTGCCATTTTTGTTGTAATTGTTCAGGCATATTGTTAAATAACATTCGGCCATCGCATATCGTGGTCTGCGAGCCAGATTCTGCACTTTTTGCGCTATAAAACCCGACATATTTTGGTGGGAAAGGTGTATTACCATTTTCTATGTGTAAGCCAATAGGGTCTTTACCCGCATTTACTGTCTGGCTAGATTTGTCTGCGAACTCACGTGCAGGGTCAAATGTTAGCTCGATACAAAACTGTTTTAACAATTCACTAAACTTTGACAAGTTTGCATCAAAACCACGTAATAATACCCAACCGCTATCGTTTAATGTCTGTTTTATTTGGCTAATAACGTCAATATCATTGAGTGCCGAATTATTGGTAGACGAAATAATATTTTTCATAAAAATGTCCTAAAAGTAATGTTAA
The DNA here is from genome assembly GCA_013215295.1 of Colwellia sp. GTDB lineage: Bacteria > Pseudomonadota > Gammaproteobacteria > Enterobacterales > Alteromonadaceae > Colwellia_A. The sequence continues at coordinate 249,728 of JABSOZ010000007.1, forward strand.
TCGCATTGGAAAAGAGTAAATATTGTTAGGTTATGAATAAAGTGCAGCAAGTTTGTCTTCATACATCTGTTCAATATTGTTTCTTTTTAGTCGTCCGTTATTTGTGAGGGTATTACTTTGGGTATTGAAAGGAGTATCGGCGATCAACCAATGATGAATCTGCGCATAATCGGGTAAATATTTATTGCACTCTTCAATAGCATTTTTCACCGCAAGATCATTGTTATTGCTGGCGACTACTATCGCAGATAGTGCAGGGCGCGCTTCACCAAAAACCGCCACTTGAGAAATAATTGACGATGACGTTAAGTTAGCCTCTACCCACTCAGGAGAAATGTTACGTCCAAAACTACTCACGATCGTGTTGTTTTTTCTACCTGATACATAGATGAAACCGTCTTCATCTATGTAACCTAAATCACCTGTATGAACCTTTTTAGGCACTTGATTTAACTCACCTAAATAACCAATCATTGCTTGGCCATCAATGATTATTTCACCATCTTCCGCAATACTTATGCGCGCATGGGGTAGCACTTTACCAACACTGCCTATTCTATTTTGTTGCGGTAAATTAAGGCTAACTACCGAACAACATTCGGATAAACCATAACCTTCATAAACAGGTAATCCAGAATCTATGGCTTGTTGCAAAATGTCTTGTGATGATTTACCACCACCGAGCGCAATAAAAGCTAAGCTCGCGCATTTAGTTAATACGCTTTCGTTAGATGCATGTACTAAACATTTCAATATTTGCGGTAATAAAATAACGCTGCCGACTTGATGCAAGGTAATTTTATTCACCAGTTTGTCAATATCGAATTCCACATTAGAAACAAAACCTAACGTTGCTAATGGCGCTGTTATTACTGCACCACCTCTAAGCAAACAAATGTAAACGCCTGCAATATTTTCTAACAACGTTGCTAATGGCATTACACATAAATGATCTGATATGCCCATTTGAACCATTGAGTCTTCAATACCTTCACATACAGCTGCAATGTTAGCACTCGATAAACAAACACCTTTGGGTTCTCCGGTAGACCCAGAGGTATAAGTAACTTTAGTGATGCCTGCCATATCATTATTGATAGTATTGCCTAAACTATCGAAGCGGTAATTATGGGAAATAGGTAACATTATTGTTTCATCTAGCGGTAATAATTTAGGTTCAACATTAGCATTACAATCAGATACAAAGTTTAAGTGTGAATTGGTGGTGAGTGCTCTTGTCAAAGCTTTCTTAGTGATAATGATATCGAGTTTTGCACTCTTCGCTAAGTGGCCAATTTGTGCTGCCGTAAAAAAGAGTGGAATTGGCACTAAAGTAACGCCCAACCTAGCAGCAGCCAAATCACATATGATCCACTCTGAGCAGTTATCCATGAATAACCCAATGCTCTTAGCTTTTTGTTCGTTAAGAGCTTCTTCTACTTTCGTTATTTTCTGCAGTAATTGTTGATTAGAAATAGTGACTTTATTTTCACCAATATCTGAAATTAAAGCGGGCTGATGAGGAAATAAATCCGCGCGAAAGCGTAATGCTTGAAATAACTTCTCCATGATACGTTCCTTTCAATGAATCTATTAATGTTTGATTTGAAACGAGTATCTATGATCAAGCTTAACGAATACTTAAGAGAGTAATTGAGCGAAAAAAATTAATTTTTTGGAATTCATTGAAGGTGTTTGTGTAGTGTATTATGCAATTAAAACAATAGATTAGTGGTAAGTTACAAACAGCTTATATTTTTAAACGATGGGGGGATGATCTAATGCAATACATGATAGGTTAAATGTAACTCCACTTTCTTCAAAGTTTCAGACTTAACTGTAAGGTTAAACCTTGTGTTGAGACGAAGTTACATTGTGCTACCCTTTATTTAATAGAAATACCTAATTTGAAAATAGAGGCGGTTTACTTTAGGCTTTTTTAAGTTAACTTAAGATAACTGCCAACTGTTTGTTCCATTATTTTTACTAGTTCACTATCCATATATTGATATTCATCAGGAATATCTAAAACTTGAATATCTTTATGGTTCAACAGCCGAGTAAATTGAGCTTTAAGCCTATTTTTGTGTTTTTCTTCCATCACGAAAATTACATCGGCCCATTGAACATCTTTAGCTGATACCGTTCTTTTAGCGCTTGGGCTTGTGCCAGCAGATCTAACGTTTAACGCAGGATGGTTTCTCCAAACTTTTTCGCCCGTTGGGCTGCGCCATTGATTGCGACTGCAAATGAAAATAATATTCATCACTTCATCATCGATAATTAGCATTAATCTACATACCCTTACTGTTTAACGAGGACAAACTTTTCACCCTTAAATGTTCTTACTGGGTTACCTCGTTCGACTTCTGAATGCTGTTGCCAGCGGGCTTTTTCTTGTTGTGTCATTCGCTCAAGCTTTGCTGTTTCCAGCTTCTGAAATAACAAAGCACGGGCTAAGCGTTTATTGGCATGTTGACTTCGTTCACTTTCAACACGTACAGAAATCCCTGTAGCCGTATGTGTTGCACGAACCGCAGAGTCCGTGGTATTTACGTGTTGTCCACCAGCGCCAGATGCTCTGCATGTTTGAAAAGTTACTGCTTTGTCTAATTGGCTATCATTTACCTCATACATTTTCCCGCTGAAGAACCAGTTTTTGCGTTTATTCTTTGGCCTCTTTTTGTCAGGAAGAAAAGGGCTTTGGCATATCCACAACATAGCGCCTTGCCATGATTGTGCTAATTTCTTAGCCAATACACTATGAGTTGAATCAAGTTGCCCTGAGCCGAGTTCTAATAGGGCTGACTTAAAACACCCACGTTCTTTCATTTCAATAGCTTCCACAATACCGAGTTTAATTCCTTTTTCTCGACACTGCTGTTCAATTGATTTTAATACTAAACCAACAGCTTGACCGCATTCAACAGGCCCTTGGCCTGCTGAAAGTTGTAGTAATATCATGATGAACAATCTCCATTTGTTTTAAAGGTTAAAACAGGTCGTAACTTCGCCACAACCTCAATTAACCCAGCATCAACCATATCGCTGATCACCGTTTCACATTTTTTGTATGCCTGAGGCGCTTCATCATAAAGCAGCTCTTTATTGCCACAAACCACACGACTACCTAGAGCTGTTCGATATAAGTCTTCACGTTTGTACTTATGACCTAAACGACCATGACATTCGCCACGTTTCCATTTTCTACCAGCGCCATGCGCCAATGAAAACAAGCTTGTCGATAGATTGTCACTTTTATTCTCAAGTGGTTTCACTAAATAACTATAATCACCACGAGACCCAGGTATAACAACATAGCCCTTGTCACTGGGTGTTGCGCCTTTTCTGTGTAACCAACCATCGCAATCATCGATTTTTTTAGCTGAAACCAAGTTATGATTAATGTCTAATGCACAATCTCCCTTTGCTCTAATAGCTTCTAAAAATCGCTTAGCAATTAGCTCTCGATTAAGCTCAGCCCAACGTACCGCTTCATCATGCTTAACCATGTAATCTAGAAAATCATCGTCATTAGTGTTTAGGCCATCATGATTGTGCTTAGTTATATGTTCAACTAAAATTGATTGCCCTAAACCTCTTGAACCTGAATGAACAAGTAGCTGAAGATGCTTTTTGTTAAGTCCTAATTCATCAAGTGCTTTCTGGTTATAAACTTCGTCGATAGCCTGAAATTCAGCAAAATGATTGCCACCACCTATGGTGCCTAAAGCACGGTCATAGCCATTTGTCGTTATGCCTTTTTCATGCTTTCGGTTTTCAATCATTGAAGACCAACTTTCATCTAATGGCAGCTCAACATGCTCAAACTTCTTGGCTAACTTATCTAGATTTACTTTTGATACTTTCGCTGAGGTTTGCCATAACGCCATACCGCAGCCAATATCATTACCCACCAGTGCTGGGTATATTTTGTTTAGTGTAAAAAATGCAGCACCAATGGGATAACCTCTCCCAGGGTGCAAATCAGGCATGCCCGCAACGCGATGCATACCCGCTAATTCTGATGTTTTGATCAGTTGATCAATCGCTAGCCCTTCAATCCAAGTTTCTTTGGATGCAATGAGGCTAACGTTTTCAGTAATTTTTTGGACGGATTTGTCCATAATACCAATTCCTTTCTCTTTATAGAAAATGAGGATTTAAAACGTAATACGTATTGGCAGGTCTGGATTTCTATAGAAATATAACGAAGGAAATTTTTAAACAAATAACTTTAATAGTTTGAGTTTAAAGTGTTTAGGCTTTCTTGATCTAACGAGACGTGGCTAAACTAGGTATTTCTTATCGGATAAGACCTGCAAAGAATGTTGATGTAATTGTCATGATATTGTCTCCTTTACAGTTATTTGATGAATTCACCTATTCGAAATGAAGTGGTGATTTATTGAACGAGCGCATATTAATCATTTTATTTAGATAAAGCAAATGGTTAGTTGAAATTAATTACTATTTCTGAATTAATACGAAAAACATCTTCATGGATTTTCATTTAACAGGAGGTAAGTTTTGATTAAATTATTTATCAAAATAATCATTAGTTTTTTATTATTACTTGGTCTGCTTTTCGCTTATATTTTCGTAGACTTTCATGAAGAAAACCCTCCAAACGTACCAAAGATAACAGTCGTTAACGATATCACTCAGCTAAATCCAATTGAAGTTAGCCGTGTTGTTCAACCATCAAGTATTGAAGATATAGTTGAGGCTATCAAGTCAGGCTCTGGACCAATTTCAATTGGTGGGGGGCGATTTAGTCAGGGTGGACAATCTGCTTACCCTGATAGTCTTCATTTTGATATGAGAACCTTCAATAAAGTTTTGAGTGTAGATGTTTCGAATAAACAAGTAACGCTTCAAAGCGGTATTACATGGCGTGACTTACAAGAGGTTATTGATGTTGAAAATCTTTCGGTAAAAATAATGCAAACATATGCAAACTTCACCGTTGGAGGATCTCTAAGTGTAAATGTACATGGCCGTTACATTGGAGAAGGACCTATAATAAAATCCGTTGATTCTATAAAATTAGTCAAAGCCAACGGTGATGTGCTCAAAGCTTCACGGACAGAAAATTCAGACCTTTTTTACGGAGCAATTGGCGGTTATGGCGGTATAGCCATTATTGCAGAGGTAACATTGAATCTTGTAGATAATGTTAAAGTTAAACGTCAGACGAAAAAAATGATATTGAATGAATATAAAGCATACTTTGCTAAAAACATCCGAAATGACAAAAGCGTCGTTTTTCACAATGCCGTTATTTATCCTCCCTACTTTACCGATGTACGCAGTGTCAGTTGGCTCAAAACAGATGAAGCGCTGACAGTTGAACAAAGATTGATTGCCAAAAATAAAGAATATACCTGGCAGCCCAAAGTGGCCGCATTTGTAGCAGACTCAAATTTTGGTAAGTGGATGCGACAATTTATCATGGAGCCATTGTTGTATTCTTTTGATGCGGTGCAATGGCGAAATTATGAAGCGAGTTATGATATAAACGAGCTTGAACCTTTAGACCGAACAAGTCAGACATACGCACTTCGAGAGTACTTTATTCCCATTCAAAACTTTGATAGTTTTGCTATTAAAATGACTGACATTTTTAAAAAGCATAAAGCCAATATTATTAACGTTTCGATACGTCATGCATTACCTGAGCATGATTCATTATTAGCTTGGGCAAGAACTGAAGTATTTGCTTTTGTAGTTTATTATCGTCAAGAAACAAACGAGGAAGCCAAACAGCAAGTAAAACTTTGGAGCCAAAAAATTATTGAAGCAGTAATTGAAGAAAATGGAACTTACTATCTGCCTTACCAACTTCATGCCACTACACCTCAATTTATGAAGGCTTATCCAAGAGCCAATGAATACTTTGAACTAAAACAGCAAGTAGATCCTGACTATCGTTTTAGAAATAAACTTTGGCAACAGCACTATGAACCTTATATAGAAATGCATGACGATTTAATCAATGAATGAGTTAGAACAAGGGTTTACTCTAGATAAACGCTTTATTTCACTTGATAGGATTAAAGTAATAATTGATGATATAGCTTTATCCAACAAACAAAAATCTCCACATGGTATTCGTAACGCTGAGAAAAAGTTTGAGTGTATTGCAAAACTTGCTAACTCAGAGAAGATAATGGCTAAAGTAAGGTCTATTTTAGGTGGAGAGCCACAGTTAGTAAGAGCCATAATCTTTGATAAAAACCCTGAAAAAAACTGGTTAGTTGCTTGGCATCAAGATAAAACAATTTCGGTTAATAAAAAACAACATATAGATGGTTGGGGTCCATGGAGCTTCAAAGACGGTACGAATCACGTTCAACCTAGTGAGTCTGTATTGAATAACATGATTACTTTTCGACTTCATCTAGATGAGAGCAATGCAGATAATGGTTGCTTAAAGGTTATTCCTAATAGCCATTCTTATGGTGTACTAACGCAAACAGAAATTGACTGCATAGTAAACAGCCTGTGTGAAAACTAATTATTGTAAGTTTTCATTATTGAGGGTTTATATCAGCTCTTTATAAGGCTTCGCGTAGCGAAGCCGATATTTATGAATATCCATGTTTTATATTTTTTATTCGTTCAAAATTGCTGATATTGGCTCCTATTTTGAACATATTTGGGTCTTTTAAGGAAAGAGTTACCTCTTACGGCAACATCACTTCCTTCATCAATATTTCTGCTCCAAATATACTGAGCATTCTTTTTAAATTATACGCCAATACATGCAGGTTCAATTCTGTACTGACATTTTTAAACCCTCTTGTTAAAAGGTGCGTGGCTCCTGCCCACAACTTAATCGTACCAAAGGGATGTTCAACCGTTTGTTTTCGTTGAAGCATCGCATCAGGCGTTGCTTTGAGCAATGCTTCCATTTTTTCCATATAAGCTTCATGGATCCAACGTCTCATTCTTCTTGGGTCTTTTTTAGAACGGGTACATTGGCTTCGAATAGTACAAT
>JABSOZ010000008.1 GCA_013215295.1 Colwellia sp.
AGTGTAGATCGAGGAAAAAATAAAGTAGAAGTGTATTAATGCTTTAACTGCTTTATTTTACCTTGTTCCCATACGCAGATATTAATCTGATCAGGTTCTACGGATCCCGCTTTCGCGATCTCAGCTTTAATTATTTTTAAAATAACCAAAGCACTCCGACAAGTAAGTAGGGTAATACTAACGTATTACTTTAAAAACACGCAATATTAATTGTTCGTTTGGTTATAATAAATTTATCAACTAGCTCGGCTAGACGCATAATAAAGGTGTCTCATTAAGGTTCACAATAGACACTACACAATGTTAGTATATTGTATACATAAAATATAAGCAGTTATTAGGATCAAAATAATGATAATAAAAAGTATCCATGCCCTCCTCATCGCATCACTTTGCACTGTCGCTGTTAGTGCGAGTGTTTCTGCGAGTAATTGGCAGCAACAAAGTGGCCAGATCACTCATCAAGAAGTACTACGTGGCACGATAACGCCTGAAAGAAAATGGTGGGACTTAACGCATTATCATCTTGATATTAAAGTTGATACCGCAACTAAAATATTTTCCGGCACAAATACCATGACATATCAGGTATTAGCTAAAGGCGAGCGATTACAAATAGAACTACAAGCGCCGATGAAACTTGAGAAAGTGCTACAAAATGGCCAAGCACTTAATGTTGAACAAGACGGCTACTCTTATTTTATTACGCCAGCAACTGAACAAAAAATAGGATCTGAGCAAAAAATTACCATGCACTTTTCCGGACAGCCAGTCACTGCTAAGCGTGCACCATGGGATGGCGGCATTACTTGGAAAAAAGACAGTAATGGCCTCGACTTTATCGCGACATCGAATCAAGGTATTGGCTCGAGTATTTGGTGGCCCAATAAAGATCACCCGAGCGACGAACCCAATAATGGCGTTTTAATCAGTGTTGAAGTACCTGAGCATTTAATGGATGTTTCTAATGGTCGCTTAATCAAAACAGATCACAACAAAGCAGATAAAACAAAAACCTACCATTGGCAAGTGGTTAACCCAATAAATAACTACGGTATAAACCTTAATATCGGCGACTATGTACATTTTGGTGAAAAGCATCAAGGTGAAAAAGGTCAACTTGATATGGATTACTATGTATTACGCGAGAATTTAACCAAAGCTAAAAAACAATTTAAAGAAGCTAAACGCACCATTGAAGCCTTTGAGCATTGGTTTGGTCCTTACCCCTTTTATGAAGACAGCTATAAATTAGTTGAAGCCCCCTATTTAGGTATGGAACACCAAAGTTCAGTGACTTATGGGAATGGCTATCAAAATGGTTATTTAGGTCGTGATAGAAGTAGCGCTGGCCCAGGGTTATTATTCGACTTTATCATTGTCCACGAATCTGGCCATGAGTGGTTCGCTAATAATATTACCAATAAAGACGTCGCGGATATGTGGATCCATGAAAGCTTTACTAACTATTCAGAAAGCTTATTTTTGGAATATCATTTCACCAAAGAGCAAGCCTTTGAGTATATTCGTGGCCAGCGGATGAACATCCAAAATAAGTCGCCTATTATCGGTGAATATAATGCTAACCGTGGCGGCTCTGGTGACATGTACGACAAAGGTGGCAATATGTTGCACACCATTCGCCAGGTTATTAATGACGATAAAAAATGGCGTGAAATACTGCGTGGTTTAGGTAAAGCTTTTTATCATCAAACAGTAACTACCCAAGATATTGAAAATTATATCAGCTCACAGTCTGGCATAGATTTCAGCAAGGTATTCGACCAATATTTACGTGATATTCGCATTCCAAGTTTTGAATACTTTGTTAAAGATAAAGTAATGAAAATTCGTTGGGGTAATGTGATTGAAGGTTTCAATATGCCAGTACGGGTATCTATTGCCGGTAAGGTGCAATGGTTGTCGCCAACCACAAGCTGGACTTCTGTTGAAATAGAACAGGAAAATCCAAGTGTCAAAGTTGATGCTAATTTTTATATTTCTACACTTAATGTGCTTGGACATTAGTTATATAATTTAAAGGCTTATTACTGAAAAGGAGAGCGATGGGCTCTCCTTGTTTTTGAATAGCTAAATAACCTTCAATTAAAATGCGTATTTAAAACCAACAGAAAGTAAGTCAGTATCATCATATTTTTCAAATGAGGCTTCTAAGCTGATGTTCTTATTAATGTTATAGCCAAGGCCAGCGCCAATACCAAGCTCCCATATCTTACCAGGATCTCTTAGGCCACTGTAGTCTAATTTTCCCGTGAAATTTGAGAAAGAAGGTCTTACATAAGCATATGCACCGTTACTGAAATCGTATTGAGCGCGAATAGATATAGAAATAAAAGTCTCTAATTCAACGATAGTATCTTTATTATATGCATAGACTGATTCCTCATTCATACCCCTATAAACACGCACCTCAGGCATGATAAAGTAATTTCCCTCTGAATTTTCCAAGTTATAGGCAACTGAGATATAGATAAGATTGAATGAGATATCGTTATCATCAAAGCTTTTAGATAAACTACCGAAGCCTGCACCAACTTCCCCTTCAGCAGAAGCGGTTAAAGAAAGAGACAACAAGGTGAGGGCAATAATTGTATTTTTAAGCATCATAAATCCTTTATTTGTTTGAGTTAACATTAAGCTTAACGATGTTACATTAATGTTGAATTTAGGTTAAGTCAAGTCAAGGTGTGGCTTGATGACGAGTTCACTAAGGCTATAGCACACAAAATGAAATTGCTTGATAAGCCTCTGTATACCTACAAGAAGAAGTAGAACAAGAAATTGAAATCGAGCTTTCAGGCCTAAACATGACAAGCTTTGAAGACTTTGATGGAACAACAAATCTTCAAGTTAAAGGAGGGGTGTTCATAACGAATATACTATGATGGGCCATTTCTTATTGCTAAAAAAGCTAACACAGAGAATAGACAAAACATGCTTTTTCTTGACCGTTCTTAGGCATCCATGCCTTCACTCCATTAGTGCTTCCTTCACGTCATTTATGTTCCTTACAAATCATAAGTACCTACATATATGAACCCACCCCGTTTGCAAGATATTTGATCGTAGTGTGAGAGGAAAATCATTGCTCTCATATATCCGGCCTGTTTATGGAAGATTTCACTTCCTGGCCCCGATGGTTATTTGCGCTCATCCTCCTCATCATCCATACGGCTTATTAAGAGCCGATGCAGGTAGCAGGTTTTGAATGAGCCGGTCTGACCTATCTCACCATCCGATCTTTTATCTTTTGCAACTGAAGTAAAGGGTTTTACACTTACCTAATAAGCACTAGTGCTTTTCACTAATACCATTAAATTTATTTTTATATCACTGGACGATACGTTTCACCTTTAGCCATTATGACCCATGCCATTCTAGCAAGCTTATTGGCGACTGCTACACAGGCTTTATTTTGTCCTCTACGTTTAAGTAGTGCCTGAGCCCAAAGGCTGAAACGGTCATTCTTCTTTTCTGAATGCCTTAATACAGCTCTAGCGCCATGTATCAATAACGTCCTCAGATAGCTATTCCCTCGTTTACTTATGCCAAGTAATGTAGGCTTTCCACCTGTTGAATATTGCCTTGGAACTAAACCTATCCATGCGGAAAAGTGACGCCCATTCACAAAGTCTTTTCCATCGCCAGCTGCCGCATAAAGTGCACTAGATGTAATAGCACCAATACCTAAAACCCCACCTAAACGAACGCATACGTCATTACTTTTATTCGTTATATTTATCTTCTTATCACAATTTTTAATAAGAACATCCATCGTGCAAAGCTCATCAAGTAATTCGTTAAATAATTCTCTCGATAGTACGGTTAACCCATTTTCTGCATCTTCAATAATGAAAGGGAGCCCCTTCCTTACAGCCGTTACGCCTTTATTGACCACAACTCCATATTCAGCCAAGAGGCCACGTATTTGATTTACTAAAGCGGTACGCTCTTTTTTAATGCGTTCACGTTGACGATGAAAATTCTGTAAATCTTGCTGCTCTACTGACTTTATAGGGACAAATCTCATACTAGAACGTTGTGATGCTTCTGCTATCCCTTGAGCATCGTTGTAGTCGTTTTTGTTACCTTTTACAAAAGGCTTCACATATTGTGGCGCAATTAGTTTAACCTGATGACCATGTTTAATAAGCTCTCTTGCCCAATAGTTAGCTCCTCCACAGGCTTCCATGACGACTATACTTGGCTGTAATTTGGCAAAATAAGTGAGTAGCTGTTTTCGTTTTAATTGCTTCTTTTTAAGTAGTCGCCCCGTATGATTAATTTCGTACGAATGAAAAAGAGATTTTGCTATATCAAGTCCAATTGTTGTAATCTTCATATTATCCACTCCGCTTCTATTAAATGGTATCTATACAATTCCATTTTGGCCCATTACGAGGCCGTTAGGAAGTGGAGTGGGTTCATACCATTATCCATGTAGGTAATAACGCAGTGCCATGGATAGCAATGAGCGTATATGTTCTAAAGATGCTTCATTTAAAAATTATATTTCAAGGCAACTGAAACAAAATCAAATTCGTCATATTTCTCGTAAGAGGCTTCGACACCGATATTTTTATTGAGGTTATAACCAAGACCAGCGCCTTTACCAAACTCCCATAAATTTTCAGGATCTACTCGACCATTGTAGCTTATTTTCCCTCTTAAATTAGAATAAGAAGGCATTACATAAACATATGCGCCGTTACTGAACTCGTATTGAGCGCGAATAGATAAAGCAATAAAACCATCTATTTCAATGGGAACATCTCTTCCATATGCTTTGACTGAATCTTCACTAACACCGCTAGCAAAACGAAGCTCAGGCATGATGAAGTAATTTTTTTCTAAATCTTCAAAATTATAAGCAACTGAGGCATAGATAAAATTTAATGAAATATCTTGGTCATCAAATTCAGCAAAGCTCTTAGATAATTTACCGAAACCAGCACCAAATTTCCCTTCAGCAGAAGCGGTTAAAGAAAGAGATAACAAGGTGAGGGCAAGCGCTGTTTTTTTAAACATCATAAATCCTTTATTTCTATTTTAGTTAATTTTTGGTTAAATAAGTGTAAAATTTTGCGATAGACTCTAACACCAAGATATTGTCGATTCAATAATTTAAAAAATATTAAACAAGCTTGGAAATTAATAATATTCGTGGCAGTATTTAACGATGAGCACCTATTTTTCTATCTCTGCTAAGTATTCTTTAATGCAATGGGCATCAATTTTATTGTTGGTGTTATACTTGCCCGTTGCTAAAAGTCAGGGGATTGAAAATCAGAGTTTGGAAAAAATCTGTCAAATTTCCCCTGCAGATTGTCTTGAAAAGACGAATATTGAATTAAAAAGTGCCAAAGAGAAAAGCCGCATTTGGTTTAGCTTAATGCAGTATAAATTAACATCACTATTCCTTTTACAGCATGTCGAAGAGCTAAACGAAGTAACTAAACGTTGGATACATGATGAAGACTTACCGGTGCCCTTCCAAGTTACGCTTTATATGTATTATGCAAAATATTGTCTTTTTTATGGTGACCAGCAAGAAGGAAAAAAATATATATACAAAGCAAAAAAACAGCTAGCGCTGATGAATGGCGTTTATCCATCACCTATTAAGTTAATTGAAATAGCTAATTTACAATTATATATCGGCGAATTTTCTGAAGCGTATGCGTCGCTAAATGCCTTAAAAACAAAATATAAAAACAGTCAGAATCCGCACTTTATGATGGAACTTCACGGTCACCTAGGGCATGTTGCTAGAAAGCTTGGCTATTTTGATGAAGAAATAGTTCATTGGAACGCAACTGTGCCATGGAGCTATAAATATGGTAATGAACAACAAATAGCGGCGGTACTTTTTAATCTAGCACAAGCGCAGAATCTTAAAAAACAATACACATCAGCTGAAAAAAACTACCTAAAAACCATCATTCATGCCGAAAATGCTAAGGATGTAATTAAAGCTTCTCACGCAAGGTTATATCTTGCAGAAATAAAATTAATGAAGGGTGATAAGCAGCAAGCACACGCTTTATATTTGATGATTAATGAAAAAATATTAGAACAACCTCATTTAGATAAATACATAGCATTGAAAAAGCAGTTATAACGGCTTTTAACGCGTAGAAATAACGATGCAAAAGCATCGAAAACAATCAGGACAACTTACATGTCAACATCGACACTCAAACCAAAGACAATTAAATCAAAGGCCGCCATCGCTTGGGGGCCAAAAATGCCATTAACCATAGAAGAAGTAGATGTAGAACTGCCTAAAAAAGGCGAAGTTCTTGTAAAAATCATTGCTTCAGGTGTTTGCCATACCGATGCATTCACACTTTCAGGTGAAGATCCGGAAGGGTTATTCCCTGTTATTTTAGGTCATGAAGGAGGGGGAGTAGTAGAACAAATCGGTGAAGGAGTAACAAGTGTTGCTGTTGGCGATCATGTTATTCCTTTGTACACGCCAGAGTGTGGTGAATGTAAATTCTGTCAATCAGGTAAAACAAATCTTTGTCAAAAAATTCGTGAAACACAAGGAAAAGGTTTAATGCCTGATGGCACATCACGATTTTCGTTAAACGGTGAACCTATTTTTCACTACATGGGCTGTTCAACTTTCTCAGAATATACCGTTTTACCTGAAATATCTTTAGCAAAAGTTAATCCGAAAGCGCCACTCGAAGAAATATGTTTATTAGGTTGCGGCGTAACAACGGGTATGGGTGCAGTGATGAATACTGCGAAAGTTGAAGAGGGGGACACTGTCGCCATTTTTGGTTTAGGGGGCATTGGTTTATCTGCTGTTATTGGCGCAGTTATGGCGAAAGCGAGCCGTATTATCGCTATTGATATTAACGAAAGTAAATTTACATTAGCGAAAAAATTAGGGGCGACCGACTGTATTAACCCTAAAGATTACGATAAACCCATTCAAGACGTTATTGTTGAGTTAACTGATGGCGGAGTCGACTATTCTTTTGAATGTATTGGCAATGTTAACGTTATGCGTTCAGCTTTAGAGTGTTGTCATAAAGGCTGGGGTGAATCTATTATTATTGGTGTTGCTGGCGCAGGACAAGAAATATCAACACGTCCATTTCAATTAGTGACGGGCCGCGTATGGCGTGGTACGGCTTTTGGCGGCGTTAAAGGCCGTAGCGAATTACCTGAGTATGTTGAGCGTTACCTTGCGGGTGAGTTTGCTTTAAACGACTTTATCACTCACACCATGTCGTTAGAAAAAATTAATGAGGCTTTTGAATTGATGCACGCAGGCAAAAGTATTCGCAGCGTTATTCATTTTGACCCATCATAAAAACCAAAATAGCAGAAACAATATGATAGAAGAAATTAGCAGTAATAAAATGTTTGGTGGCGTGCAAAAACATTTTCAACATATGTCTGAGAGTGTAAAGTGTAAAATGCGTTTCGCTATTTATCTGCCTAAATGTGCGGATAAAAACTCGCCTGTGCCCGTCTTGTATTGGTTGTCAGGTCTTACTTGTACCGATGAAAATTTTGTGCAAAAAGCAGGAGCACAACGAATAGCGGAAGCATTAGGTATAGCGATTGTTTGTCCTGATACTAGCCCTCGTGGTAATGATGTTGCCGATGATGAAAACCAATCTTATGATTTAGGTTTAGGTGCGGGTTTTTATATCAACGCTACAGAGAAACCATGGTCTGATCATTATAAAATGTATGATTACATTGTGGATGAACTACCTAAACTCATCGAAGATAATTTCCCAGTATCAAATAAAAAATCAATCAGTGGTCACTCAATGGGAGGACATGGAGCATTAACTATTGCGCTGAAGAACCCTGATAAATACTGTTCAGTGTCTGCATTTAGTCCTATTGCAAATCCAGTAAATTGCGCATGGGGACAAAAAGCGTTTAATGCTTATCTGGGCAGTGATGAACAATTATGGCAGCAGCACGATGCAAGTATATTGATGGAAGCAAGCAACCAACATGTACCGGCGTTAGTTGAGCAAGGTTTAGCAGATAACTTTCTAGAAGAACAACTTAAACCTGAGTCATTGATTTTGGCCGCGTCGAACAATAATTATCCACTGCTGCTTAATCAACATGAGGGTTATGATCACAGCTACTTTTTTATTGCGAGCTTTATTGAAAGTCACTTACATTTTCATGCAAAACATTTAGGAAAATCTTAATGATCACTGTTTTATCTCCTGAACTATTCAAGACTATTCCATGGAAAAACGGAAAAGGTGAAACCATTGAATTAGCCATAAATCATGGTGGAAATTTAGACGATTTCATTTGGCGCTTAAGTATGGCAAGTGTTGTTGAAGATGGTGTGTTTTCAGATTTCTCAGGTTATCAGCGTAATCTTATTCTTATTGAAGGTAATGGTCTTAATTTACAGCACGATGACAGCAAGATTGACAAGTTGAGTCGCATACTCGATGTGGCGAATTTTGATGGTGGTTGTCGAACGGTAGGAAATTTAACTGCCGGAGAAATTACTGACTTTAATGTTATTACCCATAAAGAAAAGTGTTCTGTGGTAGTTGAAACTTTTATTGAACAGCAAACGATTGAACTTAATACGGCAGACTTATGTTTTATATACAGTTTGTCGGGTGCATTTCAGTTAACGTCTTTTCAAAACCAGCAGATAATAAAAGCTGAACATTTGTTAAAAGTTAACTCGCTTAAAATAGGAGACATGACGGTTACCGGTCAAAAACTGATTGTGGTTTATTTAACGTTAAATAAGTAGAGCAAATCACCTACAACAGGAGTTTATCGCTGAAAAGAGTCATTTAAACTTTTATTTCAGCGATAACATTTTATCTGTTTTACAGTGTGGGTAACTTTACTTAATAAAGCTCTATACACAGGACGATAAAATGAAAACATTCTATTTAGTCAATATACTTGCATTGCTACTCATATTATCGCCGCTAGCACATGCAGACAACAATGCAGACAATACTTCAAATCATAAACTTACATTACCTATCGATGAAAGCTCAACAACTAAACACAGCACCCAAGTTAATGGCAAAAAATTCAGTTACACTGCAACAACAGGTACTCAACCAGTATGGGACGAGGAAGGAAATCCTACAGCCAGTTTGTTTTATACCTATTATCAGCGTAGCGATGTTAAAAATAAAAGTACCCGTCCGTTATTAATTTCCTTCAATGGTGGTCCCGGTTCAGCATCTGTTTGGATGCACGTTGCTTATACGGGGCCACGTGTTTTAAATGTTGATAACGAAGGGTACCCACTACAGCCTTACGGCGTAAAAACTAACGACTACTCAATTTTAGATGTGGCGGATATTGTATTTGTTAATCCTGTGAATACAGGTTATTCGCGCGTTTTGCCTGACAAAGAGGGCAAGATGCCTTCGAAAGATGATCAAAAATCGATGTTTTTTGGTGTAAATGCTGACGTTAAATATTTAGCCGACTGGGTAAATACTTTCGTTACCCGTAATAATCGCTGGCGTTCACCGAAATACTTAATTGGCGAAAGCTACGGCACTACTCGCGTGTCAGGTTTGGCGTTAGAGCTACAATCGCGTCAATGGATGTATTTAAATGGTGTGATTTTAGTTTCACCAACTGATATAGGTATTAAGCGTGACGGGCCTGTTAAAGCGGCTAATCGTTTACCCTATTTCGCTGCAGCAGCTTGGTATCACAAAGCACTCAATAGCGATCTACAGCAAAAAGACTTATTAGACATTTTACCTGAAGTTGAAAAATTCACTATCGAGCAATATATGCCAGCGCTCGCGAAAGGTGGCTTTATCAGCCCGCAAGAGAAACAATTGATTGCAGAAAAGGTGTCTTACTATTCAGGACTTTCGGTTAAAGAGGTAATGCGCAGTAATTTAGATATTAGCGCTTCATATTTTTGGAAAGCGTTATTACGAGACCGTGAGCAAACGATTGGCCGTTTAGATTCTCGCTACTTGGGCATTGACGAGAAAGTAACGGGGTCACGTCCTGATTACAATGCTGAACTCACCTCATGGTTACACAGCTTCACTCCTGCTATAAATTACTACTTACGCGAAGAGTTGAAGTACAAAACCGATATTAAATATAATATGTTTGGTAATGTTCATCCGTGGGATCGTACTAATAACAACACAGGTAAAAACTTGCGCTTAGCGATGGCCCAAAACCCTTATTTAAATGTGATGATTCAATCAGGCTACTACGACGGAGCGACTAATTATTTTGATGCTAAGTACACAATGTGGCAGCTGGATCAAAGTGGTAAAATGAAAGACCGTTTGTCGTTTAAAGGCTATCGAAGTGGTCACATGATGTATCTTCGCTATGAAGATTTGAAAGCAGCTAATGATGATATTCGACAATTTATTAAAGCGTCTTTACCGAATAAAAAACAAGCCGCTAAATATGATGCGGTTTCGTCAAAATAAAATAAGTGCTCGTATCGAGCCGATTAAGTTATATATTAACTTAATCGGCTTAAATACCATTACTCAGCTGACGGTTGCTCAGAGGTATCTTTTTTATATACCTGTTCCATAATAGGGTCAAAAGAGTCAGGGTGAATATTACCGATGATATTGACAAATACGGCCTCATCGTCTGAAAGAGACAGTACAACTAAACCATCAATAACGTCCCCGCTTGATTTAATAAACATTAATGAATAATCAGCCGATTCATCATCATTTACTCGCACAATATGCTGCCAGCCGTCAGCACGTAAATTGGCTTGTGTCTCATCAAAGTTATCTTTGAATAGCTCACTGTTTTCTTCAACTTTATAAATACTGATACGAACGCCATCAACGTCATCTAATAAAGCATCAATTTCAGGATCTTCATCTTTATCAATAACCCAGCGTGCAGTGCCAATAGCTAACGGGCCTAAAGATAAGTTTAATTCGTTGTCAGCTTGCCACCAGTAAGGTGATTCAATATCGGCATATCCCGCATGATTGTGAAGTCCTCCAGCGGTAATGCCACAGCCGGTAAAGAAAAAGCTTGCCGCAATGGCTAATAACAACGTTGCTTTCTTTAATAAGTGATAAGTTAGTTTCATCGTTTACTCTCTACTTTAAGTCGATATCAATATTTAGTGATTCAGTTACTTTATTAATTTGCGCAGGGTCTATTTCACCAACAATATTGATAAAGACGGCTTCTCGTTCATTGCTTGATTCACTATTATTAATGACCATTACCACTAAACCATCCATAATATCATTAGTAATTTTAGTGAATACGCGCACTTTTTCATCTTTTCCATTTACCGATACGATAGGTAACCAGTCTTTGGTTTTTATGTCTGCACTAACTTTAGCGATTAAATCTAATGCGGGTTGATCGTTACCTTTCATATTGTAGATTTGTACACGCACGGCTTTTAATTTACTGATTAATTCAGATGCTTCTGGATCAGACATGTTAATTTTGCTGATAAAACCTAACATTGTCTTATTCAAGTTAACCATCACTTTAGGTTCGCCATAGACCGAATCGAGACTTGCAAAGTCTACATAACCACGCTCTTGTGTAATGTCATTCGCAAAAGCTGAGCTGCCAATAAATAATGATGAAGTGAAGAATATAAATGCGCTTAATAATTTTTTCATGATGTTTCCTTAAAATGGTTAAGTGGTTTCAATAAACCTTGATTCAATGGTTGTTGAATATTTTTGTTAAATGTCTGATTAATTTGCTCAGTTGATACATTTTTAGCAAATGAAATATATTGTAATGCGATTGCTAACTCTTGTTGAGCATGCTTTATTTCTGCAAGCGATGGTTGTTGGTTTGTCGGTGCACTCAGCATATTGCTGTTAAGCAAAGCGACAGCGGTTACTGTTGCAGCGAGTGCGGTAAGCTTTGTCCAACTCGGCTTAAAATGGCCAAAAATAACATTAGTGCGCTCTTTGGTTTTTCCAATGCTCTGTAATTTATTTGTAAGCGTTGTTGGTAAAGGTTGTAAGCCTATTTCGTTTAAGTGTTGCTCAATATGTAACGCGTTCTCTAGATCAATAATTTCTTGATCACTTAACTCCTTATTATTCAATTCACTATTCACAGACAATGCTCTTGCCAACACTCGCGTGTCTGCGGAAATATCGTTGTTAGCTAAAAAGTTATCTAATGGTTTCTGCCATGATTTGTCATCATTCATGGGTATACTCCTTTAAAAGGTTTCTCAATTCACGCCGTGCACGGTGCAAATATACTTTTACTTGGCTGGTGGTTAAATTAAGTGACTGAGCGGCAATACTTTGACTGTTCTGTTGAACATCACAAAGCATAATTAAAGAGCTGTAGGGCTCTTTTAAGCAAGATATAGCATTACTTAACCAACTACTTAGTTGTTGATGTTGTAAGTTTCCTGCGGGTTCTTCATGATGCTTGGTAACTTGGTGCTCGTCTTCAACTTGGCTGAATTCTTTTCGTTTACGTAACTTATCAATACAAGCATTACGAGTTACTGTAGAGAGCCAAGCAGACATTTTTAAAATATCTACTTGATCTAAGCTGTTCCATAGTCGCGTAAAAACATCTTGTGTAATATCTTCCGCTTCATGTTTGTCGCGTAAAATATATAAGGCTAACGAATAAATTCGTTGCTGATGTTCTTCGAGTATTTTATTAAATTTATTTCCTTTCATAGTTATAATTACGCACCACTTTGCGAAAGGTTACAAATAAATTTAATTATTTTTTATTTATTTTAAAAAATGATCTCCAAACCGATAGGAATAATAAATAAAGTGCCACAGAAATAAGCAATTTTTTTCACCGTATTACTGTAGTTTTTCTTAACTCTGACACCAAATAACGGTTTTAAAATATCAATACGACGAATAACCTCGAAGCAGATAAAACATAATAAAATTGTAAAAATAATAACACTTAAAGGCTCAATAACTGGTCCTAACGCCATAGGGGCTAAGTTATAAGCAAGTACAATAACAATCGTTTGATGCACAATATAAAAAGGGTAAACCGCATCATTAAAATAACTTAAGGAAGGTGACTTTTTATTTAAATATTTATAAGCGAGTGCTAATACGGTTAATACTCCTAGAACACGTACAAGACTGTAGACAACCATACCTATTATAATTAGCCAAGGTGGAGTGGAATCGTCTAGCGTTAGCCAAACAGTATTATAGATAATAATAAAAACACTTAACAATACAGTAAAAGTAAGGAGTAATGCGTTTACATTCACCTTTAACTGTTGCCAAAAACTCGCATGCCAGCCAATTAAATAACCGTATACTAGAAAAATGAAACCTAACGGATAACGATTAGTGTCTTGAGGCCATGTTATTTGAATAATAAATATAGGCAGTGAAAGTACTAAGACTATTACCGCCATACGTTGCTTAAATAACCACTGGCTAGCGGTTGTAGCATAAGAAGTATTAAATAAAGGTAATAGTATGATTAACGCTATTGAGTATTCCCATAAAGAACGTAAATACCATAAATGATTTACATCCCAGTGTGGCCAAATACCGGGCTGATAATTTTCGAAAAGAGAACTATTGTCAGTAAACATGGCTAAATAAAATGGCCAATACGACATGTTTAGTGCGCCATTAGCGGTCATTTCAACATAAAGTTGCGGTGGAACAACCACTAAAACACCAAACAATAAGGGTAACAGTAAACGTAAACTTCTAACAAAGGTATAACGGATCAAAGACACTTTTACTAAAATGAAACGAATGGCAATACCTGAAATGATCCATAAAGACGCCATTCGCCAAGGTTCAACGATCAGCATTAAACTTTCTAATGTTTCTGATTGATAAGTGCTTTTGAAATGAAAGCCCCAATTCGCAACATACAACATACCAATGTGATAGAAAATGAGTAAGCCAAAAACAAGAATGCGCAACCAGTCAAGATCGTATCGTCTTTCAGGCATGCCTTGCTGGGCTGGAATAAAGTGTTTTGTTAAGAAGTTATGAAATTGACCAGACATTTGCTCACCGATATAGATAAAAAATTTAGGAAGATAATGGCAGGAACTTTTTTAATATAAAGTCAAAAAGGTTTGATAAACAATGTATAGGGATAAGCGGTGGTAGATAGGGATGAAATGTTTTGCTTTATTTCTTGTTATGCTATTTTATACCTATGAATAAATTACAGCATTTTCAAAAATATAAATTTCGTTACGAAGTCGTCGTTATATTTGGCTACTTTCTAATAAGTACTTTCATTTCGGCCACATCAGTCATCATGGAAGCGAATCGTTCTGGCGAACCAAGCTTTCAATTATGGGAACCTTTTGTTTGGCAATGGAGCAGTGCGATAAGCATTATATCTTTGTTGCCAGCATGTGTGTTTTTACTAAAAAAACAGCCTTTTAATTGGTCGAAAATAAAGTATTCGCTTGCGGTGTATTTTATCTTTTCAATATTATTTTCTATTGCTCATGTCAGTATGATGGTTGCTATTCGTGAACTGATCTATTGGACTCAGTCGACTCATTATGATTTTGGTAATATCCTTATTGAATTCTTATATGAATATCGTAAAGACTTTTTAAGCTTTATTTCTATTTTAGTCTTTATTAAAGGTTATGGTTTTATTGTCAGTCACTTACAAGGTGAGGCTAGCCCCATTGCCGTTGGTGAAGAAGAAAATATTACTCAAAGATTTGATCGTTTATTAGTTAAAAAATTAGGTAAAGAATTTATTGTCAAAGTTGAAGCAATAGAGTGGCTTGAGTCATCAGGGAATTATGTTAATTTGCATATTAAAGGGCGGATATATCCTACTCGAGCAACACTGACTCAATTGATCTCTCAAATTGAAGAACAAGGCTTTTGTCGTATTCATCGTTCGCATGCTGTTAACTTAAATAATATCGATTCAATTACACCACTCAGTAGTGGAGATAGTGAAGTTAAACTGAATACGGGAAAAACATTGAATTTATCGAGACGATACAAAGACGCATTTAAGTCACAACTTTTATAGTTGGTGGATATTATTTCTATATTTTATTGAATTTTTGACATAAAAAAACCGATGAAAACAAGTACATCGGCTGATAGCGTTGGGGAAGCTAAAATATAAAATTATTACAACAGGTGTTCGCTAATAGAGAACAAAATCATTATAGAGCAACAACTCTATAAATGTAAAGGAAAAAATAAAGTATTTACTCAGTTTTTATTTTTTCTAATCAATACCTTCGTTATTGGTTATGTGGAGGAGCTATATTTGACTGCGCATAATGTTTGAGACCACCAATCAATAAATGAGATTGAACTCCAATATGATCACTAATGCCCCTAAGTACCCATGAATAATTGCTGCGGCAAAGGCAGCTTGGAGCACAATATAGTCATTCAACCTTAATTCAGACTTCTTTGTGAGAAGACTTTATATTCTGAAACATGAAATGTCCTCTTAGAGCGATTCAGCAGACGTTAAAGTGTTAACGAATTAGGATCATTCAGTTCCCATTCAAAACATGCTAATACTGATCAATGATTTTTAGTTGGCATAACGTTACAAAAATATTAACTTAAAAAAAGATGACCTAATCTAGAGTATTTCATATCTATTTGAGATTTAATGAAGATACTTGTTGTTTCTTATCACACATAGAAATTTAGTTACCTTATCAAATAGGACGAGACATAAGTTTGAATAAATCATATTAGTTTTTAAATTTTTAATGTTGTTTATCTCATAAAGCTTAACTGACCTAAAGTTAATAGTAATAATTTTTGTTTTCATGGATTTAGAGTATCCTATGCAAAAGTGTTTTTTGGCGATAGCGCAGTAAATATGAATAGTACCCCCTCCTCATTAACAAAATATCAACTAGTTAACACTATAAGTAGTGTCTTTATCTTCCATTCTGTTGAAGGGTGTTTATGTCGATTTTAACGCAATACTTGCACGTAGTAGGGGTATTTCAGGGATTGTTACTTGCGGCACTACTTATCTTTGGCGCTAAAACATCTACTGCCAGTCGTATCTTGGGCACTTTATGTCTGCTTCTAGCATTGAGTTTTTTAGGTCCATTTATATATCTGCAACGGGAAATTAATGTGCTTTCGCCATTGATTGGCTTTCATGCGTTTTTGCCTGCTTGTTTTGGGGCTCTTTTATATTTATATTGCCGTCATGCTATTATTGATCGCCCCTTAGCTCTGAAAGACCTATGGCACCTTCTGCCATTAGTAGTTTGTTATTTGCTCAATATTGAATTCTTTTTATCATCACCTGAAGTAAAGCTCGATATCATTTTGCATGGAACAGAAAATTTAAAGAATTTAAAAACAGCTGAAGCGATAGAGTCGATACAGGCGTTTGTTTATCTAGGCTTTAGTATGTTTATGGTGCGGCGTATTCAAAATAAAGCCAAACAAACATTATCAAACTTTAACCCTGAAATGTTCTCCTGGCTATGGAAATTGCTATTTTTAGTCCTAGTCATATGGTCCTTAAAAGAAATGCCGAGTTTATCAGCATATCCTTTTCTTTTTTCTACTGCGGGTGACGTGCTGATTATTGTTTTGATTTATAGCATTGCCATGGCGCAATGGCGCAATCCAGTTTTATTTAAGATTGCACAATTGAATGCTCAAGAGGAGTTGGCTTCGAGTAATATAATACTGTCTGAAGAAGTTGCTACTATTGAGGCGAGTATTGAAACTAAGCGTATCGATGTCGATGCCACTTCTGCTACCGATTCTGGCGCATTAGACCCTAGTATCAGAAGTAGCTTATTAAAAGTTGTCAGGAAAAATATGCAAGAGCAGCAGACCTATCTGGATAATCAGTTAACTCTAACTCGTTTATCAGAAATCGTTGGCATCAGTACCCATCATCTATCTGAAGTATTAAATCAGCATGAAGGAAAAAACTTCTACCAGTTCGTAAATGAATATCGTATTAATTATATTTGCGACAAGATGAAACATGATAAAGAAATTAAGATACTTGACCTTGCCATGAACGCAGGTTTCTCCTCAAGAAGCACCTTTAATGCAGTTTTTAAACAATTTGTTAAATTGACTCCTAGCGAATATCGCAAGCAATTGGCAATTTAAGCAAGGACCCCCCCTTAAAAATATGTGTGATTCGTCCGAATCGCACATCCAACTTGTCCCATTCAGACGATTCAAGCAATTCAGCATGATTAAATCACCACATTAATTTACTAACAACAGGACCTATGTAAATAATGAGGATAAAAAGAATAAATAAGTTTTTTAAAACACTGCTCTGTTTCACTGTACTAACAGTGGTGTTCTATATTGGCTACAATCAATATCAACGTTGGCAAAGTGATACTGATATTGCACAGCGAAAAGCTTCTCCACAAGGACAGCTTCCTACCTGGCTAACGCCAACACACTATGACTTAACGTTAAAAGTAACACCCGATACTGGACAATTTTCAGGTACAGTCGCGATAGCTGTGACTTTAACCAAAGAAACCCAAACGCTTTGGTTACATGGTGAAGATATATCAGCGCTGTCAGCAAAGTTTATAACTCAAGATAACAATCACATTAATTTGACTTACCATGAAATGGGTCATTCTGGCGTGGTGGCGTTAAAATCGACAAAGAAAATTATGCCGCAAAAAGGCACGATAGTTATTGAGTTTAAAGCAGACTTAGATGATAGCCTATCAGGTTTATATTTAGTAAAAGATGGTGGTTTAGCCTACGCGTTTACACAATTTGGACCAAATTTCGCTCGCATGGCTTTTCCTAGCTTTGATGAACCTAGGTTTAAAACACCTTTTGATATTTCATTAGTGATTAACAATGATCTTAAAGGCTTTTCCAATACGCCACAGCTTAAGCAACTGCAATTAGAAAATGGCTTTAAAAAGTTAATATTTAAAACCAGTAAACCACTACCAACCTATTTAGTTGCTGTTGCCGTTGGTGATTTTGATGTGGTAACGCACAAAAATATCCCCACCAGTGATGTGCGGGCTGTTGAAATTCCACTGAGAGGCATTGCAACTAAAGGAAAAGGGAAAGATTTAGCCTATGCACTCGAAAATACCGCGTCAATTTTAGCAACAATAGAAAATTACTTTGGTACACCTTATCCTTATGAAAAATTAGATCTCGTTGCCGTTCCTGATTTTGCTGGAGGGGCAATGGAAAACGCTGGGCTTATTACCTATCGAGAGCAATTTTTATTATTGGGAGATAAACCGAGCTTAAAGCAAAAACAATATTATGCTGGTGTGCATGCCCATGAATTGGTTCATCAGTGGTTTGGTAATTTAGTCACTATGCCATGGTGGAATGATATTTGGTTAAATGAGTCATTTACCACCTGGATGTTTACTATGTTAATGAATGAATGGGATCCCAACTTGGGTTTTGAACGCCGTATGGTCAGGGAAGGCCATAATGTCATGACACAGGATATATTTTTGCATACCCGAAATATTAGGGAACCCATAAAAGATAGTGGTGATATTGTTAGTGCATTTGATCCCATATCCTACCAAAAAGGAGGTGCTGTTATACAGATGCTTGTAAACTATATTGGCAAAGACGATTTTCGTAAAGGTGTCCAATATCATATGAAAAAGTATGCCTTTGGTCATGCAGATTCCACACAATTTATTGAGTCGATAGAAATGCACTCTGATAAAGCGGGCATTAACTCAGCATTTAATAGCTTTTTAAATCAAAAAGGTGTGCCCCTAATTTCCTTAGATTATCATTGTAGTGAACATGGCAATACCGTATCGATAGCACAGTCTCGTTATTTACCTCTAGGTGCACAATCTCAACCACAACAATTTTGGACTCTACCGGTATGTCTTAATTTATTAGCTGATGATAAGAGTCAAGAACAATGTTTACTGGTTGAACAAGCGCAGCAAACTTTTGAGCTTGAAGCTAATTTCTGCCCAAGTGCCATTATGCCGAACGCCCAAGGTAAAGGTTATTACCGCTGGACATTACCTCAAGCGCATCAAAAACAATTAATGCAACATTTTAACAAGCTTATCGCATCTGAGAAATACACCGTGGCGAGTAATTTGGCTGCTGAATTTAGGGCCGGTCGAATTGATGCTTCGAATTATCTGACATCGATTCAGCCTATTATTGCTGATACCGATTGGGACCTTATCAGTCAACCGATTGGCGATATTACGTTTATTTCAAATTACATTGCTAACGATGATGAAAAAGAAAAAATTTCTAGTAATCTCAG
Organism: Colwellia sp.; assembly: GCA_013215295.1. GTDB lineage: Bacteria > Pseudomonadota > Gammaproteobacteria > Enterobacterales > Alteromonadaceae > Colwellia_A. The sequence continues at coordinate 19,267 of JABSOZ010000008.1, forward strand.
TGATCTATACCAATCGAAATTAGATGATTTAGGGCTTTATGCAACAACTGCATTTGATCAAACCAACCCAGAAGAGGCTAAAATATTACGGAAAACCTTAATTAACTTGGTGGCATTGACTTTAGAGCAACCTAAGCTGCTCAATGAACTAGCAGCAATGGGCGAAAAACTTATCGGCTATCAAACCGATCATCAGTTAAATTTAAACCTCATCGAAGCTGAACTAATTGCGCCAGCACTCGCTAGCGCAGTAAAAGTGCACGGAATTGCGTTTGCGCAAGCATTACTAGCCCAGTTAGATCATACTGAAGATGGTACATCACGTCAGCGGATATTAGTTGCGGTGGCTCGCAGTACCGATCCAGAAGTATCAGCATTGGTTATCGATATGCTAACGTCATTATCACTGAGGAATAATGAACGACTCACCTTACTCATTACTCATGCGGATAGTAAAGAAAATCAGCAGGCCATCTATGAATGGCTCAAAGGTAACTTTTCAGTTATTTCTATGGTAGTCCCTGAAAAATATCTCAATAGGGTGACAATGGTGACTGCTGGTTTCTGTAGTAAAGAAATGAAACAAGACGTAGAAAATTTCTTTAGGCCGAAGTTAAATGAAATACCAGGACTAGAACGTTCTCTTTCAACAACATTAGAAAAAATAGAGATGTGTATCGCTTTGAAGGACTCACAAAGGGAAGTCAATATCTAGCCGTTCGTTTTTTATCTACTTCATTAAAATCAGCTAAAAGGGAGACGTCTTTAAGCTGACTTTAATCAAACCTATGGTGGATATTAAAAAGTAAACCTGAACAGTAATATTAATCCTAATGTCTGCTTTTTTGGAAGAGCTGCAGTTAAGGATTGAAGTCATTACTTCCCACTACGCACGAAAGTGATCCTAAATATTGCTGATTGAGTCTTAGATATTATGACTGAAAAACCATCGATTCAGAAAAATGTTCTTGGCGGTATCCCTTTAAAAACAAACAAGCGTAAATGAGACTAATCTCAAACATTATGCGTAGTCACAACTGCGCATAATGTTTGAGGTTATCAATCACTAATTGAGATTTAAGCCCTATGATATATGCTACTTTGCGACCTTTATTGATATGAAAAAGTAGTCTCTACTGGGCTGTTTTGTGCCAACAACGGTTATTCAGCCACAAGGTTTATATTTCAGCAACAATTCTAAAATCACGTCGTGAAATTAAACGTAGATTTAGATTAGATTTTGGTATTAATAACTTCTAGGGTCAGAAGCTTCAAACCAACATCAAATGATGATTGAATTGAGTAACTCTGTTGAATGTTGAGAAAGGGATATAAATTGAGGTGTAACTCCAGCGGAATACTCTTGTTCTGTGCTTTATTTCTTCAAGAAAATGTCCTTTATCTCAATCTGATGAATGAAATTACGCTCATCTCAGAATCCATGTTTTGCTAAAATTTTGTTCATTTCCCCTGACTCAGACAGCTTTTTAAGCCCCAAATTAAACGCCTCCACCTTTATTTTAAAATCCTTTGTCTTCTTTGAGAGCATCAGGTATTGATTTAACACTTCAACTGCTGGGTCAATCCATTCCAATTGCTTTATATGTTGTAGTGCTTCTGTACGAATAATATATCTTCCTAACGCCTTGTCTGTATAGGCTAAATCAATTCGACCTACCGCCAATTTTAGTAGGTTTTGTTTGTCTGTCTTAACTGCGTAAGTTTTCAAATTAGCTTCCTTGAAACTACTAGGATTACTGTACCCTTGAACTACTCCTATTCTGTAATGTTTTAAATCTTCAAAGGAATCAAATTTAATATTTTCCCCTGCTCGTTTAAAGAAACCAACTTCGTTCGGAGGCAGGGGGGCTGAAAAAACGAACCATTGTTCTCGTTCCTTTCTGTACCAAGCAGTGAATATCCCATCATAGATCCCTTCTTTTGCTCCTTGTAATCCTCTTTCCCACGGAACAAATTTTAACTCCACTTCAAACCCAACTTTATTATAAGCTTTGATAATAATTTCTGTGATGGGTCCTCCATTTTCTAAACTTTTCCCATAATAAGGAGGATAATCTGTATAAGCCAAAACCACCTTATTATCATTAGCTTCTGCAGGGAACGCATAAATCAATAATGCTACCAAAAATTTATATATCATTTTGATTCACTTCCATAAGAAGTTAAAGCCCTGCTCTTTTTGAATTCCCTCAAGTATAGAGCAATTAGGTATTTATTTCTTTTCGTAGCATTAACGATATATTGCTTGCTGAAGCATGAATAGGGGCACGACATTCGTATAAAACATCAGGAACTGAATATCATAATTTTAGGTTTAATTTTTATCAAAGGAATACGCAGAAAGTGATTCTAAATATTGCTGATTGAGTTTCATATACTATGACTGAAAAACCACCTTTTCATAAATGTGAATTTGATAGAAATCTTTTAAAAACAACTCTCTGTAAATGAGAGCAATCTCAATCGTTATGCATATTCACACATAAATAATAAGAATCGCGTCAATAAATAAGAATGTCGATGCATGTGGTATTGCGTATAATGCTTGATATTACTAATCAACTGATGAGATTAGTTTCAAAATACGATCTCTAATAACACTTTGCTGACATAACGTATTATATGAATAGACATCACGAATGAGATTTTTGGACATGAGATTGATATGTTTTGTACAACATTCACTTATGCCACAGGTTGTGTGAAAACTCCCAGCTTAAAATTTTTATGTGACGCTACGTAATTTATCAGGTGATTTCCACCATACGTACTACAGAATTTACTCTGCAGAGTCTTTTTTCGTTGATATAGTCCAATTACGTTAGTTCAAAATAGTTTTCACACCGGCTGGCCACAAAGCCGACCTAATTTAGACGTGAATTTATCTTAAAAAATAGTCCGCTCCGCCTCCTCAGCGGTCATTCAGTGTTCATTATGTAATGATCACTTGGTGCGACCGAGTAACAATTTTGTTCAACATCCGCAGTAGGCTCAAAAGAAGTCATTACGGTTTTGTTCTACAAAAAACGAACTTTTGCCACAAATAGTAGAATACTTTTCTTGCTATTTAGCAGAGCTATACTTAGATTACGATACAGTAAAGATAAAAATCAATGAAAAAATGGCTATTTGGGGGGTAAATAAATTAAATCAAGTTCTCTAAGGAAAGTTCCTCAGGTCAATATAAAACATGTTTGTAGCGGAAAAAAATATATTCTATTCTTATTCTTCAATTGTTTTCTAGGGATATCAATTGCCAGTGCGGATTCATTTATTTCAGCTGTTTCTCCAGATTACCCCAAAGGGTTTCATGTAAAGATAATAAAGTATATCAGCAGGGAGTTGGAGGTTGATGTTGAGTTTCTTTATGCTCCTCTTGGTAGACGAGTACGTATGCTAAGCATTGGACAATTAGATTTACTCGTTGGATTACGTAAAACACCAGAAAGAGAAGAGCACTTTATTTTTATAAAGCCTTTCTATAGGTTAGGTAAACCTTCCTCTGGTTTTTATATAAATACACAGACTAAAAACTTTATTGATAAAAACGCCACTTCACGTATAAAATTAATAGCAATGGCGACTGGTTCGACTTACATTCAGGATTACAAACTAGAGTTTCCTTATGAGGTAATTCAAGTTGTTTCGTTAGTACAGGGGATTGAACTGTTAAAAAAAGGTCGAGTTGACGCTTTTATATATGGAAAAAAAGCGGCTGATATCGAATTAAACAAAATGAATTTACATTATATAAAGCCTTCATTAATGATTACTCCAACTGCGGATAAGAATAATGCATCATATATAGCCATTTCTAAATCGTCTAAATTAGTTAATCATATTAATAAGCTTTCACAAATATCATCAAATCTACTCAATGGGAAATTTAAAGAACTTTACGACTCTCATTATAAGTAGCTGTGAAGTAAATTTAACCCAAGGCCTTAAGCGGACGTTAGCTATAACTACCTGCTAATGTCGCCTAGCGCACAAAGTGATCATTGTTGTATTTAAATCTCGACAACTTATGCGCGAGTCTCACTCTCATGTCTAACAATCCATCTAGCTCGAAAATATTATCTCCTGAAGCTATTGATTCAACAGGTGCTACTTGTTGAGATAATCTCACTAGTGATGTCGATTCATATTAACTGTAAAACAAAATTTGGCTTAGTGTTTGTATCAATAAAACCCAAGTATCAGATAAAAAATTGTTGGTTAAAAGTTAAGGAACGAAAATAGTCTAAGCCTTTTTGTATTATCTTATGGGGCTTAATAATTTCGCTTATTCCAATCTAGACTTCTATTTTTCAATATATGGTGCTCAATTGATTTACGTATATTAAGCTTTACCCCAGAATGAGTATCAAGATCTGGCTTAGATTGCATCGCTTCGATCTTAATAACATCCATATCAGCAAAAGGGATAATTTATTGCTGGCTAAATGCTGAAAGGAGTTAAAACAACCAGCTTGTCCAGCTTGTTAGGCTTTTTGGGCAACAACCTTTTTTAAGACAAAAAATATTATTAATAAGTACACAATGGTAGCAATATGCTTAGCAACAACCTTAATTGGTGCTTGAGCTTCATATGCGAGTATCCCATCTGTAATTGGCATAACAACCGCAAATAATGAGCCCCACATTAAAACAATATAATTTCGAGTATATAAAAGGTAACCAAAAATCAAGGCAATAAAAATGGTACGTGAACCATATATTTTCACCCAATCAGCATCCATATTCGAAAAAAGTTCAGTGCCTCTTGCAGCAGAAAACAATGCGGGTTCGAAGGAAGCAAAAGTACCATAAAAACCCTGTAACAAAACTATAAGTAAAACTAATACAAAACCTACTTTTTCTAATTTGGTATTTTTATTCGTCATAATATCCATTTTCACCTGAATTATAGAAAAGCCTAACGCCCCATTAAGAGGCTTTTAATTGTTGGCTAAAATTTGAAACGAAGCGGAAACTAGCCAACTGTTAATAGTTATAATTGATTGGCTTGTTAGGCGTTTTTACTTAAAAGCACAATAGTAGCAATAAGTTACTATATTAAATCAATAAACAAAAGTCACCGAAAATATCTCCACGCTACTCACCAAATCAATAATTTTTTGCCTTAAGCACCAAAGCTTATTTGAGCTGAAGGCAAAAATCGGATTGAGATAAAGGGAATTAAGAATTCGGTTAATCGGGAGTAGCGACTGTTTGTGCTAATGGTTAACACTCTGTTATTTATTAAACACGACAAATAGTCAGATATACGCCAAGTATCAAAAAAGCCAACCCAACTAAACGCTGAATGGAAATGATAGAAGCCGCTGTAATATGACCTGCCATCTTTCAATTTTAACTGAGCCTTTTCGGACGTCACCACTAAGATGTTATCAGCCATGGTCACAGGAGGAAGCATAAGGCTTGCTGAAGTGACGGCAGCAGTGGCAAGTAAATATTTAACTGTCATGATAGGAATCTCATTGTTTGATACTGATTAATCATTATTCGGTTGATGACGTTAATGCTTCCTTACGCAGCTCAGTCACTTGGTCAAAGCCAATACCCCAATTGTCTGTGTTGATTTCATCTATGACCACAAATGTCGTTGCCGGGTTTTTATTTAGTACCTCAACCATTAACTGGGTACAGCCTTTTATAATGGCCTTTTTTTGTTCATTGGTTACGCTTTCATCAGTAATTTTTACATTAATATATGGCATATTTCTTTCCTTTTTTTGATGTGATTAAATGTATGGATATATGTCTTAAACGACAGCCTGTTGTGTCGTGCGTGATTCTTTGATAAATGTTGACAAGATATCTTCGAAATATTTTACCGAATTGGAACCAGAAATTAGGGTGCTTTCATTTACAATGAACGCAGGTATGCTGCTAATATTAAATGCTTTATAACGGGAAGATTTCTTGTCTAATTCTTGGCTTAACTCTTGGTTTAGTTCCGTTGACGTTAGTGCTGCATTGGCTCTTTGCCTATCAAAGCCTAATTCTTCAGCAATATTCAACAATACCGTTAAGTTACTAATATCCTGTCCGTCTTTAAAATAGGCTTTAATCAAATGTTCATTAAGCTCAGTTTGTTTATTAAACCGCTCTGCCAAGTGCATTAATAAATGTGCATTTCGGGTATTGTAGTAATGCGTTCTTTTCGAAAAATCAATGCTGACACCCGCTTTTGCTGCGGTGGTAACTAATGATCGTTGATAAGCAAATAACTTCCGCTCATTCCAGCCCATTTGACGACTAAAGAAACTGGCTATCGATTCGCCAACATCAGCCATATTGGGATTTAATTCAAAAGGCAAGAAATGAAAATCAACGTCAATGTTTAAATTATTAATGGCGGTTTTAATATTGTTGTAGCCAATGGGACACCAAGAACAAACTATGTCGTGGACCATCTCAATTTTTAATTTTTTAGTACTTAATGTCGTCATTATTGTTGCCCCTTGGTATCGGTATACATTTTGCTAACGATTTGCCACTGACCATCTTCTTTAAGTAGCCCAAGAAAGTCGATGTAGTTAAAATCAAACAAGGGACAATAAACTTTTGCCATGGCTTGGTCTTGTACCACATCAATGGCTAATATTTTAAAGTCAAAGGGCTTGTTTAGTTGCGCTGGAACCGATCGACTTTCAACATCGGTTAACCACTGTACTAATGAGCGTCGAACACCGGGGGCTTTTAACCAAACATCACTATGGAATAATGATTTTAGCTTGGTTATATCACCATGATGAAGACCATCAAAATAGCTTAGTAAAATGGCCGTGATATCGGTAAAGTCACTGGTAGTTTCAGTTAGGGATGTATTAACATGGTTCATTTATTTACTCGCAGTTTGTAAAGGCTAAGGGCAAAGGGATAAGAGAAAAGGTTAGTGCCTTCAGTGCTAAGCAATCACCTTTCCATCACTGTTTTTGTTTTGTTTTTATTTAGCTGACATGGCCTGTTCGGCTTCATCTGTCTTGATAAAATTAGGCATAGCTTGCACAGCACTTAGCATTTTTGTCGTTTTTTCACCTAAGATTATATCTACTGGAAAATATGCGCCCCATCGAGAATAAACGGTCAACATAATATCTGCCGCTGAAGGGCTGTTACCACCTAAGAAGCTTTTATCAGCTAGCTGGTTTTCAACAATTTTCCATAACTGATTAATACTTTCGGCGGCTGCATTTAACGTCTCTTGCTTTACCTTTTCATCGCTGATGTTTTCTGCTAGAAAAAATAATCTACCGTAGGCGGGATGCATCGTGGCGTTAGCAAACATGATGTCTTGAATTGCTTGTTGGCGATCATTTTTATTGTCAGGAAAAAGTGAGCTTTTATGCTTGTTAAGAATGTGCAGCATAATCGCGGCTCCCTCAGTCAATGCCTTTTCACCATCAATCAATACGGGTACGGCTCCTGCTGAGTTGATTGTTTTAAAGTCATCAATCTGCTTTACATCAATAATTTCAACTTCTTGATTTAACTCGCGTAAAACAACTTGAGTGGCTACTGAGCAAGCACCTTGTGAGTAATAAAGTGTATACATGGTATTCTCCTAAAAGATAAAGTTTGATTGATTTTTCGTTCACATAGTCGGTAGCTAATGCCTGCCTCGATGCGATGAAAGAAGTTTAATCTCTTAGTTTGTTTTCATATATACCAGTAATGCGCATATACTGTTCTCGAAATGGAGACAATAGCTGCGGTACAAATTAATGGAGCAGAAGCAATGAGAATAAGATTGATAACGAGAGGGCTAATAAGTGGATAAATTACGGGCAATTCAGCTGTTTGTGCGCTTAGCCGATTTGGGTAGTTTTACCCGCGTAGCTGAACAGGTTAACTCATCTAAATCAATGATAAGCAAGGAAATAGGTCGGCTTGAATCTGATTTGGGTGCACGTTTATTACACCGTTCTACTCGCAATGTACAACTAACCCATGTTGGTGAAGGTTACTTGCAACGCGCACGAGAGATACTCTCAAAACTGGATGATGCCGATAGCTTTGTGCAAGACTTACAACAGAACCTTCGTGGTAAACTTAAAATTAATGCCCCGATGGCACTTGGCATTACCGATTTATCGTCTTTGTTTGCCGACTTTATGCTGGCCCATCCTGAAATTGAGCTTGATATTCATTTAGGCGATGAAAGCATTGACTTGGTTGAACAAGGATTCGATTTAGGTTTTCGAGCATCAAGTAAACCGATTGATTCGAATTATGTCGGTAGACCTCTGACACGTTTTACTTATAGGGTTTGTGCATCACCAAGTTACCTTGAACAGCATCCAACAATTATGCTGCCCAAAGACCTTAAAGATCATAATTGCTTTATCTATAGCTACTTTCAAGGCAAAAATGTTTGGCCGATTGAAGATGGTGTTGCGATAAAGGGCAGTTTACGCGTAAATAATACCCAGTTTATGATGGAATCGATAAAGAAAGGGCTGGGACTTGGTTTTATTCCTGACTTCATCTGTCAGCAAGCAATCGATAGTGGTCAAGTAGTTGAAGTTTTAGCCGAAGCAAAAAAACCGATGCTTACCCTATATGCCTTATATCCTGTGCGATATTTTGTACCCGCAAAGGTCGTACAATGTATTGAATATTTAGAACAATGGTTTGCTAACAAAAATATGTTGGATGTTTAATGAATTGGACCTAGAAATGTTAAGTTTCATCAAAAATTTATCCAAGCTCTCCTGCCTATCATCAACGTAAATGATTGCTCAAACTTGAAGAACTTTTAAACGGGTTGGTTTTATTGAGAATCAAGGAGACATAGTAAGCAATGAACGAGTGAAAAATCAGTCCAAAAATGTCATATTTTACCGAGGAGGATGAGCTTTAATGTTTTGACCCGTACCTTCTCATTTACGCACCAAGTGATCCTAAATATTGTTGATTGACTTTCATATATTATGACTGAAAAATCGTTGTTTCAAAAATATGATATTGGCGATATTCCTTTAAAAATCAACCATAAATTAACCATAAATTAGACTAATCGTAATCATTATGAGTAATCACTTATGATGCTAGATTTAGGTCGTTGGCTTTATTTGAGATCTATTATACGTATTCTAGAAGGTAATGCCGCACCTTCACCAACAAAATAGCTTCTTGTTGAGACTAAATAGGAAGAGCACCTACCATCTCAAATAAGGGAAATCACTTTTTTACAAAACTGAGAGTCATAATATCTGTAACTTTCTTTCCCCAACCTATAACGTTATCATTCCTTACTTTTAAAAATCGAGTCTGTAAAATTGCGTGATACAGAAAAAGCATTTATTGCTTTAAGAAACACACTTAGTTTATACACCTCTATCAGTGATAGTACGTGGCAGGCCTTTATGACTATTTGTAAATTCAAATCGGTTACAAAACACAGCTTACTTTATAAAATAGGCTATACCCCTTCATCTTATTCATATATATATAAAGGATTAGTAAGGTGCTTTTCTTGCGATGGAAAAGGGAATGAATACAATAAAGTTTTTTTTGATGAAGGGAAGTTTCCTGGATCAATGACGGCATTATTAACATCTTCCCCTTCAATATTATCTCTTGAGGCGTTAGAAGATACACTAATCATTGAGATTAACTTTATAGCTTATAGGAAGTTAATGCTCAAAAATGACGAATTAAAGTTATTTCAAATTTATTATCTAGAGAAGAATTGGCTACTAGCAAAAGAATCTCGTGAAATTGAATTTGTACAAAATGATGCCACAGCTCGTTATCTATGTTTTATCGATGAGTACTCTCAGTTAACAGATCGATTGCCCCAATACCATATAGCCTCTTATCTAGGCATCACTCCAACACAATTAAGCCGAATTAAAAAAAACATTTAACTTATCAACATATGTAAATGAATTCCTACTATAGGCTGGTTATTATTACCTCATTAGTTTGATAAAAGCCTTGTTAAGGCTGTTTGGCAATTATCTGGGCGTTTGTAAGTACAATATTATTTATAGTTTTTAGAATGTATCAAGCACCTAAGGGTATGGAATGTGCACTTTGTCATGACATTCTAAATTTAGTGAATGAAAACGCAGACCATTAAATGTATAAATTAAACTTTCACATTTTAGCAGAAACTAAATCAACGATTGGACGCTATTTAAGAGACGTCCTTTCTTAAGGACAAAATGGATAAATTATCATGGTTTTATGAGCAATCTAATGTTGATTGGCATCAATTATCAGAGTTATACCGAATTGCGCCATTAGGAGAAAAGTCGGCTAGTGATTTGGAAACGGTTTTTACTAATAGCCGATTTAAATGTTTTATTTATGATAGCAATCAATTGATTGGTGTTGGTCGCGCTTTAGCTGATGGTCTTGATTGTTCATATATATGTGATGTTGCGATTCATCCTGAATATCAAGGAATAGGCTTAGGGCGAAAAATCATTCAGCAACTTATATATGTATCTAAAAATCATAAGAAAATCATTTTATATGCAAATCCAGGTAAAGAAGGCTTTTATGCCAAGCTTGGTTTTAAAAAGATGAATACGGCCATGGCAATTTTTAGCAATGAAAGTCAGGCCTTAGAAAGTGGTCTTCTAAGTGACGCATAATAAATATTTTAAATTGAAAATCAGGAGTTAAATTGAACCTTATTATTACCAATATAAAATGGATAATGTTGATAGCAGGTTTGTTAACTTGTTCTATGATATTTGCGGTTTTTACACCTCATACAGTTTTAATGAACATGTTTGGTGAAACACTTGCTGAGCCATTAGCTCAAATGATTGTTAGGAGCTGGGGTTTTCTTATTTTCTTAATTGGCACGTTATTAATTTATGGCGCTTTTAAACCCGTATATCGTAACCTAGCAATTGTGATGGCAAGCATAAGTAAAGTATTTTTCATTTTATTAATTTTAAACTTAGGTCCTCAATATAGTGATAAATCACTATCAACCATAATTTTAGATTCGATCATAGTAGCCATATTTCTAAGTTATTTATTTAAAGTAAAAATAAAGATTCACTAATTAATGAAATGAAACTGACTAAAAGCGAGTCTAGTACCGCGTTAATAGAATTAATGTTCTAAAAGTAATGAAAATTTTTACAAGGAAATATCAATTGAATAAATTACGTAAACCCATAAACGCATTCACCTTTGTCCTGTTAATCATTGGCTTAGTCGCCTGCGGTAGTACGGAACAACCGTCGATTGATTTAACACTATTACCAGAAGATATTGGTCAAACAGGCGATGGCTTGCTCAAAGAAAATTTAGAAGCCATTAGGCTTGCCTACGATCTCCCTGCAATATCAGCCATGATCATTAAAGGCAATGAAATACTTGAAATAGATGTTACTGGATTCAGAGATGCCAACTTGTCAGATGAAGTAACAATAAATGACCGATTGCATATAGGCTCGCTAACAAAATCAATGACCGCAACTGTAGCCGCTAGGTTAGTTGAGCAAGGGGTAATATCTTTTCAGTCCACAGTTAGTGAGATATTTCCAGAACTGATTGGTGCAATAAAACCTATCTATGAGCAAGTAACCTTGGCTGAATTACTTTCTAGCACATCAGGATTAAGAAGAGACCTTCCTGGCACTTGGGGAAAAGAGTGGAAAAATAGAGCTGAGCCACTCATTGAACTACGCCAAGAATGGACGCGAAAAATGTTCAATACATCGCCCGCAACTGACCGAGGTAAGCATTTATATAGCAATGGCGGCTACACTATTGCAGGCCATATGCTTGAAAGAGCAACGGGTATCGTTTGGGAAGACTTAATTGAAGATGAACTGTTTACGCCACTGGATATGAATAATACCGGATTTGGTCCGCCAAATTGGGATGAATCCTCGGTACAACCCAGTGGGCATTATTATAGCAACGGCAGTTGGCATGCCCGTAAACCTTCGAACGGTGAATATATTCCTTTCGTTTTAGGACCAGCAGGTACGGTTAATGCAGATTTGAATTCATTAGCTAAGTACTTAATGGCGCATCTTGCCGGTGTTAGGGGTAATGACAATATTATTTCAGCAAATACATATCAAATATTACACCAAGCTGTTGATGCTGATTATGCGATGGGATGGGGTACTTTTAATGTTCCATGGACTAGCGAAAAAATATTGACTCACGGTGGTTCAAACACTTTTTGGTTGGCAGAATGGATGATTATACCTGAAGGGAATATCGCTGTGATGGTGATTATCAATGCCGCTGGAGATAATGCCAGTCAAGCAACAGGGAAAGTAATAGGCACATTGATAGATCGTTATGGAGCTACCCAATAAGCTTATGGATAATATATTAGCCTATGTTCAGTTTTACCAAGTTTGGTCTAGGAGTATCAAGTAATGTTCAAACATTTAATATCTATTTTGATTATTACAGTTTTAAGTGGATGTAGTGCAACATTAGCACCTAGTTATCAGAAAGATAGAAAGCCCGAAATTCGAGACCAATACAGTGGGGTAGAGGGCATGGTGTAACAGCAGAAAGATCAGAATTATCTCATAATCAAAGAATTGCGAGATAAATGTTTTGAAGCAAAGATCGACTTAGCTGTTGCTGAAAATAATGAACAAGAGATAGCTAAACAAAAAGATATCATTGAGGGTACCTGTAAATAGATAACTCAGCTAATTTGAGTTTTTCAGCACTTAACTTATTAATTTAGACTACTCTGTGATCATAGATTGCTTATCCCCATAATTTAACATGACTTCATTGTGGTAAAACGATATTCAAGAATTCACCAATTCTCATGTATACAGCTAAGCGCTTGTTTTAGTAAAACTCAAATTCTCATTCTCCACGAGATTAACGACGATTGGTGCGGAGGTGCGATAAAATGTGACAACGCATAATACTTGAGATTACCAATCAAAGTATGAGATTGAGTTGTAATATAATCATTAACAACAAAAAATTTAAAATACTTAAACGAGAAAATCAGCAGAGAACTATAATTAGAAAAAGCTAATGTCTTGAATTTATATTCGGTACATATCAATACCCTTTCTATTTCTGATTTTTTTTAGAAAGAAGTTTCGCGTCCGTGCAAATCCTCTTTCAATCTTACTTTAGTTACCTAGCGTGTTAATTTAAAAACCATTAGCCTTAAGCATTTTTCTTATATTGTTTGCATTGGCGTAGTCAGGGTTAACTTTAAGCGCTTTTCGATAATATTTAACGGCCTGCTCCATGTTCCCTAAAGCGCCATAAGTTTCTGCCAAACTGTCGTAGGCATTGGCATTTTTTGGGTAAAGAACTGTGTTTAACCTGAATATTTCTAATGCCTGTGCCTTTTTATTTTGCCCCATGAGTATATAACCCCAATCATTAACATCGTTTATGCCAAACTTGATGTTTTGTCTTTTCTCTAAATCCATTGCAACTTCGATGGCATTTTCATAGCTTTGGGTTTTAAGCGCCAGAAATAGAGGTTTTATAGTTCTCGGTAAATCAAAGCCATTTTCGGCTTTCATGTCGGGGATATAGAAGCCTGCAATTTCATTCATGAAGGTTTTAGGATCAGAGCCCATCAGGTTACCAAGCAGAACAATTGATAAGCTGTCTTTTGGGTAGATAAGCAGAGCTGAATTACCGTTTCCACCAATAAGCACAGTGGGGTGATCATTACGGCCGATTACTTCCCAACCTAATGCATAACCTTGACGGCCATTTCGACCTACCATATTACCGTTGTTTAGCTGGCCAGGAGACCACAAAGTTTGAAGGCTAGAATTGTTGTCAAATAAGTCACCTTTTTGCAAAGAAATTGCATAACGAGCAAGCTCAGTGGCCGTGGAATTCATACCGCCTGCTGGGGCTATATATCGGGGGAATGTAAGACTTATACTCTTTAATGCTCTATTTTGGTCATACATGTAGCCCATGCTCTGGTGAGCTACAACATCCTGTGCTCCAGCAAATCCAGCCGCCTCAGTTTTTGGCATTTTAACTTTTTGCAGTTGATTTTCTGCTATAAACTTCTCAAATGGCTGTCCGCTGATCTGGTCGATAATTTTGCCTAATAAGACATAATTTGTTTGAACATAACTCCATTGAGTATTCGCTTGAGACTCTAAAGGCTGTTTTTTCACCAATGTCCATGATGCTTCAGGCCCTTTAGCATCGATTAAGTTAAACCTGTAACCACTGAGTATATGAGGCAACCCCGAAGTATGTGTTAATAATTGTCTTACGGTGACTTTTTGCCATTGTTTAGGTAAATCAGGTAAGTAACTTGATATTTGCTGGGATAAATCGATTTTTCCTTGTTCAACTAATTGCATAATGGCAACACCGATAAATCCTTTCGTCATAGAGGCAATAGGAAAAACGGTTTCTTTATCGACAGAAACTGAGTGCTGAAGGTTGGAAAAACCATAGCTGGCTGTTTTGACTATTTCATTATTGCGAACCACAGCTAATTGCATACCCGGTATTTTTCTTTCTGCCATTTTTGCTTGAATAAAATCATCAATTTCATCTGCATGAGCAGTACTACACACTAAGGTGATAGCGGGAATAATGGCGAGTAAACTTAACTTTATTAATTTTTGGCTATTTCTGTAGATCATTTTATTCATGTTATAAACCTCTATATTGGTACGAAAAAGTCCTCCTCCTTTTATTCTTAAAGCTTGATTGGTTATCAATAAACCATCAACTAATAACAAGGAGATGAATGAGGTCGAAACAATAATTTATGCACGAATGAAATTCGACCCATTAAAAGTGGGACATCAATTAAAATGATAAAATAGAGAGCAAATAGGATAAAAAAGTAGGACGTAAAAGTAGGACATTGTTAATTTTATTGGGGTATATCCTGACAATTCACCTTATGCACATTGAATAAATTTAGAGATTGTTTTTTCGATATTGAGACGGTGTAACACGCTTATGTTTTATAAAGGCCCGATTAAAGCATGACTTAGAATTAAATCCAGCTTCGTAGAGTATTTCCATTATGGTTTTTTTCTGATTATTTTTATCACTCAACATATCGGCAGCAAAATTTATTCGATAGGTATTAACAAAATCAAAAAAGTGCTGTCCTATTTTTCTATTGATAAGAATTGAAAGTTCATTGTTAGGCACTTCAATTTGTTTTGCTAATGAGTCTATGCTCAATGAAGGGTCCAAGAAAGGTTTGTTTAGTAACATGTAGCTTTTTAATTTAGCAATAAGGTCATCGTTGGTTGTTTTCTCAATATCATTTTGGTGATTGCTTTGATCTTCGATGTTTGGTTTATCTGCAAGGACTTCAATTTTTGAATTTACGCCAATAAACAACTGAGGGTGATTAAGTGCCTGCCAAAGTATCCAACATATATTTAAAAATAGAGAGAACATCATCACAATTGTCAGCATTGTTAAAATATTGTCGTATGTAGAAAATGTAGTAAATGTTCGAGCTAAAGCAATAATATAGATTAAGCTGTAAAAAGATATAAACTGAGTTAACCAACGATTTGTTAAATGATGTTCATCAGAGTAGTTTTCAATGATGATTTTTCTTTGTCGATTCAAAACCTTAAACATAGCCAGTATATACAGACCTACTTGAATATAAACAAGATATAGGATGAATATGGTTTCAGGCATATCACTAAAGTTGTCATAAAAAGCTTGTTTTCCCTCCGCGCCAACACTAAAAAAGTTAGGGACTAAAATGAAACAGGCTAATAGATAAGGCAGACAATGGACGAAATGTTTAGCTGTTAATTTAAAATCTTTATAGACAACCGCATTAACATAACCATATAAACAAACTGCACCGAAGAGAGAGATGTTAGATCGCACCATATCTAGATTAGGATGTAGATAGTAAAAATTTGAAAATAAAAAATTACTTATATCAAGAATTGTTACGATCAAATAACCTGCTAGGAATTTATTGCTTAGTTTGTTACCTTTATCGATATTTAAAAGAAAAGCGGCGACTAATATATGCAATACAAAGATAAGCAGAACAATATTTTCAAGCATTAATTAGTTTCCGGTGAAGCGTTTCAGGTTTTTCATCTACTATATTCTTAAGTATACTCATAATCGAATATACATGAAATCACTTTTATGTGGATGAATGGCAACTACTCACTTCATTGTTATACAACAATAATTATTGAATAAAACCTAAGGAATTGATGATGCCAACAAAAAAACACAAAAGAAAAGCTTCAGCTCATGCAAAATCTAATAAATTAAATAGAGTCAAATCAACTGGTTTGATGGCATCACATCCAAAGATATTTTTTTTAGTCGGTTTGTTCCTCGTAACGTTAGGTTTATATCTAATAACGTTTAAATCTCAAGATAATGCCATGTTTGGTCTTGCTATGATTTCTCTTTTAATAGGGATAGTGACAACTTTTTATGCGAAATTTACGCTAGCTAAAGATAAATAAAAGTAATGCCTTTTGCATAGATGTAAAATAATGCCAAAGGAAATTCTGAGTTCACGGATAAGTTGTTATGTTGTATGCATACGATGACTCTTTTAATGTTGCCTCAACTATTTCTGTTCAAAACCCCTTTAAATAGTCTTTGCTAACAATTTTAAAGGGAGTCAAATGTTCGGTGAGTATATTGCTTTAGTTGCCAGTACATGACTACAACAAATCACTAGAAATACAGCTAAGCTTAAATGTTCTATCCCTATGAATAAAAACACCGGGTTTGAAAGTACTCACACATAGATAGCTGCTAATTCTCAGCCAAGAACAAGCGAAGTAACACGAGTTAACAACATCTATAATTAATAATTGAGTCTCAATCCTATGTTTAAAAAGGTCATTTTATTATTATCCTAATTGTATGATTGCCCAATCTCAACTGTTCGCATGACAACAAACTCTAATTTTTCTGCTATAATTTTGGAACGATACATTTCTATATAATCAAATATATGAAGATAATTTCTTTTCAGCTAAAAATTGCATTGTTACTTCTATTTACATGTTTTGAATTGTCGGCTGAAAAAATTCTTGATGCTATAACGCTCGATGAAGCGAAAGCACATTATCTATTGGAAATAATCAAACATATCGATCACAAATCTGAAAAAGACCCTATTATTATTGGCTTATTAGGTAAAAATAAGTCGCTTCACGATGCTATTCAAAAAAAAATCTCTGGGGTTAGTGTTAGAAATAAAACGTTAAGCGTGCAAAATATTCCTAGTCAATCAAATAGAAAAAACTACTATTCAGTTGTGTTCGTAAAAGACAATAAATTAAATAATATTCAGACTATTTTTAATCGATTTGGCAATGTACTCATTGTTGTCGATGGACGTGTTATCAAAACATCTCAATTAGTTAGTTTGGTCAATAGAAATGGACAAATAGAGTTGGAACTTAATCGCGAAAACTTGGTTAAATATGGCTTTGAAGTTTCAAATCAATTACTAAAATTTGCAGGCACCAAAAAAGATCTATCTGAACAGTTAAGTCATAAACAAATGCTCTTACAAAGCCTCATTGCAGACGCTGAGATAAAACGGAAATTAGTCGCAGACATAAGTCAAACTTTGGCAGAAAAAAATGCTTCACTTGATCAGATAAAAATCATACTGGAAGATAGAAATAAGGCACTTGCTCAAAATACAGCTAAGTTAAGCGACAGTGAAAATTTGCTTGATAAAATGCAAAAGCAAATGAACATTGAACATATGAAAATAGCTGAAAACACGAAATACATGTTAAAGCAAAAAATTCAATTGGAATCAAAAACAGCTGAACTCTTATTGAAAGAGCAAACACTAAAAGAATTAAATGAAAGTATCGAGAGCAAAAAAGAAATACTCAAACAGCAAAATACTGAATTGTTTAAAAAGAGTGAAATTATAAATCAAAAAGCAGAAACGATTAGCGCGCAACGTACGCTATTAATTGTGGCCGTAACCGCTATCATTATAATTTCAATTTTTGTTTATTTAGCCTTAAGATTTGGTCGTATTCAAAAGAAGACTAATGATGAATTGATTAAGCTTAATGACCAATTATATGAATTAGCAACCACAGATAGTATGACGCAATTATTCAACAGAAGACATTTTATCGAATCAGCGCAACGACAGATCAATCAAATGCAAAGAACAAAAGTCGAAGGCGCAATGTTGATGATAGATATCGATGATTTCAAAAAAGTGAATGACACTTTTGGCCATGCAATGGGGGATGAAGTTATTGCAAAAGTCGCCGCTATTCTTAAAGTTAATTCACGGGAATATGACCTCGTAGGCCGCGTTGGCGGTGAAGAGTATGCGATGTTGTTGAGCCCTTGTGAGTTTGATAAAGCGAATCAAATAGCTGAACGTCTCAGAATTAAAACAGAAGAATTGTCAATTTCACATCAAAATAACACCATTAAAATAACAATAAGTATTGGATTAACGATGATCAAAAAAGCCGACAAAGATATTGATAGAGCAATACATAGAGCTGATATGTCTTTG
Source organism: Colwellia sp. (assembly GCA_013215295.1). Classification (GTDB taxonomy): domain Bacteria; phylum Pseudomonadota; class Gammaproteobacteria; order Enterobacterales; family Alteromonadaceae; genus Colwellia_A. The sequence goes on from JABSOZ010000008.1 coordinate 37,781, forward strand.
TATAAAGCAAAAAAATCAGGGAAAAACAGGATCGTATCTGACTAAGAATGTTGTTATTTTATATCATTATATCTTACTAAAATTTAAGTACTTACCCAGTTAATCTAAGTCAAATTCAAGCACAGCTACAGGCTATGCTTGATTTAATTTTTTAGCCGAAGTGATTAAAAACGATTTTATTACCATCTAAATCACGAAAGTAAGCGCCATAGAATACGTCAGGAATACGTTGTCCTGGTTCGCCATCGCAAGTTGCGCCTAAAGCTATTGCCTTATGGTACATTTCGTCACACTGCTTTTTTGAACCTGGCGCAATGGCTAACATATTGCCGTTTCCACAGTTTTGTGGTTCTTCGTTATAAGGAATACAAATGGCAAGCATAGGTTCTTTCATGCTTTTACCAATAAATATAATGCGTTCCATTTTTATTAAGGTTTTTGCGCCAATGGGGGCCAATAGTTCATTATAAAAGACTTCTGATTTATCTAAATCGGTTACACCGATGGTTGTATAGCTAAGCATATTTATTCCTTTTCTATTATGTTTAATGTCGTATACATTTGGTTGAGAGTTGACTACAACAGGTTAGTCAAATCATGTCAATAATCGCTTATTCATGTCAGTTAAAAAAATAGAACGAGTTAAAAATTTCGTCGTCAACTCTGTTAACTAATATAGATCGCCATTTCGCTTTAGCATTAAAGCCAGTCGACAATCTTTGAATTTACGATCTTTTTGATATAAAGCGTAAGCTAAAAATATCACTGGCACGACAATATATAAGGTATTGTCTCTATTCGTTTTGGCGGGGTTCTAAAATTAAGCCGTTATTAGCATTTTTATTTTTGTTTCTATCACATTACAGTTATTGGTGAATGTATCGTATTTTCGAAATAAAAAAGGGGAGCATTATGAATACTCCCCTTTTGTTTTGATTACCATTTTTATGAATAAATTATAATCATTTAAGGATTATAAACAACATCTAAGCTTACACCACTAGCAGCAGAGTATCCGTAAATACCAATATGCCATGTGTCAGCAGTAGGGTTAGTAAATGAACATGTTTCATTATTGCCACCCTCGTAAGGGCGACAATCATATGTTGACGATGTTGGTTTAGTACCACGTCTAATATACATATCAGCATCACCAGAACCACCACTCATGGTGAAGTCTAATGTTGCCATGCCTGCTGGGATGTCAATTGTGTAATAAGTCCATGCGCGACGGCTTACACTAATATCTGTTACAGAAGCACTGCCACCGGTTGCTCCACCACCCGTAGAAGGTTCAGTGAAGCTACCCGTTAAATCAACACCTGTAAAGGCTGAGTAAGCAACAATTTTTACATAATAAGTGCCAGCTTGTGCGGTGCTAATTGGACAACTTTCATTATTACCACCTGCATAAGGACGACAATCATAACTTGTACTTGTTGGTGCTGAACCAAATTTAACGTATAAATCAGCATCGCCAGTACCACCAGCCATTGCAAAGTTCAGGTCAGTTGCTCCGGCAGGAACTTCCATAGTGAAGGTAAGTTCAGAACTAGACGCTAAACCTGTTTTTGCAACGCCATTGTCAAGCGTGTTGCCTGTTGGAGGTGGTGGCGGAGTAACTGTTCCACCACAAGTTGCGGCTAGTGCATCAGACGCGGCTTTAGCTTGTACTAAACCAAAACCTGTTTTGTCATCGCGACCGGCAACATCAAGATCAATCGCCGTTGATTTTAAAGCGCTACGCACTTCATCAGCGCTACAGTCTGGGTTATTACTCCATACAATTGCTGCAACACCGGTAACATGAGGTGTGGCCATAGAAGTACCGTTATAATAAGCATAATCTTGTGAGCCATTAACCGTTAGGGTTGCTGCGCTACCTAATTGCGTTAATAACTGCTGGCCTAAAGCACGGCTAACTGAAACACTCGGTACTGAAACTGCATTTGTAGCATCAACTAAAAATGGGTTTTGTAAGCCAGGGCGTGTGCTGTCACTGTAAACAATAACGCCTGAAGCTCCTGCATCAGCACAAGCTTTAGCTGGATTTATTTCTGGGTAGTTACTGCCTTTTTGATTGTCATTACGTTCGGCTAAACAGATATTTCCAGCAACATTACTACAACTGTAGCTATTACCTGAAATCGTACAACTTGCTAATACACCGTTCGCACTACTATCAACGTTATTAACGATGTAGTTACCACCACTTTCAATATAGTGAGTTTGTGGAACAACTTCATCATTACCATAAGTTGTTGAACCGATATTAATAAAACCTAAACGGCCATCGCCAGCAACAGTTGATAAAATAGCTTCACCAGGTGCCGATATTTCTACTTGGCTTGTGTATTGAGAAAACTCAGCATGTTGATTATTGCTATCAAGTGCACCAACGGCCATAACTACATCATAAGAAGCAGGGTAAGATAATGTTGTATTACCATCGTTGCCTGAAGCCGCAACGAGTAACACGCCTGCATCAGCAGCTGCTTGTAGAGCGTTTTTCTCAGTGGTACTTGAGCCTGAACCACCTAAACTCATGTTAATTACTTTAGCGCCATTATTTACACAAGTATCAACAGCATCAGTTAATTCGCCGGTATAACCCCAACCTGCTTCGTTAAAGACTTTAACAATATGAAGGTTTACATTGGTGTTTGGCATAATACCGACAACACCTTCACTGTTATTAACGCCAGCAATAGTACCCGCTACATGAGTACCGTGAGAACCGCCATTTTGATACCAGTTTCCAGTACCCGAGTTATTTGTGCCTGTAGCATTATTAGCATTTAAATCTGGATTTGCTTGCTCATAACCAGAATCGATAATACAAACGGTCATGTTTGCGCCGTCATTATCAGTTAGTTGGTCTGACTGGGTTTTTGATATGCCCCATGGCTGGTTTTGTGCCATTAAGAAACGTTTGTAATCAGGCTCTATGAACTCAATTGACGTGTCTTTTTTCATACGTTTGATCATGTTTTTCACATCTTTAATATTCTTTTGTTTACCAAAAGAAATAACGTGATGACCATTTCTCAAGATCTTTTCGTGTTTTAACGAGAAGCCTGCTTTTTTAGCTAACCCTGGAGGAATCGTTTTTCCATTTTTCTTGTTCTTAAATTTAATAATTAAACGATCAGTAAAATCCTGCTTTTCTAGCATTTGTTGTGCACGCCAATCAGCAAAACTTAATTTTGTTGATTGGGCAGATTCCATTCCGCTTTTATTTACTTTATTGATCTTAGCTTGGCTTGCATAACTTGCCGCGCTAGTTACGGTTAGAATAGATAAGGCTACTGCACTTAGTGCAAGGCGCTTGTTATTTCTCATCTGATATAAACTCCATCATTTGTTATTACGTTTATTTTGAAAGTTCATCGAGGATACTTTCAACGTATTTTTTTTATATATTGGTTTAATTAGTTAATAACCAACGACAAAAATAATGGCTCGTTAACGACATTTTAACTAGCAATTGGCAGACTGTTTTTGATAATAAAACGACGGTTTGATTTTTGTTTTTCTTATTAACAAATTGAAAGTATTTGTTTTATTTTTGTTTTGTCGTGTCTGTACGAAAAGCTGTCGCTATTTTGCTAGGGAATATTATATGGTTTGATAATATCGAATTATGCAGAAGCAGGACGCTAATAAAAGCAAAGAGTAAAAATACATAATAAACAGTAAGGATTACTCAATAAAAATTAACACTGCTAAAAACAATAATAAAAGCAGCGTACCCATATAATAAAAAGAGAGTTAAATACATATGAACATTTCTAAATTTGCAACATCAGTTATCGCTTTAGCCGTTACATCATCATTTGCAGCTCAAGCAGCTGACGATAGATACATCATTAAGGTAGATGAAAGTAAAAAAGGAATTGTAAAAGCACTCGCTAAAAAATTGGGCGGTGAATTAAAAGTAGATGGTAATGGCTTTATCGCTGCAACATTTGCTGGTAAAGATTTAAGCCAAGTGAAAGGTTTATTGAATAACCCTCATATTCAAATGATTGAAGAAGATCAGCGTCGTGTGGCTCTTTCTGTATATAGTGATACTGCAGGCAACCCTATGACAACTCAGCTTACTCCTTATGCTGTTGTACAGTCTCAAGCTGACCAAGTTAACTTTAACGCAGCTGCGGGCATGAAAGTTTGTATTATCGATTCAGGTTTAGATCGCTCTAACCAAGATTTCGAATGGAACAACATCACGGGTACTAACGATTCAGGTACAGGTAACTGGGACGAAAACGGTGGTCCACATGGTACTCACGTAGCAGGTACCATTGGTGCTGCAGACAATGGTATTGGTGTTGTTGGTATGGCGCCAGGTGTTGATATGCACATTATTAAAGTATTTAACGAGGCCGGTTGGGGATATTCCTCTGATTTAGCTCATGCAGCAGATATGTGTTCAGCAGCTGGCGCTAACATTATCAGTATGAGTCTAGGTGGCGGTGGTGCAAACAGCACTGAAGAAAACGCATTTAAAGCATTCACAGAATCAGGTGGTTTAGTGGTAGCGGCTGCAGGTAACGACGGTAATAATGTTCGTTCATTCCCAGCAGGTTACTCTTCAGTAATGATGGTTGGTGCTAATGATAACAATAATGCTATTGCTGATTTTTCGCAGTTTCCAAGCTGTGATGTCACTTCAGGTCGTGGTAAAAATAGAACAACTACAACAGATGAAACTATTTGTGTTGAAGTAACTGCTGGTGGTGTTGATACGTTATCTACTTACCCTGCTGGGATGGCAACAAGTGCTTCAATGAGTGCTGGCGGCGTCGCATATTCTTCATCATCAATGGAAAATTCGGGTTCAGTTACAGGTGGTACTTTCTACATGGGTACAGCTGAATCGACCAACTCAGGTGCAAATGGCAATATTTGTATGATTGACCGTGGCGCAATATCTTTCCACGATAAAGTACAAAACTGTCAAAGCTCAGGTGGCATCGGCGCAGTTATCATTAATAACGAAGCGGGCATGTTATACGCTACATTAGGTGATACAAACGCAACCTCTATTCCTGCAGTTGGCGCAGCTTATGAAGATCGTACGGCATTATTAGCCGCTTCTTCTGCTGAGATTAACATTGGAACTAGCGATTACGGTTTCATGAGCGGTACTTCAATGGCAACACCAGCAGTGTCTGGCATGGCTGCTTTAGTATGGTCTAATCATAACGGTTGTACGGGTACAGAAATTCGTGATGCATTAAAAGCAACGGCTGAAGATAACGGCGCTACAGGACATGATGACTATTTTGGCCACGGTATCGTTAAAGCAAAAGCGGCAAGCGATTACTTAACGGCTAATGGTTGTGGCGGCGGTGTTACTCCTCCACCAGTAGGCGGCGATATTATTGCTGATGCATCTGGCTACCGCTCTAAAGGCAAAAACAAAGTTAATTTAACTTGGTCTGATGCAGTTACTTCAAGTGTAGATATTTACCGTAATGGTTCTTTACGAACTACTACAGCGAATGACGGTCAATTTACTGATAGCTTCAAGTCTTACGGTTCATTTACTTATAAAGTATGTGACCAAGGTACAAATAATTGTTCGGCAGATGTTACCGTTAATTTCTAATTTTAGATTATTAAGTACAGGGATGTAATCTCAATTAAGTGCATGATATCCAGCTTATAAATTGAGCTGGATATTTTTATTTTAGTAACATGTAATAACTTATGGTTATATGTATATACCTATAAGTTATTACATGTTAGGTGTTGTTTAGTTTATGTTCACAGTCAATGTGTATTTTGTAAGTAATTATTTAAAATTGTATATATGTACTATTTTAGTGTTGTAAATTACAAACAATAAGTTAAATAACCCTGACGTTTTTAAAAGATGTAACAGGCAAAGGGGATAAATATTTTGAATATTTCTGTAAAAAAAATTATAAAACCACTCTCACTTTTAGGCCTTATCAGCGTAACAGCTTGGCTTATTTATGCACCAATTAATGACAACGTAGATGCACAAAAGCAATCGTACATTATTTCTTCTAATAACTATCAATTATTACAAACAAAATTAGCAACGCTGAACGCTGAACCAACACATCAACTCGCTATCATCAATGCGGTAGCCGTTTCGCTTAATTCTGAACAGTTATCTCAATTACAAGCACAATTAGATGTTCAGGTTACACAAAATTATCAAGTAAAAATGTCAGGGGGGAATGCCTGGGGTAAGCGGAAATGGCAGCCTAAGTCAGTTGTTAACGACTTGATTGGCGCTTCTACTGCGCATGCAGCATATAATTTTGGCGATGGTGTAACTATTGGCTTTTTAGATACAGGCTTAGATCAGTTACAAGGAACATCTTCTGGTCTTGGCTTATCTACTGACCTATACGGAAACGATAAGTTTTGGGGCACTTATGATGCAATAAATAACAGCATCAGTAATTATAGTAATGAAGAAAGTGGACACGGTACGCATGTCGCCAGTATTGCTGGCAATGCAGACTACGATGTATACGGCAAAGTTTATGGTGTTGCACCTAATGCTGCGCTAGTCGGAATTAAAGCGTTTGACGCAGAAGGCAAGGCTACCTATGCAGACGTTATTCGCGGTATCGATTGGGCACTACAAGTTAAAGATCAAATTAATTTAAAAGTATTAAATATGTCATTCAGTGGTCCTGTGCGTTCTTACTATTGGGAAGACCCACTAAACCAAGCTGTTATGAAAGCATGGCAAGCCGGTATTGTTGTTGTTGCTTCTGCGGGAAACAATGGCCCTGATCCTATGACAATCGGAGTTCCAGGTAATGTGCCTTATATAATTACCGTTGGTGCAATGACTGATAACTATACGGCTTCTTATTTAAGTGACGACAAAGTCGCTGCTTTTAGCGCGGCAGGCCCCACTGTGGAAGGTTTTGTTAAACCAGAAATTGTCGCACCAGGCGGGCATTTATCAGGTTTAATGGCTTTTGATACTCAAATAGTTCAGGAACATCCTGAATTTCATGACGGCGGACGATATTTTCAAATGTCAGGCACATCACAAGCTGCTGGCGTAGTTTCTGGTGTAGTGGCATTGATGTTGACGCAAGATCCAACGTTAACTCCTGACGAAGTGAAGTGTCGATTAATGGATAGTGCTCATACCGCATTCGATAGTAACGGTGATCTTGCTTATAGCGTTTTTCAACAAGGTTCAGGTGTGGTTAATGCGGCGGATGCATTAGCTAGTAATGCCTCAGCATGTGCTAATCAAGCATTAGATATTGCACAAGACTTAGCGGGGAGTGAACATTTTTCAGGACCAGCCAACATTAATGAAGAAGGTAATTTTTATATCGAAGGTTTGGGAGAGGATTATGTTTGGAAACTCAATGAAGGTACAGTAGATGGCAGTGCCTTATTGTGGAAGGTAAATTATGGTTCAGATAATCAATATTGGAAAAATACAGCATCAACAGATGCACTACTTTGGAAAGTAGATTTCGAAACAGATGCGTTGCTTTGGAAAGTAAACCTTGAATCAGACGCTTTGCTATGGAAAGTAAATTTTGAAACAGATGCCCTGTTATGGAAAGTGAATCTGGATGGAATTGACCATGCCACCATCGGTGTAAATCAGTGGGTAGAACAACAATAGCTCACTAAGAGCAGCCACTGTAATCATTCAGTGGCTTGTTCTTTTCTGCTATTATTAACTTATAGTGCAATGCCTAACTCCCCTAAAGTGAATAACTTTATGAAAAACTACCTAATCTTCTTCCTCATTTTCTTCGTTAGCCTTTCTAGTTTTGCCAAAGAAGTCAAATTATTTAAAAATTTTGGTGTCGACAACCCTATGTCCTATCAGTTTGTCAGAACTATTGCGCAAGATGATAATGGTTTTATGTGGTTTGGGTCCCATGAAGGATTGCACCGTTTTGATGGTTATCAATTTTTAAGTTTTCATCATAATGGTGATAGAGCTAACTCGTTGAGCTCAGACGCTATCAGTCGAATTTTTATCGATTCAAAACAACAGTTTTGGATTGGAACCACTGGCGGTGGACTAAATTTATATCGCGAAAAGTCTAAAGATTTTTTTCATATTACGACTGAAACCAAAGATATTGCATTAAGCAATGACGTCATTAATACATTATTTGAAGATTCTGAAGGGAAGTTATGGATAGGCACAGAAAATGGCATTAATATCTTGTCGAAACAGCAAGGAAAATGGGACGTAAAGCATATACTTCAAGAGCTCGGTAATCCCAATAGTTTAACTCACAATACAGTGCACGAAATCATTGAAACTAAAGATAATAAAGTTTGGGTAGCGACGAATGGTGGTGGTATTTCTGTCTTTGATTTACAAGGTCATTTTATTCAGACGGTAAAAATTGGCGATCAAGGATCAAGTGTTTATATTAGTAAGTTTGTTAATTCCTTACATCAAGATGCGATCGGAAATGTTTGGATTGGAACCGCTGAGAATGGCTTAATAAAATACGATACAAAAAATGGGCAATATATTCATTATGTTTATGATGAAAATGACGTTTCGACTATTGCTAGTAATACAATTAAAACGATTTATCAGGATTCTCATAATCAGTTATGGATAGCAACCGATAAAGGTTTGTTGATTTACAACGAGTTAGAAAATAATTTTAAAAGATATACTCATGAAGCAAATAATCAGCGAAGCTTAAGTAGTGACTTTATATTATCTGTATTTGAAGACAAAAATAATATGATTTGGATAGGCACCTTAACGGGGGTGAATAGCTGGGATCCTCGTATGGCAACATTTAACCAGTTCAGTGCACAAACTAACGATAATATAATTAATAGCAACGTAACTAGTTTTGCGCAGTTTAAAAACGGGATGATCCTTTTTAGTACATACAGTGGTGGGATCTACCAGTTTTCAGTCAGTGATATTGAAATTTCTAGGTTAGATTTAAATCAATACTTTTCCGAGCTTAGGATCATGACCTTATTAGCTGATCCTGACAGTGATACTCTTTGGGTTGGCACGCGCGGTTCTGGTTTATTCAAAATCGATTTGAAATCAAAAAACATCGTAAAATATCAACATGAAGTGAATGATGTTCGCTCCATCTCTGCTAATAGTATTACCGATATCATCAAAGATCAGCAGGGTAATATATGGGTATCTACTTTTCAACAAGGGCTGAATAAGTTAAATGTTGATGGTAGTTTTACCCGATTTACACAAAATGATAGCGTATCTAAGCAAGGTATTAGTAGTAACCATGTCTTGCACATTCTAGAGGATAATAGAGGGTATTTATGGCTTGCTACCTATGGTGGTGGATTAAATCGTTTTGACCCTAAATCTGAAACCTTCATTCATATTAAACACGACAAAAACCTACCTAAAAGTCTTTCTAACGATATCACTATGTTTATGCTATTAGATAAACATCAAAACCTTTGGGTGGGAACTCAGGGAACAGGCCTCGACATTTTGAGTTACGAAAATATGCAAAATGAAAACTTCTCATTTAAACATTTAGGCTCAAAAGATGGGATGAAAAGCCTAACTGTTTATGGAATAGTTGAGGATATTAATGAGGATATCTGGTTAAGTACAAGTGAAGGGATTTCTCGCTATTCTCCAGATAATTTTGGGTTTAAGCACTTTGATCTGACTCATGGCTTAATAGACCTTGAATATAATCACAGTGCTATTTTTTCCGGGGCAGACAATACATTGTATTTTGGCGCTGGCAAAGGTTTAACCAGCCTTAATCCCGAAAGGATAAGCAGTGATTTTCAAGCACCTGAAGTGCGTTTAACCAACATTTATAAATTAAATGAGCCTATGTCTTTTGAACAAAGCCTTTCCGACCTGAAATCACTACTATTAGATTATACCGATCAATTGATTACGTTTGAGTATGTAGGTTTAAATTACTCAGATCCAGAGTCAACCCGTTATAAATATAGGTTACAGGGGTTTGATGAAGAATGGATAGAAGCGGCTAAATCACGAAGAGCCACTTATACAAATTTACCTGCAGGCAGTTATACACTGCAAATTATTGCCGGAAATAACGACAATGTTTGGAGTGAACCTGGTTATTCATTAGCTATTACGGTTAAACCAGCACCGTGGAATACTTGGTGGGCTTATTTGTTGTATGCCTTAGCAGTTGCTGCTATTTTATTAGTATATTCTCGCTTTTTAAATCGAAAGCTATTAGTTGAACAGCAACAAAAATTGTTCCTTAAGGAACAAGTAAAAGATAAAACTAAAAAGTTACAATCACAAAATAGTGAACTTGAACATGCCAATAAGTTACTTGAAAAATCCGCTACTGTAGACAAAGTTACTGGCGTAAGAAGTCGTCGATATCTCGATATTTATATTGAACAAACTAGTCAGCTGATGAATCAAATTCATCTAAATATCTTACCTGTTCAGCGTAGTACTTTACCTCGGCTTTATGTCTTAATGGTGCAGGTGAATGAAGTGGTTGATGTGAGTAATAGCCAACTTATTAATATTACTGATTTATTACTTTTTAGCCGAAATACTGATGACCTAGTGGTACGATGGTCAGATGATACCTTTGCTGTAATTGGTTATGAAAAAGATAATAATGCCAGTGAGTTAGCGGCAAGGTTAGCAAGTCGATTTGCAAAACAGTTCGATGAACAAATATCAATGAATGTTGCCTATTCTTTTTATCCTTTTAATAGAGAGCAGCCCATGGATATTTCGTGGGATCAAGTCAGTGTAATGATTGAGCTTGGCTTAAAACTGATAAGCGAAGAGCACACTATTACTTGGCTTGGGTTATGTGAGCCTAAGATACAACCGTTTAGCTACTTAGAAGTGATTCAAGGTTCTAATTTAGCTGCACTCAAGCAAAACGTTCAAGTTAAGCAAGGCTAACCGTAAGCTGCTCTTAGCAACTGGTTAGCTTTTAGTGAATTGTTGTTGGTATTGCTTTGGGGTGCAATGAAAAGACTCTTTAAAGCAGCGACCAAAATAGGTCTGCGACGAAAATCCAACGTCTAAAGCAATTCTGCCAATTTTAGAGCCATTCTCAAGAAGAATTTTCGCTTTAGCTAAGCGGAATTCTTTAATGAAATTATTAGGTGTTGTACCCAGTATTACTTTCATTTTTCGTTGCAGCTGACGTTCACTCATTGCCATATTACTGGCTAATTCTTGAATACCTAAATCAGTTTCCAGATACATTTTTGTGACAAGTATTTCAAGCTTCTCAATAAACTTCTCATCAACTGATAAAACTTCGCTTTCGCTAGCCGTTAACTGCGATACTTTCTTCACGCTATTGTCTTTTCGTTCTTCTTTTTGGTTGTCACGAAATTTATGTAAATAGTTCTGTTGTAATAACTTACGATTTTCAATCAAATTTTCAATTCGAATTAATAACTCTTGTTGGTTGAAAGGTTTACTTAAATACTCATCAGCTTGTAAATTTAGACCATGAAGTCGGCTTTCTAGATCAGAGCGGGCGGTAAGTAAAATAACAGGGATATGTGCAGTAAGTTCGTTGTCTTTTAACTGTTTGAGTACTTCGAAGCCATCAATACCTGTTAGCATAATATCGCAAACAATAAGATCTGGAATATATTCTTCAGCAATGAGTAGACCTTGTTCGCCGCTTGTTGCTAACAGGCAATGATGCTGCTGCTCAACCACTCTTTTAATATGGTTTTGCATATCTAAGTTATCTTCAATCACCAATACGACATTGTGTAAATTAGTTTGTGTTTTAGTTTTATTATTGTTTTGCTCTAATAATAATGAAGATACTTCACTTTCCGATACACTCATCGGCAGCTGAGTTTCTATTTCTACAGCACTAGCTAAAGGAATCGATAATGAAAACTTACTCCCCTCATTATATTCACTGACTAAATTTATTCGCCAGTTATGCGCTTTTACTAATTCATTAACTAATGACAAACCAATACCAACACCAAATACGGCATGATTTTTATCATCGTCTGCTCGTTGAAAGCGTTCAAAAATTTTAACTTGAGACTCTTGATTAATGCCAATACCGGTATCGGTAATATCTAGAATAATATTATCTTGTTCAGAATAAGCACTAACTTTGATACTGCCACCAGCAGGCGTATATTTGATCGCATTAGCAAGTAAGTTAAAAATGATTTTTTCAAATCCTTGAGCGTCACATTCTAGCCAAAGGTCATTAGCAATATCAGCATCAAAACTTAAATCGTTTTGCTTAGCCAAGCGAGAGAAAGAGTCTATCGGCATAGCCATTAATTGGCTTAACCTATAAGTAGACAGCGAAAGTTTTGGATTGTCGGTGAGACGGGAAAGTTCTAATAATTGCTCAACCATACGAACTAATCGTAAGCCGTTACGTTTAGCCGTAGTAAGTTCTAACCCTTCTTCTTTACTGTGATCTTTTAGTAAATATTGATCTAGAATGCCATTAATAATAGTCAGTGGTGTTCTAAACTCATGAGAAATATTAGCGATAAACTTATCTTTTAAATCTAACGTTTGTTTTTCTGTCAATTTTCGTGCAGTTAAATTAATAAAAGTAATAACAATAAGAGGTTTGTCTTCTCGATCTGCCCATTGCAATTCAGCTTGTACTGGTAATTCAGTGCCGTCAGTACGACGGGCAACACATTCTACTGAAATGCCAATATCTTTGCGTTGCAGTGCATACACATTGCTTTTAAAGTCAAAAAAGTAATGCATAGTATCTTCAGGTGAGAACAAGGTACTTACATATATATCTTTTAATTCATGCTCCAAACTTTGAAACATTTGAACCGCTGCAGGGTTTGCCGATAATATTTTTCCGTCAATAGATGTGGTTAAAATAGCATTGTTAGATGCACGTACAATGGCTTTATCTTCACTATTTAGGATTGAGCTGATGAGTTGATGATTCTTTTTAGATAGCGCTAGTTGTTCTTTTTGTTGGGTAAAAACTTTTTCCTTAAAGCTTAAGGTATGCTTTCTTTTGTAGTAAGCAATAAGAATGATTAAAGCAAAAGCAATAGCTCCCCATATAGCGATGACAAAAGATTGCCAGTAAGAGTTTGTTATATAGGGAGAGTTAACTTCTAAACCAACAATATGAATGGTAAAAATAATACTAACCAGTAGTAATATATAAAGCTCGGGGTAGGTATCTTTGGCAAAAGGTTTGATTGGCTTTTGATTATTTAAAGACGTAGCCGCAGAAATGATAAGGGCACAATAAGGAATAAATTGTATTAAGCTTTGTATATAATCGTCTGTATAAATGGCTTGCCCTTGAACAAAGTAAAAATAGTTAATATTTTCAATTAATAAAACTAATGAACCGATAAGCAGCGGCGAGTAAATAGATAGCCAAAATTTATCACGACATAGAAGAACACAGACCATTAATCTGATAAAAATAAGGCCCGAAATCGTGATGTGAAACAATGCGGAAGGTAAAAAACTCTGGTCTACATTTTTTGAAAATTCTTCGGGGAGTAACACAAAATAACAAAAACAAGTGACAGTAAAAAAGATTGCCGGCACTCTGCCAGCAATGTATTTATTGAGTGGAGTTTCGCTTAGGTGAGGATTAGTTTCTATAGCGAGTAAAATGAAAAAGTAGCTAAAGAGCGAGAAAAAATCTTGCAGTATTAGCGGTGCATCGATGAATTTACTGGAAAATATAATACCTGAAATAAGATCAACGATAATAGCGAGTGAAAAAAATTGCCAGAACAGCTTTAATGAACGCGATTTAGTTTCTAAATAACTATAAACGACAAAAATAAAAGCTATCGCTTGTAAAAATATAGATGGGATCTGCAATAAAAAAGGCGATAACGAAGTAATGAAATTAGAAAGAATGGAATAAGGGAAGAAGGTCAGAATTATTGAAATTAATATAAATATTTTTTTATTAAGTTGCAGCAATGAATTGTTCCAATATTAAAGTGATGTTTATTATGTTGCCTAATCATGAGGCTTAATTATTGTCCTTTAATAATTTCAGTATACATCATTTTAACATCTTATGAATGGGCGAAAACATTCACTGGATTTTAATGTTTTTTAGTAAATTCGCTAACTTTTCAATTTTAATATTCGACAATTGTCGATAATCAAAATATGGACAAACAACTAGGTTTTGCGTTTTATCAATCGCAAACTCTTCATCTAGCCATATTAAGTTAGCAACTAGCTGACCTGTTGCTAATAAATGCTTTACATAGGTTTTTCCACAAATTATATGCAACGATTCTTTAGCTGTTGATATGAGCGGAGGTGAAAATAATAAAGCTGTTTGAGAGTGAGGTTGTAGTAAAAAACTGTCTCGATATTTTTGCCAAGTCGGTGCAACTTCTGAGTATAAGAAGTTTTTTTTATCAAGCGCGTACAGCAACTTAGCATAGACATTAAAGACTTTACGCCAACCATTGCCACAAGCTTGATTAATTGCATTTATTTCACCCGATGTTAAGGGTGAAATATGCGTTAACTGCTGATATTCAGGCATATTAGGTTTATTGCCAATGTATACAGCAATAGTGAAATCTGTACAGCCTAAGCCAATATCGTTCACTTTATTTTCTCTTTATGTTTCTACGCATCAGGTTATTCATTAGGTAAGGCATTGTCTAACGTCTTTAAAGAACGTAAAAATAATCCTAAGCCACCCATAGCAAGTACGAGTATTACAATTAAATCAAAAGAACTCATGGTCTTAAAAGTAAACCTGATAGAGGATATTACGCCAAAGATTAACCCCGTTATTGAACCTATAGATAATACCCAACCTAGGATATTTTTACTGTTATAAAAAATAAGCCCAACACCAAACATAAACGGGATCATTATCATGCCACTGGTTACATTGTAATTGCCACCCATGGCGGAAAAGCCATATAAGCGCACACCCATACCAAAGCTTGATGTTACTGTTATGGCGTTTAATAACATATAAAAGCCACCACACATCATAATGATGCCAATAAAAAAGTGACTAAATCCGCCTGATGTACCACCTGCACCTTTCATGTGTTTTCCTTGGAGTATTGTTTTTATTTACGATTATTATTAGCAGCATCATATAATCATTGATTGATAGTTGTCACGAGAAAAGCAATTAAATCAAAATACTGTAGGCCTTTATTTTGATGACCTTATGTAAACAATATGCTAATTTGTTTCACAGAAATTATATTTAACTCACGCGCATTTGACATATTATGTCAAGAGTGTATGGTAAATATAGAAAATGAGCATCACAATGAATAGCTGATGTTAGCTATGAGTTTAAGGATAAACAATGGAACAGTTGCTAGAAGTCTCTTCACAATTCCCCACAGTAATATATTCGGCACTCTTGGGTATCGTTGTAGTTTATTGGTTGGTTGGCATGTTAGGTCTTGTCGATTTGGGTTTAGCTGGAGATGCAGATCTCGATGTAGATATAGACAGCGATATTGATATTTCTGTCGGAGGCCTTACAGGGTTAATGCTCACCTTTGGTTTAACAGGTGTACCCTTCACTTTAGTCGTTAGCATTATTATTCTTATTTGCTGGTTAATCAGCTTTTACCTGCAATTCTATATTTTATCTTGGCTGCCTGACGGTTGGTTATATTATTTGATGGGCTCTGTTAGTAGCTTTATCGTTTTTTTAATATCGTTGCCAATAACTGCCATTGTTATTCGTCCTTTGAAAGGACTATTCAAGAGTGTAGAAGCCACCGAAAGTCATCACTTAGTTGGTAACAGTGCAACTATCGCCACAGGTACTGTCAGTGAAACCTTTGGTCAGGCTCGTTTGTTTAATAACGGGGCTGAAATTCTACTTGATGTTCGATGCGACCCAGAACACACCTTAAAAAACGGCGACGAAGTTTTACTTATAGAGTATTTAACAGAAAAACATGCCTATATCGTCGCCCCGTATTCACAATAAATAATCATAAAATCAAAATATATTTGGTCACTTAGTTAGTGGTCATTGTTTTTAAATAAGAGGAAAAAAAACATGGTAATGGAACCACTTTATCTAGCGATTGGAATCGGCGTACTTTTTGTCTTTTCACTTTTAATCATGGTTGCTAAGTTTTACCACAAAGTAGAACAGGGCCAAGCATTGATCATCAACAAACTAGGTGCAGAACCTGAAATAAGTACCACGGGCGGTATGGTTATTCCGGTGATCCATAAAAAAGAAATTATGGATATTTCAACTAAGCGCATGATGCTTGAACGAAAAGGACGCTCCGGGCTTATTTGTCAGGATAATATTCGTGCTGACATCATTATTACCTTCTATATACGTGTAAATGAAACGAAAGAAGACATTTTACGTGTCGCTAAACAAGTCGGTTGTGACCGTTCTTCGTACCCCGAAACTTTACAAGAACTTTTTGAAGCTAAATTCTCAGAGGCGCTTAAAACAGTCGGTAAGCAATTAAACTTTACTGAGCTATTTACGCAACGTGATATCTTCAGAGATAAAATAAAAGAAGTTATCGGCCAGGATTTATCGGGCTATGTATTAGAAGATGTCGCCATTGATTTCCTTGAGCAAACTTCAATCCATGATTTAGACCCAAATAACATTATGGATGCTGAAGGGATCAGACGCATTACCGAGTTAACGTCTCAGCAGAGTGTTGAAACCAATGATTTAAAACGCCAAGAAGAAATTCGCATAAAGCGACAAGATATCGATGCTAAAGAAAAAGGTTTAGAACTTGATCGCCAATTAGCAGATGCGCAAGCGAAACAAACACGAGAAATTTCTACCGTGCAAGCACGTGAAGAAGCCGAAACTGCAAAGGTTGTTGAAGAAGAGCGTTGTAAATCTGAACAGGCAAGAATAGAAACAGAGCAGATCGTCGCCGTTGCCGAAGAAAACAAACAACGTGAAGCCGATATTGCCGAGCAAAATCGCTTTAGAGCGGTTGCCATTGAAGAAGAAAAAGTAAAGCGCGCGCGCCAAATTGAAGCTATTGATCGTGAAAAAGAAGTTGAAATACTGCAGATAAATAAAGAGAAAGCGCTGGAAATCGAACGTAAGAATATTGCCGAAGTACAACGTGAACGTATCATGGTGGAAAAAGGTGTTGCCGAAGAAGAAGAGCGCATCAAAGATTTACGTGTTGTTTCTGAAGCTAACCGTCAAAAAGATGAAATAGTCATTAAAGCAAAGGCAGAAGCTGAACAAGCGCTTGTTAAAGATATTGAATCAGCGAAAGCGGAAGAGCAAGCTGCTGAACATATCGCAAGAAAAATGCAGACAATCGCCGAAGCGGAATTAAAGACGGCGAGCAAACAAGCAGAGTCGAAGAAAATTTTAGCAGAAGGTAATCAAGCTGAAGCCGCATCTCAAGGACTTGCTGAGGCTCAAATCACCCTAGCCCAAGCCGATGCACACGAAAGACAAGGCGAGGCAGAAGCTAAAACGCTTGAACTGAAACTTACCGCTGAAGCCAAAGGTATTCAAGAAAAAGCAATGGCTGAAGCTGCAGGATTACGCGAAAAGCAAGATGTGCTTAATGCAATGACAGAGCAAGCAAAAGAGTTTGAAATTTTCGGTTTACGCTTAAATCAAGAACGTGAATTAACCTTAGCGAAATTAGACAACAGTGTTGATTTAGCCGAGAAGCAAGCGGGTGTATTAGCAACCGCATTAAGCAAAGCCAATATTAATATTATGGGCGGAGACGGAGAGTTCTTACGTCAATTCATGAGTGCTATTACGGTAGGTAAGTCTATAGATGGCTTAGTTAATGAAAGTGAAACGGTGAAAACCTTATTTAAAGACCACTTAAATGGCGATCGTAATATTATGGACGATTTAGGTGGTGTGCTAGCGGGCGCTAATCAAACAAGCGAAACCATGAAAAATTTCAACATGTCTAAATTACTATCAACACTAAATAATGCTGATGACACACAAAAAGGTGTCTTGGCTAGCTTGTTAAACTTAGGCAGCGAAAAAACTTCAGGCACGAAATAGTTTAAATACAGTTAATTCATCAAGTATATATCAGGCAATGTGCAATTATCGCTTAAAGATAATTGCACAATAGCTCATGGAGTCTTACATGACAGATAAGGAAAGCGTCACTAATCAGGCTGTTGCCGAAGGTGGTTCATATGAACTCATTCAACGCAGATTATCAGCCTTAGGTAGTGAACTTAATGCACAAATAAAGCAGCTAAACGACGAAAGAATTGTCACGTTTGGCTCCACCGATATGAAAGTTGATGCTCGCGTGCGAGTAAGAACGGAGCATAATTGTGTTGCGAGAGATATTGCCGCCATTGGAGATACATTACTGTTTGGCTATAACGTCTTTTTAGGCTTAAAGCGAAATATTACCGTTTCAGATGTTTTTAGCTTACACCAAGTCAAAGGTGACGGCGATGACATAGAAATTGTTGATGTGCCAATGCAAGGCAGCTTTCTTGAAGCCCCTGAATTTGTCCGAGATTTTGATGAGTTATATACCTATTACAAAAAAACCTTTTTAGCCCATGTTTATCGACAAGGTAGCAAAGTATTTGCCGTATTTCGCATTGGCGAACGCCTTGATGATATTAGAGTGTTCCGGTGGGGCATAGACGCTGACCAACAAGTTAGCTACATCGATAATCGTGGTGAAAGGGATATAAAACAGCCTGAAAATTTCGATTTTGAATGGCATAAAGTATCACGAGAGCAACAAGAACATGGTAAGCACCCACACTTCAATTTATATGACACTCTGTTTGTTGAAGCAATAGGTGGCTCGATTACCTTAAAAGTAGAAAACAATACTGAAGCAGGCCAAGGCATATATTCAGAGCCAGTTGATGACGAGCATCAGTCTATAGATGATGCAGAAATTCATTACGCTAGAGTTGGCGAACTGATTTTACTAAAAATAAAACCGTATCGTGAAACTGAAACTCGTCATTTAATTTTTAACAGCAAAACCCAGAAAGTAATTAGGCAAGATGCCATTGCCCATGCTTGTATTCAATTGCCAGAAGATCACGGCATTATCTTCCCTGGTGGTTATTACTTACAAAGTGGCGAACACAAAAGTTTTGAAGATAATGCGGAAGATTTACAGTTACACCGTGTGGTAAAATCGCCTAATGGTGAAGATTTTCTTTATATCTTTTATGAACCAAACGAAGGGCAATACGCTTTGTTTGGCTATAACTTGATCACCAGAACACTACAAAATCCAATTTATGGCCATGGTCAAAGTTTATATAACAACGGCAGAGCGGTGGTGTTTAATGCTGAAACTGAGCCGTCTCGTGTTCATGCTATGCAAATATGGCAAACACCTTTTTGCAGTGAAGAGTTTGCGAGTAATCAACCAACCGATAATAGCTTCTTTGGTAAAATAGGAAATCCTGAACTTGTTCGTGGTATTTCTGATTTATACAGCGTAGCAAAACTGATCTCAGTTAAAAAACCGAGTGCACAGCACTTTAATGACTTAGTGAAAGAGTCTAGGCAGATTTTTGATAAATATCATTGGCTTAATGATAAAGATTTAACCTTGCTGTATGATCTGATAAAACAAGTAGCAACAACGTCAGAGCTGGTTTTAGATGAATTCGAAAAAGTTACCAGTATCAAAGAAAATTCAGATCTTGTTTTATTGCAAGCGCAAGAAAAACTAGCCGCATTAGCTTCGCAAGTAACAGTTTCTGGCTTTGATAATGCTAAAAAATTCGTTGATAGTTTAGCTGACTTAGCCCAATTTAAAGGGCAGTTAATTTCTCACAAAGACTTGCGCTATATCGATGTTGACGCAATTACCGCGATGGAAAGTAATTTAGATACGTTAACAAAAGAGCTTAGCCAAGCAACCGCGGACTTCCTTCAACAAGACGATGCACTAACGCCTTATCAAAAGACCATTGAAGAACTAGAAAACGCGATAGAAAAAAGTGAATCTGTTACCTCATTAAAACCTGTTCGGGCAGCAATTGCAGAACTCGTGCAAGGGTTAGAGTTACTTAATCGCACTATGCTTTCATTAGAAATTGAAGACAGCCGTCAAAGAACGCGTATTTTAGAAGATATTTCAGCTGTTTTTAGTCAAATAAATCGCGTTAAAGCAACTGCAGATCTAGCGGCTAAAAATGTCGGCAGTGAAGAAGCGAGTGCTGAATTTGGTGCTCGATTTAAACTATTAAGCCAAAGTGTCACCAGTGCTTTAAATGCCAGTGACACGCCTCAAGCTTGTGATCAGCAACTCTCTCAAATACTGATTCAGCTTGAAGACTTAGAAAGCCAGTTTAGTGATTATGATGATTTTTATAATGAAATTATCACTAAGCGAGATGAAATATACGACAATTTTGAACAACATAAACAGCAGCTTATGGATGCACAGCAACGTCGTTGTCTTAATTTGATGACCGCGGCCGAGCGTATTATTTCAGGTGTTATCAGACGCAGCCAATCATTCAATCAACAAGACAAATTAAACAGCTATTTTGCTGGCGATCCTATGGTGTCTAAACTTAGAAAGTTAATTGAACAGCTTCGAGAGCTTGACGACAATGTAAGAGCTGATGATATTGATGCTCAGCTGAAAAATGCTAAAGAGCAAGGAATAAGAGCACTCAGAGACAAAACGGATATTTATTCTGCAGACGGTAGTTTAGTGAAAATAGGCGATCACCAATTTTCGGTGAATCGACAAAAATTAGAGTTAACTTTATTACCTCGTGATGGCTCTATGGTTTTGCATATCAGTGGCAGTGAATACTTTGAAACGCTAGCAGCTGATATGTTTGCCGGTACTGAATACCTTTGGCAGCAAGAGCTCATTTCTGAATCCGAAAAGGTTTATCGAGGAGAGTATTTAGCAGCAAGTCTGTTATTTGCAGCTGAATTATCAGGAAAATCTGAACTAGATAGTTTAAAAGCAGCGGTAAAAAATAATGAAATAGGTGATGTGGTGAGAAAAGCTGCCGAGCCTCGTTATCAAGAAGGTTATGACAAAGGCGTACACGATGCTGATGCTGCTTTAATTTTAACGCAATTACTTGCCTTAAGAGAATCTATTGGTTTGCTTGCTTATCCCGTAGCAGAACGAAGACTCGCGGTACTATTTTTCTCTGAAGGATTAGCAAGTAATGGCCGAGAAGACTTAGTACATCGCAGTAATAACCTGCACATCATGGAAGAAACCTTTGGTGATAATCAATTACGTCAGCAACTTATCAAAGAACTCGCCACGTTATTAGATACCTATCTAGAAAGTCAGCCTTGGCTGAAATGTGACACGTTATTGTCAGCAACCTACCTCCTGCAAGAGTTAGCTCAAGCTGAGCAAAAGTTTGTTATTAAAGAAAGTAGTGCTGAATTAGCAAACCAACTGAAGAGCCAGTTAAAGCATAAGAGCTTAGAAAAACAAATCAAAGGCGCATTATCGGGTTGTGCAACGCTAGAGCAAAAATATCAACTTCACTGGGCGTGGTTGCAATCTTTCTCTGTGCATCAGGAAATGAATATTCATCAAGACGTTTTGGCAGAAGCAGCCATTTTGATGCTGATGGCAGAGCAGTGTGAGTTCTATACTTCTCTTGCTGATACCGAATGTGTTGTTGATGGTCTACTGGGACAGCATGGACAAATTACCGATAGAAAAATTAATATAAATTATCAAGAATTTATTACTCGACTTCGTCAATTTAGCCATGAGCATGTGCCGGCATTTAAAGCCTTTCACGCCAAAAAGCAAAGTGTATTAGCCGTGCAACGTAAGCGACTACGTTTGGCAGAGTTCAAGCCAAGTGCCTTGGCTTCTTTTGTTCGTAATAAATTAATCAATGATGTTTATTTCCCAATTATTGGTACTAACCTAGCGAAACAAATTGGCGCAGCGGGTAATAATAAACGCTCAGATTTAATGGGTTTATTACTGCTAATATCGCCACCAGGATATGGTAAAACAACACTTATTGAATATGTTGCCAGCAAGCTAGGCATGACCTTTGTTAAAATAAATTGTCCGTCTATCGGTCATGACCAATTATCGCTAGATCCGGCGCAAGCAAATAACTCAACCGCAAAAAATGAAGTTGAAAAAATTAACCTAGCCTTTGAAATGGGCAATAATGTCATGTTGTATCTTGATGATATTCAGCATACGAACCCTGAATTTTTACAAAAATTTATCTCGTTATGTGATGGTTCAAGAAAGGTTGATGGTGTGTGGAATGGGATGAGTAAAACTTATGATATGCGCGGTAAAAAGTTTGCAGTCGTTATGGCAGGTAACCCTTATACCGAGTCAGGTGAGGCATTTAGCATTCCTGATATGTTAGCTAACCGCGCTGATATTTATAACTTAGGCGATACCCTAAGTGGCCGTGAACATGAATTCTCTTTAAGTTTTATTGAAAACAGTTTAACCAGTAATCGTTACATCGCACCACTTGCGACACGAGACATGGATGATTTATATAATCTAGTCAGAATTGCTGATGGTGAACAAGTGGCGACTACGGAATTAAAACATAGTTACTCTCAAGCTGAAGTGAATGAAATAGTTGCTGTTATTCAACGTATTCGTAAGATCCAAGAAACTGTTTTAAAAGCCAATGAGCAGTACATAGCTTCTGCTGCGCAAGACGATAAATATCGTACTGAACCTCCGTTCAAGTTGCAGGGAAGTTACCGCAATATGAATAAAATGGCGGAAAAAGTTGTGCCGGTAATGACCGAAGAAGAAGTTGAGCAACTCATCGTTGATCATTATCGTGGCGAAGCTCAAACGTTGACCATAGGCGCTGAAGAAAACTTACTCAAACTCGGTGAGCTGCGTGGAACTCAAACGGATGAACAAACCCTTCGCTGGAAGCAAATCAAAGCAGATTTTGTACGTCACCAAAGCCTCGGCGATAGTGACAACCCTATCGCTGCGGTTGCTAGCCAAATATCATTATTACAAAAAGGGCTAAATCAAATAGGTGAGGCATTGTTGCAACCTCAATCGACAGGTTTAGACACCTTAAATGAAACACTTGCCAGTCTTAAACTACAAGTAAATGTTGAAAAGCCAGATAACTCGGAGTTAGAAAAAACACTGTCGTTATTTAGCCAAAGTATGGAGTCTTTTCTAACGCCACTGGTTACCGCACTGCAAAGTAATAAGAACGTCGATATTGAAATGATTGATACGTTAAAAACTTTAAACCTGACCACTGAAAAGTCAGTAAAAAGTTCAGAGACCCATATTCAAAAAATCAGTAGAGAATTGGCATCAGGCAAGAAAAACAGTATTGACGAGGTGCTTGTTGACTAGCATTAGGTAACATTGACGATGTTCAATTTGGAAACTATTGTCAGTAACAAAAAATAGCCATGGTTAGAATTAACTATGGCTATTTCTTTCGACGTAATTAAATAAGCTTAAGAAATTATAGTAACTGTTCAACCTCACCTTCCTTATTAAGCACAACAGCCTTACTCAATAATTCATTATTTTGTAAGTACTTTCCGATAGTGGTAAAAGTAGTTGTGTACACTTTGCCTGAATGATCTTTCGTTGATACATCATCGACAAACCAATTTCCTAACAATAGCTTAAAAGGATTAGCCTTTATTTTTTGCGGTTTAAAATGCTGCGCTGCATTATTTTTAAGCTGGGCCATATCGGTTGTTTGGTAAACGCCAGCATTTAAAATATTGAGGGTATGTTCAGTACAATTTTGAAACATGTTATTAAACGGGTTAGCAATCACCGAATAATTCTCGTTATGTAGCTGCTGGTCTTTACCGCTAGCGATCACATTGACTATGCGCTGCTGTAATGCTGGCGTTGGAATAATAATACCAGCCTTTAAGCTGCTCACTCCCCAAAAGAAATCGACAGGGTAATCAATCACTAATTCACTTTTGTCTGCTTGCCCCTCTTTTTGATAAAGGTTATGAATCGCATAACCTTTAACAATTTCACCGGTATCAAGGGTGATTGATGAATAGACAGCAATCGCTGTATGAGTAAAGTTTATTCCTTCAGGTAAGTCTTTTTCTGGCCTGCCAACCCGACCAATGATAAAAGCTCGTGCGCCTTCTTTGGCGGCAAATAATTCAACGGATTTAGCGAATTTATCAACTTCTTTAGCTGAAAATTGTAACTCGGTGTTTTGAGCACTCCCGGCAAATGTAGGTAACGAAACAGTCAGCACTACAGCAAATAATAAACTTAAGAGCTTATTCATTATAATTTCTCCTGCTGGTTTATTTTCATGATTTGAGCAGGTGAAGGGGCTGTAGTAATTGTTTTTTCTGTAATTTCTAATGGTGTGGTTGAAAGTGCATTTTCCATTAATTCATTACCTGCTTTTAGTGAAACGCTGCCAATAGCGCCAATAATAATTAATGGCGTAGCAATCACTGCGCTACCTAATTTTGCACTGGCAACACTGCCGTGAGAGGCGGCTAAAGCTGAATGCTTACTTGCTGCACTGGCATTTTGTGACGCTCCGCTGTCGGCAAAAGATTGTAAACTTGTTGTTGTTAATAGAATTAATAAAACCTTGTTTAATGTTTTCATTTTGCTTCCTTATTTTTAATAAAAGTATGTGTGTTAAAAACAAGACTGATTATGACGATGGAATTGAATAAATAAACCAATTCGAGTAATGTATTAATAGAATGAACTTTTAGTATAGGAAAGTAATACTTGAGCCAGTTGAGTGAAGTATGTAGTACGTTAAAAAGTACGTTAAAACAAAAAAACATTACCTATAAAATTCTTGCACAGCGTTTAGCCATGAGTGAAGCGAATGTAAAACGCATGTTTTCTCTTAAGCAATTTTCTTTGGCAAGATTAGAAGAAATTTGCGAAGCTGCAGGCTTAAGTTTATCTGACCTATTTTTATTAGTTGAGAATCAAAGGAAAAAACTTATTCATTTGACCGCAGAACAAGAGCAAGAGTTAATTGATGCCCCTAAGTTATTTCTTGTTGCTGCATGTTGTCGAGATGGTTGGAGATTTGATGAAATAATCCATCATTATCAGATTGATCAGTTTGAATGTATTCGGTTGATGGCAAAGTTGGATAGGTTGAAGATTATTCATTTATTACCTGATAACCAATATAAAATGTTAATATCGCAAAACTTCCAATGGTTACCTAATGGGCCGCTAGAGAAGTTTATGGAAAGGAATGGTCTAACAACATTCATGGCTGCAAATTTTGTTGGAGAGAACAGTTTTAGGTTTTATATTCGAGGCACGTATAGCCAGACCTCTATTGATATAATTGAAAGAAAATTAACGCAATTAAAAAAGGAATTTGCCCTTTTGAACCAAGAAGACTCTCTGTTACCACTAGACAAACGACAACACATAGGTTTATTACTCGCGATGCGACCTTGGGAATTACCTCAGTTCAAAGCGTTGCGAAGAGAATAATACCTATTTTGTAAAAGCATTGAATTTTTACTCGCGGCTGTGAAATATATATAAATGAGGGAGATAAAAATAGTATGGAGACTTTATCAAACATGAAGCGAATAACATTATGCCTTTTGGTGGTATTTATGACTGCCTGTTCTACAAAAACACCTAGGTTACCAGAAGTGGCTAAAGATTTTTGTTCTTCAGTTCACTCTGCATCCTCAATAACCTTGTCAGAATATTTATCACCTTTTTATGCACAGATGAAAAATAAGACCGGTGTTTATGTTTTAGAGCAGGGGACTGAAGCCATGCTTTCACGGGCTTGGTTGAGTGAACATGCGCAAGAAACTATTGATGTTCAATATTTCATTTTTTCTGCAGATAATGTCGGACTCATTGCAACCGATTATCTAGTCAAAGCCGCTGAACGAGGCGTTAAAATCCGCGTTTTAGTCGATGATATTATGGTTGATGCAAGTGGAGACGAATTACTGAAGTTAGCCGCGCATGAAAATTTCTCCATCAAAATATATAACCCAAAAGCCAATGTAGGAAAAAACATTGCAGTAAAACTCATTAATCTCACCACTGATTTCCATGGCTTAAATCAACGAATGCATAATAAAACCTTTACCGTTGACGGTAAGGTTTCAATAACGGGCGGGAGAAATGTTGCTGATGAATACTTCGGTTATGATCACAAATTCAACTTTCGCGACCGAGATGTACTTCTCGTTGGGGGAATTACCCATGAGATTGAACGTTCTTTCAATCAGTTCTGGGATAGTGAATTAAGTGTTCCAGTTGAACAACTCATAACGAGTAACAAAAAGCATGACACAAATTATGATGCGCTTCATCAATATGCATGTAACCCAACAAATTTTGTGCCTCAAGTTAGAGATCAAATTAATGACATACCCAAGGCTTTTCTAGAGATAAAGGAAGCGGGTCAATTTCATTGGCTAGAAGGCGTTGAATATATTTCGGATATACCGGGGAAAAATAATCAGAATAAATTTTTAGGTGGAGGAGGAATATCAACAGACCGTTTAATTTCATTAGTTAAGAATGCTAAAAAATCCCTGATTATTCAAACGCCTTATTTGGTTACAACGTCCCTTAGCAGAAATTTATTTAAAGCCTTGGTAGACCGAGGTGTTGAAGTGAAAATCCTCACTAATAGTCTGGCATCAAATGACAACCTCGAAGCCTTTAGTGGTTATCAGCGAGATAGAAAAGCACTTTTAGAAACGGGCGTCTTAATTTATGAGTTTAAACCCGATGCGCAAATTAGACAAAAAATCAT
Organism: Colwellia sp.; assembly: GCA_013215295.1. GTDB lineage: Bacteria > Pseudomonadota > Gammaproteobacteria > Enterobacterales > Alteromonadaceae > Colwellia_A. The sequence goes on from JABSOZ010000008.1 coordinate 64,512, forward strand.
GTCTGATGTTATGCACAAACAATTGAAGATCGTTCCTATATTCGGTTTGCATGCTAAATCTATGGTTATTGATGATGAAATAACGGTTATTGGTACATTCAATATAGACCCAAGAAGTGCCAACCTAAATACAGAAAGTATTACTATCATACCTTCCAAAAAAATTGCACTCAGTGTGAAAAAGGGAATGTTAGAAGAAATGAAACCTGAAAACGCATGGCAAACTACACTCCATTGGAACCCTGATGGTGAAGTAAGTTACCTGAAACAATTCAGCGTTAAACTAAGAAGAGTTGTCCCCAAAGGGATTTTATAGTTTATTTCAAAATGGTTAACCCGTAATAATGAAAGGGTACGATTTATTAATGGAGCGGAGTTATGAATGAAAAAATAGCAGTACTCAAATCTGAATTGTCGCTTCTTAAAGAACAATTTAGCAAGAAAATAGCGGAAGCGGAAACTCGTTTGAAAAATATGATAGAACAAGAGCTTAGTGCTATTTCAGATGAAAGTAGTAATAATCAAATATATTCCGATGATTTGTCCGATTATTCACCTGACGCCGAATGTGTGATTCTGCTTCATGGCTTAGCACGTTCTTCAAGCTCAATGAACGTGATTGAAAAACGCTTACATGCAGAGGGCTATTTTGTTGTTAATATCAATTACCCTTCAAGAGATCATTCCATAGAAGAATTAGCCGAAAAATTCATCTCAAAATCTTTGATAAAATGCAAAGACCGTCCTATAAACTTTGTGACTCATTCGATGGGCGGTATTTTAGTTAGGCAGTATTTAAGCAAACATAAAATAGAAAATCTACACAAAGTCGTGATGCTGGGTCCACCCAATAATGGCAGTGAAGTTGTTGATAAACTTTGTAATACCCCAGGGTTTAGCTTTATCAATGGTGATGCTGGTATGCAACTGGGTACAGGAGAGTTAAGTATTCCAAGTAAATTGGGTAATGCGAATTTTGATTTAGGCGTTATTGCAGGTACTCGTAGTGTAAATTTGATTTTATCAACCTTGATCCCCGACAAAGATGATGGAAAAGTTTCCGTAGCGAGTACAAAGCTTGATGGCATGAATGATCACATTGAAATGGAAACGACACATCCATTTATGATGAGAAATGAAAAAGTTATTGAGCAAGTTATATATTATTTGCAAGAAGGGAAATTTCAACATTAGGTCATCAATAATTATACTTGCGTTTATATACAGCCTGTATACAATGTCAGTACTGCTGAGCAAAAATACAGGTAAATAATTGTGACTGAGCTAAAACCATTAACACCTCGCCAACAACAAGTGTTTGATTTGATCAAAGAGAACATTTCAGAGACTGGTATGCCACCGACACGTGCTGAAATAGCGACCTTTTTTGGCTTTAAATCTGCTAATGCGGCTGAAGAACATTTAAAAGCACTCGCAAAAAAAGGTTATATTGAAATGCTTCCGGGTACATCTCGTGGTATTCGTTTAGCTGAACAGTTTATTGAGCAGGAGGGGTTACCTCTTATAGGTCGTGTAGCTGCTGGCGAACCGATTCTTGCCCAAGAACATGTAGAAGAACACTACAAGGTGGATGGTAATTTATTTCATCCTGCGGCTGACTATTTACTGAGAGTAAATGGCGAAAGTATGAAAAATATTGGCATACTCGACGGAGATTTATTAGCGGTTCATCAAACAACGGATGTTCAAAATGGTCAAGTGATTGTGGCCCGTGTTGAAGACGATGTAACAGTTAAGCGCTATAAACGTGAAGGTAATATCGTTTATTTACATGCTGAAAATGATGATTTCTCACCAATAAAAGTGGATTTAGCCGCCCAAGAATTTAATATCGAAGGTCTTGCTGTTGGAGTAATTCGCGCTGCTGACTGGATGTAAATAAATTAGTTTAATACGCAAATTTTATTGCTTAAAACGCACTAAAGTTTGCTTTTCTCTTCATTCGTACGTTTCTCATACAAACCTTTCTCTTTTATAATAATAATTCTCATTATCAGCTTATTTAAAGCGACTTTATCTTTTTTTGTTTAAAAATTAACCGTACCTCCAAGTGACAACGAAGCTCTTCGTTATCAACTGATTGTTTTTAGAACAATGTCTACAGCCCTTTGTTATTAGACCTTTGCATGTATTAGAGTTGATACTCTATTGTTTTTGTTGGTTTTTATTTTGAAATAGCATGATTTTTAAATTGACCCAGATCAACTTTTGAGTGATTCTAGTTTGGAAAGTGTACAAATATAATAATAAGGCGATGTTTTCGACGTTAAATGGTTGGTAACAAAATCGCTGACAAAACAATAAGAATAAAGTAACAAAAGAAAATAATAATAATCGGTACTCAAGGAACTTTTTTGTCCTAGGTATCAAGTTAAAACTTTTATAGGGTGAAGGAGATGTCGCGTGAAAAGACGTAACCTAGGTTGGCTGTCTTTGGGAAGTGTTCTTTCCAGTTCAGCTTGGGCAGATATGGAATTAAATCTGACCAAAGGCGTAACTGAAGTAAGTCGAGATGTTTACGATTTACATATGTTAGCTTTGTATATATGTATAGTAATTGGCGTTGTTGTTTTTGGCGCTATGTTTTGGTCGATGGCTTTTCATCGGAAATCAAAAGGGGCAAAAGCTGCTGATTTTCATGAAAGTACAAAAGTAGAAATTCTCTGGACAGCAATTCCCATTGTCATTCTTATCGCCATGGCTGTACCAGCAACAAAAACACTGATTGAGATGGAAAATAACGACGATTCAGACGTTACCATCCAAGTTACTGGCTCTCAGTGGAAATGGCATTACAAATATTTTGATCAAGATATTGAGTTTTATTCTGTACTCTCAACACCTCGTGAACAATATGAAAATCAAAATGGTGAGACAGCTGTAAAAGGTGAGCATTACTTACTTGAAGTTGATAAGAATCTTGTCATCCCCGTTAATAAAAAAGTACGCTTTTTGATCACATCCGATGATGTTATTCATGCTTGGTGGGTACCAGCTTTTGCTGTTAAGCAAGATGCTAACCCTGGATTTATCAATGAAGCGTGGACAAAAGTTGACAAACCTGGAATTTATCGAGGTCAGTGTGCTGAACTTTGTGGTAAAGACCACGGTTTTATGCCGATTGTTGTTGAAGTACTGTCCGAAGCTGATTATGCAGCTTGGCTAGACGAACAACACGCAATAAATGCACAAGCGGCTGAAGCTGAAAAAGCATCACTCACAGCAGAAGTTTCAATGGATGAACTAATGGATCTTGGTGAAACCACTTATGTTGCTTATTGTGCTGCATGTCATCAAATCTCGGGTGCTGGTTTACCTCCTGCGTTTCCTGCACTTAAAGGCAGTGCTGTCGCAAAAGGTGACATAGCCACTCATATTCAAACGGTATTTAATGGTAAAGCGGGTACGGGTATGCAAGGTTATGGCAAGCAATTAAGTATGAAACAAATTGCTGCCGTTGTTACATACGAGCGAAATGCTTGGGGTAATAATACCGGAGATGCAGTACAAGCCTCTGATGTTAAAGCTGCTGTTAGCGGATCAGCTAATGATGAAGTTGGCACTACAACATCTGAAACAGTTACAGAAGCAGTCGCTGAAGCTCCACCAGAAGATTTATCTAAAACGTATAGTAAAGATGAATTGATGGTAATGGGTGAAAAAGTTTATATGAGAGCATGTGTTGCATGTCATCAACCCGCAGGCACAGGTTTACCTCCTGCATTCCCTGCACTCAAAGGCAGTGCAATTGCTTTGGGAGATGTTGCTGTTCATATAGACATGGTTGTTAACGGTAGTAAGAAAAATCCTGCTATGGCTGCTTTTGGTACCCAGTTAACTAAAACCGAAATAGCCGCAGTTGTTACTTATGAGCGTAATGCTTGGGGTAATAATACCGGTGATCTAGTACAACCTGCAGCTGTTGATGCTGCCAGTGCGAAGTAGGAGGATATAAAATGACTACAGACGTTATAGAACAAGATTCGCACGACGAACATCATGGCGATCATAAATTGAAAGGCATTAAACGTTGGTTGTACACTACAAACCATAAAGACATTGGTACATTGTACTTATGGTTTGCTTTTATAATGCTTTTAATCGGTGGTGCTTTGGCCATGGTTATTCGAGCAGAGCTATTTCAACCTGGATTACAAATCGTTGATCCTGACTTTTTTAATCAGCTAACTACTGTGCATGGTTTGATCATGGTATTTGGTGCGATTATGCCAGCATTTACCGGCTTTGCGAATTGGATGATACCGATGATGGTCGGTGCTCCTGATATGGCTTTACCGCGGATGAATAACTGGAGCTTTTGGATTTTACCTTTTGCTTTTGCGATTCTTTTATCTACATTTTTTATGGAGTCAGGTGCGCCAAACTTTGGTTGGACATTCTACGCTCCACTTTCAACGACTTATTCAAATGGCAGCACAGCATTTTTTGTATTTGCTGTTCATATTATGGGTATATCATCCATAATGGGCGCGATAAATATCGTCGTTACCATTATGAATATGCGTGCTCCAGGTATGACATACATGAAAATGCCATTGTTTGTGTGGACATTTTTCATCACGGCCTATCTATTAATTGCCGTCATGCCCATTCTCGCGGGTGTAGTAACCATGTTGTTAACCGATACTTACTTTGGCACCAGCTTCTTTGATGCTGCAGGTGGCGGTGACCCAGTATTGTTCCAGCATATTTTCTGGTTCTTTGGTCATCCAGAAGTTTACATCATGATTTTGCCAGCCTTTGGTATCGTTTCAACAATCATTCCAGCTTTTGCCCGTAAGCAATTATTCGGCTATAGCTCTATGGTTTATGCAACAGCATCTATAGCGATATTGTCCTTTATCGTTTGGGCACATCATATGTTTACAACAGGTATGCCATTATTTGGTGAACTGTTCTTTATGTATTGTACGATGTTAATTGCTGTACCGACCGGTGTGAAAGTTTTTAACTGGGTAGCAACCATGTGGCGTGGTTCAATGAGTTTTGAAACGCCAATGTTGTTTTCTATCGCTTTCGTTATCTTATTTACGATCGGTGGATTCTCTGGCTTAATGTTGGCATTAACACCTGTTGATTTTCAATACCATGACACGTACTTTGTTGTTGCTCACTTCCATTATGTATTAGTGACGGGTTCATTATTCTCGATTTATGCTGGAGCCTACTTCTGGTTACCAAAATGGACGGGTCATATGTATAACGAGACGTTAGCTAAATGGCACTTTTGGTGCTCACTTATCTCTGTGAATCTACTGTTCTTCCCAATGCACTTTTTAGGCTTAGCGGGCATGCCTCGTCGAATTCCTGATTATGCGTTGCAGTTTGCTGACTTCAACAAGTGGGTGAGTATCGGTGGTTTTGCATTTGGTCTAACGCAATTAATATTCTTAGCGGTAGTAATTAAATGTATTAGAGGTGGTGAAAAAGCGCCAGCTAAACCTTGGGATGGTGCTGAAGGTCTAGAGTGGACAGTTCCAAGTCCTGCTCCGTACCATACGTTTTCAACACCACCGAAAATTGAAGATTAGGTCAATAAATCATGAATAAAGGTGACGAATTGCAAAATTCAACTAACACAGATAGCGCTAAGGCTAAGGCTAAGCAGAACAGTAAAGTCGTTAAAAAGCTGATGCTCATTGTCTTTGGTATGTTTGGTTTTGGTTTTGCGCTAGTCCCTTTATATGATGTTTTTTGTGATATTACTGGTTTGAATGGAAAAACTTCAACGAATGCTGCTGTTTATAATGTAGAACAAATTGATACTAAAAGAATTGTAACAGTGCAGTTCATTAGTCGAACGGCTCAAGGGATACCTTGGACGTTCGAGCCGATGGTCCGTGAAATAAAAGTTCATCCCGGTGAAATGAAACTTGTAAAATTTTATGCAAAAAATGAATCTACACGCGACATAATTGGCCAAGCAGTACCGTCAGTATCGCCCGGTTTAGCCGCAGCATATTTTCAAAAAATCGAATGTTTTTGTTTTACGCAACAGCCGTTAAAAGCAAACGAGGAGGTAGAAATGGCGTTACAATTTTATGTTGACCCAGAACTACCTGAAAATATTTCAACGCTAACGCTGTCTTACACTTTGTATGACGTAACCGGTAAAGTGAAATCGTAACAATTTATACCGAACATTGTAGGTGTAACGGTATTTGTTTAGGGGAAGAATAATGACAACAAAAGAATATGAAAGTTATTACGTACCATCGCATAGTCATTGGCCCATTGTGGGTGCAGTGGCACTGTTTTTAATTGCCGTTGGTGCAGGAAATTATGTCTCGACACTTAATAGCGCAGAAGGCGGTTTTGGCGGTTATATACTACTTGCTGGCGTTTGTTTAGTTGTATATATGCTTTTTGGCTGGTTCAGTAATGTTATTAATGAATCAATGTCAGGCAAATATAGCCATCAAATGGACAATTCATTTCGTCAAGGAATGAGTTGGTTTATTTTTTCTGAAGTGATGTTTTTTGCTGCTTTTTTCGGTGCATTACTTTATGCCCGAACGTTATCCGTACCTTGGTTAGGTGGCGCTGACAATAATGCAATGACGGGTGCGGTTTTATGGCCAGAGTTTGTCTCAGTTTGGCCATTGTTGACAACACCAGACGGTACAGAAACAACAAAAATGGGTTGGTATGGCTTACCGCTAATTAACACTATTTTGCTATTAACTTCTTCTATAACCGCTCACTTAGCGCATTCAGCTTTAGAGAAAGACAATCGGAAAATGCTGAAAATCTGGTTAGGTTTAACCATTTTATTAGGCATTGTTTTCTTATTCTTACAAGTCGTAGAATACATGCACGGCTATTCTGATGAAATGAAGCTGTATCTAACGAGTGGTATCTATGGAACCACTTTCTATATGTTAACTGGCTTTCATGGTATGCATGTAACGTTAGGTACTATCATGCTTATTGTGGTGTTCTTAAGGGTATTAAAAGGGCACTTTACCCCAACTAACGCTTTCGCTTTTGAAGCGGCAAGTTGGTATTGGCATTTTGTTGATGTCGTTTGGGTAATACTGTTTGTATTTGTATATATCGTTTAAATATCAGTAAAATTGTAGGTGGGAATTGATCTCACCTACAACATTTTACTCTATTAACTAGATTAAAAAGGTCGTGGATTCGGTGTTATGACACCCGTTAAAATAGCGACCAACATAAGAATAATGACAAAGGCTGAAATCATAACTCGTCGGCCAATAAATTTAGACATTGACGGTTTATTTGGATCATTTTTATTGAGTACTATTAATGCTTGAAACAAGCTGAATACCATAAAGAGTAAACAGCCGACAATTATTATTTTTACCGCAACTACCATCTAAAAATTTCCTATGTTGTAATGTTCGTTTTGAACTATACCAAACGGGTTAATATATTACTCCGATTGGTATTATTAAGGAATTAACTGTTTGAAAAATTTTATATCAAACATTCGCCTACCTTGGTTGATATTCACCCTACTCGTTTTTTCTGGATTAGTAAAACTCGGATTTTGGCAAAGTGATCGTGCTTTACAAAAAGAGCAGCGTATCGCAACCATTGCTCAATTAAGCCAAACTCAAGCATTGTCACTTGAACAAGTGCTATCAGAGACAAATGAAATTAATGATTTACCCATAATGATGAATGGCGAGTTTGATAATGAAATATTATTTTTATTAGATAACCAAACCAATAAAGGACAATTAGGCTATCGGGTCTATCAAGTTTTTAATAGTGGAAATAAAGCTGTTTTAATTAATCTAGGTTGGGTCTTGGGTTCTATCAATCGTAAAGAAATTCCGAATGTTCAAACGATTACCGGAAAATATAAACTTTCAGGACATGTACGTAAAATTGAAAAAGGTATCATGTTAATGGAACAAATATTGGTCAAAAATGAGTGGCCATTACGTGTTCAGCAAATAGAGCTAGATAAATTTTCTACATTAATTTCACGTCAACTCTTGCCCTTTGTCGTTTACTTAGATAAAACAGAGAGTGTTGGCTATGAAAAAAATTGGCAGCCGATTGTTATGCCCCCCGAAAAACATCGTGCTTACGCATTTCAATGGTTTAGTTTAGCGATTGCATGGATGTCATTGATGATATGGGCATCAATCAAGTTTAGTCAAGATAGTGAAGAATAGTAAAACCACTAAATAAAAAAATAATAAGGTGTAGAAGTATGAGTGAAGGGTCACAGAAAAAATCACGTCGAAGTATGCTTATGGTCTTGGGAGCTTTTATTCTTCCTATCGTGTTAGCAAAATTAGCACTGACTCAGAATTGGCTTGATTATGGCGTAACGAATAAAGGCACTTTAGTTGAAAATGAACTCACTCTGCAAAAATTAGGTCTTGAGCAAACGTCTTTACAAGAAACATGGTTAGTTATTTATAGCCTTCCAGCACATTGTGATACTCATTGTGAAAAAACACTTTTAAGTGTTAACAACTCTTATATCGCCTTAGGTAGAGAAAGACCAAGAGTAAAACGTGTGGCACTTTCTCCTAATCCACTATCAGAACAACAAATACAAAGATTAACTGAAAATAGCTGGACGATTATCACAACTCCAAACCTTGTTAAAAATATTTTACCACAGCCACAAGTGTTGGTTGTTGATCCTTTAGGAAATGTAATTTTATCTCATAAGCCGCCAGCTAATGATGAAGCTCAAGCAATGTTTGGTAAAGAAATTCTTGCGGACATGAAGAAGTTGCTTAAGTATTCAAGGATTGGCTAAAATGGAAAGTAGTGCTAACAATCGCATTCGTACATTGGTGTTAATCAGCATTTTATTAGCGCTAATTGTTGTGAGTTTAGGTGCATACACTCGCTTAACTCATGCAGGTTTAGGTTGTCCAGATTGGCCAGGCTGTTATGGGCTAATCGATGTACCAGAAACAGCAGAGCAAATTGTTAAAGCTGAGCAAGCATTCCCTGAAAGAAAAGTTGAACCGCATAAAGCATGGAATGAAATGATCCATCGTTATTTTGCCGGTGCTTTAGGTTTATTAATTTTAGCCATCGCGTTTTTATCATTTAAAGGCCGAGATCAAGGAACGCCATTACGGCTTCCCATGTTAATACTTGTCGTGGTCATTTTCCAAGCTGCTTTAGGCATGTGGACCGTGACAATGAAACTAATGCCCATTGTCGTCATGGGGCATTTGCTGGGTGGCTTCACTACCTTGAGTTTACTTTTTTTACTCTATTTACGTTTATCAGATTTTCGGGTGCGCGGTGGTGATTTTGCCATTAAGAAATATGGTCGATATGGTTTAATAGGTATTGTGTTATTAACCGCACAAATTGGTTTAGGTGGTTGGACATCCTCTAATTATGCGGCATTGGTTTGTACTGAGTTTCCCCTTTGTCAGTCAGGGTGGCAAGAGCAAATCACCTTTGAAGATTCATTTGATTTAATTCCTCCTGAAAAAGAGAGTTACGAATTTGGTCATTTATCCCATGCTTCACGTGTAACCATACATGTAGTCCATCGTATTGGTGCTATTGTTACCGGATTATATCTTTTCTGGTTAGCCTTGATGGTTTTTCGAAAATCTCAGTCAGCCTTTTTTAAAAATGCAGCGAAAAGTTTAGCTTTTATTCTTAGCTGTCAAATATTATTGGGAATTAGCAATGTATGGTTTTCTCTACCGTTATCAGTCGCGGTGAGCCATAACGTTGTTGCAGCTTGTTTAATGTTGTCGTTGATCACTTTAACGTACAGTTTACGACGGAAATTATAGGAACACTTATGAGTGAAACAATAACAACAGAAAGTACAGATAAAGAAACATCAACGTTGAATGTAATGGAGAACAAATCAGCGGTTTGGCGAGACTATTATGAAATAACCAAGCCACGTGTTGTCGCGCTTCTCGTGCTAACGGCTCTAGTAGGTATGTGCCTATCTGTTCCTGGTGCTATTCCGTGGGAAGTACTTATACCGTCAATGATTGGTATTGGGTTTTTATCTTCAGCAGCAGCGGCCATCAATCACATTGTTGATGAGCGTATAGACAGTATCATGGGACGAACGTATAACCGACCACTTGCAACGGGTCGTTTAGATCCTAGAAATGCCACTCTTTTTGCGATGTTTCTAGCGGTAAGTGGTTTTGCAACTTTATACAGTTTTGTGAATCCTTTAACAGCATGGCTTACCTTTTCTGGTTTGGTTGGTTACAGTTTTGTATATACCATGTATTTAAAGCGTGCAACGCCGCAAAATATAACGATCGGTGGCTTAGCTGGTGCAATTCCTCCACTTTTGGGTTGGACAGCAATGACCAACGAAATACACCCACATGCTTTGTTATTAGTTTTATTGGTTTTTACATGGACACCGCCACATTTTTGGGCGTTAGCAATTCACCGTAAAGATGAATATGCAAAAGTAAATATTCCAATGCTACCGGTAACCCATGGTGTAAACTTCACGAAAACGCAAATTTTACTTTATACCGTATTATTGTTTGTTGTTGGTTTATTGCCATATTTAGTGGGTATGAGTAATTGGTTATATTTAATCGGCGCGGTTACGTTGAATTTAATGTTCTTCGCTTATGCATGGAAACTTAAGTTTAATGCAAATGAAAATACAGCCATGGATACCTTTAAATTTTCAATCATTCATTTGATGGCTTTATTTATTATTTTGTTACTCGATCATTACTTACTACCAATAGCTTAGATAGCGGAAATAATTATTTATGAACAAGTTGTTGTATGTGATAGTGGCGATTGTTGCTGGGGCGATAGGCTTTTTTGTTTTTCAAAAAGCAACGATATTGCCTCAACCTGAACATGCTTTATATTATAAAGAAGTGCGTGAGGTTAAGCCTTTTCAGTTAACCGATCATCATAACCAAGCATTTACCAATGAGAACTTAGCAGACAAATGGACGTGGATATTTTTGGGTTATACTTCCTGTCCTGATGTTTGCCCTACCACGCTGCAAGAATTGAATTTTGTCTATGATGACTTAAAAGCCATTAGTGCAAACACGCAAATTTTACTGGTCTCTGCGGATCCTAATCGAGATACGCCTGAAAAATTAGCGCAATATATTGCTTATTTTAATGAAGAGTTTATTGCGTTGACGGCAGGTCATGGTGAGTTATTTCCTTTTGCACGTAATTTAGGTTTGATGTATGCGATTAATGGACCTGAAGATGATAATGCTGACAAGAACAACTATTTAGTCGATCATAGCGCCTCCTTAGTTTTGGTCAACCCACAGGGAAATATAGCCGCTATTTTTAAGCCAAGACAAGCACTGGGTGTTTTACCAACGATTGATGGTGAAAAACTGGTGAGTGACTTTGCAAAAATAGTAAAGTTAGCTGAATAATCTCAATATCACTAAGCTTGTCATCCACCGTTAATTAGGATGACAAGTTATTAAAGCGAGATGTCGAACGCTTAAAGTGCATACCACTCTTTTCCTTTTTTCAGTACAAACCAAGGTTTTGAATACCAATAATAACGACCTGGCTCACTAATACTGGGTGCAGTACAATTACAGCGAACACGACCGATTGGCAGCGGCGCGCTATAATTAATCGTGAAGCTGCTTTCTCCTTGCCATGCTATTTTTTGTCGTCCTAAACCCGAAATATAACAATTCAATTGAGCAGGATGAAAGTCATCGACAACTACATCGAAGGTTACTGATTTTGATTGGTTATATTCGACAATAGTTTTGGCATTATCATCACTCAAGGTCATTGTGAAAGGTAACGATTTCAATTTATCGCGAAGGCTTGATATTTGATCGTAAGGTTTCGATGCAGGAAAACGTGGCACACTGGTTAAGTCTGTTGCTAAACCTACTGCGCCAGACTGTTGTGAAAAAGCAATGAAGTCATTCTTTGTTATCCACTCTTGTACTGCGGGTGTGTATTCGCCGTAAGGATAAGCAAAATAACGCCAACTCTGACCTGTTTTTTCTTTGATAATATTTTCTGCATTTAACAATAACTCGGTATGCTTATTTAACCATTGTTGCTCGGTTAATCCTTCACTGATACGTGCCATAGAGTCATGCTCCATGCCGTGATTAGCAATAATAACACCTGCGTCAGCCATCCTTTTAAGTTGTGCCCAAGAAAGGTAGCTTTTAGAACCACGTTCAACGATTGCGGGATTGATGAATATAGTGAACGGATAATTAAACTTGTCGAGAATCGGTTTACCGTTGGTTAAAATATCTAGATAAGCATCATCAAAAGTAATGGCTACAGTTTTGTCGGCAATGGGTTGCTGCTTTTTAATTGAGTTCATTAAATCTGAAAGCGCAATCACCTTAAAGTTATTATCAGCCAAATATTGCATATGTATTTCAAATTGTTCAGGTGAAATACTTGTACTCGACGGAGTGGTGTCACTCACATGATGATACTGTAAAATAACAGCTGCAAAGCTAGAAAAGTGCAAGCAAGACAGTAATAATACGAGGAAAAAAATTTTCATGAACATGGCCTTTGTTTGATGAGTAACAAACGTAGCGCGTTTTATCTTCTTTTTATAGTAAATCTTTGTCGTATTGTTTTATATGGAATACTTTTTTGAACATTAATAATCTAAATCAACATAAACAACTATTCATCATTGCCCTGCCGATGATATTTTCGAATATCACCATACCTTTGCTTGGCTTAGTTGATACCGCAGTATTAGGCCATTTAGACCAAGCTTATTATTTAGGTGGCAGCACAGTGGGTGCGATGATTATTACTTTTGTTACCTGGTTATGTGGCTTTTTACGTATGTCTACAACAGGGCTCACTGCTCAAGCACTTGGACAACAAGACAATCAAAAAAGTTTATTAGTACTGCTTCGTGGCTTGTTAGTGGCAGGAATTGTTGGTGGTACGCTCATTTTATTCCAATCATTCTATCTAGACCTTAGTTTGGGATTAGCAGGTGGGTCTGAAAAAATACAATTCTATGCAAAACAATATTGCGACATTCGTATTTGGGGACTGCCCGCGGCCTTAGCAAACTTAGTGATCTTAGGCTGGTTACTGGGTAATCATAAAGCTAAAGCCGTTATGTGGTTATTGATCGCAACTAATTTAATTAATTTGTCGTTAGATCTCTTGTTTGTGCTTGTTTTTAATTGGCAAGTGCAAGGGGTAGCAGCTGCAACGTTAATCGCAGAGTATTCAGGAGTGATACTTGGTTTAACTTATATTGTTTACGATAAAAATAAAATAAAGCACAGAACAGTAAGAATTTTGTTCAATGTAATTTTATCAAAACTTATTTATGTAAAAGAAGAGTTATTCGAAAAATCATCATTAATTCATTACTTTCAACTTAATAGAGATATTCTCATTCGAACTTTATGTTTAGAAATTTGTTTTGTTTTTATTACTTTTCAAGGGGCAAGATTAGGGGATAACGTAATAGCGACCAACGCCATTTTAATGAATTTTGTTTTATTAATTTCGTTCGGTTTAGACGGTATTGCGAACGCAACAGAAGTCTTAGTGGGGAAAGCACAGGGACAGAAAAACGTTAAACAGCGGAATTATGTTGTTAAAATAGCTTTATTTTGGACGGGGATTTTTGCTTTAACTTATAGTTTACTTTTTGCCATAGCAGGAGAGTTTTTTGTTGGTTTACTGACAGATATTCCGAAAGTGGTTATATCGACAAAACAATATATTCACTGGATAGTCATTTTACCTATTCTAGGGTGTTGGTGTTATTTATTTGATGGAGTTTTTGTGGGTTTAATGAAAACGAAGGTTATGCGAAACAGCATGATAGTCGCTACTTTTGGTTGCTTTTTTCCGATGTGGTGGTTATTCCAAGGTTTTGGAAATCACGGTTTATGGGCAGCATTCAGTGTGTTTTTGTTAGTGCGGGGATTGAGTTTAGCTTGGCACTATTATCGTGTAATAGAAAAACAACCGATTTCAGAGTAAATGTTTAGTCGGATTTATTGGAGCGGCGGTCAAAAATATTCAGTAAACGATTCGCAAAAATTCCGCAGTAACCCCATATTGAAAATATAATGCCAAAAGCTAAAAAAGCGATGCCGATGACTTGCCAAAAATAATGGTAATAATAACCAATAAATATCAAGCAAGCACCAATAGCAAAAAGACCAAGTCCACGTAAGAATAGCGTTAAGCTACGTTGTGGGTCTTGGCCAATTTTGTCGAGTATACTCATTACTTAAAGAGAATGAACAACTTAATAGTAAGAGTGGTCGCCACGTTCATGTTCTGTCATATCTCGAACACCTTTTATTTCGCCACCCATGGTTTCAAGCAGTTGCTTTTCGATACCATCTTTTACTGTTACATCAATTTGACTACAGCCATTACAGCCACCACCAAATTGTAAAATAGCGAAACCATCTTCGGTAATTTCCATCAATGTACACTCACCACCGTGGCCAGCTAATTGCGGATTAACTTCAGCTTTTAAGAAGTAGTCAACACGTTCAAATAAAGGTGCATCGTCTGTTACTTTTCTTAATTTAGCATTTGGCGCTTTTAAGGTTAACTGTGAACCCATTTGATCTGTTGTGAAATCAATTTCAGCATCTACAAGGAAAAGCTTGCTGTCACCATCAATGTAAGCAGAAAAATGTTCAAACTTTAATTCAATATCTTCAGGCTCTATAGCGTCAGCTGGGCAGTAAGACACGCCACATTCGGCACTTGCTGTGCCTGGGTTAACAACAAACACACGAATACTTGTGCCTTCAGCTTGTTGTTCTAATAATTTAGCGAAATGCGATTGTGCTGTTTCGGAAATATTGATCATCACGGTTATTACTCTCTACGCTTGTTGCCAAAATTTCTCTAAAGTTTCAGAGGGACTTTAGAAAATTGAAATATTAATACCTGACTAATTTAGTCAAGTATGAGTATTTTACGCTGCTATGTAATTATACGCTAGTGAAATTACATTAAATTAAACTAACAATGTGACAAAAATACACGGTTATTCTGGAGTGTTTCCATAGATTTTGGTATTTTATTGCTATTGAATTCAAGGATATCTCTTATGTTACAACGATTGTTTTTAGCCATTTTGTTCTGTTTTTTTACTTTGTCGTCATTTAGTTATGCGGCTAAAGTTAATGAATACTTGCCAATTGATCACAAATACAATCAAGCAATTCCGACACCAGAGAGTTCGTTAGGATTTGAAGTAGGCGAACGTCATATTCGTCATGACCAACTTCTGAGTTATATTAAAGTGTTAGCGAGCAGTTCAGATCGCATAAAACTAACCAATATCGGAAAAACTCAAGAATTACGTCAGCAAGTCTTATTAACCATTTCTTCTAAAGAAAATATAGCTAATTTAAATGAAATTTTAGCGAACAAATCAAAAGATATCCAAGGTGTAGATTCATCATTACCTCTTGTTATTTGGCTTGGATACAGTGTGCATGGTGATGAAATAAGTGGCGCCAATGCAGCTATGGTGGTGGCGTATCATTTAGCGGCCAGTGACAATACTGAAATCAAAAAAATGCTAGAAAATACTTTGATTGTTCTTGAACCCAGTATTAATCCTGACGGCATGGACAAATTTGTGCAATGGGCGAATATGCATCGTGGTAGCACACCCAATGCCGATCCAAACCATATTGAACATCACCAAGGTTGGTTAACGGGTCGTACTAACCATTTCGGTTTTGACCTGAACCGAGACTGGTTACTGTTAGCACAAAAAGAAAGTCAAAATAGATTAGCGTATTTTCATCAATATCAACCACATGTCTTAGGCGATTTTCATGAAATGAGCGCAAATGGCAGTTATTTTTTTCAACCGGGGATCCCATCACGCACTCACCCATTAACGCCTAGTGCCAATACGGAATTGACCCAACTGTTAGCGACTTTTCATGCCGCGGCTTTAGATAAAGATGAGCGACTATATTTCAGCCAAGAGAATTTCGATGATTTTTATTACGGTAAAGGCTCAACTTACCCCGATATCAATGGTGGAATTGGTATTCTGTTTGAGCAAGCCAGCAGTCGAGGAATGCAGCAAAACAGTGATAATGGTTTATTAACGTTTGAATTTGGTATTCAAAATCATGTTTTAACATCACTTTCTACCATTGAGGGGGCTTGGCAGAATAAAAATAAATTATTGAGCTACCAGAGAAATTTCTATAAAGAATCAGCAAAGCTTGCAGACAAAGAGAATTTTAGTGGTTATTTATTACATGAAACTCATGATGAATACCGTTTAAACGCATTGCTTGATAAATTAAAGCAACATCAAATTGACGTATTTCCTCTTACTGACGACTTTCGCTTAGACGGTGTTTTATATGAAAAAGAACATAGCTTCTATGTACCGCTAGAGCAGCGTCAGTATCGTGTGATTAAAGCGTTGTTCTCTAAACAGACTCAATTTCAAGATAATACTTTTTATGATGTGTCAGGTTGGACAATGCCGTTGGCAATGGATATAGATTTTTATCGAGTAGGCCGCACATGGGGATTGAAACTATCCGAAAATGCATGGGAAGAACCAAAGAAAATTTCTGTTGATTCTAACATCGAACAAAAAGCATATACTTACGCGTTTGAATGGCATCATTATTTAGCGCCGAAATTACTGAATGAATTACTCAATAAAGGCATTAAAGCTAAAGTAGCGACAAAATCATTTTCTTCTTTATTAAATAGTCATGGGAAAGTAGTGAGTAAAGATTTCGCCCGCGGCAGTATTATTATTCCAGCAGGCATACAAACAAAAAAAGATTGGCGTGAAATTGTAATTAAGAGTAGTCAAAGCGTTGATATACCTTTAAACAGTTTCAACACTGGTTTAACAGTGAAAGGTATTGATATAGGGAGCGGCTCTTTCCGGTTATTAAATCCTGTAAAAGTTTTAATGATAGGCGGTAAAGGCGTATCACAATATGAAAGTGCAGAGATCTTGTTCTATCTTGATGATACCTTGTCAATTCCAGTGAGTGTTGTTGAACAGCAGCGCTTATCGAAAATTGATTTGAGTGCCTATAGTCATATTATTATGGTGGATGGGAAATATGATGCCTTAAGAAAAAGCAGTGTAGATAAAATAAGTGCGTGGATAAAAAGCGGTGGTGTAATTTATTCGCAAAAGCGCGGTGCAAAATTTTTGTCAAAAAATGAATTACTCTCAGTAAATTTTGTGACCAAAGACGAAATTAATCAGTTGTTTGATACGGATAATTTACAGTATCAAGATAAAGAAAAGTTAGCGGCACGTAAACGTATTGCCGGCGCTATTTTCGAATCGACACTCGATATATCTCATCCATTAGCTTATGGTTATACAGATAATCGTTTACCATTATTTCGCAATAGCACACTGATAATGCAACATATTTCAAAACCCTTCATGTCCGTGGCTCATTATAGTCCACGACCATTAATGAGCGGTTATGCAGATAAAAATATGGTAAATCGCGTAGCGAATACTGCTGTAGTTGTCGCGCATAATTATGGTGAGGGACGAGTTATTGCGAGTACTGATAACTTAGCGTTTCGAGGTTATTGGTTAGGTAGTTCAAAGCTAATAGCGAACAGTTTATTTTTTGCTAAAGCATTTAGTACACCGGTTTCAAATTAATTAGCCTTATTCTCGGGTAATGATAAACAAAGACTTATTACGGTGACTTTTTTGACGCCATTAGCTTTAAGTAAGCGACAAATTTCATTACATGTAGAGCCGGTTGTTACAACATCATCAAGTAACATAACGTGTTCTGGTAGCTGAGATTTTTGATTGTTTTTATCAGTTGAAAAATCAGGAGAAAGCTCAAAAGCATAGCGTAAGTTCTTACGTCTTGAAACACCCGTTTGGCCAGCTTGACTTATATTGTTATGTGTACGTGTTAATGCATTGGGGAAGTATGGGATTTCAACCTTATCAGCAAAATTTTTTGCCAGTAAATGTGCTTGATTAAAACCGCGATTTTGCCACTTTTTTAGGTGTATCGGTACTGATAATAATAAATGCGGAGGGCTGAAATCTTTAGGTGATTCAGTTTCATGTTGCACGACATCTTTCCATTGTTGAAATAACAAAAAACTCAGTAATTCAATTAATTCAAAACGTCCATGGTACTTCAGTTGCCTCACCCATGAATCAATAGGCCATTGATAAGGTGAAACAGAGATTAATTGATCAAACATCCTTTTTGGTAATAGGGTATTTACGGCAGGCCAGGTGAGTAAATTTCCATGCAATGCATTCAGATCAAAAAGAGGTAAATCAGCTAAGCAAAAATCACAAATAATGGTTTGGCTATGACAACCATTGCCGCATAAGTCACAACAACTCAATTGTGCTTTATACGATAATAAATCCTCAATAAAACAAAGTGATTTTTGTTTTAAATCGTGAAAAAAAGTTACTCTGTTGAATTCCATTTATTACATTCCTTGGGTAAACTGTCGCTAACTTTCGTTTCTTAAAAATTAGCGGTAAATCCATTTACTATGAGCATGGCAGAAACTTTAAAAATATCGAGTCAAGGGAGTGGAATTCCACTCGTTTTTATACATGGTTGGGGATTAAACTCAGCAGTTTGGCAGCCTAGTATTGAAGTATTAAAAGAAAAATTCGAAGTGATCACCGTTGATTTACCGGGTTTTGGATCTAATGTAGAGCATTCATTATCGCCGTATACTTTAGCTAAAGTTGTAACCTTGGTACAGCAAGCCGTAGCTAAACCTGCTGTTTATATCGGTTGGTCGTTAGGAGGTTTAGTTGCCTGTGAAATAGCGCTGAATTATCCGGGAAAAGTTAGGGCGCTGGTGACGGTTGCCAGCTCACCTTGTTTTGTTGAAAGAGAAAGTTGGTTCGGCATTAAACCTGACGTTTTAGCCTTATTCCATCGACAACTCGCGGAAGATACAGCGAAAACGATTAATAATTTTTTAAAAATTCAAGCGATGGGCAGTCCTCATTTACGTCACGATATTAAGTTGTTACGAGAACTTGTTATGCAATTTCAAATACCAACTAAAGCTACATTAGAGGATTCATTGCAGTTACTTGAAACAGTAGATCATCGTGAAAATCTGATTGAACTATCAATGCCCTTTCTGCGTATGTACGGTAAACTTGATGGATTAGTTCCACGAAAGGCGATAGAAGCCATTAACCTATTATCACCTGAAAGTGATGTTGTCATTCTTGACAAAGCTTCACATGCTCCTTTTATTTCACACCCTGAAGAGTTTCATCAAGTGTTAATCGCTTGGCTCTCACCGCTATTTGAATGATTTTACCAGTGAAATGCTACCTTTACTTTTTGGTCTTTTTGTATAATAATTGAGCATATGAATGTCAACATTTATCAGTGTGAATTAGTTGTTCATATTCTGTGAATGGATATAGAGGAGTCTATTATGGATATACAATCAGCAACAGCAAGTGGTTTACAGGGTCTGCAAAAAGCGCAAGGTGATGCTACACAAGCCGCTGCAGATATTGCGGCTAATTTAACAGTCAGCCCAGAAGAATTTGGTATCGGCCAAGAAAATAACACTGATACCGCTGATAAAAATGCCGATTCAACCAAGTTACCCAACCTTTCTGAAGCAGTCGTCGACTTAAAAGTTGCAGAGTTTCAAGCTAAAGCATCTGTAAATGTTATTCAAACAGCCGATGAAACCCTTGGTACTTTATTGGATGTAAGAGCATAATTTTATGAACATTACGCCGCAAGCACCTACATTATCTATTCCTACTGCGGTTAATCTACCGACGGATAGTTTGCGTCGTGAAAATAATATTCGAGAAGTTATTACTAAAACCGCAGCTGCAAGCCAATCCGCAGCAGATAAAAGTGCAACTTCTGAAAAAGAAAAAGGCAAAACATCAGCACAAAATAGTGAAAAAATTGATTTTGAGAACATCAGTAAACAAGCTGAATTAGAAGCAAAAACCATCAACGGTGAAAGTGACCGTAAAAATGACTCATCTGATGAAAACTCGAGTGCTGAGGATTTTCTAGAAAAAAAAGCAACAGAGAAAACTGAGGCAGAGGAAGAAGAAGCATTAGAAACAGCGCCTGACGGCTCTCTTGACCCAGACAGTCAAAAAGAATTTGCTGACCAAAAAATTATTACTGAACTGAAACTACGAGATCAAGAAGTTCGTACTCATGAATTAGCTCATGCTTCTGTTGGTGGACCTACTACAGGTGCTCCGTCCTATACTTTTGAGGTAGGTCCTGACGGTAATAAATATGCTGTCGGTGGTGAAGTATCAGTAGATCTTTCTAAAGTTGATGGCAATCCAAGAGCAACTATTGCGAAAATGCAAAAGGTACATGCTGCGGCATTAGCGCCAGCTAATCCCTCAATTCAAGATACCCGTGTTGCCGCTGCTGCAGCAAGATCGATTCTCCAAGCACAATCAGAACTTGCAGCGATTAACTTAGACGATCCTAGCAAGGCAAAAGACTTACACATTCAGATCAAATCTAATGATGTTTTCACTAAAAAGGGCAGTGAACAATCAGAAGATTTCGATACGCTGGTTAATCGAACTTTGGACTCTCAAGAACAAATAGCGCCCACTCGTGATATTTCTGTTGATGAGCGAGCGTTGAGAATAGAAAGTTTTTATTCAGGTATTAATCAAGCTTATGAAAAAAATGCAAGTTCTCATTTTCAACTAACCGCATAATTTCATCTAACCACATCATTTCAAAAAACGTCAAAAGTCATTTGATTGACGTCGAGTGTGAAAAAATAAACTACGTTAAACTGAATGCAATTAACATAAAAACGCCTCATTATTATAAAATAATGAGGCGTTTTTTATTTATCTTTTAACAGAAGTTCAACTGTTATCATGAATAGATTTATTACTCGATGTCGGATAAATCTAAATACCGTAACTCTCACGGTACTTGTTAATGCTCGCTAAGCTTGTGGTCAGTTCTGGCTGTGAAGAAACTTTCTCTTCAAGGTAAGTTACAACATCAGCTAACGTTACTATCGCAATGACTTGTGTACCAAAGTCACGCTCAACTTCTTGGATAGCAGACAACTCACCTTGGCCTTTCTCTTGACGATCTAGTGCAATTAACACACCTGATAATTCAGCACCATGGGCTTTAATGATTTCCATCGATTCACGAATAGCTGTACCCGCAGTAATAACATCGTCAACTAACATTATTTTACCTTCTAACGGTGAACCCACTAAACTACCACCTTCACCGTGAGTTTTAGCTTCTTTACGGTTAAAGCAATAAGGTATGTCCCTGTCATGATGATCAGCCAATGCAACCGCTGTGGTTGTTGCAATTGGAATACCTTTATAAGCAGGGCCAAAAAGCAAATCAAATTCAATATTGGAATCAGCTAATGCTTGTGCATAAAAGCGGCCTAAGCGAGCCAAGTCTCTACCGGTATTAAACAAACCCGCATTGAAAAAATAAGGGCTGGTACGACCCGATTTTAAAGTGAACTCACCAAAACGTAATACTTGTTTCGCTAGAGCAAATTCAATAAATTCACGTTGATAATCTTTCATCTTTATTCCCACATATAATAATAGTGTTTAGTTAAGCGCTGTTTTTTGAATGTCAAATAACTCATTAATGCTGTCTTTTGCTAAGGCAAGCATATTATTCATTTCATCGAAGCTAAACGGTGCTTCTTCAGCAGTACCTTGAATCTCGATAAGTTTTCCGGTGTCTGTCATCACGACATTCATATCTGTATCAGCAACAGAGTCTTCAGGATAATCAAGGTCAGAAACCGCTTCACCTTTATAAATGCCAACAGAAACAGCAGCTATCATGTGCTTTAATGGGTTTGTTTTAATAATGTCTTTAGCACGCATGTAATTTAAAGCGTCAACTAGCGCAACACAAGCGCCAGTAATTGACGCTGTACGTGTGCCACCATCGGCTTGAATCACATCACAATCAACACTTATCGTATTTTCACCTAGGGCTTTCAAATCAACAGCTGCGCGCAATGCACGAGCAATTAAACGTGAAATTTCCAATGTACGACCACTTTGTTTTCCGCTTGCTGCTTCTCTGCGCATACGTGTGTGAGTAGAGCGAGGTAACATTCCGTATTCTGCGGTGATCCAACCTTTACCTTGTCCTTTTAAAAAGCGTGGAACACCAACTTCTACTGACGCAGTACAAATAACTTT
This sequence comes from Colwellia sp., assembly GCA_013215295.1. Taxonomy (GTDB): domain Bacteria; phylum Pseudomonadota; class Gammaproteobacteria; order Enterobacterales; family Alteromonadaceae; genus Colwellia_A. The sequence goes on from JABSOZ010000008.1 coordinate 86,740, forward strand.
CGTATCACCAAATTCAATTAATACTGAACCTTCAGCGTGAGTAGTAAATTGACGAGTAATGGTTACAGGTCGTATTTGACCTGGAGTTCTGCCGCTTGGACGCATATTGATATACCTATGGTGAAATAATTGTTGCGCATTATAATCGTTCAGCACTGAATTTAACATAATGACGTGAAAACTATTTGAAATATAGTTAATCTACGTAAGGTCTAATTGAGGGTACTTAACAATATCCTACTTTTTATTGAGTCTATTTATGAAATATTTTTCTTTTTTAATGATTACTGTATTCGCCTCAGTCATTCTGATAACACATGCCTTAGCCGTTAACGCGGACCATTTACCTAAATACAGTAAAGTATATGATGAAAAGAGTGATCCCTTTAAGGATGCGAATGCTGCGATAAAGTTAGCCCAAGAAACCCAGCGTAATGTCTTGATTGAAATTGGCGGAAACTGGTGTAGCTGGTGTAAAAAAATGGATGTATTTTTAGCGAAAAATCCAGAAGTTTATCAAAAACTTCATGATGAATTTGTACTATTAAAAGTCAGTGTCAGTGATAGCAATGAAAATGAAGCGTTTATGAAATCTCTACCACCTGTTTTAGGCTATCCTCATATGTATGTTTCAACAAGCAGTGGGAAAATGATCTTATCAAAAGATACCGCAGAGTTATTAAGCGGAGAACAGTATTCTAAAAAACAATGGTTAGCATTTCTTAATAAATGGCAAAGTAGTGCGGTACAAGGATAGATTAATGTCAGCGTCAGCAATAAATAAAATCAGCAGTTTTTTCGATAAGAACTATCAGACACCTTCATGGTTATCACATAAACTTTCTCGCCGTAAATTATTGAAATCAGCGGCTGGAGCAACGGCAATAACAGCATTACCTGTTTTAGCCTTCAGTAAAAATGAAAAAGATGAATTGTCTAAGGCCTTTACTTCAGATCCTTGGTTAACACTTAATGCTGTACTTGACCATTTGCTGCCGGAATCTAACAGTGGGCCAAGCGCAAAAGAATTACATGTGGCCATATATTTATACAATGTCGTTTATCAGCAACCGACCGAAAAAAACGAAATAGAATTTATCTATAAAGGTGTGGGTTGGTTGAATGGCTTTACGAAAAACCAATTACAAAAAAACTTTATCGAATTAACCACCGCAGAAAAAGAAAGCATGTTACGTGGGATCAGTGGCTCTACCGCGGGAGAAAATTGGTTGAATAATTTGCTGGGTTATATTTTTGAGGCAATGCTCTCTCCGCCTATTTATGGGGGGAATCCGCAAGGAAAGGGATGGGAATGGTTAGAACACCAAGCGGGCTTCCCATTACCTAAAGCCGGTCAACGCTATTTTGAATTACCTAAACGCTCTGTGGTTAGTCATAAAAGTGCGGGCAACATTATTCAATCAAAAGACTTGTTAGCCAATAAAAAGTTCCAGAAAATGAAGGGAAGTAACAAAGCATGAGTTTTGATATTTGCATAGTTGGTAGTGGTGCAGGAGCTTCACCGGTCGCTTATACGTTAGCGAAAGCGGGTGCTAAAGTATTGATATTGGAAAAAGGCCCGTGGTTAACGGAAAAAGAATTTTTTAAAGACGAATTAGCCATCAGTTTACATGACGCTTACAACCCCAAACTTGCCGACGAACAGCATGTTATTGAGGAAGAGTACGAAACGGATGAAGGCGAAAGTTACTGGCAAGGCGAATCAACCAGTGATTCGGGCTGGAGCTTTTGGAATGGCAATGTTGTCGGTGGTTCGTCTAACTTTATGAGTGGTTATTTTCATCGTTTAAAACCGGTTGATTTCAAACTAAAATCGACCTTTGGTGCAATTGAAGGTGCTAACATTGTCGATTGGCCAATCAGTTACGATGACCTCGAACCTTTTTATGCGCAAGTAGAGCGAGAAGTGGGCGTTTCAGGTCGAACAGTTTCACACCCGCATCAAGAGCCACGCTCAACGGACTTTCCATATCCGCCATTAGTTGATCATCAAGTGTCACATTGGATAGATAAAGCCGCAAAAAATATTGGCTATCATTCGATGCCAGTGCCACGTGCCATCTTATCAACTCCTGCGATGGGACGAAGTAGTTGTGAATATTCAGGGTATTGCAGCAGTTATGGCTGCTCCTCGGGGGCAAAAGGTAGTGGACGAGCTGCTTTGTTAAATCATGCTGTGTCGACAGGAAACTTGACGATAAAAGCGAATGCGAAGGTTTATCATATAGCGAGTGATGACGAAGGTGAAATTTCAGCTATTCATTATTATGACTCACAAGGTCGAGAACAAAAAGCGACGGCAAAAATTTATGTGGTTGCTTGCCAAGCGGTGGAAACATCACGTTTATTGCTTGCTTCAAAAGGCAAAAAGTTCCCACAGGGTTTAGCAAATAATAGCGGGCAAGTGGGTAAAAACTTAGTTTTTAGTGGTGGTGGTACAGGGCAGGGAGACTTTTTGTTTTCAGAGTTATCTATTGAAAAGCAAGCACAACTAAAACAAGTCGGGCCTTTTATAAATCGCGCCTTACAAGATTGGTATCAAATTGACGATAAAAACTTCTCTGGTGTGAACCAAAAAGGTCAAGCGAAAGGCGGCACTATTGATTTTCTATTCTATCAAAACCCTATTTCCCGCGCACAAGGCCAACAATTTAATGACGACAGTGAATTGGTGTGGGGCGAGCAATTACAGAAAAACTTAAAACAAGAGTTTACCACCTATAAAACGTTACGCTTTGAAGTGTTTAATGACTGGTTACCCACCGATAATTGTTTTGTTAGTTTAGATAAGGAAGTCACCGACAAATGGGGACAAGCGGTTGCCAAAGTTCGAATTGGCGCGCATCAACACGATCTTGTTGTTGGAGAATACTTAGCAGAGAAAGGAGAAAAATTACTAGAGAGTATGGGAGCGAAAAATATCACCAGCTCAGTAAGTAGTTCTCCGCCAACTAATTTAATGGCAGGTGGTTGTCGATTTGGCAATGATCCAAGAACATCGGTATTAAATAAATACTGCCAAGCCCATGAAGTTGATAACTTATATGTTACTGATGGTTCCTTTATGCCAACAGGCGGAAGTGTGCCTTATACCTTTACTATTTACGCCAATGCATTTCGAGTCGCGGAGCATATTAAACAACGCTGGCAAAAATCGATAACTTAGTTATTTCTGTGACTGAATCGTATTTAATTGTGATACTTCTGTGATGAATAGTCTTACATACTCTGTAAAACTGGGTTAAGTAATTAAATAAATAAGGACTTTAAGATGTTACGTATTAATCTGGTAACTGTATTCATTGCTTTTTGCACTATTTCTTGTGGAGGAGGAGGTTCAACACCTAGTTCTCAGGAGATCCCAACGCCTGTTGTGATCGCAGAACCTGCCGTTTTTACTGGAGTATTTTTAGATTCTGCCGTTGAAGGGCTTAGTTATACAACAACAACGAATAGCGGTGTAACAAATGTGCTTGGCGAGTTTAGTTATCAAGCTAATGAAGAAGTAACTTTCTCAATAGGTGATATTTTATTGCCAGCTGTCGCAGCTAAGAGTGTACTTACCCCTTTGGATGTTATGGAAACTGATAATATTAATCATCCATCAGTGGTAAATATATTGCGATTATTACAAAGTTTGGATGAGGATGGGATTGCTGATAATGGCATTAAAATTCCAGCAGCAGCACTTGAATTAGCAATAGGCTTAACGGTAGATTTTGCTTCGCCAGACTTTGAAAGCCAAGTGGCTGATTTAGTTCAAATGAGTGGCGGCGTACATCAGCAACTTATCTCAACAGAAGATGCTATTTATCATTTTCAAGTGACTATAGCGGCTTTAATGGACCAAATTATAAGTAATTGTCCTAAAACACATAACAAGGTTGGTTATTATGGTTTCTTTGAAACCATAGAGCATAATGTATCAGGTAGAGCAGAATTTCTTGATGATTGTACCATTAGAATTACCGATTTTAATTATGATGGAGAAGGCCCTGACGTCTATTTTTATGGGGCGAAAGATCATAACTATAGTGGCGTTAATGCGTTTGCCATAGGTCAAAAAATTAATGGTGTCGTTTATAACAATACTGAAATAATTCTCAGAATTCCTGACAATAAAACACTTGATGACATTACCGGCATTAGTGTGTGGTGCGTTGATTTTGATGCTAACTTTGGGCAAGTTACCTTTACGCCTTAAACTACAAACAGAGCAACTTAAATAAGTTGCTCTGTGATTTACCTACAATTCATCTAAATCTTTTTGGTATTCAATGAGTTTTTCATCTTTAGACTTTTCAGCCAAATTAACGGCCTTTTGATAATGAATTTTAGCGCTTTGTTGGTTATTCATCGAAAGATAAATATTGCCCAGTTCATGCTGAATTCTAGCGTTGTCAGGCTTCGCTACTGCCATAATTTCATACACTTCAATGGCTTTATCCTTTTGTTTATATTGCAGGTAATATTGCGCAATTAAATTTGAATTACCTAAACTTATTTTAGCAATCAGATCTGATGATTTGAATTCATTCATAAACAATGAAAATTGCTGCAAGTTATCTGCCCTTATAGCATTTCGAACTATGGTGAACATCGACCAAGTTTCTGGTTTTTCAGTAAAACCAAAGCGTTGTGTACGCTTTTTATTATAGGTATAAAAATTGTTCAGCCCGCCAGCTTGCTGAAATTGTTTAAGACCCTCAATATGAAATACTTGATAGCCGTAGAAGTAGTTTTTTAATCCTTGAAATAGGCTGGCATGAGCAGTCGATAAGTGTTCTTCGTCAGGAATCACACGATAAGTCCAGCGTAGTGAATCGGGTGCTTTTTCTTTTAATAGTGTATTTAATTTTTCGGTCCCTACAAGAACAGATCCATCTCTTTCACTAACAGAAACATATAGATGTGAATCTAAATCATTTTTAAACAGACTGTCTAGTTGCATAAGTCTGCTTTTTTCGTCAAACCATGTTTCGTCAATCGGGTAAGGACTTGCAGCTATATGACCAGCGAATAAAGTTGGTTTGCTAATTAGCGATTCTATTGCATAAGCTCCAGCAAATTCCCAACCAAACAGAATGCGCTCTTCAGTGGTACAATAATTTTTATCAACCGTGCTGATCAGTTCTTGTTCAATAAAGTCTAAAAACTCTGTTTTTGTAAAGTTATCAAATCTATCAGGGTATTTATTATTAATGCCGACAACAATAAATTCTGGACTCATTTTTACGGTGCTTCTAAATGATTGTGAAAGACTGACCCCTAAGGTAAATAAACGCTGTCCGTCTAAAATATATAACACCGGATAGCGTTGCTGAGTTGAATGATAACTTTCAGGTAAGAATATTTGAATATCTCTATCTTCAGTTAAAATTTTAGATGAAAGGGTAAATTTTTTACCAATAATGTTATCCCTTTCGTTTGAATGAAACGCTTGAGAATCAATGCTCTGTGAATAACCTACGGGTGAAACAGTTATCAGCAGTAGGAAGATAGAAATTGTCTTTTTAATCATTAAATTCATTAAAAATAGCCTATTAGTAACTTAAATTAAATAGGAGAAGACATAGCAAAAAATTTTAATATGTATCTCAGAATATCGGTCTAGCCAGAACTGCTAATGTTTATCAATACTTTTTAGCCGACTCAATCTTTGAAGGAAAGACGTGTTACTGACATCACCTTTGTGATTAGCCAAAAGAATTGTTTTTTCTAGTGCTTTAATCGCTTCAGGACGATTGTTTATGCGTTCGTAAGCATCAGACAAACTATCAAAGGCATTTATTGAATCAGGCTGCGCTAGCGTAATGCGTTTAAATATCGCTATCGCTTCTTGATTTCTTTCTTCGTTCAGTAAGTTATAGCCATATCTATTCAAATTATCCTCTTGTTTTGGTGACATGGGTTTGCTGAGAATTTCTTTTAACAGTTGTTGTACTGTTAAGCGATACTTTGCGGCTAGTTCAGGTTGTTGCTCTTGCTGATAAAGTGTTGCTAAACGGTCAACGGCTCTAACAGAGGTTGGCATAGCTATGGTTAAATGCTGTAAAAGTGAAATAGCCGAAGCGCGATCGTTATTACGCAGGAAACCATTGATTATGATATTGGCATTGTACATTTTGTATTGTGATTTCCAGATTGGCCATAAGGTAAAGGCCTGTTTAAATTTTTTGACCTTCAGTTGGTTATTAATGGTGTCATAGACAGCAGATTGAAAGTCTCTTTCAGTGGTTTCTACTTGGTATTTTGAAGCTCTCCTATCAAAATAATTTAGCAAGGATTGGTGAGTAAAGTTCTCAGACAATATTTGCGCTTTAGTGGGTTTTCTAAAGTCCTTAAAATGTTTTCTCAGCCCACTATTAAGGGCTGGATAATAGACAGAGCCATGAGTTTCTTTAGGATAAAACTCAAGACTAACGTTAACGAAATTTCCTGCTGAATTGGCTATTTGTGTTTTTAGCTCCTCGGCCTCGTTGATAAAAGTTTCTCCTCCCATGATTATTTGTAAATCGCTATTATTCATGGACATGTTTTCATAACTTTTAATCGCTCTTTCTAATTCACCACTGGCTAAAATAGGCTCTATTGCAACATAGCTGTTAAAAGTGTCGTTGCTCTTGGGCAAAGTATGAAGAACAAACAAAGCAGAATAAGATTGGCCAATGAGAATATTATTGTTAGCCGTTCGATAATTATCATCAATATAGTTTGTTAATTCATTAGTTAAATAGCTTCTGAACGGCTTGGCATTATTAACAACATTACTGAACCATTGGTCACGGTTAAAAGGTATGCCGACAATAATACTTTCAGGAATATCACCCTGTTGCATTAAGCGGTTAATTTGAGTAACTGAATGAAAATAGAGATCTTTCATATAAGTTAAGGTTTCGTTATTCGCATCAAGTAAATAGATCACCGGATAATCGCGCTTCGTTTCTTGATACCCTTCAGGTAAACGAATGAAAAAGTCTCGTTGTTCTTTTAGACTGTCAGAATAAAAAGTAATTTTTTCGCCTAAATCCATTTGTATTTTGGGGACTTTACTGCGACTAATGTCGTTAGCTGATGTGATTTGACTGATCAACAATAGTGGTAATAGGAAAAAAATGGATATTAATCGAGTCAGAGTTTTAACGCTTACATAAATTGGTTTTGTTAAAAGTGATTGGGTAAATAGTGTGTTCACATTATTCTCTCATTTAATGGGGGCGTATTACTTCAATTCATTATTGATGAAATTTTCATACGTTTAATTTTGTTGTACTCCTATTGTGCCTAGTAGGGAAAAAAAAACGCTACAGATTAACTGATAAAAAACTGATGGTTTACTGATGGTTTTGCAAACGTGCCGAATAACAGCTGTTTGCGAGAATAAATCGCTGAAAGTAGCAGTCATTGTAGATATACTGTTTTGACTTCATATTAGTCTTAAATAGACACGGATAAGAAAATTAATGAGTGATTTTTGGGTTGGCAACTTTAGGGTTGATGTATCGCGTGCACAAATTATTGTCAAAGACGATATTGTTTCGCTTGAACCTAGAGTGTTAAAAGTATTATTAACACTTGCCAAAACTCCTGGGGAAGTTGTTACTCATGAAACCTTGCTTGAAAGTGTTTGGCCAAATGTTGTCGTTGCTCCTAATGCAGTACAACGATGTATCGGACAACTTAGAAAAGCATTAGGAGATGACGCTAAACAGCAAAAGATGATAGCGACTCATCCAAAAGTTGGTTACAGCCTAATCGCGAAAGTTCAATGGCCAGAAATTGCCCCATCTGTTGAAACACCACCAGTAAATAGTCGTCAAATCACACGGAATCAAAAGCAGTGGTCACTGGTTATTATATCTATGTGTGTGTGTTTATTAACACTGATGTTATATTTTTTACCCGTTGAAAAATCGTCGTTACCCATCAGTCGTATTACTCCAATAACCAGCACCGATGAAAAGGAATATTATCCTAACTTTTCACCCGATGGTCGATATTTGGTATTCAATCGTTATGTCGGTGTTTGTGAGAATGAGCTTTGGGCAAAAGATTTACTTGAAAATCGTGAGTTTAGACTGACGAAAAATTCCGGCTTTTATGGCCCCGCAGATTGGTCGCCAGATGGTAATCAACTTGCTTTCTCAAGTGTGAGTGGTTGTGACAGCGATCCTCAAACAAAGCAATGCAGTAACATTAGCGCGTTATCGTTTTTACTGGCTAAAACCAAGCCTCAAGTTCCTCGAGAAATACTTGCTTGTGACCAGCATAATTATGGGGCTATTAATTGGTTAGCTAACAATCATATTGCTTATATTGATTCTTATGATAGAAAAGGAATCGTAAAATCATTAGACATTAATAGTGGTGAAATAACATTGCTTTATACTGATCAGAAATATATTGCTCAAGCATTAATCTATTCTGATCGGAATAAAAAACTGGCCATCACTGTTCATGATCAAATGCAAAATACATCGTTAATAATATTTAACACCGAAACGAATACTAAAGAGCTCGTGGAATTAAATGTGCCAGTCAAATATAGTGATTTTCTATGGTGGGATCCAACTTGGCACCCTTTAAAAGACACACTACTGGCTTCTGCTGAAAATAGTTTATTTGAAATCGACATGGCTGGAGAGTTTGTTGAGTATCCTGTAACGAGTGTTAAAGACATTTATAATGCGGTCTATCATCCAGACGGTAATAAAATTGTTGCCGTTATGGGCGGAGTCGACTATGACATTGAAGAATACAACCTCCAGTTAAATGATGCAGTAGATGGGGACACTTCGCCATTGTTAGCTGGAATAGCGCCTGAAATATCTATTAAAAAACATCAAACCATTCATCACTCAACAGTCATGGATTACCAAGCTAAATATCAACCACATACTGCTAATATAAGTTTTGTTTCTGACAGAAGTGGCGAGCAACAAATATGGTTTACCCAAAATGAGCAACTCAAACAATTGAGTCATTTTGAGACTAATACCCATATCAATTCCTACGTTTGGTCATTAGACGGGCAGTCGTTGGCATTAACGATAAAAGGGAAATTGCAACTGTTAACGTTAGACGGACAAGCACAATTAATAACCACGTCGTTTAAAATATTAGATGTGTATCAATGGGTTGATAATCAAGAAGTATTATTATCTATTATCGAACAAGCCTCCGATGATAATCAAAATCAGCAAAGAAAAACTGTATTATTTAATATCAATACCGGTGAGCATGAGGTGATTTTCCAAGGCTTTAGTCATTGGGCACAACTTGATAATGACAAATCCTTGTATTATACCGACTGGGATAAAGCACTTCATTTATATAAAGATAATAAGTCGACTATTTTTAAACCGACAGCAGATACCGTATTTTCATCAGGTTTTATGTTTAAAGATGATAAGTTAGTCTTACTCGGGCAAGGTAAAGTATGGCGTTATCAATTTGAACAAAAAGTACTTACCAGCATCGAAATATTATCGAAAGCTAAACGTATTGCAAGTTTAAGTGATATAGATTATGCCAATAAGCGGGTACTTTTTTCTGTATTCAAGAATGCCAGAAAAGACTTGGTTATGTTCCAACGATGAAAAAAAAAGCCACTATAAAAGTAGTGGCTTATTGAGCTTATCAAGCAGAGTGAAACAGTTAAGCTCTCATGCGATACTCTGTTCGCAAATATCAATGACAACGTCAATTCTCTCTACCAAAAATTCAACCATCACCTTAGCTTAATTGGTTTCAATAAAACTCAAACTAAGCTAAAACCTTATATGAGTTAAATAAATAACCTACGGCGAAAACATATGGTTTGCTGACTATCATGCTGACAATTAATTTCAATTCTACTTAGAAATAACTGAACCTGCTCATGTTAACTCTAAGTAGAACATCTCTTGAAACTCATTTATTTATCTGTTCTTAATTATGCCATATACAGGCTAATTTTCACTTGTTAGCTTGGTTGATAACTATGTTTATCACTTAAAGGTTAACTCGATTACCCAATTGAATTTTTGGCCAATTATAGCAAACAGAGTCATTTATTGATCATCATCAAATGATCTAAACACTCATAATACCTCACGCTTAAAAGAAGAAAATCACTGTATGAATACTTTTGAAAATATAAAAATCAAGATGTTAATCGTTGTCGCAATTATAACAATGAGTTTCGCAGCGACAGCTTTAGAAAGGATCCCTGTGCATTTCATTGTTGCTGCCGAGCACCAAAACGGTACAGGAATGCAGGCCTCATTGGCTGATTTAGATAACGGCATTGCGCAATTGAACAACTTTTTCAATGAATTAGGCATCGAGTTTTACCGCGACGATGTCGTATACATCACTAATAATGATGTTGAAGGTATCAACAATCCTCGCTGGAGTACCGACAATGAAGAACAAATAAGCCCTTGGTTTTCATATGGAAAAATGAATATTGTGGTTGCTGATCTTGAAGACGTCGCGGGCCATGCTTATTGGCACTATGAACAACGCGATGTGATTGAAATTGAAGCTGAACGATTGGATAGTTCTACCATTGCTCATGAAGTTGGTCACAATTTTAGCTTGAAGCATACTTATCAAAATTCAACAGATGAATCTATTGCAGTTATGGAGAGTGATAATGGCTACAAATATGGGGATACGGTAATAGATACGCCTGTTGATCCAGGCGAAAGAGACTATTTTGATGATTGCCACTGGTTCGAAGGAAGTGCCTTTGATATCGAGGGCGTAGAGTATGCCCCCGATGGTTACAATGTCATGGGGAAAGGTCAACACACGTGCCGTAACAGGTTTAGCGACGAGCAAAAACAGCGCATGGTTCGTATTATCCAAACTTACAAATTTCATTTATTTGATAAATACGGTTCAAATCAAAACCCCAGTTGTGCAAATTCAGCTAAAGTCACCCATTTCCCTAGTGACGAAAGTTTTGATTACGAAAAAATAGTTAACAACCTGCCTTGGGTGCAAGACGTATTTAATGACAATGATTTCAATTGGAAAATTGATGTTAAGACCAGTTCTTCAAGCACAGGTGCAAGTTCATCTCAGGCAGGTCATAATTTTATTCACATTGACGCAGGTCATGAATTCTTAAGTGCCGGCGATCAAGTCAATTTATTAAGTCCCTGTTATGACTTATCAAGCCAAAATATGGCAGAGATTGACTTTTATTATCACATGTATGGCGTCGACATAGGTAAACTCAGTTTAGAGGTTTCCACTGATAATGGTGCTTCTTGGTTTGAGCTATGGAGCAAAGAGCATCAACAGCATAACGCTGGTGAAACGTGGAGCAGAGCTACCGTTAGTTTGGCTAATTATCTAAATAAATCTATTCAACTAAAACTCAAAGGTCAAGTTATTGGTGGCAGTAAAGGAGATATCTCACTCGATACTATCACTTTGCGAACAAGTCCTGTCGGCGAAAAACCAGTAATTACCGGACAACAAGCCTTATCAACGAATGAAGACCAAAGTTTAACATTAACAGTTGCAGACCTTACTTATGCCAACGAGGGTAACGTTGATGATTTAATCATAGCTCCGGGTGAAAACTATCAAATGAACGAAAAAACAATCACCCCTGACAGAAATTTTAATGGCAGGTTATTTGTTGCTGTGAGTGCAATAAATAACGGTACACAAAGCGCGCCATATATCACCACTATTGATGTTATTCCGGTAAATGATGAGCCGACAGCAGTGGATGATAATATTGTCGTTTTACAAGACTCAATGGATAATATAATCGATGTACTGGGTAATGATACCGATGTCGACCAAGATATATTAACGTTGAGTCAGGTGAATTATGATGGTAGCGGAAACTTTACGCTAAGTGATAATAAGATTATGTTCACGCCACCTAACGGCATTATTGGTACCGAAAATTTAACTTATATCGTTAATGATAGTAAAGGCGGTACCGCAACAGGTAAGCTTATTATCACCATAACTGCGGCAACATTTGAGAATAGTGGTAATTCTGCTAACCCTAAACAATCTTCAGGTGGCAGCCTTTATTCGCTAGTTATATTTTTACTTCTACTTTTAATAAACAGCCTAAAACCATTCTTTACTAGCGCTATAACTGATACCCGTTTACAGAAATCAGCATGAGTGATAAATCCGCTAAATGTTGTTTGATCAGAGTAATAAACGAAATCGAATAACAGTTTTTTTTATTCATCTTTAAAATGACTTACTTGCAGGTAGCTGCTTTATCTGCAAGTAAGTCAGCCATTCATCTGCAACATGATAAATTTCTGCTAGATCCGATTTGTCTTGTCGCTCAAAGGACAAACAACAGCTATTTCAAAATCGATTGATATTTAAGCATATCTTTTAAATGTCATTTAAAGGTCTGTTCTTTCTTAAGCCATATACAGCTTGATTTCCTGCTGTTAGTTTTATAATCAACTAGTCAAATATTACTAATAATTTGATGGAGTAGAGATTAGTGAAATCTACTAGTTACACACTATAAAAATAATTAAATAATTAAATAATTAAATAATTTAATAAGCGAAGGAATTAGTATATGAATAATTTCAAAAAAAATAAGATAACGGCCTTCATTGGCGTTGCCGCACTAGCAACAAGTTTAGCCGCCACAGCCTTGGACAGGGTTCCGGTAAAATTTATTGTTGCTGCCAGTAGTAATAGCGGTACAGAGGCGCACGCCTCAACTTCTGAATTGGATGCCGGTATCGATCAATTAAACCTTTACTACAATGAACTCGGGTTAGAGTTTTATCGCGATGACATCGAATATATCACCAATAGTGATGTTGACGACATTGAGGAAGACTGGGACAAGGATAATGAAGAGGATGTCGCCCCTTGGTTTGAATACGGCTCGATGAATATTATTGTTACTGCACAAATGGATGGCGTGGCTGGTCATGCTTATTGGCATTATGAACAACGTGATGTTATTGAGATTGAAGCTGAGCGATTAGGTACTTCAACCATTGCCCATGAAGTCGGTCACAATTTTAGCTTAAAGCATACTTATCAAAGTGCGGACGATTATACTATTGCTGAGGCAGAAGGTGCTACCGGCTATAATTTTGGTGACAGTGTTCTAGACACCCCCGTTGATCCAGGTGAAAGAGACTATTATGAAAATTGTGTCTGGATAGAGGGCAGTGCCGAAGATACCGAGGGTGAAGAGTACAATCCTGATGGTTTCAATATTATGGGTAAAGGTGAATACGAATGCCGTGACAATTTTACCCCGGGTCAAAAGAAACGTATGGATCGCGTTATTCAAACCTATAAATTTCATTTGTTTGATAAATATGGCTCAGGTCAAAATCCAAGCTGTGCAAATTCCACTAAAGTTACCAGCTACCCTAGCACAGAACAGTTTAACCAAGAAGAGACGGTTAGCAGCACGCCTTGGGTACAAGACGTCTTTAATGATGATTTCAACTGGAGAATAGATCCGAAAACGAGCGATTCAGACACAGGCGCACCTTCAGCCTATGAGGGAGAAACATTTGCGCATATTGATGCTGATGGTGAATTTGTCAGCGAGGACTCTACCGCGGCAATGTTAAGCCCTTGTTATGATATTACCGATAAAGCGGAAGCGGAAGTAAGATTCAGATATTTTATGTATGGTGCTGATATTGCTGAAGTGACGTTAGAAGTAACAGACGACAACGGCTCAAACTGGGATGAAGTATGGAGTGAGTCTGGCGAACAACACAGCGAAAGCAGCGGTTGGAGTACCGCAACTATTTCTCTTGATCAATATGTCGGTGCAACTATTCAGTTGAGATTTACCGGGGAAGTTGGCGATGGTGACAAAGGTGATATCTCTATCGATGATATCCAGTTTGATGCCAGTAATACCGGCTCTGGCGGCGATAGTCAAACCACTCACACGCAAACTTTTGAGATTCAACATTATAAAGATGATGCCGAAGAAGATCTTGATAGTGGCGAAGTGGATCGTTCAAGCTCTGACTTAGAGTTAACCGAAGACGGCTCTGATCAACAGTTAATTGGTATACGTTTTAGAGAGGTTAGCCTACCTCAAGGTGCGAAAATTGAAAGTGCTAAAATTCAATTTACCGCCAAAAAAGATGACTCTGGCAGTGTTGGTCTAATGTTCCATGGCCATGATGAAGGTGATTCTGACCGTTTTAGCTCTAGTGACGACGACGATATATCAGATCGTGATACGACGAGTAAATCGGTACTGTGGACACCAAAAGATTGGGATGAAGGTGATGCTGGCAGTGCTCAACTAACGCCTCAATTAAAGAAAATTGTCCAACAGTTAGTGAATAGATCTGATTGGAATGACGATAGTGCGATTACTTTTATTATTACCAACGATAGTGGCAGTGGTGAACGAGTGGCCTATTCTTATGATGAAGAAGACAGCGGTGACATAGCACCTAAGTTAATCATAACGTGGAGTGAATAATCGTTAATAATACTGCGCGATAAATTCAGTGCAACAATCCTTTTTTATAACGTTTGAAACGGCCTTAGAGTCAAATTCTAATTGATTTAAGGCCGTCGTTATTATCTAAATTTAAATTAAAAAATTCAACTTACTCTATTGGTTTGCTACCTGTCGGCAAGGTGTTTGACATCGTCGTAATGCCAATAGAATATATGATCAATAAAACAGTGATAGAACATATGAATCAACCAATTAAGAAAAAGTCAGTGCTGCATAAACTCTCTACCATCAGCATAGCCATGGCACTCACCACCAGCTTAACTGCTGTTGCGTCATACGATTATGGGCCCTATTTACAAAGTGGTAGCGATACCCGTATAGCCGTTTCTTGGCGAACAAAAAACGCTACTAACTCTAAAGTGTGTTATGGCACGAGCCAAAGCCTAGGTAACTGTATTGACGAAGACAATGATACGGATGATCATACAGTTACCCTCGACGGATTAACCCCTAATACCAAATATTATTATTCAATTAACGGTGATGATGGTGAGATCACCAACTCGAAGTTTAACTTCGTTACTTCGCCTACTGTAGGTACATCAACTCCGGTGCGAGTATGGGTCATTGGTGATTCAGGTATAGAGGGTTCCGCCGGTGAAAACGTGCGAGATGCATACCTTGCCGACAGCTCAGCTCACACCGACATAATGTTAATGCTTGGCGATAACGCCTATCAAAAAGGTAAAGAAAACGATTACCAAGACGCAATGTTCGATCAATACGCTGACGTACTTAGCCAAACAGTGGTTTGGCCCGTATTAGGTAATCACGACGAAGATTTAGCTCTGTATAAAGATATGTTTCATTTACCTAAAAATGCAGAAGCAGGTGGTGTAGCGTCAAATAGCGAACAGTATTACTCATTTAATTACGCCAATATCCACTTCATTGCTTTAGACTCAGAACATGCTTCACGCTTGACCAGTGGTGATATGTTCGAATGGCTTAAAGATGATCTGGAGCAAGTAACGGCTGATTGGACGATTGCTTACTGGCATCACTCGGTTTATAGCAAAGGTAAACATGACTCGGATGACTCTAGTGGTGGACAAGCAGAAGATATGCGCGAGCGCGCACTGCCCATTCTTGAAGGGGCGGGTGTCGATCTTGTGCTTAATGGCCATGATCATACTTATCAACGTAGCTATCTTATTGATGGTCATTACGATGATGCCAATACTTTTGATCAAAGCGATCACTTAATTGATGGTGGCAGTGGCCAATCAGGTTATCACAAGCCAACTTTGGGTCCTGCCCCCCATGAAGGCACCGTATATATTGTTACGGGTACGGCGAGTAAATTCAGTGACGGCCCTTATGATTTTGACCATCCTGTGCATTACAAAAATATTGACGAAGTATTGGGCTCAGTGGTAATTGAAATAGATGGCTCGACTATGGAGGTGAAATTCATTGATGATGATGGCGATACCCAAGATTATTTCAGCATTATTAAAGGGAGTGCTGGTGGTGATAAAACAACGCAATTCTTTGAAATTAAACACTATAAAGATGATGCCGAAGAAAATATTAACAATGGCTATATGGTTTTCTCAAGCTCTGACTTAGAAATGAGCAAAGACAGCTCTACTCAACAGTTAGTGGGTGTACGTTTTAGAGAGGTTAACCTACCTAAAGACGCAACTATTGAGAGTGCAACCATTCAATTTACTGCCGATGAAGCGGACTCTGGGAATATTGACCTCATAATCCATGGTCATGATAAAGGTGACTCTGACTCCTTTAGTTCCAGTATTGACGGCGATATATCAGATCGTAGCAAGACGTCGGCATCAGTGCTTTGGTCACCAGAAGATTGGGACTTAGCAGGGCGCAGTGGTATTGCTGAACAAACACCGGATTTAAAAGGTATTGTTCAAGAATTAGTCAATAGATCTGATTGGAATAATGACAGTGCGATAACGTTTATTATTAGTCGCAAGGGCGGTGATAGTACCAGAGTGGCAGAGTCTTTTAATGGCGAACCTTCTAAAGCACCTAAGTTAACCATCACCTGGAGTGATTAGTCGTTAACCCTACCTAGTCATTCATTACTAAGGTATTGGTATTCATAAAAATAAAGGGACTCTGAGATAGAGTCCTTTTTTAGCTATCTATTTTGTCTGCTATTTAAAATAGTTAATATACCTTGCTCACTTCATATATAATATTTAATAATCATACGCTTATCAATTAATCACCGTTCAATTGAATAAGGTGTGTCGTAATTTCTTTATATCTGATTGGCCATATTCTGTAACAGCAAATATTAATTTATTTTCATCTGGCACCAAATTTAACGGGCTGCTATACGAAAAAGTATTCACTGGAAATTTTGCTAATGGGGTAATTTTCTTTGATGAATAATCAAAAAAACTAATTTGTTCACCACGCTTAATATCTTCTCTAAAATAAATTCCTCGCTTGGTATTAGTCCAAAAATACCGTTCTTTAAGAAATTCACGCGCAATAATCATCGTCGAGGCTTTTTGTAAAGTTTCATCTGAAATATCTTTTCGCCATAATCCCCCTTTCTTTCGCGCATAAAGTAATTGATTGTTTTCTGTCATAACGCCAAACCTTCCGCCGTCAAAAGTGATTCTTTTCACAGGCTCTGAATATAAGCTTATTAGAAATAGATCCATTATTCCGTCAGTATCAATGGCTGAAATAATGGCATCATCGTTAAAACTCCACGTAGGATGTTCGTGATCATCATAAGGAGTCTTTAACATCGAAACCTGTTTAGTCGCTACATTTATAGTATACAACTTCAAACCAGGGGTATTTTTAATAGGTGCGAGAAAGGCCAGTTTTTTACCGTCATGAGACCAACGAGGAAAGCTAATATTTACGCCCATATTAGTCAATTGTATTCGTTCTTTACCATCTTTATTGGCAAGCCAAATTTCATTAACACCCGTTTCATTTGATATAAAAGCAATTTGTTGCGAGCTGTGTGAATAGTTAGGCTGCCTTTGGCTAAAGCCAGACAATAATATTGGTTCGGGACTGGAGGGAATTGATTGATCTAGACTCAAAGATTTTATCTGGTACTTGCCTAACCTTTGCTGGTAAAACAGCGAGTTATCAACTTTATTAAATGCGGGATAACTAAACCCTTCAACATTCAAGGATTGTTTTACTTTGGTATTGGTATTAAGCCAATAACCAGTGCGGATCCCAGACTTTCGTTCGCCAAAAACTATATGCAAATTATCTGAATGCCAACTTAAGCCACGCACATCTTCAACGTCTGTTGTAATACGCTGAGATTTTCCGGAGGCAATATCAACAATAAAAATATCTTCACTATTACTATGAAACCTCCGCGTTAATGCCAAACGTTTACCATCAGGCGAAAAAGCCATATCTCTGTCTTTGTAATTGCAGTCTTTAGCACATGAATAGCGCACAGGTTTGGCATTTTTCTGAGTTAAATCGAGAAAATAAATTCCTTTTTCATCAGCATCATTGTCTTCGCCAATAAAAGCCAGCAGTTTGTCGTCGGGGGATATATCCAGATAATAATATTTTCCGTCTGTCGGGCATTTAGCGATTTTTCTTTCAAACTGATTAAAAATATCTAGCTGAATATAGTCACAAAATTTCTTTTTCTTATCTCGACGTGCATAAAACAAATATTTGCCATCGTTACTCCAGACAGAAAGTCGTTCAATCGCCTTATCAAAGGTCAATTGTTTAGCGGGTAAATCAGGTTGTTGAAGGTCTTTCAAATATAAATTAACGACTTCATCTTGATTAGTCATTTGGTAAACAATAAATCTGCCATTAGGAGATAAAGAAACAAACAATTCTTCACCCGGATCTGATGTCACTGTTTCTATAGTGGCCAGCTCGACATTCGGTTTATTATTAGCATAAAACCAAAAAAAGGTCATCAATAAAAAACATAAGCTTAAGGTCATTAGAATAAGGTTTCTGTTTTTTATAATACTGGATTCATTAGCGTTATTGCCAGCTATTGAGTTTTCTTCTAGTTCGATAGTTATGGGGGCGACGAATAGCCGATAACCTGCTTTTCTAATCGTCTCGATAATTTCCTGAGTTTCATCTTCTTTTTTGAAACTGTTTCTTAAGTTCCAAATTACATTTGTTAACGATTTTTCGCCAACATAACTATTACCATCCCAAATTTTTTCGATCAATTCTTCTCGGGGAATAATGCGGGGATGATTTTCAACGAGGTAATTTAAGACTTCTATCCATTTAGGTTGTAAAGACTGCTTTTCACAGTTGTCAAACTGAATAGCAAATTCATGAGGATATACAATGCAACTGCCAAGCTTATACGTTTGTTCAATCTTCATTTAATTGCCTATCAAAAAGCGCCATTCCCTGCTCTATTTAAATTATACGAAATTGCATAACCTTCAGGAATCATATCATAACCAACAGAATATTTTGAATGGACCACTAAATTAAACTGATTGTTATTAAAGTCGACTACTTTTCTCCTTCATAACGGAAAAATAGTCTCCATCATTAATATTTAATACAATTTCAAAAACGATTACAGCATAATTCAATCAGTTATAATAAGAATTACTGCTAATTACTATCACCTTTTAAAATCAGTAACAGTATGATAAATAAGTATTGCTTGCATAAAAGAGGTAAAAAAGATGTATAAATGAATTACCGGAGATTGTTTTTGTGCGATATAAATCGTAAAAAAGTGACAGAGATTAATGAAGAGAGATTCAATCTCTAAAATGTTCAATTTAGCTGCGTAAAAAATACTAGACTTAAATAGAGTTTAATTTTATGTCGGTCAGCTAAGTTAGCAAAGAGTCATACTTATGATAAGCAACACATAAAAAAATTCGGGAATGAATCATGAATAAAAATATAATAACACTCGCTGTTCAGATCGCTATATGGGGTAGCCTGTCGGCTATAACAGGACAGGCTTATGCTGTTCAAGACCAAGATATTGAAAGACAAACTATCAATCAAACTGAAATAGCAGAGCAGAAACGGCAAGAAGAAAAAATTGAAAAAATCACCGTTACGGGATCTCGTCTTCGTCGTGATAGTTTCAGTGTTTCCACCCCGTTAGTCACCATAGATCGCGAAGATATTCAAAGTGCTGGTATCGGTTCATTATCCGAGATACTACTTGAAGAAATGCCAATACTGGCTGAAGAGGACAGTAACACTAATACCCAAAGCCAAGTTCATGGTAGTGGCTTATCAACCATTGATTTACGTAATTTAGGCTCTAGCCGAACTTTAACGCTTATTGATGGCAGACGTACCGTTTCTAATAGTTATAGCTCCAATAAAGTGAGCTTATCAACCATACCATCTGGTATGGTGCAAAAAGTTGAAGTAATTACCGGTGGTGCTTCAGCCGCTTATGGCTCTGACGCTATCGCCGGGGTCGTGAATATCATTACCCAACAATATAAAGAAGGTTTAGAAATATCGGCCAAAGGCAGTGAAAGCGCTGAAGGTGGGGCTAAGGAGTTTTCAGTATCACTTGATTATGGTACTGACTTTGCCGATGGTAAAGGTTACATGTACTTTAGCTCAAATTATGAAAAAGAGTATGGCTTAGGTTTTGCGGATCGTAAGCGTGCTCAGCTACAAATAGACGACGGATACGACGAAGATTTAATGTGTAATACCATACGCACAGCAGACGGTGAAGTCTGTATGAGAGATACTACGCAGGATCAATGGCGTAGTCTCAGCGATGGTCTATTTGGCGGTGTATTCCTTGAAAAAAGTGACAATGATACTCAGTTTTGGTACGACGAAAATGGTTTAAATAATGACTGGGCCGACAACGAAGAAGTATATGGCATCAACTCAAATCAATTTCGCCAACTAAAAACTCCCGAAGATTCAACTTCTGTTGCCTTAAAAGTCGATTATGAACTCACCGATGATCTAGAAGCGTATTTTCAAATACAATATAGTAACAATAATTCGATAAATTATAAGTCACCTGAAGATGCGAGTGAGGCATCTAACCTTCGAACCACTTATGACGCTGCAACCGATACCTATGGCTTTATATCACTTGACTATATTCCCATTGATAACCCATACGTCCCCCAAGAGCTTATAGATGCAGACCCTTATAAAGACCGTATATACTGGGATCGCCGTTTCAACGAAGTAGGTCAGATAACCACAGATAATACCCGTGATACTGTTCGTCTCTGGGGAGGATTACAAGGTACTGCATTTGACGGCGACTGGGAATGGGATCTATCAGTTGGCTATGGCAAATTTACCCAAAGACAAACGCGGTATAACGAACTTTATGTGCAAAAATGGCTCGATGCTGTAGTTGATGTTGAGCAATTGGACGACGGGACTATTCAATGTTCTAGTGAAGAAGCTCGCGCCAATGGTTGTGTGCCACTTAACATGTTTGGGGAAGGTTCAATTACCGATGAAGCGGCCAATTATATTCGTGCTAACCCAACGGTAAACACCGATATCGAACAAGTTAACGTATTAGGTTATATGGCAGGCGACTTATTTGAACTGCCAGCCGGCACTGTCGCTTCAGTATTTGGTTTTGAATATCGCAAAGACAAACAATCGGTTAGCACAAATGTACCGGAAGGTGGCATTACTTTTAATTATGTACCCAGCTTTTCTGGTGCCGTTGACGTAGCCGAAGTTTTTGCTGAAGTGTCTTTGCCGTTACTAAAAGATGTCACCGCGGTTAAAAGCTTAAATCTTGAACTGTCCGGACGCCTTGCTGATTATAGCTCAGAAAATGTAGATTTGATCAAAAGTTATAACGTCGGATTAATTTGGCAAATCGTAGACGGCTACGGTGTTCGTGCAAACTATTCCAGAGCACAACGTGCGCCAAGTATTACTGAGTTAGGCTCACCAGCACGTGGAGATTATGATGGTTATGACGACATATGTGAGGAACTCACTGCAACCTCTGACGATGCAGGCCATGATAGTTGTCGTTTAGACCCAATGCTTGCCGCACTATTAGCCGAAGATCCAGACTTTGAATTTGAAGATGACAACGCGGGTTATTCACCAGCGGAAGGTAATTCAGAATTGTTTGAAGAAACTGGCGAGACATACACTTTTGGCATAACAATGGCACCTGATTTTCTTGATGGCTTGCAGTTGGCCATTGATTATTACGATATTAAAATATCAGACGTAATATCTGAATATGAAAACGAAGATATACTTGCAGCTTGTTATGACGGAACAATCGATTATGGAGATAACAATACCTTTTGTAATGATATAACCCGTGATGGAGAGGGCCAAATCACTCAAGTAACTCAAAGGGCTTACAACCTTAATGAAAGGCGTACTAGAGGTTATGATATTGCTGCGGAGTATCGTTATGACATGGATGAGTATGGTAGTTTGAAATTTAAACTTTCTACGACCCATGTTATCGAATGGACTGAAACTGCCGATATTAATGGAGAGTTAACAACAACTAATCATGTTGGCGATATAGACCTTGCCAGTATTTTCAGAGATAAAGCTTCAGCATCACTAAAATGGAAAAAGGATGATTGGAGTGTTAAATGGAGCACAAGTTATAAAAGTAGTACTGTTGACGACAAAAAACGAGGGCTCGATTGGCAAGAAGCTGTCGCAGATAATGACGAACGATGTGCTGCAGCACCCGACGGTAATGATTGTATAGCAAGCCCTGAAAATCTCGCTTTTTATGAGATCGGTTCTTACATCAAACATAACTTGTCAGTGAAATACAGCATGGAACTCGCTGGGGACACTGAGATCGACTTCCGTGTAGGTATCAAAAATATCTTTGATAATAACGGCGCAATCAACGCAGGTAGCAGTCATTATTACAGCACCTACGGCGGTGGTGTGGGTCGTCGTTATACCGCAGGTATATCAGTTAAATTCTAGTTTGGTCTTTGGCTCACATGGATGTGAGCATTCATAAAAAATCTAATAATAGTTGATAAAGACGTGAGTTTTATTCAACCCTCAAATGAACTCAATATTATGACAATAAATAAAAAACTCCTTATATTACTATTGATTACTTCAATAGTAATAATACTCTCCGCCTTCAATGTATTTAATATTAATGTCACCAAAACTCAAATTTCATCAAAAAATAGTATTCAAAACGAAGTGTCGGCTGCTTTTATAGAGAATGATGGCCCATATCTATTTGTTAATAAAAATGAATTAACGGCAACGGGTTACTGGGTATGTAAAGGTGAAGTGAAAAAAGATATTTTTCCACTGAAAAGCTTTCCGAAAACCCTAAATTACTGTGGTTTATCTGCTGAGATTGTTTCAGCCGATGTTAAAGAAAATAACACAATTGAATACTCAGGCGATTTTAAAATTGCCGCAGTGAGTGATTTTCATGGTCAATATAGCTTAATGAAATCATTATTACAGAATAACAAAATAATCGACCAACAAGGAAACTGGTCTTTTGCTGACGGCCATTTTGTTATCACGGGTGATGTTTTTGATCGGGGAGACAAAGTCACTGAGATATTATGGTTCTTGTATAAATTAGAACACCAAGCTTTACAAGCAGGAGGTCAGTTACATTTATTATTGGGTAATCACGAAGTGATGATACTTAATGGTGATTTACGTTATCTAAACCCGAAATACACAGAAGTGGCTAAAAGGTTAAATATGCCTTTTGAACAGTTATTCTCAAAAAACAGCATTCTAGGTAACTGGCTACGCAGTAAGCCCGTATTAGTTAAACTGAATAATAATTTATTTGCTCATGGTGGTTTTCATCCTAGCCTTGCAAAAGACAATCATAGCCTTGAAGCAGTAAACAGCACTTTTAAAGCTAACTTAATTAAAGCTGAATTAGATAGCCCCCGTAAAGGTTGGGGCAAATTCTTACATAAAAGTAATGGCCCTATTTGGTATCGAGGATATTTTAAAGCGGGGGACGAAGGTGCTAGCTCCGAAGAAATTGATTTATTGTTAAAACACTTTGACATTAACCATATAATCGTTGGTCATACCTCACAAAAACAAATTGAAACCCGTTATCAAGGTCGCGTAATTGCTATAGATTCAAGCATAAAAAAAGGCGAATATGGTGAGATACTCTTTATCGAAAGTGCCAAAAACAAAGACGATGTGATGTGGAGAGGCTCTTTAGACGGTAAAAAATTGAGTTTGAATTAAACGTTATATCTACCTCAAAAAATAAACTCATCAAAAGATGAGCTTAAAGCAATATTACCCTACAAAACTATCCAATCGCCATCCGTGTTAAATATTAAATAATACGGGGTCTTTAGTGCAGATACGTTTTACAAAAAAGGTTATTAAAAACTAAGAGAGACTCATTAAAATGGTACACAGTATTTTCGATTTATTTAAAATTGGCATCGGCCCTTCTAGCTCACATACTGTTGGACCTATGGTCGCAGGAAATCGCTTTGTTGCAAGTTTAAAACAGCTAGACCAGATAACGCACACCACAAGAGTTCGTATCGATTTATACGGTTCTTTGGCGTTAACAGGCAGAGGTCACGCCACTGATACGGCTTGCATCTTAGGTTTAATGGCACAAACACCTAGCGAGGTCGATCCTGACAATATCCAGCTTTATATTGACCGGGTAAAAAGCAATAACGAACTCATCTTAGCAGGCGAACACTGCATCAACTTTGATATAAGTGATGACTTATGTTTCAACTTTACAGAATCATTAAAGCAACACCCCAATGGTATGAAAATTTGTGCTTATGATAAACAAAATAATGTTCTGCTTAGTCGTCGTTATTTCTCTATCGGTGGTGGTTTTGTGGTGGCGGAGTCTGAATTTAATCAACAGGCAAATGAACAAGTTAGTCTGCCTTACTTTTATAACTCTGCACGAGAATTACTTGCTATTTGTCAAAAGGAAAACAAGTCTATTGCTGAAGTTATGTTAGCCAACGAAAAACATTTGGGCGAAGATAAAATCAATAGCAGAATATTAAAGATATGGCGAGTGATGGATGCCTGTATTAAACGCGGCATAAAAACACCTGGGGTGTTACCTGGCAGTTTAAAATTAAAACGCCGGGCTTATCAAATGCACCAAAAGTTAATCGATAATAATAGCACTGACAGTATCGATTCCTTGGATTGGTTAAACCTATTCGCCATGGCCACTAATGAAGAAAATGCTGCGGGAGGGCGTGTAGTTACTGCACCAACTAATGGGGCGGCTGGAGTCATTCCTGCCGTTCTTGCATGGTATTTGAAGTTCCACAGTAAAGATGATGAAAAAGCAATTATCGAGTTTTTGGCCACTTCAGCGGCCATTGGCTTATTATATCATCGCAATGCTTCTATTTCTGCCGCAGAAGTGGGTTGTCAGGGTGAAATTGGCGTCGCGTGTTCAATGGCAGCTGCAGGTTTAGCCGCTGTAATGGGAGGTACACCAATGCAAGTAGAAAATGCCGCCGAGATTGGTATGGAACATAACCTAGGTTTAACCTGCGATCCTATCGATGGCTTAGTGCAAGTACCCTGTATTGAACGTAACACTATGGGTGCCGTCAAGGCAATCAACGCGAGTAAACTAGCGCTGCAAAATGATGGCCGTCATCTTGTACATTTAGACGATGTTATCGCCACTATGCATCAAACAGGTTTAGATATGATGAGTAAGTATAAGGAAACTTCATTAGGTGGTTTAGCCATTAATGTCGTGGCCTGTTAAATTTAAATTAGGCCTATTTGATAAAAACTTAACGCATGACAGTTAAAATCAAAAATCTATGGCACATCTGCCCCAAAGTGCCATAGGAAACTATCTAGCTACCCTCATGATACGGTGTAAAAGTTAACTTTAACCACTCGTTTAAAAGTATTACTTATGGTCTCTCTATATTGATAAGGTAATTAGCTAAGAATTAAATTATTGATAAGTTACCTTAGTACTAAGAATAATGAGTACGCTATTACATTAAGGATATATAGTAGCGTACTGCCTGACTGTTTTTTTAATCAGGAAAGTATCAATACTTTCCTACAAACTTAAGCTCTTAAAATTTAAAAGCCACAATAGTAAATTTTATTCACTGGATCTGACCACGCATTAAATCAATATTATCTGTCAACTAATAGGTCACTTAAACAGGATACCTGTTCGCTCAATTCAGCCACTTGCTTCTCTAACTCTGATACTCTCTCAACTAATTGAGGCTGAGTTTCAGATAAAACATCGTTAGCTTGAATAGTGTGAGAATCAGTTAAGTTAAACTCACTGGCATCTGAAAGCAAATGAATGTAACGAGAATCGCGCTTACCGGGTTCTCGTGCTAGTTTTTTGACTAATGTTTTGCCGTTTAAATCTTTCAATTGGTTCAAAGCCACTTCGACTTCACTCACATCGTTAAAGTCAGCCAAGCGATTGGTTCGCGTTCTTAATTCTCCTGGGGTTTGAGGCCCTCTTAAAAATAACACGCAAATAATAGCTTTTTGCTGTGATGTAAATTTTAAATTGCCAAATTCAGTATCACAAAACCGATGGAAATACTTATTCACCCTTACAGAAGCTTTACGGTCAACCATTAATTGATTCATTTCTACCAGTTCATCTATTAAGTTTTGTACATCACTTTCAGAAAAACAGGTTACGGGTTCACGGTTACTTTTTTGATTACAGCCTATGGTTATAGCATTTAAAGAGAGTGGATATTGCTCAGGCGTTGTAGTTTCTTTTTCAAGCATTACGCCAATAATGCGGCATTGGTCGGCAGATAGTGTGATCATTTCAAAGCTTCCTTGTATAATTTTCTAGTGATGTTATACCAAGCAAACTCTATATTTACTATATTAAGAGGATAATTACTCATAAAAAAGCCATAGATTACTATGGCTTGGAAATAAAAATATTCACTTAAATCTTATTCTATATTCGCGATCTGCTCACGCATTTGCTCGATGAGTACTTTAAGTTCTACTGCTGCTTTAGTAATGTCGGCATTAATTGATTTAGACCCTAAAGTGTTAGCCTCACGGTTAAATTCTTGCATCATAAAGTCTAAACGTCGCCCTTGAGCACCGCCTTTTTTTAGGATACTTTTTGTTTCTTTTACATGGCTAAATAAGCGGTCAATTTCTTCATCAACATCCATTTTTTGCGCAAGTAATACAAGCTCTTGCTCAACTCTACTTGAATCAAGTTCAATTTTTGCATCGGTAAATTTATCTGTAATTCGCTTACGTTGCCAAGCAATGACTTCTGGCATAAGAACTTTTACTTTTTCAGACTGTTCAATGATACCCTCAAGACGTTGTTCAATTAGCACTTTTAAGTTTTCTCCCTCACTTGCGCGAGCTTCGATAAAGTCTTCTAGCGCTTGCTCAAATCCAACTAATATTTCTTTTTGGATAGTGGTCATGTCAGCTTCTTCAGCTTCCATAACGCCTGGCCAACGCATTATTTCTAATGGATTTACTTGGCTGTTCAGTGTTTGTTCGTTGATCCAATTTGCGTGTTGGAGAAGCTGTTCAGCTAAGCCTTTATTAAGTGATAGGTTACTTTTTTCTGCTGCATTAGCATTGAAACGTAGACTACATTCTACTTTTCCACGGTTTAACTGTTTGCGAAAGCGTTCGCGTAGCACCGGCTCGATACTACGAAATTGTTCTGGTAAACGAAAGTAAGTTTCTAAAAATCGTTGATTTACAGAACGAATTTCCCAAACTGCATTACCCCAATCACCTTTTACTTCAAAGCGTGAAAAAGCCGTCATACTATGGATCATATTATTGTCCGTTTACTGAGTGTTATGAATTAAGATGATTATGCCAAACGCGTAATCAGGTAGCTACATTATTTTTGATGGTGATAAAGAAAGCAGGCTAATTTATATTATTTTAACCAGATGTTGCTGTTTACTCTCAAACTTGAACTCAATATTGCAAATGAAATTAATATAACTTCCATTTTTCTTTAATTTTTTCAAGCTGACCGTTGGTCAATAATTCTTGAAATGCAGCTTGGTATTTTTTTACTAAAGCAGGTGACGAGTTCAAACTAAAAGCGATACTGAGTGTGTTATTTAAAGCAGAAACTTCGTTTAACCTTTGCAACTCGTTGAAGTCATAGCCGAGACTTTTGGCTCTGGTTTCTATGGTGATTTGTGTGGCGAGTATCAGGTCAACTCTATCAATAAACAACATGTTCATATTTAGTCGTTCGTTTGCTAATTGGTATATATTTGAAAATTGTTGATCGATTAAATATTGTGCTGAATTTGAGCTTCTTGAGACGGCTATTTTAAAGTTTTTTAATGCTGAAACTTCATAGTCGTTTTTAGCGTAATGTTTTTTTAATCCCCAAAAATATAAACGCTCTTCTTTAATATCGCCTATCCAATGAAACTTTTTATCTCTCGCTTTAGTATGAGCAATAGAATAAATTAAAATATTTGGTTTATGAAGGGCAATTTCGTATGCTCTGGCCCAAGGCATTACATGAATCTCAGGACGATCTTGAGTTATTTGAAATAAAGCGTGCACAACTTCCGTAGAAAAACCACCTAGACTACCATCAGAGTTTTCAATTTGATAAGGCTCTAAAAGCTCGGTAACAACTTTGATCTCTTTAGATTGAGCAGAGAAAGATATCCATAAAAGAAAAACACTTACTGTAAAAGTGGCTAAGTAGCTTTTATATATCTGGCTCATATGTGACTTTTTAGCATGAATAACTTATGCATTAACAATATTCCATTTTTGTTGTTTATGTAAAATATCAGATAATTGAATTTTTTTGAAGTGTTCGTTGAAACACAATAGTTAACAGGGTATCAGAAGGAAATTATTAATCCTTTATCAATGTTGTTCAATGTATGATTTATTTTATGTTTAAATAATCCAGCTCACTTTATCATAATTAGTGAATGCATTGTTTAATGGTGGGGATCAAAAAAGCAGCCGAAGCTGCTTTTTATAGGAAATTGCTTGGTACGTTAACTGAGAACGAAGTCTAAAATCCCTATGGCAGCTTTTCTTCCTTGGTCAACAGCGGTAACAACAAGATCTGAACCTAATACCATATCACCACCGGCAAAAACATTCATCTTAGTAGTTTGTAAAGCAAACTCGCTATTATCAACGGCTATAACCCGTCCGCGTGAATCTAGCTCAACACCTGCATCTTTCATCCATTGTGGTGGGCTTGGTAAGAAACCAAAAGCAATAACTACAGCGTCTGCTTCCATAATAAACTCACTACCTGCAATTGGCTCAGGGCTTCTTCTGCCTTTGACATCTGCAGCGCCTAGCTGAGTTCGTACAAATTTAACACCACATGCGTTACCATTTTCATCAATGGCAATATCAAGTGGTTGTATGTTAAATTGAAAGTTTACGCCTTCTTCTTTAGCATTTTGTACTTCACGTGGAGAACCCGGCATATTGGCTTCATCTCGGCGATACGCACAAGTAACTTCTGTTGCTGATTGACGAATAGAAGTTCGTACACAGTCCATTGCTGTATCACCACCACCGAGTACAATTACTTTTTTATTTTCAAAGCTTACGAATGGTTTAGCATTTTCGGTGATTTTCATTTGGTTTTGAGTGTTACCAATTAAGAAATCAAGTGCGCTATAAACACCTGATGCACCTTCATTTTCGAAACCACCTGTCATATCGGTGTAGGTACCTAACGCTAGAAATACTGCGTCGTATTCTTCGCTTAATGATTCAAAAGTAATATCAACACCAACGTTAACATTCAAACGAAATTCAATGCCCATGCCTTCAAAAATTTCTCGGCGGGTTTGAATGACATCTTTTTCTAATTTGAACGATGGTATACCAAACGTCAAAAGACCACCAATTTGGGCGTGTTTGTCGTAAACAACAGCGTCAATTCCGTTACGTGTTAATACGTCTGCACACGATAAACCTGCTGGACCCGCGCCAATAACGGCAACACGCTTATTTACTTTTACTACATCTGATAAATCGGGTTTCCACCCTTGGGCAAACGCAGTATCAGTAATGTACTTTTCGATATTACCTATGGTTACAGCACCAAAATCTTCATTCAATGTACAAGCTGACTCACATAGTCTGTCTTGTGGGCAAACACGTCCGCACATTTCAGGCAGGCTGTTGGTTTGATGACATAAATCAGCAGCTTCAAAAATCTTACCTTCAGTCACTAATTCTAACCATTGTGGAATATAGTTGTGAACAGGGCATTGCCATTCACAATATGGATTACCACAATCTAAACAGCGGTCTGCTTGGCCAGCACTTTGATCTGTGCTCAATGGCTGATAGATCTCAACAAAATTTATTTTACGTTGTTCAATAGCCTTTTTAGGCGGGTCAATACGCTTTACATCGATAAATTGATAAACATTCTTACTCATACTGTTTTTTCCTTAATTCGCATTCACGATTACTGTGCTTGAACGCGAAGTTCAGCAGAAGAACGACTACGATGACCTAATAAGGTTTTAACATCGGTTGCCGTAGGTTTAACTAATTTAAATTTCGGTGCGTACGCAGCAAAATTACTTAAAATGTCTTGTGCTCTCGCACTACCTGTTTCATCAAAATGTTGATTGATAATGCCACGTAAATGTTCTTGGTGAATAGTAAGGTCGCCAATGGGTAATAATTCGATGGATTCACTGTTTAAGCGAACATCTAAGTCATCAGCTTCATCTAATACATAAGCAAAACCGCCGGTCATACCCGCACCGAAATTCACACCTACTTGTCCAATAATTGTAACTATTCCGCCGGTCATATATTCACAAGCGTGATCGCCTGTACCCTCAATAACTGCTTGGGCACCTGAGTTACGTACCGCAAAGCGTTCACCTGCACGGCCACAGCCGTATAGTTTTCCACCGGTTGCACCATATAAACAAGTATTACCCATGATCATAGTTTCATGACTTAAATACTCAACACCCTTTGGAGGCTTAATGGTTAGCTTACCGCCCGCCATACCTTTACCCACGTAGTCATTAGCATCACCTGTCAGTGTCATTTCTAGACCACCCGCATTCCACACACCAAAACTTTGTCCAGCGGTTCCAATAAGATGGATGTGAATAGGGGACGACGCCATACCCTGATCGCCATGGTGACGAGCAATTTCACCTGATAAAGATGCGCCAACAGATCGATCTGTGTTTCGTATGCTAAAACGGAATTCACCGCCTTTGCTATGAGAAACTGCATCAGTACAAGTTGCTAGTATTTCTTTATTCAATATGCCTTTATCAAAAGGGTTGTTTTCTTCTTTGTGATACAGTGCCGTATCTTTACCTGCAACAACAGGCGCAATAATAGGTGATAAATCAAGTTTTTGTTGCTTGGCTGTGATGCCTGTCAGTTGCACTAATAAGTCAGTTCGTCCAATAATAGCTGTTAAGCTTTCAACGCCTAACCTCGCTAAAATTTCACGTACATCTTGAGCAATAAACTTAAAATAGCTCATGACTTGTTCTGGTAAACCTTTAAAGTACTTTTCACGCAATACATCGTCTTGCGTTGCTACACCTGTAGCACAGTTGTTTAAATGACAAATACGGAGGAATTTACAACCTAGTGTCACCATAGGAGCCGTACCAAAACCAAAGCTCTCAGCACCTAAAATTGCGGCTTTAACAATATCGATACCGGTTTTCAAACCACCATCAACTTGCAAACGCACTTTATGACGTAAGCCGTTAGTGACGAGTGACTGATGTGCTTCAGCTAAACCTAATTCCCAAGGACAGCCTGCATATTTCACCGATGTTAAAGGGCTTGCTGCAGTGCCACCATCGTAGCCGGAAATGGTAATAAAATCGGCGTATGCCTTTGCAACGCCTGACGCTATTGTACCAACACCGGGGCCTGATACGAGTTTCACCGAAATAACCGCTCTAGGGTTCACTTGCTTTAAATCAAAAATAAGTTGGGCTAAATCTTCAATTGAATAAATGTCGTGATGGGGTGGTGGAGAAATTAATGTCACACCAGGTACTGAAAATCGTAATTTTGCGATTAACGGTGAAACTTTATCACCAGGTAGTTGACCACCTTCGCCAGGTTTTGCACCCTGAGCGACTTTAATTTGCAGTACGTCAGCATTAACTAAGTAATGTGGCGTAACACCAAAGCGACCAGAAGCAATTTGTTTAATTCGAGAATTTTTAACGGTGCCAAAACGACGCTCGTCTTCGCCACCTTCGCCTGAATTTGAATAACCACCTAAGCGGTTCATGGCAATAGCTAATGCTTCATGCGCTTCTGGGCTTAGTGCACCTATTGACATTGCCGCACTGTCGAACCGTTTAAACATTTCAGTTTCAGGTTCAACTTTACTGATATCAATAGATTGAGTATTTTCTTTAAAGCCTAATAAATCACGTAATGTCGCTGCAGGACGATTATTTACTTCATCAGCAAATTGACGATAGTCCGCATAATCACCAGTCTGTACAGCTTTTTGTAAGTAGGTCACAACATCTGGGTTGTAGGCGTGATATTCACCACCATGCACGTATTTGAGTAATCCGCCGTGGTTTACTTTTTGATGCGCTAGAAAGGCTTTACGAGCTAGATTTATATTATCTTGTTCTATATCTGAAAAGTCAGCTCCTTGAATTCGACTCGGTAAATCAGGGAAACATAACTGCATGATGTTTTGGTGTAAACCGATGATTTCAAATAAGCCAGCACAACGATAACTCGCTATTGTTGATATGCCCATTTTTGATAATATTTTCAACAGACCTTTATTGATACCATCGCGATAATTCATCACCGCTTGGCGAGCTGTTAAATCAATTTGTCCTTGGTCGACTAATTGTTCAATGGTTTCAAAAGCAAGATATGGGTAAACTGCTGTTGCACCTAAGCCAAGTAATACAGCAAAGTGATGAGAGTCACGTGCTGATGCTGTTTCAACAATAATGTTAGAGTCACAACGTAATTGCTTTACAACTAAACGTTGTTGTACGGCACCTACTGCCATCGCTGCCGGTATAGGTAACATCCCTTTATGAATTTGACGATCTGAAAGTACTAGAATAACCGTATTTTTGTCACGAACTAATGTTTCAGCTTCATCACACAAACGGATGATTGCTGCTTCTAAACCTTCATCAGTGTCGTAATTTAATGTTAGGGTATCACTGCGATAATGCTCAGGATCAAGCTCTCTAAGTTGCTTTAATCCGGTATACATTAATATTGGCGTCGCAAATAAAATACGATCCGCATGCCCAGTTGTTTCGTTGAACACGTTATGTTCGCGGCCAATACAGGTACCTAAAGACATAACGTATCGTTCACGTAATGGGTCAATAGGTGGATTTGTTACTTGCGCAAATTGCTGGCGAAAATAATCAAAAATTGTACGAGGCTGGCTTGAAAGTACGGCCATTGGGGTATCGTCACCCATAGAACCTGTAGCTTCTATACCATTTTCAGCTAATGTTTTAACGATTTGTTGAATTTCTTCATAGCTGTAGTTAAACATTTTGTGATATTGCGACATCGTTCTGTCGTCAAATACACGCTTGCCTATAAGTTCAGCATCGAGTTTGTGAAAGGGTACTAATCGGCGAATATTTTTATCTAACCATTCACGATATGGGTGGCGAACTTTTAGCTCTTCATCGATATCGGTAGAGGTAAATATTTTACCTGTGTAAGTGTCGATAGCAAGCATTTCACCCGGTCCAACGCGGCCTTTTTCAATCACCTCGTCTTCGCCGTAATCCCAAATTCCTACTTCTGACGCTAGTGTGATAAAACCATCGCGAGTGATAACGTAACGAGCCGGACGTAAACCATTTCGATCTAAATTACAGGCAACATGTCGGCCATTGGTAACAACAACACCTGCAGGTCCGTCCCATGGTTCCATATGCATAGAATTAAATTCATAAAATGCTTTTAAGTCATCATCCATTAATGGACTGTTTTGCCAAGCTGGTGGCATTAGCAAACGCATACCTCGGAATAGATCCATACCGCCAGCGAGGAATAATTCGAGCATATTATCTAAAGATGATGAGTCAGAACCACTTTCATTAACAAAGGGTGCTGCATCTTGTAGATCAGGTAATAAAGGTGACTTGAATTTGTGTGTACGAGCACGACTCCACTGGCGATTACCCTTAATCGTATTAATTTCACCATTATGAGCTAAGTATCGGAAAGGTTGAGCTAAATGCCATAGGGGAGAAGTATTGGTTGAGAAGCGTTGATGGAAAACACAAATTGCTGTTTGCATTCGAATATCAGCAAGATCTAAATAAAAGTTAGGTAAATCTACCGGCATCATTAAGCCCTTGTAGATAGTGACTAGACACGACAAGCTCGCAACATAAAAAACGCTATCTTGAATTCGCTTCTCTGCACGACGACGTGCCATGTATAAACGGCGTTCTAAATCACGATTTCTCCAGCCGGGAGGAGCATCAACAAAAACTTGCTCTATTTGTGGCATGTTATTCGTTGCCGTTTCACCTAACATTGAAGCATCAGTCGGAACGATGCGCCAGCCAATCAGTGTGAGGGTTTCATTTGCCAATTCTTCTTCAAGAATTTTTTTACTTACTGAGGCTTGAATAGGATCAGGATTGAGGAAAACCATGCCGACTGCATATTTTCTGCCAAGCTTCCAATTGTTTTCTTCAGCAATAGCTCGGAAAAAAGTATCAGGTTTTTGCATTAACAAGCCACAGCCGTCGCCAGTTTTACCGTCGGCGGCAATGCCACCGCGATGTTGCATACGGTCAAGGGCATGTATCGCCGTTTTAACAAGCTTATGACTTGCTTTACCGTGTTGGTGAGCAATTAAACCAAACCCGCAGTTGTCTTTTTGAACGCTGTGATCGTAAAGCATATTGTTATATTTTCCTCAATAAATAACCACTTAAGAACATAGAATATGATGAAAGAATAAAATTATACAAAAGCTGCATAAATACTCTGTTTTCACTCAAGTGGAACCTTTAACAATAAACACTTATAGAGAAAAGGTCAATAAAAATAGAGTATTTGCTCGTAGTTTTTTTACATTTTTACAAGGTATTGTTTTGCAAGGTTTTTTGCGTGGTTGGTATGCATTATCTTATTATATTTAGGTTGTTATATGATATTAGTTGCTGTTTTTAGCCAACTAACAATCACTTTTGTTTGCTTTGTTGTAATTTAATTACATTTTAAATTGTGTTAGTGAAAGTTAAAGAAAGAATTCACTTAAGTTGTTATTCATTTTTTATTCAGTGATGTATATACAAGGTATTGGGGAAGGCTCTGAGGGGGAGTCATAAAAAAAGCCAGTAATAATTACTGGCTTTTAAAATACATTTGAATGTCTAAAAGGTATTGTCTTAAGGTTGGTATCCGCCTTCAATGCCTTTTGTGGTAATACTTACAGCATCATGGGCATGTAAAGATTCAAGATGATTGATACGAAGCCAAAAGTCGTCGTATTCAGCGGCTTGGTTCATGGCATGCTGTAAGCGACGTGCTGCATCTTCACAAAACATTAAGTTTTGTCCATTAAGGCGTGCGAACTCTTGTTCATCTTCACGTTTAACGGCTGCTTGAACAGGTGTTTTTAAACAGCCTTCAATGATATCTACTACAGCAGTAATGGGGAATTCGCTGGTATTGGCATTGAGTTTAACTTTTAATTCAGCGACTGACCGCTGACTATGCGGCGTGGCAACTATACCATCTGTCGTTCCAAGCCACTCGTGGATAGAATCTAAATTGGCTTGTTGCTCATTAAACTTTTCTTTAAAAGCTTTTTGGATTAATTGTCTAGCAAGTGCAGCAGAACAAGGGCAAGTAGATGAATATTTAACATCAACAGATAGCTCAATATCAAGTTTTCCTTTATTTAAGCGGCCAGTTAAGGTTACTGGATATGCTTTCCAGCCTTGTTTGCCACTGACTAATGATTTTCTTCTTAGATGATAGTCGAAGCGAAATTGTACTTTCGCGTTATCACTCAGGTCATGATGGCTACTGATGAAGCCGTCAAGTAAAGTGACTAAGCTTTGAAAGTCTAATGTGTTACTGGTAGAAAGTTCGTCAAGCAGCAAATATAGGCGAGACATATGAATGCCTTTCGCTTGTGGCTCTTTTAAGTTTACATACGCGTCAACAAAAGCAGAAACCATTCGCTCATTTTCACCTTTAGAAGCAACCATTATAGGCATTTCGATATTACTCATACCAACCCAGTCGAGGGTACCTTCGGTTTGAGCTGTAGTGTGATTGGCGATATCGGGCATTAATGTTGACATTTCTACTCCAGTATTTCTAACGCGTTATGTAAAGGGCTTTTTGAAACTTCAGTACACAACATACTTATTAAGGGCGCATATTCTAACGCATATTTACTTGTAGATATAGGCACAGTTATTTTTTAAGTATTTTAAGGTGGTAATTTGACGAAAGTCTAGGTGTTCATGAGGTTTTAGTGTTTTAGAAGATTGAAAATTGATAAAAATGAAAGACATTTGTTTAATGACATCAGTATATATCTTGTTACAATAAACAAAATATTCACCACTATAAATATAATAAAAGGTAGAATTTGTGGATTATATTGAACAGTTAGATGTTAATTTATTAGACGGGTATTTAGAGAGTCTGGGTGTAGAGATTGTTGAGCAAATGTTGGAATTATATATCCAGCAATCAATTACCTATCTTGACGATATGTCAGACTCGCTTGAGAAAAAGTCACAAGAATTGTGGGAAGAGCGATGCCATAAAATGAAAGGCGCTACAGGTAGCGTGGGTTTGTTAACTGCTCATGCAAAATTAGTTGCAATAGAGAAAATCTCAGGTCAATGGGCTGAAAAATCAACATATATGTCAGAGTTAATTGAAATAAATAGCAAAGCGATTGCAGCCTTTAAAGCATGGTTGGCATCAAAGTAAATTAATTAAATTCTTAAAATAAAAAGGGGAAGCAACTTTTGCTTCCCCTTTTTAATTATTTATTTCTATTGGCGAAACGTTTAATCAACACTGCCAATAAAACGATAACCTTCACCATGAATGGTATTAATTAATTCAGGAGCATCTGGTACAGATTCGAAGTGTTTACGTAAGCGTCTTATCGTTACATCAACGGTGCGATCGTTTGAACGAAGATCTCTTCCCGTCATTTCTTTTATAAGTTGCTGTCGAGTTACAATTTGACCAGTATTTTCAATCAATAATCGTAAAGCACGATATTCACCACGAGGAATAGCCAGTATTTGTCCGTCAGGTGCTGTCATTTTTCTGGAATTTCCGTCAAGTGACCATCCATTGAAAGTTATGACAGCTTTCTCAGTTTCATTCTTAGTTTGACCAATTCGGTTAAGAATATTACGCGCTCTAATCGTCAATTCACGAGGATTGAACGGTTTTGTCAAATAGTCATCAGCGCCTATTTCTAGACCAAGAATTTTATCGATGTCGCTATCACGACCGGTAAGGAATATTAATCCCATGTCATTGTTGCTCGTTAATTCTCTCGCTAATAATAAACCATTTTTACCCGGAAGGTTGATATCCATAATGACTAAATTAATAGTATTTTTCTTTAATTGGCTATCCATGCTCTCACCGTCGGTAGACTCTGATACTTGATAGCCTTCAGC
Organism: Colwellia sp.; assembly: GCA_013215295.1. Taxonomy (GTDB): domain Bacteria; phylum Pseudomonadota; class Gammaproteobacteria; order Enterobacterales; family Alteromonadaceae; genus Colwellia_A. The sequence continues at coordinate 123,913 of JABSOZ010000008.1, forward strand.
TTCAAATAAGTTACGTAGGTTAAAGCGTGTGACATCTTCGTCTTCTACGATGAGTATGTGAGGTTTTTGCATCTTATTATTTCCATTCTCTATGTATTTAGCAATAATGTTTACTATATGTTAGTTATAGCTGAAAAATATATTAACGCTATGTTGCAAATACGGATTGTGTTAATTATTTATACAATTAATTGTATGGTATAGAACCACTAACTAAAAAACAATCATGTTTGTTGACTTTATTATTTATCAACAAGAATTTATCAGCTTAACGTTAATTTTATTCAATGGCTTAGGTTGGAATACTAATTTTGAAATGCACCCCAGTTTCAATTTCCCTACTGAATGATATTTTACCACCTAAAGCTTGTGTGACAAGATTGTAAACAAGGTGCAAACCTAGACCACTACCGCCAGAACCTCGTTTAGTTGTTGTAAAAGGCTCAAAAATTTTATTCATAATAGAAGGCTCAATGCCCCTACCGTCATCTTGATAGTCAATCGTTAGCATGTCGCTAGCAATACTCACTTGTATTGTTATAACACCATGATCCCTTTCATCAAAGCCATGAGTAATTGAGTTGAGAATTAAGTTAATAATAATTTGGTTTATCGGACCAGGTTTGCTGGTAATACTTAGTTCGCTTTGACAATCTATATTAATAATATATGGCAAAGGATTCATTTGTGGCGCTAAAGTTAATAGTACTTCATCGAGCAAGTCTTTGATGTTAAACGTGCACGCCTTTTCACTTGTTTGATCTACGGCAACTTTTTTGAAGCTAGTAATTAATTCTGCAGCACGTTTTAAATTACGATAAATAATGGCTGTATTTTCTTCCCCTTCAATGAGGAATTTTTTTAAATGGCTGGACTTTAAGGTTTTATTGTCAAAAGCTTGTTTGATTTCTAATAAACGATCTGACAATAATGTAGAAGCTGTAACGCCTAAGCCTATCGGTGTATTTACTTCATGTGCTACCCCCGCAACCATATCGCCTAATGAAGCCATTTTTTCACTTTCAACCAGTTGTCCCTGAAACTGGTGAAGCTTTTCCAGTGTTGAAAGTAATTCATTGTTTGAATCTTTTAATGCCTGTGTGCGTGTATTTATTTTATCTTCGAGATCTTGATTTTGTTGGAAAGTGAGTTGCTTATCCTCTGATAATTTAGTGAGTTGTGTTTCAGCTCTATTAAGTAAAATATTGATGTTACGTACAAGAATATCAAGTTCTTTGAAAGGCATTGGATCAATGCGCAAGTTGAATTTTTTATGCTTAGAAATTTCTTGTATTTTATTTGATACTTCAGACATTGGACCGGTGATAAATCGATTGAGTGAGATTACCACTAACAGAGACGTTAAAATCAGAATAATAATTATGATACTGAGTCGAAAGTACATATTACGTGTTACTTTCTGAATGTTTTCAGTATTTGTTTGTATGTAAACATAGCCCACAGTTTTCTCAAGATGAGTAATAGGCACCATAAGTTCTATAGTCTGCGTCTGAGTTTGAAGATTGAATGTTGGTGAAGATAATTCTGAAAATTTGTCACTTTGGTTGAGTATACGAGCATTTATAGTGTTTTTGTTATAACTCGGAAATTTTTCTTTATTTTCAGGTTCGAGATGTATCTTATAAATATGAACATGATGAATATAAGGAACATACTCCAGCATTGATAAATATTCATCAATCGAGTTAGTTTCATCATTAATAATATTGGCATTTGCTATAAGTTCTCCCCAATATACTGTGTTATTTATTGACTGCTTCTTAGCATCTTCGATAAATAAATTACCGACGATAAAATAAGAAAGAATGACAAATAAAACAATGAAACCGATGATCATAATCACCAGTTTTCTTTTTAATGAGTGAATGTTTTTCATTTTTTCCATGCTTTTATAGTAACTTAAATTTTATATTGAGCAATTAAATAGCACAATAATAAAGCGAGAAGCCTTTTTTCTTCGCTAAAACTTGGGTGCGACCAATTTCTTTTTCCATTATTGGTTGATAACGCAAAAAGCTATTAGCGACAACTATTACATGCCCTTTCGGCTTTAAGTAAGGTTTTATTTTTGACAAAAAGGTTTCAGTTGCCAGATAATTGGTTTTCAGTCCTTGATGAAATGGCGGGTTAGAAATAACGTAATCGTATTTTCCTTTAACATCTGACAAGCTATTTGATGGAAAAACTTGCCCGGTTAAGTTATTTAAATTCAATGTTTTTTGAGCTGAATATAAAGCTAAAGCGCTCACATCGAGTAAATGTAAATTAGCGTTTGGGAATATTTTACCGTAGTAGCTTGCGATAACACCTGCACCACAACCAAAATCGAGAAGATCTCCAGTGACTTTTTTCGGTACATTTTCTAATAATACCTGTGTTCCGATATCTAATCTGTTGTGACTAAATACGCCAGGCAACGCAACAACCTCTATAACCGTTTCATTAATGGAAAATGAATACGACTTCAACCAGCTTTCTAAAATAAAACTTTCTTGAGCGGGCAGCATATTAGCAGCAAATAATAAACAGTGACGGGCTGAATCAACTTTTGCGCAATTCGCTAGTTGCTGTGTCGTTAATTTCTCTAACGACTTAATACCGCTTTTATTTTCACCGACAATTAATACTAAACATTCTTTTGATAATGACGCTGCAACCATTGCAAGTGTAAAAGTTAATTCAGCTTTACTTTTTGGAAATTGAATAATGACTAAGTCGTGTACAACATCACTTTCATATTGAACACTAAATACGGAAGTCATTTGGGAAATATTTTGTTGTTTGGCTTGTAAGTGCAATTGATAATTTGTGTTGTAACAAGTCATAACAGCTTGAGGATGACTTGCATGATATTCTTGAAAAAAATCATCAACAGGTAAGTTGATAAATAAGGGGGATTTTGCTTGAAGCAAGTCGGCATTACGGAGTAATAATTGGTTAATATTATCTAACAAAATAGTTCTCAAATGAGTTGTTTATGACGTTAATAAAAATAGCAACTACGTGATAAATTAATTAACGGTAATTTATACGCTTAACGACAAGATATGGTTATAATAGCCGATATTCTACGTGAATATTATGATCATGTCAGAAACGCGAAAAATATATTTACAAATCATCAGATAAAATTCAGGGAGTGGGTTATTTTTACTAAAATATTGACTTGGTTTAAAGTAAAACTAATACGCAGTAATAAGCGTGCATTTTTACTAAAACTTCGTTATTTCACCATACCCAATTGGTTTAAAAAAACGCCTACAGCTGAAGTGTATTTAGCACTTAATGACCCTTACAGCTTTATGCTTATTCAAGTTTTGCCCCAGTTAGAAAAACGTTTTAATATTCAATTTAAGTTGTTTTTGGTTTATGAAAGTGTGCCAGGGGTGACTATTGATCCTAAATTAATGCGTGCTTGGGCGATAAAAGATGCCAATTATATTGCTGATCAATATCAATTAAAAAAAATAACACAGCAACCGACTCAAGAGTCACTCTTTACTGGGCAGCAAATGTGGCAATTACGTCCAAAAACATTAGCTAATGCATGGCAGCTTTTTCAACAAACGTGGTTCAATGAATTTGAAGATTATTATCATGCCTCTACACCGGTAATCAATTATCAAATCAAAAACTTAATGCGTTTAGTTAAGTTAGGTCATTATTTACCTTCTTCAATATTTATTGCCGGTAAATGGTTTGTCGGTATTGATAGATTAGACCATCTTGAAAAATGTTTGGTCGATTTTGACTTGGCAAAAGATGACAGTTCACCTATGTATCAAAAAAATAAATTAGTTTTTGCTGAGCAACCAACGAAAAAAACTGCAGTCGATAACAAAAAGACTGATATCTTAGAAGTTTATATTTCTTTGCGCAGTCCTTATTCTTATATAGGTTTACTTCAAGCTGAAAAATTAAGTCAACATTATCAAATACCTTTGAAAATAAAACCGATACTTCCACTCTTGATGAGAGGGTTAACTACCACAGAAAATAAGCAACGTTATGCAGTTTTTGATGCCAGTCGAGAAGCTAATAAATTAGAAATTCCATTTACTGGAATTACAGATCCTCTCGGACAAGGTATTATTAATGCATTTCAAGTTTTTGCTTATGCAGATAAAGAAAATAAAGGCTTAGCGTTTATTAAGTCAGCCTTTAATGCTATTTATGTTGATGGTCTAGATTTATCGCAAAATTCAGTGATCGCCTCTTTATGTGAGCAACATGAGTTGAATTATGAAGCAGCATTAAAACAAAATAAGGAGCATGATTGGCAACAATGGTCAGATTGTAACCAAACGAGTTTAGAGAGTATGGGGTTATGGGGAACGCCATGTTTCCGTTTTAAAGAAACAACATGTTGGGGGCAAGACCGTTTGGCACAAATAGAACAAGCGATGATTACTTCATAATACATAACATATAATATATTCGTACTATCCCCATTTAGACGTCTATTGACTCAGCATTAGAATAAATGTTCTAATGCTGTTGTCCTAATTCGAAAAAGTTATTGCTTTGTTTTCCTAACGAGCAACAACTTGATGAAAAAGGGCCAGAAGAGGAGCATTAACCAGGTAGTTATCATAAAGAGATCAAACTCTAGTGATTGATAACGAGGGGGATTAATGCCGAGGTAAGTGAATTTTTGATGATTTACGTACCGGTTGTTTGGGTTGAATCCTAGCAATTGTCACCAATTTGGTGGAGAGCTTCTGGCCTTTGTAAAGCCAAAGCACTCACCCTAATTATGGTGAAATCTGTTTCGGCTGATACAAACGCCTAATAGTTCTCCGAACGAGCAGAGTTCGAGAGAAATGAATCAAATAAAATTATCAAAAAACGTTAGCTCAAATGCTAACTCAAAGCATCATAAAACTATTTTATGGACCGCTCTAGTCACGCCATTACTTAACGATGGTGAAATCGATTTTCAAAGCCTAAAAAAATCAGCTATCAGCCAATCTGATGCTGGTAATGGTATTGTGTTGCTAGGAAGTACGGGTGAGGGGCTCGCTTTAACATCACAAGAACATCTTAGTATTGTTGAGTTTGTTTGTCAGTTATCGCTTCAAGCACCTTTAATGGTGGCGGTTGGAGGATATCATTTAACTGAGCAAATAAATTGGATATCAACTTGTAATCAATTACCCATCTCAGCTTATTTGCTAGGCAGCCCAATTTACGCAAAGCCTGGTGTTGTCGGCCAAATACAATGGTTTCGTACTTTGCTGGATGCCGCAAAATTTCCTTGTATGTTATATAACGTGCCGTCACGCAGTGGTGTTTCAATTCCTATAGAAACTTTACAAGCTGTACAAAATCATCAGAATTGTTGGGCATTAAAGGAAGCCAGTGGCGATTTAAATCAAGTGTTAGTTTATCGTCAATATTGCCCTGACATTGCGCTTTATAGTGGTGAAGACGCGATGATGCCGTATTTAGCGCAAGCGGGTGTAAAAGGCCTCGTTTCTGTTTGTAGTAATGTTTGGCCAAGGGCAACTCATAAATATGTAGAGTTATCATTAGCTGGCGAAACACAAGGTTTATTTCCTCTTTGGCAAAATGCCGTAGATGAACTTTTTCAAGTAGCAAGTCCCATCCCCGTTAAAAATTTAATGCATCAAAAACAAATGATCGCGACGCCATTTTTGCGCGCGCCTTTAACCCACTTAGAACTTGACGACAATAACGCGTTATTAGCGTCAGACAAACTCATTAATCAATGGCTTGGCAATCTATCTAAATAACTAAGCTAAATAACCCCTTTTAAAATTTAATAAGAGTAACAAACAATGAATTGGCAAGAAACGTTAACACAATTAGAAGCAGGCACTGTACGTGCAGCAACTCAAGATGAACAAGGCAACTGGCAAGCGAATGTAGAAGTAAAACAAGCCATATTAGCTGCTTTTAAAGCAGGCGAAAACATTGCTTTTGATGGGATTTATAAAGGATTTGTCGATAAGCATAATTTACCTGCGCGTGAATTCACAGCTGACGATCAAGTACGTTTAGTGCCCGGCGGTTCTTCGGTACGTCGTGGTGCTCATGTTGCAGCGGGAGTGATTATTATGCCACCTGCTTATATAAATGTTGGCGCTTTTGTTGATTCCGGCACTATGGTTGATAGCCATGCATTGATCGGTTCATGCGCACAAATAGGTAAAAATGTGCATGTTTCTGCGGCTGTTCAAATTGGTGGCGTTTTAGAACCTGTTGGCGCTAGCCCAGTTATTATCGAAGACGGTGCCTTTTTAAGTGCGGGTGTTGTGATTGTTGAAGGCATAGTTGTTAAAAAGGGGGCGGTTTTAGCGCCGGGTGTTTCTCTGTCAGCGTCAGTGCCTGTTTACGATTGTGTTAATCAAGTGATGCTTGAAAAAGGGGCTGACATTCCAGAACGAGCTGTTGTTGTTCCTGGTACGCGTCCGGTTTCAGGTGAATGGGCTAAAGCGCAGGGCTTAAATATGGCTTGTGCATTAATCGTTAAATATCGTGATGAAAAAAGCAATGCGTCGTTAGAGCTTGAATCGATTTTACGTTAAATAATTATAAGATAAACAGGTGTTTTAATGTCTGAATTAGCGAGTGTCACTCATTGCTTCAATTCTCCTTCAGCGGTTGAATTAATCGCTGAGTTAAAAAAGCAACAACCTGAAAACACAGAAGAAGAAGGTTACTTTGTTTACCATTTAGACGCGCTAAAAGCTCATTTAGATGAGTTACAAAATCAAAATGTGATCAAACTATGGTTTGCGGTAAAAGCGAATCCGTTATCTAAAATCATTCAAACCTTAGATGGCGCTGGGTTTAATTTTGATGTGGCGAGTAGTGGTGAATTAAAGCAAGTATTAAAGCAGGGCATTACCCCTGAACGAATTTTAAATACTGGGCCTGCAAAATCAAAAACGCAAATTACCTCTTTTATAAATCAAGGTGTGAATATTTTTGTTGCTGAAAGTCTTAATCAACTTGTTTGGTTAAATGAAGCCGCGCTTGAAAATAATGTTAAGCCTGAGGTTTTGCTGCGAGTACAGCTACAGTGGCCCGATGGTGAAAAAAATCCATTGGGAGGTAATAGCTTAACCCCATTTGGGTTATCAGTGGAGCAATGGAAAACCATTAAAACTGCTGACTTTCCTGGCCTTGAACTTTGTGGCCTTCATATTTTTCAATGGGGCAATATGCTCAGTAATGAGAAAATGTTTTCACTTTGGTCTCAAATGGTGCCGCCATTAAAACAGTTAGCCGATGATATTGGCATGCCGCTGAAAATATTAGATTTAGGTGGCGGTTTAGGGATTGATTATTTACAGCGCGGGAAAACACTTTCTTGGCAGCAAATACTGGCAGATCTCGCCATCATAAAACAACAAGCTGGTGCTGAAGAGTTATGGTTAGAGCTGGGACGTTTTGCCGTAGCTGAATGTGGCTATTATGTGACTCCTGTTGTTGATAGAAAAACAAACTATGGTCAAAAACAGTTGGTATTGGCGGCAGGGATAAATCACTTATTACGTCCTGCGATCACCGACCAACCATTTCCGGTTAATTTATTACGCCAATCTTCACAGGAAAAGCAGTTGTTCGATATCCATGGGCCGTTATGTACCAGTATGGATAAACTTGGGCAACTGCCTCTGCCAACAGATGTTTCTGTTCACGACCAACTTATATTTGGTTACTGTGGTGCTTATGGTTTTACCGAGAGTATGCCATTTTTTCTTTGTCATCATATCGCTGCGGAATATGTTTTTAGTCAAGGGAAGTTGATTGAAGTAAGAGCGTCACAACCTGCTGATTGGTACCTTAGATAAGCCGTTTATAAAGAGTAAAAATAATGAACGAAGTAAATAAAGAAGTTATGCATGTGGGAGAAATGGCAAGTGGAGCAGCATTAACCGTTCCTGTCTATCGTATTAAAGGCTGTTCTGAAGCACCGAGTGTATATATTCAAGCGAATATGCATGGCGCAGAAGTGCAGGGTAATGCAGTTATTTTTCAATTATTAGAATTGTTGAAAAATACGCAGATAAAAGGCGATATTACACTCGTTCCTTATGCGAACCCTGTTGGTTGTAATCACAAAAATGGCGAGTACACCTTAGGAAGATTTGATCCTATTACTGGTGTGAATTGGAATCGCATGTACCATTTTGATGAAAGTATCATAAAACCTTTCGTGCGGGAATGCATTGGCAAAACGGATCAAGTGATTGAAGCTAATTTCAAAAAGCTGATGATAGACAGTATTGAAGAAAAACTCGACCACAGTATTTATGGATTAACGACCGGCCAACGTATCGCTTATCAATTACAACGATTAGCTCATCAGGCTGATTATGTTTTAGATTTACATACCGGCCCGATTTCAAGTAAGCATTTATATTGCCCTGAGTATGCACAAGAGAGTGCGCAGTACTTTGATATTCCTCATACGTTATTAATTCCTAATGACTTTGATGGCGCATTAGATGAAGCAACATTTTGCCCGTGGTGGTCATTACAAGATGCTTTTGCTGAATTAGGTATTGAGTTTTCGATTAGCTCTCCGTCTATTAATAAAGAAAGTTTCACGGTTGAGTTAGGTTCACAAGAACAGATTGATCTCGATGTTGCGTTAGAAGATGCTAAAAGTATTATGAATTACTTACAGCATAAAAATGTGATCAGCACGACAGAATACCAGCCAAAATCGATGACACGTTACGGATGTTATTTAAAGGATTACAAAGCCTTTTATTCGCCGATGGGTGGGATGGTTGATTACTTGGCAGAATTTGGCAAACCATTAGCGGCAGGTCAGCCGCTTGCGAGAATTCTTCGTATGGACAATTATGGCGATGGCGATCCGTTGCACTATATTTCGTTGGATAAGACAGTGATCCCAATCTTGCACTTTGCTTCAGCCAGTGTGAATCAAGGCACTGAACTGTATAAAGTTTTTAGTGAATATTTTGAAATGTAAATTCGTGACTATATTTCTTTCTTACAGATTTAAATGGCATTAATTAAACGGATAGCGATAAAAAGTGAATTATAGGGGCTAAAAAGCCCCTATCATTGAGTCTACACTTGATCAGTTCAGTTTATTCCAAACATTAGCAACACTAGGTTCATCTCCTTTTGTCCACCATTTTGCTTGGTATTCACCACCATTATGGCTAACTTTGTCGCCGCCATTATAAATTGATGAAGACTGCCATGCTCTAAGTTGACCATCATCAGGAATAACTTCTTCCCATGGATTGCCAGCCGTGGGTACATTACCTTGTGACCACCACTTAGCACGATATTCAACACCGTTATATTTTACTTTATCGCCAGTATTGTAAACTTTACTGGCATCCCAGGTAGTATCGCCGGTATCGACATCAGTATTTTTCACCGTTACGGTAAAAGTTGCACTGGTTGTTACTTGAGCATCTGAAACATTAACCGTCACTTGATAATCGGTATCGGCACTGACATTTCCCGCAACAAGCATGATATTGCTACCGCTACCTTGCAGGGTTAAACCAGTAGGAACTTGCCAAGTGTAAGTTAGCGAGTCGCCATCGGCGTCAGTTGCTGAGACGCTTATAGCAACATTTTTTGTTTCATCAACATTTACATTAGCAATAGGTGAAATGACCGGTGCTTCATTATCTGTTGTTTCAGCTAATACCGTTACTACGGTGGTTTTAGTGACCGTCGACTGTTGATCACTCACGCTAATCGTTAAGGTGTAATCAGTATTTACCGTCACCAGTGGTGCGGTAACAGTTAAGGTATCAGTATTACTACCTGATGCCATAAGTGGGTCATAAGTCCAAACATAAGATAGGGTATCATTGTCTGCATCACTTGCCGTTGCCGCAACAATTAATTGCTCGCCTGACTTAACCGTGAAAGTACTGCTAAGTTTAACAACAGGTTTGTGGTTTACCGGTGTTCCGCCAGCTAAACCATCATGCATGGCGTTAAGAATATCACCGTTATCTGCATCAATTTCCCAAGCAAATAATCCGGCTAGCCCTAAACTTCTTACATATTGTCCTTTCGCATTAACTGAACGAGGGCTGTCATAAGTTACTAATGTTCCTGATGATTTATTCCATACATAAGCAGCGTCAGCTTGTTCATCATAGTAAGTTTGAAAGCCGTTAATACCTTCACCTGATGCGCCGATCATCGCTTTTTTAAGTCCTTTATAATCTTGAATGCCAGCTTCCCAAACGCCATTTGCTGTAGTACCCGTTAATTTACCGGTTCCTTCAGTCGTCATAGGGTTACCACCTTGGGTATTTGCTTCTAGAACGCCTTCCCAACCACGACCATACATTGCCGTACCAACAACGAGCTGTGAGGCAGGAACACCTTGAGCTAATAATTGTTGAATACCATTATCCATGGTGTAAGCCGGTCCTTTACGTGGTTCGCCGGCATCATCTAAACCTGTGCCGTCACACTCTCCAACAGATAAGTGCTCACCACAATAGATACCGGTTTGATGACCCGTGACATTATTCCAACCACCAAAGAAGTCGTAACTCATCGCAAAGATATAATCCATGTGCACAATAGCTTGGCTATAATCTACATCTTCAATTTTGTCGTAACCCACGCCAATAGCTGAAGTTAGCTGATATTCACGCCCGGTATCTGCTGCAAGTTCATCAAGCATCGCGCGTAACTCTGCCATTAATGCAACATAAGCTGGACCGTCGTTGATTGGGTCGCCTAAATCTGGATTTGGTCCACTACCACCTGGAAATTCCCAGTCGATATCAACACCGTCATAAAACTTCCATGTTTGTAGGAATTTTTTCATTGAGGCAACAAAAGTATCGCGATTAGCCTTATCAGTAAAACCATGGAAAGGGTCTGAGAGTGTCCAACCACCCACTGAAGGTAAAATTTTCAAGTCTGGGTAACGTTGCTTTAATGCCATTAATTGTGCATAAGTACCGCGAATGGGATCTGTGCTATTGATGCCAGGTAATGCTTTTTGAAAAGCCGCCCAAGGATCATGAACAACAACTTCATAATCAGCAGAGCCGCCACAGGCTTTTTCTAAGGCACGCCAGCTATTACCATTTTCAATTTCTTTTAATGATTCATTGGCGCCACAAATTGGAATAAAACCATAAAGTAAATGTGTTAAGTTTTGCGCTGGAATATTTGATACATCGAAATCTCGACCGTAAATACCCCATTCAACGAAATAGGCGCCAACGACCGTACCTTCTTGGTGCTGATAAGTTTTGTTATTTGGATTTACATCCATAGTCAAGGGTTGTAAATGACCGCCATCAGTATCGGCAATAACAATGGCTTTAGCGTCACTACGTACACAACCGTCGGCATCACAAAGCTCTATTGTTAAGTTATGGCGACCAGATTTTTTATAAGGAAAACTAATTACGCCACTGTTACTACCCGCTGTTAAGTTCCCTTCGTTGACCATCATATCGTCAAAATACACTTTATAACTGTCACCGCCAGTGCCGCCCCATGCATTCCATTTAATGCTAATATCGACTTGCTCTTTAGCGGTCACTAAATCTTTATATGACCCTTGCCCATCAAGGTTAACTTGCACAAAAGAATAATCTTGTGGCGCCCAATCTATGCTGGGCTTTGATGCTGTTGCTGAAACTTGCCATGAAGCAATAACCGCACTGACGGCACAAGCTGTTAATAATAATTTTTTCATTTTTATCTCTCTTTTATTGGTTTTATATTGTTGTTTATTTTTATTTATTAATTTTGTTGTTATAACTTTATAGTTTTGTCCAAACGTTATTCGCGCCCGGTTCTTCTGCTTTAGTCCACCATTTAGCTTGGTAATAACTCCCCTGATGACTGACTTTACTGCCACCTGAATAAGAAGTTTCACGACGCCAAAAAGGAACGCCGTCATTGTCTAGGGAAACTTCTTCCCAAGCGTCACCAGCTGTTGGTTGCTGATTTTTATTCCACCACTTAGCTTGATAAGTTTTTTGTTGATAACTAACTTTATCGCCGGTGGCATAGGCTTGAGTTGATGACCATGCGGGAGCGGTAGGTAAACCTGTGAGGTTATTAACCGTAACCAGAAATGATTGAGTTGTAGTGAGTTTTCCATCCGATACCGCAACAGCAACCTGTCGAGTTTGTTCACTGTCGACATCAGCAGCCATAATAGTAATATCGGCATTTTTACCTGAAAAACTTAAGGGTGCAGGTACTGACCACACATAAGTGAGCGGATCATTTTGGTCATCAAAAGCGTGGACATGAACAGGGGTTTGGCGATTCTCGTCAAGGGATATATCGTCAATAGCGTGCACAATAGGTGCGGTGTTTTCATACTGAGTAATAACAGATAAGGTAAAGCTGTAAGCTTGGTTCGTTACCCAAACCTGGTTAGATAAAACATTTTCACTATCAAAAATAATTTCATCACTTGACGATGCATTGTTTAGGTTTTTAACCCCTATTTTAATATGCTGGTTAAAATCTTCATTAAGCTGCTTAGCAAAGTCTGCTTGCCATGACGCTGCATTATCACTGTTGACCATAAATTGCTGATTAATCAGTTCTTGGCCATCAGCATTGAAAAGCCTCGCCCATGGTGAATCGCCTGCGTTAGCGTTTTGACCTTGTTTGACAAAATAAGCAATCGCTTGCCATTCATCGGGTTCAACATCGTCACGTACAATGGTAATGTCGCTACAGTTATAAAAGCCTTCCCCAACGACATCAACGCGCTGCCAATGACTATAAAGTAAAGCGTCACCCACGCGGTCAGCAGGAATATGTACTTCCATATTGTAATAACGATTACCGTCTGACGATTTGGTGAAATCTATGTTGCCATGCTCTTGCACCAACTCAAGATCTTGCCAACGTAAGACATCCGTACTGGCATTAAAGCTTGGTTTACTGAGATAAATCCGCCAAAAGCTTGGGTTATGTGGGGTTAGCGCGTTAAAACGCACTTGAATATTATTGTCGCCGTTCGGCATAACTTGTGTTTTTTGCCAATAGGGCGAAGCTAAGTTAACGCCATGCTTTTCTGCTGAGCCAGCACCACAAAGTGTGCCATCTGGTATCGCTGCTTCAATCGCCTGTTGATTATGATAATCGGCAACATTTATCGATATTTCATGTTCTTGAATAAACTGTACATAACCTGAGTCTATAAATGCTGCTCGACAAGCTAAGTTGGGAATATTTGAACCATCAACGGGCCACCAAAAACCACCTTGGGCTTGGCAGATAGACTGCCTCGCTTTAGGATTGTCCATAAAGGCATGCGCTTGGCTCTTTGATGAAACGGTTAATACGCCAGCACAAGCTAATAGGCCTAACGCGGAAATTAATGATTTGTTGTTTCTTTTTTTTTGAAATCTTCTAGTATTTTTAAAACGGCTGTTATCGTTGTTAATATTGTTACGATTATTCATGATATAAATCCTGTTTCCCCTCTTTAATGGTTAATAAATGTCACCATTAAAGAGGGATACTGCTTGAGTTAAGGTAAATTTATAAACTACACACTTTTTGCCATTCATCTCCACCAGGCTCAGACTTAGTCCACCATAAGGCTTGCCAAACTGCTTTTTGGTGAACCATCATGTCGTTCGCATTTGCATGGTCTGGATTTCCTTGCCAGTCTTTACGCGGGAAGTTTGGATAAATAGGTAAATCATCAACGTTAACGCCATCGCAGGTTTTTCCATCACCGTTGCCATTACCATCTTTGGTCGCTACTGGTAGCTCAGGATATTCAACTTTGAATGCATAGGTTTTTCCGTCTTTTTCAATGGTAAAATTGGTAGGGCCAGTAAATGGCATGTAATACATCACTTGGGCGGCAACAGTTTCACCTGCCTTAAACGATTCAGTTACGCCACCATATTCATTGACTAAAGTAATCGAGAAGCGATGAAACTCATTGTCGTAGCCGCCAATATTATTACCAGCGGCATTTGAGCCATTAGCTTCAATAGCCATTTTCAATTTCTTCTGCGAATTCCAGTTAGCTTTAAAAATGGCTGAGGTCGATACAGGTACGTCAAAAGAAATTTTAGCGCCTGAAAGGTCAAGTTCTGAGTTGTTAGTGAATGAAAAGGTAGGACTTATTGGATAGTTGTCATCACCAACAGGAAAGTCTTTTGCGCTAAAGATAATATCAACCGCTTTTTCTGGCGTAGTAAAATCAGGATTGCCATTGTGCACATCATACAAGGTACCGCTTTGACGAAACTTGTCATAAGCAATCGTTGTCATAGTTGAGCCCATGTAATATTCCTGTTTACTTTGGTCGTAATCAAAATCGCCGGCAAGCTCCCAAAACATCACGCCACCTAAGCCATTATTAATGACGTAGTCGACTTTAATTGCCATCGACTCTTCATCTTCAATGGAGATGAAAACCTTTTTCTGGTCATTCCATAACCATGGCGCAACAGCAACAGATTCATAATGACGTTGGTATGTGCCGACAAATTCGTCTTGGGGGTCAGTATCTGGCGTTAATCCATAAGCACTTATGTAGCTGCCAGATTTACCGTCAGCAAGGTTTTTCACGTGCCATAAAGGATTACTACCGGCAGCAACTTCATTATCGTTTTCAATGTCATGCCACAAGTTGTCGAGACCTACAGCGCCGTTGCCACAGTTATTTTTATCGCCTTTACCCGTGCCATTTGGACACGCCGCTTGATCAGGTAACGCTGCCTGTCCCCATAAACCATTGGTACCACCCGAGACATCTCTAAAACCACGGGTATAATACGGAATACCAATATTGATACGCCCTGCTGATAAAGCGCCACGGAAATAACGTACCGCCCAGTCCGTATTTAAGTAACCAATACCTTCAAATTCTTTAGTACTATAAACATCCCATGCGGCTAACTCTGAATCTTCACCGGTGTCATACAAGGCGGCATTTGGACCGACATGAGAATTCCATGCACCGTGAAGGTCATAAGACATGATATTTACGTAATCTAAATATTGAGTGGCTTGAAAGGTTTCCATACCACGCAGCAAGTAACCTGAAGAAGGTGACGCTATGGTTAGCAGGTAATGTTGTTCATCAGCATCGCCTGCCTTATCTAAGGATTCACGTAACGATTTCATTAACGCTAAATAAGATTTATGTAATGCAGCTCGACGTGGATTTGAGAAATCGAAATCGTCGGGATGGCCAGAGTCAGCCATTGATGATGGGTATTCATAATCGATATCTGCACCATCGAAACCGTATTTTTTGATGAAGGTTACAACACTGTCACTAAACGCTTTAATGCCCGCATGATTAATGCTGCCATCAGCATTCGTGGTCATGGTATAAAAGCCACCGTTAGCGACGCGGCCTGTTTCATCAAAATAACCGCCAGTTTCAGCCCAGCCACCAATTGAAATTAATGTTTTAACGTGAGGATATTGTTTTTTATATTTATTGAGTAAATTGAAGTGGCCTTTGTACGGCAGACTTGCATCAAGTTCCGCACCAACAACACCTGGCCATTCCATGTTTGTTGCCGGATTATTGTCTGAGCTTGGATCGCCAATCGATACTTGGTTGTTCGCATTAATATGCGCAAAGGCATAATTAATGTGAGTAATTTTATCCCAAGGAATATCATTCACTAAATAACTTGGTTGACCATTGGCACCATTTCGCCAGCTCGTAAAATAACCAATTACTCTACGTGGATGGTCTGCGCCCATTTCTTCACGGCCATTAGCATCGTAAACAGTACAATAAGGGGTGTTAACGTTTTCGGTTTGATATAAACCACTGGGCTGACACGCCGTGCGGTCGTTATTGGGATCGGTTACTTTAACGACATTAACAAAAGCACTGCTACTTGTGCCGACGCTATTTTCGTTATCCGTTGCTTTTAAAACAAATTCAACTTGCCCGATTTCACTGGCTTGCCAAGTAAAATTGGCACTGCTATTTGTTGAAGTAAACTGTGACTGGTTGTCAGCAAATAATTCAAGCCCGGTAATTGTTCCGTCGCTATCTGTTGCACTTAATGCAAAGGTGACTTCATCGCCAAGGTTAACTTCGTTTGGCTGCGCTGAGATACTTAACTGAGCCATCGGCGCTTTATTATCTGGCGTAGTATCTTTTGCGGTAATCGTTAAACTCAGCACACTGCTGGTAGTAAAAGCTTGTTTGTCATCATAGGTTGTTACGGTAAAACTATGGGCACCTGTTAAGGCTGTCCACGTTATTTGTGAAGCAGAAGATGGCAAGGTGAATAGCAAATTTCCATCAAGAAATATTTCACTACGGTCAATACTACCATCACTGTCTTGTACTGAAAAAGAAATGACAACGCTGTCATTTTCGGTGAAAGAAGAATTATTTTCCGGTGAAATCCAGCTCACCGTCGGTGGCGTATTGGTATTGGTGTCTCCTTGGCACTCTCCGAGGTTTTTCCATTCTTGCCATGGCCCTGACTTTTGAGTGGGATCTGTTTGATTCCACCATTTTGCTTCAAACCCTTTTCCTTGCGCTGCTACTTTTTCACCTGCGTTATACGTACCGCCAGTTTCCCATTGTTCGAAAGCACTGCAATCTATAACTGCCGAGTGTGCTGAACTCGCCATTAGCAGCAGTGTTGAGACACTGATACTCATGGCAGTTTTTAGTTTTATTTTATTATTCATCTTCTTCCCCATACCATATTAATGTTAAATATTTGTTACACGAAAACTAACGTAACATAATATTAACATTGTGCAACTTTTGAGCATAATGCTAAAAAATGATGATGATAATTGATAAAGCCTTTAAAAATGCAGTGTATTGAGGTGCTTTTTATAAATAAAGATAATGGCTAAACTTAGTGATTTTATTCATGCAAGTAATATATTTAGAAGAGAAAAATTTAAGAGGCTAAATTGGTGCAGTTGTTATTTTACAAGGACTTGTATGCGTAATAATGCATCATGGAAAAAGGATGAGGTTGTCAAAAAAGTAAGAAAAAACTATTGAATAAATAATTTTTAGTTATTACATATGCTATTTATGAATATAGAGCTGATAATTAGAGTCAAAATAATATTCTACAGCTATTAAAAAGCCTTCTTAGCATATAGCTAAGAAGGCTTTATTTTATTGAAGTATTTATACCAATTCCACTAAGTTATTGCTCACTTGTGCTGGTTAAAATTCACCAAAGCGGCGTTGCTCTCAATCCCAATAGCCAGCTATTGCTCAATCGATCGCCTTGCTCTGATTTATTTTCTCTACGCACAACCTGATCACAAACTTAATAAAATGGTATTAGTCGGCGCTAAAGTTTCAAATGCGTATTAAAGTAGTTCGTCATCATCGTTTTAATATGCAGTGTTGTGCCTTCACCTTCGTATAAGCCATGGCTTCGATTAGGGTAAGACATAAAGTCAAACTGACGGTTGTGCTTAACTAATTCATTAATGAGGCGCTCAGAGCCTTGATAATGTACGTTGTCGTCGCCTGTACCATGAATAAGTAACAATTTACCTTGCAGGTTTTTTGCATGGGTAATGGGTGAACCTTGCTTGTAACCTTCAGCAAAGTCTTCTAATAACCCTGAGTAACGTTCTTGGTAAATAGAATCGTATAAGCGTTGATCAGGTACAGGGGCTAATGAAATACCTACATGATATTGTTCAGGATAACGGAACATCATATTTAATGTCATTGAGCCACCGCCAGAGTGTCCCCAAATAGCCACTTTATTGGTATCAATATAATTCCAACGTTTTCCCATTTCCTTTAACGCATCAGATTGGTCTCGTGAAGAAAGTACACCGACAGCGCCATAAATTGACTTGCGCCATTCTCTACCTTTGGGGGTACGTGTGCCACGGTTATCAATAGAAGCAATAATGTAACCTTGCTCTGTTAACATGTGATCCCACATCGCGGCATTGCCACGCCAGCTATCAGTAACTGTTTGTCCCCAAGATTCTCCGTAAACATAAAAGATAATCGGATATTTTTTCTTCGGATCAAAATCGGCAGGGCGAATAATATAGCCGTCGAGTACCACGCCGTCTTGAGCTGTCACTTTAAAAAATTCATGATCAGTTTTTGGCAACTTGGCTAATTTATCTATTAAAACTTTGTTGTCCATCATCATATGTTTAGTTTGATGACCTTCAATTTTAATTAAACGCTTCTGTGTCGGCTGGGTAAAAGTTGAATGTGAATGAATCGCCCATTGTCCGTCTGCTGACATTTGATAACGATTTGTACCGGCAAATTCTTCAGGCGTTACGCGTTGATTACTCAAGCTTCCATCAAGTTTACTGCGGTATAAATAACGTTGCGCGACATTTTTAGGTGAAGCTATGTAGTACAACCAACCATTTTTTTCATCAATAGTTTGAATGCTAACTACATCAAAATCACCTTCCGTTAAGTTTAAAGCCGTTTTTCCGTCACGAGAAATGTTAAAAACATGACGCCAACCGCTTCGTTCACTGGTCCATAAAAAGCTGCTACCTTGGTTTAACCAACGTGCATCGTCAAAAAAATCAAGAAAGGTAGCTTCTTGCTCAGTCATCACAGATTTTACATTACCCGTTTTAACGTTCGCTAAATACAATATGTTGGTGTCTTGCTTACGATTGACATGCTGCACTAATATTTGCTGGCTGTTACCAGACCAATTCATGCGTGGAATGTACATATTACGTGAATTATTAGGTAAGTTTGCCCAAGTGGTTTTTGTTGTCGCTAAATTTACCACGCCAACTTTTGGCAACGCATTAGTCTCGCCAACTTTAGGGTAAGGAAATTTTGTAATGGTCGGGTAAAGTTCATCGGTGTTATTGATCATGATGAAATCTTTGCTACCACTGGTATCTAATTGCCAATAAGCAATTTTTTTACCGTCAGGGCTCCAGCGAAAGCCATCTTTAATGGTGAATTCTTCTTCGTAAACCCAGTCAAATAAACCATTGATTTTGCCATTACCTGCATCAAAAGTTAATTGGCTTACTTTATTGTTAGATAAATTTTCTACATAGATATTGTCTGCTACAACATAGGCAACTTTATTCGCATCAGGAGAAAATTTAGCAAACATTAATGAGCTTTCTGTTGGCTTATTACCACCAAGTTGAGTGAGTTTATTGGCTTTAATATCTAATAACCAATAATCCCCACGGCTGTTAGATCGCCAAACTTTTTTACTATTGGTATAAACCAATAACTTTTGACGGTCATCAGACCAAGTGTAATTATGAATGGCGAGAGGTTTATCAGCACCCTTAGGGGTTAATTGTTCTGCAGAAATTAATACCGTTCTTTCTAATGTTTCAGGATCATAAACAACGATATCTCGACCAATACTCACGTCCTCATCTTTATCATTCTTTTTCATTGTTGCTGATTTTTCAACAACAGTATAGCCACTACCGTCAGCTAACCAACGAAGACGAGAAATATAATCAGAGCTAAACTCATGGTCTTTATATATACGTTCAACCGTTAAAGGAGTTGATATATCGGCGTTCATTTCAGTTTTTGTCATATTTTCTGTTGAGGTGCTTTGGCATGCCATGAGTGATACTGCAATAGCAGTAGTCAATACGGTTGTGCTCAGCCAACGAGTTATTTTTATTTGCGGCATAATATTTCCTTAATTAGGGCGCAGTCACTTTAAATTGTATACAATTAATTGGCAATGCTGTTGGTCGGTTATTTTGTGACATTTACCGTATTTAAATAATAGCTTCATGGTTGAAAAAATTAAATTTGACCTCACATTTAGGACATCAAAAAACAAAAGGTTGAACCATGAATAATGCAATAGAAATTTCTGGCTTGAAAAAAGTTTATAAAGGTGGATTTACTGCACTCAAAGGTATCGACCTTACTGTTAAACAAGGTGACTTTTTCGCATTGCTAGGCCCAAATGGTGCAGGAAAGTCTACCACCATTGGTATTATCACCTCGTTAGTCAATAAGTCAGCAGGTACAGTTAAAGTTTTTGGCCATGATATTGATAAAGAACTTGAAAAAGCGAAAAGTTATTTGGGTTTAGTTCCACAAGAGTTTAATTTCAATCAATTCGAAACCTTGTTAACTATCCTCGTTAATCAAGCGGGTTATTACGGCGTTGAACGACCGTTAGCTTTTCAACGAGCTGAAAAATATTTAAAGCAACTCGATTTATGGGAAAAGCGTAATGACGCTGGTCGCATGCTTTCGGGTGGAATGAAGCGTCGCCTGATGATAGCGCGCGCACTGATGCATGAACCTCAAATGTTGATACTTGATGAACCAACAGCGGGTGTTGATATTGAACTGCGTCGTTCCATGTGGGAATTTTTACGTGGGTTGAACGAACAAGGCATTACAATTATTTTAACGACTCATTATTTAGAAGAAGCCGAAATGCTCTGTCGTAATATTGCCATTATTGACTCAGGGGTCATCGTTGAAAATACCGATATGAAATCGTTATTATCAAAGTTAGATCAAGAAACGATTGTTTTGGATATTGACAAAATTACCGAAGCACCAAAACTCGATGAATTTACTACCCGCTTAATTGATGATCATACCCTCGAAGTTGATGTAAAAAAGTCGCAACTTGTTAACCATGTGTTTAGTCAATTAAGTGCGAGAAATATCAATGTACATAGTATGCGTAATAAAAGTAATCGCTTAGAAGAGCTATTTCTTAGTCTTGTGGGTAGTGGGCAAAACGTTAATCAGGAGAGTAAATAGTATGTCTTCAAAAAGAAATATGATTGCTCTAAAAAGTATTCTATACAAAGAAATAAACCGTTTTATGCGCATTTGGGTGCAAACATTGGTGCCACCCGCTATTACCATTAGTTTGTATTTTGTTATTTTTGGAGAGCTAATTGGTTCACGGATCGGACAAATGGGCGGATTCGATTATATGTCGTTTATTGTGCCAGGTTTAATCATGATGAGTGTGATCACTAATTCATATTCTAACGTCGCCTCATCATTTTTCAGTGCTAAATGGCAGCGTAATGTTGAAGAAATGCTGGTTGCTCCGGTACCAAACTGGGTGATTGTTGCTGGTTATGTTGGTGGCGGTATGGCACGTGGTATTTTAGTCGGCGCTATTGTCACTTTAGTTTCACTGCTCTTTGTTGATATCCAAATTCATAATATTTGGGTGATTATTGCTACGGTCAGTTTAACATCGGCTACCTTTGCTTTAGGTGGTTTAATCAATGCAATTTTTGCGGGAAGTTTTGACGATATATCCATCATACCTACCTTTATTTTAACGCCGCTAACCTATCTTGGCGGTGTGTTTTATTCGATAAGTTTACTGCCGGAATTCTGGCAAGGTGTTTCGCAAATAAACCCGATTGTTTATATGGTCAATGCCTTTAGATACGGTTTTTTAGGTATTAGTGATGTCAGTTTAACGTTAGCATTTTCAGTATTAGGTGCGTTCATTATTACCTTATACGCCATAGCGATGACGTTGATCACCAAAGGAATAGGGCTACGCAGTTAATGACAAAATTAAATAATAGTACAGACAATGAAGATGAAGGCTCAGGTGACTCAAGAGTTATTGTTACTAATCAACCAGGCATTCATGAAAAACTTGAAGAAATCGTTGAAAAGCATTTACTGCATCGCTCGCAAAAGCCTTTTCAAGCACATACACAAGAAGCTTTTGCTGAAATGGATGCTTTAGTTAAAGCGCATTCTGGCGATATCATTCTAGATTCATGCTGTGGTGTTGGGCAAAGTACACGTATTTTAGCAAAACAAAACCCACAAGCTTTAGTGATTGGTGTTGATAAATCAGCACATCGTATTAATCGTAATGTTGATGAGATGCTGAACGATGACGGTTCGAAAATCGAAAACTATCGTTTGGTAAGAGCTGATTTGAATGATTTTTATCGTTTAGTTGATCAAGCCAGTTGGCCAGTGAAACAACACTATATTTTGTATCCAAACCCATGGCCAAAATCTAAACATATACAAAGACGCTGGCATGGTAGTGCTGTGTTCCCACAGATTATAAATATCGGTGAACAAATAATTTTACGCAGTAATTGGCTATTATATTTAGAGGAATTTCAGTTTGCTGCTGATATTGCCGGTATTTTAGGTGCTATTAGTGAAGTGAGTAATGATGAGCCTTTAACACCATTTGAAGCGAAATATCGTTCGAGTGGACAACAGTGCTGGCAACTCTTAATTAATCGAGAATATTTACCTTTTATATAATCTATACTTTCACTCTATTGGTTAGTAAATTTCACAAAAAGTTAGTGAGATTTACTAATTCGTTAAAGTGCTATTAAAATTAGTATTTCCATGTTTACCACAAAGACCATTAAAAACAGACGCTTGTATTTTTGGCTTGTATCTTGAATACCTTTTCAGCATTAAATATTAATTTAAAATCGAAAAGGATAACAATCATGAATAATTTAATCAGAAAGAATGTATTAATGATGGCGCTAAGCACTTTAGCATTGGTAGAATTAGCGTTGGTTTATGCAGCAACCGTCATTTAATACGCTAAGTTGTGGATGATTTCTCTTTTAAATAAGAATAAAGTACAAGACATTTCAGTCATTTTTTATTAAAGTGCCGTTTTATGTTTACTTACCAACAGGGTTACAACGGCAAGGTATGACGACGCATAAGCGCAAAGCACAAGCGACTCAAGAGTCTTTACATCGTATTTTTACCATTCCAGAAGCACCTGATTCTACGTTAGGGCTAATCGAGAAAGAGATATCTGAAAATCTTGCCGGATTTTTAGGTAGCCATATTGCGGCCAAAGAACAGGCCTTAAGTGAAATCGAAAAAGATTTTGCTTGTTCGGAAATACCTGAAGAACCTAGTTTTGTTTCTGATCACACTCGCCATATTTTAGATAAAGTCGTTGCACAATCGGTGCACACATCAAGCCCCAGTTTCATCGGGCATATGACCTCTGCATTACCTTATTTTATTTTACCGCTTTCAAAATTGATGGTGGGCTTAAATCAAAACTTAGTAAAAATTGAAACATCAAAAGCATTTACCCCTCTTGAACGTCAAGTCTTAGGCATGATGCATCGTTTAGTTTACCAAGATAACGAGAATTTTTATCAAGAATGGATGCATAGTGCCAACCATTCACTCGGCGCTTTTTGTTCTGGTGGCACTGTTGCCAATTTAACGGCTTTTTGGGTGGCACGTAATAATTTACTTAAACCAGATGGTAATTTTACTGGAATTGCACGAGAAGGCTTATTTAAAGCGTTAAAACACTATCAATACGATGGCTTAGCGATTTTAGTTTCTGATCGCGGACATTACTCATTAAAAAAATCAGCCGATATCTTAGGAATTGGTCAAGATAGTGTTATTTCAATTCCGACCGATGAATATAATCGTGTTGATTGCCAAAAATTACGTGATAAATGCCTTCAATTAAAAAAACAGAATATTCGCATATTGAGCATTGTTGGTGTTGCTGGTACCACTGAAACAGGCAATATTGATCCATTAGATAAAATTGCTGATATTGCAGAAGAATTCGACACACACTTTCATGTCGATGCCGCATGGGGCGGGGCGACTTTATTATCGAATAAGTATCGTCCGCTATTAAAAGGTATTGAAAGGGCTGATTCAGTCACTATAGACGCTCATAAGCAAATGTATGTTCCAATGGGAGCAGGTTTGGTGGTTTTTAAAAATCCTGCTTCTGTGGCGTCCATAGAGCATCATGCTGAATATATTTTACGCAAAGGTTCAAAAGATTTAGGTTCTCATACTCTGGAGGGTTCAAGACCCGGAATGGCAATGTTAGTGTATGCAAGTTTGCACATTATCAGCCGACCTGGTTATGAAATGTTAATTAACCAAGGTATTGAAAAGGCACAGTATTTTGCCAGCTTAATTGAGCGGCATCCCGACTTTGAGTTAATTACTTCGCCTGAGCTATGTTTGTTAACATATCGCTATAACCCTCAGTCGGTACAAACTTTGTTAACGAATAGTTCACCCGAACAACAAGATGATATTAATCATTTACTTGATAAGCTCACTAAGTTTATTCAAAAACGACAACGTGAGAACGGTAAATCATTTGTTTCACGTACACGTATTGAAGTACCACGTTATCAAGGACGCAAAACTGTTGTCTTACGTGTTGTTCTTGCCAATCCGCTTACTTCGCATGAGATCCTTAATGATGTTCTCATAGAGCAACTTGAATTGGCGCAAGAAAGTGAAACATTTTTACCGAAATTACTGTCTCTAATTTAATTTTCTTTTGTAATTCACCTTGTAATGTTTTAGTTTTACTTTCGTTTTGTAAGTTATTTGTTTCGTTTTGTTATATTTATCAAAAATGGTTGATTTGTATCTCATTGTTTAATATCTATATTATATTTTTTAATGAGTTTTTGTTCTAGAAAGTTTCATTTAGATCTATAAATGTTATTTTGTTTATGAAAGTTGTTGTGTAATAATTCAATCACGATTACATTTTGTGGTGGTGATAATTATGGAATATGACATGAGAAAAACTCCAGTAGAAATATCTGAACAGAATCATGCTGATATATCAGTGGTTCAACAGGAATTGATCGAAGCGAAAAAAGAAATTCTCGATTTGCAATCGCAAATTCAATGGTTAGAACGTTCATACGAATAATTCGTGAGTAACCAATAGCAAAACAATTAAAAGCCGATAGTTAATAATTTAACTATCGGCTTTTTATGTTCAGGATGAACGGTATGTCATGATCACATGGATGTGAATGAATGACGATGTTCAGGATGGCCTTTCTCAGACATCCTGTCTTTCAAGGCATTAGTGCATCCATGCACGTCAACGGTCAGCTTTTTAGTTCCAGACAAAAGCTAAGTACCTGCATCCATGCAGGCAATGTCATGATCACATGGATGTGAATGAATGACGATGTTCAGAATCGATAATCTACAAAAATACTTGTAAATTATCAATCAGCCTTGCTTTACCACAATGTGCAGCAGCTAGGATCACTAATTCAGTATCGTCTTCACTTGCCGGCTGTAATGTTTTGGCATGACAGATATGAATATAATCTGTATTCATCCCCGCATTATTGATAGCACGGGAGGCTTTCTTTGCTAAACCGATAAAGTCATTGTTGGTCCGTATTTCATTAGCCAACCATTGAATGTTTTGTGCAAGGGCCGGTGCTTGTTTACGTTCTTCTTTGGTTAAATAACCGTTTCGAGAGCTCAATGCAAGACCACTATCTTCACGAACGGTAGCCACAGGAATAATTTTAATCGGCATTGAAAGATCTTCAACCATGGTTTGTATAACCTGAACTTGTTGATAATCTTTTAAACCGAAGCAAGCGACATCAGGTTGTACTAAATTGAATAGCTTACATACAACAGTGGAAACACCACGAAAGTGTCCTGGACGGCTTTCTCCGCAGTAACCAACAGATACATTAGGGACTTCAACGTAACTTTGCTTATCTAGTCCTTTTGGATAAATAATTTTTGGTGTAGGAATAAAGAGTAAGTCAGTCTTAGCAGCAACTAATTGTTGTTGATCATTGTCCATGGTGCGAGGGTAGTTGTCGATATCTTCATGTATACCAAATTGCATTGGGTTAACAAAAATACTGGCAACAACTTTATCTGCATGTCGATGAGCTTCAGTGACTAAAGAGATATGACCAGCATGCAAATTTCCCATAGTAGGGACAAATGCTATTTTTAAACCTTGTAGACGCCACTCAGAGATGAGGTGACGTAATTCAGATATTTCACTTACTATTTTCATATGCTTATATATTAATATTTGTAAAATTATTTAACAAAAATGTGTTCAACGCCAGGGAAGTTGCCATTGGAAACCTCGCTGATATATAACTCAATGGCTTTTTTAATATCACCGGTGTCTATCAGAAAGTTACGTGAAAATTTAGGCATATAGCTACATGAAATACCGAGTGCATCGTGCATCACTAAAATTTGTCCGTCTGTGTCCTTACCTGCGCCAATACCAATAGTAGGAATTGAAACAGCTTCAGCAATGGCTTTACCTAAATCGCAAGGAATACATTCTAAGACTAATAATTGCGCACCCGCTGCTTCGAGTAATTTAGCATCGACGATCATTTTGTCGGCTTGCGTCTTTTCACGACCCTGTACTTTAAAACCACCAAAGACATTTACTGATTGTGGTGTTAATCCTAAATGTGCACAAACTGGAATACCACGTTCTACAAGGCCTTTAATCGTATCAACTAACCATTCACCGCCTTCCATTTTAACCATGCTTGCACCCGCTTGCATAAGTTTTGCAGCGTTAGTGTATGCTTGTTCTTTAGTGGCGTATGTCATAAACGGCATATCACTGATGATTAACGTTTCATTCACGCCACGTTTTACCGATTGTGTATGATAAGCCATGTGGTCAATATCAACAGGTAACGTGTCATCTTGGCCTTGTAAAACCATACCGAGGGAGTCGCCAATTAAAATAGCGTGAATACCTGCCTGATCGAATAGTTTTGCGAAGCTCGCATCGTAAGCGGTAATAGTAGAAATTTTTTCACCTTGCTGTTTCATTTTTAGCAAAGTTGATGTGGTTATCTTAGCCATATTTAGTCCAAAGTTTTTAAGGTTTGAGTAAATACTCAGTGCGCGTACCTTCGCATAAATGCAAAATTATCGCAACTTGCTATGAATTTTCAACCCATTGGTTTCTATGTTTTGACTTAAAGCTAAAATGTTATTTCCATTTGGAAGTATTAGTTCAGGAGATATTTCAGCCAGTGGTAATAATACAAATTCACGAAGTTCTAAACCATAATGTGGCACAGTGAGGCGTTCATGATGTATGATTTCGTTATCGAACAAAAGAATATCTAAATCGAGAATACGAGCTCCCCAGCGATTATCTTTACGTACTCTACCCGCTAAACGTTCGATAGCTTGTAGCTCATCTAATAGATTTAATGGACTGAGTTGCGTGGATATTTCTGCCACAGCATTCATATAATCAGGTTGGTCTTGTGGGCCCATAGGGCGGCTGAAGTATAAAGAGGAGATATTTGTTAATTGGCTATGTTCAATGTTTGCTAAGGCGTCTACGGCTAGGTGAATTTGTTTCTTTGGATCAGACAGGTTACTGCCCAATCCAACATAAACTTTAGCCATTAACCATTATCGCTCGAGTTTGTTTCTCGAACTTTACGACGTTTTCTTGGGCTTCTTCTACTGCTAGTACGCGTTTGGAAAACACTTTTAATCATCAATTCTTGAGTGTTATTATCAGTGCTTTGAAAGTCTGTCCACCATTTAGCTAATTCTTGTAGTTCGTCATCTTCTGGGGTTGATTCAATTTCAGCTCTCAATAACAAGAAGTCGTATCCTGCACGGAATTTTTGATGTTCTAACGCTTTATAAGCACGCTTTCCATCTCTTCGACTCAACTTCTCTTGAAGGATCCATATATCTTTCATTACCGCTTGAAAACGCTTTGGTATAGCGATACTTTGCTGTTGCTCAGACATTATTTCGGCTAATGCAGCAAAAAATATATCTTGGGGTGACATATGCGGTTGTCCGTTACGTATACGTTCAATATGGCTTTGTAATGGATACCAAAGCATAGCAGCAAATAAGAAGGCTGGAGTAACGCGTTGTTCGTTATTAATGCGGCTATCTGTATTTTTTAATGCTTGTACAATAAAACGTTCAATATGAGGATGTGTTCCATCGTTTAACATTTGATCGGTAGCAGGAAAAAAGTAGCGGAATAGATCATACTTTTTTAACTGCTCAAAAGTTAACTGTGCTTTACCCGAAAGGAATAATTTGAGAAATTCTTCAAACATTCTAGCGGCAGGAATATTTGCCATTAAAGGTGCAAGTTCGGAAATTGGCGCTTCTGTTTCTGGGCTGATTGTCATATCTAGCTTGGTGGCAAATCTAATTGCACGTAACATACGAACTGGATCCTCACGGTAACGTGTTTCAGGATCACCAATCAAACGAATTAACTTTGCGTCGATATCACGAATACCGTTAGCAAAATCGTGAACTTTAAAATCTTTTGCACTGTAGTAAAGTGCGTTAATGGTGAAATCACGACGTTCAGCGTCTTCTTCAATAGAACCATAAATGTTATCGCGAAGTAACATGCCATCTTCGCTTTGCTTAGATGTTTTTTGACAAAGTTTTTCTTTATCTGGCGCGTTTTCATGGTGACCACGAAAAGTAGCCACTTCAATAATTTCTCGTCCAAAAACAATATGGGCTAAACGAAAACGGCGACCGATTATTCGACAGTTACGAAATAGGTCTTTAATTTGTTCAGGTGTCGCATTAGTCGCTATATCAAAGTCTTTTGGCGCTAAGCCTAATAATAAATCGCGAACACCTCCACCCACTAAATAAGCGTCATATCCTCCGCTGTTTAAGCGGTAAAGTACTTTTAAGGCATTGTTACTCATTTGCTTTCGAGAAACATTATGCTGGTCACGTGTTAAAACGTTAGAGGCTGAGGTTTGCTTATTTTTCTTGGGGCTTTTAGCCATCTTTTTAGAGGCTTTACCTAATACTCGTTTACACAAGTTGATCACGCTTTTAATAATGCTGGCCTTGATTGGATAATATGGGAAGGGCGAAAACATTTTTTCGCGCTACAAACCATATTTTTAGTGGCGCAATAATATAACAGAGCGATAGAAAAGAGAATATAAAACGTTTGAAAATGCAACAAAAATGACCTTTTTCTGGAATAATTATCAACTGAAGGTTATTTCGTGCTTTTTAGGAATGTCATCAGTTGACCAGTTATCTGTTGCCCAACGTATTATTTGTTCAACAGAATAGCTGTAAAGTTCATCAGGTGGATTTTGTCCTAAAAATTTAAGCGCCAAAATTAACGAAGGGGAAGGATTGGTATTATCGATTTCAGGTGCTTTATTTTGCTTGCTGAGTTTAAAACCCTGCTCAGTAACGGCCAATGGCACATGCCCAAACTCTGGAGCTTGATAACCTAGTTGTTGATAAAAGCTTAACTGTCTGACTGTAGGTTCAAGTAAGTCGCAGCCACGAATAACATGACTAATGTTCTGATAAATGTCATCAACGACAACAGCCAGTTGGTAGGCAAATAAACCATCTTTTCTGGTTAAAATAAAATCTTCTTGAGCAAATTCAAGTTGGGTTAAATATTCACCTTGTATCAAATCGTTGTAGTGAAAAATACCTTGATGGTTGCGAAAACGAATTGCATTGTTTTTTGAGGGTAAGTTTAACTCTTGGCATTGACCTTGATATATTCCGCCCTGTACTTTTATTTGCGCGCGAGTGCATTGGCAGCAATAGGTCAGTTCTTTCTCTGCTAATTGCTGTAAAACATCTCGGTATAAATCACTTTGCTGACTTTGGTATAAAACAGTTTCATCCCAGTGGAGTCCATAAGCATCGAGTGTTGCCAAAATAGCGGAACTTGCGCCAATTATTTCACGAGGTGGATCGATATCTTCAATACGGACTAACCATAATCCTTGCTGATGCTTTGCATGTAAGTAACTCGCTAGAGCCGCAATTAAAGAGCCAAAATGAAGATTACCAGAGGGAGAGGGGGCAAAACGGCCACGATATTGAGTAATAGAGTCACTCAAATTCAATGGCCGGGTAATATTAACTTTATTGTGAATCATAGATTGAACACAGATAAGTCATATAATTCAATCAGAAAATTAACCTGCTAGTTGACGTTCTTTAATTTCAGCAAGTGTTTTACATTCAATACACAAATCAGCAGTCGGACGGGCTTCTAAACGACGAATGCCAATTTCAATACCACATGAATTACAGAAGCCAAACTCATCTTCTTCAATCAATTGTAATGTTTTTTCAATTTTCTTAATCAGTTTACGTTCACGGTCACGAGTACGTAATTCTAAGCTAAATTCTTCTTCTTGAGCTGCGCGATCAACCGGATCAGGGAAGTTAGCTGCTTCATCCTGCATATGCGTAACTGTGCGATCAACTTCTTCACGCAGTTGTGTACGCCAAGCATCAAGAATCTTCTTGAAATGCTCTAATTGATCAGCGTTCATGTACTCTTCATTGGCTTTTTCAACGTAAGGCTTTACGCCCGCTAATGCTAAAATACCTAGTGCTTTTTTGGCTGGCATGCTTAATTCTCCTAAATGCTACATAGACCTACGTGGCGAAGTTGTTGCTTTTCATTAAAAGCTACACCCGTGGTTGCAATTGCCAATAATAAATAGACCTGAAATACCCAGTCTATATTGTGTTCCTCGAAACAAAAATCAAGGCTTTCATTATAATTAATTGAAAAAATAATTATTTATCTTTAAATCAAAAAAATAACGATTGATTAGTAGATACAAAAATATTTTTATCTTCACTAGATTTTACAATGTATTTGAGCATGCTTTTTTACAATTTTTGTTAGTACTAGTCAATGAGTTTAGTGGTTTTTTTAGAACTAATTTATAATTATTCGTTAAATTTTACGATCAATGGTTTCGTTAGGGACATTTTAACGCTTTCCATTGTTTGTTCAAACTGAACTTTGTAAGCAATAACTTCTACGCCTTGACTTACCGCATCGATTAAAAGTTCTGCATACATTGCATCAATATGCTTTGCGGCCATGACACTTTCAATACCACTATGTAAAACAGCAAATAATAAAACTGCACGATGGCCTTGTTGTTTCATTTGCATCAATTCACGTAAATGTTTTTGGCCGCGAGTTGTCACTGAATCTGGAAAATAACCTTGTTTGTCATTCTCGTCATCATCAATAATAGTAGGATTACTGAGTAAGGTCACACTTTTAACTTCAATAAATGTTTCGGTATTATTTTTATCGGTTAGTAAAAAATCTATTTTGCTATTTTCATCACCATATTTTACTTCACGTCTTAAATTACTATAACAAGATAATTCTTTGATAACATCGTTCTTTATTGCTTCTTCAACTAAGTGATTGGCCCGTAAAGTATTCACGCAGATAAGATGATTTTTTTGTGTTTGTGTTAACTCCCAACTGAACGGATATTTACGTTTTTGATTATCGGAAGTGCTATACCAAATAGTATCATTTTCAGTAGCGCAGCCTGTCATAGCACCTGTATTTGCAACATGTAATGTTGTTTCGCTTCCGTCTTCTAATGTGATATCTGCAAGAAAGCGTTTATATCGTTTAATCAGTGTCGCTTTCTTTACGTTAATCTTCATTGAACAGTTTTCATAAGTAATAATACGTCATAAAGTTTTATTGATTTTACCTTATGAATCGCTAAACCGCTAATTTTGTGAGCCCTAACGAGTTGATCAAAATATTAATTGTAATTGTTCAGCGCTAGAGGCATTACCGAAACATAAATATTATTCAATAATAAAGGTTAATTACAAGTATTTTACTTTGATATAGACAAAATCTAACTTAAAATCAATTTATTATATTCTGCTTTGCCTTTAAAGGTTTTTAAATGAACAGTATTCCAAAGATTTTATTCATCATTGCTTCTTTAGTTATAATGCCAACTAATGCCGCAGAAGACTTTTACGAACTAGCACTAAAGTCATTCCAGCAAAAAGATATTAGTACGGCCGAAATTCATTTAAAAAATGCGCTAAAAAATAATCCCAAAAATTTACCAGCGAAACTTTTACTTGCCGAAGTGTTTATTGAAAAAAAATCCCCTCATTTAGCTGAGCAAGAGTTAAATGATGCTTTATTGAAAGGTGCTGATTTTAATTTGGTGGTTGAACTATTGGCTAAAAGTTTACTTTTTCAGGGTAAATATGATGCAGTGATTCTGCTAGATGAAGGAAAAACGCTGAACCAAAGAAGTAAAATAAACTTTGAACTGGTCAAAGCAAAAGCGTTTTTAGTTAATGATGAAAGTGATAGAGCAGAAGCTATCTATAAATCAACAATACAGTTAATCCCAAGCCATATGAAGGCTAATATTGGGCTAGCAAACATGTATCTGGATTTAAATTATTTAAGTAAAGCGCAAGATATTATCAATAAGATGGAAGGTTTTGCAAAACCAGATAATGAATTTTGGTTAGTGAAAGGTCGTTGGTTGTTAATGTCTGGCAACTTCATTGAAGCATTAGATTTGTTTGAAAAAGCGAATGTTGTAGTTCCAGATAATGTGAGAACATTAAAATTTATCGTTAATGTCTATATAGGATTAGAAGAATATTTAAAAGCCGAAGCACTTATCGAAGAAATTTTGGTTTTGGTACCTAATGACCCACATGCCCAGTTTGTGAAAAGTTCTATACTAAAAGACTTGAATGAAATTGCTTTATCTCAGCAAGTGTTAATGCAATTAAGTACACAGCTCGCATCAATCGATAGCAAGTTTATGAATAACCAACCTCAGCTGCAATTGATCGATGCAATGACGAGTTATGGACAAAAAAATTGGGAACAAGCCAGAACTAAATTAACCCATTACCTAGATAATGAAGCAGATGATATTAATAGTGCCATGCTGCTAGCTGATGTTTATATAAAACAAGGTCAAGCACATAACGCTTTAAAATTATTAAGTGATTATGAAAAAAAGTTAGAGGTTAACAAAGATTATGCAACTATCCTTGCGGGGTTATATATTCAGTATAATCAAAATTTTAAAGCGCAACCTTATCTAGCGAGACTAAACCAGTTATACCCTAATGATGCTGGTATATTAATTTTAACGGCAAAGATTTTGTCTGAACGTGATAAAAACCTTGAAGCACTTAATTTGCTTGAAGCCGCTAAAGTCTCTAAAGATGCACTTTATTTGCAAACCTTAGCAGCGCTGTCTTTAAAGCTTGGTAAACTAGAAGAAAGCCAAAAATATATCGCTATGATTATTGAGCTTGACCCTGAAAATATTAAGTATCAACTATTACATGCTCAGTTGCTTTTGCAACAAAATGATACTGAACAAGCAACTAATCTTATCACTGGCCTATATTCTACTCATCCAGATAATGTAGATGTACAGTTTAATTATGCAATACTACAAAATTTCTTAAATGAAAAGAAACTTGCGAAAAAGGTACTTCGCCAGCTGGTTACTGACAATGAAGAACATACCGAAGCATGGTTGAAATTGGCTGAATTAGAATATGAAATAGGTGATATTAAATCGGCTATTAGTATATTAGAGCAGCAGAAAAAAAATAGTACAGTGAACACTCGAGCTACCTATCAACTTGCCGAACTTTATTTTAGCGAACAAGACTTTGAGAATAGCCTTTCATTGATCAGTAATTATCTACTGAATAATCGTTTAGATACTTATGCAATTGAAATTAAAGCAAAGAATTTAATCGCTTTAAAGCAAACTGAATACGCTAAAATACAATTGTCACAATTATTTGGCTTTTGGTTAGAAGATGCCAGTAAACTTTTCCGCTTGAGTCGCTTACAACTTCGTATAAAAGATTATGAAGGTGCTGAAAAGTCGCTTGCTGTGGCGCTTGAATTATCGCCAAAGTCTTTATCTGTTTTTATAGAAACGATAAAACTACAAGTTAAACAAAAGAAATTTAAAGAGGCTGAGAAGACGATTAAATCTGCTGAAAAGGCAGGTTTTAAGGGTAATACATACTTATTTATTTTAAAAGGTGACGTGGCTCGAGGAAGAAGTAACTTAGGTGCTGCATATTCGTTATACGCAATGGCATTAAAGAAAGATGAAGATAATGTTATTGCCTTAATGAGCTTAGCGCAAATAAGCCATAGTGATAAGCTGTCCAAGCAATTTATTCCATATCTAACGTCGTTGGTCAATAAAAATTCAGACTCAGTTCTTAAGCGAAAATTATTAGCAGAGCACTTATTAACGCACGAACATTGGGATGCAGCACAATTTCAATACCAGTTGTTATTAACTCAACCATTACCTATTGATCAGCGAGCAATTGCATTAAATAACTTAGCGTCAATTCATATTATAAAGAAAGAGTATAAAGTCGCGGTAACACAAGCTAAACAAGCGATAGAAATCACCAATACCATACCAGGTTTCTTTGATACTGTTGGGTGGGCGTTAACGCTATTTGGAGAGGTTAAAGAAGGATTGTCATACTTGAGACAGGCTTATAGTATGTCATCATCAGATCCTGAAGTTAGTTACCATTTAGCTTATGCTTTGGCTCAGTTAGGTAGAAAAGCAGAAGCTATTGAATACTTAGAATATATTTCAATGGCGCCTGAACATTTGAAGGGAGTGAAGCAAGGGAAAACATTGTTGTTTGAATTAAAAAAATAGTCTTTTCTGAGAGAAAAAAACCGCATTAATTGCGGTTTTTTTATGGGGGAAATTGAAGAACTATAAAGTTTTATTGTATTCAGCATTAACGCTATTAATGTTTACAACCAATAAGACATGGTAATGAATTATGTAACTAGACACATGGCTAACGAGGGAATATTCAACCTTTGTTGATGAGCCCTGTAACTAGGAAGTACGATTAATCACTTCGTTGCTGGTCAGTTATAATCTTCAAGAAAGACTATATCAAATATCACTGTAATTTTTAGCGCCTAAACTGACTAATTACCTCTGTAATAATGCTTATAGTAGGTACAGAGCAATTTAAAGGATAAAGATGGGGACCTTTCATTTGTACAGGTAACTGTTATGAAAGGATAGTTGATCCGAGTGGCAATGTAATGAGTTACGATTTGAAATAGAAAGCTAAACAATAATTTAACTATATATGAACCAATAAAAAAGCCGCAAAATTGCGGCTTTTTTGACAATACGTTCTAAGTAGTACTTAAGTTTTTTTTCTGCTTAAAACTAAGCCAATTAACGCTGAAGCAAAAACAAATAAGGTCGTAGGCTCTGGAACCGGAGTTACAGCTTTGGCATTAATTGTTAACTTGTAATCTTCAACTTCACCTTGGTCTTGGTAACCTACAGATGTTAAATTCATGTTTTCAGTGTAGTTAGTCAAAGAATTCTCACAAGCAATGCGTGCACGCATCCAAGTATTACCAATCACTGCAGTATCAGGTATAGTCGTTTCAAGGATGTAATTTCTGTATGTATCTTTACTATTATAAGCACCGATATCATTATTATAGTCAGCTGAATTACCCGAGTAACCCGCATCACCGTAGCTTCTGTCGTTTTTATCTTGATCTTTATACCATTGTGCATTGTATAAGATCTCTGAACCTGATGTGCCTATATCGTTATTGTTAAATCCATCTTGACCGTTCCAATCTACCCAAACTTTTAATTCATCAAATTTATGATTGCCTTCATCTGAGCGCGTAACACTAAATTTAAACTTAACAGTTTGCCCTTGTTCAACCGCACTAGTGCCCCACCAACCATCTTCACCTCTTATTGGCCAAGTACCATCTGAATTTTGTATAGTCCATCTTACACCATTATCACCAGTATCTCTGTCACCACGAGTAGTATCCAAGTCTTGGCTAGTATCTGCATTCCAGCCTTTATTTTCGCTAACATCGTCATCTCTTGAACCAGAATCACCTTGCAAACCTACTAGAGAATTACCTACCTTCGCTTTACCAAGTTGTTGCCAAGCATTGGTTTCATGACAAGCTTCCCCATAAGCAACACCCTGACTATCTGTAGTCGCATCGCCGTAATCTTTACTGGAGTTTTTAGTAGAACACTCTACAACTGTGCCTGCGAATGACATATTAGAGAAACACAAAAGTGTTACGGTAATTGCTAGATATTTATTGAAACTAAAACGCATTATTAAAAACCTCTACGCAGTTTGAAACTGCTATTTAATATTGTTACTTATATTGTGTACTAAGCACTAATCGTACCACATTGAATTTTTTGTCGCATTTCATTTTAAAACAACAACTTATGAAGTGGAACTTCGTGTTGGATAATTTTTTTTTTGAGTACTGTAAAAAAAACAGACATTATATGATCTGTTTATTACTGGCCGTTATGCTCAGACTAAAAAAAGTTAATGTTCGATTAAGTGCATAATAGCATTTTATTATCACTTTTAGAATCCTATCAATATTCAAACATGTTCAATGATTAATCTGTGTTTGGTAATGGTTCAGCTGACATGGTCCATTCGTTGCGGGATATATAAGGCTTTATTCTATTATCTAATAGATAGCAGTAATGCGCTTGTTGTTTAAAATAAGCGCATTTAATTTAATCAGTCATATTTTTACAAAAATTCAAGGTTTCTAATTTTTTGAATGCAAAGATAAAACTAATGTCTGGTCCACACTAAATTCTTTATTTTCCACTGGCCATCCATTTTAATTAGATGTAAATACTCATACCAGTTGTCTGACACCAGCTTAACCGTTGCCATATTCTTATAACTATCTAAAATGGTGACTTGGTTTTTCGGGACCGGAGGGAATCTGGTTCCGTCACTATTCCAAGATTGTGCGAATTTAAGCAAACTGTCATAAGTGGTTTCTCTAATATATTGTCCGCCTTCTGCATAATTTGAAATGGTGTGTTTTGCTAACTTTTCATGAAGCACTTCTTTCATCAAGTCAGGTTTACGTTGCTGAAGTGCGATTAGATAACCCGTTGCAATTCGCTTAATTTCAGCGATATCCTTGGTTGATGTCGGTTGAGGTATTGTTTTCTTATAAGAAGGAGAAAGTTGTTTGCTCTCTTTATCAAACTTGATTCGGTAGAGGTAATTTCCTAATTCATCGTAGTGTTTGACGGCATAGCCGAATTTCCATTGATTGTGCGTCATGTGATTATTTTGATCATAGTAAGCATATTTTTTATGGAGGCCTTTTTCATCATAGGTATCTTGATAATAAGCAACACCAACGGCATTGTTAGTAACTTCTAATTTTTCGTTCAAATTGAAGTGTTTATATGGGTTTCCTAATGTGTCGTATTCAATTGCTGTGGTGGCAAAGTCGAAATAAGGGGCTAATGGCTGTTTTTCATTTTTTAAATTAAAACGCTGCTCTACCACCCAATTACCTTTCTTAAACCATTGGTAGTTAGATATTTTCCAGTTAGATTCCATTATCTTTCCTTGAAGGTCGTAAAAGCTGAGTTCATTCTTGAAACCATTGTCATTGAATGAATAGACTTCTTTATACACTCCTTTCATGTTTAGCATCGGTTCATTGTTAACATCAAAAAAATGCCGTGTTTCTTTGTTATTCTCATAAGTAAACGTCACTTTATAAGCACCTAAACTAGCGATATGATGACGTTTTACCACGTTGTAGCTTTTATCCACTATCGTGAAAAGCTTTTTGTTTGAACCATAGGTAAAGATGAAGTGAGGACGGTTTGCGATTTGTTCTTTATTTAACGGATTTACGCCTTTAATTTCAACATGTGGAGATACATGATTATACCTAATGTTGCCAAAATACTTTGTCGTGTCTGCCTGGGCATCAGTTGTTGTTATCAGTAAGCTGAATGCTAATAACATTAATACAGATATGTTTTTCAAGCTGTGCATGTATATTCCTTTACTTTGTTGGTTCATTAAACGTGTTTCATTACCTACACAGTGCCTTAAAAATTGGGCGAAAAAATGAAAAAGGTAGGAAAAAAAGGGAAAAAAGGTGAATTCAATATTTTTGTTTAATTAATTACATTTTGGTGGCTTATCTAAAGGATTAGTTGATAGACTCATTTTGATGAATAAATAATATTAAGCGACCCGAGCGTATGGCAAAGATTAAAATAGGAGATTTTCTTCTAGATCAACAACTTTCTACTTTGAAGAAAAATGAAGTAGAAACTGTTGTAGAACCCAAATTACTCGAGCTGCTATTATTATTTTGTCAGCACCCTAATCGTATTATTAGCCGTGAAGAGATACTTGAGAAAATTTGGCAGAATTCAATCGTCACAGATAATGCTATTAATAAGATGGTTGGTAACTTAAGAAGGCTGCTTTTAGACGATCCAAAAACACCTCGATATATACAGACGGTACCCAAAAGAGGTTATCGACTCATTTGTTCCGTAGATATTGTTTCGAATATTCCCATAGTTTCAATGACTAAAAATCCATTAAATGATTGCCACAAAGATGAAGTCTCAGTTCCTGCACTCCAGAAAAAAAATTATGCTTACTGGTTTGTTATTATCGGTGTTTTTTCTCTGTTGCTCGTCGTTATTTTAAATGTCAGTAGCAATAAAACAGCGTTTACTATCAGTAAAACTCAAGAATTAACGCGGCAACAAGGGTTGGAGTTTTCTGCGCTACACAGTGAAAGTGGGCGTTATGTACTTTTTTTGAAAAAAGCAAAAATAAACGACATTAGTCAGCTTTGGCGAAAGAATCTTTCATCAAATCAAGAATCTTTAATTGGCACTCATGATCTCAATATTTTTAAACTCATTGCGATTGATAATCAAAGTGGAAAAAACAATCAAAAATTATTATTTATTGCGAGTAAAAATAAACAGTGTTTTATTTATCAAGCGGATTGGTCAACGAATAAAGAATTAGCAAATATAGAACCAGTAATGGACTGCACCACTATGTCTATAAATGATATAGATTTTGACAGTTCCTCAAAACAATTGATTTATAGTGCACTTAAAGCAAACGACCAAACAAGCCGTATATATAGGTATGAGTTGAGTTCGAAAAAGCATTTTTTAATGGCACAACCTGAGCCATTAGGTATTGGTAATCACAGTGTCGACATTTCACCTGATGGTAAAAAATTACTTATCATGCGTTCGAATGCTGATCTCCATACACAGTTATTTGTTTTAATCTTGAAGAGTAATAAAATAATCGAATACCAGCAGTTTAATTATTTTGTGCGAGAAGCTATTTGGCATCATGATTCTGAGAATATTTTATATTTTCCACCGCCGCCAGCACACCAAATATTGATGGGTGATTTATCAGGAGAGAATAACCACACAGTGGTGAGTATTTCTGAATACCTTTCTCGAAATATGTCTTTGATTGCTGACGGTGAAAGTCTGCTATTCGCTACGAATTCAGCTGATTATAGTAATCGATGGTTAACGGGTAAGAATAAAGGAAACTTATTAGACAACTCAACAGTTTATGAAATGTTGCCTGCATTGCTTTCTGATGATAAACACTATTTGTACATTTCGAAGCGTTCGGGTAAAAGTCAGCTTTATATGGGTGACTTTGCTAGCGGTAGCTCTACAGTATTAACTCAACTGGAGAACTATTTAGTCTTCAAACATATTAGTGTGTCGCTTGATAATAATGCCGTCTTACTCGCAACAAATAATAGGGTTTGGCAACTGCCATTGAAAGCGTTGAGGGAAGGAAGTTTGACGATCAAGACACTGGATGATTATCAAATATTCAGAGCAGATGGCTTTATCGAAAATGTTAACTGGCTATCTTCTTCGGTTATTAGTCTGACATATAAAAATGAAAACCGTTTACAACTAAGTTTAGTTGACCTAAAGACGGAGCAGGAATTGAAGTTAGATAATATGTGGAGTTATGCTGTTTCAGCAAATCAAAAAAATGAGAAGCTGTTTTTGGTTCACTCTATTGACCACAGCGTATATCAAATAAGTTTGTCAAAGCTACTTGCTGCACCTTTATCAAATGCAAAAACATCGAAAAATTATTTTGTTCAAACCGATATGAAACTCAGCACTAAATTTAAGCAGTTAAAAGTTTTTAAGGAAAAATTGTATTTTATTGATAATTCCAGCCGAAACGTGAAACTGTCTTCCTTGCCATTGAAAGGAGAACAACAGTTAGAAAGTTATAAAATCAAGCGTTCATATGGCTTCGATGTTTCAAGTTTGGGTATATTGTTGAACGAACTGGTCAGTAGAGAAGGAGATATTCATAGAACATCACCTTAATTGTTCCCTCGTTTAGCATTGTGTATATAATTAACTAATGAAGAGTTCATTATAAATAAAAAGTTACTTGGTTTTATCAGCGATTTCAGTAATATAATAGCTATATTATATGAGATTATTTCTCACACTGAGTATTTATGCGTTTATTTTTACTTTTTATCTTCATGTTGTTAAGTTCATTGAGTTACGCGGAAACAATTATTTTTCCGGGATTCGATCGTGATGATTATTCAGCTGTTTTACTTCAACATGTACTTAATTATAATCCCGAAAATAACTATCAAGTACAGTTTTATAACAAAGAATTGCCCAAAAGTCGTGTCTTAAAAGTTATTGCCAATAATGCTGGGATCGATGTTATTTCCGCAGGTGCGACGATTGAAAGAGAACGTTTACTCTTACCTGTTCGTTTTCCTATTTTAAAAGGTCTTAATGGCTGGCGTATTGCGTTAGTGACTAAAAATAATAAAGACTTATTCTTACAAAATCACAGCTTAGATAAATTTAAAACATTAACAGCAGGGCAACTTCATAGCTGGTCCGACACTAAAATAATAGCAAGTAATGGCATTAATGTAGAGAAAGGCAGTAGCTACTCTGGTTTATTTACGATGTTAGAAAATAATCGCTTTGACTATTTTCCACGTTCAATTTTAGAAATTAGGTGGGAATATGAAAAACATAAAGATCGTAATATTATGATTGAACCGCATCAATTAATTCATTATCCAACCGCTTATTTCTTCTTTGTTAATAAAAATAATACCAAACTAGCTAACGATATTTCTGTAGGATTAGAAAAAGCATTAAAAGATGGTAGTTTTGAACGAATTTTCAGCCAATATTTTGGTCGTGAGATAAAAAAAGTGCAACAAGAAAAACGCAAGGTATTTACCTTAAATAACCCCTTTCTCCCTTCTCAAGTTCCTCTCTTACGAAATGAACTCTGGTTAGATTTACATTAGTTAATCACGACTTTTAAAAAATATCGGTTTTACATAGAGATGGGTATAAACTAATGGCATTAAATTATACTGTCTAGGACTGTTTATGACCCAAGTAACTAATATTTATTTATCAACACAAAGTGCTAACACAAATTGGCAAAGTGAAAATCTTGTTCAATTTGTAGAAAGTGATTTACATATTTGTTTGAAAAATTCAAATGAAGCGTCGTTGAGGCAGATTCAAAAAGCTGCTCGTAAAATTGAAAGGTTAGGTGTTAAGCACGCATGTTTAACCGGCGAACATTGGAATGAAGAAAATCAATGGAGCTTTGCATTAGGTTTTACCTGTGTGGGTAAACTTACCAATGTAGTGTTCACTGGCAGTAATGATTGCGTCAATCGCTTGAACGACAAGTTAGCTGTGTTTGCATGGAGTCGCGATTTAATCAACCAAACACCTTCAGAATTGTATCCGCTTAAACTGGCTGAATTAGCCGCTGATTATATTCATTCACAAGCGCCTGCTTATGTAACCAGTCGTCTGACTTCAGGTGATGAATTACTGCAAAAAGGTTGGGTGGGAATTTATAATGTCGGCAAGGGCAGCATTAATGCACCTTGTTTATTAGAAGTTGACTTCAATCCAACGGGTAATGCAGATGCCGCTGTTTCAGCTTGTTTGGTGGGTAAAGGGATCACTTTTGACAGTGGTGGTTACAGCTTAAAGTCAAACGTAGGCATGTTTGATATGAAATGCGATATGGGCGGTGCAGCAGTGGTTGCCGGTGCTATGGCGCTAGCGATTAAAGAAGGTT
The DNA here is from genome assembly GCA_013215295.1 of Colwellia sp. Classification (GTDB taxonomy): domain Bacteria; phylum Pseudomonadota; class Gammaproteobacteria; order Enterobacterales; family Alteromonadaceae; genus Colwellia_A. The sequence goes on from JABSOZ010000008.1 coordinate 165,554, forward strand.
TAAATAAACGCGTTAAATTATTCTTATGCTGCGCAGAAAATATGGTCAGTAACGATGCTTATAAACTGGGCGACATTTTAACCTATAAAAACGGTGTAACTATGGAAGTAGCGAATACCGATGCCGAAGGCCGAATAGTGCTAGCCGATGGTTTATTAGCGGCTAGCGAAACTAAAGCGCCTATTATAATTGATGCAGCAACACTAACCGGTGCAGCGGTAATGGCTACTGGCGGTGATTACAGTGCTTTGTTTGCTTTAGACAATAAAGCAGCAGAGCAAGCTAAAAAAGCAGCAGAACATGTAAATGAGCCAATTTGGCAATTTCCTTTAGAATCTTGGCATCAAGAAAAGTGTCCATCTGAATTTGCTGACACGGCTAACAGTCGTCCAAAACCGGGTGGCGGTGCTGGCGGTGCAAGTAATGCCGCAGGATTTTTGTCTAGATTTGTCGACAATGAGGGAGCGGGTTGGTTACATTTTGATTTAGCTGGAGCCTATAATGGCAATGCAACAGGACTTTGGGCCGCAGGCGGAACAGGTTTGGGTATTGCGACTATTGCTCAACTGATAAAATAATCATAGCTAATTACTACAGCTAAAATTGAAATTAAAGCACAATAATTCTTAATTATTGTGTTTTTTTCATGTTAGAAATGAGGGTCAGTTTTTCAAGCCATTTTTCTGCGCTCTTTACATCGCTAAAAGTATTAAAGGCAATGTTTGCTTTAAGATGAATTCGTTTCAGTTGCATATATTGTAAGTCATGGCAGTGACTTTCTAATATTATACAGGCATTAGCTAATAAACCTTTTTCTGCACGGCTATGTAGTGTGGAAATTAATGAATTTTCTGCGGCAGGGGTAAAAATACTATTACCATAAAAAGTGGTCAAAGAAACCCAGTTTTTATTTTGAAATTGATAGCTGAATCCATCAATTTCTTTTGCATACTGCTGAGTCGTAACCTCATTGAAAGGGCCGTGAGCATCAACATATAAAATATTTTTTGTTTTCTTTAAGCTGTACGTTCCATGTGCGGCAAGTTCCATTCCCATCACCTTATCTAGAGAAATGTAAATTAATTATTTCTATCTTTACTAAGTATGACTATTTTGAAAATAAGTCTAGTATTTCACCTAATTATTATTTCCAACCAAGTTTTGTTTCAAAATCATTATCTAATCTTTTAGCAAAAGTTTTTGCCCCTTCAGCAACTTCTTCAAGCAGTCTGTCTTCTTCATCTTCAGGAACAAAGTTGGGAACTTTAATTGGGTATCCACTTTCATCAATCGCCATAAACGTGATGAAACAGCGGTTAGTGACAACCGTTTTATCGTCTTTTGGGTCACCCGCTCGCACAACCACATAAATGTGCATACTTGTTTTTCCTGTATGTACAATACGTGCTGTTACCGTCACCATTTGTCCCACCAAAATGGGGCGGATAAACCGAATGCCATTGGCTGAAACTGTTACACAATAGCGTTTACTCCATTGTGCAGCACAAGCATAAGAAGCTTGATCTATCCACTTCATTACCATACCGCCATGAACTTTTCCGCCAAAATTTACATCGGTAGGCTCAGCAAGAAAACGAAAGTCGACAATATTTTTTTTACTCATAAGAAGTAACTATTGGGTAAAGTTATTTTAATTATAGTAAGGAAGGCATTATTAGCTATGTTGAACTGGCCGATTTAGAAAATATAACAACAATGACAGGCAGTGTTTATGGTAGAGTTAGTGTAGTTTTCTGGTCAAAAGAATTTCATATAAAACATAAATGTCAGCTCCCTCATTACCTATAGAACAGATTAAAGACACGTTTATTGATGCGTTAACTCGCCATCAAACTATTGTGCTATCTGCACCTCCAGGTGCAGGTAAGTCTACAAGACTGCCATTATGGTTATTAAAAGAAAACCAGTTCTCAGGACAAAAAATTTACTTATTGCAGCCTCGTCGGTTAGCTGCAAAAACGGTTGCGTGTTTTTTAGCTAAACAACTCGGTGAACCTGTAGGAAAAACGGTAGGTTATCGATTAAAAAATGAAAGTAAGGTATCTAAAGATACTCAACTGGAAGTGATCACAGAAGGAATATTCACGCAAATTATTCAACATGATCCTGAACTTGATGGATGTGCTTTAGTTATTTTTGATGAATTTCATGAACGTTCACTCAATGCTGATTTAGCCTTTGCGTTGGCACGTGATGTACAGCAAGGATTACGTGAAGATTTAAAGTTATTATTAATGTCAGCAACATTATCAACGGCCAGTTTGTTGAAGCAATTGCCTGATGCAGTGTCATTGGCAAGTGAAGGTCGCAGTTTCTCTGTTGATGTGAATTATATACCCGCAAAAAATAGCAGAATGTGGCGTGAACATGCGCTTAGTGTTTGTAAAAAAGCCATGGAGGAACATCAGGGGTCGATATTAGTTTTTGTCTCAGGTATTGCTGACATTCGATTTTTAGCTGAAAGGCTCGCTGAATATGTCCCCAAACATTTTTTGCTATGCCCGCTTTATGGCGATCTTACGCTTAGCCAACAACAGCAAGCTATTGCACCTACCGAAAACGGCATTGACAAAATTGTGCTCGCCACAAATATCGCTGAAACGAGTTTAACCATTGAAGGTATTAACTTAGTGATAGATTGTGGGGTAGAAAAAGTGGCCATTTATGATGCACAAACACTGACTAATCAATTACAACTTCGAAATATTTCTAAAGCTTCTGCTGTTCAGCGTATGGGACGTGCCGGCCGAGTAATGGCAGGTAAATGTCTGCGTTTATACAGCAGCGAAGACTTTCATCGTAGGAATGAACAAAGTATTAGCGAAATTCAACAAGCCGATTTATTACCTATGCTTATCGAACTTGCTCGTTGGGGTGTTAAAAATTTAGCTGACTTGCCGATGATAGAATTACCGGCAAAAGTACAAGAGAGCCAAGCATGGAGTGAGCTTCAGCAGTTACAATTACTTGATGAAAAAAGAAATTTAACCAAGCTAGGAGAGAGTGTTTCAGGTTTTGCCTGCCATCCACGATTTGCCAAAATGATTGTCAGTGCTGCTGATTTAGAAAATACATATAAGCTGAAAGGATTAACTAATTTAGCCGCTTTATTAGCATCATTGTTAGAAGATCGAGACATATTTAGAGGAGAACGTGCATTTACTGATTGCGATATCCGCCACCGTTTGACTGAGCTAATTCAGCAATCAAAAAATAAAAGATATCAGACATTTTTTCTTCAAGCGAAAAAACACTTACAAAGAACCAATAAAACATTGGCAACTAACCTTTTTACCTTACCTATTGAATTAACGGGCGTATTACTTGCTTTAGCCTATCCAGAGCGTATTGCTAAACAACGCGCTCAATATGGACATTTTCTATCTGAAAATGGTAAAGGCCTAGTTATAAGTGAGCAAGATGCACTTGCAGGTGAAGCTTATATCGTTGCTGCGAACTTGTCTGAATATCAACAAAAATTACAAGTACGACTTGCTGCACCTGTTGATATTGAACAACTGCTTACTTGGAAACTCATTACGTTTAAACAAATAAGCCAACTTAATTACGATACAAAAACACAACGAATTAGTGCTAAACAGCAAACCGTATACGGTGCTATTGTTTTATCAGAAAAACCCAGCAATGAAAAAATAACTCGCGATGCTATTGCTTCTTTATGGCAACAACAGATTCAACGCTATGGTTTGTCATATTTGAATTGGCGTGAAGATGATCAAAAACTGCTGAGTCGCTGGCGTTGGATCTCTCAAACACAACAACATTTGAATTTCCCTGACGTTGAAGAAAGTGATTTAGTACAACATTTCTCTTTATGGTTAGCCCCTTTTATTGGCGATATTAAAAATAAAAACCAACTGGATAAAGTGACATTATCAACGGCATTATTATCGTTACTTGATTATAAACAACAAAAAATATTAGATAGAATTGCACCTGAGCATTTTATAGGTCCAACAGGAAGGCGTTGCCCAATTCGTTATAGTGCAGAGCAAGCCCCTATTGTTTCAATGCCTATGCAAGAGCTTTATGGTGTGAGTGTTACACCCAATGTCGGTGATAATCAACATAAAACCGGTGTTGCCTTGATCATTGAATTATTATCGCCGGCTAAAAGGCCTATTCAAGTAACACAGGATCTTGTCGCTTTTTGGCAAGGGAGTTATAAAGAGGTGCAAAAAGAAATGAAAGCAAAATATCCAAAACATTTTTGGCCTGATGACCCTGCCAATGCACAAGCAACTAATCGTGTTAAGAAATATATGTAATAAAGCTTTCGCTTTATTCGCTGATTAAAATACCGTGTGGAATTGTTAATAATTTGAAATACAAAACTAAAAAAAGTACACCTACTTCCGTTTCTTGGCTACGTCGGTCTTGGTATACCTTATTGAAAATACTGATTACTTTAATATTTTTGTTGGGTTTTTATGGCGTTTATCTCGACAGTAAAGTGAAAGATAAATTTGAAGGGCAACGTTGGAATATTCCGGTACAAGTTTATGGGAAAGTTGAAAAATTTAGTGTTGGCGATGAAGTTACCTTTTCTGAATTAATTAGATATTTAACGCTTACGGGTTACCAAAAAAAGAAAAAATCGTTGAGTCCAGGTGATTTCTCTTTATCAAAGCGTAAGTTGATTATTTACCGTAAAGCTTTTGATTTTGGTGACGGCAATTCATACGCTCAACGTTTTACGATTAGTATTGTTAATAATCACATTGTTGAAATTTTTGATGAAGAAGAACCGATAGAAAGTGTGCTGCTCGAACCCTTGCTGATAGATCGATTAGTTCCTGATAATAAAGAAGACAGAGTTATTATCTCACTTGAATCAGTACCCGAACAATTAATTGATACACTATTACTTGTGGAAGATCGCAACTTTTACTTTCACTCGGGTATTTCGCCAGTAGGGATCCTTCGCGCGTTAATCAGTAATATTCGAGCAGGTAGAACAGTGCAGGGTGGCAGTACGTTAACTCAGCAATTGGTTAAAAATATGTTCTTAACCCGAGAAAAAACCTTGTGGCGAAAAGTTAATGAAGCCGTCATGTCGGTTATTCTTGAGCTTAGGTATAGCAAAGACCAGTTACTTGAAGCGTATATGAATGAAGTCTATCTAGGACAACATTATGCGAATGGTATTTATGGTTTTGGTTTAGCCGCTAAGTTTTATTTCGGCCAGCCTATTCAATCATTGAGCATTGAACAAACAGCCATGTTAATTGGCCAAGTAAAAGGACCAAGTTATTATGACCCATGGCGACATCCTGAAAATACCAGAAAGCGGAGAGATCTTGTTTTACGCTTAATGTATCAAAACGAACTAATTTCACAGAAAAATTATCAATCAGCGGTTGAATCGCCATTATCGGTTAGAAAATCTCGTCGTTTAGTTCAGAAAAAATTTCCTGCGTACTTACAGTTAGTGAAAAGAGAATTGGCTGAAAAGCTGTCAGAATTTGAACAACAAGCGGGGATACGAATTTTCACGGGTTTTTCGATTGTTGCACAAAGGAACGCTGAACAGAGTATTCAAGAAAAAATAATAGATTTAGAAAAGTTGAATAAAGCACAATCGTTGCAAGTTGCTATGATCGTGACTGATATTTATTCAGGAGAAGTAAGGGCATTAATCGGAGATAAAAAATCGGGTTATGCTGGTTTTAATCGAGCGCTAGATGCTAAACGCCCGATAGGTTCACTCATCAAACCTGCAATATATTTAGCGGCTTTAGAGCGTTATCAGCAATATAATTTTGCAACGCTACTTAAGGATGAACCTATAGTACTTTCAAGCGAGAGTGGTAAAGAATGGCGTCCGAAAAACTATAATGGAAAATTTGAAGGAAAAGTAAGTTTATTAGATGGCTTAGTGCGCTCGCTAAATGTGCCGACAGTCAATTTAGGCATGCAGCTAGGTTTGGAGAATGTAGCAAACATTTTTCATGTGTTAGGTTATCCCAATGATATCGTTATTCGTCCTAGTATGTTGTTGGGCTCGCTAAACTTGTCGCCATTTGAAGTGAACCAGTTATATTTACCTATCGCTAATCAAGGATATAAAAATAGTAGCCATGCCATTAATCATATTGTATCGGCACAAGGTGAAACGTTGTGGAAATTTGAGTCAGAAGAAGAGCAGCTATTTTCTACACAGGGTATTTATTTATTAGATCATGCCTTATCACAGGTGACAAAAAGAGGTACGGCTAAATCGTTGACTTGGCGTTTAAATGGCGCAGAGTTAGCGGGGAAAACAGGCACAACGAATGAGCAAAGAGATAGTTGGTTTGTTGGATATGATAATCAAAATTTAGTAACAACGTGGCTTGGCCGTGATGATAATAAAGCAACAGAATTAACAGGAAGTAGTGGCGCTTTAGTCTTGTTTGCACAGTTTATGAACAAGAGTGGTGTTATTAATAAAGTGCGTAAAATGCCTGAGAATATTGCGATGACTAACTTTGAGTCTAGCAGCGGAAATGCTGTGAATGTTGAATGTCTTGAGATGATTGCTTATCCAGCAATTACCACAGGATTGTTAATAGAACCTCATTGCTTAACAAAGAAAGAACCCGTGAAGGAAAAAGAAACTTCTTGGTTTAAAAGTTTATTTGGCGGTTAAACAACAGATTAATAAAATTAGACACATTTTATTACATATATTCTTGCATGTTTTTTGTACAGCTATTATTGTATACAAAAATAACTTGCTCAAAGGATTGCTTGTTAATCGTAAGGGATTGATATCACGTATTGGGTTCAAAAGTTAATATTTTGGGTTGGAGTTGAAATGAAGCATCGTTTAAGTTTTGGCTTTTATAATATATTTGCAAATAATGTTATTGAAGTAACGGCGGATGAAGGTATTGAAATGACACTGGAAATGGTGGAGGAGTGTCATGATTTTATGAATAATAATGTAGACGGTGACTTTGCTTTATTGATCAATCGTATCCACAATTACACTTATACCTATGAAGCAAAACTTTCCATTGCATCATATGAAGGATTAAAAGCACTTGCTTTTGTTTGTTATTCTGACAAAAGTGTTTTAGTGACGAAAGAGCTCCAAGAGAGTCGTTCATTTGACCAATGGGCATATCCGGTTTTTTCAGGTTTGGAATTAGGTTGGCAAGAAGCCTATCAATGGTTAGATAATGAATTAGCGACAATAAAAGAAAATTAATAATAACGCACTCAAATGAAATAAAAAAGGGATGGCCAATGGCTATCCCTTTTTACATTTAATTCGTCATTATAATTGTGCAAAACACTTATCAGCAGCAGCTAAAGTGAGTTCTATTTCTTTATCAGTATGAGCCGTTGATAAAAAGCCAGTTTCATAGGCTGAAGGTGCTAAATAGATGCCTTCTGCTAGCATTAAATGGAAGAAATGTTTAAATTTTTCAGTATCACAAGCAGTGGCTTGTTCATAAGTTGTGATAGGTTCTTGTGAGTCAGTAAAGAAGAAACCAAACATTGCTCCAACATAATTAATGCTTAATGACACACCATTGCGTTCGGCAGCGGCTTTTAGGCCCATGGCAAGTTTTTCAGTTGAAGCACTAAGTTGTTCGTGCTTATTCCCTACACATAATTCATTTAATGCCGCTAAACCGGCAGCCATTGCGATTGGGTTACCTGATAAAGTACCTGCTTGATAAACCGGACCTACCGGGGCAATGTAATCCATAATTTCTTTTTTGCCACCGAATGCGCCAACGGGCATACCACCACCAATAACTTTACCTAAAGTCGTTAAATCTGGAACGATATTGTAATGTGCTTGTGCGCCGCCTAAAGCAACGCGAAAACCAGTCATTACTTCATCGAGTATCAGTACACTTTTGTGTTCGTCACAGACTTCACGTAGACCTTCAAGGAAGCCTTCAACCGGTGGGATACAGTTCATATTTCCGGCAACAGGTTCAACAATGATACAAGCGATTTGATCTTTGTATTCTGCAAATATCTGTTGAACTTCAGCAAGATTATTAAAACTAACGGTTAATGTGTGTTTCGCGAAATCAGCAGGAATACCTGGAGAGTTTGGTACGCCCATGGTTAATGCGCCCGAACCTGCTTTCACTAATAAAGAATCAGCATGACCGTGATAACAGCCTTCGAATTTTAATATTTTATCACGTCCAGTGTAACCACGAGCGAGACGAATCGCGCTCATTGTTGCTTCTGTGCCCGAACTTACCATTCTAAGACGTTCCATTGAAGGAACCAGTTCACGCACTTTTTCTGCCATTACGATTTCAAGCTCGGTGGGTGCACCAAAGCTTAAACCATTTTTAGCTGTTTCAATAACCGCAGCTAAAATAGCCGGGTGATTATGACCTAAAATCATAGGTCCCCAAGAACCTACGTAATCAATATAAGCATTATCATCAGCGTCATAAATATAAGCACCTTCAGCGCGTTTGATAAAACGAGGCGTACCGCCAACACCGTTAAATGCACGAACAGGTGAATTTACGCCACCGGGAATAATTTTTTTTGCGCTGTCAAAAAGTTGTTCTGAATGATTCATATTTTTACCTGTATTGTTTGTTCTAATGCTATGTACGGTTCAATGATTGTTTCGTTTGTATGCTTTAAATTATTTATTTGTATACCAAGTAACGGGTTTTTCAAACTGACTCATTTTATTTTCAACGCCCAGTGTTAAAGCAAATAATGCCATACGCACGAGTACACCATTTTGTGCTTGCCTGAAAATCGCTAAGTTTTCTAGGTCATTTAAATCGGTATCAAGCTCGTTTGCTTCTGGGCGAGAGTCACGTGGTAATGGGTGCATTATCACGGTATGTTTTTGACAAAATTGCTGATAAATTTCTTTATTTAAGCTGAAATGTCCTCGGTATAAATTAGCTTCATCTTTACTGGCAAAGCGTTCTTGTTGAATTCGTGTTTGATAGATAACATCGCACGATAAATTATTCTCCATTTTATCGGTGATCACAACTTCATGTCCCGCATCAGTGAGTGATGAAATTATACTGTCTGGCATTTTTAACGCATCAGGAGAAATCATGGTTACTTTCATATTGTTATATAAACTCAGTAGTTTGGATAACGAATGTACCGTTCTGCCATGTTTTAAATCGCCCATTAATACAATATTCAAACCGTCTAAGGTTTTATTATGTGGCGCCATTTCAGATTGAATGGTAAATAAATCAAGTAATGCTTGTGTTGGATGTTCGTTAGCACCGTCTCCGCCATTGATTACCGGAACACTACTGCCTGTTGAGAACTCTTCCACAGAATGCATTGCAGGATGTCTCATTGCAATGACGTCAGAGTAACCGCTGATCACACGAGCGGTATCAAAAAGAGATTCCCCTTTACTTAAAGATGAATTTTCTTGACCAACTGTTTCGCGAACGGAACCACCTAAAAGGTTAAAAGCGGCACCAAAACTTACACGGGTACGTGTGCTTGGCTCAAAAAATAGATTATTGAGAATGGCACCCTCTAAAACATGACAACGTTTTTTTCGCATGGCATACGGAGCCATGAGGGATGAAATTTCTAAAATACGTGAGATAGCATCGCGATCAAACTGCGAAACAGAAAGGATGTGACTTCCTTCAAACTTCATCATAAAAAGTTACCTGAATTTATAAAACTGCGACTATTTTTGATGCAGGAATATAGCACATATCAGAAATGTTGAGAATACATTCTCGAGGATATTCAATTTACCTTGCTCCATGTCTATTAGATCACTTTCAACGGTGAAAATGATCAAACGAGTTATAGGTCAAAAATCTAAGTTAACTTAATCGAAGACGAATAATTAGAATGGTTTCAAATACACTAAATACAACACGGCTAACAATATAAGTACGGGGCCTTCATTAAAAATGCGATAAAACTTCCCTGAACGTACATTTTTATCTTCTCTAAAGTCTTTAACTAATTTAAAGCAGTAACCATGATAAGCCAGCAGTAACATCACTAGAGTGATTTTTAGGTGTAGCCACTTTGCAGCAACAAACCAATCGTAACCATAATAATAGATAAGTGATAGGCCAAAGATCACCGTGAATAATGCAAAAGGAGTCACGAAATAGAGTAAACGTTTCTCCATGCCTTTCAAATGCTCTGCAACTTCTTTACTCGATGTTTCTGCATGATTAACAAATAATCGAGGTAAATAGAAAATCCCCGAAAACCAAGCTACCATGAAGAATACGTGAAGTACCTTTAGCCATAAAAGAGCCGTCATATTGTCGTTTTTCCTTCTAATAAATAACATCGAATTTGCTCAAAAGTAATAATCCCTAGAATATCATTAGGATCCTTATCATAAATATAAACCCCGCCATCTCGTTGTTCCAACAGGGCTAAATATGCTTCAGCTAAGGTTGACTGACTTTGCAAAGGTATTAATTGCAATGGCAATATTTCAACACTACTGGTTTTTGGGTTATGTTCAAGTTTCAACCATGAAAATGTTGAATATGAAGAATGCTTTTCTGTTTCATTGGATGATTGAATAATGACATGATTTAGCAACGCCACTTTTTTCAACGACGTTAAAATATCAGGAGAACATTCCTGCTGATATACTTTTATATTTTCCTGTAATACACCTAAAACACCTATACGTTGTAATGATTTTTCGATAGGAGATTTTCGATATTTCAGGCCTTGTTGTTCAAGTTGCATAATAAAAACAGAACGATTTCTGAAAACCTGTCCTGAAAATACACAAGCAGTGGTTATTACGATCATTGCAGGTACAACGACTTCTAACTGATTTGACAATTCAACGACAGTTAATAATGCGGCAAGCGGTGCGTTTAAGGTTGCGGCTAAAAATCCAGCCATACCCATAAGTGCATAGTCACTCGCAAAATTTTCTCCGGGTAAATATCCTGTCACGAGTACTGAAACACAAGTACCGGCAATTGCACCTATACCAATAATAGGGCCGATTATACCGCCTGGAATTCCTAAGCCTAAAGCGGTTATTGTCATGAGGATTTTGGCAAATAGTAAGCCTAATAATAATTGTAAATGAAGATTGTTTTCTAAGGCAAAGGTTATCGCACTTAGATCTGTACCCATAGCAAATGGTACGAAAAACCCTAAAGTTCCAGTGATAAATGCTGCCATCATAATACGAGGGAAAATATGAATTGAACTTGAATATTTTATGATAAGCACTAAGTATCGGTTAAAACCATAGGCTAATAAGCCGAGTATCAGCCCTAATAAAATAAGTGCAGGATAGTGATGAAAACTAAGAGATATTTTATCAAAATATTCAAATTCATGTGCAGGTCCAAAAATGCTACTCGTGATCATTGAGCCAATGAGCGAAGCGATCATCACAGGAATAAAAATATGAACTTTATATTCTCGTAAGATAACTTCCATGACAAAAATAACTGCAGCAATAGGTGTATTAAAACAAGCCGATATTCCAGCGGCTATACCACACGCACAAAGTGTACGTATTGTATTGAAAGGCAAATTTAGCTTGTTACCAATATAACTACTACAGGCAGCGCCCAAGTGTATAGCGGGCCCTTCTTTACCTACTGAGAATCCTGATGCTAAGGCAATGACACTACCAAAAAATTGATTTATGGTATTGCGAAAGGGAATGATGCCGTTTGCTACTGTCAAACGGTGGAGAATAAGAGGAATACCTGTACGTAAATATTTGTAACCCGTTAACCAAGCAAAAAATAAAATCACTAATCCACCGACTATAGGCAAATCAAAACGACTTAACGCATCTAAGCTGGTATAGTTATCTTTTTGGCTTAGATAAAGACCTTGAATTGTGTCGATGCTAAAGGTGAATAGCACAACTAATAGTGCTGATGCAGTTCCACCAATAGCGGCTAACAAACAAAGTTGCCAGGAAGTTTGGGGTAAGGCTAAACGTTTTCTTAATAAAGAGAGCGATATCATAATAATTAAAGGGTTCACCTTTATTGTTTAGCCTAAAATATTTATCAATAAGTGGATATCATAATACTTTTCAAATGAATTGGTTAGCAAAAATAAATCTAAAAATAGTTGTTGTTCGTTTAGGTACATTTCGTTCCGCTCTTTTACTTATTCTCATTATTGTCATCTGTTCATACAGTGGCTATCGTGTTGGGAATTTTTACCATGGCTATCAAGTTAAAACGTTAGTACAACAAAAAACACGTTTAGACAGCATGTATCAAAAAAACGTCCAACAAAACAGCCGAATCAACACACTAGAAGTAGAGCTAGAAGTTGAGCGAATGGCAAATCAACGTTCGCAAGAATTATTGAAAAATATGGAAACGGAGCATTATCAGGTAAAAAGAGAATTAGCTTTTTATGAAAAAGTGATGGCACCTGAAAAAACCGTCGATGGTTTAGTCATTGACCGTGTATCCATTTATCCGACGGGAAGTCCGAATCACTTTCGTTTTCAAATAGTGTTATTGCAACAGCAAGTGCGTAAGCGGTATGTAAAAGGCTATGTTGATTTAGCGTTGTTTGGCAGTTTAGATAATAAGCCGAGTCAATTAAAATTAAGTAATATATCGGTATCAACAAAAAAAGATTTATCATTTAGTTTTCAATACTTTCAAATCATTGAAGGGGAATTAACGCTTCCTGATAACTTTTTACCAGAGAAATTAGAATTGGCCACTATTTTGCCTAAGAATCGATGGCAAAAACATCAGCGATTAGATGAAAGTTTTATGTGGGGAGACCTATTAGAAAACACGCCGTAATTCGAATTTTTTTTTCAACGTATTATTCTTTTCTTGTAATAGAGGCGACTAAATCAGTAATACTTGACTAAATTAGTCAAGTTTAAGATAATGCCAGCGATACACTTCCGTAAACACCTTTGTAAGTAGAGCAATATGTCAACTCCCGAGTTACCGATAAAATTTTCCGATGCCGCAGCAACTAAAGTATTGTCTTTGATCACCGAAGAAGAAAATCCGGAATTAAAATTAAGAGTTTATGTCACGGGTGGCGGTTGTTCTGGATTTCAATATGGTTTTACTTTTGACGAAAAAGTGAATGACGGTGATATGACCATCGTAAAAAAAGGGGTGACTATGGTCATTGACCCGATGAGTTTACAATATTTAGTCGACGGTGAAGTTGATTATATTGAAAGTTTAGAAGGTAGTCGGTTTTTAGTCAATAATCCTAATGCATCATCAACCTGTGGTTGCGGATCATCCTTTTCCATCTAATTCATATTTCGTGACTTTTTATTGAAAAATAGCCAGTGATATTCTCACTGGCTTTTTTTTGTGTTTAATCACATTCATCTATTAAGCGAAGTATTACTACTACCTTATCTATTTAATGAATATTGCTAACTAAAAACCTTTCAAATTCGGCTGGTACTGTCTTGGAGTACTGCGACAAGAATTAAATTAAAAATATTAAAGGTAGTTTACCGTTTTTTAAGGTGAAGCTATTTGCATGTCGTCGCAAGATTCTTGATACTGAATACATTCGAATATCAAAATACCCATATATGGGAAGGGAATGTAATGCGTAAAGTGTCTTTTCAATCAGTTATAAAAACGCTTGTTGTTAGTAGTGTTTTTTTTGCTTTATCAAGTTCAGCAGCAACACTTACTGGATCAGAAGCTAAACAATTATCACAATTAAAAAATACCGCTCTGGAATCTGATTTATCTTATCAAGTATTGGAGTCGCTAACGACTGAAGTTGGCCATCGTTTAATGGGGTCAGAGGGCGATAGAAAAGCTGTCATTTGGGCGCAAGCTAAAATGAAAGCACTCGGTTTTGATAAGGTTTGGACTGAAGAAGTGACAGGTACTTTTTGGCAGCGCGGAGAAGTAGAAGCTAAAATTATTGCACCATACCCACACAAAGTCGTCGCTATTGCACTTGGTGGTAGTATCGCAACCAGTGAAGACGGACTAACTGCGAACATTGCTCATTTTGAAACTTTAGCTGATTTAAAAGCAGCTCCTGATAATAGTTTAAATGGCAAGATTGCTTTTGTTTCTTATCAAATGGCACGTGATATTACAGGTTCAGGATATGGCCCAGCAGTAAGTACTCGTGTTGGTGGTGCTAATGTTGCTGCGAAAAAAGGTGCATCAGCATTAATTATGCGTTCTGTTGGAACTGATAATAATCGTATCGCTCATACCGGTATTATGCGTTATGAAGCTGGCGTGAAAAAAATTCCTGCAGCGGCTATTTCAAACCCTGATGCTGACCTGTTAGTTAATCAGTTAAAACGTAACAAACCAGTAAGTTTTTATTTGAAATTAACCAGCCATACCGATCCTAAAATTACTGCAGTGTCTGCTAATGTTATTGGTGAAATTACCGGTAGCGAATTCCCTAACGAAATCGTTTCAATTGGAGCACATCTTGATAGCTGGGATGTCGGTACAGGTGCATTAGATGACGGTATGGGTGTTGCTATGATGTTGGCATCTGCTCACCACATTGCACAATTACCTGAACGTCCAAAGCGTACTATTCGCGTAATCCTTTTTGCCGCTGAAGAAGTTGGTTTATTAGGGGCGAAAGAATATATGCAGATCCACAAAGATAATATGGCTAACCATATTATTGGTGCGGAATGGGATTTTGGCGTTGGTAAAATTTACAAAATGACTTCTGGTGTCGGTAAAGCATCATTAGGTGCAATTAGTGACCTTGCTAAACATCTAGCGCCATTGGGTGTTGAGCTATCAAATGATAATAATGCAAGAGCACAATCCGACATGAGTGTTATGAGTGCGGCAGGTATGCCAAGCATGAATTTTGCACCTGATGGTTCAACGTATTTTGATTATCATCACACAGAGAATGATACGTTAGATAAAGTGAACCCAGATGATTTGAAACAAGCGACAGCTGTTTATACAACGTTTGCATATTTTGCAGCGCAATCAGGTGTGAATTTTAGAAAATAATTATTTTCTCTGCTTCCATTAATAAGCTTCGATGATTTTGTTCATGTCTAGATCAAAATCATCGATTTTAACGCCTTTCACAATAAAGTATTTATCACTTTAAAATCAACACCTTTGATTTCTTCTAAAACTCTCCTTTTATAATACGCGTTTTTCGTTGGCTGTTTGACCCTAGACTTATTATATTCAAAGTTCAGTTCAAAAAAGACAATCCAGCTTTTCCAACGTACTGAAGCATTGATGAGAGTGTGATTATGGGATTATGGCGAAAAGAGGTTAACCTAGTATCGTTAACCTCTTGAAAAGTAGAGTACTATAAAAGTGAAACTGTCTTACTGACATAGGTTGTGGATGATGTGTTTGGCGTTTTAATACTAATGGTTAACGTTGCCTGTTCAGGGTCTCCACCTGATGCATTATTAAGTGTAAAGTCCATTGAATGGTAGCCATTTTGTGCAGTGTTTCCTATTTCAACACTGGTCGTTCCTTGTAAATCTCCACCATCTAACGAAACACTTATCGTAGTTCCCAATGGTAAACTTTGCATAGCACTATCAGCGAATCGAAAGCTCAATGTTAATGAATCACCGTCTGATATATCAGGAAGTTCAGTATTGCTACCATCACTGTCAGCGTAAGTCGTGCTTTGATCGGTATCTGATAGTACATAATTAGGAGAAAATGCGCTTGACATGATTAATACCAACGCTTTTCTTAATGTCGCTTTTTTAGCGCTTTCATCACATTTAAGACCCGTACATTGGGGACCGTTAAAAAATCCATCGGCATCATTAAATATTCCATCATTATTATTATCAAAAAATTTAGTTTCTTCAGCATCTTTTATATTGTCTTCATTGTCATCACGCCATGCCTCTGACATATCAACAAAACCTGAAGATAATGGCGTTTGGCGGCCAAAACCAGAATTAACATCCGCATTACTTATCGGCTCACCGTCTTCATCATCAAAAATATTATTACCATTTACGTCAAAGAATGTTTCATGCCCAGATGTGGTGGCAAGAATTGTTGAACGATGATCGGTTAAAAAAGGTTCTGTAGAAGTCCAGGTAACAGAACAATTACCTGAAACCGTATTACAACTTGATTCGATAGTGCCACCTTCTGTCGTAAAATTTACAGTGGTTCCATCAGGAACAGGGTTATTAAAGCTATCAGCGAGCCAAACAGAAATAACAGACTCTTCACCAATTGTACTAGCTTCTGGATTTAACACACTCGCAGCAACAGTTATTGATGATTGTTCAGGTAAACCCGTATTTACAGATAACTCACTTGATTGAGTTTGCACTGTGGTGGTTTCTCCATCAACATCCATACTTGCTTGTGCTGTCACTCGGACCACTGAAGGTACGGTCCCAGAAGACACTTGTGTGGTGATCAGCCCTTGGCTATTGGTAAAACCTGATTCTCGACTTAAACTAATACCTCCAAGAGCTGAGTCTAAACTAAACTCAACTAAATGCTGAGAAAGCACATTTCCTAATGCACTCTTGAGGATAAAGGTAACGGTAGACGTTTCTACGCCACCACTACCTTTGATAACGATAGAGCTGGGCAGAGTTGAAACAAATTCAATTGAGCCTAATTCCTCTCCTGTGATTTCAATGTCTATTGATGCAGTATTGGTGACACCATTAGCCGTAATTGAAGCAATGATTATATCTTCAGTGCCTGAAGTACCTGCACAATCTATATCTTCAAACGTTGCACTCGCACTGCCTTTGATACTAAAAACGGTGCTATCAATGGTCGCATTGCCATTCACAACACAATTAGAAGTAAAAGTTACAGCCGTAGTCGTATTTATACGGTTATTTTCGTTATCAACTATATCGACTAACAAACCTAATGTGCCGCCGGCACTAATTATTGTATTTGTTATGGAAGATTTAATTTCGCCTTCAACAAATTCATTGTTGTCGTCAAAATACCCTAAACGGGTATCTTCTAGAATAGTGCTACCTGCGGGTGAAATTTGAAAATTGATGCGGTTACTTACAGCGCTATCATTACTTAAGGATACAATGGCCACACCAGCACCTTCTATACCATTTCCTGATAAAGTAACTGACGCTTGTCCGTTTTCATTGGTTAATGCAGAAGCAGCACTCAACACGCCAGCATCAACAGTGAAGCTAACAATCTCATTTTCAATTGCATTGCCATTACCATCATTCAAGGTAATTAAAATTTGTGCTTGTTCATCGTTTCTAAATTGATTGCTTACGGTACCATTCACCTGCATTTCTACTGATAATGTTGAAAGCAGTTCAATTGAAGTATCACTGATAAATTCATAATCTACCGAAGCTGATAAACTTACGGTTGCAGCAGATAATGTTCCAGCCCCCAAAGTGGCATTACTATTCATTATTTCAATTGATGCTACACCTATATCATTGGTGAGTTTTGAGTCTAAAGAAATCGTGCCTAAGTCGGCTGACAAATCAACGCGTACATTACTCACTGGTTCACCGGATTCATCCGTGATAGTGACTTGTGCGATGATCGTTTCGTCTTTCTCAAAGCTTTGTGCACTTTCACCTTGGCTATTGAGTAAAATAATTGAAATATCTGTCGGTTCAAAGGAAATAGAGGAGGTAAATTCATAATCTATTGATGCCGATAAACTGGTTGTTGAAGCAGATAATGTGCCAGCACCTAAAGTGCTCTGGGTATTCATCATTTCAATAGATGCTACACCGGAGTCATTGGTGAGTGTTGAGTCGACAGAAAGCGTGCCTAAGTCAGCTGAAAAATTAACACGTACATTATTCACCGGTTCACCGGACACATCCGTTAATGTTACTTGTACAGTGACAGTTTCATCTTGATCAAAACTTTGTTCACTTTCACTTTGGCTGTTAAGTAAAATAATTGAAATAGTGGCTGCATCTGAGGTAACAGAAGAAGCCTCTTCATTTTCACCCGAGTGACCGTTACAAGCAGAAAGTAGGATGGTCGAAATGACGAACAACATACTGAATAACTTATTCATTTAAAAATTCCATTAAATTTTACTATTGAGGTAAATAATAAGAGCCAAGTTGAAAAAAGTCCACGTATATCTATAACCGATTTATTAATAAATAGTATTAAATTATCTGCAATTAGTTATTTCAGGGATTTTAATAGTTTAAGCGACATTTTGTAAGAATATGAGGGTATATCAGTAAGATGACACTCGTTACCTATTCGAAAGTCTGTGGAAAAACTTATGAGTAAGTATCTTATGCGACATCAGATGTGAATTTTAGAAAGAATGCTTTTCTATCCCTCCATTAATAAAAATTCGATGATTTTGTTCATGTCTAGATCAAAGTCATCGGCTCTTACACCTTTGACAATAAAATCTTTATCGCTCGATAAATCAATATCTTCTGCCATCACATATTGTCCATCAACCGCATTATAAAATGACCGCACTTTAGGGTTAGTCGGATCTCCGTCATTACGACTTTCTACAATAGCGAGTTTATTCGAGCTTAATTCAACTAACGAGCCTACAGGATAAACGCCCATACATTTTATAAATAAGTCAACTAAACGTTCATCTAAGTGATTTTTTTGCGCTAAGCTTCTCAAAATACTAAACGATTTTAAGTGGCTATAGCCATCTTTATAGCAACGATTAGCAGTGAGCGCGTCGAAAATATCGCAAATAGCAATCATACGACCATATTTAGTGATTTTTTCTTTAGGAATATTAAAAGGGTAACCTTTACCATCAAGTTTTTCATGATGAAGCGCAGTAACTTCAAGACTTAATCTAGAAATTCCCGGTGTAGACTCTATGATTTTAATTGAATGATTTACATGGCTTTTCATAACCGTAAATTCAGTGTCAGTTAACTTACCTGGCTTATTTAGAATTTTGTCAGGGATATTTATTTTACCGACATCATGTAAAAAAGCCCCCACTGAAAGTTGCTGAATAATCTTTTTATCTATCTTTAAGAAACGAGCAAAAATAGTCATAAGCACTGAAACTGAAACTGAATGCTCTAATAAGTATTCATCTTTTTTTCTGATGTTTATAACGCAGGCTAAAGCATCAGCATTTTTAAATACGGTATCAATGGTTTGATTTGTTATTTCGATAACAGGGGCTAAGTCTAGTTCTCGTCCTTGCTGAGCATCTGAAAATATTTGTCGTTGAATGTTTTTTGATTCATTGAAGAGTTCTTTCGCTTTAGTAATTTCTAATAAAACAGGTGATACACTTTTTAAAGGCTCTGTACTCATTTTATCATTCGCAATAATGTTGCCAGCGATATCAAAAGTTAGCGTTTTACTATCATCAATGAGGAGACTTTCTACACCCTTACTTAGTAAGTTATCAATAACGTTGGTGTTTTTTATATGTCCCGGACTGGATAAATTATACGTACCCTGTTGTTGAGCGATATCAACAACAAAATGTCCTTTCAATAATTCTGATATTTTAATTTCAACAATCATAATAAAATTAGCTCGTTAAACTAACGCCTGCTGTCTAGTGTTCTTCAGTTGATATAAGTGTGTATCAGCTTCTTTTAATAGTTCGGACATTGAACGTTTTCCATCACTTGTTGCTACGCCACAAGTAATTGTTACGGATAACACTTTGTCTTGATATGGCATGGGATTATTAATAAAAAACTGACTTAAGCGTTTTGCTGCAAGCCCAGCTTCTTGATGATTTTGATTCGCCAATACCACAACAAACTCATCACCAGCGTAACGAAAGCAACGATCATTATCTCGGATTAAACCTTGCAATTTTGTTGCTATGTAAGCCAGAACTTTATCTCCACAATCATGACCGTGTTGATCATTAACTTGTTTAAACTTATCACAATCAATAAATAACAGTGAAAATGGTGCGCCGTATCTATGTTGTCGTACTAATTCTTCAGCAATACATACTTCCATTAATCGACGATTTGCTACGCCAGTTAATCGATCATAATGTGCCATGTACTCTAGTTGTTCACGAATTAATACATTTGATAAACATAAACTAACCTTAGCCGCTAGTTGCTCTAAATGAAAGGTGCCGAGTTCATTACTAAAACGATTTTTATCTCGGTCGGAAAATAACAAACTACCGAAGAGCTGGCCTTCTAATATCAAGGGGATAAGCGCAATAGATTGTGATTGTATTAGCAAGTCATTAGGTATGGCAGAAGGTAGGTTGTCTAGTTTATTCGTCAAGAACGGTTTGTCATCAGGATGAAAAGCTTGTAATTGTTCAAAGGATATTTTTGTACTGTGTCGATGCTGCCAAGTCGATTGCAATTGTTCATTAAACAAGTAGCTAATAGGTGTAGGTTCAACTAAAAGTAAGGTAATAGAAGTAATATTGAATTTTTGTTTTATGGAATTCAATAATCGTTGAAGTAGCTCATCACAAGATTTACTGGCGAGTACTTCTTTTTCTATTTCAAATAGCTTTATAGCAATTTTTTCATTGGCTTTAGAGTTGGCAATCAATTGCTCAATTTCTAATTCTGACATAATGACTTCTTGTTTTATTAGACTGTTTTAATTGTGTTCTTTTAAGAACCATAGTGCAAGCGCTGAGTTATTCAGTAAATGGTATTAATATTGCTTAGTTTATTATTCTTAAACCGTTACACTTTTAGAAAGACAAAATGTCAACTTTTTGTCATTCAACCTTTTTTACTTTTAGCCGATAATAAGTGAATGCTTATCTGGTTTGTTAAACTTTTGGATTGTAATTTATGCGAGTTTTATTATTAATTTCAGCTTTATTTTTATTTGTTAGTCATGCAAGTTATGGAAAGAAACTAGAAGCTGTGCAAATCTATACAGATAATCAGCTTTTGAGTTTAATTAAAGAAAACAAACATCTAGGTCAAGTTGTGCTTGATGAATGTCAGCTCGTACAAGATATTGAAGTAAGAGCAACTAAATCCCAATATCCATCGTATCAATTCCTTTGGGGTGACATGTTAGCTTTTGGTGTCTGTGTCAAAAAAAATGTTCCTCTTGGACTCCATTTCATGAAAAAAGCCGCAGACCAAGCGTTGCCTGAAGCTCTCGAGCAACTAGGTCGTTATTACCATATCGGCAAGTTTATGCAGATAGATGTTGATAAGGCGATTTTTTTCCTCAAAGAAGCTTCAACAGTAAATAATTTAAAGGCGCAAATTCGTTTGGCTGATATTTATGAGCAGGGTTACGGTAGCCCATTAGATTACCCTGAGTTATATGCTCAGCTTCATCACTCTATAACCGAAGATAAAAAAATTCATAAGGAAATTGCTCGATTATTAATGAATTTAGCAATGAAAATGCCGGAAAGTGTCGTTAATGCGGCAAAACAAGGTAAATTCTAAAACTGTTTTTAGTGTTTTAATGTTTTTTATACAGCATCACTTTATTTAGGTATATAATTGCAGCATTAAAACACTAATCGAGTTTATCCCCTGAAAGATCCACATCATAAGCGTGAAGCGAAAAAATACGACAACCCAGTGGCGAGTCGTGAATTATTACTATCCATTATTGAAAGTTCACATTCCCCACTTAATTTCAAAGCGATATGTAAAGCTTTGAATTACCATGATGAAACTCATCATGTTGGTATTAAACGCCGTTTACGTGCTATGGAAAATGCTGGGCAGCTTGTTTTTAATAAACTTAAGCAATATGTCATTCCATCTCAAAATAGCCTAATTACCGGTAAAGTTACCGGTCATCGTGATGGCTTCGGTTTTTTCGTACCTGATGTTGCTATAGGTGAAAAGCGCGGCAAAGATTTTTATATTTCGTCGCATGAAATGCAGCGAGTTTTTCATGGCGATATTGTTAGCGCTATATTAGTGGATCGTACTGACCGTAAAGGTCGACAAGAAATTAAAATAATTGAAGTTATTGAACCACGTAAAGCCGGTATAGTCGGACGTTTTTACGTAGAGCATGGTATTGCTTATATCGTTCCTGATGATGCGCGTATAAAACAAGACATATTAATAGAACCTGATGGGAAATTGGGGGCACGCCATGGACAAATGGTCGTGGTCAACGTTTTACATCGTCCTTCAAAACGAAATAATGCCGTGGGTAAAGTTATTGAAGTACTCGGTAATCATCTAGCGCCAGGTATGGAAATTGATATTGCCCTACGTGAGCATGACTTACCGCACGAATGGCCAGAGCAGGTCATCGAAGAAGTTTCAACAATTGCTGATGAAGTCGAAGACGAAGCAAAACTTCCACGCGTTGATTTACGTGATTTACCTCTCGTTACTATTGATGGTGAAGATGCTCGAGATTTTGATGATGCGGTTTATTGCCAGCCTAAAAAATCAGGTGGTTGGCGTTTATGGGTGGCTATTGCCGATGTGAGCTATTACGTTCGTAATGGAACCACACTCGACGATGAAGCTATTTCACGGGGGAATTCTGTTTATTTTCCTAGTCAAGTCATTCCCATGCTGCCAGAAAAACTGTCAAACGGGCTATGTTCATTAAACCCTGATGTTGACCGTTTATGTATGGTTTGTGAAATGACTATTAGTGCGGCGGGTAAATTGTCTGGTAGTAAATTCTACTCAGCGGTTATGCGTTCACATGCGCGTTTTACTTATAGTAAAGTAGCGACGATTTTATCAGGTGAAAATGCTAGCGAAAAAGCAGCATTACGTGAAGAACATAAAGCACTAGTACCCGATTTAGAAAATCTATACCAAATGTATTTAGCATTAAAGACAGCACGGACTAACCGTGGTGCTATTGCTTTTGAAACGTCAGAATCGCTATTTTTGTTTAACAATGACCGAAAAATAGAATCTATTGTGCCGTTAATTCGTAACGATGCGCATAAAATGATCGAAGAATGTATGGTTTTAGCAAACGTCGCGACGGCAAAGTTTGTTGAAAAACATCAAATGGCAGCTTTATTTCGTGTTCATGACAAACCCAGTGAAGACAAGTATAAAAACTTTGTGACTTACTTGAATGAATTAGGTATTGCATTACCAACGCGTGAACAACCTGAGCCTGCAGACTACGCTCATATTTTAACTCACGTGCAAGGCCGGCCTGATCAGGAACTTATTCAAACCATGTTGCTTCGGTCAATGCGCCAAGCAGTATACCAAAGTGAGAATTTAGGACATTTTGGTTTAGCACTTGAGTCTTATAGTCATTTTACTTCGCCGATTCGTCGTTATCCTGATTTAGTTATTCATCGTGTAATTAAAGCCATTTTAGCCAAACAAGCAAAAGCGGCTAATGAAAATACAGCAGCGAATGTT
Source organism: Colwellia sp. (assembly GCA_013215295.1). Lineage (GTDB taxonomy): Bacteria > Pseudomonadota > Gammaproteobacteria > Enterobacterales > Alteromonadaceae > Colwellia_A. Next base: position 188,841 of record JABSOZ010000008.1, read on the forward strand.
GGTTTTTATGAATACTCACCCGAAGAAGTGATTGCGTTAGGTGAAAATTGTTCAATGACCGAACGTCGTGCCGATGACGCAACTCGTGATGTTTCTGATTGGCTAAAGTGTGAATTCATGCAAGATCACGTCGGAGACACCTTTACTGGCGTTATTTCTACGGTAACCAACTTCGGCTTGTTTGTTCGTTTAAACGATTTACATATTGAAGGCTTAATTCATATCACCTCGTTAGGGCATGATTATTATCATTTTGATGATGTTCGCATGTGTTTGAGCGGTGAACGAACCGGCACTAAGTATCGTATTGGTGATGTGTTAGAAGTCAGTGTTGCTGCGGTGAATTTAGATGAGAAGAAAATAGACCTCGCATTAGCGGGAGAAAAAGACGCGGTTAGTCGTACCAAGTCAGTTGGAAAAACTAAAGCCAAGAGTACAGGACTAAGAAAAAACTCTGACAATGGCTTTAATACGCCAAGAGGCAGTGGGGATAAAGGAAAGCCTAAAAAATCAAAAGATAAAAAAACAGAAAAAGTTAAAAGTAAAAAGACCGAAAAATCCAAAGCTAAAAAACGCACAGCGAGAAAAAAACGTCCGGGAAAAAATGCGCGTAAAACGGCAGAGTAATATTGACAAATAGTATCGTAGACCACACTGAAATACCCTTGATAAAGACAAATAAAGAAAACACTTAAAAGAGAAAACCATGGCAAAGCAAGACGAGTTAATATTTGGCATTCATGCCGTTAATGAATTGATTAAACGCGGACCTGAGCGTTTCATTGAACTTTTTTTATTAAAAGGGCGTGAAGACGAACGATTAATGTCGATCATTAATTTATCAAAAAAATACGGTATTTCAACACAGCTGGTCAATCGTAAAGTACTTGATGAAAAAAGCGAAGGTGAACAACATCAAGGCGTATTAGCGCGCATTACTCAAGGAAGAACTTATACTGAAAATGATATAGACGAGATCCTTGCTCAAGCGAAAGAAAAAAATGAATCACCTTTCTTACTGATTTTAGATGGTGTAACTGATCCCCATAACCTTGGCGCATGCCTAAGAAATGCAGATGCTGCGGGCGTACAGGCTATTATTGTGCCAAAGGACAATGCTGCTCGTTTAACCGCAACAGTACGTAAAGTTGCGGTAGGTGCGGCTGAAACGGTTCCGTTAGTACAAGTGACTAATTTAGTACGTACAATGAAACAGTTACAAGATAATGGTGTTTGGATTATTGGTACTGCGGGAGAAACAGATCATTGTTTGTACGATGAAAAATTAAGTGGACCAATGGCATTAGTGATGGGGGCTGAAGGTAAAGGTATGCGTCGTCTTACCCGTGAAACATGCGATCAACTCGTAAAATTACCTATGGCTGGTAGTGTGTCCAGCTTAAATGTATCAGTAGCTTCAGGTATTTGTTTATTTGAAATAGTGCGCCAACGTCGTACATGATTATTTAGCACATGTACGAGTAAATTGTATTAATGTAAAAAACAGTACTATGATGAAAAGTATCATGAAATCAGAGTATCGTTACAGAATGGTTTATTCAGGACGTTATCAACATCCAAAAGCAGTAAGCTGTTCAGCAGTTCAAGCACAAAATAATAAAAATACGCGTATCTTCAATTTATTCGTATTTTTATTACTTATGTTGTTGCCTGTATCTTATTCAGTTGCTCAGCCTTTTAAAATTCCTTCTGAAAATAACTATAATAAACAGCCCATATTTCTAGCAAGTTCAAGTGCATTATCTGGTCCAACGGCGAAACTTGGCACTCGTCTTAATCAAGGTGCCCAGGCATATTTCGATAGAATTAATAACTCAGGGGGCATTTATGGCCGCCAAATACGATTAGAAATTGTTGATGATGGCTACGAACCTTTCAAAACCTTAAAAAACACACAGAAATTTATAAAAGATAAAAATGTCTTTGCGTTGTTTAATTACGTTGGAACACCCACAACTTCTGTCGTGTTTCCTTTAATCAAAAACAAAGCTTTACCTTTTCTTATGCCATTCACGGGGGCCGAATTTTTACGTAAGCCTATTACAGAAAATATATTTAATTTAAGAGCCAGTTATTACCAAGAAGTTGAAGCACAAATTGATTACCTAGTAAAAGAAGAAAAAATTACAAAAATTGGTTTATTAATACAAGCCGATGAATTCGGTAATGCTGTTGAAGAAGGTTATATTAATTCTTTGAATAAATATGGCATAAAGCTTGTCGTTACCACTCGTTATCGTCGTAATACTCAAAATATTGATCTTGCCTTAAGTGTACTGAAGGAAAATAATGTTGAAGCCATCGCTTTCGTCGGTACTTATGAACCTTTGGCAGAATTAATCAATACCGCTGCAACTCAAAAATTTACGCCTTTTTTTACCACGGTTTCTTTTATTTCAAGTCATGATCTATTTTCTAGAATTAAACAGAAAAGTCGCGTTTTGGTGAGTGAAGTTATGCCTGAGCCTGAAACTTGTACTTTGAGTCTATGCCAGCAATTCATTAACGATATGAAAAAAGTAGGTAAGCGCTACACGGATCAAGTTCAGTTCGAAGGTTATTTGAATGCTTATCTATTCGTTGAGGTGGCAAAACGATGTGGTGAAAATCTAAGTCAAAGGTGTTTTCTTAATGAGATAAACACGTTTAGTTATGACTTCGGCGGGATAACAGCGAATTTTTCACCTGACAACCATCAAGGGTTAAATAATGTATATTTAAATTTTTTTGAAATGCAAAAGAAACGATAATCCCTTTCATGCAGTTTGTTTGTGATGGCCTAAAGAACACTTTATTTTTATTACTACCTACCTACCTTATATATGTCTTGCCTTTGCTGTCTAATTTTACTACACTACGCGACCTTAATTCAGCCCGAACTTTTTGTTCCTTGCCTCTTTCTGGTGTTTGGCTGAGCCAGCTAATGAGGCTACAACCGTAAGGAGCTCGTAATGCGTCATTACGAAATCGTATTTATGGTTCACCCTGATCAGAGTGAACAAGTACCTGGCATGATCCAGCGTTATACAGACTTGATCAATGCTGCTGAAGGCAAAATCCACCGTCTAGAAGACTGGGGCCGTCGCCAATTAGCATACCCAATCAATAAATTGCACAAAGCACACTATGTTTTATTAAACATTGAAGCGCCACAGTCAGTTATTGATGAGCTTGAAACAGCTTTCCGTTACAATGATGTTGTTATTCGTAACATGATCATGCGTACTAAAAACGCAGTAACTGAACCGTCAGCAATGGCAGCTGCTAAAGAAGAACGTCGCGACGATCGCCGCGAAGTTAAGAAAGAAGCTCCAGCTGCAACTCCTGCTGTCACAGAAGCACCTGCTGCTACTGAAACTACAGAAGAAGCTGCGAGCGAATAAGTAACTCGTGACAACATCTCTTTTTGAGAATTGCCTTGTGTTGGTTGGTGAAGTGGTAAAACCACCGAAAAAATCAACAAGCCCAGCAGGTATTCAACATTGTCAGTTTTCAATGGACCATAAGTCCATACAAAAGGAAGCTGGCATGAACAGACAAGCATTTGTCAGAATACAAGTTGTAGCTACAGGTGAGCTGTCACAACACTTAACTCGTGATTTAATTGCGGGCAGTAAGTTAAAAGTGACTGGTTTTATAAACCGTCATGAATCAAGAAATGGTAACCCACTTCTTGTCTTACATGCTCAACATATTGAAATGATTAATTAAGGTGTTGTTTATTGACTGGTTAATTCAGTTAAATAAAACCACCATATTAGGAGAAATCCATGTCTCGTTTTTTTAGACGTCGTAAGTTCTGCCGCTTCACAGCGGAAGGTGCTACCTCTATCGATTATAAAGATATTGCTACACTGAAAAACTATATCACTGAAAGTGGTAAAATTGTTCCTAGCCGTATTACTGGTACAGCTGCTAAATATCAACGTCAACTTGGTCGTGCGATCAAGCGTGCTCGTTACTTAGCGTTATTACCATATACTGATTTACATAAGTAACTAATAAGGGGTTTTGAAAATGGAAGTAATACTTCTTGATAAAATCGCCAAATTAGGCGGCCTTGGTGACAAGGTATCAGTTAAATCTGGTTATGCACGTAACTTCTTATTACCTCAAGGTAAAGCAGTATTTGCATCTGAAGCTAACGTAGCTCACTTTGAAAGCCGTCGTGCTGAAATTGAAGCTAAATTAGCATCAACGTTAACAGCCGCTGAAGCTCAAGCAGCTAAAGTTGTTGCTTTGGCTGAAGTAACTATCGCATCATCTGCTGGTGATGAAGGTAAGTTATTCGGTTCAATCGGTACTCGTGATATTGCTGATGCAATCACAGAAGCTGGCGTTGAAGTAACTAAAGCGCAAGTACGTATGCCTTTAGGTACAATTCGTGAAGTAGGTGAATTCGAAATCGCTATTCACTTGCATAACGATGTTGATACTAGTATCAAAGTTATCGTTATTGCTGAAGCTTAATTTAGTCCGCTAAATTAAGTTTTATAAAATACCGTTATTTCTTCATTGAAATAGCGGTATTTTTTTATCTTAAAAACGTGAAGTTATTCATATTGAATGCAGGATGATAAATAGTTAATCTACGCTATTTTAAGGTAGGGACTGACCAAACATTACCATCCAGTAACTTTCGTTCAAGCATGCCGCCAATTCCTTGCAAACCGCCGGTATGTAAGAGAACAATTCGTTGCCCCTTAGAAAAGTAACCTTGCTCAATTAAATCCAGAAAAGCGAGCAGCATTTTTCCTGAGTATACGGGTTCAAAAACAAACCCTGTTTGCAGGTTGAAACTGACTATTCGCTGCTCATCTTCTTTACTAAACTTTGCATAACCACCACGATGAAACGCTGACAATATTTGCCAGTTATAAAAATGCTGCTCCTCGCTAAGTAAGTGATTCACTTGCTCTGTTAAGTAACCGTCTTGCTTTAATACGGATATGCCAAGAAGTTGATGCTGGTTATTATCGGCTTGTATCAATCCTGCTAAAGTTCCGCCGCTACCCACTGGCGTTAATAAAGTATCAAACTCGCATTGTTGATTTAATTCGGTAATTATTTCACCTACTCCAGCTAGCGCTAATTTGTTACTGCCACCCTCGGGAACAAGCAAATAATCAGGGTACTTTTGCTGTAAGTTCTCGAGGTAATCAGTGTCTTCTCGTAAACGATAAGTTTTTCTATCAACAAAGTTGAGTGTCATACCCCATTGTTGCGCCATCGTTAACGTGTAATTGCTGGCGTAGTCTGATTCACCACGAATAATGCCAATACTTTTTAAACCTTGTTGTTGGCAAGCAAAGGCTAATGCATGAATATGATTAGAGAAGCTGCCACCAAAACTTATAATGCCAGTGTAATTATTTTCTTTTGCGAAACGTAAATTGAATTTCAATTTACGCCATTTATTGCCTGAAATTATCGGATGAATGTTATCGTCACGTTTTACTGAAACGATGAGATTATTATTTTCAAAAATGGGATGAAAAATTCTTTCTAATGTAGATTGTGTTTGCATAAAAGGTAATGTTTTTCTTTACTTAAATATAACTACTCAATAAAAAAACTTGCGCCTTCAATGGAATAGAGGATAATGAAATTAAGGCATATAACTACAAATAATAATATTGATAAATGTCACTTATTAAAAAAATAAATAATATTTTCTCAAAAGTAGAGTCTAAAGATTTGTTAGGCGTGAGTCTACGCCTACAGTCGTTTGCCTTTTTTTCTTCTCCAGAACAAGGAGAACCACAGTTTCAACAGATTAATTCTCCCTTAGCTGCACATCCTCAACAAATTAAAATTCAACAAGAGAAATATCAACTTCATGGCCAGTGTCATCTGGTTTTAGCATCATCGCAAACGCAAATAGTACAAGTTGATAAGCCTAATATTCCCGAAAGTGAATTAAATGCCGCATTAAAATGGCAAATTAAAGATTTAGTCAATTATTCTCCAGAGGATATGATACTTGATTATTTTGATGGTCCAACCCTTGCTGGCGGAAATGAGAAACTAAACGTTGTCTGTGCTTCTAAAAAAGAATTATTAACTTTTATAGAACCACTTAACCATGATGGACTGACATTAAAATCGATAACTACTGAAGAGTTTGCTTTTGCTAGTTTATTTAAGGTACAAAACGATGCCTGTTTAATGGTTTGTCAGCAACCTAATGAAGAAATTATTTTGTTAATTGTTAAGCAGGGGAAAGTGTTTTTCTCGCGTCGCTTACGTGGTTTTTCTCAAATAGCGACAAAAACAGAAGAAGAGTTGTCTTTTGGTATTATTGATAATTTGAATCTAGAAATTCAACGTTCAACCGATTATTTTGAACGTCAATTGAAGCAAGCGCCGATACGCACAATTGAAGTTATTGTCCCTATGGCCAATGAAGCTGTATTAGCACGTAAGTTGGCCGAAAATACTAACGTGGCTGTAAATTTACTGACTATGCCTGAAGGCTTTAATAATCATCGAGAATTTGCCGTAAATATTGGCGCGACACAGTTGAATAATATGGAGCCAATCAGCTAATGGCAAAAAATTCAATTAATTTACTCCAAGCAGATTTATTACCTAAACAGGCATTGGTGACTTTACCTAGAGTTGTTACGCTTTGGTCTGTAGTGTTTTTATTCATGTTATCTTGGGCCTTTCTGAACCAATATCAAGTATCAACATTAAGCGCCAAGCACTTAGAGCTATCTCAAGCAAAAAAGAAACAAACTAAGTTACTTGCTCAATTACAAGATAAAGTGAAAAATAATCGTGCTAGCTCAAAAGTTATTGAAGAACTAGCTCTGTTAAAAAGTTTTTTGAAAAATAAAAATGTATTGCTGGGTGAGTTAACAGATCCAACCCATACTTCGGTTGCAGGCTTTGCTTCAGCAATGACTGAATTATCAATGATGCATCATAAAGATATTAGTTTGCGGAATGTAAATATTACTTATCAAGATTTAACTTTTTCTGGTTTAGCTCGAACCCCAGAAGCTGTTCCTGCATGGTTGGCCAAATTTGAGACATCAAAGTTTTTGTCAGGTAAATCATTTGTAAATTTTTCACTCAACGAAAATGAAGAGAAACTTACTGAATTCTTAGTGAGCTCTAAAGCAAGTGCAGGGAGCGCTGATGAATAGTCAATGGCAAGCGTACTGTGAAAAATATTTAGTTATCACACCACGTGAGCAATATATGGTGTTGTTTACTGGACTCATTGCAATTGTTTTTATTATTCATGCTTTTTTTATTGATGATAACGCGTCAAAAATCGAAAAGTTTGAAAAACAGATTACGCAAATGACTAATGATAATCGTAGAGCTAAAGATTCTATATCGGTACTTGAAGGCGGTTTATCAAAAGATCCTAATTCAGAACTGAATAAGCAAATTTCACAATATAAAGAAAGATTAAAAAAAGTTGATGTAAATTTATTACAACTGACCTCTGATTTGATAGGTCCTGTGCAGATGCGTCATGCGTTAATGCAATTGCTAAAAACTCAAAAAGGTGTGTCATTGCAGTCATTTCAAGTCATTGCTGCAGAGCCTATAACTTTCCCTAATTCTACACCTGTCGTTAAAGATGACGGTAATAAAACAACTGACGTAGATAGTAATCACCAAGAAGTAGTGCTTTATCGCCATGCAATAAAAATTAAACTTAGCGGTAGTTATTTTCAATTACGTGATTATTTAATACAACTTGAAGCATTATCGTGGAAGTTTTTTTGGCAAGAGTTTAATTACCAGCTTAAAGAATATCCGGTAAGTGAGTTAGAAATAGAAATGTATAGTTTGAGTACTAAACGGGAGTTTATCGGTGTTTAAAAATATAACGTTAAACAGTTTATATTTCATAATTATGTTGATGACATTTTCAGTGAGTGCACAAAATAATGATCCTACAAAACCTTTGTCGGCTGGTGGTTTTTCATCAATTAGTAAGGCCGAAGCATCGACGAAAGCAGAATTAGTATTAGAAAGTATTATTCATGGTTTCGAAGTGCATACGGCTGTTATTAATGGTCAAGTGTTAAAAGTAGGTGACTTTATTCGTCAGTATGAATTAGTAGCGGTGAATAACACCAGCGTGGTCTTACGTTCAGCAGAAAAACGCTTAAAGCTCCGTGTGTTTTCTCGTGTTGTGGTTAAATCAAAATGAAAAGATATGATCAAATGAAAAATTCTCAAGCAAAACTTTATTGTTTCACGTTACTTTTAGCTTTATTTGGCTGTCAAACGGCACCAAATAAACCAACAGAAATAATTAGTGCCTTAGACGCGGCGATAAAAGAGTCGAGTAAACCTAAACCTAAAGCATTAAAAAATGTTCCTAATGCTATTCAGCAAGAATTAATGCAGCGCAGTATAAGCCAAGCTCGACAAGGTTTATTAGCAGAAAAACGTTTAGAAATTTCAGCGAGTGATGTTAGCGCACAAGAATTTTTTGCCGCTTTAGTTGATGAGTCACCTTATAGCGTTGTGGTTCATCCAGAGGTAACGGGCACAATTACCTTAAATTTGAAAAATAGTACCCTGCATGAAGTGCTAGACGTTGTAGAAGAAGTTTACGGTTACGAAATTCGCCGTAAAGGTAAAGTCGTTCAAGTTTACCCTGCAGGTATCCGCACAGAAACTTTTCCTCTTAATTACTTGTACGTAAAACGTTCAGGCATGTCGAGTATGAATATTAATTCTGGTGGTGTGTCAGAAAATAATCAAAATAGTGGTAATAACTCTAACAGCAACTCAAATAATTCAAACAGTTCAAGCAGCTCAAATAATAACAATCAAAATAATCAGCAAGGAAGTGGTAGTGTTAATATTTACACCGAAACTGAATCTGATTTTTGGACCGAATTAAAAGAAACATTAACTTTGCTTGTTGGCTCAGAGCAAGGGCGTTCTGTTATTGTTTCTCCGCAAGCAGGCTTAGTAACCGTTAGGGCTTTACCCGAAGAAATAAAAGTGGTTAAGAAATTTATTAAAGATACAGAAAGGCGTTTACGACGACAAGTTATCATTGAAGCAAAAATTATGGAAGTTACCCTTAATGATGATTATCAACAAGGGATTAAGTGGGATCAAGTACTGGGGAGTATTGGCAGTAGCGATTTAACTTTTTCAACGGCTGGCGGTATTGCGGGTAATATTATTTCAGGTACGATTGGAGGCACGAGCAGCTTAGCGTTTAATAACAGTGACTTTACGGGTGTGATTGACTTACTTTCAACACAAGGTAACGTGCAAGTACTTTCAAGCCCAAGAATAACCGCAACTAATAACCAAAAAGCGGTAATAAAAGTTGGTCAAGATGAATATTTTGTTACTGATATCTCAAGTACAACGACCACAGGCACATCAACTACAACGACTCCAGACATTGATTTGACACCTTTCTTCTCTGGTATTGCTTTAGATGTAACTGCACAAATTGCTGAAAATGGCGAAGTTATTCTTCATGTTCACCCCTCTGTTACATTGACAAAAGAACAAGTTAAAGTGATCAAATTTGATGGCGAAGAGGTTATCTTACCTTTAGCACAAAGTAGTGTTCGAGAATCAGATACTATCATTCGCGCTAAATCAGGTGAGATTGTTGTCATTGGCGGCTTAATCGAAACACGAAAAGTTGAGATGGTATCAAAAACGCCGTTTTTAGGTGATATTCCATTACTTGGAGAGTTATTTAAAAGTAAAAGTGAATCAACGCAGAAAAAAGAACTGGTTATTATGTTAAAGCCTATTGTTGTTGGTCAAGATACTTGGAAAAATCAGTTACAAGATGCTCGTTCACTGTTAAAACAATGGTTTCCAGAAGAAGATGATTTTTCACAAAGTGAAAAAGTTAAATCTACTGCACCGAAACCTATGCCAACAGCTGCACCAGTTCCTGATAGCAATGAAGAATAGTCAACATTTATGTACCTTTACCACTTTGGTTTAACGGAACTTCCGTTTACGTTAACACCAAATACTGCATTTTATGTTGGTTTAGAGCCTCATAATGAAGCGTTAGCGGTATTGTTAACCGCACTGAAAACCGGTGAAGGTTTTATTAAGGTTACAGGTGAAGTAGGTACGGGAAAAACACTACTTTGCCGAAAGTTGCTTAATGAAATACCAGAGCATTTTGTTACCGCTTATATTCCTAATCCATATTTGAAGCCTGATGAACTGCGCCGAGCAGTTGCAGTGGAATTGGGGATAAAACAAGCTCAACGCATGTCAGTTCAATTACTCACTCAGCGTATTCAACAGCGATTATTGGAATTACACTCGGGAGGTCATTCAGTCGTACTGATACTCGACGAAGCACAAGCGTTACCTGAAGACAGTCTAGAGGCTTTGCGTTTATTCACTAATTTAGAAACTGAAACACGTAAACTTTTACAAGTCGTTCTGTTTGCTCAACCAGAATTAGATGAACGTTTAGCAACAACAAGATTTAGACAACTACAACAACGCATTACCTTTTCTTATAAATTACGATCAATGACTGCACAGGAAGTACAACGTTATATTCAACATCGCATGAAAATAGCGGGTTACAAGGGGGCTGAGTTATTTAGTGATACCTTATCGAAAAAGGTGGCGAAAATCAGTAAGGGCATACCACGTTTAGTTAATGTGCTTTGTCATAAAATGTTGATGTTAAGTTATGGACAAGGGCAATATCAAATAACAAAAAAGCATTTATCTGTAGCGGTAAATGATACTGAAGCAACCATGCAAACGAGTAACGTTAAATGGTACGTAGGTATTGCAAGCGTGTTAATGACTACGGTAATCATTGTAACTGTATTGAAAAATTATGGAGTGAGCGCTTGAGCGTAATTAACCAAATGTTAAAGGATTTAGATCAACGTCAAGTCGAACAACAAGATTCGCGTGATTTTACTGCACCTGTTTCTTCACCATCAGCGAATAAAAAAATTATCTTTATCAGTTTAGTCGTTATTATTTTGCTCAATGTGGGTGGGGTTTTTGTTTGGCAAATGTATGTTGAAAATCAAATGTTGAAGATGTCCAATACGCTAGAAAAGAAACCCGTAGTCAAAAAAGAGGAACACAGTGCTGCTGTGAATGAAGACTCAGAGCAAACATCAAAAAGTCGTGACTTAACAAATAGCGCTGTAAATAATGAGCAAAGTCGTCAACATTCGAAACAAAATACAATAGTTCAAGTAGAACACAGGAGAGCTACTCCAGAAAGCATCGCACCACTTGGGGCTATTAGAGACCACACTATAAAGCAAATTGAGACATCTGCTGCCTCAATTAACGTAATGATGAATAACTCAAATAAACAAAAAGAGTTAGCAGAGCCCATTCCTGTTACTGTGAAAAAATCAACGTTAAAAATATCACGCAAACAATTAAGTCCACGTGAACTCGCTAAGCAAAAATTAATACGTGCAGAACAAGCGCTTAATAATAATGATATCTCCCAAGCCGAAACTCTATTTGAAGATGTATTATTGGTCATGCCTGAACATAAAAGTGCAAGAAAGCAATTGGCCGCTTTATGGTTCGGTCGTCAAGCTTATTCAGATGCTTTGAATTTACTTTCTCAAGGAATTTACATATCGCCTAATGATAACGAATTTCGCTTGATGAAGGCGCGGGTCTATTTACAGCAAAATAGGATACAGCAGGCATTTTCGACGTTGAACACTATGCCGAGAGTCAACGAAGTTGTTAATGTTGAATATCAGAGTTTACGAGCTACAACGGCTCAGCAACTTAATGAGTTTTCTTTTGCTGCACAGGCATATCAAATTCTGGTCAGCATCGATCCTTCCGCGGCTCGCTGGTGGTTAGGTTTAGCTGTCGCTCACGACAGTAATAGTGAATTTGAACAAGCAAGTAATGCCTATCAAATGGCATTAAATAAAAATGGCTTATCTGGAAGCGCTGAGACTTTTGCCCGTCAGCGTATTATTGAGTTGGGAGAATAACTATGGCAGCACCTAAATTAAAAATGCGCCTCGGCGATTTGTTAGTGCATGAACATATCATTACTAATGAACAATTAATGCAGGCACTAAATAGTCAGAAATCTACCGGACGAAAATTAGGGGATACCTTGATTGAGCTTGGCCATATAGGCGAGCGTCAATTACAGGAGTTTTTAGCTCAGCAACTTAATGTGCCATTTTTAGATATTAGCCAACGTCGCATTCCTAGTGAAGTTGCCTTATTGCTTCCTGAAGTTCATGCTCGACGCCTACGCGCTTTAATTATTGAAGATCAAGGTGACTCTGTATTATTAGGTATGAGTGATCCTGCTGATTTAAGTGGTCTTGATCAGCTCGAACAAATGCTTTCCCCTAAAAGAATAAATCTTGCCGTAGTCATGGAGTCACAACTCTATGATGCTTTTGATGGATTATATCGACGTACGGCAGACATTGAATCATTTGCTAGTCAGTTAGAAGAAGAATATGAACAAACAACTGATTTTAATTTATCGTCAACATTTTTAGACGATAGTGGTGATGCAACGGTAGGTAAATTATTACAGTCAGTATTTGAAGATGCGGTACAAATGCGCGCGTCTGATATTCATATCGAACCCGATGAAAATTTATTACGAATTCGTCAGCGTATTGATGGGGTATTACAAGAAAGCATATTAAAAGAAAATAAAATTGCTTCGGCCATGGTATTACGTTTAAAGCTTATGGCAGGCTTAGATATCTCAGAAAAACGCTTACCTCAAGATGGCCGATTTAATCTACAAATTAACGGTCATAATATTGATGTCCGTATGTCTACCATGCCAGTACAGCATGGTGAGTCAGTCGTAATGCGTTTACTCGATCAATCTGCTGGATTGTTATCGCTTGACCAAACCGGTATGCCTGCAGATCTAGTTGCACGTGTTCGTCATCAAATTACAAGGCCACACGGTATGGTGCTAGTGACAGGGCCAACAGGTAGCGGTAAAACTACCACCTTATATGGTGCGTTGAGTGAACTTAATCAATCTTCTAAAAAAATCATTACGGTAGAAGATCCGGTTGAGTACCGTTTACCTCGCATAAATCAGGTTCAGGTGGCACCTAAAATCGATTTAAACTTTTCAACAGTCCTTCGTGCAGCATTAAGACAAGATCCCGATATCATCATGGTGGGCGAAATGCGTGACCATGAAACAGTAGAAATTGGTCTACGAGGTGCATTAACCGGTCACTTAGTCTTATCTACTTTGCATACCAATGATGCTATTACCAGTGCTTTACGTTTAATTGACATGGGCGCGGCAGGTTTCCTTGTTGGTAGCTCATTACGTGCGGTAATTGCACAACGATTAGTACGTAAAATATGTGAGCACTGTGGTGAAGAACACACCCCAGATGCACAAGAAATGATGTGGCTTACACATCTTGCTGGTGAACAAGCTAAAACGGTTACCTATAAAAAAGGTCGCGGCTGTCAGTCATGTCAATACACTGGATATAAAGGTCGTATTGGTGTTTTCGAGCTTTTAGAAATGAATGAGCCGATGATGGCGGCACTTAAGCGAGATGATGCTGAAGCGTTTACTCAATTAGCGAAAGCAAATCCATCATTTACCCCATTAGCGCAAGCTGCATTTGATTATGCTAAACAAGGTGTTATTAGCGTGGAAGAAGTACTTCGTTTAGTTGATACTATTGATGTTCAAGGCTAAAAGTAGAGTTTATTATGGCGGCATTTAATTACGTTGGCAGAAGTGTTAGCGGTTCTCAAGTTAAAGGAACAATAGAAGCAGCAAACGCTAATGCGGTTGCTGAGCAATTGTCGCGGCAAGGAATTATACCGATATCAATTAATGAATCTAAAGGTAAGCCAAGCGGTGCAACTGATTTAGCGAATATTGATATTGGTGAATTACTTGGTTTTGCCGTTATAACGTTAGATGAAATAATTGTTTTTTGTCGACAAATGTATGCACTTGTTCGTTCTGGTGTACCTATATTGCGTGCAATCAATGGCATGGCGGAGTCAAGCACATCACCTAAATTAAGAGCTGCTTTAACGGATATCGCCAGTCAATTAGAAGGGGGGTACGCACTTTCAACGGCATTGAATAAACACCCTAAAATTTTCTCGCCACTCTTTATTTCATTAGTCCATGTAGGTGAAAATACCGGGCAACTCGATGGTTCATTTATAAAACTTGCCAGTTATTTTGAACGTGAACTAGATACGCGTAAACGTATCAAAGCTGCGTTACGTTACCCAAGCTTTGTTTTGGGGGCGATTGTTATTGCCATGGTTATATTAAATATTTTTGTTATTCCTACTTTTGCAAATATGTTCGCGAAATTAGGGGCTGATTTACCCATAACAACAAAATTGTTAATCGCGAGTTCTAACCTTTTTTTGAACTATTGGCCGCATATGTTAGTGGCGAGTGTATTTGCTTTCTTTGGTCTTAGGCATTACTTAAAGACTGATCGTGGTTTGTATTTATGGGACCGGTTAAAGACAAAACTTCCTATTGTAGGAAGCATTATTGAACGCTCAATATTGTCACGTTTTTCTCATAGTTTTTCTATTGTATTAAAAGCGGGTGTTCCTTTAACTACAGGACTAACGCTGGTATCAGATGCTGTTGATAACACCTACATGCGGGATAAAATTTTAGCGATGCGTGGTGGTATCGAGAGTGGCGATAGTTTATTACGCTCAGCTAATGCCAGTAAATTATTTACTCCATTGGTTTTACAAATGGTGGCGGTAGGTGAAGAAACAGGCCGTGTAGATGAACTTTTAGAAGAAGTCGGTGATTACTACGAGCGAGAAGTAGATTATGAACTCAGCACCTTGACGGCTAGAATTGAACCCATCATGATCGCAATCGTTGCGGGTATGGTATTGGTACTCGCATTAGGTATCTTTACACCTATGTGGGACATGATGTCGGCCTTTAAAGGGAAATAAATTAGTAATAATATGACATTGCAGCAGGTGAGCGCTAAAAAAGGGAAGTCGATGGCAGAAAACTTGATCATACTTGTTATGGTAGGGGTATTCATGGCCACTTTTATTTATTATTTCTTTAAACAAGAAGATCATTTATCACGAATAGGTTTTGATTCAGTAGCTCATACCTTTTCTGCTAGATTGAACGGTATCCATGCACAATGGTTTATGGACAAGAAGCCTCGTTGGGTCATAATTAAAGAAAGCACGGTTATAAATGGTGAAGGGGAAAATAAGAGTATTGAAGTAAATGCGGCAGGATGGGTAGATGTTCCGGCAGTTAATGGCATAAGTAATCAAAACGATTGCCAGATAATTTGGCAACAGGTTTTAGCAATACCCATGTTCTATATTAAGCAGCCTATTTCAGCCGTAATGGTTAATGTAAATACTCGTAATAATAAGAAAAAAAGTCACCTTTGCCGATATGGTTTACCAAGTGGCGAGTATTTTGACTATCATCCAAGCAATGGCAAAGTGAGCAAAGTACAGGTACACCAGTAGAAAGTAATGAAATTATTGCCTATATGTTAAAAAATGTTACTAAAGTCCACTAAGTGAGTGACTTTATTAGTAAATCGTTGTTAGAATAAATTTATAGTCTCAGTAAATGAGCTGATCAAACGAAAAGAGGTTGTTATGAAAAAGCAAACAGGCTTTACACTGATTGAATTAGTGATTGTCGTGGTCATTCTAGGTTTTTTGGCTGTCACAGCCATACCTAAATTTATTGATTTAACAGAACAAGCTAAACAAGCGAATATTGAAGGTATGGCTGGTGGTTTTGCTACAGGTGTTTCTTTAGCGAGAGCGCAGTGGGAATCTGAAGGACGTACTAATGACGGCACAAATAACACGACAATTTATGATGGTGTGAATCTGGTGCTAACAACAGAAGACACAGATATTCGACCGGGTTACGTAACAGGCTTAACAGACGGTACAGCTTTAGGTGCCGACTTTGATGCGGTCAACTGTAAAGAAATTTGGGATAATATTTTTCAACAACCTCCGACATTAGAAACGTTCAGTGATGCGAGTACCACTACAAATTATATTGTTGCTGAAACAGGCGATTTATCTGACTCTCATTGTATTTTCTATTTAAGAGAGACCTTGGATAAAGATACCAGTGGAAATTTTGAAGATCCAGGTGTAGCAAATGTAGGAAATAACTTTACTTATTACCCAGCAAGCAGTCGTGTAGAGATCAATATCGCAGTGACAAACTAATTTTTAAACTCGAATGATTTGAAACTAAATTTAAAATTAAAACAAAAGGTTAATTATGAAAACATTACAAAAACAAGCAGGTTTTACATTAATAGAATTAGTCGTTGTTATTGTTATTTTAGGCATTTTAGCTGCAACAGCAGCACCTAAGTTTATAGATTTGACAAGTGATGCAAAAGCATCGGTTATGAAAGGTGTTGAAGGCAGTCTTGAAAGTGCAGTGAGTATCATGCATGCAAAAGCATTGATTGATAGTAAAGCATCAGGTACTGATACGATTGAAATCGATTCAGTATTTTACGCACTTGAAAATGGATATCCTGCAGCAGAAAGTCTTACTACAGGTACAGGAGTTGATGCTTTAAAAGCTATCGGTATATTAGGTTTGATTGATATCGACTCTACTGCCTCTGGAGATTTTGTAGTTACAGATGCTTCTCCAACACTTATTCAACATGCAACAGCTACAACCGCAGCTACATGCCAGATTTCATACCCTGATTCTGCTGCATTGAATACTAGACCAGTAATAACTTTAGTCGTAACTGGCTGTTAAGTATTTTTTAATATTTGTTATTATCAGGAGAGCTAAGCTCTCCTTTTTTGTAGCATGTATTTAGTTATTTCACTTTAATTAAAGATCGATAAGTTTTAAATTTGACGATACCGTATATTTATTGAGTATACTTTGACGTTAATTCGTTAGCTGTAATCGCTTTTAGCACTCAGCTTGAATATATTAAAGGTAGGTAGAATGAAGTCAAAAGGATTTACTTTAATAGAACTTGTTGTTGTCATTGTCATTCTTGGTATTTTGGCAGCAACAGTTGCGCCAAAATTTATAAATTTAAAAGCAGATGCACAAACAGCTGTTTTGAATGGTGTTAAAGCCAGTATGCAAAGCGCAATAGCATTGGTGCATAGTAAGTCATTGGTTAAAGGCAATCAAAAAGAAGTTGTATCAACGATTGATATTGGCGATGGTAAAGGTGTGGGAGGGAATGACGATTTATATATTCTATACGGATATCCATTACCAGATGCAGGTGAATGGCAACGCTTGATTGAGATAGATAATAATTTCCTATATAAATCCATAGGTACCAGTGCGGATACGCTTGTAGTTTATTCAAATGAAACAGACGAACCATTTAATACGTCTGCACCCTGTATCGTTTATTATGTTGCTACGTTAACTCCGACCGGTCTCCCTAAAGTAACGGTTAATGATTGTATTTAAAGTAGGTTGAATCAGAGGGCATTAACTTGAATAACTTAATTAGTAGTTCAAAAAATCGAAAGATTGATCTGAACTTGGGTTTCACATTATTAGAACTAATTATTGTTATTGTTATTTTAGGTATACTTTCGGTGAGTGTTGCACCTAAAATTTTTAGTAGTAATGGCTTTTCAGAATTCGGTTATCGAGCAGATGTTATTTCAAAGCTTCGTTTGATCCAATTAAGAGCTATGCAGCAAGGCACTGACGGATGTTTCACATTAACAAGTAGCCAATTGGGTAAAGTATCTTGCGAAGCGCCACATGATTTTGTTGACCAATCGGAACAAAGGTCAACATTAGTTGAAATTTCGAGTGAAGATACAGTAAGTTTTAGCCCAACAGGCACAATATTTACATTCGATTCGATGGGACGTCCTCAGCCGATTACTGACAATGAAGCTATTAAAATTACGATTACCGGTGAGCAACCTTTAGATATTTTGATTGAACCCGAGGGTTATATTCATGCAATCTAAACTTCTATTTGCTTCTAAAAAATATATATCTTACCAAATACAACATGGCTTCACTTTAATTGAAACGATCGTCGGTATTATAGTGTTATCGATCGTTTTTACTATATTTACTAGCTTTATATACCCCTTATCAAAACAAAGTGCAGAACAAGTTCATCAAATACGTGCTGCCGAATTAGGGCAATCAATGATTAACGAAATACTGGGTAGAGCTTTTGATGAAAACTCGGATATGGCTGGTGGTATTACGCGATGTGGCGAGTCTGGTGTTATTTGTTCAACAACTTTTGTGGATATTGCCGAAACTAGAGTTACTTATGATGATGTTGATGACTATGATGCAATTAATTTCGATGACACCATTCTAGACTCATTAGGAAATGATATTTCAACGCAATATATTGGATTTTCAATGAATGTCGATGTGATAAATGACGCTAATTATGATGGCAGTGGTACAGGAAATAATTCAACGGCTAAGTTAATAACGGTTACCGTACGTACGCCACAAGAGTTTGATTTTGTATTTTCTATATATAAGGCCAATTTTTAATGATACCTTTTGAGGGGAAACAAAAAGGCTTCACCTTACTCGAACTTGTGGCCGTCATGGTTATTCTTGGAATTTTGGCGACGAGTGTTTCTACTTTTATACGTTATGGTGTTGAAAGCTTCACCAATGCTACTGACCGAGAAGAGGTTATTTCAAGCGCACGGTTTGCTATTGAGCGATTAAACCGTGAAGTACGCAATGCCTTACCTAATAGTTTGAGAACACTTGGTGCTAATGCAGAGTGTTTAGAGTTTACGCCAATAGCACAAGGTGTAATTTATCTTGATATTCCTGTTTCACCAGAGCCTATTAGTGATACTGTTCAATTTTTAATGTCTAAAGGAGCGCTCGAAAGCACGGTTAACTATATTTCTATTTATGCATTAAACTCTAGCGATATATATAATAAAACTTCTGGCGTTATCGAAGAAATATCTTCAGTTACACTATCAGGAAGTAAAGATAGCCCATCGACAGTCACATTGGTTAATGAGATAGTTTTTAAAGGCGAATCTCCTACACAACGTATGTTTTTTATCGATCAATCGGTCGCTTACTGCATCGAGGGAGATCAGCTATTTCGCTACCAAGATTATGAATACTCAAGTAGCAACCTACCAATAGCTACAGCTATCAACAGAGCATTAATGGCCGAGTACCTCGATTATTCTGACGGGGAAGTACCTTTTAAAACACATGAAGCGGCTCTCTCTAGAAACTCCATTGCCATTATTGAATTGATTTTTAGGCGTAATTTGGAAAAAATAGCCTTTAACAATAATATACAGGTGCCAAATGTTCCTTAATAATTCCGATAAAACTATTAAATGGCCATACATAATGCGATTGGGACAAAGAACAAATCGACAATCAGGCAGTGCCTTAGTAATCGCAATCTTTGTTATAATAGTGTTGTCATTACTAGGAGCAGCTTTAGTTAAAACATTAGATTCAAGCCAAGAAAGTGTTGCATTTGAAGTGTTTGGTACACGAGCATATAATACCGCTCAAACTGGGATCCAATGGCAATTAGCACAAATTTTTCCTCTTGGTGGCACCATTCAAACTTGTGCCTCGATATCTAATATCCCTCCAGACGTTAGTGCTATTTCTGGTTTTGAGGGCTGCGAAATAATATTAGCAGTAGACGCTTGCGTAGATTTTCTGCATGATAGCTCTCGATATTATACAATAACAAGTACAGGACAGTGTAATGTAGGCGCAGAGATAACTTCTCGAACGATAGAAGTCGAGGCAAGAAGCTTGTAAATAATAAGCGTTTGGCGATAAATCGTGAATATTAATGGATATAGGTGTAAGATATTTTTACACTTGTTAAGTTCCTACAAAATATCTTGTCAATAAGTACTTGTTTTAAATGTGTATTTACTTGTTGGTATGAACTGTGCTTTATATGTTTATATGTTTATATAGTTTAGTTGCTGTTTTTCATTTACCGAGGTCAATAATGATTAAGTTGATAAAAAAGTTTATTTTCCCTTTATTTTTTCTAATTTCAAGCTCTGCTTCTGCAGGTCTTATTACGACAGAACTTGCTGAAGATACGTATATTTCATATGAAGGTTATGAATGGACATGGGCTTCCCCAGTTAATGTTCAAACTTATAATAATGGTTCTGGTTTAGGAACTAATACGTTAGAAGCTCCTGATGCATTTGGCCGAGATTGGATGTTTATTGAAGGTGTTGACTTAGAATTATTATTTACTGCGTTAACAATAGATATGTTTAAGAACGCTGATGGTAGTTTAATTACTTCAGTACTTTATTGGAATTCATTATACACTGAGATTGATATGATCGAGGCGAATTTCGATTTGAGAAGCAGTGTTTGGAATGTCATTCCGATTGGTTTTTTTGATCAACAAGATACATTCTATGTTCGAATTGCTCAAGTACCTGAACCATCTACCCTATTGATTTTTGCAATTGCACTAATCACTTTATCGTTGAGAAAACGCGCAATTAAGTAATGTAACTGCGTAGTTTATAAAATTCAAATCAGCCTCGCCATCGCGGGGCTTTTTATTGTTTTAAATTTATCCAATGAGAGGGGAAGTTAGACTTTGCTGTTAATTCAATGAATAAACCCGATGAATACAAGCTGTTACTTGTGATCATTTATACATAAGCGTAACAATATAGTATATTGAAGATACTTCTCTTGATCACTAGGACATTTCCAATGCTGTTTCGTTGCCTTACTGCACTTTTGTTATTTGTTTTTGGGATTTTTAGTGTTGAAGCTGCACAGTGCTCCGAAGTTTTTTCTAGTTCAAATTTCCTTTCAGCTAAAGGCGCAACAGCCATTTCTAGTGGAAATCTTTGTAATGGAGATTCGTGTAGCCCAACTTCTACTTCTTCAACATCTGTGACATTTCCAACGTTGTCTTCTTCTGGTAGCTTTAATCTCAATGATTTAGTAGATGGGAGCTTTAAATATACAGATTGGGGATTAGCAAAAAACAATGTTATATCATTTTCAGGTTCAGGTACTGCGGTCTTGTACTTTGATGGAAGTATTACTATTCCAAAGAATACTAGCATCAATAGTGGCGGTTCTGCAGCGAATGTCATGATTATTGTTGATGGTACTATTTCTATAGCTAAGGATGCCAACATCAATGCATTTATCTATGCTAGCGGAAATATTAGTTTAGCAAAAAATTCTGATTATGAAGGATCGATTTCTGCTGGAGGAACTTTAGTTTCTGCCAAAGACAATACATTTACTTCTAGTGATGTTGATGAAGTAGGCTCTGGTGGCTTTTGTGAAAGTAATGCATCTGTATCTTTACCGATTGTTGATTATCGTTTTGATGAATGTACCTATACCGGCTCAGGATTTGAAGTTATAGATCAAACCGGAAATTATAATGCCGGTATCAATGGCGTTAATACATCAGCAGCTGAGTCTCAAGTAAATAACTCCCTCGATCTTTCTGCTACAAGTAATGATGATTGGTTAACTGTTCCTAGTGGCGTTATTGATGGACTTGATGATTTAACGTTATCTGTTTGGGTAAACGCTGATAATAGCTATAGTCAACAAGAAATACTTCATGCATTAGGCAGTAGTACCGGTGATGATGAGTTAGAGGTATACCTAAGCAATGACAGCGATGTATATGTAAAAGTGCAGGATGTGGGGACAACACTTCAAGGAAATATAACCATCACTGACGGTACGTGGCACCATATATTGATAACGCGTGCCAATGACCAAGTGTGTTTATACGTAGATGATCAATTTCAAGATTGTGATACAGGCGTTGGCAGCGGAGAACTATCTGTACCAGACTCAGCCGGTATCGTCATAGGGCAGGAACAAGATAGTTTTGGAGGGTCGTTTGATTCTGGACAAAGCTTTAAAGGTCTAATGGATGAATTTAAAATCTTTGATAAGGTTCTTTCCACTGCAGAAATAAATAGCCTTTATGATAACGAATATAATGGAAAAAATTATGATGGTACAAGCCGTGATGCCGTTATTTGTGACGTTGAACCGATCGTAGATTATCGTTTTGATGAATGTAGCTATACCGGATCAGGATTTGAAGTTATCGATCAAACCGGAAATTATAATGCAGGTATCAATGGTGTTTATGAGTCATCAGCTGAGGCGCAAGTAAATAATTCACTCGACCTTTCTGCTACAAGTAATGATGATTGGTTAACTGTTCCTAGTGGCGTTATTGATGGACTTAATGATTTAACGTTATCTGTTTGGGTAAACGCTGATAATAGCTATAGTCAACAAGAAATACTGCACGCATTAGGAAGTAGTACCGGTGATGATGAGTTAGAGGTATACCTAAAAAATGACAGTGATGTCTATGTAAAAGTGCAGGATGAGGGGACAACACTACAAGGAAATATAACCATCACTGACGGTACGTGGCACCATATATTGATAACGCGTGCCAATGACCAAGTGTGTTTATACGTAGATGATCAATTTCAAGATTGTGATACGGGAGTTGGCAGCGGAGAATTATCTGTACCAGACTCAGCCGGTATCGTTATAGGGCAGGAACAAGATAGTTTTGGAGGGTCGTTTGATTCAGGACAAAGCTTTGAAGGTCTAATGGATGAATTTAAAATCTTTGATAAGGTTCTTTCCACTACAGAAATAAATAGCCTTTATGATAACGAACTTAATGGAAAAAATTATGATGGAACAAGCCGTGATGCCGTTACTTGTGACTTTGCACCGCTTGTCGAATATCGTTTTGAAGAAACGGGATACAGTGGGGTAGCTGATGAAGTTATTGACGAAACCGGTAACTTTAATGCAATAGCGGTTAATGGAGCAACCACTGATGGCGCTTTACCCGCCTTATCAAATAACCCCGGTACTTGTCGTTATGGCTCATTTAATGATAATTATATTTCCCTGCCAAATTCATTTGAAAACCTGCAAGATAGTTTCACGATTACCGCCTGGATTAACCCTAGCAATCTTGATAGCGGTTCCAGAATATTTGCTGACGATGAGTTTAATCAAACCGGGTATGCATTCAGCTTAGGTGATCCCGGAAATGGTAAACTGCGCTTTTATTCACGTGGGGTAAGTCCTGTAAGTGTTGATACTACGACATCTATCACTGCAAATACTTGGACTTTTGTTACCGCTGTTCATGATAGTAATAATAAGACGCGTCAAATCTATATTAATGGCGTGCCACAAATAATCACGGGTGGAGGAACGAGCAATACTTATTCTGGCAATTGGGGTACGGATAACGGAGTTGCCACCATTGGCGGTGAAACTGATGCGGGTGAATCAAATAACCGTTTTACTGGCAGTATAGATGAAGTACGCGTCTATGAAGGCGCTTTGTCTGAGAGTGATATTCTTGCAATTTTTGCTGAAACTCACCCTTGTGAAACCATTCATCATTTCGAAATAAATCATGATGCTCAAGGTTTAACGTGTGTAGCTGAGCCATTAACCATAAAAGCCTGTAGTGATGAGGCATGTACTGACACCATTTCGACATCAACAGATGTTCAAATATTTGCAAATGGAGTTTTGAAAACAACCGTTACCGTGGAAGGTGAAACAGCAACGAGCTTTAATCATTTGGTTGACGAAACGATCACCCTAAGCTCAGATCAAACTTATACCTGCAAAAACGGCAGTGATACAGGTTGTGACATAAGCTTTGCTAATGCAGGTTTTTTACTTGACGTGAACTCAGGATCAGATGTTTCATCTTGTGAAAGTGTGAACTTTGAAATTAAAGCGGTTAAGTTGAGTGATTCAGGGGTTAGCTGTGCACCTGCTTTTACGGGTGGGCAAGCTTTAGATTTTAGTTTTAGTTATTCAAACCCGGCAGTAGGCACAAAATTACCGGTGCTTGACGCTACAAGTATGGCTACTTCAGGCCAGATCCAAACGCGAACTATTACGTTTGATGCAAACGGCGAAGCCACCCTGCCTGTTGAGTACGATGATGCAGGCACCCTTAGTTTTACCCTCAGTGAAAATGTTTCCTCGGGCGTATCTAGTGCTACGGTCACTAAAGACTTTTATCCATCAAAAATGGTTGTCATCGCTAAAAATCAAGACGGCACACTTTTAAATAATGCGACTTCTTCTGGTGACCCAAAACAGGTTGCAGGAGAAGATTTTAATTTGAATTTTAGTGGTCAATGCAATGATGACACTGAAACACCAAACTATCAGCCTCAGTCATCAACCGCTATAGAGTTAGCGATTAGGCATGTTTTACCTTCATCAAGCTCTTCTGTTTTAGGTAATTTAACCGTTGACGGGACTGTGATCCGTGCTTCAGAGCCCGCGGATGAAAATTGGCAAACGATAAGTACTACGGAGAAAGAGCTCGTTGCCGGTTACAGCGAAGTAGGGGTAATAAGTATTAGTATAAAAGATACTGATTACTTAGGTAATGAGATTAATGCTTCGGGCTTTTTAGATGTTGGTCGTTTTTATCCTAGTTACTTTGATGTATCGATTACACACAATACATTTGAAAACACCGGTACTACAGGCATTACAGATTTTACCTATATTGGTCAATCCTTTGGTTATTCAGATGCGCCTATTTTAACCATTACAGCAAAAAATGCTTTAGGGGTAACAACACAAAATTATACCGAAACCTCATTTCAAAAATTAGAAGAAAGTGACATTATCAGGACATTTCCATCAGCAGATACTACTAAAAATGGCGTTGATACTATTACTAAAATGGTCGTAGAGCCTACATTTGTTGATGGAGTAATAAGTAAGCTGTCAAATGGCTTAATGGATTATATCTTTTCTTCTTCTGATACATTTACCTATACCAAAGATAGCAATTCAGAAGTATCTGAGTTTACGATTAGCTACGATATATTCATTGATAGTATTACTGATTCTGATGGTGTAGCTATAAATGTTGATACTACTCTCCCTCTAACCGTACAACCAACCCAAGGCTTTCAGCGTTTTGGTCGCTTAGTACTTGAAAACAGTTTTGGCTCTGAAACATCAGACTTAGCGCAATCTTTTGAAGTTGAATTTCTTAATACCTCGGGGGTTTTTGAACTTAATACGGATGATTATTTTTCCGAAATTTCAAGTATTGCATCTAATTGGTCATTTTCTGATGCCACAGATGACATAGTCATTGGTGATCTTTCAATCAGTGGGAGTGATGGTGGTTTTTCTGGCGGCCAACTTAAAAACATTAAACTGAGTAGTGGCGGTAATCGAGGCTCTATTAAAGTTGTGTACACCACGCCATTGTGGTTACAGTATAACTGGACAGGTAAAGTGAGTAATGTTCATGACGAAGATGCAAACGCAACAGCCACATTTGGTGTTTATCGGGGCAATGACCGGATTATTTCATGGCGAGAAGTCGGCAATTAGTGTTTTTTTACTGAACATACGTCTTGATTAAGACCTGCTTGATAAAAAATTGATAAAAAATTGATAAAAAATTGAAAAAAAAGCACTATTTTTGATGTTTTTTATGATTCAAACAACACAAAATTGCAACACTCAGGTATGATTAGCCCATATATTATTAATAAATTCAACCAAACGCTATTTGATTAATTCAATGCTTTGTTGAGAGCAAAGGGGATTAACTCTCCTTCATAACATTTTAGGATATTTTGATCTTATGTTTAAAAAATTACGCGGCATGTTTTCTAATGATTTATCAATCGATTTAGGCACCGCAAATACCCTGATATATGTAAAAGACCAAGGTATTGTATTAAACGAACCTTCAGTAGTTGCCATTCGTCAAGACCGTTCTGGTGGTTCAAAAAGTGTTGCGGCTGTAGGTATGGCTGCTAAGCAAATGCTTGGAAGAACGCCGGGTAATATTGAAGCAATTCGTCCAATGAAAGATGGTGTTATTGCTAACTTCTTTGTTACCGAAAAAATGCTTCAATACTTTATTAAGCAAGTGCATAGTAATAATTTTTTACGTCCAAGCCCTCGTGTACTTGTTTGTGTTCCATGTGGTTCTACCCAAGTTGAACGTCGTGCTATTCGTGAATCTGCGCTAGGTGCTGGCGCTAGAGAAGTTTTTCTTATTGATGAACCAATGGCTGCGGCTATAGGCGCAGGCATGCCAGTTTCAGAAGCTACCGGTTCAATGGTGGTTGATATTGGTGGTGGAACAACTGAAGTGGGTATTATTTCATTGAATGGTGTGGTTTATTCTTCTTCTGTTCGAATCGGTGGCGATAAGTTTGATGATGCTATTATCAACTACGTACGTCGAAACTTTGGTAGTTTAATTGGTGAAGCAACCGCTGAACGTATCAAGCATGAAATTGGTTCTGCCTACCCAGGTGAAGACGTACTAGAAATTGAAGTACGCGGCCGTAATTTAGCCGAAGGTGTGCCACGTAGCTTTACTTTAAACAGTAATGAAATATTAGAAGCTTTACAAGAGCCGTTAACCGGTATTGTAAGTGCAATTATGGTTGCTTTAGAACAAGCTCCTCCAGAATTAGCGTCTGATATCTCAGAGCGCGGCATGGTGCTTACAGGCGGCGGTGCGTTGTTAAGAGATTTAGATCGTTTATTAATGGAAGAAACAGGGATCCCTGTAGTGGTTGCTGACGATCCGCTAACGTGTGTAGCTCTCGGTGGCGGTAAGGCGCTTGAAATGATTGATATGCATG
>JABSOZ010000009.1 GCA_013215295.1 Colwellia sp.
CCGGGGATAACAGGCTGATACCGCCCAAGAGTTCATATCGACGGCGGTGTTTGGCACCTCGATGTCGGCTCATCACATCCTGGGGCTGAAGTCGGTCCCAAGGGTATGGCTGTTCGCCATTTAAAGTGGTACGCGAGCTGGGTTTAGAACGTCGTGAGACAGTTCGGTCCCTATCTGCCGTGGGCGTTTGAGAATTGAAGAGGGCTGCTCCTAGTACGAGAGGACCGGAGTGGACGAACCGCTGGTGTTCGGGTTGTTATGCCAATAGCATTGCC
Organism: Colwellia sp.; assembly: GCA_013215295.1. Classification (GTDB taxonomy): domain Bacteria; phylum Pseudomonadota; class Gammaproteobacteria; order Enterobacterales; family Alteromonadaceae; genus Colwellia_A. The sequence continues at coordinate 276 of JABSOZ010000009.1, forward strand.
CGGTAGCTACGTTCGGAACTGATAACCGCTGAAAGCATCTAAGCGGGAAGCAGGCTTTGAGATGAGTTCTCACTGGAGCTTTAAGCTCCCTAAAGGGTCGTTGGAGACTACAACGTTGATAGGTCAGGTGTGTAAGGACTGCGAGGTCTTGAGCTAACTGATACTAATTGCCCGTGAGGCTTAACCATACAACACCTAAGTGGTTTTGTATGAAGTTTGACACTGCTGAAAAGCAATCACGCACGAAAATGCCTTGAATAAGAAAACTTTTGTTTTATATCAGAATTCCAAGATTGATTAATGTATAGGATATCGTCGCTCCTTGCCATCCATGGCATTGCGACATAAGTACATCCTGTACAAAACGTTTTTGTCTAGCGACAATAGCACTGTGGCACCACCTGATCCCATTCCGAACTCAGAAGTGAAACGCAGTAGCGCCGATGGTAGTGTGGGAGTTCCCATGTGAGAGTAGGACATTGCTAGGCGCCTATTAGAGAAGCCCGATTCGAAAGAGTCGGGCTTTTTGCTGTCTGGAATTTATAAAATTTCATATAAATTACTAGCAAAAAGCAGTTGCGCCAATGGTCGTGTTACTGATGTTAAGTCAAGGCCATGTGAGACCTTTCAAGTACATCCTGCACCAAAGGCATTTGTGCATTCATGCACGTCAAGCCCGATGCGAAAGCATCGGGCTTTTTTCTGTTTGGTATTTTTAAAGGTTCATGTAAATTGATAACCAAAAGGAGTAGCGCCAATGGTCGCGTGATTTATGTGAGACCTTTCCTTTGCATCCTATACCCAAGGCATTAGCGCATCCTTGTACGTCAGTAGTGTATTGTTAGCAGCCTAATTGATCGTTCCATGCCCAAACCTGATGTTTCGACATGAGTATATCTTTATACGTTACAAGCACTATCTAAATGCATGATACTTTTTGCTGTCTGACTTTAAGTAGCAAAGTATTATAATCAGAATATAGACTTACCAAGTAATGCCCAATTGAAAAACAATGCACTCATCCCCACCATCATCAACGTAGAAATTACAACAATAATCTTGGGTGCAAACTTATATTTATCTAAAATAAAGCCTAATAATGGTAGTACTTGCATCATGTGAGTAGCTATAAAGTGAGGGATACGTAAGTCACCAACTTCACGTGACCAACCAAGAATTGGAACTTTACTATTATTAATAGCTTCACCAACTAAATGAGAAGGTGAGTTTCCCATTGTCATGGCATAAATTAACGTTAACAACGATCCTAATGTTAATCCAAGTATAGAACCAAGACGCAACCCAGTACTATCCTTTTTACCATATTTCCATATCAATATACCTAAGACAAAAGACACTAAAATCAAGTTTACCGCTCCTATTCCCATGAAGTTAAACATTAATGCTTCAAAAGGTGTATCTAAATTAAAATGAGAATGGTGTCCTCTTGCCGCTTGTATAGTGATGTAACCTTGTTCAAAGATCATTGAGATTACTGACATATAAACAAAAAATGTTAATAACAGGCCGGTGCGTCGATTAAGCTTTAGTTGCTGCGCAAGAATAGTTAAGGTGAGAAAATGCATAGCTAAAGCGATGCTAAATTTTATAGGCTTTGCCCAAATAGGGTAGTTATTCAGTACTCTGTCATCAAAATAGTAACCCGGTATTAAGACGATCGCCATTGCACATAGAAATAAAAAACTAAACAATAGTACACGAGTTACATAATCGTTATCCAGTCTATTACTTAAGCCAAGAATTAATTTAGGGAACTGCATATTATTGTTATTGAATAATTTAGCTAGCATATTTTTTCTCCTGTCCTTGAATGAAAACTTTTTGCATAAACATGACTTTAATGAACATAAATAGTACTAATCCTATAGGGCCGAACATATAGGTTGCTACTAAAATTGGTGCCTGAATGAGGCGAGATATACCGATATAATCAGATCGTTTTGCGATCCAAGCACCTATAAATAAATCAAAAGCTAGATAGTGAATCCAACCAGCGAGTAATATATAGTCATTCATAAATAGGTTTCGAACATCATCAAGAGAACCAAAACCACCCTCACTGTTTGAATAATGCGATAACATCAAACCACCGTAAAGCAAACCTATAGCTATAGGGATTATATATTTAGGGATAAAAAGAAACGCGTTTATACGGGGTAAAAATATCAGGATCATCCAGCCATAGAACGCCGCTTGCCCAGCCCAATTAAATAATAGATCTGGCGTTAGTACTGTGTTCATTAAATTTTCCTCATTAAGATATACCTGCACATATTCAGGCAGTATTTATGTTTGATTTAAGTAAATTGAATCACTACAAAAAGTATTTAACCGTTAATAGTACAAGGTCTAAAAGGTTTCAGATTTAAGTTTTATGAGTTGCTTTTTGATGTGTTTTTTAAGTTTATTACTGGGTTTATTAACGAGTATTTCATTCAGTAATTGCACTGCTTGTGCATTTTTACCTCGGTGCTGATAAATAGTCGCTAACCGGCTCTTAGCCCAATGTGTTGTACTTAACTTTGGGTTCAAAACATTACGATGTAAATAGTGCTTAATTGCCTCTTCACCTAACGCAAGTTTTTTTCCTGATTCAGCCGATATGTACCCTGTCTTATCCATAGATAGCCAAATATTAATGCGCTCAAAAGGGTCAATAGGTCGCAGCTTAGCTATGCTAGAAAAAATCTCAATTGCTTCAATGTCTCGTTCTGTAACGCTCAGTAATAAGCCTAAGCCAAAGTTGTATCTTATTCGTTGTGGCTTTAACGCTAAAGCTAAACGTATTTGTTGTTCTGCTTGTTTATATTCTTCTTCTTGGTAATGAATTCGACCTAGAGCATAATGGCCCGCAGCAACATCTAACCTACCTATTATTTTTGCCTGTTTTTTTGCCAATTTAATACTCCCACCTAAAATACTGGGTGCACTTACATAGAACTTTAATAATCCTTCGTGAGCTAACAACGAATTTGGGTCTAAAATTACCGCTTGCTTTGCTGCGTTAAGAAAACGGTCAACCAATGAAAAGGTGCTAAAAATACTCACCGTAGAAAACTGTCCTGAAAGGGTCACCGCTAGCCAATAGAAATTGTCTGAATGATTAGCATCCAATTCAATTGCCCGAGTAAAGTATGTTTCTGCTTGTTCAAATTCACCTTGCAAATATGCGATCCTTCCAAGGTAATGATGGACTCGCTCTATGTCTGCATTTGATGAAAGTTCTTTTAACAACTGTTTTTTTGCTAACCCATAGTCATTACTTTGATACGCATGAATTGCGGTATCCATAGAGGCAAAAGCTACGTTTGTATATAAGGAAAAGATTAATGCAATACCAAAAAAACGACTATATGTATTTATGTTAAGTTGACTAGATTTCCACGGAAAACTTAATGAACTGAGTTGCTTAAACATGATGCTCTGTACTCCTGATCTGTATATTGTTTACTGCTTTATGTAATGATTTAGCGCACTAAATAGCACAACTAGACTCATTGCTTTAGGAGGGGGATTAAAACAAATATTGATGGGGAATACGTATGAATGGTATGAGTTGGACGTGCAATTCGTACGAATCGCACCTATTTAAAAGACGATATTATTATTTTATCGCTAACTGTTTACGATATTGACTTGGCGTTAGTTGCATAAATTGTTTAAAAACAGCATTAAAGGTACTTTTAGAAGAGAAACCTGCGCTCATAGCAAGGTCTAGAATTTTGATATCTCTGTCTACTTTAAGCTGTTCACAAATGTAATTAATACGATATTCATTAACGAACTGGTAGAAATTTTTTCCTCCATGTTGATTCAACACTTCCGACAAATGATGAGTACTTATATTCACAGCTTCAGCCAAACGAATTAACGTTAACTGATTATCTAAATACGTTTTATGGGCTTTCATATGTTCCCTGACAACCTCTAACAAACTACTTCTTATACTAGGATCTAACGCACCCGAGTTTTCAGCTGATGTACTGTCGGCAGACAAGTTTTCATTTTTTGAGCATGTCTCCATAGAACCATCTTTCAATTTCGTGACTATGAACTGAGTTAAATAAGTCTTATTATCTTTGTTTCTTTCATCAGTCTTTACCTTTAATTGATCTATTTTAAATAAATTATGATTACGCCATTGTGCCATCGCAATACTATAGATAAATAACACAATGAGGCAGTCTGATATCTCAGCATAAATCGCGTTATGTCCAGCGATACTAGAGAGCCCTTTAATACTCCAAATAAGTAAATTTAATATTAATAACTTCCACAGCCAAGAGAATACTTCTGGATTATAATTTGATAGCGTATATTCTGCTTGGTTTTGATAACGCCTAACCATGACCATACTAAAACCAAGATATATAAAGGCTTGTAAGGTCAAAATGACTTGAGCAATAATTATTGGGGTCAAGTTTTTAGGACCATTCAATAAAGCATCAAGTTTCACTTCAGGTGGTGATAAGTAGAGTTCAATGTTTAGCAGATAACAAAGTAAGAAAGGTGAAAAGTGCCAAAGGTCTTTAAGTTTAACGGGATGCTCGATGATAGCATGTCGGCAATATAAATATAAAAAAGCACCAAAGCTGGCAGGCAAGAACTTGTGTAGGCCGAGCAAAGGAGAAAAAGCATTTAACTCTTGCTCAAGGTATATAAATGGACCTAAAAAGTATAAGCCTAAAAACAGGCACCACATTCCCAATATTCTGCTAGCTGTCGATGTGTTAGCACCAAATATAAGTAATACCGCAAGTAAAACGCCATTAAATGCTCCTATTACGTGTAAATTTTGCATTAACGTCGACATGAAGTTACCTCAACAGCATTTAATATAAAACTACTGTCTTTAGAACTAAATCTTCGGAAAATAATAAAGGAGTAGGGGGCTCTAGTGATTTTTATGATGCTCACGATAAGTTGTTATTTTTGTTTTTATCAGTATATGTTAATTAAAATTCTGCAAATCAACAACATAATAAGTTTATACCATACCATGAATTTGTTAAAACGGTGTCTTGTGGAATTCGTTAAATGATTAAGTTTTTCTAAAATAACCTTTTAGGCCGAAACTATATTTTATACAAATATCGAGTAACTTAGGTATTTCCATTGGCTTAATTAATCTTTAGCTGTGATAAATAACAGTGCATATTTTCAGAGAGAAGGTGAAGTTATTTGGAAAACGCGAGCGGTAATTAGTTAATTATATTTTTCATTTATAAACAACCATACGGCTCATTAAGTATGGTTGTTTATTGCTAATAACTGGCTATTTTTTCTTTTTACCAAAAGGTTTTTTTGGCTTTCTATCATCAAATTGATTTTCAGAGAAGCGTGTTAAGCCTTGCTTACCTTTACCAGCAGGGGCACTAGATGATGGCTTTTTACCATAACCTGTTTTAGCCACTACGGGTTTCTTCCCAAAAGTCGTTTTATTACCTTTTGCGTTATTTTTTCCTTTACCATTATTTTTATAATGCTGCTGTTCTTTCTCGCCACGGGTTTCGTTGGGAACAAGACAACCTGCTTTAGAACCAATAAGCGTCTTTCCTAAGCCCATTTTAGTAAAAGCTTGACGAAGCATCGGCCAATTAGCCGGATCATGATAACGTAAAATGGCTTTATGCAAACGACGTTGAATAGTGCCCTTGGGTACGACAACAGTCTTGCTATTTTTATTTACGTTACGTAATGAATCTATTTCGGTATGGTAAAGGGTTGTAGCATTGGCTAAAGGTGATGGGTAAAAGTTTTGTACTTGGTCAAGTTTAAAGTCATTACTTTTTAACCAAAGTGCTAAATTCACCATGTCTCGATCTGTAGTGCCTGGATGTGCAGAGATGAAATATGGAATTAAATACTGTTTTTTACCTGCTAACTTAGAGTAATGATCAAACATTTCTTTAAATTTATCATAGCTACCCATACCAGGCTTCATCATGCTATTTAAAGGACCTTCCTCAGTGTGTTCTGGTGCTATTTTTAAATACCCGCCCACGTGATGAGTGGCTAACTCTTTGACATATTCTGGATCCTGAATGGCCAAGTCGTATCTAACACCTGATGCTATTAATACTTTTTTAATACCTGGGAGTTTTCTTGCTGCACGGTATAGTTCGATGGTTGGAGTATGATCCGTATCTAAATGACCACATATTGTTGGCCAAACACAAGACGGTTTACGACAGGTAGCTTCTGCTTTTTCGCTTTTACAATTTAGCTGATACATATTTGCGGTTGGACCGCCTAGATCGGATATAACACCGGTAAAGCCCGGAACTTTCAGCTGAATATCTTTTATTTCATTCAATATTGATTCTTGCGAACGACTTTGAATAATTCTGCCTTCATGTTCTGTAATAGAACAAAAAGTACAACCACCAAAACAACCACGCATTATATTAACGGAAGTTTTGATCATGTCATATGCTGGAATTTTTGCATCACCGTAGCTAGGGTGTGGTACTCGAGCATAAGGTAAACCGAAAACACCATCCATTTCACTTTCTGTTAATGGTGTTGCAGGCGGGTTCAACCAAATAAGTCTACTGCCATGACGTTGCACAATTGGTTTAGCAGAAGTAGGATTTACTTCCTGATGAAATATACGTGAAGCATGAGCGTACAATACTTTGTTATCACGTACTTGTTCGAAAGTAGGTAAGTTTATATAGGTGGTTTCCCATGGCTTCTTCTTATCAGCCCAAGATTTATTCCTATGCTTATCCGCTCTATGTGGAGAGAGTTCAATGACTTGAGCTGTCTTAGTAATATCAGTGTCAGTGTTTGCAGAAGCTGCATCCGCCGCTGCGCTATTTTCAGAGCAATCAGTAGATGTTATTTCTTGATAAGGACTGATAATAGGATCTATTTTTCCTGGCTTATCAATTGATCTTGAATCAATACCTTTCCAGTTCGGTAACACTTGGTTTGCTAAAAAGGCACTACCTCGAACATCTGTGATATTTTTAACTTCCTCACCATTTGCTATACGGTGAGCGATTTCAATTAATGGACGTTCAGCATTACCGTATACGAGAAGGTCGGCTTTTGAATCAAAAAGTACGGATTGACGAACTTTGTCTGTCCAGTAATCATAATGGGCAATACGTCGTAAGCTTGCTTCTATACCGCCAATAATTACCGGTACACCTTTATAAGCTTGTTTACAGCGTTGAGTATAAGCTGTTACTGCTCTATCTGGACGTTTGCCACCTTCATCATTTGGCGTGTAAGCATCATCATGGCGCATTCTGCGTTCAGCGGTATAACGGTTGATCATTGAATCCATATTTCCGGCAGTAACACCAAAAAATAGATTAGGTTGACCTAACGCCATAAACGCATCTTTTGTATCCCATGCAGGTTGCGCAATAATACCGACACGAAATCCTTGAGATTCCAGCATTCTGCCAATAATTGCCATACCAAAACTTGGATGATCAACATAAGCATCGCCCGTTACTAAAATAATATCGCAAGAATCCCAACCTAACACATCCATCTCACTGCGAGACATGGGTAAAAACGGCGCTGTTCCATAGCATTCAGCCCAATATTTTGGGTATTCGAACAAAGATGTTTTTACTTGTGTGATCATAATTAGCCTAAGAATCTATTAATAAAATTTTATTGTCCTCGATCAATACATGCAGTCTACTTTTTATGTATGAGACGAGGCGCGCGATTATAGCAAATTATGGCTTTAAGTGTAGGCTTAATCGCCTAAGAGAATTTATTACGAAGTATAGCTTCATTGTAGCGCAATTTCATGGCTGTTGGTCGCATAAGATTACACATTGCAACAAGTTAAATTTACTATTTGATTGTATAAATTAAGTGGGTTAAGTATAACTAGTTAACTGATCTCTACTATCAAAATTCACCATTAAAATAAGTCTCTTACCTATGAAAATAAAAATATTAACGGCGGCGATAAGTTTGTCCTTAGTTGCCTGTGTAACTACGACGGCTGACCAATCAGCTGAAACAGTCTCAAATGACAATTATACCAAGAGTAAATCTGTTTCAATCTCCAAAGAAGTAAAGTTAACTGCTGTCGCTGAAAAAATCACGCCGTTAGTTGAGTCATTATCATCAAATGGAGATATTAAGATCAGTTTAGAGCAAATCATGTCTGATCCTGATTGGATGGGACGTTCACCACAGCGTTGGTATTGGGGAGATGATAATCAAACTGTTTTCTATCAACAAAAACGTGAAGGTAGCCCTTTAAAAGATTTATACCGTCAAGGCACTTCAAGTAAAGATGCCGAAAAAGTTAAATTAGCTGAAATGCATATTGCCAGCGACATTTATGCACTACGAAATAAGGCTAATACGCATGAGATTTATACCTTCGAAGGTAACGTTTTTGTAAAAGAACTCGCTAATTTAAATGTTCAACAACTTACCTATACTTCTGCTTATGAACATTCAGCGATGTTTTTAAATAATGGCAATGTTGCTTATCGTGTCGCTAATAAGATTTTTGAACATGATTTATCTAACAATAGAATTATTGAATTAGCTAATTTGCAATTAAAAGCTGATCCCAAAGATGCAAAAAGTGATGAAAGTTATATTGCCAACGAGCAGAACGACTTAATCGCTTATGTGGCTTTGCAAAAGCGAAATAATAAACTAAGAGAAGATCAAAAAGAAAAGCTAAAAGCGCAAAATTCAACACTGACCAAAAGTGATTTTTACTTCGGTGCAGGTAAACGTGTTAACCACGCAAGCTTATCGCCCAATGGCGACAAACTTATTGTTAGTATAAGTGATAGTAAATCAAGTCGGGCTGATAGCGATATAATGCCAAATTATATTGCAGATGACGGCCATGTAAAATCGAAAGATGTCCGTCATCGTGTTGCTGATAATCGTCAATATCATGATGAACTCTTTTTACTTGATCTAAAGTCCGGTCAAAAATTCCCACTATCATACAATGTTTTACCGGGTTCTGATGAAGATGTCTTAGCCAGTGTAAAGGCTGAAAATTTTAAACGTGAAGGCAAGATTTACGAGTCAACAAAATCTGAACGTAATATTCATGTTATGCAAGCAAACTCACCCATTAAATGGCATGAAAACGGGAAACAAGTTGCTGTTCTTTTAGAGGCTTGGGACAACAAAGACCGCTGGTTAACCACCGTTAATTTAATGGAAAACAAGTTAGAGTCACAGCATCGTTTACACGATGATGCATGGATAAACTGGAATTTTAATGAGTTTGGTTGGTTAAAAGGTGAACATACGCTTTATTACCTTTCAGAAGAAACGGGATACTCGCACCTTTATAGCAAAAGTTTAAAAGGTAAAGCGAAACAATTAACGCGCGGCCAGTTCGAAATTAGCGATGTGAGCTTAACCCAAGACAAATCACGATTTGTGTTTAAAGCCAATAAAAAGCACCCTGGTATTTATGAAATTTATCAAGTAGATATTAAATCAGGTAAGTTTAGTGCTCTAACTGATTTAGGCGGCATGAATGATTATTCATTAAGCCCTGATGACTCAACGCTTTTAATTGAACATTCTACTGTAGTTATGCCTCCCGAGTTATACGTACAATCGCTTAATGATGATGCGACAGCTATACGTTTAACGCATACTGTTTCTGAAAAGTTCTTAAGTATGCCATGGACTGCGCCAAGTGTGGTTGCTGTGCCTTCTTCATATCAAGATGAGCCTGTATATTCTCGCGTTTATCTACCAGAAAACTTTGATAAAACCAGTGAAAAAAATCGTGCAGTGATGTTTAGTCACGGTGCAGGATATTTACAAAACTCACACTTGGGCTGGTCTGGATATTTTCGAGAGTACATGTTCCACAGTATGCTGGTTCAACAAGGTTATGTTGTTATAGATATGGATTATCGCGCTTCTGCAGGTTACGGGCGTGACTGGCGTACCGCCATTTATCGTCATATGGGGAAGCCTGAAGTACAAGATATGAGTGATGGCGTTAACTGGTTAGTTGAAAATGCCAATGTTGATCGTAAGCGCATTGGTACTTACGGTGGTTCTTATGGTGGGTTCTTAACATTAATGTCAATGTTCACTCAGCCTGATTTGTTTCAGTCTGGCTCAGCACTAAGGTTAGTGTCTGACTGGGCATATTATAATCACGGATATACTTCGAACATTTTGAATACCCCAGGAGATGATGCCATCGCCTATGAGAGAAGTTCTCCGATTTATTTTGCTGAAGGCTTAGAAAAACCTCTATTGATTAATGCACCGATGGTTGACGATAATGTATTTTTCCAAGATACCGTGCGTCTCGTTCAACGCTTAATAGAGTTAGAGAAACAAGATTTTGAAACGGCTATTTACCCAGTAGAGCCACATGGTTTTGTACAACCAAGTTCTTGGTTAAATGAATATCGCCGTATTTATAAGTTGTTTGAAAACACGTTATAAGCCGATTTTTACAATGAATACGTAGTAAATAGAAGGGTTACCTATCTTTAGTTTAAGAAAGGTAACCTTTTTTATTTGCTATCAAAAGAGTCTTTCGAGACAGTTGATTTTATTATAAATAAAAGAATCACCGCAATTACACCACCAATAGCGCCCCATAAATGGGCATTTATGGCGACTTTTGCACCTATTAAAACTGCCACGTCTTCGCTAGCGCCATAATATTGCTCGTGCGCTATTTTTAATATCACCCCCAGCAGTAATAAATACCCTGTTCGTTCTTTTGCTTTAATATCTTCAATAGCTCCCCAAATAAAAATCCCATGCAAAACACCTGATAAACCAACGTATTGTTCGATGTCTGGTGAAAACCAATGTATGCCAATAGAGGTCGTTATCGCGCTCATCATAAACACGATGAGATAACTTTTTATGGTATAAAACTGCCCATGTAAGGCCCATAACATAACAACAGCAGCGGCGTTCAACAGGAAATGAAATCCATTGGTATGAAAGAAATGACTACTAAAAACACGCCAAACTTCACCTTGCGTCACTAGCGTTCTTTGATAAATCAAAAGTTCACTCAAACTACTGTCAAATACAAACGCAATCAGTGAAATAAGTAAAACAATCAAAGGTACGGAAAGTTGTTGAGGAGTCATAGGAAATGAAGAAAAAGAAAATTTCATGAAATGTGCTTATAAACAAAGAGTAAAAAGCTACTTTACTGTATTTGAGTTGTTTTTTATATTGAAAATATTCTTAACGTTTAATAACGAACAGCGTAAACTATTTATCTGATAATTATATAACTAAGTACAAGTTGATGACCCGAGCATATTGCTTAAAATGTGAACGTCCTGAAAAATCCTGCATATGTCATTTAGTCACGCCAGTTGATAACGATATACATGTGGTGATTTTGCAACATCCATTAGAAGTAAAACAAAGCAAGGGCAGTGTCACTTTATTACATCAATCATTAAAAAGTAGCCAAGTTATTGTCGGTGAAAATTTTAATGATAATCTTGAAGTACAATTATTACTTAAACAATATGACCAACAATGTGCAGTTTTGTACCCTTGTGATGATGCAACAGTTTTACGCGAAGACAATAGCGATATTAACCCGCCTAAGTGCCTGTTTATTTTAGACGGAACATGGAAGAAAGCTTATAAAATGTTTATGAGTAATATTTGGCTGCAACAACTTCCACATTTTACTTTAGCGAATGATATTGTTGGACAGTATCAAATTAGAAAAACGACAAAGAAAAATGCGCTATCATCGTTAGAAGCCTGTTGTTATGCGCTGAGTGTCTTAGAACATCAGCACAGTGGAGTAAATAGATATCAGCCATTATTAACGTCTTTTGTAGCATTTAACCATTTTCAGTTATCGTTTAAGCCAAATTAGTTCGTGTATTATTAAGGAAAACTATGTCTCTACTCCAACTCTCTCAGCGTATAAGTTTGATAACGTTATCGCTTGTGCTTACATTTTCAAGTCAAGCAGAGATCATAAATAAACAAGAAGACCGTGAACCAGAAGCTGCGACTGGCGTTATCCATAAGCAAGCAATAAAAGCTAAAGAATTTATGATCGCGGCGGCTAATCCTTATGCGAGTGAAGCCGGTTTTAACATATTAAAAAAAGGGGGCAGTGCAATTGATGCAGCAATTGCAGTACAACTTGTACTTACCTTGGTTGAACCTCAGTCTTCGGGTATTGGAGGAGGTGCTTTTATCTTGCATTGGGATAAAAAACAAAAATTTCTTACAACTTTTGATGGTCGAGAAACCGCGCCTAGAGCGGCAACATCCGAATTATTTCTTGATGAAAATGGCAACGCTATCTCTTGGATGAAAGCCGTGGTTGGAGGTCGCTCCGTTGGCGTTCCCGGCGTATTATCCGCACTTAAAAAAGCACATGAACAGTATGGGAAACTTGCTTGGTCGGAATTATTTGTTGATGCAATAGCTCTGGCAGAGCAGGGTTTTATTGTTTCTCCGCGATTAGAGAAACTTGTAGGAATGCAATTTAATCCAGGTATTAGTCAACTACCTGAAATTAAGAAATACTTTTTCCCTAACAATATCGCTATAAAAGCGGGGGACCGTTTAAAAAACAAGAAGCTTGCTGCGGTTTATCGCAGCTTAGCAAAAGAGGGATTAAAGCCATTTTATCATGGTTGGATAGCTAAAAAAATTATTGATGCCGTGCAAAATTCTAGTATAGCGCCAGGAAAACTCACCCTGCAAGATTTGGCACTTTATAAACCTAAACAACGACCTGCAGTTTGTGGTGCGTATCGAGATTATAATGTGTGTGGTATGGCTCCACCAAGTTCTGGCGGCGTTGCAGTAATTCAACTGCTTGGTCAGCTTGAGCCTTACAATTTAGCCGAAAAAGACGTGACGAGTATAGATACAGTGCATTTGTTTACACAAAGTTCGCGTTTAGCGTTTGCTGATCGCAACAGATACATTGCTGATGATGATTTTGTGAGTGTACCTGTGGAAGGGCTTATCTCTTCGAAATATTTAGCAGAACGATCAAAACTCATTAATATCCACCGAGATATGGGCAAGGCTGAAGCCGGTCATCCACAAGGCGCCTTAGTTCAAGCAGATGACCTTGCTTTGGAGTTACCTTCAACAAGTCATATTTCTATTGTTGATAAACAAGGAAATGCGATATCAATGACCACCAGTGTTGAAATGGCTTTTGGTTCAGCTGTTATGGTGGAAGGGTTTATTTTGAATAATCAATTAACTGATTTTTCATTAGCGCCGAAGGTTAACGGGAAATGGGTGGCTAATCGTCTTGAGCCTTTGAAGCGACCAAGAAGTTCTATGGCACCTACTATGGTCTTTAATGCTGATAACTCATTAAAGCTTGTTGTGGGCTCTCCAGGTGGTAGTCGTATTATTAACTATGTTGCACAAGCTATTATTGGCGTTATTGATTGGGAACTAGATCCACAATCGGCGATAAATTTACCGAAAGTTACTAATCGAAACCGTGTAACAACGCTAGAAAAGGGCACTAATATTGCCTTACTAAAAACAGCGTTAGAAGCAAAGGGCCATAAAGTTATTATAAGAGATTTAAATAGTGGACTTCATGCGATTGAAATTACAGATGAAGGGCTGATCGGCGGAGCAGATCAGCGCAGAGAAGGTAAAGTGTTAGGTTTGTAATTTGTAATTTGTTGTTTGACCTATCTTGTTGTCGGATAGGTCAAAAGCTGGATAGGTCACTCAAATATATAACTTAGAAAGGGTCTTTTAATATTTTATCAATAATCCAATCACCATTTACTTGAATTAACGATAAACGCTTAACGTCTTTTACTCGGTTATTATCATAAATACCATCAAAATAAACAGTAATAATTGCTGCACCTTTAAATTGTTCACGAATTTTAACACCGCTATCATCTGGTGAGGCAACAACACTATCGTAAGACATATTAAATAAGTGTCTAGCAACCGCTCTGGGTGACTTGTAATGCAAGATGATTCGGGATAATTGTGGGCTACAAACTTTAGCTGCTTTTTTTACATCTTTTTCGTTGTAAATAGCATTAAAAAAGGCCACTGAAACATCTTCCGGGCTTTCAGATGTCTTAATATCTCCATTTTCATCATCTCCACATGCCGTAAGTAGAAGTGTAAGTGAGATAAGTATTAATTTTAAATAGTTCATAAATTATAAATATTTGATGTATAAGTATCTTTATATACTACCTGATATTTTTCATGGGTTAGTATTATATGTAATAAAAACTCAAATATTATTGAAATTTAATAGAGTAAGCCCAATATATAAACTATTAACGAGTCATCAGGAGTAACAATTGCAAAATATCATTTTGAACTTTATTTTGTTCATCAGCTCTGTATTATCCGTTAATGGTGCTATTTCAGTTCCTTTGTCATCGGTGATTAGCAACGATACTCAACAAGTAGAATACATAGAGTATTGTGCTGAAGACCCTTCACTGATATTACAGAAAACTAGCGAAGTTCAGTTCTGTGAAGCATTAAGTTCTCTAAATATAAATCGAACTTATTTATATTCGGACTTTTTTCATGACGCTTTTGATTTACATCATGACTCCCTCATACTTGTCGATACCCTGATAAGTAGACAAAAGTATAAAATTCAACAACAAACTTTTCAAAAGTTTACGGTAACAATTCATCTACAATTCATTAAAACACTTTATCAAGTTGAAAGTGAAAACCTCAACGCTTAACCGATTATTTTAATAAATATCCGTTTAATCATTTCCTTGATTAAATCTTTTATAATATTCGATTGAGTGTTTTATGGAAAATTTCTTTACGTATAATTTTTATTTGGCGTTAGCGCCATGGTTAGTTTTTGCGGTGCTGTCACTATTAGCGGTAATAATGATGAAACTTGCTAAAAAGCGACGTGGTATAGCTATTGCCTTTGCTGTTTTAGTTCAAGTGCTTTTGCCTGATCCTCTTGTAGAAAAGACTATTACTATGGTGGTGTCTGAAAAAAGAGCCATTAAAAAGCAGCAAGACGAAGATGGAGGAGTAAAGGGATTAATAAAAATACGAGTAAAGAAGGCTGAATAGCGGCCTAAATAAAAATGCCAGACGAGAACGTTCTGGCATTTTTTAAAGCATATAATTTATAAGGATCTCGTTGATGATTTATTTAATAACATCAAAATTTCTTCTTTATTTTTTAATGTTTTTATATCATTAAATAACTGCTCTGCCTCTGGATATTGCAATCTTAAGTAGCGTAACCATTGTTTTAAACGACTAGAAAAATAAAAGCTTTTATCGCCAATTAATTCAAGTTCACTGTATTTTTTTAACAGAATACAAAGCTGGTGCCAAGGCATAGGTTGTTGATTGCTTTTAATCACCGCTTCCAAATTTGGTAGAGCAAGCGCGCCACGGCCTAACATCAAGTTGGGGGTATGGCTTTCTTCGATACAACGATGAGCGTCTGCTAAATTCCAAATTTCACCATTGGCGAAAATTTCTATTGGATATTTTTTTACTATATCAGCGATAAAATGCCAATAGGCGGGGGGACGATAACCATCAGCTTTTGTTCTGGCGTGAATTGTCAGTTGATCAGCTTTGCCAGATGTTATAGCGCTTACTATTTCATCTAACAAAGTAGCGTCATCAAAGCCTAAACGAATTTTCGCTGAAAGTACCACGTCTTTCCCTAGCGCCTCTTTTACTGCAAGTACTATTTTATAAATATCTTCAGGGGTTTTAAGTAAAGCTGCACCACCGCGATTTTTATTCACCGTTTTGGCAGGACAACCAAAATTTATATCTAAACCATGTGAACCAAGCTCTATAGCCCTAACCGCATTTTCAGCCATCCAGTTTGGTTCTTGGCCAAGTAACTGCATTCTTAGAGGGGTTCCTGATTGTGTGTAACCTTGCTGCTCTAGCTCAGGGCACACCTTATAAAAGCATCGTTCGGGCAATAGTTGGTCAACAATACGGAGAAATTCGGTAATACAAAAATCGTAATTATTCAATGAGGTTAATAGGTGACGCATCAAAGCATCGGCAACACCTTCCATCGGTGCTAAAACTACTTTTTTTACTTGAGTCTTCATATGTCTAAGGTTAACCTGAAAAGTGAGAGGTAAGTTTACTCTATAAAGAACAGATATTTTTCAACATTATTGAAATTTATATACTGCGTCGAAGGTCTTTGTTCTTAGCTTACATATGTAGTGCCAAAATTATAAAATTAAAGGAAAACATAATGAAACTTTTGAAAAAATCATCGATAACCGCTCTATTAGGTTTATTTGCTTTATCTCTTGCTGTATCTGCACCTGTAAAAGCAGAAACTAATCCTTTTGAAACTAAAAATATAGTCACTATTGTAGCGGAAGAAGCTAAAGGAAAATGTGGCGAAGGAAAAGCTGACGCAAAAGGAAAATGTGGCGAAGGAAAAGCTGACGCAAAAGGAAAATGTGGCGAAGGTAAAGCTGACGCAAAAGGAAAATGTGGCGAAGGTAAAAAAGCCAAAAAAGGTAAGTGCGGCGAAGGAAAATGTGGCGAAAGTAAAAAAGCTAAAAAAGATAAGTGCGGCGAAAGTAAAAAAGCTAAAAAAGGTAAGTGCGGCGAAGGAAAATGTGGCGAAGGTAAAAAAGCCAAAAAAGGTAAATGTGGCGAGAACAAAGCTAAAGCTAAAAAGTGTGGCGGTTAATTTCATCTAGTTAATTGATAACTAATAAATTTAGTTATACTTTTATAAAAGCTATTTTAATCTCGGATTAAAATAGCTTTTTAGTTTTATATGCTTTCTAAAGTAATGAGCAAGAAAATTCCATCCAACAGATTTTCACCCGTACTGTGCATTATAATTTATCTGAAAGTAGTTTGTTTGCCAGTTAATGTATTTTTTCCAAGACTAATGTAGCGAAAAAACAGATAATACTCATAATTAATCACAGTTCGCCGATAGGCAGGCACTAAAACCTTTTAAACTCTTTGGTTTTAGCGCATAACACCGGAAAATATTTCATGGAAATCAAAGTTAATTATCTCGACAATCTTAGAGTAGAAGCTAAGTTTGATGATTTTTCTGTCATCGCTGATCAACCGATCCGCTATAAAGGTGACGGTTCTGCACCCGGACCTTTTGATTATTTTTTAGCGTCATCAGCACTTTGCGCAGCGTACTTTGTTAAGGTTTATTGTAATTCTCGTGATATTCCCACTGAAAATATTCGTTTGTCTCAGAACAATATTGTTGATCCTGAAGATCGTTATAATCAAATTTTTCAAATTCAAGTAGAGTTACCTGAAAGTATCTCTGAGAAAGATCGAAAAGGTATCGTACGTTCAATCGATCGCTGTACCGTTAAAAAAGTGGTGGAAAGTGGCCCTAAGTTTAAAGTAGAAATCGTAGAAAACCTTGAAGAAGATGCACAAGCGATGCTAATGGCTAAGTCAGACGGTGATGCAAATACCTACATTTTAGGTAAAGATTTACCGCTTGAACAAACAATCGCTGAGATGACAGGTCTATTGTCTGATTTAGGGATGAAAATTGAAATATCTTCTTGGCGCAATATTGTTCCTAACGTTTGGTCGCTTCATATTCGTGATGCAGCATCGCCCATGTGTTTTACCAATGGTAAAGGGGCGACTAAAGAAAGTGCGCTTTGCTCTGCTCTTGGTGAATTTATTGAGCGACTTAACTGCAATTTCTTTTATAACGATCAGTTTTTTGGTACTGACATTGCTACCAGTGATTTCGTGCATTACCCGAATGAAAAATGGTTTGTTCCCGGCGAGAATGATGAACTGCCAAACGATATTTTAGATGATTACTGTTTAAGTATATATAACCCCGATGACGAACTACGTGGCTCAAACCTTATTGATACCAATTCAGGTATGGTTGAACGAGGTATTTGTTCAATTCCTTATGTTCGTCATTCTGATGGTGAAACTGTATATTTCCCTTCAAATTTAATTGAAAACCTATTCTTAAGTAATGGCATGAGTGCAGGTAATAACTTACCAGAAGCACAAGTACAGTGTTTGTCAGAAATATTCGAACGGGCCGTTAAAAAGCAAATTATTGCAGAAGAAATTGTTTTACCAGACGTGCCTAAAGACGTTATTGCTAAATACCCAAGTATTTTAGCCGGCATAGAAGGCCTAGAAGCACAGGGCTTTCCCGTTGTCGTTAAAGATGCTTCGTTAGGTGGTCAATTTCCTGTCATGTGTGTAACACTAATGAACCCTAAAACTGGTGGTGTTTTTGCCTCATTTGGTGCTCATCCTAGTTTTGAAGTTGCCCTTGAAAGAAGTTTAACTGAATTATTGCAAGGCAGAAGCTTTGAAGGATTGAACGATGTGCCTAAGCCGACGTTTAATAGTATGGCGGTAACCGAGCCTGAAAATTTTGTTGACCATTTTATTGACTCGACAGGTGTGGTTTCTTGGCGTTTCTTTAGTAATAAGCATGATTATGAATTTTGTGAATGGGATTTTACTGGTACCAATGAAGAAGAAAATGACCTGCTAATGAGTATTTTGAAAGACCTTGGCAAAGAAGTTTATACTGCAAAGTTTGATCAACTTGGTGCTACAGCCTGTCGTATTTTAGTGCCAGATTATTCCGAAGTGTATCCAGTTGAAGATCTCATTTGGGACAATACTAATAAATCTTTAGATTACCGTGAAGATATTTTAAACCTTCATCGTTTAAGTGAAGAAGCTTTAGTTGCCTTGGTTGAGCGTTTAGAAGACAGCCAGCAAGATAACTACATTGATATTAAAACGTTAATTGGTATTGAGTTTGATGAAAATACCGTTTGGGGACAGTTAACCATTCTTGAGTTAAAGATCTTGAGTTACCTCGCGTTAGGCGCTTTAGAAGACGCTATTGAGTTAGTTGGCGAATTCTTACAATACAATGACAATACCGTTGAACGCGGTTTATTTTATCAAGCAATTCATGCAGTACTTGAGGTTACCCTCGACGAAGAAATGGAACTTGAAGACTTTATAGGTAACTTCAATAGAATGTTTGGTGAAGAAAATATGAAGCAAGTTGTTGGTTCAGTATTTGGCGAAGTCAGGTTCTACGGTTTAACGCCAACGAGCATGAAACTCGAAGGTTTAGATAAACATTTAAGGTTGATTGAAAGCTATAAGAAATTGCATCAAGCACGCAAGGTTGCTGCTGAAAAATAGATAAAACGTCTCGTCAGAAAAGCCAATGTTTATATTGAACATTGGCTTTTTTGTTTTAGACTCAACCGTTATTTATGATCTTATAAATCACTCATTAACTCATTAACTCATTAGCACTTTTACTTTTTAGCTAACGTTAGCGTTTCGTCTGAAAATAAAGATACGTTCGTTTGTTGAGGTGACAGTTTAATAACTTGTTTGCTTTCATTTTGTTTTTTCGTCGCCGTTATCTCTATTATTTGCTCAGCAGGAGATGTGCCGAAAAGGTCTACTTCAAATTGAAGATCATTGTTGGGGGAAACTAACGTATAACGTCCCATAACAATTAACTGTGATGATGGTGTTTGAAGGGAATGATGCGAAGTAACAGGTGCTAACATCATACCTTGCAGAGCAATTTTTTGGCCTTTTTCAGTCAGTGTTATTTTTTCGTGTACTGTGCTGGCGATGCTCGCACGGTGAAGTTCGAATTCTTCGGCTGATAGCTTACCGTCATTATCATTATCAATATTTTTAAATGCAGTAACGGGTAATGAAATCACCATGAATACACCATCATCGACAATATTCAACGAACCCTGTTGAGCAACCATAACATGTGCAAAAACTCCCGGAGAAAAGGTGAGGGTCACTAACATTAAAACAGCTGTACAAATCACGTTTTGTCGGTATTTCATCAGTTCATTTTCCTAAAATAGTCATTATTAATTAAATTGACATTTGAATGACTCAATTAATAATGACTCTGTGTAAAAAATAAGAGTCATTATTATTCGAAATGGAATTATTGCTAATACTTGAACGAGCAATTCTTTCCCATGATAAATATTAATTTGTGGCATTTCTCACGTTTATTCTACTTCACCTTTTACGCAACGTTGAAAATAAGGATAGGTGTCTGTTGCATAATAATGGTAAATGCCTTCAGGGAATTCAGGCGTTACGCCAACACGGCCGTTACATTCATCTAAATCACCAGAGCCTGCAACATACTCCCAATCTTGAGCAAAAGTGCCTAATTCATAAATAGAGGTAGAAGGTCTAGAGCTACTAACATCACTCACTAGTTGGTAACTCCCTGTCATTGAGGCAAGTGTAGAGGTTGAATCGCTTGCAATGCTATAACCATAACGTGCATAAATAGGAAATCCATCAGCAGCCCAGCCAATAATCGTCATAGTAGCGTTATTTCCACCTTGTTTAGTAATAAATCCCTCAGGCATTCCGTGGTAATGATATGAACCACCTGGCTGAACATGTGCGTTATTATCATCGGTACCAAAATTGAAGCTTGATTGACCTAACGCTTCGATACTCCAGCCACCGCTGTTATCAATTAAGCTACAGTTATTTCCCGAATCATCACAACTTCCGGCGGTACTTGCGTCTATTTTTACGCCATTCAGTACATAACCAATTGGACCTGTAGGTCCACGTAAAGTTGTTGCAGTTGTTGTTTCAACAGGTAATAACGTATAGCTTTCATCAACCGTTTGTTCGGCAATGGTGTTTGGGTTATTACTGTTTGGGAACTCGCCTACGTTATGATCTGGAATTCCATTAGCACTTAATAGGCGTTCACCATCCGTACAACTCCATTGTGACATGCTGTCATCAAGCACATAAATTGAATCATTGTATTCGTTATAATTGTAATCACACAAAACACCTGCTGTAGAGCCTGTAACAGCTTCTGAAACGGTAATTTCAACACTATCAACGTCACTGTTCAAAAAACTGTCATCAACTGTTAGATTTATCATATAACTGCCAACCACATCCGCCGTGAACGAAGGTGAAGCAGCAGTTTCGCTAGATAAAATTGCAAGGCTTCCGTTGGGTATTGAAGAAAAGCTCCATGAATAACTGATTTCATTGTCGTCAGCATCACTACTAAGCTCGCCGGTAAGTATGACAGAGTCATTGATAAATACGCTTTGATCACTACCTGCATTAGCGATTGGTGCAGTATTTTCTGATGAAACGTTTTTAATGATAATATCGATAGTGTCGCTAGCGGAGCCACCTTCGTTATCAGTCACAGTAAGGGTAAACGTTAATGTTTCATCTTCCGATATTGTCGGAGCTGTGAACGATGCATTAACCCTTGTATTGTCAGTAATCGTTACAGAAGAACCACTATTTTTCTGCCATAGATAACGGGTGACGGTACCATCTGAGTCACTAGCGGTACCTGACAAATTAACGAGGGTTTCTTCATATACAGTTTGTTCAATTCCGGCATCGACAATGGGATTAATATTTACAGTATCGCTGGTAGTGCTACTATCACTATTGCTGCCACCACAAGCTGCTAACGAACCGATTAAAGATAAACTTAATAATATAGAAGATGTCTTACTAAATGAGTCAATTGTCTTTTTCATTGTGAATTTCCTATTAAGGCTTTTATCGTTTTTGATAGTAAAATTAATATGCATGAAATATAAACAAGATAAATAAAACTTATTATCTAAGTGCGCATGAAAACTTTTCCTCTAAAATATTACTTACCGAATATTAGGCCGTGGTATTTATGATTGAATCCGATTCTTCAATATCAAATTTCTCAAATACTTGTGCCAATATTGACTGTTTGTCTTCGTCACTAAGACTGTCGCTATTACTTGACGCTAATTTTTCTTCTAGAAGCTCCGCTAAGTATTCAACCATTGACGAGATATCGTCGGAGCTTTGTTTTGGCGGAGGTGGAGGAGGAGGTCTGCTGCCTTCTTCCGAAATATTGGCGAGTTCACCAATCGATTTAGCATCAAAACCTGCTTCGGATACTGCTTTTTCCAGTGCTAATCCGGGCTGAATTCCTGCTTCAGAAAACGCTGCTACAATACTTAACGCATCAGTTTCAGATAAGTTATCAACATCAAACTCAGACAAGGTGTCAGATATGACTGATTGTTGATCGCTCGTTAAACTTTGCTCTGTTCTTGGCGGTGGTGGCATAGAAGCACCAGAATTAATTGAGTTAATCATTATTTTCTTCCTTTTTTTTTAGGTGGTTTGTGACTCATGAATTCTGCTTTAGTAATAACGCCATTATCGTCTTTGTCTATTTTAGAAAAAACGGTCTGATGGCCTTCTCTCGGTGCCTTTTGTGACGAAAATTCATCAAAATCAAAATCAAAATCAAAATCAATATCGCCATCGCCATTAATATCGATAGCTGAAAATAATGGACGAGGTGGGTGGTCTTCGTGAGAATTTTTTGCGTTTACCTGAGCTAATCCGGCACATAATAATGTAACCGCTATTATCGTCTTTGAACTCTTGTTCATATGTCATTCCTGTTGATTACCTTTAATTCATCAACAAGGTTAACAACAGAAATTGCAAATAATGTGCAAATAAAAAGGAAGATGAAATTAATGAGTGGATTGATGTTTATTGAAACGGCAACTAACTCTACAAGCGAGGCATGTAAGTAATTTTTAATTGCGAAAGACAACGATGTAAATTACTAATGGATTGATTCGCGCGAGTGCCATTAAGAAAAGCAATCTATACTTAATTATTATGTAAACACCAAAATAAAATGAGTGATGTTTATTATAAAATTGAACAACAATAGAGGAGGAAACACGTTGTTAAATATTAAAGTCATTAGATTAGTGCTTAGAAGTTTGATTAAACAATACTTTATTATACTCATTAAGTTATTAACGAATATGATGCTATTAATCGCTACAATTATGTCTTTTACGCTTTTAGCTCAACAAAAAAACAACGTATTGCATCTCTGTGTGGATCCTGATTGGATGCCTTTTGAAGGCGTTATTAACGGTAAACATACCGGTATCGCTAGTGATTATTTACGAATATTTACACAGTTAACTCCTTATACATTCAATGTTAAAACAACAAATTCATGGCAAGAAAGTACTGATAACCTTAAGTCAGGAAAATGTGATTTAACCTTAATGCTTAACAGAACAGCTAAACGTGAAAAGTATCTTACATTCACCATGCCTTATTTTTTTGGACCGAATGTATTAATCAGTAATAAAGATAAGCCTTTTATGCAGGGCTTAACAGCTATAGGTGATATGACATTGGGTGTTGTTTCAGGATATAGACTACTTGAAGAAATCCCTTTGTATTACCCTTCAATAAAACTAAAAATACTATCATCAGAAGAGGAAGCGCTTATTGCCGTGGATAATGGAGAAGTTGATGTATACGTTGGTTCTCTTTATTCAACAAGCTTAGCCATCAAACAGCTGCAACTGAGTTCATTAAAAATTAATGGCTGGATTTTATTACAAGATAAATTGCGCATGGGTTTTACAAAAAAGCATTCACATTTAATTCCTCTTTTTAATCAAGCGATAGATAATATATCGACTAAGCAACACAATGAAATATTAAATAGATGGAGTAATGTTCAAATAGTTAAGCTGACAGACCATACCTTACTCTATTACATTGCAGGAATATCTGGCTTAGTATTTCTTGTATTCTTATGGCGTTACCTCATTGCTTTGAAAATATTTGCAGCGTTGAATTATAAAAACCAAGAACTTGAGCAAATCAGAACAGAGTTGTTAATAGCAAACAAAAATCTTGAATATTTATCATTTCATGACAACTTAACTCAATTATACAATCGTCATTATTTTATGGCGACATTAGAAGATCATTTTAATTATGTGATCCGTAAAAAATGCATTTCAGCTATTTTGATGATAGATCTCGATTATTTTAAAAAAATCAATGACGAACATGGACATAGTATTGGCGATAAAATACTACAGCAATTTTCTGCCATTTTATCTAACGCACTACGTGCTGGCGATATTGCCGCTAGATGGGGTGGTGAGGAGTTTATCGTTTTATTGCCTAAAGCTAATCAAGAACAATCTATGGCTACAGCCAAAAGATTATTACGAGCCGTAAATACTTATGATTTTGAATATAATATCCGCTTAACCATTAGTATTGGGATATCGCAATATAAGAAAAATGACAATATAGAGTCATGGATAGAACGGTCAGATTTAGCACTATATCAAGCAAAAAACGAAGGTCGAAACTGTATTGAAGTGTCAACTTAGTTAACGGTAAGTAATATGAAGTTATCGTTAATCGATAGATTCACTTGTTTTATTATTGTTTTAGCGTATGTTGGTTTCTCTCGTTAACTATGTAGTTAAAGGGCATTGCTAATTACTTTAATAAGGTCATGTAAAATGTACAAAAAATTACTTTTGCTTCTAAGTATTTCTGCGTTAGTTGGCTGTAGTGCTCACCTTCGAGAGAGCTCTTTTATTACGCAAGACGACGTTATTTTAGAATATCAAGATCTTGCACTTAGTAAATGGCAAACGTCTTTTCCTCAACATAAGTTAACGCAATTAAGCTTAGTTACTGAAAGTGACAATGTGACACTAAAAGGACTATTTCTCGATTCCCCAACATCACAAGATGTTATTTTTTACATTCAAGGAAATGGTATGAGAGTTTCAGAGGGGGGAATTCATGCTCTTAAAACCTTAGCTAAACTTGGAAAAGATATTGTAATTTTTGATCGCAGAGGTTTAGGAGCGAGTAGCGGTAATGCAACAATTTCGAACTTAGCTGATGACTCAATAGAACAGTATCGATTTATTAAAAATACGCTAAAAGCAAAATCTATCATTGTTCACGGATATTCTCTAGGAAGTTTCATCGCAGGACATCTTGCTAAAAATGAAACAGTTGATGCCCTTGTTTTACAAGGTTCAGCCACCAATGTTGTTGACTGGATTGACAAAAAAACACCTTGGTATGCCAAACTTTTTCTAACCATTGAAGTTGATGATGTATTCCACACGATTGATAATGAAGTGGTCGTCTCAAACTTTTATAGTGGCCCTTTATTAGTTATTGGAGCTGAGAATGACCAGCAAGTGCCAGTGGAGTTATCGAGTGCACTTTATCATGCAAGTATCTCAGAAAATAAAAAATTGGTGATTGTGGCAGGGGCCGATCATGGTTCTATGCTTGATGAGCCGAAAGAAATAGCACTTTATAAACAATTTATTAATTCTATAAAGTAGTTAATAAATAATTATTTAATTTTGAGTAAAAGTTATAAAATTGATTACTTTTAGCTTTCAAATAATTATTAATAAACTGGAAATGTTTTTCTGCCCGGTGTTTAAAAAAACAAATGTCACTCATTGAAAAAGTTAACCTTACTTGTGTTGATCAACTTAATTAGGGCATATTATTTATTTTGAATGCTTCAATAAAATTTTATTTGAAGAGAATTGTTTATCAAAATATATCAACCAATTTGTTTTAACTCTTTGGTATATTTATGATTGCTATGAACATAATGTGTAGCACCTTCTTCAATCATTTTTTTTGTTTTTTCATCGAGTTGCTTTATTACTTTTGCTGGTGAGCCTAAAACTAAACTACCGTCAGGAATTACCATGTTTTCTGTTACTAAAGCATTGGCGCCCACTAAGCAGTTCTTGCCAATTTTAGCACCATTTAGCACCACAGCATTTATACCCACTAAGCTGCCTTCACCAATAGAGCAGCCATGTAACATTACCTTATGACCAATGGTTACGTTTTCTGCAATATTTATAGGAAAGCCTTCATCAACATGTAATACACATCCGTCTTGAATATTTGAATTTCTCCCTATTTTGACTTGTGCTAAATCAGCTCTTATCACCACATTGAACCAAATGCTGCTATTCTCTGCTAGTTCTACATTCCCGATCACACTAGCGTTTGGTGCTATAAAACAACTTTTTGAAATTTTTGGAGAAAGTTCACCTAACTGATAAATCATCTGTTACTGCCTGAATATTTATATATGGATTTAATGTAACCAATTAGCCGTTAACTTTCATTAAGTTTATGTCGCCTTTCTCGGCCAAAAAATCACCTTAATACCCTAGCTAAAATAGCTGAGTAAGCGCATTAATCTACTCGCGGCTCGTTTAATTCTGCATGTGTCTACTACTAAAATATAAATAATATATATCTTAACTATCCATATCTACCCGTCATCACTAGCTTTCAGCGATAAAGAGTAATAATTAAAAATATCAAAACAACTATTTATAGCATGCTACCTTGCAACGCAAGGTAGCATGCTATATAGTTTCTGTTATGAAAGCTAAAAATACAATCTCGCAAATGCGACGCGGCATATTGGAATTCTGCATTATCAGCTTATTATCTGACGATGAGGTTTACACTGCAGAACTGATTGACCGCCTAAAAGCAGCGAACCTTCTGGTGACAGACGGAACGCTATATCCATTATTAAGCCGTCTACAGAAATCCGATATTCTGCAGTACCGCTGGGTAGAGTCGGAATCAGGGCCACCTCGAAAATATTATTCGTTAACTGACGAAGGGCGAGAAGTGCTAGCCGAACTTGACCTTTCTTGGATTGATATTAATGGCTCTGTAGAACAAATTCGAAGAGGTAATAAAAGTGAATAAAGTGATCAGTATAGAAATTGCTAAGCAAGTTTTTTGGATAGAAGAGCAGGGCTTTGCTGTGCTACAAACCTATCTCGAAAAGTTGAAACTACAATTGGCGGATGAAGAGTGTGGAGATGAAATTTTTGTTGATATCGAATTAAGACTTGCAGAATTATTGTTTGAACTTAATGTGAGAAAAGATCGTGCGGTTACGCTAGTACAGTTAACAGCAATAATAAAACAAATCGGCTTTATTGATAGTGTAGAAGAAGAGGTTGAAGAGGTAACTACCACGCCGAAGGTTTATTTAGATAAGCAGAATAATATTGTTGTGGGCGTATGTGCTGGTCTATCAATGCGCTTCGGTATCCCTGATTTTATATTTAGGTTGAGCTTTATTGGTCTTAGCTTCGCATTTGGTTTAGGTGTGTTGTTATACCTAATATTTTGGTTGTCGTTTGATAAAAATAACACCCGTAATCGTGCGTTAGCTGCACAAGGGAAAAGCGCAACGGCCAAGCGTATTGCTGCTGGCGCAGAAGTAGCAATAAAACCCTTTCTGAAATTTCAACGAATTATTTTTCTACCTTTTACCTTCTTAGGTATATTGATCAATGTAATTGGTAATAGTTTTATTTTTCAAAGAGGTATTTACATTTTTTTCGTAAAAAATATTGTATTACTCCTCTCTATAATACTGCTAGTTTCCATGAGTGTGAGTATTGTTGAATTTAATGAAGATCAGATTTACCCGTGGTGGCTACAATGGATGTTAAGCGCAGCCAGCGTTTATCTGATGGTTTTGCTCTCGGTGATATTTATTCGAGAACATTACTTATCAACTCCCTATATTAAAGTGAGTAAAGTGTTAAAGCGAGTCGCCATTATCCCCATCGTATTAATCAGCGGAAGTGTAGTTTATTTATTAAGCGAAATGATTGATGAAAAGAGTCATTTAATCACCACTAACTACCTGATTAATGATAATACATTTACGCTTTCATTGAATGAAGCAGAGAGTGCTAATTTACAAGCAAGAAAAGTAAATTTCCATTTAAAAACAACTGCAGAGTTGAGTAATACCGTTAAGGTTTCAGTAACTTATACAAGTAATGGACGCGGCGAGTCATCGTTAGAGAGTAATATTCAAGCGATTGATTACCAATACAGTATTATCGATAATAGTTTGGTGATGAACCGTTACTTTGAGTTGCTTGAGCAAACGTATAATCGCGGTCAACATGTATCTGTGTTGATAGAAGTACCGCAAAACGTCACACTCATTTCGTCACATAACCTGAGTGTTAAATTACAAGGTAATGAGGTTGAATACGAATTATTAAAGAGCAGTAATTCTAAACTGGTCTATGTTACATCTGCTCAGTATGTCCATGAAAAAAATGAAATTAACCAACTGCGCATTAGTGCTAATGAAAGAAGTGTCTTAACGAAAAAGTTTTGTCAGCAGTTTTATGTTCACGGACATAGGAGATGCTCGTTAAATCTTCCAATGACAGCCGTTGAGAGTAGTAAATTAAAGCAAGAATTTATCGACGAAGCCAAAGAAGTAGACGAAATTAGGCAGTTCCTTGTGAAAAACAACGTTATTGCACTTGAAGAACTCAGTCAATTGAATAACTTCATTACATTTCTTATCAAGAAATACCCGAATTTAGTCGAGTTACAAACATATATTCAGCATTTACTGTCAGTTAAAACCAGCTTAGTTACCGAAAAACCAGCCCCTAGCTAAAGCCGATTTAACGACAATAATTTCGTTCACCCATTCAACGGATTGCTTGGTGCTTGCCAACTATTAAAAGTAAACATCAATAGTAAGTATTAAGCGTAAGCACGCTAAGCTAAGCACTAATGGTTAAAGATTAGTGCAAAGCTTTAAGCAATCCCTTCTAACAATAAAATTTCAGCATCCTAACCCTAACCGGACTTGGCGGGATAGTTGTGCCTGAAAAAGGAGATACAGATGTTATCAATTAAAGACTTAACACATACATATGCTAATGGCGTAAAGGCATTAAATAACGTCAACTTAACTATTCCTAAAGGGATGTTTGGTTTACTTGGGCCAAATGGCGCAGGTAAATCTTCATTAATGCGTACTTTGGCGACCTTACAACAACCTACGTCAGGTCGAATTGCCTTTGACGATGATGATGTGCTCGCTGCTCCAGATAAACTGCGCCGTAAGTTGGGCTATTTGCCACAAGATTTTGGTGTTTATCCACGGGGCACTGCTTATGAATTATTAGATCACCTTGCGATATTAAAAGGGATCACCAATAAAAAGGAGCGTAAAAAAGCAGTTGAAGCTTTGCTCGTGCAAACAAATCTTTTTGACGTTCGTAAGAAAAACGTGGCCACTTTTTCTGGTGGTATGCGCCAGCGCTTTGGCATTGCGCAAGCGCTATTAGGCCAGCCTCAGCTCATTATTGTTGACGAACCAACCGCAGGCTTAGACCCTGAAGAACGTAATCGTTTCCATAACCTCTTGGCGGAAATTGGTGAAGACATCGTGGTGATTCTGTCCACCCATATTGTTGAAGATGTTGCGGATCTTTGTGCCAATATGGCGGTTTTAGCCAATGGAAAAATAGTTAGCCAAGGCACACCCAAAAATCTCATTGAACGCCTTAAAGGGCGAATTTGGAAGAAGACTATTGATAAGAATGAACTTACCCAGCATCAGCAAAATTATAAGGTTATTTCAAACCACTTATGCGCTGGCAAGGTAGTACTTCGTGTTGAATCGGCAACACAACCAAGTGGTTTCGATAAAGCTATTGCTAATTTAGAAGATGTCTACTTCTTAGCCATTAACCGAGGAGGTTAATCATGCTGTTTAGCATTGCGCGTTTCGAATTTCGTTATATGTTCTTTTCATTACCGACCCTGATTATTTGTTGTTTGTTCTTTGGTTTAGCCTTTTTATTTACCGCCAACGGTATTGAATTTCAAGGGACTGCACGTGGGGGAAATGTTTATATTAATTCAGGCTATATTATTGCTAAGTTCATTATTATGCTGAGTGTTTTAGCAACCTTTATTATTCCAACCTATATTGGCGGAGCCGTACTAAAAGACCGTGAAAACCTTTTCGACGGTATTATATTTTCTACTCCTATCACTAAAAAGGGTTATATTTTTGGCCGATTTATTGGCGGTTTTAGTGCGCTAACGCTCACTTTAGCAACGTTGCCAATCGGTATGTTTCTTGGTACTTTTTGGCCATGGGCAGTCCCTGAAACATTTACCGCTAATGTATCCAGTCATTACTTAACGGCCTTTTTTGGCTATATGATGCCGTCGGCTCTCGCCATGTCGGCATTGATCTTTGCTGTAGCCTTGCTTTTTAGAAGTATGTTCTATTGCTATTTCGTTGCCTTGGCAATGGTTATCCTTTTTATCACCGCGGATCTTTCAACGGTTATATCTGGTTTATGGGACCCCTTCATGGGGCATATATTTGCTGAAGAAAGCCAATATTGGACAGCAGCAGAGCGCAACAACAATGCGCTTGGTTTTAGCGATCATATTTTAGTCAACCGCCTACTTTGGCTCACTATCGGGTTGAGTGTATTCACTTTCGCTTATCGCTTTTTTTCATTCACTGTAGTTGCCAAGGCAGCTAAAGAAAACCCGGCTAAAGCATTGGAAGAAGCAAAATTAAAGGCTGCAGTTGATCTTAACGTTAGTGTTTCACCTGAGTGGTCTTCTACCACCCATTTACAACAACTGGCTTATAGAACCAAGTTCGAAATGTTGTCAGTATTAAAGAGTACGCCTTTTGTAATATTGATGACTTTTAGTTTCTTCTTGTTGTTTTTCTCGCTTACCGGGCGGGCAACTCTATACGATGTTAATACTTACCCATTAACGCGAATTTTACTCAGCTCAATTAAACAGGCATTAACTGGCGCATTAATGGTGGTATTGGCATTTTATAGTGCCGAGATTATTTGGCGTGAAAGAAACTGTAAATTCAACGAGATAATTGACGCTATGCCGACACCTAACTGGGTTTTTTCGGTCAGCAAAATTGCGGCGCTTGCCTTGATAATGCACGCCATTGTATTACTCGGTATTGTTATCGCTATTGCATTACAAATATTAAGTGGTTATGACGACTTTCAATTGGGTAACTACATCGGCAGAGGACTTATTTACTATACCATTGCTTACGTTTATCTAGCGGTATTGAGTTGTTTATTTCAGGTATTGGCGAGTAATCGCATGTTAGGCATGCTGCTATTTGTAGTATTCATGCTTATATTAACCATGTCACGAGACATTTTAGGTGTTGAGCATGTATTACTTAGCTACGGCTTACCCGATATGTATGCGCCTCTTTCCGATATGAACAGTGATAGTCGTTTAGCTATTGGTGGCATGTGGTTACGACTCTATTGGGGCTCAATAGCGGGATTTTTACTGATAGTAACTTACATGTTTTGGCCGAGAGGTTTAGTTCAGTCATTTATAATTCGTTGCCGCCAACTACGAACGTTTAAGAGTAAAGGGCTTACTGTTGTCAGTTTGGCGTTACTAACGATATTTATCAGCTCTGGCTCTTTTATCTTTTACAATACCAATACTTTAAATTCGTATTGGACGATGACAGATATCGAACAATTCAAGGCCGATTATGAACAAAAATATCGTCAATACGAAAGTTTACCCATGCCCCGTATTGTTGATGTCAAAATCGATGTTGACATTTATCCTTATCAACGGAAAGTCGAAGCCCGTTCAACACAAGTATTGCAGAACAAAACATCCAAAAAAATTAACACCATTCATTTAATCTTTCCTTTGCAATTAAAAGTTATCTCCGTCGCTTTAGAAGGAGCCACTCAGCAATCGGTAGATGAGCGTTTTGCATATTATATTTTTGCATTAAATGAGCCAATGTTACCGGGCAGTAAGCGAGCGCTAACTTTTGAAACCTTAATACAACAGCAAGGATTTAAAAATAGTCGTCAAGATATTACCTTGGTGCGTAACGGAAGTTATATCAGTAATAGTCAACTCACGCCCCGTGTTGGCTTCTACCCAGGATTGATGATTAGCGACAGCAGAAAACGTAGTGACTACGAGTTACCCCCATTGCCTCGTATGCCTAAGTTAACTGATACCGACAGCCACGGTAATAATTATGTTAGGCACGATAGTGACTTTGTTAACTTTGAAACAACAGTTTCAACGGTTGAAGGTCAACAGGCTATAGCCCCTGGTTATTTAGTGAAAGAATGGCAACAAGAAAAACGCCATTATTTTCACTATAAAATGGAGAAGCCGATGATGAATTATTATGCTTACTTATCAGCTGATTATGAAGTTAAACGCGACTCGTGGAAGGGTATCGATATTGATGTGTATTACCATAAAGCTCACGACTATAACGTAGACCGCATGATCACCAGTGTTAAAGACAGCCTAGCCTATTTCAGTGAAGCATTTGGCGAATATCAATACCGTCAATTACGTATTTTGGAATATCCGAGTTATAAAACATCCGCGACGGCTTATCCAAATACCATTGGGTTTTCTGAAAGCATTGGTTTTGTGGTTGATACGAGTGATACGCAAAAAATAGATTTACCTTATTATGTCACTGCGCACGAGGTGGCACATCAGTGGTGGGCGCATCAAGTGATGGCCGCTGATGCACAAGGCGGTACTATGTTAGTTGAAACATTAGCGCAATACAGTGCCTTACTTGTGATGGAGCAAAAATATGGCAAGCATCAATTGCGTAAATTTTTAAAATATGAATTAGACAAATATCTTCGTGGCCGAACGAGAGATGATGAAGGCGAATTACCCTTGTATATAGTGGAAAATCAGTCCTATATTCATTATCGAAAAGGTGCGTTGGTGATGTATGCATTGCGGGATTACGTGGGTGAACAAACGGTTAATCGAGCATTAAAACGATTAGTAAAAAATCATGCCTTTAAATCGACACCTTATGCATTGTCTACCGACTTTATCGGCTATTTAAAAGAAGCCGCTGGGGCAGAGCATCATTCATTAATAGAAGATCTATTTGAAAAAATCACCTTTTTTGATATGAAAGTCAGTAAAAGCGAAGTAAGTGAGTTAGCTGACGGACGCTTTAAAGTAACCTTGGATGTTGTCGTTGCTAAGTATTATGAAGATGCGATTGGTAATAAAACCGAAGTGCCTTTTAATTTTTCGGTAGACATTGGCTTATTTGTTAAAAATCCCTCTACACGTGGCTACGGAGAAAGTGATGTGATAATCATGGAAAAGCACCGTTTAAATTCAGGTGAAACGACGCTAGAATTTATTGTCGATAAAAAACCAGAGTTTGCAGGAATTGATCCTTATAACAAGCTTATCGATCGTGATTCAAATGATAACTTAACCAAGGTTGAGCTTTTTTAAGAGTAAGGTAGCTAGGAAGCAAATAAAGTATTTTGCCTCCTAGCTTTTATAAGAGATATTCAACAAGCGCTAAGCCTTGCTCTACCGCGTAAAAGGGGGCAGTGACATTTAATAATAATTTCTATTAACATCTAGGCGCTATATTACAATAAATAAATCATTGAATGTCGAAAGGAATCGACAATGCCTTGTAACCCCCGAATGTTTAAATGATTGAACAGATCGTTTGTTATTCATGTTTATTGCTAAATTCGATAGAACTTTGATTTCTATCTCGTGCGAAAAGACTCATTCGAAGTGTCAATGAGTTAAAATACGCATTTCATAGACGTTAAGTTTCGAAACCAAAGGTTCGCAGAACCATTACACGCAACTAAGCCATTGGCATAGACAATATCGCCGTCGACTAAGGTTAATAAACTATTCATGGTAATAATTTCATCTATATTACCCGTTAATTCGAGCGCGAAGGGATCTGCAGACAATATCGCCAGATCCGCACGCATGCCGACAGCGAGACTGCCCATTTTTGTTTCATCAAAGGTATCGAAAGCGCTACCAATTGTGTACATTTTAATAGCCTGATAAAGGTTTACGGTGTTTTCGCTATTCATCACCTGGATCCCCGTATGACCACGACCAGTGATAAAATAATGAATAGAAACCCAGGGGTTTATCGCATAATAATTTCCGCCATCACTACCTGCGCTGACATTAATATTGCTCTCATAAGTTTGCTTAAGGTTTTGACTGGTGGCGCTGCCACCGCCACCGATGCCGTGTACGGAGACATTGCCGCCAATTACAGCAAGTCGGTCTATTTGTTGAGGGCTAATATCGAAAACGTGGTCAAGGCGCCAGCGTAAGTCCAGTATGCTATCGTCGATGTCTGCCGCTGTTTCCCATAATGTTAGGTAGGACTCTATATCTGTCGTACTTCTCATAGCGTGTTGATGAGTGGTAATGCCTGCTTCAGCCATTTCTAACGCATCACCCCCATAATTAGCACTAGGGTTACTAAAACTTGAACCGCTATGAAATTCACCGATACTGGTTAGGCGCAGCATATCTGGTGTTGGTGAAGGTGGTGTGACAAGAAAGGTTGTACTGTTATTTACCGCATAATGAAAACGTAAAAAAGCGATACCCTGCTCATAAAGTGAGACAATTTCCGGATTGTTGTTGAGGGGATCACCGAGAAAATTTTGCATTGCTGTCATGCCTACGCTAGCGGCCCAGCGATTTCCATCTAACCAGTCTTGCTGTTTGTTTTCAACCGTTTCTAAACTAGCCAAATAGAGTTTTGCGCCAATAACATCGTTCACTTTACCGTCAGCTTGTACATTGCCGACATTGGCGGCGTCAAAAAAGTCTTTAGCACTTTGGTTTACCCAGCCACTGGTATCTGGGCCTTCAACGAGAAAGACCGGGCGAGGTATTTGGTTTAACGATGATAAACTTGGCCAGCTTGCTTCTGCTAGTTGAGCGGCATAATTACCGCCTTCGGTTACTAGGAAATTCCTTACGTTTACCTTGTCGGTGACCGGAGGAACATTTTGAATATCAATCGCCGCATTCAGGCTTTCGAGTACTTCTTGTTGTGAACGTGCCGTATCTATTTCAGCTACGACATGTCCGCCGGCCATTATTCGGTTAAAATAGTGTACATGAGCATCATTTAATCCAGGAATAACGACTTTCCCTTGAAGGTCAATTTCCTCGGCACAGCCGTTAGCTGCTTCCGCGGCTTCACCGACGAGTCGTATTTTGTTATCTACTATTGTTAACGCGCTGGCGATAAAATCGTTTGAGTCAAAGGTATAAATCTGGCCATTGAACAACTTTAAATCGCATAGGGAATCTTCAGCGTCAGGCATTAAAAAGTCTTGCCACGAGATTCTTTCGGCGCGGTATACTTCGAGATCTTCAACGCTGATATCCCACACTGCTGAGGGGGATTCATCGTCATTAATCTCGATAATGCGGGCATTATTGTCTATGGTATTACTGTTGCCACTTGTGCCACCAGAAACCACTAAAACATGATCATTGTCCAGAGGGTCGACATCGCCAAGCGCGAGGCTGTATTTTGGCGATATATATTGCCACTGCTGATTTACCGTTAAGTTGACCTCATCCAGAAGATAACTCACCGCACGGCTGTTATTGGCTTGGCCACCGGACTGATTGCGGTTATCAAAAAGCATCAAGGTGCTTTCTTTTGCTAAGCCATTTTCACTCAAGCTTTGATCAGTTAACACGGGTGCGTGTTGCCCGGTAAACCAAGTGCCGCTTTCCAGTGTAAAAAACACCCCCTCAAATTTATCGGAAAAGTCGACAGAAATTTCGTTATCATCACCCAATATCCAGATGATGTCTTCCGATTGACGATCAATTTTAATAATCCAGTTTTGACCACGACAAGACAATAAAATGGCGTCTTCTGCTGCAATATGTACTACTGCGTTACAATGTGACCAGTCAAAAGCTCCGTCATCGTTATTGATTGTACCACCTGGGTATCGTGTGGTGTCGAGATGTTCGAGCGTACGCCATTGCCAGATAAGATCCCCTTGGTTATTTATTTCAGTCACTACATCCCCTAATAATTCGAAACCGTTGGCGGTGCCTGTTTCTCTTGATAGAGCTAAAATATTACCATTAGGCAATATGCGAGCATCATGATGATATCCGCCGCCTGCCGACATGTCATAGGACGCTAGTGTTTCTCCTGCGACGTTAATAACACGTAATTCATCTCGTAGAAATATAAGTAAATTCCCGGCAAAACCACCTTGTTTCAGGTGTCGGATCACCATAGTTCCCCCTGAGCTGCTTACAGGGTAATACCAGACAATCTGACCTGCTTCATCAAGACCCCAATAAGTATTAAGCACACCAAAAAAAGTTATGCCGCCTATGCTTTCTTCATTGGCAACATTTAGCGTGATATTTGGAATTGGGAGGGGGATATCGCCTGTGGTGAAACTCTCTGAAGCCGATTCTAAAAGTGAGCCATCGTCTAGTTCGACCATGGCCTTAAATTGGTATGTGGTATTTGC
This sequence comes from Colwellia sp., assembly GCA_013215295.1. Lineage (GTDB taxonomy): Bacteria > Pseudomonadota > Gammaproteobacteria > Enterobacterales > Alteromonadaceae > Colwellia_A. The sequence continues at coordinate 36,413 of JABSOZ010000009.1, forward strand.
TCGCAAACCGACGATGTTTACTTGATGCTCGGTGGCTGATGCCGAATAAGCGCTTTGCCTTGTTTGGGTGTTTTCAGCAGAATATTCAATATAAACACGTCCGGACGACGGCAGGATCACCGAAGCAAGTGCCATTAGCTTGTTCTCTTGTTCAGCAATAGTCATTAGGGCAACATCAGCTTCCGTGACAATAAGATGACGGCTCATTTCAACCTGCCCTTGAGTATTGCTGGCGATTAGCGTGAAAGTTGTAGAGCTAGAAGGGGAAATGGTAATGCTGTTACTATCGGTAACGATGCCAATATCCGGGGTTATTTCAATCTGGCTGGCATTATCGACCTGCCAGTTTAGTGTCAAGGCCTCGCCCGTTTCAATGCTATCGCTAGATAGTGTGAACATATTGATCACCGGGGGTTCATTGCTCGTTGTTTCCTCAATAACAACAGTATTAATCTCATTATTACCACCACCACCACCGCAACTACTGATAGAAAAAACAACAAAAATAGCGATAAATAGTCTCATGTAGCACCTTAAATAATTAAATCTTAATGACTAAAAATATAGCATAAAATAAGGCTGGGTAAATCTGAGGTAAGCTTGTCTGTTCACATTTTATCTTAAACTTTAGGGTAACCTAAAGAGTAGCTGATGTTATAACATCATAAAATACATGGATTTAATGAGTCAGAGCTTTTGACAATAACGTTATGTAAATAACACTTTTTAAGCAATATAGACACTTGATTTAGTGATAATTAAAGGTCTTGATCGCAGAGTGATATCCCATAAAAAACCGTTTATCTGTTAATTCCCCCTACGAATACAGCGAATAATATAAATATTGGCAGTGAAAAATATTGTAATGATCTATGAAACTCTAATTATGTATAAAGGCAAGCAAGAAGGTAAGGCATTCCCTCTATAATGATTGAAGAGCAACATCTGTCTGTTGTGTACAGTTGTAGCAGAAGAACCGATAAAGAAGATCTTTCCTGTTTTTCTGGCTTTTAAAAGAAGGTAATACAAGAATAGCGGTTTAATTTAATGCTGTAAGGTAAGCGATTTCTCTTCATAATTAGCATTTATAAAAGGCAACATAATACGGAATGTGGTCTCATTATCGTTTGAAGAAACTTGAATTCTCCCCGTGTGCTCCTCGGTAATTATTCGGTGACAAATAAATAAACCTAATCCGGTCCCTTTATTAACAGGTTTAGTCGTGAAGAAAGGCGTAAAAATATTTTGAAGATTTTTATTTTCAATGCCAGAACCGTTATCTGTAATATCTATACATGCGTGATTGTTGTTGCGGTATGTTTTTACTTTTATAAGTCCATTTTTATCTGTCGCTTGTAAAGCATTTAATATAATGTTCACGAAAACTTGATGTATTTTACTTTTATTTCCTTGAATACTGGGGAGATTTTCGAGATTTAGTTCTAAATGACAATCATTATTAATTTCTCCTTTAAGTACATTTATAGCGGTTTTAATGCCATCGTTAATGTCAAAATTGCTAAAATTTCGGTCTTCTTTTCTTATGTAGCCACATAAATCAGAGACAATGTTTTTAATCCGTAATAGGCCTTCATTAGTTTCCTCCACGATGTTTGCTATATCTGTAATGGTATGTGAATAATCTTCAGATAAAAGTTGATTTTTTAGTTCCAAAGGCATTTCAGCATGCGAGATAAGTTTTTCGTGCATTTCTTTTATATGATCGTAATAGTCTTTAAAAACAGTCAAATTACTGATTGAAAAACTTAACGGATTATTAATTTCATGTGCTACTCCAGCAGCTAACAATCCAATTGAAGCCATTTTTTCCGAGTGTATGAGTATCTCTTGATTTTTCTTAAGCTCATATAAAGAAGTTTCTAATTTGCCATTTGTTTTTTCTAATTGCAATTGTGTCTTTTGCAGTGTAGAGCGATATAATGCCGAGGCTATGCGAGGAGCAGCAATATTGGCAATGATTTGTAAAAGCTCGACATCATGACTATCATAGTTATCAAGGTTGGCAGACTCACTGTCTATAATGCCTATCGTGTTATTCTCAAAAATAATAGGTACGGTAATTTCAGATTTCCCAGAAAACTCATCATTTATATAGCGTGTATCTAAGGCAGTATTAGGAATAACCTCTGCCACTTTAGATTGTGCTACAGCACCAACAATCCCTTGACCTACCTTAATCATTATCGAATTTAATAGCTCTCTATCGTTTGGGTTTTTTATGCCGTAAGCAGCTTTTTGAATGAGGACTTTATTTACATTTAAGTAAATAACACAATCGTCGAAACCTAATGTTTTACCAATGTTCTCAGCTATTGACCATAATAAATCATCAAGTGTTGCTGCATTGAGCATGGCAGTGGCAAATTGTCCAACTTTATTAAGTTCTGTCATAAAAACCTCATTAATTTGCATTTTAAAAATAATTCGCAAATTACAAAAACTATTTGCAGTTTGCAAAAACAACCATATTGCTTTGTAAGTTATACATTTCCTTGTGTCTGCAGTTATAAGGGGTTAAATAAGGTATATAAGTAGCTTCTATCAATTAACTCTTCAATTTACGTACCAAGTAGAGATAAATTTAACTGAGAGAAGAGGGGGAGTGTGTTATTCCTATATCGTTAAATTGAATATTAAGACGACGGGTATCAAAAACAGTTGAATATATCTATAGAAAAGAACATTTGTTTGAAACAAAACAAGCAAGAGAAAATTGATGGACAGAAAAAATTCGCATATTATTAGTTGAAGACAACAAAATAAACCAAACTCTTGCTACGGGAATATCAACAGTCAATTATTTTAGTGCTAATATTGTTAACCATGGTGAAGAAGCAATAACCATGCGACAGCAAATCTATGAACAGACACCTTATTCATTTAATTCTAGTGGATTGCCCAATGTCTGTTATGGATGTGCACTAAACAACAATAAATATTCGAAATAATTATGCCGTTAAGCGCTTCACCAATATTCCGATTTTTGCCATGACAGAAAAGCGATGACTTGCGTTAAAGAGATATGTTTAGAGATTGGTATGAATGATAACCTCAAAGACTATCCATCAAGATGTACTTTTAAAAATTAAAAAATTGGCTACAGTTGGTCTGATTATTATTCCAAAACCTCATCTAAATAATTTTATGTTTTGTTGTTATTAAATACTGCAACTTGGGTCGTTCACTTAAAATAATGGATATTAGAACAGCAAGTTAGCGCTTGTTTTTTCATACTTTCATAACAATTTGGTGATACACCTTTGTGTGATAATAATTAATATTTATATATTCTTCTGTCACTTCTTCAGTTTTTAATGAAAGACATATTAGAAGTAGCTATACGAGAAAATTAAATCGAATTTGAAAATGTTCGGGCGGCAGTTGATAGAACATTGTTGCCATTCAAATTTAACTATTTTATTTATTGCCACCGAAAATTTCATTCAATATTTTTCGTATAATTAGGTATCAAACCTAAAGAAGGATATAACTATTTTAAAGTCACTTCACAGTGAACTTATCCCATAAAAATACCCTTCTATTAAGGGAAACTATCTCCGGCTTCAAAGCGGTCAATTCTGGCGAGCTTCATTGTAGGTATATTAGATCCATATCAGGTCAAAATAGTGTGATAAATAGCTAATAAAACTCTATTTATCACAAAAATAAGGCTGACTATTTAAATCATTAGCAAGCCACAGGAGTTAACGCTGCAATTTTAAAGTCCTTTCGCGCTAAAATTCTTCCCATTCTTTAACGGATTTTTCTCTACGTTTGTTCTTTATTCCTCGTCGTACAACTGCGGTTGGTTTGGTAGCGGTTCTTGAGCGAGGAGAATAACGTCCATACTCAGATTTTCCTTCATCCTGCTTACTTTCAAAAAAGGCAACTTGGTCTAGTAGCAATTGAGCTTGCTCTTCCATTGACTTACTTGATGCAGTGGCCTCTTCAACTAACGCAGCATTTTGTTGTGTCATATCATCCATCTGGCTTATTGCAGCACTAATCTCGCCAATACCTGCTGCTTGCTCTTTACTTGCACCGTCGATGTCATCAATCATTTTGCTAACTTCTTCGATAGAACTTACCAACTCAGTAAAAGTAATACCTGTTTCATCGACTAACTTTGTACCTAGACCTACAGCTTCAACACTATCATTAATTAAGCCTTTTATTTCTTTGGCTGCTCCTGCAGACCGTTGTGCCAAATTTCGTACTTCAGCGGCGACCACTGCAAAACCTCGACCTTGTTCACCAGCCCGTGCCGCTTCAACTGCTGCATTTAAGGCTAACAAATTGGTCTGAAAAGCAATCTCATCTATAACACTGATAATATCCGCAATTTTTTTGCTTGATTTATTAATATCACTCATCGCTACGATCGCATTTTTTACTACCTTGCCACCGTCACTGGCTTTTTCCATTACTGAAGTTGATAATTTGCTAGCTCGTGCTGCATTTTCAGCATTTTGCTGCACGGTACTCGTTAATTCCTCCGTTGCTGAAGCCGTTTCTTCTAGGCTAGATGCCTGAGATTCAGTTCGATGACTTAATTCATTATTGCCTTGAGCTATTTCTCTTGAGGTATCAAAAACATTCGTTGAAGCAGAAAGAATTTCATCGACCATGTTTTTTAAGTTTTTAATTGAGGTATTCATCGAGTTGGCCAATTCGAGAAATTCCCCTTCGTACTCTTCACTCATTTCCTGACTGAGATCTCCGTTAGCCAGCGCTTGTGATACTTCAATTGCATCATTAATCGGTTTAACAACGGCATCCATCAATTTGTTAATGCTTTCACCTAACGAAGCTACAAACCCTTGCGCCCCTTCGGTGTTAATTCTATCCGTTAATTGTCCTTGTACTGCTCCCTGAACTAATACATCTATCTGATTCAACGAAGTTACTTGTGCGGTAACATCAGTGGCAAACTTGACTACTTTATAAGGCTTGCCATTGAGGTCTAATATCGGGTTGTAAGACGCTTGGATCCATACTTCTTTGCCGCCTTTACCTAAGCGTTTATATTCTTTTGATTCAAATTCGCCTCGATTCAGCTTTTGCCAAAACTCACGGTATTCAGTGCTGGCTTTAAAAGCGGGTTCAACAAACATACTGTGATGTTTGCCTTGTACTTCGGCCAAGGTGTAACCTAAGGTGGCTAAAAAATTCTCATTGGCCGTGATGATCGTGCCGTCCATATTAAATTCGATGACCGCTTGTGCTTTACTGATGGCATCAATTTGACCGGAAAAATTGGCATTTTCTAATTTTTGTGTCGTAACATCGGTGGCAAACTTGACCACTTTATACGCCTTGCCATTGAGGTCTAATATTGGGTTATAAGACGCCTGTATCCACACTTCTTTGCCGCCTTTACCTAAGCGTTTATATTCTTTTGATTCATATTCGCCGCGATTGAGTTTTGCCCAAAACTCACGGTATTCAGTGCTGGCTTTAAAAGCAGGTTCAACAAACATACTGTGATGTTTGCCTTGTACTTCGGCTAAGGTGTAACCTAAGGTGGCTAAAAAATTCTCATTGGCCGTGATGATCGTGCCGTCCATATTAAATTCGATGACCGCTTGTGCTTTACTGATGGCAGTTATCTGGCCCTTAAATTCATTATTAATTTTTGTTAATCGTTCAATTTCAAGGAGTAATTCTTCTTTTTCGAGTCGATCATTATTAATAACACTATCACTCGATTTAGCTTTGATTTTCGTATTTGAGTCCGCCACAGTGGGATCCTTTTAAGCAATGATTTATCGCTGATGAAAGCGACAAGCCATAAAAATTCAATTATATCAGTATCTTGTCATTAGTAGTGATGACTATTCTTTAGCGCACCTGATATTATTTAGATTAAATATCTAACCTGTTCTTTGTAAAATAGATCATTAATCGCTGATATGCCAACTAAATATGTTGTCGTTGACCGTTATTTTTTGGGGGGGGGCAAAAGGTGATAGATAGGATATTTAACAGACATTAAAATTTATGAACTTTGGCGTCTGTAGTTGGTGATATTACTTCTATATGGACAGCAGAATTCCGCTTGTATAAAGCGGTTATTATCATTATATACTCTTGACGTAGTAGGCTGGAGTGCGGAGACAAGGATGAAAGCTCAACTTGTTTTGACGTATTAAAAATGCCTATTGGAGATAAAAAAGTTTCAAGCACAAATAGAAAAAACATTAGGCTGTAAACTTGCCAGCGTCAAAAGAGGAAGATCAGCAACGTTCTATTGAGCATTATTTCTATGGTTACCGACCCTTTAACTCTCCAATTATAGCTGATTTCCTGCAGTATAATTTTGATAAAATGTCAAAATATAATTTCATCGAAATCTGATGTTTATCGGCATAAAATATTATTATGTTGAAGCGTTTTAAATTAATTGACGTTTTCATTTAACATTTATTAAAAAATAAACATTAACTTGCATCCGAAATATACTTGTATTCATGAATGTTTCAGCTAACTTTAAAAGTACCTTGAATTATTTAAGGCTTTTCTGTACATGCTTAATAATTTTACCATTATTCAAAAGTTTATTTTTATTTCAGTACTACTTTCTTTGATGATAGTACTGTTAACAACGGTGAATGCCATTCGGTTAAATACCATGGCACACCATATTGAGAGTATCGAAATAGGTGATATTCCGCTTACTAAAAACATCACACTTATTACTGAGCACCAACTCGAACAAGAAATATATTTTGAACGCGCCTTTCGTTACGCTTTAGAGAGTAAAGAGGAAGCTCATGCGCAAGAAGGCTATGAGCATGCAAAAGATGAATATCACAAATACGATGAAAAAGTGACTAAAGAAATAAAGCAAACTGAACAATTAATTGCCTACTTGCTAAAGCGAGCAGACGATAAAAAAATTATAAAAGAATATAGACACCTCAATAAAGTGTTGGTAGAGCTAGAAAAACAACACGGTAATTGGACAGAGCATGTTAAAGGTATTTTTAACTTTTTAGAACAGGGGGATATTCACCAAGCGATTGAAAATTCTGTAAAAGTAGAGGCTGAAGCCTTAGCACTCGAACATAAAGTAACTGGGCTATTGAATGAAATAGAGGAATTCACTGAACGAGCTATTATTGAACTTGATCATGAAGAAAAGCAGATAATGCGTGATGGTATTATATTCTCCATTATTTCCATATTGATCACTACTTTTTTTACTTTTTTTAATGTTAAATCCATTAAAGCAAGTATGTCTAAATTGACTTACAGTGTCTCAGAGCTTTTTCAAGGAAACTTAGCTAATAGTTTTAATAGCTCAAGGATCAGCAAAGACTTAGGTGAAATACTTGCTGATATTGAAGGTGTTAGAGAAAAAATGTTTAATATTGTCGGAACAATACATAATTCAAGTGACGAAGTTGTTAGCGTTACTGACAATTTGAATGTGTTAACGAAAGAAGTATTACACAACATTGAACAACAAAGTTCTGAAGTAAACATGTTGTCAATTGCGTTAGAAGAAATGGAGGCGACCTCTGCAGATATCGCTAAAAATTCAGAAATATCTCAAGAGTCTACCGCGGGGGCAAAAAATTTCACCGATATTAGCCAGTCTGACATGAATGAAGCTATTTCATCAATGAGTCAACTTAATAGCAGTATTGAAACGAGTTCTGAGAATATAACGGCATTAGATCATCATGGGCAGAAAATAGCTTCAGTGTTAGACGTTATCAAAAGTATTGCTGATCAAACGAATTTACTGGCTTTAAATGCCGCAATAGAAGCCGCTAGGGCAGGAGAGCAAGGCCGAGGATTTGCAGTAGTTGCTGATGAAGTGCGCACTTTGGCACAACGCACTCAAGAATCAACCACCGAAATTGAAGAAATGATCAATGCATTTCAAAAAGAAACGGTCAGTGCAGTTTCGGCGATGAAAAAAAGTAAACAGTTTGCACAAAGCATGCTTGAAACGGCTAATAAATCGCAATCAAATTTACTAGAAATTACTCATTCGGTTAATAATATTAATGATATGACTATGCAAATTGCCAGTGCCGCCGAAGAACAGGCGGTAACCGTCAATGAATTAAATAAAAATTTAACATCACTTAGTGAACTTTCTGATTCTAATGTTAATTCATCGTCACAAGTTTCTGTGGCGAGCGAGCAAATCTCAAATGTCGCTAAGCAACTTAAAATTGAAATTTCTTACTTCAATGTCGGGTGATTTTTACTTTAGGTAATAAAGGTTAAAAAGTACTTAAACGGGTCTGAAAGTCATCATTTTTTAGTTCTTTCAAATGCCTTTTGCAAAATAGAGTAAGAAATTCACGTTTCATGTTCCGTTAGGTATAAAGCCAAGAACAACAACCGAAAATATAATGTCAATCAGGATAATGCTATGAAATATATACTATTAATTGCCTTTGTTTTATTATTAACAAGCAAGATTACTTATGCATTTTCTGGCGAAAAACATCATTATCCAGGGATATTTATTGGTGCTACTACCGCTGATAGTGAAACAGAATTTTCTTATGGTTTAGAATATGAGTATAAATTTTCAAAATTATGGGGGGCTGGATTTGTTTTTGAAAAAACAGATGATGCCCATCACGGTGCAGGAGTAGATATCACGCTTGCTGCTATTTATTTGCACCCATGGAAGGAGTTAAGAATAGGAGCCGGATTTGGCCAAGAAAAGATTGGCAGCTATACTGATGATGAACACCACTTTCATAAAGGGCATAAAGAAGATCTGGTACGAGCATCACTTAGCTATGATTTTCATATTGGTGGCTTTGGAGTAGCGCCGACCATCGCTGTAGATTTTATAGATGGTGAAACAACAACAATCATTGGTATCGCTTTTATTAAAGCATTTTAACTCGGAAAGTAAATTTTTACCTTGGTGTTAACATCATAATAAAAATCTGCTCTAGAAAAGGTAAACGATTTTCATTAGCTAATATGGCCTGTAATTTGTAGTGGAGTAGGTGACTCTTCATTGAGTGAGTGGTGTACTAGGCACCTAGCCAATAACAATGTAAATCCGGCTGTTTACGTTAATTTAATCGTAGTTTTATTGTGTAAATAATACCTTTTATAGACAATACATTCAGTTCACTAGGCTATTATAATCGGCGAAAATATGGTGAGACTAAACGCCGCCATGAAAGCAAAAAACCGGTGTAAACTAAAAAGCAGCTAGCTAAAGACGCTAAGCCAGCAATAGTTTGTCCAATAACCCCGAAATATTCACCCGTATGAAGATACCGAGCAACATCCCATGCTTGATCGCCACGAGACCAATCTGAATGGCGTTTAATCTTAACAACGTCAGCAGTATCACTGTCTAAATACAAAGAATATGCAACATCAGGTTGGTTACCTATGCTGCGATCAATGTAAAAGCGTACTTGTCCACTTTCGCTACCCATTTCTAACCACATTGAATACCAGTCTTGAGCACCGTTTTCATCGGCATGTCGCTGAGCGGCATTAAATAATGTTTGATAACTTTGTCGCCCATCTATTAATACTTCCGGAGCCACATTTTTCTTGCGTTGTGGAGGTTGCTCATTGAAGGCGTTGTACAGCGTTTCTGTAGCCCAGCTAAAATGGAATACAGTCGCAGTACAGACAATGACGATGAGTGGTGCCATGGCCCAAAAACCAAAAACGTGATGCCAATTGAAATGTCGTGATTGACGATTCTTATATTGGCGTTTAAACAATAAATTCGCCTTCAAACTAGGCAAACTAAAGCTACGTGGCAGCCATAAATATGATCCCGAAACGATAAGGAATAAAAATAATAAATTGCTGTAAGCGGTGATAGATTTCGCGATGGCTTGCTGCTTGCCTTCAATTGCTAGCCAACGATGTAATTCAGTGATCCAATGCAGCGACTCTACCAGCCAACTTTGACCTATTTGCACAATTTGCCCTGAATAAGGGGAAATTAAGTATCGCTGATCACCCGCCCAAACTGGAATCGGCCGATCGACTCTATTTACCCATCGAACATAGAAGTGATGTTCATCGGGGTGTTTTTGGCGGACGATGTTTAATACTTCATCGGTAGTTAACTTTTGCTCATTTATTTGTGGCAGCACGCTATGACGTGACTCATCCCATTCAATAATTTGCTTTTCATAAGTTAACAATACGCCCGTGGCAGACATGATGAAAACGATAATTCCGACACTTACACCAACAACTAAGTGAGACCAAAAGATAATATTGCGAAACATTTCATGAACCCATAGAAAGTATTAAACGGCAACCACTAAAAGCGGGTACCGTTTTATAACACGTAGTCGATTAGAAATTATAAGTTAATGATATTCGTACATCTCTTCCGGCTTCATAGATCCCAGATACACCTTCCCAACCGGGCACGCCGTTGTAGTCAGCAACACTAGAATGGTCAATGTAATGTTCATCTAACAAGTTTTGAACACTTAAGTTAACTGATACATTATCATTAGGTTGCCATTGAACATATACGTCATGCACTTGATAGCTTGGTTTATCAACTTCTGTCGTTTCTTCAGACCAACCAATATCAACCATACGGTGGAACACTTCAATATTGCTCAAATCTTGAACGTAACTATAGTTCCAGCCCATTTCAATAGTATCTGAAAAAAGATAGTTAACATTTAAGCCCCATGTGTCACCTCGGGCATTGGCTAAACCATTAGCTTCATAGCCTTCTACGGTATTACCATTTAGCTCTGGATCACTGTTGGTATAACTAACATCAAACCTTAAATTATCTAACCAATAAGAGGCTTTAAGTTCAAAACCAGTTGTTTCAAACGTGCCTACATTTTCATAATAAGAACCAGCGGCTATTTTATCTTGAATTACATTGTTAATTTCACTTTGATAAACTGAAGCAACAAGGTGCAAATTTTCAACTTGGTAAGTTAAGCCCAATTCGGTATTGTTTACTTCTTCAGCTTTTAGATTAGGGGCAAGTGTTGATTCACCATTTTCGATAGTAAATGAATCTCCTACTTCTTTACCGCGCATAGCTTCGGCATAACCGATATTCAAGATCCAATTTTCATTAAGGCTATACTGTAAACCAAGGTTTGGGCTTACGCCGTCGCTATCAGTATTAGCGTTATATGTTACTTGCTCTAGTTCATATTCATCATAACGGACACCAAAACTTAGTAAGAGTGCATCGTTAACCTGCCAGTGATTTTGCAAGTATAATCCAGTGACAGTACCTTCTTCTTTTGCTCCTACATCGCCTGGAGCACCAGACTTAACTTCATCGTCACGGTATTCGACACCGTAAGTAAGCGTGTGCATGCCAATCGCACTTGTATTGCGAATATCAAAACCTGTTGAGCTTACTGCTCCACGATATATGCCCCATTTGCCATCTTGTGAAACACTTGCTTCAGTGTTGTAAATAGCCGTTTCTAAGTTAAGGTAATTGTTAACAGAATAGTTGTGATTTAAAACAAATGTTTCACGCTCGATGGTTAGTGGGTATAAAGGATTCCAACTCGATTCTGGCCAATTTGGACGTTGAACGAAATCTCCTTCTTCTTTTCGTGTCTCATAGCTAAAACTAAGTGATTGGCTTTCACTAATGTCACCACTGACTTTAACAAACCCTAAGCTCTGCTCCGGATCTGAACCTGAAATCTCATTGCCTTCACCGTCTTCCATATTTTCACGATCAATCGACATGTACGAGCCAATAACCCCCCAGTCATCATTAATACGTCCAAATACCGAACCACTCACTTGATAACCTTCATTGCTGAAGTAGCCAGCTTTAATTTTTGCGCCAAACTCTTCGTCTATATCTAAAACATCATTAATGCTTTTTGTTTTAAAACGAATTGCACCACCAATTGCTCCTGAGCCAGCGGTTGCTTCACCAGCACCAGCCTGTATTTCTATTTCTTTCAATAATTCAGGATCAACCGATACTCGACCTATATGATGAAATAAGGTACTTGTTTGTGGTGCCCCATCAACGGTGACATTTAGCTGAGTATCTTCTAAACCACGAATATATACTTTCTGCGCGACGCCTAATGAACCACCTACAGAAACAGATGGAACAGAACGAAATATATCGGCTAAGTCATTCGCCTGATATTTTTCCAGTTCTTCTGGTGTAATAACCGTATTAGTTGTTTTACCAACAACGACGATTTTTTCAATTTCTTCTTCGGTAGAAGTCTCGTCTTCAGCAAATGTCATTGGTGCTGTAAGTGCTAGCGCAATTGCGGTAGCTAAAGGAGTTAAAGGAGATCGTCCTTTACTCGTATTTCCTAATTTCATGTGGGGCCTTTTAAAGTTAATTATTTTGCAGCTAAGTAAAACTTAATGCGAATTATTCTCATTTTCAACAAGAAGTCTAGCATCTTTACATTTGTTACAAATCAATTACACCAAAAGGTTAACTTTTAGGCAGGGTGATGGTCATACATAATCCACCATTTTTTTCATTACTTGCGGTAATTGAACCTCGAATTGCAGCAAGTTGTCGTTGGGCTAATGCCAAACCTAAGCCAAAACTGCAACTATCGGTGGGTCTTGAACTGTCTACTCTAAAAAATGGTTTGAAAATAGTATTCAAGAACTGCTCTGGTACACCGTGTCCTTGATCAATAATTTTTATTTTAATCTCTTGGTTTTGTTCAGACACCATCACTGAAACCGCTTTGCCGACTGGCGTATAACGTAAGGCATTTCTCAAGACATTTTCTAATGCTTGTCCAGCAGCCCTATGGCTAGAGTTTTCGACTATTGCACTATCGGGTAAATGGCTTTCAATAATATTATTAGGATACTCGAAGCTAGCATCTTCAATTAACACATCTAACAAATCAACAAGTTCGAGTGATTCTTGCTGAAGTTTAGGTTGTTCATTTTCAAGCCAAGCTAAGGTTAATGTATCTTCCACTAATTTTCGGATTTGTTTTGATTCTCGATCAATTCGCTTAATGTTTTCACTTGGCGAAGGTAAATTATTTTCTTTTTCTAGCGCAATATCAAGGCGAGTGAGTGGGGTTCTTAATTCATGTGACAAGTCAGCAATCAATTGCCGCTGACTTGTTAGTTGCTCACCAATTCGCGCCGCCATTTGATCGAAAGTAATCGCAAGATCTGAAAATTCATCATGTCGCTTACCCATCAGCTTTTTGGCACTAACATCGAAGTTACCTTTACTAAATTCTCGAGTCGCCACTTTTAGTTGCAGTAAGGGCGTCATAATATAACGATAAAGTAAGTAAGATAAGAAAATCAGTAGGATTGCAGGCACAATGATTTGCAAGGTGATTTTCGTATATTTCCAGTATGAACCCGGCCTCATTCTATCAGGTAGGTAAACGAGCAGGCTTGTTTTTTTATCGCTAAAGGGCATTTGCATCACCGGATTTATGTCAAAATACAAATGAATTTTCCACTCGACATTACGGCCTAAATTATATCCTTTATAATATTCAGATTTTAATGTTGCGCCAGCTATGTTTTCAATATCAAAAGCAGCAACGACCATCCAAGTGTTTTCTTGTTTTTGTTGTGTTGCCAACCAGTTCTCTAATGCTTGTTTATCGCCAGACAAATACAATTTTTCAGCCTGTTTACCCCAAGCATTCAGTGTTTGTTTATCGGTTAAAGAAAGGTAACTCATGCCTTCTTCGGTTTTCGACGTTAGTAAGTTGAGTAGATAAAAAACGACTACTAAGCTCAAGGCGATAATTAAGCATAATTTTAAAAACAGTTTATTGGTCATACGAGACAATATCCTTTGCCATGACTGGTTTGTAGGCGTTCACCGGGCCAATTTCCATCATTGAGTTTTCTGCGTACCCGGCTTAAGTGCATATCTAAACTGCGATCATAAGCGCCAATGTTTTTATTGAGTACTTTTTGATATAAATAGGCTTTACTTAGCACTTCACCTCGATTCAATAATAATTCCCACAACAATTTAAATTGTATCGGGGTAAATTCTAAGACTTTATCTTCGACAAAAACGAGCTGATTTTTAATATTGAGCGTTAAACCGTCAACAGCAAGCTCTTGCTTGGATGATTCCACAACCGTTTGATGACTGCGGCGTAAGATAGCTTCTATACGCAGTAATAACTCAGCAGTACTAAAGGGTTTAGCGACATAATCATCAGCCCCTTGACTAAACCCCTGAATTCTTTCTTGCTCTGCATCTTTAGCAGTAACCATGATTACCGGCGTTTGGCATGACTTCCTTAATACCTTAAGTAGTGAGAAGCCATCCCGCTCGGGTAACATCACGTCTAATAAAATTAAATGATGTTGCTGTGACGAAGCCCTTAGCAAACCTGTTTCACCATCAAAGCATTGCTCGACTTGATAGCCTTTTAAAGTCAGTAATTCTGTTAGTTGATGATTAAGGACTTTATCATCTTCTATCACTAAAATATTAAAATTGGACATAACACCAGTTTGGTTAAACAAATCCTTTGATTTTATCGATATTAAGAATATTATCAAGCGTATATAATTAATAAACTCGTGCTAAATAAGTGTAATGATTATTAAAAATATTTAGCACGTAAAGATGTGAATGTTTTGAGGCAAGTATAATTTTTTTTGCTTCTTATTAATCTAAGCTATTAATTTAAGCGATTAATTATAAAATCAAAATCTACGCGAAGACAATCTCATCATTATTTTGTATAACCCAGCGCATTATACAGACGCCTTCGCAAACTCCTTGAGTTTGGTTAAAAGACGTTAACATCACAACTTATGACGCTGCTCTTTATTCGTTAAAGCGCCAGTAATACAATATGGAGCAAGTTGAGAAAAATATGACCGGAGAACAATTCGACCCAAGCACAAGTAATTCAGCCCAAAGCCAAACAATCACCTTAGACATTCCCTCTAAAATGATTGAAGAGTAGTATCAAGCTGTTATTATTTCAGGTGTAGCAAAAAACGCGGCGAAAGTAGGTTTTGTCTCGCGGGGCTGCCTAAACTAATTCAAGCGTTGCTTTGTAGCGTAAATTATTTCTTCTTGTTTCATCGCTAAATAAAGCTCAAACTGTAGCTCAGCAAGTGCTTAAAAGGCATAGTAAGAGTTTGATACTTTAATCTAAGAGAGTTGTATGGATAGTGTTTCAACCATAAGAAAAGCTTTATTTAAACTTTTATATTCCGTAATAGAAACAGGTGTTTGCCGAATTATTACCAGCAAGTCACCAGAGCTTTTAGAAACATTAAAAAGTACATATATTGAAAATATACCTGAAGATCACCAATTTGTTTTTTTATCTGGAAAAATTCAAAACCTCGAAGATTTAACTAACGCGTTAGTAAAGTCGGGAGTAAATCAATTTTCCACAATAGAAAATCAAGAGCAATTTATAAAACACGCCAAATTATATTTAATTGCGAATAAAGGTAAGGGTGTTACAACTATTTGGGCATTAGAAAATGCTGATTTGGTGTCCAGTGAAATGCATCAACTGCTCGCGCAGTTGCTTTCAAAGCAAAACTTTGGTAACTCAGCACTGGCAATTGAATTATGGGGGCACACCTTATTAGCGAACTCATATACATCGGGGGAAATGAGTAAACATTATCAATGTAAAATTTATCCTATTAGCCTTAACGAAAACCTAATTATTAAAAGTACTTTAATTAATTTCAAATTGGTCATTACTTTGGTTATTGGTTTATTTCTAGGACATCAAATAGCGCCTTTGCTAGAAAGTTTTGCAAATAAATATAATACAGCAGAACTGCAATCAAAAAGTTTAACAAGTAATATAAAGGTAAATAAACTAGAGCCAACTTCAGTAGTAGCACAGTCGACCTTTGACGATGTCGGTGATAATAGTAGCCAGCCAGAAATACTCAATCAATCAAATGTTCTTGCACTTAGCGATAATGCTGTATTTGAAGAAAACGGACAAAGCGTCCCTTTAGCATTAACAACCAGCCCCGATGAAACGAAGAACAAGGAAATGGACAATGTGCAACTTGTCGAGCATATTTTAGAACCAGAAAGTCCACATTGGTACTTTGAACTTTTACCGAGTAAATGGTTAAGTGAATATAATATTAATTTAGACCATCAGTTACAGACGAAAAACAATCAATACTATATTCAGTACGGTGTATATCGACATAAAAGTTCTATAATAAAGTTTATTAAGCAAAATCCTTTGCTGAGCGATTATTATTATTTATGTTATTCATCTGATTGGCAAAAGGTGGCGTTGATGACAGGTGTTTATCATGGTTATCGTCAAGCCTTTAACCGCCTGATTAAAATAACAGAACAGGGTGGGGATGGGACTATTGTTAATTCATCTTACTTAAAAACATGGCAATGTAGTAACGCAATGCGTTAAATACTAATTATTCATCATTGCCTTACATTTCGGTATATTCCCGTGTATTAAACAACTACCTTAGTAAAGGCGCGCTATGACCGTTATTCAATTTGACCCGAAACAAACCACGACACTAGAAACACCTAAAAAGGTTATTGAAGAGCCGTCAGTTACTTTCACATATAACATCTAACATCCAACATCAAACAAAGTAAACAAGACTCAAATCGTGCTGCGAAGGTGGTTTTTGTTTTTCTTGGCAGCCGAAAGTGCGCTTAGCGTTGATTTATAGTGCGTTAGCAATATACTACGAAGTTGGTTAATATATAATGAGCAGTTAAATAACTTGAGCTAATAAATGGTCGAACATGGTGAATATAAGGTAACAGTAGAAGCGGGAATTATTAACGTCATTTTTATTGGCATGTTTAATGATGTTGCTTCTAAAAATCTATGCTCATATGTCGAAGAATTAATTAATGGAATGAATGGTGCTAGTTTTTGTATGTTATTTAACATGCTTGATTATGAAGGTAGTACACCTGATGCTCATATAATAGGAAACTTACATTTTAAGTGGTTAGAAAAACAAAATTGCCTTGGAAAAGCTGTTGTTGCTTACAATATGGCTTTAATTGAAATATCAAGGAATGAGCAAGCGACTTTACGTCAATCAAACATCGATTCAAGAATTTTTGAAACAGAAGCAGAAGCTAAAACGTGGCTAATGTCTTTACAGCAACAATAATGCTTCCTTCAGCTCCTATACTCAATAAACAAGTTCAACTCTCTATTTCGTTTCAAACTTCAAAAAGTTAAATGCCTTGTAAACTAACTCAGGCAAAGTCATCTGATTACCCGTTAAATCAATTTGATGTTTTCAATAAGCTTCAAACTAGCTATAAATATAGTTTTGCCAGTGATAGGGCGCTAACTGAAGTGAGGCAATTATTGAAAATTGGCATGGCAAAGCATGAGTTTGGAATAGCGAAGCCTACCTAGTCGATATGAAAAAGACTTCACCATATGTAATCCCAAAAAGAGAAACTTAAGATACATTTTTGCTTTATGAAAATAATATAATGAGTAGTATATATATTGAAATTTGTTTGATAGTGCTTGTTGATTCTGGCGTTAGTAATTAGTTCTATACTTATATCAAACCATTAATAGGACTTAGCGTGCTTTATAGAGAAATGTAATTGTATTCCGTTAATTTAGTTTTTGGGAATGGGGAACGTTATCTTATCCTCATCTAATTGAAAGTAATGAAAACCTACACTAGTATTAAATACACCGAGTCGTGTTATCTCTTAGTCTTTTGATGTGGTGATGTAATGATTTATCCTCAAAGAGAGCTGTTAACTTCAGTTATTGGAAATACCTTTCCAACAAACAGTTCATTTTTTAAAAGTTGTATTTATGTCATTTCTATCGGAATAATTTACTATCTTCTTGTCAAAGCTTGTACAACATTCTTTCTTATTCCCAGTATAAATATGAGTGTGTTTTGGCCACCTAACGCCATATATGCTGCATTTCTATTAATGAGTCCTAGGTTTCTCTGGAAATATATAATTCTGGTAGTTTTTATTGCTAATGGCTTAGGGAATTTTAACTCTGGTCAAAGTACCTCATTAAGTTTAGGTTTTGCCATAGCAAATACTGTCGAAGGAGGACTAATTGCTTACTTTTCTTTCAAATGGAATAAACCTAATGTTGCTCTTGCCAGCTTCAGAAATTTGTTCTTATTTATATTTATAGTGATATTCAGCACATTTATTGGAGCCATTTTTGGGGCATTTAACCTTTCTTATTCTTATGGATGGAGCCGTTTTTGGGACTTTTTTTTAGCATGGTTTACAGCGGATACACTTGGAAGTATTTTGATGCTCACTGTTATTTTTGCATGGAATGACAAACTGATTTCTTTTAAGAAAATAAAATCAGATCAATTCATAGGTGGCGTAGCCTTAGTTATATCATCAATAGCAATATCAATAATGATCTACTCTCAAAAAGGAGAAACCGAAATAGTTCCACTGAATTATATGGTATTTCCTTTGTTAATTTGGGCCGCTTTTCAGTTTAAAGTTAAAGGTGCTTCTATCGTTGTGCTGCTGATAGCCTTTATTTCTCATTGGTACACTTTGCATGGTCAAGGAGCATTCATGACCTATGGAATAAGTATTCAAGAGCACATTTTTTGGTTGCAATGTTATTTAGCTATTGTCTTTATGACCGCCATATCACTAGCCCTAGCAATTGCAGAACGAAATAATACCTCGGAAAGCTTAAAAATCAATAAAATGCTTGTAGATGAGGTGCCTAAGGCCGTTGTAGTGTGCCGATTAGACAATCATGAAGATAAGAATTCCTTTCGTATAGTAGCAGCAAACAAGTCTGCTGCGAAACTTGCCCACAGTGATGTCGATAGCCTGTTAGGGTTATGTTTGACAGATAGTTTTTTTGGCCAACTTACCAGTGATTCCTTAAGTGACTATCAAGAATGGGTACTTGCCTCTCAAGGAGAGGCTGAGTTTCCAGAATTGATTATCGAAACTGAAGAAGGGACTGGTGCCAAAATTTATAAATGTGATTCGATGTATGTTGGAGAAAGTTGTATTGGTATTTTTTATGAAGATATAACTGAATCAAAAAAAGTTGAAGAGCTTCATCGACAATCAGCAAAACTAGAAGCTTTAGGTACTTTAGCTGGTGGTATTGCCCATGATTTTAATAATGTGCTTGGGTTAGTTTTAGGCTACACAGAAATGGGGATAATGTCATCCCGGCCGGAGAGTAAGGAGGAAGGTTATTTCAAAAAAATTGGTAGCGCAGGAGAAAGGGCCACATTCCTAGTTAAAAAAATTCTGACTTTTAGTCGGATGGATAAAGTAGAACTGCATCCAATTAATCTAAGGACGGCTGTTGAAAGTGCATTAGAGATGGTAAGCCCTGCTATAAACGCAAACATAGAAATCCGACATAACATTTATCCAAATAATCACCTAGTATTGGCAGATGAAGTTGATATTCATCAAATTATATTAAACCTTTGTATAAATGCTAGTCATGCTTTTCAAGGTGAAAATGGACGTATACAAATAACACTACACAGGCAACTTGTTGATGGTAAACAATTAAATTCTCTGGACTTAATTGATAAAAAATATTTAAAATTAGAGGTTACAGATACGGGGCAAGGGATCTCTGAAGAAATAATAAAAAAAATATTTGACCCATTTTTCACCACTAAAGAGGTGGGTGAGGGTACAGGCCTTGGTCTCTCTATGGTTTACGGAACAATGAAACAATACGGAGGAAACATTACTGTTGAGAGTAAGATTGGCAGGGGAACCACATTCTCCCTTTTCTTTCCTATTGAAAGTGAACAAGCTAATGATATTTCCAGTGATACATTTATCGAATATCCCAGTGATACATTTATCGAAAATCCCATCACCTCTGAAATCACAGGCCATGTCCTCATAGTTGATGATGAACCATTATTGTTGAATTTGTATCGTAAGTTCTTAGAAGCTGAAGGGTTTACAGTAACAACGTGCGGTGATGGGAAGGAGGCTTTAGAACTCTTTATTCAATACCCTAATAAATTTGATGTTGTATTTACAGATAATGAAATGCCAAAAATAACAGGAAAGCAATTATGTCAAACATTGTTATCTATTAATAAACACCAGTCTATCCTATTGGCTACAGGTTATAGTGCGAATAACCTTGAGAAAGATATTATTGCTTTAGGATGTAAAGGTTTCTTTTTAAAACCAGTAACATTAAGACGTCTTGAGCAAACTATATCTGAATTACTCGTAAAACAAGGTGATTTTTGATTGAAATTAAACCTAGTCGAAATAATTGAATAGACGTAGAAAACTTATCCCCGAAACTAATTATTCATCCTCTGTATACCTTTCGGTATATTCCTGCGCATTAAGCAACTGTCTTAGCAAATGCCCTGAGTTTGCAATAAAGTTAGTTAAACAATCACTTATGACGCTGTAATCACCTAGTCCAAACACTGAAGACTTCCTCCTCATAATCCTGTATAATCTGCGCACTAAAATTCACCTGAATCATTTACTATCAGTAAAGGCGCGCTATGACAGTTACTCAATTTGACCCGAAACAAACCACGACACTAGAAACACCTAAAAAGGTCATTGAAGAGCAGTCAGTCATTTTCACTTCGAACGCCAATCAAGGTGAGAAAAGTTCAAATCGCGCTGCAAAGATAGGCTTCGTGAGTCTCGGCTGACCTAAAGCCGAAGGTAAATCCAAGCTGTGTCCCTTGTTATATATAACCCTCTATCATTCCGTCACTCTATTCTCTTCAAAACTATAAAATTTCAATATATTAATTCGTTGTATATAAGCATTAATAAAGTCTTATGTAATTAATACAATCCTCTATAGTTCTTTTTAAACTCAATCAAAAGAGCAATTTTATGTCGTTTATAAAATACCAGAGTAACGACGTTATATGTCGCAGTTGCATGATATAGTGATATTCATCGTCAATAATTTTTAAAATAGAGTGTATGAATAAAAGTACGATATTACGCCAAATCACAATGCTAAAACTTATTCCTAAGTATCCTGCATTTGTTCTGACTAAAGACTTATATCAGAGATTGATAGATGAAGATTTTAAGGTGTCAAAACGTACTGTAGAAAGAGATTTGGATAAGTTATCTGATCTCATGGGGTTACGTTGGTGTGATAGTCCTGAAGGATATAAGTGGGCCTATATAAATCATGCCCGTGAATTGTTGCCTGCATTATCTCCAAGTGAGGCTTTATTGTTATTGCAAGCTAAAGAACATTTGCAAAACATTATGCCGATGTCAGCTCTCCAATCATTGGAACCAAGGTTTGATAAGGCCGAGTCTACGTTGTCACAAAATCAGAAAATGGCAGGGTGGAAAAGTAAACTAAAAGTGATGCATGGTATGGTGCCACTTATTACACCAAAAGTACCTGATGAAATAAGAGAACAAATTTACGATGCTGTATTAAAAGAGCAACAGGTAATAATCAATTATCAAAAAAATAGTGGTGTTGTAAGTGATTATATTTTAAATGCCCATGGCTTAATTATAAAAGATTATGTTCAGTACCTTGTTGCTAGTAAAGTAAGTTCACCAAATATATTACAGCTATTTAAGCTATCTCAAATCAAGAAAGTAGACCATCAATACTTTGATAACCTTTCCTGTTCAGTAAACATTGCTGATTTTTTAAATTCAGATGTTTCGGGCTTTTTAATCAAGCCGGACCCTATTAAATTGAAAATGAAAATAGCAGGACCAGCATTACAATTACTTAGCCATTCAAAATTAAGTACAGATCAGAGCATTCACTATTATACGGCAAAAACTGGCCGTGATTGTGGGGTATTAACTGCAACTGTCGAGCTGACTTATACATTAATTCACTTTCTACTTGGCTATGGAAAGTTAATAGAGGTTGTCGAACCACAAGAATTAATTGATGAAATTAAAGAACGGAATATAGGGAGTGTTTTTAACTGATTGAATGATAGAGAAAGTTAAGGTTGGGTTAATTAGTAAAGTTATAGTTTAATCAATAAAAGTAAATGCTGATGTAACTTTATCAGTAGGTGTTTGGGAATTTCAGTAAATAGGAGATTAATCCTACATTTTTATTAAACTACCACAGTGCGACGCCATTTGTCGCTTGTTGAAATATACTAATCATAGTTCATTTGTTTAAGTATTAAAAGAGACAACTATGGCTATCAGAAAAAAAACGAATATCGCAAAAGTAGCATCTAAAACTTATACATCAAGCACTCATGAGCAATCATTGGTGCTTTGTTGTATTTATAAAATGCTGCAACAAATCCAAACTCATTGCTTGGCATTAGATGATTTAGTTGATGAGTCGATATTAGTTCGAAATTTGGCTGCGCTAGGTATGCCAAGGCGCTTTGTAAGTGGTCTGCAAAAAATAGATATACCAAAGTTCTTACGTAAAACAAAAAACACTAAGAAAGATCATCAACTGAAATGGCTTAGTTACATTGTTTTTGAAATGTCATTGTCTACATTGATGGCTGCAAACTTTTATCAAAATATTCGAACATTAGCTAAAAATACAAAGTATCCTCGGTTGTATTCTAGGTTATATCTATTTTGTTATCTTAAGCAGGTTTCAGAACCATTTAGTCAAATTGTAGATGAGCTTAATTCCGATTACGGCAATAATGGGGATTCAAAGTTTGTTCTATTAAACATTATTGGCATCAGTGAAAGTGATATTAACAAGGCACTGGTTGAAAATGATAACAGCGAGCAGGGATCTGATAGTTTATTAGTGAATCAAGATGAAAGCATTCATTGTCAAGATTATTCCTGTATCAACATCAGGGAGTTTTTGGCCAATATTGAACTACCACAAAAATTCATTTCCGTTATCAGAAAACACCCAAAACTCAATTCGGTAGAACAGTTAATCCGCCAATGTTACCAGTTAAATAATCAAACTGAACTTACCCCTAAAGATTTCTCTGCTGAGCAATTTATACCTTTGTATCAATATTTAGATAATGCAATATCATTTAAAGAACGAGGGGTGAATATATTATTACACGGTGATCCTGGTGTTGGTAAAACTGAATTAGTTAAAACACTCGCCAATGCCCTTGAGTGTGATTTGTTTGATATTAGCCAAAACTCAAATGACGACAGACATAGCAATCTATCTCAAAGTATGGCGAGTGAGCTATTACGTACTCAAGTACTTTGTGAGCAACTTGATAACATTATTTTATTAGTAGACGAATGTGATGATTTTTTCTATGAAAGTATTTCAAGTGGTAGAGGTATAAGAAAACATCAGATAAACCAAATTTTAGAGCATTCAATTAAACCGACAATATGGATAACCAATAGACCACATAGCCTCGAAGACGCCTATGTTCGTCGTTTTGATATGGTACTTGAAATTACCTCGCCAGAGCCAGAAAGTTATGAAAAAAAGGTGCGTCAGTTAAGTAAAGGTTTACGTTTATCAAGTGAGTATATTACCCATATTTGTTGTCATGATAATTTAGCTATTGCGCATATTGAAAAAGCCATCAAAGTTACAAAAACATTTGAATTAACCGCGAATGAAGCACAAGAGCAAATGACCATGTTGTTAAATGGTTATTTGATTGCTGGTGATTATACAAAATTAAAAGAACATCAAAAAAATACTCAATTAGATTACGACTTATCGCTAACAAACTGTATTGGACATGATTTAAAAGCAGTACAAAAAGGTATCCATCGTTTGGGTGAGTGCAGGGTTCTTTTATATGGCCCTCCTGGTACAGGTAAGTCGGCTTATGCTAAAAATTTAGCCGAAGAAATTGGTATGCCTTTGATCACAAAAAGTGCATCAGCGCTATTAGGTAAATATGTCGGTGATACGGAAAAAAATATTGCAGCCGCGTTTGAAGAAGCTAAAGCAAGCAATGCGGTATTATTACTTGATGAAGTTGATAGTTTTTTAAATTCAAGAGAAGGGCACCAGCAAAGTTGGGAGTCAACTATGGTGAATGAAATGCTCACTCAAATGGAAAGCTTCGAAGGTGTCTTTATCGCAACAACTAACTTTAATAAAAAATTAGATCATGCAGTTGCGAGACGTTTCGATTTTAAAATTAAATTGGACTATTTAACAACAGCACAGCGTTTGAAGATGTTTAAGCAATTCGTTCCATCTCTTAGCAACGTTATACAAGTTCACCTTGAGAAATTAAATAATTTAACACCAGGTGATTTCTTAGTAGCGGCCAGAAAATGTGCATTGCTAGGTAAGTTAGATGAACAAGTTGTTTTGAATTACTTACAACAAGAATCTGCTTATAAAAGACCCAAGACAAGCTCTATTGGTTTTTTGTGACATTTTGAAAAATACTGATTTAAAACAATAAATAAGCTTTGTTCAGCGGTTTATCTAAATTTAAACATTATGTACGTTCAAAACAATGTACAGTTGTACATTGTTACAATATCTAATAAAGGGAATTATATGAAATTTGTTCTAGTTACCGATCCACTATCAGCATCAGTAGTAAGAAAAAGATTGGCATCAACTGGTGCTGTTGATATAAAAGTAGGGACCTTTACTTCTCTCATAGACTCTTTGTCTGAACTTTGGTTAGTTCCCGATATTGAAGATGACTTCGAACAAATATTGTCAGATAGAGTTCTAGAAACATCGAATGCTTTCTGGTCAGAAAGTATTAAAGTTGATCGAGTTGGCAGCTTGTCTTCTGTTGAATCAAGTCTGCGTCTAATCTTAGCCTCATTACCATTAAATAAAACTCTTGAGTTATTGAAGGATGATTCAACTAGAGTTGCTCGATACTATAATGATTTAGTCAAACTCTTTGATTCAATGAAACATTGCAGACCACGTATTCAGTTAATAGCAGAATCTTGGTTAAAGATAGCTGATTTACAGTCAATTGAGTCTGTCGAGTTAATATGTGCCCCAGAGCTTTTAGCTTTAGAGCTTTGGCAAACAGAGATAATCGAGAAGGTATTGAGTTTAAACATTGCTAAATCAGATTCATTTTCGATTAATTCAGTATTAACTGAGATATATCAACCAAATCCACATATGAATCAAGATGTGAGTTGTTTAAACCAAAACCTTTTTAATGTATCTGATTTACATAGTACATATGATCCTAGCAACATTCACTGGTTAACTTGTCGAGACAGTTTGCAAGAAACTGAAGTAGTTGTAGGCATGTTAAAGAAAGCTCTGGACTCAGGTGTTGATCCAAGTGAAATTGCGGTAATTGTCCCAAGAATCTCAGAGATAGAGTCTACATTGCCGGCATTGATGAATTATGTAGGTATATTAAGCTCAAATAAGCATGCAGTGAAAAGCGCTTATCAATGGGAGCTTCAATTAATAAAAGATTGCCTCATTTATTTTCAAGAGCATAGAGAGTGCGGTGATGCGTATTCTCCAATGAGTTTGGCAGCTATTTTAACTAACCCATTAATGCCTTGGTCAAAATATACTAGTCAAAAGTATTCTGATATATGCTTTAAAGGAGCTTTTAGAAAGCCATTAGCAGAGTTAGTTCTTCCTGAAGCGGATTGCGCTATTTTAGAGATACTTTGTTATGACTCCGTATCTACGTGGGATACTTGGCTAGAAAAAATCCTAGAACATCTGAAATTTCCTAATGATGCAAGGTGCGCTTCTAAAAAAAGGTGTGTTGATTCTATTGATGACTTAAAGCTGTATCAAACACAGATAAATCAAATAGATTTGAATCAGCAACTAGCTTTACTAATTAACCAAATTCAGCCAAAACATTTTCCTTTTGAAAATGAAAATACGGGAGAATTGCAAAATGGTATTTTAATTTTGGATGAATCAGAGGTGTTGTTATCACCTGTTAAGCACCTCTTTATTCTTGGATTTAATCAAGGTTGTTATGAGGTAACTCCAAATAGGAAAGGCATTTTTACTAAAAGTAACTGGCAGCATCTGTCTATGCTTACAGACTTACAATTTGATCGCACATCAGTTAAACAAAATCATCTTCAAGCACTCTTTAAAAATAACCTTTCTAAAGCTAGTCATTCCATTACATTGTTTTTATCAGAGCAAGGCTTTGATGGCTCTACAATTCACCCTAGTGCAACATTGCTAGATATGGCTCTTTGCTTCCAACCGGTAGAGAAAGTTAAGCCGGAGGTTTTACTCAAAAGTGTTAAGAGCAGCGATATCCAATTACCATTTCTAACCTTTGAAAAGGCAATTCCTAGTACTAAACATCAACCAGTTATTGAGTTGAGCGATATTGAACTAGGTCTAGATTTGATTGAAATAAATCAGGATAAGGAAGGAAACCAACGCACAGAATCCCCAAGTAGCCTTAATGATATGTTGGTTTCACCGCTAGCGTGGTTCTTAAGCCGCCAAGGGCTGACCGGTAAGGGGTGGGATATACAAGAGCTTAGTGTATCCCTCCAAGGAACGATTGCTCATAAAGTGTTTGAATTGCAATTTGATGCTAAAAATAAATTTAGTCTTGATGATTACAGTATTTTATTTAAAGAAGCTGTAGCCATTGAAGCCCCATTTTTACTAACATCTTTTTGGCGTATAGAGCGTTTGCAATTAAAAAATGAAATACAAAAGTCGCTTATTCCTTTTGTTGAGTGGTGTCAGGATCAAAAATGGAACATTAAAGAGACTGAGCTAGAAATGCTTGGCTCCTTATGGGGGCTACCATTACGGGGCTTTGCAGATTCAATTTTTGAAAATAATACAGCGATACTAATTCTTGATTATAAGAAATCTAAGTCGGACAAACGTTTGAAAATGTTAAATGAAGGATTCGATCTTCAAACCTGTATTTATAGGGAGCTATATCAACAAATGACAAGAACTAATGTTATTAACATTCAAAGTGGTTATTACACGCTCAATGACTGCAAACTTTTGGTTGATGGAATTGGAGGTTCTAATAGTGCCGGTATAGAACAGATAAGACCAAACGTAAGTTTGGAAGATCAATCAGAGAATGCTATTGAACAAGTTAAGAGTAGGATTGAAGAATTACGAAAAGGAAAGATTACATTAAATAGTTCAGATGACCAAAAGATTTGGAATGATCTCGGTATTGCTGCTGAATATATATTTGAAAGACATCCGTTAGTTAAACACTTTATGAAATCTGAAGGAGAACAATAAAATGGCGATCAATGAACTCATTACTCCTTACCAGTCCTTAAATTTAATAAAAGCAGGAGCTGGGGCAGGCAAAACATTTCATATTCAAAAAACGTTAACTGACTGGGTTTGCCAAGGAAAAGTTAAGGCAGATCGTATATTGGCTGTTACTTTTACTAATGCAGCGGCAAATGAAATGAAGGAACGTATTAGGCTAGCCCTAATTCAAAAAGGCTTGCACGAGGAATCAAAATTACTTCAGCAAGCATCAATATCTACAATTCATGGTTTTGGGCTAGCTTTAATTGAGCGTTTTGCATTTGAAAAAGGGAGTTCGCCTAAACCCAAGCAATTAACCGAGGCTGAGCAACATGTTTTAATTAGTAGAGCATTAAACGATGTTGAAGAAATAGACCCTATCCTCAATCAGTTGCCCTACTGGGATTATAAGCTAAAGAAGGGAAAAGATTTTATAAGTGCCTCAGAGCAGCTTAAAAATGATTTGTTATCTACAATTTCGTCGTTGTTAAATTTAGGTGAAAAAATTCATACTGATAATTTTGAATGTCTAGTTGAACAGGCTTTAGAGTCTGTTCGTATTACTTATGGTAAGGGCCTATCCAAAGAAAGTACATTAAATGAATCTTTATTGGAAGCAGTACAGGCAATTCAAAGTAAGTACACACTCGAAGAACTTATGGGGGAATGGGGGAGTAATGGCGATACCCGTAGTTTCGTTAACGCTATTTTTTCAGCTACCCCGGATAAAATAAAAGAAGACTGGAAGCTTTGGACAAAGTTGCAGAGTATTGGAACAGCACCGAAAATTTTTAATAAAAAAACAGGTGAACCCAAACATGAAGATACACAATTAGCATTTACACTATGGGGAGCAGCAGATAAGTTAAAAGTTCATCCTGGCCCTCTGAATAAATCTTTAACAAAGATCAGCATGCTATTAAATGGTGCTAAACAAGCATTAGGCGAATATCAAAAGGGTAAAAACTCTTACGGTTTAATAGATTTCAATGACATGGTTACGCTGTCAGAACAGTTAATGAAAAAAGATCAATATTTATCAGAAATGAAATCTCAGTATGATTGTCTGATCATAGATGAATTTCAAGATACTAACCCATTACAGTTTGCGTTGCTTTGGTCCTTTAAAAAAGCTGGAATTCCTACATTGATTGTGGGGGATGTTAAGCAGTCAATTATGGGATTTCAAGGTGCTGATAAACGTTTGTTTGAAAGCTTACTAAAACAAAACCCAGACAACTCTAGCGAGTTAACAAGTAACTGGCGTAGTACAAACAAACTAATGGAATTTATTAATAATTTAGGTCCGAAATTATTTAATGATCAATATCAGACGCTAACACCTCAGGCACAAATTGATAGTGACTTAGAACCTGTTGTATTACTCAATTTCCCTACAAGCCACTGGGGAAGTAAAACTAGCAAAAACAAACGAGGAATTAGTAGCGAAGGTGCTTTTGCAATAGTCCCTGAAATAAAAGCATTACTTGAATCAGGTAAAAAAGTCACTGACAAAGTTACTGGTTTGAAACGAAAAATCAGACCAAATGATATTGCTGTTTTGGGGAAAACTCATAACGATCTAAATCAATTTGCATCTGTATTGCGTCAGGCAGGTATTCAACCACAGATAAAAGAAGGTGGTTGGTTTGAGTCAGATTCAATAAAAGAACTGTTTTATGCCTTGAGCTATCTTGCTGATCCTAGAGATCAGCATGCATTACTTTATTTGAAAGTACTTCGAGATCCAAACATTCATCTACAAGATATTTTTAGTGATTATATAAAACAAGATAAACCGAGAATATTTGAATTTGCAGAGGCAGAGTCCCTAAATGAGTTATCAAAAAAATCGAAGTTTAGTTCTTTAAAGCAATTAGTTGAACAGACCGTTGAAGTATTAGACTTATGGGATAAGTATGCAATTATTAGTACGTCTCAAAGTAATCAACAACAACGCGCTAACTTATTAAAACTAATATATCTTGTAGATGTATTTGAAAAATCAGAGGCACCTTCACTTAAGGCTCAAGGTATATTCGGAAAAGGTTTATCAAGTTTTTTGATTTGGTTAAAGGTAAATCAAGATGATTTTGACCAACAACCTGATGTTAATGGTGACAACCATGATGCTGTAGTGTTAAGTACTTGGTATAAATCAAAAGGGCTAGAATGGCCAGTTGTCATAGTATTAGGGCTAGAAAAGGAAGTGGGTGTTAGGCTTCCTCATATATCTGTTCAATATAATTCTGATAGTGATGTTGATGCTATGTTAAATAATGCATTTACTCAAATAGTAACAAGTTTTGATGATTCAAAAACAAATCAAAAGTTTATTGATGCGCTGATGCAATTCGAGAAAGAGACATTGAAAAATTTAACATACGTTGTTATGACTAGAGCAAGGGAACAGCTAATACTTCCTTGGTTTGAAACAGATAAACCAAATACAATGCAGAATTACGTCAATCGTTTGAATCTTGATAAATACTCTCATAAAACAGCACTCTATTCGGATGATATCAGCCAGAAAATTACTGACGGCGATTCAACTATAAAAGTTGGTAGAATAAATTTAAAAGAACAAAGAACACCTAAACATATTCAAGCTAATATTTCACCTACAACATTAGCTGGCATCCTTATACAAAATGGCTTAGTAGATAGCATTGGTGAAATCACATCAATAGGGTATGGTGCTCCAGTTAACTTAACTTGCCTTGATGAGTATCAAGCTGATGAAGTTGGGACTTGGATCCATCAATGCTACCAAGTGCTCATAACGAAACCTGAAATTAGAGAACGCTTATTTTTAAAATTACCTGCTATCAACGCCAAACCAGAACTTAAAGAACAACTTTTTGTGCAAGTAGGTAACCTTAAAGCTTGGGTCAATGAAAGTTGGAGTGCATCTTCGTATAACACAGAGTTACCAATGTTATCGACAGTAGAGAGTGGTGCGACACTAAGTGGCATACTCGATTTACTCATTGAAACGAATGATGGCTATTGGATTATCGATCATAAAACAGATCGTAAAACAGATGAGAAACAGTTCAAACATCATTTACCCCAACTACTTGCTTATGCAAAACATATTAAGTTAAATAAACCTATTATTGGCGTTGCGATTAATTGGGTGAGAAAGGGGCGGTTAACATTAGTACAATTAGGAGGCAATAATTAATGGATAATGTTTTTGAATTAGAAGATAACACGACAATTAGTCAAAATGGATCTTATGTAAAAGCATACCCTCATATGCTTTCATATTGCCAGGGTAAAACTTCATTTGATGAATCAGACTTCGTGATTTTAAGCCATATGGTTTATGGTTGGATGCCTACAATAATAGCATTAGATAAAAATGTTGAAAGTGCATGTTTAAAAACTGGAGCTGCGCTTTTAACAAAAGCAAAAAAAGATGGCGTTCTATCAGAACAAGAGTTAAAAGCTTTAAAATTATTGGTTAACAACTCAATTGTTGGTGTTTCAAAGTTGCTTCACTTCGTTAATCCTACAAAGTTTCCTATTTGGGATTCTAGAATCTATCAATTCTGTTATAGAAAGAAATCTTACAGTCAGGCTAATAATATTAAAAAATATTTACAGTATATTGAATTACTTAATGAACTAATAAAGAAAAACGTTAAAAGTGAGTTTTTTGAAAATATTAACCTTAAACTTGGCTACAAGGTGAGTAAGTTAAGAGCCATTGAGTTAGTGATGTTTCTTAACTCTCCTAAATTTTGAGGTTTAGCAATTTCATGTTAGGTACTCATTGTTTAGGTACAAAAAGCATTGAGAGTTATATTTTTTCAATTATAAGAAGTAGCATATGCCATTACCCACTATATTCTGGTCTCCAAAAAATGATCCGGAAATATCACCAGATAATACTGGCCGAGACCCATTAGGTATACAACCTATTTGGTCAGGCGCAGGGAGAATGATTGTACCGCACTTTGCATCAGGTATATCCCGTTATGAAGGATTGTTAGCAGTATTATTGGGTTATGAAGTAGCTAGTCATTTATCATTAAGTTTAAAAGACACTCGGAAATTTTTCTATACATGGGAAGCCTTAGTAGAAACACAATGGCACAGTAATAGTGAACCTGAACGTTATGTTTTGTTTGGTAAGCGATTCTTAGCTAATGGCCTAGATTCAGAAAGTTTGCTGCCAAAAAATCACAAAAATGTCCTTACATACCGAAAAGGTTTATGGAATTTTTATCGTGGAACATTGCGTCGTGCGGGGTTGTTAACACAAACGTTAGAGTTGGGTAACAATAATAGAATCCAATGGCCAGAAGGTGAACTACGTGAACTTGTAAGCTTTTTTGAAAAATACTATAAAAATCGTGAAACAATTTTACTGAAAGAAGCTGCTGATAAGTTAGGTAGTGCATTAGAAATATGCTGGCAACATGAAGATGGATTGCAATGCTTAAAGGGGAAC
This sequence comes from Colwellia sp., assembly GCA_013215295.1. Lineage (GTDB taxonomy): Bacteria > Pseudomonadota > Gammaproteobacteria > Enterobacterales > Alteromonadaceae > Colwellia_A. The sequence goes on from JABSOZ010000009.1 coordinate 68,033, forward strand.
CTTTACCAAGGGGAGACCAATAAACTGTGCAACGAATGGACTTTAGCATGTAAAAAAATGGAAGGTCTGGAAGGTGAATTTAGTTGGAATAAAGTGATTAAATATTTACCAAACGATACTGATAATGAAGTCAATACCACTTTAAGTAGACGATTAACTTTATTAAGTAAAGTTGACCCTTGGTTAGCCGTGCTCGATGCAATTTCGCATTGGCTTGACGGTCAAGATCAAAGTAGTACTACCGAACTTTTTTCTCAATTAGAAAGTTATAGTTCTCAAAATATTGTTGAAATTGCAGCTAAAAATTTTCCTGGAATATCGGACATAGAGGATGAGATACGAACTGAAAAAGTCGGTGATATAAGTTCTACTATGCATAAAAGATGGTTAGTGTTTTCAGAGTTAGCAAAGTACTTTTTGGCTCAACAATGGCCAGAATTTATTAATAAAATTGTACACTATCATCACAGTATTACCATACCAGAAAAAAGGCGATGGCGTTTAGACTCTAGCCTATTATTATGCTATCAGGCTAAACAAAACGCTCCTCTTAATATGGAGGTGAAACAGTCGTCACTTAAGTATCAAACATATTATCTCCATACGGCTAGGAATATACATAATCAACTATCAGGAGCTTTGGTTTGAATTTAGCTTCTTTTCCCCGTGATGCGTTTGAGACAATGTGGCATGAATTACCACCCGGCCCCAAAACGTTATTAATGACTAGTTTTGAATTTACTCCTGACTTATTCGAACGAGAAATATTACCGCGCTTATGTGGAGAAGATCCAAAACGAATAAATCCTACTAGATTAAATCATCTTTTAATTGATCAACAAATAAAAGCGCTTGTTGTCGTAGACCGTAGTACGAATTCTGGACTCAAAGGTGCTTTTAATTATGGTTTGTTGAATGTGGGATTAAAAGGGGGACGATTTCATCCTAAAATCACTTTAATGTTGGGCGGGAAAGATGACGAACAGCAAATGTATATCTCTGTTGCTAGTGCAAATATTAGCTATGCTGGTTGGTCAAGAAATACTGAAGTTCTTGGTTGGTCGCGGGTCGATGCTTCACATATACCCGATTTAATAGCATTAATAAACTGGATCGAACAGCAACGTTATCAGCAATTAAGTGATAACGAAAGTGAAGGGGGTACTAAAGCTACCTTAGCTAATTTAACTAAGGCTCTTGATGATTTGAAATCATTAAATAGAGAAGCTATTAAAGACTCTCCTCAGTTAGTTATTTCAACACCCACTACAGAACACCTATTGGTTAGGATATTAGGGAATAGCAATTGGCAACAAATGACCTATTACTCGCCGTATTGGCATAGTATTAATAATTTATTAGATGTCTTTAAAAAACAAGGAGTACAAAATACAGAAGTTAAACTGATTGCGACTCTTTCTCGAATGAAACCTGGTCTGTTCTTATTTGAGAAAGATGCTTATGAAAATAATATTTTACCATACAGATATAGCCCTGATGTCGATATAACTGATAGCTGGAGTGGTCGTTTTTGTCATGCCAAAATCATAATACTAGAAAATATCAAAACGGTACGTTTAGTTATTGGCTCTCACAATGCAACTAAAGCTGCACTTCAAAGTGATTTACAAGGAGAAAAGACACTAGGTAATATTGAAGCTGTATTAATTTATGATTTTGAGAAAAGTAGCGCACAAGCTAAGGCTATTAAATCCCTTTGGTGCAATGATAGACACCTAATCCCACTGACAAAGGATAAACTCGATTTAAATGATTGCGGAGGTGAAGAGGGCGCACCTCAATTGCCTCCCCTAGAAATTAATGTAACAGCTAAGCCATTAAACGATACGTGGGAATATCAAGTAAAAATAAACTGGCTACATAAAGCGGTTGATAATAGCCAACTAATAATTGGTGATCATATAGAGGTAGTTAGTGCTACCCAAACAAGTTATGAATTCATACTTTCTCAATCTATGCCAACTCGGACATTTAGATGGCAAACCAGTTCTGATAAGTATACTGATGTGCTCGGCACCATACTTTTAATCGACTGTAATGATCCTGAAGCGTTAGGTTATTATCCTCCAATTAGCGTAGAAAGGCTCATATCTGAATTGTTTAAAGGCAATATAGGTAATTATCGTAAAGGTATAGCTCCTGAAAATGACGATAATGAAGATCAATATGATGACTTAGATACTGATGAATTTTCAGTTGATATAGATGACGGCGATCTTGATACGGTTACGATTGATGATCCTTATCAGTTATATAAGAGCTGGTTTTTACAAAAAGATATTATTACCCGTACATGGTGTGAACAATTATTAAAAAGCCTGAAAAAAGCTATATCTGAATCAGGATTAAAAAGTCGTGATTTGATGACATACCTGGCTTTATGTCAATTGTTAATTGAATCTAAAAAAGTAGGAAACATAAAAGGGACGAGAGAGCTTCAACTGGTTTGCAATAAGAAAATCCAAGACTTATTGATAAAAGATGAAGCATTCACCGCTCAATTTGAATCGAGGAGTAGTGAAAAGTTCTTATTGGGAAAAGCACAACTTTATTTAAACTGGTGGCAAGATGAACACTCAAAAATTTGGAGCCAGTTATGACCCCTGAAAATGTTAAACAATTATTTAAGTTCTCAAAAGACTGTAGCCAAAATACGATACAAACTGAAGGTGTCGCAGGTCTTTGGAATATTTTACATGAAGAAGATAAGGATAAAAGACCCCGTAATTTTGCTTATCTAGCTGATGAAGTTGGTTTAGGGAAAACCCTTCAAGCCTTAGCTGTATTATCACTTCACTTAAAACAAAATCCTAAAGCTATTGCTGTAGTGGTTGTACCTAAAGCTGTTCAACCAGGTTGGGCTGGAGAGTGGAACTTGTTAATGAGCAAAATTTATCAGCCCGATGGCACTTTACTATTCAAGGATCCTCAAGGGAGGAAATTACGTACTGTCGAGGCTCTTATTTGTAACAATTTACATGAATTTTCAAAAGGATTATATGTTGGAAGTAGCCGCTTATATATTTTACGTTATTCATCATTCAGTCGCCCCGTACATTTTGGTAATGAAAATCCTACAAATGAACAAGTAATTGCTAAGTTAGAAAGTAGAATAAAGTTAATTGGTAAACAACTAACACCTGATGAAATAAAGAAGATTAATAACCCTAAACCTGGAAAAAATGCAATTAGTGAAGCAAATGAAATTTATGTTGGTGTTGTATCTAGGCTAATTTCAGAGTTGGGTAAGAATTCGCCAATAATGACATGCTTCGATGAAGCTCAGTGGTTGAGAAATCCCATAAATTTACAAAACACTCATATTGAAAAATGTTTTAATCAACTAGGATTAAAAAAGTTATTTTTAAGTGCTACACCCTGGCATACGGGTGCAAATAATATTGAAAAGTTAAGTACATATCTAGAAGATTACCAACAACCAATGATCCCTTCTTCGAATTTATCTGAATATAAAAACAAAAAAGGAAACGCGCTTTCCTCTGCACTCAGAAAAGGAGTGAAACCTTGGCTTATTAGGCGAAGCCGCATACTAAAAGCACGTAAAAATGTCAGCTTAGGTAAAGCCCAATATCGCCAACTAACAGAAAGTAAAGTACCACTATTTGATTCGCCTTTTTATGGTATGTCTATGTTGTTGGTACAAAAGAACTTGGTTGGTTTACTAAATGATAAAGAACAAAACAGACATGGAGGTATTCGCTCTGGGGAGTTATCATGTTTCGAATCCTTAAAGCGGTCTTTAGGTATAAAAAGAAAGGAAGAAAATGATAAAGGGGAGTTTGATTCAAGTAGCGATGATAGGGGAGCTAACAATACGGGCCCCGCTGACGCCAACTTTTTAGATGCTTTACAAACTAGCTATCAAACACACATGTTTGCAAAAACAACAACTCAAAAATATTTACCTCATGCAAAAATGGATGATGTTATAAAGCAATTGGCAGAACTGGTTTGGTACTCGGATGTTCCAGAGAAGGTTGTTGTTTTTGTAAGACGCATAGATACCGTTAGCGAAATAGCCCTTAGGTTAATTAAAGATGAACAGCAAAATGCTATTAATCTTCGATTAGAGGATTGGTTATCATTTTGTAATAAACCTAATAGTAAATTTAAAATAAAAAATGCACCTCCTAAGCTAGATCTCTTTTGGAAACAAAAAATATCTAAGGATGAGTTAATCGAAGAAGAGTCAGGTAAAGCAGAGGATGAAACTGAGGAGCTTAGTTTAACTAATGACTTTTTACGTGCAACAAGAAAAAAGTCAGGCGAACAAAAACAACATGGTTTTATGTCTAGTTTTCGTTCCCGCTTACTACGTAAAAGTGATGGCAAAAGTAAAAACCCGCTTGGTGGAATGTTTCTTGAACCCAGTAGTAATAATTGGATTGAGTGGATAAATGTTCTTGAAATCGATTTATCATATCCTGAAGAAGAACAAGAATTAATAGCTTTAATGCATTTAATGGCTTTAAGAAATAGTGACTTTTTGCTTGAGTTATATGTTATGCAGGAATATCTAGCTCCTATTGATAAAAAAGAATCAGTGATGCCACTTGAAACTATGCTTATCAATTTATTCAAAATGTTAAATGATTGGCCTAGTGGTAGCTTAATACATTTGAAGAATCATTTGTTACGCACACGTAAAATGCTTAAAAAATCAGTCGAACAATGGCAAGACTTGAAGGAAAAATGCTTTGGTATAGATAGTAATGGCAACATATGCCGTAAAGAATTAATGTCTATAATGCAGCAACTAATTCCTGTGGCCAGATATTCAGGCGCTGAAAAAACGGCAAATGCCGATGCGATATTTAGGTTGCCGTTTTCACCAAGTATTATGGTCTGTACAGACAAATATAAAGAAGGAGTAAACTTACATTTAAATTGTGATTTAATGGTTCATTATGGCTTACCTGTTAGTAGCGGCGACTTAGAGCAACGTATTGGCAGAATAGACCGGTTTGGTAGTTTATATAGCCGAAGGCTAAGTAAGTTTGCAGTTAGTGATGAGTGTGCGACGAAAATGCCATTCATGAAAATCAATTTTCCCTACTTGGAAGGTACATTAGACGAAAGGCAAGTTAAACATCGTATGCAGCAAACCAAGTTAGCAATGCGCTTTCATGAGGGAATTGTTGATGAACGGTCGTTAGATCAAATTGAAAAGGAACCACTTCCTACTGGTACTCTAAGTGTTATTACCACTGATAGTGATAATTTAGAGCCTTGCTTTAATAGAGCTAAGGATGAAATAGAATTAGTAAGAAAGGATCTTGAGTCTCTACAACTTGAGCATTCTGATAAGATAGTATATCGACTTGAAAACTCAGATATATGGCTTTGTTATGAAACAGAGAACACGCTAAAACGTACCATAATAAAGCGAGCAACCTTATTATCATCCATAAAAGATAATAACTACAGTAGTATCCATGAATGGCATAACATTGTTAAAAATTGTTCAGTTAGACAGTTAGATAGTGAAACTGTAAATATTATAGCTTTCGAAATGATCAGTGCATATACCTACCGTTGGCAATTAAGCTTGAATACACCTTGGTCAAATCTTACTGAAAATGAATATCAACTATCTAGAAAACAATATGTTTACCTTCAATTTAGAGGCGGAACACCCCACTTGATGTCTCCAGTAACAGCAAGCTATTTGATCAATGAGAAAACCTCTGTAAGCCAGTGGATAATTTCACAAAATGATATCCAACAAAGAATTGGTCGAAAAAGAATTTCTATAGGCTATGTGGAAAACTTAAATGGTTTTATTTGGCAAACATTTGTTCTGAATGACAAAGGCATAGCAAAAGACGACTTCTTTAAACTAGCTTTTGAGCTAGCAAATACAAGCGATCTTCTTCAGCATGTCATTACGCTTGAAGATAATGAGGACCTAGCTTGGGAAACTCCAGACTTTTTAATGAATTGGAAAGAGTGAAGTAAATATGGATACTAATAAAAATATTCAAGAAGTGCTTGATAGTTTAAAAGGGCTTCAAACTTGGTGGCAACGAGATCGTTTGTATTGGAATGAAGTTTTTAGCGATGAATGTATTGAATTAGATTGGGAAGTTATTGATGAGTGGGATTTAAATTTTATTGACCATGTAGCGAGTGACTTTTTTCCATTACAGGTTTGGCAGTGTATTCTTTCTGGTAAGCGTAAAGCACAAATTTGTCGACGAATTATTAGTTTTAACAATGACGATACATGCAGCTTTACTCCCGTTATTCAATGGTCTATTACATTGACTGACAATACCAGGTTACAAAAGTTTTACCCTCCGAGCATTATGGAAAAATTATTAAATGAGAAAACCTTGAAGATACAAAATGACTTCATGTTTAAGTATCGAAAATTTGACAGTTTTGAACTGAGATTTATGATTGAAAAAATCAATAATCAAAGTTTCTGGAATCAAAGTAATAGGCAGGAACTTGTAACGTTGTTATCACGTTGGGCTAGATTAGGAGCGTTTAAGGGATCATTAGGCCATCTTCAGAAAAACTTTGTCCCTGTAGAACGAATTAATAGTGTCAAAAGTTATGAGTATTAATATGGTTGTTGATAATGCTATATAACAACTATTAATATTACTCAATGGGAATTGTTTTTCCCAAAATAAAGCTTTAAATCGTGAGGGAAGTATTAACAAATGCTTGTCAATTAGAAGGTATAGTATTATCTCTGAGAGACAAGCAGAAACTTTTAGACAGCATGACTATTGGTAATTCATATATTTAAGACTATGTCTAACTTAATTGCCCTTGCTAATTTATTTCGGCTCTTAATTTTAATCACGGTTTTCAACTATCATTGTAGTAATCAGGAATTTTAACCATATTTGTCTAGCTACAAAGTCTTCATTTATAACTTTAATACCTATTTTAAATAAAACAGTATCTATTAAGCACTTTAAATTATTTTTTAATAAATTTTTATTATGAAGCGTCATAATGACATCATTAGTAGTATTTTCATCATCGGATAAGTAACCTCTATCGCCCTGGGTTAACCTGAATTCCATTTGTGCACCTTCAATAGGCTTTAGGAAGCTTATCTCTATTTTTACTTCTGTAAATGTACAGTCAAACTGATTTTTTTCATCAACTGGTATTTTTAACCAAAAACCTTTTACATTACGACTCCAGCAGCTGTTAACTTTTTGATTTAGTAACTTCATCAATTGAATATGGAAGGGATCAGGTATTGTGTGTGGTAATAATTTTAGTATTGCTCTCATAATTTATGCCTTTATTTGTTTCTATTAAATATCTCCTTTTGTTAATAAACTATTTATTAATCAATCCCAGCCAGCTGTTATTTATATACGCCTTTGAAGTATATGTAAGAACTCAAGGAAATTTTCTAATAAGAGTTTAATCTCTTTCATTAGTATCATTCATGTAGATCAACCGATCTATTACGTAAATTTTATCTATTGTTATTTTCCCTCGGCTTAGCCGAAGCTTGTTCTATTCTTTCTTTTATCACCTTCCAAGTTAATTTAGGTTGCTGACTCGTATCTGAAGGTTTTTTTTGTGGTTGATTAACATGTGGTTGATTAAAGGAATTACTTTGGTTTAATTCATTTATTTCATCTTCAGAAGTAGCTATGTGTCCATTATGAGAAGGTTTATTCTTTTGCTTTAGCAATGAGCTAACCTTTAATCTTTTTCCAATTAGATATCCCTCATCCGTTTCAAACAATTCGTTAAAATACTGATCGACTCTTTCTTCAATTCCGTTGCCTCTAACTTTTGCTTGTTTAATTTTTGATGCAGTAATGAATTTTGAGAGCAATAGATTTGCTTCTATGAGCTGCTCAACTTCACCATTAGAATAAATCTTATGAACTACTTTCTCATGATTTGAAATCAATTTGTGGCAATAAGCACTAATTATACTTTTAGATACTGTTGCTAATTCATTGTTATCAATCATCTCCTCCATTTCTATTGAGCTTGGAGCATCGACTTTCAACGATAGTTTTCTTGCGTCTTTTATACATCCAAGAAATGAGTAGGCAGCGGCTTCGAGATTGCATCCTTGTAGATCTTTGAATTGAAAATTATATTTTCCAGAGCCTGACACAATAGGAGTACCGCCAACATACCCAAGTCTTGAATACTTTTTATAAGCTTTTTCAATTAATGCTTTCTGATTTTTTAACCAAATATGTGTTTTTATTTTCTCTTGTTCTGATAATGAGTTTGGAAGGCTTATAGTGTCAGAAGTAAAATCTAATACAGCTAACTTAGTCGCTTGCCTTTTATTATCTGAATTAAAATGTCTTGATATAGTGACGGTTGTTGCGTCTCGATTTAGTTTGAAGTGAATATTCATGTGAATGTCTATTTATTGTTTATTGTTATCCTCGTTTTTATTTGTTCCATTCTATTAATATACTAAATAGTTAACGATAACTCAATACTAAAATGTTAAATATTGGTTGTTATTTCAGTAATACTATATTTATTATATATTAAGCTGTTTAATATAGGTGTCATCGCAAGGAGATTTTTTATTTCTAGAAAGTTAATTCAGATGCATACTTAAGTCTATTTTCTTTACTTGTGAATTTAGTACCGTTTTTTGTTCTATCTATAAACATGATTTTGTTTTTCTTATTTATTGTAACGAATCTTTCCGTTTTATATTCAACATTACTTCTTACTCTTAAAGTATTGCCATTAAATAGCATCTCAGCCATTTCACGTTTACTTAAGATAAGTGCAGGTGATTTATCAAAGCGATAATTTAAAGGTCCCAAATCGTATCCTCTTCGCGGTAGCATGTGACCTTTTTTGTAACAAGAAGGTTTAGCTGAACTGAGAAGCATCATTAATACTTTTAACCATTCTCTAATCAACTTTTTAGTGAGTTTGTCGTTTTTAGCTTTTATCAGTCTGAGCTTTTCATTAGCCATTGCTTTTTGTGCTTTTATTCCATAAATGTCTTTTGGATCTACTGCTATGCAGCACATTCTACTAATTGGTTCAAATTCAATATTTGAAAGTGCTTCACCTATCATGCTGTAAGAATGAGTCTCTTGATTTTGATAAGTAGCTTCAATGTCATCTTGACTCATTAACGACACAATATAGTATTCAGAGCTAAAATTACTGAGAGCTTTTGTCATGTGATCATCTTCACTTCTTAATGTTGTTAAACAACTATTAGCATTTTCTTCTTGTTGATCAATAAAATTATTAGCGAATCTTTCAGCTTCACCAGCGATTGCTTTAATCATTTCACAACGGTCTTTTTCTGCTTCATTTAATTCAGTGACTTGATGAAGATCTCTGTGCATATCATAGTTCAACCCCTGTTCAATTAAGTCTTTAGTTTTATATCCTTTGCCTAAGTGTGAAGCTTTCATTTTAGTGCCTGCGTATGAGAAACTAATACCCTGTATCTGCGTCTCATGTGACTTAAGTGAGGCAAATACACCAATGTCTTTGATCTGCATTTCTAGCTGGAATTGAGGCAATGTTATATTTGCATTTTTTTGCATAACTTCGTCAATTGAAACGCGAACATAGTTCTTGATTTGATTCTTTTGAAGTTTTGGATTTTTAATTTGGATCTTGTCTTCAAATGGATTTAATGTGTGGCTAAGGTCAAATCTTTCTTCGATTTTAGTACGAGCTTCTGCCGAAAGCTTAAATTTATTCGACGGATTTATTGAGTTATGAGGTGGCTCATTACTGATATTACAAACTGCGATATGGCAGTGCTCTGAATCGGAATCCTGGTGCAAAGTACTGGCCCAAGTGCAATTATCATAGCCCATTTCATCAATGTATATCTGAACCGCTTCGAGCCATTGAACTAATGTTAGTTGTTCGTCAGAAGGTAGTGATAGTACTATATGCTCAAGTGGGAATTTGGTTCGCTCGTTCTTAGATTCACTGTCATCAAATGTTTTAATTATTTCTCTTAAATCTGCTTCCGAACCTTCTAATTTAACAACTTTGCCGTTTTCTATTTTATGCAATGGGTCAACTATGCACATGTTTTTTGAACATCCGATAAAATGGATTTTATCTTTTAAGCCAGTATGAACGTGTTTAGGATCTGTTTGTTTGCAATCTTTGGTAGCGCCACACATATAAGGAAGAAGAAACTGAGCGTTATTGCGGTTGCTGTTAGCAGGCTTTTCAAGGAATTCAGCAATCATTTTTTAGCCTCCATTATAGCTTTTTTCTTCGCTAGGTTAAGGAGTGTTTTAGAATTAAAATTGTTGAAAGTAAGTATGTAAAGTAGTTTAAGGTTTTCGATATCACCATCTAGAAAGCTTTTGTACTGCTTACATATCTCAGCTAATTTAAGAACATCAACCATCATCTTTTCAGCTTCTTCTTTTTGAGAGCTTATGGAAGAGGATAGGGCAATTGTATTTAGTGTTCTTACTGATTGATTGAGATTAGTAACAGCGCCCCTCAAATCGATAGCAGTAGATGTGTTAATGGCAGGAATCGTTATAGATGGACCTTTCTCAACATCGTTGAGGGATGATAATAATTGCTCTCTAATGTAGCGACCAATTGCTTTGTTACCGTAACCTTGGCCAATAGCTGTATCTCTTACTTGAGAGTTTTCACTATCATTTAAATAGAGTGTGTAGCGATTTTTTCTTTGACTTGAATTTGTTTTTTCTGTAGTCATAACGTGAATCTCTATCGTCATAACAAGTGCTTATCTTTTCAGAAATTATTAAAAGCTTTTATCCGTTTTCTTGTTTTTGTTATTATTTTAATTGAATGCCGGAGCGTTCAATCAGTCGAAATGCGGGAGCGTTGAGACCAAGGTAAATAATGTTATACGAGTGAAACGAGTAATAACTGTTATTTACATACCTTGCTAAACCAATCCCTAACAAAAATTTAATATTAATGTATATCTATATATTAGCAGTAATTATATAAAAGTAGCAACTGTTACCTTTAATAGGTTGATAATTAAAGATGTGAAGGTATATAATAATCTTTATTAATGTATCTAAATAATAAAGACTGTCAAATGGCATCATCTGGACGTATTCCGTTAACAAAACTAGAGAAAGCAAAAAGAAAGGCTTCTAGAGATTATCGTAAATTAATTGCAAAGCGTAATCTTAGTTATGATGATATGTTTGAAAAAAGAGTTGGCAACAAGAATATGGGACGTAAGCCTGTTTCAAAAGCTGAGCAAGTAAGAAGAGCTAAAATTGACTTCTTAGAGTCACTATTTGAACACCGCGCAGCAGCGCGTGAAGATTCTATTTCTCTCCCTAGTATTCGTGCTCTTTTGCGGGAGTATAAGTTCTATCGGGCAAATGATTCTGCGGGTAGGAAAGGATCAGATCGTGTTATTACACTACTAAAATATATAGGCAACGAACAAGCTAAACTCGATAAAGCAATTTTAGAGCCATGCCCAATGGAGATTTATAATGGTAGAGGTCGTAAGCCAATGTCTAAGAGTGAAAAAGAAGTACACTATCAACAAAAGATTAGTGTGGCCCAAATAGAAATAGATGAGCTTGTAAAGACAGCCCCGAAGTCTCAGCAAATCTATTACGATTTAAGAAAGGCACGATTAGAACTTAGATCTCGTAAAAAGGCTTTAACTGTTAGGCCGGATGAAGAGATGGTTCAGCATTATCTTAAAGAAAGCGAATGCTTAGTGGCTGATATAGAAAATAAATATAATAATCAGCTAGTTATTGAGAGAAAACATACGGCGTCCAACTCGACAATATCCTTGTCAAGCTTGGCAATGTCTTTGCCAAACTCGGATTTAGAAAATGAAAGTATTGCTAAACATAACGATAAAGCGATAGCACTGACTAACATATCTGGTCATGAAGAAATAGAGTTACTAAAAGAGAGGCAATTAAAGCTTGATGAAGAGGTGAGAGTGCTTAATAAATTAGAAGAGACGCTTACAATGACCGCTTTATTACTTAAGCAGGGACGTGAACTGCAAGAAGCTATTTATAGCAAGCAAAGACAACTAATTAGCTAACATTTTTATAGACTTAAAATAGTGACGACAATTAATGATATGCCTCGTCAGAGAGAGCACCATTTAAGCTATCTAATTCTGAGGGTATATCTTCATAGAATATATCAGTGATTATTGATAACTTTTCACTAAAACCTGTTTCTACTTTCATACCATTTTTATCGTTTACAGCCACTATAAAATCACCTTCTTCATTACATGTAATAGCAATATGTTTCTCTTCTTTGTGATAAGTAATAATTTTTTTATCTTTAAAAGTATCTAAAATAGCATCCTGCTCTATTAGGTATGCTAGCGGGTCTTCAGTGATAGCTTCAACTATTTCATTTGCTAGTTTTTGAGATTGATTTAACTTGACGTTATGCATGATTTTCTCCTTATGAGACTGTTTAGATGATTAAATTAATTAGTTAATTGATTGAATTTAATTAACGGTAAATTGGTATGAATTGAGTAAGAGACGTTGTCTTCTTCCCATCTTGCTGAATCATCTTCAATATATGTAATGGAGCATTTGACTAACTCAAGCGTATTTTCAATTTCTTTAAGTTGAGCTAATGCTTGTGATTTTTTTCCTGATATTGAAAAAATTGTAGCGTCGTCCAATAAATCTATATCATCAGACAGACTGATGATTTTTTTTAAATTTGTTGTCATAATATTTACCTTTTAGTTAAGTTGTATTTGAGTATTCGAGGCTTTAATCATTGAGATAAGACAATTTACAACGAATGTTTCGTCTTCATCACTTTTTGTGTTTTCATATAAATTTTCTTAGTTAATTTAAAACACGTTAATGTTCTATAATTTTTGCTTGTTACCCATCGTTGGAAATTAGAATAGAAAGTTTTAACATCACTTTTTCCTGGTCAAATCAATCACGAAAACCATCATAATTGATTGTTTTTTATGGTATAATGTTTTTAATGACTTAAAGGAGATATGCTTTTGAAAAGTTCAGCTCAAATTGCAAAATCATATGAAAAATGGTGCGTTAATTATTTAAAGAGAACTGGTGAATCAATCAGCTTAATTCAGTCACAGGTTTTAAAGTCTTTTTGGTATGAGATGAACTCAGCTGAGATATCGGTTGAGGATGAAGAATACATAAGGGATTATAGTGAAGGGGTAAGGTTATTCAAAAAGTTAATATCATCAATATACAAGGAAAGTAAACTAAGTCATTCGTACACTTCTTTAGCTGATTTTTTTGTTAACTATGTTGATAAGCAGATTTTAATTAACATTGAAAAAAACCTTACGTTTATAAGGTTTATTAAAAACTTCAATAAAAAAGAAAAAAATGATAAAAATATAGCTGACTCAATAATAAATTATATCATTAACAAAGCTAAAGGTGATGAAAAACTAGGCGCTATTAATATAAGTCATACAACCGATTTAACATTTCTTAATCTCTACATGAATAATGCAAAGGTTAAGTTAAAGTCGAGTATAAAAGAAGCAAAAAAGTTAGATCCAATGATTAAAGATGAACTTTTGTTTGAAGTTCAAATTCGTCAAATTGTTCATCATTTCATAAAAGACTCATCGTTAAATACACTACCTGTATTACCGTCAGAACTTAGCTTTAATCACTTGAGAGAATTTAATAAAACTCAAAAAGAATTTATTGAATTATCATTAAGGGATGTTTTTTTTAGTTTGTTGAAAGTGAATACTTACCATGATCTGTTAAAAGGCGATAAATTTAGTTTTGTTGATCAAGAAATTAAAGAAAAACTGAATTCATCTTCTAAAGAACAGCCACCGTACACAGAAATGCTAGCATCTTGCTGGCAAAACATACCAAGTGAAATTACTTCTTCTTCATATTGTAAACCTATGCTTGAGCATGAATTAAAAGCATTAATTAAACTACAGTTGTATATCTCACTAGCTATTGATGTTGATAGCATTGTTAACACAAATGCCATTGCACAAAGAGCACTCTATATCTCTTCATTACTTAATTTATTAGAGTATACGAAGGATAAAGTAGGTCATAAAATATTTGTTGATAAGATCAAATATAACTTTGAACGTATGAAAGCTAATTGCATTAAAGTAGCAAAAATTTGGATTTTATATTTAATTGATCGAAAAGAATTCGATGGCATTGAAAGCTCTTTAGAAGACTGGGTTGTTCAACGGTACAATTACTTCTTAAGAAAGGACCAATTGATATTTCGTTTATCTGAATTACAAAACCAATGGGGCCAATATAATAACCTCAGAAGGGATCCTAATATAGCTAATGAAGTTATTTTACTAAGTTTAAGTACCAAAGGTAAAAATAATGACTTTTGTTCTTGGCTAGATGCTCATCACATCTCATCTTTAGACTCAATTAAAGAAGTTGAACTTGCATCTAAAGCTATTTATAAATCAAAGGATTTTTCAGTATTTAATCGTTTGTTTTTTGAACGTATCTTTGTAAATAATGTAGACTATTTAGGTTACCAATGGGGAGACATTTTTTGTGGTAATGATAAAGAGCTTTTCATAGTCGAAACAATAATCGAATCTTTAAAATCATTCTCTAACAATATTTCTACGAAGGCTGGTAATGAAATGACTAGGTCTCATTGGAACAAAATTCTAACTAAAAGCGGAGGGGTAAGCGAACAAGTTTTTAAAAGATTTAGTTCAGTCTTTTCAAAAAGTATTGACCCTGATGAACGTGATCTAGTTATATCTAACAGAAATAAATTTTTTAAATCCATTAATTTTAATAAAAGAATTAATAATAGATATCAATTCATTTCAGATTTAGGCGTTGGCGGCAATGGCTTTGTACTTAAAGCTACTGACGATAACCTTTATCGAGAAGTTGCAATAAAATTAAATGCCATCTGTGAATTCACTCACCCTGAAGCATTTAAACGTGAAGCCAGGATTTTAGCAGGCTTTAAGCATGAGAATATCATTCAAGTATATGACTTTATTAACGTTGATTCTTCAATTTTTGAGGGGCATAACTCAAGTGAGGTTTATGGTATTGTTTCTGAATATTACTGTGGGGCAAAAACACTTGATCAATACATCAAAAATAACACATTAAGCCATGATCGAAAAATAGAATTATTTCAAAAAATATGTTCAGGGATTTCAGCCGTTCATCAACAGAATGTTATACATAGTGATATCAAGCCAGAAAATATTATTGTTACTAAAGAGGGGATACCCAAGATTATTGATTTTGGCTCCTCATGTTTTGAAAACATACCAACGCAAAACTCAGCAAGCATAAAATGGATGTCTCCTAATATATTAAAGGGCAATAAACCAACTAAAGCAGATGATATTTATAGTTTAACATTGGTTTTACTCTTTATATTCGATCTTGATTTTAGTTACTTAGCTAAGTCGAAGCAAAGTAAAATAAAGTTTATCCGTAGCGATAAAACCTCAGCAGAAGAGTCTTTTTTTGAAGAACTTGACTGTATATCTGAGCAAGGTGATATTCCTGAGTTTTCAAATTTTGATGATATAAATGCTTATTACACATCTAATCAGAGTGTACTGTTTGAGCTATTGTTAACGAGCTGTATCTTATTTGAGAAAAAATGGTATTGGGATAGAAATAATTGGGCGTTAGATCTTTGCTCTGATGATGGTAGTGAACCATGTCAGGATTACTTTTGCTGTGATTTAGTTAATAATAATCACAGTGTTAAATTTGTGGAACAGCTTAATAAAAAAATATTTTTCAGTCATGCAAATGAGAAACGTTTATCAAGTTTTTTTAACATTATTCTAAAAGGACTTTCCTCTGCTAATAAACCTATCAGTATGAGAAAAAATAGTTCTTTAAATCAAGTTGAATTTTTAAAGGTGGCTATGGATAGCAATCTAATACAAGAGTCTATGAAGCCATTTAGTAGTGTCGAACAGTTGAATAAAGCTTGTTGTTTGTTAAACGATATTTCAGCTAATAGTAATCAACAGACGTTCACATTAATCAATCAAGCACTACTGAATGGGCAAGTTATTTCTAAGTCAATAATTGATGAGTTACCTGAGATTCGTGATTATGATGATGAAAGTATTGTTGAAGTAAAATGTAAATTTTCATCTTTCGATATGAACTTTGACATCGCAGACTCTTTGGTCTTACTGAATACTGGAGACATCGCACGATTGTGGTTTATGTTTGATGGAAATCATGATGATAAAGCTCTAAAACATCCAGTGCTAAGCCAATATGAAAAAGCGCCATTAGTCAATATTTTGTTGTAGTTTCATTTTCCAACGGTGGGTGATAGCCCTATATAAGTTGTAATAATCCTTCTATTAACAGAAGGATTATTTATGAAAAATAATATTCAAAAAACAAACGTTACAAACGGCTTACAGCTTGATTTAGAGCTTACAACTCTTTCTTTCATTAAAGACTATAACCCTGTAATCCTAGCGTATACATTCCGTATTTTTAAAAATTTTAATTTTGATAAATGCATTGCTTTTCTCATCGATAAAAGCACAGTTAGATATTTATTACTTGCCGGTATCGATGAAGTATCCAGCGTAAAAGAAAAGTTTAAGAGAACCACAACACTAACAACACCTTCGGAGACTAAGCTTGAAATATCACGACTGAAAAAGTCATTGGAACGTTCAAAAAACATTCTATTATCCCAAGGTGAAGAGCTTGCTAAAAATGAATACGTTAATAATTGTAATAGTTTATTGAGTGTTTATAAATTTGGTATTAAAAACGTTACTAATGTTCTACCGTTTGTCTCAGATGAAACTATTGCTAATGCAATTTATTTGCAGGGAGAGACTAAATTTGGGGTATTAACTTTTCTTCCTAAAGCCAGGATAACAAGAATAAGGTTAATCCAGAAAAATTCAAACTTTTCTTACAAAAAAAAGTCAGAATCAATTAATAGTATAATAAAAGAGCTAAATCGTTACCTGTTAGATCCTCAGTCCTTTGGAGTTGACCCGTTTACACTTGATTTGAAACCCTATCAAAGCAGAGTTATTGATTTTCTGCACTGTTACCCCGTCGAAGCACTACAAAATGCATTAGAACAATCACCTATTAATCTCATAGTAAATTCTCTGAAAATATTAGAGCCACATGATCAATTTAACCTTTTGAAGTTTTGCTCAATAGATAAAGCAAAATATGTATTCGAGCAATATTTTCTTAACCCCGAAGTAAATAAATTTTCTTTTAAAGCATTTAATAAGCTAGCAAGAGAAGTTCAAAGAGTCTCGGCTAAGTTAGACACAGTATCAGACGTTTTGCATGATGATGAAAAAATTAGAACCGCATATACATTTGATGCTTTTAACCAATTTGACGAAAAAATCTGGTTGCAGCTTGTTCATGAAGTGTCATTAAAACAAATTTACTTTGCTACTTGTAAAGCTAGAGACCATGAAAGCTTAAGTGCGTTTATGCAGTTTATTAAAGCAAAGTCTATTCACATTGATTACCAACAACTAGATCAAAATTATGATATTGCTCCTTATGAAGCCCTTGATTTTCAAGACGAAATTCTTGAAGAATGCAGACGTATACAGGCTATGTATGATGATATCGAGTTATCAGCATTAGAAGAAGAAATAATGGCATGCCATGGTATCTCTAAAAGTAAGAAAACAAATGGCGAAGATAAAAATAAAGATCAAGCATTAGGTCAACAGGATTTTGTAGAAGTATATAACCATCAAGCTTTAATGGAAGAAATTGTGCTTGGCTTAAAAGATCAAGATGCAAGAATATTTCAAAAAATTCAGGATAAGGGGTGTTCAAAAAAGGTTGTTTACGTACCTGATGATTATAAAAAACGACTTGAATCACTAACAAAGGCATTCCCCAACTTTGCTCAGGTTATTGAATTTATACAAGGAAGCTTTACAGAATCTTATTTAACAAGTAGAAAAATAGATCTTCCAGTTATAAACTTAAATGGAAACCAGGCATAGGGAAATCACAAATGATTATTCAATTTTCGTCAATGTTTTCCTTATATTTTAACAGTTTGCCTGTTACATCGGTCGGAGATAAATTTGAACTTATTGGCGCTCATAGGACATGGAATCATGCATCCATTGGCTCTTTTGCTAAAGCTTTATTAATGGGAGGAGATACTTCACAACCCTGTTTTTTAATTGATGAATTATGCATGGTTAATAATAAAGGAGAAAGAAATCTCGTACCAACTCTTTTAAATATATTCGAATCTCAGCAAAGTAAATCCGTTACCGAAAATTTTCTAGGAATAGAAGTTGATTTTTCTGGCCTGATTATATTTACAACAACTAATAATATTGAAAACTTAGTTCCTGCTCTTCGTTCAAGAATAGTTTCTTTTGACATACCAAACCCATCATCAGAACAAATGGAATTAATTGGCTCAAATATCTATTCCAAATACCGTAAAGAAAAGCAGCTAGAAGGCTTTCTAAGTGAAAAAATCCCAACTATCTGCTTTAAGCTCTATATTAATGAACCTCCCCGACAAGCGAAGCAATTATTAATTGCAGCTATACGTCATGCTATACAGCGTGTAGATGTGAAGTCGAATATGAAGGTATCACTTGAGCCTTCTGATTTTCAATATTCATCTAATCATTCATCATCTAAAACCATCGGTTTTGTACATTAAAAGGGGCGTATTATGAAAGTTTTTGATCCGCGTTTTTATGGAAAACTTACTACTTCAAACTTTTTTGACGATGGTAATTTTATTGGTATTGATATCGAAGCATCGGCTATATCTAGTAATAGCTATCCTATTGAAGTCGGTTGGTATAGCAAAACCATAAAGGGTTCAGTCTTAATCAAGCCAATTGACATTTGGTTATCGGAAGGTCATTGGTGTAAATATTCAGAAAAGCATTGTCATGGCATCAGTAAAAATCTACTTAGTAAGAATGGACTTGATATTGATACTGTAGCGATAAAGCTGAATGACATATTTCAAAATAACGTTGTAGTCAGTGATATTGTCCAATTCGATGGTATTTGGTTAACTCAATTGTTTGAGAAAGCCAGAGTTGCACCAAGTTTCACTTTAATTGGTGAATTAGAGCTGCGGGGTTTTAGAACAAGAATTGGTACACTTCCAATTAAATCTATGGATGAAGTTATTACAAAACTTAATGAAAAAACGCATAGGGCATTACCGGATGCAAAATGGCTATTTGATAAAAACTCTTAGACTGATTTATGCTTTTACTATCCTCAAAAGTGCCTATAACGGCACTTTTTTCATTTTCTATGTCATGACTTATATTAATAATATATCGAAAATACCAACCTATTTTGAATTAATATATATGGAAATAAATGCGTCAGAGTTTAATTTTGTTGTATATAAAGTAATTAAAAAACTGACTTAAGAAGACATTATTTAAATAGAATAATTCGCACCGTGTGCGGGGTTTTAATTGTTTTTTTGCTAAATTTATTTCCTAAAAACCGCCTGAAGCGGCACTTTTTTCATTCTCTATTTCTTATTCTATGACTCATTGTTCATTTTCCAACGGTGGGTGACGAAAAAATATATGGCAAATTATTACCTGTTTTGAAGCAAGATATATCTACCTCAAAACGTCAGAGTTTTATTTTATTATATATACAGAGATAAAAAGTACTGACGTCATACAGGTTATTAAAATAGAACGTTTCGCACAGGGTGCGGGGATCTACTTGTTTCAAACATTAACTAATTTGGAGTATAAATTTTGAAACATGTAAAATATTTATGTATCGAAAAATCTGGTGTAATCATCCCTGACAATGCAAGTTTTGATAGTTTTTATCAAGAAGAGTTAGTCATGTTTTTAGCTAAACAACATAACAATGATGAGTTTGAATATATCCTTGCTGTTACTAAAAGTGATGCGGTTTTTGGGGCTGAACTTGCTAGTCAATATGGATTAGGTTTAATCATTGATGGTTTTTTATATAATTTTCGCGAGATAAACTTAGTCAAATTTAGTAAAGAACAACAAATGAGAACGCTCTTAAAAAATGCGAAAGAGCCATCGTTATTTTTTGCTGCACTCGATGGACTATTAAACTCAATAATTAAAGTAGTCCCTCTTCGTTATTCTGTAGATGATGCACAGGCACTAATTGTTGAAGCTGTGCCTAAAAGCTTAATTATTAATAAAGTTCCCGCTAGAAAATTAGCAACAGATAAAGCTAAACTATTTTTTGATGAAAATAATAAATACATAGTTGATCTCACCCAGCCAAGACAGTCAAAGAGTGTTAAAAAGATTAAACTTAGTTATAAACATGAATTGGTTGAGCATATAAAAGCTAATCCAGGCCTTTATGTTGTTAATGATAAAATGGGTAATGGAAAAAGCCAAGATGTGATATTGCCTTTATTTAATTATTACTGTTCTACAGATGCAAAACCGATCTTAGTTTCGCCTACCATTGCTTTAACAAAGCAGCTTATAGAGGACGCTCGAAATTATGAATATCAAAAAAATAACAAACTTGATGGTTTAGCAGGGCTAGCTGCTTGCGTAATCTCTGCTACAACTAATTGGAATTTCAGAAAGTACTCACCTAAATCAACTGTTACGTTAGTCGAAGAGTTTGAGGAATGTGAAGCATCAATATGCAGTAAAGCATTAATGTATCCCAAACAGTTAAGCCGAGTAACTGAGGCAATGGAACATTGGCTTACTTTACTTCAAAAAGAGACTGTTGTTATTGCTGATGCGATGTTTTCGAATTTTAGTGCGTTACAATTAGTTAAATTAGGACGAAATATAACAATTGTTGAAAATACCGATAAAGGCTTTGTTTTTGAAAAAGAATTAGTTATTCAACCATATGAACAACACTTACAAGCAGTAATTGCAGAGCTAAAAAACAATAAAACGTGTGTTGCATTTTGTGACGGCAGTCATGCTTATGACGGTAAATACAAAAACATAGAAAAAGCTGTGTCAAAAAGTACAAAAGTGAAGTCTATTACTGTTGATAAAAGTTACATACAAGAATTTGGGGGCGATTACTTAGCTGATATTGATAAAAGCATTTCAGATTATCAATTTCATTTATATTCCCCCGTTATTACTAGCGGCATTAGTATCGTTTCAAATAAAGTTGACTCAGTAAACATCTTTGCTTGTCAAACTCTATTGCCAACTCAATTACTACAAAGCTCAGGGCGTTGTAGGAAATCAAAAACGATTAATATTTCTTTTGATTTGCGTGAACGATTTTCAAGTATAAACTTGCGTAAAATTTTTGATGAAGAGGCTAATGATAAATATCAATTAATACCTGAATATGAGCTAAGCCAGTTAAGAAAAAGTTCTAGTTGCGATCGAGTCTTAGAGCGAATTCAACATAATCGGATAATGAGGCGTAACTATGTTCATGTTTCTTTGACCATGTTTGAATGCATGGGTTATAAAATAATTCGAGTATTGGATGAAAAAACTTTAAAAGAAAATAAAAAGTATTTAAAGCAAATAAAAAAATTAAACCAAAAAGAATTTATTAAATTAGTCGAAAAAATTAATTTTGATGACATTGAGTATAATTTTCTAAAAAGAGTTAAATTTGGTTTAACTTCTGGTGAGTTGCAAAATTTAGAAGCATTTAGGTTATTAAGCTTTTACAAAATGACAACTCCTGAACATAGAGGTGATATTGAAAAACTCATTAATTTTGATGATAAAGCAAAAGCACGAAGTGCGTTATTAAACCTTAATATTCTTCATGATAACTTTTGTGATGAAGATGAACCTAAAAAGGCTGTATTAACTAAGATTTTTAAAGATATTTTTTCAATTTTAAATATTTGCTCATCTTCTTTTACTGCAAAATATACTGTTCATAATCTGGATGATCTAGCAAATTACACATGCAGTTCAAACGTTGTTGTTGATGATAAAAAATATTCTGTTCGCAAGGAGCTAATACAACTTGGTTGTACCATCAATATTTCTGGCGAATATAAAATTAGAGGTAGTTTATCTCAATCAATATTGAAAAAATTATTCAAGCTTAAGCAAGTAAGTAAACGCTGTGGTGGTAAAGATAATCAAGGACACCGACCTACTGAGTATTATTGCTTATGCCCGAAACAAAGCAAACAAATAGAATATTACTTTAATCGGTGCTTTAACTCCGTACTTATACCTGATAAGCAAACAATCTCTGACGTAATAACGTCTCCTCCGGCTTAAACGTTTTTATTTTGTAAAACCGTTTAAACAAACTTTAATTATTGGAGATTTATTATGTTAGAAGCAAAAACTTATCAAGACCTTATTACGCGTGAGCCTACCGCATATTTATATTCACGAGTGTCAGATATTAAGCAAACGGAAGAAAATAAAACGGGTATCTCACGTCAAACTAATTCAAATGAAGTAACTGATTTATTAGCTAAGTTTGAAAAAATGCCTCAAATTTGGATGAATGATGCAGGATTGTCTGCACACCACGGTCACAACATAACCAAAGGGCGGATGGGGAATTTTGTTGAAGCTTGTAATAAAGGTGAAATAGCACCCGGTTCTATCTTAGTTTTAGAGTACCTTGATCGACTTACTCGATTAGAACTAAATGATGCATTACACCTAGCAAACAGCATTTTGAGAGCTGGAGTTATTATTCATGTATGGGGAAGTAATGAAACCATCAAATCGAATGATTTGTCAGATACCATCAAGCTTGTTGTTGAACTACAAAGTGCTAATGCCTATACAAAAAAATTAAGCTGTAGGATTAAAAAGTCAGCGATAATAAGAATTCATAAAGCATTAGATGGAGATAAACATAAAGATAAAGACGGACACATGCTCGCCGTTAATGGCTATGGCTCAAATGCATGGTGGATTGATACAACGTCAGGCTACGTAAAACCCCACAAAATCTATTGGGAAATAGCACGTGAAATTATAGATTTAAATTTGCTAGGTTGGGGATGGCAAAAAATTGCCAAACTTTTTAAGAAAAAAGGCCATTTACCTCCAAGAGCTGACTCTAAAAATGCAAAGGTTGCCGCAAAAAATAAAAAACTAGGATGGAATAGATCAAATCTACTCTCAAAATTAGCTAAGCAAAAAGCAGTGCTTGGCATAAAAGAGTTTGAAAATTTAGACATAGAAATCCCAGATTACTATCCAGCTTTAGTTACAGAAGATGAATTTTTTCAAATAAAAAAAATGCGTAACATTAAAAAAGTAGGTGGCAATAAAAAGAATGCGGCATTATTTAGCGGTGTTGGTAAAACGCGTTGTGCATTTTGTGGTAGCACTATTAATACATCGCCAAGTAAATCAGGTACAAAATATGAAACTCGGGTATATAAATGCAGTGGTATTCATAACCCTGAAATAAATTGCCCATCAGGAACAATTAATAGTATTTATTTTGAAACTGCGATAATTAAAGCATGCGGTATTTTAATTTCTCAACCCGTAAAAGAAGAAAACAAGTTACGAGAGTATCAAATTGATGAAGAAATTAATGTACTTGATCGAGAAATATCAAATCAACGTGCTCTACTAAAAATAAGTAAGAGTTTAGAAGTTATTGCAATGGTTGATCAAGATCTGACTAAAGCAACAAATAAAAAGCATAAGTTAGAAAAAGAACTTCATGCTTTGAAGTATGTTCATGAGCCAGATGCTTTTACTCTTGACGACATCCCTCATGATATTGTTGATTATACCAATACCAAAGTACGCCAAAAATACCGTGATATTTTCTTTTCAAATATTAAAGAAATAAAAGTTAAAATAAACCGAAATGTTCAAAGTAGAAGAAATAAAAATTTAGTTTCTTTCGCGATTGAATTATATAACGGCAACATTTTAAAAACCGGTTTGTACGGTAATCAATTTATGAAAATGCCTGATAAGCAATATGATGATATCCACAAAGCAGGAGGTGAAAATGGCATTGTAAATCTTTACGCTAATTCATCATCTTGGCACGGGATTAGTAGACAAGGGAAAGTCATCGATTTTGTTGATTTAGATTTTGGAGTTGGAATTACTAAAAATAATTGGACTAGCTTTGATCATATTTGCAAATTGTTAGTTGAGCGTATAAGGGGCGGTGAGAAAATATTGGTTTAAATAAGCAAGTAAAATTTATTGATTTGATTCAGTTTGAATAGTATTAAATTGAATCAAATATTCCCCTTGATTGTAAAAAGTTAAATATTGAGTTTTTATTTCTTTTTCAAGGTGTTAATCTAAATTGTTCTAGAATAGGATTTATGTTCAATAAGGATGTTTAATGCGCTTGAAAGGGAAATTAATAAAGTGGAATGAAGATAAAGCATTTGGCTTTATAGCTCCTAATGGTGGAGGAGAACACGTATTTATCCATAAAACAGCATTATCAAACAGAAATCGCATCCCTCATGTAAACGATGTCATTACTTTCTCAATATCAAAAGATAAACAAGGGCGATATTGTGCTGATGAAGCAACATTTACGGGTGAAAAGCTAAAGAAAAAACAAGCCAAGAATATAAGTAAATTTTCAATTTACTTATCAATAATATTTCTAAGTCTAATTACAGTCGCTTATTTCCTAGACCACCTTCCTCAACAACTAGTCTTAGCTTATTTTGGTGCTAGCATCATTACGTTTTTGGCTTATGCATTTGATAAGTCTAAAGCTCAGCGGGGAGCTTGGCGAACTCCTGAAAGCACGTTACATATGTTTTCCCTAATTTGTGGTTGGCCTGGTGCCGCAGTAGCTCAACAGCTCCTAAGGCACAAATCTCAAAAGAGAGAGTTTAGAATAGGTTTCTGGTTTACGGTTATTGTAAATTGCGGAGCATTAGCCTGGCTATTCACTCCTTCTGGGCTGATAATTTTACAAATGTTCAACTAGAAAGTAACAGCACAAAAAGTAACAAAATTACTACTTCTTTATTATTGATTCATTTGAGGAAAAGAGTAGTATCAATTGATCTAATCAAATTGATTATGTTTTTAACTCAATTTTAAATACCATAAGAAAAATATGAATAATAACAATAATAAAAACATTACCGAGTTTAACTATGCGCAAAAGCAGCGCTTAGCATTTATTGATTTTCTCTTAATGTTTAAAGGTTCTTTCTCGAGAAATGACTTAACAACAAAATTTGAAATGGGTTTGGCAAATGCTACTCGTGATATTGCTCTTTATCGTGAATTGGCCCCTAAAAATTCTGAATTTGATAACCCAACAAAAACATATATTCAAACCAAAGGTTTTAAGTCATTATTTGAATACGATCCACGAAAAACCCTAGTAAAACTCGCTAATAACATCAGCGATGGATTTGATGGGGTAATGGAAGTGGCTTTCCCAGTAAATGCACCACTACAACTCAACGTGCCTGATATCAATATTGTCGCCAAGCTCGTGCAAGCAGTTCTAAATAAAAAAGCAATTTCAATTATTTACACCTCTTTATCATCTGGATCAAAGGCTCGTGAAATTATTCCACATACTATTGTTGATAATGGTTTGCGATGGCATGTGCGAGCGTTTGATAGAAAAACAAATTCGTTTAGAGATTTTGTAATTACTCGTATTTCCAAAGCCACTTTAATTGAAAAATCAATTGAAGAGTTTGAAAAAGAAATCGAAGACAACCAATGGATGAGGAAAATGGACTTACACTTAGTTCCGCATCCTATAAATGTTGAATTCCCACAAGCTATCGAACTTGATTATGGAATGGAAAGTGGTCTGTTACAAATTACGGTAAGAGCAGCATTAGTGGGCTATCTGCTAAGACGTTGGAATGTTGACTGTACAGAAAATGGCATCTTAAAAGGTGGCGAATACCAATTATGGTTAAGAAATCGCCAAACACTCTATGGAGCTGAAAACCTAGCAATAGCACCAGGATATCAAATTGATTAAATTTAATATAAAGAAGAAGGCTACGGAAGCTCTCTTTGATTTTTAAAAAGTAGGAAACTTATGGAAACTATGAATATCCAAAATAACCAAGCAATAGCGTTGGCTAACAATGTAACATGGATCGTTTGTATCTTGATTGTTATAGCCTTTATCTTTGCAATTGTTAATCTTAAACGTGGTAAGGCATCAGAGTATGTGTCTTATACTCCAGCCTTACTTACCTCCTTAGGGATATTTGGTACATTTACCGGCATTGTCATTGGTTTAATGGCCTTTGATGCTGCAAATATAGATGGCAGTATTGAAGGATTACTTTCGGGGCTTAAAACCGCATTTATTACCAGTTTAGTTGGTATAATTTTGTCTATACTGTTCAAAGTTTTACAAACGTCAGGGCTAGTATCCGCACCTAAAAGCACCGAAGCCGTATCTTCAGCAACACCAGAAGATATTTTAATGGCGATTAATCATCAAGGTCAGGCTCTTGAAAGTTTAGTCTCAGCAATTGGTGGCGAAAACGATGGGTCAATTTTATCTCAATTAAAGCTTCTTCGAGGTGACATTAACGATAACCAAAAAATGGCGTTAAAAACTCAACACGAAACATCTGAAACACTGAAAAATATAGATACATTAATATCGTCTCAGCAAGAAAATTTCACTTCCTTTTCAGATAAGCTTTGGATCAAAATGCAAGACTTTGCGGATATGCTTTCAAAATCTGCCACTGAAACAGTGATAGAAGCGCTTAAACAAGTTATTACTGATTTCAATAAAAATTTAACTGAGCAGTTCGGTGAAAATTTCAAACAACTAAATGAATCAGTGAAAGAACTAGTTGTTTGGCAAGATAACTACAAAGTACAAATGGGTGAAATGACTGAGCAGTATAAACTGGGCGTAGCATCTATTGCTGCAACAGAAACATCCGTTACAGCAATTAGTAATGAATCTAAAGCTATACCTGAAACCATGACAATCCTTAAGCAAGTTATGGAAGTTAACCAACATCAGTTGTCAGAACTTGAAAATCATCTAGAAGCATTTAAAGATATGCGTGACAAAGCTGTTGAGGCTGTGCCTGAAATACGTAAACAAATAGATGAAACTGTGAAAACTATTGCTGACTCAGTTGAATCTGCAAGTTCACATTATAAAGAGCTATTAATTGAATCAGATAAATACATTCAAAGTCATATAACGTCATCTAACGACTTACTTGAGAAGTTTGTAACTAATACTAATGATGGCGTAGAAACTATAGGTAAGAAGTTAGCCGAAAGTGCACAGAATGTTGAAAAAGTAATTATGGAAGGTGCCACAGGCTTTTCAGACTCTGTTACTAGTACAAATGCCAGTTTAACAACAACCTCCGATTACCTTAGTGGACAAACTGAAGTAATTAAAAATCACTTGCAGGATACAGTCGAAGATCTTAGTGAGCATGTCCGTAAAATGGTGGACACATTAATTGATGACTCTAAAGCATTAGCATCAACTCTAACAGACGCAAACAAAGCGCTTGTTACGGATACATCTTCAGTAAGAGACAGTGTTGCTCAAACTATAGAAAACATGCAAAAACGTCTTGAGTCATCGTTAGAAGATGTATTTGCATCTCAAACTCAACATATGAGTAAAGTGTTTTCTAATATAGATACTGGATTAAAAGACCAAGTAGGTAAAACAGGCGAAGCTGTTGAGAAACAATTAGGCATGATTGACCAGTCTATGCAGCAAGAGCTGAATCGTGTGATGAGTGAAATGGGGAAAGCTCTTGGTCAAATCAGTAATCAATTTGTTAAAGACTACTCTAAGTTAGTTGGGCAAATGAACTCAATCGTACAGGCGGCTTAGATTATGTCTTCAACAAATTCTATTTTTGGAGCATCCAAAAAAACAGAGGACGGTGAGCATTGGTTAACTGTTTCAGACTTGATGGCTGGTTTGATGATGGTTTTTCTATTCATAGCCATCGCTTTTATGCGCCATGTATCCATTGAGCGAGACAAAATAAAAGATGTCGCTGTAGCTTATCAAGAAAATCAAGTCGCTATATTTGATGCGCTTAATTCCGAATTTGAGAATGATTTAAACTCATGGCAAGCATCAATTGATAAAGAAACATTGTCATTTCAATTTGATTCACCAGAAGTTCTTTTTGATAGTGGTGAAAGTTCTCTTAAAAGTGAATTTGAACAAATTTTAGCTGACTTTATACCTCGATATTTACACGTGTTAGATAAATATCGAACCAGTATTGATGAAGTAAGAATTGAAGGCCATACATCTTCTGAGTGGGGTAATGGCACTCATCCAGATGATGCCTATTTTTTTAATATGTCGTTGTCGCAGAACAGAACGCGTAGTGTTTTAAATTTCGCTTATTTCTTGTCAAAACTTACTACAGAACAGAGGAGCTGGATTAAATCATCTTTTGCTGCGGTAGGCTTAGCGTCATCTCGTTTAAAATTAAATGATGATGGCTCCGAAAATAAGCAAAAATCTCGAAGAGTTTCATTTCGAGTAATAACAAATGCTGACATTCAAATCAGAAAAATCATTGATGGACTGTAAATGAAATTATCTGTCGATTTATCTTCGCTTCATAATGCAGTCCAAACAATGGGAGCAGAACAAATTAACTTTGAGGTTTCTAATGAAGTAATACCTATTGAACCCATTGATAAGCAATTGGGTGAAGGGCTTGAAGTTAATTTTGCAGATATTGAATTTGAAACTGGCCTCGCCAGCTATAAAGGTCGACAAGTACTCTTGTATATCAAAGATCATAGTTACAACAACAAAATATATGGTGTATTAAAAGATGGAACTCAAGGTAATAGGTTTCATATCGCAGATTGTCAAAAACTAGATGAAATGAGAAGGAAAGGCCGTTTTGAACGATATGTTGTCACAAATAAACTTGACGGCCAATTTGCTGTATCGGGCACTGATAATACAAATAACCAATTAATTGAAGGCGAAACTAATTTAAGTGTTTGCCAGTACTGTCTTGAATCTTTGAACTATGAAAAATTCAGAGCTATGCCTCGTGGGCAGCAAAGAAGAATGTTTGTTACTTCATTTAAACTTGCTGATTTTTTTGATACATACAGCTCTTTCTTTAAATTTATGCCTACAGGTGTTGCGAATAACTCAGATGCGGGTTACAGCAAGGATTGGGATTCGATTTCACGGAATGTAAGAGAGCTATTTAACTATGGCTGTCAGCAGTGCGGTTTAGACCTTAAAAATAACAAACGATTATTACATGTACATCATATTAATGGCGTAAAGTCTGACAATAGCACCAGTAACCTAACGCCACTCTGTGCTGATTGTCATAGAAAGCAACCTGATCATCAACATATGTTTATCAAACATGAAGAAACTAAAATAATAAATCAGTTAAGAAATGAACAAGGGCTAAATGTTAAAGAAAATTGGCAAGATGTATACAAATTAGCCGACCCTGGTATGCATGGTGTGATCGATTTATTAGAAAAATATAACGTTTCTTTTCCTGAAGTAGGTGAAGAAATACAAAATGACAAACAAGAAGTTGTCGCAGAATTAGAATTAGCCTGGCCATTAAAAAAAGTAGGTGTAGCTGTTGATAAAATATCAGCTATAGCGGCCACTTCAGCTGGCTGGAAAGTTTACAGTATGCGTCATGCGCTTGGGCAATTTGAACAACTAGCAAGTAGTTTGAGATAAATTAAAATGAATTCAAAAACAAAAAATAAAGAACAAGTGAACTACGCTCCAGGCATGCGCATAGTTGTCCGTGATGCAGAATGGATAGTTCGTCGCGCTGATCCAAGCGTAGACGGGGGCTATTTAATACTATGTGAAGGACTATCAGAACTTGTCCGTGGCAAAGAAGGCCGCTTTCTAACTTCCATTGAAAATGATCCGCAAATAGGAGCTAAGCCAATTGAAATTCTTGACCCCGCAACAACAAAACTGGTTGAAGACAGGTCATCTAATTATCGTGGCACTTTACTTTATATTGAAAGCTTACTTCGGCAACGCGTACCAACCGATGAGAGTATTCATTTTGGTCATCAAGCCGCGATGGACCCACTACCATTCCAACTTGACCCAACATTAATAGCACTTAAACAACCTCGCCAGCGTATATTAATTGCAGATACTGTAGGTTTAGGCAAAACCCTTGAAGCAGGCATCTTAATGTCTGAGCTGATGCGCCGTGGTAAAGGTAAACGTATTTTAGTGTTAGCGGTTAAATCAATGTTAACGCAGTTTCAAAAAGAAATGTGGAACCGCTTTTCAATACCATTAACGCGATTAGACTCATCAGGTTTACAGCGCGTACGTAACAAAATACCTACTAACCATAATCCGTTTCATTTCTTTGATAAGTCGATTATATCTATCGATACACTGAAACAAGATATTGAATACCGTCATTACCTTGAGCAGGCCTATTGGGACATAATTGTTATTGATGAAGCGCACAACGTTGCTGAGCGTGGCTCTAATTCACAACGAAGTCGTCTTGCTAAGTTATTAGCCAGCCGTTCCGATAGCCTTATTATGCTTTCTGCAACGCCTCATGATGGTAAGCCTGAAAGTTTTGCTAGTTTAATGAACATGCTTGATGCCACCGCGATTAGTAATCCTAAAGAATACAAACACGAAGATTTTAGTGAAAAAGGCCTTGTTGTTAGGCGTTTCAAAAAAGACGTAAAAGATCAAATAGCCAAAGAATTCCCAGAACGCCAAATTGAAACCATACGTTCCAATGCTACAGTAATAGAAGAAGATGCTTATCGAGAACTCCTCGATGCTAACTTTGGCAGTTTAGATAAAAGCAGTGAAGGCGGACA
This sequence comes from Colwellia sp., assembly GCA_013215295.1. Taxonomy (GTDB): domain Bacteria; phylum Pseudomonadota; class Gammaproteobacteria; order Enterobacterales; family Alteromonadaceae; genus Colwellia_A. The sequence continues at coordinate 98,844 of JABSOZ010000009.1, forward strand.
AAATCACAGTATCTTATTTCGAGTAACATTAGAAAAAGCATTGTTTTCAAGCCCTATGGCGTGTTTATCAACAGTAGAAAATCGATTAAAGAAACTGAAAAATAAAGATGATGCAGATTTTGCTGACGATATTGATACGCTAGCGTCTTTAGCCCAATCATTAAAACGAATTGATGCACCAAACTTTAGTAAATACCAACGTTTATTAACGCTGATACAAGATAAAAAGCAGGGCTTTGGTTGGAAGCCTAATAAAAAAGATGACCGAATTGTTATCTTTACCGAAAGTATTCCAACATTAAAATTCTTGAAAGCTCACTTAACCACAGATCTTAATTTAAAAGACGGCCAGCTTGAAGAGCTACATGGTCAAATGCCAGACTCGGACATCATGAACATTGTTGAATCGTTCGGTAAATTAGAGTCTAAAATTCGAGTGCTGGTTTGTTCCGATGTTGCTTCTGAAGGTATTAACCTGCATTACCAAAGTCACAAGATGATCCACTTTGATATTCCATGGTCATTAATGGTATTCCAACAACGTAATGGTCGTATCGATCGTTATGGTCAAAGTAATCAACCACAAATTCGTTATATGATCACCGAGAGTCAAAACGATAAAATTCGTGGTGACAGTCGTATATTAGAAGTGTTGATAAATAAAGATGAACAAGCACAACTTAACATTGGTGACCCATCAGAATTCACCGGTGTTTATGACCAAGAAAGTGAAGAAAACCAAGTAGCCAGCGTTATTGCCGAAAGCACTTTTGACGGTGCAGATATTTTAGCGGCCATGTTTGATACCAACATAGCTAGCGATAATAACAGTAGTAATTTAGCCTTTATGGGTGAAGCACAAGTAAGCCAAGACGAAAGCGAAGTTAAAACCCTACCGAGTTTATATTTATCAAACGTTGAATACGCTAAGCAAGTATTAGAGCTAGCAAAGCGCAATAATCAAAATATTGAATATAATGTCTCGGGTAATAATTTATTAAGTATTACCGCCCCTAAAGAGCTAGAACAGCGCTTTAAAATGTTACCTTCAGAAGTGTATCCTGAAAATGGACAGTTCTTACTGTCTGAAAATGTAGCAGAAATGAATAAAGCGATTGAGGCGTCTAGGGGCGATCAACACGCGTGGCCTAAAATTCAATATTTATGGCAACTGCATCCAGTAATGCAATGGCTTAACGATAAAGTGCTCAGTCATTTTGGTCGTCACCAAGCGCCAATATTGCGTATGCCTCAGCATTTGTCGGCCAATACAGATGTGTTTTTATTAAGTGCGGTATTCCCTAACCGTAAAAGTCACCCGGTAATCAATGACTGGACAGTGATCACTTTTGAAAATGGTGAATATAAAAGCTTACAACCGTTTGATGATTTCCTACAGCAACATAACTTAGCTGATATCACTTTATCAAACCCTGCTACCGCTAGCGGCGAAGCACGTTTAGAAGCCCTATTACCTAAAGCCATTGAAAAAGCAGCTCAGCATTTTTCCAATGTTCGTGATGTTGCCATGGAAAAAATTGACGACAAGTTATATAAGCAGCTCGACATACTCGACAAATTAAAAGCCAAACATATTCAACAGCTCGAAATTCAGTTCGACGATGTATCAATTACACGTATTGCTAATAAAAAAGAATCTGAGAAAGAGCGAGTCACAAAATTGTTTGATAACTATGTTAATTGGATAAAAGACACCATGACCACTGAAAAACAGCCGTACATTCAAGTTGTTTCAGTATTTACTGGCGCACAGGAGTAATAACGTCATGAAACTATTTGGCATTAACAACGAAAACGACTTTTATTCGCATCATTATCTTAGCTCAGTTTTTGAAGGTGATATCCGTGGTGTATTAGACACATGGCTATCTGCCGAGGAAAAAGCTAAACAACATGAAAATCAGCAGCGAGAATTAGGTCGAAAAATTGAACTTGGTTATCGTGCACCACATAATCAGCTAAGAAGTTATAGTGGCTCATTTTTCAAATTATTGAACGATCATAACAAAGAGCGCAATGTTGACCAGCGCTTAACCGATCAACGTAAACGCTGGAAACCAATAGTTGAAGCACTTGGTTACCAATTTTCGCCTTCATATATAACGCTTGAAACAGGTCTGCAACTGCCCGTACTAGCTCAATATCAAAGCAGCGATAATTCACCGTTTTTATGGATAGTAGAAGCGCACGACAAGTTTGACGAAGACAACCAAGACCCGCTAGGGTTACCCATCCTTAAAAACCAGTTCAGCAAGTCCGTACAAAATGATGAAGACGAACTTAAAAAGCAACGTAAACTGCTTAAAGCAAAAGGGGCAGGTGATTTAACGTGGCAAGACGTTATCTCCAAAATGGTGTTTACTCAGCCAGAGCCGCCACGTTGGTTAATGCTATTAGGTAATCGCCAATGTTTATTGATTGACCGAACTAAATGGGCACAAAACCGTTTATTACGTTTTGACTTTGAAGAAATATTAGGCCGAAAAGAAGCGGATACTTTAAAAGCAACGGTAGCCTTGTTACACAAAGACTCTGTTATGCCTGCAAGCGGACAGCCGCTATTAGACAACCTTGACGAAAACAGCCACAAACACGCCTTTTCAGTCTCCGAAGATTTAAAATACGCGCTGCGTGAATCAATAGAGTTACTTGGTAATGAAGCGACGCAATATTTAATCAGTAAAGGCACCGCAAATTACACCGGCGCTAAAGCGATTAACCCAGATGAGTTAAGTCGTGAGTGTTTACGTTATATGTATCGTATGTTGTTCCTGTTTTATATAGAAGCAAGACCAGAGCTTGATTACGCACCGTTAAAGTCGATGACTTATTTAAAAGGTTATAGTTTAGAAACGCTGCGCGATTTAGAAATGGTGCAGCTCACTAACGAGACGGATAAACAAGGGCGATACCTGCACGACAGTTTAAATATACTGTTTCGCTTAATTCATAAAGGTTACGATCAAAATAAAAACCGTAAAGATGGGCTAACCCAAGAAATTGGCGCAACAGGTGGTGGATTAGACACCTTTAAAATTGCTCAGCTTGACAGTCATTTGTTCGATCCTAAACGTACACCAACCCTTAATAAAGTCGTTTTTACCAACGAAACACTACAACGCATTATTATGTTGATGTCGTTGTCGAGACCATCGAAAAGTAAAAACAAAAAGCGTGGCCGAATCTCCTATGCACAATTAGGTATTAACCAATTAGGCGCAGTTTACGAAGCACTACTCTCTTACCGTGGTTTCTTCGCCCAACAAGACTTATATGAAGTTAAGAAAAAGGGCGAAAATCCCAGCGAGCTTGAAACGGGCTATTTTGTTACCGCAGAGCAATTACCTGAATACCATGAAGACGAAAAGGTTTACACCACCAAGCGTGAAGCAGGCGAAACTAAAAAGCGCCTTAAAATGTTTGATAAAGGAAGTTTTATTTATCGAATGGCAGGGCGAGATCGTGAAAAATCAGCCTCGTACTATACGCCAGAGGTACTCACTCAGTCATTAGTGAAGTATGCGCTTAAAGAGCTGTTTAAAGAAAAAATAGATCCGCTTAAAACAGCCGCAGCAAAAGCAGATGCCATTATTAACTTAACGGTATGTGAGCCTGCCATGGGTAGCGCTGCCTTCTTGAATGAGGCAATAAACCAGCTTTCTGAATTTTACTTAATCTACAAACAACAAGCGGAAGACAAGCGTATACCGCAAGACCAATACACCAAAGAGCTTCAGCAAGTGAAAATGTATATTGCTGATAACAACGTCTTTGGTGTTGATTTAAATCCGGTAGCGGTAGAGCTAGCAGAAGTATCACTGTGGTTAAACGCCATCAGCTCAGACGCTTTTGTGCCTTGGTTTGGTTACCAGTTATTTAACGGTAACTCATTAATAGGTGCACGCCGCCAAGTATTCCCAGCACATCAGCTTGAATACAAGTCACAAAAATCACCAAGTTGGTTGAACCAAGCTCCCGTTAGAGTTATGCCAAATGAGCAGCGAGAAGAACATCAAGTTTATCACTTTCTATTGGGTGATAATGGCATGGCCAATTACACCGACAAAGTAGTTAAAGGTTTAAAAACTGATGAAATAGCGTCAATCAATAAATGGCGAAAAGAGTTTAACAAGCCATGGTTAGACGAAGAAAAATCACAACTGCAACGCATCAGTAAAAAAATAGATGACCTCTGGCAAGAACATACCAATAGCCGCAGTGAACAGCGCAACAAAACCACTGACAAATTACCTATTTGGCCTAATAAAGCCGATGCCCTAAGCATCAGTAATATGTCAGAAAAAGACCGACTGTTAGAAAAAGCCATGACTGATGGTGCAAGCTCGTATCAACGTTTAAAAATGGTTATGGATTATTGGTGTGCGCTTTGGTTTTGGCCAATCGACAGTGCCGATGAGTTGCCTGAGCGTTGGGAATACTTATTTGATATTGAAACCTTGCTTGATGGCTATATTCAGCCAGAAGTTTTAGATGAAGAAATAACAGAAGAACCAATAAAAGAACGAGCGGATACTAACTTTGAATTAGCACCAGACAATCAAACATTACTCGGTGAATCGTTCGATATGTTTGGTGAAGAACTTGAGCAAGAAACCGCTCAAGTCGAAGAAGAACAAAGCCAATACACCAGTATATTAACAGCTAAAGGCACACTTAATAAAAAGGTCATTTTCAAACATTTACCTAGATTAGAAATTGCCGATAAATTGGCTCAGCAATACAAATATTTTCATTGGGAACTAGAGTTTGCTGATGTTTTTTCCACCAATCAAGGCTTTGATTTAATCCTTGGTAACCCGCCGTGGTTAAAGGTGGAGTGGCAAGAAGGTGGTATTTTAGGTGAAATAAATCCGAAGTTTATAATTGATAAACTGTCGGCTTCTAAGCTTAATGAATTAAGAGCTGAAACCTTTGAAAAGTATCCTATATTGGAAAAAATCTATTTGGCAGAATATTCCGAAGCATTAGGAACACAAAACTTCTTAAATGCTGATTGTAATTACACTGAACTTAGAGGGCAAAAGGCTAACCTTTATAAGTGTTTTTTGCCTCAAGCTTGGATGGTAACCAACGATTCCGGAGTTTCTGGTTTTTTGCATCCTGAAGGTATTTATGACGATCCAAACGGAGGTGAACTCCGTGTAAAAATTTATCATAAATTGTTGTGTCACTATCAGTTTCAAAATCAATTATTGTTATTTACTGATGTTCACGATAGAACTCGTTACAGTATTAATGTATATGGAAATTATAATTCCAAAATTGATTTTTTAACTATTGCTAATTTATTTCACCCAAAAACAATTGATGATTCATTCACACACACTGGCAACGAAAAGACTCCTGGATTAAAGGATAAAGCTGGTAATTGGGACTTATCTCCTCACAAAAATAGGATTATTAGAATAAATGAAGATGCACTAAAAATTTATTCTGATTTCTTTGGTAATAATGAGCATATGCACAGCCAGTTATTACCCGTTCATAGTCAAGAGATTGCGCAGGTACTTAAAAAAATCAATTTAGTCCCAAGAAAGGTATCATCGTTAGGAGATAAATTCTTTAGCGCCTCTTGTTGGAACGAATCTATAGCTCAAAATGATGGTTTCATTAATAGACAGACTCAATTTACAAATGAAGTTTATAAAAGGGTTATTAGTGGCCCTCATTTTCATAATTTCAATCCATTATTTAAAACACCACGACGAGAATGTAAACTTAATTCAGATTATGATGTTATCAATTTGAACTTTATTGATAGTAACTATAGTCAAAGAACTAATTACATAATTGCAAAAGATGAATTTCAAATAAATGAGGCTTTAGCTCATCAAAATCCATTAAAATGGAGTAGCTTCGTTTCAGCGGATTACCGCATAGCTATTAGAGCTATGTTAAATGCTTCAAATGAAAGGACATTGATTGGGGCTTTGATCCCCCCAAAAGTTACGCATACGAATGGGGTTCGAAGCTATTCGTTTGAAAACGATAACGATTTGATACTTTTTGGTGCGTTAGTATCATCAATACCTTTTGATTTTCTATGTAAAACAACAGGTAAAACTAATCTACATCAATTACTTAATGACTTCCCATTACCTAAAATCAATAATGAGTTTTTAAAAGAAATTAAAATAAGATATTTATTATTGAATTGTTTGACTAGTGATTATTCAAATATATGGGAAAAACATTTTGATTATGATTTTATAAATGCTTCCTGGGCGAAAGTTGATAAACGTTTAGTTTCATTAAGTTATGGGCATTTAGAAAAAAAGTGGAAGCAACACTTTCCTTTGAAATCAGAATTTAATAGAAGGCAGGCTTCTATTGAGATAGATGTTTTGATTGCTATGATTTTAGGACTCGATTTATCTGAATTATTAACCATTTATAATGTTCAATTTCCAATCTTGCAGCAATATGATTCTAATACTTATTACTGCCTAAATGGTTACATTATATTTACTGTAAACAAAAGTTTATCTGGAATTGGCTTAGACCGTAAATTCAATAAAAAGAATGCCTTTGTTACCGGTATTCAAAACGGTGTTTACATTGATAAAGCCACAGGAACAGGCAGTGAAGAACAACCTCAAACCGAAGCGGGTATCCAACTTGGCTGGGAAGACATTAAAAACCTAAAATCAGGTGTTGTCACCAAAACCTATATGGACGACACCATGCCAAACGGTCCACATGAGCGCACCATCGAATACCACGCCCCATTCGACAAATGCAACCGCGAAGATGACTACAACATCGTATGGGCTGAATTCGAACGCCGTTTTAGTGAAAAAGAAATACAAGGATAAGTAATGGATAGTAGTAACGCACAAAGTCTTATTGATTCGTTTAAAAAAGAAAAGTATCAATTTGATAGTCATACTGGTTTATGTAATTTGCCTGAAGATGCTAAATCAGATTACGATAATGCGTTAAAAATTCTGTCTGAACAGCTTTACTCTAAAGATATTCATTTTATTTTTGAATTGCTCCAAAACGCTGAAGATAACCATTATGCTGATTCAGTTATTCCTGAATTAAGCTTTGAGCTATTAGCAAATGATCCAACCAATACGCCAGGCTGCAAAGGCTGCTTGGTTATCAGGAATAATGAAATTGGTTTTAATATTGACAATATCAAAGCGATTTCATCCATTGGTAAGTCAACTAAAGCAAATCAAAAAGATGCGGGCTATATAGGTGAAAAAGGTATCGGTTTTAAGTCGGTATTTGTTGTCTCTCCATCACCACATATTTTTTCTAATGGTTTTAAAATTAAATTTTTGAAGGATGACCCTGTTACTGGTTTAGGTTATATAGTGCCTTACTGGTTGGGGGATGCTTTTTCTAATTTTTCAGATAGTTCAGGAACTACTCTTTTACTGCCATTGCAGGATAAAAAAGGAAGTGAAACGAGTATGTACGACAAAGTACATGCTGAGCTAACTAAGCTGTCTGCGGAGCTAGTGTTATTCCTCAATAAATTAAAAAAACTCTCAATTAAAACGTCGAATTATTATGCTGAATATGAAGCTAAACGCATAGAAAATTATGTGGAGTTGAGTATTGAATCTACCCATGGGAGCAGTCATTCCAAATATTTGCTTAGTAGTCAAAAAGTTTCAGTGCCTGATAATGCGATTAATGACTTAAGAAAAAATGTAACACAACGAGAAATCTCATTAGCTTTTCCTATTGGGTTTGAGTTAGAGCAAAGCCCGCTTTATTGTTATTTACCAACGGAAAGTGATACCGGCTTACCATTTTTAGTTAACGCTGACTTTATATTAAGTGCGAGTCGCGAGTCTATTCGCCAAGATTTAACATGGAATAGTTGGATGCGTGATGAAGTGTCGGCGTTTGCAGCAAAATCATTAGCTAATATTCTTTCGCAAAAAGGTGAGGTAGATCGCTGGGCATGGGTACCTGTATTTAATTCTAATAGGGTTATTTATTGGAATTGCCTTAGAGACAAAGTTACAGAAGCACTAAAAAAGGCTAAATGTATACCATCACTATCAGGACGCTATCAGCTACCTTCTAAATGTTTAATGCTAAGTAATACTTTTAAGTTTCTTAAGGGTTGGCCTTTAGCTATTTTAAAGCGACAAGCGGCAGATCTATTTTGGAACGAATCGTCAAAAATCTCTAATATTAGTTCATCTATAGGGTTAAATAACTTTAGCCAGCGTGATCTAGTTTCTTTATTAGGGCAGCTGAATAATGATGATGACCTCACCAATGAACAACTGATAGCTGCTATTGCTGAAATTACAGCCCAAAAAGGGCAGTGGGGAGCATCAAAAAAATACGATGCATTCCTTAAAGAACTCCGAGCATGTAACTTGTTTAAGTGCGATTCTGGCTTACATAATTCAAAGTATAAAAACCTGTTTCTTCCTAGTATTGATAAGCATGAAGTTCCTGTATTAGTGAGTGAAAATGGCGAATCGACACAACCAAATTATATAGATAAAAAGTTTTATAGTTTAATGCCTGAACATGTGAAAGCAGCGATAAGATCAATGTTTAATATTGATGAAGTACATGCTGTTAGCTATTTAGAAAATTCAGTTGTAAAATTCTTAAAACTTAATGCTAAACAATGCTCAGTAGCATCATTAGAGGAATTAAATCGTTATCTGATTGAAAATACCGATAACTTGCCTGAAGAGACAATTGACGACCTCATACAAGTCTTACCTTTTAAAAGCCAAAATGGAAATTGGATTACTAAAGCAAATTTTACTCGTTTGGTTGCCCCATTATCTATTTATGAAAAACCATTGTGGCAGCAAATATATCTTGCAGAAGATGAGCTTCAACATATTGTTATTTTACATGAAGACTATTTACAGTGGGCTGATATTGAAGCAGTGGAAAATTTTCTTGATGCCTTTCAGATAAATGATTATGTCCAGCCATTTGAAATATCGGTTAATGGAAGCCATAAATTTAAAGCTACCCCTAAATCATTTTTTGATACTAAATTTTGGCAACTAGAAGATAACCGGAAATCAGCCTTTGAATGGCTATATAAAGTTTATAGCGATTATGAGGAAATAAAATCACAATTTAACCATAAAGCTAGTTTGAGCTATTTTTTGTTAAATGAACCTTGGTTACTTAGTACGTCAAAGGGTTTTATTAATCCATCGTCAACACTTCATTGTTTTTCTGAAACAGAAAGAGGCTTATTTGGTAGCTCTCTAAATTATATCGCCGATAGCGTTTCAAAAGTATTTGCCAAGAAGCTTGGATTAGTTACAGAGCCTACACCGCGTGGCTTTATGGATCAAATAAAAGCAGAGAAAGACAAAGAAACTATCGATGTTAACTTTTTAGCTTTGGCTTATGAATCATTAGCTAACTGGAAAGATCCTAATGAAGCTGAGCGAATTAAAAGACGTTTAACACAAGATAGGCTTATTTATCTACCTAAGCCAAAGAATCAATGGGTGAGCGTAGAACAAGTCATCTGGGATGATAAAGCCGAACTAGGGAGCAGCTTTGTTGGTTTATCAAGTTATTTACCTGACCGTTTAAAGTATTACTTTGTCGATACTTTAAACGTAACAGAGTTTCATGGAATTGAATCATATTTTAGTGCGTATAGCGTATTAGCTGAACAAAATAAGTTTTTGAATAAAAGTGACGTTGCTCGTTTAAATGAACTAGTAAGGAGAATCACTCAATATGTTAAAAGTGATGATTTTTCGCTTGGTGCACAATGGAGTACCTTTGTTTCAGATATCAAAGTATATACAGACCTAGGTAGTTGGTTAAGTGTAAATTCAAGCCTTTATGTTGCCGATGACAATAAAATTAAAGATCTATTTAAAGATCACTCTACGGTTTATTTTACTTGGTCCAATGCTACTGAATTTTTTAATTTTTTTGAACAAATAGGTGTGAAAAAAGCGTCAGAAAATATAAGTGTTTCTGTGAGTAATATAAATGGGTTAAGAAACCAAGATACCAACCAAGTATGTACTTCTGCTAAAAAAGCAATTTGCTTATATGTAGCTGACAATCAAGCACTAACGGAAGATTCATTAGGCAAGCTGGCAAGTTTTTATCATGCACATGAATATAGCTGTGAACAACTTACTGTGAAATATTGTATTGAAAATCAGGCATATATCGAAGTGAATGATGAATTGGGCGTTTATGATACGAGTAAACCCGGCCTAATATTAACTAATAATAATGATCCAGAAGATGTTAAAGATGAACTCTCAGTGAGTATTGCGAGATATTACTTTGGCAAATTTTCTAATCGATATGAAAAAAGTATACGCCATTACTTAAATATTCGAAGCGAAGCGCGTTTAAATACAGTTATTAAAAATGATGGTTTGGAGTTAGATTCAGAAAAAGAAGCATTATTTAATAATATACTTAAACCTGTTAATAGTACTGATGTAATTTTAGAGCAAAATCTAGATGAACCGGCAACTTTAGCAAATGCTGAATTAGATAAAGAAGAACATGACAATTTAGAAAGTGAACCTTTAATTAATGATCAACCTGTTGATACTGATGATGAAGGTATTAATGTTTTAACAGAGAGTTTGAAATCTCCAGATACTATTGATAGAAATGAAACAGTAGTTGAAACAAATGTAGACAGTGCTGATGAGTTTGTAATTAGGGATGATACACCTAAGCAGAATCGAGACATTGACACTCATTCAGAGAACACCCCAGAACCAGAACTTTCAGCTTCAAAAGAATCTACTCCACAAGGCGTAAGTCAATACAACCAAGAAGGTACTGAAAATCTAGAGGAACGCTCTGAGAATTACCAGCAACAAAATCAGAATAAACGACCTACTTTATCTTTGAAAAAGGGGGTAGATAACCCGCCTAAAGTACAAACTACAACTAATAGAGAATACTTTGAACCTGATAGAGAAAATGCTAAAGAACTTTCACCTTTAAATCCTAACAGACAATCCCCAGGTTATCGTTTATTCAGTTACGTAGAAAATGATGTTGCTCATGAACGAACTGAAAAAGCAGAACGTGATGATCAAGCTTTTGGCAATAAAGCTGAAATTTATGTTAAGCAGTGGTTAGAAGATAAAGGTTATAAGGTTGAATTATTTGGTGGAACAAACAAAGGTTATGACTTAACTGCTATTGACCCGAATACGGGAGAAATTAAGTTTGTTGAGGTGAAAGGCCAAAGAGGTGCATGGAATAGAACTGGTGTTGCAATGTCTTATTCACAAATGAATAAGTGTTTAATCGAAGGTGATAATTATTGGTTCATAGTAGTAGAGAGTCTTTTATCTTCCCCTAAAATTCACAAGTTTATCAATCCTGCTTCTTTGATTGATAGGTATTATTTTGATTCAAATTGGGCATTATTACCAAGTATTGAAACTAAAGATATAAGCGTTAAAGAAATTGATATAGATGACTTACTTTTTGATGAGGATAGTATAAAAATCTATAAGAATATTATTGAGGATAAATTTATTACGCCTGAAATCGGTTTTGAGCTTTCAAATGATATTTTTGAGGTTATAGCTGAATTAGAGTTTGCATGGCCAGACCATAAGGTAGGCATATATATTGAAGCTCCAGAAATAACACCTGAAGATTGGCAATTGTACTCTATGGAGCAAGTGTTACTAACACCTTCATTACTTACTAATCATGATTTACATATCAAGGAAGATACATGCTCCCTAGTGTAATAAGTACACAAGTAGGAACAGGACATTCACTTGATATGAGTTCACCGTTAATTCTTCGTGAAGACTCTACAACGGCGATGACTTTATCCTTACATCAGGAAAATGCCCATCATGGATAATATTCACCGTAAGTTACAGCGTAAATTATCACATTTCCAAATGATGATTTTTGTCTATAGCTTTTATTTGGTTACTGGTGTTATAGCCGTAATATGGGCATTCAATAACATTGATCCTTTAAATCTATATTTGTATGTAAAACCGATAGCCTTATCGTTAATCATGATGATTTTTATAGTGTTTTTTTACAGGAATTATACTTGGCTCAGTCTTTATTCACGGCTATTAAAGCCTCATAAAGAAAGAATGGATAATTATGATACGTTGCTTAAATCGGCTAAGCAACTTGATGTTAGCGAGCAAATAAATTTGTTTAAAAAACAAAAAAGCTCGTTTATTTTAAATACAGAAAAATCATTTTATTTACCTAAATTCAAAGCACTATGGCTTTCGCTTAACAAACGTCGATTACAATCCCAAATGTTGGAGGCTTACACAAGAGAAAAAATAGAGTGTACAAAGGCAATTGACAACATAAGAACGAAAAGTTCTTTATTAAAAGTACAAAATAAACTTTCCTGCACATTGGCCTTTTTAAAACAAAGAAAAAAAGAGTTAGTAAAACAATGGGATGTAGCATATTTACAGTTTTCATGGTGGAATAAGATAAAGTACTCAACAGGCCCTGATTTTTCAGAATTAGATAAACAAATTCGTGATGCAGAGGCTTTAAATACTTCATTTAAGGTCAGGCACGCTGAAGATGTACATGCTCTTAATTTTGCTTTAGATGCTAAAAGTCAGCAGATGATATCTCGACTTTCGGATGCTCTGATGAAAGCAGAGGAGTTGATTGACGTTAATGTAACGTTTGAGGGATCGGGTAATAAATTATTGCAACAGGGTTTATGGTGCGGTGCTTTGTCTATTCCTCTTTCTGTAAGTCATGACATCCTCAATGCAGGCAATGTTTACGATTCACTTAGAAGTGTAAACTCAAATTTTTCAGGAATGTCCGATGCTGAGATTTGGTGGGAATCGTTATGGATGCCTGCCGATAGCTTGACCGGTTTAGCCAGTCTTACTAAAGGTGCATATTTTGAGCAATTGGTCGCCAATGATACAGGTGGGCAATTACATGAACACTTTAATCACCCTGACACCGATATTGTTATTGATGGCGTTGCTTATCAAATTAAAGCTACATCGAGTGAGTCTTATGTAAACTCTGTACCTGAAGATATACCGGTAATTTCTACATCTGAAGTTGCTCTTGCAACTGGCTCTATAGATGGTGGTATATCAAATGAAGAACTCAATAATCAAATAGAGTTGGCGTTAGGCGGGGCAGTAGTTGACGGTGGCGACACTACTTCCGATGCCATATTGATGGGGGTTGGCGGTTTAGGTCTTTTTGCTACTCTAAATGGTCTTAATCATGCTGCTGAAAAATATAATAATGGTGGTGATGGTGTTGAAGCGCTATTCGAAGGTGCAGGAGTTGCAATAGAGGGAACTGCAAAAGCATTGGTTGATGCAGGTGAGATGGTATATAACGTCGCAACATCTAGGCCTATGCGTTTTATGGGTAGAGTCGCGTTAAAAGGCTTGGTAAAGCTAGATAAGAAAATTACGGGTCAATAACCCAAATTAATAATAATTAGGAAGATTAATGTTACCTTCGGTTATAAGTACACAAGTAGAAACAGCACTTAAAAGTTTTTTGCTTAACTCGTTTGATATGAGTTCACCTTTGTTTCGTCGAGAAGACGGCACAACAGCGATGGATGATTTTTTAGCAGAAGCGGGGAACTTGTCAAAAGGTCCGTATCTTTCAATTAACTTACCCTTTAGACAAAGTACATTAAAACGTAATTACTTTGCCAATATCAATATGCCCTTTGTTCCGTTTGAACATCAAGCAAAGTCATATCATCGCTTATCTGCTTCAAAGCCAGAGTCAACATTAGTTGCGACAGGTACAGGCTCTGGTAAAACAGAATGTTTTTTATATCCACTATTAAATTTCTGTGCTTCTCAAAAGTCTCAAGGAATAAAAGCGATCGTCATTTATCCGATGAATGCTTTAGCAACCGATCAAGCCAAACGATTTGCTAAAACTATTTCAAGTAATGACGGTTTACGAAGTAGAGTAAGTGTTGGTTTGTTTGTAGGACAAGAAGATGACACACCTAGTAAAGTAATGGCTAATGATAAGGTTATTACTTGCAAAGATACCTTAAGAAAAAGCCCGCCAGATATTTTATTAACTAACTACAAAATGTTAGATTTTTTGTTGATGCGGCCAAAAGATCAGAAAATATGGCGCTTTAATGAACCAGATACATTGCAATTTATTGTAGTCGATGAATTACATACTTTCGACGGGGCACAAGGTACCGATTTATCCTGCTTACTTCGAAGGTTAAAACATAAATTAAAAACTCCAGAAGAACATATAGCCTGTGTAGGAACTTCGGCAACGGTAGGCAACGACTTTTCTGCATTGACAGATTATGCCAGCAAAATTTTTGATTCTGAATTTGATTTTTCTTCTGTAGTTATTGAAGATAGGTATAGCGCAGAAGAATATTTACATGGTTCCTCTTTAGGGTATTTTAAGACACCAACTCTAGATGAAATACCTAGAGGACAAGCATTAGATAATCCTCAGAACTATATTAACACTGTTATCACTGCTTGGTTTGGAAGCGATTCTCTACATATCAATCATGATTGGGAGAGCGATCTAGGTAGAACTCAACGTATTGCTTTAGGCAAAGCATTAAAAGAACATCGTTTTTTTAGAAGTTTACTTAATAAACTTCAAGGCTCAATTCGTGATGTTAAAGACCTTGCTCAAGATTTGCTCTCAGGTAAAGATAATGTTCTTTTGTTAGAGAGCTTCTGTGCTTTGGTTTCAGTTGCTAGACAAGGTGTTGAAGAAGACACCGATGCTTTGACTGACCGGTTATCAAAGAATAAAGCAATTCCAGTTTTACCTTTTCTTCAAGTCAGGTTTCAATTATGGCTACGTGAGTTACGTAGAATGGTAGCGAGTGTTGGCCAACAATTCGATAACCATAAAGAATATTCGACACTACCTTATATTGCCTTTAGTGATGATCTAACAAACAAGGAAGATGAAGCCCGGTATTTGCCTATTGTTCATTGTCGTGATTGTAGTGCAACAGGTTGGGGTGGCGTAAGACTGTCAAATGAAATGCAAATTAAAGATGATATTGCGCTATTTTATCAATTATATTTTGCTAATAATCCTGAAGCTGTTTTACTTTTTCCATTGCCGAAAAATTCACCCGTGGCTTTGTCAAAAGATTTAGGCCAACAAGTTACATTATGTCCTAAGTGCTTGTCGTTAAATACTAATGTTCATAATAGTATTTGTGATATCTGTGAACATGATACGTTAACGACTGTTGTACATGTAAACGATACTAAATCCAAAGCACTTAAAAATGGTGGTTCAAAATTAGTTGCCAGTCATAATTGTCCATTCTGTCAAAGTGAAAATGGTGTATCTGTTCTAGGATCTCGGGCTGCAAGTTTAATTGGAGTGTTATCTCAACAATTATTTGGCTCAAACTTTAATGAAGACAAACAATTAATTACTTTTAGTGATTCAGTACAAGATGCCGCACATAGGGCAGGTTTTTTAACCTCAAGAACTTATCCATTAATGATAAGAAGTCTTATTGCCCATGTAGTAGCTGATGGCGGAGCGGATATTTCACTTTCTTCTTTAGGTGAAAAAGTTGGTTTTTACGCAGAGCAGCATTGTAAAAATACGGCTGATTTTGTAGGAACCTTTATTGCGCCCGATATGGAATGGCTAAGAGACTTCAATTCTCTAAAAGCTGATGGTGTATTGCCAGAAGAATCAAACTTAACAAATTTGATATACAAAAGGTTAGGTTGGGATGCTTTTAGTGAATTCGGTTTGAAGACTATGTTAGGTAGGTCATTAGAACGAACTCAATTTGCGTCTGTTGGCCCTGATATAGATAAACTACAACAAGCGTGTATGGCACTTCATTCAACTTTACGGGAAGAAGTTGATGCTCTATCAAACTTAACACCAGAAGTTGTTGAATCATTTATCATTGGCCTTATTCACATAATGCGAATAGATGGTGCGATATTACATGACTCACTTATTCCGTTTATTACCAGTGGAGGTCAGTCATATCTGCTAAATAAAGCCGGTCTAAATACCCAGTACATGCCTAATTTTGGCCCTGCATCTCGCAAACCACGATTCGTCTCAGTTGATAAGGTATCACCTGCTTTCTCATATATAACCAAAGCATCTTCACGACCTGGTGAGTATTTACAATGGCTCTATAAAACAATTACATCAGATGATAATGCTTTAGCTAGTAGTGATGCGGCTTTAATTTTTGAACGAACGTTTACTCAATTATCTAAAGTAGGTTTAGTAGGGAATTATGAGGTTAGAGATAAAGAAGTTTGGGGCTTAAAACCTGATGCACTAATCGTTTCAACTGAAATTAGTGAAGTTAAATGTAGCCACTGCCAAATAAAATACCGAGTACCTAACAGCTTGTTAGATTACTGGGTATCAAATACTCCTTGTATGGTAGACAGTTGTAATGGCTCTCTAATACTAAATAGAAAAGCTAAAAAACAGCCAATTGGTTGGGATAAATTTGATTTAGTTCGTATAAACGGCTTTGAGCATACTGGTTTACTTGAAAGGCCTATTCGTGAAAAAGTTGAACGGTCGTTTATAGATGGTAACAACTCATGGGACACGAATTTACTTTCAGCTACACCAACGCTGGAAATGGGCATAGATATTGGAGACTTGTCGAGTGTCGTTTTGTGCTCAGTACCTCCTGCACAGGCGAATTATCTTCAGCGTATAGGGCGAGCAGGTAGACGCGATGGTAATGCATTCAATGCAACCTTTTCAGCCGGTAACTCTCATGACTTATATTATTATGCTGATCCTATTAATATGATGAGTGGTGCTGTTGAGCCTCCAGGAGTATTTCTTCAGGCAGTAGCTGTTCTAGAAAGACAACTTACAGCATTTTGTTTTGATAACTGGGTTGGAACAGGCATTAATGATAATGCAATATCCTATAAGGTACGTGACCTTTTAAATGCAGTTGAAGGGAAGCATAAAACAAAATTTCCCTACACCTTATTTGATTATATTGAACAAAATCAAGGTGAACTATTTAGCCAGTTTATCGACTTGTTTGATGATTTAACACCTGATTCAATCGAACATCTTTCGACATTCATACGTGGCAACGATGATGTGTTTTCTTTATCAGGAAGAATAACCAACCGACTTGATATGCTTATTAAAGATCGAAAATCGCTAAATGCACGTGTAGGGAAAATAGATAGGGAAATTAAAAAAGTAGAATCATCTCCTGTCGTTCAACCAGACCATAAAGAGGTTTTAAATGAACTAAACAGTGAACGACAAGGTTTACGTGCATTGATTAGCAAAATTAATGGCAAACCAACGCTTAACTTCTTTACCGATGAAGGACTATTACCTAATTATGCTTTCCCAGAAGCAGGAGTAACGATACGTTCAATTTTATGGCGTAAGTCAGAGCAAGTTGAATTGGAGTCTGGAGGAGGAAAGTTTCAACGAACTACTTATGATTATGAACGCCCAGCTTCTGCTGCTTTATCAGAATTAGCCCCTGATAATTATTTTTATGCAGGTGGAAATAAAGTTGAAATTGAACAAGTTGATTTAAATGTTTCAGAGGTTGAAGAGTGGCGGTTATGTAATAACTGTAACTTTACTGAAGATATTCTATTAACGAAAGATGTACACACCACATGTCCAAATTGTGGCAGTGCTGGTTGGAATGATTCAGCTCAAAAAACACAGATGCTCAAGCTTCGTCAAGTTTATGCAAGAGCAAACTTGAGAGATGCGAGAATTTCAGACGATATTGATAATAGAGAACCTAAATTTTACAATCGTCAAATGCTGGTAGCATTCGAGCCAGAAGCCATTATGCAGGCTTATAAAATTGATAGTGATGAAGTGCCTTTTGGTTTTGATTTTTTGAGTAAGGTGTCTATCAAAGATATTAACTTTGGTGTGCCGGATAACCAAAGTGAACAAATTTCGGTAGCGGGAGAAATTGCGCCACGATCAGGATTTTCCGTTTGTAAAAAATGCGGTATGGTTAAAAAGGGTAATAAGATAAAACACGACCTAACTTGTTCCTTTAAGGGGGACGAATTAGCTAGTCAAGACCCTGATAATTTCATAGATTGTTTATATTTATATCGTGAACTTGAGTCAGAAGCAATTCGAATTGTTTTACCTGTATCTAGCTATAGTGCCGGCTCAGAATATGAAGCATCCTTTGCTTCAGCGATTCAATTAGGTTTAAAGAAGTATTTCAAAGGTAGTATTGACCATATAAAAAGTACCGTTTTTAACGAGCCTATAAATGAAGGTGATGCTCGTCGCCACTATTTGGTTATATATGATTCAATACCCGGAGGAACTGGGTATTTAAAAGAGTTAATGAGAGACTCTGATAATTTATTGAAATTAATTGAATTTGCTTTTCATACCTTAGATGTATGTTCTTGTAATAGTGACCCAAGTAAAGATGGTTGTTATCTCTGTATATTTGCTTATAGAGATAGGCGGAAAATGGCGCTTATATCACGTGATGTCGCTAAATATATGATGCAGGGGATATTAGAAAATCGAAGTAAATTAACCAAAATAACTAGCCTTCATGAGATTGATCCTAATATTTTGCTTGAAAGTGAGCTGGAACGAAAGTTTATTGATACGTTAAAGGTTGCAGGTAAACCGTGGCGATTAAGTAAATCTCAAGTTAATGGTAAGAATGGTTATTTATTAACAGTTGGTAAGCAAAATGAGCTTGATGTAGCGTGGCGAATTGAACCACAAGTTAACCTTAATGAAAAAGACGGAGTATATGCTCCTTGTAAGCCTGACTTTATTTTTTGGCCAGCAAGAGAGAGCAGTAAAGTTAAACCAATCGCGTTATTTTTAGATGGTTTTGAACATCACTTCGATATTGTTGATGATGATTCTAATAAACGTTTAGCGATAGTTAAATCTAACCGATTTATTGTTTGGACACTTGGTTGGCACGATTTGGTAAATGACGGAAATAAGCACGTTAAAGAATATTTGGATAACTTCCAAAATAAATCAATTAGAGGTTTATTTGGCAAGAACATTTCGAATAAGAACTACAGCCAGTGGTCGAGTGTTGTTCAGGGGAGAAATAGTTTTGAATTACTTTCAAATTTACTCGTACAACCTGAAGGCTTCCTTGATGAACTCTCTGGATCAGCTGCATACCATGCCCTTTGTTGGTTGAATCAAAATGGGCGAAGTGACCAACACCCAGAACTAGCCCAAAAGTTAGATTATGAATTAAGTGAAAATGCCCATAAAGAAAGAGTTTTGGAACTCATTCCTGAGGAAGTATTTTGGTTTGGAGGATTATTGGATACTTTGAATAGTTCAGAAAAACTTGTTGAGGTATCAGTATCCTTAACGATGAGTAGTTTTGCGGTTAAAGGGGCTACTGCCAATGAACTCTTTGCACACTTGGCAAAAAATGTAAAAGTCCATATCTGCTTCGATGATAGAGAAAATACTCATTTCTCTTATAAAGAAGCATTAAATGGATATTGGAAACTCATTAATATCTTGCAGTTTTTAAACGATGTTACCTGGATTTCTCGTAAAGCAGTTCTTGAATCTAATCCTGTTTCAACACTGCCTATTCAAGACGTTGCTAAAGGATTAGATACATCGAATGAATGGAGCGAATTAGCTGAACGGACTTTGTTAATGGGAGACTTCTCTTTGTTCTCTAATAGCAGTATTCCTATTGGTCAAGATAGCTATGAATTATTAAAAGGTGATGAAATTATCGGTTTAGCTGAACTAGCGTGGGAAAAAGATAAGGTCGCATTGTTTTGTAAAGATGATATATCAGAACTAAATGTATTTGAAAATGAAGAATGGAAATGTTTCGTTGAACCAATAACTGAAGAATTAATCAACGAACTCAGTAATATTATTCTAGGAGAGAAATAGATGACTCAAGTTGCAATTTCAGCTGATTTTTTAACAGCGATGATGAACTTACCAAGAACACAACAAAAAAAAGTAAACCAGTTTGTTAACAAGTTTAGAAATGATCCTCGTAATGCTGGAATAAATTATGAAAAAATTCATGACGCTGCCAATCCACATATGCGTTCAGTACGTATAGATCAGACTTATCGCGGTATTATTTTGCAGCCAGAACGTGGCGATATCTACATTTTACTTTGGGTAGATCATCACGATGAAGCTTATGATTGGGCTAGAAGACACCAATGTAAAATTCATCCATCGACAGGAGCTATTCAACTATTTCAAACTCAAACCAAGATTGTTGAAGAGGTAGAACAAAAAGTTGAAAAAGTAGAAGCTGAAAATCCAACTCAATTATTTGAAAACTATAATATTGATCAGTTGGTCAAATTAGGTTTGCCTGAAGAGTTTGAGAAAAAAGCTTTTAGTCTAACGTCATTAGAACAGCTTCAGTCGATTGAAAAAGAATTACCTGTTGATGCTTATGAAGCACTTTATATGATTGCTTCAGATCTTCCTTATGATGAAGTATTAGCCGATTATAATGATAATTCATGTAATGAAGATATAGATGTTGATGATTATGCAGCGGCTATAGAGCGTAATGGTTCAAAACGAAGATTTGTTCTTGTCGACGATGAAGAATTACAAAAAATGTTGGATGCACCATTAGAAAAATGGCGTGTATTTCTGCATCCCTCTCAACGTAAACTAGTTGAACGTAATTGGAATGGTCCTGTAAGAGTTTTAGGTGGTGCAGGTACAGGAAAAACTGTTGTTGCTATGCACCGAGCCAAATGGTTAGCGGCTCAATTAATTGACACATCAAACAAGAAAATACTTTTTACTACTTTTACCAAAAACCTAGCCGCAGATATTAACGTACATTTAGGTCAAATTTGTACTAAAGCAGAGCTAGAGCGAATTGAAGTTATTAATATTGATGCCTGGGTAGGGAAGTTCATTCGTCGTCATGATTACAAATACCAAGTTGTTTTTACCAATGATAGGAATCCCAAACGGAAAAAGTGTTGGGATTATGCTTTACAAAATATGTCGTCTGAATTGTCATTGTTAGAACGATTTTATCAAGAAGAATGGCAACTTGTTGTACAAGAACAAAATATCAACTCGTTTAAAGAATACATTAAAGCCAAACGAACGGGGCGTGGAACTCGTTTGAATAGAAAAGAAAGGATGTTGATTTGGCCTGTTTTTGAAGAGTATCAACTACAACTGAGCCATATGAATCTTCGTGAAATGACTGACGCAACAAAGGATTGTTTGGATACCATAGAAACTAAATCTATAAAACCGTTATATGAGTCTGTAATTGTTGATGAGGGCCAAGATATGGGTACTCATGCATATAAATTATTGAGAGCATTAGTACCTGAAGGATTGAACGATGTTTTTATTGTAGGTGATGGTCATCAACGAATATATAGAAATAAAGTTGTCTTAGGCCGTTGTGGCATAAATATAGTAGGACGTAGTAGGAAGTTAAGGATTAACTATAGAACAACTGAAGAAACACGTCGAATGGCTGTTTCTATACTAGAAGGCATCAGTGTTGATGATCTAGATGATGGTAAAGATGATAACAAAGGTTATGTATCGTTAATGCATGGAACTGCTCCAGAACAAAACAATTACTCTTCATTTAATGAAGAAGTTGATTATATTGTTGAGGTGGTTGAAAGTCTTGTTGCAGCCAATGCGAAACTAAATGAAATTTGTTTGGTCGCTCGAACAAATGGTTTACGAGATGATTACTCAAGGGCATTGAATAAATCTGGCTTTCAAACTTATGAAATAAAAACTAATGGGGCTGAAGATCGGAATGTTGAAGGCATTCGAGTTGCAACTATGCACCGAGTGAAAGGACTTGAATTTCAACATTTATTTGTTGCAGGCGTTAATGATGGCACGGTTCCATTAGGTGTTGTTCAATCAGATGATCCTGTTGAAATGCGTGAATTTGAATTATCTGAAAGGGCGCTTTTACATGTAGCAATGACTCGTGCGATTAAGAGCTTGGTAGTTACTAGTTATGGTCAACCTAGTAAGTTCCTGATTGTTTGATACTTTAATAGGGGCCCTTGCAGCAGCTTTGCTGCGAGGGAATAGAAATAAGTAATCCTTCCTACATAAAAACAAAAACCTTTTTGATCTGTATTTAATAACTATTCATCGAATCAAATTATTAATGATATAATACCAATAAGATGAATAATTTTAATTTTTAAACAGAGCATTCAATGACAGTAAAGCAATTCGACCCTAACCAAACAACTACCCTTAAAACACCAAATAAAATAATTGCACAACAGGCCGTAGAGCAAGCTGAAAGCGAGAGAAAATTAGCTGGTAAAGTTGATAAAACCTCTCCACGCATCGGTTTTATTTCACTTGGTTGCCCAAAAAATTTAGTAGATTCTGAACGTATTCTTACGCAGTTGCGTACAGAAGGTTATGATGTAACCAATACCTATGATGATGCTGAATTAGTTATTGTAAACACTTGTGGTTTCATTGATTCAGCAGTAAAAGAGTCGCTTGATACCATTGGTGAAGCGTTAGCTGAAAACGGTAAGGTATTGGTTACAGGTTGTTTAGGCGCAAGAAAAGATGAAATTATTGAGCTACACCCTAATGTTTTAGGCGTCACTGGCCCACATGCTTATGATGAAGTATTAACGCAAGTGCATAAACATGTAACTAAGCCTGTGCATAATCCATTTATTGATTTAATTCCTGCTCAAGGAGTTAAACTTACGCCTAAACATTATGCTTATTTAAAAATATCAGAAGGGTGTAACCATCGTTGTACATTCTGCATTATTCCGTCAATGCGTGGCGATTTAGACTCTCGTCCTGTTGGCGATGTGTTAGGCGAAGCAAAGCGCTTAGTTGATGCTGGTGTTAAAGAGTTATTAGTTATCTCTCAAGATACTTCTGCTTACGGTGTAGATGTTAAACATAAACTTGATTTTTACGAAGGTATGCCAGTTAAGACTCATATGCAGCAGCTATGTGAAGAATTAGCGAAGCAGGGCGTTTGGATACGCTTACATTATGTTTATCCTTATCCACATGTGGATAAAATTATTCCATTGATGGCGGAGGGAAAAATTCTCCCGTATTTGGATATTCCTTTTCAACATGCCAATAAACGTATTCTTAAGTTAATGAAACGTCCAGGTAGCTCAGATAGAGTGTTAGAACGCATTGCAAAATGGCGTGAAATTTGTCCTGAGTTAGTGATACGTTCAACGTTCATTGTTGGTTTTCCTGGTGAAACAGAAGAAGAATTTGAAGAGTTACTTTCATTCTTAGAAGAAGCTCAATTAGACCGTGTTGGTTGTTTTAAATACTCGCCAGTTACCGGCGCTAAGGCTAATGATTTACCTGACCACGTTTCAGATGAAGTGATGGAAGACAGGTTACAACGCTTCATGGCAGTACAAGCGAAAATTAGCTCAGATAAGCTTCAAGCACGCATTGGCCAAGAATATTTAATTCTAATTGATGAAGTAAATGACCTTGGCGCAGTAGGGCGTTCTTATATGGACGCACCAGAAGTTGATGGCAAAGTGTATTTGTCTGATGATTTTGATGCTAAGCCGGGCGATTTAATTTGGGTACAAATTATTCATGCAGATGAGCATGATGTTTGGGGCGTTAGAGTAGAAGATTAGCCTGTTTTAACTTTAATTGCTCTTTAGAACCAACTTATTGTAAGTTGGTTTTTTTGTGACCTGAAACTATTAAGCGTTTACAAAGTGTCTTGCTGACATTAATGTTTGTTTTACTAATGGCCACGCAACCTACTTGGGGACATTAAATCAATAACTTCTTGGGCTGTCTAGAGTGTTCTGAAGACGTAGTTCAACCTTATCCTGACAGACAACTATGCACACCTATGCGGTCGTTCTGATGTTACAGGATTAGTTTTTCAGCAATACAGAAATTATTGCGTCCATTGCAAACGCTGTCAGGCCGTTGAGTGCCAAAAGCGGTTGTTCGCTTGTGTATATGAAACTATCACTATTGCCACAAAAGAGACATTAGCTATTACAGATAATTGGACAGATTGGCTTAGATTTTGTATCGATAACGCCCTAATAATGGGCGAAAAATTGTTGGTTAAAATGTTGAGGAACGAAAACAGTCAACTGTTTTTTGTCCTTATTTATTAGCTTATCAGGTGTTTTGTACACCTACCTTACATTGCCCCATTTCACGTGAACACTAGGTTTTAATTGAAGCTCAAAATCTAGTAAGCCACTTGAGTCACCAAACTTAGCAATGAGCTTCTCTTCGCCATTTTTACTAATAAGAGCTAAGGAAGTGATTCCCTCTAAGTTTAATGATGAAACTAAAGTACTGCCTTTTTCCCAGACTAAGTTTAACATTCCACTTGCTAGTTCAATAACACAATAGATGACATCTGAATCTCTAGTAGTACGGTAAGTCATTCTGTTGTAAAACCATGGGACTTCATCAATATTATCAGTGAACTCAGGTTCAGACTCAAAGAATCCTAATAATTCGTATTGTTCAGGAAAGTTATCCATGCCTTAAAACACCTGACGCCCTGTTAAGGGGCAAATTGCTGGGCGCGAATTTTGCTGTCTTTTTAGCAAAATGCGTGAACAGTAATTTTTCCGTTTGCACAGCTTGTTATATGAATTTTAATGATACTTTCTGATCATTGATACTTTACCATTTTCAATCTCTAAAATTTCCATAGCATTGTAACTCATGGTTTCAACTGGAGAGTCCGGACCTCTTTTCGCTTTAAGCGTAACTGTATACTGAATGGCAATAGCATTTAAACCATAAGAATAACCGACAAGTTTAGATTTGTATTCAATATGCTTACCTAAATAATGACTCATACCCTCACGCATTTTCTGTTTTCCATTAGGAATGCGTGTATCGTCTAAGTCATATGGAATATGTTGATGACCTACGTCATCAGTTAATAAAGCTAGGTACTCCTCCAAATTTTTTTTCGTCGCGTTAGGTGATTGGCTTGCAGCCCATGCTGTAAAATATTTTTTAGCAAATTTTTCAGGATTAAAGTCTGAATCCTGTGCCAACACAGATGCTGACAAAAAAGCACCTAAAACCATAAGTATAATTTTGTTCATTTGTACTCCACCCTTGATTATTCATATAACAGCTTATTATGGATACTTCTCAGTAATGTCAGTACCATAATTTTAATTTAAGTCGGATTAATATCCCATAATTTCAAAGTATTCGAAAGAACATATTTTAGATTTATGTCTGGACTTGGATATTACTGAGACTTCTCAGTAATATGACAAAGATAATTAATTTGAAAATATATGGGAAATTTATTTTGGTTAATTTCCACTTTGCGAACCTAGTGAGCCTTATTCATCAACGTTTGAACGGCTGTTGATCGCTCTTTTCTGCCTGACAGCATAAGACAAATCAGCAAGTTGCGTCAAATATTCTCCATCCGGCCTATAGAGTGCCATCAACCGTTATTCAGCGAGTTGCCTTTATTTTTAACAGCCTTAAGCGGAAGTATAATAAAGTTTTCCTGACCCTTTTTATTCCTAGTGTTATTTCTCTTTTGACAAGTAGGTGTTAAAAGCCGTGCTCATCTTACTGACGAACCTATCACCCTTCCTGATAATCATATAAGTAGCAATATGGTGTTTCTCGGCAAATTCCAGCCCTTTTTTCTCTCCCATCACCAACAGGCCCGTTGAAAGACCATCGGCGGTCATCGACGATGGATGAATAACAGTGACGGATGCCAAATTGTGGTTGATTGGTTTACCAGTCACCGGATCAATGATATGGGAAAAACGCTGGCCGTCTTGTTCAAAATACTGATAATAATCGCCGGATGTCGCCACAGCATTGTCGCCTGGATAAATCTCCTGCTTGGCCTTACGCTCATTGCTATCGGGTTTGATTACGCCTACGCGCCATAACGAACCGAAGCCGTTGTGACCCTTAAGCCGCATCTCGCCGCCGATCTCCACCATATAATTGTTGATCGTATGACTTTCCAACAGTTCAGCTACCAAATCAACCACATATCCCTTGCCGATAGTATTGAGGTCAACTTTTAATGAAGGGTGTTTTTTAGCCATTTGGTTGCCATTGATCGTCAACTTGTCGACACCAACAAATTTTCGTACTTCGGTTAACGCTTCATCGGAGGGGATCATGTGAGGTCTACCTTCTGGGCCAAAGCCCCACAAGGCAGACAAAGGTTTCAGGGTGATGTCCAAGCTGCCCGAGGTTAATTGATGCAATCGAATACCTTCAACCACCACCTTGCGCAAATCCGCCGAAATTGTGATCGATTCAGTGGATGATGACTGGTTGAACTTAGATATTTCAGAGGTATTGTGGTAAGTCGACATGCTCTGGTTGGCTTGCTCAAATAACTTGGTGAGTTGTTGTCTCAAATCGCCTTTCAGCGGTTTTTCGGGGGGCAAATAAGTAATATTGTAAATGGTTCCCATGGACAGTCCCGTTAAATACGTTTCCTTGACAACTTTGCTCGGACTACAAGCGGTCAGCACCAGTAATATAGTTAAAAACGTTGAAAACTTAATGATCTTTACTCCTTGATAAATAAAAAATGTTCGTTAGTGCCCAACCAGCACCCCATGTTGCTTGCTATGTGGTGCACGGGTGTATTTCCTATTGAACTTGTTGAAAAGAATGCTAAGTTCACTTGGTTGAACATAGCGTTTTCCTGAATTTTTAAATGGATGTGAATTTCAGAACGATAGCTATCAGAAAACAGACGCTATTACCGCTGATTTGGAATTCAATTCACAAGAGATAATATCAAATGCGATAAAAAGCTTCCAGTTCGAAAAAGGTTCCCCTCGGATAATAATCTGTATGGATGAACCAACTGCTATCGGAGAAAGCACCTTAAAAGCAATACTCTATTGCATCTGAATTTTATAAAAGGTTAATGTCTTCTTTGTCGGAAGAGTTGTTGCTTTGATTTAACATCTCTGTGACCGCTTAGGTGCCTCAAGAGCCTGTCAGGGTAAAGATAGGTTTATGTATTCTTAACCACCAATACTCTTAATGTTAATTCGGAAAATTTGCTGTTAGTGAAGTAAGCTAGAACGGCAGCTATGCGGTAAAATGAAAGAATAATTAGAAGATGCTTGGACGGCTGTTAATCGCTCAATATAGCCCGTGGGCTACTTCAATTGTTTGTGAAACTACAATACATGATTTTATTGTTCAAATACAAATTTTAGCAGTTATGACCGACTATAATGAGCTTAAATCTACCTCACAAGCCAGCTAAAAATTCAGTAATATCACTCTAAATATAATCATGACTTCACAAAAGTTCGATTTCCGCTTCAGCTCAAAGTTACAGTTAGAAATGGAAAAATTAATGTGTGTTCTGTTTAGTGAAACGAAATACATTTTGCCAACTAAATATAATTAAAATTAAGTTTTTATTCTTCCCGCGTTGCGGAATAATAACCAGTATTATTAATTAAACTAACTGGTTTAACTTCGCTGAAAGCTGTAAACAATATAATCAAAGCCATTAATAAGATATCATTCCAAAAGGATTGGTGTAAGTAGGTTCGGCTGTCCCAAGAATTTAGTTGATAGTGAGCGCATCCTAACTCAGTTACGCACTGAAGGTTATGATGTAACCAATAGCTATGATGATGCGGAACTTGTCATCGTAAATACTTGTGGTTTTATTGATTCAGCAGTAAAAGAGTCATTAGATACTATTGGTGAAGCGTTAGCTGAAAACGGTAAGGTATTGGTTACCGGTTGTTTAGGCGCAAGAAAAGATGAAATTATTGAGCTACACCCTAATGTTTTAGGGGTTACTGGTCCACATGCTTATGATGAAGTATTAACGCAAGTGCACAAACATGTAACTAAGCCGGTTCATAATCCATTTATAGATTTGGTTCCTCCTCAAGGGGTAAAGCTTACGCCTAAGCATTATGCCTATTTAAAAATATCAGAAGGCTGTAACCACCGTTGTACCTTCTGTATTATTCCATCGATGCGTGGCGATTTAGACTCACGTCCAGTCGGGGATGTATTAGGTGAAGCACAACGCTTAGTGAAAGCTGGCGTTAAAGAATTACTGGTTATCTCACAAGATACTTCTGCCTATGGTGTTGATGTTAAGCATAAAACAGACTTTTGGGATGGTATGCCAGTTAAGACTCACATGCAGCAGTTATGTGAAGAACTAGCAAAACAGGGCGTTTGGATACGTCTACATTATGTTTACCCATATCCACATGTTGATAAAATTATTCCATTAATGGCTGCAGGTAAAATACTACCGTATTTAGATATTCCTTTTCAGCACGCAAACAAACGTATTTTAAAATTGATGAAACGCCCTGGTAGCTCAGACCGTGTATTAGAACGTATTGCAAAATGGCGAGAAATTTGTCCTGAACTTGTTATTCGTTCAACGTTTATTGTTGGTTTCCCCGGTGAAACAGAAGAAGAGTTTGAAGAGTTATTAAACTTTTTAGAAGAAGCACAATTAGACCGTGTTGGTTGTTTCAAATACTCGCCAGTTACAGGTGCTAAGGCTAATGATTTACCTGATCATGTATCAGATGACGTTATGGAAGAGCGCTTACAACGATTTATGGCCGTGCAAGCGAAAATCAGTAGCGAAAAATTACAAGCACGCATTGGCCAAGAATACTTAATTCTAGTTGATGAAGTGAACTCTCTTGGCATCGTCGGGCGCTCTTACATGGATGCACCTGAAGTTGATGGCAAAGTTTATTTGTCGGATGATTTTGATGCTAATCCAGGCGACTTAATTTGGGTACAAATTATTCATGCCGATGAGCATGATGTTTGGGGTGTTCGAGTAGAAGATGAAGAGGCTTAACTATTCAGGTTAGGTTTTTCAATCCATGGTCAATTAAGACAAAGGCGAGCAGGAGAATCGTTTAAACTCTCGCCTTTATAATAATATCGGTCACAAATTTTCTATGCTTTAATAATAATAAATTTGTGACCAGAAATGATTAAACGTTAACCGCGTCTTTCAATGCTTTACCAGCTTTAAAAGCAGGTACTTTAGCCGCAGCAATTTGCATCTCTGCGCCTGTTTGAGGGTTGCGACCAGTTCTAGCCGCACGGTCATTAACTTTGTAAGTACCACAAGTATCTAATGAAACATCACCAACAATAGCCTGTTTAGTTGTTACAGAGTCAATTAACACTCTAACGAGTGACCCACTTCACCTTTCTTAAGATCTCTACTGTTGAGATATAACGATTTCATTATTGTCATCTATAACCACCAGATAGCTTTCGCCTATATTTGCAATTTGGCAGAAGTTTGATTGAACATCATTTATTAATTCAATGTCGGCACAATCATCAACCGTTATATTATTAGAAACGTTACCTTTTTCAACAGTAGTTATTGCTGAGGTATCATTGCCCAGAAATATAGAACGGTCGATAACGGAAAAGAAGCGGATATTGTAAACATTATTTTGTGGTGACGTTTGACCTTCGATGATGCTAAGAGAAAAGTTATCATCATCTAACCAAGCCACAGCAAAATATTCTTTGTGGTGCTCAAGTTTAAGGACAACATTAGCTTTTTGGCTTTGGCTATTTGTATCTCTAATTGCCATTTCTGTCTTACTGAAACTATCATTCCATTGATAGTTTATTAACTCACTCGTTTCGCCGCTTTCTATGCTTGCTAGTTGATATTTACTATTATAAATACTCTCACTTATGGCCTTAATGCTTACATAAAAGTTTGTCATTTCGTCCGTTGCATTAACAAAATTTATCAGTGAACTTCTATTTTTTTCAGCCGCATTAATGTCTTTATCAAAATCTATATTACACGCAGATAAAACAATAATGCTTAGTGATATAGTAATTATTTTAAATACTGCTTTTTTATTACATAGTTTCATAATTTTCTCTTTAACTTCTATTTAAACAATAAAGACAGTTTAAAGAAGCTTGAGCGGAAACAATATGATATTAGTGAGACGTATTGTGACGGTTTGTGACATTTGATTGTTATTTAAATTATGCCGCCCAACCTGGTTGACCACTTTGGAGGCCATTGAGCTTAACTATGTTTTAGCGCCTTAATGTCATTATTAGCCACGACTATGTACCGGCCAATATAACTCAAATTTAGCACCGTTTAACTTGCCGTGAGAAAGCTTAATATCGCCATTATGCCATTTGGAAATCTGTTTAACTATGGCAAGCCCTAAACCATGTCCTACGGCTAAGTCTCGTTGTTTGTTGCCTAATTGTGCGAAAGGCTGAAATATCAGCTGCCAATGTTTTTCATCTATACCGTCGCCGTCATCTTCAACAATAAGTTGATAATATTGCTTATCGTTACTTAATAAAAACGATACTGAAATTGTTGAACTTGCATATCGACAAGCATTTGCTATCAGGTTATTTAAAGCTCGAATGAGTGCGATGGGATCGATATGAATTGATTTGTCTTCAAGTGAGGGCTCTACTGCTACCTTAAACTGTAAATGAGATTGTTCTTGGCTGATAAATTCTATTTCTTGGCGTAGTTTATTGGCAAACTTACAACGGCTAAAATGCACAGTGTCCGCTGCCCTTGTGTAACGAGAAAGCAGTAATGTCTGGTTAATTAGGTGGTCTAAGGTATCTATACTGGTGCTTACACTTTGCCGATACTTATGTTTATCTTGTGCAGTGAGCATTTCATCGTCTAACATTTCAAAAGCAAATCTAAGACGATAAAGCGGTGTTCTTAAGTCATGAGCGATGGCATTGGTTAACTCTCGTTGACCTTTTATTAACGACTCTAGACGTAGCGCCATACTATTAAAACCATTGCCCAATCTAGTGATAACCGATGTTTTTGATAAATCAGCCCTTAGCTTTAATTTGCCTTCACCAAATTCAGCAACGGTATCTCCAAGTCGAATTAAATCTCTCCATAAAGGGTATACCCACATAAACATGCCCACGGAAATAACAAGGATGAACATCAGCAAAAGCATAATAAGGATTACAGTACCCTCAGAAGAAATTGATATGGCTTTCGCAATGAGCACAAACTTATTATCGGGCATTAAGGTATAGACCGTGAGGTTGCTCCTATCAGAGACCTGCCAAGCAAATTCTGTATCTTGCAATTGCTTATATTTATCTAAGGGTAATTCAACATCGATATATTTTTCTATTGATAAATTAAAATGAAAATATGATGTCAGCTCATCAATAACTTTTGGCCACTGTTCAGGATTTTGCGCGGCAAGCTTTTGTTTAATCAAATAAATAGTACCTTTACTCGCTCGCAGTAATTCTTCTTCTTTAGTTAAATAAAGTGCTAAAGAAATGACCTTGTTAGTATTTGCTATTTTTTTTAGGATAAGTTCTGGTTCGGAGTTTATGAAAATAAATTCACCGGATTGAAGTTCTCTAAATTGATTGTTTGACAGGGTTTCCTGAACTAAATCTTTTAACGTTAACGGATAGCCAAACTCAGTAGATAAATCGTCAATTTTTTTATCCCAGTCATCTTTTTCAGTGTTTTCAAGTAGCTCTTCTATTAAATGAAATGTGCCGCTATAGTTATTGATGTAGCGTGTTTTTTCAGCATATTCATTAAACATTTGTAACGGACTATATTCATTGGGGAATATAAGAAAAAACAGTGGCACAAAGACAAGCAGCCAGAGCTTGAAGAATGCTTTAAACATTGTTTGTATAACCTATTAGTTCGTAGTTTACATGCAAAGTTGATAACCTTGTCCACGAATGGTTTTAATTAATTCTGCTTGTACTGAATCACCCTGTAATCTCTTGCGTAAACGTGAAATACGACGATCGATTGAGCGATCTAATCCATCGTAATCGTATCCTCGAATATGTCGCATGATGTCATCTCGGCTCACTAACTTTCCTGAATTACGAGCTAACAAATAGAGTAACTCAAATTCTGCTGTAGTTAGCTCTATTTCTTTGTCGTCAAGTACAATTTTTCGTCGTGCAATATTAATAACAAGAGAGCCAACTACTATAGTGTCTAAATCGGGATATTTATCTGGAGTTTGAACTTTTGCCCTTTTCGGAGCACGTCTTAACAAAGCTCGAATGCGAGACAAAAGAAGGCGCGGTTGAACCTGTTTAATAACATAGTCATCAGCACCAAGTTCGAGTCCCATCATCTGGTCAATATCATCATCTAATGCGGTTTGCATCAGAATAAACCCATCATAAGTTGATCTTACTTGTTTGCATACTTCCATACCGCTTTGTCCAGGTAACATTACATCTAAAATAACAATGTCAGGTTTATCCAAGACTATGCGCTTTGCGGCCTCTATACCATTATCAATCACAGTTACTTCAAATTCGTATCGGCTTAAAAAATCTTTGATTAGATTAGCAAGTTCTTTGTCGTCTTCAACTAACATAAGCTGCTTTTTTACACTGATATTTTCGTTATCTGTCATAATTTTTGAAATAATAGTATCTCCTAAAGTAAGCAATATTCTACAACAATAAATACAAATACACTGTGACCATTTGTGACATCTAGTAGACACAAAGGTTGGTATTTTTAGATTTTAAAATATTCAGTGTGAAATTTATAGTTGTCTATCCCTGTTTTGTATTGCCGTAATTATAAAGCGACTATATTGTGGCATAACGCGACCTTAGAACTGATGATTAACTCGATATTAATTAGTTGGCTCACGTTGTGGAGAAGACCAGTATTATTTATGTAATTAACTGGCTTTAGTTCGCTGGAAGAGGCAAAAAAATTAACAACGCCTTTAAAAATCAAACTCTCTTTTGTGATTGGTGTAAGTATGTTGGGCTGCCCAAAAAATCTTGTCGATTCAGAGCTAATTCTTACCCAGTTGCGTACCGAAGGTTATGATGTAACCAATAGCTACGATGATGCTGAACTAGTCATTGTAAACACTTGCGGTTTCATTGATTCAGCAGTTAAAGAGTCGCTTGATACCCTTGGTGAAGCGTTAGCAGAAAATGGTAAGGTATTGGTTACCGGTTGTTTAGGCGCAAGAAAAGATGAAATTATTGAGCTACACCCTAATGTTTTAGGGGTTACTGGTCCACATGCTTATGATGAAGTATTAACGCAAGTGCATAAACATGTAACTAAGCCTGTGCATAATCCTTTCATTGACTTAGTTCCTCCACAAGGTGTAAAGCTTACGCCTAAGCATTATGCTTATTTAAAAATATCAGAAGGGTGTAATCATCGTTGTACGTTCTGCATTATACCGTCAATGCGTGGCGATTTAGACTCACGTCCTGTTGGCGAAGTTTTAGGAGAAGCTCAACGTTTAGTTAAAGCTGGCGTTAAAGAATTATTGGTTATTTCTCAAGATACGTCTGCTTACGGTGTTGATGTTAAACATAAAACAGACTTTTGGGATGGCATGCCGGTTAAAACTCACATGCAGCAGTTATGTGAAGAATTAGCGAAGCAGGGCGTTTGGATACGCCTTCATTATGTTTACCCATATCCGCACGTTGATAAAATTATTCCTCTTATGGGGAAGGTAAAATATTACCGTATTTAGACATTCCTTTTCAGCACGCCAACAAACTTATATTGAAGTTAATGAAGCGTCCTGGCAGCAGCGATCGCACCATAGAGCGTTATTCAGTTATAGGTTTAGCGATCTATCTGACGGTTGAGGGTATTAAAATCATAAAAAGTAAGAGCCTCTTTTGTTTTAATTCGGGTTAACGAATTGTATAATGCGCTTGAATCTGAGTCGTTTTTTTCCCCATTTTAATATACGCAATTATTAGGCTAAGTTGATAATTGAAAATATTCTCCATGTTGTTAAAACCTATCAGACTCTGCACGCACAATGGTTGCTCAGTTTAAAGCTACAAAGAGTCAGATAGAAAATCTGATGATTGCTATTTTATTCGGCTTTATTACCAGATTAATGATTACATTTCAAAATAGGAAGCAGGTTGTGTTAGAAAAAATAGTACTGGTTATATTCTTTGCTCATATATTAATGGCTACTTTTCTCTTTAGCCTTGGCACAGGCAACCGATTAAGTCACAAGCTGCTCGCTTCTTATTTATTGGTTGGAGTCATTGAGATGAGTAATTTCATATTTTACGACTTTTACCAAACTCATCTCAATTTAGATATGCTCAGATCAAATATTTCCCTGTTCTTGGCGCCTATGTTATATGGCTATGTCCGAGCTGCTATTTACAATGATTTTAGATTAAAACCTAAATATTTAGCTCACGCAGTCCCTTATGTGATCGCTTGTCTAGTGATGGTGCCCAATTTCTTTAGTGTTGATAATGCAGGTAAACAGCTTTGGTATGACAATCTACGGGAAGTGCCTGAACTTATCTTCATTCATTATATGGTTTTCATACAAATTGGTTTGTATCTTTTAGTCATAATTAGGCATTTAATCAAGTATAGAAAAATTCTTGTAGAAAACTACTCTGATGCCGACAAATTAAACACTCGCTGGTTGAGCCAACTGATATTTTTGTTTAGCTTGACCTATATCATCGGCTTAGGACGAATGTTTATTCGATTTTCTTCGTATTATCAATACGAAGGGCCATTGTTATTAATGGTACTGATCTCTTTCACCTTAAGTATTTTCTGGATACTCTGGCAGGCATTGCATAAACCGCAACTGTTCGTTGGCATCAGTTCAACTATTGAGGTGGTCTCCGAGCAGAATACGACTAAAGAATCATTGTCTCCTGATAAGGTTGGTGCCATTGAATCAGAAGAAAACAAAGCAGCAGTGACACAGCTAAAAGACTATATGCTGCTAGGTAAACCTTTTTTAGATCCTTATTTGAATATAGAGTCTTTAGCGAAACAAATTAACCAGCCCAGCAGTGAAGTTTCATTCACTATCAACAGAAATATAGGTCAGCACTTTTTTGACTTTGTGAATTCATACCGAATAAATTTAGCCGCGGAAATGTTGATTGCTAAAGAGCAGCAAGATAAAACAATTTTGGAAATATTGTATGAAGTCGGGTTTAACTCTAAATCATCATTCTATACCGCCTTTAAAAAACATCTAAAGGTAACTCCTTCCCACTATCGAAAAATGCACTTATAAATTAACGCAATGAGTAATTATATTCTGTTCTTTGCTCTACCCCTCTAAATATGAGTAGTCCGACTTTTTTAGTCGGTCGAACTTACTCTTCAAGTACGTCAATATAGACCTCTAATTTAAGTGTCCTTTTGATATAACGAAAAGGCAAAGCAATATAGCCATAACGAGTTTTGCCAGGTAAATAACAGGCGAACATTAACTGTTGGGCTTCAATATTAAACATGTAGAGGTGTAAAAAAATGATCGAGTTTATACGTAATAGTGGCAAAAAATTAATAAAAGCCAGCGTGATTTCATTAAGCCTATTTTTAGGATTAGTAATCGGTTTGGTACAGGCCGATGAAATAGATGATTTTTTACGGGCTAAAATGGCGGATAAAAAAATTCCGGGCTTGCAAATTGCTATTGTTCGAGACAATGTCATTATTAAATCGAGCAGTTATGGCCTCGCTAATGTACAACATGGAGTGGCTATAAACAAAGATACTGTCTTTAGCATCGCCTCTATGACCAAGGGCTTCACTGGTGTCGCAATAATGCAGTTAGTTGAACAAAATAAACTTGTTCTGGATGCATCAATATCGACTTATCTGACCGATTTACCACTTTCTTGGCAAGCAATTACCGTTAGGCAATTATTAAATCACACTTCAGGCCTGCCGGACATTGTCATGGGGGAACTTAAGCTAATTGATCCAAGAGGCGGGCAGCAATCATGGGAGTTAGTGCAACAACGTGCGCTTGAGGCTAAACCTAATACTCAGGTTAAATACAATCAAACTAATTATGTCCTGTTAGGGAAAATTATTGATAAGGTGAGTGGCCAGCCCTTTGCTGAATTTATTGACCAGTATCAATTACAAAAAGTGGCTATGCAGAAAACATCAGCAGCAGGCTTTGGTTATCAAGGTTATGTAGTGCCAAATTTAAGTGGTTTTTATGCGTATGACTCCAGTGGGAAAATGCGCAATCTTAGCCCGTCAATACCGCCATTTCTGGCAACTGCTGCAAGCATGAATTCTAACGCAAATGAGCTTGCCCGTTACACCATTGCACTGCAAAGAGGTGAGTTATTTAAGCACGCTTCTAGCCTAGATAGTTTATGGTCAGTCGCTGTACTGAATAATGGTAATAAGGCTTTTCGTGGCCCTCAACATGGCTCTGCTTTAGGTTGGTATGTCATTGACCGACCGATTCATCCTGCGATGTATGTTGCAGGTGGAAATAGTTCTGCCTTGCTTATTTATCCTCAAGATAATTTAACCATTGTTGTAGTCAGTAATCTCATTGGCACCAACCCTAAAAG
Organism: Colwellia sp.; assembly: GCA_013215295.1. Classification (GTDB taxonomy): domain Bacteria; phylum Pseudomonadota; class Gammaproteobacteria; order Enterobacterales; family Alteromonadaceae; genus Colwellia_A. The sequence continues at coordinate 135,297 of JABSOZ010000009.1, forward strand.
TTTTATCGATGAAATTGCCGGATTTTATCTACCAGACATGAAAGCAGAAAACGGCTTTGGTTTACCAGAGGCGATAAAAACTGCATTTATCGAGCTAAAAACTACAGGTTATGACCACGCCATCGAAGTTGTGACAAGATTACAACAAAAAAAAGGTCTAGTTTTTAATCCTGACGATGTTAATAATTGGGGTTACCAGCTGCTAAATCAAAATAAAAACCACCAAGCACTAGAGATATTTAAGCTCAATATTTTTCTTCACCCAAGAATAGCCAATACTTATGATAGCTTGGCAGAGACACACCTCGCCATGGGGAACATCAACCAAGCCATTGAGTTTTATCAGCAAGCACTTGATGTTGATCCGACATATTACAACGCTAAAATTGCCAAAGAAGTGGTGGACTCTCTTAAATCAAAACGTTAATCCTAAACATTAATTAGATCACAAAGGCTGTAGCCTTTGTGTTCCTTACTGTCAATCATCTAGGTCAGTGGCAACAAGAAGTTTACTCTGTCTATAGCCGTTTTGTTACCAGTGTGAATAAATATATGAACTAATGTGGATTAGCCCTGTGGCAGGACGTGACATTTTTAAACGATTCAACATCAGGCTAGTTACACTAAAAAGTTTGCCCCGCATTGCTGAAGAAGAACCGATATTATTAATCAAGCGAACTGGCTTAACTTCGTTAAGTGGCATATCAGTAATTGCTCAAGCGAAACCCGAGCTGAAATAAAAAAGATGAATGGGGACTTTTCCCACGTCTATCAAATCCCTTCTAGTTAAATATCTCTTTGGAAAGTGCTGGTGTATACGAGCATCGACGCCATCTAAGTAATTAATTTTTATTGTACTAATATTAAATAACTTAACAATAAAAATTATAAATGGTAAAGAAATGATAAAACCAAGGGATGTCAAAACCATCGAAGATGCCAAAAAAATTGTCAAGGAACGCGGTTTGAGTCATGTCAAAGTGGGAGTTTTTGATATTGACGGCATCATGCGTGGCAAATACTTGAGTAAAGAAAAGTTTCTTTCCTCATTAGATAATGGTTTTGCTTTTTGTGATGTGGTTTTAGGTTGGGACGTTAATGATCAGCTTTACGGTAACGCAACTAAAGCGTCTTTTACTGGCTGGCATACGGGATACCCTGATGCACCTGTTCGCATTGTGCCTGAAAGCTGTCGCGAGATCCCTTTTGAAAAGGGCATGTTGCTTTTTATTGGTGAATTTCAACAGCAAGCCGCCGCAGTTTGTCCACGTAACTTACTTCATCGAGTGATCAAAAAAGCACAAGATATGGGCTTTGATGCGTTTGCTGCACTTGAATATGAGTTTTTTATGTTTAAGGAAACGCCAGAAAGTGCTCGAGAAAAGGGTTATAAAAACCTAGAAACGCTGTCACCTGATATGTTTGGTTATTCAGTTTTACGTAGTTCAGTACATGCTGACCTGTATGAACAAATTTTAGACATGTCTGAAAAAATGGACTTTCCCATTGAGGGAATTCACACGGAAACTGGGCCAGGTGTACTTGAAGCGGCTATTGCTGTAGATAGTGCCGCCAATGCAGCTGATAAAGGTGCATTGTTCAAAACATTCATGAAAGTGCTGGCTCAGCGTAATGGCTTAATGGCGACATTTATGGCTAAGTGGTCGACGGATTATCCAGGACAAAGTGGTCATATTCATATTTCCCTTAATCACCGTGATGGCTCTGGATCCGCTTTTCATGATCCAGAACAGTTATACAACATGAGTAAAACTCAGCGACATTTCTTAGCCGGTCAACAACGTTTGATGCCAGAATTTTTACCCCTTATTGCGCCCACCATTAATAGCTATACGCGACTAATTCCAGGGTTTTGGGCACCAACGGATGCTACTTGGGGTGTAGAGAATCGTACCACCGCATTGCGCGTTATCCCTGGTAGTGCAAAATCTCAACGAGTTGAATATCGCTTGGGTTCAGCTGATGGTAACCCTTACTTAACCTTAGCTGCTGCTTTGGCATCAGGTCTCTATGGCATCATGAATGAATGGGAGCCAGAGCAGCAAGTAAAAGGTAATGCCTATGAACAAGAACACCCTGCACATTTAAAGTTGCCTACCACTTTATGGGATGCAACCCAACGGTTAAAAACATCGGATGCCGCTAGAGAAATGTTTGGTGATACATTTGTCGACCATTTCGCCACGTCAAGAGAGTGGGAAGAACTTGAGTATCGCAAACATGTTTCTGATTTTGAAATGAATCGATATTTTGAAATTATCTAGATTAATTTAATGAATAATATCTGTCATAGGGCCTCCTTACAGCTGAAATTAGAGGATGAATAATGAGTCAAACTCAAAAAACCATATCGCCTATTGATGGTTCTATTTATGTAGAACGTCCTTTAGCTGATGTAGAGCAAGTCAAAAGTGTTATTACGCAAGCTCAGAAAGTTCAGAAAGCTTGGAGTAAAGTTAGTTTAGCCGAAAGAAAGACGATTTGTAGTCGGGCAGTAGAGGCGTTTGAGGCCAATAAAGACAAAATAGCAGAAGATCTTTGCTGGCAAATGGGACGACCAATCCGCTTTGCCGCAGGAGAAGTTGAAAGTTTCGCAGACCGAGCACGTTATTTAATTTCCATTGCAGATGAAGTACTAGCACCAATTCAAACGAGTGAGAAAATAGGTTTTGAGCGTTATATAACAAGCGAGCCTGTCGGTGTGGTTTTAGTGATCGCTCCTTGGAACTATCCGCTACACACACCTATTAACGCTGTTATGCCAGCTTTACTTGCAGGTAATAGTGTTATTCTTAAGCATTCGGCACAAACCCCCCTTTGCGCTGAGCGTATTGTTGAAGCTTTCACTGAAGCTGGTTTACCCGATGGAGTGCTCCAGTTCCTGCATATGAGTCATGAAAACACGGAAATGGCCATTAAATCGCTTGAAATTGGCGCGGTATCTTTTACGGGCTCTGTTCCTGCTGGAGTGATAGTTGAGCACGCTGCCGCTGGTCGTTTCATTAATCTAGGTTTGGAGCTTGGTGGTAAGGATCCTACCTACATTCGTCAAGATGCCGAACTAAAACATGCCGTTGAAAGTACAGTCGATGGTGCTTTCTTTAATTCAGGGCAATCTTGTTGTGGCATAGAACGTATCTATGTAAATGAATCAATTTATGATGAATATTTAGCGGCATTTATTGCGCGAGTAAAAGAATATAAGTTAGGTCGTTCAGACGACACTGAAACAACACTTGGCCCATTAGTTCGCACTTCTGCTGCTGAATTTGTCCGTAACCAAATTATTGAAGCAGTCAAACAGGGGGCAAAAGCGCATATTAACCCAGCTGAATTTGATTTGGATGAAGCGGGTACACCCTATATGGCACCTCAGGTACTAACGAATGTTGACCACACGATGCGAGTAATGACCGAAGAGAGTTTCGGCCCTGTTGTTGGCATTATGAAAGTATCATCAGATGAAGAAGCCATTAGATTGATGAATGATAGTGAGTTTGGTCTTACTGCATCAATATTCAGCGCTGATATAGAAAAATCGGTAATACTCGGTAATGAACTCGAAGCAGGTACATTCTTTGTTAATCGCTGTGACTATCTTGATCCTGAATTAGTATGGACAGGGGTTAAAAACACTGGCCGTGGTTGTACATTATCAAAATTAGGTTTTAGTAATTTTATCCGAGCAAAATCCTTCCATATCAAAACCAATGTTTAACAGATAAATAATGAGTATTTAAGAGGTTTATAATGAGTAATTTAACGGCTAACTGGAATTATCCTAATAGTATCCTTGCCGGCGCAGGGCGTATAAATGAGTTAGCTGAAACATGTAAAAATTTGAAAATGAAAGCTCCTTTGTTAATTACCGATCCTGGGCTAGTGGTATTGCCGATGATCGGTGAAGCTGTTAATCATTGTAATGAATCAGGACTACGTTGTGGTCTTTTTAGCAAGATTCAGGGTAACCCGACAGGCCAAAATGTAGTAGACGGTGTTGCAGCATATAAAGCGGGTGAACATGATGGTGTGATTGCCTTTGGCGGCGGTTCTGCACTTGATGCTGCTAAAGCGGTAGCACTTATGGTTGGCCAAAATACACCGCTGTGGGATTTTGAAGATGTTGGTGATAACTGGACACGCGTTAATGAAGCGGGTGTTGCACCTATTGTTGCCGTTCCAACTACCGCAGGAACGGGTTCTGAAGTTGGTCGAGCATCGGTGATCACCGATGTAGACAATCACGTAAAACGCATTATATTTCACCCATTAATGTTGCCATCTGTGGTGATCCTTGATCCAGAACTAACGCTAGGTCTTCCTGCTCATATTACTGCCGCGACAGGAATGGATGCCTTGTCACACAATCTAGAAGCACTGTGCTCTCCCTTCTACCACCCGATGGCTGAAGGGATCGCTATTGAAGGCATTCGATTGGTGAAAGAATACCTACCTCGCGCTGTTGCCAACGGACAAGATATAGAAGCTCGTACCCAAATGTTAGTCGCTTCAAGTATGGGAGCAACGGCGTTTCAAAAAGGCCTAGGGGCAATGCATGCAATTGCCCATTCGTTAGGGGCTATTTATGGCGCTCATCATGGTTTGCTGAACGCTATTTTGATGCCTTATGTGCTTAAGGCTAACAGAGGTGAAGTTGAGGAACGTATTGAACGCCTTAGTCGCTATTTAAATTTAGCTGATAGTAGCTTTGATGGTTTTATGAAGTGGGTGTTGGATATGCGAAAAAATTTGGAGATACCACATTCATTATCGATGATTGATATTGACGAAAAGCAAGCCATTTTAATAGGCAAAATGTCATCAGTTGACCCATCGGCTGGAGGCAACCCCATTGCCTTTTCACCAGAGCAATATTCACAAATTTTCATTGCTGCCGTTAAAGGGCAATTGAATTAAATGTCCGCTAAATTTTAACAATGAACTGTAATACCAAGTCCATTAAGTTTGTTCCCACTCAGAGTTTGTCAGCGGTTTGAGAACAATTGGAATTTTTTAAATCATAGTTATTCTATATGCAAGAAATTCCGTGCAGTTATCGAATCGCTGACAAACTCCCGAAGGGCGAGTTTAAAAGGCTTACATGCTTCGTTATTGATTTTGACAATGGAACAACCATTATCTTCAATCAATGCCTTGCCTTTAAGCCTTTTAAATCTCGCTGAGTGGGAAGAAACTTAATAGAATTGGTATAACTTTTACTTTTGGCGATAATAAATAACAACGTGGTTTTAACATGAAAATAGCAATTTTGCAGTGTGACAATGTGATGGAAAGATTCCAAGAAAATTTTGGCAATTATCCACAGATGATCACTGATTTACTCAACAGCGTTGAAAATAATCTCGAAATTGGCACCTTTGATGTTCAAAAGGGGGAATATCCCCAGAACATCAACGATTGGGAGATTTTCATTACCACAGGGAGTAAAGCCAGTGTAAATGACAATGAAGAGTGGATTATCGACCTTATTGAGTTTACTAAGTTGCTTGGTATCACTAAAAAAAAACTGATGGGTATCTGCTTTGGCCATCAAATTATCGCTTTAGCTAGAGGTGGCTCTGTGGCAGAGTCTGACAAAGGCTGGGGCATAGGTATTGCATCAAATAACATCCTCATTCAAACAGATTGGATGGATGATGTTCAGCATGAATTGAACCTCATCGTGAGCCACAAAGAACAGATAAATCAACTGCCGCAAGGAGCTATGGTTATTGCACAAAGTGATTTTTGTCCTTATTTCATGGTTCAGTGGGATGATCATTTTTTAAGTGTTCAAGGTCATCCAGAATGGAATAAATTATATGCCAAAACGCTGATGAATGATCGCCGCAGTATCATTGGGGTAAAACGCATTGAGCAGGGCATAACATCACTAGAGAAAAACATAAATAATCAGCAATTTGCTCGTTGGATTATTAACTTCGCCAAAAGAAAGGTCTGATCTGAAACATATTTTCTGTTTTATATGAACAAAGCTATTAATAATAAAATCCTTAATTAGGCTTGGTGCAAAGAACCGATTAAGTTATCTATTCATCACTTATTGGTCAAGCCGAAAATATAGCCTTTTATTCTTGATATACCTTATTAAGCAGCTAAGTTATGCTTTCTAAAAAGCAAACGAAGCAAAGCAAATCAAACATTAAATTTCAGGACTTTTATATTCATGCTGTTGCAGAAGAGCCTTCTTTTAAATAGTCAGCACTTTCTCAATACCAAGTTTAATTCAAATTTTTAAACATCTCAGACAGCTTTAAGTATATGATTAAGTTAATGACTTAAACAGAGAATTACTTTTGATAAAATTTTATATTTTGAGCTTATTACTTTTAGCGTCTCAATTACTTTCTTGCAAAAATACGAAAACAACGTCTACCGACGTGACCTACAATGTAAGCTATTTGTATTTAGACAATTTATTTCCGTCTTATAAAGATATTTTAATTGAATCTGAAAGTGATATTTTTTCTCTCGATGATGAAATGAGATTATTAGTAAAGAATAAGATCAAAGCCGGAAACAATATTGATCTTAAAGATCAGGTTGGCAATTTAGTTGATGAAATATTTTCGAATGAGAATATAAGCTTAGACTATGTTTATGGAGCAAATTTAACGGCTAAACAAACTTATCATTCTGGCACTGCTAACTGTTTGTCGCTAACTATTTTGGCGTATGCATTAGCGACTGAAGCAAATATGGATGTAAAGTTTCAAAATATAAAAATACCAGAGTATTGGGTTAGGAATAAAAATTACAACATGCTTACGGGACATGTAAATTTATTGGTTTCACAAAAGAATAATCGAGATAGAAAGTTCCTTTTTTCTAAAGGAACTTTGCAAATAGATTTTGACCCGAATATTTCAAAGAAACATTTACCCAAAAAACTGATTGATAAACGAAGAGTTTTGGCACTCTTTTATAATAATAAAGGCGCACAAGCTTTAGTTGATGTTGACTACAATAAAGCTTACGCCTATTTTAAAGCTGCTTCGAAAGTTGACCCTTCACATAGTAATACTTGGGGTAACTTAGGGGTTTTATATCGGCTTTCAGGTAAAGTCAGTAATGCTAAATTAGCCTACCAACATGCAATTAAACTTGATAAAAATAATTTTACAGCTAAGACAAACTTGTCAATTATATACAAAATGGAAGGTAAGCTAAATAAAGCAGATAGAATTGAAAAGCTATTGTTATCCCAACGCATGAATAATCCTTATTATTATGCATTACTCGCTGATGAGGCATTTTATGATCATGATATTGAGTTGGCGATAAAGCATTATAAGAAAGCGATAAAGTTAAACAAATATGTTCATGAGTTTTATTTTCAATTGGCAAAAGTCTATTTTCAATCAGAGCAAATGGCACTAGCCCGAGAAACGATAAAAAAAGCAATTTCAGTTAATAAAGCTCCAGAGACAGAAAATAGATATTTGGCAAAGCTAAATTATATAAAATACGTTGAATCTATTGATGAATCAATAAATTAAAAGAACTTAACAATCAATTGAAATCTAATTAGTTCATCGATAGTATCCAAGCAGGGCGTTTGGATACGCCTTCATTATGTTTATCCTTATCCGCACCTTGAAAAAAATTATTCCATTAATGGCTGAAGATATAATTTTTTACAATTTGAATACGTTATTCAACTTTACTTTCAAGTCCTCAGATAAATGATTATTGGCGAGTGCAATAATTCCGTTCGGACCTAGATCTACCCACTTAATCAGATTCGCATCATTTCCTTTGGCTTCTTTTACTAACCACAATGCAACAGTCAATGCTCCCCATTTTTTATTAAATGGTCCCATTGATAAACCTTTCATAAGAACATCCGCTTCATCATCTGTAGCATTTTTCAGTGAAACCATTCGTTCAACAAATACAGCTTCAAGTGATTTTAAAGTTTTCTCTGCATGTTCTGTAATATGGCCATTATCATCTTTCCACTTGTTTGATATCGAACGGAAATGACCAAATCCCTCTTTATAAGAACCATTCAATGCACGTTCTACATGATTGGTTAACTCATATGGGTTTTTAATTCCCCAACGATATTGTAGTAAGTGAGTATATTCATGCGCAAAAAAACGATCAATTCTATTCTTGTTTTTTACATCTTTTCCACTGCCATAAGACTTTACAAAAACACTTAAATTAAAAAACATTTTTGATGGATATTTTGTGGGATGTGCAAACGCATCCATAAAGCCTCTATTTCCAATGACAACAGACAGCTTTCTCGGTATTTCTGTCGTCGCATACGGCACTGAGATTTCGTCTAACTGTGTTTCCCAAAGCTTAATTCTAGATGTTATTAAATCTGCCCATTCCTTTTCTTTTATCGTGAGTTTTTTCTCATTTTGAGAACGTTTTTCTTTTGCCAGTAATTCACCATTTGAATCAAACTCGATCCAATCATCTGTTGCGTAACCAGATTTGTTAACGCCATATTTCAAAGTAATATGATTTTCTTTGGCTTTAGAACTGGAAGAGATTAAAATTAACACTATTAATAACAATTTGATTGTTTTCACTTTAAATACCTTTTTCGAACTAATCGAGTTAAGTGTTGGTGTATAACACTAGTAGAAGGCGCGCCGTCTTTTTCGTCGCCTTGCTGCGATTGTTGTATGGTTCATTCTTTGGGGAAATATAATCCCATATCTACATCAACTAAGTCGTTTTAGTTTCGTTTTTACATCAATACAATAATAGTGAGCAGAGTAACAATTTTTCCATTATGGTCATTTTTATACCTTAGGTTTTACTTATTTTAAGTGTTACACCTCTACAATTTTATTAAATTATGAAATTTCCAAACTCTAAAAAAGCAGTACTATTTCACTTGCAAACTAATGATTAAAATCATGAATACGGAATTTTTATAAACCTATATTTACTGTTATGTATAATGTTTTAGCAACTAATATAACGAATATTTATCTCATAGAGGCAATTTTTTAAACTTTGCTATACTTAACTTTAAAGGAATAAATGCTGAGGCTGAATAAGTAGCGGCCTGATAGCTGGAATAATAATCGATAAATAACTTAAGTGGGGTTTATTATGTTAAGACATTATTTTTTTTCCGATGATCTTGATGAGTTGGAAAAGGTTGAAAATGAGTTAGAGCAAGAAGGGTTCACGGAACCACAAATTCATGTATTAAGTGAAAATGATGCCGGTGTTGAAAATCATCACCTTCATGAAGTTGCGGCGGTTTTAAAACAAGATGTAGTGCGCTCTACTGAATTGGGAGCGATAGTTGGCCTAATAGGTGCTTGTGCCGTACTCTTGGTTACCTATTTGTTAAATTGGCATCAATCTGAAGCTGGTTGGGTACCGTTTATATTTTTAGCGATCATTACCTTAGGTTTTTGCACTTGGGAAGGGGGCTTTATCGGTATTCAGCAACCTAATGTTAACTTTAAACCATTTCAAGAAATGCTGCATAATGGCAAACACATTTTGTTTATTGATGTTAAGCCCAATCAAGAATTAGCATTGGCTGCCGTAATGAAAACACATCCGAATGTTTGTGCTTCAGGTCTTGGTGAGTCTTCCCCTAATTGGGTGATTCGTGCACAAGAAAATTTTAAAAGTTTTATGAAAACTATGCCTTAGCATGTGACGATATCAGCAATAGTTTAAGCTCAACAACCTTATAGCAGTTTAATATTAGGTTGTTGTGTTTAGCTATACTGATATAAATGAGATATAAATTCCCATCCTTTAAATCAAGCTCTTAACAGAACCTACACCCCTCTAATATGACGATACTTATTTTCGGCAATTCGAGATGTTTCCAAACTTGTTTTAACCATTTATCTGCCTATAAATCTGCTCTTATTGCTTTCTATTTTAGAGATGATTTATTCATGTTTTCTTAATCATCATCTCGCTACTTTCCCAAAACTAGTCTATGTTATTAATTAAGGTGATTAATTATTAACCACTTAAATAATGAGAACGAGCAAGAGAAATTAACGATATAAAATGTCATTTTAGCTCTATTTCTGTTCCCGATAATCAAAATAAAGTTAAGTATAATTTCGTATTTTATTTCGCTCATTCAATTAGCAGTAAAGTCACTTGTTTAATGTACAACAACTTAAAGCTAAGGGTGTGCTATGACGATAGCCATAGTAATTATTTTATTAGTCATTATGACATTAGTTTTTCACTTTATCAGTCCTTGGTGGTTTACTCCTTTGGCATCAAACTGGCAATCGATTGATGACACCATTAACATTACTCTTTGGGTTGTTGGCATTGTCTTTGTCGCGGTAAGTTTATTTCTAGCATTTGTCATTATTAAATACCGCTACAATAAAAATAGACGATCTGATTTTGAACCTGAAAATAGCAAGCTTGAAGGTTGGTTAACTGTAATTACGACACTAGGTGTCGCAGCAATGTTGACCCCCGGTCTTTTTGTCTGGGGGGAATTTATTTCTGTACCTGAAAATAGTGAGACCGTTGAAGCGGTAGGCCAACAATGGCATTGGAGTTATCGACTGCCAGGTAAAGATGGCAAGTTAGGGAAAACAGCCGTCATATTAATTAGCGAAGATAACCCGTTTGGTATTGATATTAATGATATTAATGGCGCTGATGACTTATTAGTGAAAAGTAATGAATTGCATTTACTCATTGACCAACCCGTTAAAGTTTTATTACGTTCAAAAGATGTTTTGCATAATTTCGCCGTACCGCAATTCAGAGTAAAAATGGATTTAGTCCCCGGTGCCGTTACTTTTGTTTGGTTTACGCCCACGAAATTAGGTCGCTATGAGCTGCTGTGTGAAGAGCTCTGTGGTATTGCTCATTTTACCATGCGTGGTTATATCAAAGTAGACACTGCCAATGACTATCAAACTTGGCTCGCTAGCCTGCCAACCTTTACGCAAACATTAACTCGTGACCCTGCAAATATAAAGCAAGGGAAACAGCATTATACGGGGTGTATTTCGTGTCATGGCATCGATGGTCAGGGTATTGAAGCGATGAATGCCCCACAACTCGCCGGTTTAAGTCGCTGGTATCTTCAGCGGCAACTAGGTTATTTTAAACAAAATATCAGAGGTCAAAATAGTACTGATGTTTATGGACAACAAATGTCAGCTATGTCGGCTTTATTAATTGATGATAAAGCTGTTGAAGACGTTAGTGCTTACCTTAGTTCATTAGCTTCAAGTCAAAACACCCTACTCAATAAAGGCGATGTTATTAAAGGAAAACGCCTTTATAAAAATTGCTCTTATTGCCATGGTGATGATGCCCAAGGAAATTATGCCATGAACGCGCCAAAATTAGCAGGGCAGCACACTTGGTATTTAAAAAGACAAATTGCTTCATATCAACAAGGCATAAGAGGAACTCATCAAGCAGATCTCTATGGTAAGCAGATGATCTTAATGTCAAAAATCTTGCATGATGAGCGGGCGGTTGATGATGTGGTGAGTTATATCAATTCACTAAGCAGTGTCAGGTAAATCTATCTCAGTAATACTATAGGAGCATGATGTGACAGAAATGGAAAATATAGCGATTGCGGATCAAGTAGATGATTCAAGCCATCCTAACAGCTTCTTGACTAAATATGTTTGGAGCCAAGACCATAAAGTTATCGCTATCCAATATTCAATCACTGCAATAGCAGTAGGTCTGATTGCCTTGGTATTGTCAGGAATTATGCGCTTGCAACTTGGCTTCCCTAATGAGTTTTCATTTATTGACCCTTCATCTTATCTGCAATTCGTCACCATGCACGGCATGATCATGGTGATTTATTTATTAACCGCATTATTGTTAGGAGGCTTTGGTAACTATTTGATCCCATTAATGATTGGGGCAAGAGACATGGTCTTCCCTTATTTGAATATGCTGAGCTATTGGACCTATTTACTTTCAGTTCTGGTTTTAGTAAGCAGCTTTTTTGTCAGTGGTGGTCCCACTGGTGCTGGCTGGACATTATACCCGCCGCAAGCCATTTTAAGTGGTACTCCTGGTGCAGATGCGGGTATTTTGTTGATGCTGATATCTTTAGCTATTTTTATTGTCGCTTTTACTATGGGGGGATTAAATTACGTTTCTACCATTTTGCAAGCTAGAGCTAAAGGCATGACATTAATGCGCATGCCTTTAACTATTTGGGGAATTTTTGTCGCGACAATTTTGGGGCTTTTAGCATTTCCAGCATTATTGGTCAGTGCCATTATGATGATTTTTGATAAAGTCGTCGGCACCAGTTTTTTTATGCCCGCTATTTTATCTTTAGGTGAAACCCTCGATCATAGTGGCGGCAGTCCAATACTATTTCAACATTTGTTTTGGTTTTTTGGTCATCCAGAAGTCTACATCGTTGCCTTACCTGCTTTTGGTATGGTTTCTGATGTCATTGCGGTACATGCACGAAAAAACATTTTTGGTTATCGTATGATGGTATGGGCCATTGTTGCCATTGGTGGTTTGAGTTTTGTGGTTTGGGCACATCATATGTACGTCAGTGGTATGAACCCGTATTTTGGTTTTTTCTTTGCTACCACGACATTGATTATCGCCATACCTACCGCATTAAAAGTTTATAACTGGCTACTCACCTTATGGCGCGGAAATATACACCTTACCGTGCCAATGTTATTTGCTATAGGTTTTATTTTTACTTTTACTCATGGCGGATTAACCGGGCTGATGTTGGGTAATGTTGTTATAGACTTGCCCTTATCTGACACCTTTTTTGTTGTTGCTCATTTTCATATGGTGATGGGCGTTTCACCCGTAATGGTATTGTTTGCTGCCATATATCATTGGTTCCCTTTACTAACCGGACGATTTTTAAATAATAGCTTGGGGAAGTTTCATTTTTGGGGGACATTTTTAGGCACTTATGCCATTTATTTGCCGATGCATTATTTAGGTTTTTTAGGGGTACCTCGTCGTTATTTCGCCATGGGAGAAACCGATTTTATTCCTGAATCTGCCCAGACTCTTAATGCCGGTATCACGGTTTCAGCCATTATTGTTGGTTTAGTGCAATTGGTTTTTATTGCCAATCTTATTTGGAGCACCTTCAAAGGAAAAAAATCTGGCCGAAACCCTTGGCAAGCAACATCACTGGAATGGCAAACTGCACAATTTCCTCCAGGGCATGGAAATTGGGGCGAACATGTACCTCAGGTGCATCGTTGGGCATACGATTATAGTGTGCCTGAGGTTAAAGATGACTTTATTCCACAAAATATCTCTCCAGAAGAAGTTGAATACCTAATTAGTGATGAAAATAACAGTCGGGAGGATAAATGATGCAAATATTAAAAACGTTGCGAATAAAGCCTTGGTTACCACAAGGGCAAGAAACAGAACCATTTTCTGTGGCAACCAATAAAGAAAAAGCCGCAAGTACCGCGTTAAAATTCTTTTTAGCTGTTATCACCGTGATTTTTTTCTTATTTACCGTTACGTTTTTACAACGCACTCAATCTTATGATTTCCAAGCATTATCTGGTGAGCCATGGTTACCGTTTAGCAATGCAAGTATGTTATGGCAGAACAGTATTTACTTATTAATGGCAAGTATTAGTATTATTTTAGCAAATAAATCTGCTGATTTGCAGAGCTTCAAAGGCGTTGTTATTTCGTTAACAGCAACCGCATTATTTACGGTTCTGTTTATTGGCGGCCAAGTTCAAGTTTGGCAACAACTTAATCAGTCAGGTTTTTATATCTACGCTAATCCAGCTAACAGTTATTACTTTCTCCTTACTGGTATGCATGCCTTACATATTGTTGCGGGTGTGTTGGTATTTATACGTTGTATTTGGCTGTTTTCATTAGATTTGTCATACCAAACATTAGCTTCCCGTCTCAAGTTGTGCGCACGGTATTGGCACTTTTTACTTTTCATTTGGTTATTTTTATTTTTTTTGTTAACGGGTGATGCACAAACCTTTAAAACGATTGCTTTATTTTGCGGTTTCTAAGGAGGATATATGCCTAATAATCAACAGCAAGAACAGTCACAAGCGAGTAAGTCCTCGTCTTGGCAAAGTGTGAAAAACGACTGGGGCACAGATAAACAAGCTTTCGATATGCCTTGGGGCAAATTGATGATGTGGATATTTTTATTAAGCGATACATTTATCTTTAGTATTTTTCTTATCAGCTATATGAATGTACGTATGTCAGTGACCGTTCCTTGGCCAAACCCAAGTGAAGTATTTGCTTTGACTATTGCAGGTCATCACATTCCCTTGGTATTAATTGCCATTATGACATTTATTTTAATCACGAGCAGCGGCACTATGGCAATGGCCGTTAATTATGCCTATCAAGGAAATAAGAAAAAAGCAGTTTATTTAATGCTAACGACAGCATTATTAGGTGCTAGTTTTATTGGTATGCAAGCTTTTGAATGGACTAAATTGATTGTAGAAGAAGGCATAAGGCCTTGGGAAAATCCCATGGGGGCTAATCAATTTGGCGCGGCCTTTTTTATGATCACGGGCTTTCACGGGCTACATGTTAGTGCAGGTGTTATTTATCTTGCCATGATTGCCAAGCGAATAAGTCAAGGAAAGTACGATAACAAAGGATATCAAATTGTTGAAATAACTGGACTATATTGGCATTTTGTTGATTTAGTTTGGGTATTCATTTTTGCATTTTTCTATTTATGGTGAGGCTAGCATGATGAAAGAACACACAGAAACACAACGTGTTACATCGAATGTTCCACAGCAACATCCGATCTCAATGTACTTAAAAGTATGGTTATTACTTTTTGTCTTAAGTGCCTGTTCTTACATGGTTGATTACTTTCAATTTCAAGGCATGCTGAGATGGACACTTATTTTAGCTTTTATGTTTTTAAAAGCGGGCTTAATTATTATGGTTTTTATGCACTTAGCATGGGAGCGTATGGCGGTTAAATTTTTATTGTTTTTACCCCCGATTGCGATTTTAATTTTTATTGTTTTGATGTCGAGTGAGGCTGATTATGTTTTTATCAGCAGAATGGTTTCTTTTTTTAATCCTTGATATTGTCAACTTACGTTTAAGGAAAGCCAATGAAAAATAATGTTATTACTTTGGTGATATCGCCTAAATTGCCGACTTGGCAAGACTATCTAGCCTTATGCAAACTGAAAGTGGTGTTGATGATATTGATAACTTCCATGGTTGGCATGTATCTAGCCAGTGCTCAAAACTTTGATATAAAATTGATGTTGATCGCTAATATTGCCATTGGCTTTGCTGCGAGTGCTGCTGCAGTTATCAACCATGTTGTGGATGCTAACATTGATGCAAAAATGCAAAGAACGAAATGGCGGCCGCTCGTTAAGCAAAGTATTGGCAGCAAACAGGCGCTGATTTTTGCCACTGCTTTGGCCTTTAGCTCGATGTTCTTACTGTTGAAATATGTCAATGTATTAACTGCATTACTTACTTTAGTGGGCTTTATTGGTTATGCCGTGATTTATACTTGTTTTTTAAAGCATAAAACACCACAAAATATTGTTTACGGTGGTTTTGCTGGTGCTATACCTCCTTTGCTCGGTTGGACCAGTATCACCAATAGCATTGACCTAGAGCCCTTATTACTCACGCTGATTATTTTCTTGTGGACACCCGCTCATTTTTGGCCATTAGCCATAGACAGAATTGAAGATTATCGACAAGCCAACGTACCTATGTTGCCAGTCGTTAAAGGGATTGACTACACCAAGACCTGTGTTGTGATTTATACTATAGCGACAGTTCTTGCTAGTTTATTACCGTATTTTTTCCATTATTCGGGTGAGGTTTATTTATACTTGGTGTTAGTACTTGGCCTGTGGTTTGGCTATTTTGCGGTACAACTTAAAATCAATGAAAATAATCAATTACCATTAAAAACCTTCCGTATTTCAATTTACTATTTGATTGCACTGTTTCTTGCTTTATTACTTGATCGCTTAATTGTACTTTGGTGATAAAACAATGATGAATAAAGGGTTTCAATCGCAACAAGCATTAGTACTGTTACCTATTTTAGTGATCATTGCATCAGCGATATATATTTATCGTTTAACCGCTAACAGCCATTTCCATAACGATGTGGAGCTGCCTACAATACAAGGATTTGTATTAAAAGAAGCGCAACAATTAACAAATATACAATTAACCGATCATCAGGGCATGCCCGTTAATCGTGACTATTTTCTAGGAAAATGGCGGTTTATTGCTTACGGCTATACTCAATGTCCTGATATTTGTCCAACCACTTTATTAACTTTAACTCAGTTTGCTAACTTGCTCAACGAAAGCCATGAGAATTTAGAAACCCAATTTGTTTTTTATACCGTTGACCCCTATCGTGATTCTCAAAAAATACTGGCACAGTACATTCATTATTTTTCAGAAAATTTTGTTGCTGTTCGTGCAAATAACTCAGCAGATGCCAGAAGTTTTCAGCAAAGTTTAGGAATAAAAGTTGAAATTACTCGCAGCTATGTAGATGAAGCGGATAAAAATGTTATTAAAAGTAAACATTCCCAAACAGTAGCCAAAAATGACTTGTTTTATCAAGTAAGCCATGGACTAGCGATATTTTTAATAAATCCTGATGCTGAACTACAGGCCGTATTTTTACCCGAAATAACAGAACTCGGTATAAAGAGTTTTACCCCGAAGATGCTTTATCATGATTATTTAAAAGTTATAAATTATTATCAACAAGGTAGTTAACCCCAAGATAAAGTGGGTATTTATAAGTGTTTCATCGCAGACATTTTATGTCCTTGTTAATCCACCTTACTTAATTCGACAATTTCTTTCTTTGCAGAAATTATTTGTGTCAATAACAGCTGTTCTTGTTGTACATCACTAAGATACCCTGCGTATTTATTGAGTTGTTGTATCATTTTATAATTACCGGTTTGAAGGTTATATGACCACAGTTGATGGTTATCATTAATTCCCAGTAATGCTTTCTTCGTCATGACCATACGATAGTTTTTCTGGTTATGGTTTAAATTATTTATTTTAATAGTTTGCTTTGACTCGATTCGCCAGTAGTCATGATTTTCATCTAAATAAACCATTACCCCATTTTCGTTCATTGCGGCCCATTGTGCATCTGTTTCAGCCGATAAAGTTAACTCGCCATTTAATGTGTTGTATGTCATCAGTTTATTTTTGCTAGACCCTCCTGCTAACAATAACAGGGTATTGGAAAAGTCAGATTGGTATAGTTGCTTGACCATAACATCAAGGGGAATTAGCTCAACTTTTCCAACCAGTGAAACGCGATACAACTTTCCATTAACCGCCGTGAAAATACTTTCACTATCGCTCGACCAACCAATGCCATCAATCGTTGTCCCTAAGGGAAATTGGGTAAGCTGTTGAGGATGTTTATCATCTGTTATCCACAATTGTTTAGTACCTGAGCGTTCGGAAATAAACGTGATTAAATCACCATCGGGCTGAAATTTCGCATCCTGATCTTTTGATGTTGAGCGAGAAATACTCGGATAGGGTTGAAATACCTGATTAAAATCGAGTTCCGATTGTTCGTTGGCAATTTCATTAAAATGAATCCGAGCAATATCGGTGTCTAATGTGCCATAAGTAGCCACTAGTTTTGTACCGTTAGGATGAAAACGTACGCCATAAATATTTTCATATAAAGGCACTTTAATTTCAGTTATATCGCCATTGAAAGATAAAGAAAACAGCTGTTTCTTCGTGGTAAAAACCAACTGTTCTTCCATCGGTGAAAAAGTTGGATTTATATAAAGAAAGGGAGACATTCCAGCTGGTCTGTTAATAATATGACTAGCGAGTAATGCGCCCTCGTTATCAAGTATATCTAACAGATGTTGGTCTAAGTCATTAGTGCTAATAGCAGCGATTAAGTTATGAGAGGCAGAATAGGATAAATTATAAATAGCTCTATCTTTAGGCGCATACAGTTCACTCACTTGGTTGTTATGAGTGGTGTGACGCATAATCTTCCAAGCGTCGTCAATATTTTGTAGCATTGCGATACTCTCATCGTTTAACCAATAGGGCATATTAAATTCTAACTCTTGGCACTGCTTTATTATTTTAGGTTGTTGTGGTGTGTTGAGCGCTTCTCCAAAATGTAAAGTGACCAAATCCCTGCATTCTACTGTTTGGCTTTTTGCTGTGTTATTTACTTGTTTACAGCCGTTTTTAGCCAAAAATATCAGTTGTTTACCATCAGGAGAAAAACTAAGGCTGCTATACCAAGCCGCCGACTGGGTCAGTTGTATCTCTTGCTGGCTTTTTAGGTCTATTGCCCATAAGTTACTTTCACAAAGGCCATCATATCGGTGAAACACAATGTAGCGGCCATCTGGTGAATAACTCGCACCACCTTCTTTTTCATCACTTGTGGTTAATGGCGTCAGTTTGTTAAAAGCCAGCTCAGAGGTGCCAGTTGAAAAATAGCTAAGTCCAAGAATAGATAAAAGTAAAATACCTACAAATAGCGCGGCTAACTTAGAGGAGGGCAAGGCAAGTTTTGTTGTTATATCTTGTGTTCTTGCGACTTTATTTGTCAAAGGCTCAGTTAATTGCCATTTCACCGCTGTTTCTAAACTATAGCCTTGCTTTGCATGAGTTTTGATCAACGATTGATTTTTACCATTGTCACCAAGCGCTTTGCGAAGTTGAGCAATACAACGTTGCAGGGAATTCGGAGAAACAATGGTCTCTTGCCACACATGAGTCATAATGGCGTCTTGAGTGACAACGCTCCCTTGGTGTTCGGCAAGATAAGTTAGCACTGCCAAGGCTTTTGGCTGCATAGTGACAGTCAGGCCTTGTTGCGTTATTTGGTTTCTGGAAAGATCGATAAAACTGTTATTAATCCAATACTTCTGCGCCATTTAGGCAATCCGCAATAGTTTTAAGTAAATGTTAACACAGGCAATGTCGTTATTGAATACGTCAAACCTGTTAGATGACACAATGCATCTGGCTTACAACGGATAAACCTCCTATACATTTCTTTTCAACAGACGAATTCCAGATGAAACTGTATTGACAAATTAGGAACACTAACAATTTGTTACTCAGGTTATATGTTGCCAGCATAACCTGATTACTTGTATTGATGTAGGCAGCAATGAAGTGATTTCAACCTTGCTGCTATTCAAAATAACATTCTTTGCATTGAATATTTTTTAAGTATTTTACCTCTCTCATCAAATTCAGGATTTTCACGTGGAATAAGAAAATATTCGTAAATTGTTATAATTATTAACAAAATCATCGAGAGATCATGCAGAAATCAGCAATAAATCATTCTTTTTACCTCATAAGTCGGCAGTATTGTTTTAGTAAGTCAGCTGGCAAATGCCATCGCTTATCATCATGCAATTAAAATTGGAGTACGGCCATTAATGAAAATATTGAAATATTTATGCCGAGGCATTTTAAAAACGTTACAAGCAAAATCAATTCGAACGGCGCTAAGTGTTGTCGTTACGGTACTCCCAATAAGTGCTTATGCCTCAGAGCCATTACATTCGCTTAATGCGGTGGAGCGGCAAAAAAATCAATTGGCTATTCAATACGAATACACCAAAGACAATCCGATTACATCTAATAAATCTATTGTTTTTAATAAAATAGCTCAAAATATTTACCTTGCTAAGTACTATGGTGCTAATGCAGGCCTAGTGGTCGGTAAACATGGTCTTTTACTGATTGAGAGCAAAGGAATGCTAGAAGAGGGGGCACAAAAGCTGCTCGCGGCGGTGAGAAAAATATCTGATAAACCGATTAAATATGTAATAAATACTCACTCTCATTTTGATCATTCTGGTGGGAATGCTTTTTTCGCTCAAAAAGGCGCCATCGTCATTGCTCAAGAAAACTATCGATTTACCCCGATAGCACATCATTTGAGGTTTGATAAAAAACTTACTTTAACCATGGGAAGTGAGGAAATAGTTGCCTATCATGCTCCTTCTCATACGCTTGATTCAACCATCATACATTTACCCAGCAGTAACGTAATTTTTATGGGCGACAATTTTAGTTCTTCTTGGTTATTGTATGAGGGGGCAAATGGTGGCTCTGGCTATCGGAAAACCATGAAGTTAGCGCTGTCATTGACTGACAGTAAAACCATTGTTGTGCCCGGACATGGTGAGCTAAGTCATGTTGACGGTCTAATAAAAAACGATAAAGCGAAAAGTGCATTTAGGAAAAAAATAGGTCAACTATTTGCTAAAGGTTGGACGGTAAAGCAAATATCTGAAAATCAAGCAGCACAAGATATTCTGAAAAACTACCAAGGTGTTAAAAATGACGGTAGTCCCATTCATCTTAAAAAAATTCAAGACATTATCGACGCCAATTTTATTGAGCCGATTGTCATCTCTAAAGCCATACAAAATAGGTACGTTGGGCAGTACAAAATGATAAGTGGAAAGATTGTAGAAATAGTCAAAGTTGATGGGAAATTAATAGCACGCATGGAAGGTAGTTTTATCGCTCAGTTAAAAGCAATGTCGACGACTCGTTTCGATCTTGTTGGCTTTCCCTATACTCAAGGCGAAACTATTGAGTTTACCGATAACAGGGTTGATAACACGCTGGCATTGACGATCAAAATACCTGAAAGTTTTGTTATGAATTATTGGCTTGAAGAAGGTACGGGGATCAAAATTAAATAATTTAACAGCAGTGTATTAGTTTAGCTATTAAATTACTAAAAATATTGAATTGAATCACAATTAAAAGGAAATGTATTACTTATGAAATTATTATTTATCTTTATGATTATATTGATGTCTGTAAATATACAGGCTCAAAATGGTCATTCTTCCCTTACGATAAAATCGGCTGGTCAATTAATGAATGTTAAAAGCATTCAAATAAAATCGAGCATTTTAGATGAGTCGCGAGAAATTTATATATCACTTCCTCCAAATTACAATCAAAATGTACATGACTATCCACTTATTCTCATTTTAGATGGTGAATTCATGTTCGATATTGCTCGTTCCATGACAACACTTTGGGCATCTCGGAACTATATGCCAGAAAGTATTATCATTGGACTACCAAATCCTACAAATGATAAACGTTTTGAAATGGCGCTTGAAGTTAAAGGAGATAATGGCAAAGTCTATTATCAAGGTGGTGGCGATCCAAAAACATATATTCAGTTTTTTAAAAATGAGCTGTTCCCATTTTTAGAAAAACATTATCGTGTAAATACCAATCGTACAATTGTTGGTTTGTCTCCAACCAGTGGTGCTGTTTATCAAGCCTTTTGGGGAGATTCAGATTTGTTTAGGCATTATATTTCCATCAATGGAGGAATTTCTAGTCATTTAACTTCAGGAAAAACTGTTGGTGAAACACTTATTTCATCACTTAAGAATCATAATAATTCGACATTATATATTGGTCAGACAAAGCGAGTTAAAGAAATTCAAGATGCTCGTGAGCTTAATCAGAAAAAATTTATTAAAAATTTCAATCATGGCAGTTCATCTAATGTGAGGCTTAAAGTTGATAATCTAGATGGTGAGTCTGGCTACGGAGTGGTGGTTGGGAGTTTATTTAATGCATTTAGGTTTATATACCCACGTGATATCTATAATATCAATTATTCAGAGATACTAGATTCAAAGGCTCCAGCAAAAGAAATTGAAAAAATTTATGATGATTTATCTAATCGATATGGATATAAAATTTACCCTGTAGAAGCCGCACATAACACCTTCTATAATTTATACCATTTGATGAGACGCTTGATAAATACTAACCGTATAGAAGAAGCCAAAAAATTGGTCCAATTAGGTTTGAAGTATTACCCTAACTCATCAAAATTCTATTATCGTCTTGCTCAAATTAATCAAGCTGAAAATGATAATAAGAATGCAAGAATTCATCTAAAAAAATCGATTCGCTTAGCAAAAATATATGATAATGAAAATCTGGATATACTTACAGCAGAGTTAGATGAGTTATTAAACTAATATTCATGGGATAACAAAAATCCCTAGAGAATAGCTAGTGAAAAATATTTCATCGACAGCTGTTTTAAATTCTATAAAGGGCGTTAAAGCAGTTCGGTATATTTTCATGCTAACAAGAAATCAAACAAAGGCTAAAAAACAGTGAGCTGCTCCATTTTAGCCTACTAATTGGGCGTGATGTTTAAATATTGGCAGGAATTCTATCCTTATGCTGCCAATTCGCATGACAGCCTCGGCGATGCTTATACAGCAAACAATCAGTTTAATATGGACACAACCTAGTTAACTGGTTTGTCCTTATTCTTTATTCGACTAATTATTGAAAGTTAACAGGGGCTTAAATGCTCTCCTAGACTCATTAAAGGAATACAAATGCGCTGTTATATCAGATATATCATCATTACAATCTCGTTTATTATTTTTAATGCACATGCGTTAGAAATTAACTTACAAAAACAAGAACATATTATTTCGGGAGATAAATATAGTTTTAAATCTTCAGTACTGGATGAAGAGCGTGAAATATTTATATCATTGCCCGAAAATTATGAACACTCTGCTCATCATTACCCTGTCATTTATGTGATGGATGCTGAATTTCTATTTGATTTAACGCGTTCAATGGTGGTGATCCGAGCTGCCAGAAATTATATGCCAGAAAGCATTATAGTGGGCATAGCAAATAATACCGGTAAACGCATAGACATGGCGTTAGAGCTGTATGACGATAATGGTAGTCCTTTTTTTTATGGGGATAATTTGGGCCAAGCAGCACGGTACCTTAAATTTTTTAGAAATGAACTGATACCCAATATCGAAAAACAATTTAGGGTTAACTCTCATAGAACCATTATAGGGATGTCACCTTCATTTGGTCCTGTGTTACAAGCATTTTGGTCTGAGCCAGACTTATTTAGTGGCTATATAGTCTTGGCTGCTGAAATAGGTAAAAAGCTAAAGTCCGGTGTAACCGTGGGGGATAAACTAATTAAAGCAATATCAGACAAAAACAGAGCTAATGCGAGTATTTATATCGGGACGGGTAGTCGTGATATTATAAAAAGAGGAGCAAAAGAAGCGGCACTCTATGTAGATATTCCGGCTAAATTGAAAAATATAACCAACAAAAATATTAGATATAAATTCGAAATAGTGCATGATGAAGACCATTACGGCATGTCAATTCCTGGTATTCAGCATGGCCTAGAAACCATTTATGCTAGAGGGATTTGGGATGTTAATTATCGAGAATTTTGGAACAGTGCTGATCCAGCACAAGCTCTAATGGATAAGTATCAAGCATTATCCGCACATTATGGATTCAAAATTATACCGATAGAAAAGTCTTTTCACTCTATTAATAATATGTTGAAAACAGCAGAGATCTTATATAGACAAAAAAAGACGAAAGATTTAATACCTTGGTTAACACTTGCTACTGAATATTATCCTCACTCTCCTGCGATATACAGTCAGTTGTCAAAAGCATATGGCCAAGCCGGAAATCATAAGTTGGCGGTAAACTCCGCAGAAAAAGCGGTTAAGCTGGCCCAAGATACCGAAGATATGAATATTTATAAGTCAATGCTAGAAACTTTAATGAAGTAAGCAATTAACAAACGACTACAAATCAGTTAACTTCTTCGCCTTGCTCAGTATTTTTTGAAGAGCAAGGCGTTACCAATATAAAAATCTGAGATGTCAGTTATCGTATCTACTAGTCGGCCTACAATTGGGCTAAAATGATATTCGACAAACATTATGATTGTGAAACGTTTTTGTCGTAGTTTTTTATCGTTTCATAGCTATTTTTATGTTGTTTGTCGCTACGTTCTTGTTAAACATAGAAGTAAACAGATAAACTGTTCCCTAATAACAACATTCCTCAAATTAAATGACTTTAGCTGAGTATGGGCCAATAACCATGATGACAAAGAGCGGCAACAAACCAATAAACATTAAAAATATCACGCTACTACTCATTTTTATTTGGTTAGGTTTAGCCTTTTATTTATTGCTATCACAAATATCAAGTTGGCTTACTAGTCACCACTTCGAATTGGCTATATTAGCCAACATAGAATTTATCACTGTGAGGATATGGTTACCTTGGGTTGCTTTAACACCTGTTACTCTCTGGTTAGCATTACGATTCCCCATAAAACCTAAAAACTGGTTGAAAGGTCTATTATTACACAGTTTGTTTTTGTTATGTTTGTCACTTATTGCTGGATTATTTATTAGTTTACACTATCATTTTTTTGAAAATATGACTCAATCAATGGAAAACTATCAACCTTGGCAACACATTGGTCACTTTCTCTTTGGTGATAATCTATTCTTATTTAATATCATTATTTACACTATTTTAGTGACTAATATAAATATTAAAAACTTTGCTCAAATTGCTGACAATGAAGCGCTTATTGCAAGCCAGTTGAATCATCAACTGATTGAATCACAGCTGCAAACACTTAAAATGCAAATCAACCCACATTTCTTATTTAATACGCTCAATGTTATTTCGGTATTAGTGATGAAATCAGAGAAAGAACAAGCAACTGAAATGATCAACAGGTTAAGTAGTTTTTTTAGAAACTCTTTAGATGAAAAAGACCAACAATTGATCCCTTTGCAAAAAGAGCTGCACCATGTAGAGCAATATCTTGCGATAGAGCAGGTCAGGTTTGGTGATAGAATTAGTATTGTGAAAGATTATGATGAAAATGCTTTGTCAATCCTTGTTCCGTCGATGCTATTACAACCCTTAATCGAAAATGCTATGCAGCATGGTTTAGAAGAAAAAGAAGGTAAAGGAACATTAACCATAAGCTGTCATGTGCAAGAAAAATACTTATCTATTGTTATTATGGACGATGGAGCGGGTTGCAACTTCGATGATCCTAATTTCAAGGCAGGCATAGGATTGAGTAACGTAAAATCGCGATTAAAACAGTTATATCCCTCAGAACATACATTGGTCTATAGCAGCAATAATCAAGGTGGTGTAACCGTAACATTAACCTTGCCCACTAATGCAGGAGATTATAGTCATGACGATTAGGGTATTAATAGTTGATGATGAACCCTTAGCTAGAGAAGGCGTATCTCTCCACTTACAAGATGAAAAAGAGTTTTCTATCATTGGCGAATGTGAAAATGGAAGTGATGCTATAAGGTCAATATTGTCATTAAAACCTGATTTAGTTTTTCTTGATATTAAAATGCCAAAAGTGAATGGTTTTGACGTTGTCAATGCTGTAGGTAGTGAGCATATGCCGCCGGTAATTTTTTTAACTGCTTATGACGAATACGCCATTCAGGCATTTAATACTCATGCCATTGACTACTTACTAAAACCCATAGACAAAATACGTTTTAAAGAGAGTTTGGACCATGCACGTGACCAAATTTTAAAAAATTCAATTTCACAGCGTAGTGCGCAACTCACCCAATTATTAAGCCAAACCCAAGGTCTTAGTACAGTGAAACCTGTAAACCAAACCTCTTCATTGGTGCAAAATGAACGTTTAGTGATCCGCTCTAATGGTCATGTTTATTTACTCAAGTCAGAAGATATCTACTGGATTGAGGCAGATGGAGATTATATCACGGTACACACGCCGCAAAAATCACATCTTGTCCGTGAAACCATGAAAAATATGGAAGCCCGTTTGAGTGAACAAGGGTTTCAGCGCGTCCATCGTTCTAGTATTGTAAATTTGAACTATGTAAGAGAACTCATCAGTTTAGACAGTGGCGATTATCAAATCATTTTACGTGACAACACCAGTGTAAAATTGAGCCGAAATTACCGCGACATATTATACCAACGACTTCATGCAACACCTTGATAGCTATGTTATACCAAACAGACTAATTTATTGATCATCTTAAAATGGTTTAAACAATCAACTTCTGCGTTGTGCTCAATCCCAATAGCCAGCTATTGCTCAATTACACTCCTTGAATTTGAATGTTTATCCTCATCAAATTTTGGTCAATAATTTAATCCGTTTGGTATTATTTTGCAGCCGAACGATACATGGCTTAGATTAATCAATAAAATAAAAAATCACGATACTAGTTCAACATCATAAAATAGAATCAACCAGAACAAGCTGCAAATATGTATTATTATTTTTCATCGACAATATCTGCTGTTCATCTATAACTAGCTGAACTTCACCGATTGGCTCGATAAGTAAATTAAAACACCGTTATGATTGCCTCATCTTTAAAATGAGCAAAACGGTGATAAATGCAAACTATTCTTGAATCACAAAACACTGAGAAAAAACCAATAAAGCGTTATCTTATAATGGGAACTCCTGTTGTTATTTTTCTGCTTTGGTTGGTTAATGCTTTTCTCTTTAATTCGGCTAACAGTAGCGCGGTTATTTCAGCAGAAGGACTTGCTCTTGCTACTGTAGAATCAGGGGATTTAATTCAAGACATTAGAGCCCCTGGAAACCTTGTAGCGATAAATAGAAAGTGGATCTCATCTCGAATGAGTGCAAAAGTGATCAAACGATTGCTTGAACCTGGAGCCATTGTTACCCCTGACAGTATCATTTTACAATTATCATCTCCTGAACTCACCCAACAATATAAACGCGTAAAAATCGAATACAAAATTGCTAAAGCACAACTCGATGCTCTAAAAGAAATTCAAATAACACAAAGGCAAAAAAAACAGGCTGATGTAAAGTTGTTGGAAATAGAAAAACAGCAAGCTATTGAAGACGCCGCAGCTAAAAAACAACTTCGAGTTACTAAAATAATCCCAAAATATCAATATAACGAAGCAGTACTGCGTGAGAAAAAACTAACACTGCAATTAGAAATTGCACAATTCGAACTAAAGCAATTGCCTAGGCTGCAAGCAAGCTTAATTAATGTAGAGCGAGCAAAAGTAGAGCAACAACTATTGCGTGTTTCATTACTCGAAGAACAAGTCAGTAAACTTGACGTACGCGCTCAAATGTATGGTGTATTGCAAAGTATCTCTGTGGAAGAAGGTCAAGAAATACCCCAAGGAGCAGAATTAGCAAGGGTTGCCGATCAAAAGAATTTAAAAGCAGAACTTCGAGTACAAGAAAGCCAAGCTAAAGACATTCAAATAGGTCAAGTTGTTGAAATCGATACCCGTCGTAGCAAAATCAAAGGCATTGTATCTCGTATAGACCCAGCTGTTGTTAATGGCACAGTTACCGTTGATGTTGAACTACCGAAAGATTTACCCAGTGAAGCCCGTCCCGATCTTAGAGTCAATGGCACAGTGGAAATTATGCGACTAGAAAACGTGTTATTAATTGATAAACCTGCCCATTGGCAAGAATCTAATACCGCTTACTTATTTAAACTAACCAGTAATTCACATGCGGTTAGGACTCAAGTCGCTATTGGCGAAAGTTCAACGACTTCAATACAACTTCTTAGTGGTTTAACACAGGGTGAACAAGTCATCGTGTCTGATACCTCTAAGTTACAACAGTATCCTTCGATAACGATTAATTGATCAATACCTAGCTTTAACAACAATTAGACATTTGTGCTTAATGCGCTAGCTCAATAATTTAGCCTAATGCTGGCGCAATGCTAATTCATAAAATAAAACAAATTCACCTTAAGGACACAATAATGACTACCAACAAAACACTCATAAATATCACTAAACTTAACAAAATTTATCACACAGATGGTAGCCAAATTAATGCCTTAAAAGATATTAATTTAACGATATCGCAAGGTGATTATGTGACGATTCAAGGGCCATCAGGAGGTGGGAAGTCTACTTTGCTTGCTATTATTGGTTTACTTGATAAAGCCTCAAGTGGTGATTATGAAATTAGTAATTATTCGGTAAAAAATTTGTCGGGTTCACAAATGGCAAAAGTTAGAAATAGGGAAATAGGATTTATTTTTCAAGATTTTAATTTAATTGGTGATATGACCGTTAGTGAAAATGTGGAACTACCTTTGGTTTATCGAGGCATTAAAAAGTCGGTAAGAATAGCCAAAGTTGCAGAAGTGTTAAAACGGGTAAACATGTCAGAAAGAGCTCACCATTTACCTAATCAATTATCCGGTGGACAACAACAAAGGGTTGCCGTTGCGCGAGCTTTAGTGGGGAGTCCTACCTTGTTACTTGCCGATGAGCCAACGGGTAATCTTGATTCTGTTAATGGTGACTCGGTTATGCAACTGCTCAGTGAGCTTAATGAACAGGGCGTAACTATTTGTATGGTAACTCACGACAGTCGTTATGCGCATTTTGCTAAGCGAACGATTCATTTATTTGATGGTGAAATAGTGGAAAACTCCGTTAATACCACCATTAATGGACAAACGAAGATAAACAAAGCTGATACACGAGAAGTTGCTGAAATTATTTCCCGTCAGTTATCAGCAGAAGTAGGTGCATAACTATGTCGAAAGTAACCCCATCAAAAGCAACGGTTTCAAATGATGTTATGCTCAAAAACAATACTGCACCTGATAATGATGAGATGATTCAGCACAACTTTATTGAGAATATAATTATTGATGTTCGTTATGCATTTTCACGTTTTATTGCTTCGCCGATAACAACCTTAATTATTATCATCACACTGGCATTAAGTATAGGAGCGACTACAGCGATATTTTCAGTAGTGAATGGTTTATTGTTTTCAGCCACGCCATTTAAAGACAGTGAACAGTTAGTCATTCTTCAGCAACAAAATTTAACTAAAGATCAAACCTATGGTTTTTCTGCCAGTGAAATGTTTGATTATCAAAAGCAGTCAAAGTCATTTGAAAATATGGCTGAATACCACAACATGACATTTACTATGTATGGCCACGATGATCCGGTAAGAGTGCGAACAGGAGTGGTTTCATCTAACTTTTTCAACATGTTAAATTTAACGCCGATACTAGGTCGTACTTTTACTGACTCAGAAGATGATTTAGGCGCAGAACCCTTACTGGTGTTAACTTATGAATTTTGGCAAAGCGAATTCAATGGACGAGAAGATGTTATAAATCAGAGTGTTGAATTTAATAATCGTAGTCATAAAATTATAGGTGTTTTACCTCATTTCCCACAATTTCCTGATGTTAATGATGTTTATATGGCTATTCCTTCATGCCCTTTTCGTAGCGGCGAACATGCTGTGTCTAATAGAAGCATGCGCATGATGTCGGCTTTTGCCAAAATAAAACCTGGCTATTCACTTGTCGCAGTAAACACTGAAGTGGCTGACATCGCAAAACGCTTGAGTAGTAAATACCCTGAGGCCTATTCAGAGAATGCTGATATCAGTGCAACAGCGTTATCGCTTAATGATGAATTGGTTAAAAGTAGTCGTCCTTATTTATATACCTTGTTAGCCACGACATTATTACTATTTTTAATTGCCTCTGCGAATGTGACTAACTTAACCTTGTCACAACATTCAAAGCGAAAACGTGAATTTGCGGTACGTGCTTCTTTGGGCGCTAGTAAAGCTAGGTTAGCGCAATTATTATTAACTGAAAGTTTATTATTATCATTAATAGGCGGTGGTTTAGGGTTGTTATTAGCCTTTTGGGGATTAGATTTTCTTAAAGGTTTTGCTGCAAACTTCAGCTCGTTATCAGCGGAAATTACTATCGATACCAGAGTGATGTTATTTGCTTTAGTCATATCAACCATTTCAGGCATCATTGCTGGCATAGTACCCAGTTTTGCTAAAGTAAATTTGGTCAGCTCACTAAAAGAAGGAGGGAAATCCTCGTATTCGACCGACCACGGATTTTTACGAAATACCTTGTTAATTTGCCAATTTGCTTTGTCATTAACGCTATTAATAGCCGCGGGATTAACGATAAAAAGCTTAAATAACCTGCAAAATATTGACTCCGGCTTTAGTGCCAAGAATGTCAATATTGCGCAATTGGATTTAAATTGGACTGTTTATAATAATGCTCAAGAACGATGGCAGATTTCGCAACAAATATTGCAAGCAGTTCGTAAACTTCCTTATATAACATCGTCGGCATTAAGTTTAACTTATCCTAATGATACGGTTGGAATAAACTACAGTAGTGTCCGCCAAGCGATTCAGTTTGACGACCGAGATTACAATCCGGATGACGTGCCAAGCAATACGTTTGCTCGTCCTGTTACCGATGGGTACTTTGAGACGATTGGTAGTCGTTTATTACTGGGAAGGACATTTACCATTGATGATGACAATAAGGCGCCTAACGTTACTATTGTTAACAATAAGTTTGCCCAAAAGACATGGCCTAATGAATCTCCACTTAATAAGACAATATCATTAAATCAAGGTGAAACTTGGCTTACGGTTGTAGGTGTTATTGAAGACATTAATGAACAAGGGGCATCGAATGAAGCCAGTTTTCAAATATATAAACCTATGGCGCAATCTCCAGTGGGGCATATTGCAATATTAGCAAAACAGGATGACGCGAGAGCGACAACTTTTACCCAAGATATTAAAGGCATTATTGCTCAGTTAGATAACCGCCAACCGTTATCTAAATTTGAAACCCTACAGCAAGCCGTTGATAATTCGATTTCATTGCAGCGATTTTTAGCACAACTGTTAACGCTATTTTCTATTATTGCGTTAGTGATAACAGTAAGTGGTGTTAGTGGAGTAATGAGTTATATGGTCAACTTACGTACTCGTGAAATCGGTATAAGAATGGCGATTGGCGCTGATAAAATCAAAGTGATCACCTTAATACTTTCTTATGGTGTAAAACTAACGCTAGTTGGATTAGTCATCGGTATCGCCGGAGCCTATTTTAGTGGTCGTTTATTGAGTACACAGTTGTTTGATATTAACCCTTTTGATGTTTATATCTATGGGACTGCACTGTTGACATTGCTGGGTATTTCTACCATCGCGTGTTTATTACCGGCTTGGCGTGCTAGTTCTATTCCGCCAACACTCGCACTCAAACAATAGAATAGCTTCAGGGATCCGTAAAGTGCTTAAAATTGTTTTACGGGTCAATTCCCATGTGCTCTTATTTGATAACTATAGCGCTATTTTTCTTGAGTAAATGTATTGTTAAGTGCCGTCAGAATTACTTACGGTCACTTGAATTACAAAACCAAGCTGATACTGGTTTCACGATGAGTTTTATTGTCAGCAGCTCTCGTTTTATTGTTGCTTAATCTTGAGTTAAAACAACGGTTGATTCACGAGTAAATTAGCGTATTCTAAACAAATCTAAATTTACTTATCTGGACGTTTCATGTTTAAAAAAGTTACTCAAGTTGTTTTTATACTCTTTATGTTTGTTAGTTTATCTGGCTGCATTGCGGCTACTGTTGTATCTGCCGCGGTAGGTGTCACTACCACGGTTGTTGGTGGCGCTATCGATGTTGTTGACGCTGTTACGCCAGATATTATTGATGACGAAGATGAAAAAGACGAAGATGACGATAACTAAAAATAATCCCTCTCGCTTTGATTAACAAACTGGTTGAACAAGATTATACCTTCTTAATTCAATGATCTTTGCATGTAGGTGTATTTTCACTCAGAACACATGAAAACGTAGCTTTCGCCTATCTACTATCTTGTTCATACATATGAGAGAGTCGTTACTCTCGTGCTTTATTGCATATCTAAAAATAGTAGAAAGGGCCAGAAATAAAGTAGTTATTTTTACAAGGGTTAAACGCTTTAATAAAAACCAATGACATGAGTGTTTAGTAGATTAACGTTCGCTAATATCTCCAATGTACTAAGGTTAAATATTGTCGCGCCTCTTTGCTAAAAACTCGCCCACTGTTGCTTTATACCGATGAGATGAACAATGCCAAAAGATAAGCATAGGGCTGAGCTCCAAAACCAAAACTGACTGCTATTACCTAAATGATGACCTAGCGGATCAGCTGCGAAGACAAAACCAACGATACCGCGTAATAAATATACCGAAGTAATCGTTATAAGTGCTAGTCGCATTAATGGGAGTTTTAGGATCAGTCCGGCCGCAGAAAAAGCATAAAGTGACCAAATAGCTAAAACAATTACAATGCCTGAAGTGATTATTGTCGGTTTGAAACTACCTTGCTCGGCAAGTATTGCCATTTGTTCTCCTGCGCCAAAAAAACGGTACCAAGGAGCACCAAAAACTATACAACCTATATGTATTAATGAGGCTAGGGCGCTAAACATACCGGCAATAATTAAATAACTGTTCATGAGTAAGTTCTCTCTAACAAGGTGTAATAAGTAAAAAGATAAAATTCGTTTAATTTAGCTGTTTAGAATTTATTCGCTTGAACTTTTAAGGCTTGCTTTATCTGGCATAAACCTTAAATAGTCGGTATTAATGTTGGCGCCAATTTGTGTTAATAAGTTCATTAACCCAAGGTGAGCTCTATCGAAACAAGGTTGTTCGCTATACATGCCAGATAAAAATTTTATGGAATCTGTGCTCACATTTTCAGGTTTCCCAGGACATGGTGTTTTATTGTTAAAGTTGAAGGTTTTCTTTACATAAGCTTGACCAAGCCATTCACCATAAAATTGTAAGTCAGGT
Organism: Colwellia sp.; assembly: GCA_013215295.1. Taxonomy (GTDB): domain Bacteria; phylum Pseudomonadota; class Gammaproteobacteria; order Enterobacterales; family Alteromonadaceae; genus Colwellia_A. The sequence continues at coordinate 167,918 of JABSOZ010000009.1, forward strand.
AATATTTCAGACGAAAAGGTGGAAAAATCTACGCTTTGATCAATAAATTTAAGCGCTTGGTAGCTGGAAAATAACGCCTCAGTATTATTACCAAAAATATAACTATCTACAATCTTTGGTAGCATATCGGTAAAATCATCAACAAATGCATCGCTTAAACAACGAACACAGCCAAAATCGAGCACCCCGAGCTGCTCATTTGCTAATACTAAGAAGTTACCAGAGTGCGGGTCTGCGTGTATTTTTTTAAGGGTTAAAGCGCAATACCAGAAAAAATCAAATAACTTTTGCCCGAGTGCATTGCGTTGTAGTTGGCTTGGTTTTCTTTTTAGCCATTGCTCTATGTGTTCGCCGGTTAACATTTCCATTGACAACACTCTAGCTGAAGATAAAGTTGGATTAACTTTTGGAATAACAATACCGTCTAGCTTCATTTCTTGCTGAAACCAATTTAGGTTACTGGCTTCAATCTCATAGTTTATTTCTTCAGTTAACCGACTTTTCATTTCAGTTAATACTAACGAGAATACTTGTTTTTTTGGCATATTGTTGGTGGTTTTAGCTAATAACCAAAACAGTTTTTCCAACATTTTCAAATCACTATCAATAGTTGCGCCGATACCTGGGTATTGCACCTTTACCGCCAATTTTTCATCGTTAAATGATAGCGCTCGATGAACTTGCCCGATACTTGCCGCAGAAAAAGCTTCGCTCTCAAACTCTTTAAAGAGAACCTTTGGCGCACTGCCAAGCTCTTGAACCATTTGTTTTCTAATGAGCGCTCTATTGATAGGGGGTACGTCATGGCATGCAGACTTTAATTTATTTCTGATGGTTTCGGGGAGAAGGTCTGTTTCCATACTTAATAGCTGAGATAACTTAATGGCTGTACCTCTAAGCTGACTTAATACAGTAAAAACTAACTCGCCTATTTCTTCTTCATGTTGTTGCTGAGATTGTTCTGAATTCTTTGTGTTTGAATTTTTAGGTGCAAATACGTTTCGAGCTTTATAACCAATATGCTTCAAGCCAATTTTTGTTGCCGCTTTACCGGCAATCGCACTACGTTTAAATGGTGAGGTAGGTACATTTTTTAAAGTTAGCATAAATTACACCGTTACAGTTTGGTCGAGATTTTTTCTGTGTTTTATTAACAGGCTTACTAAAGGGGGAAAGATAAGCCAAAAACCTGAAGCAGGCATTATGGTAATTCCAACCAATGTTAAAAGAAAAAGGTTAAGTACTATTGAAAGTGGTACCTGACGATTATTTTGTGGCTCAAAGGACTTAATTAATAACCCAACAATGAAGAGTATTTGCCCAAATAAGAAAAACCACACTGCTGCAGCCGAGCGGTCTGTGGTTATACTGTTAATAATACCGTTATTATATAAACCGCTATATTCAGCTGAAAACATAATAACAGCAAAAACCGTGTGACATACTGCCACAGCTATAATCCAATTACCTTGCCAATTTTTCATTGTACTTTCCTTATGTGATTTTTCATTATTTTCAATTTGTATGTGGTGCTAAAAGTCTCACTTGGTGAGTTAAACCATTACATTCCAAAAGATTTTGATCTGACTAATTTATTTAAAAAACCACTGCCCATAAAACGGAATAGGTGTGCTTTTACAAAAAAGCTAATAAGATCTGTAGCTTTAGATACAATTCCGCTTTTTAATATTTCTACGCCTAATGCCAGTGACATATCTACCATTTGCGTGGTGTTACTGAATTCCTCAGAGTCGTCATTAACCCAATAAAGAAGAACAGCCAATAGATAATCATTGGCGAGTTTTGCTGTGGCGTCGGTAAAAGGGGATTGAGCAATTTCGCCCGCTTGCTCTGCCTGTGTAAGTAAATTACGAATGAGTTCGACAAATTCCTCTCTTATGGGAGCAACGTCTTTGAATAATATGCTCGGTGATTGCATAATCATATTAATGCTGTCACAGACAAATTCTCGATTGGGTAAAAAGTTATTCAAGTATAAGTCGATGAGTAATTGCAGTTTTTCTTGCAAAGAATAGTCAGCTAGGTCATCTTCTGCTAAAAATTGCTTTACAGTTTCTGCAGCCATTAAGCCATAATAGCCGTAAATTAATTTATCCTTATTCGGGAAATATTTATAAATAGTAGCATCGCCAATACCGGCTTCTCTGGCTATTTGTTTCATAGTTGTTGCTTCAAAACCATGCTCACTAAACAACTCTACCGCTGTTTTTATAATTTTGAGTCTAATTTCTTCTTGTTGTTGCTTTGATAATCTCGCCATAAGATACACTCTATCGTTTAATTGCCTTTAAATTGTCATTATATGATAGATCGTATCATTAACGATCTCAATAGGTGATTTAAGAATATTCGTAAATAAGAGTTATTAATGGGGAAGGGCATTATTATCAGAGTAGGAATGAAATGCTATTTTGGAATATTAGTGAGCGATTATAATTAAGAGCTTCGAAGGAAAGTACCGCTAAAATAAAGAGCAAAGCATGAAGCCTAGCTCTCGATAAGTTATTTCATTTAATAGCCGTTTATTATTTATTGCTTGGCCAGATACCCGGTTCTGTTTTTCCTTGTATTTCTACATCATCAAGTGAAAAAGTAGGATTACCATTAGCCTTTAGTTTTTCGCGAAAATCCTGAGTTAAGTTAATTACTGTTGGAGTGAGTAGAACAATCGCGTAAATATTTACTAGCGTCATTAATCCTAGCGCCATGTCAGCTAATCCCCATACTTCTTTCAGCGATGCTGTTGCTCCCCAAAAAACCATCATTAAATAAATGCCGGTATAGAGTAGCCGACCCACTTTATTGTCTAATTTGAATAAGTGAAGGTTACTTTCTGCATAAGCGTAATTAGCAACGACAGAGGTAAAAGCAAATAAGGTTATTGCTGCAGCGACAAAATAATTACCACCTGTGCCGAAGTGACTCGTCATGGCATCTTGTGTCATTCTTATACCTTCCATATCTCCGCTAATATTTATATCTGATAACAAAATTACCACAGCGGTGCAGCTACAAAGCACCATAGTGTCTAAGAAAACACCTAACATTTGTACATAACCTTGAGCAACAGGATGATTAGGTACGGGGGATGCGCCAGCTGCGGCATGAGGCACACTACCTGCACCTGCTTCATTTGAATATAAACCTCGCTGAATACCATTCTTAATTGCTGCACCTAAAGCGCCAGCACCTGCTTCATTGAGCCCAAAAGCTGAGTTAAATATATCTATGAACATGGCAGGTAATAATTCAATATTCATTAAGGTAATAATTACCGCGGTACCAACAAAGGCTAATCCCATAAATGGAACGATGAGTTCAGCAAATCTAGCTATGCTTCGCATACCTCCAACGACTATGCTACCTGCGAGTATGGCAATAACCACACCAGAATATTCACGAGGTATGGTAAACGTATTATTTAAAGCATCAGCGATAGTATTCGCTTGCATGGCACTAAAAGTTAATCCGTAACCTAGAAATAGGCAAAGTGAAAAAAGAATAGCAAGCCAAGGTTTATTAAGCCCAGACCGAATATAGTAAGCAGGGCCTCCTCTGAACTCTTTATGTTCGTCTCGTACTTTATATAACTGTCCAAGGACACTTTCTGCAAAACCAGTAGCCATACCAAGTAATGCTATTACCCACATCCAGAAAACTGCACCACTGCCACCGAGTGAAATTGCCATAGCGACACCGGCCAAATTGCCCGTTCCAACCCTAGCAGACAATCCGGTACATAAGGCTTGAAAAGAACTGATCCCCGATTTGTCAGATTGGGTACTACCTTTCATCACCGTGAACATATAGCGGAATTGAAGTATCTGAATCCAACGAAGCTTAAACGAAAACCAAAATCCGGCAAAAAGTAACAAATATATCAATATTTGGCCATTTCCCCACAGTACGTTATTAATAGAGTTTACTATTTCATTAAGCATTGATTTCCCTTCTACTCTCGAATTTTCATTATAGTACGATGTATTTTTAACATTATATGTTTAATAGTTATCTGCTCAATTGATAATAACCCTTTACCTTTTTGACAAATGAATACCTGCCAACATACAACGTACTGAACCGCCAGCCAGCTCAATTGCGGATACATCAAGGGGCACCAATTTCACCGTCTCTTCTAATAATGCTATTTGGTCTTTCGTTAATGCGTTATAGGCAGTAACTGAAAGCGCCAAAATTCGCCCTGAAGACCCTTGCAGCTCTAGTGCGTTACCGCAAAAGGCATTAATTTGTTGTTCAGATAAATGAATAATGCGTTTCCCTGCATTTTCAAAACGTTGAATAATTTCAGCACGACGTTCAACGTTTGTCATCATTTCAAAGCCAGCCAAAACAAAATCACTGCCAATACACATTAAAACATTGGTGTGATAAACAGAGATGCCCGCTTTATCTTTCGCATCAAAAACCATGGGTTCAAAATTAAAGTGAGCACAAAAACGTTCAAGTATATGTGAGTCACTTCTTTTTGAACTTGCAGCATAAGCGATACGTTCTATATGATCTAATACCATAGCGCCAGTTCCTTCAAGATAGATATCGTCATATTCCAAACCAGAATAATCAAAAACAACTTGTACACGATATTGTTTCTTCAGCATTTCTATAATATCGGTTCGGCGTTCCTTTCTGCGGTTTTTGGCATACATTGGATAAATAGCAATTTGACCACCTGTGTGGGTTGAAAACCAATTGTTAGGAAATACTGAATCAGGTGTATCGAGCCCTTGATCTTCAAAAGTATGTACAACAATACCTTCGGCCTCAAGCATTTTTCCTGCTGCAGTAACTTGTTCAAAAGCTTGTGCTTTAACTTGTGGCTTGTCTATAGGTTCTCTTGATTGAAAACTGTTGTCTTGTTTCGTTTCTTCGTTAGGGAAGAAGTGATGCGGACGGATCATGACGACAGCATTTGGCGCTTGTGGAAATAATGGCATAGCTTATCTCTTGCATTTTATTATTAGGATTTATTAAAGTAAGCGCTAAAATATTGGCGAATAAAATATAACACTATATAAAAGTATTATTTAATTAACCCATATATTAGCTGGTGAAGATGGGAAACAAAATGGCAAAATGTTGCAAATATTTGATAAAGATTTATCATATTGTTTGGTTATATTAACAAAATGACAATTTGGAGCACGCTATGACAAATGAAAAGGGTGTTAAGAAACGTGTTTATCTTTATGACTCAGTTGATAAAGAACTCATTGCAATGTTACGAACTGATGCCAGAACATCTATATCGACACTCGCAAAATTATTACACGTCTCTCGTGGTACTGTGCAAAATAGGTTAGACAGGCTGATAGATTCAAATGCTATTCTTGGTTTTACTATTCGAGCTCATGATGAGCTAGAAACGGACGTAGTTAAGGCTATTATGATGATAGAAGTGATTGGTAAGTCTACTACACAAGTGATTGATAAGTTGCGAGGTATTCCACAACTTCAAAAACTTCATACAACCAATGGTACGTGGGATTTAGTCGCAGAAATAATAACATCAAGTTTGTTAGAGTTTGATCTTGTGCTGCGGGACGTAAGAACCATTGATGGTGTACTTAACAGTGAGACCAGTATTCTATTGAGATCTGTATAGCGGCTGTTAATGTGACTATTTTTGATTGATATCACAAAAAAAGCACCGATAAAATGAAATGTCCCTTCATTTTTTCGGTGCTTTTTGCTATTCGTTTTCGCAGATTATAGAAAACGAAGTGGCTTGAGTATTAGTCAGTTATTATAAAACAATAATTACGCCAATATCTTTCAATAAATTTTTATTGATCAAGTAGGTGAGCTTTTTAGCATCATTATCAGCTAATGCTATTTCTGTATGTAAATTTTTCCAAGTGTTTTTCGCTTTTATCAACAACGGAGTATCCCCAATCATAGGATGATCCATGGCAAAAGTAACATCATTAGAAAATAATGAGACCAGTTGACCGTTGTCAATAATATCTTGAGTATTACCTATATTTGGGTAAAGAACATCACCGTTAGCTTTACGGATCTTAGGATTAAGTGAAGGTGTAAAATTTGTCCCCCTTACGTCGATGATGATGCCAGAAATATCATGAGTTCTAACATTATTAATATTCTTTGGTTTTATACCTTTCTCAAGAGCAGATATGCGTTTATTAAGTTGGCTTAATTGGTCACTAATTTGTTGATTGGACACCGCTGGATAGGTGGCAGCATGAGCTGTACTGATCCAAAGAGACCATAAATTTGGAAGAATACTTGCGGATACTTCTTCTTGATATAAATCTTGATAAATAGACTTTGAAATTTTACCTCGCAACGGGGCTTCTAACACGACTTTACAAGAACCGTCTATACGGTTATCTCTACTTTTTATTATAGCGCCTTTGACGGTGCCTTCTACTGTTGATTTTATCTCGTCACTGGTTAACATGTAATTACTAACCAATGTGGTGGCAGTTACTCTTACACCTTGATACGATTCTAATAAATTTCTTTGGGCATCAACTTTTGCTGCTCGACAGGCAAGGTAAGGAGCTATGTTAGCTTTTTTACCTTCACCCGCGATACCATAACCTATGGCTGAAACTGTAGCTTTAGTCCAATTTATTTCACCAGTAGTCCCTACAAGTTCGGTGTACTGACCATTTTCTGCCGATGCAGTTAATGAAAACAAGGTGATAATGATAATGCTAAGAGGTTTGTTCATTTTATTATCTCAAGTTTAAGTTACTAATTAGTTTCTAATTTGCCTAGCACTGGCATTTTAGTGCTTTTATCAAAAATCACATCATTCGCTATAACAGAAAATGCAGAAGAATTTTGAATATGAAAAGGTTGGTTATTGGTAAATTTACAATCATTTAGTGCTAAACGAGAGCGACCGGATAATACAATTGCACTCGTTGAGCTACCATTTAATTGGCAGTTTTTTATTTTTACGTTGGCCTGACCATAAATAGTTAATGCAGAGTACTTAGCGTTATCAGAGTATAAATGGTTAAAACGTGGCGCCCCTGATTTTATTTCAATAGCAACACCTGAATTTTTAAGGTGTAGACCATTAATTTCAATCGTTTTACTACTATCTAATGTTAAGAATTTTTTCGCAGGGGATTGAGTAGATTCACTTTCAAAAACTATGCTCTTAGGCAATTGTTTCGTAGTCCCCCATAAATAAGCTAAGCCCTGCACGGTGATCCCCGTACCTTGTTTAAATTTAACCTTAACTTCTGGTTCAATGATCAAGGTAGAGCCTTCAGTAAAGATAGTGTTAGAGGCTACGATGTAAGGACTATTGTCTTTACTTAAAACATTAATACCTTGGTATGAACCAGATAGTGTACTACTCAGTGTTGTAGTTGTTGCCAGTTTTATAGGGTATACCTTTGTGGAAATTACTGTTTTAGCACTTTCATTTTCCGCCTGGTCTAGCGCAATAACAGTAAACTCTAGTGTTTTGAAAGCCTCAAAATCACCCTTAATAATAATATCGGTTTCTTTTGTGATATTAGTTGTTTCTGCTAAATTACTATCGAGTGAAGTCATCAATACTTTATACTTCACTTGTTCTTGATTATTGCTTCTCCACGAAAGTTTGATTTCATCAATAGTTGCAAAATCTACCTTTAATTGGTTCACATTAGTCGGCTTTAAGTTGTCAAAATTTACTAGGCCTGTAGTACTAATCATTTGAGTAATTTGACCACTGTTATCTATTAATTTTCCTGTGATGACCTTTTGCCCACCGTTCCAACGTTTATCAACAATAATATCTGTTTTATAAACTCCAGATTCTTGTTCTTTTAAGTCAAATGAGCCAATACCTTCTATATCTAATACAGCCCTTAAACCTGCTTGACCTTTAATACCAACAGTTAAGTTGTCATTATATTTTAACCATTTGTTTGCACCATCGTGAATTACCATATCAATCGTAGGTAAGGTTGTGCCAATAAAACCAGCAGGTTCAGGAAAATCATCTGCGATAGAACGACCTAATTCATCAGCAGCGGCGAATAAATTTTTGTCTTCAAGATGTTGAGCAGCTAAGGCGGCATTTAGCAATATGCCCCAAATTGTGGTAGAAACACCACCAGCCCTTGATGTTATAACTTCCTTTTTTTGCCACAAGGTTTTTCCGTCTTTTGATATTAATTCAATATCGACGCCTAATTTTATATGAGCATATATACCGGCGTAGAATCTTTCATATTCGATAACTTCTCCAATTACAACTGCATCAACGCCAAGAGTTTGTGCTAATTGTTGTGGCGTTAATTTATTATCTGAATCTTTGAGGTCCACTTCTTTTGTATGTACGAGTTGAAAGTTTTTATTGGAGAGATGACTTTGTAATATCTCTCTAAGTACTGAGGAGGCTTCGATGGATTCAGTACTATTAGATAATTGAGCAATCGCTATGAGTTTGGGGATATCGCTTGTTTTGAGTTTCTCTTGTTCCCCTGACGTCATGTTTTCTAACGTTCTTATCGGGCTAGTAATGGCAATTGTACCCTTAGTGCTGATAGAACAGCTTGCTAGTAACGTTATTGCAATGACTGCACTAAACAATAATTTAATCTTAATACTGTTCACTCACTTCTCCTTTGTGTTTAGGCTAATGTAAATTCCGTATTACTTTATTATTGGTATTGTATGGAATTATTTTTTGGTCAACGCTTCTTAACATCGACTATCTCAGATAACAAAAACCAAAATTTCTTTTTAAGCTTCTATTTTATAACACTATCATTAATCAACTTAATGAGGCTATGATATTTTCTAAAATCATCTAACGGATTTTATGGAGACACCACGATCATTACGCGACCTTTATCCATCGTTTTGGCAAGGTCTAAATTATTCTTAATAAATAATGCTACATCATCAGCAACGACTAAATCTGAATTTTTTGATTTATAAGTCCCGATAGCCTTTACAACATAAGGAGTGTAACCAATACGACTATTGTTAATGGCATCTCTGAGGTCGAGGTCATATGAAACAGGACGCTTCCTGATGGTAATACTATTGAGCATTTCTTTTGTAGGATAAATTATTTCACCGTCTTGTGTCCGTATTCTCGGTATAGTGGCTAGCTCAAACTGGTCAATACCTTGCGCATCAATTAACAAACCTGAAATATTGTTAGTATTTTGAAGACTATCGATTTTAGCTTCAACATATTTCAAAAATTCTTCTTTGGGAAGTTTATGTAATTTTGTTTTTATTTCTCGCAATAAAGATACTGTCGTTTCTGCTACAGGCAGAGTTGCAGCATGTGCATTACTCATCAATTGCCAGTTATTCGGAGAAAATAAAGAGGTCAGCTGCTCTAGATAATATTGACCTGAGAACTCAGTATTTACGGGGCTTGATTCTATGAGCAATGAGCTATTGTAAGTATGTTGAGAGATGGACTCAATAAAGGAGCCATCCATTTTTACTTCAACCACCACTTGAGCTATTTCATTTTGGTAAATGTCTTTGGTGACCAATGCCCCTCTAATTACGGCATTCAATTTAGTGCGAATAATATCAGATGTTGCTTCTAAATCTAAAACGGTGGTTTCAGAACTCACTTGAACGCCAGATATAATTTCCGCCAAATTTCTATACGCATCAACTTGTGCAGCTCTTCGAGCCATTAAGCGTTTTTTACGGTGTGGTGTATTATCAGAGGCAACTCCATAACCGCTGGCGAATATAGTGCCTTTCGACCAATTAATGCCGCCAGTATCACTTCCTTGGATGACATCTTCAGCTAATACGCAAAAGCTACTAAACATCAATGATATTAATGAAGATACGACCAGATATTTTACCATGATTAAATTCCCTTTGTTTCGTTATCAAAATGTATATATTTAGCTCTACGCTTCACAATTTTTTTGAGATAATTTCTTGTCTCTTCTGCAGGTAAGTTTTCCAGTAAGTATTGATAAACTTCTTCTGAAGTCATTGTATTGATTACCTTAGCTGCTTTGGATAAGTTCTTTTTGCCTGTGAAAGTTTTAGCTAAATTCCCAACACCTGTATTATAGCTTGATACCGCACAATAAAAGCGAGATTGAGGGTCATTAATTTTTCGTAAATATCGACTTTTTAATAATTTGAAATAAGCAGTACCCAGTTGTAAGTTATTCGTTTCATCAAACAAATAATCAGGTGACAATATTTTCTTTTGTCCATAAACATAATTATGGGCATCTATTCCAGCAGTTTTTGGTACCAGTTGCATTAACCCAAAAGCAGGAACCCGAGAAATTGCCCTTGGATTATAGCTAGATTCTGTTTCAATTATGGCTAAAATCACTGAAATATCGACATCATACTTCTTAGAGAATTTTTTTACGTCATCAAAATTGTTAGCCAACAATACTTTTTGATAGTTATTAACAAACTTAACGGTCATTTTTAATAAGGAGCCTTCAGCCGTTTTTACTAATTCTAATTTAATTGTTGGTTCGGTATTTTCAATCGTAGTATCAGCGGATGCAGCTAAGGTATCTTGTTCTATTGATTGATTTTTAGCTGCAATAGCCGGAATAGGTATTATAGCTGGAACGATAACTGTTACAGGGATAGTCGCAACAGAAGCCCCAGTATCTATCGCAGGTAAGCTTACTTCACTAATATTTACTGTCGCAGCTTTTAGTAATTCTTTTTTAGGGAGTAGTCTTTTTAAAATATTGTCATTTTTAAATGGCTTGATAGCTGGCTTTATGCCTTTTATGCTTAAATTTTTATTAACTGCTTGCGCAACAATATCTAATTTTTCTATTGACTTAGTGGTGGGGGCAGTAAGTTGCTCTGCCATAGCTTCAATTTCAAGTTTTGCTTTGCTTAAGTCGTTATCAGTTACCAATGTTTCTATAACAAGCTCTCCTGCTTGATAATCAACGATTGAGCGAGTTTGTAAGTTCTTGCTATAACCAACCCAGGTACTTTTAGTAGGAAGTTTGACATTACTTGGCCATTTGACCTCGATTTTTTTGGTTATGCCATTGAATGCATCATTTATAGCGTCATTATAGGCATTATATAAACTATCAATTTCGTTATTTGTTTGTTGAAATTGTTGATCTAGCATACGGTCTATATCGTCAAAACTTTGCTCTTGCAGATTCTTTGCAACAAGGTTTGAATTGAACAGCAATAAAGTGCTGATCAATGTTAGTGATAAACTAATTTTTTTCACTGATACTTTCACTTATTAATTTAATTGAATCTCGTTTACTGCAAATTTCAGACTCATTAGTTGAACAAATAGCTAAAGTAACTTCTGCAATAAAAGTACCCTCTTCTGGTTTTACTGACTCATTTAAAATAAAAGCGCCTTTTATTAATCCCCTGACTCTAGTTGCTATAATATCTTTCGTTACTTCAAAGTCTTCTACTGAAGTGCCGGCACTGAGTTGGACTCCTTGTACTATTTCTGCTAATTGTCTTTGGGCATCAAGTGATGCAGCACGTTTAGCCATCATTTTAGCTTGAAAGTTACTGATGGTTTTATCGATATCAACAGTACCAAACCCTTTCGCTGAAAGTATACCTTTGTGATCTTCAGCATATACAGGGAAAAGAGTAAAATTAGTCATTACTAATATAAGAGCAATGTGATGAAATGAGACGTTTCTCATAGAGTAAGTATCCTTTATAACTTGGCTGAATTTTGTAACATAAAACATAATTATGTTTTTGTTAGTATTAATATTATGCGATAATTGAACAATATGTAAAATAGTGTAATCTTTATATAAATAATATTACACTTTATTTTAAATACTGCACTATTCTTTTAGTGTAATCTTTAGTCATGAGATCATTAATTGCATACGCAAGGGAAATTATGCTTCAAAAACTAATTGCAAACGCAAGGGAAATCATGTTTCAAAAATCTATCCATTTCGGGAAAATGGTGTGTGTATCCTTTTTCATTCTATTATTCATTTCAGTAAATTCTCAAGCTAAAATTGTCACTGCAAAAGGTATTAGTGACATAATTGAAGGAAAGAAAGCTAAAACTCGTTCAATTGCGCTAAACAATGCTAAACGTGCAGCAGTAGAACAAGTTGCAGGGGCTTTCGTTCAATCTCGCTCCACAGTTATCGACTTTGTGATTGCCCAAGACAAAATTTATAGCTCTTCATCAGGAAATATCTCTAATTATACTGTCTTAGCAGAAGGCGTTAACGACTTTGGTGCTTATGAAGTTGAAATTGAAGCCAATGTTGATGTACAAGAGTTACTTGTTGATATTAAGGAAATATTAAAGGTTAATGGCTGGAGTCGTAAACCGCGTATTACTTTAGATATAAACTCTAACAACGCTAGTTTAGGTCATACTTTAAAATCACTATTTATATCCAAATTAAATCGAAATGGTTTTGAGGTTTTTGATAATTCAAAAAAAGTACAAACAGGTTTCATTTTAGAAATTAATGCTGATTTATCGACTAATAAAAGTGACTATCAAGGTATAAGTATTTCTTCTAATAGTTTGTCTATGGTCACCAATGTCACTAGAACTGACGATGGTCAAGTTATCGCTACCATTACGCAGCAAGCGTCTAAGGCTGGGAGTAATGTAGCAAAAGTAGCACAGCAATTGTCTACGAAATTAGTTCGAAAAGCTTGGCGAGATTTGAAAAATGAAATTTTAGATTTTTGGCAAGAAGAACAATATATTGCTCGATCTATCTATTTAGATGTAAGTCAATTAAGTGATTTTGAACAAGCTAAATCTTTTTCTCGGTCATTGAAACAAAGTGTCTCAGGTTTGTTAGATGTTGAGTTAATTGAGTTTTCTAAAGAAAAAAGTCAGTATTTACTTAAATATAAAGGTTGGCCAGAACAATTGTATGATGAAGTTTTTGCCGGCCCCCTAAAATCAGAATATCAACTCGAATTAATTAGTGTTAATGCTAATCATGTTACATTAAGAATAAATTAGGAAAAATGATGTTAAATAAAAAAGTACTTGTTCTGTCAGTAGCATTAAGCGTTTTATCCGCTTGTGGAACAACAGAAAAAAAAGCGACTAGTAATGAGTTCAATATTTCTCAACAGTTGATGACGTCCCATAAATATGTTGAAGCAGTAGCCTATTTACAGCAGGCTGTAAATAAAGACCCAGAAAATCAACAGTATGCGGCGATGTTAGCTGAAGCACGTAAAAAAGCCGTAGTACAGTTAATTACGAAATTGAATAAAACCTTGAATGAAGGCAAATTAAATAAGGCTAAGCTTGATAGCGCTAATGAAACGTTAAGTAAGGCAAAGTCTATCTTATCTAGACATCGTTCTTATGCAGGCGCAGAAGCTTTAATTACTAACAAGCAAGAAGCTTTGCAAGTAAAAGTAAAAGCTTTATATGCTAACGTTGAATCAAATATTGCCAGTCAGGAATGGATTAAGGCCAAGTTCGCGGTTAGCAAATTAACCCAACTTTTTCCTAATTATGAAGATAGTTCTCAACTTACCCAAAAAATTAAAATTTCAGGTAGTCGATTTTATTTACAGAAAGCAAATGCTGCTTATCGTGTAAATGATTTTGTTACTACTTTAGCATTTGCTCGTAAGGCAATTACAATTAATAGTAATAACCCTAAAGCAAATCAATTAATATCATTAACTAACAAGAAGAATAATAAAGAGTTCTTTATTAGTCTTGCCCAAACCGCAACATTAAAATCAGATTGGGCTACGGTTTATGGTTCTTGTAAAAAAGTTCTTAGTTATGATGCGAGTAATGCTTTTTGTCTAGAAGAAATGAAAGTAGCTAAAGCTAAATGGACTTCCACCTTAATATCTCAATCTCGAAAGTACATGGTCGAAGGTTATTTAGCTAAAAGCATTGCAAGTTATAAAGAAGCTGAGGTCGTTAATGATGGCTTAGAAAATAAGACAATGTTGGCATTAAAAGCATCTCTTACTGATAAATTAGATGTAACAGCTGAAGAATTGACTGAGCAACGTAAGTATGGCTCAGCTTGGTACTTACTGAATATGATAAAAACTTTTAACCCTTATTACCCTGATTTATTTCAAAATATAAAGGTAGTTGAAGACAATATTACATTACGTATTAGAAAACGAATAGCTGTGTTTGACTTTAAAAGTCCTTCTTATGGTCAAGATGCGGGTGTCCTAGTTGCAAACAATTTAATTGCTAATTTATTTAATAGCGCTTCTAAAGATATTATTATTTTAGAACGTGAAAACTTAAAATCAATTTTAGAAGAAATGAAACTAGGCCAAATCGGAGTTGTTTCAGAGTCAAGTGCACAAGAAATGGGACGTTTGTACGGTATTAATACGGCTATTATGGGGAGTGTACTTCTTTACAAAGTAGACACCAGTGAGTCGATAAGTTCTAAAACAGTTCGATATATTGTAGGTGAAGAAATCTCAGATAATATTGATTATTTAAATTGGAGAGCAATGAATCCTAAACCTTCAAAAGAAGAATTACGAGCTGCTCCATCAGCTAAAATTATGATCCCTAAATATGAAGAAAAAGAGTATAGGGTAACTAATATGAAGAAAGTTGGTTTCTTTCAGCTCTCGTTTAAAATAGTAGATTTTGCTACAGGGGCTAATGTACGTGTTGAAACGATTAAACGTCAAAGAGTCGTTGAAGATAGTTCTAATGAAGGAATTAAAGATGCTAATGTTATTTTTGATCCATTAGAAATTGCAACGGATACTGAATTATTACAGCATATGGCATCTGAAGTTGTGGAAGAATTATCCCGAGGCGTATTACAACCATTACGTAACCTAGAGAAAAAATATTTTGAAGATGGAGAAGGTTTATATTTGAGACGTAAGGAAAACGTGAATGCTATGGAAAAATTTGTTGATGCAATATTTGATGAGAAACTTAAATCAATCGTTAACTCTCCAATTACTACTCAAGCTAATAAATACTTAGAAACAATCATGAATGAGCATGCTTTTAGATAAGCTATAGGTTTGATAGTATGAATGTTTTACTAAAAAGGCTGGTATTATTAAGCTTGCTTTACTGTTTTAACCTACTAGCTGTAGCTGGTAGTGTTAATTCTATAGCTTTATTTAATTTAAGACCCGTAAGTATGGATGCTATTGGTGCTGATGCCGATTTACTTTATTCATTAGAAGTAGAGTTAGGTAAGTCTTCAGAAATATCAGTACTTTCTCGACGAGATATTGAAGCTGTATTACATCGTATTGGTGGGGCGCAAGTCTCTGATACTAATCTCGTTATAGCGTATGGCCAAGAAATGGGAGTGAGTTATATCTTAACTGGCGATGTTGATAAATTAGGCAGCTCGATGAAAGTCAATATTAACTTAATTGATATTATTGGTGGCCGAGTTGTTAAAACGTGGCAGGAAAGTTATACGGGACGTGGTGATGTATTACAACGGGCAATAACATTAGCTGAAGATATAAAAATAGCAATTTTTTCCTCAGCTAAAGATAATTTGACTAACGCATCCCTAGCTAATACTGCAGAAGAAATTGAGTACTTTAAAAATATCTCAGCAATTGCTAAAGATTCCGGCGTTTTTCTTAGCTGGACTATTAACGATGGAGTACCTGTTTTTTATACGAATATTTATCGTGGCAAATCACAAGATGGCTTGTTTGAATTTGTAACCAGTGTTGAAGAAAGTCAGTATCAAGACAATGCACAAGGCGAATTATTCTATCGCTTAGATTTAGTTTTAGATAATGGAAACGAGGTCAAAGGTAAACAGATAGTTAGTGCGAAGGCAATTGGAAATGCAGTTGATGATAATTTATTACCACCCATTATTTTAGGTTCAGAAAATTTACTACATGGTATTAAAATTAACTTGGTACCACAGCTTAATAATAAAGGCGTAGTTGGTTATAATTTTTATCAAAGGGTAAATGACCAACAATGGAAGAAAGTTCATTCAATCGCTAAAACTAATCAATTGAATTATTCGCAAATTTTGAATAAAAATTTTGTGGCTAATGCTGGTTATCAAATATATGTTTCCGCCTATAGTGAACTGGGTGAAAGTAAACGGTCTGATATAATGACTGTTACAACGCATCCTGCTTTAGTCTTAAAAGCTAAAGAAGGTAAATCTTTACGTAAAACTGAGTTGTCGTGGACACAAGCAAAAGTAGGTAAAGGCTATAAACTCTACAGAAAAGAAGTAGACAAAACGAATTGGCAATTAGTGTATAAAACTTCTGATATCGCACGGTTGTCTACAATAGATACTCAAGGTCTACAAGATGGCAAACAATATCAATATAGCATTACTGCGTTTGATGAATTTACTGAAACCATCAAATCAAACAATATCTTAGTGCAAACTAAAGATCTTCCAGGCTCACCAGAAAACCTTCAGCTTGAATCTAATATGGTCAAAAGCGTAAAACTGACTTGGCAAGCAAGTGATGACAAAGATGTCAGTGGTTATGTCATATACCGTAAAACTGGCTTAATGTCCTCTGGCGATCTACTTGTTGAAATTGCTTTTGTTGATGGATATATGAAAAGTGAGTTTGTCGATGGCTTAGGTGCTAATCCACTGAAAGATGGTGAAACATATTTTTATGCTATCGCAGCTAGAAACTTATTCGGTAGTACCGGTAATGTTAGTTTTGCTGTAAGTGGTGAAACGAAACCTTTACCAGAGCCCGTAAATAATTTTCAGGCAGTGGCCCAGCAAGATAATATAAACCTAACTTGGGAAGCCAATTCAGAACCAGATATAAGAAATTACAGCCTATATCGTAAATGGAATGATGAAAGCTGGAAAAAAATTGCAAATGTAAATGGTACTAGTTATCAAGATAAAGATCTCAAAGCATATGCCGAAACGTCTTATAGGATATTAGTCACAGATACAAAGGGGTTAGTGAGTAAACTTTCTCTAATACAACAAGTGGCTAGTCCGCTTTCAATAAACTTAATTGTTGATAAAGAGTTTTTGCTTAGAACAATTAATCTGACTTGGAATAGAGTTAAACATATAAAAGGCTATAAACTCTATCGTAAAGAAGCAACAAGTAGGCGGTGGCAACTTATTAAGAAAGACATATCGCCTAGACAAAGTTCATATAGAGATTTTGATCGCAAAAAAATGAGAGAAGGTGTTAAGTATGAATATAAGTTAAGCGCCTTTGATGAGTTTTTAGAAATGCCGGCGTCAAATATTGTTTCAGGAACTACTAAAGCATTATCGGAACCGCCAAGTAATATCGTTGCACAGAGTAACCAAGTAAAATTGGTAACTTTGTCTTGGCAGTCAACTAATGATCCTGATGATGAAGGGTATGTGATATATCGAAATAATAAAAAAGGAAAGTTTGAGGAAATCGAAAAAATTTCAAATATATCTAAAACACGATATTCGGATGATGGAAGCTTATTTACTAACTTAGAAGACGGTACTAATTACATTTATAAAGTAGCTACGTACAATAAATTTTCAGTCATAGGTCCTCTATCCGATGAAGTTGAAGCTCGGACTAAAGCTATTCCTAATATTATTTCAGGATTGTCTATAGAACACGATATTGGAGGATTGATGATTTTTTGGCAACATTCCAACAATACTGATATTAATAGCTATCAAGTCTATCGAAGTAATTCTAGTTCATGTAGTGGTGTTCGTAAATTGGTAACTGTTGACAGTTCAAATGATGTGTATTTAGATTCAAATGTTAAGAGTGGCAAAAGCTATTGTTATCAAATTACCGCAATTGATCGTGATAAGCTCGAAGGTAGACCATCCCAATCAGTGAATTTTACTATGCCTATTACTGAACAAGGAAACTAAATGAAAATTATAGTTTTTACGACTTTATTTTTATGCATTATACCTTTTGTCAATGGACAAGAGTTTGCTAATCATAATAAACTCTTTAGTACGCCCGGCTTTAATAAAATGAAGCTGAAGTATGAGACATGTGTATTAAAAAAAGGTATACAGTTTGCTAAAGTAAGCACACCGACTGAGGCGATTAAATTTGCTCCTATTGCTTGTAAAAGAGAAGTCTTAGAAATAAAACAGTTCTTTCTTAACAGTGCGTTTAAAAAAACGGTTATAACTGCATTAATTGATTCAATAAAAGAAGGTGTAGAAATTGACTTGGTTATTGCTGTCTATAAAGAAAGGTTGAAGTATATAAAATGATGATGGAAGATATAATTGGATGTGGATTTTAATATTTCACTATATCTTGATTGTTTTTAGTACACAGTATTGATAATAAGGCGTCATATAATTATATATATGACGCTTTTTTATTGTTCAAATTTGAAATAGTTCAATTCTTTTGTTCACCTTAGCTCGATTTATCCACGACAGATCTGTAAAGCGATAAATAAGCAAACATAATGATGTTAATTATGTAATTGCGAAGGTAAAATTAGGTTAATTGTGTCAACAGTCGTTTTTATGTTGTCTAGCCAAAGGTAGTTGTAAATTTATGGATTATTTTGAACAGTTAGGTGTGAGTAGGGGATCTACGACCATCGAAATTAAAAAAGCATATCGAAAACTTGCTAATAAATATCACCCTGATAGGAATGATAGCAGTGATGCTAAAGAAAAATTTCAGTTTATACAGCAGGCTTATGATGTAATTTCTGATCCAAAAAAACGATCATTATATCTAAAGCAAAATTATACCGTTATAACCGACCCGAGAGAAATTGCTGACTCTTTTTGGCAAAGTGCTTTATCCTAGATACTTCTAAGCACTGAATTAATATCTCAATTAAACTTTAGTTAATCTCCCCATTAGGAAACTGTTAATGCAAGTGGAAACAAAATTACCTGATTATTTGACCGATGATTTTTCTATGTATTTGGAAAACATGAACTCATTGGCGGATCCTGAAAATCCTGACTTATTGTCAAATTATTTATCCAACTTATTCGAACAATTAAATGAAATGCCTTTAATATTTCATGGTATGGCTGACCAATTAGCTATGGCTATTTCAACCAAGGTAAGAATTGATAGTAAAAATCTTTCAAAAATTGAACTTTCTGCCAATCCTTCTTGGAGTGAAGTAAAGCCCTTTATTGGTGTACATGCGGATGCTCGTACTTGCATAACCGAAATAATGACTCACGCAGAAGAAGACTTAAAAACAGCTATCTTGCTCATTCATTTTTATAATCGCTATGATGCAACACCTTTGAAAGCTGAAGAAGATGAATATGCTCAAGTTGATGATGAAGATAATGATTATGATGAGAACTATTGATTTTGATAAAAAAGAGGTTTATAAATTTTTAGTATCACCACATCGATAAATATAATTAGTAATATATAAGTTTTAAGGAATTATCTTGAAAAAAAATGCTTTAATTCTCGCTACTGACATCATTGAACAAGCACAACATAGTGGAAGACGCGCGGGCACCTCATTAGAAGCTATTGCCTCTGAACAAGGCGATGAAGTTATGCTCGCAGTGTTAACAGAAATGGATATTTTAACAGTAGCCAAGATCGTACGAGAGCACGACGCTACTATTCCATCTATTGCAACATGGTTAATGGATGCAGACTCCATTAAACAACTATTAAATGTTGAGCCATCATATTGGCAAAATATGGACGAAGATCATGTGTTTTGCGCACAAACAGAAGCACATAGTTTATTGACACAAATATTTCTTTCTTCTGATGATGAAGAAAAACAATTAGAAGTATTAAACGCTATTGTTGAAGATGATTTCGGTCTTTTATATCTATCGTTACCGTTCGTTGGACATGACTTTTCTGAAATAGAGGAAGATGAAGAGCAGACATCAGGTAGCATTGAAGAATTGCTAATGAAAATTAAAACGTTGAACGAAGAAGCTTATCGTGAAGTGATGACGGTTAGCAGCAATGGAACACTCGAAAATATTGAAAATGCATTAAAACAAAATGCCAATAAGCAAAGAGTAACTTCAGTTGAAATGGATACCGACGATATGTTCGCGCCACTTTAATTCGTCAAAGCAGGGCAAACACAGTATTAATTTGCCTAATTAAACCGCGTTATTTAAGAAAATTTATCGATTGGAATTCATAAATGAGAATTGCAGAATTACGAAATCATCCGTTTTTACTTTTGGTGTTAAAAGACGGAGAAAGTGAAGGTTATTTTACACCTGAATTTATGCATAAAACAAAACAACAGTTAATCGACATGTCTTTAAGAATAGCTTCAGATAATTTATCGATAATTTATGCAGATCAAATTAGAAAAGGTTGTGAAATTGTTCTAGGCATGAGCAACCTGGGGTTATTAGAACTTTGTGATAACGATACAGATAAAGCAAAGGATATTATAAAAAACCAAGGGATTGTTTATTGTTTTAGGGCCGGTTGGGCGAAGTATGCTCAGTTAAAAAAGGTATCGCCCTCATACTTTGAAGAAATTTCCATTTGTAGCTATGCTTTAGCAACCAACGATATTTCTGATATAAGGCTTATGCATAAAGCTTTAGCTGATGAAGGCTATAAAAGTGCCAAACTTTTACAAGTTTATAAAAGTATTGCCGCAAACTATTGTGCAAATACACTTTTTATTGATAATGATGAAGAACTGTTAATGTTTGAATTGCAGAAATTTCTTAATTCCGCGATTGCATTATTATTGATAGATTCAGAAAGAACCGTATTCACCAGTTCGTTATATGACCAATTGAATACCTACTTTACGAATACGGATAAAGAATTAATACTTGCGAAAGTTGAAGCCTGTATTGAAAGCTTTATTGAGAAGCTTTCGGTTTCGACGAAAGGTTATTTAAGAGATATAAATTTATTAGATTTTGTCGAATTAAAGGGATTAATTAGTCAACAAGAAAATATTTCTATTTATATTCAAGAAATATTAGAGTTGCCTATAACCGTTGCTAATGAGTTGAATGATGATTTTGATGGAGGTTACGACTTCCATGCTGATGATGAAGACGATATTGCCTATTTAAGACCAGATGCACCATAACGTATGCTTTGCTTGGTCTTAAAGTCTTCGAGAAAATGAATGTAGCAATGAGCAGAATAATGACTTCGATTAGTTGGCGCAAAGCTTATATCTACTATACCTTATTAGTAAGTTTATGATTATTTAGAAAGGATTATTGATGGATAATATTATTAAAAATTTTTTACGTGTTGCTCTTTGGGTTACTGGTAGCATTATATTGACAGCTTGTTCTTCAATGCCCAAATATCAAAACTTATCTACGGATGCTGAAGTCGTTAATGCTAAAAAGAATAGCCCTGAATTATTACAAGAATTTACTGTAGTTATTGGTGATAACTTATTATCTAAAGTCTCTGGTAGTTATTTAGAAAATAAAACACAGTCTGTGAGTTTACTTTCAAAGATACAATATATTAATGATGAACACCCAGGACTGTCTAAAGGTAAAACTACAGTATTAGGTATGAGTAGTTCAGGTGGCAACGCTGCTTGTTATAATGATGCTAAGTATCGTGATGATCTCGTTAAATTTTGTTTATTTGATGAAGACAAAGATGGTTATTTTGAAATGGGTAGTTTTACTGGAGACGAAACTTACTCGTTAAATATTCCTTATAATATCTTTAGCGATAATAGTCGAACGCCTGAAAGAGGTTACTTTAGAAAGACTATATCTTATAAAGGGTTATCAAACGGAAAGATTCATTTTAATTATTCTGAATATTCTGGAAGTATGGCTAGAGCAACATTTAGCCAAGAATTTTCAATAGTGAACACAAAAGATGCGCATATATTATTTAATTTCAAAGGAGCAGAAATTAAAATTAAAGATGTTGAACTGTTAAGTATTACTTATGAAGTTATGCAGTACTTTAGATAGTTTACAGACAGGTATATGTTATAAAAAAGCCGTAAAATTTTAATTTTACGGCTTTTTTAGTTTGCAGTTTCATTTAGCTAAAATTTAAAAACCACACTGTTTACCTTTGTTTTTCTCTTTCAACCAAATTTGTAATGGTGCAAAGTAATCGAGTACAGCAGTAGCATTCATTTGCTCACTACCCGTTAATACTTTGTAAGCTTCTTGCCAAGGTTGGCTAGAGCCCATTTCTAACATGGTATTGAGTGCTTTACCTGCTTCTTTAGAGTTATAAATAGAACAGCGATGAATAGGATCTGTATTCCCTGATATCTCACAAAGTGCTTTATGAAACTCAAACTGTTGAATATGCGCTAAGAAGTAACGACTGTACGGAACGCCACCAGGAACATGATATTTTGCTCCAGGATCAAATGCATTCGCATCACGGTCAACCGGTGCTGCAACACCTTGATATTTTTCACGCAACTCCCACCAAGCGGTATTGTAATTTTCTGGAGTAATTTCACCAGAGTAAACTTTCCAACGCCATTGATCGACCATCAAGCCGAATGGAATAAATGCTATTTTTTCTAACGCCATCTTCATTAATAAACCAATATCTTTTGATTCATCAGGGATCGTATCGATTAAGCCAATTTCTTTCAAATATTTAGGGGTTACTGAAAGAGCAATTGTATCGCCAATCGCTTCATGAAACCCATCATTCGCGCTATTTTGAAAGTAAACAGGTTGATCTTTATATGCACGTTGATAAAAGTTATGTCCAAGTTCGTGATGAATAACATTAAACTCTTCACCTGTTTTTTGGATACACATTTTAATGCGGATATCATCTTTTGAATCAAGATCCCATGCGGAAGCATGACAAACTACATCACGATCTGCGGGTTTAGTGAATAATGAACGTGTCCAGAATGTTTCAGGTAAAGCATCAAAACCTAATGAAGTGAAGAATGTTTCAGCACCTTTTACCATTTTAATTTCGTCATAGTTATTTGCAGCTAACTGTTCAGTTACATCGTAACCTGGATCCGCATTTTCAGGAGCAACTAACTCATAGATATTTCCCCAAGACTGCGCCCACATATTGCCTAATAAATGCGCAGGAATTGGTTTGTCTTGTGGTACTTTATCTACCCCATAAGTTTTGCCTAGCTCACTGCGAACATAACAATGTAAGTCGTCGTATAACGGCTTTACTTGTCCCCATAAACGGTCAAGTTCTTTAGCAAAGTCATCAGCTGGCATATCATAATTTGAACGCCACATTGCACCTAAGTCTTTATAACCTAGACCTTGAGCGCCTTCGTTGCCTAGTTCAGATTGACGTACAAATAAAGGTTTCATGTCTGGACTAATCGTACGCCAGCCTTGCCACATCTCCAACAACTCGTCGTAATCACGAGAAGTTGCCATGGTAGATGTCATTTCACCTAGGCTTAACGTTTTACCTGCATTCGTTGTGTAAGTACCTTTACCATACATACCACCTAGTTCTGAACCAATTTTTGCAAGCTCGGCAGATTTTTTCGAGTCTTGAGGTGCAGGCATAACTAAACTTTGTTTTAGCGTATTTAACTTTCTACGTTGAATATCCGTAACTTCAGCATCATCAAACTTAGCAGCCGCCATAGCAAAACGAACGCCAGCTTCAGTTGATTTCTGGTTAGCTGCTGCAGATAATGCCGCAGTGTCATCAGTAATAAAATTTGAATAAATCCATTCAGCACGACTTCCTTCAATACCTAATTCTATTAATTCTTTTTCGGTAGCGATAAGAAATTTTCCTGCATCTTTTGCAGTTAATACTTGGCTGGTCTCAGAGACAGGCTTAGGGTCAATATTAGCTTTGTTGTTATCATTACAAGCACTTAAGCTTGCTGCAACTAGAATAGCTGCAGTGGTCAATT
Source organism: Colwellia sp. (assembly GCA_013215295.1). Lineage (GTDB taxonomy): Bacteria > Pseudomonadota > Gammaproteobacteria > Enterobacterales > Alteromonadaceae > Colwellia_A. Next base: position 191,718 of record JABSOZ010000009.1, read on the forward strand.
TAAATGTCGATTTCATAAGTATCCGTTATTGTTTTTATTAGCGCTAAAGAAGCACCTGAGTTAACGTAATATAAGGTCTTGTATATAGTAGAATGAGATGGGCAACTTGGCAACAGTATTAACTTTTGTAAAACTGAAATTACAGTTGCTGATAGAATTATCCTTCCTCCATACTTATAAATTGATCAAAGTAATTTTTTGACAAAAAAAAGCCCAGTAAATTAACTGGGCATTATCTAAAACAGAGATAAAGGGGGAAATAACAAAGAAACACTATTCAAACTCACCCTTCGAAAAGTTGAAATAATAATAAGGGTACTAAGCGTTTTTTACTGTTGTCATTACGTTACAAGTTGTTATTAACAATGAAGTTAATTTTAGACAAAAAAAAGCCCAATAAATTTATTGGGCATTATCTAAAACAGATATAAGAGGGAAATAACAATGAAACACTATTCAAACTCACCCTTCGAATAGCTGAGCTGATAATATGTGTATTCGGTGTTTCTTACTGTTTCTTTTACGTAATAGTTTGTAACTCGCACAACGAGTGTTTTCATCACATTGAAATTAATAGATAAATCCCAAATTACATATTCATTGTTGCGTTATTTCAAACGCTTGTTTAAACTGTCATTAATTGATGATGAATATTTTCATTTACAGTGTAGTTAAAAGGTATCGTTAGCACATGAGTACAAAAAACAAAATTTTAGACGCAGCAGAAAATTTATTCGCGATACAAGGTTTTAATGGTACATCATTAAGAGAAATTACCAGCCGAGCTGAAGTCAATTTAGCTGCGGTGAATTATCATTTTGGATCTAAAAAAGAATTAATAAAATCTGTAATGTCGCGTTACATGAATGAGCTTTCGCCTCGTTTAGAGGCATCACTTGTTAATATATGTGAACAAGAAAACCTGACTTTACTTGAAGTGTTCTCAGCTTTTATAGAACCTTTATTATCATTAAATGAATTTAAAGAAAATGGTACGAGTAATTTCTTACAACTACTCGGGCGAGGTTATTCTGATAGCCAAGGTTTTTTACGTTGGTTTTTAACGACACAATACCCCGGCGTTATAAATAACTTTGTTAAAGCCGTACAGAAAGCTTATCCAGAACTAACGACAGAAGAAATGTTTTGGCGTTTACATTTTACCATGGGAACCATAGTATTTACGATGTCGTCGAGCGATGCTTTAATGGATATTGCTAAAAGTGATTTTGACAAAACGATGGATATCGCTGGCGTTATTAAAAAAGTTATCCCTTATGTTGCAGCTGGTGTTGCTGCACCACTACTTTAGACCTGTCACTTTATCGTTTTTAAGTTGATATATCGACATCAGGTTTGTAATTAAGCCTGATTTAGGTAAAGTAGCACTATCAAAAATTTAACATCATAAAAGCGTGTTTATGGGTCCTATTATGTTAGATGTGCTTGGCACATCTTTAACGGCAGAAGACAAAGAGCTTCTGCAACATCCTCTTGTCGGCGGATTAATTTTATTTACTCGTAATTATGAATCTCCAGAGCAAATCGCTCAATTAACTGCCGATATTCGCCGTGCTGCAAATAAGCCGCTAATTATTGCGGTTGATCACGAAGGTGGCCGAGTACAACGTTTTCGAGATGGATTTTCTTTGATCCCAGCTATGGGGAAAATCTGGAACTTTGCTGATCAAAATGTAATTAAAGCCCAAGAGTTAGCAAAGCAAAGTGCAATACTCATGGCACTAGAAGTTCAAGCCGTGGGTATTGATATTAGTTTTGCACCTATTCTTGATATTGATGATATAAGTGCAGTCATTGGTGATAGAGCTTTTCATAAAAATCCAGAAATTGTTTGTCAGCTAGCCAGTGCTTTTGTTGATGGGTTACATCTCGTTGGTATGAAGGCTACGGGTAAACATTTCCCTGGTCATGGCAGCGTACACGCTGATTCACATATTGACTTACCGATTGATCTTCGTTTGCGAGATGAAATATTTTCTTTAGATATGCTGCCTTTTAAAACGTTAATTAATAATAATAAAGTGGATGCATTAATGCCTGCACATGTCATTTTTCCTGACATTGACAGTGAAGCTGTAGGTTTTTCCCCTTATTGGTTAAAAGATATTTTACGCAATGAACTTGGGTTTAACGGGGTTATTTTTAGTGATGACTTATCGATGGAAGGTGCCGCATGTGTTGGTGGTTATGTTGAACGTGCTGAAGCGGCACAACAAGCCGGCTGTGACATGCTTCTATTATGTAATAATCGAGATAGCTGCATTGATGTTATTGATAATGCGAATATTGTTATTGAAGAGAAAAGTAATATACGCTTGTTAGCGCTATTGAAAAGTTCAACAGGTGGTTTGAATGAGCTACAAGAAAACCCACGTTGGCAGCATGCTCGCAAAGTACTCGCTGAATACATATAAAATAATTTTAATGTATATCATCTTAAAATAATAAAAATAGAGAGTTACATGAAGTTAACTAAACAAAGTTTTATTGTGCTAGCGCCATTGCTAGCCTTTGCGTTTTATTTTTTGTTGTTATGGTTGGGGTTAGCTGAAAAACCAGCAACGGCTGCTGCAATAACATTACTTACCGTTATTTGGTGGGTCAGTGAAGCCATACCCATTCCAGCCACGTCTTTAGTTCCTTTTGCATTATTACCCATATTCGGCGTTGTTGACCATAAAACGGTTGCCTCTTCATTAGGTAGCCACGTTATTTTGTTGCTAATGGGCGCATTTATGCTGTCAAAAGCGATTGAAAAAAGTGGTGCACACCAAAGACTTGCTGTTTATATGGTCAGGTTGGTCGGTGTATCAAGCGGTAGGCGTTTAGTTTTTGGCTTTATGTTAGCTACAGGTTTGCTCAGCATGTGGATCTCAAACACGGCAACTACTTTGATTATGCTTCCCATTGCATTAGCTATTCTTGCCCATGTTGATAACAAAGAACTTAAGGTTGCACTCATTTTGGGTATTGCCTATGCCGCTTCGGTTGGTGGTATTGGCACGCCGATAGGAACTCCTCCCAATGTCATATTTATGGGGATATATGAAGAACATACTGGCCGTGAATTTAGCTTTTTATCATGGATGAAAATAGGCGTTCCCATTGTTTTAATCGCTTTACCTATAATGGCTTGGTGGTTAACAAGAAATGTAAAACTTGAGGAAGAAATTAAATTACCAGAGCTTGGTGCATGGAGAAGTGAAGAAAAGAGAACACTTTGGGTATTTGGTTTAACTGCATTGGCATGGATCACTCGTAAAGAACCTTTTGGTGGTTGGAGTGACTTCTTGGATATTCCTATTGCGGGTGATAGTACAGTTGCATTATTCGCAGTTGTATTAATGTTTTTAATACCTAACGGCAAAGGCTCCCGTTTACTTGATTGGGACACGGCCAAAACAATTCCTTGGGGAATGCTGTTGTTATTCGCTGGTGGTATTGCGATAGCAAAAGGTTTTGTTGCTTCAGGTTTAAGTCAAATACTAGGCGAGTGGATGTCTTCATTAGCCAATCTACCGGTAATCGTTATGATACTCACTATTTGTTTAGTGGTAACGTATCTAACAGAAATCACCAGTAATACAGCAACTGCTACTTTACTTATGCCTATTTTAGCTGTGGCCGCTGTATCGGCAGGTTATGACCCTATGGTGTTAATGATACCTGCTGCCATGTGTGCTAGTTGTGCATTTATGCTACCTGTTGCGACAGCACCTAATGCGATTGTATATGGCACGGGTGAAATTGAAATTAAAGATATGGTAAAAGAAGGGGCAATATTAAGCTTTGTTTTGTCTTGTTTAATCGCAGTTGTTTGTTATATATTCTTGTTTTAATTGTATGATCTAAATTTTTTCATGGTTAAATTTAGTATTATTTTTTAAAGTAGATTATAGAAATAAATGAAAGGGCTTTCTTAAGCCCTTTTTATTTATTATTTCATCTGTTTATAGTTTTCTTTTATCAATCAATCTAGCGATTAAGGTAACAGCTAAAACAAGGGAAAAACCACTATAAACAACAATCATCATTTGCGGCATGGTATAGCCAAAAAATTGCCAATTGATATCTCCACAATCACCTGTTGCTTCAAATAGAGCAGGTAGCCATTCATGTAATGGTGCCCAACTAGGAAAATTAGGTACAAATTCACAGCTGTATAAAAATGACAACGTAGCCGATTGAATTTCAACATGCTCAATCGCTATTAAAAGACCCCATATTGCGCTAAGCCCCCATAATGAAAATGCGAGTAAGCGTAAGAAAATATTTTTATTACCTAAGCTTCCCACAATCCCAGCAATAAATATTCCCCAAATAGCGGCTCTTTGATAAATACACATAATACAGGGAGCTAATCCCATAACGTATTGGAAATAAAGTGCAGATAGCTCAAGCCCTAAAGCCGTGAAAGCAAGTAACTGCCAAGCGCGGGTGTTTACGGATAAGTTGCTTAAAAATTTCAAAGGTTGTCCTTACTTAATGTTAAATATTTGAATGTGATGTTGCCATACATTTATCTATAGGCATATAAAAAGCGCCACATGGGCGCTTTTTATATATTCTCAGTTTCTAGATATTAACCCTAATGTTCTTCTGGAGCAGAAGCACCGTCTTTATCACTATGATGCTGAATTAAGCCAGAGTCATAAAAGTCTTTTGTTGATTGTTCTAAATGACCTGAAGAAATAGCAAGTAAACCTACAATGGTTAATACAATGGTATAAGGGAAAGCCATAATTACCATACGTCCATAAGATAAACGAACTAAAGGCGCTAATGCCGACGTTAATAGAAATAAGAAGGCTGCTTGTCCATTTGGGGTGGCGACACTTGGTAAATTAGTACCTGTGTTAATTGCAACAGCAAGAAGGTCAAATTGATCACGGTTAATTATTCCCGTGGAAAGTGCTTTTTGTATTTCGGTAATATAAACCGTACCGACAAATACATTATCACTAACCATCGATAATAATCCATTAGCCAAATAAAACATGACTAATTGCATAGTACCTTCAAAAGTTAAAACCCATGTAATTACTGGAGTAAATAATTGTTGATCAACAATAACGGCAACGATGGCTAAAAATACAGCTAATAGTGCAGTAAAAGGCAGTGCTTCTTCAAAAGCATGACCAATTTGATGTTCTTCAGTTACGCCAGTAAATACTGTGGCGAGTATAATAACGGATAAGCCAATTAATCCAACAGGTGCTAAATGCAATGCCAAACCAATAATTAACCAAACGGCGATCATCCCTTGTACTACCAATTTTACATTATCACTTTTACTGCGTTTATTACTTTCCTCAATATCAAAGTCACGTAATACTTGAAACACACTTTCAGGTAAAGCAACACCATAGCCAAACCACTTGAGTTTCTCTAATAAAGCACAAGTTATCATGCCGGCAAAAAATACCGGAATAGTGACGGGCGACATACGAATGGCAAATTCAGCAAACTCCCAACCCGCTTGTTGGCCTATTATTAAGTTTTGCGGCTCACCAACAATGGTACAAACGCCACCTAAAGCTGTACCCACACCAGCATGCATTAACAAGTTCCGTAAATAACCGCGGAACTGTTCTAAATCAGCACGAGAATTATCAACCACATTATTATCTGAGGTGTGATCATGGTCACCATGCGCACCTTTTATTGAGGCTGCTTTGTGATAGACCGAATAAAAGCCAATACCAACACTGATAATTACAGCAATTACCGTTAATGCGTCTAAGAATGCTGACAAAAATGCGCCAGAAAAACAGAATAATAAAGATACGACTATTTTTGAACGAATCTTAGTCACTATTTTCGTGAATAAAAATAGTAACAAACTTTTCATGAAATAAATTCCAGCCACCATAAAAATTAGTAGCAGAATTACTTCGAAGTTTTGCAGCAGTTCATGTTTTACATGATCTGGTGTAGTCATACCTATGGCAATTGCCTCAATAGCAAGCAGGCCACCGGGCTGAAGGGGATAACACTTTAATGCCATAGCCAAAGTAAAAATAAATTCTATAACGAGGGCCCAACCCGCGGTATAAGGGTCAACATAGAAAAAGAGGATGGGGTTAATAACTAAGAACGAGATTATTGCAAGTTTGTACCATTCTGGTGAATTGCCAAGAAAGTTTTTATAAAATGCACTCATGAAAGATTGCTGCATAATTGACCTATTTATTTAAGAATATGACGAATTGTGTCTCGCCTCGAATGAATCTTGTTTTTATTATAGTTTTATAATGAATATCAGTTTAAGCGCAATTGTAGGGCTTGTAAATAATCTATGTTTATATATAAGTGACAAACGGCAATTAAATTCAAAAACTGAGGTAATCATATTTATCAAGGCTTTAACTAAATTAACTTTTACAGATGTATTATCCGAGAGAATACTTATCTTATTTTTGTATAATTATAGTGAAATGTGTTTTTGCCAAATTATAAAATTATTTTGTTGAATTTATTTTCATAAGTTAATACGGGAATTTTGATGTGAATTTCAAGAATCATATGCATGGATGTTAATTGGTTTGTGTTAATTTAAGACCTGATGATATTTTTGTTTTATGTGTTTCACCAAATATAGGAGATGGTTAAATTGAACCAATTGACAGATGAATCTATAGGATGCCCTTATTGTGGTGAGACGATTAAAGTTTTAATTGATTCATCTGACATTGAGCAGCAGTATATTGAAGATTGCCAAGTATGTTGTAAACCCATTAACTTTTTGATTTCAGAAAGTGTGAATGGCGATCTTACTGTGAATGTATATAGTGAAGATGAAGCATTCTGATTAACACATAATAAAAAACGTTATGAACAAAATAACGGCCGTTGTTAAACCTCACATCATTTTTGAAATGGTTAAAGATGGAGTGTAGTGTGTTATAGCGAGTTTTAGGGATGTAAATAAAGTATGACGGTAATTTATATTTTTTCAGATAATCACATTAAGCAAGTCCATCAATTGTATAAAGAAGTATGGTGGGGTAAAAAGCGAACTATTGAAGATACTATCAATTGTGTGAAAGGCTCTCAAGTTTGCATTGGCATACTTGATAACAACGGTATGTTAATAGGCTTTACTCGCATCATCAGTGACTTTATTTATAAAGCCATTATATTTGATGTCATTGTGAGTGCTGAACATCAAGGTGATGGTTTAGGGCAAAAACTCATGGGTCTTGTTAAAAATCATGAACGTTTGAAAAAGGTAAAACATTTTGAATTATATTGTTTACCCGACATGGAAGGTTTCTACAAAAATTTTGGATTTTCAACTGATGTCGCAGGCATTAAGTTAATGAGGTGTATTAATAACTAACTCATCATAATAAATAAACAAGAACCATTTTGCTACTTTGTTTTTATCAACAGATCACGCCATTTATTAAGGTGTTATAGATAAATATAAATCGTACTAAGAAAGTAGCTCTTCGAAATAAAGGGTTAAATAACTCATTAATACTCTAATTCTTCGGTTGTGTTGAACGTCTGCATGACAAACAAGCCACAGCTCTAAATGAGGTAATGTAACTTCGGACATTATTTCATTCAATTCAGACCATTGATTTATAAGGTGCTTATGAGTAATAGTTATACCAGCCCCTTTCCTTGCAAGCTCAATTTGTAAAGGTAAGAAATCTGTTTTCAAGTAAAAGTCTTTTTCAGAAACAGGAAAACCTAGCTGTTTTATCGATTTTATGAATTGAGAGTCTTTGTCATATCCTATTAAAGTATGTTGTGCTATCTCTTGTAAATTTTTGGGGTGGCCGTACTTACGTAAATAATCATTACTGGCAACAAAATTCAGTTCGATGTTCGGCAATCGTTTGGCAATTAATTCTGGCTGTGTTGGCCTAAACATTCGCAAAGCAATGTCTGCATCTCTTTTATGCAAACTTGTTGATTGATTAGAAATGTCTATTTCTACTTGTATTTCGGGGTAGCGCTGGTTGAATTCAGTTATTGCTTCAGGTAAGTAATAAAGTCCAATAACCTCATTAGCACTGATCCTGACATTTCCAGCCAAGGATAATGTAGAACCTGAAGCAGTTCGCATAAATTGTTCAGACGCTTGTAACATCATGTCGCTACTTTCTATTAATTTAGCGCCTAAATCGGTGATCTTTAGACCTTGAGTGCTTCGTTCAAACAGTGTTATTTCTAATTTTTTTTCTAATAAAGCGATTTGCCGACTTAAAGTCGGTTGTGAAGTATTAAGGGCTTTTGCCGCTTTTGAAAGGCTACCTGATTTGGCAACGGTAGAAAATGTCTGGATGAGCTCCCAAGATAATTTATTCACTTATACCACCCTATAATCACTTGTTTCAATAATATAACCAGTATGTGTTATTCATATTTGAATAGCGACAGGTAGTTTTTGTCTATTCGTTCCTAAATTATTCTAAGTATACTGTTAATCATCAAATAAGCGCTAATAAATAGCGTCTATATATTTACGTTTTATTATGCTTTATCAATTCGTTAAAGCTAACTATTGAAGGAATAATTATTATGTTTATCGGTCACTATGCGGTAAGTTTTGCACTTAAAGCTACTCAGAAAAAAGCATCGTTGGGTTTGTTATTTATTGGCGTTCAGTTTATTGATCTTATCTTTTTCTCTTTAACATTTTTCGGCATAGAAAAATTTAATCTTATAGAGAATTATACTGAATCTACGCATTTTCAATTGGAATTTATGCCATATAGTCATAGTTTAGTCGCGGTTTTATTTTGGACTCTCGCTATTTATCTTGTATTAAAAGGTTTAACAAAAAAAAATAAAGCCCCGAGTGAAAAAATCACAGTAACGATGGCGATAGCTTTAGCTGTTATTTCTCATTGGTGTTTAGATTTAGTGGTGCATACTCCGGACTTACCTCTATTTATAGATAACACACATCACTTTGGTTTTGGTTTATGGAATAATGCCCTGCTAACATATCTATTGGAAGCGATACTACTTGTCGGCGGATTGTGGCTATATTTAAAGACTACCCATGAATCGGGTATTAATGACACAGGTATTTCTCGTTATGGCATGACAATATTTGTAATTGTGTTATTGGGCCTTAACGTTATTAATATTTTTGGACCTCTGTCTGTTGAAGATACTCCGTTAAGTACGGCAATATCAGCTATTATCGCTTATTGTGTTTTTGCTATTATTGCCTACTGGTTAGATAAAAAAAGAACCCGTTCATAAAGGTTATATTGCCCAGTTAGATATAATTTCACATTAATATCATGGAAGTAGGCTTCTTAAATAGTGATTTGTTACCAACTAAAATAGGTACAAAAGAAGCCGTTTTTTGTTTGTTTAGCATGCTCATTTTTATCAGTAGGTTTTTTACCCTGCATTATGAGTAAATGGTATGTTAGTGTCATTGTGAATACGACAAACTATTTTTGCCTTTCATCAGGTTTTATAAAATATTGAAAGTCAGGTAAAAATTCAAGCACTGAAGCTTAAATAAGTTTCAGGTTGAATTACTTAGATAAAATGCAGGCTTTTCACTGGAACGAGAAATTGTCGGCTCACTAGGTAAAGCTCATATTGAAGATAATTACTATGTTGTACCTGTACCTTTAACCGATAATTATTTTGATGATATAAATGATTATTACGTGCGACAAAGAGTTGAGATTAAAGACTGCGATATTTTTGTCTCTGTCTCTGTCTCTGTCTCTGTCTCGGTCGCTTCGAATTCAGGTACCAATGTTTATGATATACCCGTAATAGTTGATCGTATGCTTAAGTATATTGTTTGCAAATCAAGCTTTTCTTTTACCGATGGATAAATGCTTTTGCTTTGTTTCATTATTTACCGTGATTGATGTTTTATTGGTTACAATCGCGCATTAATTCCATGGTCTTTAATTCTCAGCCCTTAATTATTATTGACAAAGACTGTACAGTTACCTAAAAAGTTATAGACGATTTGCTTAAGCAGTACGGAGAAATCAGTTGTCATTATTACGTTATAAAAATTTTATCGATGGTGCCTATATGGCCAATGAAAATGGTGAAACTTTCGATGTGATTAACCCCGCAACGGGTAAAGTCATCTATCAAGTTGAAGTTGCTGATGAAGTTATTAAACAAGCAGCGATCTCAAGTGCTCGTCGCGGTTTTGCAACTTGGTCTGCAATGAGCGCCACACAGCGAAGCAGAATTTTACTTAAAGCGGTAGCTTTGTTACGAGAACGTAATGATGAATTGGCAGAAATTGAAGTACTTGATACCGGTAAACCGTGGCAAGAAGCTTGTGTGGTTGATGTCGAGTCGGGTGCTGATTCTATCGAATTCTTTGCTGGTTTGGCTCCTGGTATTGAAGGTAATCAACAAGAAGTTGAAGGTGACTTTTATTACACTCGTCGTGAGCCTCTCGGTATTTGTGCTGGTATTGGTGCTTGGAATTACCCACTTCAAATAGCTTGTTGGAAAGCTGCTCCTGCTCTCGCTTGTGGTAATTCGATGATATTTAAACCATCGGAAGAAACACCATTAGGGGCCTTAAAACTGGCTGAAATTTTTACCGAAGCAGGTATTCCTGATGGCGTATTTAATGTTATTCAAGGGGCGGGTGAAGTAGGGGCTTGGCTAACTCATCACGAAGATATTGCTAAAGTTTCCTTTACGGGTGAAGTAGATACGGGCAAAAAAGTAATGGCAGCAGCAGCTTCGACCCTTAAAGATGTAACGATGGAGCTCGGCGGGAAGTCACCGTTGATCATTTTTGAAGATGCAGATATCGACAATGCAGTGTCTGCCGCAATGTTAGGCAACTTCTATACTCAAGGTGAAGTTTGTACCAATGGCACACGCGTATTCGTTCAAGAATCCGTGTATTCAACTTTTATTGACAAACTACTCGAACGTACTCGCGATAATATTGTAGTGGGTGACCCCATGGATCCTGCGACTAATTTTGGTGCCCTGATATCGTTAAAACACGTAAACCTAGTTTTAGACTACATCAAGGTGGGAATTAAAGAAGGTGCAACATTGCTTCATGGTGGCACAAAGCTGCAACCAAAAAATGCACCTGATGGTTACTTTGTAGCGCCGACTATTTTTTCTGATTGCACTGATGATATGACCATTTGCCGTGAAGAGATTTTCGGTCCCGTAATGTCGGTGCTAACATTTACTGATGAAGATGAAGTGGTGGCTAGAGCCAACGCGACTGAATTTGGCTTGGCAGCGGGTGTTTTTACCCAAGACATTACACGTGCACATCGAGTTACCCATCAAATAGAAGCGGGGATTTGCTGGATAAACAGTTTTGGTAGCTCTCCTGTTCAAATGCCTGTGGGCGGATATAAGCAATCAGGTATCGGACGTGAAAATGGCCTTGTCACCCTTAACTATTACACTCAAATCAAAGCGGTATATGTTGGTTTACAGCCACTTGATAGTCCTTTTTAAAAATAATAATATAAAGTTTCAAAAGTTCAAATGATTAGCGATAAAAATAACGATAAGATTTTATATGAACAGCGATAAATTTGATTACATTATTATTGGTGCTGGCTCTGCGGGCTGTGTTCTCGCTAACCGTTTAACTGAAGACGTTAATAATCGCGTATTGTTACTTGAAACGGGTGGCAGTGATAAAAGTATTTTTATTCAAATGCCTACAGCACTGTCAATCCCAATGAATAGCAAAAAATACGCATGGCAATTTGAAACCCAACCTGAACCATATCTTAATGAACGACGAATGCATTGTCCTAGAGGTAAAGTTTTAGGAGGATCGTCATCTATTAATGGCATGGTTTATGTTCGTGGTCATGCGAGAGATTTCGATGAATGGCAAGAAAAAGGGGCAAATAATTGGGATTATGCCCATTGTTTACCCTACTTTATAAAAGCTGAAACGTGGGCTTTTGCTGGTAACGAATACCGCGGCAAAAGCGGACCATTAGGGGTAAATAATGGCAATAATATGAAGAACCCCTTGTATCAAGCGTTTGTTGATGCCGGTGTTGAAGCGGGGTATTTTGCCACAGATGATTACAACGCCGCTGCACAGGAAGGGTTTGGTCCTATGCACATGACGGTTAAGAATGGTGTGCGAAGCTCTACCGCTAATGCCTATCTTCGCCCAGCGATGACGCGTAGTAATTTAACCGTAATAACCCATGCTTTAGTACTTAAGGTTTTACTCAAAGGGAAAAAAACCGTTGGTGTACGTTATGAACGTAAAGGCAAAGTTTTCGACGTAAGTGTAGAAAAAGACGTTGTTTTATCAGCAGGGCCTATTGGATCACCTCATCTTTTACAATTGTCAGGTATCGGTGCTAGAAAAGATCTTGAAGAGGCGGGTATTGAGGTTAAACATGAATTACCCGGTGTTGGTCAAAACTTGCAAGACCATCTGGAGTTTTACTTTCAATTTACGTGCAAACAACCCATTTCGCTTAACGGCAAGTTAGGCTTGTGGGATAAGTTTTTGATCGGCAGTCGCTGGTTCTTTACAAAAAAAGGATTAGGCGCAACAAATCACTTTGAGTCGTGCGGTTTTATCCGTTCTAAAGCTAATGTTGAATGGCCCGACTTACAATACCACTTTTTACCGGCAGCAATGCGTTACGATGGAAAAGAAGCCTTTGCAGGTCACGGATTTCAAGTTCATATTGGTCATAATAAACCGAAAAGTAGGGGATTTGTTAAAGCGATATCAACGGATCCCAAAGTACACCCTGAAATTCGTTTCAATTACCTTGAGCACGAAGATGACCGTGAAGGTTTTCGTGCATGTGTTCGCCTCACTCGAGAAATTATTCACCAGAGTGCTCTAGATGATTACCGAGGCGAAGAAATTCAGCCTGGTATTGATGTTAAAAGTGATGATGAAATAGATGCATTTATTCGGCAATTTTCTGAAAGTGCTTATCATCCATCTTGTTCATGTAAAATGGGCTCAGATGAAATGGCCGTTGTCGATTCAGATACTAAAGTACACGGTATAGAAGGATTACGTGTTGTTGATTCGTCAATTTTTCCGACCATTCCTAACGGTAATCTAAATGCGCCAACCATAATGGTTGCTGAACGTGCGGCTGATATTATTCGAGGGCTTGAAACACTAACACCCTCTCGTGTTGAAGTGAAAGTTACGTCTGCTTGGCAAAAACAACAACGCCCGAATGAGCCAAACAGAACAATATAACTATAAAAAACATGCTGACTTAGTAATCTATGCAACCTAAGTTAATTGAAAGATAATCGAACAGATGTCTTCTTTTTTCATGTTCAACATTTTAACCAATAATTTTGCCTCATTATGAGGTGTAAGGTATCTAGGATAACTCAATGGACTTTGTAACTTGTACATATGAATCTCATTCAATAGCAATACTTGAAATATTAAATGAAGTGATTATGAATTCGACAGCGCTTTATGATTATGAACCTCGTAAAATTGAAAGTATGGCGAGTTGGTTTTCAAATAAGGAAAAGGGCAATTTTCCTATCATTGGCATTGTAGACACAAATGGACTGTTAATGGGGTTTGCTTCATATGATACTTTTAGAGCATGGCCAGCTTATAAGTATTCTGTAGAGCACTCAGTTTATATCCATTGTGAACATCGTGGCAAAGGCATTGGTAAAAAGTTATTGGAAGAACTGATAGGTATAGCAAAGCAGCAACAATACCATACGATGATTGCAGGACTAGATATCTCAAATATTGGCAGTAGAGTACTTCATGAAAAACTAGGCTTTGTGCATTCGGGCACCATTAATGAGGCAGCTTTTAAATTTGGTCGTTGGCTTGATTTAGGTTTCTATCAGTTAATATTAAATACTCCACTTAACCCAAAGGATGGCTAATACGTGCAGCTCAACAAATTCGGGAAATAGCCGGATGTTCGCGTCGTTTCAAATAATCGAAAAGATTGAAGTGGAAATATTATCCCTCTGATTGTTACTAGAATCACAGGTTGTCTCATAATCACATCTGAAGTGGTGGAGATCGGATCTCAGCCGTTTATTATACACTTGTGTCAAATACACGTTCTGGTACAATCAGTCGATAGTTAAATTTTAGACGTAACGTGGAATATTATGGTTATTAAAGCACATAGCCCAGCAGGGTTTGCAGAGCAATATATTGTTGAGTCAATTTGGAACGGTGGTTTTCCTCCGGGGTCAATTTTGCCGGCTGAACGAGAGTTATCTGAACTTATTGGCGTTACACGAACAACGTTACGAGAAGTTTTACAGCGATTAGCTCGCGACGGTTGGTTGACTATTCGACATGGTAAACCTACCCAAGTGAATGATTTTTGGGAAACGTCAAGTTTAAATATCTTGGAAACTTTAGCACAGCTTGACCAAGAAGGAATTCCTGATTTAGTTGATAATTTAATGTCTGCCCGTACAAATATTAGTGCCATTTATGTTCGTGCAGCGATTAAAAATAATCCAGCTAAAGCCATTGAATTGATAAAAGCATATGAAGATATTGAAGACAATGGTGAAGCCTTTGCTGAATTTGATTATCGCTTAAATAAAGAATTAGTCGTTGCTTCAGGTAATTCAATTTATTTATTAATTCTTAATGGATTTAAAGGACTTTATTCTCGTCTTGGAACGTTATACTTTTCTCACCCGAAAGGACGAGAAATTTCACGTATTTATTATAAAAAATTAATCGAGTTAGCCAGCGAAAATAAATTTGATGAATCTGTTTTTACCGTTCGTAAATATGGTGTTGAGTCAGGTAAACTTTGGTTAGAACTTAAAGACGATGTATTAAAAGAACTAGTAGAATAAGAATATGAGTGATTAACACTTATTGCTCTCTATAAAAGGTAAGGTTTAACTTGCCTTTTTTGTCTCTAAATCACATTCTTTTTCTGGACACCTAGCTATAATCTCTTCTTCACCCTGCTCATTATCTTGCACTAATCTCACATCAAACTGCCATAGCGAATATAAATGTTTTATTACTTCGTTTTTTGAACCTGCAAGAGGCACATTTTGATGAGGTGTATATTTTAAGGTTAACGATCTGTCACCATCAACTTCCGCATTAATGACCTGAATGTTGACTTCTATATTACTTAAATTATATTGTTCAGATAATGCTGATCTTACTTTTTTGTAGCCACTTTCATTGTGGATGGCAGCAACCTCAATGAAGCTCTCTTGGTCATCGTCGTGTAAATAGAATAATTTAAAATCTCGCATTAACTTTGGCGACAAATACTGGCTAATAAAGCTTTCATCTTTGAAATTTTCCATCGCAAAATGCAAAGTATCTAACCAATTGCTGCCGGCTATTTCTGGAAACCATAATTTATCTTCTTCAGTTGGATGTTCGCATATTCTTCTAATATCAATAAACATATTAAAACCCAATGCGTATGGATTGATACCAGAATAGTGTGGGCTATTGTAATCAGGCTGAGCGACAACGTTGGTATGGTTATGTAAAAACTCCAACATGAAATTATCTGTCACTAAACCTTCATCATAAAGATGGTTTAAAATAGTGTAATGCCAAAAGCATGCCCAGCCTTCATTCATGACTTGAGTTTGTTTTTGGGGATAAAAATATTGTGAAACTTTACGCACAATTCGAACGATTTCTCGTTGCCATGGTTTTAATAACGGCGCATTTTTCTCAATAAAATATAATATATTTTCTTGTGGTTCACTAGGAAAAGTAGGCTTTTTATGTTCAAGACCATCATTGTTTTTAGGTAATGTTCGCCACAATGTATTTACCTGTGATTGCAAATATTCCTCACGATCTTTTTGACGCTTTAGTTCCTCTTCTAATGAAATTTTTTGCGGCCGTTTATATCGGTCAACACCGTGGTTCATTAGTGCATGACAAGCGTCTAGGCAAGACTCAACTTCACTAATACCAAATTTTTGTTCACATTCACTAATATAGTTCTTAGCAAATAATAAATAATCAATGATTGAGCTAGCATCTGTCCAAGATTTGAATAAATAGTTACTTTTAAAGAATGAGTTGTGCCCATAACATGCGTGTGCCATTACCAGAGCTTGCATCGACATGGAATTTTCTTCCATCAAGTATGAAATACAAGGGTCAGAATTAATAACTATTTCATAGGCTAACCCCATTTGACCGCGTTTATAATTTTGCTCTGTTTGTATAAACTTTTTACCAAATGTCCAGTGGTTATAACCAATAGGCATACCTACACTTGCGTACGCATCCATCATTTGTTCTGCGGTTATAACTTCAATTTGATTAGTGTATGTATCCAAACGGTAATGTTTAGCGACTCTATCAATTTCAGTTTGATATTGGTTAAGCAGATCAAAATTCCAGTCACATTGATCACTTAATGGTTCACGTTTTTCCATCATTAACATCCTTTCCATTGATAACTCAGGCTGCTCTTTTGCTGTTCTTTTTGAAAAGCTCTCTGAACACGGGATAAATATCTTCAACAGTTTCTATATGTTGCATTGCAAAGTGTTCTGTAGATAAGCTAACTTTTTTATATTGCTGCCAAAGTGTTTGATGAGGTCGTTGCGTTATTTCAATGTAACTAAAATAGCGTGCTTTAGGCAAAATGCGCTCAGTTAATAATTTTTTACAACGAGGAGAATCATCAGCCCAGTTATCACCGTCAGAGGCCTGCGCGGCGTAAATATTCCACTCGCTTTCTTTATAACGTTCTTCCATGATCTTAACCATTAACTCTAGTGCACTTGAAGCAATGGTTCCGCCAGTTTCTTGTGAATAAAAAAACTCTTGCTCATCTACTTCTTTTGCTTGGGTATGATGGCGAATATAAACAACA
This sequence comes from Colwellia sp., assembly GCA_013215295.1. Classification (GTDB taxonomy): domain Bacteria; phylum Pseudomonadota; class Gammaproteobacteria; order Enterobacterales; family Alteromonadaceae; genus Colwellia_A. The sequence continues at coordinate 208,565 of JABSOZ010000009.1, forward strand.
TCAATCGTTTTATAGGTTCGTGTTAAAAACAAATATAATAAGATATAGAATCGCTTGGCAATATCTTTAGTCGCTTGATCCATTGAGCCAGATACATCCATTAGACAAAACATGACAGCCTTTGACGTAGGAACTGCTTGTTTAGCAAAGTTCCTAAAACGTAAGTCAAAAGTATCTATAAAGGGAACCTTTGCTATTTTATTTTCTAGGATTTTTATCTTATCTTTAATATTTTTAATTTCTTGTATATGTTCATGTTTATCATCAATTAATGCGGTTAATTCACTCTCAAGTATTTTCAACTCTTTACGTTTGTTAGAGGTCATGGCAATACGTCTCGCAATAGATCCTTGTAACGATTTTACAATATCTATATTTGAGGCTACACCTTCAGCACAATAACCTGAGCGTACTGTCTTATAATCGATTAATTTATCTAACTGGTTTTTTTCTAAATTTGGTAACTCAAGGTCTTCAAAGAGTAAATTTAAATATTCATCTTTAGAAATTGAGAAAATAAAATCATCATCACCTTCACCAGAGTTACTCGCATCTCCTTGACCACTGCCTTGGCCTTGCTGTTGTGGAGGACGTTTTATTTGATCGCCGGTTACAAATTGATCATTACCCGGGTGCACTCGATCTTTAACACCGCCTTTATCTTGGTGAAAAACGGGCTCAGATAAGTCTTTTTTAGTGATCGTAATATTTTCACCACGGTCAACATCAGTTACACCACGTTTATTAATTGCTTGTTCAACTGACTTTTTGATTTGGCTTTTGTAACGTCTAATAAAGCGTTGACGATTAACCGTGCTTTTGTTTTTGCTGTTTAAACGCCTATCAATAAAATTCGCCATGATTTTCTCCTTACTTTATTGGCTTTTTTCTAAAAACAATAAAGTAAAACTTAAGAAGATTTTCTTACCCGTAAATACCATTCTGACAACAAGCGAACTTGTTTTTTTGTATAACCTTTATCCATCATACGATCAATAAAATCGTCGTGTTTTTGTTGATCGTCATTCGACGTTTTTGTATTAAAGGAAATAACCGGTAATAAGTCTTCAGTATTTGAAAACATTTTTTTCTCAATAACCGTGCGTAGTTTCTCGTAGCTTGTCCAATTTGGATTTTTACCATTGTTATTTGCTTTTGCTCGTAAAACAAAATTGACAATTTCATTGCGGAAATCTTTAGGGTTACTAATACCTGCAGGCTTCTCAATTTTTTCTAATTCATTATTTAATGCTTCTCTGTCAAAGAGTTGACCTGTTTCCGCATCGCGATATTCTTGGTCTTGTATCCAAAAATCGGCATAAGTAACATAACGATCAAAAATATTTTGTCCGTATTCCGAATATGACTCTAAATAAGCGGTTTGAATTTCTTTCCCAATAAACTCTATATACTGGGCAGATAAATAACCTTTTATGAACTCTAAATACCGTTCGGCTGTATCTTTAGGTAATTGCTCTCGCTCAATTTGTTGCTCAAGTACATAAAATAGGTGCACTGGATTCGCAGCTATCTCTAAATGGTCAAAGTTAAATACTCGTGATAATATTTTGAAAGCAAAGCGTGTTGAAAGACCTGACATTCCTTCATCCATACCCGCATAATCACGGTATTCTTGATAGGATTTTGCTTTGGGGTCTGTGTCTTTTAAACTTTCTCCGTCGTAAACACGCATCTTGGAATATATACTTGAATTTTCAGGGTCTTTTAAACGAGAGAGTACAGAAAATTGTGCTAAGGTTTCAAGCGTGTCTGGTGCGCAATGTGCATTTTTTAATTCACTGTTTTGCAGTAATTTTTCATAAATCTTAACTTCCTCTGAAACACGCATACAGTAAGGGACTTTAACAATATATACACGGTCTAAAAATGCTTCGTTATTTTTGTTATTTCTGAAAGTTTGCCATTCAGATTCATTAGAATGGGCGAGGATAATTCCGTTGAAGGGCAGGGCAGATAGACCTTCTGTGGAATTATAGTTTCCTTCTTGTGTGGCAGTTAATAAAGGATGTAATACTTTAATGGGGGCTTTGAACATTTCAACAAACTCCATCATGCCTTGATTGGCACGACATAATGCGCCTGAATAACTATAAGCATCAGGATCATTTTGTGAGAAATGTTCTAACTGTCGAATATCAACTTTACCCACCAGGGCTGAAATATCTTGATTGTTATCGTCACCCGGTTCTGTTTTTGCGATGGCTATCTGATCTAGGATAGATGGGTATAGTTTGACCACTTCAAACTTGGCAATATCACCTTTAAATTCATGGAGTCTTTTAGCTACCCATGGTGACATGATGGTATTTAAATAGCGTTCAGGGATTTTGTATTCCTTCTTTAATATTTTTCCATCAGCATTGGCATCGAATAAACAAAAAGGGTGATCGTTTACCGGACTTCTTACACCATCAGCACTGAGCACGTAAATAGGCTCTTTTTGCATTAATGCTTTTAATTTTTCTGCTAATGAAGATTTTCCACCCCCGACAGGACCTAATAAATAGAGAATTTGCTTTTGCTCTTCTAGACCCTGAGAAGCATGTTTAAGGTAGGCAACAATTTGCTCTACAGCATCCTCCATTCCATAAAAGTCTTTAAAAGCAGGGTAACGAGCAATAACACGGTTAGAGAAAATACGGCTTAAAGAAGGTTCAGCAGAGGTGTCTATCATCTCTGGTTCACCTATAGCGAGTAATAATCGCTCTGAGGCAGTTGCGTAAGCAAGTTTGTCTTTTTGACAAATACTTAGGAAATCTTGAATACTAAAGCTCTCTTCTTGAGCTTCATCGTAGCGTGACTGAAAATGTTGAAAAATACTCATAACTGCCTCCTTGAAGAAAAAATTTGCAGATGAGTAAAAACTAATCGTGAAAAATATCGATATTGTTTAACTCACTCAAATAAGACCGAGAAACTTTCGTTACCTATTTCAATTACTTTGGTATCTTCAATTGAAATGTGAATGTCTACTTTTAAGTTTAGACGGTATTTTTTAAGGTATGAGAATAATTAAAATTTTAATTGTTACAAACAGGTGTCAAAAAAGCCTTTTGTGTTGATAAATAAAGAAAAATTTATTAATAAATTTTAAGCATAAAAAAACCAGAGTATAGACTCTGGTTTATGAATACGCGTTAAAACTCTGTATTAACTACTTAAAACTAAGCGAAATTTGCAGAAGCAAAATCCCAGTTAGCTAATGCCCAAAAACCAGCCATGTAGCTTGGGCGAAGGTTACGGTAATCAATGTAGTAGGCATGTTCCCATAAATCTACTGTTAACAACGGTGTAACGCTATCGTCAGTTAACGGTGTTGCTGCATTTGATGTGTTAACAATAGCAAGACTACCATCAGCGTTTTTAACTAACCAAGTCCAGCTTGAACCAAAGTTGTTGATTGCACTAGCAGTAAATTTTTCTTTAAATTCTGCGTAAGAACCGAAGCTTGCATTAATCGCGTCAGCTAAAGCACCTGTTGGTTCACCGCCGCCAGTTGGGCTTAAGCTGTTCCAATAGAATGTATGATTCCAAATTTGTGCGGCATTATTGAAAACACCTGCAGATGAAGTTTTTACGATGTCTTCTAAAGACTTTCCTTCAAATTCAGTACCTTCAATTAATCCATTAAGTTTTACAACATAGGTGTTGTGATGCTTACCGTAGTGAAACTCAAGAGTTTCAGCTGAAATGTGTGGTACAAGTGCATCTTGTGCATAGGGTAATGCTGGTAATTCAATAGCCATTATTTTCTCCAGAAATGGGTTATACAAATTTATTTTTGCGCAAAAATAAAGAAATTGTTTGCTCTTATTTAAAACTCAGTTAAAACCTAGTAAACTAGTCAAGTATTATTCAAGCTTGCATAGTGTACTCACTTATATAGGTTTTGCCACTGTAAATATCAAGCTTGTTATTACTTATAAGACTAAATAATGCATTTTAGTCTTTATTGCCTTGATTAATTTAGTACTGACTCCATTGATCAAAGCAATGAACATTAAATTTTATATTAAAGGTCGACATTGTTTCGGTCGTATTTAGAGGTATTCCATGGACACTATTGAACGTATTAAAGAACAGATTTCAGATAACAGCATCTTATTATTTATGAAAGGCTCACCTAAATTACCAAGCTGTGGTTTTTCGTCTCAAGCATCACAAGCATTAATGCAATGTGGTGAAAAGTTTGCTTACGTTGATATTCTTCAAAATCCAGATATTCGCGCTGAATTACCAAAATATGCTGATTGGCCAACATTTCCACAATTGTGGGTTGATGGTGAATTAGTGGGCGGCTGTGATATTATTATGGAAATGTTTCAACAAGGTGAATTACAAACCTTGATCAAAGAATCCGCTGAAAAAAATAATTCTGAAGAAAAAGCTTAATCGATAATAAAAAACTGATGGATTTAACTTTTTTATCAAAAACGATGAAAATAAGTTGAAAAACACCTTATTGTCTCAATAATAGGTGTACATCAGTTTTTTGGTTTAAATCTATTTAATAATAATATTGGAGAATGAAATGAGTGTATTAGTTGGTCGTTCAGCACCAGATTTTACAGCAGCAGCTGTTTTAGGCACTGGCGAAATCGTAGATAGCTTTACGTTGTCAGAAGTAATTAAAGGTAAAAAAGCCGTAGTGTTTTTCTACCCGTTAGATTTTACTTTTGTATGTCCATCAGAGCTTTTAGCTTTTGATCATCGTATGGAAGAATTTAAAAACCGTGGTGTTGAAGTTATCGGTGTTTCTATCGATTCACAATTTTCACATAACGCATGGCGTAATACTCCAGTAAATGAAGGTGGTATTGGTCCAGTTCAATTTACTTTAGTTGCTGATACTAAACATGAAATTTGTAAAGCGTACGATGTTGAACATCCTGAAGCTGGTGTTGCATTTCGTGGTTCTTTCTTAATTGATGAAGAAGGTAATGTACGTCACCAAGTTATTAACGATTTACCTTTAGGTCGTGATGTTGATGAAATGCTCCGTATGGTTGATGCATTACAATTCCATCAAGAACATGGTGAAGTTTGTCCAGCTGGCTGGAACAAAGGTGATAAAGGTATGACAGCTTCTCCAGAAGGTGTTGCAGCTTACTTAGCTGATAACGCAGATAAACTTTAAGTTATTGAGCTATACCTTAATGGGATAAAACTCATTATCGAAACCATAAAAAACCGCTTTAATGCGGTTTTTTTATGTTCAGGACGAACGGTCAGCTTTTTAGTTCCAGACAAAAGCTAAGTACCTGCATCCATGCAGGCAATGTCATGATCACATGGATGTG